>NZ_CP138496.1:197500-5842500 GCF_033802765.1 Variovorax sp. EBFNA2
CATGAGTAGCGTTAAAGGGGGTGAAAAGCCCCCTCGCCGTAAGCGCAAGGTTTTCTACGCAACGTTCATCGGCGTAGAGTGAGTCGGCCCCTAAGGCGAGGCAGAGATGCGTAGCTGATGGGAAACAGGTCAATATTCCTGTACCGATTGTTAGTGCGATGTGGGGACGGATCTTAATAGGTCATCCAGTTATTGGATTATTCTGGTTTAGTTGGATGTAGGCGTGCATTAGGCAAATCCGGTGCACATATACCGAGGCCAACGATCGAGCGGACTTGTCCGTGAAGTGACTGAACGAGGTTCCAGGAAAAGCCACTAAGCTTCAGCTAACAACGACCGTACCGCAAACCGACACTGGTGCGCGAGATGAGTATTCTAAGGCGCTTGAGAGAACTCAGGAGAAGGAACTCGGCAAATTGACACCGTAACTTCGGAAGAAGGTGTGCCCTATTAGTGTGTAGTGAACAACGAAGCATGAATGGGTTGCAAAAAATCGGTGGCTGCGACTGTTTATTAAAAACACAGCACTCTGCAAACACGAAAGTGGACGTATAGGGTGTGACGCCTGCCCGGTGCTGGAAGATTAAATGATGGGGTGCAAGCTCTTGATTGAAGTCCCAGTAAACGGCGGCCGTAACTATAACGGTCCTAAGGTAGCGAAATTCCTTGTCGGGTAAGTTCCGACCTGCACGAATGGCGTAACGATGGCCACACTGTCTCCTCCTGAGACTCAGCGAAGTTGAAATGTTTGTGATGATGCAATCTCCCCGCGGAAAGACGGAAAGACCCCATGAACCTTTACTGTAGCTTTGTATTGGACTTTGAACAGATCTGTGTAGGATAGGTGGGAGGCTTTGAAGCAGGGTCGCTAGATCTTGTGGAGCCAACGTTGAAATACCACCCTGGTGTGTTTGAGGTTCTAACCTAGGTCCATTATCTGGATCGGGGACAGTGCATGGTAGGCAGTTTGACTGGGGCGGTCTCCTCCCAAAGCGTAACGGAGGAGTTCGAAGGTACGCTAGTTACGGTCGGACATCGTGACGATAGTGCAATGGCATAAGCGTGCTTAACTGCGAGACTGACAAGTCGAGCAGATGCGAAAGCAGGACATAGTGATCCGGTGGTTCTGTATGGAAGGGCCATCGCTCAACGGATAAAAGGTACTCTGGGGATAACAGGCTGATACCGCCCAAGAGTTCATATCGACGGCGGTGTTTGGCACCTCGATGTCGGCTCATCTCATCCTGGGGCTGTAGCCGGTCCCAAGGGTATGGCTGTTCGCCATTTAAAGAGGTACGTGAGCTGGGTTTAAAACGTCGTGAGACAGTTTGGTCCCTATCTTCCGTGGGCGCTGCAGATTTGAGGAAGCCTGCTCCTAGTACGAGAGGACCGGAGTGGACACACCTCTGGTGTATCGGTTGTCACGCCAGTGGCATTGCCGAGTAGCTAAGTGTGGAAGAGATAACCGCTGAAAGCATCTAAGCGGGAAACTCGTTTCAAGATGAGATCTGCCGGGGCCTTGAGCCCCCTAAAGAGTCGTTCAAGACCAGGACGTTGATAGGTCAGGTGTGGAAGCGCAGTAATGCGTTAAGCTAACTGATACTAATTGCTCGTGCGGCTTGACCCTATAACTTTGATCAATCTGATCAAGGTGTTATGCCAAGTTGACGCATTCAAAATAATTCGCCAAAAGCTGATTCCAAACTCTATGAATTCGTCTGATTGATCGTGTGATCAATCGGACAACCCTTTATGCCTGATGACCATAGCGAGTTGGTACCACTCCTTCCCATCCCGAACAGGACAGTGAAACGACTCAGCGCCAATGATAGTGCGGGTTCCCGTGTGAAAGTAGGTCATCGTCAGGCTCTTACAGCCCAGAAAACCCCAGTCAGCAATGACTGGGGTTTTTTGCTTTGCGCGACGCAAAGACAAAGAACACGCAAAGCACGAGCAAGCGAATAGTCGGACAAAGAAAAAGCGCCCACTCGAAAGAGATGGCGCTTTTTTATTGCAGCAAACAACCGCCAATCAGGCGTTGCGGACCCCAAGAGCATCGGATTGTGCTGCGCCAGCCGCAATCAGCTCTGCCAACAGATCCTCAGTCAGGGCTGCCAGCGTCTCACCAGCAAAGAATCGAGCCCGAAGCCGCTCGAAAAACAGCGTCCCACCAACCCAATCAGCCCAATCCGCTCGCGACACCGCATGCAGCTCCAGCAACTTGAACTTCATCAACACCTTCATCGCATGACGCGCGTGCTTCACCGGGTCTCGCTGCAAGCCAGCTAAACGCCGGCGCGCAGTTTGCAAAGCTCGGTCGACGTCGCCAAAGACTCCTCCATGGCCCGGAATCACATGCAAAGGCGTCAATTGATCGCCGCCCCAGACGAAAAAGCCCGATGAGATGAACTCACCGGGCTTTCCATGGACTCCCAAGGCACCTGCTTCGCAGGCTGCGTGAGCTGCCTGCGAGAAGAGCGTACTCAGGCAGCCAACCGCTGCTCAATCGCAGCCTTCGTCTCCGGCAATTCCTTCGGCAGATGATGCGCCAGCTGCTGGAACAACTCCGTGTGCAGCTTCAGCTCGGCCTGCCAGGCCGCCTTGTCGATGCTCGTGACCGTTGCGAACTGCTCGGCGCTGAACTCCAGGCCGGTCCAGTTCAGGTCTTCATAGCGCGGGCTCACTCCGGTGATGTGTTCCACACCTTCCGTTGCCTTGCCTTCCACGCGATCGATCATCCACTTCAGCACGCGCATGTTCTCGCCGTAGCCAGGCCAGACGAACTTGCCGTCGGCACCCTTGCGGAACCAGTTGGTGGTGTAGATCTTCGGCAGCTGGGCGCCCGAGGCTTCCAGTTTCTTGCCCAGGTCGAGCCAGTGCTGGAAGTAGTCGCTCATGTTGTAGCCCATGAAGGGCAGCATTGCGAACGGGTCGCGGCGCACCACGCCCTGCTGGCCGGCGGCCGCAGCGGTGGTTTCGGAGCCCATCGTCGCGGCCATGTAGACGCCTTCGACCCAGTTGCGGGCTTCGGTGACCAGCGGCACGGTCGTCGAGCGGCGGCCGCCGAAGATGAAGGCGTCGATCTTCACGCCCTTCGGGTCGTCCCAGGCATCGTCGAGCGCAGGGTTGTTGATGGCGGCCACGGTGAAGCGTGCGTTCGGGTGGGCGGCCTTGGCGCCGGTTTCCTTGGCGATCTGCGGCGTCCAGTCCTTGCCTTGCCAGTCGATCAGGTGCGCCGGCAGCGCCTTGCCTGGCGTGTCCTGCTCCATGCCTTCCCACCACACGTCGCCGTCGTCGGTCAGCGCGACGTTGGTGAAGATCACGCCGTCGTCCAGGCTGCGCATGCAGTTCGGGTTGGTCAGCATGTTGGTGCCCGGCGCCACGCCGAAGTAGCCGGCCTCGGGGTTGATGGCGCGGAGCGTGCCGTCGGCCTGCGGCTTGATCCAGGCGATGTCGTCGCCGATGGTCGTGACCTTCCAGCCATCAAAGCCCGCCGGCGGCACCAACATCGAGAAATTCGTCTTCCCGCAGGCGCTGGGGAATGCCGCCGCCACGTGGTACTTCTTGCCTTCGGGATTGGTCACACCCAGGATCAGCATGTGCTCGGCCAACCAGCCTTCGTCGCGGCCCATGTTCGAGGCGATGCGCAGGGCAAAACACTTCTTGCCCAGCAGCGCGTTACCGCCGTAGCCCGAGCCATAGCTCCAGATCTCGCGCGTTTCAGGGTAATGAACGATGTACTTGGTGGTGTTGCAGGGCCAGGACACGTCCTTCTGGCCGGCCTCGAGGGGCGCGCCCACGGTGTGAACGCACGGCACGAACTCACCGTCGACGCCCAGCACCTCGTACACGGCCTGGCCCATGCGGGTCATGATGCGCATGTTGACGGCCACGTAGGGGCTGTCGGACAGCTCGATGCCGATGTGTGCAATGGGTGAGCCCAGCGGGCCCATGCTGAAGGGCACCACGTACATGGTGCGGCCCTTCATGCAGCCGTCGAACAGGGGCTGCAACGTGGCGCGCATTTCGGCCGGGGCCATCCAGTTGTTGGTGGGGCCGGCGTTTTCCTTCTGCGCGGAGCAGATGAAGGTGCGGTCTTCGACGCGTGCCACGTCGCTCGGATCGGACATCGCGAGGAACGAGCCCGGGCGCTTGGCGGGGTTCAGCTTCTTGAAGGTACCGGCGTCGACCAGTTGCTGGCAGAGGCGGTCGTATTCTTCCTTGCTGCCATCGCACCAGTGGATGGCCTCGGGTTTGCACAGCGCGGCCATGTCGGCCACCCAGGCGATCAGCTTGGCGTTCTTGACGTATGAGGGCGCCTGAATGGTGAGGCCCTTCATCGTGGGTGCGTTCATCGGAAATCTCCTAAGTTGAAAAATCGTCTTTCCGAACGGGGCGCCGCGCCTGACCAGGCACGGAGGTCCGTTTGAGAAAACGTTTCGCTTTGGGAGATTGCGTCAACGCGGGCCGCACAGCCCGCGGACAAAAGCGCGAAGACCTGTCAGTCAGGCCAGATAGACGGCGATGGACGCCAGCAGCAGCATCAGCACGCCGCCGGCCAGCGGCAGCACGAGCGGCATCAGGTGAACGACCGATTCGACGGCGTCATGTTCAGCGGCGGCGGCGTGGCCGGGCTCGACGGGAGTGGGTTGGGACATCGGGAAATACCTCGAATACGCAAATGACAAACCGTCAAATGCTGTCAACAGCAAATGACCAAACTCCCGCCATTTTACCGGCGAGGCGCCGCCCGCGGGTCTAGGGGGTTGCGAGGAGCCCTCAATGCTGCTCCACCGCTTCGAAACCGGCGTCCTTCAGGGCGCTCAACACGCTCGCCAGATGGGCCCGGCCGCGCGTCTGCAGCACCAGCTCGACATCGACATTCTGCGCCGCCAGCATGGTGAAGGCACGCTGATGGTGCACTTCGTCGACGTTAGCGCCCGCTTCGGCCACAGTGGCCGTGATCTGGGCCAGCGAGCCTGGCACATCGCGCGCACTGACGCGCACCCGGGCCAGCCGTCCAGCGCGCACCATGCCGCGTTCGATGATGGCCGCGAGCAGCAGCGGATCGATGTTGCCGCCCGACAGCACCAGGCCCACGCGCTTGCCGCGAAAGCGCTCGGGATGGCGGATCAGCGCCGCGAGGCCCGCCGCACCGGCTCCTTCGACGAGGGTCTTTTCGATCTCCAGCAGCATCAGCACGCCTTGCTCGATGTCGCCTTCGTCCACCAGCAGCAGGTCGTCCACCTTGGCGGCGATGATTTCTTGCGTCAGCACACCGGGTGTGCCGACGGCGATGCCTTCGGCGATCGTGCTCGTGCCCTGTGCGTGGTGCGTGCCCTTGACGGCATTCACCATCGCCGGAAAGCGCTGCGTCTGCACGCCGACGATCTCGATGCCGGGTTTGATCTCGCGTGCCGCGACGGCCATGCCGGCGATGAGACCACCGCCGCCGACCGCCACCACGAGCGTGTCGAGGTCGGGCACCGCATCGAGCATCTCGAGCGCGATCGTGCCTTGGCCGGCAATGATGGCTTCGTCGTCGTAGGGATGCACGAAGGTCAGGCCTTCGCGCTCGGCCAGCGCCAGTGCATGCGCGCGCGCCGCGTCCAGCGTGTCGCCGTGCAGCACCACCTCGGCGCCGAAGCCGCGTGTGCGTTCGATCTTCACGCCGGGCGTGAAGCGCGGCATCACGATGAGTGCGCGCAGGCCCAGCCGCTGTGCGTGATAGGCCACACCCTGCGCATGGTTGCCGGCCGACATGGCGATCACGCCGCGCGTGCCGCCTTCCGACAGATCGACGAGCTTGTTGCACGCGCCGCGTTCCTTGAACGAGGACGTGAACTGCAGGTTCTCGAACTTCAGGAACACCTGCGCGCCCACGATTTCAGAGAGCGTGCGCGACTCCACGCAGGGCGTATTGAGCACCTGGCCCTGCAGGCGCGCCGCGGCGCGACGGATAGCTTCGATTCCGACCATGGCGCGCATTGTGGCGGGAATCCAGCGGATCAGGGTTTTTACTCTTTCGGCGTCTTCCCGAAGCCAAAAGTCTGCGTTATGGTCGCTCCAAGTATTTCCTCCCAGGAGGTTGCCTGATGGTCAAGCGTACGGGTGTCGATGTGGTGGCTGCTGCGGTGCGCGGGCAGGCCTTGCCTTCGCCCGGCCTCAAGGAAGCGCCGGTGCTCGAGCTCATGTGCTCGCACTTCGTGCTCACGCTCGCGGCCAAGCAGGGCCCGCGCTTCAATGTGCGGCGCGATATCAACGGATTGCTCTCGCTCACCGGGCGCCACCTCGTGTGGCCCGCTGCGGTACTGCAACGATTGCGCGAGTTCCTCGGCCGTCGCTGCGCGGGCAACGAAGCGTGGAAAGGCGTCGAAGATTTCGACGGTCGCACGCTGCTCGAACGTCACGGCGTCTGGCGCGGTCCGTATGAAGAGGGCACGCTGTTCTTCTACCTCGACGAGTACGCCAAAGACCAGCCCAAAGACCTGCTCTCGGTGCTCGCCGTCACGCGCGACTGGCTCACGCACGCGCTGCGCAAGCAGTCGACGCTGGTTGAGAAGAACATCGACGCGCTCGCAGGCCTGCTGCAACTCAACAAGGCCGAACGCGCGCTGCTGCTGTACGGCACGCTCGCGCGCTACCAGCGCGACCTGCGCTCGCTGCTGGTCGAGTTCAAGGTCAACAACGCGCCCGAGGCCTATGCCGCCATCGCCGACATCGCGGGCGTCAACGCGAGCGAGGTGGGCGAGGCATTGCGCGCGGGCTCGCGCCTCGAGCGCATCGGCCTCGTCGAGAACCTCATCTCCGAGCACAACATCACCGACCTCGCCGACCTCATGAAGGTCAGTGAGAAGCTGCCACCCGTGCTCATGCGCGAATACCGCGACCACAACGAACTGATGGCCGTGTTCACGCGGCCTTCGGCCAAGAGCGCGCTCACGCCGCACGATTTTTCGTTCGTCGAGGAAGACGCGCAAATGCTCGTCACGCTGCTGCGTGCGGCAGTTGCGCGCAAGGAGCCCGGCGTCAACGTGCTGCTCTATGGCCCGCCTGGCACCGGCAAGACCGAGCTGGCCAAGGTGGTCGCGCAGGCCGCGGGCCTCGAACTCTTCGAGGTCGAGTACGCCGACCGCGACGGCAATTCGCTGAGCGGCCGCGACCGCTACCGCTCGCTGCAGATCGCGCAGGTGTTCCTCAAGGGCAGTGCGCAGGCGGCGCTGTTGTTCGACGAGGTCGAGGACGTGTTTCCGCCCATCAGCACCGAGGCCGCACAGTTCATGGCGCGCGCCGAGCAGATTCCCGCGCCCGCCAGCGGCAGCGTGAGCGGCAAGGCCTGGGTCAACCAGATCCTCGAGGCCAACCCCGTGCCCACGCTGTGGGTCACCAACCGCATCGAACAGATCGATCCGGCCTTCCGCCGCCGTTTCGCCTACCACCTGGAGCTCAAGTCGCCGCCGCCCGGTGCGCGCGAGCAGCTCGTGAAGAAGACGCTCGAAGGCGTGGTCGTGTCCGAGGCCTTCACGGCCAAGCTGGCCGAGCGCAAGGGCCTCACGCCCGCGCAGATCCGCACCGCCGTGCGCTTTGCCGGCCTCGCGAAGACCGACGAAGCGTCGGTCGAGGCCCTCATCGAGCGCCAGCTGCGCAACGCCGACCTCGCACTCGGCACGCTCGACAAGAGCCCGGCCGAGCGCCGCAGCGTCACCACCTACGACCTGGACATGCTCCATGTCGAAACCCGCTTCGAAATCCCGCGCATCGTCGAGGCGCTGAAGGCGCGCGGCCATGGCACGCTGTGCTTCTACGGCGCGCCGGGCACCGGCAAGACCGCGCTGGCCGAGCACATCGCCAAGGCCGTGGGCCGCCCGCTCATCGTCAAGCAGGCCAGCGACCTCATGAGCAAGTACGTCGGCGAGACCGAGCAGAACATGGCCGCCATGTTCAAGGAGGCCGAATCCGAGAAGGCCGTGCTGCTGCTCGACGAGGCCGACTCGTTCCTGCAGGATCGGCGCGGCGCGCAGCGCACCTACGAGGTCACCGAGGTCAACGAGATGCTGCAGGGCATGGAGCGCTTTCGCGGCGTGTTTGTCTGCACCACCAACCTGCTTGACCGGCTCGACCAGGCGGCGCTGCGGCGCTTCACCTTCAAGATCAAGTTCATGCCGCTCACCGCGGCGCAGCGCGAGCGCATGTTCGTCACCGAGGCGCTCGCGGGCGACGCGGCCCTGCTCACCGGCGAGGTGCGCGCGCGCCTGGCGCAGCTGTCGCAGCTGTGCCCCGGCGACTTCGCGGCCGTGAAGCGGCAGACCGACATCCTCGCGGCCGAGTTCTCGGCCGCGGAGTTTCTCGAGCAGCTCGAAGCCGAGCATCGGATCAAGCCCGAGGTGCGCGAATCGCGCGGCATGGGCTTCATCCAGTAGCGGGCCGGCGTCCGGCACCCGCACCCCGAGCAAGACAAAAATCAGGACTGTCCGCCACCACGGACGCGAGGAGGAACCGATGGTCTTTCGCAATGCAGATGCGTCGCGGCGCTCGCGAGCCGTGGCCGCCGTCGCCGGTGCGATGGCGCTTGCGCTCGTTGGCCTGCTGGCTGGGTGCGGCGGAGGAGGCGGGGGTGGCGGTGGCGGCGGTGGGTTCCCGATCGGCGTGGTGCCGCCGCCCACCCCCGGGGGCGGCGGTGACAGCGACGCCATCGTCGCGTCCTCGACCGTCGCCGGCCAGTGCGCCGCGCCGCGCCCGGGCATCAATCCCGAGACAGGCCGCGCCTACCCCGACGTCGTCGGCACCGTCGACAACGAAAAGAGCTGGGTGCGCGGCTGGATCGACGAAACCTACCTTTGGTACAACGAGGTGCCCACCACGCTCAAGGCGTCCGACTACGCCACGCCGCAGACCTGGTTCGACGTGCTCAAGACACCGGCCACCACGCCGTCGGGCCGGGCCAAGGACCGCTTTCACTTCACCAACAACACCGAGGCGTTCCGCCTGCAGTCCGAAGGCGGCGTGTCGGCCGGCTACGGCATGGAGATGGCGACCGTGCGCAGTTCGGTGCCGCGCAACATCCGCATCGCCTTCGTCGAGCCGGGCTCGCCGGCCGCGGCGGCCGGCCTGGCGCGTGGGGCCAAGCTGGTCGTCGTCGACGGCATCGACGTGGTGTCCGCCCCCGACAGCGACAGAGATTTCATCTTCCGCACGCTCTCGCCGCGGGCGCTCGGCGAAAAGCACACCTTCACCTTCGAGGTGGACGGCACGCGCGGCAGTCCCATCGAGCTCACGGCCCAGCGCATCACGAGCACGCCGGTGCAGTTCACGCGCACCATCGGGCCGGCCGGCAACCGCGTGGGCTACCTGCTGTTCAACGACCACATCACGACCGCCGAGGCGCAGCTCGTCGAGGCCGTCAACACGCTCAAGCAGGACGGCGGCATCCAGGACCTCGTGATCGACATGCGCTACAACGGCGGCGGCCAGCTGCGCATCGCCAGCCGGCTGGCCTACATGGTGGCCGGACCGGGCCCGACGAACGGCAAGACCTTCGAGCTGCTGACCTTCAACGACAAGAACCCGTACCGCACCACGCTCGCGGACAACCTCACGCCCTTCTTCACGACCACCCGCACCGGGCAGCCGCTGCCCACGTTGAACCTGTCGCGCGTCACGCTGTTGACCAGCGGCGGCACGTGCTCCGCCAGCGAGTCGGTCATCAACAGCCTGCGCGGCGTGGGCGTCACGGTCAACCTCGTGGGCACCACCACCTGCGGCAAGCCCTACGGCTTTGTGCCGCAGGACAACTGCGGCACGACCTACTTCGCGGTCAACTTCAAGGGCGTGAACCAGGCCGGCTTCGGCGACTACGGCGACGGTTTCGCGCCCCATGCCGGCTGCGTCGTGTCCGACGACTTCAGCCACCCGTTGGGCGACCCCGCCGAACGCCGGCTGGCCGCGGCGCTGCGGCTGCGCGACACCGGGTCGTGCGCGGCGCCGACCGCGTCCGCCAAGGCTGCGGACACCCCGGGCCTGGAGAAGGGCGACACGCCGGTGGACGACGAGCCCGCCCTGCTTCCCCGCTCGCCGCTGCGCGAGAACCGCCTGATCGACCGCGTGCCAGCCCCCGTCTGATGGCGGGCTGACGTCGCCGCGCGAGGCCGGCCCCGGCCTCGCGGAAAACCCCTAGCCGCACCCCATTGCCACGCCCGTGGCCTGCCATTTAGAGTTTGGCAAACGTTTGCGCAAACCTTTGCGCAAACGTTTTCAATCTCCGGCGCTCCTCTGAAAACCGGACTGAAAACCAAACACCTAGGAGAAACAGATGCGCAAATGGACAGTGACGACCTTCTGGCTCGTCGCCATGGCCGTGCTCACGGCATGTGGCGGGGGCGGCAACGGCGGCATCGGCCTGGCGCCCGGCTACGCGGCGGCGCCGGTGGCGCAGAAAGTCATCATCGACAGCGACTACAACACCATGAGCGACGACGGCCAGCTCGGCGTCATGGCCGCGCAGCTGCAGGCCGAGGGCAAGGTGCAGGTGATGGGCATCAGCGTCGTCTCGGGCAACCAGTGGCTCAAGCAGGGCGTGGCCGACGCGCTGATGTCGGTCGAGCGCCTGGGCGTGGACCAGCGCATCGGCGTCTACGTGGGCGAGAACTACGCGCTCAACCACAGCTTCGCCGACGTCGAGGCCGAAATGGCCGCCGGCGCGGGCGGCGACGGCTACCTGGGCGCCTGGAGCGGCCCCGAGCCCAAGACCGACGCCGACCTCAAGCCCTCGCCCGACGGCTTTGCCACGCGCACCGTGGTGCAGCGCAAGAGCGCGGTCGATTTCATCATCGACACCGTCAAGGCCAATCCGAACGAGATCACGATCCTGGCCATCGGCCCGCTCACCAACATCGCGCTGGCCGCGAAGAAGAGCCCCGAGATCGTGCCGCTGATCAAGAAAATCATCTACATGGGCGGCGCCGTCGACGTGCCCGGCAACACCACCCATTTCGCCGAGTTCAACTGGTGGTTCGACCCCGAGGCCGCGCAGTTCGTGGTGCGCCTGCCGATCCCGCAGGTGGTGGTCCCGCTGGACGTGACCGACACCGTGCTTCTCACCAAGCCCGTCTACGACCGCATCGCGCACCCGGCCAGGCCGACGGCCGTGACCGAGGTGTTCCGCAAGCTCAACGGCTACGGCTTCAGCGGCACCAACGGCTTCGAGAACAACCCGAACTACACGCAGAACATCTGGGACACGCTGGTGCTGGCCTACCTCATCGATCCGCGCTACGCCACGCAGACCGTCGAGCGTTATGTCGACGTGGTCGCCAAGCCCGGCGCCGCCGACAACGGCCGCTCCATCGGCTACACCGCGCCACCCGCCGGCGTGCCGCTGCAGAAGATGACGGTGGTGAAGAAGTTCGACAACGCGCGCTTCTTCGAGCTCTACGTCGACCTGCACACGCGCCCGGTGCCGATCACGCTGCCCGCAACCACGCCGTAAGCAACCTGCCGTCAGCCTGTGCGCCTGGCCGGAGCGCCGATACTCCGGCCCTCGAACAGGGAACACACGCATGCTGCTCGGCATCGATATCGGAACCTCCGCAGTCAAGATCGTCCTGACCGACATGCAGCTGCATGTCGCGGCCACGGTCGATCGACCGCTCAGCTCGCAGTACCCGCAGCCGCTGTGGTGCGAGCACGATCCCGACCAGTGGTGGGCCGCCGTGTCGGACGGCCTCGACGAGCTGGCGCGCACGCACCCGACCGCGATGGCCGGCGTGCAAGGCATCGGCCTCTCGGGCCAGATGCACTCGCTGGTGCTGCTCGACGAGGCCGACCGCCCCGTGCGCCCCGCGATCTTGTGGAACGACGGCCGCGCCGCCGCCGAGGCCGCCGATCTCATGCAGACCGACCTCGCCCTGCGCCGCGCCGTCGGCGTGCAGCCGATGGCCGGCTTCACCGGCCCCAAGCTGCGCTGGCTGCGCACCCACGAGCCGGAGGCCGTGGCGCGCGCCCGCTCGCTGCTGCTGACCAAGGACTACGTGCGCCTGCAGCTGTCGGGCGAGAAGGTGACCGACGTCACCGACGCGGCCGGCACCTGGCTGTTCGACCAGGCGCAGCGCCGCTGGTCGCCGCAAGCGCTCGCCGCCTGCGGGGTCGATCCCGCCTGGCTGCCGCGCGTGGTCGAGTCGTGCGAACCCTGCGCCACCGTGCGCGATGCATGGGCCGCGCGCTGGGGCTTGCCGCGCGGCGTGCCGATTGCCGGCGGTGCGGGCGATGCCGCGGCGGGTGGCGTCGGCATCGGCGTGGTCGGGCCGGGCGACGGCTTCGTGTCGCTCGGCACCTCGGCGCAGATCCTCGTGGCCGACACCGCGCACCGCCCTGACCCCGAGCGGCTGGTGCATGCCTTCTGCCACGCGCTGCCGCAGCGCTGGTACCGCATGGCCGCGCTGCTCAATGGCGCGAGCCCGCTCGCGGCGTTGGCGTCGTGCACCGGCGGTGCATCGGTCGGCGAGTTGCTGGCCGAGGTCGAGGCCGCGTACACCGGGCCGTCGCGCCTGCTCGCGCTGCCTTACCTGTTCGGCGAACGCACGCCGCACAACAACCCGTTCGCGCGCGGCGCGATCGTCGGGCTGTCGGGCGCCACCACGCGTGCCGATTTGATGCAGGCGGTCTGCGAAGGCATCGCCTTCTCGCTCGCCGATGGGCTGGAAGCGCTGGGCGCCCAGACGGCGCGGCCCGAGCGCCTGGCGCTGATCGGCGGCGGCGCGCGCTCCGCCTTCCTGGCGCAGCTGATTGCCTCGGTGCTCGATGTGCCGCTGGTGCTGTACGAGTCCGCCGACCGCGGCCCGGCCTTCGGCGCGGCGCGGCTCGCGCGGCTGGCGGTCACGGGCGAAGACCCGGTGGGTGTCGTCGTCGCGCCCGCCGTGCGCCAGGTGCTCGCGCCTGACGCCGCCTTGCACGCGGCCTACCAGCCGCGGCTCGAAGCCTTCCGCACGCTCTACCGCGCGATGGCGCCGGTCTGGGCGTCGGTGGCCTGAAGAGGCATTCGCCGGTTCAGTCCGGCGTGAGCCCGGCGGTGTCCACCACCTTCTTGTACACGTCGAACTCGGCGGCGATCTGCTGCGTGAATTCCTGCGGCGTGTTGCCGACGACGAAGGAGCCGGTGTCCTGGATGCGCTTGCGCACCGCGGGATCTTCGAGCGACTTGCGCGCCGCCGCGTGCACCTTGTCCACCACATCCTTGGACAGGCCCTTGGGGCCCACGATGCCGTAGTACGCCATGCGGTTCACCGGTGCGAGCCCGACCTCCTTGAAGGTCGGCACGTCGGGCAGGTCCTTCAGGCGCTCGGACGCCGCCACGACGATCGGGATCAGCCGGCGGTCCTTGATGAACGGCAGCGCCGACGGCAGGTTGTCGAAGATCATCGCGACCTGGCCCGCGACGGTGTCGTTGAGCGCCGGGCCCGACCCCCGGTAGGGAATGTGCGTGACCGACGCGCCGGCCATGCCCTTGTACAGCTCCATCTGCAGATGGCCGATGCTGCCCGTGCCTGCGGTGGCATAGGCGTACTTGCCGGGGTTCTTCTTCAGCACCTCGATGAAGCCCTTGTAGTCCCGGGCCGGAAAGCTGGGATGGACCGCAATGACATTCGGCGTGGCCGCCAGATTGATGATGGGCGTGAAGTCGGTCTTGGGGTTGTAGGGCACCTTGGGGTTGATGGCCGGGTTGGCCGCCGTCGTGGACACGGTGCCGATGCCCAGCGCATAGCCGTCGGGCGTGGCGCGCGCGGTCTCGGCGGCACCGATCGCGCCGCCCGCGCCCGACTTGTTCTCGACGATGACGCTCTGCCCCAAATGCCTGCCCAGGGGCTCGGAAATGACGCGCGCAATGAGGTCCGTCGTGCCGCCCGGCGCGAACGGCACCTGCAGCTTGACGGGCTTGTAGGGGTAGCCCTGCGCGTGGGCGGGCACGGTCGCCGCCAGCAGGCAGGCGAGGGCGAACAGGGTGGGGTTTTTCGGCAAGGTGTCTTCCTCCTCTTTGATTGATGGAATGGGTGAGATGAGGGGGCGCAGCTCAGGGCCGCCGCGGCATCAGGCAGCTCGCGTCGAGCTCGCCCGGGTCGTTGACGCCGAGCATCGCCATGTTCCGGTCGACCTCGTCCCGCAGCAGCCGGATCGCGTGCGTGACGCCCGCGTGGCCGCCCACGGCGGCGGCGTACATGAACGGGCGGCCCGCGAACACGGCCTTGGCGCCCAGCGCCAGCGCCTTCAGCACGTCGCTGCCGCGGCGCACGCCGCCGTCGACCATCACGGGCAGCTCGCCCGCGGCGTCCAGCACCTGCGGCAGCGCGCGCAGCGCCGGTGCGGCGCCGTCGAGCTGCCGGCCGCCGTGGTTGGAGACGATGAGCCCATCGGCGCCGAGCTGGCGCGCGCGCCGTGCATCGGCCGGATGAAGAATGCCCTTCAGGATCAGCGGCCCGCGCCACTGCTGGCGGATGCGGACGATGTGGTCCCAGTGGATGTGGTCGCGGCCGGTCGTGTCGCGGATCGCGGTGCTCGAGAAAAGAGGCGCGCCCCGCGTGGCGAACGAGTTCTCGAAGTGCGGCATGCCCTGCGTCACGAAGGTCCGCGCGAGCGTGCCGAGCAGCCAGCGGGGCCGCACGAGGCCGTCCCATGCCAGCCGCAGGCTGGGTCGCAGCGGCGTCGTGAAGCCGGCACGCACGTTGTTTTCGCGGTTCGCCCAGACGGGGATGTCGACCGTGACGACCAGGTGGCGAAAGCCCGCGCCGGCGATGCGCGCCACCAGGCCGTCGACGCGCGCCGCATCGCCCGGCAGGTAGGCCTGGAACCACGTGCCGGGCGCGGCCTGGGCCACTTCTTCCATCGGAATGAGCGAGGTGCCGCTCATGATTGCGGGAATGCCGGCCGCCTGCGCCGCCTGCGCGAGCACCAGGTCGCCGCGGTAGGCCGACAGCGCGCTGATGCCGACCGGCGCGATCCCGAAGGGCGACGCGTAGCGCTGGCCGAACAGCGTGACCTCCTGCGAGCGCCGGGAGACATCGACCAGCACCCGGGGCAGGAAGTCGTGCGCGTCGAACGCGGCGCGGTTGGCGTCCAGCGAGCGGTTGTCCTCCGCCGCACCGGCGATGTAGCCGAACAGCGGGCGCGGCAGCCGGCGCCTGGCTGCGTGCTCGAAGTCCTGCAGCGACAGGATGCCGGCCAGGCGCCGCGGCGTCACGGCAGCAGCCGCCGGGGCTTGTGCCGGCGCGGGGCGCGGGGCATCGAAGGCACGCGAGAAAACAGTCATGTCCGCCATCCAGTCAGTCGTTCGGTCCGCGCGGACTGTAGGCGTGCAGAAGGTTTTGAAAAAGCGAACTTATGGTAATTTGTCATTTCGCTTTTTTCGAAATGACAGAGGGGACAGCGCATGACGCTGAAGCAACTGGAGGCCTTCTACTGGGCCGCGACCTGCGCCAGCTTTGCGCTTGCGGCGCAGCGGCTGCATCTGTCGACCTCCTCGCTGTCCAAGCGCCTGGCCGAGCTGGAGGTGTCGCTCGGCGCGCCGCTGTTCGATCGCGCCGGGCAGCGGGCCACGCTCACGGACGCGGGCGAGCGCTTCCTGCCGCGCGCCGCCGCTTTGCTGCTGGCGGCCGACGAAACGAAGCGGTCGATCGGCGCATCCGCCAGCCTCGGTGGCCGTTGCACCTTCGGCATTGGCGAGCTGAGCGCGCTGACCTGGCTGCCCCAGCTCGTCGCGCACGTGGGTCGGCATCTGCCCGACCTGCGCCTGGAGCCGCACGTCAACTTCGGCTCGGCGCTGGACGAACGCCTTCGCAACGGCGAGCTCGACTGCGCGGTGATCGCCGGGCGCTCACCGCACCACGGGCTGATCTCGTCGCACACCGTCGGCCAGGCGCATTTCGTGTGGGTGGCCGCGCCCGCGCTCGTGGGCAAAAGCACGACCCTCGGCGCGTCGCTGCTCGCGCAACATCCCATCGTGACGCAGCCCCCCGGCGCCGGCACCAGCCGCCTGCTCGACGAATGGCTCATGGCCGAGAACCTCGAGGCGCCGCACCGTCTCAGCTGCAACAGCTGGGGCGCGGTCGCGGGCCTGCTGATCGAGGGGATCGGTGTCGGGTTTTTGCCGGAAGGCTGGGCGCGCCTGCTGTCGCGCCGCGGCGACCTGCGCATCCTGAAGACCCGCCAGGCCTTGCCCGCGCTGACCTACACCTTCCAGAAGCGCAGCAACGACGAGCGCCATCTGCTGACGGCCATGCGCGCTGCGGTGCTCGCGTCCATCGATTTCTCGAAGGCCGCGCGGCTGCTCTAGCGGGAGGTTGCTAGAAGGCTTCGCAGACGCGAAGCACTTCGGCGCCGTAAGCCTCGAGCTTCTTCGTGCCGATGCCGCTGATGCCCTGCAGGTCTTCGAGCGTCGCGGGTGCGCGCTCGGCAATGGCGGCCAGCGTGGCGTCGTGAAAGATCACGTAGGCCGGCAGGTTGTGTTCCTTCGCCACCTCGGCGCGCCAGGCCTTGAGCGCCTCGAAGCGCTTCTTGCCGGTGTCGTCGAGCGAGGCCGCCGCCGGCGACGGTGCGCCCTTGGCGACCTTCTCGCGCCGGGGCTTGCGCTCGGCCGGTGACGACACCGACTCGCGCAGCGACACCGTGGCCTCGCCCTTGAGCACTGCGCGCGAGCCTTCGGTGAGCTTCAGCGTGTTGAACGCCTCGGCGTCCACCGCCAGCGCGCCCGTGGCGATCAGCTGGCGCAGCACGCCGCGCAGCGCCACCTCGCTGAACTCCGCGCCGATGCCGAAGGTGCTGATGCGCTCGTGCCCGAACTGCTTGACCTTCTCGGTCGCCTTGCCGCGCAGGATGTCCATGATGTGGCCCGCGCCGAAGCTGATGCCGCTCTGCTGCTGCACGCGGTAGATGGTGCTCAGCAGCTTGCGCGCGGCATCGGTGCCGTCCCACACCTGCGGCGGGTTCAGGCAGTTGTCGCAGTTGCCGCAGGGCGTGCTCTGCTCGCCGAAGTAGCCCAGCAGGCGCACGCGGCGGCAGTCGCTGGCTTCGGCCAGTGAGAGCAGGGCGTCGAGCTTGCCGCGCATCACCTGCTTGAACTCTTCGCCGGCCGGGCTCTCGTCGATCATGCGGCGCTGGTTCACCACATCGTTCAGACCGTAGGCCATCCAGGCGTCGGCGGGTGCGCCGTCGCGGCCCGCGCGGCCGGTTTCCTGGTAGTAGCCCTCGATGTTCTTGGGCATGTCGACGTGGCCGACGAAGCGCACGTCGGGCTTGTCGATGCCCATGCCGAAGGCGATGGTCGCGACCATCACGATGCCTTCTTCGCGCAGGAAACGGTCCTGGTGCTTCTGGCGCACCGCCGCATCGAGGCCCGCGTGGTACGGCAGGGCGTTGATGCCCGCGCCCTGCAGCGTCGTCGCGAGGTCTTCCACGCGCTTGCGCGACTGGCAATAGACCACGCCCGCATCGCCCTCGTGCTCGCGCTCGATGAAACGCAGCAGCTGCGTGGTGGCGTCTTTCTTCTCGACGATGGTGTAGCGGATGTTCGGCCGGTCGAAGCTGGAGACGAACTGGCGCGCCTGCTCGAGCTGCAGCCGCTCGACGATGTCGGCGCGCGTGAGGTCGTCGGCCGTGGCCGTGAGCGCGATGCGCGGCACGCCCGGGTAGCGCTCGTGCAGCACGGTGAGCGCGCGGTACTCGGGGCGGAAGTCGTGGCCCCACTGGCTCACGCAATGCGCCTCGTCGATGGCGAACAGCGAGAGCTTGCCGCGCTCGTCCAGCGAATCGAGCTGCGACAAGAAGCGCGGCGTGTTCACGCGCTCGGGCGCCGCGTACAGCAGCGTGATCTCGCCGCGCAGCATGCGGCGCTCCACGTCCTGCGTCTGTTCCCAGTCGAGCGTCGAATTCAGGAAGGCCGCGTTCACGCCCGCTTCGTGCAGCGCGCCCACCTGGTCGTGCATCAGCGCGATGAGCGGCGACACCACCACCGACACGCCGCGCCCCGCGCGCTGCCGCGCGATGGCCGGGATCTGATAGCACAGCGACTTGCCGCCGCCCGTGGGCATGAGCACCAGCGCGTCGCCGCCGCCCACCACGTGCTCCACGATGTCCTGCTGGGCCCCGCGGAACCGGGCGTAGCCGAACACGTCGTGAAGGATGTCGGCGGGGGCCGCGCTGCCGGAGCTGCTGCCGTCGCTGGACGCGTCGAAGGGGCGGGGAGCGAGGGAAGACACAGGCGGGGTGCGAAGGGCGGGAGAGGGGGAGAAAAGGGCCGGAGCCGGGGCGGACGCCGATTGTCCCCCAGCGGCCCCGATCTGACTGTGGCACGGCGTTTGCAATGGTGAACACCGTCCCGGCACCCCTCTTGTCTAGACAGCAAAACTGGGGCATTTCTCTCGGAGATGCACCAAAACAGGACTTTCGGGTTATCCTGTATAGACAAGTTGGGGCGCCTGGCAACAATGCGAGGCGTGCTGTCCATATCCCCTGGGCATGTATCGCCGAGTCATCTCTCTCAAAAAATGGAACCAGGAGTCCCCATGGTCAAGGTAGTTGTGAAAGTCGCTTCGCTGCTGGCAGCAGGTGCATGTGCAGCGGGCATGGCCGGAACGGCCGCCGCCCAGGACACGAAGATTTCGCTCGGCATGTCCGGCTGGACCGGCTTTGCGCCGCTCTCGCTGGCCGACAAGGCCGGCATCTTCAAGAAGAACGGCCTGGACGTCGAACTCAAGATGATTCCGCAGAAGGACCGCCACCTGGCGCTGGCCTCCGGCGCCATTCAATGCGCGGCCACCACCGTGGAAACGCACGTGGCCTGGAACGCCAACGGCGTGCCGATCGTGCAGATCTTCCAGATGGACAAGTCCTACGGCGCCGACGGCCTGGCCGTGCGCAACGACGTGAAGAGCTTTGCCGACCTCAAGGGCAAGAGCATCGGCGTGAGCGCCCCGGGCACCGCGCCGTACTTCGGCCTGGCCTGGATGCTCAGCAAGAACGGCATGACGCTGAAGGACGTGAAAGTGGTCTCGCTCGAGCCGCAGCCCGCCGCGCAAGCTTTTGTGGCCGGCCAGAACGACGCCGCCATGACCTACGAGCCCTACCTCTCGACCGTGCGCGCCAACCCGGCCGCGGGCAAAATTTTGGCCACCACGCTCGACTACCCGATGGTGATGGACACCGTCGGCTGCGCGCCCACGTGGCTCAAGGCCAACCCCAAGGCCGCCGCCGCGCTCACCAAGTCGTACTTCGACGCGCTCGACATGATCAAGGCCGACCCGGCCAAGTCGAACGAGCTCATGGGCTCGGCCGTCAAGCAAAGCGGCGAGCAGTTCGCCAAGTCGTCGGCCTACCTGCGCTGGCAGGACAAGGCCGCCAACCAGAAGTTCTTTGCGGGCGAGCTCACCAGCTTCATGAAGGAAGCCGCGGCCATCCTGCTGGAGGCCGGCGTGATCCGCAAGGCGCCGGAAGACTACGCCGCCACCTTCGACGCCAGCTATGTCAAGTAAGGCCTTGCCGCAGATGCAACCGATGACCGCCGCCCCGGCGCGCGCCGTGACGCCGCCGCCCGCGCCTCCCGTGCGGCGTCGCGTGTTCGCGCCGCTCGAACCCATCAGCGCGTCCGCGCGCACGATGCTGGGGCTCGGCTTCTTCGTGCTCTTCGTGGTGGTGTGGGGCATTGCCACGCTGGGCGGCTTCGTGTCGCCCACCTTCCTGGCGAGCCCGATCACGATGGTCAAGGAGGGCTGGCTGCTCTTCACCGAGTACGGCTTCATCGGCGACATCGGCATGACCGTGTGGCGCGTGTTCGGCGGCTTCCTGCTGGCCGCCGTGCTCGCGGTGCCGCTGGGCGTGGCCATGGGCACCTGGAAGACCGTCGAGGCTTTCTTCGAACCCTTTGTCTCGTTCTGCCGCTACCTGCCGGCCTCGGCCTTCATTCCGCTGCTCATCCTGTGGGCGGGCCTGGGCGAAATGCAGAAGCTGCTGGTGATCTTCATCGGCTCGTTCTTCCAGATCGTGCTGATGGTGGCCGTCACCGTGGGCGGCGCGCGGCGCGACCTCGTCGAGGCCGCCTACACGTTGGGCGCCAACAGCCGCGGCATCGTGGCGCGCGTGCTCATTCCGGGCGCCGCACCGGGCATCGCCGAAACGCTGCGCCTCGTGCTGGGCTGGGCCTGGACCTACGTGATCGTGGCGGAGCTCATCGGCTCCTCGTCGGGCATCGGCCACATGATCACCGACAGCCAGGCGCTCTTGAACACCGGGCAGATCATCTTCGGGATCATCGTGATCGGCGTCATCGGCCTGCTGTCCGACTTCGCTTTCAAGGCGATGAATCGCCGTCTGTTCGCATGGGCTGCACTGTGAAGAACCAACTCTCCATCCAGGGCGTGTCGCGCGTCTTCACCGGCACCCGGGGCCAGAGCACGCAGGCGCTGCTGCCGATCGACTTCGAGGTGAAGGAGAACGATTTCGTCACCATCCTCGGCCCCTCGGGCTGCGGCAAGTCGACGCTGCTGCGCATCGTTGCGGGGCTCGACTTTCCGACCACCGGCCAGGTGATGCTCGACGGCGAGCGCATCGACGGCCCGGGCGCCGACCGCGGCGTGGTGTTCCAGAGCTACACGCTGTTCCCGTGGCTCACCGTGGCGCAGAACATCCGCTTCGGCCTGCGCGAGCGCGGCATGAGTGAAGCCGACCAGAAAGAGCGCAGCGAATTCTTCATCGCCAAGGTCGGCCTGCGCGGCTTCGAGCATCACTTTCCGAAGCAGCTCTCGGGCGGCATGCAGCAGCGCACGGCCATTGCGCGCGCGCTGGCCAACGACCCCAAGATGCTGCTGCTCGACGAGCCCTTCGGCGCGCTCGACAACCAGACCCGCGTGCTCATGCAGGAGCTGCTGCTGGGCATCTGGGAGTCGGCGCAGAAGACGGTGCTGTTCGTCACGCACGACATCGACGAGGCGATCTTCATGGCCAACCGCGTGGCGGTGTTCAGCGCGCGGCCGGGCCGCATCAAGACCGAGATCGCGGTCGACTTTCCGCACCCGCGCAGCTACACCATCAAGACCTCGCCGGAGTTCATGGACATCAAGGCGCGGCTCACCGAAGAAATCCGCGCCGAGTCGATGGCCGCTGCGGAGCATTGAGATGAATCACCAGGCGTCGTGGGCTCCTCGTCTTCTTTCTCCCTCCCCCTCTGGGGGAGGGCAGGGGTGGGGGCACGACGGCCTCCAAGGATGCGCTGCGCCGGTTTGGTACGCCGCGGCTGCCCCCATCCCAACCTTCCCCCAGAGGGGGAAGGAGCAAGACCCGAACGGGCCCGCACGATGAAACGCGACCTGCCGTCCCTCGCGCTCTATGCGCAAGTCAAGGATCACATCTCCCGCAAGATCCAGGACGGCACGTGGCCGCCCGGCCACCGCCTGCCCTCCGAGAACGAGCTGGTCGCGCAGTTCGGCATGGCGCGCATGACCGTGAACCGCGCCCTGCGCGAGCTCATGGAGCAGGGGCGCATCGTGCGCGTGGCCGGCGTCGGCAGCTTCGTGGCCGAGAACAAGCCGCAATCGACGCTGCTGCAGATCGCCAACATCGCCAGCGAAATCCGCCAGCGCGGCCACGACTACCGCTGCGAAATGCTCGCGGTCGAGCGCCTCGCGGCCTCGCCCGACGTGGCCGCCTGGCTCGACCTGCGCGCGGGCGACTCGGTGTTCCACAGCGCCTGCCTGCACCTGGACAACGACACGCCCGTGCAGCTCGAAGAGCGCTACGTCAACCCGCAGGTCGTGCCCGACTTTCTCGAGCAGGACTTCACGGCCGTGCCGCCCAGCGAATACCTCGTGCGCCACGTGCCCTTCGACCAGATCGAACACGTCGTCGATGCCGTGCTGCCCAGTGCCGAACAGGCCGAGCGGCTCGCGATGGCACCCACCGACCCCTGCCTGCTGCTGACGCGCCGCACCTGGATCCGCAACACGCCCGTGACCTGGGTGCGCTGCCTGCATCCCGCGTCGCGCTACAGCCTGGGCAGCCGTTTCAAAGCCGACGGCAACCCGACCTTCGGCTAACCCGTTTTTTTTCGACCCTCAGAGGCCTACGTTTTCTCTCGCAACCACTTGTATAGACAGGTTCACATGCCAAGCAATCACACCGCCACCCCCGAAGCCACCCTGACCCTCACGCCCGGCAAGGTCGACCTTGCGATGCTGCGACGCATCCAGGCCGGCGGCGTGCGCCTTGCGCTCGACCCGTCGGTGCTCGATGGCATGCAGAAGGCCGAGGCTGCGGTGCGCCACATCGTCGAGAACGACGAGGTGGTCTACGGCATCAACACCGGCTTCGGCAAGCTCGCGAGCACGCGCATCGGCAACGACCACCTGGCCGAGCTGCAGCGCAACCTCGTGCTGTCGCACAGCGTGGGCACCGGCGAGCCGCTGGCTGCGCCGGTGGTGCGCATGATCCACGCGACCAAGGCCGTGAGCCTGGCGCGCGGCCACTCGGGCGTGCGGCCCGCGCTGGTCGATGCGCTGCTGGCGCTGTTCAACGCGGGCGTCACGCCCAGCATCCCGTGCAAGGGCTCGGTCGGCGCCTCGGGCGACCTCGCGCCGCTGGCCCACATGGCCTGCGTGCTCATCGGCGAAGGCGAAGCCACGCTGGCCGACGGCCGGAAGGTGAGCGGCGCCGAGGCGATGCGCAGCATCGGCCTCGAACCCTTCGTGCTCGGCCCCAAGGAAGGCCTGGCGCTGCTCAACGGCACGCAGGTGTCGACCGCGCTCGCACTCGCCGGCCTCTTCGGTGCGGAAGACGTGTTTGCCGCCGCGCTGATGTCGGGCGCGCTCTCGCTCGAAGCCATCCAGGGTTCGATCAAGCCCTTCGATGCACGCATCCACGCCGCACGCGGCCAGCCCGGCCAGATCGCCGTGGCCGGCGCCGTGCGCACGCTGCTCGACGGCAGTGAAATCGTGCCGTCGCACGCCGACTGCGGCCGCGTGCAAGACCCGTACTCGGTGCGCTGCATTCCCCAGGTGATGGGCGCCTGCCTCGACAACCTGGCCCACGCCTCGCGCGTGCTGGTCATCGAAGCCAATGCCGCATCGGACAACCCGCTGGTGTTCTGCGACACCGGCGAGGTGATCTCGGGCGGCAACTTCCACGCCGAGCCCGTTGCCTTCGCCGCCGACATCATTGCGCTGGCCGTGAGCGAAGTCGGCGCCATCGCCGAGCGCCGCCTCGCGCTGTTGCTCGACAGCGGCCTCTCGGGCCTGCCGCCGTTCCTCGTGCGCGACGGCGGCCTGAACTCCGGCTTCATGATCGCGCAGGTCACGGCCGCCGCGCTCGCGTCGGAAAACAAGTCGCACGCGCACCCCGCCAGCGTCGACAGCCTGCCGACCTCGGCCAACCAGGAAGACCACGTGTCGATGGCCACCTTCGCGGCGCGCCGCCTCGGCGACATGGTCAACAACACGGCGGTCGTCGTCGGCATCGAAGCCATGGCCGCCGCGCAAGGCATCGAACTCAAGCGCGGGCTCAAGAGCTCGCCGCTGGTCGAGGCCGAGTTCAGCAACATCCGCCAGAAGGTCGCCTTCCTCGAGCGCGACCGCTACCTCGCACCCGACATCGAAGCCATGCGCCAGTGGGCGCTCGCGGCCGACCTGCCGGCCGCGCTGCTCGACATCCTGCCCAGCCACGCCAAGTAATCCGAACCGTCCGTCTGCCCACCCGACAAGGAGAACCACGCCATGAACGCACCCGACAAATTCGCCCTGAACACCACCCCCGCCGCCGGCACCGACCCGCGCCATGACCCGACCCGCGTGATCCGCGCCCCGCGCGGCACCGAGCTGAACTGCAAGAGCTGGCTCACCGAAGCGCCGTTCCGCATGCTGCAGAACAACCTCGACGCCGAGGTGGCCGAGCGTCCGCAAGACCTCGTGGTGTACGGCGGCATCGGCCGCGCCGCGCGCGACTGGGCCTGCTACGACCAGATCCTCGCGTCGCTGAAGGAACTGGAAGACGACGAGACCTTGCTCATCCAGTCGGGCAAGCCCGTGGGCGTGTTCAAGACGCACGAGAACGCACCGCGCGTGCTGCTCGCCAATTCGAACCTCGTGCCGAAGTGGGCCAACTGGGAACACTTCAACGAACTCGACCGCCAGGGCCTCTTCATGTACGGCCAGATGACGGCCGGCAGCTGGATCTACATCGGCAGCCAGGGCATCGTGCAAGGCACCTTCGAAACCTTCGTCGAAGCCGGCCGCCAGCACTACAACAACAGCCTCGCGGGCAAGTGGATCCTGACGGCAGGCCTCGGCGGCATGGGTGGCGCACAGCCGCTCGCCGCCACGCTGGCGGGTGCCGTGTCGCTCAACATCGAGTGCCAGCAGTCGAGCATCGACTTCCGCCTGCGCACGCGCTACGTCGACAAGCAGGCGCGCGACATCGACCATGCCTTCGAACTCATCAAGCAGCACTGCGACGCCAAGGAAGCCGTGTCGATCGCGCTGCTCGGCAATGCGGCCGACATCCTTCCCGAGCTGGTGAAGCGCGCCAAGGCCGGCGGCCTGAAGCCCGACCTCGTGACCGACCAGACCTCCGCGCACGACCTGATCAATGGCTACCTGCCCTCGGGCTGGACCGTGCCGCAATGGCAGGCCGCGATGAAGGACGCGTCGCAGCACGATGCGCTCAAAAAGGCGGCCGCGAAGTCGTGCGCCGTGCACGTGCAGGCCATGCTCGACTTCCAGGCCATGGGCATCCCCACGGTCGACTACGGCAACAACATCCGCCAGGTCGCGTTCGACGAAGGCGTGAAGAACGCGTTCGACTTCCCGGGCTTCGTGCCGGCCTACATCCGTCCGCTGTTCTGCGAAGGCAAGGGCCCGTTCCGCTGGGTGGCGCTTTCGGGCGACCCGGAAGACATCTACAAGACCGACGCCAAGATCAAGGAGCTGTTCCCCGAGAACACCCACACGCACCGCTGGCTCGACATGGCGCGCGAGCGCATCGCCTTCCAGGGCCTGCCCGCACGCATCTGCTGGCTCGGCCTGGGCGAGCGCCACATCGCCGGCCTGGCCTTCAACGAGATGGTGAAGAACGGCGAACTCAAGGCCCCCATCGTCATCGGCCGCGACCACCTCGACACCGGCTCGGTCGCCAGCCCCAACCGCGAGACCGAAGCGATGAAGGACGGCACCGACGCCGTGTCCGACTGGCCGCTGCTCAACGCGTTGCTCAACACGGCCGGCGGCGCGACCTGGGTCAGCCTGCACCACGGCGGCGGCGTGGGCATGGGCTACTCGCAGCACTCGGGCGTGGTGATCGTGTGCGACGGCACCGACGCGGCCGCCAAGCGCATCGGACGCGTGCTCTTCAACGACCCGGCGACCGGCGTCATGCGCCATGCCGACGCGGGCTACGACATTGCGGTCGCCACGGCGAAGAAGCAGGGCCTCAAGCTGCCGATGATCAAGTAACGCCGGCAGGCGCTGCAGCAGGTGAAGTAAAAAAGCGGGTCACCCGACACCCCGACAAAGAAGGAGACCCGACGATGACCCTCGATGCTTCCGACCTGCAGCGCCGTGTGCGCGAACGCGTGGACGACGCGCTGGTGGCGCAGTTCCAGCGCGACGGCGCGGTCTGCATCCGCCAGCTGCTCACGGCCGACGAACTCGCGCTGCTGCGTGACGGCATCGAAGCGAACCTGGCGGCGCCCAGCCCGCGTGCCAAGGTCGCGAGCCGGCCCGACGACCCGGGCCGCTTCTTCGAGGACTTCTGCAACTGGCAGGAGATCGACGCCTTCGGCCGCTTCATCAGGGAGGCGCCGCTGGCGCCCCTCGCGCAGCGGCTCATGGGCTCGGACACCGTGCGCCTGTACCACGACCACCTGCTGGTGAAGGAGCCCGGCACGCGCCAGCGCACGCCCTGGCACCAGGACCAGCCCTACTACAACATCGACGGTGCGCAGAACGTCAGCATGTGGATTCCGGTCGACCCGGTGTCGCGTGCCGCCACGCTCGAGTTCGTGGCCGGCTCCCACAAGGGGCCGTGGCTCATGCCGCGCACCTTCATGGACAACCACGCCAAGTGGTTCCCCGAAGGCAGCCTCGAAGACCTGCCCGACATCGAGGGCGCGCGCGAGCGCTTTCCCATCGTCGGCTGGGACATCGAGCCCGGCGACTTCGTCTGCTTCCACATGCTCACGCTGCATGCGGCGGCCGGCGTCGAGGGGCCGAACCGGCGCCGCGTGTTCTCGGTGCGCTTTCTGGGCGACGACATCCGCCACGCGCCGCGCAGCTGGAAGACCTCGCCCGATTTCCCGGGCCTGGCCGAGCGCCTGCCGGCCGGCGCGCCGATGGACGATCCGCTCTTCCCGTTGCTCGCTGTCTGATGCCTCGGGTAAGACGAAGGTAGAAAGAAAAAACGCGCTCATTCCCATCGCGTGGGAATTCGGGCTTGGACGTGAGAACGGCGAGCAAGATACTGCACGCCGCATCCACTTTCGACCGCCCAGCGATTGCCCCCGATGACGACCCCCCTCGACGCTCCTGCCCACAACGACCGCGCGCTGTTCGTGCTGTCGGTGCTGGCGCAAAGCAAGGCGGCGATGACGGCGGCCGAGCTCGTGCAGGCCACGGGCCTGTCGCAGAGCACGCTGTACCGGCAGGTCGCCACCTTGCGCCGCTGGGGCTTCGTGATGGAGTCCGAAGGCCGCTACTCGCCGGGGCCCGTCAGCGTGCAGCTGGCCAGCGGCTTCGACGGCAACTCCGACCTCGTGATGGCCGCGCGCGCCGACATGCGCGTGCTGGCGCAGCAGAGCCACGAGAGCGTGGCGCTCGTCACCCTCGTGAACGACCGCGTCGTGTGCCTGGAGATGATCGACAGCGAACAGTCGCTGCGCTGCTCCTTCGACCGCGGCCGCAGCGTGCCCGCGCGCGACGGCGCCAGCGCCAAGTGCCTGCTGGCCCATGCGCCCGACGACACGCGCGACCTTCTGCTCGACGGGCTCGATGAAGCCCCCGAACGCCGCGCCGAGCGCGCCGCCGAACTCGACGCCATCCGCGCCGCCGGCCATGCCGTGACGCACGGCGAGGTCGATGCCGGCGTCTGGGGCGCGAGCGCGCCGGTGCTGGCCGCGGGCCGGCGCCTGCGCGGGGCGATCACGCTGATGGCGCCGCTCACGCGTGTCGAAGGCATGGAAGCTGCATTGGTCCACATGACCGTCGTCACGGCGGCCCGCATCTCGCGCGCACTGCAGTAGCCGCACCGTTTTTTCTTTTCTCCCTTCTCCCTCACCTCCACGAAAGCCCTCTCATGAACACCCGTCGCACCCTCGTCGCCGCCGCCCTGTCCGGCCTCGCCTTCTTCGGTTTCGCTGGCGCTGCACAAGCCCAGGGCGAGCCGCTGCGCGTGGCCACCGACGCCACCTTCCCGCCGATGGAGTTCGTGGAGAACGGCAAGCGCACCGGCTTCGACGTCGAGCTGGTCGAGGCCATCGGCAAGACGCTGGGCCGCAAGATCGAGTGGATCGACATCGACTTCAAGGGCCTCGTGCCGGGCCTCATCTCGAAGCGCTTCGACATGGCCGTGTCGGGCATCTACATCACCGACGAGCGCAAGAAGGTCGTCGACTTCACCGTGCCGTACTACGCCGGCGGCCTCGTGGTCATGGTGAAGGACAACAACACCACCATCAAGAAGCCGGCCGACATCAACGGCAAGAAGGTCAGCGTGCAGGTGGGCACCAAGTCCGTGTCGTACACGAAGGAAAAATTCCCGCAGGTGCAGCTGCTGGAAGTCGAGAAGAACCAGGAAATGTTCAACCTCGTGGACATCGGCCGTGCCGACGCCGCCGTCACCGGCAAGCCCGCCGCCTTCCAGTACGTGCGCACGCGCGGCGGCCTGAAGGTGCTCGACGAGCAGATCACCACCGAGGAATACGGCATGGCCATCCGCAAGGACACGCCCGAACTCACCAAGGCCGTGAACGGCGCGATCGAGAAGCTCAAGGCCGACGGCACCTACGCCGCGATCGTCAAGAAGTGGTTCAGCGCGAACACCAAGTAAGCCAGCCATGGATCTCGATTTCTCGCCCGTCTGGCAGGGCTGGCCCGACCTGCTGCGCGGCGCGCTGGTCACGGTGGAAATCACCGCCTGCGCGCTGGCCCTGGGTTGCGTGCTGGGCCTGCTGGTCGGCATCGGCCGGCTGAACCCGAAGCGGCGCTGGATCTACGGCGTGTGCACCGCCTACGTGGCGGCCATTCGCGGCACGCCGCTGCTGGTGCAGCTGTTCATCCTGTTCTTCGGCCTGCCGCACTTCGGCATCCTGCTGCCGGCCTTTCTGTGCGGCGTGCTGGGGCTCGGCGTGTACTCGGGCGCCTACGTGTCGGAGATCGTGCGTGGCGCGATCCAGTCGATCGACAAGGGCCAGACCCTGGCCGCGCAATCGCTGGGCATGACGCCCGGCGTGGCAATGCGCCAGATCGTGCTGCCGCAGGCCGTGGTGCGCATGATTCCGCCGCTGGGCAACGAGTTCATCGCGCTCATCAAGAACTCGGCGCTGGTGTCGCTGCTGACCATCCACGACGTGATGCACGAAGGCCAGAAGATCATCAGCGTGTCGTACCGCTCGCTGGAGGTGTACCTGGCGATTGCGGTCGTGTACTTCGTGCTCACGGGCACGATGACCTTGATCCTGCGGCACTTCGAGCAGAAGCTGCGGCAAGGCGGGTTGATGCGATGACGTTGCATTCGGTATTCGAATTTCTCCCTCCCCTTCCGGGGGAGGGTTGGGGTGGGGGCACGACGGCCTCGACCCAAGCGCGGCGCTCGTTGGGCGCTGCCCCCATCCCAACCTTCCCCCGGAAGGGGAAGGAGCAAGAGGTCTGGTCATGAGCAACGTGCAGCGCTTTTCCCGCGCCACCCTGCGCGCCACCCCCTGGAAAAACGGTGGCGGCACCACGCAGGAAATCGCCAGCTGGCCGCCAGGTGCGGGGCTCGACAGCTTCGGCTGGCGCGTGAGCATCGCGACCATCGCGTCGCCCGGCCCGTTCTCGGTGTTCCCGGGTGTCGACCGCCAGATCATGCTGCTCGAAGGCGACGGCGTGCGCCTCTTCACGCACGACGGCCGCGTGTCGCACCGGCTCGACGTGCCGCACCGGCCCTTCGCTTTTTCCGGCGACGACCCGATCGACTGCGCGCTGCTCGGCGGCGCCTCGAACGACTTCAACGTGATGACGCGCGGCGGCCAGTGGCGCGCCGACGTGCAGGTGCTGGACCATGCCGTCGACATCGCGCCCGCGGCGCACGGCGTGCTGCTGGCGTTGCGTGGCGATTGGCGCTTGAATGACGAAGCCCTCGGTGAAGGTGAAGGCCTGTGCTGGACCGGCCACGCGCAAGCGTGGCAAGCCGCACCAGTCGATGAAGACGCGCGGCTCGTGGCCGTGCGCTTCGTGCCGGCCTGACCGGCAACAGGACAAAGGATGACGATGAAACCCCCCAGCGAATTCCCCTCGGCCGACGGCCTCTGGACCGGCCTGCGCCTCGCACCCGGTGCGGCGCCTGGCCTGAGCTTGGCGCCCGATGCCGAAGCCGCCCTCGTGGTCGCGCAGGGCACGGTCCGCTGGGTCGGTGCGCGCGCCGATCTGCCTGCCGAGTTCGCGGGGCTCGCGCCGCACGACGGCGGCGGTGCGCTCGTCACGCCTGGCCTTGTCGATTGCCACACGCACCTGGTCTACGGCGGCCAGCGTGCCAACGAGTTCGCCATGCGGCTCGCGGGCGCCACATACGAAGAGGTGGCGAAGGCCGGCGGCGGCATCGTCTCGTCGGTGCGCGCCACGCGCGAGGCCGACGAAGACACGCTGTTCGCACAGGCCGCATCGCGCCTCGAACAGCTGCTGGCCGACGGCGTCTGCGCGATCGAGATCAAGTCGGGCTACGGCCTCGCGCTGGAACATGAACGCAAGCAGCTGCGCGTGGCGCGGCGCCTGGGCGAGGCCTACGGTGTCACCGTGCGCACCACCTTTCTCGGCGCGCACGCGCTGCCGCCGGAATACGCGGGCCGCAGCGGCGACTACATCGACCTCGTCTGCAAAGAGATGCTGCCCGCGCTCGCGGCCGAAGGGCTGGTCGATGCGGTCGACGTGTTCTGCGAACGCATCGCCTTCTCGCTCGAAGAAACCGAGCAGGTCTTCAAAGCCGCTCAGGCGCTGGGCCTGCCGGTGAAGCTGCATGCCGAGCAACTCTCGGACATGGGCGGCGCGGCGCTGGCTGCGCGCTACGGCGCGCTGTCGTGCGACCACATCGAGCACCTGTCGGCCGACGGCATCGCGGCCATGCGCCAGTCGGGCACCGTGGCCGTGCTGCTGCCCGGCGCCTACTACACGCTGCGCGATACGCACCTGCCGCCCATCGACGCGCTGCGCGCCGCGGGCGTGCCGATGGCCGTGTCGACCGACCACAACCCCGGCACCTCGCCGACGCTGAGCCTGCTGCTGATGGTCAACATGGCCTGCACGCTGTTCCGCCTCACCGTGCCCGAGGCACTGGCCGGCGTCACCGTGCACGCCGCGCGCGCGCTGGGCCTGCAGGCCACGCACGGCGCCATCGCGCCCGGCATGCCTGCCAACTTCGTGCTCTGGAATGTGCGCGAAGCGGCCGAGCTGGCCTACTGGTTCGGTCAACGTCCACTGCGCACCGCGGTGCGCCAGGGCCGTATTTGTATTTCTTTCCCCTCTCCCTCTGGGAGAGGGCAGGGTGAGGGCCAGCGGCCATGAATACGACGACAGTGATATCGAAGGCCGACAGCCCTCACCCCAACCCTCTCCCAGAGGGAGAGGGCGCAAGACAAACACTTTTCGCAGCCGATGCGCTGCTGCCCGCAGGGTGGACGAAGAACGTCCTGCTGTCGTGGAATGACGCCGGCCAGCTCACGCAGGTCCAGTCCGCCACGCAACCACCCGCCGGTGTGCAAGTGGCGACCGGCCCCGTGATCCCCGGCATGCCCAACCTGCATTCGCACGCCTTCCAGCGCGCGTTCGCGGGCCTCACCGAGCACCGCGCCGAGCAGCAGGACAGTTTCTGGAGCTGGCGCACGCTGATGTACCGCTTTGCCGCGCGCCTCGGCCCGCAGCACATGGAAGCCATCGCAACCTGGCTCTACGCCGAGATGCTCGAGGCGGGCTACACCAGTGTGTGCGAGTTCCAGTACGTGCACCACGACACCGACGGCCGCCCTTACGCCGACGACGCGGCGCTGAGCCGCGCGCTGCTGCGCGCCGCACGCAACACGGGCATCGGCTTCACGCTGCTGCCGGTGCTCTACCAGACCAGCGGCTTCGGCGACCAGCCGCCCACCGACGGGCAGCGCCGCTTCATCCGTTCGACCGAGTCGATGCTGCGTCTGCTCGACACGCTCAAGCCCGACTGCGACGCGCAGGGCGCGCGCCTGGGCCTGGCGCCGCATTCGCTGCGCGCCGTGCCGCCCGAGGCGCTGCGCGAGGCACTCGCCGGCCTCGACGCCATCGACCGCACCGCGCCGGTTCATATCCATATCGCCGAGCAGACGAAGGAAGTGGACGACTGCGTCGAGTGGAGCGGCCTGCGCCCGGTCGAATGGCTGCTCGACCACGCGAGCGTCGACGCGCGCTGGTGCCTCGTGCACGCCACGCACATGAACGACGCCGAGTACGAGTACGCCGCACGCAGCGGCGCGGTCGCGGGCCTGTGCCCGACCACCGAGGCCAACCTCGGCGACGGCATCTTCGACTTCGCGCGCTGGCGCAGCCACGGCGGCGCCTGGGGCGTGGGCTCCGACAGCCACGCCAGCGTCAACGCGGCCGAAGAACTGCTGATGCTCGAATACAGCCAGCGCCTGGGCCGGCGCCAGCGCAACGTCGGCGCGAGCGCGGCGCAGCCGCACGTGGCCACCGCGCTCACGCTCGAAGCCGTGCAGGGCGGGGCGCAGGCGGCGGGCCGCACAGTCGGCGGGCTGGCCGCGGGGCAGCAGGCCGACTTCGTCGTGCTCGATGCCACGCACCTCGCGCTGCAGGGCCTGTCGGCCCCCGACATGCTCTCGGCCCATGTGTTCGCGAGCCACCGCACCTCGGCCGTCGACGCGGTCTGGGTGGCGGGCCGCGCGCGCGTCACGGCCGGCCGCCACGCGCTGCACGACAGCGCGGCGTCGGGCTTCGTGGCGGCACGCACCCACCTTCTGCAAGACTGAGAATTCACCCATGGCTCTCTTCACCACCACCGAACCGGCGTTCCGCTTTCACCAGGGCACGCGCCCGCTGCTGATCTCGATGCCGCACGTCGGCACGCACGTGCCGCCCGCGCTGGCCGCCCGCTTCACCGACGAGGCACGCCACGTGCCCGACACCGACTGGCACCTCGAACAGCTCTACGACTTCGCCGATGCACTCGGCGCCTCGGTGCTCGTGGCCACGCACTCGCGCTACGTGGTCGACCTGAACCGTCCGCCGGACGGCGCCAGCCTGTACCCGGGCCAGAGCGTCACCGGCCTGTGCCCGGTCGACACCTTCGACGACACGCCGGTCTACGCGAACACCGGCGAGCACCCGTCCGACGCCGAGATCGCCGAACGCCGCGACGCCGTCTGGCGCCCCTACCACCAGCAGCTGCAGGCCGAGCTCGACCGCCTCACGGTCGCGCACGGCACCGTCGCGCTGTGGGACGCGCACTCGATCCGTTCCGTGCTGCCGCGCTTCTTCGAAGGCAAGCTGCCCGACCTGAACCTGGGCACCGCCGACGGCAAGAGCTGCGACCCCGCGCTGGCCGCCACGCTGCGCGGCATCGCCGAATCGGCGCCCGGCTACACCGGCGTGCTCAACGGCCGCTTCAAGGGCGGCCACATCACGCGCCAGTACGGCAACCCGGCCGGCGGCGTGCACGCGGTGCAGCTGGAGATGACGCAGTCGAGCTACATGCAGGAAGCGCTGCCCTTCGACTACCTGCCCGACGTGGCCGCGGGCGTGAAGCCGCACGTGCGCCGGATGCTCGAAGCGGTGCTGGCCTTCGTCGAGGGTCAGCGAAAGGGCTGACGGGCATCAGGGCCGGTCCCCGGTTTCTACAATCGGCGGTTATGAAGCCCGTCATCTACACCCGCGGCCAGGCCCTGCCTGGCATCCTCGCCCAACGCATTGCCATCCTCGACGGCGCGATGGGCACGATGATCCAGCGCTTCAAGCTCACCGAAGAACAGTACCGCGGCGAGCGCTTCAAGGACTTCGAGCGCGACGTGAAGGGCAACAACGAGCTGCTGTCGCTCACGCGGCCCGACGTCATCACCGACATCCACGAGGCCTACCTCGCGGCCGGCGCCGACCTCATCGAGACCAACACCTTCGGCGCCACCACCATCGCGCAGGAGGACTACAAGATGGCCCACCTGGCGCGCGAGATGAACCTCGAGTCGGCCAAGCTGGCGCGCGCGGCCTGCGACAAATACAGCACGCCCGACAAGCCGCGCTTCGTGGCCGGCGCCCTCGGCCCGACACCCAAGACGGCGAGCATCAGCCCCGACGTGAACGACCCGGGCGCACGCAATGTCGATTTCGAATCGCTGCGCGCCGCGTACTACGAGCAGACCGAAGCGCTGGTCGAAGGCGGCGCCGACGTGATCCTGGTCGAGACGATCTTCGACACGCTCAACGCCAAGGCCGCGCTGTTCGCGGTGGACGAGTACTTCGACAACAGCGGGCACCGCCTGCCGCTGATCATCAGCGGCACGGTGACCGACGCCTCGGGCCGCATCCTCAGCGGCCAGACCGTCACCGCCTTCTGGCACAGCGTGCGCCATGCGCAGCCGCTGGCCATCGGCCTGAACTGCGCGCTGGGCGCGACGCTGATGCGCCCCTACATCCAGGAGCTGGCGCGCGTGGCGGGCGACACTTTCATCAGCTGCTATCCGAACGCCGGCCTGCCCAACCCGATGAGCGACACCGGCTTCGACGAGACGCCCGACGTCACCTCGCGCCTGCTGCACGAGTTCGCGGCCGAGGGGCTGGTGAACATCGTGGGCGGCTGCTGCGGCACCACGCCGGACCACATCGCGGCGATCGGCGCGGCGGTGGCGCCTGCCAAGGGCCGCCTGCTGAACACGAACGGCTTCTACAAAGAAGCTGCATGACGCCAGGCGCCGCGCGCGCCTTCGGCTGATTGACGGCTCCGCGCCCCGCGCCTACGCTGGCGCGCACAGGAGCCACCCCATGAACGTCACATCCTTCTTGCGCCGCGCTGCCTTGGGCGCGTTCGTCTTGCTGCTGCCGCTCGCGGCGGCGGCGCAGCAGGCCTTCACGCGCGGCGCGGTCAACATGCGCGCCGGGCCCTCGGGCGACTACCCGCTGGTGGCACGGCTCGGGCCGGGCCAGCCGGTCGACGTGGTCGGCTGCACCAGCGGCTACGGCTGGTGCGACGTGGTGCTGCCCGACGGCGGGCGCGGCTGGGTCTGGTCGAGGAACCTCGACTACGCCTATCAGCAGCAGCGCGTGCCGCTGGCCACCTACGGCGCGGTCATCGGCGTGCCCATCGTGACTTTCGTGATCGGCAGCTACTGGGCCGACTACTACCGCGACCGCCCCTGGTACGGCGACCGGCGCTGGTGGGGCCAGCGGCCACCGCCGCCACCGATTGCAGGCTGGCGCCCGCCGCCGCCCGTGCGCCCGGCCTGGCAGCCGCGGCCCTGGCCGCCGGGGCAGGGCGTGCGTCCGCCGCACGGGCCTGGGGTCCGTCCGCCGCACGGACCCGGTGTGCGTCCACCCGGTGGACCGGGCTACCGCCCGTCCGTCGACCCTGGCTTCCGCCCGCCGCGTCCGCAGCCGGGCTTCCGGCCCGGACCACCGCCGGGCGTGTCGCATCCGCATCCGGGCGGGGGCCGGCCCGGTGGGGGCGGCGGTGGCGGAGGAGGGCGTCCACACGGAGGTGGTGGCAAGGGTGGCGGGGGCGGTGGGCACGGCGGTGGAGGCGGGCACGGCCACGGCAAGAACTGACCTGCCTTACACGGCCGGCGTCGCGATGCCGGCCGCCGCCTGCCGGTCTCGCGCGATCAGCGCCACAAAGCGCTGCGCGCCCAGGCCCAGCGGCCGTTCGCGCGACCACACCACGTCCACCCACAGGTCGAGCCCGTTGCTGAGGTTTTCGAACGGAATCTCGACCAGCGCGCCGGCCGCCACATGCGGCCGCGCGAAGTTGCGCGGCAGCCAGCCCCAGCCCAGTCCGGCGGTGATCAGGCTCAGCGCGGCCAGCGCGTTGTCGGTGCGCCAGACGTGCCGCGCGAACACGAAGCGCGGGTCGCTGGTGCCCAGGTCGCGCCCGGCGACCACGATCTGCCGCGTGTTGGTGAGGTGTTCCTCGCGCAGGCGCTCGCCGGCCGCGGCGCGCAGCACGGGATGGTCGGGCGCCATCACGGCCACCATGGTGTCGCTGCCGACTTCCTGGAAGCCTTCGCGGCCGTCGAGGCTGGGCCGCTCGAACACCAGCGCAAGCTGCGCCCGGCCGCTGTGCAGCAGCGCCAGCGCATCGGCCTGCGGCGCGGCCAGCACCTCGACCTGCAGCAGCGGGTAGTCGTCGGCCAGCGCGGCCAGGGGCCCGCTCCAGGGCGCGGCCAGCAGCTCGGGCGCAATGGCCAGCGTGAGCCGGTCTTCCAGCCCCTGCGTGAGCGCCAGCGCCTGCACCTGCAACTGCCGCAACTGGGCCGCGAGCAGCCGGGCCTGAGGCTCAAGCGAGCGCGCGGCGGCGGTGGGCTGCGGCTCGCGGCCGCTGCGGTCGAACAGCGGCAGCGCCAGCTCGGCCTCGAGGTTGGCGATGGCCATGCTCACGGCCGACGGCACCTTGCGCAGCGCCCGCGCGGCGGCCGAAAACGAGCCGTGGTCGATCACAGCCAGGAAGACCTCGACGTTGTCGCTGGAGAAAGCCATGGCGCCCCGATCTGTCTGATCTATCAATAAAACTGAAACAAGTTAACTTTTTATATCAGCAAATCACAAATAAAGTCCACCCATCGCAGTCAACCACACAGAGAAATTCATGCAGGGCATTCAGCGTCGGATCGTTTACATCTCCCTCTACGAGGGCATCGCCATCGTGGCGGCCAGCGCCGGCCTGGCCCTGATGTCGGACGCGGGGCTCGGCCACTCAGGGCTGCTGGCCGTGGGCGCCTCGGTCATCGCGGTGATCTGGAACCTGACGTTCAACGCCCTGTTCGAGCGCTGGGAGTCGCGCCAGGCGGTGCGCGGGCGCAGCCTGAAGCGCCGCATCGCGCACGCGATCGGCTTCGAGGGCGGCCTGATCGCCTTCCTGGTGCCGATGCTGGCCTGGGGCCTGGGCGTGTCGCTCTGGCAGGCGCTGGTGATGGACCTGGGCCTGGTGGTGTTTTTCCTGGTCTACACCTTCGTCTTCAACTGGGCCTTCGACCGGGTGTTCGGCCTGCCGGCCTCGGCCATGGGCGAAGCACAGCCTGCGTAAGCCTGCGCTTACTTAGCGGATTCATCTCGCCGGCTTGGGCGCAGCGGACGAGCGCATCGCCAGGGCACCGCTCAGGCGCAGGCGCTCGTTCTCGTTGAAGAGCGTCTCGCGCAGCTGGGCCCGCTCGGCCTCGGGCGCGTTGGCGTAGCGGTCGAGCCGGGCGTTCCACTCCTGGGTTTCCTGGTCGAGCGTGGCCAGGCCGCGCGCCACCTCGTAGCCGTAGGCCTCGCTGCGCGCGGCAAAGCGCTCCTGGGGGCTGGCGCCGCGCGCCTGCAGCGCCTCGGTCTGGCGCATCACGTCGAGGTGGGCCACCGCGTCCTTGCGCACCTCGCGCTGCGCGGGCGACAGCCAGGCCTGCTCGCTCTGCGCCAGCGCCGCGGCGCGCTGCTCGGGCGTGAGGTCGGGGTTGGACAGCAGTTCCATCTTCTCGGCCATGAACTGGTCCTGCCGGATCTGGTCGCCGAACAGGCCTTCGATTTCCTCGGGCGCGAAGAACTGGCGGCGCACCGCCTCGCGCGCCTCCAGGCTGCGGCGCAGGAAGGCCGGGTCGCCGGGCGCGGGCGGCTGCAGCGTGCGCAGGGCTTCCTGCATGTCGACGTAGCGCTCCAGCAGGCCCAGCGCGCGCACGCGCCAGTCTTCGCGCAGGTGCTTGGCGAGCAGGGCGGGCGCGCGGGCCATGAGCGTGGCCTTGCTGTCGGCCTGCGCTTCGGCGAGCACTTGGTCGAAGAGGGTGATGAGGTCGCGGGTGAGGAGCGCGTCGGGGGCCGCCGCGGTGGAGGGCGGGCGCGGCGCCGGTGGCGGCGCGGCGGTCACGGTCGCCGCTGCGGGCGCGGCGGCCCGGGGCGCATCGACTGCCTCCGGTCCGAGCGCCAGCCATCCGGTCCCCACGGCCACCAGCGCGACCGCGCCGAGGGTCAACGCCACACCGCGCATGCGCAGCGTCCTCAGAGCCCCGCGCTCTTGAGTCGCGCGGCCTGTTCCCTGAACAGCGCCGGCGGCTTCTTCTCGTAGTACGGGAACTGGCTGCCGTAGGTGTTGCCGAAGGCCTGGTTCACCTCGTCGAGGTGGTTCTGGCGGTAGTCGCCCAGGTGCGTGCCCAGTCGCGTGGTGCAGACCGCGAGCAGGCCGTCGTTGGCCTCGCCGAAGAAGAACAGGCCGCCCAGCGTCGACAGCGCCGTGTCGCTCGGGTCGAACAGGTTGAAGCTGGTCGACACGCCCGACCACGAGTAGTAGCGCACGCCGTTGGCCACGGCCGCACCGCTCTTCACGTCGCACGACGAGCCCGCGGCGGGGCGCCCCTGCGGAAACTTGGCGTCGAAGGCCGCGCCGCCTGCCGTGGTGAGCGAGGCCAGCGCGTTCAGCGGCACTTCGGGCAGCTGGCTCGGGTCCTTGCCCGAGAGAAAACCGATCATTCCCGTCAGCAGGCCGATGGCCTTCACCACCAGCGTCTGGGCGATGCCGCCTTCGGGCAGTTTGGCGAGCAGGTCGGCCACCTTCGAGCCGCCGTTGGCGCCGCCCACCGAGGTGACCGACGCCACCATGTCGGGCGCCACCGCCGCGACGTAGCGCACCGTGGGCGAGCCCTGCGAATGGCCGATGAGGTTGAACTTGAGCGTGGGGTTCTGCTCGAGCGCGCGGATGGTCTTGAGCTCCTGCAGCAGCTGCTCGCCGCGGATCTCGGAGGTGTTGGTGCCCGACACCTGCGCCACGTACACCCTGGCGCCCGCGCCGGCCAGCTGGCCGGGGATGTCGTAGAAGTAGTCGACGCCCAGCAGGTTGTCGAAGCCCAGCAGGCCGTGGACCAGCACGATCGGGTAGCGGGTCTTCGCGGTGTCGGAGGTCACGAAGGCCTCGACGCGCGTCGCGGTGTCGCTGGCCGCGGCACGGGCCGGTGGCGTGTGAACCGTGAGGGCCGCGGCGGCCAGGAGACCGCAGCTCAGGGCCACGGCGCGCATCGGGGTGGCTGCACGCTGCAACCGGGCAATCGACTTCCTGACCATCTGGCGCTCTCCCTTACGTCTGGTTAAAAACACGAACGTTCGTTCGGAAATGGTGGGCGCATTCTGTTGACACATGCAGGAATGAAAACTGGGGTTTTCCCAGGGCGCCATCGAATCGACCTAAAATGCGCGACTTCCCAAGGAGCGTTGCAGCGGTTCGCCACAGAGGCGAATCGTCAGGCTTGGGGCGACAACGACGCTCGCCTGTTCGACTCTTCCGCAGGTGAGGCCATGTCCCAGATTCCCGCATCCGTTTCCGCTCCCGTCGCTCCCCCTCCCATGAAGCTGTCCGGCCTCGAGCCGGTCGCCATCGGCGCAGGGACGCTGTTCGTCAACATCGGCGAGCGCACCAACGTCACCGGCTCCAAGGCCTTCGCGCGGATGATCCTCAACGGCCAGTTCGAGGACGCCCTGGCCGTCGCGCGCCAGCAGGTCGAGAACGGCGCGCAGGTGATCGACATCAACATGGACGAGGCCATGCTGGACAGCAAGGCCGCGATGGTCCGCTTCCTGAACCTCATTGCCAGCGAGCCCGACATCGCGCGCGTGCCTGTGATGGTCGACAGCTCCAAGTGGGAGGTCATCGAGGCCGGCCTGCGCTGCATCCAGGGCAAGGGCATCGTCAACTCCATCTCCATGAAGGAGGGCGTCGACAAGTTCAAGCACGAGGCCAAGCTGGTCAAGCGCTACGGCGCCGCCGCCGTGGTCATGGCCTTCGACGAGAAGGGCCAGGCCGACACCTACGCACGCAAGATCGAGATCTGCGAGCGCGCCTACCGCGTGCTGGTCGACGAGGTGGGCTTTCCGCCCGAAGACATCATCTTCGACCCGAACATCTTCGCCATTGCCACCGGCATCGAGGAGCACGACAACTACGCCGTCGACTTCATCAACGCCGTGCGCTGGATCAAAGAGAACCTGCCGGGCGCCAAGGTGTCGGGCGGCGTGAGCAACGTGAGCTTCAGCTTCCGCGGCAACGACCCGATGCGCGAAGCGATCCACACCGTGTTCCTGTACCACGCCATCCAGGCGGGCATGGACATGGGCATCGTCAACGCCGGCATGGTCGGCGTGTACGACGACCTGGAGCCCGCGCTGCGCGAGCGCGTCGAAGACGTGGTGCTCAACCGCCGCCCCGACGCCGGCGAGCGCCTGGTCGAAGTGGCCGAGACCGCCAAGAGCGGTGCCAAGGACGAGAGCAAGCGCCTCGAATGGCGCGGCACGCCGGAGCACCCCGTGCACGTCAACCAGCGCCTGTCGCACGCGATGGTGCACGGCATCACCGACTTCATCGTCCAGGACACCGAAGAGGCCTACCAGCAGATCCTCGCCAAGGGCGGGCGTCCGCTGCACGTGATCGAAGGTCCGCTCATGGACGGCATGAACATCGTGGGCGACCTGTTCGGCCAGGGCAAGATGTTCCTGCCGCAGGTGGTGAAGTCGGCGCGCGTGATGAAGTCGGCCGTGGCCCACCTCATCCCGTACATCGAGGAAGAAAAGCGCCAGGACGAGGCCGCGGGCCGCGACGTGCGCACCAAGGGCAAGATCATCATCGCCACCGTGAAGGGCGACGTGCACGACATCGGCAAGAACATCGTCACGGTCGTGCTCCAGTGCAACAACTTCGAAGTCGTGAACATGGGCGTGATGGTCCCGTGCCACGAAATCCTGGCCAGGGCGAAGGTCGAGGGCGCGGACATCGTGGGCCTGTCGGGCCTCATCACGCCGAGCCTCGAAGAGATGCAGTACGTGGCCGGCGAGATGCAGAAGGACGACCACTTCCGCATCAAGAAGATCCCGCTGCTCATCGGCGGCGCCACCACCAGCCGCGTGCACACCGCCGTCAAGATTGCGCCGCACTACGAAGGCCCCGTGGTCTACGTGCCCGACGCCTCGCGCAGCGTGAGCGTGGCGCAGAGCCTGCTCTCCGACCAGGCCACCGCGTACATCGACGAGATCAACGCCGACTACGCCAAGGTGCGCACGCAGCACGCCAACAAGAAGCAGGTGCCGATGTGGCCGCTGGCCAAGGCGCGCGCCAACAAGACACCGGTCGACTGGTCGAGCTACACGCCGCCCGTGCCCAAGTTCATCGGCCGGCGCCTGTTCAAGAACTTCGACCTCACCGAGCTGGCCAGGTACATCGACTGGGGCCCGTTCTTCCAGACCTGGGACCTGGCCGGCCCGTTCCCCGCCATCCTGAAAGACGAAGTCGTCGGCACCGAGGCCGTGCGCGTGTACGCCGACGGCCAGCGCATGCTCAAGCGCCTCATCGAAGGGCGCTGGCTCAGCGCCAGCGGCGTGGTCGGCTTCTGGCCCGCCAACACCGTGAACGACGACGACATCGAGCTGTACACCGACGAGACGCGCAGCGAGGTTGCGCTCACCTGGTACGGCATGCGCCAGCAGACCGAGAAACAGATGATCGACGGCGTGATGCGCCCGAGCCGCTGCCTGGCCGACTTCGTCGCACCGAAGGACAGCGGTGTGAAGGACTACGTCGGCGTGTTCGCCGTCACGGCCGGCCTGGGCGTCGAGAAGAAAGAGAAGTTCTTCATGGACGACCTCGACGACTACTCGGCCATCATGCTCAAGGCGCTGGCCGACCGGCTGGCCGAGGCCTTTGCCGAGGCCATGCACCACCGCGTGCGCACCGACCTGTGGGGCTACGCGCCCGGCGAAGGCCTGAGCAACGACGACATGATTGCCGAGAAGTACCGCGGCATCCGCCCCGCGCCCGGCTACCCGGCCTGCCCCGACCACAGCGTGAAGGGCCCGATGTTCGACCTTCTGAACTGCGCGGACATTGGCATGACCCTGACGGAGAGCCTCGCTATGATGCCCGCCGCCAGCGTGAGCGGCTTCTACCTCGGGCATCCCGATGCGACGTACTTCAACGTCGGCAAGATCGGGCACGACCAGTTGCAGGACCAGGCTGCGCGGCGCCGCACGAGCGAATCGGAGCTCGAGCGCCTGCTGGCGCCGAACCTTTGAACCTGCCGGTCGGCCGGCCCACCGGCGTGACCGGCCACGGGAGTTGATATTCAGAAGCTGATCTTTGCCGCCGCGCACTACGCCCAGTTCGCGATCTTCGTGATCGCCTGCTGGGGTGCCGGCCGTGCGGTGCTCGCGCACCTGCGTCCCCCGTCGCGCCGCGACGCCTGGCTCGAAGCCGCCATGGCGGCCGCACTCGGCGTTGGCCTGTACATCTGTGCCTTCCAGGCGCTGGCCATCTTCGGGCTGTTCCGCCGCGAGGCCACGCTGGGCCTGGTCGGTGCGGGCGTCGTGGCCGCCGCGTGGCAATGGCGCGGCTGGCGCGCCGACATCCGCGCACTGCGCGCGGCCGCACCGACCACCCCGCCGTGGACCCGCTTCGAGCGCATCGCCGCCATCGCGCTGGCGCTGGTCGCGCTGCCCGCGCTGGTGGCGCCGCTCGCACCGCCGGCCGCCTTCGACGAGCTGATGTACCACCTGCCCTATGCGCGGCAGGTGGCGCAGCAGGGCTCGCTGGGCATCCACGAGTGGCTGCGTTACCCCTGGTTCCCGTACAACTACAACCTGCTGTACGCCGCCGCGCTGCAGGTGGGCGACGACGTGCTGCCGCACTTCCTCAACGCGCTGGCGGGTGCGCTGTCGGTGGTGATGATCTTCCGCCTGGGCATCCTGCACGCCAACCGGCTCACCGCCTGCATCGGCGCGGCCATCTGGCTGGGCCTGGGCGACTACGCCAACGCGCTGATCGACATGGGCGTGGCGCTGTTCGTGCTGACCGCCTGCGTGGCGCTGTGGTGGTGGCGCGAATCGGAGCCTTTGCGCGACGGCACGCGCTGGCTGTCGCTGGCGGCGTTCTGCCTCGGCGTGGCGGCGGGCTCCAAGTACCAGGCGCTGATCTTCCTGCCGCTGGTGGCGCTGTTCGTGGTGCGCCACGAGCGTCGCGTGTGGCGCGCCTGGGCGCCGGCGCTGCTGTGCTTCCTGATCCCGTGCATCTACTGGTACGCGCGCAACGCCATCATGACGGGCGACCCCTTCAACCCGATCGGCGCGCGCGTGTTCGGCTTCACCGAGTGGACCCCGGCCGACTACGTGCAGCAGGTGGCCGACGTGCGCGTCCACGCCGAGATGCCCAATGCACTGATCTGGTCCGTGTTCCTCGCGCCGTTCAGCGTGTGGTGGAAGCGCTCCGCCGCCGTGCGCGCGGCGGGCTGGTTCTGCCTGTACTCGGTGGCCGTGTGGGTCGTGACCTCGCGCTACCCGCGCTACCTGACGGCTTCGTTTCCCTTGCTGGCGTTGACAGCGGCCGTGGGCTGGCAGGCACTGGGGGTCTGGATCGCGGCGGGCGTGCGCCGCCTGCGCGGAGCGAAGGTTGCCGCCGCACCGGCCGGCCCGCGCAGCGGCGCCGGTGTGGGCGACTGGGTCGTGGTGCTGCTGCTGGCCGTGCTCGCGGCCGTGTCGGTCGGGCAGACCGCCAGGAAGGTGGCCATGGTCTCGCCCACGCCCGAAAGCCGCGAAGCCTTCCTGCGCAAGCACGTGCCGGGCTACGCCGTGATGGACTACCTGCGCACGAACGCCAAGGGGCGGGTCTACCAGATCGCGCTCAACGAGGCGATCTACTACGGTCCCAACCCGATCTGGGGCGACACGCTCGGGCCATGGCGCTACACCGATTTCGGCAAGCTCTCCGGCGGCGACCTGGCGCGCAAGCTTGGGGGCCTGGGGTTCGTCGCCGTCGTGCTGCCGGACAGCGTGGTGCCCGTGTTCAGCGCGCGCACCGACTTCGACAAATACTTCGCCGTGCAGTATGAAAAAGACGGCTGCCGCGTCTACCGTATTCTTTCCGCTGCACCATGACCGATTCTGATGTCTCCCCTCGCAGCGCCGGCAGCCCCGCCATGCCGCGCATTGCCGCCGTCATCCCCTGCTTCAACGAAGCCCTGGCCATCACCCAGGTGATCGAGGGCTTCCGCGCGGCGCTGCCCGGCGTCGAGGTCCACGTCTTCGACAACAACTCCACCGACGACACGGCCGCCGTGGCCCGTGCCGCCGGCGCGATCGTCACGCACGTGGCCGCACGCGGCAAGGGCAACGTGGTGCGGCGCATGTTCGCCGACGTCGAGGCCGACATCTACGTGATGGTCGACGGCGACGCCACCTACGACACCACCGCTGCACCGCGCCTCATCGCGCGGCTGGTCGAGGGCAACCTCGACATGGTGGTCGGCAGCCGCGTCGACGACGGCCAGGACGCGCTCACCTACCGCGCCGGCCACCGCTTCGGCAACTGGCTGCTCACGGGCACCGTGGCGCAGCTCTTCGGCGGCGGCCTCACCGACATGCTCTCGGGCTACCGCGTGTTCTCGCGCCGCTATGCCAAGTCGTTCCCCGCGCTGTCGCAGGGCTTCGAGATCGAAACCGAACTCACCGTGCACGCGCTCGAACTGCGCATGCCCTATGCCGAGGAAGGCACGGCCTACAGCACGCGCCCCGAAGGCTCGCACAGCAAGCTCTCGACCTACCGCGACGGCTGGCGCATCCTGAAGACCATCGGCAAGCTCTTCGTGAGCGAGCGGCCGCTGCAGTTCTTCTCGATCGTCGCCGCCGTGCTCGCCGTCGGCGCGCTCGCGCTGGCCGTGCCGCTGTTCATGACCTACGCCCACACCGGCCTGGTGCCGCGGCTGCCCACGGCGGTGCTCGCCACCGGCGCGATGCTGGCGGCGCTGCTGTCCTTCGTCTGCGGCGTGGTGATGCACACCGTCACGCTGGGCCGGCAGGAGGCCAAGCGGTTGCGCTACCTGGCGCAGCCTTGCGTGCGCGAGAGCCTGCGCAGCCGATGAAGATCGGTCGTGAGTTCCTGTCGTTCGCCGTGGTCGGCGCGGCGGGGTTCGTGGTCGACGTGGTGGTGCTGTACCTGCTGGCGCCGCTGCTGGGTTGGTACGGGGCCCGGGTGCTGTCTTTCCTGGCGGCCGCGACGGCCACCTGGGCGCTGAACCGCCGCTACACGTTCAGCGCGCGGCGCTCCGACGGTTCGGTGCTGCGCGAGTACCTGGGTTATCTCGTGACGATGCTGGGCGGCGCGGTCGTCAATTACGGCGCCTATGTGCTCGTGCTGCATTGGGCGACGGGCCAGTGGGCGCCTGCGGCCGGCGTGGCGCTGGGGAGCTGCGCGGGGCTGGGCGTGAACTTTCTGTCGGCGCGCTACCTGGTGTTCCGCGCGAAGTAAAAATCTCGCTCCCTCCCCCTCTGGGGGAGGGCTGGGGTGGGGGCACGCGGCGCATCCATCGAGCGCTCTGCCTGCCCCCATCCCGACCTTCCCCCAGAGGGGGAAGGAGAAAGACAGGCGGAGGCGCTCAGTGCCCGCCCGACACCACCACCGGAATCTCCGTCGCAGGCGGCGTGTTGCGGCTGCGGCCGCAGCGCACCAAGCCGTCGATCATCACCATGCCCACGCCCGGGATGTCGCCCAGCTGCACGCTCTCGAGCAGGCCCGGCGCAGGCGAATGCTGCGCGCGGTCCATGAAGACGAAGTCGGCTGCGCGGCCCACTTCGATCAGGCCGCAGTTGAGCTTGCGGATCTTCGCCGTGTTGCCCGTCGCGAAGCAGAACACCAGCTCGGCCGGAATGTTCGCGATCGACGACAGCATCGCCACCATGCGCAGGATGCCCAGCGGCTGCACGCCCGAGCCCGCGGGCCCGTCGGTGCCGAGGATCACGCGGTGCGGGCACTTCAATTCAAGGGCCGCCTTGGCCGCCGCGATGGCGACCTTCTCGTTGCCGTTGTGCACGATCTCGATGGCGCGCGTGCTCTTCTCGCACAGCTCGCACACATGCGCCTCGGGCAGCGAGGTGTGGCCGCCGTTGATGTGGCCGATGATGTCGGCGTCGGCCTCGAGCACCACGTCCTTGTCGATCAGCCCCGAGCCCGGGATCGACGGGCCGCCCGTGTGGATCGTGCTCTGGATGCCGTACTTGCGCGCCCAGGCCACCATTTCCTTGGCCTCGTAGCCGGCCTTCACCGAGCCCAGGCCCACTTCGCCAAGCAGGCCCACGCCGGCTTCGGCGAGTTCCTTGAAGTCGCTTTCGACCATGCCCTTTTCGATGACCGGCGCGCCGGCGAGAACCTTCACGCCGCCGGGACGGAAGTTGTCGAACGCGCGTTGCGCGGTGATGGCCAAGGCCTTCAGGCCGACGATGTCTTTCGGGCGACCGGGCAGGTGCACTTCACCCGCCGAAATCATCGTGGTCACGCCGCCGTGCATGGTCGAATCGATCCAGCCGATCTGGCCCTGGCGTGGCGTCCAGTCGCCGAACACCGGGTGCACGTGGCTGTCGATGAGGCCCGGTGCGACGCAGGTCTTGCGCGCGTCGATGACGGTCTGCGCGCCTTCGAGGTCACAGTCTTTTTCCTTGCCGATCGCGACGATCAGGCCGTCGTTCACCACGAGGGTGTCGGCGTCGAGGATGGGCTTGTCGATGTCGCCCGAGAGCAGCAGCCCTATGTTCTTGATGACGACCTTGCCCGACTTTGCGCCGGCTGCGATTTCTGCCATTTCGTGGTGTCCTCGTGGGGTGGGGTGGTGTTGTCTTGTTCCTGGATGTCGTCCGCGCGCACGGTGCGCAGCAGGGTCTCGATCACGAAATCTTCCCAGTGCCGGATCGCCTCGGGCGACTCCATCGGTTCGCCGAGGAAGGCCGTGAGCGTGTGCCGGTTCGAGGTGTAGAAATAGCCGGTGGACGCAATCAGCAGGTAGATGTCGCGCGCCACGAGGTCGGTGCGGAACAGGCCCTGGGCGCCGCCGCTGGCCAGGATTTCCGCAATGATGGCCACCGCCCGCGACGAGTACTCGCGCGCCCGCAGCGACTTGGAAATGTGCCGACCCTTGTGCAGGTTCTCGGTGTTCAAGAGCGTCACGAACTCGGGGTTCTTGCGGTAGTAGCCGAGCACGAAGCGGATGACTTCGGTGAGCGCTTCCACGGGCCGGCTCGCGTCGAGTGCAATGGCGGCTTCGGCATCGTCCATGCGCTGGTAGATGCCCTCGAGCACCGCGATGAACAGGCCCTCTTTGCTGCCGAAGTAGTAATAGATCATCCGGTCGTACGACTTGGCGGCCTTGGAGATCTTCTCCACGCTGCCGCCGTCGTAGCCGTACTTGGCGAACACCTTGGTCGCCGCCTTGAGGATGCTGTCGCGCGTGGCCTGGGCCGCGGCCTCGCGTACGCCGGTGCGGCGCTGGGGCTTGGGCTTGCTGACGGAGCGGGAGTCGGCCATCGTGCGCGCAGCGCCTCTTTGTCTTGTCTTACTTTTCGGCGAACGCGCGTTCGACCACGAAGTCGCCCGGCGTCGAGGTGTTGCCTTCCTTGAAGCCGCGCTTTTCCAGGATGTGCTTCAGGTCGACCAGCAGGCCCGGGCTGCCGCACAGCATCACGCGGTCTTCCTCGACGTTGAGCGGAGGCAGGCCGAGGTCGTCGGTGAGCTTGTTGCTTTCGATGAGGTCGGTGACGCGGCCCTGGTTGCGGAACTCCTCGCGCGTGACGGTCGGGTAGTACAGCAGCTGCTTGGCGATCATCTCGCCCAGGATCTCGTGCTTGGGCAGGTGGTCGGTCACGAGGTCGTGGTACGCCAGCTCGTCGACTTGGCGCACGCCGTGCACCAGGATGACCTGCTCGAACTTCTCATACGTTTCGGGGTCGCGGATGATGCTCATGAAGGGCGCCAGGCCGGTGCCCGTGCCGAACAGGTACAGGCGCTTGGCCGGCAGCGTGTAGTCGATGAGCAGCGTGCCCGTGGGCTTGCGGCCCACGATGATGGTGTCGCCCACCTGGATGTGCTGCAGCTTCGAGGTGAGCGGGCCGTCTTCGACCTTGATGCTCAGGAACTCGAGGTGCTCCTCGTAGTTGGGGCTCACGATGCTGTACGCGCGCAGCAGGGGCTTGTTGTTGACCTTCAGTCCGATCATCGTGAAATGACCGTTCGAGAAGCGCAGCGACGGGTCGCGCGTGGTGGTGAAGGTGAACAGGCGGTCGGTCCAGTGGTGGACGCTCAGGACGCGTTCTTCGCTGAATGCACTCATACAGAACTCAAGTGTTGGTTGAAGACAGGAAAGGGTGGCTGAGCCGAAATGCACGCCTTTGGGGCGTCCGCCATCGGCCGGCTAGCAACCCTCCATTGTCGTTGGTCGGAAAAACCCCGATGACCACCGCGAGAAAACACCATTGCAAGCATCGGGCCTGTTTGCTACATTGACCTTTGATGTAGTGAACGCAACATGAAAGTGTAGGGGATGCTACACAAACGACAGCCGGCGCACAAGCACTTGCACGGCACGTTTGTTGCAAACCTCCGGGGCCTGAAGACCCGCTCCGACAGCACCACACCACGAGATCGCCCCGATGACTGAACACACCAAGACAGACGGATTGCCCGGCATGGACATGCCGCAGATCGCCGAGGCCGGCAGCACAGCCTTCGGCAAGGCGCCGCCGCGCAACGAGAAGATGAGCACCGCCAAGGTCGAGTGCAACGCCTGCCCGGTGCTGTGCCAGATCTCCGACGGCCGCACCGGCGCCTGCGACCGCTACGCCAACCGCCAGGGCGTGCTGGTGCGCGTCGATCCGGTGGTGCTGTTGCGTCGCACGCTCGCCAGCGAACAGCCGGCGCTCGTGCCCTTCGATCGCCCTGGTGCCGAAGTGGCCGAGGCCGATGCCACGCCCGACTGGAACGGCGACCTGCTGCACGCCGACGAAGTCTTTGTCACCGGCGTGGGCTCGTCCACCACGTACCCCGACTACAAGCCCGCGCCCTTCATCGTGGCCTCCAAGGCGCAGGGCGTCGACATGGTCACCGTCGTCACCGAAGGCATCTTCAGCTACTGCAGCTTCAAGGTGAAGATCGACACCGACCGCTTCCTGGGCGCCGAGCAGGCCAATGTTCGCTACAAGGGCGAGGTCGTGGGCCATGTCACCACGGCCGAATACGGTTCGCAGATGCTGTCGCTGGGCGGCGTGCACCACCTCACGGGCGGCAGCAAGAAGGAAGGCCGCATGACGGCCGAGCTGATGCAGCTGCTGGGCAACAAGCAGGCGGTCGAGTGCACCATCGACGGCGGCGCCAGCCTCGTCATCCAGGCCGGCAAGGCGCCCATCGTCAACGGCGTCGAAGAACAGCGCATGCGCGTGGGCTGCGGCTCGGCGGCCGTGGGCATCTTCGCGCGCCAGTTCGCCGGCGTGGCCGACGAGGTGGTGGTGGTCGACGACCACATCACCGGCGTGCTCACCGAACACCAGGCCGGCCGCTGCCTCGACATGACGCCCTCGGGCATCCAGATGCTGGGCCGCAAGTCGACGCCGGGGCGCTACTTTCAGGTGGCGAACCCCGGCAACGGCTGGGGCGGCACCGACATCGCCGATCCGCTCGCGATCATCGAAGGTTGGGAAGAGGGCGTGGCCCGCCCCGGCCTGCGCCTGCTCATGACCTCGACCACCGGCGAACACGCGCAGTGGTACGTGCTCGATGACGCACTCAAGCCCATCGAGCAGGAGATGCCGCCCGAGGTGCGCCGCATCGTCGATCGCATCGGCGAGAACTGCGAGCCTTCGCTGTGCACCGTGCTGTTCCTCGGCGGCGCCGGCGGCAGCCTGCGCGCGGGTGTCACCGAGAACCCCGTGCTGCTCACGCGCGCCATCAAGCGCGCGCTGGTCAACGTCACCTGCGGCGGCGCGCCGGCCTATGTGTGGCCCGGTGGTGGCATCACCGTGATGGCCGACGTCATGCGCATGCCCGACCACAGCTTCGGCACCGTGCCCACGCCGGCCATCGTCGCGCCCATCGAGTTCAGCATGCGGCGCGCTGATTACGAAGCGCTCGGCGGGCACGTCGAACATATCTTCCCGCTCGAACAGGCGCTCGCGCGCGGTGCGTGGCAGGAAGACGGCGCACCGCTGGCGCGCCAATGGCTCGTCATCGACGATGCCAATCCGTGGCCGCTCGGCCATGCCCCGATGCTGGGCTGAGCGATGCCCACGTCGATGTGCGCCGTGGCTGTTGCTCCTTCCCCCGCTGGGGGAAGGCTGGGATGGGGGCGGGCAGAACGCCCGATGGATGCGCCGCGTGCCCCCACCCCGGCCCTCCCCCGGAAGGGGAGGGAGCAATGCATGAACCCCGAGGCTGCGCCATGAGCGCCCAACGCACGGCGCTCGACGCGAGCCGCTGGCATTTCAACCACGGCCCGATCGACATCTTGGCCGAAGCGCACGGCGACCCGTACGCCGTCGCGGCTGCGCACGATGCAGCGTGGGCGCGCTTCGGCCATGTGCTCGACGAACTCGTGCGCGAGCTGCCGCAGCTGCGCCAGCCTGTGGCCGCGCGCCAGCGCCCGCGCGGCGTCGTCGCACGGCGCATGTGGGACGCCTGTGATGCGTTCTCGCCGCTGTTCCTCACGCCCATGGCGGCCGTGGCCGGCAGCGTGGCGCAGGAACTCATCGCCTTCTACGACCGGCCCGGCATCGAGCGCGCGTGGATCAACAACGGCGGCGACATCGCGCTGCACCTTGCGTCCGGCCACTCGGCGCGCGTGGGCGTGTTCGCCGACCTCGCGCGCTTCGATTGGCGCGACAGCCGCGTGCTCACCACCGACGGCCAGTTCGAGCTGCATGCCGACCAACCCGTGCGCGGTGTCGCCACCAGCGGCTGGCGCGGGCGCAGTTTCTCGCTGGGCATCGCCGACAGCGTGACGGTGTTGGCCGCCACCGCGGCGCAGGCCGATGCCGCCGCCACCGTGATCGCCAACGCCGTCGATGTCGACGACGCGCTCATCCAGCGCAAGCCCGCGAGAGACTGCAAGGACGACAGCGACCTCGGCGACACCCTCGTCACCGTCGACGTGCCGACGCTGGCGCCCGCGCAGGTGCACCATGCACTCGATGCGGGCGCGGCGTGCGCTCACGTGCTGCAGAAAAGGGGGCTCGTGTGGGCCGTTCTGCTCGTTTGCCAGGGGCAGTGGCGGCTGGTGGAACCCTTATGCTCGAAGTCGCTGGACGTCGCGCTGCCCGATGCAGTTGGTTCAGTATTTGCTTAACGAAAAGCAAGGTTCTTTTTCATGATCGAAATCCGTCGCGTCTTCACCCATGTCGAGCACATCCACCACGAGTTCGGCCCACGTGCCGACACCCCGCTGGTGCGCGGTGCCATCGGCGCGGTGCTGACCAATCCTTTCGCGGGCCGCTACGAGCCCGACATCCTGCCGATGATGGCGCTGCTCGACCCCGTGGGCGTCGACATGGCGCACCAGCTGCACGCCGCCATGGACGTGCCGCTCGAGCAGATCGCCACCTACGGCAAGGGCGCCATCGTCGGTGCCGATGGCGAGCTCGAGCACGGCGCGCTGTGGCATGTGCCCGGCGGCTACGCGATGCGCGAACTGCTCGGCTGGAAGGGCAGCCGCGCCGCCTACACCGCAGGCAAGGCCGAAGAGAAAACCGGCCAGCCCGGCAACGCACTGTCGATCGTGCCCTCGACCAAGAAGGTCGGCCCGCCCGGCGCCACGCTCGACGTGCCGCTCACCAACATCAACGCCAGCTACGTGCGCGGCCAGTTCGACGCCATCGAGGTGCGCGTGCCCGGTGCGCCCCTGGCCGATGAGATCGTCTTCATCCTCGCGATGAGCACCGGCTACCGCGTGCATGCGCGCGTCGGCGGCCTGCTCGCGAAGGACATCAGCAAGTGGGACGGCCTGCGCTAACAAGGACTATGACCATGATCAAAACTTCGCAACCAAACTCAGGCGTCATCAATTCGAGAACACCGCGGAACCGGCTTTGCCGGGCCGCAGGTGTTGCCCCCGGTGAGGGGGTTGGCGAAGCGACACGAAGTGCGCGCAGCCTGGGGGTGAGCCAATGACTACCGCCAACATCCGCAAGCTCGTCATTCAAGTGGACGAAACCCGCAAGGAAATGGGGCAAGACGTGACGCCGCCCACGCGCCGCGCCGTCGCCATCGCCGTCATCGAGAACCCCTATGCCGGCCGCTACAGCGAGAGCCTCGACGAACTCATCGCCATCGGCGAAGAGCTCGGTGCGCTGCTCGGGCAGAAGGCCGTGAAGGCGCTGGGCATCGAGCCCGGCCAGGTGCAGAGCTACGGCAAGGCCGCCATCGTCGGCGAGCGCGGCGAGCTGGAACATGCCGCCGCCATCCTGCATCCCAAGCTGGGCGCGCCGCTGCGCGTGGCGGTCGAGAAGGGCGCCGCGCTCGTGCCCTCGGCCAAGAAGCAGGGCACGCTGGGCACCGCCATCGACGTGCCGCTGGGCCACAAAGACGCCGCCTTCGTGCGCAGCCACTTCGACGCCATCGAGGCCCGCGTGGCCGACGCGCCGCGCGCCAACGAGATCGTCGTTGCCGTGGCCGTCACAGACAGCGGCCGACCGCTGCCGCGCGTCGGCGGCCTGCAGGCCAGCGAAATAAAAGGCGAAGACGGTCTTCGTTGACCCGTCATTGCATCGTCGTTACCGCATCGTGTTTTCTGTTCGAACTTCTAGGAGCTTCCCGATGAATCCATTGCGCCATGTCTTCTGCGCCGCTTCCGTCGTCACGCTGGCTTCGGCCCTGGTCCCCGCGCATGCGCAGGGCGTGATCAAGATCGGTGAAATCAACAGCTACAAGGCGCAGCCCGCCTTCCTCGAGCCCTACAAGAAGGGCATGGAACTCGCGGTCGACGAGATCAACGCCAAGGGCGGCGTCAACGGCAAGAAGCTCGAGCTCATCAGCCGCGACGACAACGCGAATCCTGGCGACGCCGTGCGCGTGGCCGAAGAGCTCATCTCGCGCGAGAAGGTCGACGTGCTGGCCGGCGCGTTCCTGTCGAACACCGGCCTGGCGCTCACCGACTTCGCCAAGCAGAAGAAATTCTTCTACCTCGCCGCCGAGCCGCTGACCGACAAGATCGTCTGGAGCAACGGCAACAAGTACACCTACCGCCTGCGCCCCTCGACCTACATGCAGGTCGCGATGCTGGTGCCCGAGGCGGCCAAGCTCAAGAAGAAGCGCTGGGCCATCGTGTACCCCAACTACGAATACGGCCAGTCGTCGGTCGCCACCTTCAAGACCTTGCTGAAGGCCGCGCAGCCCGACGTCGAGTTCGTCGCCGAGCAGGCACCGCCGCTGGGCAAGGTCGATGCGGGCAGCGTGGCGCAGGCCCTGGCCGACGCCAAGCCCGACGCCATCTTCAACGTGCTGTTCGGCGCCGACCTCTCCAAGTTCGTGCGCGAAGGCAACACGCGCGGCCTGTTCAAGGACCGTGAGGTGGTGAGCGTGCTGACCGGCGAGCCCGAGTACCTCGACCCGCTGAAGGACGAAGCGCCCAACGGCTGGATCGTCACCGGCTACCCCTGGTACGGCATCAAGACCGCCGAGCACAAGGCCTTCAACGACGCCTACCAGGCCAAGTTCAAGGACTACCCGCGCCTGGGTTCGGTGGTGGGCTACAGCGCCATCTACTCGATCGCGGCGGGCGTGAAGAAGGCCGGCAGCACCGACACCGAGAAGCTCGTCGCAGCCTTCAAGGGCCTGCAGGTCGACACGCCCTTCGGCAAGATCAGCTACCGCGCGCAGGACAACCAGTCCACCATGGGCGCGTACGTCGGCAAGACCAAGAACGACGGCGGCAAGGGCGTGATGGTCGACTACGTGTACCTCGACGGTGCCAAGTTCCAGCCTACCGACGACGAAGTGAAGAAGATGCGCCCCGCCGACTGATTGCGCGCGGTTCCCGCAACGCGCCTGCCGTCGGTCGATGACGGCGGGGCGCGGTGTCTCCAGTTTCCTCAGGGTCTTTCATGAGCTTTTCAGGCTTCGTTGTTCAGTTGCTCAACGGGTTGGCCGGCGCGTCTTCGCTGTTCTTGGTGGCGGCCGGCTTGTCGTTGATCTTCGGCGTGACGCGCATCGTCAATTTCGCCCATGGGTCGTTCTTCATGGTGGGCATCTACACCGCGTACACGCTCGTCGAGAAGCTCGGCCCGAGCGTGGGCTTCTGGCCTGCGCTGCTGATCGCCGCGCTCGCGGTGGGCGTGCTCGGTGCGCTCATCGAGGTGCTGCTCCTGCGCCGCATCTACAAGGCGCCCGAGCTGTTCCAGCTGCTGGCCACCTTCGCGCTCGTGCTCGTCATCAAGGACGCGGTGCTGTGGCTCTGGGGCCCTGACGAACTGCTCGGCCCGCGCGCGCCGGGCCTCAAGGGCTCGGTCGAAATCCTCGGCCGCCAGTTTCCGTCCTACGACCTGTTCCTGATCGTCGTCGGCCCGCTCGTGCTCGGCCTCGTCTGGCTGCTGCTCACGCGCACGCGCTTCGGCACGCTGGTGCGCGCCGCCACGCAAGACCGCGAAATGGTCAGCGCACTCGGCGTCAACCAGGCCTGGCTGTTCACCGCCGTGTTCGCGCTCGGCGCATTGCTCGCGGGCCTGGGCGGCGCGCTGCAACTGCCGCGCGAACCCGCCACGCTGGAGATGGACCTGAACACCATCGGCGCCGCCTTCGTCGTCGTGGTGGTCGGCGGCATGGGCTCGCTGCCCGGCGCCTACGTGGCCGCACTGCTCATCGCCGAGATCAAGGCCGTGTGCATCTGGCTGGGCGTGGTGCAGATCTTCGGCATCGACGTGTCGTTCTCCAAGCTCACGCTGATGGTCGACTTTCTCGTGATGGCCATCGTGCTGGTGTGGCGCCCGTGGGGCCTGTTCGGCCGCCCGCAGGCGCCGAGCCGCTATGTCGGCATGCAGGAAGAACCGCTGCGCCGGCCCAGCACCGCCTACATCGTGGCCGCCGCCGGGCTTGCCGTGGTGCTTGCCGCGCTGCCGCTGCTGACGGCCGGTTCGCCCTACACCACGGTGCTGATGATCGACCTGCTGATCGCCGCGCTGTTCGCCACCAGCTTGCACTTCATCATGGGGCCGGCCGGCATGCACTCCTTCGGCCACGCCGCGTACTTCGGCCTCGGGGCCTACGGCGCGGCGCTGCTGGTGCGCGCGCTGCACCTGCCGATGGAACTGGCGCTCGTGGTCGCGCCGCTGGTGGCCGCGCTCGGTGCCTTTGTCTACGGCTGGTTCGCGGTGCGGCTGTCGGGCGTGTACCTCGCGATGCTCACGCTGGCCTTTGCGCAGATCACCTGGGCCATCACCTACCAGTGGGACAGCTTCACGGGCGGCAGCAACGGCCTCACCGGCGTGTGGCCGTCGGAGTGGCTGTCGAACAAGCAGGTGTACTACTGGCTCACGCTGGTGCTCGTGGGCGCGGGCGTGTGGTGGCTGCGCCGCGTGCTGTTCTCGCCCTTCGGCTATGCGCTGCGCGCGGGCCGCGACTCGGTGCTGCGCGCCGACGCCATCGGCATCGACGTCAAGCGCATGCAGTGGGCGGCCTTCGTCATCGCCGGCACCGTGGCGGGCCTGGCCGGCGCGCTCTATGCGTTCTCGAAGGGCAGCATCTCGCCCGAGAGCCTGTCGGTCGGCAAGTCGGTCGACGGCCTCGTGATGGTGCTGCTGGGCGGCATCCAGACGCTGGCGGGGCCGGTGGTCGGCGCCGTCACCTTCACCTGGCTGCACGACACCGTGGCACGCAACACCGACTACTGGCGCGCGATGCTCGGCGCCATCATCCTGATCCTGGTGCTGCTGTTCCCGCAAGGCATCGCCGGGTCGATCAAGCAACTCGTCGATCGCTGGCGCACACCGAAGCATGAAACAGACGCAGATGCGAAGCTCAAGGAGGTGAAGGCATGAGCCTCCTCAAAGTAGAAAACCTCGGCAAGTCTTTCGGCGGCGTGAAGGCCGTGGACGGCATCAGCTTCGAGTTGCCTGCGGGCGAACTGCTCGCGCTCATCGGCCCCAACGGCGCCGGCAAGTCGACCACCTTCAACATGGTCAACGGCCAACTCAAGGCCGACCAGGGCTCGATCACGCTCGACGGCCACGAACTCGTGGGCCGCAAGCCGCGCGAGATCTGGCGCAAGGGCGTGGGCCGCACCTTCCAGATCGCCGAAACCTTCGCTTCGCTCACCGTCGTCGAGAACGTGCAGATGGCCTTGCTCTCGCACGACCACAAGCTGTTCTCGATGTGGCGCCGCGCAGCGGACCACAAGCGCGACGACGCACTGGCGCTGCTCGACCAGGTCGGAATGAAGGCGCAGGCCGACCGGCCCTGCAGCGTGCTGGCCTACGGCGACGTGAAGCGCGTCGAACTCGCCATCGCCATGGCCAACTCGCCCAAGCTGCTGCTCATGGACGAGCCCACCGCCGGCATGGCGCCCCAGGAGCGCAACTCGCTCATGGCGCTCACCAAGGACCTCGTCATTCAACGCGGCATGGCCGTGCTGTTCACCGAGCACAGCATGGACGTGGTGTTCGCGTACGCCGACCGCATGATCGTGCTGGCGCGCGGGCGCCTCATCGCGCAGGGCAAGCCGCTCGAGATCCGCGACCACCCGAAGGTGCAGGAGGTGTACTTCGGCAGCGGCAAGACCTTCGAGAAGATCGCCGAAAAGGCCGCTGCATTGGGAGTTGCCGCATGAGCACGCATGAACCGTTGTTGGAAGCCAAGGCCTTGTGCGCCTGGTATGGCGCCGCGCAGATCCTTTACGACGTCGACCTCGAAGTGCGGCGCGGCGAAGTCGTCGCGCTCATGGGCCGCAACGGCGCGGGCAAGTCGACCACGCTCAAGACGCTCATCGGCATGCTGAGCAAGCGGCGCGGCGCGGTGCGCTTTCTCGGGCACGACATCTCGAAGAGCGAGCCGCACCACGCGGCGCGCCTGGGCCTGGGCTTCGTGCCCGAAGACCGGCGCGTGTTCACCGACCTCACGGTGATGGAGAACCTCGAGGTCGGCAAGCAGCCCGCGCGCCAGTGGGCCGATGGCACCGCGGCGCCGCTGTGGACGCCCGAGCGCCTGTTCCAGCTGTTCCCCAACCTCGGTGAAATGCCGAACCGCCCCGGCGGTCGCATGAGCGGCGGCGAGCAGCAGATGCTCACCGTGGCGCGCACGTTGATGGGCAACCCGTATCTCGTGCTGCTCGACGAACCTTCCGAGGGCGTGGCCCCCGTCATCGTCGAGCAGATGGCGAACATGATTCTCGAGCTCAAGGCACAGGGCGTGAGCATCCTGCTGTCGGAGCAGAACATGCACTTCGCCGAGCTGGTTTCCGATCGCGCCTACGTGCTCGAGAAGGGGCAGATCCGCTACCACGCGACGATGGCCGAGTTGGCGGCCAACGAAGAAGTGCGCAGGGCCTACCTCAGCGTCTGATCATTTCGTTTCCTCAACCCACCGGAGTCCACGCCATGCATCGCAGAACCGTCTTGAAGTCCGCCGCTGCCCTTGGGCTCGTCGGCAGCCTCGGCAGTTTCGGTCTCTCGTCCGCTTTCGCGGCCGGCAAGATCAAGCCCGGCGGCAAGGCCGCGCTGATCGTGGTCGATGTGCAGAACTGCTTTCTCGACGGCGGCACGCTCGCGGTGAAGGGCGGCAACGAAGTGATCCCGGTCATCAATGCGCTGGCACCCGCGTTCCAGAACATCGTCGTCACGCAGGACTGGCACACGGCCGGTCATGCTTCCTTCGCCAGCACCCACTCGGGCAAGAAGCCTTTCGAGACGACCAAGCTCAACTACGGCACCCAGGTGCTGTGGCCCGACCACTGCGTGCAGGGCACCGACGACGCCGCGCTCGGCAAGGAACTCAAGGTGCCGACCGCGCAGCTCGTCATCCGCAAGGGCTTCCACAAGGACATGGACAGCTACTCCGCCTTCGAGGAGGCCGATCACAAGACGGCCACCGGCCTGGCCGGCTACCTCAAGGCGCGCGGCATCAAGACCGTGTTCGTCACGGGTCTCGCCACCGACTTCTGCGTGGCCTGGACCGCGATGGACGCGCGCAAGGCCGGCTTCGAGGCCTACGTGATCGAAGACGCCACGCGCGGCATCGACCTCAACGGCTCGCTGGCCGCCGCCTGGAAGCAGATGACGGCCAAGGGCGTGAAGCGCATCCAGTCGGGCGACATCCAGGCGGCCTGATGCCACCGGGCCGCGGCAGACGGCAGCAACCACAACCACGACGACGGACGAGACAACGCATGAAGTTTTCGATCGCGGGCCACACCCTTCGCGGGCCTGGAGCCCGGTGCCCGTGACGGCCGGTTGCGGCGCGGAGCCGCTGCACCTGCAGGTCAACGGCCAGGCGCACGCGCTCGCCGGCGTGCCGCGCGAAGCCTCGCTGCTGCACCTGCTGCGCAACGACCTCGGGCTCAACGGGCCGAAGTACGGCTGCGGGCTCGGGCAGTGCGGTGCGTGCACGGTGCATGTCGACGGCGTGGCGGCGCGGTCCTGCGTGATTCCCGCGCATGGCGTGGCGGGACGCAGCATCACGACGCTCGAAGGCCTGGGCATGCGCGGGCGCTGGCATCCGGTGCAGGCCGCGTTTGAAGACGCGCAGGCCGCGCAGTGCGGCTACTGCCTCAACGGCATGGTGATGCAGGCGGCTGCGCTGCTCGCGCGTGATCCTGGCGCGAGCGAGGCGCGCATCCGCAGCGAGCTGTCGGGCAACCTGTGCCGCTGCGGGACGCACATCGAGATTCTTGATGCGGTGCAGCGCGCGGCGGTGCGCATGCGTGCTGAGGTCAAGCCATGAGCGGCCCGCGTTGTCCCCTCTCCCGCTTGCGGGAGAGGGCATCGGCCTTCGCAAGCGCACAGCCTCTGCCATCGCCGCTGGCCCTCACCCCAACCCTCTCCCAGAGGGAGAGGGAGCAATACGGGGAGAGGGGGCAAAACCGATGACGCGCCGCGCCGACCTGCCGCAAACCCGCGCGGAATTCCTCGCCGCCGACGGCGTGCTGCTCGTGGTGCGCGACGCACCGCCCCCACCCCCGCCCGCCAAAGGCCAACCCGCCTTCATCGCCAGCAACCCCACCGAAGGCGACGAGGTGCTGCTCGCGCTGTGGGACGACGGCAGCGTCTCCGCGCTCAACGGCCACGTCGATCTCGGCACCGGCATCCAGACCGCGCTGGCGCAGATCGTGGCCGAAGAGCTCGACCTCGGCATGCCCTGCGTGCGCATGATGCTCGGCGACACCGCGCGCGCGCCCAACCAGGGCGCGACGATCGCGAGCGCGTCGATCCAGATCCACGCGCAGCCGCTGCGGCTGGCCGCCGCGCAGGCGCGCGCCTGGCTGCTGGCGCGTGCGGCCGAGCGGCTGGGCGTGGCCGTCGATGCGCTGCAGGTGCGCAACGGCGTGGTGCGCGTGACCGAGGCACCGGACCGCCACGTCAACTACGCAGACCTCGTGGCGCACCAGCGCACGGTGCTGCGCCTCGACCTCGACGCGACACCCAAGAACCCGGCCGACTACCGCCTCGTCGGCACGCGCCAGGCGCGCGTCGACATCCCGGCCAAGCTCGCGGGCGACCTCGTGTTCGTGCACGACATGCGCGTGCCCGGCATGCTGCACGGCCGCGTGGTGCGCCCGCCGTACGCGGGCGCCGACCATGGCGACTTCATCGGCAACACGCTCGAATCGGTCGACGAATCGTCCATCGCGCACATCCCCGGCATCCGCGCCGTGGTCGTGGTGCGCGACTTCGTCGGCATCGTCGCCGAGCGCGAGGAGCACGCCGAGCAGGCGATGCGCGAACTGCGCGTGACCTGGAAGCCCTGGCCCGGCATGCCCGATCTGCGCGACGTGGCGCAGGCGCTGCGCGACAACCCCTCGACGCAGCGCTTGCTGGTCGACGAAGGCGATGTCGATGGCGCGATGGCCGCCGCTGCGCAGCCGATGCAGCGCACGTATGTGTGGCCGTACCAGATGCACGCGTCCATCGGCCCGTCGTGCGCGCTGGCCGACTGGCAGCCGGCCGATGGCAGCGGCATGCAGCTGCGCTGCTGGGCCGGCTCGCAGAACCCGCACGTGCTGCGCGCCGACCTCGCCAAGCTCATGGGCGTGGAGGACGTGCGGGTCGACGTGGTGCGCATGGAGGCCGCGGGCTGCTACGGCCGCAACGGCGCCGACGACGTGGCGGCCGATGCCGCGCTGCTCGCGCGTGCCGTGGGTGCGCCGGTGCGCGTGCAGCTCTCGCGCGAGCAGGAGCATGCGTGGGAGCCCAAGGGCGCCGCGCAGCTCATGGAGATCGACGGCGGGCTCATGGCCGATGGCCGCGTCGCCGCCTACGACTTCGAAACCTCGTATCCGTCGAACGGCGCGCCCACGCTGGCGTTGCTGCTCACGCGCACGGTCGAGCCCGTGGCGCAGGCCTACGAGATGGGCGACCGCACCGCGCGCCCGCCGTACAGCTACGACAACCTGCGCGTGAAGGTCAACGACATGGCGCCGATCGTGCGCGCCTCGTGGCTGCGCGGCGTGTCGGCGCTGCCGAGTTCGTTCGCGCACGAGTCGTACATCGACGAGCTGGCGACGGCGGCCGGCGTCGATCCGGTGCAGTTCCGCCTGCGGCACCTGGACGATCCGCGCGCCATCGAACTCGTGCAGGCCACCGCGCAGAAGGCCGGCTGGCGCATGCGCACCGGGCCGCAAGAGAACGCCGACGGCGGGCTCGGCGAAGGCGGCGACATCCTCTTCGGCCAGGGCTTCGCGTACGCGCGCTACATCCACAGCAAGTGGCCGGGCTTCGGTGCGGCGTGGGCTGCGTGGGTGGCCGATGTCGAAGTCAACCGCAAGACGGGCGAGGTGCATGTGCGCCGCGTGGTGGTGGGGCACGACGCGGGCTTGCTGGTCAATCCGGCGGGCGTCGAGCACCAGGTGCATGGCAACGTGATCCAGACCACGAGCCGCGCGCTGATGGAAGAGGTGAAGTTCGCGCCGCAGCAGGGCTCATCGTCGGGCGGGGCGCAGTTGCCCGGCGTGTTGCCGACCGGCGTGGTCGCGAGCCGCGAGTGGGGCAGCTACCCGATCATCAATTTCCGCGACGTGCCAGTGATCGAGGTCATGCACATGCCGCGTCCCGGCGAGCCGTCGCTGGGCGCGGGCGAGTCGTCGTCGGTGCCGGGGACGGCGGCGATTGCGAATGCGATCTTTGATGCGACGGGGGTGCGGTTTCGTGCGCCGCCCTTCACGCCGGAGACGGTGCTGGCCGAGTTGAATCGGGGTTTGCTCCCTCCCCTTCCGGGGGAGGGCGGGGGTGGGGGCGAGCGGCGTTGGAGTGGTGAAGCCGCTGTGCCCCCATCCCAACCTTCCCCCAGAGGGGGAAGGAGCAATGCGGGGACCATCTGGCCGAAGCGCAAGAGTGTGTGGGCCACGGGCGTCGCACTCTTCATCGGCGGCCTCGGCGTCGTCGCCGGCCTTCTCGGCTGGCGCTCGGCCATCGCGCCCGTGTCGCTCACCGCGCCGGTCTACAGCCAGTCCACCATCGAACGCGGCCGCGTGCTCGCCGCGCTCGGCGACTGCGCCGTCTGCCACACCGCACCCGGCGGCGCACCCAACGCCGGTGGCCGTGCGATGGACACACCCTTCGGCACGCTCTACACGACGAACCTCACGCCCGATGCAGAGACGGGTCTCGGCCGCTGGTCCTTCAGCGCCTTCCAGCGTGCGATGCGCGAAGGCGTCTCGCGCGACGGCCACCACCTGTACCCCGCCTTCCCCTACACCGCCTTCGCGAAGACCAGCGACGACGACCTGCAGGCGCTCTATGCGTACTTCATGGCGATGCCCGCGGTGCGCGCCGAAACGCCCAAGTCCGAGCTCAAGTCTCCGTTCAACCTGCGCCCGTTGATGGCCGGATGGAACGCGCTGTTCCACGACCCCGCGCCGCTGCAGCCCGTGCCCACGCAGAGTGCCGAGTGGAACCGCGGTGCCTACCTCGTCAACGGCCTGGGCCATTGCGGCGCCTGCCACACGCCGCGCAACGCGCTCGGCGCGGAGCAGGGCGGCAGTGCGTACCTCTCAGGCGCGATGGTCGATGGCTGGGAAGCCCCCGCGCTCACGCAGCTGTCGAAGGCCGCCGTGCCATGGGACACCGACGCGCTCTACCGCTACCTGCGCAACGGCCACTCACCGCGCCACGGCATCGCAGGCGGCCCGATGGCCGAGGTGGTGCGCGAACTCGCGCAGGTGCCCGACGACGATGTGCGCGCGATGGCCGTCTACCTCGGGTCGTTCAACCCCGAGCCGGTCGCGCAGCCGCAGGCGCTCGCGCAACAGGCCGTCGACAACGCCGCGCGCACGCAGGGCCAGTTGCTCGGTCCCGCGCAGCGCATGTTCGACAGCGCCTGCGCGTCGTGCCACCACGATGGCGACGGCCCCACGCTGCTGGGCGTGAACACGCCGCTCGCACTCAACAGCAGCCTCACGAGCACGCGGCCCGACAACCTGCTGCGCACCATCCTCGACGGCGTGCGCGCGCCCGCGCACCGCGACATCGGCTTCATGCCCGCGTTCCGCGACGCGCTCGACGACCGCCAGATCGCCGACCTCGCCGGCTACATGCGCGCCCGCTTCGCACCGCAGGAAGCCGCGTGGCCGAACCTGCCCGCCGACGTCGCACGCGTGCGGGCCACGCCGGGCCACTGACCCGCGGCGGACGCCGTCCCGAGGCCGCGGCTACGATGGCGCGCAGACCCTATTTCACGGAGACATCCCGCCATGCCATTGAACCTTTCGACCGCTTCCAGCCTGCCCCGCGACGCCGAGCGCGCCACCCTTGTCGGCCGTCTCTGGCAACCCGGCGTGGGCCCGGTGCTGGTGGCCGTGCAGGGCGATGGCCTGCACGACCTGTCGAAGCTTGCACCGACCATGAGCGACCTGCTCGAAGGCCAGGGCTCGCCGTCCGAAGCCGTGCGCGCGGCACTGCAGAGTGGCACCGCGCCGCGCATCGCCGCGCTCGAGGCCGTGCTCGCCAACAGCGACGAGAGCACGCGCGACAGCGGCCAGCCCTGGCTGCTCGCACCCTGCGACCTGCAGGTCGTGAAGGCCAGCGGCGTGACCTTCGTGGCGAGCCTGCTCGAGCGCGTGATCGAAGAGCAGGCGCGCGGCGATGCCTCGCGCGCCGAGGCCACGCGCGCGGCCATCGGCGATGTGCTCGGCGACAACCTCGCCGACATCGTGCCGGGCTCGCCCGAAGCCATGAAGGTGAAGGACGTGCTCATCGCGCAGGGCATGTGGTCGCAGTACCTCGAGGTGGGCATCGGCCCCGACGCCGAGGTCTTCACCAAGGCCCCGGTGCTCGCGGCCGTGGGCACGGGCGCCGACGTGGGCATTCACGCGGACTCGGCCTGGAACAACCCCGAGCCCGAGGTCGTGCTCGCTGTGAACAGCCGCGGCGAGACGCTCGGTGCCGCGCTCGGCAACGACGTCAACCTGCGCGACTTCGAAGGCCGCAGCGCACTGCTGCTGGGCAAGGCCAAGGACAACAACGCCTCGTGCGCCATCGGCCCGTTCATCCGTCTGTTCGATGCGCACTTCGGTATTGCCGACGTGCGGCGCATCACCGTGGCGCTGAGCGTGACGGGCCCCGAAGGCTTCACGCTCGAAGGCTCGAGCTCGCTGTCGAAGATCAGCCGCGATCCGCTCGACCTCGTGGCGCAGACACTCAACCGCCACCACGCCTACCCGGACGGTTTCATGTTGTTTCTGGGCACGATGTTCGCGCCGACACAAGACCGTCACGGACCGGGGCAAGGATTCACGCATGTCGTGGGTGATCACGTGCGCATTGCCGCGCCTGAATTGGGCGCACTGAACAACCGCGTGGTGCATGCAGACCAGGCACCTCGGTGGTCTTTCGGCCTCGGTGCCCTGATGCGCAACCTGGCCGCTCGCCAGTTGCTGTAAACCGTATTTCTGCACTTTAAAAGCAGATGTACTCCTTTGGAATTCAGAGCCTGTACTTTGCATTCTGTTGCGGTTGACCATGCCTCTTCTTACCCTCAAGATAACTACCATCGCGAGTGGATAAATCAAGGGAGACGTGGTTGCTGCCGAACGAGATCGATCTATTGCAGACGCCCGTCGAAGGCCCGCTTCCCTGTGGTGAAGATCTGGAATACGACGCCGATTTCATGGCGCTTCAACAGGCGGCCACGGGCAAGCGCGAGCAGCAGTTCGGCGACACGATCATCCCCGCCGAGCCGCCCGACTGGGCGCGCGTAGACCGCATCGCACGGCAACTGTGCCTGCGCACGCGCGACCTGCGCGTGCTGGTGCCGCTCACGCTCGCATGGACCGAAAGCCGCGGCTTGCCCGGCTATGTCGACGGGCTGCGCCACGTCGATGCGGTGCTGCAGACTTTCTGGAACGACGTGCATCCGCGCGTCGTCGATGGCACGAACGAAGACCCGCTGCCGCGCATGAATGCGCTGGCCGCACTGGCCGAAGCCGAAGGGCTCGGACGCAGCGTGCGCGATGCGCGGCTGCTCGAAGACGGCGGCACGGCGATGAGCCTGCGGCAGGTCGAGGCGCTGCTCGATTCGAGCAAGAGCGACCAGGTGGACTACCCCGGCGGCGTGGGCCGCCTGCGCGAGGCCGCGCGCCGCGCGCACGACAAGGCGGCACCGCCCGTGGTGGCGCTGCGTGAGGCTCTGGCACTCCTGCAGCGCATCCGCGAGACCTGCGAGCGCGCGCTGGGCCAGAGCTGGGCGCCCGATTTTTCGCGGCTCGAACGGTCGCTGCGCACCGTGGGCCAGTTGCTGCCGGAGCAGCCGCACAGCGAAGTGCCGCAGGCGTCGGCCGCGGGCAGTGCAGAACAACCAAGCGGTGCGGCGCACGTGCACGCACCGGGTGGCTCGTTCACCGCGCACGTTGCAGCGGCCCCGCAAATGGCTGCGCGTCCGCTGCGCATTCAAGAGATTGAAATATCGGCTCGTGAAGATGTGCAGGTGCTGTTGGAAAAAGCGTGCGAGTTCCTGGAGCGAACGGAACCGAGCCATCCGGCGCCCATGCTGATCCGCAGGGCCCAGCGGCTGCTGGACCTCAACTTCTTCCAGATCATCGAAGAGCTCGTGCCCGAGGGATTGCAAAAGATAGAAAGCCTTGCCGGCCGCCCGTTGAACGGCGGCACCGCATCGCCCTAGCGGTCGTTGCAGCCGGCGCGTCCGAACGCCCCGGCATCGGCCGACCGGTACGACCCATGCATTCAGTTTCAAGAGGAAGCTTATGGCAGACAACCGTGTCAGAAACAGTGGTCAGAAGTTCATTGCGCGCAACCGGGCGCCGCGCGTGCAGATCGAGTACGACGTCGAGATCTACGGCAGCGAACGCAAGATCCAGCTGCCATTCGTGATGGGCGTCATCGCCGACCTCGCCGGCAAGCAGACCGACCCGATGCCCGACCTCGCGGAGCGCGAATTCATGGCGGTGGACATCGACAACTTCGACGACCGCATGAAGGCCATCAAGCCGCGCGTCGCGTTCCAGGTGCCCAACACGCTCACCGGCGAAGGCCAGATGAATGTCGACATCACCTTCGACAGCATGGACGACTTCTCGCCCGCGCGCATTGCGCGCCAGGTCGATGCGCTGCAGCAGCTGCTCGAAGCGCGCACCGAGCTGTCGAACCTGCTCTCGTACATGGACGGCAAGAACGGCGCCGAGCAACTCATTGCCCAGGCGCTGCAGAACCCGGCGCTGCTCAAGTCGCTGGCGTCCGCGCCCAACCCCGCGGTCGCGCAGGCGGCCGCCGATGCCGCAGCAGCAGCCAAGCAAGCCGACGACAGGACCGCACCATGAGCACCGCATCCCAGCAGAGCGCACGCGCGAAGACCGCGACCGTCGAAGCCCTCGAGCCCAACGAGTTCTCCGACCTTCTTCAGCGCGAGTTCAAGCCCAAGACCGAGCAGGCGCGCGAGGCGGTGGAGAACGCCGTCAAGACGCTGGCCGTGCAGGCGCTCGAGAACACCGTCACCATCTCGAACGACGCCTACCGCAGCGTGCAGGCCATCATCACGGAGATCGACCGCAAGCTGTCGGAGCAGATCAACCAGATCCTGCACCACGAAGATTTTCAGCAGCTCGAAGGCGCATGGCGCGGCCTGCACTACCTCGTGAACAACACCGAGACCGACGAGCAGCTGAAGATCCGCGTCATGTGCGCATCGAAGCGCGAAGTGGCGCGTTCGCTCAAGCGCCACAAGGGCATCGGCTGGGACCAGAGCCCGATGTTCAAGAAGATCTACGAGGCCGAGTACGGCCAGTTCGGCGGCGAGCCTTTCGGCGCGCTGATTGGCGACTTCCACTTCGACCACAGCCCGCCCGACGTCGAGATGCTCGGCGAGATGGCCAAGATCGCCGCCGCCGCGCACTGCCCCTTCATCGCCGGCGCCTCGCCCACCGTGATGCAGATGGACTCGTGGCAGGAGCTGTCGAACCCGCGCGACCTGACCAAGATCTTCCAGAACACCGAGCACACCGCGTGGCGCTCGTTGCGCGATTCGGAAGACGCGCGCTACATCGGCCTGGCCATGCCGCGCTTCCTGGCGCGCCTGCCGTATGGCGCGCGCACGAATCCGGTCGACGAGTTCGAGTTCGAGGAAGAAACCGATTCGGCGCAGCACACGCGCTACACCTGGGCCAACTCGGCCTATGCGATGGGCGTGAACATCAACCGCTCGTTCAAGCAGTACGGCTGGTGCACGTCGATCCGCGGCGTGGAGTCGGGCGGTGCCGTGGAGAACCTGCCCACGCACACCTTCCCGACCGACGACGGCGGCGTGGACATGAAGTGCCCGACCGAGATCGCCATCAGCGACCGGCGCGAGGCCGAGCTGGCCAAGAACGGCTTCATGCCGCTGGTGCACCGCAAGAACTCCGACTTCGCGGCCTTCATCGGCGCGCAGTCGTTGCAGCAGCCGGCCGAGTACTACGACGCCGATGCCACGGCCAACGCCAACCTGGCGGCGCGCCTGCCGTACCTGTTCGCGTGCTGCCGTTTCGCGCACTACCTGAAGTGCATCGTGCGCGACAAGATCGGCTCGTTCCGCGAGCGCGAGGACATGGAGCGCTGGCTCAACGACTGGATCATGAACTACGTCGACGGCAGCCCCGGCACCTCTTCGCAGGACACGAAGGCGATGAAGCCGCTGGCGGCGGCCGAAGTCCAGGTGGAAGCCATCGAGGACAACCCCGGCTACTACGCCGCCAAGTTTTTTCTCCGGCCGCACTACCAGCTCGAAGGGCTCACGGTGTCGTTGCGGCTGGTTTCGAAGTTGCCGTCCAACAAGAAGGACAGCAGCTAATTCCACTGTCCCGCTACCGGGCAATTCATCGATAACTTTTGGGGGTCAATCATGGCAGTAGACATGTTCATGCGCGTCGAGGGTGCAAACGGTGAGTCCAAGGACTCCAACCACAAGGACTGGACCGACATCAAGTCGTTTGCATGGGGAGCGACGCAGCCTGGCAACATGGTCAGCGGCGGCGGCGGCGGTGTGGGCAAGGCCAGCTTCAACGACCTGCAGGTGCTCGCGCGCATCGACAAGGCCGCGCCTTCCGTGCTGAAGAACTGCGCGAGCGGCAAGCACCTGAGCAAGGTCGAAGTGGCCGTGTGCAAGGCCGGCGGCTCGCAGATCGAATACACCCGCGTTACGCTCGAAGAGGTGCTCGTCACCTCGGTGCAGTACACGGCCGAGCAGGGGTCGGACGCCGTCTTCGTGCAGTACGCCTTCCAGGCCGCGAAGGTGAAGCAGCAGTACTGGGAACAGACCGACAAGGGCGGCAAGGGCGCCGAGACGGTGCTGGGCTGGAACATCAAGGAAAACAAGGAAGCCTGATTTCCTTCTTGCGCGGCGGGGCCGTGGCCTGATGGCCATGCAGCCCTCGCCGGCGGTCCACAGCCGTTTGTCTGTCTCTTGCGGCGGCCCTTCGCGGCGCGCCGCCTTTCACCTTTCAGCCAGTCAACGGGGAAGTTTCATGGGCGATGGGTTTGCAGTGCTGGGCGAGCGCTCCGTGGCCGAGCACACCGAATGGGTACAGCGGCAGATCCGCGCCAGTCCCCAGAACGCCGGCCTGCGCCTTGCCCTGTGCCACTTCCTCGCGCTGCGCGGCGAATGGCAGCGGGCCGAAGACCAGCTCAAGCTCGCGACCAAGCTCGACCCCACGTTCACGCCGGCCAGCGTCACCTGCGCGATGGCGCTCAGGGGTGAGCAAGCGCGCAGCGACTTCTGGGCCGGCGGCGGACGCACGCCGGCCATCGTCTCGGGCAATGCCGACTGGGTCGAACAACTGCTGAGCGCGGCCGCCTTGCCCGCCGAGCGCGCCGACGAGGCCGCCGCACTGCGCGAGGCCGCGCGCGACGCAGCACCCGCGCTGCAGGGCACGCTGACCACCATCGACCGCTCCGATGCACGCGGCGTGCAGGCGCTCGACGGCGAGCCCGCGGCGCACAGCGACTTCGCCTGGCTGTGCGACGGCGACGCGCGCATCGGCGCCGTGCTCGAACTGTTCACGCCCTCGGGCTATGCGTGGCTGCCGCTGCCGGCGGTGCGCCGCATCAAGTTCTCGCGCCCGCAACATCTGGTCGACCTGCTGTGGGCGCCGGCCGAGATCGAGCTGCACGACGGCCGCGGCCTCAGCGCGCTCGTGCCCGTGCGCTACCCGGGCGCGCTCGACAGCCTCGACGACGAAACCGCGCTGGGCCGCCGCACCGACTGGCAACCGCTCGCGGGCGACGACCAGTTCGCGGGCATCGGCCAGCGCACGCTGATCAGCGAGGCCGGCGACCACTCGCTGCTCGACCTGCGGCGCATCGAGTTCGAAGCCGCCGCTACGGAAGGGGCGGTCCCATGAGCCCCGCCCTTGCCACCGACATCGACGGCGACGCACAAGAGAGCGTCGCGCGCGACCGCCTGCAACCGGTGCTGCTCGACCGCCTCACCGACAAGGCGCCGCAGAACGGGCAGGAGCGCGCGGGCGCCTTCCTCATGAGCGGCAAGCTGCTGCGCGACTCGGTGCTGCGCGATCTGCAGTGGCTGCTCAACACCACCAACTTCGGCGCCGACCACCGCATCAACGGCATGCCGCGCGCCCGCGGCTCGGTGGTGAACTACGGCGTGCGCGGCTGGGCCGGCGGGCGCATGTCGGAGGTCGACTTCGCCGACGTCGAAGCGGCCATCCGCGCAGCCATCATCGACTTCGAGCCGCGCATCATGAAGGACAGCATCGACGTGCGCTGCGTGACCGACGCGACCGACCTGGAGCACCACAACCTGCTCGCGCTGGAGATCCGCGGCACGCTGTGGTCGGTGCCGTACCCGATCGAGTTCATCCTGCGTTCGGAGCTGGACCTGGAAAGCGGGAACATGGTGCTGCGGCCGACGGGAGGGCTGTGATGCAGAACTCTGCGCGCGCTCCCCGGATTGACTCCCTCTCCCTCTGGGAGAGGGCGGGGGTGAGGGCCGACGGCCTTGCAACGGGTGGCTGCGTCGTCGAGGCCGCTGCCCTCACCCTAACCCTCTCCCAAAGGGAGAGGGGACAAGACGAAGAGCGGGGCCGCTGACATGGACGCCAAGCTCCTCGATTACTACAACCGCGAGCTCACCTACATGCACGAGCTCGGGGCCGAGTTCGCGCAGCGCTATCCGAAGATCGCGGGCCGCCTGGGCATGCGCGGCATCGAGGTCAGCGACCCGTATGTGGAGCGCCTGCTCGAAGGCTTCAGCTTTCTCACGGCGCGCATCCAGCTCAAGATGGATGCGGAGTTTCCGCGCTTCTCGCAGCGCCTGCTCGAAGTGGTGTACCCCAACTTCCTCGCGCCGCTGCCCGCGATGGCCGTGGTGCAGATCGACGGCAACCTCAACGAAGGCTCGCTGAAGGCGGGCTACGAACTGCCGCGCCACACGCTCTTGCGCGGTCGCATGATCAAGGGCGAGCAGACGGCCTGCGAGTTCCGCACGGGCCATGCCGTCACGCTGTGGCCGATCAGGATTGCCGACGCCAGCCTGGGCCCCGTACCGGCCGAGGTTGCGCATGCGCTGCCGATGGCGGCGCGCCAGGCCAAGAGCGCCATCACCATCAAGCTCGAGGCCGTGGGCGGTGCGCGTTTTTCCGAGATGCCGCTCGATCGGCTCGAGTTCTTTCTCTCGGGCGCGGAGCTGCATGCGCTGCGCGTGCTCGAACTGGTTGCTCACCACAGCGTGGCCACCGTGTGCCGCGCGGGCCCCGGCAGCACGGCGCGCATCGTGCCGCTGGGCGACGAGGCGATCCGCCACGAGGGCTTCGACCCCGAGCAGTCGCTGCTGCCCTACGACGCGCGCTCGTTCCAGGGCTACCGCCTGCTGCACGAGTACTTCGCCTTTCCCGAGCGCTACCTGTTCTTCAGCGTGAAGCACCTGCGCGCGGCGGCCTCGGCCATCGGCGGCACCACGATGGAGATCGTGATCCTGCTCGACCGCGCCGACGCTGACCTGGAGCGGCTCGTCGACGCCAAGCACTTCTCGCTGTTCTGCACGCCCATCATCAACCTCGTGCCGCGCCGCAGCGACCGCATCCCGGTCGGGCCGGGCCAGCACGAGCACCACGCGGTGATCGACCGCACGCGCCCGCGCGACTTCGAGATCTTCACCGTCGAGCGCGTCACGGGCCACATGGCCAACGGCTCGGAGGAGCGCGAGTTCCGGCCCTTCCTCGGTTCGTTCGCATCCGACGACGGCGACTTCGGCGCCTACTTCTCGCTGCGCCGCGAGCCGCGCCTCGTGTCCGACCGCGCACGCGCGCAGGGCACGCGCACCAGCTACACGGGCAGCGAGGTGTATGTGTCGCTGGTCGACCAGCACGACGCACCGTTCCCGCACAGCCTGCGCCACATCACCCTCGATGCGCTGTGCACCAACCGCGACCTGCCGCTGCTGCTGCCGACCGGACTGGAGTCGGACTTCACGCTGCGCGTGTCGGCGCCGGTGCGCGGCGTGCGCATCCTGCGCGGCCCGTCGCGGCCGTACCCGGCGCTGGCCGAAGGCGCGCTCACGTGGCGCCTCATCAGCCACCTGGGCCTCAACTACCTGAGCCTGACCGACGTCGATGCCACGCAGGGCGCCGCCGCCTTGCGCGAAATGCTCGACCTGTACGGCAACCTCGCCGACCCGGCGGTGCGCCGGCAGATCCAGGGCGTGCGCTCGATGGCATTGGCGCCCGTGTTCCGCCGCCTGCCCGAGCCGGGGCCGATCGTGTTCGGGCGCGGCGTGGAGATCGCGCTGCAGATCGACGAGGTCGCGTTCTCGGGCGCGAGCCCGTACCTGTTCGGTGCCGTGCTGGAGCAGTTCTTCAGCCGGCACGTGTCGCTCAACGCGTTCACCGAGTTCGCGTTGTCGAGTCTGCAGCGCGGCGAGATCGCACGCTGGACCCCGCGCGTGGGACGCCGACCCGCCGTATGAGCACGACCGGCCTCACCGACGACGACGCCATGCTGCAGCTGCTGTCGGCAGAGGCCGAGGCGCGCGACGAGGCGCCGGATGAGGTGCGCAGTCCAACCCGGGAGAAGGCGAAAGCCACGCCGCGCCGTGGCGTGCCCGAAGCCGACCCCGTGCTGTGGGCCCAGCTCGTCGAGCAGCCCTTCGAGCACGACCTGTTCATGCTGCTGCGCCGGCTGGATGCGCAAGGCGGCCATCCGCTGCTGGGCCGTGCGCCGCGCCCGTTCGATGAGCCGCTGCGGCTGGGGCAGGAGCCCTCGATGGCGTTTGCGCCGTCGAACGTGTCGGGCGTCGAGGTGGATCACGACGGCGCGCCGCGCATCTCGATCTACGGCTTCGGCCTGTTCGGTCCCAACGGCCCGCTGCCATTGCACCTGACCGAGTACGCCCGCGAGCGCAAGCGCCACCACGCCGACAACACGCTGAGCGCGTTCGCCGATCTGTTCCATCACCGGCTGATCCTGCTGTTCTACCGCGCGTGGGCCGATGCGCAGTCCGTCAACAGCCTGGACCGCCCCGACGGCCACCGCTTCGTCGACTACGTGGCCAGCCTCATGAACATGGGGCAGCCCGGCCTGAAGGCGCGCGACCGCATCGCCGACCATGCGCGCACCCACATGGCAGGGCACCTCGTGCGCCAGACGCGCAACCCCGAAGGGCTCATCCAGATCCTGCGCCTGTACTTCGATGTGCCCGTGCGCGTGGTCGAGTTCGTGAGCGACTGGGTGCGAATCGACGAGCGCCAGGTCAGCCGCATCGGCCTGCTCGGGCGCAACCACCGGCTCGGCAGCGGCGCCACCATCGGCCTGGCCGTGCGCGATGCGCAGAGCAAGTTCCGCCTCGAACTCGGGCCGCTGTCGCAACAGCAGTTCCGCGAGTTCCTGCCGGGCAGCCCGCGGCTGCGGCAGGTGGTCGATTGGGTGCGCCAGTACGTCGGCATCGAATTCGCCTGGGAGCTGCGGCTGGTGCTCAGCAAGCCCGAGGCGCGCGGCATGCGGCTGAGCAGCGACCAGCGCCTGGGCTGGGGCAGCTGGCTCGGCACGCGCCTGTCCGACACCGACGCCGGCGACATGGTGTTCCAGCCCGAGGCGCTTTTTTCCCGCAACGCACCGGCTTCTTCATGACCGACATCCGCCGCGTCTCTCTTTTCTCGAAACTGAATCCGATGCTCTACAAGGCATTGGAGACCGCCACGGCCTTCGCCAAGCTGCGCGGCAATGCCTACGTCGAACTCGTGCACTGGCTGCACCAGATCCTGCAGTTGCAGGACAGCGACCTGCTGCGCATCGTCAAGCGCGCCGGACTCAACCTCGATGCGGTCGAGCAAGACCTCGTGCGCGCGCTCGACCGCCTGCCGCACGGCGCCACGTCGATCAGCGACATCTCCGAGCACGTCGACCACGCCGTCGAGCGCGCGTGGGTGTACGCGAGCCTTCGCTTCGAAGCCACGTCGATCCGCGGTGCCTACCTGCTCGCCGGCATCGTGAAGACGCCGGGCCTGCGCCAGGTGCTCTCGGGCATCTCGCGCGAGTTCGACAAGCTCGTGCCCGACGTGCTCGTCGCGCAGCTCGCGGCATGGACCGAAGGCTCGCCGGAAGACGACTACGACGCCGCGTCGGATGCGGGCACGGGCGCACCGGTGGCGCAACACCAGGGCGATGCCCCCGCAGCCGGCGGCTCGGCACTCGCCAAGTACGCGAGCGACCTCACGGCCAAGGCGCGCGCCGGCGAGCTCGACCCCGTGTACGGCCGCGACGACGAGATCCGCCAGATCGTCGACATCCTCATGCGCCGCCGCCAGAACAACCCGCTGCTCACCGGCGAGGCCGGCGTCGGCAAGACGGCCGTGGTCGAAGGCCTGGCCTCGCGCCTTGCGGCCGGCGACGTGCCGCCTTCGCTGAAGGACGTGTCGCTGTGGGTGCTCGACCCCACGCTGCTGCAGGCCGGTGCGGGCGTGAAGGGCGAGTTCGAACAGCGGCTGCGCCAGGTGATCGACGAGGTCGAGAAAAGCCCCAAGCCCATCGTGCTGTTCGTCGACGAAGTGCACACGCTGGTCGGCGCGGGCGGCACCGCAGGCACCGGCGATGCGGCCAACCTGCTCAAGCCTGCGCTGGCGCGCGGCCGGCTGCGCACCATCGGCGCCACGACGTGGTCGGAGTACAAGAAGTACATCGAGAAAGACCCGGCGCTCACGCGGCGCTTCCAGACCATCCAGGTGCACGAACCCACCGAACCGAAGGCCGTGGTCATGCTGCGCGGCATCTCGGCGGAGCTGGAAAAACACCACGGCGTGCTCATCCTCGATGCCGCGCTCGAAGCGGCCGTGAGCCTGTCGCACCGCTACATTCCCGCGCGGCAATTGCCCGACAAGGCGGTGAGCCTGCTCGATACGGCCTGCGCACGCGTGGCGCTGAGCCAGCACGCCCTGCCTGCAGCGCTCGAAGATTTGAAGCGGCGCATCGAGGTGCTGGGCATCGAGTCGGGCATTGCGGGGCGCGAGGCGGCGATCGGTGTCGGCGAGCACCAGCGCGTCGAAGACATTGCGGCGCAAGTGGCGGCGGCGCAGGCCGAACTCGCGCTGCTGGAGCAGCGGCGCGTGGAAGAGGCCGCGCTGGTCGAGCGCATCGTTGCGTTGCGCAAGCTGTTGTCGCCTGCGGCGGTGCCGGTGCAGGCCGAAGTCGAAGAAGACAACAGCGAAGAAAAAGCGCCCGCGCACGAAAGAACACCCGAAGAAATTCGCGCCGAACTCGACGAAGCACAAGACCAGCTCGTGCAGCTGCAAGGCGAGACACCGCTCATCCTCGCAGCCGTCGATGCCCAGGCCGTCGCCACCGTGGTGGCTGACTGGACCGGCATTCCCATCGGCCGCATGGTGCGCGACGACGCGCAGTCGGTGCTGCGGCTGGGCGAGATTCTGTCGGCCCGTGTGGTCGCGCAGCCCGATGCACTGGAGACCATCTCGCGGCGCATCCGCACCGCGCGTGCGCGGCTGGACAACCCCAACAAGCCCGTCGGCGTGTTCCTGCTGTGCGGCCCCTCGGGCGTCGGCAAGACCGAGACCGCGCTCGCGCTGTCCGAGGCGCTGTACGGCGGCGAGCAGAACCTCGTCACCATCAACATGAGCGAGTTCCAGGAGTCGCACACCGTCTCCACGCTCAAGGGCGCGCCGCCCGGCTACGTGGGCTACGGCGAAGGCGGCGTGCTCACCGAGGCCGTGCGCCGGCGGCCCTACAGCGTGGTGCTGCTCGACGAGATCGAGAAGGCGCACCCCGATGTGCACGAGATCTTCTTCCAGGTCTTCGACAAGGGCTGGATGGAAGACGGCGAAGGCCGCCACATCGACTTTCGCAACACCGTGATCATCATGACGTCGAACGTCGGCACCGACCTCGTCATGCAGCTGTGCGAAGACCCGACGTTGCGCCCTGACCCCGAGCCGCTGGCGGCCGCGCTGCGCGAGCCGCTGCTGAAGGTGTTTGCGCCCGCGCTGCTCGGGCGGCTGGTGGTCGTGCCTTACTACCCGCTGCAGGCCGATGCGCTGCACCGGATCATTCGCCTGCAGCTGGACCGCATCGCGGCGCGGCTGCGGGCGAACCACGGCATTGCCCTGCGCTACAGCGACAGCGCCGTGGAACTCGTCGCACGCCGCTGCACTGCCATCGAGTCGGGCGGCCGCATGATCGACGCCATCCTCACGCACACCATCCTCCCGCGCCTGAGCGAGGAGGTTATCGGTGCCACCGTCAGCGGGCGCAAGCTGGCGGCGGTGGACCTGTCGGCCGCGGCCGACGATTTCGCCTACGCGTTCTCCGGACACGCCGCCGAAAAGAAGGAAATCGCACCATGAACAGAATCGTCAAGGCCCACACCCCGCTGGGCGAAGACCAGCTGATGTTCCGCTCGATGCACGGCACCGAGGGTCTCTCGCAGCTCTTCGAGTTCGAAGTCGACCTGCTGAGCCCGAATGCCTCGATCGACATGAAGTCGGTGCTGGGCAAGCCGCTGACGCTGGAGATCCTGACCATCAGCGGCGCGCCGCGCTACCTGGACGGCCAGATCACCCGCTTCACCGTGATCGGTCGCGAAGGCAAGACCGAGCGACACACGGTCTATCGCGCGCAGGTGAGACCCTGGCTGTGGTATCTCACGCGCTCCAGCGACAACAAGATCTTCCAGAACAAGACCGTGGTGGAGATCGTCGAGGAGGTGCTCGGCGACTACGGCTTCCCGTTCGAGAAGAAGCTCAGCAACAGCTATCGCCAGTGGGAATACTGCGTGCAGTATGGAGAGAGCGACTTCGCCTTCATCAGCCGGCTGATGGAACTGGAAGGCATCTATTACTTCTTCAAGCACGAGAAGAACAAGCACACGCTGGTGCTGGCCGACGACATCGGCGCGCACGAGACGGTAGCCGGCTATGAGCAGATCGACCACTTCGCGGCCGACCGGGAGATCACCGAAGACATGGAGGTCATCCGCGAATGGCAGCCCTCCGAGGAGGTGCGCAGCGGCAGCTACACGGTGGACGACTACAACTTCACCACGCCCAAGGGCGACCTGGTCAATGTGCGCAGCCAGCCGCGCGCCCACGACAACGCCGGCTACGACATGTACGAGTGGCTGGGCGACTACCCGGCGCAAGGCGATGGCGAGCACTACGCGCGCATGCGGCTGGAGGAGTCGCAGTCGCTGGCGGTGCGCAGCGCCGGGCAGGCCACGGTGCGCGGCCTGGCGCCGGGCTACAAGTTCAACATGCGCAACTCGCCGCGCGCCGACGACAACCAGGAATACCTGGCTGTGCAGGTGGCCTACGCGCTGCGCGAAGGCGGCTACGCGACCGGAGAGGAGCCGGGCAACTACGACTTCAACTTCGTGGTGCAGCCGGTGTCGACGCCTTTTCGCGCCGCGCGCGAGACACCGGTGCCGCGCACCAGCGGCCCGCAGACCGCGACGGTGGTCGGCCCGGCGGGCGAGGAAATCTGGACCGACAAGTACGGCCGCGTGAAAGTGCAGTTTCACTGGGACCGCTACGGCCAGCGCGACGAGAACAGCTCGCGCTTCGTTCGCGTCTCGCACATCTGGGCCGGCGAGCGCTTCGGCGGCGTGTTCATGCCGCGCATCGGGCAGGAGGTGATCGTCGACTTCATCTCCGGACGCCCCGACCGGCCGGTGATCGTCGGACGCGTCTACAACGCCGACCAGATGCCGCCCTTCGACCTGCCGGGCGAGGCCACCAAAAGCGGCGTCGTCACACGCTCCACGCCGGGCGGCTCGCAAGCCAATGCGAACGTGCTGATGTTCGAGGACAAGAAGGGCGCCGAGCAGGTCCTGCTGCACGCCGAGCGCAACCTCGACGTGGAGGTGGAGGGCGACGAGACGCACACGACCGACAAGACGCGCACGACCCTGATCAAGGGGCACGAGTCGGCGACCTACGAGTCGGGCGAGGAGCGCCACATCACGGGCGGTGCGCTGGAAGAAATCACGGGCGGGGAGACGCGCACCGTGGAAGGCGGGGCGAAGGAAACCATCACCGGGGGCGAGACGCGCGACATCACCGGCGGCGCCAAGGAGACCATCGCCGGCGGCGAAACCCGCACCGTGACCGGCGGCATGAAGGAGACCATCAGCGGCGGCCTCGACCAGACCATCACCGGCGGCATCAAGGAAATCATCGGCGGCGGCATCAACTCGACGATCACCGGCGGCGTGCGGCAGACCATTTCAGGCGGTGTGAACCAGACCATCAACGACGGCATGAACTTCACCGTCAACGGCGGCTTCCACAGCAATGTGCTGGGGGATCACACCACCGTCGTGGAAGGCGGCAAGACCACGACCACCACGGGGCCCGACACCACCAATACGCCGGAGAAGACCACCAACACGCCCCAGCACACCGTGAACGCCGCGAACGAGGACTGGTGGCGCTGGACGGACAACCATGGGACCCTCGAGCACACGGGGGCCTGGGCGTTTGCGGCGGACCTGTACGGACTCAAGGCCCAGGTCTCCCTGTTGAATGCGCAGTTCAACGGGACCTTCATGAACATCTCCCGGATCAACATGATCACCGCCAGGGTCAAGCTTGAAAACACAAGCATCAAGGTCAAGGACGAGAAGGTCAGCTCTGTTCGCGGCGGGTTGTGCTTTGCCGCCAAGAAGCTGTTCATCCGGATCTGAGCGGTGAAGCCATTGGAGGTGGTCCACAACATGAACTGGTGGGACGTGGCAGGCGCCGCGTTGGTGTTCGTGCTATTCGTCGGCGGCGGCGCATGGGCGCTGACCGCGCGCGTGCCGCCGAGGGCCACGGAGGAGACGTACCGGGAAGACGAGCGCCGGTGGCAGTCGCTGCAGCGTTCGGGCACGCGCGGCGAAGCGGTCGTCCTGCGACTGACGCGCCCTGCCAACCAGCTGGCGATCTCGGGCGGCGAGGCTTATGCGCTGGCCGCCACCGACCTCCTGCTGTCGTTCCGCGACCCGCAGGGCGTCGTGCACGAGGCCCGCGTGTCCACCTTGATCGAGCGCGAACTGATGAGCAATTTCGTGACCGGACGCAGCGTTCCGATCGTCTACGCGGGGGACAACCCGGGCTTCGTCGCGATCGATCGCGACAAGGCCCTGCTCGAAATCCGCAACACGCCCGCTTCATGAGAATCATCAAGCCGCTGCGCCTGAGCGCCATGCATCGCCCGTTCCAGAAGGATGGTCAGGATTGGCTTGCGCTGACCGCGATCGGGATGACGACGCTGCGCGGTGTGCCGATCCTGCTGCCGGACCCGGAGCTCTGGGACACCGTGGCCCAGGCGTTGGGCAGCGACGGCGTGCTGGACGTCTCGATGCCCAAGAGCCAGCCCGAGTTCCTGGCCACGGGCTATGCATACACCCGCCATCAGGATGACAAGACCCAGGCCGCCGTGAGCGTGCAGGTGGGGCGACGCAGGAAGGCGCTGGCCGTGTTCGGCGACCGCTTCTGGATCGATGGCCGCCCCAGTCCGCCGCAGGCTTTCGATGCGATGCCCATCGATTGGCAGCATGCCTATGGCGGCCCGGACCACGAAGAGAATCCGGTGGGCCTCGGCCGCAGCGAGGAAGTCGTCAACGGGGTGCGCGCGCGCCGCCTGCCCAACATCGAGCACCCCGACCACCTGCTGCGGCGGCCGGACCAGGTGGTTGCTCCCGCCGGGTTGGGCGCCATCGAGATGCAGCGGCCTTCGCGCATGCAGCGGATGGGGCGCGAGTACGACGATCACTGGAAAGACCATCTGTTCCCGGGCTTCTCCAGGGACATGGACTGGCGGTACTTCAACGCTGCATCGCCGGACCAGTGGCTGGGCGAGGGCGATGGTGAGCTCGCCGGCGCCTCCTTCGAGATCCGCAACATGCACCCGGAAGACGCCGTGATCCGGGGCACGCTGCCGGTCTGGCGTGCCTGTGGCTTCATCGTGCGCGGCGTCGAGCCCCCGATCGGGTCCGAGGCCATGCCGCAGGCGAAGGACTTCGAGCAGGTGACGATGCAGCTGACGACCGCCTGGTTCTTTCCGCATCTGGACCGGCTGGTGCTGGTCTTCCATGGCGCCGTGCCGGTCACCGAGAACGACGCCGAAGACGTGAGCCACATGATGATCGCGCTGGAAGACCCGCGCGATGCGCCGCGCGACCCCGACCACTACTGGCAGGTTCTGTACAGCCGCTGCGATCCGGAAGGGGCGCCCTTCGTCGTGCTGGACGACACGGCCCTGTTGCCTGATGCATGCATCGGTCCGTGGCTCGATGCCGAGAGCGAGGAACTGTCGGATGCGCTGGCGCGCAACATGCGTGAACGCGGCGAGCGGGCACGCGAGCGGCTCTCGCAGGCCTACCGCGCCTCGGGCGGCGACTTTTCGCGCTACCAGTTTCCGGCCGATCCCACCCCCGCCACGCCGACGCTGAAGGACCTGCCGGCCTTCATCGAGAAAACCCGGGCCCTGGCGGCGGCGCAGAAAGACCGGCTCACGGCGGCGCGCGCCAAGATGGAAGTGCTGGCGAAGAAAAATGCGCCCATGTCTCGCAAGGCCGGCATGGACACCTCGCAGTTCTTCGAGAAGTTCGACCAGGCCGTGGTCAAGGGGCCGCCCAAGGTCAACACCGGGAAACTCTTCGACGGCATCACCGGCGTGGCGGCAGCGGTGGGACTGCCTCCCCTGGCGCAGGACAAACAGGACGAGCTGCGCCGCGTGACCGAGCACGGCCGGCAGGGCCTGACCGAGGCCTACCGGCGCATGGCCCACCACCAGTCCGCCGCTGATTCCATGGACAGTGCGGCCGCCGCACAGGCGCGCGAGGAAGCACAGCGCATCCTGGCGGGCGATCGGGATTTTTCCGACAGGGACTTCACTGGCGCCGACTTCTCCGGCATGGACCTGCGCGGCACGCGCTGGCACCGCACGCTGCTGGAAGGCGTCGACTTCAGCGGCTGCACCCTGGACGACAGCGACTTCCACGAGGCAGTGCTGGTTCGCGCCAGGCTGCACCGGACCTCGCTGCGGCGCGCGGTCTTCCACGGCTGCAACCTGTCGCTGGCCAGCCTGGAAGACGCCGTGTTCGAAGCGGCCACGCTGCGCCAGATGCAGATCGAGCAACTGCAGGCCCGGCGCTGCGACTTCTCTGGCGCCGTGGTGGAAGAGATCCAGGGGCTGACCGTGCACATCGATCAATGCTGCTTCGATCGCGCGCGCATCACCGCACTGCACCTGCTGGAGGCCTGCGTTCTGCGCCAGACGCGCTTCGACGATGCCGTCTTCGAGCGCTGCTCGCTGATGGAGTCCGAGCTGCACGACGTGAGCTTCGTGCGCGCCGTCATGACCCATTGCGCCTGGGTGGCGATGCCGACGGTCGAGCGCGTGGACCTGTCGCAGTCGCATCTGCTCAAGACCTGCTTCATCGGCGGCACGGTGCTGCGCGGCGCGGTGTTCCGCGACGCAACGCTGAAGGACTGCTGCCTGCGCGAAGTGCCGTGCGATGAAGCGGACTTCTCGGGCGCGCGGATTCTCAACAGCGATTTCGGCAGCACCTCGCTGCGCCATGCCAACTTCGAAGGCGCCGATGCGCCGGGCGTGATGTTCATGCGCGCCGACTTCACCCAGGCTTGCCTGATCGACGCGGACCTGAGCGGTGCCGTGTTGCGCAAGGCCATCCTCGCATCGGCCGATCTGCGGCGCGCGAACCTGTTTCGCACCGACCTGTCGGAGTGCCTGGCGGACGAGCACACGCTGTTCGACGGCGCGCATGCGGTGCAGGCCGTCACGACGCCCAGGCGCAAGAGCGGAACCGTGGCATGACGCCGGCGGATGTGGTGGCCCAGGTGAAATCGGGTGGGCGGATCGAAGGCAAGCGGCTCGCCGGGCTCGACTTCCGGGGCCTGGACCTGTCGGGCGGGTTGTTCGCCCGGACCGATTTCTCGGGCGCGAACTTCACCGGTGCCGATCTTCACGGCAGCCTGTTCGAGGATTGCCGGCTGGCGCAGGCCGACTTCGAAGGCGCACAGTTGGGTCGCTGCGCACTCGACCGCTGCGACGGTGCGCAGGCCCGCATGCGCGGTGTCTTCATGGACGACATCACCTTCCACGCGTGCGATCTGGCTGGGGCGGTGTTCGACCAGGCCAAGAGCACCATGAGCAACTTTGTGGCCTGCACGCTGGACGACGCCTCTTTCCGCGCGCTGCGCTGCGACATCCTGGTGTTCGCCGAAGGCAGCCTGGCGCGCACCGACTTCTCGGATTGCGACCTCAAATACACCACCTTCTACGAAGCCGACCTGCGCACCGCGCGCTTCGGCGGCTGCCGCTTCCAGCAGGCGGTCTTCGTCGAGGCGAACCTCACAGGGCAGTCGTTTCGCGAACAGAGCTTCGCGCACTGCCAGTTCATCGACGCGCAGATGCGCGACTGCGACTTCGAGGGCGCCACGCTGTCGGCCTGCAACTTCATGGGCGCCATGCTCGAAGGCGCGCGCTTCACCGGCGCGCATGCGCCCAACTGCGTGTTCCTCAATGCCAGGATGCGCGGCGTCCAGGCCAGCGATGCCTTCCTGATGCAGGGCATCTGGGTGGATGCGCAGGTCGAGGGAGCGAACTTCGCCCGCTCGAACCTGGAGCAGGCCGTCTTTCACCGGGCACGCTGCAGCGGCGCCGACTTCCGTGGCGCGCGGCTGGTGTTTGCCGACTTCGCGCATGCCGACCTTCGCCAGGCCGATCTGCGCGAGGCGACGCTGTCGCGCACCCACATGCACCGCGCCCTGCTCGAAGGGGCGCGCATCGGCGAGCGCAGCGGTTTTCTTCAACCCGATCCCGATGTCCTGGCCGCCGAGGAATTCTCGGCGCGCCGTTCCCAACGCCGCAGACAGGAGAGACCATGACCATCTCGTTCGCCGCCCTCCCACGCCGCGCGCACCGCGCCGTCCTGCCATGAACGCGCACACGTCTTCCGTTGTCGCCTTCGACCGTCCCACGCGAGCCGAGGTCGAAGCCATCGAGCGTCGGTCCGGCGGCATGGTCAACGCGTTGGGGGTGGTGACGGGCGCATTGCCGGGCGGCATCTACACCGTGGTGTGCGACGAGGTGCCGCTGCGCTGCCAGCGTGCTGCGAGCTGCCTGTTGCGGCCGGAGCTGGGCGACACGGTGCTGGTGTCCGGCCCCGATGCGCAACGCCTCTACCTGACCGCGGTGGCCGAGCAGGCCGATGCCAGCGTGTCGCGCATCGACACCGAGGGCAGCATGACGCTGGCAGCCAACCGCGGCGAGGTCAGCATCGAAGCGGACACGCAGCTCGTGCTCAAGGGCCGCCAGAGCGTGCGCATCGGCACATCGCGGCTGGCACTCGACGCAGCCGAGGCCGATTGCCGCGTGGGACGGCTGGACTACGAGGGAACCGATGTCGAGGCGAAGGTGCTCAATGTGCGCCTCATCGGGCGGCTCTACGAAGCCGTCGTCGACCGGTTGGTGCAACTCAGCCGCTCGGCGTTTCGCATGACCGACGGCGTGGAACAGGTGCGCGCCGGCCGGCTGGACTACCAGGCCGAAGAGATGCTGCGCGTTCATGCCAAGAACACCTTCGTCACCGCCGAGCGGGTGGTGAAGGTGGACGCCCGACAGATTCACGTGGGCTGAATGAAGCCCTTTCATTGATTCAAGGAGTTCAGCCATGTGCCAGGCAAGTTGCCAACTCGGCGGTTCGAGCGTCGCCGTTCCCGATACATGCCGGGCGCCGGCAGCGCCGGTGCCGCTGATCAACAAGGCGGACGGCATGATGGCCGTGCCGAGCCAGGGAAAGGTCCTGTACAAGTGCACGCCCGCGCACAACAGGGCGACGGTCAATCCCTTCTCGATGCTGGACACCGCGGGCGTCGGGCTCGGTGTGAAAGTGCCGCTGGTGATGGGGCCGGCGTGGTACACGTCGTCGGGCAAGAAGGTGGTCGTGGGCGGCGCGCTCTCGGTGCGCCTGAGCGACCAGATGGACCAGAACGGCGGCAATGCCCGAGGCTACCGCGTGATTCCGAGCCAGAGCAACATCCTGCACATGTGAGCCCCGGCGCGCTGCGCCGCGGCGCCGGTTCGGGTGCCGCTAGGCGCCGTGCACCGCCGCCGCCCCCACCCCCGCCAGCGTCACCTGCTGCGGCGCCCCCACCCACACCGCCAGCGCCGAGTAGTTGTCCTGCAGCGCATCGGCCTTCGCCTCCGCCGCGCGCCGCAGAAGCGCCAGCCATTCTTCCGCGCTGGCCGCCAGCTGCAGCGATCGCTCCATCACCTGCTGCGAGATGAGCTGCCAGAGCCCGTCGGTGCACAGCAGGAACGCATCGCCATCGGCGAGCCGCTGCGGTGTCGACACTGAGGTCTCCGCCGTTGCGCGCGCACCGAGCGCGCGGTACAGCAGGTTGCTCTTCACCAGGCGTTCGCCGCCGTTGGCGCCGTGGCCTGCGGCGGCCTCGCCGGAGCGTTCCGACAGGCTGTGGTCCTCGGTGCGCTGCATCAGCGCGCCGCGGCGGAACCAGTAGAGGCGGCTGTCGCCGACGTGGGCCCAGCAGGCTTCGCCGGTGGCGCGGTCGACGAACAGCGAGACGATGGTCGCGCTCATGCGGTTCTGGTCGGCCAGCTCGCGCTGCTTGGCGAGCACGGCGTCGTTGGCCTCCTTCACGGCGTGGCGGATGTCGTCGGCCGCCACGGACGGGTGGTCGACAAAGGTGTTGAGCGCGGTGTCGACCACGATGCGCGAGGCCAGCTCGCCGCCCGCGTGGCCGCCGACGCCGTCGCTCACGACGAAGCAGGCGTTGCGTTCGTCCAGGTGGTAACCGATGGCGTCCTGGTTGCCGCTGCGCTCGCCCACGCACGAGAACTGCGAGGTCGAGATGGGCACGGCGAAGGTGCGGGTGGCTTCAAGCACGGCGCGCCTCCTTCAAGCGTTCCATCTCGCGGTCGTAGGCCTGCTGGAAAGCGCGGCCGAAGACGGCCTGGAAGTCGTCTTCGACAGCCGCCGTGGTGTTGGCGTGCAGCTGTTTCAGCTGGCGCCACAGCCGCGCTTCGCGGCCGCCGGGCAACAGCTTTTCGCCGAGCCCGCCGTCGTGCGGCGTGGCCTGGTCGAGGCCGCCCGGGTCGAAGCGGTGCAGCAGCGTGAGCAGCGCGGCTCGCATGCCGGCGACCATGCCGAGCTGGTGCGACTGCAGGTCGCCCAGCGCGTCGTGCACGGCGGCCTCGGGCGTGAGAAAGCCGGGCATGCGTGCGCCGAACATCTGCATCAGCACGGCGCGGCCGTTGGGCAAAATCTTGAAGGGGTTGTTCTCTTCGTCCACGATCATGGTGATCTCGGCGCGCACCTCGCGCTTGAGCATGGCGCGTGACGACAGCAGCTCGATGGTGCCGTCGGTGAAGGCGCGCATCAGCCGGCCGAGGTGGCGCATCGCGTCGGCATCGAGCGGCTGCTGGCCCGCGATCTCGGGCACGCCGGCGCCTTCGAGAAACGCCTTGAACAGGTCGTCGCTCGACGAGGGTGGGCGGGGCGATGCGGGTGCCGGCGCAGCGACTGGCAAGGCAGGCGGCGCGTCATCCGGCACGACGGGCTCTGCGACCGCGACCGGAATCTCCGGCGCTGCGGCAACGACACGCTCTTCAACCACCGGCGGTGCAACCTCTTCCACGGGCTCTGGCGTTGCGACTGACGGCGTGATCGCCACCGGCTGCGGCGGATTGAACTGCGACGTCATCTCGCGCGCATGGTTCGCGAGGCTGTGGCCCGACGACGCGGCCGGCGGCCTGGCGATCAGGTCCATGGCCGGGTGCACATCATCGAGCGGGTTGTCCTGCGTCAGCGCCGTGGGGCGCGGGTCGGACAGCGGCGAGGGCGCATCGCGGTCTTCGGCGAAGAAGGAGAGCGGGTCCATGCTGCGCTTGAGCGCGAGGTCGGACAGGCCCTGCGTCGACTGCGGGTTCAGCTCGGCGAGCGGATCGACCGGGTTGCGCTGCGCCTGCGAGGGCAGGGCGAAGGGCTCCTGCGCCATCGGGTCGGGCATCGGCGCCTGTGCATCGTCGGCACGGCGCGGCGCGTTCGCGAGGATGGCGTCCCAGTCGGCGGCCGATGGCATCTGCGCGGAGACCTGCGTGGTCGTGGGAGCCGCTGCACCAGCGGAAGAAAACGGGGGCGGTGGTGGTGGTGGCGGCGGCGCGGGCAGCGGCGCAGGTGCCGGCGCGTTCATCGGCGCGTTCACCGGCGGGGGTGCGAAGGTGGGCATCGCGACCGTCTTCTCGGGCGGCGCATCGCCGATGGGCAGCGCGCCCTCGCCGAACAGGTCCGCAAAGACATCGGACGCCGGCGAGGCGGCAGGCAGCAGCGCGCTGATCGATGAAGAAGGCGCTGGCGCTGCAGACATGGACACGGGCAACACAGGCGGCGGCTCCGTGATCGGCGCCACCGGATGTTCGCCGATCGGTTCGGTGATCGGTGCTTCGGTGACGGCGGGCGGCGCGGCCTGTGCGGCACTCGCGGCTTGGAGCACGTAGCTGCCGATGGTCACGCGGTCGCCTTCCGCGACGCGCGATTCTTCTTCGTGCCGCAGCATGCGTCCGTTCACGCTGATGGGCAGCACCGCGCTCATGTTGCGGACCACGGCGGCGCCTTCGTCGTCGAAGCGCACGGTGGCCTGCAGGCGCGAGATCTGCCGCTGTTCGTCGGGCAGCACGAGGTGGTTGTCGGGGCTGCGGCCGATGGTGCCGCCCGGGGCGGCGAGCAGCGCCGAGGGCCCGGAGGCCACGGGCGTGCCGCCGTGTTCAATCACTGTCCAGCGCATGGCATCTCCATGTTCGTCGCGGCATGAGCACTGCGCGGCCGTGGCCGGCCGCGTGTCATCCGCGCTTCATCTTCTTCGCGGCCTCGAACGCGGGGCCCCACACGGGGTGGGTGCGTTCCGCGACGTTCAGGTCGAAGCTCGGGAACACATCGAGGAGCTTGCGGAATTGCGTGCGGCATTCCGGGATCTGGTTGTTCACGCAGTAGCTGAAGGCTTCGAGCTTCAGCGCGGCGAGCCGCGTGGCGGGCTCGGCCCCGTCGAACACCGACACGCCGCCGCTCTTGAGTGTCGAGATGGCCTTGGGGTAGTCGCCCGCATCGTAGGCCTGCTGCGCACGTTCGAGCGTGGTGCGGGCCACTTGCTGGCTCAGGCGTTCGGGTTGCTGCGATGCATCGGGGGTACTCTGGCAGCCGCTCAACAGCGCAAGCGTGAAGGCAAAAGACAGAACAGGCAGGCAAGACTTCAATCTTTTCTCCTACTTCGCGAGAGGCAATGCGTGAGAGACAGTGTGCCGTGCATCGTGATGCAACAGCACGCAATGCACACCGTGCGCGTGCATGGTTTCGATAATATAGATCGCGAAGCTTTCAGGGAGATCTCATGCATCGACGGACCTTGATTCAAGGCGCATTGGCAACACCACCGTTGCTCGCAGGCCTCTCTGGCATTGCAGGATGCGCATCGACAGCGAAGTCGATGCCCACGCCCTACGCCATCACCGTGCGCATCGACGAAGGCGTGAATCCCGACGGCCGTGGCCAGGCTGCACCGATTCTCGTGAAGGTCTTCGAACTGAAATCTTCCGGCAACTTTGAGACGGCAGACTACTTCGCGCTGCAGGACCGCGACCGCGAGACGCTCATGACCGAACTCGTGAACGCGGACCAGGCCATCATGCGCAGCGGCGAGGAACGCGTGTTCAAGCGCGAGGCCGGACTCGACTCGCGCGCCATCGGCGTGATCGCCGGTTATCGCAAGCTGGAAGCGGCTCGGTGGCGCATCGTGTTGCCGTTGAAGGAGCCCAAGCAAACGAATCTTTACAAGGTGTGGCAGTTTTCTCCGAGCGAGCAGGGCGTGCGCATCGCGGTGCGCAAGAGCGGCCTCGAAGTGCTACCAAGTCGTTAATTTTCAGCGCGCGCTAATACGAAAGTGCGGCGCATCTGCCTCTGAAAAGTCGTGCAGAACGCAAGAGGCGCCGTGTAGCATCAGGCGCGAAAGAAGATCGAGCGGGGAGCCGCTGTACAGCGCATTCCCCGCCTCCGTGTGAGCACTCCAGGAGGTTCTTTGGTGACAGTTCGCAACGCGGGCGCGGCCGTCCAGGGCGCCCAATCTCAGGCATTGGCGAATCGCGTGGTGTGGTCCGAAGGCATGTACCTGCGGCCCCAGCACTTCCAGCAGATGGAGCGCTATGTCGAGCAGTACGTCACTCGCCGCACCGCGGGCATGCAAGGTGCCTACTGGGGATGGCTGCACCTGGACATCGACCGCGACGCCTTCGCGCTCGGCCGCGTGTCGCTGCTCGCCGGCGCGGGCGTGCTGCCCGACGGCACGCCGTTCTCGTTCGGCCTCGAAGACGCACCGGTGCCCTTCGACGTGCCCACCGACCTCACCGACGAACTCATCGTGCTCGCGCTGCCCTTGCGCCGGCCCGGCAGCGAAGAGGTGATCTTCTCGGAAGACGAAGGCTCGGCCGCGCGCTTCGGCGTGGTCGAGCGCGAAGTGGCCGACGCCAATGCGGTCGCACTCGGCCCCGCGGTGCTGCAGCTGGCCAAGCCGCGCCTGCGGCTGGCGCGCGCGTCGTCGCTCACGGCCGAGTGGCAGGCCATCGGTGCGGTGCGCGTGATCGAGCGGCGCACCGACCACAAGCTGGTGGTCGATGCCAATTACATACCGCCGGTGCTCGATGCCTCGGCGCATCCGATGCTGCGCAGCATGACGGCCGAGCTGCACGGCTTGCTCACGCAGCGTTCCGAGGCGCTGGCCTCGCGGCTGTCGCAGCCGGGGCGCGGCGGCGTGAGCGAGGTCTCCGACTTCCTGCTGCTGGAGCTGGTCAATCGCTACCTCGCCCTCACCTGGCATGCGCAGCAGGCGGTGCAGGTGCACCCCGAGACGCTGTTCGTCGACTGGCTCAAGCTGGCCTGCGACCTCGCCACGCACACCTCGCCCACGCGCCGTCCGGTGGTGTGGCCGGTGTACGACCACGACAACCTCAACGAGAGCATCCGCCCGTTGATGGAAGAGCTGCGGCGTTCGCTGTCGGCGGTGCTCGAGCAGAGCGCCATCGCCATCGAGCTGGAAGAGCGCAGCCACGGCGTGCGCGTGGGCCGCATGCCCGACCCGGTGCTGGTGCGCAACGCGGCCTTCGTGCTCGCGGTGCATGCCGACCTGCCGGCCGATGCGGTGCAGCAGCGCTTTCCGACGCAGGTCAAGATCGGCTCGGTCGAGCGCATCCGCGACCTCGTGCAGCTGCAGCTGCCCGGCGTGGTCGTGCGCTCGCTGCCGGTGGCGCCGCGCCAGATCCCGTACCACGCGGGCTACCACTACTTCGAACTCGACAAGGGCGGCGACATGTGGCGCCAGCTTGAGAAATCGGGCGGCGTCGCCATGCACCTGGCCGGCGACTTTCCAGGGCTCTCCATGGAGTTCTGGGCCATCCGTCCGTGAGGGACCCTATGAACGGTGCCAATGACATGGCCGTCGGCCCGGGAGGCTTCGTGCCGCCCAACCCGGGCGGCGGTGCGAACACCAGCAGCGGCCCGGGGTCGCTGCAGCCGCAACCATCGCAGCCGCAGCCCGATGCCTTCACCGCGTGGCACGACGCACGGCGTCCGCACGCGGGCGACACGGCGCTGGCGGGCAACAACCCGCTGGTCGCGGCGGCCAACCCGCTGCTCGACCTGATCCCGCAGATCCGCGCCACCGGCCACCATCCGGCGCCTGCGCAGCTGCGCGAGCACCTGGTCGACGAGGTGCGGCGTTTCGAGACGCGCGCGCAGCAGGCCGGCATCGCGCCCGAAGTGATCATCGGCGCGCGCTACTGCCTGTGCACGGCGGTCGACGAGGCCGCGGCGCTCACGCCGTGGGGCGGCAGCATCTGGTCGTCGCAGAGCCTGCTCGTGATGTTCCACAACGAGACCTGGGGCGGAGAGAAGTTCTTCCAGCTGCTGTCGCGGCTGGTGCAGAACCCGCAGCAGCACCTGCACCTCATCGAGCTCATCTACTTCTGCCTGGCCATGGGCTTCGAGGGGCGCTTCCGCGTCATCGACAACGGCCGCTCGCAGCTCGAAACGCTCAAGCAGCGGCTGCTGCAGATCATCCGGCAGACGCGCGGCGAAATTGCCGCGCCGCTGTCGCCGCACTGGCAGGACGCGAGCGCGCCCGTGCGCCGCACGCGCCACTGGCTGCCGGTGTGGGCCGTGGGCGCGGTGGCGGCGGTGCTGCTGGTGCTGGTGTTCGCGGTGCTCACCTTCAACCTCGCGGGCCATTCCGACGGCGCGTTCTCGGCCGTGAGCGCGGTGCGCCTGCCGCAGACGCAGCGCGCGGTGGCCGCGCCCGTGGCGGCGCAACCGCGCCTGCAGCGCTTTCTCGAACCCGAGATCCGCGACGGCCTGCTCACGGTGCGCGACGAGGCCGATCGCAGCGTGGTGGTGCTGCGCGGCGACGGCCTGTTCGCCTCGGGCTCCGACCGCGTGCTCGACCGCTACGCGCCGGTGCTTGCGCGCGTGGCCGATGCGCTCAACGCGGTGGAAGGCAACGTGCTGGTCAGCGGCTTCAGCGACGACCAGCCGATCCGCAGCGTGCGCTTTCCGTCGAACTGGCAGCTCTCGCAGGCGCGCGCCGATGCGGTGAAGACCATGATCGGCCGGCGCCTCACGCGGCCCGAACGCCTGCGCGCCGAAGGCCGCGGCGACGCCGATCCGCTGGTGCCCAACGACTCGGCGGCCAACCGCGCGCGCAACCGTCGCGTCGAGGTGACGCTGCTGGTGGCGCCGGTGGCGGGCGTGCCCGTGCCGGGGTCTGCGCCGCAACCGCAGCACCCGCAACAAGGAGGAACCCGCTGATGCTGCGCGCGCTCTTCCGTTTTCTCGTCAGCCGCGACCTTTGGGTGTTGTTGGGGCTGATCGCGCTCGCGTTCCTGATCTGGGTCATCGGCCCGGTGATCGCCGTGGGCCGCTACCGGCCGCTCGAAAGCGAGTTCGTGCGCATCGTGGTCATCGCGCTGATGTTCGGCGTGTGGCTGGTGCGCGTGGCCTACCGCAAGTGGCGCGAGCGCCGGCTCAACGCGCAGCTGCTGCACCAGCTGCGCACGCCGTCGCCCAAGGCGAAGGCTGCCAAGCCCGAAGACGCGCCCGAGATCAAGGAGCTGCACAGCGGCTTTTCCGACGCGACCGCGGTGCTGAAGAACATGCGCTTCGCCCCGGGCCCCGGCGGCAAGGCGGCCGGGCGCTTTGCGCTGTTCGACCGGCAGTACCTCTACCAGCTGCCCTGGTACATCTTCATCGGCGCGCCGGGCTCGGGCAAGACCACGGCGCTGGTCAACTCGGACCTGGACTTTCCGCTCGCCGACCAGCTGGGCAAGGCGGCAGTGCGCGGCATCGGCGGCACGCGCAACTGCGACTGGTGGTTCACCAACGAGGCCGTGCTCATCGACACGGCCGGGCGCTACACCACGCACGAGAGCCACCGCGAGACCGACGAGGGCGAGTGGAAGGGCTTCATCGAACTGCTCAAGAAGTTCCGGCCGCGCCAGCCGATCAACGGCGCGATCCTCACCATCAGCATCGCCGACCTGCCGCTGGCCGACGACGCGCAGCGCGCACGCCACGCGATGGCATTGCGCAAGCGGCTGCTCGAACTGCGCAACGACCTGGGCATCAACTTCCCGGTGTATGTGCTGGTCACCAAGACCGACCTGCTGGCCGGCTTCAACGAGTACTTCGGCTCGCTGGGCCGCGCCGAGCGCCAGCAGGTGTGGGGCTTCACCTTCCCGATCGAAGGCAACCCCGCCGACCCGGCCAAGGCCGACCTGCGCGAGCGCTTCCACCAGGAATACAAGCTGCTGCACCAGCGCCTGGACGAGCGCCTGCCCGAGCTGATGGCGACCGAGCCCGACCCGATGCGGCGCGCGCAGGCCTACCTGCTGCCGCAGCAGTTCGCGAGCTTCGAGGACATCCTGGGCACCTTCCTGGCCGACGTGTTCAACCCGTCGAAGTTCGAGGTGGCGCCGCTGCTGCGCGGCGTGTACTTCACCAGCGGCACGCAGGAGGGCACGGCCTTCGACCGCGTGATGGGCGCCATCAAGCGCTACCTGCAGGTGAACGCGCCGCCCGCGCCGCCGCCGGGGCCGGGCAAGAGCTACTTCCTGAAAGAGCTGCTCCAGCAGGTGATCTTCCGCGACGCAGGCGTGGCCGGCACCAACCTGCGCTGGTACCGCCGGCGCCGCGCGATCGACCTCGCGGGTTACGCGCTGGTCGGGCTGCTCGCGGTGGTGCTGCTGGGCGCCTGGGCCAACAGCTGGCGCCACAACAAGGCCTACGTGGCCGAGGTCGACGGCAACGCCAAGGCCTTCAACAAGGCGGCGGCGCGCGGCGAGCTGCCGACGGTGGTCGACTCGAGCGGCGACGTCGCGAGCTCGCTGCTCATCCTCGACCGCCTGCGCGACCTGCCGAAGTCGGCCGAGTTCGACATCGGCGATCCGCCCGTGGGCTACCGCTTTGGCCTCTACCAGGGCGAGAAGCTGCAGGCCGCGACCGACGGCGTGTACCAGCGCGCGTTGGAAACCGTGCTGCTACCGCAGGCCGCGCAACGCGTGGAGCAGTCGCTGCGCGAGGCCGCGAAGGCCGATGCCGAATACAGCTACGAGGCGCTCAAGGCCTACCTCATGCTGTACGACCCCGAGCGCTACGACGCCGACTTCCTGCAGGCCTGGCTGCTGACCGACGTCGACCGCAAGATCGGCGCCTCGCTCACGCGCGAGCAGCGCACGAACCTCGAGGCGCATTTGAAGACGCTGTTCGCCGACCGCGTCGTGACCTCGCCCTTCACCAAGGACGACAAGCTCATCGCGCAGACGCGCGAGCGCCTGGCCGGCGTGCCGCTCGCTCAGCGCTCGTACGCGCGGCTGCGCCGCATCCTCCTGCAGACCAGCGCGCCCAACGCCTTCACCATCGCCGAGGCGGGCGGTGCGGAGTCGGCGCTGGTGGTGCGCCGCGCCAGCGGCAAGCCGCTGACCGACGGCATTCCCACGCTCTTCACCTACCGCGGCTACTGGGACATCTTCGACAAGCGCATGGCCGAGACCGCGCTGGGGCTGGAGCAGGAAGACCGCTGGGTGCTGCAGATCCGCGCGCCGGGCATGGCCGACATCACCTCGCGCGAGCTGCTGCTGCGCGAGGTGCGGCGCCTGTACCTCAGCGACTACATCCGCACCTGGGACGAGTACCTGGCCGACATCCGGCTGGCCGAGAGCAAGTCGCTGCTGCAGAGCATCCAGATGACGCGCGTGCTGTCGACGGGCGAGTCGCCGATGTCGCGCATCATCCGCGGCGCCGCGCGCGAGACCGACCTGCTGCGCAACCACGACGAGGCCGCGCGCAGCCTGCTCGACCAGGCGCAGAACCGCGTGACGAGCACGCGCGAGCGCATCGAGCAGCTCATCGGCCAGCCCGACGGCAGCCAGCGCCGCAACACCGCACCCGACCGGCCCGAGTCGCTGGTCGACAACCACTTTGCGCCGCTGCGCCGCATGGTGACCGCGCCCAAGGCCGGCGGCCAGTCGCCGCTGGACCAGACGGCCGCGCTCATCAACGAGCTGTACACCTTCCTCACCGCCACCGACACCGCGCTGCGCAGCGGCAACATCCCGCCCTCCAGCGACGCGGTGACGAAGCTGCAGGCCGAAGCCGGGCGCCTGCCGGTGCCGTTCCAGGGCATGCTGAACGACCTGTCGGCCACCGCGTCGTCGAAGGCTGCGGCGGTGACGCGGCAGAACATCGGGCAGAACGCCGCCGCGACCATCGGGCAGTTCTGCAGCCAGGCGATTGCAGGGCGCTACCCGTTCGCGCGCGGCTCCAGCCGCGACGTGGCGGCCGGCGACTTCGCGCAGCTGTTCGCGCCCGGCGGGATGATGGACGACTTCTTCCAGAAGAACCTCGCCTCGCAGGTCGACACCTCGGTGAATCCGTGGACCTTCAAGCGCGGCGTGGACGGCAGCGCATCGGGGCGCTCGGCCTACCTCGATGCGTTCCAGAAGGCGCAGGCGATCCGCGACGTGTTCTTCTCGGGCATGGCGGGCGGGCGCACGCCTTCGTTCACGCTCGACATCCGGCCCGAGGACATGGATGCCGCGCTCACGCAGTTCACGCTCGACATCGACGGCCAGACGGTGCGCTACGCCCACGGCCCGCAGGCGCCCAGCAGCATCAAGTGGCCCGGCCCGCGCAACAGCAACCAGGTGCGGCTGCAGGTGACGGTGGCCAACGGCACGCCGGCCGGCGGCATCGTGACCGAAGGGCCGTGGGCGCTGCACCGGCTGTTCGACAAGGCCTCGATCTCGTCGGGCCGCACGCCCGAATCGTTCAACGCGACCTTCGACCTGCAGGGCAAGAAGGTGGTGCTCGCGGTGACGGCCAACAGCGTCTACAACCCGCTGCGGCTGTCGCAGATGAATGGCTTCTCGTGCCCGGGGAAATCCTGAGATGAACCACATCGTGCGCGCGGCGTGCCCTTTTTCTTTCTCCCCTTCCGGGGGAGGGCAGGGGTGGGGGCACGCGGCGTTCCTATCGGGCGCTCTGCCTGCCCCCATCCCAGCCTTCCCCCAGCGGGGGAAGGGGCCAGACAGAAGGGCGCGGGCATGAACAGCGCACTCCCTCCGCAGGCCTGGTCGCCGGTCGACGAGCAGATCGGCTGGTACGGCAAGCTGCCGTCGGCCGGCGACTTTCTCTACCGCCGCATGCCGCGCGAGCTGCAGGCCTGGTGGGACCGCTGGATGCAGAACGGCCTGGGCAGCTTCAAGCGCTGGCCCGACGCGATGACGCGGCACTACGCGGTGGCGCCGGTCTGGAACTTCGCCATTCCGGCGACGCACGGCGTGAACGCGGTGCAGTTCGGCTGCATCGCGCCCAGCTGCGACCGCGTGGGCCGCTACTACCCGGCCTGCGTGACGCTGCAAGTGGACGCCAGCCGCTACCACCCCGCCGTGCTCGAGGGCTCGGCCGCGTGGTACTGGCAGTGCGGCAGCGCGCTGCTGCAGGCGATTCGCCATGGCGTGGCGCCCGACCTCTTCGACAGCCAGGTGCTGGCTGCGGGCCGCACGGGCTTTCGCACGGCCAGCGGCGGCTCGGACGACATCCTCTCGGTCCTCGGCGCGGCGGCGGGCCCGGCTGCCCACGGGGCGCGCGGCGCGAGCGCGCAGCAGCGCCTGGGCTGGCCCGAACTGCCGCTGTGCTTCGACCCCTTCGGCGGCACCAGCTACTGGTGGACCAACCAGGCCGACGGCTCGCCGCTGCGCACCGCGGCGCACGGCGGCGGGCTCAACACGCCGCTGTTCTCCCAGTTGTTTTCGCAAGGCCACGTGCCATGGGCATGACGCGCCCGATCCACCCGCAGGAAAAAAGAGACATCCCATGACGACGCCCGCCAGCCCCAGCGCGACGCCCGACCCGCAGGAGGAGCGCCCCCATCCCCTCGGCACGGGCCACCGGCTCGACGAGTTCGAGCTGCTCGAAGTCATCGGCGAAGGTGGCTTCGGCATCGTCTACCGCGCGTATGACCACTCGCTGCAGCGCGAGGTGGCGGTGAAGGAATACATGCCCTCGATGCTCGCGCGCCGCGTGGGCGACAACAGCGTGCACGTGCGCTCCGAGCGGCTCACGGCCACCTTCGCGGCCGGCCTGCGCAGCTTCATCAACGAGGCGCGCACGCTGGCGCAGTTCAGCCATCCGGCGCTGGTGCGCGTGCATCGTTTCTGGGAGGCCAACTCCACGGCCTACATGGCGATCCAGCTCTACAAGGGCCGCACGCTGCGCAAGCTGGCCGAGAACGAGCCCGGCACGCTGACCGAATCGTGGCTGCTGGGCATGCTGGGGCCGCTGCTGGGTGCGCTCGACACGCTGCACCAGAGCCAGTGCTTCCACCGCGACATCGCGCCCGACAACATCTTCATCCAGCAGCAGGACGACCGCCCGGTGCTGCTGGACTTCGGCGCCGCGCGCAAGTCGATCGCCGACCTGGTCGACGAGGTCGCGGTGATGGTGAAGTCGGGCTACTCGCCGATCGAGCAGTACGCCGACGACAACACGCTGCTGCAGGGCGCGTGGACCGACCTCTATGCGCTCGGCGCCGTGCTGTACCGCGCCGTGACCGGCCATCCGCCGCCCTCGGCCGTGGTGCGCAGCGTGCAGGACGCCTACGTGCCGCTGTCGTCGATGGACCGCGACGACCTGAGCCCGGCCTTCTGCGCCGCGGTGGACCACACGCTGGCCGTGCACAGCAAGGACCGCACACAGTCGGTGGCCGCCTTTGCGGCCGAGTTGGGGCTGGTGAAGCTGGGCGACCTCTACGTGGTGGACCGGTCGGCGCCTGTGGCAGCGGCTGCTGCGGCGGCTGTCGTGCCCGTCGCGGCGCCCGTGCCGCAGGAACCGCCTGCGCCGGAGCCGGAAGTCGAAATGCCACCGCCAGCGCCCGAGGTGCAGCCCGTGCCCGTGGAAGCCGCGCCCGCGCCCGCGCGCGTGCAGGCCCCGCCACCGCCGGCACCGTCGCCTGTCGCACGGCCGAAGAAGCCGTCGAAGCGTCCGCCGTGGTTCCTCGTGGGCGCGCTGGTGCTCGCGCTGTTCGCGGTCGGCGGCTGGATCGGCTGGCGGCTGACAGCCAAGGCGCCGTCCGATCCGATGATCGCCGCGGCACCGCCGCCCGGTGTGCCGATGTCCGATCCGGGCGCGCCGCCCGCGGCGATGCCGCCGGTCGGGGCCGCCCCGGAGGCGCCGCCTGCGTCCGCGCCCGCCGCATCGGCCAGCGCCCCGCTGAGCCCGCTCGACAACGTGCCGGTCGCTGCCGCGCCCACGCCACCTGCGACGCCGCCGGCCGAGCCCGAGGCCCCGCCCGCACAGCCGGCGCAGCCCGAGCCGCCGCCTCCTGCCAACCCCGCCGTGATGGCCGAGGTGGAGGCGTGGCTCCTCGCCCAGGCCGAGAACACGCGCGAAGGCTACGAGGCCTACCTGCGGCGCTACCGCCGCGGCCCGCATGCACGGGAGGCGCGCAACGCGATCGCCGAGTTCGACCGCCAGTCGGCGCCGCCGCCGGCCGCGGGCCCCACGAACCCCGTGCCGACCGTGATCGCCGGTGCGCCGCCCGCGTCACCGCCGCCCCCGGCCGCGGCGCCCGGCATGGGCCGTGTGCAGTTCAACATCCGGCCCTGGGGCCAGGTCTTCGTCGACGGCGCGGACCGCGGCGTGAGCCCGCCGCTCAAGTCGCTGCCGTTGCGCCCGGGCATCTACACGATCGAAGTGCGCAACGGCGACCTCACGGCCTATCGCCAGCGCGTGACGGTGCAGGACAGCAAGTCCGCACCGGTCGTGAGCCACGAGTTCAAGTAGCAGAAGAAGGCCGGCGGGTCAGGGCGCGCCGGTGCGCAGCGCGCGGCGGTACTGCACCGCCTCCGCCACATGCGCGACCTGCACGGCATCTTCCGCCGCAAGGTCGGCGATGGTGCGCGCCACCTTCAGCGCGCGGTGCGTGCTGCGCGCCGACCAGCCCAGCCGCGCGGCCGCCTGCTGCAACAGATGGCGCGCGGCGCTGTCGAGCACGGCGTGGGTGTCGATCGCGCGGCCCTGCAGCGCCTGGTTCGCATGGCCCTGGCGCCGCAACGCGCGTTCGCGCGCGCTCACCACGCGCGCCCGGATGCTGTCGGTCGATTCGCCCGCCGGTGCATCGAGCAGTTGCGGCGCCGACACCGCCGCCACTTCGATGTGCAGGTCGATGCGGTCCAGCAGCGGGCCGCTGAGCTTGCTCTGGTAGCGCGCGACGCGCTCGGGCGTGCAGCGGCAGGGCTTCAGCGTGGAGCCGAGGTAGCCGCAGGGGCAGGGGTTCATGGCGGCGATGAGCTGGAAGCGCGCCGGAAACTCCGCGCGCCGGGCGGCGCGGGTGATCGTGATGGTGCCGGTCTCCAGCGGCTCGCGCAGGGCTTCGAGCGCGGCGCGCGTGAACTCCGGAAATTCGTCCAGAAACAGAACGCCGTGGTGCGCGCGCGAGATTTCGCCCGGCCGCGGCGGCGAGCCGCCGCCCACCAGCGCCACCGCGCTCGCCGTGTGGTGCGGCGTGGCCGTCGGGCGGCTCATCCACCGCTCGGGCGACAGCCGGCCGTCGAGGCTGGCGATGGCCGCGCTTTCCAGCGCCTCGTCCACGTTCATCGGCGGCAGCAGGCCGGCGAAGCGGTGCGCGAGCATCGACTTGCCCGAGCCCGGCTCGCCCACCATCAGCAGGCTGTGGCCGCCGGCCGCGGCGATCTCGAGTGCGCGCTTGGCGCCGGTGTGGCCCTTGACGTCGGCCAGGTCGGCATAGCGCGGCGCACCGTCGCCGGGCGCGGCGCGCACGCGGGCCCAACCGTCGTCGCTTGCATCGACGGGCCCGCCGCCACTGGCGACGAACTGCCGCACCACGTCGAGCAGGTGCCGGGCCCCGAACACCTCGGCACCCGGCACCAGCGCGGCCTCGTGGGCGCTGTCCATGGGCAGCACCAGCCGCACGGCCGTGCCTTGCGTGTAGGTGGCCACGGCCATCGCCAGTGCGCCGCGCACGGGGCGCAGCTCGCCCGACAGCGACAGCTCGCCAGCGAACTCGTGGCCGGCCAGCCGGTGGTTCTCGATCTGCCCGCTGGCCGCGAGGATGCCCAGGGCGATGGGCAGGTCGAAGCGGCCCGAGTCCTTCGGCAAATCAGCGGGCGCAAGGTTGACGACGATCTTCTTGTTCGTCGGGAAGTCGAGGCCGGCGTTCTGGATCGCCGAGCGCACGCGTTCGCGCGCTTCCTTGACCTCCGTCTCGGCCAGCCCGACCAAAGTGAAGCTCGGCAGGCCGTTCGCCAGATGCACCTCGACCGTGACGGCGGCGGCTTCCAGGCCGAGCAAGGCGCGGCTTTGCACCAAAGACAGACTCATTTTTCTCCCTCTCCCCAAGTTGGTGCGCCCGCGACATGCAGGCCCAGGACCGTGCAGCGTGCAAGCGTGTGCAACTGCCGGAAACAGGGCTTGTAACGATTTGGCGCTCACCGCCGGGCATCGCCGCCCTCTGGCCGGAGCGGTATTTGTGCACTTTGGCACGCTCCCTGCTTTGAGGGTGCTCAGGTCCAACAACACACTTGCGAGGAGTTCCCTGATGACGCACCGTACCGCCGCCCAGGCGTTGATCGTTCTGGCCACCGCACTGACCGCCTCCGGCGCCGCCATGGCCCAGGCCGCCGACGCCGCACCGGCGCCCGCGCCCCTGCTCACGGGCAATGTCACCCTGACCACGAACTACAAGTTCCGCGGCCAGGACCAGGACATGATCGGCAAGAACGACTACGCCAAGACCAAGGGCTTCAAGCCCGCCATCCAGGGCGGCTTCGACTACGCCTTCGGCGACAGCGGCTTCTACGTCGGCAACTGGAACTCCAGCGTCAACTGGCTCCAGGGCAACAGCATCGAGAGCGACCTGTACGGCGGCTACAAGTTCAAGGCCGGCCCGGTCGACATGGACGTCGGTGCGCTCACCTACATCTACCCGGGCAACTCGGTGGGCAACACCACCGAGCTCTACGTGGGCGCCACCTACGCCAACGAAGCCTTCGGCTCGTTCACGGCCAAGTACTCGCACACCGTGTCCAAGGACTACTTCGGCTACGCCGGCGCCAAGTCGGGCTCGGGCCTGAAGGGCCGCAACACCGGCTACCTGAACCTGGCCTACAGCAAGGAGATCGTGCCCAAGGTCACGCTCAAGGCCGCCGTCGGCTTCACCAACATGTCCAGCGACATCCGCAGCCTGGGCTACAAGAGCTACGTCGACTACAACGTCGGCGCGACCTACGACTTCGGCAGCGGCCTGACGCTCACGGGCTCGGTGCAGGGCGCCAACAAGAAGTCCAACTACCAGGTCGTGGCCTACCCGGGCATCGACATCCCCGACTTCGGTACCTTCGGCACCACCTACTACTCGCCCAACAAGGCGCGCTTCATCCTCACGCTGACGAAGACGCTGTAATCGACACAACAACCAGGCGCGGCCCACGTTGCCGCGCCGCCTTTCATCCATCCAGAAGGAGCAACTCATCATGAAGCTGGTCACAGCCATCATCAAACCGTTCAAGCTCGACGAGGTGCGTGAAGCACTCTCGGCCATCGGCGTGCAGGGGATCACCGTCACGGAAGTGAAGGGCTTCGGTCGCCAGAAGGGCCACACCGAGCTGTACCGCGGTGCCGAGTACGTGGTCGACTTCCTGCCCAAGGTGAAGATCGAGGCGGCCATCTCCGACGAGCTGGTCGACCGCGTGATCGAGGCGGTCGAGGGGGCCGCGCGCACCGGGAAGATCGGCGACGGCAAGATCTTTGTCTACAACCTCGAGCAGGTCGTGCGCATCCGCACCGGCGAAACGGGCCGCGAAGCCCTCTGACCGATTCCTGGCCCGAAAGAACAACGACCATGAAAAAACTTCTTGTCTCTCTTGCGCTCGGTTTGAGCGTCTTCGTCGCCGGCACTTCGGCGATGGCCCAGGCACCCGCCGCCACTCCGGAAGCACCGGCTGCATCGGCACCTGCTGCTGCAGCGCCCGCTCCTGCAGCGGCTCCCGCGGCTGCAGCACCGGCAGCCGCCGAAGCCGCACCTGCCGCGCCGGCTGCGGCACCCGCACCGAAGATCGACTCCGGCGACACCGCCTGGATGCTCACCTCGACCCTGCTCGTGATCCTGATGACCATCCCCGGCCTGGCGCTGTTCTACGGCGGGCTGGGCCGTTCCAAGAACATGCTGTCGGTGCTGATGCAGGTCTTCGTGATCTTCTCGCTGATCAGCATCCTGTGGGCCATCTACGGCTACAGCCTGGCGTTCACGGGCGACGGCAATTTCTTCGGTAGCTTCGACAAGATCTTCATGAAGGGCATCACGCAGGAGACCTTCGGCGCGCTGACCACGATTCCCGAATACGTGTTCTTCGCCTTCCAGGGTACCTTCGCGGCCATCACCGTGGCGCTGATCGTCGGCGCCTTCGCAGAACGCGCCAAGTTCTCGGCCGTGCTGCTGTTCTCGGTGATCTGGTTCACCTTCAGCTACGTGCCCATGGCCCACATCGTGTGGGGCGGCGGCCTGCTGGGCAAGGACGGCGCGCTCGACTTCGCCGGCGGCACCGTGGTGCACATCAACGCCGGTATCGCCGGCCTGGTCGGTGCCTACATGGTCGGCAAGCGCGTCGGCTACGGCAAGGAAGCGTTCACGCCGCACTCGCTCACGCTCACCATGGTCGGCGCCTCGCTGCTGTGGGTCGGCTGGTTCGGCTTCAACGCCGGCTCGGCCGGTGCAGCCAACGCCGCTGCCGGCCTGGCCTTCGTGAACACGGTGCTCGCCACCGCCGCCGCGGCCCTGTCGTGGATCCTGGGTGAGAGCCTGCACAAGGGCAAGGCCTCGATGCTGGGCGCTGCGTCCGGTGCCGTGGCCGGCCTCGTGGCCGTCACGCCTGCCGCCGGTTTCGTCGGCCCGATGGGTTCGATCGTGATGGGCCTGCTGGCCGGCCTGGTCTGCCTGTGGGGCGTGGGCGGCCTCAAGCGCATGCTCGGCGCCGACGACGCGTTCGACGTGTTCGGCGTGCACGGCGTGGGCGGCATCCTGGGTGCCATCCTGACCGGCGTGTTCGCAGCCAAGGGCCTGGGCGGCACCGGCGGCCTGACCCCCGACACCTTCACGATGGGCGGCCAGGTCTGGATCCAGGTCAAGAGCGTGCTGTTCACGATCGTGTGGTCCGGCGTGGTGGCGTTCATCGCCTTCAAGATCGCCGACCTGACCCTCGGCCTGCGTGTGTCGGAAGAAGAAGAGCGCGAAGGCCTCGACATCTCGTCGCACGGCGAAACGGCTTACAACCGCTGATTCGCACACAGGAAGCGGGTGATCCGGCACGGCGCCGGCCCCGCTCCTCAAAGACCACCACCACCACCCTTTTCGATACAAAGAAGAACAACAGATCCCGATTTTTTCAGGCGAGTCTCCTTTGGATGTTCAGCCCGCGAGCGCTTCGGCGTCAGCGGGCTTTTTTTTGCCCGCCGCCCGCGTGGCCGGGGGCACAATCGCCCCACCATGTGGACCTCCATCGAAGACAGCCTTTGCGACCTGGGTGAGTCGCCGTTCTGGCACCCGCACGAACGCGCGCTCTACTGGCTCGACATCCCCGGCCGCGCCGTGCTGCGCACGCGCGGCGAGATCGGTTCCGCCACCGCCACGGTCGAGCGATGGGCCCTGCCCACCGAACCCGGCTGCATGGCGCCGGCACGCAGCGGCGGCCTCGTGATCGCGCTGCGCGACGGCATCTACCGTGCCCGCGCGTGGGGCGGCGCACTCGTCGCCATGGCGCGCGTGGAGCACGACGTGCGCACCATGCGCTTCAACGACGGCAAGTGCGACGCGCTCGGCCGCTTCTGGGCCGGTTCGCTCAACGAGGCGAAAGACCGCGCCAACGCCGCGCTCTACTGCTTCGACGCCCGCCCCGGCGACGTGTCTCCCAACATCACCTCGATGCTGGAACACGTCACCACGGCCAACGGCCTGGCGTTCTCGCCCGACCACCGCACGCTCTACTGGGCCGACACCGCCGCGCACGCGGTGCGCGCCTGGGACTGGGATGCCGAGGCCAACACGCTGTCGCATGCGCGCGTGTTCCAGCAGTTCGACCCCAAGCCCGCGGGCTGGGTACCCGGTGCGCCGTCGCACTACGACGGCCGCCCCGACGGCGCCACCATCGACGCCGCCGGCCACTACTGGGTCGCGATGTTCGAAGGCGCGCAGCTGCTGCGCTTTGCGCCCACGGGCGAGCGCGTCGAGGCCATCGCGGTGCCGGTGCAATGCCCGACCATGCCCTGCTTCGGCGGCGACGATTTGCGCACGCTGTTCGTCACCAGCGGACGCAAGGGCCGCCCGGCCGATGAACTGGCGCAGCGCCCGGCCTCGGGCACGGTGCTTTCGATGCGCGTCGACACGCCGGGCCTGCCGGTGAATTTCTTCGAAGACTGAGTCGGGCAACTGCCGCGGATGGCCTTGCTCCACATCCCCCCGATCCAATGCCTGCTGACCTTCGAGGCCGTCGCGCGGCTGCGGCATGCGGGCCGCGCGGCCGACGAGCTGTGCGTGACGGCCAGCGCCGTGAGCCACCGCATCCGCCAGCTCGAGGCGCACGTGGGCTTCAAGCTCTTCGGCCGCAGCGACTTCAGCCTCACGGCCGACGGCGCGGCGTACCTGGCGAACGTGCGCGTCGGCCTGGCCGCGCTGCAGCAGGCCACGCCCGGCAGCCGTGACGCGGCGCTGCGTGCGCCGCGCCTGAGCGTGGCGGTCACGCCCACCTTCAGCCGCCAGTTCCTCATGCCGCGGCTGGAGCTCTTTCGCAACATCTACCCCGACATCGAGCTGGCCCTGCACGTGTCGATTCCGCTGCTCGACGTCACGGCCGAGCAGACCGACTTGCAGGTGCGCTACGGCATCGGCGCATACGCCGACTGCGAGCACCGCCTGCTCATCGGCGAGGACGTGGTGCCCGCCTGCAGCCCGAGCTACCTCAACGAGTTCGGGCCCTTCGACGGCTTTGGCACCGCGGCCGAGATCGCCAGCGCGCGGCTGATCCGCAGCCCGCTCGAGCCCTGGAGCACCTGGTTCGCGAGCTGCGGCATCGACCAGCCCGAGCCGCACCTGGGCTCGCAGTTCAACGACCTGGGGCTCGTGTACGACGCGGCCGCGAGCGGCTTCGGCGTGGCGCTGGTGCGCCAGAAGCTGGGCGCCGCCTGGTTCGAATCGGGCCGGCTGGTGGCGCTGTCGGACCGGCCCGTGCCCTCGCCGCACCGCCACTACATCTGCTGGCAGCCGGGCACGCTGGAGCGCTGGGAGTGCGCGGCCTTCGTCGACTGGATCGTGCAGACGCTGCATTGACCGACAGGCCCGCGCGACAAATTTTTATCAACGCCCGGGCAAAAAACCTTCAATTCGAACGGCGTGCTTCTCCCTAGAGTGCGAGTCACAACAACAGACTCCCCGGAGACAACGCATGACCTGGCAGCAGATCTACGACCCGTTCGGCAACATGATCATTTCCACCGCGCTCGCCGCGATCCCGGTGGTGGTGATGCTCGCGTGCCTTGGTTTCTTTCACATCAAGGCGCACATCGCCGCCGGCCTCGGCCTGCTGGCCGCGCTGGTGGTCGCCGTGTTCGCCTACGGCATGCCGGCCGAAATGGCCGGACGCGCCGCGCTCTTCGGCGGCTTCACGGGCCTGCTGCCGATCGGCTGGATCGTGCTGAACATCATCTTCCTGCAGCAGCTGGCCGAACAGAACGGCAGCTTCAAGGTGCTGCAGGACTCGCTCTCGGGCATCACCGAGGACCGCCGCATCCAGCTGCTGCTGATCGCGTTCTGCTTTGGCGCGTTCTTCGAGGGCGCGGCGGGCTTCGGTACGCCGGTGGCGGTCACGGCCGGCATCCTCATCGGCCTGGGCTTCTCGCCGCTGGCCGCGTCGGGTCTCTCGCTGATCGCCAACACCGCGCCGGTCGCGTTCGGCGCGCTCGGCACGCCGGTGATCACGCTGGCCAAGGTGCACGGCTACGACCTGATGGAAGTCACCGCGATGATCGGCCGCCAGCTGCCGTTCTTCTCGCTGCTGGTGCCGTTCTGGCTCATCTGGGCCTTCGCGGGGCGAAAGGCCATGATGGAAATCTGGCCGGCCATCGTGGTCACGGGCGTGTCGTTCGCGGTGCCGCAGTACCTGGTGTCGAACTTCATCGGCCCGGAGCTCGTCGACATCATCGCGGCCATCGTGTCGATGGCCAGCCTGGTGCTGTTCCTGCGTGTCTGGCAGCCCAAGAACGTGTGGCGCTCGCCTTCGCTGCGCGGCAAGGACGTGAGCGCGCACGAGGCCAAGCCGCCGGCCGCCATCGTCGTGCACAGCCGCGAGGCGCTGGTGCGCGCGTGGATGCCTTGGGTGATTCTTTCGGTGTTCGTGTTCATCTGGGGCCTGCCGTCGGTGAAGACCGCGCTCAACGGCGTCTTTGCGCCGTCGTTCCCGATGGGCGGGCTGCACAACCTGATCGAGAAGATGCCGCCGGTGGTCACGGCGCCCACGAAGGAAGGCGCGGTGTACGTGCTGAACCTGCTGTCGGCCACGGGCACCGGCATCCTGCTGTCGGCGATCGTGAGCGCGCTGTTCATGAAGTACAACCCCGTCGAGATCGTGCGCACCTTTGTCCGCACGCTCTGGATGGTGCGCTACTCGCTCATGACCATCGTGCTGATGCTGGCGCTGGGCACGCTCACGCGCTACTCGGGCACCGACACCACGCTGGGCCTGGCCTTTGCCAACACCGGCGTTTTCTATCCCTTCTTCGGCACGCTCATGGGCTGGATCGGCGTGGCCATGACCGGCTCCGACACCGCGTCGAACGTGCTGTTCGGCGGCATGCAGAAGGTCGCGGCCGACCAGCTCGGCCTGGCGCCCAACCTCATGGGCGCGGCCAACAGCTCGGGCGGCGTGATGGGTAAGATGATCGACGCCCAGTCGATCGTGGTGGCCTCCACCGCCACGCGGTGGTTCAATCACGAAGGCGACATCCTGCGCTACGTGTTCTTCCACTCGATCGCGCTGGCCTCGCTGGTCGGCCTGTACGTGACGCTGCAGGCCTATGTGTGGCCATTCACCCTGATGGTCGTCCGCTGAAAGTTGCTCCCGCCATGAATGCTCCCGTCACGACCGACCAGCACACGCAGCTGTCGAAGGCGGAGCGCCAGGCGCAGGTGGTGCGGGCGCTGCAGGCGCACCTGCCCGCGCATGCGCTCATCTGGCACGCCGAAGACACCACGCCCTACGAATGCGACGGCCTCACGGCCTACCGCCAGCGCCCGCTGGTGGTGGCCCTGCCCGAGACCGAGGCGCAGGTGGCCGCCGTGCTGAAGGCCTGTCATCAGCTCGGTGTGCCCGTGGTGGCGCGCGGCGCGGGCACCGGGCTTTCGGGCGGTGCCATGCCGCACGCGCTGGGCGTGACACTGTCGCTCGCCAAGTTCAACCGCATCCTGAAGGTCGACCCGGTAAGCCGCACGGCCGTCGTGCAGTGCGGCGTGCGCAACCTCGCGATCAGCGAAGCGGCCGCGCCTTTCAACCTGTACTACGCGCCCGATCCGTCGAGCCAGATCGCCTGCACCATCGGCGGCAACGTGGCCGAGAACTCGGGCGGCGTGCACTGCCTGAAGTACGGCCTGACGCTGCACAACGTGCTGCGCGTGCGCGGCTTCACCGCAGAGGGAGAGGCGATCGAATTCGGCGGCGAGGCGCTCGATGCGCCGGGGCTCGACCTGCTCGCGCTGGCCATCGGCAGCGAGGGCATGCTGGCCGTGACCACCGAGGTCACGGTGAAGCTCGTGCCCAAGCCGCAGCTCGCGCGCTGCATCATGGCCAGCTTCGACGACGTGCGCAAAGCCGGCGACGCGGTCGCGGCGGTGATTGCGGCGGGCATCATCCCGGCCGGGCTGGAGATGATGGACAAGCCCATGACCGCCGCCGTCGAAGACTTCGTGCACGCGGGCTACGACCTCGACGCCGCCGCCATCCTGCTGTGCGAATCCGACGGCACGCCGGAAGAGGTCGAAGAAGAAATCGGCCGCATGACCGACGTGCTGCGCGGCTGCGGCGCCACCGCCATTGCCGTGAGCACCAGCGAAGACGAGCGCATGAAATTCTGGAGCGGCCGCAAGAACGCCTTTCCGGCGTCGGGCCGCATCAGCCCCGACTACATGTGCCTCGACTCGACCATCCCGCGCAAGCGGCTCGCCGACATCCTGTTGGCGATCCAGGAGATGGAGAAGAAGTACAACCTGCGCTGCTGCAACGTGTTCCACGCGGGCGACGGCAACCTGCATCCGCTGGTGCTGTTCGATGCCAACGACCCCGACGAGCTGCACCGCTGCGAGCTGTTCGGCGCCGACATCCTCGAGACCAGTGTCGCCATGGGCGGCACCGTGTCGGGCGAGCACGGCGTGGGCGTGGAAAAACTCAACAGCATGTGCGTGCAGTTCACCGCGGCCGAGAACGAGCAGATGTTCGGCATCAAGCGCGCCTTCGACCCCGCCGGGCTGCTCAATCCCGGCAAGGTGATTCCCACGCTGCAGCGCTGCGCCGAGTACGGCAAAGAAGTGGTGCGCGGCGGCCGGCTGAAGCACGCCGACCTGCCGAGATTCTGAGAACCCGATGACGAACATGGACACCGCCCTCCAGCAGGTCGTCGAGCGCGTGCGCGCCGCCGCGGCCGATGCCACACCGCTGCGCCTGCGCGGCGGCGGCACCAAGGATTTCTACGGCCAGCCGCCGAATGGCGAGTTGCTCGAGCTGCTCGACCTGCGCGCGCTCAGAGGCATCACCAGCTACGAGCCCAGCGAGCTGGTCGTCACCGTGCGTGCCGGCACGCCACTGGCCGAACTCGAAGCCGCACTCGCCGAACAAGGCCAGTGCCTGCCGTTCGAGCCGCCGTGCTTTGCCGACGGCGGCACGGTGGGCGGCATGGTCGCGGCCGGCCTCAGCGGCCCCTCGCGCGCCAGCGTGGGCGCGGTGCGCGACTACGTGCTCGGCACCATGCTCGTCAACGGCCGTGCCGAGGTGCTGAGCTTCGGCGGCCAGGTGATGAAGAACGTGGCCGGCTACGACGTCTCGCGCGTGCTGGCCGGTTCGCTCGGCACGCTCGGCGTGATCGCCGAAGTGAGCCTCAAGGTGCTGCCCGTGGCGCCCGCCGAGGCCACGCTCGCCTTCGCCTGCACCCAGGCCGATGCGCTGCGCCTGCTCAACGAATGGGGCGGGCGCCCGCTGCCGCTGAACGCGAGCAGCTGGTTCGAACATGCGCCCGGCGCGGGCGTGCTGCGCCTGCGGCTGCGCGGCGCCGTGGCGGCCGTGGAAGCGGCCTGCGCGCAGCTCGGCGGCGAACGCCAGGACCCGGCACGCGCGGCTGCCGGCTGGGCCGCGTTGCGTGACCAGCGCATGCCGTGGTTCGCGCTCGACACCGATGGTTCGCTGGCACTGTGGCGCCTGTCGGTGCCGCAGACCGCGCCGGTGATCGCCATCGATGGTTGCGCCGCACCGCTGGTCGAGTGGCACGGCGGACAGCGCTGGTACCTCGCGCCGCCCGCGCAGGCCGCGCGTCTGCGTGAAGCCGCGCATGCAGTCGGTGGCCATGCCACGCTGTTCCGCGTGCCTGCGGCGCAAGCGGCCGGCTGCAGCGTGCCGCGCTTCGACGCACTGAGCGCGCCGGTGGCGCGCATCCATCGCGCGCTGATGCAGGAGTTCGATCCGCACGGGGTCTTCGACCGCGGCCGGCTCTTCGCAGGCGACCAATAAAAAAAGAAACGACACCACCCGCGATGCAAACCGAACTAGCCCCCGAATTCCGCGACACCGACGCGGGCCGCGAAGCCGAAGCCATCCTGCGCAAGTGCGTGCACTGCGGCTTCTGCACCGCCACCTGCCCGACCTACCAGCTGCTCGGCGACGAGCTCGACGGGCCGCGCGGGCGCATCTACCTCATCAAGCAGGTGCTCGAAGGCCACGCGCCCACGCGCAGCACGCAGCTGCACCTGGATCGCTGCCTCACCTGCCGCAACTGCGAGAGCACCTGCCCGAGCGGCGTGCAGTACGGCAATCTCGTGGACATCGGCCGCAAGATCGTCGACGAGAAAGTACCGCGCCCGGCGATGGAGTCGGCCACGCGCTGGCTGCTGAAAGAGGCGCTGCCGTCGCCGCTGTTCGGCCCCGCGATGAAGCTCGGCCAGTCGGTGCGCGGCCTGCTGCCCGAGGCCCTGAAAGCCAAGGTGCCCGCGAAGCAGGACGCCGGCCGCTGGCCCACCGGCACGCATGCGCGCAAGGTGCTGATGCTCGCCGGCTGCGTGCAGCCGTCGATGGCGCCGAACATCAACAGCGCCACCGCGCGCGTGCTCGACGCGGCCGGCATCCAGGCCGTGGTCGCGCCCAAGGCGGGCTGCTGCGGCGCCGTGAAGTTCCACCTCAACGACCAGGAAGGCGGCAAGGCGCAGATGCGCGCCAACATCGATGCCTGGTGGCCTTTTGTCGAAGGCAACGAGGTCGAAGCCATCGTGATGAACGCCTCGGGCTGCGGCGTCACCGTGCGCGAATACGGCCACCTGCTGCAGCACGACGCGGCCTATGCCGCGAAGGCCGCGCGCATCAGCGCGCTCACGCGCGACCTGAGCGAACTGCTGCCCGACCTCGTGCCCGCATTGAAGGCCCGCGTGCGCGCGCCTGAAGGCGTCGTGGCGTATCACCCGCCATGCACGCTGCAGCACGGCCAGAAGCTGCGCGGCGGCGTCGAGACGCACCTGCGCGCGCTCGGCTTCGACGTGCGCGTGGCCATGAACGAATCGCACCTGTGCTGCGGCTCGGCCGGCACGTATTCGGTGCTGCAGCCCGAGCTGGCGTATCCGCTGCGCGACCGCAAGCTCGGCCACCTCAAGCAGCTGCAGCCCACGACCATCGCCTCGGCCAACATCGGTTGCATCACGCACCTGCAAAGCGGCAGCGGCGACACGCCCGTGCGGCACTGGGTCGAGCTGCTCGACGCGGCGCTGCAAGCGCCCGCAGGGTAGGGCGCACGCGCACGGCAGGGCACGTTGCCGTCCGACGTGCGCAGCGCGCGTTCGGGGCGCATCATGGCGCACCGAAGACGCTGCAAGGAGTTCGCGCCATGTCCTTCGTTTCTGCTTTTCCGCTGCGCCGTGCATTGCTGGCCGCTGCCTGTATCGCAGGCACCTTCGCTGCGCAGGCGCAGCAGCCGCCGTCGGCGCTGCCGCCCTGGCAGGGCGCCGGCCCCACACGCCATGTGTGCGGCGGCATCGGCTCCGACGAGTCGATCGCAATGCGCGCCGCCATGAAGAACCATCCGCTGGCGCTGCTGTTCGCGCGCGCCGACGGTGCCTACCTGGCCAACCTGAATGTCGCGATCAAGGGCGGCGACACGAACACGTCGGCCGCCATGGCCTTCACGGCCACCGGGCCGGTCTGCCTGATCGACCTGCCGGCGGGGCGCTATGTGATCGACGTGAGCACGTCGACGGGCGAGACAAAAAGCCAGACCGTGACGGTCGGCGGCGCGCCGAAGACGGCGGACTTCAGATTCTGATCAGTCGGCGGCCAGGGCCGCCTCGATGTCGCGCGTGAGCGAGGCCGGCGTGTCCAGCGGCGCGTAGCGCTTGAGCACCGTGCCATCGCGCCCCACCAGGAATTTGGTGAAGTTCCACTTGATGGCCGTGCTGCCCAAGAGGCCGGGCTTTTCCTTGGTGAGCCACTGGAACAGCGGCAGGGCGCCGCTGCCGTTGACGTCGATCTTCTCCATCATCGGAAAGCTCACGCCGTAGTTGGTCATGCAGAAGGCGCCGATCTCCTCGTTGGTGCCCGGGTCCTGTCCACCGAACTGGTTGGATGGAAACCCCAGCACCGCGAGGCCCTGGTCGGCGTACTTTTCGTGCAGCGCTTCCAGGCCTTCGAACTGCGGCGTGAACCCGCAGTTGCTTGCCGTGTTGACGATCAGCAGCACCTTGCCGCGGAAGGTCGAGAGCTTCACCGGCTTGCCGTCGATGCGCGTGGCCTCGAAGTCGTAGACGCTGGTCATGGGGGGAGTTCCTCAGGTGGACGCGGAAACGCGATCATCGCGCGCGGGCGGGGTTCGCGCAAACGCCGACCACACCGCACCCAGCACGATCAGCGCGCCGCCGACGAGGATGCGCGAGTTCATGGTCGACGCGCCCAGCGCCACCGACGAGACGCTGGCGAACAGCACTTCCGACAGCATGATCACCGAGGTCGCGCTGGCCGCGAGTTTGGGCGCGCCATACTGCAGGCACACGTTGGCGACGATGAAGCCCGTGCCCAGCAGCGCGGCCCAGCCGAACCAGCCGGGCGAGGCGAGCAACGGCGAATCGATGCCGCCGAACGCGGTGCCACTCACTGCGCCGACGCCCGCGACCACGGTGCAGCCCCAGAACATCGCCAGCGCGCGCGACTCGCCTGGCGCATGCCGCAGATGGCGCAGCACGATGTTGGTCACGGCAAAGCCGAAGCCCGCCGCCACGCCCAGCCAGTCGGGCAGGCTCGAGGGCACGGGCCAGTCGGTGCCCGGCGCCTTCAGCACCACCACCACGCCGGTGAGCGCCAGCGCCACGCGCGCCAGTGCGCCGCCCGTCGGCCGCTCGCCCAGCAGCAGCCAGGCGAGCATCACGCTCCACAGCGGCATCAGATAGAACAGCAGCACCACGCGCACCACGTCGCCCTGCGTCACGGCCCAGTTGAATCCCACGTTGGTGAAGCCCGCCGCCAGGCCCAGCGCCACCAGCATCGGGAACGTGGCGAAGGCCTTCCAGGCATGCCGACGCACGAGGCCCATCGCCGTGGCGATGACAAGGTAGATGAGGCAGGTGGTCCACAGCGGATGCAGGCCGTGGCTGGCGATCTGGCGGAACGGAATCCAGGACACGCCCCACACGAAGGCGTTGAACATCAGGGCGAGTGCGGGCATGGGGGCGTTGGAATGGAGGGCGCTCGGCGCGCCGGCCATTCACCAACGCGGTCGCGCGAAATCAGTGGTGCTTGTCGCTGCGGGCGATGGCCAGCAGGTGCTCGACTTCCTCAGGATACTTCTTGAGGTTGTTCTCGTGCCAGCGCTTGATGAGCCACATGCAGCCCGCCACCACGAGGCCGAAGGCGCTGATGGCACCGTAGGCCGACAGGCCCAGGCCCGTGCACACGCTGTAGAAGCCGCCCAGCAGAAGAATGCAGGCCTGCTCGTTGAAGTTCTGTACGGCGATGGAGCGGCCCGCGCCCATCAGGTTGTGGCCGCGGTGCTGCAGCAGCGCGTTCATCGGCACCACCAGGAAGCCGCCCAGGCCGCCCAGGATGATGAGGAACGGCACCGCCAGCCAGACGTTGCCGATGAAGTTCATGCCGATGACCATCACGCCCATCGCGATGCCCATGGGGATCACGCGCGTGGCCATGTCCAGCCGCATGTACATCGAGGCCACGATGGCGCCCACCGCGGTGCCGATGGTGACCACGCCGGTCAGCGCCGAAGCCTGGGTCGTGTTGTATTCGAGCGCCACGGCGGCCCAGGCCAGCACGATGTACTTGAGGTTGCCGCCCGCGCCCCAGAAGAGCGTGGTGGTCGCCAGCGAGATCTGACCCAGCCGGTCGCGCCACAGGCGGGCGTTGCAATGCCAGAAGTCGGGCAGCAGGCCGGCCAGGTTGCGCGCCATGCTCTGCGCTGGGTCGGAACGCAGCGGGCGCATCTCGACGCCGGTGTGCGGGATGCGGGTGTTGAACCAGGCCGCGAGCGCGTAGACGAAGATCAGCACCGCAATCGCGGCTTCGGCCGGCGAGTCGATGCCGGTGTCGATGAGCGGCAGGTCGATGAGCAGCAGCTGGCTCGACACCGCATGGCCCACCAGCATGCCGCCGAGCACGATGCCCAGCAGGATCGAGGCGATGGTGAGTCCTTCGATCCAGCCGTTGGCCTTGACCAGCTGCGACGACGGCAGCAGCTCGGTCAGGATGCCGTACTTGGCCGGCGAGTACGCCGCGGCGCCCAGGCCCACGATGGAGTACGACAGCAGCGGGTGCGAGCCGAACAGCATCATCAGGCAGCCGATCACCTTGATCGCGTTGCTGATGAACATCACCTTGCCCTTGGGCAGCGCGTCGGCAAAGGCACCCACCAGCGGGGCCAGCACCACATAGAAGACCGCGAAGATCGGCACCAGGGCGGCCCGTTGCCATTCGGGGGCGCCCGAACTTCGCATGAGATCGACGGCAACGACGAAAAGCGCTTGGTCGGCCAGCGACGAAAAGAACTGGGCCGACATGATCGTGTAAAAACCGCGCTTCATCGATGGGCTGGCTGGCCAGAGGGTCTGCTGGCGGTAGTGAAAAAGTGTCGCGTCAGGCGCGAATGGGCGGTTATAGCATGGGGGTACGACGCGAATTCAGGCATCCCCACGGGATTCGACCCCATTCCCGAAGATGCTAAAACGTGGTCTGAAATCACCCCAACACCCCCATGCCGCGCCCCATCCTTGCCACCGTCCACACCGCCGCCCTGCGCCACAACCTCGACCGCGTTCGCCGTTCGGCGCTCGACGCCCGCGTCTGGGCCGTGGTCAAGGCCAATGCCTACGGGCACGGCATCGAGCGCGTCTTTGAAGGCCTGCGCGGCGCCGACGGCTTCGCGCTGCTCGACCTGGCAGAGGCCGAGCGCGTGCGCGCGCTGGGCTGGCGCGGCCCCGTGCTGCTGCTCGAAGGCGTGTTCGACGCGCGCGACCTGGAGCTGTGCTCACGGCTGGACTTGTGGCATTCGGTGCACTGCGACGAGCAGATCGACATGCTCGCGGCCCACAAGACCCTGAAGCCGCAGCGCGTGTTCCTGAAGATGAACTCCGGCATGAACCGCCTGGGCTTCACCCCCGAGCGCTTCGGCTCGGCCTGGACGCGCCTGAACGCGCTCCCGCAGGTCGACGAGATCTCGCTCATGACGCACTTCAGCGACGCCGACGGCCCGCGCGGCGTCGAGCACCAGCTCGAGGTGTTCGAGCGCGCCACGCGCGACCTGCCCGGCGAACGCTCCATTGCCAACAGCGCGGCCACGCTGCGCCATGCACCGCGCACGCGCGGCGACTGGGTGCGCCCCGGCATCGTGCTGTACGGCAGCGCGCCCGACTTCCCCGAACACGACGCGGCGCACTGGCAGCTGCAGCCGACCATGACGCTGTCGACCCGGCTCATCTCGGTGCAGACGCTGAAGGCCGGCGACACCATCGGCTACGGCTCGCGCTTTGCAGCCGAGGGCCCGCTCACCATCGGCATCGCGGCGGTCGGCTATGCCGACGGCTACCCGCGGCACTGCGACACCGGCACCCCGGTGCTCGTGAACGGCGTGCGCACCCGCATGGTGGGCCGCGTGAGCATGGACATGATCACCGTCGACCTCACGCCCGTGCCCGACGCGCAGTTCGGCGCCGAGGTCACGCTGTGGGGCCGCTCGGCCCTGACCGGTGCGGTGCTGCCGATCGACGAGGTGGCGAAGGCCGCCGGCACCGTCGGCTACGAACTCATGTGCGCGGTCGCGCCGCGGGTGCCCTTCGCACCCGCCGACGAATGACGTGAAGGTTCTTTCCAACTGGCGCTCCGTGCGCCTGTGGGAAACCCAGGTCGAACGCGACCTGCACCGCGATCACAGCCTGCGCACGCACGGCCTGCTGATCGGCACTTTCACGCTGCTCCTGATGTGGGGTGTGTCGGCGCTGCAGATGCACCTGCTGCATGTCGAGTCGCTGGCCATTCGCTACCTCGTCACGCTCGGCGTGGGCTACGTCGGCTACCTGTGCGTGCTGCGCTGGTGGGCGCAGCGGCTGGTGGAGCGGCGCACCGAGTTCGAGGCGCCGGAAGACCTGGGCGGCACGACGGAAGGCGCTGACGATCCGGGGTGCGCGCCCGACGCCACCGACGGCGGCAGCGCGCTCTCCGACGTGGCCAGCGGCGCACTCGATGCCGCGGGCAGCGCCGACGAGGGCGCGATCATCGTCGTGCCGGTGCTCGCCATCTTCCTGCTCTGCGTGGCCGTCGTGCTCGGCGCAGGCTCGCTCGTGCTGCTGTACTTCAGCTGGGACGCGCTGCTGGCCGTGGCGATCGAGGTCGCCTTCTCCTATGTGTCGGCCCGCGCCGCGGTGCGCGTGGCGCGCGAAGGCTGGCTCATGGCGGCGGTGCGGCTCACCTGGAAACCGCTGCTGGGCGCCGTGATCTGCGCGGTGGCGCTGGGCGCGCTCATCGATCACTTCATGCCGCAGGTCCACTCGCTGCCCGAGGCCGTGCGCGTGCTCACGGGGAAGGCAGCGCGCTGAGCAGGTGCTCGACCAGCACCCGGCACTTGGGTGGCAGGTAGCGGCTCGGCGGGTACATCAGCCACGCGTGCCCCTGGTAGGTGCCCTGCAACGTCCAGTCGGGCAGCACGCGCACCACGCGGCCGTCGTCCAGCGCCTCGCGCGCCGTGAAGGCCGGCACGCAGGCCACGCCCAGGTCCGCGAGCGCGCCGTCGAGCCGCATCTCGCTGTGGTTGCAAACATAGCGGCCATCCACCACCACCTCGACCTCGTCTTCACCGTCTTTGCGAAAGCGCCAGTGGTTGTCGCGCTCGTGCTCCCCCAGCGACAGGCAGCTGTGCGCGCGCAGGTCGTGCGGGTGCGCGATGGCGTCGTGGCGCGCCAGGTAGGCCGGCGTGGCGCACAGGAGGTGCTCGACCGCCATCAGCTGCCGCGCCACCAGTCCCTCGGGCGGCGCCGCGGTCAGCCGCACCACGAGATCGACGCCTTCGCGGATCGGATCGATGTCGCGGTCGGCCACGATCAGCTGCACGTCCACCGCGGGGTATTTGCGCAGAAAGTCGAGCAGGTGCGGATGCAGCACGCGCCGCGCAAAGGCCTTCGGCGCGCTCAGGCGCACCCGGCCGGCCGGCGTGCGCGCGAACTGCGCGCCGATGTCCATCGCGCCCTGCGCCGCCGCCACCAGTTCGCGGCAGCGCGCGAAGGCTTCGGCGCCGGGCTCCGTGAGCCGCAGCTGGCGCGTGGTGCGCTGCAGCAACTGCACGCCGATCTCCTGCTCGAGCCGCTTCACCTGCCGGCTCGCGGCTGAGGGCGTGATGCCCAGCAGGTCGGCGGCGGCCGAGAAGCTGCCCACTTCGGCGACCCGCACAAAGGTCACCATCTCGGGCAGCACCTTGAGAAATGAATTCGTTCCGACCACGCAACAGTCCTGTTCCGGCCGACGGCTGTGCGGCCCTGGTGCCGCCCGGAAACAATGCGCCTTCTCTTCTTCTTTCAGGCGCCTCGGGCCGCGGGCAGACAGTATGGATTCAAAGGCGTTGCAAGGTGCGGTCCCGGTGGGGCGCAGGTCGTGGACGGCCGGCTTCGGTCCCGCTGAACTCATGCTGCTGCTCGTGGCGGCGGTCTGGGGCGGCAGTTATGCGGTGGCCAAGCAGGCGACGCAGCAGCTGCCCGTGCTCGAGTTCGTCGCGCTGCGTTTCGGTCTCACCTTTCTTGTGCTGCTGCCCGCGCTGCGTCCGCTGTGGCGTGACCCGCAATGGCGCCAGGGGCTCGCCGTGGGCGGCCTGCTGGGCGCCAACCTGCTCGCCATCTTCTTGTGCGAGACCTTCGGCGTCTCGCTGACCCTGGCGAGCAACGCGGCCTTCCTCATCAGCCTGTGCGTGGCGATCACGCCGTTCGTCGAATGGTGGTTGCTGGGCCGACGGCCCGCGCGGCGCGTGTTCTGGGCGACCGGGCTCTCGGCCGTGGGCGCAGCCCTGCTCTCGGCGCCCTCGCTCGCCAACCTGTCGATGGGGTGGGGCGACGCACTCATGCTCGCCGCCGCCTTCCTGCGCGCCGTCATGGTGTGCCTCACCCGCCGGCTGGCGGGCCGCCACAACCTGCCGGCGCTCACGCTGACGGCCGTGCAGTCCGGCGTGATGGCGCTGGGCGCGGCGGCGCTGTCATTGCTGGCCGTGTCGGGCGGCGGCGCCTGGCACCTGCCGCCCGCCACGGCCGGCTTCTGGTGGGGCATGGCCTACCTCGTGCTGCTGTGCACCGTGTTCGCTTTCTTCGCGCAGAACCATGCCGCCTCGCGCAGCAGCCCGAGCCGCGTGTCGCTGCTCATGGGCAGCGAACCGGTGTTCGGCGCGGCCATCGCGGCCCTCGGGCTGGGCGAGCGCATCGGCGCCTGGGGCTGGGCCGGCGGCCTGCTGATCGTGGGCGCCGCCCTGTGGGTGAGCCTGGCGCCCGAGGAGGGTGAACAGACGCGGCGCCCCTGACGGCGGAAGGGGCCTCGCTGTGCGAGGCCTCCGGCTCGTGGCATCCTCGGGGGCTGCGGCGTTTCGCCGCCCCCCAACAACACCAAGGAATGCAGACATGGGCGCGCAATGGAAAGCCAAGCACAAGGACGTGGCCGCGAATGCCAAGGGCCGGCTGTTCGGCAAGCTGGCCAAGGAAATCATGATCGCCGCGCGCAACGGCGCCGATCCGGGCTCGAACGCGCGGCTGCGGCTGGTCGTCGAGCAGGCCCGCAAGGTCTCGATGCCGAAGGACACGCTCGACCGCGCCATCAAGAAGGGCGCCGGCCTCACGGGCGAGGCGGTGCACTTCGACCACGTCATGTACGAGGGCTTCGCCCCGCACCGCGTGGCCGTGATGGTCGAGTGCCTGACCGACAACGTGAACCGCACCGCGCCTGAAATGCGCGTGCTGTTCCGCAAGGGCCAGCTCGGCACCTCCGGCTCGGTCTCGTGGGACTTCGACCACCTCGGCATGATCGAGGCCGAACCCGCCACCCCGGACGCCGACGCCGAAGTGGCCGCCATCGAAGCCGGCGCGCAAGACTTCGAGCCGGGCGCCGAAGACGGCACCACCCTGTTCCTGACCGAAGCCGCCGACCTCGACCTCGTGAGCCGCGCACTGCCGGCCCAGGGCTTCACCGTGCTGTCGGCCAAGCTGGGCTACCGGCCCAAGAACCCGATCGATCCGGCGAGCCTGAGCGCTGCGGACCTGGAAGAGGTCGAAGCCTTCCTTGCCGCCATCGATGCGAACGACGACGTGCAGAACGTGTACGTCGGGCTGGCTGGTTGAACTGAACGGCTGACGTTCAGGGCGACGCTCCCGCCGACGGGGAGCCTTGCTCCGCGAATGTCCTCCGCCCTGCGGGCTCCCCCTTGATTTCGCTGCGCAAGGCACCCCATCGACGTGAGCGTTGGGCAGTGCGGTGATCGATCGCGCAGCACAACGACAGCGCTCGGTGTGCGCAGGACACTGGGTGCTTCCCGCAGCGAAATCAAGGAGGAGGGCGAAGCCCGGGGGACATTCGCGGAGGGAAGTACCCGGTGGCCTGTGCACACGCCCCGAACATCGTTGAATGAACGGAGCACTCCGCCGGAGACAATCCGCCCCGGAGGAAAACAGTTCAATGACCCATTCGACGAAGAAACGAACGCCATCGCGTGCCGCACGGCATGCCCTCGGCCTGGCACTGGCCATCACCGGCTTCTCGGCGCAGGCCCAGACCGAAGCGGCCGCGCCGCAACCCATGGCCGCAGCTTCAGCGTCCGCCGAAGCAGCACCCGCCGCACCCCCGCAAACCCGTCTGCGCTTCAACCGCGGCACCTACAAACCCGGCATCGAGCACCTGCGCGTGGTGCGCCGCGAGAACACGATCAACAACGTGGCCGGACAGGTCGCGCTGAACGTCGCGTTCGCGGTGCTTTCGGGCGGCGTGGGTGCGCAAGGCTTCTCGAAAGACGACCTGGGCGGCACCACGCTCGAGGAACTCAAGGACGATCCGCTGGGCGTCAACCCCGCCATGCGCGAACTCAACGACGCCTTGAGCAAGGTCGCCACCGACATCTACCGCAAGCGCGCCGAGACCGCGCTGGCCACCGCCCTGACCGACGGTTCCACGCCCGAGGAGATCGAGGCGGCGCGCCAGATTCCGAAGGAAGCCGACACCCTGCTGCTCCCGGGGCCGTGGCACCTGGTCTACGAAAACCTGCTGGGATCGGACGAGCTGTTCCGCCTCAAGTTCGGCGCCGACCTGGGGCGCCCCGGCTTCATGCGCCCGCCGATCGAATGCCGCTACCAGTCGGAGGCGGTTGCATGGGCGCGGTGGCAGGCCGACAACTGGCAACTGCTGCGCGACGAGCGCGCGAAGGCCGTGGAGGTCTGCACCAAGTTCATCGCCGCCGCGCCCGAAAAGCGCTGGTAAGACGGCGGGGCAGCCCGGTCAGTACAAACCGAGCTGCCGCGTCCGCAGCCGCGCCAGCCCCAGCAGCGCATCCGTGAACGGCGTGGCCACGCCCGTCAGCTCGCCCAGCTCGCGCACCACGGTGACGAGTGCGTCGAGCTCCACCGATCGGCCCGCTTCCACGTCCTGCAGCATCGAGGTCTTGAACGCGCCGAGCTTCATCGTCACCGCATGCCGGTCTTCGGGGCTCTGCGTGATCTCGATGCCGATGCGCCGGCCGATCTCCTTGGCTTCGAGCATCACCGCCGAGATGAAACCGCGCACATAGTCGTCGCCCATGATCAGGTCGGTGGTGGCACCCGTGAGCGCGCTGATCGGGTTCACCGTCATGTTGCCCCACAGCTTGAACCACACGTCCTTCTGGATCTGCGGCGACAGCGTGGTGTCGATGCCCGTGCTTTTCAGCAGCTCGACCAGCTTCTGCACGCGCGGCGTGGCCTCGCCCGAAGGCTCGCCCACGATCAGCCCGTTGCCGAAGTGGTGGCGCACCACGCCCGGTCCGTCGAGCGAGCAGCTGGCGTGCACCACGCAGCCGATCACGTTGCGCGACGGAATGGCCTTCGCAATGGCGCCTTCAGGATCGACGGCCGCGAGGCGGTGCCCCGTGATCTCGCCGCCGAAGCCGCCTTCGAGGAACCACCACGGCACGCCGTTCATTGCGACCAGCACGATCGTGTCGGGCCCGATCAGCGGCCCGATGCGTTCGGCCACGCCGGCCAGCGCGGGCGCCTTCACGGCGATCACCACCAGGTCTTGAACGCCCAGTGCCTCGGGGTCGGCCACCGCGTTCACCGGCACGCGCGTGCGCACGTCGCCGCGCATGAGCGAGAGGCCGTCCTTCTGCAGCGCATCGAGCGTGGCGCCGCGCGCCACCACGTTGAGGCGCTGGCCCGCTTGTGCGAGGCCGACGCCGATCCATCCGCCGATCGCGCCGGCGCCGTAAATGCAAATCTTCATGGGAACAGGCGCCTCAGTTGCGGTAGCTTGGGTCGATGCGGTCCACTTGCCGCACCAGTGCATTGAACACGTCCTGCCCGGCGCCATGCGCGGGGCTGAACTGCAGCGCGTCGCGCGTGCAGCGCTGCGCGATCTCTTCGCTCACCGGAATCGCGGCGCCCATCGAGAAGGTCGCCATCTGGATCTCGCAAGCGCGTTGCAGCGTCCACAAAATCGCGAAGGTCTGCGGCAGCGTCTGGCCCCAGGCCAGCAGGCCGTGGTTGCGCAGGATCACCGCGTTGCGGTCGCCGATGCTCTTGAGCAGGCGCGGGCCTTCGTCGGCATGGATCGTGATGCCCTCGAAGTCGTGGTACGCCACCATGCCGTGCAGTTGGGCGGTATAGAAATTGGTCTGCTGCAGGCCGCCCTGCAGGCAGGCCACGGCCACGCCGGCCGTGGTGTGCGTGTGCATCACGCAGTGCGCGCCGGGCAGGCCGTCGTGAATGGCCGCATGCACCACGAAGCCGGCCGGGTTCACCAAGTGCGTCGAACCGTCGAGCACCTTGCCCTGCAGGTCGATCTTCACCAGGTTGCTGGCCGTCACTTCGCTGTAGTGCAGGCCGAAGGGGTTGATGAGGAACTGCTTCTCGCCGCCCGTCACGCTGTCGGGCAGCCGCACCGTGATGTGGTTGTAGATCATCTCGACCCAGCCCAGCATCGCGAACACGCGATAGCAGGCCGCGAGCTCTTCGCGCGCGGCGCGCTCGTCGGGATGGATCGAGGGATGGACCAGCGCCGACGGCGCAGTGGTGGCGAGTGTGTTCATGGCAGTTCCTTCATGTGATTAGCCTTCCGCGGTGAAGCCGACTTCCTTGACGATCGGCGCCCACTTGGCGGTGTCCTTCTTCAACAGATCGCCCAGCTCGGCAGGCGTGGAAGACATCGCTTCCAGGCCGAAAGTGCCGAGGCCGTCGATCACGTCCTTCTGCGCCAGCGCGTTCTTCATCGACGTGTTCAGCCTGGCCACGAGTTCGGGCGAGGCCTTGGCCGGCAGGAAGAAGGCGAACCATTCGCTGTGCGCCATGTTCTTGATGCCCTGCTCGCCGAAAGTGGGCACATCGGGCGCGAAGCGGTTGCGCTTGGCACCCGACACGCCCAGGATGCGCACCTTGCCCGATTGCAGGTGCTGCGTGATGTCGCCGATGGGGCCCGACACCGCCGAGATGTTGCCGCCCAGCAGGTCGAGCATGGCCGGCTGCGTGCCGCGGTAGGCCGCGTGCTTGAGCTCGACGCCGCCTTGCTTGCCCAGCAGCGCGCCGATGAAGTGCGGCGTGGAACCCGCGGCCGGCGAGCCGTAGTTGGCGCCGGCCGGGTTGGCCTTGGCCCAGGCGAGGAACTCGGGCACCGTCTTGACGGTGGCCGGCACCGACGGGCCGACCGCGAAGCCGAAGTCGAAGATGCAGGCCAGGCTCACGGGCGTGAGGTCGACCATCGGGTCGTACGGCAGCTTCTTGTAGATGTGCGGGTAGATCGTGAGGATCGACGTGGGCGTCTGCAGGATGGTGGTGCCGTCGGCCGGACGGCCCTTCACGTAGCTCACGGCAATCTGGCCGCCCGCGCCGGTGCGGTTCTCGACCACGGCGGTCTTGGCGTAGTCGGGGCTCAGCTTCAGCGCGATGCGCCGGCAGGTGGTGTCCGAGGTGCCGCCGGCCGCGAAGCCGGTGACGATGGTCGCGTTCTCGAGCGCGGCAGCCTGCGCAAAGGCCTGCTGGCCGAGGCTCGCGAGCAGCGCCGAGGCGCCAGTGGACTGCAGCATGTGGCGGCGGGTGAAGGTCATGTCTGTCTCTTTTCTGGAGGGTGAGGAGGGAGCAGGATCACGACTCGTCGCGCAGCCAGGTGACCGCGCCCGAGTGGGTCACGGCGCCCTGGTGGGCAGGGCGCACGGTGAGCGCGTATTTTTCCAACAAACCACCGTGCACCACCCCCGCGTTTACCTCACGTCCGGCCAGCCGCGACGCGATTTCTTCGGCGCTCAGTTCGACCGAAATGCTGCGCGCCGCGGCGCGTGCATCGATGGCCACCATGTCGCCGTCGCGCAGCACCGCGATCGGTCCGCCGTCGGCCGCCTCGGGCCCCGCGTAGCCGATGCACAGGCCGCGCGTGGCGCCCGAAAAACGCCCGTCGGTGAGCAGCGCCACCTTGTCGCCCATGCCCTGGCCGTAGAGCAGCGCGGTGATGCCCAGCATCTCGCGCATGCCGGGGCTGCCCTTGGGGCCTTCGTTGCGGATGACGATCACGTCGCCCGCTTCGTAGCGGCGGTTCTGCACGGCGGCCTGCGCTTCTTCTTCCGAGTTGAAGACGCGCGCCGGGCCGCGGTGCACCAGCGTCTTCAATCCCGCCGTCTTGAGCAGCGCGCCGTCGGGGCAGAGGTTGCCCTTGAGCACCGCCAGCCCGCCGTCGCGCGTGATCGGGTTGCCCGCTGCGCGCACCACGCGACCATCGGGCGCGGCGGCGTCGGCCACTTCCTCGGCCAGCGTGCGGCCGGTGAAGGTGAGGGCGTCGCCGTGCAGGAAGCCTTGCTCCAGCAGCGTGCGCAAGATGACGCCCGCGCCGCCGATGTAGTACACGTCGCGCGCCAGGTACTGGCCGCCCGGACGCAGGTCGGCAATGAGCGGCGTGCGCGCGAAGATTTCAGCCACGTCGTCCAGGTGGAACTTGATGCCGGCTTCGTGCGCAATGGCCGGCAGGTGCAGCGCCGCATTGGTCGAGCCGCCCGTGGCCGAGACCACGGCGCAGGCGTTTTCGAGCGCCTTGCGCGTCACGACATCGCGCGGCAGCGGGCCATCGCCCAGCACCGCTTTCATGAGCTGTTTCGCGGCGCGGCGCATCAGCGGCGCGCGCTCGCTGAACACCGCCGGCACCATGCTCGAGCCGATGGGCGCCAGGCCCAGCGCCTCCGACACCATGCCCATCGTGTTGGCCGTGAACTGCCCTGCGCAGGCGCCGGCCGTGGGCAGGCAGGCGCGGCTCATGGCGTCGAGCTCGTCGTGCGTGGCGGTGCCGGCCAGCACCTTGCCGATGGTCTCGTAGGTGTCGACCACGTTGAGGTCGCGGCCATCGGGACCGGGCATCTGCCCGGGCAAAGCCGAGCCACCATGCACGAACACGCTGGGCACATTGCAGCGGACCATGCCCATCATCAGGCCCGGCAGGTTCTTGTCGCAGGCGCCGATGGCGAAGATGCCATCCCACTGGTGGCCGCGCGTGGAAGCCTCCACGCTGTCGGCGATGAGCTCGCGCGAGATCAGCGAGAAGCGCATGCCCGAGTGCGCCATCGTCAGGCCGTCGCTCACCGACACCACCGGGCATTCGTGCGGCGTGCCGCCGCCCGCGTAGATGCCGGTCTTGGCGTGCTGCGCCTGCTCGCGCAGGTTGAGGTTGCACGGGCTCATCTCGCCGCCCGTGTGGAACACGCCGACGTGCGGGCGCGCGATGTCCTCGTCGTCCTGCCCGAGCGCGTGCAGGAAGCTGCGCGTGGTCGCGCGGATCGTGCCCTCGCGGATGGTGGCGGAGCGAAAGCGCTTGGGGGGCGGATCGGTGGGCGTGGTCATGCGGCTGGCGAAGGCTGGCTCGTGAAAGGGCGTGAGAGGTCAGTAGCCGTTGGGCGCGATGACGCCCGGCGCGGCCTTGTACTTCGCGAGCAGCTGCTTGGCGGCGGCTGCAAGCAGGATCGTGTCGACACCCACGGCCACGAACAGCGCGCCGGCCGCGAGCCACTTGCGCGCCTGCTCCTCGGTGGTCGACAGGATGCCGGCCGCCTTGCCGGCCTTGCGGATGCGTGCGACGGCGTCGGCGATCACGGCCTGCACCTCGGGGTGATTGGGCTGGCCCACGAAGCCCATCGAGGCCGACAGGTCGGCCGGGCCGATGAACACGCCGTCCACGCCCGGCGTGGCCGCGATGGCGTCGAGGTTCTTCATCGCCTCGACCGTCTCGGCCTGCACCAGCAGGCAGGTCTGCGCGTTGGCTTCGTGCAGGTAGTTGGGATACGCCTGCCAGCGCGACGCGCGCGCCAGCGCACTGCCCATGCCGCGGATGCCTTCGGGCGGGTAGCGCATGCCCTGCACCAGCTTGGCGGCCTGCTCGGCGGTGTCGACCATCGGCACCAGCAGCGTCTGCGCGCCGATGTCCAGGTACTGCTTGATCAGCGTGGTGTCGCCGACGGGAATGCGCACGATGGGGTGCGAGCGCTGCGCGTCGGGCTGCGCCGACCACGCGCTGGAAATGCCCTGCAGCTGCGCGAGCACCGAGCGCACGTCGTTGGGCGCGTGCTCGCCGTCGACCAGCAGCCAGTCGTAGCCGGTGCCGGCCAGCAGCTCGGCCACGTAGCCGTCGCCCAGGCCGACCCACAGGCCGATTTGCGGTTGGCCGGCCTGCATGGCCTGCTTGAAAGTGTTGAGTGGGGTGTGCATGGAAAAACTCGTCAGACGAAACGGAAAGCGATGGAACCGAGCGGGCCGTAGTCGGCGTGGAAGGTGTCGCCCGGCACGGCGGTGGTGGGGCGCGTGAACGAACCGCCCAGCACGATCTCGCCGGCCTCAAGGCATTCGTCCCACGGTGCGAGCTTGTTCGCGAGCCACGCCACGCCGGTGGCCGGATGGTTGAGCACGGCCGCGGCCACGCCCGACTCTTCGATCACGCCGTTCTTGTAGAGCAGCGCGCTCACCCAGCGCAGGTCGACCGCGTCGGGCTTCACCGGCCGGCCGCCCATCACGATGCCGGCGTTGGCCGCGTTGTCGGAAATGGTGTCGAACACCTTGCGCGGCGCCTTGGTGTGGCGGTCGAACTGTTCGATGCGCGCGTCGATGATCTCGATGGCGGGCACCACGTAGTCGGTGGCGGCCAGCACGTCGAAGAGGGTCACGTTGGGCCCCTGCAGCTTCTTGCCGAGCACGAAGGCCAGCTCGACCTCGATGCGCGGCGCGATGAAGCGCGTGAACGGGATGTCGCCGCCCTGCTCGAAGAACATGTCGTCCAGCAGCGTGCCGTAGTCGGGCTCGTCGATCTGGCTGGACTGCTGCATGGCGCGCGAGGTGAGGCCGATCTTGTGGCCCTTGACGATGCGGCCTTCGGCGATCTTGTGCTTCACCCATTCGCGCGAGATGGCGTAGCCGTCTTCGATCGTCATCTCGGGAAAGCGCTTGGAAAAATGCTCGACCTGCACGCGCGACTTCTCGCTCTCGTGCAGTTCGGCGGCCAGTTGGGCGATGGTGGCGGTGGAGAGCATGGGGGCTCGCTTCTTGTGCTTAGGTCTTGTTGAACAGGGGATGCAGGTTGCTGTGCTTGCCGTCGTACACCTGCCCCGGCGCTTCGTCGATCTGCAGTGTGATGCCGATGTGGCGCTGCGAGAAGACGGGCTCGAAATGCGCGCGCACGGCGGCCAGCAGCGCGTCGCCGGCTTTCTTCTTCACCGCCTCGGAGCGGCCCGAGGCCATGCGCAGGTTGAGGTACACGAAGGCGTAATCGGCCTGGCCATCGGCCACGGCGTAGTGCGCGGCCGGGTAGGCCAGCACGCGCGTGCCGCCGGTGGGGAACACCGGTTTGCCGGCCTCGTCACGCTGCACGAGCATGGTGTCGGCCAGCGTGCGGCACAGCGCCGACACGTCGGTCTCGGCCTCGATGTTGGGCGTGTACAGGATCACGAGGTGCGGCATGCGTGTTCTCTTCTTTTCTTGTTCAGACCACCGACATCACGGCGGCCGTGCAGGTCACCGCGAAGATCGGGATGGCCTTCATGTGGAAGATCTCGCCCTTGCCGCGCGCGGCCGCGGCCACGCTGAGGAAGGTGCGGATCTCGAAGCCGCCCTGGCCCGCTTCGCGGTAGGTGGCTTCGTCGTTGTAGTCGACCTGCGAAAGCAGCGCTTCGCGGTCGTTGGCGCACCAGCGGCGCATGAACTCGGCGTCCCACTCGGCATTCACCTTGCCCGAATCGGGCGTGGCCGGCCAGTGAGAGATGCCGCCGGTGCCCACCAGCGCGATGCGCTCGGGCGCCTTGTCGCAGGCGCGGCGCAAGGCCTCGCCGAAGGCCCACGCGCGGTGCAGCGGCGTGAGCGGCGGGCCCTGGCAGTTGATGTTCACGGGAATGACCTTGGTGTCGAAGTTCGGCGTGAGGAAGTTCAGCGGCACCATGATGCCGTGGTCGAACTTCCACTCTTCCGCGTAGGCCACGTCCACGGTCTGCATCACCTCGCGGATCAGGCGCTGCGACAGCGCGGCGTCGCCGGGGATGGTGCGCGCCTCGATGCCCAGCCACTTCGGGTCTTCGATCGGGCCCTCGTAGCTGTCGGCCATGCCGATCGCATACGCGGGCATGTTGTTCATGAAGAAGTTCGCGAAGTGCTCGGCCGCGATGACGATCACCGCGTCGGGCTTGGTCGCGCGCATCGCCTCGCCGAAGCGATGGAACTGCGCGTGGAACTCGTCCTTCACCGCCGGATCGGCTAGATGGGCGCGGCCCGTGATGCCGGGGGCGTGGCTGCACACGCCTGCGAATACGAGGCTCATACGCCTGCCACTTTCTCGTCGGTTCCGGTTGTCATTGCGTAGATGCCCGCGCGCACGGGGCCGTACTTGCGCACGCCTTCGCGCATGGCTTCCAGATAGTCCGCCCATGCGATGCCCAGCAGCGGCGCGAAGTGCATCAGCAACTGGCCGTTGCACCCGAGCACGTAGAGCTTGCCGATGTCGCCGGTGCCGATCGCTTCGCGCTCTTCGTCGTTCAGGTCGTAGCCGGCCAGCAGCGCGGTGCGCGTGTCGCCGCTTTCGGCGAAGCGGCGCTGCACCTCGGCGTCGCGGTTCAGCGCGAACAGGAACTTCTGCATCGCATAGAGGCTCATGGGTCAGCCCTCGATCTGGATGTTGGCCTTGCGGATCACGTCGCCGTACTTCGCGATCTCGCTGCGGATGAACTCGGCAAAGCGCTCGGGCGTGCCCGACAGCGACGCGATGCCGCCCTTGTGGAACGCCTCGGTCACCGCCGGCGATGCGAGTGCACGGTTCACTTCGGCGTTCATGCGTTGCACGATGGCGTCGGGCGTGCCGGCCGGGGCCAGCAGGCCGTTCCACGAATTGGACGCGATGGCCACGCCCTGTTCGGCCAGTGTGGGTATCGCGGGCGCGTACTGCGAGCGCTGCGCGGTCGCCATGCCCAGCGCCACCAGCTTGCCGGCCTGCACATGGCCACGGAACTCGGGCCAGTTGCCGAACATGACGGTCACCTGGCCGCCGAGCAGGTCGGCGAGCGCGGGGCCCTGGCCCTTGTAGGGCACGTGCACGATGTCCAGGCCCATCTCCAGCTTGAGCATTTCGCCCGACAGGTGCGCCGAGGTGCCGTTGCCGAAGGAGGCGAAGCTCAGCGTGCCGGGTTTGGCCTTGGCCTGGTGGCGCAGGTCAGCCAGCGTCTTCAGGCCACTGCCCGGGTGCGTGGCGAGCACGTGCTCCGACATGCCCATGAGCGCGACCGGGCGCAGGTCTTTGAGCGTGTCGTAGGGCAGCTTGCGCACCAGCGTTTGGTTGGCCGTGAAGCTGTTGGCCACGCACACGAAGCTGTGGCCGTCGGGCGCCGACTTGGCGACCGCATCGACGCCGATCACCGTGCCGGCGCCGGGCTTGTTCTCGACGATCACCGGCTGGCCCAGCGCCTTGCCGAGTTCGAGGCCGACGAGGCGCGCGACGAAGTCGGTGGTGCCGCCGGGCGTGAAGGGCACGACGATGCGCACCGGCTTGGCGGGCCATGCCGTCTGCGCGCGTGCCAGTGCGGGCAGGGCCGCGAGTGCGGCGGCGCCCTGAAGCAGCGTGCGGCGTTGCGTGTTCACGCCACGCCCCAGTGCGGAATGTGGTGCGAGCCCATCGACACCGCGATGTTCTTCGGCTCGCAGAACACTTCGTAGCTCCAGGTGCCGCCTTCGCGGCCCGTGCCCGAGGCCTTGGTACCACCGAAGGGCTGGCGCAGGTCTCGCACGTTCTGGCTGTTGACGAAGCACATGCCGGCCTCGACCGCGGCGGCCACGCGGTGCGCCTTGCCGATGTTCTCGGTCCAGACGTAGCTGCTCAGGCCGTAGGCGATGTCGTTGGCCAGCTCGATGGCGTGCGCCTCGTCCTTGAACGGGATCAGGCAGGCGACCGGGCCGAAGATTTCTTCCTGCGCGATCTTCATGCGGTTGTCGACGTCGGCGAACACGGTGGGCATCACGTAGTTGCCCTTCTTCACGCGGTCGGGCAGCTTGGCCGGTGTGTCGAGGCCGCCGCACAGCAGCGTGGCGCCTTCCTTCGGACCGAGCTCGATGTAGCTGCGCACCTTGGCCAGGTGGGCCTGCGAAATCATCGGGCCGACGATGGTCTTTTCGTCGAGCGGGTCGCCCACTGTGATGCGCTTCGCGCGCTCGGCGAACTTCGCGGCGAAGTCGGCATAGATCGACTGCTGCACCAGGATGCGCGAGCCGGCCGTGCAACGTTCGCCGTTGTTGCTGAAGATCATGAACACGGCCGCGTCGAGTGCGCGGTCGAGGTCGGCGTCTTCGAAGATCACGAAAGGGCTCTTGCCGCCGAGTTCCATGCTGAACTTCTTCAGGCCCGCGCTCTTCACGATGCGGTTGCCCGTGGCGGTGGAGCCGGTGAACGAAATCGCGCGCACGTCGGGGTGTGCGACCAGCGGCTCGCCGGCTTCCTTGCCGTAGCCGTGCACGAGGTTCAGCACGCCGGCGGGAATGCCCGCTTCGAGCGCCAGCTCGCCCAGGCGCGCGGCCGTGAGCGGCGAGAGCTCGCTCATCTTCAGCACGGCCGTGTTGCCGAAGGCCAGGCAGGGCGCGACCTTCCAGGTGGCGGTCATGAAGGGCACGTTCCACGGGCTGATGAGCGCGCACACGCCCACCGGATGGAACAGCGTGTAGTTCAGGTGCGTGGGCGTGGGGTAGGTGTGGCCGTCGACGCGCGTGCACATCTCGGCGAAGTAGTAGAAGTTGTCGGCCGCGCGCGGAATGAGCTGCTTGCCGGTCTGCGCGATCACCTGGCCGCAGTCGTTGGTCTCGGTCTGCGCGATCTCGGGCACGTGCTTGGCGATCAGGTCGCCGAGCTTGCGGATGAGCTTGGCGCGCTCGGGCGCGGGCATGCCGGCCCACTTGGGGAACGCGGCCTTGGCGGCCGCCACCGCGGCGTTCACTTCGGCCTCGCCGCCCGAGGCGACTTCGGCCAGCACTTCCTGCGTGGCGGGGTTGACGGTTTCGAAGTAGTCGGCACCGTGGACTTGCTTGCCGTCGATGAGGTGATGGATCTGTTGCATGGGCGTGAAGGTGTTGCGGCCTTGAGGCGGTGTGTCGTCAGTCGAGCTTGATGTCGCGCGCCTTGATCAGCGCGTGCCACTTCTTGCGTTCGGTGTCCACGAAGCGGGTCATCTCGGCGGCGTCCGTGGGGCGGGCTTCCCAGCCGGCGTCGTAGAGCTTCTGCTTCACGCCGGGGTCGTTCATGCTTTTGAGCAGGTCGGCGCCGAGGCGCGCCTGGATGTCTTTCGGCGTGGCGGCCGGTGCCACCAGCCCTTGCCACGTGTAGGCCTCGACGGCGTAGCCGAGTTCCTTGGCCGTCGGCAGCTGGGGCAGCTGCGGCACGCGTTCGGATGACATGGCCATCAGCGGAATGACCTTGCCGGCCTTCACGGCGCTGATGCCGCTGGGCAGGTCGAGCATCATCAGCGGCACCTGGTTGCCCATGAGGTCCTGCAGCGCGGGCGCGCCGCCCTTGTAGGGAATGTGCAGCAGCGACACGCCGGCTTCGCGCTGGAACAGCTCGTAGGCCAGGTGGTGCGGGCTGCCGGTGCCCGGCGTGGCGATGCTGTACTTGCCCGGCGAGGCCTTGAGCGCGGCGATGAGCGCCTTGGCATCGCTGAAGCCCGCGCCCGGCGCGGCCGTGATGATGAGCGGCGAGCGGCCCATCATGCCGAGCAGCGCAAAGTCTTTCTCGGCGTCGTAGGGCAGCTTCTTGTAGAGCGCGGGGTTGTAGACCAGCACGCCGTTGTCGGCCGAGAACACGGTGTAGCCGTCGCCCGGCGAACGCGCCACGTTTTCCGACGCGATGATCGCGCCCGCGCCGGGACGGTTGTCGACCGTGACGGGCTGTGCGAGCTGCTGCGAGAGCTGCGCGCCGGCCGTGCGCGCGAGGTAGTCGGTGCCGCCGCCGGCCGGGTAGCCGACGACCCAGCGCACGGGTTTGGTCGGGTAGGCCGATGTGGTTTGCGCGGTCGAGGTCGGCGTGAACATCGTGGCGGCGCTGGCCGCCACGAGGGCGGCAGCAAGGCGGAAGGTCCGGGTTCTGGCAGTCGTCATGGCGGTGTGTCTCCGTTTTTATTGAAAGGGGTGGCGCAGCCGGCGGGTCAGCGCGCGGCGATGGTGTTGACCAGCGCGCCGATGCCGTCGATCTCGGTCACGACCACGTCGCCCGGCTGGCAATCGACCACGCCATCGGGCGTGCCGGTGAGGATCAAATCGCCCGGCGACAGCGTCATGAAGCGGCTGAAGTACTCGATGAGGAAGGGCGCGTCGAAGATCATGTCGCGCGTGTTGCCTTGCTGCGTGACGGTGCCGTTCACCGTCGTGCGCAGCGCAAGCGCCATCGGGTCGGCCACGTCGACCGCATCGACGAACCACGGCCCCAGCGGCGTGCAGGTGTCGCGGTTCTTCACGCGCAGGTTGGGGCGGTACCAGTTCTCGAGGTAGTCGCGAATCGCGTAGTCGTTGGCCACCGTGTAGCCGCCGATGAAGTCGTAGGCGTCGTCGCGCTTCACGTGCTTCGCGGTCTTGCCGACCACGATGGCGAGTTCGCATTCGTAGTGCATGAACTTCACGTCGGCCGGGCGGTGCGTGAACTGGCGGTGGCCGATGAGCGTGCTCTGGCCTTTGACGAACACCAGCGGTTCCTCGGGCGCCTTGAACTCCAGCTCTTTCGCGTGGTCGGCGTAGTTCAGGCCCAGCGCGAGGATGGTGCGCGGGCGCGCCGTGGGCGCGAGCGGCGGCAGCCACACGAGCTGGTCCTGCGGCACGACGCGGCCGTCTTGCAGCCGCACGGCGGCGTCGGCCTGGCCGTTGAATTCGTGCGCGGTGCCGGTGTGCTCGCGACCTTCGAAGATGACGCGTGCGTGCTTCATGCCGTTGCTTCCTTCACCAGCGTGTGGGTCAGGGTTTCGAACCCCGGTGCGGAAATGTCGATGCGGTCGCCCGCGCGGGCCAATGGGCGGCCGAGGTCGCAGCCGAGCATCAGCACGTCGCCGTGCGCCAGCGTCATGAACTCGCCCACGTCGGCGAGCAGCTGCGGTGCGGGGCGCACGAGCTGCGAGAAGTCGATCGACTGCTTCAACTCGCCGTTGATGCGCACCTCGACGCGGAACTGCGCCGGGTCGGCCACGTCCTGCGCGTCGCGCAGCGCCGGGCCGATGCCCAGGAAGCCGTCGACGCACTTGAACTTCACCGGCGGGCGGAAGAAGCTCGCATGCGGAATCGACAGATCGTTCAGCAGCACGAAGCCTTCGATGTCGCCCTCGGCGCCGATCACCATGCCGATGCTCGCGCCGACTTCCACCTCGGGCACCGCGGCGGGCACGGCGATCGCGCTGCCATGCGGACTCCAGGTGTTGGCCGTCTTCACATAGAGCACGGGCGCCTTCGGCGGTGCCTTGTAGGGCGCCTCGGTCATCTGCGGCGCGAGCGCCGCGGCCTCGGCGCGGAAGTTCAGCAGCGTGCCGTACACGGTGCCGGCGGGGAGAAAGGAAGTGGTCATGTGTCGGGTTGCTCCAGCGCGATCAGTTCGTCGAGCAGGCCGTAGAGCTGCGTCAGCTTGGCCTTGCCCATCGACTTTTCCATCCAGTCGTAGTGCGCCTCGATGCTGCTGCCCAGGCGCTTCACGAGCTTCATGCCGTGCGGCGTGGCCTCGACCACGGTGCGGCGCTGGTCGGCCGGGTCGCGGGCGCGGGTGATGAGGTTGTCGCGCTCCATGCGTGCCAGCACGCCCGTGAGGCTGGGGCCGAGGATGAAGGCCTCGCGCGCGACGCGGCCCGTGTCGACCGCGCCGTGTTCGCCCAGCACGCGCAGCACGCGCCATTGCTGGTCGGACAGCGCGTGCTCGCGCAGGCTGGGCCGCGTGTGGGCCATCACGGCTTCGCGGGCCTGCAGCAGCAGGCGCGGCAAATTGCGGTGCGTGAAGGTGGTGCTCAAAAGCTGTGCCTCTCAGAATTATTTAACATGTTAAATGATTGGGGCTTTCTTTCCAAGATGCCAGTCATCAGGGTTTGTGCGGACACCTAAACTCGCTGCATGGCCAAGGACAAAACAACTTTCGTCTGCAGCGAATGCGGCGGCACCAGCCCCAAGTGGCTCGGCAAATGCCCCAGCTGCGGGGCATGGAACACATTGATAGAACAAGTGGCTGGCAGCAACGCACCGGCCAACAACCGCTTCGGCACGCAGTTCTCGCCGCTGGCGGGCGTCTCCGAACTGGCCACGCTCTCGGAAATCGAAGCGACCGACATCGCGCGCACGCCCACCGGCATCGACGAGCTCGACCGAGTGCTCGGCGGCGGCATCGTGTCGGGCGGCGTCACGCTGATCGGCGGCGACCCGGGCATCGGCAAGTCGACGCTGCTGCTGCAGGCGGTCGATGCGCTGCAGCGTGCGGGGCAGAACGCGCTGTACGTCACCGGCGAGGAAAGCGGCTCGCAGGTCGCGCTGCGCTCCAAACGGCTCGGGCTCGACCATTCGCAGGTGCAGGTGCTGGCCGAGATCCAGCTCGAAAAGATCATCGCCACGCTCGACGTCACGCGCCCGGCCATCGCGGTGATCGACTCGATCCAGACCGTGTACTCCGACCAGCTCACCTCCGCGCCCGGCTCGGTGGCGCAGGTGCGCGAATGCGCGGCGCACCTGACGCGCTTTGCCAAGACCAGCGGCACGGCCGTGGTGCTGGTGGGCCACGTCACCAAGGAAGGCGCGCTGGCCGGCCCGCGCGTGCTCGAGCACATGGTCGACACGGTGCTGTATTTCGAGGGCGACACGCACTCGAGCTTTCGGCTCGTGCGCGCCATCAAGAACCGCTTCGGCGCGGTGAACGAGATCGGCGTGTTCGCCATGACCGAGCGCGGCCTGAAGGGCGTGACCAACCCGAGCGCGATCTTCCTGAGCCAGCACGACGAGCCGGTGCCGGGCAGCGTGGTGCTGGTCACGCTCGAAGGCACGCGGCCGATGCTGGTGGAAATCCAGGCGCTGGTCGACAACGGCGGCCCGAGCCCGCGTCGCCTCTCGGTGGGCCTGGACCGCGACCGCCTCGCGATGCTGCTGGCCGTGCTGCACCGCCACGCCGGCGTGGCCTGCATGGACCAGGACGTGTTCGTCAACGCGGTGGGCGGCGTGCGCATCAGCGAGCCCGCGGCCGACCTGGCCGTGATGCTGGCCATCACCTCGAGCCTGCGCGGCAAGCCGCTGCCCAAGGGCTTCATCGCCTTCGGCGAAGTGGGTCTGGCCGGCGAGGTGCGACCCGCGCCGCGCGGCCAGGAGCGCCTGCGCGAAGCGGCCAAGCTGGGCTTCAGCGTGGCCGTGGTGCCGAAGGCCAACGCGCCGCGCAAGGGCACGAAGGAGATCGAAGGCCTGACCATTCACCCGGTCGACCGCATCGAGGAAGCGATGGACGTGGTGCGCCGACTCGACTGACACTCGCACGTGCGCGCGCCGGCACGACAACACTCACATTCAGGAGGCCCCCGCCATGCAACTCATCGTCTCTGCCGGGCTGATCGCGGTGGTCGTGCTGTGGGGGCTGGTCTCTCCCGCGTCGCTCGACCGCGTGTTCAGCACCGCGCTCGCCGACATCACGCGCAACTTCGGCTGGTTCTACCTGTGGGTGGTGCTCGGGCTGGTGGTGCTGGCCTTCTTCCTGGCCTTCAGCCGCTTCGGCGACCTGAAGCTGGGCGATGAAGACGACGAGCCCGAGTTCTCCATCGGCGCGTGGTTTTCGATGCTGTTCGCGGCCGGCATGGGCATCGGCCTGGTGTTCTGGGGCGTGGCCGAGCCGATCTCGCACTATGCGAATCCGCCGCCCGGCGTGATCGCCGCTTCGCCCGATGCCGCGGGCGTGGCGATGCGCTACGCCTTCTTCCACTGGGGACTGCACCCCTGGGCGATCTACGGCATCGTGGGCCTGTCGATCGCCTTCTTCAGCTTCCGGCGCAAGGCGCTGCCGCTGGTCAGCTCGGCCACCGAGGCGCTGCCATGGCGCTTCGTGCAGCGGCTGTCGCCGGCCTTCAACGTGCTGGCCGTGGTGGCCACGGCCTTCGGTGTGGCGGCCTCGCTGGGCATGGGCGCCACGCAGATCAACAGCGGGCTGCACGCGGCCTTCGGCGCGGAGATCGGCCGCTGGACGCAGGCGACGATCATCGTGGTGACGACCGCGCTGTTCATCACCTCGGCGGTCACCGGCGTCGAGCGCGGCGTGAAGTGGCTGTCGATGGGCAACCTGGTGGTGGCGGCGCTGCTGGCGCTCACGGTGCTGGTCGTGGGGCCGACCATTGCCATCGTCGAGACCTTCACCAACACGTTGGGCGCGTACCTCGCCGATTTCGTGCGCATGAGCCTGCGCATGAACCCGTTTCGCAACAGCTCGTGGGTGGCCGACTGGACCTTGTTCTACTGGGCCTGGTGGCTGGCGTGGTCGCCGTTCGTGGGCCTGTTCATTGCGCGCGTGTCGCGCGGCCGCACGATCCGCCAGTTCATCCTGGGCACGGTGATCGCCCCGACGCTGGTGGGCTTCGCCTGGTTCTCGGTGTTCGGTGGCGCGGCGCTCAACTTCGAAATCTTCCAGGGCGTGCCGCTGGTCGAAGCGGTGAAGGCGGACGTGTCGACCACCATGTTCGTGATGTTCAAGGCCATGCCGATGGGCGGGCTTCTGTCGATCGTGGCCACGCTGCTGGTGTTCGTGTTCTTCGTGACCTCGGGCGATTCCGCGACGCTGGTGCTGGGCATCATGAGCACCAACGGCAATCCGAACCCGCCGGCCCGCGTGAAGATCACCTGGGGCGTGCTGGTGGCGGCGATTGCGCTGAGCCTGCTGTTCGCGGGCGGCATCAAGGCGATCCAGACGGCGACCATCGTGTTCGCCTTGCCGTTCGCGTTCGTGATCCTGCTGATGGCGCTGTCGGTCACGCTGGCCATCCGCGACGACTGGAGGGCCGAGCAGAAGCGTGAGCGCGAGCTGCGGCGCAAGATGCGCCAACTCGTGAACTGGTAGCCCAAAGAAAAAAATGCCCGGCGCGTGGTGGTCGCGCCGGGCATACCCTCCCTACCTTCCCTGGCCTCCCTGGCCTTCTATTTCTCTGTGTGTGACGCTGCTTAACTTCCGATGTGCATCGTGAACGCCGGCCCGTTGTTGAGCACGCACTGGCCGCTGCCCAAGGTGGCGGAGTTCATCGTGTACTGGCAACTCAGGTTGCCGCCGCGACTGCCGGTGGCGTTTGCCACGCCGGCCGTGCGCGAGCCGGCCACGCGGGTCGCCTCTCCCTGAAACTGTTCGGCGCCGATCTGCGCATTGAAGTGGCCGCGGCCGTTCATGTCGTTGGTCACCGTGCCCCCGACGGCGCCGTAGCGCGCGGCTTCGGCGTTCGACGGATAGAGCCGCGCGCTGAAGGTCTGTGACACCGGCCCCGGTGCGACGGCATAGCTTTGCTGCGACGGCGCGATGGGAGCGGGTTGCCCGAGCGGCACCACGTAGCAGCCGCTGAGGACGGTGCCCGCGAGTGCGGCGGCAAGGGTGAGTCGAACGAAAGTGACGGAGCGCGGGATGTTCATGCGTTTCTCGGTGGCCCGGGCAGATGCCCGTGCGGCGAAATGTGCCCGCAGCCGCCTGGGTACCCTGTGCTTTTCGGGGCGAGTACCGCTTTCTGCGCCCGGCGGTAGCCACGGTGGCTACTGCGAGGGGGCGCTCGTTCGCCAGGAACCATCGCATCGCCCCCGAGGGCGCGCGTGCCGGGCGGCGACAATGCGCCCCATGAATTTCCAGAAATTGCTGGTGCCCGTGGGGGCCATCGCGCTCCTCGGCCTGTCGTGGCACCAATACGGATGGGGCGGCGTGGCGTTCGCCGGCGGCGCGATCGTGATGTTCCTGCTGATGCACTTCAACCGCGCCATGCAGGTGCTCAAGCGCGCCGCCGACCGGCCGATCGGCACGGTGGCGAGCTCGGTGATGCTCAATGCCAAGCTCAAGCCCGGCGTGACGCTGATGCACGTCATTGCGATGACGCGCGCGCTCGGCGAACTGCGCTCGCCCGAGAACGAGCAGCCCGAGCTGTACCGCTGGACCGACGCCGGCGGCTCTTATGTCGATGCCGTGTTCAACGGCGGCAAGCTGCAGAGCTGGACGCTCACGCGGCCCGAGACGCCGGCCGACGAAGAAACGCCCGCGGCCTGAAGGCGCGCGGGCGCTTCGCCTGGCCTGCTTACTTAGAACGGCGCGTCTTCTTCTTCGGGCGTGTCGGCCTGCGCCGCAGGTGCGGTGGCAGTAGCCGCAGCCTTGGGTGCTTCATCTGGCGGTGCCGCCGAGAACGCTGCCTCGCCGCCCAGCGCGTCGAGCAGCGCCGGCACCAGCTGGCCGAGTTCGCCGGTGGCAATGGCCACGTCGGCGTCGAAGTTGTCTTCTTTCTTGCCGCCCGCCGCGCCGTCGCCCGTGCCTTCGAGGAAGGTGATCTTGCGGATCAGCAGGCCGTGCGTGAGTTCGAAGGACACGCGGTCGTCCCAGGTGAGCGCCAGGCGCGTCGGGCGCTTGCCGTCGGTGATGTGCTGCTTGACCTCGTCGATGTCCAGGGCGTGCTTGGCATAGCGCACCACGGCCTTCGAGTCGTCGGAGGCCTTGAGCTCGCACTCGCGGTCGATGCTGAAGCCGGCCGGCGGCTCCTGCGTCAGCAGCCAGTTGGCCATGGCGGCGGCCGGCTCGATCTGCGTGTTGATCAGCGCCACGGCAAAGCCGTCGAGCGACTTCACGAGGCTGGTGACCACTTCGTCGGCGCGCGAGGCGTTGCCGCTGTTGATCACGAGGCGGTTCTCGGCCTTGTCGATCCACACCGTGACGCGCGCGCTGCGCGTGAAGGCCATGGGCAGCAGCTCCAGGGTGATGTCTTCCTTGAGCTCCTTCTTTTCCTTCTTGCCGGGCTTGCGGCCGGTGGTCGTTTCGATCTGGGCGCAGCGCTCGTCGAGCTTGCGGCGCACCACGGAGCCGGGGACCTGCTTGCTTTCGATCATGTACTCGACCAGCCACTGGCCGTCGATGGATTCGACCAATGGGCCGTTGGCTTCGCCGCGGGGCTCGACCCAGCCGGCGGACTTTTCCTGCGAGGGGCCGCAAGGCACGAAGCGTTGCTTGGCCAGCCCTTCTTCTGCCTCGGTCAGTGATTGGGACCAGGCAGGTTCGATGCGATAGACGATGACGTTCTTGAATACGGACACGGGAACCCTTTTTCCACTGGTTGGCACAACCGGCCATTGTCGGGCACCGCGTTCCGGGCTCGGCCGTAAAATCGAAAGCTTTTGCGACTTCCCAGTGGGTCGCACCCACACCGCTCCCAAAGGAATCAGGAAATGAGCTCGATCCCCCCCTCGCTGGACGACCGTGACGGCAAGATCTGGATGGACGGCGAACTCGTGGACTGGCGCGACGCCAAGATCCACGTGCTGAGCCACACGCTGCACTATGGGTGCGGCGCCTTCGAGGGCGTGCGCGCCTACAAGACGGCGGACGGCGGCACGTCCATCTTCCGCCTGGCCGAGCACACCGAGCGCCTGTTCAACAGCGCCAAGATCCTGCGCATGAAGATCCCCTTCTCGCAAGAGCAGCTGAATGAAGCCCAGAAACAGGTCGTGCGCGAGAACAAGCTCGAAAGCTGCTACCTGCGCCCCCTCATCTGGATCGGCTCCGAGAAGCTGGGCGTGAGCCCCAAGGGCAACAAGATCCACGCCATGGTCGCCGCCTGGTCCTGGGGCGCCTACCTCGGCGAAGAAGGCATGCGCCGCGGCATCCGCGTGAAGACCTCGAGCTACACGCGCCACCACGTGAACATCACGATGACGCAGGCCAAGTCGGTCAGCAACTACACCAACTCGATCCTGGCCAACATGGAAGCGCTGGACGATGGCTACGACGAAGCGCTGCTGCTCGACGCGAGCGGCTTCGTGTCGGAAGGCGCGGGCGAGAACGTGTTCGTGGTCAAGAACGGCGTGGTCTACACGCCCGACCTGTCGGCCGGCGCCCTGAACGGCATCACGCGCAACACCATCCTGCACATCTGCAAGGACCTCGGCATCGAGCTCGTGCAAAAGCGCATCACGCGTGACGAGGTCTACATTTCCGACGAAGCCTTCTTCACCGGCACCGCCGCCGAAGTGACGCCCATCCGCGAACTTGACCGCATCGAGATCGGCAACCGCGGCGACGGCGGCTCGCGCGGCCCCGTCACCGAGAAGATCCAGTCGGCCTTCTTCGACATCGTGAACGGCAAGAATCCCAAGTACGCCCACTGGCTCACGAAGGTCTGAGAGAAAACATGTCCACCAATGCAGTCGTCGAACTCCTCGCGAAGGAGCTCAACCACCAGGGCGGCGTGTTCTGCCCCAGCCCGAAGGCCGACATGAAGCTCTGGAGCGGCCACCCGAAGGTCTATCTCGACGTGGCGCGCACCGGCGAAGCCAAGTGCCCGTACTGCGGCACGGTGTACCGCCTGAAGGCGGGCGAGACCGTCTCGAGCCGCCACTGACGTGTCGATCCGCGGCCTGTTGGTGCGATTCGGCCTCGCCTACCTGGTGTTGCTGCTCGGCATCGCCATCGCGCTGAGCCTTCTGGGCGTCAAGACCAACGCCGGCACCAACACGGCGGCGCTGCTCGGCGCCGTCATGTGGGCGTGCATGGCGTTCGGCAAGCGCAACGGCCGCTACTTCACCCGCGAAGAAAAGCCGCGTGCCGTGCTCGGCATGCTGGCGGTCGACCTGGCACTCCAGGCCGCGTTCGGGCTGGGCGTGGGCCTGTTGTCCGGGGCCCTGGCCCCGCAGATGGGGCCGCTGCTGTTCTCGCTGGTCTTCATCGGCGTGCTGCACGCCGTGACGATCTATTTCTTCGTCGGGCTCAGCGGCAAGCAGTTCGCTGCCGCGCAGAAGCAGAAGACCGACCGCGGTCAGGCCTGAAGACGGGCCGGCCGCGCCGGCCGCACCGGCCATAAGCCGCGCCACGGATCGGGGTCCTGCGATTCCTGCGCCAGCCGCAGGTAGACCATCGCGATCCACAACACCGCCAGCCCGATCTGCGCGTCGCGCATCGCCGAGTTCACGCTCGACGCGATGAGCGCGATGAGCGTCGCGGCCAGTGCGTAGCGGCCGGCGATGTCGGGCCGGCGCCAGGCCTGCCAGACGGCGATGAGCATGATCGCCAGCAGGCTCAGGATGCCCGGGATGCCGCTTTGCGCGCCCACCCAGAGGAAGTCGTTGTGCGGCATGTTGGAGTCGGCGAACAGCGCCGGGCCGCGCTTGTGCCACTGGTCGGTCCAGCCGCCGATGCCCCAGCCCGCGACGGGCTGGTCGGCGATCATCGCGCCGGTGTCGCGGTACATGTAGTAGCGGATGATCCAGCTGCCGTGGAACACGGCGCCGGTCTGCGCCTTCTCGAGTTCCTCGATGCCGGTCTCGACCTTCTGCTGCAGCTGCGGCAGCTGGTACAGGCTCGCACCGATCACCACCGCGCCCAGGATCAGCGCGGCCGACAGCGCCTTCAAATGGTTCTTCCACTGGTGCAGGCAGACCACCGGAATCACCAGCAGCAGCGCGAGCACCGAGGTGCGCGACGTGAGCGGCAGCGCGACGACGGCGCCCAGCCCGAGCACGAGCGCGAAGGCCGCCAGCGCGCGCCAGGGCCGGTGGCCCGTGATCTGCGACAGCCCGTAGACCGCGGCACTGGCCGCGACGATGCTGAACAGCAGCGCGTTGCTGATCGACTTGTTGCCCACTTCCATCACCACGCCGCGCAGCGCGCCCGGCACCGGAAAGCCCAGCGTGTAGTGCAGCACGATGAGCACGATGTTCAGTGCTGCGATCAAGAGGAAGCCGCGCAGCGCCCACAGCGCCTCCTCGCGCGTGAGCGCCATCGCCATCAGGAAGGTGAAGGCGATGCGCAGCCCGTGGAACAGGTTGGAGGGGGTTTCGGGATAGTGCGGCCGCACGGCCAGCACGATGAAGGTCCACGCCACGTAGGCGACCACCGGCCACCACAGCGGGTTGGCGCGCAGCCGCGCACAGCGCTCGCGCAAACCGCCACCCACGAGCAGGGCGAGCAGCAGCACGATGGCCGACAGGTAGGTGACGCCGACCGGCATGAACACCACCAGCCCCCAGAACATGGCCGCGGGCCGAACGATGTGCGATCTCTGCATAGGGCCGGGATTTTAGGTGCGGCCTTTCTGCCGAACCTGACTTGACCTGCGCGCCCGCTGGCGTCAGTGCGGTGCGGCGGTGGCTTTGGCCGGCAGGCGGATCACGAAGCTCGCACCCCCACCCGGCCGGTCTTCGCAGCGCACCGAGCCGCCGTGGCGCTCGGCGATCGACTTCACCAGCGCCAGCCCGAGGCCGACACCGCCGTTGCGCTCGCTGGCGCCCGGCAGGCGGTAGAAGGGTTCGAAGATGCGTTCGCGCAGCGCGGGCGGCACGCCCGGCCCGCGGTCGTTGACGCGCACTGTGGCGTAGCCGCCGGCGCTGCCGAGCTCGACGCTGATTTCGCCGGCGCCGTAGCGGCGGGCGTTCTCCAGCAGGTTGCGGATCGCACGGCGCAGCAGGCGCGACACGCCCGGCACGGTGAGCGTGGCGTTGTCGGTGCCTTCGGCCAGGTCGAGTTCGGCGTTGACCTGTGCGCATTCTTCGGCGGCCAGGCCGGTCAGGTCGACGGCTTCGATGGTGCCCATGTCGGCCTCGCTGGCGTCGAGTCGGCTGGCCAGCAGGATCTCGTCGATGAGCTGGTCGAGTTCGCCGATGTTGCGCGAAATCTCCTCGCGCGCCGCCGGGCTCGGCTGGTCGCCCATGAGCTCCAGGCCCATGCGGATGCGGGTGAGCGGCGAGCGCAGCTCGTGCGAGGCATTCGCCAGCAGCGACTTGTGGGAACGCACGAGCTGCTCGATGCGTTCGGCGGAGGCATTGAAACGCTTGGAGAGATCGGCCACTTCGTCTTGTCCTTCCTCGATCACGCGCGCCGACAGGTCGCCCTCGCCCCAGCGCTGCACGCCGCGTTGCAGGGTTTCGAGCCGCTGGGTGATGCGCCGCACGATCGGGTAGACGCCCAGTGCCACCGCCACGCCCACGAGCGCGATCATCCAGCCCAGTCCGAACGGGGTGCGCCAGGGCGCGAAACCGCCGGTGCCGGTGGGGCGTTCGCGCGGCGCGACGCGCAATGTCATGTCGCGGCCGTCGCTCAGCGACACGTCGAACTCCAGCCCCTGGCCCGGCACGCGCATGGCCTTGCCGGTGCCGATGGTGCGGTCCTGGCTGTCGAGCACGACCACTTCGCGCGGCACGGGCGCCAGGCGCTCGCGCTCGGCCTCGGCGGCCACGCGCACGATCCAGTTGGCCATCAGCGTGAGGATGACCACGCCGCCGACCACCGCGAGCCAGATGCGGACGTAGAGATGGCGGCGGTAGAGGCTGCGCAGCATCGCGGGTCGCGTCCTAATCTTGCTGCTTGGCGAACACGTAGCCGACGCCGCGCACGGTGAGGATGCGCTTCGGGTTCTTCGCGTCGACCTCGATGGCGGCGCGGATGCGCCCCATGTGCACGTCGATCGAGCGGTCGAAGGCTTCGAGTTCGCGGCCGCGCACGGCTTCCATGATCTGGTCGCGCGTGAGCACGCGGCCCGCGCGCTCGGCCATGGCCACGAGCAGGTCGAACTGGTAGGAGGTGAGGTCCGCCAGCGCGCCGGCCACGGACACGGTGCGCGCGTTGCGGTCGATCTCGAGCGTGCCGAAGCGCATCACGGTGGAGGCTTCGGCCTCGGTGGCGTTCTCGCTGCGACGGCGCAGCACGGCGCGGATGCGCGCCAGCAGCTCGCGCGGCTCGAAGGGCTTGGGCAGGTAGTCGTCGGCGCCGATTTCCAGGCCGATGATGCGGTCCATCGGATCGCCCTTGGCGGTCAGCATCAGCACCGACACCTTGGCCAGCGGGCCGGGCAGGGCGCGGATGCGGCGGCAGACTTCGAGCCCGTCGGTGTCGGGCAGCATCAGGTCGAGGATCACCAGGTCGGGCGCGTGCTGCTGCAGCTGCTCCAGGCCGCTGGCGCCGTCACCGGCGTGGTTGAAGGCGAAGCCCGACTGGGTCAGGTACTCGCCCACCATCTGCGCCAGGCGGGCGTCGTCTTCGATCATCAGGAGTTGGGGGGTGCTCATGCGCTTCATGGTCGTCCACAGGGAGCAAGCGGGCTTGAACGCTCCGTAAAGTTGGGTAAACCTCAGGCGCGGGTGTCAACCCGAGGTGCTGCGAAAAGCATAGCGTCGTGCGTCGCCGTCGCGGGTGTTTTTCCGCGGTTTTCTTCGAGAAGCGCCCGCAGCGCGCCGGCCTCCACGTCGGGATCGGCGGTGCGCGCCCGCCCGAGGATCTCGTCGGCCAGTTGCCGCAGCATGACCGTCGAAGCCCGGATGCGGTCCTTGAAGCCGGCATCGTCGAGCGTGTCCTTCAGGCTGCGGTTGAGTTCGGCGAACCACGGCATCGCGGCCTGGTCGAGCATCACGGCCGGGTTGCGCTTGTGGCTCGACGCCGACCAGTCGCGCATCAGCCGCTGCACCGCGACATTCAGGCGCTGGCAGTGCTGCAGTTCGTCCTTCAGGCTTCCGAGCGCCGGCAGGTCGGTCAGGCGCCGCTGGAAGAAGATCTGCGCGAGCACGCCCCAGTAGTACGCGTAGTCCCAGATCACCTTCACCGGCAGCACCTCCGGGTCGCCGAAGAGCGGGTACTGGTCCTGGTAGAGCGCCAGCGTGCTCTCGTAGAACGAGTGGTAGATCTGGTCGTAGAGCTGGGCCCGTGCTTCCAGCGGCCGGCCGGCGCGGTCCTGCGCGACGAGGTCGGTGATGTAGGTGTTGGCGATCGCGATGAAGTCGCTGCCGGGCGAATAGAAGGGGTCGAGAAAGAGCCCGGCCTCGCCCGTCATCGCCCAGCGCTCGCCCGAGAACACCTGCTTGCAGCCGTGCGAGAAATGCCTGAGGAAGGCGAAGTCCTGCAGCAGGTGGCGCTTGCCGTCGAGCGCCTCGTACAGCCGCGGCTGGTAGGTGGCGAACCAGGCCATCGCCTTCTCGAAGGTGTCGATGGTGTCCAGCGGGTGCAGCGCCGGGTCGGCCACGATGCCCACCGAATGCGAGCCCGAGGCCAGCGGAATCAGCCAGGCCCAGTAGCCGGCGCCCACGAAGTGGTTGGTCGAGAGCCAGCGCGCCTGCGGGTTGCAGCGTTCGCGCCATTCGGCGTTGTCGCTCCAGTCGTCGACGGCGATGCGCTCGCCGATGCGGAACCACACCGCGTTGACGTCATGCGCGTTGGGCTCGACAAGGCCGAGCTTGCGCTTGAGCATGCCGGCGCGGCCGCAGGCGTCGATGAGCCAGCGCGCCTGTGTGGCGTGGGATTCGTCGCCGCGCGTCCATTCGATGCGGTGGGGCACCGCGGGGTCCTGGGCCAGGTCGATGCGGCGCACCAGCGCGCTGTCGACGAAGCGCACGCCGTGGCGCACGGCTTCCTCGGCCAGGAAGTTCTCGAAGATGCCGCGGTCGATCTGGTAGCTGGGCACCGCCAGGTAGCGGCTCGCGCCGATCTCGGTGACGTTGTCGATGTCGCTGCGGCCTTCGCTGAAGAAGAAGCGAAAGCCGAACTTGCGCAGCTGCGCTTCGTCCATGTGCGCCTTGAGCCCGAGCACCGTGTCGAAGTAGTGCGCCCCGATCTCGACCGACGATTCGCCCACCTTGTGGGCCGCGTGCGGCACCGGATGCGTGCGGCGCTCCAGCACCAGCACCTTCAGGTCGCCGAAGCGCTGCTTCAGCTGGATCGCCAGCGTGAGGCCGGCGAGACCGCCTCCCATGATCACTGCGTCAAACGAATCCAGCGCAGTGTCGGTCATGGTGTCAGTCCTTCGGAGGAGGCCGCAGCTGCAGCCTGAGTGACAGGGTGGGCGAGAGCTGCAGGTGCAGCGGCGGCTCGTCGCCGCCTTCGACGTGCGCCAGCGATTCGAACAGGCCGAGCGCCTGCGCCATCGGGTTGATGGCCACCAGCGACTTTGCGGCTTCCGACCGCAGCGACGTGTAGGTGGCCGCCGCGTCGTCGCCCGCCGCACCGTGGGGGGCCAGCGACCACTGCAGCGCGGCCACGCTGCGCCCGGTGCGCACGGGCGCGATCACCATCGCCACCGCGAGCAGGCCGCGGCTGTCGGTCACCGAGGTGAGGGCGCCGACGGTGGGCGTGTCGTAGCCGACCAGCAGCACCGGCTCCTGGTTGGCCGCGCATTGCACGGCCGCTTCGAGCAGGCCGGAGGCGAAGCTGTGTTCATAGGCCGACACCGCGTTGCTGGCCGCCATGCAGCCGGTGCCGATGGTCCAGTAGCCCACGGCCGCGTTGTGCACCGAGTTGTGGAACTTGGTGGGCGACAGCATCTTCGGATCGCCCGCGAGCGTGCTGCACATGTAGTCGTTGATCGACAGGTCGCCGTGCGCCGACGTGAACACGCAGGGCACGTCGGCCGCGTTGCGGTCGGCACCCGCGATGGCCGCGGCGGCCACTTCGAGCGCCAGCGCCACGGTGTCGGGTGCGCGACGGCGCTCGGCCGGGGCCAGCACCTGCGGCGAGGGCCGCTTGGCGGGCGGATCGCTCAGCGAGCCTTCACCGCGGAAGGCCGCGCGGGCGGCATCCCAGCCGGGCAGCGTGGGGGTCCAGAAGGCGGGGCCTTCGATGTAGAGCGTGGGGGGCGTGGGCGCGTTCATGCGTTCACCGCCTTGCCGAAGACCAGCGCGCAGTTGTTGCCGCCGAAGCCGAAGGAGTTGGAGAGCGCGTAGCGCACCTCGCCCGTGACGGGTTCGAGCTTGAGCTGCGGGCCGAAGCCTTCGTCCAGCGTGCGCGTGTTGACCGTGCCCGGCATCAGGCCGCGCTCGATCGCCAGCAGGCAGACCACGGCCTCGACGATGCCCGCGGCGCCCAGCGTGTGGCCCATGAAGCCCTTGGTCGAGCTGGCGTGCGTGTGCGCCGGGAAGCGGCGCGCCACCAGCGCGCCCTCGACCTCGTCGTTCTTCTGGCTCGCCGTGCCGTGCATGTTGATGTAGTCGATGGCCTCGGGCGCAAGGCCGGCGCGCGCCAGCGCGTCGTCGAGCGCGCGTTCGGCGCCCAGGCCTTCGGGGTGCGGCGTCGACATGTGGTGCGCGTCACTCGCTTCGCCGTAGCCCAGCAGCAGCGGCGTGGCGGTGTCGCCGGGCTGCACGCGCTCGACCAGCGCAAAGCCGGCCGCCTCGCCGAGGCTGATGCCTTTGCGTCCGGCGTCGAAGGGGCGGCAGGGCTCGGTGGAGACCAGCTCCAGCGCGTTGAAGCCGAACAGCACGCTGCCGCACAGCGTGTCGGCACCGCCGACCACGGCGGCGTCGGCCAGGCCCAGGCGGATCAGGCGCTCGGCCGAGGCGAACACCTTGGCGCTGGACGAGCAGGCGGTCGAAATCGTCTCGCTCGGGCCGTCGATGCCCAGCACCTGCTGCACGAACATGGCCAGCGAATGCGGCGTATGAACGGCGGGGCGGCGCTGGTCCATCGGAAAGTTGCCGTCGGCGTCGAGCTGCGTGTAGGCCAGCTCGGTCTCGCCGATGCTGGCGGTGGAGGTGCCGAGCACCAGCGCGATGCGCGTGGCGCCGTACTTGTCACGCGCGGCCGCGACCGCCTCGAGGAAGCCGTCGGCCTGCAGGCCCAGCCAGGCCAGCCGGTTGTTGCGGCAGTCCCACGACATCGCCGATTCGGGCAGGCGCACGTCTTCCAGCCCGTCGACGCGGCCGATCCAGGTCGGCAGCGGCGCATCGCCGAAGTCGTTGGCACGCAGGCCGCTGCGCGAGTGCGCGAGCGCGTCGGCGTGCGCTTCCTTGCCGACGCCGACGGCCGAGGTGGCCGTGTAGGCACTGATGTGAAGGGGAGAAATTCGGGACGGCACGATGGATGTGGGGGCAGGCAACCGGGGGAAAGGCGTCAACGACAGAGGAAAAAGCGGGAAGGCGCAATTTTCACGCAATGAATGTCACAGCCTACCAGCGATGCGTATCCGGTTGCGTCGGCTGTTTCCCACAGAAGACAGCTCGGGCGCAGGCCCTATTGACGCTCGCCGTCGCCTGTGCGGGCCGCCGAACGCGCGGCCAGCGCCACCAGCAGCAGCACCGGCACGCCCAGCATCGCGGTGGCCGTGAAGAAGGTGCTGTAGCCGTAGGCGTCGACAAACGCGCCCGAGTAGCCGGCGATGAATTTCGGCAGCAGCAGCATCAGCGAGCTGAACAGCGCGTACTGCGTGGCCGAGTAGCTGATGTTGGTCAGGCTCGACAGGTAGGCGATGAAGGCCGCCGACGCGATGCCGCCGGCGAGGTTGTCGGCCGACACCACCGCGATCAGCGCGGTGAGGTCGTGCCCGCGCGTGGCCAGCCAGGCGAACAGCAGGTTGCTCGCGGCACTCAGCACCGCGCCGAGCATCAGCACGCGCATCACGCCCAGCCGCATCGAGAGCACGCCGCCCACGAAGGCGCCCACCAGCGTCATGATCACGCCGTAGATCTTGCTGACCGTGGCCACCTGGTCCTTGGTGAAGCCCATGTCCACATAGAACGGGTTGGCCATGATGCCCATCACCACGTCGCTGATGCGGTAGATGGCGATCAGCGCGAGGATCAGCGCCGCCTGCCACTTGTAGCGGCGGATGAAGTCCGCAAAAGGCTCGATCAGCACGCTTCGCAGCCATTCGCCCGCGTTCTTCGCCTGCGGCAACACGCGCCGCACCGGTTCGGGCGACAGCAGCACCGTGAGCACACCGACCGCCATCGAGGCCGCCATCACGAGGTAGGCCGTTTTCCAGGCGCCGTTCTGGTAGGCCGCTGCGCCCGTGACGGCCACGGCGGGCGCCACCTCGGCCCAGGCCGCGACCCACAGCACGCCGGCGCCGGCCCAGATCATCGCGAGCCGATAGCCCGTTTGATAGGCGGCGGCCAGCGCGGCCTGCTTGCGCGTCTCGGCCGATTCGATGCGGAAGGCGTCGAGCGCGATGTCTTGCGTGGCCGAGCCGAAGGCCACCAGCAGCGCGCACCAGATCAGCGGCTGCAGCCCCAGGCGCGGGTCGTTCATCGCCATGCCGATCAGTCCGGCGATGACCATGCCCTGCGCCAGCAGCAGCCAGCCACGCCGGCGCCCGAGCAGCGTCGTGAGCGGCGGCAGCGGCAGCCGGTCGACCAGCGGCGCCCAGACCCACTTGAAGCCATAGGCCAGCCCGACCCAGCTCAGGTAGCCGATGGTGGTGCGGTCGATGCCCGCCTCGCGCAGCCGAAAACTCAGCGTGCCCAGCACCAGCAGCAGCGGCAGGCCGGCCGAGAAGCCCAGCGCCAGCATGCGCAGGGTGGCCGGTTCGAGGTAGACCTTGAGCGCGTCACGCCAGGGCAGGGCGGCGCTCGCGGGGGCTTGGGTGGTTTCGGCGGGCGGTGCGGACATGAGTGGGGGATTGTCCATGAGCTGTCGGGGATATCGGTGCGCCCCGCTCGTCTCCATTTGTTCCTATCATCCGGGCACCTATGTGCACACGATGCGAACGCCCCCTTTCTGCCCTCTCCGAAGCCTCGGCATGGAACCCGCGCCGGGCCTTCCTGCTCGCCGCCGCCGGTGCCGCGCTGAGTGCGCCGGCGCTGGCGCAGGTCAACGTCGGCAATGCCTCGGTGGCGCGCAACCTCGTGCCCGCCGACCAGATCGAGGCGGCCGGCGTGCAGCAGTACGGCCAGCTGCTCCAACAGGCGCGCGCCAAGAATGCGCTGGCCGGCGACGGCAACGCGCAACTGCAGCGGCTGCGCACCATCGCGCAGCGCCTCATTCCCTTTGCCCTGCCGTGGAACGCTCGCGCACGCGAATGGAAGTGGGAGGTCAACCTGATCGGCAGCAAGCAGATCAACGCCTTCTGCATGCCCGGCGGCAAGATCGCGTTCTTCACCGGCATCCTCGAACAGCTCAAGCTCAGCGACGACGAGGTCGCGATGGTCATGGGCCATGAAATGGCGCACGCGCTGCGCGAGCACGCCCGCGCCCGCATGGCCAAGAGCGTCGGCACCGGCGCGGCGCTGTCCATCGGCGCGCAGCTGCTGGGGCTCGGCCAGGTCGGCGACCTCGCGGCGCGCGCCGGCACGCAGCTCATCACCCTGAAGTTCAGCCGCAGCGACGAAACCGACGCCGACCTCGTCGGCCTCGAACTCGCCGCGCGCGCGGGCTACGACCCGAAGGCGTCGGTGTCGCTGTGGAAGAAGATGGCCACGGCCTCCAAGAACCAGGGCGGCCTGAGTTTCCTGTCGACCCACCCGAGCGGGCCGGACCGCATCGCCAAACTCGAGGCGAACGTGCCGAAGGTCGAGAAGCTCTACAGAGACGCGAAGAAGGGCTGAGCGGCGGCCTGACGCCCCGCTCGGCGCCTCGCGCGCTCAGACCATCGCGTTGTCGCCGCCCGGAATCTCGTGCGCCTTGATCTGCCGGCGCGTGAGCTTGTAGAGCGTGGACGACAGAAAGCCGTCCTGGTGGGTGTTCCTGGTCACGTTCACCACGAACTCGTCTTCCGGCGCCACGGCCTGCGCCCCCATGATCCAGCGCACGCTCTCGCGGTAGTTGTAGAGCCCCTTGTCGTTGGGGTCGCCCATCAATGCCGACAGCGCGGCCATGGCGACGGCGTCGCCGTTGGTGGCGTGCTCGCGCACGAAATCCAGGTAGCGGTGCCGCACGGGGATGTCGAACAGGCTGCTGATGAACATCAGTGCGCCTTCGATGCCGTCGTCGTGGCCCAGTTCGCTGGCCTTCATCATGGCTTCGACCGCCTGCAGCTGCAGCGCCGGGCGCCGCGACACGGGCGTGGCGTTGTCCCAGGCCATGTCGTGGCAGAGGTAGCCGAGCTTGTAGGCCGCGACGCTGTTGCCGGCCTCCGCCGCCTGGCCGTAGCAGCGCATGGCCTGCTGCAAATCCTTGGTGCCGTGCTCGCCGCCCGCGTGGAAGATGCCGAGCGTGAGCAGGCACGAGGTGTCGCCCGCCGCCAGCCCGAGTTCCAGCACGTCGAAAGCTTCCTTGTTGCGCGGCACGCGCCACAGCGCGCGCGCCAGGTCGTCCCAGTTCTCGGTGCCGGCGTTGCGTTCGCGCGCGGCCGCCAGCCAGGCGTTGCCGGTCACCTCGTTGGGCACGAAGCCGAAGGCGCCCTTCAGGCTGCCGTAGGCGTGCAGGATCAGCGCGGTGTTGCATTCGTAGGCATTGGCGCTGTTGCAGATGGCCTGGCCCAGCCAGTGGCCGTCGGGCTCCTGCTCCAGGGCGACGTGCACCGCCACATTCATGGCGTAGTCGTCGTCGATGGGGTGGTGGCTCTCGGCTTCGCGCAGGCAGGCCAGCGCCTCGGCATGCTGGTCGAGCATGTAGTGGCTGATGGCCAGCCAGCGCAGGGTTTCCCAGCGGTGGTAGGGGTAGAGCGCCTCGTTGGCGCGCTGGCGCGTGGCGGCCATGCGCTGCTGCGCTTCGGCCGGGTCTTCGTCCTTGTCGACCGCGTTGCCCTGGTATTCGTCACGCCAGATCTCGTGGCGCAGCCGGTCTTTCTCGACCTCGCTCAGGTGGGCGCAGGCGGCCGAGGCGATGAAGGCGCGCACGCGCTCGTGGCTGCCGCCCCAGCGCGGCTGCTGGAACCAGACGCACTGGCGCATGAAGAAGAACAGCCGCGGGTGCACGTGCAGCGTGGCGTGGATCCAGTAGGACGTGCCGCTGATCATCTTCTTGCCCTGCACGGGCGAGGGCAGGGCGGCGGGTACGGCCTCGGGGCAGGCCACGCGCTCGTCGTGCGCCAGGCCGGAGCGCGCGAGCTGCACCAGCAGCTCTTCGCGGGTGGCCGCATCGTCGAGGGAAAAGTCGTGCTGCAGCGGGTTGCCGGGCCCGCGGCCGCTGCGCACCAACTCGGTCAGCCACTCGGGTTCATTGAAGGCCGAGGTGCTCTGCAGCAGCAGGGCGCAGGCGGTCCACATCGTGGGCGCGAGCGTGAGTGCCCGCAGCGCGGCGACGGCGCAGCGCGTGGCGCAGGCATGGGCGCATTCCCAGCCGAGCGCGGTGACCGAGCTGGCCCAGCCCGAGCCGCGGTACTCGTAGGCCCAGTGGTACCAGTAGTGCGCTTCGCACAGCCAGGCGTGGGCCGATTGCGGATGGGCCGCCTGCCACGCGGTCAGGCGGGCCAGCCCTTCGGCGCCGGCCGCGGTGCAGCCGGCCAGGTCGTCGGGCAAGGCGCCGTAGTAGCGCTCTTCATCGTCGCGGTCCTGAAAGCTGGCGGCGAGCGCGTCGTCGAGCCGCTGGTCGAGCGCGGCGTAATCGCCGGCGCGCAGCAGGGCGTCGATGTCGCAGAGCTTCCATGGCGCGGGTGCGGCGGGAATCACGGTCGCTGCGGCGGGGGGCGTGTTTGTTGTCATGGCGGTCGCGCGTCAGGCCGACGCGGCGGGGACGGGAGTGGAGGTCGGGGTGGGTTGGGGGTCGAAGATGCGGTAGCGCTTCCAGGGCAGCGTGAGCCAGTTGCCCTGGGTGTTCTGCAGGTGCTCCTGCACCTCCAGCGTGGCGCGCGACGAGGCGGGGCCGTCCTGGCTGCTGATGCGCAGCCAGTGCAGCCGGGCCCGCGCATAGGCGTGGCCGAAGTCTTCCCAGCTTTCGAAGCTGTCCTGCGCGCGTTGCGCATTGAGGAACAGCACCAGCCAGGCCTGCGATTCGGGCACCCAGCCCAGCAGTGCGATGCAGCGCACCAGGAAGGCGGTGCGCGCGCAGTCGAAGGCCAGCGCGTCGCGCACCTTGCCTTCGGCCGCGAGCTGTTCGTAGAAGTTGGCGTGGGTGCGGCCGAGCCCGCCGACCCAGCCGACCAGCGCGGCCTGCATCTGCGTGGCGATGTCGCGCTCGGGGAGGTCGGCGGCCATGTTCATTTCGCGCAGCACCTGCCTGGCCAGCCGCTGGCGCTGCTCGGCGGGCAGCTCCAGCGCCAGCGCGTCGCTGTCGCAGCGCAGGCCGTTGCGCAGCAGCAGGATGTCGCCGAGCGCCAGCGCCCAGCGGCGGCGGTTGGGCACCACCTTGCCGGCGTCGGCCCGGGCCTGCGCCGCGCGCACCGCGAGGTCGGCGTTGGCCTTTTCCATGGCGCCGATCGCCGAGTCCGAGCCGCGCACGACGATGCGCAACGCGGTGCGCACGACGAACCATGCGACGCGCAGCCCGAGGTACAGCAGCCCGAGCAGCACGAGGATGAGGAGGGCCTGCATCATGGCAATGCGGCTCCCAGCAGCAGCGGCGCGCACACGGCGGCGCTCAGCGAGATGCCTTCGATCTCCATCATCGCGGCGGGCGCTTCCGAGGAGGCGGCCTGCAGCGACGGCGGCAACCGGTTCGCGGGCAGCGTCAGGCGGGCGGCGGCGGCCACCGCCACGTCCATCTGCCGCAGCCGCGCCAGCTTGTGCGGCGCAATGCGCAGCAGCAGCCACTGCAGTGCCGGCGGCGGCTGCTCGAAGTGCTCGATCAGGTGGAAGTTGCCGCTCATCACGCTGAGCAGGAAATCGGGGCTGCGCACGTCGGTGACGAACTTCCACTGGCCCTGGGTGGTGCTGGTGTCGTCCGCCGTCTCGGGCTCGAACACCAGGCCCATGCCTTCGCAGTCGCTGTGGCGCTCGCCGCGCGGCGGCAGCGTGCGCAGGAACTGCAGCACGTCGTCGGCGTACTTGCGCACCGGGTGGCGGTTCTGCTTGCCCTTGATCTGGTCGATCCGCAGCCCGTCGGCATGCACTTCGAGGCTGATGGTCACGTGCGGCAGGTTGCCCGCGCTGCGCAGCGTGAACAGGCGCAGCCGGCCGCTCTGCGCGGCGCTGGCGTACTGCTCACCATAGCCGCCGTTCAGTTTCTTGAGGTTGGCGAACTGCCCCAGGCAGTGCTGCATGTGGAACGACTCGTAGGCCATTTCCTCGCGCAACGCCGCATGGCTGCCGATGAACTCGAAGATCACGCCGTTGGGCGTGCGCAGCAGTTCCTTCAGCGCCAGGCCGCTGCTGGGCACCCAGCCCTTCTTGCGCTTGGCCTGCATGCGCTGGTGCTCCTGCTCCCACAGGGCCATGGCCATGAAGCAGGTGATGCGCTGCAGCTTCTGTTCGAGCCGCGTGCCGCGCCGCGAGCGCAAGAACTCGACCAGCATGCGTTCGCGGTCGACCAGCAGCAGGTGCTCGGGGTCGAGGTAGTAAAAAGTCTTCGAGCTGGCTTCGAGGGCTTGCGGGTCGGCCTTGCCGCTCTTGGACTTTTCCTTGTTGTCCTTGTCCTGTGCGGCCGGTGCGCGCGGCTGCAATTGCTTCGTCAGCCACTCGGGCAGCGGCTTGTCGGGCCCGGCTGCGGCCAGGTAATCGGCGGGCGACTGCACCGGCAGCACGTTGCCGAAGCTGCCGATGGCCCAGCGGAAGAAGTGGTTCAGCAGCCAGGCCGCCATGTCGGCGTCGTCGCCGCGCTCGGCGCTGCGGCGCGCAATGGCGGCCTTCACCTCGGGCGCGTTCACCACGTCGCGCGGCAGATAGACCGCCGTCGCAGCAGGTGGCGCGGAGGGGTTCGTGGAAGGAGACGGAGTCGGGATGGGCATCGACGGCGGGCGACTTACAGCGTGAAGTCGTACTCCACCGTGATCGGCGCGTGGTCGCTGAACTTGACCGTCTTGTAGATCGCCTCGGTGCGCGCCAGCGCGCCCATCGCCGGGGTCGCGAGGTGGTAGTCCAGCCGCCATCCCACGTTGTTCGCGTAGGCCTGGCCGCGGTTGCTCCACCAGGTGTAGGCGTCGCCCGTGGTGTCGGGCTTGAGGCGGCGGTACACGTCCACCAGGCCGGCGCCTTCGGTGCCTGCGTCGAGCAGGCGCGCCATCCAGGCGCGTTCTTCGGGAAGGAAGCCGCTGTTCTTCTGGTTGCCGCGCCAGTTCTTCAGGTCGATTTCCTGGTGCGCGATGTTGATGTCGCCGCACAAGATGAACTCGCGCTCCTTCTTCAGCGCCACGAGGTGCGGGAAGAAGCCTTTCAGGAAGCGGAACTTGGCGGCCTGGCGCTCCTCGCCCGAGCTGCCGCTCGGGAAGTAGCAGCTGATCACCGAGAACTTGCGCTTGGGCGTGTCGAAGCGCAGCTCGAGGTAGCGGCCTTCGGCGTCGAATTCGGGATCACCCCAGCCCACGACGACGGCGCTGGGCGCATGCTTCGTGTAGATCGCGGTGCCCGCGTAGCCTTTTTTCTCGGCAAAGTGGAAGTGGCCCTGGAGCTCGGCCATCTTTTCGAAGCGGCCCTCGACATCGCTGGCCTGGACGCGGATCTCCTGCATGCAAATACAATCCGGCGCGAGTTCGGCCACCCAGTCGGCGACGCCCTTGGTGGCCGCCGAGCGCAGGCCATTGAGATTGAGACTGGTCAGTTTGAACACAAGGAATTTCCAATGGCTGTAGACGGTCAGACAAGCAGCGCGGTGGCACAGGACTTCGTCCAGTTCGCGCTCGACGCCGGCGTGCTTCGCTTCGGCGAATTCAAGACCAAGGCCGGTCGCATGAGCCCGTATTTCTTCAATTCGGGACTGTTCGACGACGGCGCCAAGATCGCGCGGCTCGCCGGATTCTATGCAGACCGCCTGATCGAAAGCGGGCTCGAGTTCGACATGATCTTCGGCCCCGCCTACAAGGGCATCCCGCTGGGCGCCACCGTGGCCGCCGAGTTGGCCCGCCGCGGGCGCAACTACCCCTTCGCCTACAACCGCAAGGAAGCCAAGGCGCACGGCGAGGGCGGCAATCTCGTGGGCGCGCCGCTCAAGGGCCGCGTGCTCATCGTCGACGACGTCATGTCGGCCGGCACCGCGGTGCGCGAATCGATCGCCGCCATCCAGGCCGCGGGCGCCACGCCGCATGCCGTGTCCATCGCGCTCGACCGGCAGGAAAAAGCCACCGAGAACGGCGTCGACGTGGACCACAGCGCCGTGCAGTACGTGCGCAACCAGCTCGGCCTCGCGGTGGTCGCCATCGCCACGCTGGACGACCTGCTGAGCTACCTCTCGGGCAACGCCGCCGCCGACCTCGGCGCGCACCGCGAGCGCGTGCTGGCCTACCGCACGCGCTACGGCGCCTGAGACGCAGCGCCGATGCGACGCCTCGCACGCGATTCCCGCGATCCCTCTTCTGCCTTCGCCGCGGCGCCGCTGTGGCTGGGCCTGGCGGCCCTGTCGATGTGCGGTGCGACGCTCGCGCAGCCCGCCAAGACGGACGCGCCCGGCGTCGGCATCTACACCTGCGTCGACGCGCGCGGACGCACGCTCACGGCCGACCGGCCGATCGCCGAATGCAGCGACCGCGAGCAGCGCGAACTGGGCCCCAGCGGCACGGTGCGCCGCAAGCTGGAGCCGACCTACACGGCGCGCGAATTGCAGGAGCGCGAGGACCGCGCGCGCGAAGCCGCCATCCAGGCGGCGCGCATCATCGACGAGCGCCGCCGCGAGCGCGCGCTGCTGGTGCGCTACCCCAACGCCACCACGCACGACCGCGAGCGCGCCGAGGCGCTGTCGCAGATCGACGCCGTGATCCAGGCCGCGAAGAAGCGCATCGCCGAGCTCGCCGACGAGCGCAAGAAGATCGACGAAGAACTCGAGTTCTACAAGCAGGACACGAGCAAGGCGCCCGGCGCGGTGCGCCGCAGGATCGAGGACAACACGCAGAGCCTGGCCGTGCAGAACCGCTTCGTCGCGGAGCAGGAAGACGAGAAGAAGCGCGTGAATGCGCGCTTCGACGAGGAGCGTGGTCGCCTGAAGACGCTCTGGTCGCCGCAGAACGGCGGCAACCCCCGCTGAATCGAACCGGCCCGGGCCTTGCGCAAGGCCCGGGGGTTGATCAGCCCAGCTTGGCTTTGAGCAGCTCGGTGACCTGCGCCGGGTTCGCCTTGCCCCCGCTGGCCTTCATGACCTGGCCCACGAGGCCGTTGAGCGCTTTTTCCTTGCCGCCGCGGTATTCCTCGACGTTCTTCGCGTTCTTGGCAATCACCTCGTCGAGGATCTTGTCGAGCGCGCCGGTGTCGTTCATCGGCTTGAGGTCTTTCGCTTCGATGATCGCGTCGACATCGCTGCCTTCGCCACTCCACAGCGCTTCGAAGACCTGACGCGCGGCGTTGTTCGGCAGCGTGCCGTCGGCGATGCGCGTCACCAGCTGCGCGAGCTGCGCGGCCTTCACGGGCGCGGCCTCGATGCCGATTTCGGCGGCGTTCAGGCGGCGAGCCATTTCGCCGGTGATCCAGTTGCTGGCCAGCTTGGGCGCTGCGCCGGCGTTCACCGCATCATCGAAGTACTGCGCCAGCGCCGCGCCTTGCGTGAGCTGCGCGGCGTCGTATTCCGACAGGCCGTGGTCGCGCACATAGCGCTCGGCCGTGGCGCGCGGCAGCTCGGGCATCGTGGCGCGCACGCGCTCGATCCATTCGGCGGCCACCACGAGCGGCGGCAGGTCCGGGTCGGGAAAGTAGCGGTAGTCGGCCGCGTCTTCCTTGGTGCGCATGGTGCGCGTCTCGCCGGTGGCGGGGTCGAACAGCACGGTCGCTTGCTGGATCGCGCGGCCGTCTTCGAGCTCGTCGATCTGCGAGTTGATCTCGTAGTCGATCGCCTGCTGCATGAACTTGAAGCTGTTCAGGTTCTTGATCTCGCGGCGCGTGCCGAGCTTGTCGCCAGGCTTGCGCACCGACACGTTGGCGTCGCAGCGAAAGCTCCCTTCCTGCATGTTGCCGTCGCAGATGCCGATCCACGTGACGATCTTGTGCAGTTCGCGCGCATAGGCCACGGCCTCGGCGGTGGAGCGCATGTCGGGCTCGGTCACGATCTCCAGCAGCGGCGTGCCGGCGCGGTTCAGGTCGATGCCGCTCTGGCCGATGAAGTCTTCGTGCAGCGACTTGCCCGCGTCTTCCTCGAGGTGGGCGCGCACCAGGCGCACGGTCTTCTTTTCTTCGCCGAGGAAGAACGACACCGCGCCGCCTTGCACCACCGGGATCTCGAACTGGCTGATCTGGTAGCCCTTGGGCAGGTCGGGGTAGAAGTAGTTCTTGCGCGCGAACACGCTGCGCGGCGCGATGTGCGAGCCGAGCGCCAGGCCCAGCTTGATGGCACGTTCGACCGCGCCCTTGTTCATCACGGGCAGCGTGCCGGGCAGTGCCAGATCGACCGCGCAGGCCTGCGTGTTGGGCTCGGCGCCGAAGGCCGTGGAGGCGCGGCTGAAGATCTTGCTGTTCGTCGACAGCTGCGCGTGCGTCTCGAAGCCGATGATGACTTCATAGCCGCGCACCAGCGGGCCGGTCGGGCGGCCTTGTTGTTGTGCTTCGAAGGTGTTCACTGCGGTGGTGTCGCTCATCTTAAAAACCCTCCGGCGTGCGCGTGTGCCAGTCGGTGGCTTGCTGGAAACGGTGCGCTGCATTGAGCAGCTTCGCTTCGCCGAAGTAGTTTCCGATCAGCTGCAGGCCCACAGGCATGCCGGCGTCGAAGCCTGCAGGCACGCTCATGCCGGGCAGGCCGGCGAGCGAGGCGGGCAGCGTGAAGATATCGGCGAGGTAGTCGGCCACGGGGTCGTCGCCGTGTTCGCCGATCTTCCAGGCGGTGGTCGGTGCGGCGGGGCCAGCGATCACGTCGCATTGCGTCAGCGCCTGCTGGAAGTCGTCCGCGATCATGCGGCGCACCTTCTGTGCCTGCAGGTAGTAGGCGTCGTAGTAGCCGTGCGAGAGCACGTAGGTGCCGATCATGATGCGGCGCTTCACTTCGTCGCCGAAGCCTTCGGCGCGCGTGCGCTCGTACATCTCGGCCAAATCTTTGTACTGCGTGGCGCGGTGGCCGAACTTGACGCCGTCGAAGCGGCTCAGGTTGCTCGACGCTTCGGCCGCGGCCAGGATGTAGTACACGGGAATCGACAGCTCGGTGCGCGGCAGCGAGACCTCGACGCGCTTCGCGCCGAGCTTCTCGTACTGCAACAACGCTGCATCAATGGCGGCGCGCACGCCGGGCGCCACGCCGTCGCCGAAGAACTCCTTCGGCACACCGATGCGCAGGCCGTCGAGCGAGTCGTTCAGCGAGCGGCCGAAGTCTTCGGCGGGCTTGTCGAGCGAGGTCGAATCGCGGTCGAGGTCGGGGCCGCAGAAGGCCGACAGCAGCAGCGCGCAATCTTCGGCCGAGCGGGCCATGGGGCCGGCCTGGTCGAGGCTGGAGGCGAAGGCCACCATGCCGTAGCGCGAGGCGCGGCCGTAGGTCGGCTTGATGCCGGTGATGCCGCAGAACGAGGCCGGTTGGCGGATCGAGCCGCCGGTGTCGGTGCCGGTGGCGGCGGGTGCGAGGCGCGCGGCCACGGCCGCGGCGCTGGCGCCCGACGAGCCGCCCGGAATGCGGTCGAGGTTCCAGGGGTTGCGCACGGGCACGGCTTTGTCGTGGCCCACGGCGGGCACGGCGACGTTCTCGTTGGCCGAGCCCATCGCGAACTCGTCGCAGCTGAGCTTGCCGAGCGTGACCGCACCGGCTTCGGCCAGGCGGCGCACCACGGTCGCGTCGAAGGGCGAGCGGTAGCCCGCGAGCATCTTCGAGCCGGCGGTGGTGGCGAAATCGGTGGTGACGAAGATGTCCTTGTGCGCAATCGGCACGCCGGCCAGCGCGGGCGCGTTGCCCTTCGCAAGGAGCGCGTCGGCCGCGCGGGCCTGGGCCAGCGTGACTTCTTCGTTGACGTCGACAAAGGTGCCGAGCGATTCGTGGGCCTTCATGCGGCCGAGGAACGCCTGCGAGGCCTCGACGGCCGAAACCTTGCGGTCGGCCAGCGCCTTCGCCAGCGCGACCACGCTCCATTGGTGCAGTTCACCGCTGCTCATTATTCGATCACCTTGGGCACGAGGAACAGGCCGGCTTCGACGGCCGGGGCGCTCTTCTGGTTGGCTTCGCGGTTGTTCGGCTCGCTCACGACGTCGTCGCGCAGGCGCAGCGTCACGTCTTCGAGCGCGGCCACCGGATGCGCCAGCGGCTCGACGCCGGTGGTGTCGACCGCGCGCATGCGTTCGACCAGATCGAAGAAGCCGTTGATTTGAGTGAGCATGCGCTCGCTTTCGTCTGGGGCAAGCTGCAGCCGCGCCAAAGAGGCGATGCGTGCAATATCGGAAGCGGAAAGAGACATAGATGGCTGACGGGTCGAAAAAACCGGAGGCAATCGCACGCCGAAGAGGGTGCCGACACGGGATTCAGAGGGGATTCGGTTATTATCCCGCCTTTGCCGCAACCCCCGCGAACGCGCCGGCTTTTGCGCCAAAAACGATCAATTCACCCCGTCAAACGACCCAAAAAATAGAGCGACGTCCTGCCGATGCGCAGGCCGTGCTCAGAGGATTCCGCACATGTTTGGAGCTTTCCGTCGGTACTTCTCCACCGACCTGGCGATCGACCTCGGCACCGCCAACACCCTGATCTTCGCCCGCAACAAGGGCATCGTGCTGGACGAGCCCTCGGTGGTCGCGATCCGCCACGAAGGCGGCCCCCATGGCAAGAAGGTGATCCAGGCCGTCGGCCGCGAAGCCAAGGCCATGCTGGGCAAGGTGCCCGGCAACATCGAGGCCATCCGCCCGATGAAGGACGGCGTGATTGCCGACTTCGTGATCACCGAGCAGATGATCAAGCAGTTCATCAAGATGGTGCACCCGCGCACGCTGCTCACGCCGAGCCCGCGCATCATCATCTGCGTGCCCTGCGGTTCCACGCAGGTCGAGCGCCGCGCCATCAAGGACGCGGCCGAAGCCGCCGGCGCCACCGCCGTCTACCTCATCGAAGAACCCATGGCCGCGGCCATCGGCGCCGGCCTGCCCGTCAGCGAAGCCTCGGGCTCGATGGTGGTCGACATCGGCGGCGGCACCACCGAAGTGGGCGTGATCTCGCTGGGCGGCATGGTCTACAAGGGCTCGGTCCGCGTGGGCGGCGACCGCTTCGACGAAGCCATCATCAACTACATCCGCCGCAACTACGGCATGCTGATCGGCGAGCCGACGGCCGAAGTCATCAAGAAGAACATCGGCTCGGCCTTCCCGGGCTCCGAAGTCAAGGAAATGGAAGTCAAGGGCCGCAACCTTTCCGAAGGCGTGCCGCGCAGCTTCACCATCAGCAGCAACGAAGTGCTGGAAGCCCTGACCGACCCCCTGAACAACATCGTCTCGGCCGTGAAGAACGCGCTGGAACAGACGCCCCCCGAACTGGGCGCCGACATCGCCGAGCGCGGCATGATGCTCACCGGCGGCGGCGCGCTGCTGCGCGACCTCGACCGACTGCTCGCCGAGGAAACCGGCCTGCCGGTGCTTGTGGCCGAAGATCCGCTGACTTGCGTGGTGCGCGGCTGCGGCATCGCGCTCGAACGCATGGACCGTCTCGGTAGCATCTTCACGAGCGAGTAAAGGCGAAAGCCTCCATCGGCCGGCCTTTGCTTGCGCAGGCCGGCCTTTTGTTATTTGATGCCGCACCACTGCCGGGTCTGACTACATGCCTCTGGGCACGCTCGATCGCACAGCGCCACCCCTGTTCAACCAGGGGCAATCGGCACTCAGCAAGCTGATCTTCTTCGGCGCGCTCTCGCTCTTCCTCATGGTGGCCGATGCACGCTTTCACCTCGTGAAGCCGATCCGCTCGGCCATCGGCGCGGTGCTCTATCCGGTGCAGATGGTGGCGCTCAAGCCCGTCATGCTGGTGATGGGCGGCAGCCGTTACTTCGAAGAACTGCAGACCGCGCAGCACAACGAAGAAGAAGCCCGCAAGGCCCTGATGCTGCAGGCCGAAACCGCCAGCCGCGCCGACACGCTGGCCCAAGACAACGCCCGCCTGCGCGAGCTGCTCGAACTGCGCCAGACCACCACCACGCCGGGCCGCCCGGCCGAGGTGCTGTACGACGCGGCCGACCCCTACACGCGCAAGATCGTCATCGACCAGGGCCTCACGCAGGGCGTGGCCGCCGGCTCGCCGGTGATCGACGCGCGCGGCGTGCTGGGCCAGGTGACGCAGGTGCTGCCCTTCACGAGCGAGGTCACGCTGGTGATCGACCGCGACCTGGCCATTCCCGTGCAGAACACCCGCACCGGCGTGCGCAGCGTGGCCTTCGGCGACGCCTCGGCGCACGGCGGCGGCATGGAGCTGCGTTTCATGGCGGCCAATGCCGACCTGCAGGAGGGCGACCTGCTGTCCACCAGCGGCGTCGACGGCATCTACCCGGCCGGTCTTCCGGTGGCGAAGATCGAACGCATCGAGCGCCGCGCCGATTCGGCCTTTGCGCGCATCTACTGCGTGCCGCTGGCCCGCGTGACGGCGGCGCGCTACGTGCTGGTGCTCGAGCCTTCCGGCGCGCCGGTGGCGCCGCCGCACGTCGAGGCCGCGTCCACCCAACGCAAGCGCCCCGACGGCAAGCCCGGCGCCGGCAAGAACGAAAAGAAGCCCGCGGGAGCCACGCGATGATCAAGCGTCCCGGCCAGCAGCAGCTCCTGCTGCCCGTCAGCCCCGTCTTCATGTGGACCAGCCTGCTCGTGGCGCTGCTGGTCAACATGATCCCCATCGGCCGCGCGGCCTGGATGCCCGACCTGCTGGCGCTGGTGATCGTGTTCTGGGGCGTGCACCAGCCCGCGCGCGTGGGCATCGGCGCGGCCTTCATGTTCGGCCTGCTCATGGACGTGCACCAGTCGTCGATGCTGGGCCAGCATGCGCTGTCCTACACCACGCTGGGCTTCTTCGCGGCCATGATCCACCGGCGCCTGCTCTGGTACCCGGTGCTCTCGCAGGCGCTGCAGGTGCTGCCGCTGTTTGCGCTGTCGCAGTTCATCGAGGTGATCACGCGCATGATCGGCGGCGGCGTGTTCCCGGGCTGGGGCGTGCTGATCTCGCCGGCCCTCGAGGCCGCACTGTGGCCGCTGGCCAGTGCGTTGCTGCTCGCACCGCAGCGCCGCACACCCGAACCCGACGAGAACCGGCCGCTCTAAGTTCTGCCCTTCGCCGCATTTGCCATCGCACCTGCGCACGCCTAAGCTCCTGATGCCATGACCGAAATCCGCAACGTTGCCGCCGACCTGGCGCGCTTCAAGCGCCGCGTGATCGTCATCGGCCTGGCGGTGCTGTTCGCCTTCGGCCTGCTGGGGTCGCGGCTCGTTTACCTGCAGGTGGTGCGCCACGACGACCTGGCCGAGCAGGCCGAGAGCAACCGCACGGCCGTGGTGCCGGTGGTGCCGAACCGGGGGCTCATCCTCGACCGCAACGGCATCGTGCTGGCCTCCAACTACTCGGCCTACACGCTGGAAATCACGCCTTCGAAGGTCGGCGATGTCGAGGAAACCATCAACAGCCTGACCAGCGTGCTCGAGGTGTCGCCGCGCGACCGCCGCCGCTTCAAGCGCCTGCGCGAAGACTCGCGCAGCTTCGACTCCATTCCGATCCGCACCCGCCTGAGCGACGAAGAAGTGGCGCGCTTCGCGGCCCAGCGCTACCGCTTCCCGGGCGTGGAGATCAAGGCGCGCCTGTTCCGCAACTATCCGAACGGCGAGACGGGCTCTCACGTGCTCGGCTACATCGGCCGCATCAACCAGCGCGAGAAGACCGCGATGGAAGACTGGGAAGAAGAAGACCAGGCCAACTACAAGGGCACCGACTACATCGGCAAGCTCGGCATCGAGCAGAGCTACGAAAAAATGCTGCACGGCCAGACCGGCGTCGAGCAGATGGAAACCTCGGCCGGCGGGCGCGCCGTGCGCCGGCTCGCAAGCCATCCGGCCACGCCGGGCAACACCGTCATGCTGTCGCTGGACATCAAGCTGCAGAAGCTGGTGGAAGACATGTTCGGCGAGCGCCGCGGCGCGCTGGTGGCCATCGACCCCAAGACCGGCGAGGTGCTGGCCTTCGTGAGCAAGCCCACCTTCGATCCGAACCTGTTCGTGGAAGGCATCGACACCGAGAGCTGGAAAGAGCTCAGCGAGTCGCTCGACAAGCCGCTGCTCAACCGCGCGCTGCGCGGCACCTACCCGCCGGGCTCGACCTACAAGCCCTTCATGGCGCTGGCGGCGCTGCAGACCGGCAAGCGCGGCGCGAGCGTGGTGGTGAACGACCCCGGCTACTTCAACTTCGGCGGCCACCGCTTCGGCAGTCCCGAAGGCAACCTGGGCGGCGTCGACATGCGCCGCTCGATCCAGGTGTCGAGCAACATCTACTACTACTCGCTGGCCAACGAGATGGGCGTGGACCTCATCCACGACTTCATGAAGCCCCTGGGCTTCGGCCAGATCACCGGCATCGACCTGGGCGGCGAGCTGCGCGGCGTGCTGCCGAGCACCGAGTGGAAGCGCAACGCCTACAAGCGGCCCGAGCAGAAAAAATGGTACGCGGGCGAGACCATCTCGCTGGGCATCGGCCAGGGCTACAACAACTTCACCATGCTGCAGCTCGCGCAGGCCACGGCCATCGTGGCCGACGGCGGCATGAAGCGCCGTCCGCACCTGGCACTGGCGATGCGCAACACGGTCAGCGGGCAGGTCGTGCCGTTGCCGCAGCCGCCGGCCGAGAACCTCGGCTTCACCGCCGCCAACATCGCGGTGATCCGCGAAGGCCTGACCAGCGTGGTCACCAGCGGCACCGCGCGCAGCGTGTTCGCGGGCGCGGGCTACCAGGCAGCCGGCAAGACGGGCACGGCGCAGGCCGTGACGCAGGCCAAGAACACCCGGTACAACGCGCGCGCGCTCGAAGAGCACCAGCGCGACCACGCGCTGTTCATGGCCTACGCGCCGGCCAACAACCCGAAGATCGCGCTGGCCGTCATCGTCGAGAACGCGGGCTGGGGCGCGGGCTCCGCGGCGCCCATTGCGCGCCGCGTGTTCGACTACTGGCTCATGGACCAGTACCCCAGCGAGGCCGACATGGCCGCTGTGCGCATCGGCCGCGCCGGTCCGCCGATGGGCAAGCCGCGCGTGGCCAGCGAGGTGGTGTGGCCCGTGGCGGGGGCGGCTTCGCCGGTGCCTGCGGGCGCGGCATCGGCGGCGGCGGCGACGCCCTGAAGGTCTGACTCCCTCTCCCCTGGGGGAGAGGGTGGGGGTGAGGGTGAGCGGCGATCGAGGCCGCGCGATGTTGTGAGGCCCTTGCCCTCACCCTAACCCTCTCCCCGCAAGGGGAGAGGGGACAACACGGGGCCTCAGGCGATCACGGTCCCCGTGACCTCACCCAGCCCGATGCGCACCGCGCCTTCGCGCTCGCACCAGCCGCGCATCACCAGCGTGTCGCCGTCTTCCAGGAACGTGCGCTTCTCGCCGTTCGGCAGCACGATCGGCTGCTTGCCGCCCCCCGTGAGTTCCATCAGCGAACCGGCCTGGTCGGGCTGCGGGCCCGACAGCGTGCCCGAGCCCAGCAGGTCGCCGGGCTGCAGGTTGCAGCCGTTCACCGTGTGGTGCGTGATGAGCTGCGCGGCGGTCCAGTAGGCGGCCTCGGTGGTGTTGCCGAGCGTGAGGCGCACGGGCGCGACGCCGTCGGCGCGCATCTTCGCGGTCTGCAGCAGCACTTCGAGCGTGATGTCGAGCGCGCCGCTGGCGCGGTTCGAGGGGGCGTCGAGGTAAGGCAGCGGCTGCGGGTCTTCGGCGGGGCGCTCGAACTTGGCGCGGAACGGGGCCAGCGCGTCGGTCGTCACGATCCAGGGCGACAGCGTGCTCGCGAAGTTCTTCGCGAGGAACGGGCCGAGCGGCTGGTATTCCCAGGCCTGCAGATCGCGCGCCGACCAGTCGTTGAGCAGGGTCACGCCGAACAGATGGTCTTCGGCGTCGCCGATGGCGATGGGCTCGCCCAGCGCATTGCCGCGGCCGACGAGGAAGCCCAGTTCCAGTTCGTAGTCGAGCCGCTTCGACGGGCCGAAGCTCGGTGCGACGGCATCGGGCGCCTTGGTCTGGCCTTGCGGGCGCTTGAAGGTCTGGCCGCTCACGCCGATCGACGAGGCGCGGCCGTGGTAGCCGATGGGCACCCACTTGTAGTTGGGCATGAGCGGCTGGTCGGGACGGAACAGCTTGCCGATGGTGGTGGCGTGGTGGATGCCCGTGTAGAAATCGGTGTAGTCGCCGATGCGGCAGGGCACGGTCATCTCGGCCTGGGCTTGCGCCAGCAGCGCCTTCGACCACACGGCCTGCTGGCCGCTGCCTTCGGCAAGGCCGGCGGAGATCGCGGCGCGCAGGGCCTGGCGATCTTTCACGCTCGCGTTCATCAGCACGTTCATGTCGTCGGTGTCGACGAGCCCGGCCGCGCGCAGGTCAAGGATCTGGTCGCCGATGGCCACGCCGATGCGGAAGGCCTCGCTGCTGCCGGCGGTGCGGAAGCGGCCGAAGGGCAGGTTCTGGATCGGGAAGTCGGTGCCGGCCACGTTGGCGGCGGCAACCCAGCTGCGCAACTTCGGGTCGTGGGTGGCGTTGAGTGCGGTCATGGATGTCTTTCGGTTCTTGAATCGGATCAGTCGGCGGTCATGCCGGCCTTCTTGGCGACGTCGCCCAGGCGCTTGTATTCGGTGTCGGTGAGCGTGGTGAGCTCCTGCGCGGTCGAGCCGCGCGGCGAGAAGCCGGCCTGCTGCAGCTTGGCCTTCACGTCGGGCATCGCGAGCGCTTCGACGAACGCTTCGTTCAGCGCCTTCACGATCGGCGCCGGCAGCTTCGCCGGGCCGTACACGCCGAACCATGGCTCCAGCGCGTAGCCCTTGAGGCCTGCCTCGGCCATCGTCGGCACGTCGGGCAGCGAGGGCGAGCGTGTGGAGCCCGCCACCGCCAGCGCGCGCAGCTTGCCGGCCTGGATGTGCGGCAGCGACGCCGGCAGGTTGTCGAACATCACGCCGATGGTGTTGCCCAGCATGTCGGTGATGGCCGGGCCGCTGCCCTTGTAGGCGACGTGCGTGAGCTCGGTGCCGGTCATCTGCGCGAACATCACGCCGGCCAGGTTCATCGAGGTGCCCGCTCCCGCGGTGGCGTAGGGCAGGCCGGGGTTCTTCTTCGCGGCGGCGATGAGGTCGGGCACGGTCTTGATGGGCGAGCTGGCCGGCACTTCGAGCACGATGGTCGACATGCCCAGCAGGCTGATGGCCGTGAAATCCTTGCGCGGGTCGAAGGCCATCGACTTGTAGATGTGCGGGTTCAGCGCGTTGGTCGAGATCGCGCCGAAACCGATCGTGTAGCCGTCGGGCGCAGCCTTGGCCACGGCGTCCATGCCGATGTTGCCGCCCGCGCCGCCGCGGTTGTCGATGAGCACCGGCTGGCCCAGTTTTTCCGACACCTTCTGGCCCACGGTGCGCGCCACGAGGTCGGTGGTGCCGCCGGGGCTGTAGGGCACGATGAACTTGATCGGCTTCGACGGAAAGTCGGCCGCATGCGCCAGCAGGAATGGCGCCGCGAGCAGTGCAACGGCCGCCGCGCGGCGGGTGAGGGCGAAAGCGCTCTTCTTCATCTTCATGGCTTGAATTGGTCCTTGAGGCCGGCCCAGCAGTCGGTGTAGTCGGTGTCGAGCGCCGAGCTTTGCAGCGCGAAGTTCGTCGGAATGAAACGGTAGCGGCTCTCGAACATGAAGGCCAGCGTGTTGTCCAGCTTGTGCGGCTTGAGGTCGGCGTGCGTGGCCTTGTCGAAGGCTTCCTCGTCCGGGCCGTGCGGCACCATGCAGTTGTGCAGGCTCGCGCCGCCGGGCTTGAAGCCGCCCGGCTTGGCGTCGTACTCGCCCAGCACCAGGCCCATGAACTCGCTCATGAGGTTGCGGTGGAACCACGGCGGACGGAAGGTGTTTTCCATCACCATCCAGCGCGGCGGGAAGATCACGAAGTCGCAGTTGGCCGTGCCGGGCGTGTCGCTGGGCGAGGTCAGCACGGTGAAGATCGACGGATCGGGATGGTCGAAGCTGATCGAGCCGATCACCATGAAGTTCGCCGTGTCGTACTTCACCGGCGCGAGGTTGCCGTGCCAGGCGACCACGTTGAAGGGCGACTGTTTCGTCGGTGCGGTCCAGAAGCGGCCGCCGAATTTCTTCACCAGCTCGTAGGCGCCGCCGTCTGCCTCGAAGGCAGCCACAGGCGCCTGGAAGTCGCGTGCGTTGGCCAGGCCGTTCGAGCCGATCGGGCCGAGCTCGGGCAGGCGGAAGTGCGCGCCGTAGTTCTCACACACGTAGCCACGCGAGAGGCCGTCGGGCAACGCGACCTTGAAGGCCATGCCGCGCGGCAGCACCACGATCTCGCCGGGCTTCACGTCGAGCACGCCGAGTTCGGTCGTGACGACGAGGCGGCCTTGTTGCGGCATCACCAGCATCTCGCCGTCGGCGTTGACGAAGGCGCGCTGTTCCATCGAACGGCCGGCCAGGTACATCAGCGAGCCGATGCCGACCTGCGATTCGGCGTCGCCGTTGGCGGCCAGCGTGTGCATGCCGTCGATGAAGTCGGCGTCGGCCGCGCCGTCCAGCGGCAGCGGGCCCCAGCGCATCGGCTCGGGCGGCAACGCGATCTCGCGGTCGGCGCCGGTGGTCCAGTGCGCCTGCGCGTAGGGCTGGTAGCGGCCCGACACCACCGAGGGCTGGCGGCGGTACAGCCAGGTGCGGCGGTTCTCATGGCGCGGCGCCGTGAAGGCGGTGCCCGAGAGCAACTCGGTGTACAGGTCGAAGGGGCCGCGCTGCGGGTTGTTGCGGCCTTGCGGCAGCGCACCGGGCACGGCCTCGGAGGCGTATTCGTTGCCGAAGCCGCTCTGGTAGCGCCGTTCGGAGGCGGGTGTTGCTTGGGTCATGGGCTTCTCTTTCGAAAATCGCGATGAGGTGGGAGTGTGGTCGCAGGTCAGCCGGCGCGCGCCGCGTCGAAGGCTTCGCGCAGCACGGCCAGCGAGCCGACGTGGTTGGCCAGCACGAGCACGAGCCGTGCGTTGAAGGCGTGGCTTTCTTCGGTGGAAAGCCCCTGGTGGGCCTCGATGAGCGCCTCGTAGAAATCGTCGGGCGCGTCGAGGTTCGGCGTGGTGATCAGCTGTGGTTGCATCGGGGTCATGCCTTTGCCAGTGCGTGGTCGAGGGCCGCGCGGAGCTTCGCCGCCGTGGGCTGCCGCCAGCGCGCGCACACGTGCTGGTCGGGCCGCAGCAGGTAGACGGTGCCGGGCTGCGCGTCGTAGCGCTGCGTGGCGAGTTCAGCACCATCGCCGTCCACGCGCACCACATGCAGCGCGAGATCGCTGGCGTTCAGCGCCTGCAGGCTGCGCTCGGCGGCGTCGCCGGTGCCGAACACCAGCGCGGTGAAGCGCGCCACATGGCATTCGCGCAGCAGCCAGCCGGTGCTGCCGTCGGTGCGCCGCACGGGCGCATCGGCCGCCGCCGCGCCGGGCACCATCGCGCCGGCGAAGGAGTCGGCATCGGGCGTGTTGAGCGGCGAGTCGCGCAGCACCGTGGCCACCGACAACCGCCCGCTGTTGACCAGCGAGCGCGCGAAGGCGTGGCGCTTCGTCAGCTCGAGCACCGCGTCGCGGAACAGCCGGCTCACCTCGCTCTTGGGCGTGATGAAGTCGGTGGCGCGCGTCGAATTGCGGATGTTCTCGTCGGCCGCGAACTCGCGCTCGCTCGCGTAGCTGTCGAGCAGCGCATCGGGCGCGTCGCCGGCCAGCACGGCCGCGAGTTTCCACGCGAGGTTGTCCGCGTCCTGCACGCCCGAGTTGGCGCCGCGCGCGCCGAAGGGCGACACGCCGTGCGCCGAGTCGCCCGCGAACAGCACGCGGCCGTGGCGGAAGCGCTCCATGCGCTGGCAGGCGAAGGTGTAGACGCTGGCCCAGCCGATCTGGAACTGCACGCCCTCGAAGCCGATGCTGTCGAGCAGCGCGCGCACACGCGGCGTGATGCGCTCGGGCTTGCGTTCTTCCACCGGGTCGGCGTCCCAGCCGAGCTGGAAGTCGACGCGCCACATGCCGTCGGCCTGCTTGTGCAGCAGCACGCTCTGGCCGGGGTGGAACGAGGGGTCGAACCAGAAGCGGCGCTCGGTGGGCAGCTGCGCGTCCATCGTGATGTCGGCAATGAGGAAGCGGTCGCGGAACACGCGGCCCTTGGCTTCCTGGCCGAGCATCTGGCGCAGGTTGGAGCGCGAGCCGTCGCAGGCGGCGACGTAGCCGGCCTGCAGGCGGTATTCGCCCTCGGGGGTCTCGACCGTGAGCACTGCGCCATCCTCGCCTTGCTCGATGCCCGTCACCTTGTTGTTCCAGCGCAGGTCGATCAGCGGCAGGGCCGCGGCGCGTTCGACGAGGTAGCCCTCGACGTAGTACTGCTGCAGGTTGATGAAGGCCGGGCGCTCGTGGCCGGGCTCGGGCAGCAGGTCGAAGCGGTAGACCTGCTCGTCATGGAAGAACACCTTGCCGACGTGCCACGACACGCCCTTGTCCACCATGCGGTCGCCGCAGCCGAGGCGGTCGAACACCTCGAGCGTGCGCTTGGCGAAGCAGATCGCGCGCGATCCGCTGGACAGGCTGTTGTCGTTGTCGAGCAGCACCACGGGAATCTGCCGCAGGGCGAGGTCGATGGCGAGCGTGAGGCCCACCGGGCCGGCGCCCACGACCACCACGGGGTGGCGGGCGGGCGCGGCGGCGTCCTGGTCGGCGTGGCGGGTGTAGTCGAAGCGCAGGCTTTGGTAGTCGATCACGTGTTGTCTCCGTGTCTTGTGTCTTGCATTGCTCCTTCCCCCGCTGGGGGAAGGTTGGGATGGGGGCACGCGGCGTTCACTTCGGGCGCTCTGCCTGCCCCCACCCCAGCCCTCCCCCAGCGGGGGAGGGAGTCATGCGGAATCAGCCTTCGAGCGCCTTCCACATGTCGATGTCGCGCTGTGCCGTCCACACGCGCGGGTCCGCATGGCCCGAGGCTTCGTCATACGCACGGCTCACGTCGAACGGCATGCAGTGGTCGAAGATCACCCACTGGCTGTACTTGGGCTTGAGCTTCTCGTAGGTCTCCTTGTAGACCGCGTTCAGGTCGCGGCCGGCCTTCACGCCGTCCTGCACACTGGCGTACACGTCGGCGATGAAGGCACGCGTTTCCTGCAGGCCCTTGGCCACGTCTTCGGGCGTGGTCAGTGCGGCGCCGCGGCCCGGCACCAGGGCCAGGGGCTTCAGGGCGGCGAGATTGTCCAGCGTTTGCGGCCAGTCCTGGAAGTAGGCGTCGCCGGCGTACGGCGTGGCGCCGAACTCGACCAGGTCGCCCGACAGCAGCGCGCGCTCCTGCGGCAGCCAGACGACCGTGTCGCCCTTGGTGTGGCCGCGGCCCAGCTGCAGCAGCTGCACTTCGAGCTTGCCCAGCCACAGCGTCATCTTGCCGGTGAAGGTCATGGTGGGCCAGGTCAGGCCCGGGGGCACGGTCTCGACGTTCTGGAACAGGCGTGGGAAGCGGCCGATTTCGCTGGCCTTGTCTTCCTCGCCGCGCTCGACGATCAGGTCGCGCGTGTCCTGGCTGGCCAGGATGTGTTCGGCGCCGTAGCCGGCCGCGCCCAGCACGCGCACCGCGTGGTAGTGCGTGAGCACCACGTACTTGATGGGCTTGTCGGTCACTTCGCGGATGCGGCGCACCACGTCGGCGGCCATGGCGGGCGTGGCCTGGGTGTCGGCCACCAGCACGCAGTCGTCGCCAATGATGATGCCGGTGTTCGGGTCGCCCTCGGCCGTGTAGGCCCAGGCGTGCTCCGAGATCTGGCTGAAGGTGATCTTCTTTTCTTCCAGGTCGGCCTGGCTGGCGAACTTCTTGGCTTGGCTCATCGTGTGTCTCCGGTGGGTGGTTTTTGGATTCACCTTATTCGTTTAAGGCGAACGAGTTTGCAGATGACGAATGCGCGCAGTGTAAGCCCGAGATCAGTTCATGTCTAATGCCTTCTTCATGAACGAACAACCAGACGGCAAGGCGGCCATGGCGACTGTTGACACCGACCGCGCCCAGCGCGGCATCCAGAGCATCGAAGTCGGCGGGCAGCTGCTGCGCGCGCTGGTGCACCACGGCCGCCCGATGGCGCTCAAAGACCTTGCCCGCGAGGCGGACATGACGGCCGCCAAGGCCCACCCGTACATGGTGAGCTTCGGCCGGCTGGGCCTCATCGAGCAGGACCGCGCCAGCGGCCACTATCTGCTCGGCCCGCTGGCCTTGCAACTGGGGCTGATCAGCCTGCAGCAGGCCGACCCGGTGCACATCGCCACGGCGCTGATCGGCCAGCTCGCGCAGCAGATCGGCCACACGGTGGCGCTGGCTGTGTGGGGCGCGCGCGGCGCGACCATCGTGCGCACGGCCGAGTCGCCCTCGCCGGTGCACGTGAACATGCGCCACGGCACCGTGTTCTCGCTCACCAACACGGCCTCGGGCCGCGTGTTTGCCGCCTACCTCGACCCGGCCGTGGTGCGCGCGCAGCTCGAGGACGAGCGCCAGCGCCAGAAGCAGCGCAAGGGCGCCGCCGAGCCCGCGCCGCCGGCCGGCATGCCGCCGGTGCAGCCGCTGCCCTCGTGGAGCGACTTCGCGCGCCAGTGCCAGGAAGTGCGCGACCACGGCATCAGCCGCTCCGACGGCGAGGTGATCGAGGGCGTGAGCGCCATGGCCGCGCCCGTGTTCGACCACACCGGCGCCATCGTGCTGGCCGTGACCGCCATCGGCCCGGCCGGCATCTTCCACACCGCCTGGGACGGCGAGATCGCGCGCGCGCTCAAGGCCTGCGCGGGCACGGTGTCGCAGCGCCTGGGCGCGAGCAACAACCAGGGCGGGGTCGGCGCCGTGGTTCCCTCTGTCTCCGATCGATGACCCTGTTTTCTTCCGCCTTGTCTTCCACGCCTTCTTCTTCCGACTCCGACGATCTCGCGCTGCGCATCGACCGCACCGTGGCGCTGCTGCGCGGCGCGCGGCGCATCGTGGTCTTCTCGGGCGCGGGGCTGTCCAAGGCCTCGGGCATCCCGACCTACCGCGACGCCGACGGCCTCTGGATGAGCCAGAACGCGCTCAAGTTCTCGCATGCCGACGACCTCGCGCGCGACCCGGGCGGCTTCACCAGGTTCTGGGCCCAGCGCCTGTCGCTGATCGAGACCGCGTCGCCCAACCCCGGCCACCTCGCGCTCGCGCAACTGCAGCGCCTGCGCCCTGCGACCCGGCTCATCACGCAGAACGTCGACGGCCTGCTCGGCAAGGCCGGCGGACAGGATGTGCTCGAACTGCACGGCTCGCTGCGCCGCTGGCGCTGCGACCACTGCGGCAACCGCAGCGGCCCGTGGCCGTTCCACCGCTGCCTGCGTTGCGGCTCGCACGCGCGGCCCGACGTCGTCATGTTCGGCGAGATGCTGAACGCCGGCGTGCTGCTCGATGCGCAAGTGGCGGCGCAGGAGTCCGACCTGTTCCTGGTGGTCGGCAGCACCACCATCGTCTACCCGGCGGCCGAGTTGCCCAAGCTCGCGATGGCGCGCGGTGCGCGGTTGGTGACGCTGAACATCGAACCGTTGCCGCATCTGGACGATGCGGCGGCGGTGGTGTTGCGGGGGGCGTCGGAAGACCTGTTGCCGCGCTTGCTGGCCGGCATGGTCGGCGACTGAGCCGTCAGCCGGCCCGCAGCTTCTCGCGCAGCACGCGCCAGCGCGCGAGGCTCTCGGCGGGCCAGTGATCCTTGCGGTCGTAGTACTCAGGCACGGCGGGCGCGGCGGGCGGGAGCACCACCCACGACTGCTTGGACATCGTGAAGATGTGCAGGTCCGGCGGCAACATGTCGGGCGTGTCGAGCGTGCCCACGCGGATGAAGCTCACGGCGTCGCCGGCGCCTGCGTAGTGGCTCCACAGCGCGACGTGGCAGGTGGGGCAGCGCGCGTACGTCTGTCCGCGTCCGCTGGCCGACGGCGTGAGCACGCGATCGACCGTGCCCTGCAGCACCTGCACGTGTTCCGGTTCGATCAGCGCATTGAGCGCAAAAGACGATCCCGTCTCGCGCTGGCACCAGCGGCAGTGGCAGCAGTGCACGAAGAGCGGTGGCGCGTTCAGGCGGTAGCGCACCTGCCGGCAGGTGCAGCCGCCTTCGAGCGGCACGAAGGCGTCGGCCATGGCCGTGGTCGGCGAGCGTTCAGCCCTTCTTGCCACCCAGCAGCACCAGCGCGCCGCCCACCACGATCGCCGCCACGCCGGCCCAGGACGGGATGTTGACGTTCTGTTTTTCCTTCACCGAGAACTCCAGCGGGCCCAGCTTGGCCTGGTGGGTTTCCTTGGTGAAGCTGAAACCGCCGATGCCGAGCCCGGCGATGCCGGCGACGATCAGCAGGATGCCGACGATGCGCGTTGCGTTCATGGGGCGGGTCTCCTCGAGGTGGTTGGCAAGAACAGAAATAAAAAACGGCGGTCGCTCAGCGCCGCGCCGGTGCCGCACGCGGCTGCGGCGGTTGTTGCTGCTGCAGCTGGTCGACCCATTGCACGACTTCGGCCATGGCCGCGTCGCTCGCCGCGATGAGCGCCTTCACGCCGCCGGGCGCGTCGGCGCTGGCGGCGGGGCGGCGCACCGTGAAGGTCCGCTGGCCCATCACGCGGTCGCCGCCGGTGGCGCTGCGGACCAGCGTGGCGCGCAGGCGCACGAGACCCGTGCTGCTGGCCGGCGCATCGAAGTAGTGGCTGAACTCGTCGAGCGAGATGCGCAGCGTGTCGGGCACGATGCCCTCGGTGCGCGCGAGCGTCGCGCTTTCTTCGGGGCCGAGCACGGTGCGGCGCTCGGCCAGCGTGTCGCGCAGCCGCTGGCGCAGCAACTGCGCGGGCGGCAGGCTCCAGCGCGACTGGCCGTAGGGGCGCAGTTCGTTGGCGTCGGCATAGCCCATGCGGTACAGGATCTGCGTGCCGTCCAGGCGCGTGTTGCTGTCGAACTCGGCAAGGGACAGCGCAGGCAGTGCGGTCGTCGGCACGGCGGCAGCGGCAGGCGCAGGGGCCGAAAGGCCGGGGCCGAAGTCGTACAGCGTGGCGCGCGCCGGCTTGTCGGGCAGCGCGCCGCAGCCGGCGAGCAACAGGGCACAGCCGAGGCTGGCGAGGGCGTGGAGGGTGGTGGTCTTCATGCGCATGGTGTGGGCTCCCGGTCAACGGCGTGCGGCGGGCGCAACGAAGCCGGGCTCGCCCGGGCCCGCGACCGCGCCGCCGTTGCCGAACAGCAGCGATTGCGGGTTGTCGTTGATGCTGTCGGCCGCGCGGCCCAGGCGGCGCACCGCGTGCGCGGTGTCGTCGGCCACGCGGTTCACGCGCGGCAGGGTGGCGGCGTTGAACGAATCGACCGCCTGCGCCAGCGCCTTGGTGCCGTCGCTCAGGCGTTCGACCGGGCCGTCGGGCGCGTTGAGTTTGCCCACGGTGGTGTTGAAGTTGTTGGCCACGCGCGAGACGTCGCCGGCCGCTTTCTTCACCGTCGACAGCGTCTCGGGCATGGCGGCGAGCGTCGGGTTCAGGCCGGTCTTCACGGTATTGTCGAGCTGCTTGAGCAGCGTGTTGGCGCTGGCCGAGGCGGCCGCGATGTTCTCCAGCGCGTCGGCCACGCGCTTCTGGTTGGCATCGGCCAGCAGCGCGTTGGCGCGCTTGGTCACTTCTTCGACCTGGTCGATGATTTCCTCGCCGCGGTCCTGCAGCTTCGCGAGCATCGAGGGCTTGAGCGGAATGCGCGGCGGGTTGTCGTTGTTCGGCTTGAGCGCGACGGTCGATTCGCCTTCGTCGTCCAGCGCGATGAAGGCCAGGCCGGTCACGCCCTGGTAGCTCAGCGTGGCAAAGCTCGACGTGGTGAGCGGCACGCGCTCGTCGACCGTGATGCGCACGCGCACGTTGCCTTTGGTCTTGGGGTCGAAGTCGATCGAGGTCACCTTGCCGACCGAGATGCCGCGGTAGCGCACCTGGGCCTGCGGCTGCAGGCCGCTCACGGCGTCGCGGGTGGAGAGTTCGTACACGTTGCGCACGGTGTTGTCGCGCGTGAACCAGACCACCAGCGCGACGAGCGCGGCGATCAGGCCGAGCACGAAGGCGCCGGCGGCGAGGGCGTGGGCCTTGTTTTCCATGGGGACCTACCTTTCTTCAGCGCGCGCGGCCTCGGGCCGCGGCGCGGATGGTTGTGTGCCGGCGGCGGGCTTGTCGTGCAGCGCCTCCAGGGCGCGCTGGCCGCGCCCGCCGAGAAAGTATTCGTGGATGAACGGATGCGGATAGGCGATGACTTCGCGCGCCGTGCCGCTCACGATCACCTTCTGGTCGGCCAGCACCGCGATGCGGGTGCTCAGGTCGAACAGGGTGTCCAGGTCGTGCGTGACCATCACGACCGTCAGGCCCAGCTCGCGGTGCAGGCCGCGCAGCAGGTCGCAGAAACTGTCGGAGGCCTCGGGGTCGAGGCCGGCCGTGGGCTCGTCGAGCAGCAGCAGCGGCGGGTCCATGATGAGCGCGCGCGCCAGCGCCACGCGCTTGATCATGCCGCCCGACAGGTCTGACGGGCTCTTGTTCGCATGCTGCGGCTCCAGCCCCACCATCTGCAGCTTCACGAGCGCGGCATGGCGGATCAGCTCGTCGGGCAGCAGCTTGAGTTCGCGCAGCGGAAAGGCGATGTTCTCCAGCACGCTGAAGGCCGAGAACAGCGCGCCGTGCTGGAACAGCATGCCCACGTTGGCCGCGCCGGCCGCGCTGAGTTCACCCGGCGCCCGGCCCAGCACCTCGACCGTGCCCTTCGTGGGTTTCTGCAGCCCGAGAATCTGCCGCAGCAGCACCGTCTTGCCGGTGCCCGAGCCGCCGACCAGCGACAGCACCTCGCCGCGGTCGAGGTGCAGGTCGAGGTCGCGGTGCACCACCTGCTCGCCGTCGGGGCTCTTGAACACGGTCCAGAGCTTGCGGATGTCGACCACGGTGCCGGGCGGGGATGTCGTGGCGGCGTTCATCCGCGGAATCCTATGCCCTTGAAGAGCACTGCGAAGAGCGCATCGACCAGGATCACCGCGGTGATCGAGGTCACGACCGACGACGTGGTGCCGCGCCCCAGGCTCTCGGTGTTGGGCTTGACCTTCATGCCGAAGTAGCAGCCGATCAGCGCGATCAGCACGCCGAACACCGCCGACTTGGCCAGGGCCAGCCAGAGGTTGGCAATGGGCACCGCGCGCGGCAGGGCCGACAGGAAGTACGCCGGCGAAATGCCGAGCGCCGCATCGGCCGCGAGCATGCCGCCGGCCAGCGCCGCCATGGACGTCCACAGGCTGATCAGCGGCATCGCAATGGCCAGCGCCAGCACGCGCGGCATCACGAGGCGGAAGCCGTGCGGGATGCCCATCACGCGCATGGCGTCGAGTTCTTCGGTGACGCGCATCACGCCGATCTGCGCTGTGATCGCCGAACCCGAACGGCCTGCAATGAGCACGGCGGCCAGCACCGGCCCCAGCTCGCGGATCAGCGACAGCCCGAGGATGTTCACCACGAAGGTCTCGGCGCCGTAGTTGCGCAGCTGCTGCGAGATCAGGTAGGCCAGCACCACGCCGATGAGCAGGCCGACCAGCGCCGTGATGTGCAGCGCCGTGGCGCCGAACTGATAGAGGTGGCCCGAGAAGTCGCGCCATGGCGCGCGGTGCGGCGCGCGCGCCAGCGTGCACAGGTCGAGCGCGAGCTGGCCGATGAGGCCCACGAAGTCGCGCAGCACCACCATCGCGCGCGGGCCATGGTGGGCGAGTTCGCGCAACCGGTCGCTCAGCGATTTCGGGGGCTCGTCGGGCGTGGCGACCGTGAACTTCGCCACCTGGTCGAGCACCGCCTGGTGCTGCGGCGTCAGTTCGAGCGTGGCCGGCCAGTCGTGGCGCCAGTGGTCCCACAGCAGCTGGGCGCCGATGTGGTCGAGCTGGCCGATGGGGCGCAGGTCCCAGGCGCGGTCGTCGGTGGGCGGCAGCGCCGCGAGGTCCTTGGCCACCGCCTCCCAGGCTGGGCGCGTCGACATCGCCAGCGTGGTCCAGCAACCGCTGGCCACGGCCCAGCTGCGGCCGTCGGCATCGTGCGTGCGCGCGCGCGGCGGCGCAGAGGCGTCGTCGATGGCGGGCAGGTCGGCAGACGACGGGGTGGAAACCATGGGCGTGCGAGTGAGGCGGTTTGTTAACAAAGGATGCAGGTGAGACGGCGCATCGTAACCGCGTGCATCCGGGGCTTGTGTGCGTCCGGCCCTTCGTTTGCGTAGGGCCAGACGCCGTTTTTTCAGGAAGCCTTCAGCTCCAGGCCCGGGCCAGCGCGTTCCATGCGCTGGCGATCACGGGCTCGTCGCGGCGCGCGGCCAGAGAGACGAAACGCAGCGCGCAATCGAGCCGCACGCGGTCGGCCAGCACGAGGCCGTGGGCCTGGCTTTCGCGGATCGCGATCGAGTCGCGCACCAGGCTCAGGCCCACGCCCGACTTCAGCAGGTCGAGCATCGAGGCCTCCTGGTCGACCAGCGCCACGCGCCGGGGCGCCAGGCCGAGCGGGCCGAACACGCGCTCCAGCAGCCGGTGGTGCGCCGATTCGGGCGGCGTGGCCAGCCAGGGCAGGGCGGCCAGCGCCTTCCAGTCGCGCCCGAGCACCTGCGGGCCCCAGCCGGCTGGGGCGACCACGCGGTAGCTGAAGCGGGTGAGCGTGCGCACCGCCAGCGGCGCCGGGGCCGCATCGTCGGACTCGTCGCCGGGGTCGAGGTGAAAGCCCACGTCGAGCTCGCCGCGCAGCACCTGCGCCAGCACGCTGCCGCTCATGCCGTGGCGCAGCTCGGTCTCGATCTGCGGCGCGGCCTCGACCAGTTCGCGCAGGAACACGCCCAGCCGCGTGAACTCGGGGTCGAGGATGGTGCCGATGCGCAACGCCCCGCGCACCGTGACCTGCAGGTTGCGCGCGGCCTGCTGCAGATCGCCCACGGCCGCCAGCACGCGCTCGGCCTGCGGCAGCATCGCCGCGCCGTCGGCCGTGAGCGCCAGCCCGTGCGGCGTGCGCGTGAACAGCGCCAGCCCCGTTTCTTCGGCGAAGCGCTTGAGCTGCAGGCTCACCGCGGGCTGCGTGAGGTGCAGCTTTTCGGCGGCGCGCGAGACGTTGCCCTCGCGCGCCGCCAGGACGAAGGCGCGCAGAATCTGGAGGTCCATCGATGGCGCAGTCATATAAGACTGATTTATAGCGCCATCGACGCGAATTCATTGGCTTTCTCTGCGTGGAGCGGGCCAAATTGCCTTCAGGAGACCCGAACATGTCCATCAGCACCCGAAATATCGACCACCACATCGCCGGCGCCCCCGCCGCCAACACCTCCGGCCGCACGCAGGACGTGACCAACCCCGCCACCGGCGCCGTCACCGGCAAGGTCGGCCTCGCCGACGCCGCGCAGGTGTCGGCCGCCGTGGCCGCCGCGCAGGCCGCGTTCCCGGCCTGGGCCGACACGCCGCCCATTCGCCGGGCCCGCGTGATGTTCAAGTTCCTGGAGCTGCTCAACCAGCACAAGGACGAGCTCGCCCACCTCATCACCGCCGAGCACGGCAAGGTCTTCACCGACGCGCAGGGCGAAGTGAGCCGCGGCATCGACATCGTCGAGTTCGCGTGCGGCATTCCGCAGCTGCTCAAGGGCGACTTCACCGACCAGGTGAGCACCGGCATCGACAACTGGACGCTGCGCCAGCCGCTGGGCGTGGTCGCGGGCATCACGCCCTTCAACTTCCCGGTGATGGTGCCGATGTGGATGTTCCCGGTGGCCATTGCCGCGGGCAACACCTTCGTGCTCAAGCCCAGCCCGACCGATCCGAGCGCGTCGCTCTTCATGGCCGAGCTGCTCAAGAAGGCCGGCCTGCCCGACGGCGTGTTCAACGTGGTGCAGGGCGACAAGGTGGCGGTCGATGCGCTGCTGGAGCACCCCGACGTCAAGGCGATCAGCTTCGTGGGCTCCACGCCCATTGCCAACTACATCTACGAAACCGGCGCCCATCACGGCAAGCGCGTGCAGGCCCTGGGCGGCGCGAAGAACCACATGGTCGTCATGCCCGACGCCGACATCGACCAGGCGGTCGACGCCCTCATCGGCGCCGGCTACGGCTCGGCCGGCGAGCGCTGCATGGCGATCAGCGTTGCGGTGCTCGTGGGCGACGTGGCCGACCGGCTGCTGCCCAAGCTCATCGAGCGCACGAAGACGCTGAAGGTGCTCAACGGCACCAACCTCGCGGCCGAGATGGGCCCGATCGTCACGCGCGCCGCGCATGAACGCATCACCGGCTACATCGACCTGGGCGAGAAGGAAGGCGCGAAGCTGCTGGTCGATGGCCGCAAGTTCGACGGCAACGTCGCCGGCGAAGGCTGTGGCGATGGCTTCTGGATGGGCGGCACGCTGTTCGACCACGTCACGCCCGAGATGCGCATCTACAAGGAAGAGATCTTCGGCCCCGTGCTGGGCTGCCTGCGCGTCGCGACCTTCAAGGAAGCCGTCGACCTCATCAACGCGCACGAGTTCGGCAACGGCGTGAGCTGCTTCACGCGCGACGGCAACGTGGCCCGCGAGTTCGGCCGCCGCATCCAGGTCGGCATGGTCGGCATCAACGTGCCGATCCCGGTGCCGATGGCCTGGCACGGCTTCGGCGGCTGGAAGAAGAGCCTGTTCGGCGACATGCACGCGTACGGTGAAGAGGGCGTGCGCTTCTATACGAAGCAGAAGTCGATCATGCAGCGCTGGCCGGAGAGCATCGGCAAGGGCGCGGAATTCGTGATGCCGACGGCCAAATAATCCCACCCCCGACTCTCGCGCACTTCGTGTCGCTCGCATCCCCCCTCAAGGGGGCGCTCCCGGCGGCCCGGCAAAGCCGGTTCCGCGGGAGCGCTGGCAAGGCACTGGTGCGCAGAGACGTCGCGCACCCCCAAAAAGAACAATCAGATTGGAGACACCGTTGAGCGACACCACCTTCGACTACATCATCATCGGCGCCGGCACCGCGGGCTCGCTCATCGCCAACCGCCTGAGCGCCGACAAGACCAGGCGCGTGCTGCTCATCGAGGCCGGCCGCAAGGACGACTACCACTGGATTCACATTCCGGTGGGTTACCTCTACTGCATCGGCAACCCGCGCACCGACTGGCTCTACAACACCGAGCCCGACGCGGGCCTCAACGGCCGCACGCTGCGCTATCCGCGCGGCAAGACGCTGGGCGGCTGCTCGAGCATCAACGGCATGATCTACATGCGCGGCCAGTCGCGCGACTACGAGCAGTGGGCCTCCCTCACGGGCGACGAAGGCTGGCGCTGGGAGAACGTGCTGCCGGCCTTTCGCAAGCACGAAGACTTCTACCTCGGCGCCGACGAGATGCACGGCGCGGGTGGCGAGTGGCGTGTCGAGAAGCAACGGCTGCGCTGGGACATCCTCGACGCCTTTGCCGACGCGGCCGTGCAGGCCGGCGTGCCGCACACCACCGACTTCAACCGCGGCAGCAACGAAGGCGTGGGCTACTTCCAGGTCAACCAGAAGAACGGCTGGCGCTGGAACACCGCCAAGGCCTTCCTGCGGCCCACCTGCTACGGCCGCCCCAACTTCGAGCTGTGGACCGGCGCGCAGGTGTCGCGCCTGCTGTTCGAGACGCTGCCCGACGGCACCCAACGCTGCACCGGCGCGCAGGTGTGGGACGGCACCGAGATGACCACCGCGCACGCCGAGTGCGAAGTGATCCTGAGCGCGGGCGCCATCGGCTCGCCGCAGATCCTGCAGCTGTCGGGCGTCGGCCCGGCCGATCTGCTGCGCCAGCACGGCATCGACGTGGCGGTCGACGCGCCCGGCGTCGGCGCCAACCTGCAGGACCACCTGCAGATCCGCGCGGTCTACAAGATCGAGGGCGCGCCCACGCTCAATGTGCTGGCCTCGTCGATGGCGGGCAAGGCGAAGATCGGCCTCGAGTATTTGATGAAGCGCAGCGGCCCGATGAGCATGGCGCCGTCGCAACTCGGCGCGTTCACGCGCAGCTCGCCCGACCGCGAGTGGCCCAACATCCAGTACCACGTGCAGCCGCTGTCGCTCGACGCCTTCGGCGAGCCGCTGCACAGCTTCCCTGCCTTCACCGCGAGCGTGTGCAACCTGAACCCGACGAGCCGGGGCTCGGTGCGCATCAAGAGCGCGCGCTTCGAAGACGCGCCCGCCATCGCGCCCAACTACCTGAGCACCGAGGAAGACCGCAAGGTCGCGGCCGATTCGCTGCGCGTGACGCGCCGCATCGCGCAGCAGCCCGCGCTCGCGAAGTACAAGCCGCAAGAGTGGAAGCCCGGCGTGCAGTACCAGACCGACGAAGACCTCGCGCGGCTGGCCGGCGACATCGCCACCACCATCTTCCATCCGGTCGGCACCACCAAGATGGGCGCCGACGGCGACCCGATGGCGGTGCTCGACGCGCGCCTGCGCGTGCGCGGCGTGCATGGCCTGCGCGTGGTCGATGCGGGCGCGATGCCCACCATCACGAGCGGCAACACCAACAGCCCCACGCTGATGATGGCGGAAAAGGCGGCGGGCTGGATCCTCGAAGACAACCGCCACCGCTGAGCCGGCCTCAGCGGCGCGGCGCGGGCGGGCCCGTCAGCAGAGCGCCTACCGGTCGAAGAACGCCAGCTTGCGTGCGCGAGGCAGCGCCTTGAGCGCGATCTCCGCCCGCAGCGCGGCACCCCTGTCGGGGTACTGGCGCGCCGCCAGCACGCGCTGCGGCGGACGCGCCCGCGTGAACTTGGCCCCGAGTCCGAAGACATGCTGGAAGAAGCGCTGCTCCACATCGAGGGCGATGCCCGCGTAGTACACGCCGCCCTCGCATTCGAGCAGGTAGAGCCAGTAGGGCTGCGGCGGCGATGAATCGGGCAAGGTTCGGGGCACGGTCCGATTGTGCGGGTGGCCCGCAGGGGCTCCCGGACGGTCTTGAATGGTGCGTTGAACGAAGGTGCTGGCCCGGAGTTCATTCGCCAAACGCACCAAGTCCTTCCAATTTTTCATTAGCCAACGGCGCGGGTTTCGCACATATTGGCCGGGTTCGCCCTTCCATTTGTTCTGCCTCTCTTCCCCTGGAGCGCCCATGCCTGAAGCCCAGATCCCCGACAGCGTTCCCGCCGAAGTCGAGCAACTGCTGCAGCGCCTGGGCGTGCCGCGCTCGGCCCACACCGGCGGCGAGTTGACGGTGCGCTCGCCGGTCAGCGGCGAGGTGATCGCGCAGGTGCCGCAGACCACGGCCGTCGAAGCCACCGGCGCCATCGGCCGCGCGCACGAGGCCTTCAAGGCCTGGCGCCTGGTGCCGGCGCCGCGTCGCGGCGAGCTGGTGCGTTTGCTGGGCGAAGAACTGCGCGCCGCCAAGGCCGACCTGGGCCGCCTCGTCACGTTGGAGGCCGGCAAGATTCCGTCCGAAGGCGCGGGCGAGGTGCAGGAAATGATCGACATCTGCGACTTCGCGGTCGGCCTCTCGCGCCAGCTCTACGGCCTCACGCTGGCCACCGAGCGCGCCGAGCACCGGATGATGGAAACCTGGCATCCGCTGGGCGTGTGCGGCGTGATCTCGGCCTTCAACTTTCCCGTGGCCGTGTGGTCGTGGAACGCGGCGCTCGCGCTGGTGTGCGGCGACTCGGTGGTGTGGAAGCCTTCGGAAAAAACACCGCTCACGGCACTGGCCGTGCATGCCATCGCGCAGCGCGCCATCGCCCGCTTCGGCGACGCGCCCGAAGGGCTGCTGGGCCTCCTGCTGGGCCAGCGCGACATCGGCGAGGTGCTGGTGGACGACCACCGCGTGCCGATCCTCTCGGCCACAGGCTCCACCGCGATGGGTCGCCAGGTCGGGCCCAAGCTCGCTGCGCGCTTCGCCCGCGCGATCCTCGAACTCGGTGGCAACAACGCCGCCATCGTCACGCCTTCGGCCGACCTCGATCTCACGCTGCGCGGCATCGCGTTCGCGGCCATGGGCACGGCCGGCCAGCGCTGCACCACGCTGCGGCGCCTGTTCGTGCACGACAGCGTGTACGACCAGCTGGTGCCCCAGCTCGTGAAGGTCTACGGCAACGTGCAGGTGGGCGATCCGCGCGAGGCCGGCACGCTGGTCGGTCCGCTGATCGATCGCGCCGCCTTCGACGGCATGCAGAAGGCCCTGAACGAAAGCCGCGAGATCGGCGCGGCGGTGCACGGCGGCCAGCGCGTCGACGGCATCGGCACGCCCGACGCCTGCTACGTGCGCCCCGCGCTGGTCGAACTGAAGTCGCACGACGGCCCGGTGCTGCGCGAGACCTTCGCGCCCATCCTCTACGTGGTGCGCTACAGCTCGCTCGACGAGGCGATCGAATGGCACAACGCAGTGGGCGCGGGCCTGTCGTCGTCGATCTTCACGCTCAACGTGCGCGAGGCCGAGCGCTTCATGTCCAGCGCGGGTTCGGACTGCGGCATCGCCAACGTCAACATCGGCCCGAGCGGTGCCGAGATCGGCGGCGCCTTCGGCGGCGAGAAGGAAACCGGCGGCGGGCGCGAAGCGGGCTCGGACAGCTGGAAGGCCTACATGCGCCGCGCGACCAACACCATCAACTATTCGACGGCATTGCCTCTTGCCCAGGGCGTGACCTTCGATATCGGCGACTGACCCACCCCGGCCTGTTGTTCTCGCCGCGCAGCACCTCGCTGCAGCGGCAGGGCAGTGGTCGCGCGCATCCCCCCAAAGAAAACCACCAGGAGACAGAAAAGATGAAGATGCAACTGAAGACCCTCGCCACCGCCGCGCTGCTCGCGCTCGCCTTCGGCACCACAGCCACCGCGCAGCAGGCCCCGACCGGCGGCACGCTCGACAAGATCAAGGCCAGCGGCAAGGTCGTGCTCGGCGTGCGCGAGGCGTCGCCGCCCATGGCCTACATGCTGGGCGCGGGCGACAAGTACGTGGGCTACCACGTCGAACTCTGCGAGCGCGTGCTGAAAGACATCGCGCCCGACGCCAGGCTCGAGTACATGGCCGTGACCGCGCAGAACACCATCGCGCTGATGCAGAACGGCACGCTCGACATCGGCTGCGGCCCGACCACCAACAACACCGCGCGCCAGCAGCAGGTGGCCTTCGCGCTCACCACGTATGTGAGCGAGGTGCGCATGGCGTCGCGGGTCGACTCGGGCATCACCACGCTCGACCAGCTCGCGGGCCGCAACGTGTCGGCGTCGAGCGGCACCACCGCCGTGCAGCTGCTGCGCAAGCGCGAGCGTGCGCAGAACGTCTCGTACAACACCTTGCTCGGCAAGGACCACCTGGAGAGCTTCCTGCTGATGGAGTCGGGCCGCGCCGACGCCTTCGTGCTCGACGACAACCTGCTCGCCGGCATCATCGCGAACTCGAAGATCCCCGCGGCGTATCGCATCACGGGCGAGGCGCTGGGGTCGGAGCCGATCGCGCTGCTGTTCCGCAAGGACGACCCGGCCTTCAAGGCCGCGGTGGACGGCGCACTGCGCAAGCTCATGAAGAGCGGCGAGCTCGAGAAGCTCTACACCAAGTGGTTCGTGGCCGCGATTCCCCCGAAGAACACCAGCCTCAACCTCCCGATGAGCCCCGTGCTCAAGCAGCTGATGCTCGAACCCAACGACAAGCCGCTGGAAGCCTACGCCAAGTGACCGACGCCGCCGTGTTCTCGCCGGCGCAACGCGTGCGCGCCATCCACGTCTCGGAGATCCTGCGTATCACCGACCACGCGCAGGCGCTCAAGCGCGCCGGCCGCCCGGTGATCGTGCTGGGGGCGGGCGAGCCCGACTTCGACACGCCCGAGAACATCCGTCACGCGGCCTCGCAGGCGATTGCGCGCGGCGACACGCGCTACACGGTGCTCGACGGCAGCCCGGCGATGAAGGCGGCCGTGCAGCTGAAGTTCAAGCGCGACAACGCGCTGGACTTTGCGCTCGACGAGATCAGCGTGAGCGCGGGCGCCAAGCAGGTGATCTTCAACGCGCTGATGGCGAGCCTGAACCCGGGCGACGAAGTGATCCTGCCCGCGCCGTACTGGACCTCGTACGCGGACATCGTGCAGATCTGCGGCGGCGTGCCGGTGTCGGTGGCGTGCGGCGAGGAGAACGGCTTTCGGCTGACGGCGGCGCAGCTGCAGGCGGCCATCACGCCGCGCACGCGCTGGCTCTTTTTGAACTCGCCGTCGAACCCGAGCGGCGCGGCCTACAGCGCCGCGCAGCTGAAGCCGATCACCGACGTGCTGCTTGAGCACCCGGGCGTGTGGGTGCTGGCGGACGACATCTACGAACACATCCTCTACGACGGCCTCGCGTTCGCGACGCCGGTGGCCGTCGAGCCAAGGCTGAGAGATCGCACGCTCACGGTGAACGGCGTGTCGAAGGCCTATGCGATGACGGGCTGGCGCGTGGGCTACGGCGCCGGGCCGCGCGCGTTGATCGCGGCGATGGCCGTGGTGCAGAGCCAGTCGACCTCGTGCCCGTCGTCGGTGAGCCAGGCCGCGGCGATCGAGGCGCTCACCGGGCCGCAGGACATCGTGGCCGAGCGCTGCGCATCCTTTCAACAGCGCCGCGACTTCGTCGTGGCCGCGCTCAACCGCACGCCAGGCCTGCATTGCCGCGTGCCCGAGGGCGCCTTCTATACCTTTGCAAGCTGCGCCGGCGTGCTCGGCAAGCGCACCGCCGGCGGCGCGCTGCTGCAGACCGACAGCGACTTCTGCCGCTACCTGCTGCAGGAGGTCGAGGTGGCGGTGGTGCCGGGCAGCGTGTTCGGGCTTGCGCCGTATTTCCGCATCTCGTATGCGACGTCGATGGCGCAGCTGGAAGAGGCGTGTGCGCGGATTGCAGCGGCATGCGCGGCGCTCTCGTGAATTTCTCCCTCCCCCGCTGGGGGAGGGCAGGGGTGGGGGCACGCGGCGTATCCATTGCCGTCGGCCGTTTCAGCGCCGCTTGCCCCCATCCCAGCCTTCCCCCAGAGGGGGAAGGAGCGAATACCAAGACCTTCATCACATTGGACACCCCATGACTTCCTCCCGCACCGGCGGCCAGATCCTGGTCGACCAGCTCATCACCCACGGCGTCAAGCAGCTCTTCTGCGTGCCCGGCGAAAGCTTTCTCGCCGTGCTCGATGCGTTGCACGATGCATCGATCGACGTGACGGTGTGCCGGCAAGAAGGCGGCGCGGCGATGATGGCCGAGGCGCAGGGCAAGCTCACGGGCCAGCCCGGCATCTGCTTCGTCACGCGCGGCCCCGGCGCCACCAACGCCGCGGCGGGCGTGCACATCGCGCACCAGGATTCGACGCCGCTCCTGCTGTTCGTCGGCCAGGTCGCGCGCGATGCGAGGGGCCGCGAGGCCTTCCAGGAGCTGGACTACGGCGCGGTCTTCGGCACGATGGCCAAGTGGGTCGTGCAGATCGACGACCCGGCGCGCGTGCCCGAGCTGGTCTCGCGCGCCTTCCATGTCGCGACCTCGGGCCGGCCCGGTCCGGTGGTGATCGCGCTGCCCGAAGACATGCTGACCGAAGCCGCCGTGGTGGCCGATGCGCTGCCCTATGCGGTCACCGAAACGCATCCCGGCGCGGCGCAACTGGCCGAGCTGCAGCAGCGCCTGTCGCAAGCGCAGCGGCCCGTCGTCATCCTGGGCGGCAGCCGCTGGTCTGAAGCCGCGACGCAGCAGTTCGCGCAGTTCGCCGAGGCGTATGCGCTGCCCGTGTACTGCTCGTTCCGCCGCCAGATGCTGATGTCCGCCGAGCACCCCTGCTACGCGGGCGACCTGGGGCTCGGCGCGAACCCGCGCATGCTGGCGCGCATCCGCGATGCGGACCTCGTGCTGCTGGTCGGCGGGCGCTTGTCGGAGGTGCCGTCGCAGGGCTATGAGCTGTTCGCGATTCCGCAGCCGAAGCAGGCGCTGGTGCATGTGCACGCGGATGCCGACGAGCTCGGCAAGCTCTATCGACCGGCGCAGGGCATCCACGCCACGCCGCAGGCTTTTGCCGAAGCGGTGTCCGCGCTGCGCCCGGCTTCATCGCCCGTGTGGCAGGCCGAGACGAAGACCGCGCGCGAAGACTTCCTGCGCTGGAGCGCCCCGGCCACGATCCGCATTCCCGGCCCGCTGCAGATGGGCGAGGTCATGCAGCACCTGCGCGAGGTGCTGCCGGCCGACACCATCTTCTGCAACGGCGCGGGCAACTTCGCGACCTGGGTGCACCGCTTCTGGCCGTTCCGCGCGTTCGCGAGCCAACTGGCGCCGACCAGCGGTTCGATGGGCTACGGCCTGCCGGCGGGTGTCGGCGCCAAGCGGCTGTGGCCCGAGCGCGAGGTGGTCGTGTTCGCGGGCGACGGCGATTTCATGATGCATGGCCAGGAGTTCGCGACCGCCGTGCAGTACGGCCTGCCGATCCTCGTCGTGCTGCTGGACAACGGCATGTACGGCACGATCCGCATGCACCAGGAAAAGCACTACCCCGGCCGCATCAGCGCCACGCAGTTGAAGAACCCCGACTTCCGCGGCTATGCCGAAGTGTTCGGCGGCCACGGTGAACGCGTGACCACGACGGAAGAGTTCGGCCCCGCACTGGCGCGAGCCCGTGCCAGCGGCAAGCCGGCGATCCTGCATTGCCTGCTGGACCCCGAGGCGATCACGCCCGCGAGCACGCTGCAGTCGATCCGCAAGGCGGCGTTGGCCGCGAACTGAACGTCGTCAGCGCAGGCCGCCGACGTAGCGCGGCGGCGGCGTGGGCGGCAGGCCGTCGGGCTGGCGCGCTGCCAGCCGCGCGGCGCGGGCCAGCGGTTCCATGGCCTGCTCCAGCCGTGTGGCGAGCTGGTCGAGCTCGTCGTCCTTCGTCTCGGCGGCGTGGATGCGCGTCATGCGCACGATCTCGGCGGCGTACTCGGCATTGGTGGCCATCCATTCGGTGTCGGTCACGCGTCCGTGCTTGCGCCGCAGCGCCACGTGCAGGCGGGCGGCGAGGGCGATGCGTTCGCTTTCGGACATGGATGGCATGGCGGGTCTCCAGCGTCTGCGGGTCAAGCTCCCAGGTGTTCCTTGTGTTGAGCAAGATCGAGGCCCACGAGTTCGCTCTCGGGGTCGACGCGCAATCCGACCAGCACATGCACGAGGAAGAGCACGATGGCCGTGCCCGTCGCGCTGTAGATCGCGACGCTGCCGACGGCGATCGCCTGCGTCAGCACGCTGCCCGTTGCGCCCGAGATGCGCGGGTCGGCGAACACGCCGGTGAGCAGCGCACCCACGATGCCGCCGATGCCGTGCACGCCGAACACGTCGAGCGAGTCGTCCGCACCGAGCAGGTGCTTCAGGCCCGTGGCGCCCCAGTAGCAGGCCAGCCCGGCGATGGCGCCGATGGCCAGCGCCGCCAGCGGCGTGACGAAGCCGGCCGCCGGCGTGATCGCCACCAGCCCGGCCACGAGGCCGGAGCACAGGCCCAGCAGCGAGGGGCTGCGGCGCACGATCCATTCGCCGATCATCCAGCTCATGGCGCCGGCCGCCGCCGCGATGTGCGTCACCAGCATGGCCAGGCCGGCGCGCCCGTCGGCCGCCACCGCCGAGCCGGCATTGAAGCCGAACCAGCCCACCCACAGCAGGCCCGCGCCGGTCATGGTGAGCGCCAGGCTGTAGGGCTCGAAGGCCTCGCGTCCGTAGCCCCGGCGCGGCCCGAGCGCATAGGCGCACACCAGCCCCGCGATGCCCGCGTTGACGTGCACCACCGAGCCGCCCGCGAAGTCGAGCGCGCCCATCTGCGCGAGCCAGCCGCCCGGCTCCCACACCCAGTGCGCGACGGGGGCATACACGAGCACGCTCCACAGCAGCGCGAACCAGAGCAGGGCGGAGAAACGCATGCGCTCCACAAAAGCGCCGAGCACGAGCGCGGTGGTGATGATCGCGAAGCTCAGCTGGAACATGGCGTAGACCGACTCGGGCACGTTCGGTGCCACATGGCTCACGGCCACCTGGCCGGCGTCCTTCAGGTACTCGAAACCCGAGAAGCCGATGCGCGAGAGGTTGCCCAGCCAGGGCCAGCCCGGCGTGAAGGCCAGCGAGTAGCCGAGCGCGAACCAGGTCAGCGAAACCACCGCGGCGATTGCCACCACCCCGGCCATGGTGGCCAGCACGTTCTTGCGCCGGACCATGCCGGCGTAGAAGAGCGCGATGCCGGGCAGCGTCATCAACAGCACCAGCGCGGTCGAGGTCATCATCCAGGCGGTGTCGGCCGCGTTCAGGGAGGCTTGGGGTGCCAGCAGGGCCATGACCGTTTCTTCTTGGAGTGGTGGACACAGGCCTGTGTGCACGAGTCATGCCATCTGTTAACTGGCTGAAACACTTTCGTTTCCCAACTGGGGGGGCGAAGTAAGTCGAAGCGGGTAATTCCTAATGCACTGGGGCGGTGCGCGCTTGCACAATCTGCGCACTCGCGACGGGCCCTGCTCGTACTGCCGAGGGTCCGAGGAGACAAGCTTCCGATCGATCAACAAGAACATTCTTCAAAGGCTCCGTACGAGATGCCTGTCTGATATTTAAAAAGCGCCGCTGGTCGGCGCTTTTTTTTGCCTGTTCGCCGCGCGATCTCGGGCGCTTTCCTCCAAGCCAAACAAGCCTTCTGACCAGCTGGGGTCGGCCATGACAGCTATCGTTTCGATAGCGATTCGGTGAGACAATCGCCCGCATGGAAATGCTGGTGGTCACGGGCGCCTCACTGCTCGCGGGTTTTATCGATGCGATCGTGGGCGGCGGCGGGTTGATCCTGGTGCCGGCCCTCTTTGCGGTGTTTCCGGGCGCGCCGCCGGCCACGCTGCTGGGCACCAACAAGAGCGCGTCGATCTGGGGCACCGCGGCGTCGGCGGCCCAGTTCAGCCAGCGGGTGCAGATGCGCTGGGGCGCGATGTGGCCGGCCGCGCTGCTCGGCTTCGGCGGCTCGATGGTCGGTGCGTGGACCGTCACGGTCTTCCCTGGCGATTTCCTGCGCCGTGCGCTGCCCGTCATCCTGCTGGGCGTGCTGATCTACACGCTGGCGCGCAAGGACATGGGCCGGCTGCACGCGCCGCGCTTCAGCGGCCGCGCCGAGACGCTGGCGGCCAGCACCATCGGCCTGACCATCGGTTTCTACGACGGCTTCTTCGGGCCGGGCACGGGCAGCTTCCTGGTGTTTTTGTTCGTGCGCTGGATGGGCTACGACTTCCTCAACGCCTCGGCCTCGGCCAAGGTCATCAACACGCTGACCAACGCCGCCGCGCTGATCCTGCTGGCCGCCAAGGGCCACGTCTGGTGGCACTACGGGCTGGTGATGGCGGTCGCCAACGTGGCCGGCAGCCTGGTCGGCACGCGCGTGGCGCTGAAGCACGGGGCGGGCTTCGTGCGGATTGTGTTCATCGTGGTGGTGAGTGCACTCATCCTGAAGACGGCTTACGACGCGTTTCTGAAATAGAAAAAGCCCCGGGCGCGAGGCCAGGGGCTTCTTCGAGAAACACCGAGGAACCGGCTTTGCCGGGCCTCAGGTGTTGCCCCCGGTAGGGGGTTGGCGAAGCGACACGAAGTGCGCGCAGCCTGGGGGCGAGCTTAGTCCTCGACGAATGCCTCTTCGCGTTTGGCCTTGATCGCCGGCAGCAGCACGATGCACAGCAGCAGCGCCGCAGCCACCAGCAGCCCGGCCGACAGCGGCCGCGTGACGAACACGCTCCACGCGCCGCGCGACAGCAGCAGCGCGCGCCGCAGGTTCTCTTCCATCATCGGCCCCAGGATGAAGCCCAGCAGCAGCGGGGCCGGCTCGGTGCGCAGCTTCAGGAACAGGTAGCCGATGAAGCCGAAGATCGCCACCATCCACACGTCGAAGGTGTTGTTGTTGGTCGAGTACACGCCGATCGCGCAGAACAGCACGATCGCCGGGAACAGGAACTTGTAGGGCACCGTCAGCAGCTTGATCCACATGCCGATCAGCGGCAGGTTCAGCACGATCAGCATCGCGTTGCCGATCCACATCGAGGCGATCAGGCCCCAGAACAGCTCGGGGTTGCTGGTCATCACCTGCGGGCCGGGCTGGATGTTGTGGATGGTCATCGCGCCCACCATCAGCGCCATCACCGCGTTGGGCGGAATGCCCAGCGTCAAGAGCGGAATGAAGGAGGTCTGCGCGCCGGCGTTGTTCGCCGACTCGGGCGAGGCCACGCCGCGGATGTTGCCCTTGCCGAAGGGCACTTCGCCCGGACGCATCTTGATCTTCTTCTCCAGCGCGTAGGCCGCGAAAGCCGCCAGCAGCGCGCCGCCGCCCGGCAGGATGCCCAGGGCCGAACCCAGCGCCGTGCCGCGCAGCACGGCGGGCGTCATGCGCTTGAAGTCGTCCTTGGTGGGCCACAGGCCCTTGACCTTGTGCGTGAACACCTCGCGCTCGTCGTCGGGCTGCGAGAGGTTGCCGATGATTTCGCCGTAGCCGAACACGCCCATGGCGATCACCACGAAGCCGATGCCGTCGGTGAGCTCGGGAATGTCGAAGCTGAAACGCGCGACGCCCGAGTTGACGTCGGTGCCGACGATGCCCAGCAGCAGGCCCAGCACGATCATCGCCACGGCCTTGAGCAGCGAGCCCGAGGCCAGCACGACCGCACCGATCAGGCCCAGCGTCATCAGCGAGAAGTACTCGGCCGGGCCGAACTTGAAGGCCAGCTCGGTCAGCGGGGGCGCGAAGGCGGCCAGGATCAGCGTGCCGACGCAGCCCGCGAAGAACGAACCCAGTCCCGCCGCGGCCAGCGCGGGGCCTGCGCGGCCCTGCCTTGCCATCTGGTAGCCGTCGATGCAGGTGACCACCGAGGACGACTCCCCGGGCAGGTTCACCAGGATGGCCGTGGTCGAGCCGCCGTACTGGGCGCCGTAGTAGATGCCGGCCAGCATGATCAGCGCCGACACGGGCGGCAGCGCGTAGGTGGCGGGCAGCAGCATCGCGATGGTCGCGACGGGGCCGATGCCCGGCAGCACGCCGATCAGCGTGCCCAGAATGCAACCGACCAGGCAGTACAGCAGGTTGGTGAAGGTGAAGGCGACGCCGAAGCCGGTCGCCAGGTTGTGGAACAGTTCCATGGCGGTGTGCTCCTCAACCCGAAATGAACGTGGGCCAGACCTGGATCTGGAGCTTGAGCGCCCAGATGAAGGCCACATAGCTGCCTGCGGCCAGGATGGTCGCCAGCACCAGCACGTCGCGCAGCTTGAAGTGCTGGCCGGCCATGCTCGAGATGATCGTCAGCGCGTAGATCGCGATGATCATGCCCATCGCCGGCAGCCCGACGCTCGGCAGGCCGCCCAGCAGCACGCCGAAGGCCAGGTTGGCGCCCAGCACGAAGGCCAGCGGCTTCCAGGCCCATTTGCCGATCTTGTCGCCGTCGGCGCTCTCGACCACCATGGCCTGGAACATGATCAGCGCGCCCAGCAGCGCCAGCAGGATGCCCAGCATCAGCGGGAAGTACCCCGGCCCCATGCGGGCGCCGTCGCCGATGGTGTAGGTGGTGGCGCCGATGGCGAACGCGCCACCGACGGTGGCGAACATGACTCCTGAGAAGAAGTCCGCCTGTCTCTTGATCTTCATCGTCTCGACCCTCTGTTTCGAAGGGGACGAGGGTCGTCGCCAGCGGCTGACCGTCGGCTGACCGCCGCGGTACGGACAAATGCGTAGATGAGCTCTCCCCCAGGCTTCGCGCACTTCGTGTCGATGGACTTGGTTCTCCCCCAGCCTTCGCGCACTTCGTGTCGCTGCGCCAACCCCCTTCCGGGGGCAACGCCAACGGCCCGGCAAAGCCGGTTCCGTGGCGTTCCACGAAGGGATTCGTGGGAATGGGGCGATGGACGTCAGAAACGAAAAAAGCTCCCGAAGGAGCTTTTTATTCATTCAGAGCGCCGAGGCGCTCATGAGTGTGTGGGGGAGGGCTTAGTAGCCGCCGCGGCCACCGCCGCCGCCGCCGTAACCACCACCGCCGCCGCCGCTGCGGCCACCACCGCCGCCGCCGCCGTAACCGCCGCCGCCACCACCGTAGCCGCCGCCGCCGCCACCACCGCCGTAGCCGCCACCACCGCCGGTGCGGGGGGGACGTGCTTCCATCGGACGGGCTTCGTTCACCGTCAGGGCGCGGCCCTGCAGCGATGCGCCGTTCATGCCTTCGACAGCAGCGAGTGCTTCTGCGTCGGTGCCCATTTCGACAAAGCCGAAGCCCTTCGAACGGCCGGTGTCACGTTCCATCATGACCTTGGCGCTGACGATCGTGCCGAACTCGCCGAAAGACTGTTCCAGGTCGTTGTCACGCACGGAGTAGGCGAGGTTGCCCACGTAAAGTTTCTTGCCCATGGAGGGACTCCTAATTCAAACCAAAAAAACACAAAGCGATGGAGTCCCAGAATCACAACAAACTAATGCGCTGTGGCGCGAAACTGACCGATCACCAAATTACGTGCACGGGAGCCGAGGCTCGCAGACACGTGAGCCGGATTATCCGGCCCGATTCCCAAAAAAAGGGAGGAATTTTTGTGTTATCGAGAAACATTCCGGCCCGGCGGGCGGTTTCGCAACGGTTTCAGGAGGTCGGACAGGCCGTTGTGGTCTATTTCATGCATCAAAGCGAGCAGTCGGCCAATTTCTCCCGAGGGAAAACCCTCGCGCGCAAACCAGGTCAGGTAATTTCCGGGCAAATCGGCGATCAGCGTGCCCTTGTGCTTGCCAAAAGGCATTTCGAGCGTCACCAGGCGCTGCAGGTCTTCGGGGTTCATGTGCTGCTCAACCGCCCGCGCGCTTGACTGTGTGGCCCTGCTTCACGAGGGCGGCGATCACCACCTCGCGGTGATCGCCCTGGATCTCGACCGTGCCGTCCTTCACCGTGCCGCCCGTGCCGCAGGCCGCTTTCAACTGTTTGCCCACGGCCGCCAGCGCCGCCGCGTCGAGCGGCAGGCCCTTGACCACGGTCACGCCCTTGCCCTTTCGGCCCTTGGTCTCGTGCGATACGCGGACAATGCCGTCCGTGGCCGCCGTTTGCGCCTTCGCGAGTTCCTTGCAGCGGCATTGCGCCACCGGGGCGCCGCAGTCGGGGCACATGCGCCCGCCCGCCTCGGTGGAGTACACCAGCGTGCTGCCGGTGCGGTTGCTTTTCATCGTTCCCATGCGATCCGTCTTTCTTTCGATCTCTCTTTTCTCGGTGCCCGTTCCATGCCATTCGATACCCTGGGCCTGACCCCCGCACTTGCGCAAGCGGCCGCCGCGAGCGGCTTTGCCGCGCCGACCGCCATCCAGGCGGCGGCCATCCCTGCAATTTTGCAGGGCCGCGACCTGCGGGGCTCGGCACAGACCGGCTCCGGCAAGACGGCCGCATTTTCCCTGCCGCTGCTGCAGCGCCTGGCCGCCGAGCCTGCGTCGTCCGCCTCGCGCCGCCTGCGCGCGCTGGTGCTCGCGCCCACGCGCGAACTCGCGGCCCAGGTCGGCGAGACGCTGGAAGACTTCGCCCGCCACCTGCCCGAGCGCCTGAAGATCGTCGTCGCCGTCGGCGGCGTCTCGATCAACCCGCAAATGATGCGCCTGCGCGGCGGTGCCGACATCGTGATTGCCACGCCCGGCCGGCTGCTCGACCTGGTCGAGCACAACGCGCTCGCGCTCGACGCCGTGTCGATGCTCGTGCTCGACGAGGCCGATCGCCTGTTCGATCTCGGCTTTGCCGAGGAACTGCAGCGCATCCTCGCGCTGTTGCCGACGCGGCGCCAGAACCTGCTGTTCTCGGCCACCTTTCCGATCGCCATCCAGGCGCTGGCCGACGACATGCTGCACGACCCGGCCCTGGTCGACGTGCAGGGCGAGCCCGGCACGCGCCCCGACATCGTGCAGCGCGCCATCGAGGTCGACGCCGGCCGCCGCACCCAGTTGCTGCGCCAGCTGCTGAAAGAAAACGAAGGCACGTGGGACCGCGTGCTGGTGTTCGTCGCCACGCAGCACGCCGCGCAGACCGTGGCCGAGAAGCTGTATCGCAACGGCATCTACGCCGTGCCCTTCCATGGCGACATCGCCCAGGGCACGCGCCGCGACATCCTCGCGCAGTTCAAGCAGAGCCGCTGGGACGTGGTGATCGCCACCGACCTCGCGGCGCGCGGCCTGGACATCGCGCAGTTGCCCGTGGTCATCAACTACGACCTGCCGCGTTCGCCGACCGACTACATCCACCGCATCGGCCGCACCGGCCGGGCGGGCGCGAGCGGGCTGGCGATCAGCTTCGTGAGCGCGGCGACCGAAGCGCACTTCCGCCTGATCGAAAAACGCCAAGGCCAGCACGTGCCGCGCGAACGCATCGAAGGCTTCGAGCCGGTCGAGGTGGCGCCGGTGCTCGTCGATACCTCGGGCAACGGCGGCGTCAAGGGCGCGCGGCCGAGCAAGAAGGACAAGCTGCGCGCAGCGGTGGCGCTGGCCGCTGCCTCGCAAAGCAACGAGACCGAGCCGAACGACTGAGGTCGGCTACACCCACCCCAGCTGCCTCGCCGCCAGCTCCTTCATGATCTCCTCGGCCCCGCCGCCGATCATCATCACCTTGACCTCGCGGTAGATGCGCTCGCTCACCGTGCCACGCATGAAGCCCATGCCGCCGAGGATCTGCACGGCCTGGTCGGCGCAGAACTGCATGGTCTGCGTGGCGTGGTTCTTGAGCAGGCAGACCTGCGCCACCCATTCGGGCGCGTTGATGCGGCCCGCTGCTTCGTGGGCGTCGCCCTCGGCGGACACGGCCTCGAGCCAGGCCTCGGTCGAGGCGATGCGCATCTGCATGTCGACCAGCTTGTGGCGCACCGCCTGGTGCTCGATGAGCGCGGCGCCGAAGGTCTTGCGTTCGCGCGACCAGGCCAACGCTTCGTCGAGGCAGGCCTGCGCAAAGCCCAGCGCACCGGCGGCGAGCCCGACGCGCTCGCCGTTGAAGTTGCCCATGACCATTCGGAAACCCGCGCCCTCTTCGCCGAGCAGGTAGCGCGCGGGCACGCGCACGTTGTCGAAGTGCAGCGTGGCGGTGTCGGAGCACAGCCAGCCCATCTTCGCGAGCCGCGTGCGCGAGAGGCCGGGCGCGTCGCCCGGTACCAGCAGCATCGAGAGCCCGCCCGCGCCGCGGCCTTCGCCGGTGCGCACGGCCACGGTGATCCAGTCGGCGCGCATGCCCGAGGTGATGAAGGTCTTCTCGCCGTTGAGCACGTAGTGGTCGCCGTCGCGCTTGGCTGTCGTGCGCACCGCCGCCACGTCGGAGCCGCCACCCGGTTCGGTGATCGCGAGCGCGGCGATCTTCTCGCCGCGCAGCACTACGGGCACGACCTCGCGGCGCACGGCATCGCTCGCGTGCAGCACCACGGGCGGCAGGCCGATGTTGTGCGAGAACAGGCTCGCGAGCACGCCGCCGCTCTGGCCGTGGCGCGCGAGCGCGACCCAGGCAGGCAGCTTCAGTGAATAAGAGGCGGGCGTGCCGCCGAGTTCGTCCGGGTAGCCCAGGCCCAGCAGGCCCAGCTCGGCCGCGCGGGCGTACAGCGCGCGCGGAAATTCGCCGGCCTCGTCCCAGGCCTGCACGTTCGGTGCGATCTCGGTCTGGGCGAAGCGCCGCACCGTGTCGGCGAGCGCGGCACGGTCGGCCTGCAGTTCTGCGTCCATGGATGGCGTGCCCGGTCAGCCGCGCGGCGGGCGCTTGGCGATGCCCATGGTCTTGGCGAGGATGCCGAGCATCACCTCGTCGGCGCCGCCGCCGATCGAGCCCAGGCGGCCGTCGCGGTACAGGCGCGAGACGCGGTTCTCCAAGGTGAAGCCCATGCCGCCCCAGAACTGCAGGCAGGTGTCGGCCACCTGGCGCGTGAGGCGGCCGGTCTTGAGCTTGGCCATCGACGCGAGTTCGAGCACGTCTTCGCCCTGCACATGCAGGTCGCAGGCGCGGTAGGTGAGGGCGCGCAGCGCCTCGACCTCGGTCTTGAGTTCGGCCAGCTTGAACTGCACCCACTGCTGGTCGGCCAGCGTGGCGCCGAACATCTGGCGCTGCTGCGCCCACTCGATGGTCTGCGCGATGCAGTCTTCCATCGGTTCGAGCGAGCTGGCGGCGGCCCACAGCCGTTCTTCCTGGAACTGCTGCATCTGGTAGACGAAGCCCTGGCCCTCTTCGCCGACGCGGTAGCGCTGCGGCACGCGCACGTTGTCGAAATAGATGAGGCCGGTGTCGCTCGAGTTCATGCCGATCTTGCGGATCTTCTTGGCCTTCTCGATGCCCGGCAGGTTCATCGGCACCATCACGAGCGACTTGTTGCGGTGCACCGGCCCGTCGCTGGTGTTGACCAGCATGCACATCCAGTCGGCCTGCAGGCTGTTGGTGATCCACATCTTCTGGCCGCTGATGAGGTAGTCGTCACCGTCCTTGCGCGCATGGCTCTTCAGGCCCGCCACGTCGCTGCCCGCGCCGGGCTCGCTCACGCCGATGCAGCCGACCATGTCGCCCGCGATGGCGGGTGTGAGGAACTCGCGGCGCAGTTCGTCGCTGCCGAAGCGCGCGAGTGCGGGCGTGCACATGTCGGTCTGCACGCCGATGGCCATCGGCACGCCGCCGCAGCTGATGTGGCCCAAGGCTTCGGCGAAGGCCATTGCATACGAATAGTCGAGACCGGCGCCGCCAAAGGCCTCGGGCTTGTTCAGGCCCAGCAGGCCGAGGTTGCCGAGCTTCTTGAAGACCTCGTGCGCGGGAAAGATCTCGGCGGCTTCCCATTCGTCGACGTGAGGGTTGATCTCCTCGTCGATGAATCGGCGCAGGGTCTTCTGCATCTCGAGGTGTTCGTGGGTGTACTGCATCAGGGGTCTCCGTTCGTTCGATCGCTCTTCATTTGTCCTGGAACACGCGCGGTGTCTGCGCGAGGTGAAAGCCGTCATAGGGCCGCACCGCGGGGCGCTGCTGCGCCTGCGCGTCGGGCAGCTCCATCGGCCAGCCCATGCGCGCCTGCGGTCGCGCGCCGTCCACGCGCAGCACGGTGCCGCTGATGAAGGCGGCGGCCGGGCTCAGCAGGAAGGCGATGGCGGCGGAGGTCTCGGCCTCGTTGCCGAAGCGGCCCGCGGGCACGGTCTTGCGCATGGCGCGCAGCATGTCGCCGGCCTCGGGCGGGTAGTGGTCCATGCCGCTGGAGGCGATGTAGCCCGGCGCCACGGCGTTCACGCGCACGCCGCTCACGGCCCATTCGGCGGCGGCGGTCTCGGTGAAGCTCACCATGCCGGCACGCGCGGCGCCGCTGTGGCCCATGTTCGGCATCGACCCCCAGATGTCGGCCACGATGTTGACGATGGCACCGCCGTGCGCCTGCATGCTCTGCACGTAGCACTCGCGCGCCACGAGGAAGCCGCCCGTGAGGTTGGTGTGGATCACCGCCTCCCAGCCCTTGGCCGAGATGGCGGCCAGCGGCGTGATGTACTGGCCGCCCGCGTTGTTGACCAGCCCGTCGATGCGGCCGTGCGCCGCGACGATGGCCTTCACCGCCTCGCGCACGGCATCTTCCTGGCGGATGTCGAAGGCCTGCGTGCTGGTCTGGCCGCCGGCCGCTTCGATCTCGGCGCGCACCGCATCGAGCTTCTCGGGCTTGCGGCCGACCAGCACCACGTGGGCGCCGAGCGAGGCCAGTTCGTGCGCGGTGCAGCGGCCGATGCCCGAACCGCCGCCGGTGACGACGATGCATTGCCCGCCGAACAGGGTGGGCGCGAAGACGGAGCGGTAGTGGGGTGCGTTCATGGAGAAGGGCTCTGGCAAAGGGAAGAAGGCGATCAGGCCTCGGCGATTTCGGCCACGATGTGGCGCGCAGCGACCTGCGCGCCCACGGCCACATGCAGCGCCGCGACGCGGCCCGCGCGGGGTGCGCAGTGCACGTGTTCCATCTTCATGGCTTCGAGCGTGACCAGTGGCTGGCCTGCGGTGACGGTGTCGCCCTCGGCGGCCAGCAGTGCGACGACGCGGCCGTTCATCGAGGCGCGCAGCAGGCCGTCGCCGCCGCCCGCGTCGGCGCGCGCCACGGCCACGTGCGTGAGGTCGTCGAGTTGGAAGGCGCGGCCGTCGAAATGGAAGTCCGTGCGTTCGGCGCACCGCACGACCTGCGCCTGCGCGGCCACGCCGTCGCAGGCGAAGCGCAGCAGGCCGTCGTCCGCGAGCGCCAGCAAGGCGAGCGACACGGGCGCGGCATCGTCCAGTACGACCTCGAAGCGCGCCGCGCCGCGCGGCGTCACGCGCGCCGTGTGCACGGTGCCGTCGAGCGCGAAGCGCAAGGCATTGGGCAGCGTGTGCGCCAGCGGCGAGGGCCAGCCGCGTGCGCCGGTCTGCAGCAAGAGAGCGGCGAGCAGGGCGGCGCGCGTGTCGGCCGCAACGTCGGCTGCGAGCAGCGCATCGAGGTGGTCGCCGATGAAGGCGGTGGTCGCCTCGCCATTCGCGAACACCGGGTGCGCGAGCGCGCGCTGCAGCAGCGCCTGGTTGGTCGACAGGCCGAGCGCGACCGTGTCGCGCAGGCCCGCCAGCAGCCGCTGCCGCGCTTCGTCGCGCGTGCGGCCCGAGGCGATGAGCTTGGCGACCATCGAGTCGTAGAAGGGCGGCACTTCGGCGCCGTCGCGCAACGCGTGCTCGGTGCGCAGCATGGGTGACGTGCGCCATGCGCTCAGCGTGCCGCTCTGCGGCAGGAAGCCCTGCTGCGGGTCTTCGGCGCACAGCCGCACCTCGATCGCATGGCCGGCGATGCGCACGTCGTCCTGCGTGAGCGGCAGCGGCTCGCCGGCGGCCACGCGCAGCTGCAGCTCGACGAGGTCGAGGCCCGTCACCGCTTCGGTCACGGGGTGCTCCACCTGCAGCCGCGTGTTCATTTCCATGAACCAGTACTGGCCTTGCGCGTCGAGCAGAAATTCGAGCGTGCCCGCGCCTTCGTAGGCGATGGCTTTCGCGGCGGCCACGGCGGTGGCGCCCATGCGCGCGCGCAGCGCGGCGTCGACGGCCGGCGAGGGCGCTTCCTCGATCACCTTCTGGTGGCGCCGCTGCACCGAGCAGTCGCGTTCGCCGAGGTGGATCGCGTGGCCGTGCCGGTCGGCAAACACCTGGATCTCGATGTGGCGCGGCGCGACGATGGCGCGCTCCAGGATCACGGTGGCGTCGCCGAAGGCATGCAGCGCCTCGGACTGCGCGCTCTGCAATTGCTCGGCGAAGGCGCCGGCTGACGCCACGAGCCGCATGCCGCGCCCGCCGCCGCCGGCGGTCGCCTTGATCATCACGGGCCAGCCGATGCGCTCGGCCTCGGCGGCCAGCGTGGCGGTGCTTTGGTCGTCGCCCTGGTAACCGGGAATGCACGGCACGCCGGCCGCCTGCATCAACCGCTTGGCGCCGGCCTTGTCGCCCATCGCGACGATGGCCTCGGGCGACGGGCCGATGAAGACCAGCCCCGCGTCGCGACAGGCCTGCGCGAACGCGGCGTTCTCGGCGAGGAAGCCGTAGCCCGGATGCACCGCGTCGGCGCCGCTGGCGCGGGCCGCGGCAATGATCGCGTCGATGTTCAGGTAGCTCTGCGCGGGCAGCGGCTCGCCGATGCACACCGACTCGTCGGCCTGGCGCACGTGCTCGGCGTCTGCATCCGCACGGGAATACACGGCGACCGTGCGGTAGCCCATGGTGCGCGCGGTGCGTATCACGCGCACCGCAATTTCGCCGCGGTTGGCGATCAGGATCTTGTGAAAAATGCTCATGGCCGTGCCACCGAAAACTGCATGGGTTGCGGCGCACGCGCCTCGGCGTCGCGGCAGATCGACAGCGCCTCGGCCAGCACGGCGCGCGTGTCGCGCGGGTCGATCACGCCGTCGTCGAGCAGCAGCGCGCTGGTGGTGAAGACGCTCATCTGGCGGTCGAAGCGCTCGACGATCTGGCGCTGCATCGCGTCGATCTTGTCGCGGTCGACCGTGCCCTTTCGCGCCATGCCCGCCTCCATGACGATGGCCATGGTCTGCGCCGCCTGCTCGCCGCCCATCACCGCAGTGCGCGCGTTGGGCCACGAGAAGCAGAAGCGCGGTGCGAAGCCGCGTCCGCACATGCCGTAGTTGCCCGCGCCGTACGAGGCGCCGCAGTGCAGCGTGATCTGCGGCACGTTGGCGTTGGTCACGGCCTGGATCATCTTGGCGCCATGCTTGATGATGCCGGCCTCCTCGTGCGCGCGGCCCACCATGTAGCCCGTGATGTTCTGCAGGTAAACGATGGGCGTGCGCGACTGGCAGCAGGCCTGGATGAAGTGCGTCGCCTTGGTTGCGCCGTCGGAGTCGATGGGGCCGTTGTTGGTGATGATGCCCACCGCATGGCCTTCCAGGCGGATGTGGCCGCAGACGGTGGCGCTGCCGTAGTGCTCGCTGAAGGCCAGGAACTCCGAGCCGTCGGCAATGCGCGCGATGACCTCGCGCATGTCCACCGGCCGGCGGCCGTCGGCGGGCATGAGGCCCATCAGCTCTTCGGCGTCGTGGCGCGGCGGCGCGAAGGTGCGCGGCGCTTCGTCGCGCGCCCAGTCGATGCCGCCGAGGATGGCGCGCGCAATGCGCAGCGCGTCGCGGTCGTCCTCGGCCAGGTAGTCGCCCAGGCCCGAGATGTGGGTGTGCATGACGGCGCCGCCCAGTTCTTCCTCGGTGGCGATCTCGCCGGTGGCGGCCTTCAGGAGCGGCGGCCCGGCCAGGAAGGCCCGCGTGCGGTCGCGCACCATCACGATGTAGTCCGACAGGCCCGTCTGGTAGGCGCCGCCCGCGGTCGAGGAGCCGTGCGTCACCGTCACCACCGGCAGGCCCGCGGCCGAGAGGCGTGCGAGGTTGCGGAAGATGTTGCCGCCGCGCACGAAGTCCTGCACGCGGTACTGCATGAGGTTGGCGCCCGCGCTTTCCACCAGCTGGACGAAGGGCAGCTTGTTCTCCAGCGCGATCTCGTGCAGCCGCAGCTGCTTGTCCAGCCCCATGGGCTGCAGCGCGCCGGCGTCGATGCCGGAGTCGGAGGCGCTGATCATGCAGCGCACGCCGGCCACGCGCCCGATGCCGGCGATCAGGCCGCCGCCGGGCACGCTCTTGGTGAGGTCGGGGTTGTCCTGGCCCAGGCCCGCGAGCGTGGCCAGCGGCAAAAAGGGCGCGCCGGTGTCGAGCAGCAGCGCGAGGCGTTCGCGCGGCAGCAGCTGGCCGCGCTTGGCGAAGCGCTCGGCCGAGGCGCTGGAGGCGGCCACGGCGCGGGCTTCGTGCGACCGGACCTGCTCCAGCAGCGACAGCATGCTCGCGCGGTTGGCCTGGTAGGTGTCTGCGGCCGTCTGCAGCCGGGATTCGAGAAAGGGCATGGGGGTCTGTGCGAAGCGCAACGTGTCGTTCGCACAGACTGTAGGAGGCGGGCCCCGGGCCCGCTTGCGCCAACTAGCTGGGGCGCACGCGCTGCCGCGCGGCGGCGGCGGGGGCGTCGAGGCTGCTGCCCGTGACCACCCAGTAGATGAAGATCAGCACCGCGCCGGCCGTGCCGAACACCGTGAGGCCCATGTAGCTGCCGCCGAGCGTGAGCGCGTCGACCGGCGCTGCGGCCGTGCAGATCATGCTGGCCGCGCTCATGCCCACGTAGTGCATGGTGCAGACCGCCACGCCCATCACGGCGGCGGCCGCCACCTGGTGGCTCAGCTTGCGCAGGTTGAAGGCCAGCCACAGCGCGGCGGCGGCGGCCGTGATGGCGATGACCACCGACAGCGCGACCATGCCGGGGTCGAAGCTCATCGTGGCCCGCATGTTCATCGCGAACATGCCCATGTAGTGCATCACGCACACGCCCAGGCCGGCCAGCAGGCTGCCGGCCAGCCAGCCGGAGCGGCTGAACTTGGCCCGCCCGCCCGCCAGGTACAGCGCAATGCCCGAGATCAGGATGGCCGCCACCAGCGACACGATGGTCAGCGGCATGTTGTACGAGATGCCGAAGGGCAGCCGGTAGGCCAGCATGCCGATGAAGTGCATCGACCAGATCCCGATGCCCCCCAGCGCCACCGCGGCGCAGGCCACGATCGCCAGGTTGGGTTTGCCGTCGGCGCCGACCATGCGCCCGGCACAGATCAGGGCCACCAGCGAGCCGAAGAAGGAAATGACAAACGAAAGTGCAACCAGCCCCAGGGAGTATTCGGGCGATAGCACCTGGCCTACGACGAGTGGAGTCATGCGGTGTCCCTTCGGAAAGAGCGCTTCGCGGACCCCCGATTGCCCTATGCGATCGGAACGCTGCGAGGCGTCCCGGCCAGTTTGTAATATATGTTTGTAAAAGTAAACTGAAACTTGTACTAATTGTTACCCTGCATAACAGGCCGAATTCGATAGATCGAATTGTTCTTGTCAGCCGATACGTAGACCGTGCCGTCACGCCCCACGGCCACGCCGGTCACCACGTAGGGCGGCGGCAGGCCGGGCCCGGCGGCCAAGCCGATGGGCAGGGTGTCGGCGACCGTGCGGCGGGTGCCGGTGGCCGGATCGATCTCGACCAGCCGGCGCGCCGCGCTTTCGGCCACGATGAAGCTGCCCCACGGCGTCTGGGCCAGGCCCTCGGGCAGCGCCAGCCCGTCGGCCACGGTGCGCAGCGGCGCGCTGGCGTCCAGCGGAATGCGCAGCAGCTTGCCGGCCGCCTCGGTCACGTAGAGCGCGCCGTCCTGGCCGACCACCAGTTGCACCGGGCCGTTCAGGCCGCTAGCCAGCACTGACTTCTCTGCAAACTTCGGCCCGCTGGCGCGCGTGATGCTGCCAGTGGCGAGTTCGGCGTAGATCACGCTGCCATCGGGCATGGGCAGCGCGTCGAACGGGGCCTTCAGGCCGTGGATCGTTTCGATCGTCTTCAGGGTCTTTCGGTCGACCAGCTGCACCGAGCCCGTGAACCACGAGGTCAGCGCAAAGAGCTTGGGCGACAGCCCGACCGCGAACGGGTAGTCGAGCTCGGGCTCGCGCTGCATGCGGAACACGTCACGCACTTCGCCGGTGCGCACGTCGACCTGCCGGAAGCCGAAGACGTCGGCCACCCACAGGTCGTTGCCGTCAACCTTCAGGCCCGCGGGCACCGCCACCTTGCCGCTGGTGAGCGTGCGCAGCTCGCCGGTGGCGGGGTTGAAGGCCTGCACCTCGTTGTTGGCCATGTTCGAGATGTAGATCGTTCCGTCCGGCGCGATGGCGAGGTTGTCGAGCGACGGGCGCAGCTGCTTGGCGACGGTCTTCTTGCCGCTCGCAAGATCCACCTTCACCAGCTCGCCGCTGCGCGCATCGACCACCCAGAGGTTGCCCTTGCCGTCGAGGTTGGCGGCGGCCGGGATCTTGAAGCCGTCGGCGATCACGGTCAGGTTGCCGTTCGCCGGGTCGATCTTCACCACCTGGCCCTTGAACCACAGCGGCCCGTAGAGCAGGCCGTCGGGCCCGACCTCGAAGCCGTTGAAGCCGCCCATGTCCTTCTTGATGAGCCGGGGCGGCTGTTTGCCTTCGCGGTCGATCTCCCAGAGCGCATCGCCCAGGAACACCTGCGAGGCGTAGAGCTTGCCGTTCCTGCGGTCGAAGTCCAGCGAGTTCAGGCCGGGCAGGTCCTTGGCGAGCACGCGCAGCGGCGCGCTGTCGTTTTCGCGGTAGCGCAGCATGCCCATGAGGTAGTTGGTCCAGGCCAGCTCGCCCTTCGGCCCGACCGCGATGTCGTCGGCCTGGCCTTCGGGCGCATCGACCAGCACCTTGGCGGCGCCGGTCTGGCGGTCGACCTCCCACAGCGTGTTGCCGAGCACGGAACCCGCGAGCAGCCGGCCCTTCGCATCGATGGCCAGGCCGTGCACGCCCGCAAAGGCCGACGGGGCCACGAGCACTTCGGGCGCGGCCCACGAAGCGGGGCGCTTGGGCGGCGGCGACAGCGAACTGCAGGCGGCGAGCAGGGCGAGGGCGGCGGTCAGCGCGGCTGCGCGGATCGAGCGACGGGGCATGGCGATCTCCTCTGGGTTGCGATGTGGCCGCAGTCTAGGAGTCGATCGAGGCCGCGCAGTCGCTCGCGGGACAAGACGCGGACTTTCGTCCGCTGCGGATAACCCGCAGCACCAGACGATTTGTTCAGCCGCGCAGCAGCTGCGTCGCCGTGTGGATCAGCAGCCCCACGAGCCCACCCACCAGCGTGCCGTTGATGCGGATGAACTGCAGGTCGCGCCCGATGTGGCGCTCGAGCTCGTCGGTCATCTCGTGCGCGTTCCACTCGCCCACGCGCTCCTCGATGTAGCGGCGGATGTCCTCGCGATAGCGTTCGATGGCCGCCGGCGCGGCGGCTTCGAGTTGCTCGTTGATCCAGGCGCGGATCGCTGCGTCGTTCTGCAACCGCTGGCCCAGCGCACCGGCCATGGTGGCGATGCGCTGGCGGATGGTCGAGTCGGGCCGCCCGAGGTCGTCGTGCAGCCAGCCCAGCAGCTCGCCCCACAGGCCGTGCAGGTAGTCGCCCAGCGCGGGGTGCGCAATGAGCTCGGCGCGGATCTGCTCGCCGCGCTGCTGGAACTCGGGGTCGAGCTTCAGGCGCACCACGAAGTCATCGACGAAGTGGTCGAAGCGCTTGCGCATCGGATGCTCGGGCTCGGCCGCCAACTCGGCCAGCGTGCGTGCGATGGCGGCCACGATCTTGCGCGTGGCGAGCTTGGCCGCCACCTGGTCCAGGCCCACGTAGCGCAGCGTCTTGATCTCGCGCGCGATGCCCTCGGTGATGTGGGCCTGCACCTCCTCGCCGTCGAGCAGTTCGGCCACCTGCTGCAGCACGTCGTCGAGCAGCGCCTGGTGGCGCCCGCCGGCCGTGAGCGCGTCGAGCGCCTGGCCCGTGAGGCGCGAGAGGTCGATCTTCGCGAGGCCCGCCGCGGCGGCGCGGCCCATGAAGTCGCGCACGCGCTCGTCATCGAAGGCGCTGAGGCCGTAGCGCGTGGCGGCCACGCCCCATTCACCGAGCCTGTCGCCGCTGGCGGGCCGGGCCAGCCACTCGGCGATGCGCGCCGCCGCATCGAACTGGCGCAGCTTGGCGAGCACCTGCGCGGTGCTCAGGAAGTTGTCGCAGATGAAGCCCGCGAGCTTGGCGCCGATGCGGTCCTTGTTGCTCGGGATGATCGCCGTGTGCGGAATCGGCAGGCCCAGCGGGTGGCGAAACAGCGCCACCACCGCGAACCAGTCGGCAATGGCGCCGACCATCGCGGCCTCGGCAAAGGCGGCCACGTAACCCCAGGCCGGGTGCTGCGAATGCAGCGCGCTCGCCACGGCATAGAGCAGCGCCGCCGCGCACAGCAGGCCGAGCGCGATGCGCTTCATGCGCTGCAGTGCGGCGCTGCTTGGGTCTTCAGCCAATGCTGTGCGAAGTTGCGAGGCGCTCCATGAACAGCTCGCAGCGCGCCAGCTGTTCGAGGCTCACGAACTCGTCGGGCTGGTGCGCCTGCTCGATGCTGCCGGGGCCGCACACCACGGTGGGGATGCCGGCGTTCTTGAAAAGACCCGCTTCGGTGCCGAAGGCCACCAGCGTGGTGCGGTCTTCGCTGGCCAGGCGCTGCGCGAGCAGCGTGACCGGGTCGCCGGCGGCGCCCAGGAAGCTCGGGATTTCGCAGATCGTTTCGAACTTGAAGCCGGCGTCGGGCGCCACCTTCTTCATGGCCGGTTCGATGCTCGCGGCGTAGGCCAGCACGTCGGACTGCATGCGCTTCGCGTCGGCCGTGGGCAGGTCGCGGAATTCGTAGCGGAACTCGGCGTCGCGCGGCACCACGTTGTCGGCAATGCCGCCGTGGAACTGGCCCACGCTGGCGGTGCTGAAGGGCACGTCGAAACCGTCGTAGCGCGGCTCGCTGCGCTCGAAGTCTTCGGCCATGTCGCGCACCTTGCCGATCACGCGCGCGGCCATCTCGATGGCGTTGACCGATTTCGGCGTAAGCGACGAGTGCGCCTCCTTGCCGCGCACGCAGCACTTGTAGCGGTACACGCCCTTGTGCGCGATGGCCGGCACCATGCTGGTGGGTTCGCCCACGATGCAGGCCAGCGGCTTGATGCCGGCGTCGCGCATGTCGGCAATGAGTTCGCGCACGCCGAAGCAGCCGATTTCTTCTTCGTAGGTGAAGGCGAAGTGCACGGCGAAGGGCGCGTCGCCTTCGAGGAAGCGCTGGGCATTGGCCAGCGCGATCGCGATGTAGCTCTTCATGTCGGCCGAGCCGCGCCCGTACAGGCGCTCGTCCTGCACCACGGCCGACAGCGGGTCGACGCTCCAGGCCTGGCCGTCCCAGGGCACCGTGTCGGTGTGGCCCGAGAGGATCACGCCGGCCGGCTTGCCCTCGCCCAGCGTGGCGAACAGGTTCGCCTTGGTGCGCTCGGCGTTGTAGGTGATGCGGCTCTTCACGCCCAGGGCGGCGAGGTGCGCCTGGGCGAAGTCGATCAGCTCGAGGTTGCTGTTTGCGCTCACCGTGTTCATGCGAACCAAGGTTTGCGCCATCAAGAGGCTCTGGGGAGAAAGCGTGTGCTGCATGCAACAGATTGTCCGGGAAGTTGAAGGCGCGCGCAGACGGGTACCGGCGTTGTCACGCGCAGCGGGTAGCCTGCTTCTTCTTTTTTCTTTGTTTGGATGGAGAAGACAACATGCGCATGTCCCTGCAGATCACCCTGACCGCCGCGGCCGTCCTGAGCCTGGCCGCCTGCGGCACCACCGGCCCGTCGGCGCACAAGCTGCTCACGCTGGACGGCAACCCGCCGCTGGTCATCGCCCACCGCGGCGCCTCGGGCTACCTGCCGGAACAGACGCTGGAGTCGTACGCGCGCGCCATCGAGCTGGGCGCCGACGTCATCGAGATGGACCTGGTCTCCACCAAGGACGGCGTGCTCATCGCCCGCCACGACCCCAACCTGGCCATCAGCACCGACGTGGCCAGGCACGCGCGCTTTGCCTCGCGCAAGAAGACCATCCAGGTCGACGGCGAAACCCAGACCGGCTGGTTCAGCAACGACTTCACGCTGGCCGAGATCAAGACCCTGGGCGGCATCTCGACCGACCCCGAGCGCCCGCAGGAATTCAACGGCAAGTTCAAGATCCCGACCTTCCAGGAGATCATCGATTTCGCCAAGGCCAAGTCGAAGGAAACCGGCCGCACCATCGCGATCTACCCGGAGACCAAGAACCCGACCTACTTCCGCGACCTGGGCATGCCCATGGAAGACAAGGTCATCGCCGCCATCAACGCCGCCGGCTGGAACAGCAAGACCGCGCCCATCTACGTGCAGTCGTTCGAGCCCGGCAGCCTCAAGTACATGAAGGCCAAGGGCCTGAACACCCGGCTCATCCAGCTGATCGACGGCGACGGCATCGACATGAAGACCGGCGCCATGACCTACGCCGTGCCCGTCGACCGCCCCTACGAGTGGACCAAGGCCGGCGACAAGCGCAATTTCGACGTCATGGTCACGCCCGCCGGGCTGGCCGAAATCAAGACCTACGCCGACGGCATCGGCCCCTGGAAGCGCTACATCGTGAGCATCAAGGGCAGCGTCGGCGCCGACGGCAAGCCGCTCGATGTGAACAAGGACGGCAAGATCAACGACGCCGACGCCACCTCGGTCTCGCCCACCACGCTGATCGCCGACGCCCACAAGGCCGGCCTGTTCGTGCACCCCTTCACCTTCCGCAACGAGTCGCGTCGCCTGGCCGCCGACTACAACAAGGACGGCAAGAACGAGTACGCGATTTATTACAAGCTCGGCGTCGATGGCGTTTTTACCGACTTCACCGACACCGCGCTGGCCGCGCGCACCGAGTATCTGAAGAGCCTCGGCCGCTGAGGGTTTGCCCGGCACGGTCTTTGCGGCGCTGATCGCAAAGCCTAGACTGTGTCCTATGAAACTCATCGACTCGCTCGTCACGCAGGCGGCCGGCATCGCGGCCGTCCGGCGTGACCTTCATGCCCACCCTGAACTCTGTTTCGAAGAAGTCCGCACCGCCGACGTGGTGGCAGGCAAGCTCACCGAATGGGGCATTCCCATCCACCGCGGCCTGGGCACCACGGGCGTGGTCGGCATCGTCAAGAACGGCACCAGCACCCGCGCCGTCGGCCTGCGCGCCGACATGGACGCGCTGCCCGTCACCGAGCTCAACACCTTCGCTCACGCGAGCCAGCACCACGGCAAGATGCACGCCTGCGGCCACGACGGCCACACGGCGATGCTGCTCGCAGCCGCGCAGCACCTGGCCAAGCACCGCAACTTCGACGGCACCGTCTACCTGATCTTCCAGCCGGCGGAAGAGGGCGGCGGCGGCGCGCGCGAGATGATCAAGGAGGGCCTGTTCGAGCAGTTCCCCATGGACGCCGTGTTCGGCATGCACAACTGGCCCGGCATGAAGGCCGGCCAGTTCGCCGTGAGCCCCGGCCCGGTGATGGCGTCGGGCAACAAGTTCCACGTCAACGTGGTCGGCAAGGGCGGCCACGCGGCGCTGCCGCAGACCGGCATCGATCCGGTGCCGATCGCCTGCGAGATCGTGCAGGCCTTCCAGACCATCCTCACGCGCAAGATGAAGCCGACCGATTCGGCGGTGATTTCGGTCACCACCATCCACGCCGGCGAAACCAACAACGTGATCCCCGACAACTGCGAGCTGTCGGGCACCGTGCGCACCTTCTCGCTCGAGGTGCTCGACATGATCGAGGCCAAGATGCAGCAGATCAGCGAGCACATCTGCGCCGCGCACGACGCCACCTGCGAGTTCCGCTTCGAGCGCTACTACCCGCCGACCATCAACACCGAGGCCGAGGCCAACTTCGCGCGCCGTGTCATGGGCGAGATCGTCGGCCCCGAGAACGTGCTCAAGCAGGAGGCCGCCATGACCTCGGAAGACTTCGCCTTCATGCTGCAGGCCAAGCCCGGCGCCTACGCCTTCATCGGCAACGGCGACGGCGCGCACCGCGACGTGCACCACGGCGAAGGCCCGTGCACGCTGCACAACGCCAGCTACGACTTCAACGACGACCTCATTCCGCTGGGCGCCACCTGCTGGGTGCAGATCGCCGAGCAGTTCCTCAAGCCCGGCGGCACGGCCCCATGATCGGCATCGGCGAGGCCTTTTCGCCGCGCTACGCCCCCGCGCGCCAGAAGTTCCTGCAGGGCTGCGTCAGCGCCGGCCTCACGGTCGAGCCGCACGCGCATCCGCTCAAGGGCCGCGACGGCGAAGAGCTGTCGATGGACGTGGCGCTCGACGGCGATGCCAACGCCGAGCGGCTGCTCGTCGTCACCAGCGCTTGCCATGGCGTCGAAGGCCATTGCGGCAGCGGCGTACAGGTGTTCGCGCTGCACGATGCCGAATGGCGCGAAAAGGCCAAGGCGCAGGGCGTGGCGGTGCTGTACGTGCATGCGCTGAACCCGCACGGCTTTTCGTACGGCCGCCGCGTGACGCACGAGAACGTCGACCTGAACCGCAACTTCCTCGACTTCTCGCAACCCGTGCCGGTGAACGAACCCTACGCCAAGCTGCATCCGATGCTGCTGCCCGACACCTGGCCGCCGACGCCGGAGAACCAGGCCGCCATCGACAAGTGGATCGAGAAGCACGGCGCCACGGCCTACCAGGCGGCGGTGACCAGCGGCCAGTACCAGTTCGACGATGGCCTGTTCTTCGGCGGCAAGGCGCCCACCTGGAGCAACAAGACCATCCGCAGCGTGCTGCGTCGCCATGCAGGCAACGCCAAACGCATCGCCTGGATCGACCTGCACACGGGCCTCGGCCCCAACGGCCTGGGCGAGCGCATCTTTGCCTGCCGCGACGACAAGGTCGCCTACGCCCGCGCCAATGCGTGGTGGGGCACGCCCGCCGCGCCCGTCACCTCGATCTACGACGGTTCCTCGACCTCGGCGCTGCTGCGCGGGCTGATGTGGGACGCCGTCTACGAAGAGTGCCCGCAGGCCGAGTACACCGGCATCGCGCTCGAATACGGCACGCTGCCGATCCTCGAAGTGACCGGCGCGCTGCGCGCCGACCACTGGCTGCACAAGCACCCCGACGCACCGGCCGACCTGGCCGACGGCATCCGCGCACGCATGGTGGAGGCGTTCTACACGGACAGCGACGGCTGGCGCGGCCAGATCGTGAGCCAGGCGCGACAGGCGATGTTCCAGGCGGTGGACGGGCTCAGCAGTTGAACTGCCGGCGTGGGCGCCCTAGAGCGCTCACGCCGACGGGGCACCTTGCTCCGCGAATGTCCTCCGCCCTTCGGGCTCCCCCTTAATTTCGCTGCGCAAGGCACCCCATCGACGTGAGCGTTGGGCAGTGCGGTCGTTGATCGAATAGCCCAACGACCGCGCTCAGCGGGCGCAGGACACTGGGTGCTTCCCGCAGCGAAATCAAGGAGGAGCGAAGCGGGGGACATTCGCGGAGGGAAGTACCCGGTGGCCTGGGCACGCGCCCTGAACAAGAGCGCGAAAAAATTAAGTCCGCACCCGCCCATCCGCAGTCAGCATCGACAGCTCGACAAACCGCGACGCCACGTGGCTCTTCGGCGAGAACGACACCTCGAAGCCGCCGAACTGCTGACGCTCGATGCTTTCCAGCCCCGTGATCAGCCCGTCGCGCGTGCCCTTGCCGCCCGGTGCGCGGCGCAGGCCTTCGGTCAGCACTTTGGCGGCCAGGTAGCCTTCCATGCTCGAGAAATTGGCGCTCGCGCCCCCGCCCGCCTTGCGCACCGCCTCGGTGAACTCGCGGGCCAGCGCATTGGCCTGGTTGTAGGGCGACGGCACCACCTGCGTGACCATCACGCCCGCCGCCTCCTTGCCCAGCTCGTCCGCCAACGCCTGCGTGCCCACGAACGAGAGATTGAAGAACACGCCGCCGTAACCCGCCTTGCGCGCCTCGCGGATGAACGCCGCGCAGGCCTTGTAGGCGCCGACTTGGACCACCGCCGCCGGCTGGCTTGCCACGATCGTCTTCACGGCCGCGGCCACGTCAGCCGAGTTGCGCTCCACCGTGGCCAGCGCCACGGGCTTGAGCTGCTGCTGGGCCAGGGCCAGCGTCACGCCGTCGAGCCCGGCCTTGCCGTAGGCGTCGTTCTGATAGAAGACCGCGATCTTCTTCATGCCCAGGTGCGTGAGCTGTTTCACCATCAATGCCGTCTCGTCGTTGTACGAAGCGCGCAGATGGAACACGTTGCGGTGAAAAGGTTCGCGCAGCGACATCGCGCCCGTGAACGGTGCGATGAACGGCACCTTGTCCTTCACCGCCAGCGGCAGCGCGGCCAGGCTGGTCGGCGTGCCGATGTAGCCGAACAGCGCGAACACGTCTTCACTGATCAGTTTTTGCGTGTTGGCCGCGCAGCGGTCGGGCTCGTAGCCGTCGTCGAGGTTCTTGATGACCACGTCGCGCTGGCCCGGCTGCGCGTTGTACTGCTCCAGGAAGAGCTTGGCGCCCTGGTGGAACTGGATGCCCAGCTGCGCGGCCGGCCCGGTGAACGGCGCCGACTGGCCCAGCACCAGCGGCGTTTCGCTCTGCGCCCGGGCGATGCCGAAGCCGCCCAAGGTGGCGGCGGCCGCCGTGGCGATCGAAAAATGCCTGCGATTCAGATGCATCGTCATGGTGAAATCCTCCCTCTGCCCTGTGTGTTGATACTCAATTTAGACTTGTCCGATGGCCCACGCAACGGATTCCCTCCTCGACACGCCCGACGCCTCTGCACCCTCCACGGTGCTCGGCGCCTGCCCGCACGATTGTCCCGACACCTGCGCGCTTGTCACCACCGTCAAGGACGGCGTGGCGGTGAAGCTGCAGGGCAACCCCGCCCACTCGCACACCGGGGGCGTGCTGTGCACCAAGGTGTCCCGCTACATCGAACGCAATGACCATGCCGAGCGGCTGGTGCAGCCCCTCAAACGCGTGGGTCCCAAGGGCAGCGGCCATTTCGAGCCGGTCTCGTGGGACGCCGCATTGGACGACATCGCCGCGCATCTTCGGGGTTTGCAAGCCGAACCGGAAGCAATTCTCCCTTACAGCTATGCGGGCACCATGGGCCTCGTGCAGGGCGAGTCGATGGACCGGCGCTTCTTCCACAAGCTCGGTGCCTCGCTGCTGGATCGCACCATCTGCTCGATGGCGGGCGGCGAAGCGATGGTCTACACGCTGGGCGCCAAGGTCGGCATGCGCATCGAGTTCTTTGCCGAGGCCAAGCTCATCCTGATCTGGGGCAGCAACTCCATCGCCAGCAACCTGCATTTCTGGCGCCACGCCCAGGCGGCCAAGCGCGCCGGCGCGCGGCTGGTGTGCATCGACCCGCGCAAGACCGAAACCGCCGACAAGTGCGACGAGCACATCGCGCTGCTGCCCGGCACCGACGCCGCGCTGGCCTTGGCGCTCATGCACGAACTCATCGTGCACGACTGGCTCGACCACGAGTACATCGCGAACCACACGCTCGGCTGGGAGCAGCTGCGCGAGCGCGCGCTGCAGTGGCCGCCATCGCGTGCGGCCGAAGTCTGCGGCATTCCCGAAGCGCAGATCGTCGCGCTGGCCCAGGCCTACGGCACGACGAAGCCGGCCGCGATCCGCCTGAACTACGGCATGCAGCGCGTGCGCGGCGGCGGCAACGCGGCACGCGCCATCGCCTGCCTGCCGTCGCTGGTCGGTGCGTGGCGCGACCGCGCGGGCGGCCTGCTGCTCAGCAGCTCGGGCCATTACCCCGTCGACCGCGCCGCGCTGCAGCGCCCCGACCTGCTGGCCGGGCGCAAGCCGCGCACCATCAACATGAGCACCATCGGCGATGCGCTGCTCGACACCGCGAAGCCCGTGAAGGCCCTCGTGGTCTACAACAGCAACCCCGTGGCGGTGGCGCCCGAGTCGGCCAAGGTGGTGGCGGGCTTCGCGCGCGAAGACCTGTTCACCGTGGTGCTCGAGCAGTTCCGCACCGACACCGCCGACTACGCCGACTACCTGCTGCCCGCCACCACGCAGCTCGAGCACTGGGACATCCACTGCAGCTACGGCCATACCGACGTGCTGCTGAACCAGCCGGCCGTCGCGCCGCGCGGCGAGGCCCGCAGCAACGCCTGGGTGTTCCGCGAGCTGGCGCGCCGCATGGGCTTCGACGAGCCCTGCTTTGCCGAGAGCGACGAGTCGCTGTGCCGCACCGCCTTCGCCGAGAACACGATCGATTTCGACCAGCTGCGCGCGCAGGGCTTCACCAGCCTGAAGCTGGCCGAGGCGCCGTTCGCCGAAGGCAAATTTCCCACACCTTCGGGCCGCTGCGAGTTCTTCAGCGAGCGCCTGCAGGCCATGGGCATCGACGGCCTGCCCGACCACGTGCCCAACTGGGAGCCGGCCGGCAGCTCGACCGAATTCCCGCTGGCGATGATCTCGCCGCCGGCGCGCAATTTCCTCAACTCGACCTTCGTCAACGTGATCAGCCTGCGCGCCATCGAGGTCGAGCCGCTGCTGGAGATCCACGCCGACGATGCCGCCGCGCGCGGCATCGAGGACGGCGCCACGGTGCGCGTGTTCAACCAGCGCGGTGAGCACCGTTGCCGCGCCGAGGTGTCGCGCCGCGCGCGCCGCGGCGTGGTGCATGGCATGGGCATCTGGTGGCGCAAGCTCGGCATGGACGGCACCAACATCAACGAGCTGACCAGCCAGCGCCTGACCGACATCGGCCGCGGCCCGACCTTCTACGACTGCCTGGTGCAGGTCGAAAAGGCGTGATGCTGCGGCTGCGTGCGCCCGCGCTGGCATTGGCCGGCGCGTTCTTTCTTTCCGGCTGCGCCGACCTCGGCTACTACTGGCAATCGGCCAACGGCCACCTCGACATCCTGCGCGCCGCCAAGCCCGTGCCCGAGTGGCTGGCCGACCCCGCCGTGGGGGCGCCGCTCAAGGCCAAGCTCGAACTCGCGCAGCGCATCCGCCGCTTCGCGTCGAGCGAACTCGGCCTGCCCGACAACGCCAGCTACACCTCGTACGCCGACCTGCACCGCCCCGCCGCCGTGTGGAACGTGGTGGCCGCGCCGCCGTACTCGCTCACGCTGAAGAGCTGGTGCTTTCCGGTCGCGGGCTGCGTCGGTTATCGCGGCTATTACGACGAAGCCGCTGCCAAGACCGAGGCCGAGGCGCAGAAAACCAACGGCCTCGAAGTGGCCGTGTACCCCGTGCCGGCCTACTCCACGTTGGGCTGGATGAACTGGGCCGGCGGCGATCCGCTGTTGTCGACCTTCATCGGCTACCCCGAGGGCGAGCTGGCGCGCCTCGTGTTCCACGAGCTGGCGCACCAGGTGCTCTATGTGTCGGGCGACACGGTGTTCAACGAGTCGTACGCCACGGCCGTCGAGCGCATCGGCGGCGCGATGTGGCTGCAGCGCGAAGCCGGCGAGGCGGCGCGCGCCGAGTACGCGCAGTTCAATGCGCAGCGGCAGGACTTTCGCGCGCTCGCGCTCAACACGCGCCGCGCGCTCACGCAGGTGTACGAATCGCCCGAAGCCAAGGCCAAAGACTGGACGAAGGTCGAAGCGCAGAAGCAGGCCGCCATGGCCGACTTCCGCGAGCGCTATGCCGCGCTGAAGACGGGCTGGACCGGCCCGCGCCAGAACGCCTACGACGGCTGGGTGGCACGCGCCAACAATGCGGCCTTCGGTGCGCAGGGCGCGTACGACGACCTGGTGCCGAGCTTCGAAGCCCTGTTCGAACGCGAGGGCCGCGACTGGCCGCGCTTTTACACTGCGGTGCGGCGCATCGCCGCGCTGCCCACCACGGAAGAGCGCCGCACTGCGTTGCAGGCCGCCACGGGTATCCTGCACACCCACGCGCGCCAAGGCCGCACACACGACGACAACGGAGACCACGGTGCCTGACATCCAAATCGAACGCAACCACACGCTGGGCATTGCCGGCGCCCGCGAAGTCGCGCGCCAATGGGTGCATCAGGTCGAGCAGGACTACGGTCTCGAGTGCACCTACACCGAGGGCACCGACTGCGATGTGGCCCAGTTCAGTCGCGCGGGCATCGACGGCACGGTGGAGGTCACGGCCGATACCTTCCGGCTCGAGGCGACGCTGGGTTTCCTGTTCAGCAGCTTCAGCGACCAGATCGAGCAGAAGATCGCGCGCAACCTCGACGCGCTGCTCGAAGCGCCGCAGGGCGGCAGCCGCTTCGCCTGACCTGCTCGGGTTTTTTCTTCAGGCGATGGTGTAGCCGCCGTCGATCGGCAGCGCCACGCCGCTGACCATCGACGCGCCGTCCGACAGCAGGAACAGGATCGGCGCGACCACTTCCGCGACCTGCGCGAAGCGCCTCAACGGAATGTTCTGGAGCACCGACGCGCTCTTGGCCGGGTCGGACCACGCCTGCTCGGCCATCGGCGTGAGCGTGACGGTCGGGTTCACGCTGTTCACGCGGATGCCGTGCGGTCCGAACTCCAGGCACAGTGCGCGCGTGATGGCGTCCATTGCCGCCTTCGAGGCGCTGTAGCAAAGGTGCGCATCGAGCGCGACCAGCGACGCCTGGCTCGACACATTGACGATGCTTCCGCGCACGCCGGCAGCGATCATGGCCCGGCCGCAACGCGCGGCCACGATCGCCGCGGCGCGTGCGTTGACGGCCATCACGGCGTCGAAGCTCTCGGCCTGCAGATCGGTGGCCCGCTCGATGCGTGTGGTGCCGGCGCAGTTCACGATGAGGTCGAAGGCGGGCAATGGGGCGAGTGCCTTTTCCAACGCGGACACGTCGGCCACGTCGAGTGCCAAGGGCTGGCAGCCGGACTCGGCGTGCAACGCTTCCAGCGCGTCTGCATTGCGGCCCACGGCCGTGACTGTGGCGCCTGAGTGGGCGAGCTGTGCTGCGACTGCGCGGCCGATGCCGCTGCTGGCGCCAGTCACGAGGGCGCGCTTGCCTGAGAAGTCGAAGGTGGGTGTCATGTCGGTTGCTCTATGGGTGTTGTGGGTTCAGGGCGTGTGCACAGGCCACCGGGTACTTCCCTCCGCGAATGTCCCCCGCTTCGCTCCTCCTTGATTTCGCTGCGGGAAGCACCCAGTGCCCTGCGCACACCGAGCGCGGTCGCCGTGCTGTTCGATCAACGACTGCGCTGCCCAAGCTCACGTCGATGGGGTGCCTTGCGCAGCGAAATCAAGGAGGAGGGCGAAGCCGGGGGGACATTCGCGGAGCAAGGTGCCCCGTCGGCGGGAGCGTCGCCCTGGACAGCGTATGCGTCATCCCAGCCGATGCATCGCATCACGCAACGCCGGGTACAGCGACGTGTAGATCTCGAAGCGTTCCTGGTACACCGCCTGCGCCGCAGGCTCGGGCCGCGCGCGTTCCACGAGCGTGACCCAGCCTCGCTCAGCGGTGGCCGCATCGACGAGCCCGGCACCGAGCGCCGCGAGCATCGCCGCACCGAGGGCGGCCTCGACCTCTTGCTCGATCGTGAACACGCGGTAGCCGGTGACGTCCGCCACGATCTGCATCCACAGGTCCGAATGCGCGGCGCCGCCGACGACGATGAGGCGGTCGTCCAGCGGTTGGCCGCTGCGCCGGCCGGCTTCGATGTTGTGCTGCAGCGCAAAGCTCACGCCTTCGAGCACGGCGCGGTACAGGTGCGCGCGGCTGTGGGCGAGCGAGAGGCCGATGAAGGCGCCCTTGGCCTGCGCGTCCCAGATCGGACTGCGCTCGCCCATGAGGTAGGGCAGGAAGACGAGGCCGTCGGCGCCGGGCGGCACGTCGACCGCGCGGCGTTCGATGAGGGCGTGCGCGTCTTCACCGGTGCGTGCGGCTTCGGCCATCTCTGTCTGGCAGAAGGCCTCGCGAAACCAGGTGACGGCCGCGCCGGCCGTGATCGCGCCGCCGAACACGTAGCTGCGGTCGGCGCCGCGGTAGACATGCGGCATGGTGATGAGCTGGTGGCGCGCGTCCACCGTCGGGCTCACGAAGCCCCAGCACATGCTGGTGCCGATCATCGCGACATGGTCGCCGCTGCCGGTGACGCCCGCGCAGAAGGTGGCCACCGCCGCATCGACGCCGCCGGCCATCAGCGGCATGCCTTCGCGCAGGCCCAACTGCGCGGCCCACTCTGCAGTCAATGTGCCCACGACCTCGCTCGATTCGACGAGCCGCGGCGGCATCATGCGCGCCGGGATGCCGAGCATGTCGAGCGCTTGCGTCGACCAGCGCCGCCGCGCCGCGTCGTACACGCCGCCGATGTTGCCGGCCGAGCTGTGATCGACCGCGAGCGCGCCGGTCAGCCGCCAGTTGACGTAGCTGTTGGGCGGCAGGAAGTGGTGCGTCTTCGCCCACACCTCGGGCCGGTGCTCGCGCAGCCACAGCATCTTGGTGAAGCCGTAGTAGCTGTCGACGCCATTGCCCGTGATGGCCTGCAGCCGCGCCACGTCGACCGTCGCGTTCACCGCATCGACCTCGGCGGTGGCGCGACGGTCCATCCAGATCAGGCAGGGGTGCAGAGGCTGCATGGCGTCGTCGACCGGGATGCCCGCGCCGCCGTAGAGGCTGCTCACGCACATCGCGGCGATGTCTGCGGCTGCGACGCCGCTTTGCGTCACGCAGGCGCGCACGCTCTCGCACACGGCGTCGAACCAGACCTCGCAGTCCTGCTGCGCCCACAGCGGCTTCGGCGTTTCGGGCTGGTAGGCCACGCTGGCCTGCGCGTGAACCTTGCCGTCGATGCCGACCAACAGGCACTTGGTGCTCTGCGTCCCGATGTCGACGCCGATGACGTATTTCATGACGCGGCGCCGAGGGCGCGGGGCTCGGGTTTGAGCAGCACCTTGATCGAATCGAGCGAGTTGGCGAGTGCGAAGGCGCGCTCCCACTCGGTCAGCGGGAAGTCGTGCGTCACGATGCCCTTCGATGTGACGAGGCCGCGCGCCAGCAGGTCGATGGCGATCGGATAGCAGTAGGGCCCCAGGTGCGCACCGCGCACGTCGAGCTCCTTGCGGTCGCCGATGATCGACCAGTCGGCGCTGGTCTCCGAACCGAACACGCTGAACTCGACGAAGCGGCCGAGCCGGCGGATCATCTCCAGGCCCTGCGTCACGCCGATGGGCGCGCCGGTGGTTTCGATGTACACGTCGCAGCCGTAGCCTTCGGTCAGGCCCTTGACGATGGCGTCGGCGTTCTCGGTCTTCGGGTTGATGACGACATCGGCGCCGTACTGCTTCGCGAGTGCCAGGCGCTCGGGCACAAGGTCGATCACGATCAGCTTCTTCGGTGTCTTGAGTGCCGCCACCTGCGTCATCATCAATCCGAGCGGGCCGGCGCCGGCAATCACCACCACGTCGTCGAGCTGGATTTCGCCGCGGTTCACGGTGTGGATCGCGCACGACAGCGGTTCGATGATGGCCGCGTCTTCGAGCGTGATGCCGTCGGGGATCTTGTGCACGCGCGATGTGGATGGCAGCCGCATGTAGTCGGCCATGCCGCCATCGGCCACGACGCGCTGGAAGCCGAAGATGTTGTGCACTTCGCACATCCAGTATTTGCCGGTGCTGCAGAAGCGGCACTTGCCGCAGGGCACGATCTGCTCGGCGATCACGCGGTCGCCCTTCTCCACGCCGAAGTGCTCGGCCGCGCCTTCGCCGAGTGCTTCGACATAGCCGAAGAACTCATGGCCCGGAATGACCGGCGGCTTGACCCACGAAGGCTGGCCGTCGCCGCCCCAGAACATCTTCGCGCCCGAGTGGCACTTGCAGTCGGAGGCGCAGATGCCGCAGGCCGCGATGGAAATGAGCAGTTCGTTCGGGCCGATCGCGGGCATCGCGACGGTTTCGAGCCGGTAGTCCTTGGGGCCGTGGCAGACGACGGCTTGCATGGCGGCGAGGCCCGATGTGCCTGGCTGGAGCTTTTGATAAGACATGGGTTCCTTGTGTTCAGAGAGGTCGTTGGGGTTGGGTTTCGGTTTTTCTCCCTCCCCCTCTGGGGGAGGGCCGGGGTGGGGGCAAGCGGCGTCACCACTGGGCACGCTCTGCCTGCCCCCATCCCAGCCTTCCCCCGGGAGGGGAAGGAGCAAGACAGGAAGGCGTCAGCGTTTGGCTTCCCGGCTGATGAAGATGGCGAGCAGGACGATGCCGCCCTTGATGATCAGTTGCAGGTACGGCGACACGCCGATCATGTTGAGACCGTTGTTCAGCACCGCCAGCAACAGCGCACCGACCAGCGTGCCGACGATGGCGCCGCGGCCACCGGCGATGGACGTGCCGCCCATCACCACTGCCGCGATGGCGTCGAGCTCGAAGCCCACGCCCACGCCGGGCTGGCCGCTGGTGACGCGCGCGGCCTGCACGATGCCCGCGACAGCAGCCGTGAGGCCGCTGAGCACATACACCAGCAGCTTGTAGCGCGACACGCGCACGCCCGAGAGCCGCGTGGCTTCCTCGTTGCCGCCGATGGCATACACATAGCGGCCGAAGGGCGCCATGTTGAGCAGAACGTAGGCCACGAGGTAGGTCGCCAGCATGATGAGGATCGGCACCTTCAGGCCCGCGAGCGTGCCGCTGCCGAGGAAGGCGAACGACTCGGGCAGCCCGTCGATCGGGTAGCCGCCGGTGTAGATCAACGCGATGCCGCGCGCGATGCCCATGGTGGCGAGCGTCACGATGATCGGCGGCATGCGCAGATAGGCCACGCAGTAGCCGTTGAACAGGCCGATCACCGCGCCCACGCCGAGCCCGAGCGGCACGGCGAGCACCGGCGGCAGTCCGAAGTGCACCATCAGTCCCGAGGCCAGCGTGCCCGACAACGCCACCACCGCGCCCACCGACAGGTCGATGCCGCCCGTGAGGATCGCGGCCGTCATGCCCACCGCGATGATCGCGTTGATCGACGACTGCAGCGCGATGTTCTGCAGGTTGCTCGCCGAAAGAAAGTTGTCGGTCGCCACGATCATGAAGACCGAGATGGCGATGAGCCCGACCAGCGGCAGGAAGGCCGTGGAGCGGCGCAGCTGCGTGAAGAACCCGCCCGCAGGTGCCGGCGGTGTGGGATGGGTGGCGGTGGCAGTCATGAGGGGCTCCCGGAGGAAGAGGGAAGAGCGGGAACGGAGGGAAGGGCGGGGGAGGAAGACGTCGCGTGGCGCATGATTTCGCCCGCGTTGATCGCGTCGCCCGTGAGCGTGGCCACGATGGCGCCGCCCGAGAACACCGCCACGCGGTCGCACAGGCCGACGATCTCGGGCAGCTCGCTCGAGATCATCAAAATGGATTTGCCCTGGCGCGTGAGTTCGCGCATCAGCTGGTAGATCTCGGCCTTGGCGCCCACGTCGATTCCGCGCGTGGGCTCGTCGAAGATCAGCACGTCGCAGTCGTGGCCGAGCCAGCGCGCGATCACCACCTTCTGCTGGTTGCCGCCCGACAGCGTGGCCACGCGGGTGTCGATGCCCGGCGCCTTCACGCCCACGCGGCGCGAGAGCGCGTCGGCCGAGCGTTTCTCCGATGCCGTGTCGACCACGCCCGCGCGGCGGTGCCGCCCGAGGTTGTTCAGCGAGATGTTGAAGCGGATCGTGAAGTCGGTGATCAGCCCTTCGACCTTGCGGCTTTCGGGCAGCAGGCCGATGCCGTGCGCGAGCGCCTGGGTCGGGTCGTTCAGGCGCACGGGCTGGCCGTTGCGCAGCACTGTCTTGCGGTGCGTGCGGTCGGCGCCCATCATGCCCAGCGCGAGTTCGGTGCGCCCCGAACCCACCAGCCCCGCGAAGCCGAGGATCTCGCCTGCGTGCAGGTCGAAGCGGTTCACCGGGCCGTCTTTCACGAGCTGGATCTCGGGCACCTCGAGCACCTTGCGTGCGTGCGGCGAAGGCTGCGGCTTGGGTGGAAAGCTCTGTTCGATGCGCCGGCCCACCATCATCTCGACCAGCGCGTCGACGGTCGTGGCGGCCATGTCGGCATGTCCGGCGTTGGCACCGTCGCGCAGCACGCTGATGCGATCGCATACCTCGAAGATCTCGTCGAGGTGGTGCGAGATGAAGATCATTGCCACGCCCTTGGCGCGCAGCGCGCGCATGACCTTGAACAGGTGCTCCGCCTCGTTGGGCGTGAGCGTGGCGGTGGGTTCGTCGAGCACCAGCAGCCGCGCGTGGAGCGACAGCGCCTTGCCGATCTCGACGAACTGCTGCTGCGCCACCGAGAGCTGGCAGATGGGCACATCGAGGTCGACCTGCACGCCCAGCTCGTCGAACAGCGCGCGGGCCTCGCGCGTCATGGCGGCCTTGTCCATCAGGCCGAGGCGGTTCGTGCGGTAGCGGCCGAGAAAGATGTTCTCCACCGCGTTCAGGTACGGCACCAGGCTGAACTCCTGGAAGATGATGCCGATGCCGGCCGCGATGGCGTCGCCGTAGCCCGCGAACCGGCACTCGGTGCCGTCGATGACGATGCGGCCCTCGTCGGCCTGGTGGATGCCGCCGAGGATCTTCATCAGCGTCGACTTGCCCGCGCCGTTCTCGCCGAGCAGCGCGTGCACCTCGCCCTGGCGCACCGAGAGGTCGATGTTCGACAGGGCCTTCACGCCCGGGAAGCGCTTGGACACGCCCTCGAGCCGCAGCATCTCCCGGGGTGGTTCGTTCGTGGTGGTCACGGGCGGCGCGTCCGGCGGCTTACCAGCTGAAGGTCTTGGCGCCTTCGGCGTCGATGAGCTTCACATCGACCGGCACGGCAGCGGGCACGTTGGCGCCCCACTTCTTCGCCAGCGCGATGCCGATGGCCAGGCGGATCTGGTCGCGCGGGTACTGTGCGGTGGTCGCGATGAACTTCGAGCCCGCCTTCTGCATCGCCTTGATGGCTTCGGGCGCGCCGTCCACGCTGGTGAGCTTCACGTCCTTGCCGCTGGCCTCGATGGCGGCGAGTGCGCCCATCGAGCCGCCGTCGTTCACGCTGAACACGCCCTTGAGGTTCTTGTTGGCCTGCAGGATGTTCTCGGTGACGGTGAGCGCGGTGGCGCGCTCCTGCTTGCCGTTCTGCGTGCTCACGACCTTGATGCCGGGGTACTTGGCCAGCGCCTCGCGGCAGCCCTTCACGCGCTCCAAAATCGGCACGACCGGAATGCCGTCGAGGATGGCCACGTCGCCTTTTTCGCCGATGCTCTTCGCGAGGTACTCGCAGGCCAGGCGGCCCGCGTCGAGGTTCTTGGAACCCACGAACGAATCGACCGGGCCCTGCGCGTTCGCATCGACCGCCACCACGATCACGCCGGCCTTCTTGGCCGAGCGCACCGCCGACTGCACGCCGGCCGAGTCGGTCGGGTTCAGCAGCAGGATGTCGATCTTCTTCTGGATCATGTCTTCCACGTCACCGATCTGCTTGGCCACGTCGTGGCGCGCATCGGTGGTGACCACGGTGGCGCCGATGCTGGCGGCGGCTTCTTCCAGTGCCTGCTTCATCGTCACGAAGTAGGGGTTGTTCAGTTCCTGGAAGGTCATGCCGATGCGCAGCGGCTGCTTGGGCGCCTGCGCCAGTGCGGCGGTGGTGCCGCAGGCGAGGGCGGCGACGAGGGCGGTGGCTTTGAGAAGGCTCTTCATGGGTTTGTCTCCTTGAGGTGGTTGTGTGACGGTCTGCAAAAACGCGGGCAAAGGGGCGCCCTGCGCGGCGCGGAAGGCGCCGCGCCAGGAACGACGCGGGGAACACGGGGCGGGTGCGCGCTACGGCGGGCTGTTGGCGGCGCGCGATGCAGCGAGCTGCATGCGATGGAAGTGGCGGAACTTGGTCGGCGGCATGCGCTTGTGCAGCAGGAACTGCCGGTTGAAGTTCGACACGTTGTTGAAGCCCACGTCCATGCAGACGTCGAGCACGGGCTTGTCGCTGTTGGCCAGCAGCTCGCAGGCGCGGCCGATGCGCAGCCGGTTCACGTAGCGCACGAACGACTGCCCGGTGTGCTTGCGGAACGAGCGCGAGAACGCGCTCGGGCTCTGGCCCACCAGCTCGGCCAGCATCGGCTCGCGCAGCTCGTCGCCGAGGTTGGCGGCAATGTGCGCCAGCACGTTGTTGATCGCGTGCGACATGAAGGCCTTGGGGTCGGGCGTGAATGCCGGGCTGGCCAGCCGCTGGCGGTCGTCGCTGGCCACCAGCAGCTCGAACAGCGACAGCAGCAGCACCACGCGGCGCATGCCGCTGGCTTCGAGCAGCGACTCCATGAGCGGCTTGGCGGCGGCGGCGGTCTTGGCAGAAAAGAGCAGGCCGGAGGCCGATTCGGCCAGCAGCGGCTCGATGTGCCGGAACTCGGGAAAGGTGCCTGCCACGTTGCGCACCAGCGCGGCCGGGAACTGGATCACGATGCCGCGGCGCTCCACGCTCTGGCCGGCGGGCACGTCGCTGATCCAGTTGTGCGGCAGGTCGGGGCCCATCAGCACGAGGTTGCCCGGCTCGAAGTGACCGACATGGTCACCCACGAAATACACGCCCTGGGTCTCGACGATCAGCTGGATTTCGTACTCGGGGTGGAAGTGCCAGCGCACCGTGCGATACGGATAGCCGTGCGCCCATGCGGTGAACGATTCGTCCCCGTGGACTTCGACGATTTCCAGATCGGGTTGCATGGCCGGGTTGTCTCTGTGTAGGTGTGGCTCGGTGGGAGTGAGGCGGACTGTACGAATCGCTCAGGACGCCAACAACCAGCGTTGGTGCTCGCAATTGATACTTTTTTGAGCTTCAGTCCTGCCCGATGACAAGGGGCGGGATGCCTCATTGCACTGCAGCAAACCCCTTTCTCCTCGGGGGAAAGCGCGTGGCTGAGCGCAATTGCTGCAGTGCAGAAAGGTAGGGCCGGGTCGTGTCAAGATTTCATAGGTGTTTTCCCGGCCCGACCCGACCTCCGGGGCGGCACGGCACACTCGGAAGCCATGACGCAAAGCTCTCTTTCCCCTCCGGCCGCGGGTCCGCTGGCCGGCCTCAAGGTCGTCGAACTCGGGCAACTGATCGCCGGCCCGTTCGCGGCGCGCACGCTGGCCGACTTCGGCGCCGATGTGGTCAAGATCGAACCGCCCGGCGCGGGCGACCCGCTGCGCACCTGGCGGCTGCTGAAGGACGGCACCTCCGTCTGGTGGCAGGTGCAGTCGCGCAACAAGCGCTCGCTGGCGCTGGACCTGCGCGAGCCCGAGGCGCAGGCCATCGTGCGCCAGCTCGCGGCCGAGGCCGACGTGCTGGTCGAGAACTTCCGACCCGGCGCGATGGAAGGCTGGGGCCTCGGCCCCGACGACCTGCTGGCCGCCAACCCCGCGCTCGTGATGCTGCGCATCAGCGGCTACGGCCAGACTGGCCCCTACCGCGACCGCCCCGGCTTCGGCGTGGTGGCCGAGGCCATGGGCGGGTTGCGCCACCTCACGGGCGAGCCGGGCCGCGTGCCGGTGCGCGTGGGCGTGTCGATCGGCGACACGTTGGCCTCGTTGCATGGCGTGATCGGCGTGCTGATGGCCATGCAGCACCGCCATGCCACCGTCAGCGCCGAGTTGCCAAAAGGCCGGGGCCAGGTGGTCGACGTCGCGCTGTACGAGGCGGTCTTCAACTGCATGGAAAGCCTGCTGCCCGAGTACGGCGCCTTCGGTGCGGTGCGCGAGGCGGCCGGCAGCGCGCTGCCGGGCATTGCGCCCACCAACGCCTACCGCTGCGCGGACGGCGGCTACGCCATCGTCGCGGGCAACGGCGACAGCATCTTCAAGCGGCTCATGGCCTGCATCGGCCGGCCCGACCTCGCGGCCGACCCGGCGCTGGCGGGCAACACGGGGCGCGTGGCGCAGGTCGACCTGCTCGATGCCGCCATCGGCGACTGGGCCGCGCAGCGCACGGTGACCGAGGTGCTGGCCGCGCTCGATGCGGCGCACGTGCCGGCCGGGCGCATCTACACCATCGCCGACATCGCAGCCGACCCGCACTACGCTGCGCGCGGCATGCTGCAGGAGGTGACAATGCCCGACGGCAGCGCGCTCGCGGTGCCCGGCTTCGTGCCCAAGCTGTCGCTCACGCCGGCCGGCCACCGGCGCAACGCGCCGGCGCTGGGGGCGGACACGGAGGCGGTGCTGAAAGAGATCGGCCTGAGCGCCGGGCAGATCGCCGCGCTGCAGGAGCGCGGGATCGTCGGCTAGCCGGTCAGGCCCGGAGGGATTCGATCAGGTCGATGTACTTCTGCTTCGCCTCGTCGGCGGTGGCGCCCTTCTGGGCGGTCCACGCGTCCCACTTGGCGCGCGCGACGATGTCGCTGAAGCTGGGCTTCTTGGCGGCGTTGTCGCCTTCGGTCGCCTGCTTGAACAGGCCGTAGATCTTCAGCAGCGTCGGGTTGTCGGGGCGCTCGGCCAGCAGCTTGGAGTTGGCCTGGGCGGCTTCGAATTGGGCGTTGAGATCGGACATGGCGGTCGGGAAGAAGGTCAGAAAACGCGCATCTTAAATGGATTGGTACCAAGTGGTACCAATTGCAGGCGTTTGGGCCTTTCAGTCCGTCAGCCCCGCCCGCGCCAGCTCCACATCCAGCCGCTCCCGCGCATCTGCCGGCGTCAGCGCCGCGGCCTTTTCATACAGTCCGTTCGCCTCGCCCGTGCGCGACTCGCCGTGCAGCATCAGCAGCGCACGCGCGTACTCCATCATCCCGGCCGCCGAATTCGGGTGCAGCGCCAGCCCGCGCTCGAACAGCTCGATCGAGGTTTCGGCGCGCACGCCATACGTCATGCGCCCGACCAGCGCGCCGACCTTGTCGATCACCTCGGCGTGGAAGGCGGCCAGCGCGAGGTGCGCGTCGCCGTGCTCGGGCTGCAGTTCGATCACGTGCTCCAGCGCGCCCTTGAGCTTGGTGCCCAGTCCCTGCGCCAGGGCGCGTGCCACGCTGATGCCCTGGCTGTAGCGGCCCAGCGCGTAGGCCTGCCAGTAGAGCGCCTGGCAGTTGTCGGGCTCGGCCGCGACCTGCGCGCCGGCGCGTTCGATGACCTGGCGGAACAGCGCGAGTCGCACGGCCTCGCGCGGCTCCAGGTAGTTGGCATAGATCGCGGTCGCCTGGTTGGCGAGCGCCAGGCCGTCGGGGCCGTGCCGCAGGCCGAGGGCGGCGGCGCGTTCGAACTCACCGCTGTGGTACAGCGCCCAACCTTCGGCCAGCGGCGCGTCGGCCGCGGGCGGCGGCAGTGCGTGGCCGGCGTGCAGGCGCGGCCAGTGCGCGAGCAGGCTGCGCGCGTCGTAGCGGGGCACATCGGGGTAGGGAAGGGGCGTCCAGGGTTCGGTGCCGGCGGCGGCCGTGGCCGCGGCAGGACCGGCGGACAGCAGCGAGAGCGGTTTGAAATCGGAGTGGGGCATGGATGTTCTAGGCCGCCATATCGACCGTCGGTGGCACGTGGCTGGGGGGGCTGCTGGCGGCGTTCTCGCCGTTGTAGGCGTTGCTCAGCGCCAGCAGGTGGCGGCGCTGGTCGCGTGCGAGGTAGGGCGCGAGCAGGTGCAGCGTGTGGTGGCCGCCGCGCATCAGCGCGCCCTGCGCGTGTGCAGGCTCCAGCGCCTGGCGCGGGTTGCGCACGTACTCGTAGCTGAGCCAATAGGTGAGCACGACGACCATGCTCTGGGCCAGCGTGTCGACCTCGTGCGCGTCGATGTCCAGGTGGCCGGCGCGGCTCAGGCCGGCGATCAGCTGGCGGATGGCGCGCGCCTTGTTCTTGAGCACGAGCTGGAACTGGGTCTCCAGGTGCCGGTTCTTGCTCAGCAGGTCGTTGAGGTCGCGGTACAGAAAACGGTAACGCCAGATCAGCTCGAACAGGCTGTGCATGAAGAACCAGGCGTCCTCCACATCGTGCACGCCCTCGCTGGCGTGCAGCAGCTCGTTGAGCTCGGCTTCGTAGCCTTCGTAGAGCTTGTTGATCAGCTCTTCCTTGGCGGGGTAGTGGTAGTAGAGATTGCCGGGGCTGATGTTCAGTTCGCCGGCCACCAGCGTGGTCGACACGTTCGGTTCCCCGAAGCGGTTGAACAAATCCAATGCGGCTTCGAGGATGCGTTGCGCAGTGCGGCGTGGCGCCTTCTTTGCCATGTCGGTGCCCCCGTGGTTTCTCTTGGTCTTGGGGGCACTCTAGCGCATGTGCGCTGCACCATGGACGGTGCGGGACATGTTTTGCGGCGCTTAATTTTTGTGCAGTGCCGCAATTACGGAACGATGTCAGCCGGCCTTGGTGCGGCGCAGGGTCTTCTTGGCGGCCGGGGCGGGCGCGGCCTTGCGCGAGGCGCGCACGGGCGAGGTCTTGGCGTCGCGCTGCTTGAGCTGGGCTTCGAGCGCCTCGATGCGGGCCTGCAGCGCGGCCACGTCGGCGGCCGAGGGCACGCCGAGTTTTTCGAGCGCGCGCGCCACGCGTTCTTCGAAGATGTTCTCGAGCTTGCCCCACTGGCCGGCGGCCTTGGTGCCGAACTCGCTGGCGAAGCCGGCCATGCGCTGCTGGGCCTGGGCCAGCGTTTCCTCGGCGGCTTGCTGGGTCTTCTTCTGCATGCCGGCGCCGTCCTTGACCAGCGCTTCGAAGGCCTTGCTGCCCTCTTGCTGCATCTTGGCGAAGGCGCCGAGGCCGGCGAGCCAGATCTGCTGGGCCGAGTCCTTGATGCGGTCGGTCTTGTCGTCGCTGCTGCTGCTGTCGTCTCTGGAGGTGGCCATGCGGTGTGTTCCTTGGGATGCAATCGAATCGCATGACTCTAGCCGCCCGCGCGCCCCGTGGTTAGGGCGCGCCGCCTATCCCTGCGCCAAGGATCAGGGCGTGCCGCCGGCGGCGCGGCTGGCATCGAGGTGCGACTTGGCGCGCTCGGCCAGCGCCATTTCGCCGGGCGTGCCGGGAATGAAGGGCTGCACCGGCAGCGGCCGGCCGTGCGAATCGACCGAGACGAAGACGATCAGGCATTCGGTGGTCTTTTCCATCACGCCGCCCTTCATGTCGCCGCTGCGCACCTCGACCGAGATGTTCATGCTGGTGGTGCCGGTGTAGGCCAGGCGAGCCTCGACCTCGACCAGGTCGCCGATCATGATCGGCCGGTGAAAGCGGATGCTGCCGATGAAGGCGGTGACGCAGTAGCGCTTGGCCCAGCTGGTGGCGCAGGCGTAGCCGGCCTCGTCGATCCACTTCATGACCGTGCCGCCGTGGACCTTGCCGCCGAAGTTGACGGTGCTGGGTTCGGCCAGAAACCGGAGGGTGATGGAAGACATGGGGGGCGCCTTTTCTCTGTGGGCAGTGGGTGGGGAGCCGCGATTATGCGAGCGCCCGGACGCCTCCAGACATCCGCCCGTCGCCTTGCCGCAGGCGCTCAGCTGCCGCTGAACAGCTGCGCCAGCGTGCGGCGCAGCCAGGCATTGCCCGGGTCGGCATGAAAGCGCTCGTGCCAGTGCTGCTTGACCGCGTAGGCCGGCAGCGTGAAAGGCGGCGCCAGCACCTTCACCGGCTCCTGCGTGGCCAGCACGTTGCCCAGGATGCGCGGCACCACCACGATCAGCTCGGTGTGGGCCACGATGCGCGCCACGCTCAGAAAGCTCGACAGCCGCACCACCACGTTGCGCTTCAGGCCCAGGCGCGCGATGGTGGTGTCGACGATGGCGTGCCCCGTGCCCGAGCTGGACACGACCGCGTGCGCTTCTTCCTCGAAGCGCTTGCGCGTGAGCTTGGCGCCGATGCGCGGATGGTTCTGCGCCGCCAGGCAGACGAAGTTCTGCATGAACAGCACCTGCTGGTAGAAGCCCGCGTCCAGCTGCGGCATGAAGCCCACGGCCAGGTCGACGTCGCCGTCCTGCAGCCGGCGGCCGCTGTGGGTGGAGATGATCTCGGTCTCGATGTGCACGCCCGGCGCCGCATGCCGCAGGTGGTCCAGCAGGCCGGGCAGCAGCACCACCTCGCTGATGTCGGTCATGCAGATGCGAAAGCGCCGCTGCGCGTGCGCCGGCTCGAAGCTGCTGCGGTTGCCCTGGGCCTGCGCGAGCTGCGCCAGCGCCTCGCGCAGGTTCGGGTAGATGCGCTCGGCGTGCGGCGTGGGCTGCATGCCCTGCGCGGTGCGGGTGAACAGGCGGTCGTCGAAGTGCGCGCGCAGCTTGTTCAGCGCCGTGCTGGCCGCTGCCTGCGCCATGCCCAGCCGCTCGGCGGCCTTGGTGACGTTGCCGGTCTTGTAGACCTCGTCGAACACGGCGAGCCATTCGAGATCGAGCTTGGACATGGGGTGAGGCTGGGCAGAGCCTTGAAGGCGAAAGACACCATTATCGAAATTTCGAATTCCGTGTATTGGCACACGGTCTTGAGCAAATAGTGGGCCGGGACAACAATGCCGCCAACGGAGACACCGACCCATGAACCCCGCTTCTTCCAGTGCCCCTTCCAGTGCCGCTGGTGCACCGGCCAACCTGGCCGAGCGCCGCGACTACTACGCCCGCATCCGCCCGCTCAACCTCTCGCCGCTGTGGGAGTCGCTGCACGTGCTCGTGCCGCGCGAGCCCAGAAGCCCCTGCGTGCCCGCGCTGTGGCGCTACGACGAGATACGGCCGCTGCTCATGGAGTCGGCCGATCTCATCACCGCCGAAGAGGCCGTGCGCCGCGTGCTGGTGCTCGAGAACCCGGCGCTGCCCGGCAACGCGTCGATCACGCAGTCGATCTACGCCGGCCTGCAGCTCATCATGCCGGGCGAGGTGGCGCCGTCGCACCGCCATGTGCAGTCGGCGCTGCGCTTCATCGTGGACGGCAAGGGCGCCTACACCACCGTGGGCGGCGAGCGCACGACCATGCACCCGGGCGACTTCATCATCACGCCCTCGTGGGCCTGGCACGACCATGGCAACGAAGGCATCGAAGGCGTGACCGAGCCGGTGGTGTGGCTCGACGGCCTCGACATCCCGATGCTGCGCTTCTTCGACGCCGGCTTTGCCGAGAACGACGACGCCAAGGTGCAGCACGTGGCGCGGCCCGAAGGCCACAGCCTCGCGCGCTTCGGCCACAACATGGTGCCGGTGCGGCACGACCACACCTCGGCCACCTCGCCGATCTTCAACTACCCCTACCTGCGCAGCCGCGAGGCGCTGGCGCAACTGCAGAAGCAGGAAGCGCCCGACGCGTGGCTCGGCCACAAGCTGCGCTACATCAACCCGCTGACGGGCGGTTCGCCGATGCCGACCATCTCGACCCAGCTGCAGCTGCTGCCGAAGGGCTTCGCGGGCCGGACGCACCGCGCCACCGACGGCACCGTCTACAGCGTGGTCGAGGGGCACGGCACGGCCGAGATTGCCGGCCAGCGCTTCGACTTCGGCCCGCGCGACACCTTCGTCGTGCCCTCGTGGGCGCCGCTGCGCCTGTCGTCGCCGAAGGAAGACACCGTGCTCTTCAGTTTTTCCGATCGCCCTGTGCAGCAGGCCATGGGCATCCTGCGCGAAGCCTTCCTCGAAGACGCCTGAGGGCGCGGCGACCTTCCTTTTCTTCTTTCGTCTTTGTCTGACCCTGTGCCGTCCCCTGCGGCAGGAGCTTCCATGTCCTTCGTCTTCACGCCCCCTTCCATCGTCGGCCTGCCCATCGTCGGCTCCGACAAGCAGTTCCCCGTGCGCCGCGTCTACTGTGTCGGCCGCAACTACGCGGCGCATGCGCGTGAGATGGGCTTCGACCCCGACCGCGAACCGCCGTTCTTCTTCTGCAAGCCCAACGACGACGCCTCGGTCGTGCCCGTGGCCGAAGGCGCCACAGGCGCCGTGCCGTACCCCTCGCTCACGAGCAACTACCACTACGAAGCCGAGCTGGTGGTCGCCATCGGCAAGGGCGGCAAGGACATCCCGGTCGACCAGGCCGCCAGCCACATCCACAGCTACGCCGTGGGCCTGGACATGACGCGCCGCGACCTGCAGATGAAGATGCGCGAAGCCGGCCGCCCGTGGGAGATCGGCAAGGCCTTCGACTTCTCGGCCCCCATCGCGCCGCTGCGCACGCTGGCCGACGTGGGCGAGATCAACGCCGGCGCCATCACGCTCGAGGTCGACGGCCAGGTGCGCCAGAACAGCGACATCACGCACCTGATCTGGTCGGTGAACGAAGTTATCGCCAACCTCTCGACGCTGTTCGCGCTGCAGCCCGGTGACCTGATCTTCACGGGCACGCCCGAAGGCGTGGGCGCGGTGAAGCCGGGCCAGACGATCAAGGTCAGCATCGAGCGCCTGCCGTCGCTCACGGTTCGAATCGACTGAGTTTCCTGGCCTGCGCATGACTCCCTCGAAGAACCCTCCCTCCGTGCTGCTCGTCGGCGGCGGCATCGGCGGCATGGCCGCCGCGCTCGCGCTCGCACGCCTGGGCGTGGCCATCGACCTGCTCGAACAGAGCGCCGTCATCGGCGAGATCGGTGCCGGCCTGCAGCTCGGCCCCAACGCCTTTGCGGCACTCGACGCGCTCGGCGTGGGCGAGGCCGTGCGCCGCAGCTCGGTGTTCACCGACCGGCTCGTGATGATGGACGCGGTCGACTGCACGGAGGTGGCCTCGGTGCCTGTCGGCGAGGCCTTCCGCGCGCGCTTCGGCAATCCGTATGCGGTGAGCCACCGCGCCGACCTGCACGGCGCGATCCACGAGGCCGTGAAGCAGCATCCGCTGATCCGCTTCCACACCTCGGCGCAGGTCGAGGCGATCGACACCGGCGCGCACGGCGTCACCGCCGTCACGCGCGATGGCCGCCGTTTCCAGGCCGATGCCATCGTCGGCTGCGACGGCGTGAAGTCGGTGGTGCGCGCGAAGCTCATCGGCGACGCGCCGCGCGTGTCGGGCCACGTGGTCTACCGTGCCGTGGTGCCCGCGGCCGACATGCCCGCCGACCTGCAATGGAACGCACCCGTGGTCTGGGCCGGCCCCAATTGCCACCTCGTGCACTACCCGCTGCGCCATGGCGAGCAGTACAACCTGGTGGTCACCTTCCACAGCCGTGAAGAAGAAGAGTGGGGTGTCACCGATGGCAGCAAGGAAGAGGTGCTGTCGTACTTCGAAGGCGTGCATGCGCGCCCGCGCCAGCTGCTCGACCGCCCGACCTCGTGGCGCCGCTGGAGCACCGCCGACCGCGACCCCGTCGAGCGCTGGAGCGACGGCCCCGCCACGCTGCTCGGCGATGCGGCGCATCCCATGATGCAGTACCTCGCTCAGGGCGCCTGCATGGCGCTCGAAGACGCCGTGACGCTCGGCGAGGCCGTGAAGGCCTGCGACTTCGACATGACCGCCGCCTTCCAGCGCTACGAGCAGGCCCGCATCGCACGCTGCGCGCGCGTCGTGCTGTCGGTGCGCGAGATGGGGCGCCTGTACCACGCCCAGGGCGTCGAGCGCCTCGTGCGCAACAGCCTGTGGACCGGGCGCACGCCCGAACGCTTCTACGATGCGGTCGAATGGCTGTACGCCTGGCGGCCCGAGCACTGCCTGGGCGACGCATCTGCGCCGCGCTGACACGGTTTTTCTGCGATATCCCCACCCACGAGGCCGAAGGCCCAGGAGACAACCCATGAACTTTCCGCGCGCATTGCTGACGACCGCCGTCCTCGCCCTGACCGCCGCCTCCGGCGCATGGGCGCAGGGCAGCGACTACCCGAGCAAGCCGGTGACGCTGATCACCCCGTTCGCGGCCGGCAGCGGCCCTGACGCGGTGCTGCGGCTCGTGTCCGACAAGCTCTCGCGCCTGTGGAACCAGCGCGTGGTGGTCGACAACCGGCCCGGTGGCGGCGGCTTCATCGCCATCGACCAGGCGCGCCGCGTCGCGCCCGACGGCTACACGCTGCTGCAGCTGGACAGCGAGCACATCGCCGCGCTGCCGCACCTGTACAAGTCGCGCAACTTCGTGACCTTGCAGCACTTCGACCCGGTCGCCTCGCTGTTTCGCACGCCCTTCTTCGTGGCCGTGGGCACCGAGTCGAAGTGGAAGACCATGGGCGACCTGATCGCCGCCGCCAAGGCCAACCCCGAAGGCATCGTCTACGGCTCGTGGGGCGTCGGCAGCCCGGGCCACCTGGGCGCGCAGCAGCTCGAGGCGCTCACGGGCATCCGCATGCGGCACGCGCCGTACCGCGAGGTGTCGCAGCTGTACTCCAACGTCGGCACCGGCGAGGTGCCGTGGGCTTTCGCGAGCATTCCGTCGAGCCAGGGCATCTACAAGGCCGGCAAGCTGCGCTACATCGCCGTGGCCGCGCCCAAGCGCATCCCGCAGATGCCCGACGTGCCGACCATGGCCGAGGCCGGCGGCCCGGCCTCGCTGGAGGTCAACTCCTTCGTGTCGCTGCTGGCGCCCAAGGGCGTGTCGGCGGCCGTGAAGGCCAAGATCAACACCGACGTGGCCAAGGTCATCGCCGACCCCGACATCCGCGCCCGCTTCGACACCTTCGCCTTCGAGCCGCTGGCCTGGTCGCCCGAGGAAATCGAGCGCAACGCCGAGGCCAAGTCGAAGGTGTACGGCGAGCTGGTGCGCCGGGGCAACATCAGCCTCGACTGACGAGCGCGCGCCTTGCCCTGGGCTCGGCGCGCCAGTTAAGCTGCCTCTCTTTGCATATTTGTTCACCTTTTTGACTGTTTTTTTCCCATGCACGCCACCAAGAGAGCCCTCCTGATCGCCTGCGGCCTGGCCGCCACCGCGGCGTTGCCGCTGTCCGCCAGCGCCGACACCCCCGCGTGGCCGACCAAGCCGATCCGCCTGCTGGTGGGTTTCCCGGGCGGATCGACGCCCGACATCGCGGCGCGCACCATCGCCGAGCCGCTGTCCCGCGCGCTGGGCCAGCCGGTCGTGGTGGACAACAAGGCCGGCGCCTCGGGCAACATCGCGGCCGACCAGGTGGCCAAGGCCACCGACGACCACACGCTGGGCATCGTCATCAACGGCAACCTCACGTCGTCGAAGATGCTGTACCCCAAGCTGCCGTACGACCCGGCGAAAGACTTCACGTACCTGTCGCTGATCGCCACCGCGCCGCTGGTGCTCGTGGCACAGAACAGCCTGCCCTCGGGCACCGCCTTCTTCGACGCTGCGCGCCAGGCCGGCGACAAGTGGAACTACGGCTCGGTGGGCGTGGGCTCGGTCGGCCACCTGGGCATGGAACTGCTCAAGAGCCGCGTGAACGGCTTCAAGCCGGAGCACGTGCCCTACCAGGGCAACCCGCAGGTCGTCACCGCCATGCTGGGCGACCAGGTGCAGATGGGCCTGATCCCGCCGGGCGTGGCCATGCCGCAGATCCGCGCCGGCAAGCTCAAGGCCGTGGGCCTCACGGGCGGGCGCAGCGCGCTGGTGCCCGAGATCGCCCCGCTGGCCGAAGCCGGCGTGAAAGACTTCAGCCTCGAGGTGTGGGTCGCGCTGCTCGGCCCGGCCAACCTGTCGAAGACCGCGCAGGCCCGCATCAGCCGCGAGATCGAGATCGTCATGAAAGACCCCGACGTGCGCCGCAAGCTCTTCGAGCAAGGCTGGCAGGCCGTGGGCACCTCGCCGGACGGCATGCGCACGCGCGTGAAGGAAGAGGCGGCCATCATGAGCAAGATCATTTCCACCCGCGGCATCAAGATCCAGTGATGACGACGACCACCGCGCAGCAACCACACACCCTGAACGAACCGGCGCGCGCGCTGCCGGTGTTCGGCGACTTCGACGTGGTCGTGGTCGGCGGCGGCCCCGCCGGCATTGCCGCCGCCGTGAGCGCCGCGCGCCACGGTGCGCGCACGCTGCTGGTGGAGCGCTACGGTTTTCTCGGCGGCATGGGCACCGCGGGCGGCGTGACCAACTTCGCGGGCCTGTACGGCAAGCGCCGCGGCGAGATGACGCAGCTGGTGCGCGGCGTGGTCGACGACCTCATCGACCGCATCGCCGGCTTCAACGGCATGAACGCGCCGCAGAACGGCATGGGCGGGCGCATCTGCGTGCGCTCGTACGACACCTCGGCCTACAAGCTGGCCGCCGACCAGTTGCTGGAATCGGCCGGCGTGCAGATGCTGTTCCACGCGTACGCCGCGGCCGTGCTGCACGACGGCGCGCGCATCAGCGCGCTGGTGGTCGAGACCAAGTCGGGCCGCCAGGCGATCCGCGCCAATGCCTTCATCGACGCCAGCGGCGACGCCGACGTGGCGGCCTTCGCGGGCGTGCCCTTCGAAGTGGGCGACGGCCACGGCAGCGGGCTGTTCCCGACCACCATGTTCCGCATCGGCCAGGTCGACGCGCCGGCCGCGCTGGAAGCGGTGGGCGAGTTCTCGGCCATCAACGACTTCATGGCGCGCGCCGAGCAGCAGCATCCGGGCAAGTACAGCTTTCCGCGCGAAGGCGCGATCCTGCGGCCCAACAAGGACCCGCGCGAATGGCGCGCCAACGTCACGCAGATCCGCAACGCCGCCGGCGGCGCGATGAACGGCATCGATGCGCGCGAGCTCAGCGACGGCGAACTCGAAGGCCGGCGCCAGATTGCCGCGTACTTCAAGTTTTTGCAGGCCGAAGTGCCGGGCTTTGCGCCGTCGGCCATCGTGGAGATCGCGCCGCAGGTCGGCATCCGCGAGACGCGGCGCATCCAGGGCCTGTACGCGCTGGGCCGCGAAGACATCCTCGGCTCGGCCACCTTCGACGACACCATCGGCCTGAACGCCTGGCCGATGGAAATGCACGCCGACGGCCGCATCGAGTGGGCCTTCCCGCGCGACGAAGCCAACGCCTACAACCACCTGCCGTGGCGCATGCTGGTGCCGCAGACGGTCGACAACCTGCTGGTGGCCGGACGCTGCGCCTCGATGACGCACGAAGGCCAGTCGGCCGCGCGCGCCAGCGGCGGCTGCTTCGTGATGGGGCAGGCGGCCGGCACCGCGGCGGCCTCGCTGGGCAGCGGACGCTTTGCGGCGATCGACGTGGCGGCGCTGCAGAAAAAGCTGGCGGCCGATGGCGTCGACCTCGACCGTTAAGAAGGTGTGAACGAATCCGCCATGCCCGCTCATCCCGCCCAGACACGCCCCCTCGGCGTTGCAAATGCTCGCCATAGCTCGGCTATGGCTGCGCTTTGCGCCTTGAGGGGGCGCGCCTGGGCAGGCTGCTCGGCCACGCCGGATTCATTCACACCTTCTGAGGGCGGCGCGGCGCTAGAGTCCGGGGCTGGATGAACTCGAACCCCGGACACACCGTGCCTCTTTCTTCTTCGCTGTCGACCCCTGCGCGTCGGCTCTTCCTGGCGCTGGCCTGCGCCGCCTTCGGCCTGCTGCAGGTGGGCTGCGCCAGCCCCCCCGAGGGCGACCCCGTCCACGGCAAGGACCGCGTGCTGAGCTTCGTCGCAGCCAAGGACGGCCGCAAGGTCGCCATCGCCGGCGACAAGTACCACTACGTGTTCGACGGCGACCCGTCCGTGGCCGCGTTGCTGCGCTGGGACGGCCGCACCAAGGTCACGCCCGCGCTCATCGGCGAACTGAAAGTGGCGCGCAACCAGAGCTTCGAAGGCCAGTACGTGCTGATGGCCTTCGACGCCGACCTGACGCCCGAAGACCGCAACTTTCTCGTGCAGACCGGCTTTGCCAAGGCCGAGGTGAAGTACGGCGACCGCACCGGCCCGGTGCTGCGCTACTTCGGCACCGTCTACGGCAAGCGTTATGCGGCGGTGGCGCTGAAGTCGGCCGACACGGTCGATTTTTCGCGGCGCCAGTACTTGAAGTACGTCGAGCAGGAAACGCTCAGCGGCGCGTTCAGCCAGGCCGAGCGTTCGCCGCTGGTGTACGGCGCCGACGGCGCGATGCTGCTGGGCGGCGTGCCGGTGCGCATGGTCGATGGGGGCACGGATTACGGCTGCAGCCTGCGCCTGATGCTGGACCTCTGCTTCTTCAAGTAGGCCCGCCGGGCGCTGCTGACCGGGCCGCGACAGCGCGCGGGCCCGGCCTTTGCTATCGTCGAGGGCTGCTTTTTTTGCCCGGAAATCTCCCCCCGATGACCCCCGAACCCGCCCTTGCCGCCCGCCTCGTTGCCGACCTCGTCGCCCTCATGCAGCTCGAACCGCTGGGCGGCGACCGCTTCCTGGCCCAGAGCGAGGACATCGGCACGCCCGCCGTCTTCGGCGGCCAGGTGCTCGGCCAGTCGCTCATGGCCGCCAGCCTCACGGTGGGCGCCGAGCGCCCCGTGCATTCGATGCACGCCTACTTCCTGCTGCCCGGCGAGCACGCGCCCATCGAATACAGCGTCGACCGCGTGCGCGACGGCCGCAGTTTCACCACGCGCCACGTCGTGGCGCGCCAGCAGGACCGCATCATTTTCGAGATGTCGGCCTCGTTCCAGACCGTGGACGAGGGCGTCGAGCACCAGTTCGCCATGCCCGCGGTCGAAGGCCCCGACGACCTGAGCAGCGAGCTCGACCAGCGCATCGCGCTCGGCGACCGCCTGCCCGAACCCTGGCGCTCCAAGGCCATCCAGCCGCACGGCATCGAGTACCGGCGCGTCGACCCCGAAGACCTGCTGCGGCCCGAAGTGCGCCCCACCGAGAACCAGAGCGCCATCTGGATGCGTGCCATCGCGCCGCTGCCCGACGACCTGACGGTGCACCGCGCGCTGCTGGCCTACGCCTCCGACCACGGCCTGCTGCGCGCCGCGATGCTGCCGCACGGCCTGAGCTTCATGAGCGGCCAGGTGCGCCCCGCCAGCCTGGACCACGCGATGTGGTTCCACCGCGATTTCCGTCTGGACGACTGGCTGCTCTACGTGGTCGACTCGCCCAGCGCGGGCGGCGCGCGCGGCCTGTGCCGCGGCAGCATCTACACGCGGGACGGCCGGCTCGTGGCGTCGGCGGCGCAAGAGGGGATGCTGCGCATCCGCAAGCCGGGATCGCCGCGCACGCCGATCACGGGCTGAACGTCCTCCGCTTTCCTTCACTCACTCGCTCGATCGCTCCGACCATGAAGATCTTCTTCTCTCCCGCGTCTCCCTTCGTGCGCAAGTGCATGGTCGTGGCCCACGAGCTGGGCGTGGCCGATCGCATCGAGAAGCTGCCCAGCGCCGCCGGCCCGGTGAAGCGCGACGCCAGCATCCTGCCGAACAACCCGCTGGGCCAGGTGCCGACCTTCCTCACCGACGACGGCCAGGTGCTGTTCGACAGCCGCGTGATCTGCGAGTACCTCGATACGACACACGCTGGCAGCCTGTTCCCGGCCACCGGGCCTGCGCGCTGGGAGCGCCTGACCGAGCTGTCATTGGCCGACGGCATGACCGGCGCCGCGCTGCTCGCGCGCTACGAGACCATGCTGCGCCCCGAGGCGCTGCGCTGGACCGACTGGACCGACGGCCAGCTCGACAAGGTGCGCACCGGCCTCGAATGGCTCGAAGCGGCGGCGCCGTCGTTCGGCGAGCGCGTCGACATCGGCACCATCGCCTTCGGCTGCGCGCTGGGCTACATGGACTTCCGCTTTCCCTCGGTGGACTGGCGCGCCCAGGCGCCGAACAGCGCGAAGTGGTTCGCGGCGTTCAACCAGCGGCCGTCGATGCAGGCCACGTTGCCGACGGTCTGATCCGCTGCTGCAGTTCAGGGCGACGCCCCCGCCGACGCGGTACCTTGCTCCGCGAATGTCCTCCGCCCTTCGGGCTCCCCCTTGATTTCGCTGCGCAAGGCACCCCATCGCCGTGAGCGTTGGGCAGTGCGGTGATTGATCGACCCGCACAACGACAGCGTCCAGCGGGCGCAGGACACTGGGTGCTTCCCGCAGCGAAATCAAGGAGGAGGGCGAAGCCCGGGGGACATTCGCGGAGGGAAGTACCCGGTGGCCTGTGCCCGCGCCCTGAACAATCGCGCCCCGAAAGCAACCCCCACAAAGCACTTCCCCGAGCGCGCCCCAACCCACAGCGCCCTCGCCACAATGCGTGCTTCGAATACACGAACCCAAGGAGCCCGCATGCCTTCAGACACCCCCCAAAAAGTAGCCATCGTCACCGCCGGCGGCAGCGGCATGGGCGCCGCCGCGGCCCGCAAGCTCGCGGACGACGGCTTTCGCGTGGCCATCCTGTCCTCGTCGGGCAAGGGCGAAGCGCTGGCGCAGGAACTCGGCGGCATCGGCGTCACGGGCTCCAACCAGTCGAACGACGACATCCAGCGCCTCGTCGACAAGGTCATCGCCGAATGGGGCCGCATCGACGTGCTCGTGAACAGCGCCGGCCACGGCCCGCGCGCGCCGATCCTGGAGATCAGCGACGACGACTGGCACCGCGGCATGGACGTCTACTTCCTGAGCGCCGTGCGCCCCGCGCGCCTCGTGGCGCCGCACATGGTGAAGCAGGGCGGCGGCGCGATCATCAACATCTCGACCTTCGCGGCCTTCGAGCCCGACCCGGTGTTCCCGACTTCGGGCGTGTTCCGCGCCGGCCTCGCGGCCTTCACCAAGCTCTTCGCCGACCAGTACGCCAAGCACAACGTGCGCATGAACAACGTGCTGCCGGGCTTCATCGACAGCCTGCCCGAGAAGGACGTGTTCCGCGAACGCATCCCCATGGGCCGCTACGGCCGCAGCGCCGAGATCGCCGCCACCATCGGCTTCCTCGCCTCCGAGGGCGCGGGCTACATCACGGGGCAGAACCTGCGCGTGGACGGCGGCATCACGCGGTCCGTCTGACGGCGCTCCCTACAATCGGCGCCCATGTGTTCCCGGATGCCCCGCTTCCCCATCCGCCGCCGGCAGTCGGGCTGCTCGCGGCCGACGCCTCCCTGACGCGGGCGGCGTGAAGCGCGGCGGCTCACGGCCGTTGCCATCCGCACGGAGGCCGCACGCCGGCCTCCTTTTCTTTTCCTGTTCCGCATCGCGGCGCCCCGCGGCGCCTGCGGACTGTTGCCGCTTCCCATGTCTTCTACCCACAGTCGCCTGCGCACCGAGTGGTGCCCGAGCATTCCCCGCGAGCTGATGGCGGGCGCCGTCGCCACCTTCGCGCTCATTCCCGAGGTCATCGCCTTTTCCTTCGTCGCTGGCGTGGACCCGGCGGTCGGCCTCTTTGCTTCTTTTGTCATCGGCCTCGTGATCGCCTTCACCGGCGGCCGGCCGGCCATGGTGTCGGCCGCGGCCGGCTCGGTGGCGCTGGTGGCCGCGCCGCTGGTGCATGCGCATGGCCTGACGTACCTGCTGGCCGCGGGCGTGCTCGCGGGCGCGATGCAGATCGTGTTCGGCCTGCTGCGGCTCGGCGTGCTGATGCGCTTCGTGTCGTCGTCGGTGCGCACCGGCTTCGTCAATGCACTCGCCATCCTGATCTTCGCGGCGCAGATGCCGCACTTCATCGGCGCCAACACCGCGACCTGGGCCATGGTCGGGCTCGGGCTGGCCATCATCTACCTGCTGCCGCGCCTGACGACCGCAGTGCCGTCGCCGCTGGTGTGTATCGTGGTCGTGACGCTGGTGGGCCAGTGGCTCGGCCTGCCGCTCAAGACCGTGGCCGACCTCGGCCATCTGCCCGATGCGCTGCCCACATTCGCGTTCCCCTCGGTGCCGCTCACGCTGGAGACGCTGCGCATCATCGCGCTGCCGGCCTTCGCGATCGCGATGGTCGGCCTGCTCGAATCGATGATGACCGCGAGCGTGGTCGACGAACTCACCGACACGCCGAGCTCGAAGAACCGCGAGTGCAGCGGCCTGGGCATCGCCAACGTCGCGGCCAGCTGCTTCGGCGGCATCGCGGGCTGCGGAATGATCGGCCAGACCGTGAGCAACGTGCGCTACGGCGGACGCGGGCGGCTGTCGACGCTGTTCGCCGGTGTCTTCCTGCTGATCCTCATGGTGCTGCTCAAGCCCTGGGTGTCGCAGGTGCCGGTGGCGGCGCTGGTCGCGATCATGGTGATGGTGTCGGCCTCGACCTTCGACTGGGGCTCGCTGCGCACGCTGGTGCGGCACCCGCGCATGTCGAGCGCCGTGATGCTCGCCACGGTGGCTGTCACCGTCGCCACCGACAACCTCGCCGCGGGCGTGGCCGTCGGCGTGATGCTCAGCGGCGTGTTCTTCACCTTCAAGGTCGCGCGGCTGCTGCAGGTGCAGGCCGAAGTGGAAGAAGGCGGCACACGCGTCTACCGCGTGACGGGCCAGGTGTTCTTCGCCTCGGCCGACATGCTGGTCGATGCCTTCGACGTGCGCGAGATCGACAGTGCACCGGTGCGCATCGACGTGACGCAGGCGCACTTCTGGGACGTCACCTCCGTGGCCGCACTGACCAAGGTGGTCGAGCGGCTGCGCAAGCACGGCAGCGTGGTGGAGGTCGTCGGCCTCAATCAGGCGAGCCGCGACCTCATCCTGAAACTCGACGCCGCGCCCGAATAAAACGAACGCGGCCCGCGTTCAGACGCCCAGGTAGCGCGTCCACAGCGACCGGTCGGCGTCGAGCGCCGCCGAGTCGCCCTGCCACACCACGCGCCCGCGCTCGAGGATCATGTGGCGGTCGGCCAGCGGCAGCAGGCGCTGCACGTACTTGTCGACCACCAGGATCGCTTCGCCTTCGGACTTGAGCGTGGCAATGCAGTGCCAGATCTCCTCGCGGATCACCGGGGCCAGGCCTTCGGTGGCTTCGTCGAGGATCAGCAGGCGCGGGTGCGTCGACAGCGCGCGCGCAATGGCCAGCATCTGCTGCTCGCCGCCCGAGAGCTGGTTGCCCGCGTTGGCCTTGCGTTCCGACAGGCGCGGAAAGAGCTTGTACAGCGCCTCGACGGTCCAGCGCGGCGCGCTGCCGGGCCGGGGCCGTGCGAAGGCGCGCAGGTGCTCGTCCACGCTGAGGTTGGGGAACACGTGGCGCCCCTCGGGCACGATGGCCATGCCGCGCCGCGCGATGGCGTCGGGCCGGTGGCCGCCGATGGCCGCACCGCAGAAATTCACGCCGCCGCGCATCGGCGCGATCGTGCCGGTCAGCACCTTCAGCAGCGTGCTCTTGCCCATGCCGTTGCGGCCCAGCAGCGCCATCACTTCGCCGGCACCGACGCGCACGTCGATGCCGAACAGCACCTGGCTGGCGCCGTAGCCGGCTTCGATGGCGGTGGCCTCGAGCAGGGCGGTGGTCGTGGTCGTCGTGCTCATGCGTGTCCTTCCGCTTCGGTTCCGAGGTACACGGCCTGTACGTCGGGATGGCCCCGCACTTCGTCGGCCGTGCCGCTCATGAGCACCTTGCCCTGTACCAGCACCGTGAGGCGGTTGGCGAGGCGGAACACGGCGTCCATGTCGTGCTCGATGAGCAGGATGGCCATCGATTCACGCAGCGATTCGATCAGGTCGACCATGCGCGCCGACTCGTCGGGCCCCATGCCGGCCATCGGCTCGTCGAGCAGCAGCAGCTTGGGTTCGGCGGCCAGCGCCAGTGCCACGTCGAGCGCGCGCTGCGCGCCGTGCGGCAGCGTGCCCGCGATGCGGTGGCGCTCGCTGCCCAGGCCCACGCGGTCGGCCAGTGCGTGGGCACGGTCGACCAGCGCACGTTCGTTGGCACGCGGCGCGAGAAAACGCAGGCTGCTGCCCGCATGGGCCTGCGCCGCGAGCATCAGGTTGTCGTGCACCGTTTCTTTGGCGAACACGCGCGTCACCTGGAAGCAGCGCGACATGCCGGCGGCCACGCGCTGGTGGTCCTTGTAGGCCGTGATGTCCTGCCCGTCGAGCATCAGCCGGCCCGCGTCGGCCTCCAGCAGGCCGGTGATGAGGTTCACCAGCGTGGTCTTGCCCGCGCCGTTGGGACCGATGAGCGCGTGCACTTCGCCGCGCTCCACCGTGAGGTTCACATGGTCGGTCGCCAGCAGGCCGCCGAAGCGCTTGACCAACCCTTCGATTCTGAAAAGGCTCATGGCTTGGCGCTCCCTGCGGCAGTTGCAGCGGAAGCCGCTGCTGCTGCGACCGTGCGGCGTTTCGTCGACAACGCGGCGAGGCCGCGCGGCGCCCAGAGGGCGACGGCGATCAGCAGCAGGCCCAGCGGCATGTGCCAGTGTTCGGTGTGTTGCTTGAGCACTTCCTCGAGCACCAGCCAGACCACGGCGCCCACCGGTCCGCCCCAGCTGCGGCCGAGGCCGCCGATGACGACCATCACCACCAGCGTGGCCGACTGCGTCCAGTGCATGGTCGCGGGGCTCACGAAGCCGTTGCCGCCGGCCAGCAGCGCGCCGGCCAGACCGGCGATCGCGCCCGCGATGGCGAAGCCGACGAGCTGCAGACGAAACACCGGGTAGCCCAGCGCGCGCATGCGCGTCTCGTTGTCGCGGATGCCCATCAGCGCATGGCCGAAGCGCGCCTGCGTGGCGCGGTGCAGCCACCACAGCGCGAGCGCGACCACCGCGAGCACCACCCAGTAGAAGGTCGACTCGTTGCCCAGGTCGAGGCCCGGCAGCAGCGTGGGGCGCGACATGAGCGTGTAGCCGTCGTCGCCGCCGTACTTGCGCAGCGACACGACGACGAAGTACAGCATCTGCGCAAAAGCCAGCGTGGTCATGATGAAGTACACGCCGCGCGTGCGCAGCGCCACCGTGCCGATCAGCGCAGCGACGAGGCCGGCCACCAGTGCAGCCATGGGCCACAGGAGCCAGGCCGACATCACGCCGGCGTCGCTGAGCGCCACCACCGTGTAGGCGCCCATGCCGATGAAGCCCGCGTGCCCGAGCGCCACCATGCCGCCGAAGCCGAGGATGAAGTTCAGGCTCGCGGCAGCCAGCGCGACGATGAGCACGCGCCGCACGAAGCCGATGTAGAAGTCGAGCCCGAACAGCGGCGCGACCAGCGGAAAGGCCGCGAGCGCCACGAGGAGCAGCCCGAGGCCGAAGGTGCGTGACGAGAATTTCATGCGCGGGCCGAGAAAAGGCCGGAGGGCCGGAAGATCAGAACGACGACCATGAGCGCGTACATCGCGACCTCGGCGAACAGCGGCCCCAGGTCGGCCGCCGTGGCGGGCGGCAGCGTGGCGCGCAGCAGCATCGGCACGAAGGCGCGGCCGATGGTGTCGACCACGCCGACCAGCAGCGCGGCCACGAAGGCGCCGCGCACCGAGCCGATGCCGCCGATCACCAGCACCACCAGCGCCGGGATCAGGATGGCTTCGCCCATGCCCACCTGCACCGCGACGATCGGGCCCATGAGCGCACCGGCCAGTGCAGCGAGTGCCGCGCCGAGCAGGAACACGCCGTTGAAGATGCGGCCCACGCGCACGCCCATCAGCTCGGCCATCGGCCTGTCAGATGCGCCTGCGCGCACCCGCATGCCGATGCGCGTGTGGTTCACGAGCACGTACAGCGCCAGCGCCATCAGCACGCCGCCCGCGAGGATCACGAGGCGGTACGAGGGGTAGGGCAGGCCGTCCATCAGCTCGACCGGGCCCGAGAGCGCGGCCGGCGTGGGCGCCATGATGGGCGAGGGGCCCCAGATCATCTTGACGATGTCGTCGGCCACCAAAATCACGCCGAAGGTGGCGAGCACCTGCGCCAGGTGGTCGCGCTTGTAGAGGCGGCGCATCAGCAGCACCTCGATGAGCAGCGCCACCACCACGGTGACGAGCACCGCGACCACGATGGCCGCGGCGAACGAGCCGGTGCGCGTGTGCGCCTCGGCCGCCACGTAGGCGCCGGCCATGAACAGCGAGCCGTGCGCGAGGTTCAGCACGTCCATGATGCCGAACACCAGCGTGAGGCCCGCCGCCAGAAGAAAGAGCATCAGGCCGTAGCCGATGCCGTTGAGCAATTGCTCGAGGACGAGGATGCCGCTCATGGAAAAACGAGCCGCATCACTTCATGCTGCACTTGGCGGCGTAGCTGTCGCCATAGTTGGTGAGAACCGTGTTGATCAGCTTGTTCGTCACCTTGCCTTGCGCGTCCTTGCCGATCACGCGCAGGTAGAAGTTCTCGATGGGGAAGTGGTTGTTCGCGTACTTGAAGGTGCCGCGCGTCGAGGCGTAGTTGGCCTTCTTCAGGGCAGCGACCACGGCGTCGCGGTTCTGCGCGTTGCCGCCCGATTGCTTCACGGCGGCGTCCATCGCGAGGATCGCGTCATAGGCCTGCGCGGCGTACACCGACGGGTAGCGGCCGTTGTATTCCTTGCGGAACGCAGCCACGAAGGCCTTGTTGGCGGCGTTGCCCAGGTCGTGCGCCCAGTGCGAGGTGTTGAACAGTCCGAGCATGGGCTCGCCCACGGCGCCGATCACGTCTTCGTCGGCCGAGAAGCCGCTGGTGACGAGCGTGATGTCCTTCGACAGGCCCGCGCCGACGAACTGCTTGATGAAGTTGATGCCCATCGCGCCGGGCAGGAAGAAGTAAATGGAGTCGGGCTTGGCCGCGCGCAGCTGCGCGAGCTCGGCGGCGTAGTCGATCTGGCCCAGCTTGGTGTACAGCTCGTCGGCCACCTGGCCCTTGAACTGGCGCTTGAAGCCGCCGAGCGCATCCTTGCCGGCCGGGTAGTTGGGGGCGATGAGCACGATCTTCTTGAACGCGCGGTCTTGTGCGAACTTGCCGGCCGCTTCGTGGAACTGGTCGTTCTGGTAGGCCGTGCCGAAGAAGTAGGGGCTGCACTGCGCGCCGGCAAACTGGCTCGGGCCGGCGTTGGCCGACAGGTAGGGCACCTTGGCGTTGAACAGCGTCGGGCCCACGGCCAGCGCCACGTTGGAGCCGATGGGGCCGCTGAAGATGTCGATCTTGTCGCGCTGGATCATGCGGTCGACCAGCTGCTTGGCCTGGTCGGGGCTGCCGGCCATGTCGGCCTGCACGAACTCCACGTCCTGCCCGCCGAGCTTGCCGTTCAGTTGCTTGATGCCGAGCGAAAAGCCGTCGCGCGCCTCGGCACCCAAAGCCGCGAAAGGCCCCGAAATATCAAGGGCCAAACCGACCTTGACCGGCGCGGCGATGGCCGACACCGAGGCGCCGAGGGCAGCGCCGCACAGCAGCAGCGAGAGCAGGGTGCGCGGCAGCGCGGGCGATTTCAGGAACGTGGGGCGCATCGGGTTCTCCGGCAAGGGAAGGGTTGAGACAACTGAACTGTTGATAGTTAAATACTTTAGCCGTAAACAATTCGGTGTCAACGGTACTAGCACGAATGGTGCCAGTGAAACGTGTCGCTTCCGCCGCGCCGTGCCCTCGCCGGAGGGTTCCGCCAACGTCAACCAAACGGGCTGGCCGTGGCGAACCAGAGGCCGATGCCGGTCGCGATGATGAAGGCCCCGTCGGTCACGCCGGCGACCAGGAAGAACTTGGTCTGCAGCGTGTCGACCAGCTCGGGTTGGCGCGTCGTGCCTTCGAGAAACTTCTGGCCCACCAGCGCGATGCCGAGGCACGAACCCAGGGCGGCGACGCCGATCAGCAGGGCAACGGCGAGCGGGAGGATGTTGAAGCCGGTCATGGTTTTTTCTCCTGGTTGATGAATCGATGGACCCACTGTTCCAGAACGGGTGCATCGAATCCATGACGCGGGAGGTCATGCGCCAGACGAAAAAAAGCCGGCCGTCGAAACGGCCGGCTTTGCGTCAGGCGCGAAGCGGAGGGCTTACGGCAGCTGCGTCCAGTTCTGGTTGTTGCCGCCGTTGCAGGTCCAGGTGATCAGCGCCGTGTCCTGCGTGGTCGAGCCGTTCGGCACGTCCAGGCACGAGCCCGAGGCCCGGTTGCGCAGCGTGCCGCCCACGAGGCTCCACTGCGCCGTGTTGCCCGTCGAGCAGGCCACCTGCACCACCGCTGCGTTCGTGGTCGCCGTGCCGTTCTGTGCCAGGCACAGGCCGCTGTGCTCGGCGATGAACTGCACGTAGCCGCCGGTGACGGGCGTCATCGTGAACTTCTCGTTGCCCGCGTTGCCGCACGGCCACTGCACCGCCGTCGCGCCGCTGGTGGTCGAGGCGGCCTTGATGTTCACGCACATCGTCGGGTTGAGGTCGGAGCGCAGCCGCGTGACCACCGCCGGGGCGGTGTCCTGCGAGCGCACGTACTCGCGCAGCGCCACCACGTCGTTCGCCGGCAGGCTGGAGGCATTGCCGTGGCCGCCTGCGAGCAGGTCCTGCAGCGTGGCCGCCTGGCCGTTGTGGAAGAACGCGGTGGTGTTCCAGGTGCCCGACAGGGTCGGCGTGTCGAAGCCCACGCCCGCCAGCGGCTGGTTGCTGCCCTTGCCCGACGAGGCCTGGATCGTGCCCACGTCGTGCCGCAGGCCGTCGCGAGAGGTGGCACCCGTGTGGCAGGTGGCGCACTGGGCCGTGGTGAACACGGTCTGTCCGCGCACCGCGTCCACGCTCAGGCTGCCGTCCGCGGCGCGGGCCGGGCTGCGCATGTACTTGTTGAGCGAACCCAGGTACACGGCCAGGTCGTCCAGCTGCGCGTTCCTGCCGGCCTTGGGCGCACCCAGCGGGGCCTGCGTGGCGGTCCAGTCGGCGTTGCTCAGGAAACCGGTGCCGCCGAACTCGTTGCGGATGTCGTTCTCGAAGTCCTGCACTTCGTCGAAGTTGGCCGTCCAGTGCAACTTGCCGTGGCTGGTGCCGCGCCGCCCTTGCAGGCTGATGGTGCGGCGCAGGCCTTCGCCGCGCTGGGTGAAGTCCCACACCATGCCGTCGTCGCCGCCGTCCGCGTGGCAGCTGGCGCAAGACATGTAGTTGTCCTTGCTCATGCGCCGGTCGGCCGCGTTGTAGAACACCTGCTTGCCGCGCAGCGCCGCGGCCGCCATCGGCTCCTGCGCCACGGTGGGCACGTTCTGCAGGAAGATCGCCGCGTTGGTCTCGGCCGACAGCACCTGCGCCACGTCATGCACCGACACCGAGCGCGCCAGGAAGTTGTTCACGAACAACCGCTTGCGCGCCGCATCGAGGTACAGGCCGTGCGGGGCGCTGCTGGCGTTGATCTCGCCGCGCACCGCGCGGGTGTAGCTGTCGACGATGGCGACCCGGTTGCCTTCCATCTGCGCCACGAACAGGTAGTCGCCGGCGGGCGAGTACAGCGCGGCGCGCGCGGGGGCGCGGTCGTCGAAGTCGATCTGCTCGGAGAACACCTCGGCGGCGCCCTGCAGGTTCACCTGCGACAGGATGGAACGCACCGTCTGGTCGTGCGGCAGGTCGGTGCCATCGCGGAAGCGGCCGCGCACGATGTTGTCCTTCTTCGACGGCAGCACGGCACGCGAGCCGTCGGGCGAGATCACCACCTGGCTCAGGTAGTTGGCCACGCCACGCGCACGGCTCTCGGTGTCGACGGTCGTGGTGTCCACCGGCAGCGGGATGGTCTGCAGCGCGGTCAGCGTCTGCAGGTTCACCTTGTGCAGCTGGCCACCCGTCATCTTCGACTTGAAGCGCGTGACGTAGGCCACCTGCGAGTCGGCGCTCACGGCGATGCCGCGCACGCCGCCTTCGAGTGCCAGCGCGCCGGTGGTGGTGCCGTTGCTCGGGTCGAAGCTCATGAGCACCGACTTGCTTTCCAGCGTGAGCAGGCCCTTGGCGCCGTTGGGCGTGAAGGCCACGCCGTAGGGGCCGCTGCCGTAGGCCAGCGGGATCGACACCGACTGCGAGCCGTCGGCGGCGTTGAGTGCCACCAGCTTGTCCTCGCCCTGCACCGCGACCCAGATGCGGCCGTCGGGGCCGACAGCCAGCGTCTTGGCCTCGTCGCCGACACGCACTTCCCAGAGCTTGGCGAGTGTCTGCGCGTCGATGGCGGCCACCGTGCCGCTGTCGGGGTTCACCGAGTACACCCGGCTCGCATCGCCCGCGATGTTGGTCGTGTGCGTGGGCGCGGTCGCGGTGACCGGCGCGATGATGGTCACGTTGTAGGTGTAGTAGGTCTCGCGGCCGCTGCTGTCCTTCACCGTCAGGGTCACCGTGTAGTGGCCCGGGGTGGTGTAGGTGTAGCTGGTGTTCGGTACCGACGAGAAGGCCGTCTGCGTGCCGTTGCCGAAGTTCCAGCGGAACTGCACGCCGCTGGCGCCGAGCGTCGCGGGGTTGAAGGTCAACTGGCCGTTGACCAGCTTGGGCCCGCCGCCCAGGCCCGGGTCGCCGATGATGGCCTGGCCGCGCAGCGTGTCCACCTCGGTCTGGCCGAGCACGCGGCCGTACACGCGCACCTCGGCCAGCGTGCCCTTGAAGAGCGCGGTGTTGCCCTGGATCTGCCCCATGACCTGGAACTTGGTCGACAGGCCCTTGGTGCCGGTCGGCCCGGTCGAGGTGGTCTTCACGCCGTCGACGTACACCGCCTGCGCGCCCGAAGCCGCGTCGCGCGTGAGCACGACGTGATGCCAGTTGCCGTCGTTCACGACCGCCGTGGAGGTGGTGCCGCCGTCATTGCCCACCGAGAGCTTGATGCGCCCGCCGCTGTCCAGCCAGCCCCAGAACACGTCGTCGGTGCCGCCCGACTGGTCGCGACCGAAGATGCCGGGCGCGGTCCACGAGTTGGCACTGCCGGCTTGCGTGGTCTTCATGTAGAAGCTCAGCGTCGCGGTGCCGCCCAGCGCGCTGGCCACGGTGTCGTTCTTCAGCGGCACACCCGCGGTGCGGTTCGCGAAGTTCAGGCCGATGCTCTCGAACGCGTCGCCGGTGGCGGGCGTGCCGTTGTTGGCGCCGATCTGGTCGCCCAGGTTGCCCGTCAGCGGCCAGTGGTGCATCAGGTTGATGTCGCTGGCGTTGCCGGTGTTGAAAGTGGAGCGGTAGTCGGCGCCGATGGCGTTGCCCGCATAGTCCTTCACGCCGTTGGCCGGCAGGAACACCTCATAGCTCGTGCCCGGCAGCAGCGGCTGCGCGGGATGGAAGTTGACGATGCCCAACTGCACGCTGTAGGTGCCCGCCAGCGTGTTGCCGCCCACCGGGCGCACGATGAAGGTGTTGCTGTTCACGCTCTCCGGCCGGATGCTGTCGGTCATGCCCAGGCCGATGCGCGAGGTGAGGGCCTGCTGCTTCGCTCCGTTGGCAGGCGAGACCTGCTTCACTTCCGGCTTGGTGGTGTCGGGCTCGACCGAGTGCACGACGAAGCCGCTGCCCGAGCCGTGGTCGTTGCCCACGAAGACGAGGTTGCCGAACATCGCGACCTGGCCGTTGTCCGAGTGCGAGAAGTTCGGGTCGTCCTCGCGCAGGATGCCGCCGCGGCCCACCTCCACGTGGTTGAGCGGGTTGCTCACGTCGACCTTGTGGATGCGGGTCTGCGCGCCTTGAATGACGTAGTGGTCCTGCGTGGCGCAGTACAGCTGTTCGTCGATGACGAGCCGGTTGTCCTCGGCCACGAAGCGCGAGCGGTCGCTCAGGTCGTAGCTGTACATCTTGGCGCCGCTGCCGCGCGCGGAGGTGTGCACGGTCTTGCCGTCGAAGCAGGTCGCGTAATAGAACGGCGTGGCGCCGGCGATCGAATCGAGCACCTTGGGGTTGAGCGGGTCGGAGATGTCCAGGCTCGCGAAACCGCCGTTGCTTTCCATCGCGGTCAGCACCATGTGGTTGCCCATCGTGAAGATCGGGCCGAGGCGGAAGCCGCCGAGTTCGCCGGTGGGCACCGGGTTGGGTTTGCCCGCGCCGCGGTTGGCGACCACCGCGTTCGCGGGGTCGGTCGCGTCGACGATGAACATGCCCCGTCCGGCCGAGGCCACGTACAGGTAGGGCGCCTGCCACCAGAGCTGCCAGGCCACGTTCTCGTAGTCGCCGGCGTTGACGCCGGGCAGTGCCAGCTTCTTCACCTGCTTGATGTCGTTGATGTCGGTGAAGTCCCAGAACTCGACGCCGTTGATGCTGGGCAGCACCACGTAGGTCTTGCCGCCGATCTTCGCGGTGCCGAAGGAGTGCGTTTCGCGGAACTCCTTGGTGCGGCCGCCTGACGCGTCATCGGGCTCGTAGATCTTCTTCACGAGCTGGATCTGGCGCGGGTTCGACACGTCGTACAGCAGGAAGCCGCCGGGGCCGAGGCCGCTGTCCGGCGCGAAGGAGGTGAGGAAGTAGCCGTTGACCATGATGCCGGCGTTCATGCCGTAGTCCTTGCGGCCCGGGAACGTGGCGGGCACCTCGCGCGACTCGTAGGCGTCGCTGTGCGCCGGATCGAGCGGGTGGTTGGGGCTGGTGATCATCGACACCGGCTTGAACAGTTCCGCCGAGGTGTAGGTGAGGTTGCCCAGGCCCGGCCCCTGCAGCGGGAGCGGGTCGGCGACCGCAGCGGCAGCCGCCGTGGCCATGTTGTTGAGGGTCGTCATCGGACTGACCCCGGTGATTGCCGCATGCGTCAGCAATGTGACGCACGGCACCAGGAACGCCATCAGGAAATACCGGATCTTCATCGTCGCCTCCAGGTTGTTTGAAGTTCGCAGGGAACCCTCTTGTCCTTGGTTCTCTCGAGTCACTCGGCTCTCTTGCAGGAAAGCGCACGCGCAGGCGCGCCCCCGGCGGGCAACGCATGCGTTGTCCGCCGTCCAGCTTCTTCTTCTGTCTTGCTCTCCCGCTGGTTGGCGCCGGCGCCTTCCGGGTGGAAGGCGTCAGCGCCGGGGCGCTCTTATTTCACGCCGCCCGATTCGTAGATGTTCCAGGCCGCTTCGGCGCCGGCATCGTTGTGGATCATGGCCATCAGTGCGCTCACCACCGCCGAGGGGTTGGCGTGCTGGTAGACGTTGCGGCCGTACACCATGCCGACCGCGCCCTGGTCCATGAGCACGCGCGAACGCGCGAACACCTGCTGCAGGTCTTCGCGTCCGCCGCCGCGCACGAGCACGGGGCAGCGCGCGGCCTGCACCACGCGGTGGAAATCGGTGGCGTCGGTGGTGGGGTCGGCCTTGACGATATCGGCGCCCATCTCGCGCGCCAGGCGCGTGAGCGTGACGATCTTTTCGGCGTCGCCGTCCACCATGTAGCGGCTGGTAGCGGTGGGCGCCTGCATCACGAGAGGCTCGATCATCAGCGGCATGCCGTAGCGGTCGCAGTCGGCGCGCACGCGGGCGATGTTCTGAACGCACTGGCGGAACAGGTCGGGCTCGTCGGGCAGCATGAACAGGTTGACGACCACGCAGGCGGCGTCCATCTGCACGGCGGGCAGCACCGGGTCGTCCTGGTTCTGCAGCACGGCCCACATCACGCGGTGGTGCACGGCGTTGTAGGGGTTGCCCATGTCCAGGCGCATCACCAGCGCGGGGCGCTCGCGGCCGGGGCGGTTCTGCAGCAGGTCGGACTGCCCGTAGTTGAGCTGGATCGCATCGGGCCGGGCGGCCACGAGCTTGTCGATCACGCCGGGCATGTCCTCCAGGCCGTCGAGGAAGGTGGGCTCGTTGCACACGCCGTGGTCGAGGGCGATGTCCAGGCAGCGGCCGTTGTGCAGCAGGCGGTTGAGCCGCGCGGTCTTGTCTTTCGACATGAAGGAAGAACTCCGTGGTGAGGAAAAAGGAAGGAAGGGAAATGGCGCGTCGCTCAGGCGAGCGCGTCCAGGTGGCGCTTGGCTGCGGCGTCGATGAGCTGCAGCGCTTCGCCGTCGAGCACGACCGCACCGGCGCCGGCGTTTTCAATCGCCTGCTGGCGCACGCGCGCGCCGCACAGCGCCACCGAGACGGTGCCGCGTGCGATGGTCCAGGCGATCATCATCTGGCCGAACGAGCAGCCCAGGTGCGTGCGCAGCGGCTCCAGCGCGTCGAAGAAGGCCTTGAGCTTGGCGCGGTTGGCTTCGCTGAAGCGCGGGTTGGTGGCGCGCTGGTCGTCGCCCTTGAACTCGCGCGCAGGGTCGATGGGCCCGGCCAAGAGGCCCAGCGCCAGCGACGAGTAGCCCAGCACCGCCACGTTGTGCTCGGCGCACAGCGGCGCCAGCGTGGTCTCGATCCCGCGGTCGATGAGGCTGTAGAGCTCCTGCGCCGCATCGACCGGGCCGTGCGTCAGGTACTCCGAAAGAATCTCGGGCGTCGCGTTGCTCACGCCGATGGCACGGATCTTTCCCTGCTTCTTGAGCGAGAGCAGTGCGTCCATGGTCTCGGCCACGGGCGTCGTGTGGTCCTGCCAGTGCGTGATGTACAGGTCGATGTAGTCGGTCTGCAGGCGCTTCAGGCTCTCTTCGCATTCGTGGAAGATCGAGTCGCGACCGAGGTAGCGGTACACCGGGTGGCCGTCTTCCTCGAAGAAGTGCGTGCCCTGCTGCGTGTGCCACACCAGGCCGCACTTGGTGGCGATCACGGCCTCGTGGCGGCGGCCCTTGAGCGCGGTGCCGACGATGCTCTCGGAACGGCCCAGGCCGTAGGCCGGTGCGGTGTCGATCAGGTTCACGCCCGCATCGAGCGAGGCCTGGATGGCGATCACGGCGGCTGCGTTGTCGCCGCCGCCCCACATCCATCCGCCCATGGCCCAGGTGCCCAGGCCGATGGCCGAGCTTTCGATGCCCGAGGGCCCCAGGGTGGTCTTCTTCATTTGTGTTGCGCTGCTCATCGCTTGGTCTTTCGGGTGTTCAGGATGTGGTCGATGGTCACGGCCGCGAGCAGGATCAAGCCCTTGATCACGTCCTGCCAGTAAGGCGATACGTCGAGCAGGATCAGCGAGCTGGTCACCACCGACAGCAGGGCCAGGCCGAGCACGGCGCCGAGCACGGTGCCCGAGCCGCCCTTGAGGCTGGCGCCGCCGATCACGGCCGCGGCAATCACGTTGAGTTCCATGCCCATGCCGAAGGTCGGCGTGGCGGCGCCGAAGCGCGCCGTGTAGATCACGCCGGCCAGGCCCGCCGATGCGGAGCACAGCACCGTGACCCAGAACTTCACGCGGCCCACGCGGATGCCGGCGTACAGCGCGGCCTTCTCGTTGCTGCCGGTGTAGAACACGCGGCGCAGCAGGGTCGAGCGGCGCAGCACGAAGTCGCTCACGATCACGATGGCCAGGAAGATCAGGATGACAGCCGGCACGCCGAACAGCGTGCCCTGGCCGATGAACTTGAACTCGGCCGGCAGCGAGAACAGCGACTGCGGCGTGCCCTGCGTGAGCGCCAGGCACAGGCCGCGCACGATCACCATGAAGGCCAGCGAGGCGATGAAGTGGTTCAGCCCGATGCGCGTGACGCAGCCGCCGATCATGGCGCCGATGAGGCCGCTGGCGCCAATGGCCACCAGGCTCGCGAGCCACGGGTCCATGCCCATGAGAAAGAGCTTGCCGGTCACCACCATCGCAAAGCACACCACCGAGCCCACCGACAGGTCGATGCCGCCGACGATGAGCAAAATGGTCATGCCCACCACCACGATGCCTTCGATGGAGAAGGACAGCAGCATCGCGCGCACGTTGTCCCAGGTCAGGAAGTAGGGCGATGCGAAGCTCATCGCGACGCACAGCGCCAGGATGATCAGCACCAGCCCGGCCTCGCGCATGCTCGTGAGCTTGTTGCTCTGCTTCACGGGGTCTCCTGTTCGGCGGGGTTGCAGGGAGCCGGCTGTGGCCGTGGCCGCAGCGCCTGCATCGATTCTGGTCGGAAAGTTCATGCCATTGCCTCTTCGGGTTCGCAAAGTCCGGAGGCCAGCCGCAGCAGGGCTTCCTCCGTCATCTCGTCATGGGCCAGTTCGCCCGCCAATCGCCCTTCGCGGATCACCAGTGCGCGGTCGCACAGGCCGATGATCTCGGGCAGTTCGGAAGAGATCACCACCACGCCCACGCCCTGGTCGGCCAGGTCGCGCAGGATGTGGTGAATCTCGGATTTCGCGCCCACGTCCACGCCGCGCGTGGGCTCGTCCATCAGCAGCACCGCGGGTTGCGTGGCCAACAGCTTGGCGATCGCCACCTTCTGCTGGTTGCCGCCCGACAGGCTCGACACCTCGATCGCCACGCCGTCCGACTTCAGGTTGAGCTTGGCGCCCAGCTGCACCGCGAGCCGGTGCTCGGTCGCACGCTGCAACAGGCCCCAGGCCGAGCTGACGCGGCGCAGCGCCATCGACGAGATGTTCTGCGCGATCGGCAGATCGAGGAACACGCCGGCCTCCTTGCGGTCTTCGCTGAGGTAGGCGATGCCTTCGCGCAGTGCGTCGCTGTACTTGCGGATGCTGAGCGTCTTGCCGTTGAGCCGCACGGCGCCGCGCCGCGCGGGGCGCAGGCCGCACACGGTCTCGGCCAGCTCGCTGCGCCCGGCGCCCATCAGGCCCGCAATGCCGAGGATCTCGCCACGCTTCAGCGTGAAGGAGATGCCGTGCACGCGGTCGTCGTCGGCGATGTTGTCGACTTCGAGCACGGGGCCGGCGTTCGCGTCGTCAGCCGCGGCGGATTGCTTGGGCGGGTAGTAGTTGCCCAGGTCGCGCCCGACCATGCGGCGCACCAGCTCGTCGGGCGTCATGCCTTCGAGCGGGCCGCTGTGCACGTTGCGCCCGTCGCGCAGCACGGTGGCGCGGTCGCAGTGCGTGAAGATCTCGGCCATGCGATGGCTGATGTAGATGATGCCGATGCCCTGCGCCTTGAGGTCGTGCAGCACACGGAAGAGCGCGGCCGATTCGTTGTCGGTGAGGGCGGCGGTGGGCTCATCGAGGATGAGCACCTTGCAGTCGAGCGTGAGCGCCTTGGCGATCTCCACCAGCTGCTGGTTCGAAATGCTCAGGTCGCGCACGAGCGCGGCCGGGTCGATGTCCTGGCCCAGGCGCGCCAGCACCTTGGCGGCGCGCGTGTTCAAGGCGGAGAAGTTCATCCACGCCTGGTGGCCGGCGTTGATTTCCGGCATGAAGATGTTCTCGGCCACGGTGGCGTCGGCGCACAGGGCGATCTCCTGGTGCACCAGGCCGATGCCCAGGCGCATCGCGTGCGCGGGGCCGTCGATGACCACGGTGTTCCCTTGCAGCGCGATGGTGCCTTCGTCGGGCTGGTGGATGCCGTCGATGATGTTCATCAGCGTCGACTTCCCCGCGCCGTTCTCGCCGCACAGGGCGTGGATCTCGCCGGCCTGCAGCGAGAAGTCCACGCCCGAGAGGGCGCGCGAAGCGCCGAAGCGCTTCGCGATGCCGCGCAGTTCAAGCAATGCGGCAGGGGTGCTCACTCGCCGATTCCCTTGGTGCCACGGCGGGCGAGGTACTTGTCCCAGTAGAAGTCGTCGGCGTTGGCCTTGCTGACCACGGCCAGGCCGTTGTCCAGGAAGGGCACGGCCATCGGGTTGGTGCCGTTGCGCTTGGCGTCGTTCATCGGATCGATGAGGCCCGGGTTCTTGGCCAGGAACAGCATCATCATGCCCATGTAGCCCTGCATGCCCTGGTTCGGGTTGATGGCGCCGAACACGTCGCCCGACTTGATCATGTCCAGGATCTTGGCGTTGACGTCGCAGCACATCACCTTGATGTTCTTCTTGGTCTCGACCTTGGCCTGCGCAGCGCCGAGCGCCGAGTTGGCTTCGGGCATGAACAGCGCGCCCAGGTTCGGGTTGGCCTGCGCCAGGCTCAGCACGGCCTGGTAGGCCTTGTTCGGGTCCTGGTTGCTGGCGGCGCGGCCGACCAGCTTCATGCCCGGGTGCTTGGCCTTCATGCGGTTCACGAACGCGGAGATGCGGCGGTCGTGGTTGTCCTGGCCCGGGTTCTCGAGCACGGCGTACTCGCCCTTGCCGTTCAGCGAGGCGGCGATGGCGTCGGCGGCCTGGTTGCCTTCGCGGTCGTTGTCGGAGGTGATGAACGAGGTGCGCTTGGAGTTCGGCGAGTCGGCCGCGAAGGTCACGACCGGGATGCCCATCGCGGCGGCGCGGTTGATGGGTTCGATGAACGGATCGGGGTTCATCGGGTGCAGCAGGATGCCGGCGGGCTTGCGCGCCAGTTCCTGTTCGAACGAAGCGAGCTGCTTGTTCACGTCGTACTCCGGCGTGCCGGTGTAGCGGGTGCGAACGCCCAGCGTGCGGCCGAGCTGCTTCATCATTTCGTAGACCGGGAACCAGTACTCGACGCCCGAGACCATCACGTTCATCACGTAGACGTCGCTGGCATTGCCGCGCAGGCCGGCACCTGCCGCAGGGGCTGCGGACTGTTGCTGCGCGAACGCGCTCGCACCGGCCAGGCCGATACCGGCAGCGGCCGCGGACTTCAGGAAATTACGCCTCATTCTTTGTCTCCTCACGTTGACTGGCAGAGCTTTCGGCCCGCCGTTGGGTGGCGAGCCTGTGGACCGTGGTGTCACGACAGTTGTTATGACAGGATAGAATGTAATGGCGGGCCGTTTCTCCCGATAACTAGGGGAAACGCTACTGGTGACAGTCTTTTTTTCCGTCGAAGCTGTTATGACATGAAGACCAAAATACTGATCGGCATCGACATGGGCTCGAGCAGCCTGAAGGCGCTGGCCTTGGACGCGGGGAGCGGGCGCAGCCTGGCCGTGTCGCGCCTGCCCCTGCGGCATGCGCGGCTGCCCGGCGGCGGCTGCGAGGTGGGCGAGGCGGCGATTCGCGCGGGGCTGACCCACGTGCTCGGCGACGTGGCCCGCCAGCTCGGAGCGCGCGCGGCGGACGTGTGCGCCATCGGCTGCACCGGCCACGGCGCGGGCCTGTACGCCCTCGATGCACAACTCGAACTCGTCGGCGGCCGCGCCGTCGCCTCCACCGACCAGCGCGCCGATGCGCGCGCACTCGCTCTCTCGGCGCGCCACGGCGACCGGCTGTTCGCGGACGTGGGCTGCCGCCCCTGGCCCGGGCAGCCCACCGTGATCGCGGCCGAGCTGCTCGGCGCCGACGCCGTGCAGCGCGGCGAACTGCACCGCCTGCTGTTCGCCAAGGACTACCTCGGCTTCCTGCTGACCGGCGAGATCGCCACCGACGCGAGCGACGCCAGCACCGCCGGCCTGCTCACGCTGGCCACCGGCGACTGGTCGCCCCTGGCCTTCGAGGCCGCGGGCATCGACGGCCTCGGGCCGCGCGCCTTCGGCCCGCTGGTGCCCGGCGGCCAGACGATGGGCCGGCTGCGGGCTGCAGAAGCGGCGCTGTGCGGCCTGCCCGCCGGCATTCCGGTGGCGATGGGCGCCATCGACCTGCTCGCCTCGATGACCGCCATCGGCGCCGAAGACCGCGGCCGCGCCGTGTCGGTGTTGGGCACGTGGTGCGTCAACGCCGTCATCGGCCCGGTGATTGCGCCGCAGCCCGAGGTCGCCGCGCTCGTCAACTTCGGCCGCACGCGCGAGCGCCTGTACATGGAGAACAGCCCCTCGTCGATGGCCAACATCGCATGGCTGGCCGGCGCGCTCGGGCTGCCCGATGCGCGCGCCGTGGTCGACCTGGCCATGGGCGTGCCGCTCGGTGCGAACGGCCTGCGCTTTTTGCCTTTCATCAACGGCGGAGGCGGCATCACGGCCGGCTTCGTCGGGCTCAAGAGCCACCACACGCCCGCCGACATGGCGCGCGCCGTGGTCGATGCCGTGGCCGCGCTGCATGCGCGCCACACCGCGCGCCTCGCGTCGCAGGGCCTGCCGGTGTCGGCCTCCAGCGTGCTGGGCGGCGGTGCCAGCGATGCGCGCCTGGTGCGCCTGCTCGCGGCGCTGCTGGGCCACCCGGTCGAGCGCTGCGCCGACGACGAAACCGGCGCGCGCGGTGCCGCCCTCTATGCCGCGATGTCGCAGGACCTCGACGACGCGGGGCCTGCCAGCCCGCTGCGCGCGCCCTGCGAACTCATCGAACCCGACGCGCGCGACGCGCGGGCCCATGCCGATTTCAACGCCGAATTCAACGAACTGATCGATCGCATGTCTCCTGTCTTTTCTCACCTCTCGGGCGGTGCGTCATGAGCGCCTGGCAACTGCCTTTCGTCCGTCCGGCCTCGCTCGAAGGTCGCCATTTTTCGACGGTCATCGTCGGTGCGGGCATCAACGGCGTGGGCGTGTTCCGCGACCTGTCGCTGCAGCGCGTCGATTGCCTCATCGTCGACAAGGGCGACTTCGGCGCCGGCGCCAGCAGCGCGCCCTCGCGCATGATCCACGGCGGCCTGCGCTACCTCGAAAACGGCAGCTTCTCGCTGGTGGCCGAGGCCACGCGCGAGCGCAACCTGCTGCTGCGCAACGCGCCGCACCTGGTGCAGCCGCTGAAGACCGTGGTGCCGCTGTCGAGCTTCTTCGGCGGGCTGCTGAGCAGCGCGCTCAAGTTCTTCGGGCGCACGCCGCCGCAGCGCACGCGCGGCCTGCTGGCCGTGGCCGCGGGCCTGCGCCTGTACGACCTGCTGGGCCGCCGCCAGCGCGTGATGCCGGGCCACCGCATCAGCCGCGTGCCCACCAACGACCGCCGCCTGTTCCGCGCCGCGATCCGCTGGACCGCCACCTTCTTCGACGCCTGGATCAGCCATCCCGAATGGCTGATCCTCGAGCTGATCGGTGACGCCTGCCGCGACCAGCCGCGCTCGGTCGCGTCCAACTACTGCCGCGTGACGGGCTGCGCGGGCAACATCCTCACGCTGCGCGACGAGATCACCGGCGCGCTGGTGCGCGTCACGGCCGACACCGTGGTGAATGCCACCGGCGCCTGGCTCGACCGCAGCGCGGCCGTGCTCGGCGGTGCCGGCCCGCGCGTGATGGGCACCAAGGGCTCGCACCTCGTGCTCGACCACCCGGCGCTGCGCGACGCGCTCGACGGCCGCATGGCCTACTTCGAGGCGGTGGACGGGCGCGTGTGCATCGTCTATCCCTTTCTCGACCGCGTGCTGGTGGGCTCCACCGACATCCCGGTGGAAGACCCCGACCAGATCGTCACCGAGCCGGCCGAGATCGACTACCTCATCGACGTGCTGCGCGAGGTGTTCCCGAACATGGCCTTCGATCGCAACCATGTGATCTACACCTACGTCGGCGTGCGCCCGCTGGCGCGCTCCGACGCCGACAAGCCGGGCCAGATCTCGCGCGACCACTCGGTGGTGGTCGATCCGCCGAGCGCCACGCGCGACGTGCCCATCGTCGGCCTCGTGGGCGGCAAGTGGACCACCTTCCGCGCATTGGCCGAAGAAGCCACCGACCACGTGCTGCGCCACCTGGGCCGCTCGCGCACCGCCTCGACCGAGTCGCTGCCGATCGGCGGCGGCGCCGAGCTGCCGGCCGACGCAGCCGCCACCGAGCGCTTCATCGACAAGATGACGGCGGGCTCGGGCCTGGACCGCGCGCGCGCGCTGGGCCTGCTGCGCCGCTACGGCTCGAAGGCGCTGCCGCTGGCGCAGCGCCTCGCGGCCTCGGGCGACACGCCGCTGCGCCACGCGCCCGGGTACTCGGCGGCCGAACTCTCGTACCTGTGCATGGAGACCGGCGTCGTGCACCTGGACGACCTCGTGATCCGCCGCACGCTGCTGGCCATCCGCGGGCTGGTCACCGACGACGCGCTTGCCGAGATCGCCGGCGTGGCCGCCGAAGCCCTCGGCTGGGACGCGGCCCGCGCGCACCATGAACTCAGCGCCTGCGCCGCCGCGCTGCGCGAACGGCACGGCGTGCGCCTGCAGCCGGTGGCGGCCAACGAGCCGGCGCCTTCCGCTTTCGATGCATCATTGATGGCCAGCCCCGTCCTCGGCCCGACCTAACGTGACCCTCACCACCGCCTCCGACAACACCGTGTCGACCACCTCACTCGACCGCAACTCCGAATCGCCGCTGTGGGCGCAGTTCCGCGACGCCATCCGGCTGCAGATCCTGCAGGGCGTGCTGCCCATCGGCGCCAAGCTGCCGTCCGAGGCCGAGTTGGGCGAGCAGTTCGGCATCTCGCGCATCGTCGTGCGTGAGGCGCTGGCCGACCTGGTGCGCAACAACCTCATCTACAAGATCAAGGGCCGCGGCGCCTTTGTGTCGGCCCGCGAGCGCGACGAGGATTTCGTCTCCACCGTGCTGGGTTTTTCCGACGAGATGGAACGCAAGGGCCGCTCGGTGCGCACGCAGATCCTCGTGCAGGAACTGCGCGCCGCCACCGCGCAAGAGGCCGCCGCGTTGGGCCTCACCGAAGACGCGCAGGTGGTCGGCCTCAAGCGCCTGCGCAGTGTCGACGGCGAGCTGCGGTTGCTGGTCGAGACGGCGGTGCCGGCCGACCTCGCGCCGGGCCTGCACCGCACGCGGCTGGACGACCGCTCGCTGTACGACGTGCTGCGCCGCCAGTACGGCGTGCGGCTGGTGCGCGCCGAACGCTGGATCGACGCCGTGCTGCCCGACGCCGAAACCTGCCGCCTGCTCGACCTGCCGCAGCCCGAGCCGCTGCTGCGCATCGAATCGATCGCCTACGGCGCGAACGGCCGGCCGCTGGAACACTACCGCGCGCTGCACCGCTGCAAGACCAGCCGCCTGCACGTGCAGACGACGACCTGAGCGCGCGGCAGCGCGCGAGTCACAGGGCTACTGGCGCTTCCACAGCACGTTGATCACCGAGGGCGCGTCCGGGTACCAGCCCGCGCCGACCAGCGCCTGGTGCCCTTGCAGGCACACGTAGTTGCCGCCCTTGTACGAGACCACCTGGCCGGTCTTGTAGTGCGCACCCTCGGTCCATTCGGGGCCGCCGGGCGGCGTGACCGGTGGCGTGGGCGGCAGCGCGATGTCGACGACGTGGCTCACGCCCGACGTCTCGGTGAGCGCATAGACCTGCAGCACGGTCGCCTGGGGCGGCACCGTCACGCTGCCGCCTTGCAGGTTGCCGACGCGCACATACGCCGAGCGGCCGTTGACCAGCGTGGCGAGCTGGCCGAGCCAGGTGTCACGCGCGCCATTGGCGGCGGTGATCGCCAGGGTGTGGCCTTCCGGGTCCGAACCGTCGCGGCCGAACACGCGCAGCTTCGCGCTCGCATCGGCCGGCAGGTTCTGGGTGGCATTCACCTGGCCGATGTGGTGCAGCGGGGTCGGTGCCACGGGCGGCGTGATGCCGCCGCCACCGAAGTTCACGTCGGAACAGCTGTAGAAGGCCTCCTGGCTGTCCGAGCGCTGCCAGGCTGCGTAGAGCACGTGCGGGCCGGTGCGGTGGGGCAGGCGCAGCTTCATCAGGTAGCGGTTCGGCGTGGGGGTCGCCACCTGGTCCCCGCCGATCGTGCTGACCAACTCGACATCCGACCATTGCAGCGGCGCAGTGCCGGGCTTCCAGCCTTCGCGGGTGAGATAGAACTTCCAGTCGAGCGTGCGATGCGGCGCGGTCGCGTGGTAACGGAACTCGTAGCTGCCGTCGGTGGACGGCGACCAGGTCGTGGCCTGCCAATCGGGATGCGCCAGGTCGAAGCCCTTGAACTTGCTCTGGCCGCCGGCGCACATCTGGCCACTCGGCACCACGGCCTGGTGGTTGCCGCCGGCCGCTCCCTGGTTCACGCCGTTCCAGTCGTAGATCGCCTGCTCACCGCCGTAGGCGATGGCCGCCTGGCACGCCGGTTGGGCCCGGTTCTGGTAGCAGCTGTACTGGCGCGAGATCGGGTACTCCGGCGCGCCGTGGCCGTAGGCCAGAGGCGCGAAGAAGCTGGCAGCAGCGGCCACGCCGCACGTCGTTTTCCAGGAAATTCCAAATGCCATTTCGATCCTTAATGAGATTCAGTTGCAATAAAAAGCAGCCGAATTCTAGGAATCGAAAGCGCCCGAAACGAGACTTTTGCCCAGCAAAGGGTCAATTTTCAGACCGCGTCTGTAATGCTTTTGGCGTGCTGGTGACGCGGCTATTTCTGCGCCCCGCGGCGCGGTTCGCGCTCAGCTTTTGGCAGCGCGCGCAGGCAGCAGCACCGAGGCGATGGCGACCATCATCAGCGCCACCGCCACCCAGTCCTGCCAGTGCACGACCTCGCCGAGCCACACGGCGCCGCTGAACACGCCGAGCACGGGAATGAACATCACGCTCAAAGTCGAGGCCACGGGCGGCAGGCCGCGCGCCAGGTAAAACCAGGCCGCGTGCGCGAAGCCGAAGATCAGCACCGCGTTGTAGGCGATCGATCCCCAGGTCACCGCGCCGGGCGAGCGCCACTGGTCGCGCTCGAACAGCAATGACAGCACCGTCATCACCACGGCCGTCATGGCCGTCATCCAGAACGAGAGCGTGAGCGTCGGCAGGCCGATGCGCGTGTGGCGCAGCAGCTGCGTGCCCAGTGCCCAGGTGGCGGCGGCCACCAGCGCCAGCGCCACGTAGCCGGGACGGCCCGCGAAGTCGGTGAGCTCGTGCCACAGCAGCAGCCCGACGCCGATGGCGCAGGCGCCCACGCCGGTCCATGCGCGGCGCGTGAGCACGGCCGAGAACAGCAGCGCGCCGATGACCGCGGAGAACACCGGCATCGTGTAGCCCAGGATCGCGGCGCGCCCGCCCGACAGCGCCTTCACCGCGAGGATGATGCAGGCGTGCCAGACGAACATGTTGGTCGCGCCCAGCCACACCAGCTCGGGCCACGCGCTGCGCGGCACGCGGAACGGCACCTTCATCACCACCAGCGCCATCGCCAGCACGGGCACGCCCAGCCAGATCGAAATCGCGCGAAAGGCCAGCGGCGGGTAGTCGGCCACGCCGAGTTTCATCACCGGCCAGTTGAAGCCCCACGCGAGGGTGAGGAGGACAAGAAGAACGAACTGGCGCGGCGTGAAGGAAGGCATGGGCCGCGATTGTGGCGCGGCCCGCGCATTCGTGCTGGCGGTGCTGCTACAGCAGGCGCTTGAGGTACCGCCCCGTGTGGCTCGCCTCGTTCGCCGCGATGTCTTCCGGCGTTCCCTCGCCCACCACCGTGCCGCCGCCGGCGCCGCCTTCGGGGCCCATGTCGATGAGCCAATCGGCCGTCTTGATGACGTCCAGGTTGTGCTCGATGACGACGATGGTGTTGCCCGCGTCGCGCAGCTGGTGCAGCACCTTCAGCAGCAGTTCGATGTCGGCGAAGTGCAGGCCGGTCGTCGGTTCGTCGAGGATGTACAGCGTGCGGCCCGTGTCGCGCTTGCTCAGTTCGAGTGCGAGCTTCACGCGCTGCGCCTCGCCGCCCGACAGCGTGGTGGCCGACTGGCCGAGCTTGATGTAGCTGAGGCCCACGTCGAGCAGCGTACGCAGCTTGCGCTCGATGGTCGGCACGGCCTTCAGGAACTCGTGCGCGGTCTCGACCGTCATCTCGAGGATCTGCGCGATGTTCTTTCCCTTGTACTGGACCTCGAGCGTCTCGCGGTTGTAGCGCTGGCCGTGGCAGACCTCGCAGGGCACGTAGACGTCGGGCAGGAAGTGCATCTCGACCTTCACCACACCGTCGCCCTGGCAGGCCTCGCAGCGCCCGCCTGCCACGTTGAAGCTGAAGCGGCCCGGGCCGTAGCCGCGCTCGCGCGCGGTGTTGGTCTCGGCCATCAGTTCGCGGATGGGCGTGAACAGGCCCGTGTAGGTGGCCGGGTTGCTGCGCGGCGTGCGGCCGATGGGCGACTGGTCGACGTTGATGACCTTGTCGAAATACTCGATGCCCTCGACCGACTCGTGCTCGGCGGGCTCTTCGTGGGCGCGGTACAGCGTGCGTGCCACGGCGGCGTAGAGCGTGTCGTTCACCAGTGTCGACTTGCCCGAGCCCGAGACGCCCGTCACGCAGGTCAGCAGGCCGACGGGGAAGGCGACGCTCACGTTCTTCAGGTTGTTGCCGGTGGCACCGACGACGCGGATCTCCTGCAGGTCGGTCTGCGAGGCCAGGTGCGCCGCTTCGCGCGCCGCACGGCGTTCGGCCGCGGGGCTCTGCGGAAAGCGGGAGGGTTTCTTGCCTTCGTTGAAGGCCGGCTTCTTCACGGCCGGCAGCCACGCGGTGCGGTGCTTGGGCACCTCGATCTTCTTCGTGCCCGAGAGGTACTGGCCGGTGAGCGAGTCGGGGTTGGCCGACACCTCGGCGTACGTGCCCTGCGCCATCACGCGCCCGCCGTGCACGCCGGCGCCGGGGCCCATGTCGATGACGTGGTCGGCGGCGTGGATCATGTCCTCGTCGTGCTCGACCACGATCACGCTGTTGCCGATGTCGCGCAGATGCTTCAGCGTGCCGATGAGCCGGTCGTTGTCGCGCTGGTGCAGGCCGATGCTGGGCTCGTCGAGCACGTACATCACGCCCGTGAGGCCCGAGCCGATCTGCGACGCGAGGCGAATGCGCTGCGCCTCGCCGCCCGAGAGCGTTTCGGCGCTGCGGTCCAGGCTCAGGTAGTTGAGGCCCACGTCGTTGAGGAATTTGAGGCGCAGGCCGATCTCGCGCACCACCTTGTCGGCGATGTCGGCCTTGGCGCCGCGCAGCTTGAGCGTGCTGAACCAGGCGTAGGCGTCGCGCAGCGTGAGGTGGCTCAGTTCGAAGATCGCCATGCGCGGGGGCTCGCCGCCGTTCGCGGCCACGTGGCCGGTGTCGTCCACCAAGAACACATTGCGTGCCTCGCGCCGCAGCCGCGAGCCGCCGCAGTCGGGGCAGGGCTGCTGGTTGCGAAAGCGCGCGAGGTCTTCGCGCACCATCACCGAATCGGTCTCGCGGTAGCGCCGCGTCATGTTCGGGATGATCCCCTCGAAGGGGTGCTTCTTCGTGAGCTTCTTGCCCGCGAAGTTGCCCGACTCCATGGTGTAGTTGAACTTGATCTCTTCAGCGGCCGAGCCATGCAGCAGCACCTGCTGCACCGAGGCCGGCAGCGATTCGAAGGGTGCATCGACGTCGAACTTGTAGTGCTTGGCGACGCTCTCGACCATGCTGAAGTAGTAGCCGTTGCGGCGGTCCCAGCCCTTGATGGCGCCGCTGGCGATCGACAGCGACGGAAACGCCACCACGCGCACCGGGTCGAACACCTCGCGGTGGCCCAGGCCGTCGCAGCTGGGGCAGGCGCCCACGGGCGAGTTGAACGAGAACAGGCGCGGTTCGAGCTCGGACAGCGAGTAGTGGCAGATCGGGCAGGCGAACTTGGCGTTGAACAGGTGCTCCTTGTCGGCCGCACCCTCGGCGCCCAGCTCCAGCGCAATGGCGCGGCCTTCGGCCAGGCGCAGCGCGGCCTCGAAGCTCTCGGCCAGGCGCTGCTGCATGTCGGGGCGCGCGCGCAGGCGGTCGATGACGACGTCGATGTCGTGCTTCTCGGTTTTCTTGAGCTTGGGCAGGTCGTTGTATTCGTAGGTTTGCCCGTCGACGCGAAAGCGCACGTAGCCGGCCGCCTGCATCTCGGTGAAGAGCTCGAGAAACTCACCCTTTTTCTCGCGCGCCACGGGCGCCAGGATCATGAGGCGGGGCTCGTCGGGCAGCGCCAGCGTCGCGTCGACCATCTGCGAGACCGTCTGCGCCTGCAGCGGCAGGTGGTGGTCGGGGCAGAAGGGCGTGCCGGCGCGCGCATACAGCAGGCGCAGGTAGTCGTGGATCTCGGTCACCGTGCCCACGGTGGAGCGCGGGTTGTGGCTGGTGGCCTTCTGCTCGATGCTGATGGCGGGCGACAGGCCCTCGATCACGTCGACATCGGGCTTGTCCATGAGCTGCAGGAACTGCCGCGCATAGGCCGAGAGGCTTTCCACGTAGCGCCGCTGCCCTTCGGCATACAGCGTGTCGAACGCCAGGCTCGACTTGCCCGAGCCCGACAGGCCGGTGATGACCACCAGCTTGTTGCGCGGAATGTCGAGGTCGACGTTCTTCAGGTTGTGGGTGCGCGCGCCGCGGATGCTGATGCGCTGCTGGGCGAGCAGGGCGCCAAGGTAGGCGTCGCGTTCCGGGGCGTCTTCAGGGGTGGGTGAATTCAAGGGGTGCGGTCGTCCGAGGGCAACCGGACATGATAGAGGGGCTGGCCCCGTCTGTCATGGCGAAGGGCTGGACGGCGCAGAAGCTGCAGGGGCGTCCGGTGCGGGCGGCCGCACCGGCTCGGAGGCGGCGATGGCGCGTCCCACCATGAATTCGGCCAGGGTTTCGTACAACGGCCGGCTGATCATGCGCGAGACCAGGCTGGCCAGCAGCGCGGCCGCCATCAGGCTCAGCACCATGGCGTGGCCGTCAACCATCTCCATCACGATGATGAAGGCCGTGAGCGGCGCCTGCGTCACGGCGGCCAGGAAGCCGGCCATGCCCATGGCGATCAGCGCCGGACCGAGGTCGCTGCTGGCCAGCCGGGCCACGGCGTCGCCGATGCCCGCGCCGATCGACAGCGAGGGCGCGAAGATGCCGCCCGGCACGCCGCACCAGGCCGTGAGCCAGGTGGCGACGAACTTCAGCACGGTGTACAGCGGCGTGAGCTCGTCGTGGCCCTGCAGCATCTGCTTGACCGCCTCGGAGCCTGCGCCAAAGGTCGCGCCGCCCGTGACCAGCCCGATGACCGCGATGGCCAGCCCGCCGGCCGCCGCGAAGCGCACCGGGAAGCGCGCGCGCCAGCGGTTGAGCCGCCCGGGCGCGCCGGTCAGCGAGGCGCTCAGCAGTCGCGCGAACAGCCCGCCCGCGGCGCCGCTGAGCAGCGCCACCAGCAGGCCGGGGCCGAGCGCGTCCCAGCCCAGCCGGGGCACGCGGATCACGCCGAAGTAGCTGGCATTGCCGAACACCGAGACCGCCACCAGCCCCGCCAGCACGATGGCTGTGATGATCAGGCCGCTGGAGCGCGCCTCGAGCCGGCCCGACAGCTCCTCGATGGCGAACACCACGCCCGCCAGCGGTGCGTTGAAGGCCGCCGCGATGCCGGCCGCGCCGCCGGCCACCAGCAGTGCCCGCCCGTCGATCGGCGTCTGGGGCGACAGCCAGCGCCGGGCGTGCTGCATGACCCCGGCCGCCACCTGCACCGACGGGCCTTCGCGCCCGATCGACAGCCCGGCGGCAAAGCCCGCCACGCCCAGGCCGATCTTGGCGACGGTGAGACGCAGCGAGGCGAACAGGAAGCGGCGCTCCTCGGGCAGCGCCGGATGCAGCGCCGCCTTGATCTGCGGAATGCCCGAGCCGCCCGCGCCGGGGAAGAAGCGCAGCGTGCACCAGACGATACCGGCGGTGATTGCCGGCGTGGTCAGTAGCACCGCCCAGGGCCAGGCGGCGTAGAAGCGGTGGAAGGCGCCGAAGACCCAGTCGCTGGCGAGCGTGAAGCCCACCACGAACAGCCCGGCCGCAATGGCGTAACCCAGCACGATGGCCCGGTCGAGCCAGATGCGCCCGCTGGACAGCTCGGCGCGCAGGTGTTCAAGGAAGTCGGGCTCGTGGTTCATCGGGCGGGCGGAGGAGGCGTTCATTCTGGCATCGGCCGGGGCGCGGGGCTGTAGGCCGGGGACACCGGACGCCCGGGCGGGCGCCAGCGTCCGTTCAGGCAGAATGGAGGGTTCCTCTCAACCTCCTCCTTCATCTACTTATCAGGGGCAGTGCATATGGCATCGGTCAATAAAGTCATCGTCGTCGGCAACCTGGGGCGCGACCCCGAAATGCGGACCTTCCCGAGCGGCGATCAGGTCGCAAACGTCACCGTGGCCACCACCGATCGCTGGAAAGACAAGCAAAGCGGCGAGATGCGCGAAGCCACCGAATGGCACCGCATCGTGTTCAACGGCCGCCTGGCCGAAATCGCCGGCCAGTACCTGCGCAAGGGCTCGCAGGTGTACGTCGAAGGCTCGCTGCGCACGCGCAAGTGGACCGACAAGGACGGCATCGAAAAGTACACCACCGAAATCCGCGCCGACCAGATGCAGATGCTGGGCAGCCGCCAGGGCCAGGGCGGCCCGTCGGGTCCGAGCGACGACGACGGCGGCTACTCGCAAGGCGGTGGCGGCGGCGGTTATTCGCAAGGTGGCGGCGGTGGTGGTGGTGGCGGCGGCGGTTACGCCCCGCGTGCCCCCGCAGCAGCCGCACCGCGCGCACCGGCACCGGCGCCGCGCCAGGCGCCGGCCAAGTCGTCGTCGGGCTTCGACGACATGGACGACGACATTCCGTTCTGATCCCGCGAGCCGCAGCCGCCGTCCTTCGTGGGCGGATGCGCTGCGATCCGTGCGATTCCACAGAAACGCGCGTTCCCGATCCGGGGACGCGCGTTTTTGTTTTCTCTGGGTGGACGGGGCCCTGCGTGTCCTGCTTCCCTTCAATTGTTTCCAAGGTGTGAACACCGCGGTTCGTTTTGCTACGGGTTTTTACCTAGATCGCGGCGCACAATTCATCTCACGGACCAGCCCTCAAAGCTGATCTGGGTGAACAGGGCCCCGAGCGAGGTGGCCGCCCTCCGAAAAAGAACAGAGGGGCGGTGACCCACCCAAGACCGGTTCCACATCCGAAGCAAGAACTTGAACTGAATTGAAGAAGGAAGAAATCCAAATGACCGCCTCGAAGATCCTCTCCGCCGTTGCTGTTGCCCTGATGGCCGTTGCCGGCGCCGCCCATGCCGAAAGCTATGAAGGCGTGCATCAACTGACCTCGGCCGCCAGCCGTGCCGACGTTGCCGCACAAGCCGTCGTGGCCGCACACAGCGCCAATCCGTACGCCACCGGCGCCAATGCCGGCCCCGCGCAAGTGATCGTCTCGTCGACCAGCCGCGCCGCTGTGCGTGCCGACGCCGTCGCCGCTGCACACAGCGCAGACCCGTACGCCGAAGGCGCTTCGTCGGGCGTGGCCCCGATCGTCGCCAGCACCGTCGACCGCGCTGCGGTTCGCGCCGCAGCCCGTGCTGCCGCCCACGGCGACGCACTGCCGCTGTAAGCGCTCCGAACGCCTCGCCGATGGGATCGGCGAACGCTTCAGGTCTTCATGAAAAGCCGGCCCTGCCCACGCAGGGTCGGCTTTTTTCATGGGCCATGACCGTGAAATCTTGGCCGAAAGTCACATTGCCTTGGCCTTGCGCATCCTTCATGATTTGGGCGCGGAAGGGACGGCCGCCAGAGCGCATGCTTTCGCATTAACGCAACGCCGTGGCGCGGACACGCGAGAATCGAGCGTCGTTCCGACCGCGAAAAATGAAAGCATGATCCGTCGCCGACCCCGCGACGACCCACTACGCATGGCCCTCACTCTCGACCCCGAAGACACGCGCGGACGCATCCACAGCCTGGTGTGGAGCGGCTTCCACGCCGATGCCGACATCGGCTGGATGATCACCGACGAGTACCTCGATCCCGATGAGCTCACCGCCGAGGACCGCGCCTGGATCAAGGCCGAGACCACGCGCGCCTGCGCCGCCAAGCGCGCCGCCGAGGCGCAGTGGCCCGCGCAGACCGAGTACGACCGGCTCGACGCCGTGTTCGCCCAACTGCGCAGTGAAAACATCATCGCCCTGCACCGCGCCGGCAACACGCTGTCCGACGGGCACGACGACGTGCGCGAGCAATGGCGCGCGGCAGGAAGGCTCGAGTCCGGCATCCGGGGCTGCTGCTTCTATCACGCACAGGATCTCGACGGCGCCGTGCGCAACGGCCGCCTGTACCTCGCCTTCAGCGGCGGCATGATCCCCGAGATCGCGCAGCGCGAAGCCAACACCGTCGTGATCGGCCATCGCATCGTCGAGCTGCTGCGCGACGCCGGCTTCGGCGCGCAATGGAGCGGCAACATCAACGAGCGCATCGAAGCCGACCTCGGCCAATGGCGCAAGCGAGGCCCTGCCGCGTGAGCGTGCAGGCCTGGCAGCCGCCGCGCCGCATCGATGCGATCGACTTCTGGCTGCGTTCGCGGCTGCTCGCCACGGCCCACGCCCTGCGCGAAACCCTGCGGCCTTCGGCCCGGCGCTGGCCCCGCGGCGCGCACGCACTGGCCGATGCGCCGGTGCTCGCGCAGTACCGAACCCCCTTGTGGACCGACGGCCGTGCCGACGAATTTCCGCTGGTCGCCGGCAAGGTGCAGAACTTGCGCGTGGCGCGATCTGCGTTCGACGCCATCGAGGTGCCGGCCGGCGAAGTGCTGAGCTTCTGGCGCCAGCTCGGGCGACCGGGCGCGGGGCGCGATTTCGTGATCGGGCGCGAAGTGCGCGGTGGGTGCGTCGTGCCGACGCTGGCCGGTGGGCTGTGCCAACTGTCGAACGCGCTCGCCACCGTGGCCGTGCGCGCGGGCTTCGAGCTGGTGGAGCGCCACGGGCACACGGCGCGCATTGAGCACGCCGACACGCCGGGCAGCGATGCCGTCGATGCGACGGTGTTCTGGAACTACGTCGACCTCAAGCTGCGCGCCAAGCAGGCGTGGCGGCTCGAAGTGGCGCTGACCGACACCGAGCTCGTGGTGCGCATCCGTGCGCGCACGCCGCTGGCGGTGCCGACCGAGCCCGTCACGCTGCGGCGCATGAGCGACGACGCACCCACCGCATTGCCGTTGGCGCGCGGCTGCCTGAGTTGCGACCAGACCGCGTGCTTTCGGCATCGCCCGCCCATCGACGTCGGCCCTGAGGGGCGCACGGCAGTGCTCGTCGATGGCTGGACGCCGGAGTTCGCACGCCACCTGCGCGAGACGCATCCACAGGCGCAGCGCATGCAGCCGGTGCCGCTGCGGCTCGCGTTCTGGCGCGTGCCTGCTGCCGGGTGGCATCGCGAGCCCGCGACGAAGGGCGTGGTGATCACACCTTGGGTCGCGAGCCTGCGCCGCGCCGTCTGGCAGCGGCTCCGGGCGCGGCAAGCGGGCCGGCGCCAAGCCAGCCTGATCGACGGCCAGCGCTGGCTCGCGCAAGCCTTTGCCGCGCGGCTGGTGCCTGCGCACACGCACCTGGTGGTCGAGCAGTCGCTGCTGCCGCAACTGCAGCGCCTCGGCGCGCTCGACGGGCGCCGCATCACCGTGCTGGCCAGTGCCTTGCCGATGGCTGCCATCGAACAGCGGCTCGATGCCGCGTCGCAGCGCTGGCCCGGCGATGCGACCTTGCGCGACTTCCGCGCCGAGGCGTCGCTGGTGCGCGACGAAGCGCTGGCGCTCGCACGCGCGGCGAGCATCGTCACGCCGCATGCCGCAGTGGCGCAGGCCATGGCGCAGTACGCACCGCAGGCCACCCTGCAGCAGCTCGATTGGGCACTGCCGCTGGTGAAGACTATGCACAGCGTGCGCCAGGAACCACCGCTCGTCGTGTTCGCCGCGAGCGCGCTGGCACGCAAGGGCGCGCGTGAATTTGCTGCCGCACTGCAAGGCTGGCCGTGCCGCCTGCGCGTGCTGGGATCGCCGTCAGACGATGCGCGGCTCTGGCAGGGCATCGAACACATTCAACACATGAACTGGCAAGGCGACTGGCTGGCTGACGCGAGCGTCGTCGTGCTGCCCGCGCACGTCGAACACGCACCGCGCGCGCTGCTGCGCGCCGTGGCGGGCGGCGTGCCCGTGGTGGCGTCGACCGCCTGCGGCCTGGCCGGTGTGCCGGGCGTGCACGAGGTCGCACCCGGCGACATCGACGCACTGCGCACCGCATTGCAGACCGCCTGCCTGGCCTGAACGGAGAACAACACACGTGGCATCGATCGAACAGGCCCGCGCGGCCCTGGCTTCTCATGGCGCGCTCGCGCCGCAATCCGCCGCCGAGCACTGGCACGGCGAGCTGGCGTTGCCCGCCGCCATCGCCACCTTCTACGAGCAGGTCGGCCCGCTCGGCGACTGGGTCAACGACCGCGTGGGTTATGCAGGGCTCACGGTGCCGACCACTGGCAACCCGTTCAGCATTCCCGCGCTCTCGCGCCTGTGGCAGCTGCAGGCGGGCTACCGCTGGCACGGCATCACCGGCGAGCGCATTGCCGACTGGCCCGAGCATTGGCTGGTGGTGGCCGACCAGGGCGCCGATCCGTTCATCTTCGACCTGCGCACCGGTGCGATCCAGTTCGCGATGCACGGCACGGGCGCATGGCAGGAAGACGAACCGCTCTTCGCCGACATCTTCCAGATGGCCGCCTGCCTGGGCACCATCGGCCAGGTGTGGGACGAAGCGGGCGACGCCATCTTCACCGACGAGGACGACTGCGAGGTCGACCCCGTGCATCGCGCGCGGCTGGTCGAACGCCTCGTGCCATTGCTGGGCAGCGCTGCGGCGGCCGAAGACATCGTCGACGTGTTCGGCTGGTAAGGGACAAAAGAAAAGACATCCATGAGCATCGATCTGCAGACCCTCAAATGCGGCGAGTGCGGCAGCAGCACGCTGCGCCGCACCGGCCTGAACGAATACACCTGTTCGCACTGCGGCTCGATGTCGTTGGTGGAAGACGATGTGTCCGACCGCCTCGAGCGCGTGCTCCAGCAGGTCAAGCACCACGCCGGCCAGCAGATCGCGGCCGAACAGGCGCTGCGCCAGAAGCAGATGCTGCGCACGGTCGGCTTCGTCGTCATCGGCTTTGTCGGCGTGGCGCTGGCCGTCCAGGTCGCGATGCTGCTGTTCGGTTCGGGCAAGCGCAGCGAGGCGCCTTCGGTGGCGCGCGCGATCGTCGACCGCACCATCGCGACCGATGGACTGAAGCTCTCCGAGCCGCGCCAGGTGCTGGTCGGCGAGCGGCCGAAGCTGCTGGTGCTGGCGCGCAACGAAACCGGCCGACCGCTCGAACGGCCCAGCCTGAAGCTCGTGTTCCACGACGGCGACACGCGGCTGAGCGAGCGCAGCGAATCGCTGCCGATCGACGTGCTGATGCCCGGCGAGTCCGCACCCGTGCTGGTCGATCTGCCGTCGGGCAAGAACGTCACGCGGCAGGACGTGACGGTCGAGAAGCTGTCCGAACCCCGCAGCGCCGCTGACGGACCGCGCCTGGCGTTCTCGCGCCTGCGGCTGGTGCAGCAGGGCGAGCGCGTGCGCCTGGCCGGCCGCCTCGTGCATGCGGGCGCGCCCGGTGCACCGGCGTTCGGCAGCATCGAGGCGCTGGTCACGCTGTACGACGACGCGGGCCAGGTGATCGGCGTCGGCCGCGGCCACGCGCCCGGGTCCACGCTGGAGCCCGGCGGGCGCGCGGCGATCGATGTCGACATCAGCCGCCTCGGCCGCGGCACTGCCATTGCGGCGTGGGACTACCGCATCGGCTACCGCACGGTCACGCCCTCGGGCGCGCGCAACACGGTGCTGAGCGTCGACCGCGTGATCCGCACGACCGGCGCGCCGGAGGTCTTCCACCCCGACCTGCGGCTGAGCACCGAAGACCTGCTGGCTGAGGACAGCGAGCGCTTCGACCCGCGGCAACTCGAACTGCTGCCGCTGGTGGCGGGGCGCAGCACGATCCAGCGGCCGCTCTTCATGACCGAGCTGGTGAACCGCAGCACCGATGCCATCGCCATCACGCCCGGCGCGGTGATCTCACGCTTCGGCGGCAGCACCGCCGACGGCACCACGCGCCTGGACGAGCTGGCCACCCTGTACCCGGGAGAGCGCTTTCCGATCCTGTTCGAGCCGAGGGCCGTGGACCGCATCACCCAGACCCGCGTCGAGTGGAAGCCGATGCGCCGCGCCGCATTGCCGGGCCCGCGCAAGCCGCTGGAGGTGCAGGTGACGGGCACCAAGGCCGGCACCGGCAGCGTGCTGCTCAACTTCAGCCAGCGCTTCACCTACAAGAGCGTCGAGGTGACGGGCACGGTGAAGAACCCCGGCACGGCCATTGCGGCCAAGGTGCGCCTGTGGGTCAGCCTGCGCGACCGCAACGACCAGCTGACCGGCTTCAAGCTGATCGAGAACCTACCGGCCATTGCGCCGGGCGAGAGCGTGCCCTTTCAGGTCCACGTGACGCAGCACGGCCGCGATTTCGCGAGCGTCGCGACGCTATACCAAACCGAATAGCCCCGTGCGTGACGGCATGGGGCGGTTCGCGCCATGATCGCGCCATGATTCCGCTCTCGATCCTCGACCTTTCCCCGATCACCGAAGGCAGCGATGCCGCGCAGTCGTTCCGCAACTCGCTGTCGCTGGCGCAGCACGGCGAGGCGCTGGGCTACACGCGCTACTGGCTGGCCGAGCACCACGGCATGCCGGGCATCGCGAGCGCGGCCACGGCCGTGCTGCTGTCGTATGTGGGCGCGGGCACCTCCACCATCCGCATCGGCGCCGGCGGCGTGATGCTGCCCAACCACTCGCCGCTGGTGATCGCCGAGCAGTTCGGCACGCTGGAGTCGCTGTACCCGGGGCGCGTCGACCTGGGCCTGGGCCGCGCGCCCGGCTCCGACCAGCGCACCGCGCGCGCGCTGCGGCGCAACCTGGAGTCGGACGCCGACCAGTTCCCGCAGGACGTGATGGAGCTCATGGACTTCATGTCGAAAAACCCGCAGCAGGCCGTGCGCGCCGTGCCCGGCGCGGGGCTCGAAGTGCCGGTGTGGATCCTCGGCTCGAGCACTTTCGGTGCGCAGCTTGCGGCGCACCTGGGCCTGCCGTACGCCTTTGCTTCGCACTTCGCGCCGCAGCAGATCATGCAGGCCATCCAGATCTACCGCGAGACCTTCAAGCCCTCGGCACAGCTGAGCAAGCCGTACGTGATGCTGGGCTTCAACGTGTTCGCGGCCGACACCGACGCCGAAGCCGAGTTCCGCGCCACCTCGTGGCAGCAGGCCTTCGTGAACCTGCGCAGCGGCCGACCCGGCCGGCTGCCGCCGCCGGTCGAAAACTACCGCCAGAAGGTCGGCCCGGCCGAGAACGCGCTGCTCGACTCGGTGCTGTCGTGCTCGGCGGTGGGCTCGGTCGAGACCGTGAAGCAGGGCGTGGAAGCCTTCGTGGCGCGCACCGGCGCCGACGAACTCATGATCACCTCGCAGGTGTTCGACCATGCGGCCCGGCTGCGCTCGTACGAGCTGCTCGCCGGTGCGTTCGGCCAGAAGAAGTAAAGGTCAGGCCCGCTTGCGGGCTTCCTCGTCCACGAGGTCTTTCTTCGAGAGCTTGCCCACGGCGGTCTTGGGCAGCTCGGCGCGAATCTCGAGCGCGCCGATCATCTGTGCTTGCCCAGGCGGTTCTTGAGGAAAGACTTGAGCGTGTCGAGCGTGAGTTCTTCCGCGCCGTCTTTCAGTTTCACGAAGGCTTTCGGCGACTGCCCGCGGTATTCGTCGGGCACGCCGATCACGCAGACCTCGGCCACCGACGGGTGTTCGTACACCGCCTCCTCGAGCACGCGCGGGTACACGTTGTAGCCGCCGCACAGCAGCATGTCCTTGGTGCGGTCGACGATGTACAGGTAGCCGTCGGCGTCCATCTTCGCGACGTCGCCGCTGCGGAAGTAGCCGTCGGCCGTCATCGACTCGGCGGTGGCCTTCGGGTTGTTCCAGTAGCCCTTCATGACGTTCGGGCCCTGCACGCACAGCTCGCCGGGTTCGCCGAACGCGGTCACGTCTTTGGTCGGATCGTCCAGGCTCACGAGCTTGATGCGCACGCGCGGCAGCGGCATGCCGCACGAGCCGGCCTTGCGCACGCCGCGCGCGGGCGTGAAGGTGCCCACGGGCGAGGTCTCGGTCATGCCCCAGCCTTCGTTGAGGTGGCAGCCGGTGAGTTCGAAGAAGCGCTGCTCCACCTCCACCGGCAGCGGCGCGCCGCCCGAGCCGCAGAACTTCAGCGAGCGCAGGTCCATCTCTTTGGCCTTGGGGTGCGAAAGGATGGCGGTGTACATGGTCGGCACGCCGGGGAAGACGCTGATCTTGCTGGCCGCGAGTTCGTTCATCACCGCGTCGACATCGAAGCGCGTGTGCAGCACCAGCGCCGCACCCAGGCGCACGCCCAGCAGCATCGCGGCGCTGAGCGCGAAGATGTGGAACAGCGGCAGCACGACCAGGAAGCGCTCGCCGCCCTCGACCAGGATCGGCGGCTCGCCGCGCGTCGATTCGTAGTACTGCGCCGAGGCCGACGTGAGGTTGGCGTGCGTGAGCATCGCGCCCTTGGGCAGGCCGGTGGTGCCGCCGGTGTACTGCAGCACCACGATCTCTTCGGTCAGGTCGCCGAGCGGGTAGGTCTGGTGCGTGCCTTCGCTCTGGAGCAGGTCGGTGAAGCGCACGTGGCGCGCGTCCACCGGCACGGGCGCGATCTGGCCTGCGGCCTGCAGCTGGGCCTGCACCTTGTCGCCCGCCGCGCCGTAGTCGCCGAGGCTGCCGACCACCAGCGTCTTCAGGCGCGAGCTGTCGAGCAGGCGCGCCATCAGCGGGTAGAGGTTCACGAGGTCGAGCGTGACGAGGATGTCGGTGCGGCTGTCCTCGATCTTGTGGGCCAGCACGCGCTCGGCGTCGAGCGGCGAGTAGTTCACCACCGTGCCGCCGGCTTTCAGCACGGCGAAGAAGGCGATGGGGTAGTGCGGCGTGTTCGGCAGGTAGAGGCCGACATGCACGCCCGGCTTCACGCCCAGGTCCTGCAGGCCCTTGGCGGCACGGTCGACCGCCTCGCCAAGCTGGCGGTAGCTGAGCGACTGGCCCATGAACTCGACGGCCGAATGGTCGGGCCAGCGCGCGACCGCCTCATCGAGCATCTGCTGCACCGGCTTGACGGGCAGCTCGGCGTCCCAGCGCATGCCGGGCGGGTAGTTGCGCGTCCAGGGGGTGGGGTCGTCCGAGGAAAGGGTCGCCATGCGTTGTGTCTCCGCTGTGTTCGGGTCACTATAGCGCCGGCCTTTCGCATCGTGGAGTGGCGGCTGACAAGCCGGCGACACGGGTTTTCCCGATTTCCCACACGCTGGATGCCCCTGTCGCCGGGCTGGGACAATGGCGGGCTTATGGCAAAACAACGGATCGTGGTCGGGCTGAGCGGCGGGGTGGACTCCGCGGTCACCGCGCACCTGCTCAAGCAGCAGGGGCACGAGGTGGTCGGCATCTTCATGAAGAACTGGGAAGACGACGACGACAGCGAGTACTGCTCGTCGAACATCGACTTCATCGACGCCGCCAGCGTGGCCGACGTGCTGGGCATCGAGATCGAGCACGTCAACTTTGCCGCCGACTACAAGGACCGCGTGTTCGCCGAGTTCCTGCGCGAGTACAAGGCCGGCCGCACGCCGAACCCCGACGTGCTGTGCAACGCCGAGATCAAGTTCAAGGCTTTTCTCGACCACGCCATGCGGCTGGGCGCCGAGAAGATCGCCACGGGCCACTACGCCCGCGTGCGCCTGAACGAGGCCACGGGCCGGCACGAGCTGCTCAAGGGGCTCGACAACTCGAAGGACCAGAGCTACTTCCTGCACCGCTTGAACCAGGCGCAGCTGTCGAAGACGCTGTTCCCGGTCGGCGAGCTGCACAAGACCGAGGTGCGCCGCATCGCCGAAGAAATCGGCCTGCCCAACGCGAAGAAGAAAGACTCGACCGGCATTTGCTTCATCGGCGAGCGGCCGTTCCGCGACTTCCTGAACCGCTACATCTCGAAAGAACCGGGCCCGATCAAGGACGACCGCGGCCGCAAGCTCGGCGAGCACCAGGGCCTGAGCTTCTACACGCTGGGCCAGCGCCAGGGGCTGGGCATTGGCGGCGTGAAGGAGAAGGGCGCACAACGCGGCGCGGGCGACCATTCGCCCTGGTTCGTCGCGCGCAAGGACGTCGAGAAGAACACGCTGTGGGTGGTGCAGGGGCACGACCATCCGTGGCTGCTGTCGACCGAACTGAAGGCAGACGACGCGAGCTGGGTCGCCGGTGAAGCACCCGCTGCGGGCACCTACGGTTCGAAGGCTCGCTACCGGCAAGCCGATGCGGCCTGTGAGTTGGGCGACGGCGCCAACGGCGCCTTCAGCCTGCGCTTCGGTGCGCCGCAATGGGCGGTCACGCCGGGGCAGTCGGCCGTGCTCTATGACGGCGAGCGCTGCCTCGGGGGCGGCGTCATCGTCTGAACCGGGCGGCTGGCTGGCCGCTCAGCGCGGCTGGCGCACGCCGTCGTCGGTGTGGATCAGCGACAGCGGGTGGCGCTTGCCGGCGAGGTAGTCCTCGATGCAGCGCAGCAGCAGCGGGCTGCGATGGCGCGCCACGCTGGCGCGAATCTCGTCCACGGTCATCCAGAGCGTGCGCACGATGCCTTCGTCGAGCGCGCGGCCCTCTTCGCGTGCACCGAGTTCGCCGGTGAAGGCAAAGCGCATGTAGGTCACGTCGGGCTGCTCGGCCGAGCGCGCCATGTAGACGCCCAGCAGCGCGGTCGGCGTGAAGGCGTGGGCCGTTTCCTCGAGCGTCTCGCGGATGCAGCCGTCCTCGGGCGACTCGCCGGGGTCGAGGTGGCCGGCGGGGTTGTTGAGCTTCAGGCCGTCGTCGGTCTGCTCTTCGACGAGCAGGAAGCGGCCGTCTTGCTCGATCACCGCGGCCACGGTGACATTGGGTTTCCAGCGTGTGGGCATCGTGGGCGCGAGTCTATCGGCTATCGGCCGATCGCTGCACCCCAGGCGCCGCGGTCGGGAGCGCTTCAGCGCCGGCCGGTGGCGGTCCGCGTGTCCACCTCGATGGTTTCCAGCCGGTAGCCGAGACCGTAGACGGCCAGCAATAGAAAACCGTTCGAGGGGCGCAGTTCGAGCTTGGTGCGCAACCGCGACACATGGGTGTCGAGCGAGCGCGACAGGGCTTCGATGCCGAGTCCCCAGACGGCCTCGTGCAGGTGCTCGCGCGAGAGCAGGCGCCCCAGGTTCTGGAACAGGAAGAGCGCGAGTTCGTATTCGCGGTTTTTCAGCTCGACCGTGACGCCATGGACCTTGATGGCGCGTGAGGGCGGAAAGAAGTGGTACGGGCCGAACACCAGTTCGGGCTCGTTGCGCGAAGGATAGGAGCGGCGCAGCAGGGCGTTGACGCGGGCCTCGAACTCGATCGGGCGCAGCGGCTTGGCCATGAAGTCGTCGGCACCGACGTTGAGGCCTTCGACCATGTCGGTGTCGCCATGGTGCTCGGTCACGAACAGGATCGGCATGCGGCTCTTGTAGTCCTGCCGGATCGTCTTGACGACGTCGGGGCCGTTCATGTCGGGGAGGCGCCAGTCGAGAACCAGCAGGTCGAAGGTTTCGCGGCGCATGGCGTGAAGCAAGGCCTTGCCGGCAGCGTAGGTGTGGCACTCGTGACCGAGGCTCGCCATGGATTGGTTGATCAGCCGGAGTTGCTCCGGCTCGGTGTCGAGTACTGCGATTCGCATTCCATTCCCTTGTTCCGCCCTGTGCGGGCCTCTATGTGTCCGCAATATGAATCGAAGTGTATCTATCTGCTTCAGGGATTTGGAATGCGAATTGCCATTAATTCACTCAAATTGATTTTATGTCTGTGATTCAATCGCTAATTGATGGCAATTGGGCTCAATTGATTTCAATCCAGTGGCGCGAATGGATTCAGCGGCATACGGGTTTCAACCCATGGCGGGCCGCCTGTTTCCGGCATCGCATCGGCGCTCAATTTGCTATCAATTAAGTAGCTGAAAAATCAACACACATGGGCGTTGGACGGCGATATGCATGCGGTATCTTGGCGACAGTGAACGCTTGTAATCTTGCTGTAAGCTCTGCCCGCATTCCGTGCTGCCCCCTTCCCCTGAGGAGAACTCTATGTTGATAGGCGTGCCTGCCGAGACAGCGGCTGGCGAAACCCGAGTGGCCGTGACACCCGAAACGGTGAAGAAACTGGTCGCTTCCGGGCACATCGTTCGTGTTCAGTCGGGAGCCGGCGTTGCAGCCAGCGTCACCGATGCGGCTTACCAGACCGCTGGCGCGGAAATCACAGACCAGGCGGGCGCGCTCTCCGCCGACATGGTGCTCAAGGTGCGCACGCCCAGCGACGCCGAAGCGGCGCAGCTGAAGGCCGGCGCCGTCGTCATCGGCATGCTCAATCCCTTCGACGCGGCCGGCCTGCAACGCCTGGCTGCCGCGGGCGTCACGGCCTTCGCCCTCGAAGCCGCGCCGCGCACCACGCGCGCCCAGAGCATGGACGTGCTCAGCTCGCAGGCCAACATCGCCGGCTACAAGGCCGTGATGATCGCGGCCGACAAGTACCAGCGCTTCTTCCCGATGCTCATGACCGCGGCCGGCACCGTGAAGGCCGCGCGCGTCGTCATCCTGGGCGTCGGCGTGGCCGGGCTGCAGGCGATTGCCACGGCCAAGCGCCTGGGCGCCGTGATCGAGGCGTCGGACGTGCGTCCGAGCGTCAAGGAGCAGATCGAGTCGCTGGGCGGCAAGTTCATCGAGGTGTCCTACGACACCGACGAAGAGAAAGAGGCCGCGGTCGGTGTCGGCGGCTACGCCAAGCCGATGCCCCCGAGCTGGCTCGCGCGCCAACAGATCGAGGTCGCCAAGCGCGTGGCGCTGGCCGACGTGGTCATCAGCACCGCGCTCATTCCCGGCCGTGCCGCGCCCACCCTCATCACCGAGGAGATGGTCAAGTCCATGAAGCCGGGCTCGGTCATCGTCGACATCGCGGCCGGCAAGGGCGCGGACGGCGTTGGCGGCAACTGCCCGCTGTCGGAGGCCGACAAGACCGTGGTCAAGCATGGCGTGACCATCGTCGGCGAAACCAACCTCGCGGCGCTGGTGGCGGCCGACGCGTCGGCGCTCTATGCGCGCAACGTGCTCGACTTTCTCAAGCTCGTCGTCACGAAGGAAGGCGCGCTCAAGATCGACCTCGAGGACGACATCGTCGCCGCCTGCCGCGTCACGCAGGACGGCCAGGTCACGCGCAAGTAAGAAGAGCAGGCTGCCTTTCATGAATCGCACCATGCTTCGCGCGAAGCTGCATCGCGCCACCGTGACCGAAGCCGACCTGCACTACGAAGGCTCGTGCGGCATCGACGAAGACCTGCTCGACGCGGCCGACATGCGCGAGTACGAAAAGATCGAGCTGTACAACGTCAACAACGGCGAGCGCTTCTCGACCTACATCATCAAGGCGGCGCGCGGATCGGGCGCCATCTCGCTCAACGGCGCGGCGGCGCGCAAGGCGCATGTGGGCGACCTGCTCATCATCTGCACCTACGCCCCCATGACCGAGGCCGAAGCCGCGGACCACAAGCCCAAGGTGGTGCTGCTTGGCGATGCCAACCGCATCAACGAAGTCAAGAAGCTCTGACAGAGCCCAAGACCAAGAGACAGAGACCGAACGAGGAGAAGAAAACACCATGGAAATCGTTTCGCACACCGTCATCAACCTGACCATCTTCGTGCTGGCCATCTATGTCGGCTACCACGTGGTCTGGACCGTCACGCCCGCGCTGCACACGCCGCTCATGGCCGTGACCAATGCCATCTCGGCCATCGTGATCGTGGGCGCCATGTTGGCCGCCGCGCTCACCACCACGCCGCTGGGCAAGACCATGGGCGTGCTCGCCGTGGCGCTGGCCGCGGTGAACGTCTTCGGCGGCTTCCTGGTCACGCGCCGGATGCTCGAGATGTTCAAGAAGAAAGACAAGAAGGCCGCCCCCAAGGCTGTTGAGGGAGCCGCCAAGTGAGCATGAACCTCGTCACGCTGCTGTACCTCGTTGCCAGCGTCTGCTTCATCCAGGCCCTGAAGGGCCTGTCGCATCCCACCACCTCGATCCGCGGCAACGTCTTCGGCATGACCGGCATGGCGATCGCCGTGCTGACCACCATCGCGCTGGTGCATGCACAGGCGCGCGCCCTCAACGTCGACTTCACCACCGGCATCGCCTGGGTGCTGGCCGCCGTCGTGGTGGGCGGTGGGCTGGGCGCCTTCATGGCCAACAAGGTCGAGATGACCAAGATGCCCGAGCTGGTCGCCTTCATGCACAGCATGATCGGCCTGGCCGCGGTGTTCATCGGCGTGGCCGCGGTGGCCGAGCCCTGGGCCTTCGGCATCACCGCCGCGCCCGTGGCGGCCGTCATCGGTTCGCGCACGCCCGACGGCGCGGTGCTCTTCGAGGGCTTCGTACGCCACGGCATTCCTTACGGCAACCGGCTCGAGCTGTTCCTGGGGGCGGCCATCGGCGCCATCACCTTCAGCGGCTCGGTCATCGCCTTCGGCAAGCTCTCGGGCAAGTACAAGTTCCGCCTGTTCCAGGGCGCGCCGGTGCAGTTCAAGGGCCAGCACATGCTGAACCTGGTGCTGGGCCTGGCGACCATCGCACTGGGTCTGGTGTTCGTGGCCACCGAAAGCTGGCCGGCGTTCTTCGCCATGCTGGCACTGGCCTTCGTGATGGGCGTGCTCATCATCATCCCGATCGGCGGCGCCGACATGCCGGTGGTGGTGTCGATGCTCAACAGCTACTCGGGCTGGGCGGCGGCCGGCATCGGCTTCAGCCTGAACAACGCGATGCTGATCGTGGCCGGTTCGCTGGTGGGCTCGTCGGGCGCGATCCTGAGCTACATCATGTGCAAGGCCATGAACCGCTCGTTCTTCAACGTGATCCTGGGTGGCTTCGGCGGCGAGGCGGCCGCGGCCACCGGCGGCGCGAAGGAGCAGCGCCCCGTGAAGACCGGCAGTGCCGACGACGCGGCCTTCGTGCTCGGCAACGCCGAGACCGTGGTCATCGTGCCGGGCTACGGCCTGGCCGTGGCGCGCGCCCAGCACGCCGTGAAGGAACTGGCGGCCAAGCTCACCGAGAAGGGCATCACCGTCAAGTACGCCATCCACCCGGTGGCAGGGCGGATGCCCGGCCACATGAACGTGCTGCTGGCCGAGGCCGAGGTGCCCTACGACCAGGTGTTCGAGATGGAAGACATCAACGGCGAGTTCGGCCAGGCCGACGTGGCGATCATCCTGGGTGCCAACGACGTGGTGAACCCCGCGGCGCACACCAAGGGCAGCCCGATCTATGGCATGCCCATCCTGGAGGCCTACAAGGCCAAGACCGTCATCGTGAACAAGCGCTCCATGGCGGCGGGTTATGCCGGCCTGGACAACGAACTCTTCTACATGGACAAGACCATGATGGTCTTTGGCGATGCGAAAAAAGTAGTGGAAGATATGGGCAAGGCCATCGAATAGGCCGAAGGTCCGCGCCCGCGATGCGGGCCCGATCGTCGCGGCGCCTCACGTGCGCCGTTTTCGTTTTAAAAAACTCATCCGACTCCGAGGAGACACATCCATGACCGAACGCCCCTGGCTCAGCAGCTACCCGCAAGGCGTACCCGCCGACATCGACGCTTCGCAGTACCCGTCGCTGGTGGCGCTCATGGAGGAGAGCTTCACCAGGTACGCCGACCGCACGGCCTACAGCTTCATGGGCAAGGACGTCAGCTACGCGGAGACCGACAAGCAGAGCAAGGCCTTCGCCGCGTACCTGCAGGGCCTGGGCCTGGCCAAGGGCGACCGCGTCGCCGCGATGATGCCCAACTGCCCGCAGTACCCGATTGCGGTGGCCGGCATCCTGCGCGCGGGCCTGATCCTGGTGAACGTGAACCCGCTGTACACGCCGCGCGAACTCGAGCACCAGTTGAAGGACTCAGGCGCCAAGGCGATCGTCATCATGGAGAACTTCGGCACCACGCTGCAGCAATGCATCGCGGCCACGCCGATCAAGCACATCGTGCTGGCCTCCATGGGCGACCGGCTCGGCTTCCTGAAGGGCGCGCTGGTCAACTACGTGGTGCGCAACGTGAAGAAGCTGGTACCGCATTTCAGCCTGCCGGGCGCGGTGCGCTTCAACGACGCGCTCGACAAGGGCGCAAGCGGCAAGCTCAAGCCCGTGGCCATCGGCCCCGACGACGTGGCCGTGCTGCAGTACACCGGCGGCACCACCGGCGTGTCCAAGGGTGCGGTGCTGCTGCATCGCAACGTGATCGCCAACGTGCTGCAGTCCGAAGCCTGGAACGAGCCCGTCATGGCCAAGGTGCCGGCCAACGAGCAGCCCACCAGCGTGTGCGCGCTGCCGCTGTATCACATCTTCGCGTTCACGGTCGGCATGATGCTGAACATGCGCACGGGCGGCAAGCTGATCCTCATTCCGAATCCGCGCGACATCCCCGGCGTGCTGAAAGAACTGTCGAAGCACACCATCCACAGCTTCCCGGCCGTCAACACGCTGTTCAACGGGCTGGCGAACCACCCCGACTTCAACACCGTCAACTGGAAGAACCTGAAGGTTTCGGTCGGCGGCGGCATGGCCGTGCAGGCCGCGGTGGCCAAGCTCTGGCTCGAGAAAACCGGCTGCCCGATCTGCGAAGGCTACGGCCTCTCGGAAACCTCGCCCTCGACCACCTGCAACCCGACCAACAGCACCGCCTACACCGGCACCATCGGCCTGCCGCTGCCGAGCACCTGGCTCAAGCTGCTCGACGACGAGGGCAACGAAGTGCCGACCGGCGAGCGCGGCGAAATCGCCATCAAGGGCCCGCAGGTCATGGCCGGCTACTGGCAGCGCCCCGACGAGACCGCCAAGGTCATGACGCCCGACGGCTACTTCAAGAGCGGCGACATCGGCGTGGTCGACGAGCGCGGCTACTTCAAGGTGGTCGACCGCAAGAAGGACATGATTCTGGTGTCGGGCTTCAACGTGTACCCGAACGAGATCGAAGACGTGGTGTCGATGCTGCCCGGCGTGCTCGAATGCGCGGCGGTCGGCGTGCCCGACGACAAGACCGGCGAGGCCGTGAAGCTCGTCATCGTCAAGAAGGACCCGGCACTCACCGAAGCTCAGGTGCGCGAGTACTGCCGCGCCAACCTCACGGGCTACAAGCAGCCGCGCGTGATCGAATTCCGCACCGACATGCCCAAGACCCCGGTGGGCAAGATCCTGCGGCGCGAGCTGCGGGATAGCAAGAAGTAGTAAGGGTTCCGCCCGGGTGGGCCCGGGGCATCGATCTTGCATATTCGCGGGTCGATGCTCAGATTCATCTATGTCCGCCTAGGCTTGCTCGTGCCGACCTTCATCGGCATGACGCTGCTGGCCTTCTTTCTCATCCGGCTGGTGCCGGGTGACCCCATCGAGACCATGGCTGGCGAGCGCGGGATCGACCCCGCGCGCCATGCCGAGCTGCGCACCGCCATGGGCCTGGACAAGCCCTTGCTCGTGCAATACGGCATCTACATCGGCCGTGTGCTGCAGGGCGACCTGGGCAAGTCGCTCATCACGCAGGACACGGTGATGAGCGAGTTTCTTGCGCTCTTTCCGGCCACGGTCGAACTCGGCGTGTGCGCGATTCTTTTCGCGCTGCTGCTCGGCCTGCCGGCCGGCATCGTTGCGGCGGTGCGGCGCAACTCCATCTTCGACCACGGTGTGATGGCCACATCGCTCACCGGCTACTCGATGCCGATCTTCTGGTGGGGCCTGCTGCTCATCCTGTTCTTCTCGGTGCAGCTGGGCTGGACACCTGTGTCGGGCCGCATCTCGGTGCAGTACTTCGTCGAGCCGCAGACCGGCTTCCTGCTGATCGACGCACTGCGCGCCGGCGAGACCGAGGCTTTCTGGTCGGCGCTGCACCACCTCATTCTTCCGGCCATCGTGCTGGGCACCGTGCCGCTGGCCGTGATTGCGCGCATGACGCGCTCGGCCATGCTCGAGGTGCTGGGCGAGGACTACATCCGCACCGCGCGCGCCAAGGGCCTGTCGCGCTTTCGCGTGGTGGGCCTGCACGCGCTGCGCAACGCGCTGATCCCCGTCGTGACCGTGATCGGCCTGCAGATCGGCGTGCTCTTCACCGGCGCGATCCTCACCGAAACCATCTTCTCCTGGCCCGGTGTCGGCAAGTGGCTCATCGAGGCCATCGGCCGGCGCGACTACCCCGTGCTGCAAGGCGGCATGCTGCTGCTGGGCGGCATCGTGATGCTGCTCAACCTGCTGGTGGACATCGCGTACGGCGTCATCAACCCGCGGATCAGGCACTGAGTCGATGACGAGCAACACCCACGCCGTCACCCCCGGCTCGCAGGCCGCGGCGCCTCCCGGCCCGTGGCGCGAGTTCTGGACCGCCTTCTCGGCGAACCGCGGCGCGGTCATCGGCCTCGTCACCATCGTGGTGCTGCTGCTCGTCGCGCTGTTCGCTCCATGGATCGCGCCGCATGCGCCGAACGAAACCAACGCCGCCGCCTTTCTCAAGCCGCCGGCCTGGCAGGAGGGCGGGTCATGGAGTTACCTGCTCGGCACCGACGCCATCGGGCGCGACATCCTGTCGCGGCTCATGCATGGCGCGCGGCTGTCGCTGTCGATCGGTGTCGCGGTGGTGGCGCTGTCGGTGGTGGTGGGCGTGGTGCTCGGGCTCGTCGCCGGCTTCTTTCGCGGCGTGCTCGAGATCACGATCATGCGGATGATGGACATCATCCTCACGATGCCCAGCCTGCTGATGGCCATCGTGATCGTCGCGATCCTCGGGCCGGGGCTCGTCAACGCGATGCTCGCCGTGGCCATCGTCGTGCTGCCGCACTACGTGCGCATCACGCGCGCCACCGTCATCGCCGAGGTCTCGCGCGACTACGTGACCGCGGCGCGCGTGAGCGGTGCCGGCACGCTGCGCCTGATGTTCCGCGAGGTGCTGCCCAACTGTTCGGCACCGCTGATCGTGCAGGCCTCGCTCGGCGTCTCGACCGCCATCCTCGACGCGGCGGCGCTCGGCTTCATCGGACTCGGTGCGCAGCCGCCGTCGCCCGAGTGGGGAACGATGCTGGCCGACGCGCGCGAGTTCGTATTGCGCGCGTGGTGGGTCGTCACCTTCCCGGGCCTTGCGATTCTTGCGGCGGTGCTGGCCTTCAACCTGTTGGGCGACGGCTTGCGCGATGCGCTCGACCCGAAGCTCAAGCGCTGAAGCAAAGGAAAGCACAGATGCCTTTGCTGGACATCAAGGACCTGCACGTCGAGTTCCCCACGCAAGGTGGCGTGATGCACGCCGTCGACGGCGTGAGCCTCACGCTCGAAGAGGGCGAGGTGCTCGGCATCGTCGGCGAATCCGGCTCGGGCAAGAGCGTCACGATGATGGCGCTCATGGGCCTCGTCGGCTTTCCGGGCCGCGTGCGCGCCGAGCACATGCGCTTCGCGGGCAAGGAGCTGCTCGGCATCTCCGACAAGGCGCGCCGCACGCTGGTCGGCAAGGAGGTCGCGATGATCTTCCAGGAGCCGACCACCAGCCTCAACCCCTGCTTCACCATCGGTTTCCAGCTCATGGAAACGCTGCGGCTGCACCTGAAGCTCGACAAGCGCGAAGCGAAGAAGCGCGCCACCGAGCTGCTCGAACAGGTGGGCATTTCCGCCGCATCGTCGCGCCTGGGCAGCTTCCCGCACCAGCTCTCGGGCGGCATGAACCAGCGCGTGATGATCGCGATGGCCATCGCCTGCAACCCGCGCCTCCTGATCGCCGACGAGCCGACCACCGCGCTCGACGTGACCATCCAGGCGCAGATCCTCGACCTGCTGCGCGACCTGCAGAAGGAGCGCGGCATGGCGCTCGTGCTCATCACGCACAACATGGGCGTGGTCAGCGAGATGGCGCAGCGCATCGCCGTGATGTACGCGGGGCAGGTGATGGAGCACCAGCGCGTCGATCGTTTGTTCGCGTCGCCGCAGCACCCCTACACCGAGGCCTTGCTCGCGGCGCTGCCAGAGCGTGCCGCGCCCGAGGGGCGGCTTGCGACCATCAGCGGCGTGGTGCCCGGCGTGCACGACCGGCCCGCGGGCTGCCTGTTCGCACCGCGCTGCGGCTACGTCACCGAGCGCGCCTGCCAGGTGCGACCGGCGCTGCGTGCGTGGCAGGGCGCCGAGGTGCGCTGCCACTTTCCGCTCGGCGAGCCGGGGCGCGCAGACGCCATCGCGCAAGATCCGCCGCGCGTCGCCATCGCGGAGGTGCTGCCATGAGCGACGCACCGTCGGAGATCGTGGTCGAAGCGCGCAACCTGCAGCGCACCTACGACGTGCGGCGCGGGCTGTTCCGTGCGCCGGCGCAGCTGCGTGCCGTGGGCGACATCTCGTTTCGCCTCGAACGCGGGCGCACGCTCGCGGTGGTGGGCGAATCGGGCTGCGGCAAGTCGACGCTCGCGCGCATGGTCGCGCTGATCGAGAAGCCCACAGCGGGTCAGCTGACGCTGATCGGCGCCGACGCGGTGAGTCCGCCGCATGAGCGCAAGCGCGAGCTGCGCCAGGCCGTGCAGCTGGTGTTCCAGAACCCATACGGTTCGCTCAACCCGCGCAAGAAAATTTCTGCGGTGCTCGAAGATCCGCTGGCCATCAACACCACGCTGAGCAAGCCGGAGCGCGCCGACAAGGCGCGCGAGATGCTCGCCCGCGTCGGCCTGCGCCCCGAGTACGCCAACCGCTACCCGCACATGTTCTCGGGCGGCCAGCGCCAGCGCATCGCCATTGCGCGCGCGCTCATGCTGTCGCCGCGCCTCTTGGTGGCCGACGAGCCGGTGTCGGCGCTCGACGTGTCGATCCAGGCGCAGGTGCTGAACCTGCTGGCCGACCTGCAGGCCGAGCTGGGGCTGGCGTACCTCTTCATCTCGCACGACCTGGGTGTGGTGCGCCACATCGCGCACGACGTGCTCGTGATGTACCTGGGCCATGCGGTGGAGCACGGGCCCAAGTCGCGCATCTTCGCGCGGCCGTTGCATCCGTACACGCAGGCGCTGCTGGCCTCGACGCCGGGCCTGAGCAGCCAGCGCATCGTGCTCAAGGGCGAGCTGCCGTCGCCGCTGAATCCGCCCTCGGGCTGCGTCTTCAGCACGCGCTGCCCGCACGTGCAGCCGCGCTGCCGCGAGGAGCGCCCCGCGCTGCGCGCGCTCGACGAACGGCGGGTGGCCTGCCACTACGCCGAACAGTTTCTCGATGGCGCGCCTGCCGTGCGCGCCGATGGTCCCGTGCTCGCCGCTTCCTGAAGAAGAGTGGAGTGGCGATTTTTCAACCCTGTCTCGAGGAGTCCCCATGACGACCCAGTCCTCCGTTTCGCGCCGCTCACAAAAGCTGGCGCTCCTGGCACCGGCAGCGCTCACGGCCCTTACCCTGGCCTGCGGCGCCGTGTCAGCCAAGACGTTGGTGTACTGCTCCGAAGGAAGCCCGGAAAATTTCTATCCGGGCATGAACACCACCGGCACGTCGTTCGATGTGACCACGCAGGTCTACAACACGATCGTCGAGTTCGAGCGCGGCGGCACCAAGGTCATGCCGGGACTCGCTGAAAAATGGGACATCTCGGCCGACGGCACCGTGTACACCTTCCACCTGCGCAAGGGCGTGAAGTGGCACACCACGAGCAAGAGCTTCAAGCCCACGCGCGACTTCAACGCCGACGACTTCATCTTCATGCTCGAGCGCCAGTGGAAGGAGAGCGACCCCTTCTTCAAGGTCACGAGCCAGAACCACTCGTACTTCAACGACATGGGCATGCCCAAGCTGCTGAAGTCGGTGGACCGCATCGACGACCACACGGTGAAGATCACGCTCAACCAGGCCGAGGCGCCGTTCCTGGCCAACCTGGCGATGCAGTACGCGGGCATCCAGTCCAAGGAATACGCCATCGCGATGCTGAAAGCCGGCACGCCCGAGAAGGTCGACCAGGACCCGGTCGGCACCGGGCCGTTCTACCTCGTGCAGTACCAGAAGGACGCGATCATCCGCTTCAAGGCCTTCCCGCAGTACTGGGGCGGCAAGGCCAAGATCGACGACCTCGTGTTCGCGATCACGCCCGACGCGTCGGTGCGCTGGGCCAAGCTGCAGAAGGGCGAGTGCCACGTCATGCCGTACCCGAACCCGGCCGACCTCGATGCGATCCGCAAGGACCCGAACGTGCAGGTGCTGGAGCAGCCGGGCCTGAACGTCGGCTACCTCTCGTACAACACGACGAAGAAGCCTTTCGACGACGTGCGCGTGCGCAAGGCCATCAACATGGCGATCAACAAGAAGGCCATTATCGACGGCGTGTACCTCACGACCGGCGTGGCCGCGAAGAACCCGATTCCGCCGACCCTGTGGTCCTACAACGACGCGACCAAGGACGATCCGTACGACCCCGAAGCGGCGAAGAAGCTGCTGGCGACGGCCGGCTTCCCCGATGGTTTCAGCACCGACCTGTGGGCCATGCCGGTGCAGCGCCCGTACAACCCGAACGCCAAGCGCATCGCCGAGCTGATGCAGGCCGACCTCGCCAAGATCAACGTCAAGGCCGAGATCAAGAGCTTCGAGTGGGGCGAGTACCGCAAGCGCCTGCAGGCCGGCGAGCACCAGATGGGCATGCTGGGCTGGACCGGCGACAACGGCGACCCGGACAACTTCCTCTACACGCTGCTGGGCTGCGCCTCGGCCAAGTCGGCCAGCGGCAGCAACATCTCGAAGTTCTGCTACCAGCCGTACGAAGACCTCGTGGTGAAGGCCAAGAGCACGGTCAAGCAGGCCGATCGCGACGCGCTCTACAAGAAGGCGCAGGTCATCTTCAAGGAGCAGGCGCCGTGGTTCACCATCGCGCACGCGGTGCAGCTGAAGCCGGTGCGCAAGGAAGTCGTCGACTTCAAATTGAGCCCGTTTGGCCGCCACACCTTCTACGGCGTGGACATCAAGTAAGCCGTGGTGGTTGCGCCCATCGCCATCGTGGCGGCCATGCACGAGGAGCTGAGCGCGCTCCTCGCACGAATGCCCGACGAGCAGCGCGTGCGCGTCGCCGACCGCGACTTCTGGGTCGGCCACCTGCAGGGCCAGCTCGTGGTTGCGGTGCTGTCGCGCATCGGCAAGGTCGCCGCGACGGTCACGGCCACGGTGCTGCTCGAGCGCTTCGGCGTGCGGGCGATCGTGTTCACGGGCGTGGCGGGCGGATTGGCGCCGGGCGTGAATGTCGGCGACGTGGTCGTGGCGACCGAGCTGCTGCAGCACGACATGGACGCCTCGCCGATCTTTCCGAAGTACGAGGTGCCGCTGATGGGACGCTCGCGCTTCGCGGCCGATGCGGCCATCGGCGATGCACTGGCGGCGGTGGCGGAAGCTGCGCTGCGCGATCCGGTGAGCCTGGTGGGGCAGAAGGCTGTCGATGAATTTCGCCTGCAATCGCCGAAGGTGCATCGCGGCCTGCTGATCAGCGGTGACCGCTTCGTCTCGACCACCGCGGAGAGCGGGGCCCTGCAGCGCTCGTTGCCCGATGCGCTCGCGGTCGAGATGGAAGGCGCGGCGATGGCGCAGGCCTGCCACGACTACGGCGTGCCCTTTGCGGCACTGCGGACCATTTCAGACCGCGCCGACGATGCCGCGCACGGCGACTTCACGCGTTTCGTGGCCGAGGTGGCGAGCCGCTACAGCCTCGCGCTCGTCGACGCCTGGCTCGCCTCCTTGCCGCGCGACGCGGCCTGAAGCACCTACGGCGCGAGCCGGCGCAGCGCCGGCAGGTCGCGCAGCAGCGGCGGGATCGACAGCGCCAGCAGCAGCGCGGCCAGGGGCACGACGCAGATGAAGCCCACGTGCTTGAAGCCCAGCGCACCCACCGCGCCCCCGAGCACGAACATGCCGACCAAGCCGCCGCAGCGGCGCAGCCTGCTGCGGTCGTGGCGCACCGGCAGCGGCGTGGACGGCGCGCGCCGGTTCCAGTAGAGCATCTTGCCCAGCTCGATCCCCACGTCGGTGATGTTGCCGGTCATGTGGGTGGTGCGCGTGCTGCCGCCCGAGGTCTTCGATGCCACGGCGTTCTGCAGCCCCATGATGAACGACAGCAGCAGCACCGTGAGCGGCACGGCGAACGGCGTGGCCCAGGTCAGCGTGATGGCGCCGGCGAGCCCGAACGGGAACATCAGCGCGGCCTCCAGCAGCAGCGGCAGCGCATACACGCCATGCAGCCGGTGCTGGCGTGCCCAGTTCACCAGCACCGCGCAGACCGCGGCGCCGCTCACGAACGCCAGGATCGCGCCCATCGCGTTCAACAGCAGCGTGAGGTTGCCCAGCACCATGCCGTCCGCCAGCTGCGAGGCGAAGCCGGTCATGTGCGAGGTGTACATGTGCAGCACGAGGAAGCCGCCCGCATTGACGGCGCCGGCATTGAAGGCCAGCAACAGGCCGAGCGCGGTGTTCGTCGACGGCGCGCGGTGGCGGTTGGTGAGGAAACGAAGTCTGCGCACGGGGCTCTCCAAAGCAGCTGCCTGCCGGCAGTCACTCTAGCACCCGATGCGCGGCGTTACTTGAGCCAGCCGCGCCGGCGGAAGTACCACATCGGCACCAGCGCGCTCGCTGCCATCAGCGCCAGCGCGTACGGGTAGCCGACCTGCCAGTCGAGCTCGGGCATGTACTTGAAGTTCATGCCGTAGATGCTCGCGATCAACGTGGGTGGCAGCAGCGCGACGCTGGCCACCGAGAAGATCTTGATGGTCTTGTTCTGGTTGATGTTGATGAAACCGACGGTCGCATCCATCAGGAAGTTGATCTTGTCGAAGAGGAAGGCCGTGTGGTTGTCCAGCGATTCGATGTCGCGCAGGATCTGGCGCGCTTCTTCAAATTGCTCGGCGTTGAGCATCTTGCTGCGCATCATGAAGCTCACGGCGCGGCGTGTGTCCATCACGTTGCGGCGGATGCGGCCGTTCAAGTCTTCCTGCCGCGCGATGGCGCCCAGCACCTCGCCGGCCAGCTCGTCGCTGACGTTGCCCGAGAGCACCTTCTTGCCGGCGACTTCGAGCTCGTCGTAGATGTTCTCCAGCGTGTCGGCCGAGTATTCGGCGTCGGCGTCGAAGAGCTTGAGCATCACTTCCTTCGCGTCTTCGATCAGCCCCGGTGCGCGGCGTGCGCGCATGCGCAGCAGGCGGAACACGGGCACGTCTTCGTCGTGGATCGAGAACAGCACGCCGCGGCTGCGCAGGTCGGTGTTGTGCTGGTTGAGGATGAAGGCGACGCGCACGGTGCGCGGGTCTTCGTCGTCGTCGATCAGGAAGTCGGAGCGGATGTGCAGCTCGCCGTTGTCTTCCTCGTAGAAGCGGGCGGATTCCTCGATGTCCTCGTCCATCGCGTCTTCGGGAATGGAGAGGCCGTAGTACTGCTTGATCCAGCGCTTTTCTTCGAGCGTGGGCGACTCGAGGTCGACCCAGATCGGCTGGAACTTGGAGAGCTCTTCGAGCGACTCGATCTCTTCCTGGACGAGGCGGCCGTTGGCGAGCGTAAAGATATTGAGCATGGGCTCACTCCCGGGAATGACTGAACGATGGGCGAGGGAGGGGCGCTTTCAATTCCCGCGGACCCGGCGTCAGTACATCATGCGCGGCGTCGCAAGGGAGTTGAAAGCTGCCGAGACGGGGCGGTTTCCATGGGGAGTCTCCGGTTGCAGCGAGGCGCGATTATGTCATTGGCCATTGGGCGGCAAGGCACTCGGACTGGACGGACATACAGTAAAGTCGTGCCCATGCAGACCGCTGCGCCCCCCATTGTTTCCACAGCACCCAAGACGCAAGCCGAGCGCCTGGCCGCGGCGCTCGCCGCGCTCAACGACGACCAGCGCGCGGCGGTCGAGCACGGCGTGGGCGCCGCGCTCGGCGAAGACCACCGGCCGCTGCTCGTGATCGCCGGCGCGGGCTCGGGCAAGACCAGCACGCTGGCGCACCGGGTGGCGCACCTGATCGCGGGCGGGGTCGATCCGCAGCGGCTGCTGCTGCTCACCTTCTCGCGCCGCGCCGCGCAGGAAATGGAGCGCCGCGCGGGCCAGGTGCTGGCGCGCGTGCTGGGCCTGAAGTCGGAGCGCCCGCCCGCGCTGCCGTGGGCCGGCACCTTCCACGGCATCGGCGCGCGGCTGCTGCGCGAGTACGCCGCGCAGATCGGGCTCGACGAAAACTTCACCATCCACGACCGCGGCGACGCCGAAGACCTCATGGGGCTGGTGCGGCACGAGTTGGGCCTGTCGTCCACGGTCAACCGTTTTCCGCGCAAGGGCACCTGCCTGTCGATCTACTCGCGTTGCGTGAACACGCGCGCGCCGCTGGCCGAGGTGCTGAAAGACAGCTTTCCCTGGTGCGCCGAGTGGGAGTCCCAGCTCAAGACGCTCTTCGGCGCCTACGTCGAGGCCAAGCAGCAGCAGAACGTGCTCGACTACGACGACCTGCTGCTCTACTGGGCCGAAATGGTCGCCGAGCCCGCGCTGGCTGCGCACGTCGGCGCGCGCTTCGACCATGTGCTGGTCGACGAGTACCAGGACACCAACCTGCTGCAGGCCGCGATCCTGCGGGCCATGAAGCCCGACGGGCGCGGCGTGACGGTGGTGGGCGACGACGCGCAGTCGATCTACTCGTTCCGCGGCGCCACGGTGCGCAACATCCTCGACTTTCCCTCGCAGTTCTCGCAAGAGGCGCGCATCGTCACGCTGGAGCGCAACTACCGCTCGACGCAGCCGATCCTCGACGTGTCGAACCGCGTCATCGCGCAGGCCGCCGAGCGACACGCCAAGACGCTGTGGACCGACAAGCCCTCGGCCGGCAAGCCGGTGCTGGTGCTCGTGCCCGACGAGGCCGGGCAGGCGCGCTGGGTGGCCGACAAGGTCCTGGCGCACCGCGAGGGCGGGCTCGCGCTGAAGTCGCAGGCGGTGCTGTTTCGCACCTCGTCGCACAGCGCGGCGCTCGAACTGGAGCTGGCGCGGCGCAACATCCCGTTCGTGAAGTTCGGCGGGCTCAAGTTCCTCGAGGCCTCGCACGTGAAGGACCTGCTCGCCGTGCTGCGTTTCGCACAGAACCCGCGCGGACGCATGGCGGGCTTTCGCGTCACGCAGCTCATTCCCGGCGTGGGCCCGGCCACGGGCACGCGCCTGCTCGACGCGATGGACCAGGCGGCCGACCCGGCCGCGGCCGTGCGCGACTTCGTGCCGCCGTCCGCCGCGCGTGAACAGTGGGCCGACTTCGCCCAGGCCTATGCCGCCTTGCGCGAACCGTCGCTGAAGTGGCCGGCCGACGTGGAGGTCGCGATGCAGTGGTACCAGCCGCACCTGGAGCGGCTGTACGAAGACACCTCGGGCGTGCGGCGCGCCGACGTCGAGCAGCTGGCGCGGCTGGCGGGCGGCTATGGCTCGCGCGAACGCTTCCTCACCGAGCTCACGCTCGATCCGCCCGAAGCCACGAGCGACCGGCCCGGCCCGCCGCTGCTCGACGAGGACTACCTGATCCTGTCGACCATCCATTCGGCCAAGGGCCAGGAGTGGAACTCGGTGCATGTGATCAACGTGGTCGACGGCTGCATGCCGGCCGACGTGGCGCAGGGCGCGCACGAGCTGGAAGAAGAGCGGCGCCTGCTCTACGTGGCGATGACGCGGGCCCGCGACCACCTGCACCTGGTGATGCCGCAGCGCTTCCACATCACGCAGCAGGCGGCGCGCGGCGACCGGCACCTGTACGCCAACCGCACCCGCTTCATCAGCGAGTCCGACCTCGCGGGCTTCGATCTGCAGACCTGGCCGCCGCCGCCGGTGCTGCCGCCCGCCGTGCCGCCGCCGGCCGCGGTGATCGACCTGCGCAACCGCATGCGCGCCGCCTGGCGCTGAACGGGCCGGCCCTTTGGCCGGGAGGGTCACTGCATGTGGTGCGTGGAAACACTTGCTTCCAATGTGCCGCAACTGCATGCCCCTGCGCGTGGGTAGCTATGGAATCAATAGCAGATCAGCGCATGCAATACACCGGCCCGTCACTCGGGCAAGCCCCGGTATTGCAATACCGTGACAGCTTGGGCATAGTGAATCCGACCGCCCCCTTTCTCGATCTCTCTCTCTCTCTTCTTCTCCCTCTCTCCCAACCTCACCTGTTTCGCCGGCCACGCTTCATCCTGGAGCGCGGTCATTTCCCCAACCGTCAATTCTCAGGAGGTCATTCATGAATTTGACGATCAGCGGTCATCACCTCGACGTCACACCTGCCTTGCGCACCTACGTCACGAGCAAGCTGGACCGGATCACGCGACATTTCGACCAGGTGGTCGATGTCAAGGTGATCCTCACGGTGGAAAAGCAGAAGGAAAAGGAACGCCGCCAAAGGGCGGAGTGCAACATTCACGTCAAGGGCAATGACATGTTCGCGGAATCGAGCCACGCTGATCTGTACGCCGCGGTCGATGAACTGGTCGACAAGCTCGACCGCCAGGTGGTCCGCCACAAGGATCGCCTGCAGGACCACCATCACGTGGCGCCCAAGCGCGTGATGTAAGTCCGGGCCCCGCGCCCCGCATCGCAGGCCGCCTTCGGGCGGCCTTTTGTTTGTCCGAGCACATTGGTGGGGCTTTGCAAAGGCTTACAGGGGAAGCGACGCCTCACGGCAACACATGTAGACGAAAGTAATTAGGGGGACTGGGGGTTTTTACCAAGGAGGTGCATAATCGCCCCCGCTCTGACCCCACCATGAATCGCCTCGCGTCCATCCTGCCGCCCGCTCAAGTGCTCGTGAGCGTTGACGCCACCAGCAAGAAACGTGCTTTCGAAGAAGCTGGCCTTCTGTTCGAAAGCCTTCATGGCCTGGGACGCGCCCTGATCACCGACAGCCTGTTTGCGCGCGAGCGTCTCGGCTCCACCGGTCTGGGCCATGGCGTTGCCATTCCGCATGGCCGCATCAAGGGCCTCAAGGCGCCGATGGCCGCGGTGTTCCAGCTGGCGAATCCCATCGGCTTCGACGCCCCCGACGAGCAGCCCGTGGCGCTGCTGATCTTCCTGCTGGTGCCCGAAGCGGCCACGCAGAAGCACCTCGAAATCCTGTCTGAAATTGCCGAGCTGCTGAGCGACGCAGGCCTGCGCGAGCAGATCAAGTCCAGCACCGACGCCGCCGCGCTGCACGGCCTCATTGCCGGCTGGCAATCGACCCAGGTCGCCTGAGCGCACGCGCCGGGCGGGCCGCTGCTGATAAGCTGCGGCGACGCTTTCTCTCCCTCCATCCTGACCAGAATGCCGGCGTCCCGCGCCGGCCGCCGCACGCATGAAGCCGACCGTCATCAGCGCCGATGCCATGTTCGAGGAGTTCCGCGGATCGCTCCGCTGGGAATGGCTCGCGGGGCTCGGCGCCTCGGAGCGCCAGTTCGACCCCGACGTCATCAGCCGCGCGCAGTCGGCGGCCGACCTGGTCGGCTATCTGAACTACATCCACCCGTACCGCGTGCAGATCCTGGGTGCGCGCGAGGTGGCCTACCTCACACGCGGCAGCAAGGAAGACTGCGTGCGCCGCATCGGGCGCATCGTCACGCTGGAGCCGCCGATGCTGGTGCTGGCCGACGGCCAGGCCGCGCCCGACGAGTTGCTGTCGATCTGCGAGCGCGCGCAGCTGCCGCTCTTTGCCACGCGCGAATCGTCGGCCTTCGTGATCGACCTGCTGCGCGCCTACCTGTCCAAGCACTTCGCCGAGCGCACCTCGATGCACGGCGTGTTCATGGACATCCTGGGCATGGGCGTGATGATCACGGGCGAGTCGGGGCTCGGAAAGAGCGAGCTCGGCCTGGAGCTGATCTCGCGCGGCAACGGCCTCGTGGCCGACGACGCGGTCGACCTGTACCGCATCAACCAGAACACCATCGAGGGGCGCTGCCCCGACCTGCTGCTGAACCTGCTGGAAGTGCGCGGCATCGGCCTCTTGGACATCCGCGCGATCTTCGGCGAGACGGCGGTGCGCCGGAAGATGCGCCTGAAGCTCATCGTGCACCTCGTGCGGCGCGACAGCTTCGAGCGCGACTACGAGCGCATGCCCTCGGCGCCGCTCACGCAGGACGTGCTGGGCATTCCGGTGCGCAAGGTCATCATCCAGGTGGTGGCAGGGCGCAACATCGCCGTGCTGGTGGAAGCCGCGGTGCGCAATTCGATCCTGCAGCTGCGCGGCATCGACACCTACGCCGACTTCGTGGCGCGTCACCACAAGGCGATGGAGAGCGGGCGCGATCCGGACTGAGCAAAGAAAAAAGCCCTTCCAGCTGAAGGGCTGGAAGGGCCGCTGTCTGCTTCAGCAGGTCTTCAGCGTCAGCGCTTCTTGACGCAATCGCCGCACAGGCCGTACAGCGACATGGCGTGGTCCTGCAGGATCCAGCCCTTGTCCTTGGCGATCATCTGCTGACGGCGCTCGATCTCGGCGTCGTAGAACTCCTCGACCTTGCCGCACGAGGTGCAGATCAGGTGGTCGTGGTGGGTGCCTTCGTTCAGCTCGTAGACCGCCTTGCCGCTTTCGAAGTGGCTGCGCTCCAGGATGCCGGCCTGCTCGAACTGCGTCAGCACGCGGTACACGGTGGCCAGTCCGATGTCGGAGTGTTCGTTGAGCAGCACGCGAAAGACGTCTTCCGCTGTCATGTGCCGCTGGCTGCCGGTCTGGAAGATCTCGAGGATCTTCAACCGCGGCAAGGTGGCCTTGAGGCCGGTGTTCTTGAGTTCGTCGATGTTGGCCATGATGGTTCCTGCGCCCTGGGCTGAGGCCGGGCCTTCAGGCTCGGCCGCTACAATGTTCGATCATATCGCTACCCCCTCTTCTCCCATGCCTGCCATCCTCCAACGCCGGCCCTGGTTGCTGGTTGCTGCCATTGCGGCGACGCTCGCCCTCGGTGCCTGCAGCGGTTTCAGCGAACGCACGCGTGGCGCGCTGTCTGCCGTCACTCCCTACAAAGTCGAAGTGGTGCAGGGCAATTTCGTGTCGAAGGAACAGGTCGCGGCGCTCAAGCCCGGCATGTCGCGCCAACAGGTGCGCGAGATCCTCGGCACCTCGCTGCTGAACGACGTCTTCCACGCCAACCGCTGGGACTACGTCTTCACGATCCGCCGCCAGGGCGTCGATCCGCAGGAGCGCCGCCTGACCGTGTTCTTCAACGGTGAACTCATGGACCGCTTCCAGGGCGACGAGATGCCCAGCGAAGAAGAGTTCGTTGCCACGCTCGACACCCGCCGCAAGACCGGCAAGGTGCCGCAGCTCGAGGCCACCGAAGACGAGCTCAAGAAATACGCGCCCAAGGGCGAAAAGAAAGCCGACACCACCGGCACCCCGGCGGCCCCCGTGCCTGCGCTGCCGGCCGCCTACCCCCCGCTCGAAGCCGCGCGCTGAGCGTGCGCGGCAGGGCTCCGGCGGCGGCCACCCCTCCTGCGGGCGGTGCCCGCCGGACCGGTGGTTGGCTTGCGTCGGTGTCCATGGCTCCCGTAGGGACTTTTCAAAGACTGAATCGCCGTGACTGAACCGACCACCACCCCCACTTCCGTTTCTTCTTCCTCCGCTCCCGCGCTGCGCCGGGTCGCGATTGCCGGCGCCTCGGGCCGCATGGGCCACATGCTGATCGAAGCCGTGCGCAACGCGCCCGACTGCCGCCTGGCCGGCGCGCTCGACATCGCAGGCAGCGCCGCCCTCGGCGCCGATGCCGCGGCCTTCCTGGGCTTCACCAGCGGCGTGCCCATCGTGGCCGACCTGCGCACCGGGCTGCAAGATGCGCAGGTGCTCATCGACTTCACCCGCCCCGAAGGCACCATGGCGCACCTGGCCGTGTGCCGCGAGCTGGGCGTGCAGGCCGTGATCGGCACCACCGGCTTCAGCGACGCGCAGAAGGCCGAGATCGCCGAGATCGCGAAAGACATCGCCATCATGTTGGCGCCCAACATGAGCGTGGGCGTCAACGTCACGCTCAAGCTGCTCGACATGGCCGCCCGCGCGATGGCCACCGGCTACGACATCGAGATCGTCGAGGCCCACCACCGCTTCAAGGTCGACGCCCCCTCGGGCACCGCGCTCAAGATGGGCGAAGTGATCGCCGACGCGCTGGGCCGCGACCTCAAGGACTGCGCCGTGTACGGCCGCGAAGGCATCACGGGCGAACGCGACCCGTCGACCATCGGCTTTGCCACCATCCGCGGCGGCGACATCGTGGGCGACCACACCGTGCTGTTCGCCGGCATCGGCGAGCGCATCGAAATTTCCCACAAGTCGTCCAGCCGCGTGACCTACGCGCAGGGCGCGCTGCGTGCGGTGCGCTTCCTGGGCGGCCAGCGCAACGGCCTGTTCGACATGTTCGACGTACTCGGCCTGCGCTAAACGTCGCGAACCACAAAGGACGACGCGAATGAGCGTGCTCGAACTGCTGACCCACGGTGACGGCGTCAGCCGTTCGGTGGCCGCGCTGCTGCTCGCGATGTCGATCGCCAGCTGGGTTGTGATCCTCTGGAAAGCCTGGTTGCTGCGCGGCGGCACGCGCGACGTGCTGCGCAGCATCGCGGCGTTCTGGCAATCGGCCACCCTGGCCGAGGCCGAGCAGAAGCTCCAGGCCTTCGACCGCGCCGAACTCGTGCGGCCCGCCGTGGCCGCGCTGCGCCAGGCCGCCGCCGAAGCCCCCGGCGGCACGCTGGGCGCCACGGTCGATCGCAACCAGCGCCTCACGCGCGTGCTGCGTGGCGCGCTGCACGGCGCGCTGCGGCGCCTGCAGGCCGGGCAGATCCTGCTGGCCACCGTGGGCGCCACCGCGCCCTTCGTCGGCCTGCTCGGCACCGTCTGGGGCATCTACGGCGCGCTCGCGGGCATCGCGGGCCAGACCGGCGGCTTCACCATCGACAAGGTGGCCGGCCCGGTCGGCGAGGCGCTCGTGATGACGGCCTTCGGCCTCGCCGTCGCCATTCCGGCCGTGCTGGCCTACAACGTGTTCGGCCGCGTCGTGGGCCGCGTCGAGGCCGAGCTCGAAGGCTTTGCGCACGACCTGCTCGGCAGCTTCGGCGAAGCGCCGAAGCCCGCCGCACCGCCGCCTGCGCGGCCGATGCCGGTTTAGAGAGCTGCACACACACCATGGCCTTCGGACGCACATCGCTAGGCAGCAGCGCCGCAGGCGGCGGGCGGGCCGTGGGCGCGGGCGGGCAGCGGCCGCTGTCCGACATCAACGTCACGCCGCTGGTCGACGTGATGCTGGTGCTGCTGGTGATCTTCATCATCACCGCGCCGCTGATGGCCAGCTCGATCAAGCTCGACCTGCCGCAGACCGACGCGGGCCAGCCCAACGACACGCCCAAGTTCGTGAGCCTGTCGGTCGATGCGTCGGGCAAGACTTTCTTCAACGACAAGCCCGTGACCGACGAAGAGCTGACGGCTCAGCTCGAAAAAGCTGCCGCCGACAGCAAGGACACCGAAGTGCAATTGCGCGCCGACCAGACCGTGCCATATGGCAAGGTGGTGGCGCTGATGGGGATTGCGAACAAGGCGGGGTTGAGCCGGATCGGGTTCGTGACCGAGGCTGAGCCAGCAAAACCGCGCTGAGTCCGGTTTTGCTCCTTCCCCCTTTGGGGGAAGGTTGGGATGGGGGCACAGCGGCATCCGATTCGGCGCAGTGCTTCATTGACTGCCGTCGTGCCCCCACCCCAACCCTCCCCCAGCGGGGGAGGGAGAAATACCGAAGGCTCGAGTCAGTTCAGCTCAGCACGACCGGCTTCGTATGCCAGATCTCATGCGCGTACTCCGCGATCGTCCGGTCCGACGAGAACGCGCCCATGCCCGCCACATTGAGGATCGCCATGCGCGTCCACGCCTCCGCGTCGCGGTACAGCGCATCGACCTCGGCCTGCTTGGCCACGTAGCTCGCGTAGTCGGCCAGCAGCAGGTAGTGGTCGCCCCAGTTCACGAGCGCGTCGTAGATGCCCTGGTAGCGCGCGGGCTCGCCCGGGGAGAACGCGCCGTCGCGGATGGCGTCGAGCACGCGCTTGAGTTCGGCATTTTCTTCGTAGATCTCGCGCGGCTGGTAGCCGCGGGCGCGGATGTCGGCCACCTCGGGCGTGGTGTGGCCGAAGATGAAGATGTTCTCGGGGCCGACGTTCTCGCGCATCTCGACGTTGGCGCCGTCGAGCGTGCCGATGGTGAGCGCGCCGTTGAGCGCGAACTTCATGTTGCCGGTGCCTGAAGCTTCCGTGCCCGCAGTGGAAATCTGCTCCGACAGGTCGGCTGCCGGCATGATGATCTCGGCCAGGCTCACGCTGTAGTTCGGCAGGAACACTACCTTCAGCAGCTTGCCCACGCGCGCGTCGGCGTTCACGGTGGCCGCCACGTCGTTGATGAGGCGGATCACCTGCTTGGCCATTGCATAGGCCGAGGCTGCCTTGCCCGCGAACACGACCACGCGGGGCACGATGTCGACCGGCGCACCGCTGGCCTGCGCATCGAGGATGCGGTGATACCGCGCAATCACGTGCAGCACGTTGAGCAGCTGCCGCTTGTATTCGTGGATGCGCTTGACCTGCACGTCGAACATCGCGTCGGTGTCCAGGTCGAGCTTCAGGTGCTGCTCGACCCAGTTGGCCAGCCGCAGCTTGTTCTCGCGTTTGGCATGGCGAAAGGCGCGCACGAAGGCGGGCTGCGCGACCATGGGCCGCAACGCTTCGAGCTGCGACAGGTCGCGCCGCCAGCCCTTGCCGATGCGCTGGTCGAGCAGGCCGGCCAGCGGCGGGTTGGCCTGCGCGAGCCAGCGGCGCGGCGTGACGCCGTTGGTCTTGTTGTTGAAGCGCTCGGGAAAGATCTTGGCAAAGTCGGAAAAGATCGACTGCTTCATCAGCTCCGAGTGCAGCCCCGACACGCCGTTGATCGAGTGGCTCGCCAGCACCGCCACATACGCCATGCGCACGCGCCGCTCGCCCGCTTCGTCGACCAGCGACAGCCGGCGCATCAGTTCGACGTCGTTGCCGACCTTCTGCGTCACCGTGGCGAGAAATTTCGCGTTGATGTCGTAGATGATCTGCAGGTGCCGCGGCAGGATGCGGCCCAGCATCTCGACCGGCCAGGTCTCCAATGCCTCGTGCATCAGCGTGTGGTTGGTGTAGCTGAACACCTTCTGCGTGTGGGCCCAGGCCACGTCCCACGCGAGGCCGTGTTCGTCGAGCAGCAGGCGCATGAGCTCGGGCACGGCGAGCACCGGGTGCGTGTCATTCAGGTGGATGCTGACCTTGTCCGACAGCTGGTCGAAGCTCGTGTGGTTGCGCAGGTAGCGGCGCAACAAGTCTTGCACGCTGGCGCTGCAGAAAAAGTATTCCTGGTGCAACCGCAGCTCGCGGCCCGAGGGCGTGGAGTCGTCGGGGTAGAGCACGCGCGACACGTTCTCGGAGTGGTTCTTGCTCTCCACCGCCTGCATGTAGTTGCCGCGGTTGAAGGCCGACAGGTCGATCTCTTCGGTGGCGCGCGCCGACCACAGCCGCAAGGTGTTGGTGGCCTGCGTGCCGTAGCCGGGAATGATCGTGTCGTAGGCCACGGCGCGCACGTCGTGCGTGTCGACCCAGTCGGCCGCGCCGTAGGGAGCATTGGTGCCTTCGCGTTTTTGCACGCGGCCGCCGAAGCGCACGCGGTAGTTCACCTCGGGCCGCTGGAACTCCCACGGGTTGCCGCGCGTGAGCCAGTAGTCGGGCGTTTCGACCTGCTGGCCGTCGACGATCTGCTGGCGGAACATGCCGTATTCGTAGCGGATGCCGTAGCCCATGCCGGGCACGCCGAGCGTGGCCATCGAATCGAGAAAGCAGGCCGCGAGCCGCCCCAGGCCGCCGTTGCCGAGCGCCGCATCGGGCTCGCGCTCGGCCAGCGCGGCCATGTCGACGCCGAAGTCGGCCAGCGCCTCGCGCACGATGCCGTACAGGTCGACGGCGAGCAGCGCGTTGGTGAAGGTGCGCCCGATGAGGAACTCCATTGACAGGTAGTACACGCGCTTGAGGTCCTGCGCGTAGTTGGCGCGCGTGGTCGTCATCCAGCGTTCGACGAGCTGGTCGCGCACCGCCAGTGCGGTGGCGTGCAGCCAGTCGTCGGGGCTGGCGGCCACGGGGTCCTTGCCGACGGCGTAGATCAGCTTGTTGGCCACTGCGCGCTTGAAGGCGGCAACGTCGCGGTCGGGGTGGTCGTAGGCGAAGTCCTTGATCGTCATGGGGGGCGTTCTCGGGTGGGTTGTGGGGTGTGGCGCGACCGTTCAGGCCAACGCCCGTTGATAGACATCGATGTACTGCGCGGCCGCCGTGCCCCAGTCGGCCGGGCGCCGCATGGCGTTGCCGCGCACGCGGCGCCAGTCGGCAGTGCGTTCGTAGAGTGCGAAGGCGCGGCGCAGGGCGCGGTCGTAGTCGGCGTCGTCGAAGCGGTCGAACACGAAGCCGGTGGCCGCGCCGCTGGCCATGTCTTCCAGCGTGCAGTCGATCACCGTGTCGGCCAGCCCGCCCACGCGGCGCACCAGCGGCAGGCTGCCGTACTTCAGGCCGTACATCTGCGTGAGGCCGCAGGGCTCGAACAGCGAGGGCACGAGCGTCACGTCGCCCGCGCCGAAGAGCTGGTGCGCGAGCGCCTCGTCGTAGCCGATGGTGACGCTCACCGATTCGGGCGATGCTGCCGCGCGCTGGCGGAACGCATCTTCGAGCCAGCCTTCGCCGCTGCCCAGCAGCGCGAGCTGGCCGCCTTGGGCGAGCAGCGTGTCGAGACCGCCGAGCACGAGGTGCAGGCCCTTCTGCTCGGTGAGCCGGCTGACCACGATGAACAGCGGCGCGTCGGGGCGTTCGGCCAGCCCCAGCTGGCGCTGCAGCACCGACTTGCAACGCGCCTTGCCCGCCATGTGGCGGCCTTCGGGTGTCTGGTAGCCCTGCACCAGCGCGGCGTCGGTCGATGGGTTCCAGACCTGGTCGTCCACTGCGTTGAGGATGCCGCTGAGCACGTTGCTGCGCTGGCGCAGCAGGCCGTCGAGGCCGCAGCCCTGCTCGGGCGTCTGGATCTCGAGCGCGTAGGTCGGGCTCACGGTCGTGAGCTGGTCGGCGAAGCACAGGCCGCCCTTCATGAAGGAGACCTGGCCGTGGTACTCCAGCCCGTTCATGTGGAAGGCCGACGGAGGCAGGCCGAGTTCGGCGAAGTGCTTCGGCGCGAACAGGCCCTGGTAGGCAAGGTTGTGCACGGTGAACACGGTGCCCGTGCGCGGGTCGCCCGCGCGCCGCGCGAAGGCCAGGTAGGCGGGCGCGAGCGCTGCGTGCCAGTCGTGCGCATGCACGACGTCGGGCCGCCAGCCGGGGTCGACCCCCTGCGCGAGCTGCGCCGCCGCCCAGCCCAGCAGCGCGAAGCGCCGGTGGTTGTCGCTGTAGGGCTGGCGCGTGGTGTCTTCGTACGGATTGCCGGGCCGGTCGTAGAGCGCGGGCGCGTCGATCACGTAGGTGAGAAGCGGCGGTGCGCCGGCAATGGCGACATGCCCGGCGCGCAGGCCGAAGCGCTCGCCCCAGGGCGCGGTGAATTCGGCCACAGGCGCCAGGTCGCGCACGCCGGCCACGATGGCGGGAAAGCCCGGCAGCAGCGCGCGCGCGTCCTGCCCTGCGGCCATGAGCGCCAGGGGCAGGGCGCCGGCGATGTCCGCCAGGCCGCCGGTCTTGAGGAGGGGAAACAGCTCGGCGCTGACCTGGAGGATGCGCATGGTGCTTCGGTTATTGAACGGCGGCGGGCACGGGGTCGGGCGCCAGCCGGTGCAGCATTTCGCGCGTGACCAGCACCACGCCTGTTTCCGTGCGCTCGAAGCGCGCGGCATCGGCTTCGGCGTCTTCGCCGATCACCGTTTCGTCGGGGATCACGCAGCCGCGGTCGATCACCACGCGGTTGAGCCGGCAGCCGCGGCCCACTTCGACGTCGGGCAGCAGCACGGCTTCGTTGATCTCGCAGAAGGAGTGGATGCGCACGCCCGAGAACAGCACCGCGCTGCTGATCTTCGAGCCCGAGACGATGCAGCCGCCCGAGACGATGGTGTTGACCGTCATGCCGTGCTTGCCCTCGCGGTCGAGCACGAACTTGGCCGGCGGCAGCTGCCGCTGGTAGGTCCAGATGGGCCAGTCCGTGTCATAGATGTCGAGCTCCGGGGTGATCGAGGCCAGGTCGAGGTTGGCTGCCCAGAATGCATCAATCGTGCCCACGTCGCGCCAGTAGGCCTTGGCGTCGGGCCCGCGCGAGGCGCGCGTGACGCACGACATGCTGAACGGATGCGCCAGCGCGCGCCCCTCGGCCACGGCGCGCGGGATGATGTCCTTGCCGAAGTCGTGGCTCGAATCGGGGTTGGCGTTGTCTTCCTCGAGCAGCCGGTACAGGTAGGCCGAGTCGAAGATGTAGATGCCCATGCTGGCCAGTGCCATGTCGGGGTGGCCCGGCATGGCGGGCGGATCGGCCGGCTTCTCGAGGAAGCTGGTGATCTGCCGGCCGTCGTCCACCGCCATCACGCCGAAGGCCGTGGCCTCCATGCGCGGCACCTCGATGCAGCCGACGGTGCAGCCCAGTCCGCGCTCGGCGTGGTCCTTGAGCATGACGGAGTAGTCCATCTTGTAGATGTGGTCGCCGGCCAGCACCACCACGTAGTCGTGCGGCGTGGAGCGGGTGCTGATGATGTCCAGGTTCTGGAACACTGCGTCGGCCGTGCCGCGGTACCAGTGCTCGTCGCCCATGCGCTGCTGCGCGGGCAGCACGTCGACCATCTCGTTGAGTTCGGCACGCAAGAAACTCCAGCCGCGCTGCAGGTGGCGCATGAGCGAGTGCGACTTGTACTGCGTGACCACCGCCATGCGCCGGATGCCGGAGTTCAGGCAGTTGGACAGTGCGAAGTCGATGATGCGGAACTTGCCGCCGAAGTACACGGCCGGCTTGGCGCGGCGGTCGGTGAGCTGCTTGAGGCGGGAGCCCCGGCCGCCGGCCAGCACCAGTGCGATGGTGCGGCGGACCAGTTGATGGGCCTGCAGGGGCGGCTGCGTGGCCGGGGTGCCCTGGGTGTTGAGCTTGTCCATCTGTGTCTCCGTTCGTTCAGTCGTTCGTTGTTCGTTCGTCGTCAGAGTGTCCGCAGCGAGTCTGGCACTGTGCTGTGAGCTTGGCTCCTACGTTCTTGCAAGCCAGAGGCTCGAAACCGGAACCTCCACCACGCGTTCCAGCGGGCGGGGGGCGGTGCGCAGATCGTCGGCGTCTTCGGCGTCGGTCGCAAGGCAGCAGTGCCAGTCGCCGTCCGGCAGCGTGAAGGTGGCGGGGCTCGGGCCCGCATTCACCAGCACCAGCCAGGCGTTCTCGGCATGCCCGAACAGGATCGCAAGGGCCGTGCCCGCGTGCCAGTCGGCCGGTGCCATCGGCTGGCCGTCGGGACGCAGCCAGCGCAGGCCCGGTGGGGCGCCGGCCGGTGGCTCGGCCGGCCACCAGCGCGCGCTGCGCAGCACCGGCGCCTCGCGCCGCAGGGCGGTGAGCCGCGCGACGAAAGCCGTGAGGCGCGCGCGTTCGCTGGCCGGGTCCGACAGGCCGATCCAGCCGATCCAGCCGAGCCAGGTGGTCTCGTTGTCCTGGCAGTAGGCGTTGTTGTTGCCGTTCTGGCTGTGGCCGAGTTCGTCGCCGGCCAGCAGCATCGGCGTGCCCTGCGACAGCAGCAGCGAGGCGAGCAGCGTGCGTTGCAGGCGGGCACGCATCGCGCGCACGGCGGGGTCGTCGCTCGGGCCTTCGACGCCGCAGTTGGTGCTCAGGTTGTGCGCGTGGCCGTCGCGGTTGTCTTCGCCGTTGGCGAGGTTGTGGCGCGCCTCGTAGCTCACGAGATCGCGCAGCGTGAAGCCGTCGTGTGCGGTGATGAAGTTGACACTCGCGGTCGGTGCGCGGCCATCGTGCGCGAAGCTCGCGCTGGAGGCGGTGAAGCGGTGCGCGAAGTCGCCCAAACCCGTGGCGCCCTCGCGCCCCTGGCGCAGCCAGAAGCCGCGTTGCGTGTCGCGGAAGCGGTCGTTCCATTCGAGCCAGCCCGGCGGGAACTCGCCGAGCCGGTAGCCGCCGGGGCCGATGTCCCAGGGCTCGGCGATGCGCAGCGTGCGCGACAGCACCGGGTCTTGCGCGATGGCCGCGAAGAAGGGCGCGCGTGCATCGAAGCCGCGCTGTGCGTCGCGGCCCAGCACGGGCGCAAGGTCGAAGCGGAAGCCGTCGACGCCCATCTCGCAGGCCCAGAAGCGCAGGCTGTCCATCACGAGTTGCAGCACGCGCGGTTCGCCGAGGTTGAGGCAGTTGCCGGTGCCGGCCCAGTTCTCGTACAGCGCGCGGTCGTCGGCGCGCAGGTGGTAGTACAGGGCGTTGTCGATGCCGCGCAGCGAGAGCGTCGGGCCGAGCTCGTCGCTCTCGGCGCTGTGGTTGTAGACCACGTCGATCACCAGTTCCATGCCGCGCGCATGCACCGCATCGGCCATCGCGCGGAACTCGCTCGCGGGCGTGGTGCCGGGGCGGCCGCTCCAGAAGCGCGCCTCGGGGGCGAACCAGCCGATGGTGTTGTAGCCCCAGTGGTTGGTCAGGCCTTGGGCGAGCAGGCGCGGTTCGTCGGCGCGGTGCTGCACGGGCATGAGGCTGAGGGTGGTGACGCCCAGGCGTTGCAGGTGGTCGAGGACGGCGGGTTCGGCTAGCCCTGCGTAGGTGCCGCGCAAGGGTTCTGGTACGCCTGGGTGTTGGTGGGTGAGGCTGCGGATGTGCAACTCGTAGAGGACGCGGTCGGTGGGGGGGATGTGGGGGCGGCCTGTTGTTTGGGGGGTGTTGTTGGGGGCTGTGACGCGGGCTTTGAGTGCGATGGGGGCGTTGTCTCGGATGTCGCGTTGGGTTGGGTTTGTGGGGGCGTGGCCCAGGAAGAGGTCGCTGCCGTTGTAGTGGCCGAGGATTTCTCGGGCGTAGGGGTCCAGGAGGAGCTTGGCGGGGTTGAAGCGCTGTCCTTCTGCGGGGGCCCAGGGGCCGTGGACTCGGTAGCCGTAGATCAGGCCGGGTCTTGCGTTGGGGAGCAGGCCGTGCCAGATGCCGTCTGTGCATTCTGGGAGCGCTAAACGTTGCTGTTCGCTCTGGCCTGTGTTGTCGAAGAGGCAGAGTTCTACTTTGCTTGCTGATGGGGCTGCGATTGCGAAGTTGACGCCTTGTGGTGATGGCGTTGCGCCTAAGGGGAGGGGATGGCCTGGGCTCAGCATGTTGCTTGTGCTCCTGAGCGTTTGTTTCCCGAGGCCGGGACTCGCCCCGGCGGGCGACTTACTTTCTTTTGCTTCGCCAAAAGAAAGTAAGCAAAGAAAAGGCGACCCCACTGTCTGCGTCCCTCCGCTTCGCTGCGGGCAACCTGCGGTGCTCGCGTTTCGCGGGGTCTCGCAGAACTCGCTGCGCTCAAACAGCTGCGAGCCCTGATCCGCGAAACGCTGCGCTCCTCGGCGCATACAGAGGGGGTGGGCACCGAACGGGCCATCGCTTTGCTCGGCTTGCAATCGGGCCTTTGCTTCGCTCGGCTTTGTTGTGGTTTTTGGGCCGCTGCTTTGTTCGGCGGCCGGACTGGCTCCCTCTCCCCTTGGGGAGAGGGAGCGGGGGAGGGCATCGGCCTTTGTGCGGGCCAGGCGATGTTTCCGTGCCGTCGGCCCTCACCCCCACCCTCTCCCAGAGGGAGAGGGAGCCAGTCAAACGGCGAAGCGAAGCCCGGCATGTCTTCAAGCCCCCCGGCGCCCATCCCCGCCGAGCGAAGCGAAGGCCCGTGGACTGGCCGAGCAAAGCGAAGGCCTGCTGGATCCCCAAGCCCTTCTGTATGCGCCGAGGAGCGCAGCGTTTCGCGGATCAGGGCTCGCCCTTGTTTGAGCGAAGCGAGTTTGGGCGAGACCCCGCGAAATGCGAGCACCGCAGGTTGCCCGCAGCGAAGCGGAGGGACGCAGACAGCAGGGTCGCCTTTCTTTTGCCTACTTTTCTTTGGCGAAGCAAAGAAAAGTAGGTCGCCCGCCGGGGCGAGACCCGGCCTCGGAAAGCAAAAAAGCCCAGAGCGTTTCAAGCCAACACCCACATCAAAGTAGCGAGTGGCGGCACGCGGATCACGATCGAGTCGCCCTTCCCATGCCAAGCCACAGAAGAACTCTCAACCACCCCGTTCCCCACGCCGCTACCGCCATACACCGAACCATCGGTATTGATGATTTCGCGATAAGCCCCCGCGACAGGAACGCCAAGCCGATACCCCTCCCGAACCACAGGCGTGAAGTTGCAAGCCACTAAAACAAACGCCCCGTCCCGCGCCCGACGAACAAACGCAAACACCGACTGCGCCACATCGTCATGCACGAGCCACTCGAACCCAGAACCCTCGTGATCCAGTTCATGCAAAGCAGGAAAGTGCCGATACACGTTATTCAGATCGCGCACCAACCGCCGCACCCCTTGATGCGCCGCATGCTCCAGCAAATGCCAGTCCAACCCGCGATCCGCATTCCACTCTGCGTACTGCGCAAACTCCCCCCCCATGAACAGCAACTTCTTCCCCGGATAACCCCAGAGGTACCCATACAGGTTGCGCAACCCCGCGAACTTCTGCCATTCATCCCCCGGCATGCGCCCGATCATCGACCCCTTCCCATGCACCACTTCGTCATGCGACAGCGGCAACACGAAGTTCTCGCTGTGCGCGTACATCAGCCCGAACGTGACCTGCTGGTGATGGTGCTTGCGATAGACCGGATCGGTCCCGGCATACGCCAGCGTGTCGTTCATCCACCCCATGTTCCACTTGTAGTGAAACCCCAGCCCGCCGTCTTCCGGCGGTCGCGTCACACCAGGAAAGCTCGTCGACTCCTCGGCGATCGTCACCGCGCCCGGACGCTCCACGCCCACCACGCGGTTCATGCGGCGCAGGAAATCGATGGCCTCCAGGTTCTCGCGTCCGCCCTGCGCATTCGGCACCCACTCGCCGGCCTTGCGGCTGTAGTCGCGGTACAGCATCGACGCCACCGCATCCACGCGCAGGCCGTCCACGCCGTAGCGCTCCAGCCAGTACAGCGCGTTGCCGACGAGGTAGTTGCGCACCTCCGTGCGGGCGTAGTTGAAGATCAGCGTCTGCCAGTCGTTGTGAAAACCCTCGCGCGGATCGGCGTACTCGTACAGCGCGGTGCCGTCGAAGTTGCCCAAGCCGTGCGCATCGGTCGGAAAGTGCGCGGGCACCCAGTCGAGGATCACGCCCAGCCCCGCGGCATGCGCGGCTTCGACGAAACGGCGGAAGTCGCCGGGTGTGCCGAAACGCGAGGTCGGCGCATAGAGGCCGATCGGCTGGTAGCCCCACGAGCCGTCGAAGGGGTGCTCGGTGATGGGCAGCAGTTCGATGTGCGTGAAGCCCAGGTCGCGCACATAGGGCACGAGCGTGTCGGCCAGCTCGCGGTAGTCCAGCCATTCCTGGCCGTGGTGCTTGCGGCGCCATGAACCCAGGTGCACTTCGTAGATGCTGATCGGTGCCCCGTGCGCATTGGCCTCGGCGCGACCGGCGGGCATCGGCACCGGCGCGGGCAGCGGTGCCACGACGCAGGCGGTGCCGGGCCGCAGCTGCGACGAGAACGCGAAGGGGTCGGCCTTGCGCAGCACCTCGCCCTGCGCCGACAGAATCTCGAATTCGTAGCTGTCGCCCACGGCGACGTGCGGCGCGAAGATTTCCCACACGCCGCATTCGCGACGCAGCCGCATCATGTGGCGACGGCCGTCCCAGTTGTTGAAGTCGCCCACCACCGACACGCGCCGCGCATTCGGCGCCCACACGGCAAAGGCCACGCCCTTCACGCCGTCGATCTCGCGCAGGTGCGCGCCCAGCCGCTCCCACGGCCGCAGGTGCGTGCCCTCGGCCAGCAGCCACACGTCGGTCTCGCCGAGCACGAAAGGAAAGCGATAGGGGTCTTCGAGCCGCGTGGCATGGCCCGCGTCCCAGTCGACCTGGAACGAATAGCCCATGCGCGCCTCGGCCGCCGGCACGAGGCCGCTGAACAGGTCGGTGCCTTCATGCCGCGCGAGGATCGACAGCGGCCAGCCGGTGCGTGAATGCACCACGGCCACCTGCCGCGCGCCGGGCATCAGCGCGCGCACCTCGAGCCCTTCGGCCGCCTCGTGGGGGCCGAGCACGGCGAATGGGTCGCCGTGTTCGGCGCGCATCAGCGCGTGGATGTCGGCCGGCTTGAGGAAAGAAGGAGAAGAAGGGGGCATGGGGTTCAGCGTCCTCCTGCTGCGGCGGGCATGCCGAAGCACACGCCATATGGCGCCAGTGTCAGCAGGGGCTTTGATGAGGGGGGATCGGTGGTGACGGTCGCGGTCGATGCGAGCGGGTGCCCGGTCAGCGGCACCCACAGGCCGGGCAACGGGATCGACACCGGTTCGCTCCCCGTGTTGAAGATCGCATGCAGCACCGCATCGCCCTCGCTTCGCACGAGGTGCAGCAGCGGCTCGGGTGCATCGACAAACGCCAGCGCACCCGTGCGCAGCAGCGGCTGCGTGCGGCGCCAGTGCAGCAGCGCGCGGCTGAAGGCCAGCATCGAGTCGGGGGCGTTCTCCTGTTGCGCGACCGCCAGCGGCAGGTGCGCGCTGTCCACCGGCAGCCAGGGCGTGCCGGTGCTGAAGCCTGCGTTCGGTGCGTCGGCGGTCCAGGGCATCGGCGTGCGGCAACCGTCGCGGCCCTTGAACTCGGGCCAGAAGGCGCGGCCGTAGGGGTCTTGCAGCAGCTCGAAGGGCACGTCGGCCTCGGGCAGGCCCAGTTCTTCGCCTTGGTAGAGGCTGGCGCTGCCGCGCAGCGCGAGCAGCAGCGCCAGCCAGAGCCGGTTGCGGCGCGTGTCGGGCGCGGCGCCGTCGCTCCAGCGCGTGGCGACGCGCGGCACGTCGTGGTTCGACACCGCCCAGCAGCCCCAGCCGCCCGTGGGCGCGAGCGCGGCGTCGAGCGTCTCGACCTGATGGCGCAAATGCTTCGGGCTGTGGTCGGCCGTGAGCAGGCTGAAGCTGTAGGCCAGGTGCAGGCGCTTGCCGAGCTCGGTGTACTGCGCCATGACGGGCGGCGCGTTCTCGTCGCCGACCTCGCCCAGCGCGACCGCGCCGTAGCCGTCGAGCAGCTGGCGCAGGCGCTCGAGGAACACGAGGTTCTCCTGCTGGCTCTTGTCGTACAGGTGCTGCTGCATCGCATACGGGTTGTCGGCGCGCACGGTGCTGACCTCGTCGATCGACGCGCTCGTGGCCGGCGGGTTGTCGCGCAGCAGCGCGTCGTGGAACTGGTGGTTGCAGGCGTCGAAGCGGAAGCCGTCCACGCCGCGCTCGCACCAGAAGCGCACCTCACCGAGCAGGGCGTCCTGCACCTCGGCGCAATGGAAGTTGAGATCGGGCTGCTCGGTGAGAAAGCTGTGCAGGTAGTACTGCCGCCGACGCGAGTCCCACTGCCAGGCCGAGCCGCCGAAGACCGAGAGCCAGTTGGTGGGCGGCGTGCCGTCGGGCTTGGGGTCGGCCCAGACGTACCAATCGGCCTTGGGGTTGTCGCGCGAGCTGCGGCTTTCGACGAACCAGGCGTGCTGGTCGGACGTGTGCGAAAGCACCTGGTCGATGATGAGCTTCAGCCCCAGCGCGTGCATGCGTGCGCGCATGGCGTCGAAGTCGGTCAGCGTGCCGAACAGCGGATCGACCGCGCGGTAGTCGGCCACGTCGTAGCCGAAGTCTTTCATGGGGGAGCGGAAGAAGGGCGAGACCCAGACCGCGTCGACGCCGAGGCTGGCGACGTGGTCGAGCTTCGACGTGATGCCGGGCAGGTCGCCGACGCCGTCGCCGTTGCTGTCCATGAAGCTGCGCGGGTAGATCTGGTAGATCACTGCGCCCCGCCACCATTCGCTGTTGCTGCCGCTCATGCCTGCCCCTGTGGTCGAAATTCATTGTGGCACGCGAAATCCGGGCCAGCAGTACGCTGATGCGGACAGCCGCCGCGCAAGAAGTGGGTAAATTCAGGAGGGCGGGACGCTGCCGTCCCGCCCCCGACCGATGACCACCGACGACACCGCTTTCTCCCCCTCCGCTCCTTCCGCCCGACCCATCGGCCTCGCTGCGCTCGAACGCCGGCTCGCCCAGGACCTCGACTACCTCGGCTGGCCCGCCCGCGCCTGGGTGCCGCCGCGCCAGATCGACGGCGAGCCCGTGCTCGACGTGGCCATCATCGGTGGCGGCCAGGCCGGGCTGGCCGCGGCGGGCGCGCTGGCGCAGCAGGGCATCCGTGCCGTGATCTTCGATCGCGCGCCGGCCGGCCGCGAAGGCCCCTGGGCCACCACGGCGCGCATGGAAACCCTGCGCTCGCCCAAGGAACTCACGGGCCCTGCGCTGGGGCTGCCCTCGCTGACCTTCCGTGCCTGGTTCGAGGCCCAGTTCGGCACCGAGGCCTGGGCCGCGATGGACAAGATCCCGCGCCTGCAGTGGATGGACTACCTGGTCTGGTACCGCCGCGTGATGGGCGTGGACGTGCGCAACGACACCGCCGTCACCGGCCTGCAGCCGCTGCCCGACACCAGCGCCGTGCGCCTGGACCTGCGCACGCCCGACGGCGAACGCCGCGTGCTGGCGCGCCGCGTCGTGCTGGCCACCGGCCGCGACGGCCTCGGCGGCCCGGCCGTGCCCGCGTTCGTGGACGGCCTGCCGCGCGCCAGGTGGGCGCATTCCTCCGACGAGATGGACTACGGCCGCCTCAAGGGCCTGCGCGTGGGCGTGGTCGGCGCGGGCTCCTCGGCCATGGACAGCGCCGCCACGGCGCTCGAAGCCGGCGCGCACAGCGTCGAACTGCTGATCCGCCGGCCCGACCTGCCGCGCGTCAACAAGGGCAAGGGCGCCGGCGTGCCGGGGCTCACGCAGGGGCATTACGACCTGCCCGACGAGCTCAAATGGCGCATTCGCCACTACATCAACGTGCTGAACGTGCCGCCGCCGCATGGCAGCACGCTGCGAGTGTCGCGGCACGCCAATGCCTTTTTCAACTTCGGCTGCCCGATCCTGGCCGTGGCGCCGCAGGGCGAGGCGCTGCGCGTGACCACGCCCAAGGGCGACTTTGAATTCGACTTTTTAATTGTGTCGACCGGTTTCCAGGTCGACTGGGCCGCCCGCCCTGAATTCGCGGGCATTGCCGCCCACATTCGCACCTGGAAAGACCGTTTCACGCCCGCGCCCGGTGACGAAGACCGCGAACTGACCGATTCGCCCGACCTCGGGCCGGCCTTCGAATTCCAGGAAAACGCGCCCGGCGCCTGCCCGGGGCTGGATCGCATCCACTGCTTCTGCTACCCGGCGGCGCTGTCGCACGGCACGGTGTCGGGCGACATTCCGGCCATCAGCGACGGCGCGCGGCGCTTGGCGTCGGGGCTCGCCAGCCTGTTCTACCGGGAAGATGCGGCCCACCACTGGGCGAATCTGGAGGCCTACAGCGAGCCGGAACTGTTCGGCGACGAGTGGACGCCCGCCCCGCCGCCGCAGGAAAGGGCCTGATTCCGGCACGGGGCCGGGGGCGATCACGCGCGGCGCGATAATCCGCCTTCCCGGCCGCCGTCGAGCCGGGCCCTGCCGAGATGTCATGAACCCCAGCTACAAACCCAGCGACGTCGAGTCCGCTGCCCAGGCGCAATGGCGCGCCGCCGATGTCTACCGTGTCACCGAGGACGCGGGTCGCAAGAAGTACTACGCCTGTTCGATGCTGCCGTACCCCAGCGGCAAGCTGCACATGGGCCACGTGCGCAACTACACGATCAACGACATGCTCACGCGCTACCTGCGCATGAGCGGCTACAACGTGCTGATGCCCATGGGCTGGGACGCCTTCGGCCTGCCGGCCGAGAACGCGGCGCTCAAGAACGGCGTGCCGCCGGCCAAGTGGACCTACGAGAACATCGCCTACATGAAGGGCCAGCTCCAGGCCATGGGCCTGGCGATCGACTGGAGCCGCGAGATCGCCACCTGCGATCCGAGCTACTACAAGTGGAACCAGTGGCTGTTCCTGAAGATGCTCGAAAAGGGCATTGCCTACCGCAAGACCCAGGTCGTCAACTGGGACCCGGTCGACCAGACCGTGCTGGCCAACGAGCAGGTGATCGACGGCAAGGGCTGGCGCACCGGCGCCACCGTCGAGCGTCGCGAGATCCCCGGCTACTACCTGAAGATCAGCGACTACGCCGAAGAACTGCTCGAGCACACCCAGCACAAGCTGCCGGGCTGGCCCGAGCGCGTCAAGCTGATGCAGGAAAACTGGATCGGCAAGAGCGAGGGCCTGCGCTTCGCCTTCACGCATGACATCAAGGATGCGAGCGGCAAGCTCATTCAAGATGGCCGCATGTACGTGTTCACCACGCGTGCCGACACCATCATGGGCGTCACCTTCTGCGCCGTCGCGCCCGAGCATCCGCTGGCGGCGCATGCCGCCACGCTCGATCCGAAGGTCGCGGCCTTCATCGAAGAATGCAAGGGCGGCGGCACCACCGAAGCCGAGCTGGCCACGCAGGAGAAGAAGGGCGTGCCCACGGGCCTGACCGTGACGCACCCGATCACCGACGAACAGGTGCCGGTGTGGGTCGGCAACTACGTGCTCATCAACTACGGCGACGGCGCTGTGATGGGCGTGCCCGCGCACGACGAACGCGACTTTGCCTTCGCCAACAAGTACGGCATCGAGATCATCCAGGTCGTGCTGGTCGACGACGAACCGCACTTCGACTATCACAAGTGGCAGGACTGGTACGGCGACAAGCAGCGCGGCGTGACCATCAACTCCGACAACTTCAGCGGCATGACCTACAAGGAGGCCGTGGCCGCCGTGGCGCATGCGCTGGGCCAGAAGGGCCTGGGCGAGCTGCAGACCACCTGGCGCCTGCGCGACTGGGGCGTGAGCCGCCAGCGCTACTGGGGCACGCCGATCCCGATCATCCATTGCGACGAACACGGCGCGGTGCCGGTCCCCGAGAAGGACCTGCCCGTGGTGCTGCCGACCGACTGCGTGCCCGACGGCTCGGGCAACCCGCTGGCCAAGCACGAAGGCTTCCACGCCGGCGTGGTGTGCCCGGTGTGCGGCAAGGCCGCGCGGCGCGAGACCGACACGATGGACACCTTCGTCGATTCGTCGTGGTACTTCATGCGCTACTGCGACCCCAAGAACGACCAGGCCATGGTCGCCGAGGGCGCCGACTACTGGATGCCGATGGACCAGTACATCGGCGGCATCGAGCACGCGATCCTGCACCTGCTGTACGCGCGCTTCTGGACCAAGGTCATGCGCGACCTGGGCCTCGTGAAGGCCGACGAGCCCTTCGCCAAGCTGCTCACGCAGGGCATGGTGCTCAACCACATCTTCTACTCGCGTAACGAGAAGGGCGGCAAGGACTACTTCCCGCCGCTCGAAGTCACGGCGGTGCTCGACGCACAGGGCCGCATCACCGGCGGCACGCTGGCCGACGGCACGAAGGTCGAGTACGGCGGCGTGGGCAAGATGGGCAAGAGCGAGCGCAACGGCGTCGACCCGCAGGACCTCATCGAGAAGTACGGCGCCGACACCGCGCGCCTGTACACCATGTTCACCGCGCCGCCCGAAGCCACGCTCGAGTGGAACGACGCGGCCGTCGAAGGCAGCTACCGCTTCCTGCGCCGCGTGTGGAACTACGGCGTGGCCCAGGCCGACGTGGCGCCCGTGGCGCTCGCCGGCCAGAGCTTCGGCAAGCCCGCCCAGGCGTTGCGCCGCGAGGTGCACACCGTGCTGCGCCAGATCGACTACGACTACCAGCGCATGCAATACAACACGGTGGTGTCGGGCACGATGAAGCTGCTCAATGCGCTCGAAGGCTTCAAGCCCGATGGCAGCGCGGGCGACGCGGCCGCCGCGCGCGAGGGCTTCGGCATCCTGCTGCGCTGCCTGTACCCGGCCACGCCGCACATCGCGCACCAGCTGTGGCAGCAGCTCGGCTACGACAAGGCATCGGGCGACCTGCTCGACGCGCCCTGGCCCGTGGTCGACGTGGCCGCGCTGGCGCAGGACGAGGTCGAACTCATGCTGCAGGTCAACGGCAAGCTGCGCGGCAAGCTGCTGGTGCCCGCCGGTGCCTCGAAGGACGAGATCGAGCGGCTGGCGCTGGCCTGCGACGACTTCGTCAACTTCGCCGAAGGCGCGCCGCCCAAGCGCGTGATCGTGGTGCCCGGGCGCCTGGTCAACGTGGTCATCTGACACAGACTCTGCAGAACGACGGAAACGACAGACGCATGAACATTCGCAATGCCTCGCAGCCGCGCCGCGGCTTTCTCCTGGGCCTCGGCGTCGCAGGCGCTTCGCTGGTGCTGTCCGGCTGCGGCTTCGCACTGCGCCAGGCGCCGACCTTCGCGTTCAAGACGCTGTCGCTCGAAGGCAATACGGCGCTCATCAACCAGCTGCGGCGCGAGCTGCGCGCGGCCGGCAACGTGCGGCTGGTGCCCAAGGAAGAGGCGGGTACCGCCGACGCCGTGCTCGTCGTGCTGGGCGAGGACCGCGACCGGTTCGTCATCTCGACCAATTCCGCCGGTCTGGTGCGCGAGGTGCAGTTGCGCCTGCGCGCCCGCTTCAGCCTGCGAACACCGGGCGGCAAGGAATTGCTGGCCGCCTCCGAGGTCTCGCAGACGCGCGACCTGAGCTTCAACGAAACCAATGCGCTGGCCAAGGAGAGCGAGGCCGATCTGCTGTACCGCGACATGCAGGCCGACATCGCGCAGCAGTTGATGCGCCGGCTGGCGGCGGTGCAGTCCCTGTAAGCCTCGCTTCCGTTCTTTCAATGCAACTTGCCAGTGCCCAGCTCGGCGCCCACCTGCAAAAGGGCCTGAAGCCGCTTTATACGATCCACGGCGACGAGCCGTTGCTCGCGCAGGAGGCGGCCGACGCCATCCGCGCCGCCGCGCGCGCCCAGGGCCACACCGAGCGCAGCTCGTACACCGTGGCCGGCGCGCACTTCGACTGGAGCGCGGTGCTCGCGGCCGGGGGCTCGCTCTCGCTGTTCGCCGACAAGCAGATCGTCGAGATCCGCATTCCGTCGGGCAAGCCCGGCAAGGACGGCAGCGTCGCGCTGCAGCAGCTGGCCGAAGCGGCGCCGGGCAACGACAGCACGCTCACGCTGGTGATGCTGCCGCGCCTGGACAAGGCCACGCGCACGGGCGCGTGGTTCTCGGCGCTCGAGAACAACGGCGTGAGCCTCCAGGTCGACCCGATCGAACGCGCCGCGCTGCCGCAATGGATCGCGCAGCGCCTCGGGTTGCAGAACCAGCGCGTGATGCCCGGCGACGAAGGCCAGCGCACGCTGCAGTTCTTTGCCGACCGCGTCGAAGGCAACCTGCTCGCCGCGCACCAGGAAATCCAGAAGCTTGCGCTGCTGCACCCGGCCGGCGAGCTGAGCTGGGAGCAGGTCGAGGGCGCCGTCAACAACGTGGCGCGCTACGACGTGTTCAAGCTCTCCGAGGCCGTGCTGGCCGGCAACCCGCAGCGCGTGGCGCGCATGCTCGACGGCCTGCAGGCCGAGGGCGAGGCCGAGGTGCTGGTGCACTACACGATCGCCGAGGACATCCGCGCCCTCAAGCGCGTGAAGGACGCCATGGCCGCCGGCCGCCCGCTGCCGATGGCGCTGCGCGAGAACCGCATCTGGGGCCCGCGCGAGCGCGCCTTCGAACGCGTGCTGCCGCGCCTGGACGACCGCATGCTGACCCGCCTGCTGCGCGCGGCCCACCTGGTCGACGGCATCTGCAAGGGCCTGAAGCAGCCCGACTGGCCCGCCAGCGGCTGGCAGGCGCTGCAGCGGCTGGCGCTGATGCTGTGCCGCGCCTGCAGCACGGCCTCGGCGCCACGTCGCGCCTGACCCGGGCTTTTTCCAGCGAACACCGCGGAACCGGCTTTGCCGGGCCGCTGGTGTTGCCCCCGGCGAGGGGGTTGGAGAAGCGACACGAAGTGCGCGAAGCCTGGGGGAGATTCCAAATGCTGGAAAATGCGGGCTATGAACGCGTTCAACGTCAGCGAGCACATGCAGACCCTCGGTCTGCAAGCCAAAGCCGCTGCATTCCTCATGGCCCGTGCGGATGCAGCTACCAAAAACAGAGCACTGAAGGCGCTGGCCCGGCGCCTGCGCGAAGTCGGCCCCGAGCTGGCTGCTGCCAACCAGAAGGACCTGGAGCGCGCCACGGCCGCCGGCCTGTCGGCCCCGATGGTCGACCGGCTCAAGCTCACGCCCAAGGTCCTCGACACCGTGGCCGAAGGCTGCGAGCAGCTGGCCGGCATGGCCGACGTGATCGGCGAAATCATCGGCATGAAGCAGCAGCCCAGCGGCATCCGCGTGGGCCAGATGCGCGTGCCGATCGGCGTCTTCGGCATGATCTACGAGAGCCGCCCCAACGTGACGATCGAGGCCGCAAGCCTCGCGATCAAGTCGGGCAACGCCGCCATCCTGCGCGGCGGCTCCGAGGCCATCGAGTCGAACAAGGCGCTGGCGCTGCTGGTGTCCGAGGCGCTGGCCGAAGCCGGCCTGCCGGTCGAGGCGGTGCAGCTGGTGCAGACCACCGACCGCGAAGCCGTGGGCCAGCTCATCGCCATGCCCGAATTCGTCGACGTGATCATTCCGCGCGGCGGCAAGGGCCTCATCGAGCGCATCAGCCGCGACGCCAAGGTGCCCGTCATCAAGCACCTGGACGGCAACTGCCACGTGTACGTGGACGACACCGCCGAGTTCGACATGGCGCTGCGCATCGTCGACAACGCCAAGACCCAGAAGTACAGCCCCTGCAACGCCGCCGAAGGCCTGCTGGTGTCGGCCGCGGTGGCCGACCACTTCCTGCCCGAGATTGCCGCCGTCTTCGCCGCCAAGGGCGTCGAAATGCGCTGCGACCCGGCCGCCGCCGCCATCTTGCGCGCCAGCGAGGCGCACCATCCGCAGGCGAAGATCCTTGATGCCGTCGAGTCCGACTGGTCCGAGGAATACCTGGCCGCCGTCATCAGCGTGAAGGTGGTGTCGGGGGTCGACGAGGCCATTGCGCACATCAATCGCTACTCGAGCCACCACACCGACGCCATCGTCACGCGCGACCATATCAACGCCCAGCGCTTCTTGCGCGAGGTCGATTCGGCCAGCGTGATGGTGAATGCGAGCACGCGCTTCGCAGACGGATTCGAGTACGGGCTGGGCGCCGAAATCGGCATCAGCACCGACAAGTTCCACGCGCGCGGTCCGGTCGGCATCGAAGGCCTGACCTCGCTCAAGTACGTGGTGCTGGGGCAGGGCGAAGTTCGCAGCTAGTCGGGTCCGAAAAGGCTGGGGCCATCGGGCCGGCGGCGCGGCGAGGTCCGTGCCGCGGTGTTCTTGCAACGTGTGTTGTGGATTGGGGTGCTTTGTTCTCGTTGGCTGCTTGTCATCGGGGCGGCCATCCCCAAATCCTACAATTCCACTCCACCTTTAAGCACAAAACCAACAAGGCCGCTGCATGGTTCCGCATCTCGTCACTGCCCTGACCGGCCCGATCAACGAACTGGAGCAGCGGGTGCTCGACTCGACGCCCGCCATCGAGCGCTGGTTTCGCCTCGAGTGGATGGAGCACACGCCGCCGTTCTACAGCGCCGTCGACATCCGCAACGCGGGCTTCAAGCTCGCCCCGGTCGACACCAACCTGTTCCCCGGCGGCTGGAACAACCTCACCAAGGAAATGCTGCCGCTGGCGGTGCAGGCCGCGCAGGCGGCCATCGAGAAGATCTGCCCGGAGGCGCGCAACCTGCTCGTCATTCCTGAAAATCACTCGAAAAACACCTTTTATCTCGCCAACATCGCGCAACTGGTGCGCATCTTCCACATGGCGGGCCTCAATGTGCGCATCGGCTCCGTCGATCCGGCCATCAAGTCGCCCAAGAAGATCGAGTTGCCCAACGGCGAGACCGTGACGCTCGAGCCGGTGGTGCGTTCCAAGCGCCGCCTGGGCCTGAAGAACTTCGATCCCTGCACAATTCTCCTGAACAACGAGCTTTCGGCAGGAACGCCCGGCATCCTCGAAGACCTGCACGAGCAATACCTGCTGCCGCCGCTGCACGCGGGCTGGTCGGTGCGCCGCAAGAGCAACCATTTGCACAGCTATGAAGAGCTGTGCAAGCGCTTCGGCAAGCTGCTGGGCATCGATCCGTGGCTCATCAACCCGATCTACGCGCGCGCCGAAGGCGTCGACGTGGCCGAGGGTCGCGGCATCGACGTGCTCACCAGCCATGTCGACGCGGTGCTCACCAAGGTGCGCCGCAAGTACAAGGAATACGGCATCAACGAGAAGCCGTTCGTGGTCGTCAAGGGCGGCCACAGCGGCAGCGGCAGCCCCGGCGTCGTGACCGTGCGCGACGCGAAAGAGGTCGAGGCGCTCATCGGCAAGTCGCGCACCGCCACCTCGTCGCCCGCGAAGACCAGCGCCGGGCGCGACCTGCGCGAGCCCACCGAGCTGATCGTGCAGGAAGGCGTGCTCACCAACGAGCGCGTGCACAACGGCGTGGCCGAGCCGGTGGTCTACATGATGGACCGCTACGTGGTGGGCGGCTTCTACCGCGTGCACGCCGAGCGCGCCGCCGACGAGAACCTCAAGCAGCCGGGCGCCAGCTACGTGCCGCTGGCCTTCTCGGAAAGTGCGCAGCTGCCGCAGCCGGGCGCCAAGCCCGGTGCCAGCGCCCCCAATCGTTTTTACATGTATGGCGTGGTGGGCCGTCTGGCCATGGTCGCGGCCAGCTACGAGATGGAAGCGACCGATCCGGACGCCGAAATCTACGAATGAGCGGCCAAGGCGGGTTGCGGCGCGGGCGGGCAGCGGCAAAATAGCAGCCCCACAGCAAAGGAACCCAAAGGGCGGAGGGATGCGCGGCGCGGCCGCGGCATCCCGGCGTGACTGACGCGTCGATCACTGCGAGCCGCCCTTTTCCCATCGACCTCGTGTCAGCCCCCAAAAACATCTCTGCCGGCCTCATCGTCGGCGCCATCGGCGTCGTCTACGGCGACATCGGCACCAGCGTTCTCTATGCGGTCAAGGAAGTCTTCGGTCACGGCCATGTGCCGTTCACCGTCGAGAACGTCTACGGCATCCTGTCGATGTTCTTCTGGACCCTCACGGTCATCGTGTCGATCAAGTACGTCGTGCTCGTGCTGCGCGCCGACAACGAAGGCGAGGGCGGCCTGGTCGCGATGCTCGCGCTGGCCTCCCAGGCCGTGACCGACAAGCCGAGGCTGCGCCAGCTGCTGCTGATCGTCGGCATCTTCGGCACTTCGCTCTTCTACGGCGACGGCGTCATCACGCCGGCCATCTCGGTGCTGTCGGCGGTCGAGGGCCTGGAGGTGGTGTCGCCGCACTTCAAGCACTACGTGATCCCGATCACGCTGGTCGTGCTGTTCTGCCTGTTCGCGGTGCAAAAGCGCGGCACCGCGGGCATCGGCAAGTTCTTCGGCCCGATCACGCTGGCGTGGTTTGCGGCCATCGCCGTGCTGGGCGTGTGGCAGATCGCGCACCACCCCGAAATCATCAAGGCGCTGAACCCCTGGTTCGCGCTGAAGTTCATCTGGGACAACCCGGGCACCAGCTTCATCCTGCTGGGCGCCATGGTGCTGTGCGTGACCGGCGCCGAAGCGCTGTACGCCGACCTGGGCCACTTCGGCAAGAAGCCGATCCGCATCGCGTGGTTCTCGGTCGTCATGCCGGCGCTTACGCTCAACTACCTGGGCCAGGGCGCGCTGCTGCTGGAGAACCCCGAGGCCGTGAAGAACCCGTTCTTCATGATGGCGCCTGAATGGGCGCTCATTCCGCTGGTGCTGCTGGCCACGCTGTCCACGGTGATCGCCTCGCAGGCGCTCATCACCGGCGCCTTCAGCGTCACGCGCCAGGTGATCCAGCTGGGCTACCTGCCGCGCCTGAACATCGAGCACACCAGCGTGCGCACGGCCGGTCAGATCTACATTCCGCTGGTCAACTGGGGCCTGTTCGTCGCCATCGTGCTGGCGGTCGTGATGTTCCGCACCTCGAGCAGCCTGGCCGCGGCCTACGGCATTGCCGTGACCACCGACATGCTGATCACCACGATCCTCACCTTCTTCGTGATCCGCTACGCGTGGAAGCTGCCGCTGGCGCTGTGCATCGGCGCGACCGCGATCTTCTTCGTGGTCGACTTCCTGTTCTTCGCCTCGAACCTGCTCAAGCTGTTCGAAGGCGGCTGGTTCCCGCTGCTGATCGGCGGCGCGGTGTTCACGCTGATGATCACCTGGAAGGAAGGCCGCCGCCTCATGGGCGAGGCGCAGCACGCCGACGCGATCGACCTGAAGTCGTTCCTCGGTTCGGTGTTCATGAGCCCGCCCGCGCGCGTCGACGGCACGGCCGTGTTCCTCACGGCCGAACCGGGCGTGGTGCCCAACGCATTGCTGCACAACCTCAAGCACAACAAGGTGCTGCACGAGCAGAACATGTTCGTCACCGTGCGCAACCACGAGGTGCCCTGGATTCCGATGGACAAGCGCATCGAGATCGATGCGCTGGGCAACCACTGCTGGCAGGTGATCGTGCACTACGGCTTCAAGAACGACATCGACCTGCCGCGCGCGCTCGACAACGCGCGCATGCGCGGCTGCCAGCTCGAGCCGATGACGACCAGCTACTTCCTCTCGCGCGACGTCGTGATTCCCACGCTGGGCAGCGGCATGGCGCCGTGGCGCGAGAAGCTGTTCGCGCAGATGCACCACAACGCGAGCGGTGCGGCGGCCTTCCTGGGGCTGCCCAATAACGCGGTGGTCGAACTGGGTTCGAAGATCGAGATCTGAGGCACGCGGCGCCACACCGCGTGCCCCGGCAAAATCGCGCCATGCGATTCTTCAAGGACCTGAGCCTTTCGGCCTTCACCGCGGGCTTCGTCGCCGTGCTCGTGGGTTTCACGAGTTCGGTGGCCATCGTGTTCCAGGCCGCCCAGGCCTTCGGCGCCACGCCGGAGATGACGGCCTCGTGGATGTGGGCGCTGGGCATCGGCATGGGGCTCGCTTCGGCGCTGCCTTCGCTGTGGTGGCGCAAGCCCGTCATGATTGCCTGGAGCACCCCCGGTGCGGCCGTGCTGGCCGTGGCCGGCACGGGCTACGGCATGGGCGAGGCGGTGGGCGCCTTCATCGTGAGCGCGGTGCTGATCGTGCTCGCGGGCGCCACCGGCTGGTTCGAACGCGTGATGAACAAGATCCCGATGGCCATCGCCTCGGCACTGCTGGCCGGCGTGCTTGCGCGCTTCGGCATGTCGGCTTTCACGGCGGCGCAGACCGCGCTGCCGCTGGTGCTGCTGATGCTCGCCACCTACCTTGTCGGCAAGCGACTGCTGCCGCGCTACGCGGTGCCGCTCACGCTCCTGGTGGCCATCGCCTTCACGGCCGCGCGCGGCGAGCTGGCATGGTCGGCTGTGCAGTTCTCGCTCACCTGGCCGGTGTTCACGGCGCCGGTGTTCACCTGGCAGGCGATCGTGAGCCTGGCGCTGCCGCTGTTCGTCGTGACGATGGCCTCGCAGAACCTGCCCGGCGTGGCGGCGATCCGCGCCAGCGGCTTCAGCGATCTGCCGGTCAGCAAGCTCATCACGATCAGCGGCCTCGCGACGCTGGTGCTCGCGCCCTTCGGTGCCTTTGCGCTCAACCTCAGCGCGATCACGGCCGCCATGTGCATGGGCCGCGAGGCGCACGAAGACCCGGCGCGGCGCTACACGGCGGCCGTGAGCTGCGGTGCCCTCTACGTGGTGATCGGCCTGTTCGGTGCGGCCGTCACGGGCCTGCTGACGGCCTTTCCGAAAGAGTTGGTCGCGGCCATCGCCGGGCTGGCGCTGCTGGGCACCATCGGCGGCGGGCTGGCCGCGGCGGTGCGCGACGAGGCGCACCGAGAGGCCGCGCTCATCACCTTCCTGGTCACGCTCTCGGGCGTGACGCTCGCCGGCATCGGCTCCGCCTTCTGGGGCGTGGTGGCCGGTGCGGTGGCGCTGGCGGTGCAGCAGCTCGGCCGCGCACGCGCGCAGGTGCCCGCTGAAAAGGCCCCGGCCGACAAGGACATCGCCGCTTCCGGCAACATGCCGCCAGAAACCCCCTCCACAGCCGCCGTTCCCGGCGCCGGAAAGAACGCCTGATGAAAAACATCCTCTTCGTCGCCGATCCGCTCGATCAGTTCAAGATCTACAAGGACACGACCTTCTCGATGATGCGCGAGGCCCAGCGCCGCGGCCACCGCATCGCGGCCTGCCTGCCGCAGGACATCCAGTGGACCTCGGGCGGCCTCGTCTCGGCCGTGGTGCAGCAGATCACGCTCACGGGCGACGCAAAAGACTGGTACCACGTTGACATCATCGAGTCGAAGGCGCTGAAAGACTTTGACGCCGTGCTCATGCGCAAGGATCCGCCCTTCGACGCCGAGTACATCTACTCGACGCACCTGCTGCAGCAGGCCGAGCGCGAAGGCGCGCAGGTGGTCAACTCGCCGCGTGCGCTGCGCGACCATCCCGAGAAGCTCGCGATCATGGAGTTTCCGCAGTTCGTCACGCCCACGCTGGTCACGCGCAGCGCGCAGGCCGTGCGCGACTTCCATGCGGAGCACGGCGACATCATCCTGAAGCCACTCGACGGCATGGGCGGCATGGGCATCTTCCGCGTCAAGCAGGATGCGCTGAACCTCGGCTCCATCGTCGAGACGCTCAACAAGGACGGCGCCGAAACCATCATGGTGCAGCGCTTCGTGCCCGAGGTGACGCAGGGCGACAAGCGCATCCTGATCATCGCGGGCGAGCCGGCGCCCTTCGTGCTGGCGCGCATTCCGCAGGGCACCGAGGTGCGCGGCAACCTCGCGGCCGGCGGCAAGGGCGTGGCCCAGCCGCTCACGGCGCGCAACCGCGAGATCGCCGAGGCCATCGGCAAGGTGCTCGCGCCGCGCGGGCTGCTGCTGATCGGGCTCGACGTCATCGGCGACTCGGTCACCGAGATCAACGTGACCAGCCCGACCTGCTTTCAGGAGATCACCGAGCAGACCGGCTTCGACGTGCCGAAGATGTTCATCGACGCGCTGGAGAAAGCGCTGCGTCCTGCCTGAGCCCCGCGGCCGCGGTGCGCGCCTCGCGCTCGCGCCGCGCCTGCAGGCGACGTGAGCGCAGCTTGCGCGCCCAGATGACGATGCCGGTGATCGACAGCATCGCCACCACCAGCCCCAGCGCCGACATCAGGATGCGGCCCGGCAAACCCAGGATGCGCCCGCCGTGCAGCGGCAATTGCAACTGGGCGAACACATCGGCCGCCGTGCCGTGCCACGGGCGGTTGCTCCCGATGACGTGGCCGTCGCGCCCGTCCAGATAGAGGTTCGACAGGCCCATGCCGTCGCTGTCGTCGTGCGTGGCGTGGTCGAAGAACGAGACGTTGTAGAAGCCGCCGCGTGCGTTGTAGAACGCGCCGCCCAGCGGCGTCGTCCAGCCGAGGCGCCGCGCTTCGGCATCGGCCTGCGCCACGATGTCGCGGAAGCCGATGGTGGGTTCGATGCGCGTGCCCAGCGGCGCGAGCGGCACCAGCGCCGACGGGCCCGGCGTGGTCTTCGAGACCAGCGAGAGCATCGGGTGGAACACCTCCTTGTAGAGGTTCAGCGAGAACGAGGTGAAGGCCACGACGATGATCAGCCCCCAGATCCACAGCCCGCCCGCGCGGTGCAGGTCGAAGTTGAGCTTGTAGCCGCCGGCCGCCCAGCGCACGGTCCACGAAGGCTTCCAGCGTTGCCACCAGGCACCCGCAGGACGATGCGTCGGGTGCACCGCCTTGCGCAGGCGCCGCGGCATCGTGAGGTAGAGCGCGACGAAGCTGTCGAGCAGCCACACGAGCGCCACCGTGCCCATGATCCACCAGCCGATGCGGTCGGTGCCCCACATCGCCGGCACGTGCAGCATGTAGTGCAGCTTGCGCAAAAACGGCATCAGCGTCTCGGGCTTGAGCGAGATCGCCGTGGAGTCGCGCCGGCCGCGCACCTCGGCCGTGACCGGATCGACGAACACCTGGTTGTAGCCCAGCTTGAAGGGCTTGCCGGTGGCCGGGTCGGTGCGCGGCTGCACGAAGTAGCCGGCCGCGTGGCCTTCCTCGAAACCCAGCGGCATGTACGCGACCCGCGCGCGCGGGTCGTGCGCCTCGACCGCGGCGGCCAGGTCGAACGGGTCCTTGAACGGGCCGCGCGCCGTGGTGTCGTACAGCTTGCGGTTGAGCCAGCCGTCGATCTCGTGGTCCCACGAGATGACGGCGCCGGTCAGGCCCGAGACGACAAGAAACAGCGCAACCGCCAGGCCCGCCCAGCGGTGGATGGCGGTCGCAATGGCGCGCATCGCGTCAGAAGTCGATGGTGCCGCTCACGGAGAAAGTGCGCGGCGCGCCGAGCGTCAGGTAGTTGGAGCCCTGCGTGCCACCCACCGACGCCCAGTACGACTTGTTGAACAGGTTGTCGATGCGCGCGCGCAGCGTGAGCGCGCGGCCGTTGCCCAGGTCGACCAGGTAGCGCGCGCCGATGTCGAAGCGCGTCCAGCCCGGGATCTGCTGCGTGTTGGCGGCGTTGGCGTACTGCTTGGACGTGTACAGCAGGCGCGCGTTCAGCGACAGGTTGCGCACGCCCGGCACGTCCCACTCGGCGCCGAGGTTGGCCTGCTGCTTGGCCACGCCGATGGCCGTGCGGCCATCGGTGGCGCCGCCTTGCGTGTTCTTCTGCTTGGCGTCGAGCAGCGTCAGGCCGCCGAGCAGGCGCAGGCCCTTGGCCGGCTGGCCGAACACCGAGAACTCCAGGCCCTGGTTGCGCTGCTTGCCGTACAGGCCGTAGGTCTGGCCCGCGTACTGGTAGACCGGCTGGTCGGTGGTGAAGAACGCGGCGCTCGCGCCCAGCGAGCCGCCGTCGTACTTGACGCCCACTTCCTTCTGCTTGGCCTGGTACGGCGCAAACACCTCGCCGGCATTGGTGACCGGGCGGTTGTTCACCGTGCCGGGCGCCACGTTGCCCTTGACGAGCGCTTCGATGTAGTTGGCGTAGGCCGACACGGTCGGCGTGATCTTGAACACGACGCCGGCCACCGGCGTGGTCTTGCTCTTGTCGTAGGTGCTCGACTGCTTGAGCGTGGTGTAGGCGAAGCTGGTCTGCTCGATGGTCTGGCGGCGCACGCCGAGCGTGACCAGCAGGCGGTCGTCCATGAACGACATGGTGTCGGCAATGGCGACGCTCGAGGTGTCGATCTTGTCGGTCAGGCGCGGGTCTTCCAGCGTGTTGCCGGTGAAGTTGTTGGCGACCGGGTAGGGCGACGCGTACGGCGCGTAGATGTTGTTGCGCAGGCTGCCGCGCGAGATCGTGTAGGCGTTGTCGCGGTCGTTGCTGTACGTGGCGGCCGAGGCCACCACCGTGTGCTTCACGGGGCCGGTGGCAAAGGTGCCGCGCACGCCGAGTTCGGCGGTGCCGATGCGGTCCTTGCGCGTGTTGCTGAAACGCGTGCCGCTGGTGTTGCCGAACACGTCGTTCAGGGTCGGGTTCGCCAGCACGTTGTCTTCGTCGCTGCGGCGCACGCCGCCGGCGGCCCAGGCTGTGATGTTGTCGGTGATGTCGACTTCGCCGCGGAAGGTGGCGAACTTGTCCTTTTCCGTCGAGTAGCTCCAGGGCTGCGCAAAGTTGGTGCTGGCGTCGGGCGCGCGCGGAATCGGCAGCGCCGACGAGGGCGTGAGGCTCGGGCGGCCGTCCTTCAGGTCGTAGTCCTGATAGCCGAAGTCGGCCGACAGGCGCACGTTGCGGTTGCGCCAGTCGAGGCCGACGGCGAAGGCGCTGAGCTGCTGGCTTTCCTTGTGCACGCCGGTGCCGCCTTCCCGGCGCGCCGCATTCACGCGCACGCCCAGGCTGTCGTCGGGGCCGAAGCGGCGCGCGAGGTCGAGGTTCACGTAGCCCTGGCCGCCGGTCTGCACGCCGAATCCGACGCGCGTGAGCGGCTCGTTGGGCGCGCGCTTGGGCAGCAGGTTGATCGCGCCGCCGATGCCGCTGCCGCCGGGCGCGGCGCCGTTCAGGAAGGAGTTGGCGCCGCGGAACACTTCCACGCGCTCGAAGAATTCAGAGGCGATGTACTGGCGCGGCAGCATGCCGTACAGGCCGTTGTAGGCCACGTCGTCCGAGTACACGGGAAAGCCGCGCACCACGTACAGCTCCTGGAAGTTGCCGAAGCCGCGCGCCTGGCGCACCGATGGGTCGTTGAGCAGCACGTCGGCCACGCTCTTGGCCTGCTGGTCCTGGATCAGCTCGTTGGTGTAGTTGGTGCTCGAGAACGGCGTGCTCATCATGTCCTGGTTGCCCAGGATGCCCACGCGCCCGCCGCGCGCCACCTGCCTGCCCGCGAAGGGCTTGGTCAGGCCTTCGGCCGAGGCGTCGGCGCTGGCTTCGACGGTGACGGTGCTCAGCGTGCCGCTGGCAGGGGCTGCAGTTTCGGCCGGGGGCGTTTGCGCCAGGGCCGTCAAGGCGTGAAGGGCCAGCAGCGAGGCGGCCACGGTCGGGCGGAGGAAGAAAGGAGAGGCGGGCATGAAAGAGCGGCCGTTAGCAAATGAGAACAGTTATTGTTCATAGTTTGCACTTACTGGCCGGTACTTTCTTGCACTGTTGCAAAAAAGTGTCAGTCAAAAGACTGAGTTTTTCGCCTCAGCGCGGCATCCGCTGGCCGTCCACGAACACATGCAACTCGCCCGAGGTGAAGGGCGTCCAGGTCTCGTTGGTGGTGAGCGGCGCCGTCACCACCACGGCCACGCGGTCTGTGGGCGTGGTGTGCTCGGCGAAGTCGATCTCCAGGTCTTCGTCCGAGAGCTGCGCCGTCACGAAGGGGTGGCGGCGTTCCACGTACCAGAGGTTCGTGGAGGCATGCGCCCACAGCGCCTGTCCGTTCGACAGCATGAAGTTGAAGGTGCCGTGGGCCGCGAGCTGCGGCGCCAGTTCGCGCAGCGTGAGCGTGAGCTCCTCGACGCTGGGCACGCCCGCGTGCGACTTGGCCAGCTCCTGCATGATCCAGCAGAAGGCGTGTTCGCTGTCGGTGTTGCCCACCGGATGGAAATTGCCGTGCAGGCGCGGGCGAAAGTCCTTCAGGTCGCCGTTGTGGGCGAACACCCAGTAGCGGCCCCACAGCTCGCGCACGAACGGGTGGCAGTTCTGCAGATTCACTTCGCCCTGCGTCGCCTTGCGGATGTGCGCGATGACGTTGCGGCTTTGAATCGGGTAGCGCCGGATCAGCTCGGCCACCGGCGATTCGCAGGCCGGCTGGTGATCGACGAAGTGGCGCAGCCCGCGGTCCTCGAAGAACGCGATGCCCCAGCCGTCGGCATGGTGGTCGGTGCGGCCACCGCGCTGCGCGAACCCCGTGAAGCTGAAGGTCACGTCGGTCGGCGTGTTGCAGTTCATCCCTAGCAATTGGCACATGGCTGTGATTAGACCGCGATTCAGGATGAGGAGGAGACGGCGGCGGGCAGCCGCAGCCAGCCCAGTACGCGTTCGGTGCCCAGCTGCGTGCGCCCGTCGGGGGTGAGCGCCAGCGGCAGGCGCTCGCGCGAGGTGCCGAAGGGTCCGGGGTTCTGCTGCACGATCTCAACCGCATCGGCGTCCAGGCGCGACACGATCGCCACGTGGCCGTAGGGATTGAAGAGCCACGGCGCGAACACCACGATGTCGCCCACGGCCGGCGCACTCGCGCCGCCGTTGCGGTGCTGGACCAGGTTGCGCGCCGTGTTCAGCGCGCCGTCTGGCACGGCCGCATCGAAGAAAGCCTTGGCATGGCCGCGCGCCTCGGGCATGCGGTGCTGGTGCCGCTCGTAGTAGTAGCGCTTGACGAACTCCACGCACTGCCAGCGCAGGCCGATGTTGTAGCCGTCGGGCGCGAGGCTGCGGCCGTCGACGTGGTTGATGGCGCCGTTGAAGTACACCGGCACACCCTCGAACTGGTCGATCACCTCGCCGGGTGCGTGCGTCGGGTTGACATTGAAGCGGCTCGCGCCCCACAGGCCGAGCAGGGCGACGAGGACAAGGGCAGCGAGAACGACGACGGCGCGGCGGGTGATGAAACGGGGCATGGACGGTGAAGCAGCAAGCGCGGCCCTGCAGGGGCCGTCGCCGGCGAGCTTAGTCCATGCGCCGGTCGGCTCAGAGTCCGTGCAACGCCGCCATCTCGTCGATCAGTTCACGCTGGAACGCATCGAAGCGCGCCGACGGCTGCTGCAGCCCGAGGAGCTCGCCGAACGGGTCTTCCACCTCGGTGCGGTGACCCGACAGTTCTTCGACCACCGCGAGTCCGCAGAAGGGCACGCAGGCTTCCGCGTAGCCGCCTTCGTGCACCACCACCACGCGCCCGTCGCAGTGCTTCGCGGCCAGCGCGTTGACCTGCCGCATCATCTGGCGGAACGATTCGGAGTGCAGCTGCATGCGCGCCAGCGGATCGACGCCGTTGGCGTCCAGCCCGCTCGCCACCACGATCAGCTCGGGCCGGTAGCGGTCGATCACCGGCGTCACGATGCGCTCGAAGGCGTGCATGTACGCCGCGTGCCCGCCGCCGGGCTGCAGCGGGATGTTGACGTTGAAGCCCAGCCCCGCGCCCTCGCCGCGGTCTTCGGCGCCGCTGTAGCCGGGCGGGAAGCAGTGCTCCTGGTGCAGCGAGAGCGTGAGCACGTCGGGGCGGTCGTAGAAGATCTGCTGCGTGCCGTTGCCGTGGTGCACGTCCCAGTCGATCACGGCCACGCGGCCCACGCCGTGGCGCGCCTTCATGGTCTCGATGGCGACCGCGATGTTGTTGAACAGGCAGAAGCCCATGCTGTGCTCGCGCAGGCAGTGGTGGCCCGGCGGGCGCGTGAGCGCGAACGCGTTGCGGTGACGGCCCTGCAGCACGCTGTCCATCGCGGCAATGGCCAGGCCGGTGGAGAGCTTCGCGATCTCGTAACTGCCCGGGCCGAAGGGCGCGAACTCGCCGAGGTCGCCGCCGCCGGCGTCGCTCGCGGCCTTGAACTGCTGCAGGTAGCTGGCGGGATGCACGCGCTGCAAATCTTCTTCGCTGGCCATCGGCGCGCTCGACACATCGAGTTGCGCGGTCAGGCCCGACACGTCCATCAGCGACTTGATGCGGCGCTTGGAATCGGGCGACTCGGCCATGCCGCTGCCGGCCATGGGCTGCACCCAGCCGCCCACCGGCAGGAACAGGGCATGCAGCCCGCCGGGCACGTGCCAGAAGGTGCGCTCGTCGTGAAAGAAGGCCGTGGTCTTCATGTCGTTCATCTCTCTTTACTCCGGACGAAGTTGGACGGACTTGGCGATGGCGCGGTAGCGCTCCATGTCGGCCTGGTAGTCGCGGCGCAGTTCGGCCAGCGACTGTTCGGGCGCCACCTTGGCGCCGCCGAGTTCCAGCGCGCGGCGCAACTCGGGCTTGCGCATCATCTGGTTGAAAGCCGTGTGCAGCCGCTGCTGCGCCTCCTCGGGCACGCGGTGCGACACCTGGATTCCCGCCCACAGGCTGTAGACGAAGTCGTCCAGGCCCTTGCTGTTGCGGATGAGCGCAATGGCCGTGAAGCGCTCGTGCGGCGCCGAGGTCGCGATGCCCAGCGCCTTGATCTTGCCGGCGTCCAGCAGGTCGGGCACGTTGCCGGCCAGCGGCGCAAACACCAGATCGATTTGCCCGCCCAGCAGGTCGTTCACCAGCGGCGCGAAGCCCTTGTAGGGCACGTGCAGCATCTTGGTGCCCGTCTGCTGCATGAAGCGTTCGCCCAGCAGGTGGTAGAGCGAGCCGGGGCCGATGCTGCCGTAGCTCAACTCCTTGGTGCCCGGGCGGCGCAGCAGCGCGATGAGTTCGTCGACGCTGCCCGCGCCCAGGTCCTTGCGCGCCAGCAGCACCATCGACGTGACGGCCATCACGCCGATGGGCCGGAAGTCTTCGGCCTTGTAGCGCGCGCTGCTGAGCGTGAGCGGCGTGAGCATCAGCTCCATCGGCGACCCCAGCAGCAGCGCCGAGCCGTCGGCCGGGGCGTTGGCCGCCTTCATCACGCCGAGCGAGCCGCTCGCGCCGGGCACGTTGTCGACGATGGCCGGTTGGCCCAGCAGCCGCGACAGCTCAGGCGCGGCCAGGCGCGCGTTGATGTCGGAGCCGCCGCCCGCGGGGTAGGGCACGATGAGGTTCAGGGTCTTGCCCGCCAGGCCTTGGGCCAGGGCGGGCAGGGCGAAGGCGGCCAGGCCGGCAGCCATCAACGAACGTCTGCGCATGGGTTCTCTCCTCGGGTTGTGTGTGATGTGTGGGAGTACGGAAACAGGGGGGCTTGTTGTTGCTACGGCTGCAGCAACAGTGGTGATTGCGCGTTCGCGAACGGCACGGCCTGGTGCCAGCCGTGCGCCATGCGCAGCACGTCGAGGTCGGCGCCGGGGCGGCCGATGAGCTGCAGGCCCATAGGCAGGCCCGGCAGGCCGCGCGTGCCGTCGGCTTGCGAGAAGCCGGCCGGGATCGCCATCGCGGGCAGGCCGGCGAGCGAAGGGCCGATCGTCACTTCCATCCAGCGGTGGTAGGTGTCCATGGCGCGGCCGCCGACCTCGCGCGGCCAGTGCACGTCGACCGGCAACGGGAACACCTGCGCGGCCGGCAGCACCAGGAAGTCGAAGCGTTCGAAGAGCTGCAGCAGCGCGGCATGCCACTGCGTGCGCGTGACAGCGGCTTCGTGCAGCGCGGCGGCGCTCAGGCGCTCGCCCTGCTCGATCTCCCAGCAGGCCTCGGGCTTGAGCTGCGCGCGCGTGGCCGGGTCGGCATGCAGCCCGCGCAGCGCGCCGGCCACGATGAAGCCGCGCAGGCGCAGCCACGCGGTCCACAGCGCATCGAAGTCGAAGCTGGGCACGGCAGGCGCCACGCTGCAGCCCAGCGTGTCGAAATGCCGCAGCGCCGATTCGCACAGCGCCATCACGCCCGGGTCCATCGGCAGGTGGCCGCCGAGGTCGCCGAGCCACGCGATGCGCTGGCCGCGCAGTTCCGCATCGAGCGGCTGCGCGAAGGCCTCGCCGTCACCCGCCAGGCTCAGCGGCGAGCGCGCGTCGTAGCCGGCCTGCACCGACAGCAGCCAGGCCACGTCCTCGGGCGTGCGGCCCATCGGCCCTTCGCAGCCCAGCTGCTGGAAGAACAGCTCCGGCCCGGGCCCGAAGGGCACGCGCCCCAGCGACGGGCGCAGGCCGTAGACGTGGTTCCAGGCCGCGGGATTGCGCAGCGAGCCCATCATGTCGCTGCCGTCGGCCACCGGCAGCATGTGCAGCGCGAGCGCCACCGCGGCGCCGCCGCTGCTGCCGCCGGCCGCGTGGTCGAGGTTCCATGCGTTGCGCGTGGTGCCGAACACCGTGTTGTAGGTGTGCGAGCCCAGGCCGAACTCGGGCGTGTTGCTGCGCCCCACGAAGAGCGCGCCGGCGCGGCGCAGCCGCTCGACCATGATCGCGTCGTGCGGCGTCACCTGCTTCGCGAACACCGGGCTGCCCATGGTGGTGGGCAGCCCGGCAGTGGCGGCGAAATCCTTCGGCGCCATCGGGAAGCCGTGCAGCCGGCCCACCGCGTCGCCGCGCGCCAGCTGTGCATCGCAGGCATCGGCCTGGCGCAGCATCTCCTCGGGCGCTTGCAGCGAGACCAGCGCATTGACCCGCGGGTTGAGGCGGTCGATGCGCGCGAGGCAGGTCTGCATCAGTTCGCGGCACGAGAGCTCGCGGCGTTGCAGGGCGGCGGCGAGCGCGCGGGCGCTCGGCAAGGGCGGCAAGGGCGGCAGGGTGGTGGACATATGGCGATCGACGATAGCGACCGCGTCCGCAAGCGGTTATCAAAAAACGGCAAAAACAGCGCGCTGGGGACTGAGGGATTCCCCTTGGCCGGCAGCCGTTTCAGTGCTGCGACGCGTCGCGCCAGCAGGCGCAGTTCCCGCTGGCTTGCGCGGCCGAACGGCTTCAGGCTCGGCCATGCGCGGCTTGCCCACGAGGGGCGATTGCCGAATTCGAAGTTGTGCCCTAGTCTCCCGATCCTTGCGAGGAACGAAGGAGAAGACGAGGCCATGACATGAGCGTTCGGTCAGCAGAGTTGCTCTTCCAGAGGGGACAGTATTGCAATGCACGAAAGGTCCTGGAGGGACTGGTGCAGGCCGGTCGAAGCATGGGGGCCGCGCATCGGCTGCTTGGCTTCATCGCGGGCAATCAACAGGATTTCGGAAAGGCCGTGGAGCAGTTGCGGAACTCGTTGCAGTACGAGCCGGGATGCCTGGAGACCTGGTACTACCTTGGTGTCGCCTTGCTTCGCTCCGATCAGCACAGGGCCGCGGCAGAGGCCTTTGGCCAGGTTCTCTTGCGCAATCCCGAGGTCTTCGAGGCCGCACATGATTTGGGGCTCGCACTGCTCGCTACCGGGAGAACCACGGAGGCCCTCACGCATTTCGAACGCGCGGTGCACTTGCGGCCGGATGCGTTCGAAGCCCATCTGAATCGCGGTGCGGCCTGTGGAAAACTGCGGCTGTACGAGCAGGAGTTGGCGTGCTACGAGCGCGCCATGGCACTGCGAAAGTCGCACCCTGCGTTGATCATGAATTACGGTACGGCGCTGTGCCAGGCACGCCGTTTCTCCGACGCGATCGACCTGTACGAGCGCACCTTGCGAGACCATCCCGGCGAAGCGAACTTCGCATTCGCCCGCGGTGGGCTTTGCTACGCCAAGGCGGCCATCGCCGACTGGCAGGGTCTCGATGAACAGGTGGCGCTGGTGCGCGATGAAATTCGCCAGGGATGGGCGTGCGTCGAGCCCTTTGCGCTTCTGAATCTCCCCTCGACGCCGAAAGAGCAATTGCAGGCAGGGAGGCGCCATGCGGCAAGCCTCTATCCAATGGCGCCCAAGCCGCTGCATGCCCGTGAGCGAAAAAGGGAGGGACGTATACGCTTGGCTTACATGTCTGCCGATTTCGGAAAGCATGCGACCTCTTACCTCGTTGCCGAAGTGTTCGAGCGACATGACCGCGAGCGCTTCGAGATCACTGCGATCTCCCTGCGAAAGAGCGACGGCAGCGCCATGCGCCAGCGTCTCGAGCGTGCGTTCGACCGTTTCATCGATGCGCATGAGCTGTCGGACATGGAAGTGGCGCAGGCCATCGTCGATCTGGAGATCGACATCCTGGTGGACCTTGGTGGCTATACCTACGGTGCACGACCAGCGGTGCTGGCCTTGCGGCCCGCGCCAGTTCAGATCAGCTACCTGTGCTTTCCAGGCACGCTCGGTGCGCCGTTCATCGACTATCTGGTGGCCGACGCGTTCCTGGTTTCCGAGGCAGCGCGCGAAGACTTCAGCGAGAAGATCATCTGCATGCCCCACAGCTACCAGCCCAACGACTCGCGTCGCACGATGATTTCCGGGCCCATGTCGCGCACCGCCGTTGGCCTGCCGGAAGGTGCCTTTGTCTTCTGCAACTTCAATGGCAGCCAGAAGCTCAACGCCCAGTTCTTTGGCATCTGGGCCCGTCTGTTGAATCAGGTCGACAACAGCGTTTTCTGGCTCAGGAGTGGCTCGGATCCCTGCAACGACAACCTGCGCTCATGGGCCCGTGAACACGGCGTCGATCCAGGGCGGCTGGTTTTTGCGCCTTGGGTTGAACAAGAGACACACCTGCGGCGGTTGCAACTGGCCGATCTTTGCCTGGACAACCTGCCCTACAACGCGCACACGACGGCCAGCGACGCACTCTGGGCAGGTGTGCCGCTGGTGACGTGTGCAGGCTCCACCTTCGCGGGCCGGGTGGCGGGCAGCCTGCTCACTGCAGCGGGATTTCCGCAGCTGATCACGCATTCGCCGTCCGCCTATGAGGCGCTGGCCCTGGCCCTTGCCACGGACCCATCGCGCCTCGCCGCGTTGCGGGCCGAGTTGGCTGCGGCGCGCGACACCTGCAGGCTGTTCGACACGGGGCAGTACACCCGCCATCTTGAACAAGGATTCACCGCAGCCTGGGAGCGGTGCCGTGCGAACCTGGCACCGGACCACATCGACATTGGCAGTGCCTGGCGAGTCACGGCCTGAACCTGAGCTGCTGGCTGTCGACGGCGGTGCGCGATGTACATGCCACGACGCCCGCCCGGGCGTATGCTTGCGCGCCGCGGAGGGTTCCCAGATGCTTCCCATCGTCGTTGCGCTCCTGGACCTGCTGCGCCACACGATCCCGACAACGGGCACGTCGATCGTGCAGTTCCGCAAGCTGCACATCGCGGGGATGGTGCTCAACGTGATGCAGCTGGGCACGGTGGCCTGGGCGCTCACGCAGCTGGGGTTGTGAGCAGACCCGGGTTTGTCGTTCATGCCTCCATTTTTTTGGCGGCTCGGGCAGGGAGCCGCAAGGCTCGCCGGTTTGCGCAAGCAGTTCCCGGTACGCCAACCTGTTCGAGCTGCCGCCTATCGCAAGAACCGCCCTTCCTTCGTCACCCGCACCATCTCGATGAAGCGCGAGCCCGTGTTGCTTGCGCCGGTGAAGTCGATCTCCATGTTGCCGATGCGCAGCTTCATCGCCTTCAGCGTGGCGTGCAGCTTCGCGCGTGTGAGGTCGCGGCCGGTGCGGCGCAGGGCTTCGATCATCACGAGCGCGTTCACATAGCCTTCGTAGCTGAGGTAGCCGATGTCGACCTTGGCGCGCTCGGCCAGCTGGCGGTACTCGCGCGCGGTGGCGTCGACCTCGCTCCAGGGGTAGGGCACGATCTGCGAGATGGCCAGGCCGCTGGTCTTGTCGCCGACGAGCCTGGCGGTGACGTCGCCCGGCACGATCGACATGCCGTAGAACATCTGGCGACCGCCGGCGCTCCAGGCGCTCTTCATGACCTCGCCGCCGATGCCGCCGCCCAGGTACATGAGCACGGCCTGCGCCTGGCTGTCGGCCAGCGCCTTGCCCGCGGCCTCGTTGGTCGTGCCATCGCCCTTCACCGGCACCGCGGCCACGGGCTTGAGCTTGAGTGTGTCGAGCGCCGCCTCGACCAGCCGCGCCACTTCGGCGCCGCCGGGGTTGTCCAGGTAGGCGACGGCGATGCGCGAGACGCCGATGGTCGTCAGGTGCTGCACCAGCGCCTGCGCTTCGCGCGCGAAGGTGGCGCGCACGAAGTAGCCCGCGCCCGCGACCTTCTCGCGCGCCGAGTCCGACACCGCGTAGCCGCCGACCATCGGCGCGCCGCTCTGGCCCAGCACCTTGGCCGCGGCGGCCGTGGTGCCCGAGCCCACGCAGCCGAAGAAGGCGAAGGCGCGGTGCTCGGCGAGCAGCTTCTCGTAGTTGGCAACGGCCTTCTCGGGCTTGAGTTCGTCGTCGAGCGAGACCAGCTTGAGCTTGCGGCCCGCGAGCCCGCCCTGCGCATTGACCGCGTCGAAGGCCAGCCCGGCGCCGGCCATCACGACCTTGATCGGCGCGCCCAGCGGCCCGCTCAGGATGCCGGTGTGGCCGAGCACGATCTCGCCGTCGCTGACGCCGTTCTCGGCGGCCAAGGCGCTGGAAGACAGGGAGAAGAGGGGGCCGAGGCCGGCCGTCGCCGCGGCCGAGGCGGCGAGAAAACGTCTGCGATGCATGGAACCGATTCCGCTTTTAGATACAACTGATAACAATTGAAAGCGAAAGCGGCTTCTTGCGCCGCCGGGGTTTACCCCGTGTGTTGCGCCGCGTCCTCGTCGGGTTTCTCGCGCAGCTGCCAGGCCGCGCAGACGGCCAGCGCGCACAGGCCGGCCAGCATCAGGAACACCTCGTCGAAGGCGGCCAGCCGGGCCGGGGTGCTCACCGGGTTGGCGAGCGAGTCGCCGTGCGCGGCCAGGCGCCATTCGAGAATGATGGCGCACAGGCTCACGCCGACCGCGCCGCCGAGCATGCGCACGAAGCTGATCGCGCTGGCGCCCTGCGGAATGAGCGGCTTGGCCAGCGGGCGCATCGACCCGAGGTTGAGCGAGGGCAGGATGAAGCCCAGCCCGATGCGCCCGACGATCGCGAACACCACCAGCAACCACAGCGGGCTGTCCAGCCGCAGCACGGCCATGAGCGCGAACGACACCGCCAGCAGCGCCAGGCCGATGCTCACCAGCAGCCAGGTCGGTTGCTTGTCGGCCAGCCGGCCCACGCCCGCGATGGTGAAGGCCAGCACGATGCCGGCCGGCAGCAGGGTCGTGCCCACGTGCGAGGCCGACAGGTGCAGCCCCACCTGCATGTACACCGGCAGCAGGTAGGTCGAACCGAACAGCGCGGTGCCGTAGATGAAGGCGACCAGGCTGCCCATGGCGAACTGGCGGTAGCGAAACAGCGCGAGGTTCATGAGCGGCTCGCCGCCCGAGGCCATGAGCCGGCGCTGCCACCAGACGAAGGCGGCAAAGGCGATGAGCGCACCGGCCAGCAGCAGCGCGGCCTGCAGCGGCGAATCGCCGCGCAGTTCGACCAGCCCGTTCAGCAGGCACAGCGTGCCCACGGTGCCCAGCGCCAGCCCCCGCGCATCGAGCCCGCTGCCGCGCGCCGCGGCCACGCCGCCGGGCGCGGTCTTGGGCACGAACTTGTAGGCCAGCCAGATCGAGGCCAGGCAAAAGGGCACCACCATGAAGAAGATCGAGCGCCAGCCGAACAGGTCGACCAGCACGCCGCCGATGCTCGGCCCGATGGCCGGCGCCAGCACCACGCCCATGCCGAAGATGCCGCTGGCGCGCCCCTGCTCGTGCGGCTCGAAGGCGCGCAGGATGATGATGGCCGGAATGGGCTGCACCACGCCCGCCGCCAGCCCCTCGGCCACACGCGCCATCAGCACCAGCGGGTAGTGGTTGGCCAGCCCGCCGACGATGCCGCCGGCCAGCAGCAACAGCATCGTGCCGACGTAGGTGCGCCGGTAGCCGTAGCGCGACAGCAGCCACGGCGTGGTGAGCATCGACACCGTCATCGCCACCATGAAGCCCGAGCTCACCCACTGCGCGCGCTCCTGGCCCAGCGCGAAGTGGTGGCTCATGTCGGGGATCGCCACGTTGACGATGGTCGAGGACATGATCGACGCCATCGTGCCGACCATGACCGACAGCAGCAGGTACCAGCGGTAGCGCTCGCCGTAGCGGGCGCGAAGAACGCCCATGGAGGGCGGCGTGTCGGGTGTGTGGGGGGAGGTCATGGGGCGGCGCAGGGACGGTCGCGGGTCCGTCGTCCTACAAGCATATCGGTGTTTGCGCGGCCGACGCCACATGCGCGGGTCGCACAATGCGGCGGCTGTCCCCCGTGCGTCAAGCCGTCATCAAAAGAACAAACAAGCCATGAATCCGTCGATCCAAGAACCCGCCCATGAACCGGCCGACCCCGCCACGCCCGATGCCGCTCCCGCGCTCGGTGCCGAACTCGCCGCACCCACCGTCAGCCGCGCCTACCGCTGCCAGTGCGGGCGCCCGGTGTTCCTGCGCAACAGCAAATGCCTGGCCTGCCTCACGCCGCTGGGCTACGTGATCGACCGGCTCGGCGTGGTGCCGCTGGCGCCGGCCGAAGGCGAGGGCGTCTTGCCCGACACCTTCACCGTCTTCGGCGACCCGCACGGCCCCACCTACCGCCGCTGCGCCAACCTCATGACGCCGGCCGCCTGCAACTGGATGGTGGCAACGCCGCGCGAAGGCGAAACCATTCCGCCCGACACGCAGGGCCATGCGCCGGGCTACTGCCTGTCGTGCAGCGTCACGCGCACCATTCCCGACCTGTCGGTGGCGGCCAACGGCGAGCTGTGGTGCAAGCTCGAGATGGCCAAGCGCCGGCTCATCTCGCAGCTGCTTGCGCTCGGCCTGCCGGTGGTGAGCCGACACGCCGACCCGGTGCACGGGCTGGCCTTCGATTTCCTCAGCAACGTGCCGGGCCGACCGCACGTGATGACGGGCCACGAGCAGGGCCTGATCACGCTCAACGCCGAGGAGGCCGAAGACGCCGTGCGCGAGCGCATCCGCGCCGAAATGCACGAGCCCTACCGCACGCTGCTGGGCCACTTCCGCCACGAGGTCGGCCACTACTACTGGGACCTGCTGGTGTTGCCCACGCCGTGGATCGACGACTATCGCGCGCTCTTCGGCGACGAGCGCGCCGACTACGGCGCCGCGCTGCAGCAGCACTACGAACAGGGCCCGCCGCCCGACTGGGCGCAGCGCTTCGTCAGCAGCTACGCGAGCATGCATCCGTGGGAAGACTGGGCCGAAACCTGGGCCCACTACCTGCACATGGCCGACACGGCCGACACGGCGATGAGCTTCGGCATCGATGCAAGCAACGTCGAACTGCAGAGCGACCTCTTCACCGCCGCCGACCTGTGGCAGCCCGAGCATCCCGACGCCGCGAAGTTTCTCGACTTCATCAACGGCTGGGTGCTGCTGACCAGCATGCTCAACGAGCTGTCGCGCAGCATGGGCCAGCCCGACTACTACCCCTTCGTGCTGCCGCGCGCGGCGGTGGGCAAGCTGCAGTTCATCCACGGCGTGATCACCGCGCAGCGCAGCGGCACGGCGCCGACGATGGTGATGGCGGGGGATGTGGCGGTGCCTGCGGCGGAAGTGGTCGAGCCTGCGCCGATGCAGTCGCAAGCCCAGTCACAAGCGCAAGCGCCGTCGCAGTCGCCGTCGCCGTCGCAGTCGCAGTCGCAGTCGCAGTCGCAGTCGCAGGGCGACGTCGCTCAGTCCTGAGCCGGCGGCCGGCCCGCGGCGCAGCGCGCGCAGATACAGGCCCGCCCGCGCAGTGCTGGCGGCAGCGTCTCGAGCGGCGCCAGCGAAAAATCGGCGGCCATGCACCAGCAGGGCGGTTGTGCCTGGCCCGTCTCGCGCTCGACCTCCATCGCGCAGCGGTTCGCCTCGCCGCACAGCGGGCAGTGCGCGGTGTCGATGGCGACCGTCATGCGAGGGTGAAAGCCGGCAGCTTCTTCGGCACCGCGACGTTGCGCAGCGTCGCGTACACCGGCAGGCCGTCGCGGTAGGCGGGGTAGTCCTCGCCCGCGATCAGCGGCAGCAGGTAGCGGCGGCACTTCTCGGTGATGCCGTAGCCGTCGTCCGAAATGAAATCGCGCGGCATCGGCTTCTCGACATTGGCGACCGCTTCGAGCGGCGCCGCACCCAGCGTGTACGCGTAGGGCACGTCGCTCGTGCGCTCGATGGTCGGCATCACCGCGTTGCGGCCTTCGAGCGCGAGCTCGACCGCACGCTGGCCCAGCTCGTAGGCCTGCTTCACGTCGGTGGCCGAGGCAATGTGCCGCGCCGCGCGCTGCAGGTAGTCGGCCACCGCCCAGTGGAACTTGTGGCCCAGCGCTTCCTTCACCATCTGCGCCACCACGGGCGCCGCGCCGCCGAGCTGCGCATGGCCGAAGGCATCGCGCGCGCCCTGCTCGGCGAGGAAGGTGCCGTCGGGGTGATGGCAGCCTTCGGACACCACCACCGAGCAGTAGCCGTGCTGCTGCACCAGCGCCTCGACGCGCGCCAGGAAGCGGGCCGCATCGAACGCGATCTCGGGGAACAGCACCACCACCGGAATGCCATGGTCGGCCACCAGCCCGCCGGCCGCGGCGATCCAGCCGGCGTGGCGGCCCATCACCTCGAGCACGAACACCTTGGTGGAGGTGGCGGCCATCGAGCGCACATCGAACGAAGCTTCGAGCGTGGACACCGCCACGTACTTCGCGACCGAGCCGAAGCCCGGGCAGCAGTCGGTCAGCGGCAGGTCGTTGTCGATGGTCTTGGGCACGTGGATGGCCTGCAGCGGGTAGCCCATCGACTGCGACAGCTGGCTCACCTTGAAGCAGGTGTCGGCCGAGTCGCCGCCGCCGTTGTAGAAGAAGTAGCCGATGCCGTGCGCCTTGAACACCTCGATCAGGCGCTCGTATTCACGGCGGTTTTTTTCGAGCGACTTGAGCTTGTAGCGGCACGAGCCGAACGCACCCGAGGGCGTGGTGCGCAGCGCCGCAATCGCCTCGGCCGGCTCGGCGCTGGTGTCGATCAGGTCTTCGGTGAGCGCCCCGAGGATGCCGTTGCGCCCGGCATAGAGCGTGCCGATGCGGTCCGGGTGCCGGCGCGCCGTCTCGATCACGCCGCAGGCCGAGGCGTTGATGACCGAGGTGACGCCGCCCGACTGGGCATAGAAGGCGTTGAGGATGGCAGTGCTCATGGGGCAAATCTCCGTGCGGGTACGCGACCGGCGCAGGGTGGCAACGCTTCGCGGGAAGGGCCATTCTGGCGCAGTCGCCGGCCGCAGGCCAATGGCCTGTTCGGCAATTTCGCGCGATTACAGTTCGTTGCTGTGCGTCGGCCCTGAAGGCCACGCACATGGCGTGCGACCCGGTCCGCGCCGCCCCTTTCCCCTTTTCCATTTGCAGGCACACCCATCACCCAAGGAGTCCGCGCGTGAGCATTTTTTCCCGTTTCTTTGGCCGCAAGGACGAGCCCGGCGATGCCGGCGCATTGGTCGCCAACCCCGAGGCCGGTGAGGCCGGCGACACCGTCGCGCTGACGGTCTTGTTCGCCGATGCGCTGACCATCGATGTCGCCGCGCTCGCGCAGGCATTGCGCGCCTACCACCGCTCCACCGGCGACGCGCGCTGCGAGATCACCGAAGAACCCGGCCCTTTCCTGGCGCTGGCGGGGTGGAAGAACCACGTGGTCCGGATGGTCGGCTTCGACGTGCCGATGCCGGCCGAATCGGTCGAGGTCTGCGTGGCGCCGGCGCACTATCCGCAAGAGCTCAAGGCCCAGGTGCGCGCCCACCGCAGCCACGTCATCCTCTACTACGCGGGCTACGAGGCCTCGGTGCTCGAACAGTACGTGGCCCTGGCGACCGTGGCTGGCGCGCTGGCCCGGCTCGGCGCGCTGGTGGTGCTGAACGAATCGGCCCACACCTCGCTGCCCGCGGCCGTGTTCGACGCCGACATCGAAGGCGACAGCATCGAGTTGCTGCGGGACCTCGAGCTGCCGGCCCTGTACTGCGGCTTCGTCAAGTACGAGGTCGAAGGCGTGCAGGGTGTCTGGATGCGCACCTATGGCGCGCACCACTTCGGCCAGCCCGATTTCGCTGCGCTGGCCGAAGGCCACCACGAAGGAGAGAAGTACTTCGAGCTGTTCGGCAATGTCCTGCGCTACCTGATCGACAGCGGCGCCGAAATGGGCGCCGGCCACACCATGCAGGTCGGCGAGGACAAGTTCCTGCGGCTGCGCGCGCCGCTCGAGGCGGAATACTTTCTCGACGGCCCCGAGGCCGTGCTGGTGGCCGAACTGATCGGCGCCCACGAGATCAACGCGCGCCCGCACTGACGGACCGGCCCGCCGGCCGTGCGGTTGCGCACGGGCTTGCTCGGGTTCAGCGCGCACCGCACGCAGGGCTGCGGTGTCTGTGGCGGCGCGGTCATGCGAGCGCTCCGCCGAAAGTCTGCGTCACGGGGCCATGGCGTCCGTGATCAAGCCGGGGACAAGCCGTGCAGCGGCAGTCGCCAGGGCGACCGCGCGCGAGCCTGTGCGCGCGAGGCCGGGTTCGGCAGCGCGGCGGGTTGCGCGTCCGACACCGAGATGCACGACGACTCCAGCGCCGACACCAGCACGCGCCGGTGCTCGCTGCTCTCGAAGCGCTCGCCCGGCCCGAGCACGATGTCGCGCGGGTCGCGGTCGAGCGTGATCCACACGGCGCCGCTGCGGCACTCGATGCCCACGCCTGCGCCGTCGGGCACGGCGAAGACGGCGCGGCTCGGCAGGCTCACGTGGAAGCGCGAGGTCGACGAGGAGAAAGAAAAGGCGGAAGGAGACGGGGCGGTGGCGGTGCTCATGGGAAGCTCCATTGCATTCGTGATACGAATGAATATAGTGAGTTGATCCTTCTCTTACACGCGGTCATTCGGAACTCGTTGCATGCCTACAGAGAATGCGAAAACCTCCGCCGGCGAACTCCCGCCGCTCGAGCTGCTGCGCAGCTTCGAGGCCGCCGCGCGCCGGCTGAGCTTCACGCTGGCGGCCGGCGAACTGCACCTCACGCAGTCGGCCGTGAGCCGGCAGATCCAGCAGCTCGAAGCCAGCCTGGGCGTGCTGCTGTTCGAGCGCCGCCACCGCGCGCTCGCGCTCACCGAGGCCGGCGGCGTGCTGCAGCGCGCCGTCACCGACAGCCTGGAGCGCCTGCGCGACGCCACCGCGCGCGTGCGGGCCAGCGCTGCACCGCGACAGGTGTCGATCACCAGCACGCCGGGCTTCGCGTCGCTGTGGCTCATTCCGAAACTGGCACGCTTCACCAGCACGCATCCGCAGGTCGACGTGCGCGTGTCGGCCACGCTCGATGTGCTCGACATGGAACGCAGCCGCATCGACGTGGCGGTGCGCTTCGTGCCCGTCGGCCGCGGTGTGGGCCCGGCGCTGTTCGAGGAATCGGTGATTCCGCTGTGCGCGCCGCAGGTCGCCGCGTCGCTGCGCGAGCTGTCCGACTTTTCCAAGCTCACGCTGCTGACCATCGAATACCCGGACCACAGCGAAGCCCCGACCGCCGACTGGGAGCCGTGGCTCAAGGTGATGGGGCTGGAAGACCTGCGCATGAAGAGCACGGTGCGCTTCACGCAGTACGCCGATGCCGTGGCCGCCGCGGTGGCGGGGCAGGGCGTGGTCATCGGGCGCCTGCCGCTGCTGCGCGAACTGATGCGCGACGGCCGGCTCGTGGCGCCGCTCGGCGAGGGCGCGGCGTCGCACCGCGGCTACTTCATCGAGATGTCGCGGCGCGCCGCGGGCAACCGCGACGCGCAGGACTTCGCACAGTGGCTGCGCGACGAGGCCGAGGCCGCGCAGCGGAGCTGACGAAGGGCCGCGGCCCGCCTGCCGATCAACCCGGCAGCAGCACCTTGTTGACGACGTGGATCACGCCGTTCGACTGGTAGACATTGGCGATCGTCACCGCCGCCGTGCCGCCCTTGGCGTCGGTCACCCACACCGTGCCGCCGCTCATCGTGGCCGTGAGCGTGCCGCCGCTGGCGGTCTTCAGCATCGCCTTGCCGCCGCCCGCGTTGATCGCGCTCGTCAGCGCCGCGCTGTCCATGCGCCCGGGCACCACGTGGTAGGTCAGCACCTTGGTCAGCGTGGCCTTGTTCTCGGGCTTGAGCAGCGTGTCGACCGTGCCGGCCGGCAGGGCCGCGAACGAGGCGTTGGTCGGTGCGAACACCGTGAACGGGCCCGGGCTCTTGAGCGTGGCCACGAGGTCGGCCGCCTTCACCGCGGCGACCAGCGTCGTGTGGTCCTTCGAGTTCACGGCGTTGTCGACGATGTCCTTCGTCGGGTACATCGGCGCGCCGCCGACCATGGGTGTCGCCGATGCACTGCTGCTGTTCATGCCCATGCCGCCACCACTGCCGGCACAGGCGCCGAGCAAAGCCGACACGCCGAGTGCGATCACGAGTTTTTTCATGGATGTCTCCTGGAAAGAAAAGGTTCTGTGGAAACCGCCAACAGCTCGGAGGCGCGATGCGCTTGAGATGTCATACGGCGGGATGCGCGAAGCGGATTCAACGGATGCGGATTCCATGCACTCGGTGCACGCGGCCGTGTCAGCTTTGCGCCACAGCACTGCGCGCAAGGCTTGCGCACGGCGCAGCCCCTCGCCAGAATCCGCCCTTCCTTTTTCAGCGACAGTTTTTTCCGACACCACGCACGGCGACGATCAACCTCCCGGGCGAGAACACCATTCAATGAACCGTTCACTGAACACCTGACGCACACCGACCGCCCCGGCCGGATGTGCACCTTCGCATCCGCCGCGGCCGAATCGACAAGGGCCCCGCGCGCAACTGCATTCGCCGGGGCCTTTTTGTTTCTTTCGGAGTGTGCGCACATGAGTGCTCAACGCAAGGCCCGCGACGACGACAAGCGTCTGGGCCGGTTCTACTTTGCGGTGCCCGCGTCGGCACCGCGCAATCCCGTGGTGGCCGCGATGGCCCGCCGCGAATCCAGCCAGGGCGCAGGCCGTCACCTGCGCACGCACCGCGCCGAGCGGCGCGCGCAGAAGGTGGCGCTGCAGAAAGCCGCGCATGATTTCAGGCGGAGGTCCGACGATGCGTGACGACATGGACAAGGTGATCGTCGAGCGTCCGCGCGGCGGCTGGCGCGTGCAGGGCGACGGCCGCCCGTGGCGCAACAGCCCCGAGCGCGGGGCGCACCTGGGCATGAAGCGCGGCCTGCAGCATCCGAAGTGGCTGAGCGAAAACCTCCAGCCGCTCAAGCGCTGGCTGCACAAGCAGGTGCACCGGCCATGGGACAAGGTGTACGCCGAGCTGTGCGCGGGCATCGACCGCCGCAGCACGGTGCAGGCGCACATCTTCTTGCACGTCGACGATTTCGTGGCGCGCGACGCGGTGCTGTGCGACGGCGAGGTGCGGGTGCGACCGTACCGCTGGGAAGACCGCCGCCGCGTGCCGCTGCACGAAGCGCCTGGGGTCGAGCTGTTCGTGCATCCGATCACCGGCATCCTGTTGCCGAACCGGCGATTGCGCGAAGCGCGTGCGGCGCGTCGTGTGGACCGGGCCGGGCGGCGCGGTGACACGCCGTATGCGGTCTACCACGTGATCGACGAGACCACGCAGTGGCACTGCGTCGAGGGCTGCTGGTTCGAGGTCGTGCTGGCGAAGTTTCCCGAGCGCGCAGGCGCGGCGCAGCCAGAGCCCAAGTGCTACGACGTGCTGCGTCGCTGCATGGTCACGCGCTGCGGTGCGGCGCGACGTTCCGCGCCGGGCCTGCCCACGCACGTCGACATGTACGGGCGTCACGATGTCTATGCCGTCGCCAAGCGCCAGCTGAGCCGACGCGAGGTGCGGGCGCGGTTGGGTGATGTGACGTGAGGCGGCGTGTCGGCGATCAGGGCGTGGGCCGTACCGGCACCTTCGCCCGCGGCAACAGCAGAAACGCCAACGTCCCCGCCGCCAGCATCCCGCTCACCGTGAGGAACACCGCGCGGAACGGCTCGCTGCCGTGGGCCACGGCCCAGGAGGCGGCGACGCCGGTGGTCCATTGCATCAGCGAGACGCCGAGGAACATCGCCATGTTGAGCAGCGCCATCGCGCGGCCCGTCACGGCCGCCGGGTAGGCGTTCTTGGTGTACGCGTACAGCAGCACGCTGTAGCCCGACAGCAGGCCGTAGACGATCGGCAGGCCGATGTCGATGGCGCGCGATTGCGTGAGGGCCATGGCGGCGAACATCGCCGCGCCGGCGAAGGCGCAGCGCATCATCCAGCGCGTGCGGCGCGCGCCGCCGGGGTCGAGGCGGCCGAACAGCATGGGGCTGGCCATGCCGGCGACGGTCATCACCAGCGCCACGTTGCCGCTGGCCACGAGCGAGAGGCCGTGGCGGTCGTGCAGCACCGGGCCGAGCCACAGGCCTCGCAGCGTGATGAAGGCCGCATACGACACGCAGGCAAAGCACAGCAGGCCGAGCGTGTGCGGCATGGCGAACAGCGGCAGCAGGTCGCGCACGGCCTGGCGCAGCGACTGGCGTTCGGGCGCGGGTGCGTCCGGTGCGACCGCTGTTGTCGTGCGCGCGGGCTCGTGCACGCGCCAGAAGATGACGATCCACGAGAGCACGGCGAAGGCGGTCAGTGCGGCATAGCCGGCGCGCCACGACGCGGCCTCGATCAGCAGCGCCAGCGGCGTGCCGGTGAACAAGATGCCCATGCCCGCAAGGCTCATCACCAGCCCTGACATGGCGGTGAAGCGCGAGGCGTCGAAGTGCCGCGCGATGAACACGGTGCAGGCCAGGAAGGCCGGCGCGCAGCCCACGCCGATCAGCGCCTGCCCCAGCAGCAGCGCGCCGAAGCCCGGTGCCACGGTGCACAGCGCGGCGCCCGCGATGGCGAGCGGAAAGGCGGTGAGCACGGTGCGGCGCACGCCGAAGTGGTCGATCGACACGCCCATCGCGAGCTGCATGATGCCGAAGGTGAAATGGAAGGTGCCGGCCCAGGTGCCGAGCGCCTGCGGCGTGAGGCCGAAGTGCTGCGTGAGCGGCGTGGCCATCATGGCGCCGACGGTGCGAAAGGCCTGGCTCAGCGCGAAGGCGGTGGCCAGTGCGACCAGCATGCCGGCGGCCGAGGTCGACCAGCGGGTCGGAGGCGGCGATGCCGCGTGCTTGTTCATCGAAAGAGACGGAGACCGCAGAGAGAAAAGGAAGGCGGCGTCGATGCTACCGGCATGTCGCGCCCCATGCAGAACGGCGCCCGAGGGCGCCGTTCGTTGGCTGTCTCCGAGGCGTCAGGCCCGACGGATGCCAGGCCCGCGCAGGGCCCGCGTCAGGCCGCGGCCTTGACCTTCAGGCGCCAGGCGTGCAGCAGCGGCTCGGTGTAGCCGCTGGGCTGCTCGATGCCCTTGAACACGAGGTCTTGCGCAGCCTTGTAGGCGGCCGAGGTCTCGAAGTGGCCGGCCATCGGCTGGTACAGCGCGTCGCCGGCGTTCTGCTCGTCGACCACCTTGGCCATGCGCTGGAAGGCCTCGTCGACCTGCGCCTTCGTGACCACGCCGTGCAGCAGCCAGTTGGCGAGGTGCTGGCTCGAGATGCGCAGCGTGGCGCGGTCTTCCATAAGGCCGACGTTGTGGATGTCGGGCACCTTCGAGCAGCCGACGCCCTGGTCGATCCAGCGCACCACGTAGCCCAGGATGCCCTGCACGTTGTTGTCGATTTCCTGCTGCTTCTCGGCGTCGGTCCACTTGGCTTCGGCAGCGATCGGCACCTGCAGCAGCGCGTTCAGGATGTTCTCGCGCTCGCCTTCGGCGTCGATCTTCTCCAGCTCTTGCTGCACCGCGGTCACGCTGACCTGGTGGTAGTGCAGCGCGTGCAGCGTGGCGGCGGTGGGCGAGGGCACCCAGGCGGTGTTGGCGCCGGCCTTGGGATGGGCGATCTTCTGCTCGAGCATCGCGGCCATCAGGTCGGGCATGGCCCACATGCCCTTGCCGATCTGCGCCTTGCCGCGCAGGCCGCAGTTCAGGCCGACGAGCACGTTGTTCTTTTCGTAGGCACCGATCCAGGCGCTGGACTTCATGTCGCCCTTGCGGATCATCGGGCCGCCCTGCATGGCGGTGTGCATCTCGTCGCCGGTGCGGTCCAGGAAGCCGGTGTTGATGAAGGCCACGCGCGCGGCGGCTTCGGCGATGCAGGCTTGCAGGTTCACGCTGGTGCGGCGCTCCTCGTCCATGATGCCGAGCTTGACGGTGTTGGCGGGCAGGCCGAGCAGCTGCTCGACGCGGCCGAACAGCTCGCTCGCAAAGGCGACTTCGGCCGGGCCGTGCATCTTGGGCTTGACGATGTAGATGCTGCCGGTGCGCGAGTTGCCCTTGCGCTTCACATCGATCATCGCGATGGTGGTGGTGACCACGGCATCCAGGATGCCTTCGGGGATTTCCTTGCCGCCTTCGTAGAGGATGGCCGGGTTGGTCATCAGGTGGCCCACGTTGCGCAGGAACATGAGCGAGCGGCCGTGCAGCTTCAGCGGCTGGCCGTTGGCGCCGGTGTATTCGCGGTCAGCGTTCAGGCCGCGCGTGAAGGTCTTGCCGCCCTTGGCGACTTCTTCGGTGAGCGTGCCCTGCACGATGCCCAGCCAGTTCGCGTACGCGACGACCTTGTCGGCCGCGTCGACCACGGCCACCGAGTCTTCCAGGTCGAGGATGGTCGAGAGCGCGGCTTCGAGCACGAGGTCGCTCACGCCGGCCGCATCGCTCTTGCCGATGGCGGTGCTGCGGTCGATGCGGATGTCCAGGTGGATGCCGTTGTGCTTGAGCAGCACCGACGACGGCGCGGCGGCGTCGCCCTGGTAGCCGATGAACTGCGACGCATCGGCCAGGCCGGTGGTGCTGCCCTGCAGCGCGACGACCAACTGGCCGTCCTTCACGCTGTAGCCGGTGGCGTTCTTGTGCGAGCCGTTGGCCAACGGTGCGGCCTGGTCGAGCACGTTGCGCGCGAACTCGATGACCTTGGCGCCGCGCACGGGGTTGTAGCCCTTGCCCTTCTCGGCGCCGCCGGTTTCGGGGATGGCGTCGGTGCCGTACAGCGCGTCGTACAGCGAGCCCCAGCGCGCGTTGGCGGCGTTGAGGGCGTAGCGCGCGTTCAGGATCGGCACCACCAGCTGCGGGCCGGCCTGCAACGCGAGTTCGGAGTCGACGTTGGCCGTGGTGGCCTTCACGCCCTTGGGTTGCGGCAGCAGGTAGCCGATCTTTTCCAGGAAGGCGCGGTAGGCCGGCATGTCGGCGATCGGGCCGGGGTTCTTCTGGTGCCAGGCGTCGAGTTCGCTTTGCAGGCGGTCGCGCTCGGCGAGCAGGGCGACGTTCTTGGGCGCGAGGTCATGGACGATGGCGTCGAAGCCCTTCCAGAACACGTCGCTGGCCACGCCGCTGGCGGGCAGGACCTTTTCTTCGACGAAGCGGTGCAGTTCGGTCGCGACCTGGAGTCGGTGGGCGGTGGTGCGGTCGGTCATGTGTTTTCTCCTTGGGAACGCAATGCAAAAAATGGAAATCGGGGGCCTGGTTCAGAAGAAGGCGAGCACGTCGCGCAGGCTCTGGCCGGTGCGCTCGGGGGACGTGCCCAGTTCTTCGAAAGGCAGCTGGTAGCGGTTGACCCAGAGCGTGCGAAATCCGTACCAGGTGGCGGCCAGCGCGTCCCAGCCGTTGCAGCTCACGAAGGCGATCTGCGCGGGCGGCAGGCCGGTGGCCGTGACGCCGAGCCGGTAGGCCTCGGGATGGGTCTTGTACTTGCGGATGCCGTCCACGCTCAGCACGTGGTCGAGCAGGCCGTGCAGGCCGGCGCTGCGCACGGCGGCGTCGAGCATGCCGGGGTCGCCGTTCGACAGGATGCCGGTGACCACGCCGCGCGCCTTCAGTGCCTGCAGCACTTCGCGGCTTTCTTCAAACGCGGCGAGCGTGCGGTAGGCGTCCATCAGCTGCTGCTCGGCGGCGTCATCGAGCGCCAGGCCCAGCCGCTTGGTGCTGTAGCGCAGGGCGGCACGCGTGAGTTCGCTGAACGGGCGGTAGTGCGCGCCGTCGTTGCTGGTGGTCACGAGGCGGGTGTATTCGATCTGCTTGTCGCGCCAGGCCACGGCCAGCGCGGCCCCCTGGCCGGGGAACAGCCGCTCGGCCGCCTGCGCGACGCTGTACACGTCGAACAGGGTGCCGTAAGCGTCAAAGAGAACTGCCCCAGGTGAAGCCATGCGAGAACTGTATTCGATACTTTGCGGGCCAGTAATAGCCGAAAGTGAGATTTATCTGTGACAAAAATGCATGTAATGAACAAGGCCCGGGAAGGCCGCCACCGGCGTCAACGGGTAGGCCCCGAGGCTGGGGCGATGGCAACTCTATATATTTAACTTCTTAAATAACCAGTTCGCACGCAATGATCCTCCTGGCTTCCAACGAAAACCCGCTCGGCATGCCCGAGTCGGCCCGCCGCGCCGCCGCTGCCGCCCTCGAAGGCGCGGGCACCTACCCCGACAGCAACGGCACCGCGCTCAAGCAGGCACTGGCCGCGCGGCTCGACGTGCCGCCCGAATGGCTCACGCTGGGCAGCGGATCGAGCGAGATTCTCGAGCTGGCGGCGCAGGTCAGCCTGAAGCCGGGCGAGAACGTCGTCTATTCGCAGTACGGTTTCATCGTCTACGCGGCGGCCACGGCGCACGCCCACGCGCGCGCCACCGTCGTGCCCTCGCGCGATTTCGGCCACGACCTCGACGCGATGCGCGCCGCCATCGGCGACGACACCAAGCTCGTCTTTGTCGCCAACCCGAACAACCCGACCGGCACCTTCATCGATGCTGCGCCGCTGCGCGACTTTCTGCAATCGGTGCCCGCGCACGTGACGGTGCTGCTCGACGAGGCCTACACCGAGTACCTCACGCCCGCGCAGCGCTACGACAGCATGGAGTGGGTGCGCCGTCTGCCGAACCTGATCGTGGCGCGCACTTTTTCCAAGGCCTTCGGTCTGGCGGGGCTGCGCATCGGCTACGGCGTGTCGCAGCCGGCGCTCACGGCGCGCATGAACGCGCAGCGCCCGCGCTTCAACGTGACGACGCCGGCCCAGGCCGCGGCCGTGGCAGCGCTGGGCGACGCCGAGTTTCTGGCGCGCACCTACGAACTCAACACTGCCGGGCGCGACCAGCTCGCTGCGGGCTTCACCGCGCTGGGCCTGCCGTACGTTCCGTCGTCGGGCAACTTCCTGATGGTGCAGGTCGGCGATGCGTCCGCCGTGCACGCGCGCCTGCTGGCTGCCGGCATCGAGGTTTCGCTGCTGGGACCGTATGGCTTGGCGCAATGGCTGCGCGTGAGCGTCGGGCTGCCGGCGCAGAACGAGGCGTTGCTGGCGGCGTTGGGCTGAGCGAATGCGGTGCGGCTTTTTTAAGGCCGCGTGCCCCCATCCCAGCCTTCCCCCGGGAGGGGAAGGAGCAAGAAAGAAGACCGTCAGATCTGTCTGCTGTGGTCCCTGAAGGCTCCCGTATTTCTCCCTCCCCTTCCGGGGGAGGGCGGGGTGGGGGCTCGACGGCGATCGATACGCTGCAGCCTGTTCAAAGGCCGCGTGCCCCCATCCCAGCCTTCCCCCCGGGAGGGGAAGGAGCAAGACCGTCAGACCTGCCCGCTGAGTTCCTTCGCAGCTGCGCGCACCGGCTGGACATAGCGTTCGTCATACCGATGCGTCGGCATCGTCAGCGTGACCGCCGCAGCCAGTCGCCCATCCGCATGGAACACCGGCGCCGAGATGCCCGCCAGCTCGGCCGTGCGGTCGCCCACCAGCGCGCAATAGCCTTGCGCGCGGATCGCGTCGTACAGCTTGCGTTCCTTCGCGCCGCGCGGCCGTTCGGCCTCGGGCCCGAAGGCGATCAGCACGCGCGCGCCCGCGCCGCGGTCGTTGGGCAGCAGGTCGCCTGCGCGCACGTGGTCGCGCACCACATGCGACGAATCGACGCGGAACTGGCACAGCCGCACCCAGCTGTCGCCCTGGTCCTGCCGCACGTGGTACGCCGCGCTCTCGCCGGTGGCCGCGGCGAGCGTGCGCAGCACCGGCAGCACGAGGCGGTCGAGCGACTGCGACGCCGCATACAGCCCGTGCAGCCGCGCAATCTCCAGCCCCAGCGCATAGCGCCCGTCGTCCTGCCGGCGGATGAGCCGCGCGTGCTCCAGCGAGGCCAACAACCGCAGCACCGTGCTCTTGTAGAGCTGCGTGCGCTCGGCAAACTGCGCGAGCGACAGCGCCTCGTCGCCGGGCTGGAAGGCCGACAGCAGGCTCAGCGCGCGGTCGACCGCGGCGGCGCCGCCGGGGGCAGCGTTGAGGTCGGACACCGATTCGTTCTGGGCTTTGCGGGGCATGGCGTGGCTTGACAGTCGGCAGGCTTGCCGATTTAATTCTGTTTAACAGAATATAGTTCTGTAAGATAGAACAGTCAAGGAAGCACCCGATGACCTCCCCCGACGTCCTCATCAGCGAGGTCGGCCCGCGCGACGGCCTGCAATCCGTGAAGGCCACCATGCCCACGGCCGACAAGCTGCGCTGGATCGACGCGCTGTACGCCGCCGGCGTGCGCGAGATCGAGGTCGCCTCGTTCGTGCCCGCGAAGCTGCTGCCGCAGATGGCCGACGCCGCCGAGGTGGTGCGCCATGCCGTCACGCTGCCCGGCCTCGTGGTGATGGCGCTGGTGCCCAACCGCAAGGGCGCGCAGGCCGCGCTCGAGGCGGGCGTGCACAAGCTCACGATGCCGGTGTCGGCCAGCGTGGCGCACTCGCTGGCCAACGTGCGCAAGACGCCGACCGAAATGGTCGAGGAGGTGCGCGCCATTGCCGAGCTGCGCCGCGCCATCGCGCCGCAGGTGAAGCTCGAGGCCGGCATCTCCACCGCCTTCGGCTGCACGCTGCAGGGGCTGGTGCCGGAAGACGATGTGATCCGCCTTGCGGCGCAATGCATCGAGGCCGGCGCCGACGAATCGGGCCTGTCCGACACCGTGGGCTACGCCAACCCCGCGCAGGTGCGCCGCCTGTTCAAGCGGCTGCGCGCCGAGATCGGCGTGCACGCGGGCGCCGCCCACATGCACAACACGCGCGGCCTCGGCATCGCGAACTGTCTGGCGGCTTGGGACGAGGGCGTGCGCACCTTCGACGCCTCGCTCGGCGGCCTCGGCGGCTGCCCGTATGCGCCGGGCGCGTCGGGCAATGCGGTCACCGAAGACCTCGTCTTCATGTTCGAGGCCATGGGCGTGCGCACCGGCATCGACCTCGAAAAACTCATCGCGGCGCGCGCGCCGCTCAAGGCCGGCCTGCCCGGCGAGCCGGTCTACGGCATGACGCCCGAAGCCGGCCTGCCCAAGGGCTTTGTCCAGGAAACCACCGCACATGTCTGAAGCCAATCCTCTGCCGTACGCTGGCGTGCGCGTCGTCGAGTTCACCCACATGGTCATGGGCCCGACCTGCGGCCTGTTGCTGGCCGACCTGGGCGCCGAAGTCATCAAGGTCGAGCCCATCGAGGGCGACAACACGCGCCGCCTGCTGGGCTCGGGCGCGGGCTTCTTCCCGACCTTCAACCGCAACAAGAAGAGCATCGCGCTCGACCTGAAGAAGCCCGAAGGCGTGGAGGCCGCGCTGCGCCTCATCGCCACCGCCGACATCGTGAGCGAGAACTTCAAGCCCGGCACGATGAAGAAACTGGGGCTCGACTACGACACGCTCGCCAAGCTCAACCCGCGCCTCATCTGCGTGAGCCACAAGGGCTTCCTCCCCGGCCCCTACGACCACCGCACGGCCCTCGACGAGGTGGTGCAGATGATGGGCGGCCTGGCCTACATGACCGGCCGCGCGGGCGATCCGCTGCGCGCGGGCACCAGCGTGAACGACATCATGGGCGGCATGTTCGGCGCCATCGGCGCGATGGCCGCGCTGCGCCAGCGCGAGCTCACGGGCAAGGGCTGCGAGGTGCAGTCGGCGCTGTTCGAGAACAACGTGTTCCTGGTCGCGCAGCACATGATGCAGTTCGCCGCCACCGGCAAGGCCGCCGACCCGATGCCCAGCCGCATCTCGGCCTGGGCCGTGTACGACGTGTTCACCGTGAAGGACGGCGAGCAGATCTTCCTCGCAGCGGTGAGCGACAAGCAGTGGGCCATCTTCTGCAAGGCCTTCGGCCTCGAAGAGATGCTGGCCGACCCGCGCCTGAAGACCAACAACGACCGCGTGCGCGCGCGCGACTGGATGATGCCCATCCTGCGCTCGCACCTCGCGAACCACAGCGCGGCCGAGCTCAGCGCGGTGTTCGAGCAGAACGAGCTGCCCTTCGCGCCCATCACCAAGCCGCAAGAATTGTTCGACGACCCGCACCTGAACGCCACCGGCGGCCTCGCGCCCGTGCGCATGAACGACGGCCACATGGCCAAGGTGCCGCTCGCGCCGTTCACGCTCGGCGGCGAGCGCCCCGGCATCCGGCTGCAGCCGCCGCACATCGGCGAGCACAGCGAGGCGCTGCTGAAGGAAGTGGGCTACAGCGACGGCGACATCGCCGCGCTGCGGGCGCAGGGCGTCACGGCCGGCGACTGAGAATGCGAGAACGCGGTGGCGGGCGATATAGTTCCCGCGCCATGGACCGCCTCAAGCAGCTCGAATCCTTTGTCTCGGTCGCGACCCGCGGCAGCCTCACCGCGGCGGCCAAGGCGGAAGGCGTGGCGCCCGCGATCATGGGCCGGCGCATCGACGCGCTCGAGGAGCGCCTGGGCGTCAAGCTGCTCGTGCGCACCACGCGCCGCATCGCGCTCACGCACGAAGGCAGCGCCTTTCTCGAAGACTGCCAGCGCCTGTTGACCGAGTTCGCGAACGCCGAGGCCAGCGTGAGCGCCGGCGGCATCAAGGCCAGCGGCCACCTGCGCGTGACGGCGCCGGCCGGCTTCGGCCGTCGCCACGTCGCGCCGCTGGTGCCGCGCTTTCATGCGCTGCACCCCGAGGTGACGATCTCGCTGAACCTCAGCGACCGCGTGGTCGACGTCACGGGCGAGAGCTTCGACTGCGCCGTGCGCGTGGGCGACCTGCCCGACTCGTCGCTGGTGAGCGTGCGCCTGGCCGACAACCGCCGCCGCTGCGTCGCCACGCCCGAGTTCCTGCGCCGCCACGGCACGCCGAAGCACCCGGGCGAGCTGTCGCGCTTTGCCTGCCTCACGCTGTCGAGCGACGCCTCGCAGACGCGCGGCTGGGCCTTTCGCATCACCAATGAAGAGGGCGCGCAGGAACTGATCCACCTGCGTCCCAGCGGCCCGCTCGATTGTTCCGACGGCCAGGTGCTGCACGACTGGTGCCTCGCGGGCCACGGCATCGCGTGGCGCAGCACCTGGGAGGTCGAGGCCGAGATCGACGCCGGCCTGCTCGTGCCGGTGCTCGACGACTTCGCCGCGCCGCCCAACGGCATCTACGCGGTGTTCGCGGGCACCAAGCACCTGCCGCTGCGCGTGCGACTGTGGCTTGATTTCCTCAAAGCGCAGTACGGGCAGCCGGAATTCTGGGGCGGGCGGTCCTGAAATCGTGACCGGGCGGCACAATGCTTTTTGCATTTGCTTGCAACCCCGATGAAGAAAGTTTCCGATGACCCTCGAAGCCATCCTCGCCTACCTGCATCTGTTGGCCATCCTCACGATGGTCGTGTTCATCTCCAGCGAAGCCGCGCTGTGCCGCGTGCAATGGCTCAATGCCGCCGTGGTCGAACGGCTGGCCAAGGTCGACATGGTCTACGGCATCGCCGCCATCGCGGTGCTGGCCACCGGCATCGCGCGCACCTGGTGGGGCGTGAAGGGCACGGCCTGGTACTGGACCAACCCGCTGCTGCACGTGAAGCTCACGCTGTTCATCATCCTGGGCGTGCTGTCGATCTTTCCGACGCTGACTTATTTCCGCTGGCGCAAGACGCTGCGTTCCACGGGCAAGCTGCCCGCGGAGGCCGACATCCTGAAGACGCGCAAGCTGGTGATGATCCAGGCGCACCTGATCGCGCTGATTCCGCTGGTCGCGGTGTTCCTGGCGCGCGGCTTCGGCAAGTAATCAACACCAAAGACAAAAGAAAAGGCCCGCATGAGCGGGCCCTTCGGGAGTAACAAATGTCAGCGCCACACGGCGCTGCGCCGGATCAGGCCTTGGCGGCGCCGGCTTCGCACTTCTTCATGAAGCTGTTCTTGGCGGCACCGGCCAGGGCCTTGCCGTTCTTGTCGATGGCCTTGGCGGCGCAGGCGGGCGCGGCGGCTTCCTTGGTGCACTTCTTCATGAAGCTGTTCTTGGCGGCGCCGGCCAGGGGCTTGCCGTTCTTGTCGATCGCCTTGGCATCGCAGCTGGCACCACCGGCGGGCGCGGCGGCTGCGGCAGGAGCGGCGGCGGCAGCGGGGGCCGCGACCGGTGCGGGAGCCTTGTCCTGCGCGTAGGCGCTGAACGACAGGCAGGCGCCGAGCGCGACGGTGGAGGCGACCAGGGAAAGGAGCTTCTTCATGATGGGATATGTCCTTGCAAGGTTGGGTTGTGACAGGCGCCCCGCCTCGGGGCCGACCATCCTAACGGGCGACGTTGCCCATCGGATGACGATCGTTAACTGGGTCCGGGTTTGCCCCCGGTAAAATTCACAGATGCTATTGGTCAAACAGGAGCTGCTCGCGGCGCTCGCGAACACGCTCGAAACCCTCTCTCCCGGCGCCGGTGCCAAAGCCGCGTTCGAGTCGCCCAAGGTGGCGGCGCACGGCGATTTCGCCAGCACCGCCGCCATGCAGCTCGCCAAGCCGCTGGGGCGCAAGCCCCGCGAACTGGCCGACGAACTGAGCGCTGCGCTGCTCGCCACCCCCGCTTTCGGCCAATGGGTCGAGGCGATCGAGATCGCCGGCCCCGGCTTCCTCAACATCCGCCTCAAGGCCGCTGCCAAGCAGCAGATCGTTCGCGAAGTGCTGGACGCGGGTGAAGCCTTCGGTCGCCAGCCGGCCACGGGCCAGAAGGTGCTGGTCGAGTTCGTGTCGGCCAACCCGACCGGCCCGCTGCATGTCGGCCATGGCCGCCAGGCGGCGCTGGGCGACGCCATCTGCAACCTGCAGGCCTCGCAGGGCGAGAGCGTGTGGCGCGAGTTCTATTACAACGACGCCGGCGTGCAGATCCAGACGCTGGCCAACAGCACGCAATTGCGCGCCAAGGGCTTCAAGCCCGGCGACCCCGAGTGGCCCAGCGGCGAAAAAGCCCCGGCCTACAACGGCGACTACATCGCCGACATCGCCGAAGACTTCAAGGCGAAGAAGACCGTCAAGTCGGATGACCGCGAGTACACCGCCAGCGGCGACATCGACGACCTGGACAGCCTCCGCGAATTCGCCGTGGCCTACCTGCGCCGCGAGCAGGACCTCGATCTGCAGGCCTTCCGCGTGCGCTTCGACAACTACTACCTCGAGTCCAGCCTCTACACCAGCGGCCGCGTCGAAGCGGCCGTGGCCAAGCTCGTGGCCGCCGGCAAGACCTACGAACAGGATGGCGCGCTGTGGCTGAAGTCGACCGACTACGGCGACGACAAAGACCGCGTGATGAAGAAGCAGGACGGCACGTACACGTACTTCGTGCCCGACGTCGCGTACCACATCGCCAAGTGGGAGCGCGGCTTCCACAAGGTCGTGAACATCCAGGGCACCGACCACCACGGCACCATTGCGCGCGTGCGCGCCGGCCTGCAGGCGGCGGGCGAAGGCATTCCCGAGGGCTATCCCGACTACGTGCTGCACACCATGGTGCGCGTCATGAAGGGCGGCGAAGAGGTCAAGATCAGCAAGCGCGCCGGCAGCTATGTCACGCTGCGCGACCTGATCGAATGGACCAGCACCGATGCCGTGCGCTTCTTTTTGCTCAGCCGCAAGCCCGACACCGAGTTCCTTTTCGATATCGACCTGGCGCTGGCGCAAAACAACGACAACCCGGTCTACTACGTGCAGATGGCGCACGCGCGCATCTGCAAGATGCTGCGCGACTGGGCCGGCGACGTGGCTTCGCTGAGCACGGTGGACCTGTCCTCGCTGCAGGCTCCGCAAGCGCAGACGCTGATGCTTCAGCTGGCCAAGTACCCGAGCATGTTGACGGCCGCCGCCAAGGATTTCGCGCCCCACGACGTAACTTTCTACCTGCGTGAGTTGGCCGCCAATCTGCACAGCTACTATGACGCCGAGCGTGTTCTCGTCGACGACGAAACGTTGAAGAAGGCGCGCTTGGCACTCGTCGCTGCTTGTGCGCAGGTGCTGCACAATGGCCTCGCGATCCTCGGCGTCAGTGCGCCGAGCAAGATGTGAATCACCCTCTGAACATGAAGAAGACAAGCAGACAACGCGGCAACATCGTCATCGGACTCATCATCGGTCTGGTGCTCGGTCTGGGCGTCGCCCTGGGCATCGCGGTCTACGTCACCAAGGTGCCGATTCCGTTCGTCAACAAGACGCAACGCGGCGGTGCCGAGCAGGACGAAGCCGAAGCCCGCAAGAACCGCGACTGGGACCCGAACGCACCGCTGGCCGGCAAGGCCGGCGCGCCCAAGCCGGCCGCCACGCCGCCGGCGGCCACGGCCACCGGCCCGGTGAACCCGATCACCGGCGCCCCCGTCACCGTGGCGCCGGGCACGCCGCCCACCGCCGCCGCGCCGGTTACCGCGCCGGCCCCCGTGGTGGTGGCGCCCAAGCCGGCGCGCCCCGCGCCGACACCGGCCGAAGCCAACGCCCTGCCGCCGTCGAACGATCCGCTGGGCGACCTCGCCCGGGCCCGTTCGGGTGGCAGCAGCACGACCACCGCGTCCGCCGCACCGTCGGCCTCGGGTGCCGATCCCTTCATGTACTTCGTGCAGGCCGGCGCCTTCCGCACCACCGACGACGCCGAGGCGCAGCGCGCCAAGCTGTCGCTCATGGGCGTCGAGGCCAAGGTCACCGAGCGCGAGCAGGCCGGTCGCACGGTCTACCGTGTGCGCGCCGGCCCGTTCAACAAGAAGGACGACGCCGACCGGCTCAAGGAACGGCTCGACGGCGGCGGTCTCGAATCGGCGCTGGTGCGCGTGCAGCGCTGACCCTGGTCGGCGGTCTCTTTCTTGAACAGCCTTTAAGCTCTCGCCCGCGCGGCATCCGCCGCACGCTGTTTTGTCAATTCCAGCGCCTCGGGCGCGCCGCCGACGGGGAACTCCCTGCGGCGCGCCGGCTCTGTCTGCGGTACCCACAGGAGAACCTTTTCCATGAAACGTCGTGACTTTTCGCTGGCCGCCACTTCGATCGGGCTGCTTTCGCTGGCTGCCGTTCCGGCACACGCCCAGCGCGCCCCCAAGGCCGGCACCGATTTCCTCGTGCTCGACAAGCGCGTGCCGGTCGATGCACCGGCCGGCAAGATCGAGGTGGTCGAGTTCTTCTCGTACAACTGCCCGCATTGCAACGACTTCGAGCCCTCGCTCGAAGCCTGGGTCAAGGCAGCCCCGAAGGAAGTGGCGTTCCGCCGCATCCCGGTGCCCTTCGTGGGCAACGACGTCGAGGCCAAGCAGCGCCTGTACTTCACGCTCGAAGCGATGGGCAAGCTGGAGGAATACCACTCCAAGGTGTTCGCCGCGATTCACGCGCAGCGCCAGAACCTGAACGGCGAAGCCAACATCCAGGCCTGGGCCGAGCGTGCCGGCCTCGACGGCGCCAAGTTCAAGGAAACCTTTGCGTCCTTCGGCGTGGCCAGCAAGGCCCGTCGCGCCGCGCAGCAGACCGAGGCCTACAAGGTGGCCGGCGTGCCGGCTCTGGCCGTGGCAGGTCGCTGGTATGTCGACGGCGAAACCGCCGGCAGCATGGCCAAGGTGCTGCAGGTCGCGACCTTCCTGACCGGCGAAGCCAAGAAGGGCTGACCGACCCGCCGGCCTGATTTCTGGTCGAATGCAAGGCCCGCTTCGGCGGGCTTTTTCATTGGCGCCGGTGGTCAATCACCGTCCCACGCATACAATGTTTCAGAGCAAGTTTCGTGCCTTTATGACATTGCCCTCCATCCCCACATTCCCCACCCTTCGTCGCCTCGGCCGCCTGGCTTTCGGCGCGCTGTTGCTGGCCGGAGCCGCCTCCGGCGCCCTGGCTGAAACCGCCGACCGCACCAAGCCGATGAACATCGAGTCCGACTCGATGCGCTACGACGACCTGAAACAGACCAGCGTGTTCACCGGCAATGTGCTGGTCACGAAGGGCACGATCATCATCCGCGGTGCGCGGCTGGACGTGCGCCAGGACGCCGAGGGCTACCAGTACGGCGTGGTCACGGCGGCGCCGGGCAAGCTGGCCTATTACAAGCAGAAGCGCAACGCCGGCGACGAGTGGATCGAGGGCGAGTCGGAAGTCATCGAGTACGACAGCCGGGCCGACAACGTCAAGTTCATCCGCCGCGCCGTCATGCGCCGGCTGGTGGGCGCCACGGCCAACGACGAGAGCAGCGGCGCGCTGATCGTCTACGACCAGAGCAACGACACCTACACCGTCAACGGCTCCCTCGTGCCGCCGAACGCCGGCGTCTCGGCGGGCGGCGGTGGCCGCGTGAAGGCCATCCTCACGCCGAAGGCTGCCGCAGCACCCGCTGCCGGCGGTTCCGCACCGGCAGCGGGCGGCAAGAAGCCCGCGGCTCCGGCACCCACCCCTGCGCCCGGCGCCGGGCTGCGCCCGAGCACCACGCTGGGCGGCAGCACCGAAGGGGAAGGGCGCAAGTGATCGAAACCGCAGGAACCCAGACGACCGCCGACGGCGTCCCCGGCAGCCGCCTCGTGGCGCGCGGCCTCAAGAAGAGCTACGGCAGCCGCACGGTCGTGAAAGACGTCTCGCTAGATGTGCAGAAGGGCGAGGTCGTCGGACTGCTCGGCCCCAACGGCGCGGGCAAGACCACCTCGTTCTACATGATCGTCGGGCTGGTGCGCGCCGACGCCGGCGAGATCACCATCGACGGCGAGCCCATCGCCCACATGCCCATTCACCGCCGCGCGCGCATGGGCCTGAGCTACCTGCCGCAGGAAGCGTCGATCTTCCGCAAGCTCACGGTCGAAGAAAACGTGCGCGCCGTGCTCGAGCTGCAGCGCGAGCCCGATGCCAATGGCCGCATGGTGCCGCTGTCGAAACAGGCCACCGAAGAGCGACTGGCTGACCTGTTGTCCGACCTGCGCGTGGACCATCTGCGCGATTCGCCCGCGCTTGCACTGTCGGGTGGCGAACGCCGCCGCGTCGAAATCGCGCGTGCGCTGGCCACACAGCCGCGCTTCATCCTGCTGGACGAACCCTTCGCCGGCATCGACCCGATTGCCGTGATCGAGATCCAGCGGATCATCAGTTTCCTGAAAGAGCGCGGCATCGGCGTGCTCATCACCGACCACAACGTGCGTGAAACGCTGGGCATCTGCGATCACGCGTTCATCATCAGCGACGGGCACGTGCTGGCACAAGGCACACCCTCGGAGATCGTCGACAACGCCGAGGTACGCAGGGTGTACCTGGGCGAACACTTCCGGATGTGACCGTGCGGCGAGGGTCAATAATCAACGTGGCCACCGTCCGCGCGGAACTTCCTCGCGGGGGCCGCCGCGCACGGCCGCCCGAAGCGGCCGGCCCGCCCCCGGTAGGGGGTTGGCGTAGCGCGAAGCGCGCAGCCTGGGGGGGAGCCATCTTTTCATGAAGCAAGGGCTGTCCCTTCGCGTCTCGCAGCATCTGGCGCTGACGCCTCAGCTGCAGCAGTCCATTCGCCTGCTCCAACTCTCCACGCTCGAACTGAGCCAGGAGGTGGAGCAGATGCTGGACGAGAACCCGTTCCTCGAACGCACCGCGGAAGAAGCCGCGCGCGAGGAGTTCGGGCTCGATGCTGTCGACACGCCCGTGCCGCGCGACGACGGCGGTGACACCGGCGAGGGCGATTTCGCGCCGTCCGCCCCCAGTGCCTCCACCGCTTCCAGCGAAGCGACCACGTCCACACCGGAATCCGACGGCCCCGCGGCCGAGATCACCGAGCGCGAGCCCGACTGGGAAGGCGACGGCACCGTCGAGATGGCGCCCGACGACAGCGAGTGGGGCAGCGATGCGCCCGCGCGCCAGAACAACCTCGGCGACGACGAGCGTGCCGACGCCACCGAACTCGCGCGCAGCCAGGAGTCGCTGCAATCGTTCCTGCACCGCCAGGCGCTGACCCTGCGGCTCAACGAAAACGACTGCGCCGCGCTGCGCTTTTTGATCGAATCGCTCAACGACGACGGTTACCTCGAAGACTCGCTGCCCGCGCTGGCCTCGGGCCTGGCGGGCGATGACAACGACCAGTTCGACGACCTCGTGCACCACTTCCAGGTGGCGCTGGGCCTGCTGCAGAGCCTGGAGCCCGCCGGTGTCGGCGCGCGCGACCTCGGCGAATGCCTGAGCATTCAGCTGAAGGCGCTCGCGAACGAAGACGAGACCGAGGCCGAAGCGCTTGTGCGCAAGACCGCCATCGCGATCTGCAAGCAGCCGATGGAGCTGCTCGCGCGGCGCGACTTCAAGCGCCTGGCCACGCTCACGCGGACGAATGAAGAGCTGGTGCGCTCGGCGCTGCAGATCATTGCGCGGCTCGAGCCCAAGCCGGGGCGCCGTTTTGTCGACGTCGAACGCAACATCGTCGTTCCCGACGTGATCGTCACCAAGACGGGCCGCGGCACCAACATCAAGTTCCGCGTCATGCTGAACCCCGAGGTCATGCCGCGCCTGCGCGTGCACGACATCTACGCCGGTGCGCTCAAGTCGCACAAGGGCGAGGGCAGCCAGGCGCTGTCGCAGCGGCTGCAGGAGGCGCGCTGGTTCATCAAGAACATCCAGCAGCGCTTCGACACCATCCTGCGCGTGAGCAACGCCATCGTCGAACGGCAGAAGAGCTACTTCGTGCACGGCGAACTCGCGATGCGCCCGCTGGTGCTGCGCGAGATCGCCGACGAACTGGGCCTGCACGAATCGACGATTTCGCGCGTGACCACGGCCAAGTACATGTCGACGCCGTTCGGCACGGTCGAGCTCAAGTACTTCTTCGGGTCGGCGCTGGGCACCGAGACCGGCGGCAATGCATCGAGCACCGCGGTGCGCGCGCTCATCAAGCAGTTCGTGAGCTCCGAGAGCATCAAGAAGCCGCTGTCGGACAGCCAGATTTCCGAGATGCTGAAAGAGCAGGGCATCGAGTGCGCGCGCCGCACCGTGGCCAAGTACCGCGAAGCGCTGCGCATCGCGCCCGCCAACCTGCGCAAGGCCCTGTAGAAAGCTCACGATGACCCATCGCCTGCTGTCGCGCTGTGGGCATTGGGTTTTCGTCATCGCAACCGCGTTGCTGTTCACCGGCTGCGCCACGCTGCCCGACGAAGCACCGCGCCCGCCCACCAAGGCCATCGCCGTCTCGGCCGACACCGCGCTCGGCAAGATCGCGCTGGCCTCGCAGCCCGACCCCGACCTCAGCGGCTTTCGCCTCATGCCCGGCGGCGACTTCGCCTTCGACACGCGCCTGCAGCTCGCGCGCCGTGCGCAGCGTACGCTCGACGTGCAGTACTACCAGATCGAGAACGACGAGACCGGCCGCTACCTGCTGCGCACCCTGCGCGATGCGGCCCGGCGCGGCGTGCGCGTGCGCCTGTTGATGGACGACCTGTACACGTCCGGCGAAGACGAGCTGCTGCTCGGACTGGCCGCCACGCCGAACGTGGAGCTGCGCCTGTTCAATCCGTTCCCGGCCGGGCGCGGCAGCCTGCTCAGGCGCTTCACCGCGTCGCTGTTCGACTTCAGCCGCGTCAACCGCCGCATGCACAACAAGCTCTTCATCGCCGACGGCGCGATGGCGGTGGCGGGCGGGCGCAACATCGGCAACCAGTACTTCCGGCGCACCTCGGGCCAGAACTTCATCGATCTCGACACCTTCGTCACGGGCGCGCTGATCCCGCGCCTGGGCGTGCTGTTCGACCAGTACTGGAACAGCCCGCACGTGCGCCCGATCGGCTCGGTCGTGCGCACTGACCTGCCGCGCGAAGAACTGCAGCGCCGCTTCGAGGCTGCCACCGGCCCCGACACCACGCCGCCGCCGCCCAGGCCCGCACCCAACGACCTGCTCGGCTACAGCCCCGTGGCCGACGACCTCGACGCCGGCAAGCTCGGCCTGATCTGGACCACGGCCGAGGCGTACGCCGATTCGCCCGACCGCGTGATCGGCAAGACCGCGTCGTATGGCGGCGTGCCGCTGCTCGACGTGGACAGCGTGCGCTACAACGTGGTCGAGCAGATGCGCCGCGCGCGCAGCGAGGTGACGCTGGTCTCGCCCTACCTGATCCCGGGCGCGTCGGGGCTGGAGGTGATGCGCGAGATCCGCGGGCGCAACGTCAAGATCAGCGTGGTCACCAACTCGCTTGCGGCCACCGACGAGCCGCTGGTCCACACCGCCTACCGCCGCTACCGCGCCGACATGCTCGCGCTGGGCGCCGAGCTGCACGAGCTGAGTTCCGCGCGCACGCGGCGCAGCGTGCGGCTGGGTTTGTTCGGCACGTCGGTGGGCCGGCTGCACGCCAAGTCGGCGGTGATCGACCAGCGCATCCTGTTCGTCGGCTCGATGAATTTCGATCCGCGCTCCGAGATCCACAACACCGAGATCGGCCTGTTCATCCGCAGCCCCGAGATGGCGCAGCAGACCTTGAAGCTGCTCGACGTGCTCAAGCAGCAGGGCGCCTACCGGCTGCGGTTTGCTGAAGACTCGCGGCGCATCGAGTGGGTCAGCGAGGAAGGCGGCAAGACCACCGTGGTGCATGAAGAACCCGACTCGGGTTTCTGGGACCGCACCATGCTCGAGCTGTTGTCGCCGCTCACGCCCGAGAGCCTGCTGTAGCGGCTTGGTTGCTAGGTGCCGCGCACCGCGGACCACACGAGCCGCAGGCCCAGCAGCCCCATCACGCCGCCGGCCGCGCGGTCGATCCAGGTCTTGTAGCGCAGGTAGGCGGCACGCGGTGCGGCCGAAGACAGCGCCAGCGCAACGATCGCATACCAGCCCGTCTCGATGCAGAAGATCACGGCCGGCACCGCGAGCGCCAACACCAGCGGCACCTCGCGCGGCAAGAAGGCCGCGAAGATGCTCGCGTACACCACCGCCGTCTTCGGGTTGCTGACCTGCGTGGCCAGGCCGAGCAGGAAGGTGCGTCCGCTGCGGCCCTGGCCCCGGGGCGAGGCGTCCGTGTCGGGCGTGATCGCGAGCGGCTGGCGCGCACCGCGCCAGATGCGAAAGCCCAGGTAGATCAGGTAGGCGCCGCCGAAGGCCTTGATCGCGAGGTACAGCCCCGGCACCGCGAGGAACGCCGCCTGCAGCCCGGCCAGCGCCGCGATGGAGAACGCCAGCCCGCCGGCGCCCATGCCCAGGGCGGCAGCGAGTCCGTCGCTGCGCGAGGCCACGGCGGTGCGCGCCACCATCACGAAGCTCGGGCCCGGGCTCATGGCGCCGACGGCCATGGCGCCGGCGATGCCGAGCAGGGAAAGGGTGGTGTCCATCATCGCGTGGCGCCTGGCGTCGTCGTCATTGCTGCACGTTCACCGCTTCGACCTGCACCAGCAGCTTCACCTTGTTCTCGAAGCCGAAGTTCAGGCCCCAGGTGATGCCCCAGTCGCTGCGCTGCACGGTGGCCTCGAAGTCGCCGCCGCAGACCTGGCGGTTGATGAGCGGGTTCAGGTAGCAGTTGAAGCGCACGGCCTTCAGCGTCACCGGCTTGGTCTGGCCCATGAGCGTGAGCGTGCCGGGCACGTCGGTCACCTTGTCGCCGCTGAAGTCGATGCGCTCGGCCACGAAGCGTCCGGTGGGGAATTCGGCCACGTTGAAGAAGTCCTTGCTCTGCACGTGGCGGTTGAGCAGGTCGACGCCGGTGTTGATGGAGCTGATGTCCATCGTGATGTCGACCTTGCCGCCGGTGCCCGTGCCGTCGATCTGCACCGAGCCGTCCTTGGTGCTGAAGCGGCCGCGGTTGGTGGTGGTGCCGTAGTGGCCCATCTCGTACATCACGAAGGTGTGGGTCGGGTCGATCACGTAGCTGGCGTTCTTGACCGGCCCGCCGGCGGGCTTGGCGGCCAGCGGTGGCGCGGTGTATTCCTGGGCCGTCGCGGCCAGCGGCAGGGCCGCGCTCGCGCACAGGGCCGCGGCAAAGAAGAGCTTGTTCATGGCGGAAGAAGAGGGATGCATAGGAAAGGGGATCGTCGTCACAGCGGCCCGAGGCCCGCGAGCGTCAGCTTGAAGCGCACCTGCACCTCGTTGCCGACCACGGAGGTGTCGGTCCATTCGCCGTCGCCGACCTTGTAGTCGAGCCGTTGAATCGTGAGCGTGCCCGTGGCGACCGAGTAGGCGCCGCCCGACGAGGTGATGCTCACGGGCACCGTCACGTACTTGCTGACGCCCTTGATGGTGAGCTTGCCGGCCATCTCGAAGCGGCCCTCGCCCAGTGCCTTGATGGCGGTCGAGCGGAAGCTGGCCTGCGGGAAATGCGCGGTATCGAACCAGGTCGGCTTGGGCAGCTCGGCATCGCTCATCGGGATGCCGAAACCGGCGCTGGCGGTGTCGATCTGCAGCAGCACCGAGCCGCCCTCGGGCTTCTTCGGATCGAAGGCGACCTGCGCGTCGAAGCGCTTGAAGCTGCCTTCCACCGGCACGCCCATCTGCTTGCTGACGAAGGCGATCTGGCTCTTCTCGGGCACCAGCTTCGCGGTGGCCGGCATCGGCTCGGCCGCGGCGTGCAGCGTGAAGCCGAGGAGGGCGGCGGCGCCCCACAAAAGACGCGTCGTCATCCGGCGGATTCCTTGCGTGGCGCGGGCCACATGCGTTGCAACAGACCGTCGCGGTCGATCCAGTGGTGCTTGAGCGCCGCCGCCACATGCAGCAGCGTGACGCCGGCCAGCAGGTAGGCGCTGCGCTGGTGCAGCGGCTTGAGCACGGCCTCGGCAAAGCCCTTGTCGACCGCCACCAGGTCGGGCAGCGGCAGCAGGCCGAACCACACGACCGGCACGCCCATGCCCGAGCTGTAGGCCCAGCCGAACAGCGGGACCGCAAAGAACAGCAGGTACATCAGCGCATGGCTGATGCGGTGGGCGGCCCGCTGCCAGGTCGGCATGGCCGCCAGCACCCGCGCCGACAGCGGCGGCGGTCTGTGCGTGAGGCGCCACAGCAGCCGCAGCGCCGACAACAAAAGGATGGTGATGCCGGCCCACTTGTGCCAGCTGTAGAGCTTCAGGCGCTGCGGCGAGAAGGGCAGGCCCGTCATGTAGAGCCCGACGCCGAGCGAGCCGACGATCATCGCCGCGAGCAGCCAGTGCAGGGCCATCGCGACCCGCCCGTAGCGGGGCTCGCGCAGGGCGGCGGCGCCAACGGAAGGAGCGGGAAGGGGTTCGACGGGCATCGGGGCAGGGGCGGCGGCGGCCTGTGCGCGGAGCATAGCTCGGAAGCGATGACACCGCAGCGGGGGCGGCCCCGTGCCGAAGGCCGCTACGACGACGGCGTCGGCTGCAGCTGTTGCTGCTGCGCCCGCAACAGCACGCGCCGCAGGTCGTCCGGCTGCACCGGCTTGCGCAGCGCGTGCCAGCCGCGCGTGGCGGCCAGCTGCTGCGTGGCTTCGGTGATGTCGGCCGAGATCAGCGCAATCGTCAGCGTCGGCTTGCGCTGCGCCAGCCGCTCGGCCAGCGCGATGCCGTTGAACGCGCCGGGCAGGCGGATGTCGCACAGCGCGACGTCGAGCGCGTCCAGGTCGGCCAGCGCGAGCGCCTCGGCGGCGCTGGCGTAGACGCGCGGCGCCACCTGCCAGTGCCGCAGCAGCGCCGAGAGGCTGTCGGCCACGACGATGTTGTCTTCGACCACCAGCACGGCGAGGCCGGGGCGCAGCACGGCGTTCGCGTCGAGGTCGTCCATCGCCACCGAGGGCGCAGGCGCCGGCACCGCCGCCGCACCGGGCCGGGCTGCCGGTAGCTCGAGGCTGAAGACCGAGCCCTTGCCCGGCGCCGAGCGCAGCGCGACCTCGATGCCCAGTTGCCCCGCCAGCCGCCGCACGATCGCCAACCCCAGGCCGTGGCCGTGCTGCAGGTTGCGCTCCACGTTGCCGACCTGCTCGAAGTCGTCGAACACGCGCGCCTGCGATTCGGCCGCGATGCCGATGCCGCTGTCGCGCACCTCGACGCGCCACGCGCGCCCGGTGTCTGCGGCGTGCCGGCGGCGCGCGCGCACCGCCAGCAGCACGCGACCGCGCGGCGTGAACTTGAGGGCGTTGTCCAGCAGGTTGGAGAGCACGCGGCGCAGCGCCACGGCGTCGGTCCAGGCGATGGCGTCGGCAGGGCAGCGCACGGCGACGCGGCCTTCGCCGGCCTGGCGCGCCAGCTCGTGCAGCAACGGCGCGAGCGCCACCGCCGCCGGGCGCAGCGGATCGACCGCGGCCTCGATGCGGCCGATTTCGAGCAGCTGGTTGGTCAGGGCCTCGAGCGCCTGCTGCGCGCGCGAGAGCGAGGCCACCGTGTGCTGCACCGCCGCGCTGTCGGTACCGTGCTGCAGCTGCTGGCGCAGCACCTCGGCCTGCAGCCCGATGGCCATCACCGGCTGGCGCAGGTCGTGGTTGGCCGCCGAGAAGAAGCGCAGCCGCTCGGCCTGGGCCTGCTCGGAGGCGCGCAGGCCGGCCAGCGCCTGTTCGCGCAGCGTGCGTTCGTTCAGGCGCAGGCCGATGTTTTCCTCGAGCTGGCGCGAATGGTCGGCCACCAGCTTCCACATCATTGCGGTCAGGCCGATGCCGATCACCGCGACGGCCATCATCACCGGCGCCCCGAGCCACAGGCCCGTGACGATCACCGGCGCCAGCAGCAGCGTGATGGCCAGCTGCGTGGCCGGTGTGTAGAACGACACCGAGAACGCCGACGACAGCGTCATGCCCATGAGGATCAGGCCCAGCAGCAGTTGCAGCTCGGGGCGCTCGGGGTTGAACAGCAGCACGCCCGCCAGACCATGCGCCAGCTCCCAGATGGCCGTGCGCAGCGTGTGCTGGCGCTGCGCCTCGCGCAGATTCGTGGGCGTGAACGGCTCGGGCAGCCGCTGCGGAAAGAAGCCGCGCATCACCGTCACACCGGTGACGAGCGCCAGCCACACCAGCGCGCGCACCGGCGAGAACTGCCAGGCAAAAAGCGCCGCCACGCCGCAGTTGAGCAGGTACTGCACCAGCAGCACCGGCCCGAGCGGGCGGATCGACAAGCGCAGCACTTCGCACTGGATCGCGAAGCGGTTGTCGCCGTCGCGGGCGTCTGCCGGGGGGGCCGCGGAGGCGGGGGTGGGCGTCATGGGCAAATCGACTATATAGAGAAGGCCCGCGACGCGGCGACAATGGGAGCCCTTAGCGGGCTTCCCGATGGCCGACTTTCCGTGAACGATCTCTCATTTTTCCTGCCTTGCGCCGCCGGCGTCGAGGAATACCTTGCCCAGGAGGTGCATGGCCTGACCGGCCGCAGCGGGCAAGACCTGCTCACCCTGCGTGGCGGCGTGCGCGTGCGTGCCGACTGGCGCGACGGCCTCAAGCTCAACCTGCACAGCCGGCTCGCGCAGCGCGTGCTGGTCGAACTGGCCCACGCGCCCTATCGCAACGAGAACGACCTGTACGCCATCGCCAACGCCGTGGCCTGGGAGATCTGGTTCACGCCCAAGCAGACCTTCAAGATCGAGACCACGGCCCAGCACAGCCCGCTGCAGAGCCTGAACTTCGCCACCCTGCGCATCAAGGACGCCGTGGCCGACCGCTTCCGCGCCAAGGCGAACGGCGTGCGTCCGAGCATCGAGACCCAGTGGCCCGACTGCCGCATCTTTGCGCACCTGACCACCGACAGCTGCACGCTGTACATCGACACCTCGGGCGAGCCGCTGTTCAAGCGCGGCTGGCGCCAGGACAAAGGCGACGCCCCGCTGAAGGAAACCCTGGCCGCCGCCATGCTGGCCGCCAGCGGCTGGTGGAACCCCGAGACCGGCGAGGTCGCCCAGGCTCCGCTGTACGACCCCTGCTGCGGCAGCGGCACCATCGCCATCGAGGCCGCGCAGATCGCCAGCGGCATCGCGGCAGGCTCGCTGCGGCGCTTTGGCTTCGAGAAGCTGCTGCCGTTCCAGCCGCACGTCTGGGCGGCCATCCAGAAGGAAGCGGCCAACGCGCAGCATGCGAGCGACATCGCCGTCTTCGGCTCCGATGTGTCGCACCGCATGGTCGACTTTGCCGAGCGCAATGCCGAACGCGCGGGCGTGGCCGGGGCCATCGAGTTCCGCGGCGGCGATGCCTTGCAGCGCATGCCGCCGGCCGAGGGCGGCGTGATCATGCTGAACCCGCCGTACGGCGAGCGCATCGAGGTCGGCGGCGTGGCCCGCTTCGGCGCCCGCGAGGCCGCCCAGACCCCGGGTGACGGTGAAGGCGGCGATGGCGGCGACTTCTTTCCGCAGCTCGCCACCCACTGGAAGAAAAACTATCCGGGCTGGACCGCCTGGGTGCTCACGCCCGACCTGAAGCTGCCCAAGCAGATGCGCCTGAAAGAGTCGCGCCGCGTGCCGATGTGGAACGGCCCCATCGAATGCCGCCTGTTCCGTTTCGACATGGTCCGGGGCTCGAACCGGGCCGCGCCGCCAGACGCCGCAGTCTGAACTAGCTCTGCAGCTTCAGGCCGACGATCCCCAGGAAGATCAGCCCGATGCACACCAGCCGCAGCGGCGCGGCGCTTTCCTGGAAAAAGAAGATGCCGATCAGCGTGACGCCGATGGCGCCGATGCCGGTCCAGATCGCGTAGGCCGTCCCGACCGGCAGCGTCTTCATCGCGGCGGTGAGCAGGACGATGCTCGCCAGCGCGGCGCCCAGGCCCAGCGCGCCGGCGGCGGGGCGCTCCCAGCCCGCCGCGGCCTTCAGCGCGAGGGCCATCACGATCTCCACCAATCCGGCGGCAAGCAGCAGCAACCAGGCCATGGGGTTCAACCTCCGTGTGATGTGTGTGAATGCGGGGCGGGCGAATCGCGGCCCCTGCGGACGACTGTAGGATCGGCGCGTTTGCAAAGCTATTCGCAAAAATCGCATCCGGGGTATGCACAAATGCAGGACACAGACTGGGACGACTTTCGCGTGTTCCTGGCCGTGGGCCAGGCCGGCTCGCTCTCCGGCGCCGCGCGCCAGCTGGGCGTCAACCACTCCACCGTGCTGCGGCGCCTGGGCGCGCTCGAGGCGCGCATGGCGGTGCGCCTGTTCGACCGCCTGCCCGCCGGCTATGCGATGACGCTGGCCGGCGAGGCGCTGCGCGAGCGCCTGCAGGGCGTGGGCGAGCAGATCGACGCCGCGCAGCGCCACCTCATGGGGCTCGACCTGCGGCTGACCGGCGTCATCCGCATCACCAGCACCGACACCTTCATGGCCGGGCTGCTCGGGCCGATCCTGGCGGACTTTCGCGCGCTGCATCCGGGCATCGAGCTGCAGGTGGTGATGAACAACCTCTTCCTGAGCCTCACCAAGCGCGAAGCCGACGTGGCGATCCGCCCGACCAACGCCCCGCCGGACCACCTGGTCGGGCGCCGGGCAGGGCGCCTGCAGACGGCGGTTTACGCGTCGAAGGCCTACCTCGCGAAGCACCCGGCGAAGACCCCGCTGGCTGCGTACGACTGGGTCGCGCCCGACGAAGGCTTGTCGCACCTGATGCAGGCGAAGTGGCTGCGCGAACAGGTGCCGCCCGCGCGGATCGCGGCGCGCGTCGACAGCCTCGTCGGCATGACGCAGCTCGTGAAGCGCGGCATGGGCCTGGGCATGCTTCTGTGCATGCTGGCCGATGCGGAAGACGAGCTGGTGCAGGTCGAGTCGCCGAGGGAAGCGCTCGACACGCAGGTCTGGGTGCTGACGCATCCCGACCTGAAGGAGGTCGCGCGGATCAAGGCCTTCACCGACTTTGCCTGCGCGCGGCTCGTCGCCGACGCGAAAGTGCTGGCGATGCCTTCAGGGCGCTAGAAGCCCGGGCGCCGCATGGTGCAACATCGGCGATAGAGATAGACAGACAGTTTTCACGCGACCCATGACCTTGCCAGCCCCCGACCTCGTCGTCATCGACACCAACATCGCCCTCGACCTGCTGGTCTTCGAAGACCCCGCCTGGGCGCCGCTGGTCGACGACCTCGCGCGCGGCGCGCTGCGCTGGCTGGCCACGCCCGCGATGCGCAGCGAACTGGAACGGGTGCTCGGCTACCCGCTGATCGCCCGGCGCATGGCGCAGTGCGAACTGACGATCGCCGTCGTGCTCGCCGATTTCGATGCGCGCGTGCTGATGGTGACCGAGGTGCCGGCGCGTGCGCCCTGCGTGTGCAGCGATCCGGACGACCAGGTGTTCATCGACCTGTCCGTGGCCCACGGGGCGCAGCTGTTCAGCAAGGACAAGGCGGTGCTGTCGATGAAGAAGCGGCTGGCGCTGCGCGGCGTGGCGGTGCGGTCGGCGCTGGCATAGGCCACGCCGATCCGTCTCAGGCCTTGTTCACCTCGTACCACTGCCCCAGCAACCGCGCCACAGCCCGCACGCGCTGCGTATCGCGCCCCCACCGCCGGCTGGCCGGCAGCTTCTGCGCCCATTTCATGCGCCGCGCCGCATTCGCGATGCGCTCGCGCACTTCCTCGTTCACGCCGCTCAGTGCCGCGTGCCAGTGCTGGCCTGCGGCCTGCGGCGCCGCGGCCTCGAGCATCATGGCCGTGGAGTGCAGGTAGCTCAGCCAGTCGCGGGCCTGGCATTCGGCCAGGGTCATGACCTCGGAGGGGTCGTCCTCGAAATCGATGTAGCCGATCACGCCGTCGGGGCACTGCACGAGGTTGCGGTCGAAAGCCTGGCTCAGGTGCTGGCCGCACAGGTGCACCGCGGCGATGGCGGCCAGGCCTTCGCGCCACACGGCGAGCAGGGCAGCGGGGCCGGCGGCGGCGGCCTGGTCGATGCGCTCCTGCAGCACCACGGTGGCACGGCCGCTGGCGCCGAGGTCGGAAATCAGCAGCCCGTCGGCCTGCTGCGCCAGCACCACGGGCACGCGCAAACCTGCGGCGGCCAGTTGCTTCAGGCGGCGGGCCTCGGTGGCGATGGCGGCCTCGCCGCCCGGGTTGGGCACGGGCTTGATCACGTCGAGGCCGGCGAGCCGCGCGGCCAGTGCCATCACGCGGTAGCCCCATTTGCCGTGGCGAGGGCCGGCCTTCTTGAGCCAGACGCGCTCGCTGCCGAAACGGTGGCTGGCCACGTTCCTGGTCTGCTTGGGCAAGGTGACGCGCAGGAACTCGGCGTAGTCGCCGGGCGCTGAGGGGGGCGGACCCGGGGCGTCGTCGAGCGGCGCGGGCGCCGATGCGGCACCCCGTTGGCTGTACAGGCGCGTCGCGGCGCCTCCTCGTCTCAGTGGATTCATGCGGCCATGGCGAAGCCCGGCGCCAGCAGCCCGTGCGGGCCCTGCGTCAGGGGCTGGAAACTCTGCGCACTGGCCAGCGGCCAGTAGGTGCGGAACACGGTGTGCTGGTTGTCGAGCGGCCCGAGCAGCGCGCCCGGCTGCACCTGCATCACCAGGTTGCTCAACAGGCGCACCTCGGTGTCGGAGATGCGGCGCACGATGTGGTGCGCGGTGATCTGCTGCGGATGGTCCAGGCCCGCGGCCTGCACCAGCTCCTGCAGCGCATGCAGCGTGCTGCGATGAAAGTTGCGCACGCGATCGGCCTTGGTCGGCACCACCAGCGCCTGCTGGCGCACCGGGTCCTGGGTGGTCACGCCGGTGGGGCAGTGGCCGGTGTGGCAGCTCTGCGCCTGGATGCAGCCCAGCGCCATCATGAAACCGCGCGCCGCGTTGCACCAGTCGGCGCCCAGCGCCATCATGCGGGCCACGTCGAAGGCGGTGATCACCTTGGCGGCGCAGCCGATCTTGATGCGGTGGCGCAGGTTCACGCCGATCAGCGTGTTGTGCACCAGCAGCAGGCCTTCCTGCAAGGGCGCGCCCACGTGGTCGCTGAACTCGACCGGCGCCGCGCCTGTGCCGCCCTCGGCACCGTCGACCACGATGAAGTCGGGCGTGATGCCCGTGGCCTGCATTGCCTTGACGATGCCGAACCATTCCCACGGGTGGCCCAGGCAGAACTTGAAGCCGGTCGGCTTGCCGCCCGACAGCTCGCGCAGCTTCGCGATGAAATGCATCATCTCCGTCGGCGTGGAGAACGCGCTGTGCGACGCGGGCGAGATGCAGTCCACGCCCACCGGCACGCCGCGCGCCGCCGCGATCTCGGCCGTGACCTTCGGCGCAGGCAGCACGCCGCCGTGGCCCGGCTTGGCGCCCTGGCTGAGCTTGATCTCGATCATCTTCACCTGCGGGTCGCGCGCATTGGCGGCGAAGCGCTCGGCGTTGAAGCTGCCGTCGTCGTTGCGGCAGCCGAAGTAGCCCGAGCCGATTTCCCAGATCAGGTCGCCGCCGTGCACGCGGTGGTGCTGCGAGATCGAGCCCTCGCCCGTGTCGTGCGCAAAGCCGCCCATCTGCGCGCCCTTGTTGAGCGCGAGGATGGCGTTGGCCGACAAGGCGCCGAAGCTCATCGCGGAAATGTTGAACACGCTCGCGCTGTAAGGCTGGGTACAGACCTGCGCCAAGTCTGTGTCGGCCGACTGCGGCGTGCCGCCGATCACGATGCGGAAATCGTGCCCGGCCAGCTTGGTGGGCTGCATCGAGTGGTTGATCCACTCGTAGCCCGCGGCCGACACGTTCAGCTGCGTACCGAAGGGCCGGTTGTCGGGCTCACCCTTGGCGCGCTGGTACACCAGCGAGCGCTGGGCGCGCGAGAACGGCGCGGCCTCGGCGTCGCTCTCGATGAAGTACTGGCGGATCTCGGGGCGGATGAATTCGAGCAGAAAGCGCAGGTGCCCGATGACCGGGTAGTTGCGCAAGATGGCGTGGCGCGGCTGGCGCAGGTCGTGCACGCCGGTGCCCGTGAGCACCGCGAAAACGGCCACGCCGATCCAGGCAAGCCACAGGTGCGGCGAGGCCAGAACCATCGCCAGGCAGGCGACCAGACCGAGCACACACAGGGCGAACGCGCTGTAGCGTGCGGGAAACGGAATAATCGTGGGCATAGTCATCAGATGTCGGCAGGAGCCTGCTGCATCATAGAGGGCTGCTCCCAACCTGCCATGACGCTTGCCATGACGACCACTCCAGACACCCCCGATACCCCTGACACCGCCCCGGCCACCCCTCAACAACCCCTGGGCCCCGACGACTTCGACGCCCTCGACACCGCGCTCGACGCCATGCGCGAGCACGACGAGGAAATTCCCCAGTGGGAGTTCTGCGAAGGCTTCATGGCCGCGCTGATCTGCACCCGCCGGCCCATCGACCCCACCGAATACTGGCCCGTGCTGCTGGGCGACCACTTCGTGCCGGCCCAGCACATGGAGTTCGTCTGGAACTGGAAGCGCCGCTGGCGCGAGATCGAGGAAGGCCTTGACGCCCCGGTCGAATCGCTCGAAGACGAGCGCAGCTGGCAGCCCGAGGTGCTCGACACGCGCGGCGCCATCGCCTCGCTGCCCGAGGAAGAGCGCGCCGAAATGGCCGGCGAAGAAATTCCCTCGTTCGCCCAGGTCTGGGCGCTCGGCTTCATGTACGCGGTCGAAAACTGGCCCGAAGACTGGGCCGCCCCGCGCGACAAGGAAGCCGCGCAGATGCTCGACGACGCGCTCGACAACCTCGTCGCGCTGACCGAGGACGACACCGCCAAGCCCACGCTGTCGATGTACGACGAGAACGGCCCGCCGAGCGTGAGCCAGCAGCGCCTGGACGACTTCGGCGCCGCGATCTGGGCGGTGTACGACCTGCGCCAGCTCTGGAAGAGCCTGGGCCCGAAGGTCGAGACGATCCGCAAGGAAGCCGAACCCGGCCGCAACGACCCGTGCCCTTGTGGCAGTGGAAAAAAGTACAAGAAGTGCCACGGGGCATGAGCACACGTTTGTCCGCGGTAGTCCCGGCATGAGTGCCGTCGCGCCGGCGCAGCGCTCTGCCGCGCAACCCCTGACGCCGCAGGCGGCATGGGTCATGGTCCTCGCGCTCTGCGCAGGGGTCGCGCTCAGCCAGGCGTTCCGCACCGTCGGCGCCATCATGGCGAGCCCGCTGCAGTCGGACTTTCATCTCTCCGCCCAAGCCCTCGGCATCTTCTCGGGGGCTTTTCACTTTGCGTTCGGCGCGATGCAGCTCTTCATGGGCATCGGCATCGACCTGCACGGCGTGCGCCGCACCGTGCTCGTGGCCTTTCCGGTCGCGATCGCGGGTGCGCTGCTGTCGGCGATGTCGTCGAGCTACCTCGTGCTCGTGGCCGGGCAGGCGCTGATCGGCGTCGGCTGCGCACCGGCCTTCCTGGTGTGCACGGTGTTCATCGCACGGCACTTTCCGGCGGCGCGTTTCGCCACCGTGTCGGGCATGGTGCTGGCCATCGGCGGCCTGGGCATGCTGGTCACGGGCACGCCGCTCGCGTGGCTGGTGCAGGCGTACTCGTGGCGCGCAGGCTTCCTGGTGCTTGCCTTGGCGTCTGCATTGGCCTGGCTCGCGATCTGGCGCTGGGTGCACGAACCCGCGTCGGCCGTGCCGCAGCAAAAAGAGTCGATCCCCGCTGCCGTGCGCCAGTTCGGCGCGCTGTTCGCCATGCCGCACACGCTCGGCATCATGGTGCTGGGCGCGGTGACGTATGCGGCCTTCATCTCGCTGCGCGGGCTGTGGCTCGGTCCGCTGATGATGGAACGCCATGGCTACTCGCTGGTGCAGAGCGGCAACGTGGCGCTCGTGGTGTCGGTGATTTCGCTGTTCGGCGCGCCGCTGTTCGGCCGCTTCGACCGCGACGGTACTGCGCGCCGCCGCTGGATCGTGGCCTGCGGCCTTGTCTACGCCGGCCTGTTCGCGCTCATCGCCGTGGTGCATTCCGCGTGGCTCGACATCGCGGGCATGGTGCTCATCGGCGTGCTCTCGGGCTTCATCGTCTGGCAGTACGCCGACGTGCGCGTGGCCTACCCGGCCGCACTCACGGGCCGCGCGATGGCCGTCTTCACCATGGCGATGTTCCTGGGCGTCGCGTTCATGCAGTGGGGCACCGGCGTGGCGGCCTCGGTGGCCGCGGCGCAGGGCGGCGATCCGCTGACCGCCGTGCTGGCGGTCATTGCCGTGTTGCTGGTCGTCGGCATCGCAGCCTTTGCGTGGCTGCCCGCGCCGAAGGCGGCTTCCGTCAGATCTTGAAGGCGCGCTGAATGTCCGGCCGCACGAGGTCGGCGTACTCGCGGTGCTTGCGGATGTAGCCCGCGATGAACTGGCACACCGGAATCACATGCCGCCCGTTGGCGCGCGCCTCGTCGAGCACGTGCCTCGCAATGCCCGAACCCACGCCCTTGCCTTCATGCTCGGGCAGCACCTCGGTGTGCGTGAACAGGATCGCGTCGGTCAGCAGGTTGTACTCGGCATAGGCCGCGAGCTTGCCGTCGAGCGCGGCCTCGTAGCGGTGCTGCGCTTCGTTGTTGGTGAAGGTGAGTGCGGTCGAAGAAGTGGTCATGAGGGTTGGCGTGCAAGAAAAGTAGCGAGGTTGGCGGCCGCCGTGGCGCGCACCTTGTTGCGCAGCATCGGCGTCCAGCCCAGCAGCAGGCCCGGCGTGCCCAGCGCCTGGCGCGACCAGGTCCAGAACGGAAAGCGGTCGCGGTGCGTGGCGATCAGGCCGTCGGGCGTGAAGGTGAAGCGCGCGTCGATGCTGTTGTCGACCAGCCGGCCGGTGGCGCTGAAGCGGTAGTGGGCGTCCCAGTGCGCGCTGCCCGTGCGGCCGTCGGCCTGCACGTCGCGCCAGCTCAGGCGCCACACGTCGGCGCCCTTGGCCTTGGTGGCGTCGCAGAGCATGCGCCACATGCCGCCGATCTCGCGCTGGCCGCGCAGCGAAAAGGCCTCGTCGTCGAACACCGCGTCGGGCGCGTAGCAGGCGGCCATGGTGGCGGCGTCGAGTTGCGAGAACGCGCTGTAGAAGCGCTCGATGGTCGGGGCGTGGGTGGCTGCGGTCATGAGGCCTCGGGGTGGGTGGTGCCAGATCATCGCCCGGATGCGGCGGGCAAGGAAGCACAGGGGTGATTCGGCGTGTCCCGCATTAACATGCGGCCCCGATGCTGGTCCTCGCAGGGCCGGCACCCTGGCGGGCCCCAGAAATAGAACCACAGCCGCTGCACCCGCCACACACAACGCAAGGGGACGCATCCATGGCCGAGGTGATCAACGACTGGCAGTTCGTCGAGGCCGTCATGGCCGCCCGCACGCTCGAGGAGGTCGCGCAGGTCAACCGCCGCGCGATGCGGGCGATGGGCTTCAACCACGGCGCCTACGTGCTCAAGCGTCCGGTGCCCGCGCCCCGTGCCGACGCGCCCGCGCAGGACGCGCTGCTGTTCTTCCACCACCTGCCTGCCGATTGGGCCCGCAGCCGCTACGAGTCGCTGCGCAGCAACGCCGGCGAGCAGGCCGACGCCCGCGTGCAGCATGTGCGCGCCGGCATGCCGGCCACCGCGTGGAGCTGGCTCGGGCAGGTGAGCCACACGCGTGCCGACATCGGGCAGCGCGCCCGCGGCCTGCTGCGCAGCGCCGGCGAGCACGGGCTGAAGGCGGGGCTGACCGTGCCACTGTGGACGCCCGGCATCGACTGGGCCTTCATGACCCTCACCACCGACGCGACCGCCGACCTGCGCGAACTGCGGGCCACGCTGGCGCCGATGAACTACTTCGCCTCCTGCCTGCACTCAACGGTGCGCCGGCTGCAGGGCGACGCAAAGGTGCCGGTGCTGAGTGCGCGCCAGCGCGAGGTGCTGCACTGGGTGGCGGTCGGCAAGTCGACCTGGGAAATCTCCGAGATCCTGCACATCAGCGAGCGCACCGTGTACTTCCACCTCGTGGGCGCCGCCCGCAAGCTCGACACGCAAGGCCGCACCGCCACCTGTGCACGCGCCCTGGCGCTGGGCCTGCTCACACCCTGAGCCGCCCCACCCCTGTCGGAAACGACAGGGGTCCCTGGAGCGCCGCGCAAGGCGGTGCTGCAATCGGGCCGCGGGCAGGCCGTGTGTCACGCGCCCGATGCTTCAACCAACCGAGCCCATGAGAGAACGCAGAAATTTCGTGCGCCTGCTGGGAGGCGGCCTCGCGGTGGCGGCGGGCGCGACGGCCCTGGCGACCTGGTGGCTTCATGCCGACGTGCCGGCTGCCGCCTTCGAGATCTGGAACGGCCCGGGCGACGAGCCCGATGTGCGCAAGCGCGCCATCGCCTATGCCGTCACGGCGCCCACGGCCTACAACGGCCAGCCCTGGCGGGTCGACCTGCGCGAGCCCGGGGCCATCGTGCTGTACACCGACCGCGCGCGCGTGCAGCCCGCCACCGATCCGTTCGGGCGCCAGCTCATGATCGGCCACGGCGCGTTCATCGAGCTGCTGGTGATGGCACTGGCCCAGCAGGGCGTGCAGGCACGCGTGCAGCTGTGGCCGCAGGGCGAACCGGCGGGCGAACCGCCGCAGTGGCCCGACCTGCCGGTGGCGCGCCTCACGCTGTCGCGCGGCGGCACGCCCGATCCGCTGTTCGCGCAGGTGCTGCGGCGGCGCACGCCCAAGCAGCGCTTCGACACCGGCCGCACGGTGTCGGCCGACATGCTGCAGGGGCTCACCGCGGCCGTGGCCTCGAGTGCCGGCGCGGGTGTGCAGTCTGCCGGCACGGTCGACATGGCCCGCGTGCTGCCGCTGCGCAAGCTCTGTGCGGCCGCGGCGCACGTGGAACTGGCCACGCCCCACACCGCACGCGAGAACCTGCGCATGCTGCGCATCGGGCCGCAGGAAATCCTGGCGCACCGCGACGGCGTGTCGCTCAACGACCCGGCGCTGCGCCTGGCCGTTGCGCTGGGGCGCTTCGACCGCGAGGTGCCGGCCGCCGAAGACAGCCTGTCGTTCCGGCAGACGCTGCGGATGTTCGAGGACCAGGCCCACACGGCGATGGGCTTCGTCTGGATCAGCACCGGCGGCAACAGCCGCAGCGAGCAGATCGCCGCGGGCCGCGCCTATGTGCGCCAGCAGCTGCGCGCCACCGACTTGGGCCTGGGCATGCAGCCCATGAGCCAGCCGCTCGAAGAATTTCCGGAGATGGCGCCGCACTACGCGGCGGCGCACGACATGCTGATCGGCGACGCGCCGTCGCGCCATGCGCGCAGCCCGACCGTGCAGATGATGTGCCGCCTGGGCTTTCCGACCGGGCCGGTGCCGCCTGCGCCGCGCCGGCCGGTCGGCGATTTCATGCAGGCTTGAACAGCCTGGGCGTGTCAGCGCGGCAGCAGCTGGATCAGCGTCTGCAGCGCGTAGTGCACCGTGGCCGCGCGCACCGTGGCGCGGTCGCCGTCGAAGCGGCGGCGCTCGGTGCGCACCTGCCCGTCGACCGACCAGCCGAACCACACGGTGCCCACCGGCTTGTCGGGCGAGCCGCCTGTGGGGCCGGCCACGCCGGTCACGGCGACGGCCGCGCGCGCCGGCGCGCCGCGGGCAATGGCGCCCTCGGCCATCGCGCGTGCCACGGGCTCGCTGACGGCGCCGTGGGCGCCGATGAGCGCGGCGTCCACGCCGAGCATCTCGATCTTGGCGGCGTTCGAATACGTGACGAAGCCGCGCTCGAACCATGCGCTGGAGCCCGCGAGGTCGGTGCAGGCGCCGGCGATCAGGCCGCCGGTGCAGCTTTCGGCGGTGGCCATCATCCAGCCCCGCGCCTGCAGCCGCTCGGCCAGCGTCGCGACGAGCGCGGGGGTGTCCTGTTCGGCCAATGAAGAGGAAGCGGAGGGTTCCATCGGGTTCACCATGCGCGCCACAGCGCAATGACCAGCAGCGTGCAGAAGGCCGCCACCAGGTCGTCCAGAAGAATGCCGAAGCCGGCGCGCCACCACTGCACGCGCGCGGGGTCGCGCGGCTTGAAGACGGCGTCGGCCCAGCCCACGGGCCCGGGCTTGGCGGCATCGAAATAACGGAACAGCGCGAAGGCCGCGACCTGCGCCCACAGGCCGGCCGGCGTCACCAGCCAGAGCACGAGCCAGAAGGCGACGATTTCGTCCCACACGATGGCGCCGGGGTCGGACACGTTCATGTTCCGCGCGGCCACCGTGCAGGCCCACCAGCCGATCGGCAGGCCGGCCAGAATGATCCAGCCGATGGTCGCGGGCGTGAACCACAGCTGCATCACCACGAAGGCGGCCCACGCCCACAGCGTGCCCACGGTGCCGGGCGCAAAGGGCGACAACCCTGAGCCGAAGCCCAGCGCGATGAAGTGCGCAGGATGCGAGCGCAGGAAGTGCAGGGTGGGGCGACGCATCGGGGGACGGGGCAGGGCGCCGGTGGCGGGAGAGGAATCCATCGAGGAAGAAGCAGAGGAAGAAGAGGCGGCGTGCATCGGTTTCGAAGTGTCGCGCATCCCGTGCGACGCCTGCATGCCGAAGTTTCTATTTATCAAAGCAATAGCTTGTTTAATTGAGGGGCGCCGCCTAGTATCCAGGCTCCTTTTGCGTTCTCCTTCGTTCCCATGTCGTCTTCCTCATCCTCTCTCGACGCTGCCGCCGTTGGCGCGCCGCCACCCACTGCCGCGTGGCGCGACCTGTTCAGCGGGCGCAACGGCTGGCGCGCGCTGGCGCTGACCGGCGGCGTCGCGCTGCACGCGGTCAACGTCCACATCGTGACCACCGTGCTGCCCTCGGTGGTGCGCGAGATCGGCGGGCTCGACTGGTACGCCTGGAGCACGACCTTGTTCGTGGTCGGCTCGATCCTCGGCGCCACGCTCTCGGTGCGGCTGCTGGCCGCGCGCGGGCCGCGCGGTGCCTGCCTCGTGGCGCTGGCCGTGTTCACCGCCGGCTCGGTCGGCTGCGCGCTGGCGCCGGCCATGCCGTGGCTGCTCACGGGCCGCACGGTGCAGGGCCTGGGCGGCGGCCTGCTGGGGGCACTGAGCTACGGGCTGATCCAGCGCGTGTTCGAACCCCGGCTCTGGCCGCGCGCGGTGGCGCTGGTGTCGGGCATGTGGGGCGTGGCCACGCTGTGCGGGCCGGCCGTGGGCGGGCTGTTCGCGCAGGCCGGCCATTGGCGCTGGGCCTTCTGGGCGCTGCTGCCGGTGGCCGCGGGGCAGGCCTTGCTGGTGACGGTGCAGCTGTCGCCCGCGGCCGGCATCCGGCACGACCGACCGGTGCAGATGCCGCGCGTGCCGGCGCCGCAGATCGCGCTGCTGGCGCTGTCGGTGCTGGTGATTGCGGCCAGCGGTTTCTGGCCCGGCCTTGCGGGGCAGGCCGTCGGCGTGGTGCTGGGCCTGGCCATCGGTTTCGCCGCCACGCGCATCGACCGCCGCGCCGGCGCCGTGCGCCTGCTGCCGACCGGCGCCTATGCGCTCGGCACGCCGCTGGGCGCCATCTACGCGAGCGTGGCGCTGCTGCTCATCGGCACCACCACCGAGATCTTCGTGCCCTACTTCTTGCAGCTGCTGCACGGCCACACGCCGCTCATGGCGGGCTACCTCACGGCGGCGATGGCGGGCGGCTGGAGCATCGGTTCGCTGCTCTCGTCGGGCCGCCATGGCGCGCGCGCCGACCGCATGCTGCGCGCCGGGCCGGTGGTCTGCACGGCAGGCCTGCTGGCGCTCGCGTGGCTGCTGCCGACGCCGGGGGCGCTCGGCGCGAGCATCGAGACCACGCTCGTGGCCGTCGCGCTGGCCGCCGTCGGCTTCGGCGTGGGCATCGGCTGGCCGCATCTGCTGACGCGCGTGATGGCGCTGGCGCCGCGCGGCGAAGAAGGCTTGGCCTCGGCGTCGATCACCACCGTGCAGCTCTACGGCATGGCCGTCGGTGCGGCCGTGGCGGGGCTGGTGGCGAATGCGGCGGGGCTCACGGTGCCGGGCGGTGTCGCCGGTGCGCGCTCGGCTGCGATCTGGTTATTCGCGACTTTCGCGCTGGCACCTGCCATCGCCGCTTGGCTGGCATCGCGCGCAGTGGCGCGGCGTCAGCGCTAAGCCAGCACGCCTTCCCAGGCGAGCGCGCGGCGGCGTCCACGCTCGCGCCGCGATTCGCCGCGCAAGGTGGCGACGAGGTCATACACATCCGCCGGCAGGTGCGCGCCGCGCCACGCGATGTGCTGGTCGGCGCGGCACATGACGAGCCGGTGCGCATAGGCCTTGGGCAGGCTCGCGGTCTCGATGTCGAGCACCGTGAGCGGCATGCGGTACGCGGCGGCGGCGCGTTCCAGCGGGCGCACGTCCACGCTGCGGTCGAAGCGCAGCAGCGTGTAGCCCGGGCCGAAGGCGTCGTACAGCGAGCGCCCGTCGGCCAGCCAGAAGTGCGGTGCGCGGCAGCCGGGCACGGTGGAGGGCGTGAACTCGCCCATCGAGTACGGCGGCGCGCGGTGCTCGCCGTCGGGCACGATGATCGGCGAGCCGGTGTAGAAGTAGCCGAAGTTGAGCCCGCCGCAGCAGAACTGCTGCACGTTGAGCGCGTAGGCTTCGCGGCCGATTTCAGCGCGCTGTGCGTCGCCTGCGGGGCCGGGCGCTTCGATGTCGGGCGGCACGGCGCGGCGCGCGCGGATCATTTTTTGCGCATGGTCCATCGCGAATTGCGACACCTGCTCGGTGATCGGCAGCCGCTCGGCCTCGTAGGCATCGAGGATGGCCTCGTCGGCCCAGCCCTGCACGCAGGCGCCCAGCAGCCACGAGAGGTTGAGCGCGTCGGCAATGCCGGCGTTCATGCCATAGCCCGCGTAGGGCACCCACAGGTGCGCGGCGTCGCCCGCGAGGAACACGCGGCCTTCGCGAAAGCGCGTCGCCACGAGGCGCCGGCCGATCCAGTCTTCCTTGCTGATGATGTCGTAGGGGAAGTCGGGGCCCACGCCCAGGATCTCGCGGATCGAGGTGTCGCGGTCGACCGAATCGAACTCGGGCTCTTCGGCGTTCAGGTGGTTGTGCACCAGCCAGGTTTCGTGGCCATCGATGGCGAACATCGTGCCGCAGCGGCGCGGGTTCATCGCGTAGTACGACCACGCGGGCTTGCCTGGAATCAGCGCGCGCAGCTGCGGCGCGCGAATGAAGGTCGACTGCACGCGCTGGATGACGGCCGTGCCTTCCAGCTTCGCGCCGATCTGCTTGCGCACCGGCGAGCTGCCGCCGTCGCAGCCGACCATGTAGCGGCAGCGGATGCTGCGCGTGGCGCCGCTGTCCATGTCGGTGGCGAGGGCGCTCACGCCGTCGGCGTCTTGCGTGAAGCGCTCGAACTGCGTGCGGTTGAGCAGCGTCACGCCCGGCAGCGCGGCCGTGTGCTTCAGCAGAATCGGCTCGAGGTAGATCTGGTTGATGCGGTGCGGCGGCTCCGGCGTGGGCCACCACGCATCGGGGCCCTCGGTCTCGGTGTAGCGGTCGCGCCGGCACGGAATCGGAATGCGCGTGAGCTCGGTGCCCGTCACCGAGGTGCGGAACACCACGTCGTTCGGATGGTCGGCCGGCAGCCCCGCATCGCGCAGCTGCTGCGCCACGCCCAGGCGGCGGAACTGCTCCATGGTGCGCGAGGCCACGTGGTTGCACTTCACGTTCGGCGGCTCGGCAAAGCGGCGCGTCTCGCACAGGATCACGCGCACGCCGCGCGAGGCCAGGTCCATCGCCAGCGTGAGGCCCACGGGGCCGGCGCCGACGATCAGCACGTCGGCTTGCATCGAGGTGTCGGCAGTCGTCGTCATGTCTCTGTGGGCTTGTCTGTCGTTCAGTCGAGCTTGATGTGGGCGTCCTGGATCACCTGGGCCCACTTCTTCGTCTCGGCGCGGATGTAGCTGTCGAAGGCCTCGACCGAGCCCGGCGCGGGCTCCACACCGAGCGCACGCATGGCAGTCTTCACCTGTTCGTCGCCGAGCGCGGCGTTGATCTCGGCATTGAGCCGCGCCACCACCGGCGCGGGCGTGCCGGCCGGCGCGACCACGCCGAACCAGCCGGTCGAGTCGTAGCCCGGCAGGCCGGCCTCGGCCACGGTCGGCACCTCGGGCAGCATCGGCAGGCGCTGCGGGCTGGTCACGGCAAAGGCGATCAGCTTGCCGGCGCGGATCTGCTGCAGCGACGACGGCAGGTCGACCACCGCGAGCGGAATCTGCCCGCCGAGCACGTCGAGCGCCGCCGGGCCCGAGCCGCGGTACGGCACCTCGACCAGCCGCGTGCCGGCCATCTGGTTGAACAGCGCCGCCGACAGGTGCATGGCCGTGCCGTTGCCGCCATGGCCGATCGACAGCGTGCCCGGCTTCGCCTTGGCCAGCGCGATGAGTTCGCGCTGCGTCTTCGCGGCCACCGACGGATGGCCGACCAGCACGAAGGGAATGGCCGCCAGCATGCCCACGGGCTTGAGGTCTTTCTGCGGATCGAAAGGCATCTGCGGGTACAGGCTCACGTTGGCCGCCAGCGCGCCCGCCGCGCCCACGCCCAGCGTGTAGCCGTCGCCCGGCGCCTTGGCGACCAGCGTCAGCCCCACGTTGCCGCCCGCGCCGGGGCGGTTGTCGACCACCACCTGCTGGCCCAGCTTCTCGTTCAGCCGCGGCACCAGCATGCGCACCACGCCATCGGCGCTGCCGCCGGGCGGGAAGGTCACGACCATGCGGATCGGCTTGGAAGGGAAGGCATCGCCGGCGGGAACTTGCGCGAAGGCGGTGCTTGCCAGCAACGCACCGGCCGCAGCCCACAGCCATCGCCTCTGAGATGCGCGCAAGCCACGGGCGATGGGTGCTGTCATTCGGGCCTCTCCTTGAATCCGGTGCTTTGATGGGAGATTGAACGATGGCAGGATTCATTCGTAAATCAAGAAATTCCGAATGATTTTTCAAATTTTCTGATGAATACGAACTTCAGTCCTACGATGCGCCAGCTGCGTGCGTTCCTCGCGGTCTACCAGCTGCGCAAGCTCGGCGCCGCGGCCACGCGGCTGTTCGTCACGCAGTCGGCCGTGAGCATGCTGATCCGCCAGCTCGAAGAGGGCCTGGGCACCCGACTGTTCGACCGCACCACGCGTGCGCTCAAGCCCACGTCGGCGGCCGAGCAGATGATTTCCACGGTCGAGCGCGTGCTGCGCGACGTCGATTCGCTCTCGGCCGATTTCCGCGAACTCGCCACGCTGGAACGCGGCCGCGTGACGCTGGCCATCACGCCCACGCTGGCAGGGTTTTTATTGCCCGATGCGCTGCGCGCCTTCGGCGAGCAGCACCCGAAAGTTCGCGTGCTGGTGAACGACTGCGCGCCCGACCAGTTCCTGTCGCGCATCCTCGGTGAGCACGTCGACTTCGGCATCGGCACGCCCGAGCGGCCCGGCCCCGAGGTCGAGGTGCAGCGCCTCCTGCGCGACCACCTCGCCGTGGTGTGCCGCACCGACCACCCGCTGGCCAAGGCGCGCGTGGTGCGCTGGTCGGACCTGGGGCGCCACCCCGTCATCACCGTGCGCCCCGGCTACGGCGTGCGTCCGCTCATCGACGGCACGGCGGCAGACGCCGGTGTGACGCTCGACGTCATGAACGAGGTGTCGTTCCTGTCCACCGCGCTGTGGATGACGGCGGCGGGCATGGGCGCGTCGATCATGCCGTCGGCTTTTGCGCGCGCCGAGAAGAACCCGGTGCTCGTGGTGAAGGTGCTCAGTGCGCCGCGCGTGGCGCGCGACATTTCCATCGTCACCAAGCGCGGCCATTCGCTGTCGGCGGCGGCGCGCGCGTTCATCGAGGCGTTGAAGCAGAGCGTGCAGTAGCCGTGAAGGCGCGGCGGCCGTATGCTGGCTGACCATTTTTTCTTCGCGCGAAAGCAGGCCCTCATGACAACAACAACCCGATCCCGTTTCTCTTTTGCATGGCCGAGCCTTGCACTCGGCCTGATGCTGTCGATGCTGCTCGTCGCCTGCGGCAACAAGGAGGCCGAGCAGCGCACCGCCTTCATCACCTTCTTGCAGTCCCGTGTGCTCGACAAGCCCGGCCTGCGCGTGCCCACGCCCACCGCCGAAGAAAAAACATCGTTCGGCGACTACGCGCAGCACTACGCGGTGATCACCGATTTCAACGAAGGCATGAACCAGTCGGTGAGCAAGCCGATGACGCAGATCATGGCCAAGGGCGCGCTGCGCTCGATGGCCGACCTGCCGGCACGCCGTGACGATCTCAAGGCCGCCAAGGAGGGCCTGGGCGGCCTGCGCACCGCGCTCGACCAGCAGTTGGCCAAGGCCGACGCGGCGCGCGCGCAACTCAAGCAGCCCGACGACCTGAAGCAGGTCTATGCCAAGGCCTTCGAGAAGACCGTGACCACGCCGGCGACCACGTTCAAGGAGGTGTTCCCTCCGGTCGACGCCGTCTTCGACAGTGCGTTGGCCATCGCCGATTTCATGGAGAAGAACAAGTCGAAGCTTCAGGTCTCCGGCGCCACGCTCACCGTGACCGATCCGGCGGTGGCAGCGGAGCTCAACAAGATGGCGCAGCAACTGGGCAAACAGTCGGCTGCCATCAACGCCGCGCAGGACAAGATGCGCGCGGTGATGCGCGGCTCCTGACCCGACCTCAGACGAAGTGATCGAACGAGCCGAAGCGCTGTGACACCGGCGCGCCGCCCGCATCGACGATGCGCAGCCCCGCATCCGCTTCGATGCGGCCGATGCGCGTCACGCGCGTGGCGCTGTTCACGCCGGCCTGCAGAACCGCATCGCGGGCCGAGGCGGGTGCAGTGAACACCAGCTCGTAGTCGTCGCCGCCCGAGAGCGCGCAGGTGCGCCGCGCCTCGGCGGGCAGGCCGGCCGAGGCGACCGCGATCAGCGCGGTGGCCGCATCGGCGTCGAGCGTGGCGCCCACGCGGCTCGACGCGAGGATGTGGCCCAGGTCGCCGATCAGGCCGTCGCTCACGTCCACCGCCGACGTGGCGATGCCACGCAGCGCCTGGCCCAGCGCCACGCGGGGCGTGGGTTGTTCCATGCGTGCACGCGCTTGTGCGAACGCCTCGGCAGGCAGGCTCAGCGTGCCGCGGAACACCTCGAGCGCCAGCCGCGCATCGCCGAGCGAGCCGCTCACCCACAGGTCGTCGCCCGCGCGCGCGCCCGAGCGCAGCAGCGCGGCGCCGGCCGGCACTTCGCCGAACACGGTGATGCAGATGTTGAGCGGGCCGCGCGTGGTGTCGCCGCCCACGAGTTCGCAGCCATGCGCGTCGGCCAGCGCGAACAGGCCGCGCGAAAAACCTTCGAGCCAGGGCTCGTCCACGCCGGGCAGTGCCAGCGCGAGCGTGAACGCCAGCGGCTTCGCGCCGCAGGCGGCCAGGTCGCTGAGGTTCACGGCCAGTGCCTTGTGGCCGAGCCGGGCCGGCTCCACGGTCGAGAGGAAGTGCCGCCCCTCCACCAGCATGTCGGAGGACACGGCGAGCTGCATGCCCGCGGCCGGCGCGAGCAAGGCGCAGTCGTCGCCCACGCCCAGCGGCGAGCGCGTGGCGGGACGTTTGAAATAGCGTGTGATCAGGTCGAATTCACCCATGGGTGCGAGAGCATAACGACCTGGCGCGGGACCGCTCGTCGCGGCGCCCACGGGAAATGGGGGCTGACACCTGAAGCATTTTGTAATACCGTGCTGCAAACGGATACATCAAAAGTCCAAACAGGGGGAGTTCGTCATGACAGCCATCGTGCAGGGCGGCGTGTCCGCAGAAGCAGACATCGACCGGGTCGTTGCCCTGCTGTACGACGGGATCACCTGTCCCGGCGACTGGTACGACGCCCTCGATGCCATGCGCGAAACCCTCGGCGCCGCCTGCTTCCACACGCTCACCGTGCGGCGCACCGACTGCTCGGTGGTGGGCGCGGGGCTTGCCAACCTGGAGAGCCCGCCCGACAAGGTGCGCGAGTACGAGCAGCACCATGCGCGCGACGACATCCGTATGCAGATGCCGGTGAAGGCCCCGCTGGGCACACCGGTGACCGACCACGCCTACTTCGGCGCACGCGCGCTGTCGCGCAGCCCGATCTATGTCGACTGGCTCGCACCGCTCGGCCTGCGCCACACGCTGGCTATGGGGCTGCGCGCCGACGACGACACGCGCGAAGTGCTCGGCTTCATCCGCCCCCGGGCCGAAGCGCCCTACGGCCCCGAGAGCGAGGCCTTCTGCCGGCGCCTGTCGCCGCACCTCGTGCGCGCCAGCGAGCTGCGCGCCCGCATGGCACAGCTGAGCGAGCACGCGGCCACGGGGCTGTCGGCACTCGACGCGCTGCCGCAAGGCATCGCCGTGCTCGACGAGGCCTGCCGCATCGACCACCTGAACGCCCGCGCGACAGCGAGCGCAGGCCGCGGCGGCCTGTTCGACAGCGCGCAGGGGCGCCTGCGGCTCGCGTCGCCGGCGTTGCAGTCAGCCTTCGAACAGCGGGTGCGCGAGGCCTGCGCCGCGTCCGACGGTGCGCGGGCCGGCGTGCTGCACCTGCCCGTGGCCGGCGGCGTGGTCCGCATCACGGTGCTGCCGCTGAAGCCCTCGCACCCGCTGGCCGTGCTGCGCCAGCGCCACCGCGCGCTCGTGGTCTTTGCCCATCCGGCCGAGGCCGCCGCCACCGACCCGCGGCAGATGGAAAGCCTGCTGGGCCTGAGTCCGACCGAGGCGCGGCTTGCGCTGCTCATCGCGAGCGGCAAGACCGTGAAGGACTTCGCCGCCGCGCAGCACTGCTCCGAGCACACGGCGCGCAGCCACCTGCGCAACGTGATGCGCAAGACCGACTGCCACCGGCAGGCCGAGCTGGTGTTGCTGGTGCAGTCGCTGCGGCTGGGCGGCTGAGCAGGGTCTACCGCGAACGAGGGATGGCGCCGCGCGGCGCTTGCGAGAACCATGGCGCCCGATACACCGACAACGAGGAGTTCGCCATGGCTGTCTACTGGGACGAGACCAGGATGCAGATGGGCCCGCACGGCACCGCGACGATCCTCGCGTTCGGCGACTCGTGGTTCTGGTACCCGCTGCCCGGCGGCTGCCTGCTGAACTACCTGGGCGACGTGGTCGGCGCGCGCGGCCACGTGATTCTGGCCAAGGGCATGAACGGCGCGCAAACGCACGACTACGTCGATGGCAAGTACCGCAACGCCGTGCGCGAGTCCTTGCGCCTGTACGGCTCCACGCTGTCGGCGGTGTTCATCAGCGGCGGTGGCAACGACTTCGCGGGCTTCAACGACCTGCGCCCGCTGCTCAAGACCGACTGCTCCGCCGAGACGCTGGCCGCGCAGTGTTTTCGCAACGGCACGGGCGGCTTCGACCAGTTCCTGGTCGAGATGGACGAGCAGTACCGCGCGCTCATCGGCCTCATCTACACCCGCACGAGTGTCGATTGCCACATCGTCATGCACAGCTACGACTACGCCCCGCCCACCGGCGAGGCGCTGTTCGGGCGCGAAGGCTGGCTGCGCCCGGCGCTGGTCGACGCGGGCGTGGCGCCCGAGCTGTTCAAGCCCTGCGTCGACCACCTCATCGACGGCTTCCACGGCATGCTGCAGAACATCGCCAAGGGCGACCCGCAGCATCTGCACGTGGTGGACAGCCGCGGCACGCTGGGCCCGACCGACTGGGCCAACGAGCTGCACCCCAACGGGCGCGGCTTCAAGAAGATCGCGGTGGAGCGCTGGAAGCCGGTGCTGCAGCCGCTGAACCTGGCCTGACCTCCGGCGAGGGTCAGACGCCGCGCGCGCGGCGGTTGGACATGACCACGTTGTCCTTCTCGATCGCCGTGCCGCTCTTCAGCGCAGCAACCCACGCGTCGGTCGCCGTCACGGCGGCGAAGTTGCTGTGGAACACGACGCTGAAGACGCGGTGGATTTCCTCGGCGCTCACGCGGCCGGCCGCATTCTCGTAAGGCAGCGCGCCGGTGGCGTCCGACAGGAACTCCACGTTCAGTCCGCGGTGCATGGCTTCGAACACGGTGGAGGCGTCGCAGTTCTGCGTCATGTAGCCGGTCACGCTCAGCGTGTCGATCTCGTGGCGCGCGAGCCAGTCGGCGAAGTCGGTGCCGGTGAAGACGCTCGGGAAGGCCTTGGTGACCAGGTGGTCGCGCGGGCGCTTGGCGATCTCGGGATGCAGCTGGCCGTGGAAGTGGTCGGCCTGGAAGACCGGCGCGCCCTTGGGTGCGTGGTGCTGCACCACCACCACCGGCACGCCGGCCGCGCGGGCCGCGTCCATGGCCTGCGCGATCTTCGGCAGCGAGCTCTCGACCGGCGGGTATTCGATCGGCAGGCCGCCGCCTTCGAAGTATTCGTTCTGCACGTCGATGACGACGAGGGCGCGGCGCGGTGCGGATTGGCTCATGGGTATCTCCTTCGGTGTTTGTGTGTGGAACGGCTCGATTCTTCGCGCACGGCGGATTTCGCGACAGTGGCCCGAAAGCCATTCATCGATAAGATCGGGCCATGCGCTCGACCACCACCAAGGCTGCCGTAGAAACCATCGCCGTCGTGGCCTTCGACGGCATCAGCCCCTTCCACCTCTCCGTGCCCTGCATGGTGTTCGGCGAAGACCGCACCGACACCGGCGCGCCGCGCTTTCGCGTGCAGGTCTGCGCCCCCGAGCCCGGGCCGCTCGCCACCAACGCGGGCTTCACGCTCGGGGTGCCGCACGGTCTGGAGGCGATCCGCCGCGCGCAGATCGTGGTGGTGCCGTCATGGCGCGACGACGGCCGGCCCGCGCCGCCCGCGTTGATCCGTGCGCTGCAGGCGGCGCACCGCCGTGGCGCCACCGTGGTCGGGCTGTGCCTGGGCGCTTTCGTGCTGGCCGAGGCCGGCCTGCTCGACGGGCGGCCCGCCACCACGCACTGGCACCTGGCTGCGGCGTTTGCCAAACAGTATCCGCAGGTCGTGCTGCAGCCCGAGGTGCTGTACGTGGACGACGGCAACGTGCTCACCTCGGCGGGCACGGCCGCGGGCATCGACTGCTGCCTGCACCTGCTGCGCGTGCGCTATGGCGCCGACACCGCCAACCGCGCCGCGCGGCGCATGGTCGTCGCGCCGCACCGGCAGGGTGGCCAGGCGCAGTACATCCAGCAGCCCATGCCGGCGGCGGTCGAACGCGACCGGCTCACGCCGCTGCTCGAATGGCTGGGACGGCATCTGCAGACGCCGCACGAACTCGACGAGCTCGCCAATCGCGCGCTGATGAGCCGGCGCACCTTCACGCGGCGCTTCCGCGAATCGACGGGCACGACGGTCGGCCAGTGGCTGCAGAACCAGCGCCTGGCGCTGGCGCAGCGGCTGCTCGAGACGACGGACCGCTCGGTGGAGCGCGTGGCGGCCGATGCGGGTTTCGGCTCGGCGGTGCTGCTGCGCAAGCACTTCGCCACGGCGTTCAAGGTGTCGCCCACGGCGTACCGGCGGCAGTTCTCGCAGGAGGCCGTGGCGGCCTGAGCGACTGCGTGTGGAAGCTCAGGCCGCGCCGCGAAAGCGCAGCGAGGCTTGCCGCACCACTTCCGCCAGCAGCCGTTCCTTGCCCTGCTTCTCGCGCAGCCAGCGCGCATCGTTGCGGTTGGCTTCGACGCTGGTGCGCAGCTCGCCCAGCGCCTGCGTGGCGTTGAGCGCCTCGCTGTGCCACTCGAGCTGGGTCATGGTCATCAGGATGTGGTCGCGCAGCGGCATGTGCTGGCCGCTGGCCGGGTCGACATACACCGCATCGAGCCCGAAGCGACAGGCCTGGAAACGGTTGTAGGTGTAGACGAGGTAGTCGTCCTCGCACGGCTCGAAGGGCTGCTCCTGCAGGAACCATGCGGCCAGCGACTGCACGTAGCCCGCGAGCGCGGCGGCGCGCTCGATGGTGAGCGGCGTGTCGAACACGCGGATCTCGATGGTGCCGAACTCGGGCTTGGGACGGATGTCCCAGTAGAAGTCTTTCATGCTGCGCACGACGCCGGTGCGGGTCATGCGCTCGAAGTAGGCCTCGAATTCCTTCCAGCTCGTGGTGAAGGGCGCGCGGCCCGAGAGCGGAAACGCGAACACCGAGTTCAGCCGTGCCGAGTCGAACTGCGTGTCCTGCCCCTGCACGAACGGCGACGAGGCCGACAGCGCAATGAAGTGCGGGATGTAGCGCGACATGCGGTGCAGCATCAACAACGCCGAGTCGGCGTCGGGGCAGCCGATGTGCACGTGCTGGCCGAAGATGGTGAACTGCTTGCTCAGGTAGCCGTACAGCTCCGACAGCTCGCGAAAGCGCGGCTTGTCGTAGATGCGCCGTTCGTGCCACTGCTGGAAGGCATGCGTGCCGCCGCCGACCACCGCGATGTTGAGCTTGTCGGCGTTCTTGATCAGCGCCTCGCGGATCGGCGACAGCTGCGTGATCACGTCCTGTGCCGAATGGCAGATGTCGGTCGAGATCTCGATCATGCTCGACGTCATCTCGGGCACCACGCTGCCGGGCAGCGGCGTCTGCGCCATCAGGCGCAGCATGTCTTCGGCATACGGCGCGAGGTCGTAGTCGTGCGTGTTCACGAGCTGCAGCTCGAGCTCCACGCCGAGCGACAGCGCCTCCGACTTGTTGAAGGGCTCGAGCTTGACGGCGCGGCTCGCCGGGTCGGCGGGCAGCGGCGCGGAGCGCACGTCGTCGCTGTCCGGATCGATCGGGAGGACGGAGGTGGGGTTGCTGTGGCTGCTCATCGCTGCGTGTCTTCCGTGGTGCTGAAGGCCTGCGGCGTCCAGGGGACCGAGCTCTCACCCACGGCGTGGATCGCCACGGTGGCGAGCACGGCGCCCATCACTTCCATCAGCAGAATCGAGGGCAGGGCGACCTGCGTGATCATGGTGCCCAACAGCGGCGAGGCCGATGCGAAATTGGAGGCGATCAGCAGGGCGATCGACGACAGCGGCGTCATCGCGCAGCCGACCCAGAAGGCCTGCTTCCAGCTGGCGCCGCTGCCCGGGTTGGCAATGGCCACGCCCGAGATCTTGGTGACCAGGCGCACGCCGATCACGGCCAGCACGACGCTGGCCACGGGCAAGGTCCAGTCGGCCTGCGCCGCCACCATCGACACCAGCACGAACATCAGCATGGTCAGCAGCGACGAGGCGGTGCCGAGCTGGCGCTGCCAGGCCCAGGGCTTGGGGTTGAGCGTCTTGAGCAGCACGCCGCCGATGAGCGCCGCCAGCGGCGCCGAGCCGCCGATGTGGGCCGTGAGCGCCGCGCCCGCCGCGATGATCGCCAGCAGCAGGATCGAGGTGTTCTCGCTGCTCGGGCTCATCACGCGCAGCGCTGAACGCAATGCCAGCGCCATGATCGCGCCGACCACGAACGACATGCCGAGCACCACCGCCACCGGGTAGAGCTTTTGCATCAGCGACTGCGGCGCGCGCTCGATCAGGCCGGCCTGCGCGTAGCCCAGCGTGAGCGCGTAGAAGGTGTTGAGCGTGGCCAGCGTCATGGCGCGCTCGGTCACCGGGCCGGCGGCGCGGGTGTCCATGATCACGCGGCTGAGCACGGCGGGCGAGGCGACGATCGCCATCAGCGCGATGGGGTTGGCCACCGGATCGGGCAGGCCCAACAGAATCAGGATCCAGTACACGCCGAAGTAGGTCAGGCTTGCTTCGAGCAGGCTCTGCACCAGCACCATCGGGTTGTGGCGGAACCAGCGCAGCGGCAACCGCCCCCCGGCCTCGAACAGCACCACGGCCGCGCCGAGTTCCAGCAGGAACAGGCTGATGCCGCGCAGCGGCCAGATCGCGCCCTCGAAGCCCGCAAAACCCACCACCGCGCCCACTACCGAATAGCCGATGACCTTCGGCATCCCCAGGTAGCGCTGCACCAGGTGGCCGGAGGCGGCGGCAACGGCCACCAGAAGGGCCCAGAGCACGGTGGGCAGGCCGGCCGAGGGGCGTGCCCATTCGGCCCAGAAGCCCTGGAGTTCGGCGATGAATTCGGTCAGGTTCATGTAGGCAGGAAAAAGCTCACCGGCCGGCTGCGCCAGCGGGCCCAGATCGCGCTGCGGATGCGGGCGCGGTCACCGAGGCTCACGCTGTGCGCGCGCAGCGCCAGCCGGAAAGCGAAATAAAAACTCACGCTCACATTGAGCGCGCCGATCACCGGGATCGCCGCAACCGCCCACCACAGGGCCGGCTGGTGCAGTGCCGGCAGCCCGATGGATGCTGCCGCGGCCGCAATCTGGCCGGCCGACAGCGTGACATGGCGCACATCCAGCCCGAGCCCGAAGAAGCCCGCGAACGCAGGCAGCAGTCCGAGCATGAGTCCCAGCGAGATGTTGGAGGCGAAGCCTGAGATGTGTGTGCGCATGAAGGCGGCCCAGCGACGGGCCCGGGCGGCACCGAGAAAGGCGCCGATGCGAGGGTTGTAACGCATGGCGGAGTCCAGGCGATGCAGGACAAAGGCGTTTTCTGTCCATCCGGCGATGATGCTGGACGAAAACAGCAGGATGCCGGTGAATGCCGCAAAAAGAACGGTCGGTCCCAGCAGCGACAGACCGTTCAGCGTGGCCGCGGCATGGGCCGCGTCGAGCAGCGGCCGGCCCAGCGCGGCCTGGTAGCCGAGCACCAGCAGGCCCACCGCCGGCACCACCAGCAGCACGTTGCCCAGCACGGCCGCCACCTGCGAGCGCACGAGGTTGGCCACTTCGTCGACGAACTGGTCCACGGCCCCGTCCGACTTGATGTCGCGCAGCCGCGCCGCCATGGCGGGCGCGGTCATCGCGGGCTGCTTGGTGGCCAGCGTGAGGTGCAGCAGCTGGATCGCGACAAAGCTGGCCGCATACATGAGGCCCGAGGCCAGCCCGCTCCAGAAGGCCGACAGGGCCAGCGCATAGATGCCGAACTTGGCCAGCACCGTCAGCGCCGTGAACGCGCCGCCGCCGGCGGCTTTTTTCACCATCTGCAGGTAGCTGCGGCGGTCGCGCGTGATGTAGTGCTCGCCGGTCTCGGCGCTGCGCTCGGTCACCTTGGCCGCGAGCATCGACGAGTTGGAGGCGATCAGCGCGCGGATGCTGTTGCGCTCGCCGCCCGCCAGCACCAGCTTGCCGACCAGCCGCGCCATGCTCGGCCCGGGCACGGGCGAGATCAGGCAGTCGAGCAGCTCGCGGATGCGCAGCACGCGCTCGCGCAGCTGGCGCAGCCGGAACACCAGGCCGACCGAGATGCCGTTGTCTTCCAGGTGCGTGTAGACCGACGAAGCGCTGGAGCGGCAGGCGTCGAGCCGGTCGCGAAAAGCCACGAAGGCCGCCTGCAGGGCGTCTTCATGGCGCGGCTGCGCAAACATCTGCTCGCGCAGCGCGTCGAGGTCGGACATGAGCGCATGAAAAGGACGCGCCTCGCCCGCTTCGGGGCTGATGCGCAGCCGCAGCTCGGGCGAGAAACCCGTCGCCACCACCTGGCTGCAGCAGTAGGTGACCGCGTCCATCACCGTGTGGCGCCAGCGCGGCGAGCCGTCGTGGGCGGGCGCGGCGTCGGAGAGCAGGGCGCCGATGCGTGCGAGCTGGGTGTCGTCGAGCAGCGCGATCCAGCCGGCGTCGAACACGCCCGGCAGCACCAGCCGGAACAGGTCCGAGGCGTCGGTGGTCTCGGGCGTGCCCGGCAGGATCTTGCGGCGCATGCGCTCGCCGAATTCGCTGAGGAACGCGGTGCGCGGCGCAAAGCCGTAGTCGGCCAGCAGCGCCGTGAGGTCGACCGACTGCGTGAACGCGCGCCACCAGGCGCGCAGCCGTTCGCACAGCTCGGGCCGCGCCTCGACGGCGTCGAGCAGCAGCTGCACGCGGCCGATGGCCGCCTGCGGCGAGGCGCGGTCGCCGCGCAGCCAGTCGAAGAGATTGATGAGCCAGATGTGGCGCTGCGCCACATCGGCCGTGGGGTCGAGGCCGGCAAGCAGCCCCTGCAAGTCGCGCGATGCGGCAGCCATGGGGAGCGGAAGAGAAAAGGAAGAGAAGAGCGGGGCGCTCAGTGCAATACGCGCGAGACGGGCGTGCCGCCAATGTCGGCTTCAAGCACGAACATGGGAACCGGCACGTCGAAGCGCTCGCCCTCTTCGGTCACCACGAAGAAGCTGCCGTGCATCGTGCCGCTGGCCGCTTGCAGGCGGCAGCCGCTGGTGTAGCGGAACGATTCGCCGGGCGCCAGCAGCGGCTGCTGGCCGATCACGCCGAGGCCCTTGACCTCCTGCGGATGGCCCGAGGCGTCGTTGATGAGCCAGTGGCGCGCGATCAATTGCGCGCCCACCGTGCCCACATTGGAGATGGTGATCGTGTAGGAGAAGGTGTAGACGTTGTCCTTGGGCGAGGACTGGTCGGCCAGGTATCGCGGTTCGACCTGTACGCTGAAGGGGCTGTGTGACATGGGGCGCATGGTAACGGAGGCCTTTCCTCGGATTTCCGTCGGCTGCGAGAATCCGGGGTTATGAGCAGCACCCCGTTCCGCATTGCGCCCTCCATTCTTTCCGCCGACTTCGCGCACCTCGGCCAGGAACTGACCGACGTGATCGCGGCCGGTGCCGACTGGATCCACTTCGACGTGATGGACAACCATTACGTGCCGAACCTGACCTTCGGCCCCATGATCTGCCAGGCCCTCAAGCCCTACGCCAAGACCGCCGACGGCACGCCCGTGCCGATCGACGTGCACCTGATGGTGCAGCCGGTCGACGCGCTGGCCGCGTCTTTTGCGCAAGCGGGCGCTGACTACATCAGTTTCCACCCCGACGCATCGCCCCACACGCACCGCAGCATCCAGGCCATCCGGGCCGCGGGCTGCAAGCCAGGGCTGGTGTTCAACCCGGGGCTGGGCCTGGAGGCGCTGGACTGGGCCATCGACGACATCGACCTCATCCTCATCATGAGCGTCAACCCCGGCTTCGGCGGCCAGAGCTTCATCGACTCGGCGCTGCGCAAGATCGAGCAGGCGCGCAAGCGCATCGAGCAGAGCGGGCGCGACATCCGCCTGGAAGTGGACGGCGGCATCAAGGCCGACAACATCGCGCGCGTGGCCTCGGCCGGCGCCGACACCTTCGTGGCGGGCAGCGCGATCTTCAATGCCAAGGACTACGGCGCCGTGATCGGCGACATGCGCCAGCAGCTGGCCACCGTCAAGGTCTGACCTTGCCGTCGGGCGTGCGCTCGGGCGTCAGCCCGCGGTCGGTGTCGACCACGCCGCGTTCCACGTCTTCATAACCGCGCCGGCCCTTTTCGGGCGGCTGGCCGTCCTGCATCGCCTGGCTGTCCGACGACTGGTCGCGCTCGTGCGGCAGGCGCGGCGCCGATTCACCGTCCTTTTCGACGCGCGTGTCGCCCCCCGCGGTGTCCTTGTCTGCGTCCTTCGTGTCCTTGCGCGGCTGGGCCATCGTGTGCTCCTTCGAGGTTCTTTCTTCAATCAACGTTCGGGTCTGCCGCCAGCTTGCGCGGCGCCCCGCCGCCGGGCGGTAGGACAGGCGGGGGCGCGGCTGTAGGTTCGCGCTGCGCGCCCGCCGCATCCCCGGGCCTTGCCTTTTGCGCGGCCACAGGCGCCTCCGCATAATCGCCCGATGCCCACCGCCCTTTTCGACGACGCCGCGACCGCCACCGACAGCCTGCGCCTGCACACGTTCGCGTCGCTGAACCCCGGCCCGCGCCTGCTCGTGATCGGCGGCGTGCATGGCGACGAGACCTGCGGCACCGAGGGCATCGCGCGCGTGCTGGCCGAGTTCGACAGCGGCGCCCTGCGCCTGTTGCGCGGCGAGCTCACGCTCGTGCCCGTCGCCAACCCGCTCGCGCGGCGCCGCCTGCAGCGCGAGGGCCAGCGCAACCTCAACCGCCTGTTCCGCCCGAGCGACACGCCCGCCGACTACGAAGCCCGCATCACCAACCGGCTGGCGCCCGTCATCGCGCGGCACGACGTGCTGCTCGACCTGCACTCCTTCCAGAGCGAGGGCGAGGCCTTCGCGATGATCGGCCCGCGCGACAACAGCGGCCCGCTCGAACCCTTTGCGCATGCGCAGGAAGAAGGCCGGCTCGCGCTGCACATCGGCACGCCCATCGTCGTCGAGGGCTGGCTCGACATCTACGCCGCGGGCCTCGCACAGCGCGGCGCGTCAGTCGACGAGGCCGCCATCGACTTCGGCCGCGGCACCAACGAATACATCCGCAGCTGCGGCGGCTACGGCGTCACGCTCGAATGCGGCCAGCACCAGGACCCGCAGGCGCCGCAGGTGGCGTGGGCGGCCATCCGCCGCACGCTCGCGCTGCTGGGCATGGCGGCGCTGCCGCCGGGCCTGTCGGGCGCGCCTGCGCAGCCGCCCCGGTTGCTGCGCCTGGCGAGCGTGACCGACCGCCTGCACGAAGACGACAGCTTCGTGCGCGACTGGGCCACCTTCGACCCCGTGCAGCGCGGCGAACCCGTCGGCATGCGGCACGACGGCACACTGGTCAGCGCACCCGAAGACGGCTTCATCGTGTTCCCCAATGCCGTGGCGCTGCCCGGCGCCGAGTGGTTCTACTTCGCGCGGCCCAGCGACCGCGTGCTCGACCCGGGCCTCTGAAGCCTCGGCGCTGTCGGCGCCCTCCTACCGGGGACGCCCACCTTCTCCCACAGACGGGGAGGGGCGCCCACTACGGGGGCGCGGCCGCGCCGAACCTAAGCTCTTTTGCTGGCCAACCGACCCGGGCTCCCCCGAGCGTCGGGCGCGCCGGTCGACGCGATCACTTTCTCCGAGGGAACACATCATGGAATTCTCGACACTGTTCGACACGCTCATGGGCACGTGGGGCGATGAAATCCTGGTCTGGGCCGTCGCGGCCGTGACCGGCTGCATCGGCCTCATCGCCGTGGTGAATGTCCTGGACATCTTCATCGGCAGCAGCGGCAGCGGCAGCAGCAACAGCAACAACGAAGCCAGCTGAGAGAGGGCGACACGACGTGCCCAGAACCCCGATGTCTCCCCAGAACAAGGCCGCCGCGGGTCGCCGCGCCAGCACCGCCAAGACCGGTGACGGCGCCAACGCCAAGCAGCTGCAGCTCGACGGTTTCACCGCCGAGCACCCCACGCACCTGACGACCAACCAGGGCCTGCAGATCCCCGACAACCACAACTCGCTCAAGGCGGGCGTGCGCGGGCCGACGCTGCTCGAAGACTTCATCCTGCGCGAGAAGATCACGCACTTCGATCACGAGCGCATTCCCGAGCGCGCCGTGCATGCGCGCGGCTCGGCGGCGCACGGCTACTTTCAGGTCTACCAGTCGATGTCGCAGTACACCTGCGCCGACTTCCTGCAGGACCCGGACACAAGGACGCCCGTGTTCGTGCGCTTCTCGACCGTGGCCGGCTCGCGGGGTTCGGCCGACACCGTGCGCGATGTGCGCGGCTTTGCCGTCAAGTTCTACACGCGCGAGGGCAACTACGACCTCGTGGGCAACAACATCCCCGTGTTCTTCATCCAGGACGCGATGAAGTTCCCCGACCTCATCCACGCCGTGAAGCCCGAGCCGCACCACGAGATGCCGCAGGCCGCGAGCGCGCACGACACCTTCTGGGACTTCGCCTCGCTCATGCCGGAGACCACCCACATGCTGATGTGGGCCATGAGCGACCGCGCCATTCCGCGCAGCCTTCGCATGATGGAAGGCTTCGGTGTCCACACCTTCCGCTTCGTGAATGCGCGCGGCGAAAGCCACTTCGTGAAGTTCCACTGGAAGCCCAAGCTCGGCGTGCACGGCCTCGTGTGGGACGAGGCGCAGAAGATCGCCGGCAAAGACCCCGACTTTCACCGACGCGACCTGTGGGAGGCCATCGAGCAGGGTCACTTCCCCGAGTGGGAACTCGGCGTGCAGCTCATTGCGCCCGACCGCGCCGAGTCGCTCGGCTTCGACCTGCTCGACCCCACCAAGCTGATCCCCGAAGAGATGGTGCCCGTGCAGCGCATCGGCAAGCTGGTGCTCAACCGCAACCCCGACAACTTCTTTGCCGAGACCGAGCAGGTGGCGTTTCACCCCGGCCACGTCGTGCCCGGCATCGACTTCAGCAACGACCCGCTGCTGCAGGGCCGGCTGTTCAGCTACACCGACACGCAGATCTCGCGGCTGGGCGGCGCCAACTTCCACGAGCTGCCGATCAACAAGGGCGTGTGCCCGTTCCACAACTTCCAGCGCGACGGCATGCACCGCCAGACCATCGCGCGCGGCCAGGTCGCCTACGAGCCCAACACGCTGGGCAGCGGCACCGAGTTTCGTGTCGACGGCGGCAGCCACGGCTTCCAGTCCTTTCCCGACGAGGTCGTGTCGCCCAAGGTGCGGCGCCGCAGCCCCTCGTTCGACGACCACTTCACGCAGGCGCGCCTGTTCTTCAACAGCCAGAGCATGGCCGAGAAGGAGCACATCGTTGCGGCCTTCCGCTTCGAACTTTCGAAGCTCGAAGTGCCCGCCATCCGCCAGCGCATGGTCGACAACCTCGCGCACGTCGACGAGAAACTCGCGCGCCGCGTGGCCGAGCCGCTGGGTATCGGCGAGCCCGATGCCAAGGCGGCGGCGGGCTACGCGGGCTTTCGCGAACACCGCATCGATCTGCCCATCGACGAGTCGCCTGCATTGCGCATGAGCGACGGCAGCGCCGACGGCGTCGTGCGCACGCGCAAGGTCGCGATCCTCGTGGCCGACGGCGTCGACTCGGCCTCGCTCAAACCGATCCGCGATGCCCTGGAGCAGGCAGGCGCGCTGTGCAAGGTGGTGGGCCCGAAGCTCGGCACCGTGGCCAGCGCCTCGAAGCGCCAGATCGACATCGACATGACCTTCACGAACACCGCCTCGGTGATGTTCGACGCCGTGCTCGTGCCTGCGGGTGCCGAGGGCGCGGCTGCGCTCGCGGCGCAGGGCGATGCCGTGCACTTCGTGCTCGAGGCGTACAAGCATTGCAAGGCGATCTGCGTGGTGGGCGAGGGCGTGCAGTTGCTGGCGTCGCTCGGCGTCACGCCTGAAGGTGAGGCACCGGCCGGCGTGGTGGTGGCCGAGACGCCTGTCACCAACCTGGGCGATGCCACTGCCGCGACCCAGATCGCGCACGACTTCATTGCGGCGATTGCGAAGCACCGGCACTGGGACCGGCTGAACATCGACAGCGTGCCGGCCTAGAGGAACGCCCCGGCGTTCCAGCCGATCCGGCCCCTCCGCTTCACAGCACGCGGGTGACTGCCGCCACGCGGCCGTCACCCGAGTGCCATCCGCGCTTCTTGGAGGTGACACACAAGCGCCATAGAAACAGCCGCTGTCCGCCAGCTGTTTCCACCCTCCATTCAAGAAGCCCCCATGACGCATCCGGCACCGAGGCCCCTCCGGCATTTCAAGTCCCTGGCCCTCGCATTGGCACTCGTGCTGACCGCCTGCGGCGGCGGTGGCAACGGCGGCGGGGCTTCGTTCCCGTGGCTCCCTTCGCCGCCGACAGGCAACGCGCCGCCGGACACCCCGCCCCCCGTGGTGACGCCGCCGCCCACCTGTGCCGCCACCGTTCCGGCCGACGCGCCACTCACTTCCATCTCGTCCGTGCAGGGAACGGGTCACACGAGCCCGCTCGCAACGCAGGCCGTGACCGTGCGCGGCGTGGTCGTGGGCGACTTCCAGAACACCGGCACGGACACCGTGAAGCTCAACGGTTTCTTCGTGCAGCAGATCGACCCCGACGCCGATCCGCTGACCTCGGAAGGCATCTTCGTCTACGCACCGGACAACGCCACGCGTGTGGCCGCGGGCGACTTCGTGCAGGTCTCCGGCGTGGTGACCGAGTTCGGCCAGACCGCCGGCGTGAACGCCAAGCCGGACAGCCTCACGCAGATTGCCGGCACCGCACAGGCCCCCGTGATCCTGAGCGTGTGCGCCAGCGGCCTGGCCGTGAACCCGACACAGATCACGCTGCCGGTGGCTGACGATTCCACGCTGGAGCGCTACGAAGGCATGCTGGTCGAGATCGCGCAGCCGCTGGCCGTGACCGAGATGTTCGAGCTGGGCCGTTATGGCCAGATGGTGTTGGCATTGAACGGCCGCCAGTTCAACGCCACCAACGGCAACGCGACGGCCACGCATGCGCAGAACCTGCTCGCGCGCATCGTGCTCGACGACGGCGCCTCGCGCCAGAACCCGAATCCCATTCCTTACCTGAGTGCCGCCGGCACCGACGGCACGCGGCGCATGGGCGATACGACGCAGAAGGTCACCGGCATCCTGAGCCACAACTTCGCGGCCTATCGCATCCAGCCGACCGTGACGCCGGTGTTCGCGCAGGCCAACGCGCGCCCCGTGACCGCGCCGGTGGTCGGCGGTGCGCTCAAGGTGGCCAGCTTCAACGTGCTCAACTACTTCACCACGTTCGTGAACGGAGAAACGGCGTCGGGCCAGACCGGCCAGGGTTGCTCGTTCGGCACCGGCCCGGCCTCTGCTGCGAACTGCCGCGGCGCCAGCAACCTCGTCGAATTCCAGCGCCAGCAGGCCAAGATCGTGGCCGCCATCGCGGGCCTGGATGCCGACGTGGTGGGGCTGATGGAAATCCAGAACACCGACGTGGCGACGAACGATCTGCTGGCGGCCCTCAACGCCAAGGTCGGCGCGGGCACCTATGCCGCCGTCCACAGCGGCGTGTTCGGCACGGACGCCATCAAGGTGGACATCCTCTACAAGCCGGCGAAGGTTCGGCGCGTCGGCAACGCTGTGCTTCCGACCGGCACGGACCTCGCCGACTACACCGCGGCGAGCGGACGGCCGCCGCTGGCCCAGCGCTTCAGCGCGGTGGACAACAACGGCGGCTTCTGGTTCGTGGTCAACCACTTCAAGAGCAAGGGCAGTTGCCCCTCCACGGGCGACATCGACCTGGGGCAGGGCTGCTTCAACCTCGCGCGCACGCAGCAGGCGAAGGCGCTGAACAGCTTCGTCGCCAAGCTCAAGCTCATGGGAACGCCCGAGGCCGACGTGGTGATGATGGGCGACTTCAACAGCTACCTGCTGGAAGATCCGACCAAGGAGCTCGAAGGCGCCGGCAACGAGAGCCTGCTCAAGCGCATGCCCGCCGGCGACCGCTACACCTACGTCTTCGGCGGCGAGACCGGCGCGCTGGACCATGCCTATGCCTCGGCGTCGCTGGGCGCGCAGGTCAGCGGCGTGGGCGTCTGGCACATCAACGCCGACGAGCCGACCGCGCTCGACTACAACACCGACTTCACCACCGACGACCGCTATGCGCCGACGCCCTTCCGCGCATCGGACCACGACCCCGTGCTAGTCGGCCTGACCCTGACGGCCGATGCGGCGGTAACGCAACCCCTCGTGACCGCATCGATCCCGACGGCCGTCAAGGTCGGCGAAACCTACAGCGTGAACATCTCGGAAGCCACGCCCGGTGGCACGGCCACGCTGGCTTCGCTGAGCGTCGACTGGGGCGACGGCACCGCGGCCACCACCGCGCCGGGCACCGGCGCGGTGACGCACAGCTATGCGGTCGCGGGCACCTTCAGCGTCGTCGTCACGCTGACCAACTCCGCGGCCCAGACCGCCACACAAACAGGGAGTGTGAACGTCAGCCCCGTGGTCGTGGTCACGCCGCCCGGCGATCCGGACCTGTTCTTCAGCGAGTACGTGGAGGGCACGTCGAACAACAAGGCGATCGAGATCTACAACCCGACCGCGGTGGCCGTGGACCTGAGCCTGTATACCGTCAGGCTGTATGCCAACGGGGCGAGTGCGCCGACCAACTCCGTTGCGCTGACCGGCTCCCTGCCGGCCGGCGGCGTGCTGGTGCTGGCGAACGCCAGTGCCGCGACGGCCTTCAAGCCGACGGGGACGATCACCAGCAGCGTGGCCAACTTCAATGGCGACGATGCGCTGACGCTGGAAAAATCCGGTGCAGTCATCGACCGCTTCGGCCAGCTTGGCGCGGACCCCGGCACCGAGTGGACCGGTGCCGGCGGCATCAGCACGCTGAACCAGACGCTGCGCCGCAAGCCCGCCATCACCGCGGGAGATGCGAATGCCGCCACCGCTTTCGATCCGTCGGTGCAATGGGACAGCTTTCCGATCGACACCTCCGCCGGCCTGGGTGCGCACACGGTGAACTGAACACGCGGTGAAACCGGAGCTCGCCCCGGTTTCGCCTTCGTGACTTAGTCCATTCGCGCTAGACCGTCTTGCGAATAGGCGAGGTGAACACCCCCTCCTAGACTTTCCCTCGAGGCCTGAACGGCGCGCACTCCCGCGGCGTCGAGCGTTCGCGGCAGCGAGTGCATGGGTCGAGGGGGTTCAATGGCGTGGTTTTCGAGATGGGGATGTACGCATCCGGCGCGTCGCCGTGCCGGTCTTGCCGGTGCGGTCGGCTTGGTGGGTGTCTTGTTACTGGGTCCCGGTGGTCCTTCAGCCCTGGCGCAACGACCCGCGCCAGCACCGCCTGCGGCGTCCGCTGCTTCAGCGGGCGGCCCGAATGCCGAGGCCGCGGCCGACCGGATGGCGCAGGCGCGCCTTGCGGACACCGACACGCTGCTGGCGCTGACCAGCGAAGGCGCGGTGCTCTACGGGCAGGATGCGGTCAAGCTCTCGGGCTATCAGTACTGCAGCCAGGCGGTCGCATTGGCCGAGGCGGGCGAGTTCCGCCAGAGCGTGCGCGCCGCGAGCAAGGCGCTGCACCTGGCCAACGCCACCAGCGACCCGAACCTGCGCGCCGTGGCCAACCGCGATCTGGCGATCGTCTACAGCTACTCGGGCCAGCTCGAAAAGGCCGAGGAGTTCGCACGCGAAGCGCTGCGCCACACCGCGCGCGATCCGAAGCTGGTGGTCGGTCCGGTGCAGAAGGTGATCGGCGACGTGCGCACGCGGCGCGGCGACTTCGCCGGCGCGGTGCTCAGTTACGACGAAGCACTGGCCAACAGCTCGCCGCGCTATGCGCCGCTGGTGCAGGCCTCGCTGGTCAACGCGCTCATCGAAGCGGGTGACGCGGCACGCGCACGCCAGGTGCTCGGCGGCATGGCCGAACCGCGTGAAGCGCCGCTGGCCGCGCAGCTCGAACGCACGCGCGCCCGCCTGCTGCTGGCCGAGAACAAGCCGGCCGAGGCACGCGACAAGTACCGCGCGCTCACCACGCGCCAGGTCGGCACCGACACCGCCTACTACCGGCTCTGGGCCTGGGACGGCGTGGCGCGCAGCGAACTCGCGTTGGGCCAGAAGCAGGCCGCGGCCGACGCCGCGGGCCGCGCGCTCGCCGACGTCGACCAGGTGCGCGCGCGCTTTCGCAGCGAAGAAGTGAAGATGGGCCTGTTCTCCGACCTGCAGTCGGTGTTCGAGCGTGGCGTGGCGGTGTACAGCGAAGCGGGCGATCCGACGCGGGCCTTTGAGGTGAGCGAGCACAGCCGCTCGCGCGCGCTGCTCGATGCGGTGCGTGGCCGCGCGAAGCTCAGTGAATCTTCGGCCGGCATGGTCGGCGTGGCCGCGCTGCAGCGCACGCTGGCGGCCGACGAGCGCGTGGTGCAGTACCACGCGCTGCCCGACCGCCTGATGGTCTGGGTCGTGGGGCCGGACAGCATCACCGAGAAGCGCATCGGGGTGAAGCGCGAAGAGCTCACCGAACTCGTCGAGACCTTCCGCAATTCGATCGTGCGCGGCCGCCGCGCCGCCATCACCAACGCCGACAAGCTGGGCGCCGCGCTGCTCGGCCCGCTGGGCCTGGTGCCGGGGCAGCGCGTGGTGGTGGTGCCGCACGGGCCGCTGCATTACCTGCCGTTCCAGGCGCTGCGCCTGGACGGGCGCTACCTCATCGAGACGCACCCGGTGTCGGTGGCGCCGTCGATCAGCATCGCGGTGCAGCTGGCGCAGCGAACGCCGCGCGTGAACGCGACGCTCACGGCCTTCGGCAATCCGCGCATCGAGGACAAGTACGACCTGCCCGGCGCCGAGACCGAGGTGAAGCAGCTCGCGCAGCTGTTCCCGCGCAACACCGTGTTCATGGGCGCCGCCGCCACCAAGACGCAGTTCCGGGACGTGGCCTCGCGCTCGCCGCTGATGCACGTGGCGGCGCACGCCGAAGCCGACGAGGTCGATCCGCTGTACTCGCGCATCCTGCTGGCCAACGAAGGCGGCAAGCAGAACTTTCTGGAGGCGCACGAGATCCTCGCGATGCCGATGGAAGGCACGGCACTGGTCACGCTCTCGGCCTGCGAGTCGGGCCTGGGGCGCATCGCGCAGGGCGACGAGGTGCTGGGCTTCACGCGTTCGTTCCTCTCGGCCGGCAGCTCCAGCCTCATCGCTTCGCTGTGGCCCGTGTCGGACGACGCCACCGCCGTGCTCATGGGCACGCTCTACGGCGAGCTGGCCAAGGGCCGCGACATCCAGAAGGCCATGCAGGCCGGGCAACTGGCCGTGCTGAAGGATCCTAAGATGTCCCACCCCTTCTTCTGGGCGCCGTTCAACCTGATCGGCAACTGGCGTCTCACCGTGGGAAGCTGAACATGTCTTCGCCACGCTCCCTCTCGCAAAGAAGAACTGCCATGGCCCTTGCGATTCGCCTTCGTCCACGGCCGACGCCGGTCGCTCTCGCCGCCATGGCCCTCGTCGGTGCCACGCTGTGGATCGCCGTGCCCCGCGCCCACGCGCAGGAGGCGACCACGCTGCTGCCGACCAAGGACCCCTGCGGCAGCTGCGACCGTCCCGTCGCACAGGCCCCTGGCGCCGTCGCTCCGCAGACCCTGCCCGCGCCGCCCCGGCCCGCGGCAGGCGCGGGTAGCTTCAAGCTCACCGACCTGCGCCTGAATGGCGTGAAGGCGCTGAGCAACGACGAGCTGCAGACGATCACCGCACCCTACATCGGCCGTGACGTCACGCTCGGCGACCTCGAAGGGCTCGCGCAGGCGATCACCACGCGCTACAAGGAGCGCGGCTACTTTCTCGCGCAGGCCGTGGTGCCGGTGCAGACCGTGCGCGACGGCGTCGTCGAGATCAGCATCATCGAAGGCCGGCTCGGCAAGGTCGAGGTGCTGGTCGCGCCCGAAGCGCCGATCAGCGAGGCGCGCGTGCGCGGCTTCCTGGCGGCGCTGCAGCCGGGCGAGGCCGTGAACGCGCCGGCCTACGAACGCGCGATGCTGCTGCTGTCGGACCAGCCCGGCCTGAAGGTGTCGTCGAGCCTGCAGGAAGGCGCGCAGGCCGGCACCACCGACCTGTCGGTCGAGGTCGAGGCCGGCTCGCGCTGGGCCTTCTCGGCCGAGGCCGACAACCACGGCACCAAGGAGGCAGGGCGCTACCGCGTGGGCGGCACGGCGCGCTGGCTCAGCCCCTTCGGCATCGGCGACAACCTCGACGCGCGCGTGCTGCTGTCCAACAGCAACGCGCTGCAGTACGGCCGCGTGTCGTACGAGGCGCCGCTGGGCACCAGCGGCCTGCGCGCGGGCATCGGCATCTCGCGAGTGAGCTACGACCTGGGCGGCCAGTTCGTCGACCTCGACGCGCGCGGTCGCGCCGATGTGCTCGACGTGTCGCTCAACTATCCGCTGATCCGCCAGCGCCAGCAGAACCTGTTCCTGCGCCTCACGGCCGACGTGAAAGACCTCACCGACGAGCTGCGCGGCGTCGACTTCACAGCAAAGAAACGCGTGCAGGGCTTCGGCATCGGCTGGGCCTGGGAGCGTCGCGACGAGGTGCTGGGCGGCGGCTATTGGGCCAGCTCGGGCACGCTGTACCACGGCGACCTGTCGATCCGCGATCCGCAGAGCTTCCAGTCCGACCAGCAGGTCGGCGGGCGCCACACCGAAGGCGGCTTCACCAAGCTGAGCTTCCAGGTGTCGCGCCTGCAGTCCATCGTGCCGCGCCATTCGCTGTACTTCTCGGTCGGCGGCCAGTGGGCCAGCAAGAACCTCGACGCCTCCGAAAAGCTCGCGCTCGGCGGCGCCCGCGCGGTGCGCGCCTACCCCTCGGGTGAACTGCTGGTGGACGAGGGCCTGATCGGCACCTTCGAATACCGGTGGGCGGCGACCGACGAGGTCACGCCCTACCTGTTCTACGACGCGGCACGCGGAAAGATCGCGCGCCATCCCTCGCCCTTCGACGGCGAGAACTCCCACAGCCTGCGCGGCTACGGCATCGGACTGAGCTGGTCGCGCCCGGGCAACTTCTCGATCAACGCCACGCTCGCCTGGCGCGCCGGCACACCGCCCGCGCAGACCGACGGCGGCGGGCGCAATCCGCGGCTGTACGTGCAGCTGCAAAAGGCGTTCTGACCATGAAGCCACGCAACTTCCAACCCCGGCCGACGCTGCGCCCGCTGGCGCTCGCTATCGCCTGCATGGGCCTGGCGCCGGCGCTGGCGCAAACCATCCTGCCGAGCTTCGGACCGGGCGGCTACACCACGCAGGGCAGCGTGGGCGTGGCGGGTTCGACCACCGCATCGCCGCTGGGCGGACAGGCGCTGGCGATCTCGCAGTCGTCGCTGCGCGCGATCATCAACTGGAACGCCTTCTCCATTGGCGCGAAGGACGCGGTCAACATCAACCAGTCGATGGGCGCGTCCAGCATCCTGCTCAACCGCGTGATGGGCAACGAGCTCTCGACCATCGCCGGCCAGCTCACGGCCAACGGGCGCGTGTTCCTCGTCAACCCGAACGGCGTGGTGTTCAGCCAGGGCGCGCAGGTCAACGTCGGCGGCCTCGTGGCCTCCACGCTGGCCCTGAGCACCACCGACAACGCCTTCCTCGAAGGCAGCACCCAGCTCACGTTCGAACGGCCTGACGGCAACACCAAGGCCGTGAGCAACGCCGGCGTGCTCACCGCCGTCGGCGGCCCCGTCGTGCTGATGGGTGCCGAGGTGACCAACACCGGCCGCGTCGTCGCCGACGGCAGCACCGTCGCGCTGGCGTCGGGCCGCAAGATCAGCTTCGACCTGGGCAACGACGGACTCACCAACCTCGTGGTCGCGGCCGATGCCATGGCCACCAGCGCCAAGGTGGTGAACGCCGCGGGCGCCAGCTTGCAGGCCGATGGCGGGCGCGTGATGCTCGTCGGCAGCTCCAACACGGCGGGCGAGCTGGTGGTGAACCAGTCGGGCACGGTGCGCGCGCGCACGCTGGAGAACGTCAACGGCGAGATCGTGCTCGGCGCGGGCCGCGACAACCGCATCGAGATGAACGGCGGCCTGCTCGACGCCACCGGCGCGAGCGCGGGCCAGCGCGGCGGCAGCATCCGCATCGCGGCCGGGCAGGTGCGCATCGAAGGCACCGGCGGCGGCGACCAGCGCGCGGTGATCGATGCCAGCGGCCAGGCCGGCGGCGGCAACGTGTCGGTGCATGGCTACGACGTGGCGCTGTCGTCCACGTCGGTGCTGCGCGCCGACGCCATCACCGAAGGCGCGGGCGGCACCGTCACCACGGCCAGCGCCCAGGGCCAGGCCCTGGTCGGTGAGGCCGACGCGGCACCGGAGCGCGCCTCGCGGTTGCAGGCCTACGGCGAGATGACTGCGCGCGGCGCGGGCGCCGGCAAAGGCGGTGCGATCTCGAACGAGGCCGACTCGGTGCGCGTGCAAGCCGTGCGTGTCGACGCGGGCGGTGGTGCGCAGGGCGGTGCCAACGGCAGCTGGACGGTGAGCGCGAAGCAGTCGGACCTGGGCATCGTCGAGGCCGGCAACGTGCCGGTGTACGACAGCAAGTTGCCGTTCTTCACCGGTGGTTCTGTGAGCGCCGGCAGCGTCGGCGACACGCTGGGCCGCGGCACCGACGTGACGCTGGTGAGCGGGCGCACCGGTGTCGGCGCGGGCGTCACCTTTGCGCCCGGCGTGCAGGTCATCAAGAGCGAAGGCGGCACGGCGCGGCTGCGCGTCGACTCGGCCGGCAGCATCGTCATGAACGAGGGCTCGGCCATCACGTCGCAGCAAGGCGCACTGCATGTCGACTTCAACGCCGATTCCACCGGCCTGGTCGCCGCCAACGCGAAGAACATCAACAACAGCAGCGGCAACCCTTCCGCCGAGAGCGACTACGCCGCCGCCATCGTGCTGACCAGCGCGACCATCGCGGCCAACGGCGGCGACGTGCGCTTCTTTGGCCAGGGCGACGCACAGAACGGCCGTGCCATCGGTGGCGTGGTTCCGCTCGGCGGCGACACCGGCGACTATGTGTGGCGCGACGGCGTGACGCTGGCGGGCAGCCAGGTCACGACCGGCGGCGAAGGCCGCGTGTCGATGCGCGGCCAGGGCCGCACCTGGATCGACGACCAGGACAACAGCGACTTCGTCTTCCGCGGCAGCAACGGCGTGTCGATCACAGGCGGCACGGTCGAAGCCGGCGCCGGCGGCCTGCAGCTCGACGGCCTCGCAGGCTACGGCCGCAGTGGCGTCGCCGTCAGCAGCGGCGCGGTGCTGAAGTCCGTGGGCGACATCGGCATCAAGGGCCAGGGCCCGACCTGGACGTCCAACATCGGCGGGGCTGCGGTGGGCGCCAGCACGGCGGTCGTCATCGACGACGCCACCGTGGCGAGCGAGCGCAACGTGCGCATCGAAGGCCAGGGCGCCAACCTCGACGGCCTGCGCACCGACACGGGCTTTGCAGCGGGGAACATGTCCGCCGGCGGCGGCAACGGCGTCGCCATCCGCGGCGAGATTTCGGCCGGTGCGGGCGGGCGCATCGACGTGATCGGCCATGCGGGCAGCGAAGGCTTCAGCGCCACGCTCGGCAGCCCCGACATCATCATCACGCCATCGACCACGCCCACCTACGGCGTGGCCGTCACCATCGACGCCGACCAGCCCATGGCGCTGCGCACCAGCGGTGGCACCATCGCCATCGACGCCCAGGGCACCGACATCTCGATGCGCCTAGTCACCTCCTTCTCCGGCGTGGGCACCAGCGTCGGCACACTGGCTTCGGTGGCCAGCGACAGCGGCAAGGGCGGCAGCATCTCGGTGCAAGGGCGCAACGTGCTGATCGACGGCGCCACGAATTTCGACGGCTCGCCCGCCGTGGCGCGCCTCGATGCGAGCGGCGCGACCGGCGGCGGCAGCATCGACATCGCGGCCAGCAACGCCATCGCCATCGGCAAGAACACCCGCCTCGAAGCGAATGCCGGTGCGGGCACGGGCAACGGCGGCAGCATCCAGGTGGTGGCGACCGAGACGCTGCGCGCCCACGGCCAGTTGTCGGCACGCGGCGGCACGGCCGGCGGCAACGGCGGACGCATCGAGACCTCGGCCGGGCGCTTCGACCTGCGCGGAGCGCGCGTCGATGCCTCAGCGACTGTGGGTACGGCGGGCCAGTGGTTCATCGACCCCTTCGATCTCACCATCAGCCACGGCACGACCGGCGGCACGCTGCCCACCAACCCGTACGACGCGCTCGCCAACTCCACCATCGAGGACGGCGACATCAACACCGCGCTCAATGGCGGCACCAGCGTGCGGATCTCTACCGGCACGGGCACGGGCGGCGGTGGCGTCATCACGCTCGAACCCGACGTTGACATCAACTACACCGGCTCGAAGGGCCCGCTCACGCTCCAGCTCGACGCCGCCACCGGCATCCAGACCCGTACGCCGGGCACCACCATCCGCGCCACTGGCGGCGACGACCTGAACGTGGTGATGAACGCGGGCGTCAACCCCGACGGCACGCCCTCGGGCAGCAGCGGCTTCATCGACTTCGGGGGCAACATCCTCACGCAGGGCGGCAGCGTGACGATGAACGCGGTGGGCACGGGCACGCCCGGCAGCGGCTTCATCCGCCTGAACGGCGGGCAGGTCATCACCGACGGCGGCAACGTGTCGCTGTTCAGCGGCCAGCCCGGCGCGCCGACCGGCAACGTGATCCTCACGCAGGACGTGCAGGTCGACACGCGCGTCGGCCAGAGCGACGCGGGCGCGGGCGGCAACGTGCGCATCGAAGGCGGCGACGTGCTGCTGCAGGGCGCGCGCATCGCCACCGCCACCGGCAACGTCGACATCCGCGGCACCTCGACCACGTGGGACAGCGGCGTGGTCATCACCAGCGGCCAGCTCGGGCCGAGCACCATCAGCACCACCAGCGGCGACGTCACCGTGCAGGGCGTGGCACGGCGCCAGGCCTCGTCGACCTTCGCGGCGGCGCACGGCGTGCTCATCAACGGCGGCAGCTCCATCACCACCGGCAGCGGCGACATCACGCTGCGCGGCTACAACTTCAACAACGATCCCTCGGCGCCGGCCGCCACCGAAGACAGCGGCGTGCGGCTGGAAGACGGCGCGCAGCTCGTCACCACCGGCGGCGGCAACATCGAGGTCACGGGCCGTTCGCAGAACGGCGGGCGCGGTGTCGTGCTGCAGGCTGGCGGCGGGTCGACAGCACCGGGCGCGCTGCCGGGCATCCGCAGCAGCGGCAACGTGCTGCTGCGCGCGAGCAACGACGGCAGCGGCGATTCGATCGTCATCGAAGCGCCGGTCGTCGCGGCCGGCACCATCGACCTGCGCCCGGGCGGGGTCGATGTGAACATGACCGCATCGGACGACACGGCCACGCCCATCGTGCTGGGCGGCCCGACGGTCAACGGCTTCTCGGTGTCGGGCGCGGAGTTCGCGCAGCTGTCGGCGCCGACCATCGTCGCGGGCAGCACCACGCATGCCGCGAACATCACGGTGGCGGGCGCACTCTCGACCTCGGGCGCGCTCACTCTGCAGAACGAAGGCGGTGGCGGCGGCATCGCGCTCAACGCGCCGGTCTCGGCCGCGACGCTGGGGTTGCTGTCGGCCGGCAACGTGAGCCAGTCGGGTGCGGGCGCGATCACGGCCGGCGCGCTGCTCGCGCGCTCGCGCAACGGCAGCGTCGATCTGCGCAACCCGGCCAACGACGTCGCCACGGTCGGCGGCGGCGCGGCGGGCGGCTTTGCTTATGTGGATGCGAACGCGGTCACGATCGGGCCGGTGGCGGTCACGGGCTTCGACGCGGCGGGCAACCTGCCGCAGCTCACCTCGATCGATTCGATGGCCGCCAACACCGTGTTCGTGCGCACGCTGAGCGGCGACCTCACGCTGGGCGCGCCGGTCAGCAGCACCAGCGGCACCGACCTCGTGGCGGCGGCGCGCTTGCAGAACCCGGGCGGCTTCGGCATCTCGGGCGCGCTGTGGCGCGTGTGGGCCGACACCTGGGTCGGCGAAACGCGCGGCGGCCTGGCCGGTTCGGGCCCGCTGCCCAACTTCTATCACTGCGCCTACCTGGGCCTGTGCACCGTGACCGTGACGCCGGGCGACAACCACTTCATCTACGCGCAGCAGCCGACGGCCACGGTGGTGATCGCCGACGCCTCGCGCAGCGTGGGGGCGCCCAACCCGTTCTTCATCTACAGCCTCACCGGATTGATCCTCGGCGACACCGGCGCGGGCTTCAGCGGTTCGATGTTCTCTGCGGCGCTGCCGGGCAGCCCGCCGGGCCTGTACCCGATCAACGGCACCTTCACGTCGGCCGAGGGCTACGCGGTGCGCGTGGTGCCGGGCCAGCTGCGCGTGAGCGGCCTGCCGTTGCTGCCGTCGGTGGACGTGGTGCGCGAGCCGCTGACCTCGTACCTGTACGACCGGAACATCGGCCAGGCGCCGATCTGCCTGGCCACCGGCCCGCTCGACGGCGACCGCGTGGCGCAGGGCGCCGACGTGCTGGCGCGCGAATGGTCGCGCGTGCGCTCGCGGCCCAACCTGCTGAGCTGCGTGAACACCGAGCGGCGCAACGGCTGTTCGGACTTCTGAGATTGAAGGCGTGTCAGCGCGGCGCGTGATCGCGGGCCGTGAGCACGAAGAGCTGCGCCATCAGGTCCGCGAGCAGCCGCAGCTGCGGGTCGTCGGTGAGCGGTGCGTGCCGCCACGCGGTGACTTGCGCGTCGAGGCCTTCGAGCGGACCGGCGAAGAACAGGCGGCGCAGCGCGCTCCCCAGCACATCGTGCGCCGCCGATTCCGAGGGGCTGCCGAGGGTGCTGTCGGCATGGCTGCCCAGCGCTGGCGTGGCGAGGAAGGGCGAAAGCACCGTGCCTTGCAGGCGGCCCTCGCGCAGCAGGCTGCCCAGCGTCAGGTCGTACGGTTGCAGGGGCCCGCTCGCGAGCGCTTCCTTCAGCAACGCAGGCAGCAAGCGCAGGCCCTTCGGCGTCACGAGGTAGGCGACCGCGCCCCAGTTGTAGAGCGTGCGCGCGTCGAGGAAGTCGATGCCCGTCAGCGCATGGCGCGGCGCGTTGCTGCCTCGCGGCGGCAGTCGCCGTTGCAGGCTCTGCCAGAGCGCGAGCAGGTGCTGCGTCGAGGTCACGGGCTGGCATTCGAGGAACGCGATGTCGCAGCCGTCGGCTTCGAGCTGTGCGAGTGCGCCGCTGCGCAGCACGGCCGGCAGGGCCTCGCTGAGCTGCGCGTCGTCTTCGAGCACCAGCAGCATCTCGGCGGGGTTCGCCAGCGTCACGGCCTCGGCGTGAGAGAAAAAGCAGGCACGCTCGCCCGGCGTGAGGACATTGCGGTCGTGCCGAGCAGGGGCGACCATGTCCGTATCGAACGCCGGATAACGTTCCACGGTTGTCAGACCGAGCCGGCGCAACTGCGCTTCCATCGCGGCGCGGCGATCGGTGCTGCGAGCGAGGTTGATGTAGCAGCCTTGCATGGGTATCTCCGGTGCTTCATCGCTGAGGGAGCGATGCAGTGAACATCATGAGGTCGGAAGGTCAGGAGGCCGACACGGGCCGCCCGTGGCTCAGCGTCGTGCTGCCTTTCTACCGCAAGCTCGCCGAGTTCGAGCGCGTGTTGCCGATGAATGCAGGGTATTGGGCGCGACCGGGCATCGAGGTCGTGCTCGCGCTTGACGAGCCCGGCGAGGAAGCCGGCGTGCTGGCGCTGGTCGCGCGCTTTCCGCAGATCCGCTGGAAGGTGTTGGTGAACGACGTCGCGCATGCATGGCGCCCGCCGTGCAAGGCCATCAACGCCGGTGTGCGCTGCAGCGCGGGTCGCTTGGTGCTGGTCCATTCGCCCGAGTCCGCCTACGCGGGCGATGCGCCGGGCCTGCTGCTGCAAGCGGCGATGGGGCACGCGCGCGGCGTGGCGGTGGGCCGTGTCGGCTTCGCGCGCTTCGATGAACTCACGGGCACGCTCGAATCGGCCTTCGCACGCCAGGTGCCGCCCGAGCTGCTGCTGCAGACCTTCTACGGTTCGCTGTGTTGCGCGCGGGAAGCCTTCGATGCGGTGCACGGCTACGACGAATCGTTCGAGGAGTGGGGCGGCGACGACGACAACCTGCGCGTGCGCCTCGAGATGGCGGGCTGGCAGCTGCTGGCCTGTCCGGACGCGCACCTGCTGCACCTGTCGGACGAGACGCGCACGGGCGGCGAGCAGTTCGATCGCGATGTCGACTGGATCCGGTGCACGCCGCACGAGGCACGCGCGGGCGATGCCGGCTGGGGCCTCGCTTTCGATCGCCTCGCGCGCGATGACGGCGCCAGCGCATGGCCTTCCGAAGCACCGGACTGGCCGGTCAATGCACCGGTGGTGCCGATGGGCTCGCGCCGCCAGTGCGAGGTCTGCGCGCGGCTGCTGCACCACGAGGCCAGCGCCTTCCATTGCCCGTCGTGCGCGAACCCGCCGGTCGAACCGCGTCTCACGTCGCGATTGCGCATCGTCTGCGTGATGCAGGTACGCAACGAAGCGCGCTATCTCCCCGGCTGCCTCGACCACCTGCGCGGCCATGTGGACGGCATCGTCGCGCTCGACGACGGCTCGACCGACGGCACCGCCGAGATCCTGCGGCGCGAACCGATGCTGCTGGAGCTGCTGTCGAACCCACCGCGCGACGACGGCGCGCACGTCTGGCGCGAGAACGAGAACAAGCGCCGCCTGCTCGAAGCCGCACGCCGCCACGGCGCAGGCTGGGTGCTGGTGTGCGATGCCGACGAGCGCTACGAACAGCTGTTTCTGCATCACCTGCATGCCACCGTCGATTCGCTGCCTGACCACCAGCTCGCCAGCCTGTCGCTCGTGTCCTGCGAGCTCTGGAACTCGCCCGACGCCTGGCGCATCGACGGCCCGTGGGGGCGCAAGTCGCGCGCGCGGCTGTTCCGGTTGCCGCAGCAGATTTCGTTCGACCAGAGCCCCACGCTGCACGGCACATGGCTGCCCGACGACACGCAGCGCCACGGCCTGATGTTCTACAGCCGCTACCGGCTCTATCACCTGAAGAGCATCCGGCACGAAGACCGCGTGGCGCGGCGCGACCTCTACACGCGGCTCGATCCGGCGCGGCAGTTCCAATCGATCGGCTACGACTACCTCGCGGAAGAAGGGCCGGGCCTGCAGCTGATGCGCATCGCGCCAGACCGCGACTACGACCGCACGACGTTGCCGCCCGACCTCCAACCGGCTCAGTCGCCCAACCCCAGCGTCCTCGCGAAGTCGCCGCGGTAGGTGCGCAGCCCCTGGTGCGACAGTTGCGAGCGCGTGTCGACATGCACGCGTCCGCCGATCGACTGCCAGCGGCGGCAGAAGCCGTAGTCCTCGCTGAGGTAGCGCCCGTTGTTCGGCTCGGCGAACACGTCGAAGAAGCGGTAGTGCGGCCGCGCCGCGACGACCGGGTCGTCCATGCGGTCGGGCGTGTAGCGCAGCTCGGGCAGCGCCTGCGCCATCTGCTCGAGCACGTGGCGCGCGATCAGCATGAAGCCGGTGGGCGCATCGAGCACTTCGAGGAAGCCGTCGGCGTCGACATGCGCGGCCGCATCGTTCACGTTGACCGGAAACGCCGCATGCAGCGCCTCGAAGTCCGCGCGCGTGGCGCCGGCCGGCAGCGGTGCGCGCAGGCCGCCATCGGGCCAACCGTCGCTCTTGTGCGGGTACACGCCGGCCACCACGTCGCGCCCCGCGCCGAGCAGCCGCAGCGCGGCCTCGGGCTCGAAGCCGATGTCGGCGTCGATCCAGAACAGGTGCGTCCAGCGCGTGTCGGCCAGGAACTCGGCGGCCAGCCGGTTGCGCGCGCGCGTGACGAGGCTGTCGCCATCGAGAAAGCGCGTCTGCATCGCGAAGCCGTGGGTCCACGCGAGGTTGACGAGGCCGAGCAGGCTGCGCACGCACTCGGTGCCGACCGCGCCGCTGTGGCAGGGCGTGGCGACGAAAGGGCGGACGTTTTTCAGGTCGATGGCAGTGGGCATGCAGGTTCAGGCGCCGGGCGCGTGGCGTCGCGTGGTGAGCAGTGCGCGCAGCTTGGCCGGCGCCACCGGTTTGGTCAACAGCGTCACGCCGCCGTGGCGCAGCCGCTGCAGCACCTCGGGCCCGGTGGCGCCCGACACCAGCACCGCGAGCGCGTCGGGCTGCAGGCGGCGGGCGGCATCGATCACTTCCACGCCGTCGGCGTCGCCGGCCAGCTGCAGGTCGCACAGCACGGCGTCGTAGACGATGTCGCCGGTGCCCAGCCGCGCCAGCGCTTCGGCACCGGTGGTGACGCATTCGACCTCGCAGCCCCATTGCGTGAGCAGCGCGTGCGTGCCGTCGAGGATGGCGGGGTCGTCGTCGACCACGAGGCAGCGCAGGCCCGCCAGCGGCGCGGGTGCGACCGGTGCGGGCTCGGGCGGTGCGAGGTCGGCCTTGCGCGCGGGCGGCAGCGTGAACGTGAAGGTGCTGCCGGCCTGCAGCGCCGAGCGCAGGGTGATGCGGGTGCCGAGCAGGGTGGCGATGCGCGCGCAGATCGCCAGGCCCAGGCCGAAGCCGCGGCGGCGGTCGCGCTCGGTGTTGGCCACCTGGTAGAACTCTTCGAAGATGCGGCCCTGGTGGATGGGCGCGATGCCCACGCCGTTGTCGCGCACCTCGATGCGCACGCCGGCCCGGCTGCGCCGCGCGGCCACCAGCACGGTGCCGCCTTCGGGCGCATGGCGCAGCGCGTTGGCCACGAGGTTGCCGACGATGCGCTGCACCATCGCCGCGTCGCTGCGCACCGCCAGGCCGCGGTCGCGCCAGTGCAGCCGCACCTGCGCCGCGCTGGCGGCGGGCGCGTGCTGCGCGTCGAGCTGGTCGAACAGCGCGGCCAGCGAGACGCGCGTGATGGCGGGCGTGAGCACCTGCGCGTCGAGGCGCGAAATTTCGAGCAGGTCGTCGAGCAGCACGCCCATGAAGCCGGTGCTCTCCTGCAGCCGCAGCACAGCCGGGCGCTGGGCGTCGGTGGCACTGGGCAGCAGGCCGTCGATGAACAGGCCCATCGCGTGCAACGGCTGGCGCAGGTCGTGGCTCGCGGCGGCCAGGAAGCGCGCGCGCGACAGCGCGGCCTGCTCGGCCTCGGCCATGCGCTGCAGCGCGACGGCGGTGGCGTCGCGCACGCGCTCCTCGCTCACCTGGCGGTTGTATTGCAGGCGCTCGGCGAGGCGGTCGATGTCGTGCGCGAGCACGGCCAGTTCGTGCGTGCCGCGCGTGCCGCCTTCGACCACGCCGCAGCGCACCTCGAAGTGGCCGGCCTCCAGCGCTGCCACCGTGCGCGACACGCGCCGCAGCGGCCGTGCCACCGTGCGCGCCATGTGGCGCACCGACGCCCACGCCGCCAGCAGCGCGACCAGTGCGATGCCGATGCCGGCCATGAGCGAGCGGCTGCGCTCGTGCGTGTAGGCGGTGGTGTCGCGAAAGGTCTGCACCAGCCCGATGGGCGTGTCGCCCGCCGTGGTGGAGCCGGCCGGCGCGAAGGCGCTGGCGCGCGAGGCTTCGCGCAGCGTGACCGGCGCGCTGAACATGCGCAGCTGCGCGAGCGATTCGTTCTTGGGCCCGGCCGTGACGTACACGCCCGCGCTGTTGCTGATTTCGACGCGTGTCACCTGTCCGCCGCGCAACGCCGCCGAGGCCACGTTCTGCAGCGCGGGCAGGTCACCCGCATACAGGCTCAGGTCGGACATCGCCGCCACCTGCCTGGCGACCGCCTGGCCTTCGGCGTCGAAGGCGGCTTCGAGCGTCTGCAGCCGGTTGTGCGTGAACCAGCCGGTGAGCGCCAGCGCCACCGCCGCGCAAGGCACGACGCCCAGGCGGAACAGGTCGCGCTGCAGGTTGCCGCGCACAACGAGCGACGTGGTGGCCGGTGGCGGGGGAGGTGGCGGCGGAGGTGATGGCGATGGCGGTTCGGTCGCCGTGGCCGCTCCCGCCGCCGTCGGGCGGGACAGCGGGCTCGGGGGGACCGGCGTGGTGCTCATCGCGGGGCGGCGAGTCGTTCGGTGAGCTCCCGTTCCTCCGGCGGACGCAGGCCGAGCCCGCGTGCCACGGTCGCGTTGATCCGCACGGTGGCCGGCGTGGCCGCCTCCACCAGCGGGCTGCTGTTGCCGGCACTTCCTGCGCTGGCCACCTTCTGCCCGAGTTGGCGCGCCTGCTGGGCCAGCTGGCCGGGCGTGGAGACCGCCGCCGCCAGGCCGCCCGAGCGCACCAGCCCCTCGCTGGCGCCGAACACCGGCAGGCCCGCACTGGCGCCGGCACGCAGCACCGAGAGCGTGGCGGCCTGGCTGTCGCCGATCAGGTCGGGCAGCACCATGAGGGCGTCGCTGCGCGGCACGAGGGCGCGCAGCGCGGCGGCCAGCGAGCGGGCGTCGGGCGCGATCTCGACCTGCAGGTCCCAGGGCGGGTTGGCGCTCTGCGCGGCGCGCTGCAGCTCGCGCACCAGCGGTTCGGACTCGGGCGTGGCGATGACGCCCAGGCGGCGCTTCTGCGGCAGCACGGCGTTCACCAGCGCGAGCTGGTCGGCCATGGCCGGGTCGCGCAGCAGCACGCCCACGCGCCGGTCACCGCGCCGCAGGGCGGCAGGGCTGGCGGCCTTCAGGGTCTCGTAGTCGAGCCGGCTCAGCATCGCGAGCACCAGCGGCTCTGCACCGGGCCGCTCGAGGGCGGCGCGCGCGGCGGCGGTGCCGACCGCCACGGTGAGGCCCGCATCGCCGGCGGTGCGCAGGCTGCGCGTGCGCACGCCGGTGTTGGCCGCAGGCTCGGTGTCGGCGCTGGCCGGTTCAGTGGTCGTGGCGCCGGGCCCGATGCGCACGAGTTCGAACTTGCCGGCGGCCGACTGGTCAGTGCGCAGCTGCTGCACGAATTCCGCCGACGCGGCCTGGTCGTCGCCGACGAGCACCGTCAGCGTGGCCGCCGCTGCAACGCGCGGCGCGGCGGCAAAGCACAGCACGAGGCCGCAGGCCAGCAGGGCGTGGACAGCGCGGTGCACTCTTCCGAAGAAAAGCGGAATGGGGAGGTTCTCGGCGGCGGACATGGACTGCTTTGTGCAGCGAGGGGCAATGGTCCAATGTAAGGACGCGCCCTGTTTCCCGCGATAAGGCGGAGGGCTTATGCCCGCGTGCGCGAGGGCCTGCGCATGTGAGGAAGATCACACCGCAGCGGCTGCTTGGCCTATGTCCGACGCACTACCCGGCGCCTACAGGAAAGGTACCGTTGTCAGAGGCCCGCGGCCATCGACAGCGCGGCCGTGCGCTGCGCCTGGATCGCCTGGCGCAGCACGCGCGGCGACACCGGCTTGTAGAGCACGGCGATGCCGGCAGCGGCCACCTCGCGCAGGCGGTCGGGCTTGGTTTCACCGGTGACCAGCAGGCGCGCGGTGCCGGGGCCGATGCCGTTGGGGTGGCGCTCGAGCGCGGCGATCACGTCCAGGCCGTTGTCGCCGCCCTGCAGCAGCAGGTCGCTCACCACCACGTCGGGCGGCGTGTCCCAGCCATCGGCCAGCGCCAGCGCCTCGGCGCGCGTCTGCGCGGCCAGCACCGTGGCGCCCCAGTTGGACAGCACCACGCTCAGGCCTTCGAGGATCGTGCGCTCGTCGTCGATCACGAGGATGCGCAGGTCCGCGAGGCTGTCGCTGTTGTCGTCGACGGTTGTGGCGAGCGTGGGCGTCGGTGCCACCGGCGCCGGCAGCGCGGCGGGCGCGGCGCGCACCTGCACGCGCACGCAGGTGCCCTTGTGCAGGCGCGAGCTGAGTTCGACGCGCGTGTTCAGCAGCTCGGCCAGCCGCTGCACCGTGGCCAGCCCCAGGCCCATGCCGCGCGGACCGCCGGACGCGTTGCCGCGGCCGGCGGGCTCGACCTGGTAGAACTCTTCGAACACCCGCGCCTGGTGCTGCGCGGCAATGCCCACGCCGGTGTCGACCACGTCGATGCGCACGCCCTTGCCGCGTGCGCGCGCGCCGATCAGCACGCCGCCCTCGACCGTGTGGCGCAGCGAGTTCGACACCAGGTTGTTGAGGATGCGCGACAGCATCACGTAGTCGCAGCGCACCCACAGCTCGGTCTTGCGCACCACCAGCCGCAGGCCCTGCTGCTCGGCCACGGGGCGGAAGTTGCGGCTGATCTCGTCGAACAGGCTGTCGAGCGGAAAGTCGGCCCACTGCGGCTGCAGCACACCGGCGTCGAGCTGCGACAGGTTGAGCAGTTCCGAGAACAACCGGTCGAGCGAATCCACGCATTCGCGGATGTGGCCGATGCGCTGCAGCTTCACCGGGTCGGTCTCGCCGTTGGCCAGCCCGTCGGAGAACAGCGTGAGCGCATGCAGCGGCTGGCGCAGGTCGTGGCTGGCGGCGGCCAGCAGCCGTGTCTTGGCCTGGCTGGCCACTTCGAGCAGCTGGTTCTTGCGCGCCAGTTCGGCCGTGGCTTCGTTGATGCGGCTTTGCAGCAGCCGGTGGCTTTCGGCGAGCGCGCGCGCCGCCTGGTTGAAGCCATGCTGCAGGTGGCGCACCTCCGAGGTGCCTTCGATGGCCACGCTCGCGTCTTCGCCCGCGCCGAGCCGGTCGACCGCCGCGCCCAGCGCACGGATCGGCTCGCTGATGCGGCGCGCTGCCCACCAGCCCGCCAGCCCCACGCCCAGCAGGCTCACGGCCAGCACCAGCGCCACGTTGAGCCACACCGAGCGCCGCGCGCTCTGCACCGCGTCCAGGCCGATCTCGACCATCACCTTGCCGTTGTGCCGGCCGTCGTCGCTGACGATCGGCACCACCACCTGCAGGCCCTCGCCGCGGCGGCGGTCGACGGTTTCGGAGTTGGCGACGATCTCGCCGTCCTCGGTCCAGATCTGCACTTGCTGCACGTGCGGCTGGTAGGTGCCCGTCTGCGCGGTGCGCGCCAGCGCGCGGCGGTCCATGCGCGCCAGCGGAGCCTGCGCCACCGTGGCCACCTGCAGCGCCACCGTCTGCGCGTTGGCGCGCATCAGTTCGGTGAGGTTGCCCAGGTGCTGGCGCGTGAGCACCGCGATGGCCACCAGCGTGGCCGCCGTCGCCGGCACCAGCGCCAGCAGGATCAGCTGCTGGGCGAAGGTGAGGCGGGCCAGCCCGCGCAGGAGGCGGAAGTTCCAGTTCATGAAGGCCTTGAGCACATGGGGGGCGAGCTTAGGGCCGCGGCCCCGAACAGGGAAGACCGGAAAAACATCACGGGAAAGACGCGCATTTGGGATGTAATGGCGTCCGCGTCGCCCCTGTCAGACCCCGCCGGCTCGCCGCGGGCCCCGTGTCATCCGCTCCTCCCATGCACGCCTTCTTGCGTCGTTTCGGCAATTTCCTCGACACCGGCCGCCGTGCGGCCCTGGCCCTGGCCGTGGGGCTGATGCTGCCGCTGCTGGCTGCGGCGCAGGCCCCTCCCGCAGCGGACGCGCCGGTGCGCTTCGGCATCCTGCCGCTCGGCGGCGCCTTCGAGTCGCGCAGCGACTGGGACCCGCTGCTGGCCGAACTCAGCCGCGCCATCCAGCGGCCGGTGAGCGTGCTCTCGGTCAATTCGTACGAGGCGCTGGAGCAGGCCATCCAGCGCGGCGAAGTCGACATGGCGTTCCTCTCGGGAAAGATGGCGCTCGATGCCGTGAGCCAGAAGCGCATGAAGGTCGTGGCCCAGGTCGTGCGGCACGACGGCCTGCCCGGCTACCGCGGCCTGCTGCTCGCGCGCAAGACGCCGCCGTTCAACACCTTGAAGGAAATGATCGACCAGCCCGAACGCTGGCGCATCGCGCGCGGCGAACGGCAGTCGGTGTCGGGCTTCATCGTGCCGCAGCTGCAGTTCTTCCTGCCGAACCACATCGTCATGGAGACGCGCTTCCTGAGCGAGGTCGTCGGCACGCACCAGGCCAACGCGCTCGCCGTGGCCAACAACGAGGCCGACGTGGCCACCAACAACTCGGCCGACTTCGAGCGCTTCAAGGCCCGCTTTCCGGCCGAGGCGCAGCGGCTGCAGGTGCTGTGGGAGTCGGAGCTGATCCCGCACGCCCAGATCGTCGTGCGCCGCGAATACCCGCCCGAGCTGCGCCAGCGTGTGCAGGCCTTCCTGGTCGCCTACGGCCGCGGCAAGGGGCCGCGCGGCGACGCCGAGCGCCTGGTGCTCAAGTCGCTGCACGACCTCGCGGGCTTCGTCGCCGCCGACAACACCTCGCTGCTGCCTGCCGCCAAGCTGGCCTATCAGCTTGCGATGCAGAACGCGAAGACCGCGCAGTGGGTCAACGACGCGGCGCGCCAGGCGCGGCTGCAGCGGCTGGAGAACGGCTACGCCGAGCAGCTCGCCGTACTGAAGGATGTGAGCCCTTGAACCGTCGCACGATGCTCGCGCTGGCCGCGTCGTCGCTGATGGCGCCCTGCTGGGCAGGTGCGCAGCCCGCGCCCGCCGCCAAGGGCACATCGGCGATCAAGGAAGTGCGCTTCGGCGTGCTGCCGCTGGGCGGCACCGTCGAGTCGCGCGCCTTGTGGACGCCGCTCATGGCCGACATGAGCCGCGCGCTGGGCTTGCCTGTCAGCGCGTACTCGGTGCCATCGTACGAAGAGCTCGACCGCGCCATCGGCCGCGACGAGATCGACATGGCTTTTCTCTCTGCCAAGATGGCGCTCGATGCGGTGATGCAGCGGCGCATGAAGGTCGTCGCGCAGATCGCGCGGCGCGACGGCATGCCCGAGCACCGCGCCGTGCTGCTCGCGCGCAAAGTCGGGCCGCTCAACACGCTCGAAGGCCTGCTGGCCCAGCCCGAACGCTGGCGGCTCGCGCGCGGCGACAGCCGCTCGGTCACCGGCTTCATCGTGCCGCAGAGCCAGCTCTTTCTGCCGAAGAACATCGAGATGGAAACCCGCTTTCGCAGCGAGTTCGTCGGCACCCACCAGGCCACCGCACTGGCCGTGGCGAATGGCGACGCCGACGTCGCCACCAACAACACCACCGACTTCGAACGCTTTCGCGATCAGTTCCCGGTCGAGGCTGCGCGGTTGCAGGTGATCTGGGAATCCGAACCGCCGCCCGGCGCGCCGATGGTGGTGCGCCGCGACTACCCGCCGGAGTTCCAGGCGAAGCTGCAGGCCTTTCTGGTGGGGTATGGCAAAGGCAAAGGGACGCGTGCGGACGCCGAGCGTGAAGTGTTGAAGGATCTGCGCGCGGCGTATGGGTATGTCGCGGCGGACGACAGCGCGTTGTTGCCGGAAGCCAAGCTGGAGTACCAACTGGGAAGGCAGCGCGCGCTGTCGGCAGCGTGGGTCAACGATGCGGCGCGGGAGCAGCGGTTGCAGCGGATCGAGAAGGCGTATGCGGCGCAGGTCGAGGCGCTGCGCGGTTCTGCCGCACCTCGCTAGAGAAGAAGTCGCGAGGCCGCGTCGCCTCGCTTCGCATGCGCCCTTTCGATGCGCCCTCGCTGGCCATCTACTCCCTTTGCCGTACGCAAATCACCACCGTCTAGGCCATTAGGCGGATTTGCCCGCAGGCCCCCGCGCCGGAAACTTCGTGTTTCTTCTTACTTCCCGGCACCCTTGCCGTAGACGGAGTGCGGATGAGTTGGCGAACCAAAGTGGTCTGGAGCGAGGGGATGCTGTTGCAGCCTCAGCACCTGCAGCAAAGCGAGCGTCATGCCGATCATGCGCGGCATGTGCTGTTGCGCACCACCACGCCCTGCGCCTGGGGATTCGCCGAAGTCGAAATCGACGCGGCGGCGCTCACGCTGGGCAAGCTGGCGCTGGTGCGGGCGGTGGGCATCTTCGGCGATGGCACGGTGTTCGACATGCCGGCGGTCGATCCGTTGCCCGAGCCGATCGACATTCCCGCGTCCATGCGCGACGAAGCCGTGGTGCTGGCGCTGCCGCTGCGCCGCGCCGGGGCGCGCGAGGCCGACGCTGAAGCATACGAAGAGCTGGTGCGCCACCGCGTGCTGGAGTCGGACGTGCCCGACTCCAACACGGCCGGCGAGCGCACCGCGATGCTGCAACTCGGCCAGCTTCACACCCGTCTGATGCGCGCCAGCGAAGCCACCGACGCCTGGGCCACGCTGGGCGTGGCCCGCGTGGTCGAGCGCCGGGTCGACAACCAGGTGCAGCTCGACCGCGCGATGCTGCCGCCGCTGCTCGACGTGGCCGGCCATGCGGTGATCCGTGCCTGGCTCGATGAGCTGCTGGGCCTGCTGCGCCAGCGCGGTGAAGCGCTGGCCGGGCGCATGACCCAGGGCGGCACGGGCGGCGTGGCCGAGATTGCCGACTTCATGCTGCTGCAAGCGGTGAACCGCAACGAAGCCATCTTTGCGCACCTGGCCAAGAGCGCGATGCTGCACCCGCAGCATTTCTTCGAGCATGCGCTCGGGCTGGCCGGCGACCTCGCGAGTTTTCGCGACACGCGCCGCGTGGCGCGCTTCGGGCCCTACATCCACGACGACCTCGCGCTGAGCTTCCGCCCGGTGATGGACGACCTGCGCCGCAGCCTGTCGATGGTGTTCGAGCAGTCGGCCATCCGCATCGACCTGCACGACCGCAAGCACGGCGTGCGCGTGGCGGTGGTGACCGACGTCGAGCTGCAGCGCAAGGCGACCTTCGTGCTCGCAGTGAGCGCGAACATGCCGAGCGAGGCGCTGCGCGCGCGCTTCCCCACGCAGGTGAAGATCGGGCCGGTCGAGCGCATCCGCGACCTCGTGAACCTCGCGCTGCCGGGTGTCACGCTGACACCGATGCCGGTGGCGCCGCGCCAGATTCCCTTCCACACGGGCGCCAACTACTTCGAACTCGAAACCCGCAACAGCGACCTGTGGCGCCAGCTCGAGCAATCGGGCGGCATCGCGATGCACATCGCTGGCGATTTCCCCGGCCTCGACCTCGCGTTCTGGGCCATCAGATCATGACCACCCCCAGGCTTCGCGCACTTCGTGTCGCTTCGCCAACCCCCTCGCCGGGGGCGACACCTGCGGCCCGGCAAAGCCGGTTCCGCGGTGTCTCCCGAAGGGACGTCACCTGCGTGGAGTTCTCATGAGTACCCCTCCCGACCCCTTTGCCGCCTTCGAGTCCGAGCGCACGGTCATCAAGCCCAAGCCGCGCACGCCGGGCGGCGCACCGCCGGCTGCTGCGGCTCCCGCGCCGTTCTTCGGCGGTGCCGATCCGACGCCCGTGGCCGAGGTGGGCGAGATCGGCCTGCTCAATCCGCTGGTCTCGGCCGCGGGCAAGCTGCTGGTGCTGATCGGCAAGCTGCGCAACCTCGCGCAGCCGCCCAACGTGCCGGCGCTGCGCGCGTCCACCGCCGATGCGGTGAACCAGTTCGATGCCGCGGCGCGCCGTGCGGGCGTGGGCAACGAGTCGGTGCTGGCCGCACGCTACGTGCTGTGCACGGCGCTCGACGAGGCCGTCGCCAACACGCCCTGGGGCGTGCAGGCCGGATGGAACAAGCAGAGCTTGCTGGTGCAGTTCCACAACGAGACCTGGGGCGGCGAAAAGGTGTTCCAGCTGCTCGCCAAGCTCGCACAGGACGTGCCCACGCACCGCCAGTTGCTCGAGTTGATCTACAGCGTGCTCGCGCTCGGCTTCGAGGGCCGCTACCGCGTGGTCGACAACGGCCGCGCGCAGCTCGACTCGGTGCGCCAGCGCCTGGCCGACCTGATCGCCAAGGACCGTCCGGCCGTCGAGCCCGAGCTGTCGCCGCATTGGCGCGGGCAGGGCGCGGGCACGGTGCGGCTGCGCGAGTCGCTGCCGCTGTGGGTGTTCGCGGCCGGCTTCGCGCTGCTGCTGGCGCTCGCATGGTTCGGCCTGCGGCTCACGCTCAACCACCGCTCCGACACCACGTACGCGGCCGTGTCGAGCCTGCGCGTGCCCAACATCCAGATCGCACCACCCGCCGCGCCGGCCAAGTCGCCGCGGCTCGCGCGTTTTCTCGAGCCCGAGATCAAGCAAGGCCTGGTGACGGTGACCGACGAGGCCGACCGCAGCGTGGTGCGGCTGCGCGGCGACTCGTTCTTCGGCTCGGGCAGCGCCGAGCCGATGGCCGCGTCGCTGCCGGTGCTGCGCCGCATCGGCCAGGCGCTGGCCGAGGTGAAGGGCGAGGTGCTCATCACCGGCCACTCCGACAACCAGCCGATCCGCTCGCTGCGCTATCCGTCGAACTGGCACCTGTCGGCCGCGCGCGCCGATGCGGTGAAGGGCGCGCTGACCACGCTGGTCGATCCCGCGCGCATGCGTTCCGACGGCAAGGCCGACGCCGAGCCCGTGGTGGCCAACGACACGCCGGCCAACCGCGCGCGCAACCGCCGCGTCGACATCGTGCTGCTGACCGAACCCGAGCGCGTGGCTGCTGCTGCCGCACCCGCCGCTCCCGTCCCCGGAGCGACGAAATGATCAAGAAAATCTTCGGCTTCCTGTTCAGCCCACTGCTGTTGACGCTGCTCGCGCTCATCGTCGTCGCGCTGCTGATCTGGTGGATCGGCCCGCTGGTGAAGATCGGTTCGCTCGCGCCGCTCGAAGGCGAGATGACGCGCGCCATCGTCATCGGCGTCATCGTGCTCATCGTGGTGCTGCGCGCGCTGTACCGCCGCTGGCGCGCGCGCCGCGCCAGCCAGCACCTGACCGACGGCTTGATGAAGGCGCCGGCCGCCGCCAAGACCGGTGCGCCGGTCGATGGCGAACAGAAGATCCTCGACACGCGCTTCAGCGAAGCCGTCGCCACCTTGAAGCAGATGCGCCTGCACGCCGCCGGCAAGAAGCCGGGCTGGCGCGACTGGCTGTCGATCTCGGGCGGCAGCTATCTGTACGACCTGCCGTGGTACGTCTTCATCGGCGCACCGGGCGCGGGAAAGACCACGGCGCTCGTCAACTCGGGCCTGAGCTTTCCACTGGCCGAGAAGTTCGGCCCCGGCGCCATCCGCGGCGTGGGCGGCACGCGCAACTGCGACTGGTGGTTCACCGACGAGGCCGTGCTCATCGACACGGCCGGGCGCTACACCACGCAGGACAGCCACCAGTCGGAAGACAAGAGTGCGTGGGAAGGCTTCCTGGGCCTGCTGAAGAAGGCGCGTCCGCGCCGACCGCTCAACGGCGTGTTCCTCACCGTGAGCGTGGGCGACCTGCTGAGCCAGGGCCCCGAGGCGCGCACGCAGCTTGCGGCCTCAATCCGTGCGCGGCTGCTCGAACTCGACGGCAAGCTCACCACGCGCCTGCCGGTGTACGTGCTCGTCACCAAGAGCGACCTGCTCTACGGCTTCACCGACTACTTCGACGACCTCGGCAAGGAGCAGCGCGCGCAGGTCTTCGGCTTCACGCTGCCGGCGGACGAGAACGTGCAGCTTGAAGAGAAGGGCCTGTCGGTGGCGTTCCACCGCGAGTTCGGTCTTCTGCACAACCGCATCAACGACGGCCTCGTCGCACGCATGCAGCGCGAGACCGACGGCACGCGCCGCGCGGCGATCTTCGGTTTTCCGGCGCAGTTCGGATCGGTCGGCCCGCTGCTGTCCGACTTGCTCGAACAGGTGTTCACCGGCTCGCGCTTTGCGCAACCGCCATGGGTGCGCGGCGTGTACTTCACCAGCGGCACGCAAGAGGGCAGCCCGATCGATCGCGTGATGGGCAGCCTGGCGCGCAGCTTCGGCATCGAGCGCGCCATGCTCGCGCCGCAGAAGTCGAGCGGGCGCAGCTACTTTCTCACCGCACTGCTGCGCGAGGTGGTGTTCCCCGAGCAGCGTCTCGCGGGCGCCGACGTGAAGCTGGAGCGTCGCCGCAACACCCTGCGCCTGGCGGGCGTGGCCGCGATGACGCTGGTCACCGTCGGCCTGCTCGCGGCCTGGGGCTACAGCACCTGGCAGAACCACAACTACCTGAAGTCGGTCGAGGCGCGCGTCGAGCCCGCGCAGAAGACTTTGGCCGCGCTGCCGACGCGCGTGCAGAACCTGGTCGAGGTCGCGCCCGTGCTGCAGGGCCTGCGCGACATCTGGAAGACGCCCGACAACCGCCAGGGCGACGAGCCGCTGTCGATGACGCTGGGCCTGTACCAGGGCGACAAGCTCGATGCCGCCGCCATGCTCACGCACCAGCGCGCGCTCAACGACGCCTTCCTGCCGCAGATCGCCAAGCGCATCGAAGACCAGCTGCGCACCGCGCAGAAGGACAACCTCGAGTTCACGTACGAGGCGCTGAAGAGCTACCTGATGCTCTACCAGCCCGAGCGCTTCGACCCCGAGGCGCTGAAGGCCTGGATCACGCTCGACTGGGCGCGCAACCTCGACCGCGGCATTCCCGAAGACCAGCGCAAGGCACTCGAAGACCAGCTCGACGTGCTCATCGCCCAAGGCCCACCGCGCTCGCCGCTGAAGATGGACGAGAACCTGGTGCGCAGCGTGCGCGCCGTGCTCGCGAGCTACCCGCTGGAGCAGCGCGTGTTCAGCCGCTTGAAGCGCCAGCGCGCCACCAAGGACATCCCGGGCTTCAGCGTGGCGCAGGCCACCGGTCCGTCGGGCCCGCTGGTGTTCGAGCGCATCAGCGGCAAGCCGCTGAGCGAAGGCGTGCCGGGCATGTTCACCTACGACGGGTACCACAAGCGCTTCCAGAACGAGGTCGTCGTGCTCACCGGCCTGCTGGCCGCCGAGGACCCGTGGGTGCTCGGGCAGGACCGCAACGCCAGCGAGCGTTTGCGCGATGCCGCAGCGCTCGGCGCGCTCACCGACCGCGTGCGGCGTCTCTACCTCGAGGAGTACGTCAAGCAGTGGGAAGCACTCTTGGCCGATGTGCGGTTGATCCGCGTCAGCGGCCTGGAGAAGAACATCGAGACCGCCCGCATCCTGTCCGGTGTCGATTCACCGCTCGCGAACTTCTTGCGTGCGGTGGTCAAGCAGACCACGCTGATCCCCGCGGCCGATGCCAACAAGGATGTGGTCAGCAAGGCCTCCGAGACCGTGCGCAACACGCGCAAGGGTCTGGAAGATCTGTTCGGCAGCGACCCCGGCAAGCAGGTGGCGCCGGGCAAGCGCATCGAGAGCATCGTGGACGATCGCTTCGAATCGCTGCGCCGCCTCGTCACCGCCGGCGGACCGAACCAGCCCGCGCCGATCGACGACGCGCTCAAGCTCTTCAACGAGGTGTACGTGTACCTCAACGCCGTCGACACGGCCGTGAAGGGCCGCACCTCGCCGCCGCCCGGCGACGTGGCCGGCAAGCTCAAGTCGGACGCGGGCCGATTGCCCGAGCCGGTGCGCAGCATGATCGAGAACCTGAGCCAGACCGGCGCCACCCAGGCGCAGGTGGCCGAGCGCGGCAACCTGAGCCAGGACCTGCGCCCCGTGACCGAGTTCTGCAGCCGCGCCATCGCGGGCCGCTACCCGTTCGTGCAAAGCAGCAAGCGCGACGTGCTGCCTGAAGACTTCGGCCAGATGTTCGGCGCTGGCGGCCTGATGGACGACTTCTTCCAGAAGCGTTTAGCCGCGCTGGTCGACACCAGCACCCGGCCGTGGCGCTACAAGCCCGTGGCCGAGCGCGGCGCCGTCACCACGCAGGCGCTGGCGCAGTTCGAGCGCGCGGCGCGCATCAAGGACATCTTCTTCCGCGGCGGCGGGCGCGGGCCGTCGATGCGGCTGGACTTCAAGCCGGTGGAGATGGACGCGGGCATCACGCAGTTCATCCTCGACGTGGACGGGCAGCTCGTGAAGTACGCGCATGGGCCGGTGGTGCCGATGGCGGTGCAGTGGCCGGGGCCGAAGGGGAGCAACCAGGTGCGCATTCAGGTGAGTCCGCCGTCGACCACCGGGAGTTCGGGGTCGGCGATGGATGGGCCTTGGGCTTTGTTTCGCACGCTGGACGATGGGCAACTTGAAGCGGGTGACGCGCCGGAGAAGTTCTTCATCACCTTCCAGGTGGGGGCGCGGAAGACGCGGTTCGAGGTGACGACGAACAGCGTGCAGCATCCGATTCGGTTGAAGGAGTTGCGGGAGTTTTCTTGTCCGGAGGGGTTGTGAGCTTGGCTTCCTCTTCCCTCTTTGCTTCCTCTGATTTGCCAGGGTGGTTTGGCAAGCTGCCGGGGATGGGGGACTTTGCGCATCGGCGGTTGCCGGAGGCGTTTCGCTCGGTGTGGGATCCGTGGTTGCAGCGCGGGTTGGCGCGGCTGAGGGATCGGCATGCGGATTGGACTGCTCACTACCTGGAGGCGCCTGTGTGGTGCTTTGCGCTGGGGGCGAAGGTGGTGGGGGAGCGGGGGTGGATGGGGGTGTTGATGCCTTCGGTGGATGGGGTGGGGCGGTACTTTCCGTTCACTCTGGCTGTTGAGTTGGATGAGGGCGTTGCTTCTGGTGTTTTGAGTGGGGAGGCGCTTGCTGCTGCGTTGCGGTGGTGGGCGTTGGGGACGCTGGCTGTGCTTGAAGGGCTTGAGAGTGATTTGGATGCGTTGCGGTTTGATGCGGCGCTGGGGCGGTTGTTTGTGGCTTCTGCTGATGACGCTTCTGTTGAAGGCCGATCGCTTGAGTTGCCTTTGGCGGGGGCCTCGCTTTGGATGGAGACGCCTGGGGTAGAGGGCGGGGTTCGGATGTTGGCTACGGGGTTGCCTCGGGATGTGCAGTTCGACGCGCTGTTTCTTGGGGGTGGGGAATGAGGGCGGTGCTTTCTCTTTTTTCCCGAGGCCGGGAGTTCCGCCCGGCGGCGGACTTACTTTCTTTTGCTTCGCCAAAAGAAAGTAAGCAAAGAAAAGGCGACCCCACTGTCTGCGACCCTCCGCTTCGCTGCGGGCAACCTGCGGTGCTCGCGTTTCGCGGGGTCTCGCAGAACTCGCCTTCGGCTCAAACAGCTGCGAGCCCTGATCCGCGAAACGCTGCGCTCCTCGGCGCAGCCAGAGGGGATTGGGATACCGGGCGGGCCTTTGCTTCGCTCGGCTTGGGATCGGGCCTTCGCTTCGCTCGGCGGGGGACTTGCTCCCTCTCCCCTTGGGGAGAGGGCGGGGGTGAGGGCATCGGCCTTTGTGCGCGCGAGGCGGTGTTTCTGTGCCGCGGACCCTCACCCCAACCCTCTCCCCAAGGGGAGAGGGAGCGATGCAAGCCGAGCGAAGCAAAGGCTCGTGAGGTGTTCAGCTGCCGAGCAAAGCGATGGCCCGCTCGGTATCAAAGCCCTTCTGTATGCGCCGAGGAGCGCAGCGTTTCGCGGATCAGGGCTCGCCCTTGTTTGAGCGAAGCGAGTTTGGGCGAGACCCCGCGAAACGTGAGCACCGCAGGTTGCCCGCAGCGAAGCGGAGGGACGCAGACAGCAGGGTCGCCTTTCTTTTGCCTACGTTTCTTTGGCGAAGCAAAGAAAAGTAGGTCGCCCGCCGGGGCGAGACCCGGCCTCGGGAAGCAACCCCCCAACGCAGTTCAAAGAACAGGAGCCAGTCGATGACCGACTCCAACACAACCCCCCCGGAAGACGACCGCACCCGAGTCGTCTCACGCACTCCCACAACCGAAGCTGACACAGGCGGCGCCACAGTCATCACCGCCGGCGGCTTCACCACAGCTTCCGGCACCCCAGTCACCAGCCCAGCAACAGCAACCCACGACGCCGGCCTCCTCCCCGTAGGCAGTCGCCTCGCCGAATTCGAAGTCACCCGAGTCGTCGGCCAGGGCGGCTTCGGCGTCGTCTACGAAGCCTGGGACCACACGCTAGAGCGCGTAGTAGCCATCAAGGAATACCTCCCAACCTCGCTATCCACAAGACAGCAAGACGGCACCGTAGTCCCCTTGTCAGAAAGACACAGAGAAACCTTCGACCTGGGCATGCGCAGCTTCATCAACGAAGCCCGCCTCCTCGCCCAGTTCGACCACCCGTCCCTCCTCAAGGTCTACCGCTTCTGGCAAGAAAAGGGCACCACCTACATGGTCATGCCCTTCTACAAGGGCGACACCTTGCGAGAGGCACTCGTAGCGATCCCGGCAGGCGTCGACGAAGCCTGGCTCACCCGCATCATGGACGGCGTCACCCAGGCCCTCGCCGTGATGCACAGCGCCAACTGCTACCACCGCGACATCGCCCCCGACAACATCATCCTGCTCGAAGGCTCCGGCCGCCCCGTGGTGCTCGACTTCGGCGCCGCGCGCCGCGTGATCACCGACAAGACGCAGGCGATCACCGTCATCCTCAAGCCCGGCTACGCACCTATCGAGCAGTACGCCGAGATGCCCGACATGTCGCAGGGCGCATGGACCGACGTCTACGCGCTCGCCGCCGTGATGCACGTGGCCGTGTGCGGCCGTGCGCCCCCGCCGTCGGTGGCGCGGCTGCTGTCCGACAGCTACGTGCCGCTCGCGGGCAATGACATCCTGCGCCAGCGCTACAGCGATCGACTCCTCGCCGCGATCGATGCGGGCCTGGGCGTGCGGCCCGAGGCGCGACCCCAGTCGATGGCCGAGTTGCGTGCGGCATTGGGCCTCGAGGTCGGCCACAGCATCGCGCCCACGCCGCGCACCGTGCCGCCGTCGGGCGCACGAAGCAGCAGCAGTCCATCGGGTGCCGATGCACCCACCGTGATCGGCACGGCCCACATGCCGAAGCCCATCGCCGCCAAGGCACCTGTTGCGAACAACAACAAGAGCAGCAGCGGCAGCAACAACAAAGCCGTGCTCGGCGCCGTCGCCGCTGCCGTGCTGCTCGCCGCAGCAGGCGGCGGATGGTGGTTCCTGGGCCGCACGGGCGGCGAAGGCGATGCAGGCAAGACGGCGCAAACCGCCACCCCCGCACCACCGCCCGACGCCCCCACCCAGGTCGCCGAGGCCCCACCGCCACCCCCTCCACCGCCGCCACCCAAGCCGCGCACCGCCGTCGAGTCGCTGCAATCGCTCGCCGCCGGTGCGGCGCCGGGCTTCGAGGTCACGGCCACGCCGAAGAAGGCCGAGGTCGCGATCGGCAAGGACAAGCTGGCCTTCGAGGTGCGCAGCAAGCGCGACGGTTTCGTCTACGTGTTCCTGCTGTCCAGCGGCGGCGAGATGTTCCTGCTGTTCCCGAACCTGCTCGACAAGTACAACAAGATCACCGCCAACGCCGCGCTCGCGCTGCCGCGCGCCTCCTGGCCGATGGACGCCGGCGGGCCGGCCGGCACCAACCAGTTCGCGGTGCTCGTGAGCGAGCACGAGCGCGACTTTGGCGCTTCGGGCGTGCAGAACGAAGGCGTGTTTCCGCAGTTCCCGCTGCCGGTGCTCGCGGCGCTCGAAGCCACGCGCGGCAGCGGGCCGTCGCCGCTGCTGGGCAAACCGGTCTGCGCGCCGGGCGCCACGCCGTGCAACGACGTCTATGGCGTCGCGAATTTCAAAATCGTCGAGAAGTAATCGTCTGTAGAGCGTCGGCCGCTTTCGGCCCCATTCCACGACACGACCAGGAGACTTTCATGCACACGTCACCGTCGCCGCACTTCGCGCTCCCCCTCTGCCGCACGGCCGCTGTGGTGGCACTGGCGCTGCTGGCCGCTTGCGCCAACACGCCGCCGCCCGCCGCGAGCAGCGCCGCCCCCACGACCACCGCGACCGACACGGCACCTGCCGCACCCCGTCCCACGGGCGGCAGCGTGGCCGGGCAGGCGCGGACCTTCTCGACCCAGCTCGCCACCTACACCTCGGTCGGCTTCGACGCCGTGCCGGGCTGGGCGCGCGACGACTTCTCGGAAAGCTGGCCGGCGTTTCTGGGCAGCTGCAGGGTGCTCAACGGCCGCGGCGCCGAGTGGAAGGACGTGTGCGATCGCGCGCTGAAGGTCGACGGCAAGAGCACGCAGGCGATTCGCGGCTTCTTCGAGCGCGAGTTCTCGGCCTACCAGATCCGCGACGACGACCGCAAGCCCGACGGCGTGGTCACCGGTTACTTCGAGCCCGAGATCGCGGGCAGCCGCACCTACGCTGCGCCGTTCATCTACCCGGTCTACGGGCAGCCCGAGGACATGCTGTTCGTCGATGCACGCAAGCTCCCGGCCGGCAGCGGCACGGTGGCCGCCAAGGTCGAGGGCCGCAACGTGATCGTGCAAAGCGGCCTCAGCACGCGCGACATGGGCGCGCCCGGCCTCTATGCGCTCGACCTCTCGGCCATCACCCGCGACACGCTCGACCGCAAGGTGCGCCTGCGCATCGACGGCAAGCGCCTGCTGCCGTACTACACGCGCGAAGAGATCGAGACCAAGGGCGCGCCCAATGCCAAGGTGCTGGCCTTCGTGAGCAGCGCCACGGCGCTGTACGAGATGCAGATCCAGGGCTCGGGCCGCATCAAGCTGCCCAGCGGCGAAGTCGTGCGCGTGGCGTACGCCGAGCAGAACGGCCAGCCCTTCCGCCCGACCATCGCCCAGGCCGCCAATGGCAAGCCGCGCAGCGCCGTGAAGGTGCGCGGCGATTCGCTCGAGCTGACGCTGGACGACGGCGACGACGAAGACACGGGTGCCGTCGACAGCAGCGTGATCCGCACGCGCGGTTTCACGCTGGCACGGCCAACGGCCAGCGGCGCGGTGGTGGTGCCGGGCCGTCGCACGGCGGGCGCGGTGGCCGGCTCCGGCATCAAGGACCCGAGCTACGTGTTCTTCAAGGAATCGACCTCGCCCGCGGGCGGTCCGGTGGGCGCCTTCGGCGTGCCGCTGTCGGCCGGTCGCTCGATCGCGGTCGATCCGCGCAGCACGCCGCTGGGCTACCCGGTGTTCGTGTCGACACGCACGCCCGGCAGCGGCGCGCCCATGCAGCGCCTGACCATCGCGCAGGACACCGGCGGCGCCATCCGCGGCGCGGTGCGGGCCGACTACTTCTTCGGCAACGGCCAGCAGGCCGCGACCAACGCGCGCCGCATGAAGGAGCGCGGGCAGCTGTGGATTCTTCTGCCGCGCGGCCTCGCCGTGGCGCAGGCGGCGGTGTCGGGTGCGATCCGCACGCGCGGCGGCCCGGTCGGCGCCAGCCTGCCGCAATGCCTGGTGCCGACCGAGGGCGTTTGCGTCGACGACTGACCCCACTTTTCTCGAACCCCTTGGCCCTTCATGCAGGAAACCCTTTCGTCCGCGGAAAGCTCTGAACTCGTCCGCCTCTGGCGGCGCCGGCAGACGCTGTCCTCGAACGACATGGGCACCATGTATCGCATCGTGGGCGATGCGCTCGTGGCCTGCAACCCGCCCGAGCTGCAGGTGCTGGGCGAGGGGCGGCAGGAGCTGGTGGCGCAGTTCATCTATGTGAAGGTGCTGCGGCTCGATGCCGACCCTGATGAGTCGGAAGAGCGCGCCGGCCACAGCGCACCGTCGACCGCTTTCGCGCTGTGCGCGTACTTTCGCCGCTACCTCATCGACTGCACGCGCGCCAGCGCGTTCCGCCGCAAGGTCTCCATCGGCGACCAGATCACCGAGGCCCAGCTCGAAGACGAACTCGGCCCGGGCGAAGACGCGGACGGGTGCCTGGCCGAGCACGGCCTCAGCGCGCAGGCCGTGCAACTGGCGGCCCGCGCCTTCATTGCCGGGCTGCCCGAGCCCGAGCGCATCCTGCTGTGCGAGGGCTTCGGGCAGGAGGCCGAGGGCGGGTTGTCGGGCATCGCCTCGCGTCATGCCATCGCCTCGTACCACTACCGCGCCGGGCGGCTGGGCCTCGTGCACAAGCGCGAAGGGCTGGGCGCCGGCTATGCGCAGACCCGCATCGGCAGCTGGATCGGCCAGACCCTGGGCATCGCCATCGAGGCGGACAACATGGCGGCGATCCTGCAGGTTTTCAAAATCCTCGGGGCTGAAGCGTCTTATGTCTGAAGACATAGCCATTCAGGAACAGACGCCATGACCACCGACCTCTGGCCCCCGCTCAGCGTGATCCGCCATGCGTTCGAAACCGGCGCACCGCCGGGAGACGCGCCACCCGGCGTTGCCACCGTCGCGATGCCGCACAGCAGCAGCAGCGCAGGCGCGGGCACGCCCGTCGTGTCGGATCTGCTGCTCCCCTTGACCGAATTGGCCCGGCGCCGCGAGGCTGTCGCCCGGCGCGCCTTCACTGCGCGCTGGGCGCCGGGCCGCCTTGTGAGCGTGGTGCACGACGGGCGCCTGCTCGGCGTGCTGCTCGACCGCTGCATCCATGGCGACCTCTGGCAGGGCTGGATGGCCGCCGGCGAGCCCGACTGGGCTTCGGACTTCGACGTGCTGCTGGAGCCCGACGACGAGCCCTTCGAGCCGATGTTCGGCGTGGTCCAGGCGTGGAACGTGCTCACGCTCGAACCCAGCCCGCAGCTGGCCGCGCGCGTGCTCGGCGAGGTGTCGGCCACGCGGCTCGCCGCGATCCGCGCGGTGCACGACGAATGGGCCGCGCACGCGGCGTCCGCCATTTCACCGGAGCCGGGGCGCATCGCGTTGCGCGCCGTGGGCGGTGCGTTCTCGGTGCTGTCGGGCACGCCGCTCGGCCCGCAGGACCCGCGCACCGATTACCAGGCGCTGTACCGCGATGCCGGTTTGCAACTCGGCCGTGCGTTGGCGCAACCGCAGGACGAGGCCGCTGCCGCACCGCCGCCATCGCCCGCCAGGCCGCTGCCACGGCCCGAGGACGGCTGGTGGGGCAGCATCCGCCGCTGGTTCGGCGCCGAAGGCTGGGCGCGTCCGGCGTTTGCGGCGGTGGCGCTGTTCGCGGTGATCCAGAACGTGGGGCTCATCGGTGGGCGCGGTTCAGCGGAAGACGACGAGGTGCGTTTCCGCTCGGTGCCTGTGGCGCCGGTCGCGGCGCAGGCGAATCTGGTCGTGCGCTGGAAATACGGCGTGCGGATCGACGAGGCCGACCGCCTGCTGCGCACGATGTCGGCCGAGGTGGTCGGCGGGCCGGATGCGAACGGTGTCTGGCGTCTGCGCGTCGCCGATCCGGTGGGTGGGCTGTCGGTGCTCGCGTCGTCGCCCTTGGTCGCATCGGCCGGGCCGGCTTCGGAGCAGCGATGACACGCGCAGCGCGGCCCCCGTCTTTCTCCCTCCCCCGCTGGGGGAGGGCAGGGGTGGGGGCAAGCGGCGCATCCGTCGGGCGCTCCGCCTGCCCCCATCCCAGCCTTCCCCCAGCGGGGGAAGGAGCGATGCGGGTGCATCCGTCTTTCCCCCTCCCCCTCTGGGGGAGGGCAGGGGTGGGGGCAAGCGGCGCATCCATCGGGCGCTCTGCCTGCCCCCATCCCAGCCTTCCCCCAGCGGGGGAAGGAGCGATGCGGGTGCTCGGTTTGCAGGTGCTGTGGATGCTGGCGCTGCTCGTCTGCACCAGCACCGCCTTCGCCGCGCAGCGCGCGCTGCTCGTCGGCGTCTCCGAACTCGTCAACCAGCCGCAGGCCCTGTGGCTGCAGGCGCCGCGCAACGACGTGATGCTCATGCGCGATGCCTTGCTGAAGCAGGGCTTCACCGCGCCCGACATCGCCGTGCTCGCCGATGGCGTGCCCGGCGCCGCGCTGCCCGAATCGCAGGCCATCCACGAGGCGCTGGCGCGGCTGCTCGCGCAGTCGGCCAGCGGCGACTTCGTGCTGCTGTATTTCTCCGGCCATGGCACGCGCCTGCGCGACGTGGCCAAGCGCTACCAGGAGCCCGACGGCCTGTCCGAGAACTTCCTCGCGCGCGATGTGCGCGGCACGCTCGGCGCCGACGCCGCACTCAGCGGCGACCTGCGCGACGTCGACTTCGACGCCTGGATCCAGGCCTTCCTCGCGAAGAACGTGTTCGTCGCCTCGGTGTTCGACACCTGCTCCGCCAACTCCATGACACGCGGCACGGGCGATGCGCCCGCGACCGCCGAAGGCCCGGCCGACGACGAGGTGCGCTGGCGCGGCCTGCGCACGACGCAGCTCACGGGCGGCGGGTCGCCCGCACGGTCTCTTGCTGCTCCGCCGGCTGCGACCGATGCCGTGCCGCGCGCCCGCTACGTGGCGTTGTTCGCGTCCGAGAGCCATCAGATCACGCCCGAGTTGCGCCTGCCGCGCAAGGCGCGCAGCGCCCGGCCGCAGGGCTTGCTGACTTGGGCCGTGGTCGAGTCATTGGCGCGCAAGCCCGCCACCTGGCGCGACCTGTTCGACGGCGTGCTCGCGCTGTACCCGCCGGTCATCGACGAGCTGGCGCAGCGCTTTCCCACGCGCGAGCTGCCGTCGCCCGTGGCCGAGGGCAACCTCGATGCGCCGCTGTTTGCCAACAGCGGCGCGCCCGCGTCCACGCGCCCTGTATGGAGCGCGCAGCGCAGCGGCGACAGCCTGGCCGTCAAGGCCGGCCTGCTCGACGGCCTGGCGGCGCAGCAGGCGGTGCGCGTGCTCGCGACGCTCGACGACGGCACCGTGCGCCGCGCACCGGCCGCCATCGCGCAGATCAAGCTCGGCGGCGCCTGGCTCGCCGTGCCCGCGGCGTTGAAAGAGCTGCCGGGCAGCGCCTTCTGGAGTGTCACGCCGGTCACCGAGCCCGCCGCGACGGCACTGCGCGTGCGCGCCGACAAGCCGCTGCCCGTCGGCCTGAGCCTCGACTACCCGGCCGCGATCCGCCTGGCCGACGACCCCGCGAGCGCCGACGTGCGCTGGACCGACCTCGGCCCTGCGGGCCATCGCCTCGAAGCACTCGCGCCCGTGTTCGGCACCGCCGCTTCGGCCGTCGTGGTGCCCGACGTGGCCGCGCTGCGCCGCCGCCTCCAGGCCCTGGCGCAGCTCAAGTGGCTGGCGCAGTTGCAGGCCCATGCGAAGGGCGGCCAGCTCGGCGGTTTCGATGCGGCGCTCGAAGTCTGGAGCGCCGACCGGCTGCTGCGCAGCGTGCCGGTCGCCGAGGCCGCGAGCGTGCTGCCTGCATTGCCTGAACTGCGTACTGGCGAGCGTGTGCGCCTGAACGTGCGCAACACCAGCGGCCGTTCGCTCGACCTCGTCATCACCGGCATCGACGCGCGCGGCGCGCTGCAGGCGGTGTACCCCGACGGGGCCGGCGAAACCAACCGCTTCAAGCGCGGCACGCCCGAGCAGCCGGCGGTCAAGCGTTTCGACCTGCCCTGGCTCGACACAGCCGGCGAGGCGCGCCTGCTCGTCATGGCGGTGCCGGCCGCGCCCCACAGCGCGCCGCGCCTGTTCGGCCTGGCCACCGCGGCGCAGGCCGATGTGTCGGAAGTGCGCGTGCGCGGCGGCCAGCCGCCGGCCGCCAGCGGCGAGCGCCAGGTGTTCGCGGCCTTGCTGCGCAGGAGCGGCAGCAGCAGCGCCAGCACGGCAGACGGTGGGGCGCGGCCATGAGGCGGGCGCGCGTGGTGCCGGTTCAGTTGTTTTCTTTTTCCGAATGCGGAGGTTGATATGGCATTTCTCGAAGACGGCTCCTGGAGCCCCGAAGACGCACGGCAGTTCTATGAACTGATCGGCACCGGCTCGGCCGAGACCGACCTGGTCATGATGATCGAGAGCAAGGGCTCGCCCGTCGAGGGCGAGCTCGAACGCGTCTTCGACGACGGCAAGGCGCGCCTGAACATCGGCGGCTACTACTGGTCGGTGCAGGTGCCCGAGTCGTCCGCGCAGAACCAGGTCGTGCCCAACAACCTGGTCGTCGCGCGCCGCAGCGACGCGGCCACGGCCACGCTCGCCAGCCTGCTGCGCGCGCAGGAAAAAGACCTGAAGGTCGTCATCAGCGCCTACAAGGCCGGCGGCGACCCGCAATCGCCCGAGGCGCAGGCGACCTTCGAGATGTCGCTGGAAAACGCGCGCATCTGCCGGCTGGTGCTCAACTCCGGCGGCCACTGGGGCGTGCCCTCGGAGCTGGTCTCCATCAGCTACCGCACGGTGAAGATCAAGTCGGCCCCGCAGAAGACCAGCGGTGTGCGCGGCGCGGTGCGCGAATGCCAGTTCACCCGGACCTGAATCTGAACGCCTCCAGGAGCACTACGCCATGACGACGACCGCCGCAGACTTCCTCAAGGCCGCCGACCCGGCCGCCGCCCTCAAGGCCCTGAGCGACGATGTGCGCGCCAAGCCCTCCGACGCCAAGCACCGCGTCTTCATGGCGCAGCTCTTGTGCGTGCTCGGGCAGTGGGAGCGCGCGCTCAACCAGCTCACCGTCGCGGCCGAGCTCGACGCGCTCGCCGTTCCCATGAAGCAGGTGTACGGCGAGGCTGTGCGCTGCGAAGGCCTGCGTGCCGACGTGTTCGCCGGCACGCGCACGCCGATGATCTTCGGCCAGCCCGATGAATGGCTGGCACTGCTCATCGAATCGCTGCTGCGGCAGGGCCGCGGCGAGAGCGGGCTGGCCGAGGACCTGCGCCAGCGCGCCTTCGACGGCGCGCCCGCCATTGCCGGCACCATCGACGGCGTGCCCTTCGAATGGCTGGCCGACGCCGACATGCGCCTGGGCCCGGTGCTCGAGGCCTTCGTCAACGGCAAGTACTACTGGATTCCCTACGCGCGGCTCGCGCACATCAAGATCGAACCGCCCGAAGACCTGCGCGACTGCGTCTGGATGCCCGCGCACCTGCAGTTCGAGAACGGCGGCGAAACACTGGCGCTCATTCCCACGCGCTACGAAGGCACCGAGGCGCAGGAGGACGGCGAGCTGCGCCTGGCGCGCAAGACCGAGTGGCGCGAGCTGCGCCCCGAAGTCTGGGCCGGCTACGGCCAGCGTGTGCTCGGCAGCGACGCGGGCGAGTACGCGCTGATGGACGTGCGCGAGATCCTCTTCACGCCCGCCGCCGCCGACACGGCCGAGGGCGGCGACGAAAGCAGCGGCGGTGGCTGAACTCACCGCGCAGGAGCGGCTGCAGCCCTCGCTGCTCGACCGCCTCGTCGACCACGCGCCCGACGAAAAACGCGAGGGCGACGACAAGCGCACGCTCACCAAGCAGGCGCTGCGCCAGGCTGTGCTGCGCGACCTCGGCTGGCTCTTCAATGCCACGGGGCACGGCCTTTCGATGGACGACAAGCAGCACCCGAACGCCGCGCGCTCCGTCATCAATTACGGATTGCCTATGCTGTCTGGCCAGTTCACCTCGTCGGTGCAGCGTGTCAGCATGGAACAGGCTTTGAAGAACGCAATCCTGCAGTTCGAGCCGCGCATTTTGTCCCGCACACTCGAAGTCGAACTCGTCATGGAAGGCCCGGCCCTGGAGTCCCACAACAGCATCGGCCTGCAGATCCGCGGCATGCTGTGGGCGCAGCCCGTGCCGCTCGAGTTCCTCATGCGAAGCCGCGTCGATCTGGAAGAGGGCCGCATAGAGATCGTGGACATGGCGCAAAACCCAAGGTAAGTCCACATGGACCCTCGGCTGCTGAGCCTGTACGAGCAGGAACTGCGCTACTTCCGCGAAAGCGCCGCCGAGTTCGCGCGCGCCTTTCCGAAGATCGCGCACCGCCTGGGCATCGAAGGCCAGGAAGTCGCCGACCCGTACGTGGAGCGCTTGATCGAGGCCACGGCCTTTCTCTCGGCGCGCGTGGGCCTGAAGCTCGACGCCGAATACCCGCGCTTCACGGGCCATCTGCTCGATATCGTCTACCCGCACTTCCTGGCGCCCACGCCGGCCATGACGGTGGTGTCGTTCGTGCCCGACCCGGAAGACGCCAACCTCGCGGCCGGCCCCACGCTGCCGCGCGGTGCCGGCCTGCGCGCGCGCCAGGCCGTGGGGCAGAACACGCACTGCGAGTTCCGCACCGCCGCCGCGTTGCGCATCTGGCCGATCGAGGTGCAGCGCGCCCAGTACTTCACCTATGCGCCCGACCTGCCGCTGAACACGCACCCGCAATCGCGCGCCATCCGCGGCGGCCTGCGCATCGCGTTGCGCGCCACGGCGGGTCTGGACTTCAGCCAGATCGCGCTCGACGACCTGGTGCTGCATTTCGGTGGCGCGGAAGACGTGGCCTGGCAGCTGCACGAATGCGCGCTGGGCCAGCCCATCGGCGTGTGGGTGCGACCGCTCACGGCCGGTGGTGCCTTGCAGGGCACCGCGCGCAGCCTGCCGGGCAGCGCCATCGGCGCGGTCGGCTTCGCGGACGACGAGGCCCTGCTGCCGGTCACGGCCACGGGCTTCTCGGGCTTCCGGCTGCTGCAGGAGTACTTCGCGTTTCCGCAGCGCTTCCAGTTCGTGCGCATCGGCGGGCTGCAGGCGCTGCTCGCGACGATGCCGGTGACCGACATCGAGATCGTGCTGCTGTTCTCGCGCGGCGACGCGGCGCTCGAGAAGCTGGTGAGCGCCGACAACGTGCAGCTGCACTGCGTGCCCGCCGTCAACCTGTTCACCAAGCGGCTCGACCGCGTGCCCGTGACCGAAGGCGTGAGCCAGTTCCACCTCGTGCCCGACCGCACGCGGCCGCAGGACTTCGAGGTGCACACCGTCACCGAGGTCATCGGCCATGGGGCGCCCGGTGCCGACGCCGCGGTGGCCGAGCAGCCGTTCCGGCCGTTCTACTCGGCCTTCCACGGCAGCCGCAACAGCCACCCGGCCTACTTCACGACCACGCGCGAGCCGCGCATGCTCTCGGTGCGCCAGCGCACCGAAGGCCACCGCAGCAGCCACATCGGCTCCGAGGTCTACATGCAGATCGTCGACCCGCAGCAGGCGCCGTATGCCGCCACGCTGCGCCAGCTCGCCGTGACCGCGCTGTGCACCAACCGCGACCTGCCGCTGTTGATGCCGCTGGGCCGCGAGAACGACTTCGACTGCGTCGATTCCTTTCCCGTGCAGCGCGTGCGCATGGTGCGCGGGCCGTCGCGGCCGGTGTCGCCGGTCGTGAGCCAGGGGCTGGGCTGGCGCGTGGTGGACCACCTGGCGCTCAACTACCTGTCGCTGTCCGACAGCACGCCGGAGCAGGGCGCCGCCGCGTTGCGCGAGACGCTCATGCTCTACGCCGTGCATGCCGACGAGATGCGCCAGGGCCAGGTGCGCGGGCTGCTGTCGGTGAAGAGCAAGTCCGTCGCGCGGCGCCTGCCGCTCGCGGGTCCGATCGCTTTCGGGCGTGGGCTCGAAGTGACGCTCGAGGTCGACAAGGACGCCTTCCACGGCCACAGCGCCTTCCTGTTCGGCGCCGTGCTCGCGCAGTTTCTGGCGCGCCATGTCGAGGTGAACCACTTCGTCGAGACCGTGCTGCGCGTCGCGGGCAAGGGCGAAGCCATGCGCTGGAGGCCGCTGTGCGGGACACGACAGATTCTGTGAGCACGCGGGTGGACAACGCGCTGCGCGGGTGGTCGGCGCAGCCGTGGGACTTCGATTACTTCGCCGTGATGCGGCGCCTCGAGTCCGTCGCGAAGACCACGCCGCGCTGGGGCCGCGCCTTGCTGCCCAGCGCCGAGCCGGTGCGCGTGGGGCAGGAGCCGTCGCTCTCGTTCGCGCCCGCCAGCTTCAGCCGCTTCGAGCCGGCCACCGCCTATTCGCCGCCGCGCCTGCGCCAGCACTTCTTCGGCTACATCGGCCCCAATGGCCCGCTGCCGGTGCACCTGAGCGACTTCATCCGCGAGCGCAGCCTGAACCACGGCGACCCGACCTGGCTGGCTTTTCTCGACACCTTCTCGCACCGCTTCTCGCTGCACTTCTACCGCGCGTGGGCGCAGTCGCGTCCGGCCGTGGCGCTCGACCGGCCGGGCGAAGACCGCTTCCGCCTGCAGGTCGGCGCGCTGATCGGCATCGGCACGCCGGGGCGCATCGACCGCGACGAGATCCATGACGACGCGCGCCTGCACTTTTCGGGCTGGCTCGCGCGCCGCGTGCACAACGCGGAAAGCGTGGAGTCGGTGCTGTGCAGTTATTTCGGCGTGCCGGTGAAGCTGGAGCGCTGGGTCGGCCACTGGATGCGCCTGCCGACGGACGACCTCACGCGGCTGGGGCAGGGCGAGAGTTCGCGCTCGATGGGCATGGGCGCGATGCTCGGCACGCGCGCGTGGGACCGCCAGCACCGCGTGCGCCTGCACCTGGGGCCGCTCACGGTCGCGCAGTACCGCATGTTCCTTCCCATCGGCGACGCGCAGCCCGTGCTGCAGCGCTGGATGCAGCAGCTGCTCGGCGACACCCTCGAATGGGACGCCGAGCTGGTGCTCGAAAAAGCACAGGTGCCGTCCACGCGCCTGGGCCAGGCCCGGGGCAACGCGCCGCGCCTGGGCTGGGTCTCGTGGCTCGGCGAACGCCCGCGCACGCGCGATGCGGCGGACGTGCGCATTGCCAGCCAGCCGTCGAGGGCGCGCCTGCCGCAGCCTGCCTCTTTTCAATAAACCCCTCTTCATTCGTTCAGAAGAGATACGGAGTCCTCCATGAGTGAAATCAGCCGCACCGCCCTCTTCGGCAAACTCAACTCGCTGGCCTACAAGGCCATCGAGGGCGCCACCGTCTTCTGCAAGATGCGCGGCAATCCGTATGTGGAGCTGGAGCACTGGTTCGCCCAGCTGCTGCAGGCGCAGGACTCCGACCTTCACCGCGTGATCCAGCACTACGGCCTCGATGTGTCGGTGATCGCGAAAGACATGACGGCCGCGCTCGACCGCCTGCCGCGCGGCGCCACCGCCATCAGCGATTTCTCGCCGCACATCGAGAACGCCATCGAGCGCGCGTGGACCTACGCGACGCTGCAGTTCGGTGAAGCGCAGGTGCGCACCGGCTACATCGTGGTCGCCATGCTGAAAACCCAGAGCCTGCGCAACCCGCTGTTCAATCTCTCGAAGCAGTTCGAGAAGATCAAGGTCGAAGACCTGGCCGACAACTTCCCGAAGATTTGCGACGCCTCGCCCGAAGCGCAGATGCGTGCGCAGGACGGCACCGGCATGGGCAGCGGCACACCCGGCGAAGACTCGGGCGCCATGGCGCCGGCCGCCATGGGCAAGGGCGATGCCCTCAAGAAATTTGCTGTCGACCTCACGGAGAAAGCCAAGAAGGGAGAGATGGACCCGGTGACCGGGCGGGACGAGGAAATCCGCCAGATCGTCGACATCCTCATGCGCCGCCGCCAGAACAACCCGCTGCTCACGGGCGAGGCGGGCGTCGGCAAGACGGCGGTGGTCGAAGGCTTCGCGCAGCGCCTGGCGCGCGGCGACGTGCCGCCGCAGCTGAAGGACGTGAAGCTGCTCACGCTCGACATCGGCCTGCTGCAGGCCGGCGCAAGCATGAAGGGCGAGTTCGAGCAGCGCCTGCGCCAGGTGATCGACGAGGTGCAGAGTTCGCCGACGCCGATCATCCTGTTCATCGACGAGATCCACACGCTCGTGGGTGCGGGCGGCGCGGCCGGCACCGGCGATGCGGCCAACCTGCTCAAGCCTGCACTGGCACGCGGCAACCTGCGCACCATCGGCGCGACCACCTGGGCCGAGTACAAGAAGTACATCGAGAAAGACCCGGCGCTCACGCGGCGCTTCCAGGTCGTGCAGGTGCCAGAGCCCGACGAGGTCAAGGCGATCCTCATGCTGCGCGGCGTGGCCAGCGTGCTCGAGAAGCACCACCGCGTGCAGCTGCTCGACGAAGCGATTGAAGCCGCGGTGAAGCTGAGTCATCGCTACATCCCCGCGCGCCAGTTGCCCGACAAGGCCGTGAGCCTGCTCGACACCGCCTGCGCGCGCGTGGCCGTGTCGCAGCACGCGACGCCGCCGGAAGTCGAAGATTGCATGCGCCGCATCGAAGGGCTCACGGTCGAGCAGGAGATCATCGGCCGCGAGGCCACCATCGGCATCGACGTGACCAAGCGCTCGGCGCAGGTCGAGGCGTTGCTGGTCGAATCGAAGCTGCAGCTCGAAAGGCTGAATGCGCGCTGGCAGGAAGAGAAAGGGCTGGTCGATCGGTTGCTCGAACTGCGCGCCAAGTTGCGGGCAGGAAACAAGCCGGTGGATGCGGCACCGGCCGACGGCGATGCGAACGCCGTCGTGTCCCCGGCGCCAGCGAGCGAAGACCGCGCGGCGCTCCTCGAAGAGCTGCATGCGCTGCAGGCCAAGATCCATGCGGTGCAGGGCGAGTCCCCGCTGATCCTTCCGTCGGTCGATGAACAGGCCGTGGCCTCCGTCGTCGCCGACTGGACCGGCATTCCCGTCGGCCGCATGGTCAAGAACGAAGTCGAAGCAGTGCTCAAGCTCGCCGACACGCTGAACCAGCGCGTCATCGGCCAGAAGCACGGCCTGGAGATGATCGCGCGCCGCATCCAGACCTCGCGCGCGCGGCTGGACAACCCGCAGAAACCCATCGGCGTCTTCATGCTCTGCGGCACCTCGGGCGTGGGCAAGACCGAGACCGCACTGGCGCTGGCCGAGGCGCTGTACGGCGGCGAGCAGAACATCATCACCATCAACATGAGCGAGTTCCAGGAGGCGCACACCGTCTCCACGCTCAAGGGCGCGCCGCCCGGCTACGTGGGCTACGGCGAAGGCGGCATCCTGACGGAAGCCGTGCGCCGCCGGCCGTACAGCGTGGTGCTGCTCGATGAAGTGGAGAAGGCCCACCCCGACGTGCACGAGATCTTCTTCCAGGTCTTCGACAAGGGCTGGATGGAAGACGGCGAGGGCCGCATGATCGATTTCAAGAACACGATCATCCTGCTGACCACCAACGCCGGCAGCGAGCTCGTGATGAGCATGTGCCGCGACCCCGAGCTGCTGCCCGATTCGAACGCGCTGGCCGATGCGCTGAAGGCGCCGCTCATGAAGGTGTTCCCGCCCGCGCTGCTTGGCCGCATCGTCACCATTCCCTATTACCCGCTGTCGCCCGACATGATGAAGAAGATCGTGCGGCTGCAGCTGGGCCGCATCAAGAAGCGCGTGGAAACCAACCACGGCGTGCCCTTCGAATACACCGAGGCGGTGATCGAGCAGGTGGTCGCGCGCTGCCAGGACCCGGAGTCGGGCGGGCGCGTGATCGACGCGATCCTGACCAACACCGTGCTGCCCACCATTTCGGTCGAGTACCTGCAACGCCTGGCCTCCGGCGGCGAGATCCGCCGCGTCGCGCTCGACGTGAAGGACGCCGACTTCACCTACGCGTTCGACTGACCCCCGCGCAGCGAGACGCCCCACTTCCGAGAGACCCAAGATGGCCGACCACGAGTTCCGCATCGAGAGCGATTCGCCCGCCAAGGACGACCTGATGTTCTGGCGCATCGTCGGGCACGAGGCGCTGGCGCGCCCCGCGGCCTACGAGCTCACCGTGCTGTCGAAGAACAAGGACCTCGCCGCCAAGGACATCCTGGGCCACGCCTTCGACGTCGTCATCGCGTTCCAGGACGCCGACGGCGGCGCGCACGAGCGGCATTGCCAGGGCCATGCCGTGCGCTTCGTGCGCGCGGGCCACATGGGGCGGCACTACGAGTACCGCATCACGCTGCGCTCGTGGTTCTGGCTGCTTACCAAGCGCGCCAACTCGCGCATCCACCAGGAAAAGAAGGTGCTCGAAGTGCTCGACGCGGTGTTCGAAGACAGCCCGATCAAGCGCTTCAAGAAGACCAAGGCCACCAACGTCATCGGCACGCACAACCCGCGCCGCTACTGCGTGCAGCACCAGGAGAGCGACTACCAGTTTTTGTCGCGCCTGCTGGAAGACGAGGGCATCTACTACTGGTTCGACGCGCACGACGCGCCCGGCACCATGCACCTGTCGGACGCCAGCGACATGGCGCACGACAAGCTGCCCGCCACCGACACGCTGCGCCACATGGCGGTCAACGCGGCCGAACCGCGCTTCAACGAGATCTCGCGCTGGGTCAGCGCGCGGCAGTTCGACACCGGCAAGCATGCGTCGCGCGACAGCGACTTCAAGGCCATCAAGAAGAAGCTGGGCGCCGACATCGACAGCTCCGACCAGCACGAGCTCGCGGAGTTCGAGATGTTCGAGTTTCCCGGCGGCTACTTCACCGGCGACGACGCCGAGACGCGCGCCAAGCTGCGCGGCGACGAGCTCAACGCGCGCCGCGACCGCCACTGGGCGCTCACGCCGTGGCCAGACGTCGCGGCCGGGCGCAGCTTCAAGTTCGAGGACGACCCCGACGGCACGCGCAATGGCGACTACGTGATCGCCGCCTGCACCTTCATCGCCAGCCACCGCGGCTACGAGGGCGTGAGCGCCAGCGCGGCGGCGCAGCCCGTGCAGCGCGCGCTGGCCGAGGTGCTGCGCGACGACGCCGTGAACGCCGACACCCTGCCGGTGCTGGAAGAGCTGATCGCCGCCACGCCCGCGCTGGCGGCCGCGCAGACCGGCAGCAGCCTGTTCCTGCTCACGGTTATGCCAGTCGACCGCCCGTTCCGTGCGCCGCGTCTCACGCCGCGCGTGACCATGCCCGGCCCGCAGACGGCGATCGTGGTCGGACCCAAGGGCGACGAGCTGCACGTGGACGACCACGGCCGCGTGAAGGTGCACTTTCACTGGGACCGCTACGACGAGAGCAACGAGAAGTCGACCTGCTGGGTGCGCGTGTCGCAACCCTGGGGCGGCAAGGGCTGGGGCGGCTACTTCGCGCCGCGCATCGGCCAGGAGGTGATCGTCGACTTCCTCAACGGCGACCCCGACCGCCCGGTGATCGTGGGCCGCGTCTACAACGACGACCAGCCCATTCCGTACAAGTCGCCCACGCAGAGCGGCTTCAAGACCCGCTCCACGCCCGGCGGCGGTCCTGCGAACTACAACGAGATCATGTTCGAGGACAAGAAGGGCGAGGAGAACATCAACATCCACGCCGAGAAGAACATGAGCCGCAGCGTGGAGCTGGATGACTCCACCACGGTGGACCGCGACCAGACCATCACCGTCAAGCGCGACCAGACCAGCCTGGTGGACCGCGACCGCAAGAGCACCGTGACGCGCAACGACACCAACATGGTGGTGGTGGACCAGAAGAACACAGTCAAGGGCAAGCAGAACAACCAGGTGGTGGGCAACCGCGACACCTTCGTCGACAGCAACGACATGCTGAAGGTGACGGGCACCGGCACCCATGAGGTGATCGGCGCGCGCAGCGACATCTCGCGTGCGGGGGAGACCCGCAGCGTGACCGGCGACCAGACCGTCACCGTCAGCGGCAACCTGACCTACAAGGCCGCCAAGATGAGCTTCGAGGCCGGCCACATTGACTGGCTGGTGACCGGCGCGAGCTCCAAATACATCACGGTGCCCACCGGGCCGCTGCACCTGATGGCCAACAAGATCAAGCTCCTGAGCAACACCGGCATCGAGATGATGGCGGTGGGCAACATCGATGCGACCTCGTGCGGCTCCAATACGACGATCCTGGGGCCCAACACGAGCGGCTACATCGGCAGCAACAGCGAGGCCAACCTGGGCATGGCGCGCTCGACCTTCATGGGCATGAGCATCGACAACGCGCTGGCGCTCGCCGTCAACAATTTCGTGGGCGTGGCGATCGAGACCGCGCTGGGCGTGAAGTTGTCGTCGGGCGTCGCGCCGGAGATCCACGCCTATCCCATCGAGGTGAAGCAGGCGACCATGCACACGTTCACGCCCGGTGCCGGTGCGGGCGGTGCGGGCGGTGCCGCGGTCGCCGGTGCCTTGGGTTTTGTCGCGGGCCTGGCGAGCGCCAAGAAGGACATCGCCGCAACGCTCAAGCAGTACGAGGATGCGGCCCAGCAGCTCAGGGATGCCGCCGCCGAGGCCGACCTCGTGGGGCTCACGGGCCTTGGGGACCGGCTGAGGGCGCTGTCGCGCATCACCGAACGGCGGCGCATCGAAGGCATCATTGCCATGATCCCGGTGGTCGGAACCGTCCCCGTCATCCTGGCCGAGGGCATCATGACCGTGGCCGAGATCAAGACCGGCGCCGAACGGCGCGCGGAGGATACGTCCACGCTGGCCAACAACACGCCCGCGCCGCCGCCACCGCCACCGCCGCCGGAAGGCGAAGCCGCCACGCCGGAACCGGCGCAGGAGTGGTCACCCACGCCACCACCGCCGCCGCCGCCACCGCCACCGCCACCGCCACCGCCACCGCCACCGCCACCGCCACCGCCACCGCCGCCACCACCGCCACCGCCACCGCCACCGCCACCGCCACCGCCACCGCCACCGCCGCCGCCGCCACCGCCGCCGCCACCGCCACCGCCGCCGCCGCCGCCGCCACCGCCACCGCCACCATCCGATCCGATGGACGGCGGAGTGCCATAGAGAGAGAACGCCAGACGCGACCATGCAAGTCATCAAACCCCAGGCGCTCGGCCTGTCGACACGCCCCATCGAGTTCCGCAAGCGCTTCGGCCTGAGCGTCAGCGCCTGCCTGCACCTGCCCTTTGCACAGGGCGAGCGCGGCTCGCTGTGGGCCGAGCAGTCGATGTGGTCCTTCCTTGCGAAGGAGATGGCAACGCCCTTGATCGACGAGGGCGTGGCCAAGCTCACGCCGGAGTTCCTGGTGCACGGCAGGGCCTTCGCGCCGGACGACCGGCCCAACGCCTGCGCCGTGCGGGCCCGCTTCGGCACGCGCGAGAAAACCCTGCTGGTGTTCGGCGAGCGGCACTGGGACGGCGCGCGCGCCACCGCGCCGATGCCCTTCGCGCAGATGCCCCTGGACTGGTCGAAGGCCTACGGCGGCCCGGACTTCGCACTCAACACCGCAGGGCGCGGCCGCCAGAAGACCGACGGCACGGCCTGGCTGCCCAACACCGAGTTGCCGCACGACCGCCTGCTGCGCCCCGACCAGGCCATTGCCCCGGCCGGCTTCGGCGCACTCGACGTGATGCATCCGCAGCGCGTGCAGTACCGCGGCACCTACGACGCCGGCTACCTGAAGCAGCACGCGCCGGGCTTCGCACCCGACACCGACTGGCGCTACTTCAACCTCGCGCCGGCCGACCAGTGGATGGATGCGGCGCTCGTGGGCGACGAGCCCTTCTCGTTCGAGAACATGCATCCGCACAAGCCGCTGGTCGAAGGCCGGCTGCCCGGGATGCGCGCGCGCGTCTTCGTCGGCTATCGCATGGACAACGCGGAGCCCAAGGTCCGCGAAGTGCCACTGCGCCTGACGACCGTGTGGTTCTTTCCGCACGCCGAGCGCTGCATCGCCATCTTCCAGGGCCTGGCCGAGGTCGGCACCGACGACGGCTCCGACGTGGTCAGCCTCATGGGCGCCGTCGAGCGCGTGGGCGAGCCCAAGGCCGATGCCCACTACCTGGACGCCGCGGCGAAGCGGGCCGATCCGGTGATGGGACCGGTCTACGCCATCGTCGACAGCGACCTGCTGCCCGAAGGCGTGAGTACCGCCGATCCTGACGTCGAGGCCGCGAAGGCCCCCTTCGCGAGCGAAGGCCTGCAAGGCGAGGCCCAGCGTCGCCGCGCGGAGGCGGACGTGGAGATCGCGCGCGAGAAGGCCATTGCCATGGGCCAGGACCCGGACGCGCTGGGCATCCGCATGCCGCCGCGCGAGAAGGTGCCCACCGGCGACGAGCTGCCCGCGTACCTCCTTGCGCAGATGAAGGAGGCCGAGGCGCAGAAGTGGGCATCGATAGAAGACGCGGTGACCGCCATCGAGAAAGCGCTCGCGTTCGCCGAGGAGAAGAAGGTCGATATCGCCGCGCTGCAGCACCGCGGCCCGCCCACCTACGATCCCGACCAGCACCTGGCCCGGATGCAGGCGATGGTGGCCGGCACCACCCAGGCGCTGGACCTCCAGCCGATGTACCCCCAGCTGTGCCGCATCGAGGATGCCGAACGCGCGGGCTATCTCCAGTCCGCCCACATGCAGCCGCCGGCCTTCGCGATGCCGGCCGACGAGGCCGCCAGGCTGCGCAGCGAAGTTGCGCGCGCGAGTGCGGCGGGCGTCAGGTTCTTCGCGGGCATCGACTTCACCGGCGCGGACCTGTCGGGCCTGGACCTGCGGGAGATGAACTTCGAAGGCGCGTGGCTGGAGAGCGTGAACTTCGCGAACAGCAACCTCTCGGGCGCCAACCTCGCGGGCGCGGTGCTCGCGCATGCGAACCTGGAAGGCGTGATCGCCATCGGCGCGACGTTCGGCAAGGCCAACCTGGGCCGGGCCCTGCTCGGGCAAGGCGTCTTCGACGATGCGGACTTCACCGAGGCAACGCTCATGCATTGCGACTTCGCCGGCACGCAGATGCGGCGCGCGAACTTCAGCAGGGCCAATCTGCTGGAGACGACCTGGGGCGATGCGGACTGGACCGGTGCGCTACTGTCTGGCCAGCTGTTTCACAAGCTCGATCTGCGCGGCATGCGCTGGCCCGAGGCGGACCTGTCGGTCTGCAATTTCCTCGAGTCCAACCTCTCGGGCGTCGACATGCACGGCGCGAACCTGGCCGCGGCCACCTTCGTGACCTGCAGGCTCGACGACGCCAGGCTCATGGGCGCGCAGTGCGTGGGCGCCGTGACCGTGAAGGGCACCAGCCTGGCCGGTGCGGACCTGGGCCAGGCCAACCTGCGCAACTTCAACTTCGGCGCCTGCGACCTGCGCGGCGCGAAGCTCGTGCGCGCGGTGCTCGATGGCGCCAACCTGTGCGAGGCGCAGATGGAAGGCGCGGACCTGCGGCTGGCCAGCGCCAAGGGCGCGCTGCTGCGCAAGGCCGGCTGCGCCAACGCGCTGCTGTCGGGCGTGGACTTCAGCGGTGCCGTGCTCCAGTCGGCCAACCTGCGCGGCGCCGATCTGCGCCGCAGCAACCTCTTTGGCGCCGACCTGAGCCGCGTGCGCCTGGACGGCTCGACCAGCTTCGACGGTGCGCTGCTCAAGCGCGCGCGCACCTGGCCGCGGCTGACGCCCGAAGAGCAGGTGGCGGCATGACGCCGAACCTGCTGGCCATTGCCGTGGGCGTCGGCGAGACGCTGCAAGGCCTCGACCTGCGCAAGGGCGCCTACGCAGGGCTGGCGCTGGGCGGCGGCGTGTTCTCCAACGTCAACTTCGCCGAGGCCGACTTTCGCGGCGCCGACCTGCGAGAGACCGTGTTCGACCAGTGCGACCTGCGCGGCGCCATCGCCTCGGGCGCGAACCTGCGCAAGGCCGTGTTCAACCGCTGCATCCTGGACCATGCGGACCTGCGCCAGTGCGACCTGCACGGCGCGGTCTTCACCGAATGCGAGATGTCGCATGCGCAGCTGGCCGAGGCCTCGTTGACGATGGCCACGGTGGCCCGCTGCCGGCTCGCCCATGCCGGGCTGCGCGGCGTGAAGCTCGACTCGGCCGTCATCACCCAGTCGGTGCTGCTGGACGTGTGCGCCGACGACACCAGCTGGCAGTACACGACGGTCAACGAATGCGACCTCTCGCACCTGAGCTGGGCCGGCGCGCGGATGCTGCGCAACGTGTTCTTCAAGACCTCGCTCAAGGGCATGTCGTTCGAGGGACTGGCGCTGGACGGCTGCCAGTTCTCGTCGGCCGACCTGAGCGGCGCCGACTTCAGCGGCATCGCGCTGCAGCAGTGCAACTTCCAGAGTGCGAAGCTGGACGGCGCAAGGTTCGCGCAGGCGGTTGCGCCGCTGGCGATCTTTTGCGAGGCTGCGGGCCAGGGCGTCGATTTCTCGGGCGCGCGGCTTCGGCAGGCACTGTTCACCGGCGCCGCGTTGCCGCAGGCCAACTTCGGAGGCTGCGACCTCTACCAGACGCACTTTGCGGGCGCAAAGCTGCAGGCCGCCAACTTCAGCGGCGCGGAGCTCACGTATGCCGACTTCCGGCACGCGGACCTGGCCGCGGCTGACCTGCGCCGCGCCACCATGCTGCGCACCGTGCTGCACGGCGCGATCACCGAGAACGCGCAGATGAGCGACCGCGCGCGCGCCATCGAATCCGATCCGGACCTGCAGGCGTCCGAACGCTGGCAGCCGCTGGCTGCCTGAGCCCACCGCATGAATGAACGAATGAACAGAGCACAGGGGAATGCACGATGAACGCAACGCTGAAGAAACCCGCCGGTGCGCCGGCCCGCAAGCACCGCGCGGTCAAGCCCAGGGCCAAGGCCATTCCCGGCGAATGGTGCGTAGGCATCGTCGGCAGCGCCAGTAGCGCGGGTGGCGCCGGTGCGGGCGCGAAGCGCGCGCTCGTCGTCACCAGCGGCGACCTGCGCCTTCGTGCCACGCGCGCCGCCAGTTGCCTGCTCGAGCCGGCCGCCGGCGACAGCGTGGCGTGCCTGCGCATCGCACCCGACGAAGTCTGGGTCATGGCGGTGCTGCAGCGCGAGGAGGGCACGCCCAACATCGTGAGCTGCCCGGGCCAGATGCGCATTGCCGTGGAGGGCGGGGCGCTCGAACTGGCGGCCGCGCGCGTCGGCCTGCGCTCGGACGAGTTGGACATTGCCACGCACAAGACACGCGTGGCCACCGACACCGCGGACGTCGTCGGCCGTCAGCTCAGCGTGGTGGCCACCAGCTTCAAGCTGGTGGGATCGGTGTTGTCCTCGGTGATGGACCGCGTGCAGCATTTCAGCAAGCACTACCTGCGTACCACCGATGGCATCGACCGGGTGGCCGCCACGCACCTCGAGTGCGAAGCCAGGCAGCTGCTGCGCCTCGAAGGAGAGCACACGCTCGTGAACGGCCGCGAGCTCATCAAGGCGCGCGGCGCGCAGATCCATTTCGGTTGAAGAAAAAAGAAAGGCGCCGTCATGTTCGCCAACTGCCAGTTGATGGGCACCGACATGGGCTTTCCCGATGTCTGCATCACGCCCGCCGCGCCGTCGCCGATTCCGGTGCCGTACCCCAACATCGCGATGGGGCCGATGGCCATTCCCAACTGCCCGACGATCCTCGTGATGGGCGCGCCGGCGCACAACCTGGGCACCACCATCCCGATGACCAACGGCGACAACCCCGGCGTGCTGCTGGGCGTGGCCTCGGGCACGGTGATGGGGCCGAGCCGCCACCTCACGGGCGCCTTCACCGTGCTGTGGATGGGCATGCCGGCCACGCGGCTCACCAGCACCTCGCTGCAGAACAGCACCAACTGCCCCGGCGTGCGCACCGTGCCGAGCCAGCCGCTCGTGGTGCTGCTGGCGCCGTGAGGCCGCGACGGCGCGCATGCGGCATACCTCTTAAGGCGAGATTGCCAACCGGCCCCACGGAATGAATACTCCTTGCGAGATTGCACGGGCGCAGCCGCCATCGGGGGCCGATTCATGATCCATATCGCTGTCATCACCCGGCAAGGCATGCCGGCCGGACCGTCCATCGCCGCGGACTTCGGGCCCGGCGGGGGCACCATCGGCCGCGCCGACACCAACGCGCTCGTGCTCGACGACCCCGACCGCACCGTTTCGCGCGTGCATGCGCAGGTGCTGTGCCGCGAGGGCCAGTACTTCGTCATCGACCGCGGCAGCAACGCGATGCAATGCAACGGCGTGCCGCTGGGCGCCGGCAAGGAAGCGGCGCTGACCGACGGCGCACGCCTCGTCATCGGCAGCTTCGAGCTCTCGGTGCGCGTGACGGCGGCTGCGGCGCCATCGCCCGCGCCGGCCATTCCCAACACCGTGATGTCGGCGTCGGCAGCCGCGCCTGCCAGCAGCAGCGACGATCCGTTCGCCGACCTGCTTGCGGGGCTGGGGTCACCGGCCGCGCCCGCCCCGGCGCCGGCTGCGGCCCGTGCCGCCCCCGCACCCGCCGAGTCGCTGCTCTTCCCCGACCCCATGGCCGGCGGCTCGCGCAACGCGCAGGCCGACGCTGTCGACCCGTTCGCAAACCTGCTCGGCCCCACGCCGTCGGCCGCACCCTCCGCAGGGCTCGGCGCGCTCGACGACTTTTCCGATCTCGGCGCGCCGCCTGCGCATGGCAAGGCCGCGAGCATCGACGACCTCTTCGGCGGTTCGCCGGGCGCCGGCGGCATCGGCGGCGATCCGCTCGCGCTGTCGCCGCTGGCCGATCCGCTGCTGCAGCCCAACACCGCGTCGGACGCCGACCCGATGGCCGCGTTCCAACGCACCGCGCCCGCCACGCCGGTGCCGCGCTCCGATCATTTGCCGATCGACCAGTTCGGCTTCGAGCCGCCGAAGGCCATCACGCCGCCGCCGCCCCCTGCGCCCGCGCCAGCGCCCGTGGCCTCGCTCGCGAAGTTCGACGACGTGACCGGCCAACCGATCCGCATCAGCGGGCCCGAGAACGCGGGCCGCGTGGCCGAGCCGCCACCGCCCCCGCCACCCCCACCGCCCGTGTACGTCGCGCCGCCGGCAACACCCGCAGCCGCCCCGTCCCCGCGCACCGCCTCCGACGACGAACTGCTCGCCGCCTTCCTGCGCGGCCTGGCCAGCACGCACCAGCCGCCCGAGATGCTCACGCCGGGCCTCATGGAGCGCATCGGCGCGATGTTGCGCACGTCCACCGAAGGCACGCTGCAGCTGCTGCTCACGCGCCAGGAGTTCAAGCGCGAGGTGCGCGCCGAGGTCACGATGATCGCGTCGCAGGCCAACAACCCGCTCAAGTTCTCGCCCACGGTCGAGGTCGCGCTGGCGCACCTGCTGGGCCCCGGCGTGCGCGGCTTCATGCCGCCCGAGGCCGCGATGCGCGACGCCTTCGACGACCTGCGTGCGCACCAGTTCGGCGTGATGGTGGGCATGCGCGCGGCGCTGGCCCACGTCATCGGTCGCTTCGAGCCGGCCGAGCTCGAGAAGAAGATCAGCGCCAAGACCGCGCTCGACGCGCTCTTTGCCGCCAACCGCAAGGCCAAGCTCTGGGACCAGTTCGTGGCGCTGTACGGCGGCATCGCGAGCGAGGCCGAGGACGACTTCCACAGCCTCTTCGGCAAGGCCTTCCTCGCGGCCTACGAAGAGCAGATGGCGCGCCTCAAGTCCGACACCTGAAGACCCCCAGAACCACCCCAGCACACGCGAGGCACCCCGCTTGGAAATCGAAATCGTCACGCTCTCCCGGCAGGGCGGCCGCACCTACAACGAGGACGTGCACGGCCACTGGCACGACGAACGCTACGTCGCCTGCCTGGTGGCCGACGGCGCGGGCGGCCACGGCGGCGGCGACGTGGCGGCCGCCACGGTGCGCGCCAGCATGCTCGGCGGTTTCTCCGCCGCGCCCTCGCTCGATGAGGCCGTGCTGCGCGCGCTGGTGGAACGCGCCAACCTGGACGTGGTGGCGCGCCAGGCCGAGGGGGGCAAGCTCGCCGGCATGCGCTCCACGGTGGTGTTCGCGGTGATCGACCTGGAGCGCGAAGCGTTGGCCTGGGTGCACAGCGGCGACAGCCGCGCCTACCTGTTCCGCGGCGGCGCCATCGTGGCGCGCACCACCGACCACAGCCTGGTGCAGCAGATGGTCGCGGGCGGCATGCTCGACGAAGAGGGTGCGCGCCTGCATCCGCAACGCAACATGCTGCTGTCGGCACTGGGCTCGATCGAGGAGGCGCCCGACATCGCGGTGTCCGACCGCATGCGCCTCGTGCCCGGCGACGTGCTGCTGCTGTGCAGCGACGGCGTGTGGGAGCCGCTGGGCGACGAGTGCCTGGTCGACACGCTGCACGCCTCGCGCACGCCCAGCCAGTGGACCGAGCTGCTCGACGCGCAGATCAAGGCCAATGCCAAGCCGGGCCACGACAACTACACGGCGCTCACGCTGTGGGTGATCGAGGACGCGGACGACGACATGACGCGGCTGCTGCCCGAGAGCGTGGCGTCGACGGACCCTTGAGCCTGCGGGCTCCCGAGTGCGATCCCCCATGAAAAATGCCCGTCCACTGGACGGGCATCGGGAGGGGAGGGCTGTGCGACGCGGGTCAGGCGTTTCAGGCGCCGCCCGTGGCCGGCACCGTCACGGCAACGTAGGTGTACTTGTTGGCCGACTTCTTCACGCGCTTCAGGGCGCTGCGCAGCAGCGGCGGCATGTCGGTCCGGTTTGGCAGGTTGGTGTAGTAGTCGACGTTCTGCTCGGCGCAGGCGTTGGCGCATCCGTTGTTGAGCAGGTCGAGCGCGTAGCGCGACTTGGTCTGCGTCGTCACGGCGCCGGGCTTGCGGAACGGATCGAAGATGCCGTCCGGCACCAGGTGGCTGCCACGCGCAATCAGCTGTTCCTGGAAGTGCGTGATGTGCCGCTGCGTGATCGGCCCCTTGAGGCCGTCCACCTCGATCACGGCGGTCTCGCCCGGGGGCGGATCGTGGTCGTGGTTGAAGCCCAGCAGCTCGTAGTAGAAGATCTTCAGCAGCGCTTGCACCAGCATCACGTCTTCGCGTGTGTTGGCGCCGATCTGGCCGACAGACCAATCGATGTTGTAGGCAATGAGCGAGTTACCGGTCTTGCCGATGAAGGGGGTACTGAATGCCATGGCATTGCTCCGGTGAGGGCGTATGAGGACGGGCAGGGACCGGCCCCGGCACGGTGTCGCGCCGGGAGCGCACGGGGCTGACGAGTCCGTCGCCCGTCAGCGGGTTTCGGTGGTGGCCACGTTCCAGCCGAACTTCACCTCGCCGCCGCCGGCGCCCTTGTCGTCCTGGCCCTTGTAGGCGAACTCGATGTCCTTGAAGCTGCACGACACCTGCTCCTGCACATCACCGCCTTGTGCGCCGCCGGGGCCCACGTTGGAGATGAAGACTTCCTTGAGCGTGACCTTCAGGTACTCCTGCTGGCCTTCGCCCGACTTGCGGCAGGTCATGACCAGGTCCTTGAAGTGCTTGCCGCTGACGCAGTTCTTGGCGAGTACCGGCGAGGCCTTGTCGTAGGTGTGCACGAAGTTGAACTCACCCGGCGTGGCTTTGCCCTTGCCCGAACCACCGCCCGAACCCGCGCCCGATGCATTGCTCACGTGCCACGACCACGACGAAATCTCGATCTCGTCCTTGTGGTCCTTGTGAGAAGACTCGCCCTTGACGCCGTCGAGCTTGATGTGAAAGTCAGATGACATGTTCCTACTCCTTGGAACCCGATTTGCATTCGGGCGGTTGATGATCGAAACGAAAAAAATGGCTGCCGGCGGAGAGAGAAAAGTTCCGATGCCCGGCAGCTACTCATAGAACGAAACGGAACCCGGAATTCAAGAAGAATCCGCAGATTTTTTTCAACCGGCGCCCTTGGCCGTCGGCAGCTTCGACACCAGCCGCAGCGAGACCGTGAGGCCTTCGAGCTGGTAGTGCGGGCGCAGGAAGAACTTGGACGTGTAGTAGCCCGGATTGCCTTCGACTTCTTCCACGATCACCTCGGCGGCGGCCAGCGGCTTCTGGGCCTTGGTGGTTTCCGACGAGTTGGCGGGGTCGCCGTCCACGTAATTCATGATCCATTTGTTGAGCCAGCGCTGCATGTCCTCGCGCTCCTTGAAGCTGCCGACCTTGTCGCGCACGATGCACTTCAGGTAGTGCGCAAAGCGGTTGCAGGCAAACAGGTACGGCAGGCGCGCCGCCAGGTTGGCGTTGGCCGTGGCGTCGGGGTCGTCGTACTCGGCCGGCTTGTTCAGCGACTGGGCGCCGATGAAGGCGGCGAAGTCGGAGTTCTTGCGGTGGATCATTGACAGCAGGCCGGCTTTCGACAGCTCGGCTTCGCGCCGGTCGCTGATGGCGATCTCGGTGGGGCACTTCTGGTCCACACCGCCGTCGTCGCTGGGGAAGGTGTGCAGCGGCAGGTTTTCGACTGCGCCGCCCGACTCGATGCCGCGGATGCGCGAACCCCAGCCGTACAGCTTGTACGAGCGGTTGATGTTGGTCGCCATCGCATAGGCGGCATTGGCCCAGGCGTACTTGCTGTGGTCGGCGCCGGCGGTGTCTTCCTCGAAGTCGAACTCTTCCACCGGGTTGGTGTTGGCTCCGTAGGGCGTGCGCGCCAGAAAGCGCGGCATGCACATGCCCAGGTACTTGGAGTCGTCCGATTCGCGCAGGCTGCGCCAGCCGGCGTACTCGGGCGTGGAGAAGATCTTGGTCAGGTCGCGCGGGTTGGCCAGCTCCTGCCACGACTCCATCTGCATGAGGTTGGGACTCGCGCCGGTGATGAAGGGCGCGTGCGCCGAGGCGGCGATCTTGGCCATCTCGCCGAGCATCTCGACGTCGGGCGGGCTCTGGTCGAAGTGGTAGTCGCCCACCAGCGCGCCGAAGGGCTCGCCGCCGAACTGGCCGTACTCTTCCTCGTAGATCTTCTTGAACATCGGGCTCTGGTCCCAGGCCGCGCCCTTGAACTTCTTGAGGTTCTTGGCCAGCTCGACCTTGGAGATGTCCATCACGCGGATCTTCAGGTTCTCGTCGGTCTCGGTGTTGTTCACCATGTAGTGCAGGCCGCGCCACGCACTCTCGAGCTTCTGGTAGTCGGGGTGGTGGATGATCTTGTTCACCTGGTCGGTGAGCTTGGCGTCGATCGCGGCGATCATGGCCTGGATCGACTTGGTCACGTCCTTGCCGATGACGGTGCTGTTACTCAGCGCCTGCTGCGCGAGCGTGAGCACGGCCGCTTCGACGGCGCTCTTGGCTTCGTCGCTGCGCGGCTTGAATTCTTTTTGCAGCAGCGACGAAAAGTCGCTTCCCGCATACGCAACGTCTTTCAGTGCGCTCTGCTCGAGTGCGTCGGCCATGATGGTTTCTCCTCGTGTACCGGTGTGTGTCTGTCAGGGAATCTGAACGGGCTCAGGCGGCGGCTTCGCCGTCTTCGGGCTTCTTGCTGGCGGCCAGCGTCTGCAGCAGGGCCGGGTCTTCGAGCACCTTGGCCAGCAGGTCTTCGGCGCCGCCCTTGCCGTCCATGTAGGTCACGAGGTTCGACAGCTGCGTGCGCGCTTCGAGCAGCTTGTTGAGCGCGCCCACCTTGCGGGCCACGGCGGCGGGCGAGAAGTCGTCCATGCTGTCGAAGGTGAGCTCGACCTTGAGGTCGCCCTCGCCGGTGAGCGAGTTCTCCACCGCAAAGGCGGCGCGCGGCTTCATGGCCTTCATGCGGGCGTCGAAGTTGTCGACGTCGAACTCCAGGAACTTGCGGTCGACCACGGGCGCGAGCGGGTCGGCGGGCTTGCCCGACAGGTCGGCCAGCACGCCCATCACGAAGGGCAGCTGGATCTTCTTTTCGGCGCCGTACAGCTCGACGTCGTATTCGATCTGGACCCGGGGCGCGCGGTTGCGTGCGATGAATTTCTGACTGCTCTTGGCCATGGCGATGCTCCTTGCGGGAATGAAGGGGAACGGGTGGAAACGGGGTCGGTCATTCGGACTGGCGTTTGCCCGTCACGGTCTCGATGGTGTCCATCGCGTTGGGCGCGAGGTTGGCCATGATGTCGAGGAAGCTCACGCCGATGAGCTTCTTGGCGCGCTCGATCAGCAGCGGCGCGGGGTTGCCCGGCTCGGCCTGTTCGAGGTAGCGGATGACGCGGTCGAGCATCTGCACCGCGTCCTGGCGGTTCTGGATCTCGCCGCGCGGTGCGGCGGGGCGGGCCGCGTTGCCCGACGGGGTTTCGCCGTCTGTCGTCGCGCCTTCATCGGAAGCAGGCTCCGGTGCGCCGGCTGCCGCCGTGCAGGCCTTGGCAACCGCGCGCGACACGGTGCGCAGCGTGCCGAGGTCTACTGCATCGGTGCGGCCGGTGCGCTCACCCAGCAGCTTCTGCAGGCGGTCGAGCAGCGCGGGAAGGCCGATGGCGGCCTGCAACTGTTCGGGGTTCGCCGCGTGCAGCGCCTCGAGTCCGCCATGCACCTGCGCCGGCGAATAGGAGGCGTCGCCGCCGACGGCGTTGAGCACGCCGTGCGCGATGGCGATGTCGCGCACGCGGATCGGGCCCACGCCGGGCGCGGTGCCCACGACTGCGTCGTACAGGTCGCGCGGCACCATGCTCTCGTCGCCCAGCGGCGCGAGCGCATTCAGGCGCATGGTGGGGTCGTTGTCGTCGTCGGCATCCAGCTTTGGATGTATGCCGTCCCAGAAGGTGTCGAGCAGCGAGGTGAGCAGTTGCAGGCCGGTGGCGAAGCCGACCGTGCCTTGCAGGCGCGTGGCGCCGCGCAGCAGCAGCACGGCGGCGCGCACGTCCTTGCTGCGGCGCAGTTGCGCGTCGGCGCGTTCGGCCACGTCGCGCCAGTCGGGTTCGACAGCGGGGATCACGGTGTCGCCGAACTGCTGTTCGGCCTTGCCCTGCGCCGCAGCGGTGAGGGCCATGAAGTCCGCGTCGTACTCCAGGTCGTCCCCGCAAGGCGAGGCCTCGCCGATGGGCGTGAGCAGTGCGTCGACGAGTTGTGGAGTCAGCATGTTGCCTGTTCGAGTTCGCTGGTGATAATCAAAGATGCGTCAGGACCGGTCAATGCAACGAAGGGAATAGCATGCGCACGTTGGGTACACACCATTCGTCCTATGAGGGCCTTCTTGCTGCTGCATCGCGGCGCCGAATCGCAGCCCTTGGCCTTGCTGCAGCGGGTCTTTGGCTGACAGGCTGCGCGAGCAAACCGGTGGTCACGCCGGTGTCGATCACGCTCACGGCCGCCGCCGATGCCAACCCCGATGCACGCGGCCGCGCGTCGCCGCTCACGGTGCGCGTCTATGCGCTCAAGACGCCGGGGCCCTTCGAAGGCGCCGACTTCTTCTCGCTGTTCGAGAAAGACCAGGCCACGCTCGGCGCCGAACTCGTGCAGCGCGAAGAGATGCTGCTGCGCCCCGGCGAAAGCAAGAAGCTCGACCTCACCTTGCCCGCCGATGCCAAGGCGATCGGCGTGATGGCCGCGTTTCGCGACCTCGACCGCGCGCGCTGGCGCGAGGTGCGCGCGGTCACGCCGGGCCAGGCGCAGGTGCTCAACGTGACCTTCGGCGCGCGGCAGATCCGCGTGGACGCGGCCAAGTAGTTCAGCGGCTGCGCGCGCTGACAACGTTCAGCGCGCCACGGTGTCCAGCGAGATGAAATCGGCGATGAGCCGCTCGCTGTTCCTGCTGGCCGCCAGCGCCTCGCGCAGGCGCAGCAGGTAGGCCGAGGCCATCTCGTACGGCGGGCGATCGGAGGTTTCGCTGAACGGCATCGGCGCCGACAGCACGGTGATCAGCACGTTGCCGAAGGGCGGGCTCACGAGCCAGCTCGACGGAATGTCGCGGCCCAGCTCCAGCGACTCGCCCGCGCGCAACCGCGTCGGGGCCGCGCCGGTGTTCAGGTGCATCACGGAGCCGTCGGCGGTGTAGTAGTCGACCCAGATGTAGCTCTCGTGGCGCGGCGCCACCACCTGCACGCGCACCGGGTCGCCCTCGCGCAGCCGGCCGTCGATGGCCGACGGCGCGGTCACGCTCAGCCCGTGGTTCTTCTGGCGATTGCGCGCCTGCGAGGGCTTGAGGATGGCGAACACCTCGCAGTGCGGCCACACGCGCAGCCCGATGTTGAAGTGGGGCGCGCGCACGCCGGGAATGGCCGCCACGTCGTCCGCCACTTTCAGCAGGTCGTCGCGCTGCGAGACGAAGCCGGTCACGCGCGGCCGGCCGTCGGGATCGATCGACGCCTCGAGGTCGGCGCAGGCATAGCTCGCGAGCTGCTGGTCGATGCGCTGCGTGAGCGCGGTGTCGGCCGCCGGCGGGCCGGCCTGCCAGAGCCACAGCAGGACGAGCGCGGGCACCAGCACGGCGAGCGCGATGCCGGTGCGCAGCAGCGTGCGGCCCGGCCGCCGCATGCCGGCCGGGCCGCGTGGGTCGCGTGGGTCGCGTGGGTCGGGCACGCCGTGGGTCTGGGTCGCGATGCGGTCCTGCGCGAGGCTGCCGAGTTCGAGCGGCGGCGGTTGCAGCTGCCGGCCGTGCAGGTCCTTCAGCTTGCCGAGTTCGCCTTCGTCGCCCGACTCGAAGTAGTACTGGCCCTTGAAACCGTGCGCCAGCGCGTGCCAGTAGACCTCGCGCACTTCGTGATCGTGGGCGCCGAGGGCCGCGAGGTGGTGGAAGAACTCGCTGTGCGCGTTGTTGGAGTTGAACAACTGCACCTGCAGCGGCGCGGCGCCGTCCACCGCGTCGGGGTGGCGCGCGAGGATTTCGTCGAGCCACGCGACCATGGCGAAGGCGGCCGACTCGATCTGCGTGGCATTGGCGCCTCCGTCGTGGGCGTCGGCGCGCGCGATGTCGAGCAGGCGCAAGGCTTCGCGCTGGGCGTCGTCGTGGGGGAGGGTGGGGCGGCCGGCGGCGATCGATGCGTCCAGGCCGAGACCGAAGGCAATGAAGGGCGAGAAGCAGTCGAGCAGGCGGGCCATGAGGGATGCCCGCTTCTCAGGCGTGCATCGCGAAGCGTGCCTTGCACCGGCGTCTGCAGCGATCGCACATGCCCATGTCCCCGGTGGTTCGAGTGGACGTTCATTTTTTCAACGGCCCCGTGGGGCCGCCATACCGCTTGGGGTCTATGCCGTTGGTAGGGCGCGGCGGCCTTGTGGGGCGGGGCAATCGCCGTTATCTTCGCAGTCGCAGAAGAATCCAATGCACATTGACGTTGGGACACCGGGGTATGCCATGAAAATTCTGATCGCCGACGACCACCGGCTCGTCATCGAGGCGGTCAAAGCCAAGTTGTCGGAGCTGGGCGCGGGCATCGAGTTCGTCCTGGCGCTGAGCGTCGACGAACTGCTTGCCGGCGCCACCGACGATCTCGACCTGGCCCTGATCGACCTCAACATGCCCGGCGCGGACGGGCAGGCCCACATCGACGAGATCCGGCGACGACATCCGGCCGTGCCCGTGATCGTGCTGTCGGGCTACGAAGACCCGGCCATCATGCGCAGCGCGCTCGAACGCGGCGTGCTCGGCTTCATTCCCAAGGCCTACTCCCCCGAAGTCATGCTGTCGGCCGTGCGCCTGGTGCTGGCGGGCGGCGTGTATGTGCCGCCGATGATGCTCACGGCACTGCCGCCGGGCATCGTGGCCGGCGTGTCGGCCTCGTCTGCCGCGGCGGGCGAGCCCTTTGCGCGCGGCGGTGGCGGCAATGGCGCCGGCGGCCAGACCCTCGAACACCTGCGCAACGTGCTCACCGAGCGGCAGGTCGAGGTGCTGCAGCTGCTGTCGCAAGGCAAGCCGAACAAGCTGATCGGGCGCAGCCTGGGCATCAGCGAAGGCACGGTGAAGATCCACCTCGCCGCGATCTTCCGTGCGCTCAACGTGCGCAACCGCACCGAGGCGGTGGTGGCGGCGCAGGCGCTGACGGAAGCGCAGCAGGCCTGAGGCCGCTCAGTCGGCGGCGGCCGACACCGGGCGGCGCATGAAGCCGCGCGAGGGCACGATCCATTCGACGAGGTGATCCGTCTGCACGGCGTTGCTTGCTGCGTCGTCCGTGAACAGCATGCGCTCCTCTGCCAGCAGGTAGTGCTGTGCGCCCAGCGCATGGAGCGTGGCGCCGCCCAGGTCCAGCGACTGCGGCGCAGCGTCGGCCGACAACGCCCATCGCACCGGCCCGGGCGCCGCCGCCCGCAGCGCGGCCTCGTGCGCCGCATCGCCGGGCACACGATTGATGAGTGCCCAGCCTTCGGTGCCGCCGATGAGAAAGCTGTTGAGGCCGCTGTCGTGCACGACGCGCACCACGCGCGCGGACAGCGGCGTGACGAGGCCCGCTTCGAGCGCATAGCGACCGCCGCCCTGGCCGTCGGGGTCGAGGTGACCGATCTCGTCGTAGGCAGGCTCTTCCATGTTCACCGGCCGGCGGCCCGCGGGGCCATCGGCCAGCCGCGGCATGGTCAGCGGAATGCGGCGCAGCGCGTGCGCATGCGCCATGAAGTCGCCGACGTTGGCGAAGGTGCCCAGGTGCTCGAGCACGCGCCGCGTCACGTTCATCAGCTTGAGGCCGCGCGCGGGGCTGACCGCATCGGCGGGCTTCAGCCACAGATGTTCGACGGTCTCGCGGCCGTCGGGGCGCACGTCCTGGCCGGCGGGCATCGCCGCGGCGAAGAAGCGCGTGTCGAAGCGGCGCGGCATGCCGGGCGGGGTCAGCCAGTGGCTGAAGTACGCGACGCGATCGACGGCGAGGCACCAGCCGCGTTGCGCGCACAGCGCGAGCAGGGCGTCGGTGCTGCGCTCGGCGGCGGCGCGCATGGTGTCGAGTTCGCCGGAGGTGAGCGTGAGCAGCTCGACCGGCCGGCCCTGCGCATCGTTCGCCAGCAGCAGGCCGGCCTCTTCGAAGCATTCGCGGATCGCCGCGGCGTGGAAGTCGAGCCCGCCTTCGGGCAGGCCGAGGCGCGCGCTCGCGGCGGCGTCGTCCAGGCCGGCGCACAGCGGATGCAGCAGGCGGTCGTGCGCATCGACCATGCCGCCCGGGAAGACGCTGGCGCCGCTGTTCTGGTCGTTGGCTTTTTCGGCCCGCCGCAGCATCAGCACTTCGAGGCCGTCGGGGCCGTCGGGGCCGTCGCGCAACACGACCAGCGTGGCGGCGGTGCGGATGGGGCGAGGGGCGGAGGGCGGTGGCGTCGTGGGGGTCATGGGCGCCTATTTTGAAGGCTGCACCGCAGAAGGTTTCGGCGACGGAAACGTGGCGTGTCCTGATCGCATGACTGCCGACTCCGAATTTGGCGCAAGACTTGATCTGCAGGTTCTCGAGACGAGACCCGCAAGCGTTTTGCCCCACCTTTTTTTTGGAACCTCCATGAAACTCGCGACAGCCATGAAGCTCGTATCGGTCCCTGTTCTGACCCTCCTGGTCGCGGCCGGCGCCCACGCAGAGGCGTACGACGGCGTGCACAAGGCCTTCTCCAGCAAGACGCGCGATGAGGTGAATGCCGAAGCCGTGCGCACCGCCGCGGCGCCGGACCAGAACGTGGTTCGCGGTTCTCGCGGTCCCGAGACCATGGCGGTTTCGACGGAGCGTTCTCTCGTTGAAGCCGAAGCCATTCACTACAACTTGCGGCCCGACCAGAATGTCGGCTCCGGCTCTCGTGTGAACAGCAAAGTCATTTCGACGATGCCGCACCCCGCCGATCTGCGCGCCAAAGCCAATTGAGCAACGACTGCTTCACGCTCCGCGTGAGGTAAGAAAAACGGCCGGCAGGAGCGCCGGAGTTGTCGGCGGCGCCATCCTCGGTGCCCCACTGACGTTGTGGGGCTTCGCCCGAGCAACCACCCGGGTTGCCGGGGCGTATTCAGCGTCTCACTGCGAGCGGATGGCCACCGCTTCGACGGGCCCGGCCTGCCAGCCGCCGCCCAGCGCCTTGAATGCACTGACCGCCGCGCGCGCCGACTCCGTTTGCGCCTGCACTCTCGCATCGGCCACGCGCAGCAGGCTTTCGTCGGCCTGCAACACTTCGATCAGGCTGACGACACCTCGCTGATATGCCGCGAACGATGCCCCTCGCGCACGACCGAGCGATGCCTCGCCCTGTGCGAGCAAGGCGGCTTGTTCTTCACGCTTGACCAAGGCGGAGAAGGCGTTCTCCACGTCTTCGGTCGCACGCAGCGCCGCGAGCCGGTAGGCCGCGAGCAGCTCCGCATCCTGCCCCTTGGCGAGTGCAATCTGCGCGTCGATGCGCCCGAAGTCGAACAGCCGCCAGCGCAGGCCGAGCAGGGCTGCAGCCTGGCTGGCGCCGCCGGTGAACAGATGGCCGCTGGCCACGGACGTGGCGCTGCCGATCGTTCCCCCCAGCGAGAGTTTCGGGTAGTACTCGGCCATGGCCACGCCAATGCGTGCGTTCGATGCCGCAAGGCGCCGCTCGGCAGCGATCAGGTCGGGCCGCCGCCGCAGCAAATCGCCGGGTGACCCGGTGGCGCCGATGCGCGGTGCGATAGGAATGACACCCGCCGCCGTCAATTCGGAGCGGTGCGCGCCCGGCGCCGCGCCCAGCATCACGTCGAGCGCGTTCATGGCCGCGGCCTCACCCGCCTCCAGCACGGGCACGGATGCACGGACCTGCGCCAGGGCACCTTCGGCCTGGTGCATCTGGAGCTCGGTGGCCAGTCCCTTGCCGTAGAGCAGGTGGATCTTCGACAGCAGGTCCTGCTGCGTGGCGACTTGCCGCCGTGCCACGTCGAGGCGGGCCTGCAGACCGCGCAGCGTGATGTAGATGTCGGCGGTCTGCGCGGCCACCGTCAGGCGCGTGGCGGCCGCGCCGCCCTCCGATGCCTGGTAATCGGCCAGGGCAGCCTCGCGTCCCCGGCGCAGGCCGCCGAAGAGGTCCAGCTCCCAGCTGGCGCCGAGGTTCGCTTCGTAGGCGTTGCCGTAGCGATCGAAACCTGGCTGCGCGTTCAGGACCTGGCCCAGCGGCGTCTCCACCGATTGGTAGGCCCGGGCGGCTTGTCCGCCGAGAGTGCCCGAAGGCAGCAGCGCCGCATTCGCCGCACCGAGCCCGGCCCGGGCCTGCGCCACGCGGGCGGATGCCTGCGCAAGGTCGAGATTCTGTGTCAGCGCGAGTTCGACATAGCGGGCCAGCTGTGCATCGCCGAAGCCGGTCCACCACGCCACCAGCTCGGCGTTGGCGGTGGCGGATCGCTGGCCGAGGGCGGTCCCGCCGATGAATCGGTCCGGCAAGGTCGGGGCAGGTCGGACATAGTCAGGCCCGACAGCGCAGCCTGCGAGGAGGCTGAACAGCAGGGGCAGGGCAAGCGTACGTTGGGACATGGGTTGCTCCGGGACGGCGGACGGGAAAAGCAGGATCAGGCGCGTGACTATAATTCAATTCGGTCACTTGTTGTCGTTTGTTTGTCCCGGCGGTAAGCTCTGGTCATGAGCAATGCAACTTCTTCTCCGCCTGCCGCGCGGGGGCCGGCCGATCACGACGTGCGCGCGCAGATCGTCGTTGCGGCCACCGAGCACTTCAGCCAGTACGGGTACGAGAAGACCACGGTTTCCGACCTGGCCAAGGCCATCGGCTTCTCCAAGGCGTACATCTACAAGTTCTTCGAGTCCAAGCAGGCGATCGGCGAAATGATCTGCGCGAACTGCCTGCGCGAGATCCAGGACGGCATCCGCGCGGCGGTCGACGGGGTTGAAAGCCCCCCCGAGAAGCTGCGCCGCATGTTCAAGGCCATTGTGGATTCGGGCCTTCGGCTGTTTTTTCAGGACCGCAAGCTCTACGAGATCGCCATCTCGGCGGCCGCCGAGCGCTGGCCGTCGGCCATTGCCCATGAGGAGTGCATCCGGCAGATGCTCATTGAGCTGCTCAAGCAGGGCCGCGAGACGGGCGACTTCGAGCGCAAGACGCCGATCGACGAGACGGCGGCGGCCATTTACCTGGTCATGCACCCCTACATCAACCCCGTGATCCTGCAGCTCAGCGCTCATTACACGGACCAGGCGCCGGCCCAGCTGTCGGGTCTGGTGCTGCGCAGTTTGTCGCCTTGAGAATCTAAGTTGATCGTGACCATTGACTAAAATGGTCACTGTTATCAGAATCGGGGCCCTGATCGATTCGTCTATGGGCCCCTCATGCACTCGCGCCGCTTCCTCACATCCGCTTTCGTCTGCGCCTTGCCGCTCGCGCTGGTCGCCTGCGACGACAAGGCTCCGCCCGATCCGCGCACCCAGACACCGCTGGTGCGCGCCGCCACCGTCCAGGCGGCCGCGTCGGCAACGCGCTCGTTCACCGGCACCGTGGCCGCGCGGGTTCAAAGCGACCTGGGCTTCCGCGTCGCCGGAAAGGTGCTGGAGCGCTTCGTGGACGCGGGTCAGACGGTCAAGCGCGGGCAGTTGCTCATGCGCATCGACCCGGTCGACCTGAGGTTGGCGGCGCGTGCGCAGCAGGAGGCGGTCAGTGCCGCGCGGGCACGTGCGAAGCAGGCCAGCGACGAAGAAGCGCGCTACCGCGACCTGCGCGGCACCGGCGCCATTTCCGCCTCCGCGTACGACCAGGTCAAGGCGGCGGCGGACGCCGCGCAGGCCCAGCTCGGTGCGGCCGAAGCGCAATCCGAGGTGGCGCGCAATTCGAATCGTTATTCGGAACTCACGGCCGATGCGGACGGCACGGTCCTCGAAACGCTGGCCGAGCCTGGCCAGGTCGTCAACGCCGGGCAACCGGTGGTCCGCGTGGCGCAGGCCGGGCGCAGGGAGGCCGTGGTCCAGCTGCCCGAGACGCTGCGTCCGGTCGTCGGCTCCGGCGGACAGGCCACGCTGTTCGGCAAAGAAGGTGCTGCCGTGCCCGTCAAGCTCAGGCAACTCTCCAATGCGGCCGACAAGCTCACGCGCACCTTCGAGGCGCGCTACGTGCTCGATGGCGAGCTCGCCAACGCGCCTCTGGGCGCCACGGTCACGGTTGACATCGCGGACGGCAAGTCCGTCAAGGCAGGGGGCGTCCAGGTGCCCATCGCTGCCCTGTTCGATACAGGCAAGGCGACGGGCGTCTGGGTCATCGGTGGCGATCCGTCGACGGTGCGCTGGCAGCCGGTGGTCGTCGAGCACCTGGACGACGACCGCGCCCGGATCACCGGCCCGCTCAAGCAGGGAGACCAGGTGGTCGCGCTCGGCGCGCACCTGCTGCGCGAAGGCGAGAAGGTGCGTGTCGCCACATCGGCCGCAACGCCAGCGGTGGGCGGAGCCCACCCATGAGCGAAGGCCGCTTCAACCTGTCGGCACTGGCCGTACGCGAGCGATCCATCACCTTGTTCCTGATCTGCCTGATCTCGCTGGCGGGGCTGGTCGCGTTCTTCAAGCTGGGCCGCGCGGAAGATCCCGCCTTCACCGTCAAGGTGATGACCATCATCACGGCTTGGCCCGGCGCCACGGCGCAGGAGATGCAGGACCAGGTCGCCGAAAAGCTCGAGAAGCGTCTGCAGGAGCTGCGCTATTACGATCGCGCAGAGACCTACACGCGACCCGGCCTGGCATTCACGACCCTGACGCTGCTCGACAGCACGCCGCCGGCATTGGTGCAGGAACAGTTCTATCAGGCGCGCAAGAAGCTCGGCGATGAGACGGGCAGTCTGCCGGCTGGCGTGATCGGGCCGATGATCAACGACGAGTACGCGGACGTCACCTTCGCCCTGTTCGCGCTCAAGGCCAAGGGAGAACCGCAGCGCGTGCTGGTGCGTGATGCGGAGACGCTGCGCCAGCGGCTGCTGCATGTGCCGGGCGTGAAGAAGGTCAACATCGCCGGAGAGCAGTCCGAGCGCATCTACGTCGAGTTCGCGCACGACCGGCTGGCCACCTTGGGCATCGGGCCGGAAGACGTGTTCGCCGCACTGAACAGCCAGAACGCGCTGAGCCCGGCCGGGTCCGTGGAAACCAAGGGCCCGCAGGTCTTCATCCGGCTGGACGGCGCGTTCGACACGCTGCAGAAGATCCGCGACACCCCCGTGGTCGCGCAGGGCCGCACCTTGAAGCTGTCGGATGTGGCTACCATCAAGCGCGGCTATGAGGACCCGGCCACCTTCATGATCCGCAACGGTGGCGAGCCGGCACTGCTGATCGGCGTGGTCATGCGGGAGGGATGGAACGGGCTCGACCTGGGCAAGGCCCTGGACGTGGAAGCCCGTGCCATCAACGCCGAACTGCCCCTGGGCCTGAGCCTGACCAAGGTCACGGACCAGTCGGTGAACATTGCCGCTTCGGTCGACGAGTTCATGGTCAAGTTCTTCGCGGCCTTGCTGGTCGTCATGCTGGTGAGCTTCCTGAGCATGGGCTGGCGTGCGGGCCTCGTGGTGGCCGCCGCAGTGCCGCTGACGCTGGCCGTGGTCTTCGTGGTGATGGCCGCGACCGGCAAGAACTTCGACCGCATCACGCTCGGCTCATTGATCCTCGCGCTGGGCTTGCTGGTGGACGACGCCATCATCGCCATCGAAATGATGGTCGTGAAGATCGAGGAGGGCTACAGCCATGTGGCCGCGTCGGCCTACGCATGGAGCCACACCGCGGCGCCGATGCTCTCGGGCACGCTGGTCACCGCCGTCGGTTTCATGCCCAACGGCTTCGCGCCATCGACAGCGGGCGAGTACACCAGCAACATGTTCTGGATCGTCGGCATCGCGCTGATCGCATCCTGGGTGGTCGCCGTGGTGTTCACGCCTTACCTGGGCGTGAAGCTGCTGCCGAACTTCAAGAAGATCGAAGGCGGCCATGCGGCGATCTACGGCACGCCGCGCTACAACCGGCTGCGTCATGTGCTGGGGCGTGTCATCGCGCGCAAGTGGTGGGTGGCGGGCGCCGTCGTCGCACTCTTTGTGGTGTCGATCCTCGGCATGGGTGTGGTCAAGAAGCAGTTTTTCCCGATCTCCGACCGCCCTGAGGTCCTGGTCGAAGTGCAGATGCCCTACGGCACGTCGATCACGCAGACCAGCGGCGCCACGGCCAAGGTCGAGGCCTGGCTCTCCACGCAGCCGGAGGCCCAGATCGTCACGTCCTACATCGGACAGGGCGCGCCCCGCTTCTACTTCGCGATGGGGCCCGAACTGCCCGATCCGTCGTTCGCCAAGATCGTGGTGCGCACGGCCAGCCAGGAGGAGCGCGAAGCCTTGAAGCACCGGTTGCGTCAGGCCATTGCCGATGGCCTTGCGTCCGAGGCGCGGGTGCGCGTGACCCAGCTCGTGTTCGGGCCGTACTCGCCGTTCCCCGTGGCCTACCGCGTCAGCGGGACTGATGCGAACGAACTGCGCAAGATCTCGGCAGAGGTGCGGCAGGTGATGGACGCCAGCCCGATGATGCGCACCGTCAGCACCGACTGGGGCACCCGCACGCCCACGCTGCACTTCACCCTGAAACAGGACCGCCTGCAGGCCGTGGGGCTGAGCTCCAGCGCCGTGGCGCAGCAGCTGCAATTTCTCTTGAGCGGCGTGCCTGTGACGACCGTGCGCGAGGACATCCGCACCGTGCAGGTGGTGGCCCGTTCGGCCGGCAGCACCCGGCTCGATCCCGCGAAGCTCGTGGACTTCACGCTCGCCGGCGCGGGCGGCCAGCGCATTCCGCTGTCACAGGTCGGCGAGGTCGAAGTGCGCATGGAAGAACCCGTCATGCGGCGACGCGACCGCATGCCCACGATCACGGTGCAGGGCGACATCGCCGACGGGCTGCAGCCACCCGACGTATCGACAGCGATCACCGCGCAATTGCAGCCCCTGATGCAGAAGCTGCCGGCTGGCTACCGCATCGTCGAGGCCGGCTCCATCGAGGAATCGGAGAAGGCGACCAAGGCGATGCTGCCGTTGTTCCCGATCATGCTGGCGATCACGCTGCTGATCATCATCTTCCAGGTGCGCTCGATCTCCGCGATGGTCATGGTGTTCCTCACGAGCCCGCTCGGGCTGATCGGCGTCGTGCCGACCTTGCTGCTGTTCCAGCAGCCCTTCGGGATCAATGCGCTCGTGGGGCTTGTCGCGCTGTCGGGCATCCTGATGCGCAACACACTGATCCTGCTCGGTCAGATCCACCACAACCAGCAGGAGGGGCTCGATCCGTTCCATGCGGTTGTCGAGGCGACCGTGCAGCGCGCCCGGCCTGTGATCCTGACGGCGCTGGCGGCGATCCTCGCGTTCATTCCGTTGACGCATTCGGTGTTCTGGGGCGCATTGGCGTACACGCTGATCGGCGGCACCTTCGCGGGAACGATCCTGACGCTGGTGTTCCTGCCGGCGATGTATGCGATCTGGTTCCGGATCAAGCCGGGCAACGCGACCCAGCCCGCGCACTGATGCGCTTCATCACCATTCATCAAGATCGAAGGAGCCAGTCATGTCGAGTTCATCAGTCGTTGTCGTGACGGGCGCGTCCTCGGGCATCGGCCGCGCTGCCGCGGAATTGTTCGTGGCGCGAGGCTGCCGGGTGTTCGGCACCGTGCGCGACCTGCGCAAGGCACCTTCGCTGCCCGGTGTCGAATTCGTCGAGATGGACGTCCGGGACGAAGGCTCGGTTCAGCGGGGCATCGAATCCGTCATCGACCGGGCCACGCGCATCGACGTGCTGGTCAACAACGCGGGGATGATGATGATCGGCGCGGTCGAGGAAACCGCGACAGCGGAGGCCGCGGAATTGTTCGACACCAACGTCTTCGGCATGCTGCGCGTGACGCGCGCGGTGCTTCCCTGCATGCGTGAGAAGCGCCGCGGGCGCATCGTCAACGTGAGTTCCGTGCTCGGTGTGCTTCCGGCGCCGTACATGGGCCTGTATGCGGCCAGCAAGCATGCGGTGGAGGGGCTGTCGGAGTCGCTGGACCACGAGGTGCGCCAGTTCGGCATTCGCGCCACGCTGGTGCAGCCGGCCTTCACCCGCACCCACCTCGATGCCAATGCGCCGCGAGTCAAGGCGCGGATCGCGGGCTACGACCGCGAACGCGACCTGGTGACCCTTTCCGTGGCCGACAGCGTGAGCGGTGCGCCCGAGCCGCACGGCGTGGCAAGCACCATCGTCGAGGCGGCGCTCGGCCCCTGGCGCATGCGTTGCACGCCGCCGGGGGAGGCGTCGTTGCTGACGAAATTGCGCCGCTTCATGCCGGCAGGACCGGTGGATGCGAGCCTGAGAAAAAAGCTGGGACTCGCCTGAGCACCTGTCCGAGATGCTCGCACCAGCATCGCCCTGACCAACAAGAAGGAGAACATCGTGGACAGCCTGGATCTCCTGCGTACATTCAGCGAGGTCGCCACTTCGGGGAGCTTCTCCCGCACGGCCAAGCATCTTTCGCTGTCCAAGGGCACCGTCAGCAAGTACATCGCGGCACTCGAGAGCCGCTTTGGTGTCAGATTGCTGAACCGGACCAGCCATGCCGTCAGCCTGACCGACGCCGGCGCCTTGCTGCTCGAAAGAAGCAGGCCCATGCTCGAACTGGCCGACGTCACGCAAGCCGAGCTCCAGGACCGCGCGCGGATTCCCAGCGGGCGCGTGCGCATCTCGGCGCCTTACGGCATGGAGCTGACGGAGTTGCCGGCACTGATCAACGCCTTTCTGGGCCACTATCCGGACGTCAGCATCAGTCTGGTGCTCACGAACCGCATGGTCGATCTTGCGGAGGAGGGCATCGACATCGCGCTTCGCTTCGGCGTGTTGGCCAACGAAAATCTGATCGTTCGAAAGCTGGTGTCGATGCAGCTCACTGTCTGTGCGGCGCCTGCCTACTGGCGCAAGCATGGTGTGCCTGCCCATCCGGGCGAGCTTGCGCATCACATCGCGCTGTTCAGCAGCCATTTGAATCCGCTGCCCAAGTGGCGCTTCGAAGTCGATGGTCAGCCACTCGAAGTCGCGGTCCGTGGACCGTTGGATGCAACGGAAGCCAGCCCGCTGATCCAGGCGGCCCTGCTTGGCGCAGGCGTCGTCTACCTGCCCTCGGTGATGCTCGAGCCCTACGTCGAGAGCGGGCGACTGGTGCCCGTGCTGTCGCAGTTCGTTCGCAGCGACATGTGGCTGTCCGCCGTGTACCTGGAGCGCCGGCACAGTACGGCGGTGCACCGCGCACTGCTGGATTTTCTGGCGAGCCGGTTGAAGCCTTCAGGGTCGAAGATCAACATCGACTCGGCCGGAGGCCTCGCATCGAGATGAAAGATCGGCGCTCGTTGGCATCGACCGTTCCGAACTCTCCTGTGAACACGGCTTGCGACTTCGCCTCTTGTCCAGGATTTTTGAAATGTCTGGAACTCGCTTTCTTCATGCCCGGTAAAGTACCAAGCAGTTTTTCGAACTCTATTTGCCTGCTTTGAACTCCATTAGCCTCGACCACTCCCGCTTCGACGCAGCCATCGTCGATCTCGACGGCACCATGGTCGACACGCTCGGCGACTTTGCCGAAGCCCTGAACCGCATGCTGAGCGACCTCGACCTGCCGCCCGTGCCGCCGGTCGCCATCGAGCGCATGGTGGGCAAGGGGTCGGAGCACCTGATCCTGTCGGCGCTGGCGCACGTGGGCGCGCCGGCCCCGGCGGCGTTGTTCGATCGCGCGTGGGAGCGCTACCAGCACCACTATCTGGAGATCAACGGCCGCCATTCGGCCGCGTACCCCGGCGTGCTCGAGGGCCTGAAGGCGCTGCGTGCGCGCGGGCTGCGGCTGGCCTGCCTCACGAACAAGCCGACGGATTTCGCCAAGCCGCTGCTGGCTGCGAAGGGGCTCGACGGGTTCTTCGAACTGGTGTTCGGCGGCGATGCCTTCGAGCGCAAGAAGCCCGATCCGCTGCCGCTGCTGAAGACCTGCGAGGCGTTGGGCACGGTGCCGGCGCGCACGCTGATGGTGGGCGATTCGAGCAACGACGCGCGTGCCGCGCGCGCCGCCGGCTGCCCCGTGGTGCTCGTGACCTACGGCTACAACCACGGCGAGCCGGTGCGCGGCGTGGATGCGGACGGGTTCGTGGATTCGCTGGCCGATCTCGCCGCGGCCTGACGGGCTGTCCGCCTGCTTACTGCTTTCCGAGCAGCGCGTCCTTCAGCTTCCAGTCGGCCGGGTTCGGGCCGAGCCAGATGCGCATCAACGCATTGAAGAACGCCACCTCCTTCACCGGATCGGGCTGCGGCACGCCGCGCACCGTGATCAGCGTGCCCGTGCCGGGCACCCAGTCGATGGTGAAGGTGTCGCCGGCCTTGAGCTGCTTCTGGTCCGCGAACATCTGGCCCATGCGCAGCAGGCCGGGGATCAGATTGACCATCTCGCTCTTGGGCGAGTTGTCTTCCACGCCCTTCACGAAGAGCTTGCCGAGCTCGTTGGCATCGATGTCGCGCAGCATCGTGATCGCCACGCGCTTGGGTCCGGGCACGGCCAGCGCCTCTTCGGTGGTCGAGGCCTTCTTGCCCAGGTACAGGCCGGCCGTGTAGACCTTGATGATGGTCTTGTAGCGGATGCCCGCGCCGTTCAGCACCAGCGGGGCGCCGCGCAGATCCATCTGGTCTTCGAGCTTGACGCCGGCCACGTCGACCTGCGCGGCCGAGGCGCCGGTGCAGAGCGCGGCAGAAAGCACAGCGAGCACCGCGAAGCGGGAGAACACGGCCGGAAGCGAGGGTGCGAGCAAGTGGGTCTCCTTGAATTTGCGAACGGTCGTGCGAATGTATCTTTTCGTTTTATCCCGCAGGCTCCGGGGGAACCCTGAAGCCGGCGATTGCACAAGGCGTCGTTTTCGTGGGCTAAACTCGCGCTTCCATGTTCGTTCATCACATCATTCAAACAGGTGAAGGCAGCCGGGGAGCCTGGCCCTGGCGTAGCCATACTTCGCTGACTGTTTGAATTGCACGGCGCACGCCGTGCGCCCGCGGCGCCGGATCGATCCCCTCGATTCCGGGCCACCAGTGAATGACCTTGCCACCGGCCAAAGGAGCGCCGGCAGGCAACTGGAGAACGATCCGTGATCACCGAACTCGAATTCAAGAGCCTCAGCGCCCAGGGCTACAACCGCATCCCGCTGATGGCCGAGGCCTTTGCCGACCTCGAAACGCCGCTTTCCCTGTACCTCAAGCTCGCCCATTCGCAGGGCGGCGGCAAGCACAGCTTCCTGCTCGAATCGGTCGTCGGTGGCGAGCGCTTCGGGCGCTACAGCTTCATCGGCTTGCCGGCGCGTACCTTGTTGCGTGCCAGCGGCTTCGGCGACGAGGCCGTCACCGAAGTGGTGACCGATGGCCAGGTCGTCGAGACTGCAAAGGGCAATCCGCTGGACTTCGTGGCCGACTACCAGAAGCGCTTCAAGGTCGCGCTGCGGCCCGGCCTGCCGCGCTTCTGCGGCGGCCTGGCCGGTTACTTCGGCTACGACACCGTGCGCCACATCGAGCGCAAGCTCGAAAAAAGCTGCCCGCCCGACACGCTGGGCTGCCCCGACATCCTGCTGCTGCAGTGCGAAGAACTGGCCGTCATCGACAACCTGTCGGGCAAGCTCTACCTGATCGTCTACGCCGACCCGAAGCAGCCCGAGGCCTATGCCGTGGGCAAGCGCCGCCTGCGCGAGCTGAAGGACAAGCTCAAGTACTCGGTGAGCGCGCCCGTCGTGAAGCCCACGCAGGCGCACCCGCCCGAGCGCAGCTTTGCCAAGGCCGACTACATCGCCGCGGTCGAGCGCGCGAAAGAGATGATCGCGGCCGGCGACTTCATGCAGGTGCAGGTGGGCCAGCGCATCAGCAAGCGCTACACCGAGTCGCCGCTGTCGCTGTACCGCGCGCTGCGTTCGCTGAACCCGTCGCCCTACATGTACTACTACAACCTGGGCGACTTCCACGTGGTGGGCGCTTCGCCCGAGATCCTGGTGCGCCAGGAGAACACGGGCGACGGCGAGCAGAAGATCACCATCCGCCCGCTGGCCGGCACGCGTCCGCGTGGCGCGTCGATCGAGCTCGACAAGGCGGCCGAGGTGGAACTCATCAACGACCCGAAGGAGCGCGCCGAGCACGTGATGCTGATCGACCTGGCGCGCAACGACATCGGCCGCATCGCCAAGACCGGCACCGTGAAGGTGACCGAGGCCTTCGCGGTGGAGCGCTACAGCCACGTGATGCACATCGTGAGCAACGTCGAAGGCACGCTGAAGGACGGCATGACCGCCATCGACGTGCTCAAGGCCACGTTCCCCGCCGGCACGCTGACCGGCGCGCCCAAGGTGCACGCGATGGAACTCATCGACCAGCTCGAACCGACCAAGCGCGGCCTCTACGGCGGCGCCTGCGGCTACATCAGCTATGCGGGCGACATGGACGTCGCCATCGCGATCCGCACCGGTATCGTGAAAGACCAGATGCTGCACGTGCAGGCCGCGGCCGGCGTGGTGGCCGACTCGGTGCCCGAGCTGGAGTGGAAAGAAACGGAAGCCAAGGCGCGCGCACTGTTGCGTGCCGCCGAACTGGTCGAGGAAGGCCTGGAATGAGCAACGCACCCGACATTCAGAACGACTTCTCGCACGAGATCATCGGCGCCGCCGTCGAGGTGCAACGCGTGCTCGGCACGGGGCTCGATGAAAGCGCCTACGCCGCGGCGCTGGCCATCGAACTCGCCGAACGCGAGATCGGCTTCACGCGCGACGTGGCGCTGTCGGCCACCTACAAGGGCCGGTCGCTCGGCGAGGTGTACCGCGCGGGCTTCGTGATCGAGCAGTCGGTCATCGTCGAGCTCAAGGCGGTCGATGTGCTGACCGACCTGCATCGCGCGCAGGTGCTGGCCGCATTGCGCCTGTCGGGCCTGAAGCTGGGCCTTCTCATCAACTTCAACGTGTTCCCTGTCGTGAAGGGCGTGCACCGGATTGTGAGCAAGCCATGAAACTGCTGATGATCGACAACTACGATTCGTTCACCTACAACATCGTCCAGTACTTCGGCGAGCTGGGTGCGGACGTGCAGGTGCATCGCAACGACGAGATCACCGTCGCGCAGATCGGTGAGCTGATCGCTTCGGGCGTGACGCGGCTCGTGGTGTCGCCCGGACCGTGTTCGCCGGCCGAGGCGGGCGTGTCGGTGGCGGCCATCGAAGCCTTCGCGGGCAAGCTGCCGATTCTTGGCGTGTGCCTCGGTCACCAGGCCATCGGCGCGGCCTTCGGCGGCAAGATCGTGCGCGCGCAGCAGCTCATGCACGGCAAGACCAGCGAGATCACGACCACGCAAGAGGGCGTGTTCGCGGGGCTGCCAGAGAAGTTCATCGTCAACCGGTACCACTCGCTTTCGATCGAGCGCGAGAGCTGCCCAACGGCACTGGCTGTCACCGCCTGGACCGACGACGGCGAGATCATGGGCGTGCGGCACACCGGCTTTACGCACAACGTGCGCATCGAAGGCGTGCAGTTCCATCCCGAATCGATCCTCACAGAACACGGCCACGCCATGCTCAAGAACTTCCTGGACTGATCACCATGACCGACCGCTCCTCCCTCGTCGACCTGCGCAGCGACACCGTCACGCAGCCCACGCCCGCGATGCGCGAGGCCATGGCGGCCGCACCGCTGGGCGACGATGTCTTCAGCGCCGACCCCAGCGTGAACGCGCTGCAGGAGAAGATCGCCGCGCTGCTGGGCTTCGAGGCGGCGCTGTTCGTGCCGACCGGCACGCAGAGCAACCTGTGCGCGATCCTGTCGCATTGCGGCCGCGGCGACGAGTACATCGTCGGCCAGCAGGCGCACGCCTACCGCTGGGAAGGCGGCGGTGCCGCGGTGTTCGGCAGCGTGCAGCCGCAGCCGCTCGACCATGCGCCCGACGGCACGCTGCCGCTCGCGCAGATCGAGGCGGCCATCAAGCCCGACGATGCGCACTTTGCGCGCACCAAGCTGCTGGCGCTGGAGAACACGCTGGGCGGCAAGCTGCTGCCGTTCGACTACGTGCAGGCCGCGACCGATCTGGCGAAGCGCAAGGGACTGCAGCGGCACCTAGATGGCGCGCGTCTCTTCAATGCCGCCACCGCGCAGGCCGCGCTGAACCAGCGAACCGACATCCGCGCCGAGGCCCGCCGCATCGCGCAGTGCTTCGACAGCGTGTCGGTGTGCTTCAGCAAGGGCCTGGGCGCACCCATCGGCTCGGCGCTGGTCGGCTCGCGTGAGTTCATTGCGCGCGCGCACCGCATCCGCAAGATGGCGGGCGGCGGCATGCGACAAGCCGGCCTGCTGGCCGCCGCGGCTTCGCATGCCCTCGATCACCACATCGACCGCCTGGCCGACGACCATGCGCTGGCGCAACGGCTCGCCCAAGGGCTCGAAGGCATCGAAGGCCTGACCGTCGAGGCGCCGCACACGAACATCGTGTTCGTCGACCTCGCGGGCGCGGCGCAGGCGCGTTCTTCGGAGCTGCTCGCCAGTCTCAACCAGCAGGGCATCCTCGCGACCGGGCTGTACCGCCTGCGCTTCGTGACGCACCTGGATGTCGATGCCGCGGGCGTCGACCGCGCTGTCGCGGCGATCCGCGGCTTCTTCAAGTCCTGAGGCCTCAGGCCTGGCTACACGCACACACCGAGGAGACTCTTCATGATCACCCCCCAGGAAGCGCTGCAGCGCACCATCGAACACCGCGAAGTCTTCCACGACGAGATGCTGCACATCGTGCGGCTCATCATGAGCGGCGAGTGTTCGCCCGTGATGATGGCCGCACTGATCACCGGCCTGCGCGTCAAGAAGGAAACCATCGGCGAGATCACCGCCGCGGCAGAGGTGATGCGCGAGGTGTCGACCAAGGTGCCCGTGGCCGACACCACGAACCTCGTGGACATCGTCGGCACCGGCGGCGACGGCTCGCACACCTTCAACATCTCGACCTGCTCGATGTTCGTGGCGGCCGCGGCCGGCGCCAAGGTCAGCAAGCACGGCGGACGCAGCGTGTCGAGCAAGTCGGGCAGTGCCGACGTGCTGGAGTCGCTGGGCGTCAACATCAACCTCAAGCCGGAGCAGATCGCGCAGTGCATCGCGCAGGTCGGCATCGGCTTCATGTTTGCGCCGAACCACCACCCCGCGATGAAGAACGTCGCGCCGGTGCGCAAGGAGCTTGGCATCAAGACGATCTTCAACATCCTCGGCCCGCTGACCAACCCGGCCGGCGCACCGAACATCCTGATGGGCGTGTTCCACCCCGACCTCGTCGGCATCCAGGTGCGCGCCCTGCAGCGCCTGGGCGCCGAGCATGCGCTGGTGGTCTACGGCCGCGACGGCATGGACGAGATCTCGCTGGGCGCCGCCACCATGATCGGCGAGCTCAAGGATGGCGAAATTCGCGAGTACGAACTGCACCCGGAAGACTTCGGCTTCCAGATGGCGAGCAACCGTTCGCTGCGCGTCGAGACGCCCGAGCAGTCGAAGGCCATGTTGATCGGCGTGCTGGACAACCAGGCCGGCCCGGCGCTGGACATAGTGCTGCTCAATGCGGGCGCAGCGCTGTACGCGGCCAACGTGGTCGACTCGGTGCCGGCCGGCGTGGAGCGTGCGCGCCAGGCCATCGCATCCGGTGCGGCGAAGGCCAAGCTCGACGAGCTGGTCAAGGCCTCCACCTCCTTCTGAGAATCAGGCCTCCGTGCCATCGAAAGCAGAGCAAGCCATGTCAGACATTCTCGACAAGATCGTCGCCGTCAAACGCCAGGAAGTCGCCGCTGCATTGAAGCGCGCCCCGCGCGAGGCCGTGCGCTTCGATGCCGAAAGCCGCGTGCTCACGCGCGACTTCGAAGCCGCGCTGCGCGCCAAGATCGCAGCCGGCCAGGCGGCGGTGATCGCCGAGGTCAAGAAGGCCAGCCCGAGCAAGGGCGTGCTGCGCGAAGACTTCATTCCGGCCGACATCGCGCAAAGCTATGCCGAGGGCGACGGCGTGGTCAGCGCGGCCTGCCTCTCGGTGCTGACCGACAAGCAGTTCTTCCAGGGCGGCGTCGACTACCTCAAACAGGCGCGCGCCTCGTGCGACCTGCCCGTACTGCGCAAGGACTTCATCATCGACGCCTACCAGGTGTACGAGTCGCGCGCGATGGGCGCCGACGCGATCCTGCTGATCGCCGCCTGCCTCGACGACGCGCAGATGAAGGACTACGAAGCCATCGCGCGTGGATTGGGCATGGCGGTGCTGGTCGAGGTGCACGACGCGGCCGAGTTGGAGCGCGCGCTGAAGCTCAAGACGGCGCTCATCGGCGTGAACAACCGCAACCTGCGCAACTTCGAGGTGTCGATCCAGGCGACGATCGATTTGTTGCCCAGGCTGCCGGCGGACCGCCTGCCGGTGACCGAGTCGGGCATTGCCACGCGCGAGGACGTCGCCACGCTGCGCGCCGCGGGCGTCAACGCCTTCCTGGTCGGCGAAGCGTTCATGCGCGCCAAGGAACCCGGCGAGGCCCTCGCTGCGTTGTTCAAATGACCCGGCCGGATCAGCTGTCGAGCAGCGATCCTGCCGACTGGCCGGTGGCGACGGGCTGGCAGCCGCTGGTCGACGATTTCTTTGCGGGCGCAGTCGGCCAGAAGCTGCAGGGTTTTCTGCGCGAGCGGCTCGACGCCGGGGCGGTGATCTTTCCGCCGCAGCCGTTGCGGGCGCTGGAACTCACGCCGCCGGAAGACGTGCGGGTCGTGATCCTGGGCCAGGACCCGTACCACGGGCGCGGACAAGCCGAGGGGCTGGCCTTCTCGGTGGCATCGGGCGTGGCCCTGCCACCGTCGCTGCGCAACATCTTCAAGGAGCTCCAGCGCGACCTGGGCACGCCGCCGCCGGCGTTTCCGGACCCGGGCGGCAGTCTCGTGAAGTGGGCGACGCACGGCGTGCTGCTGCTCAACACCTGTCTCACCGTCGAAGAAGCCCAGCCGGCCAGCCATGCAGGCCGCGGCTGGGAGGTGCTCACCGACGCCGTGATTCGCCATGTGGCGCAGGGCGATCGACCTGTTGTTTTTATGCTATGGGGCTCGCACGCGCAAAGTAAGCGCGCGTTGATTGACGTTGGGCGCCATAAGGTGCTGATGTCGAATCATCCCTCGCCGCTTTCTGCGCTTCGGCCGCCGGTTCCATTCATCGGCTGCGGTCATTTTGGCCAAGCCCGTGCATGGCGCGAGGCGCAGCAGCCGGGAGGCTCCGAACTTCGCTCATAATCGGAGGCTACACACCTCGAGCAGGTTTCCAGGCTTCATCTTTTGCTGGGAATCCTGTGTAGTCACAAAATCGTGCTATATTTCGAGGTTCGCCGGAGAGGTGGCCGAGTGGTTAATGGCAGCAGACTGTAAATCTGCCCTCTTACGAGTACGCTGGTTCGAATCCAGCCCTCTCCACCAGCGATGAATTTGGTTTCTAAGAGCGATTGGATCTAGCGCTTTGGGTGCCTTGAAGTGCCCCCGATGCGGGAGTAGTTCAATGGTAGAACCCCAGCCTTCCAAGCTGATGACGCGGGTTCGATTCCCGTCTCCCGCTCCAGAGACCCGGTTCGGCGCCGGAAGCGATTTGGTTAGAACAAAAGCCCTTTTGGCTCAGTGGTAGAGCACTCCCTTGGTAAGGGAGAGGTCGCGGGTCCGATTCCCGCAAAGGGCACCAGTTTTCTGGGGTTGCAACGACAGGCTTGCGACCCATCTGCATGCGTTGAAATCGTTTTTTTCGGAGTCGAAAAATGGCAAAAGGTAAATTCACCCGCACCAAGCCGCACGTGAACGTGGGCACGATCGGTCACGTTGACCACGGCAAGACCACGCTGACGGCTGCGATCGCAACCGTTCTGTCGTCCAAGTTCGGCGGCGAAGCCAAGGCTTACGACCAGATCGACGCAGCGCCCGAAGAAAAGGCCCGCGGCATCACGATCAACACCGCGCACGTCGAGTACGAAACGGCCAACCGCCACTACGCACACGTCGACTGCCCTGGTCACGCCGACTACGTGAAGAACATGATCACGGGCGCCGCTCAGATGGACGGCGCCATCCTGGTGTGCTCGGCCGCTGACGGCCCGATGCCCCAGACCCGTGAACACATCCTGCTGGCTCGCCAGGTGGGTGTGGGCTACATCATCGTTTTCCTGAACAAGTGCGACATGGTCGACGACGCCGAGCTGCTCGAGCTGGTCGAAATGGAAGTGCGCGAGCTGCTCGACAAGTACGAGTTCCCTGGCGACGACACCCCCATCATCCACGGTTCGGCCAAGCTCGCCCTCGAAGGCGACAAGGGCAAGCTGGGTGAAGAAGCCATCCTGAAGCTGGCCGAAGCGCTGGACACGTACATCCCCACGCCTGAGCGCGCTGTGGACGGCACGTTCCTGATGCCCGTCGAAGATGTGTTCTCGATCTCGGGTCGCGGCACCGTGGTGACCGGCGCTGTCGAGCGCGGCGTGATCAAGGTCGGCGAAGAAATCGAAATCGTCGGCATCCGCCCGACCGTCAAGACCACCTGCACCGGCGTGGAAATGTTCCGCAAGCTGCTGGACCAGGGTCAAGCCGGCGACAACGTCGGCGTGCTGCTGCGCGGCACGAAGCGCGAAGAAGTCGAGCGCGGCCAAGTGCTGTGCAAGCCCGGCTCGATCAAGCCGCACGTGCACTTCACCGCCGAGGTGTATGTCCTGTCCAAGGACGAAGGCGGCCGTCACACGCCGTTCTTCAACAACTACCGTCCGCAGTTCTACTTCCGCACGACGGACGTGACCGGCGCGATCGAGCTGCCCGCGGACAAGGAAATGGTCATGCCCGGCGACAACGTCAGCATCACCGTCAAGCTGATCAACCCGATCGCGATGGAAGAAGGCCTGCGCTTCGCCATCCGTGAAGGCGGCCGTACCGTGGGTTCGGGCGTCGTGGCCAAGATCCTCGACATCTAAGCCAAGCGTAAAGAGTACCGGAGGGGTATAGCTCAATTGGCAGAGCGTCGGTCTCCAAAACCGAAGGTTGTAGGTTCGATTCCTACTGCCCCTGCCACCTAGGTGGCACCCCCGACAAGCCCATCGCGATCCGGTGGGCTTCGGCGTCTCAAGGGACGCATTGAATTGAAGGCCGCAAGGTCACAGGAAATCAGCCGACATGGCCACTTCTCAAATCGAAACCGTGAGCACGGGTGCTGACAAGGCCAAGCTGGCTGCGGCGGTGGTGCTGGCAGTGGGCGCCATCGTGGCGTTCTACCTGCTGTCGCGCCAAGGCTCGCTGGTGCAGTGGGCTGCACTGCTGGTCGGCCTGGCTGCGGCCGTGGGCGCCTTCGGCAGCTCCGAGAACGGCCGTCAGCTGTGGGCTTTCGGCCGTGACTCGTGGCGCGAGGTCAAGAAGGTCGTCTGGCCGACCCGCAAGGAATCGAAGCAGATGACGGCCTATGTGTTCGCCTTCGTGGCGATCATGTCCGTCTTCCTCTGGCTCACCGACAAGACGCTCGAATGGGTGTTCTTTGACCTCATTCTGGGCTGGAGAAAATAATGACCGACGACGCAGTTGAAACCACGCCGAGCACGCCGGAAGAGGAGAAAAACCCCCTTCTGATGCCTGCTGCCAACCCTGATCTGCGGTGGTACGTGGTGCATGCCTATTCGGGCATGGAGAAGGCTGTCGAGCGCAACATCATCGAGCGCATCACCCGCGCCGGCATGCAGGACAAGTTCGGCCGCATCCTGGTTCCGACCGAAGAAGTGGTCGAGATCAAGAACGGCCAGAAGCGCACCACCGAGCGCCGTTTCTTCCCGGGCTACGTGCTGGTCGAAATGATCATGGACGACGAGAGCTGGCACCTGGTGAAGCACACCAACAAGGTGACGGGTTTCGTGGGCGGCGCCAAGAACCGTCCGGCCCCGATCTCGCAGAAGGAAGTCGAGGACATCGTCAACCAGATGCAGCAGGGCACCGAGAAGCCGCGCCACAAGGTCGAGTTCACGGTGGGTGAGTTCGTGCGCGTCAAGGAAGGCCCGTTCACCGACTTCAATGGCACGGTGGAAGACGTCAACTACGAGAAGAGCAAGGTCAGCGTGTCGGTCATGATTTTTGGCCGCGCCACCCCTGTGGAGCTCGAATTCGGTCAGGTCGAGAAGACCTGATCCCCTGGCCTGCCTTCGGGTGGGCCTGCCAGTTTCCGGCTGCGCGTTGTCCGACTCGGCGCGCGGCCTTGATCGAAGAGTCGTTTAACCCCGGGGAGCCGCGGCGAAAGCCCAGGCGATATCACCCGCAAGGAGCAAAGCATGGCGAAAAAAATCGTCGGCTTCATCAAGCTGCAAGTACCAGCTGGTAAGGCCAACCCGTCACCACCCATCGGTCCCGCACTGGGCCAGCGTGGTTTGAACATCATGGAGTTCTGCAAGGCGTTCAACGCGCAAACCCAAGGCGTCGAGCCGGGTCTGCCGCTGCCGGTGGTCATCACCGCGTTCGCTGACAAGAGCTTCACCTTCATCATCAAGACGCCCCCGGCGATCACCTTGATCAAGAAGGCCATCAAGCTGGACAAGGGCTCGGCCCGTCCGCACACCGACAAGGTCGGCAAGATCACGCGCGCTCAGCTCGAAGAAATTGCCAAGGCCAAGATGAAGGACCTGACTGCCGCCGACCTCGACGCAGCAGTTCGCACCATCGCCGGCTCGGCCCGCTCGATGGGCGTGAATGTGGAGGGCGTGTAAATGTCCAAGATCACCAAGAAGCAAAAGTCGCTCGAAGGCAAGGTCGACAGCAACAAGCTGTACGCCCTGGCTGACGCCATCGTCATCGTCAAGGACGCCGCCACCGCCAAGTTCGACGAATCGATCGACGTGGCTGTGCAGCTCGGCATCGACGCGAAGAAGTCGGACCAGGTGGTCCGCGGTGCTGTCGTGCTGCCGAACGGCACCGGCAAGACCAAGCGCGTCGCCGTGTTCGCCCAAGGCGCCAAGGCTGAAGAAGCCAAGGCCGCCGGCGCCGACATCGTCGGCATGGACGACCTGGCTGCGATGGTCAAGGCTGGCGACATGCCTTTCGACGTCGTGATCGCTGCCCCCGATGCCATGCGCGTCGTCGGTACGCTCGGTCAGATCCTCGGCCCGCGGGGCCTGATGCCCAACCCCAAGGTTGGCACCGTGACGCCTGACGTCGCAACCGCTGTCAAGAACGCCAAGGCTGGCCAGGTCCAGTTCCGCGTCGACAAGGCCGGCATCATCCACGGCACGATCGGCCGTCGCTCGTTCGACAACGACAAGCTGCAAGGCAACCTCGCTGCGCTGATCGACGCTCTGGTCAAGGCCAAGCCCGCGACCAGCAAGGGTGTGTACCTGCGCAAGGTGGCTGTGTCGTCGACCATGGGTCTGGGTGTCCGCGTGGACACGCAAACCATCTCGGCGAGCTGAAGAGATTGGCCCGGCTCCGAAAGGAGCAGGGCGAATGTGGTGGGTCGCGGCAGCTTCGGTTGCCGCGAGCCATCCAAGACCGCTGGTGTGCAGGGCGCTGCACTTAATGGCCGGATCGATCCTTCCGGTATCCAGCGCAGATGGCGACCCCACTGCAAGGAATTTGATTTTGTTCCGAAACAGTTGGTCGCTGCATGAAGCGCGATCCGAGGCCCCGGCCGAAGGTCGCATTAAAAGGAGTAGACCTTGAGTCTGAATCGCAGTGAGAAAGAAGCGGTCATCAGTGATGTGACCAGCCTCGCCGCAAAAGCTCAAACGCTCGTGATGGCGGAATACCGTGGTATTTCGGTTGCCGACATGACCAAACTGCGTGCCGAAGCTCGCAGCAAGGGTGTGACCCTGAGTGTTCTGAAGAACACCCTGGCACGCCGTGCTGTGGCTGGTAGCGCATTTGAAGTCATTGGCGACCAGATGACCGGTCCGCTGATCTACGGCTTTTCCGAAGACGCAGTGGCCGCCGCCAAGGTGGTGGCCGACTTCGCGAAGACCAACGACAAGTTGGTGATTCGCGGTGGTGCGTTTGGCGGCAAGGCCCTGGACGTGAACGGCGTGAAGCAGCTCGCAAGCATCCCTTCGAAGGAAGTGCTGTTGGCGCAGTTGCTGGGCTTGATGCAATCCCCGATTTCCCGTACGGCACGCGTTCTCGCGGCGCTGGCCGCGAAGCGTGGCGAAGGCGAAGCAGCACCCGCAACCGATGCACCGGCGGAAGCCGAAGCGCAGCCCGCGTAAGCGGCCCGCGTTCGAAATATTCAACCCAATTGTTAGGAAACAAAAATGGCATTCGATAAAGACGCATTTCTGACCGCGCTTGACGGCATGACGGTCCTGGAACTCAACGACCTGGTGAAAGCCATCGAAGAGAAGTTTGGCGTGAGCGCTGCCGCCATGGCAGGCCCCGCAGCTGCCGGCCCCGCCGCTGCAGTCGCTGAAGAACAAACCGAATTCAACGTCATGCTGATGGATGCTGGCGCGAACAAGGTGTCGGCGATCAAGGCCGTGCGCGAAATCACCGGCCTGGGCCTCAAGGAAGCCAAGGACCTGGTGGAAGCCGCTCCCAAGGCTGTCAAGGAAGGCCTGTCGAAGGCTGACGCTGAAGCCGCCAAGAAGAAGCTGGAAGATGCCGGCGCCAAGGTGGAACTGAAGTAATTCAGACCCCCTAGAGGGCTGGAGGTGCCTGAAAAGGCCCTCCAGCCTTTGCCGCTTTCAGAGCGCACCCAAAAGCCGGCTTGGTTCCGGCTTTCCCGAAGACCGAAAGGTCGACGGAAAAGCAAAAGCCAAGACGATTTTTGAGTGTCTTCTGAACCCGACTGCAGAAGACCCCTTGGTTCGGGCGATGTGCAATGCATCGCCGTCCGCCAACGGCTGGTAGTGGCCAGCCGCCAAGCAGTGATGCCGTTCGCCCGGCACCGCTGACAAGTCGCTGAAGATCTCAAGCACCGGAGCTCTCATGGCCCAATCGTCCGCGTACAGTTACACCGAACGCAAGCGCATCCGAAAAAGTTTCGGTAACCGCGACAGCGTCGTCGAAATCCCTTACCTGCTGCAGATGCAGAAAGACGCGTACACCGCGTTCCTGCAAGCCGGCATCGCCCCCAAACAACGCACCGTCGAAGGCCTGCAGGCCGCATTCGACGCCGCCTTCCCGATCGTCTCGCACAACGGTTTCGTCGAGATGAAGTTCCTCGAGTACAACCTGGCGAAGCCGGCGTTCGATGTGCGTGAGTGCCAGACCCGTGGTCTGACCTTCGCCTCGGCCGTGCGCGCCAAGGTGCAGCTCATCATCTATGACCGCGAGTCGTCGACCTCGCAGTCGAAGGTGGTCAAGGAAGTGAAGGAACAAGAGGTCTACATGGGTGAAGTGCCGCTCATGACCGACAAGGGTTCGTTCATCATCAACGGCACCGAGCGCGTGATCGTCTCGCAGCTGCACCGTTCGCCCGGCGTGTTCTTCGAACACGACAAGGGCAAGACGCACAGCTCGGGCAAGCTGCTGTTCTCGGCCCGCGTGATTCCTTACCGCGGTTCGTGGCTCGACTTCGAGTTCGACCCGAAGGACATGCTGTACTTCCGCGTGGACCGTCGCCGCAAGATGCCGGTCACGATCCTGCTGAAGGCCATCGGCCTGAACCCGGAATCGATCCTCGCGAACTTCTTCGTGAACGACAACTTCCGCCTGATGGACAGCGGCGCGCAGATGGAGTTCGTCTCCGAGCGCCTGCGCGGCGAAGTCGCGCGCTTCGACATCACCGACAAGTCGGGTAAGGTCGTGGTCGCCAAGGACAAGCGCGTCACCGCGCGCCACACGCGTGAGCTCGAGCAGGGCGGCACCACGCACATCAGCGTGCCGGAAGACTTCCTGATCGGCCGCGTGATCGCCCGCAACATCGTCGACGCCGACTCCGGCGAAATCCTGGCCAAGGCCAACGACGAACTGACCGAAGCGCTGCTGAAGAAGCTGCGTACCTCGGGCGTGCAGGACATCCAGGTCATCTACACGAACGAACTGGACCAGGGCGCGTACATCTCGCAAACGCTGCGCATCGATGAAACCGTCGACGAGTTCGCCGCGCGCGTGGCCATCTACCGCATGATGCGCCCCGGCGAGCCGCCGACGGAAGACGCCGTGCAGGCCCTGTTCCAGCGCCTGTTCTACAACCCGGACACGTACGACCTGTCGCGCGTGGGCCGCATGAAGTTCAACGCCAAGGTCGGCCGCGACGAATCGACCGGCCCGATGGTGCTGACCAACGAAGACATCCTGGCTGTCGTCAAGATCCTCGTGGACCTGCGCAACGGCAACGGCGAAGTCGACGACATCGACCACCTGGGCAACCGCCGCGTGCGTTGCGTCGGCGAACTGGCCGAAAACCAGTACCGCACCGGCCTGGCACGTATCGAGAAGGCCGTGAAGGAACGTCTGGGTCAGGCCGAGCAAGAGCCGCTGATGCCGCACGACCTGATCAACAGCAAGCCGATCTCGGCCGCGCTGAAGGAATTCTTCGGTGCGTCGCAGCTGTCGCAGTTCATGGACCAGACGAACCCGCTGTCCGAAATCACCCACAAGCGCCGCGTGTCGGCCCTTGGCCCGGGTGGTCTGACGCGTGAACGTGCAGGCTTCGAAGTGCGCGACGTGCACGTGACCCATTACGGCCGCGTGTGCCCGATCGAAACGCCTGAAGGCCCGAACATCGGTCTGATCAACTCGCTGGCCCTGTACGCCCGCCTGAACGAATACGGCTTCATCGAGACGCCGTACCGCCGCGTGGTCGACAGCAAGGTCACGATGGACATCGACTACCTGTCGGCCATCGAAGAAGGCAAGTACGTCATCGCCCAGGCCAACGCGGTCCTGGACAAGGACGGCAAGCTGACCGGCGACCTGGTCTCGGCGCGTGAAGCCGGCGAATCGATCCTGGTCGGTGCCGAACGCATCCAGTACATGGACGTGTCGCCCGCTCAGATCGTGTCGGTGGCTGCCTCGCTCGTGCCGTTCCTCGAGCACGACGATGCGAACCGCGCGTTGATGGGCGCCAACATGCAGCGTCAGGCCGTGCCTGTGCTGCGCCCCGAAAAGCCGATGGTCGGTACCGGTATCGAGCGCGTTTCCGCGGTCGACTCGGGCACCGTGGTCACGGCCACCCGCGGCGGTATCGTCGACTACGTCGATGCGACCCGTGTCGTGGTGCGCGTGAACGACGCCGAAGCGGCCGCCGGTGAAGTCGGTGTGGACATCTACAACCTGATCAAGTATCAGCGTTCGAATCAGAACACCAACATCCACCAGCGCCCCATCGTCAAGCGCGGCGACAAGATCGCCAAGGGCGACGTGGTGGCCGACGGTGCATCGACCGACCTCGGCGAACTGGCCCTCGGCCAGAACATGCTGATCGCGTTCATGCCCTGGAACGGCTACAACTTCGAAGACTCGATCCTGATCTCGGAACGCGTCGTCGCCGAAGACCGCTACACCTCGATCCACATCGAGGAACTGGTGGTGATGGCGCGCGACACGAAGCTGGGCGCCGAAGAAATCACGCGCGACATCCCGAACCTGGCCGAGCAGCAGCTCAACCGCCTCGACGAATCCGGCATCATTTATGTCGGCGCCGAAGTGCAGCCGGGCGACACGCTGGTGGGCAAGGTCACGCCGAAGGGCGAGACCACGCTGACGCCGGAAGAGAAGCTGCTTCGCGCCATCTTCGGCGAGAAGGCTTCCGACGTGAAGGACACCTCGCTGCGTGTGGACCAGGGCTCGCAAGGCACAGTGATCGACGTGCAGGTGTTCACCCGCGAAGGCATCCAGCGCGACAAGCGCGCCCAGCAGATCATCGACGACGAACTGAAGCGCTTCCGCCTCGACCTGAACGACCAGCTGCGCATCGTCGAAGCCGACGCGTTCGACCGTATCGAGAAGCTCTTGACCGGCAAGGTCGCCAACGGCGGCCCGAACAAGCTGGCCAAGGGCACCAAGCTCGACAAGGCCTACCTGTCGTCGGTCGAGAAGTTCCACTGGTTCGACATCCGCCCGGCGGAAGACGAGGTGGCTTCGCAGCTCGAGTCGATCAAGAACTCGCTCGAGCAGACGCGCCACAGCTTCGACCTCGCGTTCGAAGAAAAGCGCAAGAAGCTCACGCAGGGCGACGAGCTGCCCGCGGGCGTGCTCAAGATGGTCAAGGTCTACCTGGCCGTCAAGCGCCGCCTGCAACCCGGCGACAAGATGGCCGGCCGTCACGGCAACAAGGGTGTGGTGTCCAAGATCGTTCCGGTCGAAGACATGCCCCACATGGCCGACGGCACGCCGTGCGACATCTGCCTGAACCCGCTGGGCGTGCCTTCGCGGATGAACGTGGGCCAGGTGCTCGAAGTGCACTTGGGCTGGGCCGGCAAGGGCATCGGCCAGCGCATCGGCGACATGCTGCAGCAAGAGGCCAAGGTGGCCGAGCTGCGCAAGTTCATGGAGCAGCTGTACAACGGCTCGGGCCGCAAGGAAGAGCTCGACCAGCTGAGCGACACCGAACTGCTCGCCATGGCCGCCAACCTGCAAAGCGGCGCGACCTTCGCGACGCCGGTGTTCGACGGCGCCTCGGAAGAAGAAATCCGCGGCATGCTGAAGCTCGCCTACCCGGACGACATCGCCAAGCTCAAGGGCCTGACCGATACGCGCACGCAGGCGTACCTGTACGACGGCCGCACCGGCGACCAGTTCGAGCGTCCCGTCACCGTCGGCTACATGCACTTCTTGAAGCTGCATCACCTGGTGGACGACAAGATGCACGCGCGTTCGACCGGCCCGTACTCGCTCGTCACGCAGCAACCGCTGGGCGGCAAGGCGCAGTTCGGCGGCCAGCGTTTCGGTGAAATGGAAGTGTGGGCGCTGGAAGCCTACGGCGCCGCCTACGTCCTGCAGGAAATGCTGACCGTGAAGTCCGACGACGTGCAAGGCCGTACCAAGGTGTACGAAAGCATCGTCAAGGGCGAGCACTCGATCGAAGCCGGCATGCCGGAATCGTTCAACGTGCTGGTCAAGGAAATTCGTTCGCTGGGTCTCGACATCGAGCTCGAGCGTTCCTAAGTTGAAAAGGGAAAGAGTCTTATGAAATCGCTACTCGACCTGTTCAAGCAATTCACGCCCGATGAGCATTTCGATGCCATCAAGATCGGCATGGCTTCGCCCGAGAAGATCCGTTCGTGGTCTTTCGGCGAGGTGAAGAAGCCTGAGACGATCAACTACCGCACGTTCAAGCCCGAGCGCGACGGTCTGTTCTGCGCCAAGATCTTCGGCCCCATCAAGGACTACGAGTGCCTGTGCGGCAAGTACAAGCGCCTGAAGCACCGCGGTGTGATCTGCGAGAAGTGCGGCGTTGAAGTCACGCAGACCAAGGTGCGTCGCGAGCGCATGGGTCACATCGACCTGGCCGCGCCCTGCGCCCACATCTGGTTCCTGAAGTCGCTGCCGTCGCGTCTGGGCCTCGTGCTCGACATGACGCTGCGCGACATCGAACGCGTGCTGTACTTCGAAGCGTACGTGATCACCGACCCCGGCATGACCCCGCTGAAGAAGTTCGGCATCATGTCCGAGGACGACTACGACGCCAAGCGCAAGGAATACGGTGACGAGTTCATCGCCAAGATGGGCGCCGAAGGCATCAAGGACCTGCTCGAAGGCATCGAACTCGACAGCGAGATCGAACGCCTGCGCGGCGACCTGACCGGCTCCGAAGTCAAGGTCAAGAAGAACTCCAAGCGCCTGAAGGTGCTCGAGGCCTTCCGCAAGTCGGGCATCAAGCCCAACTGGATGGTGCTCGAAGTGCTGCCCGTGCTGCCGCCGGACCTGCGTCCGCTGGTGCCGCTGGACGGCGGCCGCTTTGCGACCTCCGACCTGAACGACCTGTATCGCCGCGTCATCAACCGCAACTCGCGTCTGCGCCGCCTGCTGGAGCTGAAGGCTCCGGAAATCATTGCTCGCAATGAAAAGCGGATGCTGCAAGAGGCGGTCGACTCGCTGCTGGACAACGGCCGTCGCGGCAAGGCCATGACGGGCGCCAACAAGCGCGCACTGAAGTCGCTGGCCGACATGATCAAGGGCAAGAGCGGTCGTTTCCGCCAGAACTTGCTGGGCAAGCGCGTGGACTACTCGGGCCGTTCGGTCATCGTGGTGGGCCCGACGCTCAAGCTGCACCAGTGCGGCCTGCCCAAGCTGATGGCGCTCGAGCTGTTCAAGCCCTTCATCTTCTCGCGCCTCGAAGCCATGGGCATCGCGACGACGATCAAGGCTGCCAAGAAGGAAGTCGAATCGGGCACGCCGGTGGTCTGGGACATCCTGGAAGAAGTGATCAAGGAACACCCGGTCATGCTGAACCGTGCGCCTACGCTGCACCGTTTGGGCATCCAGGCGTTCGAGCCGATCCTGATCGAAGGCAAGGCCATCCAGCTGCACCCGCTGGTTTGCGCGGCCTTCAACGCCGACTTCGACGGCGACCAGATGGCCGTTCACGTGCCGTTGTCGGTGGAAGCACAGATGGAAGCCCGCACGCTGATGTTGGCCTCCAACAACGTGCTGTTCCCGGCCTCGGGCGAACCGTCGATCGTTCCTTCGCAGGACGTGGTGCTGGGTCTGTACTACACGACCCGCGACCGCATCAACGGCAAGGGCGAGGGCCTGATCTTCTCCGACATCGGTGAAGTGCAGCGCGCTCTGGACGCCAACGAAGTCGAACTCACCGCCAAGGTCGCGGTGCGTATCACGGAGTACACCAAGGACAAGGACACCGGCGTCTTCACGCCGTCGACCTCGCTCGTGGACACCACCGTGGGCCGTGCCCTGCTGTCCGAGATCCTGCCCAAGGGCCTGCCGTTCTCGAACATCAACAAGGCGCTGAAGAAGAAGGAAATCTCCAAGCTCATCAACGTCTCGTTCCGCAAGTGCGGCCTGAAAGAGACCGTCGTGTTCGCCGACAAGCTGCTGCAAAACGGCTTCCGTCTGGCGACCAAGGCCGGCATCTCGATCGCGATCGACGACATGCTGGTGCCGGCTGAAAAGCACGGCATCATCGAGCGCTCGGCCAAGGAAGTGAAGGAGATCGAACAGCAGTACGTCTCCGGTCTCGTGACCTCCGGCGAGCGCTACAACAAGGTGGTGGACATCTGGGGCAAGGCCGGCGACGAAGTGTCGAAGGTCATGATGGCCAAGCTGTCCAAGCAGCGCGTCATCGACCGCCACGGCAAGGAAGTCGAGCAGGAGTCGTTCAATTCCATCTACATGATGGCCGACTCCGGCGCCCGCGGTTCCGCAGCGCAGATTCGCCAGGTGGCCGGTATGCGGGGCCTGATGGCCAAGCCGGACGGCTCGATCATCGAGACGCCCATTACCGCGAACTTCCGCGAAGGCCTGAACGTGCTGGAGTACTTCATCTCCACCCACGGTGCCCGTAAGGGTCTGGCCGACACGGCGCTGAAGACGGCGAACTCGGGTTACCTGACCCGTCGTCTGGTCGACGTGACGCAAGACCTGGTCGTGACCGAGCAGGACTGCGGCACGCACGGCGGCTACCTGATGCGCGCCATCGTCGAAGGCGGTGAAGTCATCGAATCGCTGCGCGACCGAATCCTCGGCCGCTCGGCTGCGGACGACGTGCTGCACCCGGAAAACCGTTCGGTGCTGCTGAAGGCCGGCGAGATGTTCGACGAAGACAACATCGAAGCACTGGAAGCCCAGGGCGTCGACGAAGTCAAGGTCCGCACCGCGCTGACCTGCGAAACGCGTTTCGGCATCTGCGCGACCTGCTACGGCCGCGACCTGGGCCGCGGCGGCCTGATCAACATCGGCGAAGCCGTCGGTGTGATCGCTGCCCAGTCCATCGGTGAGCCCGGCACGCAGCTGACGATGCGTACCTTCCACATCGGTGGTGCCGCGTCGCGCGCTGCCATCGCTTCGAGCGTGGAAGCCAAGTCGAACGGCTCGATCGGCTTCAACGCCACGATGCGCTACGTGACCAACAGCAAGAGCGAGCTGGTCGTGATTTCGCGTTCGGGCGAGATCGTCATCCATGACGAGCACGGCCGTGAGCGCGAGCGTCACAAGGTGCCGTACGGCGCGATCCTGGCCGTCAAGGCCGACCAGCAGATCAAGGCCGGCCACGTGCTCGCCAACTGGGACCCGCTGACCCGCCCGATCATTACCGAGTTCGCCGGCAAGGCGCAGTTCGAGAACGTCGAGGAAGGCCTGACGGTCGCCAAGCAGGTGGACGAAGTGACCGGTCTGTCGACCCTGGTCGTGATCGACCCGAAGCGCCGCGGCGCTGCCAAGGTCGTGCGTCCGCAGGTCAAGCTGATCGACGCCCAAGGCCTCGAGGTGAAGATCCCCGGCACCGACCACTCGGTGACGATCGGCTTCCCGATCGGCTCGCTGGTGCAGATCCGCGACGGTCAGGACGTGGGCCCAGGCGAAGTGCTGGCACGCATCCCGGTCGAAGGTCAGAAGACCCGAGACATCACCGGCGGTCTGCCGCGCGTGGCCGAGCTGTTCGAAGCCCGTTCGCCGAAGGACAAGGGCATGCTGGCCGAAATGACCGGTACCGTGTCGTTCGGTAAAGAGACCAAGGGCAAGATCCGCCTGCAGATCACCGATCCCGAAGGCGGCGTCTACGAAGACCTCGTGCCGAAGGAAAAGAACATCCTGGTGCACGAAGGCCAGGTGGTGAACAAGGGCGAAAGCGTGGTCGACGGCCCGGCGGACCCGCAGGACATCCTGCGCTTGCTGGGTTCGGAAGAACTCGCGCGCTACATCGTGGACGAAGTGCAGGACGTGTACCGTTTGCAGGGTGTGAAGATCAACGACAAGCACATCGAGGTGATCGTTCGCCAGATGCTGCGTCGCGTCGTGGTCGACAACATCGGCGACACGAGCTACATCTCCGGCGAACAGGTCGAACGCAGCGAAATGCTCAACACCAACGACGCCCTGCGCGCCGACGGCAAGATCCCCGCGACGTTCACCAACCTGCTGCTGGGTATCACGAAGGCGTCGCTGTCGACCGACTCGTTCATCTCGGCGGCTTCGTTCCAGGAAACGACGCGCGTGCTGACCGAAGCCGCGATCATGGGCAAGCGCGACGAGCTGCGCGGTCTGAAGGAAAACGTCATCGTCGGTCGCCTGATTCCCGCAGGCACCGGCATGGCGTACCACCAGGCCCGCAAGGTCAAGGACGCCATGGACGAGGCCGAGCGCCGCGCCATCGCCGAGTCGGAAGCCGCCGATCTGGCCGGCTCCAGCGACAGCGAAGCGACGACCAGCACGGTGGACGCCAACGAAGGCGCCGCGACCGAATAACTGGTTAGCATCACCGGCATGACCGGTTGCCCACGCCCTCCGACCGCTCCGGTCGGGGGGCGTTTTTCTTTGTGTTTCCTGGGTTCCGACCGATGACCAAGAGGTTCTGTTTCCGATGAGCGTCCTGCCCGATTCGCTGGCCGGATGGCTCGTTGTCGCGCTGCTGCTGTTCTGGTTCGTGGGTGCGTACAACCGGCTCGTGCGCCTGCGCGCCGCCGTGCTCCAGGCTTATGCCGTGCTCGACGTGGCACTGCGCAAGCAGCTCGATTTCGTCCAGGCCAGCATCACCGCCGCGCCCCGGCCCGAGACGCCGCCCGAAGGCGCGCCCACCGTCGCACCGCTGCAGGCCGCCACCACGCAGCTCGCGACCCTGCTCGGCGCGACGCGCGTGCGCCCGCTCGACCCGGGCAGCATGGCGGCGCTGGCCACCGCGCTGCAGGTGCTCATTGCTGCATGGCGGCGCCAGTACCCGGGCGCCGTCACCGTGTTCGACGCAGACGGCACGCTGTCGCGGCCGGCGCCGTTGATGCCTGGCATGGGGGGCGCGTCCGATCCGGCCGCGCCCATCGCCTGGCCCGAGCCGTCGGCGGCAGCGGAAATTGCGCGGGGCCAGTTCAACCAGGCCGTGGCGCAGTACAACGCAGGCATTGCCCAGTTCCCGGCGTTGCTGGTGGCCTGGATCGTGCGACTGCGGCCCGCGGCCCCGCTGCTTTGACCTGACCCGATCCGACGACAGGCGGGTAACGCCTTCGTTTCCATTCCCACCGCGCGGCGTGCTGTCTTTCTCGCCCGTTACCATCGGCTCCAACTTGCCAGCAGATCTTTCCTCCGACCCCTCTTCGGGCAGCGCCTCCTCGGCGCCGCAACAACCGCCGCTCTGGCGCCAACTGCAACTGACCGCGGGGGCGCTGGCGTCGATTCGCGCCGGCACCTCGGGCACCGTCGCGTTCGAGGCCGTCGAGCCTGCGCTGCGCCCCGGCGTGCAGGCCCTGGGCTTCCAGGTGCTGCGCTGGCTTGGCCGCGCCGAGGCGCTGCGCCGCCACCTGGCCAAGCGCACGCCGCCGCCGTTGCCCGACGCCTTGCTGTGCACCGCGCTCGCGCTGGCCTGGCACAGCGACCACGCGCCCTACGAGCCCTTCACGCTGGTCGACCAGGCTGTTGAGGCTGCCAAGCGCAACCCGGCGACGCGGGCGCAGGCCAGCTTCATCAACGCCTGCCTGCGCCGCTTCCTGCGCGAGCGCGACGAACTCGTGGCGGCCACCGACAGCGAACCGGTCGCGCAGTGGAACCACCCGCGCTGGTGGATCGAACGCTTGAAGCGCGACCATCCGCGCGACTGGCAGCGTGTGCTGTCGGCAGACAACGCCCAGGCGCCGATGACCCTGCGCGTCAACGCGCTGCAATCGACGCCGGCGGCCTACCTGCTGGAACTCGAGGCTGTAGGCCTCGGCGCCACGCGCGTCGGCGCCGATGGCTTGCAGCTCACGCGGGCCCGGCCGGTGCTGCAGCTGCCCGGTTTCGCCGACGGCGCCTGCTCCGTACAGGACGCCGCCGCGCAACTCGCCGCGCCCTTGCTGCTCGACGGCCTGCTGCCGGCCACGCCCGGCGCCGCGCCGCTGCGTGTGCTGGATGCCTGCGCCGCCCCCGGTGGCAAGACCGCGCACCTGATTGAACGGGCCGGCACCCACGCCATCGAAGTGACGGCGCTGGAGGTCGATGGCGTGCGCAGCCGCCGCATCGACGAAACGCTCGCCCGCCTCGGCCTGAAGGCCAAGGTTGTGGTGGCCGATGCCGGCCGCCCCGCCGACTGGTGGGACGGCGTGCTGTTCGACGCCATCCTGCTGGACGCGCCGTGCACTGCCTCGGGCATCGTGCGGCGCCATCCCGACGTGCGCTGGCTGCGCCGCGAGAGCGACACCGCCCAGTTGGCGACCCAGCAGGCGACGCTGCTGGCCGCGCTCTGGCCGCTGGTGCGGCCCGGCGGCCGGCTGCTTTACTGCACCTGTTCCGTGTTCCGCGAAGAAGGCTCGCAACAAATTGATGCGTTTCTTGTACGCAACACCGACGCCCGATTGCTGCCGTCCCCGGGACACTTGCTGCCTCAAAGTGGGGCGAATGCCCGTGGCGTCCCGGACAATCCCTCTGGTGACCACGACGGCTTCTTCTACGCCCTGCTTGAAAAACCCGCGCCGCACTGACGGCCGCCGGTCGTTCCTGCTGGCCGGCCTGCTGCTGGTCTGGGCCCTGTGGATGGCCCTGTTCCCTGCCGCCGCCACCGCCCAGGCCCGGGCCGCCGGTGGCGCCACCATCACCCAGATGCGCCTGGAACAGGCCGACGACGGCGTGTACCTCAGCGCGGCCGTGCAGTTCGAGCTGCCCACACTGGTGGAAGACGTGCTCGACAAGGGCATCGCCATCTACTTCGTGGCCGAGGCCGAGGTCTTCCAGGAGCGCTGGTACTGGACCGACCGCAAGGTCGCCCAGGTGGCGCGCCACATGCGGCTGGCCTACCAGCCCCTCACGCGCCGCTGGCGGCTCAATGTGTCGCCGGTGCCGATCACCGGCGCCGCCGGCTTCGGCATCTCGCTGAACCAGAACTTCGACAGCCTCGGCGACGCGCTCGAGGCCATCAAGCGCATCGGCCGGTTGCGCCTGGGCGATGCCGCCGAGATCGGCGACGAGCCGCTGCACCAGGTCACCTTCCGCTTCCGGCTCGACACTTCGCAGCTGCCGCGCCCCTTCCAGATCGGCATGGTCGGGCAGGCCGAATGGAACATCGCGGCCGAGCGCACCGCCCGGCTGCCGCTGGAGAAACAGCGGTGAGCAGCAAGCCGCGCAGCGGCGCCGCGGCCACGCCGGCCGCCCGCCGCTCGCGCGCGCTGCGCTGGGCGGTGGGCGTCGGCGCCGCGATGGTCACGGCCATCGGCCTGGTGCTGATGTTCCTGCTCGCGCAGGCCACCAACAACCGCGCGCTGTACGAGCGCTACTACGTGCGCCTGTTCGGCATCAACGTGGTGGTGGCCGTGCTGCTGGTGCTGGTGATCGGCTGGGTCGCGTTTCGCCTCCTGCGCCGGCTGCGGCAGGGCAAGTTCGGCAGCCGGCTGCTGATCAAGCTCGCGGCGATCTTCGCGCTTGTGGGCGTGGTGCCTGGGGCGCTGGTCTACGTGGTGTCCTACCAGTTCGTCGCGCGCTCGATCGAGAGCTGGTTCGACGTCAAGGTCGAAGGCGCGCTCGATGCCGGCCTGAACCTGGGCCGCGCCACGCTCGATTCGCTCTCCGACGACCTCGCCGCGAAAACCCGCACCGCCAGCGCCCAGCTGGCGCAGGTGCCCGATGCGAGCGCGGGGCTGCTGCTGGAGCGCATCCGGGACCAGCTCGAAGCCAGCGACGTGATCCTCTGGACCGGCTCGGGCCAGCTGGTGGCCAGCGCCGGCGCGTCGCGTTTCCAACTGAACCCCGAGCGGCCGACCGTGCAGCAGTTCCGCCAGGTGCGCCCCGACCGCGCCGTCGCGCACATCGAGGGCCTGGAAGAAACCGCGCTGCCCAGCGCCACGCCGCCGACCGCCAGCGTGCGCGCGCTCGCCATGGTGCAGCGGCCGGGTTTCGATTTCGATACGGCACCACGTTACCTGCAGGTCACGCGGCCGTTGCCGCCCGCCGTGGTCGCCAATGCATTGGCCGTGCAGGAGGCCAACCGCGAATACCAGGAGCGCGCGCTCGCGCGCGAGGGGCTGCGCCGCATGTACATCGGCACGCTCACGCTGAGCCTGTTCCTCGCCGTGTTCGGCGCGGTGCTGCTGGCCGTGCTCTTCGGCAACCAGCTGGCGCGCCCGCTGCTCGTGCTGGCCGACGGCGTGCGCCAGGTGGCCGCCGGCGACCTGCGGCCCACCGCCGTGCTGCAGGGCAAGGACGAGCTGGGCGGCCTCACGCGTTCGTTCGCCGTCATGACCCAGCAGCTGGCCGATGCGCGCGGTGCGGTCGAAAAAACCATGGACCAGCTCGACGCCGCCCGCGGCAACCTGCAGACCATCCTCGACAACCTGACCTCGGGCGTGATCGTCCTCGACGCCAAGGGCACCGTGCTGTCCACCAACCCGGGCGCCACCCGCGTGCTGCGCGCGCCGCTTGCCGCCTACGAAGGCAAGGCGCTGGTCGATGTGCCGGGGCTGGCCGACTTCGGTGCCAAGGTGCAGCAGCAGTTCGACGAGTTCCTGGTCGAGCGCATGCAGCACGGGCTCGATCACTGGCAGCACGCCTTCGAGCTGCACGCCACCGGCAACGACCTGCCGCAGCAGGACGACGCCATCAACATCGTCGCGCGCGGCGCCGAACTCCCGGGCGAGGCGCGGCTGCTGGTGTTCGACGACATCTCGGAAATCGTCTCGGCCCAGCGCGCGCAGGCCTGGGGCGAAGTGGCGCGTCGGCTCGCGCATGAAATCAAGAACCCGCTCACGCCGATCCAGCTGTCGGCCGAGCGGCTCGAGATGAAGCTTTCGGGCAAGGTCCAGCCGCCCGAGCAGGCCATCCTGGTGAAGTCGGTCAAGACCATCGTCGACCAGGTCGATGCGATGAAGCGGCTGGTGAACGAATTCCGCGACTACGCGCGCCTGCCCGCGGCCGATCTCAAGCCGGTCGACCTCAATGCGCTGCTGGCCGACGTGCTGCAGCTGTACCACACCGAGAACCTGCCCATCACGCTGCGTTCGGAGCTCGACGAGCGCTGCCCGCCCGTGCGCGGCGACGAACAGCAGATCCGACAGGTCGTGCACAACCTGCTGCAGAACGCACAGGACGCCGCCGAGGCCGCCGCCAGCGGCACGGGCCGGGTGGGCGAGGTCGTCATTCGCACCCGGCTGGGCGATTCGGGCCAGCGCGTGCGTCTCACGGTGCAGGACAGCGGGCCCGGCTTTGCCGAAAATATTCTCAAGCGCGCCTTCGAGCCCTACGTCACGACGAAAACAAAAGGTACCGGTTTGGGCCTGGCCGTCGTCAAGAAGATCGCCGACGAACACGGCGCGCGCATCGAGCTTTCCAACCGTGTCGTGGACGGGGCTGTGGCAGGGGCGCAAGTCTCGCTATCATTCGCGCTGGCAGGCGAACCGCGGGCAGCGGTCGCTCACACCGAAGATTCGAAGTCTTCGTCCGCCTGAGTACCGGTGAATCCAGCGCACGCGGCTGGATCGGGAGCGGATCAATACACACAGCGCATACAACAAGCAGCACTCATGGCAAACATTCTCGTGGTCGATGACGAGCTGGGCATCAGGGACCTGCTCTTCGAAATTCTCAATGACGAAGGCCACAACGTGGAGCTCGCGGAAAACGCCGCCGAAGCCCGCGCGGCCCGACAACGCGCCCGGCCCGATCTCGTGCTGCTCGACATCTGGATGCCGGACACTGACGGCGTCACGCTGCTCAAGGAGTGGTCCACCGCGGGTCTGCTGAGCATGCCCGTCATCATGATGAGCGGGCACGCCACCATCGACACCGCGGTCGATGCCACGCGCATCGGCGCCTTCGCGTTCCTCGAAAAACCCATCACGCTGCAGAAGCTGCTCAAGGCGGTGGAGCAGGGGCTGGCGCGCGAGAACGCCCGCCGCACCGCCGCCGGCGTGGTGCCGCCGCCCACGGGCGCCCACCAGGCCGCCGCCATCACGACCACGGGCGACAGCCTGTTGATGGCGTCGCTCGCGGCCGTGCCGGTGCCCGACGCAGGCCCTCAGTCGACCCAGAGCTTCGACCTCGACCGCCCGCTGCGCGATGCGCGCGACGGTTTCGAGAAGGCCTACTTCGAATTCCACCTCGCGATGGAGAACGGCTCGATGACCCGCGTGGCCGAGAAAACCGGCCTCGAGCGCACCCATCTTTATAGAAAACTCAAACAACTTGGCGTGGACCTTTCGCGGGGCCGCAGAAGCGCTGTATAATTTGAGGCTGCACACCAAGGCCCGGTAGCTCAGTTGGTAGAGCAGCGGATTGAAAATCCGCGTGTCGGTGGTTCGATTCCGCCCCAGGCCACCAAATTCAGCAAAAGCCCAACCTTCCGAGGTTGGGCTTTTTGCTTTCTGGCGCCGCACAGGCGCCATGCCGAGGGAATTCCGTTCCCTGTTATTCGGCCCGCTCCCCGTCGATGTCCTCATGCCCCCGGCGCTTGCGCTCGGTCTGCATCCTCTTCAGCGTCGCCTGGCTTTGTTTCGCCGCGGCCTCGCAGCGTGCATGCAGCGCGATCAGCTCCTTGTCGGTGAGTTTCTCGATGCCGATGAATTCGTCCTCTGCGTCGGAGGTGCGGATGAGTTCGTCGATCTTGGTCTGCAGGGCGGTGCTGTCGCGGTTCTGCGTGTTCTGGATCAGGAACACCATGAGGAAGGTGACGATGGTGGTGCCCGTGTTGATCACCAGCTGCCACGTTTCGGAAAAACCGAAGAACGGACCCGCAGCGGCCCAGCTTACGACCACGACCACGCAAATCAGGAAGGCCGGCGGGCTGCCTGTCCAGCGGGCGACGGTGTTGGCAAAGGAGTCAAAGAGTCGTTCCATGGCGTGTCCCCCAGTCGGAGGCGATGCTGGCGCGGCGGCGCGCGCGAGCGCGTCAGCGAAGGCCCGCCGCGCGTGGCATCGCAATTCCCCTGACGCTGTCGGTGGAAATCAGCGACGTCGTCGGCCTCGGACAAGGCTTACACGGGTCGTCGGGCAGAGACGACAGGACGCGCGCCGCACCGTGCCGACCATGAAGGCTCATTGCAGTTTTCTCAACCCGGTCCTCGCCCCGGCGATCGGCCCTTCAAGGAGCAACCACACATGGCCAATGATATCCAGGCAACCACCGCGGACGCGGTTTCGAACGATCAGGTGATCGACGTCCTGAACGATCTTCTGGAGAACACACGTGACGGCGAATACGGTTTCCGCGCCTGCGCGAAGGAAGTGGATTCGGCACAGTTGAAGCCGGTATTCGAAAGCCGCGCGTCGCAGTGCGCGAGCGCGGCATCTGAACTCGTCTCGCTCATCCGCCAGCTCGGCGGCAAGGCCGACGAGGGCGGCACGGTCAGCGGTGCAATGCACCGCGGCTGGGTGCACGTAAAGGGCACGGTCGGCGCCAACAGCCCACTGTCGATGCTCGAGGAATGCGAGCGCGGCGAAGACGCAGCGGTGGCACGCTACCGCAAGGCACTGAAGGAAAACCTGCCGCCTGAGGTGCGCATGGTGGTGCAACGCCAGGCCGACGGCGCCCAGGCCAACCACGACCAGATCAAGGGTCTGCGCGACCAGTTCCGCGCCGCCAAGGGCTGACCGGTTTGCACCCGCGAGCTTGTCTTTCACCATGACCGGTGACAGCCACGTGCCCGCCATGCCCAGTGCGCCGTCCGCGACCGAGACTGCGGACGGCGTCGGCGATCGCCTTCTCACCTTCAGCTACCTCGGCTGGTGGTTTTCGTGCGCTGCGCAGCAAGTCGACGACCATACCTTCCGACCGGTGGTCTTCTGCCGCGCCTATGGCGGCGGCGACGTCGAAGGCCCCGAGCATCGGTTGCCGCCCGACACCGACAACGTCGCGTACGGCAGCGAAGCCGAGGCGCTGCGGCACGCGGAGCAGCAGGCCATTCGCTGGGCGCACGACCGATCGGGCGACGGGCAGGGGCAGTTCTGATTCCCCGGTCGGGGTGCGCTGTCAGGCTCGGATGAACGCGATTGTCGCGTCGTCCCGCATCCCTCCGAAGTACCGCACCAGCACGTCGCCGAAGACCGGCGCTTCGGGTGCCACGATCTCGAACAGCGTCATGCAGGAGCGCAGCTTGAGGGTGTCCGGCGAGCCGAAGATGGCATGCGCGTCCGTGCCGGGAACCCGGAGCACCAGTTCCGCGCACTGACGCAGCCGCGCGCCGAGCAACGGGTGCTGCCAATACGCCGCCGCCTCGTCGGCCCCGTCAAGGCCGAAGAACTGCGCGGTCGCACTGCGGCCCAGCGCCTTCAATTGCGGAAAAACGAACCACATCCAGTGCGTGCGCTTGCGCCCCGCCGTGAGTTCCGCACAGACCTGCGCATACACGGGCTCTTGCGCCGCCACGAAGCGTTCGAGGTGCCAGTCGGTTGCCATGTTCTTTCTCACGCGCCTGGTGCCGACGAAGCCGCCGGATCATGCTGCAGCCGCGGTGGCAACCGATGGTCGAGCCAGTCCATGCGCCATGCCAGCAGCAACGCACCGACCACGCAGGTGACGGCCAGCGCGCCTGCAAGGCCGTGTCGCTGGCGGTACGGATCGGGCGCGATGCGCTTGGCGCCCGGCGGCACGCGCGCCGTCTGCGACAGCATGCCGCCCAGGCGCACGTTGACTTTCATGCGGCCGTTGATGGCCCATCCGCTCGCGTCGAGGATCGGGCCCAGGCTGCGCTGGCGCAGCTTCAGCCACGCGATCAGCATGCTCGGGCCCGAGATCGCGATCACGATGCCGACGAGCGCCACCGGGATCCACTGCCCGAGGTCGACGAACTTGCCGAAGATGCCGACCAGCACCGCGCTGATGCTGCCCAGCGCCACGCCGATGGCGGCGACAGTGCCGACGTCGATGCGGCTGCCGGTCGGCAGGATCGGCCCCGGCTTGGCCGGCGACTTCGCCGGCGCACCGGCGTCGACCGGCCGGTCCGCGGTGGCGACCTTGCCGGCCAGCGTTTGCAGCGCGGCCTGCGAGCCGGCCTCGCTGGCCGCCGCGCGTTTCGCCACCTGCTCCTCGATCAGCCGCACGAACTTCTTGTACGGCGCGAAGAAGGCCTGTGCGACGCTGGTGGGGTTCTCGATCAGCTTGGTGATGGTGGCGTCCCAGTCGCGCCCTTGGCGGTCGTAGAACACGCCGTTGCGGCCGACGAAAAGAAAGTCGACGTCGCCCGCCGTGAAGGCGGCGACGATGCTCATCTTCTCCCCCTGGCGCGTGCAGTCGCAGTACGCAAGGCAGGTCTTCGCCAGGCCGGCCAGCGTGGCGTGCCGGGCGGTGTCCTGCACCTGCACCGTGAGCTCGCAGCTGCGCCCGTCCAGGTAGAGCGTGCCGGCCTGGAAGATCGCGCCCTCGCGCCGGTAAAAGGCCTTGAACGACACGAAGTTGTGCAGCAACACACGCAGGTCGCGCTGCAGCCGCAGCAGCTTCTCGAGGTCGGTCAGCAGGCGGTTGTGGTGCTCGGCCGCTTCGTCTTCGGCGATGAGCGCGAGCAGGGCGTCGCGCGTGGCGAGCAGCGCGTCGATGCGCTCGCGCGGCAGACCGGCGAGCGCGTTGCCGGGGCGTGCGGCGATCCATGCGTCGCAAGGCGCGAGCTGACGGCGCAGCGATTGCCACGCGTCTTCGTCCAGCGTGTCGCGTTCACCCAGCAGCGGCGCGACTGCATCGCGCGCAAAGGCGGCCATGGCTTCGGCCCAGGCGGGGTTGAGGCTCGCACCACTGAGCGGCAGCGCGCGATGCGGCGTCACCGGTGCCAGCGGCAACTCGGCCACCGGCTGCACGTTCGCGTCGAGTGTGTGCCCCGCGAGCGCGTCGTAGGCGTCGGGCGAGGGGTTGAGCGCCACCACCGCCTGCAGGTCGTAGGCGGCCACGCGGCAGCGCGCGAAGAAGTCGTCGACCTTGGCCGCGACCGCGCGCAGGGCCTCGGCCGCGGCCAGCGTGCGCGCGCCCAGCGGCAGCAAGCCCTCTTCGTCGCCCCGCGCGTACCAGTCGCGCAGCGCGAGCGCGTCGGCCATGAAGGCCCCGGCGCGTGCGCGGTCGAGGCCGGGTGTGTGTTCGTGGCGGTCGGGCGTGCTGCCGTGGGTGCGCATCGCTTCCTCGATGGTGGCGCGCAGCGTGTCATCGGTGGCGGTGGCTGGCGTGACCACGCCGTCGCCGTTGAAGCGCATGGCCGCCAGCCATTCGCCGCGGTCGGCGATGTCGGCGAGCGTCAGCGTGTGCGTGTCCTGCTTGCCGAGCAGGTCGAGGATGCGCCGGCCTTCCTTTGCGAGGTCGGCACCCGGTGCGCGCGTGTCGTCGAGGTCTTGAAGCGACAGCGTGCCGCCGCCAGCGAGCAGCACATCGGCGCTGCGCAGCCGTTCGCAGGCCCATTGGCAGGCCGCGATGACTTCCGGCGGGCGCACGCGGCCGTCGCCGTCGGTGTCGATGAGGTCGAGCGTGCGCGCATCGAAGTCGATGCCGCGCGTGGGGCAGGCGAGTGCGACCCACAGCTTCTGGTCGAGTTCGGCGAGGCGGGCGATGTCCTCGCCGTTGCGGAACACCACCTGGTCCACGCCGCCCGCGCGGAAGAACTGCCAGCGGTGCGGTGCTCGGAGTGGCGTGTCGGTGCCGGGCGTGCCGGCGGGCGCAGGGGCGGTGGCGGTCGTCAACGGACGGGTTTCCTTCGGATGAATGCGTGGCGACGCGGGTGAACTCCCGATGCGCGCGCGGCTCGCGCGTTTTCGCGTCGTCTTCGTCGCAAGGCATCAGCCTAGATCGCGCGACGTGCATGCCTTGAGGACAGACGGCGCGCGGCGATGTCGTCCTGCGCCGACATCGCACTCGTCCCACGGGCGAAAGGGTCAATGCAGGACTTAGTGGGGGCGGATGCTTCAGAGCGGCTTATCCTCGATCGCCATGGACGCCGCACACATCGATCTCGATCTGCCCGCAGGGTGGAGTTGCTGGCTCGAACTCCAGCAGTCCTCCGAGGGGACTTGCTCGGGCAAGGCGGAACTTCGCGAGGGGCACGAGCCGCGATGCGTGCTGATCATTGCGCAACAGCCGAACCGCGAAGCAGTGATCGAACGCTTGAAGTTTCGCGCTGATTATTTCGTCGGGGAGTGGCGCATGCGGCAGAGGGAAGACGGGGCGCCGCGGTCTTGAGTCCTGCCGAAGCAAGAAGTGATGGCCCATGAAAAAGCGACCTTCCGAAGAGGTCGCTTTTTTCTTTTCTTTAGGCCGGCGAGGGGCGGCGTCGCCCCCTCAATTCACATCCTCACATCCGGTACCCCGCGGGCGAGCTGACGGGAACCAGCTGGTAGCCCTGGCCATAGACCGCGCGCAGCACGAAGCCGTTTTCGCGCTGCAGCAGCAACTTGCGCCGCACGTTCGTGGCGCAAGCGTCGAGCGAGCGCGTCACAGGGCGTTCGGGCGGCAGCTTCCACACCGAACTCATGAGCCAGGAGCGCGTCAGCACGTTGCCCAGGTTGCGGAACAGCTCGAGCGCAAAGGAGAACTGCCGCGGCTGCAGCGAGATCTCGCGGTCGCGGTGCAGCACGGTGTTGTTGCCGTCGACGAAGCGGTATTCGCCCCAGGTCCAGCGGTCCGGTGCACTCTGGCGAGCGACCGTGCCGGTGTCTTGTTCCATGTAGAGCGTGTGCATGTGCTGCACCAGCGCTTCGTTCGAGATCCGGCGCAGGTCGAAGCTGATGCCTCCGCTCGGCAGGGGAATTTCTTCGAAGTAGGAGGGCAGTGCGACCACGTCCGGTTCGCCCTGCGCGGTGATGGGAAGGGCCGGCATGCCCAGCACCCAGCACACGGTGAGAAGGCTTTCGCTGCCCATCGCATCTGGAGCGGCCAGCAGCAGGTCGAAGCGGGTGCCACGACTCAGGGTGGACAGCAACTCACCGATGCTGCTGAACGTGATGGGCCGGTGGCCCATGGTGCGCAGGCGCTCCTGAAGCAAGATGCTGCGCGAACTGCTGTTGTCCAGCAGGGCCAGGGAGAGTTTGCCCTCGAGGGTCATGGGATGATCGATTTCAAACGGCAGTGATGAGTCACAGCGGAGCAGGCCCGTGATCGTGAAACTGCTCGCAAGGAACCGGGGCTGCTTTCGCGGTGCGCGAAGAGCTTTCATTCTGGTCAGGGGTGGACGATTTCTCGATCCGATCCTGCCACCGGATGATGCTCCCTTGACCAGCTTCCGGTACGGGCCGCACCTGGTTTCTTGTTCCGTTTGCGCAGGCCGCTACTTGTATTCGATGTTGAATGTCGCGGTGCCGTCTGCCCGGCCAGGTGTCACCTGGTTGCCGGTCTGGAAGTAGCGGGCCGTGTAGTTCAGCACGTAGTCGCCGTTTCTCGAGACGCCGACCAGCGCTTCTTCTCCGAACTTCACAGGCACGCTCTTCTCGTCGATCACCTGGATGCCCACGCCCGTCGCCAGGTTCGGCACGCCGCGCGCAGGTTGCAACACGCCTTGTGCATTGGACGGATCCTGTGTCGCATCCATGCGCAGGTACACCGTGTTCTGCGCGTTCTGCCCCGCCTTGCAGTTGAGCTTGATGCTGAACTTGCGCTCGGCGGTGGTGCTGCCGCGACCCTTGAAGCCGTCCTTGGGCACCTTGCCGAACTGCACCATGATGTTGCGCGAGCCGACGTCGACCGAGCACGACGGCGTGATGATGGTGATGCCTTCGCCCAGCAAGTTGGTCGTAAGAACCGACCGCGTGTCGGCCACGCTGTAGTACTGCGTGTAGGTGCCCTGCGCGAGCGGGCCGTTGCCGGTGACGGGCGCCGTCTTGAACAGCTCCACCTGAAAGCGCGACGCTGCAGTGAATTCGGTGAAGTCGGTGGTGGTCGAGCGTTCGTGCGGGTAGTAGTTGACTGCGGTGTTGTCGAAATAGCGAGACAAGCGGATACCCACGCCGGGAACGGCGGTGGTGTACACATGGTCGTAGCCCGACACGGGGGTGCCCTGCAGCATCACGCCTTTCACGACGCCTCCGTTCGTGCAGGTCCATGGCTTGTTGGTCGCGCCGGAGAGCGACAACGGAAAGAGCTGCTGCTTGAACACCGTGCCTACGGCGGCATCGTGGGGAATGACGACGCGGCCGATGGCCATGTTGACGACTTTTTCCACGTAGCCCTTGGTCATGTAGCAGGCGGCCCGAGCCGGCGAGGTGCCGAGCAGCAGCCCCAGGGTCGAGGCGATCATCCAGATGCCCAGTGCAGTGCGCTTGCTCATTTCGCTTCCTTAGGTGGGGCGCTGTCTGTCGCCTGGCATTGCGCGGCCAGTTCACGAATGGGTGGGGGACTGCTCTCGACGGGCAGGTCATACGGTGCTTCGCATTGGTCCGCTGTCTCCTGGCCCCAGCGCACGGTGAGCCGCCCGCTGTCGGCCGCCCCCGTGACGAAGGCCTGGCCGTCCGGCCCCACGACGCCAACTTCCTGCCCGCTCTCGTTCTCGATGCGTGCACCCAGTGGCAGTGCGCGCCCCTTGCCATTGGTCAGCGTGATCAACAGCCGGTAGCCCACCGAGGTTTCGAACCGTGCCGCCACCACGGCGCCTCGTGTGGGCACCACGTCCATCGCTGCGTTCTTGACTTCCACGGTGTCGCCCAGATCGCCGGTGCGAAGAGCGACGCGGTTGAGCCGGTACGGACTCAGGTTGGGAATGACCGCATTGCCCGCCCAGTCGGTGCGCACGCCTGATCGCGATTCGAGGCCTACACCTTGCGCCTTGGGCGCTTGCACCAGTGCCACGGTTTCACCCAAGGGTTGCGACAGCGTCACGCCCTCGGCATGTGCCAGCAATCCACCGGCCACGCCGACCGTGGTCTGGCCGTAGCCGGGACCACGCGAATGGCCGAGATCGAAGCGGCCCACCGGCGAGAGGTAGCTGGCGCTGGCACTCGTGTTGCCGTCGCCGTCCTGGTTGGCATGCGCAGCAGTCAGGTTGTAGGTCAGGCGGCTGTCGTCGAACGCCGCACCGTAGACGCTCGCCTGCTGCACGACCCGGCCGCCGTTGCTCCGCGTGGCGGCGTACTGCGCATGGGCGCGCGTGTCGCCCAGGGGGATGCTCAGCGTGACCATGATCTGCCGGTTCGGCGCGCGGTTCAGGCCGGTGCTGTGGTTGTAGAAGATGCTGTAGCCGAGCTGCTTGTGGTTGCCCGAGTAGCCGATCTGCACCAGCCGGTCCTGGGCCGAGGTGCCCCAGTAGCTCTGCTGGCGTGCCGAGGCGTACACCGAGCCCCGGTCTCCGAGCTGTTGCGACAACTCGAAGCGCAGCTCGTTGCGCCGGCTGTGGAACGACTCCATCGGCGGCAGGTCCTGCATCTGCACCGCTTCTTGGAAGGTGCGGTAGCCGCTCGTCGAATAGCGGTAGCCCGCCACGCGAAAGCTCGTGCCGGTGTCCAGGAACGATTTCGAATACAGGAAGCGCAGCGACTGCCCGCTGTAGACCGACGTGCCGTTCAAGGGGGTGCGATCGGTGGTCCATGCGTGGGCCAGGTCGACCGAGACGGCACCGAAATTGCGCAGGTTCTTGCCGGCGCCCACGAGCAGCGACTGGTACATGTTGGCTGCCATCAGGCCGCCGTACAGTGAGAGCTCGTTGCCCAGCCCGCGTGCCAGCGTGGCTTGCACGAAGGCAGGCCGCGTCATCGAAGGCTCGGTCGGCGATGTTTCCGCGCCTTCTCCGAGGCGGTACTTGCCGACAGCAGCCGAGAAGCGCCAGGTGCCGTCGCGCAGCAGCGTGGGCACGGCCGAGAAGGCCTGCGTGTAGCGCATCTGCCGGCCGTCGGCCTCGGCAATGCTCACCTCCAGGTCGCCGCTCGACGAGGTGGGATAGAGATCGTCGATCACGAACGGGCCAGGCGCGACGTAGGTGCTGTGGATGATGTAGCCGTTCTGCCTCACCGTTACCCGCGCGTTGGTCTGGGCGACGCCTCGAATGGTGGGCGCGTAGCCCTGCTGGCTGTCGGGCAGCATCGCGTCGTCGGAGACCAGCTGGACGCCGCGGAACGGCAGGCTGTCGAAGAAATTGCCGGGCGTGTTGCCGTCGCCGATGCGCAGGTAGGCGTTCATTGACGCCAGGTCGCGCTGCGCATACGTGCTGACGCCCTGCCAGCGGCTGCGGCCGTCGAGGCCGCGGTTGTAGGTCGAGAAATGGCGCAGGCGCCAGTCGCCGATGTTGAAGCCCGCGCGCAGGCCGACGAAGAGCGTGTTGCGTTGCGGCTTGCGCGTGTTGTCGACGAACGGGTTGCCGTCGAAGATGTTCTGTTGCGGTGCCGGAAACTGCGTGGCATTGCGCGTGCTGCTGCCGCTGTAGCGTGCGAAGTTCAGCTGGTAGTCGAGCATCGCGGCGGTGATGCCCTTGTCCCATTTCTCCGGGCCGACGGCCCCGCGCGCCGACCGCTTCAAGGCCGCTTGGGGAATGCTGAGCGTCAAACGCTGCTTGCTGCCGTCGTAGGTGGCGGCAGACTCGGGAATGGTCGAGACCAGGTCGACGCAGGCATCGTCCGCAAGGGTCGCCAGGCTGGGAAACACCCGCACGTTGACGCCCCAGGCGCCGAGCATGCCGCGCGTGAGGCAAGGGCTGGCGTCGAGCTTGCCTTCGACCGCGGCGAAGCGGATGTCGGTCTGACCGGTGCTGCGCTCGTTGAGCGAGACGTCGACCAGGTATGTCCCGGCGAACACGCGGTTGCCGGTGGAAAACAACGAAAGATCGGCGTGCGGCTGGTTGCCGCCGATGCTGAGAAATTCCGCATTGAAGTCGACGCGGTCCGATGGCGTTTGTTGCTGCGCGAGCGCAGGCACGCTCAGCACACCGAGCGTGCCCAGCACCGCGGCATGGAGCGCCGATCGTGTTGGCAAGCGAAAGACGCAAGAGCGAGGCATGGCGGGTCGTCCTCGGTGCGGGCTCAGCGCTTGTGGTCGGCAGATGACTCGGACGGTGCGGCCGGCGGCAGCAACTCGGCCTTCACGGCGACGGGTGCGGTGCCCGAAGGCACCTGGACCTGCTCTTCAGGTGTTTCGCCACCGTAGTCGTTGAGCGTGGTGAAATTCACCCGGATCGCTTCAGGCGCCTTCACTGCGTTCAACGGATAGCTGACTTCGCCGAGCGGCGGCACCATGTCGGCATTGATCTTCTGCTGGCCATCGTTGATGTTCAGCGCCGTGAACGTGACGTGGTACGCCGACGGATTGGCGACCCGGAGCACCGCGCCCTGGCCCTGCGACGCGGGGCTGACGACCCACCGCAACTGCGTGCGCGCTTCCTCGGGCTTGCCCGGAAGCCGCGCCGGCCGGTAGAACAGCTTGATGCGGCTGCGAACCGCGATCTGAAGGACGTTCTCGTCCTTCGACCGCTCGGGAATCTCCTTCACGTTGAGCCAGAACACCGACTCGCGATCGGCCGGCAACTCGCCGGCCACGCGCATGATGCGCAGGATGTTCTCCATGCCCGGATCGAGTCGCGACAGCGGCGGTGTGACGAGCAGCGGGGTCTTGTTGTGGCCTTCGCCCGCGTCGATCCAGGTCTGGACCACGTAGGGCGAGGTGCTGGTGTTCTTCACCGGAATGGAGGCTTCGCGGTCCTTCTCGCCCAGGATCACGCGCGTGCCGCTGAGCGTGATGCCCGCACTGGCCGGCCATTGGAGGCCGAACGTCAGCAGGAGGGCAAAGGACCCCCGGAGGCAGGTCTTGCTGCACATAGACGAAATTCCTTGGCGCATTCAGGTCTCAGGTGCGCAAAACGCGCGCATCCCGTCGCGCCGGCGCACGGTCAAGTGCAGTCGAGGCGTGGGCGAAAGAAAGTGGGGGTGACGCCCACCACGGCGCGTTGCGCAAGTGGTGGTGCCTGGGTGAGGCGCCGCGTCGGCCGAAGCGAATGATTTCGGCCGGCGGCGAAGGCCGCGCCTGCGGCGATTACTTGTAGGCGATGGTGAACTGCGCGACCGAGTTGGCCGGACCGACCGTCACGGCCGAGCGGGTTGCCACATACGCTGCCTGGAACTTGAGTGCGTTGTCACCCTGGCCCAACGTGTAGACAGCCGACGGCGAGCCGAGCGGGATCTTCGTGCCGGCGGAGTCGCCGAGCTCGATCGCCACGCCGCTCGCGGCGCCGACGCCGACTTGCCCGGCGTTGGCCAAACGCAGATTGCTTGCGTCGTCGAGGTCGGCGGTGCCGGTGAAGGTCACGGTCGCGCCTTTGGCGGTGGCGCCGCAACCCAGCAGGTCGATACTGAACTTGGCCGGTGTGGACTTCTTGCCAGCGACTGCGGTGCCGGCGGTGGCACCGTCGAACACGGTGCGCGAGACCTTGCCCAGCGCCACGGTCAGGTTCTGGCTGCCCGGTGCGATCGAGCACAGCGTGTCGACGATTTCACCGGTGAAGTTGACGGTGCCATCGGCGGCCAGAGCGCCTTGCGAGAGAACCATGGTGGCCGCGACTGCCGCTGCCTTGAAGAAACTACCCTTTTGCATCTGATTTCCCTGAATCTTTAAGAATGAATAACGCATTGCCTTTTGTAGGGCGGGCGGAGTCTATTTCTTAAATGTCAGGGGTGAAATAAAGAATTTGCAGTAATTAACTCTGGTTGTTGTTGGTCGCTTTTTCTTGTGAATAAATGGTGACATATTTCATGGGTGATACGCGTTTGCGCATATTTCGTATATCGCAGAAAGAAAACGTATGAAATTGATTGCTTCTTGTTCGTTGAGGCTTTTTTTCCACTAGGGCAAGGCAATGAATTTGAATTGCAATTGTTAATTGGAGGTTTGGATGCGCGGGTGGCAGGCCGAGTTGGTCCTTTCCCGTGAGGCTGTGGATCGCCCCAGCGCGCGGGTGACGGTTGACGCGGCCCCCACGCAGGCGGTGTCCGCACGCTTCATGGACGGCCAGGGGCGGGCGCAAGCCATCGATGCCACGCAATGGCATGCGATCGGCCAGCACGGCGGCACGTTGACGCTGCTGGCGTCCGCGGCACCTGCGACCGGAGGCGCGTCGGCCGCGCTGGTGACCGTCGCCTACGACTGACGGTACAGGGCAGCGCCTTCGCGGAAGGCGCCGGCTGCCGCCATTGCGTCCACGCCGACGTTCTCCATGTCGAAGCGTGAGATCGGCAGCGTCTGGCTCTGGCTGTGGCGCATGGCCACTTGCAGGCGGAATTCCTTGGGCGTCATGCCCTTGATCTTCAGGAAGCGCCGGTTGAAGTTGGCGATGTTGTTGAACCCCGCGGCGTAGCAGATGCTCGAGATCTGCTGGTCGCTTTCCATGAGCAACTGGCAGGCCTTGCCGACGCGCAGCCGGTTCGCGAAATCGGTGAACGAGACCTTGGTGCATTGACCGAACAGGCGCGAGAAGCTGCCCTGGCTGATGCCCGCGTGGTCGCAAACACTCGGCGCCGACAGCGGTTGGTCCAGGTGCAGGCGGATGTAGGCGACGGCCCTGGCGATGGCATCGACCGTTTCCGCACGGCCCCTGACCGGCAGCCAGCCTGAAGAGAGCACGCGCTGGCTCTTGCACCGCACGAGCCGGCTCAGCAGCCGAAGGAACTCGGCGAACCGCTCCGGCCCCTCGCAGGTCTGCATGCGGTCGAAGTGCTCTCGCACGCTGTCGCTGATGCCGAGGAACTCGACGCCGTAGCGTGCCTTCTCCAGCAGCGGGGCGGCTTCCTGGAGTTCGTTGAACACCTCCATGCCCTTGCGCAGCGGCGCGTCTGCAAATTGAAGGGCCTGGCTGCGCAGTTCGACACCCTCGGAGGGGAGGTTGTGCGAAACCCAGTTGTGCGGCAGCCGCGGACCGGTGAGCACGAGGTGCCCGGGCTCGAAGCGCCCGACATGGTCTCCGACGAAGGCCCAGCCCCGGGTGTCCGCGATCAGGTGCAGTTCGTATTCGTCGTGGCAGTGCCAGCGTTCCAGCGGCGACGGGCTGCCGTGCTGCAGGCAATGCAGAAAGCCGCGCGGGCCCGAGGGCGCGGGGCCGCTCTGCAGTGAACGCACGAAACTGTGCTCGACTTCCGGCGCGGGATTGCGGCGCACGCCTTGCGGCATGGCGGTCCTCATGGCGAACGCGGCGCGGCAGCGCGCGGTGCGGTTGTTGTCTCGAGTCCTGGCATCGGACGCTCCTCCTTCGCATGTCTTGGGATGGGCAGCGGGCCCTCGGCATCGCGGGGGGCGAGCAGGTGACCTTCAAGACGCTATTGGGGCGGAGCTTCGTAAATAAAAAGTAAACAATCAAAAGAGATGACGAAACACTCGCAATGCAAACAACTGTCGGCGCGCGCGCGCCGACCGCCGTCGCGGCAGGCGGCGGCTCGAACGGCTCTGGCAGCGGCTCAGGCGGAGAGTGCGGCGGGAGACGACGCGTCGGCGCGGTGCTGCGCCAGCGCCTGCGCAATGGCCTGCATCAGTTCGCCGTTGAGGAACGGCTTGCGCAGGATGCGCGTGTTCGGCGGCACGCCGTGGCGGCGCGCGAGGAGATCGGAGGGGAGGCCCGAGATCAGCACCACGGGGACGTGGGGATGGAGGCGTTGCACGTCGCGCATCAGCTGCAGGCCGTCGCCGCCGGGCCCCAGGCTGACGTCGGACAGCACCAGGTCGAAGGCCTGGGCCTGGAGCGCCGCAGACGCGTCCGTCGAGGACGCCACCGCCTGCACCCGCGCACCGCGCTCCTTCAGGAATTCGAAGGTGGCGTCGCGCACATCGGCGTCGTCGTCCACCAGCAGCACGCACATCTGCGCGAGCGACAACGCGGGCGGCGGCGGTGCGCACGCCGGCGCGGAATTCGGCGGGGCTTCGGGCAGGGCCAGCGTGAAGGTCGTGCCCTGGCCGACCACGCTCTGCACGCGGATGTCGCCGCCGGACTGCTTGACGAAACCGTACACGATGCTCAGGCCGAGTCCGCTGCCCTCGTTCCGCTTGGTCGAGAAGAACGGCTCGAAGATGCGCTCCAGCACATGGGGCGGCATGCCGCTGCCCGTGTCGCTGATGCGGATTTCGACCGTCGCGCTCCCGGGGGCGTTGACTGCCACGCCTTGCACGGCAGAGCGCAGTGCGCTGTGCAGGGTGAGCACACCGCCCCGCGGCATGGCGGCACCGCCGTTCAGTGCGAGGTTGAGGATCGCATTCTCGAGCTGCCCGCCGTCGACCAGCACACAGGCCCCGTCGGCCTGCAGATCGAGTTCGACGCGGATGTCCTGCCCCAGCGAGTAGGCGACGAGGTCCTGGAGCCCTGCAAGCATCTGGTCGACATCGAGTACCTCGACGCGCAGCGTCTGCCGGCGGGCAAAAGCCAGCAGGCGCGTCGTGAGCACGGCACCGCGCTCCGAGGCGCGGAACGCGCGGTCCACGATGCGGCGCATGTCAGGCGACAGGTCGTCGCGCGCTTGCAGCAGCTGCAGGTTGCTGAAGACCGCCGCGAGCAGGTTGTTGAAGTCGTGCGCCACGCCGCCCGTGAGCTGGCCCAGCACTTCCATCTTCTGCGTCTGCCGCACCTGCCGTTCGAGGGCGCGGCTCTCGCTCTGGTCGCTGTACAGCGTGACGAAGCCGCCGGCCGGCATGGAATGGTTGCGCACGGCCAGGACCTGGCCGTTGTCGAGCAGGTGGTCTTCGCGCCGCCGCTGCGCATCGGGCGGCCCCAGCAGGTCGACGGCGGGGCGGCCGTCGGCCAGGGGCGGCAGCGCGCTGCGCAACGCGTCGAGCGTTGCGCCCGTATGCACCGCCTGCGAGGGAAGGTGCAGCAGCGTGGCGAATCGCGGGTTCCAGGCCACGAGCCGGCCTTCGGCGTCGAAGGCTCCCAGGCCGTCGTCGATGCTGTCGAGCACCGTGCGCAGCAGCCGCCGCTGTTCGGAGATGTCGGCGCCCATCCGGCGCATCGACAGCGTGTTTTCGCGGAACACGTTGAACGCACCGATGAGCGCGCCGACCTCGTCGTCGCGCTTCGACACATCGGGCTGTGCGCTCGCATTGCCGTGCGACAGCTCCGTGATGGCAGAGGTGACACGGGTCAGGTCGCGCAGCGAATCCCGCAGGTTCCAGAACCCGAGCAGCAGCGCGGCGGCGGCCACCAGCAGCGCGAAGGTGACGGCAATGAGCCCCGAACGGACGATCAGGCTCACCGAGTGCTCGCGCGACGACACCTCGGCGCTGAGCATTGCCACGTGGCGATCGACCGAGCGCGTGAGTTCGTCCGACAGCATGCGCGTTGAAGTGAGCAGCAGGGTCTTGCGGTCGCGCAAGGCAAGGTGCTGCCTGCGCAGCGCGAAGATGCTGTCGGCGAGTTCGGCGATCTGCGCGCGAACCGCCGGATCGACGCGCAAGGCGTTGCCCGAACGGGCGTCGGCCAGGTACACCCGCTCGGCTTCATCCAGGTCGAGCGTGTTGTGGGCGTACAAGGCGACGCGCAGCAGCAGCAGCGAATGGCCGGCCGCGTACCTGGGACGCTCGGGCATGTCGGCGATGTGGTGTTCCAGCTGGCTCAGCGCATGAATGCGTCCGCGGCCTTCTTCGCGCAGCGCGAGGTCCCGCCGCTTGAATTCGATCAGGTCGTCCAGCACCACCTGCATCGAACTCAGCACCTTCGGGATGCCGGTGGCCGCTCCGCTGGCCGCTGGCAACTGCGCCGCAAGCGCCCGCGCTTCGTCCTGGCGTTTCAGCAACTCGGCCTTCTCCTGGTTGAGCCGCGCCGAGATCGACATTTCCGCCACGTAGGGCGCCGCCGCCGCAAGGTGCGTGACCCGTTCCGACAGCGCGAGCGACTTCACCACGGACGGCAGGATGCGCTCGTCGAAGCCCTGGATCGCGGCCTTGGCGTTGAACAGCGCCACCATGGCCACTGCGGCCAGAACCAGCGTGGTGATGGCCAGGACGCCGAAGGTCAGGATCCAGCGATCGCGCAGGCTGCGCGATCGCAAGCCCTGGGGCGCCAGAGAGGAGAAGAAGCGAGCGCTCATGGGTCAGTGCCTGGCGGTGGCCGCCTCAGCAGCGAACCACGTTCGCTGCAAAGCGGTAGCCCGCGCCGCGCTCCGTGCAGATGAAGCGCGGGTTGTCCGGGTCGTCCTCGATCTTGCGGCGCAACCGCGACACCAGCACGTCGATCGTGCGGCTCACGGCATCCGACTGGGCGCTGCGCGTCTTGAGCAGCAACTGCTCGCGGTCGATGACCCGGTTCGCATGCAGCACGAAGACCTCGAGCAAGGCGAACTCGCCGTGGGTCAGGTCGCAGGGCGAGCCGTCGCTGCGCAGCAGCTCGCGGGCGGTGATGTTGAGGGTCCAGTCGCCGAACAGGTAGCGCTCGTGGCTCAGCCGGTCGGCGCGCAGCGAGCGCGGCATGCCGGTGCCGGCCGAGCGGCGCAGCAGGGCGCGGATGCGCGCGATGAGTTCGCGGTTGTCGAAGGGCTTGGCGACGAAGTCGTCGACCGCGGTTTCCAAGCCCAGCACGCGATCGGCTGCCGTGCCCTGGCCCGTGAGGATGATGATCGGAATGCGCGAATGCGTGCGCAGCTGGCGCGCGAGCTCGATGCCGTCTTCCTTCTTCAGGCGCAGGTCGATGATCACGAGCGAGAACGCGCGCTGGTCGAGGCGCGCCGCCATGGCCAGGCCGTCCGGCACCGCCTGTGCCCGGAAGCCCGATGACTCGAGCAGGTCGACCAGCGTTTCGCAGACCTCGGGGTCGTCGTCGACCACGAGGATTTCGGGTTTCACTACATCAAGCATGGAATTCCAAAGGGCTGGGCGTTGTGCCAGCCATTCAGAATTTTTACAGACGTATCCGCACCAATTGATACTAAAGGGTGACACGCAACGTTTGTTGACGTCGTTCTGAGACTTAATCCCATCGCCGATTCACACTTGCATCGGCGGCGCCCCCTCCCGCCGCTGTCAGGGCGTTGGCGGCTCGACCGGCAGCGCCCGCTTGTGGGCGCTCTTGCGGTGTGTCGACAGGATCACCGCGCGCGCCGCGGCCGACACCGGCTTGCCTTCGAGGAAGTCGTCGATCTGCTCGTAGCTCACGCCGAAGGCATCTTCGTCGGGCTTGCCCGGCACCAGCGATTCGAGGTCGGCGGTGGGCACCTTGTAGACCAGCGCATCGGGCGCGCCGAGCAGCGCCGCCAGGGCGCGCACGCGGCGTTTGTTGAGGCCGGTGAGCGGCGTCACGTCGGCCGCGCCGTCACCGAACTTGGTAAAGAAACCCATGAGCGCTTCGGCCGCGTGGTCGGTGCCGATCACGAGGCCGTCCTGCGCGCCGGCCACTGCGAACTGCGCAATCATGCGCTGGCGCGCCTTGATGTTGCCGAGCACGAAGTCTTCGTGCGCTGCGTCGCGAAAGACCAGGTCGCCGGCGCGCAGCGCGGCCAGCATCGCATCGGCGGCGGGGCGGATGTCCACCGTCAGCAGGCGGTCGGGGCGGATCACCGCCAGGCCGGCCTGCGCCTCGGCCTCGTCGCGCTGCACGCCGTAGGGCAGGCGCATCGCGATGAAGGTGGCGTCGCGGCCCTCGGCGCGCAGCTTCTCGACCGCGCGTTGCGCGAGGCAGCCGGCGGTCAGCGAATCGACGCCGCCGCTGATGCCCAGCACCAGCGCCTTCAGGCCGGTGCTGCGCAGGTAGTCCGCGAGAAAGTCGGTGCGCCGCGCGAGTTCGGCGGCGGCATCGAAGAGGGGCGCCACGTGCAGGGCCGCGATGATCTCGCGTTGCGTGGCATCGACGGGAGAAAGGTCTGCAGTCATCTGAAGGGCCCTGGATGTGAGGAAGATCAGAAGTCCACCAGGCTGAGGCCGATGCTCAGCACGGTGCGCTTGCGGTTGTAGTCCACCAGCGTGTCGCCGTAGCCGTGGAACAGCTGCGTGTGGAAACGCAGGTTGCTCTTGGTCGGATCGCCGATGGCCTTCAGCCATTCGAGGCGCACCGAGCCGCGGCCGCTGTCGCGCAGGTTGTTGCGCACCGTGATGCCCAGCTGGTTGTCGCGGTTGAGGTTCCAGCGGCCCGTGACTTCGGCGCGGCCGATGTACTCGGAGATGTCGGGGTTGTCGTCTTTCGCGGCGCTTTCCGACATGCGCTGCCAGACGCGGCCCGTGATCGTGAAGCGGTCGTCGAGCTCGGCGCCGCCCATCAGGTACACGCGGTTCCAGCTGCGCGACAGCGGCAGGCTCTGGCCGTTCGACTGGTGCACGATGCCCACGCCCGTGTAGCGCCAGCGCCAGCCGCCGGGCAGCTTGAAGTCGGTCGGGTAGACATACATCAGCTCGGGCTCGTGGTCGGTGGTGCGAAACGGCCGCGAGATGTCGCCGTTGAACAGCTGCCACGTCGACAGCTGCGAGTAGGCGAACCACAGCGAGTCTTTCTTGACCGGGTCGTTCTGCGTGAGCATGCCCTGCGCGAGCTTGGTGCGCACCGACAGGCCGATGCGCATCTCGTTCGCCTGGTAGGCCACGGGCTCGGCCGTGTGGCCGGCCGACGGTGAGGTCGGCGGCTGGGGCTTGTCGGTGGCGGCCGAGGCCGACACCGTGAGCGGACGGTAGCCGCGGAAGCCGAAGGTGCCGCAGTCGGTGGCGTTCTCGAGTTCCCAGAAGCGCGACAGCGACGAGTACTGGCGGTCGCGGCAACCTTCGGTGGTGGCGACCGACACCACGCGCGTGGCCGGGATCGTGCCGTCCACCGGCGGCTGCGTGCTCGCGAGCACGGGCGGCGCGACGGGCACCGACACCGAGGGCAGTGTCTGCTGTTGCGACCAGCGGTCGTAGCAAGCCAGGCGCGCTTCGTTGTTCGCGCCGAGCGCGGCGCACTGCTGCCAGGTGAGCTGCGCGTCGGCCAGCGGACTGGCCGGCTTCTCGACGGCCTGTGCTTGCGCGGCAGATGCGGCGCCGAGGCACGCGGCCACGGCGGCGACGGTGCGCAGATTGAACAAGGAGGCAGGGTGTCGTCGTGTGGTCTTCATGGCTTTCCTTCCTGTGCGACGGTCTTGCGCAGCACGAACGGGTGCGTGCGCTCGGTCGCGGCATCGCGCCACGTGCCGCGGAACTCGCGGCCGCAGGCGCCCGGTTGCAGCGTGCCCGACCAGACGCCGCTGATGGCGCGGCCGTCCAGCGATTCGTCGATGGACAGCGCGCCCTCGTCGTCGACATCGCCCGCGAGCTGCGCGACGGTGGACTTCGTCGAGGCATCGGCGCGGCGCGTGATGGTGCCGCGCACGCCGGCGTATTCGGGGTGCTTGCCCAGCTGCACGACGGCCGCGCCGGGCAGGTCGTCGAAGCGGGCTTCCCACTGGCCGTACAGCGCCTGCAGCGGCAGCTCGCGTGCGTCGGCGGGGCAGTTGGGGTCGTGGCGCGGGGCCGCGCATCCGGCCGCGAGAACCGCGGTGAGCAACGCGATCGCCACCGTCGCCGTCATCCTCATGGCGTGGCGGCGGCCTTGGCCGCGCTGTCCAGCGCCTTGCGTGCGAACTCGGCGCGCAGCGCCTTCAGTTTCTCGCGCGGGTCTTCCTTGGTCGTGGCCTTGTCCAGGCCCATCTCGGCAATGAAGCGGCTCGGCATGCAGGGCACCATGTCGCGGCCCTGCTTGCGCTTCTTGGTCCAGCTCACGGCCAGGCTGCGCTGCGCGCGGGTGATGCCCACGTACATGAGGCGGCGCTCTTCCTGCAGGCGCTGCGTGGTTTCGTCGCTCACCACCTTCTGCCGGCCGTTGTCGTCGTCGAGCTTGAAAGGCAGCAGGCCCTCGGTCACGCCGATGAGCATCACATGCGGCCATTCGAGGCCCTTGGACGCATGCAGCGTCGAGAGTGTGACCACGTTCTGGTCTTGTTCGCGCTCGCTGATGGTCGACAGCAGCGAGATGGTCTGCGCCACCTCGAGCAGGCTCTTGTGCTCGTTCGGGTTGGTGTCGTCGGCGCCCGAGGCGTCGTCGAGCGAACCGCCGGCGCGTTGCGACATCCAGTCGACGAACTCCAGCACGTTGGTCCAGCGCGTGGCGGCTGCGGCCTCGCTGTCTTCGCCTTCGTAGAGATGGCGCTCGTAGTCGATCTCCTTGAGCCACTCGAGCATGAAGGCCCGCGAGGCTTCGGCGCCCATGGTGCGGCGCGCGCGGTATTCGAGGTCGTTGATGTAGCGGCCGAACTCGTGCACGCCGTCGAGCGTGCGCTTGGGAATCACGCTCGGCAGCGACGGGCTGAACAGCGCCGCGAACAGGCTCAGCTTGTACTGGCTCGCGAAGCTGCCCAGGCTGGCCAGCGTCGTGTGGCCGATGCCGCGCTTGGGCGTGGTGATGGCGCGCAGGAACGCCGGGTCGTCGTCGTTGTTCACCCACAGGCGAAACCAGCCGCACAGATCCTTGATTTCGGCGCGGTCGAAGAAGCTCTGGCCGCCCGACACCTTGTAGGGAATCTGCGCCTTGCGCAGTGCCTGCTCGAAGATGCGGGCCTGGTGGTTGGCGCGGTACAGGATCGCGAAGTCGCGGAACTCCTTGTACTGCTTGCCCTGCGAAACCACATCGCCCGCGCGCAGGCTGATGATGCGCGCTACCGTGCGCTCGGCCTCGTGCAGCTCGGTGTCGGCATCGACGATGCGCACCGGCTCGCCTTCACCGAGTTCCGAGAACAGCGTCTTCGGAAACAGCTTGGGGTTGGGGCCGATCACGTTGTTGGCCGCGCGAAGAATGGCGCTGGTGGAGCGGTAGTTCTGCTCCAGCTTGATGACCTTGAGCGTCGGGTAGTCGACCGGCAGCTTCTTCAGGTTGTCCAGCGTGGCGCCGCGCCAGCCGTAGATCGACTGGTCGTCGTCGCCCACGGCAGTGAACTGGCCGCGCTCGCCCGCCAAGGCCTTGAGCACTTCGTACTGCGTGGCGTTGGTGTCTTGGTATTCGTCGACGAGGATGTGGCCCAGCGCCGCCTGCCACTTGGCGCGCACCTCGGGGAACTCGTACAGCAGCTTCAGCGGCATGCCGATGAGGTCGTCGAAGTCCACGCTCTGGTAGGCCTGCAGCCGCTCTTCGTACTGGCCCATGATCTCGGCCGTGATGCGCTCGTTGTCGTCCACCGCGGCGGCCGCGGCCTGCGTGGCGTTCAGGCCCGTGTTCTTCCACTTGCTGATCGTCCACTGCCAGATGCGGGCGGTGGCGACGTCGACGGTGCCGCCGCAGTCTTTCAATATCTTGGTGACGTCGTCGCTGTCCAGGATGCTGAAGGCCTTCTTCAGGCCCAGCACGTGGCCGTCTTCGCGCATCATGCGCACGCCCAGTGCGTGGAAGGTGCACACGACCACCTTGCGCGCGTCGCGCCCGATCAGGTCTTTGGCGCGCTCGCGCATTTCGGCGGCCGCCTTGTTCGTGAAGGTGATGGCCGCGATGCGCTCGGGCTTCAGGCCCGACTGGATCAACCGGCCGATCTTGTGCGTGATCACGCGCGTCTTGCCCGAGCCCGCGCCTGCGAGCACCAGACAGGGACCGTGCATGTAGTTGACCGCTTCTTGCTGGGCGAGATTGAGACCGTGGGACATGGGGGAGGGGGAACCGGGAAAGCGAAAAGACGGGAAAGCAGGAGAGGCCGCAGGGCGCGACCGTCGCAAAGCGGGCAATGATACGGGGCCGGCTCCGGCCCCCTGTGTCAGCGGGCATCGCGCGGCCAAGGAGGACGACAATGCCGGTGTGCTGCCTGTTTTCCTTGTTACTTTTCCTTTCTTCGCCCTGATCGCGGCCGGCTATGCCGCCGCCCGCACCCGCATCCTGCCGCTGGAGGCGATTCCGGGGCTCAACACCTTCGTGCTGTATTTCGCGCTGCCCTGCATGCTGCTGCGCTTCGGCGCCGGCACGCCCATCGCGCAGCTGCTGGACGGCAGCGTGGCACTGATCTGGGGCATCTGCGCGCTGGCCGTGGTGGCGGGCGTGGTGCTGTTCACGCGCAATGCGCGCATCGGCTGGAACGACGCGGCTTTCGGCGCGCTGGTGGCGGCCTTTCCGAACACCGGCTTCATGGGCGTGCCGCTGCTGGTGGCGCTGCTGGGCGCGCAGGCGGCCGGGCCGATCATCATCACCATCGCGTTCGACCTCGTCGTGACCTCGTCGCTGTGCATCGCGCTGTCGCGGCTCGACGGTGCCGGCAGCGCAGGCCGCCAGGGCGCCACGCAGGCCGCGCGCAAGGCGCTGCGCGGCATCCTCGTGAACCCGATGCCCTGGTCGATCCTGCTGGGCGTGCTGCTGTCGGCCATGCGCTGGCAGCTGCCCGGGCCGGTCGAGCGCACGATCGCCATGCTGGCCGACGCGGCCTCGCCCGTGGCGCTCTTCACCATCGGCGCGGTGCTCGCGCGCTCGGCGCTGGTGGCGCGCGAGCACGGCGCCAGCGCCATGGTGGCGGCGGCGATGGGCACCGGCGCCGGGCCCGCGCCGAAGGCCCCGCTGGCCGATGTACTGCCTGTGGTGCTCGTGAAGCTGGTGCTGCATCCGCTGGCCGTCTGGGCGCTGGGGCGCGGCGCCATCGCGCTCGGGCTGCCGCTGGCACCGTCGGCGCTCGCGGTGATCGTGCTGGTCGCGGCGCTGCCGAGCGCGAGCAACGTGTCGATGCTGGCCGAGCGCTTCGGCGCCGACAACGGCCGCATCGCCCGCATCATCCTGTGGACGACGGTGGCGGCGTTCTTCACCTTCCCGGTGGCGGTCGGCGCGCTGCGCTGATCACTCGGTCAGCACGCCCAGCTTGTACGGGTCGGCGTCGGAGAGCCTTTCGCACTTCGAGAAATCGCGGCCCTGCGTGCCGTCGCAGTAGTAGGTGTTGTAGATGCGGCCGAACAGCGTCGGGCTGGCCGTGAAGAGCACGCCGTGGTCGGGCTGCCAGTTGTCCTTGGGTGTGGGCGCGGTGGTTTCGATCGGGTGCGCTGCTGCTGCGGCGGTGCCCGGGGCGGGCGTGAAGTCGGCCAGCGTCTTGCGGGCTTCCTCGCCGCGCCAGCGCACCGCCAGCTCGGCTGCGGTGGGGCGGGCGGCCACCGGCAACAGAATGCCGTTGACCTGCAGACCGTCTGCGAATCGGTGCGTCTTGCCAGCCAGGAACGCATACGCGCAGGCCGCCATGCAGTGGCCGCGCACCTCGGTCTGCACGCCGCTCTCGCGGATCGCGTCGGCATACGCGCCGGCGGCTTCGGCGGTGCCGCCGAACGAATCTTCGAACACCACGGTGCGCACCGTGCCGCTGCCCAAATGCTCGGTGAAGGCCTTGACCTTGCTGCCGTCGAGCGTACCCGAGACCACCAGCCGCCGACCCTGCAGTTCAAGCTCCGCCGCCCCTGCGGACCCTGCAAGGCACGCGAGCGAGACGGCGACAACACCGACCCCAGCCAGAAGAGACGACGAGTTCACGGCGACCTTTGCATCAAGCGAGCGGGCACGAACACACGCAGCCCCGGCGATGGAACCGCACAGGCACAGCTTGTGCAAGGCGGGGGGTACCGTCAACTCTTTTTGCAGTTTATTTCGGGGTATTCCCAGGGCATGCCTTAAGGCATACCGTGCGTTATCTCTTCAGATGAATGCTTGCGTATGCAGTTGCGCTGCTACAGTGGTTCCGAGTCCAAGGTGTGAATGGTGCAAATGTGAGGTCCAAGTGGGGGACGCGATGGCAATACTGGTTCGCATCCTGATGTGGTTGGCCTGGCTCGCTGCGGTGGGCTGGTTCTGGCATGTCGGCACGCTCGGCACGGGCGCCGCGCTCGCGCTGGCCGCGCTGAGCCTCGTCGTGTTCGCTTGGCCGAACAGCATTGCGCGGCGACGGCACAACGAGCTGCGCTACGTCGACATGGGCAAGGAGCCCACGGGCTACCACTGACGAGCGACGCGGCGCGTTCGTGCCGCGCATAGGACTTTGGTCCAATGCGCAACGACGCAGAGCTTCCTAGGATGGCGGCGCCTTACCGCCTTCCAGGAACTTCGCCGTGCCTCTTTTCCCTCTGCGTTTTCGTTTCGCCCGTCTTCTGCTGCTGTCCGTTCCGATGGCCGTGCTCGTCGCCTGTGGCGGCGGGGGAGACGGAGGTTCTGGCGTCGGCTTCCTGCCGAACAGCGGCACGGGCACCACGCCACCCGTCGCCACCACCCCACCCACGGCACCGCCCGATGCGCCCGACGACGGCGATGCCTTGCGCAATGCGCCCTGGGTCGAAGGCGTGTTCCGCGCCGCGAGTCTCTACAAGGATCGCTGCGCGGCACCACGCACCGGCACGGGCTACGACGGCAAGCCGTTCGCCGACAAGGCCGGCCGCACGGTCGATGAGAACAACTGGCTGCGCGCGTGGACCAACGACACCTACCTTTGGTACGACGAAGTCCCGGATCTGGACCCGGCGTTGTACGCCACGTCCGACTATTTCGACCTGCTCAAGACCCATCGCGCAACGCCTTCGGGCGCGCGCAAGGACCTGTTCCATTTCGCCTACGCCACCGATCGGTGGGAAGGGCTCTTGCACGGCGGCACGTCCGTCGACTATGGGGCAAAGTGGGCGTTTTTCGCCGACCGCCCGCCACGCGATCTGCTGGTGGCCTATGTGGAGCCCGGCTCCCCCGCAGCCGTGCCGGATGCCGGTTTGCGGCGCGGCGATCGGGTGCTCAAGATCAACGGCATCGATTTCGTGAACGACAACACGGTCGCAGGCATCGAGATCCTCAACGCGGGGCTTGCTCCCGCCGCGCCGGGGACGCGCACGCTTTTTACCGTTCGCGACGTCGTCAGCGGCATCGAGCGCGAGGTCGCGCTGACGGCCGCCGCCGTGACCTCGATGCCTGTCCAGAACGTCAAGGTCCTCCCGAACGCGGGCCGCAAGGTCGGCTACCTGCAGTTCAACGACCACATCGGAACGGCGGAGCTGCCACTGAAGACAGCCTTCGAGCAACTGCGCGCAGCGCAGCCCACCGAGTTGGTCGTCGACCTGCGCTACAACGGCGGCGGCTATCTGGACATGGCCAGCCAACTGGCTTTCATGGTCGCCGGCGAGGCGAAGACGCGCGACAAAGCCTTCGAGTCCCTGCGTTACAACAACAAGCACACCGAACGCGATCCGGTGTTTGGCGAGCCGCTCCTGCCCACGCCGTTTTGGGCCACGACCCTGGGCTTCCTTGCGCCCATCGACCCGCCCCAGCCACTGCCCAGCCTCGACCTGCGACGCGTCTACGTGCTCACGGGGCCCGACACCTGCTCGGCCAGCGAGGCGTTCATCAACGGCCTGCGCGGCATCGACATCGACGTGGTCCAGATCGGCGGCACCACCTGCGGCAAGCCCTACGGCTTCTATCCCCAGGACAACTGCGGCACCACCTACTTCAGCGTGCAGTTCCAGAGCGTGAACGCCAAGGGGTTCGGCGACTACCCGGACGGTCTCGCACCCACCTGCGCCATCCCCGACGATTTCGGCCATGCGCTCGGCGATCCGGCGGAGGCGCGCCTGGCCGCCGCGCTCTCGCACCAGGTCACGGGCGTCTGCCCTGCCGTGCCCGGCGGTCGCCTGGCCAAGAGCGCTGCCTCCGGCCCCGACGCGCCCTTGCTGCGCAAACCCGAAGGCCTGCGCAATCGCATCCTGCGTTCGCGCTGAGGCGCCTTCGCGCCTCGCTCAGATGCTGTGCGGGTCCACGTCCACCAGCCAGCGGATCACGCCCTTGCCCTCGGGCGTGCGCCGCAGCTCGTGCAGCAGCGGCTGCCAGGCGGCCAGCAGGCGTTGCAGCGCCGCGCGTGACGGGCTTTCGATGAGCATCTGCGCGCGCTCCACGTTCGCCACGCGCTGGATCGCCAGCGGCACCGCCGGGTAGCGCGTGACGAGGTCGGCGCCGGGCAGCGCCTCGGCCTTGTCGGCCGCGAGGTTCAAAAAGCCCTGTGCCACGGCCTGCTCGCGCGCGTCGGCGCGCAGCAGCGCCTGGAACGCAAAAGGCGGCATGGCGGCGGCCTGGCGCTCTTCGAGCTGCTGCTTGGCGAAGGCTTCGTAGTCGTGCCGGCGCAGCGCCGCGAACAGCGGGTGCGGCGCGTGGTGCGTCTGGATCCACATCTCGGCCTTGGTGCCTTGCGCCGCGAGGTAGGCGGCATCGCGGCCTGCGCGGCCGGCCGATTGCATCAAGAGGCTGAACAAGCGCTCGGGCGCGCGGAAGTCGCTGGAGAACAGCGCGCCGTCGGGGTTCACCGCGGCCACCAGCGTGATGCGGCGGAAGTCGTGGCCCTTGGCGATCATCTGTGTGCCGACGAGCACATCGACCTCGCCTGCGTGCACGGCCGCGAGCTGCGATTCGAGTGCGCCCTGTTTCTTGGTGCTGTCGGCGTCGATGCGCGCAATGCGCACCGCGCTGCCGTCGGCGTGCTTCACGGCGGCGAACAGCTCGGCCAGGTGCTCTTCGAGCCGCTCGGTGCCGCGGCCCACGGGCGCGATGTCGGGGTTGCCGCAGGCCGGGCAGGCGCGCGGCACGCGCTCGGTGAAACCGCAGTGGTGGCAGCGCAGCGTGCGGTCGATCTTGTGGAACACGCGGTACGCGCTGCAGTGCGGGCATTCGCTCTTCCAGCCGCAGTCGCCGCAGGCCAGCACCGGCGCATAGCCGCGCCGGTTCAGGAAGATCATGCTCTGCTCGCCGCGCGCGATGCGCTGGCCGATGGCGTCGAGCAGCGCGCCCGAGATCACCGTCTTCGGCGGCTGCAGGTTCATGTCGACCAGCCGCACCGCCGGCAGCGCGCCCGCGCCGATGCGCGAAGGCATGGCCAGCCGCACGTAGCGCCCGCCCGGGTCGTCGCCCTCGGGCGGCCGGCTCTGATGCCAGCTCTCGAGCGAGGGCGTGGCCGAGCCGAGGATCACCTTGGCTTTTTCGCGCTGGCCGCGCCACACGGCAAGGTCGCGTGCCGAGTAGCGCGCGCCTTCCTGCTGCTTGTAGCTGGGGTCGTGCTCTTCGTCGACCACGATGAGCTTGAGCCCCGGAATCGACGCGAACACCGCCATGCGTGTGCCCAGCACGATGCGCGCCGCGCCGCCGTGCGCCGCCAGCCAGCTCGCGAGCCGCTGCGGGTTGGTCATGCCGCTGTGCAGCGACACCACGGCCTCGTCGCCGAAGCGGGCCTTGAAGCGCGCTTCGAGCTGCGGCGTGAGGTTGATCTCGGGCACCATCACCAGCGCCTGCGCCTCGGGGTCGCGCGCGAGCAGGTCGGCCACGCAGCGCAGGTAGACCTCGGTCTTGCCGCTGCCGGTGCTGCCCACCAGCAGGAAGGTGCCGGTCTCGGCCTCGATGCGGGCCAGCGCGGCCGCCTGCTCTTCGGAGAGGGCGATCAGGTTCGCGGACTCGGCGGTCTCGGCCACCGGACCGGTCGTGGTCTTGCGCTTGAGGCGGCGCGCCAGCTGCGTCGTGCTCAGGTCGCGCAGCTGCGGCGGCAGGGCGGCCAGTGCGATCTCGCCGATCGAGCGCTGGTAGTAGCGCCCGGCAAAGGCCACGAGGTCGCGCCAGGCCTCGCCCAGCGGCGCCAGCGCGTCGAGCGCGGCGCCGACGGGTTTGAGCGCCATGTCGGGCTCGGCGCCTTCCAGCGAGGTCGGCTCGTTCCAGACCACGCCCAGCACTTCGCGCTTGCCCAGCGGCACCCGCACCAGCGTGCCCGGCACCAGCGGCTCGGCGCCGGCGTAGCTCAGCAGGTCACCCAAAGCAGCATGCGCGGGCGTCTGCACCGCGATGTCGAGCCGCCAGGGGAAACAAGCGTGTGGAGCCGGCGGCGCGCCGTCTGCGGACGGCGATTCGGCGGAGGGGCTGGGCGTCCTTTTTGGCAAGGTTTGTTAATGCGTTTTGGAGCAAGACCGCTTAAGTTGTTGATTTCACAGCGCTTTGGCGGTCATCCAGAGTTTCTGTGGATAACTTTGTTGACAAGACGGCTGGATGGTCGCCGAAGCCTTGATTTTCAAGGCTTCCGCTGGAATGCCCGGAAAAAAAGCAAAAATCAAACTCTATATAAATCAACCACTTAGCGTCGCTATTGGTTTAGGAGCAGAACGAACGCCCCCTCAGATAATCTTGCGCAGTGCAACACGCGTTTTGTGCATAAGTCGGGCGTCCGGGGCCGTTTTAGGGCTTGACAAACGCCGGCCGTCTGGCTTTTGGGGACGCTGAGTCTGCCAACCGGGCGGTCGGCAGATCACACTTGTGAACTCAGGCGCGCAGTGCGCGCGACTGGTCGTGCACCGCCTGAACCAGCGCCGACACGTGGTCGGGCGGCGTGAACTGGCTGATGCCGTGGCCCAGGTTGAAGATGTGCGTCGGGCCCGCCGTGGTGCGGTCGGTGTGGGGCTTGCCGAAAGCCTGCAGCACCTTGCCGACCTCGGCCTCGATGGCGGCGGGCGGGGCGAACAGCACGTTCGGGTCGATGTTGCCCTGGATCGCCTTGGCCTTGTCCTCGGCACCTTCGGCCACGAGGCGGCGTGCGGCCGCGAGGTTCACGGTCCAGTCGACGCCGAGCACTTCGCAGTCGAGCGCGCGCATGGCGCCGAGCCACAGGCCGCCGCCCTTGGTGAAGACGATGCGCGGCACCGGCTGGCCGTCGGGGCCGTTGCGCTTCAGGCCGGCGAGCACGCGTGCGGTGTAGGCCAGGCTGAATTCGTGGAAGGCGCCGTCGGCGAGCACGCCGCCCCAGCTGTCGAAGATCATCACGGCCTGTGCGCCGGCGTCGATCTGCGCGTTGAGGTACGCGGCCACCGAATCGGCATTGACCGCGAGGATGCGGTGCATCAGGTCGGGGCGGCCGTACAGCATGCTTTTGACGAGGCGGTAGTCGCTCGAGCCCGCGCCTTCGACCATGTAGCAGGCCAGCGTCCACGGGCTGCCCGAGAAGCCGATCAACGGCACGCGGCCGTTGAGCGCCTTGCGGATCGAGCCCACGGCGTCGAACACGTAGCGCAGCTTGTCCAGGTCGGGCACTTCGAGCGCGGCCACGGCCGCTTCGTCGCGCACCGGGCGCGCAAAGCGCGGGCCTTCGCCGGCCTCGAACGACAGGCCCAGGCCCATCGCGTCGGGCACCGTGAGGATGTCCGAGAACAGGATGGCCGCGTCGAGCGGGTAGCGCGCCAGCGGCTGCAGCGTGACCTCGGTGGCGTAGTCGGTGTTGGTGGCCAGCCCCATGAAGCTGCCGGCCTTGGCGCGCGTGGCAACGTATTCAGGAAGGTAGCGGCCGGCCTGGCGCATGAGCCAGACGGGCGTGTGATCGGTGGCCTGGCGCCAGCAGGCCCGCAGGAAGGTGTCGTTTTGCAAAGGGGCGAAAGGCATGGCCCGATTGTCGCAGGGCCCCCGCGGGCCGGCCGGCGGCGGTTCAGACGGCGGGCACGCGGCCCGCGTCGGCCAGATCGACGTTGCGGCGGTACAGCACCAGCGTGGCGATCAGGCCGCAGGCCGCGGCGGCGGTCATCCACAGGCCCGGTGCGCCCTTGTCGCCCGTCATCTCGATCAGCCCTGTGGCAATGGCCGGCGTGAAGCCACCGAACAGCGCCGTGGCAAGGCTGTAAGCCAGCGAGAAGCCGGCGGTGCGCACGCTGACCGGCATCACCTCGGTGAGCGCCACCACCATCGCGCCGTTGTAGCTGGCGTAAAGGAACGACAGCCACAGCTCGACCTCGAGCATGCGCGCAAAGCTCGGCGCACCGACGAGCCACTTGAGCGAGGGGTAGGCCGTGAGGATGGTCAGCACGGTGAACAGGACGAGCAGCGGCTTGCGCCCCACGCGGTCCGACAGCGAGCCCATGATCGGCAGCCAGATGAAGTTCGAGAGGGCCACGCACAGCGTGACGATGAGCGCGTCGGTGGTGCTCAGGTGCAGCACGGCCTTGCCGAAGGTGGGCGTGTAGACGGTGATCAGGTAGAACGACACGGTGGTCATCGACACCAGCATCATCCCGGCGACCACGAGGCCCCAGTTGGCGACCATCGAGCGGAAGATCTCGCGCGCGTCGGGGCGGTGCTTGCGCGCCATGAACGCCTCGGTCTCCTGCAGCGAGCGGCGGATGATGAACAGCACCGGCACGATCAGGCAGCCGACGAAGAAGGGCACGCGCCAGTAGAAGTCGCCGATTTCCTGGGAGGTGAAGGTCACATTGAGCCAGTAGCCGAGCGCGGCCGCCACGACGATGGCGACTTGCTGGCTGGCCGACTGCCAGCTCACGTAGAAGCCCTTGCGGCCCGGCGTGGCCATCTCCGACAGGTAGACCGACACCCCGCCCAGTTCCACGCCGGCCGAGAAGCCCTGCAGCAGCCGGCCGACCAGCACCAGCAGCGGCGCGATGACGCCGAGGGTCGCGTAGCTGGGCACGCAGGCAATGAGCAAGGTGCCGACGGCCATCAGCGCGAGCGTGACGATCAGGCCCTTGCGGCGGCCCACGCGGTCGACGTACGCGCCGAGAAAAATGGCGCCCAGCGGCCGCATCAGGAAGCCCGCACCGAAGGTCATGAAGGTCAGCATCAGCGACGCGAACTCGTTGCCCGCGGGGAAGAAGGCCTTCGAGATCTGCGTGGCGTAGAAGCCGAACAGGAAGAAGTCGAACATCTCCATGAAGTTGCCGCCGGTCACGCGCAGGACGGTGGCGAATTTCGAGGAGGTCTGCGCGTGGGCGGGCGCGGAAGTCATGGTGTGTCCCCTGGGGCGATGTTGTGGGCCCAAGGGTAGGTCGGGGTTCCCGACCGGGACCTGACGAGGGGAGTCAGGTAGCTGTCAATGCGCCCTGTCAATCTCCCCCGCACCCGTTGCGCTGGAGCACGGGCAGCAACTGCGGCCCCAGCGACTTCAGCAGCTGGGTCGGCAGCGCGCTCGTGAATCGGTAGCGCGCGGCATAGGGCTCGTGCACATAAGCCATGATGGTGCCGAAGTAGCGGTCGCCGATCATGAACACGAAGGTGGCCGAGCGGTCGATCTTGCGCTGCGAGATCACCCGTCCGCCGCGGTCGGTTTGCTCGTAGCGATGGTCGCCGGTGCCGGTCTTGCCGCCGATCTCGAGGGCCCGGCCGTTCTCGTCCGTGAGCGCGCCCTTCAAGCGCCGCGCCGTGCCGTCGGTCACCACATCGACCAGCGCGCGCTGCAGCGTCGCGGTCACCTCGGTGGGCAGCACCCTTTCGGCGCTCGCGTTGTGCGGCTCCAGCCGTGTCTCGTAGGGCGTGTCGCGCGCGAAGTGCAATGCGCCGACCCGCTGCGTGGGCAGCCGCACGCCGTCGTTCGCGATGATGCCCATCAGCTCCGCCAGCGCGGCCGGCCGGTCGCCCGACGCGCCGATCGCGCTCGCATACGACGGCGTCAGCGATGCGAACGGGTAGCCCACGCGCTGCCACGAGCGATGAATCTGCGCGAAGGCGTCGAGCTCGATCAGCTCGCGCACGCGCTTGTCCTGCGCGCCCTTGTGGCGCGTCTTGAAGAGCCAGGCATAGACCTCCTGGCGTTCGCTCGCACTGGCATCCAGCACCTCGGTCAGCGAGGCGCCGGGGTGCGTCCGCAGGAAGCCGACCAGCCAGAGCTCCAGCGGATGCACGCGCGCGACGTAGCCGCGATCGGCCAGCGACAGGTTGGCGTAGGTGCTGCGCAGCGCCCCCAGTGCGCGCGGCGAGTCGGCGCCGCGGCCCAGCCGCTGCACCAGAAGCGCGTCGAGCCGCGCGTCGTCGGCCTCGGGCTCGATGGTGAACAGCACGCTCGCCAGGCGCGGCGCCGACGGTCTCAGGTCGCGCAGCAGCAGCGCTTCGGCCTCCGTGGCCGACAGGCGCTGGTACTTGCGATGGAAGCGGACGAGGAAGGCCGAGCCCTCGCGATCGGCAAAGCGCGCGAGCATTTCGCGTCGGCGCGGGTCGGCAGGGTCCTTCAGCAGGCGCTCGGCATCCGACGCACCGCCGAACATGCGGTGGCGTACCAGGTCGCGCATCAGGCGGATGAACACCAGGTTGACCGAATGCCTGAAGCCCTCCCGCACCGTCATCGAACTGCTGTTGCGCGAGCGCTCGAAGTTCTCGAACTGGTGCAGGCCGCCGCCCGTGAAGAAGGACTCGCCCGGGTTCGCCGAATACTTGCGCTCCATGGCCGCCTCGAGCATCGGCGCAAGGCGGCGATCCTTGGCTCGCAGCAGGTATTGCCGCGCCCACGCGCCCAGCGGGTCGCGCGGGTTCGGCGCCAGCGCCGACAGCTGGGCGGGGCTCAGGTCAACCCAGCCCGCGTGCAGCTCGGCCACGAGCTCGAGGTAGCTCACCAGCGTGCGCAGCTTGGCGGTCGAGCCGAGGTCCAGCCGCGCGCCCTGGTTCACGTCGAAGGGCTGGTCGATGTTGTCGGCCTGAACGCGCAGCAGGTTCGCCCCGGCGCTGCGTTCGAACAGCGTGAAGCTGTAGACCAGCGGGCTCGGGTCGGCACCCGGGTCGAGCAGGTGGGCGCCGTACAGCCCTGCCGCCTTCGCCGCGGCGGGTGTCCGCAGGCCCGCCAGCACCTGCGCCACGAGCGCCTGCGCTTCGCCGTCCAGGCTGCTCTCGGCCTCGAGGTCGAGGCGCTCCAGGTCGTAGGCGCGCGGCACGTCGAGCAGCGTGGCGATGTGGGTGCGCAGCGCGCTCGCGGCCTTGCGCTGCACGAAGTCGGGCCGGGGCGTGGGCGGCAGCGGGGGCTGCAGGTGCAAGGGCAGCGGCAGCGCCGCATCGCGCAGCGCGGGCGTGATCAGGCCTGCCTCGGCCATCAGCCGCAGGTAGCTGTCGGTCAGCCGCGCCAGGCCGGCGCCGTCGCCCAGCAGGTGCTGCGACGGGCGGCGCTGCGCGATCATCAGCGACAGCGCCTGCTTGAAGGCCTCGGCCTGCTGCCGGAGCGCTTCGTCCGTGGGCGCTGCCTCTTCCGCGCTGTCGGCGAGCAGGCGGTTGACTTCACCGAAGTCGCGTCCGTACCAGGCCCACAGGCCATCGCCCAGGCCGTGCACCTCGCCCAGGCCCGGGCGCGCGGCCAGGGGCACGGTGTCGAGGTAGTCGACGACGATCTGGCGGCGCCGCGCCAGCGTGTCGTCACCGTCCTGGTAGGCGCGCAGCGAGGCCGACGCCATCTGGCGCAGCTTCTCGCCGACCGACCCGGTGCGGCCTTGCGGCGAATGGCGGTACTTCTCGAGCTGGGTGGCCAGCGTGCTGCCGCCCGTCGCCGACTGGCCCAGGCCGACCGCGCGCAGCGCCTGCTCGAGCGCCGCCTTCGCGAAGCGTTCCGGATCGATCGCGGGGTTGCGCTGCAGCGGCTGCGCGTCCAGCAGGTGGCGGTCCTCGACGAACAGCAGGGCGCTCACCAGCAGCGGCGGCACTTCTTCGAAGCGCTCGTAGGCGCGCTTCGGCACGCGCGTGTGCAGCAGCGCCGCATCGCGGCAGTCGCGCACGGTCAGGCCTGCCTGGTTTTTCTCGCGGTAGGGCGCAAAGAGCCCGTGTTCCTGCAGCTCGATCAGCCGCGGCGACATGCGCGCCTGGCGGGTGACGGCATAGCCCTGTGGCTTCAGGCGTTCGATGTAGCCGGGAAGCTGGTGATAGCCCAGCCGTTCGTCGTAGGGTCCGTTGCGGGGAAAGCGGATGGCATCGCTGGCACCGGCGTCGACGCTGAAGTTGGCACCGCTGGCAAGGTCGCGCCACAGGGCCGATTGCAGCCGGGAGGTCTTCAACTCGTTCGCCACGAGCGCGGCAAGCGTTCCCCCCACGGCGAGTCCAGCGCCGACCCAGAAAAGCGTCTTGAACCTTCTTGTCATGCTCGCCTCGCGAACAGTCCGCACCGTGGGTTCGTCAGTGACGATAATGCGCTTTTTGCGGCGATTTGGCTGCTGCCCGAATGAACCGGCCGACGGGTTCGACGCGGGAGGGGCGAGCGGGGCCGGGCACGGACGCGCCCGTTTCCAGGCCTGGACACAGCGCGGCTGTGTCATCGAGGACGCGAGACGAAGAGGCCTGCGCGTCACCTTGCGCGAGGCGCCCGCGCGTTCAACTCTTGTACTTGATCGAACACCCGTACGGCCGCGTGCTCGCCATCGACACCGGTTTTCCGCCGAGCACTTCGCCCAGCGCCTGGTTCACGTAGTTGGTGGCGGTCTTGATGTCGTCGGCGCGCGCCGAGGCGATGCTGTCGATGCCGCCGGCATACACCAGCATGCCCTTGGGGTCGATGATGAAGATGTGGGGCGTGGTGCGCGCGCCGTAGACCTGGCCGATGACGCCGTCTTCGTCCATCAGCACGGCGGTGGGCGCGGCCTTTTGCGACTTCATCCAGGCGTCGAGCGCGCCGGCCTTCAGGTAGTCGCTGGCGGCGCGCTCGGTGGAGTTGATCGCGAGCCAGACCACGCCCTTGTCGGTGGCCGCCTTCTGCGTGGCCGGCATGTTGCCGCTGCCGTAGTGCTTGCGCACGAAGGGGCAGCCGGGGTTGGTCCATTCGAGCACCACGAACTTGCCCGCGAAATCGGACAGCTTGTGCTTGGCGCCGCTGGTGTCGACGGCGACGAAATCGGGCGCCTGCTGGCCCACGGCCGGCGCGGCAAAGGCGTTGGTGCCCATGAGGAAGGTGGCGCCCAGCGCCACGGCGGCGGCCACGACGGCGCGGCGGGATGCGCGGCTGAGGGCGGCGCGCGCCTGGCGCGCGGCACGAAGGGAGCGTGAGTCGACAGTGGGCGAAAGCGTCATGGCCAGCTTGAACTCCAAAACAAAATTCCAAACAACAACTGCAGCTTAGAACGGTTTCTTCAAGTGCGTGTGACAACCCATGACAGCGGCGTTGTCATCTTTTTTCAATTCACCGCATCGGCGCTCAAAGCGCTGCCAACGCGGCGCGCACCTCGTCTTTGCTGAGGATCTCGGTCAGAACGACGGGCGCCTTGCCCGGTGCCTGCAAGACATACACCGGCACGCCGCTGCGGCCCAGCGCGGTGAGCGCGGCGGTGATGGCGGGGTCGCGCCGGGTCCAGTCGGCGCGCAGCATGGCGACCTGCCGGGCGTCGAAGTCGGCGAGCAGCTCGGCGTCGGCCAGCGTGCTCTTCTTGTTGTACTGGCAGGTCACGCACCAGGCGGCGGTGAAGTCGATAAACACGGGCCGGCCCGCGCTCGACAAGTCGCTCACGCGCTGCGCGGACCACGGCTGCCAGCGGTCGCCGTCGGCCGGTGCCGAGGCCAGCTTGGCCGGCTCGGGCACCTGCACGATGTTGCGGCCGATGGCGCCGGCCAGCACGGCGGTGAAGGCGATCATCAGCGTGGCGATCACGAGCCGCGTGCGTCCGCGCAGCGTGAACGCCCAGACCACCGCAGCCAGGCACACCAGCAACGCGAGCAGCGTGCCCGCGCCGTCGATGCCGCTTTGCTGGCCCAGCACCCAGACCAGCCAGGCCACGGTCGCGAACATCGGGAAGGCGAGCAGGCGGCGCAGCGTGTGCATCCACGGGCCCGGCTTGGGCAGCAGGCGCGCCACGGCCGGCACGAAGCCCGCCACGAGGTAGGGCAGTGCGAGGCCGAGGCCCAGCGCCACGAACAGCATCAGCGCCTGCGTGGCCGGCAGGCCGATGGCAAAGCCCAGCGAGGCGCCCATGAACGGCGCGGTGCAGGGCGAGGCGATCACCACGGCCAGCACGCCGGACAGGAAGTCGTTGGCCAGCGGGTGCTTGGCCTGCGCGCTGCACACCGACTGCGGCGCCGCGCGGCCGAACTCGAACACGCCGGCCAGGTTCAGGCCGAGCAAGGTGAAGAGCGCCGCCAGCGCTGCCACCACGGCGGGCGACTGCAGCTGGAAACCCCAGCCGAGCTGCGCGCCGGCCGCGCGCAGCGCGAGCATGGCGCCGCCCAGTGCGAGGAACGACAGCATCACGCCGCCCGTGTAGGCCAGGCCCGCCTTGCGGTGCGCGCTGGCGTTGCCCGCCTGCCGCGCGAAGCCCAGCACCTTGATCGCGAGGATCGGGAACACGCAGGGCATGAGGTTGAGCAGCAGGCCGCCGAGCAATGCACCGAGCAGGGCGACCATGAAGGCGCCGGCGGGCTGGGCTTGCGCAGCAGCAGCAGGTGCAACGGCCTGTGCCGCGTTGGCCGCCAGCGCCGCCTGCAGCGCGGGCGACACCGCGGCGGCGCGCGGCGCGGCTGCGGCGGCGGGCCAGGTGCCCGACACCGGCGCCTCGGCGCGCCATGCCACGGGCTGGCCCGGCTGGCGATCGGCTTCGGCCAGGACCACCACGACGGGCATGACGGTGGGGCTTTCGCTGCGCTGGTCGGCCAGCGGCATGGTGGCGGTCCAGGTCGCGCCGTCCCAGTCCTGCGTCCAGTCCTTGCCCGACACGGCGGCGGTGCGGATCACCTCGGGCGTTTCGGGGAAGAACTCGAGCGTCTTGCCGCGCGCCGCGGCGGGCAGGCCGTCGAGGCGCACCTTCAGCTGCTGGCCGTCGACGGTGATGGCGCCTGGCGCGCCCAGCGGCTGCGGTTGCGCGGCGAGGGCGGTGTCGAAGGCGGCCTTGTTCAGCGCGGTCGAACCGCGCGTGGGTAGCGAGAGCGTGAACTCGCCCTCTTCAGGAATGCATTCCTTGCGGCAGACCAGCCAGGAGGCCTGCAGCTTGATGTCCATGGCCGGCGATCCGCCGGTGAGCGCCACGTCGGGCTTGTAGAGCGTCGAGACCTCGAGCGGCACCGGCAGCAGCACGGTGTTCTCGTAGCCGTAGTTGGCGAGCGTGCCGACCGGGATCTTCTTGGGCACCGGCCAGGCGATCTCGCCGGTCGAGACGCCGGCGGGCAGCGTCCACTTCAATTCCGTCGGAAGACCCGAATCGCCGGCGTTCTTCCAGTAGGTGTGCCACTCGGGCTGGTGGGTGATCTGCAGCCCGACCCAGACCGGCGCGCCGGGCGCCACGCCGTCGGGCGCATGGGCGACCAGTTCGGCGCGCACATGGGGGGTGGTGACCACGGCCCCGGTTTTCGGGGCCAGCTGTGCCGCAGCCGGCATGCAGGCTGCGGCGGTAGCTATCAGAAAGGGAGCGAGAGAGATGCGCGAAAGGATCATGCCGGTCAGTCGGAGCCAGAGGGCGGGGCGAAGTTCCTGGAGGCCGGGTCTTTCCGGGGGGCTCAGACGGCGGTGGCCGCGGGCCAGCCCAGGACCACGCGCCGGGTGGTCGCGCTCTTCTTCTCGATCTTGGTGACGACCATGGCGCCGATTTCCGCCGTGTTGGCCACGTGCGTGCCGCCGCAGGGCTGGAAGTCGATCGACGGCGCGCCGCCGTCTTCGCCCGTGCCGCCGATGCGGATGGTGCGCACCGTGCCCGTGCCGCGCGGCGGTTGCACGCTCATGCTCTTGACCAGCGCGGGGTTGGCGTCGAGCTCGGCGTCGGTGATGGCGCCCACGGTCAGCGGATGGGCGGCTTCGACCAGCTTCGCGAGGCCAGCGGTGAGCGTTTCCTTGTCGAGCGGGTCGGTGATGTGGAAGTCGATGCGCGCGTACTCGGGCGTGATCGAGCAGCCGTTCACCGGCACCGGCACGAGGTGGCACAGCAGGTGGCTCGCGGTGTGGAAGCGCATCAGCCGGTGGCGACGCTCCCAGTCGAGGCGGGCGGTGACGGTGTCGCCGGGCGCCAGCGCGGCCAGCAGCTCGGCCTGGTCGGGCGCGGGCACGTGGACGGACTCGGCGGTCGGCAGGCCCTCGGCGTCCTTGGCCTTGCGGGTGTCGGCGATGGCGATTTCGCGGCCGTCGGCGAGCACCAGCACGCCGGCATCGCCGGCCTGCCCGCCGCCCAGCGGATAGAACACGGTGCGGTCCAGCACGATGCCGGTGTCGTCGAGGCGCAGGATGCGGGCTTCACAGGTGCGCAGGTAGGCGTCGGCGCGGAACAGGTCGTCGGTCATGCGGCGATGGTAGCGACGATGCGCGAAGGAGGTGCGCGCACGCCGGAAAGCGCCCACGACCGACACGCCCGCGCCATGCGATTGCGCATGATCCGGCGGTCTGCGGCCGTCCGCCGCGCAAGGAATCTGCATGAACGCATTGCCGCACCGTCCCGTTCGCCTCGCCTTGTCCGCAGCGGCCATGGCCGCCGTGCTGCTCGTCGCCGGCTGCGGCGAGACCGCCAAGCTCTCGCCCGAACTCACGACCGGCCCCCGGCCACAGCTCGTCGATCCGAACAAGACGCTGATTCCCACCGTCAATGTGGCGCCCGCCGTCGGCTGGACCGACACCGCCGCGCCCACGCCCGCCGAAGGCCTGAGCGTGACGGCGCTGGCGCGCGGGCTGGACCATCCGCGCTGGGTCTACACCCTGCCCAACGGCGACGTGCTGGTGGCCGAAAGCAACAAGCCGCCCAAGCCCGAAGGCAGCGACACCGGCGGCCCGATCGCGAAGGTGCGCAACTGGGTCATGGGCAAGGTCATGGGCCGCGCGGGCGCCGGCGTGCCCAGCGCCAACCGCATCACCCTGCTGCGCGACGCCGACGGCGACGGCCTGGCCGAGGTGAAGCAGGTGTTTTTGTCGGACCTCGTCTCGCCCTTCGGCATGGCGCTGGTCGGCAACGAACTCTTCATCGCCAATGCCGACGCGCTCGTGAAGGTGCCCTACACCGAAGGCGACACGTCGGCCCGCGCCAAGCCGGTGGTCGTGACGGCGCTGCCCGCCGGCATCAACCACCACTGGACCAAGAACGTCATCGCCAATGCCGACGGCAGCAAGCTCTACGTCACGGTCGGCTCCAACAGCAACATCGGCGAGAACGGCATGGCGGCCGAAGAGGGCCGCGCCGCGATCTGGGAGGTCGATGCGAAGACCGGCGAGAAGCGCCTGTTCGCGAGCGGCCTGCGCAACCCCAACGGCCTGGGCTGGGAGCCCGAGACGAACACGCTGTGGACGGTGGTGAACGAGCGCGACGAAATCGGCAGCGACCTCGTGCCCGACTACCTCACCTCGGTGAAAGACGGCGCCTTCTACGGCTGGCCCTGGAGCTACTGGGGCGGCGTGGTCGATGCGCGCGTCACGCCGCAAAAGCCCGACCTCGTGGCGAAGGCGCTGGCGCCCGACTACGCGCTGGGCTCGCACGTCGCGCCGCTGGGACTGGTGTTCTCGAACCCGCGCGGCATGCCGCCCGAGTTCGCGAGCGGCGCCTTCATCGGCGAGCACGGCTCGTGGAACCGCAAGCCCAAGTCGGGCTACAAGGTGGTGTTCGTGCCCTTCATAGGCGGCAAGCCGAGCGGGCCGCCGGTCGACATCCTCACGGGCTTTTTGAGCGCCGACGAAAAGGCCCACGGCCGGCCGGTCGGCGTGGCGCTCGACAAGAGCGGCGCGCTGCTGGTGGCGGACGACGTGGGCAACGCGGTGTGGCGCGTGTCGCGCAGCAAGCCCAACTGAGGCGCGATCAGCGCTGGCGTGCCGACGACAGGCGCGGCACCAGCTGCGCCGCCGGCCCGTCGACGCGGCGCCGGCTGGTGTCACCGCGCAGGTGGTCGAACAGCAGCGCAATCGCCTGCTGCGCGACCTCGTCCAGGTGCAGGTCGACGGCCGTGAGCGGCGGCACGCAGGTGCGCGCGCGCAGGCCGTCGTAGCGCGTGACGACCATCACGTCGTCGGGAATGCGCCGGCCCGATTCGACAACCGCTGCCACCGCGCCCGAGGCGAAGGCGTCGACCGGCACGCAGAAGGCGTCGATGTCGGGGTGCGCCGCCAGCAGCGCCAGCGCGGCCTGCCGGCCGCCGTTCTCGCCCTCGGCCTCGTCGACCAGCGACAGCAGCGGCGCCTGCCCGTGTGCGGCGGCGAAGGCCTGGTAGGCCGCCTGGCCTTCCACATACGAGTTGCGCGCGGCCGAGCCGAGGATCATCGCGACCTTGCGCGCGCCCTGGTCATGCAGGTGTTCGAGCAGCAGGCGCGTGGTCTGGCCCGAGTGGATGTCGACATAGGGCGGCATCGCCGGTCCGTCGGCCGCTTCTTCGGCGGGCTTGCCGATGGCCACCACCGGCAGACCGCGCCGCAGCAGGTACGCCAGGTTGGGGTCGCCCGCCGAGGGCTCGATGACCAGTGCGCCGTCGACGTCGAGCAGTTCCATCGGCACGCGCCCGGTTTCCATGGGCGGCGCCAGCACCAGCGCCAGCCGGCGGTCGAGCGCCGCCGCCGCCGCCACGGCCGCCACTTCCATCAGGAAGCCGAGCCGCGACGGGCCGCCGGCGACCGCGAACGGCATCGACGACAGCAGCACGATCATGTGCGCCTCGCCCGTGCGCAGCCGCTGCGCGTTGCGGTTGGGCCGGTAGCCCAGCTTCAGCGCTGCCTGCTCGACGCGCGCGCGCGTTTCAGCATCGACCTGGCCCCGGGCGTTGAGCGCGTGCGAGACGGTGGTCGGCGACACGCCTGCTTCGCGCGCCACGTCCTTGATGTTTGCCCGCGGCGATGGATTGGTGCTCATCCCGTTGACCTTTTCGAAAAGCGGTGATTCAATTCCCAAATCGTTTTGGGGCTCGCTGCCACGGAATGTACTTCACCCGCTTCGGCGGCTTTTTTTGCCAGTGCGCCCAAATCGATTTGGGCGCGGTCCCGGTTCAAGGATTCCATGATGTCCCGTGTTCCCGATGCCTCTGCTGTGCCTTCTGTCGTGCCTGTCGACACGCCTTCTGCAACCACCGCCTCGGTGGCCCCGGTCGACGCGATGCTGCCCCTGTCGCAACTGCTGCTGTTCGGCCTGCAGCACGTGCTGGTGATGGCGGCCGTGCCCATCACGTCCGTGTTCCTCGTGGCCAAGGCGCTGGGGCTGGACTCCGCGCTCACGGTCAATCTGATCAGCGCCACCTTTCTGCTGTGCGGCGTGGGCACCTTGCTGCAGTCGTTCGGGCCGTGGAAGTTCGGCGCGCGCCTGCCGTTCGTGATGGTGCCGGGCGGTGCGCCCATCGTGATGTTCGTGACCATCGCCCAGCAGCGCGACCTGCAGACCGCCTCGGGCGCGGTGATCCTCACGGCGCTGTTCTACTTTCTGGTGCTTCCGGTGTTTGCGCGCTGCCTGCGCTTCTTTCCGAAGATCGTCATCGGCACCTTGCTGCTGCTGGTGTCGATCAACCTCGTGAAGGTGTACGGCGGCATCATCGCGGGCAAGGCGGGCACGTCCACGTTTGCCGATCCGGTGAACATCGGTTTGGCGCTTGCCACCATCGGCTTCACCGTGCTCTTCGCACGCGTGTTCAAGGGCACGCTCGGCCAGCTCGCGGTGCTGCTGGGCCTGCTGGCCGGCACGGTGCTGGCCGCGGCGTGCGGGCTGATGGACTTCAGCGGCGTGGCCACCGGCCCCTTCTGGAGCGCCCCGACATTGCTGCCTTTCGGCATGCCGCGCTTCGACCTCGTGGCGGCCGTGCCGCTCCTGATCTTCAGCATCATCTCGATGGTCGAGGCCACCGGGCAGACCGTGGCGGTGGCCGACGTGGTGGGCCGCAAGATCGATCCGCGCGACGTGGTGCCGCGCACCATCCGCGGCGATGCGCTGGTGTCGCTGGCAGGCGGCTTCTTCGGCACTTCGATGATCATCACCAGCGGCGAGAACATCGGCATCGTGCGCGCCACCAACGTGCGCTCGCGCTACGTGACGGCCGCGGCCGGCGTGATCCTGGTCCTCATCGCGCTGTCGGCGCCGCTGGGCCGGCTGGCCAGCGCCATTCCGTCGGCCGTGGTCGGCGGCACCGCGATGGTGGTGTTCGCGATCATCGGCACCATGGGCATCGACATGCTGCGCAAGGTCGACCTGCACGAGCGCGGCAACATGTTCGTGCTGGCCGGCGCGCTGACCATGGGCCTGCTGCCCATCGTCGTGCCGGGCCTGTACAGCCGCTTTCCCGACACGCTGCAGCTGGTGCTGGGCAACGGCCTGGCCATGGGCTCGCTCACGGCGGTGGTGCTCAACCTGGTGTTCAACCGCGTGAAGGCCGACAGCCCCGCCATCGCGCCGTCGCCGCAATGAGCGACGCGCGCCTCTCCCTTTCCTTTCCCGTTCTTTCTTTTCACCATGTCTCCTGAACTCGATGCCGCGCTCTTCGCGGCCGACGAGCTGCTGCTCGTTCCCGACCACCTGATGCTGCGCGACGGCCCCGCCACCGGCCATGCCGTGCGCATCGAAGGCGGCCGCTTTCGCGACGTCGGCCCCGCCGACGCGCTCATCGCCCGCCACCCGCATCTCACGCCGCAGCTCCTGCCCGGCAAGCTGCTGATGCCCGGCATGATCGACGCGCACCACCACCTCACGCAGTCTTTCGGCAAGTCGCTGGCCTATGGCGAGCCGTCGGAAATCTTCCGCCGCGTGTGGGTGCCGCTTGAGTCGAGCCTGGACGACGAGTTCGTCTACATGGCCTCCAAGCTCGCGGCGCTCGAATCGCTGCGCGGCGGCTTCACCACCGTGTGCGACGCGGGCACGCGCGCACCGGGCGACATCGGCGCCGTGGCCGCGGCCGTGAAGGAAGCCGGGCTGCGCTGCGTGCTGGGCCTGATCTGCAACGACGGCGGCAACGACAGCACTGCCGCTGATCGGCAGGCGATCCAGTCGCACGCCGCGCAGTTCCTGCAGCAGTGGTCGGGTGCGGATCTGGTGCATCCCTCGCTCGCCATCTCGGTGCCCGAGGCGGCCTCCGACGAGATGCTGGTTGCCGTGTCGGCCCTGTGCGCCGAGGCGCGCACCGTGTTCCAGACGCACGTCAACGAACACCTCGCCTCGGTCGAGCGCTCGGTGGTGCAGCGCGGCAAGCGGCCGCTGGAACTGCTGGCGCACCTGGGCGCGCTCGGCCCGCAGGTGCTCATTGCGCACGGCACGCTGGTCACGCCGTCGGAACTCATGGTGCTGCGCGACACCGACACCGCCGTGAGCTACAACCCCGTCGCCAGCCAGTGGAAGGGCAACGCCGTGGCGCCCGCAAACCTGATGGCCGCGCTGGGCATCCGCTTCGGCCTGGGCACCGACGCCACGCGCAGCGACGCCTTCCGTTTGATGGATGCCGCCGAGGCCGCGCAGAAGCTGGCCTTCGGCATGGCCATCGGCGATGCGTCGAGCGGCGGCGGCTGGACCTGGTTCGACCACGCGACGCACGAAGGCGCGCGCGCCGTGGGCCTGGGCCACCTCACGGGCGAGATCGCCGTGGGCAAGGCGGCCGACTTCCTCATCGTCGATGTCGACACGCCCGAGATGTGCACCTCGGTCGACCTCACGTGGGACCTCGTGCGCCTGGGCAATCGCGACCAGATCGTGGCCGTGTTCGTCGACGGAAAACTGCGCCTGTGGGAAGGCTGGCCGCCCGACTGGGACGCACGCGCGCTGCAGCGGCAGCTCGCACACGTCGCCCACGCGGCGATGGACCGCGCGCCCATCGTGCGCCTGCATCCGCCGGCCGCCGCGCACCGCCGCCTGGCCACGGAGCGGCATTCGCAGTGAGCGCGCAGCACCTCTTTCTCGTCTCGATCGCCGTGCTGATCGCCGCCTTCGTGCAGGGCGCGACCGGCGTCGGCTTTGCGCTCATCGCCGCGCCGGTGATCGGCATCGTGCGTCCCGACCTGCTGCCCGTGTGTGTGCTGGTGCTGATGCTGCCGCTGAACTTCTACGTGATGTGGCGCGAGCGCGGCGCCATCGACCGCACCGGCGCCAGCTGGATCACCGGCGGGCGCCTGCTCGGCACCGTCGGCGGTCTATGGGTGCTGGCGGCGTTGAGCGCGAGCCACCTGTCGCTGTTCGTCGGTGCATCAACCATCGCGGCGGCGCTCGTCACGTTGATGATGCCGGCCTTCTCGCCGGGCCGCACCGCCTTCGTGGCGGCGGGGCTCGTCACCGGCGTCACCGAAACCGCGACCGGCATCGGCGGGCCGCCGCTGGCGCTGGTCTACCAGCACCAGCCGGCGCCCACCATGCGCTCGACGATCGCGCTGTGCTTCCTGGTGGGTGAGCTGGTGTCGCTGGCCACGCTGATGGTGGCGGGCCGCATCGACGGCTCACAGCTTTACGCAGCAGCCCAGTTGCTGCCCGCGCTCGTCGTGGGCGCGGTGCTCAGCCGCGTGGTGCATCGCCGCATCAACGGCCGCGTGTTGCGGATCTTCGTGCAGGTGTTTGCGATCGTGTCGGGCGCCGCGCTGCTGATGCATTCATTCTGAGGCGCTGTGCGCGGCCTGCCATGCCGCGCGGTCGATGCGGAACAGCCGATGACGGCGCAGCACATGGCCTTCAGGCACCGCCGGATGGTCGAAGGCGCCGGGCAGGTCCTCGTGCATGCCGAGGCGTGCCATCACCGCGGCCGAGCGCACATTGCCCTCGGCTGTGAACGCCACGATCTCGCCGAGCCCGAGTTGATCGAACCCGACCTGCAGCGCGCCGCGCGCTGCTTCGGTCGCGAAGCCCTGGCCCCAGCTGGCACGCGCAAGGCGCCAGCCGATCTCGACGCAGGGCGAGAACGGCAGCGCGGCCATCGGCACGTTCAGACCGGTGAAGCCGATGAACTCGCCCGTGTCCTTGCGCTCGACGGCCCAGAAGCCCCAGCCGTGCTCGGCGATGCGGGCCTTGACGCGCGCGGCCATCGCGTCGCTGTCGGCGCGGGTGGGCAGGGGCAGCAAGAACTCCATCACCGCCGGGTCGGACGCCAACGTGAAAAATGGCGCGAGATCGCTCTCGCGCCATTGGCGCAGCCGCAGGCGCGGCGTGTCGAATTCGATGAGGGGCGGGTGTGTGCTTTCTTCGGTCATGCGACCGATTGTGCGCAGATCAGAACCCGGCCAGAACCACCTTGCCCTGTGCCTTGCCGCTCTCGATGAGCGCATGTGCCTTCTGCAGGTTCGCGGCGTTGATGGTGCCGAAGCTCGCATTCGCCGTCGTGCGGATGCGGCCCGCGTCGACCAGCGCGGCCACTTCGGCGAGCAGCTTGCCTTGCTCGGCGATGTCGGGCGTGGTGAAGCGCGAGCGCGCGAACATCATTTCCCAGTGCAGCGAGATGCACTTGGTCTTCAGCGGCATCGCGTCGAGCACCTTCATGTCGTCGATCACCGCGAGCTGGCCCTGGGGCTTGAGGCTTTCGATGATCTGCGCGTAGTGCTGGTCGGTCTGCGTGAGGCTGGCGACCATGTCGACCTCGTCGATGCCCGCGGCCTTGAGTTCGGCGGCGAGCGGCTTCGAGTGGTCGATGACGACGTGCGCGCCCAGCGCCAGGCACCATGCGCGCGTTTCGGCGCGCGAGGCGGTGGCGACGACGCGCAGCTTCGTGAGCTGGCGTGCGAGCTGGATGAGGATGGAGCCCACGCCGCCCGCGCCGCCGGTGATCAGCAAGGTCTGGCCTTCGCCGCCGTCCTTGGGCACCTGCAGGCGGTCGAACAGCAGTTCGTACGCGGTGATGGTGGTCAGCGGGAGTGCGGCGGCTTGGGCGTCGTCGAGGCTCTTCGGTGCGAGGGCGGCGATGCGCTCGTCGACCGCATGCAGCTCCGAATTGGCGCCGGGTCGAATGATCGAGCCGGCGTAGTACACGCGGTCGCCGACCTTGAAGTTCTGCACGCCGCTGCCGATGGCTTCCACGGTGCCGACCGCGTCCCAGCCCAGCACCTTGGCCTGGCCGGCTTCGGGGGCGGCGTTCTTGCGGACCTTGGTGTCGACCGGGTTGACCGACACGGCCTTCACACGCACCAGCAGGTCGCGCGCGCCGGGGACCGGGGCGGGGAGCTCGATGTCCTGGAGCGATTCGGGGTTGTCGATGGGGAGGGGCTGGTAGTAGCCGATGGCTTTCATGGGAGGGACCTTTCTGGAACGATGGCTCGACTGTAGGATGGCAACGGCCATTTGATAAGCCGGCGCGGAACAGCAACACCTTCAAATGAAAATTGAAAATACCTCGGACCTGCGCGTGCTCGTTCAGACGGCGCGCGGCGGCACGCTCACGGCGGCGGCGCACGCGCTGGGCATCACGCCGGCGGCAGCCAGTGCCACGCTCAAACGGCTGGAGACGCAGCTTGGCGCGCGGCTGTTCGAGCGATCGACGCGGGCGATGCGCCTCACGCCGCAGGGGCAGACGCTGCTCGACTATGCGGTGCGGGCTTTCGAACTGCTGGATGAGGGCGAGTCGCTGGTCACTGCGGATCGCGGCGAGTTGGTCGGCACCTTGCGCGTGGCTGCGCCTTCGGACCTGACGCGCAGCACGCTGCTGCCCTGGTTCGATGAATTCCTTGCGCTGCATGGCGGGGTGCAGCTGTCGCTGTCGGTCGGGGACCGTCCCTTGGATGTGATGCGTGACGAGGTCGATGTGGCGCTGCGTTATGGGGCGCTGGCCGACTCGCGGCTGGTGGCGCGGGCGTTTGCGATGACGAATCCGCTGCTGACGGCATCGCCCGACTATCTGCGGCGGCATCCTGCGCCGAAGGTGCCGCAAGACCTGGTGCATCACAACTGCCTGACTTTCAACCGCGGCGGGCGGCGGCATCGCGTCTGGCGATTTGCGCAGAACGGGCAGTGGACGGAAGTGCGGGTGAATGGGAATCGCAGTGTGGACGATGCGTCGCTGGCGAGGGAGTGGGCGGTGGCGGGGTATGGCGTCACGCTGAAGTCGGCGCTGGATGTGCGGGATGACATTCGCAGCGGGCGGCTGGTGCACCTCATGACGGATTGGCAGACCGAGCCTTATCCGTTGCATGCGCTGCTGCCGAGTGGGCGGTTCGTGCCGGCGCGTGTGCGGGCGTTTGTCGATTTCCTCGCGCTGAAGTTCGAGGGGTTGTTGGCTGGGGTTTGAGGCTGCTGGCCGGGACTCGCCCCGGCGGGCGACTCACTTTCTTTGCTTCGCCAAAGAAAGTAAGCAAAGAAAGGCGACCCCACTGTCCGCGTCCCTCCGCTTCGCTGCGGGCAACCTGCGGTGCTCGCGTTTCGCGGGGTCTTGCAGAACTCGCCTGCGGCTCAAACAACTGCAAGCCCTGATCCGCGAAACGCTCCGCTCCTCGGCGCGGCCAGAGGGGAGGGGGGAGTATTCGGGCCATCGCTTCGCTCGGCCTGGGAGATCGCATCACTGCGTTCGCTTCCGGATTCGTTCTCCGGGCTTACTCCCTCTCCCTCTGGGAGAGGGTTGGGGTGAGGGCAGCGGCCTTCGAACTCGCGATGTCCGTTGCCACGCCGACACCCTTTCTCATCAAATCATCGGCGTCACCGCCCCATCCATCGCCACGATCGCCCCCGTCACATAGCTCGCCTTCGCCGACGCCAGGAACAGCACGGTGTTCGCCACTTCCTCCGGCGTCGCAATGCGCCCCAGCGGCAAGCGCGCCGTCGCACGTTCCAGCGCCTCGTCCGTGCCGATCCCCGCCAGCTTCGCATCGGCCTTCATCCCTTCCTGCAGCCGCGCAGTCAGCGTGAGTCCCGGGTTCACCGCGTTCACGCGCACGCCCTTCGCCGCATAGGCCGCAGCCATGCCCGCACTCACCAGCATCAGCGCCGCATTGGCCGCGCCGCCCGCCATGTGCACCGGGCTGGCGACCTTGCCGCCCTGGCCGATGACGTTGACGATCGCGCCGCGGCCGCGGGTGCCCATGCGCTTCACGACCGGGTCGATCATGTGGATGTAGGTGAAGTATTTGGCGTCCATCGCGTCGTGCCACGCGGCGGGCGTGAGTTCGTCGGGCGGGGTGCGGCGCGCGGCGCCTGCGGAGTTGACGAGCACGTCGACGGGGCCGAAGGTTTGTTCGGCGGCGTCGAGTGCGGCGACGGCGCTGGCGGGATCTTTCAGGTCGGCGGCGTGCAGGGAGACGCGGCCTTCGGCCTGCGGGAATGCGGCGATCAGCGACTGCTGGCCCTGCTGCAGGTTCTGCAGGTCGCGCGAGACGAGGCTCACGCGCGCGCCTTCGCGCAGGAAGCCCAGCGCGCAGGCCAGGCCGATGCCCTTGCTGCCGCCGGTGATGAGAACGTGCTGGTCCTGGAGCTGGAGGTCCATGTCGGGGTTCCTTGAGGGAAGAAGGTGATTCGATCGCGGCGCTGCTGTGCCGCCGCCGCGATTGAATCACCGCCCCGAAATTTCTGCAGCGACACGGCCGAAAGGCCGCGTCGGTTTCCCTCGCCCTGCGCTTCAGGCCTTGCGGCGCTTCGCCGGTGCTGTTACTTCTTCTTCCAGCGCGGCCGGCGCGGTGTCGGTGGCGTCGCGCAGTTGGCCGTGGGTGTCGTGGTGCGCCAGCAGCTGGCGTGTGCGCTGCCAGGTCGACAGGCGCGCGGGCGCGACCTCGATGTACGACGCCAGCGCGAACAGCGACGACTGCTCTTTTTCCGGCGGGGTTTCGCGCCCGTGCTGGCGACGGCGCAGCGGGCCCATGACCAGCATCGAGGCGAGGATCACGCCGATGACGATGGCGTACAGGCCCAGCAGGTGCAGCACCTCGGGCTGGGAGCGCGCGCCCATCACGTAGGGCCAGGCGTACCAGATGGCGCAGAACCAGATCGCGACGGTGATCGCGGGGCGCAGCACGCGCAGCCACAGGTACATGGCGAGGGTGCGTGCCGGCGAGCGGCCGTTGCCGAAGGCGTGCAGCGGGATGCGCGCGGCGTCGATGATGGGCTCGTCCATCGCGGGCTGGCCCCACGAACGGGTGCGGGGCGGCGGGGCTTCGTGGAGCGCCGGTGAAGAAAACGGGTTCTCAGGATGCATCGGAAGAAACTCCTCGGTCAGGGCTCGTCCACACCGCGCGCTTGCCGCGTCGGCGTATCAGGGCTTGGGGAAGGGCGACCACCGTGGTGGCCATCGTGATCGTCCAGAACGCGATCGGGTACCAGATCGTTCCGGCGAAATAGCGCATGAGGTCGCGGTCGTAGCGACGGTCGATCCACAGGCTCAGCAGCATCTGCAGGATGCAGGTCATGGCCAGCAACGTGCCCTGCCAGTGCGGCAGCAATGCCGAATGCCAGGCCGATTCCTGCGGCAGGAAGGGGCGGATGAAGCTGATCAACAGCACGAGCGCCATCGCATAGGCCCACACCACGCTCACCATGTACTCGCTGTAGATGAGCCACAGGCGCCAGCTGCGCAGGCGCAGGATGGACGGCGTGATGCGCAGCATGGTCTGGATGCCGCCGACGGCCCAGCGCAGGCGCTGCTTCCACAGGCCGCGCAGCGTCTCGGGCATGAGGATCCAGCACAGCGCGCGCGGCTCGAAGCGCAGGTGCCAGCCGGCGAGCTGGAGTTTCCAGCTCATGTCGATGTCCTCGGTGAGCACGTCGGGGCTCCAGAAGCCGACCTCGAGCACGGCGCGGCGGCGGAACATGGCGAGCACGCCCGACACCGTGAACAGCGTGCCGATGAGCTGCTGCGAGCGCTTGATGAGGCCGATGATCGACGAGAACTCGCCCACCTGCATGCGCCCCAGCAGCGTGGTGCGCGTGCGGATGCGCGGGTTGCCGGTGACCGCGCCGATGCGCTCCGAGGCCAGCATGCGCTTGAGCATCCACGCAATGGCGTTCGGGTCGACCAGCGCATCGCCGTCGATGCCCAGGATGTACTCGCCGCGCGCCAGCTGGCAGGCGGTGTTCAGGCCCACGGCCTTGCCCTGGTTGCTGGCGTTGTGAATCACGCGCAGGCGGCTGAACTCTTGCGTCATCTGGTCGAGCAGCTCGCCGGTGCCGTCGGTGCTGCCGTCGTTGACGGCGATCACTTCGTAGTTCGGGTAGTGCGTGCGCATGAGCTGCTCGATCACTTCGCGCAGGTGCGGCGCCTCGTTGAAGCAGGGCACGACCACGGTCACGAGCGGCTGCGAGGGCAGCAGCGGCAGCGGGTCGATCTCGACATCGCGCTTGCGCTCGAACGACCACGCATGCGAAAGGCCGCCGGCAATCCACACCCACGCCATGAAGAACGGGTAGTAGAAGACGAAGCCGAAGAGCACCGGCGGAATCAGGTCCACCAGCATCTGGAGCGTGTTCATCGGGGCTGTCCTTCAGATGGCAGGGTCGCGGCGGTGCCGGCACGAAGGGGCGCGCGCGACAGCAGCGAGCGCACCGAGATCGCGCGACGCACGGTCTCCAGCGAGGGCTGGTTGTTCAGGAAGTCGTCGGGGTAGTAGCCCAGGTGGCGAACGCCGGCGCGCTGCAGCAAGGTCCACTGGCGCGTGAGCTCGGCGTCGGGCACGGGTTTCCCGGTGCGCCAGTCGCGCGCCTGCAGCTCGAACACGGTGCGGTCCAGGCCGTGCGGCGTGGCGGCCGCGCGCTGCGCGAGGCGACCGAGCCAGGCGTCGCTGTCGGCCGCGGTGCGGGCCTCCTGCTCCATGCGCGGCATGGCCATCAGGCCGACGTAGTCGTAGGCGGCGAGCGAGGCTTCGTAGTTCTGCGCGAACCACTGCTCGGCCTGCGGCTCGAGGACCGGCCGCGCGTAGAGGTTGCGCGCGGTTTCCAGCGCGGGGCGCCAGGTGCCCACGCGCGCCGCGAGTTCGTGCGTGAACGCGATCAGGTGGCGGGTCTTGGCGGTGGTCCAGCGGGCCATGAGCGCAGGGTCGGCGCGCAGCGCGGCCACGTCGGCCGGCAGGCCCCAGCGGCGGTAGGTGTCGAGCGCGGCGGGGCTGGCGTCCTCGTCGTCCGAGAGCATGGCGTCGTCGTGGAACAGCAGGCCCTCGAAGAAGGTGTGGCGGCCCAGGTCTTCGTACAGGTCGCCGACCAGCGTGCGCACGGCCGGGTCGAAGGGCGAGAGCCGGTGGTAGCGGTCGGCCGGCGCGTCGCCCTTCAGCGTGCGCACCGTGTGCGTGGCCAGCGGGTTCGACGCCGGCAGCCGGTAGGCCGTGACGGGCATCCACGCGTAGACCTTCACACCGGTGCGGCTGCGCAGCTGCCAGGCGGCGCGGGCGAACAGGTCGGCACGCATCGGCAGGTGGCGGTTGGGAAAGTACAGCGCGTCGGCCACGCCGTCGCCGTCGGAATCGGCGTAGGCCTGCAGGAACACCGAGCGCGGGCGCACGGCGGCCACGCGCTCGATCAGCGCCGAGAGGTTGCGCTCCTGCTGGGCCGGGTCGGGGTCGTACACGTAGTCGAGGTCGACGTGCATCACGCGGTTGATCGGCCGCACCTCGCCGCCCACCGGGCTGCGCAGCATCTGCACGTAGTCGGGCGCCTCGTTGTCGTAGGCGGCCAGTGCACGGCGGATGCGCGTGAGCGGAATCTCCTTCGTGTTCGCGCCGTCGTCGAGCGTGAAGGTGATCGGCATGCCCACGCGCGCCGAGGCTTCCAGCGCGGGCGTGTTGTAGGCGCCGTAAGGCCACACGGTGGCGCGCACCTTGGCGCCGGTGCGTTGCTCGATGAGTTCGCGGCTGCGGCGCAGGTCGGTCTCGATGCGGCGCAGGTAGGCGGCGTCGTCTTCGTAGCGACCGGTCTTGGGGTCGTAGCGGTGCGTGGCAGCAGCGGGCAGCAGGTTGCCTTGCGGGTTGGCCTGGATGCCGGTGTGCATCGCGTGGGTGTGGCTCGCGAACTCGACCAGCGGCGAGCGCGCCATCTCGGCGGCCTCGCGCCACAGCAGGAAGTTCTCGCGCGGCGCGGGCTTGTCGCCCCAGTGCACGGGCTGGCCTTCGGGCACTTCGAGCCAGCTCGTCACCAGCGCGAACAGCGCCGGGTAGTTGAAGCGCTTGAGCAGCGGGAACACGTGGGTGTAGGCGCTGCGGTAGCCGTCGTCGAAGGTCAGCAGCACGGGCTGCGGGGGCAGCGGCTTGCCGCCGCTGCGCGCGGCGACGATCTGCTGCAGGCTGACCGGGTGGTAGCCGCTGTGGCGCAGCCAGGCGAACACTTCGGCGAGCGTGCGCTCGTCGATGGCGGTTTCGTCGGGCGAGGTCTCGAAGCTGGCGCGCACGTTGGGGCGCACGTCGTGGAACGAGATCACGCGGAAGTCGACGCCGTTGTCGGGGTCGGCGGGCAACACCGGCGCCGCGAGCGCAGGCAGCGAGGCCGCCAGCAGCAGCCCGAGCAGGGCTGCGCGCAGCCGGCGGAAGAAGGTGGGGGCTTGCATCACGGACATCACTGCAGGGGCATCGAAAGGTTCAGGAACACGCCGCGCTGTTTTTCGCGCACGCCGTCGTAGGGGTGGCTGCCGAAGGTCAGGCCGTAGCGCAGCGTGAGCTTCTGGCCCAGGGCCCAGCGGTGCTCGTAGCGCAGGTTCCACAGCGGGCCGCTGCCGAAGCCGGCCTGGCGGTAGCTGCCGCCGCCGAGCTCCAGCACCTGGAAGAACTGGCGGTCGTCGCTTTTCCAGGTGAGCCATTGGCCGCGCACCGACAGCTGCGCGCTGGCATCGCGCGAGGGGCTGAAATAGCGCACGTCCTGCAGGCGGCTGCGGCTGGCATCGACGCCCAGCCGCGTCTCGAGCTGGAAGCGCGGCGTGCTGACCCAGCGCTCGCGCCAGCCGAAGTCGAGGCCGTCGCGCAGGTTGCCGTCGCTGAAGTCGAGCCGGCGCCATTGCAGGTCGAAGCGGCGCGACTCGTTGACGATGTGGGCCACGCTGGCGCCGAACTCGCGTGCACCGATGGCCTGCGCGCCGAAGGGCACGGCGCGGGCCTTCCACGGCAGCTCCTTGCTGTCGCCGTCGTAGGTGGCCGACAGGCGCCAGGCATCGCCGGCGCGGTAGTCGACGCGGCCGGCCACGCTGTTGCGGTAGCGGCCGTTGTTCGCATGCTGCAGCACGCCTTCGGCCAGCCATCGGCCCTGCTGCCAGCTCGCGCCGAGGCCGCTGCGGGCCCACTTGGCGGTGCCTTCGGAGGTGTAGCCGCGGCCCAGCGTCTGCGCATAAAACACGCGCCACGCGTCGCCGATGAGGCCGGAGCTGAGCCGGCTGTCGACGCGCCATTCGCGGCTGGCCAGCGTGCCGCCGCCGCGCGAACCTTCGGCGTCGATCTCGAGCTGCGGGCCGACGAGCGAGCGCCGCTTGCGCGCCATCTCGCGCACTTCGGCGGCATCGGGTGCATCGGCCTCAAGCGACTCGGCGCGCAGCCGGGCCGCGCGGAATTCGTCGGCGTCGAGCAGCGCTTCGACATGACCGGTGCGCACGCTCAGGTCGTCGGGGTGGTCGGCGCTCAGCGCCTCGAAGCGCGCCACGGCCGCCTCGGGGTGCTCGCGCAACCGCTCGGTGAGCGCGGCGCCGTAGGCGTAGCTTGCGTTGAGCGGGGCTTCGTAGGTGAGCGTGTCGAAGCGCGGCTGCGCGATCTTCGGGCGATCGCCATAGAGCTGCAGCAGCGCGCTCAGGCCGCTCACTTCCGAGAACTGGTCGTTGGGGCGGCCGGCTTCCGGGGCCAGACGCATCAGCACGGGCGTGGCGCCTTCGATGCGCTGGAGCAGGGCTTCGGCGTCGTCGAAGCGGCCCGTATCGAGGTAGGCGTAGACCAGGCCGAAATGCAGGGGGTCGGGCATCGGCAGATCGACGACCGCTTGTTCGAACAGCGGCACGGCATCGACCGAGCGCCGCTCCTGCGCCAGCGCACGGGCGGCGGTGCCGAGTGCGTAGGGCGGCAGCACGGTGCCGTCGGCACGCAGGCTGTCGTACAGCGCGATCGTGTCGACCGGGCGGCCACGCTCCAGCAGCGCCAGCATGCGGTCGGACTGCAGCCGCGTGCGCAGCGTGCGCCAGGTGTCGGCGTCCGGCGTGGCGGGCTGCGCGAGCGCGGCATCGACCCGGGCCAGCGCGGCGCTCTGGGCGGCCAGCACCTTGTCGAGGTCGGTGACGCGGGCCGCGCCCAGACGCTGGTCGCGCGCCTTCACGGCCCAGCGCAGTTGCTGCGCCAGCGCCTGTTGTTCGAGCATCGCAAGCGTGAGCGGGGCGATGCTGCCGGGCTGCTTGCGCTCGGCGGCTTGCGCGTCTTCGAAGGCGGCCGTGGCGCCGCCGTACTCGGCCAGCAGGAAGTCGGCGTCGCGTTGTGCATCGCGGCGCTCGGGCTGCAGCGCGGTGATCTCGCCGTAGGCCGACAGCGCCTGGAAGGGCTGGCCCTGCGCACGCGCCAGTGCGGCGCGCAGGTCGAGCAGCGCGACGCGGTCGGCGACCTCGGTGGGCGCGGGCTGGGCTAGCGCACGGTAGATGGCTTGTGCGCCTGCCGTGTCGCCGTTGGCCAGTCGCCAGAAGGCTTCGTGGAGGCGCGGCTCGCGGGCGGCCGGCTGGCGCGCGCGCCAGACCTTGACCGTGTCGCCCTGCAAGGCGATGTCGCCCGTGCGCCGCGCGGCGCCGGCCAGGGGGCCGAGCGCGTAGTCGCTCAGGCCGGTGGGCGGCACCTGGCGGCCCACGGCCACCGCGTCGGCGAACTGGCCGTCGGCCACCGCGATCGCGATGGCGTCGGACGCCACGCGGCGGCGCTGATCGTCGGCCAGCGGGGCAGCCAGCCATTGGCGCAGCTGCTGCAGGGCTGGGGCCGGCGCGATGCGACCGGCGCGGCGCGCGACGATCAGTGCGTCGTGCTGCGAGGCGTCATACGCCACCGCGCCGCCATGGGGGGCGACAGGCGAGGGCGCGACAGTGGAATCCGCGAAGGCGGTGCTGCTTCCGAAGACCAGCACGCACACGATCGGCGGCAAACCCCGCACGGCGCGTGCGAGGCGATGAGGCAATGCCTTGAAGGGCGCGACCTTGCGCCCGGCAACGACGGTGCCTCCATTTCTTTGTGTATGGATGGACACGCAACTCCCTTTTTTGCTTGAACTTTCCTGGGCCGTGACAAGCCGTGGCGGAAAGTTCGTGAAAAAGGACTCTAGGTCATTTTGTTAACAATTGGATTGAAAATGACCAAAGATGAGAACTAATCGTGAACAGATTCGCGATCGATTCGTCTGATGTCAGGAGGTTGTGTGCGGTTGTGCGCAAAGTGTTGCCCCGCGCGCCGCCCATGGCCCCGCCCTAAGATCGCCGCATGAACGCACTTCCGGTCCCCTTGCCCCGTTTCTGGTCTCAATTGACGACGCGCGACTTCGCCGCGCTCGACGCGGCGACCACGGTGGCGGTGCTGCCGCTGGGCGCGACCGAACAGCATGGCCCGCACCTGCCGCTGGGCGTGGACACCGTGCTGGCCGACGGCATCGTGGCGGCCGCGCTGCCGCTGCTGCCGCCGGAACTGCCGGCGCTGTTCCTGCCCACCCAGCAGATCGGCCTGAGCCCCGAGCACGCGCGTTTCGCGGGCACGCTCTCGCTGTCGGCCGAGACGCTGATCCGGATGTGGAAGGACATCGGCGCGGGCGTGGCGCGCGCCGGCGTGAAGAAACTGGTGCTGTTCAACGCCCACGGCGGCCATGTGGGCGCGATGGACATCGTGGCGCGCGAGCTGCGTGCCGCGCACGGCCTCATCGTCTACAGCGTGAACTGGTTCAACCTGCCGCTGGGCGATGCCAATGCGCAGTTCAGCGCGCAAGAGCACCGCTTCGGCGTGCACGCCGGCGACGTCGAGACCTCGATGATGTTGGCGCTGACGCCCGAGTTCGTGCGCATGGGCGAGGCGAAGGATTTCAGTTCCACCTCAGAGCAGCGCGCAGCCGACTACGCGATCCTCGGCAACGGCAAGAGCGCCAAGCTCGGCTGGGCCATGGAGGACTACAACGCGCAGGGTGCGGCGGGCAATGCCGCGGCGGCCACGGCCGCGAAAGGCCAGGCGGTGATCGATGCGGCTGCGCAGCAGTTGGCGTTGCTGTTGGCCGAGGTGTCGCGGCTGCCGTTGAGCACGGCGAATACGGGGCCGCTGCCGTAAGGCTGTGGTTCAGGGCGGCACTCCCGCCGACGCGGTACCTTGCTCCGCGAATGTCCTCCGCCCTTCGGGCTCCCCCTTATACCGGGACTTCTCGCGCGGTCAAGCACGGGTTCAGGGTTGTTTTCTTGCCATGCTGTATTGCCTGCAAGGCGGTGAGGAACCAGGCGCAACGAAACGAGGAACAGACTGCACATCTACCGACGGTCTTGTTGCACTGGCACTTGGCCGTGCGGACCCAGATACGAACCGCTCAGCGGGGCTCCATTCATTTCTCGTGATGCCCATTTCGATCGGCATCACCAAGGGGGAGTCGAGCTTGCCCGCTGCCGGTCTGACCTGTTCATTGCATCTTGGAACTCACGTCTGGCAAACAAATAGACAACAAAGGCTTTTCAAACGGATCGCGCTACACCGCGATGACCGCAGCGACAGCGCCTGGTGGTTTGGTACTGACGTGGTGCGCATCGAAGGCCCGCCCGCGTGCGAATACCGCCCACAGGATGCGCGCATTCTTGTTGGCCAACGCCACCACGGCCTTCTGCCAGCCAGAGCGCTCGCGCAAGGCCTGCACCCAGCGCGAGATCGGATCGTCGCGTCTGTGCGCCGTCAACACGATCGACTTGGCCCCCTGGATCAGCAGCGTGCGCAGGTACGCGTCGCCTCGCTTGGTAATGCGCCCCAGGTTGTTCTTGCCACCGCTGGAATTCTGTCGGGGCGTCAGACCCAGCCAGGCGCCGAACTGCGCACCGTTCTTGAATTGCTTGAAGTCGCCCACGGTAGCCACCACCGCGGATGCCGTGACCGGCCCCACGCCCAACAACTGCTCGGCCTGGCGCACCTGATCGCTGGCCTTGCCGTGTGCGGCGATGCGCTCGTCGCACCATCGCAGGTGTGCATCGAGTTCTTGCCATTGCGCATAGGCCCGCTGCAGCGTCAACCGGGCCAGAGCGCCCAGTTCATTGCTGGCATCTTCCATCGCGTCGGGAAGCGCCTGGCGCAACGCCTCAGGGCTTTGGGCGAACACCAATCCGAACTCCGCCAACAGGCCCCGGATGCGGTTGATGCAGGCGGTACGGTCCGCCTTGACGCCCTCTCGCAGGCGGTGGATGCACAGCATGCTTTGCTGCTCCACGCTCTTGATCGGCACGAAGTGCATGTGCGGGCGCGAGGCGGCCTCGCAGATGGCAGCGGCATCGTTGGCGTCGTTCTTGCCGCTCTTGCCTTGCAGGCGATAGGGCACGACGTGCGGGGCTGCGATGATGCGAGCATCCAGCCCCAAGGCCTGCAGCTTGCGCGCCCAGTAATGGGCGCTGGAGCTGGCCTCCATGGCAACCAGGCAGCCCGCGGGCAGTTGCGCGCACCAAGCCAGGAATTTATCGCGTGCCAAGGCGCGCCCGGTGACGCGCAAGCCCGCGGCATCGACCGCAAAGACCTGGATCACGCGCTTTGCCAAATCCACGCCGACTCGGGTAATCTCGTTCATGGGGCTTCTCCTTTCAAAGGTTTCAGATTGACTTCGCAAATCAATCTTGGCACTCGATGCCGTGACCAGAAAGCGAGAAGTCCCTTCGCATTCATTTCGCTGCGCAAGGCACCGCATCGACGTGAGCGTGGGACAGTGCAGTCGTTGCTCGGCGAGCACCAGCAGCGTGTCCCGTGCGCAGGACACCGGGTGCTTCCCGCAGCGAAATCAAGGAGGAGGGCGAAGCCCGGGGGACATTCGCGGAGGGAAGTGCCCGGTGGCCTGTGCACGCGCCCTGAACAGCAGCAACCCGCTCAGGAAGCGCTGCGCGCCAACACCCCGGCGAACATGTCCGCATCGACATTGCCACCGCTCAGTGCGATGCCCACTGTCTTGCCGCGCCAGCGCTCCTGCTGCTGAAGCGCCCCCGCCAACGCAGCCGCACCCGCCCCTTCCGCCACGTTGTGCGTGTCGGTGAACAGAACGCGCATCGCTTCCGCCACCTCGTCGTCAGTCACGGTGATCACGTCATCGGCTTCCTGCAGGATCACGTCCAGCGAGGCAGGCACCGGCGTGCGGCAGGCCATGCCATCGGCCAGCAAAGTGGTCGCGGGCGATTCGATCGCACGGCGCGCGCGGAAGGAATCGCGGTAGGCCGTGGCATGCGCCGACACCACGCCGATGAGCTTCGTCGACACGCCGCAATGCGCGCGCGCCGCCGCCGCGCCGGCAAAGCCGGAGCCCAGGCCGATGGGCACGAACAGCACGTCGGGCGGTGAATCTCTCAAAGCGCTGAAGAACTCCACATACGCGGTCGACACACCCCGCACCAACTCGCGATGGAACGAGGGCACGCGATGCAGCGCGTCGCGCTCGGCCAGCACCGCCGCATGTTCGGAGGCCGCCTGAAAGTCGTCGCCATGCTCGACCAGCGTCACGCCGAGCGCGCGCATCGCCGCGTTCTTCTCGCGCGAATTGCCGTGCGGCACCACGATGGTCGCGGCCAGCCCGTGGCGCTGCGCCGCGAAGCCGACCGACTGGCCATGGTTGCCGCGCGTGGCGCTGATCACGTGGCGCACCGCGGGCTGTTCGCGCGCGAGGGTTTCGAAGTAGGTCAGGCCGCCGCGGATCTTGAAGGCGCCGACGGGCGTGTGGTTCTCGTGCTTGGCCCAGACCGTGGCGCCCAGGCGCTGCGACAGCAGCGGCCACGTGTACTGCGGCGTGGGCGGCATGGCTGCATGCACGGTGCGCAGCGCGGCTTCGATCTCTTCGCGGGTGAATCGCATCAGGCGTCTTTCGTTCTTGCTTACTTGCGTTCGGTGAGCGCCACGCGCACGGCCAGCGCTGCCAGCACGCTGCCCATGATGTAGCGCTGCGCACGCAGCCAGCCGGCGCTTTGCGACAGCACGGCCGTGATGCTCGCGGCGCCGGCGATCATCACGGCGTTGACCAGTGCGCTGCTCGCCATCTGCGCGAGGCCCAGTTGCAGGCTCTGCAGCAGCACCGAGCCGCGCTCGGGGTGGATGAACTGCGGAAAGAACGACAGGTAGAACATCGCCACCTTCGGGTTCAGCAGGTTCGTGAGAAAGCCCATGCGAAACAGCTTGGCCGGCGGATCGGCCGGCAGCGCGCGGGCTTCGAAGGGCGCGTTGCCGCCGGGCTTGACCGCCTGCCACGCGAGCCACAGCAGGTAGGCCGCGCCGGCCAGACGGATCGCGTCGAACGCGACCGGCACCGCCAGCAGCAGCGCCGTGAGGCCCAGCGCCGCGGCGAACAGGTGCACCAGGAAGGCCATCAGCACGCCGCCCAGCGAGATCATTCCCGCGCGGCGGCCCTGGATCAGCGTGCGCGACACGCAATAGATCATGTTCGGCCCCGGCGTGAGCGCCAGCAGCAAAGAGGCGAGGGCGAACCAGGCGATTTCGGTGAGGGTCAGCATGTCAGAGTCCCTTCGATTCAAGCGTGACGGGGCCACGCGGCGTGTCGAACACCGCGACGAGGTTGGGCGGTCCGGCATCGACCGGCAGGCGGCCCATGCCGATGGCCGAGAGCGCGGCCGACAGCGCCGGCGCACGCGGATGCGCCACGCGCAGCGAACGCAGCGTGAGGCCCGAGGCGGGCATGGCGTCGGTCGGATGCACGGCTCCCCACTGGATCAGCGTGGGCAGTGCGCCGTAGAACAGGCGCTGGCCGTCGTCGCGCACCGTGATCTGCCACTCGAGCCGACCGGCCGGCGTGTCGCGCGCGGCTTCGAGCAGCTGGCCGCGGTCGATGTGCGCATGCTCCTCGCGCGCGAGCGCCTGCATGGCGGCGTGCGCATCGGGCACGCGCGCCACGAAGTGGATCAGCCGCGGGCCGCGCCGCACGAGCGCGGCCTGCAATGCGGCGTCGTCCAGGTCGAACCAGCGACGCGTCTTCGGCCGCGACGGCACCTTGCCGGGCTCGATCGCGATGATCTCGGCATAGGCGCGCGGGAACGCGTCGCTCGCGATGTTCAGCAGCCGGTTGTGCGTGCCCATCAGCGGATGCGCGCCGCCCGGCGCAGGCGTCACGCCGAGCGTGGCCTCGCACCACGCCACGCCCTCGGCCAGCGAGGCGGCGGCGATCACGAGGTGGTCGACTTCGGCGGGGGCCATGGTGTGCTTTCGTTCAGAGCGTGACGTGGCCGTCGACGCAGGTCACGGCGTCGCCGCCGACCCAGACCGTGCCGTCGCTGTCGCGCTCGATGTACACGCGGCCCGCGCGGCCCAGGCACTGGCCTTGTGCGGCCACGTAGCGCTCGGGCATGTGGCCGTCGGCGATGAGCCATTCGGCAAGGCCTGCATTGAGGCTGCCGGTGACGGGGTCTTCTTCCACGCCGACGGCTGCCGCAAAGGCACGCACTTCGAGATCGATCTTCTCGCCGTCGTCGGGCGCGGCGGCCGGGCGATGGCCGAAGGCGCGCGCTTCGCGGTTCGAGCGGCCGATGAGCAGCGAGTCGTCGCGCGCAGCAGGCACGCCTGCCACGCCGGCTTCGACGCCGAGTTCCTTGAGCAGGCGGTGATCGGGCGTGAGCCGCAGCACAGCGTCGGCATCGTCCAGCAGCAGGCCGAGCCAGGCCGGGCCGTTGACGAGCATCTGCGCCGCGACGATCTGCTGCGCCTTCAACCCCAGCGCGCCGGCCACCTTGGCCAGCAGCGCAGGGCTCGGGGCGCTGCGCTTGAGCGGCGGCGCTGCAAAGGCCAAGCGCCCGCCGTCGTGCCGCAGCGGCACGAGGCCGGCGCCGCACTGCTGCACCACGCGGCCCGCCGCCTTGGGCTTGCCGCCGGCCTGCAGCCACGCATGGCAACTGCCGATGGTCGGATGGCCCGCAAAGGGCAGCTCGCCGCCGGGCGTGAAGATGCGCACGCGGTAGTCGGCAGTCGCATCGGTCGGCGGCAGCAGGAAGGTGGTCTCGGACAGGTTGGTCCACTGCGCGAAGCGCTGCATGGCGGCGTCGTCGAGGTCCTGGCCGTCGAGCACCACCGCGAGCGGGTTGCCGAAGTAGGCGGTGGCGGTGAAGACGTCGACTTGCTTGAAGGGGCGGGATTTCATCAGGGTCATTCGAGGGATAAATCGAGCACGCCGCGCGTGCCCGGTCGGGAAAGCAGTTCCGAATACCAGCGCTCGACGTTCGGCCAGACGGGCCGGCGGTACTCGGCGCCGGGCAGGCCGAACCAGCGGTGCGCCTCGCAGCCGATCGGAATGTCGGCCATGGTGAAGCGATCGCCCGCCATGTAGGGGCGCTGCGCGAGGTGCGCGTCGAGCATGGCGAACAGTGCCTCGCTCTCGCGCACCGACGCGGCGATCAGCGCGGGCTGGCGTTCCGAAGGCGCCGTGCGCACCCATTGCACGAAGGCGTCGCGGCTGGCGCGGTTGAGCGTGGTCTGCTGCCAGTCCATCCAGCGCTCGGCGTCGAAGCGCGCGGGCAGCTCGCTCGGGTAGAGCGTGCCGTGCGCGTACCGGGCGCAGAGGTAGCGCACGATGACGTTCGACTCCCACAGCGTGACGCGTTCGGCGCCTTCGCCGTCGTCGATGGTGGGCACCATGGCGTTCGGGTTGAGCGCGCGGTATTCGGGCGTCTGCACCACGCCGAACTTGCCGCCGGCCTCGGTGCGCTGGAAGTCGAGCCCGAGTTCCTGCGTGCACCACACGACCTTGCGCACGTTGATCGAGCTGATGCGGCCCCAGATGTTGAGCATGGGTGAGGTTCCTTGTCTGTGTGTTGGCTGAGGGGGGCTCAGGCGGCCATGACGCGTGCCGTGCCCGACACGCGGACCGAGCTGCCCGCCACCGGCGAGATGTCGGCATGCAGGCGCGACAGCATGCCCATGTCTTCGCCCTGCACCACGTCGATGGCGCCCCCGTGGGGCCACCCGAGGTCGCGCAGGTAGCCTGCGAGCGCGGCCGTCGCGGCGCCGGTGGCTGGGTCTTCGTAGACGCCGCCCGAGGCAAACGGATTGCGTGTGTGAAAGCGTTGAGCGCTTTCTGCGTGGACCAGCACGATGGTCGTCAGCTCGGCGCGCTGCATGAGCGCGCGGCCGGCTTCCAGCGCGTAGCGCATCGCAGACAGGGCCTGGCGGCTGTGGAGTGCCAGCACCAGATGGTTCGCGCCCGCGTGGGCCACGGCGGGCGGAATGCGTGCGTCGAGGTCGCTGGGCGCGTAGCCGAAGAGGGCCAATGCCTCGGCGACCAGCTCGGGCGCTGCAGGCGCGCTGCGCGTGGGCGGCGATTGCAAGGCGGCGGCAATCACATTGCCTTCGCGTCGGCCCTCGACCGTGATCTCAGCTTGGTTGAGCGTGAGCGCGAACACGCCGTCGCCGTGGCGCAGTGCGAGCGCGGCACCGAGCGCGATGGTCGCGTGGCCGCAGAACGGCACTTCGGACTGCGGCGAGAAGTAGCGCACGCGCCAGCCGCCGTCGATGGGCGCCGCGAAGGCGGTCTCGGAGAAACCGACGTCCGCGGCCACCGCCTGCATTTGCGCGGCGGACGGCAGCGCATCGCCGATGACGACACCGGCGGGGTTGCCGCCAGTCTGTCCCTCCGAGAAGGCTGCGATCTTCAAGACGTTCATGAGGAGACTCGCTTTCAGCGCGGTGCCGGCCGGTCGAGGAACAGCAGGCGCACGGCCAGCCCCAGCATCACGGCGGCGAGCAGGCTGCGCTGGAATTTTTCGGCGCCCGGGCGTTGCTGCAGCCAGCGGCCGACCTGTCCGCTGCAGGCGCCCAGCAGCGTGTTGAACGCGAGCGCGGCGAGCGACAGCACCACGCCGAGCTGCACCAGTTGCAGCGGCACGCTGCCGTGCGACGGATCGACGAACTGCGGCAAAAAGACCATGAAGAACAGCAGCGCCTTCGGATTCACGAGGTTGTTCAGCAGCGCCATGCGCACGATGCGGCCGAAGCCGGCCGGCTGCGCCTGCGCGCCGGGTCGAAAGCCGCCGCCGCTGCGCAGTGCCTGCACCGCGAGCCAGACCAGGTACAGCGCACCCGCGTAGCGCAGCACGTCGAAGGCGGGCGGCCACGCCGCGACCAATGCGGTGACGCCGGTGGCCGCGAACAGCGTGTGGACCAGGTCGGCCGCCGAGATGCCGACCGCTGCCGCGAAGCCGCCGCGCGGGCCATGCGCCACGCCGTGCGACATCACGAAGGCCATGTTCGGGCCGGGCGACAGAAACAGCGCCAGCACCGCGAGCAGGAAGAGCGAGAGGGTTGCGAGTCCGATCATGTCCGTGTTCCGTGGATCAGTGGATTCAGGCCGTGGCCCGTTGCTGCGTCTGCAGGTACGGCTCGATGTTGCGCATCGCGCGCGCCACGTAGTCGTCTTTCTCGCCGACCGGCGCGACGTAATGCAGCGCGCTCTTCGCGGCCTCGAGGCCTTCGGTGCGCGCGATGAGCCACGCCGCGAGGTAGGGCGCCGAGAAGCAGCCGCCCGCGGTGGCCACGTTGCCTTGCGCGAAGAAGGGCTGGTTGAGCACCTCGATGCCGGCCTCCTGCACCCACGGCTTGGTCGTGAGGTCGGTGCAGGCCGGCACGGTGCCCAGCAGGCCGAGCTTGGCGAGCAGCAGCGTGCCCGAGCATTGCGCGCCGATGAGCTGGCGCGACGGGTCGAGCCCGCGCAGCACGCCCATCAGGCCCGCATCGGCGGCGATCTCGCGCGTGCGGATGCCGCTGCCGACGATCACCGCGCCCGCCTCGCAAGCCGATTCGAGCGTCGCGGTGGCATGCACCGTGACGCCGTTCATCGAGGTCACGGTGGCGCTGGGCGAGGCCAGCGTCACACGCCAGCCCGGCTTCTTCACGCGGTTGAGCACACCGAGCGCGACCAGCGAGTCGAGCTCGTTGAAACCGTCGAAGGTGAGGATGGCGATGTGCATGGTCGTGGACCGGTTCAGGCGAGGGCGGGAGCGGGGGCGAGCAGCGCCAGTTCTTCGCGCAGCGTGAGCGCGAGCGCGGCGATGGCGGTGTCGATCTCTTCGACGCTGGCCGTCACGAACGACAGGCGCAGCGTGCGCGGATCGCCTTCGCCCGCGTAGAACGGCGCGCCGGGCACGAAGGCCACGTTGCGTTCGACGGCCTTGGGCAGCAGGGTCACGGTGTCGATGCCCTCGGGCAGGCGCGCCCACAGGAACATGCCGCCCTTGGGCGCGTTGAACTTCACATCGAGACCGGCCATTTCGCGCGTGAGCGCGGCGATCATCGCGTCGCGCTGGCGCTTGTACAGCGCGCGGATGGTGGGCACGTGGCGGTCGAGGAAACCGTCGCGCATCACTGCCGAGACCATGCGCTGCGTGAAGATCGGCGTGTGCAGGTCGACCGCCTGCTTGGCCTGCAGCAGCTTGGGGAAGATGGCCTTCGGCGCCACCAGGAAGCCCAGGCGCAGGCCCGGTGCCAGCACCTTCGAGAACGAGCCCAGGTAGATCACGCCTTCGGGGTTGCGTGCGGCCAGCGGCAGCGGTGGGGCTTCGTCGAACCAGAGTTCGCCGTAGGGGTTGTCTTCGACGATCGGCAGATTGGCCGCAGCGGCGGCAGCCGACACGGCGGCGCGGCGCGCCTCGGTCATGGTGCGGCCGGTGGGGTTCTGGAAGTTGGGCAGCAGGTAGACGAAGCGCGCGTCGGCGGCCTTGGCCACGAGGTCGTCGACCACCACGCCGTCGTCGTCGCTGGCCACGCCCACGGGGTGCGGCTCCATCGGGCCGAAGGCCTGCAGCGCGCCGAGGTAGGTGGGCGTTTCGACCAGCACCTTGCTGCCCGGATCGATCAGCACCTTGGCCACGAGGTCGAGGCCCTGCTGCGAGCCGGTGGTGATGAGCACCTGCGAAGCGTCGACGTCCCAGGGCAGCATGTCGGCCACGGCCTGGCGCAGCGGCGCATAGCCTTCGCTGGCGGCGTACTGCAGCGCGGCGGCGCCGTCGTTGTGCAGCACTTCGGCGCAGGCGTCGGCGAATTCCTGAATGGGGAAGGTCTTGGGCGAGGGCAGGCCGCCGGCCAGGCTGATGATGCCGGGGCGCTCGGTGACCTTGAGGATTTCACGCAGCACCGAAGGATTCATCTTGGCGGCGCGGGCGGCGAGTTTCCAGTTCATGGGAGGCTTTCTTCTTTCTGGCGGATGAGAGGTGAGGTGAGTCTGAGTGTGGGGTCAGGGCGGCGGAATGTCGCCGCGGTGCACGACATGGATTTTGTTGCCGTCCGGGTCGCGCAGGTACGCGCCGTAATAGCCCTGCCCGTAGCGGGGGCGGGGCCCGGGCGCGCCGTCGTCGCGGCCACCGTGGCGCAGGGCCGCCTCGTGAGCGGCGTGAACGGCCTGCGGCGAGGGCGCGCAGAACGCGACCATGCTGCCGTTGCCGGCGCTGGCGGGTTCGCCGTCCAGCGGGATGTACACGTAGAAGCGCGGCAGCGTCTGGCCCGGCACGATCCAGCAGGCGGCGTCGGGGCCGCCGTCGGGCGTCACGGGGCGACGGATGAGGCCAAGCGGCGCGAGCACCGCGTCGTAGAAGGCGGCGGCGCGTGACAGGTCGGTGCAGCCGACGGTGACATGGCTGAACAGCGTCATCGTCGTCAGCTCCTGGCCTGCGGCTCGGCGCCGCGCGGCACAGCGGGCGCGGCCTGCGGTTGCGACAGCCGCTTGCCCACGACCACCGTGGCGACCACGGCGGCGGCGAAGCCCAGCGTCACCACGTCGAGCGGTTCGCCCAGCAACGGGATCGACGCGAGGATCGACAGGAAGGGCTGCAGCAGCTGCGTCTGGCTCACGCGCAGCGCGCCGCCCAGGGCCAGGCCGCGGTACCACGCGAAGAAGCCGATCCACATCGAGAACATGCCGACGTAGGTGAAGCCGACCCAGGCCGAGGTGGCCACGGGCTGCTGCGGCCACAGCACGACCGTGGCGGGCAAGGTCACGGGCAGCGCCATCACGCAGACCCAGCAGATCACGCGCTCGGCGCCGAGCGACGGCGTGACCTGCGCGCCGTAGATGTAGCCGACCGAGGCCGCGATGACCGCGCCGACCAGCAGCAGGTCGGCCCATTCGAAACCGAAGCCGTGTCCGCTTTGCTGCGCGCGCAGCACCGAGAACACCACCACCAGCAGGCTGCCCGCGACGGCGCAGAGCCAGAAGCCCAGCCGCGCGCGCTGGTGCAGCACCCAGGCCGCGACCGCGGCCGTGACCAGCGGCAGCAGCGCCGTCACCACCGCCGCGTGGCTGGCCGTGACCACGCGCAGCGCGTAGCCCAGCAGCAGCGGATAGCCGATGGCGTTGCCCAGCACCGCCATGCCCAGCGGCTTCCACTGGTGCGCCGCCGGGCGCGGCGAACGCGTCACCAGCAGGAAGATGGCCGACAACACGCCCGCCAGCGCCGCGCGCCCGAGCGTGACGAACCACGGCGACAGCTGCGGGGCGTCCTGCGTGCCCGTGGCCAGCCGCGTCATCGGCAGCGTGACGGCGAACAGCGCGACGCCCACCACGCCGAGCCACATGCCCAGCGTTTCGTCTTTTATGGCGAGCTTCATACGCTCACCATCCACCAGGCTGTGAGCACGAGGACGAGGCCCATCGCGCGGTTGAACCACAGCAGGCGCGTGCCCTTGGCCAGCCACTCGCGCAGCAGTGCGCCGACCAGCGCATAGGCGAAGTTGCTCGCGAAGGCATAGGTCAGCATCACGGGCGCGACGATGGCGAAGCGCGCGAGCGCGTCGGGCTGGCCGGCGATCCAGCCGGCCACCAGCGTGAGCGCCAGCAGCCAGGCCTTGATGTTCACGAACTGCAGCATCACGCCCTGCGTGAACCCGACCGAGAGGCTGGCGTTGTCGGCCTTGCCGAGTTTGGCGCTGCCGCTGAGCTTGTAGGCCAGCCACAGCAGGTAGGCGATGCCCAGCCCTTTGATCGCCAGGCGCAGCGGCGGCATCGCCACCACCAGTGCGCCGAGGCCGGCCGCGCAGATCGCGAGCAGCAAGGTCCAGCCGACCGGCACCGCGACCACGAAGCGCATGGCGCGCGGCAGGCCGCCGTTGGCCGCGAGGGCGGTGGAGAGCGTGGTGTTGGGACCGGGCGAGAAGCTCATCGCCGTGGCCAGCACCAGCAGCGCGGTGAATTCTTGCCAGTTCATGTCACAGACTCTAAACTTTGGACCATTACAGTTCCAGTACAGATGATCGAACAAATCTGAAATCTGTATTGGTCATTCCTTCGACACACGCCGCAGTCTTCGTGCGATGCAGACCGATCCGATGCTGACCCGAACCTCCACCCAGTCCCTGACCGGGCAGCTGGCCGATCGCCTCGCCGAGCGCATCCGCAACCGGCTGCTGGCGCCCGGCGCGCGCCTGCCCTCGGTGCGCGAATGCGCGCGCCAGCAGGGCGTGAGCCCGTACACCGTGGTCGCCGCGTACGACCAGCTGCTTGCACAAGGCCTCGTCGAAGCGCGCCGCCAGCGCGGCTTCTATGTGCGCGACGCGGCGCCCGTGCCCGAGAGCTCGCGCAACCCGGCGCATGCCGCGCCCGTGGTCCCGCCGATGATGGCCTCGCGCGTGCCGGCCGACGCCAGCTCGCTGATCCGCAGCATGTTCCACCGCCCGAGCGACAAGCCGCAGCCGGGCATGGGCGTGTTCCCGCCCGACTGGATGGCCTCGACTTTCCTGGCGACCGCAGTGCGCCGCGTGACGACCACGTCGGCGTTGCAGGAACTCTCGCTGCAATACGGCGAGCCTTCGGGCGACCTCGCGCTGCGCCGCAGCCTGTCGCAGAAGCTGGTGCGCATCAACGTGCCGGCCGGGCCGGACCAGATCGTGACCACCATCGGCGCCACGCACGCACTCGACGTCGTGAGCCGCACGCTGTTGCGCGCGGGCGATCCGGTGATGGTCGAGGAGCCCGGCTGGGCGCTGGAATTCGCGCGGCTCGAGGCGCTGGGCATGCGCATCCTGCCGGTGCCGCGCCGCGCCGACGGGCCCGACCTCGACGTGATGGCGCAGTACTGCAAGCTGCACAGCCCCAAGCTCTTCGTCAGCGTGAGCGTGCTGCACAACCCGACCGGCTACAGCCTCACGCCGGGCAGCGCGCACCGCGTGCTCAAGCTGGCCAACGAACACGACTTCCACATCGTCGAGGACGACACCTACAGCCACCTCGCGCCCGAGCACGCCACGCGGCTCAGCGCGCTCGACGGGCTGCAGCGCACCATCTACGTCAGCGGGTTCGCGAAGATCCTGGCGCCCAACTGGCGCATCGGCTTCCTGGCCGCTTCGCCTGCGCTGAAAGAGCGGCTGCTCGAGACCAAGCTGCTGGCCACGCTGACCTCGCCCACGCTGTTCGAGCGGGCGCTGTCGTGGTGCATCGACCAGGGCCAGCTGCGCCGCCATTCGGAGCGCGTGCGCATCCGGCTCGACGGTGCGCGCGGCCGCGCAGTGAAGCTCGCCATGTCGCACGGCTGCACCTTCGCCTCGGAGCCGGCCGGGCTGTTCGGCTGGGTCGACACCGGCGTCGACACCGACGCGCTCACGCAACGCATGCTCGACCAGGGCTACCTGCTCGCGCCGGGCTCGCTGTTCCATGCGCGGCGCCCGCCGAGCACGATGATGCGGATCAACTTCGCGACCTCGCAGGACGCGGCGTTCTGGAAGGTTTTCAGCCGCGTCAGGGACGAGCTCTGATTCGCTCGCGAAGGGCTTGGAGTAAGCTGCCAACACAAGAAAACCCCGCCAGGAGACCTCCCGCATGAGCAACGCCAGCAAACCCTTCGACTTCAGCCAGTTCGTCCCCGGATTCGACTTCCTGAAGAACCTCGCCGGCGGTGCCGCAGCGGGCGCCGGGGCGGTGCCCGGCATCCCGAGTCTCGCCAGCTGGGTTGCGCCCACCATGAGCGTCGAAGAGGTCGACAAGCGCATCCAGGAATTGAAGACGGTCCAGTACTGGCTCGAGCAGAACGGCCACGCGCTCAAGGCGACCATCCAGGCGCTCGAGGTGCAGAAGATGACGCTGTCGACCCTGCGCGGCATGAACGTGCGGATGGAAGACATCGCCAGCGCGTTCACCCAGCAGGCCGCGGCCATGGCGCCTGCGCCGGCTCCTGCCGCGCCGGCCCCCGCACCCCGGCCTGAACCGGAGCCCGTCGAAGAAGAAGAGGAAGAAGAGTTCGACGAGGCCGAGGAAGACGAAGCGGAAGAAGAAACTCCGGCGCCGAAGAAGAAGTCGCGCGCCAAGCCAGCCACTGCCGCTGCCGGCGTCGACCCGATGCAATGGTGGGGCTCGCTCACCGAGCAGTTCCAGCAGATCGCGAGCACGGCGCTGCAGGACGCGGCGCAGCTCAAGGTGCCGGCCATGGCGCAGCCGCTGGCCGACGCCGTGGAGCAGGCCATCGGCAAGGTGACGGCGGCGCGCAAGCCGGCCGCCAAGACCGCCGCGAAAAAGGCCGCCCCCAAGAAAGCCGCGCCGGCGCCCGCCGCGCGCAAGAAAACCACGTCCGCCGCCGCGCGCAAGCGAACCTCCGGCCGGCGCTGACGTCTTACAGCCACCTCCTCAGACGACGACGCACGGGTCGGTACGCACCATGAAACTGTTTCCCACCGGCCATGCCACCCACCCGCAATGGCGCATGGCCGCCGGCCTCGTGCTGGCCCAGTTGCGCGCGCAGATGGCGCTGCCCGACTACGCGTCGAACCCGACGCTCGGGCTGCTCTACATCACCGACCACTACGCGAGCGAGGCGCAGGAAATCCTCGATCACCTGAGTGCCGAGCTGCCCGAGGTGACCGACTGGTCGGGCACCGTCGGCATCGGCGTGTCGGCCAACAACGCCGAGTACTTCGACGAGCCCGGCCTGAGCCTGATGCTGTGCGCGCTGCCCAGCGACCAGTACCGCGTGTTCTCGGGCGTGGCGCCGCTGGGCAGCTCTGAAATGAGCGGCTTCGAGGCGCACACCGCGCTCGTGCACGCCGACCCGGCCACGCCCGACCTGGGCGAGCTCATCGGCGAGATGGCGGGCCGCACCGACACCGGCTACCTGTTCGGCGGGCTCTCGTCCGGCCGCGGCGGCGCGCTGCAGTTCGCGGTCGGCGGCAACGGCAACATCCGCGGCCATGGCGCGGCGGGCGGTGTGTTCTCGGGCGGCCTGTCGGGCGTGGTGTTCGGCGAGGGTGTGCGGCTGGTGTCGCGCGTCACGCAAGGCTGCCAGCCGCTGCGCACGGGCGGTGCGCGCGAGCGCGAGATCACCGAGGCCGACGGCAACCTGCTGCTGTCGCTCGACGGCGAACCGGCGCTCGACGTGCTGCTGGCCGACCTGCAGGTGTCGCTCGACCGGCCGCAGGAAGCCATCGACGCAGTGCGCAACACGCTGGTCGGCCTGGCCGACGCGGGCAGCGACGGCCTGCGCCGCACCGGCGACCTGGGTGCCGACGTGCTGGTGCGCCACATCATCGGCCTCGATCCGACGCGCCGCGGCATCGCGATTGCCGACAACGCCGAAGCCGGCATGCGGCTGAGTTTCTGCCGCCGCAACGCGCAGGCGGCACGCGCCGACCTGATGCGCATCTGCGCCGAGATCCGCGAAGAGCTCGAGCCCGAAGAGCAGACGCTGGCCACCGCACGCGCCGTGGCGGCCGGCGAAGCCGAAGCCGCGCCGCATCCCGCGCGCCGCATCGCGGGCGCGGTGTACGTGAGCTGCTCGGGCCGCGGCGGTCCGCACTTCGGCGCACCGGGCGCCGAGCTGCAGATCGTGCGGCATGCGCTGGGCGACGTGCCGCTGGTCGGCTTCTTCGCCGCCGGCGAAATCGCGCGCCACCACCTGTACGGCTACACCGGCGTGCTGACGGTGTTCACTGCGCCGGACTGAGGTCCGGCGCCGGTCGCGTTCAGGCCGGCTGCAGTGCGCGTGGCGTTGGGGCCGGCATGCCGGCGAACGCGAAGTCGACCTCGGGTGCGAGCCCGCTCACGATGCGCGCGATCGACTTGCCCGAGCCGCAGGCGTGCGTCCATCCGAGCGTGCCGTGGCCCGTGTTGAGGAACAGGTTCGGCAGCTTGGTCTTGCCGATCAGCGGCACGTTGCTCGGCGTGGCCGGGCGCAGGCCGGTCCAGAACTGCGCGCGCTCGGTGTCGCCGGCGCCGGGGAAGAGTTCTTCGACGCGCCGCACGATGGCTTCGCAGCGCACGCGGTTCAGGTCGCGGTCGTAGCCGTTGAGTTCGGCCGTGCCGGCGATCCGCAGGCGGTCGCCCGATTCGGATGTGTAGCGCGAGAACACCAGCTTGTATTCGTCGTCGGTGAGCGAGACCTGGTGCGCCTTCGATGCGTCCTTCACGGGCAGCGTCACCGAGTAGCCCTTGGCCGGGTAGATCGGCAGGCGGATGCCCAGCGGCGCGGCGTACAGCGGGCTCAGCGAACCCATCGCGAGCACGAACGCATCGCCGCGGATGCGCTGGAAGCGGCCTTCGTTGTCGGTGGCCTCGATGTGGTCGATGCTGCCGCCGGCTTCGCGCAGCGCCGTCACGGTGTGGCTCATGAGGAACTTCACGCCGGCCGCTTCGGCCAGCTTCACGAGTTCGCGCGCGAAGCGGTTGGCGTCGCCCGATTCGTCTTCGGCGGTGTACGTGGCGCCGGCGAGTTGCGGGCGGATGTGGGCGAGGGCGGGTTCGATCTTGACGGCCTCGTCGGCCGAGATCACCAGGCGCTCGCAGCCCAGGGCGCGCATCTGCTCGGAAGGCTTGAGCGCGCCGTCGAATTCTTTCTGCGTCGTATAAAAGTGCAGGATGCCTTGCGTGCGCTGGTCATAGCTCAGGCCGGTGTCTCGACGCAATTGCTGCAACATTTCCCGGCTGTATGTACCGAGACGCACGATCTGTTCGATGTTGTGGCGGGTGCGCGCGGGGGTGCATTCACGCAAAAACTGCAGGCCCCAGAGCCACTGGCGCATGTCGGCGCGGATGCGAAAGAGCAGCGGCGCATCTTCCTTGCCGAGCCATTGCAGCACCTTCAGCGGCGCGCTCGGATTGGCCCACGGTTCGGCATGGCTGACCGAGATCTGGCCGCCGTTGGCGAAGCTGGTTTCGGCGGCCGGGGTGGCCTGCCGGTCGATCACGGTCACCTCGTGACCGAGTTGCTGGAGGTAGTAGGCCGACGTCACGCCGAGCAGGCCGGCGCCGAGAACGATCACACGCATTGCAAGTACCTTTGAGTTTGCAGCGCTTGAACGGCGGGCGTGGAGTGCTATTGAATGAATAGCAAGCAACCGGACGACCGCTGTCCAAGTTGCCGCTCCCCCTGTCCTCGGTACCTGAGAGATTCACCCTGCTGCACCCGCAGCGGGTTTGCTCCTTCGGTGCGCCACATGGCGTGGCGGCTCTCCAGACGGCTGTATCGATGAGTGCAGTACTGACCCCTTGCCGATGTTCCTTGTTTGCACCTGGAACTTCGTCGGGCCGACCTGAGCGTTTATGGGAGTTTGCGCCTTCGGTAGGGCCTCCGTGAGGCCCGCTCTCCTGCAATTGTTGGGGATTGTAGACGGGGCCTCTGACCGGGCCAAGTCCTGTACATAGGCACGTCACGCCGATGGGATAATTGACTGTTAATTTCGCGTAAAGCAAACTTTTTTCTACAGGCGGGGGACTTCATGATCCTGGTTACCGGCGGCGCAGGCTTCATTGGCGCCAATTTCGTGCTCGACTGGATCGCGCAGGGCGACGAGCCCGTCGTGAACCTCGACAAGCTGACCTACGCAGGCAACCTCGAGACCCTCGCGTCGCTCAAGGGCAACGCGAACCACGTCTTCGTGCAAGGCGACATCGGTGACAGCGCACTGCTCGATCGCCTGCTGGCCGAGCACAAACCCCGCGCAGTCGTGAACTTTGCCGCGGAATCGCACGTCGATCGCTCGATCCACGGCCCCGAAGACTTCGTGCAGACCAACGTGCTCGGCACCTTCCGCCTGCTTGAATCGGTGCGCGGTTACTGGAATGCGCTGCCGGCCGACCAGAAGGCGGCCTTTCGCTTCCTGCACGTGTCGACCGACGAGGTCTACGGCTCGCTCTCCAAGACCGACCCGGCCTTCACCGAAGAGAACAAGTACGAGCCCAACAGCCCGTACTCGGCCAGCAAGGCCGCCAGCGACCACCTCGTGCGCGCCTGGCACCACACCTACGGCCTGCCGGTGGTCACCACCAACTGCTCGAACAACTACGGCCCGTTCCACTTCCCCGAGAAGCTGATCCCGCTGATGATCGTCAACGCACTGGCCGGCAAGAACCTGCCCGTGTACGGCGACGGCATGCAGGTGCGCGACTGGCTCTACGTGAAGGACCACTGCAGCGCCATCCGCCGCGTGCTCGAAGCCGGCCGGCTTGGTGAAACCTACAACGTCGGCGGCTGGAACGAGAAGCCCAACATCGAGATCGTCAACACCGTGTGTGCGCTGCTCGACGAGCTGAGCCCGCGCGCCGACGGCAAGCCGTACAAGGAACAGATCACCTACGTCACGGACCGCCCGGGCCATGACCGCCGCTACGCCATCGATGCACGCAAGCTCGAGGCCGAGCTTGGCTGGAAGCCCGCCGAGACCTTCGACACCGGTATTCGCAAGACCGTCGAGTGGTACCTCGCGAACGGCGAGTGGGTGCGCAACGTGCAAAGCGGCGCATACCGCGAGTGGGTCGAAAAGCAATACGACGCCACGACGGCGAAGGCCGGCGCATGAAGCTGCTGCTGCTTGGCAAGGGCGGACAGGTCGGCTGGGAGCTGCAGCGCAGCCTCGCGCCGCTCGGCGAACTGGTCGCGCTGGATTTCGACAGCACCGACTTCCACGCCGACTTCAGCCGTCCCGAGCAGCTGGCCGAGACGGTGCGGGCCGTGCGTCCTGACGTCATCGTCAATGCCGCCGCGCACACCGCCGTCGACAAGGCCGAAAGCGAGCCCGACTTTGCGCGCAAGCTCAACGCCACCTCGCCCGGCGTGGTGGCCGAGGCCGCGCAGCAGATCGGCGCGCTGATGGTGCATTACTCCACCGACTACGTTTTCGACGGCAGTGGCACCAAGCCCTGGAAGGAAGACGACGCGACCGGCCCGCTCAGCGTGTACGGCCAGACCAAGCTCGAAGGCGAGCAACTGGTCGCCAAGCATTGCGCGAAGCACCTGATCTTCCGCACGAGTTGGGTCTACGCCGCACGCGGCGGCAACTTCGCCAAGACCATGCTGCGCCTGGCCAAGGAGCGCGACAAGCTCACGGTCATTGACGACCAGTTCGGCGCACCGACCGGCGCGGAGTTGCTGGCCGACATCACGGCGCACGCCATCCGCGCCACGCTGCAAGACCCGACCAAGGCCGGGCTGTACCACGCCATTGCAGGCGGCGAGACCAGCTGGCATGGCTACGCGCGCTTCGTGCTCGAGATGGCCCAGCAGGCTGGCGTCGAACTCAAGGCCGGCCCGCAGGCCGTGGAAGCCGTGCCCACCAGCGCCTTCCCGACACCCGCGGCGCGCCCGCACAACTCGCGGCTCGACACCACCAAGCTGCAGACCACCTTCGGCCTGCGCCTGCCGCCCTGGCAGGAAGGCGTCGCGCGCATGCTGCGCGAGACGCTCTGACGCCCGACTGATTTTTCCGGCTCCCTACAGAAGAAAACCCCCATGACGCAACGCAAAGGCATCATCCTCGCCGGTGGCTCCGGCACCCGCCTGCACCCGGCCACGCTCGCCATGAGCAAGCAGCTCCTGCCGGTGTACGACAAGCCGATGATCTATTACCCGCTGAGCACCCTGATGCTCGGCGGCATGCGCGACATCCTGATCATCAGCACGCCGCAGGACACGCCGCGCTTCCAGCAGCTGCTGGGTGATGGCAGCCAGTGGGGCATGAACCTGCAGTACGCGGTGCAACCGAGTCCCGATGGGCTGGCGCAGGCTTTCATCATCGGTGAGAAGTTCGTGGGCAATTCGCCGAGCGCGCTGGTGTTGGGGGACAACATCTTCTATGGGCATGACCTGGTGCATCTGCTGTCGGACGCCGATACGAAGCAGAGCGGTGCGACCGTGTTCGCGTACCACGTGCACGACCCCGAGCGCTACGGCGTGGTGGCCTTCGATGCCAGCGGCAAGGCCAGCAGCATCGAAGAGAAGCCCGTCAAGCCCAAGAGCAGCTATGCCGTGACGGGTCTGTACTTCTACGACAACCAGGTGGTCGACATCGCGAAGGCGGTGAAACCCAGCGAGCGCGGCGAGTTGGAAATCACGGCGGTCAATCAGGCGTATCTGGACCTCAACCAGCTCAATGTGCAGATCATGCAGCGCGGCTATGCGTGGCTGGATACGGGTACGCATGAAAGCCTGCTCGAAGCGGGGCAGTTCATTGCGACGCTGGAGCATCGGCAGGGGCTGAAGATTGCGTGCCCTGAAGAGATTGCTTGGCGCAATGGCTTCATCGATCGCGAACAGCTTGAGAAGCTGGCCGCACCGTTGCAGAAGAACGGTTACGGCAAGTACCTGAACCATTTGCTGGCTGAACAGGTGCGCTCGTGAATGTCATCCAAACCGAGATTCCCGACGTTTTGATCATCGAGCCGAAAGTCTTCGGCGATGCCAGAGGGTTTTTCTACGAGAGCTTCAATCAGCGTGCCTTCGAAGAAGCGGTCGGGTCGAAGGTTGACTTCGTTCAAGACAACCACTCAAGGTCGTCCAAGGGCGTGCTGCGGGGTTTGCACTATCAGGTCCAGCAAGCCCAAGGAAAGTTGGTGCGTGCGGTGCGAGGCGCGGTGTTCGACGTAGCTGTCGACATACGGCGCTCTTCGCCCACCTTTGGGCGTTGGGTGGGCGCGGAGTTGAGCGAAGGCAATCACCGGCAGCTGTGGGTTCCGCCGGGCTTTGCGCACGGATTCTTCGTTCTCACGGAATCTGCGGACTTTCTGTACAAGACGACCAACTACTACGCGCCGGAGCACGAGCGATGCATCGCCTGGAACGACGCGAGCCTGCAGATCGCATGGCCCGACATCGGCATGGCGCCGCAGTTGTCCAAGAAGGATGCCGAAGGCAAATCGCTTCAAGTGGCGGATGTCTTCGAGTAGGAAGAATTTTTTGTCTTCTTGCTGCATTTGAAATATTCCCGCTGCCTGTGAATGTGAGTTGCTTCTGATGGAGTGAACTGAATGACTCCGGCCCCATGCGCATTCGATCGACGGACAGAGGCCTGAGCGTGTGAACGCGAGGAAGCGCATCAATTTTCATGAAACCCGGAATGAATTTCAAAAAGCTACTGAAGCGCAGCGCTCAGCTTGTGAACGAGTATCGCGATGCCAGCTTGCTCCGGCAGTCGGACTTGTTCGATAAAAAATGGTATCGAGAGAAAAATCCGGATGTTCCGGAAGGCGCTGAGATCCAGCATTTCCTTCGGTTCGGCGGCAAAGAAGGGCGTGCACCGAGCGAAAAGTTTGATGCAGCAGGGTATCTGGAGGCAAACAAGGATGTGGCATATCGGGGCCTCAATCCTTTGGTGCATTACCTCAAATGGGGCAAAGAGGAAGGGCGGAAGATTGCAATTTCCCGCCCAGCGGCGCGTGCGTCGCTCTCGGGTAAGCGACGTTCGGCGCCATCCGTTGATCTCAGTCGATATTCAAAGAATGGAATTCTGCTTGTGACCGAGCAGGAGATTCGCGATCTCGAGTTGCTCCATGAAACAGACCTCTTCGATGCCGAGTGGTACCTCGAAAACTACCCGCATCTGAAGAATCAGGATCCTTACCTTCATTTCCTGCGGCATGGCGGTTTCGAGGGGTTGAAGGCCAGCGAGAACTTCGATTGCGAGTGGTATTGCGACATCTATCCGGATGTCGTCTTGCACGGTGTGCACCCGCTGCTTCACTACCTGAAGCACGGCATGAAGGAAGGTCGCTTCAAGGGCATGCCGCCCAAGATCGCATCGGTCGTCAAGCGGACCGTTGCGGACCTGATGGTGCTCGACCCCGAAATCGAATCGTGCCATCCATTGCACGGCAAGCATTTGAGACTGCGCCCGAATTTCAGCATCCCGACCGATGAGCTTGGTGCCGCCTGGACTGAAATTTTTCATGACCTGCCTGCTGGAATCCGGCACGTCGTTTTCATGCCCTGGCTTGTCAAAGGCGGGGCGGATCTCGCCGGTGTCAACATCCTGCGCGCGGCCCAGGAAGCGGTCGGCGTGGCTGCCACGCTGCTCGTCTTGACTGACCATGACAAGGTGGATGCCTTCGACTGGCTGCCTTCGGGGTCGCAGGTGCTCGTCTTGTCCGATTACGACGCAGATCTCAATCCGCGGAACAGGCAGCGCATTGTCGAGGCGCTGATATTCACGCTTCAGCCCGAGTCGATCACGAACGTAAACAGCTCGGCGTGCTGGGCCGCCCTGGTTGAAAAGGGCAAGGCTTTCCAGTCGATATGCAAGGTCTACACGACGCTGTTCTGCCGCGACTTCACGGAAGATGGCCGCGGGGCGGGGTATGCGGATACGCACCTCCGGGCCGCGATCCATAACGTCGACAAGATCTATTTCGATACCAACGTCTTTCTCGAAGAAGTGGTAGCGAGGTATGGATTTACACCTGCATTGACGCAGAAGCTCCAGTTTCTTCCTCAGCCGGCATTGGACGATCTGCGAGAGATTTCCAAGAGATCGGCCTCCGACGAACCACGGCCGGCCGTCTTCTGGGCGGGCCGGTTCTGCCACCAGAAGAATACGGAGTTGCTGGGTCGGATCATCCGGTCTCTGCCGGAGGTCACACTGGACGTCTACGGCGGCGGTGAGCCTGAACGCGAAGCCGAACTGGCGGCGCTGGCAGGCACGCAGCCCAAACTGCGTCTGCTGGGGATGTTCGCCTCGTTCAGCAAGCTTCCCCTGGAGCGGTATGCCGCCTTCCTCTTCACGTCGCGTTTCGAGGGCATGCCGACGGTCCTGATCAATGCCGCCGCCGCAGGCGTCCCCATCATCGCGAGCAATGTCGGAGGCGTCTCCGAGCTGGTGACCAACGACACCGGATGGCTGATCGATGCGTTGGACGACGAGCGCGCTTACTGCGCGGCCATCCAGGAAATTCTCGACAACCCGGAAGAGGTGGAGCGTCGCCTGCAAGCCATGAGGAAAAAGTTGGGCGTCGAGCGTTCCTGGTCCGCATTCAAGGCAGGGCTTCCTTTCTCATCCATGTTCTCCAGCGAGGCCGAGCATGTCTAAATTCCACGTCACGGCAATCGTCAATGCGCACAAGGAAGGCCTGTGGCTCAAGCCGGCATTGGACAGTGTCTGGGCGTGCTTCGAGACGGCCCGGGATCGGGGCCTGACCACCGAACTGCTCGTCGCGATGGATCGCGCGGACGCACTTTCGGTCGAGATCGTCAGAGACAGCGTCGCAAGATTTCCCCACGTGCGTGTGGTCCCCATGAACCATGGGGATGTTGGGCATGCTCGGAATCAGGCGGCATTGCTGGCCGAGGGCGAGTACGTGGCGTTTCTCGATGGCGATGATCTCTGGGGGCCTACCTGGGTTGCGGATGCCTATGCCATGGCGAGCGCAGACGAGCGTGAACTCGTGCTTCATCCCGAGGTGAATGTCTATTTCGGACACGACCCGCATGTTTTTGTGCATATCGATGCCGAAAGCAAGAATTTCGATGCGGCAGCACTTGCGTTGGTGAACTATTGGACGTCGCTTTGTTTCGTGCGCAAGGAGTTTCTTGTGGAAAATCCCTATCCAGAAACGAATTTGGCAGCGCAAATAGGCTACGAAGACTGGGCTTGGAATCTCAAGGTGATGTCTGCGGGTGCCGTGCACAAATGCGTCCCAGGAACCGGGCATGCCATCCGGATGAAGCAGATTTCTTTGGTTCGCCAAACAAGCTCGGCAGGTTGCATCGCGGCACCCAGTGATATTTTCAAGAAGATCCTGAAAAATCAGACAAGGAGGCCCGATTCGAAGCTTCGCGTCGCAGTTTAGTTCGTGCTTCCCGAGAAGCTTTTCAATTCGGCTTCAATGTGTGATGGAAAAAACAAAATTAAAAATACTTGACGGGTGGGAGAGCACCCATGTCAAGCTGCTGCTGATCGTATTTGGTACAGCACTGATTGCAAAGGGTGGCGTTCTGGCGCGCGGTTTTGCCGTCGATGACTACGCATTCGGGCAGGGGTTCACAAAGGGCGAGCTGAACGTATTCCTGACGCAGGGCCGGTTTCTGCTTGGGGGCATTGACAGTTTCATCGACTCCCTCGGTGTGAACATCAACGACTTGTACGTGTCGCTCGGCATCTGCGCACTGCTCCTTCAGGCCGCGCTGGTCGTTTCCATCTTGCGATTCGTAGGCGTCGCGAATGCGCGGGGTGCGGCGTTGGTGGGTGCTGTCATGGTGGCCCATCCATATCTGGCAGAAATCCTCACCTTCCGCATGGTGCTGCCCGGGTACTGCGTGGCGGCGGCGTTTTCCATCGTGTCGTTGGAGATGATTTCGCGAAAGCCGATGAGCTGGCCGAGCATCGCGATTGCACTGACTGCCACGGTCGGCATGTTGTTCATCTACCAAGGCTTTCTGAACTATTTTTCCGCAGCTATTATTTTTGCCTACCTGTTTGGAACGATTTCTTGGAGTCGGATTGGTCTTGACGTAGCTGACGGACAAGATCTCAAACGACGCGCAGTGGTGTTGGCGCTTGTTTGCCTTGCTTCTGTGCTCATTTTCTTAGTCATCCTCAGCATATCGAAGAGCTTGGGATGGATCGAGTTGACGGGAAGAGCAAACCTCATTGAACGCGGGTTCTTTGCGGAGAGAATCGCGCAGATCAAGGATCTTCTGCTTCGGATCTACTGGTTGGATGAGCCGGTCTCTCCTCGGTGGTTGAAGGTTCTTGTTGCCGCGATGATTTCTATCGCTGTGGTCTTGACCGCGAGGATTTTATGGAATCAAAAAAGAGATAAAAAAAAGCTGCTTGATCTCCTTGGCATCGCATTGGGCTTGCTTTTGCTGATTCCAGTGACCGTAGGGGTGATCGCTCCATTCAAGGACTGGCATCCAGTGCCGCGAGTGCTTCCCCAGGTGGCATTGATTATTGGATTGCTGTTGCTCGTCGGCTATTCGGCGGTACGAGGGTTTTTGGGGAAAATCCCGGGGAATATTTTTTCGGGATTTTTGATGCTTTTGTTGGTGTCTTTTGTTTTTATAAGCAATCAAATATTCGCTGATCAACAAAGAGTCAATTCATGGGATAGGGCTGAGGCGAACCGGGTAATCGCTCGCCTTGAGCAAAAAGATGAATTTTCGAAGGTCGAGTATATTTTTGTAAGCGATGGTGGTTGGCGCCGTCCCTCTAGGTTGAATACGACTCAGGGGGATATGAATATTTCAGCATTTTCCCCAGGATATTCAAGAGCGCCATTGCTGGTTGAAGTGTCTGGTTATGTATTCAAAAAGCCTTCCGGCGATCAAAATTTGATTGGTGAAAGATATTGCGAAAAATCCAAGTCTTGGCCAAATCCGGAGTCTATTTCCATTGTTGAAAATCTAGCCATTGTTTGCTTGAAGAAATGAGTTTCTGATTTCGAGAAGAATTTCAGATTGAGTTTATTCAACGACGACAAATTAAATTGTTAAAGCGATTAAAATGAGCAGGCTAGAACGAGTTTCCATAGTGATCCCGGTTTATTCGGGAGAGAAAACGCTGCCAATTCTCGTGGCCGAAATCGAGAAGCTGACACACCCGCAAGTCACCGCGGCCGGAAACTCGTTCGTCGTCAGCGAAGTCGTGCTGGTCCACGATTGCGGACCGGACCGCTCGGACCTCACCATGACAGCTCTCGCCGAGAGCCACGCTTTCGTTCAGCCGGTATGGCTGTCCCGAAACTATGGACAGCACGCCGCCACCATGGCCGGCATGGCCAGCGCCACGGGGGACTGGGTCGTGACCATGGACGAAGACGGTCAGCAGGACCCCACAAGCATCGGCGCGATGCTGGACCTGGCCCTCAGTGCTTCGCTCCAGCTCGTCTATGCGCAACCCACGAATCCGCCGCCGCATGGCTGGTTGCGCAACCTGATGAGCCGGACGGCCAAGGGCATCAGCACGCGTCTTCTCGGCAATAAAAGCATCGGCCGCTTCAACAGCTTCCGATTCATCGATGGCGAAATTGCCAGGACGTTGTCGGCCTATTGCGGCAACGGCGTCTATCTGGATGTCGGATTGTTTTGGATCACGGGCCGTGTGGGGCACTGCCCATTGCGTCTAAGGGACGAATTGGGCCGGCCCTCGGGCTATTCCTTCCTGTCGCTAGTCCGGCATTTCTGGAGCCTGGTGCTCACGACCGGCACTCGGCCGCTGCGCCTCATCACCATCATGGGATTCTTCTCGATTCTGCTGGCAATGGGATTTGCGATCTACGCCATCTACGAGAAATACACCGGACAGGTGCCGGTCGAAGGGTGGACATCGCTCGCTGTCGTGGTGGCATTTTTCTCCGGGGTCATCCTGACAGCGCTTGGCGTGATCGCGGAGTACCTGGCGGTGACGATGGGCATCGCGATGGGCAAGCCTCTCTATGTCGTGAGTTCGAAGCCGACCAGGCCGAAGAGCCGCCCATGACGTTGACTTGGGTGCTTGGCAGCCGAGGTTTGCTGGGTTCCGCGTTCTGCCGTGCGCTTCGGCTCGACGGCGCCACGGTATTCGCTCCCGCCGAGCGCTTCAGCTGGACGGATGAGGCGCAGCTGGCATCGCAGATCGATGCGGCGGTGGATGCCTTTTCTCTCCAGGCGCGTCAAGCATCCAGATGGGAAATCTACTGGGCCGCCGGTATCGGCACCATGGGCAGTGCGGAAGAGTCGCTCGAGCCGGAAGTCCGGGCGCTGGCGTCGCTCATTCGACGAATCCAGTCGAACGACGTATTGATGACGATGCCGGGTGCGCTGGTGCTTGCGAGTTCAGCCGGTGCGATCTACGCATCGTCGAAAGACGAAGTCATCACCGAAAACTCCGTGCCGGCGCCCAACAGTGCCTATGCGCGAGCGAAGTTGCGACAGGAAGATCTTCTGCGCGCTTTCGGGGCTGCACACCCGCAAGTTTCCGTGTTGCTGGCCCGGATATCGACGCTCTATGGCGCAGGGCAGGCTGTCGGGAAGGCGCAAGGGCTGCTGACGCACATGGCCCGCAGCATCGTGCGCAACCGACCCGTGGGCATCTATGTCCCTATCGACACCATCCGCGACTACATCTCGGTGGACGACGCGGCGTGCGAGATCATCGGCACCCTGCGCGAACCGAGTCTGTGGCCGGGGGTGCTCTTGAAGATCGTGGCGTCGGGACGGCCGACGACGATCGCCGAGATCATTTCCATCTTCAAGAGAATTTCCAGGAAGCCACCCAAAATCACCACGGGCGTCAGCAAGGCTTCCAGCCTCTATCAAAGGAAAATCCAATTTCAATCCATCGTTGGAAATGGAAAGCGATTGTCACAGGCGCGCAGTCTCGGCGTAGGGATACACCAGATTCTCAGCGCCGAGCGGGCGGCGCACGCCAATCCTGAAAAAACTTCGAAATGATGGAATGTTGTTTTTCAGGAATTTTTATATTTTGGATTCGATTCAATTATGAAACGGGCTGAAATTTTTTCTTTTCAGTTCGTTCGATTTCTCGTGGTCGGGGTTGCCAATACGCTGGTGGGATTGTCGGTGATATATTCCGCCAAATATTTCTTCCATGCAGGCGATGTCTTGGCCAATGCCATTGGGTACGGCGTGGGGATCTGTGTGAGTTTCACCTTGAACAGCCGGTGGACGTTCGCCTACAAAGGGCTCATGGTGCCGGCGGCGGTGAAGTTTTTTCTGGCCACCGCGGTGGCGTACGCTGCCAACCTGCTGACAGTCATGACGGCAATCGACGGTTTTGGTATAAATACTTATATGGCTCAGGCATTGGGCATGCCGGTTTATACGGTTGTGGCCTATCTGATCAGTAAATATGTGGTGTTTCGTTTAAAAATACAATAAAACATATTGAATTCTTTGGGGGGAATTTTTGATTTACCCTTCTTTGTCGGTTGATCTGATGTTCAAGGTTGAGCGTTTTTGAAATCCCCGTGAGTTTTGATTTTCAATCCACGATTTTGCATTTCTCGATGGTTCTCTGATTGAGATTTGATAAATAAAAACAGGAAAATAAAATGAGTGTGCGAGGTCGGCGGTTCGTTGAGTTCTGGCGAGAGAACGGTTCGCGGGCGGCTGCGAGATTGATTCGCGAGAAGCTGGGGGACGCGATCGCAGGACGCGCCGTGTTCAGCAAGGAGGACGAGGAGTCCAACGCCGAATCGGTGCCGCAGCTTCGCGCCCGCCGGTTCATTTCCCAGCAGGCGTTGGACGTCTACACGATTCCCCGGCCCTCGGTGCCCCGCATCAGCCTGGTGACGGACAGCATCGGCTCCGAGAGCCTGTTTGGCGGCGTGGGGACTGCCTTGCTGTTTTCTGCGCAGTTGGCGAACCAGATGAACGCGACGCTGCGGGTCGTCACGCGCACCGAGGTCCCGTCACCAGCCAACGCGTGGCAGATCCTGAATGCATACGGGATTCAGCTTCAGCAGGAGATCCAGTTCGCTTTCGCGCCGCTCAAGCGCGACGAGATCGATACGCCGCCCGTTGCCGAGGCTGTTCCCGGCTTGGACATCCATCCCGACGAGATCTTCGTCACGACCTCCTGGTGGACCACGGCTGCCACGCTGCCCAGCGTTCCGGCCGCGTCGATCATCTATCTTCTTCAGGAAGACGAGCGCATGTTCTACGCGTTCGGAGAAGACCGCGTGCATTGCGAGCGGGTCTTGCGCAACCAGGACATCCGGTTCGTCGTGAACACGCGATTGCTCTACGACCATCTGATGGCCACGGGCCTGACGCACCTCGGGCGCAACGGGTTCTGGTTCGAGCCGGCATTTCCGAAGTCGCTGTTCCATCCGCGCCCTCGTGAGGCAAACGGCAAGAAGCGGTTCTTCTTCTACGCAAGGCCGAACAATCCACGCAATCTTTTCCAGATCGGGCTCGGCATCATCGATCACGCAGTGAACGAGGGCATTCTCGACCTCGAACAGTGGGAGATTTTTCTCGTCGGCAAGGACATTCCCCACGTGAAGTTCGGCGCGGGCTACACGCCGCACCGCTGCGAGGGCCTCGGATGGGAGGCCTATGCCGATCTCGCGGGCACCATCGACCTGGGGCTCAGCTTGATGTACACGCCGCATCCCAGCTATCCACCTTTTGACCTGGCCGCGAGTGGTGCGGTGGTCGTGACGAACAGGTTTGCCAACAAGCAGGACCTGTCGGGCTATTCACCCAACATCATTTGCGCCGAGTTGGAGACGCGGGCTTTGCTGGACGCGCTTCGTTCGGGCGTGGCGATCGCCAACGACAGGGAAACTCGCCATCGCAATTTTGCGGCGAACGGGTTGGGAACGGATTGGACGTTGGCGTTCGCAGATGTCCTCCGGGCGCTCACGGCAGGGCGCTGATGTTTTCCCTCGACGTTCCTGCGGTTCCTTATGCCGACCCATGGCTCTTGCCGGTCTCGGCGCGTCTGGCGATGCTGCACCAGCGCCGCGGTGCAACGCGCGTTGCCTACTTTTACGAAGAGCCGAACAACAGCACCTTCCGCTACCGTGCGTACAACATGGCGCAGGTGCTCAACGAGTCCGGCGTCGAGAACGTCTCGGCCAGCTACTTCTTCCTGTCGGACAGCGAACGATTCGACGAAATCGCCGATGCGGCCGACGTGCTGGTGATCTGCCGTTCTCGCTACTGCCATCGCATCAACGGGCTCATCACCAGGTTCCGCTCGCGCCGCAAGCAGGTGCTGTTCGATGTCGATGACCTCGTCTTCGATACCGACTATGCCCACCTCGTGATGGCCACCTTGGGCCTCGACATGGCGCAGGCGGGGGTCTGGGACGACTGGTTCGCGATGATCGCGCGCATGGGCCAGACGCTGAGGCTCTGCGACGGTGCCATCACCACCAACGACTTTCTTGCCCAGAAGCTTGCAGACTACGCGGGCCTTCCGGTCGCCGTCGTGCCGAACTTCATGAACAGGGAGCAGCTGGCGCTGGCGGAAAAGGTCTATGCGGCCAAGGAGCGCATGCGCTTCACCGGCGATGGCAAGGTCTGCCTCGGCTACTTCAGCGGCTCACCTTCGCATCGCCTCGACTATGCGATCGTGGAGCCGGCACTGATCGAGGTGATGGCCGAGCGCCCGGACGTGGAGGTCATGGTCGTCGGCTACATCGACCACGGCCCTGCGATGAAGAAGTTCGCCCATCGCATCAGCCGACAGCCGTTTCACGACTACGTGAACCTGCAACGGCTGCTTGGAACTGTCGAGTTCAACCTCATGCCGCTGCAGTCGAACGCCTTCACCGATTGCAAGTCCGAGTTGAAGTACTTCGAGGCCGCCAGTGTCGGAACGCTGAGCATTGCATCCCCGGGCTTCACCTACCGGCATGCGATCCGTGATGGCGAGAACGGTTACCTCGCCAAGGCCCATGAATGGACCGAAGTGATATTGAAGGCCGTGGACCGCAGCAGTGCGAACTACGGCACGATGGCCGCGTTGGCGCGGCAGGACGCACTGGCGAAGTTCGGTTGGCAACACCAGGCCGAGGCGATTCTGACGGCTTTGCAGATCGCCTAGAGGCCCAGGGGCGCACGGGGAGTTCCGCCCCCCCCGCCCCGGCGCGCTTTTCAGCGCTCCACGATCCGCCCGTGCTCCAGGTGAATGACCCGGTTGCACTCCTTGGCGATCAGCTCCGGCGAATGCGAGGCGAGGATCAGGATGCCGGACTTGGCGACCACGTCCTTCATGCGCTGTTCGGCCTTCTCGGTGAAGGCGGCATCGCCGACCGACAGCCACTCGTCCATCAACAGGATGTCCGCCTCGACGCTGGTGGAAATGGAGAACGCGAGCCGCATCAGCATGCCGGTGGAATAGGTGCGCACGGGCATGTGCACGTATTCGCCCAGGCCGCTGAACTCGCAGATCTCGGGGGTCAGCTTGTCGAGCTGCTTCTTGCTCATGCCCATGACCAGGCCGCGCAGCATGATGTTCTCGATGCCCGTGGCATCGGCTTCGATGCCCAGCGAAGGGTCGATCAGGCTGGAGACCGAGCCTTGGCGGGTGAATTCACCTGACGAAGGCTCATAGACCCCGGCCAGGGTGCGCAGGAGCGTGGACTTGCCCGCGCCGTTGTGGCCGACCAGCCCCAGCCGGTCGCCGCTCTTCAATTCGAGGTTGATGTTGCTGAGCGCCTGAACGACGGTGACGCCGGTCTCCTGGCCGAATCGACCGCCGGTGACCGAGGCCGCGATGGTCTTCTTCAGCGAGTTGGCACCTGCCCCGTAGATGGGGAAGTTGACGGAGACATCTTTGAGTGAAATGAAAGCCATGTTTCTTCAGAGCCAATAGACGACGCGACGGCGGTACCTTGCGAACAGCAGGCACGAAACGGCGACGCAGCCCGCCGTCCATCCGAGGATGCCCCACCAGCTGTGGGCTTGTGCGACTCCGCCCATCAGCGGCGTGCGCAGGAGGTCGAGCATCTGTGCAAACGGGTTCCAGAGGATGTACTTGGCGCGGCCCGGCAGGCTCGAGGGCAGCCAGAAGACCGGCGTCAGGAACATCAGCATCTGCATCACGCTGGTGACGATCTGGGTGACGTCACGGAATCGGGTGCAGATAAGACCCAGCGCAAGACCCAGGGCGTGGGCGTTGATCAGCAGAAGGATGAATGCGGGCACGAAAAGCAGTGCAGACCACGACAGCGAAATGCCCGCCCAGAGCGCCACCGGGATGTACAGCACGATCTGGTGCGCGAACTGGATGATGTTGCGCCCCATGCTGCGCCACACGAAGAGGCTGATCGGGAAATAGCTCTGCTTGAGGTAGTTGCCCGAGCTGACGAACGCGTTGCATGAGTCGGTGACCATGCTCGAGAAGAAGCCCCAGAAGATGATGCCGAGCGCCAGGTGCGGGAAGAACGTGGACAGCTCGGTGCCGAACAGCGAGCTGTACAGCGGCCCCATGCCCCCGATCATGGCGCCCATGCTCAGCGTGAGCCACAGCGGGCCCAGCATGGAGCGCCTGTAGCGCAGGACGATGTCGGACCAGGCGAGGGTCCACCAGATGTCCGTGCGGCGTGTGCCCTCCCACCAATCAGACCAGGCGCTGCGGTGGAGGTTGGAGTGAACTTGGCTCATGTGCGTCTGTACGAGTCTGCGGGGGATGGACGGTGGTGTCTTCGCCCGAAGAGCTCCGGGCTGTGTCGTGACGGGCAAGGGTCGCCACGTCAGCGATGCCGGAGGGCGGCCTCATTTTCTATCCTTTGTGTGAACCGCGCGATTTTACCGGGCGAGGTGAACGGCCTGTGTCGGCGGCTGGCGGCCTGTGCAGCCCCGGGCGGAAAGGCGAAGCGAAGATAATCGGCTGCCGACGGACATCGAGCCCTCGCTTCTCCTTCGAGCCGCTGTACGGCGCGTATTCCACGAAAAAGTTCCCTCCTTGCCGTTTCAGCCGGCAGGTCGTCTATGAAATCTGTATCTCGGCTCTTCGACTTCTTCCTGACCGTGCTCTGGAGAACCCCTGGCGTCGGTGGGCGGCTCCAACGGGCGTGGCGGATGTTCCGCAAGGCGGGCTGGCGCGGCATTCAGTGGGAACTCGGGCGGCGCGTCACGGGGTTCAACGACTATGCGCGCTGGGTCCGCGACCACGACACCCTCACGCCCGCTGCCACGGACAGGCTGGCGCAGCGCGTGGCCGCCATGGCCGACCGGCCGTTGATTTCGGTGCTCATGCCCTCGTACAACCCCAATCCGGTCTGGCTGCGCGAGGCCATCGAGTCGGTGCGCGGACAGATCTATCCGAACTGGGAGCTGTGCATCGCGGACGACGCGTCGCCCTCGGCGGAGGTCCGGGCGATCCTGCAGTCCTATGCCGACAGCGACTCTCGCATCAAGGTGGTGCTCCGGCCGAAGAACGGCCACATCTCCGCCGCATCGAACAGTGCGCTCGAGCTGGTCGCCGGCGCATGGATCGCGCTCATGGACCATGACGACCTGCTGCCGGCGGACGCGCTGTTCTGGGTGGCCGATTGCATTGCCAGCCATCCCGATGTCCGGTTGATCTATTCCGACGAGGACAAGGTCGACGAAGCCTTGAGCCGTTCCGGCCCGTATTTCAAGTGCGACTGGAATGCCGATCTCTTCCGTTCGCAGAACATGTTCAGCCACCTGGGCGTGCTGTCGGCCGACCTGGTGCGTGCCGTCGGCGGCTTCCGATTGGGCCTGGAAGGTTCGCAGGACTGGGACCTCGTGCTTCGCTGCATGGAGCGTGTCGAGCCAAGGCAGGTGCGCCACATCCCGCGGGTGCTCTACCACTGGCGCGTGCATGCCGAAAGCACCGCGAAGTCGATGGACGCCAAGCCCTATGCCGTGGTGGCCGGCGAGCGCGCGCTTAACGAGCATTTCGAACGGACGCAGACGCGCGCGACCGCAGAACACATCGGGTTCGGCTACCGGGTGCACTACGCGTTGCCCGACACGCCGCCGTTGGTGTCGCTGGTCATTTCGACGCGCAATGCCGCGGTGTCGCTGCGCCGGTGCGTGGACGCGATCGTCGCAAAGACCGTCTACCCGCACTACGAAATCATCGTGGCCGACAACGCCTCGGACGATGCCGCGGCGCTGGCCTGCCTGGAATCTGTGGCCGGGCGCCCGAACGTGCGCGTGCTGCGCCATGCGCAGAAGCAGGGCGCCGCCGCGCTGCGCAACGCGGCGGTCGAGGCTGCAACGGGCGACGTGATCGCATTGCTCGACGACAGCCTCGAGGTCCTCACGCCCGAATGGCTGTCTGAAATGGTGAGCCTGGCGCTGCAACCCGGTGTCGGCGCGGTGGGCGCAAGGCTGATGGACCGGCGCCGGATCCTGACGCACGCCGGCATCATCCTGGGCCTCGGACCCGATGGCGTGGCCGGCTGCTCGCACCGCGGCATGCCCGCGGGGCGCGAAGGCTACGGCGGCCGTGCCGCACTGATCCAGTCGCTGTCGGCCGTGACATCGGCCTGTCTTGTGATCCGCAAAGACCGCTATCTTCAGGTCGGGGGCCTCGACGGGGCCCATCTGAAGGAGGCGTTCGCGGATGTGGACCTCTGCCTGAGGCTGGGCGAAACCGGACTGCGCACGCTCTGGACCCCTTACGCGGAGCTGCTCGACCACCAACCTGCGGCGCGCGCCAGAAAGGGCACCGAGCCGGCAAGCGGGCCGTTCCAGGACGATGTGGCCTACATGAAGCGCCGATGGGGCGCATGGCTGCAGAACGACCCCGCCTACAGCCCCAACCTCATGCTGGAACGCGAAGATTTCAGCTACGCCTGGCCGCCGCGCGTGGCACCGGCCTGACGCGATGGCGCCCGGTGTTTCCGTCGCGCTGTGTACCTACAACGGCGCCCGCTATCTTCCCGACCAGGTCCGCAGCATCTGCACGCAGGTGCCGCTGCCGCTGGAAATCGTGCTGTCCGACGACAACTCCAGCGACGACACGCTGGCGGTCGTGCGCGACACCCTTGCCGAATGCGGGGTGGCGGACCGCGTGGCGCTGCGGGTGTTCAGCAACAAGCCGGCTCTGGGCGTCACGCGCAATTTCGAACAGGCCGTGGGCGCCTGCCAGCATGACCTGATCGTGCTGTGCGACCAGGACGATGTCTGGCATCCCGGCCGGCTCGCGCGCATGGTGGCGCAGTTCGAAGCGCGCCCCGACCTGCTGCTGTTGCACACCGACGCCCGCCTGGTCGACGACCGGCTGGCCCCGCTGGGCTCGACCCTCTTTCATGCCCTGGAGGTGCAGCCCGGAGAGTTGACGGCCATTGCGCAGGGCGAGGCCTTCGACGTGTTCCTGCGGCGCAACCTGGTGACCGGTGCGACCACCATGTTCCGCAAGACCCTGCTCGACGCGGCCCTGCCATTCGCGCCGGAATGGGTGCACGACGAGTGGCTGGGGGCCGTTGCCGCCGCCATCGGGCGCGTGGACGTCCTGCCGGAGCCCACCATCGACTACCGGCAGCACGCCAGCAACCAGATCGGTGCGCGGCGTCTCACGCTGTCCGAAAAGATGGCCAAGGCCTTTGCCGAGCGCGGCGACAAGCACGTCGGGCGCCTGCGCCGGGCAGAGGCGCTGCTGCAGCGCCTGCAGCAGCTCGGCGACCGGGTGCCTGCGAGGTACGTGGCATCGCAGCGCGCCAAGGTGGCGCACCAGCGTTTCAGGGCGCAGCTGCCGGCGGCGCGGTTCCTGCGGCTGGTGCCGATCCTCATCGAGGCCGGTCGAGGGCGCTATGCGCGTTTTGGCCGGGGCGGCCACGCCGTCGCGCAGGATCTTTTCGAGCGCGGTTAGTCCTGCAGCCGCCGGTAGCGCCAGAACGCCCCCGACAGCCACACCTTGAGCAGGCTGGTCACGTGCCAGTACAGGTACTTCTTGCTGCGGTGGCTGGCGCGCTGGGCGTCGTGGCGCGCGTGCAGGTCTTCGGTCACCTGGAGCTTCCAGCCGGCCAGCCGGGTGCGCGCGCAGATGTCGAAGTCTTCCCCGTACATGAAGAAGCGCTCGTCGAATCCGCCGATCTGGCGGTAGGCCTCGCTGCGGAACAGCATGAACAGGCCGGGAATCCAGGCCGGCACGGCCGGCGGCTGGTAGCCGGGCTTCTTGCGGCCCAGGATCTCGAAGGGGGTCAGCAGGGCGCGGTGCGGCTCGGGCACGGGCCGGCCCGACTCCAGGATGCGCGGCGTCATCAGGCCGGCGTCGGGCGCGGCCTGGGCGAGCATCGGGGCCAGCACGTCGGCGTCGAAGCGGATGTCGGGGTTGAGCACCAGGAACCAGGGCGTGTCGCAGCGCGCGAAGGCCTGGTTGTGGTTGGCGCCGAAGCCCAGGGGCGTGGGGTTCTCGATCCGTTCGATGGCGAAGCCCCAGTGTCGTCCTGCACTCAGGTCGGCCTCGGGAATGTTCAGCGTGAGCACGACCTTGGCGATCGAGCCTCGGCTGTGGCGGTCGAGCTGCTCGAGCAGCGGCAGCACCAGCGCGAGCTGGCCGTGGCTCACGATCGACAGGGTGACCGGGGCTTGGGGTGAAGAAGGGGGCGTGGGCATGGTCTAATTTCGCTCGGGAATTCTAGGGTTCCCCCAACCCCACTCATGATTGCCCTGATCATCCTCAGTTTCTTCGTCTCTGCCATCGCGGTGCAGCTGTTCATGCGCCGCGCGCGCAGACACGCGCGCCGCTACGGCGCCGACATGCCGCAGCGTTTCCACAAGGGCCACGTGCCGCGTCTGGGCGGGGCCGGCATCATGCTCGGCATGAGCGCGGCCTGGCTGGGCGCCGGCCTCATCGAGCCGCTGAACATCGCCTGGCCGCTCAAGTCCTCGATCCTCACGCTGGTGTGCATCCTGCCCGCCGTGCTCGGCGGCATCGTCGAAGACGTGACCCAGCAGGTCAAGGTGCGCTATCGGCTGGGCCTGACCATCGGCTCGGCGCTGCTGGTGTGCTGGGTGCAGGGCCTGGGCGTGGCGCGCACCGGCTTCGAGACGCTCGACGGCTGGCTCGCAGTGCTGCCGTATGCCTCGCTGGTCTTCGCGGCCCTGGCCATCGGCGGCCTGCCGCATGCCTTCAACATCATCGACGGCTACAACGGGCTGGCCGGCACCGTGGCCGTGCTCGTGTGCCTGGCCATCTCGCACGTCGCGCTGCAGCTGGGCGACCGGCAACTCGCCGCGATGGTGATCTGCCTGGTCGGCGCCACCTTCGGCTTCCTGGTCTGGAACTACCCGCGCGGCAAGATCTTCGCCGGCGACGGCGGCGCCTACGTCTGGGGCATGGTGATCGCCGTGGCCTGCGTGACGCTGGTGCAGCGCCACCGCGTGGTGTCGCCGTGGTTCCCGATGCTGCTCCTGATCTACCCGGTGTGGGAGACGCTGTTCTCCATCTACCGCAAGCTGGCGCGCGGCCAGTCGCCGGGCACGGCCGACGCGCTGCACTTTCACCAGCTGATCTTCCGGCGCATCGTGCGCGTGGCCTTCGCGGACGACGAGGCGCGCCAGCTGCTGGCGCGCAACAACCGCACCTCGCCCTACCTGTGGATGTTCGCCGCGCTGTCGGTGGTGCCCGCGGTGCTGTTCTGGAACAACACCTTCGTGCTGATGCTGTTCTGCCTTCTGTTCGTCACGACCTACGTCGGGGCGTACCTGATGATCGTGCGCTTCAAGGTCCCGCGCTGGCTGCGGCCCTGACCGCCGGCGCCCCCTTGTTGCGAGAATTCCTTCCCTTCGTCCACCGCTTCGGAGCCTGACTGTCCATGACCGATCCCGTCCTCAACATCCCTCCGCGCGACAAGGCCGAGATCCTGGCCCAGGCGCTGCCGTACATCCGCAAGTTCCACGGCAAGACCATCGTCATCAAGTACGGCGGCAACGCCATGACCGACCCGGCGCTGCAGGCCGACTTCGCGGAAGACGTCGTGCTGCTCAAGCTGGTCGGCATGAACCCGGTGGTGGTGCACGGCGGCGGCCCGCAGATCGAGGCTGCGCTGAACAAGCTCGGCAAGAAGGGCAGCTTCGTGCAGGGCATGCGCGTGACCGACGCCGAGACCATGGAAGTCGTCGAATGGGTGCTGGCCGGCGAGGTGCAGCAGGACATCGTGGGCCTGATCAACCAGGCCGGCGGCAAGGCCGTGGGCCTCACGGGGCGCGACGGCGGCCTCATTCGCGCGCAGAAGCTCAAGCTGGCCGACCGCACCGACCCCAACGTGCACCACGACGTGGGCCAGGTCGGCGACATCGTTTCCATCGACCCCAGCGTGGTCAAGGCGCTGCAGGACGACGCCTTCATTCCCGTCGTCAGCCCGATCGGCTTCGGCGAAGAGAACGAGAGCTACAACATCAACGCCGACGTCGTCGCCGGCAAGCTCGCCACCGTGCTCAAGGCCGAGAAGCTCATGCTCCTGACCAACACGCCCGGCGTGCTCGACAAGAACGGCAACCTGCTCACCAACCTGAGCGCGCGCGAAATCGACGACCTCTTCGCCGACGGCACCATCTCGGGCGGCATGCTGCCCAAGATCGAAGGCGCGCTCGATGCGGCCAAGAGCGGCGTGAACGCAGTACACATCATCGACGGCCGCGTGCCCCACGCGATGCTGCTCGAGATCCTGACCGACCAGGCCTACGGCACGATGATCCGGGCGCGCTGAACGCCCTCGCGAGCCTTCCGCAGCCCGAAGGCGCGCGCTCACTGCGCTGTGCGAGAATCAATTGATTACATCTTTGCACGCGCTCCCATGCAGAACGAAGAGACAGCTGCCCCCGGCGTAGAGACCCCGGCCGAAACGCCCGCCGCCGTACCGACGCGCAAGCGCCCCAAGCCGGGCGAGCGGCGCGTGCAGATCCTGCAGGCGCTGGCCGCCATGCTGGAGCAGCCCGGTGCCGAGCGGGTCACCACCGCCGCGCTGGCCGCACGGCTCGAGGTGAGCGAGGCGGCCCTGTACCGCCACTTCGCGAGCAAGGCCCAGATGTTCGAAGGCCTCATCGATTTCATCGAGCAGAGCGTCTTCACGCTGGTCAACCAGATCCTCGAGCGCGAAGGTGCCACCGGCAGCCAGCAGGCCGCCCGCATCCTCACGCTGCTCGTGCAGTTCGCCGAGCGCAATCCCGGCATGACGCGCGTCATGGTCGGCGATGCGCTGGTCTACGAGAACGAGCGCCTGCAGCAGCGCATGAACCAGTTCTTCGACAAGATCGAGGCCACGCTGCGCCAGGTGCTGCGCGGCGCGGCCGCCGCCGACGGCTCCGCCACGCCCAGCGTCGATGCGCAGGTGCGGGCCGCGGCGCTCACGGCCTTCGTGGTCGGGCAGCTGCAGCGCTTTGCGCGCTCGGGCTTCCGCCGCGCGCCTTCTGAACACCTGGAAGCCACGATCGCCCTGATCGTTTGACGTGACGGCAAGGCCGGCCGGCGTCCAGCCGGTCCGCTCGAGCCCTGTCGAACTCGACGCGCCCTCTTGCGGCGCGTACGATGAATTCCTCCCTTGCCGCCACGTGATACCGCGGTGACAAGCCCGTTTCGCATGACCTCTGGATCGGAGGTTCGCATGAGCGCTTGTCCTTCCCGCAGCCCGCGCGGCCATAGGCCTTCCGGGGCGCGCCATGTCTGACGCCGCCGCTGCCCGCCCGGCCCTTCTTCTGCACGTCGTCGCGCTCACCGCAGTCGCCATGGTCGCGTTCGCGGCCAACTCGCTGCTGTGCCGGCTCGCGCTGCAACACGGCGGCATCGACCCCGCCAGCTTCGGCAGCATCCGGCTCGCATCTGGCGCGGTCACGCTCGCGCTCGTCGTGCGCTTCCGCGCGCAGCCGTCGGCCCTCGGGCGCACCAGCTGGCTCCCCGCCGTGATGCTGTTCGCGTACGTCGCGTTCTTCTCCTTCGCCTACCTGAGCCTGTCCGCGGGCACGGGCGCGCTGATCCTCTTCGGCGCAGTGCAGCTCACGATGCTGGGCGCGGGCCTGGGCGGCGGCGAGCGCTTCGGGGTGCTGGCGTGGTTCGGCTTCGTCCTCGCGGCGGCCGGACTCGTCTACCTCGTGTCGCCGGGCGTTGCCGCGCCGCCGCTGCTCGGTGCCGTGCTGATGGCGGTGGCGGGTGTGGCGTGGGGTGTGTATTCGCTGCGCGGCCGGGGCGTGGCCGACCCGCTGGCCGCCACGGCGCGCAACTTCCTGCGCGCGGTGCCGATGGCCTTCGCATTGAGCCTGGTGTTCGCCACGCGCGCGCATGCCGATGCGCGCGGCATCGCGCTGGCCGTGGCCTCCGGGGCGCTGACCTCGGGGCTCGGCTATGTCGTCTGGTACGCGGCGCTGGGCCGCCTGTCGGCGTTGCGTGCGGCCACGGTGCAGCTGTCGGTGCCGCTGCTGGCGGCGTTCGGCGGCGTGCTGTTCCTGTCGGAGGCGATCACGCCGCGGCTGGCGCTTGCATCGGCGGCGATCCTCGGCGGCATCGCACTCGTGCTGAGCCAGAAGTCGCGCAACGCCGCACGGCGAGCTTAGGCGACGGCCACGCCCACCTTCGCACCGGCGGCGACGATCTCGCCCCATGTCGCGTCATCGACCCACACCCCGTCGCGCCGGCGTGCCGCGCGCGCCTGGCGCTCCGGCTCGCCCGCGATCTGCACGGCCTCGAAGCCCTGGCCCGGTGGGCTTTGCCGCAGCCAGTCGATGAACTCACGTGCTTCGTCGTCGAAGGCTTTCTGCGTGCCGAGCTTCACGGGGTCGATCAGCACCGTCAGCATGCCGTTGAGCACCGTGCGTGCCGTGTCCGCCGGCCGGTGCCAGGTGCCGCCGCCCGTGAGCGCGCCGCCCAGCAGCTCGCAGGCCACCGCCATGCCGTAGCCCTTGTGCTCGCCGAAGGTCATGAGCGCGCCGAACAGGCCGTTTCCCTGCGGCACGACGACCACGCCCGGGTCGTTGGTGGGCGCGCCGCGTTCGTCGATCAGGTAGCCGTCGGGCACCTGCTCGCCCTTGTTGTGGGCCACGCGCATCTTGCCCTGCGCCACGCGGCTGGTGGCGTAGTCGAGCACGAAGGGCTCGGCGCCCGCGAGCGGAATGCCGATGCAGCACGGGTTGGTGCCGAAGCGCCCGTCGCCGCCGCCCCAGGGCGCCACCACGGGCCGCGAGAGCACGTTGACGAAGTGCATCGCGACCAGCCCCAGCGCCGTCGCCATCTCCGCGAAGTGGCCGATGCGCCCCAGGTGGTGCGCGTTCGCGAGCGTGAAGATGCAACTGCCGTGCTGCTTCGCGCGCGCAATGCCGAGCTCCATCGCCTGCACGCCGACGATCTGCCCGTAGCCGTGCTGGCCGTCCAGGCCCATCAGCGTGCCGATGTCGAGGTTGACCTTCACAGCCGCGTTGGGCACGAGGCCGCCTTCGGCCACCGCATCGATGTAGCGCGGCAGCATGCCCACGCCGTGCGAGTCGTGGCCGCTGAGGTTGGCCAGCACGAGGTTGGCCGCCACCTGCTGCGCCTCGGCGGCGCTGCTGCCCGCGGCTTCGAGCACGCGCGCGACGTTGGTTTGCAGGCCGTCGGCCGGCAGTGTTCTGGACATGGATCAGGCTCCTCGTTCGTTCAATGGGATGGCGTAGCCGAAGGGGAGGGCGGGCATGGGCTGCACGGGCCTCACATCACTGCGCCGACCTGCCAGGGCACGAACTCGTTCTGCCCGTAGCCGTGCTGCTCGCTCTTCGACTGCGCGCCCGACGCCGTGGCCAGCACCAGTTCGAAGATGCGCTGGCCCATCTCCGCAATCGAGGCCGTGCCGTCGACGATCTCGCCGCAGTTGATGTCCATGTCTTCTTCCTGCCGCTGCCAGAGCGCCGAGTTGGTCGCGAGCTTGAGCGAAGGCGAGGGCGCGCAGCCGTAGGCCGAGCCGCGCCCCGTCGTGAAGCAGATGAGGTTCGCGCCGCCCGCCACCTGGCCCGTGGCGCTCACCGGGTCGTAGCCCGGCGTGTCCATGTAGACGAAGCCGTGCGCGGTGACGGGTTCGGCGTATTCGTACACCGCTTCGAGGTTGCTGGTGCCGCCCTTGGCGACCGCGCCCAGTGATTTTTCGAGGATGGTCGTGAGCCCGCCCGCCTTGTTGCCCGGCGAGGGGTTGTTGTTCATCTCGCCCTCGTTGATCTCGGTGTAGTGCTCCCACCACTTGATGCGGTCCACGAGCTTCTGGCCCACCTCGCGCTTCACCGCGCGGCGCGTGAGCAAGTGCTCGGCGCCGTACACCTCGGGCGTTTCGCTGAGGATGGCCGTGCCGCCGTGCGCCACCAGCAGGTCGACCGCCGCGCCCAGCGCCGGGTTCGCGCTGATGCCCGAGTAGCCGTCGGAGCCGCCGCACTGCAGTCCGATGGTGATGTGCGCGGCGCTGCACGGCTCGCGCTTCACGGCATTGGCGCGCGGCAGCATCTCGTTGATGAGCGCCACGCCTTTCTCGACCGTCTTGCGCGTGCCGCCCGTGTCCTGGATGTTGAAGGTGCGGAAGTTTTCGCCCTCGGCGAGGTGGCCGGTCGCGAGCCACGCATTGATCTGGTTGGCCTCGCAACCGAGCCCGACCACCAGCACGCCCGCGAAGTTCGGGTGCGTGGCGTAACCCGTGAGCGTGCGTTCCAAAATTTGCATGCCCATGCCCTGCGTGTCCATGCCGCAGCCGGTGCCGTGCGTCAGCGCGACGATGCCATCGACGTTCGGGAACGCCGCGAGCGCCTGCGGATTCGTCTTGCGCGAGAAGTGATCGGCAATGGCGCGCGCAGCGGTGGCAGAGCAGTTCACGCTGGTCAGCACGCCGATGTAGTTGCGCGTGGCCACGCGGCCGTCGGCGCGCTTGATGCCCATGAAGGTGGCCTCGCGCTTGGCGGGCGCAGGCTTCACATCGGCACCGAAGGCGTAGTCGCGTTCAAAACCTTTTGTGACGGCGCCCTTGTCGGGGCCCATGTCCAGGTTCTGCGTGTGCACGTGCTCGCCGGCGGCGATGGGCTTGCTCGCGAAGCCGATGATCTGGTTGTAGCGGCGCACCGGTTCGCCCTGCGCGATGGCGCGCATCGCGACCTTGTGGCCCGGCGGAATCAGGCCGCGCACGGCCACGTTCTCGACGCGCGTGCCGCCGAGCAGTTGCGAGCGCGCGATGACGACGTCGTCGGCAGGATGGAGTCGGATGTAGGGTGTCATGGTCAATAGAACATCTTGGGCAGCCACAGCACGAGCTTGGGCATGTAGGTGATGAAGCCCAGGCTCAGCAGGAGTGGCACGAGCCAGGGCAGGATGGCCATCGTCGTGCGTTCGAAGCTCAGGCCCGCCACGCGCGCCAGCACGAACAGCACCATGCCCATCGGCGGATGCAGCAGGCCGATCATGAGGTTGAGCACCATCACGAGGCCGAAGTGAATCGGGTCCACGCCGAGCTGCGTCGCAATGGGCAGCAGGATCGGCACGAGGATGGTGATGGCCGCCGTCGGTTCCAGGAAACAGCCCACGAACAGCATCAGCAGGTTGGCCAGCAGCAGGAACACCCACGCGTCCTTGGTGAAGCTCAGCACCCACGCGGCGATGTCGGTGGTGACGCCCGTGGCCGTGAGCATCCAGCCGAAGATCGAGGCCGCCGCCACGATGAACAGCACCGTGCTCGTGGTCTCGATGGTGTCCAGGCAGACCTTGATGAACATCTTCCACGACAGCGTGCGGTACCAGGCAAAGCCCAGAATCATGGCCCACACGCAGGCCGCGATGGCGCCCTCGGTGGGCGTGAACAGGCCCGTGGTCATGCCGCCGATGAGCAGCACCGGCGTCATGATGGGCAGCAGCGCCTCGAAGCTGAAGATCTTGTCGAGCACGAAGAGCGACGCCAGCCCCGCGAACACCGTGAGCTGCGGCGGCGTGCCCAGCTTGGCCACCAGCAGCCACAGCAGCATGGGCCAGCCGACCACCACGACCAGTTCCATCAGCGCCTTGAACAGGCGCGTGCGCGAGAACTTGACGTCGGCGCCCCACTTGTTCTTGTGCGCGTAGTAGGCCACCGTGAGCATCATCAGCACGGCCATCATCACGCCCGGCAGCAGGCCCGCGAGAAACAGCGCGCCCACCGACACGTTGGCCATCATTCCGTAGATCACGAAGGGCAGGCTCGGCGGAATGATCGGGCCCAGCGTGGCCGAGGCGGCCGTCACGCCCACCGCGAATTCGGTGGAGTAGCCGTGCTCCTTCATGGCCTTGATCTCGATGGTGCCCAGGCCGGCCGCATCGGCAATGGCCGTGCCGCTCATGCCCGCGAAGATCACCGAGCCCAGCACGTTCACGTGGCCCAGGCCGCCCTTGAGCCAGCCCACCAGCGCCAGCGCGAAGTTGTAGATGCGCGTGGTGATGCCGGCGTTGTTCATCAGGTTGCCGGCCAGGATGAAGAAGGGCACGGCCAGCAGCGGAAAGCTGTCGATGCCGCTCACCATGCGGTGGATCACCACGAACGGCGGCAGCGTGCTGTCGCTCACGAGGATGTAGACCAGCGAGGCGCCAGCCATGGCAATGGCCACGGGGATGCCGCCGGCCATGAAGAACAGGAAGATGATTTTCAGCATGGGGTTGTGTCGCAGGACCGCGCCTGCGTCTGTGGGCCGGTGGGTCCGCGTCAGCGGTCGCGCAGGGTGGATTCGGGTTGTTCGAGCACGCTGTAGCCGCGCTGCCAGTGGATGCGCAGCACCTGCAGCGAACGCCACGCCATCGCGGCGAAGCCGAACACGCACAGCGCGTACACCACGTTCATCGGCAGGTCGACGAGCGTCATGCGCGTCTGGTTGCCGATCTTCATCATCATTTGCACCGTCATGACGACGGCCGCGACGAAGAAGGCGGTGCGCAGCACGTCGACGGCCATCGAGAGCACGCGGCCCATGGCGCGCGGCATGTGGCGGTAGAAGAAGTCGACCTGGATCTGGTTGTTCTTCGCCACGCCGATCGCCGCGCCGATGAAGACCACGCCGATGAGCAGGTAGCGCGCCACTTCTTCCGTCCAGGCGGCCGAGTCGTTCATCACGTAGCGCGTGACGAACTGGTAGAACACCGTCAGGCCCAGCATCCAGAAGACGGCCAGGGAAATCCAGCCTTCGGCGATGGTGTCCGACAGGTCGACCACTTCGTCCTCCGCATGGAAGTGGCCCTCGTCGTCGATGATCTTCTGTTCGGTCATGGCCGCGTCGCTTACTTGATCGCCAGGATGCGGTCGTAGTCCTGCTGGCGGTAGCCCTGGTCGGTGGGCTTGGTGGCCTTGAGCACGGCTTCACGGAACGCGTTCTTGTCGACCGTGATCACGTTGTTGCCCTTCTTCTTGAACTCTTCCACCAGGCGGGCTTCCGACGCGATGATTTCGCGGCCGGTCTTCTCGGCGGCTTCCTGCATCACCTCGGTGAAGATCTTCTTGTCTTCCGCCGAGAGCTTGGTCCACAGCTGGCCCGACGTGATGGTGAGCAGCGAGTCGACGATGTGGCCCGTGAGCGAGATGTTCTTTTGCACTTCGAAGAACTTCTTGGCCTCGATGGTCGGCAGCGGGTTCTCCTGCGCATCGACCGTGTTGTTCTGCAGCGCCAGGTACACCTCGGCAAAGGCGATCGGCGTCGGGTTGGCACCCAGCGATTTCGGGAACGCGAGGTAGGCCGGTGCGTCGGGCACGCGGATCTTCAGGCCCTTCATGTCCTCGGGCTTGGCCACGGGCCGCGCGGCGCTCGAGGTGACGTGGCGCGCGCCGTAGTAGCTCAGCGCAGTGATGTGGTTGCCGCTCTTGTCGTCGTAGCCCTTGGCGAGTTCCTTGAACACGTCGCTCTTGGCGTACTTGAGCTGGTGCTCGGCGTCGCGGAAGATGAACGGGAAGTACGAGATCGCCAGCGGCGTGTAGGTGCGGCCCGCGAAGCTCGCGCCCGACAGGATGATGTCGACCGTGCCCAGCGTCAGGCCCTGGTTGATGTCGGCTTCTTTGCCCAGCGTGGAGGCCGGGAACACCTGCACCTCGTAGCGGCCGTTGGTGCGCTTCTTGATCTCGTCGCCAGCCCACACCGAGTACTTGTGGAAGGGCTCCGAGGTCTCGTACACGTGGGCCCACTTGAGCTTGGTCTGTGCGCTGGCGATGCCCGCCACGCCCAATGCGCCGGCTGCGAGGGCGCAGGCGGCCAGGGCCTTGAGGGCGGTGCGTTTGCTGTTCTTGCTGCTGATCATGTGGCTTGTCTCCGTTGTAGTTAATGGGCAGGAATGCTGGCGAGGAATCAGGAGGGCTTGGCGCGGCGCCAGCTCGCGCTGAAACGGTGGTGCGAGTTGTCCATGTGCGTGTGCATCGCGGTGCGCGCGGTCTCGGCGTCACGCGCGGCAATGGCATCGCGAATCGCCTCGTGCTCGGCGATGGCGGCGCGCCACGAGGTCACGGTCTCGAAGTAGCCGCCCAGCCGCGTGAAGATCGGGCCGCGGCGCGAGTCCCAGAAGCCCTGCACCGTCTCGACCAGCACCACGTTGCCGCCGGCGTTGACGATGGCCAGGTGAAAGGCGCGGTCGCCGTCCAGCGGCATGACGTTGCGATCGGCCATTTCGCGCATGGTGGCGATGGCGCGCGTCATCGCATCGACGTCCTTGCGCTTGCCCGAGAGCGCGGCGATGGCGGCGGTCTCGCCCTCGATCACGCGGCGTGCGCGGATCAGCTCCAGCGGCCCCCACTCGGTGGGCGCCACCGGTGCGCTGGCGCGGTGCGAGCGGTCGAGCACGTACACGCCCGAGCCGGTGCGCACCTCGACCCAGCCCTCGACCTCCAGCGCAATGAGCGCCTCGCGCACCGAGGGCCGGCTCACGCCGAGCTGCTTGGCCAGGTCGCGCTCGGCGGGCAGGCGCGCGCCCACGTCGAATTCGCCCTTGGCGATCAGCCCGCGGAGCTGGTCGGCAATCTGGCGATAGAGGCGTTGGGGTTCGACGGTCTGGAGCGGCACGGGAGCAGGGCGGGTGGCGGGCGAGGCGGTGGGTCGGCTTAAGGGTTGTCCTGAATTGGACAAGTGGTAAGGCCAATTCAGAATACGGCGATTCACACTTGTCACCCATCGGGCCTAACCCGAATCCACCCCTCGCACTTGCGAACCCCCAGGAGACACCGACCATGAGATTGAAGGGAAAGACCGTGCTCGTCACCGCCGCAGGCCAGGGCATCGGCCGCGCGAGCGTGCTGGCGCTCGCGGCCGAGGGCGCCAGCGTGTGGGCCACCGACGTCAACGAGCAGCTGCTGGCGGCCTACGCCGGCGTCGCGAACGTCACGGCCCTGAAGCTCGACGTGCTCGACAAGGCGGCCATCGGCGCGGTGGTGGCGCAGCTGCCCGCGCTCGACGTGCTGTTCAACTGCGCGGGCGTGGTGCACAACGGCACCATCGAGCAGGCCAGCGACGACGACCTCGACTTTGCCTTCCGCCTCAACGTGCGTGCGCAGATGTGGACCATCCAGGCCGTGCTGCCCGGCATGCTCGCGGCCGGGCGCGGCAGCATCATCAACATGGCCAGCGTGTGCTCGAGCATGAAGGGCCTGCCCAACCGCTTTGTCTACGGCACCACCAAGGCGGCGGTGCTCGGCCTCACTAAGAGCGTGGCGGCCGACTACGTGGCACGCGGCATCCGCTGCAATGCCGTGTGCCCGGGCACGGTCGACACGCCCTCGCTGGGCGACCGCATCAATGCCAACGCCGACCCCGAGGCCGCGCGCAAGGCTTTCGTGGCGCGCCAGCCCATGGGCCGCCTCGCGCAGGCCGAGGAGATCGCGCCGGTGGTGGTGTTCCTGGCCAGCGACGAATCCATCTTTGCCACCGGCCAGTACTTCACCGTGGACGGCGGCATCACGATATGAACCGGCTCGATTTCGAAGGCCGCCATGCGGTGGTCACCGGCGGTGCCACCGGGCTGGGCTTCGGCATCGCGCAGCGGTTGGTCGCCTCGGGCGGCAGCGTCACCTTGTGGGACCGCGACGAGGGCGCCGCCGGTCGCGCGGCCGAAGCGCTCGGCGCCAAGGCTTTCGCGCTGAAGGTCGACGTGACGCAGCAGCCCTCGGTCGCGAAAGCCGTGGCCGCCACGCTCACGCACGCGCCGCGCATCGATGCGCTGGTCAACAGCGCCGGCATCACCGGGCCCAACGTCAAGCTCTGGGACTATCCGGTGGACGAGTGGCGCCAGGTGATGGAGGTCAACGTCAACGGCGTGTTCCTGTGCTGCCGCGAGGTGGTGGCGCAGATGCGCAAGCAAGGCCATGGCCGCATCGTCAACATCGCCTCGGTCGCCGGCAAGGAAGGCAACCCCAACGCCAGCGCCTACAGCGCGAGCAAGGCCGCCGTCATCGGCCTCACCAAGTCGCTCGGCAAGGAACTGGCCGACACCGGCATCCGCGTGAACTGCGTGACGCCCGCCGCGGTGAAGACCGCCATCTTCGACCAGATGACGCCCGAGCACATCGCCTTCATGTTGTCGAAAATCCCCATGGGCCGTTTCGGCTCGGTGGAAGAAGTGGCCGCGCTGGTCGGCTGGCTTTGCACCGAAGATTGCTCGTTCTCCACCGGCGCGGTCTTCGACCTGTCCGGTGGTCGCTCCACCTATTGATCCATTCCCCATTTCAATGCACTGAAAGGAACGCATGAAACTCGTCCGCTACGGCAACCCCGGCAAGGAGAAGCCCGGCCTCATCGACGCAGAAGGCAAGCTGCGCGACCTGAGCGCCATCGTCAAGGACATCGGTCCCGACCAGCTCGGCGATGCCGCCATTGCCAAGCTGCGCAAGACCAAGGTCGACAAGCTGCCGCTGGTCAAGGGCAAGCCGCGCCTGGGCAGCCCCGTGGCCAACGTCGGCAAGTTCATCGCCATCGGCCTGAACTACGCCGACCACGCCGCCGAATCGGGCCTGCCGGTGCCCAAGGAGCCCATCGTCTTCATGAAGGCCACGAGCTGCATCCAGGGCCCGAACGACCCGGTCATGCTGCCCAAGGGCTCGGTCAAGTCCGACTGGGAAGTCGAACTCGGCGTGGTCATCGGCACGAAGGCGCGCTATGTTTCGCAGAAGAGCGCACTCGACTACGTGGCCGGCTACTGCACCATCAACGACGTGAGCGAGCGCGAGTTCCAGATCGAGCGCGGCGGCACCTGGGACAAGGGCAAGGGTTGCGACACCTTCGGCCCGCTCGGCCCGTGGCTCGTCACCCGCGACGAGATCGAGAACCCGCAGAAGCTCGCCATGTGGCTCGACCTCAATGGCCAGCGCGTGCAGACCGGCAGCACCAAGACCATGATCTTCAGCGTGGCCAAGCTCGTGAGCTACGTGAGCCAGTTCATGACGCTGATGCCCGGCGACGTCATCACCACCGGCACGCCGCCCGGCGTCGGCATGGGCATGAAGCCGCCGCTGTACCTGAAGAAGGGCGACGTGATGACGCTGGGCATCGAAGGCCTCGGCGAGCAACGCCAGGAAGTGCTGCCCTTCAAGCTCTGATCACGCGGATCAGTTCGTCGTACACCAACCGCACGCGCGCCGGCACCGGCGCGCGCTGCGGGCGGTAGACGTGGACCGGCCAGGGCTCGGGCGCATCGGCCGCCAGCAGCTCCACCATCGCGCCTGATTGCAGCCACGGCTCCGCCAGCGGGCCGATGAGCTGGCCGAAGCCGATGCCCGCCAGCACCGCGGCGCATTCGGCGTCGATGTTGTCCGTCACGAACGCGGGCGACGACACGGTGAACACCCGCTTCTTGTTGAACGCCCAGGGCCAGGGCCGACCGGAGCTGCGGTCGATCAGCGCGGTCACCGGCAGCTGGGCCAGCGCATCCACGGTGCGCGGCGTGCCGACCCGCTCGATGAGCGCCGGTGAGGCCACCACGCGCAGCGGCATCTTTCCCACACTTCGTGCCACGAAGCGCGCGTCGCGCATCGGTCCGACGCGCACGCCGATGTCGATCTGCTGATCGACCACATCGGCATGCTGCTCCGACAGCCGCAGGTCGAGCACCAGCCCCGGATGCGCCACCAGCAGCGGCGCCAGCGCTTGCGGAATGAACCGGCCGTACACATGCGGCGCCGTGACCCGCACCGTGCCCGCGTGCTGCGACAGCGCGCGCCGGTCGATGCGGTGAAAGAGTTCGTCGACGCCGCCCACCGCGACGCGGGCGCGCTCGGCGAGCTGCCGCCCGAAGTCGGTGAGCTGCACGCCGCGCGTGCTGCGGTGAAAGAGCGGCTCGCCCAGTTCTTCTTCGAGTTCGCGCACCGCGCGCGTCACCACCTGCGGTGACACCGACAGGCGCACGGCTGCTTCGCGGAAGTTGGCGGCATCGGCGGCGGTGAAGAACACGCGCAGGGCTTCGAGGCGGTTGGACATGAGGTGTTCCTTGATTCCCGAATCTGGAATTCTGAAGTCGCCAGAGTTTCATTTACTGGAACGCGTGGATTTTCCACACTGCATGCACTTCTTCAACACACCCCAAAGGAAATCTTCATGACCTCCGTTCAAGACAACATCCAAGGCAAGGTCGCCATCGTCACCGGCGCGAGCAGCGGCCTGGGCGAATCGACGGCGCGCCACCTGGCCGCACGCGGCGCCAAGGTGGTGCTCGCGGCCCGTCGCACCGACCGGCTCGACAAGGTCGTCGCCGAGATCCGCGAGGCCGGCGGCGAAGCCATCGCCGTCGCGACCGACGTGGCGAAGCGGGGCGACCTCGAAAAGCTCGCCGCCGCCACCGTCGAGGCCTTCGGCCGCATCGACGTGCTGGTCAACAACGCCGGCGTGATGCCGCTGTCGCCGCTCGACAAGCTCAAGGTCGACGAGTGGGACCGCACCATCGACGTCAACATCAAGGGCGTGCTCTACGGCATTGCCGCCGTGCTGCCGCGCATGCAGGCGCAGGGCAGTGGCCACATCGTGAACGTTGCGTCGATTGCCGGGCTCAAGGTGTTCACGCCCATCGGCACCGTCTACAGCGCGACCAAGCACGCGGTGCGCGCCATCTCCGAAGGCCTGCGCGTGGAGGTGGGCAACAGCGGCGTGCGCGTGACGAGCGTGTCGCCCGGCGCCGTGGACTCGGAACTGAAGCTCGGCAGCAGCGACGCCGAGAGCGCCGCCGGCCTGAAGGCCTTCTACGACGCCAACCAGATTCCGGCCGACTCGGTGGCGCGCGCCATCGTCTACGCGGTGGAGCAGCCGGCCAACGTGGACATCAACGAGGTCGTGCTGCGGCCCGTGTCGCAGGAGTTCTGATCCTGCCGGGCAAGGGTGCGACCCTCTGGCGGTCGCCCCTTGCTTTCATTAACCTACCGCCGACCAAGGTCATTTGCGGTCAAAAGTGCAAAGCCCCTGCAAAATAGAACGACCGTTCGTTTTATTCGGAGCTTTCACGATGTCTGCCACCGCCGTTCCCGCCAAGCCGGCCCGCGCCGCCCCCAAAGGCCAGCAGACCAAGGCCATCATCGTCGACGCCGCACTGGCGCTGGCCGCGCAGATCGGGCTCGAGGGCCTGTCGATCGGCGCCGTGGCCGAGATCACCAAGATGAGCAAGTCGGGCGTGTTCGCCCACTTCGGCTCGCGCGAAGAACTGCAGATTTCCGTGGTGCGCGAGTACCACGCGCGCTTCGAGCAAGAGGTGTTCTTCCCCGCTCTGACAGCCCCGCGCGGCCTGCCGCGCCTGCGCGCCATGTTCGCCAACTGGATGAAGCGCACCTCGACCGAGATCGACTCGGGCTGCATCTACATCAGCGGCGCCTCCGAGTTCGACGACCGCCCGGGCCCGGTGCGCGATGCGCTGGTCGAGTCGGTCAGCATCTGGCAGGCCGCCGTGCTGCGCGCCATCGTGCAATCGAAGACCGAAGGCCACCTGCGCGCCGAGGCCGACGAGCGCCAGGTCGGGTTCGAGATCCACGGCCTGATCCTCGCGCTGCACTACGAAGCCCGCTTCCTGCAGGTGCCCGGCTCCATCGGCCGTGCCAACGTCGGCTTCGACAACATCCTTGCGCGCGCCGCCACGCCGGACGCGCCGCCTGCCTCCAACGCCACCGAGTCCGCGCCCGCTGCGCGCGGCACGCGCCGGCTCAAGACCGTGCGCTGAGCGCCACGGCCGCCCGTTTCGTTTTTCCGTTTTCGTTTTTTCCAATCTATCTAGCTTCGACCAGGAGAGTCCCGGATGCCTACCTACAACCCCCCCGTGCGTGACATGCAGTTCGTGCTGCACGAAGTGCTCAACGTCGCCGAGGAACTCAAGGCACTGCCGGCCCACGCCGAGACCGATGCCGACACCATCAACGCCGTGATCGAAGAGGCCGGCAAGTTCGCGGCCGAAGTCACCTTTCCGCTGAACATCAGCGGCGACGAAGAAGGCTGCGTGCTCGACAAGGCCACGCACGAAGTGAAGACGCCCACCGGCTTCAAGGGCGCCTACGCCAAGTACGTCGAAGGCGGCTGGCCCGCGCTGTCGTGCGACCCGGCCTTCGGCGGCCAGGGCCTGCCGTTCGTGGTGAACCAGTGCCTGTTCGAAATGCTCAACAGCGCCAACCAGGCCTGGACCATGTACCCGGGCCTGTCGCACGGCGCGTACGAAGCACTCAAGGCGCACGGCACCGAAGACCAGAAGAAGACCTACCTGCCCAAACTCACGAGCGGCGAGTGGACCGGCACCATGTGCCTGACCGAACCCCATTGCGGCACCGACCTGGGCCTCTTGCGCACCAAGGCCGAGCCGCAGCCCGACGGCACCTACCGCATCACCGGCAGCAAGATCTTCATCTCGGCCGGCGAGCACGACATGACGGACAACATCATTCACCTGGTGCTGGCCCGCCTGCCGGACGCGCCCAAGGGCAGCAAGGGCATCAGCCTGTTCGTGGTGCCCAAGTTCCACGTCAAGGCCGACGGCTCGCTCGGCGAACGCAACCCGATCTTCTGCGCCGGCCTGGAGCACAAGATGGGCATCCACGGCAACGCCACCGCGCAGATCGTGATCGAAGGCGCCACCGGCACGCTGGTCGGCGAGCCCAACAAGGGCCTGGCCGCGATGTTCGTGATGATGAACGCCGCACGCCTGGGCGTGGGCAACCAGTCGCTCGGCCTGACCGAAGTGGCTTATCAGAATGCGCTGGCCTACGCCAAGGACCGCACGCAGATGCGTTCGCTGTCGGGCGTGAAGGCCAAGGACAAGGAAGCCGATCCCATCATCGTGCACCCCGACGTGCGCAAGATGCTGCTCACCGCAAAGGCCTATGCCGAAGGCGGCCGCGCGCTGCAGATCTTCTGCACGCTGCTGCTCGACAAGGAACACAACCATCCGGACGAAAAGGTGCGCAAGGACTCGGGCGAACTGGTCGCGCTGCTCACGCCCATCGTCAAGGCCTTCATCACCGACAACGGCCACATCGCGACCAATTCGTGCATGCAGGTTTTCGGTGGCCACGGCTTCATCAAGGAATGGGGCATGGAGCAGTTCGTGCGCGACAACCGCATCAACATGATCTATGAAGGCACCAACACCATCCAGTCGCTGGACCTGCTGGGCCGCAAGATCCTGGGCAACAACGGCGCCTCGCTGAAGAAGTTCGGCAAGCTCGTCGCCAAGCTGGTGGAAGAAGAAGGCGTGAACGAGAAGATGGCCGAGTTCATCAACCCGATCGCGATGCTCGGCGACCAGCTCACCAAGTTCACCACCGAGATCGGCTTCAAGGGCTTCCAGAACCCCGACGAAGTGGGCGCTGCTGCCGTCGACTACCTGCGCGTGGCCGGCCACTTCGTGTTCGGCTACCTGTTCGCCCGCATGGCGCAAGTCGCGCTGCGCGAAATCGCCGCCGGCAACACCGATCCGTTCTACGTCGCCAAGCTGCAGACCGCACGCTTCTACGTCGCCAAGCTGTTCCCCGAGACCGTGATGCTGATGCGCACCGCGCGCGCCGGCAGCAAGGTGTTGATGGACACCGACGCTGCACTCGCTTAAGCGACGCACACAGCCTTTCTTCATCGACCCACCGGGAGCCCGCTCATGAAAGCTACGCTTGCAGCCGTCTTGTTCACCGTCACCGCCGCGTCGGCCATGGCCCAGAGCACGCCGGTGGGCCTGTGGCGCAACGTCGACGACAAGACCGGCGAGGCCAAGGCCGAGATCCGCATCGCGGAGACCAACGGCGCGCTGCTCGGGCGCATCGAGAAGTCGCTGAAGAAAGACACCAAGCCCGACGCCACCTGCGACGAGTGCAGCGACGACCGCAAGGGCAAGCCCATCGCAGGCCTGGAGATCGTCCGTGGCGGCAAGAAGGCCGAGGGCAAGGACGTCTGGGAAGGCGGGAAGATCCTCGACCCCGAGAACGGCAAGGAATACCGCGCGAGCTTCACGCCGATCGACGGCGGCAAGAAGCTGGAAGTGCGCGGTTATCTGGGCCCCTTCTGGCGCACCCAAACCTGGAACCGTGTGCAGTAAGCCTGCTGCACGCAACCCATCATGAGCGTCTCGTCGGGAAAATTGATCGGTGGCCTTGCCCTCGTGGTGGTTGCCGCTGGTGCGGCCGCTGTCATCACCTTTATTGGGGTATTCGCAACTGTCCCCCTTGCACCCGGGTACAGAGGCGGCGGCGGCGCGATGGCATTCCCGTGGTGGGTCGGTTTCGGTTGGGCGATCTGCGGTCTGTTGGGTTTCGGAGGACTGGTTCTCTTTGCAAACTCACTGGAAGCAGACGAATCGCCATCGACACCAGGTGCCGAGTCGGACTCGGCGTAGCGCATCACCGATGCAGCGGAGGTTCCCTTTTGTTTTTTGATAGCTTGACCCACTCCCGTAGCTGCTCACTTCGTGTAGCAGCCTCCCCCTCAAGGGGCAGCACCAGCGGTCCGGCCAAACCGGTTCCGCGGTGTTTCCCGAACTGATTCATAACTTCGAAACTCAGCCATGTCCCGATTTCAAGTGAAGAAGGTCGCCGTGCTCGGCGCCGGCGTGATGGGCGCGCAGATTGCGGCCCACCTCGTCAACGTGCGCGTGCCTGTCGTGCTGTTCGACCTGGCCGCAAAAGAAGGCCCCAAGAACGGCATCGTCACGCGCGCCATCGACAACCTCAAGAAGCTCAAGCCCGCGCCGCTCGGCGACGTGGCCGACGCGGGCCTGATCGAGCAGGCCAACTACGAAGACGACCTGGCCAAGCTCGGCGAGTGCGACCTCATCATCGAGGCCATTGCCGAGCGCATGGACTGGAAGCTCGATCTGTACAAGAAGATCGCGCCGCACGTCGCCACGCATTCGATCCTGGCCTCGAACACCTCGGGCCTGTCGATCACCAAGCTCGGCGAAGCACTGCCTGAAGCCCTGAAGCCGCGTTTCTGCGGCATTCACTTCTTCAACCCGCCGCGCTACATGTTCCTGGTGGAGCTGATCAACACGCCCACCACGCAGCCGCAGGTGCTCGACGACCTCGAGGCCTTCGTCACCAGCACGCTCGGCAAGGGCGTGGTGCGCGCGCACGACACGCCCAACTTCATCGCCAACCGCGTCGGCATCGCCGGCATGCTGGCCACGCTGAAGGAAGTCGAGAAGTTCGGTCTGACGCCCGACGTGGTGGACGACCTCACCGGCAAGAAGCTGGGCCGCGCGAGCTCGGGCACCTTCCGCACCGCCGACGTGGTGGGCCTGGACACCATGGCCCACGTCGTGAAGACGCTGCAGGACAACCTGAACGCCGAGAGCGATCCGTTCTATGCCAACTTCGCGACGCCGCCGGTGCTCGCCAAGCTGCTCGAGCTTGGCAACCTGGGCCAGAAGGCCAAGGCCGGTTTCTTCAAGAAGGTCGGCCGCGACATCCTGCGTTTCGACCTGAAGAGCGGCGAGTACGTGCCCGCCGGCGCCAAGGCCGACGAGGTGTATGGCCGCATGCTGAAGAAGCCCGCGGGCGAGCGCTTGAAGCTCCTGCGCGAGAGCGAAGGGCCGCAGGGCCAGTTCCTCTGGGCCATCCTGCGCGACGGCTTCCACTACGCCGCCGTGCACCTGGCCGACATCGCCGAGAGCGCGCGCGACATCGACTTCGCGATGCGCTGGGGCTTCGGCATGAAGCAGGGCCCGTTCGAACTCTGGCAGGAAGCCGGCTGGGCGCAGGTCGCCAAGTGGGTGCAGGAAGACATCGACGCCGGCAAGGCACTGAGCAGCGCACCGCTGCCGAAATGGGTGTTCGAAGGCCCGGTCGCACAAGCCGGTGGCGTGCACACGCCCGAAGGCTCGTGGAGCGCGTCGCAGAACAAGTTCGTGCCGCAGCGCAAGCTGCCCGTGCATGACCGCCAGCTGTTCCCCGAAAGCGTGCTGGGCGCCAACGCGGCCGATGCCAACACGGCCGGCACGACGATCAGCGACGAAGGCGATGTGCGCGTGTGGACGCTCGACGGTGAAGTGCTCATTGCGAGCATCCAGTCGAAGATGCATGCCATCAGCCCCGACGTGGCCGAAGCACTCGGTGCTGCGGTCGACCTGGCCGAGGCTGAGTACAAGGGCCTGGTGATCTGGTCGCCCGACGAGGTCTTCTCGGTCGGCGCCGACCTGCAGGCGATGCTGCCGGCCTTCGTGGTCGCGGGCATCGGCGCGGTCGAAGGCGCGGAAGAAGAGCTGCAGAACGTCATGCTCAAGATCCGCTACGCCAACGTGCCGGTGATCTCCGCCGTGCGCGGCATGGCACTGGGCGGTGGCTGCGAGCTGGCCATCCACTCGGCCAAGCGCGTCGTCGCGATGGAAAGCTACATCGGCCTGGTCGAAGTGGGCGTGGGCCTGATCCCCGGCGCGGGCGGCCTGACCTACATCGCACGCCGCGCGGCCGAGAACGCATCGGCTTCCACGGGCACCGACCTGCTGCCGTTCCTCACCGAAGGCTTCACCGCCGCGGCGATGGCGAAGGTCGGCACCGGCGCGCTCGACTCGAAGAAGCTGGGCTACCTCCTCGACAGCGACGTGATCGTGCCGAACAAGGACGAGCTGCTGTACGTGGCGCTACAGCAATCGAAGGCCATGGCCGACGCAGGCTACCGCCCGCCGCTGCGCCGCACCTTCCGCGTGGCCGGCCGCAGCGGCGCCGCCACGATCAAGGGCCAGCTCGTGAACATGCGCGACGGCGGCTTCATCAGCGCGCACGACTTCCACATCGCCAGCCTGATCGCCAACGTGGTCACCGGCGGCGACGTGGACGCGGGCTCGCTCGTGACCGAGGAATACCTGATGACGCTGGAACGCAAGGCGTTCTGCTCGCTGATCGTGCATCCGAAGACGCAGGAGCGGATCATGGGGATGTTGAGCACGGGGAAGCCGGTGCGTAACTGACGCGGGTTCCCTCTTCCTCCTTCCCCCTCTGGGGGAAGGCCGGGATGGGGGCAAGCAGCCTATGCAGAACCAATCCACTCCCAACGCGCAACAGAACGCTCGCACCCTCCGGCGCGAGATGACCGACTCCGAGCGCAAGCTCTGGAGCGGCTTGCGCAGCGAGCAGCTGGGAGTGAAGTTCCGCCGGCAGCATCCGCTTGGCACCTACATCGCCGACTTTGCGTGCCTCGATCCAAAGCTGATCGTCGAACTCGACGGATCGCAGCATCAGGTCCAGCAAGGCTACGACGCGCGACGCGACACCTTCCTGCGGACGCAAGGATTCGAGGTGTTGCGCTTTGGATCGAATGATCCGTTTGTCAATTTCGAGGGGGTGCTGCAAGCCGTTCTCAACCGCCTGAACGAGTTGAAGGCCGCTTGCCCCCATCCCAACCTTCCCCCAGAGGGGGAAGGAGCCCATTCCAGGAGCCATCCATGAAACAGATTCAAGACGCCTACATCGTCTCCGCCACCCGCACGCCCATCGGCAAATCCCACCGCGGCTACTTCCGCAACTACCGTCCCGACGACCTGCTCGCGACCACGCTGAAGGCAGCGCTGGCCGCCGTGCCGGGCCTCGACCCGAAGGCCATCGAAGACATCATCTGCGGCTGCGCGATTCCCGAATCGCAGCAGGGCCTGAACGTCGCGCGCATCGGCGCGGTGCTCGCCGGCTTGCCGACCAGCATCGGTGGCATCACCGTCAACCGCTTCTGCGCCTCGGGTCTCTCCGCGGTGCAGATGGCGGCGGACCGCATCCGCGTCGGCGAGGCCGACGTGATGATCGCGGCCGGCGTCGAGAGCATGAGCATGGTGCCGATGATGGGCAATTCGCCCTCGCTGTCGCCCTCGATCTTCGAGCGCGAAGGTGACGTGGGCATCGCCTACGGCATGGGCCTCACGGCCGAGAAGGTCGCGCAGCAGTGGAAGGTGAGCCGCGAGGCGCAGGACGCGTTCGCGCTCGCCTCGCACCAGAAGGCATTGGCCGCACAGGCCGCCGGCAAGTTCGCCGACGAGATCACGCCGATCGAAGTGACCGACCGCACGCCGGACCTGGCCACCGGCGAGGCCATCGCCAAAACCCGCACCGTGAGCCTCGATGAAGGCGCACGCCCCGACACCAGCCTCGAGGGCCTGGCCAAGCTGCGCACCGTGTTCGCCGCACGCGGCACCGTGACCGCCGGCAACAGCTCGCAGACCTCCGACGGCGCGGGCGCGCTGATCCTGGCGAGCGAGAAGGCCATCAAGCAGTACGGCCTCACGCCGCTCGCGCGCTTCGTGAGCTTCGCCAGCAAGGGCGTGCCGCCGCACATCATGGGCATCGGCCCGATCGAGGCGATTCCCGCTGCATTGCGCTACGCCGGTCTGAAGCACGAAGACATCGACTGGTTCGAACTCAACGAAGCCTTCGCCGCGCAATCGCTCGCGGTGATCAACACGCTGGGGCTCGATCCGTCCAAGGTCAACCCGATGGGCGGCGCCATTGCACTGGGCCACCCGCTCGGCGCGACCGGCGCGATCCGCGCGGCGACCGTGGTGCACGCGCTGCGCCGCGAGAAGCTGAAGTACGGCATGGTCACGATGTGCGTGGGCATGGGCCAAGGCGCTGCAGGCATCTTCGAGCGGGTCTGATCGGCAAGGGGATCACGGCCATGCACGGCACGCAGCAGCAGCTCCCTGCCGGCGGTGCATGGCCCCCGGTGCGTGCCGCAGTGCAGCACGCCAACGTCCCGCACACGACTGCGTGAGGTCATCCACCGGAGGCACACTGCGAATCACCATGCGCACGACCCCACACCCCTTCGACAAAGCCCTGGCCCTGCACCACAGCGACATCCGCGTGGGGCACTTCACCGGCACCACGAGTCCCGACTACTGGAACATGGTCGGTCCGTTCGGCGGCACCACCGCGGCGCTTGCGCTGCAGTCGGTGCTCCAGCACCCCGACCTGCTCGGCACGCCCATCGCCCTGACCGTCAACTACGCGGCCGCGCTCGGCGAGGGCGCGTTCGACATCCAGGCCACGGCCGTGCGCACCAACCGCTCGACGCAGCACTGGACGGTGACGATCACGCAGCCCGGCGCCGACGGCACGACGAACATGACGACCACCGCCACGGTGGTGACGGCCGCGCGTCGCGACACCTGGAGCCAGGCCGACCTCACCATGCCCGAGGCGCCGAAGCCCGAGTCGGTCGATCGCATGAGCATCGGCCCGTCGGGCGTGGCCTGGCTCGACCAGTACGAGATGCGTCCCTTCAGCGGCGGCATTCCCGCGAAGTGGGACGGCAGCCTGCAGCACAGCGAAACCCGCATCTGGGTGCGCGACGCGCAGGCCCGCCCGCTCGACTTTGCTTCGCTCGCCGCGTTGAGCGACGTGTTCTATCCACGCGTCTGGCTGCGCCGCGCCAAGCACGTGCCCGCGGGCACGGTGTCGATCACCACGTACTTCCATGTCGGTGCCGCCGAGCTGGCCGAGGTCGGCACGGGCTACCTGCTGGGTTGCGCGGCGGGACAGCAGTTCTTCAACGGCTTCTTCGACCAGAAGGCGCAGCTGTGGAGCGAGAAGGGCGCGTTGCTCGCCACCTCGAACCAGATCGTCTACTACAAGGAATGAACGTCATGGCGCTCACCAAGGCTGCTCTCATCGTCGGCGCGGGCGACGCCACCGGCGGCGCCATCGCCCGCCGTTTCGCGCGCGAGGGCTATGCCACCTGCGTCACGCGGCGCAGTCTCGACAAGCTGCAGCCGCTGGTGGCGCAGATCGAGGCCGACGGCGGCCGGGCCCACGCCTTCGCTTGCGATGCACGCAAGGAAGAAGAAGTGGTGGCGCTCATCGAGCAGATCGAATCGACCGTGGGGCCGATCGAGGTGATGGTGTTCAACATCGGTGCGAACGTGCCGGAGAGCATCCTCACCGAATCCGCGCGCAAGTACTTCAAGGTGTGGGAGATGGCCTGCTTCTCGGGCTTTCTCAACGGCCGCGAAGTGGCCAAGCGGATGGTGGCGCGCGAAGTGCCGATGGGCGCTCATCGCGGCACGATCATCTTCACCGGTGCGACGGCGTCGCTGCGTGGTGCAGCCCACTTCGGTGCCTTCTCGGGCGCCAAGATGGCCTTGCGCGCGTTGGCCCAATCGATGGCGCGGGAACTGGGGCCGCAGGGCATCCACGTCGCGCATGTCGTGGTCGACGGTGCCATCGACACCGAGTTCATCCGCAGCAATTTCCCCGAGCGCTACGCGCTGAAGGACAGCGACGGCATCCTGAACCCGGACCACATCGCCGACAGCTACTGGATGCTGCATTCGCAGCCGCGTGATGCGTGGACGCACGAACTCGACCTGCGGCCCTGGTCCGAGAAGTTCTGACCGACGCCGAGCTTCGCGTCGCGACACACAGCCTCAAGGAGACGACACCCATGACGAAAACTGTCGAGTTCTATTTCGACGTCGGCAGCCCCGCTGCCTACCTGGCCGCCACGCAACTGCCGCACGTGTGCGCCGACACCGGCGCCGAGCTGGTCTGGAAGCCCATGCTGCTGGGCGGCGTGTTCCAGGCCACGGGCAACCATTCGCCGGCCGAGATCAAGGCCAAGGGCCCGTACCTCACGACCGACCTGCAGCGCTTCGCGAAGCGCTACGGCGTGCCCTTCGTGCACAACCCGCATTTCCCGATCAACACGCTGCTGCTGATGCGCGGCGCGACCGGCGTGCAGATGACGGCACCCGAACGTTTCGGCGCGTACGTCGATGCCGTGTTCCATGCGATGTGGGTCGAGCCGAAGAACCTCAACGACCCCGCGACCGTCGGCGCCGTCTTGCAAAATGCAGGCTTCGACGCCGCGGGCCTGCTCGCGCTGGCCGGCGCGCAGGAGACCAAGGACCGCCTCAAGGCGGTCACGCAAGAGGCGGTGGAACGCGGCGTGTTCGGCGCCCCCACCATGTTCGTCGGCGACCAGATGTTCTGGGGCCAGGACCGCCTCGACTTTGTCCGCGAAGCTCTCGACGCCTGAGCGCGTCGCCCCCGTTTTTACCCATCCAAGGATCTTTCCATGAGCGACATCCTCGTCCACACCGAAGCCGGCGTGATGACCATCACCTTCAACCGCGTCGACAAGAAGAACTCGATCACCAGCAGCATGTACGCCGCGATGGCCGACGCGCTCGCCACGGCCGAGAGCGAAGCGGCTGTGCGCTGCGTGCTGTTCCAGGGTGACCCGACGATCTTCAGTGCCGGCAACGACATCGGCGACTTCCTCAACGCGCCGCCCGCCAACACCGAATCGCCGGTGTTCCGCTTCCTGCGCGGCATCGCGACCTTTCCGAAGCCGATCGTCGCGTCCGTCTGCGGCCCGGCCGTGGGTATCGGCACCACGATGCTGTTCCACTGCGACCTCGTCTACGCGGGTGACAACGCGGCCTTCTCGATGCCCTTCGTGAACCTGGGCCTGTGCCCCGAGGCCGCGTCGAGCCTGCTGGTGCCGCAGATGCTGGGCTACCACCGCGCTGCCGAAGCCCTGCTGCTGGGCGAGCCCTTCATGGCCGAGGCCGCGCTCGAAGTGGGCCTGGTCAACCGCGTGGTGCCGCCGACCGAAGCCAACGGCATCGCGCAGACGCAGGCCCGCAAGCTCGCAGCCAAGCCGCTGAGCGCGCTCATCGAAACCAAGCGCCTGCTGAAGAAGACGCAGATGCCCGCCGTGCTCGAGCGCATGGGCGAAGAAGGCGCGAGCTTCGGCCGCATGCTGCGCGAGCCGGCCGCGAAGGAAGCGTTCGGTGCTTTCATGGAGAAACGCAAACCCGATTTCTCGAAGGTCTAAGCCTTCCGTGGGCTTGCCTGCGAACGGTGGCTGCGTACACTGTTCCTCGTGCCTGCTCCAGACATCAACCCGCCCACAACGCCCGCCACGCGGGCGATTGGTGCTACTGAAAAAGTAGCATTCAGGCCCACGCGCCGGCATGCTTTGGGCTTACTCGCGAGCACGCTCGCGGCGCCCTCGCTGGTGCTGGCGCGCGTGCGACCGTTGCGCATCGGGGTCATCGGCTCGTGGTCGGGGCCCTATGCGGGCGGCGGGCGTCAGTTCGACGCCGGCATGGCGGTCTGGCTGGCCGACCACAAGCAGCAGATCGCGGGCCGGCCGGTCGAGCTTCTGCGCCGCGACGTGCCCGGCAGCGCGCCCGAGCAGGCGCGGCGCCAGGCGCAAGACCTCATCGAGAGCGAGCGCGTCGACCTGCTCACGGGGCTGGACTTCAGCTCCAACGCCTACGCCGTCGGCGCCGTCGCCACGCAGGCGCGCGTGCCGACCGTGATCATGAACGCAGCCTCCTCGGGCATCACCGGGCGCTCGCCGTTCATGGTGCGGGTGTCGTTCACCATCGCGCAGGTCACGGCGCCGCTGGCGCGCTGGGCGCTGCAGCAGGGGCTGCGCGACGTGTGCACCGTAGTGGCCGACTACGCCTCGGGCGTCGATGCCGAAAGCGCTTTCGTCTCCGGCATCACCGCAGGCGGCGGGCGTGTCGGCGCGATGCTGCGCGTGCCGCTGAACACGCTCGACTATTCGGCCTACATGCTGCGCCTGCGCGAGCTGAAGCCGCAGGCCGTGTTCTTCTTTCTGCCGTCGGGGCAGATGCCGGCCATCTTCCTGAAGTTCTGGCGCGACCGCGGCATGGCCGACACCGGCATCCGCCTGCTCGCGACGGGCGACGCCACCGACGACCACTACCTGGACGGCATCGGCGAACTGGCCGAGGGGCTGGTCACCAGCCACCACTATTCCTTCGCCCACGAGTCGCCGGCCAACCGGCGCCTCGCGGGCGCCTTCGAGGCCGAGTACGGCAGCCACCTGCGGCCGGGTTACTTCGCCGTGGCGGCGCACGACGGGCTCGCGGCCATCGATGCGGCCCTGAGCGCACCGGGCGCGCGCGGCGGCAAGGCGGGCGCCGAGCGGCTGGTGGATGCGTTCCGCGGCCTGCGGCTGGACAGCCCGCGCGGGCCGGTCGAGATCGACGCCCACACGCGCGACGTGGTGCAGTCGGTCTACATCCGCCGCGTAGAGCGGCGCGACGCGCGCTGGATCAACCGCGAGTTCGAGTGCATCGAACGGGTGCGCGACGCCGGCATCGGCGTCGGCTGAAGACGGAGGCCGCTCAGGCCGCCGGCTGTTCGATGGGGCGGGGGCGGCCGTTGTCGTCGATGGCCACGTAGGTGAAGGTGGCCTGCGTCACCTTGATGTACTCGCCCTGGGCGCGGAAGCGCTCGGCGAACACCTCGACCGTCACCGTGATCGAGGTGCGGCCCACGCGCACCAGCTTCGAATAGAACGAGAGGATGTCGCCCAGCCGCACCGGCTGCTTGAAGATGAACTCGTTGACCGCCACGGTGGCCTGGCGGCCCTTGGCGTAGCGCGCCGGGATCACCGAGCCGGCCAGGTCGCACTGCGCCATGACCCAGCCGCCGAAGATGTCGCCGTTGGCGTTGCAGTCGGCCGGCATCGGAATGACCTTGAGCACCAGCTCCATGTCGGTGGGCAGGCTCTTGAGGGTGGCGGCGGCCGTCGCTGCGGCGGAAGAGGCACTGGAAGAAGAGGACATGGGCACAATCTGAGGCAACAACAACAGCCACGATTGTCCCCCATGCGCCGAAGCGGCGAAGCCCTTTCCTCCTCTCCCCATGCGCCCGGCGGCCATCCGCCGGACCGCGCCGACCGTTCCGACTGGGCGACCCTGCGTCGCCTCTTTCCCTATCTCTGGCAGTACAAATGGCGCGTGATGGCCGCGCTGGCGTTCATGGTGGGCGCCAAGGTGGCCAACGTGGGTGTGCCGGTGCTGCTGAAGAACCTGATCGACACGATGACGCCCAAGCCCGACATGGCGCAGGCGCTGCTCATCGTGCCGATCGGGCTGCTGCTGGCCTACGGACTCTTGCGCTTTTCGACGGCGCTCTTCGGCGAACTGCGCGAGCTGATCTTCGCCAAGGCCACCGAAGGCACGGCGCGGCAGATCGCGCTGGAGGTGTTCGGCCACCTGCATTCGCTGAGCCTGCGCTTCCACCTGGAGCGCCAGACCGGTGGCATGACGCGCGACATCGAGCGCGGCACGCGCGGCGTGCACTCGCTCATTTCGATGTCGCTCTACAGCATCGTGCCGACCATCATCGAGCTGGCGCTGGTGCTCACCATATTGGGCGTGAAGTTCGATTCGCTGTTCGTGTGGATCACGGGCGCGGCGCTGGTGCTGTACATCACCTTCACCGTGACGGTGACCGAGTGGCGAACGCAGTTCCGCAAGACCATGAACGAACTCGACTCGATGGCCCAGAGCCGCGCGGTCGATTCGCTGCTGAACTACGAAACCGTCAAGTACTTCAACAACGAGGAGTTCGAGGCCAAGCGCTACGACGCCAGCCTCGATCGCTACCGCAAGGCCGCCATCAAGAGCCAGCGCACGCTGAGCATGCTCAACACCGGCCAGCAGCTGCTGATTGCCGTGAGCCTGGTGCTGATGCTGTGGCGCGCCACCTCGGGCGTGGTCGAAGGGCGCATGACGCTGGGCGACCTGGTGATGGTCAACGCCTTCATGATCCAGCTCTACATTCCGCTCAACTTCCTGGGCGTGATCTACCGCGAGATCAAGCAGAGCCTGACCGACCTGGACAAGATGTTCGTGCTGATGGAGAAGGAGCGCGAAGTGCGCGACGCGCCCGGTGCGCAGCCGCTGGCGGGCATCAACTCCACCATCCGCTTCGAAGACGTCAGCTTCGCCTACGAACCCGATCGCCCGATCCTCAAGCACGTGAGCTTCGAGATCCCCGCTGGCAAGACGGTGGCGGTGGTCGGCCCGTCGGGCTCGGGCAAGTCGACGCTCGCGCGCCTCTTGTACCGCTTCTACGACGTGCAGCAGGGCCGCATCACCATCGGCGGCGAAGACATCCGCGCCGTGCAGCAGTCCAGCGTGCGCCGCGCCATCGGCATCGTGCCGCAGGACACGGTGCTGTTCAACGACACGGTCGAATACAACATCGCCTACGGCCGCCCCGGCGCTACGCGCGAAGAGGTTGAAGGCGCCGCGCGCGCCGCGCGCATCCACGACTTCATCTCGGCCACGCCCAAGGGCTACGAGACGACGGTGGGCGAGCGCGGCCTGAAGCTCTCGGGCGGCGAAAAGCAGCGCGTGGCCATTGCGCGCACGCTCTTGAAGAACCCGCCGATCGTGATCTTCGACGAGGCCACGTCGGCGCTCGATTCGGCCAACGAGCGCGCCATCCAGTCGGAGCTGCGCAGCGCCGCGCAGGGCAAGACCACGTTGGTCATCGCGCACCGCCTCTCGACCGTGGTCGAGGCGCACGAGATCCTGGTGCTCGAATCGGGCGTGATCGTCGAGCGTGGCACGCACTCAGAGCTGTTGGCCCAGCAGGGCCGCTACGCCCAGATGTGGGCTTTGCAGAAGAGCGAAGCGGTCCCCTTGCTCTAGCCCGATCATTCATCCCTTCTTTTTTACCGACCCAGGAGTTCAGACGTGTCGACCAAGATTCCCCTGCTGGTGCTCTGCAGCCTCTCGAGCGCCCATCAGGCCCAGATTGCCGAGGTCTACGACATGACCTACGCCTTCGGCGACGCCGAGCGCGCCGCTGCCATCGCCGAGCACGGCGCCAAATTTCGCGCGGTGCTGACCATCGGCGTCATCGGCCTCACGCCCGCCGACATCGCGGCCATGCCGGCGGTGGAACTGATCTGCTGCCTCGGCGCGGGCTACGAGGGCGTTCCGCTCGAGGTGACACGCGCACGCGGCATCGTCACCGCCAACGGCGCCGGCACGAACGACGACTGCGTGGCCGACCACGCCTTCGGCCTGCTCATCAGCATCGTGCGCGAGTTCCGCAAGCTCGACCGCCTGTGCCGCGAAGGCGTGTGGCGCGAAGCCATTCCGCAGCCGCCGAACGTGTCGGGCAAGAAGCTCGGCATCCTGGGCCTGGGCACCATTGGCCAGAAGATCGCCAAGCGCGCTGCCGCCTTCGACATGGAAGTCGGCTATCACAACCGCAAGCCGCGCGAAGGCGCCACGCAGCGCTACTTCGACGATCTGAAGTCGCTCGCAAGCTGGGCGGATTTCCTGATACTGGCCGCGCCGGGCGGACCGGCGACGAAGCACCTCGTCAACGCCGAAGTGCTCGACGCGCTCGGCCCGCAGGGCTACCTCGTGAGCATCGGCCGCGGCAGCGTGGTCGACACCGAGGCGCTGGCGAAGGCGCTGCGCGAACACCGCATCGCGGGCGCGGGCCTGGACGTGTACGAGAGCGAACCCAAGCGCCCCGAGCCGCTCGTCGGCCTGGACAACGTGCTGCTCACGCCGCACATGGCGGGCTGGTCGCCCGAGGCCACGCAGAAGTCGGTGAACCATTTCCTCGCGAACGCCGAAGGGCACTTCGCAGGGCGGGGCGTGCGCACGCCGATCTGAGGGCCTTGCTCCTTCCCCCTCTGGGGGAAGGTTGGGATGGGGGCAGACGGCGCTTGCAATGCAGGCAGCGCTCGATTGACGGCCGCTTGCCCCCACCCCCGCCCTCCCCCGGAAGGGGAGGGAGTCAAGCCAAAACCGGAGGGCGCCGCGCGCCGCATCCGCACGCGTGGGTCTTGCTCCTTCCCCCTCTGGGGGAAGGTTGGGATGGGGGCAGACGGCGCTTGCAATGCAGGCAGCGCTCGATCGACGGCCGCTTGCCCCCACCCCCGCCCTCCCCCGGAAGGGGAGGGAGTCAGTCCAATGCAGACGGGCGCCGCGCGCCCCAGTCGCAGGCCTGGTCGTACGCATGCCCGAGCCGCAGCACGTCCATGTCCGCATGGATCGGCCCCGCCAGCTGCAGCCCCATCGGCAGCCCGCCGTCGCCGAAGCCCGCGCGCACATTGAGCGTCGGCAGGCCCGCCAGCGTGAAGGGCGTGACGATCTCCATCCAGCGGTGGTAGGTGTCGCTCTTCACGCCGTTCACCTCGGCCGGCCAGTGCAGGTCGGCGTCGAAGGGGAACACCTGCGCGGTCGGCGCGAGCACGAAGTCGAAGCGCTCGAAGAGCTTCAGGAATGCGCGGTACACGTTCGAGCGATAGAGCGAGGCCTGGTACAGCGAGGCGGCGTCGAGGTGGCGGCTCTGCTCGATCTCCCATTGCGCCTCGGGCTTGAGCTGGGCGAAGAGCTTCGGGTCGCTCACGTAGGCGCCGAGCTTGCCGCCCACCAGCAGTTGCCTCAATCGCAGCCAGGCGCTCCAGTTGTGCTCGCGCGGAACGTCGAGCGTGCAGGGTTCGACCTCGCAGCCGATGGCGCGGAAGGTGTCGAGCGCCTGTTCGCCGAGTTCGCGCACGCCCGGTGCCAGCGGCAACTCGGGCCACACGCTGCCGAGCCAGCCGATGCGCAGGCCCTTGCCGTCGCCGTCGAGCGCGATGTCGTCGGGCGAGGGCAGGGCATGTGGCGACGACAGCGGCACGCGCGTGTCGAAGCCCGCCTGCACCGCGAGCAGCCGCGCGGCGTCTTCCACCGTGCGCGCCATCGGGCCCTCGCAGCCCAGCTGCTGGAAGAAGAGTTCCTGCTCCGGGTCGCCGGGCACGCGACCGCGCGAAGGGCGCATGCCGATCACGTTGTTGAAGGCGGCGGGGTTGCGCAGCGATCCCATCATGTCGCTGCCGTCGGCCACGGGCAGCATGCCCAGGGCCAGCGCCACGGCCGCGCCGCCGCTGCTGCCGCCCGCGCTGCGGTCGGGCGCGTAGGCGTTGCGCGTGATGCCGAACACCGTGTTGTAGGTGTGCGAGCCGAGCCCGAACTCGGGCGTGTTGGTCTTGCCGATGACGACGGCGCCGGCCGCGCGCATGCGCGCGACGTGCAGGCTGTCGGTGCGCGCGGGCGAGCGCGGCGACAGCGGCGAGCCCATCGAGGTCGGCAGGCCGGCGGCATGGCTCAGGTCTTTCACGGCCAGCGGAAAGCCGTGCATCCAGCCGTGCCGTTCGCCGCGCGCCAGTTCGGCGTCGCGTTCGTCGGCCTCGGCCAGCAACTGCGCCGGGTCGCGCAGCGAGACGATGGCGTTGAATTGCGGGTTGAGCGCGTCGATGCGGGCGAGCGACGCCTGCATCACCTCGCGGCAGGACACGTCGCGGGCCGCGATGCAGCGCGAGAGTTCGGTGGCGCTGAGGTCGGGCAAGTCTTGCAAGGCGTCGAAAGACATGGCGAATGCGGGAAAAGGAGGGGGCGCCCAGTATGGCGCGGCGCTCGCATAATCGCCGCGTATGGAAACAAAGTGGCTTGAAGACTTCATCAGCTTGGCGGAAACCCGCAGCTTCAGCCGCTCGGCCCAGTTGAGGCACGTGACGCAGCCGGCGTTCTCGCGGCGCATCCAGGCGCTCGAGGGATGGGCCGGCACCGACCTGGTCGACCGCAGCTCGTACCCCACGCGCCTCACGCCCGCGGGCCAGACGCTCTACAGCCAGGCCATCGAGATGCTGCAGTCGCTGCAGAGCACGCGCGCCATGCTGCGCGGGCACTCGGCCGCCGGCCAGGACGTGATCGAGATCGCCGTGCCGCACACGCTGGCCTTCACCTTCTTCCCGTCGTGGGTCACCAGCCTGCGCGAGCACTTCGGGCCGATCAAGAGCCGGCTCATCGCACTCAACGTGCATGACGCGGTGCTGCGGCTGGTCGAGGGCAGCTGCGACCTGCTCATTGCCTACCACCATCCCTCGCAGCCGCTGCAGCTCGATGCCAACAAGTACGAGATGGTCAGCCTCGGCGAGGAAACCGTCGCCCCCTGGGTCAAGGCCGATGCCGAGGGCGCGCCGCGCTACCGGCTGCCGGGCCGCCCGGGCCAGCCGCTGCCCTACCTGGGCTATGCGCCGGGCGCGTACCTCGGGCGCGTGGTCGACCAGTTGCTGAAAGAGTCGGGCACTGCCATCCACCTCGATCGCGTCTACGAGACCGACATGGCCGAAGGCCTGAAGGTGATGGCGCTCGAAGGCCACGGCATCGCCTTCCTGCCGCAGAGCGCGGTGCGCAAGGAGATCAAGGCACGCAAGCTCGTGAGCGCGCTGCCGCCCGAGATCGACAGCCTCGAGGCCAAGATGGAAATCCGCGCCTACCGCGAGCGGCCCAGCGCGCCGGTCCCGGTGAAGGCCGGCGCCAGCCGTTCGGCCGCGCGGGCCGGGCTCTCGGAAAGCATGCAGCCCAAGCGCACGGCCGACGCGCTGTGGTCGTACCTGGTCGGAACCCAGCCGCCGCACTGACCCCCGCCCAAAGGCGGCCGGATTTGTGCACTGCACAATCTATAAGCACCGCGCATACCGGGCCCCGCAATCAGCATTGGCGGCCGGACCCCGGCGCCACTACAGTCGCGGCAGTTTTTTTCGGCTGTTGCACGCCGGGATCGCCGGTACTGCTTGCGCCACGCACAGCCGCCCGAATGCCGGGCACAAAGGCTGCTTAGTGAAAGTCGGACAATGCGAAATGTCTGGATTGCACCAGGCTGGCGCCTTGATGGGCGCGGCCGGTGCGAGGCGGGCGACGATGCCCGTGGGATGCACCGGGTTGGTCCGGGTATCCCGCAAAATGCGAATGTCTAGAATTTCGTTCTATTTGTTTCAGTCACCCTCAGGAGCTTTCCGTATGAAAAAACAAGTATTGGCATTGGCTGTCGCAGCGCTCGCCACCAGCGGCGCCTTTGCACAGGCCAATGACACGCTGGCCAAGATCAAGGGCAGCGGTGCCGTCGCCCTCGGTGTGCGCGATTCGTCCGCGCTGTCCTTCACCCTGGGCAATGGCAAATACGTGGGCTTCCACACCGAGATGGGCGAACGCATCATCGAAGACCTGGGCAAGACCGCGGGCAAGAAGCTCACCGTCAACTACGTGCCCGTCACGTCCCAGAACCGCATCCCGCTGGTGCAGAACGGCACCGTGGACCTGGAGTGCGGCTCCACCACCAACAATGCCACCCGCCAGAAGGACGTCGACTTTGCCTCGACCACCTACGTGGAAGTGGTGCGCATCGCCGTCAAGGCCAGCTCGGGCATCAAGGACCTGAAGGACCTGAACGGCAAGACCGTGGCCACCACCACCGGCACCACCTCGGTTCAGACCCTGCGCAAGAACGAACGCGCCCAGAGCATCGACTTCAAGGAAGTCATGGGCAAGGACCACGCCGACAGCTTCCTGCTGCTCGAAACCGGCCGTGCCGACGCCTTCGTGATGGACGGCTCGATCCTGGCCGCCAACATCTCCAAGTCCAAGGCACCGAAGGACTACACCATCGTCGGCCCCGAGCTGTCGGTCGAGCCGATCGCCTGCATGGTGCGCAAGGGCGACGAGGCCTTCCTGAAGGCGGTCAACGAGTCCATTGCCCGCCAGATCAAGGACGGCTCGCTGACCAAGCTGTACGACAAGTGGTTCATGCAGCCCGTTCCCCCGACCAACACGGCGCTGAACCTGCCGCTGTCGGACGCCACCAAGGCAGCCTGGGCCAACCCGAACAACAAGCCAATGGAAGACTACGCCAAGAAGTAATCCATTTGGCGTGATCCGATCAACAAGCGCCCGCCCTCAAGGTGGGCGTTTGTTTTTTTCATAGATAGAAGAAACGACAAGACGAGGAGTTCCCCATGGCATGGGACTGGCAGGTCTTTTGTAAAGACACGATCGATGGTGACATCGTTCCAGGCTGCTTCGGTACGGGCGGTGCATCTACGTATCTCAACTGGATGATGTCCGCCTGGGGCTGGACGGTGTCGGTGTCGCTGTGCGCACTGATCATCGCCCTGGTCGTCGGATCGGCCATCGGCATCCTGCGCACGCTGCCCGACAACCCGTGGCTGGTGCGATTCGGCAACGCCTGGGTCGAGCTGTTCCGCAACATTCCCTTGCTGGTGCAGATCTTCCTCTGGTACCACGTGGTGCCGTCGCTGTTCCCCGTCATGCGCGATTTCCCGCCCTTCGTGCTGGTGGTGGTCGCGCTGGGCCTGTTCACATCGGCGCGCATTGCCGAGCAGTTGCGCTCGGGCATCCAGGCGCTGCCCAAGGGCCAGCGCTATGCGGGCATGGCGGTGGGTTTCACCACGCTGCAGTACTACCGCTACGTCATCCTGCCGATGGCCTACCGCATCATCCTGCCGCCGCTGACCAGCGAGTCGATGAACATCTTCAAGAACTCGTCGGTGGCCTTCGCGGTGTCGATCGCGGAACTCACGCAGTTCTACCTGCAGGCTGGCGAGGAAACCGGGCGCAACATGGAAATCTACATCGGTGTCGTGCTGCTCTATATCTTCTCGGCGCTGGTGATCAACCGGCTCATGGCCCACATCGAGAAGAAGGCGCGTGTCCCGGGCTTCGTTGCCGCGGGCACCGGCGGAGGTCACTGACATGATGAACCTCGACTTTTCCTTCTACGACTGGGGCGTCATCAGCAACTACGTGCTGAAGGGCTTCTACTTCAGCGTGTTCCTCACGGTCGTGGCCACCCTGGGCGGCATCGTCTTCGGTACCGTGCTGGCGCTCATGCGCCTGTCGGGCAAGAAGTGGCTGGACATGCCGGCGGCCATCTACGTCAACGGCATGCGCAGCGTCCCGCTGGTGATGGTGATCCTGGGCTTCTTCCTGCTGGTGCCCTTCGTCATCGGCCGGCCCATCGGCGCGGAGTATTCCGCGATGATCACCTTCATCGCCTTCGAGGCGGCCTACTTCAGCGAGATCATGCGCGCGGGCATCCAGTCGATCCCGCGCGGCCAGGTCTATGCCGGCCAGGCCGTGGGGATGAGCTACGGGCAGAACATGCGGCTCGTGATCCTGCCGCAGGCCTTCCGCAACATGCTGCCGGTGCTGCTGACACAGACCATCATCCTGTTCCAGGACACCTCGCTGGTGTATGCCATCGGCGCCTACGACCTGCTCAAGGGCTTCGAAACCTCCGGCAAGAATTTCGGCCGGCCGGTGGAGTCGTACCTGCTGGCCGCGGTCGTCTACTTCATCATCTGCTATTCGCTGTCTTATGTGGTCAAGCGTCTGCACAAGAAAATCGCCATCATTCGCTGATTGATTGAGTGGCTGAACTGAACCGGAGAGAAACAAATGTCCGAAAAAATGATTGAAATCAAGAACGTCTCCAAGTGGTACGGCCCGGTGCAGGTGCTCAACGACTGCTCGGTGAACATCTCCAAGGGCGATGTGGTGGTGGTGTGCGGCCCGTCGGGTTCCGGCAAGTCCACGCTCATCAAGACCGTGAACGCGCTCGAGCCCTTCCAGAAGGGCGAGATCACCGTCAACGGCATTCCGCTGCACGACCCCAAGACCAACCTGCCCAAGCTGCGCTCCAAGGTCGGCATGGTGTTCCAGCACTTCGAGCTGTTCCCGCACCTGTCGGTGACCGAGAACCTCACGATCGCGCAGATCAAGGTGCTGGGCCGCACGCCCGACGAAGCCAAGGTGCGTGGCCTGAAAATGCTCGACCGCGTGGGCCTCATGGCGCACAAGGACAAGTTCCCGGGCCAGCTCTCGGGCGGCCAGCAGCAGCGCGTGGCGATTGCCCGTGCGCTGTCGATGGACCCGATCGTCATGCTGTTCGACGAGCCCACCTCGGCACTCGACCCCGAGATGGTCGGCGAAGTGCTCGACGTGATGGTGGCCTTGGCCAAGGAAGGCATGACCATGATGGTCGTCACGCACGAAATGGCCTTCGCCCGCAAGGTCGCGAGCCGCGTGATCTTCATCGACGTGGGCGGCAAGATCCTGGAAGACTGCCCGAAGGACGAGTTCTTCAATCACCCCGAGAATCGCCAGCCGCGCACCAAGGATTTCCTCAACAAGATCCTGCAACATTAGGCTAACCCCCAGGCTTCGCGCACTTCGTGTCGCTACGCCAACCCCCTTGCAGGGGGCGATACCAGCGGCCCGGCAAAGCCGGTTCCGCGGTATCCCTGGAAAAAGTCCTCAAGGCCACGCGCATTTTTGCGGCGTGGCTTTTCTTTTTCAGGGCAGCCGCGCGATGTGCTCCGTCAGCAGGTCGAAGAACCCCTGCGCATCGCCGTCGACGATCCACTGCACGTTGGCGGGCCGCTTCAGGCTGCCGTGCCAGTCGGCCACGGTCTGGCCGAAGCCCATGCCTTCGCGGCTGTCGATCTCGACGTGGATGCGGCGGCCCTGGAACAGGTCGGGGCGCAGCAGGTAGGCCGTCACGGTGGCGTCGTGCACCGGGCCGCCGGGCATGCCGTAGTGGGCCATCTCCTGCGGCGCGTAGGCATCGAGGATGTCGGCGACGATCGCGCCGGCGCGGTTGCCCAGCTGGCGCAGCCGCGCAATGCGCGCATCGCTCGTGAGGATCTTGTGCGTCACGTCCAGCGGCAGCATCGTGATCGGCACGCCGCACTGCAGCACCGCCTCGGCCGCGTGCGGGTCGGCGAACACGTTGAACTCCGCCACCGGCGTGATGTTGCCGCCGTTGAAGTGCGCGCCGGCCATGAGCACCAGCTCGCGCAGGCCGCGCACGATGTCGGGCGCCTGTTCGAGCGCCAGCGCGAGGTTGGTCTGCGGGCCGAGCATGGCGAGCGTCACGCTGTGCTCGGGCGCAGCGCGCAGCGTGCGAACGAGGTAGTCGACGGCACTGCCTGCGGCCAGCGGCACGGCGGGGTCGTGCACGGCCACGCCGGTGAGGCCTTCGCGGCCGTGGATGTTGGCGGCGTAGATCGGTGTGCGTTGCAGGGGCCGCTCGGCGCCCGCGTAGACCGGAAGCTCCGGCCGTCCGGCCCATTCGCAGGCCAGGCGCGCATTGCGCGAGGTCTTGGCCAGGGGGACATTGCCTGCCACCGTGGTCAGCGCCTGAATCGCCAGCGATTCGGGCGCCGCCAGGGCAAACAGCAGCGCGATCATGTCGTCCGCGCCGGGGTCCGTGTCGATGATCAGGGTGGGATGCATAGCGACATTGTCGCGATCGTCACCACCACCCGTCACCCCGATGCACAGGGAAGAAAGGAACGCGGGGCTGCTTACTTCGCGCGGGCCGCGATGGCCTTCTCGGCCTTCGCCACCAGGTCGGTGCCGACGGTCGACTTCCACTTGTCGTACACCGGGCGCGTGGCCTTCACGAAGGCGTCGCGCTCGGCCGGCGTGAGGTTGGTCACCGTCACGCCCATGGCCGCGATGTCCTTCAGCACGGGCTTGTCGGCTTCGACCAGGCCCTTGCGCGCGATGGCGATTTCCTGCTTGCCGGCGTCGAGTGCGGCCTGGCGCACGATGGCCTGGTCGGCCGGCGTCCACGAGGCCCAGATTTCCTTGTTCACCACGAACACCAGCGGGTCGGCCACGTAGCCCCAGGTGGTGACGAACTTCTGGCCCACCGTGTGCATCTTGAGCACGGTGAACAGGAACAGCGGGTTCTCCTGGCCGTCGACCGCACCGCTGGCGAGCGCGGGCTGCGCGTCGGCCCAGCTCATCTGCGTGGGGTTGGCGCCCAGCGCGGTGAGCATGTCGGAGTAGATGGGCGAGCCGACCACGCGGATCTTCATGCCCTTGATGTCGGCCGGCGACTTGATCGGCCGCTTCGAGTTGGTGATTTCGCGGAAGCCGTTCTCGCCCCAGGCAAGCGGCACCACGCCGGCCTTGTCGAGCGTCTTGAACATGTCCTTGCCCACTTCGCCCTGCGTGAGCGCGTCGATGGCCGCGTAGTCGGGCATCAGGAAGGGCATGGAGAACAGGTTGAGTTGCTTCACCTGCGGCGACCAGTTGATGGTCGAGCCCACGGCCATGTCGATCACGCCCTGGCGCAGCGCGCTGAACTCGCGCGTCTGATCGCCTTGAATGAGCGACACGCCCGGGTACAGCTTGATGTTGATGCGGCCCTGGGTGCGCTCCTTCACGAGGTCGGCCCAGATCTTTCCGGCCTGGCCCCACGGCGTGGGCGGGCCCAGCACCAGCGACATTTTGTACTCGGGCTTGTAGGCGGCCTGCGCCATCGCGCCGGTCGAGAACAGGCCGAGCGTGGCGGCAACAGCGGCAAGGCCGAGCAGGGTGCGGCGGAATTTCATGAGAGAGGTCTCCTCTTTGTCGATGGTCGATGGAACGAAAAAATCAGTAGCCCAGCTTGCGGGGCAGCCAGAGCGCGAGTTCGGGGAAGGCGATCACCAGCACCATCACCACGAACATCGAGAACAGCATCCAGCCCACCCACTGCACGGTTTCTTCCATGCGCACCTTGGCGATGCGGCACGAGACCATGAGGTTGACGGCCAGCGGCGGCGTGAACTGGCCCAGCGCCACCTTCAGCGTGAGGATCACGCCGAACCACACCGGGTCCCACTTGTAGTGCTGCACGATGGGCAGCAAGAGCGGCACGAAGATCAGGAAGATCGACACGCCGTCCAGGAACATGCCCACGGTGATGAGCAGCAGGATCAGCAGCGCCAGGATGCCGTACTCGCCCAAACCGGAGTTGACGATGGCCTGCGTCACCGGATCGATGATGCCCAGCGTCGAGAGCGAGTACGCGAAGATGCCCGCCAGCGACACCACCAGCAGGATCACCGCCGACAGCTCGCCCGACTCGCGCAAGATCACGAACAGGTCGCGCACCTTGATGGTCCGGTGGATGCACATGCCCACGAACAGGCCGTAGAACACCGCGACCACGGCCGCTTCGGTCGGCGTGAACCAGCCCGCGCGCATGCCACCCAAAATGAGCACCGGCGCCGCCAGGCCCCAGATCGCGTCGCGAAAGCTCTTCCAGAACGGCGGGCGGGGCAGCGTCGATTCGAGCGCGCCCATCTTGTGCTTGCGCGCCAGCCACACGGCCGGAATCATCAGCGCCAGGCCGGCCATCACGCCGGGGATCATGCCGGCCGCGAACAGCGCCGGCACCGAGGCGCCGGGCACCAGCACCGAGTACACGATGAACGCGACCGAGGGCGGAATCAAAATGTCGGTGGCCGCCGCGGCGCCCACCACGCTGGCCGAGAAGGCCGGCGGATAACCGGCGCGGCTCATGGCCGCGATCATCACCGCGCCCACGGCGGCGGCGTTGGCCGGGCCCGAGCCCGAGATGCCGCCCAGGAACATCGCCACGGCAATCGCCACCAGCGGCAGCATGCCGGGACCGCGGCCCACGATGGCGATGGCAAAGTTGACGAGGCGCAGCGCCACGCCCGAGCGGTCGAAGATGGAGCCGACCAGCACGAACATCGGAATCGCCAGCAGCGGGTACTTGCCCAGCCCGGCGTAGAAGTTCTGCGGCACGGCCAGCAGGCCGAACCACTGGGCGTCGGCGTTGGCCAGCGCAATGCAGGCGGCGCCCGCCAGGCCGAGCGCGGCGCCGATGGGCACGCCCACCAGCATCATGAGCACGAAGGCGACGAAGAGCAGGGTGGCGATCACTTGGCGTCGCCCTTGCTGGTGTTGCTGTTGTCGTCAGACTTGTAGTTCGTCTTGCGGCCACGGCGGACCATGAGGCCGATGGCGCGCCCCGCGATCGCGAACGACACGATGGGCAGCCAGATCGAATACCACCAGGCCGGCAGCCCGATGCCGGGCGTGGTCTCCTCGAAGCGGTAGTCGTCCCACACCATGCGGATGCTGAGCGCGCCGATCAGCGCGAACAAGATGGCGATCATCAGCGCGCCGAACTGCGCCAGGCGCTTGCGCCGCGCCATCGAGCCGCTCTCCGAGAAATACTCGATGCGGATGTGCCGGTCGCGCGCCACGGCGGCCGAGCCGGCCACCAGCGCCAGCATGATCATCAGGAACACCGAAAACTCTTCCGTCCACGCGAAGGACGAGTCGGTGAAGTAGCGGACGATGACGTTGGCGAAGGTAATGAGCGCCAGCGCGCCCATGATGAGGACCGTGAGCCAGTCTTCGATGGCGAGGGGAACCTTGGTGGGTTCGTCGGCGGCTTCGATGTCGGGGGGGAGGGGGCTGGCGGCGTCCAGCGTGGGGCCGGACTCGGGAGGAGTTGTCATCGAAGGAAAGGGCAGCTGAGGCAGGCGCCATGTCACAGGGCGGACGCCGGGACGCGATCCGTACACCTTGACAGGCGAGCAGCGCTCGATCCTAGGGGGTCAATGACCATTCATATATCGGGGGTTTCCTTAGCTGTTGTGGGGCGTTGACGGCCTCGGCTGGGGGTCCTTCGGGGCGCGCGCACAGGACACCGGGTACTCCCCTCCGCGAATGTCCCCCGCTTCGCTCCTCCTTGATTTCGCTGCGGGGAGCACCTGATGCCCTGTGCACGATGAGTGCGGCTGCGGCGTTGACGTTCGACCGCGTCGAAGGCTTCTGGCGCCCTTCATAATCAAAACCTGCCCCCGCTTGTTCGAGATACCGATCTTTCGTCATGGATAAATTCTTGCTGCAACAGCAGGTGCTGGAACGGCTCGCCGAAGATCTGCTGCAAGCCGAACAGGCCGTGCGGGCAGCCCATGAAACGGCGACGCACGAAGAGAACATCGCCGAAAACAAATACGACACCTTGGGACTCGAAGCCGCCTACCTGGCCACCGGCCAAGCCCGGCGCGCCGAAGCCATACGCCAGGCGATGGCCAATTGGCGCCGATTCCGCCCGCGTCCCTACGACGCCATCAAAGGCATACAGCTCGGCTCGCTGGTCTGCCTGGTCGATTCAGACGACAAGCAGCAACAGCTCTTTCTCGGCCCGGATGGGGGCAGCATGACGTTGGTCAGCGGCACTCAGCTTGTTCAGGTCATCAGCAGCGAAGCCCCTTTGGGCAGGGCAATGCTGGGCAAATGCGAGGGTGATGAGGTGTCGATACAGGTCGCTCCCATCCGACAGCAGTTTGAGGTGCTGCGGGTTCTTTAAGCTGCGACTGGACAGAAGCGGCGCGCGTGACGTTGAGAGTCAGTCGAAGGCGGCGGACCTCGACCTGCGTTGACGCTAACTAGGGACTCGACGAACGTTGCTCGAAGATTGGCTCCGATTTCCCAGTTGTAGATTTCAGCTGCGCGTTGGCGAGATCTCCAAGACTCCTGATAGCCCCTTCCAAGCGCGGGTCGCCGAGATACCCGTAGTTGATGCGCAGGTGCCGGGTGTATCGGCGGTCGGCTGAAAACAGATGGCCCGGCGCTACGCCTATGCCGAGCCGAAGAGCGTCCTGGTGCAGTGCGAGCGAGTCGACACCTTCTGGCAGCGCGAGCCACAGGAAATAGCCACCCTCGGGACGCGTGACCCGCGTTCCAGTTGGAAAGTATCGATCGATAAATCGCAAGCATGCAGCCTGCTGGCGGCTGAGCGAATGCCGCAGGGCGCGCAGGTGACGATCGAAACTCTTGTGTTGCAGGTACTCCTGCAACGCCAGTTGCGAAGGGAGTGCCGTCGCCAGCGAGCTCATCAACTTGTTGCGACCCAAAGTGGCTGCAAAGCGACCGCCCGCGACCCAACCGATGCGATATCCGGGTGCCAGGGATTTCGAGAAAGAACTGCAGTGCAGCACCCAGCCAGCCCGGTCCCAGGCCTTGGCTGGTGGCGGTCTCCGAGCCCCATGCGCGAGCTCGCCGTACACGTCGTCTTCGATCAGCGGTATGGCGCGAGTGGCGAGCATGCTGACCAGTTGCTCTTTGGCTGCGTCGCTCATGGTGCAGCCCATTGGATTCTGGAAGGTCGGCATGAACCAGCAGGCCTTCACCGGATGCTGGTCGATCACGCGAGCAAGAGAGTCGAGATCTACGCCTGTTCGCGGGTGGGTCTCAACCTCGACCGCGCGAAGACCGCGCCGCTCCAGTGCCTGCAACGCACCATAAAAGGTTGGCGTTTCGATCGCCACGAGGTCGCCTGGCTGCGTCACCGATTCGAGCGCAAGATTGAGGGCTTCCATCGCCCCGCTGGTGATAACCAGTTCAGACGCAGGAACATCCATCCCGACGCTGCCGTAACGCAGGGAGATCTGATGGCGTAATTGGGCGTTTCCTGGCGACAAATCTTCGACGGTCTGCCAAGGATCCATCCGCTTGAGCGCTCGCGTCAGGCCGGCGGCAAGTTGCTCGAAGGGAAAGAGCTCTGGCGACGGAAAGGCCGAGCCGAGCGGGACCATATCGCGCTCGCGAGCCTGTGCTAGGACCTGAAAGACAAGCGACGAGACGTCGACCGACATGGACCGCAGGACAGGCTCGCTGGCGGCGAGTTCGTTGGCCGGCATTTCCGCGCCCGCTCGAACGAAGTATCCCGACCGCTGCCGAGCTTCGACAAGCCCTTGCGCCTCCAGCAGGTAGTAAGCAGAGAACACGGTGGACGCACTGATGCCCATTTGCGACTTCAGTTCGCGCACGGAGGGAAGGCGATCGTTCGCCTTCAGGCTACCCGCGCGAATACGCTGAGCGATGTTGTCGGCAAGCTTCTCGTAGCGGTTCATGGGCATCTCTTTCTGATACGGTCGTTCTGGACCGATCCAGAGATTGTCATATCAGGCGTCGGGCTGCCCCGGCGCGACTACCGGCCCCCTTGCATCTGATACGAAAATTTTCAGCTGATCTGGTTCTGTACGTATCAGCCTGGAAGATGAACACTCGACAGCACGATGAGAGTGCTTCTGTGGTGCAGGCAGACTGCGCCGCCTTTCGACCCATGTCTTGCATGCCTTTCGACGCGCCTTGCGGACGCCCCTTTAGCTCACCGCAACCGTGTCGTGAGATTGATTGATTGATTTCCGCTTCTTCAGCGGTCTATTGAGCTACTCGCCGCACTCGGGCACTTCGCCGTCTGTCACCATTGATATCCCTTCAATCATGAATTCAATCCCTATCTCTTTTGTTATTTTCAAAGTTCTCGTGCTCAGCGTGGGCATGTATTTAGCCGTCAAGTGGCATTACGAACGGGGACAGAAGGACAAGAATCAAAAGACAGCTGCAGTGGTACTGACATCCATCAAGGTGGGCGGGGCGTTCGTCGCTTCTGCGTTCCTCGTGCTCTTCCTCACCTTTGAATTTTGCAATTGGATGGGTCTGGACCTGGCCATGCAGTGATTGGAAGTTTTCGGTCGATAGCCCGGATACGGTGCGACCAACGGCACGACCTCCTGATCGCAGGGGCAATCTTGCCGGTCGTCGCCAAGGAGAAAGTCGTCGACCGGAGCATCACGGAAGCGGAAGTCCTGGGGCCCAGCAGGCTTGGTGCAAGGCGCTGGTCGAGCGGCAGTGGCCAGAGTGGCCGAACGCCTGTCTGTCTTGGGTCAGTAGGCACCCATGTAGTCGCGCTTGCCGATCTCCATGCCGTTGTGACGCAAGATGGCATAGGTGGTGGTCACGTGGAAGAAAAACTGCGGCAGTCCATAGTGCAGAAGGTATGCGCTTGCGGTCAGCTTCTTTTCCTTGGGGGTGCCGGGGCGCAAGACGATCTCGCGGCTCTCGCTTGAATCGAATTGCTCAGGCTTGAAGGAGCCGATATGGGCCAAAGCTTTGGCGATCAACGCTTGCAGATCGGCGAAGCTGACCTCGGTGTCGGGCCAGGACGGCACCTCGGCACCTGCCAGGCGGGAGGCAATGCCCTTGGAGAAATCTGCGGCGATCTGTACCTGACGTAGCAGCGGAAACATGTCAGGGAACAGCCGTGCCTGCAGCAGCGCATTCGGATCGATATTTTTCTGCGTCGCCTGGTCTTCGGCCTTCTTGAGCACGTCGGACAGGGCGCGCAGCATCTGCTGCATGACGGGAACGGAGGCGTTGTACAGCGGGCTGGTCATGGTGAGTTCACTTCTTGAATTGGGCGCGATGGCCGGAGTTGGCGTGGCAGAGGCCCTGCCGACCATGTAAGGCTAACAGCACAGGGCGAACTGAATCGCCCCCGGCTTTTGTGGCCAGATTTTCTTCCCGCTGGTAGTCGGAGCAGCCGCGTTGAAGGGCAGTTCACCAGCAAGAAGCGGACGTCAATTGCAGACGCACGACAGAGCGCGATCGCTGCATAGTTGCCGTCGGGCATGTCTGCTTCAGACGGGTTGCTGCCGTTCGACGGGTCTGAGCAGAGGGGTGCCATCGGCCAAACGCCAGCGGTCGACGCCGGCCTGCTGCGCGACACCTGCGCAGTCGGCCAGGCCTTTCACCTCGGGTCAGCTCTTGGACTTTGCGTATTCCTCTGCGCTCATCATCTCCAAGCCGACGAACGGAGCGTTGCCTTCGACCCATGCGTCGTGACCCGGCGGAATGGTGTACGACATGCCTTCCTCAATGACAGTCTGCGAGCCGTCATTCATTTGCACGGTGATGCGACCGGACACCGCATACCCGACGTGAGCCACCTGGCAACTGTCCGTGCCCACGACCGGTTTGATGCACTTCGACCAGCGCCACCCGGGCTCGAACTTGAAGCGTCCGAGCGTGTAGCCCTCGAGGCGGACCACTTCGACCCGGGTCTTTTCGGGCTCCCGAACCTCATCCGGTTCGTCATGGGATTTCGTCTGAAGCTTGTTGACATGCATTGGACTTGCCATCGCGACTCTCCTCGCACGAGTAAGCAACCAGTCCGCGGCAGTCTCGTGCCGAACCGCACGTGAACGATGGAATGGTAGTCCTGGGCCACGCTTGCAGCGATCTATTTCTTGCACGGCAATGCGCTCCTTGCAGTGAGCGTCATGTGCCAGTTTGCGTAAGCCGAGTTACAGAAAATCTTCGTCCGCCACCAGCGCCCTGCGGCCCGCAGACCGGCCGCTAACCGCCGGTCTCAAGCGCTGCGCGTCGCGCCTTCTCGCTCAGCTGAAACAGCTCTCCCGCCTTGCGAGCGAGATCGGCTGCAAGCCAAAGCACGTTGTCTAGCTGTCGAGGCCCGTCACCGCTGCACCAGTCGACGCCTTCTCCGTGGCAGACCCACAGGAGCGCTTCGAGTTGCGAGAGGGTGTTTTCGAGAAGATCCGCCGGGTCTTGGGCGTTGTCTTCGGAAGCTACCGGCGTAGTTGGCCGGGCTATAGTCTTGGTAGCCATTTTTGTGCGGTTCCTTGAGAGGTGATTGCACGAACTTGGTTAGACGGTCGGGGTGCTAGTAACACCTCGGCCGTCGCCTTTTGATACCTCGCATCTGCATCGCTGCTTTCGCACCGACGACCTGCCGCGAGGCAAGCAGCCTTCAAACATCTCGGTGGTGGCTTGGTGTGTTGCGCCTTTCTTCTTCCCTTGGTGGGGTGTCGAGTGACAGGGGCATTCACTCTAGAGAAGAACCCGGCGAAGTAGCCGGTTCATGCGGCACGAAGTCTCGGCGAGCGCCAACAAATGCAGCTTCTGCGATGCGCCGCGCATGGACCTCGTGGGCCCGATGCCGCATCAGCCCGAAGCGGCTCTGAACGCTCACGCCGATGGGGTGCCTTGCGCAGCGAAATCAAGGAGGAGCCCGAAGGGCGGGGGACATTCGCGGAGCAAGGTACCCCGTCGGCGGGAGCGCGGCAGAGCTTCAGTTCATCCAGCTGCGCGCCCGGTCCAGATGCTCCCGGCACTCACGCACCATGCGCTCCAGCAATTCAGCACACGTCGGGATGTCGTCGATCAGCCCGATGCACTGGCCGGCCGAGACCACGCCGTTGTGCACCTCGCCCGATTCCAGCGCCGCGCGGCCGCGTGCGCCGGCGACCAGCGGACGGATGTCCTCGAACTCGCAGCCGCCCGGACGGCGTTCGGTGGCCACCACTTCTTCGGAGATCGCGTTGCGGAACACGCGCGCCGTGTTGTGCAGCGTGCGGAACATCAGCTTGGTGTCGCGTTCGGTCGCGGCCACCAGCGCCTGCTTGATGTTGTCGTGGATCGGCGCTTCCTGGGTCACGCAGAAGCGCGTGCCCATGTTGATGCCCTCGGCGCCCAGCGCCAGCGCGGCGGCCATGCCGCGGCCGTCGGCGATGCCGCCCGACGCGATGATCGGAATGCGCAGCTTGCGCGCCGCCACCGGCAGCAGCACGAGGCCGGGTACGTCGTCCTCGCCCGGGTGGCCCGCGCATTCGAAACCGTCCACCGACACCGCATCGACGCCGTTGCGCTCGGCCGAGAGCGCGTGGCGCACCGAGGTGCACTTGTGGACGATCTTCACGTCATGGCGCTTCAGGGCCTCGATGAAGTCCTTCGGGCTGTTGCCCGCGGTCTCCACGATCTTCACGCCGCTGTCGATGATGGCCTGGATGTATTCGGCGTACGGCGGCGGCTTCACCGCCGGCAGGATCGTGAGGTTCACGCCGAAGGGTCGGTCGGTCATCGTGCGCGTGCGCTCGATCTCGTGGCGCAGGTCGTCGGGCGTGGGTTGCGTGAGCGCGGTGAGGATGCCGAGGCCGCCGGCGTTCGACACGGCCGCGGCCAGCTCGGCGCGGCCCACCCATTGCATGCCGCCCTGGATGATGGGGTAGCGGATGCCGAGCAGTTCGGTGATGCGGGTCTTCATCGTTGTCGCAGCCGCTTACAGCGCCTTCACGAGTTCCGGCACGGCCGTGAACAGGTCGGCCACGAGGCCGTAGTCGGCCACCGAGAAGATCGGTGCTTCTTCGTCCTTGTTGATCGCGACGATGACCTTCGAGTCCTTCATGCCGGCCAAGTGCTGGATGGCGCCCGAGATGCCCGCTGCGATGTACAGCTGCGGCGCGACGATCTTGCCGGTCTGGCCCACTTGCCAGTCGTTCGGGGCGTAGCCCGCGTCGACGGCTGCGCGGCTGGCGCCGAGGCCTGCGTTGAGCTTGTCGGCCAGCGGGGCCATCACTTCGGTGAACTTCTCGGCGCTGCCCAGGGCGCGGCCACCCGAGACGATGATCTTCGCGGCCGTCAGTTCGGGGCGTTCGCTCTTCGTGACTTCGCGGCCGACGAAGCTGCTCTTGCCGCTGTCTGCGACGCCTTCAGCGGTTTCGATCGCTGCGCTGCCGCCAGTGGCTGCAGCAGCGTCGAAGCCGGTTGTGCGAACCGTGATCACCTTGGTGGCGTCGGTGCTCTGCACGGTGGCGATCGCGTTGCCGGCGTAGATCGGGCGCTCGAACGTGTCCGGGCTGTCGACCTTGGTGATGTCGCTGATCTGCGCCACGTCCAGCTTGGCAGCCACGCGGGGAGCCACGTTCTTGCCGTTGGCGGTCGAGGGGAACAGGATGTGGCTGTAGTTCGCTGCGATCGCGAGCACTTGGGCTGCGACGTTTTCGGCGAGGTTTTCAGCCAGCGATGCGCTGTCGGCAGCGATCACCTTGGACACGCCGGCGATCTGCGCGGCGGCCTTGGCGGCTTCGGCTGCGTTGGCACCGGCCACGAGGATGTGGACGTCGCCACCGCAAGCCAGGGCGGCAGTCACGGTGTTGAGGGTGGCCGGCTTGATGCTGGCGTGGTCGTGTTCGGCAATGACGAGTGCGGTCATGTTCGTTTCTTCCTCAGATCACTTTGGCTTCGTTCTTGAGCTTGTCCACCAGGGTGGCAACGTCAGGCACCTTGATGCCTGCACCGCGCTTGGGCGGCTCGCTGACCTTCAGGGTCTTCAGGCGGGGCTTCACGTCCACACCCAGGTCTTCGGGCTTGAAAACATCGAGCTGCTTCTTCTTGGCCTTCATGATGTTGGGCAGCGTCACGTAGCGCGGCTCGTTCAGGCGCAGGTCGGTCGTGATGACGGCGGGCAGCGTGAGCGTCAGCGTTTCCATGCCGCCGTCGACTTCGCGTGCGACGGTGACCTTGTCGGCTGCGAGCTCGACCTTCGAGGCGAAGGTGGCTTGCGGCAGGTCGGCCAAGGCAGCCAGCATCTGGCCGGTCTGGTTCGCGTCGTCATCGATGGCTTGCTTGCCGAGGATGATCAGCTGGGGCTGTTCCTTGTCGACCAGCGCCTTGAGCAGCTTGGCCACGGCCAGCGGTTGCAGCTCTTCGGTGGTCTCGACCAGGATGCCGCGATCGGCGCCGATGGCCGTCGCGGTGCGCAGGGTTTCCTGGCACTTGGCATCGCCGCACGAGACGGCGATGACTTCGGTCACGATGCCCTTTTCCTTCAGCCGCACGGCTTCTTCGACAGCGATCTCGTCGAAGGGGTTCATGCTCATCTTGACGTTGGCAATGTCCACCCCGGTGCCGTCGCTCTTGACGCGCACCTTCACGTTGTAATCGACGACCCGTTTGACAGGCACCAGAACTTTCATGGCTGTTCCTCTTGAATGACAAAAAATGGGAAAGGGGTTACTCGAGCTTGGCGCCCGACTGCTTGATGAGGCGCTCCCACACGGGACGCTCCTGCTTCCAGGCTGCTGCAAAGAGTTCGGGCGAGCTGTCCTTGATCTCGAAGCCCATGGCCGCCACGCGCTCGCGCACGTCGGGCTGCTGCGTGGCCTTGCGCACTTCGTCGGCGATGCGGTCGACGATGGCCTTGGGCGTCTTCGCGGGCGCGGCAATGGCGAGCCAGCCGGTCACGCGGTAGGCCTCGTCTTTCAGGCCTTGCTCGGCCATCGTCGGCACGTTGGGCAGCGTGCTCATGCGACGCTCGCCGGTCACGGCAATGGCCTTGAGCTTGCCCGCGTCGATGTGCGGCTTGGCCGCGAGCGCGCTGGCGTAGGCCATCTGGATCTGGCCGCCGATGAGGTCTTGCACCATCGGCGCCTCGCCCTTGTAGGCGACGTGGTTCATGTCGGCCTGCTGCGTGAGGCTCATGTGCGCGCCGGCCAGGTGCGGGTAGGCGCCCACGCCGTACGAACCGTAAGCAACCTTGCCCTTGTTCGCGACGACGTACTTCTGCAGTTCGGGCCCGGTCTTCGCGGTCACGCTGGGGTGCACCACGAGCACCAGCGGCGCCATCGCGATCTGATAGACCAGCGTGAGGTCGCGCTGCGTGTCGTAGGGCAGCTTGTCGTACAAGAACTCGTTGGTCATGAGCGAGTTGCTCAGCGACAGCACGATCGTGTAGCCGTCGGGCGCGGCCTTGGCGACCATGTCGGTGCCGATGATGCCGGCCGCGCCGGGCTTGTTGTCCACCACGATGGGCTGGCCCATGCTGGCCGCCATCTTCTGGCCCAGCACGCGCGCCAGCACGTCGGTCGCGCCGCCGGCCTGGAAGGGCACGACGAGACGGATCGGCTTGTTCGGGTACGGCGCCTGCGCATGCGCGGGGGCCAGCGCGAACAGCGCGGCGGTCGATGCGGCAGCGCACAGCAGGGCGCGGCGGGTCGAGGGTTGATGGGTCATGGTTTGTCTCCCGTTCGGTTTCAGAAAATCGTGTCGAAGAAGAAGCAGGCCGGTCACTTCAGCGCGATGCGCGTCTTGAAGGGCAGAGGTTCCAGGGCCTTCTGCAGCCGCTCCTGCAGTGCTGCGGCTTGCGTGCCTGCTGCGGCCGCGTCGATCTGCACATGCACGAGGCTTTCGCCTTCCGTGCTCACCGCGGGTTGCGCCGCATCGCTCAGGCCGAGTCCGGCGCAGACCTCGGCGACGGTGGTCTGCACCACCTGCCGCGCGGCCATGGCGCGCAGCTCGGGCTTGTAGATCTTGCCGACGTTGGTCATCGGCATCGTCGTGATCACCGACACCCACTTGGGCCGCGCGGGCGCCTCGTCGACGCGTGCAGAAGTGAAGGCCAGCAGCTCGTCTTCGGTGGCCGAGGCGCCGGGCACCAGCGTCGCGAAGATCACGGGCAGCTCGCCCGCGTAGGCATCGGGGGCGCCCACGGCGGCGCACAGCTGCACGGCCGGGTGCGCGCCCAGCGCGTCCTCGATGGTCTTGGGGTCGATGTTGTGGCCGCTGCGGATGATCAGGTCCTTGGAGCGGCCCGTGAGGTGCAGCCGCTCTTCGGCGTCCATCCAGCCCAGGTCGCCGGTCGCGAGCCAGCCGTCGGCCGTGAAGGCCTTGGCGTTGTCGGCCGGATCGACAAAGCCCGAGAACACGTTGGGCGACTTGAACAGCACCATGCCGGTCTCGCCGGGCGCCACTTCGCGGTCGCTGGCGTTGCCGTTCTCGTCGAGCGCCACGATGCGCACCTGCGCATACGGCAGCCGAAAGCCGACGCAGCCTGCAGGCCCGTTCACGCCGGGCGGCGTGATGGTCGAGATGCCGGCCATCTCGGTCATGCCCAGGCTCTCGTGCACGTGCAGGCCGAACAGGCGCTCGAAGCGCGCGGCCAGCTCGGGCGCGAGCACGGCGGCGCCGGTGCGGCAGTAGGTGATGGACGAGATGTCGGCGCCGTCCAGCGGCACGTTGGCCAGCGCGGCGAGCACCGTGGGCACGGCCGACAGCGAGGTCGGGCGGTACTTCTCGACCAGCTTCCAGTAGTTGGCCAGCACCTCCTTGTTGCGCAGCAGCGAGGGCGTCGGAATGATCACCTCCACGCCCGCCGACAGCGCCGACAGCGACGCCGGCAGCACGCCCGCCACATGGAACAGCGGGTAGCCGTTGATCGAGATGCCCTGCTCGTTCATGCCCGCCAGCTGCACGCTGGCCCAGGCGGTGAACACCTGCGCGCCGTGGCTGTGGCGCGCGAGCTTGGGTGCGCCCGTGGTGCCGCCGGTGTGGAAGTAGGCGGCGATGTCGGTGGGCGCGATGTCGCGGCCGCTCACGAGGCGGTCGCTCGGTTGCGCGGCGCGCAGCACGTCGAACTCGGCCACGCCTTCGGGCAGCGTGCCGGCAGTGCCGGGCGCTTCGTCGTGCGGCGCCACGCGCAGCACGGTGGTGAGCGTCGGCACCTGGCTGCGCAGGCGCATCGCCTTCGACCACATGCCCGATTCGGCGTCCGAGCCGTAGGCGATGAGCACCTTGGCACGGCCCGCGGTCATGAGCGCGACCAGCTTCTCGTCGGTGAGCAGCGGGTTCAGCGGCTGCACGATGCCGGCCGCCTCGCCGCCCCAGAGCGCGAGGTGGTATTCGAGGCAGCCGGGCAGCAGCACCGCGACCGCATCGTCGGGTCCCACGCCCAGCGTGTGCAGCAGGTTGGCGGTCTGGTGAATGCCCGCGAGCAGCTGCGCATACGACCAGCGGATGGGTTCATCCGCCGGGTTACCGCTGCGCAGAAAGGTGAGCGCGGTCTTGTCGCCGAAGGCCGCGCCGGAGTTGCGGAAGAGCTCGTAGGTGCTGCGCACCGTGAGCGCTTCGTCGAGCGGCGTTTCTTCCAGCCGCCGGATGTCGGCGAGCCCGCGCACCGGAAACCGGGGGCGGAACGGTGTGCCGATGACGTTGTTGTTGTTGTTCTTGTCGTTGCCTGTTGTCATGGTGTCTCCTTAGGTCGTCTGGCCGGCTGCGGACGGGGTGCCCCGTCGTGTGTCTTACTGGTTCGTGATCTTGTTGTCGCGAATGACCTTGCCCCAGCGTTCGAAGTCCTGGCGCATGCGCGTGGCGGTCTGTTCCGGCGTGCCGTAGGCCGCGAAGGAGCCCACGCTCTGCAGCTTCTCGCCGACTTCCTTGTCGGCCAGCGCCTTCTTCAGCTCGGCGCTCATGCGGTCGACCACGGCTTGCGGCGTGCCGGCCGGGGCCAGCAGCCCGCCCCACGAGGTGGCGTCGAAGCCGGGGAAGCCCTGCTCGGCCACGGTCTTCACGTCGGGCAGCAGGCTCACGCGCTTGCCGGAGCCCACGGCGATCGGGCGCAGCGTGCCGGCGCGGATGTGCGGGATCACGGCCACGAGGTCGGAGAACATCGCCGGCACTTGGCCACCGATGAGGTCGGTCACGGCCGGGGCGCTGCCGCGGTAGGGCACGTGCTGCATCTCGAACTTGCCGATGTTCTTCAGCTGCTCGGTCGTCAGGTGGCCGAAGCTGCCGGCGCCGGCGGTCGTGTAGTTGAGCTTGCCGCCGTCGGCCTTGGCCTTGGCGATCAGGTCCTGCAGGCCGTTCACGCTAGGCAGGGCCTTCGGGTTCACCACCATCACGATCGGCAGGTCGTACACCGTGCCCACGGGCGTGAAGTTCTTGAAGATGTCGTAGGGCACGGTGCCGTACAGGTGCGAGGCCAGCAGCGTCGGCGTGGCCAGCATCACGAAGGTGTAGCCGTCGGGTGCGGCCTTGGCGGCAAAGGCCGCGCCGATGGTGCCCGAGGCGCCGCTGCGGTTGTCGACCAGGATGTTCTGCTTGAGCGACAGCGACATCTTCTGCGCCACGATGCGCGAAGCCACGTCGGTCGGGCCGCCGGGCGGGAAGGGCACGACCAGCGTGATGGGCTTGGTCGGCCAGGCCTGGGCGAAGGCGCTGCCGGCCAGCAGGGGAAGGGCCAGCGCGATCAGGGCGCGGCGAACAGGATTGCGAGGGGTGCGGAAAAACGGAAAGGCCATGGACTTCTCTTCAGGAATGCGGGCGTTGTCTTCGCTGTGTGCGATCAGACGACGCCGTTCGTTTTCAGCGCTGCCAGCTTTTCATCCGACAGGCCGAGCAGGGACTTCAGCACGTCGTGCGTGCCTTCGCCCAAAGTGGGCGGCGCGCTGCGCACGGGCAGGCGCTCGCCATCGAAACGGTAGGGAGGCGCCAGCACGTCGACTTCGCCGGCCACCGGATGCGGCCGCTTGGTCACCAGGCCGGCGTCGATGGCGCGCTTGGAGTTCAGCGCCTCCAGCAGGCCCAGTACCTCGCCGCAGGGGATGCCCGAGGCGTTGAGCTTTTCGAGCAGCGCGGCGCGCGGGCGCTTGGCCAGCTCGGCGTGCAACTCGGGCAGCAGCACGGCGCGGTTGGCCGAGCGCAGGATGTTGGTCTTGAAGCGCTCGTCGGCCGCGAGGTCGGGGCGCTCGATCACCTCGGTGCAGAAGCGCGAGAACTGCGCGTTGTTGCCCACGGTGATCACCAGCGGGCCGTCGGCCGCGTCGAACACGCCGTAGGGCACGATCGACGGATGCGAGTTGCCATAACGCGGCGGGTCTTCGCCCATCAGCAGCGCTTCGAGGCCGTAGTAGGCGGTGATCATCAGGCCGCAGTCGAACAGCGCCATCTCGATGTGGCGACCGGTGCCGGTCTTCTCGCGCTGGTAGAGCGCGGCCAGCACGGCCTGCGCCGAGTACATGCCGGTGAACAGGTCGACGGCGGCCACGCCGAACTTCAGCGGCGGCTGGTTGGCTTCGCCATTCAGCGCCATCAGGCCGGCCTCGCCCTGCACCACGAGGTCGTAGCCGGGGCGTGCGGCCTCGGGGCCGGTGCGGTCGTAGCCCGAGATCGAGCAGTAGATGAGGCCCGGGTTCTCCTTGCGCAGCTGCTCGTAGCCCAGGCCCAGCTTGTCGATGCCGCCGAACTTGAAGTTCTGCAGCACCACGTCGCACTGCTTGGCGAGGTCGCGCGCGATCTGCTGGCCTTCGGGCGTCTGCAGGTCGAGCGTGACGGAGCGCTTGTTGCGGTTCACGCTGTTGAAGTAGGCGGTCTCGGTCTGGCCCACGCGCAGGCCCCAGTCGCGCGTGTCGTCGCCGCGGCCCGGGTGCTCGACCTTGATCACCTCGGCACCCATGTCGGCCAGCACCATGCCGCACCACGGGCCGGCGAGGATGCGGGACAGATCGAGGACGCGCACGCCGGCGAGCGGCAGCGAGGAATTCAGCGAGGGCATGGGAACAACTCCAGGAAAACGAAAGACCCCCGCATCTGCATCGGCATGCACACGCGGGGAAGGGCGCGGCGCGTCAGGACGCGTCGGGCTGGGGCGCGTGGCGCAACGTGACGAAGTCGGCCTTGCGCTTGCCGAGGAAGGCGCCGATGCCTTCAGCGGCTTCGGCGTCGGCCTGCGACGTCACCATGTAGACCGCTTCGGCTTCGAGTTGTTCCTCGAGCGTGGCGCGATGGGCCTGGCGGCACAGCGACTTGATGCGTGCGCTCGCGCGCAGCGGGCCGTTGGCCACCTTGGCGGCGAGTGCGATGGCTTCGGTCAGCGCGCCGCCCTTGTCGGTCAGGCGGTTCACCGCGCCCATCGCGTGCAGGCGCTCGGCCGTGAGGCGGTCGCCGGTGAGGCACAGCTCGGTGAGCACCTGGCGCGAGACGAACTCCGCGAGGAAGGCCGTGGCACCGCCGTCGGGCGTGAGGCCGACCCTGATGTAGGCCACCGTGTAGAACGCATCGCGCGCCGACACGAGCATGTCGCAGGCCAGCGCCATCGACAGGCCCGCACCGGCCGCGCCGCCTTCGACCGCCGCGATCACGGGCTTGCCGCAGTCGCGGATCGCGCGGATCAGGTCGTGCAGGCCTTCGAGCTTCTCGCGGCGTTCGGCCTCGGGCAGTTCGCGGCGCTTGGCCAGCAGGTTCAGGTCGCCGCCCGAGCAGAAGAAGTCGCCCGCTCCGGTGAAGACGATGGCGCCCACTTCGGGGTCGTTCTGCGCGTCGGTGAGCGCTGCGGAGAGCTCGGCGTACAGCGTCGGCGTGATCGCGTTGCGCGCGGCCGGGTTGCTGTTGGTCAGGATGCGGACGGCGCCTTCCTGTGAGATGAGGACGGTCTTGTCGGTCATGCCGTGGCCTCTTTGCCGAGCGCGATGTAGCGCTGCAGGTGGTGGTCTTCGTCGCCGAGCTGGTGGTCGATCATCACGAGGCGCTTGGCGTAGTGGGGCAGCGGCAGCTCCCACGTCATGCCGATGCCGCCGTGCATCTGGATGCTCTCTTCCGCCACCAGCGCGCCGATGCGGCCGATGCTGAACTTGGCGGCAGACAGCGCACGCTCGCGCGCCACGCGGTCGCTGCCGTCGATGGCGGCTGCGGCGTTGATCACGGCCGAGCGGGCCTGTTCGATCTCGAGCAGCAGGTCGGCCATGCGGTGCTGCAAGGCCTGGAAGCTGCCGATGAGGATGCCGAACTGCTTGCGCGTGCGCAGGTACTCGAGCGTGGCGGTCTTGGCGGCTTCCATCGCGCCCAGCGCTTCGGCGCACAGCGCGAGCACGCCGCGGCCGATGGCGCGTTCCAGCGTGGCCGCGCCCTGGCCTTCGGCGCCCAGCAGCGCGTCGGCGCCGAGCGTCACGCCGTCGAGCGAGAGTTCGGCCACGCGGCCCCCGTCGATGGCGGGGCAGCCGCGCACCGTGAGGCCCGCGGTCTTGGCGGGCACGAGGAACAGCGAGATGCCGGCTTCGTCGTCCACGTTGCCCGAGGTGCGGGCCGACACGAGGAACAGGTCGGCCTGCTCGCCCTGCGGCACCACGGCCTTGGCGCCCTGGAGCACCCAGCCGTCGCCGCTGCGTTCGGCCTTGGTGGCCACGCGCGAGCGTTCGTAGTGCGTGTCGGCTTCGTCGTGTGCAAAGGCCGCCACGGTCACGCCGTTGACGATGTCGCCGATCTTTTCTTTCTGCGCATCGCTGCCGGCGGCGCTGATCGCCTCGCCGACCATCACGGCGCCCAGCAGCGGCTCGACCACGAGGCCGCGGCCCAGCGCTTCGAAGACCACGGCGATGTCGAAGCCGCTGCCGCCGAAGCCGCCGTCGGCCTCGCTGAACAGCGCGCCGATCACGCCGAGCTCGGCGAAGTTCTGGAAGATTTCCTTGCTGAAGCCGTGCGCCGACTTCGCGATGCGGTCGCGCGCATCGAAGGCGTACTGCTCGGCGATGAAGCGGTTCAGGCTGTCGGCGAGCATGCGCCGGTCTTCGGAATGTTCGAAGTTCATTGCATGTCTCCTTACAGGCCCAGGATCATCTTGCTGATGATGTTCTTCTGGATTTCGTTCGAGCCGCCGAAGATCGACAGCTTGCGGTTGTTGAAGTAGCGCGAAGCGGCGGCCGACGCGTAGGCGGGGCCGAAGGTCTCGCCGTCGAAGCCGTCGTGCAGCGCTTCCTCGATGAAGGGACGTCCGTACACGCCCATCGCGCGGCGCGCGAGCGACGAGATTTCCTGGCGGATCTCGGTGCCGCGAATCTTCAGCATCGAGCTTTCCGCACCGGGCACGCCGCCGCCCGCCACCGCCGCGATCACGCGCAGGTTGGTCGTCTTCATGTTCTCCAGGTCGATCTCGACGCGCGCCAGGCGTGCCGCGAAGGCCGGGTCTTCGGCGAGCGGCTTGCCGTTCTTGGTCTGCGACGCGGCGATGCCCTTGAGCTGTTCGAGTGCGGCCACCGAGAAGCCCACGCCCGCGATGTTGGTGCGCTCGTAGGTCAGCAGGTACTTGGCGCAGGTCCAGCCCTTGTTCTCTTCGCCCACGAGGTTCTCGGCGGGCACGCGCACGTCGGAGAAGAACACCTCGTTGACTTCATGTTCGCCGTCGAGCGTGATGATCGGGCGCACTTCCACGCCGGGCGAGGTCATGTCGACCAGCAGGAAGCTGATGCCTTCCTGCTTCTTCGCCTCGCGGTTGGTGCGCACCAGGCAGAAGATCATGTTGGCGTGCTGGCCCAGCGTGGTCCAGGTCTTCTGGCCGTTGACGATGTAGTGGTCGCCCTGCGCGTCGATGCCGCGCACGGCCGTGGTCTTCACCGCGGCCAGGTCGGAACCCGCGCCGGGTTCCGAGTAGCCCTGGCACCACCAGTCGGCGCCGCTCAGGATGCGCGGCAGCCAGTAGCTCTTTTGCGCTTCGTTGCCGTACTTGATGAGCACCGGGCCCAGCATGTTGACGCCGAAGGGCACGATGCGCGGCGCGAAGGCCAGGGCGCATTCGTGCTCGAAGATGAACTTCTCGACCGCCGTCCAGCCGGGGCCGCCGTACTGCTCGGGCCAATGGTTGGCGAGCCAGCCGCGTGCATTCAGGATGGCGTGCCATTCCTGCATGTCGGCCTTTTCCAGGATCTTGCCGCCGCGCACCTTGTCGGACAGCCGCGCAGGCAGCTTGTCCGCCAGGAAGGTGCGCACTTCGCTGCGGAAGGCTTCTTCTTCGGTCGTGAAGTTCAGGTCCATCGCGGACTCCTCAATGAATCAATAGATTTCGAACAGACCAGCGGCGCCCATGCCGCCGGCGATGCACATCGTGACCACGGCGTACTTGGCGCCGCGGCGCTTGCCTTCGATGAGCACGTGGCCCGTGAGGCGCGCGCCGGTCATGCCGAAGGGGTGGCCGATGGAGATCGCGCCGCCGTTCACGTTCAGGCGTTCCGACGGAATGCCCAGCTTGTCCTGGCAGTAGATCGACTGCGAAGCAAAGGCTTCGTTGAGTTCCCACAGGTCGATGTCCTGCACCTTCAGGCCGTGGCGTGCGAGCAGCTTGGGCACGGCGAAGACCGGGCCGATGCCCATCTCGTCGGGCTCGCAGCCGGCCAGCGCCAGGCCGCGGAACGCGCCCAGCGGCTTGAGGTTGGCGCGCTCGGCATCCTTGGCTTCCATCATCACGCAGGCCGAGGCGCCGTCGGACAGCTGCGAGGCGTTGCCGGCGGTGATGAACTTGTCTTCGCCCATCACCGGCTTGAGCTTGGCCAGCGCTTCGTAGGTGGTGCCGCGGCGGTTGCAGTTGTCTTCCGTGGCGGTGACTTCGCGGTGCGTGACTTCCTTGGTGTCCTTGTCGGTCACGGCCATCGTGGTGGTGCAGGCCACGATCTCGTCCTTGTAGCGGCCAGCCAGTTGCGCTTCTTCGGTCTTGCGCTGGCTCTCGGCCGAGAAGCGGTCCTGTGCTTCGCGGGTAATGCCGTAGCGCTTGGCCACGATGTCGGCGGTGTCGATCATCGCCATGTACAGCTCGGGCTTGTGTTCGACGATCCACGGGTCCAGGCTGAGGTCGCCACCGTCGCCGGGGCTGCGGCCACGGATCTGCGAGATGCTTTCCACGCCGCCCGCGATCATGGCCGGCGCGCCGTCCACCACGATGCGGCCGGCGGCCATGGCGATGGCCTGCAGGCCCGAGGCGCAGAAGCGGTTCACGGTGGTGCCGGCGATGCTGATGGGCAGGCCCGAGCGGATGATCGACTGGCGCGCGATGTTGCGGCCGGTGGTGCCTTCGGGGTAGCCGCAGCCGAGGATCGCGTCCTCGATCAGGGCCGGGTCCAGGCCCGAGCGCTCGACCGCGGCCTTCACCGCGAACGAGGCCAGCGTGGCGCCGGAGGTGATGTTGAATTCGCCGCGGTGCGCCTTGGTGAGCGGGGTGCGGGCGGTAGAAACGATGACGGCTTCACGCATGGGGTTGTCTCCTGGGGGCTCTTGCTACGGGTTACTCGGATTTGTTGAGGCTGGCGAAATCGGCGCCGCGTTCGACCAGCTCCACGAGCAGCGGCGACGGCTTCCAGAAAATCGGGTCGGCCTTGGCGAACTCGCGGATGTCGGCCAGCACCTTGGGCAGGCCCACGGTGTCGGCGTACTTCATGGGGCCGCCGCGGTGGCGCGGGAAGCCGTAGCCATAGAGGAAGGTCACGTCCACGTCGAGCGGGCGCAGCGCGATGCGCTGGAGCACGACGTTGGCGCCTTCGTTGACCATGGCGGCCATGTAGCGGCGCATGATTTCTTCTTCGGTGAATTTGCGCGGCGTGATGCCTGCGCGCTCGCGCTCGGCGTCGATGATGGCCAGCACCTCGGGGTCGGGCACGCCGGTGCGCGCGCCTTCGGGGTACAGGTAGTAGCCGCGCTGCGTCTTCTGGCCGAACCAGCCGCGCTCGCAGATGCGGTCGGCCACCTGCACGTAGCGCGCCTGCGGGTCGCGCGTGGCGGCCTTGCGCTTGCGCGTGGCCCAGCCGATGTCGCCGCCGGCCAGGTCGGACACCTGGAACGGGCCCATCGGGTAGCCGAAGTTGCGCACGGCCGCGTCGATCTCGTAGGGCGAGGCGCCGTCTTCCATCATGTGGTCGGCGGCCTGGCGGTACACGGCCAGGATGCGGTTGCCGATGAAGCCGTCGCACACGCCGGCGCGCACGGGCACCTTCTTGAGCTTCTTGGCGAGTTCGAAGCCGGTGGCGACCACGTCGGCGCTCACCTTGGCGGGCACCACGATCTCCAGCAGCTTCATGATGTTGGCCGGCGAGAAGAAGTGCAGGCCCACCACGTCCTGCGGACGCGAGATGCTGGCCGCGATCTCGTCGATGTCCAGGTACGAGGTGTTGGTGGCGAGCACGGCGCCCTTCTTGCACACGCGGTCGAGTTCGGCGAACACGGCCTTCTTGACGCCCATTTCCTCGAACACGGCCTCGACCACGATGTCGACGTTGGCGAACGCGTCGTAGCTCGTCGAGCCCGAGAAGCGCGCCATCACGGCGGCCTTGGCCTCGGGCGTCATGCGGCCCTTGGCGATGAGGCCGTCGTACACCTTCTCGACGTGCGCACGGCCGCGCGCCAGGCTGGGCTCGTCGCGCTCGACCATGGTCACGGGCAGGCCGGCGTCGAGCATGGCCACGGCAATGCCCGCACCCATGGTGCCGCCGCCGACGATGCCGGCCGAGGCGAGCGCGCGCGGGCTGGCCGAGCGGGTCTCGGGCGCCTTCAGCACTTCGCGCTCCGCGAAGAAGGCGTGGATCAGGCCGGCGCGCTGCGGGCTGTCGATGCACTGCAGGAACAGCTGGCGTTCGAGCGCCATGCCTTCGTCGAAGGGCAGCGTGAGTGCGCCTTCGACGGCGTCGATGATCTTCATCGGCGAGAACAGGCCGCGGCTCTTCTTGGCGGTGTCGGTGCGCGCGGCGTCGAGGGCGGCGCGGGCAGCGTCTTTGTCGGCCAGGCCGGCGGCTTCGCGGGTGCGGCGCACCGGCGCGTTCGCGGCGACGAGTTCCTGCGCGTAGGCGAGGCCTTCGGCGCGTGCGTCGGCGTCTGCGGCGAGGCGGTCGACGAGGCCGAGCGTCAGCGCTTCTTTCGCGCCTGCATGGCGGCCGCTGAGCATCAGTTCGAGTGCGGGCTTCACGCCGATGAGGCGCGGTGCACGCTGCGTGCCGCCCGAGCCGGGCAGCAGGCCCAGCGCCACTTCGGGCAGGCCGAGCTTGGCGGTGGGCGAGGCGAGGCGGTAGTGCGCCGACAGCGCGATCTCCAGCCCGCCGCCGAGCGCGGCGCCGTGGATGGCGGCGACCACCGGCTTGGTGCAGTTCTCGATCTTCAGGCAGACCTCGGGCAGCGAGGGCTGCTGCGGGGCCTGGCCGAACTCGCGGATGTCCGCGCCGGCGATGAAGTTGCGGCCCGCGCCGACGATCAGCACCGCCTTGGCGCCGCTGTCGGCCTCGGCTGCGTCGATGGCGGCGGCCAGGCCGCGGCGCACATCCACGCCCAGGGCGTTGACGGGCGGGTTGTCGATGGTCACCACACACACGTCGCCTTGACGCTGGAAGGTGACGGGACCGTTGGACGTGGAAGGGCTGGGAGTGGGGGTGGCCATGTGCGTGTCGCTTGTCTCTTGCTTGCGTGGCAGGCCCTCGTGAAGCCGAGGGGTCCGGGGCTCTGGGGAGCCCTGCATTCTTGGCCGGTATCTCGGCTTTGACAATTGCATAGGTGGTTGACAGACTGTCAAAGAATTTTTGACACAATCCCCCCATGGACCTGCAATCGCTCACCTTGCTGGTGGAAATCCTTGACGCGGGCAACCTGAGCGCGGCGGCCCGCCGGCTCAAGATGACCCGTGCCAACGTGAGCTACCACCTGAACCAGCTGGAGCGCTCGGTCGGCGCGCAGCTGATCCGGCGCACCACCCGTCGCGCCGAGCCCACCGAGATCGGGCTGCGGCTGTACCAGCACGGCGTGGCCATCCAGACCGAGCTGCTCGCGGCGCGCGAGTCGGTCACCGCGCTGGGCGAGGGCCTGCAGGGCCGCGTGCGCCTGAGCGTGCCCAGCGGCTACGGCCAGCTCGTGATGGCCGACTGGCTCATCGACTTCAAGCGCCAGTACCCCGGCATCGTGCTCGACGTGGTGTTCGAGAACCGCATCGAGGATTTGCTGCGCGACGAGGTCGACATCGCCATCCGCGTGATCCCCGAGCCGCCGCAGAACCTCGTGGCGCGCGAGATGGGCCCGGTGCGCTATGTGGCCTGCGCCACGCGCGCGTACGCCGAGCGCCACCCGCTGCCCGTGCAGCTCGACGCACTGCGCGCCACGCCGGTGGTCACGGCGGCCGTCATCGGAAGGCAGCTGCGCATCTCGGCCTACCAGGGCGAGACGCGGCGCGAGGTGATCCTGGAGCCGACGCTGATCTCGGAGAACTTCTTGTTCTTGCGCCAGGCCATCCTCGCGGGCTTGGGCGTGGGCCTCGTGCCCGACTACGTGGTGCAGGAAGACGTGCGCCGCGGCGACGTGGTGACCACGCTGGACGACTGGCGCCTGTCGATCTTCGGCACCCAGATGTTCATGCTCTACATGCCGAACCGCCAGCACACGCGGGCGATCCGGACGTTCATCGATTTCATCCTGGCGCGGGTGCGGCCGGAAGAAGCCGAGGCGCAGTCGCCGCAGTAGACGACTGGCCCGGCCGGCATGCCCGGTGCCGGCGCCAGCGTGCGACTTCTTCCGACAGGGGCTCTCGAAAACTGTATATTCATACAGTATTTTCAGCCGAGCACAACCGTGGATATCCAGCGCAAACTCGCCATCCTCGCAGACGCCGCCAAGTACGACGCCTCGTGCGCGTCCAGCGGCTCGCAGCCGCGCGACTCGCTCGGCGGACGCGGCATCGGCTCGACCGAGGGCGCGGGCATCTGCCACAGCTACGCGCCCGACGGCCGCTGCATCTCGCTCCTGAAGGTGCTGCTCACCAACCATTGCCAGTACGACTGCCTTTACTGCGTCAACCGCGCCTCGAGCAACGTGCCGCGCGCGCGTTTCCGCGTCGAGGAGGTGGTGCAGCTCACGCTCGACTTCTACCGCCGCAACTGCATCGAGGGCCTGTTCCTGTCGAGCGGGATCATCAAGTCGCCCGACCACACGATGGAGCAGGTGGTCGAGGTGGCGCGCCAGCTGCGCGAAGAGCACGACTTTCGCGGCTACATCCACCTGAAGACCATTCCCGACGCCAGCGACGAGCTCATCGCCCGCGCCGGCCGCTATGCCGACCGGCTCAGCATCAACGTCGAGATGCCCACCACCGAAGGCCTGCAGGCGCTCGCGCCCGAGAAGGACGAGAGCGCGATCCGCCGGTCGATGGCGCGGCTGCGGCTGCGCATCGACGACACGCGCGAGGAGGCGCGCCGCGTGGTGCCGATCCGCGCGCTGCCGGGCGCCGCGCCCACCGCCGCCAGGCCGCCGCCCTTCGCGCCCGCGGGCCAGAGCACGCAGATGATCGTGGGCGCCGACGCCACCGACGACCGCCACATCCTCGCCTCCAGCGCCACGCTCTACGGCGCCTACAAGCTCAAGCGCGTGTACTACTCGGCCTTCAGCCCCATCCCCGATGCGGCGCGCGCGCTGCCGCTGGTCGCGCCGCCGCTGATGCGCGAGCACCGGCTCTACCAGGCCGATTGGCTCATGCGTTTCTACGGCTTCGAGCACCAGGAAATCGTGGCCGCGCCCGATGGCCTGCTGCGGCTCGATGTCGATCCCAAGATGGCCTGGGCGCTCGCGCATGCCGAGCGTTTTCCGGTCGACCTGAACCATGCGCCGCGCGAGATGCTGCTGCGCGTGCCGGGGCTGGGCGTGAAGGCGGTCGAGCGGCTGCTGCAGGCGCGGCGCGTGCGCCGGGTGCGGGCGGACGACCTGCGGCGGCTGCATGTGCCGGCGCGCAAGGTGTTGCCGTTCGTGGTGGCCGATGGGCACCGGCCCGCGGCGGGTGCGATGGCGGCGGCGGTACCTGCCGCGCAACCGACGCAAGCCGCCTTGTTCTGAGCAGGCCTGCGATGCACGTGCGGCTCGATGACCCGATCGATCTCGACGCCTTTCGCCGTCACGCGCGGCAGCTGCTGGCCGGGGGCGTGCCGCCGGCGCAGGTCGAATGGAACGGGGAGCGGGTTGCCGGTCTGTTCGACGAGGCGAACGAGGTGTCGCCAACACCGCTCATCGCCGGGACGCCGCATGCCGTGCCCGCGTCTTTTATCGCGCTGTGCGGCGACCTGATCCTGCACCGCGACCCGCAGCGCTTCGCCCTGATGTACCGCTTGCTGTGGCGCCTCGCGCACGAGCCCGCGCTGCGGCACGATCCGCTCGACGCCGACATGATGCAGGCGCAACTGATGGCCAAGGCCGTGCACCGCGACATCCACAAGATGCGCGCCTTCGTGCGCTTCACCCGCGTCATGGGCGACGACGGGCTCGAGCGCCACGTGGCCTGGTTCGAGCCCGACCACCACATCGTCGAGGCCAACGCGCCGTTCTTCGCGCGCCGCTTCGCGCAGATGCGCTGGGCCATCCTCACGCCCGAGCGTTGTGTCGAATGGAATGGCGAGGCGCTGGCCTTTCGCGATGGCGCCGACCGCCGCGAGAAGCCGTCGCCCGATGCGGGCGAGCAGCTCTGGCTCACCTACTACGAGCACATCTTCAACCCGGCGCGCCTGAAGGTCGCGATGATGCGGCGCGAGATGCCGCGCCGCTACTGGCACAACCTGCCCGAGGCCGCGCTGATCCAGCCGCTCACGGACGCGGCGCAGGCGCGCAGCCAGTCGATGATCGATGCGCCGCCCACCGCCGCACGGCGCATCCGCGCGCCCATCGCGCTGCATGTGCGGCCGGCCGAGGGCGTGGCGCCCGCCGACCTGGGCGAGTTGCGCGCAGCCGCGCATGCCTGCCGCGCCTGCCCCATCGGCGCGCTCGCCACGCAGGCCGTGTGCGGCGAAGGCCCGCTCGCACCGCGGCACATGCTCGTCGGCGAGCAGCCCGGCGACCAGGAAGATCTGGCGGGCCGCCCCTTCGTCGGCCCGGCGGGCCAGTTGCTCGACCGCGCGATGGCGCAACTGGGCTGGGCGCGCGACAGCGTGTACCTCGCCAATGCCGTCAAGCATTTCAAGTACGAACTGCGCGGCAAGCGCCGCATCCACAAGACCGCGGCGCAGCGCGAGGCCGACGCCTGCGCGCACTGGCTCGACAGCGAGATCTCGCTCGTGAGGCCTGAAGGGCTGGTGGCGCTCGGTGCCACGGCGGCGCGTGCATTGCTGGGCCGGCCGGTGGCGGTGCAGGCCGAGCGCGGTGCGTGGCTGCACGAGCGCCGCGATGGCAGGCCGGTGTTCGTGACCCTGCATCCCTCGGCGCTGCTGCGGCTCGCGGACGGCGAGCGCGCCGAGGCCTATGCCCGCTGGCTGGACGACCTCGAACGCGCGCGCGGCACGGTTGCTGCCGCGTCGCGCTGATCAGACAGGCGCAGCTGGTCCGCGAGCGAGCGTGTCTTCTCGGTGACGGTGCTGCCGGTGTGCAGCGTGGTCTTGCGCTCGATGAGCATCAGGTGGCATTCCTCGTCGGCGACCGGGTTGTGCCGCACGCCCTTGGGCACGACGAACATCTCGCCCTCGCCGAGTTCGACCGGGCCCGCTTCCATCTCGATGCGCAGGCGCCCCTTGAGCACCAGGAACAGCTCGTCTTCGTCGTCATGGCTGTGCCACGCGAGCGAGCCGTGGACCTTGGCGACCTTGATGTAGGCGTCGTCGACTTCTGCGACGACGCGCGGCGACCAGAACTCGGTGAGCGAGGCGGCGATTTCCTTGGGGGTGGTGACCTGGGTGTTGTTCGACATGGCGCTTCTGTGCGGACGTGGGAACAGCAGCCTAACCCAGGCCGCATGGCCCTGTATCAGCCCGCGATGCGCTCGGCCAGCGCGATCAGCGACCGGTCCGATCCCGCCGGACCCAGCAGCGAGAGGCCAAGCGGCGCGCCATCGCGCGTGGCGAGCGGCATCGACAGTTGCGGAAACCCCGCCAGCCCCGCGATGCACAAGAGGCGGATCGCGCGGTTGCGGTAATCCTCCATCGCCGTCTCGGTGTCGCTGCGCAGCGGCGCGATGTCGGGCATGGTCGGCATCAGCAGCACGCCGTCGGTGCCGAGCAGTTCGGTCAGGTGCGCGCGAAACGCGGTACGGAACACGCGCGCGGTCGCCACCTGCGCATCGGTCACGTCGCGCGACCACGCGAAGCGTTCGGCCACGCCGGGGCCCAGGGGCGGCGCGTAGCGCTCGATCAGCGGGCCGTCGGTGAGCCAAGCCTCGCGCGACTGCAGGTAACGGAAGTGCCAGTACATCGCGTCGAAGGACTCCATCGCCACGGTCGTGCCCTTCGCCGGGCCGAGCAGGCCTTGCACGCGATCGGCCGCGCCTTGCAGCGCTTCGGTCGCGGCAGGCACGGCGAGCGCCCAGACGTCGTCGGGCCGCAGCAGCCGCACGCGTTCGGGCAGGGCGGCTGCGTCGGCGTCTAGCAGCACATCGGCCACGCGCGCGAAGGTGCCGATGTCGCGCGCGAACCAGCCGCAGGTGTCGAAGCTGGGTGCGAGGTCGAGCGCGCCTTCCAGGCTCACGCGGCCGTGGGTCGGGCGCAGGCCATACAGGCCGCAGTGGTTGGCCGGCGCACGCACCGAGCCGCCGGTGTCGGTGCCGAGCGCGAAGTCGCACAGATTCGACGACACCGCCGAAGCCGAGCCCGACGACGAGCCGCCCGTGATGCGCAGCGGCGCCCCGCCGTTGGTCGGCGCACCGAAGTGCGCGTTGTTGCCGTTCATCGAGAACGCGAGCTCGTCGGTCACGGTCTTGCCCGCGAAGCGCGCACCGGCATCGAGCAGCTTCTGCACCGTGGGCGCGGTGCGGGTCTTGATGCCCGACATCGCGAGCACGATCGGGTTGCCGCCGCCCGTGGGATAGCCAGCCACGTCGAACAGGTCCTTCGCGGCAAAGCTCAGGTCGGCCAGCGGGCCCGTCGAGGCGCGCGCCACCGGCGCATCGGGGTACGGAACGAAGGCGTGGGCGGGGTCGTGCAACGGCATGGTGGTGGGATCGAAAGGGTGAAAGGTTCAGGCGACCAGCACGGGCGCAATGGCCGCTGCGGCATCCGTATGGATGCAGCGCGCACGGTGGTTCGGCGCAAGCTCGACCACGGGCGGTTGTGCGGCGCGGCAGGCATCGCTGGCCAGCGCGCAGCGCTCGGCGAAGGAGCAGCCGGGCGGTAGCGCCGAAAGATCGGGCGGCGCACCGCCGATGGTTTCCAGCCGCGTGCCGCGTGCGAGCGCCCCATGCGCGCGGCTCTTGAGCAGCGCGATCGTGTACGGATGGCGCGGCGAGCGGATCAGCTCGCGTGCCGTGCCTTCCTCGACGATGCGGCCCGCATACATCACGGCGATGCGGTCGGCCACCTCGACGGCCGCGCCGATGTCGTGCGTGACGAAGATCACCGACAGGCCGAGGTCGCGCTGCAGCTCGCGCAGCAGCAGCAGGATCTGGATCTGCACCGTCGCATCGAGCGCGGTGGTCGGTTCGTCGGCCAGCAGCAGCTGCGGCTTGCAGGCGAGGGCGAGCGCGATCATGGCGCGCTGCCGCATGCCACCGGACATCTCGTGCGGGTAGGCCTGCAGCCGCCGTTCGGGGCTCGGAATGCGCACGCGCTCGAACAGCGCCAGCGCGCGTTGCTGCGCCTCGGCCTGGCTCACGGACTCGTGGCGGCGGATCGACTCGACGATCTGCGCGCCCACCGAGTACACCGGGTCCAGCGCGAGCAGCGGCTCCTGGAAGATCATCGACGCGACCTTGCCGCGGAAGTCCGCGAGCTCGCGCTGCGGCATCGCGAGCACGTCGCGGCCCGCCACCTGCACCTGGCCGCCCATGCGCGTGCGGCGCTCGGGGTGCAGGCGCAGCAGGGTGCGCATGGTCACGCTCTTGCCCGAGCCCGATTCGCCGATCAGCGCGACCACCTCGCCGCGCTGTACTTCGAGGCTCACGCCGCTGACCGCATGCACGGGCTTGCGGCCGCCGCTGAAGGTGACGCTGAGGTCACGCAGCCGGACCATCGGTTCGCCGGCGCTGGTGTCTGCTGCTGTTGCGCTCATGCCGCTTGCCTCTGAAGGGGTTGTTGCTGCTGCGCCATCGGATGCCCGCTGCCCGCCTCGTGGATCAGGCAGCTCGCCGCATGCTGCGAGCCGGTGACGATGCGTTCGGGCACGACCTTGCTGCACACCGGTGCGGCGAGCGCGCAGCGCGGGTGAAAGCGGCAGCCCGTGGGCGGGTTGATCGGGTTCGGCGGATCGCCAGCAAGCGCCGCTTCTTCGGTGCGGTGGTCCGGGTCCATCGACGGCATCGAGGAGAGCAGCGCGCGCGTGTAGGGATGCGCGGGCGTCTCGTACAGCGCATCGGCCGGGCCGATCTCGGCCACCTGCCCGAGGTACATCACCATCACGCGGTCGCTCACGTAACGCACCACATTGAGGTCATGGCTGATGAAGACGTACGTCAGGCCGAACTCGGTCTTCAGGTCGAGCAGCAGGTTGATGACCTGCGCCTCGACCGACTTGTCGAGCGCCGACACGGCCTCGTCGAGGATCACCATGCGCGGCTGCAAGGCGAGCGCCCGCGCGATGTTCACGCGCTGCCGCTGGCCGCCCGAGAGTTCGTGCGGATAGCGCTCGGCAAAGCGCTGCGGCGCGAGGCCCACGCGCGCCAGCAGGTCGCGCGCCCGCGCCACCGACTCGCGCCGCGACACGCCGTGCACCTGCGGCCCGAAGGCGACCGAATCCTCGATGGTGAGGCGCGGGTTGAGCGAGGCGTAGCTGTCCTGGAACACCATCTGCACCTGGCGGCGGAATTCTTTCAGCGGCAGGTCGCGGCTGCCGACCTCGCGGCCGTCGAAGATCACCTCGCCGCGCGTCGGCTCGATGAGCTGCATCAGGAGGCGCGCGGTGGTCGACTTGCCACAGCCCGATTCGCCGACCACGCCGAGCGTCTCGCCCTTCATGACTTCGAAGTCCACGCCGTCCACGGCGCGCACCACGCCGCCGCCGCGGCCGAGCGGGTCTTTCTTGAGCGGGAAATGCTTGACCAGGCCCGAGATGGTGAGCAGCGGCTGTGCCGGACCGCCGATGTCTTTCAGTGCGTCCATGGCCTCACCCCTTGTTGTCCATCGCCGAACGCAGGCCGTCGGAAAGCAGGTTGAAGGAAATCGAGGTGATGAAGATCATCACGCCCGGCAGCGCCGCCACCCACGGCTGCGCGTAGATCGCCGTGCGCAGCGTGTTGAGCATCAGGCCCCACTCGGGTTCCGGCGGCTTCACGCCCAGGCCCAGGAACGACAGGCCCGACGCCAGGATCATCGACACCGCGATGAGGCTGGTGGCGTAGACGAAGATCGGACCAAGCACGTTGCCCAGCACATGCACCCGCACGATGGTGAAGGGACTGGCGCCCGAGGCGCGCGCCGCTTCCACGTAGTCGCGGGTGCGCACCTGCGTGGTCACGCTTTCGGCCACGCGCGCGATCTGCGGAATGAACACGATGGTCAGCGAGATCAGCGAATTGACCACGCCCGCGCCCAGCGTGCCCGAGAGCGCGATGGCCAACAGCACCGAGGGAAACGCGTAGAACACGTCGATCGTGCGCATGATCAGTGTGTTGGTGATGCCACCCGCATAGCCCGCGACGATGCCGATCACCGTGCCCAACACAAAGGCGCAGAGCACCGGCGTGATGCCGATGAAAAGCGACAGCCGCGCACCGACGATCAGCCGCGAGAGCATGTCGCGGCCCAGTTCGTCGCTGCCCAGGGGCAGGCCCTCGGTGCCGATGGGCTTGAGCCGCTTGAGCATCGACGACTGGTACGGGTCGGACGGTGCGAGCCACGGGCCGAACAGCGCGAGTGCGATCAGCAGCAGCACGACGATGGCCGCGCCGACCGCGACGGGGTCGCGGCGAAAGCGCAGCCAGACCGAAGCCCAGTAGCCGCGCGAGCGCTGGGGCGGCAACGGCTCGACGGCTGCGGCGGTGGGAGAAGAAGCGAGCACGGTGGACATGGCTTGGCGGCTTTCTTCTTCAGGCACGCGCGATGCGTGGATCGAGCAATGTCTGCAGCACATCGACCAGCAGGTTGAGCACCACGAAGAACATCGCCAGCACCAGGATCGTTCCCTGCAGCAGCGGCAGGTCGCGCTGGAAGATGGCGGAGTTCAGCAGGAAGCCCGTGCCGGGCCACGAGAACACCGTCTCGATGAGGATCGAGCCGCCCAGCAGGTAGCCCAGTTGCAAGCCCATCACCGCGAGCGCCGTGGGCGCCGCGTTCTTCACCATGTGGCGGAACACGCCGACGTGCGTGAGGCCCTTGGCGCGCAGCCCCACGATGAACTCCTGGTCGAGGATGTCGGCCACCAGCGCGCGCACGGTGCGCGCGATGATGCCCATCGGGATCACCGACATCGTGAACGCCGGCAGCAACAGGAACTGCAGGTGCTCCCAGTCCCAGGCCCAGTCGCCCGAACCGCTCGGGCCCGCGCCCGTGGCGGGCAGCCACATGAGCTGCGACGAGAACACGATCACCATCACCATGCCCAGCCAGTAGTGCGGCACGCTCACGCCGAGCACCGAGAACATCGAGGCGAGCCTGTCGATCCACGAGTTGCGGAAGTAGCCCGCCACGAAGCCGAAGAGGCACCCCAGCACGAAGCCGATGAAGGTGGCCACCACCGCCAGCCGCAGCGTGTTGCCTACCGCGGTGAACACCTCGCCGGCCACCGCGCGGTTGCTCGCGATGGACACGCCCAGGTCGCCGTGCAGCGCGCGCCAGACCCACAGCGCGAACTGCTCGGGCAGCGAGCGGTTGAAGCCGTAGAGCTCGCGCAGCTGCGCCTGCAGGTCCGCCGAGGCGTCGGGCGGCAGGATCGACACCAGCGGATCGCCGGGCGCGATGTGCACGAGCAGGAAGCACACGAGGGCCACGCCGATCATGATCGGCACGGCGTAGATCACGCGGCGCAGGAGGTAGGTGAGCATGGGGTGGCTGGCTCGTGGCTGGCTGGAGCGAAACGCTCAGTCCATCGTCATGGTCGCGATGTCGATGAACCAGCTCTTGGGCTGCACCACGTTCTTCACCTTGGCCGACATGGCGCGCGGGCCCACGTCGTGCGCGATCCACACGAAGGGGGCGTCGTCCACGATGTGGGTGTGCAACTTGGCCAGCGCGGTGTCGCGCGCCTTGTCGTCGAAGCTGGTGCGCGCATCGGCCACCAGCTTGTCGACCTCGGCGTTGCCGTAGTAGCCCCAGTTGTTCGACACCGGCGGGAAGGCCTTGGTGCTCACGAAGCGCACCATCGCGAAGAACGGGTCCATCGCCGCGAAGCTGATGTTGACCGCGCTGGCGCCGTTGGCCGACGGGTCCTTCGCGCCCTTGCGCCAGTTGGTGAAGAGCGTGTTCCATTCGATCACGTCGAACTGCACGTCGAAGAAGCACTGCTTGAGCGACTGCTGCGCAAACTCGTTCATCGGCAGCGGCTGCATCTGGCCCGAGCCCGAGGCCGAGATCTGCACCTTCACCTTGATCGGCTTGGCGGCCGAGTAGCCGGCCTGCGTCATGAGCGCCTGCGCGGCCTTCACGTCGTAGCGGATGTCGAAGCCAGGCTTGCCGAACCACGGGTGGCCCGGCGGTACCGTGCCCTTGGGCTCGGCCATCATGCCGCCCAGCAGCTGCTTCATGCCGCCGCGGTCGATGCACAGGTTGGCGGCCTGGCGCACGCGCTTGTCGAGCCAGGGCGAGCCTTCTGCGAACGACAGCTGCCACGGCCACACATGCGGCTGTGCGTTCGAATAGACCTTGAAGCCGCGTTGCGTGATCTGCGCCATGGCGTCGGGGGCGGGCGCCTCGATCCAGTCGACCTGCCCGCCCAGCAGCGCGGCGGTGCGCGCGTTGGCTTCGGGCATGGGGATCATCACGACCTTGTCGATCTTCGGCGTGCGTTTGGCGTCCCAGTAGGCCTTGTTGGCGGCCAGTTCCAGCCGCTCGCGCGCCACGAAGCGCGTGACCTTGAACGGGCCCGAGCCGGCGGGGTCGGCGGCGAAGGCGGTCCAGGCGGCCTTGGCCTTGTCGGCGGGCGTGGCGCCGGCTGCGGCATCGAACTTCTTCTGCCACTGCGCGGGCGAAGCCATGAACAGGTTCGTGAGGTTGATCGGCAGGAAGGCATCGGGCTCGCCGGTGGTGAGCTCGACCGTCATGTCGTCGATCTTGCGGGCCGACTTGAGCGTGGGCATGCGCGAGGCCGTGACGCCGACCTGGCTGGCGTCGAACTGCGGCGCCTCCTTGTCGAGCACCTTCTGCACGTTCCACACCACGGCATCGGCGTTGAAGGCCGAGCCGTCGTGGAACTTGACGCCGGGGCGCAGCTTGAAGACCCACTTGGTCTTGTCCTTCGCATCGACCGCCCACGCGGTGGCGACGCCGGGAATCAGCACGCTGGGCGCATCGGCCTTCGACAGGTCCCACTGCGTGAGCGCGTCGTAGATCGGGATGCCGGTGAAGCGGTTGCCCTCGAAGCCCTGGTCGGGCTGGCCGAGGGTGCGCGGAATGTCGGCCGCGGTCATGGCGATGCGCAGCGTCTTTTCCTGGGCCAGCGCGGCGGGCGCGGCGAAGACCAGGGTGGCGAGCGCCGCGCAGGCGGCCAGGGGTTTCAGGGACAGGGCGGGGGCAGCACGCTTCACATGGAACTCCGGTGGGTGGGGGTGACGGAAAGGACGAAAACCCCTCAAGCACGACATGTGCCAGCCGACGGATATCCCCTGGCCGACTCAGGCGATCTCGCGCCGTGCGCAACGCAGGCGCACCTCGACTCCCATGTCCGCGATCGGCGGCCGCGCGAGGTGCCAGTCAGGCCGGGAGTCGTGCGGCCGGCGGAAGCCGAGGCTCAGTCGCAGCGGTAGACGACTTCCCCGGCCGGCACGCCCTCTGCCGCCACTTCCGACAGCGTGCTGCTCAAAAAGCGCATCGGCGCGCCGAAGTTGCGGCAGTAGTTCTCGGCGTCCTGCGCGGTGGGTGACTTGAACACGCCGTCGGCCAGGAAGGTGACGCGCGGCGCGGGCCGCGAGACGCAGCCCGCGACGATGAGCAGGGCCGGAACGAGGACGGAGAAAGCAGCGAATCGGCGCATGGGGCAGGGCGGAAAGAAGAGGTCGCGACTGTAGCGGCTCGAAGGCTTCAGTCGGCCAGCCACACGCTGCCGTCCGGCGCTTCGCGCAACGCCAGCGGCGTGAGGCGCGCGCCGCGGCAGGGGCCGCCGACGCAGCGCCCGGTGTCGGGCTCGAAGATCGCCCCGTGCCGCGCACACATCAGGTAGCGGCCCGAGCTTTCGAGGATCTGCCCTTCGAAATCGAGCGGGCCGCCCGCGTGCGGGCACTGGTTCAGGTAGCCGTGCACGGCGCCCTGCCAGCGCACCGCGAAGGCCGGTGCGCCGCCGGGCGCGGTGAACAGGGCCGCAAGGCCGCCGTCGGCGAGTTCGGTGGCAATGGGCTGGGCGGTAGGGGTGGGCGCGGTCATGGGAGCGAGCCTACCAAGGTCTGCCGGCGGGCTGCGCGGATGGGCGTCGCCGCGAGCGCATGAAAAAATCCTGACTTTCCGCGAACCGTTTCGGCGGGTGACCGCCTCTTTCCATGCGGGAGGGGCGTTCTGTTCCCCCGCATTCACCTACGTCACGGATCGAAGGAAACCACCATGCTCTACGTCAAGAATGTCCCCGGCTGGGAACGCGCCCTGCGCATCGCCATGGGCCTCGCCGGCCTCGCCTTCGCCGCCATGAACTGGCCGGCGGACGCTCTGGCCGTCGCGGTCGGCCTCATGGGCGCGATGCTGGCCCTCACCGGGCTGGTCGGTTTCTGCCCGATGTGCGCGATGCTCGGGCGCAGGCTCGACAAAGAAGGACGCTGACCCATGGCTGCCGCCACCATCGACCGCACCTGCCTGATCCTGGCCGCGCAGACCGGCGACCCCGTCGCCATCGAGGGCCTGCTCGCCGCCTGCCAGACCGACGCGCGCCGCTACGCCCGCCGGCACTGCCAGGCCAGCGACGTGGACGACGCCGTGCAGGAGTCGCTGCTGGTGGTCGCGCGCCGGGTGCGCGGGCTGCAGGCGGCCGCGGCGTTCTCGTCGTGGCTGTTCACCGTCATCCGGCGCGAATGCCTGCGCCTGCAGCGCGCGATGTTCCGCCACGACCCGCTCGACGACGACGTGATCGAACGCCAGCTCGCGGCCCGCAGCGACGACGCGCTGCGCATCGACTTGGCCAACGCGCTCGAATCGCTGCCGGCGCACTACCGCGAGGTCGTGCTGCTGCGCGACTTCGAGGAACTGACCATCGCGGAGATCGCCGAGCGCTTCAACGAGCCGCCGGGTGCCGTCAAGAGCCGGCTGCGCCGGGCGCGCCTGCTGGTGCGCGAGTACCTGCTGGGGTAGGTCTGCCGCGGGGGGCGATGCGACAATTGCGGGCCATGACAGACACCCTCACGATCACCCGCCCAGACGACTGGCACCTGCACGTGCGCGATGGCGCCGCCCTTGAAGCCGTCGTGCCCCACAGCGCCCGCCAGTTCGGCCGCGCGCTGATCATGCCGAACCTGCGTCCGCCCGTGACCACCGCCGCACAGGCCGTGGCCTACCGCGACCGCATCCGCGCCGCCGTGCCCGCGGGCACGTCCTTCGAGCCCGTGATGTCGCTCTACCTGACCGACAAGCTGCCGCCCGAAGAAATCGCCCTCGCCGCCGAAGCCGGCGTGCGCGCGCTCAAGCTCTACCCGGCCGGCGCCACCACCAACAGCGATGCCGGCGTGACCGACATCCGCAAGACCTACAAGACGCTCGAAGCCATGCAGAAGCACGGCCTGCTGCTGCTGGTGCACGGTGAAGTGACCGACCCGGCGATCGACCTGTTCGACCGCGAAGCCGTGTTCGTCGACCGCGTGATGATTCCGCTGCGCCGCGACTTCCCCGAGCTGAAGGTGGTGTTCGAGCACCTGACCACGAAGGAAGGCGCCCACTACGTGCGCGACGCCGACCGCTTCACGGCTGCCACCATCACGGCGCACCACCTGCTGTACAACCGCAACGCCATCTTCACCGGCGGCATCCGCCCGCACTACTACTGCCTGCCCGTGCTCAAGCGCGAGACGCACCGCGTCGCACTGGTCGAGGCCGCCACCAGCGGCAGCGACCGCTTCTTCCTGGGCACCGACAGTGCGCCGCACCCCGCGCATCTGAAGGAGCACGCACTGGGCTGCGCCGGCTGCTACACCGCGCTCACCGCCATCGAGCTGTACGCCGAGGCCTTCGACAGCGTGAACGCACTCGACAAGCTCGAGGGCTTCGCCAGCTTCCACGGCCCCGACTTCTACGACCTGCCGCGCCACACCGACACCATCACGCTGAAGCGCGAAACCTGGACGGTGCCCGAGACCGTGCCCTACGGCGAAGCCACGCTCAAGCCGCTGCGCGGCGGCGAGACCGTGAACTGGAAGCTCGCATGACGCCGGCAGCGCCCCTGTCGTCGCTGTGCATCATGTTGCTCATCGACGCCGACAACGTCTCGGCCGACGTGATCGAGCAGGCCGTGCAGCGCACGATGGAAGACTTCGGCGCCATCCACGTGCGCCGTGCCTACTGCAACGCCGAGATGGCCGTGAACCGCCAGGCGCTGTTCAAGCGGCTGTCGGTGCGTCCGATGGTGAACCTGTCGGCCGGCAAGAACAGCACCGACATCGCGCTGGCCGTCGATGCCATCGACCTCGTGATCGCCGAGCGGCCCGACGTGGTGGTGCTGGTGTCGTCCGATTCCGACTTTGCGCCGCTCGTCATTCGCCTGCGCGAAAAAGGCTGCCGTGTCTGTGGCATCGGCCAGCAGGGCAAGACCGGCGAAGAGACCGTTGGCGTCTACGACAGCTTCATCGACATCCCGCACCACGGCGTGAAGCCGGCCGTGCGCACCGCGCCGGCCAAGAAGACGACAGCCGCCGCGAAGAAGACGCCGGCCGCCAAGACGGCCCCCGCGAAGAAGGTGGCCGCCAAGACCGCGCGCAAGACGGCGGCAAAGACCGCCAAGCCTGCCGCGCCCCCCCCACCGCCGCCGGTGCCTCAAATCTCCGAAGCGGCCGAGTTCATCCTGCAGGCCATGCCCGCGCTGCGCCGCGGCACCGACGTGCCGCTCAACGACGTGGCCAAGGCCCTGCGCACCGCCGGCCTGCTCAGCAAGAGCGGCAGCTCGCTCAAGCTGTTCGACAAGCTCACGGCCGAGTTCGCGGTGATGCAACACCCCGACCGCATCCGATGGACGGGGGCGCCCGCGCCTTGAGTCCGGCCCTGCCGGCGGTCGCGGCCATCGCGTGGGCCGCACCCTGGCTGGCTCCGTACCGCGACCCCGGCGAAGCCGTGGCGCAGGCTGTCGCGCAGGGCGGCACCGTCGCCGCCGCGCTGCAGGCGGCCAAGCCACCCGCAGTGCCCGGCTTCGTCACGCAGAACGCGCTACCCGAAGGCCAAGCCTACGAGGCCCACATCTTCCGCACGCGCACCGTGCCCACGCGCGACAACCTGCACGACTTCTTCAACGGCCTCGTCTGGCTGGCCTTTCCCGAAACCAAGCGCCGGCTCAACGAACTGCAGGCCGCCGAAATCGCACGCGCCGGCGTCGGCGCCACGCGCGGGCCGCTGCGAGATGCGCTCACGCTCTTCGACGAGAACGGCGCTGTGCTCGATGCACCGCCTGCGCTGTGGGAGGCGCTGGTCGCGCGTGACTGGCAGACGCTGTTCGTCACGCAGCGCAGCCTGTGGCATGAGGCGCGCCTGCTGCTCTTCGGCCATGCGCTGCTCGAAAAACTGGTGACGCCGCGCAAGCCGATCACCGCGCATGTGCTGCTGACGCACCGCGCGACGGGCTCCACCGCCTTCGACGATGCGGCGATGGCGAGAAATATCGATGCGAAACAGCTCGAAGCGAAGCCTTTCGTTCCTATTCCGGTGCTCGGCGTGCCCGGCTGGTGCGTCGAAAATACATCGGCTTCGTTCTATGCCGACCCGCAGGTCTTTCGACCCTTGCCGGGCGCGTTGTCAGAGCTGAAGTCGCGCTAGCGTTCACGGGCCCGGGAGGGGCCTTTGCCAAGCGCGCGCATCGCACGCCACGCGTGCGTCATACGTCATATGCCAAGGGAGAGGCCAAAAAGATGGACACCATCATCATCGTGCTCAAGGTCGGGCTGATTCTTTACGGGATCTACAGTTTCATCGTCTACATGTCGCGCCGCTCCGACAACCGGAGTGCCCTGAAAGACTTCCGCAATGCACCGGTGCTGCGCCGCATCACCGACGAAGAAAAATCGGCGCTGCAGCCCTTTCTCATGGGGCAGAAGCTCACGGTCGACGACAACGTACGCGAACTCAGCGGCGCCTTCCTGCGCCATGGGCTGTCGACGCAGGGCTCGTCCACGGAGCACGACACCATCGGCGACGTCGATGTGCTGCTGCCCTACGACGCCATCGACTACATCGAGCCGCACAACCAGGCGCTGGTGGTGCTGGCCGGAAAGTCCGCCGTCGTGATCCGCCTGAACGGCTTCGACCTGTTCGAAGGCCGGCAGCGCGCGCAGCGCCAGCAGGCGCAGGACCAGCAGTGGAAGCGCGGCGAGATCGGTGCGCTCCCGTCGCTGGATGAAGTCGGCGCAGACACCGGCGCGGCCGTGCCCGAAGCCGTGGCCGCATCCGTTGCGACCGACCCGAACGCGCGCTACCAACGCGGCGAGGTCGACATCCTGAGCCAGCGCACCGAAACGCCCGAGGAGGTCGCAAGCCGCATGGGGCGCGGCGGCTGGGCCTCGGCGTTCGCGTGGCTGCTTGCCTTCGTGCTGTTGTGGATCGCCACCTGGGACGCCACGCAAGCGGTGAGCGTCTACCTGATGGGCGCAGGCGGGCTCGCGGGCCTGTGGGCCGCGTGGCTGTTCGTGCGCACGCCGCCGGCAACGGCGCCTGCGCGGCAACCGCAGCCGGTGAACCGCGTGCGCGGCATGCTCAACCAGATCGCGGTGGTCAACGCCGGCAACGCGTCGGTCCAGAGCGTGGGCCTCTTCATCGGCGACAAGCTGAGCCTGGTGCTGCCTTCGCATTGGCGCACGACGGCGTTGGTCCCCTACGGCGAGGTGATCGAAGCCGAGCTGCGCACCAGCGACTTCAGCGCCGTGAGCTTCGGCGACAAGTGGGCGGTGGCCGACGAATGGCGGCGTTTCCGGCCCGCGTACTGGGGCCGGCACCTGCTGCACCTGGTCGTCGGCCTGCTCGCCATCGGTGCGGTCGTGCTGTCGGCACCCGACCCGCGCGGCGAGGCCGCGCTCGCTGCGCAATGGCTGACGAGCGGCGGCGCCACGACTGCTTATGGCGATGCCGCACAGTTCGCTGACAAGCCGCCCGGCTGGGGAAGCCGCGCGCGCATGGAGGGCCAAGGCCGGTGCGAGATCGACATGAGCGGCCGTGCCGAAGCGCACACCACCAGCGGCGTGCCGGTCATCGATTGCACGTCCGTGCGCTGGAACGGCACCGCACCCGTCGTCCCTTCTCTGGACATCCCGCCCAGCGTGCTGGCGCTCGGCGAGCCCGGCTTCCTTCGCACGACCGAGAACCACGCGATGGCCAGCCTGATCGCAATGCTGCGCATGCAGCAGATGGGCGGACAGGCCTCCGACCCGCTCGCGGCCTACCGTGCGCGCGAGAGCGTGCCGCTGACCGTGCGCGGCTTCGACCGCGCGGTGGCGATGATCGACGCCGCCTGCAAGGACGCCGCCGGCCTGTCGCCCGCCGCCTGCGAGCGCCTGCAGCGCGAGCTCGTGCGCGCCATCGACGCCACGGTCGACAAGGACGGCGTCGACACGCCGGTGAACACCTGGCAGGCGCTGGCCACGAGCGCAGCAGCAGGCCAGGAGAACGCCGACCTCATCCTGTCGCGCCAGCAGCTGGCGTCCGTGCAGCGTGCGCTGGCACAAGCGGTCGACAGCGTGGTGGCCGCGAAGATCGAGGCCGCGCGTCCTGCCATCGTGCCCGCGCAGGGCGGCGTGCTGCTGGCGTCTTCCATGCGCATCGACAACGCGCCGGTGCAGCAGCCCGGCGAAGGCAGCGACGATGTGCCGGGCGCGACCGCGGGCGCGGCCGATGTCGCTGAAGACGACACCGACAGCTCGCTGCTCGGCCGCTGGACCCGCCTGCAGCGCAACGCCACGGCCGAAGGCCTGAAGCCCTTCACCCTCGAAGGCCTCGTCACCGCCAGCGGCAAGGACGCCGCCGGCACGCCGTGGGTGCGCATCGACCCAAGCCTCGATGCTTCGCGCATGACCGCAGCGGGCGCGCACGTGCTGTGGTGGCTGTTCGCCGCAGGGCTGGTGCTGGTCAACGGCGTGCTGTTTGCGCTGCGCTGGACGCAGGACAGCCGCCGCCGCGCCCGGCTCGACGCCGACATCGCCACCCGTCCGGCACCGGGCACCAGCGGGCTTTTCTGACAGGCCTTGACTCCGGCGGGGAATATCGGGGCGCCAGAACTTTTGCTCCTATCATGGCTCCACCGGAAGCAACACCGAGGGCCTCCGCGCCGCGCGCGGCTTGAAGAGGGCCCCGGGGCCCTTATCTAGGTGGCAGATTTCCCCCACGGAGAATTCAACTTGAAACGTATCCTTCTGTTTGTCCTGACCAACGTGATGGTCGTCGCGGTGCTCGGCGTGGTCGCCAGCCTGCTCGGCGTCAACCGCTTCCTCACGGCCAACGGGCTCAACCTCACGGCGCTGCTCGGTTTCGCGCTGATCATGGGCTTCGGCGGCGCGATCATCTCGCTGCTCATCAGCAAGCCCATGGCCAAGTGGACCGCCGGCCTGCGCATGATCGACAACCCCCAGTCGCCCGACGAGGCCTGGATCGTCGGCACCGTGCGCAAGTTCGCCGACAAGGCCGGCATCGGCATGCCCGAGGTCGGCATCTTCGAAGGCGAGCCCAATGCCTTTGCCACCGGCGCGTTCAAGAACTCGTCGCTCGTGGCCGTGTCCACCGGCCTGCTGCAGGGCATGACGCGCGAAGAGGTCGAGGCCGTCATCGGCCACGAAGTCGCGCACATCGCCAACGGCGACATGGTCACCATGACGCTGATCCAGGGCGTGATGAACACCTTCGTCGTGTTCCTCTCGCGCGTGATCGGCTATGCGGTCGACAGCTTCCTTCGCCGCGGCGACGACCGCTCGTCGGGCCCCGGCATCGGCTACTACGTGAGCACCATCGTGCTGGACATCGTGCTCGGCTTCGCCGCCGCGATCGTGGTGGCCTGGTTCTCGCGCCAGCGCGAGTTTCGCGCCGACGCCGGCGCCGCCGCACTCATGGGCAACCGCCAGCCGATGATGAACGCGCTCGCGCGCCTGGGTGGCCTGCCGGCCGGCGAACTGCCAAAGGCCGTCGAAGCCATGGGCATCACGGGCGCCATGGGCAAGCTGTTTGCCACGCACCCGCCGATCGAAGAGCGCATTGCCGCGCTGCAGAACGCGCGCTGAGCCAACTGCCAGGGACGGCCAACGCCGTCGCCATGAAAAAAGCCGCCACAGTGATGTGGCGGCTTTTTTCGTTGGGACGGGCGCGTGGCGTCAGTCCGCGGCAGGTGCTGCGGGTGCGGCCGGGGCGGCTTCTGCTTCGGGCGCAGCAGCCTGCACGTCGGTCGCTTCCGCTTCCGGTGCTGCTGCGGCAGCCGCTGCGGCGGTCTCTGCCGCAGCCGCGGCCCGCTTCTGATCGTCGCGCACGCGCTGCAGCGTGCGCGTCACGTCGGCGGGCTTCATGCCGTACATGTCGGCGAATTCCTGTTCGCTGCGGCCGCTGGCTTCGAAGGCGCGCAGCAGGGCTTCGCGCTTGGCGGCCTGCTGGGCGAGTTCGGCCAGGGCTTCGTCGACGATGGCGTTGTTGTTGGCGTCGCGCGAGCGCACCAGCACGGCATACGCTTCGTGGTCGAGGCCCGAGGCTTCGATGGCCTTGGCGATGCGCGTCACCAGCTGCGGACGCAGGTCTTCGCCGGGGTTGCGGTGCGAGCGGCGGCGGTGCAGCTCGAGGATGGCGTGGTGCACGTGCTCGGGCGCGACCGGGTCGAGCGCGTTGCCGTCGAGGTCATGGCGCGCATGGCCGGCGGCCACGCTCTCCAGGTAGCGCGTGGAGCGCGCATGCTGGCCCATCGCGACCTTCAGGTCTTCGGCCTTGAAGTCTTCGGGATGGCGCGCGATCAGCTCTTCGTACACGCCAAGCTTGAGCGGCACGAAGCGCGCGCCGAAGAGCTGCGGGTACAGCTCGAACAGGCGCTCGAGCACGGGGTTGACCTTGCGCGGTGCGCGCTGGGCTTCCGCCGGTTGTTGCTGTGGCTGGGCACCGCGCGGCTTGCGCCCCTGCTGCGGCTGCTGCTGCCCGTGCGGGCGCTGCTGCTTCGCCCGCGGCGGGCGTTGTTGTTGTTGCTGCTGCTGTGGCTCGGAAGCGGGCTGCGCGCCCGACGCGTCAGCGCCTGCGTCGGGGCCCACGCCGGTCTTCAGCTGTTGCAGCTGGTCGGCCAGGTCCTGGCGCGGGCGCCGTGCGTTGCGCGCGTTCGTGTTCGGGGCGGCGGTGGATGCGTCGGTCATACGTGGGATCGGCGGTGGGCGCGATGGGATGGAAAGAGGAACAACAGAAAGCCGGTGACCGCGTTCAACGGGGCCGGAACATCCTGAACATATTGTCGGCGCTGATCTCGAAATAATCGGCCGGACCGCCGCCGCGCAGGATGGGCTGCGCCGCTGCGGTGTCGTAGATGCCGTTCTTGAGCAGGTGGCGCGCGATGTGCACGCCCACCACTTCGCCGAGCACGAGCCAGGTCTGCACCGGCACGCCATCGACGCCTTCGAGCTGGATCAATTGCGTGAGACGGCATTCGAAGGACACGGGGCTCTCGGCCACGCGCGGCGCGGCGATCTGATTCGACGCCACCGGCGTGAGGCCCGCGAGCTCGAACTCGTTCACTTCGGGCGGCACGGCCGCGCACGACTGGTTCATCCGCTCGGCCAGCGGGCGCGTGGCGAGGTTCCAGCCGAACTCGCGGGTCTGGCGGATGTTGTGCAGGCTGTCCTTCGCGCCGATGCTCGCGAAGCCGACGATCGGCGGCGTGTAGTTGAAGGCGTTGAAAAAACTGTAGGGCGCGAGGTTGAGCGCACCGTTCTCGTCCTGCGACGAGATCCAGCCGATGGGGCGCGGGCCGACCATCGCATTGAACGGATCGTGCGGCAGGCCGTGGCCCTTGTCGGGCTCGTAGTAGTGGAAATCGTCGTTGCTGGACATCATGGCCTTCAATGGCTCAGGGCCGAGGTGCGCGCGGCCGTGCGGCCGATCAGCAGCCGGAACGGCAGCAGCATCAGCACGCCGACGCCGAGCTTCACGCCCAGGTCGCCGAGCGCCCAGGTGAGCCAGGGGCCGTCGGTGCCTGCGAAGGCGATGCCCCAGAAGACGATGCTGTCGAGCACGGCCGCGATCACCGTGGCCACGAGCGGCGCGCGCCACCAGAGGCCGCGGCGCAGGCGGTCGAACACGCGGATGTCGAGCAACTGCGAGGCGATGAAGGCCAGGCCCGAAGCGGCGGCGATGCGCGCCGGTGCGAGCAGCAGCGACACCGCCACGGCCACCGCGAAGCCGACCCACGCCACGCGCCGCGCCATGCCGGGGCCGAAGCGCCGGTTGACGAGGTCGCTCACGAGGTAGGCCACCGGGTACGTGAAGGCGCCCCAGGTGAGCCAGTCGTTGATCGCGAACTGCACGAGGATGTTGGACGCGAGCACCACGGCGGCCATCGCCAGCGTGGCGACGACCAGTTGGCCGGTGGTGGGGCGCTGGAAGTTCATCATCAAACTCAAACCGCCGTGCCGAGCGCGCTGCGCGCCACGGCCTCGGCCACCTTGATGCCGTCCACGCCGGCCGACAGGATGCCGCCCGCGTAGCTCGCGCCTTCGCCGGCCGGGTAGAGGCCGCGCACGTTGAGGCTCTGGAAGTCGTCGCCGCGCGTGATGCGGATCGGCGACGAGGTGCGCGTTTCCACGCCGGTGAGCACGGCGTCGTGCGTGTCGAAGCCCTTGATCTTGCGACCGAAGGCCGGAAAGGCCTCGCGCATCGCTTCGATGGCGTAGGCGGGCAGGGCCTGGTGCAGGTCGGTCGGCGTCACGCCGGGCTTGTACGACGGGATGATGCTGCCGAGTGCGGTCGACGGCTTGCCGGCGATGAAGTCGCCCACCAGCTGGCCGGGCGCGTGGTAGTTGCTGCCGCCGAGCACGTAGGCGTTGCTTTCGAGCTGGCGCTGCAGCGCGATGCCTGCGAGCGCGTCGCCCGGGAAGTCCTTCGGGTCGATGCCCACCACGATGCCCGCGTTGGCGTTGCGTTCGTTGCGCGAGTACTGGCTCATGCCGTTGGTGACCACGCGGCCCGGCTCGCTGGTGGCCGCGACCACGGTGCCGCCGGGGCACATGCAGAAGCTGTAGACCGAGCGGCCGTTGCTCGCGTGGTGCACCAGCTTGTAGTCGGCCGCGCCGAGGAGCGGATGGCCCGCATGGCGACCCCAGCGGGCGCGGTCGATCAGGCCCTGCGGGTGCTCCACGCGGAAGCCGATCGAGAAAGGCTTGGCCTCGATGTACACGCCGCGCGCATGCAGCATCTCGAAGGTGTCGCGCGAGCTGTGGCCCAGCGCCATCACGACGTGGTCGGCGCGAAGCTCGCTGCTCTGGCCCGTCGTCTGGTCGAGCACCGTGAGGCCGCGCAGGTGGCCATCGTCGATGTGCACGTCGGTCACGCGCTGCTCGAAGCGGATCTCGCCGCCGAGCGCGACGATCTGCTCGCGGATGTTCTCCACCACCTTCACCAGCTTGAAAGTGCCGATGTGCGGGTGCGCGACGTACAGGATTTCGGGTGGCGCGCCGGCCTTCACGAACTCTTCCATCACCTTGCGGCCGAGGAAGCGCGGGTCCTTGATCTGGCTGTAGAGCTTGCCGTCCGAGAAGGTGCCGGCGCCGCCTTCGCCGAACTGCACGTTCGACTCGGGGTTGAGCACGCTCTTGCGCCACAGGCCCCAGGTGTCGCGGGTGCGTTGGCGCACGGTCTTGCCGCGTTCGAGCACGATGGGCTTGAAGCCCATCTTCGCGAGCATCAGCGCCGCGAAGATGCCGCAGGGGCCGAAACCGATGACCACGGGGCGCGGCGCATCGGCGGGCGCATGGCCCGGCGGCGTGTAGCGCATGTCGGGCGCGGGCTGGATGTGCGGGTGGCTGGCGTGCCTGGCCAGCAGCGTGGCTTCGAGCGCGGCGTCGGCCAGCTGCACGTCGCAGATATAGACCGTGAGCAGGTCGACCTTGCGGGCGTCGAAGCTGCGCTTGTAGACGGTGTGGGAGGCGATCGCTTCAGTCGGAACGTCGAGCGTTCGGGCGATCTGGGTGACCAGCGCGTCAGGCGCGTGGTCGAGCGGGAGTTTGAGTTCGGAGATTCGCAGCATGTCGTGGGGCTTGTGGTTATCAAGCAGGCCGACGATTTTAAGCGCCCGTGGCGCTATGAAACTTGTAGCTGCGTCAAGCGGGCAGGAAGCCTTCTACGGAGAGGTAGCGCTCGCCCGTGTCGTAGTTGAAGCCCAGCACCACCGCATCGGGTGCCAGCGAGGGCAGCTTCTGCGCAATGGCCGCGAGCGTCGCGCCCGACGAGATGCCGACCAGGATGCCTTCCTCGACCGCGCAGCGGCGCGCCATTTCGCGCGCCGGTTCGGCGTCGACCTGCAGCACGCCGTCGAGCAGCGAGGTGTCGAGGTTCTTCGGAATGAAGCCCGCGCCGATGCCCTGGATGGGGTGGGGCGCCGGCGCGCCGCCCGAGATCACGGGCGAGGCCACCGGCTCCACCGCGAACACCTGCAGCTTGGGCCACTTCTTCTTGAGCACCCGCGCCACGCCTGTGATGTGGCCGCCCGTGCCCACGCCGGTGATGAGCACGTCGATGCCCTCGGGAAAGTCGGCCGCGATCTCCTCGGCCGTGGTGCGCACGTGCACGTCGACGTTCGCGGGGTTGTTGAACTGCTGCGGCATCCACGCGCCGGGCGTGCCGGCCACGATTTCCTCGGCGCGGGCGATGGAGGCCTTCATGCCGCCGGCGCGCGGCGTGAGGTCGAAGGTGGCGCCGTAGGCCAGCATGAGGCGGCGGCGCTCGATGGACATGCTGTCGGGCATCACCAGGATCAGCTTGTAGCCCTTGACGGCCGCGACCATCGCCAGGCCGATGCCGGTGTTGCCCGAGGTCGGCTCGACGATCGTGCCGCCGGGTTTCAGCGCACCGCTCTTCTCCGCGTCTTCGACCATCGCGAGCGCGATGCGGTCCTTGATCGAACCGCCGGGGTTGGCGCGCTCCGACTTGATCCAGACCTGCTGCTTCGCGGTACCGAACAGGCGGTTGATGCGGATGTGCGGCGTGTTGCCGATGGTCTGGAGGATGTTCTGGGCCTTCATGGAATCTCCTTGGATCAATGCGTTTGTCGGACGGACAGCGCGCATTGTGAGACCAGCCCGCGACCGTTTCAGCGCGAGGGTGTTGCGGGTTTTCCTGTGCTCAGGCTTCCAGCGCCTCCAGCGGCCCGAAGAACTCGTAGCGAAGCTGCTGCTTCGGCACGCCGAGCGCCAGCCCGTTGGCATACACCGCCTTCATGAAAGGCTTCGGCCCGAGAAAGTACAGGTCGACGTCGCGGTCTTCTGGCAACACCCCGGCCAGCAGCTCGCGGGTGACGAAACCGGTCGCGTGCGGCGTGTCGGTGTCGCGCGGCGCGTCGTAGACATACAGCGGCTTCACGTTCGCATGCCGCTGCGCGAGCGCGTCGACGCGGGCGCGGAACGCATGCGCACCGCCGTGCCGCGCCGCGTGGACGAAGTGCACCGGCCGGCCCGTGTGCGCCATCGATTCAAGCATGCTCATCGCGGGCGTGATGCCCACGCCGCCCGTCACCAGCACCAGCGGGCGCGCCTGCTCGCCCGCGGGCTGCAGCACGAAGTCGCCGCACGGTGCCTGCACCTGCAGATGCGTGCCGACCACGGCAGCCTCGTGCAGCCAGTTCGAGGCGCGGCCACCTTCTTCCTTCTTCACGCTGATGCGGTACCACGGCTTGCCGGGCGCGTCGGACAGCGAGTAGTTGCGCCGCACCGGCTGGCCGTCGATCTCCAGCACCAGCGTGAGGTACTGCCCCGGCGAGAAGGCCAGCAGCGCGCCGCCGTCCACGGGCTCCAGGTAGAACGAGGTGATGACCTCGCTCTCGTCTTCGCGCCGCGCCACGCGGAACGCGCGCGTGCCGCGCCACCCGCCGGGTTGCGTCGCGTTGGCGCTGTAGACGGCTTCTTCCGCGGCGATGAGCAGGCCCGCGAGCGATTCGTAGGCCTCGCCCCACGCCGCAATCACTTCATCGGTCGCGGCATCGCCGAGCACCTCTTTCACGGCGCGCAGCAGGTAGTGGCCGACGATCGGGTAGTGCTCGGGCAGCACGCCCAGCGCTGCGTGCTTCTGGATGATGCGGGGCAGGGCGCCGGCGATCTCGTCCAGCCTGTCGATGTGCGCGCCATAGGCGATGACCGCACCCGCCAGCGCGCGCGCCTGCGTGCCGGCGGCCTGGTGCGCTTCGTTGAAGAAGGCCTTCACCTGCGGATGGCCCTCGAACATGATCTTGTAGAAGTGGCTGGTGATGGCCTCGCCGTGGGCCTTCAGCGCGGGCACGGTGGACTTGACGATGGCGATGGTTTGCGGGTTCATGGTCTGGCGCTTCCTCTGTTGAGATGCCTTTGTCTTCTCACGATCCGTGCCAGTCGGAAGGCCGCTGCAAGTGCTTGACGCCATTGGGGATTTATCGGGCGTGGTCAAATTAACAACAAATCCAGCGTTGTACATATGACCGCAAACCGTGTCGATTCGACCACCGAGCCCGAACCGGAGGCCGCCCGCTACCGCTCGCTGCTCGCCGCCGCGCGCGGATTGGTCCGTTGCGACGCCGCCGCACTGCTGCAGCTCGACGTCGACGTGCTGAAGCCCGTCGCGGTCGACGGCCTGAGCGATGAAACCCTCGGGCGCCAGTTTCCCGTCGCCGCCCATCCGCGTTTTGCGCGCCTGCTCGCCAGCGAACGCGGCCTGCGTTTCGCGCACGACAGCAACCTGCCCGACCCGTACGACGGCCTCGTCGCCGGCCAGCCGGGCATCCTGCCGGTGCACGATTGCATGGGCGCGCCGCTGCGCCTGCGCGGCACCCTCTGGGGCCTGCTCACGCTCGATGCGCTGGAGCCGCACGCCTTCGATGCCGTGAGCCCGGCGCAGATGGAGGCGTTGGTCGCCCTCGTCGAAACCGGCATCGAGGCCGCCCACACGATCCGCGAGATGCAGGCGCGCGCGATGCGCGAGCAGGCCGTCGCACAGGCCCTGCGCGCAGGTCGCGGCGCGCCCCGCGAGCTGCTGGGCGGCAGCCCGGCGATGAAGCAGCTGTGCGACGAGATCGACACCGTCGCCGTGTCCGACCTGACGGTGCTGCTGCTCGGCGAAACCGGCGTCGGCAAGGACCTGGTCGCGCAACGCCTGCATGCGCGCTCTCGCCGCAGCGAGCAGCCGCTGGTGCAGGTCAACTGCGCGGCGCTGCCCGAGACGCTGGCCGACAGCGAACTCTTCGGCCACAAGCGCGGCGCGTTCACCGGCGCCGTGCAGGACCGCGACGGCAAGTTCGAGATCGCCGACGGCGGCACGCTCTTTCTCGACGAGGTCGGCGAACTGCCGCTGAGCGTGCAGGCCAAGTTGCTGCGCGTGCTGCAGAGCGGCGAGGTGCAGCGGCCCGGCAGCGACCGCATGCGCAAGGTCGACGTGCGCGTGATCGCGGCCACCAACCGCGACCTGCCCGCAGCGATTGCGCAGGGCCGGTTTCGCGCCGACCTGTACCACCGGCTGTCGGTCTATCCGCTCGTCGTCGCGCCGCTGCGCGAACGCGGGCGCGACGTGCTCGTGCTCGCCGGCAGCTTTCTCGAGGAGAACCAGCATCGGCTGGGCGCGCGCAACCTGCGGCTCTCGCCGGCGTCGAAGGCCGCCCTGCTGGCGCACGGCTGGCCGGGCAATGTGCGAGAGCTCGAGCATGTGATCAGCCGTGCGTCGCTGCGGGCATTCAGGGAACAGCCGCGGGGTTCGCGCTGGACGGCCATCGAACCGCACCATCTGGCATTGGAGACCGCCGCCTCGACAGCGCCCGTGGCGGCGCCTGCGCAGGCCAGGGCGAGCGAACCCGCAGCGCTTGCCACCGCGGGCGGCACGCTGCGCGAAGCGACCGAAGCCTTCCAGCGCGCCTGGCTTTCGGACGTCCTCGCCCGCCACGGCGGCCGCGTGGCCAGCGCCGCGCGCGAAGCCGGCATGGACCGCAGCAACTTCCACCGGGCGCTGCGCAAACTGGGCCTGCTGCAGGCCGGCGACCACGAGGCGCCGGGCTGACGATCGCGGCATCGCCCGAAGGGTCATCGCGCGCCGGGCGATAATCGCGCCGTGAAGCACGCCAGACCGCCGCTGGTGCAAGCCCGAAAGGGACGACGCTCTGCCTTCGGGCAACAGCATCGGGTCGAAAGATCGCACTGGAGGAACGTCCGGACTGCACAGGACAGCGCAGGAGTTAACGACTCTCCACCGTGAGGTGAGGATCAGAGCAACAGAGACGAGCCGATTAAGTTCGGGTGAAACGGGCAATCTCTGCGCGCAGCAACACCAAGTAGGCCAGTATCGAGGTGGTTCCGCTGAGCTGGCGGGTAGGTGGCATCGAGCCGTTTGGCGACAAACGGCCCAGAGTAATGGCGGTCACGCCGGAATCTTCGCAAGAGGGTTCCGGTGCACAGAATCCGGCTTATCGGCGAGCTTCACACTTTTCTTCTTTCCCCTTTTGTTTTTCCCGGTCGCCGGCGCCCCAGGCGGGCGCGCGCGTGGCCGCTGCACGGATTGGTAGTTACCCGTATAATAGATAGCAAGCTAACTAATTGCTATCCGACGTGACCGACCACAACCACTCCCAGACCCGCGAGCACGCGCTCATGCACCTTGGCATGTCGTTCTCCACGCTGCAGCGCGCCTACCGCGCCGCGGCCGACAAGGCGGTGGCCCACGTCGGCGTGTCGCAGACGCTGGCCTGGCCGATCGTGATGATCGGCCGCATGGGCGACGGCATGCGCCAGGGCATGCTGGCCTCGGTGCTGGGCATCGAGGGGCCGTCGCTGGTTCGCTCGGTCGATCAGCTGGTCGAGGCGGGCCTCGTGCAGCGCATGGAAGATCCGGCCGACCGCCGCGCCAAGACGCTGCACCTCACGCCCGCGGGCGTGACCGCGTGCGCCACCCTCGAGGCCGCGTTGAGCCAGATGCGCAACACGCTGTTCGAAGGCATCGCCGACGACGACATCGCCGCGTGCCTGCGCGTCTTCGGCACGCTCGAGGAGCGGCTCGGCCGCAACGCGCTGGCCGCGCAGGAAGGCCGCAGGTAGATGACTGCGCTGCGCCTGCCGCGCTTCACCCGCGCGGAAGTCCTGTTCTCCGTCAAGAGCTTCGCCGCCGCGATGCTCGCGATGTACCTGGCGAGCCGCGCCGGCCTGCCGCGCCCCTTCTGGGCCTTGATGACGACCTACGTCGTCGCCCACCCGCTGGCCGGCGCCGTGCGCTCCAAGGCGGTGTTCCGCTTCGTCGGCACGCTGATCGGCAGCACGGCGACGGTGCTGCTCGTGCCCGCGCTGTCCAACGCGCCCGAACTGCTCACGCTCGTGCTCGCGCTGTGGGTGGGCCTGTGCCTGTACATCTCGCTGCTCGACCGCACGCCGCGCTCGTACGTCTTCATGCTCGCGGGCTACACGGCGGCGCTGATCGGCTTTCCGTCGGTGCAGACGCCGCTCGTGCTGTTCGACACGGCCGTGGCGCGCGTGGAAGAAATCGGCTTGGGCATCTTCTGCGCCACGCTGGTCCACAGCCTCGTGCTGCCCACGGGGCTGGCGCCCACCGTGCTGGGCCTGCTCGACCGCACGTTGAAAGACGCGCGCCAATGGATCGGCGACCTGTTCCAGCCGGGCGACCGCAGCGCCCCCACGAACGCCGCCCCCCAGCGCCTGGACGACGACCGCCGCCGCCTCGCGGGCGACATCACGCAGCTGCGCCTGCTCTCGACCCACGTGCCCTTCGACACCACGCACCTGCGCTGGACCGCCGGCGCAATCCGCGCCATGCAGGACCGCGTGGCGGCGCTCACGCCCGCGCTGTCGGCCGTCGAAGACCGGCTGCAGGCGCTGGCGCAGGCCGAAGGCCGCCTCGCGGCTGACGTCACCGCCGTGCTGGCGCTGGCCGCGCAATGGCTGCGCGACGAAAGCGACCTGGCCATCGACGCGTCGGCCCGCCTGCAGGCGCTGCGCCAGGCGATCGGCGCGTTGGGCACCGCGCAAGACGCAGCGCTCACACCGTGGGCCCGCGCGCTGCGCATCGGCCTCGCGGGCCGGCTCGAAGAACTGGTCGACGGCTGGACCGCCTGCGCGCAGTTGCGCCGCGACATCGACGAAGGCCTGAAGGGCGGCGCGCCGCTGCGCCGCACGGCCGCGCTCGGCCAGCGCGCGATGCACCGCGACCACGGCATGGCGCTGCTGTCGGCGCTCGCCGCCGTCATTGCCATCTGCGTGTGCGGCGCGTTCTGGATCCTCACGGGCTGGACCATGGGCTCGGCCGCCACCATGATGGCCGCCGTCTTCTGCTGCTTCTTCGCCACCATGGACGACCCCGTGCCCGCGATGCACGGCTTTCTGAAGTGGACGCTGTGGTCCATTCCGATCTCGGCCGTCTACGTGCTCGTGCTCATGCCCACGGTGCAGGACTTCGGCATGCTCGCGCTGGTCTGCGCGCCGCTCTTTCTGCTGCTGGGCCTGTACCTGCCGCGCCCGACGCACTTCATGGCCGCGATGGCGCTGGTCTTCGGGGTGTCGGGCACGCTCGCACTGCACGACACCGCCAGCGCCGACCTCGTGAGCTTCATCAACGGCATGATCGGCCAGATCGTCGGCGTGGTGGTCGCCGCGCGCGTCACGCGGCTGGTGCGTTCGGTGGGCGCCGACTGGAGCGCACGCCGCATCCAGCGCGCCACCTGGCGCGAACTCGGCGACATGGCCGCGTCCGCCCAGCCGCAGTACGCGCAGAGCGACGCCTACGCCGTGCGCATGCTCGACCGCATCGGCCTGCTGGCGCCGCGCATCGCGCAGGCCGGCGGCACCGTCGAGGGCGTGGCCGCCAACGACGCGCTGCGCGACCTGCGCATGGGCGCCGACATCGCCGTGCTGCAGCGCGTGCGCGCCCAGCTGCCGATGGCCACGTCGGCCGCGCTGCTCGGCGGCATCGCGCGCTTCTTCCGGCAGCGCGGCGAAGGCCGCATGGCGCCGCGCCCGGCGGCATTGCTGCCGCAGATCGATGAAGCATTGGCCGCCGTGCTCGCTGCGCGCGACACCTCCACTGCGTCGCGCGCCGCCGTCACCGCACTGGTCGGCCTGCGCCGCAACCTGTTCCCCGATGCGCCGCCTTCGCTGGCGGGCGTGTCTTCTTCTTCACCGCAAGGAGCTTCCGCATGATCGGCGAAGCCAGTTTCTACGGGCTCTACGTGCCCTGGCTCATGCTGCTGGCCGCCGCCGCGCTGCTCGCCCTGTGGGGCGTGCGCCGGCTGCTCGCCGCCACCGGCCTGTACCGCTGGGTGTGGCACCCGGCGCTGTTCGACATGGCGCTGTACCTGCTGCTGCTGTACGGCCTGAGCCGGCTCACGGCACCCCTGCAATGACGCCTGCAATGACAACCCAAACGACACAGAGATTCCAATGAAAGCCAACCCCTTCGCAGACAACCCCCGGGCCCAGAGCCTGCTGCGCGTTCTTCTCACCGTGGCCGTGGTGGCCGCCGCCGTCTGGGCAGGCTTTCGCCTGTGGGACCACTACGAACTCGCGCCGTGGACGCGCGACGGCCGCGTGCGCGCCAACGTGGTCCAGATTGCGCCCGACGTCTCGGGCCTCGTCACCGCCGTGCCGGTGCACGACAACCAGGCCGTCGCCGCCGGCACGCTGCTGTTCGAAGTGGACCGCGCGCGCTACGACCTCGCCGTGCGCCAGGCGCAGGCCGCGCTCGCCGCGCAGCGCGCCGTGAGCGCCCAGGCCCAGCGCGAGAACGCGCGCAACACGGGGCTCGACGACCTGGTGTCGAAGGAGTCGCGCGAACAGACCCGCGCCCGCGTCGAGCAGGCACACGCTGCCGTCGCGCAGGCCGAGGTGGCGCTCGATTCGGCGCGCCTGAACCTGCAGCGCGCCGAAGTGCGCGCGCCGGCCGACGGCCTCGTCACCAACCTCGACCTGCGCCAGGGCAGCTACGCCGCGGCCGGCCACCCGGTGCTCGCGCTGGTCGATGCGCAGTCGTTCTACGTCGAGGGCTACTTCGAAGAAACCAAACTGCCGCGAATCCACCTGGGCGACCGCGTGCGCGTGACGCCGATGGGCGGCGGCGCGGTGCTCGAAGGCGCGGTCGACAGCGTGGCCGCCGGCATTGCCGACCGCGACCGCTCCACCAGCGCCAACCTGCTGCCCAGCGTGAACCCCACCTTCAACTGGGTGCGACTCGCGCAGCGCATCCCGGTGCGCGTGAAGCTCGACCCGCTGCCCGACGGCGCGCGCCTCGTGGCCGGCCAGACGGTGACTGTGCAGGTCCTCGAGCGCGACACGGCCCGGACCAACGCTGCACCGAAGAAGGGATAAACGCCATGACCCGCTTCGCCTTTCGCATGGCCTCGCTGGCCCTCGCGGCCGGACTCGCGGCCTGCGCGGCGGTCGGCCCCGACTACCAGCAGCCGCCCGAGGCACTGGCCAGCCAGCCCGCTGCCGCCAGGCCTTTCGCCGAAGCACCGGCGAACGCCGCGCCGCTGCCCGCGCACTGGTGGCGCCTGTACCACGATCCGCTGCTCGACCGGCTCGTCACCCAGGCGCTCGCGCACAACACCGACCTGCGTCAAGCCGTGGCCAACCTCGAGCGCGAACGCGCCATCGAAACCGAAGTGGCCGGCGCGAAGTACCCGACGATCGGCGTGAACGGCGGGCCGTCCTTCGGCCACGTCTCGGGCCTGTCGCTGCTGCAGAAGGGCTACGAGCCGCCGAACACCTTCAACTACAGCGCGGGTGCGTCGCTGTCGTACCAGGTCGACCTGTTCGGCCAGATCCGCCGCGCCATCGAGGCCTCGGCCGCCAACAGCCAGGCCGCCGAAGCCGCGCTCGACCTCGTGCGCGTGAACGTCGCGGCGGGCACCGCACGGGCCTACGCCGAGGCCTGCTCGGCGGGCCTGCGGCTGCAGATCGCGCAGAAGTCGGTCGCGCTGCAGCAAGACGCCGTGAACGTCACCGAGCGCCTGCAGCGCGCGGGCCGTGCCGGCGCCATCGATGCCGGCCGCGCACGTGCCCAGCTCGCGCAGCTCGATGCCGCGCTGCCGCCGCTGAAGGCCCAGCGCCAGGGCGCGCTCTACCGCCTGGCCACGCTCACCGGCGCGCTGCCGCAAGACTTTCCGCGCGAGGTGGCCGACTGCACCACGGCGCCGCGCGTGGCCGGCGCACTGCCAGTGGGCGACGGCGCCGCGCTGCTGCGCCGCCGCCCCGACATTCGCCAGGCCGAGCGCAGCCTCGCTGCATCGACCGCGCGCATCGGCGTGGCCACGGCCGATCTCTATCCGAAGGTGACGCTGGGCCTGTCAGGCTCGTCGGCCGGCCATGCCACCGGCTTCGGCCGCCAGGACACGCTGGCCTGGAGCGTCGGCCCGCTGATCTCGTGGACCGTGCCCAACACCGGCGCCGCGCTGGCCCGCATCGCGCAGGCCGAAGCCGGCACGCGCGCCGCGCTCGCGAAGTTCGACGGCACTGTGCTCACCGCGCTGCGCGAGACCGAGACCGCGCTCGGCACCTACGTCCGCGAGCTCGACCGCCGCGCCGCCTTGCAGGCCTCGCGCGACGAAAGCGCCAAGGTCGCGGCGCAGGCACGCCAGCTGTACCGCAACGGCCGCACCGCCTACCTCGACACGCTCGACGCCGAACGCGCGCTGGCCGGCGCCGACGCTGCATTGGCAGCCAGCGAGGCGCAGCTGGCCGACGACCAGGTTGTGTTGTTCATGGCGCTCGGCGGTGGCTGGGAGCCGGCCGATGACGTGGTCGCGCAAGGCGATCAAGGCAAGCCCGCCACGACCGTCCGCTGAGCGGCACGCGCTGCTCGCCTGCGACGACGCTCAGCGCGTGAACAGCCAGCCGCCTTTGGGCTGGCGCGTCAGCTCGTGGCGCTTGATGGCGCGCTCCTCGCCGTCGTCGCCCACGTAGACCACCTCGAAGCGCAGCAGCCGGGGCGACACCAGCTTCCAGTTCTGGATGCGCTGCACCGTCACGCAGGCGGTCTTGTCGTGGTACTGCATCTCGGCCATCGGCCCGCCCTGGAAGCCCGTGCCGTCGAACAGCCGGCCGGGCGCCGCGAACGGGTTCAGCACCGCGCCGTTGCGCGCCGTGATGCAGCCTTCGGTACGCAAGAAGGATTCGATGGTCGGCGATGCGCTTCCCACCACCTTGCCCACCGCGGGGCTCGGGGGCTTGCCGCCGACGGCCTCGCGGATGCGATCGACCTGCACCGCGGTAATCGGCGCGAGGCCGTCTTTCGAGACCACGGTGGGCTGGGTGGCCGTCGCTGCGGCCGGCGCGCCGATCGGCGCGTCGGGGAACAGCAGGGCGGTGAGGTAGCTGCAGCCCGCCAGCAATGTCAGCGGCAGGGTGCAGGCCAGGGTGCGGATCGGTGTGCCGAACTTCATGGTGCTGGAATCTCCCGTGTGCGGCGCGAGGCCGCTGTCGTCAAGGGGCAGTTTGCGGTGCTGCCTCGTCGCCTCGGTCCTTTGTCAAAAACGCTCGTGCGGCGCCAGGTAGCGCCACTGTCCCGGCTGCAGCCCGGCCAGCGGCACGCGGCCGATGCGAAGGCGCCGCATCGCCAGGATGCGCAGGCCCACGGTGTCGCAGATGTTCGCGATCTGCCCGGGTCGCGCGCCCTTCAGCGCAAAGCGCAGGCCGGTCTGGTCGTCGGCCTGTCGGCCGATGCTTACGCGCGCAGGCGAACGCTCCAGCCGCGCCAGCACTTCGGGGCCGACCGGGCCGGCCACATCGACCATCACTTCATGTTCGAGGATGCCCGCGTCTTCCTGCAGCTTGCGCTCGACGCGGAACTCCTGCGTATAGGCCACGAGGCCGCTCGCGCCGGTTTCGAGCGGCGTCATGCAGCGCTGTCCGCGCACATGCGCCGGCAAAAAGCGCTGGCCCTCGCGTTCGGGGTCGTGATGGTTCGCGGCCACCAGCAGTTGGTGTGCGTTGTCGGTCGGCATGCCGGCGGGCTTGTAGAGCACCAGCGTCACCGGCACGATCGGCTCGGGCCGCGCGCCGGCCGCGATCTCGACCTGCTGGTGCGCCTGCACGCGCGATTGCGGCAGCAGCGCGGGCACGCCGTCGACGCGCACCGCGCCGTTCTCGATCAGCAGTTCGGCCTCGCGGCGCGACACCTGGGCCATCGCGGCCACGCGCTTGGCCAGGCGCACGCCTTCGTCGCCGGGAGCAGAGGGGCGGTTCGAGCGGTTCATCGCGCGTCCGCCAGTTGACGGATACGCGCGACATGCGCCGCGAGCGACCGCGCCGCCACGGGCCACATGCGCTCGGGCACGTCGTCGTAGGCAAGCGGCAGCCACTGCTCGGGCGTGCCTTCGGGCAGCCGCTGCATCGCGGCGGCGATCTTGGCCTCGCGCTTCAGGCGGTGCGCCTTCAGGTGCGCGATGGCCGTGCGCGCAAAGCCGATCACGTAGCCGTGCGCCGGCAGGATGAAGTCGATGCCGCCGGCCGCGCAGGCTGCGTCGAGCTTGTCGAGCGAATCGAGATACGCCGTCATGTCGCCGTCCGGCGGATCGATCACCGTCGTGCTGCCGTTGAGGATGTGGTCGCCCGAGAACAGCAGGCCGTCTTCTTCGAGCACCAGGCACAGGTGGTTGGCCGCATGGCCGGGCGTGTGGATGGCGCGCAGCGTGTGCGTGAGCGGCGTGCCGTCGGCCGCGGTGCCCGAGAGCACCAGCCGTTCGCCGTCGGCCAGTTCGCGCTCGGCGTTGAAGCGCGCGGTGGAACGTGCCGTGGGCGCGGACGACAGGCCGAGGATCGGCGGCTTGCGCTCTGCCGCGCACAGCGCCTGCAGTGGCGCGGCGCCCGGCGAATGGTCGGCGTGCGAGTGCGTGCAGACGATGAGGCGGATGTCGCCTTGCGTGGCTTCGATCAGCCGTGCGAGGTGCGTGGCGTCGTTCGGGCCCGGATCGATCACGAGGTAGCCCGTGGCCGCGTCGCCGACGATGTACGTGTTGGTGCCCGGGCCGGTCATGGCGCTGGGGTTCGGCGCGGTGAGGCGCTGCACGTTCTTCAACAGCGCCACGGGCTGCGTGCTCTGCCAGTCGAGCGTGTGCGCGATCTGGCCGTCGGGGCACACCAGTGCGAGTTCGCCGAAGGGCGACTCGTGTTCCATGTAGCGCGCATCTTCGCCCTTGAGCAGGCCGGCGCGCGGGCAGCTGGTCCACAGCGGCTTTTCTTCCGCACCGCTCGCCGGCGCACAGGTCGCGAGCACCGCATCGACCGTCGCGTAGGTCGCCATGCGCTGCAGCGTGCGGATGGTCGGGAAGATCATGAAGAAGCTGCCCGCCTCGTGGCGCGCCAGCGCGTCGGCCGGGCGCACCCAGCAGGGCTCGAACTGTTCGCTCTCGTCGGCCGTGGGCACTTGGCCCTCGGGCATGCGCGCCACCAGGAAGGGCACGTCGAAGCGCTTGGGCAGGTCGCGGTCGGTGATCCAGTGCGCGAAGGTGAACACCTCGTCGGCCGACAGCACCAGGCCGCGTGCCGCGCACTGGTCGGCGAAGGCCGTGCCGGCGGTGGCGTTGCGGTCCATCGCGGCGACCTCGTCGGCGCTCACCGCGCGGCCGTCGGCGTGGCGGGCCAGCAGGATGCCGAGTTCTTCGAAAGCCTCGCGAATTGCGGCGATGGCCTGCGTGTGCTGCGTGGTGCTTTGCGTGGCGCGCCGTGCTGCGATGCGTGCGGCGTCCGCGTCGGCCGCGTCGATGTGCCCCCCCGGGAAAACGTAGGCACCGGGCGCGAAGCTCGCGGTGGCCGAGCGGCGGGTCATGAGGAGTTCGAGCCCGGCGTCGGTGTCGCGCAGCAGCAGGACGGTGGCGGCGGCGCGCACGGGCACCGGCTCGCGATGGGCGTGGAGTTGTTGTGTGGGGCGGACCATGGAGCGATTATGGAGAGGCAAGGGGCGCGGTGCATAAGCACATGTGCAAACAGATATCAGCCGCGCGCCACAATGTGCGCCTGCACCGTCCGCCTCGAAGAAAGACCGATATGGCCCATTCTCCCTTCTCGCGTCGCGCCCTGCTGGCCGCCGGCGCCTTGCTCTGCACCGCTGCCGCATCGACCCTGGCGCTGGCCCAGCCCGACTGGCCGCAACAACCCGTCACACTGATCATGGGCTTCCCGGCCGGCTCCGGCGTCGACGTGGTGGCCCGCGCCATCCAGGAGCCGCTGTCGCGCCAGCTCGGCAAGCCGGTGATCATCGACTACAAGTCGGGCGCGGCCGGCAACATCGCCAGCGAGTACGTCGCGCATGCCAAGCCCGACGGCTACACGCTCTCGTTCGGCACCGCCGCCACGCACGGCAGCAACGCGGCGCTCTACAAGAAGCTGCCCTTCGACGTGGAGGCCGACTTCGTGCCCGTGGCGCCCGTGCTCGACGTGTCGAACGTGCTCACCATCAACCCCGACGTGATCAACGTGCGCACGCTCAAGGAGTTCGTCGAGCTGGTGAAGGCCAACCCCGGCAAGTACAACTACGCCTCCACCGGCAACGGCGCCGGCACGCACATGGCCTTTGCCGAGTTCAACTCGCGCCTGGGCCTGAACATGGTCCACGTGCCCTATAAGGGCGGCCCCGAGGCCATCACCTCGGTGGTGCGCGGCGAAACCTGCTGCATCATGAACCAGGTGCAGACCGTGCTGCCGCACTACAAGGCCGGCAAGGTGCGCCTGCTGGGCGTGACCACCGCCACGGCGGTGGCGGCCGTGAAAGAGGTGCCGACCATCGCCTCCAGCGGCCTGCCGGGCACCAAGGGCTTCGACAGCGCGATCTGGTTCGGCATCTTCGCGCCCAAGGGCACCGACGCGCACATCGTCGACAAGCTCAATGCCGCCGTGAAGACGGTGCTCGAGCAGCCCGAGATCCGCGAGCGCTTCGAGAGCCAGGGCAACACCGTGCGCATCGAGTCGCCCGCGCAGTTCAAGAAGACCGTGCACGCCAACCGCGTGAAGTGGGCCGAAGTCGCCAAGGCGGCGAACATCAGCATCGACTGATCAGAGCGTCTTGGTCAGCGTCAGGATGAAGCGCGCCTTGTTCGGCGAGTACGTCGTCTGGCCGACGGTGCCGAAACCGACGTCGTAGCCCGGGTTGGCCACTGAGACGTACGAACTCTTTTTGTTCGCGCCCTGCACCGAGCCCGTGAGCGTGAGGCCGCTGCCGAAGTCGTAGGTGGCGCCGACGTTGTAGTCGACGTAGCTCCTGTAGCCCAGGCTGCGGATGTCGCTCGACATGTTCGTGTAGCCCACCGCAGCTTTCAGCGTGACCTTGGGCACGATCTCCTTGCTGTAGGCCAGGTTCAGGTAGCCGGTGTTGCGGCCCGTGCGGCCCGAGCCGGTCTTGGCGCCGGCGTAGCCGAAGTAGTCCTTCGACACCGTGTGCGAATACTTCAGCGTGAACGAGCCGATGGTTTCGTCGGTGTAGCCCGCGCTGGCGTACAGCTCCGTCGTGTTCCCCGTCGAATTGCCCGGGTAGATGTAGGTGAGCGCGCCCACGTCCATGTCGAGCGGGCCGGCCTTGAACTTGTAGCCGCCGTACAGGTCGCTTTCGAGGCTGTTGCCCTGGAGCCAGTTGACGCTCGAATTCCAGTTGCCAATGTAGAAGCCGCTGTCGCCGAAGGCGTAGTCGAAGCCGCCCTGCACGGCGGGCTTGAGGCCTCGGGTCTTGGCGTGGTCGTTCTTGCCGAGCATGTCCTGGTCCTGGCCGCGGAACTTGTAGTTCGTGGTCAGCGCCACGTTGCCCGTGAGCTGCGCGTTGGCGAGCAGGGGCAGGGCGATGAGCGTGGGAAGAACGAGCACCGGCAAGGCGGTGCGAAGGAGGTGTTTCATCGAAAGAATTCGCTAACGGATGGAGGAGCCGGCAGCGTAGAAGGGCGCGTCTAAAGGCCGCGTAAAAAAGCAGGGCGCGGGCGCAAAAGTTTTGCGCGGCGGCACGAACTCCGGCGCGCGTCAGTGGTCGTGCGTGTGCGCCGCGCATCGCCGTTCAGCAGCGCCGCCAGGTCGGCTTCCTGCACCGCCGCCGCACCGGCGATCACGCGCTGCTCCAGCGCGTCCCAAAATAATTCGATATGGTTGACAAAAATACAACCCCATGAGTTCGAACATGCCTTCCCTGTTGCTTCGCAACGTACGCCCCCTGGGTGCTTCCGCGGTCGATGTGCGCGTGCACGACGGCCGCATTGCCGAGATCGGCACCGCACTCGCCGCACCGGCCGGTGCCACCGTCGAAGAAGGCGAGGGCGCCTTGCTGCTGCCCGGCCTCGTCGAAGGCCACACCCACCTCGACAAGACGATGTGGGGCATGGACTGGTACCGCAACGAGGTCGGCACCAACCTCACCGACAAGATCGAGAACGAGCGCGCCTTCCGCCACGCCAGCGGGCACGATGCCGCCGCCCAGTCGCTGGTGCTCGCGAAGGCCTTTCTCGCGCTCGGCACCACGCGCTTGCGCACGCATGTCGACGTCGACACCCAGGCCGGCCTGCGCCACCTCGAAGGCACGCTGCGCACGCGCGAGACGCTGCGCGAGGTGCAGCAGATCCAGGTCGTCGCCTTTCCGCAGTCGGGCCTGCTCGGGCGCGCCGGCACGGCCGAGCTGCTCGACCAGTCGCTGGCGATGGGCGCCGACGTGCTCGGCGGCCTCGACCCCTGCGCCATCGACGGCGACCCCGTGAAGTCGCTCGACGTGCTCTTCGGCATCGCCCACAAGCACCAGCGCCCGCTCGACATCCACCTGCACGAACCCGGCGCCATGGGCGCCTTCTCGCTCGACCTGATCCTGCAGCGCACCGAGGCGCTCGGCATGCAGGGCAAGGTCGCGATCAGCCACGGTTTCTGCCTGGGCGACGTCAGCGAACGCGAGCGCGATGCCTTGCTCGCGCGCATGGCGAAGCTCGGCGTGGTGCTCGTCACCAGCGCGCCGGCTTCGCGCAGCGTGCCGCCGCTCCTGGCGTGCCGCGCGGCCGGCGTCACCGTGCTCGGCGGCAACGACGGCATCCGCGACACCTGGTCGCCCTACGGCAACCCCGACATGCTCGAGCGCGCCATGCTCATCGGCCTGCGCTACAACCTGCGCCGCGACGATGAGCTCGACGTGGCGCTCGACACCGTCACCCACTCCGGCGCGCGCGGCTGCGGCTTTGCGGCTTACGGGCTCGACGTGGGCTGCCGCGCCGACCTCGTGCTGGTCGACGCGCAAACGACCGCGCAGGCCGTGGTGAGCCGCCCCGTGCGCCGGCTCGTGGTGTCGGGCGGCCGCGTGGTCGCGCGCCACGGCACGCTCGTGCCCGGCGCCGTGCCCGCGTGAGCCGCGCTGCATCTGCTGTATCGGTCCCCTCGCGCAACGGCGCGGGCCCGGTCTTCTTCGCCTGCGTGGTCGTGCTGGTCGCGCTCAACCTGCGCGCCTTTCTCACGTCGAGCAGCCCCTTGCTCGAACCGATCCGCGCCGCGACCGGCATCGGCTTCCACGCCGTCGCGCTGCTCACCGTGCTGCCGATGTTCGCGATGGGCGCCGTGTCGCTGTCGGGCGCGGCCGTGGGCCAGCGCCTGGGTGCGCGCGGCGGCATCGCGCTCGGGCTCGGCGCGATCGCGCTGGCTTGCGCCGGCCGCTATGTGGCGGGTGGTGCCGCGGCGCTGCTGTGGAGCGCCGCGCTCGCGGGCGCGGGCGTCGGGCTGGTGCAGGCGCTCATGCCCGGCGTGGTCAAGCAGGCCTACCCTGCGCGGCTCGGCCTCATGACCGGGCTCTATTCGGCCGCCATCATGGGCGGCGGCGGGCTCGGCGCCATGGCCAGCCCGTGGCTCGCGCGCGCAGTGGGCGGCGATGCGCAGCTCGACTGGCACGCCGGCCTTGCGATGTGGGCGGTGCTCGCGGTCGTGGCGCTGGTGGCGTGGCTGCGCGGTGCGCGGCAGCTGCCGTCTGCATCGTCATCCGCACGCGGCACCGCCGACCCCTCGCTCGACCGTGTCTGGCTGCGCTGCTTCGGCCACCGCCGCGCGTGGCTGCTGGCGCTGTGCTTCGGCCTCATCAACGGCGGCTACACCAGCCTCGTCGCGTGGCTGCCGCATTACTTCCATGCCGAGCGCGGCTGGACGGCGCAGCAGGGCGGTGCCGTGCTCGCGCTCATGACGCTGGCGCAGGTCGTCGGTGCGCTCACCTTGCCGGCGCTCGCGCGGCGCGGCGGCCAGCGCGACCTGCGGCCCTGGCTGGCCGGTGCGCTGCTGGCGCAGCTCGCAGGCTTTGCGGCGCTCGGGTTTGCGTTGCCCGTGCCGGCGGCCGCTGTCGCCGTCGTGCTCGGCGTCGGCCTGGGCGGTGCGTTCTCGCTGTGCATGGTGCTCGCGCTCGACCATCGGCCCGACCCCGCGCAGGCCGGCGCGCTCGCGGGTTTCATGCAGGGCGTGGGCTTCATGATCGCGGCGCTCGCGCCCTTCGTCACCGGCTGGGTGCGCGAGCAGACCGGCGGCTTCACCATGGCCTGGGCCTATCTGGCCGTGGTTGCCGTGTTGCTGTTGCCCGCCGTGCTGCGCTTCGACCCGCGCCGCTACGCCAGCGCCACCGCAGGCCTCTTCGACGCGAAGGCTGCACCCGCGCCGTGCCCCATCGACCAAACCCGCAAGGCCTGAGACAGGGGATCGATGTCGAGGTGCTATGCCGCCGCAGCGTCGCCACGCTGCGCCGCTTCGAACTCGGCGCGGTTGAACAGGCCGAAGTACAGAACCTCCGACCACTGCAGCCCCAGCGGATATTCCGTCGCGCGGCTGCGCGTGCTGTCGCAGTCGTCGTCGAAGCGCAGCCCGAAGAAGGCATCGAGCGGGGCCGCCTGCTTTGTTGCACCGGCCTCGCGCAGCAATTGCGCCGCCGCCGCAATGTCTTGCGGCAACGCATCGAGCGCGGCGCCGGCCTGCTGGCAGCGCGCGAGCTCCTGTTCGACGCAGGCCCGCAGCGGGCCTTCTTCCGATTCGGACATGGTGTCGAGCTCGACCGTTTCCAGCAGCAGGTGCGTGTCGCGGTGGGCTTCAAGAAAAGCCAGGGTCTCGTCCAGCCAGCCCGGCAGTTGCGTCGAGCCCGTCGCGGGTGTGGTCGCGGCGGGCGCGGCAACGGCAGGGGGCGCCTTCGATGCGGCGGCCGACGAGAGCCGGCTCTTGATCCGGTCGATCAGCGACAGGGCCTTCGGCGCCGCAGCAGGTGCCGTGGACGGCGTGGCGGGCGATGGCGCCTGCGTTGCCAGGAACCTCACGATGTCGATGAAGCGCTTCACCCGCGCAAAGCCCGGCTCGAAGTTGCTGCTGATCGCGTACAGCTTCACCTTCTCGTCCGCCTCGTCGTCATCGAGCCCGTCCGAGATCAGCGACGCGCACAGCTGCGGGTCGCCCGACATCAGCAGCCGGTACATGAACGGCACGTCGTAGTTCCACTCGGACACGCCCGAGATCGTTTCGGGCCGGTCCGCATACGACGTGGGCCGGTTGCTGAGGCTGTACAGGTAAGAGCGATTGGCCATGGGTCCAAAGTGTGAATGGCGGCTGCAATGCAAGCGCGGCGCCGTGACAAAAATGAAGAAGTGCCACCCCTCGCGAAGCGGCCTTCGGCCTGGTCAGCTGATTCTGCCCGCGCCAGATTTACACTCCGCCCCATGCAAGGAAAGCAAGGAAAAGACGACGTTCAGCGCGGTCTGCAGCCCGTGGTGGAGCTGCGCTCTGAAGGCGCGTCGTACCTGTATTCCGTGCGCGCGCCGCGCTCCAAGGGCGTGATCCCGCCCAGCTCTTACAGCCACACCGGCTTTGCCAGCGTCGCCGATTGCCTGCGCGACATTGCAGGCGCGCTCGGGAGCAACTTCAATCGCATCTACGTTCGCCTCGAAGGCCACTGCGTCGGTGAGCGCGACATTGCCGAACTGCGCAAGGCGCCGGACGCCGTCGCGGCGGAACTGCAGGCCATGTGCCGCGCGGTGATCGCCGAGCAGCAGAAGCAAAAAGAAGAACACGGCAAAGCCGCCACGCCGCGCGAGTAGCCGCGCAAAGCGACGACGACTGCGGTCGCGCGCTTACTGCGCCACGTTCACGATGGTCGCCTGCATCATCGCCACCACCTTGTAGTCCGTGTCGCCCGCCTTCGCGAAGGCGCGCACTTCGCCCGTGCACACCGCGAGCAGCTTGCCCGAACTCTGCACCCGGCCGACCGCCAGGAAGCGCTCGCCCAGCGCGGGTCGCATGAAGTTGATCTTGAACTCCGCCGTCACCACGTCGCAGCCCTGCGGCGCTTTCGTGAGCCCTGCGTAGCCGCAGGCGCTGTCGACGATGCTCGTCACCGCGCCCGCATGCACATAGCCCCGCTGCTGCGACAGCGCTTTCGAGAACGGCATCTCGATGTGCACCTCGCCATCGCCCACATGCACCAGCCGCGCGCCGAGCGTGGCCATCAGGCCCTGCGCGTTGAAGCTGTCGGAGACGCGGGTGTGGAGATCGGTCATGGCTGGCGAGGGGAGAAGAAGCAGAAGAAAGAGGGCGCCGGTCGTGGCGCCCCGAGGGGTTGCTGCATTCTGCCGCGCAGCTTCACGCCCGACGCCAGAGCCTCAATCCCACGCCGGCGACAGCCCTTGCGGATCGGTCAGCCGTTCGCCGCGGTCGAGCTCTGCGATCTGCGCCATCTCGGCCTCGGTCAGCGTCAGTTGCTGCGCCTTCAGGTTGCTTTCGAGGTTCGCGCGCTTCGTCGACGACGGAATCACCGCGTAGCCCAGTTGCATCGCCCAGGCCAGCACCACTTGCGCGGGCGTGGCACCGTGCGCCGTGGCCATCGCGCCGATCACCGGGTCGTTCAGCACCTTGCCGTAGGCCAGCGTCATGTACGAGGTGATGCGGATGTCGTGGCGCTGCGCGAAGGCCGCCACCTTGCGGTTCTGCAGGTAGGGGTGCAGCTCGATCTGGTTCGTGGCAATAGCTGGCGCGCCCACGGCGGCAATGGCCTCCTGCATCAACGCGATGTTGAAGTTCGACACGCCAATCTGCTTCGTGAGCCCCAGCGCCTTGGCCTCGGCCAGCGCGCCCATGAACTCCGCCACCGGCACCGCGTTGCCGGGCGAGGGCCAGTGGATCAGCGTCAGGTCCACATGGTCGGTGCGCAGTTTGGCGAGGCTGTCTTTCAGGCTGGGCACCAGCTTGTCTTTCGCGTAATGGTCGGTCCAGATCTTGGTGGTGATGAACAGCTCGCTGCGGGCCACGCCGCTTTCGGCAATGGCCTGGCCCACTTCGGCTTCGTTGCCGTAGATCTGCGCTGTGTCGATCGTGCGGTAGCCCAGGTCGAGGCCGTTCTTCACCGAGTCGATCACCACCTGGCCCTGCAGGCGGAAGGTGCCGAGGCCGAAGGCGGGAATGGGGGTGTGGATGTTGTTCGTGGTCATGTGGGTCCTTGGGGATGAATGGATTCAGTTCGAGGAATGCCGCGGAACCGGCTTTGCCGGGCCGCTGGCGTTGCCCCCTGCAAGGGGGTTGGCGAAGCGACACGAAGTGCGCGAAGACTGGGGGTTAGCGTCAAGCCATCCGCTCCACTGCGTGAGGGCGAGAGACACCAGCACGACCAGCGCGCCGATCCAGGGCGTGTGCATCAGCCCGAGGTGCGACACGATCAAACCGCCGGCCCAGGCTGCGCCTGCAATGCCCAGGTTGAAGGCCGCGATGTTCAGGCCCGAGGCCACGTCCACCGCCTGCGGCGTGAAGCGTTCGGCCTGTTTCACCACATAGACCTGCAGCCCCGGCACATTGCCGAACGCCACCGCGCCCCACATCAGCACCGCCACCAGCGCCAGCCACTTGTGCGGCGCCGCGAAGTTGAAGACCAGCAGCACGGCCGCCAGCAGCGCAAAGATGATCTTCAGCGCCGGAATCGGACCCAGCCGGTCGGCCAGCTTGCCGCCCCAGATGTTGCCCACCGCCACCGAGATGCCGTACACCAGCATCACCCAGCCCACCGTGCCGGCGCTGAAGCCCGACACGTCTGTGAGGATCGGCGCCAGGAACGTGAACGGAATGAACGAGCCGCCGTAACCGATGGCCGTCTTGGCATACACCAGCAGCAGGCGCGGCTCGGCCAGCACCTTCGCTTGTTGCGCCAGCGAGGCCGGCGGCGTGTGGCGGATGTTGCCCGGCACGAAGATCCAGCTGCCGATGAAGGCGACCACGCCCAGCGCCGACACCGCCAAAAAGGTCTCGCGCCAGCCGAAGTGCTGCCCGATGAACGTGCCCAGCGGCACCCCCGTAACCAGCGCCACCGTGAGGCCCGTGAACATGATCGCGATGGCGCTCGCCGCCTTGTCCTTCGGCACCAGGCCGGTGGCAATCGTCGAACCGATCGAGAAGAACACCCCGTGCGCCAGCCCCGTGAGCACGCGGGCGGCAATCAGCGATTCATAGCTGGGCGCCTGCCACGCCAGCAGGTTGCCGACCGTGAACAGCGCCATCAGCCCGAGCAGCAGCGCCTTGCGCGGCAGCTTGCCCGTGAGGGCCGTGAGCACCGGCGCGCCAATGGCAACGCCCAGCGCGTAGAGGCTGACCAGCAGGCCGGCGGAGGGAAGGCCGATGCCGAGGTCGGCAGCGACGGTGGGGAGGAGGCCAACGATGACGAACTCGGTCGTTCCGATGGCGAAGGCGCTGAGGGTCAGCGCGAGTAAGGCGATTGGCATGAGAGCACTCCTTGTGGGATGAGGAGGAGTGTCTTGCGGTTATCTTTGCGGATTAAGGAGGGATTGAGCAGAAAATATTTGCATTCAAATCAATAATAAATTCGAATACTCACTCCTCTGTTCGGGTGCAATCCCTCAATGCGCGGTAGTCTTTTCGGCTCAGTGCTGAATGGGCTGACTCTTCTAGAAGAGTTTCCATATGTTGCTGGCGCAGATACACTGAGAAAAAATCTGCTGACGATAAATATGCCGATAAGCGAAACAAAAAATACTCCTGTAGAGCAGCCATTCCGATTTGCTGTCGACAGTGCGTTGTTAGGGGAATTAGGCGAGAAGCTGGTTTCGACCGTGCATGTCGCCCTTTCGGAGCTTGTCAAAAACTCATACGACGCCGATGCTTCGTACGTCTCAGTTGGCATAGAGCCTCAAGAACTTGGAGCACCGACCATCACAGTCGAAGATGATGGCGCGGGTATGACTTTGGATGAGGTCAAAAAATATTGGATGAAGATCGGGACATCGAATAAGAAGACAAATCCGGTTTCTGATCTTTATGGACGGCTTAAAACAGGTTCGAAGGGTGTAGGTCGTTTTGCATGTCGCCGACTAGGGCTAAAGCTTACGCTCACGACTACCGCATTTGATGATTCAGTCAATAAAGAATTTCCCTATCAGAAAACAAAAATTGTCTTTAATTGGCAAGATTTTGTGGAAGGCGTCGATGTTGAATCAGTTTCCTGCATTGGGTCAACTTCAATTTCAAGCGTGGGGAAAACGGGAACGAGGCTGGAGATTGAAAATGGCCTGATTGACGAATGGCAAACTCGCGGCTTCAATTATTTGCAACGTCAATTGGCCTTATTGGTTAGCAACCGAGGGGCGCAGCGCCCAGGTTTTAAAAACGATCCAGGTTTCAATGTCGGATTGATGGCGCCTGAACTGTCGGGAACACCAATTGACGTGAGAGAGTCGATTATTGATGGCTGTTGGGGCACGCTTGTGGCGAGCGTTGATAAAGATGGTCAGCTTAGTTGCTCATTGAATGCTAAAGGCTTGGGAGGGACGAAAAAACTTGTCAGTCAAATTAAGTTCCCACTAATAAAAGGAGCGGAACTGCGAATCGGTATCGTGCCAACTCGAAAAGATGAGGCGCGTCGGCCGGAAATCTTGGCAAATTACGTTTTGTCGGATATCGTTGATATATGGGGCGGTGTGCAAGTTCGATTTAACGGATTTCGCATGTTTCCATATGGTGATCCACGCGATGATTGGCTCGGCATCGACGCAGATCGCGGAAAGAGACTGGGGAAGCCGAATGGTGAGCTTTTTGAATTTGCCGCTAGCCTGAACCGAGTCGACGCGAGTCGAACGCTTCTAAATATGCTGGGTATGAGAAATTACCTCGGGCAAGTAGAAGTAAGCTCACTAATTGAGAATCTTATTCCACGACTGGATCGTCAAGGTTTCGTGGAGAACGACGCCTTCGAACAATTGCGAAGCTTCGCACGGTTCGCAATTGACTGGGCGAACATCCATAGAGATCACTACATTCGTATTCGAGAGAGTGAAGACGCGGAGAGAGCACGCGATGCGATTCGACCATTTCTTGATTTAGATGTTCCACGCGAAGAAGTTGTTCCTAAAGCCGCAAATTATCTTCGAAGCGAAATAAAGAGGCTCGTTCAGGAATTGCCAGAACGCGAGCAGCAAGAGACTGAGGAAACACTATTTAGGACTGTAAAGGCGATAGAAACCGAAAGCTTAGACAGCCATCGACAGCTTCGCCATCTTCGCTTGGTCGCATCAGCATCGACGTTGACAGTTCTCTTCGCGCACGAAGTAAGAACAGTCTTGGGATCTCTCGGTGCGGCGTCGGCCCGCTTGAATCAGATTGCTAAATCTGTGCCTAAACACGTCAAAGAATTGACGGCTCTTTCTACCCAGTTGGATTCCACTAAACAGCGATTCGATAACTTGGTGGGTATGACCGGGATTGTGAGCTCATTTAGGCGATCGGATGAGCTAATCAATGTCCATTTGAAAACAACAATTGCAAGGGCAGTCGGATGCTTTCAGTTGTTGATTTCAAATTATGGAATTGAAATTAAGGATAATGAGGTGCCTTCCGATTTGACTGTGGGACCGATAATGGAAGGTGAGATTTACACGATTTTGCTAAATTTAATATCCAACTCAGTAAAGTCGGTTATTGCTGCAGGTCGCGATGCGCGGCTCATATCATTTCAAGCTCGTCGCGAGGGAAAGCAAGTGATTTTAAGAGTTCTTGATTCAGGCGTTGGACTGGACCCCACTTTTTTTGAAGAGGTATTTACACCTTTTATTTCAGACCCCTCGGGGGAACTGTATGACAAGCTCGAGGAGCGAGCTAATTCCGAGGACGCCTCAATGTTTGGCTCGGGAAGTGGTTTGGGACTTCCTATTGCGCGAGATGTCGCACGTTCGCGAGGCGGCGATATTAAATTTATAGAAACTACAGAACCTTGGAAAACTTGCGCGCAAGTAAGCCTGCCATGAAGAAAATAAAAATCATCTGGATTGACGATCTGAGGGCAAAGGTGGAGGACTACCGCGCCGTTATCGAGGCTGGCTCAGGAAAAACAACCGCGGAGTTGGAATTTGTTGAAGCAAAAGGCGATGTCCTGGATTTGTTGGAGAAGCTAGTCGAACGTGTTCGAGTGAAGCCTCCTCAGCTTTTTATTATCGACCAGGTCTTCAATTTGCAACTCGCGATCAAACTTAAGGGGTCGTCGGTCGCCAATTTATTAAGGAACACGTTCCCTAATATTCCAATGGTGTGCGTGACGGGAATGCTAGATTCCAAGCATTTTGATCAAGAAGATATCTCTGAATTCACTTCAATATTTTCCTATCAAGATTTGAATGGAAATATTGAGGAGATTTTTGCGATCGCCATCGATTTTCCGAAATTGCATACTAATGACCCGAATGTTCGAGGGCATGTTATACGCCTCTTGAAAGCGCCTAGTCGCGATAAAACCGATCTTGAGCGTTGTCTGCCGGAAGAATTTCAAAGTCAAAAATTATTCTCCACCACTCCGCATCGTATTGGGCGCTGGATAAATTCAGTTTTGATTGGACGCCCCGGGTTTTTGTACGACCGCCTCCATGCCGCAACTTTGCTGGGCCTGACAGAGAAGGGCTTCGGGAAAGTGGAGAATATTTTTGAGAAAGCAAAATACAAAGGTATTTTTTCGACCGAGGCAGAGCCGCGCTGGTGGGCAAGTGAGTTACAAAGAATTCTCTTTACAGTCGTCAAGGAGAGTGGATTTAGTGCGCCTCAAGCATTAGGTCGCAAGCTCGCGGGGATAACTAAACGAGATTTCAGTATTTGCTATATCTCTGGTGCGGCGGAACCTGCTCCCGAGGCCGTGGCGGCGACAGATGTTACAAGTACTGCTCAATATGTAGTGGTGAGAAGGCAATTCGCCGAGCCTCATCCAAATGATCGTGGGACAACGCCAGGAATCGAAGATCAGTTGATTCTGAAGCCCAGAGCCGCAAAATAAAATGGTCGAAAATATTGCTGAGCTCTGTCAATTGGAGCGAGACACGCTTAACTGCATTGTCCAACAAGGAGCTTTTGCAAGACTGGGTGAACTGCAAAATGCTGCAAAAAGAGCGCTCGCACTTCTTCCTAAGCAAGGTGGGCCGATGAATTTCAATTTGGGATTCAAATTGAATATTCGTCTGCGCGCTGATGTGAAAGAGAAAAGGATCGAGCGCCGAATAGATATTGGCGCGAGAGTGGATCAGGCTACCAATAAGAGAAATATTAGCAATGCTTCATATAGTTTGATTTTGTGTAAGGGCGCGGAGCCCGCTCGCAGTCCGCTAATTAGAAAGTTCCATTTCGACTACGAGCCTATTGGCTACCGGAACAGTAACGAGCCAAAGCCGAGTGTTCATTTGCAGATATGCGGAAAACTTAGCCCGGCACATCGCGATGCAGGCTATCTCGATCGACATTTGTCGTCTTGGTATCCTGGTTTTGAGAAGCCCAGAATTCCTTTGCCACCAGTTTCGCTAGCGCTTCTTCTTAATTGGATATTCGTAGAATTTCAAAGTGATCCTGCGTCGCATCCTATTTTGATGGCGGATAGATGGAGAAATATCGTTGCCGAAGCCGAACGAAAGGTGTTGCTTCCTTATTACAGGGATGCAGTAAAGTTCTTAGGGGCGGCTACTAACGATAAAAAAAGGTTTTTACAAAATCGCCTTTATGAGATGTCTAGCGACTAATTCCATTTTTTACTGAACTTTCTTTTTCCTTCGCTGCTGAAGATGTGCTAAGGAGGTTTTTATTATTTCAAGCTCGACAGTTGTTAATATGTTGGTTTGCAGAAAAAGAACTTGATCGGCGATATCGATTGCCTCTGTCAGTTTCCCGTTGCGAATTTTATCGTCAAGGGATTTTAATAGCTGCTCGCCTGAAGTGCTTAATTTCTCCGAAATCGAAGGTAAGAGAAGTTTTCGCACATCGCTCGGTTCCAGTTTCATGGCGCCGGCTCCCATTGGTCGAGAGTGACATTCTGCCGACCAGCGAAAAATGGAGCTTACCGAGGCTGCAACGAGTAGAGCATTCCAGCTTTTTTTAATTGTTGTTATTTTGTATAAGCCATTGGCGCAACTTAATTTCCCTGTGTTTGAAATTATTTTTGGCGAGTCGTGACAAAGTGAGCCAATAAACGCGTCAGCAGTGGTTTCATAGCTTGCTAGGTACCAGTGCATCCTTTTGGAGAATGTTGCATTGGCCTCTCTTTTTGCAAGAGGGTATTTTTCCAAGTAGGCGGCGACAGCCTGGGCGCGTGCGGTTTTTGGATGAAACAGATAGGGGAAATGAGGGTCCAATAAATCGCGGTCAGATAACGTCAGTCCTTTTGCCTGTCTTGTGCGTGTTAGCAATGGCTTTAGATGATCTCGTGCGATGCCTAGGAGCTTCCAATCGGCAAGCGGTTTGGCTAAATATTTGGTATCACCTATAACTTCGCCTATTGCAACACTACCTACCTCACCGAGTTGAATGCATAGGCCGGCTTCCTTCAGTTTTTGAACAATTAAGTTCGCCTCTTCGAAATTTTTAGGTGAGACAGAGCTTTCGTTCTTTTGGTCGATGGAGCTCTGTAGATCTTCTATATCCAATGCGGAAAAATATAGAGGTTGGCTGCCTTGCGATGATTGAAACCCCTCGGCAAGCATGATGACTGCGCGCTCATCAGCACCAGAATCACTGAAAAACTGTTGTTGTACTTGAAAGATTCTTATTCTTCTGAATTTTTCGCTCACAGCTTTAATTACGTGCTTCGCATAATCGGAACTCACCGCTGCTGACGGTAAGACAAAAGCCATGCGACCATCTTTTTTTAAGAACGACATCGCGTGGACTAAAAAATATGCCCATAGACTTGCAGTAAGAGGAAATCTGGGGCTATTTTTTTCTCTCCAGTCCGAAACGATTTCTCGTTGAGCCTTGTCCATTCTGTGGTAGGACACGAACGGAGGGTTTGCAATTACGGCGGTGACTTTAAAAGAGCTGGGCGTCGATAGTAAAAAATCAGACTTAAAGAAAGATGAGCTTAAATCTCTTTTTGCAAACAGACCTTTAAGATGAACAAAGGCTTCTGGATCGACGTCGAAGCCCAAAAATTGGGACTCCGGATTTTTTGCATGAAGCTCTTGGAGCCTTTCGATGGCGGAGGATAGGAGCGCACAACCTCCGAAGCTCGGCTCTAAAACTGTATCTGATGGGGTTTGAATCGCCCAAGATGCCAGTATTTTTGCAACGCTTGAAGGGGTGTAATAAATTCCAAGGGCGCGTTGCCGGTCGACGTTTATTTCTTTGGCCACGTGGGTTGTAGAGGACATGCCAGTTTTTTAGTGGGGTGCCAAATCTCAAAATTGCACCGATGGTGCTGAAGCAGGGCTCGGGAATTCTGTAGCTGCGTAGATCGATGCCGAATAATGTTGGGAAGCAATGCCCTTCCGCGAGGGCTTAAGAATGCTGAGCGATAGACGCTGGTCCCATGGTGCTCACGATGAAGACAGGGAAGATAAGCGAAACCAGACGTCCCGGCGCACCGAGGAGTCAGCTGGCTCGAAACTTACTCGGGCCGAACTCCTAGATGAAGTCGCAAGTGTGATGGATGAGCTGATGGATACACTCCGCTCTGTCACACAAACAAAGTGTGATCGGGTTTGGAAGCCCGTCGAACTCTCTGCGACGAAAGCCGCAGATACCGCACATGGTCTGCGGCTTTTTCGTTCGTGCGCCTTTTTAGGCGGCTCGGACGGGAGGGCGCGAGCCCTGCCGGCTTTCGCAAGAGGGTTCCCGGTCTTCCAACCCGTTCGAGCTGCCGCCACCGTTTGGAAGCGGGTGCGTCGGCTGTAGCAAACAGAACCCGCCTGGAGGCCTCTATGGCTGAATCTGCACCTGTGTCCGCGCAAGCAAACGCCTGTCCTATTGCCGTGTTGCCCGCTCTCGACGACCTCGCCCTGCAAGTCTGCGACGACGCCGACAGCCTCAACGGCGTGATGCGCGCCTACACCGCGCTAGAAAAGCTCGTAGACACCAGCGCCCTGAACGACAGCGAAGAGCTCGCCCCCACCCGCACTGAACTGAGCGCCTTGCTGCGCCTGCTCAACGAAGCATTGATGACACGCATCGCCACCGTCAACACCACAGCCGGCGCCGTACGCGATGCGCTGCAAGCGCAGCCCTCGCTCAAGCCGGCCTAGCCCGCAGCAGCCGGCGTGAAGCCTCTGCATCACTGCCGGCCTGCCACTCCTACGCCGCCTTCGGCTCCGGCAACACCGCCGTCAACGCAAAGTCCACCAGCATCAGCCAGGTCTCTTCGAGCCCGGTGATGTTGTGGTGGTCCGAGTTCGACACGGTCTGCACGCTCACGGGCGTGGGCCAGGCGGCGATGAGTTTTTCGGAGCGCTCGTGCGGCACCACGTCGTCCTTCGCGGCGAGCAGCACCTGGGTCTTGGCGGCGACTTCCTTGCTGTGCTCGATGGAGTTGAAGCGGTGCCGCAGCAACAGCGACAGCGGCACGAGCGGAAAGCGCTTCTTGGCAACTTCGAGCAGCGAGTCGTACGGGGTGACGAGCTGCAGGCTTTCGAATTTCTGCTGCGCGACGAGCTGGATGGCGACGCCGGTGCCGAGGCTGCGGCCGACGACGTGCAGGCGCGCATTCGGAAAGGCGCGGCGCAGGTGGTTGGCGAACTGGGCGGCGTCGGCCACGGAGGCGATTTCGGAAGGCGCGCCCTCCGAGTCGGCCACGCCCCGGTAGTTGACCGCCGCAAAGCCGAAGCCCTCGGGCAGCCAGTGCAGCATCTGCGCGGTGGCGCGCACGTCTTCGCCGCGGCCGGCGAAGTAGATGAACAAATCTTGCAGCGCGTCTTCGCCCTGCGGGTGGTACACGTAGCCGCGCACCATGCCGCCCGGCACGGGGTGCGAGTAGGTCGAGAAATCTTCCGACAGATGCACCACGGGCAGCTTGCGGGCGTTGAACAGAATGTGGCCCTGTCGCGTGGCGAGCAGGGTCCAGTAGGCGGCCAGGCTGCCAAGAACGGCGGCCGAGGCCGACAGGGCAATGCGTGCAATCTTGGCTTGGGTCTTCGGCTGCAAATCGGGGCTCCCTGAAAAGTGGCTGCGGTGCATCGCAAGGGCAGGACCCGGCCGGTGCAAAACGCACAACGCGCAAGGGACGTAGTTTCACCGCGTTCGCGAGGCGCTGCGTTGCGAGGTGTATGGCGGTACCGCGCGGCGCGGTGGCCGGGGGCTGAAGATAATCCGGACATGATCGCTCTCGACTGCTACTACAGCCTCTCCTCGCCCTGGGCCTACCTCGGCGGCCCGCAACTGCAAGACATCGTGCGCCGCCACCACGTGCAGCTCACGCTCAAGCCCTACGACTTCCAGGCGGTGGTGCCGCAGACCGGCGGCATTCCGCTGAAGACGCGCCCCGAGCCGCGCCGCACGTACCACGCGCTGGAGCTGTCGCGCTGGCGCGATTACCTCGGCATGCCGATGAACCTGGAACCCGCGCATTACCCGAAGGGCGCGCCGACCGACCCGAACTGGAACAAGTACCCCGGCTGGATGGTGATTGCCGCCCAGCTGCAGGGCCTCGACGCGCAGCCGCTGTCGCACGCCCTGCTGCGCGCGCTGTGGGCCGAGGAGCGCGACACGTCGCAGGCCGACGTGCGCATCGCGATCGCCGACGAAAACGGTTACGACGGTGCGGCGCTGCAGGCGCAGGAGCAGTCGGCCGAGGTGCTGGCCGTGTACCGCGCGAACAGCGCCGACGCGGTCGAAGCGGGCGTGTTCGGCGCGCCCACGTTCATCCTGAACGGCGAGCGCTTCTGGGGGCAAGACCGCCTGGCGTTCCTCGACCGGGCGCTGGACAAGCTGCGCGCCGGCGGCTGAGCGACAGCCTCTTCGTTTTTCTTCTTCCTCAGGCGAACGAGCGCGGCAGCAGCGCGGGAATGAGCGAGCGGTTCAGCCGCTCGCGCCACCAGCGCAGCGCCTGGCCTTGCGCGCCGGTTTTCCACGCGAGCCAGAAGGCTTCGGGCGTGCGCGGTTCCTCGGTCGGCAGCTCGACCAGCGTGCCGCGCGACAGCTCGCCCGCGATGCAGGCGCGCGGCAGAAAGCCGTGGCCCAGCCCGGCGACCTGGCAGGCGACCTTGGCGGCCATCGACGGCACGGTGATGCGCGGCTGCCCGGCCATGAGGCCGACGGTGCGGTCCGACAGGATGCGTGCGGTGTCGCCGACGACGATGGCGTTGCAGTCGATGAGGTCGCCGCGCTGCACGGGGCGCGTCAGCCGCGTGAGCGGGTGGGTGGGTGCGACGCAGAAGGCGAAGTCGAGGTTGCCCACGGCCGCGGTCTGGTAGCCGCCGCCGGCCGGGCCTTCGCCTGCGGCCACCACGATGTCGGCGCGGCCCTCGCGCAGCGCCTCCCAGCTGCCGGTGAGCGCCTCGCAGCCGATGCGCAGCCGCGTGCCGCAGCGCAGGTCTTCAAAGGCGCGGATGTCGCTCATGAAGGCCTCGGTGGGAATGAGCGAGTCGTGCACCAGCCGCAGCTCCGACTCGTAGCCGGTGGCAATCTGCCGCATGCGCGATTCGAGATCGCTCGCGGCGCCGAGCAGCCAGCGGCCCTCCTTGAGCATTTCTTCGCCGGCCCCGGTGAGGGTCACGCGCGGGCCGTTGCGCTCGAACAGCAGCATGCCGAGCTGTTCTTCGAGCTTGCCGACGGCATACGAAATGGTGGAGGGCACCTTGTTCAGCCGCGTGGCGGCGGCGGCAAAGGAGCCGTGCCGCGCGATGGCGTCGACGACCTCGATGGCTTCCAGGGTGAGCTTGAGCACGGGCGTTCCTCGTTAGAAAAGGAATGATCGAAAACTTCGATCATTGATAGTGAAAAGTTTCGTCGAAGGCCCGGGTTCAGGCGCCGATGATTGCGTCCATGCCAAGGGAGATTTCTCCCGGCGGCAATAGTGAATGCAATCGATTATCTAACCAAATCCAGGAGCTTTTCCATGACCAAGCAAGCCACCCCCGTCGCCACCGCCACCGCCGGTTCCCAGCTGCTCACCCCCACCGACCACACGCTGGTGATGATCGACTTCCAGTCGCAGATGGCCTTTGCCACGCACTCGATCGATGCCGTCAACCTGCGCAACAACGCCGCGCTGGTGGCGCAGGCAGCGGCCGGCTTCAAGGTGTCGACCATCCTCACGACCGTGGCCGAGAAGAGTTTTTCGGGCCCGATGTTCAGCGAGATCACCGACGCCTTCCCCGGCCAGAAGATGCTCGACCGCACCTCGATGAACACCTGGGAAGACGCCGCCGTGATCGACCGCGTGAACGAAATCGGCAAGCCGCGCATCGTGCTGGCCGGCCTGTGGACCAGCGTGTGCATCGTGGGCCCGGCGCTGTCGGCGCTCGACCAGGGCTTCGAGGTGTACGTGATTGCCGACGCCAGCGGCGACGTGTCGGCCGAGGCGCACAACCGCGCGATGGAGCGCATGGTGCAGGCCGGCGCGCGGCCGATGACCTCGCTGCAGTACCTGCTGGAGCTGCAGCGCGACTGGGCGCGTGGCGACACGTACGAGCTGACGACCGGCATTGCGAAGAAGGTGGGCGGCGCCTACGGTCTCGGCGTGACCTACGCGAAGACGATGTTCGGCGCCCACGAAGGCTGAGCGCGCGAAGAAAGAACGAAAGAGAGCGTCGGCCATGAAGACCTATGTCGTTTCCCTTGCACTCGGCCTGCTGGTCGGCGTGATCTACGCGCTCTTCCAGGTGCGCTCGCCGGCGCCGCCGGTGATCGCCCTGGTGGGCCTGCTGGGCATCCTGCTGGGCGAGCAGATTCCGCCGCTGGTGCGGCAGGTGTTCGAGCGGCCGGCCGCCACTTCGTGGCTGCATCACCAGGTCAAGCCGCACGTGTTCGGCGAGCTGCCAACGTGCGTGCAGCCCGACGCGGTGAAGACCGCCGCCGCCCGCGCAACGGACCGGAGCGACGCATGAGCGCGCAAGACCCGCAACGTCGCCAATTTCTCGGTACGCTCGGCGCCCTCGGCGCTTTTGCAGCCACTTCCCTCGCACCCGCATCGACCATGGCCCACACCGAAAACTCCACCCCCGACCTCATCCTGCGCAACGGTCGCTTCACCACGCTGGACCGTGCCAATCCCACGGCCGACGCGGTGGCGATCAAGGACGGCCGCTTCACCCGCGTGGGCCGCGCCGAAGACGTGCTGCCGCTGGCCGGCAGCCACACCCGCGTGATCGACCTGCAGGGCAAGCGCGTGCTGCCGGGGCTCATCGACAACCACCTGCACATCATTCGCGGCGGGCTGAACTACAACATGGAGCTGCGCTGGGACGGCGTGAAGAGCCTGGCCGATGCGATGGGCATGCTCAAGCGCCAGGTGGCGATCACGCCCGCGCCGCAGTGGGTGCGCGTGGTGGGCGGTTTCACCGAGCACCAGTTCGTCGAGAAGCGCCTGCCGACCCTGGCCGAGCTGAACGCGGTGGCGCCCGACACGCCGGTGTTCATCCTGCACCTGTACGACCGCGCGCTGCTCAACGGCGCCGCGCTGCGCGCCGTGGGCTACACCAAGGACACGCCCGCGCCGCCCGGCGGCGAAATCGTGCGCGACAGCGCCGGCAACCCGACCGGCCTGCTGCTGGCCAAGCCGAACGCGGCCATCCTCTACGCCACGCTGGCCAAGGGGCCGAAGCTGCCGTTCGACTACCAGCTCAACTCCACGCGCCACTTCATGCGCGAGCTCAACCGCCTGGGCGTGACCGGCGCCATCGACGCGGGCGGCGGCAACCAGAACTTCCCCGACGACTACGAAGTGATCCGCAAGCTGCACGACGACGGGCAGCTCACGATCCGCCTGGCCTACAACCTCTTCACGCAGAAGCCCAAGGCCGAGAAGGACGACTTCCTGAACTGGACGGCCAACTCGACTTACAAGCAGGGCGACGACTACTTCCGCCACAACGGCGCAGGCGAGATGCTGGTGTTCTCGGCGGCCGACTTCGAAGACTTTCGCCAGCCGCGCCCCGAGATGGCGCCCGAGATGGAAGGCGACCTCGAAGGCGTGGTGCGCATCCTGGCGCAGAACCGCTGGCCCTGGCGCATGCACGCGACCTACGACGAAACCATCAGCCGTTCGCTCGACGTGTTCGAGAAGGTCAACAAGGACACGCCGCTCGCCGGCCTGAACTGGTTCTTCGACCATGCCGAGACGATTTCCGAAAAGTCGATGGACCGCATCGCCGCGCTCGGCGGCGGCGTGGCGGTGCAGCACCGCATGGCCTACCAGGGCGAATACTTCGTCGAGCGCTACGGCCCCGGCGCGGCCGAGGCCACGCCGCCCGTGAAGCGCATGCTCGAGCGCGGCCTGAAGGTCTCGGCCGGCACCGACGCGACGCGCGTGGCCTCGTACAACCCGTGGGTGTCGCTGTCGTGGCTGGTCACGGGCAAGACGGTGGGCGGCATGCAGCTGTACCCGCAGCGCAACTGCCTGGACCGCGAGGCCGCGCTGCGCATGTGGACCGAGAACGTCACCTGGTTCTCGAACGAAGAAGGCAAGAAGGGCCGCATCGAGGCCGGCCAGCTCGCCGACCTGGTGGTGCCCGACCGCGATTTCTTCGCCTGCGCCGAATCGGAAATTGCCGACACGACCGCGCTGCTCACGATGGTGGGCGGCAAGGTGGTCTACGGCGCCGGCCCGTTCGCCCCGCACGACGAAGGCGGCGTGCCGCCCGCCATGCCCGACTGGTCGCCCGCGCGCACCTTCGGCGGCTACGCCGGCTGGGCCGACAAGGCCGAAGGCGCACCGTTGCAGAAGGTGATGCGCAACGCCGCGATGTCCTGCGCCTGCGCCAACGACTGCAACGTGCACGGCCACCAGCACGCGACGGCATGGAGCAGCAAGTTGCCCATCGCCGACCTGAAGAGCTTCTGGGGCGCGCTGGGTTGCGCCTGCTGGGCGGTGTGATGAAGACGATGCACTGGACCCTTTCGCCCGCTGTGCGCTGGATCGCCTTGCTGCTGCTGTGCGCGGCCTACCTGCAGGGCGGCCTGAACAAGGCGATGGACTTCGACGCCGCCATCGGCGAGATGAACCATTTCGGCCTGTTGCCCGCCGGCCCGCTGGCCGTGGCGGTGATCGTGCTGGAGCTGGGTGCCGCGGCGTTCATCCTCATCGGCTTCTGGCGCTGGCTCGGCGCGCTCGCACTGGGCGGCTTCACGCTGATGGCGACTTTTGTCGCGCTGCGTTTCTGGGAGATGCCCGTCGGGCACGAACGCTTCATGGCCGCGAACTCCTTCTTCGAACACCTGGGCCTGGTCGGCGGCTTCGTGCTGGTCGCCTGGCTCGACCTCAAGGAGCGCCACGATGACTGAGCCTCAAAAGTCTGCCGGCGCTTTTGCACCGCTGCGCCAGCCGGTCTTCGCGGTGCTGTGGGGCGCCACGGTGCTGGGCAACATCGGCAGCTTCATGCGCGACGTGGCCAGCTCGTGGCTGGTGACCGACCTGTCGGCCAGCCCGACGGCGGTGGCGCTGATCCAGACGGCGGCGACGCTGCCGATCTTCCTGCTGGCGATTCCGGCGGGCGTGCTGTCGGACATCCTCGACCGGCGGCGCTTCCTGATCTTCGTGCAGGTGCTGCTGGCCGCGGTGAGCGGCACGCTGCTGGTGCTGTCGCACACGGGCACGCTCACGGTCGAGTACCTGATTGCGCTGACCTTCGTGGGCGGCATCGGCGCGGCGCTCATGGGGCCGACCTGGCAGTCGATCGTGCCGGAGCTGGTGCCGCGCAGTGAACTGAAGGGCGCGGTGGCGCTCAACTCGCTGGGCATCAACATCGCGCGTTCCATCGGGCCGGCGGCGGGCGGGCTGATCCTCGCGAGCTTCGGCGCGGCGGCCACCTACGGGCTCGACGTGCTGAGCTATGTGTTCGTGATCGCGGCACTGCTGTGGTGGAAGCGCCCGGCGGCGGTCGACAGCGGGCTGTCCGAGAACTTCTTCGGCGCCTTCCGTGCGGGCATCCGCTACACGCGGGCCAGCAAGGAACTGCATGTGGTGCTGCTGCGCGCGGCGGTGTTCTTCCTGTTCGCCAGTTCGGTGTGGGCCCTGCTGCCGCTGGTGGCGCGCCAGATGCTCGGCGGCACGGCGAGCTTCTACGGCATCCTGCTCGGCGCGGTGGGCGCGGGCGCCATCGGCGGCGCGCTGGTGATGCCGCGGCTGCGCGCGCGGCTCGATGCCGACGGCATGCTGTTGCTGGCTTCGCTGCTCACGGCCGCGGTGATGGGCGGCCTGGTGTTCGCGCCGCCGCAATGGCTCGCGGTGCTGATGTTGCTGGTGCTGGGCCTGGGCTGGATCATTGCGCTGACCACGCTCAACGGGGTGGCGCAGTCGATCCTGCCGAACTGGGTGCGCGGGCGCGGGCTGGCCGTGTACCTCACGGTGTTCAACGGCGCGATGGCGGCCGGCAGCCTGGGCTGGGGCCTGATTGCGCAGCAGATCGGCGTGCCGGCCACGCTGGTGGCGGGCGCGGTGGGGCTCGTGGTGATGGGGCTGGTGTTCCATCGCGTGCGGCTGCCCGCCGGCGAGGCCGACCTGCAGGCCTCGAACCACTGGCCCGAACCGCTGCTGGCCGAGCCGGTGGCGCACGACCGCGGGCCCGTGATGATCCAGGTCGAGTACCGCATCCGCAAGGAAGACCGTCCGGCGTTCCTTGATGCGATGAAGCGGCTGTCGCTCGAGCGCCGCCGCGATGGCGCCTACGCCTGGGGCGTGCAGGAGCACACGACCGACGCCGAGCGCGTGATGGAGTGGTTCCTCGTCGAATCGTGGGCCGAGCACCTGCGCCAGCACCACCGCGTGTCGCAGGCCGATGCCGACCTGCAGGCCGAGGCGCTGCGCTTTCACATCGGCCCGGGCAAGCCCGAGGTGCATCACTTTTTAGCGCTCTGATGTTTTGGCTCTGAGCGGCGCGGATCCTGCTTGTCTGCGCGCTCCTTTTTTTCGCGCTCCTTTTCTCAACCAACCCAAGGAAAAACCATGACAACACTGACCCTTCGCGACGGCACCGAGCTCTACTACAAGGACTGGGGCAGCGGCCAGCCGATTCTTTTCAGCCACGGCTGGCCGCTGAGCGCCGACATGTGGGACGCCCAGATGTTGTTCTTCGCCGAGCGCGGCTACCGCGTCATCGCGTTCGACCGCCGCGGTTTCGGCCGGTCGAGCCAGCCCTGGACCGGCTACGACTACGACACCTTCGCCGACGACATCGCCGAGCTCATCGAAACGCTCGACCTGAAGGACGTGATCCTGGCGGGCTTCTCGATGGGCGGCGGCGACGTCACGCGCTACATCGCGCGCAAGGGCAGCGCCCGCGTGGCCAAGCTCGCGCTCATCAGCGCGGTGACGCCGCTGTTCATGAAGACGGCCGACCATCCCGTGGGCCCCGAGGCCTCGCTGTTCGCGGGCATCCGCGCCGGGCTGGCCGCCGACCGGCCGCAGTTCCTCGACGACTTCAGCACGCTGTTCTACGGCACCAACCGCCCGGGCGCGAAGGTGTCGCAGGGCGTGTTCAAGCAGACGCTGCAGATCGCGCTGCAGGCCTCGATCAAGGCCACCATCGACTGCGTGACGGCGTTCTCCGAGACCGACTTCCGCCCCGACATGGCGAAGATCGACGTGCCCACGCTCGTGATCCACGGCGACGACGACCAGGTCGTGCCCTTCGAGGCGACCGGCAAGCTGGCGGCCGAAATGATCCAGGGCAGCCAGCTCAAGGTGTACGCCGGCGCGCCGCACGCCACCTGCACCACGCACGCGGCGCAGGTCAACGCCGACCTGCTGGCGTTCATCCAGGGCTGAGGCCACTGAGACGGGTGTGCCGAAAGGGCCGCATGCTGCGGCCCTTCCGGCGCGAAGGGCGGCGCCGGTGGCGATAATCCGGCGATGCGAATCCGCTTTACCAAGATGCAGGGAGCCGGCAACGATTTCGTCGTGCTCGACGAAACGCGCGGCACGCTGGGCCTCAGCGCCGCGCAGTACCGCTTCCTGGCCGACCGCCATTTCGGCGTCGGCGCCGACCAGATCCTCACGGTGCGCCCGTCGCCCGCTGCAGGCATCGACTTCCAGTACGTGATCCACAACGCCGACGGCGGCGAGGTGGAGCAGTGCGGCAACGGGGCGCGCTGTTTCATGCGCTTCGTGAGCGAGCACGGCCTGACCGACAAGAAAGACGTGCGCGTGCAGACGCTGGCCGGCGTGATCGAGCCGCGCATGGGCGACGACGGCCGCGTGACGGTCGACATGGGCGCCCCGGTCTTCGAACCGGCGCGCGTGCCCTTCGACACGGCCGGGCTCGACCCGCAGCCCGAAGGCGCGTGGCAGAAGTGGCACCTCGCCTTGGGCACCCGGGCCGGCAGCGCTATCGTTTCGGTCGCTGTGCTGTCGATGGGCAACCCGCACGCGGTGCAGGTGGTCGACAACGTCGACACGGCGCCGGTGGCCGAGCAGGGCCCGCAGATCGAGCACCACCCGCGTTTTCCGCAGCGCGTGAACGCAGGCTTCATGCAGGTTCTCGACCGGTCGAATATCAAGCTGCGGGTGTTCGAGCGCGGCGCCGGCGAAACGCTGGCCTGCGGCACGGGCGCCTGCGCGGCGGTGGTGGCGGGCATTCGCCTGGGGCTGCTGGACTCCCGCGTCGACGTGCAGACGCACGGCGGCATTCTCACGATCGAGTGGCAGGGCGACGGCCGGCCGGTGCTCATGACAGGACCGGCCACGACGGTGTTCGAGGGCGAGATCGACGTGCCCGACATTTCGGAACAGCCATGACCCCATTCACCCACGACAACAACGCCATGAACCCGATCACCGAAGACGACATCGCGAACTACCTGTCGAACACGCCCGACTTCTTCGAGCGCCACGCCCAGTTGCTGGCGCAGGTGCAGCTCACCAGCCCGCACGGCAACCGCGCCGTGAGCCTGCAGGAGCGCCAGGCCGAGATGCTGCGCGAGAAGATCAAGGCGCTGGAGCACCGCCTGATGGACATGGTGCGCCACGGCACCGAAAACGTCGTCATCGCCGACCGCCTGCAGCGCTGGACCAAGGGCCTCTTGACCACGCGCGACCCGCGCAGCCTGCCGTACCGCATCGCGGTCGACCTGCAGTCGCTGTTCCTGGTGCCGCAAACGGCCATCAAGGTGTGGGACTGCGGCACCGAGTACCTGAACGAAGCCTATGCCCAGTGGGTGAGCGACGACGTGAAGGCGCTGGCCACTTCGCTCACCTCGCCGTACTGCGGGCTCAACTCGGGCTTCGAGGCGGCGAACTGGCTGCCCGAGCCGACCGGCGCCGCGTCGATCGCGCTGATTCCGCTGCGTGCCGACGCCGAATCGCCGGCCTTCGGCCTGCTGGTGCTGGCCTCGCCGGACGCGCAGCGTTTCAACGCCGAAATGGGCACGGACTTTCTCGAGCGCATCGCCGAGCTGTCGTCGGGCGCGCTGTCGCGGCTGCGCCCTTGAGCGGTCCCAGCCGTCCCGCGCGACGCGGGTGGCGCCGCCGGCCCTGGCTGGCCGGCCTGTGCGTGGTCTTGCTGGCCGGCGTGCTCACGTATGTCGCCATCGCGGGCGTGATCTGGCAGCGCGCCGAAGCCTCGCTGGCCGGTCCGCTGCCGCGCGCGGCCGACGTGGCGCTGGTGCTGGGCAACCGTGCCTACCTCGACGGCAGGCCCAACCCCTGCCTCACGGGCCGGGTCGACCAGGGCATCGTGCTGGCGCGCGCCGGTCGTGTGCAGACGCTGGTGTTCTCGGGCGGCGTCGATGTCGAAGACGGCCGCATCGAAGCCGAGGTGATGCGCGACCACGCCACGGCCGAGGGCTACACGGGGCCGATGGTGCTGGAGTCGGTGTCGTCGTCCACGCGCGCCAACCTGTCGCTGTCGCGCACGCTGCTGGAGGCCAACGGCGTGCGCAGCGTGATCATCGTGTCGGAGCCGTACCACCTGTGGCGCATCGAGCGCCTGGTGCGTGCCAGCGGTTTCGACCAGGCCTTCGACGTGCAGTACGCCGCCGCGCCCACCTCGTGCTGGCGCCGCTGGGGCATGCTGTTCAAGGGCGCATTGCGTGAGCCCGCGGCCATCGTGAACAATGCCTCCCTGGGCTATCTGTTCTAGTTCCAGCTAGCGGGCCCGGGCGCCGCACGGAGCACGACGACACCATGGAATGGATCGACAAATACCTCGAACACGTGCGCGTGGAGCGTCGGCTCGCGCCGCGCACGGTCGAGCTGTATGCCTTCCACCTGCGCGCGCTGACCGACCACGCGGCCGAGGCCAACCTGCCGCTGGACCGCGTGCAGACGGCCCACATCCGCCGCTGGATGGCGCAGCTGCACAGCGCCGGGCGCGAGCCGCGCGGCATTGCGCTGGTGCTGTCGTGCTGGCGCAGTTTCTACCGCTGGCTCGGCCATGAAGGGCTGATCGGCTTCAACCCGGTGCAGGACGTGCACGCGCCCAAGGCGGGCCGGCCGCTGCCGAAGGCGCTGGGCGTGGACGACGCGGTGCGCCTGGCCGAGCTGTACGACCCCGAAGCCGACCCCTGGACCGAAGCGCGCGACGGCGCCATCGTCGAAGTGCTCTATGGCTGCGGCCTGCGCGTGAGCGAGCTCACGGGGCTCGATGCACAGGCCAGCGGCACGGCACGCGGCTGGGTCGATCTCGATGCGATGGAAGCCCATGTGCTCGGCAAGGGCAGCAAGCGGCGCAGCGTGCCCGTGGGCAGCAAGGCGGCCGAGGCGCTGCGCGACTGGCTCGCAGTGCGCGGCGAGCGCCAGGAGCCGGCGCTGTTCGTGAGTGCGCGCGGCGCGCGCATGTCGTCGCAGGGGGTGTGGAAGCTGCTGCGCGAGCGCAGCCTGAAGGCGGGCCTGGCCGCGCCGGTGCATCCGCACATGCTGCGCCACTCGTTCGCGAGCCACGTGCTGCAGTCGAGCAGCGACCTGCGCGCGGTGCAGGAGCTGCTGGGCCATGCCAACATCGCGACCACGCAGGTCTACACGCGGCTGGATTTTCAGCACCTGGCCAAGGTCTACGACGCGGCGCATCCGCGCGCCAAGGCCCGGCCGGACAAGGATGGCAAGTAGCCACCGCCCACCGCCTGCATCGTTTGTTTTCGTTTTTTATTTCTTCTTTCATTCCTTCCTCCGTTCTCCCATGAAAACCCTTCGCCTCAAGCCGGGCAAGGAGCGCTCGCTCCAACGCCGCCATCCCTGGGTCTTCGAATCCGCCATTGCGCGCGGCGGCGCGGACTCGGGGGAAACAGTGCGCGTGGAGTCGCACGACGGCAACTTCCTTGCGTGGGCGGCCTTCGGCCCCACGTCCAAGATCCGGGCGCGGGCCTGGAGCTTTGATGAGAAGCAGCGCATCGACGCTGCTTTTTTTTCCACGGTCTGCGCGCGCGCGGTGCATGCGCGCGGCCTGTTCGACCTGCAGAGCGACGGCGTGCGGCTGGTGCACGGCGAGGCCGACGGCCTGCCGGGGCTGATCGTCGACCGCTACGGCGACACGCTGGTGGCGCAGTTTCTGTCGGCCGGCGTGGAGCGCTGGAAAGACGTGCTGGCCGATGCGCTGCTCGAGGCCACGGGCCTGACCAAGCTCTATGAACGCTCCGACGCCAGCGGCCGCGAACGCGAGGGCCTGAAGCCGGTCACGGGCTGGCTGCGCGGCGAGGGCGAGACCCAGATCACCATCCGCGAGCACGACTGGCAACTGTCGCTCGACATCGCCACCGGCCACAAGACCGGCTTCTACCTCGACCAGCGCGACAGCCGCCAGCGCTTTGCCGAGCTGGCGCAGCACCGTCGCTTTCGGCGCGTGCTCAACTGCTTTTGCTACACGGGCGGCTTCACCGTGGCGGCGCTCGCGGGCCTGAAGGCGGCCGGGGCGCTCGAGGGGGCTTCGCTGGTGTCGGTCGATTCGTCCAAGCCCGCACTCGACCGGGCCCGTGCGCACCTGGCGCTGAACGGCTTCGAGGGGCAGGGCATTGCCACGGAGTTTCTCGATGCCAACGTGAACACGGTGCTGCGCGAGTTCATCGACCAGGGCCGCACCTTCGATGCCATCGTGCTCGACCCGCCGAAGTTCGCGCCCACGGTGCTGCACGCCGAGCGCGCCGCGCGCGCCTACAAGGACATCAACCGCCTCGCGCTCAAGCTGCTGGAGCCGGGCGGCGTGCTGCTCACGTTTTCGTGCTCGGGCGGCATCAGCGCCGACCTGTTCCACAAGATCGTGGCCTCGGCCGGGCTCGACGCGGGCGTGGACGGTTACATCGCCGAACGCCTGGGCGCCTCGCCCGACCACCCGATGACCATCGAGTTTCCGGAAGGGGAGTACCTGAAGGGGCTGGTGGTGGTCAGAAAGCCGTTGTGAACCGGGGCTTGACCCCATCGGCAACGCAACTCAGTGGCATTGGCTAAACTGCCCGCCAATCCCCCGCCTTTTTCTGTTTTCCGCTTCCGGAGCACTTTTCCATGGCCCTCATTCCCGCGACCATCCTGACCGGCTTTCTCGGCTCGGGCAAAACCACGCTGCTCAAGCGCATCCTGACCGAGGCCCACGGCCAGAAGATCGCGGTCATCGAGAACGAGTTCGGTGAAGAGAACATCGACAGCGACATCCTCGTGACCGAGTCGAAGGAGCAGATCATCCAGATGAGCAACGGCTGCGTCTGCTGCACCATCCGCGAAGACCTGCGCGAGGCGCTGCAGCTGCTGGCCGCCAAGAAGCGCCAGGGCCTGCTCGACTTCGACCGCGTGGTGATCGAGACCACCGGCCTGGCCGACCCCGGCCCTGTGGCGCAAACCTTCTTCATGGACGACGAGATCGCCGAGAGCTACCTGCTCGACTCGATCCTCACGCTGGTGGATGCCAAGCACGCGCCGCAGCAGCTCAATGACCGCCAGGAAGCGCGCCGCCAGGTGGGCTTTGCCGACCAGATCTTCATCAGCAAGAGCGAGCTGGTGTCGGCCGAAGAGACCGACGCGCTCATTCACCGCCTGAAGCACATGAACCCGCGCGCGCCGCAGCAGAAGGCGCACTTCGGCGACGTGCCGCTGAAGGACATCTTCGACCTGCGCGGCTTCAACCTGAACGCCAAGCTGGACATCGACCCGGACTTCCTGAAGGAAGACGACCACGATCACCATGACCATGACCACGCGCATGGCGAGGCGTGCGACCACCCCTCGCACAAGCACGAAGGCCACGGCCACCATCACCACACCGACGACGACGTGAAGAGCTTCGTCTACAAGGCCGACCGGCCTTTCGACCCGGCCAAGCTCGAAGACTTTCTGGGCGCCATCGTGAACATCTACGGCCCGCGCATGCTGCGCTACAAGGGCGTGCTGAACATGAAGGGCACCGAGCGCAAGGTGATCTTCCAGGGCGTGCACCAGCTCATGGGCAGCGACCTGGGCCCGGAGTGGGGCAAGGACGAGAACCGCCAGAGCCGCATGGTGTTCATCGGCATCGAGCTGCCGCGCGAAATTCTGGAACAGGGCTTGGAGCAGTGCCTGGTCTGAAGCCCTGAATGACTTGCTCCTTCCCCCGCTGGGGGAAGGTAGGGATGGGGGCAGGCCTTCGATGAGGCGCCGCGTCTTTGCGGAGGCCGTCGTGCCCCCACCCCGGCCCTCCCCCAAGCGGGGGAGGGAGAAATACCCAGACTTCCGATTACTTGCCGAGCGGCGAACCCACCGGCTTGCCGATGAGCTTGAGCTGGCCTTCGCTGAACTCGACCTGGCTGACCACGTCGTCGCCCGCGCGCTTCACGTAGCCGTTCTCCTCGGCCTGTTCGATCAGGCCCGCGACCATTTCAGGCGGCGGCGTCTGGCCGCTCTCGGCGCCGGTTTCGGCCAGCTTCTCGATCCACTTCACGGGCACGCGCGCGTTGGCCTTGAGCACGCCGCGCTGGAGCAGCAGCGTGTTGCCGGGCAGCTTCAGGTCTTCGTCGGTCACGCCGACAAGGGCCACCGAGTAGCTGATCTCGGCGCTCTGGCCGCCGATCTCGATCAGCATGCGGTCCAGGCCGGCCTCGGGGCTGTGCTTGGCCATGGCCTTGAGGTCGGGCGCGAGCTGCTTGATCAGCGCCTGCATCGCGTCCTTCTGGCCCTTGCTGCGCTGGCCGCAACCGGCACCGTCGGTCGACTGCAGCCAGGCGTCGGCCAGCTTCTTGTAGCCGGCCGCCTGGATGCGGCGCGCGCTGCTGGCGATCTCGAACTTGTCGATGGCGGTCTCGTTGACCTTGCCCTTGCCCTTGAAGGCGCCTTCCGAGGCGTACAGGCCGTCCTTGATGGTGGCTTCGGCGATCAGGTCGACGTTCTGCAGCAGCACCTTGATCGACTTGGCGGGGGCGGCGCCCTCGCCGCCGGGGAGCAGGCCCTTGGGCGCGTTCAGCTCGAAGCTGTCCAGACGGCCTTCGGACTTGCCGGTGGCCAGGAGCCAGCCGGCGCTGCCGTCCATGTCGGCCTTGGCGGTGAACTTGCCCACCTTCACCTGCACGCCCTTGGAGGCGGTGCTGATGTCCATGCCCGGCATGGTCATGTCGTAGCGCAACCGGGTGCGGGCCGCATCCATGTCCAGGCGGGCCTGCGCGCCTTGCCAGGCGAACTCGCCCTTGCCTTCTTCGGCCAGCTTGGCGGGCGCGACCGTGAGGTCGCTGGTGAAGCCGCCGCCGAAGCCGACCTTGGTGTGCGCGGTCACCGGCTTGGCCTTGCCGAACAGCTTTTCGGCTTCGGCCTGCGCCTTGGCGTCGAGCACGAGTTCGCTGTCGATGACGGCCGCGGCCAGCGTGCCGCCGGCGAACGGGCCGTGGTGGATGGTGTCGCGGAAGGTGATGCGCACGGGCTTGGGCGGCGTGGCCACGGCGTCGCTGTCGTCTTCGGTGGGTTCTTCTTCGTCGCCTTCGGCGGTGGCCTGGGCGACGTCGGTCGTGGCTGCGGCCGGCGCGGCGGCAGGTGCCGATGCGGCAGGGGCGGTGGCCGCTTCGGCCTCGGCCGGGCAGCCCAGCTCGAGCGTCACGGTGCTCACGGCGCCGAAGAAGTTGCGCTCGTAGTTGCGCTCGATCACGCGCACCAGCGCGGTCTGCTTCGGCAGTTCGCCCAGGGCGACGTCGTAGCTCGATTTGATTTGCGTGCCGGCCCACCAGGTGCTGCCGCCATAGGCGACGGCGATGGCCGCGGCCAGGACTCCCAATACTGCTTTTTTGCTCAAGATTTCTTCCCGATCGGTTGTATTTGAATGGCGGGCGCGGCGCCTCCCGGAGCACACGCCTCGCCTGCGCCGCCTCCGCCGGCGGCGCCGCGCGATGCTACCGGAGCAGGACAGTGCGCGACCCCATGGCGCTGCGTTTCGAGTTCTCTATACAATCGCGCGCCTGTTCCGGGAGCCATGCTTCGCCCACAGGGGCGAGATATGACTTACGGCACGGGGCGCCGAGGGTTTTTGGCGGGCTTTCGGGGGTATAACCCCGGGGTTCACCACTGAGGACGCCCCCGACAACGTGAGCCGACGCGGCCTGACACCCGCGACGGCTCCCTTGGGAGGAGACACCCAGTGAAAGCGCGTTCCAGTTCGTACAAGGAGCCAGTCACCGTGAAGAAACCCGCCGCCAAGGCCACGCCAGCCACCAAGCCCGCCGCAAAGAAGGCGACGGCTGTGAAGGCTGTACCCGCGACGAAGAAGGTTTCTGCCACCGCTGCTGCCGCCCCTGCCGCGAAAGAGAAAAGCGCTGTCAAAAAGCCAGCGGCAACCCCGGCCAAGACCGGGACCGCGGCTGCCAAGAAGTCCGCCCAGCCCGCAACCAAGTCCGCGGGCGCGGCGCCTACGTCATCCCAACCGGTCGGCCGTCCTGCGGCCACCCTTTCTGCTCCCCCGACCCCCATGAAAAAAACGGCTGCCGCCTCTTCTTCCGCCCCGGCGACACCCTCGATCCCCGCTACGCCCGCTCCCGCTGCGCGTGGTGGCCGCGTGTCCCGGCTGTCGCAACTGACCGTGCCCTCGATGCCCCAATCCGTGGCCTCGACCGCCGCCAAATCCAGCTTCTCGCAGGCGCCTTCCACCGCGCTGGTGCCGCCGCCGCCGCTGGCCGTCAAGAAAGACCCGAAGCTGGTCAACAACTGGAAGGCCAAGACCGCCGCCGAACTGAGCGATGCCGAAGTCATCGCCATGCCCGACGACGAGTACATGAACGAAAAGCAGATGGCGTTCTTCCGCCTGAAGCTGGTGGAACTGAAGCGCGGCATCCTGGAAAACGCCGGTGAAACCACCGAGCATCTGCGCGAAGACACCGTGGTCGTGCCCGACCCGGCCGACCGCGCCACCATCGAGGAAGAGCACGCACTCGAACTGCGCACGCGCGACCGCGAACGCAAGCTGCTCAAGAAGATCGAGCAGTCGATCCAGCGCATCGACGCCGGCGACTACGGCTACTGCGACGAGACCGGCGAGCCCATCGGCGTCGGCCGCCTGCTGGCCCGCCCGACCGCCACGCTCTCGCTCGAAGCGCAGCAGCGCCGCGAGCTGAAGCAGAAAATGTTCGGGGATTGAACGGCTGCAAGGTAGAGCGAAATCCGCGCTTTCGATAACCTTCTCTGAATGCCAAAGGAAGAATCAGGCCGCCTTTTTTCGAAGGTGGCCAAGTTCGTTCGGAATCCCCTGAAAGACTGGTCGGAGCTGGACGCCCCGTCCTCCGACTCGTCGCTGCCCGAACAGACCTACAGCCGCGAGATGCTGAAGGAAATGATCGAGCGGCGCCAGCGCAACGACTTCGTGCGCCGCCGCGAGTTCGACATGCTGCGCAAGCTGCGCCAACGCGAGGCGGCGGCCCATGCCTTCGAGGCCACGGTCACGCCGTCGTCGTTCAACCTCAACAGCACCTCCGAAAAGCCCGAAGGCCGCGCGCTCACGCTCAAGAAGATCGACGAGATCGAAGAGCAGATGTCGCAGCAGTGGTGGAAGGGCCGCGGGCCGAATGGCGAGACGCTGGTCAATCCGCCGCCCGACGCGGGCGCTGAGACGCTGCCGCCGGTCGACAGTGGCGGTGACCCGTTGCCGGCCGCTGCAGCGCCTGCAGCCGCGGCGCCGCAGGTTGTTGCCGCGGCAGCCGTGCCCGCGCCGCAGCCGTCCCGGCTCGCCCACGACGGCGCGCTCGAAGAAGCGGTGATCCGCTTCGCGCACGGCGACGACACCGGCGCCGAAGCCATCCTGCTGCAGGCCCTGGCCGCCGAAAGCGCGCTCTCCCCCGACGACGGCGCCGCAGCCGCCACGGTGGAGCGCGACGACGCCCGCTGGCGCGCGCTGTTCGACCTGTACCGTGCCACCGGTGACGCCGCCAAGTTCGCGGCCGCCCGCATGCGTTACGCGCAGCGCATGAAGCGCATGGGGCCCGACTGGGTCTCGCTCGACGAGCTCGCACGCAGCGTGAAGGCCGTCACGGCCAGCGAAGACGCCGAAGCGGCCTCCGATACGACGGGCGCCGCCGACTGGGTCAGCCCCGCACACCTGACGCGCGAGGGGCTCATGGCGCTCACGCGCGCGCTCTCTCAGGCCGGCATGGTCTGGACGCTCGACTGGCGCGCGCTCACCGAGATCGATCCGCCGGCCGTCGCGCCGCTGCGCATCCTGTTCACGCACTGGTCCGATTCGCCGGTGCAGCTGCGCTTCTTCGGCGCTTCGCAGCTCCTGGCCGTGCTGGCCGCGGCCACGCCCAACAACGAGCGCCATCCCGACGACGCCTGGTGGCAGCTGCGCCTCGCGACGCTGCGCATGCTGCACATGCCCGACGACTTCGAGCTGGTGGCGCTCAACTACTGCATCACCTACGAGGTGTCGCCGCCCTCCTGGCAGGACCCGAAGGGCGAGTGCACCTCGCTGGCCGCGCCGCCGGCGAGCCGGCCGAGCTCGGTGTGGTCGCTGCTGTCGGTCGGGGGCGATTCCGAGAGCTTCCCGTCCACCGACAGCGGCTTTGCCGCGCTGGCGGGCGACCTGCGCGGCGATTCGCTGTCGTGCTGGCAGCGCCTGGACCATGACCTGCGCCACACGACGGCGCCGGTCATCTCGTGCGCGGCCCTGCTGCGCATGGACCTGACGGCGGCCGGCACGCTGCTGAGCTGGGTCCGCGAGCGGGACGCGAATGGCGAACGGGTGCAGTTCGTCGATGCGCACCGGCTGATTGCCGCGCTGTTCGGGCTCATCGGCATCACCGACCACGCCACGGTCGCTGTCCGCAAGAACTGACCCCGTAACAGGGGTGTCCGCGGCCTCTGCGCCGCGGTTTTTTCCGCCAGCAGCTTGTCCGACCGCAGGGGTTGCATTGGCGGGGCCCATCCCCAGATGGCTGCGATGGAACAGTTTCACGGCACCACCATCGTGAGCGTGCGCCGCAAGACCCCCCAAGGCGATCAGGTCGCCATTGGCGGGGACGGGCAGGTCACTCTCGGCAACATCGTCATCAAGGGCACGGCGCGCAAGGTGCGGCGGCTCTATCACGGCAAGGTCCTGGCGGGATTCGCCGGCGCCACCGCCGATGCCTTCACGCTCTTCGAGCGTTTCGAGGCCAAGCTCGAGAAGCACCAGGGCCACCTGACCCGTGCAGCGGTCGAGCTCACCAAGGACTGGCGCACCGACCGCGTGCTGCGCAAGCTCGAGGCCATGCTGGCCGTGGCCGACGCCACGACCTCGCTCATCATCACCGGCAATGGCGACGTGTTGGAACCAGAAGACGGCGTGATCGCCATCGGTTCGGGCGGCGCGTACGCCCAATCGGCGGCCAAGGCGTTGATCGACAACACCGACCTCTCGGCCGAGCAGATCGTGCGCAAATCGCTGGCGATCGCCGGAGAAATCTGCATTTACACGAACATGAACCACACGGTGGAAGCGCTCTGACCATGTCCATGACCCCCCAGGAAATCGTCTCCGAGCTCGACAACCACATCGTCGGCCAGCCCGCCGCCAAGCGCGCCGTGGCCATTGCGCTGCGCAACCGCTGGCGCCGCCAGAAGGTCGACGACACGCTGCGCCACGAGATCACGCCGAAGAACATCCTCATGATCGGCCCGACGGGCGTCGGCAAGACCGAAATCGCCCGCCGCCTGGCCCGCCTTGCCGACGCGCCGTTCATCAAGGTCGAGGCCACCAAGTTCACCGAGGTGGGCTACGTGGGCAAGGACGTCGATTCGATCATTCGCGACCTCGCCGAAATCGCCGTCAAGCAGACGCGTGAATCCGAGAGCGTGAAGGTGCGTGCGCGCGCCGAAGATGCGGCCGAAGAGCGCATCCTCGACGCGTTGCTGCCCCCCGCACGTGGTGCCGATGGCGCCGCGCCCGCACTCGACAGCCCCAACCCCACGCGCCAGGCCTTCCGCAAGAAGCTGCGCGAGCACCAGCTCGACGACAAGGAGATCGAGCTCGACCTCGCCGAAACCCGCGCGCCGCTCGAGATCATGGGCCCCGCCGGCATGGAGGAAATGACCGAGCAACTGCGCGGCATGTTCGGCCAGATGGGCGGCGGCAAGCGCAAGACGCGCAAGCTCAAGATCGCCGAGGCGATGCGCCTGCTGATCGACGAAGAGGCCGCCAAGCTGGTCAACGAAGACGAGATCCGCACGCAGGCGATTGCCAACGCCGAGCAGAACGGCATCGTGTTCATCGACGAGATCGACAAGGTCGCTTCTCGCTCAGGTGCAGGCAGCGAAGCAGGGGGCTCCGACGTCTCGCGCCAGGGCGTGCAGCGCGACCTGCTGCCGCTCGTGGAGGGCACGGCCGTGTCGACCAAGTACGGCGTGGTGCGCACCGACCACATGCTGTTCATTGCGAGCGGCGCCTTTCACCTGAGCAAGCCGAGCGACCTGATTCCCGAGCTGCAGGGGCGCTTTCCGATCCGCGTCGAGCTGCAATCGCTCTCGGTGTCGGACTTCGAGAGCATCCTCACGCAGACCCGTGCGTCGCTCGTGAAGCAGTACCAGGCGCTGCTGGCCACCGAAGGCGTGACGCTCGACTTCACGCCCGACGGCATCACGCGGCTGGCGGCCATCGCCTTCGAGGTGAACGAGCGCACCGAGAACATCGGCGCACGCCGTTTGTCGACCGTCATGGAGCGCCTGCTCGATGAGGTAAGCTTCGACGCCACCCGCATCGAGGGCCAGACGGTCCGCATCGATGCCGCTTATGTCGACGAGCGCCTTGCGGCACTAAGTCACGACGAAGACCTTTCGCGCTTCATCCTCTGAAGCCGCCTCCCTCGGCCCCTGTAACGGGGTCGTCCTTCACGCATCACTTTCACTGCGTGAGCTAAGTACTTCATTCTCAACACAATTCGCCGATTTCCAGGTTTGGAAATCGGCGCTAAGTCGTTGATTCCATTACAAAAAATACCCTCGAGCCCCAGTTGCGTCGCAAGTGTTTCCTGCTACAGTGGAAAAAAGTGCAGTTAAGTGGGAAAAAGTGCGGGCAACGCCCCTTTCGGGTGTCGCGGCACCTCCCACCACAGGGGTTTCGTGGTCGTGTTTCAAGGCGCTTCATCGCTCAGTCTGGATGCCAAGGGGCGGCTCTCCGTGCCGACCCGGCATCGCGACGTCCTGAGCGCCACGGCGGGCGGCCAGCTCACGATCACCAAGCATCCGCACGGATGCCTGATGGTGTTCCCCCGTCCCGAATGGGAAAAATTCCGCGAGCGCATTGCTGCGCTGCCGATGTCGGCGCAGTGGTGGAAGCGCGTCTTCCTCGGTAACGCGATGGACGTCGAGATGGACGGCACCGGCCGCGTGCTGGTGTCGCCCGAGCTGCGCGCCGCCACCGGCATCAACCGCGAGACGCTGTTGCTGGGCATGGGCAACCACTTCGAACTCTGGGACAAGGCGACCTACGAGGCCAAGGAGGCCGAGGCCACCCAGGGCGAGATGCCGGATGTGTTTCAGGACTTCGCGTTCTGAGGAGCCCTGTGAACACCCCCCTGACCCACACGACCGTCTTGTTGAACGAGGCGGTGGAAGCACTTCTTTCCGGCAGCGCGGCAGCCGCGGGCACGTACGTGGACGCCACCTTCGGCCGCGGAGGGCATGCGCGCGCCGTCCTCGCGCGGCTGGCGCCGGAAGGCAGGCTCATCGCATTCGACAAGGATGCAGAAGCAGTGGCCGAAGCAGCGCGCATCTCGGATGCGCGTTTTTCTATCCGCCACCAGGGATTCCGCTCGCTGGGCGAATTGCCCGACGCCAGCGTCAACGGCCTGCTGATGGATCTGGGCGTGAGTTCGCCGCAAATCGACAACCCGGTGCGCGGCTTCAGTTTTCGTTTCGACGGTCCGCTCGATATGCGCATGGACACCACGCGCGGCGAGAGCGTGGCCGAGTGGCTGGCAACGGCCGAACTTCAACAAATTGCAGAGGTGATCCGTGACTATGGCGAAGAACGGTTTGCTGTTCAGATTGCAAAGGCGATTGTTGCTCGCAGACAAGAACGGGGCGCAATTTCAACCACCACCGAACTGGCCGAGCTCGTGGCTGGCACGGTCAAAACCCGCGAGCAGGGCCAGAACCCTGCAACGCGCACATTTCAGGCTTTTCGGATTTTCATCAACGCCGAGCTTGAGGAGCTGCAACAAGCGCTAGAAGCCAGCCTGTCGGTGCTCGCGCCCGGCGGCCGGCTCGCGGTAATCAGCTTCCATTCGCTCGAAGACCGCATCGTCAAGCAGTTCATCGCCAAGCACTCGAAGGAGGTCTACGACCGCCGCGCGCCCTTCGCTGCGCCCAAGGTGATGAAGCTGCACGCGCTCGAGCGCATCAAGCCGTCCGAAGAAGAAGTGCGCGGCAACCCGCGCTCGCGCAGCGCCATCCTTCGGGTGGCCGAACGCACGGAAGCCGGGTAGCCATGGCGCGGATCAACCTGCTCCTTCTGCTGGCCGTCATTGCGACGGCTTTGTACCTTGTGCACACCCAGTACCAGTCGCGCCAGCTCTACACGGAGTTCGACCGCGCCCAGCAGGAGACGCGCAAGCTCGAAACCGAGCATGACCGCCTGCAGGTGGAAAAGCGCGCCCAGGCCACGCCGCTGCGCGTGGAGAAGCTCGCCAAGGAACAGCTGCAGATGCGCACGGCCTCGCCGGCCATCACCCAGTACGTGCGCCCCGACGGCTCGGTGATCCCGGCCATCGCACCGCTGCCGCCCACCACGCCGCCCAAGCCCGGCGCCGCCACCGCGAGGCCCACCCGATGAGCCGCGGCAACCGCAGCGTGCGCTACACCACCAGCCCCTTGCTCGCGAGCAAGACGCCGGTGTGGCGCAGCAAGTTCATCGTCGCCGGCATCGCCTTCGGCTTCGTCATGCTGGCGGGGCGGGCCGCGTACGTGCAGGTCTTCAACAACAGCTTCTTCCAGCGCCAGGGCGAGGTGCGTTTTGCGCGCACGCTGGAGCTGCCGGCCAACCGCGGCCGCATCCTCGACCGCAACGGGCTCATCCTCGCGTCCAGCGTGGTGGCGCCCAGCATCTGGGCCATTCCCGAAGACGTGGAGCGCGACGACCCCGAGGTGCGCGCCAAGCTCAAGCAGGTGGCCAGGCTGCTCGGCATGCCGCAGAAGGAGTTCGACAAGAAGCTGGAAGACGAAGACAAGACCTTCGTCTGGATCAAGCGCCAGGTCGACGAGCCCATCGCCAAGCAGATCGCCGCGCTCAACCTCAAGGGCATCTACCAGCGCAAGGAATACAAGCGCCAATACCCCGAGGGCGAGGCCGCGGCGCACGTGGTGGGTTTCACCAACGTGGAAGACAACGGCCAGGAAGGCATCGAGCTGGCGTTCAACAAGGAGCTGGCCGGCAAGGCCGGTTCGCGCCGCGTCATCAAGGACCGGCTGGGCCGCGTCGTCGAAGGCGTGGGCGAGCAGGTGCCGCCGGTCGAGGGCCAGGACATCCAGCTCAGCGTCGACAGCAAGGTGCAGTTCTTCGCCTACCAGAAGCTGCGCGACGCCGTCACGGCGCGCAAGGCCAAGGCCGGCAGCGTGGTGGTGCTCGACAGCACCACCGGCGAGGTGCTGGCGCTGGCCAACTACCCGAGCTACGTGCCCGACAAGCGCCAGAACCTCACGGGCGAGCAGCTGCGCAACCGCGCGCTCACCGACACCTTCGAGCCCGGCTCGACCATGAAGCCCATCACCGTGGCGATGGCGCTGGAGGCCGGGCGCGTGAAGCCGTCGACCATCATCGACACCGCGCCCGGGCGCTACCAGCTGGGCGGCTTCACCATCAGCGACACCCACAACTACGGGGCGCTGACGGTCGAGGGCGTGATCCAGAAGTCGAGCAACGTGGGCGCGCTCAAGATCGCCCAGAAGATGACGCCCCACGAGATGTGGGACACCTACACCGCGCTCGGCTACGGCCAGAAACCGCAGATCCAGTTTCCCGGCGCCGTGACGGGCCGGCTGCGTCCATGGAAGACCTGGAAGCCGGTCGAGCAGGCCACCATGGCCTACGGTTACGGCCTGTCGGCGTCGCTGTTCCAGATGGCGCATTCGTACACCTCGTTCGCGCACGACGGCTCCATCATCCCGGTCACCATTTTGAAGAACACCGAGCCGCCGGTCGGCGTGCGGGTGTTCTCGCCGTCCAACGCGCTCGCGGTGCGCAAGATGCTGCAGATGGCCGCCGGCCCGGGCGGCACCGGCACGCGCGCGCAAACGGTCGGCTACTCGGTCGGCGGCAAGTCGGGCACGGCCCACAAGCAGGTCGGCAAGGGCTACGCCAGCAACAAGTACCGCGCGTGGTTCACCGGCATGGCGCCCATCGAGAAGCCGCGCATCATCGTCGCGGTGATGATCGACGAGCCCAGCGACGGCCAGTACTACGGCGGCCTCGCCGCGGCGCCCGTGTTCAGCGAAGTCGTGCAGCAGACGCTGCGCATGATGAACGTTGCGCCCGATCTGGCGGTCAAACCCCTCGTGCTGACGCAAGACGTCCCCGAGAGCTTCTGACATGCTGACATTCACTTCCCCCACCACCGCCGCGTTCTGGCTGAAAGAGCGCGTGCAGGGCGCACTGCAGGCCGACAGCCGCGCGGTCGGCCCGGGCGACGCCTTCATCGCCTGGCCCGGTGCCGCAACCGACGGCCGCCAGCACGTGGCGGCCGCGCTGGCGCAGGGCGCCGTGGCCTGCCTCGTCGAGCACGAGGGCGTGGACGCCTTCGGCTTCGACGGCGATGAGCGCATCGTGAGCTACCCCGGCCTCAAGGCCGCCACCGGCCCGATTGCCGCCGCCTTCTACGACAACCCCTCGGCGCAGCTCGACCTGCTGGCCGTGACCGGCACCAACGGCAAGACCTCCACCGCGTGGTGGCTGGCCGAATCGCTGTCCACGCTGCGCGCGGCCGGCGGCGTGCGCGCGATGCGCCCCGACGGCACGACCGAGCGCGGCGCCCCGTCGCCCTGCGCCGTGATGGGTACCTTGGGCATCGGCGTGCCGCCCGACCTCACCTACACCGGCCTGACCACGCCCGATCCCGTGATGCTGCAGCGCGCGCTGCGCGGTTTCGTCACTGACGGCTTCGGCGCCTGCGCCATCGAGGCCTCGTCGATCGGCATCGCCGAACGCCGACTCGACGGCAGCCGCATCGCGGTCGCCGTGTTCACCAATTTCACGCAGGACCACCTCGACTACCACGGCAGCATGGACGCCTACTGGCAGGCCAAAGCCGAGCTGTTCCGCTGGCCCGGCCTGCGCGCCGCCGTGATCAACATCGACGACATGCATGGCGCCAGCCTGTGCGCCAACCTCGTCGACGCCGGCATCGGCGCGCTCGACGTCTGGACCGTCTCGGCAGCCGGCAAGCCCGCGCGGCTCATGGCACGCGACATCGGCTACGACGCCCAGGGCCTGCAGTTCACCGTGGCCGAGCACGGCAGCACGGCGCCGGCCGAACGACTCGCCACCGGGCTCATCGGCCAGTACAACATCGCCAACCTGCTCGGCGTGCTCGGCACCCTGCGCGCGCTGGGCCTCACGCTCGCACAAGCCGTGGCCGCCTGCGCCCACCTCAGCAGCGTGCCGGGCCGCATGGACCGCGTGCAGCCGGCCGACGGTGCGCCGCTGGCCGTGGTCGACTACGCCCACACGCCCGACGCGCTCGACAAGGCACTCGCTGGCCTGCGCCCGCTCGCCAAGCAGCGCGGCGGCGCGCTCTGGTGCGTGTTCGGCTGCGGCGGCAACCGCGACCCGATCAAGCGCCCGCTGATGGCCGCCGTCGCCGAGCGCCAGGCCGACCACGTCGTGCTCACCAGCGACAACCCGCGCAACGAGAACCCCGACGCCATCATCAGCCAGGCGCTGCGCGGCTTCACGCGCGTCGAGGCGGCCCGCGTGCAGGTCGACCGCGCCCGCGCCATCGCCGAAACCATTGCGCAGGCGGCGCCGCAAGACGTGGTGCTGATCGCCGGCAAGGGCCACGAAGAGTGGCAGGAGATAGCGGGCCAGCGCCTGCCGTTCTCCGACAAGACCCACGCGCTCAACGCGCTCACGAAGCGGGGTGCCGCATGACCGCCATGGCCACGCCCCTGTCGACACCGCTCAACCTCACGCTGGCGCAAGCGCAGCAATGGGTGCCGGGTTCGCGCCTCGTGGGCGACCCCGCTACCCTCATCGCGCGCGTCCACACCGACACCCGCACCCTGGCCGCCGGCGACCTGTTCGTTGCGCTCAAGGGCGAGCGCTTCGACGCCAACGACTTCCTGGCCGACGCGAAAAAGCAGGGCGCCGTGGCCGCCATTGCGCACGGCGGCCTCGAAGCCGCGGGCCTTGCCGGCCTCGAGGTGCCCGATTCGCTCCTCGCGCTCGGCGCGCTGGGCGCCGGCTGGCGCGCGCAGTTCAGCTTGCCGCTCATCGCCGTCACCGGCAGCAACGGCAAGACCACGGTCACGCAGATGATCGCGGCCGTGCTCGCCGCCTTCCGCGCCGACCGCGCGCTGGCCACGGCCGGCAACTTCAACAACGAGATCGGCGTGCCGCTCACGCTGATGCGCCTGCGCGCGCAGCACCAGTTGGCGGTGCTCGAGCTGGGCATGAACCATCCGGGCGAGATCGCGCGGCTGGCCGCCATGTCGCGCCCGACCATCGCCCTGGTCAACAACGCGCAGCGCGAGCACCAGGAGTTCATGGCCAGCGTCGAGGCGGTCGCCATCGAGAACGCCGCCGTGTTCGCGGCGCTGCCCGACGACGGCACGGCCGTGTTCCCATACGGCGACACCTTCACCTCGCTGTGGACCGACATGGCGCGCCAGAGCGGCTCGCGCCGCTGCCTGACCTTCGGCGAGCACGCCGACGCCGACATCTCGCTCGACAGTGCCGAATGGCAGCAGGGCGCCTGGACCGTGCGCGTGCGCACGCCGCTGGGCGCGTTCGACGCGCGCCTGCACATCGCGGGCCGGCACAACGTGGGCAATGCGCTCGCCGCCACCGCCTGCGCGCTGGCGGCCGGCGTGTCGCTCGACACCATCGCCGCGGGCCTGTCGGCCTTCGAGCCGGTCAAGGGCCGCTCCCGGGCGGTCGAGATCGTGCTGCCCGGCGGGCACGCGCTCACGCTGGTCGACGACAGCTACAACGCCAACCCCGATTCGGTGATTGCCGCCATCGACGTGCTCACGGGCCTGCCCGCGCCGCGCCTGCTGGTGCTCGGCGAAATGGGCGAGGTCGGCGACCGTGCGCCCGCGTTCCACGCCGAAGTCGGCGCCTGGGCGCGGCAGCGCGGGCTCGACGCCGTCTACACGCTGGGCGGCGAGACCGTGCACGCGGCGACGGCTTTCAACAACAACAACGACGACGCCGGCGATGCCTGGGGCCGTCATTTCGACGATTTCGACACGCTCCGCGCGGCCGTGCTCGCCCGCCTGCCGCAGCTGGGCAGCGTGCTGGTCAAGGGTTCGCGCTTCATGAAGATGGAACGCGTGGTGCAGGCGATCGAGGCACAACAACAAAAGGAGGCCGGTCATGACGCATGAGCCGCGCAACACACCATGCTGATGTCCCTGGCCCAATGGCTGCAGACGCTGTCGCCCGAGTTCGGGTTCTTGCGCGTTTTCCAGTACCTCACGTTTCGCGCGCTCATGGCCGCGCTGACCGCGCTCGTGGTCGGCCTGGTGGCCGGCCCGTACGTCATTCGCCGCCTCGCTGCACTCAAGATCGGCCAGCCGATCCGCGGCTACGGCATGGAAACGCACCTGACCAAGAGCGGCACGCCCACCATGGGCGGCGTGCTCGTGCTGTTCGCCATCGCGTTCGCCACCTTGCTGTGGTTCGATCTGTCGAACCGCTTCGTGTGGATCGTGCTGTGGGTCACGATGGGCTTCGGCGCCATCGGCTGGGTGGACGACTGGCGCAAGGTGGTGCGCAAGGACCCCGAAGGCATGCGCTCGCGCGAGAAGTATTTCTGGCAATCGGTGGTCGGCCTGCTCGCGGGTTTCTACCTGCTGTTCAGCATTTCCGAGAGCTCCAACTGGCGCGTGCTCGAGCTGTTCTTCGCCTGGGTGCGCTCGGGCTTCGACCTCGACTTTCCGCCCAAGATCAACCTGCTGGTGCCGTTCTTCAAGGAAGTGAGCTACCCGCTGGGCGGCATCGGCTTCGTGATCCTCACGTACCTCGTGATCGTGGGCGCAAGCAACGCCGTCAACCTGACCGACGGCCTCGACGGCCTGGCGATCATGCCGGTCGTGATGGTGGGTTCGGCGCTGGGCGTGTTCGCCTATGTCACGGGCAGCGCGGTGTTCTCCAGGTACCTGCTGTTCCCCTACATCCCGGGCTCGGGCGAGCTCTTGGTGTTCTGCTCGGCCATGGCCGGCGCGGGGCTCGCGTTCCTCTGGTTCAACACGCATCCGGCGCAGGTCTTCATGGGCGACGTGGGCGCGCTGGCGCTGGGCGGCGCGCTGGGCACCATCGCGGTCATCGTGCGCCAGGAGATCGTGTTCTTCATCATGGGCGGCATCTTCGTGGTCGAGGCGATCTCGGTGATGGCGCAGGTCATGTACTTCAAGTACACGAAGAAGCGCTACGGCGAAGGCCGCCGCGTGCTCAAGATGGCGCCGCTGCACCACCACTTCGAGAAGAGCGGCTGGCGCGAGACGCAGGTCGTCGTGCGCTTCTGGATCATCACGATGCTGCTGTGCCTCATCGGCCTTTCCACGCTGAAGCTGCGGTAACCACACGACCATGCGGCACCTGAAAGACCTCCCCGTTCTCATCCTCGGCCTCGGCGCGTCCGGGCTGGCGATGGCGCGCTGGTGCGCGCGCCACGGCGCGGTCGTGACCGTGGCCGACACGCGCGAGGCGCCGGCTTCGCTGGCAACGCTGCAGGCCGAGCTGCCCGACGTGAGCTTCATCGGCGGAACGTTCACGGCCGCGCTGGTCGAAGGCACGCCGATCCGCGCCGTGTTCCGTTCGCCGGGCCTGTCGCCCGCGACGCTGGCGCCGGTCGTCGATGCCGCCAAGGCCGTGGGCCTCGTGGTCGGCGGCGAGCTGGACCTGTTCGCGCGCGCGCTGCTCGACCTGCGCACGGTCGAGGTGCCGGTGGTGGAAGTCGAGGCTGACGTGCCGGTTGAAACCGCCGTGGCCGAACCTGTCGTTGAAACGCCGGCCCAGGCCGAGCTGGCCTTGAGCGAAGAAGCCCCTGCGGTGGATGCTGCGGTGGTCGAGACGCCGGAAGTCCCTGCGCCGGAGGCTGCTGCGGCTGTCGAAGGCGAAGCCGAAACGGCTGCGCCTGTTGAAGCAACTGACGTTGTTGCCCCCGCTGACGCCGTGGCCCCCGAGCCGACGGCGGAGCCGATCGAAGCCGCACTGCCAGTCGATGCGTCTGCCGCAGAAGCCGAGCCGGCCGCGCCCGTCGAACCGACCGAAGCTGTCGACGCCACGCCGCCCGCCATGGCCGAAGCCATGCCGCGCGACGCGTCGCTGAGCGTGCCGGTGACGCCGCCGACCGAAGACGTCGTCGCCGAAGACGCCGCCACGGAAAACGGCGCAGCACCGGCCGCCACCACCGACGTGCCCGACGCACCCGACGCGCCGCCCGCGCCCGCGACCGCCGCCAGCCTCTCCCGGCTCCCGCCCCCCGGCAAGCCCTACGTGCCCACGGCCGCGCTGGAGGCCGCCGCGTTCGTCGCCACGATCGCCGAGCTGTCCGCCACCAACCCGGCGTCGGCTGCGGTCGAGGAAGACACGCCCCAGATGGTGCTCGTGCCGGAACCCGAGCCCGAAGCGCCCAAGGGCTACACGCCGGCCGTGCTCGCGATCAGCGGCACCAACGGCAAGACCACCGTCACCTCGCTCACCGGCCAGCTGGTCGAGCGCGCTGGCAAGACCGTGGCCGTGGCCGGCAACATCGGCCCGACGCTGCTGGACACGCTGGCCGCGCACATCGACGCCGACACGCTGCCCGAGGTGTGGGTGCTCGAACTCTCGAGCTTCCAGCTCGACGGTGTGCAAGGCTTCGAGCCCACGGCCGCGACCGTGCTCAACCTCACGCAGGACCACCTCGACTGGCATGGCGACATGCCGGCGTATGCGGCCGCGAAGGCGCGCATCTTCGGCGCCAAGGGCCTGATGATCCTGAACCGCGACGACGCCGGCGTGATGGCCATGCTGCCGCCGCCCGTTCGCGTGAAGCTGCAGCGTCCGCAGATCCGCACCCATGTCACCTTCGGCGGCGCGATGCCGCTGCGCCCCGGCGACTATGGCATCGAGCGCATCAATGGCGTTTCGTGGCTGGTGCGCGCGCTGGAAGCCGACGAAACGCAGAAGCGCAAGCGCGGCGCGGTGGTCGAAGAAGAGATCTTCTTCCAGCGCCTCATGCCCGCCGACGCGCTGCGCATCCGCGGCCGCCACAACGCCATGAACGCCCTGGCCGCGCTCGCGCTCGCCAGCGCCGCCGACTGCCCGCTGGGCCCCATGCTCTACGGCCTGCGCGAGTACCGCGGCGAGCCGCACCGCGTCGAACCGATCGCCATCGTGGACGACGTCGAGTTCTTCGACGACAGCAAGGGCACCAACGTCGGCGCCACCGTGGCCGCATTGAGCGGTCTTGGTGAGGAACGCCGCGTGGTCGTGATCCTCGGCGGCGAAGGCAAGGGCCAGGACTTCGAGCCGCTGGCCGACCCCGTGCGTCAGTACGCGCGCGCCGTCGTGCTCATCGGCCGCGACGCCCCGCTCATCGAGGCCGCGCTGGCCACGACCGGCGTGTCGCTGAAGCACGCGGGCTCGATGGAAGAAGCCGTCAAGCTCGCCGCCGCGCGCGCCCACCCCGGCGATGCCGTGCTGCTGTCACCGGCCTGTGCGAGCTTCGACATGTTCAAGGACTACGCGCACCGCGCCGAGGTGTTCTGCGAGGCCGTCGAGGCCTACGCCGACAGCCCGCGCGAGGCCGTGGGTGGCGACAACGCGGTGGTGTCGTACGTGCCCGGCGCGTCGCTGTCCACCGCCGGATCGATGGAGGACCCGATTTGAACTCCGCAGCCGCAGGCCAGGAAACCCGCACCGGCAGCCGTTTCGGCGGCTGGTTCCGGCGCGCCCGCAGCGGCATGGATTCGCTGCCCGTGCACCTGCCCGTGCGGCTGGGCGGCGCCGGCGTCGCGCAGACCAAGGCCACGCCGATGCGCGTGCTGGGCTTCGACCAGGCACTGGTCTGGGTCACGGTCGCGCTGCTGACCTGGGGCCTGGTCATGGTGTATTCGGCTTCGATCGCGCTGCCCGACAACCCGCGCTTCGCGCGCGCAGGCTACGGCGCCTCGTACTTCCTCACACGGCACGCGGCCTCGCTGGTCATCGCGTTCATCGCCGCGCTGCTGACCTTCCAGATCCCGATGAAGACCTGGGAGCGCGCCGCGCCCTGGCTCTTCGTGGCCTCGCTGCTGCTGCTGGTGGCGGTGCTCATTCCGCACATCGGCATCAACGTGAACGGCGCGCGCCGCTGGCTGCCGATGGGCTTCATGCGCTTCCAGCCGTCGGAGCTGGCCAAGTTCGCGATGGTGCTCTACGCCGCCAGCTACATGGTGCGCAAGATGGAGATCAAGGAGCGCTTCTTTCGCGCCGTGCTGCCGATGGGCATCGCGGTGGTGGTGGTCGGCATGCTGGTGATGGCCGAGCCCGACATGGGCGCCTTCATGGTCATCGCCGTGATCGCCATGGGCATCCTGTTTTTGGGCGGCGTGAACGCGCGCATGTTCTTCGTGATCGCGACGCTGGTGGTGGTGGCCTTCGGCTCCATCGTGGCGAGCAGCCCGTGGCGCCGCGAGCGCATCTTTGCGTACCTCGATCCGTGGAGCGAAGAGCACGCGCTGGGCAAGGGCTACCAGCTGTCGCACTCGCTGATCGCCATCGGGCGCGGCGAGATCTTCGGCGTGGGCCTGGGCGGCAGCGTAGAGAAGCTGCACTGGCTGCCCGAAGCGCACACCGACTTTTTGCTCGCCGTGATCGGCGAAGAGTTCGGCCTGGTCGGCGTGCTGCTGATCATCGGCATGTTCCTCTGGCTCACGCGCCGCATCATGCACATCGGCCGCCAGGCCATCGCGCTCGACCGCGTGTTCTCGGGCCTCGTGGCGCAGGGCGTGGGCGTGTGGGTCGGCTTCCAGGCCTTCATCAACATGGGCGTGAACCTCGGCGCACTGCCGACCAAGGGCCTGACCCTGCCGCTGATGAGCTTCGGCGGTTCGGCGATCTTGATGAACCTCGTGGCACTGGCTGTCGTGCTGCGCATCGACTATGAGAACCGCGTGCTGATGCGGGGAGGTCGCGTATGACGCGCACTGCTTTGGTCATGGCAGGCGGCACAGGCGGCCACATCTTCCCGGGCCTGGCCGTGGCCGAGGCCCTGCGCGAGCGCGGCTGGCGCGTGCACTGGCTGGGCGCGCCCGGCAGCATGGAAGAAAAACTCGTGCCCCCGCGCGGCTTCGCCTTCGAGCCGGTGCAGTTCGGCGGCGTGCGCGGCAAGGGCCCGCTCACGCTGTTCCTGCTGCCGCTGAAGCTGCTGCGCGCCTTCTGGCAAAGCCTGGGCGTGGTGCGCCGCGTGAAGCCCGACGTGCTGGTGGGCCTGGGCGGCTACATCACCTTTCCGGGCGGAATGATGGGCGTGCTGATGGGCAAGCCGCTGGTGCTGCACGAACAGAACTCGGTCGCGGGCCTCGCCAACAAGGTGCTGGCGGGCGTGGCCGATCGCGTGTTCACCGCCTTCCCGAACGTGCTGAAGAAGGCGCAGTGGGTGGGCAATCCGCTGCGCGCGGCGTTCACGTCGCAGCCCGATCCGGCCACGCGCTTCGCGGGCCGTACGGGTCCGCTGAAATTGCTGGTGGTCGGCGGCAGCCTCGGCGCGCGTGCGCTCAACACCGTCGTGCCGCAGGCGCTGGCGCGCATCGCGCCCGACCTTCGCCCGCAGGTGCTGCACCAGAGCGGCGCCAAGCAGATCGACGAGCTGCGTGCCAACTACGCGGCGGCCGGCGTCGAGGGCGAACTCACGCCCTTCATCGACGACACCGCGCAGGCGTACGCCGAGGCCGACCTCATCGTCGCGCGCGCCGGTGCCAGCACCGTCACCGAAATCGCGGCCGTCGGCGCAGCAGCGCTGTTCGTGCCTTTCCCCTCGGCGGTCGACGACCACCAGACCACCAACGCGCGCTTCCTCGTGGACGCGGGCGGCGGCTGGCTGGTGCAACAGACCGACCTCACCCCTGAATTGCTGGCTGATTTGCTACAGACAACCGAACGCGCGACCTTGATCGACCGGGCCCAGAAGGCCAAGACCCTGCAGAAGACCGACGCTGTAGACGCGGTCGTCCGCGCCTGCGAGGAGCTCGCGAAATGAAGCACGCGATCCGTCACATCCACTTCGTCGGCGTCGGCGGCTCCGGCATGAGCGGCATCGCCGAGGTGCTGCTGAACCTGGGCTACAAGATCACGGGCTCCGACCTGTCGGACAGCGCCACGCTGCGCCGCCTCGCGGGCCTGGGCATCGGCACCTTCGTGGGCCACGCCGCCGCGCACATCGACGGCGCGGACGCGGTCGTCACGTCCACCGCCGTGCAGTCGGACAACCCCGAGGTGCTGGCCGCGCGCGAGAAGCGCATTCCGGTCGTGCCGCGCGCGCTGATGCTCGCGGAGCTGATGCGCCTGAAGCAGGGCATCGCCATCGCCGGCACGCACGGCAAGACCACCACCACCAGCCTGGTGGCGAGCGTGCTCGACGCCGCCGGGCTCGACCCGACCTTCGTGATCGGCGGTCGCCTGAACAGCGCCGGCGCCAACGCGCAGCTGGGCAGCGGCGACTACATCGTGGTCGAGGCCGACGAGTCGGATGCCTCGTTCCTGAACCTGCTGCCCGTGATGGCGGTGGTCACGAACATCGACGCCGACCACATGGAGACCTACGGGCACGACTTCGCGAAGCTGAAGAAAGCTTTTGTCGACTTCCTGCACCGCATGCCGTTCTACGGCGTGGCCATCCTGTGCACCGACGATCCGGCGGTGCGCGACATCGTGGCCGACGTGACCTGCCCGGTCACCAGCTACGGCTTCGGCGAAGACGCCCAGGTGCGCGCCATCGACGTGCGCGCCGTCGGCGCCCAGATGCATTTCACCGCGCAGCGCCGCAACGGCGTGACGCTGCCCGATCTGCCCATCGTGCTGAACCTGCCGGGTGAGCACAACGTGCGCAACGCGCTGTCGGTGATCGCCGTGGCGGTCGAGCTTGGCATTCCCGACGAGGCCGTGCAGCGCGGCCTCGAAGGCTTCAAGGGCGTGGGCCGTCGCTTCCAGAGCTACGGCGACGTGGCCGTGCCGAACGACACGGCCGGCGGTCGCTTCACCGTCATCGACGACTACGGCCACCACCCGGTCGAGATGGCGGCCACCATTTCCGCCGCGCGCGGCGCCTTCCCGGGCCGCCGGCTGGTGCTGGCCTTCCAGCCGCACCGCTACACCCGCACGCGCGACTGCTTCGAAGACTTCGTGAAGGTCATCGGCACGGCGGACGCGGTGCTGCTGGGCGAGGTCTATGCCGCAGGCGAAGCACCCATCGTGGCCGCCGATGGCCGGTCGCTGGCGCGCGCGCTGCGCGTGGCCGGCAAGGTCGAGCCGGTGTTCGTGGACGACATCGCCGCGCTGCCGCAGACCATCCTGGACAACGCCCGCGCGGGCGACGTGGTGCTGTGCATGGGCGCAGGCTCCATCGGCGCCGTGCCGGGCAAGGTGGTCGAACTCGGCGCGGCTGTCGTGCCGTCGCCCCCCCCCTCATCAACAACTTCAGAGCGCACCGCGCGCAAGGGGAGGGCCTCGTGAGCCTTCAGGAACCACATCTTTTCGGCAAGGTCGCCGTGCTGTTCGGCGGCAGTTCCGCCGAACGCGAGGTGTCGCTGATGTCCGGCGCCGGCGTGCTGCAGGCCCTGCGTTCGCGCGGCGTCGACGCGCATGCGTTCGACCCGTCGGAGCGTGAACTCACCGACCTGAAGCGCGAAGGCTTCGCGCGCTGCTTCGTTGCGCTGCATGGCCGCCATGGCGAAGACGGCACCGTGCAGGGCGCGCTCGAGCTGCTCGGCATTCCCTACACCGGCTCGGGTGTGATGGCCTCGAGCGTGGCGATGGACAAGGTCATGACCAAGCGCATCTGGCAGGCCGACGGCCTGCCGACGCCCAAGTACGTGCGCCTGGCCTTCGACCAGCAAAGCCGCGAGCAGGTCATGGTGGTGCCCGACGTGCTCGGCCTGCCGCTGATCGTGAAGCCGCCGCGCGAGGGCTCGTCCATCGGCGTGACCAAGGTCGAGGGCTACTCGCAGATGCAGGACGCCGTCGCGTTGTCGGCCAAGTTCGATGCCGACGTGCTGTGCGAAGAGTTCATCGACGGCGAAGAAGTGACCTGCGCCGTGCTCGGCCAGGGCCTCGATGCACGCGCGCTGCCGGTGGTGCGCATCGCCGCGCCCGAGGGCGCCTACGACTACCAGAACAAGTACTTCACCGACGACGTGAAGTACCAGTGCCCGAGCGGCCTGCCCGACGCCGAGGAACGCGAGATCCAGCGCATCACGCTGGCCGCGTACCACACGCTCGGTTGCCGCGGCTGGGGCCGCGCCGACGTGATGATCCGCGCCAGCGACCGCAAGCCCTTCCTGCTCGAGATGAACACCTCGCCCGGCATGACCAGCCATTCGCTGGTGCCGATGTCGGCGCGCGCGGCGGGCATTCCCTACGAAGAGCTGTGCGTGCGCGTGCTGGCGTCCGCATCGCTCGATGCCAAGGGAGGCGCGAACTAAGCCATGGCCGACAGCATCCCCGCTCCTTTTGACGTCAAGCTGATGAACATCGTCGCGAACGTTGCGTTCGTGCTGGTGGCGCTCATGCTGCTGGCGGCGAGCGCGTGGTGGGTGCTGCGCCAGCCTTTCTTCCCGATCTCGGGCATCAAGGTGGACGGCGAGGTGACGCACAACAACGCGGTCACGCTGCGCGCCAACGTGGCGCCGCAGCTGAAGGGCAACTTCTTCACCATCGACCTGGCGCGTGCGCGCACCGCCTTCGAGACAGTGCCGTGGGTGCGCAGCGCGGTGGTGCGGCGCGAGTTCCCGAACAAGCTGCGCGTGACGCTGACCGAGCAGGTGCCCGTGGCGGTGTGGGGCGAGGAGGCCGGCTCCAAGCTGATCAACGGCTTCGGCGACGTGTTCGAGGCCAACGTGGCCGAGGTCGACGGCGACCTGCCGCGCCTGGACGGCCCGATCGAGCAGGCCGGGCAGGTGCTGGGCATGTACCGCGTGCTGGCGCCGATGTTCGAGCCCTACGACTTCGACATCGCCGAGCTGCGGCTGTCCAGCCGCGGCAGCTGGAAGGTGCTGCTGGACAACGGCGCCGAGATCGAACTCGGCCGTGGCCAGAGCGACGAGGTGTCGGCGCGCCTGCAGCGGTTCCTGAAGACCGTGACGCAGGTCGCGGGTCAGTACCGCCGCACGGTGGCCGACGTCGAACGCGCCGATCTGCGCCACAACGACGCGTATGCCCTGCGGCTGCGCGGCGTCACCACGGTCTCGCCCGAGGCCCCAAGAAAAATCAAGTAGCGAATACCGAGGACATCTACATGCCCAAAGAATACAAAGACCTGGTCGTAGGCCTGGACATCGGAACCGCCAAGGTGATGGTGGTCGTGGCCGAGGTGCTGCAAGGCGGCGAGCTGAAGCTGGCCGGCCTGGGCATCGCGCCCAGCAACGGCCTCAAGCGCGGCGTCGTGGTGAACATCGACGCCACCGTGCAGAGCATCCAGCAGGCGCTCAAAGAAGCCGAGCTGATGGCCGACTGCAAGATCAGCCGCGTCTACACCGGCATCACCGGCAGCCACATCCGCGGCATCAATTCGAGCGGCATGGTGGCGGTGAAGGACAAGGAAGTCACGCCCGCCGATGTGGCCCGCGTGGTCGAGACGGCGCGCGCCATCAACATCTCGAGCGACCAGCGCCTCTTGCTGGTGGAGCCGCAGGAGTTCGTGATCGACGGCCAGGACGTGAAGGAGCCGATCGGCATGAGCGGCATGCGCCTGGAGGCCAAGGTGCACATCGTGACCGGCGCGCAGAGCGCGGCCGAGAACATCATCAAGTGCGTGCGCCGCTGCGGCCTCGAGGTCGACCAGCTGATGCTGAATCCGCTGGCCTCGAGCCAGGCGGTGCTCACCGAAGACGAGCGCGAACTCGGCGTGGTGCTGGTCGACATCGGCGCGGGCACCACCGACGTGGCGATCTTCACCAACGGCGCGATCCGCCACACGGCCGTGATCCCGATCGCCGGCGACCTCATCACGAGCGACATCGCGATGGCCTTGCGCACGCCCACCAAGGACGCGGAGGACATCAAGGTCGAGCACGGCTACGCCAAGCAACTGCTGGCCGACCCTGAATCGCAGGTCGAAGTCCCCGGCCTTGGCGATCGCGGCCCGCGCATGTTGAGCAAGCAGGCGCTTGCCGGCGTGATCGAGCCGCGCATCGAAGAAATCTTCTCGCTGGTGCAGCAGGTGGTGCGCGAGTCGGGCTACGAGGAAGTGCTGTCTTCCGGCGTGGTGTTGACCGGCGGCAGCGCCGTCATGCCCGGCATGGTCGAGCTCGGTGAAGACATCTTCCTGAAGCCCGTGCGCCGCGGCATCCCGAAGTACTCGAGCGCGCTCTCGGACATGGTGGCGCAGCCGCGCGCGGCCACCGTGATGGGCCTGCTCGAGGAGGCACGTTTTGCACGCATGCGTGGTTTCAAGGTCGCACAGAAGAACGGGTCCGTAAAGACTGCGTTCGGACGTTTCAAGGACTTCATCGTGGGGAACTTCTGACCATGAACCACTCCCCACTCTGGCTCGCACGCGCGGGTCCTCCGCTGCATTTCAACGAGCGATGGCGACGCACCGGTCCACCATCGCGACGGCGATCCCGTTGATCACGTCAGGCAGAAGAAATATTCATAGATACATAACGGCAACTGCAATATTCAAGGAGTTAGAAATGACCATCGAAATGATCGAAGTCGAAGAATTCAACCAGGGCACGCAGATCAAGGTGATCGGTGTCGGCGGCGGCGGTGGCAATGCGGTCGCCCACATGATGGAGCGTGGTGTGCAAGGCGTGCAGTTCGTTTGCGCCAACACCGACGCGCAAGCCCTGCAACGCAGCAACGCGCACAAGAACATCCAGCTGGGCATCAGCGGCCTGGGCGCCGGCAGCAAGCCCGAGAAGGGCCGTGACGCGGCCGAAGCCGCGGTGGACGACATCCGCGCTGCCATCGACGGCGCGCACATGCTGTTCATCACGGCCGGCATGGGCGGCGGCACCGGCACCGGCGCTGCACCCGTGATCGCGCGCGTGGCCAAGGAAATGGGCATCCTCACCGTCGGTGTGGTGACCAAGCCCTTCGACTGGGAAGGCGGCCGTCGCATGACCAACGCCGACGCCGGCCTGGCCGAGCTCGAAGCCAACGTCGACTCGCTGATCGTCGTGCTCAACGAGAAGCTGCTCGACGTGCTGGGTGAAGACATCACGCAGGACGAAGCCTTCGCGCACGCCAACGACGTGCTGAAGAACGCCGTCGGCGGGATCTCGGAAATCATCAACGAGTACGGCGGCGTGAACGTCGACTTCGAAGACGTGCGCACCGTGATGGGCGAACCCGGCAAGGCCATGATGGGCACGGCCGCGGCTGCAGGCCCGGACCGCGCGCGCATCGCCGCCGAACAGGCCGTGGCCTGCCCGCTGCTCGAAGGCATCGACCTCTCGGGTGCCAAGGGCGTGCTGGTGCTGGTCACGGCATCGAAGGGTTCGCTGAAGCTGAACGAGTCGAAGCTCGCGATGAACACCATCCGCGCCTACGCCTCGCCGGACGCGCACGTGATTTACGGCGCCGCCTACGACGAGAGCCTGGGCGACCAGATGCGCGTCACGGTGGTGGCCACGGGTCTGTCGCGTGCTGACGCACGCCGCCAGGCTCCGACGCTCGAAGTGATCCGCACCGGCACCGACAACATCCCGTTCACCGTGCCGACGCTCGGCGGCATGGGCCACGCGGGTGGTGGTTCGGGCAGCCAGCCCAACTACGACGGCATGGCCGTGCCCAGCGTGTGGCGCACCAACCGCACGATGGCCGCCGCCAAGGTCGACGCGCTGTCGTCGGGTGGCATGGACGACTTCGAAATCCCTGCATTCCTGCGCCGTCAGGCCGACTGACCGCAGGCCACCGAACGCAGAGGGCACGAGGGTTCGCAAGGGGACGGGGAAGACCTGAAAGGGACTGACCCCCGGCCCTAGGCGCTGCGTCCACCTCGTGCCCCTTGCGTCCACCGCCGGGGGCTCCCCGGCTTTTTTGTGTGCGTTTTCTTTTTTTGACCGGTCCATGTCTATCGCGGCCATAGCCAGGGGAATAGGGCGTCAAGGTCGCAGCCCGCCTAAAATCATGGGCGTGCTGCAACAACGAACCCTCAAGTCGATCAGCCGCGCCGTGGGCGTGGGGCTACACAGCGGCCAACGCGTGGAGCTGACCCTGCGACCGGCCCCGGCCGACACGGGCATCGTGTTCCGCCGCGTCGACCTGCCCGAGCCGGTCGAGATCCGCATGACCGCCGAATCGGTCACCGACACGCGCCTGGCGTCCACCGTGTCCACGGGCGGCGCCAAGGTGCAAACGGTCGAACACATCATGTCCGCCTGCGCGGGCCTGGGCATCGACAACCTTTATATCGACATCACGGCCGACGAAGTGCCGATCCTCGACGGGTCGGCCTCGTCCTTCGTGTTCCTGCTGCAAAGCGCGGGCATCGAACTGCAGAAGGCGCCGCGCCGCTTCATCCGCGTGCTGCGCAAGGTCGAGGTGCGCGAAGGCGAGGGCGCCAACGAGAAGTGGGCGAGCCTGGAGCCGTACCACGGCTTCAAGCTGAGCTTCGAGATCGACTTCGACCACCGCGTCGTCAACTCCACCGGCCAGCGCGTGGAGTTCGACCTGGGCACCGACTCGTACAGCCGCGACATCGCACGCGCGCGCACCTTCGGCTTCACCAAAGAGGTCGAGTACATGCGCAGCAAGGGCCTGGCGCTCGGCGGCGGCCTCGACAACGCCATCGTCATGGACGACACCAAGGTGCTCAATGCCGGTGGCCTGCGCTACGACGACGAGTTCGTGAAGCACAAGATCCTCGACGCGATGGGCGACCTGTACATCATCGGCAAGCCGCTGCTGGCCGCGTACACCGCGTTCCGCTCGGGCCATGCGCTCAACAACAAGCTGCTGCGCGAGCTGCTCTCGCACAGCGACGCCTACGAGGTCGTGACCTTCGAAGACGAGAAGCGCGCGCCGCGCGGCTTCGGCGAAGTGGCGCGGGCCTGGTAAGCAGCGCGCGCCTTTTTCCAGATGCTTCTCTTTCGCTGGGCCATCCTGCTGCTTCTGCTGGTGGCGGGCGTGTCCTTCGCGTTCTATGCGGGCACGGGGCAGGTCAAGTACCGCCGCTTCGGCTGGGTCGTGTTCAAGTGGACGATTCTTGCGGCGCTCGGCTTCTTCGCCGTGCTCATCGCCGAGCGCGTCGCGTAATCTGGCTCGCCCCCAGGCTGCGCGGCACTTCGTGTCCGCTGCGCCAACCCCCTACCGGGGGCAACACCAGAGGCCCGGCAAAGCCGGTTCCTCGGTGTTTCACGAAAAATACCGCGCGGCCAATGATCGACCTCAGTCGACCAAAGCCTGCAGCGCCTGCACCTGCTGCGCCAGCAGCGGCCCCTTGCGGTGCGCGGGCACCAGCAACATCAGCGTGTCTCCCAGTGCCTTCGGCCGCCCCCAGGGCGCGTGCAGCCGGCCTTTCTCTAGCAGCGGCGCCACCAGTCGTTCGCGCCCCATCAGCACTCCTTCGCCATCAAGCGCGGCCTGCAGCGCGAGGCTGTAGAGCGAGAAATCGGGCCCGGCAGCCAGCGCATCGGCCTCGGTTGAAGAGGTGCCGGGGCGCACGGCCTGCAGCCAGCGCGACCAGTCGTCGCGCCACACCGTGTCGTGCAGGCCGCCGCAGCGCGGGAGCACGTCGATGAGGTCGTCGAGCGGGCGCGGGCGTCCGCTGTCCAGCGACCGCCGCACGCGCGGGCTGCACACGGGCACGAGGCGGTCGCGCGCGAGCGGGATGCCCGTTGCGCCGACGGCAGCCTCTGTGTCGCGTGCGTAGAACAACCCGAGGTCGAAGGGTTCGCGCCGAAAGTTCGGCGGCTGCTCCAGCGCCGTCACCGACACCTGCACGCCGGGCAGCGCAGCCTTCAGCCGCGAGAGCCGTGGCGACAGCCACAGCTGTGCCATGGCCGGCAGGGCCGCCACCTGCAGCGTGCTGCGGCGCGCGGCGGTCTGCGTTTCCTGGCGCAGCGCCTGCACCGCGAGGCCGAGCTGGTCGACCGCCGCACTGAGCGCGGGCAACGCGCGCCGGCCGTGCGCGCTGAGCCGGATGCCCTGGCTGTGCCGCTCGAACAGCGCACCGCCGGCCCAGGTCTCGAGCGCCTTGATCTGCTGCGCGACGGCGGCGGGCGTCACGAACAACTCTTCGGCCGCCCGCGCGAAGCTGCCGTGGCGCGCTGCCGACTCGAAGGCGCGCACGGCCGTGTGCGGCGGCAGGCGAGGGCGGGGTGGGGCGAGGGACATGGGGTGGAGGCCCAATTTTTCTAGGGCTCGGGCCCAGTTTATCCGTGTTGCCGGCGCAGGCACAGGGCGCGACCATGCGGTCATTCCTTTCCTCAGCGAGACGCCGCATGCCCGCAGCCCTTCACCGCCGTTCCTGGGTTCCCGCCGCCAGCGAGGACCACGTGCTCGCCATTGCCGCCGACGCCGCCGCGCGCGACGCCGCGGGCGTGGCCGCCGAGATCGAACGCCTCGTGGCCGACAACCACCGCCTCCACGACGTCGACGGGCTGAACCTCAACCCCGCCACCAACGTGATGAACCCCGCCGCCGAGGCGCTGCTGTCGCGCGGGCTCGGCTCGCGGCCGTCGCTGGGCTACCCGGGCGACAAGTACGAGATGGGGCTGGAGGCCATCGAGCGCATCGAAGTCGTCGCCGCCGAGCTCGCGGCCGAGGTGTTCGGCGCGCGGTTCGCCGAGGTGCGCGTGAGCTCGGGCGCGCTGTCGAACCTCTACGTGTTCATGGCGACCTGCCAGCCCGGCGACACGATCATCGCGCCGCCGCCCGCCATCGGCGGCCACGTGACGCACCATGCGGCGGGCGCGGCCGGGCTCTACGGCCTGAAGACCGTGCCGGCGCCGGTCGATGCCGACGGCTACTCGGTCGACGTGGTCGCGCTGGCCAAGCTCGCGCGCGAGGTGAAGCCCAAGCTCATCACCATCGGCGGCAGCCTGAACCTGTTCCCGCACCCGGTGTCCGCCATCCGCGAGGTGGCCGACAGCGTGGGCGCGAAGCTGCTCTTCGATGCCGCGCACCTCTCGGGCATGGTGGCCGGCAAGGCCTGGCCGCAGCCGCTCGAAGAGGGCGCGCATGCGATCACCATGAGCACCTACAAGAGCCTGGGCGGCCCGGCCGGCGGGCTGATCGTGTCGAACGATGCGGCGCTGATGGAGCGCATCGACGCGATCGCCTACCCCGGCCTCACGGCCAACTCGGACGCAGGCCGAACGGCCGCACTGGCCCGTGGCCTGCTCGACTGGAAGGTGCATGGCGTGGCCTATGCGGCAGCGATGCGCGATACCGCGCAGGCGCTCGCACGTGCGCTCGATGCCGAAGGCCTGCCCGTGTTCGCGAAGGCGCGCGGCTTCACGCAGTCGCACCAGTTCGCGCTCGAGGCCGCGCGCTGGGGCGGCGGGCAGCGCGCCGCGAAACAGCTGGCCCAAGGCGGCCTGTTGGCCTGCGGCATCGGCCTGCCGATCGCGCCGATCGACGGCGACATCAACGGCCTGCGCCTGGGCGTGCCCGAGATCGTGCGGCTGGGCTTCACGCCCGAGGACATGCCGCAACTGGCCGGCTGGATCGCGCGGGCGCTGGCAGGCGATGCGAACGCCGTGGCCCTTGAGGTGCGTGAACGCCGCCAGCGCCTGGGCGACCTGCGCTACATCGTGCGCTGAAACGTCCTCAGCGCGAACGCCCTTGCCGGTAGGTGCCGGCGTGCGTCTTCGACAGCTCGGCCGCTTCCGCGAGCCGCGCCATCGAACGGCCGACCTGCGCGTGCGTGATGGCGATGCCCAGCGCGTCCGCCGCATCGGCGCCCGGCAGGCCGGGCAGGTCGAGCAGGCGCTTCACCATCTCCTGCACCTGCGCCTTCGCGGCCTGGCCGTGGCCGGCCACGGCCTTCTTCATCTGCAGCGCCGTGTACTCGGCCACCGAAAGGTTGCAGCTCACCAGCGCCGTCACGCAGGCGCCGCGCGCCTGGCCCAGCAGCAGCGTCGACTGCGGGTTGACGTTGACGAAGATGATTTCGACCGCCGACGCATCGGGCTGGTAGCGCGCCGTGATCTCGCCGATGCCGTCGAACAGCACCTTCAGGCGCGCCGGCAGGTTGCCGCTGCCCAGGTGCCGGGTGCTGATGGTGCCGCTGGCCACGTAGCGCAGCGCATGGCCGTCCGCATCGACCACGCCGAAGCCGGTGGTCTGCAATCCGGGGTCGATGCCGAGAATCCGCATGAAAAGGAAGCGTAAAGGCCTAAGCCTGGGTGAGGAAGGTTGAAGAAGGCGCGAATTCGTGCGGGATGCGTGGGTATCGCGGGCAGAATCCGCCCGGTTCTTGCATTCCGCCCCGCTCCACGCGAGGCGCGCCACACAAGGAAGCGAAGGTGAATGTAGTCGAGTCCTCCGCGGAACAACAACTGAAGCAACTGAACGACGCCCAGTCCCTGATCACGCGCCTGCAGCCTCCCGCCGAACGCGCCGCCGCGAGCTTTCGCCAGGCGGAGCTGTGGAGCGACCTCGGCCGCCGCCGCGAGGCGATCGCCGCCTGCAGCCAATTGATCGCCGAGTTCGGCGCACTGCCCGACGCCGCCGTGGTCGTGCCCTGCTGCCAGGCGCTGCGCCTGCTCGCGCACGTGCTGCGCCAATTGCACCGCCCGGCCGACGCGCTGGCCACGCTCGACCGCCTCGTCGCTGCGCACGGCCAGCGCAGCGAGCCCGAGATCCGTGCGCACATCGCCCACGCGCTCTATCAGCGCACCTGGCTCATCGACGACGCCGCCGCGCGTTGCGAGGCTTGCGACTTCATGAGCGAACAGCTCGATGCGCAGGCCGATGCCGCGCTCGATATGTGGCGGCTCGACGCGCGCCTGCTCAAGGCCGAGATCGAACACCACCGCGGCCTGCCGCAAGACGCATTGGCCACGCTCGACGCAGCCATCGAACGCTTCGAGGGTGACACCGATCCCGGCGTGGTCCTGCGCGTGGCGCGGGCCCGGCTGGCCACGGTGCTCAACCTGCGCGAGCTGGCGCAGCACACCCAGGCCCAGGTGCTGTGCCTGCAGGTGGCCGACCAGATCGAGACCGGGCTGGCCGATGCCGCGCCCGAGCTGCGGCTGGAAGGCGTGCGCGCGCTGGCCTTGTTCTTCGACGGCCTCGGGCTCGACGAGGTCGCGCGCCGCGCCGAACTGGTCGGCTGGCTGCTCGACCGCTACGGCCACGACGCCTCTGCGCAGGTGCGTCGCCTCGCGGCCATGCGCGCCCACGACTGGGCCGTGGGGCTGCGCGACCAGGGTGACGGCGATGCCGCGCTGGCCGCCTGCGAGCGCCTGCTCGGCACTTTCGCGCGTGACGGCGACGCCGTGGTGCAGCGCACCGTGGCCACCACCTTGCTGCACAAGGGCTTCGTGCTGCTCGATCTGCTCGGGCGGCCCGAGGCCGCGCTCGCGGTGTACGAGCCACTCGTCGCGGTGTCGCGCGACGGCGCCACACCCGAACTGCGCGAGCTGCGCGTGAAGGCGACGGCGGGACGCGAGGCCTGCCTGAAGCGGCTGCGCAAGACCGGCGGCCTCGAGGCCGGCGAGCTGCCCGAGCGCTTCGATGCAGCGTGCGACACCGTCCGCGAAGGCCGCAAGCTCGGCGACGCGGGCGCATCGCGCGAAGCGATCGCGCTGTTCGACGAGGTGCTCGCGGCGCATGCCGCCTCGCCGCACCCGCTGATGCGCCGCCAGTGCGCGCGCGCCTTGTCGCACAAGACCTTCTGCCTGCTGGCGCTCGAACAGTTCGCCGAGGTTGTCGAGGCCGCCGACGCGATGGACGCGCGCTACGGCGCCGATGCCTCCACCGAGATGCAGTCGCAGGTGGCGCTGTGCCTGCAATACAAGAGCACCGCGCTCGACCGCCTCGCGCGGCCGGCGGACGAGATGCGTGTGCACGACGAGATCGTCGCGCGCTGGGGCAACTCCGAGCTGGCCGACCTGCGCGCGCGCGTGGCCGGCGCGCTGTTTCGCAAGGGCGCCGTGCTGCGCCGCGCGGGCCGGTTCGCCGAGGCCGTGGTCAGCTACGACGAGGTGATCGCGCGCACGGCGATGGCGCGGGACAGCGCCCTGCAGCTGTGGGCCGCCAAGTCGATGATCAACAAGGCCAAGGCCTTCGACAAGATGGACGACCTGCCGGGCCAGGCCAAGGCCTACCGCTTGCTCATCGCGCGCTTCGGCGAGTCGGGCGACGCGGCCTTGCGCGAGCGCGTCGCCAATGCCTGCGAATGGCTGGCCGAGGCCGAAGGCCGGCAGGGGCGGGTGGCGGCGCAGCGCGAGGCGCTCGAACAGGCGCTGGGGCGCTTCGGCACCGCGCTGTCGGCCGAGCAGCGCACGCGGCTCAAGCGTGAGCTTCAGGCGCTGAAGACGAAGGCTTTGGGACGGCGCGCGAAGCAGGCCTTCGATCGGGTGGTGCGGCGCAAGGCGTGACCGCCCGCCGCCCGGTGCTTCAGACGTTGAAGTACCAGCGGATCGAGTGGAAGAAGATCGGCGCCGCGAAGCACAGCGCATCGACGCGGTCGAGCAGGCCGTTGGCGCCGGTCACGCCTACGCCCTTCTGGCCCCAGTTCGGAATGCCGCGGTCGCGCTTGAGCGCCTTCATCACGAGGTGGCCCATCGAGCCCGCGACGCAGGCAATGATCGACACCGCGAGCGCCTGCCCGAACTTGAACGGCGTGATGAACGAGAACAGCGCACCGACCAGGCTGGCCACCACGATGCCGATGCCCCAGCTGGTCCAGTTGAAGCTGCGGCTCACGTTGGGCGCAAACGGCGTGCGCTGCATGCGCCGCGAGATCAGGTGCTGCACCAGCACCGAGGTCTGCACCACGAACACCAGGAAGAACACGAGGAACGCGCTCTTGCCTTCGTAGCCCGGAAAGGTCAGCAGCAGCAGCGCGGGCACGTGGCTCATGCCGTACACGCAGACCATGATGCCCCACTGCAGCTTGGCGTTGCGCTCCAGAAAATGGCTCGGGTCGTTCGCCAGCGCGCTCGCCACCGGAATGGCGAGGAACACGTAGACCGGGATGAATACCGTGAACAGGTCGAAGCGCGCCGTGGCCACCAGCCAGAACTGGATCGGCAGCACCACGAAGAACGCGAGGATCAGGCTGCGGTGGTCGCCGCGCCGCGTCGGGGAGAGCGTGATGAACTCGCGCAGCGCAAAGAACGAGATCAGCGCGAACAGCACGGTGGCCACCGTTTCGCCCAGCGCCCAGCCGATCCAGAACACGATCACCATGAACCACGTGGTGCCGAGCAGCGCGCGCACATGCGCCAGCTCGGCCTGCCACGACTCGTCGTGCACCGGGTTGCGCCGCTCCTTGAAGCTCAGGAAGAAGACGGTGGTGCTCACGATGACGAGCAGGCCGAAGACGATCAGGAAAAGGGCCGCGACCTGTTCGGTCGGGCTGAGGCTGCGCAGGAACTGGTTCATACCTTCAGGCCTCCCGCCGGGCCGCCCCAAGGGAGGTCTGCGCCCCCTCAGGGGGCAGCGAATACACGAAGTGATGAGCGTGGGGGGGCATATTCAGACGTCGCGCAAAGCGATCACGGCGGCACGCGCGCGGTCGAGGAAAGGGCGGCGCTCCTCGCCTTCTTCGACGCGGATCGGGGCGCCGAAGGTGACGGAGCACAGGATGGGCACGGGCACGATCTCACCTTTAGGCATCACGCGCTGCACGTTGTCGATCCAGGCCGGCACAAGGACCACGTCGGGGAACATCGTCGCCAGTGCGTACAGGCCCGACTTGAATTTCTGCGGCTCGCCGGTGTGGCCGCGCGTGCCTTCGGGGAAGATGATGATCGAGTCGCCGCTGCGCAGGGCGTCGATGAGCGGTGCAAGCGGGTCGGCGGCGGGCGGCTCGGGTGCGGCGACTGGTGCTTCGGGTTCGATGACGGGCGGCGGAGCGACCGGTGGTGGAGGCGGGGGCGGGGGCGCGGGAAGGTCGAGCTGGCCCTGGATTTCTTGCGGCGCCTCGGCGACGGTGATCGTTTCGATCGGCAGCAGCGGTTCCATCGAAGGCTCGATGCGCTCGGCCGGTGCATTGGACGCCGCGGGTGGCCGCACCTCAGGCGGCGGTGGCGCAACCGGTGTTGCTGCCGTCGCAGGCGCCGTGGCCGCACGCTCCACATACACCGCGTTGAACACCTCCGTCGTGATCCAGCGCTTGAACGGCGTGTTGGCCCAGTAGTCGCGCGCCGCGATCGGCCGCGTGATGCTGCGCAGTTCTTCGGGAAGCGCGGCCCAGATCATCACGAGGTCCGCGTGGCTCTGGTGATTCGCGAAGTAGATGCGCTGCTCGGCTTTCGGCGGACAGCCGTACCAGCGCGCCTGCGCACCGGTGAGCAATCGGACGATTCCCAGCAGCAACCAACCTGTGAGCTTTGCCAGCATATGGAGGCGATGATACGGGCCATGCGATGGCGTTTCGATCTTCTTTCCCTGGCGTGGGCGGTGGCCCTCTTTGTGTTGCTCGTGCTGCTGGCCACCGTCGGCGCGCGCTGGGGCTGGGTGCGAAGTTTCTTCGGCGACGTGCTGGCCGTGGCGTGGGTGTACGTGGTGTTCAAGACCTTCGTCGCCGCGCGCGTGCTGCCGCTCGCGCTGGCCGCCTTCGGCGTGGGGCTGCTGGTGGAGCTGGGGCAGTTCCTCGCGTCAGCGTGGCACCTGCACATTCCGAACCGCGCGCTGCGCATCGTGCTCGGCGCCACCGCCGACTGGTGGGACGTGGTGGCCTACGCGATCGGCTTCGTCGCCGTGCTGGCGGTGGAAGCGGCGGTGCGGAAGTTCAGGGCAGGTCGACCGCCGACATCCGCGCCACGATCGTCGATGCCCGCCCGTTGATGTACGACGAATTGGGCCGCCGCTCGAAGAACTTCGGGCTCGGCAGCATCACGGCCAGGCGCGCGGCCTCGTGTGAACTCAGGCGCGCCGCCGGCTTCTTGAAGTAGTACTGCGCCGCAGCCTCGGCGCCGAACACGCCTTCGCCCCATTCGACGTTGTTCAGGTAGATCTCGAGGATGCGTCGCTTGTCGAGCAGCACCTCGAGCAGCGTGGCGAGCACCAGCTCCTGGCCCTTGCGCAGCATGGTTCGTTCGCCCGACAGCAGCAGGTTCTTCGCGAGCTGCTGCGTGATGGTGGAGCCGCCGCGCAACGGGGCCGGCTGCACCGGTTTGCCACGCGCCGCCGCGCGCGCCATGCGCTTGGCGGCCAGCTGTTCGGCGCGGGCGTTGCGCTGGCGGGCACGCTCGATGGCTTCCCACTCGACGCCGTTGTGGTCGACGAAGCCGGCGTCTTCGCTCGCGATCACGGCGCGCTTGAGGGTGTCGTTGATCTGCGTGTACGGCACCCAGTCCTGGCGCCATCCGCCCTCGCGGCCCTGCGAGAGCGCAACGCGCCAGGCTTCGGAGCGCTGGAAGGCCGTGCTCTGCGGATCGACGACCGCCATGGCCGCGATGCGCACCACGAAGAACAGTTCGAGCGCCAGGCCCGCCACCACGAGGCAGGCGATCAGGCGCAGCAGGCCCTTCATGCGCCGGCGGCGAGCGAGGCGCGCAGCTCGGCCAGCACCTGTGCCGACGGCGGGCGCACGCCGCGCCAGAATTCGAAGGCTTCGGCGGCCTGTTCCACCAGCATGCCGAGGCCGTCGCGTGCGACCGCGCCGTGTGCTTCGGCCCAGGCCATGAAGCCTGCAGCGGCGGGGCCGTACATCATGTCGACGGCCAGCGCGCCGGGGCGCAGCACCTGCGCGCTCACGGGCACCGCGTCGCCCGCGAGGCTGGAGGCCGTGGCATTGACCACCACGTCGAAGGCGCCGGGCACTTCGTCGAGCGCCCAGGCCTCGAGCGTGGCGCCGTGGCGCAGCGCGAGCGCGGCATGGCGCTGCACCAGCGCGATGGCCTTGTCGAGCGTGCGGTTGGCCACCACGATGCGTGCGGCGCCCGCGTCGAGCAGCGGCCCGAGCACGCCCGCCGCAGCGCCACCGGCGCCGATCAGCAGCAGCGAGCGGCCCGCCAGCGGCACGCCGGCGTTGCGCACGATGTCGTTGACCAGGCCGATGCCGTCGGTGTTGTCGGCATGGATGCCGCCGTCGGCCTCGAAGCGCAGCGTGTTCACGGCCTGCGCCAGCGTGGCGCGCTCGCTGGTGTGCTGCGCGAGCGCGGCGGCGTCGAACTTGAAGGGCACGGTGACGTTGCAGCCGCGCGCGGTGTCGCCCTGCGCGGCGGCCTCGCTGCGGAAAGCGGCGATGCCTTCGGCAAACGCGCCGATCGGCACCAGCCGCCGGCCGTAGGCCATGGGCTGGCCGCAGAGCTCGGCAAAACGCGCGTGGATGCGGGGCGAGCGGCTGTGCTCGACGGGGTTGCCCATGACGCAGTACTGATCCATGGCCGGTGTTCCGTGTTCTGCTGTGGGGGTTACTGGGACGACAGCTCGATGGTCTCGTCGCGCGTGAACTTGAAGCGCGACTGCAGCACGATCTGGTCGGTCTGCTTGCGCATCGCGTCGGTGAACTTGCCGAAGTTGCCCACGCTGCGCACGATGGCCTGGGCCCGGCGGTCGAGCGTGGTGTCGCCCGAGCTTTCGTCGACCACGGTGTCGAGCACACGCCCGTCGTGGTTGATGGTGACGGTCATCTTGAGTTCGCCGTAGAGCTTCTTGCCGGCCGCGGTCGGGAAGTTCTCGGTGCCCTTGACCTCAATGCGCCGGCGCAGCGTGTCGACATACAGCGCGTAGGCGGCCTCGCGCGTGGCGGGGCTCAGGTAGCGCTTCTTGGGGCGCGCGTTTTCTTCGTTCACGCGGCGTTCGATTTCTGCGAGCAGCGCGACCATCTGGCGGCGCTTTTCCTCGCGCGCGGCGGCCTCGGTCGGGTCGCCGGCCTGGCGCGGATCGGGCACGGGCATGGCGGCCAGCTCGCGCTTGAGCTGCGCCAGCATCTGCATCTGCTGGGCCTGCATGGCCTCGACCTGGCGGCGCGATTCCTCGAACGAGTCGCCCATGGTGGTGAAGCTCGACGGCGGCAGCGGGCTGGTGGCACGGCCCTTGTCGAGGTCACCGCCACCCGCGAGCGTGGTCTGCGCCATCACACGGGCCGAAGGGTCGGGCTTGTCGTTGGTCTTGCTGTTGACAAGGATCACTTCGAGCGGGGTTTCGCTGAAGACCCGGTTGAACGATTCGGGATCGACGAAGCGCACCGCGAGCAACGCGGCATGCGCGATGACCGACACGCCCAGAGCGATCTGCAGCGTGCTGAGGTCCTTGAGATTCATTCTCGAAACTCCTCCAGGGGGCGGCGCGTGCCTCCGGTCGTTCGACCGGGGGTCATGCAGGCGCGGTCGTCGTCGGGTCGGGTGCGGCCTCGCTGTCGCTCAGGTCGACCGCGATGGCGATCGGGCCGGCGACTTCTTCTTCGTCGTCCTCGCCGCCGCTTTCATCGGCTGCGGCATCGGTTTTCGGCATGTCGAAGCGTTCGAGCACGGTGCCGCTCACGTCGAGTGCGATCTCGTCGATTTCGCCGAGCTTCACGCGCACGCGCGCACCGCGCTCCTGCTGGCCGGCCACCGGGAACACCAGCGGCAGCGCATCGGCACGCACCAGCGCACCGTTGGGAATGTCCTTGATGACCGTGGCTTCGAGCTCGGTGATGCCTTGCTGCTGCAGGTACTTGAGCGTCCAGAAGCGCTCCATGCCGCCTTGGTAGGCGTTGTACGTGGCATAGGCGGCGTCGAAGCCCGAAAGAATCGAGAACAGGTCGGCGTCCTTCGGCTTGAAGGGCGCGGCCAGCGCGGCGGTCTTGCCGTGGCGCGCGGCCGCGATGATCTGCCACTGGTTCACGAGGTCGGTGTAGCGGCGCAGCGGCGAGGTGCTCCAGGCGTAGCTCTTCACGCCCAGGCCCGCGTGCGGCAGCGCGCGCGTGCCCATGCGCACCTTGATGCCGGGCGCCAGGCTGGCCTGGCTGCGGTACAGGCCGGGCACGCCGAGTTCGCCGAGCCAGCCGCCCCAGCTGCTGTTGGCCAGGATCATGGCCTCGGACACGATCAGGTCGAGCGGCGCGCCGCGCTGGCGCGTGGTGATCTGCACCTGCTCGTTGCCGGTGGGTTCCGCGCCGTCGTTGCCGACGAGGCGGAAGTTGTAGTCGGGCCGGCTGAAGTTCTCGGGCTTGCCGCGCACCACTTCGCGCTGCGCCTTCAGGTGCTTGGCGAGGCGGAACAGGAAGGAGAGCGGCGCGCGCAGTTGCGCGGCGGCGTCGGGCGTGTTGTCCGAATTGAAGGTGGCGTCTTCGAGCCAGGGCTGCGTGACGACGGCGTCGAGCTGGTCGTGGCGCAGGTTGGCGACGATCGGCACGCGCTCGAGCTTGGTCTCGGTGCCTTGCAGTTCCAGCGTGGCTTCGTCGAAGCGCGCATAGAGCGACACGGCCGGGCGGTCGCCGCCTTCGAGCAGTGTGTAGGTGTCGACCACCTCGTCGGGCAGCATGGTGATCTTGTAGCCCGGCATGTACACGGTGGACATGCGCGCGCGCGCCACCGCGTCGATGGCGCTGCCTGGCGTCAGCGCCAGGCCCGGCGCCGCGATGTGAATGCCGACCGTGATGGTGCCGCTGCCCATGCCCTGCACCGACAGCGCGTCGTCGATTTCGGTGGTCTGCGAATCGTCGATCGAGAAGGCCCGCACGCCTTCGGCCAGCGGCAGGTCGTCGGCGACGGCCGGCGCCGCGAGCGCGGGAAAGCCGGTGCCCTTGGGGAAGTTCTCGAACAGGAAGCGCCGCCAGTGGAACTGGTAGGGCGAATCGATGGCGCCGGCGCGCTCCAGCAGGTCGAGCGGCGGGCGCTGCGTGGCGCGCGCGGCATCGACCACGGCCTTGTATTCGGGGGCGTTCTTGTCGGGCTTGAACAGGATCTTGTAGAGCTGCTCGCGGATCGCCGGCGGGCACACGCCTTCGGCCAGTTGCCCGGCCCATTCGACGATCTGCGCCTGGATGGCTTTCTTCTTCTCGATGGCGGCCAGCGCCTGCTGCACGATCTCGGCGGGCGCCTTCTTGAAGCGCCCCTTGCCCGCGCGGCGGAAGTAGTGCGGCGCCTCGAACAGCGCGAACAGCGCAGCGGCCTGCTGCGCCAGCGTGGGCTTCTCGCTGAAATAGTCGGCGGCCAGGTCGGCAAAGCCGAACTCGCCTTCGGCTGCGAATTCCCAGGCGAGGTCGAGGTCCATGGCGGCGGCCAGCGCGCGCGCCTCGGCCATCAGCTCGGCCGGGGCCGGTTTCTCGAAACGCAGAACGATGTTGGCGCCCTTGACCTTGACGCGCTTGCCGGTCTCGAGCTCGACCTGTGCCGAGGCTTCGGCTTCCGACAGGACGCGGCCGCCGAGGTATTTACCGGCTTCTTCAAACAATACAAACATGCCGCGATTGTCCACGACTCGGCAACCCCGGAGCCGCCGCCCCGGCCGGCGGCGCGCGCCCTAAACAGGGTTGATGAAGGCCATCACGTCGGCCAGGTGCGCTTTTTCGAAGTCGGACAGCGCATGGTCGCCGCCTTCGAGCAGCTTGATGCGGCTGTCGGGATAGCGCGCCGACATCTCGTGCCAGTCGAGCGCCTCGTCGCCCTTGGCGATGATCGCGAACAGGCGCTCCGGCCGCGTGAGCGCGCCGATTTCCATGGCGCGCAGCTCCTGGATGAATTCCGGCTGGAAATAGAAGTGCTCGGACGGGTCGTGCCAGGCGGTCTGACTGCCGATGTAGCGCGTGAGGTCGCGCGCCGGGTGCACGGCGGGGTTGAGCAGCACCGCGCGGCAGCGCGTCATGCCGGCGACGTAGGTGGCGTAGAAACCGCCGAGCGACGAACCGATCACCGCCATCGATTTGCGCGGCCAGTGCGCGATGCCCTTCATCACCATGTCGATGGCATCGTGCGGCGACGGCGGCAGTTGCGGGCACCACCACTCCAGGTTCGGATGCTCGCTCGCCACGTGCTTCGCCACCAGCCGCGCCTTGGTCGAGCGGGGCGACGAGCGGAAGCCGTGCAGGTACAACAGATGGGTGGTTTGCGGGTCCATGGAGAGGAGGTGACTGGCGGTGCGCAGGTCGCGCCCCGTGGCCGGGTTCAGACAATTTTGCATGAGGTCCGCGCCGCTGCTGGCGTGGTGACCTCATAAATCCCTGCGAACCGGCCCGTGAAGAGGCAACGGGAACGTGGCTGGAATCCGAAAGTACTCACGGCGCAGCCGCGCCGGGGTGCGGGTGATGCGGTGACGAAGGATGAGACAAGTTTCGTGACGCATCTGGCAGGGGGCATCCCATGAACGAGGGAGGCCGGTCGGGCGTGGCGGCGGGTGTCGAGGCTTATGCTTCAACCCATGAATACCGAGGCACAGGATGACGGGATGCCACGCCGCTGGGGCGTGCTCGTGGTCGAGGACGACAGCCGCGCACGCGCCTTCTTCGAAGCGAGCGTGCAGCGCAGCCCGCGCCTGTTCTGGCTCGGCAGCGCCGGCACGGTGCAGGAAGCGCGCAGCTGGCTGGCCGCCACCGCGACCATTCCCGACGTGCTGCTGGTCGACCTCGGCATGCCCGACGGCACCGGGCTCGATGTCATCCGCGACGCCGTCGCGCGCTTTCCCGGCTGCGAGCCGCTGGTGGTATCGGTCTTCGGCGACGAAGAGAACGTGCTGGCCAGCATCGAGGCCGGCGCCGTGGGCTACATCCACAAGGACGCCGCACCCGAAGACATCGCGCAGACCATCGTCGAGATGAAGGCCGGGGCCTCGCCGATCTCGCCCATGATCGCGCGCCGCGTGCTCGCCAAGTACCGCAGCCTGCAGGCGGCCGTGCCGGGCACAGCCGGCGCGGCGCCGGCAGAGACGGCGCTCGACGAGACCGACCGCGGCCTGCTCTCGGCGCGCGAACACGAGGTGCTGACGCTGATCGCACGCGGCTTCTCGTACGCCGAGATCGCGCGCCTCAAGGGCCTGAGCGTGCACACGGTGCAGACCCACATCAAGAATCTCTACGGCAAGCTCGCGGTGCATTCCAAGAGCGAAGCGGTGTTCGAGGCCACGCGCCTCGGCCTGCTGTCCCACCCGGGCTGAGCGCGGATGCTGCGGCGGCTGGCGTTCCTGTGCCTGCTGGGGCTGGCCGCGCTGTTTGCCGTGGTGAATGTCATGGCGGCCAGCGCGCAGGGACCGATCGAACTGCGCCACGCCAGGGTGACCACCACCATCGACGGCGTCGTGCAGACGGAAGCCGTCGACCTGTCCTATCACTGGGACCGCCGGCACCAGGGGCGCACCGGCTTCGCGAGCTTCGACCTGCCGTTCCGGATCGAGACCGTGCCCGAGGTGCCCTGGGGCGTCTTCATTCCCCGTGCCGGCAGCGTCTTCGAAGTGCAGCTCAACGGCGCGCTGCTGCAGGCCTATGGCGACCTCGGCCAGGGCAACCGTGCCGACTACGCCAAGGCCCCCGTCTACGTGCCGGTGCCCGGGCGGCTGCTGAAAGAGGGCGAGAACCTGCTGCAGATCCGCATCCGCGCCGACAGCGAACGGCGCGCCGGCCTGTCGCGCGTCACCATCGGGCCGGCGACGCCGGTGCGCACCGCGCTGTTCGAGCGCGCCTACGCCTGGCGCTTCACGGGGTCGGTGCTGCTGACGGCGTTCAGCCTGATCGTCGGCAGCATCGCGCTGGCGCTGTGGTTCACCCAGGTCGACACCGGCGCGACCGGCCGCCGCCAGCGCGACGCCCTCTATTTCTGGGCCGCGGTCGCCGAGTTCTGCTGGGCGGTGCGCGTGGCCGACGCCATGATTCCCGAGCCGCCGCTGCCGTGGCAGCTCTGGGGCGTGCTGATGGCCGGCTGCTACGCAGGCTGGGCCGCCTCTGCCATGATGTTCTGCTATCACCTCGCCGACTGGGCGCAGAACCCGCGCCTGCGCTGGGCGCGCTGGCCGATGGCGGCCGTGGTGGCCGGCACCGTGGTGTTCACCTGGCTGGCGCTGAACCGCGAAGAACCGCGCTGGCTCACGGGCTGGCTGGCGGTCGAGATCACCATCGTCGTCGGCTTCGTGATCGCCTTTGCCGTGGCCACGGTGCGCCGGCCCAGTGTCGAGCGGCTGCTGGTGGCCGGCGCCGCGCTGGTCACGGTGGCTTTCGGCGTGCGCGACTGGCTGGTGATCCGCCTGAGCGACGCCTACGGCGAAACCACCTGGGTGCGCTACACCTCGGTGCTGTTCGGGGTGGCGCTGCTGCTCATCGTGCTGCGGCGCTTTCACTTCGCGAGCGTGCAGGCGCGCGGCTGGGTCCAGACGCTGGCCGACCGCGTGGCGCAGCGCGAGCGCGAACTGGCGGCCACCTACGCCGAGCTGGAAGCCGTGGCGCGCGACCAGGCGCGCACCCACGAGCGCGAGCGCATCCTGCGCGACATGCACGACGGCGTGGGCTCGCACATCAGTTCGGCGATCCGCCAGCTGCAATCGGGCCAGACCAGCCCCGAAGAACTGCTGCGCACCCTGCGCGACTCGCTCGACCAGCTCAAGCTGTCGATCGACTCCATCCACCTGCCGCCCGGCGACATCGGCGCGCTGCTGGCGGCGCTGCGCTACCGGCTGGAGCCCCGGCTGGCCGCGGCGGACATCGCCTTCGAATGGGGTGTGGACGAGCTGCCCACGGTGACGCAGCTCGACGCCCACGCCACGCGGCAGCTGCAGTTCCTGCTGTTCGAGGCCATCTCGAACGTGCTGCAGCACGCCCACGCGAGCGCGCTGCGCATCGAGGCCGACGCGCGCGCCGGCGCCGTGCACCTGCGTGTGATCGACAACGGCGTGGGTTTCGACGCCGCCGAGGTGCCGACGGCGCTGTCGAAGCGCGCCGCCGCGATCGGGGCGCGTCTGGCGCTCGAAAGCCGACCGGGCCGCACGGTCGTTCAGCTCGGTTTCGACTGATCGGGCGGGCGGGGCGGGGATAATCCGCCCCCATCATGTCTGCCGTGTTCAACCAGCCCTCCCTGGCGCGTCGCATTGCGCCCATCTTCCAGGGCTTCGACGGCTTCCTGGCCTTTGCCGTGATGCTGCTCGCCTTTGCCGGGCTGCTCACCATGTATTCGTCCGGCTACGACCATGGCTCGCGCTTTCTCGACCATGGCCGCAACATGCTGCTGGCCGGCGGCATCATGTTCGTGGTGGCGCAGGTGCCGCCGCAGCGGCTGATGGTGTTCGCCGTGCCGCTCTACGCAGCGGGGGTGGCGCTGCTGATCGCGGTCGCGCTGTTCGGTATCACGAAGAAAGGCGCCCAGCGCTGGATCAATGTGGGCGTGGTGATCCAGCCCAGCGAAATTCTCAAGATCGCGATGCCCCTGATGCTGGCCTGGTGGTTCCAGCGCCGCGAAGGGCAGCTGCGCCCGCTCGACTTCGTGGTGGCGACCGTGCTGCTGGCGGTGCCGGTCGGGCTCATCATGAAACAGCCCGACCTGGGCACCTCGCTGCTGGTGCTGGCGGCCGGGCTGGCGGTGATCTTCTTTGCCGGACTGCCGTGGAAGCTCATCGTGCCGCCGGTGGTGATCGGCGCGGTGGCGATCACGCTCATCGTGGGTTTCGAGTCGCGGCTGTGCGTCGACGGCGTCGACTGGCGCGTGCTGCACGACTACCAGAAGCAGCGCGTGTGCACGCTGCTCGACCCCAGCAAGGACCCGCTGGGCAAGGGCTTTCACATCATCCAGGGGATGATCGCCATCGGCTCGGGCGGCGTGGGCGGCAAGGGCTTCATGCAGGGCACGCAGACGCACCTCGAGTTCATTCCCGAGCGCACCACCGACTTCATCTTCGCGGCGTATTCGGAAGAATTCGGCCTGATCGGCAACCTGGCGCTGATCGCGGCCTTCATCCTGCTCATCTTCCGCGGGCTGACCATCGCGCTGAACGCGACCACGCTGTTCTCGCGCCTGCTGGCCGGGGCGGTGACCATGATCTTCTTCACCTACGCCTTCGTGAACATGGGCATGGTCAGCGGCATCCTGCCTGTGGTGGGCGTGCCGCTGCCGTTCATCAGCTACGGCGGCACCGCCATGGTCACGCTGGGGCTGGGGCTGGGCCTGCTGATGTCGATTGCCCGGGCGCGGAAACTGTCCCAGAACTGAATCAGGCCAGAAACACCGAGGAACCGGCTTTGCCGGGCCTCAGGTGTTGCCCCCGGTAGGGGGTTGGAGAAGCGACACGAAGTGCGCGGAGCCTGGGGGCGAGCAATAATCCGTCATGATCTCTCGCGAACCCACCATCGAGCGCTTGGCTATAGCGCAACAGCTCCTGCTCACGCCGTTCGGCCTGGACGAATCGCACCTGAGCAAGGCACTGGCCGAGATCACCGCGCACCGCGTGGACGATGCCGACCTGTACTTCCAGTACACCCGCAGCGAAGGCTGGAGCCTCGAGGAAGGCATCGTCAAGACCGGCAGCTTCAGCATCGACCAGGGCGTCGGCGTGCGCGCCGTGAGCGGCGAGAAAACCGCCTTTGCCTATTCGGACGACATCTCCGAGGCTTCGCTGCTCGACGCGGCGCGCACGGTGCGCTCCATTTCTTCCGCCGGTCGCACGGCCCGCGTGAAGACGCCCGCCCGCAAGATCGCCGCGAGCCGCTCGCTCTACAACGGCGTCGATCCCATTTCCACGCTCGACAGCACCGCCAAGGTCAAGCTGCTCGAACGGGTCGAGAAGCTGGCCCGTTCGCGCGACCCGCGCGTGGCGCAGGTCATGGCCGGCCTGGCCAGCGAGTACGACGTGATTCTGGTGGCGCGCGCCGACGGCACGCTGGCGGCCGATGTGCGACCGCTGGTGCGGCTGTCGGTGACCGTGATCGCCGAGCAGAACGGCCGCCGCGAGGTCGGCTCGGGCGGCGGCGGCGGGCGCTTCGGCCTGGCTTACTTCACCGACGAGCAGATCGCCGAGTACGTCGACCACGCCGTGAAGGCCGCGCTGACCAATCTCGATGCCCGCCCGGCCCCGGCCGGCGAGATGACCGTGGTGCTCGGCTCGGGCTGGCCCGGCATCCTGCTGCACGAAGCCATCGGCCACGGCCTGGAGGGCGACTTCAACCGCAAGGGCTCGAGCGCGTTTTCGGGCCGCATCGGCCAGCGCGTGGCGGCCAAGGGCGTCACGGTGCTCGACGACGGCACCATCGTCGATCGCCGGGGCTCGCTCAACGTGGACGACGAAGGCCACGCCAGCCAGCGCAACGTGCTGATCGAGGACGGCATCCTCAAGGGCTACATCCAGGATTCGATGAACGCGCGCCTCATGAAGGTCAAGCCCACGGGCAACGGCCGCCGCGAGAGCTACGCCCACGTGCCGATGCCGCGCATGACCAACACCTACATGCTCGGCGGCGACAAGGACCCGAAGGAAATCGTCGCCAGCATCAAGAAGGGCCTGTACGCCACCAACTTCGGCGGCGGGCAGGTCGACATCACGAGCGGCAAGTTCGTGTTCTCGGCCAGCGAGGCCTTCTGGGTTGAGAACGGCAAGATCCAGTACCCGGTGAAGGGCGCGACCATCGTGGGCAACGGCCCCGACGCGCTCACCCGCGTGACCATGATCGGCAACGACATGGCGCTCGATTCGGGCGTCGGCACCTGCGGCAAGGAAGGCCAGAGCGTGCCCGTGGGCGTCGGCCAGCCGACCCTTCGCATCGATGGCCTGACGGTAGGTGGAACGGCTTAGGACTTTCGGCACTTGCCGGCTGTTTCGTTCGGTTGCTAAGCTGCGCTCCTTTTTTGCGAACGACGAATCAAGGAGCATTTCAATGGGGAACAGGATCAATTCGCCCGCGGTGTTGTGGGCCGCGACCGCCGTGGTGGCGCTGGCCACCGTAGGTTGCGCCTCGCGCGGCGGTTCGGGCAGCCAGCCCGCTGCCGCACCGGCACCCGCTGCTGCAGCGCCCGCGGCGCCCAGCGGTTCCAGGGCCGGCCTGGACGCCCGTGGCAACGTGGTCGACTCGTCCAAGGTCGAGGCCGGCAGCGGCCGCACCGTCAAGGGCCTGAACGGCTACGAAGGCGAGATCACCGGCAACCCGGCGCGCAACAGCAAGTTCACGCGCCTGCAGATCGGCATGAGCACCAAGCAGGTCACCGACATCGCCGGCCAGCCCACCGACCAGGGCGCCTACATGACGGGCAAGGCCTGGATTCCGTTCTACTTCGGCAGCGACCGCCACCGTTTCGAGATGACCTACAAGGGCCAGGGCCGCCTGATCTTCGCGGGCGGCGGCATGGGCGATTTCAGCAGCGGCAACCTGATCTGGATCATTCACAACGCCAACGAATCCGGCTACAGGTAAAAACAACAGGGGCCCGGTCGCGTGACCGGGTTTTTGTTTTCCGTGCTACATTCCGCCCACATGTCCGCCCTCCGCGCTTACTTTTTTGCCTACTTTTGGTTCCCGGTTTCCGGCGGACGAGAGGCGAGCGCGTAAAGCAAACGAACACCCTCCCAGAACCGCCGGTGGCTTCCAGCCCCCGGCGGTTTTTTTATGCCCTGACGATTTTTCATTCACACCAACAAGGAAGAAATGATGAGCACGAACACCCCTCCCACCGGCGACAGCTGGTATGCGAGCGTCGAAAAAACCAGCAAGACCGACGACGAACGCATCAAGGACATCAACGTGCTCCCCCCTCCCGAACATCTGATCCGCTTCTTCCCGATCCGCGGCACGCCGATCGAAACGCTGATCACCGGCACCCGCCGGGGCATCCACAACATCATGGCCGGCAAGGACGACCGGCTGCTGGTGGTCATGGGCCCGTGTTCGATCCACGACCCGGCCGCAGCCCTCGAGTACGCCCGCCGCCTCAAGGCCGAGCGCGACAAGTACGCCGGCACGCTGGAAATCGTGATGCGCGTGTACTTCGAAAAGCCGCGCACCACGGTCGGCTGGAAGGGGCTCATCAACGACCCGTACCTGGACGAGAGCTATCGCATCGACGAAGGCCTGCGCATTGCGCGCCAGCTGCTGATCGACATCAACCGCCTGGGCCTGCCGGCGGGCAGCGAATTCCTCGACGTGATCTCGCCGCAGTACATCGGTGACCTGATCGCCTGGGGCGCCATCGGTGCGCGCACCACCGAAAGCCAGGTGCACCGCGAGCTGGCCTCGGGCCTTTCGGCGCCCATCGGCTTCAAGAACGGCACCGACGGCAACATCCGCATCGCCACCGACGCCATCCAGGCGGCGGCACGCGGCCACCACTTCCTGTCGGTGCACAAGAACGGCCAGGTCGCGATCGTGCAGACCAACGGCAACCGCGACTGCCACGTGATCCTGCGCGGCGGCAAGACGCCGAACTACGACGCCGCCAGCGTCGAGGCCGCCTGCAAGGACCTCGAAGCCGCCAAGCTGCCGCCCACGCTCATGGTCGACTGCAGCCACGCCAACAGCTCCAAGCAGCACCAGAAGCAGATCGACGTGGCCAAGGACATCGCCGACCAGATCGCCGGCGGCTCCAAGCGCGTGTTCGGCGTGATGATCGAAAGCCATCTGCAGGCGGGCGCCCAGAAGTTCACGCCGGGCAAGGACCAGCTGTCGGGCCTCGAGTACGGCAAGAGCATCACCGATGCGTGCATCGGCTGGGACGATTCGGTGCAGGTGCTCGAGACCTTGTCTCAAGCCGTCAAGCAGCGCCGCGGCTGAAGCGTAGCTAGTTAGAGCATGCCGGCCAGGTCAGGCCAGTGGTGCCGCATCGACGCCGCTTCGTCGCTGCCCTGCGGCACCAGCGAGAAATCCGCGAAGTCGAAACCCGGCCCGACCATGCAGGCGACCAGCGTGTAGTCGCCGGCCGCGTGGCCCTGGATCGGGCGCGCGGCCTGCCATTGGCCGGCGGGCACCACGTGCTGCGGCCGGGTGCCGTGGATATCGACAGGGCCCAGCTTCACGCGGGCCGGCGCAGTCCGCATCGCGGCATCGCAAGTCCACAGCGCCAGCGGCACGCCTTCCAGATGCACCCAGACTTCATCGGACAGCACCCGGTGCCAGCGTGAATGCTGGTGGGCTTCGAGCAGGAAATAGATGCTTGTCAGCGCGCTGCGCGGCGCGCGGCCATCAGCAGGCGTCACGCTTGCGGCCGACCGGAACACCTCGCTGTACCAGCCGCCCTCGGGGTGGGGCTGGAGCTTCAAGCTGTCGATCAACTCACGCGCGCGCATGCTGCTCATGACCCGTGGGCGGCGCGCAGGGCGTCCAGCAGTTTCTCGTGCACGCCGCCGAAGCCGCCGTTGCTCATGCAGACGATGTGATCGCCCGGCCGCGCGGCGGCCACGACCTGTTGCACCAGCGGCTCGATGGCGCCGGCGACCTGGGCGCTTGCGCCCATCGGCGCCAGCGCGGCGGCGGCGTCCCAGTCGAGGCCGGCCGTGTGGCAGAACGACAGGTCGGCCGATTCCAGGCTCCATGGCAGTTGCGCGGCCATCACGCCCAGCTTCATCGTGTTGCTGCGCGGCTCGAAGGCCGCGAGGATGCGCTCACTTTGCTTGCCGGCATCGTCGAGCTTCTTGCGCAGGCCGTCGAGCGTGGTGCGGATCGCGGTGGGGTGGTGCGCGAAGTCGTCGTACACGGTGATCGCGCCGCCGCTGCCCTCGACCGTGCCGCGCAGCTCCATGCGGCGGCGCACGTTGCGAAAGCGCCCGAGCGCGCGGGCGGCCTCGGCCGGCGGCACGCCCACGTGGTCGGCTGCGGCAATGGCGGCCAGCGCGTTCATCTGGTTGTGCAGGCCGGAGAGGTCCCACTCGACCCGGCCGACTACCTCGCCGCAGTGCAGCACATCGAAGGCATCGTGCGTGCCGCGCGCCTGCCATTCCGTGGCCGGACCGCCATCGCCGAAACGGGCGAGTTCGCTCCAGCAGCCCTGGGCCAGCACGCGCTGCAGGCTCTCTTCGGTGGCGTTCACCACCAGGCGCCCGGTGCCGGGCACGGTGCGCACGAGGTGATGGAACTGGCGTTCGATGGCGGCCAGATCGTCAAAGATGTCGGCGTGATCGAACTCCAGGTTGTTCAGCACGGCGGTGCGCGGCCGGTAATGGACGAACTTGCTGCGCTTGTCGAAGAAGGCCGTGTCGTACTCGTCGGCCTCGATCACGAAGGCCGGGCCGTCGCCCAATCGGGCTGACACGCCGAAGTCGAGCGGCACGCCGCCGACCAGGAAGCCGGGCGCCTTGCCGCCCTGTTCGAGCACCCAGGCCAGCATCGAGGTGGTGGTCGTCTTGCCGTGTGTGCCGGCCACGGCCAGCACGTGCCGGCCCTGCAGCACGTGCTCGGCCAGCCACTGCGGGCCGCTCGTGTAGGGCTTGCCGGCGTCGAGGATGGCTTCCATCAGCGGAAACTTGGGGCTGCCGTCGGGCAGGCGGGCCCGCGACACCACGTTGCCGACCACGAACATGTCGGGGGCGAGGGCCAGCTGGTCGGCGCCGAAGCCTTCGATGAGGTCGATGCCGAGCGCGCGCAGCTGGTCGCTCATCGGGGGGTACACGCCGGCGTCGCAGCCCGTGACCCGGTGGCCTGCTTCGCGTGCGAGGGCGGCCACACCGCCCATGAACGTGCCGCAGATACCCAGAATATGAATGTGCATCGGCCAATTCTAGGGAGGCGCCGCGGGTGCCTTGGCCGCTTCGCCCCGGGCGCCGTACTGATGTTCATGTGAGGGACGCCCGCAGCGGGCAAAATGCCCCGATGGACACGTCCAAGCGTGAAATCGCAGCCGTTGCCGCCCGACTCGTCGTCGAGGAGGGGCTCGAGTACGGCCCGGCCAAGCGCCGGGCGCTGCGCGAACTCGGCCTCCCGACGCGCACCGGCCTGCCCAACAACGACGAGGTCGAGGCTGAGGTGCGCGACTACATCGCGCTCTTCTGCGCCGACACCCAACCCCAGGAACTGCACGCGCTGCGCCTGCTCGCGCTCGAGTGGATGGAGCGCATGGCCGTGTTCCGGCCGCATGTGGGCGGGGCCGTCTGGCATGGCACGGCCACACGTTTGTCAGACATTTATATTCAATTGTTCTGCGATGATTCCAAGTCGGCCGAAATTGCCTTGATCGATCACCATGTGGACTACGAGCCGCGCATGGTGACCGGCTTCCATGGCGAACAGGTCGAAGCCCTCAGCGTCCACGCGCCGAGCCGGGCGCTGGGCGAGGAAATCGGGGTTCACCTGTTGGTGTACGACCTCGACGACCTGCGCGGCGCCCTCAAGCCCGACGCCCAGGGGCGAGCGCCGCGCGGCGACCTGAACGCGCTGCGCCGACGCATTGAACAAGAAAAGGACCAGTGAATGACTTCAACGCCCACACGACGCGGCATGCTGTATGCCGGCGTGGCGGCAGTCGCTGCTGCGGCCGGCGTGGCCGGCGCTTGGTGGCGGGAGCGCAATGACAACGGCGTGGCGGCCACGGGCGGCGAAAAGCTCGATGCGGCCATGTTCTGGGACCAGCGCTTCGAGCGCCCCGAAGGCGGCGAGCTGGCCCTGACGAGCCTGCGCGGCAAGCCCGTGCTGCTCAACTTCTGGGCCACGTGGTGCCCGCCCTGCGTCGAAGAAATGCCGATGATCGACGCCTTTTTCCGTGAACATGGTGTCAACGGCTGGCAAGTTGTAGGCTTGGCCATTGATCAACCGAGTGCCGTGCGCAAGTTCCTGCAGCGCACGCCCGTCACTTACCCGACCGCATTGGCCGGGTTGCAGGGCATGGAACTGGTCAAGAATCTGGGCAACACTGGGGGCGGCCTGCCGTTCACCTTGGTGCTTCATGGCGATGGTTCCGTGCTGGCTCGTAAAATGGGCAAGCTTGAAACCACCGACCTGGACGCTTGGCGACGCCAACTTGTTCACGGTTAGAATTTAAATACACAAGCTGGCGTTAGACGCCAAACGCCGAAAATCGACGGTTTTCGGTCAAGTTCTTTCCTAAAGACCGGCAAAGCTGGCACTGGAGTCCCATGGATCTGCGCAAACTCAAGACACTGATCGATCTGGTGTCCGAATCGAATATTTCCGAACTGGAAATCACCGAAACCGAAGGCAAGGTCCGCATCGTCAAGGGTGGCGGTGCCGCCCCCGTGCAGTACGTGCAGACCCTGGCCGCCGCGCCCGCTGTCGCAGCGCCCGTGGCTGGTGCTGCCGCCCCGGCCGCCGCGGCCCCCACCATCGAAGCTGCACCGAGCGGCCATGCCGTGAAGTCGCCGATGGTTGGCACTTTCTATCGTTCGTCCAGCCCCGGTGCTGCGGCCTTTGTCGAAATCGGCAGCAAGGTGAACGAGGGCGACACGGTCTGCATCATCGAGGCGATGAAGATCCTTAACGAAATCGAGGCCGACAAGTCCGGCACGATCACCCAGATCCTCGGCGAAAACGGCCAGGCGGTCGAATACGGCCAGCCGCTGTTCATCATCGAGTAAGCATGTTCAAGAAGATTCTGGTCGCCAATCGCGGCGAGATTGCCCTTCGGATTCAGCGTGCCTGCAGCGAGATGGGCATCAAGGCCGTGATGGTCTATTCCGAGGCTGATCGCGACGCCAAGTACGTCAAGCTGGCACAGGAAGCCGTCTGCATCGGCCCCGCGCCGTCAGGCCTGAGCTACCTCAACATGCCGGCCATCATTTCGGCCGCCGAGGTGACGGATGCCGAAGCCATTCACCCCGGCTACGGTTTCCTCAGCGAGAACGCCAATTTCGCCGAACGCGTGGAGCAAAGCGGCTTCCAGTTCATCGGCCCGACGCCCGACAACATCCGCACGATGGGTGACAAGGTCTCGGCCAAGCAGGCCATGATCAAGGCTGGCGTGCCTTGCGTGCCCGGCTCGGAAGGCGAACTGTCCGACGACGCCGCCACCAACAAGCGCATCGCCCGTGCGATCGGCTACCCGGTGATCATCAAGGCGGCAGGCGGCGGCGGTGGCCGCGGCATGCGCGTGGTGCACACCGAGGCGGCGCTGGTCAATGCGATCCAGATGACCAAGGCGGAAGCCGGCGCGGCCTTCAACAATCCGGCCGTGTACATGGAGAAATTTCTCCAGAACCCGCGCCACATCGAAATCCAGATCCTCGCGGACAAGCACAAGAACGCGGTCTACCTGGGCGAACGCGACTGCTCCATGCAGCGCCGCCACCAGAAGGTGATCGAGGAATCGCCGGCCCCCGGCATTCCGCGCAAGCTGATCGAGAAGATCGGCGAGCGCTGCGCCGCCGCCTGCAAGAAGATCGGCTACCGCGGCGCCGGCACCTTCGAGTTCCTGTACGAGAACGGCGAGTTCTACTTCATCGAGATGAACACGCGCGTGCAGGTGGAGCATCCGGTCACGGAGTTCACCACCGGCATCGACATCGTGAAGACGCAGATCATGGTCGCCGCGGGCGAAAAGCTGCCGTTCACGCAGCGCCAGATCGAGATGCGCGGCCACGCCATCGAGGTGCGTATCAACGCCGAAGACCCGTGGAAGTTCACGCCGTCGCCGGGCCGCATCACCATGTGGCACCCGCCGGGTGGTCCGGGTGTTCGCGTCGACTCGCACGTGTACACCAACTACTTCGTGCCCCCGAACTACGACTCGATGATCGGCAAGATCATCGTGTACGGCGACACGCGCGAGCAGGCCATGGCGCGCATGCGCACGGCGCTGAACGAAACCGTGATCGAAGGCATCCAGACCAACATGCCGCTGCACCGCGAGCTGATGGTCGACGCCAAGTTCATGAGTGGCGGCACGAACATCCACTACCTCGAAGAGTGGCTCGCAGCGCACAAGCGCTGAGTCCACGCGCGAAAACGCCCTGTATGTTTGAACTCCGCCTGATGGCGCCGGAAGACCGGGTCGAATGGCTCGGCGATGCGCTCGACGCACTCGATGCGCTGAGCGTGTCGGTCGAAGACGCCGACGCGCAAACCGATGCCGAGCAGGCCCTGTTCGGCGAGCCCGGCATGCCGCCGCCCAAGGAGGGTTGGCAGCGTTCGCGCGTGATCGCGCTGTTCCCCGATGAAGCTGCTGCCAACGAGGCCGCCTCGGTGCTCGCGCTGCAGGACCTCTTCGGCGGTTGTGCGGTGCTCGGCGTGGCGCCGGTGCCCGATCAGGACTGGGTGCGGCTCACGCAATCGCAGTTCGCGCCGGTCGAGATCACGCCCGAGTTCTGGATCGTGCCCACCTGGCACGAGCCGCCGGCACAAGCCAGGCAGGTGATCCGGCTCGACCCGGGCCTGGCCTTCGGCACCGGCACGCACCCGACCACGCGCATGTGCCTGCGCTGGATCGCGACGCAAGGCGAGGGCGCCTTTGCCGACCAGCGCGTGCTCGACTACGGCTGCGGCTCCGGCATCCTGGCCATCGGTGCAGCGAAGTTCGGCGCGCGCACCATCGACGCCGTCGACATCGACGAGGCCGCGGTCTCCTCGACCCGCCTCAACGCCGAAGCCAACAGCGTGCAACTGAACGCCGGCCTGCCTGAAGCGGCCAAGGGCGAGTACCAGACGGTGCTCGCCAACATCCTCGCGACGCCGCTCAAGGTGCTGGCGCCGCTGCTGCGCAGCCACGTGGCCGCCGGCGGTTCGCTGGTGCTGGCCGGCATCCTCGAGCGCCAGGCCGACGAGCTGAAGGCAGCCTATGCGCCCTACGCCGCGCTCGAAGTCAGCGACACCGAGGACGGCTGGATCCTCATGACCGCGCGCTGCTGAAGCGCGCGGCCGGGCGCTCGCGCTGCGGGCGCCCCGGGCGCCTGCCTGAGTGGCGAGGGCCCAACCCTACAATCGCCCCGTCATGAGCCTCGTCACGCGTTGCCCCGCCTGCACCACCACCTTCAAGGTGGTGCGCGACCAGCTTCGCATCTCGGACGGTTGGGTGCGCTGCGGCCGCTGCAGCCATGTGTTCGATGCCACGCTCGACCTGCAGGATGCGCCCGATGGTGCCGCGTCCGCGCCTGCCGCGCCGGCACCCGCACCGGCCTCTTCGCCGATGGCTTCGATGGCCGCACTGGTGGCGTCTTTCGAGGATGCGCGCATCGACCTGACGGCGGTGCCAGCAGCAGTCGAGGAAGCAGACTTTCTCGACGACGAGTCCGAGCCGCAAGCGCCAACGCCTGCGCCTCACGACGAGGCGGGCCTGTCGACCGCTGCCGCGGCGCCGGCCGCGCCGCCCCTGCCTTTCTCGCTGACGCTGCCCGCGCACGGACTTTCTGCAGACGAGCCCTGGTCCGATCTTGACACCCGAGAACCCGCATGGCGTCCGCCCGCGAGTTCGCTGCCGCCGTTTCCGAACATCGACCTGAACCTCGGCGCACCGCCGCCCGCGTCACCGTCGCCTGCGCCGCCCTTGCCCAACCTGCCGCGCAGTTCCGCGCTGCGCGGGCTGGTCGCAGCGACCGGTGAGGATGACGACGGCGCGGCTGGAGAGCGTGAGCAGGAAGAAAAAGACCACGACCAGCTCCTGATCCAGAAGGCGTTGCGCCGCGCGCGCGCCAAGTCGGCCAAGATCGCGAACGCCAAGGCCCGCGACGCGCAACAGCACGAAGCGGCGGTCGCGCCGCTGCCCGGCCCCGGCATCCGTGCCGAAGGCGAGCCCGACTTCTCGCTCTCCGCAACCTTCGAGGCGCCCGAGGACCATCCCTTCGCCGAAGAAGACGAGCCGGTCAAAAAGTCTCTCGGCTTCTGGCAACGCAAGGGCACACGTCGCCTGATCGCGGTGTTGGCCGTGCTCGCGGCGTTGATCCTCATCGTGCAGGTCGTTCGCCATGAGCGCGACGGCATCGTGGCGCGCCAGCCGAACCTGCGGCCGGCCCTGTCGGCGCTGTGCCAGTACACCGGCTGCGAGCTCGCACCGCTGCGCCAGATCGGCGACATCGTGATCGAAGGCGCGGCCTTCGCGCGCGAGAAGAGCGGTGGCAACGACTACCGGCTGAGCTTCACCTTGCGCAATGCGGCGACCGTGCCGCTCGCCATGCCGGCCATCGAGTTGTCGCTGCTCGACTCGCAGGAGCAGGCTGTCGTGCGGCGCGTGCTGACACCGACCGACTACGGCGCGCCCGGCGTGCTGGCCGCGCGTGCCGACCGTGCGGCCTCGCTGCCGCTGACCTTGTCGGCCAGCGAAGCAGCGGCGCTGCCGCCGATCGCGGGCTACCGCGTCGAAGCTTTCTATCCCTGAGCGGAGCGCCGACACGCGCGCCGTTCGTTCCCTTTTTCATCCAACCTACGGTCCACCCATGGCAGCAGTGATTTGCGGTTCCCTCGCGTTCGACACCATCATGACTTTCGAGGGCCGGTTCGCCGACCAGATCCTTCCGGACCAGCTGCACATCCTGAATGTGTCGTTCCTGGTGCCGGGCCTGCGTCGTGACTTCGGCGGCTGTGCCGGCAACATTGCCTACAGCCTCAACGCACTCGGCGGCACGGCGCTGCCGATGGCCACGCTGGGCAGCGACGGTGCCGACTACGCCGAACGCATGCGCACGCTGGGCATCAGCACGGAGTTCGTGCGTCAGCTCGACGACACGTTCACCGCGCAGGCGATGATCATGAACGACACGGACAACAACCAGATCACGGCGTTCCACCCCGGCGCGATGCAGCAGGCGCACGTCACGAAGGTGGTGGCGCGCGAAGACATCAAGCTCGGCATCATCGCGCCCGACGGCCGCGACGCGATGCTGCAGCACGCCGAGCAATTCGCCGCCGCCGGCATTCCCTTCGTGTTCGATCCGGGCCAGGGCCTTCCGATGTTCGACGGCGACGCGCTGCGTCACTTCATCGAGCTCGCGAGCTGGGTCGTGGTCAACGACTACGAAGGCAAGATGCTGGCGCAGCGCACCGGATGGAGCCTGGCCGAGATCTCGCAGCGCGTGCGTGGTCTTGTGGTCACGCTGGCCGCCGAAGGCTGCGAGGTGTGGACGAACGGCGAGCGCGAGCACGTGCCCGGCGTGGTGCCCGCAGCGGTGATCGAGCCCACGGGTTGCGGCGACGCATGGCGCGGCGGCCTGCTGTACGGCCTGGAAAAGGAATGGCCGCTGGCCCGCTGCGCAGCCCTCGGCAATCGCATCGGCGCGCTCAAGATTGCGCAACGCGGACCGCAGAACTACCAGATCGATCGCGCGACGCTCGACCTGTGATTCGCTGACGTGCCTGCATCGCTTCGGCGATACGGCAAATAGCGGGCGCCCATGAAAAAAGCCCGGCACCTTGCGGTGCCGGGCTTTGTGCCTTTCAGGGCCGCTGAGAATTCACTCAGGGCTTGCTGGCCGTCGGAAACGGCCAGGCTGCCTGGGGATTCAGCGTCGTTTGCGCCGCAGGGGCAGGCGCTACGGCAGCCTTCGCAGGCGCGGCGGCCTTCTTGGCAGCAGGCTTCTTGGCAGCAGCGGCAGGCTTGGCAGCGGGCTTTTTCGCGGCTTTCTTGGCGGCTGCCTTTTTGGCAGGAGCCTTCTTGGCGGCAGCCTTCTTCGCAGGGGCCTTCTTGGCAGCAGCCTTCTTGGCAGGCGCCTTCTTCGCTACGGCCTTCTTGGCTGGCGCCTTCTTGGCGGCGGCCTTCTTTGCCGGAGCCTTCTTGGCAGCGGCCTTCTTCGCCGGTGCAGCCTTCTTCGCTACGACCTTCTTGGCTGCAACCTTCTTGGCCGCGACCTTCTTTGCCGGAGCCTTCTTCGCTACGACCTTCTTGGCGACAGCCTTCTTAGCCGGAGCCTTCTTGGCAGCGACCTTCTTTGCCGGAGCCTTCTTCGCGGCGACAGCCTTCTTTGCCGGAGCCTTCTTTGCAGCGACCTTCTTGGTCGGCGCTTTCTTTGCAGTTGCCATTTCTATTTCTCCTTGATCAAGTTGAAAAAATCAACCTATTGAAGCACTCCACGCGCGTTGGGAGCGTGAAGTGATTCATGGCGTTGGAATCTGAGCTCCAGCACCATGAACACCTGAGCCCTCGTCCATGCCGCGCTCTGTGGCGCAGTCGGTGGCAAGGGCAATTCTTGAATTCATGAATTGTTGTGTATCGAAAAATTCAATCCCAGGAGAGCGCACCACCCGACTGGTACTCGATCACGCGGGTTTCGAAAAAGTTGCGCTCTTTCTTCAGGTCAATCATTTCGCTCATCCAGGGGAACGGGTTTTCCTCGTTCGGGAAGAGCGTTTCGAGGCCGATCTGCTGCGCGCGCCGGTTGGCGATGTAGCGCAGGTAGCCCTTGAACATGGAGGCGTTCATGCCGAGCACGCCGCGCGGCATGGTGTCTTCGGCGTATTTGTATTCGAGCTCGACGGCCTTCATGAAGAGGTCCTTGATCTCGGCCTTGAACTCTGCAGTCCACAGGCCGGGATTCTCGAGCTTGAGCTGGTTGATCAGGTCGATGCCGAAATTGCAGTGCATCGACTCGTCGCGCAGGATGTACTGGTACTGCTCGGCGGCGCCGGTCATCTTGTTCTGGCGGCCCAGCGCAAGGATCTGCGTGAAGCCGACGTAGAAGAAGAGGCCTTCCATCAGGCAGGCGAACACGATGAGCGACTTGAGCAGCGTCTGGTCGGTCTCGTGCGTGCCGGTCTTGAAGAGCGGGTCGCTGATGGCGTCGATGAACGGGAGCAGGAACTGGTCCTTCTCGCGGATCGATTGCACTTCGTTGTAGGCGTTGAAGATCTCGCTCTCGTCCAGGCCGAGCGACTCGACGATGTACTGGTACGCGTGCGTGTGGATCGCTTCCTCGAAGGCCTGGCGCAGCAGGAACTGGCGGCACTCGGGGGCCGTGATGTGGCGGTAGGTGCCCAGCACGATGTTGTTGGCGGCCAGCGAGTCGGCGGTCACGAAGAAGCCGAGGTTGCGCTTGACGATGCGGCGTTCGTCTTCGGTCAGGCCGTTCGGGTCTTTCCACAACGCGATGTCGCGCGTCATGTTCACTTCCTGCGGCATCCAGTGGTTGGCGCAGGTGGCGAGGTACTTTTCCCAGGCCCACTTGTACTTGAACGGCACCAACTGGTTGACGTCGGTCTGGCCGTTGATGATGCGCTTGTCGGAAGCCTTGACGCGCTGGCCTGCAGCGGCGGCCACCGGTGCGGTGGCAGTGGTGGGTTGTGCAAGCGACGAAGTCGGAGCGGCGACCGCGCGACCTGCGGAAGAACCGCTGGTCGATGCGTGGTGCTGCTGCAATCCTTGTTGCATATCCTTTGGTAAGGAGGGCTTGACTTCTTCGTCCCAGGTCAACATAGAAAAATCCAATGCGCAATTATCGGAGCAACGATGTGAGTTGCAAAGTGCTCGTTCACATCGTGCGCCATTTATGGGGTTGTTATGTTGCTCGCATGCATCGCGCGACGTCAGTCAATGCCTTGATTGATTGAACGTCGCGCGCTTTTCGCTTTCGCTTTTGCGAGCACCTCGCTGATCGATCGAAGCGTCTTTTTTTCAATGACGCTTCACTTGCACATCACTGGCAGGCTTCGCAGGTCGGATCGTCGACACCGCAGAACGCGATGTCGGTGGCGGGCATCGCGCTCATCTGTGCCTTCGCTGCAGCAGCGGCGGCTTCGAGTGCACTCATGCCCGAGGGTGCGTCGTTGCCCGACGACACCGCGTTGAGACGGCCCGATTGCACCGTCGACTTTTCAGCGTGCGTCGCGCTCTGCGTGCGCAGGTAGTACGTGGTCTTCAGGCCGCGCAGCCACGCGAGCTTGTAGGTGTCGTCGAGCTTCTTGCCCGAGGCGCCGGCCATGTAGATGTTCAGCGACTGCGCCTGGTCGATCCACTTCTGGCGACGTGCGGCGGCTTCCACCAGCCACGTGGTTTCCACTTCGAACGCGGTGGCGTACAGCGCCTTCACGTCTTGCGGCACGCGGTCGATGGGACGCAGCGAACCGTCGAAGTGCTTCAGGTCCATGACCATCACGTCGTCCCACAGGCCCAGGCGCTTCAGGTCGCGCACCAGGTAGTGGTTGATGACGGTGAATTCGCCCGACAGGTTCGACTTGACCGACAGGTTGCCGAAGCAGGGTTCGATGGAAGCATCCACGCCGATGATGTTCGAGATGGTCGCGGTCGGGGCGATCGCCACGCAGTTCGAATTGCGCATGCCGTCGGCCTTGATCTTGGCGCGCAGCGTGTCCCAGTCGAGGGTGGCCGAACGGTCCACTTCGACGTAGCCGCCGCGGGCCTTCTCGAGCAGGTCGAGCGAGTCGATCGGCAGGATGCCCTTGTCCCACAGCGAGCCCTTGTAGCTCGAGTACTTGCCGCGTTCCTTGGCCAGCTCGGTCGAGGCCCAGTAGGCGTGGTAGCAGATGGCTTCCATCGACTCGTCGGCGAACTGCACGGCTTCCTGCGAAGCGTAGGGAATGCGCAGTTCGTACAGCGCGTCCTGGAAGCCCATGAGGCCCAGGCCGACCGGACGGTGGCGCAGGTTGGAGTCGCGCGCCTTCTTCACGGCGTAGTAGTTGATGTCGATCACGTTGTCGAGCATGCGCATCGCCGTGGAGATCGTCTTCTTCAGCTTTTCCTGGTCGACCTTGCCGTCCTTCAGATGCTGCAGCAGGTTCACGGAACCCAGGTTGCACACGGCGGTTTCGGTGTCGCTGGTGTTCAGCGTGATCTCGGTGCACAGGTTAGACGAGTGCACGACACCGGCGTGCTGCTGCGGCGAGCGCACGTTGCAGGCGTCCTTGAACGTGATCCAGGGATGGCCGGTCTCGAACAGCATCGTGAGCATCTTGCGCCACAGGTCCGACGCCTGGAGGGTGCGCGCGGGCTTGATCTCGCCGCGGGCGGCCTTCTCTTCGTAGGCGACGTAGGCCTTTTCGAAGTCGGCGCCGAACAGGTCGTGCAGGTCAGGCACGTTCGACGGCGAGAACAGCGTCCAGGTGCCCTTTTCCATCACGCGGCGCATGAAGAGGTCGGGGATCCAGTTGGCGGTGTTCATGTCGTGCGTGCGGCGGCGGTCGTCGCCGGTGTTCTTGCGCAGCTCCAGGAACTCCTCGATGTCGAGGTGCCAGGTTTCCAGGTAGGTGCAGACGGCGCCCTTGCGCTTGCCGCCCTGGTTCACGGCCACGGCCGTGTCGTTCACCACCTTCAGGAAGGGCACCACGCCCTGCGATTCGCCGTTGGTGCCCTTGATGTGGCTGCCCAGCGCGCGCACGCGGGTCCAGTCGTTGCCCAGGCCGCCGGCGAACTTCGACAGCAGCGCGTTTTCCTTGATCGACTCGTAGATGCCGTCCAGGTCGTCGGGCACGGTGGTCAGGTAGCAGCTGGACAGCTGCGAGCGCAGCGTGCCGGCGTTGAACAGCGTGGGCGTGCTCGACATGAAGTCGAACGACGACAGCACTTCGTAGAACTCGATGGCGCGGGCTTCGCGGTCGATTTCGCCAAGCGACAGGCCCATGGCCACGCGCATGAAGAAGGCCTGCGGCAGCTCGATGCGGGTCTTGCGCACGTGCAGGAAGTAGCGGTCGTACAGCGTCTGCAGGCCGAGGTAGTCGAACTGGTTGTCGCGCTCGGCCTTCAGGGCGGCGCCCAGGCGGGGCAGGTCGTACTGCAGCAGCTTCTCGTCGAGCAGCTCGTTCTCGACGCCCTTCTTGATGAACTGCGGGAAGTAATCGGCGTAGGCGGTGGCGCGCTCGACCGGCATCACTTCGCGGCCGATGATCTCCTTGAAGATCGTGTGCAGCAGCAGGCGCGCGGTGGCGAAGGTGTAGTCGGGGTCCTTCTCGATCAGCGTGCGGGCGGCCAGGATGGAGGCCTTGTAGACCTCGTCCAGCGGCACGCCGTCGTACAGGTTGCGCATCGTCTCGGCGACGATGGGGGCCGCGGTGATGCTGTCGCCCAGGTTTTCGCAGGCCGATTCGATCAGGCCCTTGAGCTCGTTCAGGTCGAGCGCCACGCGCTCGCCGTTGTCGAGCACGTGCAGCACCGGCGCGGTGGGCAGGTCTTGCTCGACTTGCTTGGAGCGTTCCTGCGTGCGGCGTTCGCGGTACAGCACGTAGGCACGCGCGATTTCGTGGTGGCCGCCACGCATCAGGCCGAGCTCGACCTGGTCCTGCACGTCTTCGATGTGGAAGGTGCCGCCGCCCGGACGCGAACGCACCATGGCGCGGATCACGCCTTGCGTGAGCGTGTCGACCGTCTCGCGCACGCTGGCCGAAGCCGCGCCCTGGGTGCCATGCACGGCCAGGAAGGCCTTCATCATGGCGATGGCGATCTTGTTCGGTTCGAAGGGAACGACGGCGCCGTTGCGGCGAATGATCTGGTAGTGGGCGAGGTTCTGACCGGTGGGCGAGCCCGCAGTGTCTTGTTGCTGCTGCGGCGTCGCGGGGACGGCGCGGGGGGTCGACGGGGTGTTCAGTGCAGTTTGCATTCGCTTCCTCTCGGTTGTGCAATTCTTGTTGGTTGGCAAGGCCTCGCGGGCCTTGCGTCGGCGTTGTTGCCGAACGGGAAGACACTATATCTAGGGTGTCGGCGCCCTACAAGCCACTACAGGTAGTGTTTTCCTCTGGGGCGGTCCCTGCGGAAATTGCTCCGCACTCAGCGCATCGCCAGCGATGCCGCGTGAATACTGGACCATGGTGGCGCAACCCACGCGGGGCGCGGCTTGCAAGGCGATTTGGGCCTGCAGGCCGCATGGTTGCTGCGTCGCGTGCCTGCGCTTACGAGATTGCTGCGCTGCGAGAGCGGCGCATCGCGGGCCACGGAGCGATTGAAAAAATTAGCGCGCCACCACCTGCTCGGGAAACATCTGTGGATTCCAGCCGAGCTGTTCGCGCAGCAGGCGCCAGTCGAAACCGGCGCCGGGGTCCTGCTTGCGGCCGGGCGCGATGTGCTCGTGGCCGGCGATGTGGGCGATGGCGCAGTGCTGCGCGAGCGCGGCGCAGAGGCTGGCCAGCGTTTCGTACTGCGCCTCTTCGAAGCGCTCGCCCTCGAGGCCTTCGAGCTCGATGCCGACGGAGTCGTCGTTGCAGTTGGTGCGTCCGCGCCACGACGACACACCGGCATGCCAGGCGCGGTCGTCGCAGCTCACGAATTGCCAGAGCTCGCCGTTGCGCCGCACATAGAAATGCGAGGACACCTCGAGCCCGCGGATCGACTGGAAGTACGGGTGCGCGTCCCAGTCGAGCCGGTTGGTGAAGAGCTGCTGCACCGCGTCGCCGCCGTACTCGCCCGGCGGCAGGCTGATCGAGTGCAGCACGATCAGGTCGGTCTGCGCGCCGACGGGGCGCGGGCCGAAGTTGGGCGAGGGCAGGGCCTTGGCGAAGCGGTACCAGCCGGCGCGCCAGAGTCCGTCGTCGCCGGTCGGTGGATTGGCGAGGCCGTCAGTCGTCGGCATGCGCGGTGGCGCCGTCGTCGCCGTTGGGCGTGGAGATGCCCAAGCGCGCGATGCGGTAGCGGATCTGGCGCAGGCTCATGCCCAGCCGCGCGGCGGCGGCCGTGCGGTTGAAGCCGCTTTCGTGCAGCGCGCGCACGAGGATCTCGCGCTCCTGCTGGTCGAGCCAGGCTTGCAGATCGGAAGGCAGCGGCGGCGGTGCGGGCTTGGGCTCGACGGCTGGTGCCGGTGCGGGCGCCGCAACAGCGGCGGTCGCCGCCTCGGTCGGCACGATCGATTCGGTGCGAGGCGCCACCGGCATCGCACCCATGAGGTCGATGTGCAGCTCGTCGCCGTCGTTCAGCGCCACGGCGCGGTGCAGCAGGTTCTCGAGTTCGCGCACGTTGCCGTCGAGCGGGTGCTGGGCCAGGCGCTGCAGCAGCGCGTCGGACAGGCGCGGCGCCGGCAGGCCCCCGTCTTGCGCGATGCGTGCGAGCAGCGCGGTGCACAGGGCGGGCAGGTCTTCGCGGCGCTCGCGCAGCGCGGGCACCGCGATCTCGATCACGTTGAGGCGGTAGAACAGGTCTTGCCGGAAGCGGCCGGCCAGCACTTCGGCGTGCAGATCCTTGTGGGTGGCGCTCACGATGCGCACGTCGACCGCGTCTTCCTGCGTCGAGCCGATGGCGCGCACGCTGCGTTCCTGGATGGCGCGCAGCAGCTTCGACTGCATGGCCAGCGGCAGGTCGCCGATCTCGTCGAGAAACAGCGTGCCGTCGCGCGCCGCCTGGAAGTAGCCGTCGCGGTCTTGCGACGAGCCGGTGTACGAGCCCTTCTTGGCGCCGAAGAACTCGGCCTCGAGCAGGTTCTCGGGAATGGCGCCGCAGTTCACCGCAACGAACGGGCCGTCGCTGCGCTGGCTGCAGCCGTGCACGGCGCGCGCGACCAGCTCCTTGCCGGTGCCCGATTCGCCGCGCACCAGCACGGGCGCCATGCCGCGCGCCACCTTGGCGATGCGCGACTTGACGAGGCGCATCGGCTCGGAGTCGCCGACCAGCCGGTCGAGCGCGGTGGCGCCGCTGCGCGTCACGGCCAGTGCGTCGGGGCGTTCGCCGCTGCGGCCGGCGGCTTGCGGCGCGGGCTTCTGCGGCACGACCACCGCGGCGCGGTTGGCCTGCACGGCCGACGCGACCACCGCGCGGAACTGCTTCAGGTCGACCGGCTTCGTGAGGTAGTCGAAGGCGCCGGCCTTCAGCGCCTCGACCGCGTTCTCGGCCGAGCCGTAGGCGGTCATGACCACGCAACGCTCGCTGCGCTGGTCCTTCTGGATGCGGTGGATGATCTCCATGCCTTCGCCGTCGGGCAGCCGCATGTCGGTGATCACGGCGTCGAAGCGGCCGGCCTCGAGGTGCTGCCAGGCTTCGGACACGCTGCCCGCGGCCTCCACCCGGTAGCCTTCGCGCAGCAGCGTGAGTTCGTAGAGCGTGCGCAGGTCGGGCTCGTCGTCGATGACGAGGATCTGCGCGGGGCGCGAGGCGGCGGCGGAGGGCGGGAGGGAGCTCACGGCCGCTATTGTGTCAGCCGGTTTTCGCTCGGTGCGAAGCTGACGAAGAATTCATTGCCCTCGGGGCCGCCCGGCACCAGCGCGCGCCGTTCGTAGCCGATGGTCGCGCCGTGGCGCCGGCACAGCTCGCGGCACAGGAACAGGCCCAGGCCGCTGGAGCGGCTCTCGGACGAGAAGAAGGGTTCGAACAGGTGGCGCTGCACCGCCGGTTCCAGCGGTGCACCATCGCTCCACACCAGCAACGCGGCGCGCTGCACGCCGGCTCGCTGCAAGGTGGTGATGACCTGGATCGCGCCCTCGCGCTGGCTCGCGTAGCGCGCCGCGTTGTCCAGCAGGTTCACCAGCAGGCGGCGCAGGTGCTCGGCCTCGAAGCGCACCTCGCTGCCCGGCGCGTCGAGCGCGATGCGCACGCCCTTGCGCTGCGTCTGGCGCACCCATTCCTCGGCCAGGATCTGCGCGGCCGGGTCGAGCACCAGTTGTTCGCCCAGCGACAGCACGCGCTGCTGGCGCGCGCGCGAGACGTCGAGCACGTCGTCCACGATGCGCGCCAGGCGCTGCGCGTTGTGCTGCACCATGTCGGTCAGCTTGCGGTGCGCCGGGTCGGTCAGGTCTTCGCTGAGCAGCGCGCTGGCCTGCGCGATGGCGGCCAGCGGGTTGCGGATTTCATGCGCCACCGCGGCCGACATGCGGCCCATCGCGGCGAGCTTTTCGGTGCGGATGCGGGCTTCGAGCTCGCGCAGGTCCTGCAGGAACATCACGCACAGGCTGTCGGCGCGCCGGTCGTCGGTGGGCGTGAGCCGGGTGCGCACGCGCACCTCGCGCGCCGCGCCGCGTGCCTGCGCCACCGGGATTTCTTCGGTCTGCGGCGCGCGCCGCGCGAAGGTCTGGCGCGCCAGCGCGGCCAGCGCATGCCAGGCCGGCTGGGTGTGCAGCGGGAACGGCAGCGCCAGTTGCGCCAGGCCCTGGCCGAGGATGGCGTCGGCCGCCGGGTTGACCGCATGCACCAGTCCTTCGGCGTCGATCACGAGCACGCCTTCGCTGAGCGTTTCGATCACGAGGTCGTTGACCTGCGCCTGCATCTGCGCATGGCTGCGGCTGCGTTGCGCCACCGCCTCTTCGCGCGCCAGCCGGCGTGCCAGCTCGTGCGCGAGCAGCGCCACCACGAACAGGCCGGTGCCGGTGAGGGCGGCCTGCACGAAGCGCGCAGACGGGTCGTTGGGTTGCTGCAGCCAGTGCCAGCCGGCGTCGGCCAGCAGCAGCAGCGTCACGGTGGCCGTGGTGCCCAGGCCGACGAGCAGGGTGCCGAGCACCGCGCTCATCAACACCGGCAGCGCGAACAGCGGCGTGTAGTTGACGCTGCCGCCCTGCAGCACCTGCAAGGCGCTGAAGATGCCCAGGTCGACCCCGATGGTCAGCAGCCAGAGCGTCGAGAAGCCGCGGATCGGCGGTTCGAAGTGCGCGTAGCGCATCTCCAGCCAGGCCAGCACGAGGTAGCCGCCCGACAGCACGATCGGCAGCGGCTGCACGGCCTGTCCGATGGCGAAAGCCACGCCCTGCAGCAGCACCAGCACCAGCGCCACGAAACAGCGTGCCGCCATGAAGCCGCGCCACAGCCGCAGCAGGGCGGTGCTGTCGCCGGCGCCCAGGTCGAGCACGTCCCAGTCGGTGGCCGGCTCGCCGCGCGACCGGCGCAACGAACTCATGAGGCGGCGCCGGCCTGACGGTGCGCGGCGCTGCAGTACACCGCGCCGTCCGGCCCGGGGAGTGCGTCGGCCGCGGGCAGGTGCAGCCCGCAGTGGGCGCAGCGCACCATGGCTTGCGGCGGGCCGACGGCCGGTGTGCGTTGCTGCGCCTTCCTGGCGCGTTCCTGTTGGGCGTCGCGCATCTCTTCGCGCCGGTTCTTGCGCCAGAGCCAGATCGCGACCCACACCACCGCGAGGACGAGCAGGTACTTCATGCCGGCAGGCGCGTCAGCACGACTTCGAGCACGAAGCGCGAGCCCACGTAGGCCAGCAGCAGCAGCGCGGCGCCTGCGTACAGCACGCGTCGCGCGGTGCGTCCGCGCCAGCCGAAGCGCGCGCGCCCGGTCAGCAGCACCGCGAAGCTGAGCCAGGCGAGCACCGAGAAGATGGTCTTGTGGTCCCACTTCCAGGCGCGGCCGGCGGCGCCGTAGAGCTGTTCGCTGAACAGCAGGCCGGCCAGCAGCGTGGCCGACAGCAGCACGAAGCCCGCGGTGACGAAACGGAAGGTGAGGCGTTCCAGCGTGAGCAGCGGCACGCCGGCCTGTGCATCGGCACTGGCGAGGCGGATCTGCTTTTCGGCCCGCGTGATCAGCCAGGCGTGCACCACGGCGGCGCCGAACAGACCATACGAAGCGATGCCCAGCGCCAGGTGCAGCGGCAGCCACGGCGAGGCGCTGACATGCAGCGGCGTGCCGGGGAACAGCAGCGCCAGCAGCACGGCGGCCGCGCCCAGCCAGGCCAGCGCGCGGCGTGCCTTCAGTTGCGGGTACAGGCGGCTTTCGACCGCGTAGACCGTGAGCACCAGCCACGCCGTGACCGACAGCGCCGGCGCAAAACCGAAGCGAGGGTCGCCGCCGACCAACCCATGGCCGAGCACCGCGGCATGCAGAAGCCATGCGATGCCGAGCGCCCATTGGGTGGTCTGGCGGCTGAGCCGCGCACCGGCGGCAGCGGCAAAACCGTAGGCCGCCGCGGTGGCGATGCCCAGCGCCACGCCGAGTGGGGAGGGGATCGCTAAAATCATCAGTACAGTTTATCTCCCCCAGGCTTGCGCACTTCGTGTCGCAGCGCCAACCCCCTCACCGGGGCGACGCTTTCCGATTTTCAAATAGCCCGCCGCAGCGGGCGACAAGGCATCCCGCTCATGGCCACCGCCCTCACCGAAAAGTTCTCCCGCCTCGTCAAGACGATGAGCGGCCAGGCGCGCATCACCGAAAGCAACGTGCAGGACATGCTGCGCGAGGTGCGCATGGCGCTGCTGGAGGCCGACGTGGCGCTGCCCGTGGTGCGCGACTTCGTCGCCCGCGTGAAGGAGAAGGCGCTCGGCCAGGAAGTGCTGGGCTCCCTCAAGCCGGGCCAGGCGCTGGTCGGTATCGTCAACCGCGAACTCGCCGCCACCATGGGCGAGGGCGTGTCGGACATCAACCTCGCGGCCCAGCCGCCGGCGGTGATCCTCATGGCCGGCCTGCAGGGCGCCGGCAAGACCACCACCACCGCCAAGCTGGCCAAGCACCTGATCGAGAAGCGCAAGAAGAAGGTGCTCACCGTGTCGGGCGACGTGTACCGCCCGGCCGCCATCGAGCAGCTCAAGACGGTGACCAAGCAGGCCGGCGCCGAGTGGTTCCCGAGCACGCCCGACCAGAAACCGCTGGACATCGCACGCGCTGCGCTCGACCACGCCAAGCGCCACTACTTCGACGTGCTGCTGGTCGACACGGCCGGCCGCCTGGCCATCGACGAAGTGCTGATGACCGAAATCAAGCAGCTGCACGCGGCGCTCGATCCGGTCGAAACCCTGTTCGTGGTCGATGCCATGCAGGGCCAAGACGCGATCAACACCGCCAAGGCCTTCAAGGAAGCGTTGCCCCTCACCGGCATCATCCTGACCAAGACCGACGGCGATTCGCGCGGCGGTGCGGCGCTGTCGGTGCGCCAGGTTACGGGCGTGCCGATCAAGTTCGCCGGCACGAGCGAGAAGATCGACGGCCTCGAGGTGTTCGACGCCGAGCGCCATGCCGGCCGCATCCTGGGCATGGGCGACATCGTCGCGCTGGTCGAACAGGTCACGGCTGGCGTCGACGTCGAGGCGGCGCAGAAGCTCGCGGCCAAGGTCAAGAGCGGCGCGGGCTTCGATCTGAACGACTTCCTTGGCCAGCTGCAGCAGATGAAGCAGATGGGCGGACTCTCGAGCCTGATGGACAAGCTGCCCCAGCAGATGGCCGCCAAGGCCAGCGAGGCCGACATGACCCGCGCCGAGCGCGACATCCGCCGCAAGGAAGGGATCATCCAGAGCATGACGCCGCTGGAACGCCGCAAGCCCGAACTGCTGAAGGCCACGCGCAAGCGCCGCATCGCGGCCGGCGCCGGCGTGCAGGTTCAGGAAGTGAACCGCCTGCTCAACGAGTTCGAGCAGATGCAGGGCATGATGAAGAAGATGAAGGGCGGCGGCCTCATGAAGATGATGAAGAAGATGGGCGGCATGAAGGGCATGGGCGGAATGCCCGGCATGGGCGGAGGCGGCGGCAAGCTGCCGTTCTGAGTCGCCTGCATATATAGAGACAGACAGAAGCCCGCCGGGGGATGCCCCGGCGGGCTTTGTCGTTTTCAGGCTTGCACGTCGTAGACCGTGGCGTGCGCTTCGACGGGCGCGGGCAGCTCCCAGCGGTGCAGCATCCGCTCGATGCCGGCGTTCGACAGCGTCGTGTCGCGCGTGCGGTTGCGGCGCATCAGCTCGGCGTGCGGCACCTCCAGGTACACCAGCTCGGTCTGTGCGTGGTACGCCCAGAGCAGGTCGAGCGTCTTGGTGCGCATCTGCTGGCTCAGGTGCGTGGCGTTCCACACGAAGCGTTCCTGCTTGCGCAGCAATGCCTTCGCCTGGTCGACCGCGTGGTGCGCGGCGAGCCCGTCGTTCTCGCCGTGCTTGAGGCCCAGTTCGGCGCGCGCGTCGTCGAACGACACGACCGGCCAGCCCTTGCGGTGCTGCGCCACCCAGTGGTTCTTGCCGCTCGCGGGCAGGCCGCACATCACGGTGACCTGCGATCCCGGCGTCTGGAACAGCGGGTAGTCGGGGCTGGTGTCGGCGCCGCGGAAGTAGGCCAGGCGCGTGTGTGCATCGGCCATTTTTCGTGGACCTTCCCAGCAGCCTTCTTCCTGCGCCAGCTGCTCGAAGAGCGCGATGTCGGCCAGGCTGTCGGCGCGCTTTTCATAGTGGCGTCCCACCATGTCGCAGCGCGCCACGCAGCACAGGTCGGGCAGGCTCAGCTCCCACGAGAGCTTGTGCACCAGCCACTCGGGCCGCACGCCCTTGCGCGAGGCGAAGGCGTGGAACGGTACCTGGTGCACGGCGATGATCCGGCACACGGCCTCGCGCAACGCGAACGGCACGCGGGCCTTCCACATCAGCACGCGCACGTCGACCGATCCGCGGCGCGAATGGCCCGGCTGGCCGATGCGGCCGCTGGCCTCGTCGATCACCGTGGTGTCGGGCTTGGCGATGTCGTGCAGCAGGCAGGCCATGAACAGCACGAAGCGGCCGTCGGCATCGGCGCGCTGGTAGTGCGCGTCGGCCAGGAGCGCGTCGAGCACCATGCGTGTGTGGATGCCGACGTTGCCTTCGGCGTGGTAGTACGGGTCCTGTGGTGTTTCTTCCAGGCGCAGCAGGGCCGGCAGCAGGTCGCAGCACTGCGCCCAGTCGTAGTCCTGTGAAGACGTCGGGACGAGTGCGCGCAAATCGTCGTAGGTCATCGCGGCCTCCTTGTAGTTGGTGCCAGCTCGGCTGGGTCGCGCAGCGTGCGCAGCCCCAGGTCTTGCCAGCTCACTTGCGGTGTCGGCGCGTAGAGGTCCACACCCGGCGCCATTTGGTTCGGCAGCACGGGTCGGCGACTGTGGTGCGAGCCCGAGTCGAGGATGGTCTGCACGAAGTCGGGTCGCACCCACTTGTAGCGGCCGGTCACCTCGCCGTCCGATTCGGTCTTGAGGTACAGGCCCTCGGCCAGGTCGGACAGGTCGGTCTGCTGCCGCACGAGGTCGAGCGGTTGGCCTTCGTGCGCCACCGCCTGCTCGAAGGCCGGCTTCCAGTCGACACTGCGCGCGAGCGACGGCTGCACCAGCGTGCGCAATGCCTTTGCGTTGCGCGGCATCTCGCCCTCGTACAGCACGGGCACCGACAGCACCGGGCCACCGGCCAGCAGCGCATGCCGCGCGGGCGTCGACAGGAAGCACTGTGCCTGCCGGTCGTAGATGTCGAACTCGAGGAAGAAGGCCGGCAGCCGGTCGTACCAGCAGCTGTGCTTGGCAAAGCACCACTCGCCGTACATCACGTAGCGGTCTTCGAGCCGCTCGAGCAGTGCCGCTTCATGCGCCGCGGCCCAGTGCTTGAACAGGTTGAACTGCCGCTCGCCCGCGCCGCCGGCCAGGTAGTGGCCGCGCGATTGCAGCAGCAGTTCGCCCGCCGAAGTGAACGACACGGCCGCGTTGGCGCCATCGAGTTTTTCCTCGATGACCACCTGCTGGCCGTGCAGTGCAGACAGCGGCGTCTGGCCGTCGTCGGTATCGCCGGCCTGCAGGCGCGAGCCTTCCAGATGCACAGTACGCGGGTACTTGAGCAGCGGGATCGACGAAAGAGAAAGGGAAGGGAGAGGGAACACGTTGTTCTCCAGATGCAAATCAGGAAGAACCGACAACGTGCGGGAGCGAAGCTGGAAGAGAGATCGACTCGGCGGCCGGAGCGGGCCGTGTCTGGTCAATGTGGGAACGCAGCTTGGCGCCCGACATGACCAGCAATGAAGTGGTGTTGTCGGCGTCAGAGAGTGATGACGGCGAATCGAGGCACTTGGCGCTCCAGGGGATCGAAGAGATCCGTGGGGGGATAAAAAAGGAAGGCGCGATTCTAGCTATGCGCCATGAAAAAAGCCGACCCTGAGGTCGGCTTCTTATCGGTGCTGTGTCTTCAGCGCATCAGGCGGTCGCCAGTGCCGGGCGCGCCAGGCGCAAGGCATGCATCCACGCACGGCGTAGCACGGCGGGCGAACGCGATTCCTCGGGAATCAGCAGGAAGCCGCGGTCGCGCAGCGTGGTGCCCAGCGCGATCTGACTGGTCAGCACGGTCAGCGGAATCGCCAGCAGCAGCGGCAGGCCGACAGGCATGAGCCAGATCAGCGCGCTCGGGTCGATCATGGCGACGCCGACGGCGAGCATGGCGATCACCAGCGTCATGGGGGCCAGCTGGGTTGCAGCGACCTTCCACGGCACGGCAGCGGCTTCACGCGGGGGCGACTTCCAGTCGAGCTTGATGCCGGTGAGGGCGACGAGCACGAACAGCGAGTGGGCCAGCATGCGGACCGGGGCCTGCACGATGGCCAGGCCGGCTTCGAGCACCGAGCTCTTCACGAGGCCCCACACACCACCGTACTGGCGTTGCTCGCCGCGCATCAGCACGGCAGCGATGCCCAGCACGCGCGGCAGGAACAGCAGGCACAGGGTCCAGAGCCACAGGCCGGCGAGTTCGGCGGGCAGCACGCTCCAGCTCGACACGAGGCTCGAGCCGCTCAGCCAGAGGGCGGTGCCCAGCGTCAGGAACGCAAGCCACAGCGGGGCCGAGGCATACGCCATGGTGCCGGTCACGAACATCGCGCGGTGCACGGGGTGGATGCCGGGTTCGGCCATCAGGCGGGCGTTCTGCAGGTTGCCCTGGCACCAGCGGCGGTCGCGTTGCAGCTCGGCCAGCAGGTCCGGCGGTTGCTGCTCGTAGCTGCCGACCAGGTCGGACACCAGCCACACGTGGTAGCCGGCGCGGCGCATCAGCGCGGCTTCGACGAAGTCGTGCGACATGATGCCGCCCGACATGCCGCCGGTGCCCTTGATCGGGGCCAGCGCGCAATGCTTCATGAAGGCTTCGACGCGGATGATCGCGTTGTGGCCCCAGTAGTGCGACTCGCCGAGCTGCCAGAACTGCATGCCCAGCGTGAACAGGCGACCCGTCACGCGCGAAGCGAACTGCTGTGCGCGGGCGTGCAGCGTGACGTGGCCGATGGCCTGCGTCGCGGTCTGGATGATGCCGGCGGTGGGGTTGGCTTCCATCAGCTTGACCATCGAGGCCAGGCAGTCGCCGCTCATCACGGAGTCGGCGTCGAGCACGACCATGTAGCGGTAGTCCTTGCCCCAGCGGCGGCAGAAGTCGGCGACGTTGCCGGCCTTGCGGTGCGTGCGGCGGGTGCGCAGGCGGTAGTACACCTCGACCTGCGGCTGGTTCGGGCTTTCGGCCAGTGCGGCGCGCAGGTCTTCCCAGGCGGCGCGCTCGGCGGCGGCGGTCTCGGGGTTGTAGCTGTCGGACAGCACGAACACGTCGAACTGCCTGGCGTGGCCCGTGGTGGCGACCGATTCGCAGGTGGCGCGCAGGCCGGCGAACACCGTGGCAACGTCTTCGTTGCAGATCGGCATGATGATCGCGGTGCGTGCCTCGGGGTTCATCGGATGGTTGGCGACCTGCTTGGCCGACAGCGCGTGCTTGTCACCGCGCACCGAAACGTAGAAGCCCATGAGCGCCGTCACGAAACCGGTGACGACCCAGCCCGACAGCAGGCCGTACAGGCCGATCTGGCCGTATTCGAGCCAGACGTTGTCGTAGTCGGGTTGCACGCTGGCGAACAGCGACGACGCGATCACCGTGCTCAGCAGCGTGAGCATCATGAAGGCGAGGCGGCGCTGGCCGGCGGCGCGTTCCCAGGCCTGCGGGGCCGGGGCGGCTTGCTTGGCGGCGGGGGCGCTGTCGGCGTTGCGGCCGGCGCCCAGGCGCACGAGCATGGCGGTGCCCAGGCTGTTCCAGAAACCGCGCCAGGGGCGCGGTGCCATGGAACCGCGGTTCACCGGCGGTGCGGTGACGGCGTTGGGGTGGCGTTCCTCGCGCAGCGCGCTGCGGCGCGCGAAATCGGATTCGGCGAGGACGTTGAGTTGGGAGAAGTCGTTCGGCTTCATCGTTTCATTCACCAACGTTGCTTGTCGAGGGGGGTGTCGCCAATGGCCGGAAGGCGCTTGAAGACGCAGTCCGTGGCGGCGCCGCCGACGCCCGGGAGCGCGGTCAGCGAATGGCCCGCGGCACGGGGCCGCGAGGAGGAAAACTGCTTTTGACGCAGGCCGTCGCGCTGCGGACGCAGTGCGAAAGATGGGCTGGTAAGTGCTGTCATGCCAGTACAGGGGCAAACCCTGTGCCAGCCTGGAAAAACGCTTTCAAATCAACGACTTGGCGCGACTCGGAGCTGTTTTTCGTGGGGGAGGGGCCCGTCAGGCCCCCGAAACCCCTGTTTTTGTCGCCGAATCCCGACAAGCCCTGGGGCCCCTCGGAAAACAGCCTTTCAAATCAACGACTTAGGCCTGTCGCTACTCGGCGACAGGGTCGCCGCCGGGAGCGACAACGTCCGCCTTGAAGTTGCCCGGCGTGAGCTCGTGCTTCTGCAGCAGACGGTAGAACTCGGTGCGGTTGCGGTCGGCCAGACGGGCGGCGTCGGCCACGTTGCCGTCGGTCAGCTTGAGCAGGCCGACGAGGTAATCGCGCTCGAAACGCTGCTTGGCCTCGGCATAGGTGAGCACCTCCACGCTCGGCACGCGCAGCGCGCGCTGCACCAGCGCCAGCGGGATCAGCGGCGAGCCCGACAGCGCGCAGACCTGCTCCACCACGTTGTAGAGCTGGCGCACGTTGCCCGGCCACGCGGCGGTGGTCAGCGCCTTCAGCGCCTCGGGCGCGAAGCCCGACAGCCGTTTGCCGTACTTGGTCGACAGCTTCTGCAGGAAGTGGTTCGCCAGCAGCGGGATGTCTTCGCGCCGCGCCGACAGCGGCGGCAGCGTGAGCGTCACCACGTTCAGGCGGTAATAGAGGTCTTCGCGGAACTGGCCGGCTTCCATCGCGGCGTCCAGGTCGCGGTGGGTGGCCGAGACGATGCGCACGTCGACCTCGATCGACTGGCTCGCGCCCAGCGGGCGCACCGCGCGCTCCTGCAGCACGCGCAGCAGCTTGACCTGCAGCGCGGGCGGCATGTCCCCGATTTCGTCGAGCAGCAGCGTGCCGCCGTCGGCCTGCTGGAACAGGCCCTTGTGGTTCGCGTGGGCGTCGGTGAAGGCGCCCTTCATGTGGCCGAACAGCTCGGATTCGAGCAGCGCCTCGGGAATGGCGCCGCAGTTGACCGCCACGAAAGGCTTGTCGGCGCGCGCGCTGGCCTTGTGGATGGCGCGCGCCAGCAGTTCCTTGCCGGCGCCGGAGTCGCCGCGCAGCAGCACGGAGGCGTCCGACTTGGCGACCATGCGCGCCTCGGCCAGCAGCTCGGCCATGCGGTTGCTGCGGCTCACGATTTCCGAGCGCCAGCTGTCGTCGCCGGTCTTGCTCGGCGTGGTGGTGGGCGCGCCGAGCGCCAGCGCCTGCGAGATCTTCTCGAGCAGTTCGCGCGCGTCGTAGGGCTTGGTGAGGTAGGTGAACACGCCGCGCGCCGTGGCTTCGACCGCGTCGGGAATGGTGCCGTGCGCGGTCAGCAGGATGACGGGCAGCGTCGGATGGCGCTTGCGGATCTCGTCGAACAGCTGCAGGCCGTCGCGACCGGGCAGGCGCACGTCGCTGAGCACCAGCTGCGGGTGCTCGATCTCGAGCTGCGTGAGCGCGGTTTCGGCCGACGTGACGGCCGTGACCTGGTAGCCCGCCGACACCAGCCGCATCGAGAGCAGCCGCAGCATGTCCGGGTCGTCATCGACCACGAGGAGGCGGGCGCCGGTTGTACTCATCGATCTACCTCCGTGCTTCGCACTTTGGTGCGAGCTTGTTTGGGGCGGCCCGGCACGCCGCTCATGGATTGGTTCGGCTTCCGCTGGGGGCAGTGACGGGTGCCGGCGTGTTCGGCCGGGCGAAGCTGCGCTCGATGGCGCGCAGCGCCTCGATGCGCTCGTTGAGCTGGTCGATGCGGCGCTGGCTGTCGCGCAGTTGCTGCACCTGCTTGTCGCGGTCGTCCTCGACGCGGCGTTGCTCGATGTAACGCGCCGCCAGCGCCCGCGCGAGCGGGTGCAGCGGCTGCGCCTCGGGCGCCGGGTTGCCGATCACGCGCTGCAGCAGGCCCAGCGCGCGCGCCAGGTCGGCCGGCACGCGGGTCTGCGCGAGCAGGATCGCGAGCTGCATCTGCGCCGCGGGCGTTTCGCCCTGTTCGCCGACGCGCGAAATTTCGGCGCTCAGGTCGGCACCGCCCAGCGGGCGCACCTTGTCGGCGTAGGCCAGCAGGGCCGCGACGGGGCCCTGCGTGAGCTGCGTGAACAGCGAGGCCGGCTGCGTGGCCGGTGCGCGGGGCTCGGCCTCGACCGGCACCACGCGCGGCGCGGCCACGGGCGGCGGCAGCGCGTCGGCTTCGGCCGGCGGCTTGGGCTGGGAGGCGCAGGCCGCCAGCAGCAGGGCGCATGGCACGGCCATGGCCCCGGCGAAGGTGGATCTGCGGACGAACGAAAGGAACATGGGTCGAAAAAGCGCGGGGCGGTGTTGGGTGGGGGTGTCCGGGGTCAGGTCGTGCGCGGCAGTTCGATGCGAAAGCGTGCACCGGGGCCGTCCGGCAGCAGGGCGATGCGGCCCCCATGGGCTGCAATGTACTCCTGCACGATGGAAAGTCCGATGCCGGTGCCTTTCACCGTGTGCTCGGGCTGGCGCTCGCCGCGGAAGAAGGGTTCGAAGATGCGGTCGCGGTCGCCCGCGGCAATGCCGGGGCCGGCGTCGCACACGTCGATGTGCACCGCCTCGGGCGTGCCCGACACGGCCAGCGTGATGATGCCGCCCGCGGCCGAGAAGCGGATCGCGTTCGACAGCAGGTTGGCGATGGCGGTGCCGAGCTTGGTGCGGTCGACCGTCAGCGTGATCGGCTCGCCCTCGGCGCGCACGCGCAGGCCGTGCGCCTGCCACTGCAGGCGCTGGGCCTCGATCTGTTCTTCGATCAGCGGCAGCAGCTCGGTGCGCTCGCGGCGCAGCTCGCGCGCCTCGAAGGCGGCGGCGTTGAAGCGCAGCAGCGCCTCGATCTGGTTCTGCAGCGACACGGTGTTCTGCTGCAGGATCTGCGCGACTTCGAGCTGCGCCGGATTCAGCGGGCCGGTCACGCCGTCTTCGAGCAGCGAGACGCCTTCGCGCAGCGCCGCCAGCGGCGTCTTCAGCTCGTGCGACACGTGGCGCAGAAAGCGTGCCTTGTCGGCATCGAGTTCGGTCAGGCGCAGGCGCAGCCATTCGAGCTGCTGCGACACGCGCCGCACGTCGGCCGGGCCGCGGATGTCGATCGGTTCGTCGAGCCGGTTCTGGCCCAGGCCGACGATGGCGTTCTCGAGCCGCTTGAAGGGGCGCGCGAGCCAGATGCCGAAGGCCAGCGCCAGCGACACGGCCAGCACGCTGGCGGCCACCACCTCGCGCATCAGCCGGCGGCGCGCGTTCTCGATGCGCTTGGCCAGCGCGTCGTTCTGCGTTTCGATGAGGAACTGGGCCTGCTGCGCGAGGTTGGTGTTCAGCGCGTCGAGCTCGCGAAACTGCATCGCCATCGTGCTTTCGCGCGCCAGGGCGCTGTCGGGGCTGCCGCTGAGCAGCCCTTCGATCACGCCGAGCTGGCCGCGCCACATGTCGATGCCGGCGGCCGGCAGGCCGTTGCGCTCCAGGCGCTCCAGCACCTGGTGGGCTTCGCGCGCCGCTTCATCGAAGCGGCGGCGCAGCACGGCGTCGTTGAGCACCAGCGACTGGCGACCCGCGCGCTCCATGGCCGCGCTGCGTTCGGCCAGCGACTGTGAAGCGCCCGACAGGCGCAGCGCGCGCGCGGCGGCGTCGCGGCTTTGCGTGACGAGCGCGTCGTACTGCAGCACCGAGCGCAGCGCCACGCCCACCAGCAGCGCGGTGATGAGCAAAAAGGCAAACAGCAGGAGCTGCTGGAACGAGCCCCGGACGGACGGACGTTTCGCCATCAGTGGGCGAGCGCCGTGGCGGCGGCAGCCAGGGCCGATTCGCGCGTGACCACTTCGCCGCGCAGCGTGTACGCCAGCGAGCGGGTGATGCGCAGGTCGGCCATCTGGCCCACGAGGCGGGCGTCGCCTTCGAAGTTGACGACGCGGTTGCAGGCGGTGCGGCCCATGAGTTCGTTCGCGTCCTTGCGCGAGGCGCCCTCGACCAGCACGCGCTGCGTGCTGCCCACGAGCGCATCGCCGAAGCGGCGCACGTTGCCATCGATGACGCGCTGCAGCGTCTGCAGGCGCGCGAGCTTCACCTCGTGCGGCGTGTCGTCGGCCAGCGCGGCTGCGGGCGTGCCGGGGCGCGGGCTGAAGATGAAGCTGAAGCTGTTGTCGAACTGGCAGTCGTCGATGAGCTTCATCATCTTGTCGAAGTCGGCATCGGTCTCGCCGGGGAAGCCGACGATGAAGTCGCTGCTCAATGCGAGGTCGGGGCGGATGGCACGCAGCTTGCGCACCGTGCTCTTGTATTCCATGGCTGTGTAGCCGCGCTTCATGGCCATGAGGATGCGGTCGCTGCCGTGCTGCACCGGCAGGTGCAGATGCGAGACGAGCTGCGGCACCTTGGCGTAGGCCTCGATGAGCCGGGGCGTGAACTCGTTCGGGTGGCTGGTGGTGTAGCGGATGCGCTCGATGCCGGGGATCTCGGCCACGTACTCGATGAGCAGCGCGAAGTCGGCAATTTCAGCGGTGTCGCCCATCTTGCCGCGATAGGCGTTCACGTTCTGGCCCAGCAGCGTGATCTCGCGCACACCCTGGTCGGCCAGGCCGGCGATCTCGACCAGCACGTCGTCGAGCGGGCGGTTCACTTCCTCGCCGCGGGTGTAGGGCACCACGCAGTAGCTGCAGTACTTGGAGCAGCCTTCCATGATCGACACGAAGGCGGTGGCGCCGTCGACGCGCGCGGGCGGCAGGTGGTCGAACTTCTCGATCTCGGGGAAGCTGATGTCGACCTGCGGGCGGTCGAGCCTGTCGCGGTCGTTCAGCATCTCGGGCAGGCGGTGCAACGTCTGCGGGCCGAACACGATGTCGACGTACGGCGCGCGCGCAATGATGGCCTGGCCTTCCTGGCTCGCCACGCAGCCGCCCACGCCGATCTTCACGCCCTTGGCCTTCAGGTGCTTCACGCGGCCGAGGTCGGAGAACACCTTCTCCTGCGCCTTCTCGCGCACCGAGCAGGTGTTGAACAGGATGAGGTCGGCCTCGTCCACGTTCTGCGTGGGCTCGTAGCCCTGCGCGGCGTGGAGCACGTCCGCCATCTTGTCCGAGTCGTACTCGTTCATCTGGCAGCCGAAGGTCTTGATGAATACTTTTTTCATGGGGGAGTTCTCTGTGCCCTTCGAAAAGGTGAAGGGCTGCGAGGCGCGCGTGGCGCCCGCGGATTTTTGCTTGCTTGAGGGGTGGCCGCGTTACTGCGTGTTCACCGTGTCGTTCGAGACGAACGGCCAGATGTTCAGGAACGGCTTGTTCAGCGATTCGCGGCTGGCCATGGCCTCGTCGGGCGTCAGGATCCAGACTTCGCGCAGCAGCCCGGCGGCGTCGCGCGTGTAGTTCACGAGGTACTTCTGGCCGACGATGGCGCCGGGCATCACCAGCATGTTCTGCGGGCTGCGGATGCGCGCACCGGCGCCCAGGCGATCGGCCCGGCCGTCGAGTTCGACGTCCGGGGCGCTGGTCACCATGAACTTGCCGCGCAGCGTGCCGATGGGAAAGTTGCGCCCGCCGTTGAGCGACTCGTTCTGCGTCTGCGGACGGGGCACCTCGTCCTGGGCGCTGGCGTGGAGGGAGAAAAGACCTGCGGCGCCGGCAAGGGCTGCGCAAAGAGCGAGGGAAGTGAGCGTTTTCGTGGGTGTCTTGCAGCGGTTCATGGGGTATATCCAGAGGCTGTGGAACCGGCGATTTTAGCGAGGGGGTGTTTTCCCTCATGCCGGGACGCAGCGGGTGGTGAGGGGCTTTCTGTCGACCTGCTTTACATTTCTTTACGGCGCCCATGAACACTGCGCGTCGGCCACTGCTGCAATAGTTGCTGTCAGCCCAAAGTGCACAAGAACCCATGAAGAAAACTGCCGCCTTCGCCCTCGCGGGCGTGTTGATCGTAGCCGTCGCGGGCGGCTGGTGGCGCATGTCGGGCGATCGGCCCGCCACCAAAGACACGAAAGACGCCAGGTCCGCGAACGCCGGGCCTCCCGCCGCGCTGGTCGCGCTGGCCACGGCCGAAAAAAAGGACGTGCCGGTCACCGTGCAGGTCAACGGCAGCGTGGTTTCGCTCAACAGTGTCGACCTGCGTCCGCAGGTCACCAACACCGTGAGCGCGGTGCACGTCAAGGAAGGCCAGTTCGTGAAAGCAGGGCAACTGCTCTTCACGCTCGACGACCGCAACGACCAGGCCAACCTGGCGCGCGCCCGGGCCCAGCAGAAGAAAGACGAAGCCACGCTGGCCGACCTGGAGCGGCAGTACAAGCGCAGCCAGGAGCTGCTGGCGCAGAACTTCATTTCCAAGAGCGCCAGCGACGCCACGCTGTCGCAGCTCGAGGCGCAGCGCGCCGGCGTGGCGGCCGACCGCGCGGCCGTGCAGTCGGCGCAGGTCGCGCTGGGCTACGCCACGCTGCGCGCGCCCATCGCCGGGCGCATCGGCGCCGTCAACATCTACCCGGGCACGCTGGTGCAGCCCACGCTGTCGCTGGTCACCATCACGCAGCTCGACCCCATCGCCGTGAGCTTCCCGGTGCCCGAGGGCAACCTGCAGGACCTGCTGGCCGCCGCGCGCACGCGCGCCAAGGTCGAGGCGCTGGTCACGGGCCGGCGCGAGCCGCTGTTCGGCACGCTCGACTTCGTCGACAACACGGTCGATCCGCAGATCGGCACCGTGCGCGCCAAGGCCGTGTTCGCCAACGCCGACCAGAGCCTGTGGCCCGGCCAGTTCGTCAACACGCGCATCACCGTGCGCATGCTCGACGGCGTCACCGTGGTGCCGGCCGCGGCGCTCATGATGCTGTCCGACGGCACCTCGCTGTACGTGGTCGATGCCGAGCGCAACGCGGCGCGCCGCCAGGTCAAGGTGCTGCACACCTTCGGCACCCAGGTCGCGGTGAGCGGCGTCACGCCCGGCGAGCAGGTCGTGATCGAAGGCAGCCAGAACGTGCGCCCGGGCGGCAAGGTGCGCATCGACGTCAAGGCGCCGGCCGGACCGGGCGGGGCGCCCGCCAACGGCACCACGGGCGTCACGCCCGGCAGCGCAGCCTCGTCGGACATCAAGCCGGCGCGAGAACGCGCATGAACATTTCAGAGCTCTGCATCCGCCGTCCGGCGATGACGGTGCTGCTGTCGGCGGCCGTCGTGGTCATCGGCATCTTTGCGTACTTCAGCATCCCCGTCGCGGCGCTGCCGAGCTACAACACGCCGGTCATCAACGTCAACGCGCAGTTGCCGGGCGCCAGCCCCGAGACCATGGCGAGTTCGGTGGCGCTCCCGCTCGAAAAGCAGTTCTCGACCATTCCCGGCCTGCAGACCATCAGCTCGGTGAACACGCAGGGCGTGACCTCGCTCACCCTTGAATTCGTCAGCAGCCGCGACATCGACGCCGCCGCCGTCGACGTGCAGGCCGCGCTGCTGCGCGCCCAGCGCCAGCTGCCGCAAGAACTCACGCAGCTGCCCTCGTACCGCAAGGTGAATCCGGCCGACGCGCCGGTGCTGTTCATTGCGCTGATCTCGCCGTCGATGAACCCGTCGGAGCTCAACGACTACGCCGAGAACCTCATTTCGCCCACGCTCTCGACGATCGACGGCGTGGCGCAGGTGGGCGTGTACGGGCGCAAGGCCTTCGCGGTGCGCATCAAGGCCAATGCCGACCTGCTCAACGCGCGCAACATCACGCTCGACGAACTGGCCAAGGCCGTGAACTCGGCCAACGCCAACACGCCGGTCGGCACGCTCGACGGTCCGCGCCAGACGCTCACCATCCAGGCCAACCGCCAGCTCATGAAGGCGGCCGACTTCGCCAAGCTCATCATCGCGCAGCGCAACGGCGCGCCGGTGCGGCTCGACGAAGTGGCCACGCTCGAAGACAGCTTCGAGTCGGTCAAGACCGCCAGCAGCTTCAACGGGCAAGACTCGATTTCGCTGGCCGTGCAGCGCCAGCCCAACGCCAACACCGTGCAGGTGGTGGACGCGGTGCGTGCGCTCATTCCGCGCTTCAAGGCCGAGCTGCCGCAGTCGGTCGAGATCCACATGGTCAACGACCGCTCGCTCTCGATCCGCGAGGCGGTGCACGACGTGCAGCTCACGCTGCTGGGCACCATCGCGCTGGTGGTGCTGGTGATCTTTTTGTTCCTGCACCGGCTGGTGGCCACGCTGATTCCGGCCGCCACCATCCCGATCTCGCTCATCGGCGCGGTGGCGCTGCTGTACGCCTTCGGCTACAGCCTGGACAACGTCTCGCTGCTGGGCATCACGCTGGCCGTGGGCCTGGTGGTGGACGACGCCATCGTGGTGCTCGAAAACATCATGCGCTACGTCGAGAAGGGCATGGAGCCGATGGCCGCCGCGCTGCGCGGTGCGCGCGAGGTGGGCTTCACCATCGTGTCGATCTCGATCTCGCTGGTGGCCGTGTTCATTCCGATCTTCTTCATGCCGGGCGTGATCGGCCTGCTGTTCCACGAGTTCGCCGTGGTGGTGGCGCTGGCCGTGCTGGTGTCGGCCGTGGTGTCGCTCACGCTCGTGCCGATGCTCGCGAGCCGGCTGCTCAAGCAGGTGCCGCGCAGGGAAGGCGCGCTGGACCACGAAGAGGAACATCCCGAACCCGGCACGGCCATCGGCCGCGCCTTCGAGCGCGGCTACCGCGCGGTGCACGGCACCTACATGCGCACGCTCGACTGGACGCTCGGGCACCGCGCACTCATGCTCGTCATGGCGGGGCTGACCTTCGTCGTCACGGCGTGGCTGTTCATCAGCATTCCCAAGGGCTTCTTCCCCGAGGAAGACATCGGCCAGATCCAGATCACCACCGAAGCGGCCGAAGACATTTCGTTCACCGCCATGAAGGCGCTGCAGGCGCGCGTGGCCGCGACGCTGCAGGCCGACCCGAGCGTGGCCTACGTGAGCTCCTTTGTCGGCGTGGGCGGCCCGACCGCCACGCAGAACTCGGGCCGATTGTTCGCGGTGCTCAAGCCGCGCAGCGAACGTCCGAAGATGCCGAAGGTGCTCGAGTCGCTGCGCCAGCGTTTCCGCGAAATTCCGGGCGTGGCCGTCTACATGCAGCCGGTGCAGAACCTGCGCCTGGGCGGGCGCCAGAGCAAGGCGCGCTTCCAGTACACGCTGCAAAGCGTCAACGCCGGCGAAATGGTGCCATGGTCGACCAAACTCATGGAGCGCATGCGCGCCGACCCCGACTTCCGCGACGTGACGAGCGACTCGCAGAACCGCGGCCTGCAGGCCACGCTCGAGATCGACCGCGACAAGGCCGGCGTGCTCGGCGTGGCCGTGGGCGACCTGCGCACCGCGCTGTACAACGCGTACGGCGACCGCCAGATCGGCAGCATCTACGGCGCCAACAACACCTACCAGGTCATCCTGTCGGCGGCCGACAGCGACCGCCAGTTCGAGGAAGACGTGGCGCGGCTGTCGGTGCGCAGCACCACCGGCAAGCTGGTGCCGCTGTCGGCCTTCTCGACCGTCAAGCGCACCGTCGGCCCGACCTCGGTCAACCACCAGGGCCAGCTGCAGGCGGTGACGGTGTCGTTCAACCTCGGCCCCGATGTGCCGCTGGGCAACGCGACCGCGAAGATCGACCGCTTCAAGGACGAGCTGAAGATGCCGCAGTCGATCATCACGACCTACGGCGGCGACGCGGCGGTGTTCCAGAGTTCGCAGGGCAGCCAGGCCGTGCTGCTGGTGCTCGCGGTGCTGGTCATCTATGTGCTGCTGGGCGTGCTGTACGAGAGCTATATCCACCCGCTGACGATTTTGGCGGGCCTGCCCTCGGCGGCGGTGGGCGCGTTGCTTTCGCTGAAGCTCTTCGGCTTCGACCTCACGCTGATCGCGACCATCGGCATCCTGCTCCTGATCGGCATCGTGAAGAAGAACGCGATCATGATGATCGACTTCGCCCTCGACGCGCAGCGCACCGAGGGCATGAAGCCGGTCGATGCGATCCGCGAGGCCTGCCGGCTGCGCTTCCGCCCGATTCTCATGACCACGCTGGCCGCGTTGATGGGCGCGCTGCCGCTCGCGCTGGGCCTGGGCGCCGGCGCCGAGCTGCGCCAGCCGCTGGGCGTGGCGGTGGTGGGCGGGCTGATTTTTTCGCAGGTGATCACGCTGTACATCACGCCCGCGATCTACCTGGCGCTTGATCGCTACAGCGGCAGCGGGCCGATGGTGGACCTGCCGGGCGAGGCGAAGGCCGAGGCAGCGGCCGGCGGCCGCGCCGCCTCGCACGCCTGACGGCGATTCAAAAGATGCCGGATGGCCACGCGCGTGCGCCATCCGGCCTGAAAGAACTTCTGCAGTCCTGCGAAACGTCACACCCGGGCGATCGCCATGTGAAGGCGCTCTGGCCTTCTCTTCAACGGTCCCTCCGTTCTCTCCTCCTGCCCTCTTCCCGTCCATGTGTGTGACTGGATGAATGATCGCCAGGGGTGAAAGTCTTGACGGTATCCAGCGATACAGGAAGCAGGTTTTTCTTACGATGATGTATCGCGGAAACGACGCAGGGCCGGCGCGTCCGGAATGCTGACCTGCCGGGCCCGCGTTTCGATGAGGCCGTGTCCCGCCAGCAGATTCAACGTGCGGGTGACGGTGACGCGGCTCAAGGCCGTCATGGCGCCGATCTGCTCGTGCGTCAGGTCGACCGTGAGCGGTTTCGATGCCTGCGCCGACGGCAGGCGTGCCACGCGCAGCAGCAGATCGATGATCCGCTCCTTGGGCGCCGCCGAGGCCACGCCGGCCAGCTTGGCGACGATCATGTGGTTCTTGAACCCGAGCAGCCGGATCAGGGAGGTCGCGAGTTCGGGAAGCGCCGAGAACTGCTGCGCGACATCCGCCGGGCGATAGCGGCTGAGGACGGCCGGCGCTACGACGCGCGTCGTCGTCGGCCGAGGGCTGTCGGCAAAGGCGGGGCCTTCGCCGAAGATCGCGCCGGGTCCGAAGATCTCGAGCAGGAACTCCGAGCCGTTGCTTCGGTGGATCGTCGAATGCACGAACCCCGATCGCAACAGATAGAAGTAGTCGTGCCGTTCGCCCTCGCGCGCAATGGTGTCGCCGGCCTCCAGGGTGACGAAGCTTCCCAGCTGCGTGGCTTCGATCCATGGCGCAGACAGCGTCTGGGCGGCATCCCAGCTGGCGTATGCCGAGGGGGTGGGATTGGTTTTTTTCATGGAAGCGTCTTGCCGGGGCGGAACGGCAGGCGGTCCGTCACGCTAGGTCGTGGACTCGTCGAGCGGCGTGTCCGCGGCCAGGTGCGTGATGTCGCTCCAGCCCACGAGGCTGAAGCCCTCGGGCGTCCACAGCATGCGGTTGATGGCTGCGTTGCCGAGCTGCCAGGTGCGCGGTGCCTGCAACTCCTGGCGCGTGGCGGCGCGGTAGAGCACGTCCATCACGCCGCCGTGGGCCACCAGCACCACGAGCTGGCCCGGGTGGCGCGCGGCGATGGCCGAGGCGGTGCCTGTCACGCGGTCGCGAAAGGTCAGCAGGCTTTCACCGCCGCCTTCGGGCTCGAACTCGGGATCGCGCTCGCGCCAGCGGCGGGCGTCTTCGGGCAGCGTGGCCTCGATCTCGGCGAAGCTCATGCCCTCGAAGCGGCCGAAAGCGCGCTCGCGCAGGCCCAGGTCGGGCTGCACGTCGAGGCCGTGGGGCGCGGCGATGGCCTGGGCGGTCTGCCAGGCGCGCGAAAGGTCGCTCGCGTACACCGCTGCAATCGGCTCGTCGGCCAGCGCCCGTCCGGCGCGCTGCGCCTGCCACAGGCCGGTGGCGTTGAGGCCGATGTCGAGGTGGCCCTGGATGCGGGTGTCGACGTTCCAGGCGGTTTCGCCGTGGCGCACGGCGATCAGGCGGGTGAGGTGGGCTTCCATCCGTCCGAATTCTAGAAGTGCGTCATTTCTTGGCGGCCGGCGTGAGCTCGATGTTCACGCGGCGCTCGCCCGGCGGCGGGTTCGGAAAGCCCTGCAGCGCGGCCTCGAACATCACCGGCAGGATCGCCGCACTCGAGCTGTAGGGGCCGTCGTTGCGCGCGCGGGTCTCGTACACCACGCGGTGGCTGCCGCCTGCCTCGCGCAGCACGACGCTCACCTCGCGCTGGTACCAGGGATTGGCCGGCGGCGTGAACATCGGGCCGCCGTACCAGCCGCCGCCATGCCAGCGGTGGCCGTAGTAGCCGCTGTAGCCGCCATAGCCGTAGCCCCAGGGGCCGGGCCCGTACAGCCACGGATCGGCCCAAGGCGACAGCGCCGCCGTGACGCGTGCGCCGATCTGCGCCGTGTACTGCGGCCGGGAGTCGTCGCGGCGCAGGCCGACCTTGTCGAGCGCGGCCGCGGCCATGGCCTCGAGCCCGTCCTGGCGCGCCGTGTCGGCCTGCTGCGAAGGCAGGCGCTCGAAGCGGTAGGTGGCACCGGGCGGCACGGTCGTGCCCGGCGTGGCAAAGCTCTTGACGTTGCTGTCGACCACCCAGGAGGTGGCGCAGCCGCTCAGGGTTGCTACCAAAAATAGAGCTGAAAACGCACGATACATAAGGGTCTCCGGGCCTGTGGCCCTCAAAGTCCCCTGGGTTGCCCGAGTCAGCCCTGGACGATGCGCAGGGCCGAGGGTGCCTGGGAGAGCAGGTCGAAAGCGGGCGTGTCGAAGGCCTTGTCGCCGTTCTCGTCGGCCACGCCCGTCGCCTTCAGACCCTGGAAGTCGTGCAGCGTTCCGTCGAGCAGGTGCGAAGGCACGACGTTCTGCAGCGCGGTGAACATGTTTTCCACGCGGCCGGGGTACTTCTTGTCCCACTCGCGCAGCATTTCGCCGACCTGCTTGCGCTGCAGGTTTTCCTGGCTGCCGCACAGCGTGCAGGGAATGATCGGAAATTCGCGGTGCTGCGCCCAGCGCACCGTGTCTTTTTCGGCCACGTAGGCCAGCGGGCGGATCACGATGTGCTTGCCGTCGTCGCTCACCAGCTTGGGCGGCATGCTCTTCAACTTGCCGCCGAAGAACATGTTGAGGAAGAAGGTCTGCAGCATGTCGTCGCGGTGGTGGCCCAGCGCGACCTTGGTGGCGCCCAGCTCGTCGGCCACGCGGTACAGGATGCCGCGGCGCAGCCGGCTGCACAGGCCGCAGGTGGTCTTGCCCTCGGGGATCACGCGCTTGACGATGCTGTAGGTGTCCTGGTTCTCGATGTGGAAGGCCACGCCCAGGTCGCTCAGGTACTTGGGCAGCACCTCTTCGGGAAAGCCGGGCTGCTTCTGGTCGAGGTTGACCGCGACGATGTCGAAGTGGATGGGCGCGCGCGCCTTCATCTTGAGCAGGATGTCGAGCAGCGCGTAGCTGTCCTTGCCGCCCGAGACGCACACCATGACCTTGTCGCCCTCTTCGATCATGTTGTAGTCGACGATGGCCTGGCCGACCTGGCGGCACAGGCGCTTCTCAAGCTTGTGCGTCTCGCGCTCGATCTTGAGCGAATTGGGGGGCGCGCCGGCTTCGGGCGTTTCGTCGATCCAGACGGCGTTCATTGGGTGGCTACTTCGGGCAAATCGGGGGAAAGACCCCCGATTTTGCCTTGGATCACCATTCCCCGGCTTCGATGCGGATGGCGACTTCGCAGTCGTCGAAGATTTCGAGCTTGGCGATCTTCACGCGCACGCCCCGCACGCCGGGCAGTTGCAGCAGGCGTTGCGCGAGCTTGCCGATCAGGCTTTCGAGCAGGTTGACGTGCTCGGCGGTGCACTCGTCGATGATGATGCGGCGCACCTTGCGGTAGTCGAGCACGTGGAAGATGTCGTCGTCCTGCGGCAGCAGCGGCTGCGGCCCGAGGTTGAGTTCGGCATCCACCAGGATCGGTTGCGGCGCGGTTTTTTCCTGCTCCAGGATGCCCAGGTTGGCGTCGAAGCGCAGGCCCTGGAGGGTGAGTGTCTGGTGGCCGTGCGGTGTGTTGGTGGACATGGTGGTGGTGCTCGTCACATGAGCGAGAAGTCGCGCTCGAATTTCATGAGGTGCTGGCCGCCGTCGACGAGCAGCGTGGTGCCGGTGACCGAGCTGTTCTCCAGCGCGAACTTCACGGTGGCGGCCACGTCTTCCGATGTGGACGAGCGACCCAGCGGCGACAGCTTGTGCAGCTGCGCGAACCTGTCGTCGTCGAGCATGTGGCTCGCCAGCGTGAGGCCGGGCGCCACGCCCACCACGCGCACGCGCGGCGCCAGTGCCAGCGCCAGCATCGGGGTGGCGGCTTCGAGCGCGGCCTTGGAGAGCGTGTAGCTCAGAAAGTCGGGGTTCGGGTTCCAGAGCTTCTGGTCGAGCAGGTGGACCACGGCGCCTTGCGCGTCGCGCCGGGCCAGGTGGTCGTGCAGCGCCTGCGCCAGCAGGATGGCCGCGCCCGTGTTGCTGCGCGCGTGGCGTTCCATGAGCGCGTAGCTGAAGCTGGCGGCGTCGTCGTGTTCGAAGAGGGCGGCGCTGTGCACCACCGCATCCACGGTGCGAAAGCGCGCTGCCACGCGTGGCAGCAGCGCGCGCGTGGCCTGCTCGTCGGCCAGGTCGGCCTCGAACAGCGCCGAGTCGCCCGAGCGCGCGGCGCAGTCGGCCACGGTCTGCTCGGCTTCGGCGCGCGAGCTGCGGTAGTGCACCGCCACCTGCCAGCCGCCCGCCGCGAGCGCCAGCGCGATCTCGCGGCCCAGCCGGCGGCCCGCGCCCGTGACAAGGACGGTGCGGCGGCGATCGGGGGAGGAGGGTGGAGTGGCACTCATGCGAGGGAAGAAAACGAGGAGGAAGAGGACAATGGCGCCGTGACGACGCCAACGACAAACAGTTTACCCATCGCCCTCGACCATCTGATTACCCGTTCTGTCGAACGTGCGGGCGGATGGATCGGCTTCGACCGCTTCATGGCCCTGGCCCTGTATGCGCCGGGGCTCGGCTACTACGCCAACACCTCGGCCAAGTTCGGCCACATGCCCTCATCTGGCAGCGACTTCGTGACCGCGCCCGAGCTGACGCCGATGTTCGGCCACACGCTGGCGGTGCAGGTGCTCGAAGCGCTGGAGAAAACCGGCACCGACACGGTGTGGGAATTCGGCGCGGGCTCGGGGGCGCTGGCGGTGCAGCTGTTGCATGCGCTGGGCGAGATGGGGCGCAGCGATGTGCGCTATCGCATCGTCGATCTGTCGGGGACCTTGCGGGAGCGGCAGCAGCAGGCGCTGGCGGGGCATGCGGGGCGGGTTGAATGGCTGGGGGAGCTGCCTGAGGTGATGCAGGGCGTGGTGGTCGGGAATGAAGTGCTCGATGCGATGCCGGTGCAGCTGCTGGCGCGGGTGAAGGGGGCGTGGTTCGAGCGGGGGGTGGTGCGCAATCCGGCGGGGGATGGGTGGACCTGGGCGGACCGGCCTACCGAATTGCGGCCACCAGTCGAGGTGTCAGGAGTTCACGACTACCTGACCGAGGTGCATCCGCAGGCGCAGGCTTTTATTGCGACGCTGGCGGATCGGCTGGAGAAGGGCGCGGCGTTTCTCATCGACTATGGGTTTCCCGAGGGCGAGTACTACCACCCGCAGCGGCACATGGGGACGGTGATGTGCCATCGGGGGCACCAGGCGGATGGCGATCCGCTGTCGGAGGTGGGGTACAAGGACATCACGGCGCACGTCGACTTCACGGGGATTGCTGTGGCGGGGCAGGAGGCGGGGCTTTCTGTGCTTGGCTATACGAGCCAGGCTCGGTTTCTTTTGAACTGCGGGATGTTGGGGTTGATGGAACGCGGGACTGTGGCGCAGCGGGGGATGGCGGCTCGGTTGATTCATGAGCATGAGATGGGGGAGTTGTTCAAGGTGGTGGGGTTTGCTGTGGGGGAGCCTTGGGACGCCGTTGGGTTTTCTGAAGGGGATCGGAGTCATACGCTCTGAGGGCTTTGGTTCTTGCCGAGCTTTTGCTTCCCGAGGCCGGGACTCGCCCCGGCGGGCGACTTGCTTTCTTTTGCTTCGCCAAAAGAAAGTAAGCAAAGAAAAGGCGACCCCACTGTCTGCGTCCCTGCGCTTCGCTGCGGGCAACCTGCGGTGCTCGCGTTTCGCGGGGTCTCGCCCAAACTCGCTTCGCTCAAACAAGGGCGAGCCCTGATCCGCGAAACGCTGCGCTCCTCGGCGCATACAGAGGGGCTTCGATGCCGGACGGGCCATTGCTGCGCTCGGCCACCAAGGCACCGACGGCGCTGCGCGCCGTTGGTGCCTTGTGCTTTCAACGAGAAAACTTGGTCATAAGCAAGCAACAAAGACTTCGTTGGGGAACGCTGCTTGCGCTCCTACATTGGCGGCATGACTGCCGTTCTTTCTCGCGCAACCCCCACTGCAGATGCCCCTGCGCAGCACTTCGAGGTGCGGCCTTTCGATGCGCCGGTCGGTGCGGAGATCGTCGGGCTCGACATTGCTGAGCCGATCAACGCCGCCGACTTCCAACGCATCCACCGCGCGCACCTCGACCACCATGTGCTGGTCTTTCGCGACCAGCGCATCACGCCCGCACAGCACATCGATTTCAGCCGCCGCTTCGGGCCGCTCGAGATCCACGTGTTGCACCAGTTCCAGCTGAAGAACCACCCCGAGATCCTGATCGTTTCGAACATCAAGGAGAACGGCGAACCGATCGGTCTCGGCGATGCGGGCGTGTACTGGCACTCCGACATTTCGTACAAACCCAAGCCCAGCCTGGGCTCGCTGCTGCATGCGCAAGAGCTGCCGAGCGAAGGTGGCGATACGTTGTTCGCCGACCAGCACCTGGCGTGGGACGCGCTGAGTCCGGCGCTGCAGCAACGCATCCTGCCGCTGAAGGCGGAGCACAGCTACCTCGCGAAGTACGAAGAGCTGCGTGCGAAGAACCCGTGGCGGCCCAAGCTCTCGCAAGCGCAGATCGACCAGGTCGCGCCGGCGGTGCAGCCGGTGGTGCGCACGCACCCGGAGACGGGGCGCAAGGCGCTGTTCGTCAGCGAGCACTTCACGACGCGCATCGTCGGGCTGCCGCAGGACGAGAGCGATGCGCTGCTGGCCGAGCTGTTCGCGCACAGCGTGAAGCCCGAGTTCGTGTACCGCCATGCATGGGCGCCGCACGATCTGGTGTTCTGGGACAACCGCTCGCTGATGCACCTTGCGGCGGGCACGCCCGATCACCTGCGGCGCCGGCTCAACCGCACCACGGTCGTGGGCGATACGCCGTTCTGATTTTTTTCTTTTTCTTCCTTCTTTCTCTCGGACTTTTCAATGAACCGCTTCACACGCCGCGCCGCCGCGCTCGTCACCGGCCTCGGCCTTCTCGCCGGCAGCCTGGCCGCGCAGGCCGAAGGGCAGATCCGCATCGCCGAGCAGTTCGGCATCGTCTACCTGCTGCTCAACGTGGCGCAGGAACAGAAGCTGATCGAGAAGCACGCGAAGGCCGCGGGGGTCGATGCGAAGGTGGAGTGGGTCAAGCTCTCGGGCGGGTCGGCGGTGAACGACGCGCTGCTGTCGGGGAACATCGAGATCGCGGGCGCGGGGGTGGGGCCGCTGCTCACGCTGTGGGACCGCACCAAGGGCAAGCAGAACGTGAAGGGCGTGGCCTCGCTGGGCAACTTTCCGTACTACCTGGTGAGCAACAACCCGAACGTGAAGACGATTGCCGACTTCACGGACAAGGACCGCATCGCGCTGCCTGCGGTGGGGGTGTCGGTGCAGTCGCGTGTGCTGCAGATTGCCTCGGCCAAGCTGTGGGGCGACAAGGAGTTCAACCGGCTCGACAAGATCAGCGTGGCGCTGCCGCACCCCGATGCGGCGGCGGCCATCATCAGGGGCGGCACGGAGATCACGGGGCACTTCGGCAATCCGCCGTTCCAGGAGCAGGAGCTCGCGGGCAATCCGAACGCGCGCATCGTGTTGAACTCGTACCAGGTGCTGGGCGGGCCGTCGTCGGCCACGGTGCTGTACGCCACCGAGAAATTCCGCAACGAGAACCCGAAGACCTACAAGGCCTTCGTCGATGCGCTCGACGAGGCGGCGAGGTTCGTCACGGCCCACCCCGAGAAGGCGGCGGACATCTACCTCAAGGTGAGCAACGCGAAGCTCGACCGCGCGCTGCTGCTGAAGATCATCAAGAACCCCGAGGTGCAGTTCAAGACCGCGCCGCAGAACACCTATGTGTTCGCGGAGTTCATGCACCGCGTGGGAGCGATCAAGAACAAGCCGGCGTCGGTGAAGGACTATTTCTTCGACGACGCGCATACGGCTTCGGGGAATTGAGTGAGCACGGCGAAGGTGCGCTCGGGGTTTGACTCCTTCCCCCTCTGGGGGAAGGCGGGGATGGGGGCGGGCAGAGCGGTGGCGAAGCTGGCGCCGTCTGCCCCCACCCCGGCCCTCCCCCGGGAGGGGAGGGAGGAAGACCTCAGCCAAGACCTCGCCCCGCTGCTCCAGGTCGACAACGTCAGCCTCGAGTACCGCACGCCCGAGCGCGTGGTGCGCGCCACGCACCGCGTGAGCTTCGACGTGCACGCCGCCGATCGCTTCGTGCTGCTCGGGCCTTCGGGCTGCGGCAAGTCGACGCTGCTCAAGGCCGTGGCCGGGTTCATCCCGCCGGTCGAGGGCGAGATCCGCCTCGACGGCCGGCGCGTGTCGCAACCGGGCCCCGACCGCATCGTCGTGTTCCAGGAGTTCGACCAGCTGCCGCCGTGGAAGACGGTGAAGCAGAACGTGATGTTCCCGCTGCTCGCCTCGCGCACGCTGGGCCGCAAGGAAGCGGCCGAGCGCGCGCTGCACTACCTGGAAAAAGTGGGTCTTTCGAAGTTCGCCGACGTGCATCCGCACCAGCTTTCGGGTGGCATGAAGCAGCGCGTGGCGATTGCGCGGGCGCTGGCGATGCAGCCGCGCGTGCTGTTGATGGACGAGCCCTTTGCCGCGCTCGACGCGCTCACGCGCCGTCGCATGCAGCAGGAGCTGCTCGAACTGTGGGACGAGGTGCGCTTCACGCTGCTGTTCGTCACGCACTCGATCGAAGAGGCGCTGGTGGTGGGCAACCGCGTGGCGCTGCTGTCGCCGCATCCGGGGCGCATGCGCGCCGAACTCAACAGCCACGGGTACTCGCTCGAGAGCCTGGGCGGTGCGGACTTTCAGGCGACGGCGCGGCGCATTCACGACATGCTGTTCGAGGAAGAGCCCGAAGCGGTGAGCGCACCATGACCCCGGTCTTTCTCCCTCCCCTTCCGGGGGAGGGCGGGGGTGGGGGCAAGCGGCGTACCCATCGGGCGCTCTGCCTGCCCCCATCCCAACCTTCCCCCAGAGGGGGAAGGAGCAATACACGATGAGCACTCTTTCGCCTCCCATCCGCCCCGAATACGAACGCACGCTCGAGCCTTTCACCGAACTGCCGGTCGAACGCGCGCTGCCATTGACCACGCGCCTCGCCTCGCAGACCTGGCTGCGCAAGGGCCTGATCCTCGCCGTCATCGCCGTGCTCTGGGAGCTGGCGGCGCGCTGGCAGGACAACGACCTGCTGCTGCCCACCTTCACCGCCACCGCCCGCGCATTGGTCGAAGGGCTGGCCAGCGGCGAGCTGGTCGAGAAGGTGCGCATCTCGCTGGCCGTGCTGCTGCAGGGCTATCTCGCGGGCGTGCTGCTGGCCTTCGGGCTCACCACGCTGGCGGTGTCCACGCGCATCGGGCGCGACCTGCTGGACACGCTGACCTCGATGTTCAACCCGCTGCCCGCGATCGCGCTGCTGCCGCTGGCGCTGCTGTGGTTCGGGCTCGGGCGCGGCAGCCTGGTGTTCGTGCTCATCCACTCGGTGCTGTGGCCGCTGGCGCTCAACACCTATGCGGGCTTCCAGGGCGTGCCCGAGACGCTGCGCATGGCGGGGCGCAACTACGGGCTCAAGGGCCTGCGCTACGTGCTGCAGATCCTCGTGCCGGCCGCGCTGCCGTCGATCCTGTCGGGGCTGAAGATCGGCTGGGCCTTTGCATGGCGCACGCTGATCGCGGCCGAGCTGGTGTTCGGCGCCTCGTCGGGCAAGGGCGGGCTGGGCTGGTACATCTTCCAGAACCGCAACGAGCTGTACACCGATCGCGTGTTCGCAGGCCTGGCGATGGTGGTGCTGATCGGCCTGCTGGTTGAAAGCCTGGGCTTTCGCACGCTGGAGCGGCTCACGGTGCGGCGCTGGGGCCAGCAGCGATAACCGGCGTGTGAGCGGAGCGGGGCGCACGAATGCCCCGGTGATGGCGAAACGGGCGCGGGCTCGGGTCTAATCGCAGCTTTTGGCACGCGTTCTCCTTCCCATGAGCTCTTCCGCCCCCGACCTTTCCGCGATCGCCGGTGCGCTGGCCGATGCCGCCGCCGCCCAGTCGATGCGCTACTTCCGCACGCCGCTGGACATCATCACCAAGGCCGACGAAAGCCCGGTCACGCTGGCCGACCGTGCCGCCGAAACCGCCATGCGCGAGATCCTCGGCGCACGTGTGCCGGTCGACGGCATCTTCGGCGAAGAGCACGGCCCCGAGCGGCTCGACGCCGACCGCATCTGGGTGCTCGACCCGATCGACGGCACGCGCAGCTTCATCACCGGCTCGCCGCTGTGGGGCACGCTCATCGGCGTGCTGCAGGGCGGTCGCGTGGTGTTCGGCATGGTCGACATGCCGGTGCTCAAGGAGCGTTGGGTGGGCGAAGCCGGCAAGGGCGCGACGCGCGACGGCCAGCCCGTGCGCGTGAGCGGTTGCACCGAGATCGCCAAGGCCCGCATCGTGACCACCTCGCCCGACATCTTCTCGCCGGCCGACTGGAGCGCCTTCGACCGCCTGAGCCGCCAGTGCGCGATGCGCCGTTTCGGCGGCGACTGCTACGGCTACGCCCAGCTCGCGGGCGGCACCATCGACCTCGTGGTCGAGACGGGCCTGCAGCCCTACGACTTCCTGGGCCCGGCGGGCTTGATCGAAGCGGCGGGCGGCGTCGTCACCGATTGGGAAGGCCGGCCGCTGGGGCTGAACGCCGATCAGCGCGTGATCGCTGCAGCCACACCCGAACTTCACCGACAAGCCCTGGCCGTTCTCGCGGCCTAGACTGTTTTCCATGTTCCGCTGGCTGATCGTCGTCGTCCTCGCGCTGGTGCTCATGAGCGGCCTGACCGCCTGGCTGCGCCGCTTCGGCTTCGGACGGCTGCCCGGCGATTTCGAGTTTCGCGCCTTCGGCCGCGACTGGCAGTTGCCGATCGCGAGCACGGTGGTGCTCAGCATGATCGCGGCGCTGGTGGCGCGGCTGCTCTGAGCACGGCGCGGGCAAGACAGAGAAAGAAGAGAACCCCGCAATGAGAGCCTGCGTAGACATCGGCGGCACCAAGGTGGCCGTGAGCCTTTCCGCTTCGAGCGACGCGCCGCTGATCGGCCGCCGCAGCGAGCCCACCGCCAAGACCGGCAGCAACGATGCCGTGGCCGTGCAGATCCTGCGGCTCATCGACGAGGTTTGCGCCGAGCAGGGCGTCGACCCGGCGAGCATCGACCGCGTGGGCGTGTCGTCGACCGGGCCCTTCGAGCTGCACGACGGCATGGTCGAGCTGGCCACGCCCAACATCTGCGGCGGCATCGCCGGCCCGTCGCGCGGGCTGCCCAACGACTGGATGACGGCCATCGTCGAGGCGCCGCTGGCGCGCCGCTTCGGCCGCGTGCGCGTCGAGAACGACGCCGTGGCGGCGCTCGAGGCCGAGCGCCACTGGGGCGCGCTGAAGGGGCTCGACAACTGCGCCTACGCCACGTGGAGCACCGGCGTGGGCGTGGGCCTGTGCGTCGACGGCAAGGCGCTGCGCGGCAAGAACGGCAACGCGGGCCACGCGGGCCACAGCTTCGTGGTCGACGACGACAGCGGCGCGCTGTGCGGCTGCGGCAACCTGGGCGACGTGGAAGCACTGGCCGGCGGCAACTCGATCGCGCACCGCTTCGGCCAGCCCGCGGCCGACCTGTTCACGGCCGCCGCGGCCGGTGACGCCGCTGCACTCGAGAAAGCCGACGCGCTGTGCCGCGTGATCGGCCGCATGCTCTACAACCTGGTCATCACGCTCGACCTGCAGCGCATCAGCTTGGGCGGCAGTGTGTTCTTGCACCACCGCGATTTCGTGCTGCCGCGGCTGCAGGCGCAGGTCGACGGCAAGCTGCTGCCGCTCACGCGCGGCGTGTTGCTGGTGCCCGCCGGGCTCGGCGACAAGGTGGGCGACTACGCGGCCCTGGCGCTGCTCGACTGAGTCGCGGCGCGCGGCGACCGGCCCCGCGGGGCTGGCTGGTTCTTCTGCGCCGCGCAGCCTTCCTCGACGATCCGTCCGAGCCGCCGCAGCCCTGCATCGACCGCTTCGCTGAAGGGCCAGCCGCAGTTGATGCGCAGGTAATGGTCGAAGCGCGAGGCGTTCGAGAACTGCGCGCCCGGCGCCACCAGCATGTGCTCGCGCAGCGCCGCCTCGAACACCGCCACCGACGACAGCCGATCGGGCAGCTCCACCCACAGCTGGAAGCCGCCGCGCGGCAGGTTGAGCCGCGTGCCGGCCGGGAAGTAGCGGGCGATGGCGTCGGCCGTCTGGTCGCGCTGCGTGTGCAGGCGTTCGCGCAGCCGGCGCAGGTGGCGGTCGTAGCCGCCGCTGGCAATGATCTCGCCCGCGGCGATCTGCGCCAGCGCCTCGTTGTTGCGCGTCTGCGCGTACTTGAGCATCTCGACCTGCGCATGCCAGCGCCCGGCCGTGATCCAGCCCAGCCGCAGGCCCGGCGCCAGCACCTTGTGCAGCGAGGCGCAATACACCACGTTGCCCGTGCGGTCCCAGGACTTGATGGCGCGCAGCGGCACCTCGGTTTCCACCAGGTCGCTGTAGGTGTCGTCCTCGACCAGCGCGATGCCGTGGTTCTCGCACATCTGCACCAGCCGCTGCTTGTGGGCGTCGGGCATCACGCTGCCGATGGGGTTCTGCAGGTGCGGCACCACCACCACGGCCTTGATGTCGTCGTAGGTGTGGATGGCCAGGTCGAGCGCCTCCAGCGAAATGCCGGTCTGCGGGCTGGTGGGAATCTCCAGCCCCCGCAGGCCCAGGCTTTCGAGCACCTGCAGCAGGCCGTAGAAGGTGGGCGATTCCACCGCCACGGTGTCGCCGGGCTTGGCGATGGCGCGCAGCGCGAGGTTCAGTGCCTCGATGCAGCCGTTGGTGACCAGCACGTCGTCGGGCGCCACGGTCATGCCCACACGCAGGTTGCGCTGGGCCACGACCTGGCGGAACTGCTCGTGGCCTTTTTGCGACGAGGCGGTGGTCAGCAGCTCGGGGCGCTGGCGCAGCGCGCGCGTCATGGCGTTGCGCAGCGCCTCGGCAGGGTAGAGCTCGGGCGCGGCGCGCGAGATCGCGAAGTTGAGCTTCACGTCGTTGAGCCGCCCGCGCGCCATGAAGTTGGCCATGCGCGTGCGCATGTTGACGAACTGCGCCGGGTCGGGCGGCAGGCCGGACACGGGCTCTTCCATGGCCGCGATGGCCAGCCGCTGCGGGCGGCGCACGAAGTAGCCGGAGCGGTCGCGCGCCTCGACCCAGCCTTCGCTTTCCATGGCGCGGCAGACCTGCAGCGCGGTCGAGAGGCTGATGTCGTGCAGCCGCATCAGGCTGCGCAGCGACGGGAGCTTGTCGCCGGCCTTGAGCGAGCCGGCGTGGATCGCGTCCACGTAGTGCGCCGCGAGCTGGCGGTAGAGCGGTAGCGAGTCCATGGGTCGATGTTCCCCGCATCGGGCATCCGAAAACAGATGCAGTTGCTCGGGAAAATGACCATAACAGATGGCGCGGCGGCCCGGCTGTTCCGGTCGCAATAGCCATCGGGTGTGCCTGTTTTCTGGGCGGCGAAATTCCTACGATGAAGCCTCATCCACCCGAGGTCCGCCATGATCACCACCCTCTGCGAAGCGCCCGATTCCATCGTCCTTGAACCCGGCCAGAGCCTGCGCACCGCCGTCGATGCGGGCGCCTGGCTTCAGCTGGCCGAAGGCCGCGCCCGCGTGGTGTCGCCGCCGGGCTGGCTGGGCGAGCGGGTGTTCATGACCGAGACCCTGCTCGGCGAAGGCGACGTGCACTGCGTGCCGCAGGGCGGGTGGATCGAGGTGTCGGCGATCACGCCGGTGCACCTGCGGGTGCATGCGCCGGTGCGGGCCGCGCCGGTAGAAGCGACACGGCCGGTGATGCGCTTCGTGCGCCTGCTGACGGGCTGGTGAGGTCCGGGGCAGGGCGCCTGCCCCGAACCCACGCCCGAAGCCGCCGTCAGTTCTTCGGCAACTTCTGCGGCCGCTTCCAGTTCGCAAAACTGACCTGCTTGCCCCGCGCCACGGTCAGTGCGCCGGGTTCGGTCGACTTGTTCACGGTCGAGCCGCCGCCGATGGTGCCGCCCGCACCGATGGTCACGGGTGCCACGAGCACGCAGTTGCTGCCCACGTGCACGTCGGCCTCGATCACGGTGCGGTGCTTGTTGGCGCCGTCGTAGTTGGCCGTGATGCTGCCCGCGCCGTAGTTCACGCGCTCGCCCACCGTGGCGTCGCCCAGGTAGGCCAGGTGGTTGGCCTTGGCGCCCGCCGCCAGCGTGGAGTTCTTGACCTCGACGAAGTTGCCGATGTGCACCTCGGCGCCCAGCTGGGCGCCGGGCCGCAGCCGCGCAAAGGGCCCGACCAGCGCGCCCGGGCCCACCGTCACGCCGGCCTTCTCGCCGTCGATGTGGGTGAAGGGGTGGATCACCGCGCCTGCCTCGATGCGCACGTTGGCAATGACGCAGTTCGCGCCGATGCGCACGCCTTCGCCCAGCGACACCGTGCCTTCGAAGACGCAGTTGACGTCGATGTCGACGTCGCCGCCGCAGCTCAGCGTGCCGCGCAGGTCGAAGCGCGCCGGATCGGCCAGCCGCACGCCCTGTTCCATCAGCGCGTTGGCCTGGCGCAGCTGCCAGGCGCGTTCCAGCGCCGCAAGCTGGGCCGGGCTGTTGATGCCCGCCACCTGCAGCGCGTCGGTCGTGACATGCGCCACCACCGGCACGCGGTCGTCGGCCGCGAACTTCACGATGTCGGTCAGGTAGTACTCGCCCTGGGCGTTCTTGTTGTCCAGCCGCGCGAGCCAGCCCTTGAGCAGCCGCGCGGGCGCGGCCATCACGCCGCTGTTGATCTCGCGCACGGTGCGCTGTGCTTCGGTGGCGTCCTTGTGCTCGACGATGGCCGTCACTTCGCCGCCCGCCGTCGTGCGGATGATGCGGCCGTAGCCGGTGGGGTCGTCGAGTTCGATGGTCAGCAGCGCGAGCCGCTCGCCGCTGCTGGCGGCGATGAGGGTGCGCAGCGTGTCTTCGGCGATCAGGGGCACGTCGCCCGACAGGATGACCACGGTGCCGTCGTCCGGCAGCTGCGGCGTGGCCTGCTGCACGGCGTGGCCGGTGCCCAATTGGGGCTCCTGGCGCGCGAAGCCGAGCGCGGCGGCGTTCACGGCGGTGGCCTTGATCGCGGTCTCGACCTGCTCGGCGCCGTGGCCCGTCACGACCACGACATGGCGCGCGCCGATGCGCGCGGCGGTGTCGGTCACATGGGCCAGCAAGGCGCGGCCGGCCAAACGATGCAACACTTTGGGCAACTTGCTCTTCATGCGCGTGCCCTTGCCGGCCGCCATGATGACGACGTCGACCGGTCCCTGGTTGCTCTGCTGCGGAGTCTGATTCATGCGCTTTTCTTCCCGGATTCGTTGTGCTGGACTGGCCCGGATTATCGGTGTGCTCCTGCTGGCTGCTGCCCTGGGGGGTTGCAGCGCGGTCAAGCTTGCTTACAACAACCTGCCCGAGCTGAGCTACTGGTGGCTCGACGGCTACTTCGACTTCGACGACGCCCAGACCCCCAAGGTGCGCGACGAACTGGCCCAGCTGCTGGCCTGGCACCGCCAGAACGAGCTGCCGCGCCTCATCGGCCTCCTGCAGGAGGCCCAGGGCCTGGCGTCGGCCGACGTGACGCCGGCCCAGGCCTGCCAGCTGGCCGACCGGGTGCGCGAGCGGCTGCTGGCCGTCACCGAGCGTGCCGAGGCCGCCAGCGCCGAACTCGTGCTGAGCCTGAGCGAGGCGCAGCTGCAGCAGCTCGAACGCAAGTACGCCAAGAACAACGCCGAGTACCGCAAGGACTGGCTCGACCGCAGCCCCGCGCAGGTGCAGGAAAAGCGCTACGACCAGTTTCTCGAGCGGCAGGAAGACTTCTACGGCCGCCTGACGACCGAGCAGCGCGCGCTCTTGCGCCAGCAGGTCGCGCAGTCGGTGTTCAGCCCGCGGCTGGCGTATGAAGAACGGCGCCTGCGCCAGCAGGAGGCGCTGGTGCTGCTGCGGGGCTTTCTTGGCAGCAATGGCGGCTCACGCACCTCGCAGGCCGAGGCCCGCGCCGCGCTGCATGCCTATATCTTGCGCATCGCCGATCCGCCGCCCGGCCCGTGGCGCGACCAGCAGCAGGCGCTGCTGCAGGAAGGCTGCCGCAACCTGGCGGCGCTGCACAACACCACCAGCGCCGCGCAGCGCGAGCAGGCGGTGCGGCGGTTGCAGGCCTACCAGGGCGACCTGCGGCAGCTGGTGGCCGCGCGCTGAGGCAGCGGGCGGACGCCGCCCTCAGAGCATCGGCACGGGCCGCATCGGGCGCTCGAAGTAGTCGCCCAGCGTTTCGAGCGCATGCGGCTCCAGGATGCGCAGCCATCCGCCGTCGAGCTTGTACAGGCCCAGGCCCTGCAGCCGCCGCATCGTCTTGTTGGTGTGCACCAGCGACAGCCCCAGCGCATCGGCGATGTGCTGCTGGTTGAACGGAAACTCGACCCACTCGTCGCGCACCATGCCCAGGCGCTGGGCCCGGCGGTACAGGTGCATGAGCAGCATGGCCACGCGCTCGCCGGCGTTGCGGCGGCCCGCAGTGACGAGGTGGTCGTCGACCATCTTTTCCTCGCGTGCGGCGAGCCAGGTGATGTCGTAGCCCAGCCGGGGCTCGGCATGGAACAGCTCCCACAGGCGGTCGCGCGGGAAGGCGCAGAGCGTGGCGTCGGTCACGGCCTCGACACCGTGCGTGTGGCCGTCTGCAAACTCGTCCTGCAGGCCGATGAAGTCGCCCGGCAGCAGGAAACTCAGGATCTGCCGGCGGCCGTCGCTCAGCGTCTTGTAGCGGAAGGCCCATCCTGCGTAGAGCGTGAACAGCTGCGGGCTGGCGCGGTGCTCCTCGATGACGGTGCCGCCCGCCTCGACACGCCGGGTGCCGATGCGAAAGGCCCCGATGGCCTGCAGCTGCTGCGCCGTCACCGGCAAAAAGGCCTCGAGACGGCGCAGGGCGCAGTGTTCGCACGCGTTCGCGCCCTGGGGCGGCGCGGCGGCAATGGGGTAGTCCTCGAATTTCACGCCGCACTATAGGCCGCGGCGCTGTGTCTTTTTACATATCGGGACGCCGGGCAGCTCCCTAGACTCGGAAGCGTTTACCCTTCCGCACCGAATGACACAAGAACAATCACCCGCATCCACTCCCGCAGAACCGGAAAAACTGCACGAATTCCTTTACTGCAGCCTGCTCACGCAGGACCTGCCGCCCGCCACCGTGGGCGCCATCGTCACCCAGGCCCGCGCCCGCAATGCCGTGGACGGCATCTCCGGCCTCCTGGTGTTCGACGGCCAGTTCTTCTGCCAGCATTTCGAGGGGCCGCACGAGGCGGCGCAAGGCCTGATGGCGCGGCTGCAGCGCGATCCCAGGCATGCGGACCTCGTGGTGGTCCACGACGGCCCGTTGGCCGCCCGGCGCTATACGGGCTTTGCCATGGGGCTGGCCGAGTGCGAGGGGCCCGACCCGATCTCGGCCCTGCAGGCCTTGCGCGGCGAGGCCGCGCTGGCGTACTTTCTGGCGTTGCGCGCGAGTTTCGACATCAGCAGCTGAGCCCGGCGCTGCTGCTGCTGCTGCTGCTGCTGCGGCGCACGACAACGCCGGGCAAAGAAAAAGGCGGCCGAAGCCGCCTTGGATCAGGAGTGCGGGAGCTGCCGGTCGCGCGGGCGGCCGGTCAGACGGGGTCCCACACGTAGGTGGCACCGTAGCCATCCCAGGCTTCCATCACGATGCGCTGGCCGGCGGCCACGGCGAGCGACTCGCCCGGGGCCAGCACGATGTCTTCGCTGGGGCCGCGGGCCGTGGCGTCGGGCGTGACCCACACGCGGCCTTGCTTGACGCGCAGCACGCTCGCCGACCGCGCCTTCAGGCTCATCGCCTCGCCGGGCGCGATCTGCCAGGCGCCACGGCGCACGGCCGGCGGAATGGCCGCGGTGCGGGTGGAGCGGGACAGGGAAGCGAGCGATTCGTTGGTGCAGACGGCGGTGGACATGGTGTGGACTCCTAAGCTGGTCCGAAGCGCATTGACAGACAGAGAGGTTGGCGCAGTTCGGGAATGAATGATCGTTTTTGCGGCCTTGGAGGTCCAATGAAAACGAGGTAGCCTACTGATGCGATTCCCGCATCAATCGACTGGCCGCCGGGACGCACACCAAAGTCATACCCATGCAACATTCGCAAACCCACCTGCGCTCCCGCCCGATTTCCGCGGGGCACCTGCGGGCCTTCGAGGCGGTCGCGCGGCACCTCAATTTCCGCGCCGCCGCCGAGGAAATGGCGCTCACCCAGTCGGCCGTGAGCCGGCAGATCCAGTCGCTCGAGGAAGAGGTGGGCGTGTCGCTGTTTTTGCGCCACACGCGGGCGGTCGAGCTGACCAGCGCCGGGGCGCAGCTGCTGCTGTCGGTGCAGCAGGCGCTGCCGCGCATCGACATGGCGGTGCGCCAGATTCGCCAGAGCGCGGGGCGCAAGAGCGTGGCGCTCACCACCTTTGCCTCGTTCGCCTCGATGTGGCTGATTCCACGGCTCGAAGCCTTCCAGCGCGACAACCCCGAGATCGACATCCGCATCGACGCCAGCGACATCGCGGTCGACCTCGACGTGGCCGACGTGGACATCGCGCTGCGCTACGGCCCGCCCGAGGTCATGCCCGCGAGCGCCGTGCGCCTGTTCGGCGAAAACCTCACGCCGGTGGCGAGCCCGTGGCTCATCAAGAGCAACCCGCCGATCAAGACGCCGGCCGACATCGCGCGCTTCACGCTCATCGAGGCCGGCGACGCGCACCGCACGCACCTCGAATGGCTCACGTGGCGGCGCTGGTTCGAGGTGAACGGCATGGAGCGCGCCCAGCCCAAGCGCTGGCTCTACTTCAACTACGCCTACCAGATGGTGCAGGCCGCGCTCACCGGCCAGGGCGTGGTGCTGGCCCGCAACTCGCTGGTGGCCGAGAGCCTGGCGAATGGCGACCTGATCGAGGTGCTGCCGCAGCACCGCCTCGATTCGCCGATGGCCTACTGGCTCATTTCAGGGCCGCGCAATGCGCTGCGGCCGGAGATCAAGGCCTTTTCCGACTGGCTGGAGGCGCAGGCCGCCACCACGCGTGAAACGGTGGGCGAGGTGCCCGACCCGGACACCGTCGACAACCTCGACTGACGGAAAGGATGCGTTGTCCCTTCCAGGAACACCGCGGAACCGGCTTTGCCGGGCCGCTGGTGTTGCCCCCGGCGAGGGGGTTGGCGAAGCGACACGAAGTGCGCGAAGCCTGGGGGAGAGTCAAGTGACTGGCCAGACGACGCCGTTGTCGTTGAGGATCGCGTCCAGGGGCAGATCGTGCGCCTCGGGCTCGAAGTCGTCCAGAAAGCCGTTCGTGAAGCCCAGCCCCACGGTGAACGGCCGGGGCTCGAGCGCCGCCAGCGTGCGGTCGTAGAAGCCGCCGCCGTAGCCCAGCCGATAGCCGCCGGCGCTGTAGCCCACGCAGGGCACGAACAGCAGGGTCGGCACGATCAGTTCGGTGTCCTTGGGCTTGGGAATGCCGTAGGCGTCTTCTTCCATCTGGCAGCCCGGGTACCAGGCATGGAAGGTGAGCGTCTTGTGGACCTTGTCGATCACCGGCAGGCCGATGCGGCGGCGCTGCGTTTCTTCCATGAGCTCGCCGTCTTCCTTCCAGCGATGCAGGGCGGGCAGCGGGTCGAACTCGCCCTTGATCGGCCAGTAGGCGCCGATCACGGTGTCGGGCCGGCCGACCAGCCAGATCCGCATCACACGCTGCAACAGGTCGGCCCGCGCGAGGCGGTCGGGCAACGCCAGGCGCTGCTCGATGAGCGCCTTTCGCAGTTGACCCTTCAGAAAACTCGCCGTGGCCGAGGTGTCGGCATCCTTTGACTTGTCCATAATCCCCCGATGCAGTTCCCAAGCATTTTGGCATCCGCGCGCGCTCGTCAGCGCCGCGGCGCGCCCGCCCTGGTTTTTTCCGCCGTTCTTGCGCTCGCCGCGCTGCTGTCGCAACAGCCCGCCGCCGCGCAGAACAACACCAACGACGACGTGCTGGTCCAGATGAAGCAGGCCTTCCAGCGCGGCGACAAGGCCCGCCTCACGGCCCTGCTGCCGCAGGCCCGCGGCCACGCACTCGAACCCTGGGCCGCCTACTGGGAGCTCAAGGCCCGCCTGCAGGAAGCCGCACCCAACGAGGTGCAGGACTTCTACGCCCGCTACCCCAACACCTACCAGGAAGACCGCCTGCGCAACGACTGGCTGCTGCTGCTCGGCCAGCGTCGCGACTGGGACGGCTTTGCCGCCAACATCGCCGGCTTCCGCATGGGCGACGACGCCCAGGTGCGTTGCTACGCGGTGCTGGTCGACACGCTGCGCACCGGCACGGCCACGCAGGCACAGGCCGACGAAGTACGCCGCAACTGGTTCGCGCAGAAGGACAGCGACGACGGCTGCCTCACCGCCGCCGACCGCATGGTCGCGGCCCGCCTCATGACGACCAACGACGCCTGGAAGAAGGCGCGCCTGGCCATCGAGGCCAACCGGCCCGCGGCCGCGCGCGGCGCCGTCACCATCGCCGCCCCCGACGCGCTGCCGCTGTTCGAAGAGGTCAACGCCAGCGCCGCCAAGTTCCTCACCGGCCGCGCCTTCGTGGCCGCCAAGTCGCGCAAGGAACTGGTGGTGCTCGCGCTCATCAAGATCGCGGTCGCCGACCCCGACCAGGGCGCCGCACAGCTCGACAGCAAGTGGAGCCCGATGCTCTCCGCCGAAGAGCGCAACTGGGTCTGGGGCACCATCGGCCGCGCGGCCGCGAACAAGCTCTCGCCGATGGCCGTGAGCTACTTCGGCAACGTCACGAAGAACAGCGACCTGTCCGACGACATGCTCGGCTGGCGCGTGCGCGCCGCCCTGCGCGCCAGCCAGTGGAAAGACGTCGCGCCCGCCATCAACGCCATGAGCGACGCCGCCCAGCAAGACCCCACCTGGGTCTACTGGAAGGCCCGCGCGCTCAGCGCCGCCGGCGGCGACGAGCGCCGCGCGCAGGCCCGCGAGCTGTACACCAGCATCGCCGGCACGCGCGGCTTCTACGAAATGCTGGCGCTCGAAGAGCTGGGCCAGCGCGTCGTCGCGGCCACGCGCCCCGCGCCGCTCACGCCCGAAGAAAAGAACGCCGCGCGCACCAACCCCGGCTTGCAGCGCGGCCTGCAGGCCATCGGCATGGGCCTGCGCTCCGAAGGCACGCGCGAGTGGAACTACGCCACCAACCTGCACGAGAAGGGCGGCATGGACGACCGCGCCCTGCTGGCCGCCGCCGACCTGGCCTGCCAGCGCGAGGTGTGGGACCGCTGCATCAACACCAGCGAGCGCACCAAGGGCGTGATCGACGTCGAGCAGCGCTTTCCCATGCCCTTCCACGACACGGTGCTGCGCAAGAGCCAGGACATCGGCCTCGACCCGGCTTACGTGTATGGCCTGATCCGCCAGGAAAGCCGCTTCATCATGGACGCGCGCTCGGGCGTCGGCGCTTCGGGCCTCATGCAGGTCATGCCCGCCACCGCGCGCTGGACCGCCCGCAAGATCGGCATGACCGACTTCACGCCCGGCCAGATCAACGACCGCGAGACCAACATCACGATCGGCACCAACTACCTGAAGCTCGCGCTCGACGACTTCGACGGTTCGATGGCGCTGGCTGCCGCGGCCTACAACGCCGGCCCCGGCCGGCCGCGCAACTGGCGCAACGGCCCGGTGATCGACGCGGCCATCTGGGCCGAGAACGTGCCCTTCAACGAGACGCGCGACTACGTGAAGAAGGTGCTGGCCAACACCACCCACTACGCTGCGATCATCAGCGGCAAGCCGCAGTCGCTGAAGGAGCGCCTGGGCCGCGTGGGCCCGCGCAACGCCGCCGAGCCCGAGCCCAACAAGGACCTGCCCTGAGATGACCTGGCGCGATGAGGTGCTCGACACCGTCGCGTCCGAGTTTTCGGACGTGGGCGACGTCGCGCAGCTCACGCGCATCGCGGTGCGACTGTTGCTCGCAGCCGTGCTGGGCTTCTTTCTGGGCTTCGAGCGCGAGCAGCAGGGCAAGGCGGCCGGCGTGCGCACCCACATGCTGGTGGCGATCGGCTCGGCGCTGTTCGTGCTGATTCCGCAGCAGACCGGCATCGTGCCGGCCGACATGAGCCGCGTGATCCAGGGGCTGGTGGCCGGCGTCGGTTTTCTGTGCGCCGGCACCATCCTCAAGCAGGGCAAAGACGAATCCCACGTGCAGGGCCTCACCACCGCCGCCGGGCTCTGGATGACGGCCGCGATCGGCATGGCCTGCGGGCTCGGCCGCGAGGTCACGGCCGTGCTCAGCGCGCTGCTGGCGCTCGCGGTGCTGTCGCTGGTGCCGCGCCTCGTGAACCTCATCGAGCGCGTCGTGAAGCCGAACGGCGCCGGCCCGCGCGTGATCGTGCCGCCCGAATCGCGTCGCGACGACGAACGTTGACGCGGCCCGCATCAATTCGCGCCGCCTTCGGCATCAATCGCAGCGCGCCGCCCGGCTAGCATCGAAGGCTTTGCCCCGCATTCCCGCACTGACCCGGAGACCCTGACAGATGTCCAAGCTCTACATCGGCAACAAGAATTACTCGTCGTGGTCCATGCGCCCCTGGGTGCTCATGACCCAGGCCGGCATTCCCTTCGAAGAGGTGATGGTGCGCTTCGATTCGTTCGATGCCACCTCGCAGTTCAAGCACGTGATCGGCGCCATCAACCCCGTCGCCAAGGTGCCGGTGCTGGTCGACGGTGACCTCGCCATCTGGGACACCCTCGCCATCGCCGAGTACCTGGCCGAGCGCTTTCCCGAGAAGCAGCTGTGGCCCCAGGGCGTGGCCGAGCGGGCCCGCGCGCGCAGCATCTGCGCCGAGATGCATTCGGGTTTCACCAATCTGCGCGGCGCCTGCCCGATGAACATCGAGGCTTCGCTGCCCGAGGTGGGCGCGCGGCTGCTGGCCGAGCAGCCCGGCGTGCAGGAAGACCTCGACCGCATCGTGCAGATGTGGACCGAGCTGCTCGAGACGCACGGCGGCCCGATGCTGTTCGGGGCCTTCACCATCGCCGACGCCTTCTTCGCGCCGGTGGGCATGCGCATCCGCGGCTACGGCCTGCCGGTGCCGCCGGCCATCGACGCGTACATCGCGCGCGTGGCGGCCCTGCCGGGCGTCGCTGCATGGATCGCGGGCGCCCTGGCCGAGAAGACCTTCGTGGCCTTCGACGAGCCTTACCGCACCTCGCGCGACTAAGGCTCGCCGGACGTCATCAGAACCGGTACGTCGCCGCCAGGTAGGTGACGATCGGGTTCAGCTTCAGGCTCGACTCGCTGCGCGCCACCGGCAGGCCGGTGATGCTGGTCGTCGTGAGCTTGGCCTTGGTCTTCAGCGGGATGTACGACACCGAGAACGACACGCCCCAGTGCTTGTCGAACTGGTAGGCCACGCCGGCGTTGAGCACGGGCGCGAACGCGCTGTCGAGCTTGGCCGTGGTGTTCACCGACGACGGACGCACGTGGAACTGGCTGGCCAGCGCGCCTTGCAGGTTCGGCGTGAGCTTCACGTCGCTGTACCAGACATAGGTGGCGCCCAGGCCCACGAACGGACGGAAGGCGTCGTTGCCTTCGTTGAAGTAGTACTTGGCCAGCACCGTGGGGCTCCACTGGCGGGCCTGTCCGAGTTCGCCCACGCGCGCCAGCGTGCCGGTGCCCTGAAGCTTGAACTTGGGCGGCACGCCGAGCACACCTTCGACGGCCCAGTGGCTGTCGACGAAGTAGGCGATGTTCATGCCCAGCGTGTCCGAGTTGCTGACGCTCGCGCCCGAGCCGGCCAGCACGCTGTGCACGGGCGAGGTCACGGTCAACGGCTTGCTTGAATCCTGCGGCGACAGGTGGAACCAGCCGGTGCCGACGACCCAGTCGCCGGCGTTCTGCGCCAAGGCGCTGCCCGATGCCAGGCCCCCGAATGCCGCCAAAGCCAACGATGCTGTTGTTGTGAGTTTTTTCATACGTGTGAATGCTCCTTGGGTGTTGAAAACAGCCCCGCGCACGGGGGCGCCGGCCGCGACCGGCGCTTCGCGCGACGCGAATTTACGAACGGTCGTTCGCATCGCTCGGCGATTATCGAACGACCGTTCTTTTTGTGCAGGGCGAGTATCCCTACACTGCACTCATGAACATTTTTCTCGTCGGCGGTGCACTGCGCGACCGATTGCTGGGCCGCCCGGTTTCCGACCATGACTGGCTGGTGGTGGGCGCCACGCCCGAGGCCATGGTGGCGCGCGGCTACCTGCCCGTGGGGCGCGATTTCCCCGTGTTCCTGCATCCGCGCACGCGCGAGGAGTACGCGTTGGCCCGCACCGAGCGCAAGAGCGCGCCGGGCTACCGCGGCTTCGTCGTGCATGCGGCGCCCGACGTCACGCTGGAGCAAGACCTCGCGCGGCGCGACCTCACCGTCAACGCCATCGCGCTGCCCGCCGAGCACGTGGGCGACGACGGCAGTTTCGATCCGCGCCCCGAGACGCTGGCCGACCCCTTCCACGGCCAGCGCGACCTGCGCGACAAGGTGCTGCGCCACGTGACCGACGCCTTCCGCGAAGACCCCGTGCGCATCCTGCGCGTGGCGCGCTTTGCCGCGCGCTTCGACGACTTCACCGTCGCCCCCGAAACCATGGCGCTCATGCGCGAGATGGTCGCGGCCGGCGAGGTCGATGCGCTGGTGCCCGAGCGCGTGTGGCAGGAGCTCGCGCGCGGCCTCATGGAAACGCGGCCCTCCCGCATGTTCGACGTGCTGCGCGACTGCGGCGCGCTCGCCGTGCTGCTGCCCGAGGTCGACCGGCTCTGGGGCGTGCCGCAACCGGCGCAGCACCACCCCGAGATCGACACCGGCGTGCACCTGATGATGGTGCTCGACACCAGCGCGCGGCTGGGCGCCACGTTGCCGGTGCGCTTCGCCTGCCTCATGCACGACCTCGGCAAGGGCACCACGCCCGCCGACATGCTGCCGCGCCACATCAACCACGAGCTGCGCAGCGTCGACCTGCTGCAAGACGTGTGCGAACGCTGGCGCGTGCCGGTGGAGCTGCGCGAACTGGCCGAGGTGGTGGCGCGCGAGCACGGCAACATCCACCGCAGCGAATCCCTCGGCGCGACGCCGCTGGTGCGGCTGCTCGAGCGCTGCGACGCCTTCCGCAAGCCGGCGCGCTTTGCCGAGGCGCTGCTGGCCTGCGAATGCGACGCGCGCGGCCGGCTTGGCTTCGAGGACCGGGCCTACCCGCAGCGGCCCCGCCTGCTCGCCGTGCTCGCGGCGGCCCAGGCGGTGGCCACCGATGCGGTGGCGCGCGAGGCGCAGCAGGCCGGCGCCACCGGGCCGCGCATCGGCGAGGCGATCCACCGGGCGCGCATCGCGGCGGTGGCGGCGTCGCTGCCGGCGACCGGCGACTGAACAGCACCATCGGCACACGCCGGGACTTTGGCCGACACGCGCCGCGTGCGAGCCGTGCTATGGTTTTTCCCAATGCCAAAGTCCTCCAGCAGCAACGCACAGTTGCCTCCTCCGCCGGGCCGGGACGCCGCCCTTTTTCTCGATTTCGACGGCACGCTGGTCGGCCTTGCCGCCACGCCTGAAGCCATCGAGGTGCCGCCCGCCCTCGTGCCCCTGTTGAGTGACCTGCGCGACCTGCTCGGCGGCGCGCTCGCCGTGGTGTCGGGCCGCCAGATCGACGCCATCGACCGCTTTCTGGCGCCGCTGCGGCTGCCCGCTGCGGGCGAGCACGGCGTGCAGCGCCGCGACGCGAAGGGCGGCATGCAGGAGCAGCGCCCGCCCGACCTCGTGCCCATCCTGGACATCGCCAACGAACTCGCGCGCATCCACGAAGGCCTGCTGGTGGAGCGCAAGCACGCCGCCATCGCGCTGCACTACCGGCTCGCGCCGCAGCTCGAGGCCGTGTGCCGCGACGCGATGACGCGCGCCATCGAAGGCCATCCGCAGCTCGAGCTGCTGCACGGCAAGTTCGTGTTCGAGGTGAAGCCTTCGGGCGTCAACAAGGGCATCGCCATCGAAGCCTTCATGAACGAAGCGCCCTTCGTGGGCCGCACGCCGGTCTTCGCGGGCGACGACACCACCGACGAGAGCGGCTTCGCCGTCGTGCAGCCGCGCGGCGGTGTCGCGATCAAGGTCGGCGCCGGGCCCAGCCTGGCGCTGCACCGGCTCGAATCGCCGCGCGCGGTCTACGAATGGCTGGTGCAGGCACGCGACCTGCTCGCCGCACCTGACAACACCCCAGAAGCATCACCGAGGAAGCCTGCATGAGCGAACACCAACTGCCGGAGGCCCCGGAGGACCGCGCGGGCGACGCACTGGCCGGCGCGGCGGGCCCCGACGACACGGCGCCCGCGGACGTCGCGAAAGTTGCGGCGCAGGTGGCCGCAACGCCGCCGCGCGGCTTCGCGCCGCCGGCCGAGCCCTCGCTCAATGTCGGCGTGATCGGCAACTGCGCGTACAGCGCGCTCATCGATGCGCGCGCCCGCGCCGTCTGGTGCTGCCTGCCGCGCTTCGACGGCGACCCGGTCTTCAACGCGCTGCTGCACCCCGGCGAGGAAGCTGGCGCCTGGGCCATCGAGATCGAGGACTTCGCTTCCAGCAAGCAGTGGTACGAACCCAATACCGCCGTGCTGCGCACGCAGCTGTTCGACAGCGCGGGGCAGGGCATCGAGATCACCGACTTCGCGCCGCGCTTCTACAGCCGCTCGCGCTACTTCCGTCCGCTCATGATGGTGCGCCGCGTGCGTCCCATTGCCGGCGCGCCGCGCATCCGCGTGGCGCTCGATCCGCGCTTCCAGTGGGGCGCCTCGGAACCCACCGAGGTCACGCGCGGCAGCAACCACATCCGCTACGTCGGGCCCGACGTGACCTTGCGGCTCAACACCGACGCGTCGATTTCGCACATCCTGTCGCGCCAGCCTTTCGTGATCTCGCGCGAGTACAACTTCATGTTCGGCGTGGACGAGACGCTGCTCGAAGGCATCGCCGACACCGCGCGCAAGTTCGAGCAGGAAACCATCGCCTACTGGCGCACCTGGAGCAAGCGCCTGGCCATTCCTTTCGAGTACCAGGACGCGGTGATCCGCGCGGCCATCACGCTCAAGCTCTCGCTGTACGAGGACACCGGCGCCATCGTCGCCGCCATGACCACCAGCATCCCCGAGGCGCCGGGCAGCCAGCGCAACTGGGACTACCGCTACTGCTGGCTGCGCGACGCCTTCTTCGTGGTGCGTGCGCTCAACTCGCTGAGCGAGGTGGGCACGATGGAAGACTACCTGCGCTGGCTCGGCAACGTGGTGATCGGCTCGCACGGCGAGCACATCCAGCCGCTGTACGGCATCGGGCTGGAGCGCGAGCTGCCCGAGTCTTTTGTCGACGGCCTGCCCGGCTACCGCGGCATGGGCCCGGTGCGCGTGGGCAACCAGGCGCAGGAGCACTTCCAGCACGACGTGTACGGCAACATCGTGCTCGGCGCGGCGCAGGCTTTTCATGACCATCGGCTTTTGAGCCGCGCGGGCGTGGCGGAGTTTCCGCACCTCGAGGCGGTCGGCGAAAAGGCGGTGCGCGTGTACGGCACGCCCGACGCCGGCATGTGGGAGCTGCGCACGCGCGCCCGCGTGCACACCAGCTCGGCGCTCATGAGCTGGGCCGCCTGCGACCGGCTCGCCAAGATCGCGCGCACGCTGGAGCTGCCCGAACGTGCCGCCTACTGGCACGGCCATGCGGCGCGCATGAAGGAAGAAATTCTGGCCAAGTCGTGGAGCGAGGAGCGCCAGGCCTTTGCCGAGAGCTTCGGCGGCAACGAGCTCGACGCCAGCATCCTGCTGATGGTCGAGGTGGGCCTGATCGATGCGCGCGATCCGCGCTTCATCTCGACCGTCGACGCGATGGAAAAGTCGCTCTGCGACGGCCCCTACATGCGCCGCTACGAAGCCGCCGACGACTTCGGCAAGCCCGAGACCGCCTTCAACATCTGCACCTTCTGGCGCATCGACGCGCTGGCCAAGATCGGCCGCAAGGCCGAGGCGCGGCAGATCTTCGAAACCATGCTCGCCGCGCGCAATCCGCTGGGCCTGCTGTCGGAAGACACGCACCCGGTCACGGGCGAGATGTGGGGCAACTTTCCGCAGACCTATTCGATGGTCGGCATCATCAATGCGGCCGTGCGTTTATCCGCTCCCTGGGATTCGTGCATATGAGCCGCCTCGTCGTCATCTCGAACCGCGTGGCCGACCCACGCAAGCCCGCTGCCGGTGGCCTGGCCGTGGCGCTGGGCGAAAGCCTGCAACAGAGCGGCGGCCTGTGGTTCGGCTGGAGCGGGCAGATCGTCGAAGGCGGCCCCACGGGCGAAGGCGAACTGCACACGCAGCAGGCCGGCAAGGTCACGCTTGCCACCATCGACCTGAGCCGCGACGACCACGACAGCTACTACCTGGGCTACAGCAACGACGTGCTGTGGCCGGTGTTCCACGACCGGCTCGACCTGGCGCACTTCGAGGCCGGCTTCATCGGCGGCTACCGGCGCGTGAACCAGCTCTTTGCGCGCAAGCTGCTGCCGCTGCTGCGCGAGGACGACATCCTCTGGGTGCACGACTACCACCTGATCCCGCTCGCGGCCGAGCTGCGCGCCATGGGCTGCAAGCAGCGCATCGGTTTCTTCCTGCACATCCCGCTGCCGCCGCAGATCATCATGGCGGCCATTCCGCAGCACGAGTGGCTGATGCGCTCGCTGTTCTCGTACGACCTGATCGGCTTCCAGGCCGAGCAGGACGTGCAGCACTTCGCGCACTACGTGCACAACGAGGCGCACGGCGAAGCGCTGGGCGGCGACCTGTTCCGCGCCTACGGCAACACCGTGCGCGCAGCGGCCTTTCCGATCGGCATCGACGTGGACGAGTTCGCGGCGCTCACGCACGCCAAGGAATCGCGCGACATGTACGAGACCATGAAGCGCGAGTACTCCAGCCGCCGGCTCCTGCTGGGCATCGACCGGCTCGATTACTCGAAAGGCATCCCGCAGCGCGTGCGCGCCTTCCGCGAGCTGCTGGCCCACTACCCCGAGAACCGGCGCAGCGCCACGCTGATCCAGATCGCCTCGCCCACGCGCGAGACGGTCGATGCGTACGGCGACATCCGCCGCGAACTCGAATCGCTGTGCGGCGCCATCAACGGCGACTACGGCGAGCTCGACTGGATGCCGGTGCGCTACATCCACCGCATGGTGGCGCGCAAGCGGGTGCCGGGGCTGTGCCGCGCGGCGGCCGTGGGGCTGGTCACGCCGCTGCGCGACGGCATGAACCTCGTCGCCAAGGAATACATCGCGGCGCAAGACCCGGCCGACCCCGGCGTGCTGGTGCTGTCGCGTTTTGCCGGTGCGGCCGAGCAGCTGAAGGAAGCGTTGCTCGTGAATCCGTACGACACGCACGGCACCGCCGAGACGGTGCAGCAGGCGCTGCAGATGCCGCTGGAAGAGCGGCGCGAACGGCACCAGAAGCTGCTGTCGCGCATCCGGGCGCAGGACATCCACTGGTGGCGGCGCGAATTTCTCGAAGCGCTGCGCGCTGCGGCGAGCGAGCGCTGATCGCGCCTGGAGCCCGCGTCAGCCCAGCGGCACGCGGGCCCCGAACTTCGCGCGCTTCAGGCTGAAGAACGCCTTCACATTGCGCACGTTGGCGTCGGCCGTGAACAGCCGCTGCGTCAGCGCGCCGTAGCCGGGCATGTCGCGCGCCACCACCACCAGCACGAAATCGGGCCCCGGCGACACGCGCCAGCACTGCTGCACCGCATCGTCCGCGATCACGCGGGCCTCGAAGGCGTCGAGCGCGGCGGCGTCCTGCCGGTCGAGCGAAATCTCCACCACCGCCTGCAGGCCGTGGCCCAGCACCGCGGCGAGGCGGTCGGGCGAGAGCAGGGCGACCTGGCGCTCGATGAGTCCCTCCTGCCGCAGGCGCTGCACGCGGCGCAGGCAGGTCGGCGGCGAAATGCCCACCTCGGCCGCCAGGCGCTGGTTGGTCTGCGAGGCGTCCTGCTGGAGCGCGTCGAGCAGCTTGAGGTCGATCGCGTCGAGGGAGATTGATTCCATATCGGTTGGAATTATGGAATAAAACTCCATCTACAGGTTTGAATGAAATAAAACTCCAAAACTGTGGGAATTTAGACGCCTTATTTCCCCGATGGCTCCCTACCATCGAGCCCTTCTGTTCTTTAAGACAAGGTACTCCCTATGTGCGGCATCGTCGGCGCAGCCTCCCATCGCGACATCGTTCCGGTCCTGGTCCAGGGCCTTCAGCGGCTCGAGTACCGCGGCTATGACTCCTGCGGCGTCGCGGTGCATGCGGGCGGCCTGAGCCGTGCGCGCACCACCTCGCGCGTGGCCGAACTGCTGACCCAGGTGCGCGACGACAAGATCGAAGGCCTCACCGGCATCGCCCACACGCGCTGGGCCACCCACGGCGCACCGGCCGTGCACAACGCGCATCCGCACTTCAGCCACGGCCCCGGCGCCGATGCACCGGCTGCACGCCCGGGCCGCATCGCGCTCGTGCACAACGGCATCATCGAGAACCACGAGCCGCTGCGCGCCGCGCTCGAAGCCAAGGGCTATGTGTTCGAGAGCCAGACCGACACCGAGGTCATCGCCCACCTCGTCGACAGCCTCTACAACGGCGACCTGTTCGAAGCCGTCAAGGCCGCCGTGCTGCAGCTGCACGGCGCCTACGCCATCGCCGTCATCTGCCGCGACGAACCGCAGCGCGTCATCGGCGCGCGCGCCGGCTCGCCGCTGATCCTCGGCGCCGGCAAGGACGGCACCGAGAACTTCCTGGCCAGCGACGCGATGGCGCTGGCCGGCGTGACCGACCAGATCGTGTACCTCGAAGAAGGCGACGTGGTCGACCTGCAGCCGGGCAAGTACTGGATCGTCGACAAGAACCACAAGCCCGTCACCCGCACCGTGCGCACCGTGCACGCCCACAGCGGCGCAGCCGAGCTGGGCCCGTACCGCCACTACATGCAGAAGGAAATCTTCGAGCAGCCGCGCGCCATCGGCGACACGCTCGAAGGCGTCGAGGGCATCGTGCCCGAGCTGTTCGACGGCATCGGCCAGGACGGCGCCACCGGCGCGAGCGCGCACCGCGTGTTCCAGGACATCGACAAGATCCTCATCCTGGCCTGCGGCACCAGCTACTACAGCGGCTGCACCGCCAAGTACTGGCTCGAGAGCATCGCGAAGATTTCCACGCAGGTCGAAATCGCCAGCGAGTACCGCTACCGCGACTCCGTGCCCGACCCCAAGACGCTGGTCGTCACCATCAGCCAGTCGGGCGAAACCGCCGACACGCTGGCCGCGCTCAAGCACGCGCGCTCGCTGGGCATGGAACAGACGCTGACCATCTGCAACGTCTCCACCAGCGCCATGGTGCGCGAATGCAAGCTGGCCTACATCACGCGCGCCGGCGTCGAGATCGGCGTGGCCTCGACCAAGGCCTTCACCACGCAGCTCGCGGGCCTGTTCCTGCTCACGCTCGCCATCGCACAGGCCAAGGACCGCCTGAGCGCCGTCGACGAGGCGCGCTACCTGAAGGAAATGCGCCACCTGCCCGTCGCGCTGCAGTCGGTGCTCGCGCTCGAGCCGCAGCTCATCGGCTGGGCCGAAGACTTTGCGCGCAAGGACAACGCGCTGTTCCTCGGCCGCGGCCTGCACTACCCGATCGCGCTCGAAGGCGCGCTCAAGCTCAAGGAAGTGACCTACATCCACGCCGAGGCCTATGCCGCCGGCGAACTCAAGCACGGCCCGCTCGCGCTCGTCACGAGCGAGATGCCCGTGGTGGCCGTGGCGCCGAACGACGCGCTGCTCGAAAAGCTCAAGAGCAACCTGCAGGAAGTGCGCGCCCGCGGCGGCGTGCTCTACGTGCTGGCCGACGGCGACACGCAGATCGCCAGCGGCGAAGGCCTGCATGTGATCCGCATGCCCGAGCACTACGGCGCGCTGTCGCCGCTGCTGCACGTGGTGCCGCTGCAGCTGCTGGCGTATCACACGGCGTGTGCGCGCGGCACCGACGTGGACAAGCCGCGGAACCTCGCTAAAAGCGTGACGGTGGAGTGAGGGGCGCGGGGGCGGCGCGATGCGAGGCCGCCCCTCGCGCTCACCCCCCGAACAACCGCCGCATCCACCCCAGCTTGACCTGCCCCGCAGCACCCCCTTGCTGCACCGCCTGGCGCACCTGCGCATGCACCAGAACTTCCGCCGACGAATCCGTCGTGCGCAGGTGCGCTTTCACGGTCGCCACGTACGCGCCGTCTTCATGGCGGATGTGATTGAACAGCCACCGCGAGAGCATGTCGTGCAGCTCCGCCAGCACCTCTTCGCCGCACTCGAAGCGGGCGCGGAATTCGGTGACGCGGCGCACGAAGATCTCGTGCACCTTCCGGTGCGGACCCGAGAAGGGGTAGCCCGCGTCTTCGATCATGGCCTCCTCGAACGCGAAGTGCGAGGCGGTGTAGTCGATGGTCTCTTCGATGATCCGGCCCACGACCTTGCGGTCGTTGGTGCGCCGGGCGTCGTCCAGCGCATTGATGTATTGCACGATGCGCTGGTGCTGCGTGTCGATCTCATGGATCCCCGTATTGAGCTCGGTCTTCCATACAAGGTGGGCCATGGTCTTCAGAACTTTACAGGTGGATGTAAAAGTCCAGTATCCGCAGCGCTAACCCGCACGCGGTTGATCTGAATCAAGCGCGTCCGGGGGCGCAGGAGAAAGAAAGACAATCGTCCGGTGACGCCCGACGAAGACCCTCACCACAACCCGCCCACTGTTGTCGAGCCTCGGCCGTTGCCGCTCGTCGTGCGGTGGTTGCTGCTGGTCTTTGCCGCGCTGTGCCTGGTGCTGGCCGCCATCGGCGTGGTGGCGCCGGGCATGCCGACCACGGTCTTCGTGCTGATGGCGGCATGGGCCGCCGCGCGCAGCTCGCCGCGGCTGCATCGCTGGCTGCTGAATCACCGGCTCTTCGGCCCGCTGCTGCGCAACTGGGAAAACGGCCGCACGGTGAGCCGCCGCGCCAAGTGGAGCGCGACCGCGGCGATGGCGTTCTGCGCGGTCGTCATCGCGTTCACCGCGCACAAGCCGTGGCTCGCGGGCGTGGGCATCGGGTCGATGGCGGTCGTGCTGGCGTGGCTGTGGCGGCGGCCGGAGCCGCCGCCGCACGGTTGCTGACCAGCAACCGGTCAGCCCTTCGCCAGTTCCGCGCAGATCGCAGGGTTCCAGTGGAAGCTGCGCGCCTTGTAGGCCGTGTCGAAGATCACCTTGTACCGGCAGCTGGTCATGCCACCGCCCGAGCGGAAGTGAAAAACGTAGTCCCACTCGCGCACGGCCGCCATGCCTTCGTCGAAGTGCGGGCGGCCGATGAGGGCGTAGAGCTGGTCCTTCGTCGCGCCGGGGCCGATGGCGCGCAGGTTCTCTCGGTTCGGAAAGCTGCCTTCGGTCTGCCAGGTCTGCTGTTGATCAGCGCCGGGCCAGACGAGTTCGGTGGCCTTGCCGTCGCTGTCGATGCCGCGGCTCACGTACGAGGTGCAGCCGGTGAGCGACAGCACGGTCAACAGCGTGGCGATGGGGAGGAAATTCATGCGCCTCACCACTGGAAGCCCGCACCGGCCGACACGCCGACGTTGCCGCGCGAGTTGGCCGAGCCGGTGAACTTCATCACCCACTTGCCGTTGTCCGAGATGCTCGAGAAGCCCAGCGCGATGGCGCTCTGGCCTTCGTAGCCGGCCACGCCGGCCGCGAGCATGTTCTTGCCCGGCATGTAGGCCTGCGGCATGCCGGCCATGGCCATCGCACCGGCGGTGCCGGCGTTGGCGTCGCGCTGGTTCAGGCGGATGGCGTCGCGCCATTGCGCACCCTGCGCGTTCAATTGGTTGACGTTGACCGCATCGGTGCCGGCCACGCCGGGCGCCACGTTCGACACGGTGGTGCCGTTCGGCGCCTGGCCGTTGCCCAGCACGATCTGGTTGTGGTTCACGCTGCCGTCGACATTGGTGACGTAGTTGACCGCGCCGGCCTGCACCGCCTGCAGCTGGCGCACGTTGACTGCGTCGGTCGCCTGCGTGCCGCCCGCCACGTTGGTGATCTGCCGTTCGCCGCCCGCGCTGCCGACCGAGACCGCGCCCTGCGTCGAGCCCACGGCGATGTTCGAGAAGCGTTCCTTCTGGCCGTTCATGCCCGCGCGGTCGGCAACGGCGCCGGCGCCCAGCGCCACGCCGTTGACGGCGTTCGCCGTCGCGCCGGTGCCGATCGCCACGGCCGACGCAGCCGATGCCGTGCTCTGCCGGCCCACGGCCACGGCCGACTCGGCGTTCGCGGTGGCGCGGTCGCCCACGGCGACGGCGCTGTCGGCCAGTGCCTGCGTGTTCGCGCCGAGCGCGGCGGCGTTGATGCCATCGGCAATCGCCTTGTCGCCGGCCGCGAGGCTGCTCTTCTTGCGCGCCTGCGTGTTGGCGCCGAGTGCGGTCGAATTGATGTCGCTCGCGGTGGCGCGGTCGCCTGCTGCGAGGCTGCTGGTGGCCACCGCGGTGGTGTTGGCGCCGATGGCGGTGGCGTTGGTGCCGAAGGCCTGGGCCACGTTGCCCACGGCCGTGCTGCTGACGCCCGCGGCCACGGTGGTGGAGCCGATGGCGGTGGCGTAGGTTCCGGTGGCGCGCGCGTCGGAGCCCGCCGCCACGCTGCCGAAGCCGGTGGCCTTGGCAGACGTGCCGCCGAGCAGCAGCGCCTCACCGCCGAGGTTGCCGCTGACCATGCCCTGCAAGGCCGTTGCATCGGGGCCACCGTTCACGGGGTCGGTCGGCACGCCGGTGATGAGCGCGAAGCCGCCGCTGCCGTTGGGCACCTGGCAGGCCCATGTCGGGCCGGTGCTGCCGGAGCTGCACACCGCGCCCGAGCCGGTGGTGTAGCTGGTGCCGCCCAGGCTCACGTCGGCCCAGGCCGATGGTCCCGCGAAGCTGGCGGCCAGTGCGAGCACGGCGCCCGCGATGCCCTGTGGTTTCTTCTTGTGGACGCATGCGACGCGCGCACCGCTCCCCACGTGCTGGATGACGTGTTCCATGGTTCTCTCTGCTCCCTGAGATGGCGCTGATGGCGCGCTGGATGTGTGACGCTTCGACTGTATGAATCGGAGGCCGCGTGAACCTAGGACCTAATTCACAATAAATGTGAAGGTACCGAAAGCAAATGTTGCTTTCCGACCCGCATTCACACTTCCCTCAGGAGATCGCATGAAACCCCAGCCCATCGAGCACGCCGCCGCTTCCGACGAGGTCCGCGCGGTGTTCGACGACATCAAGGCGTCGCGCCACGTGCCCGACGTCAACAACTTCTGGAAGTACCTGGCCAACGACCCGGCCACGCTGAAGCGCACCTGGGCCAGCCTCAAGGAGGTGATGGCGCCGGGCGCGCTCGACCCGGTGGTGAAGGAAATGATCTACCTCGCGGTGAGCGTCACGAACAACTGCGGCTACTGCATCGCGAGCCACCACGCGGGCGCGGAAAAGGCCGGCATGACGCCGGCCATGTTCGCCGAGCTGATGGCCGTGGTCGGCATGGCGAACGAGACCAATCGGCTGGTCAACGGGTACCGAGTACCGATCGATCCGGCGTTCGACAAATAAGCCCGTTCACCCGATCGTCATCAGGCTCGCGTTCCCGCCGGCCGCGGCGGTGTTGACGCTCAGCGCGCGCTCCAGCACCAGGCTTTCGAGCGGGATGCCGGTGTCACCGGGCGCGAAGCCGCGCACGCCGACGATGGGGCCGGGCCGCGCCGCCACCTGCTGCAGCACGGTGGCGAGATGGCTTGCGTCGCCGTGGTGCAGCACGGCATCGAACACCACGGTGGGCGCGCACCAGTCGTTGGCGAGCACGACCGCGTGGCGCGCCTCGTCGGGCAGCGCGGCCAGCAGCGTGTGCGCGCCGGGCGCATCGGCCGGCCAGATGGCGGTGCTGCCGACCGAGAGCACGGCCGCCAGTTGCAGGAGGCGGTCGGCCTCTGCATCGGCGAGGCACAGCACGGCCTCGCGCGGCTGCAGCGTGTAGACGTTGCGCTCGCCGGTCGGGCCGGCCAGCGTGCGTGCGCGGCCCACCGGCGCGAGGCCGGCGAAGCGTCGGCACTGCGCGGCGAGTGCATCGCGGCCTGTGTCACGCGCCCAGCTTTCGAGCGCGGCGAGGCCGTGGGAAGGCGCAGCGGTCTCGTCGCCGTCGGCCACGGCGCGCGCGAGCACATCGTCGGGCCGCGTCGACAGCAGGCGCGCCATGTACAGCGGCCCGCCGGCCTTCGGCCCGGTGCCCGACAGCCCCTCGCCGCCGAAGGGCTGCACGCCGACCACGGCGCCGACCATGTTGCGGTTCACGTACACGTTGCCGGCTTGCGCCTGCGCCACCACCTGCGCGATGGTCTCGTCGATGCGCGTGTGCACGCCCAGCGTGAGGCCGTAGCCGCTGCCGTTGATCTGGCCGATGAGCGCGCCGAGGTCGCGGCGGCGGTAGCGCAGCAGGTGCAGCACGGGGCCGAACACCTCGCGCTCCAGCTCGCCCAGGTGGTCGAGCTCGATCAGCGTGGGCAGCACGAAGGTGCCGTGGCGCATGTCGTGGCCGAACTCGCGGCCCTGGCGGAACACACGCCGGCCGCGCCCGCGCATGCCGGCGATGTGGCGCTCGATGCCGTCGCGCGCCTCGTCGTCGATGACGGGGCCCACGTCCACCGCGAGCCGCGCGGGGTTGCCGATGCAGTTCTCGGCCATCGCGCCCTGCAGCATCGCGACGAGGCGGTCGGCCGCTTCTTCCTGCACGCACAGCACGCGCAGCGCCGAGCAGCGCTGGCCCGCGCTGTCGAAGGCCGAGGCCATTACGTCGGCCACCACCTGCTCCACGAGCGCGGACGAGTCGACGATCATCGCGTTCTGCCCGCCGGTCTCGGCGATCAACGGCACCGGCGCGCCGTGCGCACCGAGCCGCGCCGACAGCGTCTTCTGCAGCAGGCGCGCGACCTCGGTCGAGCCCGTGAACATCACGCCCTGCACGCGCGCGTCGCCGACCAGCGCGGCGCCGACGGTTTCGCCGCGGCCCGGCAGCAGCTGCACCGCCGCACGCGGCACGCCGGCTTCCCACAGCACGCGCACCGCTTCGGCGGCGACCAGCGGTGTCTGCTCGGCCGGCTTGGCCAGCACCGGGTTGCCGGCCGCGAGCGCGGCGGCCACCTGGCCGGTGAAGATCGCGAGCGGAAAGTTCCACGGGCTGATGCACACCACCGGTCCGAGCGGGCGGTGCGTGGCGTTGGCGAAATCGGTGCGCGCCTGCGCCGCGTAGTAGCGCAGGAAGTCGACCGCTTCGCGCACCTCGGCGATGGCGTTGGCGCCGCTCTTGCCGGCCTCGCGCATCAACAGGCCGAGCAGCCGCGGCTGCTGCGCTTCGAGCGATGCGGCGGCGCGGTCGAGGGCGGCGGCGCGCTCGGCGGGCGAGGTGGCGGCCCATGCGGTGGCGATGCCTTCGGCCTGTTCGATGGCCGAGGCCACGTCGCCCGGCAGTGCGTCCTGCACCTGCCCGACGAGGTCGCGGCGGTCGGCCGGGTTGCGCACCTCGGCCCAGATGCGGGCGGCTTCGTCTTCGGCGCGTGGCGCCGCGAGCATCGGCATGGCGCGCCAGGGTTCGGTCGCGCTGGCCTGCAGCGTGGCGGCGAGCGCATGCAGCGTGTCTTCGCTTGCGAGGTCGAGGCCTTGCGAGTTCGCGCGCTGGTCGCCATAAAGCGCGACCGGCAGCGGAATGGCCGCGTGCGGCAGGCCCATCGCGCCTTCCTCTGCAGCCATGCGCTCGACGGTCGCGACCGGGTCTTCCACCAGCGTGTCGAGCGGAATCGACGCATCGGCGATGCGGTTCACGAACGAGGTGTTCGCGCCGTTCTCCAGCAGCCGCCGCACCAGGTAGGCCAGCAGCGTCTCGTGCGTGCCCACCGGCGCGTAGATGCGGCAGGGCCGGCCGAGCGGGCCCACCACCTGCTCGTACAGCGGCTCGCCCATGCCGTGCAGGCATTGAAATTCGTACTGGCCCGGCGTGTAGCGCGACGGGTCGGCCATGGTGTAGATCGCGGCCAGCGTGTGGGCGTTGTGCGTGGCGAACTGCGGGTACACCGTGTCGGGCGCGTCGAGCAGACGGCGCGCGCACGCGAGGTACGACACGTCGGTGTAGGCCTTGCGCGTGTAGACCGGGTAGCCCGCCAGCCCGTCGAGCTGCGCGCGCTTGATCTCGCTGTCCCAGTAGGCGCCCTTCACGAGCCGCACCATGAGCCGATGGCCGCTGCGGCGCGCGAGGTCGATCACCCAGTCGATGACGAAGGGGCAGCGCTTCTGGTAGCCCTGCACCACGAAGCCGATGCCCTGCCAGCCCGCCAGCGCGGGCTCGAAGCACAGGCGCTCCAGCAGGTCGAGCGAGAGCTCGAGCCGGTCGGCTTCTTCGGCGTCGATGTTCAGGCCGATGTCGTAGTGCAGCGCCAGCAGTGCCAGATCGCGCAGCACCGGGTACAGCTCGGCCATCACGCGCGTGTACTGCGCGCGGCTGTAGCGCGGGTGCAGCGCCGACAGCTTGATCGAGATGCCCGGCCCGCCGTACACGCCGCGCCCGTTCGAGGCACGGCCGATGGCGTGGATCGCGTCTTCGTAGGCGGCGCGGTAGCGGCGTGCATCGTCGGCCGTGAGCGCGGCCTCGCCGAGCATGTCGTACGAATAGCGAAAGCCCTGCGCCTCGAGCGTGCGCGCATGCGCCAGCGCCTGGCCGATGGTTTCGCCGGTGACGAACTGCTCGCCCATCATGCGCATCGCCATGTCGACGCCCTTGCGGATCAGCGGTTCGCCGCCCTTGCCGATCAGCCGCGTCAGCGTGGCCGACAGGCCCGTCTCGCTGTGCGTGGCCACCAGCTTGCCCGTGAGCAGCAGGCCCCAGGTGGCGGCGTTGACGAACACCGACGGGCTGCGGCCCGCGTGCGCCTGCCACTGACCCTGCGCGATCTTGTCGCGGATGAGCGCGTCGCGCGTGTCGGCATCGGGAATGCGCAGCAGCGCCTCGGCCAGGCACATCAGCGCCACGCCTTCCTGCGACGACAGTGCGTACTCCTGCAGCAGGCCCTGCACGAGGCCGGAGCGACCGCCGCCGTTCTTGCGCTGGCGCAGCTGGTGCGCGATGCGATGGGCGAGTGCGTGGGCTTCGGCGGCCTGGCCGGCGGGCAGCCGGGCCTGATCGAGCAGCGGCCGCAGCGCCTCGGATTCGGGCGGCCGGCAGGCGGCGGTGATGCGGGTGCGCAGCGCGGACGGCGCAGCGGGGCCGTCCGCGAAGGTGGCGAAACGCGAGGGCAGGGGGGCGGGATCGTTGGCGCTCATGGTGCGTCGGTGGTGGTGATGTGTTGGATGATTTCAGCGATGGGCATGAATATTTCTCCAAAGAACAGTCACTTCGACGAACAAGTCTCCGAAGGTCGCGACGACACGCTTTCATCCAGGGTTGACTGGTGTTCTATTTAATTGGATATTTCATCCAATATGAAAGAAGAATCAGCTTCGACCCCCAGCCTCAACGACCGCATCGCCCAGCGCGTGCGCGCGCTGCGCGCCGCACGCGATCTCTCGCTCGACGCCTTGGCCACGCACTGCGGCGTCAGCCGCTCGATGATCTCTCTGATCGAGCGCGGCGAGAGCAGTCCGACCGCGGTGCTGCTCGAAAAACTCGCGACCGGCCTGGGCGTGCCGCTGGCCTCGCTGTTCGAGCCCCACGCGCCCAGGGCCAGCCCGGTGTCGCGCCGCGCCGACCAGCTCGAGTGGCGCGATCCGCATTCGGGCTACCTGCGCCGCAACGTCTCGGCCGGCGGCGACGCCTCGCCGATCCAGATCGTCGAGGTGCTGTTTCCGCCCGGCGCGCGCGTGGCCTACGAAACCGGCGCGCGCGAGCCGCGCATCCACCAGCAGGTGTGGGTGCTCGAAGGCTGCATCGAACTCGCGGTCGGCGACCAGCAGTACCGGCTCGACGCCGGCGACTGCCTCGCGCTCGTGCTTGACCAGCCGACGAGTTACTACAACCCCACCCGCGAGACGGCGCGCTACGCGGTCGTCATCACCAGCGCGCCCTCCCACTCCAACCGGAAATGACCATGACTGCTGCCACCACCCCGCGCCTGCGCGCCCTGTCCACCGTCAACGAGGCCGAGCTGAACGCGCTGGCCGACGTGCTCATCGACTGCGTCGAAGGCGGTGCCTCCGTGAGCTTCATGCAGCCGCTCACGCCCGAGCGCGCACGGGCCTTCTGGCGCCACGTGGCCGACGGCGTGGCGCGCGGCGAGCGCGAGCTGCTCGTGGCCGAGGACGACGAAGGCATCGTCGGCACCGTGCAGCTGGTGTTGGCGCAGCCCGAGAACCAGCCGCACCGCGGCGAAGTCGCGAAGATGCTGGTGCACCGCCGCGCACGCCGGCTCGGCCTTGGCGCCCTGCTGATGCAGAGCGCCGAACAGCGCGCGCGCGACCACGGCAAAACGCTGCTCGTGCTCGACACCTCCAGCCCCGAGGCCGAGCGGCTGTACACCCGCTGCGGCTGGCAGCGCGTGGGCACGATCCCCGGCTACGCGCTGCTGCCCGACGGCACGCCGTGCGGCACCACCTACTTCTACCGGGCGCTCGGCGACTGACGGCCGTGCGGCCTGTGGTCACTTAGGGCGTGACGCCGCAGGTGCGCTGACTGGGCACCGGGCTGTGAACCGCAGCCACCGGCGTCGCCGCGCGCTTCGTCGCCATCACATGCAGCAGCAGCGCCGCCACCACCATCGCCACACCGACGATCTCATGCGTGGCGGGCGGCTTGCCCAGCGCCACGCCCATCAGCAGCGTCGACACCGGCACGAAGTTCAGGAAGGCCGTGCCCGTGACCGCGCCGAGTGCGCGCACGCCGTGGTTGAAGGCCAGCACCGCGACCGCCGACGGCACCAGCCCCGCGTACAGCAGCACCTGCCACGACAGGCGCAGCCCTTGCGCGTCGGGCGCGGGCGATGCGCCCAGCGCGGCCATGCCCACCGCCACGGCCAGCAGCAGTGGCCACGAGGCCAGCACCGTGAGCGCGGTGTATTCCACCGTGTCGAGCGTGGGAAGGCGCGCCGCGCCGCGCGTGTAGACCACCCAGCCCAGCGTGCCGACGAAGGCGATGGCGTCGCCGTACAGCGAGTCGTGCGACAGCGCCGCGCCGCCGGGCGACAGCAGACCGGCCACCGTCGCCACGCCGGCCAGCGCCAGCGCCGCGGTCAGCAAGGTGGTGCGCGTCGGGCGCACGCCGTCGAGCCACCAGCGCAGCAGCTGCGTGGTGATCGGCGTGGTCGCGATCAGCACCGCGCCGTGCGAAGGCTCCGAGTGCGAGAGTCCGATGAACAGCAGGATGCTGAACACGCCGAAGCCCGCAAAGCCGTGCAGCGCCAGCGGCACCGCATGCCGCCGCAGCTTGTGCCAGCCGCCGGTGCCGCGCAGGCCCAGCAGCGCGGCGAACACCAGCGCCGACAGGGTGTAGCGGATGAGCGTGAGCCACACGGGCGCCACGTGGTGCAGCACGCCCTTGCCGACGAGGAACAGGCTGCCCCAGCTGGCGGTGGCGAAGAGCAGGGCGGCAAAGCCCGGCAGGCGTGAGGAAGGGGAGGACAAGGGAAGACCTTTCAGAAAAACACGGAGTGCGTGGCCTGAAGGATGGGGACGCCGCCCCGCGAAGGCCATTCGTTTCTTTGGACAGGGGCTTCCGAAAAAGCGAACGGACCGCCGCGCCGCACGCGCTCACAATCCGCGGTCATGGAGCTGTACCAACTGAAGACCTTCGTCGCCATCGCGAAGGAGGGCAACCTCACCCGCGCCGCCGAGCGCGTGTTCACCAGCGCGCCGGCCGCCAGCGCGCAACTCAAGGCGCTCGAAGACGAACTCGGCGTGCGCCTGTTCGAGCGCACGCCGCGCGGCATGTCGCCCACCGCGGCCGGCCAGCGCCTGCTCGAAGAGGCCGAGCGCACGCTGGCCTCGGCGATGCGCATGCAGTCGGCCGCCGACCAGCTGCGCGGCGCGGCGCAGGGCGTGGTGCGCTTCGGCACGGTGGTCGATCCGGTGGCGCTGCGGCTGGGCAGCGTGCTGGTCACGCTGGCGCAGCAGCATCCGCAGGTCACGCTGCAGCTCAAGCAGGGGCTGTCGTACGAAACCCTGGCGGCCGTGCAGCGCGGCGAACTCGACTGCGCCTATGTGCTCAGCGACGCCGAGCGGCTCGAAGGCTTCGAGCTGCGGCGCCTGGGCGTGGTCGACCTGGCCGTGGGCCTGCCGCTGGCCGTGGCGCAGGCGCATCCCGAGCTCACGCTCGACCAGCTCACCGACCTGACTTGGGTCGGCACGCCGCCCTCGTGCATCCTGCGCGCGCACCTCGAAAAGCTGTTCGCCTCGGCCGGGCGCGACTACCGCCAGGGCGTCACCGCCGACGGCGAGAGCGCCATCCGCAGCATGGTCGCCAGCGGCATGGGCGCGGGCCTGATGCGGCTCGACCAGGCCGAGCAGGGCGAGCGCCAGGGCGAGCTCGCGGTCTGGAACGGTTGGCGCTCACACACGTGGCTGTGCTGGCTCGCGCCGGCCGGCGGCGAGCGTTCGGCGGCGGTCGATGCGGTGCGCGGCGCGGTGTTCGACGCCTGGGCCTGACCCGCGCCCGACCCGGACCTGACGCGCCCCGGATTTCCGCAGTGGCAGGCCGCGCGGCGGCCTGTCATCATTCGCGGCGCATGACTCACCAAGAAGCTCCCGTCCCCCTCGCCGATCTGTTGAACCGCGCCAGGCAAGCCCTGGCCACCCCGGACGGGGCGCTGCCCCCGGTCGCGCCCGCCACCGACGAAGCCGGTTGCGTGGTGTTCCTCGCCATCGGCGAGGGCGAGAGCCGCGCCCGCGTCGTCATGGGCCGCGGCCCCGACACCGAGGCCGCGTGGCAGGCCGCCGCCGAGGCGCTGGCCGTGAAGGCCAAGCGCGCCGAGCGGCCCGCGCAGCGGCTGCGCGCGGAGATCGTCGATCGCACCACGCCGATGACCTGGGGCGAACTGAAGGCGCGGCTGGCGCAGACCAAGCGCAACTACTTCAACGAAGGCATCGCGCTCGACGCGCACTTCGACACCGCGCTGCTCGCACAGGAGATGCACGGCAGCGCCGTGCTCTACAACGGCACGGTCGACCACGCGGAGCCCAACAACGGCAACCTGCGCACGCACACCCAGCGGCGCTTCGGCGAGGAGCGCGACTTTCCCACCGACGACGCCGCGCCCGTGTGGTGCTTCACCACGCGCGCCGTGTACGTCGATGCCGACGGCGCCTGGCCGCTGACGGCCGAAGGGCAGGCCGCAGGCTTTCGCACGCTCACCGACTGGAACGCGGCGCAGGTGCGCGCGCTGGTCGATTCGGCGAGCGACTACCTGGCCGAGCAGGTCAAGCCCACGGGCGAGTTCCACTACGGCTGGTTCCCGTGCTTCGATCGCGCGATTCCCACCTACAACACGCTGCGCCACGCCAGCTCGACCTACGCGATGCTCGAAGGCTGGGAGCTCACGCGCAGCGACACGCAGAAAGCCGCCATCGACCGCGCGCTGGCCTTCCTGAGCCAGCGGCTGATTCGCCGCGCCACGCTGCCCGACGGCACGCAGGCCGCGTTCCTCGTCGACGTCGGCAACGAGATCAAGCTCGGCGGCAATGCCGTGTGCCTGCTGGCCTTCGTGAAGTACACCGAACTCACGGGCGACACACAGTACCAGTCGCTGCTGGAGCAGCTCGCGCTGGGCATCCGCTCCATGCAGGACGCGCAGACCGGCCGCTTCGTGCACGTGCTCAACCACCCGGGGCTCGACGTGAAGGAGCCCTTTCGCATCATCTACTACGACGGCGAGGCGGCCTTCGGGCTCATGCGGCTGTACGGCCTCACGCGCGATGCGCGCTGGCTCGCGGTGGTCGAAAAGGCCTTCGAGCATTTCATCGCGGCGGGCCACTGGCGCGCGCACGACCACTGGCTGAGCTATTGCGTCAACGAGCTCACGCGCTTCAAGCCCGAAACACGCTACTACCAGTTCGGCCTGCAGAACATGGCGGGCCACCTCGACTTCGTGCTGGAGCGCATCACCACTTTCCCCACGCTGCTCGAACTCATGATGGCCGCGCGCGAGATGGTGCTGCGGCTCGAAGCCGACCCGGCGCTGCGTCCGCTGCTCGCGGGCCTCGACCGCCACAAGTTCGACCGCGCGCTGGAGCACCGCGCGCGCTACCTCGCCAACGGCCACTTCTGGCCCGAGCTGGCGATGTTCTTCCGCAACCCCGACCGCATCGCGGGCTCGTTTTTCATCAAGCACCACAGCTTCCGCGTGCGCATCGACGACGTGGAGCACTACCTGTCGGGCTACGTGGCCTACCACCGGTTGCTCGAAGCGCGCGAGGCGCAGCAGCAGAGCGCGCAGCTCTCGCAAGCCGCGGCCGAGCCGGCTGCACCGCGCGGCCTCGAGGGCATCGTGCTGTGGGGCGGCGACGTCAACCTGGGCCGCCGCCTGCACTACCGCATGCACGAACTGGGCGGCCCGGCCCGCATGCTCGGCGACATTCCCGCGCTGCGCGAGGCCGACCTGCGCATCGTGAATCTCGAATGCGTGGTCGCCACCACGGGCGCGCAGGGCATCGAGAAGGGCGAGGGCTGCCCGTACTACTACCGCGCACGGCCCGAGATGCTGTCGGTGCTGACCGAGGCCGGCATCGACATGGTCGCCACGGCCAACAACCACAGCGGCGACTACGGCCCCGAAGCGCTGCTGGAGCAGCACGGGCTGCTCAACGCCGCCGCCATCGCCTTCGCCGGCACCGGTCCCGACCTCGACTCGGCGCTGAGCCCCGCCTTCCGCCAGGCCGGTGGGTTGCGTGTGGCGCTGTTCTCGCTCGACGCCACGCAGCCGAGCTTTGCCGCGACCGCGAAGCTTCCCGGCGCGGCCTGGCTGCCGCTCAGCGACCCGGCCGCCTGGCGCGCCACGCTCGCGCCGCGCATCGCCGCCGCGCGCCGTGAGGCCGACGTGGTGCTGGTGGCCGTGCACTGGGGCAATAACCAGGAGACCGCGCCTTCGCGCGCCGAGATCGCCGTCGGCCATGCCATCGTCGAGGCCGGCGCCGACGCGGTGCTCGGCACCTCGGCCCACCTGCTGCAAGGCATCGAGGTCTACCAGGGCCGGCCGATCCTGCACGACGCAGGCGACCTGCTGTTCGACGCGATCCGCCGTGACCTCGGGGACTCCGGCGTGTTCTCGCTGCGCCTCGGGCCGCATGGCGTCGAGGAGGTGGTGTTCACGCCGGTGGGTGTGGGCTTCGGCTTCTCGCAGCAGCGCGAGGGCGACGCGGCGCAGGCCGCGAGCGCGCGCTTCGCTGAACTGTGCCGTGCGCTCGGCACCGAGATGACGCCGCGGCCCGACGGGCGCTGTGCGCTGCAGCTGTCGCCGCCCGAGCGCACCGCGCCTGCCGGTCGCCCGCCGCTGGTGCCGCTGTCGGCGTCGCGCCCGCCCGCGCTGGTCGGCCCCGTGCTCGCGCCCCGGCCCGAGTGGTCGGTTGATGTGGTGCCGGCCGACGCGCAGATGCGCCCGATCCAGATCGGCCCGCTGCGCCTCGTGGGCATCCGCTGCGCGCCGACGCAGATCGTCGGGCGACGCCTGCTGTGGGTCGAGTCGTACTGGACCGCCGATGCGCCAGTGAGCGCCGACCTGCGCGTGCAGTTCCGCGCGCTGGCGATGCGCAGCGCCACCATGCCGGCCTGGGGCGAGGCCATGGACCACGACCCCTGCGACTGGATGTGGCCCACCAGCCGCTGGACGCCGGGGCGCATCTACCGCGACCGCTACGGCCTGCGCGCGCCGCGCCTGGGCCTGCTCGAGGACGACGTGCTGCAGATCGAAGTGCGCGTGCGCGGCGCGCTGCCCGACCTGCCGCCCGCGCGCCGCTTGCCCGTGTGGTGCGGCCTGCGCCTGAAGGCGCCGACGCCGCTGCCCGAGCGCCGCGCGCCTGTGCTCGCGGCGCTGCGTCCGGGCGCCGCACCGCAGGCCTCGCCCGTGTGGACCGCCGACGAGCTGCAGCGCGTCACCGGCGGGCAGTGGCTCGTGCCGCCGCCGCCGGACTGGGTCGCGAACGCCGTGGTGCGCGGGCCGACGCACATGGCACTGCTGCCGAAGCCGGGGCTGTTCATCGCGTCGGACTACCGCACGCTCGCCAGACACGAGAACTACAGCAAGCCGCGCGCCGACAACCCCGACCGCCATGACGACCTGCCCGTGCTGCAGCGCGCGCTCGCGGGCGCCGTGGTCGCGCACCGGGTGGACGGGCTCGATCCGGCCTTTCCGCTGCTGCAGGTGGACGACCCGATCCGCGCCATGATCGACCTGGGCGTGGCCGCGCGTGCGCGCTTCACGGGGCGCGTGGTGGGCGTGACCGGCACGGTCGGCAAGTCGTCGACCATCGCCATGCTGCGCGACCTGCTGCCCGAGGCGGCGCGCGTGCACACCACGGTCGACAACTACAACTCGCGCGTCGGCGTGCCGGCCATGCTGGCCAGCCTCGCGGCCGACGCCGACGTGTGCGTGCTCGAGATGGCGCAGAGCGCGCTGTGGATGGACCGCGGGCCGATCTCGCTGGTGGCGCGGCCGCACGTGGCCATCCTCACCGAACTCGGTCTGTCGCAGACCTACCGCGCGACCACGGTGGAACAGACGGCCGACTACAAGTCGCGCCTCTTCCTCGGGCTGGAGCCCGGCGGCGTGGCCATCGTGCCCGACCACATTCCCTGCCTGATGCAGGTGGTGCAGGCGGCCGCGCGCACGGCAGGCGCCATCTGGGTGGTGGGCAGCGGGCCCGACGCCAACATCCGCATCGTCGACACCCGGCCCGAGCCTGACGGCGGTTGCCGCGTGCGCATTGCGCTGCCGGGTCGCACGGTCGAGTACCTGTTCCCGATCGCGAGCGCGGGGCTGGTGCGCAATTCGGCGCTGGCCTTTGCCGCGCTGCTGGCGCTGGGCTTCGACGCCGAGGCCGCATGCGCGCGCATGCCTTTCGTGCGCCTGCCAGCGTCGGTGATGCAGCTGCGCGCGCTGCGCACGCAGGGCGGCGTGCAGGCCACGCTCATCGACGACAGCTGGAGCGCCGAGGTCATGTCGATGCGCAACGCGATGGACTTCGTGCGCACCTGCGATCGGGCCGCGCACGGGCCGGTGACGCGCAAGATCGGCGTGCTCGGGCGCATCGTCAACCTCGACAAGGACGCCGAGGCCATGCACCGCAGCCTGGCCGCGCCGCTGCTCGCCTCGGGCATCGCGCACCTCGTGACGCACGGCGCCGAGATGCGCTGGCTGCGCGAGGAGGTGCCGGCCGAGCTGCTCGGCCCGCACTTCGAAGACGCCGCGCAGCTCACCGGCTACCTCGGCGACTTCCTGCGCGACGGCGACCTGGTGCTGGTGAAGGGCGACCGCCTGGCGTCCGACTTCGGCCTCATTCCCGAACTGCTGCAAAAGCTATGAAGCCTTGCGCGCGCCTGGCCTGCCTGCTGCTGGTGCTCGTGCAGACGGCCTGCGCGCACCGCGTGGACGCGCCGAGGGCCTCGACGCCGCGCGAGCCGGCGGCGTCCGCCTCGCCCGAAGGCGCGCTGCTGCACTGGAACCAGCCCGCCGTGCGCGCCCACTGCCCCGACCGCCCCGGCTTCCTCTGGGTGCAGGCGGTCGAGGGGCCGTCGTGCATCCGCTACTTCGCAAGCCGCGACATCGACGACGCGCGCATCGCCATCGTGCAGTTCTCGGGCGACCGCGACAGCGTGATGAACCAGTCGCCCGCGCGCATTCCGGGCAACACCGAACCGCTGCGCACGCTCGATGCGCAGGCCGCGAGCGACCGTGCCGGCGTGCCGTGGATCTTCATGGCGCGGCCCGGCACCTACGGCTCGTCGGGCGACCACCGCAAGCGGCGTCAGGCGGTGGAGTTCCACGCCCTCGATGCGGCGCTGGAGGCGCTGATGCAGCGCCACCGCCTGCAGCGCGTGGTGCTCCTGGGCCACAGCGGCGGCGCCACGGCCGGCGCCGCGCTGCTCACGCTCGGGCGCACGCGCGTGGCCTGCGCGGTGCTCACCTCGGGCGCGTTCGATCTGCTGGAGCGTGCGCGCCTGCTCGGCCGCTCGAAGGACGGGCGCACCGACACCACCGGCAGCACGCAGGTCTACGACCCGCTGGACCATGTGGCCGGCATTGCGCGCGACCCGCAGCGTCGCATCGTGCTGATCGGCAACCCCGACGACCGCAACACCCCGTTCGCGCTGCAGCGGCGCTTTGCCGATGCCGTGGGCAAGGCGGGCCACCGCGTCGAAGTGATGACGCATGCGGCCGAGCCACCGACCTTTCACGACCTCAAGGACCGCATCGGCCTGCGCACCGCATCGCAATGCGCGCGCGAGGCGCTGCAGTCGCCAACCCAATGACCCAGCCTCTCACTTCACGTTCCTTCGGCACCATGCCCGACGGCCGGCCCGTCACCGAATACACGCTCGACAACGGCCACGGCCTGCGACTGAGCGCCATCAACCTCGGCGGCATCGTCACCGCGCTGCATGTGCCGGATCGGCAAGGGCGCAGCGCGAACGTGGTGCTGGGTTTGCCGCCGCTCGATGACTATCTGAAGCCGCATCCGCACTTCGGCACCATCGTCGGCCGCTATGCCAACCGCATTGCGGCGGGCCGCTTCACGCTCGATGGCGCTGCTCATCAGCTGGGCCTGAACGACGGCGTGAACACATTGCACGGCGGCGCCACCGGCTTCGGCAAGCGCTACTGGGAGATCGTGCCGATGCCCGATGACCTCGCCCTCGAACTGCGCTACACCAGCGCCGACGGCGAAGAGGGCTATCCCGGCGAAGTGCAGCTGACGGTGCGCTACACGCTGAGCGCGACGGCCAACACCTGGCGCATCGACTACCGCGCCACCACCGACCGGCCGACGGTGCTCAACCTGAGCCACCACGACTACTTCAACCTCGCGGGATCGGGCTCGGTCATGGACCATGTGCTGACGCTGCCCGCGAGCCGCTACTGCCCCGTGGATGCCACGCTCATTCCGCTCGGGCTCGAAGACGTGGCCGGCACGCCTTTCGATTTCCGCACGCCGACACGCATCGGCGAGCGCATCCGCGAAGGCCATGAACAGCTGCTGCGTGCGCACGGCTACGACCACAACTGGGTGCTTGATAGAAACGGCACGGGCTTGGCGCATGCCGCACGCCTCGCCCACGAAGCCTCGGGCCGCGTGATGGACGTGCACACCAGCGAGCCCGGCGTGCAGTTCTACTCAGGCAATTTTCTCGACGGCAGCCTGCTCGGCAGCGCGGGCGCGAGCCTGCGCCAGGGCGACGGCCTGTGCCTGGAGACGCAGCACTTTCCCGATGCGCCGAACCAGCCGGCGTTTCCATCGACGGTGCTGCGGCCGGGCGAGGTGTTCGCCAGCACGACCGAGCACCGCTTCATCGTTTGCTGAAGCGCGCGTCGGCTCAGCCTGCGAACAACGCCGCCGGCACGCCCGGGCTGTCGATGCGCACAGCAAAGAGTCCACCGGCCAGCGGCTCGCTCTTCAGCTGTTCTTCGGTGCGGCTGTTGCGCGCCGTCGTGATGTAGAGCGTCTGCATATCCGCGCCGCCGAAGGCGCAGTCGGTCACGTTGCTTGCGGGCAGCACAATGCGGCACAGCTCGGCGGCGCTCACCGGGTCGTGGCAGGTGATGCAGGCGCCGTCCCAGTGCGCGATCCACAACCGGCCAGCCGCGTCGGTCGTCATGCCGTCGGGCAGGCCGTCGCCCTTCGGGAAGCGGTGCCACACGCGCTTGTTCGACACCGCACCGGCCTCCATGTCGAAGTCGTAGGCGTACAGCAGGTTGATTGCCGTGTTGTTGAAGTACATGGTGCGGCCGTCGCCTGACCACGTCGGCCCGTTGGTCACCTCGAAGCCGTCGTCGTGCCGGGTGCATTGGCCGTCGGCGTCGAAGCGGTAGAGCGCGCCGGTGGGCGCCTTGCAGTCGAAGTCCATGCTGCCGGCCCAGAAGCGGCCGCGGCTGTCGCACTTGCCGTCGTTGAAGCGGTTGCCGGTGCGCTCGGGTTCGGGCTGGTGCAGGTAGCGCGGCTTCGTGGTGTCGCCGGGCGCGGTGGTGTCGAACAGCGCGAAGCCGCGGCGCAGCGTGAGGAACAGGCCCGGCGCCGATGCGCGCTCGGCGATGGCGGTGATCTCTTCGTCGAAGTGCCACGTGCGCTGCGCGCCGGTGGCCGGGTCGTAGCGGAAGAGGCGCGGCTGCAGGATGTCGATCCAGTACAGCGCCTGTTCGCGCACCGACCACAGCGTGCCTTCGCCGAGGTCGGCGGCGGCGGGCCAGAGGCATTCCGGCGTGCCGAGCACGCGAGGAGCCGCGAGCGGCGAAGAAGGGGCGTTTGTCTCTTGCTGGGTCATTTGTTCTTTCTGAATGTCATGCCTTGACGCGGCGGATCGTATCAAGGCATATTGATAACTGAAATCAAAAATAACTGTATCTATTGATATTGATTTTGCAATGTCATGAGATGCACCCTGGAGACCTTTTCCTTGAATTCCCCTCAACTTTCCATCCATCCCAGCCTGAAGAATCGCACCGTCTTCGTCACCGGCGGCGGCAGTGGCATCGGTGCGGCCATCGTCGCGGCTTTCGCGGCGCAGGGTGCGCGCGTGGCCTTCATCGACATTGCCGAAGGTGCCAGCGCCGCGCTCGCCGCGCAGATCGCCGAGGCCGGCCACGCCGCGCCGTGGTGGCGCGCCTGCGACGTGCGCGACATCGGCGCGCTGCAGCGGGCCATGGCCGAGGCGGCGGCCGAACTCGGCGACTTCGCGGTGCTGGTCAACAACGTGGCGAGCGACGATCGCCACACGCTCGAATCGGTCACGCCCGACTACTACGACAACCGCATGGCCATCAACGAGCGGCCCGCGCTGTTCGCGATCCAGTCGGTGGTGCCGGGCATGAAGCGCCTGGGCTTCGGTTCGGTGGTCAACCTCGGCTCCACGGGCTGGCAGACCAAGGGCTCGGGCTACCCCTGCTACGCGATCGCCAAGTCGTCGGTGAACGGCCTCACGCGCGGGCTCGCGGTGGAGCTGGGCAAGGATCGCATCCGCATCAACACCGTGTCGCCCGGCTGGGTGATGACCGAGCGGCAGGTGAAGCTGTGGCTCGACGACGAGGGCGAGAAGGCGCTGCACCGCAACCAGTGCCTGCCCGACAAGCTGATGCCCGAAGACATCGCGCGCATGGTGCTGTTCCTGGCATCGGACGACGCGAAGATGTGCACCGCGCAGGAGTTCACGGTCGACGCCGGCTGGACCTGATCAGTCCATCTCGAGTTTGCGTCCATAGACGCTCATGCTCGCCGTCTTCAGCGCCTTCATCATCACCTTCGCGGCCGGCGACAGCAGCCGGTCGGTGCGCGTGATGATGCCGAAGGCGTCCATGTGACAGGGCATGTCCAGCGGCAGCAGCGACACGATGCCGTGCGCCGCGTAGTAGCGCGCCACGTCGCTCGCGAGCACCGCCACCATGTCGCTCTGCTGCAGCATGCGCGTGATGAACAGCAGGGCCGGGCTCTCGATGATGTTGGCCGGCGGCGCGAGGCCTTCCTCCTGGAACATCAGCTCGAAGCGGTGGCGCAGCACGCTGCCCGCGGGCGGCACGATCCAGCCGGCGCCCACCACGTCGCGCAGCGTGAGCCCGCTCACGCCCAGCAGCGGATGGCCGGGGCGCACCAGCGCGCACACCGGTTCTTCGGCCAGGGCCTCGTAGCGCAGCTGTGATTTGTCGTGCTCGGCGAACAGCCGCGCCACGAGGATGTCGAGCTTGCCCTGCGCGAGGCGCTCCATCAGCACCGCGCTGGTCTCGATCTCGAGCGACACGCGCAGGTCGGGCTGCTCGCGCTTGACCATCGCCACGGCCGGCGGCATCAGCGTGAGGCCCGGCGCGGTGATGGCGCCCACGTTCACCTGGCCGAAGCGCCCGGCCTTCAGCGCGGTGAGTTCGTCGTGCGCCTGGTTCAGGCTGGCCAGCGCCACGCGGGCGTGGCGGATCATGGTTTCGCCGTACCAGGTCGGGCGCATGCCGCGCGGCAGGCGGTCGAACAGCGGCACCTCGAGCACGTCTTCCAGGTCCTTCAGCAACTTCGACGCGGCGGGCTGGGTCATGTTGAGCACCTGCGCCGCGCGGTGGATGTTGCCTTCCTCGGCCAGCGCCACCAGCAAGAGCAGCTGGCGGGTCTTGAGGCGGGCGCGAATGAACCAGTGGTTGTAGGTGTTCATGAAGAAGGTGCGAACGAAGGTCTGACGGGGTTTTCCAGAATCCACCGATTGATATGCATTTTGTCTAAAAAACGATTGGATCGATATCGAAATCGTTTCTAGACTTCCGCCCCAGACCCACAACAACAGAGACAAGGCAACGCCACGGTGATCCACGGCGAGCTTCGGCAGAGCGTGCGCCAGTACATCAACGGCCGCTGGGAAACCAGCGCGACCACGGGTGTCAGCGTCAATCCTTCCGACACCAGCGAGGTGGTGGCCGAGTACGCCCGTGCCGACCGGCGCCAGGTCGAGCTGGCGATCCGCGCGGCCAATGAGGCCTTCGTGCACTGGAGCCACAGCACGCCGCAGCGGCGCGCCGACGTGCTCGATCGCATCGGCGCCGAGCTGCTCGCACGCAAGGACGACCTGGGCCTGCTGCTGGCGCGCGAGGTCGGCAAGACGCTGCCCGAGGCCGTGGCCGAGGTGGCGCGTGCGGGCCAGATCTTCAAGTTCTTCGCGGGCGAAGCCTTGCGCGGCGGCGGTGGCGAGAACGTGGCGTCGGTGCGCGCCGGCGTGCAGGTCGACGTGACGCGCGAACCGGTCGGCGTGGTGGGCCTCATCACGCCGTGGAACACGCCCTTCGCCGTGCCGGCCTCCAAGATTGCCGCGGCGCTGGCGCATGGCAACAGCGTGGTCTTCAAGCCGGCCGAGCTGGTGCCGGCCTGCGGCTGGGCACTGACCGACATCATCAGCCGCGCCACCTTGCCGGCCGGTGTGTTCAACCTCGTGATGGGCAGCGGGCGCGAAGCGGGCCAGGCGCTGGTCGACAGCGCGCTCGTCGATGCGCTGAGCTTCACCGGCTCGGCCGCCAATGGCGAACGCGTGCTGCAGGCCGCCACCGCACGGCGCGCCAAGGTGCAGTTGGAGATGGGCGGCAAGAACGCGCTCGTGGTGCTGGCCGATGCCGACCTCGACCGCGCCGTCGATTGCGCGGTGCAGGGCGCCTACTTTTCCAACGGCCAGCGCTGCACGGCGTCGAGCCGCCTCATCGTCGAAGCCGCCGTACACGACGCCTTCGTGGCGAAGCTGCGCCAGCGCCTGAAGACATTGAAGATCGGCCACGCGCTGGAGCGCGGCATCGACATCGGCCCCGTGGCCGATGCAGAGCGGCTGGCGCAGAACCTCGCGTGGATCGACGTCGCGCGCGAAGAGGGCGCTGAGCATGTGTGGGGCGGCGACGCACTGCAGCGCGCCACCGCCGGCCACTACATGAGCCCCGCGCTTTTTCTGGCGAAGCCCGAGAACCGCATCGCACGCGAAGAAATCTTCGGGCCGCTGGCCTGCGTGCTGCGCGCCGGCGATTACGACGAAGCGCTCGCGCTGTGCAACGACACGCCCTTCGGCCTGTGCGCGGGCATCTGCACCAACTCGCTGAAGCACGCGATGCATTTCAGACGCCATGCCGTGGTCGGCATGACGATGGTCAATCTGCCGACCGCGGGGGTGGACTTTCATGCACCCTTCGGCGGCCGCAAAGGGTCGGGCTACGGGCCGCGCGAACAAGGGCGCCACGCCGCGGAGTTCTACACGACGGTCAAGACCGGCTACATGCTGGCCTGACCGGACGGGGTTTCATCGCGTACGACAAACACACCACAGACTCATCAAGAAGGAGACAACCATGACCATGAATCGCCGCACCCTCCACACCGCGCTCGCCGCCGCAGCCCTGGGCAGCCTGCTGCCCGTGTCCGCCTTTGCGCAGAAAAAACTCGTGCTCGGCTTCGCGCAGGTGGGCGCCGAGAGCGAATGGCGCACGGCCAACACCGAGTCGATCAAGTCGTCGGCCAAGGAGGCGGGCATCGAGCTGAAGTTCTCCGACGCGCAGCAGAAGCAGGAAAACCAGATCAAGGCCATCCGCTCGTACATCGCGCAGAAGGTCGACGTGATCGCGTTCTCGCCCGTGGTCGAGTCGGGCTGGGAGACCGTGCTGCGCGAAGCCAAGGCCGCGAAGATTCCGGTCGTGCTGACCGACCGCTCCGTGAGCACCAAGGACGACTCGCTCTACGTGACCTTCATGGGCTCCGACTTCACCGAAGAAGGCCGCAAGGCCGGTCGCTGGCTGGTCGAGAAGATGAAGGGCCAGAAGGGCGACGTGAACATCGTCGAGCTGCAGGGCACCGTGGGCTCGGCCCCGGCCATCGACCGCAAGAAGGGCTTCGAGGAAATCATCAAGGCCGATCCGAAGTTCAAGATCATCCGTTCGCAGACCGGCGACTTCACGCGTGCCAAGGGCAAGGAGGTGATGGAAGCCTTCCTCAAGGCCGAAGGCAAGAAGATCAACGTGCTCTACGCGCACAACGACGACATGGCGATCGGCGCGATCCAGGCGATCGAGGAAGCCGGCCTCAAGCCCGCGAAGGACATCACCATCATCTCGATCGACGGGGTGAAGGGCGCCTTCGAAGCCATGATCGCCGGCAAGCTCAACGTGTCGGTCGAATGCAGCCCGCTGCTCGGCCCGCAGCTCATGCAGGCGGTGAAGGACATCAAGGCCGGCAAGCCGCTGCCCAAGCGCATCGTGACCGAAGAGGGCATCTTCCCGATGGAAGTCGCTGCCAAAGAATTCCCGAACCGCAAGTACTGAGAGCCGACCGACATGAAACGCAACTTCCTCAAAGCCTCGCTCGCGGGCCTCGCCTTTGCCGTCGTCGGCTTCACGCCGCTGGCCCATGCGCAGGACAAGGGCCTCATCGCCATCTCGATGCCCACCAAGTCGTCGGCGCGCTGGATCGCCGACGGCGCGAACATGGTCAAGTACTTCAAGGACAAGGGCTACAAGACCGACCTGCAGTACGCGGACGACGACATTCCGAACCAGCTCGCGCAGATCGAGAACATGGTGACCAAGGGCTCGAAGGTGCTGGTCATCGCGGCCATCGACGGCACCACGCTCTCCGACGTGCTGCAGAAGGCCGCTGACAAGGGCGTGAAGGTCATCGCGTACGACCGGCTCATCAAGGGCTCGAAGAACGTCGACTACTACGCCACCTTCGACAACTTCCAGGTCGGCGTGCTGCAGGCGCAATCGATCGAAGCGGCGCTGGGCCTGAAGAGCGGCAAGGGCCCGTTCAACATCGAGCTCTTCGGCGGCTCGCCCGACGACAACAACGCCTTCTTCTTCTACAACGGCGCGATGTCGGTGCTCAAGCCCTACATCGACAGCGGCAAGCTGGTGGTGCGCAGCAAGCAGATGGGCATGGACAAGGTCGGCACGCTGCGCTGGGACGGCGCGGTGGCGCAGGCGCGCATGGACAACCTGCTGTCGGCCTACTACACGAAGAACCGCGTCGATGCGGTGCTGTCGCCGTACGACGGCCTGTCGATCGGCATCCTCTCGTCGCTCAAGGGCGTGGGCTACGGCTCGGGCTCGCAGCCGATGCCGGTGGTGTCAGGGCAGGACGCGGAGATTCCTTCGGTCAAGTCGATCCTGCGCAAGGAGCAAAGCTCCACCGTGTTCAAGGACACGCGCGAACTCGCCAAGGTGACGGTGGCGATGGCCGACGCCATGCTCTCGGGCAAGACGCCCGAAGTGAACGACACCAAGACCTACAACAACGGCATCAAGGTCGTGCCCTCGTACCTGCTCAAGCCGGTGAGCGTGGACGGCTCCAACTGGAAGCAGGTGCTGGTCGACAGCGGCTACTACAAGGAAAGCCAGGTCAAGTGAGCCAGGCAGGCGAACGCACGATCCTCGAGATGCGCGGGATCACCAAGACGTTTCCCGGGGTGAAGGCCCTGAGCAACGTCAACCTCGCCGTGCGCGCGGGGGAGATCCACGCGGTGGTCGGCGAGAACGGCGCGGGCAAGTCGACGCTCATGAAGGTGCTGAGCGGCGTCTACCCGTGCGACTCGTACACCGGCGAAATCTATTTCGAGGGCGAGCTGCGCCGCTTCAAGACGATCGCCGACAGCGAGAAGCTCGGCATCATCATCATCCATCAGGAGCTGGCGCTGGTGCCGCTGCTCTCGATTGCCGAGAACCTGTTTCTCGGCAACGAGATCGCGAGCGGCGGCGTGATCGACTGGTTCGCTGCCTATGCGAAGACGCGCGAGCTGCTGGCGAAGGTGGGACTCAAGGAGCTGCCCACCACGCTCGTGACCGACCTGGGCGTGGGCAAGCAGCAGCTGGTGGAAATTGCGAAAGCGCTGGCCAAGGAGGTGAAGCTCCTGATCCTCGACGAGCCCACCGCCAGCCTCAACGAGAACGACAGCGATGCGCTCTTGATGCTGCTGCTCGAGCTGAAGCGCCAGGGCATCGCCTCGATCCTCATCTCGCACAAGCTCAACGAGATCGCCAAGGTGGCCGACGCGATCACCGTGCTGCGCGACGGCGCGACGGTGGAGACGATGGACTGCGCAAAGCAGGCGATCAGCGAAGACCGCATCATCCGCGGCATGGTGGGCCGCGACATGGAACACCGCTACCCGCAGCGCTCGCCCAAGATCGGCGAGACGGTGCTCGAAGTGCGCGACTGGCGCGTGCACCACGCGCTGCATGCCGACCGCGAGCAGATCAAGGGCGTGAACCTGCACGTGCGCCAGGGCGAGATCGTCGGCATCGCGGGCCTCATGGGCGCGGGCCGCACCGAACTCGCGATGAGCGTGTTCGGCAAGTCGTACGGCCAGCGCATCAGCGGTTCGGTGCGCATGCATGGCAAGGCGGTGGACGTGAGCACCGTGCGCAAGGCCATCGACCACGGCATCGCCTACGTCACCGAAGACCGCAAGGGCCTCGGGCTGGTGCTGGAAGAAGGCATCCGCAAGAACATCAGCCTCGCGAACCTCGATGCGATTTCCGAGCGCTCGGTGATCGACGACGGCCGAGAATTCAAGGTCGCCAACGACTACAAGAAGGCGCTGAACATCCGTTGCTCGGGTGTCGAGCAGCCGGTGGTCAACCTGTCGGGCGGCAACCAGCAGAAGGTGGTGCTGAGCAAGTGGCTCTTCACGAAACCCGAGCTGCTCATATTGGACGAACCCACGCGCGGCATCGACGTGGGCGCCAAGTACGAGATCTACACCATCATCGACCAGCTCGCGAGCGAGGGCAAAGGCATTCTCATGATCTCTTCCGAACTGCCGGAGTTGCTCGGCATGTGCGACCGCATCTACGTGATGAACGAGGGCCGCTTCGTGGCCGAGTTCACGGCGGCCGAGGCGTCGCAGGAGCGCATCATGCATGCGATCGTGAGCGCGGGGAGCAGTGTCCATGTCTCAGCCTGAAGCCAACGCGGTGCAAGGCGCCGCTCCTGTTGTTGCCGCGAAGCTCCATGTGGGCTTCCTGAAGAACAACCTGCGCGAATACGGCATGCTGATCTCGCTGGTCGCGATCATGGTGCTGTTCCAGGTGCTGACCGACGGCACGCTGCTGCGGCCGCTGAACCTCACCAACCTGCTGCTGCAGAACAGCTACGTGGTCATCATGGCGCTGGGCATGCTGCTGGTGATCGTGGCAGGGCACATCGACTTGTCGGTGGGCTCCGTGTGCGGCTTCATCGGCGCGCTCGCGGCGGTGCTGATGGTGGAATACGAATGGCACTTCGTGCCGACCGCACTCATCAGCATCGCGGCCGGTGCCGTCATCGGTGCGGCGCAGGGCTGGTTCGTGGCGTTCCGCAAGATCCCGTCGTTCATCGTCACGCTCGCGGGCATGCTGGTGTTCAAGGGGCTCACGCTGGCACTGCTCGCGGGGCAGTCGGTGGGGCCGTTTCCGGTCGAGTTCCAGCGCCTGAGTTCGGGCTTCATTCCCAATCCGCTCGGTGGCGACACCTTGCGCACCACCTCGCTGGTGGTGGGCGCGCTCGCGGCCGCGGCGCTGGTGTTTTTCAAGCTGCGCGGTCGCGCGAAGCTCAAGGCGCATGGCATGGAGCAGGAACCCTATGCGTTCTTCCTCGTGAAGAACCTGTTCTTCGCGGCGATCATCCTGTTCTTCAGCTATTTGCTCTCGACCTACAAGGGCCTGCCCAACGTGCTGATCGTGATGGCGGTGCTGATCGTGGTGTACGACTTCGTCACCAACCGCACGACCATCGGCCGGCGCATCTACGCGCTCGGCGGCAACGAGAAGGCCGCGCGGCTGTCGGGCGTGAAGACGCAGCGGCTCGCGTTCCTCACCTTCGTGAACATGGGCGCGCTCGCCGCGCTCGCGGGCCTCGTGTTCGCGGCGCGCCTGAACACGGCCACGCCCAAGGCGGGCCTGGGCTTCGAACTCGATGTGATTGCCGCCTGCTTCATCGGCGGCGCATCTGCTTCGGGCGGCGTGGGCCGCGTGATGGGCGCGGTGATCGGCGCCTTCATCATGGGCGTGATGAACAACGGCATGTCGATCCTGGGGATCGGCATCGACTACCAGCAGGTCATCAAGGGGCTGGTGCTGCTGGCGGCGGTGTTCATCGACGTCTACAACAAGAACAAGTAGCCGCATGACCGAGCACACGACCACAGCAGCCCCCGTGCTCGAGCTGCGGGGCATCCGCAAGCAGTTCGGCGGCATCCCGGTGCTGAACGATGTCCAGCTGCGGCTGTACCCGGGCGAGGTGCATGCGCTGATGGGACAGAACGGCGCAGGCAAGTCGACGCTGATCAAGGTGCTCACGGGCGTGCTGCCATCGAGCGGCGGCGAGATGTTCTTCGACGGCCAGGCCATCCGGCCCGGCTCGCCGCTGGAGGCGCAGAAGCTGGGCATCAGCACGGTCTACCAGGAGGTGAACCTGTGCCCGAACCTCTCGGTGGCGGAGAACGTGTTCGCGGGGCGCTATCCGCGCTGCGGCGCGCTGCAGGGCTTTCGCATCGACTGGGCGGCGGTGAACCGCCGCGCGGCCGAACTGCTGGCGCGCATCGGGCTCGATATCGACGTGACGCGCCTGCTGTCCAGCTACTCGGTTGCGGTGCAGCAGCTGGTGGCGATCGCGCGCGCGCTCGGCGTGTCGTCGAAGGTGCTGATCCTCGACGAGCCGACATCGAGCCTGGACGACGACGAGGTCGAGAAGCTGTTCGAGGTGCTGCGGCGTTTGCGCAGCGAAGGGCTGGCGATCGTGTTCGTCACGCACTTCCTCAACCAGGTGTACGCGGTGTCGGACCGCATCACGGTGCTGCGCAATGGCCACTGGGTGGGCGAGTGGAAGGCTGCGGACCTCGGGCCGCAGGCGCTGATCGCGGCGATGCTCGGGCGCGAGCTGGCGGCGCAATCGGCGCGGCCCGCGGCATTGCCGGCGTTCGACGAAGCGGCGCCTGCGCTGCTGCAGTCCGAAGGGTTGGGGCAGGCCGGGCAGTTGCAGGCGACCGATCTGCGCGTGCGTGCGGGCGAAGTCGTCGGCATCGCGGGGCTGCTGGGCGCGGGGCGCACTGAACTTGCGCGGCTGCTGTTCGGGCTCGAATCGCCGGACCGTGGTGTGTTGAAGATCGACGGCCGCTCGGTCACTTTCTCGAATCCGGCCGATGCGATCCGCGAAGGGCTCGCGCTGTGCCCTGAAGAACGCAAGACGGATGGCATCGTGGCCGAGCTCTCGGTGCGCGAGAACATCGCACTCGCGCTGCAGGCTCGATTGGGCACGCGGAAATTTCTCTCGCACGCGGAGCAGACCGCGATGGCCGAGCGCTTCGTTGCGTCGCTGGGCATCAAGACGGCGAGCGTCGAAACGCCGATCGGCCTGCTGTCGGGCGGCAACCAGCAGAAGGCCATGATCGCGCGCTGGCTCGCGACCGAGCCGCGCCTGTTGATCCTCGATGAGCCGACGCGCGGCATCGACGTGGCGGCCAAGCAGGAAATCATGGAAGAGATCCTGCGGCTCGCGCGCGCAGGCATGGCAGTGATCTTCATCTCGTCGGAAATGAGCGAGGTGGTGCGCGTCGCGCATCGCATCGTGGTGCTGCGAGATCGCAAGAAGGTGGGCGAACTGCCGGGTGGTTCGACCGAGGACGAGGTGTACGAAATGATTGCTGCCGCATGACGCACACGCTGTCTTCGCGTTGTCCCCTCTCCCGCTTGCGGGAGAGGGCTAGGGTGAGGGTAGAGGCCGTCGATAAGCAGCCGGCCTTTGCGTGGGCCGCACCCTCACCCCAACCCTCTCCCGCAAGCGGGAGAGGGAGCAAGACCGATGCGTTGCTGCTCGGTGTTCAAGGCCGCGTGCCCCCATCCCAGCCTTCCCCCGGAAGGGGAAGGAGCAAGGCAGAAGCCATGAACCGCCGCGATGTGTTGTCTTTCTCCCTCCCCCTCTGGGGGAGGGCAGGGGTGGGGGCAAGCGGCCTTCACCGCCGCGCAGCGTTCGAGGCTGCGTGCCCCCATCCCAGCCTTCCCCCGGAAGGGGAAGGAGCAAGGCAGAAGCCATGAACCGCCGCGATGTGTTGTCTTTCTCCCTCCCTCTCTGGGGGAGGGCAGGGGTGGGGGCAAGCGGCCTTCACCGCCGCGCAGCGTTTGAGGCCGCGTGCCCCCATCCCAGCCTTCCCCCGGAAGGGGAAGGAGCAAGGCAGAAGCCATGAACCGCCGCGATGTGTTGTCTTTCTCCCTCCCCCTCTGGGGGAGGGCAGGGGTGGGGGCGCGCGGCCTTCACCACCGCGCAGTCTTCGAGGCCGCGTGCCCCCATCCCAGCCTTCCCCCGGAAGGGGAAGGAGCAAGGCAGAAGACATGAATCGCCTCTCCTCCCTCATGAGCCACCGCCTCGCGTGGCCGCTCATCACGCTGCTGCTCCTGCTCGCCATCAACACCGCCTTCAACGCCAGCTTCCTGCACCTCGAATGGCGCGACGGCCATCTCTACGGCAGCCTCATCGACATCGTGAACCGCGCAGCGCCGCTGGTGCTGGTCTCGCTCGGCATGACGCTCGTGATCGCCACGCGCGGCATCGACATCTCGGTCGGTGCGGTGGTGGCCATCGCGGCAGCGGTCGCGGCCTGGATGATCGGCGGCTCGGTGTCCAGCGACGTGAGCCGCTTCCCGATGCCGCTCGCGATCCTTGCGGCGCTTGCCGTCTCGCTGCTGTGCGGCCTCTGGAACGGCGTGCTGGTCGCCAAGGTCGGCATGCAGCCGATCATCGCGACGCTGATCCTCATGGTCGCGGGGCGCGGCATCGCGCAGCTCATTGCCGACGGGCAGATCATCACGATCTACTACAAGCCTTTCTTCTTCCTCGGTAGCGGCTACCTGCTGGGGCTGCCGTTCTCGCTGTTCATCGTGGCGGCGGTGTTCGTGCTGCTGTACCTGGCGATCACGCGCACGGCGCTCGGCCTGTTCATCCAGGCGGTGGGCATCAACCCGACAGCGGCGCGCGTGGCGGGCATCCAGTCGCGGCGGCTTGTTGTCGGTGCGTATGCGTTCTGCGGTGCGTGCGCGGGCGTGGCGGGCCTCTTGATCAGCTCGAACGTGAAGAGCGCGGACGGCAACAACGCGGGGCAACTGCTGGAGCTCGATGCGATCCTCGCGGTCACGCTCGGCGGCACGGCGCTGACCGGCGGGCGCTTCAGCCTCGTGGGCAGCGTGATCGGCGCGCTCATCATCCAGACGCTGACCTACGCGATCTATTCGCTGGGCGTGCCGCCAGAGATCAACCTCGTGGTGAAGGCGGTGGTGGTGTTCGTGGTGATGCTGATGCAGTCGCCGGAGTTCAGGGCGGAGGTTCGGTCGCTGGTGCAGCGGCCGGTGCATGACGGGAGCAGGGCATGAGCGCGGTGATCGAGGCTGCACCCTCACCCCAACCCTCTCCCGCGCGCGGGAGAGGGGGCAAGAAGGGGCTCAATCCGAAGTACCTGCCGCTGACTGCGACCATCTCGCTGTTCGTGCTGATGGCGACGCTGGGCTCGGTGTTTTACGACGGCTTCTTCTCGGCGCAGGTGTTCCTCAACCTGCTGATCGACAACGCCTTCCTCATCGTCGTGGCGGTCGGCATGACCTTCGTGATCCTCTCGGGCGGCATCGACCTGTCGGTGGGCTCGGTGATTGCGCTCACGACGATGGTGTCGGCCTCGCTGGTCGAGAAGCACGGGTGGAGCCCGGCCATCGTGATTCCGCTGGTGCTCGCGATGGGCACGGCCTTCGGCGCGTTCATGGGCCTGCTCATCGAGCGCTTCCGGCTGCAGCCTTTCATCGTCACGCTCGCGGGCATGTTCCTCGCGCGCGGGCTCTGCTATCTCATCAGCATCGATTCGATCAGCATCACCAACGCGTTCTACTCCGAGGTCTCGCAGGTCCGCATTCCCATCTGGGGCGAGGCCTCGGTTTCGATCAGCGCGGTGATCGCCGTCGCAGTGCTGCTGGCCGCGGTGTTCATCGCGCACTGCACGCCCTTCGGCCGCGCGGTGTACGCCATCGGCGGCAGCGAACATTCGGCGATGCTCATGGGCCTGCCGGTGCGCCGCACGCTGGTGGGCGTGTACACGCTCTCGGGCTTCTGCTCGGCGCTGGCCGGCGTGATCTTCACCTTCTACATGCTCTCGGGCTACGGCCTGCACGCGGTCGGGCTGGAGCTCGACGCGATCGCGGCGGTGGTGATCGGCGGCACGCTGCTCACGGGCGGCGTGGGCTATGTGGCGGGCACGCTCTTCGGCGTGCTGATGCTCGGAATCATCCAGACGCTGATTTCCTTCGACGGCACGTTGAGCTCGTGGTGGACCCGCATCGTGGTCGGCGCGCTGCTCTTCGTGTTCTGCCTGCTCCAACGCTTCTTCACCTTGCGCGCCCCGCGCCGCTGACCACTTCCCCATGACAAAGAAATTGCGCTCGACCGAATGGTTCGGCTCCGCCGACAAGAACGGCTTCATGTACCGCAGCTGGATGAAGAACCAGGGCATTCCGGACCATGAGTTCGATGGCCGGCCGATCGTCGGCATCTGCAACACCTGGTCGGAACTCACGCCGTGCAACGCGCACTTCCGCAAGATCGCCGAGCACGTGAAGCGCGGCATTTCGGAGGCGGGCGGTTTCCCGGTCGAGTTCCCGGTGTTCTCGAACGGCGAGTCGAACCTGCGACCGACCGCGATGCTCACGCGCAACCTCGCGAGCATGGATGTCGAAGAAGCGATTCGTGGCAACCCGGTCGATGCGGTGGTGCTGCTCACCGGCTGCGACAAGACCACGCCCGCGCTGCTGATGGGCGCGGCGAGTTGCGACATCCCGGCCATCGTCGTCACCGGCGGGCCGATGCTCAACGGCAAGCTCGACGGCAAGAACATCGGCTCGGGCACCGCTGTGTGGCAGCTGCACGAATCGTTGAAGGCCGGCGAGATCGACCTGCACCAGTTCCTCTCGGCCGAGGGCGGCATGTCGCGCTCGGCGGGCACCTGCAACACGATGGGAACGGCCTCGACCATGGCCTGCATGGCCGAGGCGCTGGGCACCTCGCTGCCGCACAACGCGGCGATACCGGCGGTCGATGCACGGCGCTATGTGCTCGCGCAGATGTCGGGCATGCGCGCGGTGCAGATGGCCAAGGAAGGGCTCACGCTCTCGAAGATTCTCACGCGCGAGGCCTTCGAGAACGCGATCCGCGTGAACGCGGCCATCGGCGGATCGACCAACGCGGTGATCCACTTGAAGGCGATTGCGGGCCGCATCGGCGTCGAGCTCGAACTGGAAGACTGGACGCGCATCGGCAGCAACACGCCGACCATCGTCGATCTCATGCCTTCGGGCCGATTCCTCATGGAGGAGTTTTATTACGCGGGCGGCCTGCCCGCCGTGCTGCGCCGCCTCGGCGAGAACGGCCTGCTGCCGCACCCCGATGCGCTCACCGTCAACGGCCGGTCGATCTGGGACAACGTGCGCGACGCGCCGAGTCTCGACGACGAGGTGATCCGCCCGCTCGACAACCCGCTGATCGCCGACGGCGGCATCCGCATCCTGCGCGGCAACCTGTCGCCGCGCGGCGCGGTGCTCAAGCCCTCGGCGGCCACGCCCGAGCTGCTGAAGCACCGCGGCCGCGCCGTGGTGTTCGAGAGCCTGGAGCACTACAAGGCGCGCATCGTCGATGAAGACCTCGACATCGACGCGAGCTGCGTGATGGTGCTGAAGAACTGCGGCCCCAAGGGCTACCCCGGCATGGCCGAGGTCGGCAACATGGGCCTGCCGCCGAAGCTGCTGCGCCAGGGCGTGAAGGACATGGTGCGCATCTCGGATGCGCGCATGAGCGGCACGGCGTATGGCACGGTGGTGCTGCACGTCGCGCCCGAAGCCGCCGACGGCGGGCCGCTCGCGGCGGTGCGCGATGGCGACTGGATCGAGCTCGATTGCGATGCGGGGCGATTGCACCTCGACATCAGCGATGAAGAGCTGGCGTCGCGCCTCGCGTCGTTGTCCGCCTCCGATGCGCAGCCCATGAGCACGCGCGGCGGCGGCTACCAGAAGCTCTACGTGAACCATGTGCTGCAGGCCGATGAAGGCTGCGACTTCGATTTCCTGGTCGGCTGCAGAGGCTCGGCCGTTCCCCGTCACTCCCATTGATCTCACCATGACCCCCCGATACCGCGGCATCTTCCCGGTGGTGCCCACCACCTTCACCGAACAGGGCGCGCTCGACCTCGAAAGCCAGAAGCGCTGCGTCGATTTCATGATCGACGCGGGCTCCGACGGCCTGTGCATCCTCGCGAATTTCTCGGAGCAGTTCGTGCTGTCCGACGACGAGCGCGAGGTGCTCACGCGCACGGTGCTTGAACATGTGAAAGGCCGCGTGCCGGTCATCGTGACCACCACGCACTACAGCACGCAGGTCTGCGCCGAGCGCAGCCGCCGCGCGCAGGACATGGGCGCGGCGATGCTGATGGTGATGCCGCCGTACCACGGCGCGACCTTCCGCGTGCCGGAGCCGCAGATCCATGAGTTCTACGCGCGGCTCTCCGATGCGGTGAGCATTCCGATCATGGTCCAGGACGCACCCGCGAGCGGCACGGTGCTGTCGGCGCCGTTCCTTGCGCGCATGGCGCAAGAGATCGAGCAGGTCGCGTACTTCAAGATCGAGACGGCCGGTGCGGCGTCGAAACTGCGGGAGCTGATTCGCCTGGGCGGTGATGCCATCGAAGGCCCATGGGACGGCGAAGAAGCCATCACGCTGATGTCCGACCTCGATGCCGGTGCGACCGGTTCGATGACCGGTGGCGGTTATCCCGACGGCATCCGCCCGATCATCGAAGCGCACCGCGCGGGCGACCGCGACAAGGCCTTCGCGCTCTACCAGCAGTGGCTGCCGCTCATCAACTACGAGAACCGGCAGGCGGGCCTGCTGGCCTGCAAATCGCTCATGAAGGAGGGCGGCGTGATCGCTTGCGAGGCGCCGCGGCATCCGCTGCCGGCGATGCACCCCGCGACGCGCGCCGGCCTCATCGAGACCGCGAAGCGGCTCGATCCGTTGGTGCTGCGCTGGGGGAAGTGAAAAGGCAAAAGGCGGGCCCGGGGACCGGACCGCCATGGGAAGGGCTCAGGAAGCGGCGGCGTTGCCCGCTTCGAGTTCGGTGACTTGCAGCGAGAGATCGAACAGCTTGGACTTGCTGGCGTAGTAGCGGTCCAGGCGCCACTCCTTGAGGATGTCCATCGCGAGTTCGAAGCTCTTGTAGTCGAGGCTGTAGAGCGTGATCAGCTCGAAGCTGCGTTCGGATTCGAGCGCCAGCACCAGCTGGGCAAGGATCTTGGCCGATTCGTTGGCCGGGTCCGTTTCGATGAATCGGCGAGCGACCTTGATGGCATTCATGGGAAAGTGTTCCTCGGTTGGCAGGGACCGGGAACTATAGCTAGCACCTGCCTTTTTTTTGTGACGGTTTCATGACAGGCGAGGGCATCGCGACGGGAGCGCCCGTCGGTGTTATCACCGAGGCGCTCCCGGGGGATGCGCATCGCGTCACTGCAGCGGCATTGGTGCCGGGCGCGGCATGGGCCTCGGCATGGGCATGGGCATCGGTTCCGCAGGCATGGGGGCCGGCATCGGCGCGACCATTGGCGGCGGCAGTGAGGTGGCCGGTATGTTCACTACGCGGGTCGAGACCGACTCGCGGATCACGCCGCCGCCCATCACGCTGCCATCGACATTGCTGCGGATGTTGCCCTCGCTGCCCAGCACGCGCGCTTCGCAGTCGGCGCGCTCGGCCGGCGGCTGCAGGCCGCAACGGGCCACGGCGTTGGCGCGGTAGTCGGGCGCTGAGGTGAGGCCGCCGCGTGCCGCGGCCTGGCGTGCGGCGCCGGCTTCGCGGATGCAGGCGGCGCGGTCCTGCTGGTTGTGGCCGCAGACCGCAATCTCTTGCTGGTAGGTGCTGCCGCCGTCGCCACGGGCGGCCGTGGCGATGGTGGTGGTGGCCAGCCCGCTGAGTGCGAGCAGGGCAAAGATCATCGAACGCGCGTTGTTTGGCATGGTGTGCTCCTTGGCGTATCGGGAATGAAAGACCGGCCCGTTTCGATCAACGCGACGGCTGCACGGGTTGCGGCGGCAGCGGGGTGACGGTTTCGCGGATCACGCCGCCGCCCATCACGCTGCCTTCGGTCGAGGTGCGCGCACCACCGCGGATGCGGGCTTCGCAGTCCGGACGGTCAGCCACCGGTTGCTCACGGCAGCGTGCGAGCGCGTTGGCGTCTTCGCGTCCTTCGCTCGGCGTGGTCAGGCCCTGGCGGCCCGCTTCCTGGCGCGCGGCGCCGGCTTCGCGCAGGCAGGCGGCGCGGTCCTGTTGCACGCCGTCACAGGTGGCACGTTCTTTCTGCATCCGGGCGTCGCTGCCGGGCGCCTGGGCCGAGGCCAGCGGTGCGCCGGCCATGAAGAAACCGCCGACCGCAACGAGCGCGGCAGCCGAAAAAGTGGCACGGAGGGAATGGGTCGTCATCGGGGCTCCTGGAAAGGGCGCGCCGTGCGAACGAACAAAAGGAAGACAAAAGCACGCAGGGCGCGACCGGTCCCCAGTGTGGGCCGGCCGGTGGCGCGGGGCTGTGGGACAAGCCGCACGCCGTGGAGCGGGCCGGACGCGCCCCTGCGTGTGGGACACGTCCGTCAGCGCAAGGAGGGCGTGCCTCCTGCGCTGCGATGCGGGGATCAGCCCTGCGCGATGCGCTGCGCGAGGTGGGCCAGCGCCTCTTCGACCTGGTCGACGAGGATGAGCGACAGGTCGCCCGGTTGCAGCCGCGCCAGCGCGGTGTCGATGGCGACGAACTCGCCGCGAATTTCGTCGATCTGGCGCGTGCGCGACGCGCCCTGCAGGCCCTGGCGCAGCAGCGCCATGACTTCGCCGTCGGCACGGCCGCGCTGCGCTGCGTCCTGGTACAGGATCACGTCGTCGAAGGCCTGGCCGAGGATTGCGGTCTGGTCGCGAATGTCCGAATCGCGCCGGTCGCCCGCGCCGCTGATGACCACCGAGCGCTTGTTGGCGGGCATGGTGTCCACGGCCGACACCAGCGCCTTCATGGCGTCGGTGTTGTGGCCGTAGTCGGCGATCACGGTGGCGCCGCGGTAGTCCATGACGTTGAAGCGTCCGGGCACGCCGGCCGCGTCGTTCATGAAGCTCGACAGGCCGCTGCGGATGGTGTCCCAGTCCAGGCCCACGGCCCAGGCTGCGGCCACCGAGGCCATCACGTTGTCGACCTGGAAGCCGATGGTCCCGCCGCGCGTGATGGGCACGTCGCGCAGCGCGATGCGCTCACGCCACGAGCCTTCGGCGGCCACCAGCGTGTCCTGGTCGACGTACACGGTGCGCTTGCCCTGCGCGCGGTGCGTGGCCATCACCGGGTGCATGCGGTCGGCAGCGAAGAAGATGACATGGCCGGGGCAGGTGGCCGCCATGGCGGCGACGTTCACGTCGGCCGCGTTGAGCACCGCGTAGCCGTCGGCGGCCACGTTGCGCACGATCACGCGCTTGAGCACCGCCAGGTCTTCCACCGTGGTGATGTAGTTCAGGCCCAGGTGATCGCCGCTGCCGATGTTGGTGACCACGGCCACCTCGCAGCGGTCGAAGCCCAGGCCCTCGCGCAGCACGCCGCCGCGGGCCACTTCGAACACGGCCGCATCGACGTCGGGGTGCATCAGCACGTTGCGCGCGCTCTTGGGGCCGCTGCAGTCGCCGCTGTCGGTCTGGCGGCCGTTGACGTACACGCCGTCGGTGTTCGTCATGCCGGTGCGCAGGCCGCTGGAGGCAATGATGTGGTTGATGAGGCGCGCGGTGGTGGTCTTGCCGTTGGTGCCGGTGACGGCCACCACGGGAATGCGGCCGTCGTCGCCGGGCGCGAACAGCGTGTCCATCACGGCTTCGCCGACCGCGCGGCCGCGGCCGAACGAGGGCGAGATGTGCATGCGCAGGCCGGGCGCGGCGTTCACTTCGACCACGCCGCCGTGCTGCTCCTCGAGCGGGCGCAGCACGTTCTCGCAGACCATGTCGACGCCGCAGATGTGCAGGCCGACCATCTGCGCCGCATCGACGGCGCGCGCGGCCACTTCGGGGTGCACGGTGTCGGTCACGTCGGTGGCGGTGCCGCCGGTCGAGAGGTTGGCGTTGTTGCGCAGCACGACGCGCTGGCCCAGCTCGGGCACGCTCTCGGGCGTGAGGCCCTGCGACTCGAGCCGGCCGATGGCGATGTCGTCCAGGCGGATCTTGGTGAGCGAGGTGGCGTGGCCTTCGCCGCGGCGCGGATCGAGGTTCACGGTGTCGATCAGCTGGCGCACGGTCGAGCTGCCGTCGCCGATGACCTGCGGCGGGTCGCGGCGTGCGGCGGCCACGAGGCGGTCGCCCACCACGAGCAGGCGGAAGTCGAAGCCGGGCAGGAATTTCTCGACCATCACTTCGCCGTACACGGCGGCCGAGTCGTAGGCCGAGGTGAGTTGTTCGCGCGTGGTGATGTTCACCGTCACGCCCTTGCCCTGGTTGCCGTCCTGCGGCTTCACCACGACCGGCAGGCCGATTTCTTCGGCGGCAACCCAGCCGTCGTCGGCACTGACCACGGGTCGGCCCAGCGGCACCGGCACGCCGGCGGCGTTGAGCAGTTGCTTGGTGAGTTCCTTGTCCTGCGCGATGGCTTCGGCCACGCCGCTGGTGCTGTCGATCTCGGCGGCCTGGATGCGGCGCTGCTTGGAGCCCCAGCCGAACTGCACCAGGCTGCCGCTCGTGAGGCGGCGGTACGGAATGCCGCGCGCCACGGCGGCATCGACGATGGAGCCGGTGCTTGGGCCCAGGCGCTCCGATTCGTCGAGGTCGCGCAGCTCGGTGATGGCGGCGTCGGCGTCGAACGGGGTGTCGGCCAGCGCGGCCTGGATCAGTTCTTCGGCCAGGGCCAGCGCGCGGCGGCCGACGTCTTCCTCGGAGTACTGCACGGTGACCTGGTACACGCCTTCTTCGGTCGTCGGTGCGGTGTTGCCGAAGTTGACGGCGCAGCCGGCCTGGGCCTGCAGCGCCACGGCGGCGTTTTCGAGCACGTGGGCCAGCGCCAGCGGCTGGCCGAGCACCATCGGATGCAGCTCGCCGATGGTCGGGAAGCGGGCGCGCAGACGGGCTTCGAACCCGTCGAGCTTGCCGACGGCGTTCTCGTCGCCTTCGCAGGCCACGACGGCCTCGATGGTGGTGTGGCGGCTCCAGAGATTGGGGCCGCGCAGGGCGCGGATGCGGGTGACTTTCATGGGGCTACGGCACGGGGCGCGCGGTTGCAGTGATCTTGCGGAGTGACCTGGTGGGCGCCGGCCCCGCGGGTGGCGGGGCAGCGCATCGGGTCATGCCAGTTGTTGTTGTGAAGGCGAAAGTGGCGAGGTCTGCGACAGCTGCAGCGAGGCCAGGGCCGCCTGCAGGTCGGCTTCGAAGGCTTCGACGCCGGCGCCGATCAGGTTGAGCGGAATGCCCAGGGCCCAGCCGGCGGCCACGGCGGCCAGCAGGCTCTCGAGGCTCACGCCGACGTGGGTCGCGCGCCAGATGGTCAGGCGGCCCAGGCCGGGCAGGAACGATTCGCTCGTGCCGTTGGCCAGCACCACGCGGTCCTGGCGGACCAGCACGGCCTTGCCGCCGGCGGCCTGGTGCGCGGTGAGCGCGGCGGCCTGCGGGTCGGTGCCGTAGAGGATGACGGCGCCATCGCACAGCGGCGCCAGCGCGGCGATGCGCGGCTCGTCGGCGTTCAGCACGGCCGTGCCTTCGGCCAGCACCACGTCGACCTGGGTGCGCAGCACCTTGACCATCTGGTCGCTCTCGGTGATGTCGTAGTCGGCCAGGGCTTCGGAGCCCTCGAGGTCGGTCACGATGCCGACTTCGCAGCGGTCGTAGGCCAGGCCGTCGCGCAGGATGGTTTCGGCGCCGTTCTCGATCACCACGGCCTCGACGGCGCGGTTCACGAGCAGGCGGTGGCCGGCGTCCCAGTTGGCGCTGTTGCGTGCGTCGACGCGGCGGCGTTCGAGGAACAGGCCGTCGCGGCAGGCCAGGCCGGTGTGGCGCCCGCCGAGGTTGATGAGCCAGGCCACCAGGCGTGCGAGCACGGCGGTGTCGCGCGAACCGGCCACGCCCACCACGGGGATGCGGCCGGGCGCGTCGTTGGGGAACAGGTGGTCGCAGATGGCGCGGCCCACGGGGCGCGGCGAGCCGATGGCCGGCTTCAGGTGCATCAGCAGGCCGGGGCCGGCGTTCACTTCGACGATCGCGCCGCCCTGCGGGCCCAGCGGCTTGGAGATGTCTTGCGCGACCATGTCGATGCCCGCGATGTCCAGGCCGACCACGCGGGCGGCGAGCACGGCGGCGTGCGCCACCTCGGGGTGCACGAGGTCGGTGCAGTCGTAGGCCATGTTGCCGTTGCGCTGGATCGTGACCACGCGGCCGGCGGCCGGCACCGAGGTGCCGTCGAGTTCCTGGCGCTTGAGTTCCAGCTGCAGCTTGGCGTCGGTGGCCAGCACGATCACGTCGAGCGGAAACTCTTCTTCGGCGCCGCGGCGCGGGTCGCTGTTGAGCTGCTTGTCGATCAGCCCGGCCACGGTGTTGGTGCCGTCGCCGGTCACGGTGATGATCTCGCCGCGCGCGGCCGCCACCACCTCGCCGCCCACCACCAGCAGGCGGTGTTCGTGGCCGCGGATGAAGCGCTCGACCATCACGTCGCTGCCTTCGGGCTCGGCGACCGCGAAGGCGGCCATGATTTCTTCGCGCGTGGTCAGTTCGAGCGACACGCCGCGGCCATGGTTGGCGTCCGACGGCTTCACGACCACCGGCAGGCCGATGTCTTCGGCGGCTTCCCAGGCTTCTTCGGGCGACTCGACGACCTGGCCGTGCGGCACGGGCACGCCGCAGCTCGCAAGCAGCGACTTGGTCAGTTCCTTGTCGCTGGCAATCGATTCGCCGATGGCGCTGGTGTAGTCGGTTTCCGCGGTCCAGATGCGCTGCTGGTTGGCGCCGTAGCCCAGCTGCACCAGGTTGCCGCTGTTCAGGCGCATGTGCGGAATGCCGCGGTCGGTGGCGGCGGACACGATGGCCGCGGTGCTCGGGCCGAGGTAGCAGTCTTCGACCTTGGCCTTGACCGCCTCGACCGCCGTTTGCACGTCGGCCGCGGTGAACGGGTCGTTGTTGATGGCCGCCATCAGCAGGCGGTGGCCTTCGGTCAGCGCCACGCGGGCGACCTGCTCGTCACGGGCACGGAACACCATGCGGTACACGCCGTGCTCCGAGGTGCTGCGGGTTTGCCCGAAGCCGGTCGGCATGCCGGCCAGGTTCAGCAGCTCGATCACGACATGCTCCAGCACGTGGCCCGACCAGGTGCCTTCGGTGAGGCGCTGGATGAAGCCGCCGCGCTCGCCCACGCCGCAGTGGTGCTCGATGAGCGCCGGCAGCAGGGTGGTCAGCCGGTCGGTGAAACCGTCGATCTTGTTGGAGGGGAAGTCTTCCAGTTGACCCAGGTCGAGCCAGACTTCGAGCACCGGACGGTAGGTCCAGAGGTTGGGACCGCGCAAATAGTTAATGCGCAGCAATTGGATGTCGTCGAAACGGGTCATGCAAACGTTCGATGTGCTTTGGCCGAGCACCACGGCGCCTTCAAGCGCACCCATGGCGATCGGTCAGAATCGGCGCCCGACCAAGGACGCCATGACGCGGTCCCTGCGGCCCGCGACGGGCAAGAGTCAAATAAACACAATGCAACATCACGATCCAGTCGGCGCCCAGGCGGGCGAAACGGAGGCGGTTTCAGGCGTGCTGAAAAGCCGACTCGCAGGCGCTGAAAACGTTTCGGTAACACTTGCGGTTGACCTCGACGACCAACTTCGATTCGCCACCGGCCTCGTTGCCCTGACCGACCAGCGGCTCATCGCCCTGGAACCCGGCGGCGAATGGCGTGAGTGGCCACTCTCCGATCAGGCCTTGGAAATGCGTCTTTCCGACCATGCGGGCGTCGGAACCCTCGACCTCATCGGGCCCGCCGGGCAGCTCGCCCGCTGGCGCTACACGCTCGCCGGCCAGCCGGCGGCACTCAAGATGCTCAAGTTGTTCGGCCAGCGCGCGGCGCCGGCTGTCACGAAGGCGACAGAAGAGGTGCCCGAGGGGCTCGAGGCCGACAGCACCGACACCGAACTGCAAACGCCGCCCTCGACCTGGGTGCTGCTGCGCCTGGGCCGCTTTGCGGGGCCGTACCGCAAGCAGCTGATCCTCGGGTTTGTCCTGACCCTGATTTCCACGGCCGCCACGCTGGTGCCGCCGTACCTGACCATCCCGCTGATGGACGACATCCTGATCCCGTTCCAGAACGGGCAGAAGATCGACTCCGGCCGGGTGGGCCTCTACCTGGGCGGCCTGCTGATCGCGGCGCTGGTCGGCTGGGGGCTTGGCTGGGCGCGCACCTACCTGCTGGCGCTGGTGTCCGAGCGCATCGGCGCCGACCTGCGCACCACCACCTACGAGCACCTGCTGACCCTGCCGCTGGACTATTTCGGCGGCAAGCGCACCGGCGACCTCATGGCCCGCATCGGCTCGGAAACCGACCGCATCAACGTCTTTCTGTCGCTGCACGCGCTCGACTTCGCGAACGACGTGCTGATGATCGTCATGACGGCGGTCATCCTGTTCTCGATCAACCCGCTGCTGGCCGTGGTCACGCTGGTGCCGCTGCCGTTCATTGCCTGGATGATCCACGTCGTGCGCGACCGCCTGCGCACCGGCTTCGAGAAGATCGACCGCGTCTGGTCCGAAGTGACCAACGTGCTGGCCGACACCATTCCCGGCATCCGCGTGGTCAAGGCCTTTGCGCAGGAGCGCCGCGAAGCCGAGCGCTTCCGCGTCGCCAACGCCTACAACCTGCAGGTCAACGACAAGCTCAACCGCACCTGGTCGCTGTTCACGCCGACCGTGTCGCTGCTCACCGAAATCGGCCTGCTCGTGGTCTGGGCCTTCGGCATCTGGCAGGTGGCGCGCGGCAGCATCACGGTGGGTGTGCTCACCGCGTTCATCGCCTACATCGGCCGCTTCTACACGCGGCTCGATTCGATGAGCCGCATCGTCTCGGTCACGCAGAAGGCCGCGGCCGGCGCCAAGCGCATCTTCGACATCCTCGACCACGTGAGCAACGTGCCCGAGCCGGCCAACCCCGTGAAGGTGGAGCGCGTGCAGGGCCGCATCGAGATGAGCGGGCTGGGCTTTCGCTACGGCTCGCGCGCCGTGATCCACGACCTCGACCTGACCATCGAGCCCGGCGAAATGATCGGCCTCGTGGGCCACAGCGGCTCGGGCAAGAGCACGCTGGTCAACCTGATCTGCCGCTTCTACGACGTGACCGACGGCGCCATCAAGGTCGACGGCACCGACATCCGCCGCTTCGCCGTGGCCGACTACCGCCGCCACGTGGGGCTGGTGCTGCAGGAGCCGTTTTTGTTCTTCGGCACCATCGCGCAGAACATCGCCTACGGCAAGCCCGACGCCACGCGCGAAGAGGTCGTGGCCGCAGCCCGCGCGGCCCACGCGCACGACTTCATCCTGCGCCTGCCGCACGGCTACGACTCGCTGGTCGGCGAGCGCGGCCAGGGCCTGTCGGGCGGCGAGCGCCAGCGCATCAGCATTGCGCGCGCACTGCTCATCGACCCGCGCATCCTGATCCTCGACGAGGCCACCTCGGCCGTCGACACCGAGACCGAAAAGGAAATCCAGAAGGCGCTCGACAACCTCGTGCAGGGCCGCACCACCATCGCCATCGCGCACCGTTTGTCCACGCTGCGCAAGGCCGACCGCCTCGTGGTCATGGACCGCGGCGAGGTGGTCGAGGTCGGGCCGCACGACGCGCTCATGGCCAAGCAGGGCGCCTACTGGCGCCTGTACCAGGCGCAGTTGCGCCAGGGCGACGAAGACGATGTGAGCGAAGGCGCGGCCGACGAGCGCGCCAACGCACAGGCGCCGCTGGCCGTGAGCCACGCCGCCCATCCGGCAGGGGACGTGTGATGAGCAGCACCAGCAATACCAACACCAACAGCTTTGAACTCGCACGCGACACCTTCGGCCGCCTCGTGCTGACCGACGCACAGGGCGAGCGCCATGTGGGCGTGACGCCCGTGCGCGCCTTTCCGCTGAGCGCGCCCAACGAGGGCGTGTCGCTCGTCGGCAGCGAAGGCCGCGAACTCGTGTGGGTCGACCGCGTCGACCAGCTGCCCGCGCCCACGCAGGCGCTGCTGACCGAAGAACTCGCGGTGCGCGACTTTGCGCCGACGCTGCTGAAGCTGCACGGCGTGTCGAGCTTCGGCGTGCCCAGCACCTGGACCGTGAGCACCGACCGCGGCGACACCAGCTTCGTGCTCAAGGCCGAGGAAGACATCCGCCGGCTCGACGGCGGTGCGCTGCTCATCGCGAGCGCGCACGGCGTGCAGTTCCGCATTCCCGATACCAAGACGCTCGACCGCGCCTCGCGCAAGCTGCTGGAGCGCTTTCTCTAGAAGCCACCGAACAGGGCGGCCCGCAGCCGCATCGATCGGCTGCGAAAATCACGCATTTGCACTACAGCGGCCCCGCCGTTGACGGACATGCCCCTGCACACCACCGCCCTCGTTCTGTTTTCCGGCGGCCAGGACTCGGCCACCTGCCTGGCCGAGGCCCTGTCCAAGTACCAACGCGTCGAAACCCTGGGCTTCGACTACGGCCAGCGCCACCGCGTCGAGCTCGACGTGCGCGGCACCGTGCTCGCCCAGATGCGCGAGCGCTTTCCCGAATGGGCGCCGCGCCTGGGCGAAGACCACGTGCTCACGCTGGCCGCGCTGGCCCAGCTCGGCGGCTCCTCGCTCACCGAAGAAGTCGCCTTTGCCATGCAGGCCGACGGCCTGCCCAACACCTTCGTGCCCGGGCGCAACCTGCTGTTTCTCACGCTCGCGGGCGCGCTGGCCTACCGGCGCGGGCTGCAGGTGATCGTCACCGGCGTGTGCGAAACCGACTTCTCGGGCTACCCCGACTGCCGCGACGACACCATGAAGGCCATGCAGCTCGCGCTGTCGCTCGGCCTGGAGCGCCGCCTCGTCATCGAGACGCCGCTCATGTGGATCGACAAGGCCGAGACCTGGGCGCTGGCCCACCGCCTGGGCGGCCAGCCGCTGGTCGACCTGATCGTGGAAGAAACCCACACCTGCTACCTCGGCGACCGCGAGCACCGCCAGGCCTGGGGCTACGGCTGCGGCGAGTGCCCGGCCTGCGATTTGCGCAAGAAGGGCTGGGAGCGTTACGTCGATCAGCCCGCTGTGGGCTGAGCAGCGGTAGCGGTATCGAGCCGGTAACGCGCGCCGCCGCTCGCGCTTTCTTCCTGCGGCACCAGCGTCCACCGCTGGCCATGGAAATCGCCCACGGCCGGGCGGTGCGCGATCGACACCATCGCACCGCCGCCCGCGCGCACCGTGTCGGCGAGCCGCTGGTAGAGCACGGCTTCGGCCGGTGCATCGAGCGCGCTGGTCACTTCGTCGGCGAAGAGCCAGGCTGGTTTCTTCAGCAACACCCGCGCGATGGCCAGCCGCTGCTGTTCGCCGCCCGAGAGCTTCTGGCTCCAGGCGTCGCTGTCGTCGAGCCGGTCCGCGAGGTCGGGCAGCAATGCATCCTTCAACGCCTGGCGCAACTGGTCGTCGCTGAAGCCGGCGGCCGGGTGCGGGTAGGTCAGCGCCTCGCGCAGCTTGCCGTCGGGCAGGTACGGGCGCTGCGGCATGAAGACCGCGTCCGCCGGGGCCTGCACCTTGCCGCTTGCGAACGGCCAGATGCCCGCGAAGGTGCGGAACAACGTCGACTTGCCGCTGCCCGACGGGCCTTGCAGCAGCACGCTGTCGCCGGGGCGCACCGCCAGTGCGGCGCCGGCCAGCAGCTGCGTGCCATTGGGCAGCGCGATCGTGAGGCCGGTGGTGTCGAGCGCGGGGGCGTTGTCGTCGCGTTGCAGGCCGATGTCGCGTGCCGCGTGCGCGCGCATTGCGTCGTCGAAGCTGATCAGGCGATCGGTGGTCGCGCGCCACACGGCGACCTTGTCGTAGTTTTCGACGAACCAGCTCAGCGATTCCTGCACCTTGTCGAAGGCCGATGAAATCTGCATGAGGCCGCCCAGCTGAATGGCGCCGCTGAAAAAGCGCGGCGCCGACACGATGAACGGGAAGATCAGCGACGCCTGTCCGAACATCGCGGTGAACGTGACCAGGTTCTTCTGCTGCTTGATCAGCTGCAGGTAGTTGCGCAGCACCGCGCCGAAGCGCACGTCGAGCTGGCCGCGCTCCACCGTCTCGCCACGGTCGAGCGCAATGGCTTCGCTGTACTCGCGCACGCGCACCAGGTGGTGGCGGAAGTCGGCTTCGAAACGCTGCTGGCGGAAGTTCAGGCCGATCAGCGGCCGGCCGATGAAGTGCGTGATGGCCGTGCCGATCACGCAGTAGACCAGCGCCAGCCACACCATCGAGCCGGCAATTTGGTACGTGCTGCCACCCAGCGACAGGTCGAAGGTGCCTGACAGGCCCCACAGGATGCCGATGAAGCTCAGCAGCGTGACCACCGCATTCATCAAGTCCATCGACAGCGTCATCGTGGCATTGGTGAACATCTGCATGTCTTCCTGGATGCGCTGGTCGGGGTTGTCGGGCGTCGCGCCGTCGGCGTGCGCGTAGCGCGCCAGCTCCAGGTGATAGAAGGCCCGGTCGGCCATCCAGCGGCCGAGGTAGTTGCGCGTCATCCAGGCGCGCCAGCGCAGCTGGAGCATCTGCGTCACATAGAACTTCAGCACCTGGATCGCGATGTTGAAGAAGGCCAGCACGGCGAACACGCGGATCTCGCGCCAGAAGACCGTCGCGTCCTTGTTCTGCAGCGCGTCGTAGAAGCGGCCGTACCACTGGTTGAAGAGCACCAGCGCGTACACATACGCCAGGTTCAGCGCCACGATGCCCGCGAACATCAGGCGCGCCCGCCATTTCTCTTCCTCGGAGTTGAAGTAGGGCGCCGCGAGCCGGAACACGCGGCGCACGACCTGGACGAAGGTGCCGGCACGCGCGGCGATGGTGGGCGATGGGACAGAAGATGACATGCGGATTTCCTCGCAGGCGCTCGTGCGCCGAACCTCGTGGGGAGTCCATCGTAGACAAGTGCGTCTTAAGCGGGGCTGAAGGCGGCCCGCGCCACCCTGCCGACATGACAGCCGTGTGACGCCCGCGACCGCGCCGTGGCATCTCTGTGTCATGTGACAAACCTTTGTCACATACCGCTGCGAGCATCGCTGCGTTCACGGCCCCGGCCGTGTTTTCTTTTTGCGTACACCGCCGTTCTTACCCCGAGGGAATCTCCCATGCTGCATCGTCGTCTGATGTGGGCCGCCGTGCCCGCCGCCCTGTTCTCGCTGGCTTTCGCCGCCTCGGCCCAGGGCCGCACCGAGCTGCTGGTCTACACCGCGCTCGAAGCCGACCAGGTGCAGGCCTACAAGGCTGCCTTCGAAAAAGAGAACCCGGCCATCGAACTGAAGTTCGTGCGCGACTCGACGGGCATCGTCACCGCCAAGCTGCTGGCCGAAAAGGCCAACCCGCAGGCCGACGTGGTGTGGGGTCTGGCCGCCACCTCGCTGATGCTGCTGGACAAGGAAGGAATGCTCCAGCCCTACGCGCCCAAGGGCCTGGAGGCCATCAAGCCCACCATGCGCGACACGGCCAACCCGCCCAAGTGGGTCGGCATGGACGTGTGGTCGTCGGCCATCTGCTTCAACACCGTGGAAGCCACGAAGAAGAGCCTGCCCAAGCCCACCAGCTGGGCCGACCTGACCAACCCGGTCTACAAGGGCCAGATCACCATGCCCAACCCCGCGGCCTCGGGCACCGGCTACCTCATGGTCTCGGGCTGGATCCAGATGATGGGCGAAGACAAGGCCTGGAAGTACATGGACGCGCTGCACCAGAACATCGGCGTGTACAGCCTGTCGGGCAGCAAGCCCTGCCGCCAGGCCGGCGCCGGCGAGTTCGCGCTCGGCATGTCGTTCGAATACCGCGCCAACAAGACCAAGCGCGACGGCGCGCCCATCGACATCGTGCTGCCCAAGGAAGGCCTGGGCTGGGACATGGAAGCCACCGGCATCATGAAGACCAGCAAGAAGCAGGACGCCGCCAAGGCCCTGGCCGACTGGGCCGTGACCAAGCAGGCCAACGAGCTGTACGCGAAGAACTTCGCCGTGCTCGCGCTGCCGGGCATCCAGGAAAAGCTCGAGTTCGTGCCGGGCGACGTCGAGAAGCTGCTGGCCAAGAACGATTTCAACTGGGCTGCCGCCAACCGCGACCGCATCCTGACGGAATGGTCGAAGCGCTACGACGCCAAGGCCGAAAAAAAGCCGATGTGATCGGGACTCCGGGTAGCCGCACATGACCAGCTTTCTCTCCCTTCGCGGCATCGGCAAGTCCTTTGGCGCCACGCGCGTGCTCGACGGCATCGATCTGGACATCGAGCCCGGCGAGTTCGTCTGCCTGCTCGGCCCTTCGGGCTGCGGCAAGACCACGCTGCTGCGCATCGTGTGCGGCATCGAACGCGCCGACAGCGGGCAAATTTTGCTCGGCGGCCAGGACATCGCGGGCCTGCCGCCCGCCGCGCGCGGCTTCGGCGTGGTGTTCCAGTCGTATGCGCTGTTCCCCAACCTCACGGCGGCGCAGAACATCGCCTACGGCCTGCACCCCACGGGCGCACTGGCACGCGAGATGGCCAAGCGTTCGCGCGAAATGCTCGACCTCGTCGGCCTCACCGCGCATGCCGACAAGTACCCCGTGCAGCTCTCGGGCGGCCAGCAGCAGCGCATTGCACTGGCGCGCGCGCTCGCGCCCAACCCGCGCCTGCTGCTGCTCGACGAGCCGCTCTCCGCGCTCGACGCGCAGGTGCGCGCCACCTTGCGCAGCGAAATCCGCGCGCTGCAAAAGCGCCTGGGCATCGTCACCATCATGGTCACGCACGACCAGGAAGAAGCCCTCTCGATGGCCGACCGCGTGGTGCTGATGCACAACGGCCGCATCGAGCAGGCCGGCACGCCCGACGAGCTGTACCGCCAGCCACGCACCCGCTTCGCGGCGGGCTTCGTGGGCCGCATGAACATGCTGCCCGCCACCGTGCTGGCCAACGGCAAGGTGCGTGTGCGCGACAGCGAACTGTTCTGCGCGCCGGGCAACCTCAGCGTCGGTTCGCAAGCCACCGTGGGCATTCGGCCCGAGCATGTGGTGGTGAAGCGCTTCGGTTCCGAACTCGGCACCAACAGCTTCGCCGCACGCCTGCTCGACACCGAGTTCTTCGGCAACCGCACCTCGGCGCGATTGGCCTGCGAGCCGCTGGGCATCGAGATCGAAGCCGAACTGCCCGCCGACGCACGCAGCGGCGGTGAAGAGCCGCTGGTGCCGAGCAGCATGGTGCACATCCAGCTGCCGTTGAACGCGCTGTCGGTGCTGGCGCAATGAAATGACCTCGCGCGTGCGGGTTCCTTGTCGCGCGATGCGCAGTCCTTCAGGGCGCGCTCCCGCCGACGGGGTACCTTGCTCCGCGAATGTCCCCCGCCCTTCGGGCTCCTCCTTAATTTCGCTGCGCAAGGCACCCCATCGACGTGAGCGTGATTCAGTGCGGTCGTTGATCGAACAGCACCACGGCCGCGCTCGGTGTGCACAGGACACTGGGTGCTTCCCGCAGCGAAATCAAGAGGAGGGCGAAGCCCGGGGGACATTTGCGGAGGGAAGTACCCGGTGGCCTGTGCACGCGCCCTGAACAACGACACCACAAGAAGAACAACATGAGCACCCCCACAGAAGCCCTCGTCCCGATCGCAATACCGCGCACGATCCACTTCGACCGCGAACGCTGGCTCACCGGCGCCGCCGTGTTGCTCGTCGTGTTGCTGCTCGTCGTGATCGTCGCGCTCCCTGTCGGCGCGCTCGTCGGCCAGAGCTTCTACGACCGCAGCGGCAACTTCGTCGCCCTGACCAACTTCGCTCGCTACTTCGAGAACCCCGCGCTCGTGCAGTCGGCCTTCAACAGCGTCGCCCTCGCGGTGATCAGCGCCGTGCTGTGCACCTCTATCGCCTACGTGTACGCCTACGGCCTCACGCTCTCGTGCATGCCCGCCAAAGGCCTGCTGCGTGCCGTGGCGCTCATGCCGCTGCTTGCGCCTTCGCTGCTGCCGGCCATCAGCCTGATCTACCTGTTCGGCAACCAGGGCCTGTTCAAGGGGCTGCTCGGCGACCTGTCGATCTACGGCCCGCTGGGCATCGTGCTCGGCTCGGTGTTCTGGACGCTGCCGCATGCGCTGCTGATCCTCACCACCGCCATGGCCACGTCCGATGGGCGTTTGTACGAAGCCGCGCAGACCCTGGGCGCCTCGCGCTGGCGCATCTTCCGCACCGTCACGTTGCCGGCGTCGCGCTACGGCCTCATCGTGGCCGCGATGGTCGTGTTCGTGCTCGTCATCACCGACTTCGGCGTGCCCAAGGTCGTGGGCGGCCAGACCGGCGTGCTCGCGACCGACATCTACAAGCAGGTGGTCGGCCAGCAGAATTTTCAGATGGGCGCCGTGGTCGGCCTCGTGCTGCTGATTCCGGCCGTGCTGTCGTTCCTCGTCGAGCGCCGCGTGCGGCGCAAGCAGGCCGCGGCGCTGTCGGCGCGCGCCACGCCTTATCAACCCGAGCCCGTGAAGTCGCGCGACCGCGCGCTGCTCGTGTTCTGCACGCTCACCGCCCTCGCCATCGTCGTGATGATCGGCATGGCCGTGTTCGCTTCGCTCGCCAGCTACTGGCCCTACAAGCTCACGCCGTCGCTGAAGAACTACGACTTCAGCAACATGGACGGCGGCGGCTGGGGAAGCTACGGCAACTCGCTGCGCCTCGCGCTGTACGCGGCCGTGGCGGGTGCGCTCGCAACCTTCGTGTCGGCCTACTTCGTGGAGAAGCCGCGCCACTTCGGCTTGCTGCGCGAGCTGCTGAACCTGCTGGCCAATTTGCCGCTCGCGGTGCCGGGGCTCGTGCTCGGCGTGGGCTACATCTTCTTCTTCAACTCGGCCGCGAACCCGCTGCACGGCATCTACGGCGGCATGTCGATTTTGGTGGTCTGCACCGTCGCACACTTCTTTTCGGTGGCGCACCTCACGTCGCTCACGGCGCTGCGCCAGCTCGACCGCGAGTACGAGCTGGTGTCCGAGTCGATGGGCGTGCCGTTCTGGCGCACGCTGTGGCGCGTGCACCTGCCGGTGGCGCTGCCCACGGTGCTCAACGTGGCCGGCTACTTCTTCGTCAACGCGATGACCACCGTGTCGGCCGTCGTGTTCCTCTACTCGCCGCAGACCACGCTGGCCGCCATCGCCGTGCTCAACATGGACGACGCAGGCGACGTGGCGCCCGCCGCCGCCATGGCCTCGCTCATCATGCTCACGGCTGCCGTCGGCCGCGGCCTGTTCGCGCTGGCGGGGCATGGGGCGCTGAAGCGCACGCAGGCCTGGCGACAGCGGTGACGAACAACGCAGTCGGCTGACGGCGGCGGCGCCATGCCGATTGGCGCCACGTCCGACTTGACGCGCGATGTTGCAGGCCTAGCATGCGCCGCATGAGAAGCACAGCCTTTGTTCTTCTGTTGTGTCTTGGCCTGCTGACCGCGGCCTGTGACGGCAAGCGCAAGCCCGGTGTGCCGGTGCCGAAGGCCTTGTCGTCGAGCGTTGTCGTCGTCGTCATGCCCGCGCCGTTCGTGGGCTGAGGCTGCCGGGCGTTCATCGCGCACCGGCCACCGGGTACGTCTCAGGGCGGGACGTACGCCAGCACTTCATCGCCCGCCGCATCGAACTCGCCCGTGGGCTTCCAGCCCAGGTGCCGGTAGAAACCGTGCGAGCGAACCTGCGGGTCGGGGGAGCAGCCCAGGAAGAGGCGCTGGAAGCCCAGCCCCTTGAACGCATCGACCATCAACGCAAGCAGCGCCTTGCCGATGCCCTGGCCTTCGTGCGCAGGCAGCAGCGCCAGCACGGCGATCTCGCCGGTGTCGCGGTCGCCGAAGCAGTAGCCGGCGAGTTCGCCATCGACCAGCGCGACGTAGCCGGGCAATGAGCCATCGGCGATGCCGGCCTGCCAGCTTTCGTGCGTGATGCCGACGGCCTTCAACTCGTCAACGGAGAACGCGTTCTCGCGTGTGCGGCCTCGCAGGTCGATGCACGCAGAGGTGTCTTCAGGCGCGGCAGTTCGGTAGAGGATGTTCATGCGTTCGTTCTTCGAAGGCGTGCGCAGCAAGCGGCGCAGCCTTCCGCGAGAATGCCACACGACATGCGCTGCCCGATGCATGCGTGGAGACAAAAAGAATGAAGACGACCCAAGAGACAGCCATCGTCCACCAGCCCGATTCGCGCTACGCCATGGTGCGCCTGGCGCTCACGCTGCTGGTCATGACGGTCGGCAGCAGCGGCATGTACGTGGTGTCGGTCATGTTGCCCGCCGTGCAGGCCGAGTTCGGCGTGGCGCGCGCCGATGCCTCCATGCCCTACACGCTGCTGATGCTGGGCTTCGGTTTCGGCGGCGTGCTCATGGGCAAGCTGGCCGACCGCGTCGGCGTGATGAAGCCGTTGCTGATGGGCTCTGTCTTTCTCGCCGCCGGCTACATCGCCACGGGCCTGTCGCAAGACATCGTGTCCTTCACCATCGCGCAGGCACTGCTGGTGGGTCTGCTCGGCAGCTCGGTGGCTTTTGCGCCGCTGGTGGCCGACACCTCGCTGTGGTTCGTCAAGCGGCGCGGCATCGCGGTGGCCGTGTGCGCCAGCGGCAACTACCTCGCGGGCGCCGTGTGGCCGCCCATCGCGCAGCACTTCGTCGAGCAGGTGGGGTGGCGCCAGACCTACGTCGGCATGGGCATCTTCTGCGGCGTGACGATGGCGCTGCTCGCGCTGTTCTTCCGCGCACGGCCGCCGGCACTGGCCGAGGCGGCGCCGGTGTCGCACGTTGCAGGCAGCACCCTGGTGCGCGACATGACGCGGCCCTTCGGCCTGAGCCTGGGCACGGCGCAGGGCCTGTTGTGCGTGGCGGGCGTGGCCTGCTGCGTGGCGATGGCGATGCCGCAGGTGCACATCGTGGCCTACTGCGGCGACCTGGGCTACGGCCCGGCGCAGGGCGCGATGATGCTGTCGCTGATGCTGGGCTTCGGCATCGTGAGCCGGCTGGTGTCGGGCGCCATCTGCGACCGCATCGGCGGGCTGCGCACGCTGATGCTGGGCGGCCTGCTGCAGTGCGTGGCGCTGCTGCTGTTCTTGCCCTTCGACGGGCTGGTGCCGCTGTATGTGATCTCGGCGCTGTTCGGCCTGTTCCAGGGCGGCATCGTGCCCTCGTACGCGATCATCGTGCGCGAACACTTTCCGCCCAGGGAAGCCGGCGCGCGCGTGGGCACGGTGCTGATGTTCACGCTGTTCGGCATGGCGCTGGGCGGCTGGATGTCAGGCAAGGTCTTCGACCTGACAGGCAGCTACCACGCAGCCTTCTTGAACGGCATCGGATGGAACCTGGTGAACGTGAGCATCGCGGCGTTCCTGTTGTTCAGGGTGCGCCGGATGCGGCAGGGTGGGGTGGCGGTGGCGGCTTGACGTTCCAGGGAGTCGCGTTGCTGGTGCCGGATGTGCAGAACCCGCAGTGTTTTTGAAGCGTGCGGCCTGGTATCGGCGACACCTTCACCGGCCTCAGGCCGCGTCTGCGACCAGTCGCCCGAGCGTCTGCAAGGCCTGCTCGCTGTGCGCATCCCACACATGGCCGTAGTTCAGCCGCAGGCAATTCGAGAACGCACGCGTGGCCGAGAAGATCGGCCCGGGCGCGACGCTGATGCCGCGCTCCAGCGCCAGGCGATGGATCTCCAGCGCATTCACCTGCGGCGGCAATTCGACCCACAGGAAGTACCCGCCCAGCGGCCGCGTGGCGCGCGTGCCCGCCGGAAAGTAATGCCCCACGGCCTGCGTGAAGGTGGCCTGCTGCATCGCCAGCGTCTGGCGCAGCTTGCGCAGGTGCTTGTCGAAGCCGCCCTTCTCGAGGTAGTCGGCCAGCGCCAGTTGCGCGGGCACCGAGGTGCTGAGCGTGGTCGTGAGCTTTTGCCGCGCCACCTTGCGCGCGAAGCGCCCGGCCGAGGCCCAGCCGATGCGGTAGCCGGGCGCGAGGCTCTTCGAGAACGACGAGCAGTGCAGCACCAGTCCCTGCGTGTCGAAGGCCTTGGCCGGCGGTGGGCGGCGCTCGCCGAAGTAGAGCTCGGCGTACACGTCGTCCTCGATGAGCGGCAACTCGTGCCGCGCGAGCAGCTCGACCAGCGCCTTCTTCTTCGCATCGGGCATCAGGCTGCCGAGCGGGTTCTGGAAGGTGGTCATGAGCCAGCAGGCGGTGGGTTGGTGCGCGGCGATGGCTTGGGCGAGCGCGTCGAGGTCGATGCCTTCGCCCGGGTGCGTCGGCACCTCGATGGCGCGCAGGCCCATGCGTTCGAGCGCCTGCAGCGCGGCGTAGAAGGTGGGCGATTCGACGATCACTGCGTCGCCCGGCCGCGTGACGGCCGAGAGGCAGAGGTTGAGCGCCTCGAGCGCGCCGTTGGTGACGACGATCTCCTCGGCCGGCACCGGCAGGCCGTCGGCCAGGTAGCGCAGCGCGATCTGCCGTCGCAGGGCCGCGCTGCCGGGCGTGAGGTCGTCCACCGTGCGCCATGGGTCGAGCGACTTGGCGCTGGCCGCCATGAACTGGCCCAGCCGCGCCAGCGGAAACAGCAGCGGGCTCGGAAAGGCCGAGCCGAAGGGCACGACCTGGCGCGACATGCTGGCTTCGAGGATGTCGAAGACCTGGTCGCTCACGTCGAGGGCGCGCGGGCCCTCGGCGGGGCGCGAGGTGAGGGTGGTTTCGGGCGGCGCGTCGCGCAGGCCGCCGCCGGCCACGTAGTAGCCCGAGCGGTCACGCGCGCGCACGAGGCCGCGCGCCTCCAGCAGGTAGTAGGCTTGGAACACGGTGGAGGCGCTCACGCCGCGGCTGCTGCCCGTGTGCCGCACGGAGGGCAGGCGGTCGCCGGTCTTGAGGGTGCCGTTGCGGATCGAGGCCTCGATGTCCGAGGCCAGGGCTTCATAACGCTTCATCGGGGTCTCATCGGGGGGCCGTTGTCATTCGCGGGGACTCTAATCTGATATGGTGAATCGAGCTGGATCTGCATCTGTTTTTTTTGATCCGTTTGCGCGACAGTGGACCCATGTTCAATCTGATGCGCGCGGTGCGCGCCGTACTCTGGAGCTTCATCGGGCTGGGCGGCCGCCGGGCCGACGCCGACAAGCGGACCGCCCAACTGGGCATCCTGCCGCTGATCGGCGTGGGGCTGTGCATGGCCCTGCTGCTGATCGCGGGCCTGCTGGCCCTGGCGCATTTCGCGGCAGGCACGTGATGAAGGCCCTGCTCCACCGGGCAGCGCTGGTTTTGGCGCTGCTGTGGCCGCTTGCGCCCATCGCTGCGCAGGCCGCCACCACCACCGTGCCCGACACCATCGAACAGCGCGTGGCCGCCTGCATCGCCTGCCACGGGCGCGAGGGCGCGACCACCAACGCCGGCTTCTTCCCGCGCCTGGCGGGCAAGCCGGCGGGCTACCTGTTCAACCAGCTCGTGAGTTTTCGCGACGGGCGCCGCTTCAACAGCGACATGACCTACATGGTCCAGCACCTGTCGGACGACTACCTGCGCGAGATGGCCGAGTACTTCGCGAACCTGTCGCTGCCGTACGCGGCGATTTCGCCGCAGAGCGACGCCTCGCCCGAGCAGCTGCGCCGGGGCCGCCAGCTGGCGCTCGAAGGCGATGCCGCGCGCAACATCCCGGCCTGCGTGCAGTGCCACGGCGCGGCGCTCACGGGCGTGCAGCCGGCCATTCCGGGCCTGCTAGGCCTGCCGCGGCTGTATGTGTCGTCGCAGCTCGGCGCCTGGCTCACCAAGGAGCGCCACGCGCCCGCGCCCGACTGCATGGCGCAGATCGGCCAGCGCATGACCACCGCCGACATCAACGCCGTGGCCAGCTGGCTGGCCGTGCAGCCGATGCCGGCCGACACCCGCCCGGCCGCCTCGCTGCCCGCGCCGTTGCCCGTCACCTGCGGCGGCATGCCGACCGCAGCGAAACCCTGAGAACCCGATGACCGCGCGATTGAGACATTTCGGCTGGGCCCTGCTGGGCCTGGTCACCCTGGCGGCCGTGTTGGCCGGCGTCGTGCTGGCGCTGAACCTGCGCGGCGAAGACCCGCTGCCCGAACGCGCCGAAGCCTTCGACGCCACGCCGCAACTCGTCGAGCGCGGGCGCTACCTCGCGCTGGCGGGCAACTGCGCCGGCTGCCACACCACGCGCGGCGGCCAGCCTTACGCGGGCGGCGTGCCGCTCGAAACGCCGTTCGGCACCATCTACGCGACCAACCTCACGCCCGATGCGACGCACGGCATCGGCGGCTGGAGCAGCGCGCACTTCTGGCGCGCCATGCACAACGGCCGCAGCAAAGATGGGCGTTTGCTGTACCCGGCCTTCCCGTACCCGAACTTCACGCAGGTCACGCGCGAAGACTCCGACGCGCTCTACGCCTACCTGCGTAGCGTGGCGCCGGCCGCCACGGAAAACAAGGCGCACCGCCTGCGCTTTCCGTACGACACGCAGGCCGCGCTTGCGGTGTGGCGCGCGCTTTCGTTCAAGCCGCAGCCCTTCGTGGCCAACGCGAACAAGCCCGCCGAATGGAACCGCGGCGCGTACCTGGTCGGCGGCCTGGGCCACTGCATCGCCTGCCACGGCAGCCGCAACTCGCTGGGCGCGACCGAAACCCAGCTCGGCCTCTCTGGCGGGCTGATCGCGGTGGAGAACTGGTACGCGCCCTCGCTGGCCGATCCGCACGAAGCGGGCGTGGCCGACTGGCCCGCGGCCGATGTCGTGGCGCTGCTGAAAACCGGCACCGCCCCGCGCGGCTCGGTGATGGGCCCGATGGCCGACGTCGTGTTCCGCAGCACGCAGTACCTGAGCGATGCCGACCTGGGTGCGATGGCGATCTACCTGAAGGACCTGCCCGAGGCCGTGAAGCAGGACGCGCCCCAGGCCCAGAAGGCGCCCGCCGCCCCGCTGCGGCGCGACGCCGGCACGATGGTGCGTGGCGCCAAAATCTACGACCAGCGCTGCGCCTACTGCCACGGCGACCAGGGCCAGGGCGCGGCCGGCGCCTACCCGCCGCTCGCGGGCAACCGCGCGGTGACCATGGCGCAGCCCGCCAACCTGATCCAGGTGATCGCGCACGGCGGCTTCCTGCCCGCGACGGCCGGCAACCCGCGCCCCTACGGCATGCCGCCGTTCGGGCACGCGCTCGACGCCACCGAGGTGGCCGAGGTGCTCACCTACATCCGCGGGTCGTGGGGCAACAACGCCGCGCCGGTCACGCAACTGGACACGATGCGGCGCTGATGCGCACTGCGCACCGCCTTTTCAGGCGGTGTGCGGATGCCGCGCGCTTTCGTACAGCGTGCGCGCCAGCCCGCGGTGCGTCGCCAGCAGCGGCGCCAGCTCGAAGCCCGTGAAGCGGCCGTCGCGGATGCGGACCACGCCGTCGATCACGCTCAGCGCCGCCGCCACCGGCGTGCAGAACACCAATGCTGCGACCGGGTCGTGCCAGGCGCCGGCGTGGTCGACGCCGCGCATGTCGAAGGCCACGAGGTCGGCCGACATGCCCGGGGCCAGCGCACCGATGTCGTCGCGCCCCAGCACGCGGGCGCCGCCGACCGTGGCGATCTCCAGCGCCTCGCGCGCGGTCATGGCGGCGGGGCCGTAGCCCACGCGCTGCAGCAGCATCGCCTGGCGCGCCTCGCCCAGCATGTGCGCGCCGTCGTTCGACGCGCTGCCGTCCACGCCCAGGCCCACGGGCACGCCCGCGCGCCGCATCGTCCCGATGGGCGCGATGCCCGAGGCCAGCCGCATGTTCGAGCACGGGCAGTGCGCCACGCCGGTGCCGGTGCGCCCGAAGAGCGCGATGCCGGCGTCGTCGAGCTTCACGCAGTGCGCGTGCCACACGTCGGGGCCCACCCAGCCCAGGTCTTCGGCGTATTCGGCCGGCGTCATGCCGAACTTCTCGCGCGAGTACGCCACGTCGTTGTCGTTCTCGGCCAGGTGCGTGTGCAGCGACACGCCGCGTTCGCGCGCCAGCTCGGCCGACAGGCGCATCAGGTCGCGCGACACCGAGAACGGCGAGCAGGGCGCGAGCACGATGCGGCGCATCGAATGCCGCGCGGGGTTGTGCCAGCGGTCGATGAGCCGCTCGCTGTCGCGCAGGATCGCGGCCTCGGTCTCCACCACCTCGTCGGGCGGCAGGCCGCCGGCGCTGCGGCCCACGCTCATGCTGCCGCGCGCCGCGTGGAAGCGCATGCCCATGGCGTCGGCCGCCTCGATCGAATCGTCGAGCCGCGACCCGTTCGGGAACAGGTAGAGGTGGTCGCTCGTGGTGGTGCAGCCCGAGCGCATCAGCTCGGCCATCGCGGTCTGCGTCGACACGCGGATCATCTCGGGCGTGAGCCGCGCCCACAGCAGGTACAGGTTCGTGAGCCAGCCGAAGAGCTCGGCGTCCTGCGCCTCGGGCACGGCGCGCGTGAGGCTCTGGTACATGTGGTGGTGCGTGTTCACCAGCCCGGGCATCACGACATGGCCGTGCATGTCGATGGCCTCGGCCTGGCCGCTGCGCAGCGCGTCGAGGTACACCGCCGGCAGTTCGGCCGTGGCGCCCACCCAGGCGACGGCGGGGCCTTCCATCACCACGGCGCCGTCGGCGATCTCGCGCCGGGCGGCGTCCATGGTGACGAGCACGTCGGCATGCCGGACGATCAGCAGCGGCGGGCGCTGCTGCGGTTGCGAGGAAGAAGATGGATGTTGAAAAGTCATTCGGAGCCGTGCGAAGTGCGCGCCGCCATCGCGAAGGAGCGTTCCTTCGACAGCACGCCGTTGTAGAAAAGATTGAGCAGCACCGCGGCCAGCGTGCCCAGCACGATGCCGCTGTGCGTCAGCGGATGGGTCCAGGCGGGAAAGTGCTGGAAGAAATTGGGCGACAGCGTGGGAATCAATCCGAGCCCGATCGAAATGGCGATCACATACAGCGCGTGGCGGTTCTGCGCGTAGTCGATCGCACCCAGAATGCGCACGCCCGTGGCCGCGACCATGCCGAACATCACGATACCCGCGCCGCCGAGAACGAACTGCGGCACCGAGGCCACGATGTGCGCGATCTTCGGAAACAGCGCCAGCGCAATCAGCATCAGGCCGCCGCCCGCCGCCACGTAGCGCGAGCGCACGCCCGTCACCGTGACCAGCCCCACGTTCTGCGAGAACGAGGTGTAGGGGAAGGTGTTGAACACACCGCCGATGACCGTGCCCAGCCCGTCGGCGCGCAGCCCGCGCGTGAGCGCATCGGTCGTCACCTTGCGGCCGGTGATCTCGCCCAGCGCTAGGAACATGCCGGTCGACTCGACCAGCGTGATGAGCATCACGATGCACATCGAGGCGATGGCCGTGAGCTCGAAGCGCGGCAGGCCGAAGTGGAAGGGCGTGGTCACGGCGACCCAACTCGCTGCTTCGAGCCCGTCGAAGTGCATGCGCCCGAGCGCCAGCGACACGCCCACGCCGAACACGATGCCCAGCAGCACCGCGATGTTGGCGATGAGGCCCTTGCCGAAGCGCGTGATCGCGATGATCACCGCCAGCACCGCCGCGGCAATCGCCAGGTTCACCGGCTCGCCGTAGGCCGGATTGGCCACCGCGTGCGCCACGCCGTCGATCATGCGGGTCGCGGTGGGCTGGCCGCCCGCGGCCCAGTTGATGGCCACGCCCATGAGCGACACGCCGATCAGCGTGATGACCGTGCCCGTGACGAGCGGCGGAAACACGCCCAGCACCCGCCCCATGAGCGGCGCGACGAGCATGCCGAACACGCCCGCCACGATGGTCGCGCCGTAGATCGCGGGCAGCCCGAGCGAGGGGTCCATGCCGATGGCGATCATCGGCCCGACGGCCGCGAAGGTCACGCCCATCATCACCGGCATGCGGATGCCGAAGCGCCAGAAGCCGATGGCCTGCACCAGCGTGGCAATGCCGGCGGCGAACAGGTCGGCGTTGATGAGGAAGGCGATGTCGGCCTTCGAGAGGCCGAGCGCACCGCCCACGATGAGCGGCACGGCCACCGTGCCCGCGTACATCACGAGCACGTGCTGCAGGCTCAATGCGCCGCAACGGGCGAGCGGAAGCTTCTGGTCGACCCCTTCGCCGTCTCCTGCGGGGGTCTTTTTATCGTTCGAGAACATGGGAACCTTTCCTGCCGATGAACCGGCGCGGCAGTCTAGGAGCGATGTCTTTGCACATGCAAAGTCAATAAATGACGCGCCCTGTGCACAAAAAGTGGACGGTCATCGGAAGGGCTGCCAGAGCGTATGCGCGCGGTTTCAGGGCGCCAGCAGGTCGTCCAGGCAGGCCACGACATGGTTCGCGAACAGCTCGGCCGCGGCGCTCGGCGCCTGCGCGGCGCGGGTCTCGAGCGTGAGCGTCTGCGCACCCAGCGTGGTGTCGCGCAGCGGCACGAAGACCAGCGTGCCGTCGTTGCGCTCCTCGTCCACGTCCAGGCGGTTCAGCAGCGTGATGCCGCCGCCGTCGCGCACCAGCCGGCGCATCAGCGCGGTGGAGGTGGTCTCGACCACCGGCGATACGCGGATGGCCGAGCGTTCGAACGCAGCATCGAGGATCGGGCGGATCGACAGCGAGGGCGCGGGCAGGATCAGCGGGTAACCCACGCACTCCGCCAGCACCGTGGTCGCATGCGCCGTGAGCGGATGGCCCGGCGGCACCACCGCGCCGATCGGCCACTCGCTGCTGAACAGCGTGCGAAAACCGGCCGTGCCGGGCACGTCGTAGGCCAGCGCCAGGTCGGCATCGCCTTCGGCCACGCTGCGCAGCACGGCCGCGATGGGCAGGCCCAGCAGCTTGAGTTGGATGCCCGGGTGCGCCGCGCGAAAGCGCTGCACCACAGCGGGCAGGAAGGCGTCGGCCAGGCCGGCCGTGGTGGCCAGCGTGACCTCGCCCTGGCGCAGGCCGCGCATGTCTTCGATGCGCTGGCGCACGAGGTCGAACTCGCGCAGCGTGCCGCGCGCATGCGCCAGCACGATCTCGCCCACGGGCGTGAGCTTGAGCGTGTTGTGGATGCGCTCGAACAGCGGCGCGCCCAGTTCTTCCTCGAGGTTGAGGATCTGCCGGTTGACAGCCGTGGGCACCACGTGCAGCTGCTCGGCCGCCTTGCGGATCGAGCCCGCGCGAACCACCTCGACGAAGTACCGAATGACCTTGGCGTGCATGAATTCCCCCGCGCCACTGGCGGGCGCGGGGGGATCATGCCTACGTCTTCAGAGGTCGGGCAAGCCCATCGCCGGATCGCTGACCGTGTGCTTGCCGGTTTCCACGCGGCCGGCAAAGCGGCGGTAGAAGGCCGGGTCGCTGTCGCAGGTGACGGCGAAGTCGTACCACTGGCCGCTGGCGGCGAGCTCCCAGTGCTGTTCGGCCTGCGCGCCGCCGTTCACCGTCGCGTTCCACGAGCCGTCGTCGCGGTAGGCCTTGGCACGCACCGTGAACTTGCACGCGGCCTTGCCGTCGTTGCGCATCTGCAGGTAGACGTTGCCGTTGGCGATGTCGTAGCAGACACGCACCTCGGGCGCCGCCACGCCGCCGGCGCGCAGGCGGTTGAGGTCGCCCTTGAAGTGGCGGTGGTAGCCGTTGGGGCCGAGCACCCAGAGGTCGTAGAAGCCGCTGTTGTCGGTGGCCGCGGCCCAGCTGTCGTCGAGCGTCTTGCCGGGCTCGACCATGTAGCGGCGCGGCAGGCGGTCGAGGTTGAGCTTGTCGTACACGTGGAACACGGCGGCGGCCTTGCCGGTGTTCGAGAAGATCAGCTTCACGGTGCCGGTGAGGGTGTCGGCCCTGGCGCTCGTGTGCAGCTCGTAGGGCAGGGCGCGCGACGGTCGCGTGCCGGTGACTTGTCGCGGCAGCTGCGGATCAACAGGGGGCGCGATGGGTGGCCTCTTCTTGCCGCCTGCATCGAACTCCTGAGTGGTTCTCAACGTGTCGGCGTCGGTCCGGGTCGTGCGCCCTGCGAGTGCGGGCTGAGCCTCGGTGTTCGGCGTGGCGAAGTTGAAGGCGCTCGTGAGGTCGCCGCACACCGCGCGCCGGAAGGGCGAGATGTTCGGCTCCTTCACGCCGAAGCGCGTCTCGAGAAAGCGCAGCACCGAGGTGTGGTCGAACGCCTGGGAGTTGACCCAGCCGCCGCGGCTCCACGGAGAGATCACGTACATCGGCACGCGCGGGCCCGGGCCGTACACGCGGCCGTCGGGTGCGGGTTGCGAGGTGCTGCCTTCGGGCGCGGGCTGCGTGAAGTACTCGGCCTTCAGGTCGTCGGTGGCGAGGGTCGTCTTGCCGGCCGGCGTCTTGTCTGCGTTGAGCGACGGCGCCGATGGCGAAGGCACGTGGTCGAAGTAGCCGTCGTTCTCGTCGAAGTTCACCAGCAGCACGGTCTTGCTCCAGACCTCCGGCACGGCGGTGAGCGCATCGAGGATTTCCTGCACAAACCACGCGCCCTGCACCGGGCTCGACGGGCCGGGGTGCTCGCAGTACGCGGAGGGCGCGTTGATCCAGCTCACCTTCGGCAGGCGGCCGGCCTTGATGTCGCGACGGAACGCGTCCAGGTAGTCCTCGGGCTTGTCGCCTGGCAGCGTGTTGGCGATGCCCTTGTAGAGCGGGTTGCCCGGGTTGTCGCTGGCCGCGTCGTAGGCGTGGAAGGGGAGCTTCTGGCCCGTGTCGGAAAACGGCGCCTTGTAGTAGCCGCTCGTCACCGGGTAGGGCGACGCGCGGTTGGCGCGGCGGAACTGGCGGAACGCGCCGAGCATGTTGTCGCCCCATTCGTCGGGCATGTTCTGGTAGCAGATCCAGCTCACGCCGGCGTCTTCGAGCCGCTCGGCATAGGTCTTCCACGTGTAGCCGGTGTCGACTTTGCTGGGCGTGGCGTCCAGCCAGTCCCACTCGTTGCTGACGAAGGCCACGCCCTGCGCGGTCGGGCCGTTGGTGCCGGTGATGTGGAATGAGCGGTTCGCGTCGGTGCCGGTGTGCATCGCGCAGTGGTACGCGTCGCACAGCGTGAAGGCATCGGCCAGCGCGAACTGGAACGGAATCTCGGCCGCCTTGTGGTACCCCATGGCCTTGGGCGTCTTGTAGCTCGCCCATTCGTTCATGCGGCCGCCGCCCCAGGCCTGCTGGCTGTCGTCCCAGTCGTGCGGCGTGCCGCCGTCGCGCTGCGCATTGCCCTTGCGGCTGTCGAAGTGGTACGGCAGCACCACGTTGCCGTTGGCATCGCTCTGCTGCCAGACGTTGAGGCCCTTGGGCAGCGGAATGGGAAAGCGGTCGCCGAAGCCACGCACGCCGGCGAGCGTGCCGAAGTAGTGGTCGAACGACCGGTTCTCCTGCATCAGGATCACGACGTGTTCGACGTCGTTGATGGTGCCGGTCTTGTTGTTGGCCGGAATGGCCAGTGCGCGCCGGATGCTCGGCGGAAAGGCCGAGAGCGCGAGCGCGGCGGCACCGGTGGTGGCGGTGCCGGTGAGAAAGTTGCGGCGGGAGGTCATGGTGTCACCCTGGCCTCAGGCGCCGGCCGTGCCCATGGCCGGGTCGCTCACCGAATGCCGCCCGGTTTCCACGCGGCCCGCGAAGCGCCGGTAGTAGCTGGTGTCGGCGTCGCAGGTCACTTCGAAGTCGTACCAGGCGCCGCTGGCGGCCAGCTCCCAGTGCTGCTCGGCCGAGGTGCCGCCGGCCACGCTCGCGGTCCACGGGCCGTCGGTGCGGTAGGCCTTGGGGCGCACGGTGAACTTGCAGGCGTTGCGCCCGCCGTTGAGCATCTGCAGGTAGACATTGCCGTTGGCGATGTCGTAGCACACGCGCACTTCGGGGTTGGGCGCATCGCCCGCGCGCAGGCTGTTCAGGTCGCCGCGGAAATGGCGGTGGAAGCCGTTGGGGCCGAGCACCCACAGGTCGTAGAAGCCCGTGTTGTCGACCATCGCGTTCCAGGTGTCGTCCAGCGTCTTGCCGGCCTCGACCATGTAGCGGCGCGGCAGGCGTTCCAGGTTGAGCTTGTCGTATACGTGGAACACGGCGGCGGCCTTGCCCGTGTTGGCGAACAGCAGCCGCACCTTGCCGCTGGTGGCGTCGTTGCGCGCGCTCACGTGCAGCTCGTAGGGCAGGGCGCGCGAGGGGCGCGTGCCGGCGGCCTGGCGCGGCATTTGCGGGTCGGCGGGCATGGGCACCTGCGCCTGGGCTTCCTGCGCCGCGCGCGTGTCGTTCGCCTGCGTCTTGGTCGTGCGGCCGGCCAGCGTCGGCAGCGCCTCGGTGTTGGGCGTGGCGAAGTTGAAGGCGCTCGTGAGGTCGCCGCACACCGCGCGGCGGAACGCGCTGATGTTGGGCTCCTTCACGCCGAAGCGCGTCTCGATGAAGCGGATCACCGAGGTGTGGTCGAAGGCCTGCGAGTTGACCCAGCCGCCGCGGCTCCAGGGCGAGATGATGTACATCGGCACGCGCACGCCGGGGCCGTACACGCGGCCGTCGGGCGCGGGCTGCTTGACGGTGCCCGGCGGCTTGGGGTGCGTGAAGCGCTCGAAGGCGATGTCGGCTTCGGGCAGCGTCGTCTTGCCGGCGGCCGAGCCGTCGGGGTTGAGCGAAGGCGCGGCCGGCGACGGGTAGTGGTCGAAGTAGCCGTCGTTCTCGTCGAAGTTGATGATCAGCACGGTCTTGCTCCACACCTCGGGCACGGCGGTGAGCGCATCGAGCGTTTCCTGGATGTACCAGCCGCCTTCCACGGGGCTCGACGGGCCGGGGTGCTCCGAATAGGTGGCGGGCGCGACGATCCACGACACCTGCGGCAGCTTGCCGTTCTTCACGTCGTTGCGGAAGGTGTTCAGGTACTCCTCCACGTTGGCGCCGGGCATGGTGTTGGCGATGCCCTTGTACAGCGGGTTGCCGACGTCGTCGCTGGCCGGGTCGTAGGCCGGCACCGGGCCGGTGTTGTTGATCGGCTTGCCCGAAGCCTCGCTGGCCAGGCGGTACTGCTTGAAGCCGGTGAGCGGGTTGTCGCCGAAGTTGTCGCGCATGTTTTCATACACGATCCAGCTGACGCCGGCGGCCTGCAGGCGCTCGGGGAAGGTCTTCCACTCGTAGCCGGTGGTCGAGGGCGGCGTGTAGCTGTCGTCCCACTCGTTGGTGACCGAGGCCACGCCCGCGCCTGTAGGGCCGTTGGTGCCGGTCCAGAGGAACATGCGGTTCGAGTTGGTGCCGGTGTGCATGCTGCAGTGATAGCCATCGCACAGCGTGAAGGCATTGGCCAGCGCGAACTGGTACGGCAGCTCGGCCTGCTCGAGGTAGCCCATGGCCTGGGTGTACGGCGCGGTGCCGGTCTTCTTGTACTTGACCCACTGGTACGAGCGGCCGCCGTCCCAGGCGTTCTGGCCGTCGTTCCAGTCGTGCGGCGTGCCGGCCACGCGCTGTGCGTTGCCCTTGGTCTGGTCCAGGTGGTAGGGCAGCACGGGCGTGCCCGTTTCGTCGGCCTGCTGCCAGACGTTGCGCCCGCCCGGCAGCGGAATCGTGAAGCGGTCGCCGAAACCACGCACGCCCATGAGCGTGCCGAAGTAGTGGTCGAACGAACGGTTCTCCTGCATCAGGATGACGATGTGCTCGACGTCCTTGATGGTGCCGGTCTTGTTGTTGGCCGGAATGGCCAGCGCGCGGCGGATGCTCGGCGGGAAGGCCGAGAGTGCGAGGGCGGCAGCGCCGGTGGTGGCGGTGCCCGTGAGGAATTTGCGGCGTGAATTCATGGTCTTGTCGTGGCTGTTCATGAAGTCGCGCGTCACGGGGCGCAGCGCATTTCGGGCTTCACGCCGGTCTCGGGCTGGGGCTGCGGGGGCGGCGTGATGATGGGCGGGAAGCCGCCGCCGTTGTTGTCGCTGCCGCCGCAGGCGGACAGCGTGCAAGCCAGGAGGAAGGCGGCGAGCAGCCGCGTGGGGAGGGAAGCTTGAAGCAGCATGGGGTGATCCTCTTTGTGATGTCGTGGAGATCGGGGGTGATCAGGGGGCGAGCACCGACAGCGGCTGGCCCGAGGTGTAGATGGCCGTGAGCTCTTCGGCGGTGAGCGCGCGGTTCCAGATCGCGAAGTCGTTGAAGTCCATCGCGCCGCGCGGCGAAGCCGACCAGCGCTGGTAGTACAGGCCGGTGGCGTCTTCGTTCAGGGCGAGGCCCTTGCCCAGGCCGCCGAGCGCGGCGACCAGTGCCGTAGAGAGCGCGACGCTGCCTGCCTGCGTGCCCTTCACGGGGTCGAACACATAGCCGCGCATGTTCTTGCCGGCCTTGTCGACGACCATCGCCACGTAGACCCAGCGGCCTGCGCTCAGGAAGTGCTTGCCCTTGATCTCGCCGCGGCCGCTGCCGGTGCCGGTGTTGAAGCGCAGCTCGCAGTTGCTGAACAGGCCGAGCGCAAGGCCTGCGTTGTCGCCGCTGTCGTAGTTCTTGTTGGCGATGACCGAGGCACCGTTGCTCACGCCCTGGCTGCAGGTGGCGTCGGTGCGCAGCCAGAAGCCGAAGGTGAAGGCGGCCACGGCTGCAGACGTGGTCACGTCGCGCGTCTGCAGCAGCTTGTAGCCGGCCATGCCGCTCGCGTTCTTGATGCGGCTGTCCACGCGCAACGCCTGCACGCGGTAGGGCGGCTGGAAGTTGTCGTCGGCCACGAGTGAACCGCTGTCCGCATCCGCAGCCATGGGCACGAGCGTCGCGGTGGCGTTGAGGTCCAGCGCGGGCAGTGCGTCGAGCGGGAACAGATTGACCAGGCCCACCTTCACGTAGGCGATCTGCGCGGAGATCGAGACGCTGGCGCCACCGGCGGCGACCGTGTACTGGAACGCGTAGAGGCCATCGGCCGCGGCCTTGACGGGGTCGGTGTAGCGCGTGGCGCCAGCCGGCAGCGTGGCGATCGGCTTGCCGTCGCGCAGCACCTGCACGGGGCCGCCGATGTCGCCTGCGAGCGTCCACGAGAGCTCGATGCTGCTGCGGTCGGCGCTGGTGCGGGCCGCGAGCTGCTGCACGGCGGTGGTGGCTTGCAGGGCCTGGCCGTTGAAGTTGTAGGCCGCGGTTGCGGGCAGTGCGCCGAGGTGGCGCAGCACCGTGGGCGCGATGTCGGTCGCGGCGGCCGACTGGCGCAGGGCGTTGTCGTCGGTCGGCGAGGCGGCGCCGACGGCGGGCAGCGCGGGCAAGGTCTTGTTGCTGGCGATGAAGACGGTCTTGTTGTCGATGTCCTTCAAGCTGGTCACGCCGCCGAAGGTGTCGAGGCCGTGGCCGGTCGTGAGGATCACGAGCCAGTCTTCCTTCGCATCGTTGGCCGTGCGTTGCGCGATGCGCGCGAGCAGCTGGCCGACAGCGGCTGCGGTGTCGGAGACGGCGCGCTGGTAGCTGTCGCTGCGCAGGCCGTTGGCGGCTGCGGCGGCGGGCGCGCTGTACTGCGCGACCAGCAGGTCGTAGCCCGCGCCGATGAGCCGCGTGGTGTTGGCGGTCACGCAGGCGTCGGCACCGGCGCAGTCGACGGCGGTGTCGAGCGTGCCGGTTTCCGCGAGCAGCAGGTTCGGATACAGCGTGTTGGCGGTGACCGATGCGGTCAGGTAGCCCGCGTCTTTCTTCTGCTTCACGAAGGCGAAGACGGAGGGCGCGAGCTTGGCGTCGATGCGCTGGTCCGCGGTGTCGGCACGCACCGCGTGGCGCGGCACCCAGGTGCCGGTCAGCAGCGTGGCCCAGCCGGGGCCGTCGGTGGCGGGCTGTTCGCTGAGCGCGCCATCGGTGCCGCCGGTCCATGCGGGCGCGAGCTGCAGCGATTGCAGTGCGGCCGGCACCTTCTTTTGTGCGATGGCTTCGCGCAGCGCTGCATGCGTGAGTCCATCAATCTCGACGATCAGCGCCTTGGGGCCGCTCTTGCCTTCGTTGGGCGTACTGGCCGGAGGCGGCGTTGGCGTGCCACTGATCGGGGGAAAGGCAACGCCACCGCCGCCTCCACCACCGCAGGCCGCGAGCGCGGCGGAAATTGCAAGGGGCAACAGCCAGCGCGTGAGGGGCGCGGCGTGCGTGGAAGGAGTCGGACGCATCGGAAAAGCCGTTCGGTTCTTGTTGTCTGTCGAAGGAGGTGAAAGACCGGCGCGAAAAAAAAGTGCCACGAAGGCACTGCGCACCGGACAGGCGACAAGACTAGGGAGAACCCGTTACTCGGCAGTGAACGAGCGATGACAGTGGGACGAAACGCGTGTGACAACGCGCTGGTCTTTGAGGTTGCTAGAGAAGGACTGTGGCGCGAGCACAGGACATCGGGTACTCCCCTCCGCGAATGTCCTCCGGCCTGCGGCCTCCCCCTTTACCGGGACTTCTCGCGCGGTCAAGCACGGGTTCAGGGTTGTTTTCTTGCCATGCTGTATTGCCTGCAAGGCGGTGAGGAACCAGGCGCAACGAAACGAGGAACAGACTGCACATCTACCGACGGTCTTGTTGCACTGGCACTTGGCCGTGCGGACCCAGATACGAACCGCTCAGCGGGGCTCCATTCATTTCTCGTGATGCCCATTTCGATCGGCATCACCAAGGGGGAGTCGAGCTTGCCCGCTGCCGGTCTGACCTGTTCATTGCATCTTGGAACTCACGTCTGGCAAACAAATAGACAACAAAGGCTTTTCAAACGGATCGCGCTACACCGCGATGACCGCAGCGACAGCGCCTGGTGGTTTGGTACTGACGTGGTGCGCATCGAAGGCCCGCCCGCGTGCGAATACCGCCCACAGGATGCGCGCATTCTTGTTGGCCAACGCCACCACGGCCTTCTGCCAGCCAGAGCGCTCGCGCAAGGCCTGCACCCAGCGCGAGATCGGATCGTCGCGTCTGTGCGCCGTCAACACGATCGACTTGGCCCCCTGGATCAGCAGCGTGCGCAGGTACGCGTCGCCTCGCTTGGTAATGCGCCCCAGGTTGTTCTTGCCACCGCTGGAATTCTGTCGGGGCGTCAGACCCAGCCAGGCGCCGAACTGCGCACCGTTCTTGAATTGCTTGAAGTCGCCCACGGTAGCCACCACCGCGGATGCCGTGACCGGCCCCACGCCCACAACTGCTCGGCCTGGCGCACCTGATCGCTGGCCTTGCCGTGTGCGGCGATGCGCTCGTCGCACCATCGCAGGTGTGCATCGAGTTCTTGCCATTGCGCATAGGCCCGCTGCAGCGTCAACCGGGCCAGAGCGCCCAGTTCATTGCTGGCATCTTCCATCGCGTCGGGAAGCGCCTGGCGCAACGCCTCAGGGCTTTGGGCGAACACCAATCCGAACTCCGCCAACAGGCCCCGGATGCGGTTGATGCAGGCGGTACGGTCCGCCTTGACGCCCTCTCGCAGGCGGTGGATGCACAGCATGCTTTGCTGCTCCACGCTCTTGATCGGCACGAAGTGCATGTGCGGGCGCGAGGCGGCCTCGCAGATGGCAGCGGCATCGTTGGCGTCGTTCTTGCCGCTCTTGCCTTGCAGGCGATAGGGCACGACGTGCGGGGCTGCGATGATGCGAGCATCCAGCCCCAAGGCCTGCAGCTTGCGCGCCCAGTAATGGGCGCTGGAGCTGGCCTCCATGGCAACCAGGCAGCCCGCGGGCAGTTGCGCGCACCAAGCCAGGAATTTATCGCGTGCCAAGGCGCGCCCGGTGACGCGCAAGCCCGCGGCATCGACCGCAAAGACCTGGATCACGCGCTTTGCCAAATCCACGCCGACTCGGGTAATCTCGTTCATGGGGCTTCTCCTTTCAAAGGTTTCAGATTGACTTCGCAAATCAATCTTGGCACTCGATGCCGTGACCAGAAAGCGAGAAGTCCCTTCGCATTCATTTCGCTGCGGGGAGTACCCAGTGCCCTGCGCACGAGGGCACGCTGCTGGTGTGCAGCCGATCAACGACTGCCCCTCGCAACGATCACGCTGATGGGGTGCCTTGCGCAGCGAAATCAAGGAGGAGCCCGAAGGGCGGGGGACATTCGCGGAGCAAGGTGCCCCGTCGGCGGGATCGCGCCCTGAACGGCGTCAGGGCTCGTTGCTGATGCCGCTCGACACATGCCCCGCAGGCACATGCCGCGAGGCCGCGTCGACGTGACCGGTCTGGTCGTCGAAGAAGAAGTCGGGCTCGAACTCGCGCAGGAACTCGCCCTTGGGCAGGCCGCCGAGGAACATCGCTTCGTCGACGCGGATGTTCCACTTCATGAGCGTGCGGATCGCGCGCTCGTGTGCCGGTGCGCTGCGCGCCGTGACCAGTGCGGTGCGGATGCGCATCTGCGCATTGCCGGCCATCTGCAGCCGATGCAATGCCATCAGCAGCGGCTTGAACGGGCCTTCGGGCAGGGGCAGGTCGGCCTTGCTGAGTTCGTGCGCCTGGAAGGCGTCGAGGCCCTCGGCCTGGAACACGCGCTCGGCTTCGTCGCTGAACAGCACGGCGTCGCCGTCGAAGGCGATGCGCACTTCGTTCGGCCATGCATCGCTGGCCTTCACCGATTCGACGAGCACGCGGGCGGCGGGAAAGCCCGCGGCGAGCGCCTCACGCACGTCTTGCGCGTTGACCGACAGGAACAGGTGCGCGCGCAGCGGTCGCAGGTAGCCGAAGGGCGGGCGGCCTTGGGTGAACACGCCGCGCTGCAGCTTGATGTCGGCCGCCGCGCTCGACTTGAAGATGCGCATGCCCGACACCGGGTCGTTGCGCGAGAGGATGACCACCTCGACGCGCTGCACGCCGTCGTCGTTGAAGCGCAGCAGCTTGCGGATCAGCGAGTACGCGATGCCGGGGGCCGCGGGCACGTCGATGCGGTCGAGCTGCAGCTTCATGTAGCCCTCGTTGTCGCCGGCCTCGAAGATCTTGTTTTCTTCTTCGAGGTTGAACAGGGCGCGCGAGGAGATCGCGACCACGAGTTTGTCTTCGAGCGTTACGGGCATGTGAGGGGCTCCCCGTCCGTCGTCACTTGACGAACTGGTTCAGCTGAATGATGGGCAGCATCACGGCCAGCACGATGAGCATGACCACGCCGCCCATGGCGACGATGAGCAGCGGCTCGAGGATGGTGGCCAGGTGCATCGCGCGGCGCTGCACTTCGGCGCCCAGTTGGTTGGCAGCGCGTTGCAGCATCACGGGCAGTGTGCCGGTCTGCTCGCCCAGGCGCGCGAACATCGACACCAGCCCAGGGAAGCGCTTTTTCTGCGCCAGCGCCGAGGCCAGCGGCGCACCTTCGCGCACCAGCACCAGCGCGTCGAGCGCGTCGGCGCGCATGGCGCGGTTGCCCAGCGTTTCGGACGCCGCCTGCAGCGCGCGCAGGATGGGCACGCCGGCTGTGGCCAGCATGGCGAGCGTGCTCGCGAAGCGCGCCGCGTTGTAGCCGCGCGCGAGCTTGCCGACCAGCGGCAGCTTGAGCCAGGCGGCATCGAACTTGAGGCGGAAGGCTTCCTGCGCCAGTGCGACACGCACGCCGACGGCCGCGATCACGATGGCGCCCAGCATCCACCAGCCGTAGTTGCGCACGGCCGCGCTCAGCGACAGCATCACGGTCGTGAGAAAGGGCAGCGAGCGCTTGGTGCCCGCGAACACCTGTGCGACTTGCGGCACCACGTAGCTCACGAGGAAGATCACGATGACGATCGCCACCAGCGTGACGATGGCCGGGTACAGCGCGGCGCCGATCAGCTTCTGTTGCAGCACCTGGCGCTCTTCGAGGTCGTCGGCGAGGCGTTCGAGCACGAGCCCGAGGTTGCCGCTCTGCTCGCCGGCGCCGATCACGGCGGTGTAGATGGGCGAGAACTCGCGCGGGTGCGCCGACAGCGCGCGCGCGAAGGGCGAGCCCGCGTTGACTTCGGCGCGCAGCGAGGCGACGAGGTTGCGTTGGGGTTCCGATTCGGCTTCGTCGGTGAGGGCAGTGAGCGCGCGTTCCAGCGGCAGTCCGGCCGAAATGAGGCCGGCGAGCTGGCGCGTCCACACGGCGAGGTTCGTCGAGTTGAAGACCCGCTTGCCGCCGCCGAGCCAGCGCGTGAGCGCGTTGCTGCCGGCACCGCCACCGCCGGTCGCATCGCCGCTGCCGACCGGCTTGACCGACAGCGGAATGAGCGCCTGCGCCCGCAGCAGGCCGCGTGCGGCGCGTGCGGTGTCGGCCTCAAGCACGCCTTCGCGCGACTGGCCGCTGGCATCGATGGCTTCGAAGGAATAGGCGGGCATCGCGGGTCGTTACTCGCGGGTGACGCGCAGCAGTTCGGCGCGCGAGGTGATGCCGGCCTGCACCAGCCGTTCGCCGTCTTCGCGCATGGAGCGCAGGCCGCCGCGTGCGCCGGCTTCGAACAGCGCGCTCTCTGCGGCCTTGCCGTGGATGAGCGCCTGCACCTCGTCGTCGGCCACGAGCAGCTCGAAGATGCCGGTGCGGCCCTGGTAGCCGGTCTGGCCGCAGACCTCGCAGCCCGGGCCGCCGCAGGCCGTGCAGACCTTGCGCACGAGGCGCTGGGCCAGTACGCCGAGCAGCGACGAGCTCAGGAGGAAGGGCTCCACGCCCATGTCGGTGAGGCGCGTGACGGCGCTCACCGAGTCGTTGGTGTGCAGCGTGGCCAGCACGAGGTGACCGGTGAGCGAGGCCTGGATGGCGATCTGCGCGGTTTCGAAGTCGCGGATTTCGCCGATCATGATCACGTCGGGGTCTTGCCGCAGGATGGCGCGCAGGGCTTTGGCAAAGGTGAGTTCGATCTTCGCGTTGATCTGCGTCTGGCCCACACCCGGCAGCTCGTACTCGATCGGATCTTCGACCGTCATGATGTTGCTGCGGCTCGCATCGAGGCGCGCCAGCGCGGCATACAGCGTGGTGGTCTTGCCCGAGCCCGTGGGGCCGGTCACAAGGATGATGCCGTGCGGCTGCGCAATCAGCTTTTCGAAGCGCGCCAGCGAGTCGCCCTGCATGCCCACCGATTCGAGCGTGAGCTTCGATTCGCTCTTGTCCAGCAGGCGCAGCACAGCGCGTTCGCCGTGCGCGCTGGGCAGCGTCGACACCCGCACGTCGACCGCGCGCGTACCGATGCGCAAGGAGATGCGCCCGTCCTGCGGCAGCCGCTTCTCGGAGATGTCGAGGTCGGCCATGATCTTCAGGCGCGAGATCAGCGCGGCGTGCAGTGCGCGGTTGGGCTGCACCACTTCGCGCAAGGTGCCGTCGATGCGAAAGCGCACGGACGACGTGCGCTCGTAGGGCTCGATGTGGATGTCGCTGGCGCCGTCGCGCGCGGCCTGCGTGAGGAGCGCGTTGAGCATGCGGATGATGGGCGCGTCGCCGGCGCTGGCCAGCAGGTCTTCGACGGCCGGCAGCTCCTGCATCATGCGCGAGAGGTCGGCGTCGTTCTGCACTTCGCTGACCACCGCGGCGGCGCTCGATTCGCCCTGGGCGTAGGCGGCGCTGATGCGTTGGGCGAGCGGGCCGGCGTCGAGCACCTCGAAGGCCTGCACGCCGTACTTGCGGGTCACTTCACCGACCGCGCTGCGCGCCGGGTGGGCAGACATCCACAGCGTGTGGCGGCCGTCGTCCGTGGCTTCGAGCAGCAGTTGCTGGCTGCGGGCGAACGCGTAGGGCAGGGGATAGCGCATGGGGGGCTGGCGTGTGCGGGACGGGGTTCAGGGCGACTCGCGCGAGCTGGTCGGGTCGGAGGTGGGCGGCAGCGCGCCGCGCAGCGGGCTGGGTGCGAGCCGGCGGTTGTCGATGGCCGGGCGCGGCGGCGGGATCAGCTGCGTGCCTTCCATGCGGGTCTGGCCGCTCTTCTTGCTGTTGTCGTCGTTGATGCGGTTGATGCGCACCAGCGGCGCCTCGGGCAGCACGGGCGCCGAGTCGACGCCGCGCAGCATGATGTTGTCGGTGTTGGGCTGCGTGCGCTGCTGCATGCCGCGGATCTCGTCGTAGCGGTCGTAGGCGAAGGCTTCGGTGGAGGCGCCGTCGCGCATCACGGCGGGGCGCAGGAACATCATGAGGTTGCTCTTTTCGCGCGTACGGGTTTCGTTCTTGAACAGGTTGCCGAGTACCGGGATGTCGCCGGCGACCGGCACCTTCTCGATGTTGTTGCCGTAGGTGTCCGACAGCAGGCCGCCGAGCATCACGAGGCCGCCGTCTTCGACCAGCACGCTCGATTCGATGGAGCGCTTGTTGGTGGTCGGGCCATTCGGGTCCTTGGCCGTGTTCTGGTCGACCGTGGAGGTCTCCTGGAAGATGGTCATCTTCACGGTGCCGTTCTCGTTGATCGTCGGGCGCACGCGCAGGGTGAGGCCCACGTCCTTGCGTTCCACCGTGGTGAACGGGTTGATGCCGACCGAGCCCGAGGTGCTGGCGTACTGGCCGGTCACGAAGGGCACGTTCTGGCCGATGACGATCTTGGCTTCTTCGTTGTCCAGGGTCAGCAGGTTGGGCGTGGACAGCACGTTGGCGTCGCCGTCGCTGTTGAAGAAGTTGGCGATGGCGCCCAGGATGTACTGGCCGCCGATCTTGCCGGCGATGCCCAGGTTCAGGCCGGTGGACGGCCGGATGTTGGCCACGTCGCGCGTGGCCAGGGCCTGCGTCAGCGCCAGGATGTTGGCGCTGGCCAGGCTGGAGTTGGTGCCGATGACGGCGTTGTTGCCCAGCGCGCTCTGCCACTGCACGCCGAAGTTGGCGGCCTTCTTGGCGCTGACCTCGACGATGAGCGCTTCGATCATCACCTGTGCGCGGCGGCCGTCGAGCTTGTCGATCACGGCGCGCATCTGGCGGTACTGCGGTTCGGGCGCGGTGATGATCAGCGAGTTGGTGCTCGGGTCGGCCTGGATCTGGCCGCCGGTGGAGGGCTGGTTGGCGTTGTTCAGCGGCGCGTTGGCCGCAGCCGAACCGCCGCCCTGGTTGTTGCCGCCGAAGCTGGCCTGCATCTGCTGCGGCATGCTGGCCGGCGGCGCCGACGAGCCGGCGCTGCCCGCGGCACCGGGCGCGCCCGGCACCTGCGACTGCTGCTGGCTCGCGGCCATGGCGGCGCGCAGCGTGGCTGCGAGGCGCACCGCGTCGGCGTTCTTCAGGTAGACCACGTAGATGTTGCCGGCCGCGCCGTTGCTGCTTTCTGCGGGCGGGCGATCGAGCTTCTCGACCAGCGTGCGCACGAGCTGCACGCGCGCCGGGTTGGCAGCGCGAAGAATCAGCGAGTTGCTGCGCGGGTCGGCCATCAGCGTGGTGCGGAACGAGGCGTCGGCCCCGCCCGGCGCGGCGGCGCCCGGCGTGCTCGCACCGCCGCCGTCGACCAGCCGCGTGACCAGCGGCACCATGTCGGTGGCCACCGAATGTTTGAGCTGGATGACTTCGATGTCGGACGCGTTGGGCACGTCGAGCGACGCGATGATGCGCGCCAGCCGGCGCATGTTGTCGGCGTAGTCGGTGATCACGAGCGAGTTGTTGCCCGGGTTCACGTTGATGGTGTTGTTCGGCGGAATCAGCGGGCGCAGCACCGGCAGCAGGCTGTTGGCCGACTCGTAGTTCAGGCGAAAGATCTGCGTGACGATCTGGTTGCCCGCGGCCGAGCTGGCGCCGCTGATGGAGGTGTTGACGGTGCTGGTCTGCAGCTTGGCGTCGGCCTCGGGCACCACCTTGAACAGGCCGTCGGCCTCGACCACCGCGAAGCCCTGCAGGCGCAGCGCAGCGGCAAACTGGTTGAACGCGGCGGCCGGCGCCAGCGGGCGGTCGGTGACCAGGTTCATGGTGCCCTTCACGCGCGGATCGACCACCACGTCGCGCCCGGTAACCACCGCCATGGTGCGCGCCACGGCCTCGATGTCGGCGGCGGCAAAGTTGAGCGTGATCGGTTCGCCGCGCCGCGGGGCGTCGCCGGTCTGCGCGTAGGCGGCCGGCAGAACCGGCACGAACGACGCCGCGATCAGCAGGCGTACCGCGAGCGCGACGAGGCCGGGGCGGGCGCCGGACGAGGACAGAGGCTTCTTCATGGTCGGATCAACCCAGGGTGATGATCGAGCGCGCACCGTCGCGCCGCCCGATGATGTTCAACAAATTGGAAAGTGCGTCTTCGCGGCCCGGTGCCGCGCTGGCTTCGCCGTTGAAGCGCAACGCGGTGCCGCTCCAGCTGCCGCTGCCGTTCAGTTCGAGGCTGCCTTCGCGCGTGCTCAGCAGCAGCGTGGGACGCGTGCCGCCTTCGAGCGACAGGCGGTAGCTGCCCATCGGCCGCAGGGTCGACAGGGCGGACGAGACATCGGTGGCGTCGAGCGTGGCCTGGCCTTCGATGCGCAATGCGGGACCGTCCCACTGCATGGCGAAGGCGCGGGTGTTGAGGTCGAGCGCGCCTTCGAGCTTGAGGGTGTTCCAGGGCGCGCCCAGGCCGGTGAGCAGCGTGGCGGGCCAGCGCGAGCGGGCGTCCTGCCATGTGAGCTGCAGGCCGTCGGCGCGCGGGCTGGCTTGCAGGCCGAGCGGTTGCGCCGCGCAGCAGGACAGGTCGAGGCGCGCCGAGAGGCCGCGCCAGTTGGGCCACATGCGCCAGTTCAGAAGGCCGGGCAGCGAGACGGCCTGCGCGCCGCCGGCGCCGCTGGCGAACACGACAGCGGCGGTGCCGTTCCAGACCGTGCCGCGCGGGTTGACCAGCAGCAGGCGGCCTTGCGTCCAGCCCGAGAGCGCCGAGGCCAGCCAGCGTGCCGGTGCGAACAGCACGACCGCGACCAGCACGCCGGTGACGGCGCCGAGCACGGCCCAGCGCCAGCTGCCGCGGCGCGGCTGGAGGTCGGGGACCGGAGGGCGTCTCGCCATGCCGTGCGGTGCGTGGGGATGCTTAACGCGGGGCGGGCAGCGCCATCACGAGCGTGCCGTCCCAGCGGGGTTGCGGAGGTTGGTCGGGCGTGGCGGCGGGCGCTGGCTTGGCGCCCGGCGGCGGCGGTGCGACGGGCGCGCGCGTCAGGTGCACTTCGCGCGGCACGGCGTGCGCGTTGCCGCGCGCCTGCGCGAGCCATTGCGCCAGGTTTTGGGCGGGCGCGCCGCGCAGCGTGACGGTGGCGGCGCCGTCGCCACCGGCCGTCATGAGCTGGGCATTCGTGACGCCGAGGCCTTCGCGCACCGAGCTTTCGAGTGCGCGCAACGCGTCGTCGCGCGCCAGCCGCGGTTGCGACTGCAGCGCCTTCGCGCGGTTCTGCAAGGTGGCCATCTGCTGGAGCTGGGCGTCGAGCCGTGCGTGTTCGGCCGGTGCCGCGGCCAGCGTGCGCAGCGCGGGGGCGAGCGCGATCCACCAGAGCAAGGCCAGTGCCACCAGCGCGACGGCGCCGATGACGAGGCGGCGCTCGCGCATCCCGAGGACGGCCCAGCGGGCCTTGAGTTGTTCGCTGAAGTTCATCGGTTGGCCTCGGCCTGCACCAGCAGCAGATCGCCTTCGGTGCGCACCTGGTAGCCGCGCGGCGACAGCACGCTGGTGATCTGCGTGACCTCCTGCGGCTGCAGCCCGAGGCCGCGCAGGCGCAGCTGGCCGGCGCTGAAATCGATCGCGCTCGGGGAGCGGCCGGACGGCAGGGCGGCGGCGATGGCGCCGACCATGGGTTCGAAATCGCTCGGTGCCACGTCGCCCACGGCCTGTTGCAACGCGGCGACCTCGCGGCCCATCTGCAGCGGCGCATCGACGACGATCTTCACCGAGGGGAACGTCTGCGTCAGGATGGCGCGCGTGGCCTGGCGCTTGGATTCGAGTGCGTTGCGCTCCTTCCAGGCCCAGGCGTTCAGGCCGATGAGCTGCGTCAGCAGCAGCACCACGATGCCCCAGCGCGCGGCGCGCCATTCGGGCGCGAAGCGCAGCGTCTGCAGTACCGAGGCGAACTTCTTGCCGGCGCGCGCGCGGCCCGTCACGGCGAGGTCGAACTGCGCGAGCTCCCAGGGCGTGCGCGTGGCGTGCAGCCAGCGCTGCGGCGCCTGCACGATCGGCACGCGGCGCTCGAGCAGGTGTTCGGCCGCTTCGGCGACGGCGGGTTCGGTGCTGATCACGGCGGTGTCGAGCGGCAGGCTGTTCGACAGGGCCAGGCCTGCGCCGGCCAGCGGCAGCGAGACCACGCCGTCGCCGTCGCAGACCGTGAGCTGCGGCGCTTCGGCCTCGCCCGTGACCTGCAGCAGCGGTGGCGCATCGGCGGGCTGCGGCGTGAATTCGGGAACGATGCGCACGACGCGCCGGCCGGCGGCTTCGAGCCCTTGCACGACGCTGCGCAGCCAGATGCGGTTGCAGGCCGCGACCCACACAGGCTCGCCGGCCTTGGCGTCGGGTGCGAGCGCGAAGTGCAGGGTTTCCGGCTCGTCAAGCAGGTGCTCTTCGAGCAGGCCGTCGAGCACGGCGCGCAGCTTCGAGGTGCTGCCCATGCTGCCCCTGGGCAGCGTGACGCGGTGCCACGAAAGCGCCGCGGACGGAATGCCGAGCGTGACTTCGGGGCCCGACGGCAGCAGCGTCAGCAGCGCACGGCCCTGGTCGCGCAGGGCGATGCCGTCCTCACCGGCCTGGGCCCAGTCGTACTCACCCGCGGCATCGGCCGGAGGGAGGGGAGCAATGAGCAGCAGCGGGGTCATGTAGGGGGTGTCGGAAAAGCCGGAGATTGTAGGGGGTGGCTTACAAGTTGTTGCTATTGTTTGAATAGCATACCTTGCAGAGACTACGTGCGTTTGACGGTGTTTTGAGCAGTCAAAAGTAAATGGAACTCAGGGTTTTGCCGGAGGCGTGGTGGCGCCCGCGCCACGCGTGCGCCAGACGGTGGTCACGGCCAGGCCCTTGCGAAAGAGCAGCGAGTGCTCTTCGACCCACGTGCGATCGAGCCGCAGCCGGCCGTACACCTCGAAATACTGGGTGCCCACGCCGTGCTGGGCCGCGTTGAAACGCGAGCCGCCGCTGGGCAGGCCAGCGTTGGCTTCCTCGATGTTCTTGAAGAAGGAGCGGGTGCGTCGCTCCACCAGCTGGCGCGCGCTGGCGATGCCCAGCGACTCCACGCTCGCACTGATGGCCTCGGCACTGGCCGTGTTGAGGTTGAGCGTGGTGCGCTCGGGCAGGATCGTCACGTAGGGCTCGAGCGCGGCGGCGGTGGCGGGCGAGAGGCCGAGCCACACGAGTTGCGCGACTTCCTGCGGCATCAGCGGGGCGGCGCCGGTGTCGGCGCTGGCAGCGCCACCGCCGCTGGCACCACCCGCGGAGGCGGCGTCGGTGGTGCCGGTGTGCAGCGCGCTCGCGAGCCGCGCGGTCATCTGGCTGAGCTCGCCGGCCGGCAGGCCCAGCAGATTGAAGAGGCGCGTGAAGGTGGCGACGCTGGCGGGCACCGGCTTGCCGGCGTCTACCAGTGACAGCACGTTGAGCTTGGACTGCGCGTCGACGATGCGGCCCGACAGGAAGGCGTCGGGCAGGCCTTCGAGGTTGTCGCTGGCCACGTTCTTTTCGGCCGAGAGAAAGCTCGTGAGGCGGGCCTCTTCGAGCGGCACGGCCCACGGCTCGCCGAGGTGGTCCGGGCCGCCGGCGCGGCCGTCTTCGCCGAGGATCAGGCGCGACCAGTCGAGCGCGCCGATCAGTACCCAGGCCGCCTGCACACGCGCGCGCTCGGCGCCTTCGACTTCGGCGGAACGCCACTGCTGCCAGAGCGCCGCGGCGGAAAAGGTGGCGACCAGCATCACGGTCAGCATGGCGGCGAGCAGCGCGGCGCCGGATTGGCGGCGTGCACCTGTCGTGCGATGAGGGCGTGATGCGGTCATGAGCGCGGCCCCCCGAGCGTCGGCCGGACCCAGTCGCGCGTGAGCGTGCCCGAGAGCCCATCGCCGGGCGGCAGGGTCAGCACCAGCCGCACGCCGTCGGGCAGGGCGACGAGTGCGCCGGCCGGGTTGGACGGGTTCGCCGCAGCGAGCGGCAGCGGCTCGGCCGGCACCCAGGCGTTGTTGCGGAAGTACGCGAGCTGCCAGCTGTTGACCGGCATCAACGCCACATCGGTGGCGCCGCCCGCGGGCGTGGCGCCGTCCTGCGCCCAGGCGGCCGCGAGGTTCCAGGCCTGCACCCATTCGCCGCGCGTGGCGAAGGGCGCCGACTGCCAGCGCCGCCAGCGCGTGCCATCGGCGCCGGGGCGCAGCGTCCAGGCGACGACCTGCACGGTCGGCGTGCTGGTGTCGCTGCCGCGGCGCGTCATGCGCAGCACGCGGCCGTCCCAGTCGATCGGGCGGGTCTGCGCGAGCAGGGTGACGGCGTCGAGGTCGGCGCTCCATTGCGCGAGCGTGGCCTGCAGCGTGAGCACCGCGTCGGCGCGCAGCTGGTTCTGCGTGGTGGCGCGCGACATGCTGTCCAGGCCGCGCCAGCTCACGAGTGCAAGCAGCGCCATCACGGCGATGGCGACCAGCAGCTCGATCAGCGTGAAGCCGCGTGCGCGCGAAGGCTTGCGGATGTGCGCCATCAGACGCGCCCCACCACGGTCGAGACGCGCAGCAGCGGCGCGCTGCCTTCGTCGCGCACCTGCACGTCGACGCGCCGGAAGTTCGGGTTGAGCGTGGGCACGGTCGTGGTCGTCACGAGGAAGGTGAGGCCGGCCTGCAGGCAGATCGAGCCCGAGTCGCCGATGGCCGGCATCTGCCGCGACAGGCGCGCCTTGGCAAGTTCGTTCTCGGCGCACAGGCCGGCCAGCACGAGGTCGGACTGGCGTTGCGCATTGCGCGTGAGCGACATCGTGGCTTGCGAGCCGGCCGCGAGCGCGAGCGCGACGATGCCGAGCGCGATCAGCACCTCGATCAGCGTGAAGCCGCGGCTGGAGCCGGCGCGCCGCAGCCGTGGTGTCATGGCACGGCGAACACGGTGAAGGGCCGCAGCCCGTCGGTGGCAACGCGCAGCATGCGCGCGGGCGGGCCTTCGCTGTGCAGCATGACCTGCTGCGCCGGAATGATCGGGTCGGGCCCGAGCTGCAGCGCCGCCACCGGCGTGCCGCCGGCGAGCACAGGCTGGGCCGTGATGCCGGCGTGGATCCAGCCGGTGGGCAGGGCGTCGGCCGGCAGGCCGTCGAAGACGAAGCTGCCGCCTTCGACGAGGCGCCAGCGCACCATGACGCCGCTGGCGCGCGACTGGGCGCGGGCCGATTCGAGCAGGGCGGCGAGGCGGTCGGCCTCGCGGTCGAGCGCGGCGGCGTTGCTGTCGCGCATTGCGAAGCTGACGCTGGCGGTCGCGATGGCGATGATCGCGATCACCACGATCAGCTCCAGCAATGTGAAGCCGCGCACCGCGCGAGGGAGTGGCTGCACGACGCGGCCGAATGCAATGCGCTTACTGCCAGCTGCCGATGTCGGCATTCTTGCCTTCGCCGCCGCTCTGTCCGTCGGCGCCGAAGGAGAGCACGTCGATTTCGCCCTTGATGCCCGGGTTCATGTACTGGTACGGATGGCCCCACGGGTCGTTGGGCAGCTTCTCGACGTAGGGCTTCCAGTTGGGCGCGGCCGGGCCCGCGGTGGGGCGGGTCAGCAGCGACTGCAGGCCCTGTTCGGCGGTCGGGTAGCGCTGGTTGTCGAGGCGGTAGAGCTTGAGCGCCTGCATCAGGTTGTTGATGTCGGTGCGGGCGGCGGTGACGCGGGCATCGTCGGCGCGCTCGATCACGTTCGGCACGATCAGGGCCGCGAGCACGCCGATGATGACAAGCACCACCATGAGTTCGATCAGCGTGAAGCCGCGCTGGGCGGTGCGGGAGACGGAACGAAGGAGTTTGTTCATAGCTTGCGGGGACATGAGGCAGTAAGCGCGCTGCATGATAATCCGCGGCCATGACAAGTCCTTACTCCGCAGCCCGCTGGCATGCCCCACTTGCAACGACGGGGCTTTGGGCGTTGGCCGCAGGCGCCGCGGTGTTCTGGGCGCTGCGTTTGGCGTCGCCGGCCGACGCCGTGGCGGCTGCGGCCACGATGCCGCGCGCACCGGTCGCGGCCGATGCCGAGGCGGTGGCCCGGTTGCTGGGCGTGGTCACGGTGACGTCGAACGCGCCCGTGGCGCCCGAGGCCGCGAGCCGCTTCGCGCTGTCGGGCGTGGTGGCGGACCCGTCGAACCAGGGCGCGGCGCTGATCTCGATCGACGGCAAGCCGCCGCGGCCGTTCCGGGTGGGCTCGAAGGTCGGCGAGAGCTATGTGCTGCAGTCGGTGGGCGTGCGCGCGGCGACGCTCGGTGCCCAGCGCGACGGGCCGGCGGCGTTCACGCTGCAGCTGCCGGTGCGTGCGCCGCTGAGCATGGGGCTGCCGACGCCGCCTGCCGGTCTGCCCACGGTGCAGTCACCTGTGCCGGCCGGGCCGTTGCCGGCCACGATGCCGGCGGTGGCGATGCCGCCGCAGCAGCAACTGCAACCTGCCGCCACGGCGGGCGCCGCGATGGAGCCGCCGCCGCAGGCGCAGAGCCCTGCGCAGTAAGCCCAGCGGTCTCTTTTCTTCTTTCTTTCAGGCCTGAAGGAACAGGCGGTAGGCGGGGTTGGCTGTTTCCTCGACGTACGGATAGCCCAGCGTTTCGAGGAATTCGTCGAAGGCCGCCGACTCTTCGGCCGGCACCTGCAGGCCCACGAGGATGCGCCCGTAGTCGGCGCCCTGGTTGCGGTAATGGAACAGACTGATGTTCCAGTTCGGCCGCATCAGGCTCAGGAACTTGAGCAACGCACCGGGACGTTCGGGGAACACGAAGCGCAGCAGGCGCTCGTCATGCGCCAGCCCCGTGCGACCGCCCACCAGGTGGCGCAGATGCTCCTTGGCGAGTTCGTCGTGCGTGAGGTCGAGCGCATCGAAGCCGTGCTCGATGAAGACCTTCGCGATCGTGGCTGACTCGCCGCGCGCCGAGGTCGTGAGACCGACGAACACGTGGGCCTTGGCTGCGTCACTGATGCGGTAGTTGAACTCGGTCACGCTGCGCGGTGCGCCGCCGGCGGGCAACTCGCTGATGAGTTCGCAAAAACGACGGAAGCTGCCGCGCTCTTCGGGGATGGTCACGGCGAACAACGCTTCGCGCTCTTCGCCGACCTCGGCCCGCTCGGCCACGAAGCGCAGCCGGTCGAAGTTCATGTTGGCGCCGCACAGGATCGCCGCGTAGGTCTCGCCTTGGCGGCCGTGTTCGGCGACGTACTGCTTGATGGCCGCCACGGCCAGCGCACCAGCCGGCTCGACGATGCTGCGTGTGTCGACGAACACGTCCTTGATGGCCGCGCACACGGCGTCGGTGTCGACCGTGATGTAGCTGTCGACCAGGTCCTGCGCGATGCGGAAGGTTTCTTCGCCGACCAGCTTGACGGCCGTACCGTCGGAGAACAGGCCGACGTCGGGCAGGTTCACGCGCTGGTGCGCCGCGACCGATTGCATCATCGCGTCGGAGTCGTTCATCTGAACGCCGATCACCTTGATCTCGGGCCGCACGGCCTTGATGTAGTTGGCCACGCCGGAGATGAGCCCGCCGCCGCCGATCGCCACGAACACCGCATCGAGCGGACCCTGGTGCTGGCGCAGGATTTCCATCGCGATGGTGCCCTGGCCCGCGATGACGTCGGGGTCGTCGAACGGATGGACGAAGGTCAGGCTCTGCTGCGTCTGCAATTCGAGCGCATGCAGGTAGGCGTCGGAATAGCTGTCGCCGTGCAACACGATCTCGCCGCCGAAACCGCGCACCGCATCGATTTTCAATTGCGGCGTGGTCACGGGCATCACGATCACCGCACGCGTGCCGAGCTTGCGCGCGCCGAGCGCAACGCCTTGCGCGTGGTTGCCGGCTGAAGCGCAAATCACGCCGCTCGCCAATTGCGCTTTGCTGAGGTGCGCCATCTTGTTATAGGCGCCGCGCAGTTTGAAACTGAAGACGGGCTGTTGATCCTCGCGCTTGAGCAATACGGTATTGCCGAGCCGTTCGCTGAGTGCGCGCGCCTTCTCCAGAGCGGACTCGACGGCCACGTCGTAGACCCGCGCATTGAGGATTTTTCTGAGATAGTCGGCGGGCGTTAAGGCCGCGGTAACAGGTGCATTGCGCAAGATCTTTTCCAGGGAGTTTTCATTTGCTAACCATCAATCATAAGAGGCATCGGTATTGCATGCGGGGAATGGCATGGACACAAATGTCATAAACCTATTCCGCAAGGCTCCAGCTGCAAATGATTCCGGTTTTTTTGCGCGCACCTATCCCGCGATTCATACGCCCGCTAATTCGATAACGGTTGAGCAGAATTTGTTATCAGTTTCTGTCAGCGACCTTTCGAAAGGACTGATGCAAGCCGAGGCCGCACGCGTGCAACGCGGCGAAATCGGACGGCCCACATGGCAGGTCATGGGCAACAGATTGCGTGCGCACATCGTTCCGTTGCTGGGCGATGTGCAGGCGACCTTGTTCGTGACGGCCGACGTGCAGCGACTGATTGACCACCTCGGCGAGCAAGGCTTCACCAGCACGACGATCGCGCAGTACCTCGTGTTGTTGCGCAAGATCGTGATGCATGGTGTGCACACCGGTGCGGTGCGCGAGGCGCCCGTGTTTCCGAAGATCAAGGTGCGCAGCCAGCCGCGAGGCAGCTTCAGCGTGGCGGAGTACCGCGCCTTGATTGCGGCTGCGCGCAAGTTGCGTGGTCGATCGCATCCGGTGCTTGATCGATTGACGGCTGGCGAGCGTTTCTGGATCGCACGTGAACTGCTCGTCATGCCCGACGAGCTGCCGTGGCTGATCCGCTGGATGGTCAACACCTTCGTGCGCCCCAGCGACATCAAGCTCATGAAGCACAAGCACATAGAGGTCGTGCGCGGCAAGCACGTCTACCTGCGGATGAACCTGCCGGAGACCAAGCGGCACAGTCAGCCCATCGTGAGCCTGCGGCCTGCTGTTCGCGTCTATGAATGTTTGCGCGCTCACCGCGCGGCGCATGGCTTCGGCGGGGCGGAAGACTACATCTTCATGCCGCACCTGAAGAATCGCGAGCACGCGCTGGCGGTTCTCAATTTCTTCTTTCACTGGGTGCTCGAAAAGACGGGGCTTGAGAAGGGGCCGCTGGGTCAATCGAGAACGCTGTATTGCTTGCGCCATACGGCCATCACGTTGCGGCTCTTGTATGGGCAAGGGATCGACATGCTGACCTTGGCGCGCAATGCACGCACGAGCGTCAACATGGTCGAGCGTTTCTACGCCTCGGTGCTGAGCGGAGAAATGAACGTGGGGCTGCTGCAGAGCAGGCGTGGCCGGGTGAGTTGAAGAAGCACAAAAAGCCGCCCGGCGTGAGCCGGGCGGCTTGAAGGCCTCTTGATTCAAACTGGCAAGGGCCAGCATGAGAATCGAGCCGTAGTCGATCAGAAGGCGTGACGGAGGCCGAAGTCGTAGCCGGTCGAGGTCTTCGGGGTGAAGCCGGCCGTGGACGCGAAAGCCGGGCCGCCAACGGTCAGGGCTGCACCGTTCTTGTTGCTCACGCGGGCAACGGTCGCGTACAGAGCCGTGCGCTTCGACAGGTTGTGCACGTAACCGATTGCCAGCTTGTTCGCCTTAGGGTCAGCAGCGCGGGGCGTGAAGAACGACTCGGGCTGGTTCAGGTCGTACTTGACGGACGAGTACGAAGCGCGGATCAAGCCAGCACCGACGGGCACAGTCACACCCAGCAGGTAGCCAGTCAGATCGGTGTCGGGCGTAGTGTCGGTGAACGGGGCGACTTCGTAGTCGACCTTGTTCTTGACGCGCGACACTTCACCGAACAGCTTCACGGGACCGAAGTCGTACGAAGCGCCCAGGTTCAGCGTGTTGACCTTGGAGGTCGTGCCCGCGTAGAACTGGTCATCCGAGGTGCTGCTGCCATAGGCCAGCGCGACGTCCAGAGGACCGTTGGCGTAGCCGAAGCGGCCACCGATGTAACGGCCGGTGCGACTCTTCGCAGCTGCAACGTCGGTTTTTTCGATCGCACCCGTCTTTGGATTCAGAACGAAGGCTGTGCTGGCCTTCGGCGTGAAATCGCCGCTGTCGTACTTGTTCTGTTCATGGAAGCCGTACTGCACTTGGCCGTAGAAGCCGCCCAGATTCGGTGGCAGGAAGTAGCCGATGGTGTTGCTGGCACGGGCGTAGTTGGGGTTGCCGCCGAAGCCGCCCGAACCACCGGTGGTATTGAAGCCACCGGCCGTCGAGATCAGGTTAGTGCCCACACCGTTGGCGCCGAACGGATCGAACACGGTGTCGTTCCAGAACGACGGGGTGTAGTCACGACCCAGGCGAACTTCACCGAAACCACCCGACAGGCTCACGGTCGAGCGACGAGCGAACGTCGACACGCCGGTTGCGCCGTCGTCATTGGTGATCGGGGCTTCGAGCCAGAAGCTGGCTGCCAGACCGCCACCCAGGTCTTCCGTACCACGGAAGCCCAGACGGCTGGAGTTGTAACCCGAGTTGGCCAAAGTCGTACGGCTGACCTTGACACTGCCCTTGTTCACATAGAAAGGGTTGTAGACCGGGAAGCCAAGCTTGTCGTAGGTGACGCCGTTGTTCTGATCACGCGAGGTGGACGAGTAGCCGCTGATCGACGCGTCGACCACACCAAACAGAGTGACGGACGACTGAGCCGAGGCAACACCGGCAACAGCCAGGGCAGCCAGAGCAGCTGCCCTTTTGAGGGGGAGCGGCTAGAGTGGCGCCGCCATCGGGACGCACAAAGAAAAAAGCCCCGAGTCTTGCGACTCGGGGCTAAATCCACCAATTGGAAGGGTGGAGGAGACAACTGGGTGCACACCATGAAGTGCGCAGCAATGAAATAGAGTATACCCACCCTTTGTTGCGATGCAACAAGCAGGCGATGCTTTTCCCACACACAAGTTGATGTTTGGTGCGCATTTTTCCGCACGAATTCTTCCCAATTGGAACTGAACACCATGGAATGCACAGTAAGTTGGACCGGCGATGCAGGCACCCGATCGGCCATGGGCTTCGTGGCCGAAACCGGTAGCGGCCATGTCCTGATGATGGACGGCGCGCCGGATGCGGCCAAGCCCGAGAACGGCGGGCAGAACCTCGCCGCGCGGCCGATGGAAGCCGTGCTCGCGGGCACCGGGGGTTGCACAGCCTATGACGTGGTGCTCATATTGAAGAGGGGGCGCCATCGCGTCGAGCGCTGCAGCGTCAAGCTGACCAGCGAACGCGCCGAAAAGGACCCCAAGGTCTTCACCAAGATCCACATGCACTTCACGGTGGCGGGCAAGGGAATTCCGGCGACCGCCGTGGAGCGGGCGATCGCGCTGAGCCACGAAACCTATTGCTCGGCCAGCATCATGCTGGCGAAGACGGCCGAAATCACCACCAGCTTCGACCTGATCGAGACCTGAAAACGCCGTGCGGCGCGACCTGGGCCTTAGATGCGGTGCGCGATGGTCGTCATGACCTTCGAGGCGACGCGCATCAGTGCCTTGGCCGGTGCCGGTAGGTCCGCCGCACCTGCGTCAACGGCTTGCGTGGCATGGCGTGCTTCGTCGATCTTCATCTGCTCGACCACGGCCCGGGAGGCGTGATCGGCCGCTGGCAGGCGGTCCAGGTGGCTTTCGAGGTGCGCTTCCACCTGGCGCTCGGTTTCGGCGACGAAGCCGAGACTCAAGGGATCGCCCAGGCGCCCGGCAATCAGGCCGAGACCGAAGGCGCCTGCGTACCAGAGCGGATTCAGGAGCGAGGGGCGGGCCCCCAGATCGTCCAGCCGTTGCCGGGTCCACGCCAAGTGATCTGTTTCCTCGTGGGCGGCTTCCAAGAAATGGGCCCGCAATGCCGGGTCGCGCGTCACAGCGGCTTGGGCGGTGTACAGCGCCTGAGCACACACTTCGCCAACATGGTTCACGCGCATCAGTGCGCCAGCCTCGCGCTGCTCCGATTCGGTCAATTCACCTTGCGGCAGGATCGCGGGTGGAAGCGCCCGGGTGGCATGAGATCGGGCAAAAAGCGTGCGCAAAGCTGCATCGGCAGCAGTCAGGGTCGAGTCGATCAGAGCGGTCATGGGCCTATTTGAACCCACCTGCCTGACGATGCAAGACGGCCACATTTTGTTTCACATCGTGGAAAAACGACCTGCCTAAGTCCTTTGTTGCACGACTGCAACGAAACACGCGGGGCTTCCAAGATTTAGGGCGATTTGTTTTGCCCTGTTGCAGTGGCTCTGGTGCAATAGCATCAACTTCCCAAAAGGAGGTTGGCCCGGGGTCCGGTGGGAGCACAAAGTGCCAGTCACGGTGAGCCCTTCGCACCGGAGCCCTATGTTTAACCTTGGAGAAACTTGCAATGAAAAAATCTCTAGTTGCTCTGGCTGCCCTGGCTGTTGCCGGTGTTGCCTCGGCTCAGTCGTCCGTCACTCTGTTTGGTGTGGTCGACGCGTCGATCAGCGGCTACTCGTCCACCTCGCGTGATCAGAACAACGGCGTGACGTACAACGCTGCTGGCTTCCCGATCTACAACCCGTTCTACCTGAACCAAGGCAGCGTCAAGGTCAGCCGTACGGCTCTGGCTAACTCGGGTTACAACTCCAGCCGTCTGGGCTTCCGTGGTACGGAAGACCTGGGTGGCGGTCTGGCAGCCAGCTTCTGGCTCGAAGCCCCGATCACCAATGACGACGGCGCAACCGGCGTGTCGACGTTCGCTCGTCGCTCGACCGTGAGCCTGTCGGGTGGTTTCGGTGAAGTTCGCCTGGGTCGTGATTACACCCCGACGTTCTGGAACGACACCGTGTTCGATCCGTTCGGCACCAACGGCGTTGGCACCAACCTGATCTCGACGGCCAGCGGTTTCAACACCACCGGCGGTTCGGGTGGCTTCGGTGGCAACCCGAACTACGTTCGCGCCAGCAACACCATCGGCTACTTCCTGCCCCCGAACCTGGGCGGCTTCTACGGCCAAGTGCAGTACGGCTTCCACGAAAAGGACAAGTTCAGCCCTGGTCTGGCTACGCCTAACGTTGCGAACAACTCGCGCACCGGTCGTTACGTCGGTGGCCGCTTCGGCTACGCCAACGGTCCTTTGGACGTCGCGCTGGCTTATGGCAGCAGCACCTCGGGTGACCAGTTCTACGCTGGCGTGACCAACAAGGTCAACACGCTGAACCTGGGCGCTTCGTACGACTTCGGTCCCGTGAAGCTGTTCGGTGAACTGTCGCGCGTCAAGAACAAGGCTGACTACGAAGTCACCCCCCTGGCTGCTACGCCTGACGTCGACCTGACCGGTTACCTGCTGGGCGTGACCGTGCCCGTCGGTGCTGGTCTGATCCGCGCTTCGTACTCGCACGTCAAGTACGACTACAACCGTCCTGAAGTGTTCTTCGGCCCGCGTATCGCTGACCCGAAGGCCAACAAGCTGGCACTCGGCTACGTGCACAACCTGTCGAAGCGCACGGCTCTGTACGCTACCGTTGCTCGCGTGAGCAACAAGAACGGTGCAGCTCTGACCGTTGGCGGCCCGGCTTTCATCAACAACGGTGTCTTCACCCCGAAGAACTCGACCGGCTACGACTTCGGTATCCGTCACGCTTTCTAATTTGATGCTGGCGTAAGCCAGCTTCGAATCGAAAGACCAAAAGCCACCCGGCGCAAGCCGGGTGGCTTTTTTCATTGGTGCGCCGTCATCGCGAGGCCGGGCAGTGTTGGCAAAGAGCACCATCTGTGTGCACCCCCGGGGAACCCCCGTGCGGGCACGCTGCTTGCACTGCTAGCATGCCGCGATCACTATTGTTGTTGAATGACTGCCTTTGTACTGCGCCGCCTGATCCAGGCCGTGATCGTGATGATCGCGGTCGCGTTCATCGCCTTCCTCCTCTTTCAATATGTTGGCGACCCGGTCGTGTTCCTGTTGGGACAAGACGCCAAGCCCGACCAGATCCGTGAAATGCGCGCCGCATTGGGGCTCGACCGACCCTTCTTCGTGCAGTTCTGGCATTTCCTCGTCAACGCCGCACAAGGCGAGTTCGGCCTGAGCCTGCGCCAGGGCGCCAAGGTGTCGCGCCTGATCGGCGAGCGCTTCCCGGCCACGCTCGAACTTGCACTGGTGGCCGCGGCCCTGGCGCTGTTCGTCGGCATCCCGATGGGCGTGTACACCGCGCTGCGCCGCGGCACCTTCATGAGCCAGGTGTTCATGACCGTGTCGCTGCTCGGCGTGTCGCTGCCCACCTTCCTGATCGGCATCCTGCTGATCCTTGTCTTCGCCGTGACGCTGGGCTGGTTCCCGAGCTTCGGGCGCGGCGATACGGTGCAGTTCGGCTGGTGGACCAGCGGGCTCTTCAAGGCCGACGGCTGGCACCACATCATCCTGCCGGCGGTGACGCTGGCAATCTTCCAGCTCACGCTGATCATGCGGCTGGTGCGCGCCGAGATGCTCGAGGTGCTGCGCACCGACTACATCAAGTTCGCGCGCGCACGGGGCCTGTCGAACCGCGCGATCCATTTCGGCCACGCGCTCAAGAACACGCTGGTGCCAGTCATGACCATCACGGGTCTGCAACTCGGCGGCCTGATCGCCTTTGCCATCATCACGGAGTCGGTGTTCCAGTGGCCCGGCATGGGGCTGCTCTTCATCCAGGCCGTGACCTTCGCGGACATCCCCGTGATGGCCGCCTACCTGTGCCTGATTGCGCTGATCTTCGTGGTGATCAACCTCGTGGTCGACCTGTTGTACTTCGTGGTCGACCCGCGGCTGCGCGTGGGCAAGGCGGGAGGCCATTGAGGTGAGTGCCGCAACAGCAGCGGCAATGCCGCGCCTGCAGGCCTCCGGCCGGGCCTTCGCGCACATCGCCAGTTTCTACCCCGAAATCACGGCCTTTCGCCGCGACCTGCATGCCCACCCCGAGCTCGGCTTCGAGGAGGTCTACACCGCCGGTCGCGTGCGCGAAGCGCTGCGCGCATGCGGTGTGGACGAGATCCACGACGGCATCGGCAAGACCGGCGTGGTCGGCGTCATCCGCGGCAAGTCGACGGCCAGCGGTCGCATGATCGGCCTGCGTGCCGACATGGACGCGCTGCCCATGCGCGAGGACAACGACTTCGGCTGGCGCTCCGCCAACGACGGCCTGATGCACGGCTGCGGCCACGACGGCCACACCGCCATGCTCGTCGGCGCCGCGCGCTACCTGGCCGAGACGCGCGACTTCGACGGCACCGCGGTGCTGATCTTCCAGCCCGGCGAAGAAGGCTTTGCCGGCGCGCGCGTGATGATCGAAGACGGCCTGTTCGACCGCTTTCCGGTGAACGCCGTCTATGCGATGCACAACTGGCCCGCGATGCCGGCCGGCACCGTGGGCATCAACCGCGGCGCGATGATGGCCGCGGCCGATCGCGTGACGATCGAGGTCAAGGGCAAGGGTGGCCATGGTGCTCATGCGTACCAGACCATCGATCCCGTCGTGGTGGCCGCGCACATCATCACCGCGGCGCAGACCATCGTGTCGCGCAGCGTGCGCCCCATCGACGCGGCTGTCGTCAGCATCTGCGCCGTGCAGGCCGGCGACCTCGGCGCCATGAGCGTGATCCCGGGCGAGGCCACGCTGGTTGGTACCGTGCGCACCTTCAGCGCGCGCGTGCAGGCGCAGGTCGAGCAGCGACTGAGCGAGCTGTGCACGGCCATTGCCGCCGGCTTTGGCGCGACCGCGACTATCAGGTACGAACGCATCTACCCGGCCACGATCAACACCGCGCCCGAAGCGATGTTCGCGGCCGACGTGGCCGAGTCGCTGGTCGGCGCGAAGAACGTCGACCGCAACCTGGAGCCCAGCATGGGCGCCGAAGATTTCTCTTTCATGCTGCAGAAGAAGGCCGGTGCCTACCTGCGCATCGGCCAGGACGCCCGCAGCGGCGCCTTCCTGCACAACAGCCGCTACGACTTCAACGACGAGATCCTGCCGCTCGGCGCCGCATTGCATGCGGGGCTGATCGAGCGGGGCATGCCGCTTGCCGCCACCCGCGGTACGCAGCCAGAGCAAGCAGCCGCCACCGCGGCTTCTTGATGTGTTTTTTGATCCCAACCCGAGGAGTGTTCCCATGAGTTTCAAGAAGAAGGCGGCCGCGGTCGCTGTCCTGTGCGCTCTGAGCGCCGTCAGCATGGTCGCCAGCGCGCAGACCATCCGCATCGCGAACCAGGGCGACGCCCTGTCGCTCGACCCGCACTCGCTCAACGAGTCGCTGCAACTGAGCGTCACCGCCAACGTCTATGAAACTCTCGTGGGCCGCAACAAGGACCTGAGCTTGGCACCGCTGCTGGCCACGAGCTGGAAGCAGACCTCGCCGAACGTGTGGCGCTTCGAGCTGCGCAAGGGCGTCGTGTTCCACGACGGCACGCCGTTCAGCGCCGACGACGTGGTGTTCAGCTTCGCGCGTGCGCAGGGCGACGGCTCCGACATGAAAGCCACGCTCAGCGAGATCAAGGCCGTGCGCAAGGTCGGCGACCTCGCCGTCGAAATCGAAACCAACGGCCCGTTCCCGATCCTGCCCGACGTGATCTCGCTCACCATGATCATGAGCAAGAAGTGGTGCGAGGAAAACCAGGCCACCAAGCCCGTCGACCGCCGCAAGGGCATCGAGAACACCGCCTCGTTCAAGGCCAACGGCACCGGCCCGTTCCGCGTGCGCGAACGCCAGCCCAACGTGCGCACCGTGTTCACGCGCAACGGCACCTACTGGGGCAAGATCGACGGCAACGCGCAGGAGATCGTGTTCACGCCCATCGCCAACCCCGCGACCCGCGTGGCCGCGCTGGTCTCCAGCGAAGTCGACGTGATGGAGCCCGTGCCCGTGCAGGACATCGCGCGCATCAACGCCGCGCCCAACGCCCGCGTCATCACCGGCCCCGAGATGCGCACCATCTTCCTGGGCATGGACCAGAAGCGCGACGAGCTGCAGTACTCGAACGTGAAGGGCAAGAACCCGTTCAAGGACAAGCGCGTGCGACAGGCCTTCTACCAGGCCATCGACATCGCCGGCATCCAGCGCACCGTGATGCGCGGCGCCTCCAAGCCCACCGCGCTGCTCGTCGGCCCGGGCATCAACGGCTGGACCGCCGACCAGGACAAGCGCTTGCCCTTCGACGTCGATGCCGCCAAGAAGCTGCTGACCGAAGCCGGCTACCCGAACGGCTTTGAAGTCTCGATGAACTGCCCGAACGACCGCTACGTCAACGACGGCCAGATCTGCCAGAGCGTGGCTGCCAACCTCGCGAAGATCGGCGTGAAGATCAACCTCGTGGCCGAGACCAAGGGCACCTACTTCCCGAAGATCCTGCGCCGCGACACCAGCTTCTACATGCTGGGCTGGACCCCGACCACGTACGACTCGCACAACGCACTGAGCTCGCTCACCTCGTGCCCCGACGACAAGGGCACGGGCCAGTTCAACCTCGGCGCCTACTGCAACCCCAAGCTGGACGAGCTGACCAAGAAGATCCAGTCCGAGTCGGACAAGGGCAAGCGCAACGAGATGATCAAGGAAGCCTTCAAGGTCCATTCCGACGACATCGGCCACCTGCCGCTGCATCAGCAGTCGCTGGCCTGGGGCGTGAGCAAGAAGGTCGAGCTGGTGCAACTGGCCGACAACTTCATGTACTTCAAGTGGATGAGCATCAAGTAAGTCGACCCTGGGCCGCTGCCTGAGCGGCCCGACCATGGGCCCGCTTCCTGCGGGCCCATTCTTTTTTGCCCACGATGAAAAAAACCCTTGCTCGCTGGCTCGACAGCGATGTCGGCTACAGCTTCCGAACCTCGCCGGTGGCGATCGCCGCCGCCGTCATTGCGCTGGTGTGCGTCTTCTGTTCGGTGTTCGCCGGATGGGTGTCGCCGCACAATCCTTTTGACCTCGCCACCCTCGAACTCGGCGATGCCCGCCTGCCGCCGGCCTGGAACGCCGAAGGCTCGTCCAAATACCTGCTCGGCACCGACGACCAGGGCCGCGACATTCTGTCGGCCGTGATCTACGGCGCGCGCATCTCGCTGATCGTCGGCGTGGTGTCGGTGGTGCTGTCCGTCGTCGTCGGCGTGGTGCTCGGCCTGCTGGCCGGTTTCTTCGGCGGCTGGCTCGACTCCTTCCTCATGCGCGTGTGCGACGTGATGCTGTCGTTCCCGCCCATCCTCGTCGCGCTGCTCATCGCCGGCGTCGGCCGTGCGCTCTTTCCGAGTGCGCACGAATCTCTGGCCTTCGGCGTGCTGATCATCTCGATCTCGCTCACCGGCTGGGTGCAGTACGCGCGCACCGTGCGCGGCTCCACGCTCGTGGAGCGCAACAAGGAATACGTGCAGGCCGCGCGCGTCACCGGCGTGGCGCCGCTGCGCATCATGCTGCGCCACGTGCTGCCCAACGTGATGGGGCCGGTGATGGTGCTGGCCACCATCCAGGTCGCGACCGCGATCATCACCGAGGCCACGCTGTCCTTCCTGGGCGTCGGCGTGCCGCCGACGTCGCCCTCGCTGGGCACGCTCATCAGCATCGGCAACCAGTACCTGTTCTCGGGCGAATGGTGGATCACGGTGTTCCCGGGCCTGATGCTGGTGCTCATTGCACTCAGCGTGAACCTGCTCGGCGACTGGCTGCGCGACGCGCTCAATCCGCGCTTGCGCTGAACAGAAAAGGACAACGCCCCATGACGCTGCTCCAGGTCAAAGACCTCGTCGTCGAATTTCCGCACCGCCGCGGCACGCTGCGTGCGATCGACCGTATTTCCTTCGACATCGCGCCCGGAGAAATCCTCGGCGTGGTGGGCGAGTCGGGCGCGGGCAAGTCGCTCACGGGCGCGGCCATCATCGGCCTGCTCGAACCGCCGGGCCGCGTGGCCAGCGGCGAGATCCTGCTCGAAGGCCAGCGCATCGACAACCTCGGTTTCGATGCGATGCGCCCCATTCGCGGCCGCAAGATCGGCGCGATCTTTCAAGACCCGCTGACCTCGCTGAACCCGCTGTACACGGTGGGCCGCCAGCTCATCGAGACCATCCGCACGCACCTGCCGGTGACTGAATCGGAAGCGCGCAAGCGTGCCATCGGCCTGCTGCAGGACACCGGCATTCCCGCCGCCGAACAACGCATCGACCACTTCCCGCACCAGTTCTCGGGCGGCATGCGCCAGCGCGTGGTGATTGCCCTGGCGCTCGCGGCCGAGCCCAAGCTCATCGTGGCCGACGAGCCGACCACCGCGCTCGACGTGTCGATCCAGGCGCAGATCATCCAGCTGCTCAAGCAGGTCTGCAAAGACCGTGGCGCGGCCGTGATGCTCATCACGCACGACATGGGCGTGATCGCCGAGACCTGCGACCGCGTGGCCGTGATGTACGCGGGCCGCATCGCCGAGATCGGCCCGGTGCACGAGGTGATCCACCAGCCTGCGCACCCCTACACCTCGGGCCTGATGGCGTCGATTCCCGACATGACGATCGATCGCGAACGGCTCAACCAGATCGACGGCGCCATGCCGCGGCTCAATGCCATCCCCACTGGCTGTGCCTACAACCCGCGCTGCCCGCGCACCTTTGCGCGCTGCCTGACCGAACGGCCCGAGCTGATGCATGCGGGCGCCACGCGCGCCGCCTGCTGGCTGCACGACGCCGCCGACCCGCATGCGGGACAGGCCGAGATCGCCGCGCAGCACCACGACGCCCTGGCGTCCGGCGAGCGCGCTACGCCCGAAGCGGCCGAACCCCTCGCGGAGGTGACCCGATGAGCGCCGTGACCGAACCCCGCAAGGACGCTGCGGCCACAAAGACCGGCGAGCCGCTCGTGGTCGCGCACGACCTCGCGCGCACCTTCGACGTCTCGCCGCCCTGGCTCAACCGCGTGCTCGAACGCAAGCCGCGCGTGCTGCTGCATGCGGTGGACGGCGTGAGCTTTTCCATCGAGCGCGGCAAGACGCTCGCGCTGGTCGGCGAATCGGGCTGCGGCAAGAGCACGGTCGCGCGCCTGCTGGTCGGCCTGTATGCGCCGACACGCGGCGGCCTGCAGTTCGACGGGCAGGACGCGCACGCCGCGTTCAAGACGCCCGAGGGCCGCACCCTGCGCCGCCGCATCCAGATGATCTTCCAGGACCCCTACGCGAGCCTCAACCCGCGCTGGATCGTCGAAGACATCATCGGCGAGCCGCTGCGCGAGCACGGCATCCTCAGCGACAAGGACGCGCTGCGCCAGCGCGTGGGCGAGCTGCTGCAATCGGTGGGCCTCTCGCCGCTGGACATGAGCAAGTACCCGCACCAGTTCTCGGGCGGCCAGCGCCAGCGCATTTCTATTGCGCGCGCGCTCGCCACGCAGCCCGAGTTCCTGGTGTGCGACGAGCCCACCTCGGCGCTCGACGTGAGCGTGCAGGCGCAGGTGCTCAACATCATGAAAGACCTGCAGCGCGAGCAGGGCCTGACGTACCTCTTCATCTCGCACAACCTTGCCGTGGTGCGTCACGTGGCCGACCAGGTCGGCGTGATGTACCTGGGCCGGCTGGTCGAGGTGGCGGACAAGCAGAAGCTCTTCGCCGAGCCGCAGCACCCGTACACGCGCATGCTGCTCGACGCGATCCCGCAGATGAAGCACACCGGCCGTGCGCGCACGCCGGTGCAAGGCGAGGTGCCGAACCCGTTGAACCCGCCGACCGGCTGCGCCTTTCATCCGCGCTGCCCGCATGCCAATGCGCGCTGCTCGTCGGAGCGGCCGTCGCTGATGAGTCTCAAGGGCGTGCAGGTGGCCTGCCACGCTGTGGAGGAAGGGCGGATCTGAAGGTACGTCACCGAAGCGGAAGGAGATCGGCCGAAGTGTGCGTAAAGGCACTGCGGCGCCGCGAGAGTTGAGGCAGAGTCCGGCGCTTGTCCCGAACGAAACCATGACACCTCCGACGATCCCTTCCTCTTGGGCGACCCGCCTGCTCGGCCGCCGCGGCTTTCTCATGGGCTCGGCGCTGGGTGCGACGGCCGCGCTGGCGTCGATGACCGAGATCGCGCGCGCGGCCGGCGCTCAACCCGCGCGCCGCATGCCCGTCATCTTCATCGGCCACGGCTCGCCGATGAATGCGCTGGCGGACAACGCGTTCACGCGCCGCCTCGCCGCCTGGGGCCGCGAGTTGCCGCGTCCCACGGCGATCCTCAGCGTGTCGGCGCACTGGCTCAGCCAGGGCGCAACCGGCGTCACGGTGCAGACGCGGCCCAAGACGATCCACGATTTCGGCGGTTTTCCGCAGGCGCTGTTCGACATCGAATACCCCGCGTCGGGTCATCCCGCGCTCGCGCGCGAGGCGGTCGGCGCGGTCAAGCAGACGCCGGTCATCGCCACCGAGCAGTGGGGGCTGGACCACGGCACCTGGAGCGTGCTGAAGCACCTGTACCCGAAGGCCGACGTGCCGGTCTTCCAGCTCAGCATCGACTACGACAAGCCGGCGGCGTTCCACCATGCGGTGGGGCGTGACCTGGCGGCCTTGCGTGACCAAGGTGTGCTCGTGATGGGCAGCGGCAACGTCGTGCACAACCTGCGCGTGACCGACCGCGGCACGCCCGATGGCCCGAAGGCCAGCCGCCCGTGGGCGCAGTCTTTCGACGATGCGGTGAAAGCCGCGCTGGCCGGCCGGGACGACCGCGCGCTCATCGACTACCAGAAGCTCGAAGGGGCGTCGACCGCCGTGGCCACGCCGGACCACTACTTTCCCTTCCTGTATGCCCTGGGCGCTGCGGCGCCGGGCGAGCGTGCGAAGACCGTCTACGAAGGCTTCCAGTCGGGCACGCTCGGCATGCGCTGCCTTCAGTTCGGCTGAAGGAAGGCCGCGCAGCCTTGCTGCTGCGTTACTGCTCTTCGCCCCAGGCGAAGCCGTCGCGCGCGATCATGGCGCTCGACGCGCTGGGGCCCCAGGTGCCGGCCGCATAGGGGCGCGGGCCGCCGTCGGATTCCCAACTGTCGATGAGCGGTTCGACCCAGCGCCAGGCTTCTTCCTGTTCGTCGCTGCGCACGAACAGGTTGAGGCGGCCGTCGATCACGTCGAGCAGCAGGCGTTCGTAGGCGCCCACGCGCTCGGCGCCGAAGCGCTTGTCGAAGTCGAGGTCGAGCTGCACCGGCGCCAGTTGCGCGGCGCTGGCGTGGCCGTTGCCGCCGCGCTGGCGGTTGTCCTGGGCCTGCGCGAGCATGTGCAGCTCCAGGCCGTCCTTCGGCTGCAGGTTGATCACCAGCTTGTTCACGTTGCCCGTGGGCGCGCGGTAGATCGCGTGCGGCGTCGGGCGGAAGTTGACTTCGATGCGCGCGTCGCGCGAGGCCAGCCGCTTGCCGGTGCGGATGTAGAAGGGCACGCCGGCCCAGCGCCAGTTGGCGATTTCGGTGCGCAGCGCCACGAAGGTTTCGGTGCGGCTGTCGGGGTTCACGCCCGGCTCGTCGCGGTAGCCCTGTACCCGCTCGCCGTAGGCCGTGCCGGCCGTGTACTGGCCGCGCACCGCGTGCAGGCCCAGGCTCTCTGGCGTCCAGGGCTTGAGGGCGCGCAGCACCTTGAGCTTTTCGTCGCGGATGGCGTCGGCGTGCGCGTTGATCGGCGGCTCCATGGCCACGGCGCACAGCAGCTGCAGCGCGTGGTTCTGCACCATGTCGCGCAGCGCGCCGGTCTGGTCATAGAAGGCGCCGCGCTTTTCCACGCCGAGGTCTTCGGCCATGGTGATCTGGATGTTGGCGATGTGCTCGCGGCGCCAGATGGGCTCGAACAGCGCGTTGCCGAAGCGCATCGCGAACAGGTTCTGCACCGAGGGCTTGCCCAGGTAGTGGTCGATGCGGAAGACCTGCTTTTCCTCGAGCACCTTGCCCACCGCGGCGTTGATCGCGCGGTTGGAGGCCAGGTCGTGGCCCAGCGGTTTTTCGAGCACGACGCGGGTGCGCGGGCCGTTGAGCCCGGCGGCGGCGATCTGCTCGACCACCTGCGTGAAGAGCGCGGGCGCCGTCGCCACGTACATCACGACCGTTTTTGCGTCGCGCTGCTGGAGCAGCTCGGCCAGGCTGGCGTAGTCGGCGGGCTTGGACAGGTCCATGCGCAGGTAGTGCAGCATGGACGCGAACTTCTTGAACTCTTCAGGAGAAGGGCGCTTGGCGCCTTCGACGGCGCTGAAGCGCGACTGGATCAGTTCGCGGTACTGGTCGTCCGACAGGTCGTCGCGTGCCACGCCGACGATGCGTCCGTCCTGCGGCAGGCTGCCGTGCCTGAAGGCCTGGAACAAAGCGGGCATCAGTTTGCGCCACGCAAGGTCGCCAGTACCGCCGAACAGAACGAGATCGAAGCTCATGAGAAAACTTTCCTTTTGTCTGGATGCCGAGCAGGCAATGTGCCAGTCGCGATGGTACTTGTACCGATTCGGCACACCTGTACTAAAGCTACGCTGCCCCAAGGCCGCAAGGCCTTTTTTTATGTCCGAGGCAGGGAAATACCAATGAAGAAGCTTTTCACGGCAGCCGCGCTGCTGGGTCTGTCGGCCGCAGCGTCGGCGCAAACCGTCAACGTCATCTGCTCGGTGCAGGCCGAGTGGTGCAACGTGATCTCCACCGTCTACGCCCGCACCACGGGCGTGCGCATCAACATGGCGCTCAAGGGCTCGGGCGAGGCGCTGGCCCAGCTCATCGCCGAGAAGGACAACCCCAAGACCGACGTCTGGTTCGGCGGCACGGGCGATCCGCACCTGCAGGCGGCCGAGCAGGGGCTCACGCTCGAGTACAAGTCGCCCACGCTGCCGCAGCTGCACCCCTGGGCGCAGCAGCAGGCCAAGCAGTCGGGCTACAAGACCGTGGGCATCTACTCGGGCCCGCTGGGCTTCGGCTACAACCCCGAGCTGCTGGCCAAGAAGAAGCTGCCCGTGCCCAAGACCTGGGCCGACCTGCTCAAGCCCGAGTACAAGGGAGACATCCAGGTGGCCAACCCGGCATCGAGCGGCACGGCCTACACCATGATCGCCACGCTGGTGCAGCTCATGGGCGAGGACAAGGCCTTCGACTACCTCAAGGCGCTGCACAAGAACGTCGGCCAGTACACCCGCTCGGGCACCGGCCCGATCAAGGCGGTGGCGCGTGGCGAAACGGCCGTGTCGATCAGCTTCGTGCACGACGGCCCGGGCGAGAAGATGCAGGGCTTCCCGGTCGAGACCATCACGCCGAGCGACGGCACCGGCGCCGAGATCGGCTCCATGAGCATCATCAAGGGCGCGCGTAACCTCGACGCCGCCAGGAAGTTCTACGAATGGGCGCTCACGCCCGCCGCGCAGGAACTCGGCGCCGCCAACAAGCAGTTCCAGCTGCCGAGCAACGCGACCGCCAAGCTCGACCCGCGCATTCCTGACTTCAAGAAGATCAAGTTCATCAACTACGACTACGCCAAGTACGGCGCCAGCGCCGAGCGCCGCCGCCTGATTGCGCGCTGGGAAAAAGACGTCAATTCGCTGCCGCGCTAAGTGGAAGCGCGTTCCAACGAAGGCGCGCCGGTCAACCCGGCGTCTCTCGCCGCCGCCCGGCGCGCACGGCGCTGGATCTGGGCCTGGGTCGCACTGGGCCTTGCGGCCTACCTCGTGCTGCCCTGGTATGCGATCCAGGACGCGACCTGGTACGAAGCCGTTCCGCAGGTGTTCGGCAGTGCAGAGGGCGCCAATGGGCTGATGCAAGCGGCGACGCAGGGCCGCAGTTGGCTCTTCATCGGGCTGGCCGGGCTGGTGCTGTGCGCCGTCGGTGCGGCCTTGCCGGCCGGCAAGGCGCAGGGGCGCTGGCTGCTGGCGGGCGGCGCGATCGGCGCCATCGGCCTGGCCGTGGCGGGCTTCACCATCGGCGCGCGCGGCTGGAGCGTCGCGGCGCTCAACACGCAGTTCGGCGAGCTGGCCGTCAACCAGTTCGGCATCGGCGCGGGCGGCTTCGTGGCGCTCACGGCGCTGGTGCTGCTGGCGGCTTTCGGCATCGCGCGGCTCGGCCTGTTCAAGGGTGACCTCTTCGTCTCTGCCGCGGTCGTCGGCTGCGGCGTGCTGATGGCGCTGTTCATCGCCTACCCGGTGAGCAAGGCGCTGTCGGGCGCGTTCTTCAACGAGGACGGGCAATGGTCGATCACGGCCTTCGTCGCACGCGTGTTCACCGAGCGCATCTGGGGCATGGGATGCCTCGCGGGCGGCGTGCGCTGCGGCGTCGCGTGGAACACGCTGGTGCTGGCGCTGCTGACCGCGGCCGGCACCACCTTCCTGGGCACGCTGATGGCGCTGATGGCCGAGCGCGGCAACCGGCGCGGGCAGGGCGCGCTGCGGGTGCTGGCGCTGTTGCCGATCATCACGCCGCCGTTCGTCGTCGGCCTCGGCCTGATCCTGTTGTTCGGTCGCGCGGGCATCGTCAACCAGGTGCTCGAAAGCGTGTTCGGCATCGAGCCCACACGGTGGTTCTACGGCATGCCGGGCGTGCTGGTGGCGCAGCTGTTCGCCTTCACGCCCATCGCCTTCATGATCATGCGCGGCGTGGTGCAGGGGATCGCGCCCAGCCTCGAAGAAGCCGCGCAGATGCTGCGCGCCGACCGGCGCCGCGCCTTCTTCACCGTCACGCTGCCGCTGCTCAAGCCCGGGCTGGCCAACGCCTTCCTGGTCGGCTTCATCGAGAGCATGGCCGACTTCGGCAACCCGGTGGTGGTGGGTGGCCAGTTCTCGGTGCTGTCGACCGACATCTTCTTTGCCATCGTCGGCGCGCAGTACGACCAGGGCCGCGCAGCCTCGCTGGCCTGGGTGCTCACGCTGTTCGCGCTCGGCGTGTTCGCGCTGCAGCGCGGGGTGCTCGGCAAGCAGAACTACACGACCGTGAGCGGCAAGGGCGACGCCGGCATCGCGATGGCGCTGCCCGACGGCGTGCGCCGCACCATCCAGTGCATCGCGCTGCCGTGGATCGCGTTCACGGCCGTGGTCTACCTGTTCGCCTTCGCGGGCGGTTTCGTGCAGACCTGGGGCCGCGACTACAGCTTCACGCTCAACCACTTCAAGAGCGCCTTTGCGCTGGAGTGGGGCCAGTTCGGGCTGGTGTGGGCCGGCACCGCGTGGAACTCGCTGATCACCACGCTGAAGCTGGCGGGCATCTCGGCGCCGATCACCGCCGCGCTCGGTTTGCTCATTGCGTGGCTGCTGGCACGCAACGAATTCAAGGGTCAGGGCATCTTCGAGTTCGGCGCGCTGCTGGCCTTTGCGATTCCGGGCACGGTGCTCGGCGTGAGCTACATCCTGGCCTTCAACGTGCCGCCGCTGGAGCTCACGGGCACGGGGCTCATCATCGTGCTGTGCTTCATGTTCCGCAATTTGCCGGTGGGTGTTCGGGCCGGCACGGCGGCCTTCAAGCAGCTCGACCGCTCGCTCGACGAAGCCTCGCTGATGCTGCGCGCCTCGACCTCGCAGACCTTGTTCAAGGTGGTGCTGCCGCTGCTCAAGCCGGCGCTGGTGGCCGCGCTGGTCTACAGCTTCGTGCGCGCCATGACGACGGTGAGCGCGGTGATCTTCCTGGTCACGGCCGAGAACGAGCTCGCCACCACCTACATCATCGGCCGCGTCGGCAATGGCGACTACGGCATCGCGCTCGCGTACTGCACGGTGCTCATGATCCTGATGTCGCTGGCGATCGCGCTGGTGCAGTTCGTGGTCGGGGAGCGCAAGCTGGGGCGGCGCGGCACTGCGCCGCCGCATCAGGGACATCACAAAATGGAAAGCCTCTCCGTATGAACGGCATCGAATTCCGCAACGTCGCCAAGCGCTACGGCGCCGACAAGAACGGCCCGATGGCCGTCAAGGGCATCAGCTTCGAGGTGCCGGTGGGCACGCTCACCACCATCCTCGGCCCCTCGGGCTGCGGCAAGACGACCACGCTGCGCATGATCGCGGGGCTCGAATCACCCACCTCGGGCTCGATCTTCATGGGCGGGCGCGACGTCACCACGCTCGGCCCGGGCGAGCGCAACGTGAGCATGATGTTCCAGAGCTACGCGCTGTTCCCGCACATGAACGTGATCGAGAACGTGGGCTACGGCCTGCGCATGAGCGGCGTGAGGAAGGACGAGGCCACGGTGCGGGCGCGCGAGGCGCTCAGGGGCGTTGGCCTCGTCGGTTTCGACGAGCGCCTGCCCAGCGAGCTCTCGGGCGGCCAGCAGCAGCGCGTGGCGCTGGCGCGCGCGCTGGTGCTCGAGCCCGCGGTGCTGCTGTTCGACGAGCCGCTGTCCAACCTCGACGCCCGCCTGCGGCGCGAGATGCGCGAGGAAATCCGCTCGCTGCAGCAGCGCCTGAAGCTCACCGTGGCCTACGTGACGCACGACCAGAGCGAGGCGCTGGCCGTGAGCGACCAGATCATCGTGATGGACCATGGCGTGATCGCCCAGCGCGGCACGCCCGAGCAGCTCTACGGCCGTCCCGAGAGCGAGTTCGTCGCCGGCTTCATGGGCGAGGCGATGGTGTTTCCGGCTGTGGCGCAGGCCGACGGCAGCGTCACGCTCGGCCCGCTGCGGCTGCAGCCGCGCTACGCGGTGGCGCCCGGCACGGTGAAGGTGGCGGTGCGGCCCGAGGCCTGGGACATCGGCGCGCTCGACGGCCTGCCCGCCACGCTGCGCAAGGCGGCCTACCTCGGCAGCTACTACGAATACGGCTTCGACACGCCGCTGGGGCCGGTCTTCGTGGTCTCGACCGACCTGTCGCGCCCGCTGGCGGCCGGTACGCAGACCACCCTGTCGCTCGGAGCCCATGGCGTGAGCGTGGTGCCCGGCGCATGAAACAATGGCGCCATGAACGTGGTTTTCGATCTTGGCGCCGTGCTGTTCGCCTGGGAGCCGACACGGCTCGTCCAGGCCCATCTTGCCCCTCACGCTCCCACTGAAGCCGCTGCCGCGGCCTTGGGCCGGGCTCTTTTCCATCACGACGACTGGACCGGTTTCGACTGCGGCACCCGCACGCTGGACGATGCGATCGCCCGCATGTCGGCCCGCTTGGCGCTGCCGGCCGCGTCGCTGCACGCCATGCTCGACGGGCTGGGCGAGCGGCTGGAGCCGATCGACGTCACGCTGGAGATGCTCGAGCAGCTCATCGCCCACCGCGACGCCGGCCAGCCGCTGCGGCTGTACTACCTGTCGAACATGCCCGCGCCGTTTGCCCGCGCCCTCGAGCGCCGGCATGCGTTCATGCGGCGTTTCGACGGCGGCGTGTTCTCGGGCGACGTGAAGTTTCTCAAGCCCGAGCGCGAGATCTACGAGGTGCTGGCCATGCGCCACGGCCTCGATCCCGAGCAGACCGTGTTCATCGACGACTCGGCCGCCAATGTCGAGATGGCCCGCGCCTTCGGCTGGCACGCCATCCATTGCACCGCGCCGGCCATGCTGCCGTCGCAGCTGCAGCGCTACCTGCCGGTGAGCACCACCTTGTCGGTGTCGAAGCCCAGGCTGCGGGCGTAGTCCAGCTCGGCCTGCAGCGCATCGTCTTCGAGGCGCGGCGCGCGCGAGAGCACCCAAAGGTACTCACGGTCGGGCGTGCCGACCAGCGCCACCTGGTAGTCGCGGTCGAGCTTCAATATCCAGTAGTCGCCCCACACCATCGGCAGCCAGCTCAGCCACGCAGGGGCAAAGCGCACCTGCAGCCGTCCCGCGCCGGGTTGGCCGGCCACGGGCACCACGCGCGCACTGCCGATGGCCTCGTCGAAGTTGCCGTCGGCGCGCACGCAGCGGTTGCGCACCTGCACGGTGCCGTCGGGCTGCGGCGTGTATTCGGCGCTCACCGGGCCGGCGCACTGTTTCTGGAATCGGTTGGGCAGGCGTGCCTGTTCGTGCCAGAGGCCGGCATAGCGGTGCAGGTCCACCGGCGCCACCACCTGCAGCGGCGCGCGCATCAGCGGGGCACCGTCGGCGGGGCCGGCCGGCTGCGCATGGGCCGTGCGTGCGGCGCCCAGCGCGTACCAGGTGGCTACCCCTCCCACGACGAAGGCCGTGGCCATGACGCCGATGGCCTTGCTGGTGCGGCGGTCGTCGAAGGGGCGGCCGGCGGGCGCGGGGCGTGGATGGCGAGAGGTCATGGGGGCTCCTGAGGGGAAAGTCGTCCGGCAGAGTTGCCGCATCCGCTTCAGGGTAGCCGCCGGACAGGGGCCGTCGCCGTCAGCCACGGACCACAGCCCCTGTAGGGCAGCGCGGCTGACAACCCTTCTCGCCGCAGGCTGATGGAGCTTCGCGAAAACCCGTGCTACGGTTCGCATGAAAACATCGACCGCCGCGCAACTGCGTGCAGGACTTGTCACACCCCTCCCCGGATAATTGATTTCATGAACCAACTCGATGCCCTCCGCCAGTGGACCACCGTCGTTGCCGACACCGGCGACTTCAAGCAGCTCAGCATTTCCAAGCCGCAGGACGCGACCACCAACCCGTCGCTGATCCTCAAGGCCGTGCAGAAGGCCGAATACCGGCCGCTGCTCGACGAGACCGTGAAAGCGCACACCGGCAAGCCGCTCGACGAAGTCATCGACCGCCTGCTGGTGCGCTTCGGCACCGAAATCCTCTCCATCATCCCGGGCCGCGTCTCGACCGAAGTCGACGCCCGCCTCTCGTTCGACACCGTGGCCACCGTGGCCCGCGGCGAGCGCATCGTGGCGCTGTACAAGGCCGAAGGCATCGACACCGAGAAGCGCCTGCTGATCAAGGTTGCCTCTACCTGGGAGGGCATCGAGGCCGCGCGCTTGCTCGAGCAGAAGGGCATCCGCACCAACCTCACGCTGCTGTTCTCGTTCGCGCAGGCCGTGGCCTGCGGCGCGGCCGGCGTGCAGCTCATCTCGCCCTTCGTGGGCCGCATCTACGACTGGTACAAGAAGTCGGCCGGTGCCAAGTGGGACGAAGCCGCCAACGCCGGCGCGAACGACCCGGGCGTGCAGTCGGTGCGCGAAATCTTCAACTACTACAAGCAGCAAGGCATCAAGACCGAGGTCATGGGCGCGAGCTTCCGCAATGTCGGCCAGATCCAGGCGCTGGCGGGTTGCGACCTGCTGACCATCAGCCCCGAGCTGCTGGCCGAGCTGGCCGCGAGCAACGAGCCGCTCGCGCACGCGCTCGATGCCAAGGCTGCCGCGAGCGGCACCGCCGAGAAGCTGAGCTACGACGAGGCCGGCTTCCGCTTCGCGCTCAACGAAGATGCGATGGCCACCGAGAAGCTCGCCGAGGGCATCCGCGCCTTCGCGGCCGACGCCGTGAAGCTCGAAAAGCTCATGCAGGAAAGCGGCAAGTAAACATGACCATGACCCTGCGCTGTGACCGCGCGCCGGCCTGGGCGCAACTGCAGTCCAGCTTCGACACGGCCGGTCGCCAGTTCGATCTTCGCCATGCCTTCGTGGACGACGCCGGGCGCTTCGAGCGCTTCAGCCAGGAGGCGCCCCACGTCTTTGCCGACCTGTCGAAGAACCTGATCGACGCGCGCACCGAGGCGCTGCTGTTCACGCTCGCGCGCGAATGCGGCCTCGAGGCCCACCGCGACGCGCTGTTCGCGGGTGCACACATCAACAACACCGAAGACCGCGCCGTGCTGCACACGCTGCTGCGCGCGCCGGCCGATGCAGCCACCGGCCACCACACGGCCCACGAACTGCGCGAGGTGCACGCCACGCTCGACGCCATGCTGGCCTACGCCGAGAAGGTGCGCGCCGATCACACGATCACCGACGTGGTCAACATCGGCATCGGCGGCTCCGACCTCGGCCCCCAGATGGCCGTGCTGGCGCTCGCGGAGTTCGTGGCGCCCGGCAAGCGCTTTCACTTCGTGTCGAACGTCGACGGCCACGAACTGGCGGGCGTGCTGAAGGGCCTTGCGCCCGAGCACACGCTGTTCCTGGTGGCCTCGAAGACCTTCACCACGGCCGAGACGATGACCAACGCGCTCTCGGCCAAGCGCTGGTACGAGCAGTCGGGCGGCACCGACATCGCCGGCCACTTCGCCGCGCTCACCACCAACGTCGAAGCCGCGAACAAATTTGGCATCGACACCACCTTCGGCTTTTGGGATTGGGTGGGCGGTCGCTATTCGTTGTGGTCGGCCATCGGCCTGCCGATTGCGCTGGCCATCGGCGCCGACGGCTTCCGCCGGCTGCTGGCGGGCGCGCATGCGATGGACGAGCACTTTCGCATCGCGCCGCTCGAGCAGAACCTGCCGGTGCGCCTGGGCCTGCTCGACGTCTGGTACCGCAACTTCCACCGCTTCACGAGCCGCAGCATCGCGCCGTACCACAGCGCCTTGAAGCGCGTGCCGGCCTACCTGCAGCAGCTCGAGATGGAGAGCAACGGCAAGCAGGTCGATGCGAGCGGCGCGCCGCTGGACTTCGGCACCTCGCCCGTGCTCTGGGGCGAGCCCGGCACCAACGGGCAGCACGCGTACTTTCAGATGCTGCACCAGGGCACCGACGTGATCCCGCTCGAGTTCATGGCGGTGCGCGACGCCTCGCACGACTTGGATGGCCACCATCCCAAGCTGCTTGCCAACGCGCTCGCGCAGGCGCAGGCGCTGATGGTCGGCAAGCTCGACGAAGGCGGCCACAAGAACTTTCCAGGCAACCGGCCGAGCACCTTCTTCGTGTTCGAGAAGCTCACGCCCGAAGCACTCGGCGCCTTCCTCGCGATGTACGAACACCGCGTGTTCACCAGCGGTGCGCTGTGGGGCATCAACAGCTTCGACCAGTGGGGCGTGGAGCTCGGCAAGGTGCTGGCGCGCGACATCGAGCCGCGCCTGGCCTCGGGCGATGTCACGGGACTCGACGCCTCGACGGCCGGCCTGCTGAAGCGGCTGAGCGCCTGACGGCACACGTCACTGCAAGCCTCTGTCCAACGCGCTATTTCATAGGCCGTTAGGCCATTGGTTTGCAGCGTGCTGGCCGGTTTGGCCGAGTTTGTCGTTGCACAGTGCGCCGATATGATGGCCCCGGGGAAATTTCCCTGGGATTCATCAAGAGGAGCGAGTCAATGGACTTTCAAACAGCGGTCAAGACGTGCATTGCGAAGTACACCGATTTCACCGGTCGTGCGTCGCGTTCGGAATTCTGGTGGTTTTTTCTGGCCCAGTTCGGGGTGCTCGTCGTGACGGGCCTGATCCATGAATACGTGTATTTCATCGCAGCGCTGGCCTTGCTTCTGCCCGCACTCGCGGTGGGCGTGCGCCGCCTGCACGACATCGGCAAGAGCGGCTGGTTCTTGCTGCTGTCGATCATCCCGCTGATCAATCTCGTGCTGATCTACTTCTTCGTTCAGCCGTCGCAGCCGGAGAGCAATGCTTACGGCGAACCGCCGAGCGCCTGATCTTTCTCCCCGAAGGGCCGCACACGCGGCCCTTTTCTTTTGCGGCACCAGCAGCTCAGGCCACCGCCGTTTCGACGGACGCAGGTGCAGCAGGCGCGCCGCTCGCCATGCGCACACACAGATCGAAGGCTTGCTGCAGCCCTTCGATCTGCGCCATGCCCTTGCCGGCAATGTCGAAGGCGCTTCCGCTGGCCGATGTGGCGACCGGCACCGGCAGCCCGCCGTGCAAGGTCACGCCTTCCTCGAAGCCCATGAGCTTCATCGCGATCTGGCCCTGGTCGTGGTACATCGACACCACCGCATCGACATCGCCGCGCCGCGCGCCGATGAACACCGTATCGGGCGAGAACGGGCCGCGCGCGTCGTAGCCTTCGGCGCGCAGCTGTTCGATGGCGGGCGCGATGATCTCGATCTCTTCCATGCCGATCGAGCCGCCGTCGCCCGCGTGCGGATTGAGCCCGGTCACCGCGATGCGCGGTTGGGCCACGCCGGCGCGGCGCAGTGCCGACGCGATGATCTTCACGGCGTCGCTCACGCCTTCCACGGTGATGTGCCGCGCCACGTCCTTCAGTGGAATGTGCGAGGTCACGCGCGAGGTCCACAGCGAGCCGGTGAGGTTGAACTCGCAGACGAAGCCGGTCACGGCGAAGCGCTCCTGCATGTAGCGCAGCTCGTCCTCGTGCGTCAGGCCTCCGAGCCGCAGCGAATGCTTGTTGAGGGGCGCGAAGAGGATCGCATCCGCCTGGCCGCGCCGCACGGCCAGGGTCGCGTCTTCGAGCGCCTGGAACGAGGCACGGCCTGAGCGTTCGTTCGACTCGCCGAGCACCGGCTCCTCGCCCGCCATCCAGTCGCGTGTGAGGAAGCTGAGCCGGCCGTCCTCGAAGCGCAGATCGTCGAGGGTGTTGACCGGCAGCGGCGCCAGCTTCACGCCCGCCACGCGCTCGCCCGCGGCCAGCACGACGGGGTCGGCGATCAGCAGCACGCGGGCGGCGTCGAGGTTGCGTTGGCGGGCGAGCAGCTTCACGGCCATCTCGGGGCCGACGCCGCTGGGGTCGCCCAGCAGCACGACGATGCGGGGTTTGGCGGAGGTCACGCTCGGGGTGGAAGATGGGATGGGCATGGTGGGATGTCTGGGGAATAAGGAAGGGAAAAGGGCGGCCTCACTCGGCCTTGATGCGCGCCGCGCGCACGAGCTGGCCGTAGTGGTCGAACTCCTGCTTGTTCATCGCCGCGAAAGGCTCGCCGATCAGCGTGCCGGGCTCGCCGCCGAGTGCCTTGATGCGCGACTGCACGTCGGCCAGGTTCATCGTGCGCGTGAGTTCGGCGCTCAGCCGCTCGACCGCCGGACGCGGCGTGCCGGCCGTCACGTACAGGCCGTACCAGGTCGACACGTCGGCGCCCTTGATGCCTTGCTCGGCGAGCGTGGGCACGTCGGGCAGCTCGGGCGAGCGCTGCGGCGCGCTCACGGCGAGCGCGCGGAACTTGCCGGCGCGGATCTGGCCCATGGCGGAGGAGGTGCTGTCGAACATCATCTCGACCTCGCCCGAGATGATGTCGATGTGCGCCTGCGAGCTGCCCTTGTAGGGCACGTGGATCGAGCTCATGCCCGTGGCCAGGTTGAAGGCTTCGCCGCCGACGTGCTGCGTGCTGCCGATGCCCGACGACGCGTACTTGAAGCCGCCCGGCTTGGCCGCCATGGCGGCCAGCAGGTCCTTCACCGATTTGTAGGGCGAGTTGGCCGACACCACCAGCACGTTGGGCATCACGGCCACGAGGCCGATGGGTTGCAGGTCTTTCAGCGGGTCGTACTTGAGCTTGAGGATGTGCGGTGCCACGGCCTGTGCCGTGTTGGTGGCCAGCAGCAGCGTGGCGCCATCGGCTGGCGCGCGGGCCGTGAGTTCGCCGGCGATGGTGTTCGATGCGCCGGGGCGGTTTTCCACCGTCACGGGCTGCTTGAGCACGGGCGCGAACTTGTCGGCCAGCACGCGCGCGAGGATGTCGGTGCCGCCGCCGGGCGAGGCGCCGACCAGGATGCGCAGCGGCTTGTCGGGGTAGGCCGGCTGTGCGCCCGCGCTCAGGCAAGCGGCCAGCGCCAGCAGCGCCGCCACGCCGGCATGGCGGGCCATGGGAAAGAGGGTCATCGCGTCGTCTCCTGCTTGTTGTGGCCCCGAGCCTAAGGAGCTTCGGGCGCGCGATCCAATCGAAAAAGGCCGAAGCTCCATATACTTTTGTGCATGAATACAGGCCTCACGGACGCTTCACTGATGCTCCACGTCCGGCCGCGCCAGCTGCTCCTGCTGGCCCGGCTCGACGCGCATCGCCACCTCGGCCGCGCGGCCGAGGCCATGAACATCAGCCAGCCTGCGGCCACCAAGCTGCTGCAGCAGCTGGAGGAGTCGCTGGGCGAACAACTCTTCGAACGCTCGGCGCGCGGCATGGCGCCCACGCCCTACGGCGAGATCCTCATCCGCTACGCCCGCCGCGTGCTCAGCGACTTCGGCACCGCCCGCGAGGAAATGCTCGCGCTGCGCTCGGGCCTGAGCGGGGCGCTGCGCGTGGGCAGCGTGCCGGGCGCCGTGCCGGAGCTGTTGGCACCGGCGCTGGTCGCCTACCACCTGCGCCATCCGCAGGTGGCCGTGTCGGTGGTGGTCGAGACCAGCGACGTGATGCAGGCGCAGCTGGAGCAGGGCGATGTCGACCTCGTGCTGGGCCGCCTCACCGACGGCCACGACGAGGCCAAGTACGCGAGCGTGCCGCTGCTGGGCGAGTCGCAGGTGGTCGTGGTGCGCGCGGCGCATCCGGTGTTCGAGCGCGCGGCCACGGTCACGCTGGCCGAGATGGCGACCTGGTCGTGGGTGCTGCAGCCGCCGGGGTCGCCGCAGCGCGGGCGCTTCGAGGCGGCGATGCGCGAGGCGGGCATCCAGGCGCGGCTGGACATCATCGAAACGGCATCGCCCATCGCCATCACGGCGTTGCTGGAGAACTCCGACATGGCCGCCGTCATGCCGGCCTCGCAGGCCAACCACTACGGCCGGCTGGGCGTGCTGCGCACGGTGCCGGTCGAGCTGCCGGTGCGCGTGCCGCCGATCTGCCTGATCACCCGCGAAGACCGCGCGCTGTCGCCGGCCGCCGCGCAGTTCCGGCGCCAGCTGCTGGGGGATGGCGGGCACGCCTGAGAACTTCCGATGGCTAGTTTTCCATGCTGTATTGCGTTGGACTAGGGAATTCACTAGATAACTGGTGCAAGAGAATACAGATGGTGACGGTCGAAGTACCAAAGCTGCAAGCGCGTTTCTCCAGAATCCGGGCACGGCGACCCGACAAGCACAAGAGGGCGTCGCTCACCTCTAGGAGACAACATGAAGCGTTTTCTGAAAGCGGGCCTCGTCCTCGCACTTGCCAGCGTGGGCCTCGCGTCCCACGCCGCCACCGAACTCGTGATCGCCACCGTCAACAACGGCCACATGATCGAGATGCAGAAGCTCACGCCCTTCTTCGAAAAAGCCAACCCCGACATCAAGCTCAAGTGGGTCACGCTCGAGGAAGGCACGCTGCGCCAGCGCGTGACCACCGACATCGCCACCAAGGGCGGCCAGTTCGACGTGATGACCATCGGCCTGTACGAAGCGCCGATCTGGTCGAAGAAGGGCTGGCTGCAGCCCATCGCCACCGATGCCGCCTACGACGTCGACGACCTGCTGCCTGCCATCCGCGCCGGCCTGTCGCACGAAGGCAAGCTCTACGCCGCGCCGTTCTACGGCGAGAGCTCGATGCTCATGTACCGCAAGGACCTGGCCGACAAGGTCGGCTTCAAGATGCCCGAGCAGCCCACCTGGGCGCAGGTGAAGGAATTCGCCGGCAAGATCCATGACCCGAAGGGCGGCCTGTACGCCATGTGCCTGCGCGGCAAGCCGGGCTGGGGCGACAACATGGCCTTCCTGACCACGCTGGTCAACACGAACGGCGGCCAGTGGTTCGACATGCAGTGGAAGCCGCAGATCGACACCAAGCCATGGAAGGACGCGATCAACTTCTACGTCGACCTCATGAAGGCCTACGGCCCGCCGGGCGCCTCGGCCAACAGCTTCAACGAGAACCTCGCGCTCTTCAACGAAGGCAAGTGCGGCATGTGGGTCGACGCGACCATCGCCGCCTCGTTCATCAGCGACCCTAAGCAATCGAAGGTGGCCGACAAGGTGGCCTTCGCACAGGCCCCCGTCGCCGTCACGCCCAAGGGCGCGAACTGGCTGTGGACCTGGAACCTCGCCATTCCCGCCAGCTCGACCAAGGGCGCGGCCGCACAGACCTTCGTGAAGTGGGCGACCTCCAAGGAGTACGTCAGCCTCGTCGCCAAGGAGCATGGCTGGGGCACGGTGCCCACCGGCACGCGCAAGTCAACCTATGCGAACCCCGAGTTCCAGAAGGTCGCCAAGTTCGCCGCCGCCGAGAAGAAGGCCATCGACAGCGCCAACCTCAGCGACAGCACCTTGCCGAAGTCGCCGTACGTGGGTGTGCAGTACGCAGCCATTCCCGAGTTCCAGGCCATCGGCGTGGCGGTGGGCCAGCAGATGAGCGCGGCACTGTCGGGCAAGGTCACGGTCGACCAGGCGTTGAAGACCTCGCAGACGAGCGCAGAGCGCGAGATGAAGAAGGCCGGCTACTACAAGTAAGGCTTGGCTTTCTCCCTCCCCTTCCGGGGGAGGGTCGGGGTGGGGTCACGCGGCGTATCGCATGGCCGCGGTGATCGATCAGGGAGCCCCCATCCTCGCCTTCCCCCAGAGGGAAGGAGCCAGAGACACAAGAAGGACCTTCTGATGAAACGCCTCCTGCCCCGCGCCCTCATGGCGCCCGCCGTGCTCACGCTCTTCCTCTGGATGATCGTGCCGCTGCTGATGACGTTGTACTTCTCGTTCGTGAACTACAACCTCATGCAGCCCGGCGAACGCACGTTCGCGGGCCTCGAGAACTTTCACTACTTCGTCACCGACCCCGACTTCTGGCCGGCCACGTGGAACACGCTGCTGCTCATCGGCAGCGTGATCGTCATCACGGTGGTGTTCGGCGTGCTGCTCGCGCTGCTGGTGAACGAGCCCTTCCCGGGCCGCGGCATCGTGCGCGTGCTGCTGATCTCGCCTTTCTTCGTCATGCCCGCCGTGAACGCGCTGCTGTGGAAGCACATGATGATGAACCCCATCTACGGTGTGCTCGCCGACCTGTGGCGCTTCTTCGGCGCGCAGCCGGTCGACTGGCTCACCGATGTGCCGCTGTTCTCCGTGATCATCATGGTGGCGTGGCAGTGGCTGCCGTTTGCCTGCCTGATCTTCATCACCTCGCTGCAGTCGCTCGACCGCGAGCAGATGGAAGCGGCACGCATGGACGGCGCGACTTCGTTCCAGCGCTTCTTCTATCTCACCATTCCACACCTCGGCCGCCCGATGGCCGTCGTGATCATGATCGAGATGATCTTCCTGCTCAGCGTGTTCGCCGAGATCGCCATCACCACCAATGGCGGCCCGGGCAACGAGAGCACGAACATGACCTACATGATCTTCAAGCAGTCGCTCATGAATTTCGATGTGGGCGTGGCCTCCGCCGGTGCACTGTTTGCGGTGGTGCTGGCCAACATCGTGGCCGTGTTCCTCATCCGCATCATCGGCAAGAACCTCGACTGAAGAAGGAACGACCATGCAACCCAGCAACTTCCTTCCGCAGCTGCTGCGCACCGTCGGTGCGTGGGCCGTGGCGCTGCTTCTGTTCTTCCCGCTCGGCTGGCTGTTCCTCACGGCCTTCAAGACGGAGCTGCAGGCCATTCATGTGCCGCCGCTGTTCATCTTCGAGCCCACGCTCGACAACTTCGGCGAAGTGCAGCGCCGCAGCGACTACCTGCTGTACGCACGCAACTCGCTGATCACCAGCCTGGGCTCGACCATCCTCGGCTTGCTGATCGCAGCGCCCGCCGCGTACTCGATGGCCTTCTTTCGCACGAAGAAGACGCGCGACATCCTGATGTGGATGCTCTCCACCAAGATGATGCCGGCCGTCGGTGCGCTGGTGCCGATCTACGTGCTCGCGCAGACCGCCGGCATGCTGGATTCGCTCACCGCGCTCACCATCGTGTTCACGCTGTCGAACCTGCCGATCATGGTGTGGATGCTCTACAGCGCCTACAAGGACATTCCGAACGAGATCCTCGAAGCCGCGCGCATGGACGGCGCCAGCCTGTGGACCGAGTTCCGCCATGTCGTGATGCCGCTGTCGGTTGGCGGCCTCGCATCGACCGGCCTCCTGTGCCTGGTGCTGAGCTGGAACGAGGCCTTCTGGGCGCTGAACCTCACGTCGGCAAAGGCCGGCACGCTGGCCACGCTCATCGCCTCGTACTCCAGCCCCGAAGGCCTGTTCTGGGCCAAGTTGTCGGCCGCGTCGCTGATGGCCATCGCGCCCATCGTCGTGTTCGGCTGGTTCAGCCAGAAGCAACTGGTGCAAGGCCTGACCTTCGGCGCCGTCAAGTAAAGAAAAGCGAGACATCTCATGGCCTACCTCGAACTCAAGAACATCAAGAAGAGCTTTGGTGACGTCCACATCATCAAGGGCGTCGACCTCGAAATCCAGAAGGGCGAATTCATCGTCTTCGTCGGGCCTTCGGGCTGCGGCAAGTCGACGCTGCTGCGGCTGATCGCGGGGCTCGAGCCCATCACCAGCGGCAACCTGCTGCTCGACGGCAAGGACATCACCTGGGCGCCTTCGGGCAAGCGCGACCTCGCGATGGTGTTCCAGAGCTACGCGCTGTACCCGCACATGAGCGTGTACGACAACATGTCCTTCGCGCTCAAGCTCGCAGGCGTGCCCAAGAGCGAGATCAAGACGAAGGTCGAGTACGCGGCGAAGACGCTGAACCTCACGCAGTACCTCGACCGCACGCCGAAGGACCTGTCGGGCGGCCAGCGCCAGCGCGTGGCCATCGGCCGTGCCATCGTGCGCGCGCCCAAGGTGTTCCTGTTCGACGAGCCGCTGTCGAACCTCGATGCGGCGCTGCGCGGCAACACGCGCGTCGAGATCCACAAGCTGCACCGCGCGCTCGGCGCGACCACCATCTACGTCACGCACGACCAGGTCGAGGCCATGACGCTGGCCGACCGCGTGGTGGTGCTGAAGGACGGCCTCATCGAGCAGGTCGGCACGCCGCTCGAGCTTTATGACCGCCCGGCCAACCAGTTCGTCGCGCAGTTCATCGGCATGCCGTCGATGAACATGGTCGCGGCAAGTGCGATCCCGAGCTTCTCCGCCGCCACCGGCGGACGCCTGCCGAGCGACGGTTTCCTGGGCGTGCGCCCCGAAGGTCTGCGCGTGCATCCGAAGCAGGGCGCGGCTGCCGGCGTGCCGGGCCGCGTCGAACTCATCGAGGCGCTGGGCGCCGACACGCTGATCCACGTCGACGTGGGCGGCGTGCCGCTCATCGCGCGCCAGAACGAGCGCACGCCGCTGCAGGCGGGTGACGACGTGGCGGTCGAGCTCGATCCGTCCGTGCTGCACCTGTTCAGCCGCGAAGGCCGCGCAGTGGCCGCCTGACCCGACCCTCTTCATTTTTCCGGACCTTCCCCGTGACCCTCGCAGCAGCAGCGGCCCTCGTGCCCACCCCACCGGCGCCTTCGGAATTCACGGTGCTTCACCTCGGCCTCGGCTCGTTCCATCGCGCGCACCAGGCCGTCTACCTGCAGCGGCTGATCGATGCGGGCGACACCCGCTGGTCGCTGTCGGGTGCCAACATCCGGCCCGACATGGCCGAGGTCGTCGCCGCGTTGCAGGCCCAGGGCGGGCGCTACACGCTCGAGACCGTGTCGCCGGCCGGCGAGTACCGTTACGCGCAGATCGAAGCCATTCGCGAAGTGCTGCCGTACGAGCCGTCGCTGGCCGCGGTGATTGCGCGCGGCGCCGCGCCGTCCACGCGCATCGTCTCCTTCACCGTGACCGAGGCCGGCTACTACCTCGACACCAAGGGCAGGCTCGACCTGTCGTTTGCCGACCTCGCGGGCGATATCGAACGCGCGCGGCGCGGCGAGGCCGGCGAGACGGTCTACGGCGCGGTCTGCGCGATCCTGCGGGCACGGCGTGCCGCGCAGGCGGGCCCCGTGACGCTGCTGAACTGCGACAACCTGCGCCACAACGGCGACCGCTTTCGCGCAGGGTTGCTCGAGTTCATCGCATTGGTCGGCGACGCGCCGCTGCAGGCCTGGGTCGATGCCAACACCCGCTGCCCGAACGCGATGGTCGATCGCATCACGCCGCGTCCTCCGCCGGAACTGCGCGCGCGCGTGCAAGCCGCCACGGGCCGCGACGATGGCGCCGCGGTCACGGGCGAGAGCTTCATCCAGTGGGTGATCGAAGACGACTTCGTCGCCGGCCGGCCCGACTGGGGGCGCGTGGGTGCCGAGCTGGTCGACTCGGTGCAGCCGTATGAAGAGGCCAAGATCCGCATCCTCAACGCCACGCACAGCTGCATCGCCTGGGCGGGCACGCTGGCAGGGCTGGGGTTCATCCACGAGGGCACGCACGACGCCGCCATCCGCAAGATGGCTTTCGACTACGTGACCGATGACGTCATGCCGTGCCTGAGCCCGAGCCCGATCGACCTCGCGGCCTACCGCGACGTGGTGCTCGACCGCTTCGGCAACCCCGCGATCCGCGACACCAACCAGCGCGTGGCGGCCGACGGCTTCTCGAAGATCCCGGGCTTCATCGCGCCGACCGTGCGCGAGCGGCTGGCGGCCGGGCAGACCATCGACAGCGTGGCGATGCTGCCTGCGCTGTTCCTCGCGTTCCTGCAGCGCTGGCATCGGGGCGAGCTGCCTTACGCCTACCAGGACCAGAGCATGGACGTCGCCGTGGCGCACGCGATCTGCGACGCCGCCGATCCGGTGGCGGCACTGTGCGCCGATGCCGGGCTGTGGGGCAGCCTTGGGGGCGACGCCCGGCTGGTCGATGCGGTGCGCCGCGCCGGCGAGCGCGTCACGCGCTTCGTTGCGGAGAAGGCCGCGCCATGAGCGGCCGGCTGCAGGACCGCCATGTGCTGCTGACCGGTGCCGGCGGCGGCATCGGGCTGGCCGTGGCCGAGGCCTGCATCGCCGAGGGCGCGCGCTGCAGCGTGATCGACCGCGCGACCGCCGCGCCCGACGCACTGCGGGCTCTGCAGCAGCGCCACCCCGACAGCCTCGCGTACATCGCCGCAGACGTCACCGACACGCAGGCCATCACGCACATGCTGGCCGAAGCCCAGGTCGCCTTCGGCCCGATCCACACGCTGTTCAACAACGCCGCCGTGTTCGACCTCGCGCCGCTGCTCGACAGCGACGAGGCCTCGTTCGACCGGCTCTTCGCCGTCAACGTGAAGGGCATGTTCTTCGTGATGCAGGCCGTGCTGCGCCACATGGTCGAGGCCGGCACGCCGGGCGCGTCGGTCATCAACATGGCCTCGCAGGCCGGGCGCCGCGGCGAGGCGCTGGTGTCGCACTACTGCGCGACCAAGGCGGCCGTCATCAGCTATACGCAGAGCGCCGCGCTGGCCATGGCGCCGCACGGCATCCGCGTCAATGGCATCGCCCCCGGTGTGGTGGACACGCCGATGTGGGACCATGTCGACAGCCTGTTCGCCAAAGCCGAAGGGCTGGCGCCGGGCGAGAAGAAGCGGCGTGTCGGCCTCGACGTGCCGCTCGGGCGCATGGGCGTGCCGGGCGACATTGCAGGGGCGGCGGTTTTTCTCGCCAGCGACGAGGCGCGCTACATCACGGCGCAGACCCTCAATGTCGATGGCGGCAATGTCATGAGCTGAAGAGGGAGCCGGCATGCCCGTCAGAGCACAAAAGTACCGAGACCGCACGTGTTCGGGCGGTGAAGCGCCTCCGGCCCGATGAGAAGATGGCCACCCTCAGCAGCGAGCGACCCGTGAACGACGATTTCCATCTCTACCTCGACAGCGCCGACCTGGCCGACCTGCAGGCCTGCCTGCCGCACCCGGTGGTGCACGGCGTGACGACCAACCCGACGCTGCTGCAGCGCGCCGGCGTGGGCCGCGCGGCGGTGCCGGGGCTGCTCAAGCGCTGCATCGAGCTGGGTGCGCGGCAGGTGCAGGCCCAGGTCTATTCGAGCGAGGTCGACGGCATGCTCGAAGACGCGCAGGCGCTGCTGCCGCAGTTCGACCGCGGTCAGCTCGTCATCAAGATTCCCGCCACGCGCCAGGGCCTGGACGCCGGCGCGCAGCTCATCGCCCAGGGCGTGCCCGTCACCTGGACCGCCGTGTACGCGCCCGAGCAGGCGCACTTTGCCGCGCAACTGGGTGCGGCCTATGCAGCGCCCTACCTCGGCCGGCTCGAAGACGCCGGCATCGACGGGCTCGGGCTCATCGCACAGATGCAGTCGCTGGTCGCACAGCGTCCCGCGTCGGGCACGCGGCTGCTGGTGGCGAGCATCCGGTCGCGCGCGGCGTACCTGTCGCTGCTGGCGCTGGGCGTGGGCGCCATCACCATCCCGCCGCGCCTCTTTGCCGAGTTGCTCGACCATCCCGCCACCCTGGCTGCCGAGGCGGGTTTCCTGGCCGACGCCCGCGCCTTGCCCTGACAGAAGCACAAAATCCACACACCATGCGCATAGCACTCACGGGCGAGGCCCTGATCGATTTCACCGCCAGCGAAGCGGGCACCCTCGCGTTCCTGGGCCATGAGGGCGGCTCGCCGCTCAACACCGCCGTGGCCTGCGCGCGGCTCGGGCAGCCGACCGGCTTTCTCACGCAGCTCTCGACCGACCTGTTCGGCGAACGGCTCATGGCCTTTCTCGAACGCAACGGCGTCGACACCCGCCTCATCCTGCGCAGCGACGCGCCGTCGACGTTGGCCTTTGTCGAGCGCACGCCGCAGACCAACCGCTACGCCTTCTACACACGAGACAGTGCCGACGCGACCTGGGCGCCCGAGCCGCTGCCGCAGCTGCCGGCGGAATGCCGCTTTGTGCACTTCGGCTCGATCTCGCTGCTGCAGGAGCCGGCGTCGTCGCGCATCACCGACCTCGTGGCGGCCCATGCCGGGCGCTGCGTGATCGTGTTCGATCCCAACGTGCGACCCAGCCTGATCCCGAACATGGCCGCCTTCCGCGCCCGCGTCACCGAGTGGTTCGCCATGGCCGACCTGGTCAAGCTCAGCGACGAAGACGCCCAGTTGCTCGCCCCCGGGCGGCCCGTCGATGCGCTTGCGGCCGAGTGCCTCACGGCCGGCGCGCGCGCCGTGGTCGTCACGCGCGGCGGCGCCGGTGCCACGCTGTGGCGCACCGGCAGCGCCCCGCTCACCGTGGCCGCGCCGCGCGTCGAGGTGGTCGACACCATCGGCGCGGGCGACACCTTCACCGCCGGGCTGTCGGTGGCGCTGCTGGCCCATGGCGTCGAGCATCCCGCGCAACTGGCCGAACTCGGCGACGACGCCTGGCGCGCCGTGATGCGCTTCGCCGCCACCGCTGCGGCCCTGAACTGTACCCGCGAGGGCGCAGATCCACCGACGCTGGAAGCCGTTCACACGGCGCTTTCGCAGGAAGACAATGAGGCCGTCGCTTCCCGGCCCTGATCGATCCGTGCTGCCATGACAACGACCACCCGCAAACGCGCGATCCCTCGCCAACGCCAGCCCGAGCTGGAGCGCGATTTCGCGCGCTCCCCGTCGCTGGGCTACGAGGCCCCGGAAGAAACCGGCCTGGTGCGCTGCCTCGCGCACGGCTTCCCGAGCCCGCTGGTGCGATGGCATTTCCATGAAGACTACGAGCTGCACCTGATCACCGAGACCTCGGGCAAGGCCTTCATCGGCGACTGGATCGGGCCGTTCCAGCCTGGCCACCTCGTGCTGTGCGGGCCACGCCTGCCGCACAACTGGATCTCGCTCGACGTGCCCGAAGAAGGCGCCGCCGGCCGCGACCGCGTGATCCAGTTCCGCCACGAGCCTATCGAGCGCGCGGCCGCCGAGATTCCCGAGCTGCGCGACGTGATGCCGCTGCTCGACCGCGCGCGCCACGGCATCGAGTTCTTCGGCATGTCGGCGCAGGCGCTCGCGCACTGGGACGCCATCAAGGCGGCGCGCGGCGTGCGGCGCCTCGGCCTGTTCTGCGAGTTCATGGCCGATCTGGCGCAGTGCACCGACTACCGGCTGCTGTCGAGCGTGCAGATGCAGGGCGTGCAGGGCAGCGACGGCGATGCGCAGGTCGACCAGATCAACGACATCGTGAACCGCATCACCAACAACATGACCGACTCGATCTCCATGTCGGACGTGGCCGCCGAGCTGGGCATGAGCGAGAGCCGCTTCAGCCGCTTCTTCCGCCGCTCGACCGGCAACAGCTTCACCGACTTCGTGAACCGCGTGCGCATCAACAGCGCCTGCCACCTGCTGATGCAGACCGACCACTACGTGACCGACATCTGCTACCAGGTGGGCTTCAACAACGTGGCGAACTTCAACCGGCGCTTCCTTGAAATCAAGGGCATGACGCCCAGCGAATTCAGGCGCCAGGCCGACACGCGCTTCGGCTGATTTCTTTCAAGGCCAACACGCCTTCACTGAAGGCGCCATCAGGGAGACCATCTTGTATCTGGGACTCGACCTCGGCACGTCCGAGCTCAAGGCGTTGCTGCTCGCGGACGATCACCGCATCGTCGGCGTGGCACGCGCGCCGCTCACGGTCGACCGGCCGCAACCGCTGTGGTCGGAACAGGCGCCCGCCCAGTGGTGGCAGGCGCTCGACGCGGTAATGACAGAACTGCGCACGGCACATGCCGAGGCGTTGTCACAAGTGCGTGCCATCGGCCTCTCGGGCCAGATGCACGGCGCCACGCTGCTCGATGCAGAAGGCGCGGTGCTGCGCCCGGCCATCCTCTGGAATGACGGCCGCAGCGGCGCGCAGTGCGAGGCGCTCACGCGCGCCGTGCCGCGCCTGGGCGAGATTGCGGGCAACCTCGCGATGCCGGGCTTTACCGCGCCCAAGCTGCTGTGGGTGCGCGAGCACGAGCCCGACATCTTCGCCCGCGTCGCGCGCGTGCTGCTGCCCAAAGACTGGCTGCGCTTCATGCTCAGCGGCGAGGCGGTCAGCGAGATGTCCGATGCGGCCGGCACGCTGTGGCTCGACGTGGGTGCGCGCGACTGGTCCGACGAACTGCTCGCCGCCACGGGGCTCACGCGCGATCACATGCCGCGGCTCGTGGAAGGCAGCGAAGTCTCCGCGCTGCTCAAGCCCGGACTGGCGGCGCGCTGGGGATTGCGCGACGGCGTGAAGATCGCCGGCGGCGCAGGCGACAACGCCGCCAGCGCGGTCGGCATGGGGCTCGTCGAGCCGGGGCAGGGCTTTGTCTCGCTCGGCACCTCGGGCGTGGTGTTCGTCTCGACCGACCGCTTCCTGCCGAACCCCGCGCAGGCGATGCACGCCTTCTGCCACGCGTTGCCCCAGCGCTGGCACCAGATGTCGGTGATGCTCTCGGCCGCGAGCGCGGTGAGCTGGGCAGCGAAGACCTTCAAGTTCGCGGACGAAGCGGCGTTGCTCGAAGCGGCGGCGTCGGTCGCGTTGGCGGATCGGGCGCGATGCCCGCTGTTCTTGCCGTACCTGTCGGGCGAGCGTTCGCCGCACAACAACCCGAACGCACAAGGCGTGCTCTTCGGTTTGACGCATGCACACGGCCCTGCAGAGATCGCCTATGCGGTGGTCGAAGGCGTGAGCTTCGGTCTGCGCGACGGCTTCGACACGCTGCGCCTGCCGGCCGACATGCCGCTGCGCGAAGTCGCGCTCGTGGGTGGCGGTGCGCGCAGTGTCTGGTGGGGGCAGTTGCTGGCCGACATCTTCCAGGTGGAGCTCACGCTCTATGCGGGCAGCGAGACCGGCGGGGCACTCGGTGCGGCGCGGTTGGCGTGGCTGGCCGACGGGGGCGCGGTGGCCGAGGTGTGCACCTTGCCGCCGGTGAAGCAGACGCTGTCGCCTTCGTCCGAAGGGGCCAGTGGGCACAAGACGCGGCATGCACGTTTTCAGGTGCTGTACATGGCGCTGCGTGACCAGTTCCGCTAGCCGGCACAACAAACCGAGCGCCCATAAAAAAACCCGTCGTGAGACGGGTTTTTTATTTCGCGAAACACCGCGGAACCGGCTTTGCCGGGCCGCAGGTGTTGCCCCCGGTAGGGGGTTGGCGTAGCGGACACGAAGTGCCGCGCAGCCTGGGGGCGAGCCAAATCCCCCTGGGGGCGAGCGAAATTACATACCCATGCCGCCCATGCCGCCCATGCCGCCCATGTCGGGCATGCCGCCGCCGCCAGCGCCGGACTCGTCCTTGGGTGCATCAGCAACCATGGCTTCGGTCGTCAGCAGCAGCGAGGACACCGAGGCGGCGTTCTGCAGTGCGGTGCGGGTGACCTTCGTCGGGTCCAGGATGCCCAGCTCGAGCATGTCGCCGTACGTGTCGTTCGCAGCGTTGAAGCCGTAGTTGCCCTTGCCGGCCAACACAGCGTTCACCACCACCGAGGCTTCGCCGCCGGCGTTGTTCACGATTTCGCGCAGGGGGGCTTCGATGGCCTTCAGCACCAGCTTGATGCCGGCTTCCTGGTCGGCGTTGTCGCCCTTGACCGAGTCGCCCACAGCTTGCTTGGCACGCAGCAGAGCCACGCCGCCGCCAGCCACAACGCCTTCTTCCACTGCAGCGCGGGTGGCGTGCAGGGCGTCTTCGACGCGAGCCTTCTTTTCCTTCATTTCGACTTCGGTGGCAGCGCCAACCTTGATCACTGCCACGCCGCCGGCCAGCTTGGCCACGCGCTCTTGCAGCTTTTCACGGTCGTAGTCGCTGGTCGCTTCTTCGATCTGAACGCGCACTTGCTTCACGCGGGCTTCGATGTCACCGGCAGCGCCAGCGCCGTCGATGATGATCGTGTTTTCCTTGCCCACTTCGATGCGCTTGGCTTGACCCAGGTCGGCCAGCGTCACCTTTTCGAGCGTCAGGCCCACTTCTTCAGCGATGACCTTGCCGCCCGTCAGGATGGCGATGTCTTCCAGCATGGCCTTGCGGCGGTCGCCGAAGCCAGGAGCCTTCACAGCCACAACCTTCAGGATGCCGCGGATCGTGTTCACGACCAGCGTAGCCAGGGCTTCGCCTTCGACTTCTTCGGCAATGATCAGCAGCGGACGGCCAGCCTTGGCAACTTGCTCCAGCACCGGCAGCAGGTCACGGATGTTGCTGATCTTCTTGTCGAACAGCAGCACGAAGGGGTTGTCCAACAGCGCCGATTGCTTCTCGGGGTTGTTGATGAAGTAGGGCGACAGGTAGCCGCGGTCGAACTGCATGCCTTCGACGACGTCGAGTTCGCTGTCCAGCGACTTGCCGTCTTCCACGGTGATCACGCCTTCCTTGCCGACCTTGTCCATCGCGTCAGCGATGAGCTTGCCGATGGTTTCGTCGCTGTTGGCCGAGATGGAGCCGACTTGCGCGATTTCCTTCGACGTGGTGGTGGGCTTGGAAGCCTTCTTCAGCTCGGCGACCAGGGCCGTGACAGCCTTGTCGATGCCGCGCTTCAGGTCCATCGGGTTCATGCCGGCAGCCACCAGCTTGAAACCTTCGCGAACGATGGCTTGGGCCAGCACGGTCGCGGTGGTGGTGCCGTCACCGGCGTTGTCCGAAGTCTTGGAAGCCACTTCCTTCACGAGCTGGGCGCCCATGTTCTGCAGCTTGTCCTTGAGTTCGATTTCCTTGGCCACGGACACACCGTCCTTGGTCACGGTGGGGGCGCCGAACGAACGCTCGAGCACCACGTTGCGGCCCTTGGGGCCCAGGGTCACCTTGACTGCGTTGGCCAGGATGTTGACACCCTCGACCATGCGTGCGCGGGCTTCGCCGCCGAAGACTACGTCTTTTGCTGCCATGTTTATTTACTCCGAATGGATCTGTTGAATTACTTCTCGACGACTGCGAACAGGTCGTCTTCCTTCATGACGAGCAGTTCGTCGCCGTCGACCTTGACGGTCTGGCCGCTGTATTTGCCGAACAGGACGCGGTCGCCGACCTTGACGGTCAGTGCGGCCAGCTCGCCCTTGTCGTTGCGCTTGCCCGGGCCCACGGCCAGGACTTCACCCTGATCGGGCTTTTCGGCGGCTGCGTCGGGGATGACGATGCCGGAGGCGGTCTTGGTTTCGCTGTCAACACGCTTGACGATCACGCGATCGGCCAAAGGACGAAGTTTCATTGCATCTCCTGGAAGGGTAAGAAACGGGTTTGTTTGTGGTCGGGCACCGGAGAAACCGGCGACCTGTCGACTGGATGGGAGGGCTGTTAGCACTCGTCAGCAGCGAGTGCTAATCATAAGGGCATTCGATGACCTTTCAAGAGCGTGCCCCTTGCCCTCGTCTCGCACGGCTGTGCTTTTCCGGGGAAACACGGGGCTGCCGGGGTGCCATCGGTCGAAACGTTCGGGGTTTTTTGCCCGGGTGAAATGAGGCCGCTCAGACCATGCAGCGGCCGCGTGCCGAACACGCAGCCGCCCCGCACGCTCAGAACTTCGCGCGCAGCGTCAGCTGCACCTCGCGTCCCGGTCCCGGCAGGATCAGGTTGTCCACGCTGCCGTGGGCCGAGACGTGGTACTTGCGGTTCGCGATGTTCTTCAGGTTCAGCGCGATCTCGTAGCGCTCGGTCTTGTAATTGGCCGCGAGGTCGGCGGTCAGGTACGAGGGCAGCGTGACGAGGTTGCTGAGCGACGCATAACGCGCGCTGACGTAGTTCAGGCCGCCGCCGGCGCTGAAGCCATGGCCGAGGTCCTTCATGGCCCACACGAAGGCCGAGTGGCGCGGCGTGAGCGCGGCGGTCTTGCCCTGCACCGGGATGGCGGCGCCCACCGGCAGCTGCAGCGAGCTCACGGTGGCGAGCGACTTCGTCATCTTCGCGTCGAGGTACGCATAGCCCGCGCTCACGTCCCAGCGGCCCGGCAGACGGCCGTTGAGCGCGAGCTCCAGGCCGTTGGTGCGCTGCGTGCCGACGTTGATCTGGCGGCGCGGGTTGTTCGGGTCGGTGTTCTTGATGCCCGAGCGCTCCAGGTTGAACAGCGCGGTCGTGAGGTTCAGGCCGCCGTCGAGCAGGTCGAACTTGGCACCGATTTCCTTGTTGACGGTGATCTCGGGCGCGTTGTCGATGTTGCCGGTAGACAGCGCGAAGTTCTCGCCCGAAGGCTGGAACGAGCGGCTGTACGACACGTAGTACGACTGCACCGCATCAGGCTGCCACACCACGCCGGCGCGCGGGCTGAACTTGCGGTCGGTGCGCTCCAGCGGCGCAAGCTTGCGCTCGAAGCCGGTGTCCTGCTTGAACACGTCGTAGCGACCGCCGATCAGCGCCTTCCAGTGCGGTGCCAGCGTGATCTGGTCCTGGAAGTAAACGGCCGCGGTCTTGAACTCGCTGTTGCTCGGGATCGCGCCGTCGGCCAGGTACGTGGCGAGCGGAATCGGCAGCGGGTCGGCGACCGGATTGAACAGGCTCACGCGCTGGGCGCCCGTCGCGGAAGACACACTGAACAGGCGCTTGCGCTGCACGCCGAACTCGGCGCCGACCAGCCACTCCTGCTTGAAGCCGCCGAGGTCGTTGCGCCAGGTCAGGTCGGTCTGGTTGAACCAGCCGCTCTCGTCGCGGTCGACGATGCCGCGCGTGCGGCCTACCGTGAGGCGCACCGGGTCGGTGGTGCCGCTGGGCAGCGTGTTGTTGCGGTCGAGGTGGTAGCTCGAATAACGCGTGGTGTTGCGCAGGCTCAGCGCGTCGCTGAAGCGGTGGTTCAGCGTGGCGGTGAAGGTCTGCACCTTGCTGGTCACGGTGTCGTCGCGCTTGCCGTGCGCGGAGCCGTAGTAGGCGCCGATGGGCACGTCGACCGGGCGGCCGTTGAGCGCCGGAATGCCGAAGTCGGTGAGGCGCTGGTCGCGCAGGTTTGTGTACTGCAGCAGCAGGTCGGTCTGCGGGCTGAACTTGATCGCCAGCGAGGGCGCGATGTTGTAGCGGTCGGTGAACTGCTGGTCGCGGTAGCTGTCCGATTTCTCGCCCGCCACGTTGAGGCGGAACGCCATGTTCTCGCCGATGGGCGTGTTCAGGTCGATCGTGCTGCGCGTGTAGTGGTGGCTGCCCAGGCCCAGCGAGACCTCGCCGAAGCGGCGCTCGAACACGGGCTTCTTGGTCACGCGGTTGATCAGGCCGCCCGAGGAACCGCGGCCGTAGAGCACGGCGGCGGGGCCCTTGAGCACCTCGATGCGCTCGGTGTCCGAGAGGTCGCGGAAGTACAGCGCGTCGTCGCGCACGCCATCGACGAACCAGTCGGAGATGCCGCTGAAGCCGCGGATCACGACCTGGTCGCGCTGGCCGTCGCCGTGGTTGAAGCTCACGCCCGGCACGTTGCGCAGGGCGTCCTGCATCGACACGGCACCCTGGTCGCGCAGCAACTGTTCGGGCAGCACGTTGACGGCCTGCGGCACGTCGCGCAGCGGCGCGCTGCCCTTGGTGGCGGTGCTCGCGGCGGCGGGGGCGTAGCCCTTGTCGTCCTCGGCGCTGACGGTCACTTCCTTGAGGGTCGAGGCTGCGGTGGTTTGTGCCAGCGCGGTGCCGCTCAGTGACGCGAGGGCGGCGCCGGCGAGCAGGGAAAGGCGCCACAGGGGGCGCGACGTGGGGGCGGTACGGAAAGTCGGCTTCATGTTGTCCAGTTTTTTTGAAGGGCGTTGAGCGCACGGCGGCCGCGCACGCGCACGCACGGCCCTCGTCAGGGGACGAAGGGCGGTGTCGTGCCTTGCCTTGAAAAAAATCTGGGTGAGGCGGGGCCGCTCAGGCGGAAGCTCCGCCGGCGGCACCGTGGTGACGGCCGCTGTGCGCGGCGGGCTGGATTCTAGAGAAGCAGATGCGACAAGTTCCCATGTGTCGCGGCAATGCGACGCATGGCGGGCGGCTCAGAGCTGGTCGGTCGGCACGAACCACGAGAACAGCAGCAGCTGGAACCGCGTGAGCATGCTGGAGTCGGGCTCGCTGTCGAGCACCTCGTTGTCCACGTCGCCGGTGCCGATCCACTGCACGTTCTCGCCGTCGGGCTTGAGCACGACGCGGTACACGCCTTCCATGTCGTCCAGCTGGTAGGCGAAGAGCAGCGCCTGCGTGAGTTCGAAGCTGCGCACGCGCACGCCGAACTCGGTGTTCAGCAGGGCCGAGCGCGGGTCGAGGTTCATCGAGCCGAGCAGCACCCACTGGCGATCGACCAGCGCCAGCTTGGCATGCAGGCGCCCGCGCGCCTTCTTGAGCAGGCTGCGGAACTGGCCGCTGCGCTTGAGCTGCTGCGTGCTCACCTCGTACAGGTTCACGCCCAGTTTGAGCATGTCGACGCGGTAGCGGTTGTAGTTGATGTTCACCAGCGGCTCGTCGCTGTCGGCCAGCGAGTTGGTGACCACGGTGATGCTCAGGCCCTGGTCGCGGCCCATGCGGATGCGCGCCATGCCCTCGTCGCCCGGAATGAAGTAGGGCGAGATCACCACCACGTTCGACTTCGCCGCGCCCAGCATTTCGTGGAAGCGCTGCGCCAGCGACTCCTGCGGCTGGGCCATCGTGCCCAGGGCCTTGTTCGGGCTGTCGGCGGTGGCGGCGGCCTCGGCGCGGATCCAGCGCGTCTCGCTCATGTTCGCGAGCTGCGCGCCCAGTGGCAGGTCGCCCAGCAGGTCGGTGGCGGCCAGCGGATCGGGCAGCGGCGCGAAGGCCGGCGAGGTTGCGGTGTCGAAGGCGGCTTTCAGCTCGTCGGGCGTGAGCGTCGTGCCGGCCATGCGCTGCAGCGGGTAGACCACGTCGCTGTTCCAGTAGGTGTCGAAGATCCCGGCCGACTGCGGCACCACCGGGCCGGCCAGCAGCAGCTCGAAGTCGATGAAGTTGGCGCTCTCGCTGCGCAGGAAGTACTCGTCCGCGAGGTTGCGCCCGCCGGCGATGGCCATGGCGCCGTCGGCGATGAACAGCTTGTTGTGCATGCGGTGGTTGAGCCGCCGGAAATCGCCGAAGAACTCCAGCCAGCGCATCGACGAGCTGTCGCGCGCGTTCACGAAGGGATTGAACAGCCGCACCTGCGCGTTGGGCTCGGCGGCCAGCCCGAGCAGCAGGCGGTCCATGCCCGCGGTGTAGAAGTCGTCGAGCAGCAGGCGCACGCGCACGCCGCGCCGGGCGGCGTCGCGCAGTTCGCGCAGCAGCAGCCGGCCGGTCTTGTCGTTGCCGAGCTGGTAGGTCTGCACGTCGAGCGACGACTGGGCGCGGCGGATGAGCTCCAGCCGCGCGTCGAGCGCGAACGAGGCCTCGATGAGCGGTCGCATGCTCGAGAGGCCGTCGGGCGGCGAATCGAGGCTGGCGGCGGCGCGGCCGAGCAGGGTGGCGGACGAGGCGGGAATCGCCACCTCCGGCGGCGCATCGGGCTGGCGTGGCGGCAGGCCCGCGCAGCCGGTGAGCACCAGCACGACCAGGACCAGCGCCGGGCCGCGCAGCGCGGGAAACAACGAGGCAAGGAGCTTGAGCATGGGGCCTGTCAGCGCACGCACCGGCGTGCGGGCGGCATCGTAGCCCGGCTGGCGCGGCCGATCGCGGCACTTTTGCAACACCTCGCGCCCGGCTGCTGGAAAACCCGTGGACCGCGACTTTCTTGACAATAGAATGCGAATTGTTATCAATAGTGTTCAGCGAGCGGTAAAAATGGCAAGAATCTTGGCGCGGCGCAAGGCCGCTTCGGTGCTGGTGGGCTGTCTGGCGATCTACGCGCAGCAGCACGTTCTGGCGCAAACGCAAACGAGCGGCGCGGGGTCGCTTCCTGAAGTGCGCGTCGATGCGAATGCCGAGGTCGAAACCGCCACCACGCCCGTGATCGGCTACCGCGCGAAGAACGCCGTCACCGCCACCAAGACCGACACGCCGCTGTCGGAAACGCCGCAGTCCGTCACCGTGATCACGCGCGACCAGATGGTCGACCAGGGCGCGACCAATCTGCAGGAAGCGCTCAACTACGCGGCGGGCGTGCGCTCCGATGCCTACGGTGTCGATTCGCGGACCGATTCGATCCGCGTGCGCGGCGCCTACCCCGACATCTACCTCGATGGTCTGCGCCAAGCCTACGGCTACTACACCAGCACCACGCGCACCGAGCCCTACACGCTGGAGCGCCTCGAAGTGCTGCGCGGCCCCTCGGGCATGCTGTTCGGCGCGGGCACCGCGGCGGGCGTGGTCAACATGGTCAGCAAGCGACCGCTGCAGGAGGCCCAGCGCGAGGTGGGCGTGCAGTTCGGCAGCTTTGGCCGCAAGCAGGTGCAGGCCGACCTCACCGGTCCGCTGAACGCCGACGGCTCGCTGTCGTACCGGTTGATCGCGCTGCAGCGCAAGTCGGATTCGCAGGTCGATTACGTGCCCGACGACCGCAGCGTGATCGCGCCGTCGCTCACCTGGCGGCCCAACGCGGCGACCTCGCTGACGCTGCAGGGCCTGTGGCAAAAGGACAAGAGCGGCAGCAGCTCGCAGTTCCTGCCGTGGGAAGGCACCTTGCTGCCGGCCCCGTTCGGCCGCGTGCCGGCCAGCCGCTTCATCGGCGAGCCCGGCGACTACTACAACAGCGAGCGCCAGACCTTCGGCTGGCAGTTCGAGCACAAGTTCAACGACAGCTGGACCGTGCGCCAGAACTTCCGCTACGCGAAGAACGAAAACGACAACCGCTACCACTACGGCGGCGCGTTCAGCGGCTTCGACAGCTGGTCGACCGACCCGATCTTCAAGCGCGTGCTGGCCCGCTACTACGACAGCCAGCTCACGCGCAACCGCACGCAGACACTCGACAACCACGTCGAAGGCCACTTCCAGACCGGCGCGCTCAAGCACACGTTGTTGATCGGTGCGGACTACGCGCGCCAGCGCGAGAACGTGTGGGGCGGCACCACCGCCGACACCATCGACATCTATGCGCCGGTGTACGGCCACCTCGACGAGCCCGAGCGCGTGGCGCGTCCGCGCACGCGACAGCGCCAGACCGGCCTGTACCTGCAGGACCAGATCAAGCTCGACAACTGGATCTTCGTGGCCGGCCTGCGCCATGACCGCGCCGTGTCCAGCGCCGTCGGCAGCGACGAGCAAAAGAGCAGCGCCACCACCAAGCGCCTGGGCGTGATGTACGCCCATCCGTCGGGCTGGTCGCCGTACCTGAGCTACAGCGAGTCGTTCACGCCGCAGTCGCCGCGCGACGGCCGCATCTTCTCGCCGCTGCGCGGTGAGCAGTGGGAAGCGGGCGTGAAGTACGAGCCCAAGGACCGTGCCCTGGCCTTCAGCGCCGCCGTGTACGACCTGCGCGAGAAGAACCAGATCGTCGAAGAACAGCCGAAGGTGTTCTCGCAGCGCGGCCTGACCAAGACCAAGGGCGTCGAGCTGGAAGCCAAGGGCTCGGTGGGCGCCAACCTCGACCTCGTCGCCCACTACAACTACACCGATGCCGACGCGCAGATCGAAGGCCTGCCCAAGCACCAGGCCAGCTTCTGGGCCAAGTACAAGTTCTCGGTGGCCGGCATGAGCGGGTTCTCGGCGGGCGCCGGCGTGCGCGTGATGAGCTCGTTCCGCGACACCCAGTTCGGCACCGGTCCGCGCATTCCGGGCGTGGCGCTGGCCGACTTGGTGTTTGCTTACGATACGGCCAACTGGCGCTATGCGCTCAACATCAACAACGTGACGGACAAGGTGTATTTCAGCACCTGCCTCTCGCGCGGTGACTGCTGGTACGGTGCGCGACGCAACATCGTGGCAAGCGCCACCTACCGCTTCTAGCCTTTTTCCACCCAACGACGCACGACGACGACATGGACAGCCGAAAGATCAAGACCTGGGCCTGGGTCCACAAGTGGAGCAGCCTCGTTTGCACGGTGTTCATGCTGCTGCTGTGCATCACCGGCCTGCCGCTGATCTTCCACCACGAGATCGGCCACCTGCTGGGCACCGAGGTCGAGGCGCCGAAGATGCCGGCGAACACGCCGCGCGTGAGCCTGGACCGCGTGCTTGAAGTGGCGCGCGCGCAGCACCCCGATCGCGTGGTGCAGTTCGTCTCGCATCCCGAAGACGACGACGGCCTGTGGTTCGTCACGCTCACGCCGACGCCCGCGCCCACGGACGACTTCAAGTCGGTCGCGGTCGATGCGCGCACTGGCGTCATCCTTGCGCAGCCGAAGTTCGATGAAGGCTTCATGTACGTGATGTTCAAGCTGCACGTCGACCTGTTCGCGGGCCTGCCGGGCAAGCTGTTCCTGGGCTTCATGGGCTTCCTGCTGTTGGTCGCGATCGTCTCGGGCGTGGTGCTGTATTCGCCGTTCATGCGCAAGCTCGACTTCGGCACGGTGCGCCGCGAGAAGCGGCCCCGCCTGAAGTGGCTCGACCTGCACAACCTGCTGGGCGTCGTCACCCTGGTGTGGCTCTTTGTGGTGGGTGCCACCGGCATGATCAACACCTGGGCCGACCTGGTGATCAAGTACTGGCAGTACGACCAGCTCACCACGCTGCTGGCTCCCTACAAGAACGAGCCCGTGGTCGCCGTGGGCGAGCGCGGCTCGGTGCAGCGCTCGTACGACGCGGCGATGCAGCACGCGCCGGGCAACCGGCTGTCGTTCATCGCCTTCCCGGGCACCGCGTTCTCCAGCCCGCACCACACGACCTTCTTCCTGCGCGGCAAGGAGCCCTTCACCTCGAAGCTGCTGCAGCCGGTGCTGGTCGATGCGAAGACCACCGAGATCACGGCGGCACCGAAGCTGCCCTGGTACCTCACGGCGCTGCTGGTGTCGCAACCGCTGCACTTCGGTGACTACGGCGGCATGCCGATGCAGATCCTGTGGGCGCTGCTCGACATCGCGACCATCATCGTGCTGGGCAGCGGGCTGTACCTGTGGCTCAAGCGCGGCAAGACCGTGCCGGCCCGGGCGAACACGACCGCGGCCCCCGCCACGGAGCGCGCGCCACCTTCGGCCTCAGGCCCGCAGCCTGATCCGGCACCGGCCATGAAGGTGCAGGCATGACGACGCACCACAAGGCACCGCACCAGTCCTTCTGGCGCATGTGGGGCTGGCCGATCGTGCTCGGCGTGCTGACCACCATCGGCCTCATCACCGCGCTGTTCAGCGACGGCGGCGTGGGCGACATGGTGGCCTGGGTCGGCCTGAGTATTCCGGTGCTCGTGTGCGCCTGGTACGGCTGGCGCCGGTCGCCGCGCACGGGTTCGCGCTAGGCCAAAGGGGCAGGGCACCGACGCAGAATCGGTGCCGATGAATGCCGCACTCTCTTACCCGCTTCGCCTGCTGATCCTGGGCGCTCCGCTGGCCGTGCACGGCCAGCAACCCGCCGCGGTGCCGGCCGGCACGCTGCGCGACGTCACCGTCTCCACGCCGCGCGGCACGCTGTCTCCGTTTCTCGTGCCCGGCTCGGTCGATCGCGTCGAGGGCGACGAAATGCGCGACAGCCGGATGCAGGTCAACCTGTCCGAAAGCCTGGGCGCGGTGCCCGGCCTGCAGGTGCAGAACCGCATGAACTACGCGCAGGACCTGCAGCTGTCGGTGCGCGGCTTCGGCGCGCGCTCGACCTTCGGCGTGCGCGGCGTGCGCCTGTATGTCGACGGCATTCCGGCCACCTTGCCCGATGGGCAGGGGCAGACCTCGAACATCGACATCGGCTCGGTCGACCGCGTCGAAGTGCTGCGCGGGCCGTTCTCGGCGCTGTACGGCAATTCGTCGGGCGGCGTGGTGCAGGCCTTCACGGCGTCGGGGGAGGGCGCGCCGCGCTTGTCCTATTCGCTGGCGGGCGGCAGCTTCGGCAGCTGGCGCCAGTCGCTGCAGCTCAGTGGTTCGCAAGGCGCGGTCGACTACCTGCTCGGCGCGAGCCACTTTCGCACCGACGGCTGGCGCGAGCAGAGCGCCGCGCGGCGCAACATCGCGAACGGCAAGCTGGGCGTCGCGCTCGACAACGGCGACAAGCTCACGCTCGTGTTCAACAGCGTGCGCATCGAGGCGCAAGACCCGCTGGGCCTGACGGCCGAACAGGTCGCGCAGGCGCCGCGCAAGGCACCGCTCGCGCTGCAGTACGACACGCGCAAGACGGTCGAGCAGACGCAGGTCGGCCTGCGCTACGAGCGGCGGCTCAACGCCGAGCAGGCGCTGCAGTTCATGGTCTATGGCGGCGAGCGCAAGACCGTGCAGTTCCAGTCGATCCCGCCGTCGGCTCAGCAAAGCCCGCTGCATGCGGGCGGCGTGATCGACCTCACGCGCCAGTACGGCGGCGTCGACCTGCGCTGGACCGCTGCGCTGCAGCTGGCCGACCGGCCGTTGGACCTCGTGGCGGGCCTGGGCTACGACAGCCTGCGCGAGCGTCGCCTCGGCTATCAGAACTACCAAGGCTCCGTCGCGATGCCTGTGCTGGGCGTGCAAGGGCGGCTGCGCCGCAACGAGCGCAACGAGGTCTGGAATCTCGATCCCTATGCGCAGGCGGCCTGGCGTTTTGCCGAGCGCTGGACGCTCGAGGCCGGCGTGCGCCGCAGCCGCGTGCACTTCGATTCGCACGATCTGTACATCGGTGGCGCGAACCGCGACGACAGCGGCAGCGCGGGCTACAGCAAAACCTTGCCCGTGGCCTCGCTGCGCTACCAGGCCACGCCCGATCTCGCTGTGTACAGCTCGGTCGGCCGGGGCTTCGAGACGCCGACGCTCAACGAGCTGTCGTACCGCCCGGGTGGCGCCAGCGGGCTCAACTTCGGGTTGCGGCCTTCGGTGAACGACAGCCTCGAGGTGGGCGCGAAGGCGCGGCTGGGCGGCGGCCTTCTGACGGCGGCGCTGTTCCATACGCGCACGCGCGACGAGATCGTCACCGCCACCAACAGCGGCGGCCGCGCCACGTTCCAGAACGCCGGGCGCACGCGGCGCAACGGCTTCGAGCTGGGGTGGCAGCATGAAACGGCCAACCACTGGCGCACGCAGGTGGCCTACACCTGGCTCGACGCGACGTACCGCGATACGTTCTGTTCGCCGTCGCCTTGCGCGGGCAGCAACGCCGTGAACGCGGGCACCCGCATCCCGGGCATCGCGCGGCAGTCGCTGTTCGCCTCGCTCGGCTGGGTGCCGCCCGAGGGCTGGCGCGCCGGTATCGAGATGCGCGCGCTGAGCCGCATCCAGGCCAACGACCTGAACACCGCGAGCGCGCACGGCTACGCCGTGGCGGCGCTGTACGCCGGCTACCTGAAGAAGTGGGAGCGCTGGGACTTCAACGCCTTCGCGCGCGTCGACAACCTGTTCGACCGGCGCTACATGGGTTCGGTCATCGTCAACGAAGGCAATGCGCGCTTCTACGAACCCGCGCCGGGCCGCAACTGGACGCTGGGCCTGAGCGGCGCGTACCGCTTCTGAATGCGCCATGAAAAGAAAAGGCCCGCCGCCCCGAGGGGACGGCGGGCCTTTTGGCGTCAGGCGTTCGCTATGTGCTTACTTGAGGCCGGCCGCAGCGCGCAGTGCGGCGGCTTGCGTCGTGGCTTCCCAGGTGAACTCGGGCTCTTCACGGCCGAAGTGGCCGTAGGCGGCGGTCTTCTGGTAGATCGGGCGCAGCAGGTCGAGCATCTGGATGATGCCCTTCGGGCGCAGGTCGAAATGCTCGCGCACGAGTTCGGCGATCTTCTCGTCCGAGATCACGCCGGTGCCTTCGGTGTAGACCGTGATGTTCATCGGCTGGGCCACGCCGATGGCGTACGCGACCTGGATCTGGCACTGGCGCGCCAGGCCGGCGGCCACGATGTTCTTGGCCACGTAGCGCGCGGCGTAGGCGGCCGAGCGGTCGACCTTCGACGGGTCCTTACCCGAGAACGCGCCGCCGCCGTGCGGGCAGGCGCCGCCGTAGGTGTCGACGATGATCTTGCGGCCGGTGAGGCCGCAGTCGCCCTGCGGGCCGCCGATGACGAAGCGGCCGGTCGGGTTGATCAGGTAGCGCGTGTTCTGCAGCCATTCCTTGGGCAGCACGGGCTTGATGATCTCTTCGATGATGGCTTCGTTGAACGAGGCCTTCATCTTGGTCGGCGTTTCGCTCTGGTCGGGGCTGTGTTGGGTGGAGAGCACCACGGTGTCGATGCTGTGCGGCTTGCCGTCCACGTAGCGCATCGTGACCTGGCTCTTGGCATCAGGGCGCAGGAAGGGCAGGCGCCCGTCCTTGCGCAGCTGGGCCTGGCGCTCCACGAGGCGGTGCGCGTAGTAGATCGGCGCGGGCATCAGCTCGGGCGTCTCGTCGCAGGCGTAGCCGAACATCAGGCCCTGGTCGCCGGCGCCGGTGTTCAGGTGGTCGTCGGAGGCGTGGTCCACGCCCTGGGCGATGTCGTTGGACTGCTTGTCGTAGCAGACCATCACGGCGCAACCCTTGTAGTCGATGCCGTACTCGGTGTTGTCGTAGCCGATGCGCTTGATGGTGTCGCGCGCGACCTGGATGTAGTCGACGTGCGCGTTGGTCGTGATCTCGCCGGCGAGCACCACGAGGCCGGTGTTGGTCAGCGTTTCGGCGGCGACGCGGCTGCGGGGGTCTTGCTCGAAGATCGCATCGAGGATCGCGTCCGAGATCTGGTCCGCGACCTTGTCGGGATGGCCTTCGGAGACCGATTCGGAGGTAAAGAGAAAGTCGTTCGCCACTGTGGTCACTCCTTGAAGTTGCAATTGGCGCGTTGCCAACTCTGCGGAGCCCTGGCGAACGCTTTAGCAGATGTCGAGGAATCGACGGGACACAATCGCATGCGCGCTTGTGGGTGTCGCCCTGCAAGTTGTTCCGTAACTCGGCGACAATTTGCATTCTATTCGAGCCGCGCAATACCATGCGCGCGCGTCCGCCTTTTGACGCTCCCTGACTCTCTCCCCCTCCCCGTTCAATGATCACCCTGTTCCGCCTGCTTGCCCGCGTGCCGATGCCGTTGATGCATCGGTTCGGCGCCTTGCTGGGATGGCTGGTCTGGTGGTGCGCGCCGGACTACCGCCGCCGCTTCAAGGCCAACGCCGAGAGCGCCGGCTTCTCGCCCGCGCAGTACCGTCCCGCCATCGCCGCCGCCGGCCACATGGCCTCCGAACTGCCCTGGCTGTGGCTGCGCCCGCACGGCGAGAGCGTGCTGACGCGCGTGGTGCGCTGGGACGGCGTCGAGGCCTTCGAGGCCGCGATGCGCGCCAAGAAGGGCGTGATCCTCGTGGCGCCGCACCTGGGCAGCTGGGAGATGTGCGGCCAGGCCATCGGCGAGCGCTTTCTCGCGGACTTCGGGCCGATCACCGCGCTGTTCCGTCCGGCGCGCAAAAAGTGGATGGCCGACCTGATCGCCGCGGGCTCGCGCGACCGGCCCGGCCTGCAGACCCTGCCGACCAACAACACCGGCGTGCGCGGCCTGATCCGCACGCTGCGCAGCGGCGGCTACACCGGCATCCTGCCCGACCAGGTGCCACCAATGGGGCAGGGCGTGTGGGCGCCTTTCCTCGGCCGTCCCGCGTACACCATGACCCTGCTTCCCCGTTTGGCCCAACAGACCGGCGCCGCCTGCTTCCTCAGCGTGTGCGAGCGCCTGCCGCGCGGCGCGGGTTACGTGATCCGCTTCGAGCCGATCGTCGGCACCGCGCTCACCGACGCCAAGGCTTCGATCGAAGACGCTGCTGCCGCGATGAACGACGGCATCGGCCGCCTGATCCACAGCCTGCCCGGCCAGTACGTCTGGGACTACGCGCGCTACAAGGAGCCGCGCGGCGAACCCGCCGTGGCAGCCGCGGCCGGAGGGGCTGCGCCATGAGCCTCAGCTCCCGACTCGGTATCGGCTTCATGCGGGTGTTGGCACCGATGCCGCTGCCGCTGGTGCGCGGCTTCAGCAAGGTGCTCGGCCGGGTGCTGCACACCATCGCCGTGCCGCGGCGGCGCGTGGTCGACCGCAACCTGGCGCTGTGCTTTCCCGAGAAATCGGAGGCCGAGCGCCGCGCCATCGCGCGCGAGACCTTCGTCTTCGTCGCGCAGTCGTGGCTGGACCGCAGCTGGCTCTGGCATGCGCCCGAACAGGTGGTGAAGAGTCGGCTGAAGATCGTCGGTTCTGCCTCGGAAATCCGCGAGATCGCCGAAGGCGACGCGCCAATGATCCTGTTCGCGCCGCACTTCTACGGGCTCGATGCCGCGGCCACCGCGCTCACCATGCACACGGCGCGCCCCTCGGCCACGATCTACACGACCCAGCGCGATCCGATGGTCGATGCGTGGATTCGCGAAGGCCGCACGCGCTTCGGCGATGTGGCGGCGCTCAACCGGGTCGATGGCATCAAGCCCATCCTCTCGGGGCTGCGCAAGGGCGGCCTGCTGTACCTGCTGCCCGACATGGATTTCGGGCGCGACCAGACCATCTTCGTGCCGTTCTACGGCGTGCAGGCGGCCACCGTGCCCTCGCTGTCGCGCTTCGCGCGGCTGGGCAAGGCCAAGGTGGTGCCGGTGGTGGCGAAGCTCACGCCCGGCGGCTACGAGATCCAGGTGCTGTCGGCGTGGCAGAACTTCCCGACCGACGACGTCGAGGCCGACACGGCGCTCATGAACGAGCGCCTGCAGGGCTACATCGACACGATGCCGTCCCAGTACTACTGGGTGCACCGCCGCTTCAAGACCCGCCCAGAGGGCGAGCCGCCCATTTACTGATTGCGGGCCAGGAAGCCCTCGATCTCGCGCGCGACCAGCTGCGGCTGCTCGTGCACGATCCAGTGGGTGGCGTTCGGCACCTTCTTGACCTCGAGCTTCGGCACGTACGCTTCCAGCCCGTCGAGCAGGCCCGGCAGCAGCGCCGCGTCGTCGAGCGCCCAGAACACGAAGGTCGGCATGGTCACCGTGAGGCGTTCGCGCGGCAGCACCGGAATGCTGTCGACGGTCTGGCCTGGCAGCGGTGGCTTCATCGGCGTCACGCGGTACAGGTTGCAGGCGCCGGTCAGGCCCGCGCTCCAGACTTCGCGGTACTGCTGCTTCACTTCTTCGGTGAGCCAGCCGAAGCCGTCCGGGCCGGCCTTCATCAGCAGGAAGAAGGGCCACATGCGCTTGAAATCGTCGGCCGCGAGCAGGGCTTCGGCATCGGGGCGCGCCAGGAAGTGCATGTACGCACTGGCCTGCTGCTGCGCCGGGTTGTTGCGCAGCTCGCGCGTGAACGTGCCCGGGTGCGGCGAATTGATGATGACGAGCTTGCCGACCTGCTGGGGGAATGCGTTGGCGTAGCCCCAGGCGAAGGCGCCGCCCCAGTCGTGGGCGACCAGCACGGCCATCGTGCCGTCGGCGCTCTCGGTGGCGACGAGCTGCTGGATGTCCTGGATCAGCAGGTGGGCCTTGTAGTCGGCCACTTCCGTGGGAGCGCTGGACTTCTCGAAGCCGCGCAGGTTGGGCGCCACGCAGCGGTAGCCGCCGTGGGCCGGGTCCGAGAAGTAGGCGAGCAGCTCGTCCCAGATGAACGCAGCCTCGGGAAAGCCGTGCAGGAACACCATCAGCGGCTGGCCCGGCTTGCCGGCGGCGCGGCAGCTCAGGGTGGTGCCGTTGGGCAGGCTGCGTTGGAAGGTCTCGATCATGCTTCGTGTCTCCTAGGGTTGACTGTCGCTATTGTTTTGATAGTGAACTTCGCAGGCGAGGCGCTCGATGCAGCCGGTTCCTCTAGTGCATCAGGCGTCGTCTTCGGCCGGCGGCTCGGAGGCCGCCGGTGACGCCGGTACTGCGGCAGCGTCGTCGGGATGCACCCAGCGCCACAGCAGCTCGGCCGCCTCGCCGACCCCTTGCTTCTTCAGGGCCGAGAACAGTTTGACCTCGCCGCCGCCGGCGTTCAGTCGCGTAATCGACAGCACCTTGGCGGCTTCGCTGCGCGTGAGCTTGTCGGACTTGGTCAGCAGGATCAGGAACTTGAGGCCTTGCTGCACGCGCGGACGGATCACGTCGAGCAGGATCTCGTCGAGCTCGGTCAGACCGTGGCGCGGATCGCACATCAGGACAACCCCGCGCAGGCTTTCGCGCGTCATGAGGTAGTTGCCCATCACGCGCTGCCAGCGCAGCTTGGCTTCCTTCGGCACGGCCGCGTAGCCGTAGCCGGGCAGGTCGGCCAGCACGGCGTCGTCGACCTTCTGCTTGCCGATGCCGAACAGGTTGATGTGCTGCGTGCGGCCGGGCGTCTTCGAGGCAAAAGCCAGGCGGGTCTGCTGCGTCAGCGTGTTGATGGCGGTCGATTTGCCGGCGTTGGAACGGCCGACAAAAGCGATCTCGGGCAGGTCGACCGGAGGCAGGTGTTCCAGCTGCGGAGCGCTGGTCAGGAAGTGGGCGGTGTGCAGCCAACCCAGGGCCACGCGCTCGCGTTCAGCGACCTGCGGGTCCACGGCAGGGGCCGCGCGGGGAGGATAAGCGGCGGACTTGGCGCGCGGGGAGGTCATCAATGGGCTTTCGGAACGGGGCGCCATTGTAGAATCGCGGGGTTTTGCGCCATAAATCTAAGCCCCCGATATGAAGTTGTTTGCCAATATTCTGCTTGCAGCCCTCATGGGCGTCACAGCCAGCGCGAGTTTTGCAGCCGATGAGCCTGCCGCTGCCCCCGCAGCGGCAGCCGCCAAGCCGGCCAAGCCCGATCCCGCCAAGGGCGACACGCTGTTCAATGCGACGCCGGCTAACAGCCAGAGCTGTGCTTCGTGCCACAACGCCGACGGCAACTCGGCCATCGCAGCCAACCCCAAGCTGGCGCAACAACACCCCGAATACATCCTCAAGCAGCTGCAGGACTTCAAGTCCGGCAAGCGCAAGAGCGCCATCATGAAGCCGCTGGCGTCGGCGCTGTCTGAAGAAGACATGCGCAACATCGCCTGGTTCGTCGGCTCCAAGAAGATCAAGCCGGGCTTCTCGAAAGAGAAGGACACGGTCGCCCTCGGCGAAAAAATCTACCGCGGCGGCATCGGCGATCGCCAGATCCCCGCCTGCGCCGGCTGCCACAGCCCGAACGGTGCCGGCCTCCCGGCCCAGTACCCGCGCCTGGGCGGCCAGCACGCCGACTACACCGTGACCCAGCTCGTGGCCTTTCGCGACAACGTCCGCCTGAACAGCTCGCCCATGAACGGTGTGGCCGCCAAGCTCAACGACCGCGAAATCAAGGCTGTCGCCGACTACATCGCCGGCTTGCGCTGATTTCCGCTGTCGCGCCGTCCGGCGTGAACTAACCGCCGATAAAAATCCCAAACAAAGGGCGGGCCGATCCAGCAGGATGGCCCGCCCTTTTGTTTTTTCCCCTTTCCTGGTTCCCTCCCGATGACCGTTTCCACCCATGGCCTTCGCGTGCATCGCGGCCCGCAGCTGCTTCGCGCCGCGGTGGAACTGCTGTCGTCGATGCGCTTCGCGATCGCGCTGCTGACGGTCATCTGCATCGCCTCGATCATCGGCACCGTGCTCAAGCAGCACGAACCGATCAACAACTACATCAACCAGTTCGGCCCCTTCTGGGCCGAGCTGTTCCGCGCAGCCCGGCTCGATTCGGTCTACAGCGCCTGGTGGTTCATGCTGATCCTGCTGTTCCTGGTGATCAGCACGTCGCTGTGCGTGGCGCGCAACACGCCGCGCATCCTGATCGACCTGCGCACCTTCAAGGAAGACATCCGCGCGCAGAGCCTCAAGGCCTTCGGCCAGCGCGCCGAGAACCGCCTGGCGGAAACGCCCGACATGGCGGCCAACCGCATCGGCCAGCTGCTGGTCAGCGGCGGCTGGAAGGTCAAGCTGCAGCAGCGCAACGCCAGCGCCGACGGCAAGGCCGCCGCGGGCTGGATGGTCGCGGCGCGTGCCGGCGGCGCCCACAAGCTGGGCTACATCGCGGCCCACAGCGCCATCGTGCTGGTGTGCATCGGCGGCCTGCTCGACGGCGACCTCGTCGTGCGCGCCCAGACCTGGTTCAACGGCAAGAGCGTGTTCACGGGCGGCGGCATGATCGCCGACGTGGCACCCGAGCACCGCCTGTCGGCCGCCAACCCGACCTTCCGCGGCAACATCCTCGTGCCCGAGGGCGGGCGGGGCAACGTGGCCATCCTGAACCAGGCCGACGGCGTGCTGCTGCAGGAGCTGCCGTTCACCATCGAGCTGAAGAAGTTCATCGTCGACTACTACTCGACCGGCATGCCCAAGCTGTTCGCCAGCGAGGTGGTGCTGCACGACCGCGAGAGCGGCGAGCAGGTGCCGGCGCGCATCGAGGTGAACCACCCGGCGAGCTACAAGGGCGTGGAGATCTACCAGTCGAGCTTCGACGACGGCGGCTCCACGGTGAAGCTCAAGGCGGTGCCGATGGCGGCCGCGGCCAAGCCCTTCGAGGTCGAAGGCATCATCGGCGGCCCGAGCACCGAGATCACCAACGGCAAGGACAAGCTCACGCTCGAGTACGCCGCGCTGCGCGTGATCAACGTCGAGAACTTCGCCGACGGCGGCGCCATGGGCAGCGGCGCCGACGTGCGCAAGGTCGACCTGCGCCGCGGCCTCGAGTCGCGTCTGGGCGCCGCCAACAAGACCAACAAGCCCAAGGTGCTGCGCAACATCGGCCCGAGCATCGGCTACAAGCTGCGCGACGCGTCGGGCCAGGCGCGGGAATACCAGAACTACATGGTGCCGGTCGATGCCGGCGACGGCCAGCCGGTGTTCCTGCTGGGCATGCGCGAGAAGCCCGAGGAGCCGTTCCGCTACCTGCGCGTGCCCTCCGACGAGCAGGGCTCGATGGACGGCTTCGTGCGCATGCGCACCGCGCTGGGCGACCCCGCCACGCGCGAGCGCGCCATCGAGCGCTACATCGCCAAGGCGACCGACCCCAAGCGCCCCGAAATGGCCGAGCAGCTGCGCGTGTCGGCCGCCCGAGCGCTGGCGTTGTTCTCGGGCGCCGAGCGCGCCAAGGCCGACGCGGCGTCGCAGGGCGGCTGGCAGGCGATTGCCGAATTCATGGAAGCCAACGTGCCCGAGGCTGAGCGCGAGCGCGCCGGCACGGTGCTGGTGCGCATCCTCAACGACGTGCTGTTCGAGGTGCTTAATTTGAGCCGCGAAGGCGCCGGCCTGGCCGCGCTGCCCAACGACGAGAAATCGCAGGGCTACCTGACGCAGGCCGTGCTGGCCCTGAGCGATGCGCACTTCTATCCGGCGCCGGTCGCGATGATGATGACCGACTTCACCCAGGTGCAGGCCAGCGTGTTCCAGGTGGCGCGCGCCCCTGGCAAGAACATCGTCTATCTGGGGTGTCTGTTGCTGATCGTCGGTATTTTTGCCATGCTGTACGTGCGCGAGCGCCGTTTGTGGGTGTGGCTGACACCCGGCGGCGGCGCCTCTGGAGACAACGGCGGTCGCGACACCAGCGAAACCGTCGCCACGATGGCGTTCTCGGTCAACCGCAAGACCCTGGACAGCGATCGCGAATTCGAGCATCTGAAGCACAGGCTGCTCGCCCTGAAGAAAGAAGAACCGGCGTCACCATGAACACCACGACCCTCACGCTCCACGAAAGCTGGCTCTCGCGCCGCAACCTGTTCGACTGGGTGTTCGCAGCGCTGGTGCTGGCCGGCGGCGCGTTCGCCTTCATGCGCCACGCCGGCTCGATGGACAGCTACGAAAAGCCGATCCTCGTGGCGGCCCTGGTCTCGGTCATCGGCATCTGCTGGTTCTGGCGTCCGCTGCGGGTGCTGACGCTGGTGGTGGCCGCGGCCTCGCTGCTGGCCATCAGTTCCTACCAGGGCGACCTGGCGCGCGCCGACTCGGTGTTCTGGCTCAAGTACTTCCTGTCGAGCCAGTCGGCCATCCTGTGGATGAGCGTGCTGTTCTTCATGAGCACGCTGTTCTACTGGATCGGTTTTGTCGCCGGCAAGCAGGCCGACACCTTCGACCTGATCGGCTCCCGCCTGGCCTGGGCGGCCGTGACCATGGCGCTGATCGGCACCATGGTGCGCTGGTACGAAAGCCACCAACTCGGCCCGGACATCGGCCACATCCCGGTGAGCAACCTGTACGAAGTGTTCGTGCTGTTCTGCTGGCTGACGGCCGCGTTCTATCTCTACTTTGAAGAGCGCTACAACACGCGCGCGCTCGGCGCCTTCGTGATGCTGGTGGTCAGCGCCGCGGTCGGCTTTCTGCTCTGGTACACGATCGTGCGCGAGGCGCATGAGATCCAGCCGCTGGTGCCCGCGCTGCAGAGCTGGTGGATGAAGCTGCACGTGCCCGCCAACTTCATCGGCTACGGCACCTTCGCGCTCGCGGCCATGGTCGCATTCGCCTACCTCATCAAGGAACAGGCGACCGAGACCCGCTGGTACAAGCTCACGCCGATCTGGCTGCTGGGCGTGGCGCTGTGCTTCGTGCCCGTGGCGTTCCGCCAGCGCGTGCAGGAAGCCGGCGGCAGCTACTGGGTGATCTACGCGGGCATCTCGGCGTTGATCGCCGCGGGCATCCTGCTGGGGCGCAAGCGCATCGCGGCACGCCTGCCGGCCAACGAGGTGCTCGACGACGTCATGTACAAGTCGATCACCGTCGGCTTTGCCTTCTTCACCATCGCGACCGTGCTCGGCGCCCTGTGGGCGGCCGACGCCTGGGGCGGCTACTGGAGCTGGGACCCGAAGGAAACCTGGGCGCTGATCGTCTGGCTCAACTACGCGGCCTGGCTGCACATGCGTCTCGTGAAGGGCCTGCGCGGCACAGTGGCGGCCTGGTGGGCGCTGGCCGGCCTGGCCGTGACCACCTTCGCGTTCCTCGGCGTGAACATGTTCCTGAGCGGCCTGCACAGTTACGGCACGCTCTGAGCGCAGGTTTTGCGCCTTTCGCGAAGAATTGAAACCGCGCGCCGCCATGGCGCGTAACCGAAGCAGGGCATGTCACGAACTACCCTGAGCCACCCGATTCACGCGAAAGGCCTGTCATGTCGCTTCCTTCCCGTCCACGCCGCAGCAACGGCGCCGGTTTTGTCCACCCGCTGTCGAGCGAGATCACGCCGCGTGCGGCCTACGAAGGCCGGCGCGACCTGCTCAAGCTGATGGCCGGCGGCGCCGCGGGCGCGGCGCTTGCCACCTTCGCCGGTCGCGAGGCCTTCGCCCAGGCCACCGGCCCGCACAAGCTGGCGCTGCTGCCGGGCGCCAAGTCGTCCGTGCCGGGCGCGCAGACCATGGAAAAGCTCACCGACTACAAGGACGCGAGCAGCTACAACAACTTCTACGAGTTCGGCGTCGACAAGGGCGATCCGGTGAAGAACGCCGGCACCCTGAAGACGCGGCCCTGGACCGTGGAGGTCGAGGGGCTGGTCAAGAAGCCGGGCAAGTACGGCATCGAAGACCTGCTCAAGCTCAGTGCGCAGGAAGAACGCATCTACCGCCTGCGCTGCGTCGAGGGCTGGTCGATGGTGATCCCGTGGGTCGGCTATTCGCTGGCCGAGCTCATCAAGAAGGTCGAGCCGCAGGGCAACGCCAAGTTCGTCGAGTTCGTGACGCTGGCCGACCCCAAGACCATGCCTTTCGTCGGCTCGCGCGTGCTCGACTGGCCCTACACCGAAGGCCTGCGCATGGACGAGGCGATGCACCCGCTCACGCTGCTGGCCTTCGGCATGTACGGTGAGGTGCTGCCCAACCAGAACGGCGCGCCGGTGCGCCTCGTGGTGCCGTGGAAGTACGGTTTCAAGTCGGCCAAGTCGATCGTCAAGATCCGCTTTGTCGAGAAGGAACCGAGCACGGCCTGGAACAAGGCCGCGGCGCAGGAGTACGGCTTCTATTCGAACGTGAACCCGGCCGTCGACCATCCGCGCTGGAGCCAGGCGACCGAGCGCCGCATCGGCGATGGCGGCGGCCTGTTCGCGAAGCGGCGCAAGACCGAGATGTTCAACGGCTACGAGGCGCAGGTCGGCCAGCTGTATGCCGGCATGGACCTGAAGAAGAACTTCTGAGCGGGCCTGTCCGTTCGGTCCTCGCGCCATGCTGAACAAGCTGCTCATGCACCCGGCGACCAAGCCGGTTGTCTTCCTGCTGTGCCTGCTGCCGTTCGCGTGGCTGGCCTACGGCGTGGTCGTCGAACAATTGGGACCCAATCCTCAGGAGTACCTGATCCGCGCGACCGGCGATTGGACCTTGCGCTTCCTCTGCATTGTGCTGGCCGTGACGCCACTGCGCGTGATCGCGAAGCTCAACGCGCTCGCGCGCTTTCGCCGCATGCTGGGCCTGTTCGCGTACTTCTACGTGGTGCTGCACCTGCTGTGCTACAGCGGGTTCGACCAGGGTTTCGAATGGGGCGAGATCGCCAAGGACATCGCCAAGCGGCCGTTCATCCTGGTGGGGTTCTCGGCCTTCTTGCTGCTGACGCCGCTGGCGGCCACGTCATTCAACCGCGCGATCAAGGCGATGGGCGCCAAGCGCTGGCAGCTGCTGCACAAGCTGGTCTACGTGATCGCGGGGCTTGGGCTGCTGCACTTCTTCTGGATGCGCGCGGGCAAGAACAACTTCGCCGAAGTGTTCGTCTACGCCGCGATCATCGGGGTGCTGCTGGCGTGGCGTGTCTGGAATTTCGCGCGCAAGCGCCAGGCCAAACCTGCAGTGGCCGCGCGCAGCAGCGAGAAGCCGGTGCGCACCGGCTGAGGCCGGATCAACCGTCGATTTCGGCGCGCAGCTGGTCTTCCATCGTCTCGCGACGGCGGATCAGCTTCGCTGTGGCGCCGCTCACCAGAACCTCGGCGGCACGGCCGCGCGTGTTGTAGTTGCTGGCCATGCTCATGCAGTACGCACCCGCCGACAGCACGGCCAGCAGATCGCCGGCCACCACGTTGAGCGCGCGGTCGCGGCCGATCCAGTCGCCGCTTTCGCAGACCGGGCCCACCACGTCGTAGGTCGGCGCGTCGCCGGCGCGTTCGCGCAGCGGCACGATCTTCTGGAAGGCCTGGTACATCGCGGGGCGCGGCAGGTCGTTCATGGCCGCGTCGACGATGCAGAAGTTCTTGTCTTCGCCGGGCTTCGTGTAGAGCACCTCGGTCACGCACACGCCGGCATTGCCGACCAGCGATCGGCCGGGTTCGATGACCAGTTTGCGCTGGCCGAAGCCGCGCGCGTCGAGCTTGGCGAGCAGCTGCTGCCACAGCGCATCGGCCTTGGGCGGCACTTCGCCGTTGTAGTCGATGCCCAGGCCGCCGCCGAAGTCCAGGTGATGGATCGGCACGCCGGCCGCCTCGATGGCTTCCACCAGGTCGAGCACGCGATCGCAGGCGTCCAGGTAGGGCGAGGCTTCGGTGATCTGCGAGCCGATGTGGCAGTCGATGCCGACCACCTCGAGGCCCGGCAGGCGGGCGGCGTGCTGGTAGGCCTGCACCGCGCGGTCGTGCGCGATGCCGAACTTGTTGCCCTTGAGGCCCGTGGAAATGTACGGGTGCGTCTTCGGATCGACGTTCGGATTGATGCGGATGCTGATCGGTGCGCGCGCGTTCTCGGCCAGTGCGACCTCGTTGAGCACGTCGAGCTCGGCCTCGCTCTCGACGTTGAAGCAGGCGATGCCGGCCGCCAGGGCCTGGCGCATCTCGGCGCGCGTCTTGCCGACGCCCGAGAAGATGATCTTCTTCGGATCGGCGCCCACGGCCAGCACGCGCGACAGCTCGCCGCCCGAGACGATGTCGAAACCGCAGCCGGCCTCGGCGAACACGCGCAGCACGCCGAGCGAGGAATTGGCCTTCATCGCGTAGCAGATCAGCGCCTCGCGGCCCTCGAAGCCGCGCTGGTAGGCGGCCAGGGCGTCGAGCATCCACTGCTTCGAATAGACGAACAGCGGCGTGCCGTGCGCGCGCGCCAGCGCGTCGAGCGCGACGCCTTCGACGTGCAGGGCACCGTCGCGGGCGGCAATGTGAGGGTGACCGGGCAGGGGGGTGTTCGTCGTCATTTCTGGGGAGAGGTGGGGGCGCTGCTCGCTGCGGCGGGCTTGGGTGCCGCTTCGTTGTCGGAGGCTTTGGAGGAGCCGCCGGGGGTGAGCAATTGGGGCAAGGTGGCGCGCTGAGCGGCCGCCGGATCGGTCGGCAGGTAGAGCGCGCCGCGCTGTCCGCACGCCGCAAGGCCGGCCGCGCCGGCGGCAAGGCAGACCATGAGCGCGGTGCGGGCGCGAGCGCTCACTAGAATTTGGCGAACATTCAACATGCTGAAATTGTACTTTTCGACACTGCACCGCAGAGGACTATCCCTGCAACGCAATTTGTTGACCGCCTTCCGATAACCGCCTTCAGCGCAAATATCGCCCTGACAGCAAGCCGGCCCTACACAACGGCCCGCGCACCGCACCCAGCCCAACGCCCAGCATCTGCGCGATCTGCGGCACGGTATAGAACCCAGAGCGGTACATCTCGACCACCCCGGCCTCATCCTCAACGCCCAGGACCCGAGGCCTGCCCCACACCTGTCCCCGAGCCCGCGCAGCTATCTGACCAGCCAAGCACCGATCACGAATCAGCGCCCGCTCGAATTCAGCGAACGACCCCAGCATCTGCATGAAAAGACGCCCCACAGGCGTCTCAGTCTCGATTGGCTCAGTCAGCGACCGAAAGCCCGCAGAGCGAGCCTCAAGGTGCGCAAAAACGCTCAGCAGGTGCACGAGCGACCGAGCCAAGCGATCCATCTTGTAGACCACCAACGTATCGCCCGGGCCAATCCTGCGAAGCACATCCTCGAGCACAGGACGCTTCTTCACTGCAGACCGCTTTTCCTCAACAACGTAGCTCACGCCTGCCCTCAAAAATGCCTCATATTGAATCGACGTGTTTTGATCCGCAGTAGATACCCGCGCGTATCCAATCAGCACCAGCAGCCCTCCCGCCCTTTTGCAACCTTTGTAAGCACTTGTAGACTACAGGAAAGGAGAGACCCCATGGGAATGCAAGACAGGGACTGGTACCGCGATGAGATGCAGCGCCGCCGCATGGAAGAAGAGCGCGCCGAGCGGTCGAAGCCCAAGAAGCGCAGCGGACCGCGAATCCCCGTAGATCTACTGGACAACGCCAACCCTCCGAAGCTGTGGGGCGCTGATTGGCATTGGTCCCTTCAGCTGCTTGCCTGGCTCTGCATTGCCGTCCTACTGCTGCTCGCCTATCGCCTGATCCAGTAACCGGAAACGAATCGAGCATTTCTCCGACGCATACCGATACCGCATCGGCGGCCTAAATCGCCTCAGCGGGCCCCATTGACAGAACCCCCACCGCGCAGCGGATCGCGAAATCCACCACCCTCGATAGACGTGACCTGAGCACCCACAGGCGAGACGCCCGAAGCAACAACCTGCCCAGGCTGAACACCGGGCACAGCGACCACCACTGGCGCACGCTCAGTGCCCACCGCAAGCTGCGGCGCGTCACAACTGACCGGGTACACCTTGGACCCATAGCTCAGCCTACCCATGCAGGCGCCGAGTGCTTCCAGCTTGTACCCAGCGCGCTCAAGCTCCTCACTGGTCGTATCGAGGAAGCGCCGACCACCTTCACTGATCGCCAAGGTATAGATCGTCTTGCCCCGCATATGCATGCGGCCAGTGAGGTGGAGACTCTTACCCTTCAACGGCTCAACACCGCCAGCATCCGAGTGGACGTCCATCGCAGGCTTGACCGAGTCGATCGCAGCCTTGGGCCCATCTACAGGAGCCTTGACGCACTCATCGTTTTTCCAAACGGCACCATCGACACATGGCAAAAAAGGCGTGCCCTTCGGAACAGCAATGTCGGCAACAGACCGCCCATCATGCAGTTTGGCCCTCTTATCCATGTCCCGTGCAGGCCACCACGCCCACACCGTGACTACTGCAATGACGACGTACAGCGCCCACGACATGCGGCGCCACTTTGTGAGAAAAGGCTTAACGTCAGATACGCCGGCCTCAAGTGCCGAGCCGCCTTGAGTGTGCGACTTGTAGAGGCAGAAAAACTCAGGCTGGTACTTGCGCTCCGAGGTCTGAACTATCGCACCGCGATACCCTGAATACACCTTCCGGATATAGCTGTCCGGACGACCCAAGATATCGGCCTTACGGACCTTGATCACCATCGCCATGATCTCGGCAATGTCCTGGCACATCGCCCTGAATCTCTGAGTGCAAAGCAGGATATCGGCGTTGAAGTGCCGATGCAGCTTGTAGTACTCGACCACCTCCTTTGACGTGCCAATGCGCGGCATGGCCACATGAGCCTCATCGATCACGAAGAGCGGCCCTTGCCCTGTCTTAGGATGCTTCCAATCAGACCAGTAGTCCCACACGTGGCCGAAGAGCCTCGTGCCTTCAGGCGCTTTCTCTACGCGGCCATCTGCGAACAACTCGAACGCTTGACCCTGACCCGTCGCAGGGTCAACCCGCTCAGCATCCCACGTGCCACGAACAGGAGCAGGTGTATAGCGCAGCTCCAACAGATCGCCATAGCTCGAATCGATAGCCGCATAAGCCTCAAGCACCAAGGGCAAATTCGTGATGACCTTGCGACCGCGCTTGAGCGCATCCAGCACCTGATACACCGACGCCTCAAAACTCTTCCCCGATCCGGGGATGCCTTCCAGGCCATTGATCATGATCCGAGCCTTGTGAACGGGATGAGCTGAAGAACCAGACGTATGCCGATCGATGCAACGATGATTGCCGCAGCCTGCCCAACACCGAGGAGGCCCAGCATGTTGAGGATCTCACCCGGCAACGTGCCCCAGCTCTGCAGCGATGAAGTAACGGGCGTGAGGTCTACAGCCTGCACAGCGCTCACAACAATTTCCATGACCTGCTCAAACGGCCAGCAGGCGGCGTCTCGAATGAAATCCCACGCCGCAGTGAAGACTGCAACGGCGAGCTTGCCAATCCACTCGACGATGGCCGCGAGCTTCGCAAAGAGCATCGTGAAGGCAGCAGCCATATCAACCTCCGAAGATCAATGCACGCGCAAGGATCGCCGCGCCAATAAGCACAATGGCCTTGACCACGTCATACACCCAGCAGGGCACGGAAAGGTCAGCCATGCCCCAGTCGTGAAAACCCGCCATATCGAGCGGAATGGTCCACGTCGGGCAACTTCCGCCACCCACACCAGTAGGCAGCAGCTGACTGGGCAAACTGAAAAGCTGCGACTGATTGAGCTGCGCTTTCTTATCGTTCCAGATACCGACCAACCCGTCCGGATACTTCCGGACATAGAGAGTCGGAACAGCTGGCAGCGGAGTATCAGTCGGAGCTGGCTCCTCTTCTTTCTGAGGCTCACCCTCAGTACCGGGCTCCGTTGTCTCCGTCCTAGTGCTGGTCGACGTTGACGTGCTGCCGTCAGGATTCGTCGTGGTGCTGGTCGTGGTGGAGGTGCGCGTAGTGTTCCCAGCCGTGACGGTGGGACCGCTATAACTCAACGGCGTTGAATCTTGACTGACAGTCGTGTCGGTCTTGTTTCCCGACTGAGTGATCGAGGTGCTTTTAGGCCCCTTCACTTCGCTAGGGCCCGTCACCTTCACATTGCCAAGCGGCCAAGTGATGTTTCCGTACTTTGAAAGCTCATCGACGATGCCCGGAGCAGGATCGTTTTTATACAGTGCATCGCGCACCTCTTGTGGAGTGGCCGGGTACCAAGTAGCGGAATCCGGAGGACGTGTACTTCCCTTATTGAGGGTAGCAATCTGCGCGTTGGGGTCACTACCACGCTGTGCAATGCAGAACGAATTGTTGCTGCCGTCCGGACGTGGATTCGTAACGTTCCATCCCCACACAGCGTTGATATTCGTTGCTGCAAACTGGCAGGCGTCAAACGGATGCCTGAAAGTTCGCGAAGTGTCGGGGATACCCTGCACCGTCCAGTAATAGCAAGGGCCAATGGTGCATGCAGTGGGGTCCGTCAGCTCTAGAGCACCGGTTGAAGGGTTAACACGAGCACCCGAAAGGCTCATGTATGCGATCGCGAGAGGAGTACCAACGCCCAGTGCGCACCCAACAAGACCGCCCGTGGCACACCCGATAACGCCACCGACGATGGCTTCTTTCGCGACCTGCCCTGTAAAGCCCACAGGAACCTGCTTGCCGGCCACAGGAACCGTCCCGCCACCGCTAACATTTGTGGCCCCTGCCGCCCCGCTTGTGTTCGTGCCAGCAGGGCTAATAACTTTCATAGAACCTGCGCCAGTACCAATAGTGGTCGTGCGGCCATTGACCGCCGCGTTCCACAGCGCTTGCCCTGTAGCGCGATCGATGCCACGCCCCGCGTAGGCGGACGCAGACGACGCGCACAGCATTGCAAGAAAAAACAAACGAATGAATTTCATTGCGCCGACCTCACACCGAGGACGAACGCAATGCCGCTAGCGGTGCCAAGGCCCAGCACTGAAGCCCAGAACACCAACACCAAAGCACCGCTAAGCATGGCGACCCCTTAGGCCTTGCGAACGAGACGCTTGGCGAGGTCCGGACCCTTGTAGGCCACCGCGATGCCTACGATGAGCAGGCCGCCTGCGATCACCTTCGCCGACACGCCCGAGAAGTCCACTGCATCGAAGAAGGCGTCCCACGGGCTGGTTTGCGCGAACGCGGGCGAAGCCAGCAGCGCACCACCGACGATGGCACCGGCGCGAGCGTAGCCATTGGACAGAACGGTCTTGATCTTGGTCATGAGAAATTTCCTTTGAAAGCGGTGTCCCGAGAGATTCGGGGTTGCACCCGGAGGCCGACGACGTTTCACAACGCTGGCCGGCTACCGGCTAAAACCACTCACGCTTTCCGTATCAGTCCAAGCACCACGCCGAGCACGTAGCCCAGCATGAATGCCGTCATCACCCCACCAAACCCCATCGCGTAGACCTTCAAAAACATCTCAGGAGTCACCCCCATCGATGAAAGGTCCACCGTCTCAGCAAACGTCACGGCCTGCACGCTTTCCGCTGGGCATGGCGTCGCATCAACAGTGCAAACGAGGTAGCGCATCACTCCTCCTAACCGAACAACTCGTCCAGGCGAGCGACATACGCGCACTCGGGGCACTGCGCAGCACCATCGAGCCCATCGATACTTTCCCAGTCCTCATAGCGGATATCCGCATCGCAACCGGGGCACTCCATGTAGACGTCAAGACCGTGGTCATCGTCATGCATAGCGACCTCCTACGAGGTGTTCCGAAACATTCGGGATTGCACCGGAAGACCCTCGGCGTCTCACGACGTTGGAGGGCTATCCACTGAAATCACTTAAAGAGCTTGAACAAAAGGCCGACGAGCCGCGATGCAAACGCGCCTACGACTCGACGGAAGAAATAGCGGATCACGACTCAACCCACCGCATGGTCGGCACACGAGCATGCTGGCGACGACGCGCCCTCTCGACCAGCAAGCGACACTCAGCCCGCTCGCTCGCGGCCCAGATCAAGCCACACATCAGCAGACCGAGCAGAAGCCCGAACAACATCGCGGCCATGAGGTGCTCAGCAGTGAACATCACGACTCCAGCTGGTAGCAACGGAAAACAACCGCTTCACCGCCGCAGTGGTCCTGCACAGCATCAGCTGCTGCATCGGCACTGGTGAAGGGCGTAGCGTTGGTGATGAGCGGCGTGTAATCCACACCGCCTTCGCCATCGGCACGCAGGAACGAGTGATCCTCTGTGCCCTGAACGTAGTAACGTGGTGCGACTTGCATGGCCGTGTACCGGAAACGAAATGCGGATTGCGCTTCCGAATACCCTTGGTGCGTCAGGCCGCTTTGTTGGCCGCACGGGCCACAGGCTTGAGGGCGTGCATGACGGTCTTCGTCAGCTTGCCGTTCGTGACGATTTCCATTTCGGCCTCAGCCTCGAACGGAAACGGCAAGTGCTTGTACTTCGAGAATTCATCGCTGGTACCCAGGTTGAATTCCGAGCTGGCCATGCCCTTCGCAGTGCCCTTGGACGCATCGAGATCGACCAAGGCGTAAACCTTGGTGGAGTCGTAGCCGTTGCCGTTCTCCAGCGTGCCCTTGCTGGACTTCATGCCGACAACGTGGATGACTTGATTGAACTTCATGGTGATTTCCTTTAACCGGCTGAATCAAAGAACCGCGAGGGCCGGAACCTCGGGATTTGTGTACTTGCGCAGCGCCTCGGCGATTCCGTGCTGCATGGTGTGGTGATTGAGGCCGCGCAGCGAACGCGGCACGCGGCGGTTCTGTTCTTCGAGGACCAAGCCGACAAGCCAGCCCTCATCGGGCATCACCTTCGTGATCTGCACGAGGGTCGGCGCGACAACACGGCGCACCCATGCAATGCAGCGCTCAGCACTTGCCTCAGCAACCTTGGTGGCCGTGGGCACACGAACGGCAATGTGGTGATTGCACAGCCAGTTAGTGGCCTCGTAGGCCCCCGCGTAGAACTGCGCGGGCTCGATGACCGCATCCCACGGAATGACGCGGTTGACGTTGCGCAGCTCGACTTCTCCGCGCAGCCACTTCGAGGACAAGTCGCCGAAGGCATGGCCCTTTTCGTAGCCGCGAAAGAGCTTGCCGCTTTCACGCAAGCCGACTTGAAACGTGCGCGAGTCGCCGGGCTTGAAAAGCGTCACAGCCGCGATCTTGCGAAAGTCGATTCGGTCCAGCTTCACGCTGGTGAAGTCATCAGCATCGCCATCATCGATGCCGATCCATGCGCCATGGCAGTTGTGCTTAGGCCTGCGATTGCGGTAGCTGAAGCCGTGAGCCTTGTAGAGCCCGACCAGCTCGCTGATATCGACCTCACCCTCGAAAAAATCTTTCGCCAAGTCGATGCGGGTGATCGTCGGCGCAAACTCGCCGAAGTACTCGTGAACACGCTTCTCCCAGCCCGGCAGAGCGTAGGTGCAACCCTCGCCCTTCACAGTCACGCAGATCGTGCCGCGCTGCGATTCGCCGCCCGCTGATACGCTCGCCACTTCATGCCCGAAAGCGTTGTCTATGGTCGTCGTGAACTCGTAGTAGTCACGACCCGGACGATCTACGCCGACGACAAAGCCGAGCAGCTGGGCGAAGACGTGCGCGAACCAGTGAGCCAGATTCTGGTCGTCGGTGTCACCGGGAACCTTGCGGGTATGCGGCACATTGGCGCGCTTGAACGTGAAGCGGAAGTAATCAACGATCACTCCAGACTGGGCAACAGCGGCGACTTGCCGACCTTGGGTCAACACCTTCACGCGATTGCCTTCGAGAACCAGCTTTTCGTCAACCGCCATTGCCCACCTCATCAACTTCGTTGTTTACCCCCGTGTTACTCGGGGGGGTATGAAGGCCGCCCGACGCCGCGGCGGCATCCCCGTGCGACGGGGCCCCTCCGCCGCTGGCTTGCGCGGCCACAGAACAGCCCTCGCAGCGACGGTCGCAGCGGTCGGCCAGATAGAGGCATTGCAGGAGGCATGCGCCATCGAGAGAGGGCGCGTCCTGCGGACCGGGCTCTTGCCCTTCGGGCTGAGCCACCGAGTACGGCGTCTCAATCGCTTGCGCGACCAACGATCCCTCGCGCTTCAGGGGTATCACACGCTGCTGACGGGCTACGTCTCTTCGAGCCGCAGCGATAGGCAGGCCGCGGCTGCACGCCACGGAGCAGCCGCTTAGCAAAGAAGGGGGCGAGGCGAGGGGCCAGTCGCGTAGCGCGCGCTGCACCGCCTCATAGGCCGTGATCGAGGTCATAGGCGACCCTGCTGGCCTTCCAGGCGCAAGCACGCGACCATGGCGCGGTCGGGCCGCACCCCGCGACGAACGAAGGCCGCGCAGACGGCAGCATCGTCGCGGTACTGAACCGAGACATTGGCCGAGCCGTCGCGAATGGCGGGCGGAATCGGCGCGATGATCGCCGCACGTGCGCGGCGCTTCAATTCGAGCTTTTCAGCGGCTGTCATCGCACACACGGCGCGCTCAGCAGCCAGTTCCAGTAGCCGTAGACGATCCCCGAGGCAATGCCAGCCGCGAGCGCAATCCCGATGCCGCACAGAGCCCGATACGCCCAACGGTCGAAAGGCGTTTCGTGGTGGCTGTCGTTCGCGCTCATTGCAGCCCCTTGGAGCCGTAGAGGCCGACCTGCTTCCAGTTGCGATTCGTCAGCGCGAAACGAGTAATAGACCGCAGCACATCGGCCTCAGAGCAGCCGAGTTCGCTGGCAATACCAGCAATGGTCTGCTTGATCTTGGGATCGTCTGTGAACTCGATACGGCCCTTCGCGGCACGATGCGCGCGGACCTTGGCGGCGTTATCCACGTGAATGGCTGGACGACCAACAGCAGCGCGGACGATGCTCATGCTGCCACCTGCAAACGAACCAAGGTCTCAACGAGATGCCCCTCGATCACCATCGCCGGCTTGGGCCGTCCCGCGAACTTGTAGACCCTCGGCCCCTCATCGCAATGAGCAACGACCGCCCAGCGATCGCACGAACCGACAAACCCGGCAGCACCCCAACGCCGCACCGCAGCACTCGATACAGCCTCAATTCGGCGATCACGAAGGGAGCACGCCCTCGACCCCGACGAGGCCGGAGCCGCCATGGCCTTGACCTCCTCGGTTTGGACGGCCGAGGGCGCGCAATCGAGGAAATCAGCATCGCGCTCAGCGTGCTGTTTCGCGAAGGCGGAAAAAGAGATTTGGTGCATGGCGGCTCCGGTGGCAGAATTACTAGACCTGCTAACGCTTAGCAAAGTTGCTAACGTAGGAGGATATTAGCAAAGGTGCTATCTATGAGCCAATTGAATATTCTTATCGAGCAGGCAGCATCGATAGCTGGAAGCGAATACAAACTCGCTCAGGTGCTGGGCATGCAGCAGCCAACGATCAGTGCGTGGAAGAGTGGGAAGCGGGCATGCAGCCCAACGGACCGCGCAGCACTGGCCGATATCGCCGGGAAGGACCCGGCAGCCGAGGCGCTAGAAGGCGTAATCGCAGGGATCGACCTGGACACACCAAAAGGACAGCGAGCAAAGGCGGCGCTTACGAAAGCGCTTGCCCGGATTCAAAAACTGTAATGACCGACACCGAGTACATGGACCGCGCCGAGGCGGCGCTTGCCGCCATCGAGCAGGCCTGCGACCGCATCAACGACGCGACCGACGCCGACATCGACAACCAGCGGGTCGGCGGGATGATCACGATGTCGTTCCAGAACGGCAGCCAGCTGATCGTGAACCTGCAGAAGCCGCTGCACGAAATCTGGCTGGCGGCACGCTCCGGCGGCTACCACTACCGGCACGACGGCCGGGTGTGGGTGGACACCAAGACCGGCGAAGAGTTTTTCGGCAACCTCTCGCGCGAGGCGACGCTGCAGGCGGGGCTGCCGCTGGTGTTCGCGGCGGCCTGAGCCGCCGCTCCCTGTCTTTCTTGATCAGTTCCTGAACAGGTCGAGGATGCGGTTGCGCTCCTCGGGCGGTGCAGGTGCGCTGATCGCGGGGCCGCTCAGGGCTTCCGCCGGTGCCACCGGCGCAGAGGATTCCACGCCCAGGCTCGACACGCCGCGGCCCGGTGCGTAGTCGTCGTAATACCACTCGCCGCCGACGCTCACGATGCCCGAGGGCGGCGTGGTCGACAGGTCGGTCACGGGCACGCCCTTGAGGGCGGTTTCCATGTAGTTGATCCAGATCGGCAGGCTCAGGCCGCCGCCGGTTTCGCGGTCGCCCAGGTTGCGCGGCGTGTCGTAGCCGATCCACGAGATCGCCGTCATGGTGGGCTGGAAGCCCGCGAACCAGGCGTCGAGCGAGTCGTTGGTGGTGCCGGTCTTGCCGTACAGGTCGGGGCGCTTGAGCATCGCCTGCGCCTTCGCGGCCGTGCCGGCGCGCGTGATCGACTGCAGCAGCGTGTCCATGATGAAGGCGTTGCGCTGCGGAATGGCGCGCGAGGCTTCATTGAGCAGCGGCGGCTGGACGTCGACCAGCACGCGGTCCTTGTGGTCGGTGACGCGGGTCACGAGGTACGGATTCACGCGGTAGCCGCCATTGGCGAACACCGAGTAGCCCACCGCCATCTGCATCGGCGTGACGGCGCCGGCGCCGAGCGCCATCGGGAGGTAGGCGGGGTGCTTGTCCTTGTCGAAGCCGAAGTTGGTGATCCAGTCTTGCGCGTAGCGCGTGCCGATGGACTGCAGGATGCGGATCGACACGAGGTTGCGCGACTTCATCAGCGCGGTGCGCATTGACATCGGACCGTCGAAGCCGCCGCCGTAGTTCTTGGGCTCCCAGGGCTGGCCGCCGGTGGTGCCGGCGTCGAAGAACAGCGGGCCGTCGTTGATGACGGTGGCGGGGGTGAAGCCCTTTTCGAGCGCCGCCGAATAGATGAACGGCTTGAAGCTCGAGCCCGGCTGGCGCCAGGCCTGCGTGACGTGGTTGAACTTGTTCTTGCCGAAGTCGAAGCCGCCGACCAGCGCCTTGATGGCGCCGTCGCGCGGGTCCATGGCGACGAACGCGCCCTCGACCTCGGGCAGTTGGGTGATTTCCCAGGTGTTCTTGGGCGTCTTGGCGACGCGGATCACGGCGCCGCGGCGGATCTTGATGTTGGGCGGTGCCTTGTCGGACAGGCCGGACTGCGCGGGCTTGAGGCCGTCGCCCGTGATCTGCACGGCGTCGCCGTTGGCGCGGATGGCCTGGATTTCCTTGGGCGTGGCCTTGAGCACCACGGCCGCCATCACGTCGCCGTTGTCGGGGTGGTCGTTGAGCACGTCGTCCACGGCTTCGTCGAGCTCCTTGGGGTCGTTCGGCAGGTCGATGAACTTCTCGGGGCCGCGGTACACCTGGCGGCGCTCGTAATCCATGATGCCCTTGCGCAGGGCCTTGTAGGCAGCCGCCTGGTCGGCCGCGACCAGCGAGGTGTAGACCTTGAGGCCGCGCGTGTAGGTGCTGTCGCCGTACTGGGCGTACATCAGCTGACGCACGGTTTCGGCGACGTACTCGGCGTGCAGGCGGTTCGGGTCGGCGGCATCGCGCAGGTGCAGCTGCTCCTTCTTGGCCTCGGCCGCCTGTTCGGCGGTGATGAAGCCGGCTTCCTGCATGCGGTCGATCACGTAGAACTGGCGTCCACGCGCGCGCTGCGGGTTGTTGACGGGGTTGTTCGCGCCGGGCGCCTTCGGCAGGCCGGCGAGCATGGCGGCCTGGGCGATCGTCATCTCCGACAGCGGTTTGCCGAAATAGGCCTCGGAAGCGGCCGCGAAACCGTAGGCGCGGTTGCCCAGGTAAATCTGGTTCAGGTAGATCTCGAAGATCTGGTCCTTGCTGAGCATGTGCTCCAGCTTGAAGGTCAGCAGCACTTCGTAGATCTTGCGGGTCAGCGTCTTCTCGGAGCTCAGGTAGACGTTGCGCGCCACCTGCATGGTGATGGTCGACGCGCCCTGGCTCTTCACGCGGTTGAGGTTGGCGATGCCGGCGCGGACCAGGCCCTTGTAGTCGACCCCGCCGTGGTCATAGAAGCGGGCGTCTTCGGCGGCCAGGACCGCGTCCTTCACGACCTTGGGAATCGCGGCGATGGGGGTGAGGTTGCGTCGTTCTTCCCCGAATTCGCCGATCTGCGTGCCTTCGGCGGAAAACACGCGCAGCGGCAGCTTGGGGCGGTAATCGGAGAGTTCCGAGATGTCCGGCAGGTTGGGATAGGCCACTGCCAGGGCCACGGCCACCACGCACAGGATGGAAAGCAGGCCCGCCGCAGCGATGCCTGCGCCCCACAACACGAAACGCAACAGCCATTTCAGCCAGAAGGGGCGTTCGGGTGGAGGGGTCTTGGCGCGCCCCTTGGGGCTGGAAGTTTCTTGCATGGGGGCCCGGAGAGTCACCGGACATTATAAAAAGCCGCTCCCTCGGCGCCCCGGGATCTTTGTTACCTCGCGCATTCCCTCGCCCGGGGCTAAGCAGAAAGTTACAGAATGCGGCTTTGACGTCACGTTTTGACAACGGTTGTCGATTCCGGGCTTTCTGCACGCTTGGTGGGCGGTGTGCCTGCTGCTAGCATGCAACCGAACGCATATTTTTCCATTGGTTACAAATAACAGGGGGAGAGGGACCTAACTTGGCTGCTCTTGGATCATTGTTTCGTCGTCAGAACGCCCCCCTGCTGGGACTGGACGTCAGTTCGTCCAGCGTGAAGCTGGTGGAGCTCGGCCGCGAGGCCAGCGGCAAGCTGGTTCTGGAGCGCTGCGCCATCGAGCCGCTCGAACGCGGCTGGATCACCGACGGCAACGTCGAAAAATTCGACGAAGTCGCCGAAGCCGTGCGCCGTGTCGTGCGCAAGAGCGGCACCAAGACCCGCAACGTGGCGCTGGCGCTGCCGCCCTCGGCGGTCATCACCAAGAAGATCATTCTTCCGGGCGGCATGAGCGAGCAGGAGCTCGAGATCCAGGTCGAGTCCGAAGCTAACCAGTACATCCCGTTTTCGCTCGATGAAGTCAGCCTCGACTTCTGCGTGACGGGGCCGAGCACGACGTCCGTCGGCGACGTAGAGGTGCTGATTGCCGCTTCCCGCAAAGAGAAGGTGCAGGACCGCGAAGGCTTGGCGGAAGCCGCGGGCCTCAAGGCGGTGATTCTCGATGTCGAGTCGTATGCCTCCCGACTGGCGACGGCGCGCCTGATCGAGCAGCTCCCCGGCAAGGGCGTGGACGCCATCGTGGCGTTGTTCGAAGTGGGCGCCTTCACGACCAGCATGCAGGTGCTGCGCAACCAGGAAGTGCTGTACGACCGCGACCAGGCTTTCGGCGGCGCGCAGCTCACCCAGCTCATCGTGCGCCAGTACGGTTTTTCCGCCGAGGAAGCCGAAGCCAAGAAGCGCAGCGGCGACCTGCCCGACGACTACGGCTCGGGCGTGCTCAAGCCTTTCGTCGAAAGCATCGCGCAGGAAATCGCGCGCGCACTGCAGTTCTTCTTCACGAGCACGCCGCACAACCGCGTGGACTACGTGCTGCTGGCCGGCGGCTCGTCGTCGCTGCCGGGGCTGACCAATGCCGTCACCCGCCAGACCTCCTTCGCGTGCTCGCTCGTGAATCCGTTCGACGGCATGGACTTCGGCCCCAGCATCCGCGAGAAGAAGGTCCGCCGCGAAGCGCCTTCCTATCTGACCTCCTGCGGCCTGGCCATGCGGAGGTTTCTGCAGTGATCCTGATCAATCTGCTCCCGCACCGCGAAGCCGCGCGCAAGCGCCGTCGCGAGGCTTTCTACGGCACTCTGGGCGGCGCCGCGTTGCTCGGCGTCCTGATCGCCGGCCTTGGCTATCTCTGGTTCGAAGCCCAGATTGCGGCTCAGCAGTCGAAGAACGGCTTCCTTCAGGCCGAGATCAAGAAGCTCGAAGTCGAGATCAAGGAAATCTCGACGCTGCAGGACGAAATCGCTGCCTTGCGCGCGCGCCAACTGGCCGTGGAAGACCTGCAAGGCGACCGCAACCTGCCGGTGCACCTGCTCAACGAACTTGTCCGGCAACTGCCCGATGGCGTCTATCTGACCAGCATGAAGCAGGAGAACCAGACCGTCACGCTGCAAGGCATGGCGCAATCGAACGAACGTGTGTCGGAGCTGCTGCGCAACCTCGGCAACAACAGCCCCTGGCTGGTGAAGCCAGAGCTGGTCGAAATCACCTCGGCCAACGTGAACCTGAGCCAGCGCGACCAGCGCCGTGTGGCCAACTTTACGATGCGCATCGGCCTCAAGCGGCCCACGGATGCCCAGAAGGCCGAGGCCGAAAAGGCCCTGGCCGCCAAGGCACAGGCGAAGGGGTAACCGATCATGGCCATCAGCAACCGATCCCTCCCCAAAGTCGACGTCGCCACCGCACTGCGGAACTTCGGCGACCAGTTCCGCGGACTGAATCCGAACGACCCTTCGATGTGGCCGGCCGTGCCGCGCTACGCGCTGTGCCTGGCTGTGTCCGCGCTGGCGCTGGCGGGCCTGTGGTTTGTCTGGCTCACGAACTCCAACGACGAGCTTGAGGCAGAGCGCGCCAAGGAAGTGACGCTCCGGGCCGACTACAAGAAGAAGGTGGCGCAGGCCGCCAACCTCGACCTGTTGAAAAAGCAGCGCGAGCAGGTGCAGCAGTACGTGATCCTTCTCGAGAAGCAACTGCCCAGCAAGGCGGAAATGGACGCATTGCTCTCGGACATCAACCAGGCCGGCCTCGGCCGCAGCCTGCAGTTCGAGCTGTTCCGTCCGGGCCAGGTCTCGGTCAAGGACTACTACGCCGAGCTGCCGATCGCCGTGCGCGTCACGGGCCGGTACCACGACATGGGCGCGTTCGCGGCCGACGTGGCCAGCCTGTCGCGCATCGTGACGCTCAACAACGTGACCGTCACACCGCAGAAGGACAAGGACGTGCTGACGATGGACGCCACCGCGCGCACCTACCGCTATCTCGATGAAGACGAGCGGGCCGCCCAGAAACGCGCTACGGCGCCGAAGGCGAAGAAATGAAGCCGGTCGCCAAAGTTCTGTGGCTGGTGCTGGCCACGCTGGGCCTGAGCGCCTGCGGCGATTCCGACCAGGAAGACCTGCAGCGCTGGATGGTCGAAGAGCGCGCCCAGGTCAAGCCGTCGGTGCCGCCGATTTCCGAGCCCAAGAAGTTCACGCCGCAGGCCTACACCGAGGCGTCGTCCTTCGAGCCTTTCAACATGCTCAAGCTGACCCAGGCGCTGCGCCGGGAGTCCAACCAGCCGAGCACGTCGGAGCTGATCGCGCCCGAGCTGGCGCGCCGCAAGGAAGCGCTCGAGGCGTTCCCGCTCGACACGATGGCGATGGTCGGCAGCATGAACCGCAACGGCCAGCCGGTGGCGCTCGTGCGCGTGGACAAGCTGCTCTACAAGGTGCGCGTCGGCGAATACCTGGGGCTCAACTACGGGCGCATCACCCGTATCAACGAAACCGAAGTCGCCCTGCGCGAGATCGTGCAGGACGCTGCGGGCGAATGGATCGAACGCGTAGCCACGCTGCAGTTGCAAGAGAGTGCGAAATGAACCAAAAAAAATCAACGATGGCACAGTGGCTGCGCGCCGCCGGGCTGGGTCTGCTGGCTTTCGGTGCCCTGGCCGTCGCCCATGCGCAAAACGCGATCGAATCGGTGACGAGCTCGACCCAGTCGGGCGCGGAAGTGATCCGCATCGACCTGGCCCAGCCGCTCACTGCGGTGCCTGCCGGGTTCTCCGTGCAGACGCCGGCGCGCATCGCGCTGGACTTCCCGGGCGTGACCAACGCCATCGGGCGTTCGGCCATCGAGGTGAACCAGGGCAACCTGCGCTCGGTCAACGTGGTGCAGGCCGGTGATCGCAGCCGGGTCGTGCTGAACCTGAAGCAGGCGACTGCTTACAAAGCCGAAATCCAGGGCAAATCGCTGCTGGTGGTGCTTGAGCCGGTGGCTGGAACAGCGCTGGTGGCTTCCGCTGCGACCACTTTCGCCGAGAACCGCAACCGTGACACCCTGCCGCTGCGCGACGTCGATTTCCGTCTGGGTGCCGATAGCACCGGTCGTGTGCTCGTCGACTTGCCGAACAACCAGGTCGGCGTCGACGTGAAGCAGCAAGGCAAGAGCCTCGTCGTGGAATTCACCAAGTCGACGCTGCCCGAAGGCCTGCGCCGCCGCCTGGACGTGGCCGACTTCGGTACGCCCGTGCAACTCATCACGTCGCAGCAATCGGGTGACCGCGTGCGCATGACGATCGATGCCAAGGGCGACTGGGAGCACAGCGCCTACCAGAGCGAGAACCAGTTCGTGGTGGAAGTCCGCGCCCGCAAGGTCGACCCGAGCAAGCTCACGCAGGGTGTGGGCTACAACGGCGAGAAGCTGTCGCTGAACTTCCAGAACATCGAGATCCGTTCGCTGCTGCAGGTGATTGCCGACTTCACGAACTTCAATATCGTGACCTCCGACTCGGTCAGCGGCGCACTGACGCTGCGACTGAAGGACGTGCCCTGGGACCAGGCGCTGGACATCATCATGCAGGCGAAGAACCTGGGCATGCGCAAGAACGGCAGCGTGCTGTGGATCGCGCCCAAGGATGAGATCAACGCCAAGGAAAAGCTCGAATTCGAAGCCAAGGCGGCGATCGAGAACCTGGAGCCGCTGCGCACGCAATCGTTCCAGCTGAACTACACGAAGGCGATTGCCATTGCGCAGGGCCTGACGGGTACCGGTGCATCGGCGGGTGGCGGCGGTGGCGGCGGCGGCGGGACGACTTCGCGCATCCTGAGCCCTCGTGGCAGCGTGATCGCGGAGTCGCGCACCAACCAGCTGTTCGTGTCGGACATTCCCTCGCGCCTGGCGCAAGTGGCCGACCTGATCCAGAAGCTCGACATCCCGGTTCGGCAGGTGCTGATCGAAGCGCGCATCGTGGAAGCCTCCGACACCTTCGGCAAGTCGCTCGGCGTGCGGATGGGCGGCGGTATCTCCCGCGAACGCGTCGCGTCGGCCAACGGTAATCCGGCATACGGCACCTTCGGCGTCATGCCTGCCACCACCACCGGTGGCGTCGGCGCCGCAGCAGCCACCTGGACCAACTCCAACTTCATCAACCTGCCCGCAGGCGATGCCGGCGGCACCGGCAATGCGGCCGGTACCTTCGCGATCTCGCTGTTCAATTCGAGCTTGTCGCGCATGCTGAACCTCGAAATCTCGGCGCTCGAGGCCGACGGCAAGGGCAAGCTGGTGTCCAGCCCCCGCGTCATCACGGCCGACCAGACCAAGGCGCTGATCGAGCAGGGCGAAGAAATTCCCTACCAGCAGGCCACGTCCAGCGGTGCCACTTCGATCTCGTTCCGCAAGGCGGTGCTGAAGCTCGAGGTCACGCCGCAGATCACGCCCGAGGGCAACATCATCCTGACGCTGGACGTGAGCAAGGACGCCCGCGGCGTGAACACCTCGGCGGGCCCGGCCATCAACACCAAGCACGTGCAGACCGAGGTGCTGGTCGAGAACGGCGGCACGGTCGTCATCGGTGGTATCTTCGAACTCACCGAAACCAATGACGAATCGCGCGTGCCGGTGCTGGGTGAAATCCCCTACATGGGGGCATTGTTCCGCAAGCGCGAACGCGTTGCCAACAAGACTGAAATGCTCGTCTTTATCACCCCGAAGATGATTACCGACCGCAACGCCGCGCGCTGACGCGCGGGCGTAGCAGCCACCGCGTGGCGGTCGCACTTGTCGGGTTGCCCGGCGCCGGAAAGTCCGCAGTGGGCCGGCGCTTGGGCGCTCGGCTGAACACTCCGTTCATCGACACAGATCACGTGATCGAGCAGCGCATCGGCTGCACGATCCGTGATTTTTTTGATCGCGAGGGCGAAATCGCCTTCCGCGACATCGAGCAGGCGGTCATTGCCGATTTGGCCGCGAGCCCGCACGGTGTGCTGGCGACCGGCGGTGGCGCCGTGCTGCGCGAGGCCAATCGCCAGCAGCTGCACGATCATTTCCACGTCATTTACCTGCGCTCTTCGCCCGAAGACCTGTTCCGGCGCCTGCGCCATGACGTCAAGCGCCCGTTGTTGCAGGTGGCCGACCCACTGGGCCGGCTGCGCGAGCTGCACGATGCGCGCGACCCGTTCTACCGAGAAACGGCCCATGACGTGGTCGACACCGGCCGCCCGTCGATCGCGGTGCTCGTCAACCTCATCGTGATGCAGCTCGAGCTGGCCGGCGTGGTCGAGCCCGGCGCCCATCCGGAAGAGCCCTCCGACTGACCCCGGCAGGCCCGAGCGCCTAAACTCGCGGCCATGTCCCTGTTCGTTTCGCCCGCACTTTCCGCATCACCACAGCCCGAACGCGTCGAGATCCAACTCGGCGAGCGCAGCTACCCGATCCTCATCGGTGCAGGGCTGCTGCACGACGCCACCAACTTCGACGTCGTTCCGGTGGCCGCGAGTGCATTGATCGTCAGCAACACCACGGTGGCGCCGCTCTACGCCCAGGCGCTGCGCACCGTGCTGGCCGGCCGTTTCCGCACGGTTCACCTGCTCGAACTGCCCGATGGCGAGGTGCACAAGAACCTCGAGACGCTCAACCTGATCTTCGACGCCCTCCTGGGCCACGGCAGCGACCGCAAGACGGTGCTGTTTGCGCTCGGCGGCGGGGTGGTGGGCGACATGACCGGCTTCGCCGCCGCCAGCTACATGCGCGGCGTGCCCTTCGTGCAGGTGCCGACCACGCTGCTGGCGCAGGTCGATTCATCGGTGGGCGGCAAGACGGCCATCAACCACCCGCTGGGCAAGAACATGATCGGCGCGTTCTACCAGCCGCAGCTCGTGGTGTGCGACCTGGACACGCTGCAGACGCTGCCCCCGCGCGAACTGAGCGCCGGCCTGGCCGAAGTCATCAAGTACGGCCCGATCTACGACATGGCCTTCTTCGACTGGATCGAGTCGAACATCGAAGCGCTGGTGGCGCGCGAGCCGGCCGCGCTGGCGTATGCCGTCAAGCGCAGCTGCGAGATCAAGGCGCTGGTGGTCGGCCAGGACGAGCGCGAGACCGGCCTGCGCGCCATCCTTAATTTCGGCCACACCTTCGGCCATGCCATCGAGTCGGGCCTGGGCTACGGCGAGTGGCTGCACGGCGAGGCCGTCGGCTGCGGCATGGTCATGGCCGCGCAGTTGTCGCAGCGGCTCGGCGGCGTCGATGCGGCCTTCGTTGCGCGGCTCACGCGCCTGATCGAGCGTGCCGGACTGCCCACCGTGGGGCCGGCGCTGGGCGCCGAGCGCTACCTCGAGCTGATGCGTGTCGACAAGAAGTCGGAAGCCGGCGAGATCCGCTTCGTGGTGATCGACCGACCCGGCTCCGCCGTCGTGCGCAGCGCGCCCGACGCGATGGTGCGCGACGTGCTCGCGCAGTGCTGCGCGGCATGAGCCTTGCGGCGTACGCCTGCCACCCCGCGCGCTCGCGCGGACGGCGCCACGCGGAACCGCCCGCGCCCACGCGCGATGCCTTCCAGCGCGATCGCGACCGCATCGTTCATTCCACGGCCTTCCGCCGGCTGGTCTACAAGACCCAGGTCTTCCTGAACCACGAGGGCGACCTGTTCCGCACGCGGCTCACGCATTCGCTGGAAGTAGCGCAGCTGGGCCGTTCCATCGCACGCGCGCTGCGACTCAACGAAGACCTGGTCGAGGCCATCGCGCTGGCTCACGACCTTGGCCACACGCCCTTCGGCCACGCCGGGCAGGACGCGCTCAATGCCTGCATGGCCGAACACGGCGGCTTTGAGCACAACCTGCAAAGCCTGCGCGTGGTCGACGCGCTGGAGCACCGCTATCCGCAGTACGACGGCCTGAACCTCAGCTTCGAAACGCGCGAAGGCATCCTCAAGCACTGCTCGCGCGCCAACGCCGAACGCATCGAGGCTGCCGAGCCGCAGGGCGTGGCGCGCCGCTTTCTCGACCGCACGCAGCCGGGGCTGGAGGCGCAGCTATGCAACCTCGCCGACGCCATCGCCTACAACGCACACGACATCGACGACGGCGTGCGCTCGGGTCTCATCAGCGTCGAGCAACTGGCCGACGTGGAACTGTTCGAACGCTACCGCCGAGAGGCGCTGGCCGAGCATCCGCAACTGCCGGGCCAGGGCCGGCGCGTGCTCTATGAAACCATCCGCCGCATGCTCAGCGCGCAGGTCTACGACGTGATCGACACGACGCGCGCGGCCATTGAAGCGCTGGGGCCGGTCGATGCCGACGCCGTGCGCCAGGCGCCGCCGCTGGTGGCCTTCAGCGGCGCCATGCAGGCGCAGTCGGAGGCGCTCAAGCAGTTCCTGTTTCGCAATCTTTATCGCCACCCGCAGGTCACGCAGACCACCGACCAGGCGAGCGAGGTCGTGCGCGAGCTGTTCGACGCCTACCTGGCGCGCGGCACCGAGATGCCCGCGTCGTACGCCGAGCGCCGCGACCGGTACCGTGCCGTGGCCGACTACATCGCCGGCATGACCGACCGCTTCGCCATGCGCGAGCACGAGCGGCTGACCGGCCGCCGGGGCATCGCATGACAGCGGCCGTGCGCTCGAGCGCGTCGGCACACGTGCCCGCCGCCGCCTTCGCCGTCGTGCTGGGCGGCGTCAGCGCCGCGCTGCACCTGGGCAAGCTGCCGCCCGCTGTGCCGGCGCTGCAGGCGTCGCTCGGCATTGACTTGGTCGAGGCGGGCTTCCTGCTGTCGCTGGTCCAGGTCGCGAGCATGACGCTGGGCCTGCTGGCCGGGCTTGCGGCCGACTCCATCGGCCTGCGCCGCAGCATGCTCATCGGGCTGGCGGTGCTGACGACGGCCAGCCTGCTGGGCGGTGCCGTCGGCGCCGGCCTGCTGGGCGAGTCGCATGCCGTGCTGTGGCTGTTCGTGCTGCGTGCGGCGGAAGGCATCGGCTTCCTGATGGCGGTGATGCCCGGCCCGGGACTCATCCGCGCACTGACGCCCGCGGGCGCCGACAAAGCCGCGCTGGGCCTGTGGGGCGCCTACATGCCGCTTGGCGTGGCACTGGCTCTGCTCATCGGGCCGGCTCTCATCGCCTGGGGCGGATGGGCCGACTGGTGGTGGACGCTGTCGCTGGTGTCGGCCGGTGCGGCGCTCTGGGTGTGGCTGGCGGTGCCGCGCGACCGGGCCCGTGTCGTCGGCGCCAGCCTGCTGCCCGCGTCGTCCGGCTGGGCCTCGCGGCTGCGCGAGACGGTCGGTGCGCGCGCGCCGTGGCTGATCGCGCTGACCTTCGCCGTCTACTCGTCCCAGTGGATGGCCGTCATCGGTTTTCTTCCCGCCATCTACGCCGACGCGAAGGTGCCGGCCGCCTGGAGCGCGGTGCTGACCGCGTTGGCCGCGGCGATGAACATCGTCGGCAACCTCATGGGCGGCCGTTGGCTGCAGCGCGGCGTGGCGCCCGAGCGGCTGCTGCAATGGGGCTTCCTGACGATGGCGCTGGGCGGTGTCGCCGCCTTCGCGCAGGTGGGGCAGGGCGCCGAGGCGCTGGGCCTGCCACCCGCGCTGCGCTATGCCGCGATCTGCGCCTTTTCGCTCGGCGGCGGCATGATCCCGGCGACGCTGTTCCTGCTGGGCGTGCGGCTGGCACCGGGGCCGAGCACCGTGTCGACCACGGTCGGCCTGATGCAGCAGGCGTCGTCGCTTGGCCAGTTCCTGGCGCCGCCCGCGGTGGCCTGGCTGGCGCACCGCGTCGGGGGTTGGCATTGGACCTGGACCGCGACGCTGGCTTGCTCGCTTGCCGGCATAGCGGTCGCAACGCGCCTCGGGCGCATTCGGCACGCAGCGGAGGCCACGCCATGAGCGACCCTGCCATCGTCGACGCCGCACAAGCCGAAGCCGACACCCGTCGCTGGCTCGAACGCGCCGTGATCGGGCTCAACCTGTGCCCCTTCGCCAAGGCGGTGCATGTGAAGGGCCAGATCCATTACGTCACCTACCTCGACACCCACGAAGGCCGCCTGATCGATGCGCTGCTGGCCGAAGCCCGCGCACTCGTGGCGCTCGACGCCGAGGTGCGCGACACCACCTTGCTGATCGTCCCCCACGCGCTGGCGGACTTTCTCGACTTCAACGATTTCACGGAGCGCGCCGAGCGCAAGCTTTCTCGCGCGGGCTTCGACGGTGTGCTGCAACTCGCCAGTTTCCATCCGCACTTCCAGTTCGGCGGCACCGAGCCCGACGACATCAGCAACGCCACCAACCGCGCGCCATATCCCACGCTGCACCTGCTGCGCGAAGACAGCATGGACCGCGCGGTCGAAGCCTTTCCGGAGGCCGAGGCCATCTTCGAGCGCAACATCGAGACGCTCGAAGCTCTGGGCCCGGCCGGCTGGGCCGCGCTCGATGTGGGCCCGGGAAGCGCCACGCCATGAACACCAAGAACACCATGACCCGTCCCGCGAAAGCCCACCCCACCAACAAGGCCGCGAAGGCCGAGGCCGAACTGGCCGAAGTCCTGCGGCCGGGCCAGTCCGTCGAGCTGCTCAAGGAGCTGCACATCCTCACGCGCGAAGGCCGGCTCAACCAGGATTCGCGGCGCAAGCTCAAGCAGGTCTACCACCTGTTCCAGTTCATCGAGCAGCTGCTGCGCGAGCTGCCGGGCGAGGGCGCCGAGGCCACGCTGGCCGATCACGGGGCGGGCAAGTCGTACCTCGGTTTCATCATCTACGACCTGTTCTTCCGCGCACGGCAGGGCGGTCATGTCTACGGCATCGAGACGCGCAGCGAGCTGGTCGAGCGCTCCCGCGCGCTGGCGCAGCAGCTGGGCTTCGGGCGCATGTCGTTCCTGAACCTCACCGTGGCCGAGTCGGCGCAGGCGAGCGAACTGCCGGCGCAGATCGACGTGGTCACCGCACTGCACGCCTGCGACACCGCCACCGACGACGCCATCGCCTTCGGCCTCGCCAAGAAGGCGCGCTGCATGGTGCTCGTGCCCTGCTGCCAGGCCGAAGTGGCGGCCTGCCTGCGCGAGACCAAGGCGCTGGCCCTGTCGCGCACGCCGTTGGCCGAACTCTGGCGCCATCCGCTGCACACGCGCGAGATCGGCAGCCAGCTCACCAACGTGCTGCGCTGCCTGTACCTGGAAGCCAACGGCTACAGCGTCACCGTCACCGAGCTCGTCGGCTGGGAGCACAGCATGAAGAACGAGTTGATCCTGGCGCGCTATACCGGCCAGCGCAAGGCGAGCGCGGCGACGCGGCTGCGCGAGCTGCTGGCGCAGTTCGGGCTCGACACGCTGGGCGACACGCGCTTCCGCCTCGCCGACTGAGGATTCGGACGGCGTCGTCCATCGCCCCCATGGCCCGTCTCCCCCGTCTCACGCTGGCCGGCATGCCGCACCACGTGATCCAACGCGGCAACAACCGCCAGCCGATCTTTGTCGACCGTGCCGACCACGAGAAGCTGCTCGGACTGCTGGCCGAGAACGCCGTGCGCTTCGGCATCGCGCTGCACGCCTACGTGCTGATGGACAACCACTTCCACCTGCTGGCCACGCCGGACAGCACCACGGGCCTGCCGCAGTTCATGCAGTCGGTCGGGCGCAGCTACGTGCGCTACTTCAACGACCGCCACGGCCGCAGCGGCACGTTGTGGGAAGGGCGCTACAGATCGACCCTGATCCAGACCGAGCGCTACCTGCTGACCTGCATGGCGTACATCGATCTGAACCCGGTGCGCGCCGGGATGGTCGCGGAGGCGCGCGACTTCCCCTGGTCCAGCCACGGCCACTACGCCGGCCAGCGGCAAGACCGGCTGCTGACCCCGCATCCGCTGTACTGGGAGCTCGGCAACACGCCCTTCGCGCGGGAGGCGGCGTATGCCGAATTGGTGCGTGGCGGGGTTCGTGCGGCCGATCAGCAGGCCCTGACCGACGCTACCTTGCGCGGCTGGGCGGCCGGAGATAGTGACTTTTTGGACACGTTGCAGAAGTCCACCGAGCGCCGTGTGATCAAGGTCAAGGCCGGCCGGCCGCCTGCATCCCCCAAAGATCAAGACTGAAAACGGCCGAGAGCCGCATGCCTGTGGCACTTCGCGCTTTCATTTTCTATGTGTCCCTAATTTAATTCTGACAAGAAAACTCAAGATTTAATAGGAATCTGACCCCCATTAAAGTGTTTGGCATTCTTTGTGCATCGCAATATGCTCCCTTTCCCTGCGAAAACTGAAGGAGCGCGCCATGACGACGGCTGCCGAGATTCAACACCTCCAAAAACACGGTCTGTATTCCGGTGCCGATGAGCACGATGCCTGCGGCGTCGGCTTCGTGGCCCACATCAAGGGCGAGAAAAGCCACGCCATCGTGTTGCAGGGTCTGAAGATCCTCGAGAACCTCGACCACCGCGGCGCCGTCGGCGCCGACAAGCTGATGGGCGACGGTGCGGGCATCCTGATCCAGCTGCCCGACCTGCTGTATCGCGAAGAAATGGCCAAGCAGGGCGTCACGCTGCCCCCGCCCGGCGAATACGGCGTCGGCATGATCTTCCTGCCGAAGGAACACGCCTCGCGCGAAGCCTGCGAACAAGAGATGGAGCGCGCCATCAAGGCCGAAGGCCAGGTGATGCTGGGCTGGCGCGATGTGCCGGTCAACCGCGACATGCCGATGTCGCCCACCGTGCGCGAAAAAGAACCGCTGCTGCGCCAGATCTTCATCGGCCGCGGCAACGACGTGATCGTGCAGGACGCGCTGGAGCGCAAGCTGTACGTGATCCGCAAGACCGCCAGCGCGAACATCCAGCGCCTGAAGCTCAAGCACAGCAAGGAGTACTACGTTCCGAGCATGTCCAGCCGCACCGTGGTCTACAAGGGCCTGCTGCTGGCTGACCAGGTGGGTACCTACTACCTCGACCTGCAAGACAAGCGTTGCGTCTCGGCCCTGGGTCTGGTGCACCAGCGCTTTTCGACCAACACCTTCCCCGAGTGGCCGCTGGCCCACCCGTACCGCTACGTTGCGCACAACGGCGAAATCAACACGGTCAAGGGCAACTACAACTGGATGAAGGCACGCGAAGGCGTGATGTCGTCGCCCGTGCTCGGCGCCGACCTGCAGAAGCTGTACCCGATCAGCTTCGCCGGTCAGTCCGACACCGCCACCTTCGACAACTGCCTCGAGCTGTTGACGATGGCCGGCTACCCCATCAGCCAGGCGGTGATGATGATGATTCCCGAGCCCTGGGAACAGCACGCCACCATGGACACGCGTCGCCGCGCGTTCTACGAATACCACGCCGCCATGCTCGAGCCGTGGGACGGCCCGGCTTCCATCGTGTTCACCGACGGCCGCCAGATCGGCGCCACGCTCGACCGCAACGGCCTGCGCCCCTCGCGCTACTGCGTGACCGACGACGACCTGGTCATCATGGCTTCGGAGTCGGGCGTGCTGCCCGTGCCCGAGCAGAAGATCGTGCGCAAGTGGCGCCTGCAGCCCGGCAAGATGTTCCTGATCGACCTGGAGCAGGGCCGCATGATCGACGACGAGGAGGTCAAGTCGACCCTCGCCAACAGCAAGCCCTACAAGCAGTGGATCGAAAACCTGCGCATCAAGCTCGACAGCGTCAAGGCCGAACCGGCCGCGATTCCTGTGAGCCAGGTGGCGCTGCTCGACCGCCAGCAGGCCTTCGGCTACACCCAGGAAGACATCAAGTTCCTGATGAGCCCGATGGCGCAAGCCGGCGAAGAAGGCATCGGCTCCATGGGCAACGACAGCCCGCTGGCCGTGCTCTCCAGCAAGAACAAGCCGCTGTACAACTACTTCAAGCAGCTGTTCGCGCAGGTCACGAACCCGCCGATCGACCCGATCCGCGAAGCGATCGTGATGTCGCTGGTGTCCTTCATCGGCCCCAAGCCGAACCTGCTCGACATCAACCAGGTCAACCCGCCGATGCGGCTCGAAGTGAGCCAGCCCATCCTCGACTTCGCCGACATGGCGAAGCTGCGCGACATCGGCACCTACACGCAGGGCAAGTTCAAGAGCTACGTGCTGGACATCACCTACCCGCTGGGCTGGGGCGATGAGGGCGTCGAAGCCAAGCTGGCCTCGCTGTGCGCCGAAGCGGTCGACGCCATCAAGGGCGGCCACAACATCCTCATCGTGAGCGACCGTGGCGTGAGCCCGACGCAGGTGGCGATCCCCGCCGTGCTGGCCCTCTCGGCCGTGCACCAGTACCTCGTTCGCGAAGGCCTGCGTACCACGGCTGGCCTCGTCGTCGAGACCGGCTCGGCGCGCGAAGTGCATCACTTCGGCGTGCTCGCCGGCTACGGCGCCGAAGCCGTGCACCCCTACCTCGCGATGGAAACTCTGGCGGCCATGCACGCCGACCTGCCGGGCGACCTGAGCGCCGAGAAGGCGGTCTACAACTACGTCAAGGCCATCGGCAAGGGCCTGTCGAAGATCATGTCGAAGATGGGTGTCAGCACCTACATGAGCTACTGCGGCGCCCAGCTGTTCGAAGCCATCGGCTTGAACACCGAGACCGTCAACAAGTACTTCACCGGCACCGCCAGCCGCGTGGAGGGCATCGGCGTCTTCGAGATCGCCGAAGAAGCCATCCGCATGCACAAGGCCGCCTTCGGTGACGACCCGGTGCTCGCCAACATGCTCGACGCCGGCGGCGAATACGCCTGGCGCACGCGCGGCGAAGAGCACATGTGGACGCCCGACGCCATCGCCAAGCTGCAGCACAGCACGCGTTCCAACAACTGGAACACGTACAAGGAATACGCGCAGCTCATCAACGACCAGAACCGCCGCCACCTCACGCTGCGCGGTCTGTTCGAGTTCAAGATCGATCCGGCCAAGGCCATTCCGGTGGACGAGGTCGAAGCGGCCGCCGAGATCGTCAAGCGCTTCGCCACCGGCGCGATGTCGCTGGGCTCGATCAGCACCGAGGCGCACGCCACGCTTGCCATTGCCATGAACCGCATCGGCGGCAAGAGCAACACGGGCGAAGGCGGTGAAGACCCCGCGCGCTACCGCAACGAACTGAAGGGCATCCCGATCAAGCAAGGCGACACGCTCAAGAGCGTGATCGGCGCGGCCAACGTCGAGGTCGACCTGCCGCTGCAGGACGGCGACTCGCTGCGTTCGCGCATCAAGCAGGTGGCGTCGGGCCGCTTCGGCGTCACCGCCGAGTACCTGCACTCGGCCGACCAGATCCAGATCAAGATGGCGCAGGGTGCCAAGCCGGGCGAGGGCGGTCAGCTGCCCGGCGGCAAGGTCACCGAGTACATCGGCAAGCAGCGTTATGCCGTGCCGGGCGTGGGCCTCATCTCGCCGCCGCCGCACCACGACATCTACTCGATCGAAGACTTGGCGCAGCTCATCCACGACCTGAAGAACACCGCGCCGCACGCCAGCATCAGCGTGAAGCTGGTGAGCGAAATCGGCGTCGGCACCATCGCTGCAGGCGTGGCCAAGTGCAAGAGCGACCACGTCGTGATCGCCGGCCATGACGGCGGCACGGGCGCCTCGCCCTGGTCGTCGATCAAGCACGCGGGCAGCCCGTGGGAAATCGGCCTGGCCGAAACGCAGCAGACGCTGGTGCTCAACCGCCTGCGCAGCCGCATCCGCGTGCAGGCCGACGGCCAGATGAAGACCGGCCGCGACGTCGCCATCGGCGCGTTGCTGGGCGCTGACGAGTTCGGCTTCGCCACCGCACCGCTGGTGGTCGAGGGCTGCATCATGATGCGCAAGTGCCACCTGAACACCTGCCCGGTGGGCGTGGCCACGCAAGACCCGCTGCTGCGCAAGAAGTTCTCGGGCAAGCCCGAGCACGTCGTCAACTACTTCTTCTTCGTTGCCGAAGAAGTGCGCCAGATCATGGCCCAGCTGGGCATTCGCAAGTTCGACGACCTGATCGGCCGCGCCGACCTGCTCGACATGCGCAAGGGCATCGAGCACTGGAAGGCCTCGGGCCTCGATTTCAGCCGCCTGTTCGCGCTGCCGATCGTGCCGGCCGACGTGCCGCGCTTCCATGTCGAAAACCAGGACCACGGCCTCGAGCGCGCGCTCGACGTGAAGCTCATCGAGAAGTCGCGTCCCGCCATCGACAAGGGCGAGAAGGTGCAGTTCATCGAGGTGGCGCGCAACGTCAACCGCTCGGTGGGCGCGATGCTCTCCGGCGCGCTGACCAAGGTGCATCCGCAGGGCCTGCCCGACGATTCGATCCGCATCCAGCTCGAAGGCACGGGCGGCCAGTCGTTCGGCGCGTTCCTGGCACGCGGCATCACGCTGTACCTGATCGGCGACGCCAACGACTACACCGGCAAGGGCCTCTCTGGCGGCCGCGTGGTGGTGCGCCCCAGCCTGGACTTCCGCGGTGAAGCGGCACGCAACACCATCGTCGGCAACACCGCGCTGTACGGCGCGACCACCGGCGAGGCCTACCTGTGTGGCGTGGCCGGCGAACGCTTCGCGGTGCGCCTGTCGGGCGCCACGGCGGTCATCGAAGGCACCGGCGACCACGGCTGCGAATACATGACCGGCGGCACGGTGGCCGTGCTCGGCAAGACGGGCCGCAATTTCGCGGCCGGCATGAGCGGCGGCGTCGCCTTCGTCTACGACGAGGACGGCCAGTTCGCCACGCGCTGCAACCTCTCGATGGTGTCGCTCGACAAGGTGCTGACCTCGGCCGAGCAGACCGCCAGCGTGCATCGCAAGATCTGGCACGGCGGCGAGACCGACGAAGCGCAGCTGAAGAAGCTGCTCGAAGAGCACCACCGCTGGACCGGCAGCAAGCGCGCGCGCGAGCTGCTCGACACCTGGGCCGAGTCGCGCACCAAGTTCGTCAAGGTGTTCCCGAACGAGTACAAGCGCGCCCTGGCCGAACTGCACGACCGCCAGGTCGAGCTGGCCAGCAGCGGCAACAACGCCCACGTGGGCCTCGAGCCGCACGCACTGGCTGCGCCCGCCACGGCCGCCGTCTGAGCGCGCCATAGATACGAAGAACAGAGGACAGCACGATGGGAAAAATCACCGGCTTCATGGAGCATGAGCGTGTCGAAGAGGGCTACAAGCCCGTCGAAGAGCGCGTCAAGCACTACAAGGAATTCGTCGTCGGCCTGAACACCGACCAGGCCAAGGTGCAGGGCGCACGCTGCATGGACTGCGGCACGCCGTTCTGCAACAGCGGCTGCCCGGTCAACAACATCATTCCGGACTTCAACGACCTCGTGTACCGCGACGACTGGCAAAACGCCTTCGCGGTGCTCGACTCGACCAACAACTTCCCCGAGTTCACCGGCCGCATCTGCCCCGCACCTTGCGAAGCCGCCTGCGTGCTCAACGTGAACGACGACGCGGTCGGCATCAAGTCGCTGGAACACGCGATCATCGACCGCGCCTGGGACGAGGGCTGGGTTGCACCGCGCGTTGCCAAGCACAAGACCGGCAAGAAGGTCGCCGTGGTGGGCTCCGGCCCGGCCGGCATGGCCGCCGCGCAGCAGCTCGCGCGCGCAGGCCACGACGTCACGTTGTTCGAGAAGAACGACCGTGTCGGCGGCCTGCTGCGCTACGGCATCCCTGACTTCAAGATGGAGAAGTCGCACATCGATCGCCGCGTCGAGCAGATGAAGGCCGAAGGCGTGACCTTCCGCACCGGCGTCATGGTCGGTGCCGCGAAAGACCCGCTGGGCAAGGGCTCCAAGGTGACCAACCTCGCCAAGGAAACCATCACGCCCGAGCAGCTGCAGAAAGACTTCGACGCCGTGGTGCTCACCGGTGGCGCCGAGCAATCGCGCGACCTGCCCGTGCCGGGCCGCGACCTCGACGGCATCCATTTCGCGATGGAGTTCCTGCCGCAGCAGAACCGCGTCAACGCGGGCGACAAGGTCAAGGGCCAGCTGCGCGCCGAAGGCAAGCATGTGATCGTGATCGGCGGTGGCGACACCGGCTCCGACTGCGTGGGCACCAGCAACCGCCATGGCGCCGTGAGCGTCACGCAGTTCGAACTGATGCCGCAGCCGCCCGAAGAAGAGAACCGTCCGCTGACCTGGCCCTACTGGCCGATCAAGCTGCGCACCAGCTCCAGCCATGAAGAAGGTTGCGAGCGCGAGTTCGCCATCTCGACCAAGGAGTTCATCGGCGAAAAGGGCAAGGTCACTGGCCTGAAGACCGTGCGCGTCGAATGGAAGAACGGCAAGATGCAGGAAGTGCCCGGCAGCGAGCAGATCCTCAAGGCCGACCTCGTGCTGCTCGCCATGGGCTTCATCAGCCCCGTGGCCACCGTGCTCGACGCCTTCGGTGTCGAGAAGGACGCCCGTGGCAACGCGCGCGCCACGGTCGACTTCATTGGCGGCTACGCTACAAATGTGCCCAAGGTATTTGCTGCAGGTGACATTCGTCGCGGACAGTCACTGGTGGTGTGGGCAATTCGCGAAGGCCGGCAGGCTGCGCGCTCGGTCGACGAATTTTTGATGGGATTCAGCGACTTACCGCGCTGATTTTTGTTTCAGTGAAGCGGTGCCGTTCGCGGCCCCGTTATCATCCGCGGAAACCGCATGCCGGGATGCCTCTCAGGGCGCCCGGCTTTTTTATTGTGATGGACCCAGCCACACCACCGTCTTCCTCCTTCGTCGAATTCCGCGATGTCTCGTTCGGCTACGGCGCGCGCGCGATCCTCGACGGCGTGTCGTTTTCCGTGCCGCGAGGCAAGGTGACGGCACTGATGGGGGCGTCGGGTGGCGGCAAGACCACCGTGCTGCGCCTGATCGGCGGCCAGCAACGCGCACAGCGCGGCGAAGTGCTGTTCGATGGCAAAGACGTCGGCCGCTTCAATGCCGCCACGCTGTATGCGGCGCGGCGCCGCATGGGCATGCTGTTCCAGTTCGGCGCGCTGTTCACCGACATCAGCGTGTTCGACAACGTGGCCTTCCCGCTGCGCGAGCACACGCAGCTGTCGGAAGCACTGGTGCGCGACATCGTGCTCATGAAGCTCGATGCCGTCGGCCTGCGCGGTGCGCGCGACCTGATGCCCAGCGAGATCTCAGGCGGCATGGCGCGGCGCGTGGCGCTGGCCCGTGCGATCGCACTCGACCCCGACCTCGTCATGTACGACGAGCCCTTTGCGGGCCTCGATCCGATCTCGCTTGGTACGGCCGCGCGGTTGATCCGCCAGCTCAACGATGCGCTCGGCCTCACCAGCATCATCGTGTCGCACGACCTCGAAGAAACCTTCCGCATCGCCGACCACGTGATCGTCCTGGCCAACGGCGGCATCGCCGCGCAGGGGCGGCCTGAAGAGGTGCGTGAAAGCGCCGATCCGCTGGTGCACCAGTTCGTCAACGCACTGCCCGACGGGCCGGTGCGCTTCCACTACCCGGGCGTCAGCATCGAAGACGATTTCGGGAACAGGGAAGGGGGGCGCTCATGAGTTGGTGGAAGCCCGCCGACGTCGGCTTTGCCGTGCGCAGCCAATTGGCTGGCATGGGTCACGGCGCCAAGCTCTTCCTGCGGCTGCTCGGCCCGGGCGCGCAGATCATGCGTCGCTTCGGGTTGGTGCGTGACCAGATCCATTTCCTCGGCAACTACTCGCTCGCGATCATCGGCGTGTCGGGGCTGTTCGTGGGCTTCGTGCTCGGGCTGCAGATGTACTACGCGCTGCAGCGCTACGGCTCGTCCGAAGCGCTCGGCCTGCTGGTCGCGCTGAGTCTCGTGCGCGAACTCGGTCCCGTGGTGGCGGCCCTGCTGTTCACCGGCCGGGCCGGCACGTCGCTGACGGCCGAGATCGGCCTCATGAAGGCCAACGAGCAGTTGAGCGCCATGGAGATGATGGCGGTCGACCCGGTGCAGCGCATCCTGGCGCCGCGCTTCTGGGCCGGCGTCATCACCATGCCGCTGCTGGCGGCCGTGTTCAGCGCGGTCGGCATCATGGGCGGCTACGTCGTGGGCGTGATCATGCTGGGCGTCGACCCGGGCGCGTTCTGGGGCCAGATGCAAGGCGGTGTCGATGTCTGGCGTGACGTTGGCAACGGCGTCATCAAGAGCATCGTGTTCGGTTTCACCGTGACCTTCATCGCGCTGCTGCAGGGCTTCGAGGCCCAACCGACGCCCGAAGGCGTGTCGCGCGCGACCACGCGGACCGTGGTCATGGCGTCGCTGGCGGTCTTGGGGCTCGATTTCTTGCTCACCGCCATGATGTTCAGTATCTAAAGGGGCCCCGGCCCCATCGTTCTAGACAGAGAGTGCAAACCATGCAACGTTCCACCAACGACATCTGGGTCGGCCTGTTCGTGCTGATCGGCGGCGCCGCCTTGCTGTTCCTGGCACTGCAGTCGGCCAATCTGCTGAGCCTGAACTTCCAGAAGACCTACACGGTCACCGCGCGCTTCGACAACATCGGCGGGCTCAAGCCCCAGACGGCGGTCAAGAGCGCTGGCGTTGTGGTCGGTCGTGTGGAATCCATCGCGTTCAACGACAAGGCCTTTCAGGCCGATGTGACGCTGGCGCTGCAAAACCGTTACAGTTTTCCCAAGGACAGCTCGCTCAAGATCCTGACCAGTGGCCTGCTCGGCGAGCAGTACATCGGCATCGAGGCGGGCGCCGAGGAAAAGAACCTGCAAGCCGGCGACACCATCACTGCGACCCAATCGGCCGTGGTGCTGGAGAACCTGATCAGCCAGTTCCTGTACAGCAAGGCCGCCGACGGGAGTACGGGGCCGGGAACAGCCAATAAGAAATGACCACACGACTTTTTTCGTCGACTGCTATCAAAAGTGTAGCTAATTCCGCCCGTTGGGCCGCTGCAACCCTGGGCTTCGCATTCGTGGCCGGATGCGCCACCGGATCCGGCGCGAGCCCGACCGACCCCTTCGAGCCGTACAACCGCGGCATGACGCGCTTCAACGACACCGTCGACGAAGCCGTGCTGGAGCCCGTGGCCACTGCGTATCAGAACGTGGTGCCTTCGCTGGTGCGCCAGGGCGTGACCAACTTCTTCAGCAACCTCGGCGACGTCTGGAGCCTGGCCAACAACGTGGCCCAGCTCAAGCTGCAGAACAGCGCCGAGACGTTCATGCGCTTGAACGTCAACACCTTCTTCGGCCTGGGCGGCCTGCTCGACGTCGCCTCCGAGGCGCGCCTGCCGCGCCACGAGGAAGACTTCGGCCAGACGCTGGGCTACTGGGGCGTGGGCGCCGGTCCGTACGTGGTGCTGCCGCTGCTCGGCCCTTCCACGCTGCGCGACACGATCGCCCGGCCGGTCGACATGTACGGTGACGCGCAGGGCCACATCCACGACATCGCCTGGCGCAATTCGCTGTCGGGCCTGCGTGTCGTGGACACCCGTTCGCGTTACCTGGGCGCGACCCGCCTGCTCGGCGAAGCCGCGCTCGACAAGTATTCGTTCACGCGCGATGCGTTCCTGCAGCGCCGCCGCAACCAGGTCTACGACGGCAATCCGCCGGACGACGACAACGCCGGCAAGTGATGGCGGCGCGGCGGAGGGGGAAGCCTGCTTGCATCCGGTTGCAAGGCTTCACCTCCGCTTCAGGAACCCGGTCGGCCTGAGGCCTGTCGAAACCGTTCCTGTCTCAGCACGGGGCCATTGGCTGCACCGTGCAGGGAAGACAATTAACCTGAGGGACTCACCATGAACAACAAGATCTTGCTGCAACGACGCGACATGGGCCGCCTGGCATTGGCCGGCGTGCTGCTGTTCGGCGCCGCCGCCGCCTTCGTGCACCAGCCAGCATTCGCGGCAGACGAGGCTCCCGACGCGCTCGTCAAGCGCCTGTCGACCGACGTGCTCGAGACCATCAAGGCCGATTCGTCGATCAAGGCCGGTGACATCAACAAGATCATGCTGCTGGTCGACAGCAAGATCATGCCCAACGTCAACTTCCAGCGCATGACCGCCTCGGCCGTCGGCCCGGCCTGGCGCCAGGCCACGCCCGAGCAGCAAAAGCGCCTGCAGGACGAATTCAAGACCCTGCTGGTGCGCACCTACGCCGGCGCGCTCGACCAGGTGAGCGACCAGACCGTCACCATCCGCCCATTCCGCGGCGCGCCCACCGACACCGACGTGCTCGTGCGCACCGAGGTCAAGGGCCGCGGCGATCCGGTGCAGCTCGACTACCGGCTCGAAAAGACGCCGGGGCAGGGCGCCGGCTGGAAGGTCTACAACCTGAATGTGCTGGGCGTCTGGCTGGTCGATACCTACCGCACCCAGTTCGCGCAGGAAATCAACAAGAACGGCATCGATGGCCTGATTGCCGCGCTGGCCGCGCGCAACAAGGGCAACGGCAAGGGCTGACAGGCGCACGCCATGCTGGTCCTTCCCTCCCGGCTCACCCACGACGAGGCTCCGGCCTGCATGCGCATGCTGCAGCAGGGGCTCAAGGGCCAGACCGACTCGACCTCCACCGTGGTCGATGCCACGCCATTGGCGCAGTTCGATTCCTCCGCACTGGCGGTGCTGCTCGAGTGCCGGCGCGAATCGAGCGCGCTGGGCCGCAGCTTTTCCGTCAAGGGCCTTTCTCCCCGCCTGCGCGAACTGGCCGCCCTGTACGGCATTGCAGGCCTTTTGCCGGCCGCGCCCTGAAAAAGTAACGGCCCCGTAAAATCGCGGGCTCCCATGCCCGCGATCTCATTCCAGTCGGTCTCCAAGACCTACCCTCCCTCCCGTCAGCAACGCGCCCAAGGCAAGCAAGGGCTGCGTGCGGTCGACGAGGTTTCCTTCCAGATCGAGCCGGGCGAGTTCTTCGGCCTGCTCGGCCCCAACGGCGCGGGCAAGACCACCCTCATCAGCATGCTCGCGGGCCTGTCGCGGCCCACGGCGGGCGCGATCAGCGTGCACGGCTTCGACGTGCAGCGCGACTACGCCGAAGCCCGGCGCCAGCTCGGCATCGTGCCGCAGGAGCTGGTGTTCGACCCCTTCTTCAACGTGCGCGAGTCGCTGCGCATCCAGTCGGGCTACTTCGGCATCAAGAACAACGAAGCCTGGATCGACGAGCTGCTGCAGAGCCTGGGCCTGGCCGACAAGGCCACCGCCAACATGCGCCAGCTCTCGGGCGGCATGAAGCGCCGCGTGCTGGTGGCGCAGGCGCTGGTGCACAAGCCGCCCGTCATCGTGCTCGACGAGCCCACGGCCGGCGTCGACGTCGAGCTGCGCCAGACGCTCTGGCAGTTCGTGGCCCGGCTCAACAAGCAGGGCAGCACCGTGCTGCTCACCACCCATTACCTCGAAGAGGCCGAGGCGCTGTGCAGCCGCATCGCGATGCTCAAGCTCGGCAAGGTGATCGCGCTGGACCGCACGAGCGAGCTGCTGAAGTCGGCCGCGAGCAACGTGCTGCGCTTCAAGACCGACGCGATGCTGCCCTGGGCCATCGCCCAGCACGCGCGCATCACCGGGCGGATCGTGCAGCTGCCGGCGCAGAACGCGCATGAAGTCGAACAACTGCTGGCCGCGATCCGCGAAGCCGGCGTCGCGGTGGAAGACGTGGAAATGCGCAAGGCCGACCTGGAAGACGTGTTCATCGACCTGATGGCGGGCGAGCAGACGCCGCTGGAGGTGTCGCGATGAGCGCCGCGCCGGGCCGCCCCAAGCAAGCGAAGCTCCCCCTCGGGGGGAAGCACGGACACGCAGTGCCGTGCAAGGGGGTCTCATGATGGCCGTCACTGGGTGGCGCGCGCTTCTGTACAAGGAAACGCTGCGCTTCTGGAAGGTCGGCTTCCAGACTGTCGGTGCGCCGGTGCTCACCGCGCTGCTGTACCTCATGGTGTTCGGCCATGTGCTCGAAGGCCGCGTGACGGTCTACGGCACCGTGGGCTACACCGCCTTCCTGATCCCCGGCCTCGTGATGATGAGCGTGTTGCAGAACGCGTTCGCGAACAGCTCGTCCTCGATCATCCAGAGCAAGATCATGGGCAACCTCGTGTTCGTGCTGCTCACGCCGCTGTCGCACTGGGGCTGGTTCTTGGCCTACGTGGGCTCGTCGGTGATCCGCGGGCTGGTGGTGGGCGTGGGCGTGTTCGCCGTGACCATCTTCTTCGCCGTGCCGAGTTTCGTGGCGCCGGTCTGGATCGTGGTCTTCGCGTTGCTGGGCGCGGCCATGCTGGGCACGCTGGGCCTGATCGCCGGGCTCTGGGCCGAAAAGTTCGACCAGATGGCAGTGTTCCAGAACTTCCTGATCATGCCCATGACCTTCCTGTCGGGCGTGTTCTATTCGATCGGTTCGCTGCCCCCGTTCTGGCAGAGCGTGAGCCATTTGAACCCCTTCTTCTACATGATCGACGGCTTCCGCTACGGCTTCTTCGGGGTGAGCGATGCCTCGCCCTGGCTGAGCTTTGGCATCGTCGGTTCCGCCTGGCTGGTGGTGAGCGCGATTGCCGTTCACCTCCTGCGCATCGGCTACAAAATCCGCGGCTGACCGCGACTTCCAAGACCCCATGACCGCTGACGAACTCCAGACCATCATCGCTGCCCATCTGCCGTGCGAGCACATCACGCTCGAGGGCGACGGCCGACATTGGTACGCGACCATCGTCTCGGCCGAGTTCGAGGGCAAGCGCGCCATCCAGCGCCACCAGCGGGTCTACGCCACCCTCGGTGCGAAAATGCACACCGACGAGGTGCATGCGCTCTCGATGAAGACCTACACGCCGGCCGAATGGGCGGCAGTGGACAAATGACTTTCCGGCCCCTGCGGGCCTCCTGATTTCGCTGGATCCTTGATGGACAAACTTCTGATTCGCGGCGGGCGTGAGCTTCGCGGCGAAGTGCTCATTTCCGGCGCCAAGAACGCCGCGCTGCCCGAGCTGTGCGCGGCGCTGCTGACCGACCAGCCCGTGGTGCTGCACAACGTGCCGCGCCTGCAGGACGTGTCGACCATGCTCAAGCTGGTGCGCAACATGGGCGTGACGGCCGAGGCCGACGACAACGGCACCGTGCGCCTGAACGCCGGCGCACTCGGCAATCCCGAGGCTCCCTACGAACTCGTGAAGACCATGCGCGCCTCGGTGCTGGCGCTGGGCCCGCTGCTGGCGCGCTTCGGCCACGCCAAGGTGTCGCTGCCGGGTGGCTGCGCCATCGGCTCGCGGCCGGTCGACCAGCACATCAAGGGCCTGCAGGCGATGGGCGCCGAGATCCTGGTCGAGCACGGCTACATGGTCGCGCGCCTGCCCGAGGGCCGCACGCGGCTGAAGGGCGCACGCATCCTGACCGACATGGTCACCGTCACCGGCACCGAGAACTTCCTCATGGCCGCGGCGCTGGCCGAGGGCGAGACGCTGCTCGAGAACGCCGCGCAAGAGCCCGAGATCATCGACCTGGCCGAAATGCTGATCCGCATGGGCGCGAAGATCGAAGGCCACGGCACCAGCCACATCCGCATCCAGGGCGTCGAGAAGCTGCACGGCTGCGAGCACGCCGTGGTGGCCGACCGCATCGAGGCCGGCACCTTCCTGTGCGCCGTGGCGGCCACGGGCGGCGAGGCCTTCCTGCGCCACGCGCGCGGCGACCACCTCGACGCCGTGATCGACAAGCTGCGCGACGCCGGCTGCACCGTCGTGACCGAACCCGATGGCATCCGCATCGGCTCGCAGGGCCCGGCCTACGACCACCTGAAGGCGCAGAGCTTCAGCACCACCGAATACCCCGGCTTCCCGACCGACATGCAGGCCCAGTTCATGGCCCTGAACGTGATCGCGCGCGGCGCCTCGATGGTCACCGAGACCATCTTCGAGAACCGCTTCATGCACGTGAACGAGATGGTGCGGCTGGGCGCGCGCATCCACGTCGAAGGCAAGGTCGCGATGGTCGAGGGCGTGCAACAGCTCTCGGGCGCCACCGTGATGGCCACCGATCTGCGCGCCTCCGCCAGCCTTGTCATCGCCGGCCTCGTGGCCGACGGCGAGACGCTGGTCGACCGCATCTATCACCTCGATCGGGGCTATGACCGCATGGAATCGAAACTGCGCGGCCTTGGTGCCGACATTGAACGCTTGACGGGAGCCGCCGCATGATCACTTTGGCTCTTTCCAAAGGCCGCATCTTCGAAGAGACGATGCCCCTGCTGGCCGCTGCCGGCATCGAGGTCACCGAAGACCCCGAGAAGTCGCGCAAGCTCATCCTTGAAACCACCCGCCCCGACGTGCGCGTGGTGCTGGTGCGCGCCTCCGACGTGCCGACTTACGTGCAGTACGGCGGCGCCGACCTGGGCGTGACCGGCCTCGACGTGCTGCTCGAAAACGGCAACCAGGGCATGTACCAGCCGCTGGACCTGCGCATTGCGGCCTGCCGCCTCAGCGTGGCCGTGCGCGCCGACTACGACTACGCCTCGGCCGTGAAGCAGGGCTCGCGCCTGCGCGTGGCGACCAAGTACGTGGGCCTGTCGCGCGACTTCTTCGCCAGCAAGGGCGTGCACGTCGACCTGATCAAGCTCTACGGCAGCATGGAGCTGGCGCCGCTCACGGGCCTGGCCGACGCCATCGTCGACCTGGTCTCGACCGGCAACACGCTCAAGGCCAACCACCTCGTCGAGGTGGAGCGCATCATGGACATCAGCGCCCGGCTGGTCGTCAACCAGGCCGCGCTCAAGCTCAAGCGCGAACCCATCCGCCGCATCATCGACGCCTTCGCGTCAGCCATTCCCTCCGCCTGAACCTCACGCACATGACTCTGCAAGCAGCCCCCGCCCGACTGTCCACGAACTCAGCCAGCTTCGACGCTGAATTCAAGGCGCGGCTGCATTGGTCCGCGGACGACGACGCGGCCATCGAGAAGGTGGTGGCCGACATCCTCGCCGATGTGCGCAAGCGCGGCGACGACGCGGTGCTCGAGTACACGAACCGCTTCGACAAGCTCGACGCGAAGACGCTGCCCGCGCTGGAGCTGACGCAGGCCGAGCTGAAGGCCGCCTTCGAAGCGCTGCCCGCCGTGCAGCGCGACGCGCTCGAAGCCGCCGCGCGCCGCGTGCGCAGCTACCACGAGGCACAGAAGAAGGCGTCGGGCGAAAGCTGGAGCTACCGCGACGCCGACGGCACCCTGCTCGGCCAGAAGGTCACGCCGCTCGACCGTGTGGGCATCTACGTGCCGGGCGGCAAGGCCGCGTACCCGTCGAGCGTGCTGATGAACGCCATTCCCGCGCACGTCGCGGGTGTGGGCGAGATCATCATGGTCGTGCCCACGCCGAACGGCGAGAAGAACCAGCTCGTGCTGGCCGCCGCCTACGTGGCAGGCGTCACCCGCGCTTTCACCATCGGCGGTGCGCAGGCCGTGGCCGCGCTGGCCTACGGCACCGCCACCGTGCCTGCTGTCGACAAGATCACCGGCCCCGGCAACGCCTACGTGGCGGCCGCCAAGCGCCGCGTGTTCGGCACCGTAGGCATCGACATGATCGCGGGCCCGAGCGAAATCCTGGTGCTGGCCGACGGCTCCACGCCGCCCGACTGGGTGGCCATGGACCTGTTCAGCCAGGCCGAGCACGACGAGCTGGCCCAGAGCATCCTGCTGTGCCCCGACGCCGCCTACATCGACCGTGTGCAGGCCGAGATCGACCGCCTGCTGCCGACCATGCCGCGCGCCGAGATCATCGCCGCCTCGCTCAACGGCCGCGGCGCGCTGATCCACACGAAGAGCATGGAAGAGGCCTGCGAGATCAGCAACCGCATCGCCCCCGAACACCTGGAAGTGAGCAGCAGCGAACCGGGCCGCTGGGAGCCGTTGCTGCGCCACGCCGGTGCGATCTTCCTGGGCGCCTTTACCAGCGAGAGCCTTGGCGACTACTGCGCCGGCCCGAACCACGTGCTGCCGACCAGCGGCACCGCGCGCTTCTCGAGCCCGCTGGGCGTGTATGACTTCCAGAAGCGCTCCAGCCTCATCGAGGTGAGCGAAGCGGGCGCCCAGGTGCTGGGCCCGATCGCCGTCACGCTGGCCGAGGGCGAGGGCCTGCAGGCGCACGCCGAAGCCGCGCGCATGCGCCTGCGTAAGATCTGAGGCTCAGACAACCCCGCTTCAGGGAGGAGCACGCCAGATGATTCAACGCCTCTATCGTTCGCGATTTTTCCGGTTCGCCACCGGCCTCGTCGCAGGTGCCGCCTTGCTGGCCGCCTGCACCCAGATGCCGCAGAACCGCGCCGAAACGGCTGCGATGACCGCCACGCCCAGTGCGGCAAAGGCCGCACCCGCACCGGCGCAGCTCGGCACGCAATGGGGCGAAGGCATCGAGTCCAAGACCCGCACGGTCGCTGCCAAGCGCCTGTCCGACCAGCCCGACGACGTGGCCTCGCTCGGCTACAACGACGCCGCCAGTGTGCGCCGCGATGCGGGCAGCAACCCCGAGCGCCGTCTCAACCTGCAGCTGGCCCAGGGCGACATCGAATGGTCGGTGCTCGACGAGAACGACCGCCCGCTGCCGCTGCAGCGAGCACGCCGCAGCGGCAATGACATGTTCCGCCTCGCCGGCGTCGAAGGTGCGCGCTACACGCTGCGCTTTCGCAACCTCAGCGACCGCAGCTACGAGGTGATCGCCACGGTCGACGGCCTGGACGTGCTCAACGGCAAGCCCGGCAGCCTGCGCAACGGCGGCTACGTGCTGCGCCCGCAGCAGACCCTGAACATCGAGGGCTTCCGCAAGAGCCAGAGCGAAGTAGCCGCCTTCCGCTTCGCCACGCCGGGCCGCGCCTACGCCGCGAACACCGAGGCTGGCGACGTGCGCAACATCGGCGTGATCGGCGCCGCGCTGTTCGAGCTCGAAGAGCCGAATGTGCCGCGCCGCACGCGCCGCGATGCCTCGCCGTCACAGCCCAGCGCCTTCCCGGCCGACGGCGCGTACGCCCCGGCGCCGCGCTACCGCAAGTAAGCAGCGAGGCCATGCAACGCGCCGCCGTCCTGCTGTTGCCGCGCCTGTCGGCGCTGCTGCTCGCACTGGCGGCCGGCGCGGGTGCGCAGGCCATGAGCATCCGCGAACTGCGCACGCTCGAAGCCGGTGAAAAAGACGGCAAGGCCTACGCCAGCTACTACCTCGTCGGCGTGCTCGAAGGCCTGCGCGAAGGCGTCGAATCGTCGCAGCGCAACGGCCAGCTGCCGCCGTTCTGCGTCGAGGGCCGCCGCCTCGAACCCGCGATGGCCCGCTCGCTCTACCAGACCGAGCTGAGCCGCCACGCCGACAGCTATGAAGCCGACATGCCCGTGCAACTGGTCATGGCCGGCGCCCTCCGCAACAGCTACCGCTGCACCCGATGACCGTTTCCGACTCTTCCGCTTCCACCTCCGCTTCGGACACCCGCCTGCCGCTCGACCGCATCCGCGCCGACGTGCGCGCCATGCACGCCTATGCGGTGCAGGACGCGCGCGGCTTCCTCAAGCTCGACGCGATGGAGAACCCCTACGGCCTGCCGCCCGCGCTGCAGACCGAACTGGGCGCGCGGCTGGGCGCGCTGGCGCTCAACCGCTACCCCGGCGACCGCGGCGCCGACCTGCAGCGCGCGCTGGCCGCCCACGCGGGCCTGCCCGAAGGCTTCGGGCTGATGCTGGGCAACGGCTCGGACGAACTCATCTCGCTGCTCGGCATCGCCTGCGACCAGCCCGGCGCCGCCGTGCTCGCGCCCGTGCCCGGCTTCGTCATGTACGCCATGAGCGCCCAGTTGCAGGGCCTGCGCTTCGTCGGCGTGCCGCTCACGGCCGATTTCGAACTCGACGAGGCCACCATGCTGGCCGCCATCGCGCGCGAGAAGCCGGCCATCGTCTACCTCGCCTACCCGAACAACCCGACCGCCAACCTCTGGGACGACGCCGTCATCGAGAAGATCGTGCTGGCCCAGGGCGCGCAGGGCGGCCTGGTGGTGATCGACGAGGCCTACCAGCCCTTTGCCGCCCGCAGCTACATCGACCGGCTGGCTCAGCATCGCCACGTGCTGCTGATGCGCACCCTGAGCAAGTTCGGCCTGGCCGGCATCCGCCTGGGCTACCTCATGGGCCCCGCCGCGCTGGTCGCCGAGATCGACAAGGTGCGCCCGCCCTACAACATCAGCGTGCTCAACTGCGAAGCCGCGCTGTTCGCGCTGGAGCACGCCGCGGTGTTCGAGGCCCAGGCGCGCCAGATCCGCGAAGCGCGTGACCAGCTGATGGCCGCGCTCGCCCGGTTGCCGGGCGTGAAGACCTGGCCCAGCGACGCCAACATGATCCTGCTGCGCGTGCCCGATGCCACCCGTACCTTCGAGGGCATGAAGGCCCGCGGGGTGCTGGTGAAGAACGTTTCTAAAATGCATGAACTGCTCGCCAACTGCCTGCGCCTCACCGTCGGAACGGCCGACGAGAACGCGCAGATGCTGGCGGCGCTCGAAGCCTCACTATGACCACCCCCACGACCCCGGGCAGCACCGATCGCATCGCGACGGTCTCCCGCAACACCGCCGAGACGAAGATCACGGTCAGCGTCAACCTCGACGGCACCGGCAAGGCCAAGCTCTCCACGGGCATCGGCTTTTTCGACCACATGCTCGACCAGATCGCCCGCCACGGGCTGATCGACCTGGACATCGACTGCGAGGGCGACCTGCACATCGACGGCCACCACACGGTGGAAGACGTGGGCATCACGCTCGGCCAGGCCGTGGCCCAGGCCATCGGCGACAAGAAGGGCATTCGCCGCTACGGCCATGCCTACGTGCCGCTGGACGAAGCGCTGAGCCGTGTCGTCATCGACTTCTCGGGCCGCCCGGGCCTCGTGATGCACGTGCCCTTCACCAGCGGGATGATCGGCACCTTCGACAGCCAGCTCACCTACGAGTTCTTTCAGGGCTTCGTGAACCACGCCTTCGTCACGCTGCACATCGACAACCTGAAGGGCGTGAACGCGCACCACCAGTGCGAGACCGTGTTCAAGGCCTTTGCCCGTGCCATGCGCGGCGCGCTGGAGCTCGATCCGCGCTCCGTCGGCGTCATTCCCTCGACCAAAGGCTCGCTCTGACCTCCGTTCGCGAACAGCTATGAAATCTGTAGCAGCCAATTCCGTCGCCGTTGTCGACTACGGCATGGGCAACCTGCACTCCGTGTCGCAGGCCGTGCGCCATGCGGCCGACCAGGTGGGCGTGGAGGTGTTCGTCACTTCCGACCCCGACGTGGTCCGCAAGGCCACCCGCGTGGTGCTGCCGGGGCAGGGCGCCATGCCCGACTGCATGCGCGAGCTGCGCGATTCGGGCCTGCAGGAGTCGGTGCTCGAAGCCGCCGCCAACAAGCCGCTCTTCGGCGTGTGCGTGGGCATGCAGATGCTGCTGTCGCGCAGCGACGAAGGCCCGACCGACGGCCTGGGGCTCATTCCCGGCGAGGTCATCAAGTTCGACCTGGCCGGTCGCCTGCAGCCCGACGGCAGCCGCTTCAAGGTGCCGCAGATGGGCTGGAACCAGGTGCACCAGGCCCAGCCGCACGCGGTGTGGGCGGGCATTCCCGACCAGAGCTACTTCTATTTCGTGCACAGCTTCTACGCGCGCCCGGCCGATGCCCGGCACAGCGTGGGCGAGGCGGACTACGGGGCATGCTTTACCGCAGCCATCGCACGCGATAACATTTTTGCCACCCAGTTCCACCCGGAGAAGAGTGCGGACCATGGGCTGCAGCTGTATCGCAACTTCCTCCACTGGAATCCCTGAACCTTTTTTCCCGACCGGGCCGAACCCTCCACAGCCCGGCTTTCGCACACTCGCGCCACTTCCATGCTCCTCATTCCCGCCATTGATCTCAAAGACGGCCACTGTGTTCGCCTCAAGCAGGGCGACATGGACCAATCCACGGTCTTCAGCGAAGACCCCGCCGCCATGGCCCGCAAGTGGGTCGAGGCCGGCGCGCGCCGGCTGCATCTGGTCGACCTGAATGGCGCCTTTGCCGGCAAGCCGCAGAACCACGCGGCCATCAAGGCGATCCTGAAGGAAGTCGGCGACGACATCCCCGTGCAGCTCGGCGGCGGCATCCGCGACCTGGACACCATCGAGCGCTACATCGACGACGGCCTGCGCTACGTGATCATCGGCACCGCCGCGGTCAAGAACCCCGGCTTTCTGAAGGACGCCTGCGTGGCCTTTGGCGGCCACATCATCGTGGGGCTCGATGCCAAGGACGGCAAGGTCGCCACCGACGGCTGGAGCAAGCTCACAGGCCATGAGGTGGCCGACCTGGGCAAGAAGTTCGAGGACTACGGCGTCGAATCGATCATCTACACCGACATCGGCCGCGACGGCATGCTCTCGGGCATCAACATCGACGCCACCGTCAAGCTCGCGCAGGCGCTGACCATTCCGGTGATCGCTTCGGGCGGCCTGTCGAACATGGCCGACATCGACCAGCTCTGCGCGGTCGAATCCGAGGGCGTCGAGGGCGTGATCTGCGGCCGCGCCATCTACTCGGGCGACCTCGACTTCGCCGCCGCCCAGGCGCGCGCGGACGTGTTGGCCGGCGCCTGACGCCTTTCTGCCTCTGCGCCAGCCCGGATGCACCGGACTGGCGAGGGGTGAATTGCCTTCGATTCTTGAGACTACGCCGCCTTGCGCGGCCAGAGGCGAACCGCCAGCGCGGCGGCAGCCGTAGCGGTCGCCAGCGCAGTCACGCCAGCCCAGCCCCATTCGGAAAGCGCCAGCGCACCCAGCGCTGACCCCGCCGCCATGCCGATGAACATGCTGGTGAACAGCACCGCATTCAGTCGGCTGCGCGCACCGGGCTCAATGCCGTAGACGATGGTTTGGTGCGCGATCAGCGTCGCCTGCATGCCCAGATCGAAGCCGATTGCGGCCAGCGCCAGCAGCCAGAGCTGTGCATGCGGTGCCATCAGCGACGCCAGTCCCATGGCTGCGAATGACACCACTGCAAGTCCGGCGCCCAGGCGCGTCACCAGCTCCGGTCCGCGCCGGTCGGCGAGCCTCCCGGCCAGCGGTGCTGCCAGCGCGCCCGCTGCGCCGGCCAAGCCAAAGGCGCCGGCCGCCGCGCTGCCCAGGTGGAAGGGCGCGCCGTGCAGCATCACCGCGAGCGTCGACCAGAACGCGCTGAACCCCACCGCCAGCAGCCCCTGGGCCAGCGCCGCGCGGCGCAGCGTGCCGTGGCGCGACCACAGGGTGCCCAGCGAACCGAGCAGCGCGGCGTAGGCCAGGTGCGTGGTCGGCCGGAAGCGCGGCAGCCCGCGCCAAGCGGCGGCGCCGATGAGTGCGATGCTGGCCGCCGCCGCGATGAACATCGCGCGCCAGCCGAAGTGCTCGGCCACGAAGCCGCTCACCACGCGCGACAGCAGGATGCCCAGCAGCAGCCCCGTCATCACCGTGCCGACCGTCTTGCCGCGCGTGGCGTCGGGCGCCAGCGTGGCGGCGGCGGGCACGATGTCCTGCGCCATGGTGGCCGCCAGCCCGATCGCCAGGCTGGCCGCGAGCAGCACGCCGATCGACGGCGCGGCGCCGGCCACCAGCAGCGCGGCGCACAACGCCGCCGCCTTGATCAGCACGATGCGGCGCCGGTCGAAGCGGTCGCCCAGCGGCGCTAGCAGCAGGATGCCCAGCGCATAGCCCAGCAGCGTGAGCGTGGGAATGAAGCCCACGGCGCGGGTGGACGCGCCGATGTCGGCGCCCAGCACGCCGAGCATCGGCTGCACGTAGTAGAGCGACGCCACCGACAGCCCCGCGCCGGTGGCCAGCAGCAGCACCAGCGAGGCCGGCAGATCGGGGCCCTGCGCTGCGACCGATGCATGCGCACTTTGAATGGAAGACATGGCGTTAACCCTTGAATATCGAAGCAAAGGATGAAATGTGCCCTTTGAGAGCTTGGCTTGGTAGTCTCGGCGGCCGCACAATGTCTATACGCTGAATGCATAAAGCAAAGCCATGCCCGTTTCACCCGCCGTCGATCGCATCGAACTGATGCAGACCTTTGTCCACATCGTCGAGGCCGGAAGCCTGTCGGCGGCCGCGCTGCAGATGGGCGCGACCCAGCCCACCGTGAGCCGCCGCTTGCAGGCGCTGGAGCGCTCGCTGGGCGTGCGGCTGCTGCGCCGCTCCACGCACGCCATGAAGCTCACCGAGGACGGCGAGCGCTGCTACGAGCGCGCCAAGGAGCTGATTGCCGACTGGCACGCCTTCGAGGCCGACCTGCGCGGCGTGGGCGACGAGCCCGAGGGCACGCTGCGCGTGGTGGCGCCGCATGCGCTGGGCCAGGCGCTGCTGGTCGGTCCGCTGGCCGGCTACCTGCGCGCCTACCCGCGCGTGTCGGTCGAATGGCTGCTGCACGACCGGCGGCCCGATTTCATCGCCGAAGGCGTCGACTGCGCGATCCAGGTGGGCGAGGTGACCGACCCCATGGCCGTGGCGGTCAAGCTCTCGGAGGTGCCGCGCCTCGTGGTGGCCGCGCCGTCGGTGCTCGAAGGCCGCACGCCGCCCACGCACGCGGCCGAACTCGCCGAGCTGCCGTGGCTCGCGCTGCGCACCTTCTATCGCAACGAGGTGCTGCTCACGCACCGGCCGAGCGGCGAAACCGCGCACGTGCCGATCTGCCCGCGCATGAGCACCGACAGCCTCTATGCGCTGCAAAGCGCGGCCCGCCTGGGCCTGGGCGCCTGCCTCGGTTCGACCTGGCTGCTGAAGGCCGACATCGATTCGGGACGGCTGGTGCAGCTCGTGCCGCAATGGCAGGTGGCGCCGCTGCCCGTGTACCTGGTCTATCCGCATGCGCGCTTCCAGCCCGCGCGCCTGCGCCGTTTCATCGAGACGATGCGGCTTGCATTGGCCGACCCGATGGGCCGGGCCTGGGAGGCGGGAGCGGCCTGAACGAGTTGAGCGCTGGCGGCCCTGCGGTAGCGGTCGACCTACTCGGCCTTCACCGCCATCGTCTGGATGATCGTTTCCAGCTGCGCGCTCATCGGCAGGTTCAGGCTTTCGCCCGAGGGCAGCTTGCGCATGAACCAGCGCTTGTACTGCCGGTGGATCTCGCCGTCTTCCGCCAGCACCTGGAAGGTGTCGATCACCACCTTGTTGAGCTGCGCGTCGCCCTTGCGGTACATGACGGCGTAGGGGTCATAGGAGAGAAAGTCGCCCACCACCTCGTACTGCGCCTTGGCGGCGTCGCGGGCGATCAGGCCGTAGAGCAGCACGTCGTCGGTGGCGAAGGCGTCGGCCTGGCCGTCCTTCACGAGCGCGAACGACTCAGCATGGTCGCGCGCCACCTTCAGGTCGATGTTGAGCTTGAACTTCTGCGACAGGTCGCGCAGCGTCTTCTCGTTGGTGGTGCCGGCCGTCACGGCCACCTTCTTGCCGGCCAAATCGCGGAACGACCGGATCGGCGCGCCCTTCTTCACCAGCACCTTGGTGCCCGAGACGAACATCGTCGGCGAGAAAGCCACGCGCTTCTGGCGCTCGAGGTTGCTGGTGGTGGAGCCGCACTCGAGGTCGACCTGGCCGCTCACGACCGCGTCGATGCGCGAGTCGGACGTCACGGGCACCCACTGGATCGTGAGGCTCTTGTTGACCGTGTCCTCGATGGCGGTGACCAGTGCGCGGCACAGCTCGATGGAATAGCCGATCGGCTCCTTGCGCGCATTGAGGTACGAGAAAGGCACCGAGGCCTCGCGGTAACCGATGGCGATGGTGCCGCTCTCGCGCACCTTCGCCAGCGTGCCGCTGAGCACGGTGGGCGCCTGCTCCTGGCCCTGCGCTGCGACTGCCAGCAGCGACAGGAGCCAGGCGGCGAGCAGGCGGGCAGGGCGTTGCATGGCCGCGTGCCTCACGCGTGCGCCGGGTGGGCGAGGGTGGCCGCGGCTTCCTCGTCGAGCGCCTTGGCGTTGACCTCGGCGTCGCTCTCGGACAGCAGCTCGCCCTCCCACTTCGCCACCACGGCCGTGGCGATGGAATTGCCCACCGCGTTGGTGGCCGAGCGGCCCATGTCCAGGAAGGTGTCGACGCCCAAAATCAGCAGCAGGCCGGCCTCGGGAATGTCGAAGTGGTTCAGCGTGGCGGCAATCACCACCAGCGACGCGCGCGGCACGCCGGCCATGCCCTTGGACGTGAGCATCAGGATCAGCAGCATCGTGATCTGCGTGCTGATCGGCATGTGGATGTCGTAGGCCTGCGCGATGAACAGCACGGCGAAAGTGCAGTACATCATCGAGCCGTCGAGGTTGAACGAGTAGCCCATCGGCATCACGAAGCTGGAGATCTTGCGCTTCACGCCGAAACGGTCGAGCGCCTGCAGGATCTTCGGGTACGCGGCCTCGGAGCTTGCGGTGGCGAACGAGAGCAGGAAGGCTTCCTTGATGAGCACCAGCAGCTTGAACACGCGCGGCCCGAGGAACAGCAGGCCGGCCATGATGAGCACGCCCCACAGCACGAACAGGCCCAGGTAGAAGTCGCGCATGAACACGGCGAACTTGATGAGGATGCCCAGTCCGTTCACCGCCACGGTGGCGGCCATGGCGGCCAGCACCGCCAGCGGCGCGAGCTTCATGACGTAGCCCGTGATCTTGAGCATCGCGTGCGACAGCTCCTCGATGGCGGCCACCAGCGTCTTGGCCTTGTCGCCGAGCGAGGCCAGCGCCACGCCGAAGAACATCGAGAACACCACGATCTGCAGGATCTCGTTGTTGGCCATCGCCTCCGCGAACGACTTGGGCACCGTGTGACTCACGAAGTCCTTGAAGGTGAACTTGTTGGTCGCCAGGTTGGCCGAGGCGCCGATGTCGGGCAGCGGCAGGCCCAGGTTCTCGCCGGGCTTGAGCACGTTGGCCATGACCAGGCCGATCACCAGCGAGATCAGCGAGGCGGTGAGGAACCAGCCGATCGCCTTGCCGAACACGCGGCCGACCGACTTGGCGTCGCCCATGTGCGCGATGCCCACCACCAGCGTGGAGAACACCAGCGGGCCGATCAGCATCTTGATGAGGCGCAGGAAGACGTCGGAGATGATGGAGACGTAGTCGGCGACCTCCTTGGCGGCCTTCTTGTCAGGAAAGCTCGTGAAGATCATGTAGCCAACGATGATGCCGAGCACCATGGCCATCAGGATCCAGGCGGCCATCGGCAGCTTTTTCTTCATGCGTATCCCCTTGAGTCGTGTGAGAGTGGTTCTTTTCGAGTGCACGGGACCGACCCGGCACAGGGTATCCAAGAAAGGCGCAGGCACGCAATGGCCCGCTGTCAGGATGCGGCGGCTGCCTACAATTCCTCACATGGACATCCGCTCGATCGAGTTTCGAGGCCAGCCGGCGTTGCACGCCGAGGCGGCCGATGGCAGCACCCTGACGGTCGCGCTGCATGGCGCCCAGGTGCTTTCCTGGGCCCCGGCCCGCGGTGGGGAGCGACTGTATCTGAGTCCGAAAGCCGTTTTTGACGGCCAAACAGCCATCCGCGGCGGCATTCCCCTGTGCTGCCCCCAGTTCAACCAGCGCGGCATGCTCCCCAAGCATGGCTTCATGCGCAATCTGCCTTGGATTCGCGAGGAATCGGGCGCGGCGGACACGCTGCGGCTCGTGCTGCGCGACAACGACGCCACCCGCCGGCTCTGGCCGCATGCCTTCGAAGCGCGCCTCGACGCCACGCTCGCGGCCGGCCAGTTGCGCACCGCGCTCACCCTGACCAACACCGGCGACGCGCCCTGGCCGTTCTCGGCCGCGCTGCACACCTACCTGCGCGTGGACGACATCGCCGCCGTGCGCCTCGAAGGCCTGCAGGGCGCGCCGCGCTGGGACGCCGTGCGCGATATGCGCCAGACCGAAGCCGCCGCCGCGCTGCAGTTCGATGCCGAGTTCGACAGCGTCTACACCGCCCCGGCGCAGCCGCTGCGGCTGGTGCAGCCCGGCGGCACGCTCGAAATTACCCAGAGCGCCAGCTGCACCGAAACCGTGGTCTGGAACCCCGGCGCCGCGCTCGGTGCGACACTCGCGGACATGCCCGCAGAGGGCTTCCGCCACATGCTCTGCGTCGAAGCGGCCCGCATCGACGAACCCGTGGTGCTGGCCCCCGGCGCCCGATGGCAGGGCTGGCAACAGCTCCGCGTTCTCTGATTTCCTTCCGGTTCAACTTCCCATGCTTGCCAAACGCATCATTCCCTGCCTCGACGTCACCGGCGGCCGCGTCGTCAAGGGCGTCAACTTCCTTGAGCTGCGCGATGCCGGCGACCCGGTCGAGATCGCGGCGCGCTACAACGCGCAGGGCGCCGACGAACTGACCTTTTTGGACATCACGGCCACCAGCGACGGCCGCGACCTCATCCTGCCGATCATCGAAGCGGTGGCCTCGCAGGTGTTCATTCCGCTGACCGTGGGCGGCGGCGTGCGCACCGTGGCCGACGTGCGCCGGCTGCTCAACGCGGGCGCCGACAAGACCAGCTTCAACTCGGCCGCCATCGCCGACCCGCAGGTGATCAGCGATGCGGCCCAGAAGTACGGCTCGCAGTGCATCGTGGTCGCCATCGACGCCAAGCGCCGCAGCCCCGAAGACGCCGCCACGCGCGGCGCGGGCTGGGACGTCTACAGCCACGGCGGGCGAAAGAACACCGGCCTGGACGTCGTGCAGTGGGCGACCGAGATGGCGCGCCGCGGCGCGGGCGAGATCCTGCTCACGAGCATGGACCGCGACGGCACCAAGAGCGGCTTCGACCTTGCCCTGACGCGCGCCGTGAGCGACGCGGTCAACGTGCCGGTGATCGCCTCGGGTGGCGTCGGCAACCTCGACGACCTGGCCGACGGCATCCAGAAGGGCGGCGCCGACGCGGTGCTGGCCGCGAGCATCTTCCACTACGGCGAGCACACCGTGGGCGAGGCCAAGGCGCGCATGGCCGAGCGCGGGATTCCCGTGCGAATTCAATAAACCTTCGTGGTAAGTCACTACTTACTGATCACCGACAATCCGGCTCATGAATTGGCTTGACGAAGTGAAGTGGGACGCGAACGGGTTGGTGCCCGTGATCGCCCAGGAACAAGGCACGAACGACGTGCTCATGTTTGCGTGGATGAACCGCGAGGCGCTCGAAAAGACCGCCGAGCTGGGCCGCGCGGTGTATTTCAGCCGCTCGCGCAACAAGCTGTGGTTCAAGGGCGAGGAGTCGGGCCACGTGCAGACCGTGCACGAGATCCGCCTCGACTGCGACAACGACGTGGTGCTGCTCAAGGTGACGCAGCTTGGCCACGAGCCCGGCATTGCCTGCCACACCGGCCGCCACAGCTGCTTCTTCAGCAAGTACGAGAAGGGCCAGTGGACCGTGGTCGAACCGGTCTTGAAAGACCCGGAGTCGATCTACAAATGACCGCCACAGTGAACGACGCCCACAACACCTCCGACGCACTCGCCCGCCTGGCCGCGGTGCTCGAGAGCCGCCTGCCCGCGAACGGCGGCGACCCCGAGAAGAGCTACGTCGCCCGGCTGCTGCACAAGGGCCCCGACGCCTTCCTCAAGAAGATCGGCGAGGAAGCCACCGAGGTCGTGATGGCGGCCAAGGACGCCGACCACGGCGGCGACCGCTCGAAAATAGTGAACGAAGTGGCCGACCTGTGGTTCCACACCATGGTGGCGCTGGCCCACTACGGTTTCTCGCCAGCCGACGTCGTCGCGGAGCTCGAGCGCCGCGAGGGCACCAGCGGCATCGAGGAAAAAGCCCTGCGCAAGGTGCAGGCCCGCGAAGCTTCCAACGACTGAATGATCGATTGAAAGGGCATCGACCATGGCCAATGACATCGTGAACGTGGAACCCGACAGCTCCCTCAAGACCTGGGGCTGGGTCAGCTACGTGCTGCACCTGATCGTGGCCATCGGCGCGGTCGTGCCGGGCGCGCAGGCCTCCGTGCTGCTGCTGCTCATCGCCTTGCTGATCGACTTCGTGAAGCGCGACGACGCGGCCGGCACCTGGCAGGCCTCGCACTTCAGCTGGCGCATCCGCTCGGTGCTGTGGGCCGGCCTGCTGTACATCGTCACCTCGTGGCTCTGGCTGCTGCTGTTCGTGCCGGGCTGGATCGCCTGGAGCCTGATTTCGCTGTGGTTCCTCTACCGGATCGTGAAAGGCATGATCCGCATGAACGACAGCCGTCCCATGGAACCCCAAGATGTCATCTGATCCGAACTGCGTCTTCTGCAAAATCATCGAAGGCAAGATCCCCTCGCGCAAGGTCTACGAAGACGACGACCTGTTCGGCTTTCACGACATCTCGCCCTGGGCGCCGGTGCATTTCATGCTGGTGCCGAAGAAACACATCGCCTCGATGGCGCAGCTCACGCCCGAGGATTCGGCGCTCATGGGCAAGATCATGACGCTGGCTCCCCAGTTGGCGCTGGAGCAGGGCTGCAGGCCCTATCCGGAGGGCGGCTACCGCGTCGTCGTGAACACCGGCGCCGAAGGCGGGCAGGAGGTTCACCATCTCCATGTGCACGTCATGGGCGGCCCTCGCCCCTGGCTTCGCGGCTGATCAGGGTTAAGCCAAACTGTCACATTCCCCCCGACTAAAATCGGACACATTCTTAGGAGTTCTCCATGGGTTCTTTTTCCATCTGGCACTGGCTGATCGTGCTGCTCGTCGTGGTCATGATCTTCGGCACCAAGAAGCTGCGGAACATGGGTTCGGATCTCGGTGGCGCCGTCAAGGGCTTCAAGGACGGCATGAAAGACGGCTCGGCTTCCACCACCGACGCCTCCGCTGCACCGGCCCCCACGCAGCAAGTGACCGGCCAGCCGGCCAACAGCGACAAGTCGACGATCGACGTCGAAGCGCGCCAGAAGTCCTGAGCACCGCAGGCACACATCCGTGATCGACCTCGGCATTGAGAAGCTGGCGCTCATCGGCGTCGTGGCATTGATCGTGATCGGGCCGGAAAAGCTGCCGCGCGTTGCACGCACGGTGGGCGCCCTGCTCGGCAAGGCACAGCGCTACGTGAACGACGTCAAGGCCGAAGTCAACCGTTCGATGGAGCTCGACGAGCTCCGCAAGATGAAGACCACGGTCGAGGACGCGGCGCGCGACGTGGAGCACAGCATCCACACCGGCGCCAGCGAGTTCGAGAAGCAGTTTGCCGGCGTGTCCGGCGACACCTTGTCGGCACTGGCCGAGCCCGAACAGGCGGTGCCCGAATACAGGCACCCCCGCAAGAACTGGCGCTTGAAACAGGGCGCCACGCCGAATTGGTACAAGGCGCGCAACGGCGTGCGGACCAAGGCGCTGTCGGGCGCGGCGCGGGTCGCCCGCTTCCGCCCGCACAAGATCAACTGACGCCCACACGCACGCCCCGCGGCGTTCCCGGGCGCCCCGTGCGCCTGTGTCTCCCACGCTTTCTCCTCTCCCCATGGCCGATTCCGACAACAAGAACAAAGAAGACGAGCTGGCGGGCACCGAGCAGCCGTTCGTGCAGCACCTGGTCGAGCTACGGGACCGGCTGCTGTACTGCGTCTACGGCCTCGTGGTCGCGGGCATTCTGCTGGCGATCTGGCCCGGCCCGAGCGGGCTCATGGACATCATCGCCATGCCGATCCGCGCGCACATGCCGCCGGACGCCAAGCTGATCGCCATCGGCGTGTTCTCGCCCTTCTTCGTGCCGCTCAAGGTGCTGATGATGGCGGCCGTGCTGCTGGCATTGCCCTGGCTCATGTACCAGGCCTGGATGTTCGTTGCGCCGGGCCTGTACAGCCACGAGAAGCGCTTTGCGCTGCCGCTGATCTTCTTCGGCAGCATGCTGGCCTACGGCGGCATCGCCTTCGTGCAGCTGTTCGTGCTGGACAAGATGTTCGGCTTCATCCAGAAGTTCACGCCCGACGCGGTGGCGGCCACGCCCGACATCTCGTCGTACGTCGAGGCCATCCTGTCGCTGTACATCGCCTTCGGCGTGGCCTTCCAGGTGCCGATCGTGGTGATGCTGCTGGTGCGCTTCGAGATGGTCACCATCGAAAAGCTGCGCTCGTTCCGCGGCTACTTCATCGTGATCGCCTTCGTGGTGGCCGCGGTGCTCACGCCGCCCGACGTGGTCTCGCAGCTCGCGCTCGCGGTGCCGATGTGCCTGCTGTACGAGGTGGGCATCATCGGAGCGCGCTATTTCGCAGGGAAGGGCAAGGCGCGCGAGGGTGAAGAAGAGGGTGCGGGGTCGGAGTCTTCCGGCAGTTCCTGATCCCGAATCGATCGGCCTCGCTTTCGCAGCGGCGTGCCACCAAAACAAAAGCGGCCTGAGGGCCGCTTTTGTTTTGGTGTGGGGTCTGCGGCCGGAGCCGCTTTCCGCGTTTCTCGCTATTCGTTGTTGGGCAACTGCTGCCGGATCGGGCTCTTCGGTCGCAGCCCCGGCGTCACGTCCAGTTCCATCTTGTCGGTGCCGCGCTGCAGCGCGAAGCGAGAGGTGTCGCCCGGCTTGAGTCCCGCCACGGCGGTCAGCAGGGCCTGCACGTTGTCGGTCTTCTTTTCGCCCACCGAGGTGATCACGTCGCCCGGGCGGATGCCGGCCTTGGCGGCGGGGCCGTTCTGCAGGACGCCGGTGATGATCACGCCCGCGTCGGCCTTCACGCCGAAGGTCTCGGCCAGTTCGGGCGACAGGTCGCTCGGCTCGACGCCGATCCAGCCGCGGCGCACCTGGCCTTCCTTCACGATGCCCTCGAGCACGATCTTGGCCATCGACACCGGAATGGCGAAGCCGATGCCCATGCTGCCGCCCGAGCGGGAGTAGATGGCGGTGTTGATGCCCTGCAGGTTGCCGTCGACGTCGATCAGTGCGCCGCCCGAGTTGCCGGGGTTGATGGCCGCGTCGGTCTGGATGAAGTTCTCGAACTGGTTGATGCCCAGCTGGTTGCGGCCCAGCGCCGAGACGATCCCGCTCGTCACGGTCTGGCCGACGCCGAAGGGGTTGCCGATGGCCAGCACCTGGTCGCCCACCAGCAGTTCGTCGGAGTTGCCCAGCACGATCACGGGCAGCTTGTCGAGCTCGATCTTCAGCACGGCCAGGTCGGTGTCGGGGTCGGTGCCGATCACCTTGCCGCGCGCATGGCGGCTGTCGTTCAGCGTCACTTCGATTTCGTCGGCGCCCTCGACCACGTGGTTATTGGTGAGGATGTAGCCGTCGGTGCTCACGATCACGCCGCTGCCCAGGCCCACCTGGGGCTGGTCGGCCTGGTCGCCGAAGAAGAAGCGGAACCACGGGTCGTTGCTGCGCGGGTGGCGCTGCGCGGCCTTGCTGGTGTTGATGCTCACGACCGCCGGCGAGGCCTTCTTGGCCGCCGCGCTCAGGCTGCCCGGCGCGGGTGTGGCCGGCGCGCCGCTGGGCGCCTCGACGATCGACACCACGCCACCCAGCGAGGTCGAGCGCTTGTTGATCCATTCAGGCTTGAGCGTCGCGACGACGAAATAGGCCGCCAGCAGGACGGTCACGGCTTGGGCAAAGAGCAGCCAGGTGCGTTTCATGAAAGCTTGATGGAAGGAGCGTTGGAAAAGCGCCGAAAGACGGCGCCGGTTGCAATTGTCCCTCAACCCGCCGGCGCCATAGACCGCGCGGCAGGGTCGAGATTGGGCAACACCGGGGACGTGAATAAGTGGTAACCCTTAGTATCGGCAGTCGATCCGACCCGGATCACCCTTTCAGGCCTCCCGCGCTGCCCACCCGGCGGACGCGGCCAGGCGATTCTTTCGTCGGCGCGCCACGCTCTGCCCCTATCCGGTTCCAAGGCAGGCGAGCGGCCACGATGCCCTTCCTGCCATGACCTCAGAAGCTACCTACACGGACGGCGCGAACGCCGCCACGCCTGCTCCGGCGCGCACGCTCGATGCGCGCGACTACAAGACCCTGGCCCTGTCCGCACTGGGCGGCACGCTCGAGTTCTACGACTTCGTCATCTACGTCTTCTTCGCGACCGTGCTGGGCGCGCTGTTCTTCCCCGCCGACATGCCTGACTGGCTGCGCCAGCTGCAGACCTTCGGCATCTTCGCCGCGGGCTATCTCGCACGGCCCGTGGGCGGCATCGTCATTGCGCACTTCGGCGACCTGCTGGGGCGCAAGCGCATGTTCACGCTGTCGATCTTCCTGATGGCGGCGCCCACACTGGTGATCGGCCTCCTGCCCACCTACGCGAGCATCGGCGTCGCGGCGCCCCTGCTGCTGCTGGCGATGCGCGTGCTGCAGGGCGCGGCCATCGGCGGCGAAATGCCTGGCGCCTGGGTGTTCGTCGGCGAACACGTGCCGGCCAAGCGTTACGGCTTCGGCATCGGCACGCTGACCTCGGGTATCACCGGCGGCATCCTGCTGGGCTCGCTGGTCGCTGTGGCCATCAACCGCTACTACGGGCCCGAGCAGGTGCACGACTTCGCCTGGCGCATTCCCTTCATCCTGGGCGGCGTGTTCGGGCTGTTCTCGGTCTACCTGCGGCGCTTTCTGCACGAGACGCCGGTCTTCAAGGAGCTGGCCGGCCGCAAGACCGTCGCCCGCGAGCTGCCGCTGCGTACCGTGCTGCGCGAGCATCGCCTCGCCAGCGTGTACGTGGGACTGCAGACCTGGGTGCTGTCGGCGGCCATCGTGGTGGTGGTGCTGTACACGCCCACCTACCTGCAGAAGGTGCACCACATTCCGGCCGCGCTGGCGCTCGAAGCCAACGCGCTCGCCACGCTGACCCTGACCATCGGCTGCGTGATCGTCGGCTGGGCCAGCGACCGCATCGGCACGCGCGCCGTCATGCTGGTCGGCTGGGGTGGCCTCTTTGGCACCGCCTACCTGTTCTATACGGGGCTGCCCGGCACGCCGGCCACGCTGTTCTGGCACTACGGGCTGGTCGGCCTGTTCGTGGGCACCATCGCCACCGTGCCGATCGCGGGCGTGCGGGCGTTTCCGGCGCCGGTGCGGTTCACGGGGCTTTCGTTTGCCTACAACATGTCCTATGCCGTCTTCGGCGGGCTGACGCCGGTGATCCTCACGCTCTGGCTGCAGCACGATCCGATGGCGCCGGCGCATTACGTCGCCGCGCTGGCGGCGCTGGGCTTTCTGCTGGCCCTGTGGCCCCTGGCCGCGCGCGGCCACCCGGTGCGCGATGGTGCGCCGGCCGCAGGGAGCGCGACAATGTCGCGATGAGCACCACACGCCACGAACTGCTTCTCGCATTCGACCTGCTGCTGGCCCCCGGGCGCTTCAAGGACTATGGACCCAATGGCCTGCAGGTCGAGGGGCGCGCCGTGGTCCGCAAGATCGTCTCGGGCGTGACTGCCAGCCGCGCGCTGATCGAGGCCGCGATCCACGCCGAGGCCGATGCCATCTTCGTTCACCACGGCCTGTTCTGGCGCGGCCAGGACGGCTGCGTCACCGGCTGGATGAAGCAGCGCCTGGGCCTGCTGCTGGGCGACGACGTCAACCTCTTCGCCTACCACCTGCCGCTCGACGCGCACCCCGAGCTGGGCAACAACGCGCAGCTCGGCCTGCAGCTGGGGCTCGTGGCGCATCCGGGATCGGCTGGCCGCTTCGGCGAGCAGGAACTGGGCTTCCTGGGCGCGCGCGAGAACGGTGAGAACTTCGCCAGCGCAAAGGCCCTGGCGACCCATGTCGAGAAGGTGCTGAAACGGCCCGTCACGCTGGTCGACACGGCCCACCGCCCGATCAAGAACATCGCGTGGTGCACGGGCGGCGCCCAAGGCTACTTCGAGGCCGCCATTGCGGCCGGCGCCGACGCCTTCATCACCGGCGAGATTTCCGAGCCGCAGGCGCACTACGCCCGCGAGCTGGGCGTGGCCTTCCTGGCCTGCGGCCACCACGCCACCGAGCGCTACGGCGCGCAGGCCGTAGCCGCCCATGTGGCGGCGCAGCTCGGGCTGAAGCACGAATTCATCGACATCGACAACCCCGCATGAAGGCGCCGACCGCGATCACGCTCGGCGACCCGGCCGGCATCGGCCCCGAGATCATTGCCAAGGCCTTCCGTGACGCGCCCGACGCTGTGCGCGGTGCGTTCGTGGCCGGCGATGTCGGGACGCTGCGAAAAGCCTCGCAGGCGCTCGCGGCGCCGGGGCGGCTGGCGTGGCCTGTCGTGGAGATTTCCAGCGTCGCCGAAGCGGCCACCGTGCCGCCGGGTTGTATCCCTGTGCTGCAGGTGATTGCGCCGCCACAGGGCATCGAACAAGGGCGCATCAGCGCCGAAGCCGGTCGCGCGGCCGGCGACTGCGTCGTGTGGGCCGCGCGCGCCGCGTTGCGCGGCGAGATATCGGCCCTCGTCACCGCGCCGCTGCACAAGGAAGCGCTGGCGGCGGCCGGCTTTCCGTATCCCGGCCACACCGAGCTGCTGCAGGCCGAGGCCGCCGCCCACCTGGGCCGCACCGTGGCTGACGTGCCCGTGCGCATGATGCTGGCCAACGACGAGCTGCGCACCGTGCTCGTGAGCATCCACATGTCGCTGCGCGACGCCATCGAGGCCGTGCGCTTCGACGGCGTGCTCGACACGCTGCGCATCACGCATCGCGCGCTGACCCATGCGCTGGGCCGGCCGCCGCGCATCGGCGTCGCTGGGCTCAACCCGCATGCGGGCGAGGGCGGCCTGTTCGGTTCGGAAGAGCGCACCGTCATCGCGCCAGCCATCGAGGCTGCGCGCGCGGAGGGCATCGACGCCCACGGCCCGCACGCGCCCGACACCGTCTTCATGCGCGCGCGCGCCAAGGCCGGCGTGCCGTCCAGCGGCGAGTTCGATGTGGTGATCGCGATGTACCACGACCAGGGCCTGATCCCGGTCAAGTACCTCGGCGTGGAGAAGGGCGTGAACGTGACGCTCGGGCTGCCGCTGGTGCGCACCAGCCCCGATCACGGCACCGCGTTCGACATCGCGGGCCAGGGCGTGGCCGATGCGTCGAGCCTCGTCGAGGCGCTGCGCATGGCGCGAACGCTGGCCGGCGCCTGAGCGCGCGGCCAGAAAGGCTCAGGGGCGCTGCTTCAGGCTGTCGCGGATTTCGCGCAGCAGCATGATGTCTTCAGGCGTGGCGGCCGGTGCTGCGGGCGCGGCTTCTTCGGTTTTGCGCAGCTTGTTGATCTGCTTGACCATGATGAAGATGATGAAGGCGAGGATCACGAAATTGACAGCGATCGTGATGAAGTTGCCGTACGCCAGCACAGGCACGCCGGCTTTCTTCAGCTCCGCCAGCGTGTTCGTCACGCCCGGCGGCACCGTGCCCAAGGTCACGTAGAGGTTCGAGAAGTCGAGCTTCCCGAACACCAGGCCCACGAGCGGCATGATGATGTCGGCCACGAGCGAGTCGACGATCTTGCCGAACGCCGCCCCGATGATCACGCCGACGGCGAGGTCGATGACGTTGCCCTTGACGGCAAACTCCTTGAATTCGCTGAGGATGCTCATGATTCAGAAAGGGTGCTGAAGACCTGCTGTTGAAAGGGGTGCCAGTATGCCTGCGGAAGCAGGGCGCCAAGGCGGGTGGCGCCGCAGGTGATGCTGGACGGCAACTGAAGGATGACCTGCGGGTGGTTCTGGTTTGAAGCGTGCGGGGTGGTACCCAGTCTCCGTAGCTGACGGTCGCCGGCTCCGCTTTGGAACGTCTTGTTTCCAATTTCGAGGGATGGGTAGAACCAGACGCAAGCTTCGCGTTTTACGCTCGGAAAGAAGGCTGGAGGGCGCCGGACAGTCCGTTCGGAAGCATCCTGGAACGCAGGCACAGCCCCATTGACAGCGCACCGCGCTGGTACGATGAGAGGGGAGCAGTGGGGAGCGACAGCGCGAAATCGACCTTCAAGACTTCTGTCTGTCCAAGCGCATTCGCCTCGGATGCGCCAGGTTCTTGCGTGACTCCGCGATGAATTCTGCACTTTTGTTGCCTGAATGTGCGAGTTTCAGCGCGACTATAGCTGTTCAAATTTTTACATAAATGGTGCCGCGTAGTGGTGGTGATCACAAGTGTTTGAAAAAGAAGCGCGATACAACAGAACGGATGTGCGAGCCTCGCATGCCTCCGGGAATTGTTCTTTCGCCGCTTCGTTGTTGTTGATACGACTGACTGACTGACTTTCAAGGGACCTGAATTGAGAAGAGATGCGAAAGCCCTTGCGTGGGTAGCGCTTGCCGGCGCGGTATTGCTCCAGGGCTGTGCCGTGGTGCCCGGCATGGGTTCGGTGGAGCCTTACGAAGCAGGCGGCGAGTTGCCGTCCCAGTTCCGCTACCTTCCCGACGAAGCGCCCGAAGGTGAAATCACCCCGATCTCGCTGGCGCTGGTGCGTACGTTGGCGGAGGTGTCGCCCAAGGGCGTGCCACCTGATGTGCAGGCGCTGTTTGGCAAGGGCGCGCGCTACACCATCGGGTCGGGCGACGTTGTGGGCGTGATCGTGTATGACCACCCAGAGCTTCTTCCCAATGCTGGTGCCGTGATCTCGCAATCCGCCGACCCGACCGGGGTGCAGGTTGCGCCAGGCTTCATCGTCGATGCTGACGGTGAGATTGCCTTTCCTTATATCGGCCGCGTGCGCGTGGCTGGCTTGAGTGAAGGCGATGCTTCCGACCTGATCGGCAAACTGCTGCGGCCACACGTTCGCGATCCGCAGGTGACGGTGAGAATCCAGTCCTTCCGAAGCCGTCGCGCCTATGTAGAAGGCGAAGTTCGCACCCCGGGTTCGCAGATCTTCACCGACGTGCCCATGACGCTGAACGAGGCCATCAACCGTGCAGGCGGCATGACGGCCAATGCCAATCAGTCGGCCGTCACTCTCATTCGCGATGGCCGGTCGGTCCCGATCAACATGACGCGCCTGCGCGAGGCAGGCTACGACGGGAACAACATCCCCCTGAAGAACGGTGACACCGTTCGCGTGGCACACCGGGAAGACTCCAAGGTCTTCGTCATGGGCGAGATCATGGCGCCTGTTGCCCTGTCCATGCGCAGCAACGGCCGTTTGAGCTTGAGTGAGGCCTTGGGCGAGGCGGGTGGTCCGATGACGACCACCTCCAACGCCGGCCAGATCTACGTGATTCGCCAAGGCGCGACCGGCGCACCGGCCATCTTCCATCTGAACGCGAAAAATCCGGCGACGTTGGCGCTGGCAAGCCAGTTCCGGTTGCAGTCGCATGACGTCGTGTATGTCGACCCGGTGCCGCTGGTCAAGTGGAACCGCGTGGTCAGCTTGATCCTTCCGTCTGCACAGGTGGTCAACAACGCCAGCGAGGTTTACGTCAGGCATCGCTAGCCAAGTCTGGACCCAGACCGAGTTCTCTAGGTTCGTGTTACGGGTCTGCCTACTTTTGAAGTCAGCAGCCGCGAATGCGGTGTGGCGGCATGGCTCTTGACTGAGTCTGTCGCCAATTTTTCGTCTCCAGTGCTTTCAACATGCAAGTCATTCAATCAACTCAACCTATCGCGATCATCGGCCTCGGCTACGTGGGCCTTCCCCTCGCCGTGGAATTTGGCAAGAAGCGTCGGGTGGTCGGCTTCGACATCAACGCAAAACGCATCGCAGAGCTGCAGGGTGGACACGATCACACGCTCGAAACCACCAGCGAAGAGTTGAAGGCGGCAACGCAGCTGGCATTCACCTCGCATGCCGATGACTTGCGCGAATGCGCTGTCTTTGTCGTGACCGTGCCTACGCCGATCGACGATGCGAACCGTCCCGATCTGACGCCGCTGGTCAAGGCCAGCGAAACCGTCGGCAAGGTCATGCCGAAGGGGGCGATCGTTATTTTCGAGTCCACCGTCTATCCCGGCGCGACAGAAGAAGTGTGCGTGCCCGTGCTGGAGAAATTCAGCGGCAAGAAATTCAATGTCGATTTCTTCTGCGGCTACAGCCCGGAGCGGATCAACCCTGGCGACAAGGTCAACACGCTCACCAAGATCAAGAAGATCACGAGTGGCAGCACGCCCGAGGTGGCCGATGTGGTGGATGCGCTCTACAACGAGATCATCACTGCCGGCACACACAAGGCCGCCAGCATCAAGGTGGCCGAGGCCGCCAAAGTGATCGAGAACACGCAGCGCGACCTGAACATCGCACTGGTCAATGAGCTGTCCGTCATTTTCGAGCGCCTGGGCATTGACACCCTCGACGTGCTCGAGGCGGCGGGCAGCAAATGGAACTTCCTGCCCTTCCGTCCAGGCCTTGTGGGTGGGCATTGCATCGGTGTGGACCCGTACTACCTCACGCACAAGGCGGAGCAGGTCGGCTACCACCCGCAGGTGATATTGGCCGGCCGACGCATCAACGACAACATGGCGCGCTACGTGGCCCGCAACACCATCAAGTTGATGCTGAAGAACGGCATGGACGTGCCGCGCTGCCGCGTCGGCGTGCTGGGCATCACCTTCAAGGAGAACTGCCCTGACATCCGCAATAGCAAGATTGTGGACATGGTGCGCGAGTTCGAGGCATGGGGTGCCTCCGTAGAAATTGTGGACCCGTGGGCGGACCCCGAAGAGGTGGCCCGCGAGTACGGCCTTCAACTCGGCCAGGTCGATGCGGACCACCGGGTCGATGCGCTTGTCGTCGCCGTGGGCCACAACGAGTACCGCGGCGCGACGATGTCCGAGCTGCGTGCCTTGTGCCGAGGCGAGCAGCCCGTGCTGGTCGACGTCAAGAGCCTGTTCAACGCACAGGATGCCCGCGACAGCGGCTTCTCCGTGTTCCGTCTGTAAGCCAATTCCCGTTTCTTTCTCGACATGAAAAACTTTGCCCTCATCGGCGCTGCCGGTTACATCGCTCCACGCCACATGCGTGCCATCAAGGACACGGACAACCATCTCGCGGTGGCCTACGACATCAACGATTCGGTCGGCATCATCGACAGCATCTCGCCGCAGAGCGAGTTCTTCACCGAGTTCGAACGGTTCTACGAGCACGCGCAACAGCTCAAGCGCAATCCCGCGACCGCGCTGGACTACGTGGCGATCTGCAGCCCCAACTACTTGCACCATCCGCACATTGCCGCTGGCCTGCGCCTGGGTTGCGACGTGATCTGCGAGAAGCCCCTGGTGCCCACGCCGGAACTTGTCGACGAACTGCAACGCGTTGAAAAGGAAACCGGCAAGCGCGTCTTTAACATCCTGCAGCTGCGCCATCACGAAGCCATCCTGAAGCTGCGCGACAAAGTAGCCTCGGCGCCAGCGGACACCAAGTTCGACGTCGAGCTGACCTACATCACCTCGCGCGGCAAGTGGTACATGGAAAGCTGGAAGGGCGACAACCGCAAGTCGTTCGGTGTGGCGACCAACATCGGCGTGCACTTCTACGACATGCTGCATTTCATCTTCGGAAAGCTGCAGCGCAACGTGGTGCATTACAGCGGTACGGCCAAGGCGGCGGGCTATCTCGAATACGAACGCGCGCGCGTGCGTTGGTTCCTGTCCATCGACGCCGACGATCTGCCGGCCGACGTGAAGGGCAAGAAGACGACCTTCCGTAACATCGACATTAGCGGCGAGAAGCTTGAGTTTTCGGAAGGCTTCACCGACCTGCACACGGTGAGCTACAAGGAAATCCTGGCCGGCCGCGGCTATGGCCTCGAGGATGCGCGCCACTGCATCGAGACCGTGAACGTGATTCGCAGCGCGACGCCCGTCCGAGGCGAGCAGGGCGAAGTGCATCCGTTCGTTCGACATCTCGCCTGACGGACCGCGAACTCGGCATGGCATACAAAGCCCACCCCACCGCGATCGTCGACGAGGGCGCCCGCATCGGCGACGGCACCCGCATCTGGCACTGGGTGCACGTCAGCGCACAGGCGTCCATCGGCGAGGGCTGCTCGCTAGGGCAGAACGTCTACGTCGGCAACGACGTGACCATCGGCCACAACGTCAAGATCCAGAACAACGTCAGCGTCTATGACGCGGTGACCCTGGAAGACGACGTGTTCTGCGGGCCGAGCATGGTCTTCACCAATGTCTACAACCCGCGCTCGGCGGTCACGCGCAAGGACGAATACCGTCGAACCCTCGTGAAGCGTGGCGCGACGCTGGGTGCCAACTGCACCATCGTCTGCGGCAACACCGTGGGCGAATACGCCTTTGTCGGCGCGGGTGCCGTGATCAACAAGAACGTGCCGGCCTATGCGCTCATGGTCGGCGTGCCCGCCAGGCAGATCGGCTGGATGAGCGAATTCGGGGAGCAACTCGCGTTGCCGCTGAAAGGCACAGCAGAAGCCATTTGCGCACACACCGGTGCGCGCTACGTACTCGACGGCAATGCCGTGACCAAGTTGGATGCCAAGACGCCATGATCGAATTCATCGACCTCAAGACCCAGCAAGCCCGCATCAAGGACCAGATCGACGCCGCGATTCAGCGTGTGCTGGCGCATGGTCAATACATCCTCGGGCCTGAAGTGGCCGAGCTGGAAGAGAAGCTGGCGGCCTATACCGGCGCCAGGCACTGCATCACCGTGGCCAACGGCACGGATGCTTTGCAGATCGCGCAAATGGCACTTGGTATTGGGCCGGGCGATGAGGTCATTACGCCGGGCTTTACGTACATCGCCACCGCCGAGACTGTGGCGCTGCTGGGAGCCAAGCCGGTATACGTGGACATCGACCCGCGCACCTACAACTTGGACCCAGCGCTGCTGGAGGCTGCGATCACGCCGCGGACCAAGGCCATTGTTCCAGTGAGCCTGTATGGGCAGTGTGCGGACTTCGACGCGATCAATGCGATTGCTGAAAAACACAGAATTCCGGTGATTGAAGATGCAGCGCAGAGTTTTGGCGCTACCTACAAGGGGCGTAAGAGCTGCAATCTCAGCACCATTGCGTGCGCGAGCTTTTTTCCGAGCAAGCCGCTGGGGTGCTATGGGGACGGTGGGGCGATCTTCACCAACGATGACGAATTGGCAAAAGTGATGCGGCAGATTGCTCGGCATGGACAGGATCGGCGCTATCACCACATTCGCGTGGGAGTGAATAGTAGATTGGATACGTTGCAGGCTGCGGTACTGCTAACGAAGCTAAAAATCTTCGACGACGAAATCGCTAGCCGGCAGCGCGTAGCTGCAGAATACGATCGCCTACTGGGAGAGGGCGGCATTGCAGCCATTCCATACGTCGAGTCACATAACCAAAGTGCATGGGCTCAATACACCGTTCGTGTAAGCGGTCGAGAGGCGTTGCAGGCGAGAATGAAACAAGGGGGAGTGCCAACAGTTGTTCATTATCCAATTCCTCTAAATCATCAGCCTGCGGTGGCAAATGAGCAGACTAAGTTGCCTGTGGGAGACGCCGTGGCAACAGGAGTTCTGAGCTTGCCCATGCATCCTTATCTTAAGGAGGCGGATCAGAAGTTGATTTCGTCACTATTGGGCCAACCCCAATGAAATTCCTACGGGGCAAAACGTTCGGTATAGGTGGTTCTTGAAAGTCCGCTTAATCCAAGCAGTTGCCCTTCAATCACTGGCGCCCCTTCTTCTATTGGCGTTAAACATCGGAATAGCCAGAATTTGGGGGCCCAGTAGCCAAGGGGCTTTTGCTGCCGCTAAGTCTTGGTTCGATGTTCTTGTCGTTGTGGGTTGCTTCGGATTTCCCCAGAGTTGCGTCATTGCGATTAACAGAAACGAAGCTTCTCGAAAGTGGCTGTATGAAATCGCAGTAAGGTATTCTGCAATTCTCTTGCCATTTTTTGCAATTTCGTCATTCTTTATAAGTGATGCTCTGACGCCGACGCCGTTGGCAGCTGCTTTTCTTGCGTTTGGCGCAGCGAGCTGGGTGCTAATAAATATCTGGCGGGGCATTCTGCTGACCATCAATGATGGTCTGAGATTTCACCTGATTACGATTCTGCCGACAATAGGTCTTGTGCTTTCGGTGTTTGCCGGATTGATGATTGGCGTAGATTTAGCATACAAGATGCCGCATCTTTACGGCCTCAGTGGGATTTTCGTTTTACTCGTTGGGTCTTGGATATTTCCTTGGGCGAAAATCCGGATTTTTTCGGGAGGCGCGCGGCGCATTTTTGACTTAATTTCTAATGGCGCAGACGTTTTTATCCAGGCGCTCGCAACAGTTCTGCAGACTTTTATATGTCTGAAATGGTTAAGCGAATATTCTGGGATTTCCGAAGTTAGTTATTTTTCAATTTCCTTAACTTTGATGAATGCGTTGGTTTTTCCATTGCAGGCGATTTCCCCCGTTCTGCTGAATCGGTGGAGCAAGGGGGATAAGGCAAATGCGCTTCGAACCGGACGAAAGTTGATCTTATCCGCCGCAGGAGGACTTTTGATTTTTGCGGGAGGGTTGATTTTTTTTATTCCTCATTTCATCGATGGGCTTCTAGGTAAAGAGTTTGCGGCCGCGAGCGCAGTGTTAAAGGTTGCGATATTTGTTTCGATTCCATCCTTTATATTAAGGATAAATAATCTTCGCCTTTCGGCTATCGGCGACTTCAGATTCAATTCTTTGATGGCAGTGATGCGAATCGTTGTGTTTTTTGTTTTTCTTGAGATTTTCCGCCGAATCTTGAAAGAGAACTTTGGGGCTTTTGCTGCCGCCGTGTGTTGGCTTGGTGCCGAAATGATAGCGGCGTTGATCTCGGAATGGAGAGTTTTTCGATTTGCTAAAGATGCTAAATGAAATTTGTTTTATTTAATTTGCTTCGAGCACTTTCGGTATGGGCTTACTATCGGATGGGTTGGATGCGTGCCTCCTTAAAAGGTGTTCGCATTGACTGGTCGAGTAAAGTAAGTCCGCATGCGAGAATTTGTGGAGTCAAGGCCATCGGCAGCGCATTGATTGGAAGAAATGTTGAGATAGGGAGCGGGACATACCTAAGTTCTGGGTTAATTCAATGCGCTCGCATCGGTCGGTATTGTTCAATTGGTCCGGATGTCATCATAGGACCCAGTGAGCATCGCCTAGATAACTGGACAACCTCCCCTTTTGAGGCATTAGCTGCCGGGGAGTCTCCAGATACAACACAAAAGAAAGCTGAACCATCTGTAATCGGGGATGGTGTTTGGATTGGCGCGAAGAGTGTCATTTTGCAAGGGGTGGAAATTGGAAACAAAGCTGTTGTTGCTGCTGGAGCGATAGTCATATGTGACGTACCCTCTAAAGAACTTTGGGGCGGAGTACCCGCGCGCAAAATACGTTCGTTGGATTAGATTAAAAAAGTTTCGATGACTACACCGGTCAAATCGCGATCCTCGGGTACTCGCTTAGGCGATTTTCTTCTAGTATTACTACCGCTCCTACCATTTCTATCAGGCGAGATATGGATTCGATGGCTGGGAATTTTGGCGTTGTCGCTAACTGGACTCGCCCTTTTTATTGCCTTCTTGCGCCCATTGAGAGCTAGTCCAACTAAGGGAATACAGTACTCGCTTATTGCGCTGTTGGTCGTAGGGATTTTTAGTACTACAACGCTTCAACTTCAAGCCATTAATCAAGTGGTTCAAATTGGCTTGGTCGTGATTGCTGTTCGTGTCGTTCCGGTTTTGCCATACACAAAAAAATACGCCCGGCTAACGCGACTTGGGTGCATGTTCCTTTCGATATTTGCGTTAGTCGATTTGATCGGTGGATTTTTTGTGCTTGGAGCTAATGCGAATTTGTATGGAATCTTCGGCTTTTGCTGGGGTGCATTGATTCTGACCTTGTATAGCAGCGCGGGGCGAGGCGGAGTTTTTCGAGCCGGAGCCGCCGTTGCATTTCCCTTGCTATTGATCATCTTTTCGGGAAGTCGAGCCTCTTTGCTCGCAGCTGGCGCAGCAGTGCTTTGGTTTTCAATAAATAGATATATTAAGGCCAGAGGAGTGAAGACATTTCTCTCAATGGCACTGATTTCCATTCCTTTGGTGATCCTAGTCGGGATCAACCTAGACGTGTTCGAGTCTTTCCGAGAGATCTTGCCAACAACCGGAGAGAAAACAACTTTTTCTAGTAGAGACGTGATCTGGAAAAATATATTCTTCGAGGTTGTGTCGAACGATTACGTGGGTTTTGGATTGGGAAGCAGTCCGGCAAATATCCAGGAAGCCGCTAATGAGGGTCTGTCAGCTCATAACGGATTTATGCAAGTCTTTTATCAATTTGGTGCAATTGGATTGCTGTTCTACTTGTCGGCATTTTTTTTGTTACTGAAGGCTATGCGTCAGCGACCTGATCGAGGAGTGAGCGCCGCAATTCTTGTAGGTGGGATCACATTGGAAATGTTCGAAGTTGTCATGATACAAAATCATTTTGGATCTGGGCTTTTTATTTTCTTGTTGACTCTCTTGAACTCTTCTGATGCACAGCTCCTCCAAAAAAAATAATTTTACCCCGATGAAAATCGTGATTTTAGGAAGTGCATCGAGCATTCATATCGTTCGATGGGTGAATGCTCTAGCACAGAGGGGCCATCAACTTCACCTGATTGGTAAGGGAAGGGTTTCGCCCACGCTGGACAAGAGTATTGCGTTTCACGAATTGAAGATTGGCGCATTCGGCATTTTTTGGAATGTATTTAGGCTTCGGTACTTACTTCGAAAATTGAAGCCTGATATATTGAATGCGCATTACGCAACCAGCTATGGACTTTTGGCCCGACTCTCAAATTACAAGCCCCTGCTGTTATCGGTTTGGGGAAGTGATGTATACGAATTCCCAAGTAAATCCAAATTGCACAAGGCGTTGTTGCGCGGAAATCTGAAATCATCTACGGCTATTGGTTCTACGAGCTTTTGTATGAAACAGAAAGCCGCCGAGACCTTTGAGCATGAAGCTGTTTTTGTTACGCCGTTTGGAATTGATGTGGAGAAGTTCGCTCCAGAATTGCCCAATTCCTCAAAGAACTTTGAAATTGTAATTGGGACCGTCAAATCGCTTACCAAGAAATATGGGATAGACACTTTAATAAGTTGTTTTGACATTGTTTTGAAGGAGCTGAAAGGGCGAATTCCTGTTCGATTGGAAATAACCGGTGCCGGGCCAGACCTTACCGCTCTTCAAGACCAAGTCGAAGATCTGGGAATTCAGGAATTTGTGAAATTTAACGGTTCCGTGGATCATGATCAAGTTGAAAAAAAACTGCGGGAACTTGACATTTACGTCGCACTTAGCCGAAGTGAGAGTTTCGGTGTTGCCATTTTGGAAGCAAGTGCGTGTGGGAAGGCTGTAGTTGTATCGGACGCTGAAGGGCCCGCGGAGGTCACGATTAACAACGTCACAGGCTTGATTGTTGAAAAAGATGACCCAGTTGCGGCGGCTGAGGCGATCCTCAAACTCATAAATGATGATGCCCTTCGGCTAAAAATGGGGCAAGCAGGGCGGGAGCATGTTCTTGCTTCCTATAGTTGGGAAAAATCAGTTGACATCATGCTGGACGCCTACGCTCAGACGATCGAAATTGAGAAAAAAGCAAGATAATTTTTTGGTTTTCCTTGCTGGCTAAATTAATTCCAAAAAAATCCTCAAACTCTACTGATTTAGACTAATGAAAATATTGACTGTGATCGGCGCTCGCCCGCAATTTATCAAGGCTAGCGTGGTTTCTAAAGCGATTTCGGAAAGTAAAGTATTGAGTGAAGTGATTGTGCATACAGGCCAGCATTTTGATCAAAATATGTCTGAAATATTTTTTGATCAACTAAAGATTCCTCGGCCGAATCACCAGTTGAGTACTGGCGGCGGCTCCCACGGAGCCATGACCGGGCGCATGTTGATAGAGATTGAGCGCATTATCTTGGCCGAAAAGCCCGATCGCGTTTTGGTATATGGTGACACAAACTCCACATTGGCTGGAGCGCTCGCTGCCGCGAAGTTGCACACACCTGTTGCCCATGTGGAAGCTGGACTCCGTAGTTTTAACATGTTGATGCCAGAAGAAATCAATAGAATTCTGACCGATCAACTGAGTGATCTTCTTTTTTGCCCAACAGATGCTGCGGTGCAAAACCTAGAGAGTGAAGGGTTTTTAAATAAACGAGCTCAGATCCACAAGGTCGGGGACGTTATGCAAGATTCAGCACTGTTTTTTTCAAAAATCGCTAAGAACGTCGATGCCAATCTTTCAGATGGTAAGCAGTTCATCTTGGCGACTATTCATCGTGCGGAAAATACCGACGATGCTTTGCGGCTGACCGAAATCGTCTTGGCCTTAAACGAACTGCATCGAAAAACCGCTCCAGTAGTAATTCCCTTGCATCCTAGAACTCGGGCTGCCATCACAAAATTAGGCCTTTCTCTGGAGGCGACAACAATTGATCCACTCGGTTATCTGGAAATGATTAATTTGTTGCAGCGTTGCAGTCTGGTCTTGACTGATAGCGGAGGGCTCCAAAAAGAAGCATTCTTTTTCGGTAAATATTGCCTAACTATAAGAGATCAGACTGAATGGGTGGAATTGATCGAGATAGGTGCAAATAGACTGGTTCCTGCCGACGTTGAGATTATTGTCTCGGTTGCCAAAGAAAATCTTGGCCGGCCAGTTCGGGACGAACAAGATCTATATGGAGGAGGTACAGCTTCTCAGCAGATCGTGGAGCTTTTGGAGCGATGATTTCCACAAAGAATAGGGTCATCTGGTATGTGCACCCGTATGCCGGAGGGCCAGGGATCGGTCGCTATAGTCGGCCCTATTTCCTAGCCAAAAATTGGATTCAAAGCGGACACGAGGCGACAGTCTTTTCGAGTTCGTATCACCACCTTCTCGACGCGCCCCAGGCTGAGGGGGAGCTCCTAGTTGGAAAAGTGCCTTACTGCTTCGTTAAGTGCCCTAGCTATTCGGGTAACGGATTTGGGCGCTTGTGGAACATGCTGAGGTTTTCTTGGAATTTTTTTAGGAATTCTGCCGACTATATTGAGAAATATGGAAAGCCGGACGTGCTGGTTGCATCAAGTCCTCATCCGTATATATTTTTGGCTACTCATTTTGTCGCGAAAAAATATAGGGCAAGCTCAATCTTCGAGGTTCGAGATCTATGGCCTCTTAGCTTGGTGGAGTTGGCTGGAGTTTCGCGGTTCCATCCATTGATTATCTTGACAGGGTGGATCGAGCGCTTCGCATACAAAAAAGCCGACCACGTCGTCTCTTTGCTGCCTAATACCTTTTCTCATATGGCCGGTCGCGGAATTTCCGTAGATAGATGGAGCTATATTCCTAATGGCATTGAGGCCGAAGAGGCTATCCACTCAGATGTCGATCATGAATGCATCGCCCTAGCAAAAGAATGGTCCTTGAACGGAGATGTCGTATTTTTATATGCCGGTGCATTGGGGCGTCCGAATCATCTTGAGTCTCTGATAGAGGCAATTAATATTCTAAAACGTCGGGGAATTTGCGGAATAAAATCAATTATCGTTGGGCGTGGCGAGCAAGCGGCTGAACTGAAGCAGAAGATTCGGGATTGCGACCTATCCCAAGAAGTTGAAATGTTCGACCAGATCCCAAAGAAATCTGTAATGCGATTGATGCAGGTGGTCGACGCGGGATATATTTCTCTCCGCCCAGAGGCTATTTTTAGATTTGGAATTAGTCCAAATAAATTGTTTGATTATATGTTGGCCGAGTTGCCCGTGATTTTTGCCGTTAAAGCAGGGAATGACCCAGTTGCAGAGGCGGGTTGTGGATTTTCGGCTGAACCCGGCAGCGCTGACGATGTGGCGAATGCGATGCATAAGATATTTTCTCTTTCTCGGCTGCAACGAAAGGAAATGGGTAGGAAGGGACGCTCTTATGTGTTAGCCCATCATGATTACGCGAGTCTGGCGCGCGCCTATCTCGATCTAATTAATTAGGAGTAATTAGGATTATGAGATGCTTGATTACTGGAGTGAATGGTTTTATTGGTAGAAATGTGGCGAGCGAACTGTTAAGCAATGGCTATGAAGTTATTGGAGCGGGGCGCGATGCCGAGAACAAAAATAACCTTGACCATTACTCCGTAATGGGGTCTATCGATGCAGACACAGACTGGGCGCCAGTGCTAGAAAACGTAAACGCTGTTGTGCATTTGGCGGCGCGAGCACACGTGGTGCGCGATAAGGCAAAAGAGCCGCTTGAGGAATTTCGACAAGTGAACGTTGAAGGCACCATGCGACTGGCAAGGCAAGCCGAACAGGCGGGAGTTCGGCGATTTTTATTTATTAGTTCAATTGGTGTTCATGGGAATACGAGTCGTGAGCCATTTAGATTTGATGATATGGTCTCCCCTTTGGAGGCGTATGCCATTTCGAAGTGGGAGGCCGAAAAACAGCTTTTTGAGTTCGGCAAAAAAAACATGATGGAAATTGTTGTAATTCGGCCGCCGCTGGTCTACGGGGCACAGGCCCCAGGTAATTTCCGTCGACTGCTCTCGGCTTTAAGAAAGAATGTGCCTTTGCCATTTGGGGCTGTATACAACCAACGAACGCTTGTTTCTATTGGAAATTTGGTAAGTCTTATTCGACGGTGCATCGAGCACCCGGCTGCGGCGAATCAAACATTTTTGGCCGGCGATCGGGAGGATATTTCCACAACGCAATTGCTTCGGAGGCTGGGAGATGCGCTCGGTCATCCAGCCCGACTTCTTCCTGTGCCTGTGAAGTGGCTGGAGCTAGCCGGCGCCATGGCTGGAAAGAAGGGGGTAATTCAAAAGATTTGCGGCAACTTGCAAGTCAACATCGATAATACTTGTGAAATTTTGGAGTGGATGCCGCCATATTCTTTGGATGAGAGTTTTAGGCAAATGGCCGAAGGATTGAATGATGAAGCGCGCGTTTGATTTTCTTGGGGCGCTGTTTTTTATTTTGTTTTTTTTGTTTATTTTTATAATTTTAGGATTGGCTGTGCGATTCACTTCTCATGGGCCAATGATCTACTGGTCGGAGAGGGTCGGCAGGAATAATAAAATATTCAAAATGCCAAAGTTTCGCAGCATGCGCGTTGGCACACCCGCCCTAGCAACACATCTGCTCTCGGACCCGCTGGCGCATTTAACGCCCATAGGGGCTTTTTTGCGCAAGAGTAGCCTCGACGAATTGCCCCAACTCTGGAGCATTTTGGTGGGCGATATGAGTTTTGTTGGGCCTCGCCCGGCGCTCTTCAATCAGCAGGATTTGATCGACCTGCGGACGCAGCATGGGGTCCATGTACTGGTGCCCGGTCTCACGGGCTGGGCACAAGTAAACGGGCGCGATGAGTTGCCCATTCCGGCAAAGGTGCAGCTTGACGTCGAATATCTTCAGCGTCGCTCGTTCTGGTTTGATATCCGCATCCTGTGGCTTACCTTCGTCAAGGTGCTGAGGCGCGAAGGCGTGACGCACTGAATATGGGAGAGCAGTTGAAAAAGCGCTTGCTGATCATTGGGGCGGGCGGCCACGGCCGTTCCGTTGCGGAGGCCGCATTGCTCGGGCAGGACTATGCATTGACGGCATTTCTGGATGACGCGGCCGAGCCGCAGCAGCATCATTTATGGGGTTGCCCGGTCTGGGGCACAACGGCAACGCTGGCCGACTGCCGTGGCCGAATCGATACGGTGATTGTGGCGATCGGCAATAACGCATTGCGTGAGGCCTTGCATCAGCAAGTAAAGGCACAGGGATTGCCGCTGGCGATGGTGGTTCATCCGACAGCCATCGTGTCGCCCACAGCCACCATCGGGAAGGGCAGTGCAATCATGGCCGGCGCTATCGTAGGAACAGGAGCTGAGCTTGGTGAGGGCGTGATCGTCAACTGTGGCGCCGTTGTCGATCATGACTGCGTGGTGGAGTCATTCGGCCATCTCGGTGTCAATGCGGGCATGGCGGGGGGCAGTGTGCTCGGGCGTTCGGCGTGGATGCCTGTGGGCTCAGCGCTCGCTTATGGTGTCAAGGTTCCTGCTGGGGGCGTGCTGCGAGCGGGCGAAGTGGTTGATGCCTGAGGTGGTCGCTGTACTGCCCGAGCCCGAGAGAGCGTAAGCAGGTGAAGTCGAAGATCGCTTTGCTATCGGCTTGGGCTTTCTGGGCCTGTGTTTGTGCGATTCTTGCGCTGTCGCTCGCGCCTCCCTCGACCCCCATGCCTAGCACCGGCTGGGACAAGAGCAATCATGTCCTGGCCTTTGCAACATTGGCCTTCCTGGCACACAAGGCGTGGCCGAGGCGCTTTTGGCTGCTGCTGCCTAGCTTGCTGGCCTACGGCGCACTCATCGAGATATTGCAGTCTTTCACACCTGATCGATACGCTGAATGGAGCGACCTCTGGGCAGATGGCCTAGGCCTGATTGTTGGGGAAATGCTCGCGCGGCTGACGTGGTGGCTGGCTCAGCGACAAATCGGTCGCTGACTTTCGTGCGTTGCAGAGGCCCGCTGAAGAGGCTCGATGGAGAGCGGCTCCTTTGCAGCGTCATGCTAGTTATTCCGAGGCCACCCCAGCTTCTTTGTACTTGTATTCGGTGTAGCGGTAGCCACCGTACTTGTAGCCATAGCTGCCATAGTGCCTGCGCGAGAGGTCCATGCCATTGAAGACCACGCCGTTGACTTGCTGGCCAGCATGCGCAAGGCGCTTGACGCTCTCGCTCAATTCACCCAACTGGGTCAGGTTGTCGCGAGCGACCAGCAGCACAGCACCTGCATGCGCAGCGACTGCAGCGGCATCGGCGGCCACCAGCACCGGCGGGCTGTCGATCACCACCAGGTCGTAGCGTTCCGAGAAAGCGTCCAGCAACTCGCCAAGCGCTGACGACAGCATCATGTTGGCGGGATTGAACGGGTAGGCGCCCGTGGTCAGGACGTCCAGGTTCGGGACGACTTGAGCATGAATCGCTTGCTCGGGCGTCATCTCGCCTGACAGCACGTCCGCCAAGCCGCCCTTACGTGGCAACCCGAAGGCTTTTTGAAGATGACCTTTACGTAGGTCGGCATCGATCAACAGAACACGCTTACCGGCTTGCGCCATGATGACGGCGAAATTGCCGGAGACGAAGCTCTTGCCCACGCCAGGCGTAGCGCCCGTGATCAGCACACGGTTGTTTCCGGTCTCCATCAAAGTCAGTTGCAGGGAAACACGTAGATTACGCAGGCTCTCGATGGCAAGGCTCTCGGGGGACGTCACGGCCAGCAATTGCACACCCTTCGCGCCGCCTGCAATATGCTCCAGAAGCGTTTCCTGCTCGAGCGCCAGTGGCACAACGGAATAGACGTTGAGGCCGAGACGCTCCTCGATTTCTTGAGGGTTCTGGATGCCGCTCGAAAGCTTGCTTCGGACAATGGCAAATGCCACACCCGCCAGCAACCCAAGCACTAGAGAAAGCGCGACAACCAGTGATTTCTGCGGTTTGACGGCCTTCTTCGGTTCGACAGCGGTATCGAGCAGTCGTACGTTGCCGATCTTGCCCTCCTTTACAAGGCGCAGTTGCAGTGAACTATTGAGCAGCGACTTGTAGAGCTCACCATTGACGCGCACATCGCGCTCGAGCCGCAAGGCGTCACGTTGAACAGCCGGCATGGCACTGACACGGGTCTCGAGGCCCTCAATCTCATGGCGAATGGCCGCGATCTGGCCGTCGATCATTCGGACCTTGGGATTGCTCTCCGTGAAACGCGAAAGCAGTTCGCGTCGCAGTTGTTGGGATTCCAGCAGCTTGGTCTGCAGCTGTACTGACATGGTCAGAGCAGCCTTGGCCTCTTCATCGAAAGCGACGGTGCCGTTCTGGTTGCGAAAGCGTGCGTACGCGTCTTCCGAGTCTTCGAGCTGCTGCTTGAACTCGGGCAATTGTTTATCAAGAAACTCAATGGTTTTTTCCGCTTCGGCAGCTTTGCGCTCCACATTCTGGCGAACGTACTGTGCTCCGATCTCATTGAGTGTGCTACGGAGGCGATCGCGGTCGCTATCTTCAAGCGAAACACTGATCACGTTTGACTGTTTGCCCTGCTCTCCCAGTTGGAGGCGCTTCTGCAGATCTTCGATCGTGCTGAGCAACGATGCACGCGAGACCAGAAATTCAGCGCCGGGCTTGCCGTCGAGCCGCGATACCACCAACGTGATTGCTCCTTCGGGAATCTGCTGATTGAGCACCTTGCCGACAGTGCCGGTCAATGGTTCGGCGAGATCGGGATGGGTCAGTGTGTATTGATCGCCGGCCAGCGTGGTGATCGTGAAGGGCTTCTGGTCTTCGAACGTGGAAGGCACGTCGAACTTGGCAATGTTGACTGCTTCGGTGCCGGAAACATAGCCCCCCATGCCAAGAAAGCCTGGGCTCGACAGTTCCTTGGCGCGCCTGGCGAGCCATTCGCCGACAAATGGCAAATAGCGGGGCTGCGCATCGATGTACAGCTGCTTTGCTTCGATGGCGCCTCCGATGACCATTCGCGAACGAATGATCTGGATTTCGCCCGTGGCCGGTGTCTTTACATCGAAGAGATTCGCGGTGTCACCAAGAAAGTTCTTGGCGTCTGGAGCGGAGTCTTCGACCTGAATCAAAAGATTGGATTGATAGATCGGCGTAGCCAGGAGCGCATAGGCCGTACCGATGGCGAGGGCGACGGCGGTAACGCCTGCCACCAGCCACTTTCGGTCGAGCAAGATATCGAAGTACTCGGAGAGGTGAATTGCATCGTTGTCATCGTCGCGCGCGAGTGCGGCGGAAGGAGCCGAAGTGGAAGCAGAAGAAGTCATGAGAGTTTGCGGATGCGTTCAGCCCAAGCTTGGGCGCCGTCGGCGATAAGTTGCAGGGCGTGCTCGAAGGCCGGGCGGCCCATGCGGTAAGGATCGGGAATGTCAAGGCGCGCAACTTCGCCCAAGCGAAACAACTTGCCCCGGGTCAATGGATGCCGCTGCCCGATGTGAATGCGCTGGGCTTCGTCCATCGCAAGAATGAGGTCAGCCTGCTGGCACATTTGCGCTGTAAGTTGGCGCGCCCGGTGGGCCTCGATGTCGATGCCGCGTTCGGCCATGAGTTTGCGTGCGATCGGATCCGCTTGGTGTCCCACCAAGGCTCCAGTTCCCGCTGACGTGACTTGAATCTGCGGCAACGCTGCAGCAATCAATGCTTCCCCCATCGGGCTACGGCAAATGTTGCCAATGCATACCACCAGAACAGATTTCATGAGACTTGGCTCCCTGCGAAGGCTTGTGCCTCTGTTGTCAGACTCAACGTATTGCGTGCCGCGTGCTTCATGTCCGGCATGAATCGCATGTCATTCAGAAATGTCCTCACCATTTGTTCTTCGTTTTGGATCGCACCATCTAACTAGGGTAGAGGGCCGAAGGATGGTTGGGCACGCCCGTGGCATTGTAGTCAGGGCATTGGCGGCCACAGCCTCGCGGATGTGTTCAAGCTTCAGGCGTTCTAGGCTCGAATCGGTCATGGCTGCCAACGGACAGCTGACCCCGTAGCGCTATCAGCGCGTCTATGACCAAAGTCATGTCGATGCAAAAGATACAAAAAATGACATTATGAGTGTCGCGAATACCCTGAATTGGGGGGGAGGGGTGGGTACCCTTCACGGACAATTGTTGCAGCGCGGCGCGCCCCAAGCGTCGCAGGAGTTTTCAGTGTGATCAATCGTCTGGCTACGCCCTTGCTTGCTTTGCCGCGCCCTATTAAGCGCATGCTGGCTCTCGGGGTGGATGCAATGCTCTGCGTCCTGTGTGTCTGGTTGGCATTCAGCTTTCGTTTCGAGCAGTGGATGACGCCGCGTGGCGTTCAGTGGTCAGCCGTCGCGGTCGCTGTAGCCCTTGCGCTCCCTCTCTTTGTGGTGTTTGGGCTCTACCGAGCCATCTTTCGATATGCCGGCACGGCTGCAGTCATGGCCATCGTGCGCGCGTGCGTGTTGTTCGGCCTCGGCTATGCGTTGATCTTCTCGGTGGTCGGCGTGCGAGGAGTGCCGCGCACGGTCGGTTTGCTGGTGCCGTTGCTCCTGTTCTTGGCCATCGCCGGCTCGCGCATGTTTGCGCGCTATTGGCTGGGTGGTCTCTACATGAGTGCTTTGCAGCGTAAGCAATTGCCTCAGGTTGTGATCTACGGTGCCGGTAGCGCGGGTTTGCAGTTGGCCGCTGCGTTGGCCCAAAGCCGGGACATGGTCGTCCGCGCTTTCGTTGACGATGACTCGCATCTCCAAGGCAACACGATCAACGGTCTGCGCATTCAGTCCTCGGAGTGGCTGAGCGACAACGCCGCCACTTGGGGCATCACCGACGTGCTCTTGGCGATGCCCTCGGCCAGTCGCGGGCGCCGCGTTGAAATTTTGAACCAGTTGTTGCCATTGCATCTGCATGTACGGATGCTCCCGGGGTTGCTCGATCTGGCCAACGGCAAGGTCCAGGTCAATGATCTGGTCGAAGTCGACATCGAGGACTTGCTGGGGCGTGATCCGGTCGAGCCGGTGGCAGATCTGCTCCACAAGCACGTCCGTGGTCAAGTGGTGCTGGTCACTGGTGCTGGTGGCTCCATCGGCAGTGAGTTGTGCCGGCAGATTGTTCAGCTGTCGCCTTCAACGCTATTGCTCGTGGAATTGAGCGAGTACGCGCTCTATGGCATCCATCAGGAGTTGGAGCAGCTGGCACCGACCGTGCGTGTCATCCCGTTGCTCGCTTCGGTATGCGATGCGGCGCGGCTGCGCGAAGTGATGCGCGCCTGGCGTCCTGACACGGTCTATCACGCGGCGGCATACAAGCATGTGCCGCTCGTCGAGCACAACCCGGCAGAGGGTGTGCGAAACAACGCGATAGGTACGCTCACAACGGCGCGGATCGCCATGGAGTGCAAGGTTCCCAACTTTGTCCTGATCAGCACCGACAAGGCCGTGCGGCCGACGAACATCATGGGGGCGAGTAAGCGTGTCGCAGAAATGGCGCTGCAGGGGCTGGCGCAGCAGAGCTCGGACACTTGTTTCTCGATGGTCCGCTTCGGCAATGTGCTGGGCTCAAGCGGTTCTGTGGTGCCGTTGTTCCGCAAGCAGATCGAGGCGGGCGGCCCGATCACGCTCACGCATGCGGACATCACGCGCTATTTCATGACCATCCCTGAAGCTGCTCAGTTGGTGATTCAGGCGGGCGCAATGGCTCAGGGTGGCGATGTCTTCGTGCTCGACATGGGCGAGCCCGTGAGGATCATTGACCTCGCTCGCCGGCTGGTAGAGCTTTCGGGGCGCACAGTTCGCGACGAGCATTCGCCGGACGGCGATATTGAGTTGCAGGTGACTGGGTTACGACCTGGAGAGAAGCTCTACGAAGAGCTCCTGATTGGTGACAGCGCGATGCCTACGGCGCATCCTCGTGTCATGAAGGCGCACGATCCCTGCCTGCCTTGGAATGAACTTTGGCGCCAGTTCGAGACGCTGAATGCGGCACTCGAAAGCAGCGATGTGCCGATGCTGAAGCGGACGCTGACGCAGATGCTGCCTGGCTATCGGCCCCACGCGGAAGTGGTGGATTGGGTGCACATGGAGCGTCACCGCGTGCGTGATCGGGCTCTGCCGCTTGCAGCGGCTGCCGGCGCTGCACAAGTGGGCGAGGCCGATCAGCCATCCGCGCCAAATCCAATTGCCGTTGCAATCTGATTCGAGAGAACCGCTTCGTTCTTTCCCCCCCCCCGATCCATCGGGGATAGTGCTGAAATCAAGGGCCCCGGATCGGGGCTCTTTTGTTTTCAGCAAGCGTCGCCTATTGCGCTCGCTTGAAGTCGAGGATGTTGTCCCCGGCCTTGGGTGTCTTGTCGTCGGGCGGTGAGAAGCTGAAGGCCTTCGGGTCCCGTATCGAGGTCATCTCGAACAGCGGATTGATCCGCCCCAGCTTGGCGCCGCCGTCGCGTATCAATGGCGCCCAGGCAAAGTTCGCAGTGAACTTGCTCGAGCGCGGCAGCAGTGCGTCGAAGGGGATGGAGACGTAGATGCCCTTGTCGAAACTGCCTTCGCCGAACTGTGCCGCAGAGACGTTGGTCTTGGTCGCCCAGGCGCCGATCGTCACGCCGTTGTCGAAGCGACGGCTGATGTCGAGCGTGACGCCACGGTCGCCTGCAAGATATTGACCAGCGCTGATTCTGGCCTGCACGCCGTTCCAACCGGTGTCCCAATAGAGCGTGGCGTGGCCGGTGTTGACCTTGTAATCGCGCAGACCCAAATCCTGAGCGAAGTCTCGCTGACGCACATGGTTGACGTCGATGCCAAAGGCGAACTTGCTGCGCCACGGGCGGTAGAGCCACTCGGCGCCGACGCCGGCAAACATCGACTCGAGCGCGCCGCCGTAGACGCTGTAGTACTGGTCTTCGTTCAGCCGGCCCACGTGGGTCAGCTGAAACACTGGCATCGTCAGCCGCTTGGTCGTCGCGTACTCGCGCTGGTAGGTTCGCACGCGGGGGAGGTTGCTGGGCGCCGTGTAGGTGAACTTGTCGAAGTTGTCGACCAGGCGCCAGTTCAGCGCGGCGTTGACCCAGGTGCTTGGTGTGAAACGGTATTCCGCAGTGGCCGAAACGCCGAGTTGGTAGAGCAGGAAGGCATCGGGGCCGCCGAGGATCTGCGAGAAGCTCGGGGTCAGGCCGAAGGTGAGTCTTTCTGTGCGCCGCTCCCAAGGAGCCATGGCCGGCGTCTCGCTGGGCGATGCGGCGGCGGTGGCTGTTGGGTCGGTGGGAGTGCGCTGCGGCGACGCCGGCACATAGAGCCCATCTTCGGTCCGGCCGCGCGGCGGGGCGTAGTCACGCTGGTCCGTGGCGCGCAGTTCTGCGGGCGTCTGCGCCTGGTAGTGCGCCGTCACCCACTCGCTGCGATCGACAACCTGCGTGTGGAGTGCCAATCCACGCTCGTTGTAATGAAGGACGAACTGCTTGATCGACGCCGGAGCATCGCGATGCATGACGGCAATGACCTGCTGCACACGGGCCTCGCGGTACACCGTGTGACTTTCGGTGATCCACACGTGCGCGCTGTCGCCTTGCGGTGCGATGCGTTGCACAGTCCATTCGGTGCGTGCCTGGATCTCCGCGGCGGTGGAGGCCCAGCCGGGTGGATTGGCCGGAGCCTCTGGCGTGAAGCGGGGCGGAGGCGGGTCTGCGGGCTTGCTGGCTCGCATCTTCGCCATGTTGGTGGACAGGGTCAGCCCCACCATCACTTTGTTGCCGCGCTCCAGGCCGGCCGTGAAGGCGACGCCGGGCGAGTAGCGATATTCCAGGCCGATGTTGAAAGGTGAGCGCTGAGCCTGGTTGTTCTGCTGGGGCTCGTTCTTGTAGTTGTTGCCCTCGTACTCGAGCTTGACGGTCAGCGGATCCCAGGGCGTGCGCCATTCGACGCCGCCGAACAAGGAGGCTGGACCTCGGAAGAACGCGTTGAAGTTGGCTTCACCGCCCGTTGCGGAGCTCACCGTGCGCGTTCTGAAACGATTGCTCAAAGCTAGCAAGGGGTTGCGGATGTTTCCGCTGTTGCCCAGATATCCCCAGCCGATGCCGAGGCTGAAGTCGAGGTCGCCGTAACGCTTGTTGGCGACCAGGTACTCGGCCGAAAAGAGGCCGGTACCGCCAAGGTCGCGAAAGCCTAGCGCAACCTGAGGCACATAGGCGGATTCGCGCAGCAGCCGCAACTTCACGTCGATGCTCTTGTCCTTGTTGCTTTGGCCTGTGGTGCTGGCGACGTACGCGCGGTTGCTGATGGAGGTGTAGCGAAAGCCGGCCTCCAGCCAGTCCAGTGGCTGGAACATCACGTTCAGTCGCGTATAGGGTGATACGTGGCTGATCGATGTGCGGAAATCACCGGCCTCGCCCATGCGTGCCGTGGGCGTCTGGAGAAGACCTGTTTCGCCCCAGTCGTTGCTGCTTGCGCGCGGCGCTTTGTACTGCGGGGCCGAAGTGTCGGAGCGCACGGAGATGATGCTTTCCGGTGGCACTGGCGGCAGAGCGGGGTGACTGGTCGCGATGACTGGTTTGGCGGGCGCAAGCGCCGCAGTGGTTGCGCGCAGCGTTGCTGCCTGGGGCGACGGGCCTTGCGTCGCAAGGAACTTGATGATGCCTTCCGATGCGTCGACCAGTTCGGTCATGCCGCGCGGCGCTGCCCAGATCCACGCGCCGGGAGCCGGTTCGTCAGAAGGGTGGCCGTTCCACGGGGCGATGCCCACGCGCGACGTCCGGCCGTCGGGCTGTGCCACCCATGCCCAATCGTGGGTGGAATTGGGCGCACAGGCGATGACGTAATCCCAGGCGGTCCGGCCGGCTTCGTGTGCCACATGGCAGAGTTCGCCATCGGGCCGTACGACCGCGATGGTTTTCAGTTGCGAGGGTGACGCAACAAGCTGCTGTCCGGTCGACAGCACGGGATCTTGATCCGGGTGCGCTTGCAGCCAGCGAGGGTCCACGATGCCCAGCGCGACGCGACCGGTGATCGGGAGGTTCTGCAGCCACGTGATGAGCTTCAGTCGATCGAGTTGCTCGGAGCGCGGTGCGCGCCTGCTGGCCGCCTCGAGGCGCACGAGCAAAGTGTTTTTCAGGAACTGCTGGGCCAGCCGCTCTTGCGGCACGCGCCATGCAAGCCCGGGTGCCGCCGTGTCCTCCGGTTGGCGCAGCAGCCAGGTGCTCAGTCGTTCGCCAGGCCGCACTTCGGCATCATTTGCAGGCTCGACGGTTGTTGTGTTTTGCGACGGCTCCGCCAGTGCACCAAGACTCGCCATCAGCGCGCAGGCAAGGGCCGTCCGACGGGGCCAATGCGGGGGGCTGATGGCTTGCAGGAAGAGGGGGCTCATGTACCAGCGCGCGCCGCGGTGGCGGCTGCTGGTGCGGGGGGTGTCCACTGTTCGAAACTCATGCAGAGGTCGCGGGAAATACATTGCTCCGAATACACGACCTGGGGGGCGCCAGAAGCAAACGAAACGCCGAAGCGTGCGGGAGGAACGGAGGCCGCCGCAGGGCGGGACACACTGCGTTCTTCGTACCAACGCAAGGAGTTGGCGGACGCGCCGGCAAGGGCGCTGTCGGCAGGAGGAGCGATCGATGTGCGCGCGATGTCGTCGCGGATGCCGAAGCGATAGCCGGGCATTAGGTCGCGCTCTCGAACGTAGGTCTGTGCTGGGCTGGCAGCATGAGCTTGCCAAGCAGGCGGATTGGAGAGTCGAACGTCGCGCCAGTCGATTGACAAGCCAGTCGTTCCGACCAACTGGCCATTCAGGAGGCGGACCACCTCACCCGAGCCGCTGTACCAAACCTCGACGGGCCCTTCGGCGCGTTGGTCGATGTAGCCGAGCACCATGAAAACGATGCGCCCATTGACGCTGGTTCTCAGGTATCGATAGCTGGGATTGAAATCGAGCTGGGCTGCTGCAGACTCACCGCGATAGAGCAGGCGAGCCGAATCCAGCATGGCTGAGGTTCCGGAGGAGCAACCGCCAACGCCCAAGCAAAACGTTGCCAAAAGGCAACGTTCTAAGAGTCGCGTGGCGGAAGCAACGCGCGGACTTTTCAGCGAATGCCCTCCTTTCAGGAGGGCAGCCAGCATTAACGCGTGCCGGTAGTGCCCGTGCCGGTGGTGCCGGTGCCAGGGACGAAGAAGCCGCCGCCGCCGTTGCCGTTGTTGCTGCTGCCAAGGGCAACCATCAGTGCGCCGGTGCCTGCAACAGCGCCCCATTGAACGGGGGTCAGGCCGCCAAGGCCAGCAGCGGTTGCGCTCGGAGCGCCAGCGGGGCCGGGTGCAAATGCGCGAGTGTTGTTGCTTGGGGTCGCAGGGGTAACCTGCGTTTGGGCGAAAGCCGACGAGATTGCCAGGGTGGCAAGGGCGACGGTAGCAACCAGTTTGTTCATCTTCACAGTGATCCTCTCAAAGGGTTTTTTATGCTCTTGGGTCGAGGTTAGCAGCATCAGAAGTGTGCCGCAACTAATTCGGCTTCGAGCAAGAGGCGTTTGCCACGGTATCCCGGTAACTGAATATTGCCCCGATTCTTGCTGGTGAATGTGACGGGTGCATGTGTATCTCAATGCTACGTAACGTTCCGTCCGAAGCGGCCGTAACGACGGCGATCTGCGGGTACCTTGGGCAGGAGGGCCTCGGTCGTCGCCACGGAATTTCTTCAATGAAATCAATGTGCTGACCCGAGCGCTGTTGCGGCGAGTTGCTTGGTAGGCCTCAGGCATCGTTCCTGCAATGTCCCGAAACGAAAGTTGACATTCAAGGTATGCCGCGGGGCACAACAAGGGGATATGCGTGATTCGATTGTCTGAGGGCGGGGTGGCGGGAGGTGTGCGGGTGTGCGCGGACGCGACAGAGGGCGCGCGTGGAGGCGCCTGCTCATGATGAATCACCAGTCCGTCAGCAGCGCGCATTCGGCGCCGGCACCCATCGAGCGATTGGCCGCCTCGGGCCGTGCCTTCTTCGGTGCGCTGATCGTCGAAAGCGACCTGATCCTGGCCGACCGCATGCGGCGCCTCCTGTGCGACCTGGCCCCGGGTCGTCGCGTCGTGGTTGCCTCCACGCAGGCGGAAGCGATCCATCTGCTGGCCGCGTTGCCCTACGACCTGGTGCTGGTCGACATGCACCTGACTGATGACGGTGGCGTCGCACTTCTGTCGCACCTGCGCCGCGCCTACCCGCAGATCGACGCCATCGCCATGTCGAAGAGCGACGACGGCCAGTTGGTTGAGGCTGCGATCTCGTCCGGGGCCTCCGGCTATCTGCTGACGAGCACCGACGATGCAGAACTCTCTTTCTTGCTGCGCTCGATCGAGCGTGGCGGTTCGCCGATCGATGCGCGTGTCGCGCGCCGCGTCCTCGGCTTGATTGCGGCGTCGGCGAAACCGGAGGGTGTCGAGTCCGCGCTGCGCGACGGCGACACGGTCTCGCCCCCGATGCCTGCTCCCGGGCTGCTGTCACCTCGGGAGCTCAATGTGCTGCGGCTGATCGCGCAAGGCTGGAGCAACCGGCAGATTGCCGAAGCGATCTGCCTTTCGATCAACACGGTCGAGTTCCACGCCAAGCGGATCTACCGCAAGCTGGCGGTCAAGTCGCGGACCCAGGCCGTGCGGCAAGCGACCCAATACGGGCTGCTGAGCTGAGCGCTGCGAGTCGCGGCCCGCTGTCGCGCACGCGCTGCGGCGCCTTGCGGGCGCGCGGCAATCATTGAAAAACCCTTTTGCGCCCCGCTACAATCTCGGGTTGACCTTGCTGTGGCAAAGGTCAGCCCCTGCTCCAGCGAAGAAGACTTAGAGGATCCCCATGAGTGACATGACCTCCGGCTCGCCCCGGATCGACACAAGCAAGCGGACGTGGTTGATCGCATCCAGCTGTGCCGGCGTAGCGGGCGGCGTGGCCACCGCAATCCCATTTGTGAGCACATTCCAGCCGTCCGAAAAGGCAAAAGCCGCGGGCGCCGCGGTCGAAGTGGACATCTCGGCCCTCAAGGTCGGCGAAAAAATCACCGTCGAATGGCGCGGCAAGCCGGTCTGGATTCTCAAGCGCACCCCTGACCAGGTCGCCGAACTCGCCAAGCTCGATGGCCAGCTCGCCGATCCGCTCTCCAAGCGTCACCCCGACGAATTCACGCCCAAGTACGCACAGAACGGCCACCGTTCGATCAAGCCCGATGTGCTGGTCGTGGTCGGCATCTGTACTCACCTCGGCTGCTCGCCGGTCGACCGCCTGCAGGCCGGTCCGCAACCTTCGCTGCCGAACGACTGGGAGGGCGGCTTTCTCTGCCCTTGCCACGGTTCCACGTTCGACCTCGCCGGTCGCGTCTTCAAGAACAAGCCCGCTCCTGACAACCTTCCTGTGCCTCCGCACATGTACCTGTCCGACACGCGCTTGCTCATCGGCGACGACAGCAAGAAGGCCTGAGGGAGACCACGAACATGGCTGAATTTCACGAAGTTTCCCCCAACGCCCCCGCAGGCGAGAAGCTGCTCAACTGGGTCGACAACCGCTTCCCGCTGACCAAGCTCTGGAACGACCAGTGGGGCAAGTACTACGCACCGAAGAATTTCAACTTCTGGTACATCTTCGGCTCGCTCGCGATGCTGGTCCTCGTGATCCAGATCGTGACCGGCATCTTCCTCGTGATGCACTACAAGCCCGACGCGAACCAGGCGTTCGCATCGGTCGAGTACATCATGCGCGACGTGCCGTGGGGCTGGCTCATCCGCTACATCCACTCGACGGGCGCCTCGGCGTTCTTCATCGTGGTGTACCTGCACATGTTCCGCGGCCTCATGTACGGCAGCTACCGCAAGCCGCGCGAGCTGATCTGGGTGTTCGGTTGCGCGATCTTCCTGTGCCTGATGGCCGAAGCTTTCATGGGCTACCTGCTGCCGTGGGGCCAGATGTCTTACTGGGGTGCCCAGGTCATCGTGAACCTGTTCGCTGCCATCCCGTTCATCGGTCCTGACCTGGCCCTGCTGATCCGCGGCGACTACGTCGTGAGCGATGCCACGCTGAACCGCTTCTTCAGCTTCCACGTCATCGCTGTGCCGCTGGTGCTGCTCGGCCTCGTGGTGGCCCACCTGATCGCGCTGCACGAAGTGGGTTCCAACAACCCCGACGGCATCGAGATCAAGGCCAATCGCGGTCCTGACGGCCATCCGGTCGACGGCATCCCGTCGCACCCGTACTACACGGTGCACGACATCTTCGGCGTGGTGGTGTTCCTCACGATCTTCTCGGCCGTGATCTTCTTCGCGCCTGAAGCCGGTGGGTACTTCCTGGAGTACAACAACTTCATCCCGGCTGATTCGCTGAAGACGCCGAACCACATCGCCCCGGTCTGGTACTTCACGCCGTTCTATTCGATGCTGCGCGCCACCACCGACGACATGGTCAACGTGTTCGCACTGATCATCGCGGCGGCCGCCATCTGGAACTTCGTCAAGGGCAAGTCGGGCATGGGCCTCAAGATTGCCGCCGTGGTCGTGGCTGCCGTCGCGATCTTCCTGCTCAAGACCTTCGACGCCAAGTTCTGGGGCGTGGTCATCATGGGTGGCTCGGTCATCATCCTGTTCTTCCTGCCGTGGCTCGACCACAGCGAAGTCAAGTCGATCCGCTACCGTCCGAGCTGGCACAAGTATGTCTACGGCGTGTTCGTGTTCCTGTTCCTGATCCTGGGCTACCTGGGCATCCAGGCACCTGGTGTCTGGGGCAACCTGGTCATCGGCTCGTTCGCCCTGGACATCGCCCAGACCATCTCGCAGATCGGCACGCTCTTCTACTTCGGCTTCTTCCTGCTGATGCCGTGGTGGAGCAGCAAGGGTGAATTCAAGACCGTGCCCGAGCGCGTGGTCTTCGCCGCCCATTGATGCGCGAGAAATGCAAGAGAGCTTGAGAGAAACACGATGAAGAAAAGAATTTCCGGCTGGCTCGCTGTCATGGGTCTGGCTCTGGGCCTGACCTTCTCCGCGGCCGCATCCGCCGAATCCGGCGGTCTGGCGTGGGACAAGTCGCCCAACAAGACCACCGACGTGGCGGCACTGCAGAACGGCGCCAAGCTGTTCGTCAACTACTGCCTCAACTGCCACTCGGCCGCCTTCATGCGCTACAACCGCCTGCAGGACATCGGCATCAGCGAGCAGCAGATCAAGGACAACCTTCTGTTCACGACCGACAAGGTCGGCGAGACCATGAAGGCCAACATCGACGCGCGCCAGGCCAAGGAATGGTTCGGCACCACGCCGCCCGACCTGACGCTGGTCGCACGTTCGCGCGCCGGCCACGGCGGCACGGGCCCCGACTACCTGTACACCTTCCTGCGCAGCTTCTACCGCGACGACACCAAGGCTACCGGCTGGAACAACCTGCTGTTCCCGAGCGTCGCCATGCCGAACCCGCTGTGGGAACTGCAGGGCGAGCGCCTGCCGATCTACACCAAGGTCGAGCAGCATGGCCATGCAACCGACGTGTTCTCGGGCAAGTGGGAGCAAGTGACCCCGGGCACGCTGACCCCGGTGCAGTTCGACAGCGCAGTGGGCGACCTCGTCGGCTACCTGCAGTGGATGGCCGAGCCTGCGCAGAACACCCGTGTGCGCATCGGCGTCTGGGTGCTGCTGTTCCTGGCCATGTCGGTGGTTTTCGTATGGCGACTGAACGCCTCGTACTGGAAAGACGTCAAGTAATTCCGTTCACGCCGATCGGGCACCTCGTGCGTCCGGTCCCACAGAGTGGGTTGCCCAGGCGACCCACTCTTTTTGATTTTTAGGAGTCTCTCGCCATGATGGTCTTGTATTCAGGAACGACCTGCCCCTTCTCCCACCGTTGCCGCTTCGTGTTGTTCGAAAAGGGCATGGATTTCGAGATCCGCGACGTCGATCTCTACAACAAGCCCGAAGACATCAGCGTGATGAATCCGTACGGCCAGGTGCCGATTCTGGTCGAGCGCGACCTGATCCTGTACGAGTCGAACATCATCAACGAGTACATCGACGAGCGCTTTCCGCATCCGCAGCTGATGCCTGGCGACCCGGTCGACCGCGCCCGCGTGCGCCTGTTCCTGCTCAACTTCGAGAAGGAACTGTTCGTGCATGTGGCCACGCTCGAGAACCGCACCACCAAGGGCAACGACAAGGCCATCGAAAAGGCACGCTCGCACATCCGCGACCGCCTCACGCAGCTCGCACCCGTGTTCCTCAAGAACAAGTACATGCTGGGCGACAACTTCTCGATGCTCGACGTGGCCATCGCGCCGCTGCTGTGGCGTCTCGACTACTACGGCATCGACCTCAGCAAGAACGCGGCACCGCTGCTGAAGTACGCCGAGCGCATCTTCTCGCGCCCGGCCTACATCGAAGCGCTGACCCCGTCTGAAAAGGTCATGCGCAAGTAAGTAAGCTGCGTGCTTGCTTTCCTCGTCATTCGCCGTCCTTCATGATCAACGCGCTCGAGTCCTCTTCCACCCGCCCGTACCTCATCCGGGCGCTGTACGAGTGGTGCACCGACAACGGGTTCACGCCCTATGTCGCGGTGCTGGTCGACGACACCGTCCAGGTGCCGCGCGAGTACGTGAAGAACGGCGAGATCGTGCTGAACATCAGCTTCGACGCGACCAGCTCGCTTAAGCTGGGCAACGACTTCATCGAGTTCAAGGCCCGCTTCGCAGGCACGGCGCGCGAAATCAGCGTGCCGGTCGGCCGCGTGATCGCGATCTACGCCCGTGAAAACGGTCAGGGCATGGCATTTCCGGCACCGGTGCCGGCCGCCACGTTGGACGATGGTGGCAATGACGCTGCCAGGGCCACTTCATCGCCGAACAGCGCGCCGCGCATGCCGCTGCGCGATGCCTCGCGCGGCACCGAAGGCGACGCCAGCAAGGTGTTCCATCTGGTGACGGGCGAGGACGACGACGAGGCGGTCGATGCGGGCTCAGAGCCTGCCGACCCGACCGACGAGCCGCCGCGTCCACCGGCCGGTGGCGGCGCCAGGCCGTCGCTCAAGCGCGTCAAGTGACGACGCGGTCGGCCTCGAGGCCGGCCGCTTAGAATCTTCGCCACCACTATTTTTCAGCCGCTTTAGCTCAATTGGTAGAGCACCCGCCTTGTAAGCGGAAGGTCGTCAGTTCGATTCCGACAAGCGGCACCAGACAAAAAGCCCGACAACGTCCTGCGTTGCCGGGCTTTTTCTTTGTCCCAAGAGGGAATTCGACGTCAGTCTAGAGCGAGCTGTGCACCAGCCGCTCGAACACGTCGTCCGAGCCCATCTGCCCGCCCTTCAGCATGATCTCCAGGCCGTCGAGCGCTGCGTCGTCGCTGTGCACGCGACACAACGAGGTGCCGGCGCCGATGTCTGCCACGTACGAAAGCCCCCAGGCGTCGAGCGCCTGCACCGCATGGCTCGAGGTATCCCCGCCGGCAATGCCCACGCGTTGCAGCGGCACCTGGGCCAGCACGCGGGCCAGGAGTTCGCCACCGGCGCGCGCGAGGGCCTGGGCATCGATGCTGGGCGTCAGCGGCAACGGATCGAGCGGACGGGTGCAGGCCAGCACGTTGCGGCCGTTGGCGAGCCCGTTCGCGATGTCTCGTGCATGACGTTCCAGCGTGGCGGCGTTCCGCTGAGCCATCGCTGACGCATCGAGCCACACGGTCTCGAAGGACCGTGCCGCCGCGACCTGCCGCGCCGTGACGGGCGACAGGCTTCCCGCAAGCACAAGCACCGGGCCCGACGCGGGCGTCACGACACGCTGCGCGAGCTCAGTGCCGTTGCGTGAGTCCAGCGCTGGCGCCAGCGCGTCGACCACGCTGCTGGGGCCCACCGCGAGCAAGGTGTGGTGCCGTGCCCGCGCCCACAGCACCTGTCCGATGACCGCGAGCTGCGCGGCATCGGCCACGTCGAACAGCACGGCGTCGGGCGACGTAGCGGGTGAGGGCGGCTGAAGCGCGCGTTGCAGCGCAGCCTCGAGCGCATCGCTGCCCTTTGACGCAGCCGTGAACGGAATGGAATGCACGTCGGCCAGACCTTGTCCGGCCAGATGCCGCCGCAAGTCCGCCTCGTGCATCGGCGTCACCGGGTGCTGGCTCATCGTCGGATGGCGGTCGATGCGGAACACCTCGCCGCCCGCGCCCGCTGCGGCGAACAGGTTGCCGAACAGGCAATGCCGACCCAGGTTGGGTTGCCCGCCGACGATCGCAGTCCAAGGCGCTTCGACCGCACTGCGCAAGGCGCGCACCGCAGCGCCGATCGAGCCGATGTGCGGTGCGCTGTCGAAGGTCGAGCAGGTCTTGTAGTGCAGCACGCGCGCGCCGAGTGATCGGAACAGCGCGGCGACGGGGGCCAGTTCGACCCGCATCGCTTCCGGCGTCATCGCGCGTGCCGCACCCGCGATGCCCAGCACGTCGAGCGGGCCCACGCGCTCGAGCCGCGCGGCGTCAGGCGTCTTGAGGAACAGCAAGGCGCGCAAGCCCGCGCGTGCTGCGGTGCCGAGCGTGTCGGTCGCGCCGGTGAAATCGTCGCCGTAGTAGACGACGGCCGGGGCCTGCATCATGGCTTGCCGAAGAAGGCGAGGGCGCGCGAGAGTTCGGGCGCGTGCCTTGCAGCGTCCTGCAACGTCGTGCCTTCGCGTGCCGCTGACCACGCCTGGCGGATGCTCGTCACGCCGGCCTCGGCGCCGTCGGGATGCGCGAGGATGCCGCCGCCCGCCATGAAGAGCAGGTCGTCGCTGCCGATGGCGGCCCAGGTGGCGGGCACGGTGCCCGCCCACTGGCCCGACGAAAAGGCGGGCATCACGCGGTCGTCCGCCGCGTCGGTGAGCGGCGTGAAGCAGTCGCGCGCCGACTCGATGACTTCGCTGTCGGGCTGCGAGAACTTGCCCTGCAGGCCGTGTACGTGCATGTGGTCCACGCCCGCGAGGCGCCAGAGCGTCTGGTAGGCCTGGAACGAGATGCCCAGCAGCGGGTGCCGCGACAGCACGCCATAACCATTCCGGTGGCCATGCAGCGCCAGGCCCGTGTGGCGCCGCAGCGTCTGGATGCCCGAGTGCCCGCACCAGTTGAGGCTGGCCATCACGCAGGAGCCGCCTTCGCGCTCGACGAGGTCGGCGTGGCGCTTCATCGCATCGGTTTCGTCGGTGATGTTGAAGGCCACCATCACGTGCTTGCCGGTGCGCTCCTGGTGTGCGCGCACGACCGCCATCACGGCGGGTACGCGTTCGGCGAGCGGCGCATGCGCGGGGTCGGCGCAGACCTCGTCGTCCTTGATGAAATCGACGCCCGCGGCGCAGAGCCGTTCAACGAGTGCAGCAGTCTCCGCGGCGGAGAGCCCCACGTTCGGCTTGATGATCGTGCCGACCAGCGCGCCGCTCGCTACACCCGTGGCGCGCCGCGTGCCCGCGATGCCGACGCGCGGCATCTCGAACTGCGCGCGATAGGCCGACGGCACATGCAACGATTCGAGCCGCAGCCCCGTCACTTCGCCGAGGTCATACAGATTGCCCGACACCGTCGCCGCAAGCGTCGGCAAGTTGGCGCCGATGTTCGCGACGGGAAACGAGATATCGACATGCGCACGCCGCCACGGCCCCCGCGTGCCTTTGCGCTCCAGCAGTGCATTCGGCAGGCTCGGTGATGCAACGGGTTCCAGCTCGGTGATCGCCTCGACCGTCGCACGCGCACGTTCGCGCAGCGCATCGGTCTCGCCCTCGACCCGCGTGAAAGTGCCGCACGACTGCTCGCCGGCCATCACCTCGGCGACGGCCGCCGGGTCCACCGGCGTCTCGATCAGGTAGCGCGCGCGGATGCGTTCGGCAACCATCGTCACAGCTTGCTCAGGTCGGGGAAGGGCCGCACGGGCTCGCTGCCGTCCCAGCCTTCGGAGGCGCTGCGGATCAGGTCGAACATCTTGCCCTTCGGCCCTGCCACTTCCGACAGCTCGATCACCGTGCCCGGGTGGTACTCGGTATCGAAGTAGATGAAGCGGCCGCGCTCGCCCACCTCGCCGCTCATCACCGGCTTGAAGCCTTGGGCGGTGAGGCGCGCGAGGTCGGCGTCGTAGTCGGCGGTCCAGTAGGCGACGTGCTGCAGTCCGGTGCGACCGGCCTGCAAGAAGTTGCGGTACATCGAGGGCACGTCATTGCGTGTCTGGATGAGCTCGACCTGCACGTAGCCCGAGTTCGCGAGCGCCACTGAGTTGTGCGGCTCGTGCGCCTCGCCGTTGTAGCGGTAGTTCTTGATCGGCACCTTGGGGTTGTAGAACCACGGGCCCACGCCCAGCGTGGTGCTCCAGTAGTCCATGGCGGCTTCGATGTCGTGCACGACATAGCCCAGCTGGCGGATCTCGCCGAGGAATCGACTCATTGCAATTGGCTCCGGTGATGTGAGTGTGTTGTTGTGATCAGAACTTGAGGAAGCCGGTCGAGAACCACGGGAAGGCGGCCACGACGATGAGGCCCACCAGCATCGCGGCGATGTAGCCCCAGATGTGGCGGATGCCCTCGTCGGGGTTGACCTTGCTCACGGCGCACGCGCCGTAGTAGCCGACGCCGAACGGCGGCGCGAACAGGCCGATGCCCATCGAGAAAATCACGACCATCGCGTAGTGCACCTCGTGCACGCCCGCGGCCTTGGCGATGGGAAAGAGCAGCGGGCCGAACAGCACGATGGCCGGAATGCCTTCGAGCACGCTGCCCAGCACGATGAACGCGACGATCGACACGGCGAGGAAGCCGTACGCGCCGCCCGGCAGCGCGCCCATGATGCGGGCCAGGTCCTGCGAGAAGCCCGACTGCGTGAGGCCCCACGCCATGGCCGTGGCGCAGCCGACGATGAAGATGATCGCGCCCGAGAGCGAGGCGGTGTCGATCAGCATCGGCTTCAGACGCTTCCAGTCGAACTGCCGGTACACGAAGAGGCCGACCAGCGCCGAATACACGATGCCGATGGTCGACACCTCGGTGGCCGTGGCCACGCCTTCGACCACGGCCGCGCGGATCACGAAGGGCAGCAGCACCGCGGGCAGCGCGACCATCAGCAGCTTGCCGATTTCGCGCTTGCTGTAGCGCTGCACGCCGCTCAGGTCTTCGCGGCGGTAGCGCCACCACACGACCACGCACAGCGCTATGCCCAGGACCACGGCTGGCAGCAGGCCGCCTGTGAACAGCGCCGCAATCGAGATGCCCGTGACGGAGCCGATGGTGATGAGCACGATCGACGGCGGAATGGTCTCGGTCTGCGCGCCGGTGGCCGAGAGCAACGCCACCAGGTCGCCGGGCTTGGCGCCGCGCTTGACCATCTCGGGGAACAGCACGGGCGCAATGGCCGCCATGTCGGCGATCTTGGAGCCCGAGATGCCCGACACCAGGTACATCGCGCCGATCAGCACATACGAGAGTCCGCCGCGCACATGGCCCAGCAGGCTCGCGAGAAACTGGATCATGGCGCGCGCCATGCCCGTCATCTCGATCAGTGCGCCCAGGAAAATGAAGAGCGGCACCGCGAGCAGGATCAGGTGCGACATGCCTTCATCGAGCCGCCCCACCATCACCAGCAGCGGCGTGCGCGTGGTGAGCGCGAGGTAGCCGAAGGTGGCGAGAGCGAACGAGAACGCGATGGGCACGCCCGAGAGCACGGTGGCGGCGACCACGACCACGAAGAAGATCACGAGGTTGAACTTGCCGAGCGTCGCGAACAGCGGCGCGGCGAGCCAGAAGATGCCGACCAGCGCGGCCATGCCGAGCACTGCGACGGCGATCTGCCGACCGGTGCACACGCGCACGAGGCGCAGCACCGCCATCACCAGCATGATGCCGATGCCCGTCGGAATGGCCGCGGCGCGCCAAGCGTTGCTGATCTCCAGCGCGGGCGTGACGATGAACGACTCTTCGTGGGCGTAGTCGATCGACGGCCAGACGATGAGCACGAGGAACGCGATCGACGCGGCGATGGCGAAGGCATCGAGCATCGCGCGCGTCGAAGGCGTCACCTTCTGCAGCAGCGCCGTCATGCGCATGTGCTCGCCGCGGCGCAGCGCGACCACGGCGCCCAGCATCGAGAGCCAGAGGAAGAGGATCGACGCGAGCTCGTCCGACCACACCAGCGGCGCATGGAACACGTAGCGCGACACCACGCCCGCGAACAGCACGCAGATCTCCGCCAGCACCAGCAGTGCGGCCATGGCCTCGACGGCGCCGCCTATCACGCGGTCGGCGCGTCCGGCGATGCCGCTCAGCGCATTGGCCGAGGGCCTGGCACCGGTGAACGGCGCGGCCTCGAAAGTCGATTCATGCACCATGACCGCTCAAGCCAGCTTGCCGACGGTGCCTTCGAGCAGCGCCCAGGCCTCGGGACCGAAGCGGCCCTTCCACTCGCCGTAGAAGCCCGATTCGCGCAGCTTGGCGCGGAAGCTGTCGGCCGTCGGGCGGTTGATGGTGAGGCCCTTGGCCTGCAGGTCGCCGACGACGGAGTCGTTGAGCTTCTTGATGTCTTCGCGCTGCTGCATGCCGGCGTCGTTGATGGCGCGCGCGACGATGGTCTTCAGGTCGGCGGGCAAGGCGTCCCACGCGCGGCCGTTGGCAATGAACCAGTAGCCGTCCCAGATGTGATTCGTGAGCGAGCAGAACTTCTGCACCTCAAACAGCTTGGCGACCTGGATGATCGGCAGCGGATTTTCTTGCGCATCGACGATCTTGGTCTGCAGCGCGGAGTACACCTCGCTGAACTGCAGACTCGCGGGCGCGGCGCCCAGGCCCTTGAACATCGAGATCGACAGCGGGCTCACCGGCACGCGGATCTTCAGGCCGTCCATCTCCTTCGCATTCGCGACGGCCGCCTTGCTGCTGGTGGTCTGGCGAAAGCCGTTGTCCCACATCTTCTCGAACGCATAGAGGCGCGACTTGGCGATGGCACCGCGCACATGCGCGCCGACCTTGCCGTCCATTGCGGCCCACACCTGGCTGTAGTCGTTGAATGCAAAGCCCACCGCGTTGATGGCGGCCACCGGCACGAGCGTGGCGATGACGAGTGCCGACGGCGTGAAGAACTCGATGCCGCCCGAGCGCACCTGCGCAAGCATGTCGGTGTCGCCACCGAGCTGGTTGTTCGGAAAGATCTTGATCTCGACCCGGCCCTTGGTTTCCTTGGCGATGCGGTTCGCGGCTTCCTGCGCGCGCACGTTCAGCGGATGGCTCAGCGGCAGGTTGTTGCCGTACTTGTACGAGAACTCCGCAGCGCGCGCGATGCGCGGCACGGCCGACACGATGCCGGCGGCGGGGAGGGCGGAAAGCGTGCGCAAGGCACTGCGGCGAGTCAGCGAGGTCATGTCTTTTGTCTCCAGGATCTTCGGAATGCGCTTGATGCAATCTGATGCATCGGTGGATTCGGGCCACAGCGAAGATAAAAGCATGCATCATCCGGGTCAAACTCGATCCTGATGGTTTTTGATGTATGCGGGATAACCCTTCACCTCCTTCCGATGCACGCCGCGCGCGCGTGGTCGACATCGCGCGCGCGGCGCAGGTGTCGACCGCCACGGTCGATCGCGTGCTCAACCGCCGGCCCGGCGTGCGTGACGCCACGGTGCAGCGCGTGCTCAAGGCCGCGGGCGAGCTCGACTACCTGCCGGGCCCCGAGCTCTATGCGGCGCTGACACCGCCGCCGCTGCGGCTCGTGTTCCTACTGCCCGCGGGCACTAACCGCTTCATTCGCATGCTGGGCGACATGGTGGGTTACTCGCAGGAGCACTGGGCGCCATTCAACGTGCAGTGCCGTACGGTGTTCATCGAGAGCTTCAATCCGCATGAGCTGGCGGACGCATTGCGCAAGCACGGCCAGCGTTGCGACGGCATCGCGATGATGGCGCTCGAGCATCCGGCGGTGCGCGAGGCGGTGGCCGCGCTCGCCGCGCGCGGGCTGCCGGTGGTCACGCTGATCTCGGACCTGTCGAACTCCGAGCGCGCCGCGTTCGTGGGGCTCGACAACCGCGCGGCCGGTCGCACCGCGGGCTACCTCATCGGCCGCTTCATCGGCGCGCGCGCCGCGAAGGTCGCGCTCATCGCGGGCAGCCTGAGCTACAAGGCGCACGAGGAGCGCGAAGCCGGCTTTTTGCACGTCATCGACGAGATGTTCCCGAAGCTCGAGGTCGTGGGCCTGCGCGAAGGCCAGGACGACGCGGCCAAGAACTACCGCCAGACGCGCGCGCTGCTGGAGCAGCACCCCGACATGGGCGGCATCTACAACATCGGTGGCGCGTCAGACGGCGTGGCGCGCGCGCTGAAGGAAGCGGGGCGCGAGCAGAAGGTCGTCTTCATCGGCCACGGCCTCACGCCCGACACGCGCGCGCTACTGATCGACGGCAGCATGGACGCGGTGATCACGCAGAGCCCGCACACCACGCTGATGAGCTGCGTGCGCATCTTCACCAACCTGCGCGACAAGCGTGAGGCGTTGAGCGGCGTGGAGACGACGCGCAGCCAGGTGATCTTTCGCGAGAACCTTCCGTAAATACGGCACCTGGCTGCGGCCAGGCCGCTTCTCTTGGTAGTTGGGGCAATTCTCTGGTTGCGCTGGAGCGGGTCTGCCTGCGACGAGGAGTGCTTGGCGGTGCCTGCAAAGCGCGTTACAGGGGAAATGCCCAGGTTTTAGCGCTGGGTGGTAGTGATCATTCTTGATTTCGAGCGGACGAGTCTGAATCCAGATTTTTTCAGACCCATATGACTTAGGTGAGCACTAACAAGAAGTGATCATCTGGCCTGTCCAGCCGGCCGAGTACGTGCGATGGAGCCGATTCCCTCATCAAATCCTCGACCGAACTCGCCCCTCTCTCAGAACCTAACCAGCCAAACCAGCAAAAAGCCCGCACGACCTCACGGTCCGCCGGGCTTTTTGCCGTCTGGGTGCTCCTTCTTTTCCATTCACCCGCCTGCAAAGGAGCTTCTTCAGCTTGTCCTACTTTCAATGTCCCAACTGCGGCTCCAACCGCATCGAAACCCGTGACGTCGCCCAGCGAACCGGTGGCACGCTCGGCGGTCTGGCCGGTGCAGCCGGCGGCATCGCTGGTGCGCTGCGCGGAGCTCGCACCGGCTTCACCATCGGCATGGCTGCCGGACCGGTCGGCGGCAGCCTGGGCACCGCCATCGGTGTTGTCCTCGGCGCTTTGGGCGGTGGTGCTCTCGGCACGGAGGTTGGCGCCATCTTCGGGCGTGTCGTCGATGACCGGGTTCTGAACAACTGCCGATGTACCGCATGCGGTCATACCTTCGGTGGGCAGCGAGGAGCCAGTGAGCCGCCATGGTCCTCGGCTGAACCCGCTGCACCGTCACCTTTTCGGCCGATGAATCCCGACTCGGAGCCGAATCCGCACGAAATCGATCCTGACGACCCTGATTTCGCCTGACGCGCAGCCGCCATTTTTCACGCTTCTCACCTTTGAGCCAGTCGGCTCGTCGTTTCCTTTCCCCCTTCCCCACAAATCTCCTGGCCGAGGCTGTCGCAGCGCCTCGGCCAGCGCTCGCCTGTGCGCACAACTTTAAGAAAGATCTTTCATGGCACACCAAATCGAACAGATGGCTTACGTCGGCGACACCCCCTGGCATCGCCTGGGGAATCGCCTTCAACCCAAGCAACCCCTTGAGGTCTGGGCCCAGCAAGCCGGCATGGACTGGACCATCCAGGAAACCCCAGTGCGCTTCATGACCCAAGCTGAAGGCGATTCCCTGCAGGCCCTGGAATCCTTCTGCGAGCAGAAGGTGCTCTACCGCAGCGACTCGCGCGCACCGCTGTCGGTCGTCAGCAGCCGTTACCAGGTCGTGCAGCCCCGCGAAATCCTGGAGTTCTACCGTGACCTCACCGAGGTCGGCGGCTACGAAATGGAAACGGCAGGGGTCCTCAAGGGTGGGCGCAAGGTCTGGGCGCTGGCACGTACCGGCAAGCAAGCCGTGCTCAAGGGCAGCGACACCGTCAACGGGTACTTGTTGTTCGCGACCTCCTGCGACGGCTCACTCGCCACCACTGTCACCCCGACGACCGTGCGGGTCGTGTGCAACAACACCCTGGCCATCGCACTGGACAACACGAGCAGCGTGATTCGCGTGCCCCATAACACCTGCTTCGATGCCAATGCTGTCAAAAGGCAACTGGGCATTGCCATCGGCCAGTGGGACGACTTCATGTACCGCATGAAGGTCCTGTCCGAGCGCAAGGTCAAGGGCCAGGAGGTCGAAGCCTACATCCAGCATGTGCTCTATGGGTCGGTCGAGTCGAATGGGCTCGCCACAGCTCAGGCCGGCATCCAGACCATGCCGCGCGCTTGGGCGGCACGGAAGGTCCTCGAGTTGTACGAGGGCAAGGGCCGCGGCGCCGAGCTTGCCGCTGCGCGCGGCACGACTTGGGGCCTGCTCAGTGCGATGACCGAATTCGTCGACCACGAGCGCCGAGCACGCAACCGCGAGTACCGGCTGGACAGCGCCTGGTTCGGCCAAGGCGCTGTCCTCAAGCAACGAGCGTTGGCGCATGCGCTGGAGTTCGCCGCTTGACGCTATTGGATCTTCGACCTCCTCCTTCTCACTCCCTCTCACCACTCCCACTCAGCTCCTCCACCAAAGCCCCGCCTCTCCATTGAGAGGGCGGGGCTTTTTGCTGGATGGGCGGTTTCAACCTTCAGAAAGATATCCATGAATTCAACTCCCCGGAACACACAGCGTTCCCCGAGCACTCGTGTGCGCTCGCGCGCCCCTGCGTTGCGCCTGGTCCCATCCACGTGTTCGCAGGCTCCGATATCCGAGCGCTGGCCGAGCGCGGGCGAAGCCGGGATTGGCAGTCTTGACGCTGCCGCAGCCATAGGCCGCGATCCCTTCAAGTCCCCCGTGCGGCTGTGGATGGAGAAGACCGAGCGCCACGACCTGCTGCAGCCCGTCGCCCCTTGTCTTGTCCAGTCCGCAGATACCGCCGCCTATTGGAGCCGGCTGCTCGAGCCCATCGTGGCGGCGCACTACGCGCTGCGCACGGGGCGGCAGGTGCTGCGCACTCGTGCCTTGTTGCGGCACCCGCAACACCCCTGGATGCTGGCCCATCCCGGCCGCGAAATCGTCGGCGCCCCCGATGTTCAGCTGCTGGAGTGCCGATGCGTCGGCATGGGTGAAGCTGAGCTCTGGGGCGCAGGCCTTCCCGACTGCGTGCGGATCCAGATGCTGCACAGGCTGGCCGTGGCAAACGCCCAGGCCCTCGATGTCGTGGCCCTGATCTGCGGCCAGGACCTGCGGATCCACCGGGTCGAACGCGACGAACTCGAGATCTCCCGGCTCATCGATGCCGAGCGCGAGTTCTGGCACTGCGTGCAAACCGACTGCGCGCCACTGGCAGGTGATCGGGAGGCGGTCTGAGATGGGAAGCATCGTCTACCGGGCCAGCAAGGACCAGGCTGTTCATGACGAACTGCACAGCGTCGCAGCTTTTGCTGCGGTGCTCGCTCATCGCGCGATCGGCAACCGGCTGTGGTTCCTGGCGCAGAACCGCTCGGGCGAGCACGCCGGGCGGATCTGGATCGGCCTGACCCTCATCGATTGCAGGAAGGGCGAGGCAGCCGTCAAGAGCATGGACGAAAGCTGCGGGCCGTACTACTTCGACTGCCCGCTGGCCTTCCTGGATCGTGCCAGTCCTCCGACTGGACCCTACGCAGGCCCCTGGCGCGAGAAGGTGCGCGAGTTCCATGCGAACCGCACCGCCAAACGAGCGGCCATCCGCCCGGGCCTGCGCGTCTCCTACGGCGAATCGACGTACGTGCTGCGCCGAAGTCTCGGCCGCCGTGGCTGGGACGTCGCGCGAGAAAGCGACGGCCTGATCTGCCGCCTGAAATCCCGACAGCTCGGCAAGGCAACGGTGCTGCCGTCCCAAGACAAACATCCACAAGAGAAACATCCATGAAAACCAGATTCCGGCAGCACATCACGGTGCCGCCCTATACCCGCGACCCCTTCGCGCAGGACATGTTCAAGTGGTCGGCCGACTTCGATATTCCCTCGATTGGCGACGACGTGCTCATCCGCATCAACGGCATCGGCCGCGCCAAGGTGGTGGGCTACGCCTCGCAGGGCGGCTACCTGGGGGTGATGACGGTGCCGTACAGCCCGCCTGATTGGTGGACTCTCCAGAACGGGCCGCCCAGCCCCGACAACGCGGCACTGGCGTTCGGCGCGGAGATCTCGCCCATCGACACCGGGGAGGGCGCATGAACAGCGCACCGTCCATGCCCCGCACGGTGGTGGTGTTCAGCATCGAGCTTGCCGTCTTCGATGAGGAGGCGCTCGCCGGTGCTGCCAGGGTGCGTGCACGCGAGGATGGCCTGGACGATGAGGCGTGGGCGTCGATGCGCTCGGGCATCTCGGATGACCTGGTCATGCTGCTGGATCCGGGCCTCATTGCCGATGCGGGCTTCGAAATCCTTCAGTCGACATGCGAGGTGTGCGAGGTGAACGAAGGGAGCCAGCATGCCGCCGACCAACGTTGAGTTCGTCACCGAGCTGATGGAGTTCAGCGCCCACGGGGCGCTCATCCAGGCATTCGTGATGCAGGCGCTGGAGCAGTACGCCAGGCGCGTCGCTGAAACGGATCCACAAGCACTGGACACCCCCATGGTCAGCGGCCACGCCTGGCACGGCTGCGCTGTGGAGGTGCGAGACAAGCTGGCCGGAAGGCTGGGTCGCAACGACCCGATCCCGCCTGCCACTTCGCCCACGCAAAGACGCTGACCCTCGGCGTTAGCGGACTCGCTGCAACTGCGTACAGGCGCCCTGCCTGTGCATCGGACCTCCCGGTCCGCCTTCATCCCCTACGCACGCACCCACCATGCCCCGGCCTCTCTGGCCTGGAGCGTGGTGGAGGTGCGCGCGTGGGTCTGGCTCGCCCTTTATCGCCCCTTAGGGCCGGCACTTCATGGCGTCGCCGTCAACGGCTGCGCTCACAACATAGAGGATCAACTTTGTTTATTCCGATCATGGCGGAGGCACACGCTCGCCCGCAATCAACACCGCCGTCCCGGGAACGGCTGAATCACTCTCCTGCGGCTTCCAGCAAGCAGGACACCTGCACCTATCACCTGGTGCGCGTCAGCCGCAACCGCAAGACCGGCCCGATTCCGGTGACCACGACGAGTGCGAACTCGTGCCCACCGAGTTGCAGTTTCAAAGGCAATGGCTGCTATGCCGAAAGCGGACCCCTGGCCATTCATTGGCGCAGCGTGTCCGAGGGGCGGCGAGGCCACAGCTTTGATGAATTGCTTCAGGAGATCACCACCTTGCGGCGCCATGCCCTGTGGCGTCACAACCAGGCGGGTGATCTGACGCCCGAAGCGCCCGGCGTCATTGATGCCGAGAAGCTCACGCGGCTGGCTATGGCGAACCGGGGGCGTCGCGGATTCACCTACACCCACTATCCGCCCACACCCCAAAACCAGGCGGCGATCCGCCATGCGAACTGGCTGGGCTTCACGGTCAACCTCAGTGCCGAGACCTTGGTCCAGGCCGACGCGTATGCGGATCTGGGCATCGCGCCGGTGGTGGTCGTCCTGCCCCAGGGGCTCACCAAGTCCATCCGTACGCCAGCCGGGCGCCTGGTGATCGTCTGTCCTGCCAGCACCGGCAACTCCGATTGCCTGAACTGCGGGATCTGTCAGCAACGCGATCGCGCCGCCATCGTGGGCTTCCCGGCCCACGGCGCAGGCGCCCAGCGCGTGCAGGAGATCTTCTTCAAGGGAAGGCCCTCATGAGAAGCACACCTGACGCGATACCCGCGCAGGGCGCGGCCGGCCAGAAGGAGATGTTCCCGCTCGACGAAGCGTTCTTGCAGCGGGTGGACCGCGTGATGCTGCAGCGCAAGCAAACCGATCCGTTCCAGCAGGAAGCGGCTTGGCGCGCCACCGAAGAGGAGGCCAGGTTGCGACAACTCCAGTTTCCAGATGAAGAACCTGTCCGTGTCCCTCTACTTTGAATGCGGCATCAGAACGCCGCTCTCCCTATCTCCTTCTTCCACCTCGACGACACAGACCCCGGCGCCCTCTCAAGGGACCGGGGTTTGGTCCTTGTGGAGCTGGAGATTCACCTCACCAACCAGAAAGAAAGAGATAAGGACATCGCCATGAACATCTGCTACGGGCCGATTGACTACCTGACGGCCTTCGCGTTCGTGCTCGCGACCGGAATCCTCTTGGGCCTTGGGCTGGGATGGAGTTTCTGCAGCTACTGGCGCCGGGACTCTTTTGGGGGCCTTTGAAGGAAACCGGCGAACACCTGGCCAGCAGATCACCACATCGCCATCGAGTCGGCCGGCTCGATGGCCACGCCCCGTTTCCGCAGGGGTTTCACCGGCTCGCCCCAGCGGATTGAAAGGGCGGGCTGGACAAGATTTCAATCACATCAAGGATTGCTCATGCACAAAGAACAGGCCTTGACGCCGAACGCTTTCGAGCGCATCGCCGTTGGCAAGGTCGTCATCGCGGATGGCGCCTTCCAGAGAAAGACAACCACATGGCCCATCTCGAACACCTGTTTGTAAGGGGCATCCGCTTCGACACCGAAGTTCAGTACCTCGCACAGGATGCAAAGGGTCTCGTGTACGAGAACCTGCCCATCTGCAAATCGGCATCGGCCGAAACTTGTGCGCTTGCCAGCGTGATCCAGTGCCTCGCGGTACTGGGGCAGTTGTCTCGTCAGCAAATGCGAGAGGCCCAGCGCCTGGCTCGAAAGGCATTGCAGGGAACTGGCGACGACAGCGTTCTGCGCTGTATCGATGCTGCTGGCTTGCCCATCGTCGTCGAATTGCACGCCTCAGATTCCGGCCAAGCGGGCCACGTCGGGACGACCGCATTGGAGGCGCTGCGCACGGGTCGAGCATGCCTGGTGCACTTCGAATCCGCCGCCGCCAACCGATGGGCGACAGTGATCGGGGTGGAGTGGGAGCGCGGCACCGGCGAGCCCCGGGCGTTGTTGTTGCTGGACGCCAGCGCAAGTGAACCCTGGGCCTGCGCTCACAACGTGCGCATCGAGCTGCAAGCCGAGGCGGGCAGGTCAGTACGCGCGAGCCCGGGGTTCATGCTGAACTGCCGTCACCTCACGGGAGAAGCCTGCGCCGTTCGGCTGCGTAGCCTGGTCGTCTTGCGGCGCGAGACGTCTGCCGGTGTCTAGCTGCGACGATTACTTCGCTTCTTCACTGGATAAGGGCGTGCGGTGCGGGGCGCTCGGGTCAATGTCACATCAAGATCGCGCTGCTGCGGCAAGTCCGGGTCCATCAGCTCATGGGCAGGTGCGCCGATGGCTTTGGAAATCAGCTCGATGTTGTCGATGGAGATGTTGCGCTGGCCGCGTTCCAGCGTGCCAACGAAGGCCCGGTCCAATCCGGCCTCGGCGGCCATGCGCTCCTGCGACATGCCCGCGTGAATGCGCATCAGGCGGATATTGCGGGCAAACACCAGGCGAAGAGAAAGAGGAGCGGCACGAGGCATGCCCTCGATGCTCGAAAAACGAGGTGTTTGAAACCACGGTGTTTGAAACCCTTTAACATTCGGATGCAATCAATGAAGTCATCGAGCGACGCGCGGGATATGGGCACGGCCCTGCCCCGTGGGGTTCGTCTTGATCAAAAAGGAGATTCAAACACGTCTTTATAGGATTCTCGAGAACTGAGTCCGCGTTTCGAGTGGCAGCCGGGTTTGTCCGGCCGCTGGAACAAGTCAGCGTCGCGTACGACGTCTCTGGGCGCAGCGTGCCCTGTTATTCAGAACCCAACCATGAACATCCACTTCCACAAAAATAACCAAACTCGCTTCGTCAAGCACGGCTTCTCGTGGCAGCTCTTCTTCTTCGGACCGATCGCATTCCTGATGCGTGGTCAATGGCCGCTGGCACTGCTGTGCGCGGTCTTCCTGTACGCGACTTTCTTCGTCGTGGGTCTCGCCATCTTGCTGGTGCTCGACCCCGCCGAAGACTGGGTGGCGCAGACCTGGGCGATCCTCATCGCCTGCGGACTGGTGGGGCATTTCGGAAACAGGATCTCGGCGCGCTCCTATGTGAAGAACGGTTGGATGCCGGTCGATACCTTCCCGCCCGACTGGAATATCCCGCAGCTGATTGCGCCCAAGCCCGCCGACACCAAGCTCAATTGAATGGCCTCCGACCGGCGCGGCTGCACTCGGGCGGCCTCGCTTCAACTCCATCTTCTTTCAAGGCCTCTCATGAAAACCATGCTCGGCACCGCCTTCGCGGTGCTCACCGCGATCGTCTTGACACCGTTGGCGCTTGCCAAAGGCGATCCGCTCATCAACCCCGATGCCGTGAGGCACCAGATCGACCGATCGGCCATGGAGATTCAGATTCAGGGCTGGTCCCGCGACCTCAAGTACCCGGTCTATCCGATCCAGGTCCAAGCAGGCGGCAGCGGCGTGTACTACACGACCACCGAGCGCGTGAAGGCCTACAGGGAATTCGACTTCGACGAACTGCGCTGCGAGATCGGTGACGCCGACCGCGCAGTGTTGAAAGCACCGGGATATGCCTGCGCCGACGGCGTGTGTGTGACCAAGGAGGGGGCCGTGCTGGGCACGGATCCCCGACGCCCGGCTAATCGCAAGCACAAGTGCTGAGCGAAGTGCCTCCACTTATTTCGTTCTATCCCTCAACCCTTTCCAGGGTGAACACCCATGAAATTCATCGACATCTTCAAGACTCTAGGCCTGACCTTGGCCGTTTCCGTGTTGGCCGCTTGCGGTGATGCCAAGATTGGCGCCGTGCAAGACAGCGTCCCTGCAGGCCAAGAATTCAGCTACGGTGAGATCCTGGGCAAGGCCAAGGAATGCAGTGGCGACTGGACCAGCGAAGTCGTGAACAACCGGACGATCGTGACCTATACCTGCGGCGTCAAGCTCAACGATGCGATCAAGGCTGCATTCGAGAAGTCGCACCAGCAGGCCATGGCCGATCTCGACACTGCCGCGAAGAACCAGATGGGTTGGCACGAAGGCAACCTCACAACGGCCCGTGGGGCTCTGCATCGCACGGGTTACGAAGTTGAGAGTGCCAAAGCGCGACTCAACGAACTGCGCAGCCAGATTGCTCGGGGCGATGAAAGCTATGCTGCGCTCGAGCACGGCCAGGATCAGAGCAACCAATTTCGCATGAGCTGGCCAGGCACGCGAGAGCGGATGCTTGCTGATATCGAGCAAATTGAAGCTCGAGAACGCGAACAGGTCACGGCTCTGCAAGCGCGCGTTGACGGCTTCTCGGCATGGACGGACCGCTACGCAGAAGCGATCGAGAAGACCACCGAGGTCGTGAAAAAGAAGATCACCGCGCAATACGACGCCGAGCAGTCGGTGTCGTTCAAGGTGGCGTTCTTGTATCGCGAGAATCTTCCCGCACAGATGATCAAGAGCACTCTCACGGTGCTCGGGCAAGAGCGCGAGTCGACGATCTGGCACTACCTGCAGGTCGGCCGGGGCGTGACGGATCTGGTGGTGAGCTACCTGCGCGAAGTGCGCACGATGCCCGTCGCTGAACTGTACTCAGAGGCGTTTCCGTACGTCACAGACACATCCACCAGCGGGTACAGGCTCAAAGATCGGTCAGCGACTTCCGAGTAAGCCAGCATGGAGTCCTCCCGATGGGAGGGCTCCCTTGCCTTTCCATTTTTTTGTTCAGGCGTCAAGGCCGTCCTTGTGCCGCAACTTGGCATATCGACAGCGAACTCGGATCGTTCGGTGAAAGCATCAATCGCCAGTCGTCCTTAGCCCTTGGCTAACGCAGCAGATGCCAGTTCGCTCCGACAAGTATCGCGCGGCCTTGTTTCTGCAGCCACACATAGCCTTGATCGATCAACAACTGCAGAGCTTGATCGAATCGAGATGCGGGCAAAGGTTTTGCACACCACTTCTTGACCTCTCCTCGCGCCAGGAAGCCCAGACCCCGAGCCGCGATCGAGCGCAAGGCATCGGCAACTACGTGGGCGTCGATGACACGTTGGTCACCTGGCTGCCCGGAACCGAATTTCAAGACAAACTGGTTGAGATGCCAATATCCAACTTGACGGGCGCGCTCCAAGACCTCGTAGCTAAGGGGGCCCTCATGACCCTCGATGCCGTAGAGCATGCCGGCGATGCGGACTATGCTCTCTGCCGTCTTACCGGCGTGGCCAGCGACATCGTTCAGGATCATGCCTTTGCCTAAGTGAGCCTGGATGTGATTGTAGATTTCGTCGAAGTGCCGCGCAGACTGCTCCGAGAACGTGATCACCTTGCGGGGGAGGCCGGCTTGGCGACGTTGCTCGCCTTCCTTAAAAGCCCTAGCCACATATTCGCCCATGCAGTCGATGTCGTGATAGGAGGCAATCTGATCGGCCCGCAAAAAACGCTCGCCCAAGGTCGAATGAGGAATCGTCAGAAGCATGCGCGCGGTCAACCCGCTACCGTGGGCCAAGTGGCCTCTGGTAGCGAAGATATTGTTAAGGACCGGGCCCTGCAGCGCGAAGTGACTAGACACACGATAGTCGGCGACGATGATGCGCTCCTTGTCGACTCGGTCCTTCATGATTGGGGTCGAGTCCCAAGCACTGTTCAGAAGGTCGGTCGCACGGCCCAATCGACCGCTCAGCAGTCCGCCTGCTTCGGTCGAGACGATATACACCGACTTCGATCCCTCGCCGATGAGATTCTCAAGTGCCCCCGGTGTGACATTGTCAAGGACCACTTTCCGAATCGCCACTTTCGCAGGACGGCGAGCCATCAGGTTCTTGTGATCGCTTTTCAAGTCACTCATGTCTTCGCCCTCGCTCGCTGCTTGCTCGAAACGTTTGCGAAGCACGCGCTCTTCCGCCTTCCAAGCGGCCTCTTCCGCCAAGCAGTCCAAGCGGGATTGCACGTGTTCGTTGTTCAGCTTCTCCTCGTGCTTGCGAGTAAAGCCGACAAAGGGTCGGGAGGCAGTGTCCTTGCCTTGACTGGAATCCGCACTGATCAAGTCAAACGCAGACACCGGTGATGGCGCGCAGCGGGGGCGCTGAATGTCGTAGCTGTCTTGCACGCAGACGTGACCGACAGAGCGTGCATAGCTAGCAATCATTTCGACCGCGACACCGGTATTCGCCTGATGCTGGCGAACTGCCGGAGCCAGTACCGGCCCTAGCGCATCGATGGGATAGTCCAACGGATTCGGAACGCCGGGCGGTGCGTTCAAGGAAGAAGTTTTGAGGTAGTTCTGATAGGTCAAGGGAGTCATCCTTCAAGTTAGTCGGCGATCCCTATTTAATAGATCACGCGAACCAAAGAGAAGTACGTGAGCTCAGCTGAAGGAGGCGAAGGGAGAAGATGTTCGGAACATCGCAGAAATCGCGTCGGTGCGATTCGAAATTCGACGACAGGGAACTATCTCGACGGTCGATTTGACGGTGTTTTCATCGCGTAAAAATCTTCTCTCGACGACATCTACTCAGTTCGATTCCATGGGCTCTAGCACACGTCCTTGCGAATCGAGAAATCACATCTAGACTGGTGCCACATCACAGCAAGTGGTGGTCCTATCTCGACGAAGCGTTGTCGGGAAAAATCCCAAGGAGTCTCAGCACAGGTTTATAAGTTTTCCCGAGATAGATCGATTTACGCGAATGCGAAGTTTAGGAATGTATGTTATCCATTTCAACTCACTAAATAGAAAAGTCCATCTGCTACTTAGAGAGGAGCGACCAAGACACTCACGAAAGAAAGAAAAGTACATAGCGAGAGGAAATCTATGCGCTCGGAAGAGCACCTCGACAAACTGATGGCCATCGAGCCATCTCCTAGGTACTTCATCGGAGATGACCCAATTCGGCGAGAGGGAAAGAACGACGAACATCGAATTTCGAAGAATATCAAAACGATCGCCAACTTCGTTCGGACGATTGTTAATTCCAGTCGAAATCTATTTACTCTGAGGAGCAAGCTTCAAGGGCCGGAGCCGATTCACATTCACTACGAGGGGCGTAGGCTGATCAATGCAGTTTCAAAGCGACTGCGAGAGTTTGAGGAGTACTTCCCAGGCAACGCGATCAACCCTTACATCGAACTGCTGAGAAGTGCCGTTCGCTCGGATCCAAGTCTCATATACGCGGATCTCGATCTGAAGTCTGCGAAGGGGGAAGAAGCCAGGCGGCTGTACGCGAAGCTGACGAATCTCGTCGAGAGCCTTCGACGAGAAGGGCGAGCAGAAGCTTTCAAGAAGGAGTTGGATGCCCGACGACGGCAATGTCAGAAGAATCAGAAATCTGCTGAAGACTACATCGATGCAATTTTCAAGTATCGTGCATCAAAGAACCTAGCCATCCGCATTGACTTGGCGTGTGGCTGCGAAACCGCGGAGCGCCGGGGCATCGTTAGCACGGTCGACGTAGAGCAAGCGAAGGAGGAACTAGATCGATTCATACGGTACGTACGAGAGAAGTATCCGCTGACCGGATGGATGGCGACCCTTGAGTACGGTCTGATGACAGGGCTTCACTTTCATGTGTTGATCTTCATCGATGGTCACCAGCAATTTGGCGGGGCTGCCCTGGGCTACCTGTTCGGCGAGCATTGGAAGAACAAGATTACCGAGGGAAGAGGGCGGTACTACAACTGCAACGCTGCGTGGTATCGGGAGAACGGGGTCGGGATGATTTGGCACTATGACGCAGCCAAGCGCGAGATCCTGATGTCAAGGGTTGTGTCGTATCTGACAAAGTCAGATTTCTGGATCAAGTTCCAGGGGATGAAGAAGACTTTTTTCAAGGGGCAAATGCCTTCGAAAGCGGAGATGGAGGAGAAAGAGAATTCGATGGGTCGGCCGCGCAAGCAGCTCAACGCGGATAGTGGACTTGAGGTTGATCTGGCGGTGTATGGATGGGGGGTCATCGCATCGCGCTGTCGTCCGATCGCGTAGACAAAAAAGCCCCGCCGAAGCGGGGCATGTCGTTCTAGAGAGTAGATGCTAGACAACCGCGTAGAAGGCTGCGCGCAGCCAGCCGCGGATCGTGCGGATCAGGCTCTCGGCGGGGAGCAAGGCCAGCCGATTGCGGATGACGAAGTCTTTCACGTGCGGGTAGATCGCGCGGGCGGCCTCGCCAGCGTTCTTCCAGCCCTCCTCGGGGCGCATTGAACGGAACAAGCGGAAGGCATATTCCTTGGCGGGGCGCAGACGCTCCTGTCGCGCCTTCCCACCCTTCACCCGGTCGTCTTTGCGCTTCTGCGTGGCCGCTGCTTCGGCGGCGAGCAGGATGTCGAACAGGCGGCATTGGGCATGAGCATTCGCGAGTAGGTCGGCCGTCGACTTCGGCACCAATGCCTTGGCCGCGATGCAGTACGCAAGTCCCGTTTCTAGTGCGGCGATCTGGTCGCATTTGGCTGCTCTTACGTAGCGATCCCAGGACGCCTTCGTCGCAGGCAGGATGAAAGTTGGGACATAGGTGTGGCAGTCGTTCGGCATCGGGTTCTGGCTGCGAACGTGGTCAACGAAAAACGGAAAGGGGACGCCGGTTTCCAGAGGATCCCAGCGCGATGCGATTTCGCGGCGGCAGGCGTTGATCCGGAAGAAGATGTCGATGTTGAAGTTCATGGAAAAGCTAGCTGTGGCATCGCGCCTTCTCGCTCCAAGTGCACGCCGTATGAGAGACGCGCTGGACTGGTAGAAGTGGGCACGAACTTGAATTTGTGAAAAGCAAAATGAAATTGGGTGGCGGGTATCGGAAAACTACGGTGCAGTTTCGGATGCGAGTCAACTGACAACCGTCGCTCCCCGAGAGGCCGGCTGCCACTGGTGCACTCCGCAATGCTTACTTGGAAAAGCGTTCCGAACCCAATTGCTCTAAGTAGGCATCTACTTCAGATTCGATCCAGACAACGGCTGCTGGGCGGCGACAGGTCGGCCCAGACTCGGCCGCCAGCGAGATCGGCAGGGGGAACTTTGGGTTGAATTGCTTGTTGCCGGGCGAAAGCCGTGCACAGATGTTGGAGTGCTTCAACCCGACGCGTTGCTCGAGTTGGCACAGGTCTAGGATGCGAATGCCAGCTTTTAATTGGCGGGCATGGAGGCCCTCTTCAGGCTGCGTCGGCAAGATTCCGATCGCCTCTTTCAGCTGGTCGACGCAATGAGGCGCGGTGGCACCTGGCTGTGCCATGGCAACGCAATCATCGGCGGGACCTTGGGTCGTCGTGCGACAGGGCGACTGTTCCCGTTTGCTCGAAAAGCCGAGCGTGACCGCTTGAGGATGCGGTTCCTCCGCGGGACGGAGGACCGAATGTGAGATAAGTTGAGGCATGAGACGCTTTCATGGCGACGACCTGCACCTGTTCTTCAGTGCTGTCCATCGCTTGCCGGCCGAAGCCGTTGTTGAACATGAAGCGGATGATGCATCGAGGAAACGGCCTAGATGTTGTCTAGACAAAGGGGAAAAAAATTCCTTTGATGGCAGGGGTTTAGCTCCGCTGCTCCAGACAAATCCAGACAAACTGGCTCAACGCTTCCTCGATTTTTCGGGACTGTTCGGGACTCGGCCTCAGTCGTGCGTCACCGTTTTTGCCATCCAATCGTGCGCGCTGACGCGATCCTCTTCTTCTTTCTTTGCGGCAAGAATTCTTTTCTCATCAAGCCTGCGCTTGTGCTTTCTTACGTATTCAATCGTCATGGCGAAGCGCTCCGCAACCACTTCATCGCTGTGATTGCGGGCAATCACGTCAAACTCCTCGTTCATCGCCGGGGTCCATCGTCTCCGGCTGCGGCTAGGACCTGGCTCACGTTGTGCCTCGTCGTTAGCAGCTAAGCTTGCCGGAGCCTTTTCGCTTTGCGGCTGGTCGTCTGCAGCTTCGGTTGTCGGAGCATCTTCACTTTCTGGCTCGTTGTCGAATGGGTCTTCCATGACCTCCTCCAAACGCAGGTCCATGCGCGCCAGATGCGCCCGAACGTCGTCTCGTACGAGGAAGGTAGGGGTCGCGGCTCGAAGAGCATCCATCGGGATTCGGTCGCTATCGAAGATTCGCACACGGCCTTTGCCAATCTGATCGCGAAGGAGTTCGCCATGTCGTAGCCACACCGCAACGCGTTCGTCCCGGTTTTGCAGGCGATTTGCCTGTGAATAGATCTGGGGTTCCCACACTGGCCGCTCATCCGCGGGGATCGCACGGTATGTCACGAGAAATTCGGCGATCTCGGCGTCGGTCATCTCAGAGTGAACCGTGGGAAGAGCGTGTGCGGGTTGCTCGAGGACACCGCGAAGCTGCACCACTTCCGCTTCGGACATGTCCTGACGTACCCCATAGATCCCGTCGTGATGTATGCACTTTCCCACTACGCCATTGAAGCCGGGCCGCGAAGTCGGATCGGGGCAGATGGTGCTGGCCAAGCGGAACAAGAATTTGTCATAGCTCAGCGGATGCGGGTACTCGAGAGATGGAGAGGTTGCGGGAGTAGACGGTGGCGAAGAAGGCGACATTGGTAGGAGCTCAACATGGATGAACAAGAGACACCCGCTTTGAGTAGCTTTAGTCCGACGGTAAGTTCCCCTAGGAAGCGGTCAACCGACGAACGGCATTCGGCGCGGGACTTGATAGGCCCCACTCAATGTGGAAAAACAACTCTCGGACGGGTGAGCCCATCAATCGGTTGCGCCCTTTACACCGCCCCCACACTGCCCGTGACCGGCAGCACGATCCCCGTGATGGAGCTCGCGCAGTTCGGAGCCGCAAGGAACACGTAGGCGGGCGGCAGCTCCTCGCGCTGGGCCGGTCGCTTCATGTCGGTGTGCTTGCCGAAGTCCTTCACTTCTCCCGCGGGACGGTCCGCCGGATTCAGCGGCGTCCACACCGGGCCTGGCGCCGCGGCGTTCACGCGGATGCCGCCTGCCAGCAGGTTGCTGGCGAGCGACTTGGTGAACGCGTGGATGGTGCCCTTGGTGGCCGAGTAGTCCATCAACTCTGCGCTGCCTTCGAGGCCCGTCACTGACCTGGTGTACAGGCGTGCGCACTGCACTGGGATATCCGCCGGTCAGGCATCAGCGGAATGCGGGGTCACGTCCGCAAGGAAATCAACAGACTGTCCACAGATCGACCTGTTCGCAATAACTCCGGGTCGCGCTGATTGTCTATAGATGCGATCGGCGTAACAAAAGCGTCACCGGCCGATGCGACCATGCGCTGTTACCTAAAGGTGCAAGTCTTTGCCGGCTCGACGCGTTTCCCCTTTCACACCATTTCCCGCAGCTTGGCTGCGGGCGTGATGGCGTGCGCGGGAATGCGACAGGGTGCGACGACCGGCCATGGGGTCGTTTCGCGCGTGTGGCGTGTTGACCTGTCGCCGCCCCGCGCGATGGGGGCTGTGTTGCATGGCTGCATGGATGTCGATCTTTCCCGCTCATGTCTCCCTTGCAGCCGATGACCCCGGCAGCCCACCGCCTCCCGACGAGCCGCGCGTGACGCTTCATTCCGACGCCGTCGAACCGCAGTTCGACTTCGACTCGCCGGCCCAGCCGCTTGCGTCCGCACTGAATCGCTTCGCCGACGTGTCGGGCCGCGCGGCGCTGTTCAGCAGCACGCTGGTGGCCGGTCGCTCGGCGTCGCCGGTGCAGGGCCGCCTCACGCCGCGCGATGCCTTGCAGCGCCTGCTCGAGGGCACCGGTCTTGCGATGGAAGAAGTGAGCGCAGGCCGCGTCAACGCCTTCGTGCTGAAGCCGCTCGGCGCGCAGGCCGAGGCGGCGGCCGGTGTCCGCGCGCGGCTGGAGCGCTACGACGGCCTGGTGCAGGCCCGCGTGTGGGACGCGCTGTGCGCCGATCCGCGCACGGCGCAGGGCGATTACCGCTCGCTGCTGCGCTTTCGTGTCGATGCGGCGGGCCGTGTGCACCGCGCGCAGTTGCTCGGCAGCACCGGCAACACGCGTCGCGATGCCGTGCTGGTGGCCACGCTGGAGCGCGTGCGTATCGACCGGCCGCCGCCCGACATGAAGCAGCCGCTGGCCATGCTGATCCTGCCGGCGCAGGCGGGCGGGCCGTCCTGCGAAGACGCGGCAAGGCCATAGCCGTGTCCGAAGAAGTCCGACTGGTTCTGCTCGACTTCCTGTCGCAGCGCTACGGCGAGCTGAAGCGCCGCCTGACGCGTCTGCTGGGCAGTGACGATCTGGCGGGCGATGCCCTGCAAGACACCTGGCTGCGGTTGCGTCGGCTGGAAGACCAGGGGCCGGTGCAGCACCCGCGTGCGTTCCTGCTGCGCATGGCCGTCAACATTGCCGTGAACAACCTGCGCAGCCAGAGCCGCATCGTGCCTCGCAGCGAGGTCGATGCGCTGCTGGATGTGGCCGACACCGCGCCGGGACCGGCCGAGATCGCCGAGGCGCGCTCGGAAATGACGGCGCTCTACAAGGTGATCGCGCGCATGCCGAAGCGCCGCCGCGACATCCTTGTGCTGGTGCGCTGGCAGGGCCTGCCGCAGAAGGACGTGGCCGAGCGGCTGGGCGTTTCGCTGCACACGGTCGAGCACGAGCTGAAGCGGGCGCACGATTTCTGCGCGGCCCACATGGGCCGTCAGATGGATCCAAAAAAATAGTTGGAGGATTTGCGCCGTGCCAGTTGTCTTGAACAGGAGGAGTTCCGCATCCCGGTGCGGCGCGACCTCGTGAACACCATGTCCTCTATGCCCCCAACGCCTCCGATGCCTGCCGACGAACGCGGCCATGCCGTGCCCGACGCGCTGCGGGAAGAGGCGCGCATCTGGCTGGGCCGGCTGGCGCTGGCCGAGGTGACGCAGATGGACATGCAGGCCTTCAAGCGCTGGCAGCACACCAGCGCCGCGCACCAGGCGGCCTTCGACGAGGCGAAGCATCAGTGGCATGCGATGAAGCTGGCCATCGACCAGGGCCTGCGCGCCGATCCGAAGGCGGCGGCGCGCTACCGCCAACTCGCGCTGGGCACCCCGCGCGCCGGGCAGCCCGGCCGCCGCGCATTCCTGGGCGCGGCCATGAGCGCGGCCGCGGTCGCCGGCGTGGCGGTGGTGGCCTATCCGCCGCTCGGCCTCTGGCCCGCGCCGGGCGCATGGGGCGCAGACGAGCGCACCGCCACGGGCGAGCAGCGAACGCTCGGTTTCGCCAATCATGTCCGCGTGACGCTGAACACGCAGACCAGCGTGCGCCGCGAAACGTCGGTCCATGGAGAAACCACGGGCATCGACCTGCTCGCGGGCGAAGTCGCCATCGACCTGCGAGCGATGCAGGGGGGGGCTAGCCCGTCCTTCGCCGTGACCGCGGGCGCGGGCCGCAGCGGCGCGCAAGGCGCCTCCCGCTTCCAGGTGCGTCACCTGCAGGGCAGCAAGGTGTGCGTGACCTGCATCGAAGGCTCGGTGCAGGTGGCGCATGCCGCGGGGCACAAGCTGTTGCAGGCGCGGCAGCAGACGGTGTACGACGCCACGTCGCTCGGTGGCGTGCAGGCCGTCGAACCGGCGGACCTGTCGGCCTGGCGCAAGGGCGAGCTGGTGTTCAGGCAGACGCCGCTTGCGCAGGTGCTCGATGAAATCAACCGTTACCGGCCCGGCCGCGTGATGCTGATGGCCGATGCGCGGCGCGACAGCGCCGTCAGCGGGCGCTTCTCCATCGCCGTGCTCGACGAGGCGCTGCTGCAGATCCAGCACTCGTTCGACCTGCGCGCGCGCGCGTTGCCCGGCGGGTTGCTGATCCTGAGCTGAAGGCCGCGACTTCTGCTTTCGCGTGGCATTCGCGTGACGACCGAATGACTGCCGCGTGACTCTCGCGAAACCACGCACCGCCCCGTGCGCGGCGGTCAAAAAATGTTGGCGGAATCCGGCGGCGTCCGGTGTCTTGGCAGTAACGGGTTTTTCGTCGCGCCGCATTGCTTTTCTTGTCTTGCACTGCGGCCCTTTGATGTGAAGCCCTTCCAGAACATCGAACCAATCATTGGCGGGAACTTCACATGAACACGGGCATGCGCGGGAACGGGGATCGACGACAGGGGAATTTCAAGCTGGCGCCCATTGCGCGCGCCATGGCGCTGATGCTGGTGGCCAGCGGCATGGCCGGCCACGCGCAGGCGCAGCGCGCCTTCAGTGGTGCATGGTTCAACGCCAAGGGCTCGGCGCAGAGCACGGCCGCGCTCACGGGCTACCTGCCCAACGGCCAGCCCGCGTCGAGCCTCACCAATCCGGTGGCGCGGCAGAAGGCCGACAACCCGCAGTGGCAGCGCTCCATCAACAACCTGAACCTGGCCGCGCAGACCATCGCGGCGCAACAGGCCGCGCAAGCCGCGGCACGGCAGACGGCGCAGAACGACGGCTCGGTGCCCGACGGGCTGACCGAGGGCGGCCTGAAGGTCGATGCGAGCAGCCTCACCGCCGGCTGGGCCAACGCCAATGCACCGGTGCAGAGCGCGGCCGGTGGCAAGACCCAGGTGAAGATCGAACAGACGGCGGAGAAGGCGATCCTGAACTGGGAAACCTTCAACGTCGGTCGCAACACCGTCGTGCAGTTCGACCAGCGCGCCGGCGCCAAGCCCGACGGCACCAACACCTGGATCGCGCTGAACCGCATCAACGACCCGAGCGGCAAACCCAGTCAGATCGCGGGGCAGATCAAGGCCGACGGGTCGGTGTATCTCGTCAACCGCAACGGCATCGTCTTCACCGGCAACAGCCAGGTGAACACGCGCACGCTGGTGGCGTCGAGCCTGAGCCTGTCGGACACGCAGTTCAAGCTCGGCATCAACAACGGCCAGAGCCATTCCTACCAGGGCAACGACGCGAGCATTCCGCAGTTCGGCGACTTCAGTCCGTTCAAGCCGGAGATCTTTGCCGACGCCGGATTCAAGCCCGGCAACGGCACACGGCCCGACCGGATGGGCGGCGTGGACCGCTTCAGTCCGGGTGCGCCGCCCGGCGAAGTGCGGGTCGATGCGGGCGCGCGGCTGGCGGTTGACGCGGGCGGCAAGCTCATGCTGTTCGGGCCCAAGGTGCGCAACGCGGGCCACCTGTCGGCGCCCGACGGGCAGGTCATCATGGCGGCGGGCGAGAACGTCTACCTGAAGACACCGATCGGCAACGACCCGAACGGCGTGCGCGGGCTGGACGTGGCGGCATCGGCCGCGCCGGGCTGGGCCTTCAATTTCGGGCAGGTGCTCAGCGCCCATGCGCTGACACCGGCGTACGCCGACGCCGCCTACATGGCGGGGGTGCGCGACGTGGTGCTGCCCGAGATGGCCGCGCGCGCCGCGCAGGTCGGCTACGAAGTGGCCAACACCGGCATCGTGCAGTCCGACCGGGGCAACATCACGCTGCAGGGCCGCGACGTGCGCCAGAGCGGTGTGCTGACGGCGACCACGGCACTGAACAACCGCAACGGCTCGATCGTGATGCGTGCCTGGGGACAGGGCGCGCGGGCCTACACGGGTGACATGGACGACCTGATGAACTGGTCGGCCGGCACGCTCACCCTGGGGCCGAACAGCGTGACGCAGGTGCTGCCCGATGCCAGCGACAGGTCGGAGATCGAGGCCAGCGCGCTCGTCACGCGCTACAAGCCGGGACGCATCGAGATGTTCGGCAACCTCATCGACGCCCAGCCGCGTGCGGGCGTGATCGTGCCTTCGGGAACCATCCACATGGAGACGGCGGCCAACCCCATCTTCACGCAGTTGCCCTACTACAAGGGCAACCTGCGCGACGGAAGCCGCATCTACCTGGACAGCGAGGCCTTCCTGAGCGTGGCGGGCGTGCAGGACATCCTGCTGCCGATGTCGCGCAACTTCATCGAGGCCGATCTGCGCATCAACGAACTGCGCGACTCGCCGCTGCTCGCGGACTCGTGGGTGCGCGGCAAGAAGGTGGTGGTCGACCGGCGTGCCAACGGCGTGTTTGCGGGCGGCCCCATGAGCGGCGTGGAATGGGTGCTGGGCAGCGACGGCAAGACCTACATCCCGGGCGCGTGGGTCGGCACGCCGCTGGGCGACATGACGGGCTGGATCGGCGTCGGCAAGACCGACCTGCAGGAGCTGTCGGCCGAGGCCGGAAAGATCACGCTGCGCGCGGGCGGCGCCGTCATCACGCGGGCCGGTTCGCTGCTCGACGTGGCGGGCGGCTCGGTGCGCTATGCCGACGGCCGCAACACCAGCACCAAGCTGATGGGCGCCGACGGCCGTGTCTACGGCATGCAGCAGGCCATGCCCGACATGGACTACGTGGGCATAGCCGGCCAGTACCTGCAGAACCACGCGCGCTGGGGCGTGAAGACCACGTGGCGCAATCCGCTGATCGGCGCCGACATGCCCGAAGCCGGCTACACCGAAGGCCGCAAGGCCGGCGCGATCCAGATCTTCGCGGGTGACGCGATGGTGCTCGAGGGCGACTACTGGGGCGGCAGCGTGGTCGGCGAACGCCAGCAGATGCAGCCCACGAAGAACCTGGGCGGCGAACTGCAACTGGGCAACGGCACCAAGGACGACCGGCCCTGGTGGGTCGGTCAACTGGTCGTGAGTCGCGACCCGCGCCGCCTGGCCGCGGGCTTCAATGCCCAGTCGGCGCTGGGCGACGATTTCCGCGTACCGCCGGTGCCCGATTCGGGCGTCCAGGAGCCCGGCAAGCTGACTTACCTGTCCGACGAAGTGCTCAACCGCTCGGGCATGGGGCGCCTGCTGTTCAACGTCTCGGGCGACTTCATCCTCGAATCCGGCGCGGTGCTGAACCTGGCGCCTGGCAGCACCTTCCAGGCGAGCGGTGGCGAGGCCGCGACCGTCAATCTCCAGGTCGACGGCACCATCCGCGCACCCGGTGGCCAGATCGCGCTGGACTCGGTCAACGGGGCGCTCGCATTCGGCGCGGCCAGCGCGCTCGATGTGCGGGGCCAGTGGATCAATGCCTGGCGCGACGGCTCGGCGCCCGCGCAGTGGGTCTTGGACGGCGGCAGGCTGGCGCTGAGCGCGGCCAAGCTCGCGATCGATCCCGGCGTGGTGCTCGACGTGTCCGGTGGCGGACGGGTCGATGCCGGCAAGCAGGGCCTGCCGAAGCTGCGCGTGGGCAACGGCGGCACCGTCGCGCTGGGCGGCGTGACGCCGCAGGCCGACATGGCGGCGCTCGACATCCGCGGTTACGCGGCCGGCTCGGCCGCGCGCTTCGAACTCGGCACCTTGTCACCGGTGCAGATCGGCGGCACGGCACCCGATGCAAAGACCGTGGTGCTGCCCGAGGCGCTTTACAGCGAGCGCGGCTTCGGCGCGGTGGCTGTGAACGTGGGCGACAAGTCGGGCATCGCGATCGCCGAAGGCGCCAGCGTGATGCGCCCCGCAGCGAGCATCGACCTGGCGACGTTCCCCTACCGCGATGTCGCCAGCGGTACCACGCTGGCACAGGTCGCGCCGGTCGGCGTGCTGCGGCCGGAAGAGCGGCTGGCGCGCAAGCCCGCGTCGCTCGAACTCGGCACGGTCGAAGGCCCCATCGAAGTGGGCGCCGGTGCGGTCGTGCGTGCCGACACCGGAGGCAGGCTGATCATGTCCGCGGGAGGCCCCGCCGGCAAGATGAGCATCAAGGGCACGCTGGAGGCGCCGGCCGGGCGCATCGAACTGGGCGCGGCCGACCTCACGCTCGAAGCGGGCGCGCAATTGCTGGCGCGCGGCGTGCCGGTGATTCATGCCGATTCGCGCGGCACGCTGAAAGGCCAGGTGCTGGCCGGCGGAGAGGTCTCGCTGCTGGGCGGCGATGCGCTCCAACTGCAGCCCGGCGCGCGCATCGATGTGTCCGGCGCTTCCGGCGAAATCCAGATCCCCATCGCGGGTCCGCGGCTGGGTCCGGTGGGCTGGGAAAACGTGGCGCTGTCCAGCGACGGCGGCGCGATTTTGCTCAAGGGCGGCAGCCGCGGCACGATGCGCGTGGCCGCCGACCTGCAGGGCCGCAGCGGCGGCGCGGGCGCATCGGGCGGCTCGCTCACCATCGTCGATTCGAGCGAAGGCCCGCCCGCCAAGCCGGGCGGCGTGACGGTGCCCACCACGCTGTACTGGCGCGACCCGGTCACCAACAGGGTCATGAGCAAGCTCTTCAGCCAGGTGCCCGACCTCGACCTGTTCGACGAGTACAGCAAGACGCCCCTGAAGTTCACGACGCAGATGCGCTCGGCCATCTCCAGCCTGCCGGGCGTGGTGGGCGGCGGCATGGAGATCGTCAACGACCTCGATGCACCCGGGGTCTCGGGCGTGGTCCGGCCCTGGGAGGCCAACCTCACCATCAGCCCGATCGTGCTCGACCTGCTGGCGCGCCATTTCTACACGAGCGCGGCGCTGACCACGCACGTGCTGGTGCCCGACGTGAAGACGCAATCGACCTCGCGCGTCCTGGCCGGGTCCATTTCGCAAGGCGGCTTCGATGCCGTGTCGCTGAATGCGTCCAAGGGCATCTCGCTGGCCGACGGCGTGCACGTGAAGGCCGGCCGCAGCCTGTCGCTTGCCACGCCCAGGCTGGGCAACGGCGGCGGACTCGGCAGCGCGCAGCTGTCGGCGGCGCACATTTCGCTCGATGCGCTGTCGCCTTTTGCATCGACCGGGTGGACCGACCCCGCGGCGCTCGGCGGGCAACTCACCTTGTCTGCCGCGCTGATCGACATCGGCAGGGCCGCACCCGAAGGCACGGCCGGCATGCGCATCGCCGGCTTCGGCCGCACCGTGCTGCAGGCCGACGACATCCGGCTCGGCGGCCCGCTGCCCGCGACGTTCACGCCCGCCACATCGCTGCAGGTCAACTTCGATGTCGACGGCCAGCTGGTCATGAAGGCCGGCCAGGTCTACCCGTCCACCGCGATGACGGCGGTGGTGCGCGCCGGTGAGTCGATCGCCATCGAGCGGCTGGGCGATGCGGGCCCGCCCGCACTGTCGGCCGGCGGCACGCTGCGCCTGGAGGCTCCGGTGATCGCACAGAACGGCGTGCTGCGCGCGCCGCTCGGACAGATCGAACTCAACGCCGGCAAGAGCCTGACGCTGGGCAGCGACAGCATCACCTCGGTGAGCGGCAGCGGCCTGACCGTGCCCTACGGCACGTTGTCCAACAACGAGCACTGGCTCGATCCGTCGCGCCGGCGCGACGACGGCAGTCCTTCCGACAGCGCGCTGGTCGCTCCGCCCGAAAAGCGCATCACCATGAAGGCGCCCGACGTGGCGCTGGCCAAGGGCGCGGTGGTCGACATCTCGGGCGGCGGCGACATGTACGCCTGGGAATTCGTGCCCGGCCCCGGCGGCTCGCACGACGTGCTGTCGATGCCCGGCACCTACGCCATCCTGCCGGGGCGCACCGGCACGGCGCCGGCCAGCGCCATCGAGGCCGGCCAACGCATCTGGCTGTCCGGCGGCCCGGGCCTTGCCGCCGGCTGGTACGACCTGCTGCCCGCGCGCTATGCGCTGCTGCCCGGCGCGATGGCGGTGCAGTCCACCGGCACCGCGTGGGCCGGCCCGGCAAAGACCGGCTTCAAGGCACCCGACGGCGGCATCGTCATGCAGGGCAAGACCGGCAACGCCTACGGCGGCACGCAGCAGGCCACCGCCTCCGCGTGGCGCGTGATGTCGGGCGACACGCTGCGCCGCTACAGCGAATACAACGAGGCCTTTTCCAACGACTTCTTCGCGTCGGAAGCTTTCAAGCTCACGCAGTACCGCCTGACGGGCCAGCGCGTGGTCACGCCGCGGCTGGCGCGCGACGGCGGCGCGGTGGTGTTCGACGCCACCGAGCGCCTGCTGCTGGACGGCACGCTGCGCTCGCAGCCCGACACGGGCGGGCGCGGCGGGCTGCTCGACATCGCGGGCAAGAAGATCGCCATCGTCGGCGCCGGGCAGGACGCCGGCACGCTGCGCGCTGACGGCTACCTGGTGATCGACTCGGCCGGGTTGTCGAACTTCGGCGCCGGCAGCCTGCTGGTCGGCGGCACGCGCAAGGGCGATCCGCTGGGCGTGGGGCTGAACGTGACGGCCAGCGACATCGTGGTGCGCAACGACGCGGGCTCGGCGCTGTACGGCCCCGAGATCATCCTGGCCGCGAGCGGGCAGGTGGCCGTCGACGCGGGCAGCGTGGTGAGCGCGCGCGGCACCGGCGCCAGCACCGTGGGCGACCTGATCGTGGCGCCGCAGCAGCGCGAGGTGTACGACACCAAAGGTACCCCCGCCACCGACGACGACGTGCTGACGACACCGGCACGCGACTGGGGCGCGCTGGTGCGCGTGGCCAACGGCAACGTGGCGAAGGTGCTGCGCCAGAACGTCGACACCACCACCGGCGGCCTGGTCCGCATCGGCGCCGGCGCCGAAGTGAACGGCGGCGCGGCGCTGCTGCTGGACGCCACGCGCAACACCGAACTGGCCAGCTCGGCGCGCATTGCCGGCACCGACCTGTCGGTGGCCTCGGGCCGCATCGGCTTCGGCGGCGGCAGCGAAGGCATGGTGCTCGACGACGGCGCGCTGGCACAGCTGGCGAACTCGCAGCGCCTCACGCTGCGCAGCTATTCGAGCTTCGACTTCTACAAGTCGCTCGACCTCGGCGCCGCGGGCCTGGCCTCGCTGACGCTCGACGGCGCGCGGCTCGCCGGCGCGGGCGCCGGTGACGTCGTGCTGCGCGGTGACACCATCGCCTTGATGAACAGCGGCGGCACGGCCACCGCTGCGGGCGGTACCGGAATGGGCATGGGCACGGGCGGCCTGACGCTGGATGCCGGCACGCTGGTGCTGGGGATGGGGCAGAAGACCCTGTCGGGCTTCGGTGCGATCTCGCTGCACGGGCGCAACCGCACCCTCGGCGAGGGCAACGGCGGAATCGACGCCGGCGACTCGGCGCTGACGCTGACCACGCCGTTGCTGACCGGCCGCGGCGGCGCGGCGCAATCGATCGTCACGCGCGGCGCGCTGCAGGTGCTGGGCGCTCAAGGCGACGGCGCGGCGGACCAGGGCCTGCAGGACAGCCTGGGCACGCGCCTGAGCCTGGGCGGCGGCAGCGTGTTGTTCGGCAGCCGCGCCGTGGCACTGGGCGGCGCCGTGGACATGACGGCCTCGGCCGGCAGCGTGGTGCTGGCCAACGGCGCTCAGATCGACGTGGGCGGTTTCGCCAAGAATTTCTTCGACGTGACCGCGTATGCCGATGCGGGCCGCATCAACCTGTCGGCCGTGGGCGGCGATGTGCGGCTGGACGCGGGCAGCGCGCTCCACCTTGCCGCGCACGCGGACGGCGGCAACGCCGGCACGCTGGCGCTGGCGGCATCGAACGGCGGCACCGTGGTGCTCGACGGCCGTGTCGCGGCGCAGGCGGGCAACGGCGGCAAGGCCGGCGCCTTCTCGCTGGACATCGCCACGCTCGGCGACTTCGCGGGTTTCAACCAGCGGTTGAACGACGCGGGCTTCTACCGCTCGCGCCAGTTCCGCATCCGCCAGGGCGACGTGACGCTCGACGGTGCCACCACGGTGGAAGACTTCGGTCTCACTGCGGACCACGGCAGGGTGAACATCACGGGCCGCATCGACGCACGCGCGGCCTTCGGCGGCGCGATCCGCGTCACCGGCGGCAACGGCGTGTCGATGCAGGACGGCGCACAGTTGCTGGCCGGCGCCACCGGCACGCTGGGCAGCGGCCGTGTCACGCTCGAGGCGACGGGCGGTTCGCTCGACCTGCGCGGCGGCACCATCGATGTGGCCGGCGCCGACGGCGGCAAGGTGCGCCTGCGCGCGCGCCAGAACGCGACCCACGACGACCTGGCCGCAGTGGCCGTGAAGACCGGCATCGTCGGTGCGCGCTCGGCCGTGCTCGAAGGCGTGGCCGTGTACGAAAACCAGACCTCGGTCGATGCCATCAAAAGCACGGCGATTGCCGATGCGAGCACTTTCGCCAACCGCGGCGGCGCCATCGCCGACCGGCTGGGCCTGGGCTCGGGCCTGCGCGTGATGCCCGGCATTGAGATCAGCAGCACCGGCGACCTGGCGATGGGCAGCGACTGGAACCTGTTCACCGATTTCGCCAACGCCCGCGAAGGCAGCCTCACGCTGCGCGCGGCCGGCAACCTGCTGATCGACGGCCACCTGAGCGATGGCTTCAATGCGGCCGACCGCACCGGCACGCTGCAGGAGGCCGCGTCATGGAACCTGCGGTTGGTTGCCGGCGGCGACATGGGCTCGGCCCATGCACTGGCGCTCAAGCCGCTGGCCGGGCAGGCGGCGGGCAGCGGCACGGTCCGCATCGGCAGCGCCGACACCGACCCCGATGCGGCAGTCGACAACGGCGCGGGCAAGCTGGTGCGCACCGGCACCGGCGACCTCGAAGTGCGCGCGGGGCGCGACCTGAAGCTGGCGCACAAGGATTCGGTGATCTACACCGCGGGCCGCAAGGACACCACCACCTGGAGCGACTTCAGCAGCGCGCCCGCCAACGCCGCCTACGGCGTGGCGGGCGGCAACCTGGACATCGTGGCGCAGGGCGGCATCGAGGCCCAGCCCTCGGGACAGCGCTTCACCGAGTGGCTCAACCGGCAGGGCAACGTCAACGCCGACCGCGTGTTCGGCCCGTACCACGACGGCGCGACGAACTGCAGCAACGGCGTTTGCGCACCGAACATCCGCCCGATCGAGCAGGCGAGCTGGTGGGTCAACCACGGCGAGTTCAGGCAGGGCGTGGCCGCCTTCGGCGGCGGCAACGTGAACGTGAGCGCCGGCGGCGACCTCGGCAACCTGGTGGTGGCGCTGACCAGCAACATGCGCATGCGCGGCGGGCGCAGCGTCGGCGAGGCCATGAACATGGAGGTGCGCAACGGCGGCGCGATGACGGTCGAGGCCGGCGGTGCGATCCGCGGCGGCCAGTACTACATCGGGCGCGGCACGGGCGAGATCCGGGCCGGCGAAACCGCCACGGGCCACGCGGTGACCGTGACGAAGACGGACGCGCAGAACGTGGGCGTCTCGAAGGCCTTCGCCGTGGCGCCGGTGCTGGCGCTGGGCGACGCCACGCTGAGCCTGCGCACCGCCGGCGACCTGCGCCTGCAAGCGGTGGTCGATCCGTTGCTCGTGCGCTATGGCAACGGCATGACGCCCGACGGACGGCTGCTCGACCATGGCGCCTACATGACGGGCTATTCGCAGCGCAGCGGCCTGAGCCTGGTCTCGACCGGTGGCGACATCACGCTGGTCAACCAGGCCGACTTCATCTTCCGCGACGTGGTGTTGCGCCCTCAGACCACGGCCGAAAACGGCCTCGTCGGCTACGGTGGCAATCGCTACCCGGCACGCCTGCATGCGACGGCCATGAACGGCAGCCTGCAGATCCAGGGGGCGATGTACGTCATGCCCGCGGCGACCAACGACATGCAGTTGATGGCGCAGCGCGACGTGCGCTTCAACAGCCAGGACGCCGCATTGCTGAAGACCTGGGCGGGCCACGAGAACGACGCGGAAATCGTCATGTCGTACGCCACGTTGCCGATGGTGCCGTCGCCCTTCCTGCCAGCGGGTGCGGGCGGCTACGCCCACCAGATCGTCAACATGGACACAGTGCTGCGCAACCCGCTGTCGCCGGGTACGTACCTCGGGGCCCCGTACTTCACCGACGTGGGCAATCCCGACGTGCCGACGTTGATCGACGATCGTGCGCCGAGCCGCGTCTATGCCGCGCAGGGTTCGATCCTGGGCGCCAACATCGTTGCCAACGAGCAGACCTGGCTGCGCGCCGGCACCGACATCCGCGGCATCCAGATGAATGCGCGCAACGTGCACTCCGACGACACGACGCTGCTGGAAGCAGGCAATGACATCATCGCGGCGGCGCTGGTGCGCCGCGGGTTGAGCTCGGCCCACTACGGCTCCGGCAGCATCAAGCTGCAGGGCGCCGGCTCGCTGGTGCTGTCGGCGGGACGCGATGTCTATGCCAACGACTTGCGGGTCATGACGCTGGGCAACCAGCAGTACGACGCCGCCGACAACCGCGCGATCCCGAAGACCCAGGTCAACGGGCTGTCCGAGCAGGGGGCCACCATCACCGTGATGGCCGGCATGAACCACGCGCCGGCCTACGAGGCCTTCGCGGGTGCCTACCTCGACCCGTCGAAGGTCGCGGCCATGCCCGACCACCTGAAGACGCGCGGCGCTGACGGCAGCACGCTGCCGCTGTACCTGGTCGACGGCACCGAGATGCGGGCCGGCCAAGAAAAGGTGACACGCCGCGGCCTGGTGTCGTACATGAAGGACATGACCGGCGAAGCGCTGGCGCCCATGGCCGCGTGGCAGCGCTTCCAGGCACTGCCGCAGCTGGCGAAGCAGCAGTTCCTGCGCCAGATCTACATGCTGGAACTGCGCGATGCCGGCCGCGACCAGAACGAACCCGGCGTGGACGACCTGCCGCGCAACGGCGGCTACAACCGCGGCTACACCGCCATCGAGACCCTGTTCCCGGGCGACCAGTGGAAGGGCAACGTCGCGGCCAACCTGATGATGCTGCGCACCATGGCCGGCGGCGACATCAACGTGCTGACGCCGGGCGGCGGCCTGCAGGTGGCGGCGCTGGGCACCAAGGTGCCCGACGGCCACGGGCTGGTGACGCTGGGCTCGGGCCATATCAACGTGTTCGCCAGAAACGACGTGACCGTGAACCGCTCGCGCATCCTGTCGTTCGTGCCCGAAGCCACCTCGCGCGGCAGCGACCAGATCATCTGGTCGAGCAAGGGCGACATCGACGCCGGCCGCGGCTCCAAGACCGTGCGTGTGCCCTCGGCGCCCGAAGTGGTGACCGACCTGGACGGCAACACCATCGTGCGCGAGAAGTCCGACATGAGCGGCAGCGGCATCGGCACCGTGGGCGATGGCGACGTCGACCTGGTGGCGCCGGGGGGCGTGGTCAACGCCGGCGATGCGGGTGTGCGCGTGGCAGGCAACCTGAACATCGCGGCGTTGCAGGTGCTCAACGCCGACAACATCCAGGTCAAGGGCGAGTCGAAGGGCATTCCGGTGGTGGCTGCGGTGAACGTGGGCGCGCTCACCAATGCCAGCGCCGCAGCCTCGCAGGCGGCCATGGCCGCGCAGGACGCGGTGCAGCGCGACCGCGCCGCCAGCCGCCAGGCGCTGCCCTCGGTCTTCACCGTGCGGGTGCTCGGCTTCGGCAACGATGCGGCCGAGCGCGGCGGCGCGCTGTCGCCGTCCGGTGCACCGGATGCGCGGCCGCCGGGCGTGGCCAGCCACGACCCGAACCACCGCGTGCAGGTCATCGGTCACGGGCAAAGCCTCAAGCCGGAACAGCTGGCGCGGCTGACCGAAGCCGAGCGCCGCCGCTTGCAGCAGCCCGACTAGACCCGCCACCCGGGCACCACAAGGTGCAGCTTCCCCTCGCGTGTTTGCACGTGGGGGGAGGGTGGGGCGTGCGTCGGCCATTGCGCAGGTCCGGCCATTTTTTTGCAGATGCAGTCACGAAGGCACATCCGTCATGGACATGAGCATTCAACTTTGCCTGGCGTCTTCCGAAGAAGGCGATGCCGGCCAGGGCGTCGCGCTGCTGCGCGACTGCCTGGTGGCCAACTACCAGCGCCTGCACCGGCGCCTGCTGCACCGCCTGGGCTGCGCCGACCAGGCCAGCGACTGCCTGCACGACGCCTGGCTGCGGCTGGGCGACGGCGCTGTTCCCGATGCGGTGGACAGCCCCGAGGCCTATGTGTTTCGGGTGGCCTGCAACGTGGCGGTGGACCGCCTGCGCGCCGACCGGCCCTGGCAGTACAGCGGCGATGCGGCCGTTGAACTGGAAAGCTTCGCGGACCCCTCGCCCGGCCCCGAGCCCATTGCCGAAGCCCGCTCCGGCTTGCTGGCCGTGGAGCGCGCCATGCGCGGCTTGCCCCATCGTCACCAGGCGATCTTCATGGGCTTGCGCATTCATGAGCTGACGCGCGACGAGGTGGCCGCCCGCCACGGGCTTTCGCTGCGGCGTGTGGACACCACCTTGCGCCAGGCGTTGGCGCATTGCGCGCAGTCGCTGCGCTGACGGGCCTTCGGGGACGGCGCGTCAGCTGTGCCGACGCCGATCAGCTCACCTCCACCGTCACCCGCAGGAACGTCGCGGCGATCAGGCAGGTGTTGGGGTACTGGCTCTGGTTCTGGCTCTGGAACAGCGTGACCAGTTCCGTGCGCAGTTCGTCGGTGCGCCCGGCCTTTTCGGCTGCGTCGAAAGCGTTCATGGTCGGGCCATAGAACTGCCGGAACGTGTCGACGAATTCCTCCGCTGTGCCTTTGAAGTCGAAGATGTAGCTGTCGCGTTCGCAGCGGATGGCCTCGGCGGCAACGCCCGCCGCACCGAAGCGCTCGACGATGTTCGGGGTCGAACCCCAGCCCATCGGGCTCACGAAACCTTCGGGCGGCGGGGGCGCGTACGACGAGCTGATCTTCAAAATCTGCGCCACCAGCGTGGGGTCGTTGGGGATCCAGTTGCCCATGAGGATGCGCCCGCCCGGCCGCGTGACGCGCACCATCTCCCGTGCCACGTCGAAGGGCTTGGGCGCGAACATGGCGCCGAACATGCTGATGACCAGATCGAAGGACGCGTTCTCGAGCTGCAGCTCGCAGGCGTCGCCTTCCTCGAACCGGCAGCTGGCCGACAGCCCGGCCTGTGCCGCCCGCCGGTTGCCCGCGGCGACCAGGTTGGCGGCGATGTCGATGCCCAGCACCTGCGCACCGAGCTTGGCGGCCGGCAGGGCGGTGTTGCCGTCGCCGCAGCCGAGGTCCAGCACCTTCATGCCGGGCGTGATGTGCGCGTGGCGCACGACGTCTTCACCGCTCTCGCGCATGCTCTCGGCGATGCGGGTGAAGTCGCCTTTTTCCCAGAGGGCCTTGTTCGGGTTCATGACGTCACCTTCTCGATCATGTGGTTGATCACGTGCGTGTGCTCGTGTTGCGGGCTGAACATCACGATCTCCGCGTCGGCGTCGACCTTGACGTTGTGGCCGGGCGGCCAATAGAACAGGTCGTTGGTCTTGACCGTTTCCTGTCCCCCGGCATCGTCGGTGGTGGTGATCTGGCCCTTGAGCACGAATCCCCAGTGCGGGCAATGGCACGAGTTGTGGTTCAGGCCCTGGAAGAGCGGTGTCGTGTCGACGCCCGCCGACAGCGTGAAGTACTCGCCGCTGATCTTGCTGTAGCCGGTCGCGTCGCCGAAATTCAAGCGCTGCCGGATCACGGCACCGGGAATCTCCATCTTCACGTCGACTTCGTCTTTTGCCATGTGCATGAGGTGCTCCTCGAGAGGTTCGCGGGCGCGGGGGTGGTGCGTCTATTCGTTGCACCCGCCAGGTTCGATAGACGGCATACTGATGCTCCACGCTTGGCGTTCCTGAAACGTTCCCGGCCTTGTGCCGGTGGAAAGGAATCGCGATGTCGCCCTCAACGACTCCGTCGTCCGATGCCGTGTCGATCCGGCTGCTGGGCCCGTTTCGCCTGAGCGTGGGGCCGGCCTCGGTCGGGGTACCCTCCCAGACGCCGCCGGTGCCACTGGTCCCCCCGGTGCCGCTGACCCGGCGAGCCGCCGAGTTGCTGCAACTGCTGTCGCTGCAGCCCGACCGCAGCCTGGCGAACGAGCAGGTGGTGGAAGCGCTCTGGCCGCACCTGGACCCCGACGCGGGCAGCGCCAACCTGCGCAAGGCCGCGCACCACGCGCGCCAGTTCATCGGCCGGCCCGACGCGCTCGTGTTGCGAGGCGGCCGGGTGTTCCTGCTGCCCGACCATGCGGTGGCGTGCGACGTCGGCCGGTTCGAGCGCGCCGCCGACGAGGCCCTGGGCAGCGGCGATCCGCAGGCCTGCAAGGCGGCCGCGCAGCTCTACAGCGGCGACCTCCTGCCCGACGCACGCTACGAAGCCTGGACCGAGGCGCCGCGCCAGCGCTTGCGCGACAAGTTCCTGCGGCTGTTGCGCCAGACCGGCGACCTGGAACGGCTGGTGCGCGAAGACCCCACCGACGAGGCGGCCCATGTCCAGTTGATGCGCGAGGAGCTGGCGGCCGGGCGGCGCTCGTCGGCGCTGCGCTGGTACGGCCACCTGCGCGACCATCTGCAGCAGACCTTGGGCATGCGCCCCGGCGCCTCGGCCGAGGCGCTGTACCGCGACTGCGTCGCGGGCCTGGAAAGTGCCGCGCCGCGTTTCGTCGGCCGAGCCATGGAGCTCGTGCGTGTGCTGGGGTGGTTGCGTGCCAGCCTCGCGGGCCGTCCGGGTGGCGCGGTGGTGCGCGCCCCGGCGGGCATGGGCAAGACCGCTTTCTGCCGCCGCGTCGCCGAAGAAGCGCGGGGCCTGGGTTGGCAGGTGCGCTCGTTGCAGGCCAGCGACTGGAGCCGGCCCTACGGCATCGCGGCCGACCTGGTGGAGCCCTTGCTCGGCGAACTGCCCGATGCCGCACAGGCCATCGGAGCGCACGCCCAGGCCGTGCTGGCGCAGATGACCGCTTCGGGCGACGTGCAACCGCTGGCCCTGCCGCTCGGGCGCCACCAGATGGTGGGCGCCGTGCGCCGGCTGCTGCTGGCCACCGCCTCGCAAAAGCCCGTGCTGCTCATCGTCGACGACGCGCACGCAGCGGACGACGCGAGCGCCGAGACGCTGACGCAACTGGTCGCGAGCGGCCCGCCGGTGTTCGTGCTGCTCGCGTGCCGGCACGCACTGCCACCCCTGCTGGACCGCAACACCGCACGCCTGCTGCGCGCCGGCCAGCTGGAGGCCCTTGAACTGGGGCCGCTGTCCGAGGAAGAGGCGGCGCTGCTCGCGGCCCGCTCGGCCGACCCACCGATGACGGGCGAGACCGCCACCGCCATCGCGCGTCGTGCCGAAGGCCTGCCGTTCGCCGTGGTCGAGCTCACGCGCGCTGCCGCCACATCAGACGGCGCCACGGGGGCGATGCCCCGCAACGTGTCGTCGGCCCTGGCTGAACGCCTGTGCGACCTTGAGCCCGGCACGACGGAGGCCTTGCGCCGGTTGGCGCTGTCGGCCGACGATTTCGACGTGCCCACCGCCGTGGCGCTGGCCACCGACGAGGGCCACGACGCGTTGGCGCGGCTCGACCAGGCGTTGGCCGCAGGCGTGCTGGTGGTGGCCGATGGCCGCTACCGCTTTCGCCACGCCCTCGTGCGGGAAGCGCTCGCCGAAGGCATCCCGCCGCACCGGCGTGTGCTGTTGCATCGCGACGTGGCGGCTCGGCTTGAGCAAGGCGGTGCGGCACCGGGCCTGGTGGGCCACCACTGGCTCGCCGCAGGCGATGCCGATCGGGCGATCCCCTGCGCGTTGGCGGCCGCGCGCCAGGCCTTTCGCCTCGGCGCCTGCGAAGACGTGCTGCGCCACGTCGAGCCGCTGCTCGCGCACCGGGCGACGCAGCCGGACGCACTGGCGCTGCGTGCCGAAGCCCTGGACGCGCTGGGCCGGCCCGGCACCCTGGCTGCTTACGACGCCGCCGCCGCTGTCGCGCCGGAGGCGCTGTCGCACGAATTGCGCGCCAAGCGCGCCCTGGCGCAAGTGAAGATGAGCGATCCGCCCGGTGCGCTGAAGTACCTGCAGGACGTGCATCCCACCACCGTGGCGGGGCGCCTGGCCGAAGCGCTGGCGTACAGCGGCGCGGCGGCCCTGGGCTTCGGCGACCCCGCCGAAGGCACGCGCCGGTCGGCCGAGGTGCGCCGGATTGCCTTGGAGACCGGCGACGAAGGCACGCTCGTGATCGCCTCCTGGTCGCAAGCCGCAGCGGCGCACGCGCGCGGCGACCTGCACGGCAGCATCTGGGCCGACCTCAAGGAGACGAGCCACCTGCCGCAGCTGGCGGTGCGCGTGTTCGACGGCCACCTGTGCATCACGCAGCGCTTCCTGTACGGCTCGCGGCCGTATGCCGAGGTCATCTCATTCGCCGATGCGCTGGCGACCGAAGCGCAGCGGCTGGGCGCGGCGCGCGGGCATGCATTCGCCGTCACGCTGCGCGGCGAGGCCTGGCTGCTCAGCGGCCAGCTCGACGCCGCCGAGCAAGACCTCGTGGCCGGCGGGCGCATGCACCGCGCGATCGGCGGTGCGACGGGCGAAGCGCTGTCGCTGCAGCGCCGCTCCGAACTGGCGATCTACCGCGGGCAGATGGACCGGGCGCGCGGCCTGCTCGACGAAGCGCTCGACGTCGCGCGGCAGTCCGATGTCGGCTTTCACCTGCTGGACCGCATCTACGGCACCCGCATCGCGATGGCCACGCAGCCCGACGCCGCACTGGGCGTGCTGGAAGAAGCCGAGGCCAACGTGCGCGGCCCGCTAGAAAGCTGCCCCGGCTGCCGCATCACCTTCGCCATCCCGGCCACCATCGCGGCCGCCAGGGCGCGCGAGCTGGACCTGGCGGCCCGCCACCAGCAGCAGTCCGAGTACCTGGCCCACGTGGTGATGAAGCTGCCCGCCTGGTACGCGTCGCTGCACGAGGCGCGGGCCCACATCGAACTGGCGGCGGGCCGTGGCGCTGCCGCGCGCGAAGGCTTCTCCGCAGCGGCACAGGAGTTCCGAATCTGCGGCCACGCGCCGGACGCCGCGCGCTGCCAGGAACTGGCCGGCTAGGTAACCCCCCGGCGCTAACCCGCAGACAGCCTTTTCCGGATTGCATTCATCTGCTCGATCTCGCTACGCTGGGAGCTGGATATCCGCTTGCACAGCGCGACCAGTTCGGCATCCTTCAGCTGGGCCTCGCGGCACATGAGAATCGCGCCCGAGTGATGCGGCACCATCGACGCGATGAACTGCCCGTCGCCGATGAGGCTCTGCTGCCGCGTCCCGGCAAGGGCGGCGACAAACAGCATCGCGAGCCCGGCATAGAGCGCACCGTTGATCGCCTTGTTGCGGTACATCCCCCGCATCGTGGCGAGCATGAAGATGCCCATGGGCGCGACCATGCTGAGTGCCATGTAGAACATGTTGAGGTTGTTCCGGAAGTCGCCCCAGCCGTCGATCATGGAAAACATGAGGACGTACATGGCAATGAAGCTGAGCAGCATGTTCACTGCAAACAGGAGGTAGTTGTGGCTGCCTGTGTGCGCCGAGGCGTGTTCGCTATCTTTCATCTGGCTCTCCTTGGTGCGGGGTTGTTGATGATGAACAGGCGCTGCTTTCACATCTCGTCGCGCTTGAGAAGGTAGTCGAGCCGGCCGACCCGAAACCATCGGTAGCCGTAGGGCTCCAGAAGCATGCAGTGCCTGCCCTGGTGGTCGGCGCGGCTGTGCGCGTCCGAGAGCAGGTTGATCAGTTGCCCGCCGTGCTTGCCGAGCGCCTTGGCGGCGATCTTGATTTCCAGCGGGGTCTCGCCGAGGTTGTGCACGAAGAGGGCGCCGTTGCCTCGCCACTCGTAGCGCACGATGAGCACCGCGTGTTCGTCGTGCGGAATCACTTCGAAATCGCCCCATCCGATCTCCGGCACTTCCTTTCGCATCCGGAAGACGCGTTCCATCCAGTTGAGAAGCGACTCGGGGTCACGCCGCTGGGCCGCCTCGTTCACGTGCTCGAAGCCGTACGCCCCGCCGGAGATGACGGGCAGGATGGGTTTCGACGACACGGTGAATCCGCCCTGCCTCTCGGTGGACCACTGCATCGGGGTGCGCGTGCAGTTGCGCTCTGGCAGGCTCAGGTCGTCGCCCATGCCGATCTCGTCGCCATAGCGGATCACCGGCGTGCCGGGCAGCGTGAGCATCAGGCTGTAGGCCAGTTCGAGGCGGCGCCGGTTGCCGCCGAGCATCGGCGCCAGCCTGCGGCGGATGCCGCGGTCGTACAGCTGCATGTCCTTGTCGGGCCCGAAGGCGGCGAACACGCGCGCGCGCTGCGCGCGGCTCAGTCGCCCCAGGTCCAGTTCGTCGTGGTTGCGCAGGAACATCGCCCATTGCGAGGTGGGCGGGCGCTCCCGCGTGGCCTCCAGCGCCTTCGCCAGGGGCCGCGCGTCGGCAATGGCCATGGCATGGAACAGGTGCTGGTTGACCCGGAAATTGAACATCATGTGCAGCCGCTCGCCTTCGGCGCCGAAGTACGACATGTTGGTCCTGGGCAGCACGTTGGCCTCGGCCAGGATGATCGCGTCGCCCCGGCGCCACTGGAGCAGTTCGCGGAATTGGCGCAGCATGTCGAATTTCTCCGTGGGTCGAACCACCCCCGGCCCCTTGGCGCCGATCACGAAGGGCACGGCGTCCATGCGAAAGCCCGACACGCCCATCTGGGTCCAGAAGCCCATGATCTTGAGGATCTCCGCCTGCACATCGGGGTTGGCCGTGTTCAGGTCGGGCTGGAAATCGTAGAAGCGGTGGAAGTACCAGCGCCTTGCGATCTTGTCGAAAGTCCAGGTCGATTTCTGGACGCCGGGGAAAACCACACCGTCGGTGTAGCGGGCGGGCTTCTTGTCGGACCACACGTACCAGTTGTGATAGTTTGACTTTCGGTCCTTGCGCGCCTGCTGGAACCAGGGGTGTTGCACCGAGGTGTGGTTGACCACGAGGTCCATCAGCACGCGCATGCCCAGGCGCGAAGCCGAGTGCGTGAACTCGACGAAATCGCCGAGCGTGCCGAAGCGCGGATCGACGTTGTAATAGTCGGAAACATCGTAGCCGTCGTCGCGCCCCGGCGAGGGATGGAAGGGCATCAGCCACACGGTGGTGACGCCCAGGCCGTGCAGGTATTCCAGCCGCCGTGTCAGTCCTTCGAAGTCGCCGCAGCCGTCGCCGTTGGAGTCCATGAAGGTTCCCACGGAGAGGCAATAGACCACGGCGTTCTTGTACCAAAGATCGTTGATCATCGCGGGGAACCTCCTGAAGATCGAGACCTCGCAACACGCAAACACGAAAGGAAAACGCGATGTCGGCCGATGCCTGGTGGAAGAACGGAATCGTCTATCAGATCTATCCGCGTTCGTTCCAGGACAGCGACGGAGATGGCATCGGCGACCTGCGCGGCATCCGCAAGCGGCTTGATTATCTGATCGACCTCGGCGTGGATGCCCTCTGGATATCGCCGATCTACCCCTCACCGATGGCCGACTTCGGGTACGACATATCCGACTACTGCAACATCGATCCGCGCTTCGGCACGCTCGAGGACTTCGATGTGCTGGCGCAGGAGTGCAAGGCGCGCGGCCTGAAGCTGGTGCTGGACTTCGTGCCCAACCACACCTCGGACCAGCATCCGTGGTTCATGCAAAGCCGCGCGTCGCGCACGAGCGCCAAGCGCGACTGGTATCTGTGGCGAGATCCCGCGCCCGACGGCGGCCCTCCCAACAACTGGATCAGCAATTTCGGAGGCCCTGCGTGGACCTTCGATGAAGCCAGCGGGCAGTACTACTGCCACTCTTTCCTGAAAGCGCAGCCCGACCTGAACTGGCGCAACCCCGAGGTGCGCGAGGCCATGTACGAGGTGCTGCGTTTCTGGCTGCGGCGCGGGGTGGACGGATTCCGCGTCGACGTGCTCTACCACCTCATCAAGGACGACCAGTTTCGCGACAACCCGCCCAACCCGTCATTCCAACCGGGACAGGACCCCTCGCACCGGCTGCTGGCGCTCTACACCACGGACCGCCCCGAGATGCAGGACATCGTGTTCGAGATGCGCCGCGCCGTCGACGCGTTCAGCAACGAGGCTTCGGCGCGGGTGCTGATCGGCGAGCTCTACCTTCCGCTCGAGCGGCTCATGGCCTACTACGGCCGCACCGCCGACGGCCTGTTGCAGGGGGTTCAGCTGCCGTTCAATTTTCAGCTCATCGCCGCGCCATGGCACGCGGTCGAGATCGACCGCATCGTGCGCAACTACGAAGCGGCTTTGCCGCACGGCGCGGCGCCCAACTGGGTGCTCGGCAACCACGACAAGCCGCGCATCGCGAGCCGCGTCGGGCAGGAGCGGGCGCGGCTCGCGGCGATGCTGCTTCTGACGTTGCGCGGCACGCCCACGCTCTACTACGGCGACGAGATCGGCCTGACCGACGTTCCCATTCCGCCCGACGAAGTGCAGGACCCGTTCGAGAAGAACGAGCCGGGCAAGGGCCTGGGGCGCGATCCGCAGCGCACGCCCATGCAGTGGAGCCGGACCCACATGGCGGGCTTTACCGATGGCACGCCATGGCTGCGGCTGGGCGGCGACTGGGGCATGCGCAACGTCGAATCGCAACTGGCGGACCCGGCCTCGATGCTGCAGCTCTACAGGAAGCTCATCGCACTGCGCCGCCGCGAGCCCGCGCTGCATGAAGGGAGCCATGAGCAACTCGACGCCGGCGCCGACGTGCTGGCCTATGCGAGGACGTCGGGAGAAAGGCGGCTGATCGTGCTGCTGAATTTTTCCACCACGCCGACGCCGGTGGCCGCCGACCTGCTGCCGGCGGAGGCGGTCGTGCTGGCTTCGACCCATGCGGACCGGACCGGCGTGGTGCCTGGCCCCCTGGTGCTGCAGCCACTCGAGGGCGTGATCGTGGCGCGCTGAGTTACGGCGACGGGGGCACGTCAGCGGCGCGGCCCGTCGCCATCGGGCGGCACACTTCAGCGGCCCGCTCCTACATCGGCCTCGCTGCCCGCACGGGGATCCTTCGCCGGAACGAAAGGAGCACGATCCATGGTCGACTATGTGAAGCCACCGCAGAACAGGCCCGTCCTGGTGTCCAACCCGAACGCCCGGCGCGATGTGGTGCCGGAGGACGAGGGGGCCGACGAAGCCCCGGTGACGCGCCGTGCCGCCGATGGACAGAAGGCCCGCGGCGCGCCTGCCGATCGTTCCGTCCGGGGCGGCGAATCCGGCGACGCGCGCGATGGCTCGCCGACGCGCCCGTCGAATTGAAGTGAAGCGCAGCGCGGGCGCGCAAGGACACCGGTGAGACCTGCGGCAATTGCTACCGCACTCCCCGGCGGCGGGCCGTTGCGCCGGACCGCCATGGATGCGCGCTGGCGTGCCGGCGTGGTGAACGGCCTCTTCGGACCGCCCCGGTGCGCAGGCATCCGGCTTGCCGGACCCTTGAGTGCGCGGCCTCGCGTGGCAATTCCTGCCGCGTGAGTGCCTGTCTTCCTGCAACAACCGCAACCGCCAAAGGAGCTTCCCACCATGCTGGCCATGAACTACCGCGGCCCTTACCGCGTGCGCGCTGCGCACAAGGCCGAGCCGGAGATCGAACACCCGGGCGACGCGATCGTGCGCGTCACGCGTTCGTGCATCTGCGGCTCCGACCTGCACCTGTACCACGGGCTCGTGCCCGACACGCGCGTGGGCACGACCTTCGGGCACGAGTTCACCGGCGTGGTCGAGGCCGTCGGCCCGGCGGTGCAGCACCTGAAGCCGGGCCAGCATGTGCTGGTGCCTTTCAATATCTTCTGCGGCAACTGCTACTTCTGCCAGAAGGAGCTCTACAGCAACTGCCACGACACCAACCCCTCGGCCACCGCGGTGGGCGGCATCTACGGCTACTCGCACACCACGGGCGGCTACGACGGCGGGCAGGCCGAGTACGTGCGCGTGCCGATGGCCGACATCGGCCCCACCGTGATCCCGCCCGACCTGGACGTGGACGACGCGGTGCTGCTCACCGATGCGCTGCCCACCGGCTACCAGGCCGCGGAGATGGGTGACATCGAAGAAGGCGACACCGTCGTGATCTTCGGCGCCGGCCCGATCGGCATCTTTGCCGCCAAGTCGGCGTGGCTGCTGGGCGCGGGCCGCGTGATCGTGGTCGACCACGTCGAGTACCGGCTCGACTTCGTGCGCCGCTACGCGCAGTGCGAGGTGGTCGACTTCAAGCAGGTCGGCGACATGGCGGTCCACATCAAGAAGATGACCGACGGCCTCGGCGCCGACGTGTGCATCGACTGCGTGGGCTGCGAAGCCGCAGGCAGCTTTGCGCACACGCTGCTGGGCGTGAAGCTCAAGCTGCAGGGCGGCGCGGCGATCGTGCTGCACTGGTGCATCAACGCGGTCCGCAAGGGCGGACGCGTGTCGATCGTGGGCGTGTACGGACCGACCTTCAATGCGGTGCCGATCGGCAACGCGATCAACAAGGGCCTCACGCTGCGCATGAACCAGGCAAGCGTGAAGCGGCACCTGCCGCGGCTCATCGAACACATCCAGGCGGGGCGCATCCGGCCGAGCGACGTCATCACGCACCGCATCGACCTGCGCGACGTGGCCGATGCGTACCACCTGTTCTCCAGCAAGCTGGACAACTGCATCAAGACGGTGCTCGTGCCGCCTTCGGCGCTGGCCGCCTGACGGCCGGTCTGCCGGAATGCCATTCCCCTTGGAGCGATCCGCATGATCATCACAGACGCACAACAGAACCCGCCGCGCAACCAGGCCGAGCGCCATGCGCACATCGTCGGCTGGGGCGCCGACCTCGACCACGCCCACCGGCCGGCGTATCCGATGGAGCGCACGCCGCCGCGCCTGCCGCATGCGGTGCCGCCGCCCGAACAGCAGCATTCGCATGCCGACGTGCTGGTGTCCTCCGAACGCCCGCGCATCACGCCGGTCTACGGCACCACGCTGCCGCCCAAGGGGCTGAGCGGCTGGCTGCGGCGCCAGGCCTTCAGGCATTCCGAGAACGACCTGCGCCACTGGATGCTGCTGCTGCTGGCCGACCGGGTGAATGTGGGCGAAGGCCTCATCGACGACCTCTCGCGCGGCCATGTGCCCAACCTCTATGCCGAGATGGGCGGCCGTGCCGAACTCAGGCACAACCCGATGGGCGCGGCGCGCAAGGCGGCGATCGGCATTGCGGCGCTGGCGCTGATCGCCGTCGCGCTGAAGCGGCGGCGCTGAAGGGCAAAGCGTCAGCACCAAGGGCTCGGCATGCCCGTCGCCCCCGAGCCGACCCTCGGTGGCGGAGTTCCGCCGCGCTCAGTGCAGCAGCGGCGTCCTCTGCGTGCCCAGATCCGCGGGCCCCGCCACGTCGGCCGGCCCGAGCACCACGCGCTCGGCGCCCGTGCTCGCATGCACGAGCAGGGCGCGCTCGCGCAGCAGGCCCATGCAGGCCGTGAGCGTCGAGAGCTGGTCGGCCGGTTCATCACCGGCCAGGAACTCCAGTGCCGCGCGGGTCACGTGCACGAACAGGCGGCGGTGGTCGAGCAGCCGGATGCTGAACTCGTACCCGTCGCCTTCGTAGCGGTCGTCCACGTCGCCCCCGCATCGCCGCGCCTCAGGCGGCCGCTTCTTCGATCTGCGCGGCCTCGGCGAGCAGGCCCAGCCGCTGGTCGGTCGCCTGCTCCTCCGCGAGGCTGGCCTTGAGCAGCGGAACAGCGTCGGCAAAGCCCAGCTTCTGGGCCATGAGGCACAGCGAGGTGTAGCCCGCGATCTCGTAGTGCTCGGCCTTCTGCGCGGCGCCGATGAGCGCGGCGTCGAGCACCGGGCCCTTGCCGATCAGGTCGACCAGCGACATGGTTTCTTCCACCAGGCCTTCCATGCCGTCGCACTTGACGCGCTTGATCTTGAAGCCGCAGGCCTCGGCGACCTGCTCGAGGCGCTCGACCTGCGTGCGGGTTTCGACCAGGTGGTCTTCGAACGCCTGCGAAAGCTCGGGGTCCGTGGCTGCGCGCGCGAGCTTGGGCAGCGATCGCGTCATCTGCTTCTCGGCGTTGTGGGTGTCCGAAATCTCGTGAACGAAAAGGTCCATCGCGGACTTCACTGGCATGGGTCGCTCCTTCGTAAAAATAAAAGTGGGTTGGAAAGCCTGCAAATTGCCTGCGGCGGCGGTGCCTTCATGTAGGCCTGCGGCGACGCGGCATGCCAGTGCGCCGGCATGGGGCTCGCGCGCGGCATCGCACCTGCAAGCTGTCGCTTCACCTACGTCGATGTGAGGATCGCCCTACACCGCTGCGACGGCAGAAAAATACGATGTCTTTCATGCGCGCAGCGACCCGACCGCGCCAGGACATCGACATGGCACCCGACGTATTCCGTGACCGCACAGAGGCCGGACAAGAACTCGGCAGGAGGCTGTTCCAGGCCTGCGCCGGACGCGACGTGGTCGTGTTGGCGCTGCCGCGCGGTGGTGTGCCGGTGGGCTTCGAAGTGGCGCGTGCATTCGACGCGCCACTCGACGTGATGGTCGTGCGCAAGCTCGGCATCCCCGGCCATGCGGAGTACGCCATGGGCGCCATCGCCAGCGGCGGCACGCGTGTGCTGAACGACGCCGTCGTGCGCGAACTCGGCATCTCTTCGGCGGCTGTCGAGGAGGTGGCGCGTGCCGAAGGCATCGAACTGGAACGGCGCGAGCGGCTGTATCGCGACGGTCGGCCGCCACCGGACGTGCGCGGCCGCACGGCGGTGCTCGTCGACGACGGGCTGGCCACCGGATCGACCATGCGTGTGGCCGTCCGGGCGCTTCGCGCGCTGCAGCCTGCACGCATCGTGGTCGCGGTTCCCGTGGCCTCGGCCGAGGCCTGCGAGTTGCTTCGCAGCGAGGCCGACGACGTGCTGTGCGTCACGCCGGCGCCGTTTCGCGCCGTCGGCCTCGGGTACCAGGACTTTTCCCAGACCAGCGACGAGGAGGTCGTCGCGCTGCTGAAGCGAAGCGCGCGCGAGACCGCATCCTCGAACTGACGCACCAGAGGACGGGCCTTGGAATGACATCGACTCCCACCACAAGGCAACTCGACACGCTGCGCTCGGCCGCGCACCGGCTGGACGGCACCGCGCGCGACCACGACGCGCTGCTCGAACTGATCGGCGACGCGCACTTCGTGCTGCTCGGCGAGGCGTCCCATGGCACGCACGAGTTCTATCGCGAGCGGGCGGCGATCACCCGGCGCCTGATCGCGGAAAAAGGCTTTCACGCGGTGGCGATCGAAGGCGACTGGCCCGATGCCTACCGGGTGAATCGGTTTGTGCGCGGCACGGGCAACGATGCATCGGCGCGCGACGCGCTGGCCGGCTTCAAGCGCTTCCCGACCTGGATGTGGCGCAACACCGACGTGGTCGATTTCGTCGAATGGCAGCGCGCCTTCAACGATGCCAGGCCGCCGCACCAGAGAACGGGGTTCTATGGCCTCGATCTCTACAGCCTCATGGCTTCGATGGAAGCCGTGCTGGGGTACTTCGACCGTACAGATGCCGAAGCCGCGCGGCGCGCGCGCGAGCGCTATGCCTGCTTCGACCGGTTCGGCGACGACAGCCAGGTCTACGGGCTCATGACCGGCCTCGGTTCTTCGCCGTCCTGCGAGCAGGAGGTGATCCGCATGCTGACGGAGATGCGCCACCATGCCATTGCCGCTGCGAGCGGCGGCAGCGCCGTCGACACGGACGACGCGTTCAACGCCGAGCAGAACGCCCGCCTCGTCAAGAACGCCGAGGCGTACTACCGCTCGATGTACCTGCGCGACGTGTCGTCATGGAACCTGCGCGACCGGCACATGGTGGAGACCCTGGACGAACTCGAGCGCCACCTCGGGCGGGGCGGCGAGCGCCCGAGGATCGTGGTGTGGGCCCACAACTCCCATCTGGGCGATGCGCGCGCCACCGAGATGGGCGGGCGACGCGGCGAACTCAATGTGGGCCAGCTGATGCGCGAACGCCATGGCCGCGATGCGGTGCTGATCGGCTTCACCACGCACGCCGGCACCGTGACGGCGGCGTCCGACTGGGGCGCGGCCGCCGAGCGCAAACAGGTCGTGCCGTCGCGCGCCGACAGCTACGAGGGTCTCTTGCATGCGACCGGCATCGACCGGTTCATGCTGCCGATGCGCGGCGCAGGCGGCCACGTGGCGGTGCTGCGCGAATCGCGGCTGGAACGCGCGATCGGCGTCATCTACCGCCCCGACACCGAACGCCAGAGCCATTACTTCTTTGCCGAGCTGCCGGCGCAATTCGATGCGGTGCTTCATTTCGACCAGTCCCGCGCGGTGGAACCGCTCGAGCGCGAAGCCGGATGGACGGACGCCGAAGCGCCCGAGACCTACCCCTTCGGCATGTAGCGGCGCTACACCGCGCCCACGCTGCCGGTGACAGGCAGCACCACGCCGGTGATGTAGCTCGCACAGCTCGGTGCCGCGAGGAACACGTACGCGGGCGACAGCTCCTCGGGCTGGGCCGGCCGCTTCATGTCGGTCTGCTCGCCGAAGTCCTTCACTTCCTCGGCGGACCGGTCCGCCGGATTCAGCGGCGTCCACACCGGGCCCGGCGCCACGGCATTCACGCGGATGCCGCGTTCGAGCAGGTTGCTGGCGAGCGACTTGGTGAAGGCGTGGATGGCGCCCTTGGTGGCCGAATAGTCCAGCAGCTGCGCGCTGCCTTCGAGGCCCGTCACCGACCCGGTATTGATGATCGAACTGCCGCGTCCCAGGTGCGGCACGGCGGCGCGCGCCATGAGGAAATAACCGGCGATGTTGGTGCGCAGCGTGAGGTCGAGGCGCTCGTCGCTGATGTCCTCGATCGATGCCGCATGCAGCTGGAACGCCGCGTTGTTGACGAGGATGTCGAGCTTGCCGAAGGCCGCGATGGTGGCGTCGACCGCCTGTCGGCAGAAGGCCGGGTCGCGCACATCGCCGCTGATCGTGAGGCAGCGCGCGCCCTCGGCCTCGACGTGGCGCCGCGTTTCTTCGGCGTCCTCCTGTTCGTCGTCGAGATGCACGATGGCCACGTCGGCGCCTTCGCGTGCGTAGAGCACGGCCACCGCGCGGCCGATGCCTGAATCGCCGCCCGTGACCAGCGCGCTCATGCCCTCGAGCTTGCCGCTGCCGACGTAGTCGGGCGCCTCGAAGCGCGGGCGCAGCGCCATCTCGGCCTCCAGGCCCGGCTTGGTCAGGTGCTGCGCCGGCATGGGGTTGGCAGGCAGCGGCCGGTGGCCTGCCTGCACCGGGGCTTTCTTCTTGCTTTCGGCCTCGGGTTGCTTCGCGCGGTCCTTGGCGTCCTGGCTGCGTTGAACGGCGCGATGCCGCGCGGTGACGGCGGCGGTCTTGCCGGTTTTCTTCGCGGCGGCAGTGGCGGTGGCGGCGGTGGATTTCATGGACGGCTCCTGCGGTCTGGCGTTCGACGTTGGTTCGACGTTGCGTTCGAAAAGCCACCGTAGAACGCTGCGCCGCCACCTGCGTAGGAAAGCGTCCCGACCGCACGCGCGTGGCGTCCGAGGCCGCGCACGGCCCCGGCCGATCAGTTCAAGGTGTCGAAGAGCCGAAAGATCCACGACAGCTGGTACGCCAGCGTGCCCACGACGAAGGCCGTGTGAAAGCGCGGGTTGGCCGACCGGGCCGCCGCAATGCACAGACCCACGAGGATCGGCGTGCGGATGAGGTACTCCGTCGCAAAGCGGGCGAAGTGCGCCTCGCCCTTGATCATCGTGTCGACCACGTCGAGCAGATAAGTGGCGGCCAGCAAGCCGAAGAACCACGCGCGGCGGGCGTAGAAGTAGTCGCGGTAGCTCGCGTAGTCCTGCATGCTGTCGGGAAAGAGCAGCGCGCACAGCAGGAACAGAAGAATCGCGTAGCTGATGATGAAGGCGTAGGTGCCGAAGGTCCAGCTGTCGATCTGGTACAGGCCGAACTCCCACCACCAGAAATGCACCAGCGCCAGCAGCACCGAAGCGACCCAGGCCAGGTGCACGGCATAGAGCCGGTACTGCGTCGGGTGCTGCACGATGCGCGCCACGCCCGACAGCAACCGGGTGACGCCCAGGCCGATGACCATGCCCATCACGACGCGGATGTGCGGAAAGATGTCGTGGGCCGAGATGGCTTCTTGCTGCATGCGAGCGTGCCCCAATCGAAGGATGGAACCCAAGTCTAGGCCGCTTGCGTCACACCTCGGCGCCTTCGACCAGGAAGCGCAGCCGGCGCACGCCCTGCCACTCGTCGGCATCGAGCCGGAAGGCCAGCTTCACGCGCGGCGGCAGCGGCTCGGTGTGGCTGAACCAGATGGCGTCGATCGGCTGGCCCTGGTGCTTGAGCTTGAGCGCCAGGTGCTTTTCGCCCACCAGCCGCTGCGACACCACCTCGACCTCTTCGCTGAAGGTGGGCGGCGCGAAGCCTTGGCCCCACACCTCCTTGTGCAGCGTGTCGACGAGGTCGATGCGCATGTACTCGCGCGAGATCGGCCCGTCGGTTTCGATCTGCCGCGTGAGCGCGGCTTCGGCCAGCCATTCGCCGGCGACCTGCGCCAGCGCGCGCTCGAAGACGGGAAAGTGCTCGCGTGCCACGGTGCAGCCCGCGGCCATCGCGTGGCCGCCGAAGCGCAGCAGCACGCCCGGGTGGCGCTTGGCCACGAGGTCGAGCGCGTCGCGCAGGTGAAAGCCCGGAATCGATCGGCCCGAGCCCTTGAGCTCCTGCTCCTTGCCCGGCGCTGCGCTCGCTGCGAACACGAAGGTCGGTCGATGGAAGCGGTCCTTGATGCGCGAGGCCACGATGCCCACCACGCCTTCGTGGAAGTCCGCACCGAACACGCTGATGGCCGGCGGCGGTGCGTCGACGCCTTCGCCGTCGGCCGCAAACAGCGACTCGGCCAGCAGCAGCGCCTGGTCGCGCATGCCGCCTTCGATGTCGCGCCGCTCGCGGTTGATGCCGTCGAGCATGCGCGCGAGTTCGTCGGCGCGGCCGGCGTCGTCGGTCAGCAGGCATTCGATGCCCAGCGTCATGTCGGCCAGCCGGCCGGCTGCGTTGATGCGCGGACCGAGTGCAAAGCCGAAGTCGAAAGTCGTCGCAGCCGAGGCGGTGCGGCCCGCGGCCTTGAACAGCGCCGCCACGCCGGCGGGCATCGCGCCCGCGCGGATGCGGCGCAGGCCTTGGGCCACGAGGCGGCGGTTGTTGGCGTCGAGCTTCACCACGTCGGCCACGGTGCCCAGCGCGACCAGCGGCAGCAGCGCATCGAGCTTCGGTTGGCTGGCGATGTTGAACACGCCGCGCGTGCGCAACTCGGAGCGCAGCGCGAGCAGCACGTAGAACATCACGCCGACGCCGGCGATGCTCTTGCTTTCGAAATCGCAGCCGGGCTGGTTGGGGTTGACCATCACGTCGGCCAGGGGCAGCTCGGGGCCGGGCAGGTGGTGGTCGGTCACCAGCACCTGCAGGCCGCGCGCCTTGGCGGCGGCCACGCCTTCGACGCTGGCGATGCCGTTGTCGACGGTGATCAGCATGTCGGCACCGGCGTTGGCCACGCGCTCGGCGATGGGCGGGGTCAGGCCGTAGCCGTCGACCACGCGGTCGGGCACGAGGTAGCTCACGTGCTTGCCGCCCAGCAGGCGCAGGCCGCGCACGCCGACCGCGCAGGCGGTGGCGCCGTCGCAGTCGTAGTCGGCCACGATGCACAGGCGTTTGTCCTGCGCGATGGCGTCGGCCAGCAGCACGGCGGCTTCGCGCGTGCCGCGCAGCGTGTCGGGCAGCAGCAGGCGCGCGAGCCCGTCGTCGAGCTCGTCCTTGCCGCGCACGCCGCGTGCCGCAAAAAGGCGCGCCAGCAGCGGGTGCACGCCGGCCTGTTCCAGCGCCCAGACGGTGCGCGGGGGAATGTCTCGGGCGATGATTTTCACAGGGCCTCCAGCACGCTGGCGGCGCGTGTGCGATCGAACAGACTCTTGGCCCAGCGGGCCAGGCCGCGCTGCTGCACGGTGTAGCGTTGCGCGGCGCGGTCGCCGCACAGCGTGAGCGCCACGTCGGCGCCGCGGGTGTAGTCGCTCAGCAGGCTGGCGATGGCGCCGGCGTCCAGCGCCTGCCACGCGACGGCCCAGCCGGCGCCGTCGTCGCGCAGGGCGGCCACGCGCAGGGCGTCGCTGACTTCGGGCGCGGGGCCGGTGGGCGCGACGTCCTGCGTCAGCGCGCCGGTGCCGCTGAGCCAGAAGGAGTTGATGGGCGGCACGCCGCGCGCGGTGCGCTCGTCGTTCACACGCTGCGTGTACAGCAGCATCTGCATCTCGTTCTGCAGCCGGCGCAGCGGCCGCGACGCGTCGCCCAATGGCGACCACTGCGAAATCGGATAGCCCACGGCGCGGTCGATGGAGGCGGTGGCCAGCTCGTCGAAGATGGGCGCGCGCGCGAGCCAGCGGCCCGGTGTGTCGGAGGGGTGCAGCGCGATGCCGTCTTCCTCGAAGAAGGGCTGGGCGACGGCCAGCAGGGCCGCGGATTCGTCGGCGTCGATTTCGATGGCGGACGGATCGCCCAGCGCCACGTCGTCGATGCCGACCTGCCAGTTGCACAGCGTCACCAGGCCCCAGGCCTCGCGGTCGCCGGGCGCGGCCAGGCCGGTCTTGCGGGCTTCGAGCGCGGCCCAGGGAATGCAGCCATCGGGGGCGGCGGGCAGGCCGAGCGCGCGGGCCAGCGCGCGTTCGTGCGGCGGGGAGCGGGTGCTGTCGTCCTGCGTGTCGGTGTCGGCGAGCGTCAGGCGGAGCAGCAGGGTTTCGAGGTTCGGCAGCCGCAGGGTCGCGAGCGCCGCACGGCAAGCCGGGGAACCGCGGCCGGCAAAGGGAATCAACAGATGACGTGGGAGAGGTTCGGCCATTTCCCTATTGTCCGGGATGCCACAATTCCACCGTATGACCTACCCCCTCGCTCCTCACCCCGCGTATTTGCCGCCCCCTGCGGGTGCGCCCATGCCCCTTGAGGCCACGGGGCGGGGCTTCTGATGCGATTCCCTTATGAACTGCAGCTCGGCTGGCGCTACACGCGCGCAGGCCGTGCCACGCGCCGCAACGGCTTCATTTCTTTCATCTCCGGCGTGTCGATGCTCGGCATCGCCCTGGGCGTGGCGGCGCTGATCATCGTGCTCAGCGTGATGAACGGCTTCCAGAAGGAAGTGCGCGACCGCATGCTCAGCGTGGTGTCGCACATCGAGATCTTCTCGCGCGACGGCCAGGCCTTGCAGGACATCGACGCCATCATGGCCGACGCCCGCAAGAACCCCGCGGTGATCGGCGCCGCGCCTTTCATCAACACGCAGGCGCTGATTGCGCGCGGCGAAGACATGAAGGGCGCGATCGTGCGCGGCATCGACCCCGCGCTCGAGCCCGAGGTCACCGACACCGGCAGCATCGCCAAGGGCGGCACCTTCGACAAGCTGGTGCCCGGCGAGTTCGGCATCGTGCTGGGCGTCGAGCTGGCGCGCTCGATGTTCGTGCAGCCCGGCGACCAGGTCACGCTGGTGGCACCGGGCGGACAGGTCACGCCGGCCGGCGTGGTGCCGCGCCTGAAGCAGTTCACCGTGGTCGGCGTGTTCGACTCGGGCCACTACGAGTACGACTCGGCGCTGGCGATGGTGCACGAGAAAGATGCGGCCAAGGTGTTCCGCCTCGAAGGCCCGACCGGCATCCGCCTCAAGCTGAAAGACCTGCACGAGGCGCGCGACGTGGCCGACCAGCTCGCCGCCACGCTGCCGGGGCAGTTCCTCATCCGCGACTGGACGCGCCAGAACAAGACCTGGTTCGCGGCCGTGCAGGTCGAGAAACGCATGATGTTCATCATCCTCACGCTGATCGTCGCGGTGGCGGCCTTCAACCTCGTCTCCACGCTGGTGATGACCGTGACCGACAAGCGTGCCGACATCGCCATCCTGCGCACGCTGGGCAGCTCGCCGCGCAGCATCATGGCCATCTTCGTGGTGCAGGGCGCCATGGTGGGCGTGATCGGCACCGTGGGCGGCCTGCTGCTGGGGCTGGGCATCGCCTACAACATCGACGTGATCGTGCCCTTCCTGGAGCAGCTCTTCCACGCCAGCTTCCTGCCCAAGGACATCTACCTGATCAGCAAGATGCCGAGCGACCCGCAGCAGAGCGACATCATGCCGATCGCGATCATTTCCCTCATCCTGGCCTTCCTGGCCACGCTGTATCCGAGCTGGCGCGCCAGCCGCGTCAATCCTGCCGAGGCCCTGCGCTATGAATAAACAGGCCCCCACGCTCGGCACTGACGTGTCCTCGCTGCCCCCCGAGGGGGCCGCCATTGGCTTGGGGCGGCCCGGCGCCAATGGTGTCGTCCTGAAGGCCCGCGGCCTCACCAAGCGCTTCCACGAAGGCCGCATCGACCTCACCGTGCTGCACGGTGTCGACCTCGACGTGCACGCCGGCGAAACGCTGGCCATCGTCGGTGCCTCGGGCTCCGGCAAGAGCACGCTGCTGCACCTGATGGGCGGGCTCGACGCGCCCACCGCGGGCAAGGTCGAACTGCTCGGCAAGGACATCGCGCATGCCGATGCCGCCGAGCAGGGCCGCTTGCGCAACCATCACCTGGGCTTCGTCTACCAGTTCCATCACCTGCTGCCCGAATTCAGCGCGCTCGACAACGTCGCGATGCCGCTGAAGATCCGCCGCGTCGAGGCCGGAGAAGCGTCGCAAGCCGCCGCAAAGATCCTCGCGAGCGTTGGGCTCGGCGAGCGCCTGCACCACCGGCCGGCCGAGCTGTCGGGTGGCGAGCGCCAGCGCGTGGCGATTGCGCGCGCGCTGGTCACGAAGCCCGCTTGCGTGCTGGCCGACGAGCCCACCGGCAACCTCGACCGCAGCACCGCCGACGCCGTGTTCGCGCTGATGCTCGACCTTGCGCACCGGCACGGCACGGCCTTCGTGATGGTCACGCACGACCAGGACCTGGCCAAGCGCTGCGACCGTGTGCTGCAGCTGGTGGCGGGGCGGCTGGCGGGCTGAGGGGCAGTCAGCCGCTCCAGGGGAGGCCCCGGGCTTCCCGCGGCGCACGGGATGCGCGCCCCGCGCCAAGTCGTACGAAAGTCTGACGTTGCAACGAGACCGTCACACACCGGTGACAGCATGCAAGTTTCCCGACTGGCGTGCGTTCCTTGCCGACTCGACTCTTTCCCCTGCCATGGCTTTCGCATCCTCACGGCGCGAGTGACGATGCGCGCGGCATCGTTGCGCCTCGGGGGTGAGCGAGGTGCACCCTGGGTTCGCGGGCTCGGCAGGCCGCAGCGTCGCACTCTGCGCGCTCGCGCTGTCCTGGCTGGCCGGCACGGCCTGGGCCAGCGACGGGCTTGCATCGCCGCTGCGTGAGGGCGAGGCCCCCGCCGGTGCCGTGCCCGGCACGGATGACGCCGCACTGGCGTTCGACATTCCCTCGCTTCCCTTGGCCGATGCGCTCAAGCGCTATGCCGCCGTCACGCGGCAGCCTGCACTCTTTCGCAGCGAGATCCTGGCCGAGCTGACGTCCTCCGCGGTGCGCGGGCGCTACGCCCCCGACGTTGCGCTCGAAGTGTTGCTGGAGGGCACGGGCCTGGTGGCCGAGAAAGTCCGCACGGGCTCGGGCGTCACGCTCGCGCTGAGGCCGGCGCAGGCCCGGGCGGAGGCGCCGCGCGCGGCCAGCCTTGGAAGCCTCGCGGGCTATCCCAGCCTGCTGCAGGCGCGGGTCTGGGAAGCGTTGTGCGGCAACGCGCGCACGCGGCCGGGAACGTACCGGTCCTTGCTGCGCTTCGAGGTGGACGAGGGGGGCCAGCTTCGCCGGCCGCGCCTGCTCGGCCTGACCGGCGACGCGGCCCGCGACGCCGAGATGCTGGAGGTTCTGCGCGGCGTGCGCCTCGCGCATGCGCCGCCGCCAGACCTGCCGCAGCCCCTGACGCTGCTCATCCTGCCCACCGATGCGCGCGGCGGAACGCGCTGCCGCGAGGCGGCCGGCCGCGCGCCGTCCTGACCCGTCCATGGCCGAAGACGTCCGCCCCGTGCTCATGGACTACCTGTCCAGGCACTACGACGCCCTCAAGCGCCAACTGGGCCGCGCGTTGCGCAATGCCGACCTGGCCGAGGACGCGCTGCACGACACCTGGCTGCGCGTGAACGACCAGGGCGCAAGCGACGCGGGGCCGATCCAGCGGCCCGGCGGCTATCTGGCGCGCATGGCCTTCAACATTGCGCTGGACATCCAGCGTCGCCAGAGCCGCAACCTGCCGTTCGACGAGATCGACGCGCTGATGGAGCTGGCCGACACGGCGCCGGGACCGGCGCGGATTGCCGAGGCGCGTTCGCAGCTGGACGCCGTGGTCAAGCTGCTGGACCGCATGCCGGCGCGGCGGCGCGAGGTCGTCGTGCTCGTGCACATGGAGGGGCTGACGCAGCCCGAGGTGGCGAAGCGCCTGGACATTTCCCTGCGCACCGTCGAGTACGAACTCAAGCATGCGCACGACTACCTGAGTGCCCGGATGGCCCATGACAAAAATTAGTTGCGGGATCGGCGCGGCCCGTTCGTCGTACGGAGTGAAGACTCGAATCCCCCTGGCGCTCGCAGCAGGCCGAGGCCCCGAAGAAGGGCCGCGGCCGTGATGCACGACCCCCTGATGGCATCCGCCGACGATCCCGCCCTCGCGGCCGACACGACGCGGCACGAGGCCTGGGAGTGGCTGCGCCTGTTTCATTCGGGTGCCGTCAAGCCGCAGGACGCCCAGCGCTTCAAGCACTGGCTGGCGCGCAGCCCGGTGCACGCGTCGGTCTTCAGGGAGGCGAAGGCGCAATGGGCCGTGCTCGGCCCGGCCTCTGCCGCCGTGCTCCGCAGCAATGCCGAGGCGGCGGCGTTTCATGCGCGTCACCGCACCCGGCCGGTGCTCGCGCGCCGCGGCTTCCTCGGTGCGGCAGCGGGCGCGGCGGCCATGGCCGGCGTCGCGGGCGTGGCGGTGTTCCATCCGTCCGCGGGCTTGTGGCCTGCGCCGTCGGGGTGGGGGAGCGACTACCGCACCGCCACCGGCGAGCAGTTGGAGGTGGGCCTGACCGATCGGGTGCAGGTCACGCTGAACACGCAGACCCGCATCCGGCGCCGCACGGTGGACGGCCGGACGACCGGCGTCGACCTGCTCGAGGGCGAGGCCGCGTTCGATCTGTCGTCCGGCAGCGGCGCGCGGCCCTTCGGCGTCGTGGCCGGCGCGGGCCGCAGCCTGGCCGAGTCGGGGCGTTTCGAGGTCCGCTACCTGGACGCCAAGGTGTGCGTGACCTGCATCGAAGGCGCGGTGCGCGTGGAGCACCCCGCGGGCGCGCGTGAGCTGCGCGCGCGCCAGCAGACGGTGTACGACGGCACGTCGGTGAGCAGCGTGGCGCTGGTCGGCGCCGCGAATCTCTCGGCCTGGCGCAAGGGCGAGCTGGTGTTCACGCAGGCGAGGTTGTCCGACGTACTCGACGAGATCAACCGCTACCGGCGCGGCCGCGTCGTGCTGATGAACACGGCCGCGCGCAGCCGCCTGGTCACCGGCAGCTTCTACATCGCATCGCTCGACCTGGCGCTGGCGCAACTGCAGCATGCCTTCGACCTGGACGCCCGTTCATTGCCGGGCGGGTTGACCGTTCTCAGCTGAATCGGACGGCCGTGGTGCGCGGCCTGAAAAATAAGTTGCGGGGTCGTGGGGCGGCCGTTCGTCGTAGTGCATCGACTCAACTTTCCGGCGGACACGACTCATGAGCACACGCGGGCCAATCACACCGATCCATGCAACGAAGGCGCGCACCCGGCGGCAGGCGCGGCGCTTTCGCATGGCGCCGATCGCGCGCGCCATTGCCATGACGCTGGCGGCCAACGGTGCCCTGGTGCTCGACGCCCAGGCCCAGCAGGCCTTCAGCGGCGCCTGGTTCGCCAACAAGAGCGCCATGCAGAACACCGCCTCGGCGACGGGCCGCCTGCCCAACGGCATGCCGGCGTCGATGCTGACCAACCCGCTGGCCGTGCAACAGCGTGACAACGCCCAGCTGCAGCGCTCCATCGACAACCTGAACCTGGCCGCCCGCGGCATCGCCGCACAGCAGGCCGCGCAGGAGGCGGCGCGCAATGCCGCGCTGGCTGGCACCTCGGACGTGCCCGACGGCCTGGCCGACGGCGGCCTGAAGGTCGACACCCACAGCCTGACGGCCGGCTGGCTCAACGCCAAGGCGCCGGTGCAGACGGCCGCGGGCGGGCGCACGGTGGTGGGTATCGAGCAGACCGACGAGAAGGCGATCCTGAACTGGGAGAGCTTCAACGTGGGCAAGAACACCACGGTGAAGTTCGACCAGTCGAAGGGTCGCAACGTGAAGGACGGCACCAACAGCTGGATCGCGCTGAACCGCATCAACGACCCGAGCGGCAGGCCCAGCCAGATCGCCGGGCAGATCCAGGCTGACGGGTCGGTGTACCTGATCAACCGCAACGGCATCGTCTTCAATGGATCGAGCCAGGTGAACACGCGCAGCCTGGTCGCCAGCTCGCTGCGCCTGACCGACCAGCAATTCAAGCTGGGCATCAACAACGCGCAGCTGATGGAGCACCAGAGCGCTGAGTACCCTATTCCGCAATTCGGGGAATTCAGCGCGCACAAGCCTTGGGTTTACAGCCAGGACGGCGGCTATGTTCCGGGCCACGGTGCGGTGCCGGACCGTCTCGGTGAGGTCGATCGGTTTGACCCCGGCTTGCCGCCCGGTGCCGTCACGGTCGCGGCAGGCGCAGGGCTGAGTGTGAGCAGCGGCGGCAAGATCATGCTCTTCGCGCCCAAGGTGAGCAATGCCGGGCGCCTCTTTGCACCGGACGGCCAGGTCATCCTGGCGGCCGGCGAAAACGTCTACCTCAAAACCCCCTCGGCGCAGGACCCGAATCCGGTGCGCGGGCTGGACGTTGCCGTGTCGGCAGTGCCGGGCTGGGCATTGAATAGTTCGTTTTTGAATGCCGCGCTTGGTTTGTCGCAGGTCCCCTATCCCTACGCCAACGGCGTGCGCGATGTCGTGATGCCGGAAATGGCCGCGCGCGCGAAGGCGGTGGGTTACGAAGTGGTCAACAACGGCCTCGTGCAGTCCGACCGGGGCAACATCACCCTGCAGGCGCAGGACGTTCGCCAGAACGGCGTGTTGCTGTCCACCACCGCGTTGAACAACCGCAATGGTTCCATCCAGTTGCGTGCCTGGGGTTTGGGGACACGCGAATATGCCAGCGACATCGACCGGTTCTACAACTGGTCGGCAGGCACCTTGACGCTGGGCAGCGGCAGCGTGACGCAAATCATGCCGGACGCCACCGACACCAGCGAGATCGAAGCGTCCGCGCTGGGCACCCGCTACCAGCCGGGCTGGATCGGCATGTACGGCAAGCTGATCGACATCCAGTCGAAAGCCGGCGTGCTGGCGCCCGCAGGCAAGATCAACATCGAAACGGCGGCCAACCCGTTGTTCGGGGGCGTGCTGCAGAGTGCGGGAGACGACAGCCGGATCTACCTCGACAGCGATGCCTTCCTCAGCGTGGCGGGTCTGCGCGACATGCGGGTGCCGATGTCGCGCAACTTCGTCGAGGCGGAGTTGCGCATCAACGAGTTGCGCGATTCACCGCTGCTGCTGAACTCCTGGTTGCGCGGCCAGAAAGTGATCGTCGACCGCCGGGAAAACGGCGTGTTCGGCAACGGACCGATGGCGGGCGTGAAGTGGGTCCAGAGGACGGACGGCAACGGCCAGATGGTCTACATGCCAGGCGAGTGGGTAGGCACCCCACTGGCGGATGTGACCGGCTGGATCGGCGTGGGCAAGACCGACCTGCGGGAGCTGTCGGCCGACGCCGGCAGCATCATGCTGCGCGCCGGCGGCGCCGTCATCACGCGTGCCGGCTCGCTGCTCGACATCTCCGGCGGTTCGGTGCGCTATTCGGACGGCATGAACACCGCCACAAAACTCGCGGGCGCCAATGGCGGCATCTACACGATGAGCAGCGCCATGCCCGACATGGAATACACGGGGCTTGCCGGCCGGTTCGCGCAAACGCATGCGCGTTGGGGCGTGAACACGACCTGGCGCAGCGCGTTGATCGGCGGCGACTTCAAGGAAGCCGGGTACACCGAAGGCCGCAAGGCGGGCGCGGTCCAGATATTCGCCGGTGACGCCATGGTGCTCGAAGGCGACATGTGGGGCGGTGTCATCACGGGTGATCGTCAACAAAATAAACCGGCCAGCAACAAAGGGGGGCAGTTGGTGCTGGGTGGCGGCAGGGTGGAGGACAAAGCCTGGTCGCCAGGCACCCTCATCGTCAGCCATGATCCCCAACGCCTGGGCAGTGCATTCAACGCCGGTACCGCGCTGGGCAAGGACTTCTACGTTCCCCTGGACCCCGCCACGCCAAGGTCAAAGAAATTGACTTTTCTGTCCGACGACATGCTGGGCAGTTCGGGCATGGGCCAGGTCAATTTCTTCATCATCAACGGCGACGTCGAGCTGGCCACGGGCGCCAAACTCGAGTTCTCGCCCGCCACCTCGTTGGTTGTCACCGGTGGCGAAAATTCGACCGGCACCATCCGTGTCAACGGCAGGGTCCGGTCGGCAGGCGGTTCCATCTCCCTTGATTCGCTCTACGGACAACTGGAGATGGGCGCGCAGGGCAGCCTGGATGTTTCCGGCCAATGGATCAATGCCTGGCGTGACGGCAGGTCCTCCGGGCCTTGGGCCATGGATGGCGGCACCATCACCCTCAATGCCGGAAAAATCCTTGCCGACAAGAACGCCGTGTTGGATGTTTCCGGTGGCGGCCGCATCGATATCGGCAAGAAGGGCCTGCCTGCATTGCGTGTTGGCAACGCCGGCTCCCTCCGCTTGACGGGCGTCACGCCGGACATGGATCTGGGGTCATTGAACCTGCGTGCGTATGCGGCGGGTTCAGCCGGCAGCCTGTTCCTTGAAACGCCTTCATCCGTGCAAGTGGGGGGTGCAAGCACCGATCCCGCGGTCGTGCTCTTGCCCGCCAACCTGTTTGGCGACCGCGGTTTTGGCACCGTGTCGGTCGCGGTCCGCGGCAACGGCGGCATCGTGGTGCCTGACGGTGCGACCGTGACGCAGCAGGCGGTCGGTATCGATTTGAATTCTTCTTCTTTTGCCTACCAGGACGTGGCGACCGGCACGCGCCTTGCCGCGGTCGCGCCGATTGCCGTGCTGAGCCCGCAGGAGCGTCTCGAACGCAGGCCGGGCGGACTGACCCTGGGCACGGAAGCCGGCGACATCCATGTCGGGTCGGGTGCATCCATCGTGACCGATACCGGCGGCAAGTTGACACTGGCTGCGGGTGGCGTCGGTGCGCTGACGGTACGGGGCCGCCTGGAAGCGCCTGCGGGACGGATCGACCTGAGCGGCAAGACCGTCAGGCTGGAGCCGGAGGCGCAGTTGCTGGCACGCGGCCTCCCTGCGATCGACCTGGACAAGACCGGGCACCTTCAAGGCAAGGTGTTGTCGGGTGGTGTCGTCGATATTCATGCCGCGGATGTGCAGCTGGCGGCGGGTTCGCTGATCGATGTGTCGGGCGCGAGCGGGGAGATTGAACAGGCGCAGGCAGGTGGTGCATTCGGGCGGATCAGCTACAAAAAGCGGGGGCTGGCCAGTGACGGCGGTGCAATCAACATTCGTGGCGAAGGACTGATTGCTTCCACGCTGGTCGGGAAGGCCGGGGGGAAGGGCGCGCAAGGCGGCTCCGTGTCGATTCAGCAAGTGGCCGCCGGTGCGAGCACCAACCTGGCCGACCAGCTTCTGCAGTCCTTTTGCCAGATCGATTCGTCCTTCTGTACGCCGGAAAGCGTCGTCGGCGTCGATTTCGCGCTGCTGCTGGGATACGGCCCCGGCGAAAAAGCACCCATGGTCATCACCCAGGCGGTGCTTGACCATCTGGGCTCGGCCTCCAGGAATTCGTTGGTCGTCTCCAACACGGCGTCTTCCGGCGCAGGGCAGGGTGGGCCCGGAATTGACTACGCTGCGCTTGGAATGAGCGACGAAGTCGTGGATTTGTTCAAGAACGAACTCTCCATCGACCTGCGTGCCCTGACCCCGTCGAGTTCATTGCTGGTGGCGCGTCCCACATCTTTTGCCGAAGGTGGTTTTGCCAATCTCGCTCTGGCCTCCCAGGGAGGGTCGATCGAGCTGGGTGATGTGCGGCTTTCCGCGAACCGGAGCATCACGGTCGACGGCACGCTGCGCCATGCCGTCGGGGAATCCGGACACGCAAGCCTGGCGGCGGCCTATATCGGGCTCAAGCAAACGGCTTCCCTCATTGCGCCGGCTGCCACGGCCCATCGCACGGGAAGTTTGACCGTGAACGCGGACGTGATCGATGTCGTGGGCGGCGTCAATGGACCGGGGTCCACCTTCGGGCCCGCGAGCATTCGCAGCTTTGCGAAAACGTCGTTGAATGCGTCGGAACTGCGCTTCAGCGCGAAGAACGCCGCAGTGGATCCAGGCATGGCTGCGGATGCCGCCACGGCAACACTGGATGTGGACGGTGCATTGGCCATCACCGCCGGCCTGGTTTATCCGTCCGTCGCCGTGAACGCAAAAATCCTGTCCGGTGAATCCATCACCGTGGGGCGTTCCGGAAATTCTTCCGTGCTGCCTTTGTCGGCAGGAGGGACGCTGCGGTTGGAGGCGCCGGTGATCGAACAGAACGGCGTGCTGCGGGCCCCGTTCGGGCAGATCGAACTGGTGGCCGGTGATCGTTTGACGCTGGGCGCTGGCAGCATCACATCGGTCTCGGGTGCGGGCCTGACGGTGCCCTACGGGACGCTGTCGAACAACGAGCACTGGAACGACCCGACGAAGGCGGGCGATGGCGCCAATCCCTCGAGCGGTTCGTTGACGTCGCCGCCCGAGAAGCGGATCACGATGAAGTCGCCGAATGTCGACCTCGCCAAAGGCGCGGTCATCGACATCGCCGGCGGCGGTGACCTGTACGCCTGGGAATTTGTTCCCGGCCCGGGCGGCTCGAACGATGTGCTGACGCGGCCCGGCATGTATGCCGTCCTGCCGGGCCAGCAGGCCACTGCGCCCGTCAGCGGTGTGGAGGCTGGCAGCCGAATCTGGCTGGCCGGTGGCCCCGGCCTGGCGGCCGGCTGGTACACCTTGCTGCCGGCGCGCTACGCCCTGCTGCCCGGCGCCTTTGCCGTGCAGGCCACCGGCAAAGCCTGGGCGGGCGAGGCCGCGCCCGGCTTCGCCACGCGCGACGGCAGCATCATCATGCAAGGCAGGAACAGCAACGCCTACGGCCACAGCGAAGAGGCGCACGCCTCTGTCTGGCGCGTCATGTCCGGCAGCACCCTGCGCAAATACAGCGAATACAACGAAGCCTTCGCCAACGACTTCTTCTCATCGGACGCCTTCAAGCTCACGCAATACCGCCTGACAGGGCAGGACGTGGTGACCCCGCGCCTGTCGCGCGACGGCGGCGCTGTCGTGTTCGACGCCACCACGCGCCTGACGCTGGACGGCACGCTGCTGTCGCAGGCCGACAAGGGCGGGCGCGGCGGCCTGGTCGACATCGCCGGCAAGAAGATCGCCATCGTCGGTGCCGGCCGGGACGCAGGCACGCTGCAGGCAGACGGCTACCTCACGATCGATGCCGCCAGCCTCTCGAACTTTGGTGCCGGCAGCCTGCTGGTGGGCGGCACGCGCAAGGGAGACCTGTTGGGCACGCAACTCGACGTGACGGCCACCGACATCGTCGTGAGAAACGGCAGCGGCTCCGAATTGTTCGCCCCGGAGATCATCCTGGCCGCCACCGACAAGGTCGCCGTGGACGCCGGCAGCCTCGTCAGCGCCAAGGGCACGGGCGCCAGCAGCAGCGGCAACCTGATCATGAAGCCGCAGCAGGCTGCGGTCTACGACAGCAAAGGCACACCCGACACCGCCGACGATGTTCTGGTGACGCCGGCCAAAGACTGGGGTGCGTTGATTCGCGTGGCCAATGGCGAGGCGATCAAGGTTGTGCGCCAGAACGTGGACACCACGCAAGGCGGTGTGGTCACCCTCGGTGCCGGTGCAGTCCTTAACGGTGGCGACTCCCTGCTGATCGACGCCACGCGCACCACGGAGCTTGCAGCATCGGCGCAGATCTCGGGCGTTGACCTCTCGGTGGCCGCCGGCCGCATTGGCTTCGGCGGTGGCAGCGGCATGGTGCTGGACAGCGCTGGTCTGGCCCAGTTGGCCAATTCAAAACACCTGACCCTGCGCAGCTACTCGAGCTTTGACTTCCACCAACCCGTCGACCTCGGTGCGGCGGGCCTGGCTTCGTTGACCTTCGACGGCGCAGCCTTCACCGGTCATGGCGGCGACATCGTCATCAAGGGCGACACGATTGCACTGGAGAACAGCGGCGCCAACCTGGCCGCAACAGGCAACGGTACCGGCAGCCTCACGCTGGACGCCACCACCCTGGTCCTGGGGGCGGGCCAGAAGAACTTCGCCGGCTTCCATCGCATTGCCTTGGGTGGCCGTGATCGGATCGTCGGTACTGGCAAAGGCGGCATCGACACCGGCGCCATCGCGCTGACCTTCAACACCCCGCTGCTCACGGGCCGCGGCGGTGCCGCACAAAGCATCACCACCACCGGTGCATTGCAAGTCCTGGCAACAGCAGGGGGTGATTCAGCCCCACAAGATCTGCAGGACAGCCTCGGTTCACGCCTGAGCCTGTCCGGCGCCAGCATTGTGTTCGGCGGCCGCGCTGTGGCGCTTGGCGGCAGCGTCGACATGACGGCGACTGCCGGCAGCCTGACCTTGGGCGATGGCGCGCAGATCGATGTCGGCGGCTTTGCCAAACAGTTCTTCGACGTGGCCGCGTATGCCGATGCGGGAAGCATCAAGCTCTCGGCCGTGGGCGGCGACGTACGGCTCGATAGCGGCAGCACGCTGAATCTTGCTGCGCACAAGGACGGCGGCAACGCCGGCGCCTTGAATGTCGCGGCCGCCAACGGCGGCACCGTCGTGCTGGACGGCACGATCAATGCACAAGCCGGCGCGGGCGGCAAAGCCGGTGCCTTCTCGCTCGACATTGCCGCACTGGCCGACTTCGCCGGCTTCAGCCAGCGTCTGAACGCTGCGGGCTTCAACCGCTCACGGCAGTTCCGTGTCCGCCAGGGCGACATCACACTGGACGGCACCACCACGGTGGAAGACTTCGGCCTGACCACCGACCAGGGCAGGGTCACGATTGCCGGCACCGTCGATGCAAGGGCCGCTTACGGCGGCGCCATCCGCATCACCGGCGGCAATGGGGTGACGATGAATGCCGGCGCGCAGTTGCTGGCCGGCGCCACCGGCGAGCTGGGCAGCGGCCGCGTCACCCTTGAAGCGGCAGGCGGGCAACTGGACCTGCAGGGCGGCGCCATCAACGTGGCCGGCAACGAAGGCGGCAAGGTCAGGCTGCGTGCGCAGCAAAATGCGGCTCACAACGACCTCCACGCCACCGCCGTCAACGTCAGCATCGCCGGTGCGCGCTCGGCGGTGCTCGAGGGTGTTGCCACCTACAACAGCAGCACGGTCGACTCCGTCAAAGCCGCTGCAATTGCCGATGCCAACCAGTTCAGCGCAGCGGCGCCCGCTGTGGCCGCACGCCTGGGCACCAGCCTGGCCGTCATGCCCGGCATCACGATCGAAAGCGCCGGCGACCTGGCCATGAACAGCGACTGGAACCTGCGCAGCGACTTTGCCAACGCAAGGGAAGGCACGCTCACGCTCAGGGCTGGTGGCAACCTGGTCGTCAATGGTCACCTGAGTGACGGCTTTGACACCGCCGACCGCGCAGGCAAGCTGCAGGAAGGCGCTTCGTGGAACCTGCGCCTGGTTGCAGGCGCCGACCTGGAGTCGGCCCACACGCTGGCGGTCAGGCCGCTGGCAGCACAAGCAGCCGGTGGCGGCAGCATCACCGTCGGCACCGCCGACACGGATCCAGACACCGCCATCGACAACGGTGCAGGCAAGTTGATTCGTACCGGCACCGGCGACCTCGAGGTGCGTGCGGGCAGAGACCTGACGCTGGCGCACAAGGAGTCGGTGATCTACACGGCTGGACGCAAGGACATGACGGTCTGGAGCGACTTCACGACGGCCAACGCGGCCGCGATCTACGGCACTGACGGCGGCAACCTGGACATCAGTGCGCAGGGCAGCGTCGTGGCGCAGCCGGCCGGCCAGCGATTCACGGAGTGGTTGAACCGGCAGGGTGCCCTCAACTCGCAGGGCTACTTCGGTGAATACGAGAGCGGTGAGTACGGTACGCGGCCGGACGGCACCTGGGGCCCTCTGACGCTGCCGCCCGAGCAATCGAGCTGGTGGGTCAACTACGGTGCCTTCAAGCAGGGTGTGGGCGCGCTGGGCGGCGGCAACGTGACGGTCAACGCCGGCGGCGATCTGGGCAACCTGGTGGTGGTGTTGCCCACGACCATGCGCATGCGCGGCGGCCGCTCGGCCACCGAAGCGATGGCGATGGAAGTGCGCAACGGCGGCACCCTGACGGTCGAGGCCGGCGGCGCGATACGCGGCGGGCAGTACTACGTGGCGCGAGGCGCAGGCGATATCAAGGCCGGTGAAACAGCGGTCGGCAACACGGTATCGGTCATATGGAACGAAGGGGCCGTTGACAGCCGTACCTACACCTTTTCTGTGGCACCGGTATTGGCTTTGGGCGATGCCACCCTGAAGGTGCGCACGGCGGGCGACTTGCGCGTGCAGACGGTGGTGGACCCTCTCCTTGTCCGCTATGGTGACGACGGGAGCGGTGCAGGTGCCTTGCCAAAACTGGATTACGGCGCTTACATGAGCGGCTACACGGATCGCACGGCACTCAAGCTGGTGTCCACCGGCGGAAATATCACGTTTGTCAACCAGCCCGAATTCATATTCCACGACCTGTCCCTGCGCTTCGGCGACACGGGCCAGAACAACCTGATCGGCGCGGGTGGCAACCGTTTCCCGGCGCACACAGCTGCTTTTGCCATGAACGGCAGCCTTGAAATACAAGGGCCTTTGTGGGTCATGCCAGCCGCGACGAACGATGTGCAATTCATTGCGCAAGGTGACATACGCTTTGCGACACAGAATCGCGAAGCTCTTTTTCAGTTGGGCAGTCGCGGAGACCTGGAAGCTCAGCTGGCCATGCCCCGTGCCACACCCGGCATGTTGCCTTCCGCGTTCTTGCCCAGCGCTGGAGCCACGGGTTCTGAGGCGATGGAAAGGTTGCTTGCCAACCAGATGGGGTCCCATGTCATCGCTACCTCGGTCAACAATCCGGATGTGTTGCCCTTGGCAAGCGACTTTGAACCGAGCCGCCTTTATGCCGGACAGGGTTCCATCCTGGGGCTCGACCTGACGGCCAATGAGCAGACCTGGGTGCGGGCCGGAACGGATATCCGCGGCATGCGTGTCAATGCGCGAAATGTGCGGGCCAGCGACGTGACCTTGCTGGAAGCCGGCAACGACATCCTGGCGATGGCGAACGTGCGTGCCGCGACCATGAACGTTATCGAGGACACGGGCAGCATTGCGATACAAGGGCCCGGCACCCTGGTGCTGTCCGCCGGGCGTGACGTCTATGCCGACAACCTGAAGGTCCAGACCCTGGGCAACCAGCAATATGACCTGAACAACCGTCCCATGGACGGGACGCAGATCAAGGGCCTGCCCGAGCAGGGTGCCTCGGTCACGGTGATGGCGGGCATGAACGGCGCGGTGGGCTACGGCGCGTTCGCCAGCGCCTACCTCGACCCGTCGAGGGTGGCCTCCATGCCTTCGTACCTTCAAAGCGCCGGCGCCGACGGCAGCGTGCTCCCGGCCTACCTGACCGATCGGGTCGAGACCCGCCCGGGCGGACAGGAAAAAACCGTGCGCCGGGGCCTGGTGTCGTACATGAAGGACATGACCGGCGAGACGCTGGCGCCGCTGGACGCGTGGGCGCGCTTCCAGCAGCTGCCTGCGCTCGCGCAGCAGCAGTTCCTGCGGCAGATCTACCTCATCGAACTGCGCGAAGCGGGGCGCGACCAGAACGAACCGGGCACCGGCGGGCTGCCGCGCAACGGCGGCTACAACCGCGGCTACGCGGCCATCAAGACGCTGTTCCCGGGCGACGGCTGGAAGGGCGACGTGGCGGCCAACAAGCTCATGCTGCGCACGATGGCCGGCGGCGACATCGACGTGCTCACGCCCGGCGGGGGTCTGCAGGTGGCGGCGCTGGGGGCCACGGTGCCGGCGGGCTACGGCCTGGTGACGCTGGCCTCGGGGCACATCGGCATCTTCGCGAAGGACGACGTCACGGTGAACCAGTCGCGCATCCTGTCCTTCGTGCCCGAGGTCACCCAGCAGGGCAGCGACCAGATCATCTGGGCCACCGATGGCGACATCGATGCGGGCCGCGGCTCCAAGACGCTGCGCGTGCCGTCGGCACCCGAGGTGGTCACCGATCTGGACGGTATGACGGTGATCCGCGAAAAGTCGGACATGAGCGGCAGCGGCATCGGCACCGTGGGCGACGGCGACGTCGACCTGGTGGCGCCGCGCGGCACCGTGAACGCCGGCGATGCGGGCTTGCGCGTGGCGGGCAACCTGAACATTGCAGCGCTGCAGGTGCTCAATGCGGACAACATCCAGGTCAAGGGCGAGACCAAGGGCCTGCCGGTGATCGCCGCAGTGAACATCGGCGCGCTCACCAACGCGAGCGCCGCCGCTGCGCAGGCGACGGCCGCGGCGCAGGACGCGGTGCAGCGCGAGCGCACGGCCGCGCGGCAGGCGCTGGCGTCGGTCTTCACGGTGCGCGTGCTCGGCTTCGGCAACGAGCCCGCACAAGAAGGGCGCGACGCGCCGCCGCCGCGGTCGGGGCTGCAATCGGGGGCGCAGGTCGACTACGACCCGCAGAACCCCGTGCAGGTGGTGGGCATGGGCCGCAAGATCGACCCGAAGCACTGGGCCGGCCTGAGCAGCGACGAGCGTCGTCGCCTGCAGCAGGACCGCTAGGCGGACAGGGGCGGCATGTCATGGCACCCACTGTCCTTTGCGAACAGCCAGCGCCGGCGCGCGGCGACGCGGCCGGCGAACTGCGAGACGAAGCGCAGCGTCGCCTGGCGCTGCAGGTTTTTCTCTGCGCCAACTACGAAGGGCTGCGGCGCAAGCTGACCCGCCATCTCGGGTGCGCCGAGATGGCCAGCGAATGCCTGCACGACGCCTGGCTGCGGCTGGGCCATCTGCGGGTGTGTGCGCCCGTGGAGAACCCCAGCGCCTACGTCTATCGCGTGGCCTGCAACCTGGCCATGGACCGGTTGCGCAGCGAGGGGGCATGGCGCTATGTGGACGACCCGCACACCGCCGTCGAGGCGGCCATCGACCACGCGCCCGGGCCCGAGGACATGGCCGAAGTGCGCGCCGAAGTCGGCTCGGTCGATCGCGCGATGCAGGGCCTGCCGCGGCGTCACCGGGCCGTGCTCGAGGCCTTGCGCATCGAGGAGAAGACGCGCCAGGAGGTGGCCTCGCACTACGGCCTGTCGCTGCGCAACGTGGACACCGTCCTGCGCCAGGCGCTGGACCATTGCGGCGCGATGACGGGGCGCGCGGTGCTGGCCGGCGTCGGTACACCCCGACGGGCCGTGGCGTCGCCCCGGATGGCGGCCTGAGCGGCAAGCGGTGTCGCTTGCCACGGCACGCGCAATGTCACGAAACTGTGGGCTGGTTCGCCAGGACCGATCAACCACAGGAGCTTTCTTCATGCAGCCCATGTTTTCAACGCTGGAAACCGACGACGACACGCCGCCCGCGGCCACGGCCGAGCCGCGCAATTCCTACCTCGAGGAGAAAGCGTTCAAGTCGCGCACGCTGCTGATCTTCGGCAGCATCACCGACAGCGTGGCGGCCGATGTCACGCGCCGGCTCATCGCGCTCGATGCCGACAGCAGCGACAAGCCCATCGACATCCTCGTGAGCTCGCCCGGCGGGCACCTGGAGTCGGGCGACGCCATTCATGACGTCGTGCGCTTCATCAGCGCGCCGGTGCACATGATCGGCACCGGCTGGGTCGGCAGTGCGGCCACGCACCTGTTTCTGGCGGCGCCGCGCGAGCGCCGCGTGTGCCTGCCGAACACGCGCTTTCTGATCCACCAGCCCAGCGGCGGCGCGGGCGGGCAGGCGACCGACATCGCCATTCAGGCGCAGGAAATCCTCAAGGCCCGCCAGCGCATCGCGCACGAGATCGCGCGCGAAACGGGCAAGCCCCTGGAGGTGGTGCTGGCCGACATCGAGCGCGACCGCTGGCTGTCGGCCACGGAGGCCGTCGAGTACGGGCTGGTCTCGCGCATCGTGCAGCGCAAGACCGAACTGCGTAACGCTTGAAGGGCCTGATTGGCCTGATCAGGCCTTGGGCTTGTACGCGACGACGTCGATCTCGACCTTCGCATCGACCATGAGGCGCGCCTCGGTGGTCGAGCGCGCCGGCTTGTTCTCACCGAAGTAGCTCATGTAGACGCGGTTGAAGGCACCAAAGTCGCGCGCGTCGTGCAGCCAGACGGTGCTCTTGCACACGTCGTCGAGCGTGGCGCCGGCCAGCGCGAGCACGGTCTTCAGGTTCTCCATCACCTGGCGCGTCTGCACCTCGATGCCGCCCGCCACGATCTCGCCCTGCGCATTGGCGGGCACCTGGCCCGACACGTAGACGAAGTCGCCCGCGCGCACGGCGGGAGAGAAGGGGCGTGCCTGGCGGTCGGAAGCGAGGGGCGGGGCGCCGAGGTATTCGAGGGGCATGGAAACTCCTGTGAAGATGGGTTGAGTGAGGACGGGTGAGGGCCGCAGTATCCGTCTGATCTGAAAGACTTTTTCAGAATAACCCCTCAACAAGGGTTAACACGGATGATTTGGCATGAAGTCTGCTTCAGAGTTGGGCCTAGAAAGAAAATTTCTTTCATGAATCAGTCCGACCCACGAAGGAGTTCTCCATGTCCCACGCCGGTCCTGTTGTCCAGCGCCTGCCCCGCCTGTCCAAGCGCAGCCTGCTGGGCGCTTCCCTGCTCGCGATGCTGTGCACCGCACTGCCGCATCCGAGCGCCCACGCGCAGGGCCCGCGCAACTTCGCCACGCTGGCGATGGTGGCCGAGCCGCAGACGCTCGACCCGATGGCCTCCACGGCCGACCTGGTCGGAACCATCATGCAGCACGTGTACGAGACGCTCTACACCTTCGACGCCAAGTGGAACGTGGTGCCGATGCTGGCCGAGACCATGCCCAAGATCTCGGCCGACGGCAAGACCTACGCGATCACGCTGCGCAAGGGCGTGGCGCTGCACAACGGCCGCGAGCTCACGGCCGACGACGTGGTGGCCAGCCTGCAGCGCTGGATGGACCAGTCGCCGCGCGGCAAGGCCGTGGGCAAGGAAATCGAAAGCCTCAAGGCCAAGGGCCCGTTGGGCGTGGAGATCGTGTTGAAGGCGCCGTACGCGCCGCTGCTGTCGCAGCTCGCGCTGCCCAGCGGCATGGCGGCCATCATGGCCAAGGACTCGATCGCTTCGCCGCTGAAAGACTTCGTCGGCACCGGCCCCTACAAGTTCAAGGAACGCCGCCCCGACCAGTTCGTGCTGCTCTCGCGCTTCGACAAGTACGCCGCACGCAAGGAACCCGCGAGCGGCTACGGCGGCAAGCGCGAAGCGGCCATCGAAGAGCTGCGCTTCGTGCCCGTGCCCAACGCCAGCACGCGCGTGGAAGGTGCACTGGCCGGCCAGTACGACTTTGCCGACCTGCTGCCGGTGGAAGCCCTGCCGCGCCTGGAGAAGGCCGGCGGCAAGACGCAGCCGATCATGACGCCGTCGTTCGGCTTCCCGTACCTCGTGCTCAACACCAAGGAAGGCGTGGCAGCGAGCCAGCCGATGCGCCAGGCCGTGCAGACCGCGCTGGGCCAGGGCGAGATGCTCGCGGCCGGCTTCGGCGATACGCGCTTCTTCGTGGCCGAGGCCAATCACTTCCCGAAGGGCTCGCCGTTCTACTCGACGGCCGGTGCCGACCAGTACAACCAGCGCAATGCCACCAAGGCGAAGGATGCCGCGAGCAAGGCCGGCTACAAGGGCGAGCCGATCCGCGTGCTCACCAGCCGCCAGTACGACTTCCACTACAACATGTCGCTCTTGATGGCCGAGCAGCTCAAGCGCGCCGGCTTCAAGGTCGATCTCAACGTCGTCGACTGGGCCACGCTCGTGCAGCGCCGCAACGACCCGAAGCTGTGGGACATCTACGTGACCCATTCGGGCCAGTTCCCCGAGCCGATGCTCTCGCCGCCGCAACTGGGCGACGGTGCACCCGGCTGGTGGGATTCGCCCGCCAAGAAGGCCACGCTCAGCGCGTTCAACACCGAGAGCGACCCGGCCAAGCGCGGCGCGCTGTGGGGCAAGGTGCAGCAGGTGGTGTACGACGAGGTGCCGTACATCAACGTCGGCAAGTTCAACGGCCTCTCGGCCAAGAGCCCGGCGTTGGACAACTACCAGCCGGCGACCTGGCCGTTCTTCTGGAACGCGAAGATCAAGTAAGGGCGCAAGCAAGCACCGCCATGCCGTCGCGTCGTCAACTCCTGCAAGTCAGCGCAGTGGCCTCCGGCCTCGGCGCCCTCGGACTCAATTCATCCATGGCCTCCACCGCTCAAGCCGCCACCTCGGGTTCCGTGTACGCCTATGTCGGCACCTACAGCGACGGCGGCAAGCCGTGGCGCGGCGGGCGCGGGCTCGGCGTGCACCAGTTTCTGGTGGACGGCGCGACCGGCGCGCTCAAGCCGATTCCGGGCGCACCGCCCGCTGTGGCCAGCGCAGGCAGCGATGCCAAGCTGCGCAACCCCGCTTCGCTCGCACGCCACCCGAGCCTGCCGATGCTCTATGCGGCCAACGAGTTCGAGGCCGGCTCGGTCTCGGCCTTTCGCATTGGCGCGAACGGCGCGTTGTCGTTCGTGGCCGAGATGCCCTGCGGCGGCAAGGACCCGGCGCACCTGAGCGTGCACCCCGACGGCCGTTTCGTGTTCACCGCCAACTACGCCAGCGGCGATGTCAGCGTGATCGCGCTGCGCGCCGACGGCACGTTCGACACCGACCACGCCGCCGTCGTCTACAAGGATGTCGCCGCCTGCGGTGCTTCTACGCCCTGCAAGCCCGGCGCCGACGTCGTGCCGCTCATCGCGCGCGTGCATGAGGGCTTTGCCACCAGCGACCACGACGGCCCGCACGCGCACATGGTGCAGGCCGACCCGGCCGGCAACTTCGTGCTCGTGGCCGATCTGGGGCTCGACCGCGTCATCTCGTACCGCTTCGACCGCGCCACCGGCGTGCTGAGCCAGCCGAGCACGGTGGCCGTGTCCGAAAGCTCGGGCGCGCGCCATTTCGCCTTCCACCCAAACGGCCAATGGGTCTACCTCGTCAACGAAGAGGCCTCGACCATCGCCTTCCTGCGCTACGACGGCGCCACCGGCGTGCTCACGCTCGTGAGCGAAACCTCGGCACTGCCCGCCGGCTTCAAGGGCACCAGCTACGCCTCGGGCATCCGCATGCTTCCGGGCGGCACGCACTTCGTGTCGCTCAACCGGCTGCACGATTCGATCTCGATCTTCAAGGTCGATGCGCGCACCGGCGCGCCCACGCTCGTGCGCGAAGAGTGGACGCGCGGCAACTACCCGCGCAGCTGCACGCTCGAGCCGAGCGGGCGCTTTCTTTATGTGTGCCACAACAAGCAGGGCGACAACGTGGCCATCTTCCGCGTGAAGAAGAACGGCGACGTGCAGTTCACCGGCCAGTACGTGGCCGTCGGCAGCGCCGCCGCCATCGAGTTCTCGTCATGACCAGGAGCGGATCGCTTCGCTACATCGCCTCGCGCGCGGGGGGCATGCTCATCGTGCTGGCCTTGGTCGCCGTGCTCGTCTTCGTGCTCACCCGCGCGGCCTCGGGCGACCCCATCTCCGTGCTGCTGGGCGACCAGGCCACCGCCGCCGACATCGCCCGTGTGCAGAAGGACTACGGGCTCGATAAACCCCTGCCCGTGCAGTTCGGCTACTGGCTGCGCGAAGTGCTGCAGGGCAACCTGGGCACCTCGATCTTCCTGCAGCGCCCGGTCACGCAGGCGCTGTGGGAGCGCGCCGAGCCCACCACCTTGCTGGCCTTGCTGGCCGTGGCCATCGCGGCCCTCATCGGCGTGCCCTGCGGCATCGTCTCGGCCGTGTTCCGTGGCCGTGTGGTCGACCAGTTCTTCACCGGCATCGCGATGCTGGGCGCCAGCATCCCCAGCTTCTGGATGGGCATCGTGCTGATCCAGATCTTCGCGGTGTCCTTCGGGTGGTTTCCGGTCTCGGGCTACGGTGCGCCCGATGCGCCCTTTGCCGAGCGGCTGCATGCGCTGGTGCTGCCGGCCAGCGTGCTGGGCCTCTTGAACTCCGCACTCATCATCCGCTTCACGCGCGCTTCGATGCTCGACGTGCTCGGTGAAGACTACGTGCGCACCGCCCGCTCCAAGGGCCTGAGCGAGAGCACCGTGGTGCTCAAGCACGCGCTGCGCAACGCATTGGTGCCCATCGTCACCGTGATCGGACTGACGGTCGCACTCATGATCGGCGGCGCCGTCATCACCGAGACCGTCTTCGGCCTGCCGGGTGTCGGCAACCTCGTGGTCAACGCCGTGCTGCGGCGCGACTACCCCGTCATTCAAGGCGCGCTGCTCGTGATCGCCGCGATCTATGTGCTCATCAATTTCTCGATCGATCTGCTGTACGCGGTGGTCGATCCTCGCGTGAAGGTCTGAGTCGTGCAGATGCCAAGAATGCTCCGCCAGCTGATGCACCGCCGCATCGTGATGGTCTCCGCCCTGGTGCTGCTGGTGATCGCCGTGCTCGCTGTGGGTGCGCCGCTGTTTGCTTCAGCCGACCCCAACGACACGGCCGTGCTGCAACGCCTGAAGGCGCCCAGTGCCGAACACCTGCTCGGCACCGACGAACTGGGCCGCGACATGTACGCGCGCATCGTGCACGGTGCCCGTTACTCACTGGCCATCGCTGCGCTCACCGCCCTGGGCTCGGTCATCGCCGGCACCGTGCTGGGTTTGATGGCCGGTTTCTTCCGCCGCCTCGACGCACCCCTGATGCGCGTGGTCGACGCCATGATGTCTTTTCCCGACATCCTGCTGGCCATCGCGCTGGTGGCGATCCTCGGGCCTTCGCTGATGAACACCGTGCTCGCGCTGGTGCTGGTCTATACGCCGCGTGTCGCACGCGTGGTGCGGGCCTCGACCTTGGTCGTGCGCGAACTGCTGTTCGTCGAAGCCGTGCGCGCCCTGGGTGTTCGCACCTCGCGCATCCTGTGGCGTCACATCCTGCCGAACCTGATGTCGCCGATCTTGGTGCAGGTGTCGTTCATCTTTGCCTATGCCATCCTGGCTGAGGCGGGTTTGTCTTTCCTGGGCGTGGGCGTGCCGCCCGAGATCCCCACCTGGGGCACCATGGTCGCGGGCAGCCAGCAGTACGCGCACCAGGCTTTCTGGGTCGTGCTGTTCCCGGGGCTGGCGATCATCTTCACGGCGCTGTCGCTGCAGTTGCTAGGTGACGGTGTGCGCGACCTGCTCGATCCGAAGCTCAAGAAGACCTCGTGATGAACACCGCGAACACCACCCCACGCCTCACGGTCACGAACCTGAGCACCAGCTTCCCCACCGAAGACGGACTGATCCGCTCGGTGGCCGACGTGAGTTTCTCGATTCAACCCGGCAAGACCACTGCACTGGTGGGCGAATCGGGCTCGGGCAAGTCGGTCACCAGCCTCACGCTGATGCGCCTGTTGCCCAAGACCGCCAACGCACAGGTCAGCGGCAGCGCCTCGTTCGTCACCCGCGAAGGCAAGACGCTCGACCTGCTGCAGATCGGCGGACGCGAGATGCGCTCGCTGCGCGGCAACCAGCTGTCGATGATCTTCCAGGAGCCCATGACCAGCCTGAACCCGGTATTCACCATCGGCGAGCAGATCGCCGAGAGCGTGCGCCTGCACAAGGGGCTCGACCGCAAGGCGGCGCTGGCCCATGCGCTGCGCATGCTGGAGCTGGTCGAGATCCCCGCCGCGGCCCAACGCATCCACGAGTACCCGCACCAGCTGTCGGGCGGCATGCGCCAGCGCGTGATGATCGCGCTCGCGATGGCCTGCGACCCGACGCTGCTGATCGCCGACGAGCCCACCACGGCGCTGGACGTGACCATCCAGGCGCAGATCCTGGAGCTGATGCGCCGGCTGCAGGCCGAGACGGGCATGAGCATCCTGGTCATCACGCACAACCTGGGCGTGGTGGCGCACCATGCCGACGATGTGGTGGTGCTGTACTCGGGGCGCGTGGTCGAGCGTGCACCGGTGCGGCCGTTGTTCGCGCAGCCCGAGCATCCGTACACGCAGGGTCTGCTGGCCTGCCTGCCGGGCAAGGCGCGGGTGCCTGGGCAACCGAAGCCCAAGCGGCTGTTCGCTATTCGCGGGCAGGTGTCGAGTCCGCTCGCGCCGCCGCCCGGCTGCGCCTTCGAGCCGCGCTGCGACCAGGCGCTGCCTGAATGCCGCAGTGCGATGCCGCCGCTGATCGATATCCGGCAGGACCGACAGGCGCGCTGTGTGCGCGTGCAGCCGGATGTCCAGCTTGCGAGGGTCGCATGACGAGCGCACTGCCTGGCGTGTTGCTCCTTCCCCTTCCGGGGGAAGGCTGGGATGGGGGCAAGCGGCGTTCGTTCGGCGCAGTGCTTCATCCCGTGCCGTCGTGCCCCCACCCCAACCCTCCCCCGGAAGGGGAGGGAGCTAATACAAGAAGCCCACGATGATGACCACCGCCGTCCCCCTCATCGAAGTCCGCGGACTTAAAAAATACTTCGGCAGCAGCGACCGCCCCGTGCGTGCAGTCGACGACGTGTCCTTCGCCATCCACCCCGGCGAGACCCTCGGCCTGGTCGGCGAATCGGGCTCGGGCAAGAGCACCATCGGGCGCACCGTGCTGCGCCTGGTCGAACGCACCGAGGGCCAGGTGCTGTACCGCGGCGACGACATCGGCGGCCTCTCGGGCGAGCGCATGCGCAAGCTGCGCAGCAAGCTGCAGATCATCTTCCAGGACCCGTACGCCAGCCTGAACCCGAAGATGCGCATCAGCGCGATCCTCGGTGAGGCGCTGTCCACGCACGGCCTGCACAAGGGCGCGGCGGCGCGTGACAAGCGCATCGCCGAGCTGCTCGAAACGGTGGGCCTGCGCCCCGAGCATGCGAGCCGCTTTCCGCACGAGTTCTCCGGCGGCCAGCGCCAGCGCATCGGCGTGGCGCGCGCGCTGGCCGTGGAGCCCGAGTTCATCGTGGCCGACGAGCCGCTGTCGGCGCTGGACGTGTCGATCCAGTCGCAGGTCATCAACCTGCTGGCCGACCTGCGCGAGCGCCTGGGCCTGACCATGCTCTTCATCTCGCACGACCTCGACGTGGTCGAGTACCTGTGCGACCGCGTGGTGGTGCTGTACCTGGGCAAGGTGATGGAAGTGGCCACCACCGACGAGCTGTTCGCGCGCCCCTCGCATCCCTACACACAGGCGCTGCTGGCTGCGAGCCCGAAGCCCGACCCCGAGATGGCGACCGAACGCATCGCATTGAAGGGCGACATCCCCAGCCCGATCTCGCCGCCCTCGGGCTGCGTGTTCCGCACGCGCTGCCCGCACGCCATAGAGGCGTGTGCGCAGACGGTGCCCAGCCTGGATGAGATTTCCCCAGGACACTACAGCGCCTGCATCCGCAAAGAACTGCTCTCCCACATCGCCGTTGCACGACCATGACCGATACCGTTTCTGCTACCCAAGACTTCATCGACCCGCTGCTGGGCAGCAACTTCAAGGGCTATCCGCGCACCCAGCCCCCGCGCCTGCGCAGCGAAGTCGGCGCGGCCGGCTGGAACGTCCTCGCGGGCGATCTGCCGCTGCCGCTGGCCGTGCTCAAGCGCGAGGCGCTCGAGCACAACCTCCAATGGATGCAATCTCGCGTGCGCGAGTGGGGCATCGACCTCGCGCCGCACGGCAAGACCACCATGTCGCCGCAGCTGTTCCAGCGCCAGCTCGACGCCGGCGCCTGGGGGTTGACCTTCGCCACTGTCACGCAACTGGCCGTCGGCGTGGCGGCCGGTGCGCGCCGCACGCTGATCGCCAACCAGGTGGTGAGCGACGAAGACCTGGCGGGCATCCAGCTGCTGCTGGCCGACCATGCCGATCTGCGCGTCGTGTTCCTTGTCGATTCGATCGCGCAGCTGGCGCTGATCGAAGACTGGGCCAAGCGCAACCCTGCGAGCGTGCCTTTTGAAGTGATGCTCGAGATCGGTGTGCAAGGTGCACGCACCGGCTGCCGCACCCACGACGAAGCCATTGCGCTCGCCACGCGGGTGCGCGCGAGCGACGCGGCCAAGCTCGTCGGCATCGAGACGTACGAAGGGCAGGGCGCCACGGGCGAGAGCGAGCCCGACACGGCCTACGCCACCACGCTGATGGACCGCGTCGAAGCCGTCGCGCGTCACTGCGACACGCACAAGCTGTTCGAGACCGACGAAGTGCTGGTGTCCGCCGGCGGTTCGGCCATCTTCGATCTCGTGGCCGGCCGCCTGAAGCCTGCACTGGGCTCCCCGGTGCGCGGCCTCTTGCGTTCGGGCTGCTACGTCACGCACGACCATGGCTTCTACAAGCGCATGGTGAGCGTGGTCGACGAGCGCCTGGGCTGCGAGTGCGGCGAGGGCCTGACGCCGGCGATGGAAGTCTGGGCCAACGTGCAGTCGCGGCCCGAGCCGGGCTTGGCGATCCTGTCCGTCGGCAAGCGCGACATCTCCTTCGACCTCTCGCTGCCCGTGCCGATTGCGCGTGCGGCGCGCGGCGCGTTGCAGCCGCAGGGCGTTCCCGCCGGCTGGAAGATCACCGCATTGAACGACCAGCACGCCTACCTGCGCTGGGACGAAAGCGAGGAAGCCGATGCCCCCAAGGTCGGCGACCGCGTGGGCCTGGGCATTTCGCACCCTTGCACCACCTTCGACAAATGGCACTGGATGCCCGTGGTCGAGAACGACTACCGCGTGAGCGACGCCGTCGCCATGCACTTCTAAAAAAACGCACCGATGACGCCCTCCTTGCTCAAGAGAATCGCCGAGGCGCGTGGCGACGCGCCGGCCACGCGGCGCGCGATTCTCGACCTGATCCTCGAAGACCCCGACCGCGCGCTCGAAGAAAGCTTCGAGCAGCTGGCCGAGCGCTCGCGCAGCTCGGTGCCCACCATCATGCGCACCTGCCGCGACCTCGGCTTTGCCGGGCTGCGCGAGTTCAAGCTCGCGCTCGCGCAGGAGCTGGCGCTCGGCGGTTCGCCGCTGCACCGCCGCGTCAACATCGAAGACGCCGCCGACGAAGTGGTCAGCAAGATCGCACGCAGCGCCGCGGCTTCGGTCTCGGGCGTGCGCGGCCAGCTCGACATGCAGGTGCTCGATGGCGCCGTGCGCGCCATCGCGGCCGCACCGCACGTCGACCTGTACGGCGCGGGCGCCACCTCGTGGTTCATGGCGAACGACCTGCAGGCGCGGCTGTTCCGCCTCGGCCTCTCGGCCAATGCCTGGGCCGACTACCACCTGCAGCAGGTGGCCGGTGCAGCGCAGCGCCCGGGCGGCGTGGTCATCGCCATCTCGCACGTGGGCGGCATGCCCTCGCTGCTCGACGCCGTCGACATCGCGCGCGGGCAGGGCGCCCAGGTGGTCGCGATCACGCGGCCGGGCACCGCGCTCGCGGCCAAGGCCGACTTTCTCATCGGGCTGTCGGTGCCCGACGACGCCGTGATGCACGTGGGCATCGACGCCTACCTCACGCACCTCACCGTCATCGAGATCCTCACCGTGCTGGTCGCGCAGCGCCGCGGCGAGCCTGCCGTGCAGCGCCTGCAGCGCGCGCGCGAGGCCTTCCAGCGCCACGGCATCGATGCCACCACGCACCCGCTGCAAAGCTGGGACGGCGGCGGCATCAACGCGAAAAAGGGAGGCGGCGAACCATGAGCGACACCCCTGCCGTGCTGCTCGAAGCCGGCCTCGTGGTCGACGGATCGGGCGGCCCTTCGTGGCCCGGCGACGTGCTGCTCCAGGGCGATCGCATCCTCGCGCTCGGCGAAGGCCTGCGCGCGCGGCTGCCCGAGGGGCTGAGCATTGCAGACGTCGATGTGGTCGACTGCCGCGGCAAGGTGATCGCCCCCGGCTTCATCGACGCGCACACGCACGACGACGCCATCGTGCTGCGCGACCCGCTGTGCCTGCCCAAGGTGTCGCAGGGCATCACGACCGTGGTCACGGGCAATTGCGGCATCTCGCTCGCGCCGTACCGCACGCCGCAGTCGAAGCCGCCGCTCACGCTGCTGGGGGCCGATTCGTTCAAGCACGCGACCATGGCCGAGTACCGCGCTGCGGTCGATGCGGTGCAGCCCACGCTCAACGTGGCTGCGCTGGTCGGCCACACCACGCTGCGCTTCGCGGCGATGCAGGCGCTCGACCGGCTCGCGAACGCCGACGAACTCGCGCGCATGGAATCGCTGCTCGACGACTGCATGGCTGCGGGCGCGCACGGCATGTCATCGGGCCTGTTCTACGAAGAAGCCTTTGCCGCACCGGCCGAGGAAGTCACCGCGCTCGCACGCGTCGTCGCGCGCCACGGCGGCGTCTACGCCACGCACCTGCGCAGCGAGATGCAGCAGATCATCGAGGCGCTGCACGAGGCTGGCGACACGGCCTTCAGCGCGGGCGTGCCGCTGGTCATCTCGCACCACAAGTGCGCCGGCCCCGCGAACTGGGGCCGCACCAAGGAAACGCTGCCGCTGATCGAGGCGTTGTCGCAGCGCCAGCAGATCGCGATGGACGTCTACCCCTACGTGGCCGGCTCCACCGTGCTGCGCGAAGACCTCGTCGACGGCGTCATCGACGTGCTGCTGACCTGGTCCGACCCGCACCCCGAGATGACGGGCCGCCTCCTCTCCGACATCGCGCGCGAATGGGGCACCACCGAGCAGGAGGCCTGTCTGCGCCTGAAGCCCGGCGGCGCCTGCTATTTCCAGATGCAGGAAGAAGACGTGGAGCGCGTCATTGCGCACCCGCTCACCATGATCGGCAGCGACGGCCTGCCGCACGACCGCCATCCGCATCCGCGGCTGTGGGGTGCGTTCCCCCGCGTGTTCGCGCGCTATTGGCGCCAGCGCAAGCTCTTCACGTTGGAGCAGGCGGTGCACAAGATGACGGGCATGACGGCGCGCAACCTGCGCATCGCAGACCGCGGCCTGCTGCGTGTCGGCGCGATGGCCGACGTGGTGGTGTTCGATCCCGAGACCATCACCGACACCGCCACCTACGACAAGCCGCACGGCGTGAGCGTCGGTGTCGAACGCGTGTTCGTGAATGGCGTGCTGGCCTACCGCGGCGGCGAGGGCGAAGCGAAAGTACTGGCGCGCGCGGGGCGGATGCTCACGCGCGGACGCTAGCGACGGGGAAGAGGCCTCCAGCGCACCCTACGAAGCCTGTTCGTCTTCCGCCTGCGCCTGGAACATGCGCGTGAAGTCGCAGCACGCTTGCGCGAGCATCACGATCGACGACGTGAGCGCGCTGCGGTGCTCGCCCTTGTGCATGGCCACGTAGCGCACCACGGGCAACGCTGGCGTCACCTCGATCACCTCGAGCATGCCGGCGTCGACCAGCGGCGCGAGGCATTCGCGCGGCAGGTAGCTCACGCCCAGCCCCGACACGGTGAGCCCCGTGAGCGCGACGAGGTTGCTCACCACGATCGCGTGGGCGGGTTGCACGCCCTGGTCCTTCATCCACGCGTCGTAGGCGCGGCCGGTGCCGGAGTTGTTGCCCTGCACCAGCATGCGGTGGCGCGCAAGGTCGTGCAGGCGCACGGTGCCGGTGGATGGCACCACGCCGGGCTTGCACATCCACGCGCTCTTCACGCGCCCGATGACCTTGCTCTGCATGCGCGCGTCGGCAAAGGTGTGGGGCACGATGACCACGTCGAGCTCGTCGGCCAGCAGCTTGTCGCGCAGCTGCAGGCTGTCGTCCACGTCGGGCTCCAGGATCACCTTGGGGTAGTGCTGCTGGATCAGCCCGACGAGACGCGGCAGCCACGTCATCGCGGTGAGCTCGGTCACGCCGATGCGGATGCGCCGCTCCACCACGCCGGGCTTGCCGAACTGCTCGACCGCGGCGTCGCGCTGGTCGAGCAGCTTCCTGGCGAGCACGAACATCTCTTCGCCCTTGTCGGTGAGCCGCGCAGTGCGCTGGCTGCGGTCGAACAGCTCGGTGTCGAACAGCTGCTCCAGCTCGTGCACGCGCTTGGAGATGGCCGATTGCGAGGTGTGCAGCTGGTTGGCCGCCTGCGCGAAGCCGCCCAGCCGGGCGATCCAGTACAGGGCTTCGAGTTGCTTGAAGGTCATCACGGCGGGCGGCTCCTGAAAGAACGCTTTTCTTCATGCGATTCGATCACAAAAAATCGCTTTTAGAAATTCATCGAGGCGCACAAGATGCGCGCCAGGCCCCCGCCATCGCAACCCAAGGAACACACCATGGACTTCAAACTGCCTCTCGCACCTCTCGCAATGGCACTCGCCCTTGTCTTCGCGTGCGGCGCCGCCAGCGCCCAGGACGCCGGCACGCTGCGCAAGATCAAGGAGAGCGGCACGATCCAGATCGGCGCGCGCGACAGCCAGATTCCGTTCTCGTACAAGCTCAGCGCCGACAGCGCACCCATCGGCTTCACCAACGACATCTGCCTGAAGATCGTCGACGCCGTGAAAGCCAAGCTGGGCCTGCCGAAGATCGAGGTGCGCTACACCATGCTCAACTCGACCAACCGCATCCCGCTGCTGCAGAACGGTACCGTGGACCTCGACTGCGCGACCACCACCAACACCACGCAGCGCCAGGCGCAGGTCGACTTCGCGCCCAGCCACTTCGTCACGAACATCACCGCGGCCGTGAAGAAGAGCTCGGGCATCAACGCGCTGCCCGACCTCAACGGCAAGAACGTGGCCACCGTCTCGGGCAGCACCTCGATCCAGCTGCTGCGCGGCGCACGCAAGAGCGGCACCATCGAGGTGAACGAGATCGCGGGCAAGGACACGTCCGACGGCTTCCTGCTGCTGTCCACGGGCCGCGCCGATGCCTACGTGCTCGACGACGTGCAGCTGGCCGGCATGATCGCCAGCGCACCGAATCCGGGCGACTACAAGATCCTCAAGGAGTCGCTGCGCCAGGAGCCCTACGGCATCATGCTGCGCAAGGACGACCCCGAGTTCAAGGCGCTGGTCGACGAGGCCGTCAACGGGCTCATGAAGTCGGGCGCCATCGAACAGCTGTACAGCAAGTGGTTCCTCTCGCCGATCCCGCCGCGCAACGCCAACCTCAACTTCCCGATGACGGACGCGGTGCGCGAGATCTACAAGAACCCCAACAACAAGGGCGTCTGACACCATGGCAGCCACACGTGCCGACCTGCCCCGGGGCGAGCTCTTTTCCGAAGCGTTGATGCGCCAGGTGCGCGAGCGCTTCCTGGGCATCGAGCGCGACCACCACGGCCGCGAGCGCCTGTACTTCGACAACGCCGGCGGCTCGTTCCGGCTGAAGGCGGCGGTCGAGCGCTTCGCGCAGGTCGACGCCATTCCCGACAACGCCGAGCGCATCCACGAAACGGCCGTCGAGCTGCAGGCGATGCAGGCGCGCGGCGCCGACGACCTGCGCACCATCCTCAACGCCACCGGCGGCAGCGTGTACCCGTCGCTCACCGCCTCGGGCGCCATGTTCGACATGGTGCGTGCGGTGGCCGAGAACGTGCCGGGCACGAACATGGTCACGACCGCGCTCGAGCACCCCTCGGCCTTCGACGCCATGCGCCTGTATGCCGAACGCCTCGGGCGCGAGCTGCGCGTGGCCAGGAGCAACCCCGTCACCGGCGGTGTCGACGTGGACGCCATCGTCGGGCTGATCGACGAGCACACGTGCGTGCTCAACGTGATCCATGCGTCGAACATCTCGGGCGCCAAGCTCGACATGGCGGCCATCGTGCGGCATGCGCGCGAGATCAAGCCCGATCTGTACATCCTCGTCGATGCCGTGCAGCATGCGCCGCACGGCGTCATCGACCTGCAGCAGACGCCGGTGGACGGCATCAACCTCGCGCCCTACAAGTTCTTCGGCTGCCGCGGCTCGGGCTTCGCGTGGATGTCGGAGCGTGCGGCCGCGTTGCCGCACCACAAGCTGGCCGGCAAGAAGCCCGGCCACTGGGAGCTGGGCAGCTCGGCGCCGTGGCAGTTCGCGGTGCTCACCGAGATCGTCGACTACGTGGGCTGGCTCGGCGGCCATTTCAACGATGCGACCGACGCCACCGACCGCCGCGCGCGCTTCGTGGCGGGCATCGAGCGCATCGAGCTGCACGAGCGCGCGCTGCTGGCGACGCTGCTCGACGGCACCGCGCAGACGCCGGGCCTGCGCGCACTCGACGGCGTGCAGGTGTTCCTTGACCACGAAGACCTCACGCAGCGCGACCTGATCCTGGGCATCGGCTTCGACGGCCTCGATTGCACGCAGGCGGTGGTCGAGTACGGCAAGCGCGGCGTGACGGTGTACGAGCGCGTGGCCAGCAGCATCTACTCGAAGCGGATGCTCGAGTCTTTCGGGCTCGAAGGCACCGTGCGCGTGTCGCCGCTGCACTGCCACACGCTGGGCGAGATGGAGCGCTTCCTCAAGGTCACGCAGGAGATCGCGACGGCCTTGTGACGCGCGGGATCAAGTCCGCACCGTAGGGTTGATCGAACGGGGCGCCGGGGTATCGATGATAATGCGAGCCGTTCTCATTTGATCCATCCCTGCGATCCCCGTCCAAGCCATGGCCCGTAGCGCTGCGTCCGCTGTCCACGTCATCTCCCGCATCGCTGCCGGCGTGCTGGGCAGCTACGTTTTCTGCTGGGGTTTCATCGCCCTGGGCGTCGGCCTGCTGTTCAGCGCCGGCATGCCTTTCCACGATGCCGAGTCGCTCAGCAGCATGCTGGCCTTTCTCGTGTTCCTCGCCGCGTTCCTGTGGGCCTTTGCGGCCGGCAGCCTGGCGCGCGTGTGGTCCGTGCTGCTGGGAGGAGGGCTCGCGATGACGGGGGCCGCCTCGCTGGTGCAGTGGGCGCTGCTCTGACCTTTATCTCTCCAGGAGTCTTCCCGTGAATCAGAACTTCCGGCTCTCCATGGCCTGGCTGCACACCTGGTTCGGCCTGACGCTCGGTTTCGTTCTGATGGTCGTCTTCTTCTTCGGCTCGCTGTCGGTGTTCGACCGCGAGATCGACCGCTGGGCGATTCCCGAAACGCGCTTCGAGCCGCAACCGATGCCGTCGTTCGACCGCATGCTGCTGCCCATCTTCCAGGACATCAAGCCCACCGCCGAAAGCATCGAGCAGGCGCGCAGCCGGGTGAACGGGCCGATGGCCGAGACCTTCAGTCCGAAGCAGTGGGCCGCCTACACCACGCACCGCGATCCGGTGCTGAGCCTGTTCACGAGCTACACGCTGCCCAATGCCAAGGACCCGGAAGACGGCGTGTTCGGCAACCGGACCATCGACCCGCGCGTGGGCAAGGCGTTGCCGGACGACCGGCTCAAGATCGGCAGCCAGTTCTTCTATCCGCTGCACTACAGCCTGCACCTCGACTGGCTGAACCTGGGCACCTGGATCGTCGGCCTCGCGGCGCTCGTGATGCTGGCCGCGCTGGTGAGCGGCGTGGTGATGCACCGCAAGATCTTCCGCGAGCTCTTCACCTTCCGCCCGGCCAAGCACACGCAGCGCAGCGCGCTCGACCTGCACAACCTGACGGGCGTGGTGGCGTTGCCGTTCCACTTCATCTTCGCGCTGTCGGGCCTGGTGGTGTTCGCGGGCGTCTACTTTCCGGTCACGCACACGCAGCTGGAGCCGCTGCACGAACTGCACGAGAAGCTGGACGCCCAGAAGACCGGCCTTCCGCACGACCGCGCGGGTGTTCCCGGCACGCTGGCGTCGGTGGACGCAATGGTGGCCGAGGCCAAGCGGCGCTGGGCCGCGCGCGACGTGGCGGGCGAGGTGGGCCTGCTCGTGGTGCGCCATGTGAACGATGCCAATGCCTATGTCAGCGTGTACCGCGCGGGCAGCGACCGCGTCACCCTCACCGGCGAAGGCATCCATTTCAAGGGGGCCACGGGCGAGGTGATCCGCGAAGACCCGCCGCCGACGGTCGTCGCCGGCATCGTGGACTTCCTGACCGGCCTGCACCTGCAGCATTTCGAGCACTGGCTCCTGCGCTGGCTGTATGTGCTCGGCGGGCTCGCGGGCTGCATCTGCATTGCCACCGGCTTCATCTTCTTCGTGGAAAAGCGCAAGCGCCAGCACGCCAAGCAGGGCGTGAGCGGCGCGCGCTGGGTCGACGCCTGCGCGGTCGCCACGGTGACCGGCCTGCTGGTCGCGACCTTCGCCATGCTCATCGGCAACCGCCTGCTGCCCGACGACCTGCCGCTGCGCGGCAGCTGGGAGAAGGGCATCTTCCTGGGCGCCTGGCTGCTGGCCTTCGCGCACGGCATCTGGCGCACCGCGCCCACCGCCGAAGGGCGCCTGCCGCCCGCCTGGGCCGAGCAATGCTGGGCCGTGGCCGTGATGGCCGTGGCCGCGGTGCTGCTCAACTGGGTCACCACGGGTGACCATCTGCTGCGCACCGTCGGCAGCGGCTACTGGCCGGTGGCGGGCGTCGATCTTTCCATGCTCGCGAGCGCGGCGCTGGCCGTGGTGGCCGCACGCATGCTCAAGCGCCGTGCCGATGCGGCGACGGCCGCATCCGCGCGCTTCGCGCCCGACACCCCCACCTCGGCCGCCCGTGCCTGACGCCATGCTCCTGTTCATCGCCATGGTCGCAAGCGTTGCCGCCGCCGGCCTTCTCGCGCTGTCGATGGATGTGCACTGGGAGCAGGTGCGCACCGATCCGCAGTGCTCCCCGCGCATGGTCCGGCTCCTGCGCACCCTCGGGGCCGTGTGCCTGTTCGCATCGCTCGTGCTGTGCCTTGCCGCGGACCATGTCTCGATGGCCTCGCTGGTCTGGTTCATGACGCTCGCCGGCGCGGCGCTGGTGGTGACGTTCACGCTCAGCTGGCGCCCGCGCTGGCTCCGTCCGCTGGTGATGTGGATACCCGCGACGACCGCACCGGGACAATCCGGCCGGCCGTCGCAGCCCGACGCGATTGATCAGAACGGGTAGTGCCGCGGCGTCGTCTGCACCGTGATCCAGCGCAGCTCGGTGAATGCCTCGACACCGGCCCGGCCGCCGAAGCGCCCGTAGCCCGATGACTTGACGCCGCCGTGCACCAGCGGCTGGCAGCCCGCATCCGCGACCTCATCGACCCCGCGAACGCCGCGCGCTCGATCACCGACATCGTGCTGGGCGCGGGCTTCAGCAACCTCTCGCACTTCAGTCGCGTGTTCCGCGCGCACACGGGCGGCAGCCCGAGCGAGTTCAGGCGGCAGGCGATGGTGCCGCGCTGAGCACGCGCGCGTGCGCAATGTGCGCCGCACCGGCCGGCTGCAGGCCGTTGCGTCCGGCCGGGTCGTAGCGCGCCAGTGCCGCGTGGCCGTCGATGTCTTCGAGCAACTCGAGCCCGGTGCCGCGCAGCAGCGGCCCCAGCGTCTTCGGATCGAAGCCCGACAGGAACTCCTCGCCGACCGCGGCCACGTCGCTGCGCAGCTTCTGGAATGCTTCGGGGCCGGCGTGCAGCGCGGCCTCGTCGATGTAGGTGAAGACGAGTTCGCTCCCGTGCGCCGCGCACGTGGCGATGTCGCGCAGCGCGGCAAGGTTGGCCTCGCGCGTCAGGTACACGGTCACGCCGAGCCATGAGAAGAAGGCCGGTTGCGTGGTGTTGAACGGCGAGCGCGCGAGCGCCGCGCCGAGGCTTTCGGCCGACAGGTCCGCTTCGACGAAATGCACCGATGCGGAAGGTGGCACGCCGCAGGCCGCGAGGCGCTGCCGCTTCAGCGGCTGCGTGGCCGGGTGGTCGACCTCGTAGATGTCCAGGCCCTGCGCCCAGTCGGGGACGCGGCACACGAAGCTGTCGAAGCCCGCGCCGATCAGCACGTACTGCGTGATGCCGCGTGCGACCGCATCCTGCAGCGCGTCTTCCGTGTAGCGCGAGCGCAAGATCACATCGGGGTAGGCGGCGTTGGCGCGCATCGCGTCGTCGAGTGCTGTCTCAAGTGTGCCCGTCGCGGATGCATCACGCCGCACCAGCGCGCGTTCACGGAAGGCGGTGCGCACGGCGTCCGGCACGAGGCGCTCGCCCCAGGTGTCGTCCAGCAGCGGCGCGGGTGCGCTGCGCGAATGGATGGACCGCATGAGCGCGGTGGCGAGGGCGGTGCGGCTGGCTTGCGAAGAAGGATTCAAGGACGGGCTCCGATGGTGCGAGGGGGCAAGGGCGCGAAGTTTCTGCCCGCGCGACGCGTCTGTACAGTGCATTATTCAAAGCAATGACCTGCACCAAATGAATTCCATGGACTTGAACCTGCTGGCCGCACTCGACGCTCTGCTGAGCACCGGCAGCGTGAGCGCGGCGGCCGAGCGCATGCATCTGAGCGCGCCGGCCATGAGCCACACGCTCGCGCGCATCCGCGAGGCGCTGGGCGATCCGATCCTCGTGCGGGCCGGCCGCAAGCTGGTGCCGACGCCGCGGGCGGTGGCGTTGCGCGATCCAGTGCGCCGCCTGATCGCCGACGCGCGCCTGCTGATGCAGCCCGACGGCGGCGTGCCGCTGGCGCGTGTGACGCGCGAGTTCACGGTGCGCGCACCCGAAGGCATGGGCATCGTCTACGGCGCCACCTTGCTGGCTGCGTTGCGGCGCGACATGCCGCTGGCCCGCCTGCGCTTCGTGCCCGAAAGCGACAGCGATGCGCTGGCCTTGCGCGAAGGGCGTATCGACCTCGACGTGGGCACGCTGCCCGACCGAGGGCCGGAGACTCAGACCGCGCTGCTGTACGAGCAGCGCATCGTCGGCGTGGTCGGGGCGGGGCACGAACTGCTCAAGGCGCGCGTCACGCCCAAGCGCCTGGCGGCCCAGCAGCATGTGGCGGTCACGCGGCGCGCCAGGTCGGTCGAGCCCCTCGACAGCCTGCTCGCGGCACAAGGTTGTGCGCGGCAGATCGCATTGACCGTGCCCAGCGCCTATGGCGCGCTGATGGCGGCCGCGCGCTCGTCGCTGGTGGCCTGCGTGCCCGAGCCGCTGGCGCGCACCGTGGCCGCGAGCCTCGGCCTGGCGATGTTCAAGCTGCCGGTGGCCGTGCCGCCTGAGCAGGTGCTGCAGGCCTGGCATCCGCGCGACGAGGTGGACCCGGCGCACCGCTGTCTTCGCGATGCGGTGGACGCCGTGTCGAAAGATGTGCGCTTCGGTCCGCTCACGGGGCGCGACGCGCAGGCCCCGATGCGCGGGCGCGCGCTGGCCGCACACCGCGCGCTGCTTGCCGAGTTGCCATGAATGCTTAAGCAGCGGTTGTGCCGAAGCACGCATCAAACTTAAATCTTCTCGGTTAACCGGCTTCGCGTCACGCGTTGCTTGCTCAAAAAAAAGATGCGTGAACGCCTGTCGCGCCTCGAGAGTGAGGCTTCGCGCTGGTATCTTCGTGCGCGCAATTCAGCTTCACGCCACCACGCCCGTTGTCGACGCATTGGGTGCTTGCTTCACATGCCCCTTCGTCACGACCGCATCTTTCCGCGCTACGCGTTCTACTGTGTGCTGGCCGGCCTGGCCGCGATCTATGTGTTCTGCGCCATGGTGCTGGTGCCGGCAAAGATCTACATCCTTCCGTACCTCATCACGCCGGACTTCGTTCGCTATAAGGGCGCGTTCTTCGTGCTCGTGCTGGCGGTTCCGGCCGCGATCTACCTGATCTGCTGGAAGGGCAGCGACTTCTTCGCGTGGCTGCGCACGCCGCAGGAACTGACGCTGAACGCGCAGGGCCTGCAGATTGGCACGCAGACCGTCGCCTTCGCCGACGTGACGCGGCTGCGCCATCGCCACAACCGCAACCACCTGCTGCTCACGACCCGCGACGGCCAGACGCTGCGGCTGCGGCTCGACCTGTGGGACGACGCGCACGCGCTCGTCGCTGAACTCGAAGAGGCCGTGGGCGAAGTGCTGCGGCACGACGTCGAGCGGCGCCTGCATGCGGGCGACACGGTGCCCTTTGGCGCACTGGCGCTGAATGCGGAAGGGCTGGTGCACAAGGGCCAGCTCATCGCGTGGTCGAGCATCGACACCATCCGCACGCAGTCGGACGCTGAAGCGATGGATGTCGACGAGCACCTGGTGATCGTGGCCAACGGCAAGACCCGGAAGATCGATCGCTCGAAGATCGACAACGAGCCGGTGCTGATGGGCTGTCTCATGCAGCGCCTGCCGTCGGCCTGAGCCTTCTCCCAAATTTTTCTTCATCTCCAAAGTACAGGGACTCACAAATGGAAATCTACAGCTCCGCCAGCCAACAGGAAAAAACCCGCCAGGACCGCCCCGTCTTCTACTCGCGCACGCGGCTGATCGCCGGCGCCACGCTCTGGGTGGTGGTGACGGTCGTGCTGGCCGTGCTGTGCATCCGCGCGCAGGACAAGAACATCGGCATCCTCATCGCGGCGGGCTTCGGCCTGCTGGCCGCATGGCTGGCCGTGAAGTGCATTCGCACGCTGGCCAACATCGCCACGCCCGCCTTCGTCATCGGTCGCCAGGGCCTGACCTTCGAGAACGGCCTGCTGCTGCCGTGGGGCAACATCGTCGAGAACACCTGGGTCAACCAGGACTACATGGGCATTCCCATCGGCAAGCAGATCCAGATCAAGACCGATCTGCCCAAGCCGAAGGCCCGCGTGCTGCGCCGCGCGACCGCGCTGGAGATTTCGGGCGACGAGTACCTCGCGCTGTGCGACGCCTATGCGGCCTGACGGGCTGCCGGCTCGTGCCTGAGCCCCTCGGCAGGGCAGGGCGCGGCGCCTGCTGGTAGGCTGGCGGGCCTCCCTTTTCCGGGCTCGCCTGCGCGAGTCCCACGCGCATGAACGCTTCTCACCGCCGGCCGGTTCCGCTGAACAAGGCCTACCGACTTCTGAACCACGGGCCCACCGTGCTCGTGAGCGCCGCGCACGACGGGCGTCGCAACATCATGGCCGCGGCCTGGGCAATGCCGCTGGATTTCGATCCGCCCAAGGTGGCGGTCGTGCTCGACAAGAGCACCTGGACGCGCGTGCTGCTCGAAGGCGCGGGCACCTTCGCGCTGCAGGTGCCCACGCGCGCGCAGCTCGACCTGACCGATGCACTGGGCAACAGCTCGGGCCTCGAGATCACCGAGCGCGACGGCAGCGACAAGTTCGCCGCCTACGGCCTCTCGACCTTCGCGGGCGACGCCACCGGCGCACCACTGCTCGAAGGCTGCGCGGCCTGGCTCGAATGCCGGCTGCTGCCCGAGCCGCCGATCCAGCAACGCTACGACCTGTTCCTGGGCGAAGTGATCGCGGCGCAGGCCGATGCGCGCGTGTTCTCCGAAGGTCGCTGGCATTTCGAGGGGCATGACGATTTGCGCACGCTGCACCACGTGGCGGGCGGGCACTTCATCGTCGATGGCGAGGCCGTCGATGCGAAGGCGCTGTCGCCGGTCACACCACGAAAGGAATGAAGCGCCGCGTGCCGCGCATGTAGTCGCGGTAGGCGTCGCCGAAATGCGCGAGGCATTCTTTTTCGTCGCGCAGCGCCGTGAGGAACAGGAACAGCGTGGCCGCCAGCACCAGCGCCAGCGTGAGCCAGGTGAACTGCTTGAGAAAGGCGCCCCAGGCCAGCAGCATCAGCGCCGTGTACATCGGGTGGCGGATGTAGCGGAAGGCGCCGGTGGTCACCAGCGCCGAGGTCTTTTCAAAACCGTACAGCGCCGGGTCGTCGCTGCGCGCCTCGCTCGGCTTGCCGTGTGCCTTGAGCATCCGCACCGCGTGGATGGGCAGCCAGATCGACAGCGCCAGCAGCACGCACGAGATCAGTTGCGTGGCCGAGAACGGATCGACATGCCACACGGGCAGGTTCAGCACGATCAGCACCAGCATGCATTCCCACGCGAAGAAGCGGAAGAAGCCGTGGGAACCGGGCTGGCTGAGCGGGCCGCGCGACACGTACAGCAGCGCGGCCGTGCCGGCGACAAAAAGAAAGAGCTGAAACCAGAGGAGCATGGCGGCCGAATTTACACGGCCCGCGTGGCTCAGCCGGAGATCGAAAACCCGCCGTCGACGGGGATGGCGGTGCCGGTCACGTAGTCCGATGCGGCGCTCGCCAGGAACACGGCGGTGCCCGCGATGTCCGAGGGTTGGCCCCAGCGGCCGGCGGCGGCGCGCGTCTTCACGCGTTCGTACAGGCCCGGAATCTGGTTGCGCGCACCGTCGGTCAGCTCGGTCTCGAACCAGCCCGGAAGGATGGCGTTGACCTGGATCTGGTCGGCCGCCCACGAGAGCGCGGTCGACTTGGTGAGCTGCACGATGCCGGCCTTGCTCGCGGCGTAGGCCGGGGCGTAGGGTGCGCCGAAGATCGACATCATCGAGCCGATGTTGATGATCTTGCCGCCGCCGGCAGCCTTCAGGTGCGGGTGCGCGGCGCGGCTGCACAGGAAGGCGCTGGTGAGGTTGGTGTCCATCACCTGGTGCCACTCGGCCAGCGCGAGCTGGTCGACGGGCTTTCGCACCGTGGTGCCGGCGTTGTTGATGAGGATGTCGAGCCGGCCGCAGCGCGCGACGACCTCATCGAAGGCCTTCTGCACCGAGGCTTCGTCGGTCACGTCGAGCGCGAGCGCGAAGCTGTCGCTGCCCAATGCCTTCAGCGAGTCGACCGCGGCGGCCGACTTCTGCGCATTGCGCGCCGCCACGATGACGCGGGCGCCGGCCTTGGCGAGGCCCTGCGCCATGCCGAGGCCGATGCCGCCGTTGCCGCCGGTGACGAGCGCGACTTTTCCTGTGAGATCGAACATCAGGTGGTTTCTGCTTTCTTGGAGACGAGGGTCAGGATATCGTAGCTCGCGACCAGTTCGCCGAGCTGGTTGGTCACCTCCACGTCCCAGGCCACCACGCCCTGGCCCTGGCCGCTCGCGTCCTTCTTGTTGCGGTCGATCTTGCGCTTGCAGGTCAGGCGCGCCTGGATGGTGTCGCCGATGCCCACGGGCTTGACGAAGCGCAGCGTGTCCAGCCCGTAGTTGGCCAGCACCGGACCGGGCGAGGGCGAGACGAACAGGCCCGCGGCCGCCGACAGCACGAAGTAGCCGTGCGCGATGCGCTTGCCGAAGGGCGAGGCCTTGGCGGCTTCTTCGTCGAAGTGCATGTAGAAGTAGTCACCCGAGATGCCGCCGAAGGCGACGATGTCGGCTTCGCCCACGGTGCGGCGGTGCGTGAGCAGCGAGTCGCCGATGCGCAGTTCCTCGAAGTAGCGGCGGAAGGGATGCACTTCGCTCTCGCGCAGCGCGGCGCCGCGCACGTGCTCGCCGGTGACGGCCGCGAGCATGGTGGGCGAGCCCTGCAGCGCGGCGCGCTGCAGGTAGTGCTTCACGGCCCGCAGGCCGCCGAGCTCTTCGCCGCCGCCCGCGCGGCCCGGGCCGCCGTGCTTGAGCACTGGCAGCGGCGAGCCGTGGCCGGTCGATTCGGCGGCGGCCTCGCGGTCGAGCACCAGCAGGCGGCCGTGCCAGGCGGCAGCCACCGGAATGGCCTTTGCGGCGATGGCCGGGTCGCGCGTGACGAGCGTGCCCACGAGGCTGCCCTTGCCGCGTGCGGCCAGCGCCAGTGCTTCGTCGATGCCGTCGTAGGGCATGAGCGTGCTGACGGGGCCGAAGGCCTCGATGTCGTGCGCGGCATCGTGTTCGAGTGGCTTGCGGCTCAGGAGCAGCGTGGGCGCGAAGAACGCGCCTTCGCTCACGCCGTCGCCCACGGGCGAGAAACCGTCGCGTGCGCCGTACACCAACTCCGCGCCCTGCAGTAGCGTGGCGACGCGCTCGGCCACGTCGGCCTGCTGGTCGCGCGAGGCGAGGGCGCCCATGCGCACGTCTTCGCGCGACGGGTCGCCGATGACGGTCTTGGCCAGGCGGGCACGCAGCTTCTCGGCCACCGCATCGAGGTGCTGGCGCGGCACGATCGCGCGGCGGATGGCCGTGCACTTCTGGCCGGCTTTGGTGGTCATCTCGCGCGCCACCTCTTTCACGAAGAGGTCGAACTCCTCGTCGTCGGGCGTCACGTCGGGCGCGAGGATCGCGCAGTTGAGCGAGTCGGCCTCGGCATTGAAGGGAATCGACTGGCGCACCAGGTTCGCGTTCACGCGCAGCTTGGCGGCGGTGTCGGCCGAGCCGGTGAAGGTGACGACGTCGGGGCCTTCGAGGCGGTCGAGCAGGTCGCCCGTGCTGCCGATCACCAGCTGCAGGCTGCCCTCGGGCAGGATGCCCGACTGCACGATGAGCTTCATCAGCGCCTCGGTGAGGTAGCTGGTGGCCGTGGCCGGCTTGCCGATGCAGGGCATGCCCGCGAGGAAGCTGGGCGCGAACTTCTCGAGCAGGCCCCACACCGGGAAGTTGAAGGCGTTGATGTGCACCGCCACGCCGCCGCGCGGCACCAGGATGTGCGTGCCCGCGAAGCCGCCCTTCTTGCCGAGCGGGAAGGCCGGGCCTTCGTGCACGAGGTTGCCCGAGGGCAGCTCGTTGGTGCCGATGCTGGCGTAGGCGCTCAGCGTGCCGGCGCCGCCCTCGATGTCGATCCAGCCGTCGGCGCGCGTGGCGCCGGTGTGGGCCGACACGGCATACAGCGCTTCCTTGTTCGCGGCCAGGTACTTGGCCAGCGCCTTCAGTCGCTCGGCGCGCTGCTGGAAGTCGAGCTTCATGAGCGCGGGGATGCCGACGCGGCGCGCATGCGCCAGCGCCTCGGCGAAGTCGATGGCCTCGGCGTGCGTGCTCGCCACGGCCTGGCCGTTGACGGCGCTGCGCAGCGATTGCGCGGCTTCCTGGCCGATCCAGCGGCCGGCGATGTAGCTTTGAAGGGTGGTCATGGTGATGTCCTTTGGCTGTTGTGTTGCTCCTTCCCCTTCCGGGGGAAGGCTGGGATGGGGGCAAGCGGCGCGGGTTCGGCGCGGTGCCCTATCGATCGCCGCTTGCCCCCACCCCGACCCTCCCCCGGAAGGGGAGGGAGAAAAACAGGGTCATTTCTTGTTCCCGATGCCCAGGTAGGTATCGATGATTCTTTGGTCGTGCAGCAGATCGCCGGCATTGCCTTCGAGCGCCACCGCGCCCATCTCGAGCACGTAGGCGCGGTCGGCCACCTGCAGCGCGGCGCGGGCGTTCTGTTCCACCAGCAGCACCGAGACGCCGTGCTTGCGCAGCTGCGACACCACGCGCAGCACCTCGCGCACGACCAGCGGGGCCAGGCCGAGGGAGGGTTCGTCGAGCATCAGCAGGCGCGGGCGCGCCATGAGTGCGCGGCCGATGGCCAGCATCTGGCGCTCGCCGCCCGAGAGCGTGGAGGCCATCTGCGGACGGCGTTCCTTCAGGCGCGGAAAGATCTCGAAGATCTCGTCCATGCGCGCGCGTTGGTCGCGCTTGCCCTTGCGCCACTGGTAGAAGCCGCCGAGCAGCAGGTTGTCTTCGACCGACATTTCGCCGAACAGCTCGCGCCGCTCGGGCACCAGCGCCACGCCGCGCGCCACCATGGTCTCGACGCCGGGGCGCGCGATGCGCTCGCCGTCGAGCGACAGCTTGCCGCTCGACACCAGCAGGCCCATGGCCGCGCACAGCAGCGTGGTCTTGCCGGCGCCGTTGGGGCCGATCACGGTGACGATCTCGCCTTCGTTCACGTGCAGGCGCACGCTGTGCACCGCCTCCACCGAGCGGTAGGCGACGCAGAAGTCTTCCAATTGGAGAATGGGATGGCTCATCGGGCGTCCTCCAGCAATTCGTCGTCGGCGCCGCCCAGGTAGGCCTCGAGCACGCGCGGGTTGGCCTGCACTTCGGCCGGCGTGCCGGTGGCGATCACGGTGCCGAACTCGAGCACGGTGATGCGGTCGGCGAGGTTCATCACGAACTCCATGTCGTGCTCCACCACGAGGATGCCCAGGCCTTCGGCGCGCAGCTGGCCCAGCAGCTCGGAGAGCGCGCGCTTTTCAAGATGGCGCAGGCCGGCGGCGGGTTCGTCGAGCAGCAGCACCGAGGGCTGGCCGGCGAGCGCGCGGGCGATCTCGACCACGCGCTGCTGCCCCAGCGAGAGCGACGCGGCCGGCGTGTCGGCGTGCGCGCCGAGGCCGCAGCGCTCGATCTGCTTGCGGGCTTCGGCCATCAGCGCGGCTTCTTCGGCGCGGTCCAGCCGCAGCATCGCCGCGAGCCAGCCGCGCCTGGCGCGCAGGTGCGCACCGAGCGCCACGTTCTCGACCACGCTGCGCTGGCCCAGCAGGCGCACGTGCTGGAAGGTGCGGCCCAGGCCGCGTGCCGCGAAAGCACGTGAGGGTCGGCCCGACATGGCGTCGCCTTCGAGCCGCACCTGGCCCGAGCTGGGGTCGTCCACGCCCGAGATCATGTTGAAGAAGGTGCTCTTGCCCGCGCCGTTCGGGCCGATCAGCGCATGGATCTCGCCGGCCTTCAGCGTCATCGAGATGTCGTTGTTGGCAATGAGGCCGCCGAAGCGCTTGCTGACCGCGTCGGCCTGCAGCAGCATCGTGCCTGCCGCCGGCAGCACGCGCTGTGCGAGCTGCGCCGCCGGGGCCGTCGCCGAACCGGCTGCGGGGGCCTTGGCCACCGGCCGCACCCAGCGGCTCACCAGCCGCGCCAGCGTGGGCCACAGGCCGTCGGCAAAGCGCTGCAGCACGAACAGCATCAGCAGGCCGAACACCACCACCTCGAAGTTGCCGCTGGTGCCCAGCAGCGCAGGCAGGACGTCCTGCAGCTTCTCTTTCAGCAGCGTGATCAGCGTGGCGCCGAGCACCGCGCCCCACAGGTGGCCCGCGCCGCCGACCACCGCCATGAACAGCATCTCGATGCCGATGTTGAGGTTGAAGGGCGTGGGGTTCACGAAGCGCTGCATGTGCGCGTAGAGCCAGCCCGACACGGCCGCCAGCAGTGCGGCCAGCACGAACAGCTTGATGCGGTGGCGCGCCGTGTCGACGCCCATCGACTCGGCCATGAGCCGGCCGCCCTTGAGCGCGCGGATGGCGCGGCCTTCGCGCGAGTCGAGCAGGTTGTGCAGCGCCCACAGCGCCAGCAGCAGCACGGCCCAGATCACCACGCCGAGTGCGCGCGGCGAGGCCAGCGAGATGCCCGCGACCACCAGCGGCGGCACGCCCGTGATGCCGGTCTGGCCGCCCAGGAACTCCATGTTGCCGAGCAGGAAGTACAGGCTCAGGCCCCAGGCGATGGTGCACAGCGGCAGGTAGTGGCCCGACAGCTTGAGCGTGACCGCGCCGAGCGCCCAGGCCAGCGCGAAGGTCAGCACCAGCCCGAGCAGCAGGCCGAGCCACGGCACCAGCGCCGAGCCCGCGAGGCCGCCGAGCCAGCCCGCGGCGGTGGGCGAGGTGCAGATCCACGCGGTGGCATAGGCGCCCATGCCGACGAACGCGGCCTGGCCGAAGGAGGTCATGCCGCCGACGCCGGTCAGCATGACCAGCCCGGCGGCCACCAGCGCGTACAGGCCGATGTTGCTGAGCACCGCGACCGTGAAGTCGGGCAGCCAGCCCCAGGCCAGCGCGAGCGCGACGATGCACGCCAGCGTGAGCGTGCGCGGCGTGACCAGCGGACGGCCCGCGTGGGCCGTGGTGGAAGAGGTGGTGGGCGACGCGCTCATTCCTCGTCCTCCACGTGGTGGCTGCGCAGCGAACGCCACCACAGCACCGGAATGATCAACGTGAACACCAGCACCTCCTTGTAGGCGCTGGCCCAGAACGAAGAGAAAGCTTCCAGCAGGCCGACCAGCAGCGCGCCCGCGAGCGCCAGCGGGTAGCTCGCGAGCCCGCCGACGATGGCGGCCACGAAGCCCTTCAGGCCGATGAGAAAACCGGTGTCGTAGTAGACCGTGGTGATCGGTGCGATCAGCAGGCCCGACACCGCGCCGATGAGCGCCGCGAGCGCAAAGCTCAGGTCGCCCGACAGCTCGGTGGGAATGCCCGAGAGCCGTGCGCCCACGCGGTTGATGGCAGTGGCGCGCAGCGCCTTGCCGACCATGGAGCGGCCGAAGAACCAGAACATCGCAATCACCAGCAGCAGCGTGACGCCGACCACCACGATCGACTGGCCGCTCACGGGGATGCCGCCGATGTCGAAGCGCACGTCGGAGAACGGCGTGGTGCGCGAACCTTCGGCACCGAAGAAGAACAGGCCCAGGCCGACCAGCACGCCATGCAGCGCGACCGAGACGATCAGCAGCATCAGCACCGTGGCGTCGGCCAGCGGACGGTACGCCAGGCGATAGAGCAGCGGGCCCAGCGGCGCGATCAGCACCAGCGTGGTGACCGCCTGCAGGGTCATCGAGGTGGGCTTGACGCCCAGCACCAGCACCGCGGCGACGGCCGGGAAGGCGACACACCACGTGAAGGCCGAGCGCCAGTCGATCGTCGCGCCGCGCTTCCAGCGCCACACCTCCACGACGAGCGCCATGGCGCCCAGCGCCACCAGCAGCCACAGCGTGGCCGGCGTGCGCCCGCCCTGCAGCGCGGCCATCGAGAGCGCACCGAAGGCAACGAACTCGCCCTGCGGAATGAAGATCACGCGCGTGACCGAAAACACCAGCACCAGCGCGAGCGCCATCAGTCCGTAGACCGCGCCGTTCACGATGCCGTCCTGCCCGAGCAACAGGGCAATCTGCAAGTCCATATGAAAACCTTCGGGCGGGGCCCGTGTGTCGAGTCAGTGTCTGTTGCTAGCGCTGTCGGTCGCGCGCTGCTGTCCGTCTGTCTGTCTGCGTCTGTATTGCTCCTTCCCCCTCTGGGGGAAGGTTGGGATGGGGGCAGCCACTGCGTTCAAGGCTGCGCGGCATTCAAAGTCGTCGTGCCCCCACCCCCGCCCTCCCCCAGCGGGGGAGGGAGCAAGTCAGAGAACGCTCAGGGCTGGTATTTCCAGGCGCCGTTTTCGATCTTCACCATCACACGCGCGCGCTGGTCCAGGCCCAGGTGGTCCTTCTCGGTCATGTTGAACACGCCATGCGCGCCCGACACGTCCTTGGTCTGCTCGAGCGCATCGCGCAGCGCGGCGCGGAACTCGGGCGTGCCCGGCTGAGCCTTCTTCAGCGCGACCGGCACGGCCGAACTCATCAACAGGCCCGCGTCCCAGGCGTGCGCGCCGAAGGTCGAGACCGTGCCCTTGCCGTAGGCGGCTTCATACGCGGCGACGTAGGCGAGCGCAGACTTCTTCACCGGGTTGCTGGCGGGCAGCTGGTCGGCCACAAGCACCGGGCCGGCCGGCAGGAAGGTGCCGTCCACGTCCTTGCCGCCCACGCGCAGGAAGTCGGCATTGGCCACGCCGTGCGTCTGGTACATCTTGCCGGTGTAGCCGCGCTCCTTGAGCGTCTTCTGCGGCAGCGCGGCCGGCGTGCCGGAGCCGGCGACCAGCACCGCGTCGGGCTTGGCCGACATGAGCTTCAGCGCCTGGCCGGTGACCGAGGTGTCGGAGCGCGCATAGCGCTCGTTGGCCACGATCTTGATCTTCTTCAGCTCGGCGGCCTTGGCGAACTCCTGCGACCAGCCTTCGCCGTACGCGTCGGAGAAGCCGATGAAGCCGACCGTCTTCACGCCGTTGGCGGCCATGTGCTCGGCGATGGCCAGCGACATCATGATGTCGTTCTGCGGCGTCTTGAAAACCCACTTCTTCTTGGCGTCCATCGGCTCGATGATGCGGGCCGAGGCGGCCACCGAGATCATCGGCGTCTGCGCTTCGCTGGCCACGTCGATCATCGCGAGCGACGCCGGCGTGGTGGTCGAGCCCAGGATCACGTCGACCTTGTTCTCGGCGATCAGCTTGCGCGTGTTGTTCACAGCGGCCGTGGTGTCGGAGGCATCGTCCAGCACGATGTAGTTGATCTTCTGCCCGCCGATGGTCTTGGGCATCAGCGAGATGGTGTTCTTCTCGGGGATGCCGAGCGACGCCGCCGGCCCGGTGGCCGAGATGGTCACGCCGACGTTGACGTCGGCCCAGGCCGAGAGGGCCGTGGCGCACAGGGCGGCGATCAGCAGGGGCTTGAAGAAGGTCATGGTTGGTTTGTCTCCGGGTTGAAATGGGAAAGGCCGAGGGAAAAGCGGGCGTTCAGCGCTCGTCGAAAGACAGCGTGACGCGCTCGGTCAGGGGGTGGGCCTGGCAGGTCAGCACGAATCCCGCGGCCACTTCATTCTTGTCGAGCGCAAAGTTTCTTTCCATGCGGACTTCCCCGTCCACGCACTTCGCGCGGCAGGTGCCGCACACGCCCGAGGTGCACGAGAACGGCACTTCGAGCCCGGCCGCCGACGCCGCATCGAGGATGCTGGGCTGGCCCTCGGTGTAGGTGATCTCGCGCTGCAGGCCGTCGCGCACGATGGTCACGCGCGCCTGCTTGGCATCGCCCGGCTGCGCCTCGTGCACCACCGCGCCGACCTGGGCGGCCGACGTGGCCGAGGGCAGCGCGACGCCGAAGCGCTCGATGTGGATGCGGTCTTCGGGCACGCCCGCGGCGAGCAAGGCGGCCTCGGCCTCGTCGTTCATCTGGAACGGGCCGCACACGTACACCTGGTCGATCTGCGCGGCGGGCACCACCGAGGTCAGGAACTCGCCGATCTTCTCGCGGTTCATCACGCCGAAGCCCAGCGGCGAATCGGTGTGCTCGTCGGAGAACACATGCTGCAGCACGAGGCGCGTCATGTAGCGGTTCTTCAGGTCCTCGATCTCTTCCTTGAACATCGTGGACTGCAGCTGGCGGTTGCCGTAGATCAGCGTGAAGCGGCTCTTCGGCTCGCGCGCCAGCACGGTCTTCATGATCGACAGGATCGGCGTGATGCCGCTGCCGCCCGCAATGCCCACGTGATGCCGCGCGGCCTCGGGTTCGATGGGCACGAAGAAGCGGCCTTGCGGCGCCATCACCTGCAGGCTGTCGCCGGGTTGCAGGTGCGCGTTGATCCAGTTGGAGAACACGCCGCCGCGCACCTTGCGCACGCCGACGCGCAGCTCGCCGTCGTCGATGCCGGCGCAGATCGAGTAGGAGCGGCGCAGGTCCTGGCCGTCGATGTCATGGCGCAGCGTGAGGTACTGGCCCTGCGTGAAGCCGAAGACTTGCTGCAGGTCGGCCGGCACCTCGAACGAGACGATGACGGCCTCGTGCGTGTCGGGCTCGATGGCCTTCACGCGCAGGGGGTGGAAGAGGGTGCTCATCGTGGGCGTGCCTCAAATAGGCTTGAAGTGTTCGAAGGGTTCGCGGCAGGCCATGCAGCGGTACAGCGCCTTGCACGCCGTGGAGCCGAAGGCCGAGAGCCGCTCGGTGCGCTCGCTCGCGCAGCGGGGGCAGGCGATGCGCTCACCGGCCATGCGGCCGAAGAGCCTGATCGGCACGGCGGTGGTGGAGGCCTGCTCGGGCGTGAGGTGCGCGGGCGGCGCGATGCCGTAGGCCTTGAGCTTGTCGCGGCCTTCGTCGCTGATCCAGTCGCTGGTCCAGGCGGGTGCGCGGCGCAAGGTGGCGCGCGCGCGGCCCAGGCCGGCCTGTTCGATGGCGGCCAGCACGTCGTGCTCGATGGCTTCGGTGGCGGGGCAGCCGGAGTAGGTCGGCGTGAGCACAACCTCGAGGCCGTCGTCGTGTTCGATCACCTCGCGCACGATGCCCAGGTCGCAGACCGACACGGCCGGCACTTCGGGATCAGGCACGGTGTGCAGCACGGCCCATGCCGCATCAATGCGCGACGCCAGCGCGTTCGTCACCACACGCCTCCAGGGAAGCTGCGCTGCAGGTGCTGCATCTCGGCCAGGATGTAGCCCATGTGCTCACTGTGCACGCCGTGCTTGCCGGTGCTGCGGAAGGCGGCTTCCTTGGGCATGGCGAGGCCGGCGGCGTCGAGCACCTGCTGCATGTCGGCAAGCCAGGGCTCGCGCAGTTCGCTCCATGCGGGGCCGAGGCCGCTGGCGCTGGCTTGCGCGTCGACGTCGTCGCTTTCGAACAGCTCGGGCACGTAGAGCCACAGCTGCTTGAGCGCCTTCTCGGTGCGGCGGCGCGATTCGTCGGTGCCGTCGCCCAGGCGCACGACCCAGTCGGCCGAGTGCTGCTGGTGGTAGCGCGCTTCCTTCAGCGCCTTGCCGGCGATGGCGGCCACCTCGGCGTCGCTCGATGCGGCGAGGCGTTGCCACAGCAGCTTGAGCAGCGTGGCGACCATGGTGTTGCGCAGCACGGCAAAGGCGAAGTCGCCGCGCGGCAGCTCGACCAGCGTGAGGTTGAAGTAGTCGCGCTCGTCGCGCAGGTAGGCGAGCTGGTCTTCGTCGTGCGCGCGGTCAGCGCCTTCGAGCTTGCCGGCGTGCGTGAGCACCGCGCGGGCCTGGCCGACGAGGTCGAGCGCGATGTTGGCCATCGCGATGTCTTCTTCGAGCACCGGTGCGTGGCCGCACCATTCGCCCAGACGCTGCGCGAGCACGAGGCAGGTGTCTCCGATGCGCAGCAGGTAGTGCACGGCGGGCGTGCGGTTCAGTTCGATCGAGGCTTGCATGGCGTGCCGTCCTGGGCTCACATGTGGTCCACGGACTTGGGCAGTGCGTAGAAGGTGGGATGGCGGTAGACCTTGTCCTCGGCCGGGTCGAAGAACATGTCCTTGTCGCCCGGGTCGCTGGCCACGATCTGGTCGGAGCGCACCACCCAGATGCTGCTGCCTTCCTGGCGGCGCGTGTAGACGTCGCGCGCCATCTGGATCGCCATCTTCGGATCGACCGCGTGCAGGCTGCCGCAGTGCTTGTGGTCCAGGCCGGCCTTGCTGCGCACGAACACTTCCCACAGGGGCCACTCTTGCTTCACTTCGGTGCTCATGCTGCTTCCTTCAAAGGTTGTTTGTTGGCGTGGGCGAGGGCGGCTTCGCGCACCCAGGCGCCGTCGTCCCATGCATCGACGCGGGCCTGCAGGCGTTCGCGGTTGCAGGGGCCGTCGCCGGCGATCACGCGCCAGAATTCGCTCCAGTCGATGACGCCGAAGTCGTGCGACTGGCGCTCTTCGTTCCACTTGAGGTCGGGGTCGGGCAGGGTCACGCCGAGGATCGCGGCCTGCTCGACGGTGGCGTCGATGAACTTCTGGCGCAGCTCGTCGTTGCTGAAGCGCTTGATGCCCCAGCGCATCGACTGCGCCGAGTTGGGCGACTGGTCGTCGGGCGGGCCGAACATCATGATCGAGGGCCACCACCAGCGGTTGACCGCGTCCTGCACCATCGCCTTCTGCGCCTCGGTGCCCTGCTTCATCATCGTCAGCAGTGCTTCGTAGCCCTGGCGCTGGTGAAAGCTCTCTTCGCGGCAAATGCGGATCATGGCGCGCGCATACGGGGCGTACGAGCAGCGGCAGATCGGCACCTGGTTCATGATCGCCGCGCCGTCGACCAGCCAGCCGATGGTGCCCATGTCGGCCCAGCTGAGCGTGGGGTAGTTGAAGATCGAGCTGTACTTGGCCTTGCCCGTGTGCAGCGCGTCGAACATCTGGTCGCGCGAGGTGCCCAGCGTTTCTGCTGCGGCGTACAGGTACAGGCCGTGACCGCCTTCGTCCTGCACCTTGGCCAGCAGGATGGCCTTGCGCTTGAGCGTGGGCGCGCGGCTGATCCAGTTGCCTTCGGGCAGCATGCCGACGATTTCGGAGTGCGCGTGCTGGCTGATCTGGCGCACCAGCGTCTTGCGGTAGTGCTCGGGCATCCAGTCTTTCGCCTCGATGAAGTCGCCGGCGTCGATGCGGGCGTCGAAGCGTTCCTCGAGACGCAGCTCGTCGGCGGAGCGCACGGCCTTCTGCTTGCCGTCGCCTGCGTCCTTGCCCATCGTGTCCATGGCCTGGGTGTACATGTGCGTGTCCTTTCGGTGCGGTGTGGGGGGCGCGCGGGCGGCTCAGCGCGGGCGCGTGTCGATCACGCGGCGGGCCTTGCCGGTCTGCGTGCGTTCCATTTCGTCGGGGCCGTGCACGACCACGCGGGTGGAGATGCCGATGAGCGTTTTCACGCGGTGCTGCACCCAGTCGGAGATGGCGGTGCGGTCGGCCGCGGCGGCTTCGTGCGGCGTGAGTTCGCAGTGCACCTCGACCTGGTCGAGCAGGCCTTCGCGGCTCACGCGCACCTGGTACAGGCCGGTGAGCGCGCTGTGCGCGAGCACGATCTCTTCCACCTGCGTGGGGAAGACGTTCACGCCGCGGATGATCATCATGTCGTCGCTGCGCCCGACGATCTTGCCCATGCGGCGGAACGCGCGCGAGGTGGGCGGCAGCAGGCGCGTGAGGTCGCGCGTGCGGTAGCGCACGATGGGCATGGCCTCTTTGCTCAGCGAGGTGAAGACGAGTTCGCCTTCTTCGCCGTCGGCCTTCAGCTCGCCCGTTTCGGGGTCGATGATCTCGGGGTAGAAGTGGTCTTCCCAGATGACCGGTCCGTCCTTGCTCTCGACGCATTCGCTCGCGACGCCCGGGCCCATCACTTCGGAGAGGCCGTAGATGTCGACTGCGTCGATGCCGGCCTTGGTCTCGATGTCGCGGCGCATGGCCTCGGTCCACGGCTCGGCGCCGAAGATGCCGATCTTGAGCGAGCTGTCTTTGGCATCGAGGCCCTGGCGCTCGAACTGCTCGATGATCACCTGCATGTAGCTGGGCGTGACCATGATGATGTCGGGCTTGAAGTCCTGGATCAGCTGCACCTGCTTCTCGGTCTGGCCGCCCGACATCGGGATGACGGTGCAGCCCGCGCGCTCGGCGCCGTAGTGCGCACCGAGGCCGCCGGTGAAGAGGCCGTAGCCGTAGGCGACGTGGATCATGTCGCCCGGCCGTCCGCCTGCTGCGCGGATCGAGCGCGCCACGAGGTCGGCCCAGGTGTCGATGTCGTTCTTGGTGTAGCCCACCACGGTCGGCTTGCCGGTGGTGCCCGACGACGCGTGGATGCGCGCCACCTGCGTGCGCGGCACGGCGAACATGCCGAAGGGGTAGTTGTCGCGCAGGTCGGTCTTCACCGTGAACGGGAACTTCGACAGGTCGGCCAGCGACTTCAGGTCGTCGGGATGCACGCCCTTCGCATCGAAGGCTTTGCGGTAGTGCGGCACTTTGTCATAGGCGTTGCGCAGCGTGGCGCGCAGGCGCGTGAGTTGCAGCGCGGCGATTTCGTCGCGGCTGGCGGTTTCGATCGGGTCGAGGTCACCGGGGGCGGGGCGTTTCACGGTCATGGTGTCTTGTCTCCTCAAGCCGGGACTGCCGGGCGGCCCTTGGCGGTGTACGAGCGGCCGCGGAACATCGCGATGCGCTCGCCGCGCTGGTTGGTGATTTCGGTGTCGTACACGCCGGTGCGGCCGGCCTTCGACACTTCGAAGCAGCGCGCGGTGAGCACGTCGCCCTCGCGCGCCGGCGCAAGGAAGTCGATGGCGAAGCCCGAGGCCACGGTCAGCTCGTTGTACGAGTTGCACGCGAAGGCGAAGGTGGAATCGGCCAGCGTGGCCATGAAGCCGCCGTGGCAGATGGCGTGGCCGTTGAGCATGTCGGGGCGCACGCGCATTTCGAGCGTGGCCTGGCCGGGGCCGACCTCGACGATGCGCATGCCCAGGCCCTTGCTGGCGTTGTCGTTCGCGAACATGCCGTCGCGCACGAACTCGGCGGTCTGTTGCGGGGTGCGGGAGGAAGCGTCGGTCATCTCAGCGGTCCTTGAACACCGGGGCGCGCTTGGCGCGGAAAGCCTCGACACCTTCGCGGTAGTCGTCGGCGTTGCCCATCTCACGTTGGATGCGCGCTTCTTCGGCAAGTGCCGCGCCGAGGTCGAGGTTCTGCGCGGCGGCCATCGCCTCGCGGGTGGCGACCAGCGCACGCGTCGGCATGCCGGCCAGGCGCGAGGCCAGCGCGGCGGCGGTGTCGGCCAGGGCTGCGTCGTCCACGCACTGCCAGATCAGGCCGATGCGTGCGGCTTCTTCGGCGGGCAGCTTGTCGCCGAGCATCGCGATGCCCAGCGCGCGCGCCGGGCCCACGAGGCGCGGCAGCAGCCAGGTGCCGCCGGTGTCGGGCACGAGGCCGATCTTGGTGAAGGCCTGGATGAAGCTGGCCGAGCGGCCGGCCACGACGAGGTCGCAGCACAGCGCGAGGTTGGCGCCCGCGCCGGCCGCCACGCCGTTGACGGCGGCCACCACCGGCACCGGCATCGAGCGCAGGCGCGCGACCAGCGGGCCGTAGTAGGTGGAGATGACGTGGCCCAGGTCCTTGGGCGCGGCGCCCGGCGTGGGGTCGGGCGCGACCGACGGGTCGGCCAGGTCCTGCCCGGCGCAGAAGGCGCGGCCGGCGCCGGTGAGCACCACGCAGCGCACGCTGCTGTCGGCGGCAGCGGCTTCGAGCGCGGCCAGCAGTTCGGCGTGCAACCCGGTCGTGAAGCTGTTGAGTGCCGCGGGGCGGTTCAGGCTCAGCGTGCGGACGGCGCCGCTGTCGCGGATGAGTACCAAAGGCTCAGTCATGCGTGTCTCTTTCATCCTTTGTGGGGCCGGATCGGCAGGCAAACACTATTGACCGACCGTTCGGTTGATTTTAGGATCGACCTCGATTCCGGCACAAGCGGGGTGCCTTCAGGGCAAACCCTGAGACTCGCAAAAAACAAGGAGACCGAATGCCCAGCTATTCCATCGACGGCGTGATCCCCGTCGTCGACCCGAGCGCCTACGTGCATCCCACGGCCGTGCTGATCGGCGACGTGATCGTCGGACCGCACTGTTATGTGGGTCCCTGCGCCAGCCTGCGCGGCGACTTCGGCCGCATCGTGTTGCAGGAGGGCTCCAACGTGCAGGACCACTGCTGCATCCACGGCTTTCCCGACAACGACACGGTGGTGGAGGTCAACGGCCACATCGGCCACGGCGCGATCCTGCACAGCTGCATCGTGCGGCGCGACGCGCTGGTCGGCATGAACGCGGTGGTGATGGACGAGGCCGAGGTGGGCGAGCAGGCCATCGTTGCGGCCTGCGCCTTCGTGCCCGCCGGCATGAAGGTGCCCGCGCGCTCGCTCGCGGCGGGCATTCCGGCCAAGGTGCGGCGCGAGCTCAGCGACGAAGAGATCGCCTGGAAGCTCGAAGGCACGCACACCTACCAGGCGCTGACGGTGCGCAGCCTGGCCAGCCTGCACGAGGTGGCGCCGCTCGCCGAGGTCGAAAAAGACCGGCCGCGCCTGCCCGTCACCGACGTGAAATCGTTGATCGCCACCCGCCGCGGGTAGCCCTGCGGCTTCATGCAAGATCGAGCCTGCTGCATGTCAGCAACCGACAGACAACCCAGGAAGAAGACCCGATGCCGCGTGGAAGATCCGCCACTTACGACGACCAGCGCGAACTGATCCTTGCGCAGGCCGCCCAGCTGTTCGCCCGCCGTGGCTACCCCGCGACCTCGATGAACCAGGTCGCCGAGGCCTGCAATCTCTCGAAGGCCACGCTCTATCACTACTACAAGGACAAGAGCAGCCTGCTCATCAGCATCGCCGAGACGCACGTCTCGAAGCTGGCGGCGCTGGTGGCCGAGGAAGAGGCCAACCCGCATACCGATGAAGAGCGGCTGCGCCGCTTCATCTACCGCATCGTCGAGGAGTACGCCGGCGCGCAGGACGCGCACCGCGTGCTCACCGACGACGTGCGCTTTCTCGAAGCCGAAGACCGCGAGCGCGTGCTCGACCAGGAGCGCGCCGTGGTCGCGGGCTTTGCGCGCGCCGTGTCGGCGCTGCGCCCCGGCGCGCCGAGCGACGAACTCGCCAAGCCGCTGACCATGCTGCTGTTCGGCATGATCAACTGGATGTTCACCTGGATGAAGCCCGGCGGCCGGCTCGACCACGCGGCCATCGCGCCGATCGTGGCCGACCTGTTTTTGGGCGGGGTGGGGGCGGTGAAGCTGCCGGACACCGCGGCAACAACTCCCGTCGCCGCGGCCGATCAGGCCGTTGCCAGGTAGCGCGTTGCCGGCTGGCCGGTCTGCGACGCGCCGAACAGCGCGGCGCCCGCGTCGGTGAACGCCGAGAGCAGCTTCGCCTCGTTCACCGAGGGCAGGGTGATCGCCTCTCCCAGATCGAGCCCGGCCAGCGCGGCATCCACGCAGTCTTCGGCGGCCATGACCGTGCCTTCGGCCAGTGCCGACACCGGCACGCCCGACAGCTCCCAGATGTCGGTGGCCGTGGCCGCCGGCAGCACCAGCTGCACCTTCACGCCCGTGCCCGCCACTTCGTCCTGCAGCCCACGCGTGAAGGCGACCACGAAGGCTTTGGTGCCGCTGTAGATGCTGCTGATCGGCAGCGTGTGGAAGCCCAGCACCGAGCCGATGTTCACCAGCGTGCCGCGGTCGCGCGACTTGAAAGCGGTGAGTGCGGCGCGGCTCAGGTGTGCGAGCGCGTTGATGTTCACGTCCAGCATGCTCTGCAGCTGCGCGGCCGTGGTCTGCGCAACGGGCGCGAGCGTGGAAAGGCCGGCGTTGTTGACCAGCAGCGTGATCGACGGGTCGGCAGCCACGGCCTGGGCCACGCGTTCGAGGTCGTCGGGGGCCGCCAGATCGGCGGCCAGCGTCTGCACCTTCACGCCGTAGCTGGCGCGCAGGTCGGCGGCGACTTCTTCCAGCAGTTCGGCGCGGCGTGCCACCAGCAGCAGGTCGTGGCCGCGGCGGGCCAGGCGGTCCGCATAGATCTTGCCGAGGCCGGCCGAAGCGCCGGTGACGACGGCGGTGCCGGGAGTTGCTTGATCGCTCATTTCGAATCCGTTCAAAAAAGATAAGGGGCAGGCCGGAAAAGCCGTTGTCGCTTCAAACATGATGACCATCATGTTTGAGGTGTCGAAGCATGACGACTATCATGAATAGCGTCAAACGGGGGATCGGATTACCCCGGAACAGAAAGAGGTCAGATGCGATACCCCGCAGCAGAAACCGCCGAAAAGCACCAGAAGATCCTCGAGGAAGCGTCGCGCCTGTTCAAGGAGCGCGGCTTCGGCGTGAGCGTGAGCGAGATCATGAAAGCCACGGGCCTCACGCACGGGCCCTTCTACAACCACTTCGACTCGAAAGAGGCGCTGATGGCCGAGTGCATCACGCACTCCGCGGGGTCCGCGCTCGCCGACCTCGACACGGCCGGCGAAACGCCCGAGGGCATGCGCGCCTACGTGCAGCGCTACCTGAGCCACGAGCACCGCGACGCGCGTGCCGAGGGCTGCCTGATGGCGGCGTTCGCCGGCCAGGCGGGCAACGGCGAAGGCGTGAATGCGTCGTTGACGGCGTACCTGCGGTTGGTCATCGACCGCTTCACGCGCCGCTTTCCGTGGCGTTCGAAAAAGAACGCACGGGGCGATGCGATCCGCACGCTGGCATCGATGTACGGCGGCGTGGTGATGGCCCGCGCGGTGGATGACGAGGCCCTGTCGGAAGAAATCCTGCGCGAGGTGCTGGCCGGCCTTGAGGCCGCGCCAAAACCTCGCGCTCCGCGCGCTAGAGAATCCGGTTGAACCAGAGCAGCGACAGCCCCGCCGACAGCAGCGTGAGCACCGCGGCGGCCAGCGCAAACAGCGCCGACACCTCGGTCTCCTTCTTCTCGACAGTGAGCTTGGAGCTCAGCGTTTCGTAGACCTTCTTCAGGTCGCTCGCGGTGCCGGCGTAGAAGTACTCGGCGCTGGTCTTGTTGGCGATGGCCTTGAGCGTGTCTTCGTCGAGCCGCACGCGCATCGACCAGCCTTCGAAGCCGATGGTTTCGCCGTCGACCGTGCCCACGCCCACCGTGTAGATGCGCACGCCCCGGTCGGCCGCGGCCTTGGCGGCATCGAGCGGATCGACACCGGTGGTGCGCTGGCCGTCGGTCAGCATGATGACGGCGGCCGACGTGAACGAGCCGGGCGCCACGGGCGTGAACTCCTTGAGCTGCTTCTCGTTCTGGTCGATCGCGATGCCGCGCTGGCGGCTCGGCGCACTGAACTGCGAGATGTCGATGCCCGCGTCGGGGAACAGGGTGGCCAGCGACACCACGATGGCGTTGCCGGTGGCCGTGGCGCGCTGCAGCTGGAAGCTGTCGATGGCCGTCACGAGGTCGTCGTGGTTGGTGGTGGGCAGCTGCGCCACCTGCGCGCTGCCCGCGAAGGCGACGATGCCCACCTTCACGTGGCGCGGCAGGTCCTTGATGAAGCTCTTGGCCGCCTCCTGCGCCGCCACCAGCCGGTTGGGCAGCACGTCGGCCGCGCGCATGCTGCCCGACACGTCCATCGCCAGGATGATGGTCTGCTGGTTCGATGGCAGCACCACCACGGCCATCGGCCGGGCGGCCGCCACGAGCATCGCGGCCATCGCCACGAGGAACAGCAGCGGCGGAATGTGGCGCCGCAGGCTCTGGCCCGGACCCATGGCCTCGCGCACGATCGACAGGCTCGCGTAGCGCACCGCCATCTTCTTCTTGCGGCGGATCAGCCAGACATACAGCAGCACCAGCAGCGGCAACGCCGCCAGCAGCCAGAGGAATTGAGGCCAGAGGAATGTCATGCCGCCACCATCGCCTTCCCGCCACCCGCCGCAACCCCGCGGACCCGGCGCTTGCGCAGGTCCGCGAATCGCACGATGGCTTCGACCAGGTCGTCGCTGGTCGAGAGTTCGAGGGCGTCGACGCCGGCCCGGGCCAGCGTCTCGCGCAGCGTGGTTTCGCGCTCGGCGGCCAGCCGCGCAAAGCGCTTGCGGAACCCCGCGTCATGGGTGTCGACCCACAGCTGCTCGCCGGTTTCGGCATCGCGCAGCGGCACCAGGCCGAGGTCGGGCAGCTCGAGTTCGAGCGGATCGAACAGGCGCACGGCAATCACTTCATGCCGCTGCACCAGCTGGCCCAGCGGGCGCTCCCAGCCGGGCTCGCTGAGAAAGTCGGACACCACGAACACCGTGGAGCGGCGCGGCATGAGCGAGGCGGCGGAGGTCAGCAGGTCCGACAGGCGCGTCATGCCTTTTTGCGTGGGCGCGGCCTCGGCCTGGTTCGCGCGTTTTTCCATCGCGTGCAGCAGGTGCAGCACATGGCGGCGGCCGGTGCGCGGCGGAATCACGGCCTCGAGGTCGCGGCCGTAGACCAGCGCGCCGACCCGGTTGCCATGCCGCGTGAGCAAGCGCGCGAGCACGCCGACAAAGCCGGCCGAAATTTCGCGCTTGGCCTTCAGGCCCGAGCCGAAATCAACCGAGCGGCTCAGGTCGAGCACGAACCAGGCGGACATCTCGCGGTCTTCGGTGAACACGCGCACGTGCGGCGTCTGCAGCCGGGCGGTGACGTTCCAGTCGATGTGGCGCACGTCGTCGTGGTGCTGGTACTCGCGCAGGTCGGCCAGGTCGAGGCCGCTGCCGCGCATCAGCGTGCGGTAGTCGCCCTGCAGCAGGCCGTCAAGGCGGCGGATCACGGTCCATTCGAGCCGGCGCAGTGCGCGTTCGGCCCCCCCGGCTTCGAGTGCAAGCCGTTCGTCGTTCGCGGCCTCGGGGGCCTTACGCCACCAGCTTTTCATGTTCGAGGGGCTTAGGGGGAGCGGGGACGGCCTTCATGATCTTCTCGATCAGCCCGTCGGGCGTGAGCCCTTCGGACAGGCCTTCGTAGGACAGCGTCACGCGGTGGCGCAGCACGTCGGGCACCAGCGCGCTCATGTCTTCGGGCAGCGCGTAGCTGCGGCCGCGCAGCAGCGCCAGGGCGCGCGCGCCTTCGGTCAGGCTGATGCTCGCGCGGGGGCTGGCGCCGAAGGTGATGAAGCGGCGCAGGTCTTTCAGGCCATGTTTTTCGGGCGTGCGCGTGGCCGACACCAGCTTCACGGCGTACTGGATCAGCGAGGGGTCGATGTACACGCGCCGCGCCTCGGCCTGCAGCTCGGCCAGCTGCTCGGTGGTGGCGACCGGCGTGGCCGAGACGGGCGGGCCGATCACGCGCTGCACGATCACGAACTCTTCCTCGTCGCTCGGGTAGTCAACCATCACCTTCATCATGAAGCGGTCGACCTGCGCCTCGGGCAGCGGGTAGGTGCCCTCGGTTTCGATGGGGTTCTGCGTGGCCATCACGAGGAAGGGGCGCGGCACCTTGTGCGTCTCGCCGGCGATGGTGACCTGGCGCTCCTGCATCACTTCGAGCAGCGCGCTCTGCACCTTGGCCGGCGCGCGGTTGATTTCGTCGGCCAGCAGCAGGTTCGCGAACACCGGGCCCAGCGAGGTGCTGAACTCGCCCGTCTTCTGGTTGTAGATGCGCGTGCCCACGAGGTCGGCCGGCACGAGGTCGGGCGTGAACTGGATGCGCTTGAACTGGCCGCGCACGGTGTCGGCCAGCGTCTTGATGGTGAGCGTCTTGGCTAGCCCCGGCACGCCCTCGACCAGCAGGTGGCCGCCGGCGAGCATCGCGACCATCACGCGCTCGAGAAAGCGGTCCTGCCCCACGACCACGCGCTTCACCTCGTAGAGGATCTGCTCCATCAGCTCGGCGGTGGCGGGGGCCGTGGTGAATGTGGCGGAGCTCGGGTTTTCTGTGCTCATGCGAAGGGCTTTCGAAGAAATCAGAAAGGCGGCGAACCGGCCGCGGAGGCGGCGTTCTCGATCGGCACCGCGAAGCCGATGCCGATGAAGGTGCGCTGCTGCGTCGGGTTGAGGATGGCGGTGACGATGCCGAGCACCTCGCCGTCCATGTTGATGAGCGGCCCGCCCGAGTTGCCGGGGTTGGCGGCGGCGTCGAACTGGATCAGGTTGCCCAGCTCCTGCTTGCCCTCGGGCGAACGGAAGGAGCGCTTCAGGCCCGACACCACGCCGGCCGACACCGAAGGCCCGATGCCGAACGGAAAGCCCACGGCGGCCACCTGGTCGCCGGAGCGCAGGTCGGCGGTGGAACGCATCACGGCGGGAATCAGGTCGTCGGGAATCTTCTGCGCCTGCAGCACCGCGAGGTCGTTCTCGGGCTGAACGCCGGTGATGACGGCGGTGGCTTCGAGGCCGTCGGCGAAGGTGACCTTGATCTTCTCGGCGCCGGCGACCACGTGCAGGTTGGTGAGGATCACGCCCTTGTCGACGATCACCACGCCCGTGCCCACGCCGCGCTCGACTTCGCCGGGCGCGGCACCGTCGAGCGGCGCCTCGGGCGGCTTGCCCTTGGCCATGTTGCGGCCGCGCTTCTGGGTCTTGGCTTCGGGCGTGGCCTTTTCGGGGCCGTAGCCGACCACGCGCACCACGGAGGGCCGCACGATGTCGGCGGCCTTGGCGGCGGGCGAGGGGAGGGTGTTGGTCTGCAGCGTGCGCAGCACGGCGGCGTCGATGTCTTTTTGCGTGAGCGCCTTGCCGCCTTGGCGCGGTGCCCAGTAGGCGCCGCCGGCGGCGATGGCGATGCAGCTGACGGTGAGCAGCGCGAAGGCGCGGCGCCCGGGCTGCCAGCGTGCGCGTGGCGGCAGTGGTGTGGCTTGCACGGCATCGGCCCCGGCCACAGCTGCGGCATCCGCCGGCGACCCGGCCGCCGGTTCTGCGGCCGGTGGCAGCGTGCGGGGCGAGCGGCTGTAGAAAGCGGGCCTGCGCATCGGAGCACCTCCGGCAAAAAAGACGCGTGAAGGAGTTCACAGTAGCACGCTTTCCGCGCCTGTGCATCCCTTCGGGCATCATCGCGCGATGGCTGCGTTTGTCGATACCCACTGTCACCTCGATGCGCCCGAATTCGGTGCGGAGATGCCCACGATCCGCGCCCGCGCCGCCGAGCGGGGCGTGGTGCTGTGCGTCATTCCGGCCGTGGCCGCCTTCAACTTCGCCACCGTGCGCGAGCTGGCGCACAGGCAGGGCGACGCCTACGCACTGGGCATCCACCCGCTGTGCACGGGCGAGGCGAGCGATGCCGACCTGCAGACGCTCGACGCCGAACTGCACGCGCGGCGCGACGACCCGCGTCTGGTGGCCGTCGGCGAGATCGGGCTCGACTACTTCGTCGAAGGCCTGGATGCGGACAAACAGGAACGCTTCTTTCACACTCAGTTGCAACTGGCACGCAAGCATGGACTGCCCGTGCTCATCCATGTGCGGCGCTCGGTCGACAAGGTCCTCAAGCATTTGCGCCAGACCGCGGGCGGGCGGCCGTGGCATGGCATCGCCCACGCGTTCAACGGCAGCGAGCAGCAAGCGCAGGCCTGCATCGAGATCGGGCTCAAGCTCGGCTTCGGCGGCGCCGTGACCTTCGAGCGCGCGCTGCAACTGCGCCGTCTCGCGACCACGCTGCCGATGGACGCATTGGTCATGGAAACCGATGCGCCCGACATCCAGCCGCACTGGCTCTACCGCACGCAGGCGCAGCGCGATGCAGGCGAAGCGCAGGGCCGCAACGAGCCCGGCGAGCTGCCGCGCATCGCCGAAGTGGTCGCGCAATTGCGCGGCATCGACATCGACTCGCTGGCCGAAAACACCACGCGCAATGCGGTGGCAGCCCTGCCGAAGCTCCAAAGTCTGCTGAGCGTGTCGGAGGGGCGTCCGTCCGCCGCGTAGGTCAAGTTCCCGAGTTGCGCCAGCGCAGGCTGCGGGGCTGGTTTTGATGTCATCCTTGAAGTTCGAAGTGGCGTTGGTTGCTCAGTGGCACTGTCGTCACTCCGCTAGTTCACTCAAAAAAGGAGTCTTTCATGACCACATCTTTTGTTCGCACCCTGCCCGTCGCGCTGGCCCTGGCGCTGGCCTCCATCGGTGTGTCGGCCGTTGCGCAGACCACCGCGGCCGAGCCCACGACCACCGAGAAGGTGAAGGAAGCCGGCAAGGACGCCGTCGACGCGACCGCACGCGGTACCGAGAAGGCCTGGGACGCCACCAAGAGCACGACCAAGAAGGCCGTGAACGCCACCGAAAACGGCGCTGAGAAGGCCTGGGATGCCACCAAGAGCGGCACCAAGAAGGCAGCCAACGCCACCGAGCGGGGCACCAAGAAGGCCTGGAACGCAACGAAGAACACCACGAAGAAGGCGACCACCGCCACCAAGAACGTGGCTGCGAAGACCGGCGACGCGGTTGAAAACGCCGGCCACAAGACGGCCGACGGCATGCGCAGCACCGGCAAGGCGATCGGCGAGAAGGTGCCGGGTACGGCCGAGCACGACGCGGCCAAGAAGCCGTAAATTTCACGCACCGGGCTTCGGCCCGTGTTTGAAGAAAGAACCCGCTTCGGCGGGTTTTTTCATGGGCGTTCCTGCACACCGTGTGGCAATGCCAAGATACCGCCCATGAAACCGACCGCCGCCCCGTCCCCGACCGTCGCCGGCCCCGCTGCCGGCACGGTGCTGACCGGCCTTGCGCCCCTGGTCTCGCCGAACACACGTGTGCTCATCCTCGGCAGCTTCCCGGGCGTGAAGTCGCTCACGCAGCAGCAGTACTATGCGCATCCCCAAAATCAGTTCTGGAAGATCTTGCAAGCCCTCTGGCCCGACCCTGCGCTTCCAGGCGCCGACAGCTACCGCGCGCGCTGCGCATGGCTGCTCGATCGCGGCCTCGGCGTGTGGGACGTGTACGGCGCCTGCGAGCGCGAAGGCAGCCTCGACACGGCGATCCGCTCGCCCGTCGTGAACGACATCGCCGGCCTGCGGCTGCCGAAGCTCGCGGCCATCGCCCACAACGGCGGCGAGAGCTTCAAGCACGCACGCCACACGCGCACCCTCGGGGTGCCGGTCTATTCGCTGCCATCCACCAGCCCCGCCAACGCGTCATGGTCGTTCGAGCGCAAGCTCGCGGCCTGGCGCGAGGTCTTCGTTGCTCACCACCTTCTCTGATGGCTTCCTCCGCTGCTTCCAAGAAAAACCTCGTCCTCCCCGAAGTCAATTTTTCCGACTGGGGCGACATCCGCTACCTGCACCTGGGCACCGAATGGGTCCAGGGCTCGATGAAGCTCGACGCGCCCTTCGAGATCGAACTCGAGTACGTGCAGCGCATGATGGCCTGGCTGCTGTTCGTCGACAGCAAGGGCGTGGGCAACCGCCACGCGATGCAGCTCGGCCTGGGCGCGGCCACGCTCACCAAGTTCAGCCGCAAGACGCTGCGCATGCGCACCACGGCCGTCGAGTTGAACCCGCAGGTGGTGTCGGCCTGCCGTGGCTGGTTCAAGCTGCCGGCCGACGACCTGAAGCTGCGCGTCGTGATCGCCGATGCGGCCGAGGAAATCCGCAAGCCCGAATGGCAGGGCACGGTCGACGCGCTGCAGGTCGACCTGTACGACCACGAGGCTGCTGCGCCGGTGCTCGACAGCGAAGACTTCTATGCCGACTGCCGCGCGCTGCTCACCGAAGACGGCTGCATGACGGTCAACCTGTTCGGCCGCTCGTCGAGCTACGAGCGCAGCCTCGAGAAAATCGCCGCCGCGTTCGGCGCCGATGCGGTGTGGGCCTTCAAGCCGACGCGCGAAGGCAACACGGTGGTGCTGGCCCAGCGCACGCCGTCGCGCCCCAAGCGCGAGGTGCTTGCCGAGCGCGCCCAAACCATCCAGACTCGCTGGGGCCTGCCCGCGCCCAAGTGGCTGCGGGTGTTCAAGCCGATGACGCTTTCCCTTTCCACCTGATCACCTGACCCCGGTTCATGAGCGCTGTACCCGCCGCCGCCTCCGCTGCTGCCCGCCACGAAGGTCCGCTCGACCTGCGTCGCCTGATCGAATGGCTCGCCACCGACGGCGTGATCTCGCCGATGGAAGCCAAGCGCACCATCGCGCGCTGCGCCCAGGCCGAGAGCCGGCAGGCGCCGCTGGTGCGCCTGGCCAATGTCGCCATGACGCGCGAGGCCGACGGCAAGCCGCTCGACCTCGAAGCGCTCACGCAGTGGCTCGCAGGCCGCGCCGGCCTGGCTTATCTGCGCATCGATCCGCTCAAGGTCGACGTGGGCAAGGTGGCCGACACCATGAGCGCCGGATACGCCGAGCGCCACAAGGTGCTGCCCGTGCAGGTGCTGCCGAACGAGGTGGTGGTGGCCACGGCCGAACCGTTTCTCACCGACTGGATCGCCGAGGTCGAGCGCCAGTCGAAGCGCACCGTGCGCCGCGTGGTGGCCAACCCGTCGGACATCCAGCGCTACACGGCCGAGTTCTTTGCGCTTGCCAAGTCGGTGCGCGCCGCGCAGAAGGCCGGCGGCAACACCGGCGGTGCGAGCTTCGAGCAGCTGGTCGAACTCGGCAAGAGCACCAAGCAGCTCGACGCCAATGACCAGAGCGTGGTGCAGGTGGTCGACTGGCTGTGGCAGTACGCCTTCGACCAGCGCGCCAGCGACATCCACCTAGAGCCGCGCCGCGAGCAGGGCGTGATCCGTTTTCGCATCGACGGCATCCTGCACCCCGCCTACCAGATGCCGATGGGTGTGATGAACGCGATGGTCGCGCGCATCAAGCTCTTGGGCCGCATGGACGTGGTCGAAAAGCGCCGCCCGCTCGACGGCCGCATCAAGACGCGCAACATGCGCGGCGACGAAGTCGAAATGCGCCTGTCGACCTTGCCGACCGCCTTCGGCGAGAAGATGGTGATGCGGATCTTCGACCCCGACACCGCGGTGAAAGACCTCGACGCACTCGGCTTTGCGCAGCACGACGCGCAGCGCTGGGAACAGCTCGTCACGCGGCCCAACGGCATCATCCTGGTGACCGGGCCCACGGGTTCGGGCAAGACCACCACGCTGTACTCCACGCTCAAGCGCGTGGCGACCGAAGAGGTCAACGTGAGCACGGTCGAAGACCCGATCGAAATGATCGAGCCCTCGTTCAACCAGACGCAGGTGCAGCCGCAGCTCGACTTCGGCTTCACCGAAGGCCTGCGCGCGCTGATGCGGCAGGACCCGGACATCATCATGGTCGGCGAAATCCGCGACCTCGCCACCGCCGAGATGGCGGTGCAGGCCGCGCTCACGGGCCACCTCGTGTTCAGCACGCTGCACACCAACGACGCGCCGAGCGCCATCACGCGGATGATGGAACTGGGCGTGCCCTCGTACCTCATCACCGCCGTGATGCTGGGCGTGCTCGCGCAGCGCCTGGTGCGCACGCTGTGCCCGCATTGCAAGCAGCCCGACGACGCAGTTACGCGCGAGAGCCTCGAAGCCATCGTCAAGCCGTGGCAGATCACCGGCCCCGTGCGCGCCTACAAACCCGTGGGCTGCGTCGATTGCCGCATGACCGGCTACATGGGACGCATGGGCCTGTACGAACTGCTGAGCGTGACCGAGCCCTTCAAGGACAAGGTCACCAAGGAGCCCAACCTCACGGGCCTGCGGCGCCAGGCCGTGATCGACGGCATGCGCCCCTTGCGGCTGGCCGGCGCGTTGCGCGTGGCCGAGGGCGTGACGACCATCGAGGAAGTGCTCAGCGCCACGCCGCCGCTCGAGTAGAAACACGTGCCCCCCGCGCGACGGGGCATGAGTCATTTCGGGTTATCCCTAGTCCTCCGGTTAGTGGAATCCACATCAGCCTGACCGGAGGCTGACTCGACAATTCCGCATCGAAATTGTTCGAGGAGACTGTTCGTGAAAATCAAAAGTCAGAAAGACTTTTTCTCGGGACTGATGTTCACCGTCGTGGGCGTGGCGTTCGCATGGGGCGCCACCACCTACAGCGTGGGCAGCGGCGCCCGCATGGGTCCGGGTTACTTCCCGCTGATGCTCGGCATCCTGATGTCCTTCATCGGCCTGGGCATCATGTTCAGCGGGCTCACCGTTGAAACGACCGACGGCGAAAAGATCGGCAAGTGGGCCTGGAAGCAAGTGGTGTTCATCCTGGGCGCCAACCTCGCCTTCGGCGTGCTGCTCGGCGGCCTGCCGAGCCTCGGCGTGCCGGCCATGGGCATGATCATCGCCATCTACGCGCTCGTGATCATCTCGAGCCTGGCGGGCCATGAGTTCAAGCTGCCCACCGTGCTGATCCTGGCCACCGTGCTGGCCGTCGGCAGCTACGTCGCGTTCATCTGGGCGTTGAAGCTCCAGATCCAGGTCTGGCCGACCTTCATCACCGGTTGAGAAGAAAGCTGCTCACACCATGGAACTGTTTGAACACCTCTCGCTGGGTTTTGGCGTTGCCTTCACCTTCACCAACCTGCTGTACTGCCTGGCCGGTTGCATTCTGGGCACGCTGATCGGCGTGCTGCCGGGCATCGGCCCGGTCGCGACCATCGCGATGCTGCTGCCCGCCACGTACGCGCTGCCGCCCGTGTCGGCGCTGATCATGCTGGCCGGCATTTATTACGGCGCGCAATACGGTGGCTCGACCACCGCGATTCTGGTGAACCTGCCGGGCGAATCGTCGTCGGTGGTGACCGTGATCGACGGCTACCAGATGGCGCGCAAGGGCCGTGCAGGTCCGGCGCTCGCCGCTGCGGGCCTGGGCTCGTTTTTCGCAGGTTGCGTCGGCACGCTGATCTTGGCCGCCTTCGCACCGCCGCTGACCGAACTGGCCTTCAAGTTCGGCCCGGCCGAATACTTCTCGCTGATGATCCTGGGCCTGATCGGCGCCGTGGTGCTGGCATCGGGTTCGCTGCTCAAGGCGATCGCGATGATCGTGCTGGGCCTGCTGCTGGGCCTGGTGGGCACCGACGTGAACTCGGGTGTCGCGCGCTTCAGCTTCGACGTGCCTGAACTCACCGACGGCATCGGCTTCGTGGCCATCGCCATGGGCGTGTTCGGCTACGGCGAAATCATTGCCAACCTGTCGCGTCCGGACGAAGAGCGCGAAGTCTTCACCGCCAAGGTCTCGGGCCTGTTCCCGACCAAGGAAGACTTCAAGCGCATGCTGCCCGCCGTGCTGCGTGGTACCGCGCTGGGTTCGTCGCTGGGCATCCTGCCCGGTGGCGGTGCGCTGCTGTCGGCCTTTGCGGCCTACACCATCGAGAAGAAGACCAAGCTGCATCCGGGCGAAGTGCCCTTCGGCAAGGGCAACATCCGCGGCGTGGCCGCGCCTGAAGCCGCCAACAACGCCGGCGCGCAGACCTCCTTCATTCCGCTGCTGACGCTGGGCATTCCGCCCAACGCCGTGATGGCGCTGATGGTCGGTGCCATGACGATCCACAACATCCAGCCGGGTCCGCAGGTCATGACCAGCAACCCCGAGCTGTTCTGGGGCCTGATCGCCTCGATGTGGATCGGCAACGCGATGCTGGTGATCCTGAACCTGCCGCTGATCGGCCTGTGGATCAAGCTGCTGTCCGTGCCCTACAAGTTCCTGTTCCCGGCGATCGTGCTGTTCTGCGCGATCGGCGTGTACTCGACCAACAACAACACCTGGGACATCTGGATGGTGGGTGTGTTCGGCTTCGTCGGCTACACCTTCTTCAAGCTCGGCTGCGAACCTGCGCCGCTGCTGCTGGGCTTCATCCTGGGGCCGATGATGGAAGAGAACCTGCGCCGTTCGCTGCTGCTGTCGCGGGGCGACTGGAGCGTGTTCGTCACGCGCCCGATCTCGGCCGGCCTGCTGATCGCCGCAGCGTTGCTGCTGGTCATCGTGCTGCTGCCCGCAGTGAAGTCCAAGCGCGAAGAGGCCTTCGTCGAAGACTGATCGACGGCCTTGCCTGAACGAAAAAAACGGCGCCTTCGGGCGCCGTTTTTCTTTGGGGGAATGCCTGCGGCGCTACTTGCCCAACGCGCTGAGCACCGCCACGGTCATCGCGTGCACACCGGTCTTGATCGACGGCTCGGGCACCGGCGCGAAGAAGGGCGAGTGGTTGCGGGGCAGCGGCTTGCCGCCGGGCTGGGCGGAGGCCGCGATGTCGCGCGCATCGAGCACGCCGACCGTGAAGTACATCGACGGGACGCCGGCGTTGACGAAGGCCGAGAAGTCTTCGCTGCCCGTCGACGGCACCGTGGACTGCACGACATGGGCCGCGCCCAACGCCTGCTTGAGTGCGGCGGCCGCGCGAGTCACCACGGCTTCGTCGTTGACCAGGGCTTCTCCGCCTTGCACCAGCTTGACCACGGGTTCGGGCGCGCCGCTCGTGGCGGCAGCGGCCATGGCCATGCGGCGCACGCCGGCCAGCAGCTTGTCGCGCACCTGCGGCTTGTACGAGCGGATGGTGCCGCGCAGCGTGACCGTGTCGGGAATGATGTTGCCGGCGGTGCCGCCCTGGATGGCGCCGATGGTCACGACGCCGAATTCGGCCGGGTCTTTCTCGCGGCTCACCACGGCCTGCACGTCGGTCACGAAGCGCGCGGCCATCACGATCGGGTCGAGGGTGGTGTGCGGCCGCGAGCCGTGGCCGCCGCTTCCCTTGAAGACGATCTCCAGCGAATCGGAGTTGGAACTGCTGATGCCGACGCCATAGCCGATGGCGCCGTGCGGCGTGGGCGCCGTGTGCAGCGCGAACGCGGCGTCGGGCTTCGGAAAGCGCGTGAACAGGCCGTCCGCGAGCATCGCCTTGGCGCCCGACACGGTTTCTTCGGCGGGCTGGCCGATGAACATCAGCGTGCCTTTCCATTGCCCCTTGAGTGCGACCAGCGCGCGCGCGGCGCCGAGCCAGCTGGCCATGTGGATGTCGTGGCCGCAGCTGTGGGCCACGAAGCTGTCGCGCCCGCCCCAGTCGGTGCGGGCCTGGCTGGCGTAGGGCAGACCGGTCTTTTCTTCCATCGGCAGGCCGTCCATGTCGGTGCGCACCATCACGACCGGCCCCGGGCCGTTGCGGTAGAGCGCGACGACGCCCGTGCCGCCGACCTTCTCGGTCACCTCGAAGCCGATCGCGCGCATCTCGGCGGCCAGCTTCGCGGCGGTGCGCGTTTCCTTGAAGGCAAGCTCGGGGTGGGCGTGCAGGTCCTTGTAGATCGCGTCGAGCCGCGGGTACATCGCATCGACGAGCGGCGTGATCGCCGAAGCGGGCGACGATGCAGCGGGCTGCGCGTGTGCGCCCGCGCCGAAGGCGAGGAGGGCGGCCACGGCCAGTGAGCGAAGGGCGAAGGTGGGTGAGTGGATCAACATGAGTGAATGCGTAGAGGAGTGAGAACGGGGTCAGAAGATGTGCCGGATGCCGAAGTCGTAGCCCATGGCACTGCGCGGGCGCCAGCCGCTGGCGGCCACGTAGCCCGGATAGGGTGCGTCGCTGCCGCTCGTCACGGAGCCGATGGCCTTGTCGTTCTGGCCGTCGCGGATGCGAACGCGCGCGAAGGTGGCGTACAGCGCCGTGCGGCGGGACAGGTGGTGCACGTAACCCAGCGCCCACTGGCTGGCACTCGCGCCCTGTGCCGCGTCGCCTGGCAGGCCGGTGCCGCCGGCCCGGTACTTCACGCGGCCGAAGGAGGCGCGAATGAGGCCGGGGCCCACGGGCACCGTGGCGCCCACGAGGTAGCCGTCGTACCGGTCGGTGCGCTCCGGTGCCCAGGTCTGTGCCTGCGCGCGCCGGTGCCGCAACTGCGACAGCTCGCCCAGCAGCTTGACGGGGCCGAGGTCGTAGGTGGCGCTCAGGCTGACGGTCTTCAGCCGGTCTTCGCCGCCGGCGTCGATGGGCGGCTTGGCCGCGGAACCCGAGGGCAGGCGATCCTTGTTGTCTTCACCGAGCGCCAGCGCCACGTTGAGCGCCCCCTTGGCATAGCCGAAGCGCCCGCCCATGTAGCGCCCGCGCGCGTTCGTCGGCGTGAGCTCGGGGCTGTAGCGGATGTTCTCGGGAAAGGCGTACTGCACCTGCCCGTAGAAGCCGCCGAGGTTCGGCGGCAGGAAGTAGCCGATGCTGTTGCTGGCGCGCGCGTAGTTGTCTCCGGCGGCCACGCCGGCCGGTGCGCCCCCGAGCAATGCGGACGAGGCGCTGTTCACGCGCGCAATCACCGACAGGCCGGCGCCCTGAACGGCGAACGGGTCGGCCAGCGAGTCGTTGCGGAAGATCGGCGTGTAGTCGCGGCCCAGCCGCAGCTCGCCGAAGCCGCCCGACAGGCTCACGGTGGAACGCTTGGCGAAAGAGGCCAAGCCGGTCTTGCCGTCGTCGTTGCTGATGTTCGACTCCAGCCAGAAGCTCGCCGCCAGGCCGCCGCCCAGATCTTCCGTGCCGCGAAAGCCCAGGCTGCTGCCGCGGTAGCCGCCGCGCGAGAGCGTGGCCTGGCTCTGCGTCACCCTCGGCACGCCCGCCGCAAGCAGCGCGGCGGCAGGGCGCCGCGGATCGAGCGCCGGGCGGTACTCGCTGACGGCCTCGAAATGGCTGACACCCGCGTCCACGACGCCGAACAGCGTCACCGAGGACTGCGCCGACGCCGTGCCTGCCAGGGTCACCAGGGCCAGGCCGAGTGGATGCCGCTTCATGAAAAGAACGCGCGAGCTGAAGCAGAGGGCACCGGCATCGGCGCCCTCGATGGAAGGGAAGTTCAAGGGGGAGTTCTCCTGTGCGCCACTTCGGTGTCGAGTGGACTGGCGCGACTATCGGGCGGCAGGGCGCGATGGAGGAAATACCGTTTGCTGATGCGGCGCCATCGCTATTTCTGATGGTCAGGTGGGCATGCCTCACGCCGCGTGATGGCCGTGGCACGATTGATGCACTCGATTCATATATCTATCCGATAAATCCATTTCCCTTTTCAATGCCCTGCGAGTCCAATCCTGCGGCCACGTCGGACAAGGCGCGCCCTCGACACACCACCTCGGACACAATGAATTCCATGAAACGAACCACCCGTATCGCGCTCGCCGCGGCCGCGCTGGTGCTGGCCGCGGTGCCTGCCCTGGCGCAGCAGACCTATCCGAACCGTCCGATCCGGTTGATCGTGCCGTTCCCGGCGGCCGGCGCCACCGACCTCTTCGCCCGCACGCTGGGCCAGAAGATGAGCGAGAAGCTCGGCGCCCAGCTGATCATCGACAACAAGCCCGGCGCGGGCGGCGCCATCGGCTCCGACCTCGCGGCCAAGGCGCCGCCCGACGGCTACACGCTGCTGCTCGCGACCACGAGCACGCACGCCATCGGCCCCGCCATCACGGCCAGGCTGCCCTACGACACGGTGCGCGACTTCGCGCCCATCGCCCACGTGGGCGATGCGCCGAGCATCATGCTGGTGCCGGTCAACACGCCCGCGAAGACGGTGCGCGAGTGGATCGACCACGCCAAGAAGAACCCCGGCAAGCTCAACTACGCATCGAGCGGCAACGGCACCATCGTGCAGCTCACGGCGGAGCTCTTCAAGGCGCAGGCCGGCGTGTTCGTCACGCACATTCCCTACCGCGGCACGGCGCTCGCGGTGCCCGACCTCATCAGCGGCAAGGTCGACGTGCTGTTCGATTCGCTGCCCACCGGCATGCCGCATGTGCGCGACGGCCGGCTGCGCGCACTGGGCGTCACATCGCTCAAGCGCAGCCCGCTCGCACCCGAGCTGCCACCCATCGCCGACACGCTGCCCGGCTTCGAGTCGAACACCTGGTTCGGCTTCTACGGCCCGAAGGGGCTGCCGGCCGACATCGTGGCGCGCGTGAACAAGGCCGCCAACGAAGCGCTGGCCGACCCCGAGCTGAAAGACAAGCTCGCCCGCCTGGGCATCGAGCCGGCGAACGCGGGCACGCCCGAGCAGTTCGCAAAGATGGTGGCCGTTGACGCCGCCAAATGGAAAAAGATCGTCGTCGATCGCAAGATCACGAATGAATAAACGAGAGCACGCCGACATGAACTTCGACTTCAACAACCCCTACCTCTCGACCCGCCTGCCGGTGTTTGCACGCAACGTGGTCGCCACGTCGCACCCGCTGGCTGCGCAGGCCGGCCTGCGCATGCTTCAGCAGGGCGGCAACGCGGTCGATGCGGCCATTGCCACGGCCGCGGTGATGACGCTGGTCGAGCCCGTGAGCAACGGCCTGGGCAGCGACGCCTTCTGCATCCTGTGGGACGGCAAGGAGCTGCACGGCCTCAACGCCTCGGGCCCCGCGCCGAAGGCCTGGACGCCCGCGTACTTCAAGGCCAAGTACGGCGCCGACGCCGCCACGCCGCCGATGCGCGGCATCGACTCGGTCACCGTGCCCGGCGCGGTGCGCGGCTGGGTCGCGATGAGCGACCGTTTCGGCAAGCTGCCTTTCGCCGACCTGATGGCGCCCGCCATCGACATCGCCGAGCGCGGCTACCTCGTGCCGCCGGTGGTGCAGGGCAAGTGGGCTGCGGCCACGCCTCTCTTGAAATCGCAGCCGGGCTTTGCCCAGGCCTTCCTGCCGTGGGGCCGCGCGCCCGAGATCGGCGAGCTGTTCCGCTTCACCGCGGCGGCACGCGCGCTCAAGGCGATTGCCCGCACCAAGGGCGAGGCCTACTACAACGGCGAGATCGCCGAAGCGATCGCCAAGTTCTCGCAAGAGCAAGGTGGCGCGCTCACCGTGGCCGACATGGCGGCCTACCAGCCCGAGTGGGTCAAGCCCATCTCGCGCGACTACCGCGGCCACACGCTGCACGAGATTCCGCCGAACGGCCAGGGCATCGCGGCGCTGATCGCGCTGGGCATCCTCGAGAAGTTCGACATCGCCTCGCTGCCGGTCGACTCGGTGCAGTCGCAGCACCTGCAGATCGAAGCCATGAAGCTGGCCTTCGCCGACGTGTACCGCTACGTGTCGGAGCCATCGTCGATGACGGTGACCCCCGCGCAAATGCTCGATGACGCGTACCTCGCTTCGCGTGCGAGACTCATCGACGTGAACAAGGCGCAGGACTTCAAGGCCGGCAACCCGGTCAAGGGCGGCACCATCTACCTCACCGCGGCGGACGAGAGCGGCATGATGGTGAGCTTCATCCAGAGCAACTACATGGGCTTTGGCTCGGGCTGCGTCGAACCCGACTTCGGCATCAGCCTGCAGAACCGCGGCCACGGCTTCAGCCTCAAGGCCGAGAGCCCGAACGTGGTGGCGCCGGGCAAGCGCCCGTTCCACACCATCATCCCGGCCTTCCTCACGAAGGACGGCCAGCCGGTCATGAGCTTCGGCGTGATGGGCGGCAACATGCAGCCGCAGGGCCACATGCAGACGCTGGTGCGCATGCTCGACTACGGCCAGAACCCGCAGGCCGCGTGCGACGCACCGCGCTGGCGCTTCAACGCGGGGCTCGAGATCAACGTCGAGGCCGCGATGAAGGCCGACACCGTGCAAGGCCTGCGCGACCTGGGCCATCACCTGGACGTGATCAACGACTCCTACCAGGACTTCGGCGCCGGCCAGTTCATCTGGCGCGCGGGCGAGCCGTCGGTCGAAGGCTACGTGGCCGCGAGCGATCCGCGCCGCGACGGCCTCGCTGCAGGCTACTGAGGATCAAGGGATGATCGGGGGATGAACAAAGCAGCCGCATCGGCCGGCATTCCCCCGCACGGACACGAGGCCGCCCGCAAGGGCTACGCCACCGGCCTCGTCCTTGCCACGCTGGGCGCCATCGCGTTCAGCGGCAAGGCCATCATCGTCAAGCTGGCGTACCGCTACGGCGTCGACGCCATCACGCTTATCATGCTGCGCATGCTCTTTGCGCTGCCGCTGTTCGCGCTGATGGCGTGGTGGGCCGGCCGCGGCAAGCCCGCGCTCACGACGCGCGACTGGCTCGGAATTTTGGGGCTCGGCTTCTCGGGCTACTACCTCGCGAGCTTTCTCGACTTTGCCGGGCTGGCCTACATCTCGGCCAGCTTCGAGCGGCTGATCCTGTACCTCAACCCCACGCTGGTGCTGTTCTTCGGCTGGCTGCTGTACCGGCGCCGCCCGACGCGGCCGCAGGTGTTCGGCATGGTCGTGAGCTACGGCGGCGTGCTGCTGGTGTTCGGCCACGAGCTCTGGACCGGTGGCGACGGCAAGGGCGGCGGCGCGGCTGCATGGGGCGCGTTCCTCGTGTTCCTGAGCGCAGTGAGCTACGCGGGCTACCTTGTGTACAGCGGCGAGTTCGTCAAACGCCTGGGCTCGCTGCGGCTCGTGGGTTTGGCCACCACCGTGGCCTGCCTGCTGTGCATCCTGCAGTTCGTGCTCACGCGGCCGATGAGTGCGGCGATGGCGGTGGCGCCCGAGGTGATCTGGCTGTCGGTGCTCAACGCCACGCTGTGCACCGCTGTGCCTGTCCTCATGGTGATGATGGCCATCGAACGCATCGGCCCCGCCATTGCGGCGCAAACCGGCATGATCGGGCCCCTGTCCACCATCCTCATGGGGGTGGTCATATTGGGTGAGCCGTTCACCGCGTGGATCGCGGCCGGCACGGTGCTCGTCATCGCGGGCATCTTCGTTTTCACACGCAAGGGGCGGTAGTTCGTTCACCGCCCCTGCGAGATCAATCGATCGATCGACTGGAGCAAACACATGGATCTGGGCATTGCAGGCAAGACCGCGCTGGTGTGCGGCGCGAGCAAGGGGTTGGGCTACGGCTGCGCCGAGGCGCTGGTGCGCGAGGGCGTCAACGTGGTGATCGTGGCGCGCGGTGCCGAGGCGCTCGACGCAGCAGCCAAGCAGCTGGTGGCAGCGGCCGGCCCGTCGGGTCCGTTCGTCAAGCACGTGGCGGCCGACATCACCACCGAAGCCGGCCGCGCGGCCGTGTTCGCGCTGGGCCACGACTTCGACATCGTCGTCACCAACGCCGGTGGCCCGCCGCCCGGCGACTTCCGCAACTGGGACCGCGAGGCGTGGATCAAGGCGGTCGACGCCAACATGCTCACGCCCATCGAGCTCATCAAGGCCACGGTGGACGGCATGGCCAAGCGCGGCTTTGGTCGCATCGTCAACATCACGTCGAGCTCGGTGAAGTCGCCGATCGACATCCTGGGTTTGTCGAACGGCGCGCGCAGCGGCCTCACGGGCTTCGTGGCGGGCGTGGCGCGCACGTCGGTGGCGGCGCAGGGCGTGACCATCAACAACCTGCTGCCGGGCTCCTTCGAGACCGACCGCCTCAAGGGCACGATGGCCGGCGCGGCACAGAAGTCGGGCCAGGATTTCGACACCGTGTGGGAAGCGCGCAAGAAGAACATTCCGGCCAAGCGCTTCGGCAACCCGGCGGAGTTCGGCGCGATCTGCGCGTTTCTCTGCAGCATGCAAGCCGGCTACATGACGGGCCAGAACGTGCTGGCCGACGGCGGCGCCTACCCGGGCACGTACTAAGCTCGCCCCCAGGCTTCGCGCACTTCGTGTCGCTTCGCCAACCCCCTGCCGGGGGCAACACCTGAGGCCCGGCAAAGCCGGTTCCTCGGTGTTCGCTTGAAGGAACCGCCTCGTTCTCAGCGCCGCGAGGACACCACGATCCCGCCGACGATCAGCACGAACGCGGCGCCGTGGTACCAGTGCGGTGCCTCGCCCAAGAAGGCCGCCGACAGCACGGCCGCGAACAGCGGCGTGAGGTTCATGAAGATGCTCGCCGCCTGCGGTCCCGCGCGTTGCACGCCGGTGCCCCAGCAGCGGTAGGCCAGCACGGCGGGGCCGATGCCGATGAACAGCATCGCCGCAATGAGCGGCCAGCCCAGGTCGATGTGGGCGTCGGTCAGCGTCCATTCGCCGGCGGCCAGTGCGCCCGACCATGCGAGGCCGAACACCAGCTGCGCCATCAGGAAGGCGGCCCAGTCTGCGCGCACATTGGCAGGCTCGTTCGTGCGCGCCAGCAGCCAGCTGTAGAAGGCCCAGACGATGGTGCCCACGATCATGTACAGGTCGCCCGGCACCAGCCGCAGCGCCAGCAGCTGCTGCCACTCGCCGCGGCTCAGGACCAGCAGCACGCCGAGCATCGACAGCAGCGCGCCGCCCACCGTGCGCCGGCTGGCGCGCGCGCCGAAGCACAGCGTGCCCACGGCCAGCATCCACAGCGGCAGGCTCGAGCCCACCAGCGTGACGTTGATCGGCGTGGAAGTCTGCAGCGCCAGGTACTGGAACGCGTTGTAAAGGCCGATGCCCAGCAGGCCCAACAGCGCGTAGCGCTTCCAGTGCGCCCACAGCGGGCTGCTTCGCCGCAGCACCCAGGCCGCCAGCGGCAGCAGCAGCACGAACGCGATCACCCAGCGCACGAAGTTCAGCGTCAGCGGCGACACCAGCGCGCGCACCAGACGGCCGACCACCGCATTGCCAGCCCACAGCAGCGGCGGCACGGTGAGTAGAAGGGCGGTGAGGGGCGTGAGGCGGGGGTGCGATGCGAAAGACATGGCCGCCGACTCTACCGGGCCCGCGCAGTGCCCGTGGCTCCTCGCGAAATGGCCAAACGTGGCACGATGCCCGTCCCATTCTTTTTCCCCCTGCGTGGAGACAGCAACGATGTTGAGCAAAGCCGTCCGTATCGACCGCCATGGCGGTCCCGAGGAATTGAAGGTCGTCGAGGTCGAGGTGGGCGAGCCCGGCCCCGGCGAGATCCGCATCCGCCACAAGGCCGTGGGCCTGAACTTCATCGACACCTACCAGCGCACGGGCCTGTACCCGTTCCAGATGCCGCTGCAACTCGGCATGGAAGCCTCGGGCATCGTCGAGGCGGTGGGCGAGGGCGTGACGCACCTGAAGGCCGGCGACCGCGCCGCCTACGCGAGCCAGCCGCCCGGCGCGTATTGCGAGCTGCGCGTGATGCCCGCCAAGTGCGTGTGCAAGCTGCCCGACGACATCTCCTTCGAGACCGGCGCGGCCATGATGCTCAAGGGCCTCACCGCGCAGTACCTGCTGAAGAAGACGCTGCCGGCCGAAGGCCTGCAGCCCGGCGACTTCGTGCTGTTCCATGCGGCGGCCGGCGGTGTCGGCCTCATCGCGTGCCAGTGGGCCAAGGCGCTCGGCCTGCAGCTCATCGGCACGGCCGGCAGCGATGTCAAGTGCAAGCTCGCGCTGGCGCACGGCGCGGCGCACGCCATCAACTACAGCACCGAGAACTTCGCGGCGCGCGTGAAGGAGATCACCGGCGGCAAGGGCGTGAAGGTGGTGTACGACTCGGTGGGCAAGGACACCTTCGAAGGCTCCGTCGACAGCCTGCGCCCCTTCGGCCTGCTGGCGATCTTCGGCAACGGCTCGGGCCCGGTGCCGCCGATCAACCTCGGCCTGCTGGCCTCGAAGGGTTCGCTCTACGTGACGCGCCCGACGCTGTTCACGCACATCGCCACGCGCGAAAGCACGCAGGCCATGGCCGACGACCTCTTCGCGGTGGTGCGAAGCGGCGCGGTGAAGATCCCCATCGACCAGCGCTATGCCCTGGCCGACGTGCAGCAGGCGCACCGCGACCTCGAGGCGCGCAAGACCACGGGCTGCACCATCCTCACGCTCTGAGGCAGCGCGGGCCGGCGGACCGGTGATGTCCTACGCGCGGTGAGGTGTCACACCTTCGACTTGTGGCGGGCGCAATTTGTAGCCTGCACTTGTCCCTTCGCACCTCCCGCCATGACCACCGTCCGCGCCTTCATCGTCGAAGACAACCCCGCGCTCCGTGCGAGCCTGGCGGGCACGCTGCGCGAGATGGCGCGCATCGATCCGGTCGGCCAGGCCGAGTCGGAGGCCGAGGGCACGCGCTGGCTCACGCACAACCCGGCGCTGTGGGACCTGGCCATCGTCGACCTGTTCCTGGGCGACGGCACCGGCTACAGCGTGCTCGAGGCCTGCCGCAACCGCGACCCGAAGCAGAAAGTCGTGGTGCTGAGCAACCACGCCACGCCCGAGACGCGCCGCAAGTGCGCGCAGCTCGGTGCCGACGCGGTGTTCGACAAGGCCACCGAGGTCGAGGACCTGATCGACTATTGCGTGCGCCAGCGTCAGGAGCGCTTCTTCAGCGCGCCTTCGTCGTTGGTGAAGCCGGTGGCGCCTCACTGAGCGCGGCCGTCTCGCGCACCATGCGCCAGACCCGCTGCGCGAGCGGCGACAGCTCGCGGTTGCGGCGCCGGATCAGCATGATCGCGCGCTGCACGTTCGGCACCAGCGGGCGCACCACCAGCCGCGCGAGCCCTTCGGGCGGCAGCGACAGCCCCGGCATCACGCTGATGCCGATGCCGGCCTCGACCATGCGGAACACGGTGGTCGCATGGCCCAGCTGCTGCTTCACGTCGCAGCGCGCGCCGTGCCGCTCCAGTGCCAGGTCGATGAGGCGCCGGCTGCCCGAGGCGTGATCGAGCAGCACCAGCGGCTGGCCGTCGAGTGCCGACCAGTTCACCGACGCCTTTTTTTCCGTCAGCCGGTGGCCGGGCAGCGTGACCACCATGAAGGGGTCGGCGAGGATCGATTCGCAGTGCAGGTCGTCGGCTTCGGAAGGCTCGATCACCACGCCGAAATCGACTTCGCCGCTGCGCACGCTGTCGAGTACGTCCTGCTGGATGCGGTCGAGCAGCAAGAACTGGATGCCCGGCGCCTGCACCGCGCAGGCCGCGATGCAGTCGGGCATGAGGTTGGCCGACAGCGTGGGGCTGCTCGCCACGCGCACCTTGCCGCCGCGCGCGCTGGCCAGTCCGGCCACGTCCTGCAAGGTCTGGTCGAGTTCGTCGAGCACCCGGTCGAGCCGGGCCGCGAACGAGTGGCCGGCTTCGGTCAGCACCACCTCGCGCGTGGTGCGGTCGAGCAGTTTCAGGCCGAGCTGGGCTTCAAGCTCCGAGATCGACCGGCTCACCGCCGGCTGGCTCAGGCCCACCTGGTCGCCTGCGCGGCTGAAGTTGCGGCCCTCGGCCACCGAGCGGAAGACGCGGAGTTGGCGCAGCGTGACGTTCATGCGCTCAAATCATATATCCATCCGATAAATCCATTTCTCTTTTGAATGGGCGAGCGGTCCAATCAGGCCATGGCACGTTCACGCTTTCTTCCTGACAACTTCACGCTCACGCTCGTCGCGGTCGTCACCCTGGCCAGCCTGCTGCCCGCCAGCGGCCGCGTGGCGCATTTCTTCGAAGGCCTGACCACGGTCGCGATCGGGTTGCTGTTCTTTTTGCACGGCGCCAAGCTGTCGCGCGAGGCGATCCTTGCGGGCATCACGCATTGGCGGCTGCACCTGCTGGTGTTCGCCTGCACCTTCATCCTGTTCCCGCTGCTGGGGCTCGCGCTGCGGCCCGTGCTGGGGCCGCTGGTGACGCCGCAGCTGTACACGGGCGTGCTGTTCCTGTGCGTGCTGCCGGCCACGGTGCAGTCGGCGATTGCGTTCACGGCGATGGCGCGCGGCAACATGCCGGCCGCGATCTGCAGTGCGTCGGCGTCGACGTTGCTGGGCGTGTTCATCACGCCGGTGCTGGTGAGCCTGGTGGTCTTGCCTGAAGGGGGTGCGGTGGCGTCGCCTTCGTCGCTCGATGCGATCGGACGCATCCTGCTGCAGTTGCTGGTGCCGTTCGTCATCGGTCACCTGTCGCGTCCGCTGATCGGCAAGTGGATCCAGAAGCGCGCCGCAGTGCTGAAGTTCGTGGACCAGGGCTCGATCTTGCTGGTGGTCTACACGGCGTTCAGCGCGGCGGTGATCGAAGGGCTCTGGAAGCAGATTCCCGTGAGCGCGCTGCTCGGCCTGCTGCTGGTGTGCGGCGTGTTGCTGGCGTTGGCGCTGGGGCTCACGACCTTCATGGCGCGGCGTTTCGGCTTCAACATCGAAGACGAGATCACCATCGTCTTCTGCGGCTCGAAGAAGAGCCTGGCGAGCGGGATTCCGATGGCGAAGGTGCTGTTTGCCTCGCACGCCGTCGGCGCGATCGTGCTGCCGCTGATGCTGTTCCACCAGATGCAACTCATGGTGTGTGCGGTGCTGGCGCAGCGCTACGCGCGGCGAACTGCCGCAGCCACGGCACCCGCGCTGCGCACGGCCGAGTAGTCTTTTCGACGAAGCCCGGCAGGCCCGGGCTCAGTCGACCGAGGTCCGCGTCGGCCCCGACGCGGTCGGCGACGCCGACACACCGGCAAGTTCGAGGGCTTCGAGCGCCTCGTACTCCACCGCCAGAAAGTCCACCAGCTTGCGCACCGACGGCAGCAGGCCGCGGCGCGACGGGAACACCGCATGCACGATGCCGCTGCGCGGCGCCCATTGCGGCAGCGCATCGACCAGGCGGCCGGCCTGCAGGTCCTCGCGAACCATCATCGTCGGCATCTTGGCCACGCCCACACCTTGCAGGGCGGCATGCCGCAATGCGGCCATGTCGTCGGTCACCAGGCGGGGCTGGTGGCGCACCTCGGCGCTCGCGCCGTCGGGGCCTTCGAGCGACCAGGTGTGGTGCGGCTGGGCCGGACCGAGGTCGAGGCTGGGCAGCAGGCCGATGTCGGCGGGGCTGGCGGGGGCCGTGAGGCCTTCGAGCAGGCGCGGGTGGGCCACCAGCCGCTGCGTGCTGTGGCCCAGCACCTTCATCACCAGGTCGGTGTCTTCGAGCGGCGGAAAGCGCACGCGCAGCGCGAGGTCGAAGCCTTCCCGGATCACGTCGACGCGGCGGTTGGTGCTTTCGAGTTGCACCGTCACGCGCGGGCACTCGGTCATGAACTTCGCGACCATCTCGGCCACCTGGTAGTACACCAGCGCGGACGGGCAGGACAGCCGCACCAGCCCCTGCGGGTCGGACTGCAGGCGGTCGATGGCCTCCTGTGCGGCGTCGGCTTCGACCAGCATGGCGACGCAGTGCTCGTAGTACTGGCGGCCGATGTCGGTGACGCTGAAACGGCGCGTGGAACGCTGGATGAGGCGCACGCCCAGCCGCTCTTCGAGCAGCGCGATGCGCCGGCTCAGGCTCGACTTGGGCACGCTCAAGGCGCGGCCGGCCGGGGCAAAACCGCCGTGGTCGACCACCTGGGCGTAGTAGTAAAGGTCGTTCAGGTCGCGCATGGCTGGGGGCCCTCCGTGCCGTTGATCGTTCGTCAGATGGAACGATGAGGGCGAATTCTGGCATCTACTCAAAGCATCGTTGCGGCCCCATCCTTGATGCATGGCTTTCCCGCACCGGGCGAGCCGCCAGATGGAAAGGAAAGACCCCATGAAGAAGATCCTCGGCACCTATAGCGCCCCGCGCCCGCACTGGGTCGGCGACGGCTTTCCTGTGCGCTCGCTGTTCAGCTACGACACGCTGGGCCGCCACGCCAGCCCCTTTTTGCTGCTGGACTACGCCGGTCCGGCCCCCTTCACGCCGACCGCGCAGCCGCGCGGCGTGGGCCAGCACCCGCACCGAGGCTTCGAGACCGTGACCATCGTCTACAAGGGCGAGGTGTCGCACCGCGACTCGACCGGGCAGGGCGGCACCATCGGCCCCGGCGACGTGCAATGGATGACCGCGGGCGCGGGCATCCTGCATGAAGAGTTCCATTCCGAAGCGTTCACGCGCGACGGCGGCGAGCTCGAGATGGTGCAACTGTGGGTCAACCTGCCCGCCAGGGACAAGATGGCCACGCCCGGCTACCAGGCCATCGTCGATGCGCAGATTCCGTCGGTGCCGCTGCCTGAAGGCGCGGGCAGCGTGCGCGTGATTGCAGGCGACTACCTCGGCCACAAGGGGCCGGCCCACACCTTCACGCCCATCGACGTGTGGGACCTGCGCCTGAACCAGGGCGCGCAGGTGACGCTGCCGGTGCCCGAAGGCCATGCGGCTGCGGTCGTCGTGCTGCGCGGCACGGTGCAGGTGAACGGCGAGACGGTGGTGCGCGATGCGCAGATGGTGCTGCTCGACCGCGCGGGTGATGCGTTGACGATCGATGCGAACAACGACGCGGTGGTGCTGCTGCTGAGCGGCGAGCCGATCGACGAACCCATCGTCGGCCACGGCCCGTTCGTGATGAACACGCGCGACGAGATCGTGCAGGCGATGAAGGACTTCGGCAGCGGGAAGTTCGGGCAGATGCCGGAGGCGGTCGCGCACTGAGCGCGACGCCAGGTTCGCCGCCGCCTTGATTGAAAGATCAGGCGGCGGTGAGCATGCCCCGGGCCTCGATGAAGGCCACCACCTCGGCGACGCCCGTGTGCGTCTTGAGGTTGGTCATCACGTAGGGGCGCTGGCGGCGCATGCGTTGGGTGTCCTGTTCCATCACGTCGAGGTTCGCGCCGACGTAGGGCGCGAGGTCGGTCTTGTTGATGACGAACAGGTCGCTCTTGGTGATGCCGGGCCCGCCCTTGCGCGGGATTTTTTCGCCGGCCGCCACGTCGATCACGTAGATGGTGAGGTCCGACAGCTCGGGGCTGAAGGTGGCCGCGAGGTTGTCGCCGCCCGATTCGACGAACACGATGTCGGCGTCGGGAAAGTCTTCGAGCATGCGGTCGATGGCCTCGAGGTTGATCGACGCGTCTTCGCGGATCGCCGTGTGCGGGCAGCCGCCGGTCTCCACGCCCATGATGCGCTCGGCCGGCAGCGCGCCGGCCACGGTGAGCAGGCGCTGGTCTTCCTTGGTGTAGATGTCGTTGGTGATGGCGACGAGGTCGTACTCGTCGCGCATCGCCTTGCAGAGCATTTCGAGCAAGGTGGTCTTGCCAGAGCCGACCGGGCCGCCGATGCCCACGCGCAGCGGCGGGAACTTTTTGGTGCGGTTCGGGATGTGGTGCAGGGCGGAGGTCATGGGCGGAAAGGTCCGGTTCGGTCAGCTTCGGAAGAGGCGGGAATATTGTGTTTCATGGCGGGCCGACAACACGGCCAGCAGGGGCGCGAAGGCCTGGCGTTCGTCGTCGCTCAGGGTCATCGCGCGGTCGACGGCCGCAGGAATTTCGTTCGCGAGCCGCGCGAGGATGCGCTGGCCCGCGCTCTGGCCCAGCGGCACGGCCTTGACGGCGGCGGCGACCATGTTCTCGGCCCAGCCGAAGGCGAAGGCGAGGCAGCCGTCTTGCACGGTCGCTTCGGTGCGGCTGGCCGCGAACGCGAAGGCCACGGGGTAGGTCGCGGGCAGGCCGGCGAAGACCTCGGCCGTGTCGGCATGGTGCAGCTTCAGCCACTCGACGAAGGAGCGGCCCATCTGCTCGGTCTGCAGGAAGAACTCGGCGGATTCGCGCGTGTGCAGCACCCAGTCGTTGAGGGTGCGGATGCGTTGTGCGTCGTTCGCGTGCCAAGCCGTGATCGCCTGGGCCATCAGTGCGAGATCGCCGCGCGCGAAGCTCAGGTGCAGCTGGTCGGAGAGCCACTCGGTGGCACTGGCTTCTGATTGGATGCCGGCCCATTCGACGGCGGCCTCGATGCCTTCGGAGTACGAGAAGCCGCCCACTGGCAGGGCGGGGGAGGCTAGCCAGATGAGCTGAAGGAGGCTGTGAGGGGAGGGCATTTTTTGCGCTGTTGTTCAGGGCGCGTGCGCAGGCCACCGGGTACTTCCCTCCGCGAATGTCCCCCGCTTCGCTCCTCCTTGATTTCGCTGCGGGAAGCACCCAGTGTCCTGCGCACGGGAAGGGCGGTGGGTCATTTCAATGCGAGTGGCCGTGGGAGTGGTCGTGGGCGTGGCCGTGATCGTCGTCGAGCAGTTCGGGGGCGAGCACGAGTGGCTTCGGACCGCTCTTGCCGTGGTCATGGCCATGGTCGTGACTGTGGCCGCCGTGCGAGTGTCCTTGCGATCCGTACGCGCCGCCTTCGGGCTCGAAGGCTTCTTCGACGGCGACGACGATCAGGTGCATCGAACGCAGCATGTCGGCCAGTACGTGGTCGGGTTCGATCTTCAGGTGATCGGGCTTGAGCTCGATCGGAACATGCCGGTTGCCCAGGTGGTAGGCCGCGCGCGTCAGGTCGAAGGGCGTGCCGTGGGCCGTGCAGTGCGTGATGCGCAGCACCGGCTGCGGCGCCGCGATCACGCGCACCAGCGACCCGTCTTCCGCGACCAGCACGTCGCCGCCGCGCACGGCAGTGCCGCGCGGCAGGAAGATGCCGATCTGCCGACCCTGCGAGTCGGTGGCGTCGAAACGGCTTTTCTGGCGCACGTCCCAATCGAGTTCGATGGTGGCGGCACGCTTGAGCAGCACGGGCGCGAGACCGCGGCCCTGGGACATGAGTTTGTTGGCGGTGAGCATGGCGGGTTGCGACTCCAGATGAGGCGGAATAATATAACGCTTGTTATAACTTTTTCTCGTAGGAGTCCGCCATGTCCGCACTCAAACTGACCCAGATCGGCAACTCGGTCGGCGTCATCCTGCCCAAGGAGGTGCTGGCCAGCATGAATGTCGGCAAGGGCGACACGGTCTACCTCACGCAGGCCGCCGGTGGCGGCTTCACGCTGACGCCGTACGACGATGACTTCGAACGCCAGATGGAGGCGGCGCGGCGCGTCATGAAGAAGCGGCGCAACGTGCTGCGCGAGTTGGCGAAATGAGCGCGGCCAACCAGGCCTGGGTCTGGCTCAGCCTGCAGCTGATCCATGCCGTGCATGAGGAACAACTGGCCGAGCATGGCGGGCCGGCCGGCGTGCGCGACGAGGGCTTGCTGGCCTCGGCCATGGGCCGGCCACAGAACCGCGCGCTGTACGAATCGCCCGATGCGGCCACGCTGGCCGCAGCCTACGCCTTCGGCATTGCGCGCAACCACCCCTTCACGGACGGCAACAAGCGAACGGCTTTTGTCGCGATGGAAGTGTTCCTCGACCTCAATGGCTTCGAGCTGGTTGCGTCCGACCACGACTGCGTGCTCATCACGCTGAAGCTCGCCGAAGGCGCACTGGACGAAGACGCGCTCGCCCAGTGGATTCGCGAGCACCTGGCGCCACGGGGCGGCTGAAGCGGCGCGCGAGGCGAGGGCGAGTGAAAACGTAGGCATGGGCACGGTGCAGCAAGGGTTCCTCCTTCCATAGCAAGTACCGGGCCCCGCTCAGGGCTTGCCTCTGCGCCCCATCCGCCCCAGCATCCGCGTCATGAACAGCTTGGCCTATCTGACGACCGACGTCGCCACCCCGCTGCGTTTCGACTGCTGGCACGACGTCGTGTGCCGCCACTGCATTCCCGCGGCCAGCCGTGCGATGACGGCGGAGTCGTTCGAAGGGCGGCTCGACGTGCGTGACGTGGGCGCGGTCAGCGTCAACCGCATGTCGGCGCCACTGCATTACTGGGCGCGCGATGCGCACCACCTGCGTCAGCACCCGCTGGACGACCTGTGGCTGGCGTTCGTGCAGGAGGGCGAGGGCGCCTTCGTGCAAGGCGGGCGGCAGGGGCGGCTGCGCAGCGGGGACATGCTGCTCTACGACGCAGGCCGGCCGTTCGAATGCACGATGGACGCGCGCTCGGTCTACCTGGCGCGCATGCCGCGCCGGCTGCTGTTGCGGCGCTTTGCGAAGGCTGAAGACTTCACCGCCCGCACCATCGCCGCGGACCGCCCCGGCGCGAGGCCGCTGCACGCGATGCTGCAGGAGACGGCGAACCCGGCGTTTGCGCAGCCACATTCCGCTGCCGCCGAACGCTTCGGCAGCGCGCTCATCGACCTGCTGGCCGTGACGCTCGAACTGCAGCAGGACACCACCGGCGACGCCGGCGCCGAGCACGGCCTGCACGCGCGCATGACGGCCTACATCGCGCGCCACCTGGACGACCCGGCGCTTTCGCTCGACACGCTGGCGCAGGCGCACCACGTCTCGGCGCGCACCGTGGCGCGGGCGTTCGCGCGCCAGGGCGCCACGGCGATGGGCGCGGTCTGGCAGGCGCGTCTCGCAGCCAGCCGCGACGCGCTGATGGGCGGGCGCGCGCACAGCGTGACGGACGTCGCGTTCCAGCACGGGTTCTCCGACCTGTCGCACTTCAGCCGGGCCTTTCGCAAGGCGTATGGCTGCGCGCCGCACACGCTGCTGAAGGCGCGCTGAACGTTGCGCGTGGGGTTGTCCGCCTCAGCACAAGTGCATGTCCGGAAGAGACCAGCGCGGGCCGCGCCGCGCCGATAAGGTTCGCCCGGGGTGGCAGCTTCTGCCACTTGGTATTTGGATTCGGACCTTCTCTTTCTCAACCCTACACATGCGGGAGTCAGTCATGGCGGACAAGGAATTGCATCATCTCGAACTGCTGGAGGTCGGCCGGCAGATCCAGTCGCGCGAGCGCTCGTCGGAAGAGGTCACGCGCGCCATGCTCGCGCGCATCGAGGCCGTCGATGGCCGGCTGCGCAGCTATGCGACCCGCATGGATGCGCAGGCGCTCGACGATGCGCGCCGCGCCGACACCGAGATCTCCGCCGGCCGCGCGCGCGGGCCGCTGCACGGCGTGCCGCTGGCCGTGAAGGACCTGCTGTGGACCGAGGGCGTGCCGAGCGCGCACGGCATGACGATCCACAAGTCCTTCCGTCCGACCGAAGACGCGACCGTGGTGCGCCGCCTGCGCGAGGCTGGCGCGGTGATCCTCGGCAAGCTGCAGCAGACCGAAGGCGCCTTTGCCGACCACCATCCGCAGATCGCGTCGCCGGTCAACCCGTGGGACGCCACGCTGTGGCCCGGCGTGTCGTCCAGCGGCTCGGGCGTGGCCACGGCGGCGGGGCTGTGCTTCGGCGCGCTGGGCACCGACACGGGCGGATCGATCCGCTTTCCGTCGGCAGCCAACGGCATCACGGGCCTCAAGCCGACGTGGGGACGGGTGAGCCGCTACGGTGCCTTTGAACTCGCCGCTTCGCTCGACCACATCGGCCCGATGACGCGCAGTGCCGCCGATGCGGGCGCGATGCTGGCGGCCATTGCCGGCGCCGATTCGCGCGACCCCACGGCCAGCACGCTGCCGGTGCCTGACTATCTGGCGACGATGACGCGCGGCTTGGCCGGCCTGCGCGTCGGCATCGACCCCGCTTGGACGCTGGACCGCGTGGACGCGCCGACGCGCGCCACGCTCGCCGCCGCGATCCGCACGGTCGAGTCGCTGGGTGCTTCGGTGCGCGAGGTGGTGTTTCCCGACACGGCGCAGGCAGTGCTCGACTGGTCGCCGCTGTGTGCGGTCGAGACCGCCGTGGCGCACGAGGCGACGTACCCGGCGCGACGTGCGGAGTACGGCCCGGGGCTGTCGGGGCTGATCGACCTCGGCCTGTCGCAAAGCGCCACCGACTACCAGAAGCTGCTGCTGCGCCGCGCTGATTTCAGTGGCCGTGTGCGCACGTTCTTCGAGCCGATCGATCTGCTGCTGATTCCGGCCATTCCTTTTGCAGCGCCGACGCTCGAGCGCGCGAGCCAGCTCGGCGTGGACCCGGAGCTGCTGGCGGGCATGCTGCGCTACACCTGCCCGTTCGACCTCACGGGCAGCCCCACGCTCACCTTGCCGGGTGGTGCCACCGAGGCGGGCGTGCCGGTGGCCTTCCAGTTCGTGGCGCCGCACTTCGGCGAAGACCTGCTGGTGCGCGCGGGCTGGGCGTTCCAGCGGGCGACCGACTGGCACCGCCGGCATCCGGCGGTTTGAGCTTTCAGAACAGAAAGTACCGCTGTGCCATCGGCAGCACCTTCGCCGGCTCGCAGGTCAGCAGGTGGCCGTCGGCGCGCACGGCATACGTCTGTGCATCGATCTCCATCTTCGGCGTGTAGCCGTTGTGGATCAGGTCTTGCTTGCGCACGTTGCGGATGTTCTTCACCGCACAGAGGTGCTTGCTCAGGCCGTAGCGTTCCTTGATGCCCGCCGCCAGCCCGGCCTGCGAGACGAAGGTCAGCGAACTCTTCGCAAGCGAGCCGCCGTAGGCGCCGAACATCGGCCGGAAGTGCACCGGCTGCGGCGTGGGGATCGATGCGCTGGGGTCGCCCATCGCGGCCATCGCAATGGTGCCGCCCTTGATGATGGTGAAGGGCTTCACGCCGAAGAAGGCCGGCTTCCACACTACGAGGTCGGCCCACTTGCCGACCTCGATCGAACCGACTTCGTGCGCGATGCCGTGCGCGAGGGCGGGGTTGATTGTGTACTTGGCCACGTAGCGGCGCGCACGGAAGTTGTCGTTGCGCTCGCTGTCTTCGGGCAGCGCGCCGCGCTGCTGCTTCATCTTGTGCGCGGTCTGCCAGGTGCGGATGACCACCTCGCCGACGCGGCCCATGGCCTGGCTGTCGGAGCTGAACATGCTGATCGCGCCCAGGTCGTGCAGCACGTCTTCGGCGGCGATGGTTTCCTTGCGGATGCGCGACTCGGCAAAGGCCAGGTCTTCGGCGATGCCGGCATCGAGGTGGTGGCAGACCATGAGCATGTCGACGTGCTCGTCGAGCGTGTTCACGGTGTAGGGCATCGTCGGGTTGGTCGACGACGGCAGAAAGTTCGCCTCGCCGACCACGCGCAGGATGTCGGGCGCATGGCCGCCGCCCGCGCCCTCGGTGTGGAAGGCGCAGATGGCGCGTCCGCCCACGGCGGCAATGGTGTTCTCGACAAAGCCCGATTCGTTCAGCGTGTCGCTGTGGATCGCCACCTGCGTGTCGGTGGCGTCGGCCACGTCCAGGCAGTTGCTGATGGCGGCGGGCGTGGTGCCCCAGTCTTCGTGCAACTTCAGGCCCATGACGCCGGCTTCGATCTGCTCGTGCAGCGCATCGGGCAGGCTCGCGTTGCCCTTGCCGAGAAAGCCGAGGTTCATCGGAAACGCATCGGCCGCCTGCAGCATGCGTTCGATGTGCCACGGGCCGGGCGTCGCGGTGGTCGCGAAGGTGCCGGTGGCCGGGCCGGTGCCGCCGCCGAGCATGGTCGTCACGCCCGAGGCCAGCGCCTCCTCGATCTGCTGCGGGCAGATGAAGTGGATGTGGCTGTCGATGCCGCCCGCGGTGACGATGGTGCCTTCGCAGCTGATGATCTCGGTGCCCGGGCCGATGACGATGTCCACGCCCGGTTGCACGTCGGGGTTGCCGGCCTTGCCGATGGCGGCGATGCGGCCGTCCTTCAGGCCGATGTCGGCTTTCACGATGCCCCAGTGGTCGAGGATCAACGCGTTGGTCATCACGGTGTCGACGGCGCCTTGCGCGCGCGTGCGCTGCGACTGCGCCATGCCGTCGCGGATCGTCTTGCCGCCGCCGAACTTCACCTCTTCGCCGTAGCCGCCGGCGCGCAGCGTGTAGTCGGCTTCCACTTCGATCAGCAGGTCGGTGTCAGCGAGACGAACCCGGTCGCCCACGGTGGGGCCGAAGATTTCTGCATAGGCGCGTCGCCCGATGGTGGCCATGTTTCAGAGCTTCCCTTGAACGAGGCCGCGAAAGCCGTAGACGATGCGATCGCCGGAAAAATCGACCAGCTCGACCGTGCGCTGCTGGCCCGGCTCGAAGCGCACTGCGGCGCCCGAGGCGATGTTCAGCCGCATGCCGCGCGCGGCGGCGCGGTCGAAGTCGAGTGCGCCGTTGGTTTCGGCAAAGTGATAGTGCGAGCCGACCTGGATCGGCCGGTCGGCCGTGTTGCGCACGACCAGCGTGAGGGCGCGGCGGCCGGGGTTGAGCGTGTGCTCGCCGTCGTCGATGAGGAGTTCGCCGGGCGTCATGGCCGCCTCAGACCGCCTGGGCCAGCAGCGTGGCGCCAAGGGCGACGACGGCGGCACCGGCCACGCGCGGCAGCCAGGCGTTGGCATGGCGCAGCGCCCAGCCCAGCGCGATGCCGGCCGCGTGCAGCAGCAGCGTGGCGCTGACCATGCCGGCCAGCGTGAGGGCGGCGCCGTGCTCGCCCGCCAGCTCGTGGCCGTGCGCCACGCCATGGAAGACGGCGAACAGGCCCACGACGGCCATGGCGGCGCCGGCCGGCAGGTGCACGCGCGTGGCGACCAGCAGGCCCAGCACCAGCAGCGAGGCCGCAATCATCGGCTCGACGGCTGGCAGCTGCACGCCGGCCAGCCCGGCCAGCGCTCCCGCGAGCAGCATGCCCGCGAAGGCCAATGGCGCCCACAGCAGGTCGGGCCAGGCGCGGCGCGCGACCAGCGCGCTCCACAGGCCCACCGCGACCATCGCCGCGAGGTGGTCGGCGCCGGTCAATGGGTGCATGAAGCCGGTGACGAAGCCGTGGTGCACGCCGCCGTCGACGCCGGTGTGGGCGCTGGCGGCCAGCGGCAGCAGGAGGGTGACGAGCAAGGCGGAAGTCTTTGCGAAGCGCATGGCGGGATCTTTCTTCTTGTGGCGGAGGTTCTTCAGACGATCGGCTGGTGGACGGTCACGAGCTTGGTGCCGTCGGGAAAGCTGGCTTCGACCTGGATGTCCGGGATCATGTCGGCGATGCCGTCCATCACGTCGGCGCGGGTGAGCACGCTGCGGCCCTCGCTCATCAGCTCGGCGACGCTCTTGCCGTCGCGGGCGCCTTCCATCACGGCGGCGGTGATCAGCGCGATGGCCTCGGGGTAGTTGAGCTTGAGCCCGCGCGCCTTGCGGCGTTCGGCCAGCAGGGCGGCCGTGAAGATCAGCAGCTTGTCTTTTTCGCGCGGGGTCAGTTCCATGGCGGCGGCTTCGTCGGGTGGCGGTCGGTGATTATGGGCAAGCCAATCTCTTTGCAACAGTCGTGCCCTGTTCGCCAAATGACGTACCCGGTGGCACGGAAGCTGCACCGAAACGGTGTGAACCCTGCCGACGCACCCCTCCTTTCCGACGACGCGCCCCAGCGCATCGTGAAGGTGCGGCGCGACTACAACAGCTGGGTCGCGAGCGAAACGCTCGAGGACTACGCGCTGCGCTACACGCCGCAGCGCTTTCGCAAATGGTCCGAATGGCGGGTGGCCAACACGGCCTTCGGGGCGGCGTCGTTCCTCGTGCTGGAGGCGGTCGGCGCCACGCTGCTGGTGCAGTACGGCTTCGCCAATGCCTTCTGGGCGATCCTCGTCACGGGGCTCATCATCTTCCTGGCGGGCTTGCCGATCAGCGTGTACGCGGCGCGCTACGGCCTGGACATGGACCTGCTCACGCGCGGCGCAGGCTTCGGCTACATCGGCTCCACGCTCACCTCGCTGATCTACGCGAGCTTCACCTTCATCTTCTTCGCGCTCGAGGCGGCGGTGATGGCCTACGCGCTCGAGCTGGCGCTGGGCATTCCGCCGGTGTGGGGCTACCTGGTGTGCGCGCTGGTGGTGATTCCGCTGGTCACGCACGGGGTGTCGGTGATCAGCCGGCTGCAGCTGTGGACACAGCCGCTGTGGCTGCTGATGCTGGTCGTGCCCTTTGTGTTCGTGCTCGTGCGCGATCCTGGTGCGTTTGCGGGCATCACGCACTACAGCGGGGCGAAGCCGGGCGCGCAAGGATTCAACTTGCACCTGTTCGGTGCTGCGCTGACGGTCGGCATCGCGCTCATCACGCAGATGGGCGAGCAGGCCGACTATCTGCGCTTCATGCCGGCACGCACCGCGGGTTCGGCGCGCCGCTGGTGGGCCGGGGTGCTGGCGGGCGGGCCGGGCTGGGTGGTGCTGGGCGTGGTCAAGATGCTGGGCGGGGCGGCGCTGGCCTACCTGGCGATCACGCACATGGTGCCGGTCGAGCGCGCGGTCGATCCGAACCAGATGTACCTGGCGGCCTACGAGTACGTGTTTCCGAACTACGGCTGGGCAGTGGCCGCGACCGCGCTGTTCGTGGTGATCTCGCAGCTCAAGATCAACGTGACGAACGCCTATGCGGGCTCGCTGGCCTGGAGCAATTTCTTCTCGCGCGTGGCGCACAGCCACCCGGGGCGCGTGGTGTGGGTCGTGTTCAACGCGCTCATCGCCTTCATGCTGATGGAGATGAACGTGTTCGAGGCGCTGGGCGACGTGCTCGGGCTGTTCGCCAACATCGCCATCGCCTGGATGATGGCCGTGGTGGCCGACCTGGTCATCAACAAGCCGCTGGGGCTGTCGCCGCCGGGCATCGAGTTCAAGCGTGCGCACCTGTGGGACATCAACCCGGTGGGCGTGGGCGCGATGGCGTTGGCGTCGGTGCTGTCGATCACGGCGCACCTCGGTGTGTTCGGGCCGTTGGCGCAGGCCTTCTCGGCGCTGATTGCGCTCGGCACGGCGCTGGTGGCGTCGCCGCTGCTGGCGTGGGCTACGGGCGGCAAGTACTACCTGGCGCGCACGTCCGACGTGGGCGGCTCGGTGCTGTTCGCGCCGGCTGCAGGCGGGCGCAAGGTGCGCTGGGCGCGGGTCGAATCGACGCCGGACGACGGCGGCAGTTACCAGCGCCTGAAGGTGCAGCACTGCGTGATCTGCGAGCGCGAGTACGAAGGGCCCGACATGGCGCACTGCCCGGCCTACCAGGGCGCGATCTGCTCGCTGTGCTGCACGCTCGATGCGCGCTGCGGCGATCTGTGCAAACCGCACGCGAGCCTGTCGGCGCAGTGGTCTGGCGTGCTGCGCTGGCTGCTGCCGCGCCGCAGCTGGCGCTACCTTGACACGGGGCTCGGGCACTTCCTGCTGCTGATGCTGGTCATCGTGCCGCTGCTGGCCGTGGTGTTCGGCGTGCTCTACCAGCAGGAGCTGCGGGCCTTGAGCGAGGGCGCGCTCGCGCTGGCGACGCAGGTCGACGTGGCCGGGGCGCTGGCCGCCGTGCAGCAGGCTTCATTGCGTTCGGGCTTCCTGAAGGCCTACATGGCGCTGCTGGTCATCGCGGGCATCGTCGCGTGGTGGCTGGTGCTGGCGCACCAGAGCCGCAAGGTGGCGCAAGAGGAGTCGAACCGGCAGACCCACCTGCTGGTGCGCGAGATCGCTCTGCACCGCGAGACCGACCGCGCGCTGCAGGACGCCAAGCAAAGCGCCGAAGAAGCCCGTGAGATTGCCGAGCACGCCAAGCTCGCGGCCGACCAGGCGCGGCGCGCGGCGGACCTCGCGAACCAGGCCAAGAGCCGCTACATCAGCGCCATCAGCCACGAGCTGCGCACGCCGCTCAACAGCATCCTGGGCTACGCGCAGCTCATGGGCGAAGACCACTCGGTGCCGCCGCACCGCCAGCAGGCCGTGGCCGTCATCAAGCGCGGCGGCGAGCACCTGCTGTCGCTCATCGAGGGCACGCTGGCCATCGCCCACATCGAGGCCGGAAAGCTCACCCTCGACGCGCGGCCGATGCGCTTTGCCGACGCCATGCGCGAGCTGGCCGACATGTTCGAGCTGCAGGCGGCCGAGAAGGGCCTGCGCTTTCGCTTCGAGGCGGCCGGCGCATTGCCCGACGTGGTGCGCGCCGACGAGAAGCGCGTGAGCCAGATCCTCATCAACCTGCTGGGCAACGCGATCAAGTTCACAGCGGCGGGGCAGGTGACCTTGCGCATTTCCTATGCACGCGAGTTCGCCGCCATCGAGATCGAGGACACCGGGCCGGGCATGACGGAGGCCGACATCGAGCGCATCTTCGAGCCCTTTGCGCGCGGCCACGCGGCGGTGTCGTCGGCGCCGGGCGCGGGCCTGGGCCTGACCATCGCGAAGATGCTGACCGACCTGATGGGCGGTGAGATGAAGGTGCGCAGCACGCCGGGCGAGGGCTCGCTGTTCTGCGTGCGGCTGTTCCTGCCGCGGGTGCACGAGGCGGTGGCGGGTAGCACCGCGCGCATCGCACCGGCACCGCGTGCACGGCGAGGCTACGAGGGCGTGCGCCGGCGCCTGCTGGTGGTCGACAACGAGGAGGCCGATCGCGAACTGCTGGGCCATGTGCTCGCGCCGCTGGGCTTCGAGCTGCGCAGCGCGGCCAGCGGCCACGACGCGCTGGACCTCATCGCCGCGGGCTACCGGCCCGACGCGATGTTCGTCGACCTCGCGATGCCTGGCATCGACGGCTGGGAAACCATCCGACGCGCGCGCAAGCTGCGGCTGGCCGAAGCGTCGGTGGCCATCGTCTCGGCCAATGCTTTCGACAAGGGGCTCGACAACGACGTGGGCATTGCGCCCGAAGACTTCTTCGTCAAGCCCGTGCGCCACAGCGAACTGCTCGACTGGCTGGAGCGTCGGCTCGCCTTGACATGGACCGACACCGCCGCGCGGCCTGCGCCCGCCGTGGCCGCGCCGCGCGCGATGCAGCCGCCGTCGCTGGCGCGCCTGCGCGCGCTCGACGAAGCGGTGGGCCTGGGCTACTTTCGCGGCATCATGAACCAGCTCGACGACATCGACGCCGCGCAGCCCGAGTGCGCCGCGTGGACCGAGGTCCAGCGCGCGCTGGCCCGCCAGTTCCAGTTCGAGGCCATGGGCCGCGCACTGGCCGAAGCCGCCGAGGGCGCCGCATGACTCTCTTGTCTCCACCGACCATGCTCACTTCGCCGCTCGCCCGCACGCTGCGTGAGCAGCAGGGCGCGCACGGTGACCTGGTGCTGATCGTCGACGACGTGCCCGACAACCTCGCCGTGCTGCACGACGCGCTCGACGAATCGGGCTACACCGTGCTCATCGCCACCAACGGCGAGCAGGCGCTGCAGCGCGCCGCGCAGGCGCGCCCCGACATCGTGCTGCTCGACGCCATGATGCCGGGCATCGACGGCTTCGAGGTGGCGCGCCGGCTCAAGGCCGATGCGGCCACCGCGCACATCCCCATCGTGTTCATGACGGGCCTCACCGAAACCGAGCACCTCGTGGCGGCGCTCGAGGCGGGCGGGGTCGACTACGTCACCAAGCCGATCAAGCCGAAAGAGGTGCTGGCGCGCATGAACGTGCACCTGCAGGGCGCCCGCCGCGCGCGGCAGGAGGCGCACCAGGCCGGGCAGGCGCGCAACGCACTCGACGCCTTCGGCTACGCGAGCATCACGGTGCGGCTGCCCGAGGGGCGGTTGATCTGGCAGACGGCGCTGGCGCGCGACCTGCTGGCGCGCTACTGCGAGACGCAGGCGCCCGAGACGCCGCCGGCCGTGCTCGACTGGCTGCGCCAGCACGCGCCCGAGGCCCGCGCGCGCGGCATCGAGCCGCCCGCGCTGGTCATCGCGCAGGGCGCACGCAGCCTGAGCCTGCGGCTGCACCGCCAGACCGGCGAGGACGATGCCGGCGACGAATGGATGATCGTCATGCGCGAGGTCTCCGACACCGCCGTCATCGAGGCCATGAGCCTGAGCCTGAAGCTCACGGCGCGCGAGGCCGAGGTGCTGTACTGGGTGGTCAAGGGCAAGACCAACAAAGACATCGGCGAGATCCTCGGCAGCAGCCCGGCCACGGCCAAGAAACACCTAGAGCGCGTGTATGTGAAGCTGGGCGTCGAGACGCGCACGGCGGCGGCCGGCGTGGCGATCAAGCGCCTCCGCGAGCTGCAGCCGCAGTTCGAGTTCTGAGTGATCTGCAGGCGGCGCCGCGTCATGGCGCGGACTTTCCGGCTTCCTAGAATGAGGCAGGGCTCTCTGAGGGAAGCACGAGATGAAGAACAACAACAAGCGCACCGCACGCCTGCTGCTCGCTGCATGCGCGGCGCTGCCGGGCCTCGGCGCGCAGGCCGCCGGCCACTTCGATGTCGACGATGCCGGCACGCTCGATCCGGGCCAGTGCCAGTACGAAACCTGGTGGGGCCGCAGCGGCGCCGAGCCGGTCACTACGGGCTTTCATGTCGGGCCGGCCTGCCGGGTCGGGCCGGTCGAGCTGGGGCTGAACGTCGACCGGCTCTCGGCACAGGGCGTTCACTCGGTCACGGGTGGCCCGCAACTCAAATGGACCTTTGCCGGCACCGCCGCCGACGCACCCTTCAGCGCCGCCGTGTCGGTGGGCGCGGTGGCCGATCTGCGGCGCGGCGGTCGCATGGGCGGCCAGCTGGTCGTACCGCTCACCTGGCGGCCCACCGAAAGCCTGCAATTTCACGCCAACCTCGGCGCCGACTGGGCGCTGGGCACGGGCGCGCGCACGCCGCGCGGCGGCTTGGCGGTGGAGTGGGCGCTGAACGATGCCGTCTCGCTGATCGCGGAGCGCCACCGGGCCGGGGGCGTGTGGACCTCGCGCGTGGGCGGCCGCTTCAGCCTGACGCCGCTGATCAGCCTCGACATCAGCACCTCGCGCACCGGGCCGCAGGGTACGCGCGGCGTGGTGATCGGGCTGAACCACGAATTCACGTGGAAATAAGTGAAGAGAAACTGAAAGCCACTGCAATGGGATGAATTCCCGTATCGGGAAATTGGTTGATTTTGAATAAGATTCCGTCACATTTATTAACGAGTCAACGATCCGTGACCCCATCGCCCGTTCTGGACTTCAAGTTCACCGCACCGCCGGAGAGCCCCGCGCAGACCTTCCTGCCGGGCCGGCCGGCCGGGGTGCTCGGCCGCTCGTTCACGCCCGAGCGCAATCCGCGCCTGCAGGGTTTGCAGTGCCTGCGCTGCGACACGCTGTACCCGGTTTCGCTCGCCAACGACGGCTGCCCGGCCTGCCGGCAGGCCGGCTTTCACGTCGGGCTGCGCGCGAGCTACCGGCCCGGCGGCCCGGACGTGGTGCCGATGCCGTACGTGCAGGGCTTCTCGCTCGGCGAGGGACACACGCCGCAGCACGACATGCCCGCGCTGGCGGAGCAGTTCGGCGTGGCGCGCCTGAGCATCAAGGACGAATCGCGCAATCCGACCGGCTCCCCGAAAGACCGGCTGACCGCGATGGGCGTGGCCCAGGCGCTGGACGCCGGCGCCCACACGCTGGTGCTCGCGTCGTCGGGCAACACGGCGGTGTCGGCGGCGCACTACGCGTGGGCGGCGGGGCTCGGCTGCGAAGTGGCCACGTACGAGGCGATGCCCGCGACCTACGCGCGCCAGCTCGACGCGCTGGGCGCGCGCCGCTATGTGTTCGCCGACAACACCGGCCGCTGGGGCTTCGTGCGCGAGCGCTCGCAGTACCCGGGCTATTTCGCGCTGACCAACTACCGCCTGCCGGCGCTCGGCAACGCGCCGCTGGGCGTGGAGGGCTACAAGGCCATTGCCGAAGAGTGCCTGCAGGACGGCGGCCTGCCCGACCACGTCGTGGTGCCGACCGGGCGCGGCGACATGGCCTGGGGCATCTACGCCGGCTTTCGCGAGCTGCTGGCGGCGGGGCGCATCGCGCGCCTGCCGCGGATGTGGCTGGTCGAACCTTTCCCAAGGCTGTCGCGCGTGCTCGAGGGCGGGGCGCTCAACGGCAGCTACCCCGGTCGCACGGCGCAGTTGTCGAGCGCAGGCGCGACCGTCACGTATCTGCAATGGCAGGCGGCCACGGCCAGCGGCGGCGGTGCCGTGGTGGTGGGCGACGACGAGGCCCGCGCGGCGCGGCGGCTGCTCACCGCGGCCGGCGTGAGCGCCGAACTGGCGGCGGCGGCAGGCCTGGGGGCGGTGCGGCAACTGCGCGAGGCCGAGACCATCGCGGCCGATGCGCACGTCGTGCTGGTGCTGACCTCGGACGCATCGAGCGATCCGAGCTGGCCCGATCGCGCCGTCACCGCTTGAAGCGGTGTGCAGTTCCGGGGCTCAGCGCCCCGTGTACACCTTGATGCGGATCGTCGCGACGTCCCAGCCCCGGTTCTTCAGGCGCGTGACCAGCATCGGCGACAGCTGGCGCAGCTTGGCGGCCGCAGCGCTGCCCTTGACCAGCAGGCACCACACATCGCCCTCGGCCGGCCCCGGCTGGATGGCCGCGCGCATGGCCGGCGGAATCAACCCTTCGATGGCCTTCAGCCGCTCGGCCGTGTCCCGCGCGCGCGCCATCAGGCTCCCCAGGGTGGGGGCGCCTGCCGCAGCTTCGTGCAGTGAAATGGCGGGGGGAAGTCGGCGATACATGGGTAATCCAGGGGTTAGAAACAAGACAGCTAAAATGCCCGGTTTGCCGACGCTTGCGTCGGCGTTTGTTCCGGAACGGGGCCATCCGACTTCGAGACTTGCCAAGCTTGCATTCGAAGAAGGTGCGCCCAACTGCTTTCACCATATCTTAGGGAATCCGGTCGCAGTGCCTGTCGTGTCAGGTGCCCGCCCCTCTCCACGCCCATGGCAACCAACTTCCTGACCCAGATCTTCGGCAGTCGCAACGACCGGCTCCTCAAGCAGTATCGCAAGACGGTGACGCGCATCAATGCGCTCGAACCCGAGTTCGAAAAGCTCAGCGACGACGCGCTGCGCGCCAAGACGCAGGAATTCAAGGACCGTGTCGCCAAGGGCGAAAGCCTCGACGACCTGCTGCCCGAAGCCTTCGCCACCGTGCGCGAAGGCTCCAAGCGCGTCATGAAGATGCGCCACTTCGACGTCCAGCTGCTCGGCGGCATGGCGCTGCACAACGGCAAGATTTCCGAAATGCGCACCGGCGAAGGCAAGACGCTGACCGCCACGCTGCCCGTGTACCTGAACGCGCTGTCCGGCAAGGGCGTGCACGTGGTCACGGTGAACGACTACCTGGCCAACCGCGACGCGACCTGGATGGGCCGCCTGTACAACTTCCTGGGCCTGTCGGTCGGCATCAACCTGCCGCAGATGCCGCGTGAGGAAAAGCAGGCCGCCTACGGCAGCGACATCACGTACGGCACCAACAACGAGTACGGCTTCGACTACCTGCGCGACAACATGGTCTACGAGCCGGGCGACCGGGTGCAGCGTGGCCTGAATTTCGCGATCGTCGACGAGGTCGACTCCATCCTGATCGACGAGGCCCGCACGCCGCTGATCATCAGCGGCCAGGCCGAAGACCACACCGACCTGTACCTGGCGATCAACAAGGTGGTGCCGCTGCTCAAGAAGCAGGAAGGCGAAGCCGATCCGCGCACGGGCGAGGGCGTCACGGTGCCCGGCGATTTCACGGTCGACGAAAAAACCCACCAGGTGTTCCTGACCGAAGACGGCCATGAGAACGCCGAGCGCATCCTGGGCGAACTGAAGCTGATTCCCGAGGGCGCGTCGCTGTACGACCCGGCCAACATCACGCTGATGCATCACCTGAATGCCGCGCTGCGTGCCCGCCACCTGTACCACCGCGACCAGCACTACGTGGTGCAGCAGGGCGAAGTGGTCATCGTCGACGAATTCACCGGCCGCCTCATGAGCGGTCGCCGCTGGAGCGACGGCCTGCACCAGGCCGTGGAAGCCAAGGAAGGCGTCGAGATCCAGGCCGAGAACCAGACGCTCGCTTCGATCACCTTCCAGAACTACTTCCGCCTGTACGGCAAGCTGGCCGGCATGACCGGCACGGCCGACACCGAGGCCTACGAGTTCCAGGAAATCTACGGTCTCGAGACCACGATCATTCCGCCGAACCGCATCAGCAAGCGCGACGACCAGCTCGACCGCGTCTACAAGACGACGCGCGAGAAGTACGAAGCGGCCATCCAGGACATCCGCGAGTGCTACGAGCGCGGCCAGCCGGTGCTGGTGGGCACCTCGTCGATCGAAAACTCGGAAATCATCGACGCCCTGCTCGAGAAGGCAGGCCTGCCGCACCAGGTGCTGAACGCCAAGCAGCACGCCCGCGAGGCCGACATCGTGGCGCAGGCCGGTCGCACGAAGATGATCACCATCGCGACCAACATGGCCGGCCGCGGCACCGACATCGTGCTGGGCGGCAACATCGAGAAGATGATCGAGGCGATCGAGGCCGACGAAGGTCGCGACGAAGCCACCAAGCAGGCTGACATCGCGCACGTGCGCGCCGAGTGGACCAAGGACCACGAGTTCGTGAAGTCGCTGGGCGGCCTGCGCATCATTGCCACCGAACGCCATGAGTCGCGCCGCATCGACAACCAGCTGCGCGGCCGTTCGGGCCGCCAGGGCGACCCGGGTTCCTCGCGCTTCTACCTGAGCCTGGACGATCCGCTGATGCGCATCTTCGCGGGCGACCGCGTGAAGGCGATCATGGACCGCCTGAAGATGCCCGACGGCGAAGCCATCGAGGCCGGCATCGTCACGCGCAGCATCGAGAGCGCGCAGCGCAAGGTCGAGGCGCGCAACTTCGACATCCGCAAGCAGCTGCTCGAGTACGACGACGTGTCGAACGACCAGCGCAAGGTGATCTACCAGCAGCGCAACGACATCCTCGACGCGACCGACCTCACGGCGCAGATCGCCGCGCTGCGCGAAGGCTGCTTCACCGACCTCGCGCGCCAGTACGTGCCGCGCGAATCGGTCGAAGAGCAGTGGGACCTCGACGGCCTCGAGAAGAGCCTGTTCAGCGAGTGGGGCATCGACATGCCGCTCAAGCAGCTGGTCGAGTCGTCGGAAGCCATCTCCGACGAGGAAGTGGTCGAGAAGATCGTGGCCTACGCCAACGAGAGCTTCGACGCCAAGGTCACGCTGATCGGCCAGGAGAACTTCACCCAGTTCGAACGCATGGTGCTGCTGCAGAGCATCGACACCCACTGGCGCGAACACCTGGCTTCGCTCGACTACCTGCGCCAGGGCATCCACCTGCGCGGCTATGCGCAGAAGCAGCCCAAGCAGGAATACAAGCGCGAGGCCTTCGAGCTCTTCGGCCAGCTGCTCGATTCGGTGAAGAACGAAGTCACCCGCCAGCTCATGACGGTGCGCGTGCAGTCGGGCGAACAGCTCGAGCAGGCGGCCGAAGAAATGGAAAGCCGCGGCGAGAACGTCTCGAACATCACCTACACCGCGCCCACCGAGACGGGCGAGGTCGAGGTGCGCGTCGACGACGAGAACCAGCGCCGCCTCGCGGCCGTCGGCACCGGCGCCCTGAGCGCCGAAGCCGCCGCCTTTGCGCGCGTCGGCCGCAACGACCCCTGCCCCTGCGGCAGCGGCAAGAAGTACAAGCAGTGCCACGGCAAGCTGAACTGAAGCCTCGCATCTTTCATTGAGAGAAATCCCATGCCCGTGAACCTGTCCGCTCCTGATCCTGCCGCCCTGTTCGCGGTGCCCGGCGTCCGCATCGGCGTGGCCGAAGCCGGCGTGCGCAAGGCCAACCGCAAGGACCTGACCGTCGTGCTGATCGACGAAGGCTCGGCGGTCGGCGGCGTGTTCACGCAGAACCGTTTCTGCGCCGCGCCCGTGCAGGTCTGCCGCGACCACCTGGCGGCCAACTACGGCATCCGCGCGATGGTGATCAACACCGGCAATGCCAACGCCGGCACCGGCGAAGACGGCCTGATGCGCACGCGCTCGACCTGCATCGCGCTGGCGCGCCACCTGGAGCTCGCACCCGAGCAGATCCTGCCGTTCTCGACCGGCGTGATCATGGAGCCGCTGCCCGTGGACCGCATCGAAGCCGGCCTGCCGGCGGCGCTGGCCGACGCGTCGGAGAACAACTGGGGCCGTGCCGCCGAAGGCATCATGACCACCGACACGATCCCGAAGGCGTTCAGCCGCCAGGTGCAGATCGGCGGCGCCACCGTCACCATCACCGGCATCAGCAAGGGCGCCGGCATGATCCGCCCGAACATGGCGACCATGCTCGGCTTCATGGCGACCGACGCGAAGATCGATCCGTCGCTGATCCAGCCGCTGGCCAGGCAGCTGGCCGATGCCTCGTTCAACCGCGTGACCATCGACGGCGACACCTCGACCAACGACTCGTTCGTGGTCATCGCCACGCAGAAGGCCGCGCACGCCACCATCACCTCGCTCGACTCGGCCGACGGCCAGGCGCTCGTGGCCGCAATGCGCGACGTGGCCCGCCTGCTGGCGCAGGCCATCGTGCGCGACGGTGAAGGCGCGACCAAGTTCATCACCATCCAGGTCGACGGCGGCAAGGACACGGCCGAGTGCCGCCAGGTGGCGTACGCCGTGGCGCATTCGCCGCTGGTCAAGACCGCCTTCTTCGCCAGCGACCCGAACCTGGGCCGCATCCTGGCAGCCGTCGGCTATGCCGGCATTGCCGACCTCGACCAGACCGGCATCGACCTGTTCCTGGACGACGTGCACGTGGCCGTGAAGGGCGGGCGCAACCCGTCGTACCGCGAGGAAGACGGCCAGCGCGTGATGAAGCAGAGCGAAATCACCGTGCGCATCGGCCTGGGCCGCGGCACCGCCACCGAAACCGTGTGGACCTGCGACTTCAGCCACGAATACGTCACGATCAACGCCGACTACCGGTCATGAACGAGCAGTTCCAGAAGCTGATCGAGCGCGCCGAGCAGCTCATCGGCCGCATCGAATCGATCCTGCCGCAGCCGCTGTCGGCACCTCCCGACTGGAACGCGTCGATCGCCTGGCGCTACCGCCGTCGCAACTCCGGCCACGGCGTGCTGGAGCCGGTGAAGCACGTGGCCACGATGGCGCTCGATTCGCTGAAGGAAATCGACGTCCAGAAGGAAAAGATCGAGCGCAACACGCGCCAGTTCGTCGAAGGCAAGCCGGCCAACAACGTGCTGCTGACCGGCGCACGCGGCACGGGCAAGTCGTCGCTGATCCGCGCCTGCCTGCAGGCCTATGCGCCGCAGGGCCTGCGCCTGATCGAAGTCGACAAGGCCGAGCTGGTCGACCTGCCCGACATCGTCGAGGTGGTGTCGCAGCGTCCCGAGAAGTTCATCGTCTTCAGCGACGACCTGAGCTTCGACGAAGGCGAGCCGGGCTACAAGGCGCTCAAGTCGATCCTCGACGGATCGATTGCCGCCTCGACGCCCAACGTGCTGATCTACGCGACCAGCAACCGGCGCCACCTGCTGCCCGAGTACATGAAGGACAACCTCTCGTACACCCACACCGAAGATGGCGAAGTCCATCCGGGTGAGGTGATCGAAGAAAAGATTTCGCTGTCGGAGCGCTTCGGCCTCTGGGTGAGCTTCTACCCCTTCAGCCAGAACGAATACCTGACGATCGTGGGCCAGTGGCTCTCGTCGTTCGGCGTCGACGAAGCGGCCATCGCCGCAGCGCGGCCCGAGGCGCTCGTGTGGGCGCTGGAGCGCGGCTCGCGCAGCGGCCGCGTGGCCTACCAGTTCGCGCGCGACTACGCAGGGCGGGCTGGCGCGTGAGCGAGGCTGTGAAATCGGCGCGCAAGCACACCGAAGTGGCCGTCGGCGTGCTGATCCGGCTGGCCGACGATGCGCTGCTGCTCACCACGCGGCCCGAAGGCAAGGCCTACGCGGGCTACTGGGAGTTTCCGGGCGGCAAGATCGAGGCCGGTGAAACGGTCGAAGAAGCCCTGCGCCGCGAGCTGCAGGAAGAGCTGGGCATCACCATCGGCGGCGCCGAGGTCTGGAAGGTCACGGAGCACGACTACCCGCACGCGCTGGTGCGCCTGCACTGGTGCAAGGTGACGGACTGGAGCGGCGAGTTCGAAATGCGCGAGAGCCAGGCCATGGCCTGGCAGCAGTTGCCGCTCGAGGTGGCTCCGGTGTTGCCGGGGGCGTTCCCCGTGCTGCAGTGGCTGTCGGAGGAGCGCGGTCTGCCGTTCGTGCCGCCGCCGGTCGTTGTGCCGGCCCCGGCCCACTGACCGATTGATGCACCCCAAGTACCGTCCGGACATTGACGGCCTGCGTGCCATTGCGGTGGGCGCCGTGCTGGTGTACCACGCGTTCCCGACCGCGCTGATGGGCGGCTTCATCGGGGTCGACATCTTCTTCGTGATCTCGGGTTTCCTGATCACGACCATCATCCTGCAAAGCCTCGCGGCGGGTGACTTCACCTACCGCGACTTCTACGCGCGCCGCATCCGCCGGATCTTTCCGGCCCTGATCGTGGTGCTGCTGGCGACCCTGTGCGCGGGCTGGTACCTGCTGCTGTCCGACGAGTTCGCGGAGCTCGGCAAGCAGACCGTGGGGGGCTCGGCCTTTGTCGCCAACCTGGTGTTCTGGAGCGAGTCGGGCTACTTCGATACGGCGGCGGAAACCAAGCCGCTGCTGCACCTGTGGTCGCTGGGCATCGAGGAGCAGTTCTACATTTTCTGGCCGCTGCTGCTGGGGTTGGCCTGGCGCAAACGCTGGCCGATGGTGCGCGTGGTGCTCGCGGTGGCAGCGGTGTCGTTCCTGATCAACGTGACGACGGTGCATCCGCTGCCCGCGGCGTCGTTCTATTCGCCGGCCTCCCGCTTCTGGGAGCTGATGGTCGGCGGCATCCTGGCGTGCATGCGGCTGAAGCCGCCGGCACCGAATGCGTGGCGCAGCCACGTGCAGTCGGTGCTGGGCGTGGGCCTGATCGTGCTCGGGCTGGTGATGATCCGCAGCAACAAGGCGTTCCCGGGCTGGTGGGCGCTGCTGCCGACGCTGGGCGCGGTGAGCTGCATCGCTGCGGGTCCGAACGGCGTGCTGAACAAGTACCTGCTGTCGAACCGCGTGATGGTGTGGATCGGCCTCATCAGCTACCCGCTGTACCTGTGGCACTGGCCGCTGCTGGCCTTCGTGCGCATCGTGGAAGCCGATCCGCTGCACCCTTCGCCGGTCTATCGCGCGGGCGCGATGGTGGCGAGCGTGCTGCTGGCGTGGGCGACCTACCGTTTCGTCGAGCGCTTCGCACGCAACCGGCCCGGCGCGGGAACGCTCAAGGCACTGGGCGCGGGCATGGTGCTGGTGGCCGCCGCGGGTGTCGCGATCTTTCTGGGCGTGCCGGAGCCACGCAACAACAGCGCCCGGCTGCAGGTCGTGGCCAACGCCACGCTGGACGGCGACTACTACGAGGGCTTCAAGCTCGATCAGATCGGCGAGCAGCTGGTCTACAAGGTCGGCAGTGGCCCGAAGCGCGTGCTGTTCCTGGGCGACAGCCATGTGCAGCAGTACGCACCGCGCGTGATGGAGCTGGCCCGCACGCTGTCGATGCCAGACAAGTCGGCCTGGTTCGTGACCCAGGGCGCCTGCCCGGCCGTACCGGGTGTGCATGCAGACAAGAACATCGGCTGTGCCGAACGGCGCGATGCCATGCTGGCCTATGCCATGGGCCCCGAGGTCGATTCGGTGGTGATCGGCGGTTGCTGGAACTGCTACTTCATCGGCCAGGGCGCGCTGGACTACTACTTCCGCGACGCCGACAACAAGCGCCATCCGTTCCAGAACGGTGACGGCATCGAGCGTTCCCTGGCTTCGATGGAGTTCACGCTGCGCGAACTCGCGCGGCACAAGAAGGTCTACCTGCTGCTCGACAACCCCGGCGGCCCGGAGTTCACGCCCAAGCGGCTGATCGAAGGCAGTCGCCTGACGCACATGGAGGCCATGTCCTCGACCCCGACCGCGCCGCTGCCGGCTGACCAGAAGCAGCTCAACGACCGGCTGCGCGCCATCGCGCAGGCGAGCGGGGCGGAGCCGATCGACGCCATGTCGGTGCTGTGCAAGAACGACCAGTGCCTGCGCACGCTGCCCGACGGCGCCCCCGCGTACAAGGACGCTGACCACCTGCGTCCGCGCTACACCCGGGAAGAGGCGAGCTATTTCGACCGCACGGTGCGCAGCGCACCGGCCGCCGCGCAACAGCCGGCGCGCTGAGCGAGCCCGCCGGACCGACGATGCATCCCAAGTACCGCCCGGACATTGACGGCCTGCGCGCCATCGCGGTGGGCTCGGTGCTGGCGTACCACGCCTTTCCGAGCCTGCTGCCCGGCGGCTTCATCGGGGTCGACGTCTTCTTCGTGATTTCGGGCTTCCTGATCACGACCATCCTTCTCCAGAGCCTTGCGGCGGGCGACTTCACCTACCGCGACTTCTACGAGCGACGCATTCGGCGCATCTTTCCCGCGCTGCTGCTGGTGCTGCTCGCCACGCTGGCGTTCGGCTGGTACGTGCTGCTGCCCGGCGAGTTTTCGCAGCTCGGCAAGCAGACCACCGGCGGGGCCGCTTTCTTCGCCAACCTGGTGTTCCTCGGTGAAGCGGGGTACTTCGATGCCACGGCGGAAACCAAGCCGCTGCTGCACCTGTGGTCGCTCGGCATCGAGGAGCAGTTCTACATTTTCTGGCCGCTGCTGCTGGGGCTGGCCTGGCGCAAGCGCTGGCCGATCCTGCGGGTGACGCTGGCGGTGGCCATCATTTCGTTCCTGGTCAACGTGCTCACGGTACAGCCGTACCGCGCCGCGGCGTTCTATTCGCCGCTGTCGCGCGCGTGGGAGCTGATGGCCGGTGGCCTGCTGGCGGTCATGCGTCTCCAGCCGACGTCGACGTCGGCGGATGCGCGGCCGATGCTGAAGCACGTGCAGTCGGTGGTCGGCCTGGGACTGATCGTGCTGGGCCTTTTCATGACGCGCAGCACCAAGGCGTTTCCCGGCTGGTGGGCGTTGCTGCCGGTGCTCGGCGCGGTGAGCTGCATCGCCGCAGGGCCGAACGGCGTGCTGAACAAGTACCTGCTGTCGAACCGTGTGATGGTGTGGATCGGCCTCATCAGCTACCCGTTGTACCTGTGGCACTGGCCGCTGCTTTCGTATGCGCGCATCGTCGCGGGCGGCGAGCCCTCGCTGCAGGTGCGCATCGCGATGGTGGTGGCTTCGGTCGTCCTGGCCTGGGTCACGTACCGTTTCGTGGAGCGCTTTGTCAAACTGCACCTCTCGCAGGGCATGCTGCGCGGGCTGGCCGCCGGCGGTGCGGCGCTGGCGCTGGTCGGCGTGCTGGTGTTCCTGGGCATGCCGCAGCCGCGCCACGACAGCCAGGCACTGCAAGCCGTGGCCGATGCGACGCGCGAAGACAACTACTACGGGGGCTTCGAGGAATCTGCACTCGGTGGCCAGTTCGTTTACCGCACCGGCAACGGCAAACACAACGTGCTGCTGATCGGCGACAGCCACGTCGAGCAATATGCGCCGCGCGCCCTCGAACTGGTGCGCACGCAGCCCGACAAGGCCCGCACGGTGTACTTCGCGACCAAGGGGTCGTGCCCGCCGGTGCCGGGCCTGTTCAGCGGTGCCGACACGGCCTGCGACGCGCGGCGCGCGGCCGTGCTCGATCTGGCGCTCCAACCGGAAATCGACTCGGTGGTGCTCGGGGCCTGCTGGAGCTGCTATTTCACCGGCGTCGGACCTGCGGTGAACTATTTCGTCGACGACAAGAAGGTCGTGCACCCGTTCCAGAACGGCGACGGCGTTGACCTGGCGCTCCAGTCGCTGGGCGAGGTGTTGAAGCGCCTGTCCGCGGCGCACAAGAAGGTCTACCTGGTGCTCGGCAACCCGGTCGGCATGGATTTCGATCCGCTCAAGCAGATCGAGGGCAGCCGCTTGGGCGGGATGCGCGTCAGCGAGCAAGGCAAGGCCCCGTTGCCGGAAGACCAGGCGCAGTTCAATGCGCGGCTGAGGCAGGTGGCCGAAGCCAATGGCGCGCAGGTGATTGCGCCGTTCGCCAGCTTGTGCGCTGACGGCCAGTGCCTTCGCAGCATGCCGGACGATGGTTCGCCGGCGTACAAGGACATCGGTCACCTCCGGCCGCGCTATGCGCGCAGCTTTGCGACCTACATGGATCCGGCGTTGCTGGACGAGGACGCAGGCGGCAAGTAGCCGTCGGCGCGGCGGGGCGGTTACTGGACCTTCGGGTCGCCGAACGGATCGTCGTCGGGCGGGGCCTCGGTCGGCATCCGGAACTCTTCGCTGGCCCAGGCTCCCAGGTCGATGCCCTTGCAGCGCGCGCTGCAAAACGGGCGGTAGCTGTTGCTCGGCGCATAGATGCTGTCGCCGCCGCACGTGGGGCAACGGACGATCCGCTCGCCCTTGTCGTTCACCTCGGTCATGCGCAGAGAGTCAGCTCGAAAGGCGCGTCGTCCGAGCTTGGATGGAGGCGATCGTCCTTGTCGTGCCGCATGAGGCGCACGGACACCATGAGTCGGTTGCCGCTGATTTCAGGAATCAGGCCCAGCTTCGGGTCGATGCGCAGGCGCAGCAGCTGGAAGCTGCGGCCTTGCGGCAGGTTCTGCTGGAACTGGCCGTTGGTCGCGATCACCTTGTAGGGCACGTCGGCGTCGCGCAGCAGCTTGAGCAGCAGGTAGATCGACGACGCCAGCGGAGACAGGGTGTTCGACCAGCGCTCGAGGTCGGCGCGGCGGCTGGCGGCCGGACGGTGTTGCCAGGCGAAATAGGCGGGCAGGTCGAACTCGCAGGTGCCGCCCGGAATGCCGGCGCGGCTGCGGATGCTCATGAGCCACTCGTTTTCCGTCAGCGCCTGGCCGGCCTTGCCCGCCACGCCGTTCAGTGTGGTGAAGTTGCGCTCGAGCTGGCCGACCACCTGGTCGAGCACGGCTTCGGCGATGGCCGGATTGCCCCGGTAGCCGTTGAACACGTTCTTGTGCTTGTCGAGGTCGCGCATGACGTCGGCCTTGAGGTCGGCCCGCGCGGCCACGTCCATGATCTCGAAGATCGTGACCAGGGCGTAGTGATGGGACAGCGGCGATTCGGAGGGCACCAGTTCACCGAGCCGGCGGAAGAGGTGCTCCAGCCGCAGGTAGGTGCGGGTGCGCTCGTTGAAGGGGTACTCGTAGAGGATCACGCGTATCGGCTTTTCAGATCAGGTTCGAGCTCATTGCGATTTTGCAATTGGTGCCGGCAGCACCTCACGCACAGCCTCCAGCATACGCTGGCCGAAAAGAATGTAACCCTGGGTCGAGACGTGGGTCTCGTTCGCGGGAAATAGATCCGTCATCTTGAAGCGGTTTTTCTCCGCAAGATCGAACAGGTCCGGCCCGATATTTTGCGGGTTGAATTCGGCCCTGAACGCATCGGCATGGTTTTGTTGCAAATAGACCGTGCTCTTGTTGGGCACGACCATCCATACCACCTTGTAGGGCGCGGCGCTGTTCTCGAAGCGCTTCATGAAGCGTGCCGACTCGACCGACAACGGGGCGTTGACGCGGTCTTCGGCGGTCACCAGCAGCTTGTCGCACGCGCGGTGGCTGAACTGCTTGCAGCCGTCGGGCACCTTGCGCGCGTCGATCAGCGGGCCCCAGTGCTCGGGGGTGTTGGTCCAGCTGTCCGAGCGCAGGATGGCGCGGGTGTTGTGATAAGTGAACCAGCCGCTGAGCAACTGGGCGTCCCAGTTGAGCTGGAAGCCGGGGGCCGGTTTGGACGGATTCTCACCGGGCGGCGGGGTCGGCTTGAAGGCGTGCTTCATCGTCTTGCAGGCCGCGGACTTCTCGATGCGGTCTTCGAGCAGGCGCTCGATGCTTTCGACGATGACGACCTTGCCCTTGAAGCCGGACTTTTGGAGCCAGCTCGCGAAGTCCTCGCACAGCGGGCCGGTGTTGTCCCAGTGCGTGGTGGTGAGCTTGTAGCCGGCGCCCACGAGCACCGATTGCCAGGCGTAGCGCACCGAGAAGCTGTCGCCGATCACCAGGATGTCGGATTCCTGGATTGGCCAGGTCTTGACGTTGGCATCGGGGATCGGCGGAGGCGGTACGTGCCAGCCGAACTCTTGCTCCGAGATGCGACCGATGCGGGTCAGGTCGCCGTACGGAATGGGCGTGAAGAGGCTGACGACCAGCAGGGCGCAGCACACCAGGTAGCCGGCGGCGAAGATGCGGAGCCAGACCTTGGCCGATTTCGTGTCTTCCATGTCAGAACTGGAAATAGAGGAACGGGCTGTAGCTGCCGAACTTCGACACGCACAGACCGAAAAGATAGACGCAGCCCAGTCCGGTGATCCATGTGGCCAGGCGTTGCAGGCGGGGTCGTCCGGCCAGGCCGGCGACGTTCGGAATCCAGCGGTCGAGGGTGATCGTCGGCGGCAGCGCCAGGCAGATCACGAGGCCCACGAGGATGGTCTGGAAGAATTCGGGCTTGCGGAACGGAACGCGGAACTCGCCGAAGGCCGACACGGGGGCGCCGTGCAGGCCGAGCATGCCCTTGTAGATCTCGATGGCGGCCGTCATGCTGTCGGCGCGGAACACGACCCAGGCGATCATCACGCACAGGAAGGTGATGAACCAGCCGATCACGCGGCCGTACCAGGTGGTCTTGGTGTTGCCGCGGCGCACCTTGGCGTTCCAGAAGTGATTGACCATCAGGTAGGCGCCATGCAGCGCGCCCCAGATCACGAAGGTCCATGCGGCACCGTGCCACAGGCCGCCAAGCAGCATCGTCAGGAAGAGGTTGAGGTAGCGGCGTGCCGGGCCCTTGCGGTTGCCGCCGAGCGGCACGTAGAGGTAGTCGCGCAGGAAGGTCGACAGCGAGATGTGCCAGCGGCGCCAGAACTCGATCATGTTGGTCGACTTGTAGGGCGAGCGGAAATTGAGCGGCAGCTGCACGCCCAGGCACAGCGACAGGCCGACCGCCATGTCGGAGTAGCCCGAGAAGTCGAAATAGATCTGCAGCGTGTAGGCCAGCACACCGAACCACGCGGTGTACAGGGAGGGCAGCACGCCCTCGTGCACGCCCTTGAACATCATGTCGGCGTACTGCCCGAGCGGGTCGGCGATCAGCATCTTCTTGGCCAGGCCGAAAACGAAGATGCCCAGCCCGAGCGCCACGTTGCTGGCATTGAACCTGTAGGTCGCCGGGCTGTTGAACTGCGGCATCATCTGCGCGTGGTGCAACACCGGACCCGCGATCAGGTGCGGGAAGTAGGTGACGAACAGCATGTAGTGGATGAAGCTGCGCTCATGCACCTTGCCCTGCCAGCAGTCGACCAGGAAGGCGATCTGCGTGAAGGTGTAGAACGAGATGCCGATCGGCAGCACGATGTGCACCAGATCGATGGGCGTCATACCTGCCGCGACCAGCCCCGCGTCGACGTTTTCCAGGAAGAAGTTGGCGTACTTGAAGACGGCCAGCACGCCCAGGTTGATCACCAGCGCAGCGATCAGCAGCGTCTTGCGCTTGCGGTCGTTGCGGCCCGGCGCGGGTGTCAGCTGCAGGCCGAACCAGTAGTTGACGCAGATCGAGCCGAGCAGCAGCGGCAGGGCCTGCACGCTCCACCAGCCGTAAAAGAACAGCGAGGCCAGTCCGAGGAAGCCGGCGGCAGCGCGGGTGTTGCGTTTGCCGATCAGGAAGAACCCGATCAGGACCAGCGGGAAATAGACAAAAATGAAGGGATACGAGTTGAAAAGCATCTCGGGGAGGGCACTGCAGTGGCGAGCGCCTTTTTGTCGTAATCGTTATAGAGCCGCCGGGGCGGCTGGTCGTCGATTATCGCGTGGTGGCCGCGGCCCACAGCTTCCAGAGACCCCGCACCTCGGTGCCCAGTTCCCCGAGCGTCAGCGACTCGTTGTAAATCACGGCGTCGGCGGCCGCCCGGCGTGCCTTGCGCGGGGCTTGTTGGGCGATCACGGCGCGCACGGCTTCGGGGGCCCAGCCTGAACGGGTCATGACGCGCTGCAACTGCGTTTCTTCCCGGGCATCGACCACCAGCACGCGGTCCACGAGGGCGCGCCAGCGGCCCGATTCAACCAGCAGGGGCACATCGAACACGACAACGGCATCGTCGCCGGCCGCGGCGGCCTGGCGCTGGGTCTCGGTGCCGATCAGCGGATGCAGGATGGCTTCGAGGCGGGCCTTGGCGCCCGCATCGGTGAACACCAGCTGGCGCATGGCCACCCGATCGAGGCTGCCGTCGGGAGCAATGACTGAAGGGCCGAACGCAGATTCGAGGGCGGGCATCGCGATACCGCCGGCCTGCGCGATGCTGCGCGCAATGGCATCGGTGTCGACGAGCACCGCCCCTTCGGCCACCAGCAGCGATGCGACCGTGCTCTTGCCGCTGCCGATGCCGCCGGTCAGGCCGATGCGCTTCACTGCCATGCCGCTGCTGTTCCTAGAGGGCCAGGGCGCCGAAGGGGAAGGCGAAAGGAATCCATTGCTTCACGACCGCGGGACCGGCCACGAGGCAGATCAGGCCGGCACCGGCCAGGAACGGTCCGAAGGCGATGGGGATGTCCTTGTGGGCCAGCTTGCCGGCAAAGCGCAGCGCGAGGCCAATCACGGCGCCCACCACCGACGACACGAGGATGATCGCGATGAGGTAGTCGGCGCCGAGCCAGGCGCCCAGTGCGGCGAGCAGTTTGAAGTCCCCATGTCCCATGCCTTCCTTGCCTGTGGCCAGGCGGTAGGCATGGTACACAAGCCACAGGCTCAGGTAGCCGAACACGGCGCCCCAGACTGCGGCGTTCAGGGCGATGCCGGTCCAGCCCATGGCAGCACCGATCAGGCCCAGCCAGAGCAGGGGGTAGTTCAGTGAATCGGGCAGGAACTGCGTGTCGAAGTCGATGAGGAACTGGCAGATCAGCACAGCGCCGAAGGCCGCCCAGAGCGCGCCTGCCGGGGTGATGCCGAAGCGATGCGCGCACAGGGCGAACAGCGCGCCGGTGATCAGTTCGACGAGGGGATAGCGCGGGCTGATCGAGGTCTTGCAGCTGGCGCATCGACCGCGCAGCAGAAGGTAGCTCAGCACGGGGATGTTCTGGTACCAGCGGATCCGGTGGCCGCAGGCACCGCAGCGCGAAGCAGGGCGCGAAAGGTCGAAGGGTGGCAGCTTCTCGAGGGCTTCGGCCGCTTTGTCGGCCGCCGCTTCGAGGCCCGCAGGCGGCGCCGACTTCGGGCCGAAGACCAGCGACCACAGCGAAGGCATGTCCTTCGACGACATGAGATTGGCGACCGCATCGCTCAGCCAGCCCCGGTACATCATGACCGGCGTGCGGTAGATCACCACGTTCAGGAAGCTGCCGACCAATAGCCCCAACACACCGGCGAGCGCGGTGTCGAACCCCTGCGACACCAGCATCAGACGACCTGGCCGAGCTTGAAGATGGGCAGGTACATCGACACCACGATGCCACCGATGATGACGCCGAGGAACACGATGATGATGGGCTCCATCAGGCTGGAAAGGCCGGCGACCATGTCGTCGACTTCGGACTCGTAGAAGTCCGCGGCCTTGCCCAGCATGTGATCGATCGAGCCTGATTCTTCGCCGATGGCGGTCATCTGGATCACCATCGAGGGGAACAGGTTGACGTTGGTCATGGCCGTGGTCAGGCTGGTGCCGGTCGAGACTTCCTGCTGGATCTTGGCGGTGGCGTCTCCGTACACCGAGTTGCCCGATGCGCCGCCCACGGAATCGAGCGCCTCGACCAGCGGAACGCCGGCTGCGAACATGGTGGCGAGCGTGCGGGTCCAGCGGGCCACGCAGGATTTTTCGATCAGCGTACCGAAGATGGGAAGGCGCAGCAGCAGGCGGTCCATGACCTTCTGAACACGCTCGTTGCGCTTCCAGGCTTGCAAAAAGAAGTAGATGCCGCCACCGAGCACGCCGAAGATCAACCACCAGTAGGAAACGAAGAACTCGCTGATCGCCATCACGATCAGCGTCGGCGCGGGCAGGTCAGCACCGAACGAGGTGAACACTTCCTTGAATGCGGGAATCACGAAGATCATGATGATCGCCACCACGATGAAGGCCACAACGACCACCGAGGTCGGATACATCAGCGCCGACTTGATCTTCGACTTGATCGCCTCGGTCTTCTCCATGTAGGTGGCCAGGCGGTCGAGCAGTTCTTCCAGAATACCGGCCGCCTCACCGGCTTCCACCAGGTTGCAATACAGGTTGTCGAAGTACTTCGGAAACTTGCGGAATGCCGCCGACAGCGAGGTGCCGGTCTCGACATCGCTGCGGATGTCGTTCAGCAGCTTGGCGACGCTCGGGTTCGCGTTGCCGCGGCCGACGATGTCGAAGGACTGCAGCAGCGGCACGCCGGCTTTCATCATGGTCGCGAGCTGGCGCGTGAAGATCGCAATGTCCTTGGGCTTGATCGACTTGCCCGAACGCATGCGGCGCTTCTTGATCTTGGACGCCAGCACGCCCTGACGGCGCAGCGCCGCCTGGACCTGGTTCTCCCCGGCGGCGCGAAGCTCGCCGCGCACCAGCTTGCCGTTGCGGTCCTTGCCTTCCCATTCGAAGACGAATTCCTTGTGCGTGACCTGGGAGCGGGAGGATGCCACTGTTGCCATTCGATCTCCGGTTCAGTGTGTTTGTTATAGGTTGGTGCAGGCCACGACTTCTTCGAGCGAAGTGAGGCCCTGCATGACTTTGCGAAGTCCGGACTGGCGCAGCGAGCGCACGCCTTCGGCTTCGGATTGGTTCGCGATGTCCAGCGCACTGCCGTCGCGCAGGATGATTTCCTGGATGGCTTCCGTAATCGGCATCACCTGGTAGATGCCGACCCGGCCCTTGTAGCCGCCGCTGCAGGCGGCGCAGCCGACCGGGCGGTACGGCTTCCAGGTGCCGTTGATGTCTGCCTCGTTGAAGCCGGCTTCAAGCAGGGCTTCGCGCGGGATGTCGATCGGCACGCGACACAGCATGCACAGCCGGCGCGCAAGGCGTTGGGCAGTGATCAGGATCACGCTCGACGCAATGTTGAAGGGCGCGATGCCCATGTTGCGCATGCGCGTCAGCGTGGTCGGCGCGTCGTTGGTGTGCAGCGTCGAGAGCACCAAGTGGCCGGTTTGCGCGGCCTTGATCGAGATGTCGGCGGTTTCGAGGTCGCGGATTTCGCCGACCATGATGATGTCGGGATCCTGCCGCAGGAAGGCGCGCAGCGCCGCAGCGAAGGTGAGGCCGGCCTTCTCGTTGACGTTGACCTGGTTGACGCCGGGCAGGTTGATTTCCGACGGATCTTCCGCCGTCGCGATGTTGACGCCCGGCTGGTTGAGCAGGTTCAGGCAGGTGTACAGCGACACGGTCTTGCCCGAGCCCGTGGGGCCGGTCACCAGCACCATGCCGTACGGGCGGCCGATGGCGTGGAGGAGCCGTTCTTTCTCGTCGGCGTCGTAGCCCAGGGCGTCGATGCCCATGCGCGCGCTGCTCGGGTCCAGGATACGCACGACGATCTTCTCGCCGAACAGCGTGGGCAGCGTGCTCACGCGGAAGTCGATCACGCGGTCGGGGCCGATCTTGAGCTTCATGCGGCCGTCTTGCGGCACGCGTTTTTCCGAGATGTCGAGCCGGGAAATGACCTTGATGCGCGAGGCGAGCTTGTCCTTGATGACCGTGGGCGGGGAGGCGATTTCGCGCAACTCGCCATCGACCCGGAAGCGCACCCGATAGTGGTGTTCGTAGGGCTCGAAGTGAATGTCCGAAGCCCGCATGCTCACTGCGTCGAGCAGCATCTTGTGCAGGAAGCGCACCACGGGGGCGTCTTCGACTTCGGCGATGGCCTGCTCGTTGGCGTCGCCCGACGTGTCGGCCGTGACATCGTCGAACTCGAACTCGGTGCCGACGATGCTGTTGATCGTTTCAGCCGCACTGGCTGCGGCGGCTTCGATCATGCGCGAGAGCTTGTCGTACTCCGCGATGACCCAGTCGACGCCCATCTGCGAGGCGAACTTGATCTTCTCCGCGGCCTGCTGGTCCGACGGGTCGGCCGTGGCGACGATCAGGCGGTTGTTGCGCTTGCTGAGAACGACGATGCGGTAGGCGTGGCAGAGCTTCGGATCGAGCAGGTCCTTGGGCAGGCGCTGGTGATCGATGGCATCGAGGTCGAGCAGTGGCGCGCCGAAGGCGCTCGACAGGGTGTGGGCGAGGTCTGCAGCAGAGACGGCGCCGGTGCCGGTCAGTTCGGCGATGAAGCTGGTGCGGCCGCTCAGCGACTTCTGATAGATCTCTTCGGCTGATTTCGCTGCAAGCTTGCCGGCGGACACCAAAGCGCGCGCCAAGCCGGGAAGGGCGATCTGCGTAGTTTCTTTAACGGGAATTTCGGCAGCGGCCATTCAGCGAATGCAAAAGATGTGAAAAAGTGCTTCACGATCATCGCTGAACACGCCTGTGCTGTAAATCGTTACACAGCAACACGCGCTGACAAAACTGGACCAGTCGAGAAAAACTGGTCGGGGTGAGAGGATTCGAACCTCCGGCCTCTACGTCCCGAACGTAGCGCTCTACCAGGCTAAGCTACACCCCGATTGGTTGCAAGAAAAAAACTCGTCCTAGATGCCAACTCTGTGGAGGTGTTTCAGGCACGTCGCTCAAGCAACTGAGCCGCTAATTGTAGCAAACCTGAAGCGTGCAAATTCGATGGAAGGTTGCGCAATGCATGAATTGCGCGTTCGGCCTCTGCGGCTGCGGCTGCGCGCGAGGCTTCCAGCGCGCCGGTTTCGCGAACGATCTCGACGATTTTCCCTAGCTGGGCGGTGTCGCCGGCCTCGATGGCAGCGCGCACAAGTGCGCTCTGTTCGGGCGTGCCGCGTTGCATGGCGAAGATCAGCGGCAAGGTCGTCTTGCCTTCGCGCAAGTCGTCGCCGACGTTCTTCCCGGTTTCCTGGGCGTCGCCTGCGTAGTCGAGTACGTCGTCGATCACCTGGAAGGCGGTGCCCAGCGCTTGTCCATAGGTGGCGCAGGCTTCTTCGACTTCGGGCGTGGTGCCGGCCAGCACGGCTGCCAACCGGGTGCTCGCCTCGAAGAGCTTGGCGGTCTTGGAGCGAATGACGCGCAGGTAGGCCGCTTCGTCCAGCGAGGCGTCGTGCATGTTCATCAGCTGCAGCACTTCGCCTTCCGCGATCACGTTGGTCGCTTCGGCCAGGATCTGCATGATGCGCATGTTGTTTGCATCCAACATCATCTGGAAGGCGCGCGAGTACAGGAAGTCGCCCACCAGCACGCTGGCGGGGTTGCCGAAGGATTCGTTGGCAGTTGCGCGGCCGCGTCGCAGAGTCGACTCGTCGACCACGTCGTCGTGCAGCAGGGTGGCGGTGTGGATGAACTCCACCACGGCCGCCAGATTGAAGCGTTGGTCGCCGGTGTAGCCGAGTGCGCCCGCCATGAGCAGCAAGAGCGCCGGCCGCAGTCGCTTGCCGCCGGCCGAGATGATGTATTGCGAAACCTGGCTGACCAGCGGAACGCCGGTGTTCAGTCGCAGGGCGATCACACGGTCGACTTCGACCATGTCGCCGGCAATCAGGTCCAGCACGGTGGCGGTGGGGGAGGTGTCGGCGGCGGGAACTGGCAAAGCGAAGGCGCGGGGCGCTGCGAAGATGAGGGCGGCCCTGGGGGCCGGAACGCCGGAATTATAGGGAGCCGTGCACGAATCCCGGGCGTGTCTCAGAGTCGGGGTGGTGAGCGGTCGCAAAGCGCGCTATAATCTTGGGCTCTGCGGAATTCGCTGCGGGGACTCATTTCTAAGAGGTTTACATGTACGCGGTCATAAAAACCGGCGGCAAGCAATATCGCGTTGCTTCCGGCGAAAAAATTAAAGTAGAACAGATTGCTGCGGACGTAGGCCAGGAAATCGTGATCGACCAGGTTCTGGCTGTCGGAAACGGCGCTGAAATCAAGGTTGGCACGCCCCTGGTGTCCGGCGCAACGGTGACAGTCACGGTACTGTCGCACGGCAAGCACGACAAGGTCGGCATCTTCAAGATGCGCCGTCGCAAGCACTATCAAAAACGTCAAGGCCATCGCCAGCAGTTCACCGAACTGCAAATCGGCGCGATCGCCGGCTAAGGAGCACATTCCATGGCACAGAAAAAAGGCGGCGGCTCAACGCGAAACGGGCGCGATTCCAAGCCCAAGATGCTCGGCGTGAAGGCCTTCGGCGGCGAACTGATCAGCGCAGGCTCGATCATCGTGCGCCAGCGCGGCACCCAGTTCCACCCCGGCGTCAACGTCGGCGTGGGCAAGGACCACACGCTCTTCGCCCTGGTCGACGGCCACGTGTCGTTCGGTCACAAGGGTGCGCTGAACAAGCACATGGTCAACGTGACGCCCGCGGCCTAAGCCCCGCCAGTCACTTCGATCTTTCCGAGGCCCCGCATTGCCGGGGCTTCTTCATTTGTAAACTGGACATCCCATGAAGTTCGTCGACGAAGCCTTCATCGACATCGCCGCGGGCGATGGCGGCAACGGCTGCGTGTCGTTCCGACATGAGAAGTACAAAGAGTTCGGCGGCCCCAATGGCGGCGACGGCGGCCGTGGCGGCCACGTGTTCGCGGTGGCCGACTCGAACCTCAATACCCTGGTCGATTTCCGCTACTCGCGCCGGCACGAAGCCAAGCGCGGCGAGCACGGCATGGGCTCCGACATGTTCGGCGCCGCGGGCGATGACATCGTCCTCAGGATGCCGGTCGGCACGATCATCACCGACGCCGAAACCGGCGAGGTCTTGTACGAGATGCTGACCGAAGGCGAGGTCGTCACGATCGCCAAGGGCGGTGACGGCGGTTTCGGCAACATGCGCTTCAAGAGCGCGATCAACCGTGCGCCGCGTCAGAAGACGCCCGGCTGGCCCGGTGAGAAGAAGAGCCTCAAGCTCGAGCTCAAGGTGCTGGCCGATGTGGGCCTGCTGGGCATGCCCAATGCGGGCAAGTCGACCCTGATCAGCGCCATCTCGAATGCCCGCCCCCGTATCGCGGACTACCCCTTCACCACGCTGCACCCCAACCTGGGTGTGGTGCGCGTCGGCCCGGAGCAAAGCTTCGTGGTCGCCGACCTGCCCGGTCTGATCGAAGGCGCGTCCGAAGGCGCTGGCCTCGGTCACCTGTTTCTGCGGCACTTGCAGCGCACGCGCCTGCTGCTGCACGTGGTCGATATGGCACCGTTCGACGATGCCGTTGACCCGGTCGCCCAGGCCAAGGCCATCGTGGGCGAACTGAAGAAGTACGATGCCGCGCTCTACGAAAAGCCGCGCTGGCTGGTGCTGAACAAGCTTGACATGGTGCCTGGCGACGAACGCGCGGCACTGGTCAAGGACTTCGTCAAGCGCCTGCGCTTCAAGGGCCCGGTCTTCGAGATCTCGGCGCTCACGCGCGAGGGTTGCGAGCATCTGATCAAAGCCGTGTACCAGCAGGTCAAGGCGCAGCAGGTGGCCGAGCACGAAACCGTCGTGGTCGATCCGCGCTTCGTTCCGCTGCCGCCCGAAGGAAACTGAGGGCGTCGCGGCGCCTTCGGTGCTGCAAAATGGATAGCAAGCAGCGCAGGCTGCATCCCTGAAACACGCCTTCTTCCTTCATGACCTCGAATTCCGGTTCCACTGCCTTGCGGGATGCCCGCCGTATCGTCGTCAAGGTGGGCTCCAGCCTCGTGACCAACGAGGGGCGCGGCCTCGATGAAGGCGCCATCGGCGAGTGGTGCCGGCAACTGGCCGAGCTGGTGCGCGACGGGCGCGAGGTTGTCATGGTGTCGAGCGGCGCGATTGCCGAAGGCATGAAGCGCCTCGGCTGGAAAACCCGGCCGCACGCGATCCACGAGTTGCAGGCCGCTGCGGCCGTCGGACAGATGGGCCTGGCCCAGATGTACGAGACCAAGCTGCGCGAGAACCAGATCGGCAGCGCGCAGGTGCTGCTGACGCACGCCGACCTCGCGGACCGCGAGCGCTACCTCAACGCGCGTTCGACCCTTGTCACGCTGCTGCGCCTGGGCGTGGTGCCGGTGATCAACGAGAACGACACGGTGGTCAACGATGAGATCAAGTTCGGTGACAACGACACGCTCGGTGCCCTGGTCGCCAACCTGGTCGAGGCCGATGCCTTGATCATCCTGACCGATCAGAAGGGCCTGTACACGGCCGACCCGCGCAAGGACCCCGACGCCAAGTTCGTGCACGAAGCCGCCGCAGGCGACCCGGCACTCGAAGCCATGGCCGGCGGTGCCGGCTCGAGCATCGGGCGGGGCGGCATGATCACCAAGATCCTTGCAGCCAAGCGTGCGGCGGGCTCTGGCGCCTCTACCGTCATCGCCTGGGGTCGCGAAGCCGACGCGCTGCTGCGGCTCACGCGCGGCGAGTCCATCGGCACGCTGCTGGTAGCGCAGACCGCCAAGCATCAGGCGCGCAAACGCTGGATGGCCGATCACCTGCAGCTGCGCGGTGCTGTCATCGTCGACGCCGGCGCGGCCGCGAAGGTGCGTGGCGAAGGCAAGAGCCTACTGCCGATCGGCATGACGAGCGTGTCGGGCGAGTTCTCGCGCGGCGACGTGATCGCAGTGCGCGATGTCGACGGCGTCGAGCTGGCCCGCGGGCTGGCCAACTATTCGAGCGTGGAGGCCCGGCTGCTGTGCCGCAAGCCGTCAGCGGAATTCGAGCGACTGCTGGGTTACGCGGCCGAGCCGGAGATGGTGCACCGCGACAACATGGTGTTGATGCCGGGTTGATCGCCAAGGCGGGGCGCGATGCCCCGCCGCCAGTTCACGGCATTTCGCGCAGCGGATTGCGGATGTTCTGCACCATCTCGTTGACCGAGCTGCGCGGCGCGTTGCCCCGGCACAGGCCTTGGGACGCCAGCGCCGGCACGTAGCTGGAGTTCATGTCCTTCACGCGCTTCCACTCCGGCGACTTCGTTTCCTGCCAGGCGCCGTTGTTGTAGCGGGCATAGCTCTTCATCTCGGCCGTCGAGCAGCGCACGCCTTCATAGAACGCATTGACGGCACCGCCGGCCCGGTTCTGTGCCACCACCACGTAACGCACGATGCCGTCCTTCGTGATGGCGATCGTGTTCGGGTCGACACCGAACTTCAGCGTCATGTAGGGCGGCATCGCGATCGGCAGCAGACGCGCTTCGCTGAAGGCGGGCGGCGGCGGCACTGCGGTTTCTTCCCACTCCTTGTCCTGCTCGGTGCTCTTCGGCGCAGGTGGCATGCCGGCTTGGGCCCAGTCGGGGTTGTCGGTGTCGTAGCCGCGGGAGGCGCAGGCAGCCAGCAGGCTGACGCAGGCGATGACGAGCGCACGCTCAGCGTGGCGTCGGGAAAGAAGAAGGCGCGCTGTTCTTGGGAGGAGGTTCATCGCTCGCAGAAGGAATGTCGGGATGCGGATCGAAGCTGCCGCCGGGCGGCAGGTCGAGGCCCGCAGGTGCTCCATGGTCCAGCGTGTGGCGCTCGAATTCTCGGGCGCGCACGTTGCTGCGCAGGAAGCGGTTGCGGAAATCCTGCCGGGGCAGGTAGCGAGCAAGCTCGGTAAGCGCCATCTCGTAGACGCCGCGCTTGAACTCGACGACCACGTCGAGCGGGACCCAGTAGTCATGCCAGCGCCAAGCGTCGAATTCGGGATGGTCGGTGGCACGCAGGTTGAGATCCCAGTCGTGGCCGACAAGTTGCAGCAGATACCAGATCTGCTTCTGGCCTTTGTAGTGGCCCCGTGCGTCACGGCGGATGAACCGATCCGGCACCTCGTAGCGCAACCAGTCGCGGGTACGGGCCACGATGCGCACATGCTCCGGATGGAGCCCGACTTCCTCGTGCAGTTCCCGGAACATGGCTTGCTCGGGACTTTCGCCACGGTCGATGCCGCCTTGCGGAAACTGCCAGGAATGCGTGCGTATGCGCTTGCCCCAGAAAACCTGGTTTCTCTGGTTGAGCAGGATGATGCCGACGTTGGGCCTGAAGCCGTCCCGGTCGAGCATAATCAAACCCCAATTTTTGAACTGAGTCGATTATGCATGCCGGGTTGCCCTCGGCAAGCGACCGGTTCCGGGCTCTCAGGGTCTATCCGGGGTGCCTGTCTCCCTCCTCACTTCGAACCCACCTGCGCGATCCCGATGAAAGCTTCCCGATTTTTTGTCTCCACCCTGAAGGAAGCGCCCGCTGACGCGGAGGTCGCGAGCCATCGGCTCATGATGCGCGCCGGCATGATCAAGAAGCTCGGCACGGGCATCTACACGTACATGCCCATGGGCCTGCGCGTGATCCGCAAGGTCGAGGCCATCGTGCGCGAGGAAATGAACCGCGCCGGCGCCGTCGAACTCGCGATGCCCGTGGTGCAGCCGGCCGAGTTCTGGCAAGAGACCGGCCGCTTCGACAAGATGGGCCCCGAGCTGCTGCGCATCAAGGACCGCCACGACCGCGACTTCGTGATCCAGCCGACCAGCGAAGAGGTGGTGACCGACATCGCGCGCCAGGAAATCCGCAGCTACAAGCAGCTGCCGAAGAATTTCTACCAGATCCAGACCAAGTTCCGTGACGAGCGCCGTCCGCGCTTCGGCCTGATGCGTGGACGCGAGTTCATCATGAAGGACGCCTACAGCTTCGACCGCGACCTCGACGCGGCCAAGGCCAGCTACCAGATCATGGCGCAGGCTTACCGCAACATCTTCGACCGCTTCGGTCTGCGCTACCGTGCCGTCGCGGCCGACAGCGGCGCCATCGGCGGCGACCTGAGCGAAGAGTTCCAGGTGATCGCCGCCACGGGCGAAGACGCCATCGTCTACTGCCCTGACAGCACCTACGCCGCCAACATGGAAAAGGCCGAGGCACTGGCCCCGGCCGGCCCGCGTCCTGCCGCTGCCAACGCGCTCGAGAAGACGCCCACGCCCGGCAAGGCGACCTGCGCCGACGTGGCCGAGCTGCTCGGCGTGCCGCTGGCCACCACCGTCAAGTCGCTGGTGCTCGCCACCGACGTCCTCGACGCGGCCGGCAACATCAAGGGCGCACAGGTCTGGCTGCTGCTGCTGCGCGGCGACCACGACATGAACGAGATCAAGGTCAGCAAGCTGCCGGGCCTCGACAAGGGCTTCCGCTTTGCCACCACCGCCGAGATCGACGAGCACTTCGGCTGCAAGCCGGGCTACCTCGGCCCGCTGAACCTCAAGAAGCCCGTCAAGCTCGTGGCCGACCGCGAAGCCGCCGTGCTGGCCGACTGGATCACCGGCGCCAACGAGGTCGACTTCCACATGACCGGCGTCAACTGGGGCCGCGACCTGCCCGAGCCCGACCTGGTGGCCGACCTGCGCAACGTGGTCGCCGGCGACGCCTCGCCCGACGGCAAGGGCGTGCTGGCCATCGAGCGCGGCATCGAAGTGGGCCACGTCTTCGTGCTCGGCACCAAGTACAGCAAGGACATGAACGCCACCTACCTCGACGAAGGCGGCAAGCCGCAGTTCCTCGAGATGGGCTGCTACGGCATCGGCATCACGCGCCTGCCGGCCGCTGCCATCGAACAGAACCACGACGAGCGCGGCATCATCTGGCCCGACGCGCTGGCGCCGTTCACCGTGGTGGTCTGCCCGATCGGCATGGACCGCAGCCCCGAGGTCAAGGTCGCGGCCGAAGCGCTCTACGACGAGCTGCTGGCCAAGGGCGTCGACGTGCTGCTCGACGACCGCGGCGAGCGCCCCGGCGCGATGTTCGCTGATTGGGAACTGATCGGCGTGCCGCACCGCGTCGTCATCTCCGACCGCGGCCTCAAGGAAGGCCAGCTCGAGTACCAGGGCCGGCGCGACACCGCGGCCACCAAGGTGCCCGCCGCCGGCATCGCCGACTTCATCGCCGGCAAGCTCGCGGCATGAGCGTGGCGGGCGGCCTGTCGCGACGCAGCTGCCTGCTGGGCAGTGCCGCCGCCGGCGCCCTGACTGCGCTCTCGCTGCCGCAAACGGCCTGGGCCGGCGCGCAGATCGAAGAGCCGCTGATCGACTCGGTGCGCACCGCGCTGAGTTCGGCCGTCCACAACAAGGCGCCGCCGGTGCCGCAGTTTGCCGACACCGAGGCCCGCCTTGCGTATCTGCGATGGCTCGGCGAAATGAGCGAGCGCCTGCGCAAGAAGGTGGCCGACCCATCGACGCGCATCGAGTTCCTGCAGACTGTCTGGTACGAGGCCAAGCGCTCGGGGCTCGACGTGAGCCTGGTGCTGGGCCTGATCCAGGTCGAGAGCAACTTCCGCAAGTTCGCGGTGTCGAGTGCGGGCGCGCGCGGCTACATGCAGGTGATGCCGTTCTGGACCCGCGTGATCGGCGACAGCGACTCCGCCAAGCTGTTCCACATGCAGACCAACCTGCGCTTCGGCTGCGTGATCCTGCGCCACTACCTCGACCGCGAGAAGGGCGACCTGTTCATGACGCTGGGCCGCTACAACGGCAGCCGCGGCAGGGCGCCGTATCCGAACGCCGTGTTCGCGAACCAGCGGCTCTGGGCCTACGTCGACAAGGAACGCGAGCGCGACCGCTCGGCGGCCTGAAGGCCCTCGCTCAGTCGGCGACCACGGCCTTGGCGGTGGCCGAGCCTCGGGTCACCATCACCTGGTCGATGCGGTAGCTGTCGACGTCCATCACCTCGAAGGTGTAGCCGCCCCAGGTCACGCTGTCCGTGCGCTTGGGCACGCGGCGCAGCATCACCATGAGGAAGCCCGCCAGCGTTTCATATTCCTCGGCATGCGGCAGCTCGTCGATGTGCAGTGCGCGCTGCACGTCCTGGATGGGCGTGATGCCGTCGATGAGCCAGGAGTTCTCGTCGCGCTTCACGATCTGTTCTTCTTCGGGCGTCGACGTCGACACCAGGTCGCCCATCACCGTGCTCATCACGTCGTTGAGCGTGATCACGCCGACCACCAGGCTGTATTCGTTGACGATGATCGCGAAGTCTTCGCGCGCCTGCTGGAACTGTTCGAGCACTTCGGTGAGCGAGAGCCGGTCGGGAATCACCAGCGCCTTGTGCAGCGTCAGGCCCTGGTCGAAGGCCAGCGGCTGGCCGCTGAGCACGCGCTGGAACATGTCCTTGGCGTCCACGTAGCCCAGCACGTGGTCGATGTCGCCGTCGCACACCGGGTAGGCCGAAAACGGTTCGGCCACGATGCGCGCGCGCAGCACCGACTCGGGGTCGTCGTGCAAAAACCAGGCGATGCTTTCGCGCGCCGTCATCACGCTGCTGACGAGGCGCGTGTCGAGCTCGAACACGTTGGCAATCACCTGCTGCTCGCGCGCCGCCAGCACGCCGGCCTGCGCGCCGGCCTCGGTCATGGCAAGGATGTCGGCCGAGGTGATCTTGTCGTCGCGCGCCATCGGCATGCCGAGCACCTTGAACAGCAGGTCGGTCGCGCGCGTGAAGAACCACACCAGCGGCTTGAAGGCGGTGATCAGCAGCAGCATCGGCCCGACGATGCGCACGGCAAGCCGCTCGGGCGCGCTCATGCCCAGGCGCTTGGGGAACAGGTCGGCGAACACCAGGAACACCGCAATCACGGTCACGAACGAGCACAGGAAGGCGATGTTGGCCGCGACCTCCACGCTCAGCCAGTTCTCGAAGAAGCGGGCGAAATACGGGCTCAACGAGCCTTCGCCGACCACGCCGCCGAGGATCGCCACGGCGTTCAGGCCGATCTGCACCACGGTGAAATAGTGGCCCGGCTGCTCCTGCACGCGCAGCACCTTTTCCGCGCGCGAGTCGCCCTCGTCGGCCATCTGGCGCAGACGCAGGCGGCGCGAGGCGGCCAGGCAGATTTCGGCGAGGGAGAAGAAGGCGCTCATCGCGATCAGCAGCGCGATGATGAGCAGGCTTTGGGTGAGAGTCATGGCGGCACGTTGTAGACCGCCATGGTGCCATGACTGGCACCGGGTTCGGGCGCGCGCGGGGCGCGGCGCCCGTCAAACAAGAAGCGAAAGGCTCAGGCGGACGCGCCGCCGCCGATCACCTGCTGCAGCTCGCCCGACTCGTACATCTCCATCATGATGTCCGAGCCGCCCACGAACTCGCCCTTCACGTAGAGCTGGGGGATGGTGGGCCAGTTGCTGTATTCCTTGATGCCCTGGCGGATGCCGTCGTCTTCGAGCACGTTGACGGTCTTGAGCGCCTTGGTGTCGACCCCCACGGCCTTGAGGATCTGGATGGCGCGGCCCGAGAAACCGCACATCGGGAAGCTGGCGTTGCCCTTCATGAAGAGCACGAGTTCGTTGGATTTGACGAGGTCGTCGATGCGTTGTTGAGCGTCGGACATGGGGACTCCTGAAGAAAAGTGGGCTGGGGGGATTATTTCACCGTGCGCCAGATGCCGCCGGAGCAGCGGGCGATGCCGGCAAGGTCGTCGCGGCTTTGCACTTCGGCGAAGCCGCGTTCGGCCAGCAGTTGGCGCACCGCTGCGGCCTGGTCGTGGCCGTGCTCCAGCAGCAGCCAGCCGCCGTCGGCGAGGTGGGCGGGCGCGTCGCGCACGATCTGGCGGATGTCGTCGAGGCCGTCGGCGCCCGCCACCAGCGCGCGGGTCGGCTCGTGGCGCAGCGCGGGCAGGTGTGGGTCGCCATCGGCGATGTAGGGCGGGTTGCTGGCGATGACCGCGTAGCCGTCGGCGGCGCCGTCGAGCCAGCTCGCTTCGGTGAAGCGCACCGGCAGACCCAGGCGCTGTGCGTTCGCCCGGGCCACCGCGAGCGCGTCGGCGCTGGCATCGACCGCGTCGACCTGCGCATCGGGGCGCGCATGCTGCAGCGCCAGCGCAATCGCGCCGCTGCCCGTGCCGAGGTCGAGCACACGCGGGGCTAGGCGGCCATCAAGGCAGGCGAGGGCCCACTCGACCAGCGTTTCGGTGTCGGGGCGCGGCACCAGCACGCGGGCGTCGACCTGCAGCTGCAGGCCGTGGAATTCCTTCTCGCCCAGCAAGTAGGCGACCGGCTCGCCCGCCGTGCGGCGCGACAGCTGGGCCGCGAACGCAGGCCATGCCTCGCCGGGAAACGGGTCGGTGTCATGCGCGAGCAGCCAGGCGCGGTCGTTCACGGGGCGACCCAGCGCGTGCAGCAGCAGCAACTGGGCATCGAGGCGGTCGATGCCCAAGGCTGCGGCCGCGGCAAGGGCCTGTGCCACGGTGGACGGTGCGGCGGATTCGGTCATCACGCGGGCAGGCTCGATTCCAGCTCGGCCAGCTGCTCGGCCTCGCGCGCGGCGCGCAGCGCCTCGAGCACGTCGCCCAGGTCGCCTTCCATGATGGCGAGCAGCTTGTAGAGCGTGAGGTTGATGCGGTGATCGGTGAGCCGGCCCTGCGGGAAGTTGTAGGTGCGGATGCGGTCCGAGCGGTCGCCGCTGCCGATCAGGCCCTTACGCATGGCGGCGTCCTTGGCCGCGCGTTCGCTGCGGTCCTTTTCCTGGATGCGCGCCGACAGCACCTGCAGCGCCTTGGCCTTGTTGCGGTGCTGGCTGCGGTCGTCCTGGCACTCGGCCACGATGCCGGTCGGGATGTGCGTGATGCGCACGGCCGAGTCGGTCTTGTTGATGTGCTGGCCACCGGCGCCGCTCGCGCGGTAGGTGTCGATGCGCAGGTCGGCCGGGTTGATCTGCACCGCCACGGTCTCGTCGGGCTCGGCCAGCACGGCGACCGTGCAGGCGCTGGTGTGGATGCGGCCCTGCGTCTCGGTGGCCGGCACGCGCTGCACGCGGTGGCCGCCCGATTCGAAACGCAGCTTGCCGAAGACCTCGTCGCCGACGATGCGGATCACTACTTCCTTGTAGCCGCCGAGCTCGCTCGCGCTCTCGCTCACCACCTCGCAGCGCAGGCCCACGCGCTCGCAGTAGCGCGTGTACATGCGCAGCAGGTCGCCGGCGAACAGCGCCGATTCGTCGCCGCCCGTGCCGGCGCGGATTTCCATGAAGGCATTGCGCGCGTCGTCCGGGTCCTTGGGCAGCAGCAGGCGCTGCAGCTCGTCTTCGAGCTGCACCAGCTCGGCCTCGGCACCGGCGATTTCTTCCGCTGCCATCTCGGCCATGTCGGGGTCGTCGAGCATTTCTTTTGCGCCCGCGATGTCGGCCTCGCGCTGCTTGAAGCGCTCGTAGCGGCCGGCGATCTGCGTGACCTCGGCGTGCTCGCGCGAGATGGTGCGGTACTGCGCCATGTCGCTCATGATGTCTTCGCGCGAGAGCAGGAAGTCGAGCTCGCCCAGGCGTTGGACATAGCGTTCGAGTTGGTGGCGCAGAAAGGATTTCACGACGGAAGGGACTCGAAAAATGGGGAGGGGGACGCCGCAGTGCAGCGGCAGGGCGCATGAAAAGCACAGCCCGCGCGGCGGGCGGGCCATCAACGCGCGTCGTCGCTAACGCTCTTTGCGCAGGAACAGGCGCGAGAGCGTCTGCGCCGTCTGCTCGCGCGCAGCGGCATCGCCCGCGTGCAGCTCGGCCATGGCGCCGTGCATCATCTTCTGCGTGAGCCCGCGCGACATGGCTTCGAGCACGGCCTCGACCGATTCGCCCTTGGCAAGCAGCTTGCGCGCACGGGCCATTTCGGTGGCGCGCCATTCGTCGGCCTGCGCGTTGAGCTGCTGGATCAGCGGCACGGTGCCGCGCTGGCCCAGCCAGTGCATGAAGCTCTGCACGCCGGCGTCGATGATGACTTCGGCCTGCGCCACGGCGGCCTGGCGGTTGGCCTGGCCCTGCTGCACGACCTGGGCGAGGTCGTCCACGGTGTACAGGTAGATGTCTTCGAGGGCCTTCACTTCGGGCTCGATGTCGCGCGGCACGGCCAGGTCGACCATGAACATCGGGCGGTGCTTGCGTGCCTTGAGCGCGCGCTCCACGGCGCCCAGGCCGATGATCGGCAGCGTGCTCGCGGTGCAGCTGATGACGATGTCGAACTCGGCCAGCCGCGCCGGCAGGTCGGCCAGCCGCATGGCTTCGCCGCCGAAGCGCGACGCCAGCTTTTCGCCGCGCTCCAGCGTGCGGTTGGCGATGGCGATGGCCTTGGGTTCCTTGGCCGCGAAGTGCGTGGCCGCGAGGTCGATCATTTCGCCCGCGCCGACGAACAGCACGCGCGTGGTGCGCAGGTCTTCGAACAGCTGGCCGGCCAGGCGCACGGCGGCGGCGGCCATGCTGATGGAATGGGCGCCGATCTCGGTGGCGGTGCGCACTTCTTTGGCGACCGCGAACGAGCGCTGGAACAGCTGGTTGAGCGTGCTGCCGAGCGCGCCGGCGGTTTCGGCCGCGCGCACGGCGTCCTTCATCTGGCCGAGGATCTGGGCCTCGCCAAGCACCATGGAGTCGAGCCCGCTGGCCACGCGGAAGGCATGGCGTGCGGCTTCGTCGTCGTGCAGGGTGTAGGCGTGCGAGCGCAGCAGGGCGGGGGCCACGCCGCCGCTCTGGGCCAACCAGCCGAAGGTGTGGTCGAGCGCGATGTGCTCGGAGGCGCAATAGATCTCGGTGCGGTTGCAGGTTGAGATGATCGCGGCCTCGACCTGCGGGTGGCTGCTGCTGCCAAAAGAACTGCGCAAACTGTGCAGCGTCGGGGCGATCTGATCGAGCGCGAACGCGAAACGACCGCGCAGATCGAGCGGCGCGGTCGTGTGGTTCAAGCCGAGAGCCCAGACTGACATTCCATGATTATAAAATCAGCAGCCGGGCGAGGTTTGCCGAGGGGCAAATGGCTTTCCCTATGACAGCCATATGCGCCGCCACATGGCCTTCGCGCTCACTCACGGCCCCTCATGGACCTGCTGGACCTCTTCAATCACCTGCTTAATTTTGCGGCACCCGCGGCTTTCATCGCCTGGGTGCTCGTGGCCGTGGGGCGCTTTCTCGGCGGCCCGCGCACCGGCATTCCGCGCTGGTGGATGCAATGGGCGATCACCTTCGGGGCCGGCCTGCTGACCTCGCTGGCCGGCCTGATCGTCACGGGCCGCGACGGTTCGATGACCACCTATGCCGCACTGGCGGCGGTCTGCGGCACCGTGCAGTGGTTCGTGATGCGCGGCTGGGGCCGCTGAGCCGGCGTCAATCGAGCCGGCGGGCCATGTAGACCGACAGCCCGGGGTAGGTTGCCAGCCGGGCCTGTTGCGCCTCGCCGGCCGGCGCCGTGGCCGCATACCCCTGGCGCTCCCAGAACCCGACCGACGCTTGCACCGACACCAGCGTCGAATGCCGCCAGCCCGCGCGCAGTGCGTGGGCCCAAGCGTGGCGCACGAGGCGCGGCCCCAGGCCGAGCCCCGAGGCCTCGGGGTGCACCGCCAGGTCGTGCAGGTAGAGCGCGTCGGCGTCGGGCGCGACGTCGAAGTCGCCGTGCAGCGGCGTGAGCTTGCCGCGCTGCGAGGGGTAGGCCGCCAGGTAGGCCCGCACGGCGCCGCCGTGCTCGGCCACCCAGCCGGTGTGCGGCGAGGCCGCCAGCCGCCGCGCGATGAGCACGCCGTCCTCCATGAACCCCGCGCCGTAGCAGGCGAGCTGGATCGCCAGCACGGCCGCGAGATCGTCCGCGCGCATGTCGCGCACGAGAAGAGAAGGCGCTGCGTCCATCAGGCGAGCAGCAGCTTGTCGTCGTCCAGCTTCTCGCCGCGCGTCTGCTCGAACATGCGCAGCAGATCAGGCACATCGAGGCCCGAACGCTGGTCGCCGGCCACGTCGAGGATCACCTGGCCTTCGTGCAGCATCACGGTGCGCGAACCGTAGTCCAGCGCCTGGCGCATGCTGTGCGTGACCATCATCGCGGTGAGCTGGCTGCCTTCGACGATCTTGGCGGTGAGTTCCAGCACGAAGGCCGCGGTCTTCGGGTCGAGCGCGGCCGTGTGCTCGTCGAGCAGCAGGATGCGCGAGGGCCGCAGCGACGCCATCAGCAGGCTCACGGCCTGGCGCTGGCCGCCCGAGAGCAGGCCGATGCGGTCGGCCAGTCGGTTTTCGAGGCCCAGCTTCAGGATCGACAGCTTCTCGCGGAACAGTTCGCGCAGGTTGCGATTGAGCGAGAAGCCGAAGCCCCGCCGCTCGCCGCGCTTCCACGCCAGCGCCATGTTTTCCTCGATGGTCAGCGCCTCGCAGGTGCCGGCCATCGGGTCCTGGAACACGCGGGCCACCATGCCCGAGCGCTGCCAGGCGTTCAGGCGGGTCACGTCCTTGCCGTCGATTTCGAGGCGGCCCTTGTCGACCATCAGGTCGCCGCTGATCGCGTTCAGAAAGGTCGACTTGCCCGCGCCGTTCGAGCCGATCACGGTGACGAACTGGCCGGTCGGAATGTCCAGGCTCAGGCCGCGCAGCACGCGGTTTTCGATCGGCGTGCCGGGGTTGAAGGTGATTTCGAGTTGTTGCGCGCGCAGCATCAGTTCTTCCCCTTGAAGAGTCCGCCCAGCTTGCGCTTGTAGGCGGGCACCAGCAGCGCGAAGGCCACGAGCACGGCGGTGACCAGGTTCAGGTCTTGCGCCTGCAGGCCCATGAAGTCGGTGTTGAGCGCCATCGCGATGAAGAAGCGATACAGCAGCGCACCCAGCACGCAGGCCAGCGTGGTGATGACCATGCTGCGCGCGGGCAGCAGGGTCTCGCCGATGATCACGGCGGCCAGGCCGATCACGATCGTGCCCACGCCCATCGAGATGTCGGCCGTGCCCTGGCTCTGCGCAAACAGCGCACCGGCCAGCGCCACCAGCGCGTTGGAAAGCGCCAGGCCCGCCATCGTGTGGAAGTCGGTCGAGATGCCCTGCGCACGCGCCATGCGCGCGTTGCCGCCGGTGGCGCGCATCGCCAGGCCGGCTTCGGAGGCGAAGAACATGTCGACCAGGATCTTCGCAACGATCACGATCAACAGCAGCAACAGCGGCTTGGCCCACTGCTCGGGCATGCCGCCGAAGCTGACCATGCTGAACACCGTGGGTTCGGTGATGAGCGCCACGTTGGGCTTGCCCATCACGCGCAGGTTGATGGAGTACAGCGCGATCATCACCAGGATGCTCGCGAGCAGCTGCATGATCTTCAGCTTGACGTTGAGCCAGGCCGTGAGCCAGCCCGCCGCGGCACCGGCTACGCAGGCGACGGCCGTGGCGGCGGCGGGGTTCCAGCCCGCGACGATGAGCGTCGCGGCCACGGCGGCGCCCAGCGGAAAGCTGCCGTCCACCGTGAGGTCGGGAAAGTTGATGATGCGAAACGACATGAAGACGCCCAGCGCGACCAGTCCGAAAATCAGACCGATCTCGATGGCGCCCAGCGAAGCAATGAGGGACATGGGGGCTTCCGGGGAGCGCAGTCGGCGGGCCCCGGCGCCCGGCCTGCGCCGGGAGCAAAAGGCCCGCCGGGGCGGCTTTTACTTGGTGCTGACGACCTTCGCCGACTTCAGCAGCGCGTCCGACAGGGTCACGCCCTGCAGCTTGGCCGCGCCGGGGTTCACCACCAGCTCGAAGTTGGTGCTGGTCTGCGAGGCGATGGCGCCGGGCTTCTCGCCCTTGAGGATGCGCACCACGATCTTGCCGGTCTGGCGGCCGATGTCGGTGTAGTTCAGGCCCAGTGCGGCCACGGCGCCGCGCTCGACGGTGGCGGTGTCGGCGGCCACCACGGGCAGCTTGGCCTGCTGCGCCACCTTCACGATGCCCTCGAAGGCGGAGACCACGTTGTTGTCGGTGGGCGTGTAGATCACGTCGGCCTTGCCGACCAGGCTCTGGGCGGCGGTGGGCACGTCGACCGTGCGCGCGGCGGCGGCTTCGACCACGGTCATGCCAGCGTCGGCAGCGGCTTTCTTCAGCGCTGTGACGATGGCCACCGAGTTGGCTTCGCCGGGGCTGTAAATCACGCCGATGCGCTTGGCGTTCGGCACGACCTTCTTGATCAGGTCGATGTGCTTTTCGAGCGGCGACAGGTCGGACACGCCCGTCACGTTGGTGCCCGAGGGCTCCCAGTTCTTCACCAGCTTGGCGGCCACCGGGTCGGTGATGGCCGAGTACACGACGGGAATCGTCTTGGTGGCGGCCACGGTCGCCTGCGCCGACGGCGTGGCGATGGCGACGATCACGTCGGGCGCATCGCCCACGTACTTGCGGGCGATCTGGGCGGCGGTGCCCACGTTGCCCTGTGCGCTCTGGTAGCTGAACTTGAGGTTCTTGCCCACTTCGTAGCCGGCGGCCTTCAGCTCTTCCTTCACGCCGTCGCGCACGGCGTCCAGCGCCGGGTGCTCGACGATGGCGGTCACGGCGACCGACTTGTCGGCGGCCAGCGCCGGTGCGGCGGCGAGCACGCCGAGGGCCAGGGCCACGGCGCTGAAGGGGGTGCGAAGCAAAGCGTTTTTCACGTAAGGGTCTCCGGGAGGGGAAGGGGGGTGTGGGTGCGTTCGAAGCCGCCGGCAAAGCCTGGGGCGCCATTCAGCGGCCCGGATGGATGCAACGCCGTCCGGGCGCGTCGAAGTCTAGATCGTACTTTGCACAATTAAGGTGCATGAACCCCTCGGGCTTTCCCCGCTTTAAGAAACATAATTGCATCATTGAGGCATATTAGGAAACGAAATTGCAGATCATCGAACTCGACCGCACCGACCGGCGGATTCTGGAGCACCTCCAGGCGCACGGCCGCGCGTCCAACCTGGACCTGGCCGAGGTGGCCCAGCTGTCGCCCGCGCAGTGCCTGCGGCGCCACCGGCGGCTCGAAGAACTGGGGCTGATCAGCGGTTACGCCGCGCGGCTGAATGCGCGCCACATCGGGCTGGGCGTGATCGCCTTCATCCACGTCACGATGGCGCGCGGCCACGTCGACGAGCTGCCCAAGTTCCAGGACCTGATCGCCGACATGCGGCAGATCCTGGAGTGCTACTCGGTGACCGGCGACTTCGACTACGTGCTCAAGGTGGTCGCGCGCGACCTGGAGGCGTTGTCGCAGTTCTTGATGCACACGCTGATGCACATGCCGGGCGTGTCGGCTGTGCGCTCCAGCGTGTGCCTGAACGAGATCAAGTGCACGGGGGCACTGCCGCTCGAGTAGCGCGGCGAGTGCTTCAGGTGCTGGTGGTGCTCGGCAAAGGAGACGCCGGTGTGGCCGGCGCCGGCGACGGCTCGGCGGGCAGCACCGGCGCGGCGGCCGCCATCACGAGCGTCGTCGGCGTGGCCAGCGGCAGGTCGGCCTGCTTGAGCGCATCGAGGATCGTGAACAGCAGGTCGCTGCGCACGCCGCCCGCCAGCCGGGGGCTCGGCACGTAGGCGATGGCCTGGAAGATCAGCAGCCCGTTCTCGATGCCTTCGAGCGTGAGCGAGGGGGCCGGCGTTTCGAGCACGCCTTCATGCGCGCGGCAGGCTTCGAGGATCAGGTCGCGCACGCGCTGCGCGTCGGTGGTCAGCGGCATTGGCAGGCGGATCAGCACGCGGCCCTCGGCGTTGGCCAGCGTCATGTTGCGCACGGTCTTGGTGATGAACTCCGAGTTCGGCACGATCAGCGTCGAGCGGTCGCCCAGCTGGATTTCGGTGGCGCGCACGTTGATGCGCCGCACGTCGCCCTCGGTGGTGCCCAGCACCACCCAGTCGCCCACCTTCACCGGCTGCTCGGCCAGCAGGATGAGCCCCGAGATGAAGTTCTGCACGATGGCCTGCAGGCCGAAGCCGATGCCCACCGACAGCGCGCTCGCCACCCAAGCGATGCGCTCGATGCCGATGCCCAGTGCCGACAGTGAGAACGCCACCACCAGGATGCCGCCCACGTAGCCCAGCAGCGTGGTGATCGAGCTTTGCATGCCGGGCTCGAACTGCGTGCTCGGCAGGTAGCTGCGCGAGAGCCAGCGCTTGAACACCCGCAGCACGATGAAGCCGATCACCGCCACGGCCACGGCGCTGAGGATCGCGCCCGGCACCAGCTGGAACTCGCCCACCTTCACGCCGGTGCCGAGCTTGCCGCCGCGCTGGAACACCTCGCCCGGGCCCGTGCCCAGCGGCGCGGCCAGCGCCACCAGCATGTAGAAGAACAGCGCCACGCGGCTCAGGCCCGAGAGCACCGTGGCCGCCTGGTCGAGCGTCTGCGGCGCCAGGCCGAAGCTCTTCTGCAGCCGCTGGCCGGAAGCGCTGCGCGAGGACACCACGGCCATGAACAGGTCGTCGGCAAACTTGAACAGCACGTAGAAGGCCGCCGCGACGATGCCGCTCCAGGTGAGCTGCGAAGCCAGGAAGCTCGCCAGCGCCACGTAGCCGAAGGCCACCAGCACCCAGATCGCGATCACCAGCACCACGATCAGCGCCACCAGCACCCCGACCCACATCGGCCGTTCCGGCAGGCCGGCGTCGGGCGCGTCGGCGCGCAGCGCCTTCAGGCGGTACACGACGGTGCCGACCAGCGCGGTGAGCAGCAGCGCCGTCGCCACGTGCGTGGTGACCACGGCGGCAAAGCTGGCGTCGATGAGCGCGTTGATCTCGGCGGGCGTCCATGCCAGCGCGGCCACCAGCGCCACCAGCCACGGCAGCGCCGACAGGCGCTGGGCCGTGAGGTCGGGAATGGCCGGCAGGCGCCACGACGGCCGCCCCGTGGCCAGCAGCCCGCGTCCCAGGCCGATGATGAACGCCATGAAGGTCAGCGTCTGCGCCGCCGATTGCAGTGCCTTGCGCGCCTGCGCGTCCCACATCGCGTGGGCCTTGAGCACTTCGACGACGCCGTGCGCCGCCACGGCGACCAGCAGCACGTGCGTGGCGACGATGGCGATCACCAGCAGCGAGCGGCGCAGCCGCCCGGCCGGCAGCACGCGCGTGGCCAGCCGTGTCAGCCCGCGCTCGGCGGCCCACACACCGAGCCACGCGAGCAGCAGCGCGCCGATGAAGGCAGCGATCACCGGCGTGCGGCTTTCGGGCTGCAGCGCCTGATCGAAACCGTCGCCGAGCGCCGACCCGATCGCCTGCAACCGGGCCAGGTCGTCGGGCCAGGCCTCGCGCAGGTCGTCCCAGAACTCGCCGCCGAGCGGCGAGGCGGCGCGGCTGGTGAGCTCGGCCTCGAACTGCTGGCGCCGCTGCGACACCACGTCGGTGCCGCGCTGGCGCACGTCGATCGCCAGCAGCCGGGCCAGGCGGATGTCCGCGTCGAGCGCATTGCGCTCCTTGGTCAGCTGCGCGCGCTGGCGCGTGATGTTGGGGTCTTCGGTGGCGCCGGCGGCGGGCGGGTTGCCGAGCTCGCCGAGCCGTGCGTTCAGGTCGGCCAGTTCGCTGGCGCGGGCGGCGACGAACTTGTCGGCCTGCACGCCGATTTCGTTGATCTGCGCGAGCTGCTTGCGGGCGTCGTCGTCTTCGGCGCCCGGCACGACACTGGCGTTGGCCTTGCCCGTCGGCGCGATGCGCGCGAACTGCGCGCGCAGCTCTGCAATGGTGGGTGGCGGGGCTGCGGCGGCGGCCGCGGTGTTGGCGCTGTTGTTGGGGTTGCCGTTGCCGGCGTTCATGCTGGCGTCGGGCTGCGCGAGGGCGCTGCCGCACATCAGCAGGGCCCACACGGTCAACGCGGCCAGGAGGGCGGGGAGGCGCAGGCCCGCGAGGCGAGAGGTCCGATTCATGGCCGCATCATAGAAGCCGCCATGACGTAAGAACGGGTAAGAAATGCAGCCTCAGCCCGCGGGACTGAACAGGTCGACGCGGTCGGTGATGATGCCGTCGGTGCCCAGGTCGATGAGCCGCTGCGCGGCCCAGTCGTCGTTCACCGTGTAGCTCAGCGAGCGCAGGCCCGCGCCATGCACCTGCGCCACGGTGGCGGCGTCCCACAGCGCGTGGTTGCAGACGATGGCCTGGCAACCCAGGCTCAGCGCGGTGTCGAGCCAGCCGTTCCACAGCGTGTCGAGCAGCAGGCCGCGCGGCAGTTCGGGCTGCACGGCCTGGGCGCCCTTCAGCGCGTCGATCTGGAACGAGGTGAGCAGCGGCGGCACGGCCGCGCCCTGCCAGAGGCGCGCGGCTTCGCGTGCCACCACTTCGCCGGTCTCGCGTTCGGTGCCGGGCGTGGGCTTGATCTCGATGTTCAGCAGCAGGTCGTTGGCCAGGCAGAAGCGCGCCAGGTTCTCCAGCGTGGGCAGCGGCTCGCCTGCGAAGGCGCGCGAATGCCAGCCGCCGGCGTCGAGCTGCGACAGCGCGCCCCACGCCTGCTGGCCGCCGATGCCGTGGCCGTTGGTGGTGCGATCGAGCGTGGCGTCGTGCATCAAAAAGACCACGCCGTCGGCGCTGAGCTTGGCATCGCACTCGAACATGCGGTAGCCGTGCGACGCGCCGAAGCGGAAGGCGGCGAGCGTGTTTTCAGGCGCCAGCTTGCCGGCGCCGCGGTGCGCGACCCAGCGGGGGTAGGGCCAGGGGCTGCGTTCGGCCATCGCTCAGTCTGCCCGCTTGCCCGATCCGGCGTCGAACCAGTGCAGCTTGTCTTCGCGCGCGGCAATCTTCACCGTGTCGCCGGCCACCGGCGGATGGTCGCCCTCGTCGGTGCGCATGATGATCTGCTCCTCGCCGATGCGGCCGTACACCAGGCGCTCGGCGCCCAGCAGTTCGACCTGCTCGACCTGCACCGTCCAGCCGCTTTCGTCGAGCTTCATGTGCTCGGGGCGGATGCCGAGGATCTGCCCCGGGCGCACGCCCGGTGCGTGCCGCAGCAGGTTCATCGGCGGCGAGCCGATGAAGCTCGCCACGAACGTGGTGGCCGGGCGCGAATACACCTCTTCAGGCGTCGCGAACTGGTCCATCACGCCGCCGTTCATCACGATGATGCGTTGCGCCAGCGTCATGGCCTCGACCTGGTCGTGCGTGACGAACAGCGAGGTGATGCCGAGTTCGCGGTGCAGCTTCTGGATTTCGAGGCGGGTCTGCGCACGCAGCTTGGCGTCGAGGTTCGACAGCGGTTCGTCGAACAGGAACACGCGCGGCTGGCGCACGATGGCGCGGCCCATGGCCACGCGCTGACGCTGGCCGCCCGAGAGTTCGCGCGGCTTGCGCTCCAGCAGGTGGCCCAGCTCGAGGATCTTGGCCGCCTTGTCGACGCGCACCTTGATCTCGTCCTTCGGCACCTTGGCGATCTTCAGGCCGTAGGCCATGTTGGCGAACACGCTCATGTGCGGATAGAGCGCGTAGTTCTGGAACACCATCGCGATATCGCGCTCGGAAGGTTCGAGCTGGTTCACGACCTTGCCGCCGATGGCGATCTCGCCGGCCGAGATTTCCTCGAGGCCGGCCACCATGCGAAGCAGCGTCGACTTGCCGCAGCCCGAGGGGCCGACGATGACGATGAACTCATGGTCGGCGATCTCGGCGCTCACGCCGTGGATGACCTGGTTGGCTTTCGGCCCGTGGCCGTAGCGCTTGATGACGTTGCGTAGGGAGAGAGCAGCCATAGTTATTTTTCAGTGTCCACGAGGCCCTTGACGAACCACTTTTGCATCAGGATCACCACCAGCGCGGGCGGCAGCATCGCCAGGATGGCGGTGGCCATCACGACGTTCCATTCGTTCTGTCCGTCGCCGCCGGCAATCATTCGCTTGATGCCGACCACCACGGGGTACATGTCTTCGCTCGTGGTCGCGAGCAGCGGCCACAGGTACTGGTTCCAGCCGTAGATGAACTGGATCACGAACAGCGCCGCGATCGAGGTCTTCGACAGCGGCAGCAGCACGTCGAAGAAGAAGCGCATGGGGCTCGCGCCGTCCATGCGCGACGCTTCGGTGAGCTCGTCGGGCACCGTGAGGAAGAACTGGCGGAACAGGAAGGTCGCCGTGGCCGACGCGATCAGCGGCACCGTCAGGCCCGCGTAGGTGTTCAGCATGTTCAGGTCGGACAGCACCTTGTAGGTGGGCAGGATGCGCACCTCCACCGGCAGCATCAGCGTCACGAAGATCGCCCAGAAGCAGATCTTCTTGAACGGGAAGCGGAAGTACACGATGGCGAAGGCCGACAGCAGCGAGATGGTGATCTTGCCGATGGCGATGACCATGGCCGTCACGAAGCTCACCCACATCATGTGCGCCACCGGGGCGTTGGAGCCCGCACTGTTCTCGCGTCCGAAGAGCGCGCCCTTGTAGCTGTCGACGATGTTCGAGCCCGGTGTGAGGGGCATCGGCGCCTGCACGATCTCCTGGGCCGTGTGCGTGGAGGCCACGAACGCCAGGTAGAGCGGGAAGGCGACGATGAACACGCCCAGGATCATGATGACGTGGGCCAGGATGCCCTGCGTGCCGCGTTTCTCAACCATGCTGCGCTCCGCCCAGTTTGATTTGTTCTTGTTGCTTCATCAGTACTGCACCTTCTTCTCGACGTAGCGGAACTGGATGACCGTCAGCGCCACCACGATCACCATCAGCACCACCGACTGCGCGGCCGAACCGCCCAGGTCGAGGCCCTTGAAACCGTCGTGGTAGACCTTGTAGACCAGGATGGTCGTGTCCTTGCCCGGGCCGCCTTGCGTGGCCGCATCGACGATCGCGAAGGTGTCGAAGAAGGCGTAGACCACATTGATCACCAGCAGGAAGAAGGTGGTGGGCGACAGCAGCGGGAACTGCACGGTCCAGAAGCGGCGCCACGGGCGCGCGCCGTCGATGGCCGCGGCCTCGATCAGCGACTTCGGAATCGACTGCAGCCCGGCCAGGAAGAACAGGAAGTTGTACGAGATCTGCTTCCACACCGAGGCCATCACGATCAGCGTCATGGCGTGGCCCGAGTCGAGCAGGTGGTTCCAGTTGATGCCGATCTTGCCCAGCGCATAGGCCACCACGCCCAGAGAGGGCGAGAACATGAAGACCCACAGCACGGCCGCCACGGCGGGCGCCACGGCGTAGGGCAGGATCAGCATGGTCTTGTAGAACATGCCGCCGCGGGTGATGCGGTCGGCGAACACGGCCAGCATCAGCGACAGACTGATGCCGATGCCGGCCACCAGCACCGAGAACAGCGCGGTGGTCTTGAACGACTCGCCATAGGCCGGGTCGTTGAAGAGCTGGCGGAAGTTGTCGAACCCGACGAACTCGACCGACGTGCCGAACGCGTCCTGCTGCTGCAGCGACTGCAACAGCGCCTGGCCGGCCGGCCAGAAGAAAAACACGAGGATCACCGCCATCTGCGGTGTCAGCAGCAGCCAGGGCAACCAGCCCGAGCGAAAGAAAACGCGTTTTTCCATGAAGCCTCTACATAAAAATCCCGCCCGGCACGCCCTTGAACAAGGGCGTGCGGGGGCGGGCGATATTAGCCGGACACGGAGCCCGGAACTTCAATCGTTAGCTTTTGTTCGCCTTTTGGAAGCGTTCGAGCTGCTCGTTGCCGCGGGTCACGATGGCGTCGAGGGCTTCCTTGGCGGTCTTCTTGCCGCCCCAGACCTGTTCGAGCTCTTCGTCCTCGATGGCGCGGATCTGCACGTAGTTGCCCAGGCGGATGCCGCGGCTCTTGTCGGTGACCTTGCGGATCATCTGCGTCACGGCCACGTCGGTGCCGGGGTTCTGCTTGTAGAAGCCCGAGTCTTCGGTGAGCTTGTACGAGGCCGTGGTCACCGGCAGGTAGCCGGTGCGCTTGTGGCTGGCGGACTGCACTTCAGGCGTCGAGATGAAGCTGAAGAACTTGGCCACGCCCTTGTACTCGGCGGCCTTCTTGCCCGACATGACCCACAGGCTGGCGCCACCGATCACGGTGTTCTGCGGTGCGCCCGGCACGTCCGGGTAGTAGGGCAGGGGTGCCAGGCCGTAGGCGAACTTGGCGTTCTTGGCCACGTTGCCGTAGAAGCCCGACGACGTGTTGATCATGGCGCACTCGCCCGACACGAACGAGGCTTCAGGCACGTTGCCGCGGCCCTTGTAGATGAACAGGCCCTGCTTGGACATGCTGGCCAGGTTCTCGATGTGGCGCTGGTGCAGCGGCGAATTCACCTTCAGGCGCGCGTCCAGGCCCTGCAGGCCGTTGGCCTTGCTGGCGAACTCGACGTTGTGCCAGGCCGAGAAGCTCTCGACCTGCGTCCAGTTCTGCCAAGCCGTGGTGAACGGGCACTTGTGGCCGCTGGCCTTGAGCTTGGCGGCGGCCGCCACCACTTCGGGCCAGGTCGACGGTGCCTTGTCGGTGGGCAGGCCGGCGGCCTTGAAGGCGTCCTTGTTGATGTAGAAGATCGTGGTCGAGCTGTTGAACGGGAAGCTCAGCATCTGGCCGTTGGGGGCGGTGTAGTAACCGGCCACGGCGGGGATGTAGGCGGCCGGGTCGAACTTCTCGCCCGCGTCCTTCATGACCTGGCCGACCGGAATGATCGCGCCCTTGCTGGCCATCATGGTGGCGGTGCCCACTTCGAACACCTGCAGGATGTGCGGTGCGTTGCCGGCGCGGAAGGCCGCGATGGAGGCCGTCATGGATTCGTCGTACGTGCCCTTGAAGGTCGGCACGATCTTGTAGTCCTTCTGGCTTTCGTTGAACTGCTTGGCCAGGTCGTTGACCCACTCGTTGTTGACGGCGGTCATGGAATGCCACCACTGGATTTCGGTCTGGGCCTGGGCTGCATTGAACAGCGTGGCGGCCAGCGCCGATGCCAACGCGAGCGTCTTGAATCGCATGAAGTCTCCTCGGGGAAAAAATGGAAAGCGCGAATGCTAGGGCATGTGCGTGACACAGCCGCGTCACATTGGGGCACGGACCCGGGGGCTATTCCAATCGGGGAAACCCCTTTAGCGTCAAGCCCGGCGCGGCTTGCGGGGCGCTTGCTGCGCTGCACCATGCTAGCATCGTCCTCCCCTTTTTCTGGCCTAGCTTGTCGCCATGGCCGGGGTCTTCCTGAGTACGCCATGAGCAGCAAAACCTCCCTCGACAAAAGCAGGATCAAGTTCCTTTTGCTCGAAGGCATCCACCCCTCGGCCGTGGAGGTGCTGCGCGCCGCCGGCTACACCAACATCGAGGCGCTGCCGGGTGCGCTGCCCGACGCCGAACTCAAGGCCAAGATCGCCGACGTGCACTTCGTGGGCATCCGCTCGCGCACCCAGCTGACGGCCGAGGTGTTCGCTGCCGCGCACAAGCTGGTGGCGGCCGGGTGCTTCTGCATCGGCACCAACCAGGTCGACCTCGAGGCCGCCCGCGAGCACGGCGTGGCCGTGTTCAACGCCCCGTATTCCAACACCCGCTCGGTGGCCGAGCTGGTGCTGGCCGAAGCCATCCTGCTGCTGCGCGGCGTGCCCGAGAAAAGCGCCGTGGCGCACCGCGGCGGCTGGCTCAAGTCGGCCGACAACGCTTTTGAAATCCGCGGCAAGACGCTGGGCATCGTGGGCTACGGCTCCATCGGCGCGCAGCTGTCGGTGCTGGCCGAGGCGCTGGGCATGCACGTGGCCTTCTACGACGTGGTCACCAAGCTGCCGCTGGGCAACGCCCGCCAGGTGCGCGAGCTGCACCAGCTGCTGGCCCAGAGCGACATCGTGACGCTGCACGTGCCCGAGACGCAGGCCACGCAATGGATGATCGGCGCGCCCGAGATCGCCGCCATGAAGCCGGGCTCGATCCTGATCAACGCCTCGCGCGGCACCGTGGTCGAAATCGAGCCGCTGGCCGAGGCCCTGAAGAGCAAGAAGCTGCTGGGCGCCGCCATCGACGTGTTCCCGGTCGAGCCGCGCACCAACAAGGACGAGTTCCAGTCGCCGCTGCGCGGGCTGGACAACGTGATCCTCACGCCGCACATCGGCGGCTCGACCATGGAGGCGCAGGCCAACATCGGGCTCGAAGTGGCCGAGAAGCTGGTGAAGTACAGCGACAACGGCACCTCGACCTCGTCGGTCAACTTCCCCGAGGTGGCGCTGCCGGCGCACCCGGGCAAGCACCGCCTGCTGCACATCCACCGCAACGTGCCGGGCGTGCTGTCCGAGATCAACAAGATCTTCTCGGACAACAATATCAACATCTCCTCGCAGTTCCTGCAGACGAACGAGAAGGTCGGCTACGTCGTGATGGACATCGACGCGGCCTCGTCCGACCTGGCGCTGGAGAAGCTGGCCAAGGTGAACGGGACGATCCGCAGCCGGGTGCTGTTCTAAGCCCCTTGTCTTTCTCCCTCTCCCGCCGGGAGAGGGCGGCGTGAGAGCCGGCGGCCCCACGCCAAGGCAGGCATCGGGCCTGCCATAGGGAATAGCGGAACGGGAAGGGCAAAGACCCCAAGGCCTGCCCTAAAATCCACCCCCCGGCTACATGGGCGCGCAGCGCCTGGCCAAGGGCCCCACCCGATGAATGCTCCGACCGCGTTGAATACGCTGTTGTCACAGGCCGCAGAGCCTGTACGACTGCGCGAGATCCCGTACAACTACACCAGCTTCTCCGACCGGGAGATCGTGCTTCGCCTGCTGGGCGAACGCGGCTGGGACCTGCTGCAGACCCTGCGTGCCGAGCGCCGCACCGGCCGATCCGCGCGCATGCTCTACGAGGTGCTGGGCGACATCTGGGTCGTGCAGCGCAACCCTTACCTCGTCGACGACCTGCTCGACAACCCGCGCCGCCGCGGCCAGCTGGTCGACGCCCTGCGCCACCGCCTGGGCGAAGTGCAGAAGCGCCGCACCCCCGACAGCGACCTGCCGCGCGACCAGCTGGTGGGCGAGCTCACCGGCCTCGTCAGCCAGGCCGTCGCCGCCTTCGACGAGACCTTCCGCGAAGTCGCCGCCCTGCGCCGCAAGGCCACGCGCGTGCTGCGCCGGCTCACAGCCAAGGACAACATCAAGTTCGACGGCCTCTCGCGCGTGTCGCACGTGACCGACGCCACCGACTGGCGCGTCGAGTACCCGTTCGTCGTGCTGTGCCCCGACACCGAGGTCGAGATGGCGCTCTTGGTCAAGGGCTGCATCGAGCTGGGCCTGACCATCATTCCGCGCGGGGGCGGCACCGGCTACACCGGCGGCGCCATTCCGCTGACCTGGAAGAGCGTGGTCATCAACACCGAGAAGCTCGAGGCCATGACCGAGGTCGAGCACATCTCGATGCCCGGCCTGGACGCGCCCGTGCCCACCATCTGGACCGAGGCCGGCGTGGTCACCCAGCGCGTGGCCGACGCGGCCGAGCGTGCGGGCTTCGTGTTCGCGGTCGACCCGACCTCGGCCGAGGCCTCGTGCGTCGGCGGCAACGTCGCCATGAACGCCGGCGGCAAGAAGGCCGTGCTCTGGGGCACGGCGCTCGACAACCTCGCCTCGTGGCGCATGGTCACGCCGCAGGCCGAATGGCTCGAAGTGACCCGCATCGGCCACAACCTGGGCAAGATCCACGACGCCGAGAGCGCCCTGTTCGAGCTGCAGTACTTCGCCGCCGACGGCAAGACCCCGCTGCGCACCGAGCGCCTCGACATTCCCGGCAAGACCTTCCGCAAGGAGGGCCTGGGCAAGGACGTGACCGACAAGTTCCTTTCGGGCCTGCCGGGCATCCAGAAGGAAGGCTGCGACGGCCTTATCACCAGCTGCCGCTGGGTGGTGCACAAGATGCCGGCGCACACGCGCACCGTGTGCCTCGAATTCTTCGGCAACGCCAAGGATGCGGTGCCCAGCATCGTCGAGATCAAGGACTTCATGTTCGCCGAGCAGAAGCGCTCGGGCGTGCTGCTGGCCGGCCTCGAGCACCTGGACGACCGCTACCTCAAGGCCGTCGGCTACGCCACCAAGTCGAAGAAGCACGGCGGCCTGCCGAAGATGGTGCTGTTCGGCGACATCGCGGGCGACGACGCCGACGCGGTGGCCCGCGTCACCTCGGAAGTTGTGCGCATCGCCAACTCGCGCAGCGGCGAAGGCTTCATTGCCATCAGCCCCGAAGCGCGCAAGAAATTCTGGCTCGACCGCAAGCGCACGGCCGCCATCAGCAAGCACACCAACGCCTTCAAGATCAACGAAGACGTGGTGATTCCGCTGCCGCGCATGGCCGAGTACAGCGACGGCATCGAGCGCATCAACATCGAGCTGTCGCTGCAGAACAAGCTGGCGCTCACCGACGCGCTCGAAGCGTTCTTCACACGCGGCAACCTGCCGTTGGGCAAGACCGACGACGCGCACGAGATTCCCGCGGCCGAGCTGCTGGAAGACCGCGTGGCGCAGGCCGTGGCGCTGGTGCACGAGGTGCGCGCGCTGTGGGCCGGCTGGCTGCAGAACGTTGACGCGCTGTTCCCGCAACTGCAGGACCACACGCTGCGCGCGAGTTGGAAGACCCAGTTGCGCCAGCCGCTGCAGGAGATTTTTTCGGGCGCCGAGTTCGGGCCGATCCTGGCCGAGTGCACCGCCATCCACAAGCAGGTGCTCAAGGGCCGCGTGTGGGTCGCGCTGCACATGCACGCGGGCGACGGCAACGTGCACACCAACCTGCCCGTCAACAGCGACAACTACGAGATGCTGCAGACCGCGCACGCCGCGGTGGTGCGCATCATGGCGCTGGCACGCAGCCTGGACGGCGTGATCTCGGGCGAGCACGGCATCGGCATCACGAAGCTCGAATTCCTGAGCGACGAAGAGCTGCGCCCGTTCACCGAGTACAAGGCCCGGGTCGACCCCGAAGGCCGCTTCAACAAGGGCAAGCTGCTGCGCGCGCCCGCGGGGCAGCCGCAGACGCTGCACGCCGACCTGACCAACGCCTACACGCCGAGCTTCGGTCTCATGGGGCACGAGTCTTTGATCATGCAGCAGAGCGACATCGGCGCCATTGCCGACAGCGTGAAGGACTGCCTGCGCTGCGGCAAGTGCAAACCGGTGTGCGCCACGCACGTGCCGCGCGCCAACCTGCTGTACAGCCCGCGCAACAAGATCCTCGCGACCTCGCTGCTGGTGGAGGCCTTCCTCTACGAAGAGCAGACGCGGCGCGGCATCAGCATCAAGCACTGGGAAGAGTTCGAGGACGTGGCCGACCACTGCACCGTGTGCCACAAGTGCCTCACGCCGTGTCCCGTGAAGATCGACTTCGGCGACGTGTCGATGAACATGCGCAACCTGCTGCGCAAGATGGGCCAGAAGAGCTTCCGCCCCGGCAACGCGGCCGCGATGTTCTTCCTGAACGCGACCAACCCGCAGACCATCAAGGCGGTGCGCGCGGGCATGGTGGGCATCGGCTTCAAGGCGCAGCGCATGGCCAACGACCTGCTGCGTGGCTTGGCGAAAAAGCAGACGGCGCTCCCGCCGGCCACGTTGGGCCCGGCACCGATCAAGGAGCAGGTGATCCACTTCATCAACAAGAAGATGCCGGGCAACCTGCCGAAGAAGACGGCGCGCGCGCTGCTCGACATCGAGGACGCCGACTACGTGCCGATCATTCGCGACCCGAAGACGACCACGTCGGAAACCGAGGCGGTCTTCTACTTCCCGGGCTGCGGGTCGGAGCGGCTGTTCTCGCAGGTCGGCCTGGCCACGCAGGCGATGCTCTGGCACGCGGGCGTGCAGACCGTGTTGCCGCCGGGCTACCTGTGCTGCGGCTATCCGCAACGCGGCAGCGGCCAGTTCGACAAGGCCGAGAAGATGATCACGGACAACCGCGTGCTCTTCCACCGCGTCGCCAACACGCTCAACTACCTGGACATCAAGACGGTGGTGGTGAGCTGCGGCACCTGCTACGACCAGCTGCAGGGCTACCAGTTCGACAAGATCTTCCCGGGCTGCCGGATCATCGACATTCACGAGTACCTGCTCGAAAAGGGCATCACGCTGGCCGATGCGGGCGGTGGCGGCTACCTGTACCACGACCCCTGCCATTCGCCGATGAAGCTGCAGGACCCGATGAAGACCGTGAAGGCGCTGGTCGGCGACAACGTGCTCAAGAACGACCGCTGCTGCGGCGAGTCGGGCACGCTGGGTGTGTCGCGCCCCGACATCTCGACGCAGATCCGCTTCCGCAAGGAAGAAGAACTGAAAAAGGGCGAAGCCGCCCTGCGCGACGCCGGCCAGGTCGGCGCGACCGACAACGTGAAGATCCTCACCAGCTGCCCGAGCTGCCTGCAAGGCCTCTCGCGCTACGGCAACGACCTGAACAACGGCCTGCTCGAAGCCGACTACATCGTGGTCGAGATGGCCAACAAGCTGCTCGGCGACGACTGGATGCCGAAGTACGTGGCGGCCGCCAACCAGGGCGGCATCGAGCGGGTGCTGGTATGACGGCAGTCGCAGGTTGCCCGCTGTGCGACGCGCCCGGCGGGCGTGTCGTGTTCGAAGGCGCGAAGCTGCGCGTCATCCATGCACAGGAGGAAGGCTTTCCGGCTTTCTATCGCGTGGTGTGGCGTGACCATGCAGCGGAGTTCTCCGATCTCGACACGGCCGACCGCGTGCTGTGCATGGAGGCCGTGGTGCGCGTGGAGCAATGCCTGCGCGACGCGCTCGCGCCCACCAAGCTCAACATTGCCGCGCTCGGCAACATGGTGGCGCACCTGCACTGGCATGTGATCGCGCGCTTCGACTGGGACAGCCATTTCCCCGGGTCGGTCTGGGCCGCCGTGCAGCGAACCGCGCCGGCCGAGCGGCTGGCCGCCGTGCAGGCGCTGCTGCCGCAGGCGGAGGCCGACATGGTCCGTCGGCTCGCGACGCTGGCCTGACGCCCTGGTTTTTCTTCAGCTGGCTGCGGCGGTGCGCGTCGCACGGCCCGCCTTGCGGTCCGCACAGGCCTGCTTGAATTCCGGCGTGGCGCGTGTTTCCTTCGAGAAGCGCTTCGAGGCCACGCTGCCGTCCATGCACACGCGGTCGAGTTCGGCCTGCGCGCTCTTGTTGCCCGCATGCGCGGCATGGGCCAGCAGGCGCACCGCGTGGAAGGGCAGCGCGCCCGAGCTGCCGGACGACGCGGTGGCTGCAGCGGTCGTCGGCTGCGGTGCTGCTGCGGCCTTGACGGGCTCCGCGGGCAGCGTGCGTGCGGTGCTCGCCGACGTCGGCAGGCGCTCGACGGCGGTGAAGTCGCCGCTCTTGCCGGCGCGCTCGACCATCTGCCGGTAGCTGTCCATCATGCGCGACGTGTCCTTGGGCGTGAGCTCCTTCGCCGGCTTGGCGAGGTAGGCCGCGACCTCGGGCGGCAGCGCCGCGTTCACGGTGCTCAGTTCGTGCGCGCCGCCGAAGCCTCGCGAGCCGGCCTGCGCGGCATGCGCTGCGTCGTCGCCCAGCGCCATCGCGCCCTTGGCGGCCACGCCCGTCGCGCCTTCGGCTGCTACTGCACCAGCGCCGACTGCGGCCCCTTTGCCTGCCACGCCGGCCGCCTTGCCGGCGGTTGCAGCCTTGCCCGCCGCCTTGCCGATCAGGCCCCAGAAAGCGTAAGCGGGCGGGGCGAGGGCGGCGCCTGCGAGCGCGGCGCAGAGGACGAGGGCGGCCCGGCTCGGACGCGACAGGAGAGGGTGAAAGCGTGTGCGTGACGGCATGCCGCAATGCTAAGCGCAGGCAGCGGGCACGCCGCCGCGGAGCGCGCGGCATACTGCGCGACTCCGATCCCTTTTCTCTTTTCTTCTCTTCCTTCGAACGGATTCCCCATGGCAGGTTTGCAAGCCGGCGCGCCGACGCCCCAATCGATCACCGTGCACGGCCAGTCGCGTGTGCTCGAAGTCGGCTTCTCGGACGGCGCGACCTTTCGCATTCCCTTCGAGCTGATGCGCATCTATTCGCCGTCGGCCGAAGTGCAGGGCCACGGCCCGGGGCAGGAAGTGCTGCAGACGGGTAAGCGCGAGGTCGAACTGGTGGGGCTGGAGCCGGTCGGCAACTACGCGGTACAGCCCGCCTTCAGCGACGGCCACAACTCCGGCATCTACACCTGGAGCCTGCTGTACGACCTGGGCGCCCGGCAGGCCGAACTGTGGGCCGACTACGAGCGGCGCTTGGCTGCGGCCGGCGTGGACCGCGATGCGCCGATGGCCGACAAGGGCGGCAGCGCCTGCAGCAGTCACTGAGCGCCACCGGAACCGAGGGTAAACATACCCTGTTGCTATTGAAAAGATAGCATTACACGCAGCAAGCATGCGTGTTGCGGCGGCCCTCCCTTGGAGGAAAAAGCAACAAATGTCCGCCGTGCCCGCGGGGTCGTCGCCTTGAAGGAATGCCTTCCGGCCTAACATCCAGCGCATGAGTACAACCCACTTCGGCTTCGAGAAAGTCGACGAAAGCGAGAAGGCGCAACGCGTTCGCGGCGTCTTCGACTCGGTGGCCTCGCGCTACGACATCATGAACGACCTGATGTCGGCCGGCCTGCACCGGGCCTGGAAGGCCTACACCGTGATGGTCGCGAACGTGGGCGAAGGCTCGCGCGTGCTCGACATCGCGGGCGGCACCGGCGACCTCGCGCTCGCCTTCTCGAAGAAGGTCGGCGCCACGGGCCAGGTGGTCCACACCGACATCAACGAAGCCATGCTGCGCACCGGCCGCAACCGCCTGCTCGACGCCGGCGTGGTGCTGCCCACCACCGTCTGCGATGCAGAGAAGCTGCCCTTTCCCGATGACCACTTCGATGTGGTCACCGTGGCCTTCGGCCTGCGCAACATGACGCACAAGGACGTCGCGCTCAAGGAGATGAACCGCGTGCTCAAGCCGCGCGGCAAGCTGCTGGTGCTCGAGTTCTCGAAGGTCGCGAAGCCGCTCACGAAGGCCTACGACTGGTATTCGTTCAACGTGCTGCCGCGCCTGGGCAAGCTCGTGGCCGGCGACGACGCGAGCTATCGCTACCTGGCCGAATCGATCCGGATGCATCCCTCGCAAGAGGAGCTCAAGACCCTCATGAAAGAGGGCGGTTTCGGACATGTGGACTATCACAACATGACGGGGGGAATTGCAGCCCTCCATGTTGGAATCAAGTGTTGATCACGATGACGACGCGAATTTTTCGCTCAAGAGGAGACGGCATGAAGAGTTTGGGTTCTTTGTTTTTGGCGGCTGCGCTGGTGCTGGTGAGTGTTCAGGCGGAAGCCGCTCGCATGGGCGGCGGCAAGTCCGTCGGTCGCCAGTCGTCCAACGTGACGCAGCGCCAGGCCACGCAGCCGACGGCCCCCGCGCAGCAGAACGCGACCAATGCGGCGCCGAAGCCCGCAACGCCCGCCGCCGCTGCACCGAAGCGTCCGTGGGGCGCGATGCTCGGCGGTCTCGCCGCCGGCCTGGGTCTGGCATGGCTCGCGAATTCGCTGGGCCTGGGTGCCGGCTTCGCCAACATCCTGCTGATCGCGCTGCTGGCCTTTGCCGCATTCGCGGTGTGGCGCATCTTCAAGGCGCGCTCGGCCGCGTCGTCGGGCAACGCCAACCGCCAGGGCGCGTTCGCGTTCCAGGGCGCCGGCAGCCCCGCCGATGCACGCGCACCGGCACAGTACAGCCCGGCCAACGTCGGCAACGACGCCTCGGCACGGCCGTGGGAGCGCAACGCCACGGCGTTCGATGCCACGCCCGCCGAGTCGGAGCGTCATGGCAGCAGCCTGTCGGCCGCGGGTGCCGCAGCCGGTGGCAGCATGATCGGTTCGGCGCTCGCCGGTTCGCAGTCCTGGGGTGTCCCCGCGGGCTTCGATGCCGACGGCTTCCTGACCGCCGCCAAGCGCAACTTCGTGACCCTGCAAGACGCCTGGGACCGCGCCGACGTGTCGATGCTGCGTTCCATGATGACCGACAGCATGGTCGAAGAGATCCGCACGCAACTGGCCGATCGCGCCAGCCACACGGGTGGTTCGTCGAACAAGACCGAAGTCGTGATGCTCGACGCCAAGCTGCTCGGCATTGAAGAGCTGCCCGATGCCTACATGGCGAGCGTGGAGTTCTCCGGCATGATCCGCGAAGACGCCTCGGCGGGCCCGGCCCCGTTCCGCGAAGTCTGGAACATGACCAAGACCGGCAGCGCCGGTTGGCTGGTGGCAGGCGTGCAAGCGTTGCAATGACAAAAACCTGGGCTACAGCCGTGACCCGGCTGTAGCACTGACGGGATAATGGGGACCATGGCTACACCATCGTCCCCTTTTTCTTTGCTCGGCGACCTGTTCAACCGCATCGGCGAACGCCTGCAACCGCCGGACTGGGCGATCCACGAGATCCAGCACCGCGTGGTCCTGTTCATGAACCACGTGCTGCAGCAGGAGCCCGAAGCACAGCAGCGGCTGCTGCGCCAGCAGGGCCGGGTGGTGCGCTTCCAATGGCGCTTCGTGACGATGGAGCTGGTGGCCACACCGGCCGGCCTGCTCGACCTGGCACCCGCCGGCTCCACGCCCGAACTCACGCTCACCGTGATCGATGACTCCCCCTTCGACATCGCCCGTGCCACGCTGCGCGGCGACAAGCCCTCCGTGCAGATCGTCGGCGACGTGCAGCTCGCGGCCGAGGTCAACTGGCTGGTCGACCATGTGCGCTGGGACGTCGAGGACGACCTGGCCCGCGTGATCGGCGACGTGCCTGCGCACACGCTGGGCAACGGCGTGCGCCGCGTGGTGGGCGCGCTGCGCCAGTTCGTCGGCGACCGCTCGGCACGCGCCGGCGGTGCGGCGGGCCACGCCGAATGAGTCGCTTCTATCGCGGCCTGTTCATCGTCTGGGTCGCACTGCGCTATGGCCTGGACGAGCTCGTGCTCACGAGCTTCCAGAAGCCCTGGCTGCGCGTGGTGGCACGCATCGTTTCTGTCGGCCGCAACCTCGACGCACCGCGCGGCCAGCGCCTGCGCGAGGCGCTGGAGCGGCTCGGCCCCATCTTCGTGAAGTTCGGCCAGGTGCTGTCCACGCGGCGCGACCTGCTGCCGCCCGACATCGCCGACGAGCTGGCTTTCCTGCAGGACCGCGTGCCGCCGTTTCCCTCGGCGGTGGCGGTCGCGACCATCGAGCGCGCCTTCCGCCGTCCGGTGAGCGACGTGTTCGTGCAGTTCGACGAGACGCCGATTGCGAGCGCCTCGATCGCGCAGGTGCACTTCGCGACCATTCGCACGAACCAGGGGGAGATCCGCGACGTGGCGGTGAAGGTGCTGCGCCCCAACATGCGCGGCGTGATCGAGAAGGACCTGGCCCTGATGGCGATGATGGCCGGCTGGATCGAAAAGCTCTCGCCCGACGGCAAGCGCCTGAAGCCGCGCGAGGTGGTCGGCGAGTTCGACAAGTACCTGCACGACGAGCTCGACCTCGTGCGCGAGGCGGCCAATGCCGCGCAGCTGCGCCGCAACATGGCCTCGCTCGACCTGGTGCTGATCCCCGAGATGTTCTGGGACTTCTGCCACCCCGAGGTCATCGTGATGGAGCGTATGAACGGCGTGCCCATTGCCCAGCTCGAGAAGCTGCGCGCGGCCGGCGTCGACATTCCCAAGCTCGCGCGCGACGGCGTGACGATCTTCTTCACGCAGGTGTTCCGCGACGGTTTCTTCCATGCCGACATGCACCCGGGCAACATCCAGGTGAGCCTGGCGCCCGAGACGTTCGGGCGCTACATCTCGCTCGATTTCGGCATCATCGGCACGCTCACGGAGTCCGACAAGGAGTACCTCGCGCAGAACTTCGCGGCCTTCTTCCGACGCGACTACAAGCGCGTGGCCGAGCTGCACCTGGAAAGCGGCTGGGTGCCGCAGGGCACGCGCATCGACGAACTCGAGGCCGCGATCCGCACCGTGTGCGAGCCGTACTTCGACCGGCCGCTGAAGGAAATCTCGCTGGGCATGGTGCTGATGCGCCTGTTCCAGACCTCGCGCCGCTTCCACGTCGAGATCCAGCCGCAGCTCGTGCTGCTGCAGAAGACCTTGCTGAACATCGAGGGACTGGGCCGCAGCATCGACCCCGAGCTCGACCTCTGGGCCACGGCCAAGCCTTTCCTCGAGAAGTGGATGGTCGACCAGATCGGGCCGAAGAAGCTGTTCCAGCAGCTGCGGGCCGAGGCGCCGCGCTATGCGAAATTGCTGCCGCAATTGCCGCGTCTGCTGCACGATTTCCTGGAAAATCGGCCGCCCGATCACCGCCGCGAGTTGCTGGAACTGCTGGCCGCGCAGAAGCGCACCAACCGGCTGCTGCAGGCCATTCTTTATGGTGGCGTCGGATTCGTCCTGGGTTTGCTCGCCATGCAACTGCTGCTGCGCGTGCGCTTGTTCTAGAGGCTGGAGGAGTTTCGCCGTGTTGCTGACGCTGGTCATCGTCTATCTGCTGGTCACCATCGCCATCGGCCTGTACGCGGCCAAGCGGGTGAAGAACACCACCGACTTCGCGATCGCGGGGCGGCACCTGCCGCTGTTCATGATCATCACGACCACCTTCGCGACCTGGTTCGGGTCCGAGACGGTGCTCGGCATTCCGGCCAAGTTCATCGAGGGCGGCCTGGGCGGCGTGGTCGAAGACCCGTTCGGCGCGGGCACCTGCCTGATCCTGGTGGGCCTGTTCTTCGCGGGCAAGCTGTACCGCATGACGCTCCTGACCATCAGCGACTACTACCGTGAGCGCTACGGCCGCAGCGTGGAAGTGGCCTGCTCGCTGATCATCATGCTGAGCTACCTGGGCTGGGTGTCGGCGCAGGTCACGGCGCTGGGGCTGGTGTTCAACGTGCTGTCGGCCGGCGCCATCAGCATTCCGGTGGGCATGGTGATCGGCGTGGTCTCGATCCTGGCCTACACGCTGTTCGGCGGCATGTGGTCGGTGGCCGTGACCGACTTCATCCAGATGATCATCCTGGTCGTCGGCCTGGCGGTCATCGCGATGTTCGCGGGCGACATGGCCGGCGGCGCCGACAAGGTGATCGCCTTCGCGGTCAGCAAGGACCTCTTCAAGTTCTGGCCCGAGCCCAACTGGCACGACATGGTGTTCTTCTTTGCCGCGGCCATCACGATGATGCTGGGCTCCATTCCGCAGCAGGACGTGTTCCAGCGCGTGATGTCGGCCAACAGCGTGAAGGCGGCCACGCGCGGCCCCGTGATCGGCGGCGTGGCGTACATCCTGTTCGCCTTCGTGCCGATGTTCCTCGTGGCCAGCGCGCTCCTCATCATGCCGGACGAGGTCGCCGTGCTGCTGAAGGAAGATCCGCAGAAGGTGCTGCCCACGCTGGTGCTGCAGAAGATGCCGTTCGTGATGCAGGTGCTGTTCTTCGGCGCGCTGCTGTCGGCCATCAAGTCGACGGCCTCGGCCACCTTGCTGGCGCCCAGCGTCACCTTCACCGAGAACATCTGGCGCCAGTTCCGCCCCGCCGGCACCGACCGCGAGAACCTGATGACGATGCGCATCACGGTGCTGCTGTTCAGCGCCGCCGTGCTGGCCTACGCGATTCGCATGCAGGGCACGCCGATCTACGAACTGGTGTCGGGCGCCTACCAGGTGCCGCTGGTCGGGGCCTTCGTGCCGCTGGTGTGCGGCCTGTACTGGCGCCGCGCCACCACCCAGGGGGCCATTGCCTCGATCGCGGGCGGCATCGGCGTCTGGCTGCTGTTCATGGCGATGCCCTGGGGGGCCGCATTCCCGGCGCAGCTGGCCGGTGTGCTGTCCGCGTTCGCGGGCATGGTCATCGGCTCGCTGCTGCCGCAATGGATAGCGAACACTCACACGCCGCACCGCCTCCTGGCGACCGAGCCGGCCTGACCGCGGGCAGGGCCGCACCCCTGCGGCCCTTGCGGGCGGGGTCGCCCCTATAATCGAGGGCTTTGCGAGCGGCAGCTGCGTCGCTCATTTCCACCCCGATTCCCATGCCCATTTACGCCTACAAGTGCAGTTCCTGCGGCTTTGCCAAGGACGTTCTGCAGAAGATGTCGGACGCGCCGCTCTCGGTGTGCCCGGAATGCGGTGCGAGCGCATTTGAAAAGCAGGTCACGGCCGCCGGCTTCCAGCTCAAGGGCTCGGGCTGGTATGTGACCGACTTCCGTGAGGGCGGCGGCAAGAAGTCCGAGGCCACCACCACCGCGCCCGCTGCTTCCGGCGACGGTGCCAAGTCGGCCGATGCGCCTTCTTCGTCCTCCGCTTCCAGCCCCGCACCGGCGCCCGCGCCGGCCCCCGCTGCTCCGGCTGCCCCGGCTGCGGCCAAGAGCGGCGACTGACGGAACCCTTTCATGTCCGCCCTCCGCAAATGGTTGTTCTCCGGCTTGCTGGTGATCGTTCCGCTGTTCATCACCCTGGCGGTGCTGAAGTGGATCATCGACACGCTCGACCAGACGCTGTGGGTGCTGCCGGGCGCCTGGCAGCGCTGGCTGTACGACAACAACATCCGCGGGCTCGGCGTGCTGCTCACGCTGGCCATCCTGCTGGTGGTCGGCGCTATTGCGAGCAACTTCGTCGGCAAGCGCCTGCTCGGCTGGGGCGACGCCGTGGTGCGGCGCATTCCGGTCGTGCGCTCGATCTACTCGAGCGTCAAGCAGGTGTCGGACACGCTGTTCTCCGAGAACGGCAACGCCTTTCGCACGGCAGTGCTGATCCAGTGGCCGCGCGAGAGCGTGTGGACCATTGCCTTCGTGACCGGCGCGCCGGGCAACGAGGTGGCCGAGCACCTGGGCAGCGAGGAATTCCTCAGCGTCTACGTGCCGACCACGCCCAACCCCACCGGCGGCTACTTCGTCATGCTCAAGCGCAGCGACTGCGTCGAACTGAAGATGAGCGTGGACGAAGCGCTCAAGTACATCGTCTCGATGGGCGTGGTCGTTCCAGGCGGCCCCTCCTCGGTGGCGATCAAGCCATCCCACTCATAAAAACGAACGCGCCACGACGGCGCCGGAAGTCCTTTCTATGGCCATGCGTACTCACTATTGCGGTCTTGTGACCGAAGCCCTGTTGGGCCAGACCGTCACCCTGTGCGGGTGGGTCAACCGTCGCCGCGACCACGGCGGCGTGATCTTCATCGACGTGCGCGACCGCGAAGGCTACGTGCAGGTGGTGTGCGATCCCGATCGCGCCTCGACCTTCGCCGTGGCCGAGAACCTGCGCAACGAGTTCTGCGTGCAGATCACCGGCCTCGTGCGTTCGCGCCCCGAGGGCACGACCAACGACAGCCTCAAGAGCGGCAAGATCGAAGTGCTGTGCCACGAACTGAAGGTGCTGAACCCGTCGGTCACGCCCCCGTTCCTGCTGGACGACGACAACCTGTCGGAAACCACCCGCCTCACGCACCGCGTGCTCGACCTGCGCCGCCCGGCCATGCAGCGCAACATGATGCTGCGCTACAAGGTGACGATGGAAACGCGCAAGTTCCTCGACGCCAACGGCTTCATCGACATCGAGACCCCGATGCTCGGCAAGTCCACGCCCGAAGGCGCGCGCGACTACCTCGTGCCCAGCCGCGTGCACGACGGCAGCTTCTTCGCGCTGCCGCAGTCGCCGCAGCTGTTCAAGCAGCTGCTGATGGTGGCCGGCTACGACCGCTACTACCAGATCGTGAAGTGCTTCCGCGACGAAGACCTGCGCGCCGATCGCCAGCCTGAATTCACGCAGATCGACATCGAGACCTCGTTCCTCGCCGAAGAAGAAATCCGCGAGATGTTCGAAGGCATGGTCCGCACCATGTTCCGCAACGCCGCGGACATCGACCTGCCGGTGTTCCCGACCATGAGCTACGCCGACGCGATGTTCAAGTACGGTTCGGACAAGCCCGACCTGCGCGTCAAGCTCGAATTCACCGAACTCACCGAACTGATGAAGCGCGTCGAGTTCAAGGTGTTCTCGAACGCCGCCACCATGGCCGGCGGCCGCGTCGTCGCACTGCGCGTGCCCGGCGGCGGTGCCGAGGGCGGCCTGTCGCGCGGCGAGATCGACGCCTATCAAGAATTCGTGAAGATCTACGGTGCCAAGGGCCTGGCCTACATCAAGGTCAACGACGCAGCCGCCGGCCGCGAAGGCCTGCAGAGCCCGATCGTCAAGAACCTCGACGACGCCACGCTGGCCGAGATCATCGCCCGCACGGGCGCCCGCAACGGCGACATCCTGTTCTTCGGTGCCGACAAGGAAAAGGTCGTCAACGACGCCATCGGCGCGCTGCGCGTGAAGATCGGCCACAGCGCCTTCGGCAAGAAGGCCGGCCTCTTCGAGGACCGCTGGGCCCCGCTGTGGGTGGTCGACTTCCCGATGTTCGAGTTCGACGAGGAAGGCCAGCGCTGGAGCGCCGTGCACCATCCGTTCACTGCACCGAAGGACGGCCATGAAGACCTCATGGACACCGCGCCCGAGAAGTGCATTGCCAAAGCCTACGACATGGTGCTCAACGGCATCGAGATGGGCGGCGGTTCGGTGCGTATTCACCGCGAGGAAGTGCAGAGCAAGGTGTTCCGTGCGCTGAAGATCAGCGCCGAAGACGCGCAGCTCAAGTTCGGCTTCCTGCTGGACGCGCTGCAGTACGGCGCCCCGCCGCACGGCGGCATTGCCATCGGCCTGGACCGCCTCGTCATGCTCATGACCGGCGCCGAGTCGATCCGCGACGTGATCGCCTTCCCCAAGACCCAGCGCGCGCAAGACCTGCTGACGCAGGCGCCGAGCCCGGTCGACGAGAAGCAGCTGCGCGAACTGCACATCAAGCTGCGCAACACGCCGCAAGCCGCGGCCTGAGGCCGGCCGGTTGGCTCGGGCAGGGTGATTGGCTAAAATGGCTAATCATTCCCCGGAGCCCGCCATGCAGATCACCGCCACCGAAGCCAAGAACCGATTCGGCTACTACCTCGGCCAGGCCGAGCGCGAACCGGTGCACGTGATGAAGAACGACCGCGTGGCGGTCGTTCTTGTTTCTGCGGCGCGCTTTGCGGAACTCGAAGCGCTGGAGCAAAAGAAATCGATGGCGCAGCGCAGGCGCGAGTTCAATGCGGAATACAAGGACTGGATTGCTGCGCAGAACGAACTGGTGGAGAAGCACGGGCTGTGGTGCGAGGGCATGGTGGCCTGGCAGGACGCGCCTTGAATGGCACAGTTCGACATCTACGAGAACCCTCGGCTCGAGGCGCGCCGGACGGTTCCCTACGTCGTTGATGTGCAAAGCGGCCTGCTCGATCATTTGTCGACGCGCCTTGTCATTCCCGTGTTTCGCGTTGGTGCGCGCCAAGCACCGGTCAACTTGTGCCCGACAGTTGAAATGGATGGAGAGACGTTGTCCTTGATGCCGCACCTGGCGGCCCCTCTCTCAGCAAGACTTCTCAAGAAACCAGTCGCTTCGCTCGCTCCCCGCGCTGGTGAGGTGGCAGCCGCATTGGATGCTGTGCTCAGTGGTTTCTGATCCGCGCCCCTTCAAGATCCCCGAATCGGTGCTGGTCGTGATCCACACGCCCGCGCTCGACGTGCTGCTGATCCGGCGCGCCGATGCCCATGAGTTCTGGCAATCGGTCACCGGCAGCAAGGACACTCTCGACGAGCCGCTCGCGTTCACGGCCGCCCGTGAAGTCGCCGAGGAAACCGGCATCCAGTGCGGCGAGGGCACGCCCCTGGCGTCGCAGCTGATCGACTGGCAGCTGCGCAACATCTACGAGATCTACCCCGGATGGCGCGCGCGCTACGAACCCGGCATCACCCACAACACCGAGCACCTGTTCGGCCTGTGCGTGCCCGGGCGCCTGACGCCCGTGCTCGCCGCGCGCGAGCACACCGACTGGCAATGGCTGCCGTACCGCGAGGCAGCAGACGCCTGCTTTTCCCCGTCGAACGCCGAAGCCATTCTGTTGCTGCCAGAATTTGCGCGATGAACCAGCCGGCAGCATCAGCAGCGCACAACCTTCGGGTCGCGACCTACAACATCCACAAGGGTGTCCAAGGGATCGGGCCGGCGCGCCGGCTTGAGATCCACAACCTGGGCCACGCCATCGAGCAGCTCGATGCCGACATCGTCTGCCTGCAGGAGGTGCGCAAGATGAACCGCCAGGCGGCCGCCCGCTTCCCGCGCTGGCCCGAACTGCCGCAGGCCGACTTCCTGGCGCCCGAGGGCTACACGGCCGTCTACGAGACCAATGCCGTCACGCGCCATGGCGAGCACGGTAATGCGTTGCTCACGCGCTGGCCGGTGATCCGCACCAGCCACCAGGACATTTCCGACCACCGCTTTGAACAGCGCGGCCTGCTGCACGCGGTGATCGAAGTGGAAGGCCGTCCGATTCATGCCATCGTGGTGCACCTGGGGCTCATCAAGGGCAGCCGCGTGCGGCAGGTGGCGCGGCTGCGGGAGTTCATCGAGCGCGAGGTGCCGGTCGACGAGGCCGTGGTGGTGGCCGGCGATTTCAACGACTGGGGCGCGCGCATGCGCTACGCCATGAACGCCATGGGCCTGCGCGACGCCAGCGACCTGCGCGGTCCGCGCACGCTCACGTATCCGTCGCGGCTGCCGGTGGCGCAGCTCGATTTCGTCTACGGCCGCCAGCTCGAACCGCTGGCCTGCTCGGTACCGCGCGGCCCGATCTGGGCCCGCATGTCTGACCACCTCCCGCTGGTAGCTGACTTCTCGCTACCTAATTGATAGCATTGCTCCGAGAAGGGGCGGGCGTTGCAGCCCGAATCCCTTGGAGCCATTCACTGGTACGATCCCCGCCATGCTGAGGAAAACCGACGTCGAACCGCTTCCCGATCGAAAAGACGATGACGAGGGCACGCCCGTCTCCGTCAAGATCCGCGAGCGACTGAATGCAGCGCGCAAGCGTTTCAACGCCAACGACAACATCGCCGAGTTCATCCAACCCGGCGAACTGGAGTCGCTGCTCGACGAGGTCGAGGTCAAGATGAAGGGCGTGCTCGACAGCCTCGTCATCGACGTCGAGAACGACCACAACACCGACAACACCGCGCGCCGCGTGGCCAAGATGTACCTCAACGAGGTGTTCCGCGGCCGCTACGTACCGCCGCCGCCGCTCACCGAGTTCCCTAACGCCGAGCACCTGAACGAGCTGATGATCGTCGGCCCGATCACCGTGCGCAGCGCCTGCTCGCACCACTTCTGCCCGATCATCGGCAAGCTCTGGATCGGCGTGATGCCCAACGAGCACACGAACGTGATCGGGCTGTCGAAGTACGCGCGCCTGGCCGAATGGGTCATGGGCCGCCCGCAGATCCAGGAAGAGGCCGTGGTGCAGCTGGCCGACCTGATCCAGGAAAAGACGCAGCCCGACGGCCTGGCGCTGGTCATGGAAGCCGAGCACTTCTGCATGGCCTGGCGCGGCGTGAAGGAAATGGACAGCAAGATGATCAACTCCGTCATGCGCGGCGTGTTCCTCAAGGATCCGAGCCTGCGCCGCGAATTTCTCTCCCTCCTGCCACGAAAGAGCTGAGCCATGCTGGTCCGTCTTCTCTACGCCAGCCGCGCCGTCGATACCAGCCCCGAAGCCATCGAGGCGATCCTCGCAAAATCGCGCACGCACAACCCGGCCTGCGGCATCACCGGCATCCTCTGCTACGGCGCTGGCACCTTTCTGCAGGCCATCGAGGGCGGGCGCGACGCCATCAGCGATCTGTACGGCCACATCCAGCGCGATGCGCGCCACAAGGACGTGGTGCTGCTGCACTACGAAGAAATCTCCGAGCGCCGCTTTGGCGGCTGGACGATGGGGCAGGTCAACCTCTCCAAGCTCAACGCCTCGACCTTGCTCAAGTACTCCGAGAAACCCGAACTCGACCCGTACAAGGTCTCGGGCAAGGTCTCGCTCGCGCTGCTTGAAGAACTGATGGCCACCGCCGCCATCGTCGGCCGCCACTGATCCCGGTTCCGCCGGGGTGCCGCTTTCTGCCTTTGCGCTGATCCTGCTGGCCGGGGTCATTCACGCCAGCTGGAACATCGCCGCCAAGAAGGCGAACGGCGACGCGCGCTTCGCGTTCCAGAGCGGCGTGTTCATGGCCGTGGTGTGGGCGCCCGTGGGCATCACGCTCGGCTGGAGCGTCGTGCCGACCTGGGGCACGAAGGAGTGGATGTTCATCGTGCTGAGCGGTGTGCTGCACGTCTTCTATTACGTCGTGCTGCTGCGCGGCTACCGCAAGTCGGACCTCACGGTGGTCTATCCGTTGGCACGCGGCTCGGGGCCGCTGCTCTCGTCGCTGGTCGCGATCCTGTTCCTCGGCGAGAAGATCAGCCTCGTCGGCGTGGCCGGCATCTTCGGCGTGGTGCTCGGCGTGTTCCTGGTGGCCGGCGGCCCGCGCCTCTTTCACAAGAAGCACGACCCGGTGCAGCGCGAGCGCGTGCAGAAGGGCCTGCGCTACGGCGTGCTGACCGGCGCCTTCATCGCGGCCTACACGATCACCGACAGCTACGCCGTCAAGTTCCTTGCGATGTCGCCGATCCTGCTCGACTACATGAGCAACTTCGTGCGCCTCGTGCTGCTGCTGCCCGCCGCGCTGCAAGACCGCGCGACCACCGCGCGCATGTGGCGCGAACAGTGGAAGTACGCGCTGCTGGTGGCGGCGATCAGCCCCGTCTCGTACGTGCTCGTGCTGTACGCGGTGCAGCAGGCGCCCATCTCGCACGTCGCGCCGGCGCGCGAGGTCTCGATGCTGTTCGCGGCGCTGATCGGCGGCCATCTGCTGCGCGAAGGCGATCGCATGCTGCGTCTGCTGGGCGCGCTGTTCATCGCGGCCGGCGTGATCGCGCTGGCACTGGGTTGACCGAAGGCAGACGATGCTCTTCGGCTGCGATTTCTCGAGCGCACCGACCGCCCGCAAACCCATCGTCGTGGCTGTCGGCGAGATGGCAGGCCCGGGCATCGTCGCGCTGACCCGCCTGCACCGCTTCGCCGCGCTCGACGCGTGGGGCCAGTGGCTCGACAGCGGCACGCCCGCCTGGGTCGGCGGTTTCGATTTTCCCTTCGGCCTGCCGCGCGAGCTGGTCGAGCACCTGCAGTGGCCCACGGCATGGGACGCGCTGATCGCCCATTACGCCGCCCTGAGCCGCGCCGAGATTCGCGACACCTTCGCCGCCTTCTGCGCGGCGCGTCCCATTGGCGGCAAGTTCGCACACCGTGCGACCGATGCGCCGGCGGGGTCGAGTCCGTCGATGAAGTGGGTGAACCCGCCCGTCGCCTACATGCTGCACGCCGGCGTGCCGCGCCTGCTCGCGGCGGGAGCCACGCTGCCAGGTCTGCACGCCGGCGCGCACCCGGACCGCATCGCGCTGGAGGCCTACCCAGGCCTGCTGGCGCGCGAACTCATCGGCCGGCGCAGCTACAAGAGCGACGAGCTTGCGCGCCAGTCGCCCGAGCGCGAGGTGGCGCGCGCCGACCTGCTGGCCGCACTCGAGGCCGGGCAGACACGCCTGGGCCTGCGGCTCGAACTCACCGCCGCGCAGCGCGACGGATTGAGGGCCGATGCCAAGGGCGACGAGCTCGATGCGGTGCTGTGCCTGCTGCAGGCCGCATGGGCCCGTCAGCGTGCCGACACTCCCGGGCCTGGCTACGGATTGCCGTGGGCCATCGACCCGCTCGAAGGCTGGATCGTCAGCGCCTGAGCGGCTCGCCCTCGCTTGCTTGTCCTACAGCGCTTCGGGGCTGTGGCGCCGCCCGTGCGCAGGGGGAGGGGAATAGATTGTCGGGAGTGGACCAGCCGGTCCACGCACCCCTGATCGAAGGAGGATTACCCATGACAACATCGAACCATTCCCTCGCGCCCTTTGCCGCCTCGCGCACCTGGCTGGCCGTGTTTGCCGCCGGTGCCGCGCTGACCCTGGCCGCCTGCGACAAGCCGGGCAACCAGACGGCAGGCGAGAAGCTCGACAGCGCCGTCGCCAAGACCGAGCAGGCGGCCTCCGATGCCAAGGCCAAGTCCGAACAGGCCGCGGCCGACGCCAAGACCGGCATGGCCGGCGCCACGGCCGATGTGAAGGAAGCCGCCAAGGACGCCTCCGCCGCCGTGAGCGCGACGGTCGACGACGCCGCCATCACTGCCTCGGTCTCGGCTGGCCTGGCCAAGGACCCGGACCTGAGCGCGATCAAGATCGACGTCGACACCAAGGGCGGCGCCGTGAGCCTCAAGGGCCCGGCCCCCACGGCCGCCGCCAAGTCGCGCGCCGAGGAGATCGCCAAGGCCGTGCAAGGCGTGAAGTCGGTGGACAACCAGCTTGAAGTGAAGGGCTGACCGGTCCTTCCGCTGCGCCCAGCAAAAAGCCCGGTTCGACCGGGCTTTTTCTTGGGTGCGTGCAGCGGGCGCGGGGTCAGGGCGGGTCTTGCCGCGACGGCCGCGCGGGCTTCTGCATCAGCGTGTTGACCAGATCGGCCACGTCGGAAGTCTTGAGCACGGCCGCGACCACGGCCGTGGCCGAGAGCAGTCGCCAAGGGCGCACGAGCACCAGCAGCGAGCCCGTGGCCGCCGCGGCGGCCATGAGCTTGACCGGTTCCGTGCGGGCGTAATGTTCGAGCAGGGGACGGACCAGTTGACCGGCCGCGTGCGCGGGATGGCGGCGCCACCAGCGCTGCATCACGCCGCGCGCCATGGCGCTCCAGACGTTGCGGCGGCGCCCCGGCGAAGCGGATGATTCGCCCGTGCCGGTGTCGTGGTGCGCGTATTCGAGATCGTCGCCGGCGTCGTCGCCATCGAAGGCGCGGCGCGGCGCCGGGGCCTCAGGCTCCTCGCCGTTCAGTTGCCGCACGAGCGCCCGGCGCGAGAGGGCCAGCCGCTGCTGCGGGGTGAGCTGCGATGCGGCAGTGCGGCGGGGATCAGTGCTGCTCATGGCGGGCTCCGGCGGCATGCAGCGCTTCGACGTCGGCGGCCAACTGGGCCCGCAGATCGTCGAAACCATAGTTCGGACTCGGGCGGGCGGCGATCCAGGCGCAGATCGCCGCGATCACCACGGCGACCGCAGGCACGGCCACCAGCACCCAATGGAAGCTGCCGTGCAACACGCCGAGCAGCACGGCCACGCCGATCAGCCCGAGTGCAAGCACGGCGGTGGCCACCGCCAGCACGCCTGCGATGAGGCGTGCCATGAGGCCGCGCCCCGCCTCCGCACTCTCCTGCCGGACCAGGGCGGCGTAGTTGGCGAGGTGATCGGCAATGAGCCCCGGGTGCCCGAGCACCGTCGAAAAGATCGGATGAAGCATGTGCGAGGGTGGTCGGGCGGGGAGTCGGTCGGTCGGTCGGTCAGTGGCGATGCAACGGATCAGTAGTCGTCGCGGCTGCGGCGGCTGGCCAGCACGATCAGCGCCGTGATGGCGGCACCGGCGGCAGCGGCCAGCAGCACCGAGCGCACGGGCTGGTCGGAGATGTAGCGGCCCGTCACGTCGGCGGCCTGTTCGATGCGGCGCTGGGCGCGGGCGCTGGTGGTCGAGGCGGCATCGAGGCCGCGCTGCACGGCCTGCTGCACGCGGGCGGCCAGTTGCTCGACGGCAGGCTCGGCGTCGCGGCGCAATTCGCGGACCTTTTCGCCCGCCGCATTCACCGCGTTCTGAGCGTAGGCGCGGGTGGTTTCGGCCGCCTCGTGGGCGGTCTGGCGCGCGTCGTCGGCGAGTTGCGAAGGGGTCTTGGTCGTGTTCATGGGAGAGTCCTTTCCGGGAAGATGAAATGCGGGAGCCTGTGGATCGTAACTACGCTACTTGCGTCGTAGCAAGCCGGCCAGGAAGCTGGCGATGGCGAGCACGGCGAAGATGATGAAAAGGACCTTGGCAATACCCACCGCGCTGGCAGCGATGCCACCGAAGCCGAACACGGCGGCGATGAGTGCGATGACCAGAAATACCACGGCGTAGTGCAGCATGCGGAACTCCTTCGAGGCTTCCCTCTTTGTGGTTTGAAGCCGTGCATCGGGGCGCATCGGTGAAGAAGCGGCCCGGTGCCGGATGACACAGGACCCACCTTAAGGGCAGGGCCGCGACGGCCCTGTCAGCGACCGGGGCGGGGGAGCGTAGGAGGCGACCGAGTCGCCGCAGGCCGGGGCGTGAAGAAATGCCACCGCCCGTCAGGCCGCGCGCGGCGCGGCGGTGTCGGAGGCCGCCGGCTTCACCACCGGCAGCATCGCGCTGAGCCGCGTGCCTTGCCCGGGTGTCGAGGTGATGGTGAGCTTGCCGCGCGCCGCCTCGACCCGGTGGCGCATGCCCGCCAGGCCGTGCGTCGAAGGGCGCATGCGCTGCGCGTCGAAGCCCTTGCCGTTGTCCGCCACCTCCACGATCACGTGGTTGGCGTAGTTCTTCAGCACGATGGTGGCTTCGGTGGCCTCGGCGTACTTGCCGATGTTGGTCAGGCTCTCCTGCACCATGCGGTAGATCGTGAGCTGGCGCGACTCGTCCATGGTCACGGGCTCCAGCGCCATCTCGATCTCCAGCCCCGAGCGCTCCCCGAACTCGCGTCCCAGGATTTCCAGCGAGGCGACCAGCCCGAGGTTGGAGAGCGACGAGGGCCGCAGGTCTTCGATGATGCGGCGCTTCAGCGCAATGCCGCTGTTGAGCAGTTCGGTCAGATGCTGCAGCCGCTGGATCGCGTCGGGTGAGTCGGCCAGCCGCGACTTCAGCCGCGCCACATCGAGCTTGGCGGCCGTGAGCAGCGAGCCCAGTTCGTCGTGCAGCTCGCGCGCCAGGTAGCCGCGCTCGGTCTCGCGCACGTCCTGCAGGTGGGTGGCGAGCTCGCCCAGCGAGGCGGTGCGCTCGCGCACCTCGTCTTCGAGTGCATTGCGTTCGCGCTGCAACGCCTCCTGCTGGCGCTCGCCGACAGAGCGCAGCGCGTGCGTCTGGCGCAGGTACAGGAAGAAGGCGATCAGCGCGGCCAGTGCGACGATGCCGGTGCCGATGCGCGCCAGTTGCAGCGACTTCATCACCTGCTGCTGGCCGGCCTGCAGCGTGGTGTTGCTGGCCTTCACCAGCGCGTTGGCGGTGGCGCGGATGGCTTCCATCTCCTCGCGCCCGACGTCGGTGGTCATGACGAACTTCCAGGCGTCCTCGTTGCCCTCGTGGCGCAGCCGCACGCTCATGTCCATCTCGGCGATCTTGCGCAGCACATGCTTCGAGAGCTCGGACAGCTGGGCCCGCTCGGCCGGGCGCTCGGCATACAGCTGGCGCAGCGTGGCCAGGTTGCCGTCCACCTGCCTGACCGCGATGTCGTAGGGCTGGCGGTAGGCGGCCTCGCCCGTGAGCAGGAAGCCGCGCTGGCCGGTTTCGGCGTCCAGCATGTTCTGCAGAATCTGGTTGAGCGCGCCGCGGATCTGCTGCGCCTCGTCGATGTCCGCCAGCGCGCGGCTCGACTGCCGGTATCCTGCCTCGTTGATGCCCACGAGGGCCAGTGCGGCCAGCGCCGCGAGCAGGAGGCTCATGGCCATTTTTTGAGGGGCTAACCAGTGCATGACACCTTCAGGGTCGCATTCAATGCAACTTCGTGAATAATTGACAACAATCAGGGACCGGCATGCTGCGGCTTCCACCCGTGCAGCACAACGACGAAAGTAACAGATGATCAAAATTGGAATTGTGGACGACCACGCCATCGTGCGATCGGGCCTCCGGCAGTTCTTCTCCGAGCACGTGGACCTGCGCGTGGCGGGCGAGGCAGCGAGCGGCCGCGAAGCCATCGAACTGGTGCGCACCACCGAACTGGACGTGCTGGTGATGGATCTGTCCATGCCGGGGCAAAGCGGCATCGATGCCCTGGCCATGATCCGCGCCAAGGCGCCGGACGTGGGCATCCTGATCCTCAGCGGCTACCCCGAGGAGCACTACGCGATGAACCTGATCCGTCAGGGCGCGAGCGGCTACCTCAACAAGGAGTGCGATCCCATCGAGATCGTGAACGCCATTCGCACCATTTCGCTGGGCCGGCGCTACATCACGCCCGCCGTGGCCGAACTGCTGGCCCGCCAGCTCGACCGCAAGGACGACGCCGCGCCGCACGAGCAGCTCTCGGAGCGCGAGTTCCAGGTGTTCCTGAAGCTGGCCAAGGGCGAGACCGCGGGCGACATCGCCAAGACGCTGTCGCTGTCGGTGAAGACGGTGAGCACCTATCGCACGCGGCTGATGGAGAAGATGAACCTGTCGTCCAACAGCGACCTGACCTACTACGCCCTGAAGAACAAGCTCATCGATTGAGCCCCGGCTAGGCATCGCCGGGCGCGGGCCGCAGCGCGGCAGCCTGGCGGATGCAGAAGTCGACCAGTGCGTCGATCTCGTTCGACTTGTCGAACACCGCGTCGACCCCGAACTCGGCGCAGCGGCGCCGGATGTCGGGCGTCGCATAGTTGCTGAGCACCACCACCGTCTGGCCGGGCTTGCGCGACCGGCAGGCCTGGAGGATGCCCAGGCCGCTTCCTTGCTTGAGAAAGAGATCGACGATGGCCAGGTGCCACTCGTCGGCGTGGTCGCGCAACCAGTCGCGTGCGTGCTGCTCGTTGTCGGTAAAGCCGACGACCGTGGTGCAGGTGAGCTCTTCCAGAGTGCCGATGAGGTTTTCACGGATCGTGGGGTTGTCTTCGACAACGTAGGTCTGCAATCTGGAATCCATGCCGAACCGCGCTTCCTCTGAGGTGGGCAGGTGCTCATGTCCAAGCGCCCTGTGGAGGAGAGAGCCTGCCTATGGACGTTGAGGCTTTCCCGCACCGGATCATGAAGGGTTCGAGGGCCGCGCGTTGTAGGCGGGTTCCGACGCCTGTGCAGGCGGCTGTCCCGGCGCTGCCTTGCGCCTTCCCGTAGGCCAAGCCGCACGGGGTCTGCGGCCCGCCGCCGACCCGGCCCGGGTGCGCTTCCGGGTAAGAATCGACCATGGCAACCCAATCCCTTCGCGCCCGGCCGCGCTGGCAGAAGCTGCTGGCGGCCTTCGTGCTGCTGGTCGCCGTACTGCTGGCCGCGCTAGCGCTGCTCGTCGCCTTCTTTCCGTGGGACACGCTGCGCGAACCGCTCAACCGCTTCGTGAGCGAGAAGACGGGGCGCAAGTTCGAGATCACCCGCCGCCTCGACGTGGACCTGGGCTGGAAAGCCGCCACCATCAACTTCGACGGCATCGAGTTTGCCAACCCCGAATGGGCGCGCGATCCCTATCTGGTGAAGGCCGAGCGCGCGAGCTTCGAGATCCGGCTGTGGCCGCTGATCGACAGGCGGGTGGTCATTCCGAGCCTGGCGTTGACCGCGCCCACCGTGGGCCTGCAGATGGAGCCCGACGGGCGCCGCACCTGGGCCTTCGGCAAGGACACCTCGGACACCGGCACCGTGCCCACCATCGGCCTGATCCAGGTCGACAAGGGCGCCGTCGACTTCCTGGCCGCGCACCTGGGCGTCGACGTGCATGCCGACCTCGACTACGACAGCAACCGCGGCGAGCTGCCGCTGCATTACCGCATCAAGGGCCGCTACCAGGGCCAGCCGCTCACGGCGAGCGGGCGCACCGGCAATGTGCTGCAGATCAATGCCGCCGGCGCGCCGCCGTTCCCGCTCGAGATCGACGCCGCCGCCGGCCAGACGAAGCTCAAGGCCAGCGGCACCGTGGCGCAACTGGCGGGTTTCGATGGCATCGATGCCCGATTCCAGGTCAAGGGCCAGACGCTGAGCGCGCTGTACCCGCTGATCGGTGTCGTGCTGCCTCAGACCCCGCCCTATGCCCTGAGCGGCGGCCTGCGCAAGCGCGGCAAGCTCTGGGAGGCGGCGGGGCTCACCGGCCGGCTGGGCCTGTCGGACATCGGCGGCGACATGAGCTTCGATCAGGCCGGCAAGGTGCCGCGCCTGTCGGGCACGCTGCGCTCCCGCGTGATGGACATGGACGACCTCGGCCCGCTGATCGGCCTGCCGCCCACGGCGCGTTCCGCCAATGCGGTGGAAGGCGTGGCGCCGGTCGCCTCGGCCCAGCCCAAGCGCCCGCCCGGCGGCAAGGTGCTGCCGACCCACCGCTTCGACTTCGCGCGGCTGCACGCCATGAACGCCGACGTGGGCTACACCGCCGAAACCATCCGCAACGTACGCCAGATGCCGCTGGACCGCGGCAGCGTCAAGATCAAGCTGACCGACGGCGTGTTGTCGCTCGACCCGCTCGACCTGGGCGTGGCCAACGGCAAGCTCGCGGGCGCGATCCGCATCGACGCCACCAAGACACCGGCCGACATCCGCGCCTCGCTCGACGTGCGCGGCCTGCGGCTGGCGCGGCTGATTCCCAAGCTCGAAAACTCGGGCAACAGCGTCGGCCGGCTCGACGGGCGCATCAACCTCTCGGGCGCCGGCAATTCGGTGGCCAGCTGGCTCGGCGGCGCGTCGGGCGACATGGCGGTGCTGTCGGGACGCGGCCAGTTCGGCAACCTGATGCCCGTGTTCGCGACGCTGGTGGGCGGCGACATCCTCAAGTTCCTGCTGCGCGGCGACCGCGACGTCGAACTGCGCTGCGCGGCCTTGGCCTTCGACGTGAACAAGGGCGTGATGAACGCGCGCACGCTGGTGCTGGACACCACCAACGCCGTCTTCACCGCCACCGGCCAGGCCAACCTCGCGACCGAGTCGCTGGACTTCGTGGTCCGCCCCGAGCCCAAGAGCCCGAACCTCCTGTCGCTGCGCACGCCCTTGGTCGTGAGCGGCACCTTCGGCGCACCCCGGGGCGGTGTCGAGGTGGGGCCGCTGGCCGGCCGGGGTCTTGCAGCGCTGGCGCTCGGTGCCATCAACCCGCTGCTGGCACTGGCCGCGACCATCGAGACGGGTCCCGGCGAGAACGCCGACTGCTCGGGTGTGCTGGCGCTGGCGAACCGGCCCACCACAGGCGCTGCGTCGCGCGGTGCGGCGCGGGCCAAGGGCGCACGTCAGCCCTGAGGAAACACGAAAGAAAGAGGAGGGCGGGCGCTCAGGCGCTCGCCGTCTGGCGCTGCGCGCAGACGCCGCAGTGCGGGTCGCGCGAGACGCGCAGCGTGTCGAAACTCGTGCTGCGCCCGTCGAACATCAGCAGCTTGCCCGCCAGCGACGGGCCGATGCCCGCCAGCAGCTTGAGCGCCTCGCTGGCCTGCAGCGTGCCGATGGTGCCCACGACCGGACCGAACACGCCGAGCACCGCGCAGCGCGTTTCCTCGAAGCTGGCCTCGGGCGGGAACAGGCAGGCGTAGCAGGGGCAGGCGGCGTCACGCGTGTCGTAGACGCTCAGCTGGCCGTCGAAACGGATCGCCGCGCCCGCCACCAGCGGTTTGGCATGCGCCACGCAGGCGCGGTTCACGGCCTGCCGGGTGGCGAAGTTGTCGCAGCAATCGACCACCACGTCGGCCGCGGCCACCAGCTGCGACAGCAGCGCCTCGTCGGCGCGCACGGCGTGGGTTTCGATGGCGATGTCGGGATTGATGTCGCGCATGGCCTGCGCGGCCGATGCGACCTTCGGCTGGCCGACCCGCGTGTGCGTGTGGGCCACTTGCCGCTGCAGGTTGGTGAGGTCAACCTCGTCGTCGTCGACCAGCGCGATGTGGCCGACTCCCGCTGCCGCGAGGTACAGCGCCACCGGCGAGCCCAGCCCACCGGCGCCGATGACGAGCACCCGCCCGGCACTGACGCGCGCCTGGCCGTCGATGCCGAATTCTTCGAGGAGGATGTGGCGCGAATAGCGCAGCAGGTCGTGATCGTCCATGCGCGCTGCCTGGAACTTCGCGGAGGAAGGAAAAAAACGCCGGTGGCGCGAACCGCACGCAGGGTGCGGCCCGCTCGCCGGATCAGTTTTCCTTCTTCTCGTCCTTGTTGTCGACGATGACCTGCGTCTTGCTCACGAGCACCGGCTGGCCCTTCAGGCGGTTCAGCGCCTGCACCAGCGGGAAGTCCTTGTCGGTGCCGAACTCGGGCACCTTGCGGTCCTGCGGCGGCTTCTTGGCTTCTTCCTCGAGGCGCTTGCGGGCTTCGTCGCGGGCCTTTTCACGCTCGGGGTCTTTCACTTCGGGGCCCTGGCCGCTGGCCAGGTGCTTCTCGAGGTCGGCCTCGCGCATGCGCAGGGCGGCAAACGGGCTGCCCTCGGCGCTTTCGTCGATCAGCACGTTGGGCACGATGCCCTTGGCCTGGATCGAGGTGCCGCTCGGCGTGTAGTAGCGCGCCGTGGTGATCTTCAGGCCGGTGTCGGGGCCGAGCGGGCGCACGGTTTGCACCGAGCCCTTGCCGAAGGTCTGGCTGCCCATGATGGTGGCGCGCTTGTGGTCTTGCAGTGCGCCGGCCACGATTTCGCTGGCCGAGGCCGAGCCTTCGTTCACCAGCACCACCAGCGGCACGTTCTTGAGCGCTGCCGGCAGGTTGCGCAGCGGATCGCTGCCCGAACGGCGCTGGTAGAACTCGGGCGCCGCCTTGTAAATCGACTTGCTTTCGGCCAACTGGCCGTCGGTGGTGACCACCGTGACGTTCTCGGGCAGGAAGGCCGCCGACACCGCCACCGCCGCGTCGAGCAGGCCGCCCGGGTCGTTGCGCAGGTCGAGCACCAGGCCCTTGAGGTTCGGGTCTTCCTTATAGAGCTCTTCGATCTTCTTGACGAAGTCGTCGACCGTGCGCTCCTGGAACTGCGACAGGCGGATCCAGCCGTAGCCCGGCTCGATCATCTTGCCGCGCACCGACTGGGTACGGATTTCCTCGCGCGTGATCGTGACCGGGAAGGTGCGGCTCTCGTCCTTGCGGAAGATGGTCAGCAGCACCTTGGTGTTGGCCTCGCCGCGCATGCGCTTGACGGCCTCGTTGAGCGACAGGCCGCGCACGGCCGTGTCGTCGATCTTGGTGATCAGGTCGTTCGGCTTCAAGCCGGCGCGGAAGGCCGGCGAGCCCTCGATGGGAGAGACGACCTTGATGAGGCCGTCTTCCTGCGAGATTTCGATGCCCACGCCGACGAAGCGGCCGGTGGTGCCCTCGCGGAATTCCTTGAAGGACTTCTTGTCGAAGTACTGCGAGTGCGGATCGAGCCCGGCGACCATGCCCGAGATGGCGTCAGAGATGAGTTTCTTCTCATCGACCGCCTCGACATAGTCGCTTTTGACCATCCCGAAGACGGCCGCGAGCTGCTGCAGTTCCTCGAGGGGGAGCGGCGCGAGCGAACCTCGCGCGACCGTCTGCAGCGAGACGGTGGTCAGGACGCCAGCAACGGCGCCGGCGGCGACCCAGCCGGTGATCTTCAGTTTCTGGCCCATCATGAGTGAAATGTCCTGTATGTCGACGGCTGTCGAACCAATATACACAGCTTGGAAGCAAATTGCCTGCCGGGGTTCCACGGAGGGACCGGCAGGCCGGGTTTTCTTCTTTTGCTTACGTCTTCAGCCCTTGCCTTGCGACGCCACCGCGGCGGCGGCCTTTTCGGCGGCTGCGGCATCGCCCAGGTAGTAGTGGCGCAGGGGCTTGAGGTCGTCGTCGAGCTCGTACACCAGCGGAATGCCGTTCGGGATGTTCAGGCCGACGATGGCGTCGTCCGAGATGCCGTCCAGGTACTTCACCAGCGCGCGGATCGAGTTGCCGTGCGCGGCCACCACCAGCCTGCGGCCGGTGCGGATGGCCGGCGCCATCGACTCGTTCCAGAACGGCAGCACGCGCGCCACCGTGTCCTTCAGGCACTCGGTCAGCGGAATCTGCTCGGGCGACAGCTTGGCGTAGCGCACGTCGGAGCGCTCGCTGCGCGGGTCGTCGGCTTCCAGCGGCGGCGGCGGCGTGCTGTAGCTGCGGCGCCAGACCAGCACCTGCTCGTCGCCGTACTTCTTGGCGGTTTCGGCCTTGTTCAGGCCCTGCAGGCCGCCGTAATGGCGTTCGTTGAGGCGCCAGGAGTGCACCACGGGCAGCCAGGTGCGGTCGAGTTCGTCGAGCGTGTGCCAGAGGGTGCGGGTGGCGCGCTTGAGCACGCTGGTGTAGGCCACGTCGAAGTCATAGCCCTCGGCCTTGAGCAGCCGGCCGGCCTGCTTGGCCTGCTCGACGCCGGTCTCGGTCAGGTCGACGTCGGTCCAGCCGGTGAAACGGTTTTCGAGATTCCAGGTCGATTCGCCATGGCGGATCAGTACCAGTTTGTGCATGTCGGAGGCCTTTGGAAGCGCGTGGGAAAACCAGCATTCTAAAATCCCGGGTTTGCCATCCAAGGAACCCCCGTGAAATTGATCGAATTCGTCACCGCGAACTGGATGCTGATCCTGATGGCGCTCACTTCGGGCGGCATGCTGGCCTGGCCGATGATCCGCGGTGCGGGCGGTGGCACGCTCACGGCCCAGGGTGCCGTGCAGCTCATCAACCGCGAGCGCGCGGTGCTGGTCGACGTGCGCGAACCCGAAGAGTTTGCCGGCGGCCACATGATCGGCGCCAAGAACGTCCCGCTGAACCTGCTCGAGGAAAAGCTGGCTGGCACGGTCAAGAACAAGAACGTGCCGCTGCTGCTGGTGTGCGCCACCGGCGCCCGCGCCCAGCGTGCCGTGGCCACGGCCAAGAAGCTCGGTTACGAGCAGGCCCAAGCGGTGGCTGGCGGGCTCAAGGCCTGGAAAGAGGCTAATCTGCCGGTTGAAAAGGCTTAACTCTTCCCCAAGGTAAAGCGCATGCAAGCCGTCAAGATGTACACCACCGCGTTCTGCCCGTACTGCACGCGTGCGAAGCAGATCCTCAAGGCCAAGGGCGTCGAAGCGATCGAAGAGATCCGCATCGACACCGACCCGCAGGCCCGCAACACCATGATGGAGATCACCCAGCGCCGCACGGTGCCGCAGATCTTCATCGGCGACACCCACGTGGGCGGTTGCGACGACCTGCAGGCGCTCGATAGCCGCGGCGGCCTGGTCCCGCTGCTGCAGGCCGCCTGAAGCCCACCGCGGCCCAGCGTCACGAAAGTGCGCGGGCCGTCGGGCGATAATCGTTTGTTCCCTCATCTGCAGCCCGCTGCGGGACCCTCTCCCCGGCGGGCATTGTTTTGATCCTCGAAAGTTCAGCCATGGCCGACCAGCAAGCCCAAGATCCCGTGTTCCAGATCCAGCGCGTCTACCTCAAGGACCTGTCGCTCGAACAACCCAACTCGCCCGCGATCCTGCTGGAGCAGACGCAGCCCACCGTCGACATCCAGCTCGGCGTGGACGCCCAGCCCGTGGCCGACGGCATCTTCGAGATCACCGTGTCGGCCACCGTGCAGACCAAGATCGACGACCGCACCGTGTTCCTGGTCGAGGCCAAGCAAGCCGGCATCTTCGAGATCCGCAACCTGCCGGAAGACCAGATGGGTCCGATCCTGGGCATCGCCTGCCCGCAGATCGTCTATCCGTACCTGCGCGGCAACGTCGCCGACGTGATCCAGCGCGGCGGCTTCCCGCCCGTGCACCTGGCCGAAATCAACTTCCAGGCCATGTACGAGCAGCAGCAAGCCCAGGCCGCCGGCCAGGCTGCACCCACCCTGGCCCAGTAAACCGGCCGCACGACGCCGCCAGCGCACGATGAAGATCTGCGTTCATGGCGCCGGTGCCTGGGGCACGGCCGTCGCAGTCAACGCGGCGACCCGCCACGAGGTCACGCTGTGGGCGCGCGATGCCGCCCAGGCCCACGCCATGTCGGCCGCGCGTGAAAACACCCGCTACCTTCCCGGACTGGCCCTGCCGGCCTCGCTGGCCGTGCGCGCGGGCGACATCGCCCAGGCACAGGCCGGGGCCGACCTCGTCATCGTCGCCACGCCCATGGCGGCGCTGCGCGAACAGCTGATCGCCCTGCGCGGCACCACCGCCCAGGTGGCGTGGCTGTGCAAGGGCGTCGAGCCCGCGCTCGACAGCACCTCTCCCACTGCCTTCGGCCTGCTCGCCCACGAAATCTGGGCGCAGGTCGCGCCCGAACTGAAGGCGGGCGTGCTCAGCGGCCCCAGCTTTGCGCAGGAGGTCGCCGAAGGGCGTCCGACCGCGCTGGTGGCCGCCAGCCCGCATGCCGGCGTGCGCGATGCGCTGGTCGACGCCTTCCACGGCCCGGCCCTGCGCGTGTACGCCAACGACGACATCGTCGGTGTCGAAGTCGGCGGCGCCGTGAAGAACGTGCTCGCCATCGCCACCGGGCTGTGCGACGGCCTCGCGCTCGGGCTCAACGCCCGCGCGGCGCTGATCACCCGCGGCCTGGCCGAAATGACCCGCTTCGGCCTGGCGCTCGGCGCTCGCGCCGAGACCTTCATGGGCCTGTCGGGCCTGGGCGACCTCGTGCTGACTTCCACCGGCGACCTTTCGCGCAACCGCAAGGTCGGGCTGCTGCTGGCCCAGGGCCACACGCTCGCGCAGGCCGTCGATTCGCTGGGCCACGTGGCCGAGGGCGTGTACTGCGCCCGCACCGTGGTGCAGCGCGCGCGCGGCCTGGGCATCGAGATGCCCATCGCCGAAGGCGTGGTCGCGCTGCTCGACGGCCAGGTGAGCCCGCGCGACGCCGTCGCGGCGCTGACCGGGCGCGACCCGGTGCCCGAGTCGGTGCAAGCCGGTTCGGTCCCCCGCCACTCCTCCTGAAAATCAGACATTCCAGAGACATGAGCCTTCGCTTTGATTTCTCGGCGTCGGCCGTCGCTGCGCTGGCCGAGTCCGACGTCGCCCGCGCCCTGCAGGAAGACGTCGCCGACGGCGACCTGACCGCCTCGCTGGTCGACGCCTCCCGCACGGCCCATGCCCGCGTGCTCGCGCGCGAAGCCGCCGTGGTGTGCGGCGCGCCCTGGGTCGAGGCCACCGTGCGGCGGCTCGATCCGCAGGCGCGCATCACCTGGCTGTGCGGCGAGGGCGAACGCTGCGCCGCCGACCAGCCCGTGCTCGAAATCGAAGGCGGAGCCCGCGCGCTGCTGACGGCCGAACGCACCGCGCTCAACTTCCTGCAGCTGCTGAGTGCCGTCGCCACCAAGACCGCGCTGTACGCCGACGCCGTGAAGGGCACGCGCGCGCGCATCGTCGACACCCGCAAGACCTTGCCGGGCCTGCGCTTGGCGCAGAAGTACGCGGTGCGCACGGGAGGCGGGCTGAACCACCGCATCGGCCTGTACGACGCGGTGCTCATCAAGGAAAACCACATTGCCGCGGCCGGTGGCGTGGCCGCCGCCCTGCGCGCGGTAGCGCCCGTGGCTGCGCAGGCTGCGTTCGTCGAGGTCGAGGTCGAGACCCTGGCCCAGCTGCAGGAAGCGCTGGACGCCGGCGCCCGCATGGTGCTGCTCGACAACATGGACCTGCCCACGCTGCGCGAGGCCGTGCGCCTGAACGACGCCGTGGGCGACGATCGCAAGGCCGTGCTCGAGATCTCGGGCGGCGTCACGCTGGACGGCTTGCGCGCCCTGGCCGAGACCGGTGTCGACCGGATCTCGATCGGCGCGTTGACCAAGGACGTGAAGGCCATCGACTACTCGATGCGCTTCCTGAACCACTGAACCGCCATGACGACCGCTTCCGTCATCGATGTCGACTACGAACAGCCCGCGCAGGGCTCGGTCTGCGACACGCGCCACGCCTGGGCCCGCGTGCCCCCCGAGCCTTCGCCCGATGAACGCATCGCGCTGAAGGAGCGCATCCGCCGCCTGCTGCGCGAACGCAACGCGGTGATGGTGTCGCACTTCTACGTGCACCCCGACCTGCAGGATCTGGCCGAGGAAACCGGTGGCATCGTGAGCGATTCGCTCGAGATGGCGCGCTTCGGCCGCGACCACGCCGCCACCACGCTGGTGGTGTCGGGCGTGCGCTTCATGGGCGAGACCTCGAAGATCCTTTCGCCCGAGAAGCGCGTGCTGATGCCCGACCTCGACGCGAACTGCTCGCTCGACCTGGGCTGCCCGGTCGACGAATTCAGCGCCTTCTGCGATGCGCATCCCGACCGCACCGTGGTGGTCTATGCCAACACCAGCGCGGCCGTGAAGGCGCGCGCCGACTGGCTCGTCACCTCCAGCTGCGCGCTCGACGTGGTGAACGCGCTGCATGCGGCCGGCCAGAAGATCCTCTGGGGCCCCGACCGCCACCTGGGCGACTACATCCGCCGCCAGACCGGCGCCGACATGGTCAGCTGGAACGGTGCCTGCATCGTGCACGACGAATTCAAGTCGCTCGAACTCGAGCTGCTCATGAAGGAGCACCCGAAGGCCAAGGTGCTGGTGCACCCCGAGTCGCCGTCGGACGTGATCGCACTGGCGCACGCGGTGGGTTCCACCTCGGCCATCCTGAGCGCGGCGCAGCGCTTCGACGCGACCGAGTTCATCGTCGCGACCGACACCGGCATGCTGCACAAGCTGCGCACGCTGAACCCGGGCAAGACCTTCATCGAGGCGCCTACGGCGGGCAATGGCGGCACGTGCAAGAGCTGCGCGCATTGCCCGTGGATGGCGATGAACGGGCTGGTTGAACTGGCGAATGCGTTGGAAACCGGCGCGGGTGAGATCCATGTCGATCCGGCGCTGGGCGTGCGGGCGCGCGTGCCGATCGATCGGATGCTGGCGTTCACGGCGGGGTTGAAGAACGGACAGGCGCCGGGCAGTCTGGTCGCCGGCATCGGCGCGGCCTGATCCTGTCTTGCTCCTTCCCCCGCTGGGGGAAGGTTGGGATGGGGGCAGGCAGAGCGTCCGATGGATCCGCTGCGTGCCCCCACCCCGGCCCTCCCCCAGCGGGGGAGGGAGAAAAACCTAGAACTCCACCGTACAGGAATCGCCCAGCGCCTCACGCCACACACGCACGCGCGCCAGCGACGCCCGCAGATCCGGCAGCGCCTCCGCAATGAACACGCACAGGTTCTCCAGCGTCGGCGGATGCAGCCCCGGCACGTCGTCCAGCAGATGGTGGTCAAGCTGCTCGCGCACATCCTCGAGCCGCCGACGCAGCAGGCCCAGGTCGATCACCATGCCCGTCACCGGATCGCGCTCGCCCGCGAGCCACACCTCCGCGTGGTAGGTGTGGCCGTGAATGCGGCGGCTGCCTTCGACTTCGATCTCGCGTTTGAGCGTGTGGGCGGCGTCGAAGAAGAAGCGTTGGCTGATGGTGAAGCGCATCGTCGAAAAAAAGAAACTCGAAAATAAAAAAGCCGCCGCGTCAGCGGATGCCCGTGATCTTGTGGGTCTGCACACTGAGGCGCCACACCGGCTGCTTCATGCATTCATCGATGCAGCGTTCGGTGTTGGCGAGGCGGTCGGGCCCGTCCATCGGTTGCAGGAAGCGGTGCGTGAACTCGCCCGTGCGCGCCATCGTGTCGAGGTCGAACCCGGTCTGTGGCCACACCAGCTTGAGCTCCTGGCCGTGCTGCTGCACCCACGGCGCGCCAGCCTTGGGGCTGATGCACAGCCAGTCGATGCCGGCGGGTGCGGCGACCGTGCCGTTGCTCTCGACGGCGATGCGGAAGTGCCGCGCGTGCAGTGCGTCGACCAGCGCCGCATCGACCTGCAGCAGCGGCTCGCCGCCCGTGAGCACGACCAGCCGGTGCGCGGTGTCGCCGGCGGGCCATTGCGCGGCGATGGTGTCGGCGAGTTGGTCGGCGCTCTTGAACTTGCCGCCCAGCGTGCCGTCGGTGCCGACGAAGTCGGTGTCGCAGAAACGGCAGACGGCCGTGTCGCGGTCTTCCTCGCGGCCGGTCCAGAGGTTGCAGCCGGCGAAGCGGCAGAACACGGCCGGCATGCCGGCCTGGCCGCCTTCGCCCTGCAAGGTGTAGAAGATTTCCTTGACGCTGTAGGTCATGAAGCGAGCGGGGTGTCGATTTCGAGGTTGTCGATGAGCCGCGTGCTGCCCAGCCGCGCGGCGGCCAGGGCCACGAGCGCATCGCCGGGCTGGGGCGTCTGCAGGTCGGCGCGGCGGCGCAGCACGAGGTAGTCGGGCTGCCAGCCGCGCTGCGCGAGCGACTGCATGGCGCGCGCCTCGAGGATGGCCACGTCGCGCTCGCCGGCGCGCACGGCTTCGGCCATGTCTCGCAGCGCCTTCGACAGCTGCACGGCTTCGGCGCGTTCGGTGGCGCTCAGGTAGCCGTTGCGCGACGAAAGCGCCAGGCCGTCGTCGGCGCGGAAGGTCTCGCCGCCGACGATCTCGATGGGCATCGCGAACTGCCGCACCATGTGGCGGATCATCATGAGCTGCTGGTAGTCCTTCTTGCCGAACACGGCCACGCGCGGCTGCACGCACTGAAAGAGCTTCATCACCACCGTGCACACGCCGATGAAGAAGCCGGGGCGGAAGTGCCCTTCGAGCAGGTCGGCCAGCGCCGGGTCGGGGTGCACCTTGCAGGTCTGGGGCTCGGGGTAGAGCGCCTTCTCGTCGGGCGCGAACAGCACGTCGCAGCCGGCGGCGCGCAGCTTCTCGCAGTCGCTGTCCCAGGTGCGCGGGTAGGTGTCGAAGTCTTCGTGCGGCAAAAACTGCAGGCGGTTCACGAAGATGCTCGCCACGGTGGCGTCGCCCAGTGGCTTGGCCTGGCGCACGAGCGCGAGGTGGCCCTCGTGCAGGTTGCCCATGGTGGGCACGAAGGCGGGGCGCTGGCTGGAAGACAGATGCTGGCGCAGTTCGTCGATGGTCTTGGCGATGTACATGGTCGGTGTCCTTCGGGGCTTACCAGGCGTGGAGGCGGTCGTCGGGGAAGCTGCCGTTCTTCACGGCCTGCACGTAGGCCTGCAGCGCGGGCAGCACGCCCGGCGCGTCGGCCATGAAGTTGCGCACGAACTTCGGCATCTTCCCGAGGTTGATGCCCAGCATGTCGTGCAGCACGAGCACCTGGCCGGCGGTGGCCTTGCCGGCGCCGATGCCGATGGTGGCGCAGTGTTTCAGCTCCGTGGTGAGTTCTGCGGCCAGCGCGGCCGGCACCATCTCGAGCACCAGCATGGCGGCGCCTGCATCCTGCAGCGCGTGGGCCTGTTGCTTGAGCAGCGCGCCGGCGGTGTCGCCCTTGCCCTGCACGCGGTAGCCGCCGAGCGCATGCACGGTCTGCGGCGTCAGGCCGAGGTGGGCGCACACGGGAATGCCGCGTTCGACCAGGAAGCGCACGGTCTCGGTGGTCCAGCCGCCGCCTTCGAGCTTGACCATGTGCGCGCCCGCCTGCATCAGCACGGTGGCACTGCGCAGGGCCTGCTCGCGCGATTCTTGATAACTGCCGAAGGGCAGGTCGGCGATGAGCCAGGTCGTGCCCTGCACGCGGCGCAGGCCACGCGAGACGCTGTCGGTGTGATAGCGCATGGCGTCGAGGCTCACGCCCACGGTGCTGTTCAGGCCCTGGCAGACCATGCCCAGCGAGTCGCCGACCAGCAGGCAGTCGATGCCGGCGGCGTCGGCCATGGCCGCGAAGGTGGCGTCATAGGCGGTGAGCATGGCGATCTTTTCGCCGCGCGCATGCATGTCGGCCAGCCGCGGCAGGCTCACGGGCTTGCGCTGCGCCAGCGGCGAGGCGGGCGGCAGCGTGCCGTAGGGCGTGCCGGCCGGGGCTTCGGACGGTGGGGTGGGTGTGGAAGGTGTGTTCGACATGGTTGGCTTTCTCCCTGCGGGCGTCGGTGGCCGGGCATCCTGAGGGTGATCGAAAGGTGACGAAGGGTGGGCTCAGTCGACCGGCGGCACCAGCACGGTGGGTGCGGTGGGCTCGGCCAGCGAAGGGTAATCGCGACTGAAATGCAGGCCACGGCTCTCGTGGCGGGCCTGCGCGGAACGCACGATCAGCTCGGCCACCTGCACCAGGTTGCGCAGTTCGAGCAGGTCGCGCGTGACGTGGAAGTTCGCGTAGAACTCCTGGATCTCGGCCTGCAGCAGCGCGATGCGATGGCTCGCACGCTCCAGGCGCTTGTTGGTGCGCACGATGCCGACGTAGTCCCACATGAAGCGGCGCAGCTCGTCCCAGTTGTGGGAGATGACCACGGCTTCGTCGGCGTCGGTGACGCGGCTTTCGTCCCAGGCGGGCAGCGCGGCGCGTTCGCGCGACGGCGCCTGCGCAATGGCGTCGGCTGCGGCGCGTGCGAACACCATGCACTCGACCAGCGAGTTGCTGGCCAGCCGGTTGGCGCCATGCAGGCCGGTGCAGGCGGTTTCACCGATGGCGTACAGGCCCGGGATGTCGGTGCGCCCGGCCAGGTCGCTGAGCACGCCGCCGCAGGTGTAGTGCGCGGCGGGCACGACGGGAATCGGCTCGCGCGTGATGTCGATGCCCAATTCGAGGCAGCGCGCCAGGATGTTGGGGAAGTGTTCTTTCAGGAACGCGGGCGGCTGGTGCGAGATGTCGAGGTAGACGCAGTCGAGCCCGTGCTTCTTCATCTCGAAGTCGATGGCGCGGGCCACCACGTCGCGCGGTGCGAGTTCGGCGCGTTCGTCATGCGTGGGCATGAAGCGCGTGCCACCTGCCGATTCAGGCAACTTGAGCAAGCCGCCTTCGCCGCGCACCGCCTCGCTGATCAGGAACGACTTGGCGTGCGGGTGGTACAGGCAGGTCGGGTGGAACTGGATGAACTCCAGGTTCGACACCCGGCAGCCCGCGCGCCAGGCGGCGGCAATGCCGTCGCCGGTGGCGGTGTCGGGGTTGGTGGTGTACAGGTACACCTTGCCCGCGCCGCCGGTCGCCAGGATGGTGTGCGGCGCGCGAAAGGCCAGCACCTCGTCGGTCTCGTCGTCCAGCGCGTACAGGCCCTGGCACGACGGATCGGCCAGCCCGAGCTTGGTGCCGGTGACCAGGTCGACCAGCGTGTGGTGCTCGAACAGCGTGATGTTGGGCGTGCGGCGCACGCGCTCGATCAGCACCTGCTGCACGGCCGCGCCGGTGGCGTCGGTCACGTGCACGATGCGGCGCTGGCTGTGGCCGCCTTCGCGCGTCAGGTGCAGGTCGCCACCTTCTTCGGAGAAGGGCACGCCGAGTTCGCGCAGCCAGCCGATGGCTTGGGGCGCGCCTTCGACCACGAAGCGCGTGGCCTCGGGGTCGCACAGGCCGGCACCGGCCACCAGCGTGTCTTCCACATGAGCGTCGAAGCTGTCGCCCGCCGCCAGCACGGCCGCGATGCCGCCCTGCGCCCAGGCGCTGGAGCCGTCGTTCAGCGCGCGCTTGGTGAGCACGGCCACGCGGTGCGTGGGGGCCAGGTGCAGCGCGGCGGAGAGGCCTGCGAGGCCGCTGCCGACGATGAGGACGTCGAAGTCACGTACGGCAGAAGTCACGGGGAGTGGAACCGGTTGGGTCAGGCGGGCGAATAGGCCAGTCGGACGTAGATGGGGGCGAAGGCCTCGGCCTGCGTGATGTCGATCAGCGTTTCCTTCGCGAGCTCGAGCATCGCGATGAAGGTGACGATCAGCACGGGCACGCCGCGCGAAACATCGAAGAGCTTTTCGAACTCGACGAAACGCTGGCCCTGCAGATGGCGCAGCACGATGCTCATGTGCTCGCGCACGTTGAGCTCTTCGCGCGAGATCTTGTGGTGCTGCACGAGCTTGGCGCGCTTCATGATGTCGGCCCACGCGTCGCGCAGCTCGACCACGTCGACCTCGGGGAAGCGCGGCTTGATCGACTGCTCGATGTAGACCTGCGCCTTCCAGAAGTCGCGCCCGTAGGTGGGCAGCGCGCTGAGGGCGGCGGCCTGCAGCTTGGTCTGCTCGTACTCCATGAGCCGGCGAACCAGCTCGGCGCGCGGGTCTTCGGCCTCTTCGCCGTCGGCCACCTTCTTGGGCGGCAGCAGCATGCGCGACTTGATCTCGATCAGCATCGCGGCCATCAGCAGGTATTCGGCCGCGAGTTCGAGGTTGGTCTGGCGGATTTCGTCGACGTAGCTCAGGTACTGCCGCGTGAGTCCCGCCATCGGGATGTCGAGGATGTTGAAGTTCTGCTTGCGGATCAGGTACAGCAACAGGTCGAGCGGGCCCTCGAAGGCCTCCAGAAAAACCTGCAGCGCCTCGGGCGGGATGTACAGGTCTTTCGGCATCGCGAACAGCGGCTCACCGTAGAGCCGGGCCAGGGCGACCTGGTCGACGACCTCGGGCATGCTGGCCACGATCGTGCCGTTGTCCTCGTCTGCGCTCATGAGGCGGTTGCTATCAACTTAATAGCTGTGCGCGCACGCGGGGCGGCGGGATGCCGGGTGGGCACCATTCACTTGGGTTGGGTCTGGTAGACGTACGGCTGCATCGGCACGCGGGCTTCGCTGTACTCCTCGAGCAGGCTGCGGTCGAGGTGCTTGTCCCAGAGCAAGGCGCGGCCGGCGCGCTGCTCGGCTTCCAGCGTCGGCTTCTTTTCCTTCATCTCCTCGATGAAGTTCGTGATCTCGGAGGTGTAGTGGGGGCGACGGAAGATAGACATAGACTGGACCTTTATCGCTCGAATTTTACCGGGGACCGCATGCAACGATTCCAGAAGGCCCGGATCGGCCTCATGACAGGACTGCTGGCAGCACTCATCGGGCTCGCCGGCTGCGATCCGCAGCGCATCAGCGAGCTCGAAGAAGGCGTCTCGACCGAAGCCGACGTGCGCGCGCGCTTCGGCGAGCCCGAGAACGTCTGGGACGTGCCCAACGGCCGCGTCCTGGAGTTCAACCGCCAGCCGCAGGGCCAGAAGAACTACATGATCACCATCGGCGCCGACGGCAAGATGAGCGCGCTGCGCCAGGTGCTCACGCCCGAGAACTTCGCCAAGGTGCAGCCCGGCATGATGATGGAAGACCTGCGCAAGCTGCTCGGCAAGCCCGCCAAGGTCACGCCCTATGCGCTCAAGCGCGAAACTGAATGGGAATGGCGCTGGGTGCAGCCGCCCAGCTCGGCGATGGTCTTCACCGCCACGCTGAACGACGACCAGCGCGTGGTGCGCAGCGGGTCGTCGCCTGATCGGGGCACCGAAGCGCCGTAACAGCTACGCGCCGTGCGACGCGCCGGGCTGGCCCGTCGTCAACTCCTCGGCAAAGCCTGAACGCTCCAGCACCTCCAGCGGCTGCGGTTGCAGCGACTCGATGCGCAGCAGTCCGTCGCGCGCCAGCACCGCCCGGTGCAGCTGCCGCAGCGCATCGACGCCGGTGGCATCGATGTAGATCAGGTGCGTGGCGTCGAGCACCACCGTCATGCCGCGCGGTGCGCGCTCGGCGGCGTTCACTGCTTCGTCGAGCTTGGCCGCCGCGCCGAAGAACATCGCGCCGTACAGCCGGTAGGTGAGCACCGGCGGCTGCAAGGTCACGAGTTCGACGCTGAACAGCCCGCTCATGCGCCGGATGAAAAGCGCGCACGCCAGCACGATGCCCACTTGCACCGCCACCGTGAGGTCGAACACCACGGTGAGGAAGAAGGTGCCGAGCATCAGCAACCGGTAGTGGCGGCTGAAGTGGCGCAGCTGGCCGGGCGTGAACTCGCGCCATTCGCCCATGTTCAGCCCGACGAACACCAGGATGCCCGCCAGCACCGCGAGCGGCACGTGGCGCGCCAGCGGTGCCGCCAGCAGCACGACGAGCAGCAGCGTGACCGCATGCACGATGCCCGCAATGGGCGAGCTGCCGCCCGAGCGGATGTTGGTCACGGTGCGCGCGATGGTGCCCGTCGCCGGCATGCCGCCGAAGAAAGGCGTGACGATGTTCGCGATGCCCTGCGCCATCAGCTCCTGGTTGGGGTCGTGGCGCGGCTGGCCGCTGACCTGGTCGGCCACGCGCGCGCACAGCAGCGACTCGATGGCGCCGAGCAGCGCGATGGTCAGCGTCGGCGTCACCAGCTGCTTGACGGTCTCCCACGAAAAATCGGGCAGCGCGAAGGCCGGCACGCCCTCGGGAATGCCGCCGAAGCGCGTGCCGATGGTTTCCACCGGCAGCGCGAAACCCCACGACACCAGCGTGAGCGACACCAGCGCGACGATCGGCCCCGGAATGCGCCCGAGGATCTGCACCGGGCGCGTCTGTACCCATCGCCCGGCCACGCGTTGCACCGCGCGCGCCAGCGCCGAGTCGCCGCGAAACAGCCGCGACCACGCCAGCAGGCCGAGCACGCAGGCCAGCCCGAGCGCGAAGGCCTGCGGATTGAAGGTGTCCAGCCGCAGCGCCATCGCGTGCAGCTGCGAGAACACGTCGGCCGGCATGCGCTCCACCGTGAGGCCGAGCAAATCCTTGAGCTGCGACAGCAGGATCAGCACCGCGATGCCGTTGGTGAAACCCACCACGATCGACAGCGGCACGAAGCGCACCAGCCGCCCGAGCCCGAACAGCCCCGCCATGAACAGCAGCACGCCCGCGCAGGCAGTGGCGATCAGCAGGTTGGCCACGCCGTAGCGCTCGACGATGCCGTAGACGATCACGATGAACGCGCCCGCCGGTCCGCCGATCTGTACGGCCGAGCCGCCCAGGAACGAGATCAGGAAGCCCGCGATGATCGCCGTCCAGATGCCGGCCTCGGGCTTGAGCCCCGAGGCGATGGCAAACGCCATGGCCAGCGGCAGCGCCACGATGCCCACCGTGGCGCCCGCGCCGAGGTCGCTCAGGAACCGCCCCCGGTCGTAGCCCGCCATCGTGTCCATCAGGCGGGGACGAAAGCGGGTGAGGTTCAGCGGTGAAGACATGTGCGGTCATTGTGGCCCCGCCGTCACGAGGGGCCTGCGATTTCCCGGGGTGAGTACTTTCAGTCAGCTTATCGGCAGCGAGGCTGAAAGATACATTTTTGACGTTTAGAAACAAACGTCAACGAGGTTGCCCATGCACATCCTGCTCGTCGCGAGCGCCTTCAACAGCCTCACGCAGCGCGTGCTGGCCGAGCTTCAGGACCGGGGCCACACCGCAGGCATCGTGCTGGCGCTCGGCGATGACGAGGCGCTGCGTGAAGCCGTGCGCCAGCACGCGCCCGCGCTGCTCATCGCGCCGATGCTGACCACGGCGATTCCCGAGGATGTCTGGCGCGTCCACACCTGCCTGATCGTGCATCCGGGCCCGCCAGGCGACCGCGGGCCCTCGTCGCTCGACCGGACGCTGCAGGACGGCGTCGACAGCTGGGGCGTCACCGTGCTCGAAGCCGTGGCCGAGATGGACGCGGGCGATGTCTGGGCCTGGTCGCCGCTGAAGGTGCCGCCGCAGGTGGGCAAGAGCGATCTCTACCGCGGCGAGGTGGCCGATGCCGCCGTCGATGCGGTGCTGCTCGCTGTCGAGCGCTTCGCCTCGGGCACCTACAAGCCGAAGCGGCAGAAGGCGGCCGACCTCGCCGCCGGTTGGCGACCGTTCATGAAGCAGGCCGAGCGCCGCATCGACTGGGCGACGCAGACCACCGAATCGGTGCTGCAGCACCTGCGCGCGGCCGATTCGCAGCCCGGCGTGCTTGACGAACTGCTGGGCGCGTCGTGGTACCTGCACGGCGGCCATGCCGAGGACGAACTGCGCGGCACGCCCGGCGAACTGGTCGCCACCCGCACCGGCGCCGTCTGCCGCGCCACCGTGGACGGCGCGGTCTGGCTCACCCAGCTGCGGCCCTGGCGCGAACCGGGCGCCGGCCTGCCGAGCTACAAGCTGCCGGCCGTCGAGGCGCTGGGCGCGCGGCTGCCTGCGGGCCTGCCCGAAGTGCCTGCGCCGCTCGAACTGCCCGCCGGCCGCCGCACCTGGACCGACATGCGCTACAGCGAGCACGGGCCCGTCGGCGTGCTGAACTTCTCGTTCGCAGGCGGGGCCATGAGCACCGCGCAATGCCGGCGTCTGCTCACTGCCTACCGGTTCGCCTGCACGCGGCCGACGTCGGTGCTGGTGCTCGGCGGGCTGCGCGACTTCTTCTCCAACGGCATCCACCTCAACGTGATCGAGGCGGCGGCCGATCCGGCCGAAGAATCGTGGGCCAACATCCACGCGATGAACGACCTGGTCGAGGCCGTGCTCACCACCACCGACCGCCTCACGGTGGCCGCGTTGGGCGGCAATGCCGCAGCGGGCGGCGTGATGCTCGCGCTCGCGGCCGACGAGGTGTGGTGCCGCGACGGCGTGGTGCTCAACCCGCACTACACGTTGATGGGCCTGCACGGCTCCGAATACTGGACCTACAGTCTGCCGCGCCGCGTGGGCGCCGACGAGGCCATGCGGCTCACGCAGTCGGCGCTGCCCGTGAGCGCGAAGCGCGCGGTGGCGTTGGGCCTGGCGCAGCGCGTGTTGCAGGCCGCACCGGAAGAACTGGGTGACGAGGTCGGCCGGCTGGCCGCGCAACTGGCGGCATCGCCGGACCTGGCTGTGCGCATTGCGGACAAGCAGGCGGCGCGCGCCCGCGACGAGGCGGTCAAGCCGCTGCAGGCGTATCGCGATGAGGAGCTGGCGCACATGCGGCGCAATTTCTTCGATCCCGCCGAGCCGCACGCGGCGCTGCGTTCGGCCTTCGTGCGCAAGGAAAAAGCGCAGCACACGCCCGCGCACCTCGCGGCGCTGGGCCTGCCACGCTGAACGGCTGTCAGTCTTCGCTGTCGGGGATCACCGCATCGGCCGTCGCGCCCACCACCTTGCCGGTGATGCGCGCGGTGCCGATGGCGGCATCGGCCGCGAGGCCGACCGCGCCGGCGCCCACGCTCACGGCGGTGCTCGCGACGCTGACCACCGCGCAGCCGCTCAGCAGCAGGGCGCTCGCGAGGCCGAGTGTGGAAAGGACGAAGGGGCGAAGGCGGTCACTGCGTTGCATGGGCCGGATTCTGCACCCGCAGCGCCTGATCTGCTCAGGCCCGCGCCAGTGACGCCAGGATGGCCTCGCGGTCCTGGTCCAGCCGCGGCGGTTGCCGCCGCACCTGCGTGCGCAGCCCGCCGACGTGCACCGGGTTGCCCGCCACCGTGAGCGACTGGCCGCTCTGCGTGCGCACCTGCACCAGCATTTCGCGCGCCTGCACCTGCGGGTCTTTCACCACCGCCGCCACGTCGTTGTAGTCGCCGGTGGGAATGTTGTGCTGCATCAGCAGCGCCTGCCAGTGCGCGCAGGGCGCAGTCGACAGGCGTTCCTCGAGCAGCTGCTTCAGCGTCTCGTGGTGCTGGCAGCGCGCCGCGTTGGTGGCAAAGCGCGCGTCCTCGGCGAGCGCGGGCAGGTCGAGCGCGGTGCACAGGCGCTGGAACAGCGCATCGTTGCCCGCCGCGATCACGAACCAGCCGTCGGCTGCGCGGAACACGTCGAAGGGCGTGATCGACGGGTGCCGCGAACCGATCGGCCCCGGCGCGCGGCCCTCGGCCTCCATGCGCGAGATCGCGTTCTCAAGCAGCGCGACCTGGCAGTCGAGCATCGCCACGTCGACCCTGTCCCCCACGCCCGTGCGACTGCGCTGCAGCAGCGCAGCCTGCGTGCCGATGGCCGCGTACAGCCCGGCGCCCAGGTCGCCGATCGACACGCCCACGCGCGTCGGCGGTGCACCCGGGTGGCCGGTGAGGCTCATGATGCCGCCCATCGCCTGCACCACCATGTCGTAGGCGGGGCGCCTGCTGTACGGCCCGGTCTGACCGAAGCCCGAGACCGAGGTGAACACCAGTTTGGGAAAACGCGCCTGCAGCGTCGGCCAGTCGTAGCCCAGCTTTTCCATCGTGCCGGGCCGGAAGTTCTCGACCAGCACGTCGGCCGTGGCCAGCAACTGTTCGAAGACCGCGCGGTCGGCCGGCGCCTTCAGGTCGAGCGCGATCGATTCCTTGTTGCGGTTGACCGACATGAAGTAGGCCGAGTCGCCCTCGACGAAGGGGCCGATCTGCCGTGCGTCGTCGCCCAGGCCGGGCTGCTCCACCTTGATGACGCGCGCGCCCAGGTCGGCGAGCAGCATCGTGCAGTACGGGCCCGCGAGCACGCGGGTCAGGTCGATGACGGTGAAGCCCTGCAGCGGGCCTGCTTTTGCTGCGTCTTGCGTCATTCGATGCTCGCGCCGGAGCGCGCGGTGAGTTCCTTCGACTTCACGCCTTCGGCCAGGGCCCAGTCGCGGAATTCGGCCAGCGACTTCGAGGGCGCCGACTCGTTGCCCGACTTCTCCAGCCGCGCCTTGACCTCGGGGTCGTTGAGCGCCGCCACGCTGGCGTCGAACAGCTTCTGCGTCACCTCCGGCGGCAGGCCTGCGGGTGCGAAGAGGCCGAACCAGAAGGTGTAGTCGTAGCCCTTCACGCCGGCTTCGGCCACGCTGGGCACATCAGGAAAGAGCGGCGAGCGCTGGCCCGAGGTGACGGCCAGCACGCGCAGCTTCTGACCCTGCGCCATGGGCAGCACCGAGGGCGGCGTGCCGAAGGTGAGCTGCACGTCGCCCGCGGCCACGGCCTGGATCGACGGGGCGCCGCCCTTGTACGGCACATGCAGCATCTGCACGCCGGCCGCCTTCTCGAACGACAGGCCGGCCAGGTGCGTGACCACGCCCGCGCCCGACGACGAGTACGCCAGCTTGCCGGGGTTCTGCCGCGCCTCGGCGATCAGCGCCTGCACGGTCTTCGCGCTCACGTCCTTGTTGACGGCGAGCAGCATCGGCGCGGAGCTCCAGCGCGAGATCGGCACGAAGCTTTTGGCGCCGTCGTATTTCACGCTCTTGTAGAGCAGCTTGTCGCTGCCGTAGAGGTTGGCGCTGCCCAGCAGCAGCGTGTAGCCGTCGGGCGCGGCGCGCGCGACCTGGTCGGATGCGATGGTGGTACCGGCGCCGGGCTTGTTGTCGATGACGATCGGCTGGCCGAGCAGCTTGGCCATCTTGTCGCTCACGATGCGCGCCACGGTGTCGGCACCGCCGCCGGCGGGGAAGCCCACCACCAGCGTGATCGGGCGCGAGGGGTAGGTGTCGGCCAGCGCGCCGGCCGAGGCCAGCAGCGCGGCGGCCGCGAACGAGAGGGCTCGCAGTTCTTGCTTCATGGGTTTGTCTCCTGAGACTTGTGGGGAAAGGGCGGGCGCGCTCAGCGGCCCTGGAACGCCGGCGTGCGCTTCTCGCGCCAGGCCCGGCCGCCCTCGGCGAGGTCTTCGGACGCGACGGTGCGCTGCACCTCGCGCGCGATCGCGGCGGCATCGGCGGTGCCGCGCGCGATCTGGTTCAGGTGCTTCTTCATGCCCAGCAGCGCCAGCGGCGCCATGCCGGCGAGCACGGTGCGCAGGCGCTGCACCTCGGTGTCGAGCGCTGCTGCGTCTTCGACCAGCTGCGTGAGAAATCCGCAGTCGCGCATCGCGGCGCCGTCGAGCTTCTCGGCAGTGAGGAACAGCCGCTTGGCCGTGTCCAGCCCGAGCCGCGACACGTAGCGCTCCATGCCGCTCTGGTAGTAGTGCAGGCCGAGCCGGGCGGCCGGCATGAACATCTCGGCGGCGCGGGCGCCCACGCGGAAGTCGCAGGCCAGCACGAGGTCGGTCGCGCCGCCGTAGACGCCGCCGTGCACCGCCGCGATGGTGACCGCGCGGCAGTTTTCGAACACATCGACCATCTCGCCGAAGCTGCGGCCCTCGGTCTGGCTCTGGCTGGCCACTTCTGATATATCAAACCCGCTGCAAAAGTACTTGCCCTCGGCGCGCAGGACCAGCACCAGCACCTCGGGCGTGCGGTTCACCGTGTCCACATGCTGGATCAGCACGGGCAGGTCGTCCGGCGTGAGCTTGTTGGCGGCTTGAGGACGGTGCAGCGTCAGGTAGGCGACGTGGCCGTCGATCGCGAGGGTGGGGGGCATTGATGTACCAAACAGATGAATTGATATATCTGTAAGGTTAGCTAATATCCAGATCGCCATGCAACCCGCGAAAACCCTCGACACCACCAGCCTGCAGGACCGCATCCGCGCCCGGCTCGAACAAGACATCCTGGGCGGCGTGCTGTCGCCCGGCATGCCCATCGACGAAAAGGCGCTGGCCCTGAGCTTCAACACCTCGCGCACGCCAGTGCGCGAGGCGCTGCTGCTGCTCAGTGCGCGCGGGCTGGTCGACATCGTTCCGCGCACTGGCATCTACGTGCGCCAGCTGCGGGCGAACGAACTGGTGGCGATGATGGAAGCGCTGGGCGAGCTCGAAGGCGTGCTGGCGCGGCTGGCGGCGCTGCGCATCGGCCCGGTGCTGCGCGACGAGCTGCTGCGTGCCCTGGCCGACACCGCAGCGCAGGCGCAGGCGGACGACGCCGAGGCCTACCAGCAGGCCAACGCCGCGCTGCACGGCGTGATCTACCGCGCCAGCGGCAACCCCTTCATCGTGGAACAGGCGCAGACCGTGCGGCTGCGCATCTCGGCCTACCGCGGGCGGATGTTCGAGAAGCCCGGCCGGCTCGCCGCTTCACAGCGGGAGCACGAACGGGTGGTCGAGTGGATTCTGAAAGGCCACGCGGACAACGCCGCGGAGGCGATGCGCGACCACATCTCGGTGGGCGGCAAGGTGTTTGCCGACCTCGTGTTGAACAACAAGTTCGGCTAGTTCTTCTCGTCTTCTGAACTGATCAGCGCACGCGCATGCCCGGCGTCGCGCCCGCCCAAGGCTCGAGCACGTGGATGCCCGGGTGGGCCTTTTCATCGCCGTGGCTCGCGGCCAGCACCATGCCTTCGCTGATGCCGAACTTCATCTTGCGCGGCGCGAGGTTGGCGACCAGCACCGTGAGCTTGCCCACGAGCTGCTCGGGCTGGTAGGCCGAGGCGATGCCGCTGAACACGTTGCGCGTCTTGCCCTCGCCCGCGTCGAGCGTCAGGCGCAGCAGCTTGGTTGAGCCCTCGACCTTCTCGCAGGCCACGATCTTCGCGAGGCGCAGATCGATCTTCACGAAGTCGTCGATCGTGATCGTCGGCGCGATGGCTTCACCGCCCGGCAGGTCTTGCGCTTCCACGGCGACAGGCGCGGCGGTTGCTGCGGCTTCAGGCACGTCGAACAGCTTGTCGACCACCTTGGCATCGGCACGCTGCATCAGGTGCTTGTAGTCGCCGATGGCGTGGCCGGCCGGCAGGGCCTGCGCGGCATCAGCCCAGGTCAGCGGCGCGATCTTCAGAAAGGCCTCGACGTTCACGGCCAGCGCCGGCAGCACCGGCTTCAGGTACAGCGTGAGCAGGCGGAAGGCCTCGATGCACACCGTGCACACGTCGTGCAGGCGCGCCTCGGCGCCTTCCTTCTTGGCCAGTTCCCAGGGCTTGTTCTGGTCGACGTACTCGTTCACCTTGTCGGCCAGCGCCATCACCTCGCGCAGCGCGCGGGCGTAGTCGCGGCCGTCGTACAGCGACTGCACCTGCGTGGCTGCAGCGCGCAGCGTCGACAGCAGCGTTTCGCCGTCGGCCGACACCGCGCCCAGCTGGCCGCCGAAGCGCTTGCCGATGAAGCCGGCCGCGCGGCTGGCGATGTTGATGTACTTGCCCACGAGGTCGCTGTTGACGCGCGCCACGAAGTCGTCGGGGTTGAAGTCGATGTCCTCGTTGCGGCCGTTGAGCTTGGCGGCGATGTAGTAGCGCAGCCATTCCGGGTCGAGCCCGATCGACAGGTACTTGAGCGGGTCGATGCCGGTGCCGCGGCTCTTGCTCATCTTCTCGCCGCTCACCGTGAGGTGGCCGTGCACGTAGATGGCGTTGGGCGCCTTGCGGCCGCTGAAATGCAGCATCGCGGGCCAGAACAGCGTGTGGAAGGTGATGATGTCCTTGCCGATGAAGTGCACCTGCTCCAGTTCGGGGTCGGCCATGTACTCGGTGTACGAGATGCCGTCGCCGCCCAGTTCGATGCAGCGCTTGTCCAGCAGGTTCTTCAGCGAGGCCAGGTAGCCCACGGGCGCGTCGAGCCAGACGTAGAAGTACTTGCCCGGCGCATCGGGGATCTCGATGCCGAAGTAGGGCGCATCGCGGCTGATGTCCCAGTCGCCCAGGCCGCCCTTGCCTTCGTCGTCCTTGTAGAGCCACTCGCGGATCTTGTTCTGCACCTCGGGCTGCACATGGCCGGGGGCGGCGGTCCATTCCTTCAGGTAGGCCTCGCAGCGCGGGTCCGAGAGCTTGAAGAAGAAGTGGTCCGAGCTGCGCAGCTCGGGCTTGGCGCCCGACAGCGCCGAGTACGGGTTGATCAGCTCGGTGGGCGCATACACCGCGCCGCACACCTCGCAGTTGTCGCCGTACTGGTCCTTCGCGTGGCAGTTGGGGCACTCGCCCTTGATGAAGCGGTCGGCCAGGAACATGCCCTTGGCCGGGTCGTAGAACTGCTCGACGCTCTTGGTTTCGATGAGGCCGTTGGCGCGCAGGTCGCGGTAGATGTCTTGTGCGAGCTGGTGGTTCTCGGGCGCGTCGGTCGAGTGCCAGTTGTCGAAGGCGATGTGGTAGCCGTCCAGGTAGGGCTTGCGGCCCGCGGCGATCTCGGCCACGAAGGCCTGCGGCGTCACGCCGGCCTTGTCGGCCGCGATGGTGATGGCCGCGCCGTGCGCGTCGTCGGCGCACACGAAGTTGACCTCGGCGCCATTCATTCGCTGGTTCCGCACCCAGATGTCGGCCTGGATGTATTCCATCATGTGGCCGATGTGGAACTTGCCATTGGCATACGGCAGGGCGGTGGTAACGAAGAGCTTGCGCGGGGCGGACATCGGGGAGGGCGCTTTCGAGAGTGGTACGGACGGAACCGGGCATTTTAGGTGGCGGCGTCCGGCCCGTGCGCCCGCCCCGGTGTTTGAAGGCGCGAGTGACCCACAAACGCGCGGGGTGTCTCGTGCGCGACGTATGCTTCGATCTCCGATTCAGAACGCCAGAAAGTGAGCCGCCGCCGATGACCACCTCGATCCCCGCAACCCTGATCCCCGGCGATGGCATCGGCCCCGAAATCGTCGACGCCACGCTGGCCGCGCTCGATGCGCTGAAAGCCCCCTTCGCCTGGGACACCCAGATCGCCGGCCTCGGCGGCGTGAAGGCTTCGGGCGATCCGCTGCCCAAGGCCACGCTGGACAGCATCCGCAGCACCCGCCTAGCCCTCAAGGGCCCGCTCGAAACCCCCTCGGGCGGTGGTTATCGCTCGTCGAACGTGCGGCTGCGCGAGGAGTTCCAGCTGTACGCCAACCTGCGCCCCGCGCGCACCATCATTCCGGGCGGGCGCTTCGACAAGATCGACCTGATGATCGTGCGCGAGAACCTCGAGGGTCTCTACATCGGCCACGAGCACTACGTGCGCATCGACGGCGACCCGCACGCCGTGGGCATGGCCACCGGCATCAACACGCGCCAGGGCTGCCGCCGCGTGCTCGAGTACGCGTTCGATACGGCGATCGCCACCGGCCGCAAGAAGGTCACGCTGGTGCACAAGGCCAACATCATGAAAGTGCTGACCGGCCTGTTCCTGGAGACCGGCGAGCAGCTCTATGCCGAAAAGTACAAGGGCAAGTTCGAACTCGATTCGATCATCGTGGACGCCTGCGCCATGAAGCTGGTGCTCAACCCCTGGCAGTTCGACATGCTGGTGACGACCAACCTGTTCGGCGACATCCTGTCGGACCTCGTGGCCGGCCTCGTCGGCGGCCTGGGCATGGCACCGGGCGCCAACATCGGCACCGACGCCGCGATCTTCGAAGCGGTGCACGGCTCGGCGCCCGACATCGCCGGCAAGGGCATCGCCAACCCCACGGCACTGCTGCTGGCCGCCGCGATGATGCTCGACCACACGAAGATGCCCGAGCTGGCCACGCGCCTGCGCACGGCCATCGACCAGACGCTGAACATCGACAACGTGCGCACCGGCGACCTGGGCGGCACGGCGAACACCGCCGCTTTCACCAAGGCGCTGGTTGCGCGCATCAACGGCGGCTGAGCCAGGCACAGGCCGCGCAGGTCGTCGCATGAAGAAACTGCTGCTGCCTGCGCTGGTCTTTCTGCTCGCCGGCCTGGCGTGGTCCGCCGCCGGGGCCAACGACCCGCCGCGCTACACCGTCGTCAAGGTCGACCTTCGCACCGAACGGCTCGCGCTGTTCCTGAACGACGACACGGGTGTCGCCTTCAAGCGCTTCGACCGGCTCGAGGCCTGGCTGAAGGCGCGCCACAAGCAGCTGCTCTTCGCGGTGAACGCCGGCATGTACCACGCCGACTTTGCACCGGTTGGACTGCTGGTGCGCGAAGGCCGCGAGGAAGCGCCACTGAATCTTGCCGACGGCGTCGGCAATTTCTTTCGCAAGCCCAACGGCGTGTTCCTGGTGACGGCCGACGGGCCGCGCATCGTCGAGGCGTCGGAGTACCCGGCGTTGGCTGCGAAGGGCGGCGTGCAGCTGGCGACGCAGTCGGGCCCGCTGCTGCTGCGTCATGGCGCGGTGCACCCGGCGCTCATTCCGAACTCGGATTCGCGCAAGTCCCGCAACGGCGTGTGCGTCTCGGGCTCGACGGCCGTCTTCGTCTTTGCCGAAACGCCGGTGAATTTTTACGATTTCGCGCTCTACTTCCGCGATGTGCTGCATTGCCGTGATGCGCTGTACCTCGACGGCACCGTGTCGGCGATCTATTCGAAGACACTGCAGCGCAACGACTTCGTGCGCGACCTCGGGCCGATGCTGGCCGTGGTGGCGCCCTGAAGCCCGGTTGCCTTTTCACTTCTGCCCTTTCTCCCAGAGCCATGTCCACACCGCTGCCCGTCCTGTCCCTCCTCGAAACCCGCGTGCTCGGGGTGCTGGCCGAAAAGCAGCGCACCGTGCCCGACAGCTACCCGCTCACGCTCAACTCGCTGGTGTCGGGCTGCAACCAGAAGACCAGCCGCAACCCCGTGCTCGAACTCAGCGAGTCGCAGGTGCAGGCCGCCATCGAGAGCCTGAAGGGCTACAGCCTCGTGGCCGAAACCAGCGGCGGGCGCGCCTTCCGCTACGAGCACAACGCCGACCGCGTGCTGCGCATTCCGTCGCAGTCGGTCATCCTGCTCACGGTGCTGATGCTGCGCGGCCCGCAGACCGCCGGCGAGCTGCGCATCGCCTGCGACCGCATGCACAACTTCGCCGACATCTCCTCGGTCGAGGGCTTCCTCAACGAGTTGGCCGAGCGTCCGGCCGGTGCGCTCGTGGTGAAGCTGGCGCGCCTGCCCGGCGCGCGCGAAAGCCGCTGGGCGCACCTGTTGAGCGGGCCGCCGGCGGAAGAGGTGGCGGGGCCAGGCGCATCGGGCGACGGCGCGTTTTCCACGCACGGCGATTCGCTCGGCGAAGTCGCGGCGCTCAAGGCCAACGTGGCGCGGCTCGAAACCGAGGTGGCCTCGCTGAAGGCGCTGCTGGGACGTGTGTGCTCGGAGCTGGGCATTTCCCCTGACGCGCCAGCCACGCCAGAAGCACCCGAGGCCTGATCCCCCCGCGTTCACACAGGCTTCATCCAGCCCGCACATTCGCTGCCTACCGTCGGACCCATTGCGAACCCAATGGAGCTCCGACCATGGACCACGGACAGACAGCCGCCTGGCGCGACCACACGCCCTTCGACGACATCACCCGCCGCCTGCTGGGCGGGCTGGCGGCCCTCGCCGGCCTTGCCAGCCTCTACGCCTTCTTCTGGTGGGCTGCCTCGGCCACCGGCTTCCTGCTGTTCGACGGCTGGTGGCACACCTGGCGCGGCCTGGGCACGGCCCTCGCGTTCCGCGACGCGGACTCGGCGTTCTACCTGCTGAGCTGGACGCTGTCGGTCCTCGGTGGTGCGGTCGGTTGGGTCGCGCTGGTCGCCCTCGCTGTGACCCACGGGCGCGGTTGGGGCGCGGTGCCGACGTGGGTCAAGGCCGGCTGCTTCCTCGGCGCCATCGCAGGGCTGGCCTTCGAACCCGGCCGGCTGCTGGCCATGGCCCCGATCGTCGGCGCGGTGCTGCTGATGCTGCGCTCGATGTTGCCGGTGCGCTGAACCCGCGCCCTCAGGCCCCCACCAACACCGGCACATCCAGGCTCACCTTCACCGGGTCCATCGTCACCAGCGTGCGAAAGCGCTTGACGTTGTTGCTCTGGAAAAACAGCTGGCGGGTGAGCGCGGTGTACTGCGCCATGTCGCGCACCACGCACACAAGGATGAAGTCCCACTCGCCCGTCACGTAGTAGCACTGCTGCACCTGCGGGCAGTCGCGAAAGCTCTGCTTCATGGCGTCGAGCCGTTCGATCTGCTCGCTCTCGGCCTCGACCTCGACCACGATGGTGAGCGGATGCCCGAGCGCGGTCGGTGACAGCACGGCGCCGTGGCGCTGGATCACGCCCTCGTCGCGCAGGCGCTTGAGCCGGCGGTTCACCGCCGCCGTCGACAGGTGGATGCGCTCGCCGAGTTCGCCCTGCGAGAGGCGGCTGTCGGCTTGGATCAGTTCGAGCAGGTGCAGATCGAGGGCGTCGAGGGGCGTCATGGAAAGAGGGGGTATTCGCGCAAAAACGTTGCGTAGGAACAGCTCATTTTGCGCGCCTGTCCCGTCGCGTTGTCAATAGCATCTCGCCATGAAGTTTCCAGACCACCCCCTGCGCGACCAGCTGGCCGGCTGGCGGCACCAGCTGCATGCGATGCCCGAGACCGGCTTCGAGGAAGCCAAGACCTCGGCCTTCATTGCCAACGCGCTGCGGGCGCTGGGGCTCGAGGTGCACACCGGCATTGGCGGCACCGGGGTGGTCGCCAGCCTCACGGTGGGCAGCGGGCCGGGCGTGATCGGCCTGCGCGCCGAGATGGACGCGCTGGCCATCACCGAGCTGGCGACCGAGCGGCCCTACGCCTCCGGCACGCCCGGGCGCATGCACGCCTGCGGCCACGACGGCCACATGGCGATGGTGCTCGGCGCGGCGCAGCTGCTGCGCGAGCGGCGCGATTTCGACGGCACCGTGCGCTTCATCTTCCAGCCCGCCGAAGAACACGGCCGTGGCGCCCGGGCCATGATGGACGACGGCCTGTTCACGCGCTTCCCGGTCGACGAGATCTACGGCCTGCACAACATGCCCGGCCTGCCCGCCGGCACCTTCGCCACGCGCGTGGGCGGCCTGATGGCGAGCGAGGACAACTTCGTCATCCACATCCACGGCCGGGGCACGCACGCCGCGCGGCCGCACATGGGCATCGACCCGATCGTGATCGGCGCGCAGATCGTGCTGGCGCTGCAGACCATCGTCTCGCGCACGCTCGATCCGGGCGCGCAGGCCGTGGTGTCGTGCACCGAGTTCATCACCGACGGCATCCGCAACGCCATTCCGTCGAACGTGGTCATCAAGGGCGACACGCGCAGCTACGACCCCGCCGTGCAGCGCATGCTCGAAACACGCATGCGCGAGATCAGCGACGGCATCTGCCGCATGCACGGCGCGCAATGCTCGTTCAGCTACACGCACGAGTTCGCGCCCACCGTGAACTGGGCCGAATGTGTGCCGACCGCGGTGGCCGCCGCCACGGCCGTGGTGGGCGCCGAGAAGGTCGATGCGAATGTCGCGCAGATGATGATCTCGGAAGACTTCGGCGCCTTCCTGCGCGCCGTGCCGGGCGCCTTCGTCTTCCTGGGCAACGGCGCCGAGGGCGAGCCTGGCGGCACGCCACTGCACAACGGCCGCTACGACTTCAACGATGCGGTGCTGACCACGGGCGCGCGCTACTTCGCGGAGATCGTGCGGCTGCGGCTTCCCGCGCGCACCGCCGCCTGATCGTCTCTTTTCCCTTTCCGGTTTTCTTCCCATGCTCTTCGCCAACCCTCACGCGCAACGGCGCGGCTACGACGCGGCCCTGCAGGCCGTCATGAACATCGCACGCGGCCGCGAGAGCCGTCAGTGGCTGTCCACCTGGGACCGGCTCTCGCCGCAGCCGACACCCGCGTGGCCGCTGCCCCGGCTCGCCGCGCAGCTGGGCATCGCGCAGGTCATCGTGAAGGATGAATCGCGCCGTTCCGCGCTCGGCAGCTTCAAGGTGCTCGGCGCGCCCGTGGCCTTGCTGCGGCTCGTGCTGCGCCGCTGGCCCGACCGGGGCTGGACGCCGGCCGACCTGTTCGCGGGCCGGCACGCGGCAGCGCTGCGCGACTTCGTCGTCATCAGCGCGACCGACGGCAACCACGGCCGTGCACTGGCCGCGGCCGCGCAGAGCATGGGCTGCCGCTGCGTGATCGTGCTGCACGCGCAGGTCAGCGAGGAGCGCGAGGCGCCCATCGCCGCGCTCGGCGCCAAGATCGTGCGCATCGCCGGCAACTACGACGCCTCGGTCGAAGAGGCCGCCCGCCTGGCAAAGGCGAATGGCTGGGAGGTGGTCTCCGACACCTCCTACGACGGCTACGAAGAGATTCCGCGCGACGTGATGCAGGGCTACGGCATCCTCGTCGACGAGCTGCTCGAGAACACCGCGCCCGGCGCGCCGTGCCCCTACACCCACGTCATCGTGCAGGGCGGCGTCGGCGGGCTCGCGGCCGGCGTGGCCAGCCATGTCTGGGAGCGCTACGGCGCCGCGCGACCGACGCTCATCGTGGTCGAGCCCGAGCAGGCCGACTGCCTACTGCAGAGCGCGCGCAGCGGCCGCCCAGACCGTGCCACCGGCAGCGTCGATTCGGTGATGGCCGGGCTGGCCTGCGGCGAAACCTCGCCGCTCGCATGGCGCTTTCTGCAGCCCTCGGTCGATCTCTTCATGACCGTGACCGATGCCGACGCCGAGCACGCCATGCGCACCTTCGCCAGCGGCGCGGCGGGCGACGTGCCCGTGCTGGTCGGGGAATCCGGCGCCGCAGGCCTGGCTGCGCTGCAGGTGCTCGCGGCCGACCCCGAGCTGGCGCGTGCCGCTGGCCTCGACGCCAGCTCGCGCGTGCTGCTGTTCAGCACCGAAGGCGCAACCGCACCCGGCGTGTACCGCGCGCTGACCGGCCGCTCGGGCGAAGAAGTCGTGGCGGCGCAGACGCAATGGCTGCAACGCGAAGGCATCGCCGAAGCCGCACTGATGGCGCGCATCGACGCGCACGCCGCCATCGGCGCGACGGCGCAAGGCGGCGTCTGCCGCATCGCACTCACCGACGCTGACCGTGCAGGCCGCGACCGGCTCGTGCAGTGGATGCGAGACCTGGGCCTCACCGTGCGCATCGACCGCATCGGCAACATCTTCGGCATCCGCCCCGGCCAACTGCCCGATGCCAAACCCGTGATGACCGGCTCGCACATCGACACCGTCGCCACGGGGGGGCGCTACGACGGCAACTACGGCGTGATGGCCGGCCTCGAGGTGGTGCGCTGGCTCAACGAACGCCAGCGCCAGACGCTGCGCCCCTTCGTCGTCGCCGCCTTCACCAACGAGGAGGGCGTGCGCTTCATGCCCGACATGCTGGGCTCGCTGGTGCACGCGGGCGGCCTGGCGCTCGACGCGGCGCTCGACACCGTCGCCACCGACGGCGCACGACTGGGCGACGAACTCGCGCGCATCGGCTACGCGGGCGACATGGCCTGCGGCACGCTGGTGCCGCATGCGTTCGTCGAGCTGCACATCGAGCAGGGCCCGGTGCTGGAGGCCGAAGGCGTCACCATCGGCGCGGTGGCCGACCTGCAGGGCATCTCATGGCAGGAGATCGTCGTCACCGGCCAGTCGAACCACGCGGGCACCACGCCGATGCGCCTGCGCCACGACGCGGGCTACTGCGCCGCCGCCATCGCGGTGTTCGTGCGCGAGCTGGCGCGACGCTATGGCGGCAGCCAGGTCGCGACCGTCGGTGCGATCGACCTGCACCCCAACCTCATCAACGTGATCGCGGCGCGCGCCACGCTCACGGTGGATCTGCGCAACACGGACGAGGCGACGCTGAAGGACGCCGAGGGCGAGTTGGCGGACTACCTGCGGCAACTCGAAGCGACCGAAGGCGTGACCATCGAAGCCCGCACGCTCGCGCGTTTCGAACCGGTGCCCTTCGACGAGCGATTGGTCCGCGTCATCGAAGCCAGTGCGCACGCGCGCGGCCTCAGCCACCGCCGCATGACCTCAGGTGCCGGCCACGACGCGCAGATGATGGCGCGCATCTGCCCCGCCGCCATGGTCTTCGTGCCGAGCGTGCGCGGCATCAGCCACAACCCGAAGGAACACACGGCGAGCGCCGACTTGGTGCAGGGCGCGAATGTGCTGCTGGATGTGGTGTTGGGGCTGGTGGACGAGGCGGGGTGAGCGGCGGGATGTCAGTCGACCGCTGGCGCCCTCACTTCAACGCCCACCCAAAGAACCGCACCACTTCATCGCGCTGGCGCATCGCATCCGCGCGCCCGAGTGCCATCAGCTCACGCGTGTAGCCCGACTCGAACAGCAGGTAGCTCGCGAGCGCGCCGCCCTTCACGTCGGCCGCGACCTTCGAGCCGCCCAGCAGATGCCGCACCGCACCCGGCAGCGCGTCGACGTGGCGCGCCGCGATCATGTCGATGCGCTCCGACGGCGAGATCACCAGCAGGTCGAGCGGGCGCAGCGTGCTGGCGGCGCGCGCCTCTTCGGGGATCAGGCCCAGCGTGTGGTTGATGCGGCGCAGCCGTTCGATGTCGACCGCGAGCGCATCGAGAAAGATGCTCGACAGCGCATGACCCGCGATCTGCGCCATGGTCGGATAGCCGCTGTGCGTGTTGGGCCCGGCTTCGTCGCGCGGCTCATGCATGCGGCCTGCGCCGATCACCACGATGCGCTGTGCGCCCAGATGGATCGCCGCCGCGATGGGCGCCGATTGGCGCATCGAGCCGTCGCCGAAGTACTCGGTGTGACCCGGCGGCATCGGTAGCGCGGTGGCCGGGAACACGAACGGAATGGCCGACGAGGCCATCAGGTGCGCATGCGTGATGCGGTCGCGCACCGACAGGCGCTGCGAACGCACCCACGGTTCCATTGGCACGGCCGCCTCGAAGAAGGTGACGTGCTCGCCCGAGCTGTAGCTCGACGCCGTGACGGCCAGCGCCTGCACGTGGCCCTGCTGCATGAGCTGCGGCAGCCGGTCCAGCGGCACCAGGCGCGCGAGCAGGTCGGCCAGCGGCGCGTTGTCGAGCAGCGACTTCGGCTTGATGCGCATCCAGTTGGCCGCAAAGCGCCCGAGGCCGAGCAGCATGCGCCAGCGCGCGCCGCTGCCGAGCACCGAGAGCGAGTCGGCGCGGTAGACCTGCTCGGCGCGAAAGTTGCCCCACACCTGCGCGATGTGCGCGACCACGCGGTCGAAGTCGTCGGAACCGCAGGCCAGCGCGGCGGCGTTGATGGCGCCGGCCGAGGTGCCGGTGATGACCTGGAACGGATTGCCGCTGCCGATGGCCGCGCCGGCCGCCAGGGCGTCGCGCCGGATCTCGGCGATGGCTTCGAGCACGCCGACCTGGTAGGCGGCGCGGGCGCCGCCGCCTGTCAGCAGCAGGCCGGTGGCGGGGCGTGTCTCGGGCATTCTTTTTTTGGCGTCTGGGTTTTCGGGTATTGAACGCTGTCCGGTGCGGGCTTGGCAGGCGGAATAGACTACCCGCCATTCAGGAGTTTGATCAATGGCACTCACCCCCGACGGGCTCATGGACGCGCTCAAGAGCGTCACGGACCCTAACACCGGCAAAGAATTCGCAGCGACGCGCTCGCTCAAAAACCTCCAGATCGCCGAGGGCGACGTCTCGTTCGAGCTCGAACTGGGCTACCCGGCCAAGAGCCAGCACGCGGCCATCCGCAAGTCGCTCGTGGCCGCGGCCAAGGCGGTGCCGGGCGTGGAGAACGTGTCGGTCAACATCGTCACCAAGGTCATCAGCCATGCGGTGCAGCGCGGCGTGCAGCTGATGCCCAACGTGCGCAACATCGTGGCCGTGGCCTCGGGCAAGGGCGGCGTGGGCAAGAGCACCACGGCCGCCAACCTGGCGCTGGCGCTGGCCGCCGAGGGCGCCACCGTGGGCCTGCTCGACGCCGACATCTACGGCCCGAGCCAGCCCATGATGATGGGCCTGGACGGCCGCCCCGAGAGCATCGACGGCAAGAACATGGAGCCCAAGGAGCGCCATGGCGTGCAGGTGATGTCGATCGGTTTCCTGGTCGACGCCGACCAGGCCATGATCTGGCGCGGCCCCATGGCCACGCAGGCGCTCGAGCAGCTGCTGCGCCAGACCAACTGGAAAGACCTCGACTACCTGATCGTCGACATGCCGCCGGGCACCGGCGACATCCAGCTCACGCTGAGCCAGCGCGTGCCGATGACGGGCGCGGTGATCGTCACCACGCCGCAGGACATCGCGCTGCTCGACGCGCGCAAGGGCATCAAGATGTTCGAGAAGGTCGGCGTGCCGATCCTGGGCATCGTGGAGAACATGGCGGTGCACATCTGCTCGAACTGCGGCCACATGGAGCACATCTTCGGCGCGGACGGCGGCAAGAAGATGGCGGCCGAATACCAGATGGAATACCTGGGCGCGCTGCCGCTGGACATCAACATCCGGCTGCAGGCGGACAGCGGGGCGCCGACCGTGGTGTCCGACCCCGACGGCGAAGTGGCCGCGCTCTACAAGGCCGTGGCGCGTCGCGTGGCGGTGGGGATTGCGGAGAAGGCGAAGGACTTCTCGGCGAAGTTTCCGACGATTTCGATCAGCAAGAACACGTGAGATAGGGGCGTTTCAGGGCGACGCTCCCGCCGACGGAGCGCCTTGCTCCGCGAATGTCCCCCGCTTCGCTCCTCCTTGATTTCGCTGCGCAAGGCACCCCGTCGACGTGAGCGCGTGCTGAGCGCGGATTGATCGGGCCGCGCAACGGCAGCGCCCAGTGTGCTCAGGGCACTGGGTGCTTCCCGCAGCGAAATCAAGGAGGAGGGCGAAGCCCGGGGGACATTCGCGGAGGGAAGTACCCGGTGGCCTGTGCACGCGCCCCGAACGAGCGCACACAAAGGACAAGAAGAAATGAACCTGCTCGCCTCCATGCGCTACCTCGTCGCACTCAGCGAGCACAAGCATTTCGGCCGCGCCGCGCAGGCCTGCCACATCACGCAGCCGGCACTTTCGAACGCACTGCGCGCGCTGGAAGGCGAGTTCGGCGTCGTCATCGTCAAGCGCTCCCGCGTGTACGTGGGCCTCACGCACGAAGGCGAGCGCGTGCTGGCCACGGCGCAGCGCATGCTGCGCGACAACGAGGTGCTGTTGCAGGAGCTGCGCAGCGAGGCCGACGACCCGCGCGGGCGCTTGCGCATGGCCGCCGTGCCGACCGCGATCCCGATGTTGTCGCGCTTTGCCGCGATGCTGCAGCAGCGCCATCCGGGCATCGTGCCGGCCGTGCTTTCCATGAGTTCGCAGGAGCTGGAAACGGGTCTCGAGAACCTCTCGGTCGATCTCGCACTGGGCTACACCGAGCGCATGCACCTGCCGGGCGTCAAGCTCAAGGCCTGGCCGCAGAGCATCGAACATTACTTCCTGCTGCGGCGCGCGAAGAAGCCGTCGGCCGACCGGTTGCGCATCGGTCGACCCATCACCTGGGCCGAAGCCGGCAAGCTGCCGCTGTGCCTGCTCACGCCCGACATGCACAACCGCGCCATCATCGACCAGGCCCTGCGCGACGCTGGCGTGGCCGCGGTGGCGCCCGCCATCGAAACCAATTCCGTGCTCACGCTCGCGCTGGCCGTGAGCGTGGGCACCGTCAGCAGCGTGCTGCCCGGCGCCATGGTGGCGGCCGTGCGCAGTCATCGCGAACTGGAGGCACTGCCGCTGGTATCGCCCGAAGTGCGCACGCCCATCGGCTTCATGACGCAGGAGGGCGTGCGGCCCGCGCGCGCGCTCGATGCGGCGCTGGCCTTTCTGCAGACGCCCGAATGGCAGGCGCAGGCGCGCGAGCACAGCGGCGCGCTCGACGCCGCGTAGCCCCACAACCGAGTGCCGACGGCACCGGATGGTTTACCCTTCGCGCCACCATGAAATCCAAAGCCCAGTTCCGCCTGCGCATCTACCGGGACGACGCCATCGCCATCGGCCCCGGCAAGATCGCCGTGCTCGAAGCCGTGGCCGAGACCGGCTCGATCTCGGCGGCGGCGCGCCTGCTCGGCATGTCGTACCGACGTGCGTGGATGCTGATCGACGAGATGAACCAGACGCTGGCTTCGCCCGCGGTGAACACGGCCGCGGGCGGCTCGCGCGGCGGCGGCACGGCGCTCACGCCGGTGGGCGAGGACATCGTGAAGCGCTACCGCGCGATCGAGAACGCCGCGCGCCTGGCGACGGCCGCCGATGTTCGCGCGCTCACGCGGCTGCTGGCCCCCTAAGCCGCAGCAACGCATCGGTCGGAGGCTCGTGCCGAGCGCATCGCGCAGCGCCATCAGGAACGACTGGCTCTCGTCGCGCGGCGCGATGCTCGACGGGATGAAAGTCGCCGGCGTCCAGAATTCGCTGTATTCGACAGGATATGAAGACGGGCGCTTTCACGCATCTCTGCAAGCGAAAAAATGGCGGTGCGTGTAACAATCGCGCCGTATTCAAATGAACACGACGACCGCTTCGCTCATCGCCACCACCGACTGGTCTCCGCTGGTCCTGTCGCTGCAGGTCGCGGCGGTCGCGACCTTGTTGGCGCTGGTCGTGGGCGTGGCGCTGGGCTGGGTGTTCGCGCGCAAGCAGTTCGTCGGATCGGGCGTGCTTGAGGCCGTGTTCATGCTGCCGCTGGTGCTGCCGCCCACAGTGATCGGCTACGCCATCCTGGTGGCGGCGGGGCGCCGCAGCCCGCTCGGCGCGTGGCTGCGCGAGCACTTCGACTACACCCTCATCTTCAGCTGGCACGGCGCCGTGGTGGCCTCGGCCGTGGTCGCGCTGCCGCTGGTGCTCAAGTCGGCCAGCGCGGCGTTCTCGAACGTCGACCGCTCGCTCGAAGCCGCCGCCAGCACCTTGCGCCAGTCGCCGCTCTCGGTGTTTTTGCGTGTCACGCTGCCGCTGGCCTGGCCCGGCATCCTGGCCGGCACGCTGCTCGCGTTCGCGCGCGCCATGGGCGAGTTCGGCGCCTCGCTGATGGTGGCCGGCTCCATTCCCAAGCAGACCCAGACCCTGTCGATGGCCATCTACGACGCCGTGCAGTCCGGGCACGACGACCTGGCGCTGCTGCTGGTGGTCGTCACGTCGGTGCTGTCGATCGCGGTGCTGGTCGTGTCGAACCGCTTCTTTTCGCTTCGTTGATTCCCACTTTTTCCTGGAGACTGTGTTCATGCGTCCCTTGCGCCTCCTGTCTGTCGTGCTCGCCCTGGCCCTGCCGCTCGCAGCCGCCGCGCAGCAGATCACCGTGTCCGCCGCCGCGAGCCTGACCGACGCATTCAAGGAAATCGGTCCCAAGTTCGAAGCCGCCAAGGCGGGCCGCACCGTGCGCTTCAACTTCGCCGCTTCGGGCGTGCTGCTGCAGCAGATCGGGCAGGGCGCGCCGGTCGACGTGTTCGCCAGCGCCGACCAGGAGACGATGAGCCGCGGCGCCGACCAGAAGCTCGTCGACACCGCCACCCGCAAGGACTTCGTCACCAACAGCCTCGTGCTGGTCGAGCCCGCGCAGGGCGCCGTCGGCCTGAAGTCGCTGCAAGACCTGAGCGGCGCCCGCGTGAAGCGGATCGCCGTCGGCAAGACCGCCACCGTGCCGGTCGGCCGCTACACCCGACAGGTGCTGGACAACGCGAAGCTCTGGACCGTGCTCGAGCCCAAGTTCGTGCAGGCCGACAGCGTGCGCCAGGTGCTCGACTACGTGAGCCGCGGCGAGGTCGAGGCCGGCTTTGTCTACCGCACCGACGCGGCCGTGGCCGGCGACAAGGTCAAGGTCGCCTTCACGCCCACGGGCCACACGCCCGTGACGTACCCGATCGCGGTGGTGGCCGAGAGCCGGCAGAAGGCGCTGGCCGGCGATTTCATTGCGTTCCTGTCGACGCCCGCCGCCCAGGAAGTGCTCACGCGCTACGGTTTCGGCAAGCCATGATCGATGTCGATCTGCAGCTCACGGTGAAGGACGGCGCCCGGCGCTTCGACCTCGCCGTGCGCTTCCAGACCGACGTTCCCTTCGCCGCGCTCTACGGCCCCTCGGGGGCAGGAAAGTCGCTGACCCTGCAGGCCATCGCCGGCCTGCTGCATCCGTCGGCGGGCCATGTGCGCCTCGATGGCCGCACGCTCTACGACGCGGCCCAGCGCATCGACGTGCCCGCGCCGGCGCGCCGCATCGGCTACCTGTTCCAGAATTACGCGCTGTTCCCGCACCTCACGGTGCGCGAGAACGTGGCCTTCGGGCTCACGGCATGGCACCGCCGCACGCTGCCGGCGCGCGACGCCGAGCGCGTGCAGGCGCTGCTCGACAGCTTCGGCCTCGCCGCACTGGCCGACAGCCGGCCGCAGAAACTCTCGGGCGGCCAGCAGCAGCGCGTGGCGCTGGCGCGCGCACTGGCCTGCGAGCCGCAGGTGCTGCTGCTAGACGAACCCTTTGCTGCGCTCAACCCCATGCTGCGCGCCGAGCTGCGTAACGAGCTCGCGCAGGTGCGCAAGCAGTGGGGCATCCCGGTGTTGATGATCACGCACGACATCGAAGACGTGCTCGCCCTGGCCGACGTCGCCTTCGTCTACAAGGACGGCCAGGTGGTGCGGGAGATCGACCTGCACAACGCCGAGAGCCGCGACTTCGCGCTGCGCGAGATTGCGGGTGTGCAGGAAGTCGAGGAGACGTCACTGCGCAGCAAGCTGCGGGGTTTGCTGATGGGCGGTGCGCGCGAGGCCTGAGCGGCTTTTCCTTCCCCCGTCATTTCCCTTTTGAATCGCCGCATGTCCCGATTCAATTTGACGCCACGCCCCCACAAGCCAACACTGCCGCCATGAGCGAGCAGAAGATCGAGTTTTACAAGGGTCCGGCCGGTGGCTGGGGCGCGTTGCGCAGCGTGACGAATGCACTGCTGCGGCAGGACATTCCGGTCAAGGGCGCGAAGACGCTGCTCTCGGCCAACCAGCCCGACGGCTTCGACTGCCCGGGCTGCGCCTGGCCGGACCGCAACCATGCCTCGACCTTCGAGTTCTGCGAGAACGGCGTGAAGGCCGTGGCGGCCGAGGCCACCGCGCGCCGCGCGGGCCCGGCGCTGTTTGCGAAGCACACCGTGGCCGAGCTGGCCCAGCAGAGCGATTTCTGGCTCGAAGACCAGGGTCGGCTCACGCACCCGATGGCCTACGACGCGGCCAGCGACAAGTACGTGCCCATCGACTGGGACGACGCCTTCGCATTGATCGCGCGCCACCTGAACGCGCTGCCCGACCCGAACCAGGCGATCTTCTACACCTCGGGCCGCGCGAGCAACGAGGCGGCTTTCCTGTACCAGCTGTTCGTGCGCGAGTACGGCACCAACAACTTTCCCGACTGCTCGAACATGTGCCACGAGCCCAGCGGCAGCGGCATGCGCCCGCAGATCGGTGTGGGCAAGGGCACGGTCACGCTCGAAGATTTCGAGAAGGCCGACGCGATCTTCATCTTCGGCCAGAACCCGGGCACCAACCATCCGCGCATGCTCGGCGAACTGCGCGCGGCCTCCAAGCGCGGCGCGCGCATCGTGAGCTTCAACCCCCTGCGCGAGCGCGGGCTGGAGCGTTTTGCCGACCCGCAGGACAAGCTCGAGATGGCCACGCTGGGCGCCACGCCGATCAGCACGCACTACTTCCAGCTGCGCGTGGGCGGTGACTTCGCGGCCGTGAAGGGAATGATGAAGCACGTCATCGAGCGCGAAGACGCGGCGGTGGCGCGCGGCGAGCCGTCGGTGCTCGACCATGAATTCATCGCCACCCACACGCTGGGCTTCGAAGCGCTGGCCGACGACCTGCGCGCCGAATCGTGGCCGCTGCTGGTGCAGGAGTCGGGCCTGAGCGAAGCGCAGATCCGCGCGGCGGCCGACGTGTACCTGGGCGCCAAGCGCGTCATCGCCTGCTGGGGCATGGGCATCACGCAGCACCAGCATTCGGTGGCCACGATCCAGATGATCGGCAACTGGCTCATGCTGTGCGGCCACATGGGGCGCGAAGGGGCGGGCGCCTGCCCGGTGCGCGGCCACAGCAACGTGCAGGGCGACCGCACCATGGGCATCTGGGAAAAGCCGCCGGCTGCGCTGCTCGACCGGCTGCAGCAGGTGTTCGGCTTCGAGCCGCCGCGCGAGAACGGCGTGGACACGGTCGAGGCGATCCAGCTCATGCTCGACGGCAAGGGCAAGGTGTTCTTTGCGCTGGGCGGCAACTTCGCGGCGGCCACGCCCGACACCTACCAGACCTGGAAGGGGCTGCAGCAGTGCGACCTCACGGTGCATGTGACCACCAAGCTCAACCGCAGCCACATCGTGCACGGGCGCGAGGCGCTCATCCTGCCGTGCCTGGGCCGCACCGAGATCGACATGCAGGCGAACGGCCCGCAGGGCGTGACGGTTGAAGACTCGATGAGCATGGTCCACCTCTCGATGGGCATCAACCCGCCCGCGTCGGAGCTTCTGCTGTCCGAACCCGCCATCGTCGCGCGCCTTGCTGCAGCGACCATCGGCGCGCGCAGCAAGACGCCGTGGCTCTGGCTGGTGGAAGACTACGCCCGCATCCGCGACAAGATCGAAGCCGTGTTCGACGACTTCAAGGACTTCAACGCGCGCGTGGCGCACCCCGGCGGCTTTCGCCTGCGCAACACGGCGAGCGAGCGCGTGTGGGCCACCGCGTCGCAGAAGGCCGTGTTCTTCACGCACGCCGTGCCGATGGACACGCACGCACACCGGGCCCGCGCGCGCTTTGCGTCGCAGCGCGACACGCTGGTGTTCACGCTGCTCACCACGCGCTCGCACGATCAGTACAACACCACGATCTACGGCATGGACGACCGCTACCGCGGCGTGTTCGGCCAGCGCCGCGTGGTGTTCATCCACGCCGACGACATTCGCCAGCTCGGCATGAAGGACGGCGACTGGGTCGACATCCAGACCGTGTGGAGCGACGGGCCCGAGCGCCGCGCCGGGCCGCCCCAAGCAAGCGAGGCCCCCCTTGGGGGGCAGCGAGGACACGAAGTGCCGAGCGAGGGGGCCGTCATTCAGCGTCGCGCCGACCGCTTCAAGCTGGTGGCCTACGACATTCCGCGCGGCAACCTCGCGGCCTATTACCCCGAGACGAACCCGTTGGTGCCGCTGTCGTCGGTGGCCGAGAACGCGGGCACGCCGACGTCCAAGTCGATTCCCGTGGTGCTGTCGCTGCATGTGGCGCCGGTCGTGGTGGACGTCGACGCCGTGGCGGCATGAGCGCCGGGTTCGACGCCGACGCTTTTTTCATCGCGATCCTGCGCGCGCTCGCCGAAGCGCCCGGCGAAGGCGGCATGTCGCTGCCGCGCCTGGGCAAGCGGCTGGGGCAGGGCGCGAGCGTGGTCATGCGCCAGCTCACGCTGATGGGCGATGCCACCCTCGGTGGCGTGCGCGGCCCCGGCTGGGTGCGCGTGGTGCAGCAGGACGACCGCTGGGTCGCGCACCTCACCGACGCCGGGCGCGCGATGGTCGACAGTCTGCCGGCTGACGAAAACCGTAGCTGAGCCGACAATGGCCGCGGCCATGACAAACCCCCCCGAACCCGACTCCCTGCCGCCGCTCGCACGGCATGCCGTGCACGTCTTCGGCGAGCGCGGCCTCGCGCCCGAAGGCGTGGTGCGCGACGACACGCTGGCCGCCGAGGTGCCGGTGGCGCTGGTGTTCAACGGCGTCTCGCACGCCGTGATGATGGCCACGCCGCAAGACCTCGAAGCCTTCGCGCTCGGCTTTGCGCTCAGCGAAGGCATCCTCGACAGCGCCGCCGATTGCCGCGGCATCGACGTGCAGGTGGTCGATGCCTCCGACGCCGGCCTGCCCGAGGGCATGCCCGGCATCGAGGTGCAGCTCGACATTGCCACGCGCAGCTTCGAACGCCTGAAGGACCGGCGCCGCAGCCTCGCAGGCCGCACCGGCTGCGGGGTGTGCGGCGTCGAAAGTTTCGCGGGACTCGACCTGTCGCCGCAGCGCGTGCCGCCGCGCGACTGGATCGAGCGCATCGACCTGGCCACCGTGCTGCGCGCGTTCGCGGCCATGTCGCCGCGCCAGGTGCTCAATGCCGAAGCCGGCGCGATCCATGCGGCGGCCTGGGCCACGGTGGACGGCGAACTGACCGACCTGATGGAAGACGTCGGCCGCCACAACGCGCTCGACAAGCTGCTCGGCAAGCTCGCGCGTGCGAATCGGCTCGATGAACCCGGCTTCGTGCTGATGTCCAGCCGCGGCAGCCATGAGCTGGTGCGCAAGTGCGCGCGCCTGGGCATTGCGGCGATGGCGACCATCTCGGCGCCGACCGCGATGGGCGTGCGCATGGCCGAGCTCAGCGGCCTGCGTTTCTGGGGGCTGTGCCGCGCGCCGCGCGGCGTGCTTTACGCAGACGGGCTCGGTGCGACGGGTGGATCGCCGAGCGCCAGCACCGCGTCGGCCACGGCCTCGATGCCCTGATCCGACAGGTCGGACGCCGCCACGCGCTGGCGCCTGGCCCACGCGCGAAAGTGCGTTTCTTGCGACTTCTCGTAGTGCGGGTCGTAGTGCAATGACATGAGTTCGGCGAACAGGTGCGGCAGGTCGGCATCGTGTGCCCACTGCTGCCAGCGTGTCACCGTTTCCTTGCCCTGCATTTCCTTCAGCACGCCCATCTTTTCGGCGAGCGCCGCGCGGTCGTCGCCCAGGTAGGCGTAGTCGCGCAATAGGTAGCTCAGGCGCGCCTCGGGCGTGGCGGCCACCTCGATGCACGGCGCGGCGCGCATCTGCGCGACGAGTGACAGCGGCAGCGACAGCCGCCCGATGCGCACGCTCTCGCCCTCGACATACAGCGGACGCGAAAGGTCGATGGCTTCGAGCACGGTCGCGATGCGCGTCTCGAAGTGTTTTTGCGAAGGCTGCGCCACGCCCGGCAGCGCGCCGAGCAGCGAGCCCTTGTGGTTCGCGAAGTCTTCGAGGTCGAGCACCTGCGCGCCGCGTTCGGCCAGCGCATGCAGCACGCGCGTCTTGGCGCTGCCGGTGGCGCCGCAGACCACGCGCAGGTCGAGCTGCGGCGTCAGTGCGTCGATCTGCGAGATCACATGCCGCCGAAAGCTCTTGTAGCCGCCCGCGAGCTGCTGCGCGTCCCAGCCCACGAGCCGCAGCCACGTGACCATCGAGCCGCTGCGCATGCCGCCGCGCCAGCAGTAGACCAGCGGCTTCCACTTTTCGGGCCGGTCGGCCAGCGTGTCGCGCAGATGCGTCGCGATGTTGGCCGCCACCATCGCGCCACCGATGCGGCGTGCCTCGAAGGCGCCGGTCTGCACGTAGACCGTGCCGACGATGTGGCGCTCCTCGTCGTTGAGCACCGGGCAGTTGATGGCACCGGGGATGTGGTCGAGCGCGAACTCGGCCGGCGAGCGGGCGTCGATCAGCGTGTCGAAGGCGTGGCGGTCGCCGATCCGTACGGGCTGGCGATGACTCATGGCAGTGGGGACCTCATGCCCCGATTGTCGGCCACTCAGGCGTAGGCGGGACCTAGGCCTTTTCGCAAGCGAGCGCTCGCCAAGTCGACAAAGGTGACCAGCACGAACATCGCGATCAGCACCGTCATCGCCTGCTGCTGCTGAAAGATCGACAGGTGGAAGTACAACAGCTGCCCCAGCCCGCCGCCACCGACGAAGCCCAGCACGGCCGCCATGCGGATGTTCATTTCCCAGCGGTAGAGCGTGTAGGCCACCCACTGCGGCAGCACGATCGGCAGGCTGGCGTAGCTGAAGGCGGTGACCGGGCCGGCACCCGAGAGCGCGAGCGCCTGCTCGGGCTCGCGCGGTGCGTTCTCCAGCGCCTCGGCAAAGAGCCGGCCGAGCACGCCCGTGGTGTGCAGCGCCAAGGCCAGCGCGCCCGCGAACGGCCCGATGCCGGCGGCCAGCACCATGAGCGCGGCCCACACCAGCTCGGGCACGCTGCGCAAGAAGTTGAGCACGAAGCGCGCGCCATGGCGCAGCGGCGCGCCGGTGCGCCCCGAGGCCGGCAGCGCGAGCACGGCGCCGGCCACGGCGGCGAGCACGGTGCCCAGCGCCGACACGGCCAGCGTCTGCAGTGCGCCGTGGCCGACCTTGGCGAGAAACTCGGAGGACACGTCGGGCGGGAAGAACTCGGCGATGAACTTGCCCATCAGCCGCAGCGATTCGGCCGACCCCAGCGCGCCGTAGTCGATGCCCAGGTAGACAAAACTCGCGACCACCGCCGCGGCGATCAGCGCCACGGCGAGCCAGCAGCGCAGGCACAGGGGAGGGCGTGGCGGCAGCGTCGTCATGCCAAGAGCTTTCGCAGTGCGTTGCTCAGCATGTCGGCCAGCAGCACGAGCGCGAGAAACACAAGCAGGATGCTGCTCGCTTCGCCGCCGTTGAGCATCTTCATCGACTGGTCCATCAGCTGCCCGAGGCCGCCTGCGCCCACGAAGCCCATCACCACCGAGGCGCGCACTGCGCATTCCCAGCGGTACACGGTGTACGAGGCCAGCTCCTGCGCCGTGTGCGGCAGCAGGCCGTAGCACAGCGCCGCGAGCCGGCCGCTGCCGCTTTCGAGCAGGGCGCGCGCGGGGCGTGTGTCGGTCGATTCGAGGATCTCGGCGTAGACCTTGCCCAGCATGCCGCCGTAGGTGATGGCCAGCGCCAGCACGCCGGCCGCGGGGCCGAGCCCGAGCGCGCGCACGAACAGCAGCGCCCACACGATTTCAGGAATGGCGCGCAGCACCATCAGCAGCCAGCGCGCTGCCTGGCGGACGATGCCGGCCTGCAGCCGGCCAGGGCCGGGGCCGATGCGCGAGATGGAGAGCGCCCGCGTGGTCACGAAGCCCAGCGGCGCGCCGATCAGCAGCGCCATGGCGGTGCCGGCCGTGGCCATGGCGAGCGTCTCGAGCGTGGCCTTGGCGAGCAGTGCGAGAAAGGCCGGTGAGCCGTCGGGCGGGAAGAAGCCCGCGAGAAAACCGCCGATGACGGCGAGCTGCCCGCTGCCGAACAGCGCCCACGGCTTGAATTCGGAGAGCGCCAGCACCGGCCACGCGATGACCAGCGCCGCGAGCCAGCCGGCCAGCCGGCGGCCCGCCTGCGGATCGCGCAGGGCGGGAGACGAAAGCGTGGTCATGGCGGTCACGGGCAGTCCGGCCGATGGAAGGCCGGCTCGGCGGTGCCGACCGGCTGCGCGAGCGGCAGCGGCCCCTGCGTCGCCACGCCGCCTTCGCTCGCATAGAGCGCCTCGAGCAGCGCCGGCGTCACTTCGGCGGCTGGCAGGTCGAAGGCGACCTGCCCGTCGCGCATGCCCACGATGCGCGGAAACCAGCGCAGCGCCAGGTCGACCGCGTGCAGCGACGCGACCAGCGTGGCGCCGGTCGATTCACTCTGCGCGACCAGCTGGCCCACGGCCGCATGCGACAGCGTGGGGTCGAGCGCGGACACCGGCTCGTCCGCCAGCAGCAGCGCGGGGCGCTGGTACAGCACGCGCGCGATGCCCACGCGCTGCAGCTGACCGCCCGAGAGGCGGTCGCAGCGGTCGAACAGCCGGTCTTCGAGCGCGAGCCGGGCCAGCGCCTCGTGCGCGCCCGCGATGTCGGACGGATAAAAAAGCGAACCCAGCGCGCGCGGCACCGACCACTGGCCGAGCCGGCCCGCGAGCACGGCCGTGACCACGCGCAGGCGCGGCGCAATCGGCGGCGCCTGGTGTACGGTGCCGATGCGCGCGCGCAGCTGCTTGAGCGCACGCGCCGGCAGCCGCCACGGCTGCTGGCCCAGCGCCTGCACCTCGCCTTCGCCGGGCCGCAGCGCCGCGCCCAGCACACGCAGCAGCGTGGTCTTGCCCGCGCCCGAGGGCCCGATGACGGCGATGCGCTCGCCGTCGCGCGCGGCCAGCGTCACGCCGGCCAGCGCGCGCTGGCCGTTGGGGTGGACGACGCCGATGGCTTCGAGGGAGAAGCTCACGCTGCAGGTCTTTCTTGCGCCGTTCCCTCACCCCGGCCCTCTCCCGCCAGCGGGAGAGGGCGCAAAGCGGGGCCCGGCTGTGGGCCCCCTCTCCCGCTGGCGGGAGAGGGTTGGGGTGAGGGTGAAGCCCCCACGCTCAAAGTCACTTGATCAGTCCTGCCGACTTGCCCGCCGTCTCGATGCCGTCGTAGTTCGACGACTTGGTCGGGATGAACTTGCTCGCGCGCTGCAGCGCCATGATCTCCTTGTGCGCCGGGTTGGCCGGGTCGAGCTTCAGGAACGCATCCGTCAGCTTCTTGTGCAGTGCTGCGTCCATGCCCGGGCGCACGGTCCAGTTGTAGTCGTAGTAGGTCGGCGTGGTCGCGAGCACGCGCACCTTGGCGGCGTTGGGGTTCTTCGACTCGACCAGCTTGTCCCACACCGAGGCGTTGAGCACGCCCGCTTCGGCGCGCGAGGCGGCCACGAAGGCCACGGTGGCGTCGTGCGCGCCCGAGAACGCGACGGTCTTGAAGTCCTTCTCGGGGTTGATGCCGGCCTGCAGCAGGAAGTAGCGCGGCATCAGGCTGCCCGAGGTGGACGAGGGCGCGCCGAAGGCGAAGGTCTTGCCCTTCAGGTCGGCCAGCGTCTTGGCGGGGCTGTCGATCGGCACGATGAACTTGCTGGTGAACACCTCGTCTTCCGCGCGCTGCACGATCGGCACCGCGCCACCGTTGGTGCGGATGCGCGCCTGCACGAAGGTGAAGCCGCCGAGCCAGGCCATGTCGATCTTGTTCGTCGCCAGGCCTTCGACCACGGCGGCGTAGTCGGTCACGGGCGTGAACTGCACGTCCATGCCGGTTTCCTTCTTCAGGTAGTCGCCCAGGGGCGTGAACTTGCGTTGCAGCTCGGTGGGCGCTTCGTCGGGAATGGCCGACACGCGCAGCACGCCCTGGGCGAAGGCGCCCACGGCGGTGAGGGACAGGGCCAGCGCGATGGCCAGCCGGGACACGGTTTGTTTCGTTTGCATGGTGTGGGTGAAGCGTTCAGTGGAGAAGAAAGAAAAGGGTGTGTTCGGGTGCGCAGGCAGACGGTGGCGCGGGCTTCGATAATTGCGGCTTGTTCCATTCGACCGACCCGCCGCCATGATCGAAGCCGCACCTTCCAAGCTCCTGAATCCGTTGGCGCCGCTGCGGCTCACCAGCTTCTCGCATGGGGGCGGCTGCGGCTGCAAGATCGCGCCGGGCGTGCTGTCGCAGATCCTGCGCCACCATGGGGGCGGGCTGATTCCGCCCGAACTCATGGTCGGCATCGAGACCGCCGACGACGCGGCAGTCTACCGGCTCAACGACGAGCAGGCGCTGATCGCCACCACCGACTTCTTCATGCCCATCGTGGACGACCCCTACGAGTTCGGCCGCATCGCCGCGACCAACGCGATCAGCGACGTCTACGCAATGGGCGGGCGCCCGATCATGGCGCTGGCGCTGGTTGCCATGCCGATCAACGAACTGCCGGTGGAGGTCATCGCCGAGATCGTGCGCGGCGGGCAGGACGTGTGCCGCGCGGCCGGCATTCCCATTGCGGGCGGCCACACCATCGATTCGGTCGAGCCGATCTACGGGCTGGTCGCGATGGGACTGGTGCATCCGAAGCGCGTGCGGCGCAACGCCGACGCGCGGGCGGGCGACGTGCTGGTGCTCGGCAAGCCGCTGGGCGTGGGCGTGCTGTCGGCGGCGCTGAAGAAGCAGCAGCTGTCCGAGGCCGGCTACCGCCAGCTGATCGAGAACACCACCAAGCTCAACACGCCCGGCATCGCGCTCTCGGCGCTCGACGGCGTGCATGCGCTGACCGACGTCACCGGCTTCGGCCTGGCCGGCCACACGCTCGAACTTGCGCGCGGCGCGGGGCTGACGGCGGTCGTCGAATGGTCGCGCGTGCCGCTGCTGGACAACGTGATCGCGATGGCGGCGGGTGGGCTGGTCACCGGCGCGTCGGGGCGCAACTGGGCGGGGTATGGCGGTGACGTGCAACTGCACGAAGGGCTGCCGGCGACGGCGCAGGCGTTGATGACCGATCCGCAGACGTCGGGGGGCTTGCTCGTGAGCTGCGCGCCCGAGGTGGCGGAGGCGGTGCTCGAGATCTTCCGGCAGGAGGGGTTCGGGCAGGCGGCCGTGATTGGCCGTGTGGAGGCCGGCGCGCCGGGCCTCGTCGTGCTGCCGTAGTACCCCGTGTTTCTCCCTCCCCCGCTGGGGGAGGGCAGGGGTGGGGGCAAGCGGCGTTCGATCCGGCACAGCCCTCGTGCGAGCGCCGCGTGCCCCCATCCCCACCTTCCCCCGGGAGGGGAAGGAGCAAGACAAGGGTCCGGGGCACCCTGTATTTCTCCCTCCCCCAACTGGGGGAGGGCGGGGGTGGGGGCCAGCGGCGGTCGATCAGACACAGACATCGTGCGAGCGCCGCGTGCCCCCATCCCCACCTTCCCCCGGTAGGGGAAGGAGCCAGACAAAGCTCCTGCGGCATAAATAACCCTTGAGTCCGCCAGTGCCGGTAGGCGTCGGCTATCGTTCGCGCCATGAATGCTTCCCTTCGCCTTGGCTGGCGCACGCTCTGGCGCGACCTGCGCGCCGGTGAGCTGCGCCTCTTGATCGTGGCCGTGGTGCTGGCCGTGGCCGCGCTCACGGCGGTCGGCTTCTTTGCCGACCGGCTGCAGGGCGGATTGCAGCGCGACGCGCGCCAGCTGCTGGGCGGCGACGCGGTGATCGTGAGCGACAACCCGACGCCCGAAGCTTTCATCAAGCAGGCGGAATCGCTCGGCCTCGCGGGCACCGGCACCTTCGGCTTTCCGACCATGGCGCGGGCCGAAGAGACGCAAGGCGGCGCCAGCAAGCTCGTGGCCCTGAAGGCCGTGACGCCGGGCTACCCGCTGCGCGGCAACCTGCAGACGGCCACCACGGCCGAAGGTGCGGGCACGGTGACGCGCGACGTGCCGGCGTCGGGCGAGGTCTGGGTCGATGCCTCGCTGCTCGATTCGCTGGGCCTGAAGGTCGGCGACACGCTGCTGCTGGGCGACACCGGCTTGCGCGTGGGCCGCGTGATCACGCTCGAGCCCGACCGGGGCGCGGGCTTCATGAGCTTTTCGCCGCGCGTGATGCTCAACCAGTCCGACGTGGCGCGCACCGGCCTCGTGCAGCCGGCCAGCCGCGTGGGCTATCGCTACGCCGTGGCGGGCGACGATGCCGCCGTGAAGCGCTTCAGCGACTGGGCCGAGGCGACCATCAAGAAGGGCGAGCTGCGCGGCGTGCGGCTCGACTCCTTCGAGGGCGGCCGGCCCGAGATGCGCCAGACGCTCGACCGCGCCGAGAAATTCCTGAGCCTCGTCGCGCTGCTCGCGGCGCTGCTGTCGGCCGTGGCCGTGGCGCTGGCCGCGCGCGGCTTCGCGGCCAGCCACCTCGACGACTGCGCCATGCTGCGTGTGCTCGGCCAGAGCCAGCGCACCATCGCCGCGGCCTATGCCTTCGAGTTCGCGGTGATCGGCACCGTGGCCAGCGCGATCGGCGTGGCCATCGGCTTCGCCGTTCACTATGTGTTCGTGCTGCTGCTGGCCGGGCTGGTCGAAACCGCCTTGCCCGCCGCCACGCTGTGGCCCGTGGCCTTCGGCCTGGGCATGGGGCTCACGCTGCTGTTCGCCTTCGGCCTGCCGCCGGTGCTGCAGCTGGCGCGCGTGCCGCCGCTGCGCGTGATCCGCCGCGACGTGGGCGGGCTCAAGCCTGCATCGCTCGCCGTGTTGGGCATCGGCGTGGCGGGCTTTGCGGCGCTGCTGATGGCGGCCAGCAGCGACATCAAGCTGGGCCTCATTGCGGTCGGCGGCTTTGCCGGTGCCGTGGCCGTGTTCGCGTTGCTGAGCTGGTTGGCGGTGAAGGTGCTGCGCCGCAGCGTCAACGAGACCACCGCGCCGCGCTGGCTGGTGCTGGCCACGCGGCAGATCTCGGCGCGCCCGGCCTATGCCGTGGTGCAGGTCAGTGCGCTCGCCGTGGGCCTGCTGGCGCTGGTGCTGCTCGTGCTGCTGCGCACCGACCTCGTGGCGAGCTGGCGCAAGGCCACGCCGCCCGACGCGCCCAACCGCTTCGTCATCAACGTGATGCCCGAGCAGAGCGACGCGTTCCAGAAGACGCTGCGCGACGCGGGCGTCGGCAAGTTCGACTGGTACCCGATGATCCGCGGCCGGCTGGTGGCGATCAACGACAAGCCCGTGACGCCCGACGACTACACCGAAGACCGCGCCAAGCGCCTCGTCGACCGCGAGTTCAACCTGAGCAACAGCACCGCCGCGCCCGCGCACAACGCCGTCACCGCCGGTGCCTGGACGCCCGAGGCGAAGAACGAGGTGAGCGTGGAAGAAGGCCTGGCCGAAACACTGGGCCTGAAGCTCGGCGACACCCTGCGCTTCGACATCGGCGGCATGCAGAACGACGCGCGCGTCACCTCGCTGCGCAAGGTCGACTGGGGTTCGCTGCACGCCAACTTCTTCGTGATGTACACCGTGGCCTCGCTGGCCGACGTGCCCGTGACCTACATGGGCGCCTTCCGCGCGCCCGAGACGCGCGGCTTCGACAACGCGCTCGTGCGCAGCTTTCCCAACGTGACCAACGTCGACATGAGCGCCACCATCAACCAGGTGCAGCGCGTGCTCGACCAGGTGATCCGCGCGGTCGAATTTTTGTTCGGCTTCACGCTGGCGGCCGGGCTGGTGGTGCTGTTCGCCGCCGTCACCGCCACGCGCGAAGAGCGTGCGCGCGAGTTCGCCGTGATGCGCGCCGTGGGCGCCCGCGCCAGCCTGCTGCGGCAGGTGCAGCGCGCCGAGCTGATCGGCGTCGGTCTGCTGGCGGGCTTCCTCGCGAGCATCGTGGCCTCGGTGATCGGCTGGGGGCTCGCGCGCTACGTGTTCGAGTTCACCTGGACCGCGTCGCCGCTCGTGCCGGTGGCGGGCGCGCTGGCCGGCGCGGTGCTCGCGCTGGCGGCGGGGTGGTGGGGCCTGCGCGATGTGCTGCGCCGGCCGGTGGTCGACACGCTGCGCCGCGCGGCCGAGTAGGGCGGCACAGCGCCGTACAGTTTTTTTCTTCCGCGATCGGCAGGACGGGGCCGGGGATGCAATACATTCCCCGGCCCCGTATCCAATTCAGAAGAGAAATTCCTGCATGCGCTTGGCGTCATTCCAGATCACCAACTATCGCTCGATCCACGACAGCGGCTCCATCGATTCCTCCCAGATCACAGCGATCCTCGGCCGAAATGACAGCGGCAAGTCGAACCTGCTGCGCGCGTTGCACAGCCTGAACCCGACCGACGGGCTCACGGCACTCAGCCCCATCAAAGACTTTCCGCGGCACCGCCGCCTCGACGAATGCACCGACGACACCCCCGTCGTGCACACGCGCTGGGACCTCGACGCCTCCGAGCAGCTGGCGCTCGCCGCCATCCTGCCGCGCGCCGCCGGCGTGCGCCAGGTCACGGCTGGCCGCGGCTACGGCGCCACGCGCACGACCGGCTTCGAGGGCCTGGGCCCGCTGTCGATCGACGTGAGCGACATCAAGGCCAAGGTCCGCAAGATCGTGCCCGCCGTGAAGGCGGCGACCGAGAAGGTCGCCGACGAACTGAAGGCACCGCTCGAACAGGAGGCCGACGCCTTCGACGCCGCGATGATCCCGAGCCCCGACTTCGTGAAGTGGTCGGCCGGCGCACTGCTGGCACTGCAGGCCCTGCGCCAGGCGCTGGCCACGGCCGGCGCGGAAATCGCCGACAAGCAGGCGCAGATGCTGACCGAGCTCGAAGAGCTGGCACGCACGATCGACAACGACCAGCCCGCGCTGGCCCACGCCCGCGCCTGGGTGCTGCAGAAACTGCCGCGCTTCATCTACGTCGAGGACTACGCCTCGCTGCCCGGCCGTCAGAACATCGCCGAGTACCTCACGCGCAAGGGCTGGGGCGAGCGCACGGCCGGCGAGCGCAATTTCGAGAAGCTGTGCCAGGTGGCGGGGCTCGATCCGCAGCAGCTGCAGGACCTGCTGGCGAAGAACGACTTGGCGACGCGCAATCAGTTGGTGAACCGTGCCGGCTCGGTCGTCACGTCGGAAATCCGCCGCGTGTGGAAAGACCGCGAACTCAAGGTCCGCTTCAACCTCGACGGGCAGCACCTGGAGACGCTGGTGTCCGACCCGAACGCTGCTTATGAGGTGGAAGTGAACCTCGACGAACGCAGCCGCGGCTTCCAGTGGTTCTTCTCGTTCTACATCGCGTTCTTCGCGGACACGAAGGGCGCGAGCGATGCGATCCTGCTGCTGGACGAACCCGGCCTGCACCTGCACGCGCATTCGCAGGCCGATCTGCTGGCGCACCTGGAGCACGACTTCGGCAACCAGATCCTCTACACGACGCACTCGCCGTTCATGGTGCCGACCCACCGCCTCGACGCGGTGCGCACGGCCCGCATGAGCGAGGCCGCCGGCACGACGGTGAGCAACAAGGCCGAGGGGGATGCGCGCACGCTGTATCCGTTGCAGGTGGCGCTGGCGTTGAGCCGGATGGGAAGCGAGCCTGTAAAGGCGCCGCCCAAGGACAGCGCCCCGCAGGTCGAGGCGGTGTCCGCCGAGCCAAGAGTCGTCGCTGAAGCTGTCGCTTGATCCGGTCCGGCACCCGCGTCAATGCGTGGTGCCTTGCAGGAATTCCCGCTACATCGTGTCGATGTCGTGGGGCGAGAGGATGGGCGCGAACACGATGTCGCGCCGGTCCGTCGAGCGCTTCATGCGGGAGTGCTGCTCGTGTCTTCTTGGTCCAGTTCAGCGAACACTTCATCCGAAGACCTGAATTGGTTCTGCTCGATTTCGTGACTGCCGAGCACCGGGACTTTCAGCAACACGGGCGCTTCTTCGTGTTCTTTGTCGGAGCCGACCAACAGCGGCTTCACGACCTCTGTGGCATGACGCTCGGGATCGTCGATGGATTTGATCTGCATGGAAGAACTCATTGCGCGTCCCGTGGGTGCCGTGAATCAGCCGGATTGTGGTCTGAATCGGGTTCAGGTCGTTTGTGCGTCTGCGCCGTCGCCCCTGAACATGTGCTCACCCGCAAAGTCGACAAACGCCCGCACCTTCGGCGACAACTGCCGGCTCGACGGCCACAGTGCCGAGAACTGCCCTCGCCGCACGAGGTGCGGCGCCAGCACGCGCTGCAACTCGCCGGGGTGACGCTGTTACGGCGGTGGTGGTGTTTGCGTTTCTGCGCGGCGAGACGCACGCTGATGCGGGCGCCGCGGCGCTGGAGTCACCAGCCTGTTGAAAAAGAGGCTGTCTCGCTCCTTCCCCTTCCGGGGGAAGGCCGGGATGGGGGCTCACGGCCGTCGCAAGACGCTGCGCCGTTTTCCTGTCCAATAGCCCCATGGAACATTCACCGAACGACGTGACAGAGCGTCTGAACGACCTCGAGATCAAGTCGAGCTATGCCGAAGACCTGCTCGAGCAGCTGAACATGACGATCTACCGGCAACAGCAGCAGATCGACAGCCTGATCCTGCAGGTCGCGCAGCTGCGGCTGCAGAGCCAGAACGCAGGGCAGGACGGGGGCGCGCGCAACCTGCGCGACGAACTCCCGCCTCACTACTGAGGAAGATCGTTCAGCCGTGCGCGTGCCAGAGCACGGCGAAGAAATGGCAGGTGCTGCCGGCCAGCACAAACAGGTGCCACACCGAATGCGCGTAGCGCACCTTGTTGTCGAACAGGAACACCACGGCCCCGGCCGTGTAGAACAGCCCACCGGCCACGAGCCAGGCCAGACCGGCCGATGACATGCGCTCGCACAGCGGCACCGCCGCCATCAGCGCCATCCAGCCCATCGCCACGTACAGGCCGGTGGACCACAGCGGGTGCTGTAGGCGGTTGAACAGCTTGGCGCTCACGCCCAGCACGGCGGCGGCGGTGATGGCGCCGAACAGCGTCCAGCCCCAGGGCCCGCGCAGCACGCCGAACAAGAAGGGCATGTAGCTGCCCGCAATGAACAAATAGATGGCCGCGTGGTCGAGCCGGTTGAACCAGGCCTTGGCGCGGCCGGTCGGCAGCGCGTGGTACAGCGTGGAGATCAGGTACAGCACGATGGCCGTGCCCGCGAACAGCGACGCGCCCACCACGGCCGCGGCCTGGCCCTTCTGGGCAGCGCTGTAGACCAGGATGGGCAGCGAGGCAATCGCCAGCAGCAGGCCCAGGCCATGGCTCAGGGCGTTGAAGAGCTCTTCCATCGCGGTCTGGTCGCGCGCGGCGGACGCCGGCTTTTTCTTCGGATCGGCGGAAAGGGCGGGCTGCAGCTGCAGCGGCGGGCTATTCGTCATCAGGAACAGAGCCTCCAGGATCGGGTTGGTTCCGCAAAATGCGCGAAACCTGCAGATCATGTTACTTGACCTGCTGTTTGCCGAGTTTGCGCGCCAATGTACGCCGATGCATGCCGAGCCGGCGCGCGGTTTCCGAGATGTTGAAGCCGGTCTCGGCCAGCATCTCGTGGATGCGCTCCCACTCCAGCGTCTTGATCGAGGTCGAGCGGTTGGTCAGTTCGACCTCGGTGGTGCCGGCGGCGCGGCCGAAGGCGGCCTCGATGTCGTCGGTGTTCGAGGGCTTGGCCAGGTAGTGGCAGGCGCCGAGCTTGATGGCCTCGACGGCGGTGGCGATGCTCGCGAAACCGGTGAGCACCACGATCAGCATCTCGGCGTCGTGCCGGTGCAGGATCTGCACGCAGGCCAGGCCCGAGGCCTCGCCGTTGAGCTTCAGGTCGACCACCGCGTAGCCGGGCGAGGGGCCGTCGCCTTCCTCGAGCAGCGCTTCCACTTCCTCGAGGTTGCGCGCATGCACCACGACGTAGCCGCGCCGCTCGAACGAGCGTGCGAGCGTGCGCGCGAAGGCCTCGTCGTCCTCGACGATCAGCAGCTGGCGGACCTCGGCGGTGTCGGGTGTGGGCGTCATGGGCTGGTGGGGGCCTTGGGGGTGGCGTGGTCGGCGAGGGCGGCTTCTTCCTCGTCCTCTTCGAGCACGATGGCCGCCAGCGGCAGCGTGATGGTCACGATGGCGCCGCCCTCGGGGCGGTTGCGCACGGCGACGCGCCCGCCCAGTGTGCGCGCCACGTTCACGACCAGGAACAGGCCCAGCCCGCCGCCGGGGCGGCCCTTGCTCGACTGGTAGGGCTTGCCGAACTCCGCGAGGATGGCCGGCATGAAGCCGGGGCCCGCGTCGGTGACGGTGATGGTGAGCGCGTCGGCGTCGTGCGTGGCTTCCAGGCGCAGCCAGTGCGGAGAGGCCTCGAGCGCGTTGTCGAGCACGTTGCACACCATCTGCTTGATCGCCGAGTCGGACACCATGGGCAGGTCCTGCCCGAACAGGTTTTCGTAGTCGAACTCCTCGACCGGGCGCGTGGTGCGCCATTCTTCGACGAGGTCGTCCAGGAAGGTGCGCACGGTGGTCTCTTCGGACGACTCGCCGCGCGTCTCGCCGGCCGACAGCAGGATGCCGCTCACGATGCTCTTGCAGCGCTGGATCTGCACTTCCATCTCGGCCACTTCCTGCAGCAGCTCGGGGTCGGAGCTGAAGTGCGGCAACCGGCGCCAGTCGCCGAGGATCACGGCCAGCGTGGCCAGCGGCGTGCCCAGCTCGTGCGCCGCGCCCGAGGCCAGCAGGCCCATGCGCACGATGTGTTCTTCTTCCGACGCGCGCTGGCGCAGGTCGGCCAGCCGCGCATCGCGCACGCGCAGGTTGCGGCTGATGCGGGTGATGAAGACCACCAGCAGCGCGGCGTTGAGCGCAAAGCACACCAGCATGCCCTGCACGTAGGGGCTCCACAGGCCGCGGTCGTGGTCCAGCGGCAGCGGCAGCGGGCGCGAGAACAGCGCCAGGCCGGCGAAGCACAGGCCGGTGATGACCACGATGGTCCAGGTCGACCAGGCCTTGAGCAGCACCGCGCCCAGGATCACCTGCAGCAGGTACAGAAAGACGAAGGGGTTGGTGGCGCCGCCGCTGAGGTACAGCTGGGCCGTGAGCGTGGCCACGTCGACCAGCAGCGCGACGAACAGCTCGCCGTTGGTCACGCGGCCGTGGATGCGCAGGCGCAGCAGGCTCACCATGTTGAACAGTGCCAGGCAGGTGAGCACCTGCAGCATGTGATTCAGCGGCAGCCGGATGCCGAAGCCGTAGTGCACCACGAGGATGGTGGCGACCTGCCCGACGACGGCGAACCAGCGCAGCTGGATCAGCTGCTGCATGTTCTGGTGGCCGATGACGTTGTCCAGGCTCGCGACGCCCGCGCGCGGGGCGTGCAGCTCGCCGGCCACCGCGGCGAGCTTGTCAGTCGCGGCGGACATCGGCGGGACCGGCGTGATCGGGGCGTGCGGCGTCGGCATGCGGTGCATTTTCGCCGCTGCCGCCGGGTGCCGCCTGCCGGCGCCGGTCGTCGCGCCACACGAACCACGCGGCGCCGAGCACCATCAGCGCCAGCCCGTACCAGGTCAGGGCGTAGACGAGGTGGCTGTTGGGGAAGGCGATGACGGTCAGGCCGCCTGCCGGCCACGTGGGCGCGGCCTGCGCAGTCGCGGGGCCGGCCTCGGCATCGACGAAGTAGGGCGCCACGTCGGCCAGGCCGCGCGCGGCGGCAATGGCCTGCACGTCGCGCGAGAACCAGCGGTCGGCCGCGGGGTCGTTCGTGCGCAGGAAGCCGCCCTTCGGCTCGGTGAGGCGCAGCAGGCCGGCCACGGTGGTGTCGCCCTGGGGCTCGGGGGCGGTGCGGGCCGCGCGCTCGCGTGCCTCGGGCGGCACGAAGCCGCGGTTGACGAGCACGACGCTGCCGTCGGCGGTGCGCAGCGGCGTCAGCACCCAGAAGCCGGCGCCGAGCCGGGTGCTGGCCTGCACCAGCGCTTCCTTGTCATGGAGGAACGTGCCGCGAAGGCGCACGTGTCTGTATTCGTCGTTGGCCGCGTTGACCGTGGGCCATTCGGAGCGCGCCGGTGCGTCGGTGGCCGGGGTGTGCACGCGCTGGTCGACGCGGGCGATGAGATCGAGCTTCCAGGCCCGGCGCTCGACCTGCCAGGTGCCGAGTGCAAGAAAGCCGGCAAAGGCAAGGACGGCGCAGACCGCCAGCGCCGCACGCGTGACAACCGAGCGCGGGCGGGCGGTCGATGCCATCAGGGCATGTTCTTCATGTCGTGGACCATGGCCGGCATCATGTTGGTGTTCATGTGATACATGACCCACAACGACCCGGCCAGCGTGATGACCACGAGCACCAGCGTGAAGATCAGCGCCAGCATGTTCCAGCCGCCTTCGGACTTGGCGTCCATGTGCAGGAAGTACACCATGTGGACCACGATCTGCACCACGGCAAAGCCGAGGATGACGAGCGCGGTGGTGCTGGGGTTGGCGATCACCTTGCCCATCACGAGCCAGAACGGGATCGCGGTCAGGATCACGGCCAGCACGAAGCCGGTCATGTAGCCCTTGAAGGTGCTGTGGCTGACCGGACCGTCGTCGTGGTGGTCGCCGTGGCCGTGGCTGTCGTGTGCGCCGTGGCCGTGCGCGTCGGTGTGTGCGGGGGCGCTCATGCCATCGATCCCATGAGGTAGACGAAAGTGAAGACGCCGATCCACACGACGTCCAGGAAGTGCCAGAACATCGACAGGCACATCAGGCGGCGGCGGTTGGCGGGGGTGAAGCCGTGCTTGGGCAGCTGGAACATCAGCACGACGAGCCAGATGATGCCGAAGCTCACGTGCAGGCCGTGCGTGCCCACCAGCGCGAAGAACGACGACAGGAAGGCGCTGCGCTGCGGGCCGGCGCCTTCGTGCAGCAGGTGCGCGAACTCGTACAGCTCCAGGCCGATGAAGCCCAGGCCCAGCAGGCCGGTGATGCCCAGCCACAGCAGCACGCCGCCCATGCGCTTGCGCTGCATCTCGAGCATGGCGAAGCCGTAGGTGATGGACGACAGCAGCAGCAGCGACGTGTTCATCGCCACCAGCGGCAGGTCGAACAGGTCGGCGCCCGAGGGGCCGGCCGCGTAGCTGCGGCCCAGCACGCCGTATACCGCGAACAGGCAGGCAAAGATGAGGCAGTCGCTCATCAGGTAGAGCCAGAAGCCCAGCAGCGTGCCGTTCTCGGGGTGGTGGTCCTCGTTGCGCACGTGGAACAGCTCGAACACCGGCGGCTTGCCCGTCAGGTCGCTGTGGGCGTGCACGTGCACGCCCGGGGGAGTGGAGAGAGCGGTGGTATCAGACATGGGCGGCAGCCATCAGGCGGGTGCGTTCGGCTTCGGTGCGCACGACTTCTTCCGCGGGGATGTAGTAGTCGCGCTTGTAGTTGAAGGTGTGGACGATGATCGCGACCAGCATGGCCACGAAGCCGATGCCGGCCAGGAGCCACATCTGCCAGATCAACGCAAAGCCGCACACCGCGCTCAGCGCCGCGATGATGAAGCCGGCGGCCGTGTTCTTGGGCATGTGCACGGGGCTGAAGCCGTCCAGCGGACGCTGGTAGCCGCGGGCCTTCATGTCGGTCCAGGCGTCGTTGTCGTGCACGCGCGGCGTGAACGCGAAGTTGTAGGCCGGCGGCGGCGACGAGGTCGACCACTCGAGCGTGCGGCCGTTCCACGGGTCGCCCGTGGTGTCGCGCAGCGACTCGCGGCGGATGAAGCTCACCACCAGCTGGATCAGGAACGAGGCGATGCCCAGTGCGATGAGCACCGCGCCGACGGCGGCGACCTGGAACCAGATCTGCAGCGACATGTCCTGGAAGTGGCTCATGCGGCGCGTGACGCCCATCAGGCCCAGGATGTACAGCGGCATGAAGGCCATCCAGAAGCCGACGATCCAGAACCAGAACGAGCACTTGCCCCAGAACGGATCGAGCTTGTAGCCGAAGGCCTTCGGGAACCAGTAGGTGATGCCCGCCAGCATGCCGAACAGCACGCCGCCAATGATCACGTTGTGGAAGTGGGCGATCAGGAATAGGCTGTTGTGCAGCACGAAGTCGGCCGGGGGCACGGCCAGCAGCACGCCGGTCATGCCGCCGATCACGAAGGTGATCATGAAGCCGATGGTCCACATCATGGGCAGCTCGAAACGGATGCGGCCGCGGTACATGGTGAAGAGCCAGTTGAAGATCTTCGCGCCTGTCGGGATCGAGATGATCATCGTCGTGATGCCGAAGAACGAGTTCACGCTGGCGCCGGAGCCCATGGTGAAGAAGTGGTGCAGCCACACGAGGTACGACAGGATCGTGATCACGACTGTGGCGTACACCATCGAGGCGTAGCCGAACAGGCGCTTGCCCGAGAAGGTGGAGACCACTTCCGAGAAGATGCCGAAGGCCGGCAGGATCAGGATGTACACCTCGGGGTGGCCCCAGATCCAGATCAGGTTCACGTACATCATGGCGTTGCCGCCGAGGTCGTTCGTGAAGAAGTTGGTGCCGACATAACGGTCGAGCGACAGCAGGGCCAGCACGGCCGTGAGCACCGGGAAGGCAGCCACGATCAGCACGTTGGTGCACAGGGCGGTCCACGTGAAGACGGGCATCTTCATCATGGTCATGCCGGGCGCGCGCATCTTCACGATGGTCGCCAGCAGGTTCACGCCGGACAGCAATGTGCCCACCCCCGCAATCTGCAGGGACCAGATGTAGTAATCGACCCCCACGTCAGGACTGAACAGGATGCCCGACAGCGGCGGGTACGCCAGCCAGCCGGTCTTGGCGAACTCGCCCACGAACAGCGAGGCCATCACGAGGCCGGCGCCGAAGGTGGTCATCCAGAAGCTGAAGTTGTTCAGGAACGGAAAGGCCACGTCGCGTGCGCCGATCTGCAGCGGCACCACGAAGTTCATGAGGCCCGTGACCAGCGGCATCGCCACGAAGAAGATCATGATCACGCCGTGGGCGGTGAAGATCTGGTCGTAGTGGTGCGGCGGCAGAAAGCCCGCGTTGTCGCCGAAGGCGACGGCCTGCTGGGCCCGCATCATCAGCGCGTCGGCAAAGCCGCGCAGCAGCATCACCAGGCCCAGGATGATGTACATGATGCCGATCTTCTTGTGGTCGATGCTGGTGATCCAGTCATTCCACAAGGTGCCCCACAGCTTGAAGTAGGTCACGGCGCCCAGCAGCGCCAGGCCGCCCAGGATCACGGCCGCGAAGGTCACGAGCAAAATCGGCTCGTGAAGGGGAATCGCCTCCCAGGAGAGGCGGCCGAAGACGAGCTTCGTCAGGTCTAGGTTCTGCAGCATCTTCTTAGTCTTCGGTGGTGCACATCGCGGTGACGTACTTGCGCTTGGGCGTGTCGAGGGAGTCGGCCTGCCAGGCCTGCTTGGTGGCGATGTTGAAAGCGCCCGGCTTGCCCAGGCCGCCGTCGGCGTCGATGGCCATCATTTCCTTCATGCACATCTTGTTGCGGTCGACGCACAGGTTCAGGATGGCGTCGTACAGGGCGGGATCGACCGCGGCGTAGTGGCGCACGGGCTCGCGCTCGCTCGGCACTTCGAGCTTCTTGTATTGCTCGCGGGTCAGTTCGCCCTCTTTGCCGGTCTTGACCTTGGCCACCCACTGGTCGAAGCCGTCGTGGCTCAGGCCGTGGAACTTGAAGCGCATGCCCGAGAAGCCCGCGCCGCTGTAGTTGGCGGAGAAGCCGTCGAACTCGCCCGGCTTGTTGATCACCGCGTGCAGCTTGGTCTCCATGCCCGGCATGGCATAGATCTGGCCGGCCAGCGCGGGGATGAAGAAGGAGTTCATGACCGACGAGGCCGTGATCTTGAAGCTGATCGGGCGGTCCACCGGAGCCGCCAGTTCGTTCACCGTGGCAATGCCCTGCTCGGGGTAGATGAAGAGCCACTTCCAGTCCAGCGCCACCACCTCGACCACCAGGGGCTTGGTTTCGGCGGGAATCGGGCGCTGCGCGTCCAGGCGGCTCAGCGGACGGTACGGGTCCAGCGTGTGGGTGCTGATCCAGGTGATCGCGCCCAGCGCGATGATGATCAGGAGCGGCGCGGCCCAGATCGCCAGCTCGAGCTGCGTGGAGTGGTCCCAGTCGGGGCTGTAGGTGGCCTCCTTGTTCGACTGGCGATATCGCCAGGCAAAGAAGATGGTCAGCGCGATCACCGGGATGATGATGATCAGCATCAGCACCGTCGAGACGATGATGAGACGCCCCTGCTGGTTGGCGATGTCGCCGGAGGGGTTCAACAGCACTGTGTTACAGCCCGCCAGGAAAATGGCGGAGAGCAGCAGGAGCGCTCGGCGAAGGGTCTTGAGGATGTGCATGCCGGGAGAGGAGAGTGCGAAGGCCGCGCAAAAATGACCCTGCAATCTACGCCGCCCGAGGGATTTCGCCTATTGGACGTTTTGTCCTATGGCGGTAAACGCAAATCGGTGAGACGCTACAGGGTGTCCAGAATTCCCCTCTGTGTCGCGCTCCGGCGTGACGCCTGAATTACAGCCAGCCAGCAAGATGACGACGTCCAGCATCAGTCCACAAGGCGCCCAGCCTGTGTCGCACACGCCCGAAGGCGGCGCCCGCGCCGCAGACGCCGACCATTCGCACATCGCCCCGGGCGAGATCGCGGTCGGCGTGATCATCGGCCGCGCGTCCGAGTATTTCGACTTCTTCGTCTACGGCATCGCCTCGGTGCTGGTGTTCCCGGCGGTGTTCTTTCCGTTCGAGCAGCGCCTGGAAGGCGTGCTCTGGGCCTTCGTGATCTTCTCGTTCGCCTTCATCGCGCGCCCCTTCGGCACCGTGATCTCGATGGCGATCCAGCGGCGCTTCGGGCGCGAGACCAAGCTCACGATTGCGCTGTTCCTGCTGGGCACCTCGACCGCCGGCATCGCCTTCCTGCCGGGCTACGCGAGCATCGGCTTCACGGCCATCGTGCTGCTGTCGGTGTTCCGCTTTGCCCAGGGCCTGGCGCTGGGCGGCTCGTGGGACGGCCTGCCGTCGCTTTTGGCGCTGAACGCACCGCCCAACAAGCGCGGCTGGTACGCCATGCTGGGTCAGCTGGGCGCACCGCTGGGCTTCTTCGTGGCCAGCGCGTTGTTCGCGTACCTGTACTCCAGCCTGCCGCTGGCCGACTTCCTCGACTGGGGCTGGCGCTACACCTTCTACGTGGCCTTCGCCATCAACGTCGTGGCGCTGTTCGCGCGCCTGCGTCTCGTGGCCACCGACGAGTATTCGCGCCTGCTCGAAGAGCGCGAGCTGCAGCCGACCAGCGTGGTCGAGCTGACGCGTTCGCAGGGCGCCAACCTGCTGATCGGCGCGTTCGCCGCGCTGGCCAGCTACGCGCTGTTCCACCTGATCACGGTGTTCCCGCTGTCGTGGATCTCGCTGTATTCCGACCAGTCGATCACCGAGTTCCTCATCGTGCAGATGGTCGGCGCGGTGTTCGGCGCCATCGGCATCGTGGCCTCGGGCCTCATCGCCGACCGCATCGGCCGCCGCTTCACGCTCGGCGGCCTGGCCGCGATGATCGCCGTGTTCAGCGGCTTCGCGCCCACGCTGCTCGACGGCGGACGCATCGGCCAGGACATCTTCATCGTGCTGGGCTTTGCGCTGCTGGGCCTGTCGTACGGCCAGGCGGCCGGCGCCGTGACCTCGAACTTCGAAGCCAAGTACCGCTACACCGGCGCGGCCCTCACGGCCGACCTGGCCTGGCTCATCGGCGCGGCCTTTGCCCCGCTGGTCGCCCTGGGCCTGTCGGCGCACTTCGGCCTGGCCTTCGTGAGCGTCTACCTGCTGTCGGGCGCGCTCGGCACGCTGGCCGCATTGGGGCTGAACCGGGCGCTGGCGCGGGACTGACCGGCAGTTTTGCTGTTTCTCGAACGAAGGGGCCGATGGCCCCTTTTTTCATGGCCGCGGCAGCACAGGCGCGGGCTCGCTTAGGATTCGCCTCGATGTTCACCGCCGCCATTTTTGACATGGATGGGCTGCTGATCGATTCGGAGCGCCCCATCATGGCCGCCTGGATTGCCGCGGCCCGCACGCTCGATGTCGAGCTTTCGCACGCCCAGTACCTGCAATGCGTGGGGCTGGCCATGGGCGAATCGAAGCAGATCCTTGCGGGGCTGCTCGGCGGCGTCGCTGCCTACCAGCATGCGGCGGCGCAAGTGACTGCCGCGCTGCAGCTGGAACGTCTGGCAGGCGACGTGCGGCCGCTCTTTCCGATCAAGCCCGGCGCGGCCGAGTTGCTCACCGCCTTGCGCGGACGCGGCACGCGCTGCGCGGTCGCCTCATCGTCCACGCGCGGCCAGATCGCGGCCTGCCTGGGCAGCCTCGACGTGCTCCATCACTTCGAGGCCTTCGCGGGCGGCGACGAAGTGGCGCGCGCCAAGCCCGACCCCGCGCTCTACCGCCTCGCGGCCGAGCGCCTGGGTGTGGACCCTGCCGATTGCGTCGCCTTCGAAGACAGCGAGAACGGCGCCAAGGCCGCGCTGGCCGCCGGGATGCGCGTGGTGGTGGTGCCCGACCTCAAGCACCCGCCCGAGGCGATCGTCGCGCAGGCCTTTCATGTGCTCGATTCGCTGCACGATGCCGTGCCGCATCTGACGCGCTGGTTTCCCTGACGAGGTCAGGGCCCGCGTTCAGTTCAGAGAACTTCGTCCCGCAGCTGCGGAAACACCTTCGACACCTTGGCCAGCAGGTAATCGCCATAGCGGCCACTGAAGGCATGCACGTTGGCGCGGTCCCAGCGCTCGGCGCTGTCGTCCAGCGCATCGGCACCGGCCAGGCCTTCGATGCGCTGCACGCGCGCCTCGAAGTTCGGGTCGAAGAACAGCGGGAACGACAGCCGGTCGCGGCCCGAGGTGTTGCGCTTCACGCGGTGCGGCGTCGACTTGTAGAGCCCGCCGGTCATGCGGTCGAGCATGTCGCCGATGTTGCAGACGAAGGCGCCGGGCACCGGTGGCGCGTCGATCCAGCCGCCCGGCGTGTGCACCGCGAGGCCGCCCACGGTGTCCTGGTGCAGGATCGTGAGCAGGCCGTAGTCGGTGTGTTCGCCCACGCCCCATTGCACATCGAGCCCTTCGGGCACGGCCTGCGTCGGGTAGTTGAAGATACGGAACAGGATCAGCGGGTCGGCCGTGTAGCGCTGCGCGAAGTAGTTCGCGGGCAGGCCGAGGCTCAGCGCGATGCCTTCCATGAGCCGGTGGCCCAGCTGCGTGACCGCATCCATGTACGCGAGGATGGTCTCGCGAAAACCCGGCACATCGGGAAAGAGGTTCGGCCCGTGCACCGGCGTCTTCGCCTGCACCAGCGGGTGGTCGGCGGGCAGCTCGGTGCCCAGGTAGAGGCCTTCCTTCCAGTCGGGCCGGCCCGAGGTCAGCTCGCCGCCGCGCGGGAAATAACCGCGCCAGGCGCGGCCGCCCAGGGCCATGCGCCATTGCATCTTGGTTTCCTCGGGGAGGTCGAAGAACTGGTGGCTCAGGTTTTCGAGCCGCTGGATAAGCGCTGGGTCGACGCCATGGCCCGTGACGTAGAAGAAGCCGTGCGCGCGACAGGCGTCGCCGATCTGCGCCGCCACGCGTGCGCGTTCGGGCGCGCCGGCCACCAGCGGGGCGACGTCGATGAGGGGAAGGGTGGAGTCGGTCATGCGTCTCTCGAAAAAGGCGAACGGATGTCGGACAGGAACTGCTGCGCGCGCGGGTGCTGCGGGCGGTTGAAAAAATCGTCGGGCGTGGCGCGTTCGAGCACCTGGCCCTGGTCCATGAAGAGCACGCGGTCGGCCACCTCGCGGGCGAAGCCCATCTCGTGCGTGACGCACACCATGGTCATGCCGTCGCGCGTGAGGTCGCGCATCACCAGCAGCACCTCGCCGACCATCTCGGGGTCGAGCGCGCTGGTGGGCTCGTCGAACAGCATCAGCGGCGGCTTCATGGCGAGTGCGCGCGCAATGGCCACGCGCTGCTGCTGGCCGCCCGACAGCTCGCCGGGCCAGGCATTGGCCTTGTTCGCGAGGCCCACGCGCTCCAGCAGCGCCATCGCGCGCGCGTCGGCCTCCTTGCGCGAGAGGCCGTGCAGCTGCATCGGCGCCATGGAGCAGTTCTGCAGCACGCTGAGGTGCGGGAACAGGTTGAACTGCTGAAAGACGAAGCCGATGCGCGAGCGAAACGCGTTCACGTCCAGGCCGGGCGCGTGGATGTCCTGCCCGTCGAGCGTGATGCGGCCCGACTGGATCGGCTCCAGCCGGTTGAAGGTGCGGATCAGCGTCGACTTGCCCGAGCCCGAAGGCCCGCACACCACGACCACCTCGCCCTTGTGGATGGTTTCGGTCACGTCGACCAGTGCGTGGTAGCTGCCGTACCACTTGTTGACTTGTTGGAGTTCGATCATGCGGGCACCTTGAGGGTCGCGGCGGGAAGGCCGCGGCGCGCGAGCCGGCGCTCCAGCCAGTAGGCGAAGCGCGAGAGGCCGAAGCACAGGATGAAGTAGGTCAGGCCCAGGATCAGGTAGATCTGCGCCGGCTTGGTGAACACCTGCGTGTTGATCTGCGTGGCAATGAACGACACCTCGGCCAGCCCGATGATGTAGCCCAGCGAGGTCTCCTTGATGGTCGAGACGAACTGGTTCACCAGCGAGGGCAGCATGCTGCGCAGCGCCTGCGGCAGCACCACGAGGCGCATCGCGCCGATGTAGCTCAGGCCGAGCGCGCGCGCGGTTTCCATCTGCCCGCGCGGCAGGCCCTGGATGCCGGCGCGCACGATCTCGGCGAGGTAGGCGGCATCGAAGATCACGAGCGCGATCAGCATGGTGGTGAACTGGTCGGTCTTCACGCCCGTGACGCTGGGCAGGAAGAAGTAGGCCCAGAAGATCACCATCAACAGCGGCAGGCCGCGCACCACGAACACCAGCGCCGTGACAGGCCAGCGCACGCAGCGCCACGGGCTCACGCGCGCCAGGCCCAGCACGATGCCCAGCGGCAGCGCGAGCACCAGCCCGCACGAAGCCAGCAGCAGCGTGAGCACCAGGCCGCCGAGCGGGCCGTTCGGGTACTGGCCGATGAGGAAGTAGACCCAGTAGTCGTTGATGATTTCCAACATGTCGACCGTGCCTTCAGATGGTCCGCACCGGGAAGCGGTGGTGGTACCAGGTCGCCAATCCGGTGATGGCCAGCGACACCGTCAGATAAGCCGCGCTCGCGAACGCGAACGACTCGAAGCTGCGGAAGGTCGCGCTCTCGACCTGTCCGGCCTGGTACATCAGCTCGGCCACGCCGATCACCGTGGCGATCGAGGTGTTCTTCCACAGGCTCAGCGTCTGCGAGATGAGCGGCGGCACGGTCACGCGCAGCGCTTGCGGCAGCACCACGCGGCGCATGGTGGCCAGGAAGCTGAAGCCCAGCGCGCGGCCGGCCTCGAACTGCACGGCCGGGATCGAGCGGATGCCGCTGCGGATGTCCTCGGCCATGAAGGCGGCCGTGTACAGCGACAGCGCGACGATCGCGCTGTAGGCCTCGATGTGGCCTTCATAGAGCCAGGTCTTGATGCCTTCGGGCAGCAGCTCGGGCGCACCGAAATACCAGAACAGCATGTGGGCCAGCAGCGGGATGTTGCGGATCGATTCCACGTACGCAAAGCCGAGCCAGCGCAGCGGTGCGAGCGGCGAGAGCCGCAGCAGCGCCACCACCAGCGCCAGCGGCAGCGCAAGGACGAGCGAGACCGCGAGCAGCTGCAGCGACAGCCACAGGCCCGCGACCAGCATGTCGTGGTACTGGCCGGTGAGCAGCAGCGAATAGTCGAACAGGGGCATGGGGGGCGACAGTATCACCGTCGCGAGGGGAATCTTCTCCCTCCCCCGCTGGGGGAGGGTAGGGGTGGGGGCACGGCGGCGGTTGATGCACCGCGGCCTGTGCGAAGGCTGTCAGCCCCCCATCCCGGCCTTCCCCCGGAAGGGGAAGGAGAAAGTCAAAAGACCGGTCAGTCGATCTTGTCGGTCTCGAGCTTGAAGTCGCGCGTCTGGAAGCCCGACGCCGTGTTCGGGCCGTACCACTTGAGGAAGATCTTCTGCGCTTCGCCCGACTTCTCGAGCTCGCGCAGCGTGTCGTCCACCACGGCCTTCAGGCCGCTCTCGCCCTTCTTGATGCCGATGGCCAGCGACTCGGTGCTCAGGTTCTGCTTGAGCACCACGTACTGCGCCTTCTGCGGGCCCAGCTTGGCGTAGCTGCGCAGCAGCGCGGCCTCGTCGTCCACGTAGCCCACGCCCTTGCCCTGCTGCAGCGCCTGGAAGGCCTGCTGGCTGGTGTCGAAGGTCACGACCTCGGCGGTGGGCACGGCCTTGCGGATGTTGGGTTCCTGCGTGCCGCCGCGGATGGTCAGCACCTTCTTGCCGCCGAGCTGCGGCACGTCGGTGATGCCGCTGGTCTTCTTCACGACGGCCTTCTGGCCGGTGACGAAGGTGGTGAGCGAGAAGTCGATCTGCGCCTCGCGCTCCTTGTTGTGCGTGAGGCCGGCCGCCACCAGGTCCACGTGGCCCTGCTGCAGTTCGGGAATGCGCGCAGCCACGGCGATCTGCTTGAGCACCGGCTTCACGCCGATCTTTTTCGCGATCGCGTTCACCAGGTCGACCTCGTAGCCGACGATCTGGCGCGTCTTCGGATCGATGAAGGTGGCGGGCTCGTCGGTGCCGAGCACGCCGACCACGAGTTCGCCCTTTTTCTTGATGTCGGCGAGCTGGTCCGCGTGGGCGGCAACGCCGGTCAGCAGGGCGGAAGCGGCAAGGGCCGCGGCAAGCAGGGTGTGGCGCATGGTGGGGATCGTCCTCTCTCTAGAGTGAAATTCAGGCCGGAACCATATCAATAAAACCCAAGATTATTAAATCGTCAATCGACATATGCATATGGGGCTGATGAATCGGCCTGTTGCCGGCTGGGTTAAATTCGCGGCGCCGCGACGTGCCCCGCCGCCGTCCCCCCAATGTCTTACCGAGCGAGCTTTTCATGATCATCCAACCCCGCGTGCGCGGCTTCATCTGCGTCACCACCCATCCCGTGGGCTGCGAAGCCAATGTCCGGCAACAGATCGACTACGTCAAAGCCAGGCCCCCCATCGCGGGCGGCCCCAAGCGCGTGCTGGTGATCGGCGCCTCCACCGGCTACGGCCTGGCCGCGCGCATCACCGCGGCCTTCGGCTGCGGCGCCGACACGCTGGGCGTGTTCTTCGAACGCGCAGGCAGCGCGACCAAGCCCGGCTCGCCCGGCTGGTACAACACCGCCGCGTTCCACCGCGCCGCCAAGGCCGAAGGGCGCTACGCCAAGAGCATCAACGGCGACGGCTTTTCCGACGCGGTGAAGCAGCAGACCATCGAGACCATCCGCGCCGACCTCGGCCAGGTCGACCTCGTGGTCTACAGCCTGGCCGCGCCGCGCCGCACGCACCCGAAGACGGGGCAGGTCTTCAACTCCGTGCTCAAGCCCATCGGCAAGGCCGTGACGCTGCGCGGCCTGGACACCGACAGCGGGGCCGTGAAAGAGTCGGTGCTCGAGCCCGCCACGCAGGAAGAAATCGACAACACCGTGGCCGTCATGGGCGGCGAAGACTGGCAGATGTGGATCGACGCGCTGCAGCAGGCCGGCGTGCTGGCCGACGGCGCCAAGACCACGGCTTTCACCTACCTGGGCGAGCAGATCACCCACGACATCTACTGGAACGGCTCCATCGGTGCCGCCAAGAAGGATCTCGACGAGAAGGTGCTGGACATCCGCGCGCAGCTTGCCGCCAAGGGCGGCGACGCGCGCGTGTCGGTGCTGAAGGCGGTGGTCACGCAGGCCAGCTCGGCCATTCCGATGATGCCGCTGTACCTCTCGCTGCTGTTCAAGGTGATGAAGGCCGAAGGCACGCACGAGGGCTGCATCGAGCAGGTGCACGGCCTGTACGCGGACAGCCTGTACGGCGCCACGCCGCACCTGGACGACGAAGGCCGCCTGCGCGCCGACTACAAGGAACTGGCGCCGCAGGTGCAGGCGCGCGTGCAGGAACTCTGGCCGCAGGTGACTGGCGAGAACCTCAACGAGTTGACCGACTTCGCGGGCTACAAGACCGAGTTCCTGCGCCTGTTCGGCTTTGCCGTCGACGGCGTGGACTACACGGCCGACGTGAGCACGGATGTGGGCATTCCCGATCTGATCCAACTCTAGAGTGCCCCCGCAGGGATACTCGCTTTCATGCAGATTCAAGACAAACCGCCCGCCGGCACGCCCTTCGAGTGGATCGGCGGCGAGCCGAAGGTGGAGGCGCTGGTCGAGCGCTTCTACGACCTGATGGACCTCGAGCCGGCCTACGCGCAACTGCGCGCCGTGCACGGCACCGACCTCGACAACGCGCGCCAGCGCCTCTTCTGGTTCCTGTGCGGCTGGCTCGGCGGGCCCGCCCACTACACCGACCGCTTCGGCCACCCGATGCTGCGCGCGCGACACATGCCGCAGGCCATCGGCGGCCACAGCATCGGCATCAAGGAACGCGACCAGTGGCTGGCCTGCATGGACCAGGCGATGGGCGAGACCGGTGTGCCTGAAGACCTGCGCGCGAGGTTGCGCGACTCCTTCTTCAAAACCGCGGACTGGATGCGCAACCGCGGTGAGTGACCAGACAACGATTCCCGAAAGACTGTTCTCCATGAATTCCATCGTCATCATCGGCGGCGGTCACGCCGCGGCCCAGCTCTGCGCGGGGCTGGCGGAAGCCGGGCAGGGCGCGCGCGTGCACCTGGTCTGCGAAGAGGCCTGCGAGCCCTATCACCGCCCGCCGCTGTCGAAGGCCTTCCTCAAGAGCGCCGAAGAAACCACGCAGCCGCACAAGGCCACCGACTGGTACCGTGAAGCGGGCATCACGCTGCACCTGGGCGACGCCGCCGTGGCCATCGACCGCGAGGCGCACACCGTCACGCTGCGCTCGGGCGCGGTGCTGCCGTGGGAGCGCTTGGTGCTGGCCACCGGCACACGCGCACGTCAGATGCCTGACCTGCCGCAGGGTTTGGAGAACGTCGCAAGCCTGCGCGCCGCCGATGAGGCACATCGCCTGCGCACGCGGCTGGCGGATGCGCAGCAGGTCACGGTGCTGGGCGGTGGTTTCATCGGCCTCGAAGTGGCGGCCACCGCGCAGGCGCTGGGCAAGCGCGTGCAGGTGATCGAATGCGCGCCGCGCCTGCTCGGCCGCGCGGTGTCGCCCGAGCTGTCGGCGCACGTGCTGGCCACGCACCGCGCGGCCGGCATCGACATCGTGCTGGGCGCGCAGACCGGCGCCTTCGAAGTCGTGGGCGACCGGCTCGTGTCGGTTGAAGTCAACGGCACGAAGCAGCCGGTCGACCTGCTGCTGCTGGGCATCGGCGCCGTGCCAGAGACCGCGCTTGCGCAAGCGGTAGGCATCGAGTGCGCCGACGGCATCGTGGTCGACGCGCACATGCAGACCAGCGCGGCCGACGTGCTCGCGGTGGGCGATTGCACGCGCTTCCCCGACCGCCGCGCGGGCCGCGCGCTGCGGCTCGAATCGGTGCAGAACGCGAACGACCAGGCGCGCACGGCCGTGGCCACGCTGACCGGCGCCGCACGCGATCACGACGCGGTCGCGTGGTTCTGGTCCGACCAGGGCGGCCTGCGCCTGCAGATGGCGGGCCTCATGCCGGCCGAAGGCACGGCGGGCCTGGTGAGCGTGCGCCGCGCGGGGCCGAAGCCCGAGGCGTTCTCGCTGTTTCATTACGTCGATGGCCAGCTCGTGTGCGTCGAATCGGTGAACGCGCCGGTCGATCACATGATGAGCCGCAAGCTGCTCGAAGCGGGCCGCAGCCCCGCGCCGGAAGCGGTGGCGGATGCGGCGGTACCACTAAAGAATCACCTGGCCTGAACCTGGTGTAACTGCTGTCGCAAAGGCGCTGCACGACAGGCCCGGATTCACCGGTCTGTCACCCTGCTTTCGGAGACTGGCCTTCCTCATATCCGTAGGGAGACCTCTCGATGAACAACGCAGTGGCCGCGTCGCTTGCGCGCCTCGCCCCCATGTCCACCTGTGCCGCCGTTCTGGCCGCCGTGCTCACCGCCTGTGGCGGTGGCAACGGGGGCGGCACCGCCTTTCCGCCGATCGTTCCGCCCCCGGCTCCGGCGCCCGTGGCTGCCGGCACGCGCACCACGGTCGCGCTGCTCGAAACGACCGACCTGCACTTCAACGTTCGCAGCTACGACTACTTCAAGCTTGCCGAAGACAAGTCGTACGGCTACGAGCGCACCGCCACGCTCATCAACGCCGCGCGCAAGGAGTTCGCGAACACGATGCTGTTCGACAACGGCGACACCATCCAGGGCACCGCGCTGGCCGACTACGAGGCGCTGATCAGCCGCATCCCGTGCACGCAGCCGCTGTCGATGTACAAGGTGATGAACGCCACCGGCTACGACGCCGGCACGCTGGGCAACCACGAGTTCAACTACGGCCTGGACTTCCTCAACCAGGTGCTCGGTGGCGGCCTCGATGTCGAGGGCGTGGACGGCAGCAAGAAGTGCGCGGGCCCGAACTTCCCGATGGTCGTGGCCAACGTGCACAGCCTCAAGAGCGGCAAGCCGCTCGTGGCGCCGTACACCATCGTCACCAAGCAGTTCACCGCGACGGCGCCTGACGGCAAGAGCGTGACGGTGCCGGTGAAGGTCGGTGTGATCGGCTTCACCACGCCCGGCATCATGAACTGGGACAAGCGCTTTCTCGAAGGCAAGCTGCGCACCGAAGGCGCGGTCGAAGCCGCCAAGCGCTACGTGCCCGAGCTGCGCGAGAAGGGCGCCGACATCGTCGTCGCGCTGCAGCACGGCGGCCTCGACGGCTCGCCGTATTCGCCGACCATGGAAAGCCCGGGCCTGTACCTGTCGAAGGTGCCCGGCATCGACGTGCTGATGATGGGCCACCAGCACGGCCTGTTCCCCGACCGCGGCGCCAAGCCCGGCTACACGCAGGCGGGTGTCGACAACGCCGCCGGCACCGTCAATGGCGTGCCGGCCGTGATGCCCAGCTCGTGGGGAAAGGCGCTGGGGCTCGTGAAGCTCGAGCTCGTGTGGGACGGCAAGGCCTGGGGCGTGGACAAGAGCAAGACGCTGGTCGAGGCGCGCTCCACGCAAACCGGCAAGGACGGCGCAGGCAAGGCCGTGTACGTCGATGCCGACCCGAGCGTGGCGCCGCTGGTCGACACGCAGCATCAGGCCGCGATCGACTACGTGAAGACGCCCATCGGCACCACAGACTTCCGCATGAACACCTTCTTCGCCGACGTGGGCGACCCGGGCGCGATCCAGATCGTGAACCAGGCGCAGACCGATTACGTGAAGACCTATATCCAGGCCAACCTGCCGCAGTACGCGAGCCTGCCGGTGCTGTCGGTGAGCGCGCCCTTCAAGTCGGGCTTCGAGGGCGGGCGCGACTACACCGACGTGGCCGTGGGCAACCTCGCGATCTTCAGCGCCGCCGACCTGTACCTGTACCCGAACACGGTGTACGCGGTGAAGGTGACGGGCGCCGAGATCAAGGGCTGGCTCGAAGCCGCGGCCAAGCGCTTCAACACCATCGACCCGGCGCTGACGACCGACCAGCCGCTGATCAGCACGTTCCCGGGCTACAACTTCGACATGTTCACCACGCCCGACATGCAGTACGAGATCGACGTGACGCAGGCCGTGGGCAGCCGCATCAAGAACCTCATGTACCTGGGCGCGCCCATCGACGCGGCGAAGGAGTTCGTCATTGCGACGAACAACTACCGCGCGACCAGCGGTGCGAGCTTCATTCCGGCGCTGGACGGACGCGCGACGATCTACGCCTCGCCCGATGCGAACCGCGACGTGCTGATCGCGTACATCAAGGCGAAGAAGACCATCACGCGCGCGGCCAACGGCGCGGCGCGCAGCTGGCGCTTCACCAAGGTGACGACGGCGGGGAATGTGACGATCACGTCGGGGCAGGGGCAATTGAGCGCGGCGACGGATGCGGGGCTGACGAACATCTCGCTGCTGACGGCGGATGACAACAGCGGCAAGGGGCGCTCGGTCTACAAGGTCGATCTGAGCAAGTGACCTGAGTTTCTCCCTCCCCCGCTGGGGGAGGGCAGGGGTGGGGGCTCGCGGCCTCCAACGCCGCGCAGCCTCGAAGGCCGCGTGCCCCCATCCCAACCTTCCCCCGGAAGGGGAAGGAGCAAGACACGCAATTCAGCGCCGCACGGGCGCCAACAGCACCACCAGCGCCCCGGCCCCACCCTCCGCCGGCTTCGCCTGCACGAACGCAATCACCTCGTTCTTCTGGATCAACCAGCGCTGCGTCTTGGTCTTGAGCACCGGCTGCTTGCCGGGCGAGCCCAGGCCCTTGCCATGCACCACGCGCACGCAGCGCAGCCCCTGCTTGTGGGCATTGCGGATGAAACCACCCAGTGCCTCGCGCGCCTCGTCGCTGCGCAGGCCGTGCAGGTCGACCTGCGCCTGGATCGACCAGTCGCCCTTGCGCAGCCGCGCCGTGATCTCGGTGCCGATGCCGGGGCGGCGAAAGCTCATGGCGTCGTCGACGTCGAGCAGCGTGGTCACGTCGAACTCGTCGGACAGCGACTCGCGCAGCACGCGCTGCTCGTCGAGTTGGTGCTGAAACGGAATGGGCGCGGGCGGCTCGGGCGCGAGCGGCACCGAGGCCTTGCGGCGCAGCGGCTCGGTGGCGCCGATGGCGCGCGTGAACAGGTCCTTCTCGGCGGCGCGCTTGCGCTCGGCCGCGGCGCGCGCGGAGGCCTCGGCGGCTTCGCGCTCGCGGGTTTCAGCGAGCACGCGCTGCACCTGCTTGAGGTCGGCGAGGGTTTTCAGGGCAGGAGGACGGGAAGATGAAGCCATCAGATCAGTCCCCGTTCCGCCATCGAGAAGCTCTGGCCCGGGCTCACGATGACGTGGTCGAGCACGCGCACGTCGACCAGCGCCAGCGCGGCGCGCAAGGTTTGCGTGAGCGATTCGTCGGCGCGCGAGGGCTCGATGCTGCCGCTCGGGTGGTTGTGGGCCAGCACCACGGCCGCAGCCTTGTGGTGCAGCGCGCGGGTGACGACCTCGCGCGGGTAGACGCTGGTCTGCGTGAGCGTGCCGCGAAACAGTTCTTCGAGCGTGAGCAGGCGGTGCTGCACGTCGAGAAAGAGCACCGCGAACACCTCGTGCGGGCGCGAGCCGATGTGCAGCTGCAGGTACTGCTTGACCGCCTCGGGCGAGTCGAACACCGTGCGCTCCTTCAGGCGCTCGCCCATGGCGCGGCGCGCCAGCTCGAGCACCGCCATGAGTTCGGAGCGCTTGGCGCTGCCGCCCATGCCCTTGACCTCTTTGAGGTCGTCGGGGGCGGTGTGCAGCAGCCCCGACAGGCCGCCGAAGCGTTCGAGCAGTTGCTGGGCCAGCTGGAGCACATTGCTGCCCGCGACGCCGGTGCGCAGCAGCAGCGCCAGCAGCTCGGCGTCGGCCAGCGCGGCGGCGCCCCGCGCCATGAGCTTTTCGCGCGGGCGGGCGTCGAGAGGGAGATCCTTGAATGCCATGAAACCCTGCTGAAACCTTGGCCGAGGCGAGATGTTGCCCCGATCCTTAAAATGAGGGTCAGTTTATCGGGACACCTCCCTCCTCTTTGCCCACCTTTGCTGCACCCATGTCCCAAGTTGTGACTTCCGGCTCCTTCCTGACCCTGCACTACCGGCTGGCCGGTCCGGCGGGCGACATCATCAACACCTTCGCCGACAAGCCCGCCACGCTGTCGCTCGGCACCGGCGAGCTTTCGCCCGCCATGGAGCAGCGCCTGATGGGCATGGAAGAGGGCGCGCACGCCACCTTCGAGCTGCCCGCCGGCGAGGCCTTCGGCGAGCGCAACCCCGACATGCAGCAATGGGTGGCGCGCAAGCTGCTGGCCCAGATGGGCGACCCCGACGAGCAGTACGCCGTCGGCGACGTGGTGCAATTCCCCACGCCCGACGGCTCGGGCAGCTACGCGGGCGCGGTCGTCGAGTCGAACGAGACCGGCGTGCGTTTCGACTTCAACCATCCGCTCGCCGGCCAACCGGTCACTTTCGAAGTGAAGCTGATCGGCGTGCTATGAACCCCAGCATCGAAGAAGTCCTCCTGGCCGAGCCGCGCGGTTTCTGCGCCGGCGTGGACCGCGCCATCGAGATCGTCGAGCGCGCCCTCGCCAAGTTCGGCGCGCCGATCTACGTGCGCCACGAGATCGTGCACAACACCTACGTGGTGAACGAGCTCAAGGCCAAGGGCGCGATCTTCATCGAAGAGCTGTCCGATGTGCCGCCCGGCTCCACGCTGGTGTTCAGCGCGCACGGCGTGAGCAAGGCCGTGGAACAAGAGGCGCGCGACCGCGGCTTCTCGATCTTCGACGCCACCTGCCCGCTCGTGACCAAGGTGCACGTCGAGGTGGCCAAGCTCGCGAAAGAGGGCTACGAATTCATCATGATCGGCCACAAGGGCCACCCCGAGGTCGAAGGCACGATGGGTCAGCTGTCGAGCGGCATCCACCTCGTGGAAGACGTGGCCGACGTGGCCAACGCCGCGCCGCTGCAGACCGAGAAGCTCGCCGTCGTCACGCAGACCACGCTCAGCGTGGACGACGCCGCAGAGATCGCCGCCGCCGTGCGCGCGCGCTTTCCGAACGTGCGCGAGCCCAAGCAGCAGGACATCTGCTACGCCACCCAGAACCGCCAGGACGCGGTGAAGATCATGAGCCCGCAGGTCGACCTCGTGATCGTGGTCGGCAGCCCCACCAGCTCCAACAGCAACCGCCTGCGCGAATTGGCGCAGCGCCTGGGCACCGAAAGCTACATGGTCGATTCGGCCGACGAGCTCAAGCCCGAGTGGTTCGAAGGCAAGTCGCGCGTGGGCCTCACGGCTGGGGCGTCGGCGCCCGAGGTGCTGGTGCACGAGGTGATCGAGCGCGTGCGCGCGTTCGGCGCCGTGTCGGTGCGCAAGATGGACGGCATCGAAGAAACCATCAAGTTCCCGCTTCCCAAGGGCCTCAAGCTCGACGACATTCCGCCCCCCGGGCACATCTCCTGAATCCCATGACAAACACCCACTGGCGCTCCGACATCGAAAGCGCCTCCCGCAGGCTGGGCGAACGCGCCGGCCACTTTCTGCGTGAAACGCCGCTGTGGAAGCTGCCGGCCGCCGCCGTCGGCGTGACCGCGCCGGGCGCCGAAGTCTGGCTCAAGCTCGAGCACATGCAGGTCAGCGGCAGCTTCAAGGCCCGCGGCATGATGAACCGGCTGCTGGCCAACGACATCCCCGCCGCGGGCGTGATCGTCGCCTCGGGCGGCAACGCCGGCATCGCCACCGCCGCGGCCGCCAAGGCGCTGGGCGTGCCCTGCCAGGTGTTCCTGCCGGGCGTCTCGCCCGAAGCCAAGCGCGCGCGCCTGCGGGCGCTGGGCGCCGAAGTGGTCGTGGTCGGCGAGCTGTACCCCGACGCCCTGGCCGCCTGCCTGACGCGCCAGAAGGAAACGGGCGCCTTGCTCACCCACGCCTACGATCAGCCCGAAGTGGTGGCCGGCGCCGGCACGCTCGGCCGCGAGATCGAGGCGCAGGGCGGACTGCCCGACGCCGTGCTCGTGAGTGTGGGCGGCGGCGGCCTCATCGGCGGCCTCGCCGGCTGGTTCGAGCAGCGCGCCCGCGTGGTCGCGCTCGAGCCCGAGAAGGCCCCGACGCTGTTCCGCGCCCGCGAGGCCGGCGAGCCCGTCGACGTGGACGTTGGCGGCGTGGCAGCCGATTCGCTCGGCGCGCGCCGCATCGGCGCCATCGCCTGGGAGATCACGCAGCAGCAGGTGCGCGATGCGCTGCTGCTGTCCGACGACGCCATCCGCGCCGCCCAGCAGTGGCTGTGGAAAGAGCTGAAGCTCGCCGTGGAACCGGCCGCCGCGCTGCCATTGGCCGCGCTGCAGACCGGCGCCTACGTGCCGCGCGAGGGCGAGAAGGTGTGCCTGATCATCTGCGGGGCGAACGTCGATCCGGCCACGGTCGCCTGAGTCGTCGCAGGCGTGCGAGCGGGGAGGGCGGGCACGGGCCGGGCGCCCACCTAAAATCTCCCCATGCTCGACATCACCCTGCTCCGCAAAGACCTGGCCTCCGCTGTGGCCGGCCTCGAAAAACGCAAGAAGAACCAGCCTTACCTCGACGTCTCGGCGTTCAGCGCGCTCGAGGCCGAGCGCAAGACGCTGCAGACCCGCACCGAGGAAATCCAGGCGCGCCGCAACACGCTGAACAAGCAGATCGGTCCGCTGAAGGCCAAGGGCGAGTCGGTCGACGTGCTCATGGCCGAGGTCAACGCGCTCAAGGCCGAGCAGGAATCGCAGTCCAAGCGCCTCGAAGAAATCCAGCCCGAGTTGCACGCGCTGCTGCTCGCCGTGCCCAACCTGCCGCACGCCAGCGTGCCGCTCGGGGAAGACGAAGCCGGCAACGTCGAGATGCGCCGCTGGGCCCCGAAGGGTGGCGCCGGCGCCAACGCCACGCCGCTGACCTTCGCGCCCAAGGACCACGTCGACCTCGGCGCACCGCTGGGGCTCGATTTCGAGATGGGCGCCAAGCTCTCGGGCTCGCGCTTCTCCGTCATGAAGGGCCCGATCGCCCGCCTGCACCGCGCGCTGGCCCAGTTCATGGTCGACCTTCAGACCGAACAGCACGGCTACACCGAGTGCTACGTGCCCTACATCGTCAATGCCGCCACGCTCAGCGGCACCGGCCAACTGCCCAAGTTCGAAGGCGACCTGTTCGCCGCCAAGAAGGGCGGCCAGGACGGCGAGGCTGCGCCCGACCATTCGGCGCTGTACCTCATCCCGACCAGCGAAGTGCCGCTGACCAACTTCGTGCGCGACGAGGTCGTGCCCGAGGCGCAACTGCCGATCAAGCTCACCGCCCACACGCCTTGCTTCCGCTCGGAAGCCGGCAGCGCCGGTCGGGACACGCGCGGCATGATCCGCCAGCACCAGTTCGACAAGGTCGAGATGGTGCAGGTCGTGCACCCCGAGAAGAGCTACGACGCGCTCGAGCAGATGGCCGGCCACGCCGAAGCCGTGCTGCAGGCGCTGGAGCTGCCGTACCGCGTGGTGCTGCTGTGCACCGGCGACATGGGCTTCACCGCCGCCAAGACCTACGACCTCGAGGTGTGGCTGCCCGCGCAGAACACCTACCGCGAGATCAGCTCGGTGTCGAACTGCGAAGCCTTCCAGGCGCGCCGCCTGCAGGCCCGTTTCAAGAACGCCCAGGGCAAGAACGAGCTGGTGCACACCCTCAACGGCTCCGGCCTGGCCGTGGGCCGCGCGCTCGTCGCCGTGCTGGAGAACCACCAGAACGAAGACGGCTCGGTCAACGTGCCGGCGGCGTTGCGTCCGTACCTCGGCGGCCTTGAAGTTTTGCGCGGTTGAGATTCAAAGCGTCAAAAGTCAGATTTTTCTGGCTATAATCTGAGGCTCGACAGCACCGGAGAGGTGGCAGAGTGGTCGAATGTACCTGACTCGAAATCAGGCGTACTAGCGATAGTACCGAGGGTTCGAATCCCTCCCTCTCCTCCAAGAATGGCCCCGCAAGGGGCTATTTTTTTGCCTGTTCGTTACGGAACAACGCCTCGCGGGGCGAAGGCTGCGGCCCATCTCGCCCCGTGTCTGCGTCGAAAAGACGGGGCCGCCAACGGCAGCGGCCCGAAGGAAATCACTCCGCCACGATGCCCGCGGTCTTGATGATCTGGCCCCAGCGTTCCAGCTCGGCCTGCTGGAACTTGTCCAGCTCCTCAGGGCTCGACAGCGACACCTCCATGCCCGCCTGCTCGGCCGCGTTGCGCACGGCGGGCGCCTTCATCGCGGCCTGCATCAACGCGTTCAGACGGCTCACGACGGGTGCCGGCGTGCCTGCGGGTGCATAGAGCGCGTTCCAGTAGCCGAACTCATAGCCCTTGATCGACTCGGCGACCGTGGGCGTGCCCGGCACGAGCGACAGGCGCTTCGGGCTGGTCAGGCCCAGCGCGCGCAGCTTGCCGGCCTTGACCTGCGGCAAGGTCGTGGCGAGGTCGGCAATCATCAGGTCGGTCTGGCCTGCCACGAGATCGATCACGGCCGGCGGGTTGGCCTTGTAGGGCACGTAGTTGAACTTGGTCCCCGTCATCTGCTGGAACAGCTCGGTGGCGACCTGCGCGGACGAGCTGCCCGAGCCGTAGTTGAGCTTGCCCGGCGACGCCTTGGCCAGCGCAATCAACTCCGCCACGCTGTTCGCCTTGACCTGCGGATTCACCACCAGCAACTGATAGCCCTTGGCCAGCAAGGCGACGGGCGCGAAGTCCTTGATGGGGTCGTACGAGAGCTTCTTCTGCAGGTGCGGGTTGGCGGCCTGCGTGGTGTTGGTGGTCATGAACACGGTGTAGCCGTCGGGCTGCGCGCGCGATGCGAACTGCGCGGCAATGCCGCCGAAGGCGCCGGGCCGGTTGTCGACGATCACCGACTGGCCGGTCGCCTTCGTCACCTCCTGCGCCACGGCACGTGCCAGACCGTCGGTGGCGCTGCCGGCACTCGAGCCCACGACGATGGTGAGCGGGCGTGCAGGAAATTCCTGGGCGATGGCGGCAGCGCCGTTCAACGAAAGAAGGGCGGCGAGAGCGAGCAGAGATCGGCGGTTCATGGTTTGTCTTTGATAGTTGTGGGAAAGCTTCGAACAGCGGCGCCGCGTCGGCACCGCGAGGGGAACGGTCAGCGCAGCAGGTTCCAGCCCGCCATCAGCGCATGCAGCTGCCGCTGCTGGCTGTCCGACAGGGGCCACGCCGAAGGCGCGCGCGCCGCGCCGCAGTCGTTGCCCATCATCTGCAGCGCGGTCTTCACCACGGTCACGTTGGTGCCGTTGTTTTCCTGGGCGCGCAGCTCTTCGAAGGGCAGCATCTCTTCGATCAGCCGCATGGCCTGCGGATAGTCGGCCGCCTCCAGCGCTTGGTAGATGGCGACCGAGCGTTCTGGCCGCACGTTGATGAGGCCCGACGTGAAGCCGCGCGCACCCACCGCATACAGCGGCGGCGCCCAGACTTCCGCCAGGCCGCCGACCCAGGCCAGCCCGAGATCGGCCGTGCGGCGCATGGCTTCGGCGAGCACCAGCGGCGTGGGCGACGCCCACTTCACGCCGACGATCTGCGGGATGCGGCAGAGTTCTTCGATCGCGGCCAGGCCGATGGCCTCGTTGCGCAGGTAGAGGACGAGCGGCAGGCCGTCGGCCGCGTCGGCGATCTGGCGCAGGTAGGCGACCACGCCGCGCGGTGCCACGAACGGATCGGGCGGCTGGTGAACCATCAAGGCATCGGCACCGGCCTTGCGCGAGGCGCGGGCCAGCGCGCAGGCTTCGTGCACGCTGCGGCCCACGCCGGCCAGGAGCGGCGCGCGCCCGCCGATGCATTCGGCGGCGGCATGCACCATCTGCTCGGCTTCATGCGCCTGCAGACCATAGAACTCGCTCGTGTTGCCGTTGGCCACGAGCACGTGCACGCCGGCATCGATCGCGCGGTCGACCACGACGTTCAGGCGCGAAGGCGCGAGCGTGTCGTCGGCATCGAAGGGCGTGATCAGGATGCCCGAAATGCCGTGGAGCGCAGCGCGCAGCGCGGCGCCGTGAAAGTGACTCATCTGGTTGTCCCGAAGTGGAGTGGCGGAGAAAACGGCTACTCTAGAAGTCACCTGAAGCAGCGTCCAATCCATACACGGGATGCTGCAATCCAAGAATTGAATCGCCGTGTTCCAGCTGACCCAACTCCGATGCTTTGTGGCCGTGGCCACCGAACTTCACTTCGGACGTGCGGCCGTCTCGCTGAACATGACCCAGCCGCCCCTCACACGTCAGATCCAGCTGCTGGAGCACGAACTCGGCGTGCTGCTGCTCGAGCGCTCGGGCGGCAACGTGCGGCTCACGCCCGCGGGCGTCGTGTTCCTGCGCGAGGCCGAAGACATCCTGCGCCGCAGCCAGTCGGCCGCGCTCGCCGCGCGCCGTGCAATGCGCGCCGATGCCGGCTGCGTGACGATGGGCTTCATTCCCGCGGCGAGCTTCACGCTGCTGCCGCAGCTGCTGGCGTCAGTGCAGGCGCAACTGCCCGATGTGCAGATCGTGTTGCGCGAGATGCAGACGCTCGACCAGCTCGAGGCGATCGGCACCGACCGCATCGAGCTGGGCATCGTGCGGCCGTTTGCCCCGCGCAGCTTTGCCGAATCGGCCGCGATCTTTCGCGAGCCCTTCGTGCTCGCGATGCCCAGCGAGCACCGCCTGGCCGAGCAGGCGTGCATGCGCCTGTCGGACCTGGAAGGCGAGGCCTTCATCCAGTTCTGCCCGTCCGAATCGCGCTACCTCTACGAGCTGATTGCGGGCCGGCTGCGCGCGCAAGGTGTCGCGCCGGAAACGGTGCAGACCTTGAGCCACACGCATTCGATCCTGGCGCTCGTGGATGCGGGCGTGGGCGTGGCGCTGGTGCCGCGCTCGGCGCAGAAGCTGGGCTACGCGGGCGTGCGCTTCAGGCCGCTGGACGAGGTCGACAGCTTCGATGTCGAGGTCCACCTGGCCTGGCGCCGCCGGGGCCGCCAGGGCGTGGCGGATGCGGTGCGCCTGCTGATTCAAGAGGCGTACCCGGTGCCGGCCAAGGCCTAGGGCTTATGTACGCTCAATCGAGCGTGATGTTCATCGCTTTCACGTCGCGGCCCCAGCGCGTGAGTTCGCGGTCGATCTGCGCGGCAAAAGCCTTGGGCTCGCTGGTGACCGGCTCCACGCCCTGCATCTCGAACTGCGCCCGCACTTCGGGCTTGTGGATGATCTTGTGCACCTCGCGCGCCAGGCGTTCGACGATGGCCGGGTCGGTGCCGCCCGTGGTGAAGAGGCCATACCACGAGGTGAAGGCGTAGCCCGGCAGGCCGGCCTCGGCGACGGTGGGCACGTCGGGCAGGGACTTCACGCGCTGCTTGCTGGTCACGGCCAGGATGCGGGTCTGGCCTGTCTTGGCCGACACGATGGCGGGCGGAATGCCCGAGAAAATCGCCTGCACCTGGCCGCCGGCCACGTCGGTGAGGGCCTGGCTGTTGCCCTTGTACGGGATGTGCACGATGTTCACGTTGGCCTGCTGCGCGAACAGCGCGCCCGCCAGGTGCAAGGTCGAGCCGGTGCCCGACGACGCGTAGTTGATGAGCCCCGGCTCCTTGCGCGCGGCCTCGATGAAGGCCTTCACGTTCTTGTACGGCAGCTTCGCGTTGACGAGCAGCGCGTTGCCCGACTCGGCCACCAGCGAGACGGGCGCGAGATCTTTGCGCGGATCGAAGCTGAGGCTCTTGGCCAGCACCGGCGCAATCGTGTTGCCGCCGATGGAACCCAGCAGCAGCGTGTGGCCGTTCTTCGGTGCCTTGGCGACGAACTCGCCGGCGATGAGGCCGCCGGCGCCCGCGCGGTTTTCGACCACCACGGTCTGCCCCAGGCTCTGCTGCAGTTCCTTGGCGAGGATGCGCGCCAGGATGTCGTTGCCGCCGCCGGGCGCAAAGCCGACGATCATCTTCAGCGGCTGCGTGGGCCAGGCCTCGGCGGCAGTGGCAGCGCCCGCCAGGCCCATGGCGCCGGCGAGCAGGGCGAGAGTGAAGGTGCGGGCAGCGAACAGTCGGCGGGTGGGATGCGTGGTCAAGGGGAAGTCCGGAAACAGGGAAGGGCGCCCGCGGGCGCGCGGGCGGAAGCATCGATTCTGATGATGGGAAAACTTTTGCGAAAGCGATAATTTCTTCGTCAACTTGAAAGAAATACTTTCTCACCACCATGCCCAGCCTGCGCGTGCTTCGCACCTTCCTTGCCGTGGCCGCCGAAGGCTCCTTCACCGCAGCCGCGCAGCGTGTCGCGCTCACGCAGGCGGCCGTCGGCCTGCAGATGCGCACCCTCGAAAGCGACCTCAAGCGCCCGCTCTTCGCGCGGCGCGGCAAGCTGGTCACGCTCAACGAACAGGGGCGTGCGCTGGTGCCGGTGGCCACGCAGATCGTCACGCTGTACGAGCAGGCCCGGCACGGCACGCAGGCCGACGCGCCGCTGGCCGGCACCGTGCAGTTCGGCGCCATCGTGTCGGGGTTGGGGCAGCTGGTGCGCGCCACGCTGGAGCTCAAGCGCCGCCATCCGGCGGTCGACCTGCATGTGGTCTCGGGCAAGTCGAACCCGCTCATCGCGCAGGTGGAAAGCCGCGAACTCGATGCCGCGGTGGTGGTGCACAACCCGGCCCTGCACCGGCCGTCGCTCGTCTGGACGCCGTTGTATGCCGAACCGATGGTGCTGCTCACGCCGGCCGCCTCGCGCCCGGCCAGCCCGCGCGCCATGGTGGAGCGCTATCCCTTCATCCGCTTCGACCGCGGCGAGCACACCGGCGAGCTGGTGGAGCGCACGCTGCGCCGGCTGCGCGCCAAACCGCAGGAGTTTCTGGAGCTGAACTCGATCGAGGCGATCGTCGATCTGGTGCGCGACGGGCTGGGCGTCGCCGTGTTGCCCCACCTGGCCGAGCGTGACTGGGGCGCCGACCCGATGCTGCGGCTGCTGCCCATTCCACAGGCCGCCGAGCGCCGCGAACTCGCACTGGTGCAGCTGCGCAATGCGCCCCGGGCGGAAATCATCGCGGCCGTGGCGCAGCAGTTCCTCGCGGCGATGGCGCCGGGTGCGCAGGTGAAAAAGCCCTAGTCGTCAGGGTCCTGAGGCCCGGCCAGCAGGCCCAGCACGAACCCGCCGAGGACGACGGCCAGGGCCAGGATCAGCGATGCCTCTGCGAGTAATCTCATGGTGTCTTGCAATGAATCTCCCCCTCACGGTGTGGCTGGCCATTGAACATGCGTTCGCTGACTGGCGGCTGAGTGCGGAAGCGAGAGGGGTTTTGTGCGGGGCTTCAGCCGGGCTTCAGGTTCGAGGCCGATACTGGCGGCGACGGTCTTCTGGCGTTGGTAGAGGACGCTTCGGCACCCGCCCTCCGGGGTGGTTCCTCGAGGCCGGAGGTCGTCACAGTTTTCTCAACAACGCGTGGCCTCATGCCCGCGCGCTTTCGCCGAGCCACACCGGCTCGTTCGATGTATCGGGGAAGTCGGCGGTGTCGACCAGCGAGGCGTCATCGCCTTCACTGGCTCTCGACGCGCAACGCGCCGCCGGCGCCATGTGCCGCAGCTCGTAGCCCCGCCCATACACCGACACCAGCACGAACTCGCCGCCCTTGTGCAGCGACAGCTTGCGGCGGATGCTGGCCACGCAGCAGTCCAGCGTGCGGCTCGTGCGTTCGATGCGCGCGTCCACCCACAGCGAGGCCAGCAACCAGTCGCGCTCCAGCAGCCGGCCGGCGTTGCGGAACAGCAGCAGCGCCAGTTCGAACTCGCGCGGCTTCAGGCGAACCTCGGTGCCGCCGTAGGCCACCACGCGGCGCTCGCCGAGAAACTGGTAATCGCCGAAGCACGCGGCCGTGGCCTGCGGTTGCAGCAGCGTGCGGTTGCGCCGCAGCGATTCGCGCACGCGCAGCTCCAGCTCGAACTCGTCGACGGGGAGCACCGCGAAGTCGATGCTCGCGCCCAGCGTCTCGCCGCCCGCGGCCGACAGCACATCGACCAGCAGGTCGCGCTGCGAGGCGCGCGCCACCAGGAAGATCGGAATGCGCAGCGCACGGCACATCGCCGTGAGGATCGGCCACGCGCCTTCGTCCTTCAGCACGACCAGCAGCAGGCCGAACTGCTGGCCCTGTGTGATGGCCAGCAAAAAGTCGGTGCTGTCGCCGAAGCACACGGGGTCGCAGCCCATCAGGCGCAGGCGGTTGCCCCAGCCGGCTTCTTGCGCTTCGTCGCAACCGACCATCGCGATGCGGCGCGCGCCCTGCTGCGCGGCCATCATGCGCAGGCTCCTCGAGGTGCGAGCTTCGGGTGACGGGACGTTGGCGTGGAAGGAAGGGTCTTCATGTCGGTGGCATCCATGCGAAGGTGGTGAAGGGCGTCCCGGGGCAATGGCATGGCGTCAGGGGCGGGCGGCGGCGGTGCTGCGCGGCAGCTTCCAGCCGATGCCCGCGTTGAAGCCCCACGCCCGGCCCGTGCTGGACACCGCCATGCCCCAGGCCGTGTCGCCGTCGCCCGACGTGCGCTTGAAGCCCAGCGACGCGGCCGTGTAGCCCCGGTAGTTGCCGAAAGCCAGGCCGAGGGCCTGTTCGCCGGGGCGGTACGACGGCACGTAGGCGGCCGACATGGCGATGGCCATTGCCGCGCCCGAGTACGCGATGCGCGCCGTTTCGCCGACGGCCGTGCGCACCGGGTGCAGCTGCCCGAGGTTGATGGCGTCGTCCGAGCGCACGGCGGGCGCGAGCTCGAAGGCATGGACGCCGGCGCACGCGAGCCACAGCAGCACCAACGAAATCGCTGTGCGTGGGGCGGCGAAACGTGCGGACGCGTTCACGAGACTGCTCAGCCGGCCGCCAACCGGGTGCCCGCGCCGGCCTGCGTCTTGCGCACGCCGTCGGGGCCGTAGAAAGGTTGAGCGCGCGCCTGCAGGAAGTGCAGCGCCTGCTGCGTGAAGTCGAGGTGCGCGTACACGAGCGTGCCGTTGTGCAGGTTGCGGTTGCGCGCGTCTTCGGCCAGCGCCAGCAGTTCGCGCCAGGCTTGGCGCGTGGGTTCACCGCCCGCTGCAGCGGCGGCGTCCGCACCTGCGCGGCCGGGCGCGAAGCCCAATGCCGCCTGCAGCGATTCGCGTTGTTGGTCGAGCTCGGCCATGCGGTCCAGCAGCGCGGTCTTGCGGCCGGCGATGGTGTTCAGTGCGTCGAAGGCGCTGTCCGACATGGCCTGGGCTTCTTCGCCCAACGCGACGAGAAATTCGCCGATGCAGGCGGCTTCCTCACGCAGCTGTGTCAGCAAGGTCGTCATGCCTCACCCTTCGGTGCAAGCAGCTCGCGCACGCTGGCCAGCAGGCCGTCGGCAATGCGCTCGGGGCGGATCTCGTAGCGGCCGGCGCGGATGTCCTCGCGGATCGCGGCCACGCGCGCCGCGTCGAAATCGCGGCCCCCCACGGCGGCGGGCATGGCATGGACGAGCGCGGAAACGGGGGGCGCTTCCTTGGGGCGCTGCACGGCCTCGGCGGACGTCGTCGGAGCACCCGTGCGATGCGGGGGCGTGGCCGAGGGGGCGGTGGGATCGATTTTCAAGGTGATTCCTCAGGGGCTGACCCGTATATCGGCAGCCGGTGCAAGAACTTTAGGAAGGGCGTGCATGAAGTGAAGCCTGCGCAAACGCGGCGGCCGCTACTGCACCAGCCGGACCTGTCCTTCCTCGTCGGCCACGCCGCGAATCACCCGGCCGTCCAGCGTCTTGGCCTGCACCACGGCGCCCACCGCGGCGCCGCTCAAGGCCTTGCCCTCGGTGCTGACCACAAAGCCCGGCCCCTGCGCCACCACCTTCACGGCCTGGCCCTGCTGGATCACGGCGACGCCGCGCAGCAGTTCCTTGCGGATCGGGGCGCCGGGCGCGACGCGGTTGGCGCTCACCCTCCCGGCCAGTTCGGCCGCGCTGGTGACCACCGAGCGCGGCAGCCGCGTGAGGTCGCCGGTGCGCTCGACCACATCGCCGGCGCCCAGCGCGCGGCCCGCGTCGATGGCGTGCGCGGCCACCAAGTAGCGGCCTGTCACCGCGACGCGCGCCTGCACGAAACGCGTCCATGGCCGCTCGGCATGGCAACGAACGCCCACCGAGATGCGGCCCCAGGGCGTGACGCCCGGCGGCAGGAACACCTCGGGCGCATCGCAGGGCGGCAGTGCCGACGTGCCACGCCCTTCGAGGCTGACCGTCACCTTGCCGGGCAGGCCGGCGCTCTGCACCTGGAGGTAGGTTTCGACGGCCTTCTCGGCCGCGTCGCTTGCAATCGCAACGGACGACATCGCGCACGCCAGCCCCATCGCGCAGGCAGTGCACAGCAGGCGTCGGTGAAGCGGCGAGAGGGTCATCGAAGGCGAGAGAAGTGGGTGAAAAATCGAAGGCGCCGGTGCAAGGAACCCACAGCCGGCGCCCCTGGATTTTTATGAATTTGCCCCTCAAGCGAAGGTGCAAGCAGCAGGCGAAACCCCCCTTTGTTCGGGCGATTGCCAACGCGCGGCATGCATAGACTCGCTTTCCATCGGTCGCTGCGCCCCGTGCACTGGCGACGCCTCAACAGATGGAACAAAGATGATCGACAAGCTGGATGCGGCGTTTCGCTTCCACCGCGAAGCGCTCCATCTCCGGGCAGAACGCCAGGAGGTGCTCGCGGCCAACATCGCCCATGCCGACACGCCGAACTACAAGGCGCGCGACTTCGACTTCGGCGCGCGCCTGAGCGAAGCCGTCGAGCGCGGCCGCGCATCGTCGTCGGTGTCGATGGCGCTCACCTCGTCACGCCACCTCGCAGGCCAGGCGCAGGCCACGGCCGGCCACGACCTGCAGTACCGCGTGCCGCACCAGTCCAGCCTCGACGGCAACACCGTCGAGATGGACGTCGAGCGCGTCGCCTTCGCCGACAACGCGCTGCGCTACGAGTCGAACCTGACCCTCATCAACGCCAAGATCAAGTCGCTCCTGTCGGCGGTACAGCAATGAACATCTTCGACGTGGCGGGCTCCGCCATGACCGCGCAATCGCAGCGCATGAACGTGACCGCGAGCAACCTCGCCAACGCCGAGAGCGTGGCCGGCCCCGACGGCCAGCCTTACCGCGCCAAGCAGGTGGTGTTCGAGGTGGCGGCTTCGGGTCGGCGCGACATCGGCGGTGTCAAGGTGGCCGGTGTCATCGAGGACCCGTCGCCCGCCAAGCTGGTGTTCGACCCCAAGAGCCCGCACGCCAATGCGCAGGGCTACGTGGCGATGCCCAACGTCAACGTGGTCGAAGAGATGACCAACATGATCTCGGCCTCGCGCAGCTACCAGGCCAACGTCGAGGTGCTCAACACGGCCAAGACGCTGATGGTCAAGACGCTGACCATCGGCCAGTAATCCACGCACGCACACCTCCCGCAGGAAGACCCCCGACCCCATGGCCCTTTCCGACACCTCGTCCATCAGTGGGCTGAACGCGCCCACGGCGGCGAACAGCAACAACAACGTATCGAGCGCCGACAGCGAACAGCGCTTTCTCAAGCTGCTCGTCACGCAGCTGAACAACCAAGACCCGCTCAACCCGATGCAGAACGCCGAACTCACCTCGCAGCTCGCGCAGATGAGCACCGTGAGCGGCATCGAGAAGCTCAACGCCACGCTCTCCGGCCTCGTCAACCAGGGCGGCGCCAACCAGCTGCTGCAGGCCACCTCGCTCATTGGCTACAACGTGCTGTCGCCCGGCGACGTGCTCACCACCAAGAAGCCCGAAGACGGCAAGGACCCCGCCACGCAGGCCTTCGCCGTGCAGCTGCCGGGCACCGCCGCCGATGTCGAGATCAAGATCGTCGACAGCACCGGCAAGGTGATCCGCACGCTCGACGCGGGCGCCATGAAGGAAGGCGTCAACGCCGTCACCTGGGACGGCAAGGACGACCTCGGTGTGGCCGTGCCGCCGGGCGCCTACCGCTTCACGGTCGATGCCAGCAACGACGGCACGACGGTGAAGGCCACCGCGCTCACCTTCTCGCAGGTGGCCGCCGTGAAGCAGGGCGCCGACGGCGTCACGCTGGAGCTGGCCTCGGGCGCCAGCATCGGCCTGGGCGACGTGCGCCTGTTCCTCTGAGCTTTCGTCTCCGTTTTCGCCGTGGCCCGCGTGGGCTGCGCATCTTTTCCTCGCATCGAACAAGGACCCTCTCATGAGTTTTTCCCAAGGCATCAGCGGACTCGGCGTGGCCGCGGCAAACCTCGACGTCATCGGCAACAACATCGCCAACTCGGGCACCGTGGGCTACAAGTCGGCCGCCGCCACGTTCCAGGACGTGTACGCCGGCTCGCGCGTGGGCCTGGGCGCCTCGGTGTCGGGCGTGACGCAGAACTTCACGCAGGGCGTGACGCAGTCGAGCACGCGCCCGCTCGACGTGGCCATCCTCAACGGCGACGGCTTCTTCCGCCTGGCCAGCACCAGCGGCGAGGTCTTCTACTCGCGCAACGGCCAGTTCACGCGCGACAAGGACGGCTACATCGTCAACGCGCAGGGCCTGCAGCTCACCGGCTACGGCGCCAACGCCAGCGGCGGCATCAGCGGCGGCACGCCGGGGCCGATCCAGGTGCAGGGCGGCATGATGCCGCCCAAGCCCACGGCCAACATCAACGCGCAGTTCAACCTCGACGCGCGCAGCACGGTGCCCGCCCGCACGCCGTTCAGCCCCACCGACGCCACCACCTACAACTACCCGAACGCGATCGGGCCCATCTACGACTCGCTGGGCAATCCGCACGACGTGGCCGTGTACTTCGTGAAGACGGCGGCCAACACCTGGAACGTGTACGGCACCTCCGACGGCGCACCGCTGAACGGCGGCGCCGCGCTGTCCAACGTGACCTTCGATGCCAAGGGCGTCATGACCGCGCCGGCCTCGGGCAGGTTCGACATCGGGCCGCTCACCTTCACCAACGGCGCCTCGCCGCTCACCACCTCGGTCGACCTCACGGGCACCACGCAGTTCGGCAGTGCCAACGGCATGAGCAAGCTGGGCCAGGACGGCTACAAGTCGGGCGAGCTCACCGCGTTCTCGATCAACCCCGACGGCACCATCACCGGCAAGTTCTCCAACGAGCAGACGCGCCTGCTGGGCCAGGTCGTGCTGTCGTCGTTCGCCAACCCGAACGGCCTGGAGCCCAAGGGCAACAACGTGTGGGCCGAGACGCAGGCCTCGGGCAATGCGCTCACCGGCACGCCGGGCGAAGGCACCAAGGCCGGCTCGCTGGCCTCGGGTGCGCTGGAGTCGTCCAACGTCGACCTGACCTCCGAGCTGGTGAACCTCATCGTCGCGCAGCGCAACTACCAGGCCAATGCACAGACCGTGAAGACGCAGGACCAGGTCATGCAGACGCTCATGAACATCCGCTGACCGGGAGCATCGCGTGGACCGAATGCTGTATGTCGCCATGAGCGGCGCCAAGCAGGCCATGGAGCAGCAGGCCGTCGTCGCCAACAACATGGCGAACGTCTCGACGCCGGGCTTCCGCTCGCAGATCGCGACCTTCCGCGCCGTGCCCGTGGTCGGCGACGAAGCGCCCACGCGCGCCTTCGTGGCCGCGACCACGCCCGGCGCCGACTTCACCCACGGTCCGCTCACGCAGACCGGCCGCGCACTCGACGTGGCCGTGGGCGGCGAGGGCTGGCTGGTGGTGCAGGCGGCCGACGGCGGCGAGGCCTACACGCGCGTCGGCAATCTGCAGATCGGTGCCGACGGCCAGCTCACGACGATGGGCGGGCGCCCCGTGGTGGGCGACAACGGCGCACTCACCGTGCCGCCGGGTTCGGCCGTGAGCATTGCGTCGAACGGCCTCGTGGGTTCGCGCGACGCAGCCTCGACCGTGCTTACCGGCATCGCCGAAGTGGGTCGGCTCAAGCTGGTCAACCCGCCGACGACCGACCTCGTGCGCGGCGACGACGGCCTGTTCCGCATGCGCGCCGACCTGCCGCCGGCCGAGGCCGACGAGGCCGTGACGCTCATCTCGGGCGCCATCGAAGGCAGCAACGTGCAGCCGGTCGATGCCATGGTCGCAATGATCGCCAACGCGCGCAGCTTCGAGATGCAAATGAAGTCGCTGCAGACCGCCGACATCAACGCGCAGACCGCCAACAAGCTGCTGGCCTACGGCTAAACCCTTCTCAAGAACTCTCGAAATGATCCGCTCCCTCTACATCGCCAAGACCGGCCTGGACGCGCAGCAGACGCAGCTCGACGTCGTGTCGAACAACCTGGCCAACGTCGGCACCACCGGCTTCAAGCGCAGCCGCGCCGTGTTCGAAGACCTGGTCTACCAGAACCTGCGCCAGGTCGGCGGCCAGAGCTCCGATCAGACGCGCCTGCCCTCGGGCCTGCAGGTCGGCACCGGCGTGCACGTGGTCGCCACCGAGCGCATCCACTCGCAGGGCAACCTCACCAAGACCGACAAGCCGACCGACGTGGCCATCAGCGGCAGCGGCTTCTTCCAGGTGCTGATGCCCGACGGCACCACCTCGTACACGCGCGACGGCTCGTTCCAGACCGACCGCGACGGCCAGCTGGTCACGGCCAGCGGCTTCCCGGTGCAACCGGCCATCACCATTCCGGCCAACGCCACCAGCATCACCGTGGGCCGCGACGGCATCGTGTCGGTGGTGCAGGCGGGCGCCACCAACACCGTGCAGATCGGCCAGCTGCAGCTGGCGACCTTCGTCAACCCGACGGGCCTGCAGAGCCAGGGCGAGAACCTGTATGCCGAGACCGACGCCTCGGGCGCACCCAACCAGGTGAACCCCGGCGTGGACGGCGCGGGCACGCTGAGCCAGGGCTATGTCGAGGCCTCCAACGTCAACGTGGTGGAAGAGCTGGTCAACATGATCGCCACCCAGCGCTCGTACGAGATCAACAGCAAGGCGGTCCAGACGTCCGACCAGATGCTGCAGCGCCTGGCCCAGTTGTGATGCGTGCGGGGGAGCGTCTTCTTCGCCGTGCGGCGGCGCTGCTGCTCGTGGCCGCGCTGGCCGCCGGCTGCGCGCAGGTGCCGCGCGAGCCGCTGGTGCACCAGCCGATGACGGCGCGCGCCGACCAGTACGCGGCCGTGCAGGCGCGGCGCGCCCCCGGTGCGATCTTCCAGGACGGCCCCGGCGCCAACGCGCTGTTCGAAGACCGCCGCCCGCGCAATGTCGGCGACATCCTCACCATCGTCATCAGCGAGAAGGTCAACGCGACCAAGAACTCGGGCGCCAACGCCAGCCGCACGGGCAATACGACCGGCGTGTTCGCGGCCATTCCGAAGCTCATCGGCGGCCTGCTCGACGGGCAGGAGACCAAGCTGTCGGGCACCAACACGCTCAACGCCAAGGGCGGCGCCAACGCCAACAACACCTTCAACGGCGTGATCACCGTCACCGTGACCGACGTGATGAGCAACGGCAACCTGCTGGTGAGCGGCGAGAAGCAGATGGGCATCAACCAGGGCACGGAGTACATCCGCTTCTCGGGCGTGGTGAACCCGCGCACCGTGTCGGGCAACAACACCGTGCCTTCGACGCTGGTGGCCGATGCGCGCATCGAGTATTCGGCCAAGGGCTACATCGATGAAGCCCAGCACATGGGCTGGATGCAAAGAATTTTCCTGAACGTGATGCCGTTCTGATGACACACCTCCAGGCTTCATCTTTTTCGACGCGCTGGCGCATTGCCGCGTTCTGCGCGCTCCTGTTCATCGCGCCTGCGCACGCAGAGCGCCTGAAAGAACTCGCCAGCATCCAGGGCGTGCGCGACAACCCGCTCATCGGCTACGGCCTCATGGTCGGCCTGGACGGCACGGGCGACCAGACGATGCAGACGCCGTTCACCACACAGAGCCTGAACAACATGCTGCAGCAGCTGGGCATCACGATCCCGCAGGGCGTGAACATGCAGCTGAAGAACGTGGCGGCCGTGATGGTGACGGCCACGCTGCCGTCGTTCGCGCGGCCGGGCCAGAACATCGACGTCACGGTGTCGTCGATGGGCAATGCCAAGAGCTTGCGCGGCGGCACGCTGCTGATGACGCCGCTCAAGGGCGTGGACGGCGCGACCTATGCCGTGGCGCAGGGCAACATGGTGGTGGGCGGCGCGGGTGCCGCGGCCAACGGCAGCAGGGTGCAGGTCAACCAGCTGAGCTCGGGGCGCATTCCCGCCGGCGCGCTGGTGGAGCGCACGGTCGAGGCGCCGGTGGGCGCGGAAGGCTCGTTCACCATCGAGCTGAACCGCTCCGACTTCGGCACCGCGCAGCGCGCCATGGACGCCATCAACCGCCAGTTCGGCGCCGGCACCGCCGAGGCAATGGACGCGCGCGTGATCCGCGTGCAGGCGCCCGAGCCGCAGCGGCGCGTGGGCTTTCTCGCGCAGCTGCAGGAGCTCGAAGTCACGCCCACGCAGGCGGGTGCGCGCGTGGTGGTGAATGCGCGCACGGGCTCGGTCGTGATGAACCAGGCGGTGCGCGTGAAAGACTGCGCCGTGGCGCACGGCAACCTGTCGGTGGTCATCAACACCGAACCGGTGATCAGCCAGCCGGGCGCGCTCTCGGGCGGCAGCACGGTGGTGGCGCAGACCTCGCAGATTTCCGTCAACCAGGGCGGCGGTGCGATCCAGATGGTGCGCGGCGGTGCCTCGCTCGCCGACGTGGTGAAGGGGCTGAACAGCCTGGGCGCCAACCCGCAGGACCTGGTGTCGATTCTTCAGGCCATGAAGTCGGCCGGTGCTTTGAGCGCCGAACTCGAAATCATCTGAGGACGACGGCATGACCATCTCCGCCCACACCGCATGGACCGGCACCGACGCGGCCAGCCGCAGCGGCGCGCTCGACCAGCGTTTCGCGCTCGACGTGCAGGGTGTCGATGCGCTGCGGCGCACCGTGCGCACCTCGCCCGAGGAAGGCCTGCAGCAGGTCTCGCGCCAGTTCGAAGCGCTGTTCATGAACATGGTGCTCAAGAGCATGCGCGAGGCGACGCCTTCGAGCGGCCTGCTCGACAGCCAGGACCAGAAGGTCTATTTGTCGATGTTCGACCAGCAGCTCACGCAGAACCTCTCGGGGCGCGGCGTGGGGCTGGCCGAGGCGATGCTGGCGCAGCTGCGGCGGCAGATGCCTTCGGCGGCGCCTGAAGCCGACGACGGCATCGGCACGCGGCCGATCTCGCTCGAGCCGCCGGGCGGCTTGCCGTACGGCCCGCGCGCCGGCATTCCCGTCGGTTCGGCGCCGGGCGCGCGCGTGTCGACCGCCGCCGACCTCGGCGTCTATCAAGTGAAGAGCGGCCCCGCACCGGCGGCCAACGCCTCGCTGCAAGGCCAGGTCGATGCGTTCGTGGACCGCATGGGCGCTTCGGCGCAGGCGGCCAGCGCCGCCAGCGGCGTGCCCGCCCCGCTGATCCTGGCGCAGGCCGCGCTCGAATCCGGCTGGGGCAAGCGAGAAATTCGCGCCGACGACGGCACGCGGAGCTTCAACCTCTTCGGCATCAAGGCCGACAAGAGTTGGAAGGGCGCGACCGTCGAGACCACGACCACCGAGTACATCGACGGCGAGCCGCAGAAGGTGCGCGCGAAGTTCCGCGCCTACGCCTCGTACGAGGAGGCCTTCACCGACTACGCGCGCTTCATCACGCGCAACCCGCGCTACGCGAACGTGCTGGCCACCGCCGACCCGGCGCAGGCCGCGCACGGCCTGCAGCGCGCGGGCTATGCGACCGACCCGAAGTACGGCGAGAAGCTGGTTCGCATCATGCAGAAGTTCGGCTGAGCCGATCGCACAGCCCGACTTGACTGCCCGGACCCGAGAACAACGACACCAGAGGCCCCTAGAGGAGACAAGCGAATGACGATCAAGAATTGGACGACCGGAATGCGCCTGGGCGCCGGCTTTGCGCTGGTGCTGGCGCTGCTGGTGGCCGTGGCGGGCATCGGCGTGTTGCGGCTGCAGGGCGTGGGCGAGGCCACGCACGACCTGGCCTCGCGCACCTTGTCGAAGGAGCGGCTGGCCACGGCTTGGCAGCTGGGCACCGCCACCAACAGCGTGCGCACCTTCTCGCTGCTCAAGAGCGACGATGCGCAGGTGCAGGCGCACCTGCAAAAGCAGATTGCCGCCACCAGCGCCACCATCTCCGAGACGCAGACGGCGCTCGAGGCGCTGCTGGTGTCGCCGGCCGAGCTGGCGCTGAGCGCCGACATCCAGAAGCGGCGCGGCGACTACATCGCGCTGCGCAAGCAGATCCTCCAGCTCAAGGCCGACGGCCGGAAGGACGAGGCCGCGACGCGCACCGACACGCAGCTGCTGCCGATGCTCGACGGCTACGACGCGAGCATCCGCGCGATGGTGGCGCACCAGCAGCAGCACATCGACAGCACGGCGGCCGCCATCGACGCGCAGTACCGCGCGGGCCGGCTCTACATCGTCGCGCTGGCCGCGGCCGCGCTCGCGCTGGGCGCGGTGCTCGCATGGCTGCTCACACGCAGCATCGCCGAGCCGGTCGCCGAGGCACTGCTGATCGCCGAGACCGTGGCCGCCGGCGACCTGAGTCAGGAATTCGAGACCGACCGCGGCGGCGACTTCGGCCGGCTGCTGCGCGGCATGGGCGAGATGGAAGACACGCTCACCGACCTCGTGACGCGCATCAAGGCGTCGACCGATTCGATCGCGGTGGCGTCGCGGCAGATTGCGGCGGGCAACCAGGACCTGTCGTCGCGCACCGAAGAGCAAGCGAGTTCGCTGGAGCAGACGGCGGCGTCGATGGAAGAGCTGACCTCGACGGTGAAGCAGAACGCGGACAACGCGCGACAGGCTAATCAACTGGCGGTGTCGGCTTCTGAGGTGGCGGTGAAGGGTGGTGCTGTGGTGTCGCAGGTCGTGGACACGATGGGCTCGATCAACGCCTCGTCCAAGAAGATCGTCGACATCATCGGCGTGATCGACGGCATCGCATTCCAGACCAACATCCTCGCGCTGAATGCGGCGGTCGAAGCGGCTCGTGCGGGTGAGCAAGGTCGCGGCTTTGCAGTGGTTGCCTCCGAAGTTCGCAGCCTCGCGCAACGCTCCGCCGCAGCGGCCAAAGAGATCAAGACCCTCATCGGCGACTCGGTGGAAAAGGTCGAAGAAGGCAGCAAGCAGGTCGCCGAAGCCGGCCGCACGATGGAAGAGATCGTGGGCAGCGTGAAGCGAGTGACGGACATCATGGGCGAGATCACCGCGGCGAGCCAGGAGCAGACCTCGGGCATCGAGCAGATCAACCAGGCGATCACGCAGATGGACCAGGTGACGCAGCAGAACGCGGCGCTGGTCGAGGAAGCCTCGGCGGCCGCGCAGTCGCTGCAGGAGCAGGCCGGCAACCTCGTGGAGGCGGTGAGCACCTTCAAGCTCGACGCCGACGAAGCCGTTGCGGCCTGAACGCGCCATGGCTACGCATGTCGCTCCCAAAGCCCTGCACCGCGTCGGCTTCGGCCTGGCCGCATTGCTCCTGCTGCTGTGCATGGCGCTCTTTGCCGGCTTCCATGTCGTCACCAGCACCGGCTGCGCCTGTGCGCTCCACGCCGTGTGGGCGCTGGCGATCGCCGCCTGCCTGACCGGCCTGGGCCTGGGCCTCGCGTGTTTCGCGGCACATGCCAGGGCCGGTGCGTGCCACCGGGACGCGAAGGTCGCCGAGCGGCTCGACCGGATCTTCCAAAACGTCAACGCAAAAGACTCCTGACAACCCCATGAATTCATTCTCCAATCTCAAGATCGGCACCCGCCTCGGCCTGGGCTTTGCCACCGTGCTCCTTCTGCTGGCCGGCGTGGCCGGCCTTGGCCTGCGGTCGATGGCCGACGTGCAGGCGCGCCTGGACAGCATCGTCACCGGCAACAACGCGCGGTTGGAAGCCGTCAACAAGATGGCGGATGCGATCCGCGACATCGCGATCTTCGACAGCAACATGATCCTGCTGACCGATGCGGACACCATGCGCGAGGAGGCCGGGCGCATCGCAGCGGCCCGCGAGCAGTTTTCCGGGGCGCGCAAGGTGCTCGCCGGGCTGGTGGACACGGCCGACGGCAAGGCGCTGCTTGCGAGAGCCGACGAGAAGGTGGCGGTGGTCGTGCCGCTGAACAACCAGATGACCGAACTGGCGCTGCAGAACCGCAACGAAGAGGCGACGACGCTCTTCATCTCGAAGTTCCAGCCGGCCGTGCGCAGCGTGATCACGGAGCTCGACGCCATGAGTGCCCAGGAAAGCGTCCTGGCCGCGTCGGCCAACGCGCAGGCCATGGCCGGCTACCTGTGGGCACGCAACCTGATGCTGGCACTGGGTGCGGTGGCGATCCTGGTGGGCGCCGCCATTGCGTGGCTCATCATGCGTTCGATCACGCGCCCGCTCGACGAGGCCGTGCAGGTGGCCGAGAAGGTGGCCGCGGGGGACATCAGTTCGCGCATCGAGGTGCGGTCGACGGACGAGACCGGCCGCCTGATGCATGCGCTCAAGGAAATGAACGAAAGCCTGGTGAAGATCGTGGGCGAAGTGCGCACGGGCACGCAGACGATCGCCACGGCGTCGGGGCAGATCGCTTCGGGCAACCAGGATCTGTCGTCGCGCACGGAAGAGCAGGCGAGTTCGCTGGAGCAGACGGCGGCGTCGATGGAAGAACTGACCTCGACGGTGAAGCAGAACGCGGACAACGCGCGGCAGGCGAATCAGCTGGCGGTGACGGCGTCGGAAGTCGCGGTGAAGGGCGGCGCTGTGGTGTCGCAGGTCGTCGACACGATGGGCTCGATCAATGCGTCGTCCAAGAAGATCGTGGACATCATCGGGGTGATCGACGGCATCGCGTTCCAGACCAACATCCTCGCGCTGAACGCAGCCGTTGAAGCGGCACGCGCCGGTGAACAAGGCCGAGGCTTTGCGGTCGTTGCCTCGGAAGTCCGCAGCCTCGCCCAACGTTCCGCAGCCGCAGCCAAGGAAATCAAGACCCTGATCGGCGACTCGGTGGAAAAAGTCGAAGAGGGCAGCAAGCAGGTCGCCGAAGCCGGCCGCACGATGGAAGAGATCGTGGGCAGCGTGAAGCGCGTGACCGACATCATGGGCGAGATCACGGCGGCGAGCCAGGAACAGACCTCGGGCATCGAGCAGATCAATCAGGCCATCGTCCAGATGGACCAGGTGACGCAGCAGAACGCAGCGCTGGTCGAGGAAGCCTCGGCGGCGGCGCAGTCGCTGCAGGAGCAGGCCGGCAGCCTCGTGCAGGCCGTGAGCGTCTTCAAACTCGATGCCCACCCCCACCCGGCACAGGCCCAACGCGCCGGCGTCACGCGCATTGCGCCGACCGCCTGGCCGCGCACCGGGGCACTGCCTGCCCGCCGCGAGGCCGGCGGCGCACCCCAACTTGCCATGGCCACCGACGGCAAGAACGACTGGACCGAATTTTGAGAAAAAAGAACTCAAGTCTGGCGGGCCGCTGCCGATAACAGGGAGACGGGGTGGCTCGAGCCACTCCGACATGGTCCCCGTTCTGGAAGGAAGAAAAGCGCAATGAGTTTGAAGGATCTGAAAATCGGCACCCGCCTCGGGCTCGGCTTCGCGGCGTTGCTGCTGCTGATGGCGTTCATCGCGGGCACCGGCGTGCTGCGCCTCACGAACGTGGGCCAGGCGACCGATGAGATGGTGCAGGGTGCGCTGGTCAAGGAGCGGCTGGCGAACGAATGGCTCAGCCTGCTCAGGTCGAACACCGTCGCCAACTACGCGATGGTGAAGACCACCGATCCCGAGGTTGCGGCGTATTTCGCCAAGGTCCAGGCCGCAGGGTCGGCGCGCATCACGCCGGCGCAGAAGCAGCTGGAGGCCATGCTCGCCAGCCCGGAAGAAAAGGCGCTCTATGCCGCCGTGGTCGCGGCGCGCGTCGTCGTGCTCGAGACCGTGGGCACGCTCAACAAGCTGAAAGACGAGAAGAAGCTCGACGAAGCCAATGTGCTGGTCGACACCAAGTTCAGCGCGGCGCTCTCCGTCTACGCCAACGCGGTCGAGAGCCTGGCGAACCACCAGCGCGAGAAGATCGACGCCGCCGCCAAGGGCATCGCGGCCGATCACACCGACGGCCGCACCACGCTGCTCGCGCTGTCGGCCATCGCCCTGGTGCTGGGCGCGCTGTTCGCCTGGCGCCTCACGCTGGGCATCGTGCGCCCGCTGGGCCATGCGCTCGAAGTGGCCGAGACGGTGGCGGCCGGCGACCTGAGCGCGAACATCCGCGTGGAAAGCCGCGACGAGACGGGCCAGCTGATGCAGGCGCTGAAGGACATGAACGCGAATCTCGCCAAGGTGGTGGGCGAAGTGCGCACGGGCACGGAGACGATCGCCACGGCCTCGGGGCAGATCGCTTCGGGCAATCAGGACCTTTCTTCGCGCACGGAAGAGCAGGCCAGCTCGCTGGAGCAGACGGCAGCGTCGATGGAAGAGCTGACCTCGACGGTGAAGCAGAACGCGGACAACGCGCGGCAAGCCAATCAGCTGGCGGTCTCCGCTTCTGAAGTGGCCGTCAAGGGCGGCGCTGTCGTCTCGCAGGTTGTCGACACGATGGGCTCGATCAATGCGTCGTCCAAGAAGATCGTGGACATCATCGGCGTGATCGATGGCATCGCGTTCCAGACCAACATCCTGGCGCTGAACGCGGCCGTGGAAGCCGCACGAGCAGGCGAGCAAGGTCGCGGCTTTGCTGTCGTTGCCTCGGAAGTTCGCAGCTTGGCTCAACGCTCAGCCGCCGCCGCCAAAGAGATCAAGACCCTGATCGGCGACTCGGTTGAAAAGGTCGAAGAAGGCAGCAAACAGGTCGCAGAAGCCGGCCGCACGATGGAAGAGATCGTGGGCAGCGTGAAGCGCGTGACGGACATCATGGGCGAGATCACTGCGGCGAGCCAGGAGCAGACTTCGGGCATCGAGCAGATCAACCAGGCGATCACGCAGATGGACCAGGTGACGCAGCAGAACGCGGCACTGGTCGAAGAGGCTTCGGCGGCGGCGCAGTCGCTGCAGGAGCAGGCCGGCAGCCTGTCGCAGGTCGTCGGCGTGTTCCGCCTCGGCGGCAGCAGCAGCAGCGCCTTGGCGCTGGCTTGAGGCGGCACACCGGCCATGCGCGTCAATCTGCCCGTCACCGACATCGAATACGAACTCTCGAAGGAAGAGGCCCTGGTGTCCCGCACCGACCTCAAGGGCCGCATCACCTACGTCAACCCGGCCTTCGTCGCGGCCAGCGGCTTCACGCCCGCCGAATTGCTGGGCAAGGCGCACAACATCGTGCGCCATCCCGACGTGCCGCCCGAGGCTTTCGCCGACCTGTGGCGAACACTCGACCAGGGCCTGCCGTGGACCGGCCTCATCAAGAACCGGCGCAAGAACGGCGACTTCTACTGGGTGCTCGCCAACGTCACGCCGATCCGCCACCAGGGCGGCGTCGAGGGCTACATGTCCGTGCGCAGCCGTCCTGCGCGCGAAGACGTGGCGATAGCCAATGCGCTCTACCGCCGCATGCGCGAGGGCGAGGCCAAGGGCCTCGAGCTGCTGCAGGGCGAAGTGGTGCGCAGCGGCTGGGCCCATCCGCTGGCGCGGCTGCGGCGCATCCCCGTACGCCGCCGCGTGTTCGGCGTGACCGTCGCGGCGGCTGCACTGTCAGCGGGCCTGGGCGCGGTGGGTTGGATGGAAGCATCCCGCCTGACGGCAGCGTCCGGCGCGCACAGCTGGCTGCCTGCCGCCGTGGCAGCGGGCAGCCTCGGCGCTGCGCTGGCGTGGCTGGGCCTCGGTGCGTTCCTCGGCCGCACGGTCTTCCGTCCGCTCGACGAGGCCATCGAGGTCGCGCGAACCATCGCGGGCGGCGACCTCGTGCGCTTCACGGTGCGGCCTGGCGACGAGATCGCGGGGCTGCTGCGCGCGCTGAACCAGATGAGCGCCAACCTCTTCGCGATCGTCGCGGACGTGGGCGCGAATGTCGCGGGCGTGATGTCGGCGTCGAGCCAGATCGCCTCGGGCAACCAGGACCTGTCGTCGCGCACCGAGCAGCAGGCCAGCTCGCTGGAGCAGACGGCCGCGTCGATGGAAGAGCTGACCTCGACGGTGAAGCAGAACGCGGACAACGCACTGCAGGCGAACCAGCTGGCTGTCTCCGCATCGGAGGTCGCCGTGAAGGGCGGCGCCGTGGTGTCGCAGGTGGTGGACACGATGGGCTCGATCAACGCCTCGTCGAAAAAGATCGTCGACATCATCGGCGTGATCGACGGCATCGCGTTCCAGACGAACATCCTCGCGCTGAACGCGGCGGTGGAAGCGGCGCGCGCGGGCGAGCAGGGCAAGGGCTTTGCGGTGGTCGCGTCGGAAGTGCGCAGCCTGGCGCAGCGCTCGGCGGCTGCCGCGAAAGAAATCAAGACCCTCATCGGCGACTCGGTGGAGAAGGTCGAGGCGGGCAGCAAGCAGGTGGCCGAGGCCGGCCGGACCATGCAGGAGATCGTCGGCAGCGTGAAGCGCGTGACCGACATCATGGGCGAGATCACGACGGCGAGCCAGGAGCAGACCTCGGGCATCGAGCAGATCAACCAGGCCATCGCGCAGATGGACCAAGTGACGCAGCAGAACGCCGCGCTGGTCGAAGAGGCCACGGCCACGGCGCAGTCGCTGCAGGAACAGGCGCAGGACCTGGTCCAGGCCGCAGGGGTATTCAGGACCGGGGCGGGCGAGGGTGCCGGCGTCCGGAATGCGTATTGAACGAGGAGAAGAACACATGCTGAACCACACCAGAGACAACACATCGTCGTCCGCGTCCGCCGTGGCCAACCGCCTGGAGGTCGTGACCTTCAAGCTCGGCGACGAGGAATACGGCATCGACATCCAGAAGGTGCAGGAGCTGCGCGGCTACGACGCCGTGACGCGCATCGCGAACGCGCCGAACTACATCAAGGGCGTGGTCAACCTGCGCGGCATCATCGTGCCGATCATCGACATGCGCATCAAGTTCGAGCTGGGCGCACCCACCTACGACCAGTTCACGGTGGTGATCGTGCTGAACATCTCGGGGCGCGTGGTGGGCATGGTGGTGGACAGCGTGTCGGACGTGATCACGCTCACGGCCGAGCAGATCAAGCCGGCACCCGAGATGGGCTCGGTGCTCGACACCGACTACCTGATCGGCCTGGGCACGCTGGACGAACGCATGCTGATCCTGGTGGACATCGACCGGCTGATGTCCAGCGAAGAGATGGGCCTCATCGAAGCGGCCGCCACCGTTTGAAGACCACCCCATGACCTTCTTTTTGAACCTTCGCATCGGCACCCGCCTGACGCTCGCCTTCGCCGTCGTGCTGGGGCTGTCGATCATCTCCAGCGCCGTGGGGCTGATGTCCGCGCACAAGAACGCCGAGGCCACGCGGATCATGATGCAGAGCCCGCTGGCCAAGGAGCGGCTCATTTCCGACTGGTACGTGCTGACCTACTCGGCCATTGCGCGCACCTCGATGATCGCGCGCACCACCGACGAGGCGCTGCCGATGCTGTTTGCCGACGTGATCACTGACAGCGTGAAGAAGGGCAGCGAGACCATGGCCAAGGTCGAGGCGCTGCTGGTCACCGACGAAGAGAAAGCGACCTACAAGTCGATCGTCGAGCTGCGCGCCAAGTACCAGGCCGCCAAGGACGACGTGACCCGCGCCAAGGCCAGTGGCAACACGGTCGAGACCGTGCGCGCCTACCAGCTGTCGTTCCAGCCGGCCGCCAAGGCGTACGAGAACCGCGTGCTCGAGCTGCTGGCCCTCGAACGCCGCGCCATCGACGACATGAGCCACGCCATCGACGCGGCGAATTCGAAGAGCTTCAACCTGCGGCTGCTGCTGACGGCGCTCACGGTGCTGCTGGGCGGCCTGTTCGCCTTCTTCATCTCGCGCAGCATCGTGCGCCCGCTGGCCAAGGCCGTCGGCGTGGCCGAGACGGTGGCCGCCGGCGACCTGAGCGCGAACATCCGCGTGGAAAGCCGCGACGAGACGGGCCAGCTGATGCAGGCGCTGAAGGACATGAACGCCAACCTGGCGAAGGTGGTGGGCGAGGTGCGCACGGGCACGGAGACGATCGCCACGGCGTCGGGTCAGATCGCTTCGGGCAACCAGGATCTGTCGTCGCGCACCGAAGAGCAGGCGAGTTCGCTGGAGCAGACGGCGGCGTCGATGGAAGAGCTGACCTCGACGGTGAAGCAGAACGCGGACAACGCGCGGCAGGCGAATCAGCTGGCCGTCTCCGCATCTGAGGTTGCGGTGAAGGGCGGCGCAGTCGTGTCGCAGGTGGTGGACACGATGGGCTCGATCAATGCATCGTCGAAAAAGATCGTGGACATCATCGGCGTGATCGACGGCATCGCGTTCCAGACGAACATCCTGGCGCTGAACGCGGCGGTCGAAGCCGCACGAGCAGGCGAGCAAGGTCGCGGCTTTGCTGTCGTTGCCTCGGAAGTTCGTAGCCTCGCGCAACGCTCTGCAGCCGCAGCCAAGGAAATCAAGACCCTGATCGGCGACTCGGTGGAAAAAGTCGAAGAGGGCAGCAAGCAGGTCGCAGAAGCCGGCCGCACGATGGAAGAGATCGTGGGCAGCGTGAAGCGCGTGACCGACATCATGGGCGAGATCACCGCCGCCAGCCAGGAACAGACCTCGGGCATCGAGCAGATCAACCAGGCGATCACGCAGATGGACCAGGTGACGCAGCAGAACGCGGCGCTGGTCGAAGAGGCCTCGGCCGCGGCGCAGTCGCTGCAGGAGCAGGCCGGCAGCCTCGTGCAGGCCGTGAGTGTCTTCAAGCTCGACGCGAACGCGGTCGCGTCGACCCGCGCCGGCTTCACGCGCATCACGCCGATTCCGAAAGCACCGAAGCCGACGCCCAAGCCGCGCGCCAAGGCGCTGCCCACGCGCCGCGAGCCGAGTGGCGCACCGCAGCTCGCCATGGCCGGCGACGCGAAGGGCGACTGGTCGGAGTTCTGAGAAAGACGCATCAGCACGCGCGCCCTCAACTTCGGCCGCGCGCTGCCGATAACCAGAGAGAGGCATCGCGCGATGCCGCTCCCACACACCCCTTTGACAGGTAAAGCCTTATGTCCGGAAGCATGTTCTACACAGGTCTGAGCGGCCTCGCGGTCGCCCGCACCGCGCTGATGACCACGGCCCACAACACCGCCAACGTGTACACGGCCGGCTACAGCCGCCAGATCGCGCAGATCGCCACGGCCGGCGGCATTGCCAGCGGCTCGGGCTTCATCGGTTCGGGCGCGAACGTGACGACCGTGGCGCGCAGCTACGACCGCTACCTCACGGCGCAGCTGGCCACCGCGCAGTCGCAGTCGGCCGCGCTGGCCACCAACGGCGTGCAGGTCAACCGCATCGACACGCTGCTGGCCGACAAGACCTCGGGCATCGCGCCGCTGATGCAGAGCTTCTTCACCAGCGTGCAGGGCGTGGCCAACACGCCGGCCGATCCGGCGGCGCGCCAGCAGATGATCAGTGCGGCGCAGTCGCTGGCCAGCAAGTTCCGCGCAACCGACCAGTACCTGTCGGACCTGAACACCTCGGTCAACGAGCAGATCGTGGGCAGCGTGAGCCAGATCAACACCTACGCCGCCAAGATCGCCAGCCTGAACCAGCAGATCAGCCAGATGAGCGCGGTGGCGGGCGGCCAGGCGCCGAACGACCTGCTCGACCAGCGCGACCAGCTCGTGAGCGAGCTGAGCCAGGTGGTCGACGTGCGCGTGCTGCAGCAGGACAACGGCAAGTACAACGTGTTCATCGCCACCGGCCAGTCGCTGGTGGTGGGCGACCATGCGTCGAAGATGGCGGCGGTGGCGTCGTCGTCGGACCCGACGCGCCAGGTGGTGGCGCTGTCGGGCTTTGCCGGCAACACCGTCGAGCTCGACGACAGCGCCTTCACCGGCGGCGTGCTCGGCGGCCTCATGGCCTTCCGCAAGGACACGCTGATTCCCACGCAGAACGCCATCGGCCGGCTCGCCATGTCGGTGGCCGACGCGGTGAATGCGCAGCACAAGCTGGGCGTGGACCTGAACGGCGCGCTGGGCCAGAACTTCTTCTCGCAGGCCGTGCCGGGCACGATCGCCAATGCCGGCAACACCGGCACCCTCGAGTTCGGCGCCGCGCTGACCGATGCGTCGAAGCTCACGACCAGCGACTACAACGTGAGCGTGACCGACGTGGCGGGCACGCTCACCTACACCGTCACGCGGCTCTCGGACAAGACGCCGATGGGCAGCTTCACCACCTTCCCGATCAGCTTCGACGGCGTGAGCCTCACGGCCGCGAGCGGCACGGCGCAGGCCGGCGATTCGTTCCTGGTGCAGCCCACGCGCACCGGCGCGCGCGATGTCGACGTGCTGGTGCGCGATCCGGCCAAGGTGGCCGCCGCATCGCCCGTGATCACCGGCAACACCGCGGGCAACAAGGGCAGCGGCGCACTGGGCGCGGCCACCGTTGATGCCGCCTATCCGGGCTCGCCGCTGGCCGGCAACGTCACGTTGAGCTTCAACGCGGGCACCGGCACGCTGTCGGGCTTTCCGGCCGGCTCGGCCGTGACCGTCACGCGCGCCGACGGCACCGCCACCAGCTACCCGGCCGGCACGCCCGTGCCGTACACGGCGGGCGCGAAGATGAGCTTCGACGGCATCACCGTGGGCATGACGGGCGCGCCCGCGCAGGGCGACACCTTCACCCTCGGCAAGAACACCGGCGGCGTCTCCGACGGCGGCAACGCGTTGCTGCTGGGCGCGCTGCAGCGCAAGACCACCATGTCGAACGGCACCGCGACCTTCAACGGCGCCTACTCGCAGCTGGTGAGCGACGTCGGCAACCGCGCCATGTCGATCAAGGTGGCCGCCACCACGCAGGACAGCGTGACCGGCCAGATCAAGGCCAGCCAGCGCGCGATTTCCGGCGTCAACCAGGACGAGGAAACCGGCAACCTGCTGATGTTCCAGCAGATGTACCAGGCCAACGCCAAGGTGATCCAGACCGCCTCGGCGATGTTCGACGCGATCCTTGGCATCAGCAACTGAACTCCCCACCCCCCGCACAGATTCCAGGACCCGCGATGCGCATCAGCACCCAATCCTTCTTCGAACAGAGCCTGCAGTCGATGGGCCTGCAGCAGCAGAAGCTGTTCAGGGTCCAGCAGCAGCTGGCGACCAACTCCAAGTTCTTGTCGGCCGGCGACGACCCGGTGGGCGCGGCGCGCGCGCTCGGCGTGAGCCAGACGTTGGCGGAGGGCGCCCAGTTCACCACCAGCCGCCAGCGCGCGGCGCTGGCGCTGTCGGCCGAAGAGAACGCGCTCGACTCGGTGACGTCGATCCTGCAGCACGTGAAGACGCTGGTCGTGCAGGCCGGCGGCGGCAGCCTGTCGGACGCCGACCGCGGCTCGCTCGCCACCGCCATCCAGAGCAGCCTGGAGCAGCTCGTGGGCGTGGCCAACAGCGACAACGGCAGCGGGCAGTATCTGTTCGCCGGCTTCAAGAGCGGCAGCCCGCCCTTCGTGACGGCCGACGGCGGCGGCGTGCAGTACGTGGGCGACCAGGGCGAGCGGCTGATGCAGATCGACGTGGCGCGCCAGATGTCGACCTCGGACGACGGCCGCAGCATCTTTCAGACGGTGCAAGGCGGCGCGGGCTATGTGGCCTCGGGCGCGCCCGGCAACACCGGCTCCGGCGTGTTCGGTGCGGTGAGCACCACCGATGCCACCGCACCCAACTACGGCAAAGATCTCACCATCCGCTTCACCGGCACCGACTACACGGTGATGACCAAGGACACGCCGCCGGTCGTGGCCGCGAGCGGCACGTTCACCGCGGGAAGCCCGATCACGTTCGGTGGTGTGCAGATTGCGATCAGCGGCACGCCCGCCAACGGCGACAGCTTCGATGTGTCGACCGCGCAGAACGCCGGCACCGACATCTTCGCGGCCCTGGGCGAGCTGGTGACCGCGCTGCGCGCACCGCTCAACGGCGGCGGCGACGCGGCTCAGGCGCAACTGCGCAACGCGTTGAGCACCGCCAACGTGAAGGTGACGAACGCGCACGACAACGTGCTCACCGTGCTGTCGTCGGTGGGCTCGCGCCAGGTCGAACTGGAGGCGCTCGACAGCGCCGGTGCGATGAACAAGCTGCAGGAGGAGAGCTACCTGTCGTCGATCGAGGACCTCGATCCGTACGCCGCGATCTCGGATTTTTACCAGCGGCAGACGTCATTGCAGGCGACGCAGATGACCTTTGCGCGGTTGAACAGTATTTCGTTGTTCAACTACCTGTAAGGGTGCGCGGGGCGACCGTGGCGGCTTGCGCCAAGACGGCGGCCCCTGCAGCACCAGGCGTTCGCAGGGCCTATGCTTGGCGGTCAAGAACAAGCCCCGTCTCTGCCGGCCACTGCCGCGAGACAACGTCACCATGCACCCGACCGGAACCCTGCGCGGCATTGCCGCGATGCTCTTGGCTTGCGCCTTCTTCGCCTGCATGGACGCGCTGCTCAAGAACCTGGCCGGGCACTACCCGCCGGTGCAGGTGATGGCGCTGCGCGGCCTCACGGCGCTGCCGTTGGTGTGCCTGTACATCGCCTGGCGGCGCGAGGCCGCCGGTGTCTTCAACCGCCGGCTGCGTTGGCCTTTGCACCTGCTGCGCACTGGGTTGAACATGGCGATGCTCGTGCTCTTCGTGCACGGCCTGAAGACCCTGGGCCTGGCCGAGGCCTACACGCTCACGTTCATCGCGCCGCTGCTGATGGTGCTCATCGCCGTGCCGCTGCTGGGCGAGTCGATTCTTCCGCGCCATTGGATCGCCATCGGGCTGGGCTTTGTCGGTGTCGTGATCGCGCTGCGGCCCGAGCAGGACGCCTTTCTTTCGACGGGCGCCGTGGCGATTCTGGTGGCTGCGGTCTGCTACGCGCTGTCGAACATGCTGGGCCGGCTCATCAGCCGCACCGAACCGAGCACCGCGCTGGTCTTCTGGACCACGGCCGGCATGGCGCTCGGCGGAAGCCTGCTGGCGGCACCGCACTGGGTGCCGATCCAGGCGGAGCACATGTGGGTGCTTGCAGGCCTGGCCGTCAGTGGCTTCCTGGGCCAGCTGGCCATCGCCGAGGCCTTCCGCCACGGCCAGGCCGCGGCCATCGCGCCCTTCGAATACAGCGCCCTCGCGTGGGCGCTCGTGCTGGACTGGGTGTTCTGGCAGGCCGCGCCCGACGCGTGGACGCTGGGCGGCGGCGCGTTGATCATCGCGAGCGGACTGTGGCTGGCGCGCAGCGAGGCGCCCAGGTCCGTGCAGAAAGAGCAGAAGGCCGCCTGAGCCGCGGCGTCTGGTTCAGGCGCGGATGTTCAGCGGCGCGAATGACTTCACCAGGTCGTCCAACGCCTTCAACTGCGTGAGGAACGGCTCCAGCTGGTCCAGCGGCAGCGCGCTGGGACCGTCGCATTTGGCCTGCGCCGGGTCGGGATGCGCTTCAAGAAAGAGGCCCGCCAGGCCCACCGCCAGGCCCGCGCGCGCCAGCTCCGCCACCTGCTCGCGCCGCCCGCCCGAAGCGATGGCGTTCGCCTCGCGTTGCTGCAGCGCATGGGTCACGTCGAAGATGACCGGCAGGTTCCCCGTGACCTTCTTCATGGTGCCGAAGCCGAGCATGTCGACCACGAGGTTGTCGTAGCCGAAGCAGGTGCCACGGTCGCACAGGATGACGGGGGAGGTGCCCGCTTCCTTGATCTTCTCGACGATGTTGAGCACCTGCGTCGGGCTCAGGAACTGAGGCTTCTTGACGTTGATGACCTTGCCCGTCTTGGCGAGCGCGACGACCAGGTCGGTCTGGCGGGCGAGGAACGCGGGCAGCTGCAGGACGTCGACCACTTCGGCAACGGGAGCCGCCTGCCATGGCTCGTGCACGTCGGTGAGAACCGGCACGCCGAACGCCGCCTTCACGGCCTCGAAGATCTTCAGGCCCTCTTCCAGGCCGGGGCCCCGGTAGGAGTGGATGGACGAGCGGTTCGCCTTGTCGAAACTGGCCTTGAAGACGTAGGGAATGCCGAGCTTTTGCGTGACGCGGACGTATTCTTCCGCGGCGCGCAGGGCCATGTCCTTCGACTCGAGGACGTTCACGCCGCCGAACAGGACAAAGCCGTCGCTGTTGCTGACGTTGATTGCGGGGGTGATGGCGACGGTGGTCAAGATGAGCTCCTCTGTAGGGTGTTGGCTGCATTCTCGCGGTTCAGGTTTCGGCCGCCAACCAGGTTCTTGCAGGGCGTGCCGGGAGTTGACGCGTTCTTCCGTCGTGGCAAAGTTCATCCGTCGAACACGTCATCGCCTTGAAGGAAAGCCCATGGGTCGCAAGGAATTCGAAGCATCGCTGGCTGAAGGTGTGCACGCGCAGTTGGCGCGCATGGCGGGCCAGTGGGAGGGCCGATTTCGCCTCTGGTTCGAGCCCGGGGCGCCGGCCGACGATTCGGTGCAGCGCGGCAGCATCCGCGTGCTGCTGGGCGGCCGCGTGCTGTTGCATGAATACACGGGCCACTGCGGCGGCGAGCCGATGGAAGGTGTGGCACTGATCGCCCACCACCTGGACGAGCGCCGCTACGAATCGGCCTGGGCCGAGAGCTTTGGCACCGGCACGTCGCTCATGTTCAGCACCGGCGCCAGCGGCGACCCGCGCCTGTCGATGCTGGGCAGCTACGGCGACGGACAAGGGGGCTCGCGCTGGGGCTGGCGCACGACCATCGAACAACCGGACGACGACACGCTCGACCTGCGCATGTACAACATCAGCCCCGCCGGCGACGAGGCTCTGGCTGTTGAAGTGAATTACCGCCGTGTGCCGCCCTCGCGTGGGACTTGAACGACCGCTCCCCGGAGCGCCACATGCCTGCTGCGGGCCTTCGCGACGCTATCTCGACCCGCTACAGCCGGCCACAACCCGACATCGGAGCCCCAAGTGACACTCGAATGGAAACACGCCACCGATGGAATCGACTGGGAAGAACTTTCTGCCCTGTATCGCGCCGCCCCACTGGGCGAGAAGAAGCCGCTTCATCTGCAAAAGGTCTTCTCGAACAGCATGTTCAAGTGTTTCGTCTACGAGCACGGGAAGCTCGTGGCGGCGGGGCGTGCGCTTGCCGATGGTGGAGACTGCTCGTACATCTGCGACATTGCGGTATTGCCGAGCCATCAGGGCACAGGCCTCGGCAAACAGGTTGTCAGCGAGCTGGTGGAGATGTCATGCGGTCACAAGAAGATCATCTTGTATGCGGTCCCTGGAAAAGAACCTTTCTACAGGAAGCTCGGCTTCATGCGAATGAAGACTGCCATGGCCATCTTCGAGAATCAGCAACAGCAGGTGGAGAGGGGCTACCTCAGTGAAACCTGACGCCTGAATCGGGAGGATAAACACCCGCAAGCCGGTGGTTGCCTCACAGACGTCTGCTTCCGGGGAAGCCAAATATCTGCAACGGGCCCCAGAGCGGCTTCAGCCTCAAAAAGAAACTGCCGTTCTTCGAAATGGCGGAACAGCCGGAAGCAGGCGTCCAGCCCTCAAGGCCGCAGTCCCTGCGTGAACCGCAGCATGTTCGCCAGCGACTGCGCAAACCGCGGCTCCAGAAACGCCGCCAGGTGCGGCATCAGCAACTGCAGCATCACCAGCCCCGCCAGCAGCGTCAGCGGAAAGCCCACCGCGAAGATGCTGAACTGCGGGGAGGCGCGGTTCAGGATGCCCATGGCGAGGTTGAGCGTGAGCAGCGCGGTGATCAGCGGCAATGCCAGCAGCAGGCCGGTCGCGAAGATGTCGCCGCCCGCGAGCACCAAAAACATCCAGCCGCCGGCCGCCAACGGCGCGTCGGCGATGGGCAGCGTGTGAAAGCTCGCGGCCAGCGCTTCCAGCATGAGCAGGTGGCCGTCGAGCGCCATGAAGATCAGCATCGCCAGCATGTTCAGCAGCCGCGACACCACCATCGTGCTGCCGTGGCTCATGGGGTCGAAGAACGACGCGAACGACAAACCCATCTGCAGGCCGATGTACTCGCCCGCGGCCAGCACGGCGGTGAACACGAGCCGCATCGAGAAGCCCATGGCGGCGCCGATCAGCACCTGCTGCACGATGATCCAGAAGCCGCCTGCCGACACCACGGGCACTGCGGGCAGCGGCCCGAGGGTGGGCGAGATCACGATTGCGAGCACGGCGGCGATGCCGACTTTCAGCTGCCGCGTCGCCCACGGCTCGCCGAACACCGGCGCCGTGGAGACCATGGCCAGCATGCGCACAAAGGGCCAGAGGAAGGCGACCGTCCAGGCCTCGAGCTGCCCCGAGGTGACGGAGAAAACCGAGGGCGTCACGCCAGCATCTGCGGGATGCTGGCGAACAGGGCGCGCATGTAGTCGAGCATGCGGTCGAGCATCCACGGCCCGGCGATGACCAGCGTCGCGAACACGGCGAGCAGCTTGGGAATGAAGGACAGCGTGGCCTCGTTGATCTGCGTGGCCGCCTGGAAGATGCTGACCACCAGGCCGATCACCAGCGCCACCAGCAAGAGCGGTGCGCCCAGCAGCAGCGAGATTTCCATGGCCCGGTGGCCCATGGTCATGACGGACTCGGGCGTCATAAATAGAAGCTCTGCGAGAGCGCGCCGATGAGCAGCTGCCAGCCGTCGGCCAGCACGAACAGCATCAGCTTGAAGGGCAGCGCGATCGACGCGGGCGGCACCATCATCATGCCCATCGACATCAGCACGCTGGCCACCACGAGGTCGATGATGAGAAAGGGAATGAAGATGGTGAAGCCGATCTGAAACGCGGTCTTCAGCTCGCTGATGACAAAGGCCGGCAGCAGGATGCGCAGCGGCACGTCTTCGGGGCCCTGCATTTCGGGCACCTTGGCGAGCCGCGCGAACAGCGCCAGGTCGGTCTCGCGCGTCTGCTTGAGCATGAAGGTCTTGAAGGGCGCAATGCCGCGCTCCAGCGCTTTTTCGGCGCTGAGTTTGCTCTCGGAGAACGGCACGTAGGCCTCGGTGTAAGCCTTGTCGAACACCGGCGACATCACGAAGAAGGTGAGGAACAGCGACAGCCCCACGAGGATCTGGTTGGGCGGCGAGGTCTGCGTGCCGATGGCGGTGCGCAGCAGGCCCAGCACGATGAGGATGCGCGTGAAGCTGGTCATCGACAGCAGCAGCGCGGGCAGGAAGGTGAGCGAGGTCAGCAGCACCAGCGTCTGCACGCTCAGCGACCAGGTCTGGCTGCCGCCGGGGCCCGGCGTGCTCGTGAGGCCGGGCAGGCCTTGCGTCCATGCAGCAGCGGGCAGCGTGGCGGCGAGCAGCAGCAAGGCGGTGCGCAGGCCGCGGTGCAAAGCGGGGCGGGTCATGAGGTCGCGCGGGCCTTGCCGGCGAGGGAGTCGCGCAGCTTCTGTGCGAACAGGCCCACGGGGTTCTGTGGCGACATGGGTGTGACTGCCGCAGGCGTTGCCTGCGCCGGCAGCGTGTGCAGCGTGTTGACCTGGCTGCCGGTGACGCCGAGCACCAGCCACTGGCCGGCCACTTCCACCACGACCACGCGCTCGCGCGGGCCGACCATGGCGGTGGACACCACCTTCACCACCTGGCCGCCGCCCAGCCGCTGCAGGCCGAAGCGCCGCGCCAGCCACGCGCACAGGAAGATCAGGCCGACGACCGCCGCCATGCCGAAGCCCGCTTGCAGCAGACCGGCGCCGCCGACCGCGGACGGCGGCGCGGCTTCGCGCACCGGCGTGGGCACGGTGGGCAAGGCCGCATGGGCCGCATGCAGTCCCAGTGCGAGCAGCGCGGTTCCGCGCGCGACCAACGAAGACACCCGCGTCAGGTTCATGCGCGCGCGAGCTTCTGCATACGCTCGGAGGGCGTGACGATGTCGGTCAGGCGAATGCCGTACTTCTCGTTCACCACCACGACCTCGCCCTGCGCAATGAGGTAGCCGTTGATCAGCACGTCCAGCGGCTGGCCGGCCAGGCCGTCGAGCTCGACCACCGAACCCTGCGACAGCTGCAGCAGGTTCTTGATGGTGATGCGCGTGCGGCCGATCTCGGCGGTGAGCTGCACCGGCACGTCGAGCACGCGCGCGATGTCGACAGGCGTGGTGGATGAGGCGGCCGGTGCGTCCTGGATCTGCTGGAAGACGTGCGCGGTGGCCGGCGCTGCGGCCGGCTCGGGCGTGGGCGCGCTGGCCGCGGTCTGCTCGGCCAGTGCGCTGGCCCAGTCGTCCGCGTCGCTGGCGGCAGAGGTGTTGTCAGTCATGGTCGTTCTTCGAATCGCTGTCTTGGTGGGAGATCATGTGTTGCACGCGCAGGGCGTAGCGCTCGTTGGAGGTGCCGTAGCCGCAGGCCATCACGGGCACGCCGCCGACCTTGGCGACCACCGTCGACGGCAGCTCGATGGGAATGACGTCGCCCACGCGCAGCTTCATCACGTCGCCCAGCGTCGAGGGCATGGTCACGAAGTCGGCGGTGAGCTCGACGTCGGCGGCCTGCATCTGGCGCGACATCTGCGTGACCCAGCGCTTGTCGACCTCGACCTCGTCCTGGATCGGGTTGGACAGAAGGTCGCGGATCGGCTCGATCATCGAGTAGGGCAGGCACACATGCAGGAAGCCGCCGATGGGGCCGAACTCGATCTGCAGCGTGGTGTTGATCACCACCTCGTTGGGCGCGACGATGTTGGCGAGCTTGCCGTGCATCTCGGCGCGCACGTAGTCGAAGTCCAGCGGAAACACGGGTTGCCACGCGTCGCCGTAGCACTGCAGCGACAGGTCGAGCAGGCGCTTGATGATGCGTTGCTCGGTGCGCGTGAAGTCGCGCCCTTCCACGCGCACGTGGTAGCGCCCGTCGCTGCCGAACAGGTTGTCCACCACGAGGAACACGAGCTTCGGGTCGAACACGAAGAGCGCGGTGCCGCGCAGCGGCTTCATGTGGATCATGTTGATGTTCGCGGGCACCGGCAGGTGCCGCACGAACTCGCCGAACTGCTGGATCTGCACCGGCCCGACCGAGATGTCGGGGCTGCGGCGCATGAAGTTCAGCAGCGCGCTGCGCAGGCCGCGCGCAAAGCGGTCGTTGATGACCTCCAGCGTGTGCATGCGGTTGCGCACCACGCGGTCGGGCGCGCCGAGGTCGTAGGCCGGCAGGCCGTCGGGCGGCGGCGCGGGCGCGGCGGCCTGGTCGAGGTCGCCGCCGGTGACGCCCTGCAGCAGCGCATCGACCTCGTCCTGGGAGAGCACCTGTTCATACGCCATGGATCGCGGGTCCGCAAACGGGCATCGCCGTCACTGCACGACGAAGGAGTTGAAGGACACGCTCGCAATGCCCAGCTCGGGCAGGCCCTCGGCCAGCGGCGCGTTCAGGGCGCTGTGAATCTCCGTGGCCAGCCGGGCCTTGTCTTCCGACGTGACCAGCGATTCGGGCGGGCGGTTCGACAGCAGCACCAGCAGGCGGCTGCGCAGCTCGGGCATGAACTCCACGATCTGCGCCTTGGCCTGCTCGTCGCGCAGCTTCAGCGCCAAGCCGATCTGCAGGAAGCGCGAGCGGCCTTCGGACTGCAGGTTGACGGTGAGCGGCTCCAGCATGAGGAAGATGGGCTTCTCGGGCACCGGCGCCTTGGCCGTCTCGGCGGCCGCGTGGTCGGTGAAGCGGGGAAGCACGAAAACGTACGCAGCCGCGCCGGCCGCGGCCAGGCCGAGGGCGGCCACGAATCCGATCAGCAGTTTCGAGGTGCGGCGCGAGGCCGGCGGGTCGGTCGCGGCCGACGCAGCCGCGGTGGCGGCGGGAGAAGAGGTAGCCATGGTGAAACGGTGGACGGGTCCGGTCTATTCTTTGCGAAGTCCCCCGCGAGCGAACGGCCGAACAAGCGCACAAAGGCGCTTCACATCCGTTCATTGCGGGAGGCGGGCGGGGCGGTTTCAGGCGAAGGTGTCGACGCCCGGGCCGGTGCGTGAGGTGGCAGCGGGGCGGGGTGCCGCCGTGGTCGCGCGGGCGATGTCGGCTGCGGCAGACGTGCCCTGCGGTCGCCACGCGCCTTGCCGCTGGTGTTGTTGCTGCTGTTGCTGCTGCGCGAACGTGGCGTCCTGGCCGAACGGTGCGCGCGTGTCCGCACCGACCGAGGTCTGGCCCAGCGTGATGCCTTGTTCCGACAGGCTGGTGCGCAGCTGCGGCAGCGCGGCTTCGACGGCCTTGCGCACGCTCTCGTGCGCCGACACGAACGCGGCCTGCGCCTGGTGCTCGCCGATCGACAGCGTGACCTTCAATGGGCCGAGGCCGGCGGGGTTGAGGTCCAGCTCGGCCGTGTGCGTGCCGGTGAGGCTCATGCGCGCGAGCTGCTGGCCGAGCGCGGGTGCCCATTTCTCGCTGCCGACTTCGGGGGCGAGCGTGTGCATGGCGGGGCGCGCGGCGGGGCTCTCGGTCGTGCGTTCGGTGGAGGCCGCGGCAGGTTGCTGAAGCGCGAAGGACGCGGACGGTGTTGCCGCATCGTCGCTTGAAGCGGTGGCGGGCGCTGCGGCGACGGGTGCGGCTTCTGTCGTCGCAGGCTTCGCATCGCCAGCGGGCTGGGCTTGCGCAGCGGCTGCGAGTTGTTCGGTGGTGGTGGCGCTCACGGTGCGCGGTGCGCCGGCGCGGCCCGGTGCGGCGGTGCCGACGGGTGGGCCTGCAGGTGCGGCAGTCGGCTTCTTTCCATCGACAGCCATCGGCTGCGCGGCCACGGCGGCGCGCACGATCTCGTACAGCGAAGACGGTGCCGCGTTCTCGGCTTCGGTCGCTGCGCTCTGTGCGGCGGCGGTTGCGGTGGGAGCGGACGCGTCTTCAGTGGCGAGGGCGGGTTCGGGCGTGATTGCGGCATCGCTGCTCAGGCGCGCCGGGCCTGCAGGCAGGGCGGCTGGCGCATCGGGCGTTAGGACAGTGTCTGGCGCACCACTGTTCTGCGTGGCCGCACGTCCCGCAAGAGTCAATGCCTGTTGCGGCGTGACAGCCGCAGCAAGGAACGCGAGATCCGGCTCTGCGGGCTGCGCGTCCCGCATCTCTTCAGAAAGCGCGGTCTTGCGCGCCGGCTTGGCCTCCGCGACCGCGGCGTCGGCATCCGTTGTCTTCTCGGCATGGCTCGCGCGCGAGCGTTCGAGCGCCGCACCGAACGCGCGGCCCTGCGTCTCGTCGGCGCTGCTGCGGCCACGTGCACCGCCTTGTGCCACCGGCGACGTGGCGGCAGGGGTGACGGACGGCGGGATCATGGGAGGCATGTCGGTTCCTGGCGAAGATTCAATGGGTGGGGTGCGAGGCGCGGTCGAAGAACTGGCGGGCGGCGCGTTCGTCGCTGTCGCGCTGTTCGCGCTTGGCCTGCGCCATCAGCGCCTGTGCGCGCACGCGATCGGCCAGCGTGTCGAACGAACTGAGGCGGCGCTTCTCGCGCTGCCAGTCGGTGCGGCCGCGGTCGAGCTGGTGCCCGGCCCGTTCGGCGATGGCGCGCTGCTGCGCGATCGCGTGGTCGAGCGTGCCGAGGAAGTTGCGGTAGTTGCGCCACTGCGACGACGGCAGGCCGCCGCGCATCAGCGTGTCGAGCTGCGCGTGGTAGTCCTGGCGGTACTGCAGCAGCAGATCGAGCTTCTGCTGCGCGCTCAGGTGCGCGCTCTGCAATGCGCCCAGTCGGCGCGCGGCGTCGTCGGTCTGGCTCTGCGCCAGGTCGATGAGCATGCCGAGGGGGAGCTTGTTGCTGCTGCTCATGGGCGTCCCGGTGATGATGTGTGCGTGAACAGGCTGTCCATGTGGGCGATGGCCTCTTCGTAGCCGGTGCGTTCGTGCATCGACTGCTGCAGAAAGGCCTCGATGCGCGGGTACATCGCGATCGCCTGGTCCAGTTGCAGGTCGTGCCCCGGCGCGTAGGCGCCCACGCTGATCAGGTCGCGGTTGCGCTGGTAGCGCGACAGCATCTGCTTGAAGCGGCGCACGGTATCGAACTGCGTGGACGGAATCAGCGACGTCATCGCGCGGCTGATCGACGCTTCGATGTCGATGGCCGGGTAGTGCCCGGCCTCGGCCAGCGAGCGCGAGAGCACGATGTGGCCGTCGAGAATCGCGCGCGCCGAATCGGCGATCGGGTCCTGCTGGTCGTCGCCTTCGGACAGCACGGTGTAGAAGGCAGTGATCGAGCCGCCGCGCCCCTGCGCGTCGCGCGCGCCGTTGCCAGCGCGTTCGACCAAGGCAGGCAGCCGCGCGAACACCGAGGGCGGGTAGCCCTTGGTGGCGGGTGGCTCGCCCACGGCCAATGCGATCTCGCGCTGCGCCATCGCATAGCGCGTGAGCGAATCCATGATGAGCAGCACGTCCTTGCCCTGGTCGCGAAAGTACTCGGCCAGGCAGGTGGCATAGGCCGCACCCTGCAAACGCAGCAGCGGCGAGTTGTCGGCCGGCGCGGCCACGACCACGGCGCGGGCCAGGCCTTCCTCGCCCAGCGTGTTCTCGATGAAGTCCTTCACCTCGCGCCCGCGTTCGCCGATGAGGCCGACCACGATCACCTCGGCGCTGGTGTAGCGCGCCATCATGCCCAACAGCACGCTCTTGCCCACGCCCGAGCCAGCGAACAGGCCCATGCGCTGGCCGCGGCCGACGGTGAGCATCGCGTTGATGGCGCGCACGCCGACGTCGAGCACCGAGTCGATGGCCGCGCGCGACAGCGGGTTGATCGGTGGCGCCGCGAGCGGCACCTGCCGTGCCACGTCGAGCGGGCCGAGTCCGTCGAGTGGTCGGCCGGCCGCATCGACCACGCGGCCGAGCATGCCTTCGCCGACGGGCAGGCGCTTCGTGTGGGCGTCGCCGGTGACACCGGGCTCGCGCAGGCCGGGCCGTGCGAACACGCGCGCGCCGGGCAGCAGGCCCGCCACTTCGGTCTGCGACATGAGGAAAAGACGGTCGCCTGCGAAGCCGACGACCTCCGCTTCTGCATGCCGTTGCGGATGGCCGGGCGGCAGTTCGATGAGGCAGTCGCTGCCCACGGGCAGCTGCAGGCCCACGGCTTCGAGCACGAGGCCGACGGCGCGCGTGAGGCGGCCCGAGGCGGTCGTGGTCGTGCAGCGGGCGACGTCGGCGCGCGCCTGCTCCAACGCGGCGCGCACGCTGTTCAGATGAGGGTTGGTGGCCGCGGTCTGCATCGGCTCAGGGAGCGTCACCACGCAGCGCCGCACCCACACGCTCCCAGCGCGTCACCAGGCTGGCGTCCAGCTCGCCCGTGGCCGATTGGACGCGGCAACCACCGCGTGCCAGGCTGTCGTCGGCGCGCAGCTGCCAGCCCGCTGCCTCGATCTCGCTGCCCAGGCTGTTCTTCACCAGCGCCACGTCGTCGGGGTGCAGCAGCAGGCGCGGTTCGCCGCGCAGCGCGGGCTCGGCGTGCAGCAGGTCGCGCACCAGCGGCAGCACCCATTCGGGCTCGGCCTGGTAGGTGCGGTGCACCACCTGGCGCGCCACGTCGAGCGCGAGTGCGAGCACGGCTTCGGCCAGTTCGGCTTCGGCGCTGCGCAAGGCTTCGGGCAGCGAGCGGGCCAGTGCGCGCAGGCGTTCGGCGTGCACGCTGGCGGCGGCGAGGCCCGTGGCCAGGCCTTCGGTGTGGCCGACCTGGCGGCCTTCGGCCAGCCCGGCGGCGCGCCCCTCGGCTTCGCCCGTGGCGCGTGCTTCCTTGCGGATGCGGGCCAGTTCGGCGAGGTCGACCTTCGGTGCGGGAGGTGCAGGCGGTGGGGCGAGGCGTTGCGCAGCCTGCCGCGTGGCGGACGGTGGCGCCTTGCCATCGAGCGTGCCCATCTCCCAGCGCTCCCAGGCCGAGAGCGCGGGCGTGCCGGCGCCGGCCTGGCGCGCGGCCGCATGGATGGCGGCGAGTCGCTCGCGCGAGCCTCCGAAGGCGCCGAAGGCGCCGAAGGCGTCGGGGTCAGACGAAGTCATCGGTGCCAGGCGCCGCGATCACGATTTCGCCGGCGTCCGCGAGCCGGCGCGCCACCTGCAGGATGGCCTTCTGCTCGGTCTCGACCTGTGACACGCGCACGGGGCCGCGCAGCTCCATGTCCTCGCGCAGCGTTTCCGCGGCGCGTTGCGACATGTTGCTGAGGAACTTGTCGCGCAGCTCCAGCGGCGCGCCCTTGAGCGCGATGATGAGCGAGTCGGACTCGATGTCCTTGAGCAGGCGCTGGATGCTGCGGTCTTCCAGGCCCAGCAGATTCTCGAACACGAACATCTCGTCGACGATGCGCTGGGCCAGCGCCTCGTCCTGCTCGCGCACATGGGCAATGGCTTCTTCTTCCACCGTGGTGCTCATCAGGTTGACGATCTCGGCCGCGGTGCGCACACCGCCCAGGCGGCTGCGGCGCAAGCCCTGGCCCGCGAGCATTTCGGTGAGCACCTCGGTCAGCTCGTTGAGCGCCGACGGCTGCACGCCGCCGAAGGTGGCCACGCGCATGATCACGTCGTGGCGCAGGCGCGCCGGCAGCTTCTCGAGCACCTCCGAGGCCTTCATGCGGTCCAGGTGCACCAGCAGCGTCGCAAGGATCTGCGGGTGCTCGTCGCGGATGAGCTCGGCCACCTCGCCGGCCTCGAGTTCGTTCAGGCGCTCGATGCCGCCGTGCGGCTCGTCGGGCTGCAGGATGTCCTCGAGCAGGTTGCTCGCGCGGTCCTCGCCCAGTGCCTTCTTGAGCACGGCGCGGATGTAGCTGGTCGAGCCCAGGTGCAGCGCCGACAGTTGCTCGGTTTCCTGGCGGAACTCGGCCAGCACCGAGGCCAGCTCGTCGCGCGACACCGCGCTGAGCTTCGACATCGCCAGGCCCAGCGCCTGCACCTCGGAGGTGGGCAGCAGGTGCAGCGCGGCGGCGGCGCGGTCTTCGCCCAGCGCCATGAGCAGGATGGCGCTCTTGCGGGTTCCTGCCTCGCTAGTCATCGGTGTGCATCCAGTGCTGGATCAGGGCGGCCACGAGCTTGGGGTCCTTGTCGGCGGTCTGCTGGGCGTAGTCCATGTCGGCCTTCTGGCGTGCGGACTCGCGCTGCTGCAGTGTTTCTTCGGGCGCGGCCGGGGCCGTGTCGGTGGGGGTGGTGGTCACGTCGGCCGCATCGGCCACGGGCTGCGCGGGCGGCGGCGGGGCCAGGTGCCGGCGCATCAGCGGACGCACCACGGCCAACCAGGCGAACAGCGCGAGCAGGCCGATGAGCAGGTACGGGCCCAGCGCCTTGGCGAGCGCAAGGTGGTCGCGGTCGCGCCAGAACGGCAGCGCGGGCGCGGGGCCAGCCCCGGCGTCGCGGGCGAAGGCGCTGTTGACCACGTTGAGCGAGTCGCCGCGCTCGGTGCTGAAGCCCATCGCTTCCTTCGCGAGGTTGCGGATCTGCTCCAGCTCGGCCGGCGTGAGCGCGTGGCTGCTGGCCTTGCCCGCGGCATCGACCGTGTCGCGGTGGTTCACCACCACGGCGACCGACAGGCGCTTCACGCCGCCGGCGGCCTGCTGCACGTGGCGGATGGTGCGGTCGAGCTCGTAGTTGGTCGTGACGTCCTTGCGCGTGTTGCTCGGGCCGGTGGCCGGTGCGGCAGCGGGCGGCGTGTTCGCCGCGCCCGGTGCGTTGGGTGCGTTCGGCGGCCGGGGCGTCGTGATCGGCGCCGTCGGGTTCACCGGCGGCTGGTTCGACAGCGCGCCCGGCACGCCACCGGGTGGTGCGCCGTTTTGCTGCGCCGACTCGCTCGACTGCTGGCTGCGGATCGCGGCCTGCGCCGGGTCCTGGTTGGGCTTGTACTTCTCGTCGGTGTGTTCCACCACCGAGAAGTCGATGTCGGCCGCGACCTGCGCGCGCACGTTGCTCGCGCCCACCAGCGGCTGAAGAATCGCCTCGATGCGGCGCACGTAGCCCTGCTCGATCTCCTGCGCGTACTTGAGCTGGCTCACGTCCAGCCCCTGGCTGGTGCCGCGCGCCGACGACAGCAGGTTGCCGCGCTGGTCGACCACCGTCACGTTCTTGGCGTCCAGGTCGGGCACGCTGCTGGACACCATGTGCACGATGGCGCTCACCTGGCCTTCGTCGATGCTGCGCCCGCGCATGAGCGTGAGCACCACCGAGGCCGAAGGCTTCTTCTGGTCGCGCACGAACAGCGACGGCTTGGGCAGCGCCAGGTGCACGCGCGCCGCTTCGATGGTGCCGATCGATTCGATGGAGCGCGCCAGCTCGCCTTCGAGTCCGCGCTGGTAGTTGACCTGTTCGGCGAACTGGCTGGTGCCGAACTTCTGGTTGTCCATCAGTTCGAAGCCCACGCCGCCGGCCTTGGGCAGGCCCTGCGCCGCAAGCTTCAGGCGCGTTTCCGCGACCTTGTCGCCCGCGATGAGGATCGCGCCGCCGCCCTCGGCGAACTTGTAGGGCACGTTCATCTGCTGCAGCGACGCGATGATCGCGCCGCCGTCGCGGTCCGACACGTTGGTGTAGAGCACCTTGTAGTCGGGGCCGCGGCTCCACAGCGCAAAGGCGGCGACCACCGTCACCAGCACCGCGGCGCCAATGATCAGCGGCAGGCGCGGCTGTGCGCGCATGCGCTCCAGCATCGGAGGCAGGCCGTTGCCGCCCGTCGGCAGGCTGCCCGTGGGCGCGGCCATGCTCATCGGCGCGCCTTCGCTGCGGCCGTTGCGCCGCACAGGGCCGGCGCCGGGGTGAGAGAGAGGATTCGGTAGGGGGATGTCATTCCAGGGGGCCGGCGATCTCGGCCAAGGCCTGTTCGTTTCGCGAACGATTTTCAGCAGGCACCGCCCAATTCGATCGGTCGAACAGCCGGGGGTTTTGCCCTCAGTTGCGCGTTTGAATCGGGGTTGTCCCTTGGTACGCTGCCTGCCGGTCGGAGGGCTCGCGCGCTCCGTGTCAAGTCAGCTGGAAGTGAACTTTTCCCCATGTCCTCCATCAATGCCATCGAATCCGTTTTGCAGCAGATGCGCGCCACCGCGCTCGCCAGCGGCATGGGGCCTGCGGCCTCTGCGCCGGCCGGCGCGGGCAGCTTTGCGGCCGAGTTGCAGCGCTCGCTCGCCAACATCAGCGGCGCGCAGCAGCAGGCCTATGCGCAGGCCGAATCGTTCGAGCTGGGCAAGCCCGGCGTGGCGCTCAACGACGTGATGGTCGATCTGCAGAAGGCCAACGTGGCGTTCCAGACCGGGCTGCAGGTGCGCAACCGGCTGGTGACGGCCTACCAGGAAATCATGGGCATGCAGGCATGACGAGGCAGGGCCGCGACGTCAAACTTTTTTCGTCGTCGCCCTAAAGGTTTGCGGACACCCGCCGATATCTCCTTCAACGATGGCTTGAGTCTCACCGTGGAAGCGGGTCCAGCGTTACGGCCGATGGCCGGAGTCCACAACCTTTTGTCAATCAGGAGTCGAACATGGCGCAAGTCATCAATACGAACAGCCTTTCTCTTCTCACGCAGAACAACCTCAACAAGTCGCAATCGGCACTGAACACGGCCATCGAGCGCCTGTCGTCCGGCATGCGCATCAACAGCGCCAAGGACGATGCAGCCGGCCAGGCCATCGCCAACCGCTTCACGGCCAACATCAAGGGCCTGACGCAAGCTTCGCGCAACGCCAACGACGGCATCTCGATCGCCCAGACGACCGAAGGCGCGCTGACCGAAGTCAACAACAACCTGCAGCGCATTCGCGACCTGTCGGTGCAAGCCGCCACCGGCACCAACTCGGCCACCGACCTGGACTCGATCCAGGCTGAAATCGGCCAGCGCCTGGACGAAATCAACCGCGTCTCGGAACAGACCCAGTTCAACGGCGTGAAGGTCCTGTCGGCCGACGCCGGCAAGCTGACGGTGCAAGTGGGCGCGAACGATGGCGAAACCATCGACATCGACCTGCAGGAAATCAGCGCCAAGACCCTGGGCCTGGACAACTTCAACGTGAACGGCAAGGGCGCCACCAACAAGGCCGCCACCGAAGCCGACCTGCTGGTCGCCGGCTGGGCCAAGGGCGCCACCACCAACGGCAACACCGCCTACACGAAGAACACCGTGGCCGCCACGGCCAACGACGTGCTCGGCAAGATGCAGGACAAGGGCACGGTCGCCGTTGGTACGGCCACCTACACCTACAGCGCTTCTTCGAAGAGCTACACGCTGGCTGAAACCGGCCGCACCGGCACTGCCCTGACCGATTCGCTGAAGGCGCCGGCTGGCCAGAGCCTGTCCGCGACGGTGACGCTCGGCGGCAAGTCGACGGACGTCAAGATCGACAGCTCGGGCGGCATCACGGCAGCCGATGGCTCGGCCCTGTACATCGACGCCACCGACGGCAACCTCACGCCGACCAACAACGGCGGTGGCGCGGCTGTGCTTGCAACTGTCTCGTCGCTGACCACGGCGATGGACAACGCTGGCGACACGATCAAGATCAACAACACCGGCGCCGTGTTCACGGCCACGGCTGTTGCAGGCACGATGGACGTGACCAGCGAGCCCGTGGCTGCTGCGACGGTCAATGCCCGCGTCAACTCGTTCGCGGCTGTCGCTGCCATCGACATCGACGGTGCTGCTGGTGCGACCGACCCCTTCAGCGTGGCCGTCAACGGCGCGGTGACGGGTGCCGCCGCTGCTGCGCAATTCGTCGACATCAGCGGTGCCATCGGCGCCGCCACGTCGGAAACGATCACGATGCACGAAAACGGCGCCGTGACGGACAGCAAGGCCAACACCGTCTACGCAGACGCCACGAAGACCGGCGCCCTGACCACCAAGACGGTCAGCAACACCACCGCAACGGTCGACCCGCTCAAGGCCCTGGACGCTGCCCTGTCGAAGGTCGACCAGCTGCGCTCGTCGCTGGGTGCGGTGCAGAACCGTTTCGACTCGGTGATCGCCAACCTCGGCACCACCATCACCAACTTGTCGTCGTCTCGTTCGCGCATCGAAGACGCGGACTACGCCGTTGAAGTGTCGAACATGACGCGCGCGCAGATCCTGCAACAAGCTGGTACCTCGGTGCTGGCACAGGCAAACCAGACCACGCAAGGCGTGCTCTCGCTGCTGCGTTGATTCGCGAAGACCGCCGGGCGCCCCTCGCGAGGGCGGCGCCCGGCGTCTTTGTTTTTTTGCTCGCAGGCCTTCGGGGACACCCGAAGCCGCCTGCGTTGTCCTGTGCGGCCACGTTGTGGGCGAGGCCGCACAGGACAACGAACTCCAGAAGAAGAAACGGAACGCAGACCATGTCCCAGCCCGTACCCGCCGCCTCTGCCGTGGAAAGCCCATGGCTGCAGCAACTGCTTGCCGGCCGCACCGGTGGCGCCGCTGCGACAGCCGCGACCGAGGCCACGGCACTGCGCAAGGCCGAGGTCGAAGAAGCGACGCCGGTGCAGATCGAGATGGCGGTGAAGTCCGTCAACGCGTCGCTCGAAAGCCGTTCGATCAGCCTGCAGTTCGAGCTCGACCGCGACACCGACAAGCTCATCGTCAAGGTGGTCGACCGCAGCAACGGCGACGTCATTCGCCAGATTCCGACCGAAGAGGTCGTTCGCATCGCCAAGGTCATGGACCAACAGGCCGGCCTGCTGGTGAGCCAGCAGGCCTGACCGCCGAACCTCCGAGCTTTCACTTCATTCGCTTTTCAGGACACCACTCGACATGGCATCGATCAGCAGCATCGGCGTTGGCGCCAACCTTGACCTCAGCGCTCTGCTGACCCAACTGCAGACCGCGGAGAACCAACCGCTCGTGGCCCTGAAGGCCAAGCAGACCAGCTACAACAGCAAGCTCTCGGCCTACGGCACGCTGCAAAGCGCGCTCGCCGGCATCCAGGCCGCTGCCAAGAAGCTGGGCGACCCGGCGCTGTTTCAGGCCATCACCGGCACGCCCAGCGTGAGCGGCATCATGGCGGCCACCGGCACCGACCCGCGTTCGGCGGGAACCTATGCCATCGACATCTCGCAGCTCGCGCAGGCGCAGTCGGTCATCGCGAAGGGGCAGGCCAACACCACCACCGCGATCGGCAGCGGCAAGATCACCATCGACTTCGGCAAGGTCTCGGGCGGCACGCTGGACCCGGTAACCGGCCAGTACACCGGCGCCACCTTCGACAAGGACACCACGCGCACGGCCAAGCCGATCACCATCGACGCCAGCAACAACACGCTGGGCGGCATCCGCGATGCGATCAACGCGGCCAACGCGGGCGTGTCGGCCACCATCGTGAACGACGGCAGCGGCACGCCCCACCGGCTGGTGCTCACCTCCACGCAGACCGGCGAGAGCTCGGCCATGCGCATCTCGGTGGACGGCGACGCCGCGCTGCAGGGCCTGCTGGGCAACGACCCCGCCGGCGCGCAGAACCTGCAGCAGACCGCGGCGGCGCAGAACGCGAAGCTCACCGTCAACGGCATCGCCGTCACCAGCACGACCAACTCGGTGACCGACGCCATCCAGGGCACCACGCTCACGCTGGTGCAGACCGGCAAGCTCAACCTCGTGATGAAGGCCAGCACGACGGCAGTGAAGACGGCCATCACCGATTTCGTGAAGGCCTACAACGCGCTGCAGAGCACGGCCAAGTCGCTCACCGCCTTCGACACCGACGCCGAAACCGCCGCGCCGCTCGTGGGCGACTCGACCTTGCGCAACCTGCAGACGCGCATCCGCCAGACGCTCACCAGCCCCCAGCCCGGCGGTGCGAACGACCTGAAGGTGCTCACGTCGATCGGCATCTCGTTCCAGAAGGACGGCACGCTCGCGGTCGACAACGACAAGCTCGACAAGGCCATCGACACCAACCTGGAAGGCGTGTCGAAGCTCTTTGCCAGCGGCACCGGCAGCACCACCGGCTACGGCAAGCAGCTCACGGCGGTGATCGACGACCTCACCGGCAGCAAGGGCGCGCTCAAGGCCGCCACCGACGGCGTGACAAGCACGCTCAAGCAGATCGACACCCAGTACGCCGAAATGAAGGAGCGGGCCGACGCGACCGTGGAGCGCTACCGCAAGCAGTTCGTGCAGCTGGACGTGGCGATGAGCAGCATGAACGGCACGCTGAAGTACCTCGCGCAGCAGTTCGACGCGATGAACGCCAGCAAGGGCTGAGGACAGGAGGCCGCATGTACAGCTCTCACCACTCCCGCACCGGTGTCGGCGCCTACGCGCGTGTCGGCATCGAGACGCGCGCCATGAGCGCGTCGCCGCTGCAGCTCATTCACATGCTGTTCGACGGCGCGAAGACCGCCATCGGCGCGGCGCGCCTGCACATGGCGGCCGGCGACATCGGCGCCAAGGGGCAGGCGATTTCGAAGGCGATCAACATCGTCGACAACGGCCTGAAGGCCAGCCTCGATGCCGGGGCGGCCGGCGAGGGCGGCACCGACATCGTCGGCAACCTCTCGTCGCTGTACGACTACGTCGTGCAACGCCTGCTGCAGGCCAACCTGCGCAACGACGCGCAGGCGCTGGACGAAGCCGACCGCCTGCTCGACCACCTCGCTTCCGCCTGGCGGGAGATCGACGACAGGCCTTCCAACTGATGGTGCAGCGTGTGACCCCGGGACAGGAACAGATGGCCGTGCGCAGCGAGATCGTTCATTGCTACGAGCAGCTGGCCGCGTGCATCTCGCGGATGCTGGCGCTGGCCCGCGCCAAGGAATGGGGGCAGCTGCCCGAGCTGGAGGCGCGGTGCTCGGCATCGGTCGAGCGCCTGAAGGCGCTCCAGCCGTTGGCGTCGCTGGAGCCTGCGCAGCGCGACCTCGTGCTGCATCTGCTCGAGCGCATCTGTACCGAGCAGGCCGAGCTGTCGGGGCTGATCAAGCCGCAGCTCGACGACCTGATCCGCCGCATGGATTCGCTGAACCACCAGAAGAACCTGGGCAGGGCCTACGGCCTCGCGCACTGACGCGAACCGACAGGACAACACCACCGTGGCCATGCTGGGACTCACCGGACTGATCGATGCGCTGATGGCCGCGCGCCTGACGCCGCGGCTGGACCTGCTCGGCCTCAAGTCGGAGACCACGGTGGGCGCGCCCGGTGCGGCGGTGGCCGTGCCGAAGACGGCGAACGATGTGCGCCTGCCTTCGCGTGCGGCGCTGGACCGGCTCGTGCCCTCGGGGGCGTCGGGTGGTGACGTGGCTGCGCCTGCAGGTGGCGGTGCACCGTCTTCCATCGACACGCGCCTGTCGGTGGCTGCGCGCGTGATCGGCGCGGTGCTGGCCGATCTGCAGGCCGAGCCCGGGCCGGTGCGTGGTGAGGCGCCGTTGTTGCTGCCCGTGGCGCGACAAGGCGTGAATGCCGCCGCGCTCTCGGGCACGCTGGCGCAGACGGTGTCGGACAGCGGGCTGTTCTACGAATCGCACTTGGCCGAGTTCGCGGCGGGCACGCGCACGCTGGCGCAGATGGCGCGGGAGCCGCAGGCGCGCTGGGCGAGTCCGGTGATGGTGGCGACGACGTTGGCACCAACAGGGCAGGGCGTGGTGACTGCCGCGACGGCGTTGACTGTGGCTGATGGTGCGACGCAGCCCGCGCCGAATGCAGCGGCGCCGGCCGACGCGCCGGAATCTGAAATCACGCAACCTGAGCGCGTGGTCGCGCGCAGCGAAACCGTCACCGCTCCCGCGCCGGATGCGGCGCGCGTGCAAGCGGCTTACGGTGTGTCCGATGCTGAGCCGGAAATGCCCGCGCCCCGCATCGCAGAACAAGCACGCGCCGCAGTCGATGTCGCCAGCACGCCCGCCCCACGCGGCGCCGAAGTGATCCACCCGCAAGCCGTCACCGTCGTGCACCAGCAGCTCGACCTGCTGGCCAGCGCCGCCTTCCGCTGGAGCGGCCACGCGTGGCCCGAGGTACCGATGGCGTGGGCGATCGAGGAAGAGCAAGCCAGGCCCGGTGCACGCGAAGGCGAGCCATCCGACGAAGAAGGCGCACGCCGCTGGTCCACCACGGTGTCGCTCGTGTTGCCGCGCCTCGGCGAAGTCGATCTGCGCCTGAGCCTTTGCGGTCCGACCGTGCAGGCGCACCTGCATGCGCGCGAAGACAGCACCGTGGCCCGCCTGCGCGGCGACGCCGGCCGGCTCGCGCAACGTTTTGAAGCCGTGGGCCTTCAGCTGCAGCAGTTGCAGGTCACGGCGAAGGAAGCGGGATGAGCGATGACCTTCGCAACCGCCACAGCGCCGTCGTGCTCTCGCACGCGGACACGCGCAAGGCGCCCGTCGTGGTCGCGAAGGGCTATGGCGTGGTGGCCGAATCGATCATGCGCGAGGCGCGCGCGCACGGGCTGTATGTGCATGCATCGGCGGACCTCGTGAAGCTGCTCATGCAGGTCGACCTCGACCGCCAGATTCCGCCGCAGCTGTACCAGGCGGTCGCTGAAGTGATGGCCTGGATTCATCGGCTGGAGGGTGGTGCCGAGGCTGCAGCGCCGTGACGGATTGATCTTCTATGGAAAGTCATTGATCTATTGAAGGATTTAAATAACCCGCCCGCCGTTTAACGCCGGACGTCGCTCGATAGTCTTTTTAAATTCAATTGGCGAGGTGATTGCCAATGACGAAATACACACGCCAGTAACAATTGCTTGCGTTGCCCGAGCACTCGCACGCACCGTGCATGAAACCGATTCCCCAGAGGGAAGGTCGGGCTTTCCCGTCGACTGTCCATTTAACTTTTTGGGCTACTTGTCTTCTAAGTGTAAATAAGTGTGTATATAATGTATACATGTTGGATTGGACGGCGGAGTCGACATGGAATCGGAAATGGAACTAGACGTGGAAAATTGCAATGTCAACGCAGGCGGTGTGATTTCGAAGGAAATTGGCGAGATCAATCTGGCCTACATGCTGCTCGCGCAGAAGCTGGTGAAGCGGGATCGGGCGGAAGCCATGTTCCGCCTCGGCGTGGGGCGCGAGCTGGCCGATCTGCTCATGAACATGTCGCTCAGCCAGATCGTGAAGCTGGCCGCGTCCAACTTCCTGCTGTGCAGCTTTCGCCTAGACGACCGGCCCATGTTTGCCGTGGTCGGCGAGGGCAAGGAGTCGGCGCTGCAGCAGGCCCACATGTCGATCCTGATGAGCGCGCGCCAGGCGCAGGCCCAGGCTCAAGCCCAGCCGCAGATGCGCAAGGCGGGGTCGGCCAGCGCATGACTGCCAAGAGCATCCTGGGCGAGGTCCGGCAGGTGCAGCTCGCGGTCGAGCTCATCGGCCTGGGGGCGCGCCTGCAGTTCCTGGAGGGCGTGGTCGCGCTGAGCCGCGAACGGCTGATCCGCCTGTACAAGGAACTCAAGGGCGTCTCGCCGCCCAAGGGCCTGCTGCCGTTTTCTACCGACTGGTACATGACCTGGCTGGCCAACATCCACTCGTCGATGTTCTACAACATCTACCGCTTCATGCGCGACGAGGCCGGCGAGGACGAACTGCCCGCGCTCATCAAGGCCTACCGCCTGTACACGGAGCAGGTCGAATCGCAAGGCAGCGAGGTCGTGCTCGACTTCACGCGCGCCGAAACCATGGTGCGTTTCTTCGACAGCGACATGCTGCAGCTCAGCCCGTGCAGCCGCTGCGGCGGCCACTTCGTGGCGCATGCCCACGACCACAAGCACGGCTATGTGTGCGTGCTGTGCCGCCCGCCTTCGCGCGCGGGCAAGGCGCGCAAGCCCAAGCTCGCGCCCGTGCGCCGCGCTGGTCTCATCGCCGGCGGTCCGGTGCTCGACATCGGCGGCGCCGTCTCGTGAAAGTGCCCCGGCGCCCGGCGCGGGTTTTTTGTTTTGGACGCCTCAGGGCATAGGGGAAGCGCGTGCTGGTTCTGTTGGGATATCTGGTGGTGATCGGCGCCGTGTTCGGCGGCTACGGCCTCATGGGCGGGCATTTCGGCGTGCTGTTCCAGCCGGTGGAGCTGCTCATGATCGGCGGCTCCGCGCTCGGCGCGTTCATTGCGGGCAACAACGGCAAGACCATCAAGGCGACCATCCGGGAGCTGCCGCTGCTGCTGCGTTCTTCCAAGCACAACCGCCAGCTCTACATGGACCTGCTGGCGCTGTTGTACGAGCTGCTCGCCAAGGCCCGCAAGGAGGGGATGATGAAGCTCGAGTCCGACGTGGAAGCGCCAGCGCAGAGCGAAATCTTCAGCCGCTACCCGACCATCCTTGCGCACGAGGGCATCACCGTGTTCCTGTGCGACTACCTGCGCCTGGTCATCAGCGGCAACACCGACGCCCACGAGATCGAGGCCCTCATGGACCACGAGATCGAGACCATCCGCCACGAGGCCGCCGTGCCCGGCCACAGCCTCTCGCGCGTGGGCGACGCACTGCCCGCGCTGGGCATCGTCGCGGCCGTGATGGGCGTGGTGCATGCGCTGGGCTCGGCCCACCTGCCACCGTCGGAAATGGGCGCGCTCATTGCGCACGCCATGGTCGGCACCTTCCTGGGCGTGCTGCTGGCCTACGGCTTCGTGTCGCCGCTGGCCTCGCTGATCGAGCAGAAGGTCGAAGAGGCCATGAAGACTTATCAATGCGCCAAGGTCACGCTGCTGGCCAGCCTGAACGGCTACGCGCCGCAGCTGGCCGTGGAGTTCGGCCGCAAGGTGCTGTTCTCGACCGAGCGCCCGTCCTTCACCGAGCTGGACGACCACGTCCGCGAAGTCAAGGCGCGCTGACCCGCAACCCGCCATGAGCGACGCGAAGCCCCGCATCATCATCAAGCGTGCCCACGGCGGCGGGCATGGCGGCGGCCATGCGGGCGGCGGCTGGAAGATCGCTTATGCCGACTTCATGACGGCCATGATGGCCTTCTTCCTCGTCATGTGGCTGCTGTCGATCTCGAGCCCGAAGCAGCGCGAAGGCATTGCCGAGCACTTTCGCATGCCGCTGCGCGTGGCGCTGGCCGGCGGCGACAAGAGCAGCATGAGCACCAGCATGATCCCCGGCGGCGGCGCCGACGTGATGCACACCGAAGGCGAAGTGCGCCAGACCGAAGCCGACAGCGAAGACGCGGCCGACGCGAGCCGCCTGGCCGAGATGAAGAAGAAGCTCGACGAACTGATCGAGAAGAGCCCGGTGTTCCAGCAGTTCCGCTCGCAGATCCTCATCGACATCACGACCGAAGGCCTGCGCCTGCAGATCGTGGACAGCGAGAACCGCCCGATGTTCGAGCTGGCCAGCGCCCGCGTGGTGCCGCACATGCGCGCCATTCTTCGCGAGCTGGCGCCGGTGCTCAACGGCCTGCCCAACAAGCTCACGCTGTCGGGCCACACCGACGCCATCGTCTACACCAACGATCGTTCGTACGGCAACTGGGAGCTCTCGGCCGACCGCGCCAACGCCTCGCGCCGCGAGCTGGTGACGGGCGGCATGGCCGAGGACAAGGTGCTGCGCGTGATCGGCCTGGCCGACAGCATGCACCTGGACCGCGCGGACCCGCGCAACCCCATCAACCGCCGCATCAGCATCATCTTGCTGAACCACCGCACGCAGGAGCGCATCGAGCGCGAGAACAGCAACGACGCCGGCGCCACGCGCATCGGCCTGCCGCCGCCGGCCGCGCAGGCCCGCACGGCGGCGGGACACACGGCGGGATAACAAGAACAAGGAAGCGGCCGCGTGCGTGAGCGCGGGCCCTGGAGCACCACAGATGGACCTCAGTCAATTCACCCAGGCCTTCTTCGTCGAAGCCATCGAGCTGCTGGCGGAGATGGAGCAGCTGCTGCTCGACCTCGACGTCGAGGCGCCCGACAGCGAACAGCTCAATGCCATCTTCCGCGCGGCGCACTCGATCAAGGGCGGCGCGGCCACCTTCGGTTTCACCGCCTTGACCAACACCACGCATGTGCTCGAAACGCTGCTGGACAGGGCCCGCCACGGGCAGCTGCACCTGAGCGCTCCGATGATCGATGCCTTTCTGGAAACGAAGGACGCCTTGCAAGACCAACTCACCGCCTACCAGGCCGGCAAGGAGCCGGACGCCGACCGGGTCGCCCACATCTGCGGCGTGCTGCAGCAACTGGCGATGGAGAACCACCACGCCGCTGCGCCCGCGCCGGTTCCCGCGCCCGCGCCTGCACCGGCGCCTGTCGTTCAAGCCGCTGCACCGGCCGATGAAGGCAGCAGCGACGGCGTGCTCGTCATCCGCTTCGCGCGCCTGTCCGACAGCGAATGCGACCTGCTCGCCGGCGAGCTGACCAACCTCGGCACCGTGCTGACGCGCACGCGCAGCAACGACCAGCTGACCGTGCGGCTCGCCACCACCTGCGACCCCGACGACATCGTGGCCGTGTGCTGCTTCGTCATCGACGAATCGCAGATCGACATCACGCGCGAAGTGACTGACGTTGCCGCACCCGTGGTCGAAGTTGCAGCGCCAGTCGTGCAGCCCGCCGCACCGGCCCCTGCACCGGCCGCAGCCGCACCCGCGCCTGCCAGCGCCAAGGAGTCCAGCTCCATCCGCGTCGATGTCGAGAAGGTCGACCAGCTCATCAACCTCGTGGGCGAGCTCGTCATCACGCAGTCGATGCTCACGCAGGCCGCGACCGTGCTCGACCCCGTGGCCTACGAGCGCTTTTTGAGCGGCTTGGGCCACCTGGAGCGCAATGCGCGCGACCTGCAGGAATCGGTGATGTCGATCCGCATGATGCCGATGGACTACGTGTTCAGCCGCTTCCCGCGCGTGATCCGCGACGTGAGCGCCAAGCTCGGAAAGCAGGTGCGCCTGGACACCTACGGCAAGGAGACCGAGCTCGACAAGGGCCTCATCGAGCGCATCGTCGATCCGCTCACGCACCTCGTGCGCAACAGCCTGGACCACGGCATCGAGGCCCCCGACGTGCGCCTGGCCAAGGGCAAGGACGCCACGGGCCAGTTGCTGCTGTCGGCGCAGCACCACGGCGGCAACATCGTGATCGAGGTGAGCGACGACGGCGCGGGCCTGAACCGCGAGCGCATTCTCGCGAAGGCGCGCCAGCAGGGCCTGCCGGTGAGCGACGCCATGCCCGACGAAGAGGTGTGGCAGCTGATCTTCGCGCCCGGCTTCTCCACGGCCGAGCAGGTCACCGACATCTCGGGACGCGGCGTGGGCATGGACGTGGTCAAGCGCAACATCCAGGAGATGGGCGGCCACGTCGAGATTCATTCGCGCGGCGGGCAGGGTACGTCGACGCGCATCGTGCTGCCGCTCACGCTCGCCATCCTCAACGGCATGTCGGTGCGCGTGGGCAGCGAGGCGTACATCCTTCCGCTGAGCTACGTGATCGAGTCGCTGCAGCCGCTGCCGGAGCACCTGCATTCCATCACCGCCGACGGCCACGTGATCCGCGTGCGCGGCGAGTATCTGCCGCTCATCGAGCTGCACCGCGTGTTCGACGTGGCTGGCGCGCAGACGCAGCCCACGCAGGGCATCCTCGTGATCGTGCAGGCCGACGACAGCCGCTTCGCGCTGCTGGTCGACGAACTGCTCGGCCAGCACCAGGTGGTGGTGAAGAACCTGGAGACCAACTACCGCAAGGTGCCGGGCATCTCGGCCGCCACCATCGTGGGCGACGGCAGCGTGGCGTTCATCGTCGACGTGGGCGCGATGCCGCGCATCCAGCGCGCGCAGGCTGCGAGTGCGGCGGCGCTGGCCGGCGCCGCACGCCGCAGCACCGACGCCCTCGCGTCCTGAACCAGTTCATTCGACGGACGGCCGCATGAGGTTCGATTTCTTCCGGCGCCCGGGCGCCGACGGCAACGGCGTGCCCGCCGAGGCAATGCCACCCATCGCACCCGCGGTCGGCGCCGACGGCCATGTCGCCTACGCCATGCTGCTCGACGGCAAGCGCCGCGTGGTCGGCTACCGCATGGCCTGGCGCGCGGCCGGGCAAGGCACCGATGCCGGCGCAGCAGCCGGCGTCAAGGCGCTCATGGACACGCTGGGCCTGCACCTGAACCCGGGCGGCCACGGCTGGCTGCTGGGCGAACAGCGGGTGTTCGTCGATGTCACGGTCGATGCGCTGTTCCAGAGCGAGCTGCAGTCGCTGCCGCCGCGCAACGTCGTGCTCTGCATGAAGGCCGACGAGCTGACGGACCCCGAGATGCGCTCCATCCTGCTGTTCCTGCGCGAGCAGGGCTTCGGCTTCATGCTGTGCGGCGGCGCTGCGCTGCCGGACGACGACGAACTGCGCGCCATCGTCACGCATGTGGAGGTGGCGCCCGCCGACCTGGCGGCCGTGTCGCCCGCAGGCCCGGCGCCCATCGCCGCGCGTGTGGCGAACTGGTCCGAGTTCGAGGCCTGCGCCGCACGCGGCGTGCAGGTGTTCGTCGACGGCGCCGTGCGCCTGCCGCCCGCGCGCGACAGCGCCGATGCGCTGCAGCCCGAGTCGCAGCTCATCGTGCACCTGATGCAGATGATCCTGCGCAACGAAGACGTGCGCGCCATCGAGGGTGCGCTCAAGCACGACGCGGCGCTCACCTACCGGCTGCTGCGCTACATCAACTCGCCCTCGGTGGGCCTCGCGGTCGAGATCCACTCGCTGCGCCATGCGGTCGCCATGCTCGGCTACTCGCCGCTGTACCGCTGGCTGTCGCTGCTGCTGGCCACCAGCAACAAGGTCAGCTCGCCCTTCATGATGAAGAAGGCGATTTTGCGCGGGCGCTTCGTCGAGCTGATGGGGCAGGGCATGCTGCCGCCGAGCGAAGCCGACAACCTGTTCGTCGCCGGCATGTTCTCGCTGCTCGACCAGCTGCTGGGTGTGCCGATGGAAGGCGTGCTGCGCAAGGTGCAGCTCACCGAAGCGGTGCAGCAGGCGATTCTTTCGCGCAGCGGCGTCTATGGCCCCTTCGTGGCCCTGGCCGAAAGCTGCGAGACCGACGACGGCCGTGCGGCGCGGCTGTCGGAGGCGCTCTTCCTGAGTGCCGCGCAGGTCAATGCCGCGCAGCTGTCGGCGCTGGTGTGGGCGCTCGACGCCGGCCCGGCCGTGACCGCGCCGCCTGCCTGAGCTACGGAAATGCAGGGCATTTGCGCGTCTGATCGGCCGATTGAAAACGGTGGCCTCTGTGACCATTGAAAGTCACGCTTCCAGGCTGGCTGTGACGACCGAGTTCCTTTTTACCGACCACGACTTCTCCCGAATCCGGACCCTCATCCATCGCCGCGCCGGCATCGCCCTGGGCGAGCAGAAGCGGCAGATGGTGTACAGCCGGCTGTCGCGGCGCCTGCGCGAGCTGCAGGTGCCCGCGTTCGCGTCGTACCTGGACGAGCTCGAGGCGCGCCACGACGGGGAGGAGTGGCAGCTGTTCATCAACGCGCTCACCACCAACCTCACCTCGTTCTTTCGCGAGGCGCATCACTTTCCCACGCTCGGCGCGCACGTGCGCAAGATGCCCGGACCGATCACCGTGTGGTGCGCCGCCGCCTCGACGGGCGAAGAGCCGTACTCCATCGCCATCACGCTGATGGAAGCCCTCGGCGACCGTGCGGGCTCGGCCCGCGTCATCGCCAGCGACATCGACACGGCCGTGCTGGCCAAGGCCGCGACCGGCGTCTTCACCACCGAGCAGGTGCGGCGCCTGTCGCCCGAACGGCTGCGGCGCTTCTTCAACAAGGGCACCGGCACCAACGCCGGCAAGGTGCGCGTGCGTCCCGAGGTCGCCGCGCTGGTGAAGTTCTCGCGCGTCAACCTGCTGGACAACACCTGGGCGGTGAAGGAGCCGGTGGACGCGATCTTCTGCCGCAACGTGATGATCTACTTCGACAAGCCGACGCAGAAGAAGGTGCTCGACCGCTTCGCGCCGCTGCTCAAGCCGGGCGGCCTGCTGTTTGCGGGGCACTCCGAGAACGCGTCGCTCGTCAACCCGGCCTTCCGGCCGCTGGGGCAGACGGTGTACGAGCTGTCGCGCACGCCGGGCCTCGCATGAGCCTGGCGAGCCATCACTACTTCGACCGCGATGTCGGGCGCATGGCCGTCAAGCTGCTGCCCTCCGAGTACTACGTGACCACCGACCACACCGTGCTGAGCACCGTGCTCGGCTCCTGCGTGGCCGCCTGCCTGCACGACGCGCAGGCGGGCGTGGCCGGCATGAACCACTTCATGCTGCCCGACGACGGCGAACCCGGTGCGGGCTCGATGCGCTACGGCGCCTACGCCATGGACGTGCTGGTGCGCGAACTGGTGCGCGCGGGCGCGCGGCGCGAGCGGCTGCAGGCCAAGGTGTTCGGCGGCGGCGCCGTGCTGGCCGGCATGACGACGCTCCACATCGGCGACCGCAATGCCGACTTCGTGCTGCGCTACCTGCAGGCGGAACGCATCGAAGTGGCGGCACAAGACCTGCGCGGCCCGCACGCGCGCCGCGTGTGCTTCATGCCCGAAAGCGGCAAGGCCGTGGTGCGCCGCCTGCGCGCGCAGACCGAGGTGCTGCGGGTGCACCACGACGAAGGCGAACTGCTGCGCCGGCTGTCGGTGCCCGGCGCGCCGCACGAGAACGACAGAACCAAAGGAAGCCGGTGAGCCTGACGAGCCAAAAAAAGATCAAGGTGCTCTGCGTCGACGATTCGGCGCTGATCCGCAGCGTGATGAGCGAGATCATCAACAGCCAGCCCGACATGACCGTGGTCGGTACCGCGGCCGACCCGCTGGTGGCGCGCGACCTCATCAAGGTCACGAACCCCGACGTGCTCACGCTCGACGTCGAAATGCCGCGCATGGACGGCCTGGAGTTTCTCGAGAAGCTCATGCGCCTGCGGCCGATGCCGGTGGTCATGGTGTCGTCGCTCACCGAGCGCGGCTCGGAGATCGCGCTGCGCGCGCTGGAGCTGGGCGCCATCGACTTCGTGACCAAGCCGCGCCTGGGCGTGCGCGACGGCCTGCTGAACTACACCGAACTCATCGCCGGCAAGATCCGCACGGCGGCCAGCGCGCGGCTGCTGCCGGCCCGGCCCGCAGCCACCGCGGCGCGCACCACCCAAGAGGTTGCGCCCGAGGCGCTGCTGCGCAGCCCGCTGCTGAGCACCGAGAAGCTGCTCATCATCGGCGCCTCCACCGGCGGCACCGAGGCCATCCGCGAGGTGCTGCAGCCGCTGCCGCCCGACGCGCCCGCGGTGCTCATCGCGCAGCACATGCCGGCCGGCTTCACGCGCTCCTTCGCGCAGCGGCTGGACGGCCTGTGCCGCATCCGCGTGAAGGAGGCGGAGCAGGGCGAGCGCGTGCTGCCGGGCCATGCCTACATTGCGCCGGGCGGCTTTCACCTGTCGCTGGCGCGCAGCGGCGCCAACTACGTGGCGCACCTGGACCAGGAGCCGCCCGTGAATCGTCATCGGCCGTCGATCGACGTGCTGTTCGATTCGGCCGCGAAGCACGCGGGCAAGAACGCCATCGGAATCATCCTCACCGGCATGGGCAAGGACGGCGCCGAGGGCCTGCTGCGCATGCGGCGCGCGGGCGCGCACACGCTGGCGCAGGACGAGGCCAGCTGCGTGGTCTTCGGCATGCCGCGCGAGGCGGTGGCGCTGGGCGCAGTGGACGAGGTGTCGCCCCTGAACGAAATCAGCCGCCGCGTGATGGCGCACCTTCGCACGTTCGGTGAACGCGCGAACCGGGTGTGACGAATTTGAATAACGACCTGTGGAGTTGGAAACATCGTGATCGATAAGAGCATCAAGATTCTGGTTGTGGATGACTTCCCGACCATGCGCCGCATCGTGCGCAACCTGCTGAAGGAGCTGGAGTTCCTCAACGTCGACGAGGCCGAAGACGGCGTGGCCGGGCTGGAGAAGCTGCGCGGCGGCAACTTCGGCTTCGTGGTCTCTGACTGGAACATGCCGAACATGGACGGCCTGACCATGCTGCAGACGATTCGCGCCGACCCCGAGCTGAAGAAGCTGCCGGTGCTGATGGTCACGGCCGAGGCGAAGAAGGAAAACATCGTCGCGGCTGCGCAAGCCGGCGCCAACGGCTACGTGGTGAAGCCATTCACCGCGGCGACGCTGGAAGAGAAGATCACGAAGATCTTCGAGAAGCTGGCCAAAGAGGCGGCTTGATGTGGCTTGGGTGTGCGCGCTCTGGTTCAGGGCGACGCTCCCGCCGACGGGGCACCTTGCTCCGCGAATGTCCTCCGGCCTGCGGCCTCCCCCTTAATTTCGCTGCGCAAGGCACCCCATCGACGTGAGCGTGTTCAGTGCGGTCGTTGATCGGCCAGCACAACGACAGCGCTCAGTGTGCGCAGGACACTGGGTGCTTCCCGCAGCGAAATCAAGGAGGAGCGAAGCGGGGGACATTCGCGGAGGGAAGTACCCGGTGGCCTGTGCACACCCCCCGAAAAGACCAGACCCTGCAGCACAAGGAATCACTGACATGAACGACAACGCCCCGGAACCCGCCAACACGACCGAAGAACTGCTAGGCCGCATCGGCCACCTCACGCGCCAGCTGCGCGAAGGCCTGCGCGAGCTGGGCCTGGACAAGCAGGTGGCCAAGGCCGCGCAGGCCATCCCCGATGCGCGCGACCGCCTCAACTACGTGGCGGCCACCACCGAGCGCGCCGCCCATCGCGCGCTCAACGCCATCGACGTCGCGCAGCCGCTGCAGGAAGCATTGGCGACCGATGCCAAGGCGCTGACACAGCGCTGGGACCAGTGGTTCGAGAACCCGATCGAACTCGACCACGCGCGCGAGCTCGTGCTCGACACGCGCGGCTACCTGAGCGACGTGCCGCAGCGCGCGAGCGCCATCAACACGCAGCTCATGGAGATCCTGATGGCGCAGGACTTCCAGGACCTCACGGGCCAGGTCATCAAGAAGATGATGGAAGTCGTGAACGACGTCGAGACGCAGCTGCTGCAGGTGCTCATCGACAACTCGCCGCCCGAGAAGCGCCACGAGGCGGTGCAGAGCCTGCAGAACGGACCGCAGGTGAAGGCCGGCAACCCCGATGCCGTGACCGACCAGTCGCAGGTCGACGACCTGCTCGAGAGCCTCGGGTTCTGAGTCGCTTGATTGGCCGAATTGCAGGGCGATACCGGCCCTGATCGGGCGATTGTTCCGAACCACCGGATTCAATAATTTGGGTCTGGGCAAGGCGTACGTCGCCAGTGCTGGTTCGGAGCATGAATGGCTGAGGAAAGCGATCTCGAGAAAACGGAACCCGCCTCCGAGCGGCGCCTGGAGAAGGCGCGCGAGGAAGGCAACGTGGCCCGTTCGCGCGAACTCACCACCTTCGTCATGCTCGCCACCGCGAGCGCCGGCCTGTGGTTCGCGGCGGAATCGCTCGGCGCGAGCCTGAACGGCGCGCTGCGCCATGGCCTGCAGTTCGACCGCGCCAGCGCCTTCGATCCCGCGCACATGCTCTCGCAGAGCGGGCGCATGGTGTTGCAGGCGCTGGTCGCCATCGGGCCGCTGTTCGCCATGATGGTCGTGGCCGCCGTGGCCGCGCCACTGATGCTCGGCGGCTGGATGTTCTCAGGGAAGGCCGTCGCGCCCAACTTCGGAAAACTCAATCCCCTGGCCGGCATCGGCCGCATGTTCTCGGCGCAGGCGCTGGCCGAACTCGTGAAGGCGCTGGCCAAGTCGGCGCTGATCGGCGGCGTGGCGTGGTGGGTCATCGTGGACGACATCGAAGCCGTGATGGCGCTCATGTCGCAGCCCGCGCACGAGGCGCTGCCGCACGCGCTGGTGCTGGTTGCCAAGCACTGCGCGCTGATCGCCGCCACGCTCTTTCTCGTCGCGCTCGTCGACGTGCCGTTTCAGCTCTGGAACTACTACCGCAAGTTGCGCATGTCGCGCGAAGACGTGCGCCAGGAGCACAAGGAAAGCGAAGGCGATCCGCACATCAAGGCGCAGATCCGCCGGCAACAACAGCAGATGGCACGCCGCCGCATGATGGCCGAGGTGCCCAAGGCCGACATCGTGCTCACCAACCCGATGCACTTCGCCGTGGCGCTGCAGTACCTGGACAGCGACATGCGCGCGCCGCGCGTGGTCGCCAAGGGCACCGAGCTGGTGGCCGCGCGCATCCGCGAACTGGCGAAGGAACACAAGGTCGCGATCCTTGAAGCGCCGCCGCTCACGCGCGCGCTCTACCGGCACACGAAGCTGGGCGAAGAAATTCCGACAGGCCTGTACACGGCCGTGGCCGAAGTGCTGGCGTGGGTGTACCAGCTCAAGCGCTGGAACAGCGAAGGCGGTGAGGCGCCGCGCACGCCGACCGATTTGCCCGTGCCGGCCGATCTTCAGTATTCGCCGGCCACTGCATGAACGCGCTGACCGATTTGATGCGCCTGCCGGCGCGGATGTTCTCCGGCTCGCACGTGAAGGGGCTGGCGGGCCCGATCCTCATCATTCTCATCCTGAGCATGATGGTGCTGCCGTTGCCGCCCTTCCTGCTCGACCTGCTGTTCACCTTCAACATCGCGCTGTCGGTGATGGTGCTGCTGGTGAGCATGTACACCATGAAGGCGCTGGACTTCGCGGCCTTTCCTGCGGTGCTGCTGTTCTCGACATTGCTGCGCCTGTCGCTCAACGTGGCCTCCACGCGCGTGGTGCTGATGCACGGCCACACCGGGCCCGACGCGGCCGGCAAGGTGATCGAGGCCTTCGGCCACTTTCTCGTGGGCGGCAACTTCGCGGTGGGCGTGATGGTGTTCATCATCCTCGTGCTCATCAACTTCATGGTGATCACCAAGGGCGCGGGCCGCATTGCCGAGGTGGGCGCGCGCTTCATGCTCGACGCCATGCCGGGCAAGCAGATGGCGATCGACGCCGACCTCAACGCCGGCCTGATCGGCGAAGAGATCGCCCGCAAGCGCCGCGCCGAAGTCGCGCAAGAGGCCGACTTCTACGGCTCGATGGACGGCGCCAGCAAGTTCGTGCGCGGCGACGCGATCGCGGGCCTGCTCATCATGGTCATCAACATCATCGGCGGCCTGGTGGTCGGCATGGTTCAGCACGGGCTCGACTTTTCGACGGCCGGCAAGACCTACACGCTGCTGGCCATCGGCGACGGCCTGGTGGCGCAGATTCCGGCGCTGGTGATCTCCACCGCGGCCGGCGTGATCGTCTCGCGCGTGACCACCGACGAGGACGTGGGCAGCCAGCTCACGGGCCAGCTCTTTTCCAACCCGCAGGTGCTGTTCCTCACGGCCGGCATCGTCGGCCTGCTGGGCATGATCCCGGGCATGCCGAACCTGGCCTTCCTGCTGATCGCGGGCGGCCTGGTGTGGCTCGGGCGGCGGCTGGTGCAGCGCAAGCCGCAGGAGGCCGCCAAGCAGGCAGCTGCTGCTGCAGCCGCGCAAGGTGCGGCAGGCGTGCCGGCCGCGGCCGAGCAGGCCGAAGCCACGTGGGACGACGTGGCCATGGTCGATCCGCTGGGCATGCAGGTCGGCTACCGGCTGATCCCGCTGGTGGATCAGTCGCAGCAGGGAGAGCTGCTGGGCCGCATCAAGAGCATCCGCAAGAAGATCGCGCAGGAGCTGGGCTTCCTGGTGCCGGTGGTCCACATCCGCGACAACCTGGAGATCAAGCCCAACGCCTACGTCATCAGCCTGAAGGACGTGGAGATCGGCCGCGGCGAAGCCTTCCCCAACCAGTGGATGGCGATCAACCCCGGGCAGGTGACGGGCACGCTGACCGGCACGCCCACGCGCGACCCGGCCTTCGGCCTGGAGGCCACCTGGATCGACGGCAGCCTGAGGCAACAGGCGCAGGTGTACGGCTACACCGTGGTCGATGCCTGCACCGTGATGGCCACGCACCTGAACCACCTGATCCACACCCACGCGGCCGAGCTGCTGGGCCGCCAGGAAGTGCAGCAGCTGCTCGACCAGATCGCCAAGACCGCGCCCAAGCTCACGGAAGACCTGGTGCCCAAGGTGCTGTCGCTGAGCACGCTGCACAAGGTGCTGCAGAACCTGCTCGACGAAGAGGTGCCGATCCGCGACATGCGCACCATCCTCGATGTGATGGCCGAGCACGCGCCGACGGTGAAAGACCCGACCGAGCTCACCACGCTCACGCGCCTGGCGCTGGGCCGCGCCATCACGCAGCAGCTGTTCCCGGGCGACGAGGAGATGCAGGTGATCGGCCTGGACGGCTCGCTCGACAGCGTGCTGCAGCAGGCCCTGAACAACAGCAGCGGCATCGAGCCGGGCATTGCCGACAACCTGCTCAAGCAGGCACAGGCCGCCATCGTGCGGCAGGAGCAGATGGGGCTGGCGCCGGTGCTGGTCGTGCAGCACGCGCTGCGCGTGCTGCTGTCGCGCTTTTTGCGGCGCAGCCTGCCGCAGCTGAAGGTGCTCTCGCACGCCGAGATTCCTGACGCCCGGACCATCAAGATCACCGCCGCCATTGGAGGACGAGCCGTTTGAATCCACAGACCGACGTGCGCGATGTGCGCGACGTGCGCACCACCGCACGCAAATTCGTCGCGGCCACCGGCCGCGAGGCCCTGCGCCTGGTGCGCGAATCCCTCGGCGCCGAGGCCATCGTGCTCACGCACCGCGCCACCGCGCAGGGCGTCGAGATCGTCGCCATGGCCGAGGGCGATGTGCAGGAGACGGTGCAGGCCGCAGTGCCCGCCGTGCCCGCAGTTGCGCCTGTCGCGACCGCATCCGCCGACCCCACCGTGCTCAGCGAACTCCATTCGATGCGCGGCATGATCGAAGAGCAGCTCGCCAGCGTGGTCTGGAGCGACAGCCAGCGCCGCGACCCCGTGCGCGGACGCCTGCTGCGCACGCTGCTCGGTGCCGGCTTCAGCGCACGCCTGTCGAAGGCCATGCTCGAGAAGCTGCCCACGGGCCAGAGCTACGCCGACGGCATGGCTTTCGTGCGCTCCGAACTCGTGCGCGCGGTGCCGGTGCATGAAGACGAAGACGCGCTGTTCGCGCAGGGCGGCGTCTATGCATTGATGGGCCCGACCGGCGTCGGCAAGACCACCACCACCGCCAAGCTGGCCGCGCGCTGCGTGATGCGCTTCGGCGCCGACAAGCTCGCGCTCGTCACCACCGACAGCTACCGCATCGGCGCCTACGAGCAGCTGCGCATCTACGGCCAGATCCTCAACGTGCCGGTGCACGCCGTGAAGGACGCGGCCGACCTGCAGCTGGTGCTGCACGACCTGCGCGACCGCCACATGGTGCTCATCGACACCGTCGGCATGAGCCAGCGCGACCGCGCCGTGCCCGAGCAGATCGCCATGCTCGGCAGCAGCCAGCGGCCGGTGAAGCGGCTGTTGCTGCTCAACGCCACCAGCCACGGCGACACGCTCAACGAGGTGGTGCACGCCTACCGCCAGGGCCATGCGCTGGCGGGTTGCATCTTCACCAAGGTCGACGAGGCCACGCACCCGGGCGCGCTGATCGACACCGTGATCCGCCACCGCCTGCCGGTGCACTACATCTCGGGTGGCCAGAAGGTGCCCGAGAACCTGCTGCGCGCCGACCGCGTGCAGCTGGTGGACAGCGTGTTCCAGCCGCGCCAGCACAGCCCGTTGTTCGTGCCGGCGGAAGCTGATCTGGCGGAGGACGTTGTGCCTTCGGTGCAGGCACAGGGTGAGACCGATCGCCTGCGCTTGCGCTACCAGAGCCTGATCCGTGCGATGGCGCATGACGCGCAGGAACTGGCGACGACGGCTGGCGCGCTGGCCGGTGCGCACATCGGCTTCGACGGTGCGCGCACGCTGTGGCGCCAGGCGGGTGACGAGGCGATCGATGCCAAGGCCGTGCTGCACGACCTGTCGGCGTTCGCGCGCGGCGAGGTGGCTGCGGGTTGCGACACCCATGTGCTCGCGCTGGCCGGGCAGGTGGGCCTGCGCGCGACGGACAGTGGCGATGCCTACGTGTGCCACGGCAGCCTGCTGCTGTCGGACCGAGGCGGCCTGCCGCTGGCCGCGCCGAACCAGTGGCTTTCGACCGCCGCGGCGCGCCAGTCGGCCGCACCGGGATTGCGTCAGGCGCAGTGGCTGGGGCAGCAGGATTTCGGCAAGCGATTGGTGCATGTGCTGGGCAAGCCGCCGGCCGTCGAACAGATGCTGGCGTGGCAGGCCGAAGGCACGCAGTGGCTGGCGCGCGCGCCGGGCAGCACAGCCGTGACCGACGTGCGCACCGGCACCGCGACCACGCTCGCGCGCCTGGCCTTTGCATTCGATGACGCGACTGAACGGGCTGTGCGTTTTCGCGGCAAGGGTGCACTGCAATGCGAAGCGCAAGTCGAGGTGCTGCCGCGCGGCGCCATCGACCGCGACGCCATGCCCGCGCTGCGCTGCGTGGCCGTCCGCGTGGTCGATGCGCGCAGCCGCAAACCGCTGTCGCAGACCTGCGTGCTCACCAACCTGGGCGACGAAGTGAGCGCACCGCAGCTCGCCCAATGGCAGGGCTGGGCCGCTGACGCCGAGCCGTGCTTCCGCCTGCTGCGCGATGGCGTGCAGCTCGTGGGCGGCATGGGCGAGCCTGGCGATCCGCACATGATGAAGCGCCTGCTCGTCGCCGGACAGGTCACGACCACCGTGTGGCGGCTGCTGCAGGCCGAGGGCGAATGGGCCGATCGCACACGCCTGCTGCTGGGCCAGCTCACGGGCCGCGCCACGCGCGCTGGCCGGGCCATGACGGGCGGCGCGTTGTACGCGGGCGTGGGCAAGCTGTTCCTGCTGCTCGATGCGCTGGGCACGGAATCGGCTGCGCCTGCGCAAGCACCCCGCACGCTGGAACGCCAGGGCTGAACGTCATGAGTGGACGCGTCACGGATCAGGCCGACGGGCTGCGGCGGCTGCTCGGGCAGGCGCCGGTGCGCGTCGTTGCCGTGGCGGGCATGGGCCCCGGCGCGGGCGCGACCACGGCTGCGATGAGCCTGGGCGCAGCGCTGGCGCAGCAGGGCAAGGACGTGCTGCTGCTCGACGAGCATCACCCGAAGCTGCGTTCAATTTGCGATGTGTGGGCGCTCGGTCCGCGCGGAACGCTGGCCGATGTGACGAGTCGGCGGTTGCGCGTCGATCAGGCCGCCGCCAGCGCGGTGTGCGGCGTGCAGGTGCTGCCCGCGTCCCCCGGCGCGACGGTTGACCCGCGCACGCTGTGGCCACGCGGCATCGTGCTCGTCGATGCGGCCTTCGATGACGAGGGCCGTCTGTCGCCGCTGGCGGAAGGCGCCGACGAACTGCTGCTCGTGCTGCAACCCCACCCGGCAGCCATCACCTCGGCCTACGCGGGCATCAAGCGCCTGCATCGCGCGCATGCGCTGAAGCAATTGCGCTTCCTGCTCAACGGTGTGACCGACGTGGCGACCGCGCAGCAGGTCATGCACAACCTCGCGCAGGCGGCCAGTCGCTACCTCGCGCTGTCGCTGCTGCCCGTGGGCTGGGTGCGCACCGACCCTTGGCTGGCTGATGCGGCGCGGTTGCGCCAGACCGGGGTCGAGGCCTTTCCGGCCAGCGCGGCGGCGGTCGATTTCCGCGCCATCGCCGACGACATGGGCCGCTGGCCGTGGCGCACGCCCGCGCGCCCGGCCGTGTTCCCGCAGGCGCTCGCCGCCTGAGACACGACGACGAGGACGGACGGCCGTGTACACCGCGCAGGGCACCATCGAGAAATCGCATCTGCTGGAACAGCACCAGCCGCTGGTGCGCCGCATCGCGCTGCAGATGATGGCGCGGCTGCCGGCCAGCGTGGAGCTGGACGACCTGATCCAGGCCGGCATGCTCGGCCTGCTCGATGCATCGAGCCGCTATCAGGACCACCGCGGCGCGCAGTTCGAGACCTTCGTCAGCCAGCGCATCCGCGGCGCCATGCTCGACGAGCTGCGCGCCAGCGACTGGGGTTCGCGCGGGCTGCGCCAGTCGGCGCGCGGCATCGAGAAAGCGATCCAGGCACTGGGCCACCGGCTGGGCCGCGCGCCCACCGAAGGCGAGATCGCGAAGGAGCTGAAGGTCGACCTGGACACCTACCAGTCGATGCTGCAGGACATCCAGGGAAGCCAGCTGCTGTACGTGGAAGACTTCGCCAAGGGCGACCCCGACAACCCCTTTCTCGACCTGCACGCGCAAGATGCGCGCAAGGGCCGCGGCCAGTTCGACGACCCGCTGGCGCGCCTGCTCGAAAGCGGCTTTCGCCACCAGCTGGTGGACGCGATTGGCGAGCTGCCCGAGCGTGACCAGCTGCTGCTCAAGCTCTACTACGAGGAAGAGCTGAACCTGCGCGAGATCGGCGCGGTCCTCGAGGTGAGCCAGTCGCGCGTCTGCCAGCTGCACGGGCAGGCGGTGAGCCGGCTGCGTGCGAAGCTCAAAGACGCGCTGTAGAAAAAGTCAATTGGCGTAGCGCGCGTCGAGCGCATCGAGCTCGGGCTTGCGCACCAGCCGCTGCCGCTCGGCGAAGGGAGCGACCAGCGACGGGTCTTCGTCCATGCGCCGTGTGTCGCGCAGCACCGTGAGCGCCTTCTGCATGCCGGCCAGCGCGCCCTGCAGCGCGGCGTTGGCGTACAGCACGATGCCGTAGCCGAGGCCACCGAGTTCCTCGGCGCCGAAGATCGGTGTCTTGCCGCCGATCACCATGTTCATGAGTTGCGGCTTGTGCAGGCGCTGCGGCAGCGCGCGAATCTCGTCGGCCGTGGTGACGGCCTCGACGAACAGGATGTCCGCACCGGCCTCGCTGAACTTCTGTGCGCGCTCGATCGCAGCCTCGAAACCCAGCGTCGCCGCCGCGTCGGTGCGCGCCATGATGAGCAGGTCGGGGTCGGTGCGGGCATCGACAGCGGCTTTGATCTTGTTGACGGCTTCCTCGGTGGAGATCACCTCCTTGCCCGAGAAATGGCCGCAGCGCTTGGGCGCGACCTGGTCTTCGAACTGGATGCAGTCGGCGCCTGCGCGCTCCAGCACGCGCACCGTGTGGCGCACGTTCAGCGCATTGCCGAAGCCGGTGTCGGCATCGACGATCAGCGGCAGGTTCACGGCGTCGCGGATGCGCGCCGTGTGGTCGGCGATCTCGTGCAGGCCCATGAAGCCCTGGTCGGGCAGGCCGAACCACATGTTGGTGACGCCCGCGCCGGTGACGTAAATGGCTTCGAAGCCCAGGTCTTCGATGACGCGCGCCGACAGCGCGTTGAAGGCGCCCGGCACCAGCACGCCGCGGCGGGCCTCGGCCAGGGAACGGAGGGTCTTGCGAGTCGACATCGGAATTTCCTGTGAATGAATCTGAAAGTTCAAAGGGTGTCGCCGGGCACGCGGACGTAGCCTTCCATGAGCACGCGCGCGCTGCGGCTCATCACGGCCTTGGTCACGCGCCATTCGCCCTCGACCTGGTTTGCTTGTGCGCCCACGCGCAAGGTGCCCGAGGGGTGGCCGAAGCGCACGGCCTCGCGCGCACCGCCGCCGGCCGCGAGGTTCACCAGCGTGCCGGGAATGGCGGCGGCCGTGCCGATGGCCACGGCCGCCGTGCCCATCATGGCGTGGTGCAGCTTGCCCATCGACAGCGCGCGCACGAGCAGGTCGATGTCGCCGGCCGCGACGGCCTTGCCGCTCGATGCGGTGTAGCCCGCCGGCTTCGCCACGAAGGCGACCTTGGGCGTGTGCTGGCGGCTGGCCGCTTCGTCGAGCGTGCGGATGAGCCCCATGCGCAGCGCACCTTGCGCGCGGATGGCCTCGAAGCGGGCGAGCGCGGCGGCATCGCCGTTGATCGCGTCCTGCAGCTCGGTGCCGGTGTAGCCAATGGCGTCGGCGTTCACGAAGACGGTGGGGATGCCGGCGTTGATCATCGTGGCCTGCAGCGTGCCGGTGCCGGGCACGTCGAGGTTGTCGACGAGGTTGCCGGTCGGGAACATCGCGCCGCCCGCGCCGTCTTCTTGTTCGGCGGCGGGGTCCATGAAATCGAGCTGGACTTCGGCCGCGGGAAAGGTCACGCCGTCGAGTTCGAAGTCGCCGCTCTCCTGCACCGCGCCGCCAGTCATCGGCACGTGCGCGACGATGGTCTTGCCGATGTTGGCCTGCCAGATGCGCACGACCGCCACGCCATCGCGCGGTACGCGTGCCGCATCGATGAGGCCGTTGCTGATAGCGAACGGCCCGACGGCGGCCGAAAGGTTGCCGCAGTTGCCGCTCCAATCCACGAAGGGTTGGTCGATCGACACCTGGCCGAACAGGTAGTCCACGTCGTGGCCGGGCCGCTCGCTCTTCGAGAGGATGACGGTCTTGCTGGTGCTCGACGTCGCGGCGCCCATGCCGTCGATCTGCTTGCCGTAGGGGTCGGGGCTGCCGATCACGCGCAGCAGCAGCGCGTCGCGCGACTTGCCCGGCACTTGCGCGGCTTCGGGCAGGTCTTGCAGGCGGAAGAACACGCCCTTGCTGGTGCCACCGCGCATGTACGTGGCGGGGATCTTGATCTGCGGAATGTGCGGCATCGTCAGTCGGCTTTCGTGGCGGCGAGGAAGTCTTGTGCGAAGCGCTGCAGCACCCCGCCGGCTTCGTAGATGGAGACCTCTTCGGCGGTGTCGAGGCGGCAGGTCATGGGCACGTCGAGCCGTTCACCGCTCTGGCGGTGCACGACCAGCGTGAGATCGGCGCGCGGGGTGCGCTCGCCGGTCACATCGTAAGTCTCGGTGCCGTCCAGGCCCAGCGTGAGGCGGTTGGTGCCGGGCTTGAATTCGAGCGGCAGCACGCCCATGCCGATCAGGTTGGTGCGGTGGATGCGCTCGAAGCCCTCGGCCGCAATCGCTTCGACGCCGGCCAGCCGCACGCCCTTGGCGGCCCAGTCGCGCGACGAGCCCTGGCCGTAGTCGGCACCGGCCACGATGATCAGCGGCTGCTTGCGAAGCATGTAGGTCTCGATGGCTTCCCACATGCGCATCACCTGGCCCTCGGGCTCCACGCGCGCCAGCGATCCGGCGCGCACGGTGCCGTCGGCCTTGCGCACCATCTCGTTCTTGAGCGTGGGGTTGGCGAAGGTGGCGCGCTGTGCCGTGAGGTGGTCGCCGCGGTGGGTGGCGTAGGAGTTGAAGTCTTCCTCGGGCAAGCCCATGCGGTGCAGGTACTGGCCGGCCGCGCTGTCCAGCAGGATCGCGTTCGATGGCGACAGGTGGTCGGTCGTGATGTTGTCCGGCAGGATCGCCAGCGGTCGCATGCCCTTGAGCGCGCGTTCACCGGCGAGCGCGCCTTCCCAGTACGGCGGGCGGCGGATGTAGGTGGAGGCGGGGCGCCAGTCGTACAGCGGCGCCACCTTCTCGCCCGTGTCGGGCTGGATCGCGAACATCGGCTCGTACACCTGGCGGAAGTGCGCGGGCTTCACGCTGGCCTTGACGATGGCGTCGATTTCTTCGTCGCGCGGCCAGAGGTCCTTGAGGCGGATCTCCTTGCCGTCGACCACGGTGAGCACGTCTTTCTCGATGTCGAAGCGCACGGTGCCCGCAATCGCGTAGGCCACCACCAGCGGCGGCGAGGCCAGGAAGGCCTGCTTCGCGTACGGGTGGATGCGCCCGTCGAAGTTGCGGTTGCCCGAGAGCACGGCGGTGGCGTACAGGTCGCGCTCGACGATCTCCTGCTGGATGGCCGGATCGAGCGCGCCCGACATGCCGTTGCATGAGGTGCAGGCATAGGCGACCACGCCGAAGCCCAGCTGTTCGAGTTCGCGCATCAGGCCCGCGTCTTCCAGGTACAGCGTCACCGCTTTCGAGCCCGGCGCCAGCGAGGTCTTGACCCAGGGCTTGCGCGTCAGGCCCACGCGGTTGGCGTTGCGTGCGAGCAGGCCCGCGGCGATCACGTTGCGCGGGTTGCTGGTGTTGGTGCAGCTGGTGATGGCCGCGATGATCACCGCGCCGTCGGGCATCTGGCCGGGCACGTCGTCCCACGGGGCGGCGATGCCGCGCGCCGCGAGGTCGGCGGTGGCCACGCGCGCATGCGGGTTCGACGGGCCGGCCATGTTGCGCACGACCGTCGAGAGGTCGAAGTGCAGCACGCGCTCGTACACGACCTCGCTCAGCGTGTCGGCCCACAGGCCGGCCTGCTTCGCATAGATCTCGACGAGGCGCACCTGCTCGTCGGCGCGGCCCGTGAGGCGCAGGTAGTCGAGCGTCTGCGTGTCGATGGCGAACATCGCGGCGGTGACGCCGTACTCGGGCGCCATGTTGGAGATGGTCGCTCGGTCGCCCAGCGTGAGGGTGGCCGCGCCTTCGCCGTGGAACTCGAGGTACGCGCCCACGACCTTTGCCGCGCGGAGGAACTCGGTCAGCGCCAGCACGACGTCGGTGGCCGTGATGCCCGGCTGCGGCCGGCCCGCGAGGCGCACGCCGACGATGTCGGGCAGCCGCATCCACGAGGCGCGGCCGAGCATCACGTTCTCGGCCTCGAGCCCGCCCACGCCGATGGCGACCACGCCCAGCGCGTCGACGTGCGGCGTGTGGCTGTCGGTGCCGACCAGCGTGTCGGGGTAGGCCACGCCGTCTTGTGCATGCACGACGGGCGACATCCGCTCCAGGTTGATCTGATGCATGATCCCGTTCCCCGGCGGGATCACCTCCATGTTGCGGAAGGCCCGCTTCGTCCATTCGATGAAGTGAAAGCGGTCTTCGTTGCGCCGGTCCTCGATGGCGCGGTTCTTCGCGAAGGCATCGGGGTCGAAACCGCCGCACTCCACGGCCAGCGAGTGGTCGACGATGAGCTGCACAGGCACCACGGGGTTCACCTGCGACGGGTCGCCGCCCTGTTCGGCGATGGCGTCGCGCAGGCCGGCCAGGTCGACCAGCGCGGTCTGGCCGAGGATGTCGTGGCAGACCACGCGCGCGGGGAACCACGGAAAGTCATGATCGCGCCGACGCAGCGCGAGTTGCGTGAGGCTCTGCACGAGGATCGCGGGGTCGCAGCGGCGCAGGAGGTTCTCGGCATGCACGCGCGCGGTGTAGGGCATCGTGGCCCAGGCGCCGGCGCAGATGGCTTCGACGGCTTCGCGCGCGTCGAAATAATCCAGCGCGGTGCCGGGAAGGTTCTTGCGGTAGTCGGTGTTCATGGGGCGCTTGTCGCTCGGCACCCGCACGCAGGCACGGGTGCTTTTCTTCTTTTGGTGTTTTTACTTCCGATCCTGGATCGGCGCGAACTTCAGGTCTTCGGGGCCCGTGTAGTTGGCGCTCGGCCGGATGATCTTGTTGTCGATGCGCTGCTCGATGATGTGGGCCGCCCAGCCGGATGTGCGCGCAATGACGAACAGCGGCGTGAACATGGCCGTGGGCACGCCCATCATGTGATAGCTCACGGCGCTGAACCAGTCGAGGTTGGGGAACATCTGCTTCACGTCCCACATCACCGCTTCAAGCCGCTCGGCAATGTCGAACATCTTGGTCGAGCCGGCCTCCTGCGACAGCGTGCGCGCCACGCCCTTGATGACCACGTTGCGCGGGTCGCTCACCGTGTAGACCGGGTGGCCGAAACCGATCACGACTTCCTTGGCTGCGACGCGGCGGCGGATGTCGGCCTCGGCTTCGTCGGGCGCGTCGTAGCGCTTCTGGATCTCGAAGGCCACCTCGTTGGCGCCGCCGTGCTTGGGGCCGCGCAGCGCACCGATGGCGCCGGTGATGGCCGAGTACACGTCTGAGCCCGTGCCCGCGACCACGCGCGCCGTGAAGGTCGAGGCGTTGAACTCGTGCTCGGCATACAGGTTGAGCGAGGTGTGCATCGCGCGCTCCCACTGCGCACCGGGCTTGCGGCCGTGCAGCAGGTGCAGGAAGTGCGCGCCGATCGAGTCGTCGTCGGTCTCGACCTCGATGCGCCGGCCCTGCGTGGACCAGTGGTACCAGTACAGCAGCATCGAGCCGAGCGAGGCCATGAGGCGGTCGGCGATGTCGCGCGCGCCGGGCAGGTTGTGGTCTTCCTTCTCGGGCAGCAGGCAGCCCAGCGACGAGACGCCGGTGCGCATCACGTCCATCGGGTGCGCGCTGGCGGGCAGCTGCTCCAGCGCTTCCTTCAGGCTCGCGGGCAGGCCGCGCATGGCCTTCAGCTTGGCCTTGTAGGCGCGCAGCTCGGCGGACGTGGGCAGCTTGCCGTGCACCAGCAGGTGCGCGATTTCCTCGAACTCGCAGACCTCGGCGATGTCCAGGATGTCGTAGCCGCGGTAGTGCAGGTCGTTGCCGGTGCGGCCCACGGTGCACAGCGCCGTGTTGCCCGCGGTCACGCCCGACAGGGCGACGGATTTCTTGGGCTTGAAGCCGGTGGGGGTGGCGATGTCGTTCATGCGGGTTCCTTGTCTGTGGGCACGGGGTGCAGGTAGGCGTGGCGCAGGCGCGCCGGACGGCCGCGGCCATCGACGGCCACCATCTCGAACAGGCCCTTCAGCGAAGGGCGGGGCTCGCCGTCGGGCGGCTCGGCCGCGCCGGTGACGCAGACGGTGAGCGAGCTGCGCCCGGCGCGCGTCACCCAGGCCCGCAGGCGCAGCACGTGGCCTACCGGCACGGGCGCCAAGAACTGCGCGTCGCCCAGGCTGGCCATGACCACGTCGGACTTGGCGAAGGCGCGCGCGGCGAGGAACGCGGCCTTCGACATCAGCAGCAGGGCGTTGCCGCCGAACAGCGTGCCGTAGTGGTTGGCGTGCGCGGGGAACACGATGTCGGTCAGCTCGATGGCGGCAGATCGGTGGGTCATGCTTCGCAATTTACGCAATCGAACGCCCATAATGAAGGACTGAATTGGCGAATCATTGCGAATGAAAACAGCTGATTTTGCAAATATTGCGAATATCGCAAAGACCCACGAGGTGACCCGATGAGCAAGACCTTCATGGGCGTGCGCCTGCGCACGCTGCGCGCCGAACGCGGCCTCACGCAGGTGGCGCTGGCGCAGATGCTCGGCCTGTCGCCGAGCTACCTGAACCAGATCGAACAGAACCAGCGTCCGCTCACCGTGGCCGTGCTGCTGCGCATCAGCAAGACGCTCGGCGTCGATGTGCAGCAGTTCTCCGACGACGAAGAGGCGCGGCTGGTTGCGAACATGCGCGAGGCGCTGGCGGACAACCCCGGCGGCGAGGCCGTGGCACTGCCCGAGCTGCGCGAGGTGGCGTCGCAAATGCCGGCCGTGGCGCGCGCGCTGCTCGCCTTGCACCGCCGCCACCAGGAGGCGCAGGAGCGGCTGGAGCTCATGGCCGCCGAACTCGGCGACGGGCGCGGCGACATCTCGCGCAGCCGGCCGATGCCCTTCGAGGTGGTGCGCGATTTCTTCTTTGCCCATCAGAACCATTTCGACCCGCTCGACACCGCCGCCGAATCGCTCGCCGCAGAAGCCCGCGCGCACGGCGGACCGCTCGCCGAATGGCTCCAGCAGCGGCTTCTGAAGGTGCACGGCGTGCGCGTGGTGCCCGACGACGACGCCGCGGGCGCGCTCGACAGCCAGCGCCGCTACGACCCGGCCAGCCGCGTGCTGCGTTTGTCGGCCGGTCTCGAGCCGGGTCAGCAGGCCTTCCAGCTGGCCACGCAGCTGGCGCTGCTCGAGCAGGCCGCGCTCATCGAATTGCTGGTGGCGCAGGCCGACTTCGGCGATGCGCCGGCCCATGCATTGGCGCGCATCGGGCTGGCGAACTACTTCGCGGCGGCCGTGCTGTTGCCGTATGGCCCGTTCCTGCAGGCGGCCGAGGCGCTGCGCTACGACATCGATCTGCTCGCACGCCAGTTCGGCGTCGGCTTCGAAACGGTCTGCCACCGCCTCAGCAGCATGCAGCGGCCGGGCGCGTCGGGCGTGCCCTTCTTCTTCATCCGCGTGGACCGGGCCGGCAACATCTCCAAGCGGCAGTCGGCCACGCACTTCCACTTCTCGAAGACCGGCGGCACCTGCCCGCTGTGGAACGTGTACGAGGCCTTTGCGCAGCCCGGGCGCGTGTTGCCCCAACTGGCGCGCATGCCCGACGGCCGCGCCTACCTGTGGATTGCGCGCACCGTGTCGCACGGCCAGCGCGGCTTCGGCTCACCGAGCAAGACCTTCTCGATCGGCCTGGGCTGCGACATCCGCCACGCCCCGCGCCTGGTCTACGCCAAGGGCCTCGACCTGAAGGACCCCGACGTGCCCACGCCCATCGGCATGGGCTGCAAGGTGTGCGAGCGCGTGGCCTGCCCGCAGCGGGCGTTCCCGTTCATCGGGCGGCCGCTGGATGTGAACGAGAACGAGAGCAGGTTCACACCGTATGCGGTGGCGGGGGCGTGATTCGTCAGCGGATGACAGACGCTTCGTGGCATTTGCACGTCACCATGCATGCTTGAACTTGTAGAGAAATTCACATGCATGCGCTTCGCGTGTGAATGACGCATGGGTTGACCGGCTTTCGCTGCCGCGCTGGTCACAAACAGGGGCGCTTGCTACTTTCAGGTACTTCCGCGCAGCCGAAGGGACTCGAACAATCGACTGAATACCGCCCCTTGCGACGCGAGGGAGAAAAGCTATTCAGGGAGTCTCATGTCCATTCACGGCAGTGTGCCATTGCGCACGCGCTCGTCATCGCCGTTGGTTGTCGATCGGCAGAACCACCGGCTGCTGCGCCTCTCGTTCCCCAAGGGTGGGGAGCCTGCCGAAGCCGACTTGGTCATCAACCGTTTGGAGGCCAGCGAAGGCCTGTCGCGCGACTTCGAGTTCACCGCGGAACTGCTTTCGCACCGTGCCGATCTCGCATTGAAAGACATGCAGGGCAAGATGCTCTGCATCGAACTCGTGCGCCCGGACGGCACGTTGCGCCATTTCAACGGCATCGTCTTCGCGTTTCGCCTCGTCAAGACCGACGGCAATCTCGCGTTCTATGAAGCAAGGTTGGGCCCGTGGCTGCAGTACCTGCGCCTGCGGTCGAACAATCGGCTGTTCCACCGCAAGAAGCTGCAGGAACAGACCCAGGCCATCTTCGACGGCTACGACACATTGCCCCAATGGACGTGGCAGGTGCGCGGCGAAGACGCGGCCATCACCATGGCCGCGCAGGGCGGCGGCGCTCAAGGGGAGAGCGATCACAACTACCTGCACCGGCGCTGGGAGGCCGCCGGCTACAGCTACTGGTACGAGCACACGCGCGAAGGCCACACGCTCGTTTTGTCCGACGACACCACCTTGGCCTCGGCCATCGATGGAACGACGCCCGACATCCGCTTTCAGAGCGAAGGCGGTGCTGGCGAAGAAGACGCGATCCACCAGTGGAGCGCCGTGCGCGAGATCGTCTCCGGAGGCATGCGAAGGAGCAGCCCATGAGCAGCCAGCAAATCATCCGGGACCACGACCGATGGCGCAAAGGCGCCGGCGGTGCGCCAGCTGGCTTGGCCGGACAAAGCGACAACCACGCCTATGCAAGCCTGGACCTGAACCTTGCGCAGTTCGCTGCCAGTGTCTTCACGGGCAGCAGTTTCACCGGGTGCACGTTGAGGCAGGCCGGCTGGACGGGTTGCCAGTTCACGGGCTGCACCTTCTCCGCCTGTGACTTCGAGGGCATCTCCATCGCAGGCTGCACGTTTACCGATTGCACCTTCACGCAGTCGCGGTTTCGGCAAAGCCGGTTCGATGCTTGCAGGTTCGAGCGCTGTCAATGGAACGAGTTGACCTTCGACGGGGCGCACTGGCGCAACGTCGATGTGCTGGACAGCACAGGAACGACCGTGGAGGCCGATGGCTTGGCTGGCGAGCGCGTGGACTTCACGGGCAGCCAGTTTGAGAATATGCAAATGAGCAACACTAGGATCAATTGAGCGTGGCTGACATCAACGAAGTTGCTACAAAAATCGGCTTGCCAGTTTGGCTGGCGGCCTTGGGAGTCGTCGCCGCCGGAGCGGTCGGATTGACAGCGGTTACGTACGAGAAGGTTCGTATCCCCGGTCTTGAGGGACGCATTGCGTTGCAGGAGCGCGAACTCTCCAACGAGAAGCAGCGGGCGACTCAGGCCGAAGAATTCGCGATCGGGTGGAAGAGGCTGTACGAGGAACTCGTGAACAATGTCAAGACGGCTTCAGACCAATCCCTCGATGCCTGTTCCATGGTTCAGCACATCCGTGATCTTCGTGTAGGCAAGCAGGCTGCCGAGGTGATGCTGGGGCGAGTGCAGGTGGGGCAGGACAACTGGAACACCTTCACCCCCGAGGAACGCGACAAGCGCGTTGCCGAACTCAGGCGCGAAGCCTCTGACTATCAGGCGCAGATACTTGCCGTTTCAAAGTGCGAGAAGTAAGCGCGCTGGACCTGGGTTGGGTCTGATTCGGAAGAGGTTGCGCGGGCTCTGTCGAAAGCGGCACTGGGCCTCCCTTGGGCGATAGGGTTAGGGTGGCTTTGGATCGATCCCTTTGGTCACTAGGCAGGCATTGAGGCGGGGCCCCAGGCTCAGCAACCATGAGAAAGCGCTGAGCGACGCAAATTTTCCAGCGCTACGCCAACAGCACACCCAGCCAGGCACCATGAGTGCGCGCTCGACGCCAACTCTCATGTCTCCATCGACGCTGCACCCGCCGGACTTGACGTATGCCTCGAGCCATCGCGGCGTGGCGCAGCGTTCCTTAGGCACCGTTTTCTTTTTTGGCCGTTCCCACGTCGCTCCACCCGCCCCCCAGCGCCTTGTAGATCGCCAGCCGGTTCGTCTGCTCCGTGAGCTGCAAACCGATCAGCGTCTGCTGCGCCGCATAGTCGCTGCGCTGCGCGTCCAGCACGTCGAGGTAGTTGGCGGCGCCGCTCTTGAAGAGCGCCTGCGAGAGCTCGAAGCTGCGCGCGGTCGCGCTGCGCAGCGAGCGCTGGGCGTCGAGGCGTTCGGCCAGCGTGCGGCGTTCGGCCAGCGCGTCGGCCACTTCGCGGAACGCGGTCTGCACGGCCTTCTCGTAGGTGGCGATCTGGATCTTCTGCTGCGCCTGCGCGACCTGCAGGGTGGCGCGGTTGGCGCCGCCGTCGAAGATCGGCACGCTGATCGACGGCGCAAAACTCCAGGCCTTGCTGCCGCTGGTGAACAGGCCCGAGAGCGTGCTGCTCGCGGTGCCGGCCGAGGCCGTGAGTGCGATGCGCGGGAAAAAAGCTGCGCGTGCTGCGCCGATGTCGGCATTGCTCGCACGCAGCGCGTGCTCGGCGGCGCGCACGTCGGGGCGCTGCTGCAGCACGTTCGACGACAGGCCGGCCGGGGGCACGAGCAACTGGGCCACGTCGGCGGTGGTCGCGGCGGTCGGCAGCAGCTCGGGTGGCGGCGTGGCGCCGACCAGCAGCGCGAGCGCGTTGCGGTCTTGTTCGACCTCGCTGTCGAAGGCCGCGGCGTCGGCGCGCGCGGCATCGACGGTGCTTTGCGATTGCGCCAGCGCCAGGCCCGACTGCGCACCCAGCGCATGGCTGCGCTGCACCAGCTCGAAGGACTTGCGCTGGCTCTCGAGCGTGCTGCGCGCGAGCTGCAGGCGCTGCTCGTCGGCGGCCAGCTGCAGCCACGCGGTGGCGACCGAGGCCACGAGGCTGATCTGCGTGCTGCGCTGTGTTTCTTCAGTCTGGAAGTAACTCTGCAGCGCCGATTCGCCGAGGTTGCGCACGCGCCCGAACAGGTCGAGTTCGTAGGCCGTCATGCCGAGGTTGGCGCTGTACTGCGAAGCGATGCGCGGCTCGCCGCTGGTCGACAGGCTGCCCGGCGTGCGCGCGCGCGTGCCAGCCGCGCCGGCGTTGACGGTGGGGAACAGGTCGGCCCGCGCGATGCCGTACTGGGCGCGCGCACGTTCGATGTTGAGCGCGGCCACGCGCAGGTCGCGGTTGTTGGCGAGCGCGAGTTCGATCACGCCTTGGAGCTGCTTGTTGACGAAGAAGTCGCGCCAGCCGATGTCGAGTGGCGTGGCGGCGGTGACGCCAGCCGAGGGCAGCGCAGCGGGCACCGGCGAGGCGGGCGTTTCATACGCGGGTGCGAGGTTGACGCAGCCCGCGAGCACGACCGAGGCCATGGCGACGCAGGCCAGTGCGCGCAGGGGAAGGCGGGGCAGGGTGGTGCGATTCATCAGTGTGCTCCCTGTTCCGCGGGCACTGCATCCGGCGCGGCGGCCGGCTTGCGGCGGCCTTCCAGCCAGCCGCGAATCAATGCGAAGAACAGCGGCACGAAGAAGATGCCCAGCGCCGTGCCGACCACCATGCCGCCGAGCACCGCGGTGCCGATCGAGTGGCGTCCGCCTGCGCCCGCGCCGGTGCCGATGGCGAGCGGCAGCACGCCGAAGCCGAAGGCCAGCGAGGTCATGAGGATGGGGCGCAGCCGCAGGCGCACGGCTTCCAGCGTGGCCTCGATCACGCCCTTGCCCTGCTCCTGCAGCTGCTTGGCGAACTCGACGATCAGGATCGCGTTCTTCGACGACAGGCCCACGGTGGTCAGCAGGCCGACCTGGAAGTACACGTCGTTGCTCAGCCCGCGCAGGCTGGTGAACAGCAGCGCACCGACGATGCCCAGCGGCACTACGAGGATCACCGAGAACGGCACCGACCAGCTCTCGTACAGGGCGGCGAGGCACAGGAACACGAACAGGATCGAGATGGCGTAGAGCAGCGGCGCCTGCGCGCCTGACAGGCGTTCCTGGAACGAGGCGCCGGTCCATTCGTAGCCGATGCCGGCGGGCATCTGCTTCATCACTTCATCGACCGCGGCCATGGCGACGCCGGAGCTCACGCCGGGCGCGGCATCGCCGACGAACTCGTAGCTCGGGCTGCCGTTGTAGCGCTGCAGCTGCGGAGAGCCGTAGGTCCAGCGCGAGCTCGAGAACGCCGGGAACGGCACCATCTGGCCCAGGCTGTTGCGCACGCTCCAGCGGTCGATGTCGGTGGGCAGCATGCGAAAGGCCGTGTCGCCCTGCATGTACACGCGCTTGACGCGGCCGTTGTCCAAAAAGTCGTTGATGTAGGTGCCGCCCATGGCGCTCGACAAGGTGCTGTCAATGTCGGACGTGGCCAGGCTCGATGCACCGGCGCGCGCGTCGTCGATGTCCACCGCGAACTGCGGCGTGTCGTCCAGGTTGTTGCTGCGCACGTTCGCCACCTCGGGGCGCTTGGAGAGCAGGTCGATGAGCTGGTCGCGCGCCTTCACGAGCGCGTCGTGGCCCAGGCCGTTGATGTCTTTCAGGTGGAAGTTGAAGCCCGCGTTGGCGCCGAGCCCGCGCACCGCCGGCGGCAGCAGCACGAAGATGCGCGCGTCGCGGATCGTCGAGAGTTCCTTGTTGGCGCGCCGCGCGAGTTCGGCGGCCGACTGGCCGGCGCCTTCGCGCTCGGCCCAGTCCTTCAGCTTCACGAAGGCGCGTGCCGAACTCTGGTCGCCGTTCTGCCCGGTGATCACGTTCACGCTCACCACCTCGGGCTGCTTGGTGAAGTAGTCCTGCATCTGCGCGACCACCGGCTGCAGCCGCGCATCGGACGCGCCCGGCGGCAGCGTCACCTGCACCTGGAGGAAGGCCTGGTCTTCATCGGGCAGAAACGACGTGGGCAGCCGCATGAACAGCAGCGCCATCACGGCCGCGATGAGCAGGTACACCACGAGGCTGCGCTTGCCGCGCCGCATGATGCCGCCGACCACGCCCTGGTAGCGGTCGGCGCCCTTGTCGAAGGTGCGATTGAAGCCCGCGAAGAAGCGGTCGACCGCGCCCAGCACGCCCTTGCGCGGCGCGGCATGGCCGCCCTTGGCAACGGGCTTCAGCAGCGTGGCGCACAGCGCCGGCGTGAGCGTGAGCGCCACGAACACCGACAGCGCCATGGCCGAGACGATGGTGATCGAGAACTGGCGGTAGATCACGCCGGTCGAACCGCCGAAGAAGGCCATCGGGATGAACACGGCCGACAGCACCAGCGCGATGCCGATCAGTGCGGGCGTGATCTCGGCCATCGACTTGCGCGTGGCCTCCTTGGGAGAGAGGCCTTCCTCGTGCATCACGCGCTCGACGTTTTCCACCACCACGATGGCGTCGTCCACCAGCAGGCCGATGGCCAGCACCATGCCGAACATGGTGAGCGTGTTGATCGAGTAGCCGGCCATCGAGAGCACGCCGAAGGTGCCCAGCAGCACCACCGGCACGGCAATGGCCGGGATCAGCGTGGCGCGGAAGTTCTGCAGAAAGACGTACATCACCAGCACGACCAGCACCATGGCCTCGGCCAGCGCCTTCACCACCTCGTCGATCGATGCGCTCACGAAGGGCGTGGTGTCGTAGCTCACGAAGGTCTGCATCTGGTTGGGAAAGAGCGGCTGCAGCTCGGCCACCTTGGCCTTCACGGCCTCGGCCACCTGCACCGCGTTGGCGCCGTCGGCCAGCACGATGCCCATGCCGGCGCCGGGGCGGCCGCTCAGCACCGAGCGCACCGTGAGGTTCTCGGCGCCCAGCTCGACGCGGGCCACGTCTCTCAGGCGCACCACGGCGCCGTCGGGCGTGGCGCGCAGCACCACGTTCTCGAACTCCTCGACCGTCTTCAGCTTGCTGCGCGCGGTGATGGTGGCGTTGAGCTGCTGCTGCGCACCGGCCGGCAGCGCGCCGAGCTGGCCGGCGGAGACCTGCGCGTTCTGCGCGGTGATGGCGCTGCCCACGTCGGAGGGCATGAGCGCGTACTTGCGCAGCTTGTCGGGGTCGAGCCACAGGCGCATGGCGTAGCCGGTGCCCAGCGTCTGCACTTCGCCCACGCCGTCGATGCGGCTGATGACGTCGACCAGATTGCTGCTGATGAAGTCGCCCACGTCCACCGCCGAGGCACTGCCGTCGCCGGAGAACATCGAGACGATCATGAGGAAGTCGTTGCCGCCCTTGGTGACGGTGACGCCGCGGCTTTGCACCTGCTGCGGCAGGCGCGACATGGCCTGCTGCAGCTTGTTCTGCACCTGCATCTGGGCCACGTCGATGTTGGTGCCCGCGTCGAAGGTGAGCGACAGCCGCGCCTGCCCCGACGAGTTGCTGGTCGACTGCATGTACAGCAGGTTGTCCAGCCCCTTCATCTGCTGTTCGATGACCTGGGTGACGGAGTCTTCGACCGTCTTGGCCGAGGCGCCGGTGTAGGTGGCGCCGATGGACACGCGCGGCGGCGCGATGTCGGGGTACTGCTCGAGCGGCAGCGTGCGAATGGCCATCAGGCCGGCGAGCATGACGACGATGGAAAGCACCCACGCGAAGATGGGGCGGTCGATGAAGAACTGGGCCATGGATCGGCCTCAGCGTGCGAGGGTGGCGGAAGCGGCGTCGGGCTTGGCGCTCGCGACGGCGGCGCCGGCGGGGCGCGCGCCCAGGTCGACCGTGCGCACCTTGTCGCCCACCTTCACGCGCTGAGAGCCTTCCATGAGCACGCGGTCGCCCGCGACCAGGCCGTCGATCACCTGCCAGCGCGTGCCGATGGCGCGGCCGATGCGGATGGGGCGCTTCTCGACCTTGTTGTCGGCATCGATCACCAGCGTGGAGGCGCTGCCGTCGGGCGCGCGCGTCACGGCCTGCTGCGGCACCAGCAGCGCGGCGTCGTTCACGCCCTCTTGCAAGACGGCGCGCACGTACATGCCGGGCATCAGCAGCTTGTCGGGGTTGGGCACCACGGCGCGCAGCGTGACGCTGCCGGTGCCGGCATCGACCGTCACGCCGCTGAAGGTGAGGCGCCCGGCGTGCGGGTAGGGGCTGCCGTCTTCGAGCAGCAACTGGATGCGCGCCTCGGCCTCGCTGGCGCGTTGCAGCCGGCCACTGGCGAGCTCGCGCTTCAGGCGCAGCAACTCGCTGCTCGACTGCGTGACGTGCACATGGATCGGGTCGAGCTGCTGCACGGTGGTCATGGCAGCCGCCTGGTTGGCTGTGACCAGCGCGCCCGGGGTCACGGTCGAGAGCTCTGCCCAGCCGGTGATCGGCGAGGTGATGCGCGTGTAGCCCAGCTGGATGCGCGCGGTCTGTTCGGCGGCGCGCGCCACGCCGAGGTCGGCTTCGGCCTGCTGCGCGGCGGCCCGGGTTTCATCGAACACCTGGCGGCTGATGGCGTCGATCTTCACCAGCTCGGCATTGCGCTTGGCCACGGTGCGGGCCGTGGCCAGGGCCGACTCGGCCTTGCGCACGCTGGCCTGCGCGCTGGCATGCGCCGCCTGCAGCGAGGCCGGGTCGAGCTGGTAGAGCACCTGGCCGGCCTTGACCTGCGAGCCTTCGGTGAAGAGCCTTTCCTTGAGGATGCCGCCGACCTGCGGGCGGATCTCGGCGATCACCGGGGCCGCGGTGCGCCCGGGCAGTTCGGTGCTCAGGGCCAGCACCTCGGACTTGAGCGTGACGATGCCGACTTCTTTTTCAGGGGGCGCCTTGGCCGTGCCGGGAGACTCCACGTTGGTGCGCGAGCACCCCACGAGGGCGGCGGCGATGCACAGGGCCGTGAGGAGCGGGGCGGAACGGAAGGCAAAGTGGGCGGGCATGGGCAAGCAGAAGTAACGAAAGCCAAAGATGGAGCGGGCACGCGCCGTCGAGTTCAATGCCGCGGCGCGGGGGCGGCGAACTTTACAGAGCGGAAACCGTGCCATGCCCGGGAAGGGCCGGCGGGTGGGGTCGAGTGTGCTATCGCCCGGTTAAGCAGGTGTGAAGCAGGGCGATGCCCGTGGCCGTCTGGGCTTCTGTCACGGCTTCTTTTTCGCCTGCGCGACCAGGAAATCGACCAGCAGCACCAGCGGCCCGACCGCGTGGTCGGCGCGATACAGGATGCCCAGCGGCGCGATGGGCGCGTTCATGCGCAGCGGCAGCTCGACCACGGCCGAGCGGTCGAGCTGGTCGAGCACGGTGCGCGGCACCGGCACCACCACGTCGGGCTGCGAGAGCAGGGCGCGCACCAGCTGCGGCGTGAGCACCTGGATGGCGTGCGGGCGCGGCACGATCTGCTCGGCAGCCCAGGCGGCCTCCATCACCTGACGCACCGCGAAGTGCGACGGCGGCAGCACCCAGCGCGAGTCGGCGAGGTCGCGCAGCCGCAGTCGCTTGCGTTGCGCCGCCGGGTGATTGATGCCGGCGATGACCACCACCGAGTCGCTGCGCAGCGGCACGAAGCGGTGGGCGTCGGGCACGCGCGCCGGCTGGCGCAGCAGCACGGCGTCGAAAGCGCCCGCGCGCAGGCCGATCGTGAGACGTTCGATGTTGCCTTCCTCGATGAACAGGCGCAGCTTGGGGTGCTTCGCATGCAGCCCGTTGAGCGCGGGCTGCAGCACGCTGGCGATGGCCGCCTCGATGGCACCGATGCGCAGCGCGCGGGTCTCTTGCGCGGCCAGCGCCGCGAGGCCGTCACTGGCGACCTGCATCGCGTCGATCACCATGCGCGCATGCAGCGCCAGCAGGCGCCCGGCCTCGGTGATGCGCATGCCGCGCGCGTGGCGCTCGAACAGCGGCGTGTCGATCAGGCTCTCGACCTCCTGCAGCATCTGCGTGGCCGCCGGCTGGCTGATGTGGATCGCGTCGGCCGCGCGGCGCAGGTGCGAGTGCGCGGCCAGCGCGTCGATCAGCTTCAGGTGACGCAGCCGCAGCCGCGCGAGCAGCCGCTCGTGCAGCACGGAGGAGGGTGTGGGCGTGTCGGGGGCCATCGATAGGCAATCATTATCAAGCGATGCAAAAGCGATTGGACGCCAATCGGTGGCCTTCCTACGCTCATGGGGTCGGGCGGCAGACAAGGGCGCATCGGCTGCCGGCCCGACGGGGCCGTGCGGACGAAGGGCCCCCGCCCGGCGGGTCCTTCCCTTCTTCTTCAGACAACACCTCACCATGTCCCACCGATTCCGTCCGGCCGCACGCCTGTGCCTGCCCATCGTTCTTGCCGTCTCGTCCCTGTGCGCCTCGGCGCAGGAGGCGCCTGCCGCTGCGGCATCGCCCGCGCCGGCCGCCGCCGTGCCGCTGTACCCGCTGATCGCCGAGCGTTCCAAGGCCATCGAGCAGAAGGTGATCGACTGGCGCCGCGACATCCACCAGCACCCCGAACTCGGCAACCAGGAAAAGCGCACCGCCGCGCTGGTCGCGGCCCACCTGAAGGCGCTGGGCTACGAGGTGCGCGAAGGCGTGGCCGTGACCGGCGTGGTCGCCACGTTGCGCGGCGCCAGGCCCGGCCCGGTGGTGGCGCTGCGCGCCGACATGGACGCGCTTCCCGTGAAGGAGCAGGTCGACGTGCCCTTCGCCTCCAAGGCCCGCGCGCAGTGGGGCTTCGCCACCGTCGACGTCATGCACGCCTGCGGACACGACGGCCACGTGGCGATCCTCATGGGCGTGGCCGAGGTGCTGGCCTCGATGAAGGCGCAGCTGCCGGGCACCGTGAAGCTGATCTTCCAGCCGGCCGAAGAAAAACTGCCCAACGCCGAGATCGGCGGTGCGCGCCGCATGCTGGCCGAAGGCGCCTTCGACGCGCCCACGCCCGACGCGGTGTTCGGCCTGCACCTGGTCTCGGCGCTGAACACCGGGCAGATCGGCTACAAGCCCGGCCCCATCACCGCGAGTTCGGACACCTTCAAGGTGAGCGTGAAGGGCCGCCAGACGCACGGCTCGCAACCCTGGAGCGGGGTCGACCCGATCGTGCTGGGCTCGCAGATCGTGCTGGGCTTCCAGACCATCGCGAGCCGCCAGGTCAACGTGACCAAGGAGCCGTCGGTGCTCAGCGTGGGCACCTTCAACGCGGGCACGCGCTACAACATCATTCCCGACGCGGTCGAGATGAGCGGCACGCTGCGCACCTACGACGACGAGATGCGCCAGTTCATCATGAAGCGCATGGGCGAGACCGCCTCGCACATCGCGCAAAGCGGCGGCGGCACGGCGGAGGTCCGCTTCGAGGCCGACGGCTACGCCCCGACCGTGAACGACGCCACCCTGACCGCGCAGATGGTGCCCAGCCTGCAGCGCGTGCCGGGCGCCAAGCCGGTGGTGATTCCGAAGGGCACGGGCGGCGAAGACTTCTCGTTCTTCGCGCAGAAGGCGCCGGGCCTGTTCGTGATGATCGGCGCCACGCCGCCCGGTCGCGACGCAGCCAAAGCCGAGCCCAACCACTCGCCGCGCTTCTTCGTCGATGAAGCCAGCCTGCTGATCGGCGTGCGCACGCTGTCGCAGCTGACGGTGGACTACATGGCGGGCGCGCAGCGCTGAGCGCGCTGCTTCCGTTGGCCGCTCAGAGCCAGTTGCCGCCCTGCGGCATCTGGATCTGCTCGGCCGGATCGCCGCCCGTCACGAACGAGCCGATGAGGATGCTCAGCAGCGAGATGAAGATGCTCGCGAAGAGGGCGGTCCAGAAGCCCGACACCTTGAAGCCCTTCACCAGCGCCGCCACGAGCATGACCATCAGCGCGTTGATGACCAGCAGGAACAGGCCGAAGGTCAGCAGCGTCAGCGGCAGTGTGAGGAAGATCAGCAGCGGCTTGACGACCGCGTTGGCCAGGCCGAGCAGCAGCGCCGACACGATCAGCGCCGCGGTGCTGTCGAACTTGAGCCCCTTGAAGAGGTGGCTGGCGACCCACAGCGAGATGCCGGTGATGGCCCAGTGGACGAGGAAAGGGGTGATGTTGTTCAGCATGGCGTGCGGTGTGTGTCGGCAGCCCGCATGGTAAACGGGGCGTCGCGGCAGGCCGGCGTGCGGGGAGGGCGGATTTTCTGCGGTTACTTCCCGAAACCGTGGGCGACAGACCGTTAAGATCGCGAACTTCTGGCGCCTGCGCAGGCGTCTGTCTCCATCTTTCTCTGGTTTGGCCGCATCAACCGCGGTCATGCATCCATGGCGAATGCGTCGATCGCAAGCGTGACACCCGCTCCGGCGTCGGCCGACGAGGCCGAGTCGTGGGTGCGCGGGGAACTCATCCGCAGCCTGATGCGCTCGGCGCGCGGCTCCTATATCGTTTCGGCGGCGCTCATGCCCGCCATGGTCGGCCTGGGCTGGGGCCACGTGCCCCGCTGGGAGCTGCTGACCTGGCTGGCCGCCGGCATCATCGCCACCACCTGCCGGGCCTGGGGCGCGCGCGTGTATGCCGTGCGCTATGCCGGGCGCAGCGCGGTCGCGCAGCAGCAGTTCACCGACCGCTACGGCTTCGTGTGGAGCACCAGTGCGGTGGTCTGGGGTTGTTCGGTGCTGCTGTTCTTCGAGCGCACGCCGCAGGTCAACCAGTTCATGAGCTGGCTCATCGTGGCCGGCGTGGGCACCTTCCCGCTCAACGGGCTGGCGCTGCACCCGCCGCTGCTCAAGCGCTACGTCAACACACTGTTCATCACCATGCTCGGCGCGGTGCTGGTGCGCCTCGTGGCCGTCACCATGCAGCACCCGCATTTCCAGTACGGCTACCTGATGCCGCTGCTGCCGGCGCTGCACTGGTTCCTGCTGTTGCGCGCCGGCCGCAACATCCATGAGACGGCGCGCAACAGCCTGGAGCTGCTGTTCCACAACCACATCCTGATCAAGTCGCTCACGCAGCAGCGGCAGGCGGCGGTGTCGGCCGTGGCCATGAAGAACCGCTTCCTGGCCAGCGCCGCGCACGACATGCGCCAGCCCGTACTGGCGCTGTCGCTGTACGCCGACTGGCTGCGCAACGAGCCCGAGCTGGTGCTCGAGCTCGCCCCGAAGATCGTGCGCGCGACCCACGCGGTGAACGCGCTGTTCGACTCCATGTTCGACCTCGCGCGCATCGACGCGGGCCAGGTGCGGCTGCACATCGAGCGCGTCGACGTGGCCGAGCTGCTGCACGACCTCGAGCTGCAGTACCGCCCCGTGGCCGAGAGCCGGGGCCTGGACTTCCGGGTGCATGTGACCGAAGGCTCGTTCCTCACCGACCCGATCCGCGTGCGCCGCATGATCGGCAACCTGCTCGCCAACGCCATCAAGTACACGACCGAAGGCGGCGTGCTGCTGGCCGCGCGCCAGACCCGCGAGGGCATGCGCGTGGAGGTGTGGGACACCGGCATCGGCATCGCGCCCGAGCACCTGCGCGACGTGTTCCTCGAGTTCTACAAGGTGGCCGACCACGCCGGCACCTCCGACGGCTTCGGCCTGGGCCTGGCCATCGTCGCACGGCTGTCGCACGTGCTGGGCCACCCGGTCAGCGTGCGCTCGCGCCTGGGCAGCGGCAGCGTGTTCCGCGTGGCGCTGCACGATGCCGACGAGGCGGTGGCGCAGGCGCGGGTGAGTGCGTCGGGCGGCTGATCGGTTGTTGTTGCACCGCCCATGAAAAAACCGCGCACGAGGCGCGGTTCCTGATCAAGCCAGCAGCTTCGCGGGCTCAGCCCGACAGCAGCCCGTTGGTGCGTGCGTAGTGCAGCGCCTGCGTACGGCTCTTCACGCCCAGGCGGCGGAACAGGCGCCACAGGTGCACCTTCACCGTGTGTTCGCTGATCTCCAGGTCGGTCGCGATGTCGCGGTTGCTCATGCCTTTGTCGAGCATGGCGATCAGCTGGGTCTGGCGCTTGGAGAGCTTGCCGCTGTTGGCGGCCGGCATCTCTTCGGTGTCGTCTTCCGACCCGGCCATCAGCAGACCGCGCAGGGCGGCTGCCAGCTCGTTGGAGCTGGCCGACTTCTCGATGTAGGTATCAGCGCCGGCCTCGATGCAGGCGTCTTCCATGTCGGCAGCCGGGGCCGCCGAATACACGGCGATCGGCACGTTCGGATAGACCTGCTTGACCGCGATCACGCCCGAGACCCCGTTGGTGTCCGGCAGCTTCAGGTCCAGGCAGAAAAGGGTGGGCGCGCCACGCTGCTGGACCGAACTGGCGAGCTTGTCGAGCCGCTCGAGCTCGACGATGTTCTCGGCGGGGCGCAGGCGACGCAGGACCATCACGATCGCGTCGCGCATCAGGGGGTGGTCGTCGATGACATAAATGCTCATGTTTTCTTCCTTTGTGATCGCACCGTCTTCTCTCTTGTCACACCCGCCGGTGGATGGCCCGCGGGTTGTTGCCGGATCAATGTCCCTGGGTGGTGGACGTTGCCTCCGCCAGTGCCTCCAGCGCCTCGGTGGCGGCGTGAGCCTGTTGCGCGTCGACCGGTTCGAGCTGCGCGGCCAGTGCCGTGAGCGCCGCGCCGCGTTGCGCCTGCAAGTCGGCGATGGTACGGCCCGCTTCCTGCGGCGACGCGAATCCACGGCTTTGCAAAAGGGTTTCGCCGCGCGCATCGAGCAGCTTGAAATAGAAAAGGCCGTCGGCCTTCTCGCGATATTGCTTGAAGCTGGGCTTTGCCACCTTCGCGGCCTTGGCGTTGCCACCGTCGCGGCCCGCCGCGAGGTTGCGCAGGCCGACCGCGTGGCGCAGCGAGGTCATGAAGGGGCGCGACAGCTTGCGCGCCTTCTCGGCACCCAACAGCAGGATGCGTTCGATTTCGGCGGGGTCGTTCATGAGCGCCTCGTAGCGCGCGCGCAGCGGTGCCACTTCGCGGTCGATGCGCTCGAACAGCACCTGCTTGGCGTCGCCCCAGGCGATGCCGTCGGCGTACGCCTTGCGCAGGGCTTCGGTTTCCTCGGCGCTGGCGAAGGCCTGGTAGATCTGGAACAGGGCCGAGCCCTCGGTGTCCTTGGGCTCGCCGGGCGCGCGCGAGTCGGTGACGATGCTGGCGATCTGCTTTTGCAGCTGCGCGCGCGGCGCGAACAGCGGGATCGTGTTGTTGTAGCTCTTGCTCATCTTGCGGCCGTCCAGGCCGGGCAAGGTGGCGACCGCATCGTCGATCTCGGCGTCGGGCAGCGTGAAGTGCTCGCCGTACTGGTGGTTGAAGCGCTGCGCCATATCGCGCGCCATCTCGATGTGCTGCACCTGGTCGCGGCCCACGGGCACCTTGTGGGCGTTGAACATCAGGATGTCGGCGCCCATGAGCACGGGGTACATGAACAGGCCGGCCGTCACGTCGGCATCGGGCTCTTCGCCCTTGGCGATGTTCTTGTCGAGCTGGGCCTTGTAGGCATGGGCGCGATTGAGCACGCCCTTGCCGGTGACGCAGGTCAGGAACCAGGTGAGCTCGGTGATCTCGGCGATGTCCGACTGGCGATAAAACGTGACGCGTTCGGGGTCGAGGCCGCAGGCCAGCCAGCTGGCCGCAATTTCGAGCGTGGAGCGCTGGATGAGCGCGGGCTCCTGCACCTTGATGAGTGCGTGGTAGTCGGCCAGGAAGAAGTAGCTCTCGACGCCGGTCGCGACGCTCTGGCGCACCGAATGGCGGATCGAGCCGACGTAGTTGCCGAGGTGCGGCGTGCCCGACGGCGTGATGCCGGTCAGGACGCGCAGGGGAGCGGGAGAAGACGAAGCCATGTGACGGAAGGAGAAACTTAGAGCAGCATTGCCTTGAGCGGCGTGATGAGCAGGTTGACCACGAAGTAGCCGGCATCCATCAGCGGGCGCAGCCAGTAGGTGCTGACGATGCCGGCAATCACCAGCGCCATCACGATGAAGAAACCGTAGGGCTCGATGCGCGCCAGGAAGTTTTGCGCCGGGCCGCTGGGCAGCAGGCCGGCCAGCACGCGGCCGCCGTCGAGCGGGGGCAGCGGAAACAGGTTGAAGGCCCACATCACGAGGTTGACCAGCACGCCGCCCTGGCACATCTTGATGAAAAAGGTTTCATTGACGCCGGCCGCGACGATCACGATCAGCAGCACGGCCCACAGGATGGCCTGGATGAAATTGGACGCGGGGCCCGCGAGCGCGACCCAGATCATGTCGCGCTTGGGATGGCGCAGGCGGTTGAAGTTGACCGGCACCGGCTTGGCGTAGCCGAACAGGAAGGCGCCTGAGGTCGCGAAGTACAGCATCAGCGGCATCAGGATGGTCCCGATGGGGTCGATGTGCTTCAGCGGGTTGAGCGTCACGCGGCCCATCATGGCCGCGGTGTTGTCCCCGAAGTGGCGTGCCACGTAGCCGTGCGCCGCTTCGTGCACGGTGATCGCGAAGATCACCGGCAGTGCGTAAATCAGGACCGTCTGTATCAGATTGGAAATATCCACTGCGTGATTGTGTCAGAGAGGAATGGGGCGGCCGAGCCGTTTGTCAGAGGCCAAGCACCGCGAGTGCACCCCGGCCCTGGCGCACCACGACCGGGTCGTCGCCCGTGCCCATGGGCGTGAGGTCGACCACGGTGGTCGGCTGCGAAGGGCAGGCGCCGGCGTCGATGACGGCGCCGATCTGCTTTTCGAAGCGGTCGCGGATTTCCTGCGCGTCGTTCAGCGCGTCGGTCTCGCCGGGCGCGATGAGGGTGGTGGCCAAGAGCGGCGCGCCGTGCAGCGACAGCAGCTCCAGCAGCACCTTGTGGTCGGGCACGCGCAGGCCGATGGTCTTGCGCTGCGGATGGCTCACGCGGCGCGGCACTTCCTTGGTGGCTTCGAGCAGGAAGGTGTAGGGCCCGGGCGTGGCGGCCTTCAGCAGGCGGTACTGCTTGTTGTCGACGCGCGCGTAGTTGGCCAGCTCGCTCAGGTCGCGGCACAGCAGCGTGAGGTGGTGTTTCTCGTCGACCTGGCGGATGCGGCGCAGCTGGTCGACCGCGTCCTTGTCGTCCAGGTGGCAGGCCAGCGCGTAGCTGGAGTCGGTGGGCACGGCCACGATCTCACCGCGCGCGAGCAGCGCCACGGCCTGCTTCAGCAGGCGCTGCTGGGGGTTCTCGGGGTGGACTTCGAAGTACTGGGCCATGGTGAATTGCTCCTGATCAGGATTCCGCGGGTTCGATCGGCACACGCCGCTCGCGCACGGTGAGCCACGCGCCGGCGGCGCCGCACACGGCGATCATCGCCATGCCGATCAGCGAGAAGCGGTCGGGCACGTGGGAAAAAATGAGCCAGCCGCCCAGCATCGCAAAGGCGATCTGCGCGTACAGGTACGGCGTGAGGGTGGAGGCCGGCGCGCGTTGGTAGGCCAGGATCAGCATGAAGTGTCCCACCGTGCCCATGAAACCCATGAGGCACAGCAGCGCCCACCATTCCCACGAGGGCAGGGCGGTCCAGGCGAAAGGCACGGCCACCGAGGCGAGCAGCGTGCCGACCCAGCCCGTGTAGAAGTGCATCGTCAGCGGGTTCTCGGTCTGTGCGAGCTTGCTGGTAAGCACCTGGAACCAGGCGTTGGTCAGCACCAGCCCCAGCGGCAGCAACACGGCCCAGCTGAAGCTGCCGCCGCCCGGGCGCAGGATGACCAGCGTGCCGAGGAAGCCACCCGCCACCAGCGTCCAGCGCAGCGGCGACACCTGCTCCTTGAGCGTGGTGGCCGCCAGCAGCGTGATGACCAGCGGCGCGATCAGCACGATCGACGTGAACTCGGCCAACGGCATGTAGCGCAGGCTCAAAAAGGCAAAGAGGCTCGAGCCCAGCAGCAGCGCCCCGCGCAGTGCCTGGTAGCGCGGGTGCTGCGTGCGCAGCAGGGCCGTGCCGCGCAGCGGCAGCAGCACCAGCGTGGTGGCCACAGCCTGGAAGGCGTAGCGGAACCACACGCCCATGAGCACGGGCACGGCGAGCGTCGAGTACTTGGTGGCGGTGTCGAGCGTGGCGAAGCAGGCCACGGCCAGCATCACCAGCCCGATGCCCGCGAGGATGCGTTCGGATTCGGTGCGGCGGCTGATTTGCGCCGCGGCGCGTGCCTGGGCCAGCGCGGCGCTGGCCGCGTTGTCGGTGCCGGGCCCGGGGCTCTGGCTCACTGCTGGATGCGGTGGCCGAGCAGTTCCCACACCGGCGTGAGGGCGCCGGGCAACGGTGGCAGCTTGCCGAGATCGCAGTGGCTCTCGTCGGGGCTGTGGAAATCGCTGCCGCGCGAGGCGGCGAAATCGAACTCGAGCGCCTTGTCGGCGTACTCGACGTATTCGGCCGTCGTGTGGCTGCCCGTGACGACCTCGATCGCCTGGCCGCCATGCGCCTTGAACTCGAGGAACAGCGCGTACTCCTCGTTGGCCGTGAACTTGTAGCGGCCCGGGTGCGCGATCACGGCCATGCCCTTGGCGGCGGTGATCCAGTGCACGGCGTCTTTCAGCGAGGCCCAGCGGTGCGGCACGTAGCCCGGCTTGCCTTCGGTGAGGAACTTGCGAAACACCTCGGGCGTGTCGCGGCAATGGCCCTGCTCGACCAGGAAGCGCGCGAAGTGCGTGCGCGAAATCAGTTCGGGGTTGCCGACGAACTTGAGCGCGCCTTCGTAGGCGCCATGGATGCCGACCTTGGCCAGCCCCTCGGACATTTCCTGCGCGCGCTTGCCGCGGCCACCGCGCGTGTCGTACAGGCCCTGCGACATGGCGGCATCGTCGGGGTCGAAGCCCAGGCCGACGATGTGCACGGTTTCGTTCGCGAAGGTCACCGAGATCTCGGTGCCGGTGAGGTAGCGCATGCCGTTCGCGCGGGCCGCGGCGGCAGCGCGGTGCTGGCCGCCGACCTCGTCGTGATCGGTGAGGGCCCAGAGCTCGACCCCGTTGGCGGCGGCGCGTGCGGCCAGTTCTTCGGGCGTCAATGTGCCGTCGGAGACCACGGAGTGGCAGTGAAGATCGGCATTGAGAATGGAGGACACCCCGCCATTCTAGGGGGTCTGGAATATTGACGCGGGCGCATGGATGCTATGGAAGATGCTACTAAATAAATAGCATTAATGCGCCGGTGCATGCGCCTCAGCGCTTCTTGCGGAATGCCGTCCATGCGGCCACCGCGGTGAAGGTGGCCACGATCGCCACCACGATCCAGAACCCGTGCCTGTGCTCCGCCAGCGGAATGCCGCCCACGTTCATGCCGAACAGGCCGGCCAGGATGTTGATCGGCAGCGCCAGCACCGTGACCACCGTCAGCACGAACAGGCTGCGGTTGTTGTCCTCGTTGACGTTGGCCGCTATTTCTTCCTGCAGCAGCTTGATGCGTTCCTGCAGCGCCTGCATGTCGCGCAGCACCACCGAGAACTCCTCGGTCGAGCCGCGCAGCTCCTGTGCGTCGGCCTCGGCCATCCACGCCGGCGGGCCCTGCAGCAGGCGGAACAGCGCGGCCGGCTCGGGCGCCAGCAGCCGCTGCAGCCGCACCAGCAGCCGGCGCAGCACGCCCAGGCGCGCGCGCTTGTGGTCCAAACGGCCGGCCAGCAGCTCGTCCTCGATGCGGTCGATGCGCGAGGTCACGCCGCGCACGATCTTCACCAGCACGTCGGCCTGCGCGCGCAGCAGGTGCTCGAGCAGCTCGGTGCTCGAGCGCGGCGCCTCGCCCGCCTTCACGGCCGTGCGCAGCGCGTCGACCGAGCGCAGCGGCTTGGTGCGCGCCGTGACCACCAGGCGCGGGCCGACGCTGATCCACAGCGTGGAAATGTCCGAGGGCTCGAAGCTGAATTCGAAGTGCACGTCGTTGATGACCGCGATCAGCGAGTCGTCGGCACGCTCGATGCGCGTGGACGGCAGGCCTTCGTGCAGCGTCTCGTAGAAGGTGTCCGACAGGGCCGCGTGCCGCGTCAGCCAACGCTCCGCATGGGCATGGCTCAGGTTGAAGTGCAGCCACACGTAGGCGCCGCTGTCCGCGACGCGGTCCGCGTCGGCCAGCCAGGCGGCGGCCTGCGCCGAATCGATCGCCCGCGCGGGCTCCGGCGCCGCGGCGTCGAACAGATAGCCGCAGATCAGCCCGGCTTCGTCACCGCCATAGGACTGCGCGGCGAGGTCATGAAATACCGACAAGGTGCGTGGTCAGAAAAGACGTGGGAACAACAGGCGCCCCCCGGTCGGCGGGCTGCCAGCGTGCTCCGGATGGTGTTCGCGCCATGTGACAACGGCGTGTCGGCTGACAGAAATCAGCCGCAAAACCGTCACGCCGCCGTCATGCGGCGGGTGCAGCATGCTTTTTGTCTACCCGCCACTCTTGCCCCTTTTCATCATGCTGACGAGCGCCGTTCCCGACCACGAAGACCTGATGCAACGCATCGCCCGCGACCTGATCGACAGCTACGACGAAGAGCTCGAACTGGAGATCGAAGACCGCAACCTCGACGGGCTCGACCCCGCCTCGGCCGCGTCTTCCGTGTCCGACAAGGCGGCGCGCCAGGCCTATTTCAAGGAGCTGTTCCGCCTGCAGGGCGAACTGGTCAAGCTGCAGGACTGGGTGCAGCACAGCAAGCAGAAGGTGGTCATTCTTTTCGAAGGCCGCGACGCGGCGGGCAAGGGCGGTGTCATCAAGCGCATCACCCAGCGCCTGAACCCGCGCGTGGCGCGCGTGGCCGCGCTGCCCGCACCCAACGACCGCGAACGCACGCAGTGGTACTTCCAGCGCTACGTGGCGCACCTGCCGGCCGCCGGCGAGATGGTGCTGTTCGACCGCAGCTGGTACAACCGCGCCGGCGTCGAGCGCGTGATGGGCTTCTGCAGCGACGACGAGTACGAGGAGTTCTTCCGCACCGTGCCCGAGTTCGAGAAGATGCTCGTGCGCTCGGGCATCAAGGTCATCAAGTACTGGTTCTCCATCACCGACGACGAGCAGCACATGCGCTTCCTGGGCCGCATCCACGACCCGCTCAAGCAGTGGAAGCTCAGCCCCATGGACCTCGAAAGCCGCCGCCGCTGGGAGGAATACACCAAGGCGAAAGAGATCATGCTGGAGCGCACCCACATCCCCGAGGCGCCGTGGTGGGTGGTGCAGGCCGTCGACAAGAAAAAGGCGCGCCTGAACTGCATCAGCCATCTGCTGGGCCAGCTGCCCTACCAGGAAGTGGCGCATGCGCCGGTCGAGTTGCCTGCGCGCGAGCGGCACGACGACTACCTGCGTCAGCCTGTGCCTGCGAACATGATCGTCCCGGAGATCTACTGAGGGGTCCGCGGCCGTTTGGCCGCCCGGCGCTTTTGCCTGCACACTGCGCCATGGCCCGTCGCTCCACCGCTTCCTTCTTCGCCCGCGCTTACGAGCGCAACCTGAAGGCGCTCACCAAGCTCACGCTGAGCAACGGCAAGCGCGTGGCCGGCCAGGTGCAACGCGCGACCGCCAAGCGGCTCAAGCCGCCGCCCGGCAAGGGCGACTGGCTCAGCGGCATGGCGATGGGCGCGGGTGGCGCGCGCGGTTATCACTTGTTCCGCCCGGCCGACCTGGCGCTGCAACCCGGCGAGAAACTCCCGCTCATGGTCATGCTGCACGGCTGCGGCCAGACCGGGCGCGACTTCGCGGCCAGCACGCGCATGAACGCACTCGCGGTGCGCCAGCGTTTTTTCGTCCTCTATCCCGAGCAAGACCGCATCGCCCATCCGCAAGGCTGCTGGAACTGGTACGAGCGCCGCTCCGGCAAGGCCGATGCCGAGGCCGCCACGCTGATGGCCGCCGTCGACCAGGCCTGCATGCTGTACCCCGTGGACCGCGACCGCGTGGCCGTGGTCGGCCTGTCGGCCGGCGCGAGCATGGCGGCGCTGCTGGCCACGCGCTATGCGAACCGCTTTCGCGCCGTGGTCATGCACTCGGGCGTCGCGCCCGGCGCCGCCAGGTCGTCGGCCACCGCGCTCGGCGCCATGCGCGGCCAGCACGTGCCGCCGATGCCCGTCACCGCGGTCGGCAAGGCCATGGGCGCGGCCGCCGTCTTCACGACGCTGCCGCCGATGCTGGTGCTGCACGGCGACGCCGATGCGGTCGTCGCGCCCAGCAATGCCGTGAGCAGCGCGGCCGTCTGGGCCGCCGCCGTGGGCGCGCACGCCGGCGTGGCGCGCGACCTGCAGCGCGGCCAGCGCCGCGCCATGCGCGTGACCGACTTCAAGCGCCAGGGCCGCACCGTCGTCACGCTGTGCGAGATCGCGGGGCTCGGGCATTCGTGGAGCGGCGGGGCGCGGGGGCTGTTGTTCAGCGATCCGATCGGGCCCGATGCGACGCGCATGGCGTGGGCCTTTGCGGCCGCGCAGTTCAAGCGCGTGCGGTAAGCGGCTGGCGCCTTGACGGACACGCCAGGCGCGCGGTGTGCGGCAGCGCTAGGAGGTGGCAGGAGGAGGCAACCCGGACAGCGCCGAGGCCACGCGCTGAGAGGCGGCGATGAGGTCGCGCACGATGCGCTCATCGATGTTCATGTCGCCTTCGTATTCACCGAGGTTGCGAATCTCGTGCCCCTTGGCCAGCACGCGCCAGACTTCCGGCCCCAGCGACAGGGTGTGTGGCAGCACCTGGAAGACGATGAAGCGGTTGCCCGATCGGTAGCCATGCCATCGCAGCGCCGCGAGACACAAGGCATGCGCCGCGTTGTAGGCCAGATCGAAGCGGCTTTCCAGCGAGAGCTGGGCGACCTGCGCGTCGGCCAGGCGCGCCAGTCCGGAGCGAAGCAAGCCCGCGAACTCGCGTGCATCGGGTGCTTCGGCCGTCAGCGGCTTTGACGGGCCGCACAGATTGTCAAGCGGGGAGGGCATGCGCGTCGCCGATCACCCAGAGCTTGGGCTGTGCGATGACGCGCGTGACGAAAGATTCGCCGTCCTTGAGCTTTCGCATCAGTTCTTTCCTCGTGAACAGGGTGGGATTCACTGTACGGCCGAGGCGCGCCGAGACCGCGTCGAGTGCGAGAAAGAGATCGGAATACGCAAGTTCGTCACTGATCAGCAGCAGGTCGATGTCGCTGGAAGCGGTGTCGCTCTTCTTGGCCACCGAGCCGAAGACGAAGGCCGCGTCGATCTTGTCGGCCACAGGCTGCAAGGCATCGCGCAGCGGGCCCGCGAGCCCGAAGGTCTTGCGCACGATGCCGCACAGCTCTTCGAAGATCGGCGCGTCTGCGTTGGCGTGGTAGTGCTTCTGGTTGCCGACACGCGACGTCGTGAGCAGCCCGCTGTCGGTCAGCTGCTGGAGTTCACGCTGCACCGCGCCCGAGCCCGCGCCGGTAAGCTTGATCAATTCACTGGAAAAGAAACTCCGGTCGGGCTGGCCGAAGAGGCAACCCAGCACGCGCTGCTGCGTGGTCGTGAACAGGGCGTCCGCCAGGCTGGCGGACTTCTCGACAACCGGTGCTGGTGATTTCAATTTACCCATTTTGGGTATCTTAATGCCCAAATTGGGTTTTTCAATCTCTACAGGACTGTCATGGCCGATGACCTGCAATCGCTGACCCAGGCCTTGCGCGACTTCGCACAGGCCCGAGACTGGGAGCAATTTCACTCCCCCAAGAACCTCGCATCGGCCCTGTCGGTCGAGGCCGCCGAGCTGCTCGAGCACTTCCAGTGGCTCACCGAAGCACAGAGCCGGGCGCTGCCCGCTGACAAGCGCGCCGAGATCGGCACCGAGATCGCGGACGTCCTGCTCTACCTGCTGCAGCTGGCCGACAGGCTCGGCATCGACCCGGTCGAGGCGGCGAAGCACAAGATGCTCGCCAACGCCGTGAAGTACCCGGTGCTGCCACCCGCCTGAGTACCTCCGTGTACGCCACCCGGCGTATTTCCCCTTGATGGTGCGTTCCGCAGACTCCCTCCATCGCCAGCCCTGCGCTGTCGAACGGTTCAATCAACCCGGAGCAGGAGTCCACATGCAACGTCGTTTCACCCTTCAGGCGCTCACCGCCGCCGTCGCGCTGGCCAGCATTGGTGCTGCGCCCGCATTTGCCGCCGACACCATCAAGGTCGGCGTGCTGCACTCGCTGTCGGGCACGATGGCCATCTCGGAAACCGTGTTGAAAGACACGGTGCTGATGGCCATCGAAGACATCAACAAGAAGGGCGGCGTGCTGGGCAAGCAGCTCGAGCCCGTGATCGTCGACCCGGCCTCCAACTGGCCGCTGTTCGCCGAAAAGACCAAGCAGCTGCTCGGCCAGGACAAGGTCTCGGTGATCTTCGGCTGCTGGACCTCGGTGTCGCGCAAGTCGGTGCTGCCGGTGGTCGAGGAAATGAACGGCCTCTTGTTCTACCCCGTGCAGTACGAAGGCGAAGAGCTCTCGAAGAATGTGTTCTACACGGGCGCCGCGCCCAACCAGCAAGCCATTCCGGCCGTCGATTACCTCATGAGCAAGGAAGGCGGCGGCGCCAAGCGCTGGGTGCTGCTGGGCACCGACTACGTCTACCCCCGCACCACCAACAAGATCCTGCGCGCCTACCTCAAGAGCAAGGGCGTGAAGGACACCGACATCGACGAGAAGTACACGCCCTTCGGCCACAGCGATTACCAGACCATCGTTGCCGACATCAAGAAGTTCTCGGCCGGCGGCAAGACCGCGGTGGTCTCGACCATCAACGGCGACTCCAACGTCCCCTTCTACAAGGAGCTGGGCAACGCCGGCCTGAAGGCCAAGGACGTGCCGGTCGTCGCCTTCTCGGTGGGCGAAGAAGAACTGCGCGGCGTGGACACCAAGCCGCTCGTGGGCCACCTGGCGGCATGGAACTACTTCATGTCGATCAAGAACCCGACCAACACGGCGTTCATCAAGCAATGGGGCGACTACGCCAAGGCCAAGAACATCGCCGGCCACAAGGACAAGCCACTCACCAACGATCCGATGGAAGCCACCTGGATCGGCATCCACATGTGGAAGCAAGCAGTGGAGAAGGCCAAGTCGACCGACACCGACAAGGTGATCGCGGCGATGGCCGGCCAGACCTTCACGGCCCCGTCGGGCATCGTCTCGAAGATGGACGAGAAGAACCATCACCTGCACAAGAGCGTGTTCATCGGCGAGATCAAGGCCGATGGCCAGTTCGGCGTGGTGTGGAAGACGCCGGGTCCGGTGAAGGCCAAGCCGTGGAGCCCATTCATCGAAGGCAATGACAAGAAGCCGGATTACCCGGCTGGCAAGTCGATGTAAGCGAGTTTCTCCCTCCCCCTCTGGGGGAGGGCAGGGGTGGGGGCTGACGGCGGTCGATTCGAGCACTGCGCTTGTCCGGGCGCCGCGTGCCCCCATCCCAACCTTCCCCCGGAAGGGGAAGGGGCCAACCCCAACTTCCAAGTTCATGATGCTTCGACGAACCCTTCACTGCGCCTTCGCCGCCATGCTCCTCGCAGCGCCGGCCGCCCACGCGCTGACCGCCGACGAAGCCCGGGCCATCGCCTCCGGCGAGTCCGAAGCCCGCATCGCCGCGCTCAACAAGGCCGTGCTCACTGCCGACGACAAGACCTCCGCCTTCATCCAGGCCATGGCCGACGACGCCGTGAAGTACACCGAAGACAAGGTCTTCGTGATGAAGGACGACAAGGGTTTTGATCCTGTCACCGGCGCCGAGCTGAAGGTGCCCGACACCGCCGAAGACGTCGTCAACAACAACCTCATGCGCGGCGCACTCGATGCCGCGCAGGCCGCGCTCAAGCTCACGAGCACCGACGACGCAGTGCGCGCCGAAGCCGCGCAGGCGCTCTTCAAGGAGCCCGACGAATCGCGCGTGCCGATGGTCGAGAAGGCGCTGGCCGCCGAAAAGAATCCGAAGATCAAGGCGCAGCTCGAACTCGTGCGCGCCGCGAGCATGCTCACCAGCACGGACAAGGCCAAGCGCCTCGCCGCGGCCAAGGAACTGGGCAACAACCAGAACCCCGACACCAAGCTGCTGCTCAACCAGCGCCTGGCCGACGAGACCGAAGCCGATGTGAAGGCGGCCATCACCGCCTCCATCGCGAACATCGACGGCGCGCTGGTCTGGGGCGACCGCATCAACGCCGTGTTCAGCGGCATCAGCCTGGGCTCGGTGCTGCTGCTCGCCGCGCTCGGCCTGGCCATCACCTACGGGCTGATGGGCGTCATCAACATGGCGCACGGCGAGCTGATGATGATCGGCGCCTACGCCACCTACGTGATGCAGGGCATCTTCCAGAAGTACATGCCCGAGGCGGCGTTCGGCTGGTACCTGGTCGCTGCGATTCCCGTGTCGTTCCTCGCCTCGGCGCTCGTGGGCGCGGTGCTCGAACGTGGTGTGATTCGCTTCCTCTACGGCCGGCCGCTCGAGACGCTGCTGGCCACCTGGGGCATCAGCCTGATGCTGCAGCAGCTCGTGCGTTCGCTCTTCGGCGCGCAGAACGTCGGCGTCGAAAACCCCGGCTGGATGAGCGGCGGCTTCACGATGTTGAGCAACGTCACGCTGCCATGGAACCGCATCTGCATCGTCATCTTTGCGGCGCTGGTGTTGCTTGCGATGGGCTGGCTCATCGGCAAGACGCGCCTGGGCCTCTTCGTGCGCGGCGTCACGCAGAACCGCCCGATCGCCTCGTGCATGGGCGTGAACACCGCGCGCATCGACACCTACGCCTTCGCGCTCGGCTCGGGCATCGCGGGCCTGGCGGGCTGCGCGCTCAGCCAGATCGGCAACGTCGGCCCCGACCTGGGCCAGAGCTACATCGTCGACAGCTTCATGGTGGTCGTGATGGGCGGCGTCGGCCAGCTCGCGGGCACCGTGTATGCGGCGCTGGGGCTGGGCATTCTCAACAAGTTCATCGAAGGCTGGGCGGGCGCGGTGCTCGCGAAGATCGCGGTGCTCGTTTTCATCATCATCTTCATCCAGAAGCGCCCGCAAGGCATCTTCGCGATGAAGGGCCGGAGCGCGGAAGCATGAGCAAGGTCACGTTGCCAACCAAAGGGCCGCTGCTGAGCGGCAAGGGCTGGACGGCCTTCTTCGTCGCGCTGATCGTGGTGTGCGCGATCGCGCCGGTGCTCAACATGTGGGTGCCGGCCGACAGCCCGCTGCACATGAGCGACTACGCCGTCGCGCTCGTCGGCAAGATCATGTGCTACGCCATCTGCGCGCTGGCCATGGACCTGATCTGGGGCTACACCGGCATCCTCTCGCTGGGCCATGGCCTCTTCTTCGCGCTCGGCGGCTACATGATGGGCATGTACCTCATGCGCCAGATCGGCCGCGACGGCAACTACAAGAGCGATCTGCCCGACTTCATGGTGTTCCTCGACTGGAAGGAACTGCCCTGGCACTGGACCTTCAGCGGCAGCTTCGGCATGACGCTGCTGCTCATCGTCGCGGTGCCCGGCCTCATCGCCTTCGTGTTCGGCTTCTTCGCCTTTCGCTCGCGCATCAAGGGCGTGTATTTTTCGATCATCACGCAGGCCATGACCTTCGCGGCCATGCTGCTGTTCTTCCGCAATGAGACGGGCTTCGGCGGCAACAACGGCTTCACCGATTTCAAGCGCATCCTGAACATCCCGATCGCCACGCAAGAGATGCGCATGACGCTCTTCGCGCTCACCGGCCTCACGCTGCTGGGCTTCTTCCTGTTCGCCAAGTGGCTCATCGGCAGCAAGTTCGGCCGCGTGCTGCAGGCCATTCGCGATGCCGAAACGCGCGTGATGTTCTCGGGCTACAACCCGCTGCCGTACAAGCTCACGATCTGGGTCATCTCGGCCGTGATGTGCGGTGTCGCCGGTGCGCTGTATGTGCCGCAGGTGGGCATCATCAACCCGGGCGAGATGAGCGCTGCCAACTCCATCGAGATCGCGATCTGGGCCGCGGTGGGCGGACGCGCCACGCTGATCGGGCCGATCATCGGCGCCTTCATCGTCAACGGGGCCAAGAGCTGGCTCACCGTGGCGTACCCCGAGTACTGGCTGTACTTCCTGGGTGCCTTGTTCATTGCCGTCACGCTGTTCCTGCCGAACGGCATCGTGGGGTTGGTGAAGAAGTGGCTGTCGAAGGAGAAGACGCCAGCGGCCGAGCCTGTGCAGGATGCACGACGCGCCATCGCCGCAGAGAAGGGCGTCGAGCCTGAGGCACTCGTCTCGCTGCCCGTCGACGCGAAGGGAGCCCGCGCATGACACCCGACCTCATGGAAGCCGGCGCCGAGCGCGCCGCACGCGCGGCCGGCCTGCACACGGCCACGGGCCAGACCGAGTCGGGCGGCCGCGAGGCCGGCTTCGGCCGCATCGCCACACCGGGCGAGGTCGACATCACCCACGGCCGCATCCTGTACCTCGAAGACGTGAGCGTGAGCTTCGACGGCTTCAAGGCCATCAACAAGCTCTCGCTCGACATCGCACCGGGCGAGCTGCGCTGCATCATCGGCCCCAACGGCGCCGGCAAGACCACGATGATGGACATCATCACCGGCAAGACCCGACCCGACTCGGGCACCGTGTTCTTCGGCAGCACCATCGACCTGTTGCGTCACCGCGAAGCTGACATTGCGCAGCTGGGCATCGGCCGCAAGTTCCAGAAGCCGACCGTGTTCGAGCACCTCACCGTGTTCGAGAACCTCGAGCTCGCGCTGAAGACCGACAAGGGCGTGCGCGCGTCGATGCTGTTCAGGCTCGACTCGGCGCAGAGCGACCGCTTGGCCGAAGTGCTGGAAACCATCCACCTGGCCGACAGCGTGTCGCGCCTGGCCGGCAACCTGAGCCACGGCCAGAAGCAGTGGCTCGAGATCGGCATGCTGCTCATGCAAGACCCGAAACTGCTGCTGCTCGACGAGCCCGTGGCCGGCATGACCGACGAGGAAACCGCGCGCACCGCCGAACTCTTCCTCACGCTCAAGGGCAAGCATTCGCTGATGGTGGTGGAGCACGACATGAGCTTCATCCGCACCATCTCCGAGATCGTGACCGTGCTGTGCGATGGCTCCGTGCTCGCGCAAGGCACGCTCGACGAGGTGCAGGCCGACGAGCGCGTGATCGAGGTCTACCTGGGCCGCTGACGGAGGAACCGAAGCCATGCTGACAGTCAAGAACATCCACCAGTACTACGGCGGCTCCCACATCCTCAGGGATGTGAGCTTCGAGGCCACGCTCGGCAAGGTCACCGTGCTGCTCGGCCGCAACGGCGTCGGCAAGACCACGCTGCTGAAGTCGCTGATGGGCCTCGTGCCCATCAAGAGCGGCAGCATCGAACTCGAAGGCAAACCGATCCAGAAGGCCACGCCGTACGAGCGCGCCCGCGCCGGCATCGGCTTCGTGCCGCAGGGCCGCGAGATCTTCGCGCGGCTCACGGTCGAAGAGAACCTGCGCATGGGCCTGGCCTACAAGAGCGGCGGCACGCCGATTCCTGCGGAGCTGTTCGAGCTGTTCCCCGTGCTCAAGCAGATGATCAACCGGCGCGGCGGCGATCTGTCGGGCGGGCAGCAGCAGCAGTTGGCGATTGCCCGCGCCCTTGCGCCCAAGCCCAAGCTGCTGATCCTCGACGAGCCCACCGAGGGCATCCAGCCGAGCATCATCAAGGACATCGGCCGCGTCATCCGCATGCTCGCCGACCGCGGCGACATGGCCATCGTGCTGTGCGAGCAGTACTACGACTTTGCGCAGGAGCTGGCCGACGACTACCTCGTGATGGAGCGCGGCGAAGTCATCGCGCGCGGCGTGGGCAAGGACATGGAAGCGCAGAGCGTGCGGCAGCTGGTCGCGATCTGAATTGCAAGACGGTACCGACGCCGCGCACGAGCGCATCTTCACAATTTAGGGGTTTACCCTAGAATCGGGCCTCGCCCGCGTCCGCCGGGCACCCCCCAGGAGCCCGGCCTTGAACGCCTCACCGTCCGCCCGCGAAGGCGCGGAAACCACTGCCATTTCACCGTCCGTCTCGTCCCAGCAGTTTTTGCGCGCGGTGCTCGCATTGGGCGTCGGCGGCTTTGCCATCGGCACCGGCGAGTTCGTCATCATGGGCCTGCTGCCCGAGGTCGCGAAAGACATCGCCGTCACCATCCCGCAGGCCGGCCACGTCATCAGCGCCTATGCGCTGGGCGTGGTCATCGGCGCGCCCGTGCTCGCGGTGCTGGCCGCCGGCTGGGGCCGCCGCACGCTGCTGATCGCGCTGATGGCCGTGTTCGCGGCCGGCAACTTCGCCAGCGCGATGGCACCGGGCTACCTGTCGCTCAACCTGCTGCGCTTTGCCACCGGCCTGCCGCACGGCACCTACTTCGGCGTGGCCGCGCTCGTGGCCGCCACGCTCGCGCCACCGGGGCGCCGCGCGCGCGCCGTCGGCCTCGTGATGCTGGGGCTCACCGGCGCCACGCTGGTCGGCGTGCCCATCGCGGCGTGGCTCGGCCAGCTGTTCGGCTGGCGCGCGGCCTTCGTGTTCGTCGGCGTCATTGCGCTCGTCGCCGTGGTGCTGCTGCGCCGCGACGTGCCCGACATCGCACCCGCCGCCGGCGCCAGCCCGTGGCGCGAACTCGGCGCGCTCAAGCGCAAGCAGGTGTGGTTCACGCTCGGCATCGGCGCCATCGGCTTCGGCGGCATGTTCGCGGTGTTCAGCTACATCAAGCCCACGCTGATCGAAGTGGCCGGCCTGCCGCTGGGCGGCGTGCCCTTCGTGCTCGCGCTGTTCGGCCTGGGCATGGTCACCGGCAACCTCGTGGGCTCGCGGCTGGCCGACAAGTCGCTCATGCGCACCATCGGCGGCGTGCTCGTGTATGCGGCGCTGGTGCTCGCCACCTTCACCTTCGCGGCGCACCACGTCGTGACGGCGGCCTTCACCGTGTTCCTGATCGGCACCACCGTCGCCATCGGCCCGGCCCTGCAGATCCGCCTGATGGACGTGGCGGGCGACGCGCAAACGCTTGCTGCCGCGCTCAACCACTCGGCCTTCAACATGGCCAACGCCCTCGGCGCCTGGCTCGGCGGCGTGGCCATTGCGGCCGGCCTGGGCTGGACGTCGACCGGCTGGGTTGGCGCGCTGCTGGCACTGGCGGGCGTGGGCATCTTCGCCTGGGCGCTGGCGAGTGCGCGTGCAGATGCGCGGCGGCCAGTGGCTGTGGCTTGCGAAGGGTCGGCGGGGTGAGAGACTGTCCAGCGGCGGCGGCGGCGATCGACCTCGAAATCGCCGGGCGACACGCCAAAGCGCGCAAGCCCCGAAGCGCTTCGGATGCGCGCGACGTGCAGGGACGCGCCGGCCTGTTTTCCCGCAGGCTGTAAGGCCGGCCGCGCGCCCGAATCGCGCCCGCCTGCAGGAATGCCCGGCCGTGCCTATGATGACCGCCGCCCCTTCCTCCTCCCTCTTCTCCTACCCTTGGAGCGCGCGCGCATGAGCATCCCCACCACCCGCCTGGGCCGCACCGGCCTCACCGTCTCCCGCCTGGCCCTCGGCACCATGACCTTCGGCCTGCAGACCGACGAGGCCGTGTCGCACCAGATCCTCGACAAGGCCGCCGACGCCGGCATCAACTTCCTCGACACCGCCGACGTGTACCCGCTGGGCGGCACCGTCGAGACCACCGGCCGCACCGAAGAGATCATCGGCAACTGGCTCGAGAAGCAGGGCACTGCCGGCCGCCGCCGCTTCGTGGTCGCTACCAAGGCCGTCAACAAGGTCGGCCCCAACCCCTGGGACCAGGGCGCCTCGCGCAAGCATCTGCTCGACGCCATCGACCTCTCGCTCAAGCGGCTGAAGACCGACCACGTCGACCTGTACCAGCTGCACATGGACGACCGCGAGACGCCGCTCGAAGAGAGCCTCGAGGCGCTCGACGTCATCGTCAAGTCGGGCCGTGCGCGCTACATCGGTGTGTCCAACTTCCTGGCCTACCGGCTGGCTCGCGCGCTCGGCAAGTCGGACCTGCACCGGTTCACGCGCTTCGTGTCGGTGCAGCCGCGCTACAGCCTGCTGTTCCGCGAGATCGAGCGCGAGCTGCTGCCGCTGGCGAGCGAAGAGGGCCTGGGCGTGATTCCCTACAACCCGCTGGCCGGCGGCCTGCTCACCGGCAAGTACAAGCCCGGCGCCAAGCCCGAGGAAAACACCCGTTTCACCCTCGGCACCGCCGGCAACATGTACCAGGACCGCTACTGGAACGATCGCAGCTTCGACACCGTGACCCAGCTGCACGCGCTGGCCGACGAAGCCGGCGTGCCGCTGGCAACGCTGGCCGTGGCGTGGGTCATGGCCAACCCGCTGATCACCGCGCCGCTGCTGGGCGCCAGCCGCCCCGAACAGCTGGACGCCACCGTCGCCGCCGCCAGCTACGTGCTCGACCCCGCGCTCAAGCAGAAGCTCGACGCGCTCACGGCCGAGTACCGCAAGGGCGACGCACCCCGCTGAGCGAACGCATGCCGACGGGATGGCCTGCGCGCAGTACGTGCTTGGGCCATGCAGGAGAATCGCGGCCGGCATGACGACTTCCCACACCACCTTCCGGCGCGCCGCCCTGCGGCACCCGGCATCGACCGAACGGCGGCCCGCATGGCGCAGCTGATGTCGTTGCTGGTGCAGAACGCGATCCTGGTGGTGTTTGGCGCCAGCTTTGCCGCGCGTCTGGGGCTGCCCGTGCCGGCCGCGGCCGTGCTGGTCGTCACCGGCGCGCTGCTGGCGGCGGGCGACGTGTCGGTGGTCGGCGTGGTGCTGGCCGCCGTGGTCGCCAACCTGCTGGGCGACGGCGCGTGGTTCTATGCCGGGCGCCGCTTCGGCTACCGCTTCATGCGGCTGCTGTGCCGCATCTCGCTGTCGCAGGACTCGTGCGTGCGCCGCGGCGAATCGCTCATTTCCGACTGGGGCGGCATGTCGCTCGTGGCCGCCAAGTTCGTGCCGGGCGTCTCCGTGGTTGCCCCACCCATGGCCGGCGCGCTGGGCATGTCGGTGCGGCGCTTTATCGGCTTCGACATCCTGGCCGCGCTGGTCTGGACAGGCCTGTTTCTCGGCCTCGGCTGGATCTTTCGCGACCAGATCCAGCAGGTGCTCGCCATGCTGGCGCAGGCCGGCGGCATCGCCACCGCCGCGCTCGGCGTGGTGCTGCTCGTGATGCTCGTCGTGCGCTACTGGCGCCGCCGCGCCTTTGCGCGGCTCACCGGCATGCCGCGCATCAGCGTCGACGAACTGTTCGACCTGATGAGCGGCGACGTGCCGCCGCTGGTGATCGACGTGCGCGGCGAGGCGGGCGTGCAGGTCGATCCGCGCCGCATTCCGGGCGCGCTGTCGTACACCCTCAAGGCCCTGCAGCAGCGCAACCTCGACCTGACGATCGACCCCAGCCGCGACGTGGTGCTGTACTGCAATTGCCCCAACGAAGTCTCCGCCGCGCAGGCCGCGCGCGTGCTGCTGGCGCGTGGGGCTCGGCGGGCGCTGCCGCTGACGGGTGGGCTTGATGCGTGGGTGGCGTCGGGGCGGCCGACGAGCTTGCACTGAAGGCGGACACTCAATCCAGGCGTGTCATGGGACACGACAGAATCAACCGCTCCTCTAGCGGCGAGTTGTCCCAGCCGGGCAGGGCACGGTTGCGGTACGACTCCATCGACTGATAGCCCTGCACGCCCCAGCTGTAGGTGCTGAGCCGTTGCACCTCGATCACGGGGTAGAGGCATTGGCGGCTGGGAGACTGGAGGCGAAAGGCGATTCGCTCGCCTTCTTTCTTGTCCAACTCGTTGTCAAGAACCTCGTAGCGCGTGGGCTTACAGATGCTGAAGCTCGAGTTCCACTCGATGGTCTTGGTGCGCACATACAGACCGCCCGAGCATGCACGGCCTGTTCCGCTGAACTTCCCTGTGAATGGTGCGTCCGCAAGGGCAGTGCATGGACCCGCCAGGACCAGCGCGATCAGCGCGAACGTTCGGCTCATCTGCATACCATCTCCTTTGCCTTCCGTACTGCGGGCAGCGCGTGGTCCATCTTCCGGGCGTAGTTGGCATCGCCGACGTTGTAGCGGGCGGCAATGCGCGATGAGGTGAGGGGCATCCATCCCGTGATGACCCTCCTGACCGTCGCCTTCTGGTACTTCAGCACCTGACCCGCCTTGAGCAGGTGCGCAGATGGGTTGAGCTTCTTCATGACCTCCGGCGTGCTCCCTTGCTCCTTGGCGATTTTTTCAATACTGTCGCCGTCCTTCACCGTGACCTCATGGACCTTGCCGTCCGTGCTCAAAATGCTTCTGAACTCGAACGTTGCCATGCGCATCAGGAGATAGCCGATGCCTGCGCGAATGTTCGATGCCGGCTCGGCCCGGACCGAGCTGGCCGACAGGCTGACCCGAAGAGAGGGCGGAACGATCAGGTCGCCGCCTTCGCGGTCCCCGAGCAGCGCCATCAGTCCGGCATCCGAGGCATTGCCGATCTGCATGGGCCTCGACTTCCAGGAAGGCGCCTCGGCGCCGGTTTCCACCCACAGCATGGCCTTGACCACCCGCCAGTCCAGCGGCACATAGCCTGGCGTGCGCGAGAGGTGCATGTTGTATTCGTCGACTGCCGAGCGGATCTCGCAGTCATAGGTGTTCCATTGGTCGTCGGCCTTGTCGACGCCCTCGGCCCAGCCGTCGAAGCCCGTCCTCGGCCGAGGCGCCGTGTGCCTCTTGTTCGCAGGCCCCGAAGCCAGACGATGTGCGGTGTTTCCCATGCAGTCCTCCCTTTGTATGTATTGCAGGTCCAGCGTTGTAAGCCGCCCCGGCAAGACACATTCGTATCGTTCGTTACCCGAATGGGATTCCTCCACGCTCCTGCGAGGGAAAGCCCTGCACCGCCCCGGTGGTAGTCTCCCTCCCCGATGAACCTCCGCACCAAGATCGTCGCGCTGGCCGTCGCGCCCTTGCTGATCGCGCTGGTGCTGGTGGCCCTGGCCGTGCGCCACCAGGAGCACGACCTCGCCCAGCGCGAGCGTGCCCTCATCGAGCGCAGCTACATGGCGCAGCGCCGCAGCGAGCTGCGCAGCTATGTCGAACTGGCCGTGAGCAACCTGCTGCCGCTGTACGAATCGGGCCTGGACGACGAAGCCACGCGCGCCGAAGCGCTGCGCCGGCTGGCCACGCTCAACTACGGCGACGACGGCTACTTCTTCGTCTACGACATGGACGGCAACTCGCTCATGCACTCGCGCCAGCCCGAGCTGGTCGGCCAGAACCTGTGGGGCCTGCGCGATTCGCATGGCCGCTTCACCATCCAGGAGCTGATCAAGGGCGCGCGCGACAAGGGCGGCGCCTACGTCGAGTACGAATGGCGCAAGCCCTCGAGCGCGCAGATGGCGCCCAAGCTCGGCTATGTCACCGCGCTGCCGCGCTGGAACTGGATGGTCGGCACCGGCCTGTACCTGGACGACATCCAGTCGACCATGGACACCCTCGACCGGCAGATGAACGCCAACGTCACCGCCACGCTGCTGTGGATTGCCGGCATCGCCGCGCTGTGCCTGGGCGTGGTCAGTGCGGCCGGGCTGCTGCTCAACCTCAGCGAACACCGCACGGCCGAAGCCAAGCTGCGCCTGCTCGCGCGCCGCGTGGTGCAGTCGCAGGAAGAAGAGCGCGGCCACCTCGCGCGCGAGCTGCACGACGGCACCAGCCAGACGCTGGTGTCGGCCAAGCTGCTGATCGAATCGGCCGTCGAGTCGCTCGACCGCGCGCACCAGTCGCCGCCGCCCGCGCTCGGCAAGGCGCTGCAGCGGCTGAACGATTCGCTCATCGAGGTGCGCCGCATCTCGCACCGGCTGCGCCCCGCGCTGCTCGACACGCTGGGCCTGCCCGCCGCGCTGGAGCGCCTGGGCGCCGAGTTCGGCGAAGAAGGCGGCATCGACGCATCGATCATGGTCGAGGGCGAACCCTTCGAGCTGTCGCAAGAAGCCAAGACCGCGCTGTTTCGTGTCACGCAAGAAGCGTTGACCAATGTGCGCAAACACGCCCGTGCGCAGCAGGTGCACATTGCACTGGGCTTCGACGAAGAGGCCGTGCGCCTGGAGATCAGCGACGACGGCGTCGGCTTCAACGTCGAGGCCATGCAGCTCGACCCGAAGCGCGGCATCGGCCTGCGCAACATGCGCGAACGCATGGAATCGATCGAAGGCCAACTGCGCATGCGCTCGGGCCGGGGCCACACGTCCATCGTGGCCGAAGTGCCCGTGAGGCGCGCAAGGCCAGAATAGCGGCCATGAATGAAGTCCCCGCCACCGCTGCTGCTGTCCCTGTGGTCGTGCGCCTGTTCCTGGTCGACGACCACCCGCTGGTGCGCGACGGCCTGCGCGCGCGCCTGGGCTCCATGCCCGGCCTGGAGATCGTGGGCGAGGCCGGCAGCGGGGCCGAGGCGCTGGCGCTCATCGGCCCCGCGCGACCGCACCTCGTGCTGATGGATGTCGGCATGAAGGACATGAACGGCATCGAGCTGGCGGCGCTGCTGCTGCAACAACCACAGCACCAGCCCGCGCCGCACATCGTCATGCTCAGCATGTACGACAACCCCGAGTACGTGCAGAAGGCCCTGCAGGTCGGCGCGCGCGGCTACGTGCTGAAAGACGCGCCGGCCGCAGAGATCGTGGCCGCCATCGAGGCCGTGTCGGCGGGCGGCACCTTCCTGAGCCCGGCCGTGTCGAAGAAACTCTTTCGCAACCAGACCCCGCGCCCGCTGCTCACGCCGCGGGAGGGCGAAATCCTGAGCGCGCTCGGCCGCGGCGAATCGAGCAAGCAGATCGCGCGCGACCTCGGCCTGAGCGTGCGCACCGTGGAGGCGCACCGCCAGAGCATCAAGCGGCGCCTGGGCATCGAAGGGCAGGCCGAGCTCATCAAGTACGCGGTGGAGCACGCGCGGGAGTTCGGCGGGCAGGGCTGATGCGCTGTGGGTTGATGCGGGGCTCGGACCCTGCTTTCAGCGCCTGACTGTCAGGGCTTTGTGAATCGCCGCTGCCGCAGTGCGATTACTTGCGCGAACCGCGCATTCCTCGGCGAAATATCTCTCTGCGCCGGGCAGGACTTCTCTACAGTGAATGCCCCTGTGATGAAACGACCCGCTATGTGGGCGAGGAGCACTGCACACACAACACCACGGACCACTGACTGACTGATTGAGTGAATGAACCGCTTCGCCTCACGGCGGGCCATCGATGCAGATCGATCGATGCGAACGTGAGGCACAAAAGGCGACGGCCACGGTGCGCGAACACCATGACCGTCTAACCAAGTGACGTGCATTACTTTGACAAGGAGCACAACAAATGGCTAAACGAATTATGGCCCGCGCTACCGCGCCGACCTCTCCCCATGCAACCACCCCCAGCGCAGCAGACCTGCTGGAATGCAAGCTGGAACAACTGAACTCACTGCTGTGGTGCTGCTACGGCGCCGGCGATGGATGGTTCGAAGAAGCGGGAGCAGGGCATCGGGACAACCTGATGTGGATCGCTTCTGATCTGGCGCGGGATGCGGCGGCGTTGTTTCAGGAGAGTGGGGGAGGGTGAGGGGGCGGCCCCGGTATTGGATATCGGGGTGGCTGCTTCAGACTGAGGCTGTGTGAAAACGCATTGAATCCGTGCATGCCGTCGCCTAGATTGAGACAACGCCACGAACTGGGTTGCCACATGAAGCGATTCATCGAGCCAGGGGATCGAAGCCAGACCACGCTGCTGCCAGAGTGCCTTGACGACTACATCTCAGAAGAGAACCCCATCCGCGTAGTCGATGTCTTTGTCGATGAACTCAAGCTCTATCGGCTCGGCTTTGAAGGCGCGGAACCTGCGGCCACCGGGCGGCCGTCGTACCACCCCTCAGTGCTGTTGAAGATCTATATCTACGGCTACCTGAACCAAGTGCAATCCAGTCGACGCCTGGAGCGCGAGGCACAGCGCAATGTGGAGTTGATGTGGCTGACCGGGCGCCTGGCCCCTGATTTCAAAACCATCGCCGACTTCCGCAAAGATCATGGTGACGCCATTCGTCTGGTGTGCCGAGAGTTCGTTCTTTTGTGCCGCCGGCTCAAGCTATTTGCCGACGGCGTCATCGCCGTGGACGGAAGCAAGTTCAAGGGCGTCAACAACCGCGACAAGAACTTCAACGAGCACAAGCTCCAGGTGCGGATGCAGCAGCTCGAGCAGAGCATCGGCCGATACCTTGCCGAACTTGATCGAGCTGACCGAGATCCAGCGATGGTTCTCCCCGAGCGTGTTGCGCGCCTCCAGGAAAAGGTAGCCAAGATCAAAGGAAAGATGCGTGAAATCTCTGCCATCGAGCGGCAGCTTCAGTCCACGCAAGAGCGACAGATCTCGCTGACCGATCCGGATGCCCGCTCGATGGCGACCAGCCGACTTGGCTCAGCAGTCGTAGGCTACAACGTCCAGGCCGCGGTCGATGCAAAACACCACATGATCGTCGCCCATGAGGTGACCAACGCAGTAACCGATCGAGGCCAACTGGCCGCCATCTCCAAGGCGGCTCAAGAGGCCATCGAACACCCCAAACCAATCGTGCTGGCGGATCGAGGCTACTTCGAAGGCTACGGGATTCTGGAGTGCGAACGTGCGGGCATTGCGACACTTGTCCCGAAGCCCTTGACGTCCAACAGCAAGTTCGAGGGCAGATTCGACAAGCGAGACTTCGTCTATGACAAGCGACGGGATGTGTACCGGTGTCCGGCGGGCGAGATCGCAATCTACCGCTTCACCGCCATTGAGGACGGCAAGGCGTTGCGCAAGTACTGGACATCAAACTGTGGCGGCTGTCACTTGAAGCCGCAGTGCACCCCGGCGCCAGCCAGACGCATCAGTCGATGGGAGTACGAGGAGGTCCTGGAAAAGGTCCAGGCGCGTCTAGATGCTGCGCCCGAGGCCTCAAAGTTCAGGCAACGAACGATCGAACACGTGTTCGGCACCCTGAAAGCGTGGATGGGGGCCACGCACTTCCTGACGAAGACCTTGCCGAACGTGAAAACCGAGATGAATCTGCAGGTTCTGGCCTACAACCTCAAGCGAGCAATCAAGATCCTCGGCCCAAGTACCCTGATTGCAGAGATGAAGTCGTAGGAGCCGACTCGCGTCTTGTCGAGACGGCCGAGAATTCCGGTAGGAACTGAGTCCGCCGGTCCAACGGATCTTGCGCGCCCCTTCAATGCAGGCTGTTTCCACACAGCCTCGACTGAACGGTGTCACTCGCAATAGGAGATCCGAGCGACTGCCGCGATCAAGTCCCGAAATCCGACGATCGGCAACTCAAATGACCACTGTGCTACCGAGACCCAGCGCTTGATGTGCGGCGTCGATGCGTTTTTCGCGAATGACGGTTGAGTGAGGATTGAACTGCGCTGATTCAATGGAGACATTGATCTTCCCAGATCAAAGCAGCCGCCTTTCATACTTCAAACACTTTTTCCCGAGCAAGCGAGCCTTGCTATCCAGAAGGCAAGCAGGCATATTCAGTGGGTCGCTGGCTACATAAAAATTAGACCTAAAGAGGAGAATTGATGCTTGTAACGTTTGACTCTAATGTGTGGAGGGCTGCTGCGGATCCTTCGCGGTTTCCCAAAAATACGGAGTACGCAGCGCTTGTGAAGATCAATGCTGCACTGAAATCCGGAGCAATCGTTGGCGTGCTCTGTGAGACGGTGTTTACTCTTGAAGGAATCGCTCGAGCGGACCGCAAGAATTTCCTCGTGGCATATCGGCCGAAAGTGAAGATCACTGAGGAGGAACTCCCCGATGGAACAATAAAACTAGGGCTCAGTCTGGGACCAGAAAGGTCTGCGCATCCAGGCAACAACTCCTACTTGAGCTCGCATCTAACAGACGCCTTAGCAGTTGGATTTAAGTTAATGCGGTGCCCCCGTGTAGCCGGAGTGCAGAACGTTGATTTGAAAGACGAATGGTTTTACCCCACCTCAAATGAATATGCGAACCGCTTCGGAGAGGTGGGGCGGCGCTTGGAAGGCGCAGGCGCTGGAATAGCCGTGATCAAAGCCATCGGCAACAAGTACGCAGCGCCCAATGAGCCTTGGTTTGAGGGGCTGGCGAGGGCCCCGGCTAGTGAAGATGGCCCTATCGCGAAGGCGGTCGCAGAGTGGGCAGATGCTGATTCCGTAGCCGCACACGTTGCGAACGGGAACGCCCTTTTTTGCACCAACGATGCCGCAGTCGCTGCTGGCGTGGCTTCGACGTTTGCCGCCCCTAACCGACAGTGGCTTGAGGTCGACTATGGGGTGAAGTTTGTATCACCTAGTGAGTTGGCCGCGCACCTCTAACTTGCCGTTTAACTTGGATGCCTTCGGCGTCGGCTGACTTAGCGCTGAGCGACCGCAAACTGCGACATCTTTAATGGCCTGGCGTATGAGGGCACAGGGCACGTGCCGCCCGTCCAGGTGATGAGGAAGCGGCCGGTGGCGAAGTTTCAGCCAGATAGTGACAGCCTACAACCGCAGTACCTTGTACAGCCGCCGTTCGTACAATCGTCAGTCGCAGAGATGCTGCGACTACTTTTCACTAGTCAGCATGAGTCCGTTTGCTGATGACCACCGGCCGCAAAGCTGTGTCGTCGACATTGCGGAACTACGAAACGGATCCGAGCGATCTTGCTTTGATACCCTGTAAGTCGTATCAGCCCGAAGCGTCTCGTGATGCCCAACCTTCCCTTCAGCCCCGCCGCCGACCGCAACAAACAACCCATCCTCGATGCCCTGACCCGCATCCTCGGTGAACACGGCACCGCCTTGGAAATCGCCTCCGGCACAGGCCAACATGCCGCCTGGTTCGCCGCCGCCATGCCTTCATGGACCTGGCAACCCACCGACGCAGACGCCCGCTCGCTCCCCGCAATCGCCAGTCGCGTCGAGCAAGCCGCGCTGCCCAATCTGCGCCCGCCGCTGCTGCTCGACGTGATGGCGCCGCAGTGGCCGTCGCAAGGCCCCGCGTTCGCTCAAGAAGACAAAGAAGAAGAAAAGTTCGACGCCATCTACTGCGCCAACATGCTGCACATCGCACCCTGGCCCACCTGCGCCGCGTTGATGGCCGGTGCCGCGCGGCATCTGCGTTCGGGCAGCGGCGTGCTGATCACCTACGGGCCTTACTTCGAAGACGAAGCACAGCACGGCCCCACGGCGCTGAGCAATCTGGCGTTCGACGAAGACTTGCGCGCGCGCAATTCCGCGTGGGGCATTCGTCGCATCGATGACGTGGTGGCAGAGGCGCGCCGCGTCGGCCTTGCATTGCGCGAGCGGCACGCGATGCCCTCGAACAACCTGCTGCTGGTCTTCGGCTTCAGCTGACGATGAAGAAGAGCGAGGGCGTCATCGCTCGCCAAGGGGCTCTGCATTGCGATCCGGCGCACTCGCGCTAGAGTCGGGCCACGTCCACAAGACCGGCCTGCGCCCATGCTCGACACATCCCTGCCGACGCCCTCACGTTCTTCCCCCGCATCGCTGTTGCTCTCGCAGCGGCTGCTGTTCCGACTGATCCCCGCCGTCACCGCCTGCCTCCTGGCCATCGGCTGCGCGAGCCCGCCGCCGACGCGCGTGCCCGGTGGTTCGGTGCCCAGCAGCAACATCCCGCCGCTGACGTCGGAGCAATCGAACAGCATCACGATCCATGCGCTGGGGCTGGTCGGCACGCCGTACCGCTATGGCGGCAACTCGCCCGAGGGCGGTTTCGATTGCAGCGGGCTCATCGGCTACGTGTACCGCCAGAGCGTGGGGCAGGTGCCGCCGCGCACGGTGTCGCGCATGGCGGGCTTCGGGCGGCCGGTGCCGATGTCCGAGCTTCGCTCGGGCGACCTGGTGCTGTTCGGCTCGGCGTCGCCCACGCATGCGGGCATCTATGTGGGCGACGGGCGTTTTGTGCATGCGCCGTCCACGGGCGGCGAGGTGCGGCTCGACCGGCTCGACGGCGTGTACTGGTCGCGGCAGGCGACGCAGGCGCGCCGGCCCGGCTGATTCGACGACCCTGACGCGCTACGCCCGCGGCGACTGCACGTGCTCGGGCCGCACGCCGATGCCCACGGCGCGCGCGGGCAAGGTGCGCAGCCACGGCCAGCGCCCCAGCAGGCGCAGTGGCAAGGGCATGGGGCGGGGCGCGATCGATGACGATGCGGCTGCAGCCGTGGCCGCTTTGCGGCTGAGCACCGGCATCAGCACGCGGTCTTGCACGAGCCGCTGCGCGGCCTGCGTGACGCGCACGGGCCATTCGCGGCGGCGCTGCAACTGGGGCAGCAGGGTGTCGATCTCCTTGTCGGTGGCGGTGCCTGCCAGCGACGCGGCCAGCAGGTTGGCGGCGGCCACGGCGTCCTGCACGGCGAGGTTGATGCCGACGCCGCCCACGGGCGACATGGCGTGCGCGGCGTCGCCGATGCACAGCAGGCCGGGGCACGACCACGATTCGAGCCGGTCGACGGTCACTTCGAGCAGCTTCACGGCCTCCCAGTCGGGCAGGGCCTCGGGAAGGCGCGTGGCAAAGAAGGGCGCGATGCGTGCAATCTCGGCATGGAAGGCGGCAATGCCGCGCGACTGCAGGTCGACCCGGCCGCCCTTGCGGATGACGAACGCGCACTGCCAGTAGTCGCCGCGGTTGAGCGTCACCAGCAAGCGGCCCGCCGCGATGTGGCCGCCGGTGGCCTCGGGGTCGCCGGGCAGCTTGGGAATGCGCATCCACAGCACGTCGATGGGCGCGCCGTAGCTGATGTGCGGCAGCGCCGCCGCGTCGCGCAAGGTGGAGTGGCGGCCGTCGGCGGCCACGATGAGCGAGGCGTGCAGCTCGATGTCTTTCGGGCCGCCGCTGTCGGGGCTGCGGGCACCGACGCGCACTTTCACGCCGTTGACGCGTCCGTTGTCCTGCAGCAGGCCGGTGGCCTCGGCGTCGGTCCACAGCTCAAAGCCGGGGTAGCGCCGCGCCTCGTCGCACATGAAGTCCAGAAACTCCCACTGCGGCATGAGCACCAGAAAGCGGGCGTGGGTGGGCAGCCGCCTGAAGTCGGCAATGGTCACGCTGCGGCCCTCGTAGGTGCCGCGCAGCTCTTCGATGCGGTTGTGTGGGCGCTGCAAGAAGGCGTCGAGCAGGCCGAGTTCGTGCAGCACTTCGAGCGTGGACGGGTGCACGGTGTCGCCCCGGAAGTCGCGCAGAAAGTCGAGGTGTTTTTCGAGCACGACGACGGGCACGCCGGCGCGCGCAAGCAGCAGGCCCAGCACCATGCCGGCCGGGCCGCCGCCGGCAATGCAGCAGCGGGGCGACGTGGGAACGGGGGCAGCGGTGGTGTGCGTGTCCATGGCTCCGATCGATCCGGTCGCGCCATGGGTGGCGTGGCCTGTGGGGTGCGCGGTGCGTGCACCCTCGGTGTACGCACTGCGCGGCCGGACCGCCGGGGCCCGGACCTCAGGGCAACGTGAAGCTCACGCGTTGTGCAATGAGCACGCCGTCGACCACGCGGTCGCCGACGACGGTCACGCGCCTGGCGTTGCCCAGGTCGGCGGCGGTGCCGTTGTCGAAGATGGTACCGGAGCCGCTGGCATCCACGCGCTGGCCGCGCACGATGAAGTCGGCGGCCGACACGTAGTTGGCGATGGGGCCGATCACGGTGAACGACACGGGCCCGCCGGTGCCAGGCACGTTGCGGATGCGCAGCTTCTTGGCCACGAGCACCTGGCCCGAGAGGAAACCGTCGACCTCGACCTTCACGCCGTTGCCGACGGCGCCGACCGTCCCGGGGGGGATCTGCGCATTGCGCGCGTCGATCTTGTTGCCGAGCACGCGGAAGTCGCCCAGCGCGGTGAAGTCGGTGACCACGCCCGCCAGTTGCAGCGCGATGCCGTCGGCCGAGGGAATGGCGTACCAGCCCTGCACCTGGGTGGCGGTGAAGCGGCCGGCGGTCGGTGCCGCCGTGCCGCGCACGCGGACGATGGCGCCGTTGGCCAGGCTCGCGGCGTCGATGCCGGGGCCGAAGGCGGCGCCGCCGAAGTCGACGGTCAGCAGGCCGAGCGTGAACTGCTGGGCGCCGCGGTCGAGGTTCTGCACGGTGCCGGTCACCAGCGGGGCGGTGGTGGCAGGCGTCACCTGGACGCGCGTGGCGCGCAGGGTGCCCGGTGCGGCGGGCAGGCCCCACACCTGCACGATGGTGCCATCGACGAGGTCGGTGTCGCCCTTGGCGCCGGCCCAGACGGTGGCGTTGTCGGTGGTCACGCGGGCGCCCATCACGGTGAAGCTGCCGTCCTTCGGGTCGATGGCCGACACGGTGCCGCGCAGCTCGGCGGCCGAGACGACGGTGGCGGCGATGCCGTTGTTGAAGTCGGCATCGACCTTGCCGGCGATGCGCGCGCTCATGCCGATCTGCAGCTCGGTGGTGTCCTCGAGGCTGAAGGTGGCGCTGTCGGTGTTGTAGCGCAGGCCGTTGAGGATCACGCTGCCCAGGCCGTCGGCCGCGCCGATGCCGGCGGCGTCGGCGCTCACGCCGGTGCCGCCGGAGCCCACGCCCGAGCCGTCGCCGTTGGTGTTGCCGGCGGTGGTGTCGCCGCCGCCGGTGCTGCCGGAGCCCGTGCCCGTGCCGCTGCCTGCGTCACCCGAGCCGCCGTCGCCGCCCCCACCGCCGGTGCCGCTGCCGCTGGCCGCGGTGCCGGGCGCGCCGAAGCCCGGCGTGCCGCCGCCACTGCCGCCGCCGCCTCCCCCGCAGGAGAGAAGCAGGGCCATGACGCCGGCCATGAGCAGGCCGCGCGCGAGTCGCAAGGAGGTGAGGGTGGTGTTCATCGGGGAGGCTCGTTCTTCTGGGGCGCGCCGGGAGGGGGCGCGCCTTCATCGTCTTCGTAATAGGTGTAGATGCCGACGCGGATGCGCGCCTTCGCGGTGGCGTCGGGGGCCGCGCGGTCGACGGCCTGGGTCATCTCGCGGGCCAGCTCGTGATGCAGGCCGGCCCAGCGTTCGCGCACGAGGCGTTCGATGGCCGTGCAATCGGCCAGCGTGAGCCCGCGCGCGTACACGGCGCGCTCGAGCATGCGGGGCGTGTCGCCCAGAGTGTTGGAGACGGCGGCCAGCAGGTGGTCGCGGCCGTTGTCGCCCAGGAAGGCGAGCATCGATTGCAGGTCTTCCACCGGCACGAAGCCGTCGGCCGTGAGTTCGGCGGTGCCGTCGCTCTCGGCCACCATCTGCAGGCGCACCAGTTCGTCGAGGATGGTGCGGTGGTGCACGTTGCCCCGGCTGGCCAGACGGGCCACGCGCTCGAACGACGGCCCGTCACCCTCGGTGACGACGGGCAGGCGGCGCAGGGTGTCGTCGTCGGTGGTCATCTGTAACCACAACGTAAAAGTCTTGGCGGCGGCTGACAGCTCGGTGTGGGGCAGGGGGTCGACGGTGGCGCGCACCTTGGCAGTAACGACCTTGCGGTTCAGCCCGGTGGTGACCGAAATCTGGCTGAGGTTGGGCCGGGGCACGCCCTGGCCGCGCCAGGTGCGCTGGGCTTCCTCGATGAGCAGGTCGCGCAGCAGGGTTTCCAGGTGCGGGTGCTTGACGCCCATGGCCAGCGCCAGCCGGACCACGGGCCTGAGGATGCGAGCGCAGGCGGCAAGGGCCCAGTCCAGCCGGTGTTCCATGGATGCGGGGAGCGTTGTTCCTGGTGAGGGGGTGGTCGAAGCAAGAAGGCGGGGCCGGCGCCCGGCCTTGGCACGGGGCGCTATTGTCGTCGGTCCTCCAGCGACCCGCGCCGGCCTGCGTCAGGTCGCCGGACAGGTGACGCTGTTCGACCGGGTGACGGTGGTGCGTCCGGTGGCGCTGATGGCCACGGCGCGCGACGGGTCGGCGCGGCAGATGGTGATGCCTCTCAGCGGTCGGTTTCCCGATACCAATATGTTCTCTTTCTCGTTGCATTGATGGGGATGTTCGGCTTTTGCGCGCCGAGCCCTGAACTTCCGTCCGCGCCGGAGCCACCGCCGCCGCCGATCAGAAACGGCAGCCGCCGCTCCTTGCCGTCGACGGTGACCGTGACGACGCCGAACACCGGCGACGGCGCCAGCCCACCGCCGTGAAGCAGTTTGGAGGTCGTGGCGCCTGTCAGGAAATTGACGCCGTAGCTGCGCGCCGTGCCCAGGTTGGCCTGGCAGCTGGTGCTGCTTGGGACGATGGGCTGATTGGTGCCGAAGTAGACGATGCCGCCGACGGTGGTGGGCGCGTTCACGCCCTTTTCGCCCGCGCCGCCCAAGGTCACGTAGAAACCGCTCAGGGTGTTGTTGTAAGGGGTGGAGGCGGTGGCGTGGAACAGTGCGGCCGGTGCGACGTCCGCTGTGCTGCTGGTGTCGTCGCGCACGGGTGTCCAGCCGGCTCCATCCCCTCCCACGTTGGTGTCCTTGATCATGTAGAAGCGGTTCACGATGCCGCTGGCTTTCTGGGTCAGCAGCGGATGCTCCCGGTCGCCGGTGATGTCCAGCACCACGTCGTAGGTCTTCGTCAGCACCACATCGGGCGAGAAGAAGAACTTGCGCTTGGTCGCGCCGGTTCCGCCCAGCGCGGCGAACTGGGTGGCCTGCCAGGTGCTCGCGTCGCCGCTGCCGGTCGGCTGGAGATCCACGCGCCAGATGTTGCCGCCGGTGTCGGCTGCGTAGAGCCGATCGATGTAGCCGTCGAAGTCGCGGTCAACCAGCGTGATGTCGGCCGGAATCGCGTAGTTCATACCCGCCAGTTTGCAGGGGTTGCCGGTGCAGGTCGTGCCGCTTCCGCCCGGCCCGGCCTGCCACAGCAGGTTGCCGGTGACCGCGTCGAGGATGAAGATCCCCCGGCCCATGGTGTCGGCTGCGGGCGGCTCGGCATCTTCGTTGGTGTCGTAGCCGGCACCGAAGATCAGGACCGGGTTTGCGTGGCCCTTGATCATCGCCACCTTCGGCTGCGACCAGGTTTGCCCGAGCTCCCCGAAGCCGGTGTCGGTGTTGCTGCGCTTCCACATGAACTTCGGATTGGCCGGGTCGCTCACATCCAGCGCGTAGAGCAGCCGCCCACCGCGACGCGCCGACAGGAAGAGATAGGCCGTGCCGGTGGCGCTGTTCTGGTAGACGCCCGGCGCACCATCGAAGAAATAGGTCTTTGCGACACCGTTGGTGGAACTGCCCAGCTTCAGCGCGGGACTGTTCTGGTAGAGCCGCTGCAGACCGGGGTAGAACTCTGCAGGCACGAAGCTCCACAGTTCGCCGCCCGGGGGAACACGGGCCGTGGCGCCGGTGGCGTCCTTCACGGAGATCGCGCAGGTCGGCGACAACGTGCAGTTGCCCTTCGGCTTGCTGCGGTCGGTCGGGTTGTTGGGCTGGTTGCCGTTGACGGCGCGGAACATGCCGTCGTTGGCGCCGTAGAACACCACCACGCCGGTCGTGCCGCCGTAGTCGATCACGGCGGGCCGCGAGTGCAGCACGTCGCCATGTACCGAGCCGCGAACCGTGATGCTGGTATCGGGGGGGCGGCTGGTCTCGGGGCCGGCGGCGGAGTCGCCGCTCGCGTAGGTGTCGTCGCCGCGCGCCCAGTTGATCAGGTTGACGGCGGTCACCGAACTGGAGGTGATGCCCAGCGCCGTTGCGGTGAGGTTCGCGTTGCTGACCTTGAATGGCATCGCACTCAGTGCCGCGTTGGCAACGCAGCCGCTGCCAACGCAGGTGTACACATTGCGCGACGTCGTCGCGCTTGCCGTCGAGGTCGGGGGATAGGAGTCAGTCAGGTATTTGAGGCGGATCTGCTGCCCGACCCCGCCCTTCTCGACGATCTGCCCGTCTGCCCAGTCATGACCATCGCTGGCGCCTTGCGCCTTGAACGCGTTGAGCCAGAAACCGCCCTTGGAGTCGGGCAGGGAACTGATGTCTTTGGCGCTCCAGAAGCTGACCGCCGTGGGTGAAATGAAACCTGTGCCCGCCGCGCTCAGCGCCCGGTTGGCGTTGTTGCCTGCGGAGTAGGGTCCCCACGAGGCGTCGGCGAGAAACAGCTGCGGCGCAGTCGGGTCGGTGGTGTCCACGCCGAACTGGTACTGCTTGAGATTGCCCATCCAGCGCGGGTTCTCGCTGCCGTCGGGGCGGAACATGCCCATGAAGATCTGATTGACGTAGGTCCCCTGCATGTTGGCGCTCACCGGCAACACCGGCGCCGCGAACACGCTGTTGACGGCCTGCACGTCACTGAACACCCGACTGATGGCGGCGGCCAGCCCCTTGACGTCGCCGATCTGCACCACGAAATACTGCCCTCCTCCCTGGTTGGCCATGCTGACCATGAGCTGTTCGTACTCGGGATTGGTTCCGTCGCTCAGGATGATGGTGTAGGTGGTGATGCCCGGGTAGGGCGTCTTCAGGTGGGGCGACGTCCCCGTGTACATGAAGTTCGCCCACTCGTCGGAGTAGTCGGTTGCGTAGGGAGGTCCGCTCTTTGGGGTCTTGTTCGGCGCAATCGGAGACTCCCATGTCGGCATCGCCAGCTGTGTCGGCAGGCTCGTCAGGCCTTGCGCCGCCTGCAGTGCATCGCCGCCCTTGTTCCCACTGTCCTGCATCTTCTGGTTGTTGGTGGCCAGCGTGATGTAGAGAACGAAATTCCTGCCGCAGACTTGCTGGTTCGCCAGCCCCGGGTAGGTGGTGCCCGACAGGCCAGTCTTCCCCTGATAGAAGGCCCAGGCTTCCTGCATGGCCTGGGAAATCTGGTTGTTGTTGCTCTTGTCAGCGTCAAGGCTCAGCGCCGCGACCCGCTTGAGCATCTTGTCGAGGCCCGTGTCATCCATCAGCAGCAGTGAGCTCGGCACCGGCGACGGTTCGGGCAAGACAAAAGTGCCGCCATTGGTCTGGCCGGAAGGAAAGTACATCAGGCCCAGGTTGATGTTGCCTTTGAGGGCCGCATCGGTGCCGAGGGCCTTGATGGCGCTGTACAGCCCGCACTGCTCAAAGCCCAGGTTCTTCGTCGGATCGTTCACCACCAGGTTGGGGTCGGAACAGGTGAAGGTCGAACTCGCACTCGCCGCCGCCGCGTTGTCCAGGATCATCAACAGGTTCGGGGCGGCGCCGCTGGTCGTGCCCTGATAGATGTCGATGTCGTCGGCTCGCGCGCCGGCACTTGCCAGGGCAAGCAGTGCCAAGGCACCCAGCCGCCAGAAATTCGAAGGCCTCTTCATGTCCTGCTCCCATTCGATCAACATGCCGCACCTACCACGACGCGCACCGCGATGCCCTGGTGCGTGGTTGCCGCGGCTGCGCCGCCTGCGGGCGGCGTGGCAGTTGCGTTGACTTCCCAGTTCGAGTTCGAGCACAGCGAATCGCCGCCTGTGCCCCCGCCGGCGATGCCCGTGTTCTGCGAGGCGCCGCTCACATAGCAGGGCTGGTCGCTGGCCTGGCTGGCGTCCAGCTCGCTGAGCTTGATGGGCTTGATGCCGGTACAAACGGGCGCCGGCACGGCGACGGTGTACGCGGAGCCGGCCTGGCCGCTGTTGTTGATGTCCACTGTGGTGGTGCTGGCCTTCGGCATCGAGGTGAAGTCGGTGCTGATCGCCGCTTCGATTGCCTGCATCGCGGCCGCATTGGCTTCGTTCTCGGTCTGCATGTTGCCGACCAGCTTTGTGTTGACGGTGGTGACTTTGACTGCAGAAACGACCATGAGCGTCAGTACCACCAGGAAGATCATCGAGACCAGCAAGGTCGCACCCGATTGGCCCCGGCGGGTGCGGTCATTTTTCAAACGGTTCATGGCACTTCTCTCTGGCCTGAGTTGTTGTAGAGGCGGGCAACCGTGCTGTAGACGTGCCGCTTGACGTGGTCATTGAATGGCCCTGCGGTCGGCGTCGCCAGGCCAAGGTCGTAGGTTCTTTCGTCGGTCCAGCCGCTGCTGGCTTCCGTGTTGCGCGCCAGCACGTGAATGCGGATTGCCATCACGTTGGCCCAATTGGTCGCGGCGGCCGTCCAGTCATAGGCGGGCGTTGTTTGTGGGCACACGGCAGCCGCGACTTCCGTCGTGGGAGGGCTGTGCGGATTGCTGGTATAGCAATCCGGCGAACCGTTGGCATCCATGTCGATGCCGTAGTCGAACTGAATGTTCTCGATGCCTTCGACCAGCGGCGTGATGGTCATTGCGCCGTTGAGGTACTCGGCCATCTTGAGCGTGGGCGTGGTGTCGGAGCCGCATGCGTTGCAGGTGCTCACGAAGTACACGTGCTGCACGATCTTGCGCAGCGGCGCGAGGCTGGACGCAAGGCAGTCCTTCTGCCTCAGCGTGAAGCTCGCCGCCGAGGACCCGGTGGCCGCCACGAAGGGCAGCGAGTCACTCGTGCAGGTGGATACCTGCAGGTAGCGCTCGCCGCTGGCCGCCGACGCCACGTTCACCGCGTTGGTGCTGACGCGCGTGACGACGAGCATGGCAGTGCCAGGCATGACGTTGTCGAAGCAACTCGGCACGCTGTCCAGCGCGTAGACCGGCAGGGGGACGCTGGAGGTGCCCGGACTCGTTGTCGCCGCGTAGCCGAGGTCCGTAATGCCCGTGGGGCAAGCCACGGGCGTCATGTTGGCGAAAGCCGTGCTTGAGGATGCACCGACAAAACCGGCGAGCTGTATGTCTTTGCTGAGCACCTGCAATGCGTAGCGCCCGTTGTCGATCTGCCGCGAGGACTTGTCGAGTTCCGAACGCGAACTCACGGTCGACACGAGCAGGCTGCTCAGGCCGATCAGAAGGAACAGGCCCAAGGTGATAGCCACCATCAACTCGACCAGCGTGAACCCCCGGCTGATCCGCTGGCGGTGAACCATGGTTCGTATCCTCACGACAGTGCTCCCATTCGAACCTTTGTGGTGACGACCCGGTGCAGTTTTTCATCGCCATAGCTGCCGTTGCCGCAGGGAAACGCGGTGCTGCCATCGGCCAGGGTCGGCGCGGCCGTCTTGGCGAGGCCTTGCCAGGACACGGCAATCATGTAGACGTTGTCGGCGGCATCGTCGAGGGTTACGCAGCCGATGGCGCCGATCATGGCGCCGAGGTTTGCGCCCGACTGGATCTCGGCCTGTCCCTTGAGCATGTTGTCCCAGGCCGCAAGATCGGCCGTGGCTCGCGCCTGTTGCTGTGCATTGCCGATGGTGCAGCTCGGGGCCCCCGTATTGCCAGTGCCCGTGCCCAGTTGCACGCCGGTCGCATCGTTGGAGTAGCAACTCGCGACTTTCCGGTTGGCGTTGAGACGGTCCGCCATGTCTTGTACGAGTTGCAGGGCCTGGATCCGCTGGTAGGACTCCATCTCGGCCAGGCTCGAGCGGCTGCTCACCCCCACCAGGCCGAGCAGGCCGAACAAGAGGATGACGAGCGAGACCAGCACTTCGATCAGCGCGATCCCATGCTGGGGCGCGGCCACATGGAGACGGCGGTTGGAAGAACGACGGGGCGACATCTAGCAGGCTCCTGTGTTGCTGCTCGGCACGCCACTCAGGCCGATGGAGATGCAGCGCGAACTCACGCCGCTCACCGCGGCTGATGGTGCGATGGTGAATTTCGTGCTCGCTGTCACCGGGCGGCCGTCCTTGCCGTAGGTGATGGCGCTCAGGCCCGCCGAGTCGGTGATGGAGAGGTTCTTGTAGGCCTCCTGGTTCTGGAACGTGAGGGTGTCGTTGCTCACCTTCCAGCCGCCGTCCCAGTCGGTGCCGACCTTGCGCAGGGACACATTGCCGTTTCGGGTCACAGCCTGGCTCCGGGCGAGCGTGATGGCAGCCATCAGGTCGAAGGAGACGTTGCGAATGCGCTGGTTGGCAATGAATGCGCTGAAAGAAGGCGCCGCGATGGCAGCCAGGATCGCCATGACCGTGATGACCGTGACCAATTCGATCAGCGTGAAGCCGCGCGAGCGGCGGCCTACCAGCATCCTGCAACTCCGCTGTTGCCCGACGCGGTCTTTGTCCCCGATTCGTCGATCGTCAGCTCTGCGCAATCGGTATCCCTGGCGAGTTGACTGCCGATCGGCGTGGCCGTGACCCGAAAGCCCGGCAGCGTTGTTCCGGTCTTGGGGGCGGTCGTGACCGTGTAGTTGGACGACACATGGGAAGGAACGCTCGAATTCAGCGTTGCAAGATTGGCGGCGTAGGCCCGTGCATCCAGCAGATAGCGCTGCTGCAGGTTGGTGACCTCAAGCATGTAACCCTGGGCCGCCGACCGGTTGGACCGAATGATGTAGCGCAGGTAGGACGGGTAGGCGATCGACGCCAGGATGGCCACGATGGCCACCGTGATCATGACCTCGATCAATGTGAAGCCGCCGCTTGTGCGCGCCTGCGAATGCTGGGTCATCGTGGACTCGTCAGAGTTGTTTCACATTGTTAGTGAATGTGAATTTATCACATTTAACGTAAACACCAGCACCTCACCGCGCCGCCAATGACCGTTCGGCGGAACGTGGTTAGGGGTTATCCATTAGGCAATTCCACCCGCCCGGACCGCGCAGTTCGACGGATGCGGCCCTGCGGCAGGCGGGGAACACTCGCCCGGTTCATATCGAGGAGACATCCGCATGCCCAACATTCGCCGCCATCTGGTGTGGCTGGCCGTGGCCGTGCTCGGCGCTTTCGCGCTGGGCACCGTCGCCCTGAGCCGGGGGGAGAGCATCAACGCCCTCTGGGTCGTGACCGCCGCGCTCTGCACCTACCTGATCGCCTACCGCTACTACAGCCTGTTCATCGCCGACAAGGTGCTGGGGCTCGACGCCAACCGCAAGACGCCCGCGCATCGCCACAACGACGGCCTGGACTACGTGCCGACCGACAAGAACGTGCTGTTCGGCCACCACTTCGCGGCCATTGCGGGCGCCGGTCCGCTGGTGGGCCCGGTGCTCGCGGCGCAGATGGGCTACCTGCCCGGTTTGCTGTGGGTGCTGGCGGGTGTGGTGTTCGCGGGGGCGGTGCAGGACTTCATCATCCTGTTCATTTCCACGCGCCGCGACGGCCGCTCGCTGGGCGACCTGGTCAAGCAGGAGATGGGCGTGGTGCCCGGCATGATCGCGCTGTTCGGCACCTTCATGATCATGATCATCATCCTGGCGGTGCTGGCCCTCATCGTGGTGAAGGCGCTGGCCGAATCGCCGTGGGGCAGCTTCACGGTGGCCGCGACGATTCCCGTGGCGCTGTTCATGGGCGTGTACCTGCGCTACATCCGCCCGGGCCGCATCGGCGAGGTGTCGGTGATCGGCTTCGTGCTGCTGATGGCGGCCATCTTCGGCGGCCAGTGGGTCAGCCAGCATCCGGTGTGGGGCCCTGCCTTCACCTTCGACGGCAAGGCGCTCACCTGGATGCTCGTGGGCTATGGCTTCGTGGCCGCCAGCCTGCCGGTGTGGCTGCTGCTGGCACCGCGCGACTACCTGTCGACCTTCCTGAAGATCGGCACGATCATCGCGCTGGCCATCGGCATCGTGGTGGTGATGCCGACGCTGCAGATGCCCGCCCTCACGCAGTTTGCGCAGGGCAACGGCCCGGTGTGGTCGGGCAGCATGTTCCCGTTCCTGTTCATCACCATCGCCTGCGGTGCCGTCTCGGGCTTCCACGCGCTGATCTCTTCGGGCACCACGCCCAAGATGCTCGACAACGAGCGCCACGCGCGCTTCATCGGCTACGGCGGCATGCTGGCCGAATCGTTCGTCGCCGTGATGGCGCTGGTGGCGGCTTCGTGCATCGAGCCGGGCATCTACTTCGCGATGAACAGCCCGGGCGCGCTGGTCGGCACCACGGTGCAACAAGCCGCCGCCACCATTTCGGGCTGGGGCTTCGTGGTCACGCCCGAGATGCTGCTGCAGACGGCCAAGGACGTGGGCGAAACCACCATCCTCGGGCGCACCGGCGGCGCGCCGACGTTGGCCGTGGGCATGGCCCACATCCTTCACCAGGTGATCGGCGGGCAGGCCATGATGGCCTTCTGGTACCACTTCGCGATCCTGTTCGAGGCGCTCTTCATCCTCACGGCGGTGGACGCCGGCACGCGCGCCGGCCGCTTCATGCTGCAGGACCTGCTGGGCAGCTTCGTGCCCGCGCTCAAGCGCACCGACTCGCTGCCGGCCAACCTGATCGCCACCGCGCTGTGCGTGTCGGCCTGGGGCTACTTCCTGTACCAGGGCGTGGTCGATCCGCTGGGCGGCATCAACACGCTGTGGCCGCTGTTCGGCATCTCCAACCAGATGCTGGCCGCGGTGGCACTGATGCTGGGCGTGGTCGTGCTGTTCCGCATGAAGCGCGAGCGCTACGCCTGGGTGGCGGCGGCGCCGGCTGTGTGGCTGCTGGCCTGCACGCTGACGGCGGGCTGGCAGAAGATCTTCTCGAGTGATCCGAAGATCGGCTTCCTGTCGCATGCGTCGAAGTACGCCGACGGCCTGGCCAACGGCGTGCTGATTGCACCGGCCAAGACGCCCGAAGCCATGTCGCGCATTGTCTTCAACGACCGACTCGACGCGGCGCTGTGTGCGCTGTTCATCTTCGTGGTGCTGAGCGTGCTGGTGTACAGCATCAAGGCCTGCTTCGCGGCCCGCGCGGCCAACCGGCCGACCGCGCAAGAGACGCCGTTCGAGTCGATGGGCGCGGCCTCGTCCGCCGCCCACTGAACGCCATGGGCCTCGCCCTGCCCGAAGCCGGGCGCTACATCGCCCGGTCGATCAAGCAGTCGCTGCGGCTCATGGTCGGGCTGCCCGACTACGACGTCTACCTGACGCACATGGCGGCCACCCACCCCGACCGGGTGCCGATGAGCTACGAGGAGTTCTTTCGCGAACGGCTCGAAGCGCGCTACGGCGGGGGCAAGGGCCGCTGCTGCTAGCAAGCGGCGACTGACAACGACAAAGGGCGCATGCGATGCGCCCTTTTTTCATTTCAGGAGGCGTCGAGGATCTGCGCCATCCGCAGCGCCGCCGGCGAGAGCGGCCGGTTCTTCAGGCTCAGCCGGTACAGCGGCCGCGACAGCACCGCGCCCGGCAGCTTCAGCTCGCGCAGCGTGCCCAGCGCGAGCATGTCGGCCACCACCACGCGCGGCAGCATCGAGATGCCGACGCCGCTGGCCACGGTACGCGCAATGGCTTCGTTGCTCGCCATTTCCATCCACGGCGGCGCGTCGATGCCCTGCGTCGCGCACAGCGCCTCGGTGGCCTGGCGCGTGCCCGAGCCGGGCTCGCGCAAGATCCAGTTCTGCCGGCCCAGCAGCGCGGCCGTCACGCCGCGGCGGGGCAGCGCGGCATCGGGCGGCGCGACGATGGCGAGCGGGTCGGTGGTCCATTCGCGCACGTCGATGCGTGCTTCGCTGTCTGCGTCCACGCGACCCTCGACCAGCGCGAGATCGATGCGGCATTCGAGCAGTTGCTCGCACACCCACTGCGTGTTGCCGACCGTGACGCGCGGCACCACCGCCGGAAAAGCGGCGCAAAAGGCCGCGATCTGCGGCGGCAGCCAGTAGCTCGCCACCGTGGTGCTGGCGCCCAGCGTGAGGCTGCCGCGCTGCACGCCGACGCGCGCACGCACGTCGTCGAGCGCCGCGCGCTCCATCGCGAAGATGCCGCGCGCATGCGTGAGCAGCGACGCGCCGGCCTCCGTGAGCCGGAAGCCCTTGCCCGCGCCGCGTTCGATGAGCGTCAGGTCGAGTTGGTGCTCCAGCTCGCGGATGCCCTTGGACACTGCGGGCTGGCTGATCCACAGGCCCTCGGCCGCGCGAGAGAAGCTGCCCGCCTCGGCCACGGCGACGAACAGGCGCACCAGGTGCAGATTGAGGGTCATAACTTAACTTCATGCATCGGTGAAGTTTATGTCTTTGACTCATGGTCTGTCGATTTCTAAGCTTGGGCCCATGTCGTCCCTTGCCGCCTCCTTGCCCGGTTTTTCCTTCGTTCGCCGCTGCGGCCCCGGCGTGCTTTTCGCTGCGGTGCTGGCTGCTGCCGCCGCGCTGCTGGCCGAGTGGCCGCCGATGGTGCACCTGGGCCTGAGCGCGCTGACCCTGGCCATCGCGCTGGGCATGGTGGCGGGCAACACGGTGTTCCCCGCGGTGTCCGACCGCACCGGCGCGGGCGTGGACTTTGCGCGCAGCGTGCTGCTGCGCGCGGGCATCGTGCTCTACGGTTTTCGCATCTCGCTGAGCGACATCGGCGCCGTCGGCTGGCCCGGCGTGCTGATCGCGATGGCGATGGTGGCGCTGACCTTCGGCCTTGCCGTGCGCATCGGCACGCGCTGGCTGGGGCTCGACCGCGAGACGGCCGCGCTGATCGGCGCGGGCAGCGCCATCTGCGGCGCCGCCGCCGTGATGGCGACGCAGCCCGTGGTGCGCGGCGAGGAGCACAAGGTGTCGATCGCCGTCGCCACGGTGGTCGTGTTCGGCACGCTGTCGATGGTGCTGTACCCGCTGGTCTATCCGTACCTCGGCCTCACGGAACATGCCTTCGGCCTTTTCGCGGGCTCCACCATCCACGAGGTGGCGCAGGTGGTCGCGGTCGGCGAGGCGGTCAGCCCGGGCGCGGCGAATGCGGCCGTGGTCGAGAAGATGCTGCGCGTGATGATGCTGGCGCCGTTCCTCATGGGCCTGTCGTTCCGCGTGGCGGCATCGACGCCGGGCACCGCGAGCCTGCGCGCCTGCTGGCGCCAGGTGCGCGTGCCATGGTTCGCGGTGCTGTTCATCGCCGTGAGCGCCGTGCATTCGCTCGACGTGCTGCCGCGCGCACTCGTCGCCGCGCTGGTGCAGCTCGACACGCTGCTGCTCGCCACCGCCATGGCTGCGATGGGCCTGCGCACCAGCGCCGCGAGCCTGCGCAAGGCCGGGGCGCAGCCGCTCAAGCTGGGGGCGCTGCTGTTCGTGTTTTTGACGGTCGGCGGTTATGCGGTGAATGCGGCCGTGCTGGCGGTGTTCTAAGCCCGGGCTCAGGCGGCGCCTGAGGCGTCCTGCGTGAATTCCAGTTTCTCCTGCGCGCCCCTTCGCGGGACCATCGGTGCCACGCAACTGGTGGAGAAAAAACCGATGTCATCCGAACTCAACCAGATCGCCGACTGGTCGCTGCGCTGGCGCATCTTTCTGTCAGGCGCGCTGTGCCTCGTCGCCGTCATCGCTGCGGCGAAGCCATTCGACGTGAACGCCGACCTGCAAACCGAGCAGCGCTACCAGCTCGCCCTCGAAGCGCAGGCCGGGCGCGACTACCGCACGATGCTCGTGCAGCTGCGCCAGGCCGCCACCGAAGGCCATCCCGAGGCGCAGGAGATGCTGGGCATGGTGCTGCTGACGGGGCAGACGCTGTATGGGTCCGCCGTGAAGGCTGACCGCTGCGAGGCGCGCAACTGGATGCGCCGCGCGGCCGTGCAGGGCAGCGAGACGGCGAAGGTGCAACTCGTGTTTCTCAACCGGCTGCGCAGCGCGCCGGCAGGCCGCATCGACTGCGAGTGAGCCTACGTTGACCAGATGCGCGGCGTGGCGGCCGGCAATTGCCACAGCTCGCTGCGCCACGCCTGCCAGACCTGCCGCAGCAGCTGCATCGCGGGCTCGACCACCGGCGCAAGCACGCGCAGCACGACCACTTCCGCGTGCGGGCTGGTCGCGCCCGCGCTCTCGTGCAGTTCGTGCGCTTCGAGCAGCGTGCGCGCCTGCGCCAGCAGGGCTTCGCGCCGTGCCTTGGGCATCGGCGAGCCGGTCACCACGAACAGCGAGGCGAGGCAGCGGTGGCCGCCCAGCCCCAGCGGGCTTTGCAGCAGGCGGTGGTCGCTCGCATCGATGCGCCCGCGTTCCAGCCACACGCCGGGGGCTTCGATGTGCTGCAGGTAGGTGCCGCGTTCGAAGGGCTGGTTGGCGTTCGGCAGGCCGAGCGCGCACACGTCCCAGCCGATCAATTCGGCGCCCGGTGCAGTTTCGATGGTGAGCCGGTTCTCGGCCTGGCAGCCGCTGTAGCAGATCGCTTCGAGCGGCAGCCATTCGAGCCGCGCACCGGAGGCGAGCCGGATGCGCGTGCGTTGCAGCGCGGTCTCGCCTTCGGAACGGTAGAAGCGCGAGGCGCCGGGCGTGGTGATCAGGCCGTGGCTGCCCTCGGCGGCTTCGATGTCGATGTCGAGCGTGTCGCCGCCGACGAGCCCGCCCGGCGGGTGCACCAGCACGTTGTGGCACACCGCATCGCCCTCGGGGTAGAGGCTCTGCAAGATGCGCAGCGGGCCGTCGTGGCGAAAACGGGCGACGCTGCGGTCGGCTTCTTTTTGGTAGGCGAGGTGGAGACGGGCGTGCCAGGGCATGCGGCGAGTCTAGTGCGCCGTCACAGGCTCAGGTCTTCCACGCGCCGTCATGCGCGGCAGCCGCTTCATCGATCAGCGCCGGCCCGATGCATTCGATCGGATGCGGTGACGCGCGGAACACGTCGCGGCACGACAGCTCTGCGTCGCGCTGGTCCTGCCGCTCGCCGCGAAACACGCGCAGCCGCTGCGCGTCGATGCCGAACACCACGCGGCCGATGTTCGACCAGAAGATCGCGCCCGCGCACATCACGCACGGCTCGCCCGAGGCATAGAGCGTGGCGCCGGCCAGTTCCTCGCGCGTGAGGCCGCGGCCGGCCAGCGCGCGCAGCGCATTCACTTCGGCGTGCGCGGTGCAGTCGCCGGTTTCGGCGTTGCTGTTCGCGGCCTCGGCCAGCACTTCGCCGGCGGCCGAGACGATGACCGAGCCGAAGGGCCGGTTGCCGCGCCGGCGCGCGGCATGCGACCACACGATGGCCTTGCGCAGGTAGCGGCCGTCGCGCTCGTCGAGCGTGTTTTCGTCGGGGAAGGCGGAGGTGGAATTTTCAGGAACGTTCATGCCTTGGGTGCGGGAAGAAGGCGCTCGCTGCGGGCAGGCAGCATCGAGCTGTTGAAGAGGGCGTCGGCCGAGGGCCGCGTCTTGAGGCCGTAGGTGTCGGCCACCTCGTCGACCTGCTGTTCGAGCGTGAGCTTGCGGATGTCGCCCAGCCCATGGCTGCGTGTGTCCGCCGCGCCCACGTACTGCGCCGTGAGGCTCCAGCGTTCGAGTTCGACCTTTTCGTCCAGGATCGGTTCGCGCTGGCGCATGGCGGCGATGCTCGGTGCGGGGTTGGCAAAGGTCTCGACGATGGCTCGGTTGGTCGCGCGCAGAAAGGCCGCCACCACCTTAGGATTTTGCGCAATGAGGTTGCTGCTCGCAAGGATCGCGTTGCCGTACAGGTTGACACCAGCGTCCGAATACTTGAGCACCGAGAGTTCGTCGGCCTTCATGCGCGCGAAGAGCGAGACGGCCGAGTCGTGAAAGTAGGTGGCGGCATCGACGTCGCCGCGCACCATCACGTTGTCGCGCGCGCTGAAGTCGGTGGTCTGCCACTGGAAGGCGTCGCCGCGCATGCCCTGCTTGCGCGCCACCATCGGCCACGCGCGGCGCGTGGACTCGACGGCGGCGGCGGCGACCTTCTTGCCCGTGAGGCTCTTGAAGTCGCTGGTCACGCCGCGGTCCTTGCGCCCGATGATCACGAACGGTGCACGGTTGTAGTACTGGTACACGGCCTGCACCACCGGCGTGCCCGGGTTCTGTGCGTTGAACTCGACCAGTGAGCTGATGTCGCCCAGGCCCAGCTGGTACACGCCGCTCGCGATGCGCGTGATCGACGCGACCGAGCCGGCACCGGTGTCGATCGTCACGTCCAGCCCCTCGTCGCGGTAGTAGCCCTTGGCGTGTGCCAGGAAGAAGGGCGCGGTCTGGCCGTTGATGCGGAAGTCGAGCGTGAACTTGAGCGGGGTGAGCTTGCCGCCCTGCGCGAACACGGCAGGGGCGGCGAGGGTGGTGGCGGCTGCGGCAAGAAAGGATCGGCGTTGCATGGTGGGGCCTCGGAGTCGGTGGTCTTGACGGATGCCCCCCACCAGGGCGGGAGGCGCCTCAAGAGCAATTTCCGGGCGGGCGCACGGGGATGGTGCGTGCGCTGCTGAACGCTTCTACTCTTGTCGGCTGTCTTGCATGAGGCATGCCAGGGTGCGGCGCTCGGGCATCGCCGGGTGGGGCTTGGACGCGCGGCCGGGGCGCGCCACAATCCGGGCGCGCTAATTGCAAGTCGATCGGCGCAGAGTAGAAGCGTTCAGCCTCGCGCATGTTTTTTATCAAGCATGCCGACGAAGCAGGAAATTGCTCTTTCACGTTCGTCCCCACACGCAACATCGAAGGAGTTCGCCCATGCTCGTCACCCAACAACCCGTCTTCCGCAAGTTCTGGCATGCCGTCATGCCGCTCACCGAACTGGCCCACGGCCCCAAGCCTTTCCGGCTTCTGGGCGAAGACATCGTTCTGTTTCTCGATGCCAACGGCCAGCCGGCCGCGCTGCGCGACCGCTGCTGCCACCGCACCGCCAAACTCTCGAAGGGCTGGTGCGTGGACACCGAAGGCAAGGCCTGCGGGCAGGGCGCGATCCAGTGCGGCTACCACGGCTGGACCTACGACCGCAGCGGCCAGGTAGTACGCATCCCGCAGTACGAGCCCGACCGCAAGATCTCGCCCGAGTACAAGACCACTGCCTACCACTGCACCGCGCGCTACGGCTATGCCTGGGTGGCACTGGAACAGCCCATCGCCGACATCCCGGTCATTCCCGAATTCGAGGATGCGGGCTACCGCACGATCTTCCAGTTCTACGAAGAATGGCAGACCAGCCCGATGCGCGCGCTCGAAAACTCGTTCGACAACTCGCACTTCAGTTTTGTGCACCGCGCCACCTTCGGCGTGGCCGCGAGCCCGAAGCCGAGCAAGTACGAGTTGGTGGAAAACGAGTCGGGCTTCTACGCCGAGACGGTGATCGAAGCGACCAACCCGGTGAAGTTCCATTCGATCAGCGGCGTGACCGACGCGATCACCACGCGCCACATGCGCAACGCCTACTTCCTGCCGTTCTCACGCCGGCTCGACATCGAGTACCCGAGCGGCATCCGCCACATCATCATCAACTGCTTCACGCCCATCGACGACGGGCGCATGCAGCTGTGCCAGTGGCTGTTCCGCAACGACACCGAGGCCGACTGCGCGGCGCAGATGCTGATCGACTTCGACGAGGAGATCACGCGCGAGGACAAGGACATCCTCGAATCGACCGACCCCGATGCGCTGGTCGACACGCGGCGGCGCGGCGTGGAGTATTCGATGGAGTCCGACCGGCCGGGGATGCTGATTCGCAAGCACCTGATGCAGCTGCTGGCGAAGTGTGGGGAGGCGGAGGTTTATCGGGGAATGAGCAGCGCGGTCATTCCCATCGCAAAGGCCGCCTGAGCGGCGGCCTTGTCGCCCCGCGCGTCAAGCGTGGGCGGCTGTGGGCGCCGGGCGCGAGGCTCCGCGCGACGAACCTTGCGCATAGCGGTCCATCGCCAACCCATCCGTGCGAATCTCCGGCCGCTGACCCGTCACCAAGTCTGAAATCAGCTTGCCCGAGCCGCAGGCCATGGTCCAGCCCAGCGTGCCGTGGCCGGTGTTCAGGAACAGGTTCGGGTAGCGCGTGGCGCCGACGATGGGCGTGCTGTCGGGCGTCATGGGGCGCAGGCCGGTCCAGAAGCTGGCGTTCGGCAGGTCGCCGCCCGGGAACAGGTCGCTCACGACCTTCTCGAGCGTGGCGCGGCGCGCCGGGTTCAGGCGCAGGTCGAAGCCGCCGAGCTCGGCCATGCCGCCCACGCGGATGCGGTTGTCGAAGCGCGTGACGGCGACCTTGTAGGTTTCGTCGAGCACGGTCGATTGCGGCGCGAGCGATTCGTCGAGCAGCGGCACGGTGAGCGAGTAGCCCTTGACCGGGTACACCGGAATGTCGAGGCCCAGCGAGGCGATGGCGGCGCGCGAGTAGCTGCCGAAGGCCATCACGTAGCGGTCGGCCGTAAGGATCTTGCCGGCGCGGGTGCGCACGCCGGTGATGCGGCCGCCGTCGGTTTCGAGGCCGTCGATGGTCTGGCCGAAGCGGAAGTCCACGCCCAGGCCGCGCGCGATTTCGGCGAGGCCGCGCGTGAAGAGGTGGCAGTCGCCGGTTTCGTCGTTGGGCAGGCGCAGGCCGCCGGTGAGGCGGTCGCGCGCGCCGGCCAGGCCGGGCTCGACGCGCGCCAGGGCGTCGCGGTCGAGCAGTTCATAGGGCACGCCGCACTCCTCGAGCACGGCGATGTCGCGCTGTACCGCGTCGAGCTGCGCCTGCGTGCGGAACAGCTGCAGCGTGCCGCCGGTGCGGTGCTCGTACTGCAGGCCGGTGTCGGCGCGCAGCTGCTGCAGGCAACCGCGGCTGTATTCGGCCACGCGCATCATGCGTTCCTTGTTGACCGCGTAGCGCTCGGGCGAGCAGTTGCGCAGCATGGCGGCCATCCAGCGCAGCTGGAACAGCGTGCCGTCGGGGCGGATCGACAGCGGCGCGTGCTTCTGGAACATCCACTTGATCGCCTTCAGCGGAATGCCGGGCGCGGCCCACGGCGTCGAGTAGCCGGGCGACACCTGGCCGGCGTTGCCGAAGCTCGTTTCCTCGGCCGCGCCGGCCTGCCGGTCGAGCAAGGTGACCTCGGCGCCGGAGCGCGCGAGGTAGTACGCCGTGGTGGTGCCGATCACGCCGCCGCCGAGAACGATGACTTTCATGGTGTATTCGCGTATCTGAGTGGAATGATGTGAATCTAAAGTGCATAATGAAGTGGATTTCATTGTTTTTTGACGTTTGGCAGTGAAAATCTCTGTTGAAAATCGCCAAAACCCCCGCACGGAGTGAAATGCCCGAACTCGACCGAATCGACCGCAAGATCCTCGATCTGCTGCAGCGCCAGGGCCGCATCGCCATGACCGAATTGGCCGAGCGCATCGGCCTGTCGGCCTCGCCCTGCGCCGAGCGCGTGAAGCGCATGGAGCGCGACGGCGTCATCACCGGCTACCACGCGCACGTGTCGCCCGAGGCGCTGGGCAAGACCTTGCTGGTGTTCGTGGAGATCAAGCTCTCGGCCAAGTCGGGCGACGTGTTCGACAAGGTGAAGCAGGAGCTGCTGCACATGCCCGAGGTGCTCGAATGCCACCTGGTGTCGGGCAGCTTCGACTACCTCGTGAAGGCGCGCCTGAGCGGCATGAGCGAGTACCGGCACCTGCTGGGCGACATCCTGAAGAAGCTGCCGGTGGCGGCCGAGTCGCACAGCTACGTGGTGATGGAAGAGATCAAGGAAACGCTGATGCTGGCGGTGGACCGGTGAGTGCCGCCCAGGCGCCATGGCTACCATCGGTTCGCGCCCCGAATCCTCTTTTCATCTCGCCCAAAAGGAAACCGGCATGAGTATTTCAATCCGCCGCGACGGCACCACCGGCACGCGCCACATCCTCAAGATCCGCAACCACGAGATCCCGGTCGATGCCTCGCCCGCGGGCGGCGGCAGCGACGGCGGTGCCGAGCCGCACGACCTGTACGACGCGTCCCTCGCGGCGTGCAAGGCGCTCACGGTGCTGCTCTACGCGCGCCGCAAGGGCATTCCGGTGGAAGACATCGAGGTCGTGGTCGATCGCGACGACAGCGAGGAGCGCAAGGGCATCTACCGCCTGAAGTCGGGCCTGCGCCTGACCGGCGACCTGACGGACGCGCAGCGCGACGAGCTGCTGCGCGTGGCGGGCAAGTGCCCGGTCCACAAACTCATGACGGAAGTGAAGACCGAAATCGAGACCGGCTGGGCAGACTGAGCCCGCGGCCTTCTTACTTCGCCGCTTCGGCCAGCTTGCGCGCTGCCTCCACGCGCTTGGCATGGCGGTCGCCCCAATCGGCCAGCGGCGCGAGTGCCGCATTGAGCGTGGCGCCGAGTTTCGTTTCGGAATAGACCACGCGCGGCGGCACTTCGTGGAACACCTCGCGGTGCACGAGGCCGTCGGTTTCCATCTCGCGCAGCTGCTGGATCAGCATCTTTTCGCTGACCTCGGGCAGCAGCCGCTTCAGCTCGCCGAAGCGGTAGGGCTGCGCATGCAGCTCCCACAGGATGACGGCTTTCCACTTGCCGCCGATGACCTCGAACGCGGGGCCGATGCCGCAGTTGTAGGGCTTCTTCGCTGCCATCCGGTGCTCCTTGCAGTTTCAATACTTCCCATTTGGTAAGTACCTTACTTTATCGTCGGTACTTGACCCTATGGGAGTGTAATTCCTACGATGCAGGCGTCATCAACCACTGCATCGGATTGTCATGAGCAACAAGAAGGAAGTTTCGGTTCTCGGCCTGGGCGCGATGGGCGTCGTCATCGCGCGGCTCTTTCTCGACCAGGGCTACAAGGTCACGCTGTGGAACCGCTCGGCCGACAAGGCCGACGCGCTCGTCGCCCGCGGCGCCGTGCTGGCACGCAGCGCGGCCGAGGCATTGCGCGCGAGCCGCATGGCCGTGATGTGCGTGTACGACTACCGCGCCGCCGACGCGATCTTCGCGATGGACGGCGTGGCGGCCGCCATGGACGGCCGCCTGCTCGCGCAGCTCACCACCGGCAGCCCGAAGGACGCGCGCGAGGCCGAAGCCTGGGCGCACCGCCACGGCGCGGCGTACCTCGAAGGCGCGATCCAGGCCGCACCGGACCAGATGGGCCGGCCCGACACGCCGCTGCTGGTGTCGGGCGCGCAGGCCGTGTTTGCCGAGGCCGAGCCCTTCTTGAAGGTGCTGGCCGGCGGCATCGTCTACCTGGGTGAGAAGGCCAGCGCGGCCGCGGCGATGGACCTCTCCACGCTTTCCAGCATCTACGGCACCATGCTCGGCTTCTTGCACGGCGCACGCATTGCCGAGCATGAAGGCTTCGACGTGGCGGAGTACGGCCGTATCGTGGCCGGCATCATGCCGACCTTCGCGGGCTTTCTTGAGCACGAGGGCGCGGTCATCCAGTCGGGCGACTTCGCGATCACGCAGAGCCCGATGCGCATTTCGGTCGAGGCCACGCAGCGCATCCTGCAGACCGCGCAAGAAGCGGGCATCAACACCGAGTTCCCGACCTTCGCCGCGGGCCTGTTCCGGCGCGCCGATGCGGCGGGGCTTGGCGGCGAGGAACTCGCGGCGCTGATCAAGCTGCTGCGGCACTAGGCCTTGCCGGCGCGGCGGGGCCCGTCGGCATCGGGCATCGGGCATCGGCGTGGGGGCCGGCGACGCAGCGGTTTTCATGAAGGCTTCCTGAAGCAGGGCGAAGGGGCGTGGCAGATACTTCGGCCACTTCCCGGAACTCCCGGAACCGGCGTGTTCGCCTGGAATCCTTCCCATGAATCTTTTGCTTGTTGAGGACGACCTTGACCTTGGAAACGGCGTGCGCATCGCGCTCGCCAACCAGGGCATGGACGTGGTGTGGGTCCGCCGGCTCGACGACGCCTTGCGCACCCTCGACAACGGCGCCTTCGACATGGTGCTGCTCGACCTGGGCCTGCCCGACGGCGACGGGCTCGACCTGCTGCTGCGCCTGCGCCGCACCCGCCAGATCTTGCCGGTGCTGGTGCTGAGCGCGCGCGATGCGCTCAACGACCGTCTGCGCAGCCTGGACGACGGTGCCGACGACTACCTCGTGAAGCCCTTTGCGCTGGCCGAATTGCTGTCGCGCGTGCGGGCTTTGGCGCGGCGCAGCTACGGCTTCAACGACGAGACCATCCGCATGCGCGGCCTGGCGCTGCACGAACCCACGCGCGGCGTGATCGTCGACGGCGATCCGGTCGAGCTGTCGCGCTGCGAGTTCGACCTGCTCGCGCTGCTGCTCAAGCGCACGGGTCGCGTGGTCACGCGCCGCGTGATGGAAGAACAGGTGCTGCCGGGCGGCCAGGCCAACGGCAGCAACTCGCTCGAAGTGCACATCTCCAACCTGCGCAAGAAGATCGGGCAGGGCTACATCCGCACGGTGCGCGGCATCGGCTACGTGATCGACACGCAGTCGCTGGTGCGGAGCCCGTCGAAATGATGCGCCAGCTGGCGCGGCGCTGGAAGAACTGGAACCAGCCGTCGCTGATGCGCCGCCTGCTGGTGGCGCAGATGACCGTGGTCGCGCTGCTCTGGACCTCGGCCGTGGGCCTGCTGCTGTACGACTCGTACAGGGACCCCGGGCTGCTGAGGTTCACCACCATCTTCAATGCCGCGATGTCCATCGCGCAGACGCTGGAGGACCGACCCGAGCAGCAACGCAAGGCGCTCGAAGCCTTCGACACCGCGCTCATCGAAGCGCTCAGCGACGGCGACGAACAAACCGAAGCCTTGGGGGTGATGCAGGTGTGGCAGCACGGCAAGCTGATCTACAACTCGCGCGCCAATGTGCCCGTGCTGCTGAATTCGGCGCCCGACCGCAACGAGACCCTGCTTGCGGGCGGGCGCGAGTGGCGCGCGCGCACGGTGGTCTCGCCCATCGCCGACACCCGCGTGGTGCTGGCCGAACCCAGCGTGTGGCGGTTGGCCGTCACCGTGCTGTCGCGCGGCTACTACCTGCTGCCGCTGGTGATCAGCCTGCCGTTTCTCATCTTTCCCGCGTGGCTGTCGGTGCGGCTGGCGCTGCGGCCGTGGCGCCAGGTGAGCCGCGAAACCGCCGAGCGCGGCCCCGACGACCTGACGCCGCTGTCGTACATGCCGCCGCACAAGGAACTCAAGCCGCTGGTGCAGAGCATCAACAGCCTGCTGCTGCGGGTGCGCGACAGCACCACGCGCGAGCGCAGCCTCATCGCCGATGCGGCGCACGAGCTGCGCACGCCGCTGGCGGCCATGCGCGTGAACGTCGAGGCGATGAAAGAGCAGAGCACCGACGAGGGCCAGCGCGAGCTCATGGCCAACCTGCTGCGCAGCAACGATCGCGCGGCGCGGCTGGTGGGGCAGCTGCTGCAGCTCATGCGCAGCGACGCGGTGGCCACCAACGCGCTGCCCGTGATGCTGTCGCTCGACGGGCTGGTGCAGGACCGGCTGGCCATGATCGAGGGCCTGGCGCGATCACGCGGCGTGGAACTCGAACTCGTGTGCGACGACGCCGTGCCGGTGCTCGGCGAGCGCGAGAGCCTGGTCTCGATGATCGACAACCTGATCGACAACGCCATCAAGTACAGCCCCTGCGGCGCCACCGTGACGGTGCAGGTGGCGCGCGACGGCGCCCAGGCGCTGCTGACCGTGGCCGACACCGGACCGGGCATTCCGCCCGCGCTGCGCGAACGCGTGTTCGACCGCTTCTTCCGCAACCCCGACCAGACGCAAAGCGGCAGCGGGCTGGGCCTGGCCATCGTCAAGTCGGTGGTCGACCGGCATGGCGGCAACGTCGTGCTCGACGAGGCGCTGGGCGGGGGCTTGCGGGCCAGGGTGCGGCTGCCGCTGGCGCAGGCCGACGTGCCGCAGCCCTTGCTGGTGAGCGCCTGAGCCCGGGGGAAAGGCCCCGGCCGGGCCTGTTCCGGGGCAACGATTTACACTAGCCGGCTCCCCCGGCGCTCGTCTACAGGACACTTTCACCAATGAAGTGGGTCATTCTTGCCATCTTCGTGCTCAGCGCACTCTACGTTCACTTCCGCGGCCAGGTCCGGCACAAGTTCTTCAGACAGCTCTCTGATCACTCGACCTTCCTGGCGCCGCTGAACGTCTTCATGTACCTTTTCTCGAAGGTGCCCGGTACGCCGTACCTGTCGCCCGCCGAGTTCCCCGAGATGCGCATCCTCGAGGAAAACTGGGAAGTGATCCGCGAAGAAGCGCTCGCCATGCGCAACGGCGGCAGCATCAAGGCCTCGAGCCAGTTCAACGACGTGGGCTTCAACTCCTTCTTCAAGAGCGGCTGGAAGCGCTTCTACCTGAAGTGGTACGACGAGGCGCACCCCTCGGCCGCCGTGCTGTGCCCGCGCACCACCGAGCTGCTCAAAGGCATCGGCACCATCAAGGCCGCGATGTTCGCCGAGCTGCCCCCGGGCAGCCGCCTCGTGCGCCACCGCGACCCGTTTGCGGGCTCACTGCGCTACCACCTGGGCCTGTGGACGCCGGGCGTCGAGGGCTGCTACATCGACGTGGACGGCCAGCGCTACCACTGGCGCGACGGCGAGGCCGTGGTGTTTGACGAAACCTACATCCACTACGCCGAGAACACCACCGACCACGACCGCGTGATTCTGTTCTGCGACATCGAGCGCCCGCTGAAGTACCGCTGGGCCAGCGTCGTGAACCGCTGGTTCGCGAAGAACCTGCTGGCCGCTGCCGCGTCGCCCAACGACGCAGGCGACAAGACGGGCGGCCTGAACCGCGCCTTCAAGTACATCTACCAGATCCGCGTGGTCGGCAAGCGCCTGAAGGCCTGGGACAAGCGCGCTTACTACCTCGTGAAGTGGACGATCTTCGGCGGCCTCGCCCTCTGGATCTTCTGGTAACCGACGGCGCTCACGCCTCGGCCAGCACCAGCCGCGTACGCGGTGTGCGACGCCAGCACACCACACCCGCCAGCAGCACACCACCAAGCACGTCGAGCAGCACGTGCTGGCGCGTGGCCAGCGTCGAATAGACGATCCCCACGGCCCACAGCCCGTTCACCCACAGCGTCCACGCGGGCGCCTGCACGCTGCGCAGCTGGCGGCCGAGCCACACGGCCGCGAACACGGCGAAGGCCACATGCAGCGACGGGAAGGCATTGCCGCCCGCATCGGCGCTCTTGAGGAACTGCAGCGCCGGGTACTGCGACCAGTCGATCGCAAAGCTCGGCACCACCGTCGGAAAACACCAGAACACCGCCAGCCCGATGGCCGCCATGAGCGCGGCCCCGCGGGCGCAGGCCCACAGCTCGGCCTTGTTCTTTGTGAAGGCCGGTGCCAATGAGATGTAGACCCACAGCGAGCTGTAGAGCAGCATCGCGTCGTCGCTCACGCCGACCCAGTGGTCGATGGCCGTGAGCGGCATCACCGTCGGCGCGGAAGGCGGGTGGTGCATCACCCAGAAGTACAGGACGAAGAAACCCGAGATGCCGAGCGTGGTGCCGATCATCTTCACGACCCACAGCGTGGCGAACCGCTGCCCCAGCGCCAGGTGCCAGGGCGTGACGGGAAGGGCGGCGGAGTTCGGGCGGAGGGGCGTCACCGAGGCGCTTTCAGGAGAGGGAAGCGCCACAGCGTAGGCGCCTGCATTGCGTGAACATTGCGTTTCCCCGTGTGGGGGCTCTCTAGAATCATCCGCCTGTCCCGTCCCTTGTCGATCCCCCCCAATGAGAATCCTGCTTGTCGAAGACGAAGCCGACCTGGCGCAGGCGCTCGCGTCGGCGCTGCGCCAGAACCAGGCGGTGGTCGATGTGGCGAGCTCGCTGCGCGCGGCCGAGGAGGCCGCGCTCGGCGCGCCCTACGACGTGGTCGTGCTCGACCGCGGGTTGCCCGACGGCGACGGCCTCTCGCTCGTCTCATTCTTGAGCCAGAACCACATCGCCTGCGCCGTGCTTGTGCTCACCGCCATGACCGACGTGGCCGAGCGCGTGCTGAGCCTCGACGGCGGCGCCGACGACTACCTGGCCAAGCCCTTCTCGATGGACGAGCTGCTGGCGCGCGTGCGCGCACTGGCGCGGCGCCCCGCGGTGCGCGCCAACTTCATCATGACGCTGGGGCAGCTGCGCTTCGACCACCACACGCGCCAGGCCCACGTCGGCGAGGCCTGCCTCACGCTGCCGCGTCGCGAGCTGCTCGTGCTCGAGACCTTGCTCGAACACCGTGGCCGCACCGTGCTGCGCGAGGCCTTGCAAGACCGCGTGTACGGCCACAAGGACGACATCCAGTCGAACGCGCTCGACACGCATGTCTCGCGCCTGCGCTCCAAGCTCGACAAGGCCGGCGCGCAGGTCGAGATCCATGCGATCCGCGGCGTGGGCTACCTCATGTGTGCGCCGTCGTTCGCATGAGCGCAGCGCCGGGCCGCTCCAAGCAAGCTCGCACCGCCGTGCGAAGCACGAAGGCATTCCGATGAGCCTCAGCCTGCTTTCGCTGCGCTGGCGGCTGATTTGGAGCCTCATCCTCTTGCAGGTCGTGGTCGGCCTGCTGGTGATGGGCGGCTTCCTCTGGCTGGCCTGGGCGCTGGGCCGCGTGGTCGACGAGAACGGCCAGGAGACGGTGGCATCGATCCAGCGCGCCCTGACGCGCGACGCCGCCGGCCACCTGGTGGCCGAGCCCACGAGCGCGCTGGAGCGGCTGCAGAAGGCCGATCCGCAGTTCTGGTTCATCGTGCGCGACAGCCACGGCGCGCAGCTGCGCCACGGCGAGGTGCCGCCCGCTTACCTGCGGCTGCTCGGTGCGCTCGACGGCACCGACCGCATGGCCATCGACCCCGAGGCCGACGGCACGCGGCCCAAGGCCCGTTTCGAACGCGTCGAATCGCGCGCGGGCCCCGTGGCCGTCATGGCGCAGACCGGCGGCCCGCTCACGCTGGAGAACACGCTCAAGGGCACCGGCATCGCCTTCCTTTTCCTGGTGGCGCCGATGGCGCTCGTGACCTGCCTGGGCGTGATCCTGGCGACGCCCTTCGTGGTGAAGCGCGGCCTGAAGGGCGTCGTGGCCACGGCGGAGCACGCCGAAGGCATCGACGTGCACGAGCGCACCACGCGCCTGCCGCTGGCCAACGTGGCAAGCGAGATCCGCCCGCTGGTCAATGCGGTCAACCGCGCCTTCGACCGGCTCAACGAAGGCTACGACCGGCAGGAGCGCTTTCTCGCCGATGCCGCGCACGAGCTGCGCACGCCGATCACCACGCTGCAGATCCATCTCGAAGGCCTGCCGAACGATCCGCTGAAGATGAAGCTGATGCAGGCCTCGGCGCGGCTCGCCACGCTGGCCGAGCAGCTGCTCGACCTTCAGCGGCTCGACCACGGCCTGTCGCTGGACCAGCAGGTCGAACTGAAGTCGCTCTGCGAGCGCGTGGCGGCCGACATCGCGCCGCTGGCGATCCGCAGCCGCTGCACGCTGTCGGTCGATGCGCCGCAGCCGCTCACGGTGCGCGGCGATGCGCCCTCGCTCGAACGCGCGCTCACCAACCTGATCCAGAACGCCATCGAGCACGGCGGGCCGGGCTGCGACATCCAGGTGCGGCTGTGCGAGCCCTCATGCATCGAGGTGCGCGACTCGGGCCCCGGCATTCCCGAGGCCGACCGCGAGCGCGTGGTGGCGCCGTTTCACCGGCTCGTGCCGCGCGGCCGCGGCGCCGGGCTGGGCCTGCACCTCGTGGCCGAGGTGGCGCGGCTGCACCGTGGCCAGCTGAGCATCGGGTCGAGCGAATCGGGCGGCGCGAAGATGCGGCTCGAGCTGATGAATCTTGAGGCGTGAAGAAGATGCGCTTGTCATGAACGCCATCGACCGGCTGCCTGAACCCACGAACCTTGTTGGCGCGCAAGCGCTTATTGCGCGCGTGCAGGCGATGCTCGATGCCGAGGGGCTCGCGATGCGAGCGCCGCCGCCGGAGCCGACCACCTGCTGCGGGCGCGGGTGCAACGGGTGCGTGTGGGAAGGGTGGCTGGCGGCTGTGGCCTATTGGCGGGATGAGGCGTCGCTGTTGCTGGGTTGAGGAGGCGTCTCGTCGGTCGCGGAAACCGACGGAGCTGAGTCAGGTCTCATGTCGCTGTAGGGCGCTGGAATCTCCAGCGCTTGCGCGCCCGGCAGGCGTCGGACACAGAATTGGTTTGCCACAAGGTAGCGCGCCACGGCGCTGCGCAGATCGGTTGATTCGTACAGCGACTCGGTCCACCAGCGTTCGGTGAACATCACCTTGTAGGCGGGACCTTCTTTCAGCAGATAGAGGGTGCTGTCGCCGCCGACTCGCGCGGTCTTGATCTGGCCTTCGTACCAACGGGTGGCCATCGCGTGGTCCACGAGCGCTTCAATGTCGACCGTGAACACCGCCCGATACTCCTCCGGCGTGAAGTCGTCGAAGGACGTCGTGCCGTCTTCCCCGTTGTACGCCGTTCGAACCAGAGCCCACACCTCACTGTCCAGCAGGGCATCAAGCTGCGTCAGGCGATCCGGCTGCTGCACGATCCGATAGGGCGTGATCGAGGGCGGCGTGGCGAGGCTGGTGACGTGGAACGGCTCGGTACCCGGTTCCTGGCTGGCGGACAACGTCAGAAACCAGCGCTCCTGTGCCGCGCGCGGCGTGTTGCGCGATACCGTCACGGTGCTTGCATAGTGCACATGGGGTTCGCCTGTGCCGGTGAGCGTCGATGGAACGCAGTCGGCGGGGTCCGCGTCCCAACCCAGATTCCCCACCCACCAACTGCCATCCTCCTTGTCGTTCACCCTCTGGACGACCAGGCGAGCGAAGATCTGGGGCGGTGGCTCCGCGGGTTGATCGCCTACCGACGCTGGCACCGTGGCATCCACGCGAAAGGCCAATGGCTCGCCGATGCGAAAGCGCTCGTCGCGACCGACATCGATCGCGTTCAGCGCTTGGCGCGGCGGCGCCGATGTTCGGAAAAAGCCGTAGGCGCCCGCCAGGGTCATCACAGTGAAGATCGGAAACACCGGCAGCCCCACCAGCAGCCACAGCAGGTTCCAGCCGCCCTCCAGCGACCAGCGCAGTGCGTCGAAACCGAAGGCCGCAAAGAAGGCCAGCACCGCCAGCGCGACCAACGATCCCAGCCAGTCGGTGATGCTGGTTCGCTGCGGGGCATCTGAAGGCGGCGGCGCCGGAGACGTCCACGACGTGTCGTGCCGCTGCACGATGCGCGGCAGGCCGATCACGCGCGGATCGGGCAGCGGCGTCCAGAAGCTGTCGTCCTGCGCGGCCAGCGCGATCGTGCGAACGCCATCGCTGTGTTCAATCTGCAGCGAGGCCTGCGCGACGCCGTCGTGCACCGTGTCCTCGAAGCGCAGCGGCCGCGCATCAAACACGCGGTGGTAGCGGCGCTGCTCGACGTCGACGATCAGCGTGTCCGCACCCGCCGATGCCGCATGAAAGCGCTCGTCGGAAGACACAAGCCCTTCGGACAGCGGCAGCGCCAGAACCCGTGCGAGGACGTCAAGGTAAGAGTGGGGATCAGACATGCGTCCGACCCCTGACCGGCGATCCGCGCCGCGCGAACAGGCGGTGCGGCCCCACTAGCGCGATTCCCAGAACCCCCGGTGCGTCGCGATCATCTCCTCGGCCACCTCGGGCACCGGGCCGATCACCTCGACCGGCTTCTGCCCGCGCGCGAAGACCTCGCGGCAGGGCAGGCTCAGCGTCGGGTTCTCGGGGTGGTCGCCGGTGAGCGCGAGCAGCGCGGATTCTTCCGCGCCGTACACGATGCGCCCGATGTTGGCCCAGTAGCTCGTGCCCGCGCACATGGCGCAGGGCTCGAAGGTGGTCACCAGCGTGCACTGCCACAGGTACGCGGCCGGCCAGTTCTGCGCCGCGTGGCGCGCGAGCGTGGCCTCCGCGTGGTGCACCGTGTCGATGTTGCCCTGCTCGGCGAGGATGGTCTCGCCGTCGGGCGCGACGAGCACGGCGCCGAAGGGGTGGCGGCCCATGGCCATGGCGCGTCGCGCCACGGCGTCGGCGCGACGCAGCGCGCGGGTGATCTGTTCGGGAGTCATGCCCCCATTATTTATTGGTTCTGCGAGCCGCGATGCGCCCAGCCGGTGGTGTGCTTCTCGATGAGGCTGAAGAGTTCGTACATGACCATCGCCATCGCGCCCACCACCATCAGGCCCGCGAAGGCCAGGCCCATCTGCATGGCCGAGCCGGCCGAGATCAGCAGGTAGCCGATGCCCTCGTTGGCGGCCGTCATCTCCGACACCGTGGTGCCGACGAAAGCCAGCGTGATCGCCACCTTCAGCGAACCGAAGAAGTAGGGCATGGAGCGCGGCAGGCCGATCTTGATGAGCACGTCCCAGCGCTTGGCGCCCAGCACGCGCAGCACGTCTTCCAGCTCAGGCTCGAGCGTGGCCAGGCCGGTTGCGATGTTCACCATGATCGGGAAGAAGCTGATCAGGAACGCCGTGAGAATCGCCGGCCCGATGCCGATGCCGAACCACACGACCAGAATCGGGACGAAGGCCGCCTTGGGCAGCGCGTTGAAGGCCGTCATGAGCGGGTAGATCGCCGCATAGGCCAGCCGCGAGCTGCCGATCACGAAGCCCATGAGCACGCCCACCACGATCGCCAGGCCGAAGCCCGCCATCGTGACCCAGTAGGTGCGCCACGCGTGGCCCGCGATGATGGCCTTGAACTCCCAGAACTGCTCCCAGATGCGCAACGGGCTCGGAAAGATGAAGTCCGACACGCCGAAGCCCGCGCAGATCACCTGCCACAGCAGGAGCACCGCCACGAGCAGCAGCCAGGGCGACCAGCGTTCGAGTTGTTTGCTGTTGTTCATTGCCGCGTCCTCAGTGCGTGGCCGCCGCAGCGGAGGTGGCGGCGTTGCCGCGAATGGCGCCGATGTGGCTGCGCAACTCAAGCACGATGTCGGTGAACTCCTTGGTGTAGGTCAGCTCCAGCTCGCGCGGGCGCGGAAGGTCGATCTCGCGCTTCACCACGAAGCGCCCGGGGCTCTTGCTCATCACGTACACCGTGTCGGCCAGGAACACCGATTCGCGCAGGTCGTGCGTGACCAGGATCACGTTGAACTGCTGCTCGGTCCAGAGGTCGCGCAGGATGCACCACAGCTCCTCGCGCGTGAACGCGTCGAGTGCGCCGAAGGGCTCGTCGAGCAGCAGCATCTTGGGCTCGTGGATGAGCGCGCGGCAGATGCTCGCGCGCTGCTGCATGCCGCCCGAGAGCTGCCACGGAAACTTGTCCTCGTAGCCGCCCAGGCCCACCTTCTGCAGCAGGCGGCGGGCGCGTTCGACGTACTCCTTGCGTTTCGCCTTGAAGTTCGAGCGGTAGGGCTCGACGATTTCCAGCGGCAGCAGCACGTTGTCGACCGTGGTGCGCCACGGCAGCAGCGAGGGCGCCTGGAAGGCCATGCCGGAAATCTTCAGCGGCCCGGTCACGGGCTGGCCGTCGATGCGGATCTTGCCCATCGAGGGCATCTTCAGCCCCGTGGTGAGCTTCATGAAGGTCGACTTGCCGCAGCCCGAGGGGCCGACGATGGCGATGAACTCGCCGCGCGTCACCTTCAGGTCGATGGCCTCGACCGCGAAGTGGTTGGCGCGCAGCAGCTCTTCGTTGTAGGCGAGCCAGACGTCCTGGAAATCGACGAAGGGGGCGGCTGCGTCGGGTGCCGTTGCGCCGGCCGCCATCACTTGCGCAGGATTCCGCTGAGCTCGGCCGCGGGCGGGAGCATGGCCGCGGTCCACACGGCGTCGGGGCTCACGCGCGTCTTGGTGTTGAAGGCGTCGGACACCTGCGAGGCCATGAGCGACATGCGGCCCGCGTTGACGGCGCCGAAGCCCTCGGTGCGCGCGTCGGCGCTGTTGATGACGGTGTCGATGGCCAGCTGCAGGCGGCGGGTCTCGAGCTTGCTGTCGATGATGCCGTCGCGCGCCTTCACCGACTCGATGGCCACTGCCGGGTTGGCGATGACCTCCTTGGCGCCCTTGGCGAAGGCCGAGAGGAACTTCTTCACCGCCGCGGGGTTGTCCTTGAGCAGCTTGGGCGAGGCGATGATGACGTTGCCGTACAGCTTCACGCCGTAGTCGGGGTAGGGCAGGACGACCACGTCGGACGCCTTGGCGCCGCGCGCTTCAAGGTTGAGCAGCGAGGTGAAGGTGAAGCCCGTGATGGCGTCGATGTCGCCGCGCACCAGCATGGTCTCGCGCAGCGTCGGGTCCATGGCGGTCCAGTTCACGGCGCCGACGTTGTTGGCCTTGGCAAAGATCGGGAACGCACGGCGGCCGGCGTCGAACACCGGGGCGCCGAGCTTCTTGCCGGCAAGGTCGGCCGGCTTGGTGATGCCGCTCTTCTTGAGCGCCATGACCGAGGCCGGCGTGTTGTTGTAGACCATCATCACCGCGACCGGCTTGTTCGGGCTGTCGGGGTTGTTGGCGTGGAACTCCATCAGCGCCGCGAGGTCGGCAAAGCCCATGTCGTAGGCGCCCGAGGCCACGCGCGTCACGGTGCCGCCCGAGCCGTTGCCGGCGTCGATGGTCACGTCCAGGCCGGCGGCCTTGAAGTAGCCCTTGGCCGCCGGATGCAGGAACAGCGCGGCCGGTCCTTCGAAACGCCAGTCGAGCTGGAACTTGATCGGCGTCGGGCTCTGGGCAAAGGCCGAAGACAGGCCAAAGCTGAGGGCCGAGGCGGCGAGGAAGGACTGGAGCAGGTGACGCTTGTTCATGAAGGTTCCGAAATGTGAATGCTTCGGCATTCAAGCAAAAACGGTGCCCGCACGCGATTGGTGCGAACCCTTCCGGTGAATCACCGAGGTGCGTGGCCCGCCCAAGGCGTGTGCGGTGTGCACCGCTCTTGGGAATCGGGGCCTTGGGCCGTCGTCAGAGCGCCGCGCCGATCTTGCGCAGCTCGGCGATCTGCGGCGCCTTGGGCAGCCAGATCTTGTCGAACTCGGCGATGACCGGCGCGGGGTTGTAGTTGCTGGCGCTCTTGAAGGCGATGCCGCTGGCCTTGAACTTGTCGATGAGGCCCAGCTCGGTGGTCACGATGTCCTTGATCTGTGCGTCGAGCTGCTGCTTCACGAGGTCGGTGATGAGCGCCTTGTCCTTCGCGTCGAGCGTCTGCCAGATGCGGCCCGACACCAGCGGCGCGAAGGGCATGAACAGCGCGTTCATCGGCAGCAGCGTTTTCGCGACGCGATCGAAGCGCTGGTTCCACGAGAACTCGATGTCGGCTTCGAGCCCATCGACCTGGCCGTTGGACATGGCGTCGAACACGCCCGGCGTGGGAATGGGCGTGGGCGCGGCGCCCAGCAGTTGATAAAAGTCGCGGTAGACCGGCGTGGGATTGATGCGCAGCTTCATGCCCTTCAGATCGGTGGGCGAGGCGATGTCCTTGGTCGCGAACACCACGCGCATGCCGGTGATGCCCCAGCCCAGGCCGATGGTGCCGGTCTCGCGCGGGAGCACGTCCAGCAGCTTGAGCGCCGCGGGCGTGCGCACGAGCGAGGCGACGTTGGTGGTCGAGCGCACGAGGTAGGGCGCGTTGATGGCCGCCACGCTCGCCACGCGCGAGCCGAGCTCTGCCGCCTGGATCCAGCCCATGTCGAGCGCGCCCGACTGCAGCTGCTGCATCATGGCCGACTCGTTGCCCAGCTGGCCCGAGTGGAACACCGTGGCGCTCAGGCGGCCGTCGGTGGCCTTCTTCAGCGCCTCGCCGAAGCTCACCGCGGCGCGGTTCCACGAGTGCCCCGCGGGCGTGATGAGGCCCAGGCGGAATTCCTTGGCGGCGGCGGCACGCGACACGGTGCCGAAGAGGGCGGTCGATGCGGCAGCGGTGCCGGCGGCGGCCTGGACGAACTGGCGGCGGGAGAGAGGCATGCGAAGCTCCGGTGGGGTGAGGTGAAGTGAAGGAACGGGAAAGCGGATCGGCGCTTACTTGAGGAGCGCGAGAGACAGACTCGGGAACAGCGACAGCAGCACCAGCGCCGCGCAGCAGATCAGGAAGAAGGGCAGCGTGACGATGAACATCTTTCCGGGCTTGGCACCCGTCACCGCCGAGGCCACGAAGAAGCTCAGCCCCACCGGCGGCGTCATCAGCCCGAGCACGAGGTTGATGACCACCACCACGCCGAAGTGGCGCGGGTCGATGCCGTAGATTTCGGTCGCAATGGGCAGCAGGATCGGCACGGTCATGATCAGCCCGGGAATGCCGTCGATCACGGTGCCGATCACCAGCAGGATCACGTTCACCAGAAGCAGGAAGGCGATCGGGTCCTTGGCCACGGTCTGGATCCACGCGGCGGTGGCCTGCGGCACCTTGCCGTAGATCAGCAGCCACGAGAACACCGCGGCCGCCGCCACCAGGAACAGCACCACCGCCGAGTAGATCGCCGACTTCAGCAGGATCTGAGGAATCATCGCGAAGCGGAATTCCTTGGTCACGTAGCGACCCACCAGCACCGCGGCCACCGCGCCCACCGCCGCCGATTCGGTGGGGTTGGCCAGCCCGCCAAGAATGGAGCCGACGATCACGATGGGAATGAGCAGCGTCGGGCAGGCCGTGAGGATCGTGTGCAGCCGCTGCCTGACGGTGCGCTTCTCGGTGCGCGGGTAGTTGTAGATCAGGCCCATGCAGGCGATGACGATGAAGAACAGCACCGTGAGAATCACGCCGGGAATGATCCCCGCGATGAGCATGTCGCCCACCGCCACCTGCGCGAGCACGCTGTACACCACGAACATCACCGAGGGCGGAATGATCGGGCCGAGCATGCCGCCGTACACCGTGATGCCGGCCGCGAAGGTCTTGTCGTAGCCCTGCTTCTCCATCTCGGGCACCATGATCTGGCTCATGATCGCCACCTGCGCGGTGGCCGAGCCGATGATCGACGACACCAGCATGTTCGCCAGGATGTTCACGTAGGCCAGGCCGCCTTTCACCGAGCCGATGAAGGCCAGCGCCAGGTCGACCAGCCGCTTCGTGATGCCGCCGCCGTTCATGATCTCGCCGATGAGGATGAACAGCGGAATCGCAATGAGGCTGTAGCTGTCGACGCCGCCGAACATCTGCACCGGGAACGACTGGAACAGCACCGTGTCGCCCGAGTTGAGGATGTAGACGATGCCCGACAGGCACAGGCAGGCACCGATCGGCACGCCGACCAGCATGATCAGCAGGAAAAAGGCAGAGGTCAGCATTTCAGTTCACGGCGTCCGCGTTGGCGACATGGAACTCGTCATGCGTGCGCTTGGGCTGCAGGCCGAGGTCTTCGAGGAGGTTGGCCAGCGCATGCACGCTGAGAGTGAGCGAGAAGATCGGCAGGATGAGCTGCACCAGCCACGTCGGCCAGTCGAGCGTCTGCGTGCGCTCGGTGTAGAGAAAGTTGAAGCTCTCGGCCGCGAACTCCTTCGCGTCGAAGCCGTGGCGCACGATGCCGGCCGGGTCCATCCACAGCCAGCACATCGCGAGCAGGGCCAGCCCGAGCAGCAGCACGCAGCCCGAGGCACCGGCCTTGGCGATGCGCACGGCCCGGGCGCCGAGCTTGTCGGTGAGCAAGGTCACCGCAAAGTCCAGGCGCAGCCGCGTCATCGCCGACGCACCGATGAAGGTGAGCCAGACCACGCAGTACACCGACGCCTCGTCCACCCAGTAGATCGGAAAGCCGCCGTAGCGCGTGACCACGTTCAGCAGCACCAGCACGATGAGCAAGCCCATCAGGCTGCTGAGGAGGTGGCGCTCGCAGCGCAGGACAAAGTCCGACGCGTCGAGCACGCGGCGGGACAGGCCGCCGCTTTCTTTCAAGGCGTTTTCTTGCATGGTGTTCTGGGCCTTGGGGTGCGTCGTGCGAGGGGGCTCAGGCCACCGACTGGTATTGCGTGGGCCGCGTGGCCAGCGCCTTGGCGACGACCTTCTCGATGAAGGCGCGCTCCTCGCCGATGAGCGGCAGGCGCGGGCGGCGCATGTGCTCGGTGCCCACGCCGACCAGCAGGTCGATGAGCTTCAGGTTCTGCACCAGCTTGGTCGACACGTCCAGATGCAGCATCGGCGTCATCCACTGGTAGAGCTTCAGCGCTTCGGCAAACTTGCCGGCCTTCATCAGGTCGTACAGCGCCACCGTCTCGCGCGGGAAGGCGCAACCGACGCCGGCCAGCAGGCCGTCGCAGCCCAGGGCGAGGCCTTCGTAGGCCAGATCGTCCACGCCCAGGAACAGCTGGTAGCGGTCGCCCACCGTGTTGCGCAGGTCGGTGATGCGGCGGATGTTGTCGGTGCTCTCCTTGATGGCCGCGATCCACTCGCAGTCGGCCAGCTCGACCATGTGCTCGGGCTTCAGGTCCACGCGGTAGGCCACCGGGTTGTTGTAGACCATGATGGGCTTCTGGGCCGCGTTGGCGATGGTGCGCACGTTGAGCATGGCTTCGCGCGCGTCGGCCACGTAGATCACCGAGGGCATGACCATGTAGCCGGCCACGCCCAGCTTGTTGGCGCCGTCCACGTAGCGCAGGGCTTCGCGGGTGCTGGTTTCCGACACGTTGGCCAGCACGGGGATGCGGCCATCGGCGGCTTCCAGGGCGATCTTCGCGACCTGCAGCTTTTCTTCCAGCGTCAGCGTGCTGGCTTCGCCCAGCGAACCGCAGGTGACGAGGCCGTGGATGCCGTTGCGGATCTGGAAGTCGATGTGGCGGGCGGTGCCTTCGGCGTCGATGCTCTCGTCGGCGTGGAACTTGGTGGTGATGGCGGGGAAGATGCCTTGCCAGCGGGGATTGCTCATGAACGTGTACCTCGAAAAAGAAGAGAAAGGGCGCTGCGGACAGCGGGTGGAACCAGGGTCTGAAGGCTTGGTTTCTAAATATATTAGTAAGATATGTGAAATATCCGCTCAGGGTATTAGCAGATTGCGTGCCAGTCGAAATGGTGGTTGGACGCTTCGGAAACGGGCGGTCGGGCGTCCGGAAGCACCGCCTTGGCGCGCCTGCGCACCGAGGCGCCTCAGGATGCGGCGGACGAAAAAAAGCCCCGCTGCGGTGAACGCGGCGGGGCGTGCGGCTCGCGACGGAGCCGGTGGGGCGCGGTGACTACGTCAGCGCCATCAGTCCTGGGCCTTCACCTTCGCCACGGCCAGCGCCGTCATGTTGATGATGCGGCGCACCGTCGCCGAGGGCGTCAGCACGTGGGCCGAGCTTGCGCCGCCCAGCAGGATCGGGCCCACCGTGATGCCGTTCGCGCCGGTCATCTTCAGCACGTTGTAGAGGATGTGGGCCGAGTCGAGGTTGGGGCACACCAGCAGGTTGGCCTCGCCGCTGAGCGTGGTCTCGGGCAGGGCGGTGCGGCGGATCTCGTCGGACAGCGCGGCGTCGCCGTGCATCTCGCCGTCGCACTCGATGTCGGGGGCCATCTGCGAGAACAGCTCGCGCGCCAGGCGCATCTTGCGCGCCGAGCCGCGGCTGGAGGTGCCGTAGTTCGAGTGCGACAGGAACGCCACCTTCGGCGGCAGGCCGAAGCGGCGCACCTCTTCGGCGGCCATCACGGCGATGCTGGCCAGCAGCTCGGCACTCGGGTCTTCGTTCACGTTGGTGTCGGTGATGAACACCGTGCGCTTCTCGAGCGTGAGCGCGTTCAGCGTGGCAAAGCCGGGCGCGCCGCGCTTCAGGCCGATCAGGTTGCGGATGTGCTCCAGGTGCACGTCGAAGCGCCCGACCAGGCCGCAGATCATCGCGTCGGCGTCGCCCAGGTGCAGCATCAGCGCGGCGATGGTCGTGTTGGAGCGGCGCACCATCGTCTTGGCGGCCTCGGGCGTCACGCCGCGGCGGCCCATGAGCTTGTGGAAGCTCTCCCAGTAGGTGCGAAAGCGCGGGTCGTCCTCGGGGTTCACGATCTCGAAGTCGGTGCCGGGGCGGATGTGCAGGCCGGCCTTCTGGATGCGTGCCTCGATCACGGCGGGGCGGCCCACCAGGATGGGCTGGGCCAGGCCTTCGTCGACCGCCCACTGCGCGGCGCGCAGCACGCGCTCGTCTTCGCCTTCGGCGTAGGCCACGCGCTTGGTGGTGGAGATTTTTGCGGCGCTGAACACCGGGCGCATGAACATGCCCGTCTGGTAGACGAAGCGCGTCAGGTGCTGGCGGTAGGCCTCCATGTCCTCGATGGGGCGCGCGGCCACGCCCGAGGCGGCCGCTGCCTTGGCCACGGCCGGCGCGATGCGCAAGATCAGGCGCGAATCGAAGGGCTTCGGAATGATGTAGTCGGGGCCGAAGGCCAGCTCCTGGCCGGCGTAGGCGGTGGCCACTTCTTCGCTGATGTCGGCCTTGGTGAGGTCGGCAATCTCGCGCACGCAGGCCAGCTTCATTTCTTCCGTGATCTTGCTCGCGCCGCAGTCGAGCGCACCGCGGAAGATGTACGGGAAGCACAGCACGTTGTTGACCTGGTTCGGGTAATCCGAACGGCCCGTGGCAATGATGCAGTCGGGGCGCACGGCCTTGGCCAGCTCGGGGCGAATTTCAGGCTCGGGGTTGGCCAGCGCCAGGATGATCGGCTGCGTGCCCATGGTCTTGACCATCTCGGCGCTCATGACGCCGGGGGCCGAGCAGCCGAGGAACACGTCGGCGTCCTTCACCACGTCGGCCAGGGTGCGGGCACCCGTGTCCTTCTGGGCGTAGCGCGACTTCGATTCGTCGAAGCCGCCCGCGCGGCCCATGTAGATCAGGCCCTTGGAGTCGCAGGCGTAGATGTTGGCGGGCTTGGCGCCCAGGCCGACCATCACGTCCAGGCAGGCGATGGCGGCAGCGCCCGCGCCCGAGACGGCGATCTTGACGTCTTCGATCTTCTTGCCGACCAGTTCCAGGCCGTTGAGCAGTGCCGCGGCCGAGATGATGGCCGTGCCGTGCTGGTCGTCGTGGAACACCGGGATGTTCATGCGCTCGCGCAGCTTCTTCTCGATGTAGAAGCACTCGGGCGCCTTGATGTCCTCGAGGTTGATGCCGCCCAGCGTGGGCTCCAGCGCCGCAATGATGTCGACCAGCTTGTCGGGGTCGTTCTCGGCCAGCTCGATGTCGAACACGTCGATGCCGGCGAATTTCTTGAACAGGCAGCCTTTGCCTTCCATCACGGGCTTGGAGGCCAGCGGGCCGATGTTGCCCAGGCCCAGCACGGCGGTGCCGTTGGTGATGACGCCCACGAGGTTGCCGCGGGCGGTGTATTCGGCCGCGAGCGACGGGTCGGCCGCAATGTCGAGGCAGGGGTAGGCCACGCCCGGCGAATACGCCAGCGACAGGTCGCGCTGGTTCAGCAGGGGCTTGGTGGGGGTGATCGAGATCTTGCCCTTGACGGGCGAGCGGTGGTATTCGCGCGCTGCTTCTCGAAGTGCTTCTTCAGCGGGGGACAGGGATGCAGCCATTTGAAAAGTCTCCTTGGTTCTGGCGGGCAATGAGGCTACCGCAAAAGCGTGGCCTCTTCTCTCGGGGGGAACGACGAGACCCTCTATCTTCGGCCGTATCGAGAGGGTCTGCCGACTGGCTAAACTTCAACACCCCCGTTTCAGGGGGACAAATCCGTGCCGCGCGGGCGGTGCGACGAACCATCGTCCTGGAACGACACAGCGACAGAACAACACGGAGGGACATCGAATGACACCCGGACCTTTCACCGGCACCGAACCGGACGTCGTGGTCATCGGCGGAGGCCCCTCGGGCTCCACGGTGGCTGCCTTGCTCGCAGACAAGGGCCACGACGTGGTGCTGCTCGAGAAGGCGCAGCACCCGCGCTTTCACATCGGCGAATCCTTGCTGCCGATGAACATGCCGCTGTTCGACCGGCTCGGCGTGCGCACCGAGGTCGAGGCCATCGGCCTGCGCAAGCACGGCGCCGAATTCGTCTCGCCCTGGCACGACCACACCAGCCACTTCGACTTCGGCCAGGCGATGGACAAGAGTTTTCCCTATGCGGTGCACGTGCGCCGTTCGGAGTTCGACGAGCTGCTGTTCCGCCATGCCGGCAAGCGCGGCGCGCGCACCTTCGAGGGCCGGCGCGTCACCGGCGTCGACATGGACGCGGGCAAGGGCACGCTCGACAACCGGCCGCTCGTGAAGGTCAAGGCCGACGACGGCACCGAGACCGCATGGCGCCCGCGCTTCGTGATCGACGCCAGCGGGCGCGACACGCTGCTGTCGAACCAGTTCGATGCCAAGCAGCGCAACCGCAAGCATGCGAGCGCGGCGCTGTACGGCCACTTCGCCAACGCCGAGCGCCGGCCGGGCCGCTTCGAGGGCAACATCTCGCTGTTCTGGTTCGACCACGGCTGGTTCTGGTACATCCCGCTGAAGGACGGCACCGTGAGCGTCGGCGCGGTGGCCTCGCCGGCCTACTTCAAGCGCCGCAAGGGCTCGCTCGAAGACTTCCTCATGGAAACCATCGCGCTCGCGCCCAAGCTCGCTGCGCGCCTGAAGAACGCCACGCTGATGGAAGGCGCCACCTCCACCGGCAACTACGCCTACGACTCCAGGTTCTGCCGCGGCGACCGCTTCATGATGGTGGGCGACGCCTATGCCTTCGTCGACCCGATGTTCTCGTCGGGCGTGTACCTGGCGATGAACAGCGGCTTCGAGGCCGCGACCTGCGCCGACCTCTGGCTCAAGGGCGAGGCGAAGGAGGCCGAGAAGGCCTTCCGGCATTACGAGAAGGTGATGAAGCACGGGCCGAAGATGTTCTCGTGGTTCATCTATCGCATCACCTCGCCCGCGATTCGCCGCCTGTTCATGGCGCCGCGCAACATCTGGCGCATGCAGGAGGCGCTGCTGTCCATCCTGGCCGGCGACCTGTTCCGCAACACGCCCATCGGGCCGCGCTTCTGGGGCTTCAAGGTGACGTACTACGCGTCGTGCATCGGCATCCTGCCGCAGGCCGTGAAGACCTGGGCATGGCGCCGACGCAATCTGAAGGAATCGCTGGAAACGGCAAAGACCTAGTTTCAGTCAGGCGACACGGTGTGCTGGGCGAGGGCCTCAAGGGCCTTCACCAGCGCCGAGTGGTCCAGCTGTCCATAGCCCATCGCCGCGCAGGCGTTCATCAGCTGCGCTGCGTTCGCGGTCTGCGGCAGCGCCACACCCAGCGAACGCGCGCTCTGCATCGCGAGGTTCAGGTCCTTCTGGTGCAGCGAAATGCGGAAGCCCGGCGCGAAGGTGCGCTTGATCATGCGTTCGCCGTGCACTTCGAGAATGCGCGAGCTGGCAAAGCCGCCCATCAGCGCCTGGCGCACCTTGGCGGGGTCGGCGCCGGCCTTTGAGGCGAACACCAACGCCTCGCTCACGGCGGCGATGTTCAGCGCCACGATGATCTGGTTGGCCACCTTGCAGACCTGGCCGTCGCCCGCGCCGCCCACCAGCGTCACGTTCTTGCCCATCTTGTCGAGCAGCGGCTTCACGCGGCCGAAGGTGCCTTCGTCGCCGCCGCACATGATCGTCAGGCTCGCGGCCTTGGCGCCCACTTCGCCGCCCGAGACCGGCGCGTCGATGTAGCCAGCGCCCAGCGCGACGATGCGGCGCGCGAATTCCTTGGTGGCGATCGGGTCGATGGAGCTGCAGTCCACCACGATCTTGCCCTGCGAACCCTTCAGGCCGTCGGCCACGCCTTCCGCGCCCGGTGCGCCGAACAGCACTTTTTCCACATCAGGGGTGTCGGGCACCATGATGAAGATGATGTCGGCCTTGCGCGCCACTTCGGCGGCCGAGCCGCAGATGGCGGCCTTCGAGACGAAGGGCTCCGGCGTGTTGCCGTGCGTGTTCACGAAGAGTTCGTGGCCTGCGTCGAGCAGGTGGCCCGCCATGGGCGCGCCCATGATGCCCAGGCCGATGAATCCGATTTTTTGTGCTGCTGCAGTGGTCATGTCTCTGTTTCCTTCGTGAACGTTCATTGCTTCTTCGTGAGGGCTTCGCGCCAGCCGAGGCCTTCGACGGTGGTGGCGCGGGGCTTGTATTCGCAGCCGATCCACCCGTCATAGCCCAGCGCATCGATGTGCTGGAACAGCCACGGGTAGTTGATCTCTCCCGTGCCCGGCTCGCCGCGGCCCGGGTTGTCGGCCAGCTGGATGTGGCCGATGCGTGCCAGCTGCTTGGTGAGCGTGTTGCCCAGCTCGCCTTCCATGCGCTGTGCGTGGTAGATGTCGTACTGCACGCGCAGGTTGCTGGAGCCCACCTCGTCGATCAGCGCCAGCGCCTGGTCGGTGCGCGTGAGAAAGAAGCCGGGGATGTCGAAGGTGTTGATCGGCTCGATCAGCAGGCGCAGGCCCGCGGCTTCGAGCTCGCGCGCTGCGAGGCGCAGGTTCTCGACCACGGTCTTGTGCGCGGCTTCCGTGCTCACGCTCGCCGGCACCTTGCCGACCAGGCAGTTGAGCTGCGGGCAGCCCAGCGCGGTCGCGTAGTCGATGGCCACTGCAATGCCTTCACGGAACTCGCCGGTGCGGTCCGGGTGGCAGGCGATGCCGCGCTCGCCCTTGTCCCAGTCGCCGGCCGGCAGGTTGTGCAGCACCTGCTGCAGGCCGTTGGTGCGCAGTGCGGCCACGAGCTCCTTCTTGTCGAAGGGGTAGGGGAAGAGGTACTCCACCGCCTCGAAGCCGGCCTTGGCGGCCGCCTCGAAGCGCTGCATGAACGGCAGCTCGGTGAAGAGCATCGTGAGATTGGCTGCGAACTTGGGCATGTCTTTCGTCTCCTCGGTCAGTCCAGCATCGCCACTGCAAGTGCGGTCGGTGCGTCGGCCATGCTTTCGGCCAGCGGTTCGAATTCGTTGATGGCGTCGATCTCGGTGCCCATCGCGATGTTGGTCACGCGCTCGAGCATCACCTCGATGACGACCGGCACCTGGAACTCGGCCATGAGTGCTTCGGCGCGGGCGATGGCGGGTGCCATCTCTTCCTGCTTGTGCACGCGGATCGCCTTGCAGCCCAGGCCCTCGACCACCTTGAGGTGATCGACGCCGTAGCTGCCTTCGATGCCGGCGTCGGCCGGTGCGTTGATGTTGTCGAACGCCAGCTGCACGCAGTAGTCCATCTCGAAGCCGCGCTGCGACTGGCGGATCAGGCCGAGGTAGGAGTTGTTGACCACGATGTGCAGGTAGGGCAGCTTGAACTGCGCGCCCACGGCCAGCTCTTCGATCATGAACTGGAAGTCGTAGTCGCCCGAGAGCGCGACGATCTTGCGCGTCGGGTCGGCGGCGCGCACGCCCAGCGCGGCGGGAATGGTCCAGCCCAGCGGGCCGGCCTGGCCGCAGTTGATCCAGTGGCGCGGGTTGTACACGTGCAGGAACTGCGCGGCCGCGATCTGCGACAGGCCGATCGTGCTCACGTAGCAGGTGTCGCGGTCCAGGTGGTTGTTCATGCACTGGTACACGCGCTGCGGCTTCATCGGCACGCTGTCGAAGTTGGTCTTGCGCAGCAAGGTCTTCTTGCGCTCGCGGCATTCGCCGGCCCAGGCGCCACGGTCGGTGAGCTTGCCCGCGGCCTTCATTTCCTCGGCCACTTCGACGAAGAGTTCGAGCGCGGCCTTGGCGTCGGAGACGATGCCGAAGTCGGGCGTGAACACGCGGCCGATCTGCGTGGGCTCGATGTCCACGTGCACGAAGGTGCGGCCCTTGGTGTAGACATCGACCGAGCCGGTGTGGCGGTTGGCCCAGCGGTTGCCGATGCCCAGCACGAAGTCCGACGCGAGCACGGTGGCGTTGCCGTAGCGGTGGCTGGTCTGCAGGCCGCACATGCCGGCCATGAGCGGGTGGTCGTCGGGAATCGTGCCCCAGCCCATGAGCGTGGGGATCACCGGCACACCGGTGGCTTCGGCAAAGCGCACGAGCAGGTCGGACGCGTCGGCATTGATGATGCCGCCGCCGGCCACGATCAGCGGGCGCTCGGCCGCCTGCATCATGCCGATGGCCTTCTCGATCTGGGCGCGCGTGGCGGCCGGCTTGTAGGGCTTGAGGGGCTCGTAGGCATCGATGTCGAACTCGATCTGCGCCATCTGCACGTCGAAGGGCAGGTCGATGAGCACGGGGCCCGGGCGGCCCGAGCGCATGAGGTGGAAGGCCTGCTGGAACACCTGCGGCACCTGGCCGGGTTCGCGCACGGTGACCGACCACTTGGTGACGGGCTTGGAGATCGACTCGATGTCGACGGCCTGGAAGTCTTCCTTGTACAGGCGGGCGCGCGGTGCCTGGCCGGTGATGCAAAGAATGGGAATCGAATCGGCCCAGGCCGAGTACAGGCCCGTGATCATGTCGGTGCCCGCCGGGCCCGAGGTGCCGATGCACACGCCGATGTTGCCGGCGATGGCACGGGTGTAGCCCTCGGCCATGTGCGAGGCGCCCTCGACGTGGCGCGCCAGAATGTGCGCGATGCTGCCGCGCTGGCGCATCGCCGAGTACAGCGGGTTGATCGCTGCGCCTGGCACGCCGAAGGCCTGCGTCACGCCTTCTTTTTCCATCACCAGAACTGCGGCCTGGACCGCTGTCATCTTTGCCATTGAAAGTCTCCTTGAGGTGGCCTCACTGTAGGAAGCGGGGCGCATTCCAAGAAGACGGCTGGGGACCATAAAACCTATTCCGTGGCGGAATAACTGGCTACCATCCGCGAATGGACAGACTCTTGGCAATGGAAATGTTCGTGCGGGTCGTGGAGACCGGCAGCTTCTCGAAAGCGGCGCGCGAGTTCAACACCACGCAACCCACCGTGACCAAGCAGATCGCGGCCACGGAGGCGCGGCTGAAGGTGCGGCTGCTCAACCGCAACACACGCGGCGTGAGCCTCACGGAGCCGGGCGCGCTCTATTACGAGAAGTGCAAGACCATCGTGCGCGACGCGGAAGAGGCCGACAGCATCGTGCAGCTGCGGCAGAACCAGGCGCAGGGCCTGCTGCGCGTGGGAACGTCGGTGGCCTTCGGGCGGCGCGTGGTGGTGCCGCTGGCGCTGGAGTACATGCGCCGGCATCCGCAGGTGCAGCTCGACCTGAGTTTTGAAGACCGCTACGTGGACCTCATCGCGCAGGGCATCGACGTGGCGATCCGCATGGGCAAGCTGGCCGATTCGTCACTGGGTGCGCGCTACCTGGGCGCCAACCCGTGGGTCATGGTGGCGTCGCCGGCCTATCTGAAGAAGCACGGCACGCCCAAACGCGCGCAGGACCTGAGCGCGCATGTGGCACTGATCTACAGCAGCGTGGTGGGCGACGAGTTCTGGCGCATGCACACGCCGAAGGGTGATCCGGTAACGGTGCCTGTGTCGGGGCGCTTCCGTTCCAACAATCTGTCGGCTGTGCTGGCTGCGGCGCGTGACGGGTTGGGGATTGCGCTGATGCCGCGCTATGTGGCGAGTGAGTCGCTGGCTGCTGGCAGGGTGAACGCCGTGCTGGGGGACCATGCGCTGCCTGAGCAGGAGATTCACGCGGTGTTTCCTTCGCCGAAGTTGGTGCCGGGGAAGGTGTCGGGGTTCGTGGCGTTCTTGCAGGGGCGGTTTGACGAAGGGTGGTGGGGGGCCTGACTTGGGTCATTCAGGGCGCGTGCCCAGGCCATCGGGTACTTCCCTCCGCGAATGTCCCCCGCTTCGCTCCTCCTTGATTTCGCTGCGGGAAGCACCCAATGTCCTGAGCACACCGAGCGCTGTCGTTGTGCTCGCCGATCAACGACCGCTCTGATGACGCTCACGTCGATGGGGTGCCTTGCGCAGCGAAATCAAGGAGGAGCCCGAAGGGCGGGGGACATTCGCGGAGCAAGGTTCCCCGTCGGCGGGAGTGTCGCCCTGAACTTCAGGCCCTCACAAACGCTCCGTGCAGCCCCAGCGGCAGCGCATAAGGCAGCGTCGCCTGCGCCACAGGCCCTGCAGCAAGGTGGTCCGCAGCAAAGCACGACAGCACCGTCCGCTGCCGACCGAAGTCCAGCGCCGTGCCCAGCACCCAACCCGGCTTCGCACCATCCGGCACGAAGACGTGCTCTTCGACGATCGCCTGCGCGCCGTAACTGAAGCGCTGGCTGCGTCCAGTCTCGATGTCGGTGCGCGCGACCGCGCCGAAACCCGGTACGTCGGCGCGCGTCTGCGTGGCGTGGACCACCTGGCGGTGGCGCAGGCCGACGCGGCGCGGATCGATGCGGGGGAACTCGGCCTCGAGCGGCAGTTCGCGCTGCGTGGCCTTGCCGGTGCCCAGGTCGAGCGTGGCGACGGTCAGGCGCGGTTCGTTGCGGCGCACGCGGCGTGCGCGCATCACCTCGCGGTTGCTGGTGAACACCGACTCGGCGTTCTGCGTGCGGACGTAGTCGATGTGGATGCGCGCGCCGCGCGGCGTGTCTTCTTCCCATGCATTGCCGACGTGGAACAGGAAGCCGGCGGGCAGCTCGAACAGCTGGCGCGTGTCCCAGCTCTGCTTGTCGACCACCAGCGCGCGCATGCCGAGCTCGGGCCGCCAGACGTGGGCGTCGAGAAAGCTTGCGCCGGCCTCCTTGCGCTTGCTGTCGTAGACCAGCGGCGGCATGAGGAACACCAGGTGCCGCGCGGTCACGGCGAAGTCGTGGACCATGGATAGCTCGGGCACCGGCACGACGGCCGCGCGGCGCAACGCACCGCCGGGCGCGATCTCGTACAGCGCGAGCAGGCTTTGGCCCGAGCTCACGCCGAAGTTCCACACGGTGCCGTCCGGGTCGACCTTGGGGTGGGCCGAGAAGGGCATGCCAGCGAGGTCGGCGCGCCAGGTCTTCACGCCGAGCGTGTCGAGGGTGCGTGCATCGATGCGCGTGGCCGAGCCGCCTTCCCACAGCGCGAGCACTTCGCCCTGCATCGGCAGCACGCTGGTGTTGGCGACGTTGATGGCGTCGGCCGAGGTGGGCGGCTCCACGTCCGGCGGCATGGTGCCGAAGGCTTCGGTGAGGTGGCGGCCGGCCTTCACTTCGGCCACGCGCTTGGGCGTGGCGACGTAGCGGCCCTGGTGCCGCACGTCGGCGCCTTCGATCACGAAGCGGTGGACCATGCCGTCGCCGTCGAACCAGTGGTGGTAGCGCTCGCCGCCCAGGTCGTGGCCGGCCGGGCCGATGCGGAACAGCGTGCCGGCGACGGCGTCGGGAAAGCGACCGCGCACGGTGGCGCGGGTCAGCGGCAGGTCGCCCGGGGGCGTGGCGAAGCCGATCTTCCACGGCGCATCGGCGGCTTCGAACTGGGCCTGCCAGTTGTCGTCGGTGGTGCCGGCGGCACGCGCCAGCGGGCTGAAGAGGGGCAGGGCGCCGGCGGTGGCCAGCAGGCGCAGGAGTTCGCGTCGTTCCATGGCGGTGCTCCTCAGCGCAGGTGAATGACGGCCTGCGCGTCGGCCTCGACGCGGAAGGCGGCGGCCTCGAAGTCGGGCGCGCCGCGGTTGCCCTTGGCGTCGTTCGAGAAGCCGTAGCGTTCGATCGGCATGCCCACGAGGTTGGTGTCGAGCTTGCCGTTGCCGTTCTCGTCGGCGAACACGCGCAGCGCATAGCGCCCGGGCGCCAGGTCGGTGAAGACGAAGCGCGCCTTGCCTTCGCGCATCGGCGCGGTCTGCGAGGCGACGGCCTTGCTGTCGGCGTAGCCGGCGGCGTCGGTGTACAGCGCGACGTAGAGCGTGGCGCCGGCGGCAGGGCCGTCGGCGATGCGCAGATTCAGGTCGGCGGCCAGGGCGCCGAGCGGGGCGAGCGCGGCGGCCGTGAGCAGGGCGCGCGCGGCGGGGCGGGAGAGCAAAGCGGGAAGGTGCATGGCAGGCCTCGGGGTGGGTGGAGGGCCCGACGATCCCGCAGTCGCCGGGCGGTGCCCAGCGTCATGCGACGGAATGCGTGAATGCGCGCGCGAAATGCGCGCAGGCGGAGCGAACGTCGCGGCCTGTGACCCGAGGAAAGGGCCGCGGCTGCGGTCAGAGCTTCTTCTGGCCCGCCTTCGCCGCGTCGGTCGTGTCCTCGGCTTCGTGGCCCGGGCCCACATGGCCGACGTCCGCGAACAGGCTCCAGGCGGCCATGAACAGCGCCGCGATCACCGGCCCGATCACGAAGCCGTTGATGCCGAAGATCGCCATGCCGCCGATGGTCGACATCAGCACGATGTAGTCGGGCATTTGCGTGTCCTTGCCCACCAGCACGGGGCGCAGGATGTTGTCGACCAGGCCAATCACGAACACGCCGATGAAGATCAGCACGCCGCCTTGCCAGAAGTGCCCGGTGGCCAGGTAGTAGATGGCCACGGGGCCCCAGATGAGCGCCGCGCCCACGGCCGGCAGCAGCGAAAGAAAGGCCATCAGCACCGCCCACAGCAGCGCGCCCTGCACGCCGAGGAACCAGAAGGCCAGCCCGCCGATGGTGCCCTGCGCAATGGCCACGGCCACGTTGCCCTTCACGGTGGCGCGGATCACGGTGGTGAACTTGTTCAGCAGGTAGTGCGTGTGCGGCTTGGCCAGCGGCACGGCGTCGCGCATGGTCTTGGAGAGCGTCGCGCCGTCGCGCACCAGGAAGTACAGCAGGTACAGCATCACGAAGAAGCTGATGACGAAGTCGAAGGTGTTCTGCCCGATGGCCAGCGCCTGGCTGGCAATGAGTTGGCTGGCCTGGCCCGCAATGGCCGAGATGCGCGCCTGCCAGGCCGCCATGTCGCCCAGGCTGAAGCGCTCCACGAGGCTCAGCAGCCACTGCGGCGCGGCGTTCAGGATCTGCTGGAAGTAGGCCGCGAAGTTGATCTGGCCCGAGCGGATGTTCTGCGTGATCAGTGCCACCTCCTGCACCAGCGACACGCCCACCATTGCCAGCGGCAGGATCACGATGAACAGGCAGATCGCCAGCGTGGAAAGCGCGGCCGCATTGCGCTTGCCGGGCATCTTCCTGAGCAGCCACTTGTAGAGCGGCGTGAACAGGATCGCCAGCGCCACCCCCCAGAGCACCGCGCCGAAGAACGGCATCAGCACCCACAGAAAGGCGACGGTGACAGCAGCAAGCAGGGCGAGGAAGACGCCGCGCTGAAGTTGGGGAGAGTTCATAAGTGTCTCGGACTGTAGCCGAGCCGGAACCCGTCGCCGTGTCAGCCGGCGCGCCCTTGTGCGATGCAGCAGGCTTGCCCAAGAAAAACGCCGCGGGCGCAAGGCCGGCGGCGTGTGTCAGCTACGCAATTGATAGCTGAGGCTGGCACAAGTGCACAGCGACACAGTGCTATCGCTTGGCTGCGCGCGGCAGCGCCACGGGCGCCAACGTGGCGCGCAGGCGGCTCGGTGCATCGGGCTCGGTGGTCGCGTCGACCTCCAGCGCGCGTTCGACATTGCCGATGTGGTCGAGCATGAGCTGGCGCGCCTGCGCGATGTCGCCGGCCTCGAGCGCTTCGACGATGGCGCCGTGCTCCGCGCACGACTGTCCGGCCTCGTGCTTCGACTGGTAGAGCGTGGCGGCCAGCGTGGTGCGGGCCGTGAGGTCGCGCAGCACGTCGACCAGCAGCTGGTGGCCCATCTGCTCGGCCAGGCAGACATGGAAGTCGGCCAGCAGAAAGGCGCGCGTGGCGGCGTCGGCGCCTTCGATGGCGCGCTGCTCGTCGGCGATGTGGTCGCGCAGCTTGCGGATCACCTGGCCCAGCGGGCGGCCTTCGCTCGCGGCCAGGATGCCGGCCTCGACGATGCGGCGGGCCGAGAACGCGTCGCGCGCTTCTTCGGCCGAGGGTTCCACCACGTACCAGCCGCGGCGCGACTGCACCTCGACGAAACCGCGCGCCTGCAGCTGCATCAGCGCCTCGCGCACCATGGTGCGGCTGACCGAGAAGTTCTCGGCCAGCGCCTGCTCGCCGAGCCGGTCGCCGGGCGCGAGCTTCTGCGCGAGGATGGCCTCGACGACGCGTTCGGCGATGGCGGTGGGGCTGACGTCGGCGGGCATTTTTTTCAGTGGGCGGTGGAAGCGGCGGTGCCGGTGTTTACCACGGGCGCTTCAGCCAACGGCTCGTCGTCGGGCGAGTAGGTGCCGTCGAGCACCGCATGCGCGCGTTCGCGGTCGATGTCGCCTTCCCAGGCTGCGATGGCCACCGTCGCCACGCAGTTGCCGATCAGGTTGCCCAGCGCGCGGGCGATGCCCATGAACCAGTCGACCGACAGCACCAGCACCAGGCCGATGGCGGGAATCGCCGGAATCGCATGCAGCGTGGCGGCCAGCACCACGATGGCCGAGCCCGGCACGCCGTGTGCGCCCTTCGACGTGACCAGCGCAATCGCCAGAATCGTCAGCAGGTCGGCCATCGAGATCGGCGTGTTGGTCGCCTGTGCAATGAACACCGCCGCCAGCGTGATGTAGATGGAGAACGCGTCGAGGTTGAACGAGTAGCCGGTGGGAATCACCAGGCCCACCGTCGAGTCGCGGATGCCCATGCGGCGCAGCTTGGCCATGATCTGCGGCAGCACGCTGTCCGACGAGGTGGTGGCGAACACGATGGCCAGCTCTTCGCGCAGGTAGCGCAGCAGCTTCCACAGGCTGAAGCCCGAGAAGCGCATCACCAGCCCGAGCACCACGAACACGAAGATCAGCACCGCGCCGTAGAAGAGCGCGACCAGCATGCCCAGTTGCTTGAGCGAGCCGATGCCGTACTTGCCGACCGTGAAGGCGATGGCGCCCAGCACGCCCAGCGGCGCCAGCTTGATGATGATTCCCATGATCTTGAACAGCACCAGCGAGAGCGCATCGACCACCGCCGCCACCGGCGCGCCGCGATCGCCCAGCAGCGCGAGCGCGCAGCCGAACAGCACCGCGAACAGCAGCACCTGCAGCACGTCGCCCGTGGCGAAGGCGGCCACCACGGTGGTCGGGATGAGCTTCATCAGAAACTCGACCGTGCCGCCGCTCGTGAGCTTGTCGGCGTTGGAGGCGTAGGCGCTCATGGCGCTCGCGTCGAGCGCCTTGGGGTCGACGTTCATGCCCACGCCCGGCTCGAACACGAAGGCCAGCACCAGGCCCATCGCCAGTGCAATGGTGGTCAGCACCTCGAAGTAGATCAGCGCCTTCACGCCGACCCGGCCCACGCGCTTGAGGTCGCCCGCGCCGGCGATGCCATGCACCACCACGCAGAACACCAGCACGGGAATGATCATCTTGATCAGCTTGATGAAGCCGTCACCGAGCGGCTTGAGCTTGGCGGCGAACTCGGGCGCAAAGAGGCCGACGAGCACGCCCACCACCAGTGCGATGACCACCTGTCCGAAGAGCGATTTGGCAAAGCGAGGCATGGAAATCTCCTGTCGTTGTCGTGTCGAGGTTTTGCATGCAAGGATCGCTTTTTCTTGCATACAAGAACTGTAGGCAAGAAGACTTCAGGGGTTCAGAGGGTATTCCCGGGGCTTTTCGAGGGGCTTCGAGCGGCCGGAAGAAGCGCTCCCATGGACGGGGGAGGCGGCGTTTCGGGGCGGCTCCTAGCATCCGCCACCCACAACGAGGAGAGCCCCTGATGAAGATCGCCTTTACTTCCTGCTTCAGTGCCCAGAGCTTCAAACAACAGCCTGTCTGGACCCAGGTCGGCGCCTCGGGCGCCACGCACCTGGTGCTGCTGGGCGACTCGGCCTACTACGACGCCGACGGTTCCGACATGGGCGCGGTCAAGGCGATGGGCGCCCATGACTTCGCGCTGCATGCCTTCGGCCGGCTGCGCGACCAACTGAACCAGAAGGAGTTCGCCAAGCTGGTGCGCGACACGAGCTTGCGCATTCATCCGATCTGGGACGACCACGACTTTCTGTGGAACGGCGCCTGCGGTGCGCAAATCGAGGGGCAGCCTTCGTACCGGCACTTGCTGGACCCGACCCGCGCGGCGTTCCAGGCCTACCGCGACGCGCTGGACTCCCACGACCCGAAGACCTTTCCCAAGCCCGCCGATGGCTGGGCCTCGGGCGTTCCCGAACCCGGTTACCGGACCCTCATGCTCAGCAACGCCGGCGACCCGGACGGCGCGGTGATGTTGCACCTCACCGACGGACGCAGCTACAAAACCAAGGGCGGCGAGAAGGCCGTGCTTGGCAGCGCGCAGATGAAGAAGCTGAAAAAGACCATCGAGGAATCAGACGAGAAGACGGTGCACCTGATCGCCAGCGGCCTCACCTTCGAAGCCCGCCACGGCGAGACCTGGATGGACTGCGTGGCAGAGCACGCCGCGATCCTGGCGCTCGCGGCGGCGCGCCGCATCCTCATCCTGAGCGGCGATGTCCACGAGAACCGCTTCGCCGTGCCATGGCCGACCGGCCCCTGGAGCCTGTTCGAGGCCACCTCGTCCGGCGCTGCGTTGCGCACGGCCGTCACCATCGGCGCGCTGCAATGCAACTGGGGGCTCGTCGACATCACGAAAGACCAGGTGAGCATCGAGCTGTCGCAGCTGCACATGGACACGCGCCGCCGCGTCATCGACCGGAAGAAGTGGAAGATGCTGTAGGCGTGGCGGGGCGCGAGTTCACGGCCCCTCCATTCGGCTTGCGAAACAGGATCACGAGCCCGGAGATCAGGAAGTACACCGCGCCCACCGCCGCATAGCCTGCGAGCGTCTGGAGGACCGGTGCGTCGGTGCCTTGCCGTGCAACGAACAGGCCACCGGCCAGCGCAGACTGCGCGCCGCTCAGCATCATCACCCACTGCCCCCGCTGGCTCTTTCGGCGGCGAAGGGCGGTCGCCAGCTGCAGAAGGCCCGACACGATGGCCCAGAGCCCGAAGATGGCCAGGCCGATCTGGAGCCCGAACACCAAAGAGCCCACGACGGCAGCGGTGACCAGTGCGCTGATCCACGTGTTCAGCATCTGGGTCGGGTTGGCTTGGGTGCCGCCCGTCATCCGGGCGTCCACCAGGTTCGCCAGCGCGTCCCATGCCGGATAGATGACCAGCAAGATCATCGTCAGCACGGGCGATTGCTTGGCGACGGTGAAGGCCAGCGCGACCCACACGAAGGAAAAGGCCGCGCGGGTGAAGTAGAGCTTGCGCAGCCAGGCGGCCGGTTGCAGTTGAGGTTGGATGGTGTCGGACATAAGGGGGGAGGAGGAGAGGGGGAGCCTCGAACGAGGCGGTTGCAACGATTCTTCTGCGTTCCCTCCCGCCGCGGTATCGGTCGAATGACCGACAGGCGCCGATCCGACGGCTGTGCGATGCTGTGCACCCGCCCCTGATCCCATGCTCGAAGACACCACCCTCACCGCTTTCGACGCGGCCCGCGCGCTTGCCTTCATCGGCGACTTGAGCATGGGCCAGCCCATCGACCATTCGCTGCGCACCGCCTGGCTGGCGGGAATGATCGCGACGCAAGCCGGCTGCGACGCGGCGCAGGTCGAGGTCGCGCAACACGTGGCGCTGCTGCGCTGGTCGGGTTGCACGGCGAACGCGCAGGAGTTCGCGGACTTCCTCGAAGACGACGTGCTGGGCCGGCGAGCCCTTCTCGCCTCGTCGCAGCCGCGGATGCGCCAATCCAACCGCGCGGCCATCCCCGGGGCCGTGGTGGAGATGGCCCACATCCATTGCGAGATTGCCGGCGACATCGCGAACATGCTCGGCCTGGGACCCGAGGCCGAGGCCGCCCTGCGCGCCATCTTCGAGGCGTTCGATGGCAGCGGCGTGCCCGGCCTGCTGCAGGGCGATGGCGTGCCGCTTGCGACTTACGTCGTGGCCCTCGCGAGCGATCTCGAAATCTTCAGCCGTCTCTATGGGCTCGACGAAGCCCTCACGCTCACGCGGGGACGCGCCGACAGCCTCTACCCCGGCTTCCTGGTCGACGCCTGCGCACCGCACGCCCCGGCGTGGATGAAGCAGTTGGATGCGCCTGCCCCGCCGTGGACTGATGCTGCAGACACGTCGGCGTCGATGCGCCAGCGCGTCGGCCTGGAACTCGTCGGCGACGTGAGCGACCTCAAGCTGCCCTGGATGACGGGCTACTCGCGGCGCGTGGCCAAGCTGGCGCGCGACTGCAGCGCCCAACTGGGAATGAGCGAGGCGTTGCGCCATCGCATCTACAGGGCCGGCCTGATCCACGGCATCGGGCGGGCCGCGGTTCCCAACGCCATCTGGAATGCGCCCGAACCGCTGCCGGCCGCGTCGATGGAACGCCTGCGGCTCGTGCCGTACTGGACGTCCCGCGCGGCAGGGCAGATCGACGGTCTCGCGGCGGAAGCAGAAATCGCCTCGTTCGCCTTCGAGCGGCGCGATGGCTCGGGCTACTTCCGTGGCCGCTCCGGTGCGTCGATGCCGCTCGAAGGGCAGGTCGTCGCGGCGGCCGAGCAGTGGGTGTCGCACCGCACCCGCCGGCCGTGGCGAGCCGAACTGACCGACGCCGAGGCGCGCGATCGTATGCAGGCGGACGCCGAGGCCGGTCGCTTCGACAAAGAGATCGTCGCCGCGCTGCTCGCCTGCGCGCTCTCGGGCGCGCCTGTGAAACCCGTGGGGCCCGCGCAAGACGACGCGTCGCTGTCCCAGCGCGAACTGGACGTGCTGCGCTGCATCAGCCAGGGTGACAACACGAAGCAGGTCGCGCGTGCGTTGAACATCAGCGCGAGCACCGTGCGAACGCATGTCGAACGCGTGTTCCGCAAGCTCGGTTGCTCGACCCGCGCGGCCGCCACGCTGAAAGCCTCCGCCAGAGGCTTGCTGTAGCGGGGCAGGGGCGGCACAGGGCCGCCCCGTCGTTCAAGCGGCCATCGGCTCCGCCCGAACCGCACGCGCAGGCGCCCCGGTCTCGAGCTGCCCACGCAGCATCTCCCACCGCACGCGCGCCGACACGATGCTTTCTTCCTTCACATGCCCGAAACCGCGAATCTGCTCCGGCAGGCGCGCCAACGACAGGGCCGTGTCGAAGTCGATGCGCTCGAAACGCGCGAGCAGGTCTTCGACCATCGCGCGGTAGTCGGCAACGAGCTGGCGCTCCATGCGGCGCTCGGCGGTGCGGCCGAACGGATCGAGCGCCGTGCCGCGCAGGCCACGCAGCTTGGCGAGCACGCGGAAGGCGCCGAGCATCCACGGGCCGAAGCTGGTCTTCAGCGCGCGGCCTTCCGCATCGCGACGGCCCAGCACCGGCGGTGCCAGGTGAAAGCGAAGCACGGGCTTGCCTTCGAACTGCTCGCCCAGCTTCTCCAGGAAGCGCGGGTCGGCGTACAGGCGCGCCACCTCGTACTCGTCCTTGTAGGCCATGAGCTTGAAGAGACCCGAAGCAACGGCCTTGGCGAGCACCGTGCTGCCGCGCGTGCGTTGCTCGGCGTCGCGCACGCGTTCGACGAGGTCCGCGTAGCTGCGTGCGTAGGCGGCGTTCTGGTACGACGTCAGGAACGCGGTGCGGTCGGCCACCAGCGCCTTGAAGCTCTGCGGCTTCTGCAGCGACACCACCTGCGCCGGTGCGGCCTGGCGGGTGACAGCCGCGAGGTCGAGCGCAGCCTTGCGGCCCCAGCGGAACGCAGCCTGGTTGGCCTTCACGGCCACGCCGTTGATCTCGATGGCCTTGTCGAGCGCTTCGGCCGACAGCGGCACGAACCCCTTCTGGAACGCGAAGCCCAGCAGGAACAGGTTGGCGGCAATGGCGTCGCCCATGAGGCGCGTGGCCAGCTGCGTGGCGTCGATGAAGTCGGCGCGGCCCTCGACCGATTCCTCGATGAGCGCACGCACCTGCGCGGCCGGAAACTCCCAGTCGGGCTGCTGCGCGAAGTGCCCGGTCGGCTGCTCGAAGGTGTTGACCAGCGCATAGGTGCGGCCCGGCCGCATGCGCGCGATGGCGTCGGGCGCGCCGGCCGTGAGCATGTCGCAGCCGAGGATCAGGTCGGCCTCGCCGGTGGGAATGCGCTGCGCCTTCAGCTGCGTCGCGTCGCGCGCAATGCGCACGTGCGACGTGACCGAGCCGTTCTTCTGCGACATGCCCGTCATGTCGAGCACGCTCACGCCCTTGCCCTCGAGATGCGCCGCCATGCCGATCAGCGCGCCGATGGTGATCACACCCGTGCCGCCGATGCCGGTGATCAGGATGTTGTGCATGCCGTCCAGTGCGAGCGGTACCGGTGCGGGCAGCGCAGGTTCCTCGGCGGCCTTCACGGCCACGGGCGCGTGCTTGCGCGGCTTCACGCCTTCGACCGTCACGAAGCTCGGGCAGAAGCCCTTGATGCACGACTCGTCGGCGTTGCACGCGCTCTGGTCGACGCTGCGCTTCAGGCCCAGGTCGGTTTGCTTCGGTAGCAGGGCGGTGCAGTTCGATTGCTCGCCGCAGTCGCCGCAGCCTTCGCACACGGCGTCGTTGATGAACACGCGCCGCGCGGCTTGCGGGAACTCGCCCTTCTTGCGGCGACGGCGCTTCTCGGCCGCGCACACCTGGTCGTAGATCAGTACCGACACGCCCTCGAACCCGCGCAGCTCGCGCTGCACTGCGTCCATGTCGTCGCGGTGGTGCACGCTCAGTGAAAAGCCGTCGCGGTCCGGTGGCAGCAGGCTGCGGTCGGCCCAGCGCGTCGGGTCTTCGGCCACCAGCGCGAGGCGCTTCACGCCTTCGGCCGCGACCTGGTGCGCGATGCGCGGCACGTTGATCGGCCCGTCCACAGGCTGGCCGCCCGTCATCGCGACCGCGTCGTTGTAGAGGATCTTGTAGGTGATGTTCACGCCCGCCGCCACGGCCGCGCGAATGGCCAGCGAACCCGAGTGGTAGTAGGTGCCGTCGCCGAGGTTCGCGAACACGTGCTTGCGCTTGGAGAACCACGCCTGCCCGAGCCACGGCGCACCTTCGCCGCCCATGTGCGTGGTGGTGCGGTTGTGCTCGGGGTAGATGGCCGTGGCCATCACATGGCAGCCGATGCCCGCGAGCGCGAGGCTGCCCTCGGGCACCTTGGTCGAGGTGTTGTGCGGGCAGCCCGCGCAGTACCAGGCCGGGCGCGAGGGCGTGGCCACGGCCTTGCCGAGCACCACGTCTTTCGCGTCGAGAATCGCCAGCCGCATGCGGATGCGGTCGCTGGTGTGAAAGCGCGCCACGCGCCCGGCAATGACGCGCGCGATCTGCGCCACCGAGAAGTCGGCCGTGGCCGGCAGCAGCCATTGGCCGCGCGGGTGTGCGCCCCATTCGCCCTGTTCGTCGAACTTGCCGATCACGCGCGGGCGCACGTTCTCGCGCCAGTTGTACAGGTGCTCCTTGAGCTGGTACTCGACGATCTGGCGCTTCTCTTCGACCACCAGGATCTCTTCGAGCCCGTCGGCAAATTCGCGGATCGAATCCGGCTCCAGCGGCCAGGGCATCGACACCTTGAACAGGCGGATGCCGATGCGCGCGGCCTCGTCGGCGTCGATGCCGAGTTCTTCGAGCGCTTCGAGCACGTCGCGGTACGACTTGCCCGAGGCCACGATGCCCAGCCGCGCCTGAGGCGAATCGATGGTCACGCGGTTCAGGCGGTTCTCGCGCGCGTAGGCGATGGCGGCGTAGATCTTGTAGTCCTGCATCAGCGCTTCCTGCTTGCGCGCCTGCACGCCGAGCGTGTCGGTCGACAGCCGCGCATGCACGCCGCCGGGCGGGAACGCGAAGTCCTTCGGCAGGCGCGTGTGCACGTCGAGCGCGCCGGCGGCAATCGAGCCCGACGACTCCACCGTGTCGGCCAGCGCCTTGAAGCCGACCGGCAGGCCGGCAAAGCGCGACATCGCAAAGCCGTGCAGGCCCAGCTCGATGTATTCCTCCACGCTCTGCGGGTAGAGCATGGGGATCATCGACGCGGCGAACAGGTGGTCGCTCTGGTTGGGCAGGGTGGACGACGACGCGCCGTGGTCGTCGCCCGCCACCAGCAGGATGCCGCCCTTCGGCGAGGTGCCCGCGTGGCTCATGTGCTTGAACACGTCGCCGCAGCGGTCCACGCCGGGCGCCTTGCCGTACCACATGGCAAACACGCCATCGACCGCGCTCTCGCCGGTCAGGTGCACCTGCTGCGTGCCCCACACGGCGGTGGCGGCCAGCTCTTCGTTCACGCCGGGCAGGAACTTGACGGCGTTGGCCTCGAGCTGCGGCTGGGCTTTCCACAGCGCTTCGTCCAGGCCACCGAGCGGTGAGCCGCGGTAGCCCGAGACAAAGCCCGCGGTGTTCAGGCCGGCCTGCTGGTCGCGCCATTTCTGCACGAGCATGAGGCGCACCAGCGCCTGGATGCCGCTCAGGTAGATCCGGCCTTCGGTGGCCGTGTATTTGTCGTCCAGCGCAACGCTGGCGAGTTCGTGGGTTGCCATGAGAGAAAAGACTCCGGGTAGGACTCGTGGAATGCGGGCGTGGCCCCGGTAGAGGGCCGGCCCGCGAAACGCCTCGCCGGGGTTGCCGCCGAGACAGCGACGATTCTTTCGCACCCCGACCCGAAAGTGCTTCTTCGTTTCGCGGGAGAAACCCGCATTCCGGAAGATTCGTCGCCGCCGAAGTCGATTCACCGAAAGGCCTTCGGCCACGCAGGCGCCAGCGCCCAGGCCCGACAATGTCCGCCCGATCGACCGAGGACCTGATGAGACCCGACCTGGATTCGCTGGCGCTGTTCCTGCGCGCCATTGAGCACGGCAGCCTGTCCAAGGCCGCCGCCGAGAGCCACATGGTGCTGTCGGCCGCGAGCCGGCGCCTGGCCATCCTCGAGAGCCAGCTCGGCGTGGGGCTGCTCAACCGCACCTCGAAGGGCGTGACGCCCACGGGCGCGGGCGAGTCGCTGGCGATGCATGCGCGCCAGATCCTGCGCGACGTGGACCGCATGCGCGCCGACCTGTCCGACTACGCGCAGGGCGCCACCGGCCGCGTGCGGCTGCATGCCAACGCGTCGGCGATGGGGCAGTTCTTGCCCGACGATGTGGCGAGCTTTCGGCTGCGCTACCCCGAGATCCGCGTGAGCGTCGAAGAGCACCGCAGCGTGTACATCGTGCAGGCCATCCGCGACCGCCAGGCCGACGTGGGCGTGATCACCAGCGAGGCGGTCGACCCGGCGCTGCACTTCATTCCGTACCGCACCGACCGGCTCGTGGCCATCGTGCGCCAGAAGCATCCGTGGCGCGGGCGCGAGGTGTCGTTCGAAGAACTGCTCGACTTCGATTTCGTGGGGCTCGAAGACGACTCGGCCATCTCACGCACCATGGAAGACGCCGCGATGAGCGCGCGCAAGGTGCTGCGGCTGCGTGTGCGCGTGAAGAGCTTCGAGGCCGTGTGCCGGATGATCGAAGCAGGCATGGGCGTGGGCATCCTGCCCGAGGGGGCGGCGGTGACTTACCGCAAGGAGATGAAGCTGCGCTTCATCAACCTCACCGATGCGTGGGCTTCACGTCGCATGTACCTGTGCACGCGGCAGGAGGCGTTGAGTTTTCCGCAGCGTCGGTTGGTGGACCATCTGTTGGCGCGCGGGATGCCGTAAGGCTCAGGTTCATTCAGGGCGGCGCTCCCGCCGACGGGGAGCCTTGCTCCGCGAATGTCCCCCGGGGCTTCGCCCCTCCTCCTTGATTTCGCTACGCAAGGCACCCCATCGACGTGAGCGTGTGGAGCGCAGCTGCGGACCGCATGGCGCGTTGCGGAAGCTGCATTTGTTGGCGCGCTTCGCGACTTCGTGCCGCACGAAGTCGGCACGGCGCCGGGCTCTTCTCTAAAGTAGCTGCCCCTGCCACTCAAAACCCCACCAAGGGGACTCGGAAGACGCCACACACACAGCCATTGAAATGTTGAAAGGCTGCTTGCCTCGCGGCAGGTTGTCGGTGCGAAAGCAGCGATGCAAATGCGAGGTATCAAAAGGCGACGGCCGGGGTGTTACGAGCACCCCAGCCGTCTAACCAAAGACGTGCAACACCCTCGAAAGGACCGCACAAAAATGGCTACCAAGACTATAGCCCGGCCTCGCACGCCGGTATCCCCCGACGGAATCGCCCACCAAGACCCGGCGAACCTCCTCGAAAACACACTCGCCCAACTCGAAGCCCTGCTGTGGGTCTGCCACGGGGAAGACATCGACTGGTGCAGCGGCGAAGGGCCCCGGCAGTTGGACAACCTGCTGTGGCTTGCGGCAGAACTGGCGCGCAAGGCGGGGGCGTTGTTTCAGGCGAGTGAGAGGGCGCGACGCGAAGCGCCTGAGGCCGGCAGTTAGCGGCAGAGCTGCGGGCTGCGGGAAGGGGGGCATCGCGAATGGCCCTCGGGACTCAGCCCTTGAAAGGCGTCAGGTAGGGTGCCGCGGCGCTATCAGCGGCTTTGCGGTAGCTCGGTATCTCCGTCTTGCTCGCGCTTGCCAATGCTTCTTTGAGTTGCGCGGCGTTCAGGTCTTTGCAGTACGCGGGGGTTCCGGGTTGCTGCCTCCACGATTCAGCGAGTGTTCCGCCATCAATGGCATCGAACCCCAACTCGCGGACCAAGTCTTGTACAAGGTGCTTGGCTTCAGTGTTGTCGCCGGCAACTGAAAGTGCAATGCGTCCGGCGCTTCCACCCGAGTGGCCGCGTGTCGCCAAGCTCTCAGCCAGGATGTTGTTGAAGGCTTTGACGACGGGCCTGCCCACTACCGAAGCAATCCATTCGCTGTCCGTGGCCCCTTGCTCGACCTGCGCCACGACACCATCACGGGTGGGGTAGTAGTTGCCTGCGTCGACGACGACAGCAGGGTTCTTGCGCAGCACGTCATGGGGAAGGTCGGCGACCGCCAGTTGCGGGATGGCGATGATGACCAAGTCCGCAGCACCTGACGCTTGCTCGACCGTTGCAGCCACCACCCCAGTCTCGGCCGCGAAAGCCGCGAGCGTGGCCGGTCCCCGCGAGTTCGCAATTTGCACTTCGTGGCCCAAGGCCTTGAGGTTGCGGGCGAGTGTGCTGCCAATGTTGCCCGACCCAATGATTCCAATGTTCATCTTGAGATTCCTCATTCAAAAATGGCAATTATTCGAACGACGGCGTTCCCGACAGCTGACAGGGTCAAGACGGCCGACCATGCTTGCACAGCCGCAAGGGTGGCATGCCCTGCCAAACTGATCAGGCACGCTGAATAAAATTCATCCATGTCCGCCGCTTTGGTCCCACGCCCCCAGTGCACCGCTTGCCTGCGCCCGCTCAGCGCCTGCATTTGCCGCTGGGTCGCGCCCACCGCCCACGCGGTGGAGGTACTGGTGCTGCAGCACCCGCTGGAGGTACACCAGGCCAAAGGCAGTGCCCGCCTGCTGCACCTCAGCCTGGCGCACTGCCGCTTGGTGGTGGGTGAGGCATTTGCCGTGCCCGTCTGGCCGGAGGACGGCAAGCACACGCTGCTGCTGTACCCGGACAGTCTGCAAGATACCGCCCCGGACCTGCGGCTCCCACCCCCGGTACCGCCCGAGTGGTCGCAACCACCGTCGCGCCTGCGCCTGGTCGTGCTGGACGGCACCTGGCGCAAAAGCCGAAAGATGCTCTACCAAAGCCCGCCACTTCAACAGTTGCCCCGCTTGGCCCTGCGCAACCTGCCGCCTTCGCACTACCGTATCCGCAAAGCCCATGGGCCCGACCAACTGTCCACGCTGGAGGCGACCTGCTACGCCTTGTGCCAACTGGAAGGCGATGCGGCGAGGTTCCAGCCTTTGTTGAATGCCTTCGACGGGTTTGTAGAGTACTTGGAGCAGGCTGGCGGGCAGCGAAACGCGCAAACCGACAAGTCCCGCCCTCGACCAAGGGTTACGGGTTTCATTTAAGTGACCAGCTAAATGGCTGGTTTTGGCCGACTGTAGCCTGTCGCCACGTCGGCGCATTGGGGCCCGAAGCAGCCGGCCGCTAAATTCGAAAGAGGACATTCGAGTAAAGTCGTTTTTCCCGCCAGCATCAGCGAACCCATGCCTAAGACATTGCCCCGAACCATCTGCCTCGTGACCTGGTGCACGCGTGAGGTGACAGTGCGGCATACCTTTGGGAATCGCTTGACCTTTGCCAACGCAGTGAGCACGTGACGGGCCGTCCGGATGCCCCGAGCCGCCGACGGCCGTGGCTACAGTCAATGCAGGCCCTCGCCGTCGCGGCCTTGATCGGCTGGGGTTGCCTTATGGGAGCGACCGAAGTGGTGGAAAGCCTGCGCACCGGGGTGCTCAACAACCGCAAAGGACCTGACATCGTTGCAGCCGAGCAGCCCGTCTTTTACTGGGCCCTGATCGGCTTCTACACGGCGGCAACCCTGACCGCCGCCGGCTTGGCGCTTTTGGTGCTGGCCATTGCCGTGCGCGATCTGATTGGTGCGAGAGGCCCTGATCGATGAACACGTCGTCTACGCGCCTGGCGACCTGCGTGCCGGTGGTGACGAGCCCGCTGTCGGTTGTCCGTGCGGCGCAGTTCTCCTGGCCCACTCACAAACGCCTGCATGGCGGCGACGCCGAAGGACCGCTCCTGGCCGAGCTGTGTCGGTAAGCGTGATCAGTTGACTCCGACCGACCCGAGCCGCACGTGTCGGCCCGACTCTGAAGCCGGGGCTTCAACGATTCGCGTGCCGATGCACTGGACCGCAAGCCAGCATTCCGAGGTATGGGGAGGGCTGAGCTTCAACCGAAACTTGGGTCACATCTGCGCGGAAAGCAACCGGCCGCTTACAAGCGCCGTACACACGACACAGCGCCATACAAGCAACGCCGCAGTTGCCTTCACAGTGCTCTTGCGGCGTCGCTGGCGCGCTGCCCAAGCGTCTGCACAAGCCACCCCACCACGCCCTTCGGCCACCTTGCCGAGGGGCCCTCGGAGCACACGTCGTGTCGTCACAGAAAAAGAACGCCGCCTTCCTCGTCTCGATCTCGGGCCACGGCCTTCCGGTGTGGCCATGGAGCGCAGGAAGAAGCAGGCCTCGTTCGCGTGCACCGGCCGTACCCAGCGCGCAGAAAAGTAGCGCTTTTTAGTTAATGCCATGTAACGCCATGGGGCGTTACCGACAGGCCAACCCAGCGCTTGGACGCACGCGCACGGCTGAACGCACGCCGGCTGCGCTACGTCAGAGGGGAATGTCATGTTCACCCGCTACGCCATTCGCACGCTGCTGTGCATTGCCGCCGTGCCCGCCATCTCCGAGGAGCCCGCACCCATCCATGGCCGCATGTTCCTGAGCAAAGCCGAGATCGAGACCACCTTGATCGGCAAGCCCATCGTTTCCAGCAATCTGTCGAGCGGCATGGTCTCGCGCTGGCAGTTCTATTCAGACGGCCGCGTCGACTTTGCCAACCAGAGCGGGCCTGGCAAGGCGTCGGGCACGTGGGTTCTCAACACCGACGGCTCGATGTGCGTGACCATGATTTCTCGAACCGGGTGCCGCTACTGGTTCAGGAACGAAAAAGACGGCGCCATTGCGAATGCCAAGACCCGGGAGCCGAATGCGCCGACCGTGGCCGAGATACGGTTCGAGTGATGGTGAGAGACCCGAGAGGTGTTCACAAGCTACCCCATAGATACACCGATTTCTGTTCTGCAATGGCCTGTTTGGCGAGTCTTTGAAGATCCAACACCACAGGTCGCAGTTCGTCCGCATCGACCTGAAGCTCCTCGGTTGCGGCCCATGGATGCAATGCGGACTCAAGTGCCGAGTGTTCGGCGTGAGCAAGAAGCTGGACCAGCCGATCTGGGAACCGAAAGAGCCAGGCGTCGCCTTCGTCGTCGCCATCCCCTTCATCTTCCAACTCGTGCAGGTCGGCATCCCATTCCTTCCCTTCCAGGATGGCCCACAGAGTGCCTACTTCAAGGTCGGTGAGGCCCTTGTACGCAGCCGGGCGCACATGCGATGCCGTGGCCTTGCCCTGATCGTCCTCGTTCATCCGGTCCGCGTAGTGCGTGGCTTCTTCTTCGCTCGCAACGAAGAAATCTGAAAGTAGTCCCATTGCATTTCCTCCTGTGTTTACGGTTCTGGTCGGCTACAGTCTGTCGCCCGGCCCGCTTCGACCAAGCCGAGCCTGGCGAGTGCCAACAAAAATTGCTCGTACTCTTGATCTTGCATGCCTTCGATGACGACAGCCACGGCGTGGTACCACGGGTTGGGGTGTTCGCACTCGAAAGAGAAGCTGCAACTCAGCTGCCGAGCACTGCAAGCGGTGCGTGCGGCAGCCAGAATCTCGTCGCAGGCCGAATCAACTTCATCGCGGCCGAATGCCTGCTCGATCAAACGCAAGGGGACACTGTGCGTTCGCTGCGATGCGTTCGCGCGGGAAAAGGGGATATTTGCCATGAATACGGATTTGAACCTTTAGCCTACGATTGCCACATCGTCCATTTATGGTCATCCCCCGCGCCGCTTCCATGGGCAATTTTGGGGACCCGTTCCAGAAATTCTTTCGACCCGGCCGGGTGCTTTAGGGCGAACTGAGCACCGCTGATGAACGTCGGGTCATGGCCGACGCCGGCCCTTCAGAATTCTGCTTGTCCCGTGCCCGCACCCCGAAGAATGTCAGCGCAGTGCTTCAACCAGATCCAGCACCATGCGATCCGGCCCGAAGGTCTCGACACCATGGGCCAGCAAAGCATCGACAGCCTGCGCGATGCCATGGCTGGAAGAAGACTGCTCCGCCATGTCGTTGTAGTACCCCAAATCCTTCTTCGCATTCGCCATCGAGAACTTCAGCGAATCGGTGCTGCCCGTCAGCAGCTTGGGCTTGAGGCGTTCCAACGCCACGCCGTTGCCGCCGCCCTTGGCGAGCACGTCGACAAACACTTCGGGCTTCACGCCGGCGCGTTGCGCGCAGGCCGCGGCCTCGCACAGCAGCGCCACGGTGCCCAGCGAGACGAAGTTGTGCAGCAGCTTCATCGCATGGCCTGCGCCCACATCGCCGACGTGCGTGACGTTCTCGGCAAAGCAACGCAGCAGCGGCAGGCACGAGGCCAGCACCTCGGCGTCGCCGCCCACCAGCAGGTTCAGGCGGCCTTCTGCGGCTTCCTTGGCGGTGCGGGTCATCGGCGTGTCGAGGAAGCGGCCGCCCTTGGCGTGCACGGCCTCGGCCACCTTGGCGGTGGAGGCGGGCACGGCGGTGGAGCAGTCGATCACCACGGTGCCGGGGCGCAGGGTCGTCAGCGCGCCTTGGTCGCCGAGCATCACGGCTTCGACCTGCGGCGTGCCGGTGACGCAGAGAATGAGCACGTCGACCTGCGCGGCCAGCGTGGCCACGTCCTTCACCGACGTGGCGCCGGCCTTCAGCAGGTCGTCGATCGGCTGATTGCCCGCGTGCTCCAGCACCGTGAGCTGGTGGCCGTGCTTGACGATGTTGCTGGCGATGCCGTGGCCCATGAGGCCGACGCCGACGAGGCCGACCTTGCGCGGGGTTTGTTGTTGTTCAGTGGTGGTCATGGGTTGTCTTCATCCGTGCTTGATGGCGATGGTCTTGAGGGTCGTGAAGCCGAGCAGGGCCTCGAAGCCCTTCTCGCGGCCGAAGCCACTCGATTTCACGCCGCCGAACGGCAGTTCTACACCACCCGCCGCGCCGTAATTGTTGACGAAGACCTGGCCGCAATGCAGCTTGTGCGCCATGCGCAACTGGCGCGCGCCGTCGCGGGTCCACACGCCGGCCACCAGGCCGAAGTCCGTGCCATTGGCCAGACGCACGGCCTCGGCCTCGTCGGCGAAGGGCATCACGGCCAGCACGGGGCCGAAGACCTCGCGCTGGGCCAGGTCGCTGTCGTGCGGCACATCGCGGAACAGCACGGCCTCCTGGTAGTAGCCGGTGGACGGCGCCTGCGGCGACACCGTGCCGCGCGCTGCCACTTTCATGCCGCTTGCCTCGGCGGTCGCGACCATGTCACGCACCTGGCGGAACTGTTTCTCGTTGATGAGCGGGCCCATGTCCAGGTCTTCGGCGGGCGTGCCCGCGCGCACGGCCGTGAAGCGTTTGGCGAGGCGCTGCACGACCTCTTCGTACACCGACTGTTCCACCAGCACGCGGCTGCCTGCCGAGCAGGTCTGGCCGGCGTTCTGGATGATGGCGTTGAGCAGCACGGGCTCGGCCGCGTCGAGGTCGGCGTCGGGGAACACGATCTGCGGCGACTTGCCGCCCAGCTCCAGCGTCACCGGGCAGTGGCGTTCGGCCGCGGCCAGGCCGACGCTGCGGCCGGTCATGGTCGAGCCGGTGAACGAGATGTGGTCGATGCCCGGGTGCGCGCACAGCGCGGCGCCGGCTTCCTTGCCGTAGCCCGTCACCACGTTGAGCGCGCCGGCCGGAAAGCCGACTTCGGTCGCGATCTCGGCCAGGCGCAGTAGCGACAGGCTCGCGTCTTCGGCCGGCTTGACCACGCAGGCATTGCCCGCGGCGAGCGAGGCGCCCACGCTGCGGCCCGCGATCTGCATCGGGTAGTTCCAGGGAATGATGTGGCCTGTCACGCCGTGCGGGATGCGCACGGTCAGCACGGTGTAGCCGCGCTCGTAGGGCAGGGTGTCGCCGTGCAGCTTGTCGCAGGCGCCGGCGTAGTACTCGAAGTAGCGCGCCAGCGCGGTCGCGTCGTTGCGCGCCACGCGCAGCGCCTTGCCCGTGTCGCGCGCCTCGAGCTGGGCCAGCTCTTCGTGGTGCTGCATCACGGCGGCGCCGAGCTTGGCAAGCAGCCGGCCGCGTTCGAGCGCGGTGGTGGCGCCCCAGGGGCCGTCGAAGTGCTCGCCCATGGCCTGGCGCGCGGCGCGCACGGCGGCGTCGATGTCGGCGGCCGTGCCGCGTGCGATGGCGCCGAATTTCTGGCCGTCGCTCGGGTCGATCACGTCGATGGTGGCGTCGGCTTCGGACGCCACGCGGCGGCCGTCGATGTAGTGGGTGGCGTTCATGGAAGGTGTGTCTCCGTGTGGCGGATCAAGTCGGTTCCGGCCAGGGTTTCTGTGCGTCGCGAATCTGCTCGAAGGCGCGGCTGAACTGCAGCACGCCCAGGTCGTCGAAGCGGCGTCCCGCCACCTGCAGGCCGATGGGCAGGCCTTCGGCCGAGTAGCCGCAGTTGACCGACGCCGCCGGCTGCTCCGACATGTTGTAGGGCACCGTGAAGCCGATGTGCTCCAGCGGCCGCATCGGGTCGTTGGTGGGCGAGGCGTGGTCCGCGGGCGCGGGCATGTTCGGCGACACCGGTGAGATCACGAAGTCGTACGCCTTGGTGGCGGCGACCGTGGCCGCGCGCGTGGCGACGAACTGGCTGTAGCCGTCGAAGACGTGCGCGCCCGAAAAGCCGGCGGCGCTCTCGGCCCATTCGCGGATGTACGGCAGGATCTTCGCGCGCTGCTCGGCGCTCATGGCCTGCATGTCGAGGCACGAGCGCATGCGCCAGAAGTGGTCCATGCCTTCCAGCATCTTCGGCGTCATGAAGGCGGGGATTTCTTCGACGTGTGCGCCGGCCGCTTCGATGCGCTTCGCGGCATCGCGAATGGCTTGGGCGATCTGCGGATCGAGTGGCAGGCCGCAGCCCGCGTCCATGTGCAGCGCCACGCGCTTGCCCTTGAAGAACGACGGATCGACTTCGAAGGCCGTCCAGTCGATGCCGGGTGCCGGCAGCTCGGAATAGTCGCGGTCGTCGGGCTGCGCGACCGACGCCATCATCAGCGCCGCGTCGGCCACGGTGCGTGTCATCGGGCCGGCGCAGCGGCCCATGTAGGGCGAGCTCAGCGGAATGCGGCCGAAGCTGGGCTTGAGCGTGAAGATGCCGCACCAGCTGGCCGGCAGGCGCAGCGAGCCGCCGATGTCGGTGCCCACGTGCAGCGGGCCGTAGCCAGCAGCGGCGGCTGCACCGGCGCCCGCGCTGGAACCGCCCGGCGTGCGCGAGGTGTCCCACGGGTTGCGCGAGAGGTCGTGAAAGCTCGACAGCCCCGACGACAGCATGCCCAGGTCGGGCATCGTGGTCTTGGCCACCATTACCGTGCCGTCGGCCTTCAGGCGCGCGGCGGGCGGTGAGTCGTACGTCATCGGCACGAGTTCGTAGGCGGCGGTGCCCAGCGGCATCGGGTCGCCCTCGGTCGCGAGGTTTTCCTTGATGGTCACGGGCACGCCGTCGAGCGTGCCGCGTGGCGTGCCGGCGAGCCAGCGCGCTTCGGAGGCGCGCGCCTGTTCGAGCGCGGCTTCGGGGCGGAACAACCAGGTGGCGCGCAGCTGCGGCTCGCAGGCCGCGATGCGTTCGTTGACCGCGCGCGTCACCTCGACCGGCGAGAGTTCCTTGGCGGCGTAGGCCGCGTGCAGTTCCTGCACGCCCAGGGCATACAAAGGCTTCGTCATGACTGCATCAACCCCACGAGATGGCTGCCAGGTCGTTCGCGACGATCGGCATGTTCGGCCACAGGCCCTTCACTTCCTTGCGCGCGACCGTGGGGAACACGGCCTGGAACAGGAAGCCGTTGACGGCATCGTTCGCGAGCATCTTCTGCGCCTCGCCGAGCAGCGCGTTGCGCTTCTTCTCGTCGGGCTCGCTCTGCACCGAGGCGTACAGGTCGCGGAACTTCTTCGAGTCGTAGCCCCAGTAGTAGTCGGGCTCGGTGTACTTCACGAGGTCGAAGGGTTCGACGTGCGCAACGATGCTCAGGTCGAAATCGTGCCCGCCGCCGAAGGTACCGCTGAGCCACTGGGCCCATTCGACGTTCTGGATCTTCACGTTGATGCCGATGGCCGCGAGCTGGGCCGCGATCACCTCGCCGCCCTGGCGCGCGTACGAAGGCGGCGGTAGCGTCATGCGCAGTTCGAGCGGCGTCTTCACGCCCGCATCGGCCAGCAGCTTCTTCGCCTTGGCGATGTCGAAGGGGTTGATGGCGGTGGTGTCGACATAGCCCGGCGCGCCGATCGGGTAGTGGCTGCCGATGGCCTTGCCGAAACCGTCGGCCGCGCCCTGGATCACCACGTTGCGGTCCACTGCGGCGAGGATGGCGCGGCGCACGCGCACGTCGTCCAGCGGCTTGCGCTTGTTGTTGATCGCCAGGATCACCTTGCTGCGCGTGCCCACTTCGAGCACGCGAAAGCGCGGGTTGGCGCGGAACTGGCCCACGCTGCGCGTGCCGGCGCGCGGGAAGATGTCGATGTCGCCGGCCATCAGCGCGGCGGTCTGCGCGGCCGAGTCGGACATGAACTTGAAGACGAACTTGTTGACCTTGGCCAGCGCCGGGTTGCGGTACGTCGGCGACTTGACCAGCGAACAGGCCGAGCCGCGCTGCCAGCTGTCGAGCTTGTAGGGGCCGGTGCCCACGGGCTTGGTGGCGTTGGTGTCGGCGCTCTTGGGCTCGACGATGCAGGCGGTGGCCTGGCCGAGCATGAAGAGCAGGTCGGGGTTGGGCTGTGCGGTGCTGATGACCACGGTGTCGGCGTCGGGCGCCTTCAGGCTGATCTCGCTGAAGAAGCGCTTGTCCTTGTTGGTGCTCTTCTCGCCGGCCGCGCGCTCGAAGCTGAACTTGACGGCGGCCGCGTCGAAGGCCTCGCCGTTCTCGAACTTCACGCCCTTGCGCAGCTTGAAGGTGTGGGTCTTGAGGTCGGTCGACGCGGTCCAGCTCTCGGCCAGCAGCGGCGTGACGCTGCCGTCGGCGTTGATCTTGGTCAGCGTCTCGAAGATGTTGTAGTGCGCGATCTCGGCAATGGCCGAGGCGGCGGCGGTCGTCGGGTCCAGGCCCGGCGGTTCCAGCGGCATGCCGATGGTCAGCATGTTCTTGCCGGTCTGGGCCTGCGCGAACAGCGGAAAGGCGCCGGGGATCGCGGCGGCGATGGCGGTGCCCATGAGGGTGCGACGCTTCAACATTCTGTGGTTCTCCTGGAAGACAAAAGCAGGGCGATCGGTTCAGACCGATCGGGCCTATCGGGACGGCGTGTGCAGCACGGCCGACAGCAAGGTGCGTGTGTATGGGTGTTGCGCGTGGGCAAAAAGTTCGGCGGGCTCGCCGCGTTCCACGATCTGGCCCTTGAACACCACGCACACGTCGTCGCACAGGTGGTTGACCACCGCAAGGTCGTGGCTGATGAGCAGGTAGCTGATGCCGAACTGCTGCTGCAGGTCCTGCATGAGGTTGAGCACCTGGGCCTGCACGGACACGTCGAGCGCGCTCACGGGCTCGTCGGCCACGATGAGCTTGGGGCGCGTGATGAGCGCACGTGCGATCGCGATGCGTTGGCGCTGGCCGCCGGAGAACTCGTGCGGGTACTTGTCGAGGTCGGTGGTGCGCAGGCCGACGGCCGAGAGCGCTTCCGATGCGCGCTCGCGTTGCTCGGCGCGGCTGGTTTGCGCCAGCGCTTCGAGCGGCTCAGCGACGATGCGCGCGACGGTCTGGCGCGGGTCGAGCGAGCCGTACGGGTCTTGGAACACCATCTGGAAGTCGCGCCGCGCCGTGCGCAGGTCGGCCTTCGAGAGTGTGTGCAGGTTGCGGCCTTCGAGCGCGACGCTGCCCGAGGTCGGCGTGTCCAGCGCCATCACGAGGCGCGCGATGGTCGACTTGCCCGAACCCGATTCACCGACGATGCCCAGGCTCTTGCCGGCCTGCACCTCGAAGCTCACGCCGTTGAGTGCCTTCACGGTGGGCGGCGGGCCGAAGAGCTTTTCGCGCGGCAGGGCGTAGTGCCGCACGAGGTCGGTCACCTGGAGCAGCGGGGTTGAGGAAGACGTCGAAGTCATCGGGGTGCTCATGCGGCGGCCAGCGCGGCGTGCGCGGCGACGGCGTCGAGGTGCAGGCAGCTCACCGCATGGCCGTTGGGTTGGCGGGCCACCGGCGGCTTCGTGGTGTGGCAGGCGTCGGTCGTGAAGTCGCAGCGGCCCGCGAAGCCGCAGCCGCGCGGAATGTCGACCAGCTCGGGCACGCTGCCGCGGATGGTGGGCAGCCGGCCCGCGCGCACGGCGCCGAGCGCGGGGCGCGCCGCGAACAGGCCGCGCGTGTAGGGGTGGGCGCGGTCAGCAAAGACCGCGTCGGTCGGGCCGCTTTCCACCGCGCTGCCGCCGTACATCACGAGCATGCGCTGCACGCTGCTGGCGATCACGCCGAGGTCGTGCGAGATGAGGATCAGGGCCATGCCCATCTCCTTGACCAGGCTCTGGATCAGGTCGAGCACCTGCTTCTGGATGGTCACGTCGAGCGCGGTGGTGGGTTCGTCGGCAATCAGCAGGTCGGGCCCGCAGGCCAGCGCCATCGCGATGCCGATGCGCTGGCGTTGGCCGCCGGAGAACTGGTGGGGGTACGCGTCGAGGCGCGAGGCGGCGTCGGGGATGCCGACGCGGTCGAGCAGGTCGAGCGCTTCCTTGCGCGCCTGCGCCCTGGTGAGGCCGCGGTGCAGCATCAGCGGCTCGCCGACCTGGCGCGCGATGGTGTGCACCGGGTTCAGCGCCGTCATCGGCTCCTGGAAGATCATGCCGATGCGGTTGCCGCGCAAATGGCACAGCTGCTTCTCGGGCAGGCCGACGAGTTCCTGGCCGTCGAGCTTGATGCTGCCCGTGACCTTGGCAGTGGAGGGCAGCAGGCCCATGAGCGACATCACGGTGATCGATTTGCCGCAGCCTGATTCGCCGACGATGCCCAGCGTTTCGCCGCGCTCCAGCGAGAAGGAAATGCCGCGCACGGCTTCGGCCGGGCCGCGTTGCGTCTGCAGGCCGATGTGGAGGTCGTTGACTTCGAGGAGGGGCATGGCGGTCTACCTTGCGCGGGCCAGGCGCGGATCGAGCAGGTCGCGCAGACCGTCGCCCAGCAGGTTGAGGCCGAGCACCGCGAAGGCGATGGCCATGCCCGGGAAGACGGCCAGCAGCGGTTGCTGGAACATGAGGGTCTGGGCTTCGCTGAGCATGCGGCCCCATGACGGCTGAGGCGGCTGCGTGCCGAGGCCGAGGTACGACAGCGCCGCTTCCGCCAGGATCGCGATGGCGAAGCGGATGGTGATCTGCACGATCAGCACGGCAGAGATGTTGGGCAGCACGTGCTGCATGGTGATTGCGAAGCTGCCCTTGCCGCAGGCGCGCGCGGCAGCGACGTACTCGCGCGACCAGATGGCGTTGGCCGAGGCGCGTGTGATACGCGCAAACGTCGGGATGTTGTAGATGCCGATCGCGACGATGGCGTTGACGATGCCCGCGCCAAACACGGCGGTCATCATGATGGCCGAGAGGATCGCGGGGAAAGCGAGCGTGAAGTCCGACAGCCGCATCACGGCTTCTTCGACCCAGCCGCGTCTCGCCGCAGCGAGCAGGCCCAGCGCGGTACCGACCACAAGGCCGATGCCCACGGCGATCACGCCGACGAGGATGGACGCGCGTGCGCCCACCAGCAGCAGCGAGGCCACATCGCGCCCAAAGGCGTCGGTGCCGAGCCAGTGCGTGGCCGAAGGGCCTTGCATCTTGTTCGCCATGTCCATCGCATACGGGGACCAGGGCGTCCAGACGAAGGAGATCAACGCAGCCAGCAACAGCAGCAGCGCGAAGACGCCGCCGATGACGAAGCTGCGGTGCTTGATCGCACGGCGCCAGAAGCCGGGCGCGACGGGCGCGGCAGAAGCGGGCGCCAGGGGAGAGAGGATGGCGCTCATATGTCGCTCGCCTTGATGCGCGGGTCGATGACGGCATAGAGCACATCGACCACGAAGTTCACGATGACGACCATCGCGGCGAGCAGCATCACGCAGTTGCGCACCACGATCAGGTCGCGGTTGCTGATGGCCTGGAAGATCAACCGGCCCAGGCCCGGCAGGTAGAACACGTTCTCCACCACGATGGTGCCGGCCAGCAGCTCGGAGAACTGCATGCCCATGACGGTGATGACCGGGATCATTGCGTTGCGCAGCACATGGGTCCAGAGCACCATGCGCTGCGAGACACCCTTGGCGCGCGCGGTGCGAACGAAGTCTTCGCGCATCACTTCGAGCACAGCCGAGCGTGTGATGCGCGCGAGGATCGCCGCTTGCACCACCGCCAGCGACAAGGCCGGCAGCAGCAGCGACTTGAGCCCCGCGAAGATGCCTTCGCCCCAGCCCTCGAAGCCGCCGGCAGAGAACCACTGCAGCTGCACAGAGAACACGAGGATCAGCAGGATCGCGAACCAGAAGTTGGGAATGGCGATGCCGACCTGGGCCATGCTCATGAGGCCGACGTCGCCGAGCTTGTTGTGGCGGGCGGCGGCTGTCACGCCGACGAGCAGTGCGATGACGACCGTCAGGCTCATCGCCATCACGGCGAGTGGCACGGTGAGGGCTAAGCGCTCGAGGATCAGGTCGATGACGGGTGAGCTGTAGGCGTAGCTGTCACCGAGGTTGCCGGTGAGCATGCCGGCGATCCAGTGCCAGTAGCGGGTCCACGCGGGCTGGTCCAGGCCGAGCTTGGTGGCCAGGGCGGCGACAGCGTCGGGCGAGGCGTCGGGGCCCATGAGCATCTGCGCTGCGTTGCCCGGGAGGATTTCGAGCACCAGGAACACGATGACGGATGCGCCGATCAGCGTGCCGAGGAGCGTCAGGGTGCGCTTGAGCAGGAAGAGGCCCATGGTTCAGTGGCTCCGGTTGGCGTTGCGGTTCAGGGCGCGTGCACAGGACACCGGGTACTTCCCTCCGCGAATGTCCCCCGGCCTGCGGCCTCCTCCTTTATTTCGCTGCGGGAAGCACCCAGTGCCCTGAGCACGGGGACGCAGCGCGTTTCGTCTAACGCAAGGAGGAAGGCCGGGCGGCGTCATGCCGAAGTGATGCACTCGGCGATCGCACGCCCCACGTCCACCGTGTTGGCGGTGCCGCCCATGTCGCGCGTGCGCGGACCTTCGCTGAGCACGGTCTCGATCGCCGAGAGCACGGCGGCCGAGGCCTGTGCGTACACGGGGTCGTCGTTGCCCAGGTGGTCGAGCATGAGCGCGGCCGACCAGATCTGGCCGATGGGGTTGGCGATGCCCTTGCCGGCGATGTCAGGGGCCGAGCCGTGCACGGGCTCGAACAGCGAGGGGAACTTGCGTTCGGGGTTCAGGTTGGCGCTGGGCGCGATGCCGATGGTGCCGGTGCAGGCCGGGCCCAGGTCGGAGAGGATGTCGCCGAACAGGTTGGAGGCCACGACCACGTCGAACCAGTCGGGGTGCTGCACGAAGTGCGCGCACAGGATGTCGATGTGGTACTTGCTCGTGGCCACGTCGGGGTAGCGCGTGGCGATCTCGGCCAGGCGCTCGTCCCAGTAGGGCATGGTGATGGAGATGCCGTTCGACTTGGTGGCGGCCACCAGGTTCTTGCGCTTGCGGCGGTTGGCGAGCTGGAACGCGTAGTCGATGATGCGGTCGACGCCCACGCGGGTGAAGACGGCTTCCTGGATCGCCATTTCGCGCGGCGTGCCTTCGAACAGGCGGCCGCCCACGGAGGTGTATTCGCCTTCGGTGTTCTCGCGCACGACCAGGAAGTCGATGTCGCCGGGCTTGCGATGCGCCAGCGGGCCGGGCACGCCGGGCATCAGGCGCACGGGGCGCAGGTTGACGTACTGGTCGAAGTCGCGGCGGATCTTGATGAGCAGGCCCCACACGGCAATGTGGTCGGGCACCTTGGCGGGGTCGCCCACGGCGCCGAAGTAGATGGCGTCGTGGCCCTGGATCTTGTCGGCCCAGTCGGCCGGCATCATCAGGCCGGTGCGCACGTAGTGGTCGGAACCCCAGTCGAAATGGTCGTACGCGAAATCGATGCCGAAGCGCCGACCCACCGCGTCGAGCACCCGAAGGCCCTCGGGCATGACCTCGACGCCGATGCCGTCTCCGGGAATGACGGCAATCCTGTGCTTTTGCTTCTGCTGCATTGACTCAACCTGTTCCTGAACCGTTTCGAAAAAAGCGCCGACGCTTGTGACACCGGGCCGTCAAAAAATTCTAGGAGCGGGTGGGGTGCGCGTGATGGGGGTTGGCACCCACGGGGTGTTGACAATATGCGAAGGCCAAAACGTCGAAACACGGCGGAAGATCAGCAGTTGGTGGTCATCAAACTGACTTGATCTTCGAAAAATTAGAAGGCGCCGGGGCGGAAAACCCGCACCCGGCCACCCGCCCCGAGGGCCTGCGTACGATCGTGCCCATGCGAACACTTTCACTCCCCACCGGCGGCGAGATGCCGGTTCTCGGTCTCGGCACCTGGCGCATGGGCGAAGACGCCACCCGCCACGCGGCCGAGGTGGCCGCGGTGCGCGAGGCCATCGGCCTGGGCTACCGCCTGATCGACACGGCCGAGATGTACGGCGAGGGTGGCGCCGAGACGGTCGTCGGCCAGGCCGTGGCCGAGGCGCTGCGCGCGGGCGACGTGCGGCGCGACGAGCTCTTCGTCGTCAGCAAGGTCTACCCGCACAACGCGAGCCGCCGCGGCACGGGCCAAGCCTGCGAGCGCAGCCTGGCGCGGCTGGGGCTGGAGCACATCGACCTGTACCTGCTGCACTGGCGCGGCAACCACCCGCTGGCGCACACGGTCGAGGCCATGCACGAACTGGTCTCGGCCGGCCGCATCGGCCACTGGGGCGTGAGCAACTTCGACACCGACGACATGCGGGAGCTGGCGCAGGTCGTCGGCCAAGGCCCGGCCTGCGCGGCCAACCAGGTGTACCTGTCGCTTGGCGAGCGCGGCCCCGAGTTCGACCTGCTGCCCTGGCAGCGCGAACGCGGCATGCCGCTCATGGCCTACAGCCCGATCGACCAGGGCGCGCTGGCGGGCGACGAGGCGCTGGGCAAGCTCGCTGCGGAACTCGGCGTGAGCGCCGCGCAGCTCGCGCTGGCCGCGGTCATCGCGCGGCCGGGCGTGGCGGCGATTCCGAAGGCGGTGCGCAGTGCGCACCTGAAAGAAAACATGGCCGCCGCCGAGCTGCAGCTCGATGCGACGACCCTGGCGGCGCTGGACCGGATCTATCCGGTGCCGAAGCGCAAGACGCCGTTGGCGATGATCTAGTCAGCGCACGGTTCGGCTCAGTGCGCGTCGGCGTGCTTGGCCGCCGCGATCACCGCCTCTTCGTCGTGCTTCGCACCGTTGAGAAACAGGTTCAGCAGCACGGCGGTAATCGACGCCAGCAAGATGCCCGACTCGATCAGCGAGTGAATCGCATGCGGCATCCACTGCTTGAAGTTGGGGGCGATCAGCGGAATCATGCCGACGCCGATGGCCACGGCGACGATCATGGCGTTGTGGCGGTTGGTCTTGAAGTCCACGCCCGACAGGATGCGGATGCCGGTGGCGGCCACCATGCCGAACATCACGAGGCCCGCGCCGCCGAGCACCACGGTGGGCAGCGACTCGATCAGCGCGGCCATCTTCGGCAGCAGGCCCAGCACGATCAGGATCACGCCGCCGGCCACGCAGACGTACCGGCTCTTGATGCCGGTGACGGCCACGAGGCCGACGTTCTGCGAGAAGCTGGTGTACGGGAAGGTGTTGAAGATGCCGCCAATGAGCGTGCCCAGGCCGTCGGTGCGCAGGCCCTTGGCCAGGTCTTTCTGGCTGATCTTGCGGTCGGTCATTTCGCCGAGCGCGAGGAACATGCCGGTTGATTCGATCATCACGACGATCATGATGAGCGTCATCGTCAGGATGAGGATGGGGTCGAACAGCGGCATGCCGAAATGGAAGGGCAGCACGACGTCGACCCAGGCGGCCTTGCCGACCTTCTCGTAGGTCATGAGGCCGGTGATCGATGCCACCACCGCGCCGATCACGATGCCCAGCAGCACCGAGATGTTGGCGATGAAGCCCTTGGCGTACTTCACGATCAGCAAGATCGACACGAGCACCAGCGCGGCCACGCCGAAGCCCGACAGATCGGCGTACTTGGGGTTGGGCACGGTGGGCATGATCGCGAAGCCCTTGGGCACCGCAGGAATCGAGCTGCCCGGCGAGGTGACCTCGGCCAGCCACTTGGCGTACACCGGGTCGACCAGCGCGGGCGCCGTCGGGCCTACGGGGTTGCCGAAGATCCAGTTGATGCCCACGCGCATCAGGCTGATGCCGATGACCGCGATGATCGTGCCCGTGACCACCGGCGGAAAGAACCGCAGCATGCGGCTCACCAGCGGTGCGATCAGTATCGATATGACCCCCGCGCCGATGATGGCGCCGAACAGCAGCTGCGCGCCGTTCTGCCCGGGGTTGGCGTTGGCGATGGCGACCATGGGCGCCACCGAAGCGAAGGTCACGCCCATCATCACGGGCAGCTTGATGCCGAACCACTGCGTGGCGCCCAGCGCTTGGATCAGCGTGGCGATGCCGCAGCAGAACAGGTCGGCCGAGATCAGCAGCGCGACCTCGTCGGGCGAGAGCTTGAGCGCACGGCCCACGATGAGCGGCACCGCGACGGCGCCTGCGTACATCACGAGCACGTGCTGCAGGCCGAGGGCCGCGAGCTTGCCCGAAGGCAGGCGCTGGTCCACGGGATGGACGTTGCTGGAAAGGGAATCTGCCGTCATCGTTGTCTCCTGGCGCGGCGAGGGGAACGGAGCAGTGATGCGCGCCGGAGGTCCGTCGCGCACACCAGTTGTGTACGCGAAACTGTATACAATTTATGCGGCAATCCAGATTCAGGTAAACCCGAATCAGTCTCCCATCTTCAGTCGTCGCATGAGCCAGTTCGCCGTGAACTCGAAGTGCTCGCTCATGTTCGATTCCGCCGTGTGGCCGTCTTCCCCGAAGACCAGTTGCGTCACGTTGAAGCCGAGCGCAGCAAGCGCGGCCGGCTCGTCTCTGGAAACAAGGTCTTCGAGCGCGCCGTTCACCATGAGGATGGGTTTGCGCAGCTGCACCGCGGTGGGGTTCTTCAACTGGCGTGAGAGCTGGAAGGCTTCGTAGTACGCGCACATCGTTTCGCGCGGCGTGGTCTGCGGATTCATGTTCGCGAACACGGTGTAGGGCGCGACGATCCAGGCCGGCGCCACCTTGCAGTGCGCTTGTCCAAAGCTCACATCGCTGGGGCCGCCCACATTGACGACGGCTTTGTAGAAGTCGTTGCTCAGCCCGCCGAGCGTTCCCAGGTAGCCGCCCATGCTCCAGCCGTAGACGGCCACCCGGCTCGTGTCCAGGTCGCTGCGGGTCTTGATGTAGTCGGCCACGGCGTCGAACATCACGTGCGACTCCGGACGGAACGCCAGCGGGTTCTCGCCGGTGTCCGGGTTCTCCACGATGAAGGTGGCGAAGCCCCGACTCATGAAGTAATCGCTGTGCCGGATCATCTCGGTCTTCAGGTTGTCGAGGCCACCCAGAATCACCAGCACCGGCAGCTTCTCGTTGCGGCCCGGCCGTGCGGGCGGGGCACGGAAGTAGCCGGTGAATTCTTTCGCGCCGGCCTTGAATGCGATGCGTTGCAGTGGCTTTCCCAGCAGCGCATGGGCGCGCTCGGTCGCCTGCAGATCGGGCGTGGGCACACGCTTGGGAAGCCGGTTCATCCGCAGGTAGAAAGCGGCCTTCTTGTACTCGGCCGATGCGGCGGCGTTGTTGGCTTGTGCTTCGAATGCGCGGGCGCGTTCCAGGTGCAGTTGGGCGGGCGTGTTGAACGTCGCCTGCCAGACCGCTTGCGACGGCCCGGTGTGTTCCGGCAGCGCTGCGGCGATGTCGTCGAAGGTGCGTGCTTCGATGCCGGCATCCTCGAGCCACCAGCAGATGTTGAATTTGAACGAAGGGTGCATGCGGGCGATGCCGTCCGGATACGCGGCCTGCCCCTTGCTGCAGAACTCGGCCATGCTGGGCGCGGCCTTGGCGGCCGGAGGACTTGGGGCCGCGGAGGCTTGCGGCGCTGCCACGATGCAAAGAACAGCTGCGAGGGCTGTCGAGAGTTTCAGGATCGATCTGTTTGTCATGGTCTTTTTTCTTCGTTCAGGATTCGGTTCGGGTCGACACACCGGGCAGCCAGCCATTGCCGCGGTACCAAGCGAGCGTGTCGGCCACGGTCTGCTCGACGGGGCGAAACTTCAGTTGAAGCTTCTGCTCGCTCTTCGTGTGATTGAAATGGCTGCGCCCCGCCTCTTTGCGCATGAGCCGCACGGTGGCCAGGCTGAGCAAGATGGGCTTGCCGGTGACCCGCGCATAGAGTTCCTGCACCGCCGCCAGCAGGTACAGAAGCGGAAAGGGCAGGTGGCGTGTCGGCGTGCGGATGCCGGCGATCTTTCCGACCAGGGGCACCAATTCCTGCATCGTCATGTGGCGGCCGGCTGCCAGGTAGCGCTCGCCGCGCTGGCCGTGTTCCGCGGCAGAGATTTGCGCCTGCGCCACGTCGCGGGCATCGACAACGGAAAAGCTGCCGGGCACGAGCCCGGGTAGTTTGCCGAGCACCACATCGTTGACGAACTGTCCTGACGAGGTGGGCCCGATGTCGGCCGGCCCCCACATCCATCCGGGCAGGACAAAGGTCGCATGCATGTCCGGGTGCGTGCCCAGAAAGGCCAGCACGACTTGGTCGGCCATGATCTTGCTGCGGTAGTAGTCGTCACTGGCATCCGCCAGGTCGCGCAGGCAGGTCTCGTCCATGGGCACGCCAGGCTCGCCGTTCAGCACCGCGATGGACGAGGTCTGCACGAAGCGCCGGATGCCGGCCGCGTGGGCCTGCTCGATGAGCTGCCGGGTGCCGTCCACGTTGATGCGCTTGAGCTCTGCCCAGTGGCTGCCGCCCTTGAAGTTGTCGCGGAAGAACGCGGCGGTATGGAACACCACGTCGCACCCTTGCAGCGCGCGGGAGAACGCGCGCACATCGGCCATGTCGCCCAGCACCAGCTCGACGCCTTTCACCCCCGCAAACTGCTGCTGGCCCTTGGCCTTCGAGCGAACAAGGGCCTTGACGAAGACGCCGCGCGCGACGAGTTCGCGCACGAGGTTGTTGCCGAGAAGGCCGGTCGCGCCGGTGACGAACGCGGTCCTCAGCGCCTTGGATTTTTCCATATCAATCGAATTTCAAAAATCAAACGAGTTTTGAATGTAGCGTTGCCATTCCTGAATATCAAGTGATATTTGAAAGTGACTTCCGGGCTGCGCGCCGAGCGGGCGAAAGACGGCCAGCTGCTATCCAAAGTTCATGTGATATCTTTTCGGCCATGATCCCGACGACAGCCAAAACGCGCCTGACCCGCGAGGAAAGCAGGGCGCAGACGCGCGAGCGCCTGATCGAAACCGCGCAGCAGCTGTTTGTGTCGAACGGCTATGGGGGCGCGTCGATCCGCGACATCGCGGACAAGGCGGGCTACTCCCAAGGCGCCTTCTATTCGAACTTTTCGAGCAAGGAAGACGTCCTGCTGGAACTGCTGCGCCGGCACATGGAAGCGGAAGCACTACAGCTTTTCAAGGCCATGGGCGACGAACGGCAAGCGCCCGAGCAGATGCTTGCCGAACTGGAAGCCTGGGCTTCCACACTCAATCACGATGCCGACTGGTGCATGCTGTCCATCGAGCTTCAGCTGCATGCCAACCGCAGTCAAAGCTTCGCGCAGGAATACAAGAAGGTGTGGGACCGGCACCGGTCCGAAATCGGCGGCGTGATCGGTCAGTTGTTCGACAAGCTCGGGCGCATGCTGCCCGCCCCACCGGAAGAATTGGCCGCAGCCTTCATGGCCCTGTCGCACGGGCTGGCATTGCAGCGCATGAGCACGCGCCCCGATCCCTCGGGGCGGCTGATCATGGTGTTCCTGCGCGGACTGATTGCAAGTGCGGAACGCCTCGAAGAGGTCGCTGTCGCGCCGGATGACCCTGCTCCGCGCGCGCCCAAGAAGCGCCCGGCGAAAGCCAAGCCCCAACGCTGAGGCGGGGCAGGGGCCGTTTCAGGCCAGCAGCGCTTTCACCAGGTCGAGCTGACGATCAGGCTTGTCGGTGCCCAGTTCGAGGCTCGCCTCGATGCGTTCGAGGTGCTCGATCATGCAGGTCACGGCCGCTTCCACGTCGCCCTTGCGGCACAGGCGCAGGAAGTCGGAGTGCTCGTCGGACGAGCAGTGCGGGTCGTTCGACGAGTGATAGAGCATCGCGATCAGCGAGCTGCGCGCCACCAGCTCGCGCACCATCTCGGCCAGCGTGTGGTTGCCCGTAGCTTCGGCCAGCGCCACGTGAAAGTCGCCCAGCAATTTCTCGCGCACCGTGCCCATCGTGCTCTGGCGCAGCGCCGCGCGTTCGAACTTGATGTGCTGCTCGAGCGTCTGGTAGTCGCGTGGCCGCGCATTGGAGATGAACAGGCGCACCACCTCGCGCTCGAGGATGCGGCGCACGGCGAACACCTCGCGCGCCTCGTCGACCGTGGGCTGGCAGACGAAGGCGCCCTTGTCGGGAATCATCTCGATGAGCTTGTCCTTCGACAGCATCAGCAATGCGGCGCGCACCTTGGTGCGGCTCACCGAGTAGACGCGGCCCAGCGCCTCTTCACGCAGCCAGGTGCCCGGCGGCAGGCGCTTCTCGACGATCGCGGTGGCGATGTCGTTGGCGATGCTTTCGATGGAACTGTTCTTGTCGGCCGGCGCCGCGCCGTTCTCGGCCGGTGCGGCAACGGGGGCGGCGGAGGAGGCGGATGGTTTGGAACTGGCGCGGGGCATCCGTCGATTGTGGCTCAGCGCGTCAGCGTGAAGCCTTCGAGCGCGCCAATGATCGGCTTGGGCAAAGGCTTTGCGAGCTCGCCGCGCTTGCTGGTGCGCAGCTTCAGCGCCACCAGCGATTCGATGAGCTTGGTGCCCGCGGCCACGCCGTCGATCACCGGCACGCCGAGCACGTGCTCGATGTGTTCGCACAGGTCGGCCATGCCGGCGCAGCCGAGCACGATGCAATCAGAGCCGTCTTCTTCGAGCGCGCGCCGGCATTCATCGACGATGCGCTCGCGCGCGTTGGAGCCGGGCTCTTCCAGTTCGAGCACCGGCAGTTCGCAGGCCCGCACGTTGGCGCAGAAGCGCTCCATGCCGTAGATCTCGGCCAGGTGCCAGGCCTGGCCCATGGTGCGGCCCAGCGTGGTCACCACGCTGAAGCGGCTGCCGATCATGCTGGCCAAGTGCATCGCCGCTTCGGCGATGCCGACCACGGGGCCGCGTGCGAGTTCGCGGGCGGCCTTCAGGCCCGGGTCGCCGAAGCAGGCGATCACGTAGCCGTCGATGCCGTCGCGCTCGCCCGCCGCGATCTCCTGCAGCAACCCCGGCACGGCCAGCGCCTCGTCGTAATGGCTCTCGATGGAGACCGGCCCCATGGCCGGGCTCACGGCCACGATCTCGGTGCCGGCGTGCGCCACCGCGCGGGCGCAGGCACCGATCTTCTCGGTCATGCGCCAGGTGGTGTTGGGGTTGATGATCTTGATGCGCACGGCGCGCTCCCTTCTTCAGTCAGTGTTTCAAGTCTTGTGGTTGCGGTTCAAGAGCACGTAGAGCACGAAGCCCAGCGCCATGCCGATGAACCACGCGTAGTTGGCGGCGCCGCGCAGCGTCGGCACCATCACGCACAGGATGGGCACGAGGGCCGAGGGCACCAGCGCCTGGATCGCCTTCGGGTTGTAGCCGCCGCTGTACCAGTACTTGCCCTGCTTGCTCATGGTGTAGAGCGAGTCGACGTCGATCTGCTGCTTGCGCACGATGTAGTAGTCGGCAATCAGAATGCCGAACAGCGGCCCGATGAACGAGCCCAGCACGTCGAGCGTGTAGTGAATGACCTCGGGGCTGTTGTAAAGGTTCCAGGGCGTGAGAAACACCGAACCCACCGCGGCGATCATGCCGCCCGTGCGCCAGCTGATGTGCTGCGGCGCCACGTTCGAGAAGTCGAAGGCCGGCGACACGAAGTTGGCCACGATGTTGATGCCGATGGTCGCGATCATGAAGGTCAGCGCGCCCAGCACGACGGCCGTGGTGCTGTCGATCTTGCCCACGGTGTGCACCGGGTCGGTGATCAGTTCACCGAAAACGGGCAGCGTGGCGGCCGTGGTGATCACGGTCAGCAGCGAGAAGAACACGAAGTTGATCGGCAGGCCCCAGAAGTTGCCCTTCTTCACTGCGTCGAAGCTCTTGCCGTAGCGCGAGAAGTCGCCGAAGTTGAGCATCGGGCCGCTGAAATAGCTCACCACCAGCGCAATGGCCGAGAGCATCACGGGCAGTGCGTCCCAGCCCTGGAACTTGATGCCGCCCAGGTTCAGGTCGATGTTCTGCCAGCCGGCCTTCCACACCAGCCAGCCGCACAGCACCGCCATCACCACGTACACCGCCGGACCGGCCCAGTCGATGAACTTGCGAATGGCTTCCATGCCGTGCCAGAACACGAAGGCCTGCAGCACCCACATGACCATGAACGCCACCCAGCCCAGGGCCGAGAGGCCGACGAAGCCGTGCTGCGCGACATCGGCATACGGCGCCAGGCTCGGTGCCATGTGCAGCGCCAGCACCATGAAGGCCGCCGAGGCGAGGTAGGTCTGCACGCCGTACCAGGCCACCGCGATCAGCCCGCGGATGATGGCCGGGATGTTGGCGCCCAGCACGCCGAACGAGGCGCGGCACACCACGGGGTAGGGCACGCCCGTCACCTGGCTGGGCTTGGCCACCAGGTTGCAGAAGAACTGCACGATCACGATGCCCACCAGCAGCGACACCAGCACCTGCCAGCTCGACAGGCCCAGCGCGAACAGGCTGCCGGCCGTGATGTAGCCGCCCACGCTGTGCACGTCGGACATCCAGAACGCAAAGATGTTGTATTGGCCCCAGGTCTGCTTCTTGAGCGGTGCGAGGTCCTCGTTGGTCAGGCGTGGGTCGTAGCCCGGCTTGATGAGGGCGTTCGATTCCGCGTGCGGCGCGATGCCGGCTTCGCTCGCCCCGGCGGGGGCATGGCTGGCGACTGTGCTCATGGTCTTTCCTCGGTCATGGTTGGGATGAGGGACTTTTTGACGCAAATTTCGCGCCGTCTTTATGGGTGCGTTATTTGTATACAAAAATTGAACCCAATCAAGACCATGCGGGGAATCATATATCCGTAGATTCCCTGATGCACGTGGCGCGGCGGCGCGGCTCGCGCGACCCCCACGGAGGAACTAAACCATTACAATTGCGAACGGTTCGCATTTCAGTCGTTCCAAGCCCGCTCTCCAGAACTGCCCTCCATGCCCGCGGCCGGACCTTCCGTCACCCCCATCGAAGCGCTCTACAGCGATCACCACGGCTGGTTGCTGGCGTGGCTGCGCCGCCGCCTGGGCGACGCCTGCGATGCGGCCGATCTGGCGCACGACACCTTCGTGCGGCTCATGGTGTCCTCGCGCACTGCGCCGCTGGGCGACGAGCCGCGTGCGTTCCTCACGCACGTCGCCAAGGGGCTGGTGGCGGACCATTGGCGCCGGCGCGAGGTGGAGCGCGCCTACCTGGAGGCGATTGCGCACCTGCCCGAGCCGCAGGCGCCTTCGCCCGAAGCCCGCATGCTCATCATCGAATCGCTGCTGCGCATCGAGGCGATGCTGGCCAGCCTTCCGGCGCGCACGCGGCAGGTCTTCCTGCTCGCGCAGTTCGACGAACTCACGCTCGCGCAGATCGCCGAGCGCATGGCCATGCCGGTGATCACGGTGCGCCGCCACATCCACAAGGCGCTGGTCGCCTGCATGTCCGTGGCCTGAGCGGCGCACGGCCCGAACGCAATGAACCGCCCGCCGCCGCTGCAGGCCAATGGGGCGCCCGACCCGGCGCTGCTGAGTGAAGCCGCCGATTGGCTCCTGACCCTGCGCTACGGCGACGATGCCGCGCGTGCGCAGGCCAGCTTCGAGCGCTGGCGCCAGCAGAGCCCCGCGCACGGCCAGGCCTGGGCGCGGGCCGAGGCGATGCTGGGCGTGTTCGCGCAAGTGCCGCCCGACATCGGCAAGGACACCTTCCAGGCCCTGCAAAGACCCAGCCGCCGGCGCGGCATGGGCATGTTGGGCGCGCTGCTGCTGGCCGCGCCGGCCGGCTGGCTCGCGTGGCGCCACATGCCCTGGCGCGAGTGGAGTGCCGACGTCGCCACGGCCACCGGCGAGCGCCGGTCGATGGTGCTGGCGGACGGTTCGCAGCTGGTGCTCAACACCGCCAGCGCGGTCGACATCGTGTTCACCGCCGCGGAACGGCGCATCCACTTGCAGGCGGGCGAGATCCTCGTCACCACGCATGCCGACCCGTCGCCCACGTGCCGGCCGTTCGTGGTGCAGACGCCGCAGGGCACGGTGCGGGCCCTGGGCACGCGCTTCAGCGTGCGCCGCCTCGACGACCACACCACCCGCGTCGCGGTGATCGAGCAGGCCGTCGACATCCGCCCGATGGACGGCGCGTCACGCGTGCTGCGGGCCGGCACGCAGGCCGATTTCGAAACTGGTCGCGTCGGCACCGAGGCGGCCGTGGAGAGCAGCGCCACGCTGTGGGAGCAAGGCATGCTGCTCGCGCGGAACATGCGGCTCGAAGACGTGGTCGCCGAAATGGGCCGCTACCGCAGCGGCGTGCTGCGCTGCCATCCGGCGGTCGCCGACCTGCGGGTGTCGGGCGCCGTGTCGCTGGCCGACACCGACGCCGGGCTCGCGCTGCTGGCGCGCGCGCTGCCGTTGCGCATCGAGCAGACGACCCGGTACTGGGTCACCGTGGCGCCGCGCTAGTGGCGTTCGCGGCCTTTCTGCACGACCGCCTCGCCGGTCGAAAAAATTTCGCGCGCGGGTGATCACTTTTTTCGTCTCGTCCGGTGTGAGAGGGAACGACGCATCGATGCCGATGCGCTCTCCCGCCATCACAGACACCAAAGGACGCAGACACATGGGATCGCAGCACGCGCGCCGGCACCGGCACCTCGGGACTTTCACGGTCGCCCTCACCACCACCGCACTTCACGCGGCCGTTCGCGTGGCATTGGGCGGCGCCGTCGGCATCGGCGCGCTGGCGGCAACGCCCGTGTTCGCGGCCGAGCCCGCAGGCACCGGCGCGCGCCAGTTCGCGATTGCCGCTGGCCCGCTCGCCGATGTGCTGGCGCAGTACGCGGCCGCCGCCGGCGTCCCGCTGATCTTCGAGCCCGGCACGCTCGCCGGGCTGCGCAGCCCGGGGCTGCGCGGGCGCTATACCGCGCAGGAAGGCTTCGAGCAGGTGCTGCGCGGCAGCGGCTACGAAGTCGTCGGCGGCGGCAGTGGCGGCTCGGTGCTGCGCAAGGCGAGCGCTCCCGTGCGCAGCGGCGCGGGTGACACCGCCGCCACGCTGTCGCCCGTGACGGTGACCGCCGCGACCGAGCGCGAAACGCCCACCAGCCGGGTCAATGGCTACGTCGCCCGGCGCAGCGTCACGGCCACCAAGACCGACACCGCGTTGATCGAGAACCCGCAGTCGGTCTCCGTGATCACGGCCGACGAAATCGGCGACCGCAAGGCCGAGTCGCTCGACGAGGCGCTGCGCTACACCGCCGGCGTCACGCCGAACCTGAAGCCCTGGGCGGTCGACGAGTTCTCGCTGCTGCGCGGCTTCGAACTCGGCACCGCCGGCGTCTTCATGGACGGCCTGCTCACGTCGGGCCGCTCTTATGCGGCGCCCATCGAGCCCTACGGCCTCGAGCGGCTCGAAGTGCTGCGCGGCCCGGCGTCGGTGCTCTACGGCAAGATGCCACCGGGCGGCATGGTCAATGCCGTGAGCAAGCGCCCGACCGCCGACACCCTGCGCGAGATCGGCATCGAGTACGGCAGCTACAACCGCAAGCAACTGAAGGCCGACCTCTCCGGCGCGCTCGGCAGCGGCAGCGACTGGACCTACCGCCTCACCATGCTGGGACGCGAGTCGAACACCCGCCTGGACCACGACCGCGACAACCGCCTCTTCATTGCGCCCGCCCTCACATGGCAGCCCAACGCCAGCACCAAGCTCACGCTGCTCGGGCGCTACCAGAAGGACAACCAGGCCTACGCCTGGCAGAACCAGCTGGAGCAGCCCGGCGTGTTCGGCCAGCCGAGCCCGCGCGTGAACGTCGGCGGTGACGACAACCGCTGGCGGCGCGACAACAAGATGCTCGGCTACGAGTTCGAGCACAGCTTCAACGACACCTGGTCGGTGCAGCAGAGCATGCGCTACAGCGAGCTCGACCGTTCCGAGACCAACGTGTTCCCGCGCGGCCTGCGCGCCGACGGCTACACGCTCGGCCGCAGCTTCTCGCCGCGTGAAACGCACTGGAAGGGCCTGCTGCTCGACACGCGCGTGCAGGCGCGCTTCGACAGCGGCCCGCTGAAGCACACCATGCTGGCAGGCGTCGACTACGCCAAGTCGCGCACCACCGACGAGTTTCCGTACGACCGCCCCTTGCTGTCGCCGATGAACCTGTTCGCGCCCGTGTACATGCACCGGCCGCTCGCGCCGGCCGCCGACCCGTATGTCGACCGGGTGCCGACGAAGCAGGTCGGCCTCTACCTGCAGGACCAGATCAAATGGGACCGCTGGGTGCTCACGGCCGGCCTGCGGCATGACAAGGCGGACGCCACGGGCACCCGCACCTTCGGCAAGACCGGCGACAGCAGTGAGATCTACGACACCTCGGCCAGTGCCACCACCGGCCGCGTCGGCGTCGTGTACCTGTTCGATTCCGGCTGGGCGCCCTATGCGAACTACGCCACGTCCTTCTCGCCGGAGATCGGCAAGGACCTGAACGGCAACCTGCTGAAGCCGTCGAAGGGCCGGCAGATCGAAGCCGGCGTGCGCTACCAGCCGACCGCAAAGAACGCCAGCTACACGGCATCGGTGTTCGACATCGTGCGCAGCAACGTGACCACGGCCGCGCCGCAAGCGCCCGGAGAAGTCATCCAGACCGGCCAGGTCAGGTCGCGCGGGCTCGAGCTCGAAGCCCGGGCCGACGTGACGAACAACATCAGCCTCATCGCCCAGTACACCTACCTGGACACCCGCATCACACGCAGCAACGACGGCGATCTGGGCCTGCCGCAGATGAGCGCGCCGAAGCACAGCGCCTCGGTGTGGGGCAAGTATTCGTTCCCGGTGGGTGACTCGACCCGCGCGTTTGCCGCCCTCGGCGTGCGCTACCTCGGCAAGGCGCGTTCGGCCTGGGACACCGGCAACGCCAACATCACGAACCCGAGCATCGCGATGGTCGACCTGGCGCTCGGCTTCGACCGCGGGCCCTGGCGCGTCTCGCTCAATCTCAACAACCTGCTGAACAAGCAGTCGCTGCTGGATTGCAACGGCAGCATCTGCTACCGCAGCGCGGAGCGCACCGCCAACCTGAGCGCGCTCTACCGCTTCTGATGCCGGTGTTGCGCGCCCCCGCGCACCGCAGCCGGGCCGCCTTGCTGTCGCGCATCGTGGCCGCGCTGTTCGGCGGCTATGCGCTCGCGGCACTGACCAGCGTGGCGGCGCTCGCGCTGCCCATGCGCACTGTCGAGGCCGTGCTCGCCGGCATGCAGGCCAGCTTCCTCGTGTACGCGGGCGCGGTGATCTGGGTGTTTGCTGCATGCAGCGCACTGCGGGCGTGGCTGGGGCTGGCCGCGGTCGCGCTGCCGCTGCTGGCCATGGCATGCAAGGTCTGGGTGGAGGCTTCGGCATGAGCGCTGCCGCACCCCGCCTGCGCCAGGCCATGGCCGGTCTGCACACCTGGACCGGCCTGCTGTTCGGCTGGCTGCTTTACGCGATGTTCCTGACCGGCGCGGCGAGCTATTTCCGCGAAGAAATTTCCCAATGGATGCGCCCCGAACTGCCGGCGCTCACGCAACCGCCGGTGGTCGCGGACAGCGCTGCGCGGGCCGTCGCTACCTTGCAGGCGCTCGCGCCCGGCGCCACCCGATGGGTGATCGATCTGGCGGGCACGCGCACGAACGTCGTGGCCGCGTCGTGGCGCATCGGCGAGATCGACGGCCGTGCCGTGCTCGATCCGCTGACGGGCCGGTCATTGGCCGCGCGCGCGACCGACGGCGGCGAGTTCTTCTATTACTTTCATTTTTCGCTGCACTACCTGCCGCGTGTGGCGGCCCGCTGGCTGGTGGGCCTGGCCACCATGTTCATGCTGGTCGCGCTGGTCAGCGGCGTGATCACGCACAAGAAGATCTTCGCCAACTTCTTCACCTTCCGCCGGGGCAAAGGCCAGCGCTCGTGGCTGGATGCGCACAACGCGCTGTCGGTGACTGCACTGCCGTTTCATTTGATGATCACCTACACCGGCCTGGTGACGCTCATGACGCTGTACATGCCCTGGGGCGCCGACAGCGCGCCTTCAGCTGCGCAGATACGCCCCGCGCTGCGCGCCGAAATGACGGCGCTCCTGCCGGCCGGCGCACCGAGCGGCACGGCAGGCGCGCTCGCCGACGTGGGCGCGATGGTGCGCGAGGCGCAGCAGCGCTGGGGCACGGACAGCGTGGCGCGGGTGATCGTCGACCACCCGGGCGATGCCGCGTCGCGGGTGCGTGTCGTGCGCGGCGACGCGGGACGTGTGTCCGTCAGCCCGCGCTACCTGGTGTTCGACGGCGCTAGCGGCACGTTGCGGCAGGTCAGGGACCAGGCCGGACCCGCGGCCGAAACCCGCGGTGTGCTGTACGGCCTGCATGTGGCGCGCTTTGCCGATGCCGCGACGCGCTGGCTGTTCTTTCTTTCAAGCCTGGCGGGAACGGCGATGGTGGCCACCGGGCTGGTGCTGTGGACCGCCAAGCGGCGCGCGAAGCAGGCGGGCACTGAAAAGCCTGCGTTCGGTTTCCGGCTCGTGGAGCGGCTCAACGTCGCCACCATCGCGGGGCTGCCCGTGGCGATGGCGGCGTTCCTCTGGGGCAACCGGCTGCTGCCGCTGGCCCTCGTGGACCGGCGCGAATGGGAGATTCACCTGTTCTTCATCGCCTGGGCGCTGGTGTTGATCTTCGCGATCGCCAGGCCCGTTCACCGGGCGTGGGTCGAGCTGTTCGCGGCGGGCGCTGCCTTGCTGGCGGTGTTGCCGTGGGTGGGCGTGGTGATGGGGCTTCGCGAGCGTGGGGGATTCACCGGGTTCGACATCGCGCTGTGGGGCGTGTCGCTGGTGCTGGCGGGCATCGCGATGCGCATCGGGCGTTCGAAGCAGCGAGCCGCGTAGTCCCGGCTGCGCTGGTGCGTGTCTGCTTACAGCCCCGCCACCTTCACAAACACCGGATTCGAATAGAACCACAGGTCGCTGTAGTTGCGCGCATTGATCGCGTTGAAGCGCGTGACCGGGTCGTCGCCGGCCGGCGTGGGCGTGCGCGCATCGAACAGCGGCTCGCCGCCGGCCGTTTCATTCGGCACGTCGGTGCCGAGGTTGGTGCCTCGCAGGCGGAAGTACTGGTTGTTGCCGGCCTTCACCGTGTAGGTCACTGCGAAGTAGCCTTCGGTGTCGAGCGTCCAGTCGGCACGGGTGAAGCGCTTGACCACGCGGGTCGTCGGGTTGGTGTCGCGCGCGTAGCCGGGCGTGCCGGGGAGTTCGCGGCCGGTGACGTCGCCGGCGATGAGGTCGATGTGGTCGACCACGGGCTTCACGTTGGCATACACGCCGCTGCCGAGCTGGTACTCGAAGTTGTTGCGCTCGGGGCTCTTGAAGCGGATCGTGATCTTCAGGTCTTCGCCCGGCGTGGCACTCACTTCGGTGCCCATCTCGCCAGCGCCCTTGGCGCTTTGGACCTTGAAGTCGAGCGCGTTGATGAGGCTGCCGTTGACCGCGAAGAGCTTGCCCGAACGCATCGCCGTGAGCAGCGACTTCGGGTCCTTGATGTCGCCCCACAGGTGGTTCTTCGCGTACTCGCCGGGCGCGTAGCCGCTGCTGTACAGGCCCTTCGAGGTCGTGAAGTGGTAGTCGGAATCGGCCGTGTTCCAGATGTGGCGGCCTTCGGACAGCAGCGCGTCCCAGGTGCCGCCGAGTTTGGCGACGAGGTAGTCGACGCCGCCGTAGGTGCGCGAGGGCAGGTTGGCCGGCGTGTAAGCGCTCTCGTAGCCGCCGCGGTCGGGCTCCATCTGGTTGCCGACCATGCCTTCGAGCGAGAACACGATGTCGGGCGCGGCGTCGTTCATCTCGCGCAACTGGGTGGCCGTGTATTTGCCGGGGCTGCGTGAGGGGTGGTTGATCTGCAGGTAGCTGGAGTCGGGGTAGTTCTTCTTCAGCCACGCGATGGCCTTGAGCACGTCTTCGTGCGTCGTGGAGGCGCGTGCGTCCTTGGCGTTCCAGGCCGCGACGTCGGCGGGCGGGAACAGCGCGGGGTCGCGGTTGGTGAACAGGTACTCGAACTGGCTCACGGCCTTGAGCGCCGCGTCGGACATGGGGCTGTCGGTCAGGATGCCGACGTTGCCGTGGTCGTGCGTGGCCATGTCCCACTCGAAGGACGCGAAGATCGTCTTGTCGGCGTACTTGCCGCCGGCCTGCAGTGCCTTGATGCGCGGCACCTGATACAGGGCCATGCCTCGCGAGAACGGGATCGCCGGGTCGAGCTTGCGGCCGTCGTTGTCATAGGAAGACATGCGCAAGTGGTCCGAGAGCGCGACCCAGTCGAGGCCGAAGGTGTCGAAGGCCTTGGCGAGCACCTGGTCGAGCGTGGAAATCTGCTGCGTGTCCTCCGACTGGATGGTGTGGACATGCAGGTCGCCGACGGTCCAGCGGCCGGCGGGCGCGGCCGGTGGCGGCGGCGGTGTGGCGGGCGAGGGCGCCGGTGCAGGGGCCGGCGGTGCGATGGGCAGGCCGGCGAACGGTGCACCGCCGCCGGAGCCGCCGCCGCACGCGGTCAGCAGGGCCGCGCCGAGCGCGAGGGTAGAGAAAAGGGACGAGCGAAAGCGGGGCGCGGGAGGCAGGATTTTCATGGCGACACAAACAGCAACGGCCAGCGCATGGCTGGCCGCCGCTTCGGGATTTCAATGAGGCGGAGCGCATGACAGCGCGTCCGCCGGAGAAGCCCGGAGTCTGAAATCCTGTCGTGACGGTTCGATGAAACTGCGATGAAAGTTCACACCCGAAGGCGTGTACTTTCAATCGCGTTTCAGAGTGCTCAGGCGAGCAGGTCGCTCAGCGTGCGCGCCACGACCTTGGTCGCGCGGCGCAGGTCTTCGAGCACCACGCGTTCGTCGCTGCGCTTGGCGTGCGACTCGAGCACGGTGCGCGGGCCGGCGCCGTAGATCACGCCTGGAATGCCGGCTTCGACGTACAGGCGCACGTCGGTGTACAGCGGCGTGCCCATGGCCTTGATCGGCTCGCCGAACAGCTCGCCGCCGTGCTTCTGGATCGCATCGACCAGCGGCTGGTTGCCCGCCAGCGGCTTCATCGAGTTGGCGAGCAGCATGCGCTTGATGTCGACCGTGATGCCCGCGTTTTCGGCGGCGGCATCGGCGATGACCTTGCGGATGTTGGCTTCGACTTCGACCGGGTTCTCTTCGGGGATCATGCGGCGGTCGAGCTTGAACACGACCTTGCCGGGCACGACGTTGGTGTTGGTGCCGCCCTCGATGCGGCCCACGTTCAGGTAGGGGTGCGTGATGCCCTCGACCTTCGACGTGACCTGCTGGTAGAGGGTGTTCTGCGCGTACAGCGCGTTCAAAATCTTCGTGGCGCCCTGCAGTGCGTCGATGCCGGTGGTGGGCACGGCGGCGTGCGCCATCTTGCCGTGCACGGTCACTTCCATCTGCAGGCAGCCGTTGTGGGCGGTGACCACTTCGTAGCTGAAGCCGGCCGCGATCATGAGGTCGGGCTTGGTCAGGCCCTTCTCGAGCAGCCAGCCCGGGCCGAGGATGCCGCCGAACTCTTCGTCGTAGGTGAAGTGCAGTTCGATGCTGCCCTTGGTGGGCTTGGCCACGGCTTCGAGCGCGCGCAGCGCGAAGGTGAAGCTGGCGAAGTCGCTCTTGCTGACGGCGGCGGCGCGGCCGTACAGGCTGCCATCGACGATCTCGCCGCCGTACGGGTCGTGCGTCCAGCCTTCGCCGGGCGGCACCACGTCGCCGTGGGCGTTGAGCGCGACGGTACGGCCACCGTTGCCGTATTGGCGGCGCACGATCAGGTTGGTGATCGACTCGAGGCCGTAGTCCTTCACCTCTTGCGCGGGCACGGCGTGCTTCTCGGCGTCGAGGCCGAAGTCTTTCAGCAGCTCGGCGGTGCGCTCGGCGTGCGGCGCGTTGTTGCCGGGCGGCGTGTCGGTGGGCACCTGCACCAGTTGCTGCAGGAACTGCACTTCTTCGTCGAAGTGGGCGTCGATCCAGGCGTCGAGTTTGGCGTAGTCGGTCATGGTGGCTGTTCTTCTGTAATCGGTCAGTGGGCTTGTTCGGCGGCGAGGTTGTCCAGCAGCAGCTGGAACGCTTGCACGGCGAGCTGGATGTCGTCGTTGGTGCTCGACTCGAGCGGGTTGTGGCTGATGCCCGAGTTGATGCCGCGCACGAAGAGCATGGCCTGCGGCATCACCTCGTGCAGCTTCATGGCGTCGTGGCCGGCGCCGCTGGGCATGCGGAAGAGCGGAATGCCCAGTGCATCGACGGCTTGTTCCCAACGCTGCTGCCACGCCGGTGCGCTCGGCGCGGCGGCGGCGCGCATGGTTTCCTCGAGCTCGTAGCGCACGCTGCGGCGTTCGCAGATGTCCTTCAGCGCGGCGACCACGTCGTTCGCCAGCGCGTCGCGCTGTGCGTTGTTGGGCGCGCGCAGGTCGAGGCTGAACTTGCAGCGGCCGGGCACGACGTTGATCGAGCCGCTCGGCACTTCGAGCATGCCGACGGTGCCGACCGAGTCGCCGTCTTTCGCGGCGCGCTGCTCGGTGTAGAGGATGAGTTCGGCCACGGCCGCGGCGGCGTCGCGGCGGCGGTCCATGGGCGTGGTGCCGGCGTGGCTGGCCATGCCGATGACTTCGCCCACGTAGCGCACGCTGCCGTTGATGGAGGTGACGATGCCCAGCGGCAGGTCGAGTTCGGTGAGCACGGGGCCCTGCTCGATGTGCACCTCGACAAAGCCGAGGTAGCGCGCCGGGTCGCGCTGGATCTTCGGAATGTCTTCTTCCTGCAGGCCGGCGTGCTGCATGGCCTCGCGCATGGTGATGCCGTCGGCATCCTTCTGGTCGAGCCAGCGCGTGTCGAAGTGGCCGATGAGCGCACCCGAGCCGAGGAAGGTGGCCTTGTAGCGCTGGCCTTCTTCTTCGGCGAAGCCGACGACTTCGAAGGCGAAGGGCAAGCGGCGGTTCTGGCGCTTGAGTTCGCGCACGCAGGCCATGGGCACGAAGATGCCCAGGCGGCCGTCGTACTTGCCGCCGTTGCGCACGGTGTCGTAGTGCGAGCCGGTGAGCAGGGTCTTGGCATCGGGCTTGGCGCCTTCATAACGGCCGACCACGTTGCCGACCGCATCGATGTGCACGGAGTCGAAGCCGCAGTCGCGCATCCAGCCCGAGATGTTCGCGGCGCAGGCGCGGTGCGCGTCGGTCAGGTACGTCACGGTGAGCTGGCCCTTCTCGGCATAGCCGGGGTCGGTGTGCACCGACAGCTGTTCCTGCCAGTCCCACACGTCATTGCCGAGCGTGACGTCGGCGCCGAACTTGTCGTTCAGGCGGATCTCGGCGATGCGGTGGATGTTGCGCAGCGCCTCGCCGAGTTCGAAGCTCGGGTGGTTGTGCAGCCGGCGCGCAAAGGTCTCGATGATCTCGCGCTTGGCCAGACCGGTGCCGCGCGGGCCGCGCACGGCCAGGATGAACGGGAAGCCGAACTTGGCGTTGTAGTCGGCGTTGAGCTTCTGGATCTGCGCGAACTCTTCGGGCGTGCAGTCGGTCAGGCCGGCCTTGTTCTGCTCGTTGGTCGACTCGGCGGTGAGCGTCTTGCTGACCATGGCCTTGCCGGCAAGCTCGGGGTGGGCGCGGATCAGGCCGATCTGCTCGTCGGCCGACGACGCGGCCAGCGCCTGCACCAGCGCGTGCTTGAGGTGCGCGAGCGAACGGAAGGGGCGTTGCACCAGCGCGCGCTGCGCAATCCAGGGCGAGTGTTCGTACACGCCGTCGAGCATGGCGACGGCAGAGGCCGGCCCCGCGGCGTTGAGTTGGGCAAGGGTGAGGAGGGGGGTGCTCATGATGCGGCTCCGGCTTCGAAGGGGTGCGCCTGTTTCCAGTGGCGTGCGATGTCGACGCGGCGGCAGACCCAGACCTTGTCGTGCGTGGCGATGTGATCGAGGAAACGCTGCAGCGCCGTGATGCGGCCGGGGCGGCCGAGCAGGCGGCAGTGCATGCCGATGCTCATCATCTTGGGGCTGTCGTCGCCGTTCGGATCGCCTTCGGCGTACAGCGCGTCGAAGGTGTCCTTCATGTACTGGAAGAACGGGTCGGCGTGCGAGTAGCCCTGCGGCAGTGCAAAGCGCATGTCGTTCACGTCGAGCGTGTAGGGCACGATGAGCTGCGGCACGACCGTGCCGTCGGTCTTCTGCACTTTCATCCAGAAGGGCAGGTCGTCGCCGTAGTAGTCGCTGTCGTACTCGAAGCCGCCGTAGTCGGCCACGAGGCGGCGCGTGCGCGGGCTGTCGCGGCCGGTGTACCAGCCGAGCGCGCGCTCGCCGGTGAGCTTTTCGATCGCCTCCATGCCCAGGCGCATGTGCTCGCGCTCGGTGGCTTCGTCGAGGTTCTGGTAGTGAATCCAGCGCCAGCCGTGGCAGGCGATCTCGTGGCCGAGTTCCTTGAAGGCTGCCGTGAGTTCGGGGTAGCGCTCCAGCGCCATGCCCACGCCGAACACGGTGAGCGGCAGGCCGCGCTTTTCGAACTCGCGCAGGATGCGCCACACGCCGGCCCGCGAGCCGTACTCGTAGATGCCTTCCATGCTGATGTGCCGGTCGGGGAAGCTCGCCGGGTTGAACATCTCGGAAAGAAACTGCTCCGAGCCCGCGTCGCCGTGCAGCGTGGCGTTCTCGCCGCCTTCTTCGTAGTTGAGGACGAACTGCACCGCCACGCGCGCGCCACCGGGCCAGCGGGCGTGGGGCGGGTTGCGGCCGTAGCCGACGAGGTCACGTGGGTAGGGCAGGGTGGTGTCGTAGACAGTCATGGTGTGGATCAGGACAGCGCGAGGGAGATGTCGTTGGTCGGGACCTTGCGGTCGAAGGTGAGGTTGGCCTCGACGTGTTCCAGGTGCTCGGTCATGAGGCGCACGGCGAGTTCTTCGTCGCGCGCGGCCAGCGCCTTCACGATGTCGGCGTGCTCGTCGTTGGAGTGCTCGGCGGCGCTGGTGCTCTGGTACATGAGCGTGATGAGGGCGCAGCGCGAGATCAGCTCGCCCAATATTTGCGCCAGCACCTGGTTGCCCATGAGCTCGGCCATGCGCACGTGGAAGTCGCCCAGTAGCTCGGTGCGGCCCGACACGTCTTCGCCGCCGACGGCCGATTTCTCGAGCGCCACGTGCTCCTTGAGCGCTTTGATCTTGGCGGGCGTGACGCTGCGCACGAAGGCGCGGGTCATTTCGGCCTCGAGCATGCGGCGCACGGCGAACACCTGCTTGGCCTCGTCGACGGCAGGCGCGGCCACGAAGGCCCCGCGCGCCGGCTCGAGCCGGATCAGCTTGTTCTGCGAGAGCTGGAACAGCGCCTGGCGCACCAGCGTGCGCGACACGCCGAAGTGATCGGCCAGCTTCTGCTCGGCGAGCTTGGTGCCGGGCTGAAGGCGGTGCTCGACGATGGCCTTCGTGAGGGCATCGACGATCGAACGGGTGGTGGAGGACTCCATGTTTTTCATGATAGACCCAAAGCCGGTAACTGTATACACTTTTGTCCACCGGAATTTCCCGCCCCTCTGGTCTCCCCGATCTCACCGATCCGGCACCATTTTTTGAAGGAACGCCCCATGGGTTTGAGCACTCACGTACTGGACACGATGCACGGCGGCCCCGCGGCCGGCATGGAGGTGGCGCTGTACACCACCGACGGCGACGCCGCGACGCTGGTGAAGCGCTTCACGCTGAATTCGGACGGCCGCAGCGACGGCCCGCTGTACGACAACAACTCCATCAAGGTCGGCACCTACCGGCTGGTGTTCGACGTGGCGGGTTACTTCAAGGCCCGCGGCGTGACGCTGCCGGAGCCGAACTTCCTGAACAAGGTGGCGCTGGACTTCGGCGTGGCGCACACCGACCAGCACTACCACGTGCCGCTTCTGGTCAGCCCGTGGAGCTACTCCACGTACCGCGGCTCCTGAGGTCAGTCGCCTTGTTGCTGCCCTTCGGTGAGCGTGTCGAGCTGGAAGCGCCCGCTCTTGTCCCACAGCCAGGTGTCGGTCCAGGTGACCGTGCCCAGGCGTTGGGCGGGCGGGAAGGGCGCGGCCTGCAGCACGGTGCGCTCGATCTCGGCGATCACCTCGGGCGCGTGCTTGGGCGCGCGCATCCAGTGCATCGAGACCACCTTGCCGCCGGTGTCGAGGTTCACCTGCAGGGTGCCGACCGCGTACAGCAGGGGCGGCATCTGGCCCTTGTAGATGCGCGAGGCGTTGGCGTTGTAGATGTGGCGCGCCGCGTCGCGGCGGTAGTCGCGCGCGGTGGCCGCGCTCGAGGCGCGCGGTGCGGGGCCGCTGCCCTGTGCGCTGCTGGTGCCGCTCAGCTGGCCGGGCACCGAGCCCGTCGAGCCGCAGCCGGCGAGCCACAAGGCGGAAAGAACAGTCGCGGCCCAGGCGAGGCGGCGCGGCGTAAGCTGGCGGTTCGTCATCATCGCCGGGGTTATACCGTGAGTCGTTGCGGTCCAGGCAACCGAAGGTATCGGTCATGAACGGTGCGGTTGATCAGTTGTTGATGCGTCTTCGCACCGAAGACGCCGTGCTGGTGCGCGTCGAATCGACGCAGGGCTCGGCCCCGCGCGAGGCCGGCACCTGGATGGCCGTGTGGGCCGACGGGCTCACGGCCACCATCGGCGGCGGGCAGCTCGAGTTCCAGGCCACGCAGGAAGCACGCGAAATCCTGGCCGGCACGCGCAGCCTCGACGGCGTGCAGCGCTACCCGCTGGGCCCGAGCCTGGGGCAGTGCTGCGGCGGCGTGATGTTCCTGACCTACCGGCGCATCGGTGCGGCCGACGCGCCCGCGCTGCAAAAAGAACTGGTCGCGCAACTCGAACCTGTGGCGCTGTTCGGCGGCGGCCATGTGGGCGCCGCATTGGCGCGCCTGCTGGCCGTGCTGCCGTTCTCGGTGCGCTGGATCGACAGCCGCGACGGCGTGTTCCCCGACGCGCTGCCCGCGCAGATCGACACCGAGCACTCCGAGCCCGTGCAAGACGCCGTGGCCGCGCTCGCGCCCGGCAGCCGCGTGCTGATCATGAGCTTCAGCCACGCCGAAGACCTCGACATCGTCATCGCCTGCCTGAAGCGTTTGCGCACGCGCAACGACCTGCCCTACATCGGCCTCATCGGCAGCAAAACCAAATGGGCCACCTTCCGCCACCGGCTGGAGGCGCGCGGCTTCACGGCCGACGAGCTGGCGCGCGTCACCTGCCCGATCGGCGTGCCCGGCATCACGGGCAAGGAACCCGAGGTGATCGCGGTGGCCGTGGCGGCACAGTTGTTGCAATCGCTGGGCTGAACAGGGTTTTCCCTTGGCGGCAACGCCGCAAATAGCATCCCGCCTCGTGTCAAAACTGTATACACTTTCGGTCCACAACAAGCCGCAGCGGAGCGAGGTCGTTTTCAACGGACCTGCGTTCGCGGCACTTTCTCTGCTTACAGCGCCCGCAGTGGTGAGCAGGCTGAAACCCCTCATCGACGCCCCACGCGTCTAGAGGGTTGCGAGAGAGCACATGGAAAGCTATTACCTCGACTGGGCCAACCTGCTGCTGCGCTGGGTCCACGTCATCACCGCCATCGCATGGATCGGCGCCTCCTTCTACTTCGTGATGCTGGACAACAGCCTCGAGAAGCCGCAAGACCAGGAGTCGCTCGACAAGGGCGTGGGCGGCGAGCAATGGGCCGTGCACGGCGGCGGTTTCTACAACAGCCAGAAATACGCGCTGGCGCCCAAGAAGCTGCCCGACCACCTGCACTGGTCGTACTGGGAGAGCTACTCGACGTGGCTCACGGGCTTTGCGCTCTTCACGATGTCGTACCTGTGGAACGCGAGCACGTACCTCATCGACAAGAGCAAGATGGACTGGCAGCCCGGCGCCGCCATTGCCGTGGCGCTGGCCTTCTTCGTCGTGTTCTGGATGGTCTACGACGGCATCTGCCAGATCTTCGGGCGCCGCAAGAACGGCGACACCATCGTCGGCGTGCTGATCGCGATCTTCATCGTCTTCGCGACCTGGCTGGCCTGCCAGTGGTTCGCGGGCCGCGCGGCCTTCCTGCTGGTGGGCGCCATGATGGCCACCACCATGAGCGGCAACGTGTTCTTCTGGATCATCCCGGGCCAGCGCAAGAACGTGAAGGCCCTGCGCGAAGGCCGGCCGGTCGACCCGGTGCACGGCCAGCGCGGCAAGCAGCGCAGCGTGCACAACACCTACTTCACGCTGCCGGTGCTGTTCGCGATGCTGAGCAACCACTACAGCTTCACCTACACGCACAAGTACAACTGGATCGTGCTGCTGCTGATCATGCTCGGCGGCGCGGCCATCCGGCAGTTCTTCGTGGTGCGCCACCGCTTCAAGCTGGGCAACGCGGGCAACCCGCTGCCCTACGCCATGGTCGGCATCGCGGTGCTGGGCCTCACCATCGTGTGGATGAAGCCCGAGCCGGTGGCGCCGGTCGCGGCCAGCGCCGCCCAGGCCGTGCCCGCCGTGGCCTACCAGGACGTGCAGAAGGTGCTCGAGCAGCGCTGCTACATGTGCCACGGCGCGGCCGTGCAGATGAAGAACGTGCGCGTCGACACGCCCGACCAGGTGACGGCGCATGCGCAGGCGATCTACCAGCAGGTCGTGGTGACCAAGATCATGCCGATGAACAACGCGACGAACATCACCGACGAAGAGCGGGCGCTCATCAGCCGCTGGTTCCAGGCCGGCGCCAAGACGAACTAGAGGCGCAGCGGCCGGCAAGGGCGGGCCGCCGGTCGTCGCACAATCGCCGAATGGAGACAACACGCAAGCCATGACCGCATCGACCTCGCCCTCAGCAACAGCTCCCGATCCGCGCGAAGCCCCGCGCGCTTTCCTCGAACACCTGTACCGCGTGGCGGTGGACCGCGCACTGCCGCTGTCCACGCTGGGCGCCCATCTGCCCAAGCCGCCCAAGGGTCGCACCGTGGTGCTCGGCGCCGGCAAGGCCGGCGGCTCGATGGTGCAGGCGCTCGAAGCGCTGTGGCCGGCCGACGCCCCGCTGTCGGGCCTGGTCGTCACGCGCTACGACCACATTCCGCCGCGCCCCGAAGGCGTGCCGCAGCGCATCGAGCTCGTCGAAGCCGCGCACCCCGTGCCCGACGCGGCCGGCCAGCAGGCGGCCGAGCGCATCCTGGCGCTCACGCAGGGCCTCACGGCCGACGACCTCGTGCTGTGCCTCATCTCCGGCGGCGGCTCGTCGCTGCTGGTGCTGCCGGCCGACGGCCTCACGCTGGCCGACAAGCAGCGCATCAACAAACAGCTGCTCGACAGCGGCGCCCACATCGGCGAAATGAACTGCGTGCGCAAGCACCTGTCGCGCATCAAGGGCGGCCGGCTCGCGGCGGCCTGCGCGCCGGCGCGCGTGGTCACGCTCACCATCAGCGACGTGCCCGGCGACGACCCGGCCGTGATCGCCAGCGGCCCCACCGTGCCCGACACCACCACCTGCGCCGACGCGCTCGCCATCCTCGACCGCTACGGCATCGAGGTGCCGGCGCCCGTGCGCGCGCAGCTCGAAAGCGGCGCGCTCGAAACCCCCAAGCCCGACGACGCCGCGTTCATCGGCCACAGCACGCACATGATCGCCACGCCGCAGCAGTCGCTCGAAGCCGCCGCCGCGGCCGCGCGCGCCGCCGGCCTCGAGGCGCACATCCTCAGCGACGAGATCGAAGGCGAATCGCGCGAAGTCGGCAAGGTGCACGGGGCGCTCGCGCGGGCCGTGGCGCTGCGCGGCGCGCCGTTCGCGCGGCCCTGCGTCATCCTGTCGGGCGGCGAGACCACGGTCACCATCCGTGCGCGCCAGCCCGGCCAGGCCAAGGGCCGCGGCGGGCGGGCCGGCGAGTTCTGCATGGGCCTGTCGGGTGCGCTCATGGGCCAACCGCAGGTGTGGGCGCTGGCCGCCGACACCGACGGCATCGACGGCGTGGAAGACAACGCCGGCGCCTTCGTCACGCCCGACACCCTGGCGCGCGCCACGGCGCAGGGCAAGAAGCTGTCTGACCACCTCGACCGCAACGACGCCTACGGCTACTTCGACGCCATCGGCGACCTGTTCGTGACCGGTCCGACGAACACCAACGTCAACGACTTCCGCGCGATCCTCGTGCTGTAGGCGTGCTCAGGCCTCCAACGGGGCCTCGGGCAAGCTTTGTGAACTCAGGTTAATCTACGGCCCCCGGCGGCGCTTGGCCGCCGTTGTCGCATGCGCACCCCCACGGGGTGCCGCGCCGCGCGCCCGATTTCCCGTTTCGTTTTCACCATCCAGTCCTCGAAGGAAAGAGTTCGCCATGACCGCCACCTACACCGACACCCGCCTGCTGATCGACGGCCAATGGGTCGACGCCGCCGACGGCAAGACGCTCGACGTGCTGAACCCCGCCACCGGCAAGGCCATCGGCAAGGTGGCGCACGCCAGCATCGTCGACCTCGACCGTGCCCTGGCCGCCGCCCAGCGTGGCTTCGAAGCCTGGCGCGACACGCCCGCCAACGAGCGCGCCGCCGTGATGCGCCGCGCCGCCGGCCTGATCCGCGAACGCGCCCTGGACATCGCCAAGCTGCTGACGCAGGAACAAGGCAAGCCGCTGGGCGAGGCCAAGGTCGAAATGATGGCCGCCGCCGACATCATCGAGTGGTTCGCCGACGAAGGCCGCCGCGTGTACGGCCGCATCGTGCCTTCGCGCAACCTGGCTGCGCAGCAGCTGGTCATCAAGGAGCCGGTCGGCCCGGTCGCGGCCTTCACGCCGTGGAATTTCCCCGTCAACCAGATCGTGCGCAAGCTCGGCGCCGCGCTCGCCACCGGCTGCTCCTTCCTGGTGAAGGCGCCCGAAGAAACCCCGGCGTCGCCGGCCGCACTGCTGAAGGCTTTTGTCGACGCCGGCATTCCGGGCGGCGTCGTGGGCCTCGTGTTCGGCAACCCCGCCGAGATCTCGAGCTACCTGATTGCGCACCCGATCATCCGCAAGGTCACGTTCACCGGCTCCACCCCGGTCGGCAAGCAGCTGGCCGCACTGGCCGGTTCGCACATGAAGCGCGTCACGATGGAACTGGGCGGTCACGCCCCGGTGATCGTGGCCGAAGACGCCGACGTGGCGCTGGCCGTCAAGGCCGCCGGTGCCGCCAAGTTCCGCAATGCGGGCCAGGTCTGCATCTCGCCGACCCGCTTCCTGGTGCACAACAGCCTGCGCCATGAGTTCGCGAGCCTGCTGGTCAAGCACGCCGAAGGCCTGAAGATGGGCGACGGCCTGGCCGAAGGCACCAACCTTGGCCCGCTGGCCAACGCCCGCCGCCTCACGGCCATGGCCCACGTGCTGGAAGACGCGCGCAAGAAGGGCGCCACCATCGCGACCGGCGGCGACCGCGTCGGCGACACCGGCAACTTCTTCGCGCCCACCGTCATCACCGACGTGCCGCTGGACGCCGACGTGTTCAACAACGAACCCTTCGGCCCCATCGCCGCGATCCGCGGCTTCGACACGCTCGAAGAAGCCATCACCGAAGCCAACCGCCTGCCTTTCGGCCTGGCCGGTTATGCCTTCACCAAGTCGATCAAGAGCGCGCACCTGCTGAGCCAGAAGCTCGAGCTCGGCATGCTGTGGATCAACCAGCCCGCCACGCCCTCGCCGGAAATGCCGTTCGGCGGCGTGAAGGATTCGGGCTACGGTTCGGAAGGCGGCCCGGAGGCGATCGAGGCCTACTTGAACACCAAGGCGGTGTCGATCCTCGGCGTTTAACTAGTCTTCGGCGGAGGCGTTCCAGAACGCCTGCTGGACACCTTCCAAGGTTTCCAGCTCTGCGATCACCTGGTCGAGCTCGTCGGGCTCGACCGCGGTGGCGTAGAGCGTCGCAGCAATCTCCGTGTCGGCCTGCCCGAAGGCGTGTTGGTCGATGTCGCGCACCGGGTAGTTCGCGGCTTCCAGTTGCACCAGCAGCTGATCCATCACCTCGGGCCGCGCCGCGCGTGAACAGATCACGCGCACCGTGTACGTCGCCTCGCTCGATTCCTCGTGCACCGGGCGGCGGTTGATGCGGTTCACCACCGGGCGCAGCAGCGTGTTGCTCGCGAGCACGAACAGTGCCGCGATCAGCGCTTCGCCCAGCAGGTTGGCGCCCGCGCAGGCGCCCACTGCCGCAGACCCCCACAGCGTGGCGGCCGTGTTCAGGCCCGTGATGTTGGCGCCTTCTTTCATGATCGCGCCCGCGCCCAGAAAACCGATGCCCGAGACCACGTAGGCGACCACGCGCACCGAGCCGTCGGGGCCGCCCAGGCGGGCCGCCATGTCGACGAACACGGCGGCGCCCACGGCCACCAATGTGTTGGTGCGCAGCCCCGCGGTGCGCTGGCGCATCTGGCGCTCGAAGCCGATCAGCGAGCCGAGCAGAAAGGCCGCGCCCACGCTGATGAAGGTGTTCAGCAGCGAAGGCAGGTTGATGTTGCGGATGGCTTCCATGAGTGATCCTCCTGATCTTCTGTGTGCGGCGCAGGGTAGCGGCCTTGTGTGACAGCCGCAATCCTGCGTTCGCCGGGTGATGCCTGTTCTTATTGCCAGCCGTACCTGCGCGCGTACCAGCCCTTCACCGCCTGCGTCAGCGTCGCGTAGCCGACCAGCATCAGCACCAGCCATGGGAAGTACGCGAGCGGCAGCGCCTGCAGCTTGAAGTAGTGCGCCAGCGGTCCCATCGGCAGCCAGATGCCAACCGCGGCAATGGCCGCGCCCATCGCCAGCAGCGGCCAGGCCGCGCGGCTTTGCAAAAACGGAATCTTGCGCGTGCGGATCAGGTGCACGATGAGCGTCTGCGACAGCAGGCCCTCGATGAACCAGCCCGACTGGAACAGCGTCTGGTGCTCCGGCGTGTTGGCCGCGAACACGAACCACATCACGGTGTAGGTGAGGATGTCGAACACCGAGCTCAGCGGCCCGAAGAACACCATGAAGCGCCCCAGGTCGGCCGGGTTCCAGCGCTGCGGCGTCTTCAAGAATTCTTCGTCCACGTTGTCGAACGGGATCGCGATCTGCGACACGTCGTACAGCAGGTTCTGCACCAGGAGGTGCAACGGCAGCATCGGCAAAAAGGGCAGGAAGGCACTGGCCACCAGCACCGAGAACACGTTGCCGAAGTTCGAGCTGGCCGTGATCTTGATGTACTTGAGCATGTTGGCGAAGGTGCGGCGGCCTTCGATCACGCCTTGCTCCAGCACCATGAGGCTCTTCTCGAGCAGGATGATGTCGGCCGATTCCTTGGCCACGTCCACCGCGCCGTCCACCGAGATGCCGATGTCGGCGGCGCGCAGCGCGGGCGCGTCGTTGATGCCGTCGCCCATGAAGCCGACCACGTGACCGTTGGCATGCAGCGCCTGCACGATGCGCTCCTTGTGCGCGGGCGTGAGCTTGGCGAACACCTGGCGCATTTCCACCATCTGCCGCAGCTCGGCCTCGTTCATGCGCTCGACCTCGTGGCCCAGCACCATGCGCCCGGCGTCGATGCCGACGTCTGCGCAGACCTTGCGCGTGACCAGCTCGTTGTCGCCGGTCAGCACCTTCACCGCCACGCCGTGCGCGGCCAGCGCCAGCAGCGCGGGCGCAGTCGATTCCTTCGGCGGATCGAGAAAGGCCACGTAGCCCAGCAGCGTGAGCCCGGCTTCGTCGGCCACGCTGTAGGCCGGCTTGCGCGCGTCGGCATGCAGCGTGCGGCTGGCCACGGCCACCACGCGCAGGCCCTGGGCGTTGAGCTCCGAGGCCACGCGGTGGATGCGCGCCATCACGTCGGTGTCGAGTGCGAGCACTTCGGCGCCGCGTTCGACCGAGGTGCACACCGACAGGATCTCTTCGAGCGCGCCCTTGCAGATCAGCAGGTGCTCGTCGTCGCCGTGCGCGACCACCACCGACATGCGGCGGCGCGAGAAGTCGAAGGGCACTTCGTCGACCTTGCGCCAGCGGGTCTGCAGCTGCGCGTCGAGCTGCACTTCGGCGTGGCTGAGCACGGCCTTGTCGAGCAGGTTCTTCAGCCCGGTCTGGTGAAAGCTGTTGAGGTAGGCCTGCTGCAGCACGTGGTCGGAGTCTTCGCCCCAGGCGTTGGTGTGGCGTTCGAGCACGATGCGGTCCTGCGTGAGCGTGCCGGTCTTGTCGGTGCACAGCACGTCCATCGCGCCGAAGTTGTGGATGGCCTCGAGCCGCTTCACGATCACCTTCTGGCGCGACATCACGACCGCGCCCTTGGCCAGCGTGGCGGTCACGATCATCGGCAGCATCTCGGGCGTGAGGCCGACCGCGATCGACAGCGCGAACAGCGCGGCCTCCCACCAGTCGCCCTTGGTCACGCCGTTGATCACCAGCACCAGCGGCGCCATCACCAGCATGAAGCGGATCAGCAGCCAGCTCACGCGGTTGATGCCGGCCTGGAAGGCGGTGGTGCCGCGGTAGTTGTCGCTAACGCGCTGGGCCAGCGCGCCGAAGAAGGTGCGCTCGCCCGTGTGCACGATCACGGCCGTGGCGGTGCCGCTGATCACGTTGGTGCCCATGAAGAGCAGGTTGTCGCGCTCGAGCACGCCGGCCTGGTGGTCGGTGGCGGTGGCGGCGAACTTCTCCACCGGCATCGATTCGCCGGTGAGGGCCGACTGGCTGATGAACAGGTCTTTCGCCGAGAGCAGGCGCGCATCGGCCGGAATCATGTCGCCGGCCGACAGCGCGATCACGTCGCCGGGCACGAGGTCGCGCATCGGCACTTCCATGCGCTGCGTGCCGGTGTGCGCGAGGTCGAAGCCGTCGTCACTGGCGCGTCCGGCCTTCTCGCCGGGCGCGGGGCGCAGCACCGTCGACGTGTTGCTGACCATCGCCTTGAGCCGGTCGGCCGCCTGGTTGGAGCGCGACTCCTGCAGAAAGCGCAGCACGGTCGACAGCAGCACCATGCTGCCGATCACCACCGTGGCCTTCGTGTCCTCGGTGATGTAGGAGACCAGCGCGAGCACAGTCAGCAGCAGGTTGAAGGGGTTGCGGTAGCACTGCCACAGGTGGTTCCACCACGGCAGCGGCTGCTCGTGGCGCACCTCGTTGCTGCCCAGCCGCTTGCGCAGCGCCAGCGCGTGGGCTTCGCTCAGGCCTTGCGACGAGCTGTTCAGGCGCACCAGCACTTCGCCCGCGTCGGTGTGCGAGGCGGCGGCCAGCGCCTTGGCGATCTCGGGCGGCATCGCGGCCGAGCCGAGGCTGCTGGGCTTGGCGCTCAGCAGCGTCTGCCAGCGCTCGAAGTGATGCCGCATGTGGCGGCTGCGCAGAAAGCTTTCGAAAAAGGACTTCAGGACGTTCTTCATTTTTCTTCTCCTGTGTGGGGGCGCTCAGCGCGCGAACGCCAAGGTGAGGCCCAGCGTCCAGCCGCGCGGGCCGTCGTGGCGCAGGTCGCGTGCGTGGCTGAGATCGACGTTGACCGACGGGCTGGCCGTCCAGCGCAGGCCGGCGCGCCAGGCGTTGCGCCCGCCTTCGCGGAAGCGCTCGGCCACGAGCGACAGCGCGGGCAGCGCGGCCCATTCGAGCGCCGCACCCGAGTGGCTGGTGCTCGGCTGTGCGCGATGGAAGTCGCGCCCCAGGTTCAGGTGGGCGCGCCATGCGTCGTCGAACTGCCAGGTGACGGGGATCACCACGCTGCTGTCGGTGAGGCGGAGCGAGGCATTGCCGGCGTTGCTGCGTTGCCACGTGGCCGAGGCCAGCACGCCGGTGCTCAGCGTGTCGGTGAGCGCAAAGGCCCACTTGATCTGCGGGCCGGCGCGCACGGTGCGGCCGTCGGCGGTGCGCTCACGTTCGAGGTTCAGGCCCAGCTCGACCGGGCCGACACGGCAGGCCGGGCCGAGGTGCGCGAGGCGCTGGCCGCCCCAGGTCTCGATCTGGCACTGGCCCGGATCGAGGATGGCGGCGTCGTCCACTGAATGGTGTCCGCCGGCGGCGTGGGTCTGTGTGGCGGCCAGGCCGCACAAGGTCGCGAGCCAGGCGCGGCTTGGCGCGGGGCGGCGGAAGGGAAGGGGGCGGGCGGTGGAACGGGCGGCCGTGGCCGTCCGCACGACACGCCGCAGGCGTTCGCGGGTCATGGGCGTTTTTCCTTCGGATGCGGCGCGCCGCGAAGGAAGAAACGCCCGTGACGACGTGCTTACTCAGCAGTCAGACGGCGGCGCTCCTCCGCAGCGCGGCAGGCTGCGAGGTGAATGGGGGATCGATCGGGCATGGAAGAAGGCGGCGCACAGCGGCGCAAGCGAGGGTCCGGGTCCATGGGGGCCTCCTGTTCGGTGAGAGTGGCAGGGGCGGGCTTCAGCGGCGCGTCGTGCCGTGGCCGGGCTGTTCGAGCAGCAGCAGGAAGCTGCGGATGCGGCGCGTGGTCCACAGCGCGGCGCCGCGGTCCAGGGCCTGCTCGTCGTCGAGGTGCGGTGCGGGGCTCACGCGTGCAGGCGCAGGCGCACCGGCGTGCGTCGACGGGCGACCGTGCGACGGTCGCGTCTGCGGATGCAACGGACGAATCTGAAACTGGCGCATGACAAGGCTCCTTCACGCTGAAGGGCCTCGCGCACGGACGCACGCAAGCTGACTGACAAAGTCAGCGACGAAGAACAACGGAAATCGGTAGGGGGAGCCGCTTGCCCGTGGGGCAAGGGGTTCGCGCTGCGGACACGGCGGCCGCAAGCGCGAGAGCTGCCTGCGCTAGAGGGCCGGGGGTGTCACGCCTGCCGAGGCACGCGTCTTGTCACTGATCCAACTGGCACTGTCCACGCACGGGGCTCCGAAATGATGATTTCCGGATTGTTGCACCGCATCATTGCCAGCGTCAACCCTTGGCCTGGAGCGACAGGCTGCGCCGGGGTCGCGCGGCCTGGAGCTGGGCCTCGGTCGCGCTGCGTTCGATGGGGCTTGGAAACCAGCGGTAGATGTTCGAGTCGCCGCGCCAGCCGTCGCCGAAGCGCACGAAGAGGAAGCCCGAGATGGCATTGCCCAGGTCGTCCACCGGAATGCCCGCGGCGCGCAGGGCCGCCACTTCTTGCGCGGCGCTCATGTCGAAGGGCAATTTCAGCGTGATGCTCGCGCTGTGAAGGCTGGGTCGGGGCATCGTGACTCCTCTGCATGGACCAAGGGCCGTAGTGAAGCGCAAGAAGTTGTGTCAGGCGATACCGAAGATATGGGAGCCTTCGCAGGAGGGCGGCGCTGTCGGCCTCTGCGCCCATGGTGCATCCCCTGACGGGGGGATGCCATGGGCAGGACGGCCTATGCCGATGTGCCTGTCCGCGGATGCAGCGAGCAGGCGGCGGGGTTCAGCCCGTGCAGAGCGCGCGGATCGCCGGCGGAATCGGCACCGCGCGGATGCCGCCGCCTTCGCGCTTTGCGGCAAAGATCCGCACCTCTTCGCATTCGAGGATCAGGTCGTCGCCGCGCGTCACGCGGTAGGTCTGCACGAAGCTCTTGTCGCGCCATTCGGTGATGCGCACCGCAATGTGCAGCGTGTCGCCGTAGCTGGCCGCCTTGACGAAGCGCGTGTGCGTGTCGACCAGCGGCGTGCCGATCACGCCGAGGGTCTGGGCTGTTTCTTCCCAGCGCGGCACGCCGCACTCGGCAAAGAAGTGGCGCGAGGCCGCGTCGATCCAGCGAAAGAAATTGGGAAACCAGACGATGCCGGCCGGGTCGCAGTCGCCGAACTCGACGCGCGTGGTGTAGACGACTTCCTGGCCGGAAGCGTCTTTGGGAGATGGAGTGCTGCTCATCCGCCGATTGTCCTAGGCCCTCAATCGGCCTTGATGCCGCGCTCGCGGATCAGCGCGCCGAAGCGCTGCGAGTCTGCGGCCGCACGGCGCTGAAAGTCGGCCGGCGTGCCCGGCGCCGGCTCGCCGCCGATGGCCGCGATGCGCTCCTTCACTGCCGGCAGCGCGAGCGAGCGGTTGATCTGCGTGTTGAGTTGCGCCACCACCTCGGGCGGCGTGCCGGCCGGGGCGTAGAAGCCGAACACCGTGTCGGCGTCGAAGCCGCGCAGGCCGGCCTCGTCGAGCGTGGGCACGTCGGGGAACTGCGACGAGCGGTGCGGGCTGCCCACGGCCAGCAGCTTGAGCTTGCCGGCGCGCACCTGGGTCAGTGCAATGCCGGGGTCGAAGGCGTAGTCGATCTGGCCGGCCAGCAAATCCTGCAGCGCGGGTGCGGCGCCGCGGTAGGGCACGTGCAGCGCGAACAGGCCGGCCTGGCTCTTGAACATCTCGCCCGCCAGGTGCGGCGAGCTGCCGTTGCCCGGCGAACCGTACGAGAGCTTGCCGGGGTTGGCCTTGAGGTAGGCCATGAACGACTTCACGTCGGTCGGCGGCAGCGAAGGCCGCGTGACCAGGAACACCAGCACGCGCGCGGCGGCGGCCACGGGCACCAGGTCCTTTGCGGGGTCGAAGCTCATGCGCGCATACAGGTGCGGGTTCACCGACACCATGCCGCCCGAACTCATGAGCAGCGTGTAGCCGTCGGCCGCCGCGCGCGCCACGGCCTCGCCGCCGACGTTGCCGTTGGCGCCGCCGCGGTTCTCGATCACCACGGGCTGCTTCAGCGCTTCCTGCAGCGGCTGCGAGATGGCGCGTGCAAGCTGGTCGGCCGCGCCGCCGGCCGGGAAGTTGACGATCACCTTGATGGGCTTGGACGGCCAGGTGTCGGCGTGCACGGCAGGCGCGCACAAGGCGGTGCCGGCCAGGGCGAGCGCCAGCAGCAGGCGGCGCGATGAAGCGGGGGTGGATGGGTTCATGGTTCTTTGTCTCCTCAGGTCGTGGTCGTTGTCTTGGGCCGCTTCATCCAGCGGATGGGTTGCGCCTGCACCGGGCGCGGCGCGGCGCCGTGGCGCGTGAGCGCGGCGTCGAGCGCCTTGCCGCCTTCGTCCGCGAGCGCGGCCTCGCGTGCCGCGGCAATCGCTTCGGCGCGCGCGGCGGGCTGCAGCGCGGCGCGGCCCGCGAGCTCGTCGATCACGTGCAGCAGGTTGTGCTTGCCGCGCTCGTTGGTGCTGCCGTAGCCCTTGATCAGCCGGCCGCACAGCGCCAGCTCGCGGCCCAGTGCCCAGTGCGTGCGCGTGCCGGTCTCGACGGCGGCGAGCCAGCGCTCGATCAGCGCCTGCTCTTCGGCAAAGCGGCTGCCGCGCCGGCGCAGCCAGGTGAGCGAGGCCAGCACGCGCAGCGAGGCCATGCCGAGCACCGAGTGGCTGCCCACTTGCAGAGGCAGGGCCCACGGCGCCAGTCCGCGCGACTGGCGGGCGCGGTCCCAGGCGGTCACGCGGCGCGCGAGCGACGGCGGCAGCAGCGCCGCGAACTCGGGCGCGCCGGGCTTGAAGTGGTCGAAGACTTTCACGATGTCTTCGTCGCCCGCGCGCACTTCCTGGCGCACGCGCTGCGCGCGGCTGGCGCGGCCCTTCAGCGCGGCCACGCGCACGATGTCGTCGAAGGCCATCCACAGCGCCAGCCAGCGCGCCATTTCGCGCGTGACCGCGAAGCCCTGCGCGCCCGACGGATCGGCGGCGCGCTCGGCCTCGAGCACCCGCGCGAGGCGCTCGGCGTACAGCGCGGCGTAGGCGCCGTCCTGGTAGTCGCGCACCCGCGCATGGCCGAGCGCGAGCATGTCGTGCACGGCCGGCGGAAAGCGGCGCGCCACGTCGTCGGGCAGCGCCTGCGGTGTCGGGGGTGCGTCGCGCGTGTCGTCGCTGGCCAGCACGCCCTGCACGAAGGCGGCCTGGGCGCGCGGCGCGCGCACGGCCTCGAAGGCGGCGGCAAAGCCGCGCAGGCTGGCGGCGGCCATCTTGCCGAGCTTGTCGGGCGCGGCTTCGTCGCCGCCGCGCACCGCGCGCTCGTAGGCCTCGCGTGGGAACGGGAAGAGGCCGCTGCCGGCGATCGCGCCCAGCATCACGGCGCTGACCACCGTGCCGGCCTCGCGCGCCATGGCGCCCATGTCGAGCACGTGGTGCTCGCGGCTGAAGGCCTTGACCACGTCGAGCAGGCGCTGCGCGTCGGCGCGGCCGTCGCCGGGCACCATGCGCTCGGCCGTGGTGAGCACGCGCGCCGACGAGCTGATGACCAGCGTGCGCAGCGGCGCGCTCATGCCGTTGCCGATCTGGCGCGTGGTCTCCAGCAGCTCCGACGAGACGATCGCGTCGAGCGCGCCCGGCACCGGGCTCAGGCTGAACACCGGGCGCCTGCCGCCCAGTTGTGCCATCGGCACCGGGAACACCTCGATGTAGTAGGTGGTGGCGCCGGTGCGCTGCGCCACGCCGGGGATCGACGTGCTCTGCGCCGCGTAGCCGGCGTGCCGCGCTGTGTCGACCAGCCATTCGGTGAGCACGCCGCCGCCTTCGCCGCCGAGAGCGCAGACGAGCAGAGTGGTGGGTCGGTTCTGTTCCATGTCGTGGCTCTCTTTCATGCCGGCCGCAACGCGCCGACGATCGCGCCGCGCAGGCCGTGCAACAGGCGTTCGTGCCATTTCGGGTTCTGCACCACCTCGGCCCGGTAGAAGCTCGGGCACAGCGTGGCCGCATGCGCGTTCGCGCCGCACAGGCCGCAGCCCACGCAGCCGTCGATCACCACGGCCACCGGGTCGACCTTCAGCGGATCGGGGTTGTCTTTCAGCGTGAGCGTGGGGCAGCCCGACAGGCGGATGCAGGCGTGATCGCCGTTGCACACGTCCTCGTCGACGCCGTACTTCACGCGCACCACGCGCTTGCCTTTCTTCAGCAGGCCGGCGATCCACGGCTTGATGCGGCGCTGCCGCTCGAGCTGGCACTCGCCCTCGGCGATCACCACCTTCAGGCCGTTGAAGTCGCTCGTGAGCGCCTCGGTGAGCGTCTTGCGCATGCGCTCCACGTCGTAGGTGGTGACGGTGCGCATCCACTTCACGCCCAGGCCCGTGAGCGTGGCCTCGATGGTCTGGTTCTTGTCGACCAGGCTCTGCTGCTTGTCGACGGCGCGTTCCTTGATCTCGTCGTCGGGCGTGGAGATGATGTCCTGCGTGCCGGTGGCCGAGGTGTAGCCGTTCTTGAAGATCAGCAGCACCGCATCGTCGTCGTTGAACAGCGCGCTCTGCACGCCCGTGAGCAGGCCGTTGTGCCAGAAGCCGCCGTCGCCCATGATCGACAGCGTGCGCCGGTTCATCATCGGCGCCACGCCCGCGCGGCTCGCCAGGCTCATGCCGTAACCGAGGATCGAGTGGCCCATCGAAAACGGCTCGAAGGTGCCGAAGGCATGGCAGCCGATGTCGGCCGCGATATGCACCGGCCCCGTCTCCTGTTGCGCGAGCTTGAGGGCCGAGAACACCGGCCGCTCGGGGCAGCCCACGCAAAAGCTCGGCGGACGGTTGGGCAGCGGCGCATCGAGCCGGCGCGCCACCGCTTCGCGGCGTTCGCGGTTGCCCGCCAGCCAGGCCTGCGCCGACGTGGCGGCTTCGCTCGCGCCGAGGTAGCGCTCGGCAAAGGCCGCGAGGCCGCCCGACAGCACTTCCACGCCGTACTCGCCGGCCTGCGGCAGCAGGTCCTTGCCGTGCAGCGGCGTCTGGATGTCGCGGCGGCGCAGCAGGGTGGCGATGTCCTGCTCGATGTACTCGGGCTGGCCTTCTTCCACCACCAGCACCGCGCGCTTGCCGATGCAGAAGTCGGCCACCTGCTCGGGCACCAGCGGGTAGGTCACGTTGAGCACGAGGATCGGGATGTCCGTGTCGCCGAAGGCATCGGCCAGGCCCTGTTGCTGCAGGCTGCGGATCAGCGCGTTGTACAGGCCGCCCTGCACCACGATGCCCAGGTCGGGGTGGCGCTGGCCGGGCACCAGCTCGTTGAGGCCGTTCGCCACGATATGGCGGCGCGCGGCCGGCATGCGCTCGTCGCCCTTGAGCTTCTCGTGGCGGAAGGTGACGGGCGGGTGCGCCAGGCGCATGTAGTCGAAGCCCGCGGGCTCGGTCATCGGCGCGCGCGTCGACACGGCGGGCGCGATGTTGTCCTTGCAGTCGAAGCTGCCGCGCACGTGGCAGGTGCGGATGCGCAGCTCCATCAGGCAGGGCATGTTCGACGCTTCCGACAGCTGGAAGCCCTGCTCGACCATGCGCACCATCACGCCCAGGTCGGGCCGCGGATCGAGCAGGCACATGCTCGACTTGAGCGCGTAGGCGTGCGTGCGCTCCTGGATCACGCTGGCGCCTTCGCCGTAGTCTTCGCCCACCACGATCAGCACGCCGCCCGTCACGCCCGGCGACGACAGGTTCGACAGCGCATCGGCCGCCACGTTGGTGCCGACGATCGACTTCCAGGTGACCGCGCCGCGCAGCGGGTAGTGAATGGACGCGCCGAGCATCGCCGCCGCCGAGGCCTCGTTGGAGCAGGCCTCGACGTGCACGCCCAGTTCGTCCATGTAGGCCTTGCCCTGCACCATCACGTCGAGCAGGTGCGACACCGGCGCGCCCTGGTAGCCGCCGACGTAGGCCACGCCCGACTGCAGCAGGCCCTTGGTGATCGCGAGGATGCCCTCGCCGTGGAAGGTGTCGCCCGCGCCCAGGCGCAGCATTTCCACTTCCTTGCTGAATGAAACTTCCATCGTGTCTCGTGCTTCTTGTCGTGGGGAGAACGCGGGAGTGTGGGCGGGCCTGCGTCATACTTCAATGCAATGAGCCAGCTATCGAATATGAATGGTGTGCATATCGACGCGGTCGACCTCAACCTGCTCCGGTTGTTCGACGCCGTCTACCGCACCCGCAACGTGAGCCGCGCCGCCGAGGCCCTGGGCCTCACGCAGCCGGCGGCCAGCCACGGCCTCACGCGGCTGCGCCTGCTGCTGGGCGACGCGCTGTTCACGCGCAGCCTCGGCGGCGTTGCGCCCACGCCGCGCGCCGAGCGGCTGGCCGTGCCCGTGCAGTCGGCGCTGGCCATGCTGCAGCAGGCGCTGAGCGAGCCCGAGCGCTTCGACCCCACCGCCTCGCGCAAGCTGTTCCGCATCCACATGAGCGACATCGGCGAGGGCCGCTTCCTGCCCGCGCTGATGGCGCGGCTGCGCGAACTGGCGCCGGGCGTGCGTGTGGAAACCCTGCCGCTCGCGCCGGCCGACATTGCCACCGCGCTCGACAGCGGCAAGGTCGACTTCGCCTTCGGCTTCCTGCCGCACGTGAAAGACACCCAGCGCGCCCAGCTGCTGAAAGACCGCTACATCGTGCTGCTGCGCCACGACCATCCCTTCGTGAAGCGCCGGCGCAGCGGCCAGGCACTGCTTGCCGCGCTGCACGAGCTCGACTACGTGGCCGTACGCACCCATGCCGACACCTTGCGCATCCTGCAGCTGCTGAACCTCGAAGACCGCCTGCGCCTGACGACCGAGCACTTCATGGTGCTGCCCGCCATCGTGCGCGCCACCGACCTCGCAGTGGTGATGCCGCGCAACATCGCGCGCGGCTTCGCGGCCGAAGGCGGCTACGCCATCGTCGAGCCGCCGTTTCCGCTGCGCGACTTCACTGTGTCGCTGCACTGGAGCAAGCGCTTCGAGGCCGACCCGGGCAACCGGTGGTTGCGGCAGGTGATCGTGGCTTTGTTCTCGGAGCGCTGATCGAGTTGTCCAGGGTGACGCTCCCGCCGACGGGGTACCTTGCTCCGCGAATGTTCTCCGGCCTGCGGCCTCCCCCTTAATTTCGCTGCGCAAGGCACCCCATCGACGTGAGCGTTTTCAGTGCGGTCGTTGATCGGGCCAGCACAACGACAGCGCTCGGCGTGCGCAGGACACTGGGTGCTTCCCGCAGCGAAATGAATGCGAAGGGACTTCTCGCTTTCTGGTCACGGCATCGAGTGCCAAGATTGATTTGCGAAGTCAATCTGAAACCTTTGAAAGGAGAAGCCCCATGAACGAGATTACCCGAGTCGGCGTGGATTTGGCAAAGCGCGTGATCCAGGTCTTTGCGGTCGATGCCGCGGGCTTGCGCGTCACCGGGCGCGCCTTGGCACGCGATAAATTCCTGGCTTGGTGCGCGCAACTGCCCGCGGGCTGCCTGGTTGCCATGGAGGCCAGCTCCAGCGCCCATTACTGGGCGCGCAAGCTGCAGGCCTTGGGGCTGGATGCTCGCATCATCGCAGCCCCGCACGTCGTGCCCTATCGCCTGCAAGGCAAGAGCGGCAAGAACGACGCCAACGATGCCGCTGCCATCTGCGAGGCCGCCTCGCGCCCGCACATGCACTTCGTGCCGATCAAGAGCGTGGAGCAGCAAAGCATGCTGTGCATCCACCGCCTGCGAGAGGGCGTCAAGGCGGACCGTACCGCCTGCATCAACCGCATCCGGGGCCTGTTGGCGGAGTTCGGATTGGTGTTCGCCCAAAGCCCTGAGGCGTTGCGCCAGGCGCTTCCCGACGCGATGGAAGATGCCAGCAATGAACTGGGCGCTCTGGCCCGGTTGACGCTGCAGCGGGCCTATGCGCAATGGCAAGAACTCGATGCACACCTGCGATGGTGCGACGAGCGCATCGCCGCACACGGCAAGGCCAGCGATCAGGTGCGCCAGGCCGAGCAGTTGTTGGGCGTGGGGCCGGTCACGGCATCCGCGGTGGTGGCTACCGTGGGCGACTTCAAGCAATTCAAGAACGGTGCGCAGTTCGGCGCCTGGCTGGGTCTGACGCCCCGACAGAATTCCAGCGGTGGCAAGAACAACCTGGGGCGCATTACCAAGCGAGGCGACGCGTACCTGCGCACGCTGCTGATCCAGGGGGCCAAGTCGATCGTGTTGACGGCGCACAGACGCGACGATCCGATCTCGCGCTGGGTGCAGGCCTTGCGCGAGCGCTCTGGCTGGCAGAAGGCCGTGGTGGCGTTGGCCAACAAGAATGCGCGCATCCTGTGGGCGGTATTCGCACGCGGGCGGGCCTTCGATGCGCACCACGTCAGTACCAAACCACCAGGCGCTGTCGCTGCGGTCATCGCGGTGTAGCGCGATCCGTTTGAAAAGCCTTTGTTGTCTATTTGTTTGCCAGACGTGAGTTCCAAGATGCAATGAACAGGTCAGACCGGCAGCGGGCAAGCTCGACTCCCCCTTGGTGATGCCGATCGAAATGGGCATCACGAGAAATGAATGGAGCCCCGCTGAGCGGTTCGTATCTGGGTCCGCACGGCCAAGTGCCAGTGCAACAAGACCGTCGGTAGATGTGCAGTCTGTTCCTCGTTTCGTTGCGCCTGGTTCCTCACCGCCTTGCAGGCAATACAGCATGGCAAGAAAACAACCCTGAACCCGTGCTTGACCGCGCGAGAAGTCCCGGTACGAATGCGAAGGGACTTCTCGCTTTCTGGTCACGGCATCGAGTGCCAAGATTGATTTGCGAAGTCAATCTGAAACCTTTGAAAGGAGAAGCCCCATGAACGAGATTACCCGAGTCGGCGTGGATTTGGCAAAGCGCGTGATCCAGGTCTTTGCGGTCGATGCCGCGGGCTTGCGCGTCACCGGGCGCGCCTTGGCACGCGATAAATTCCTGGCTTGGTGCGCGCAACTGCCCGCGGGCTGCCTGGTTGCCATGGAGGCCAGCTCCAGCGCCCATTACTGGGCGCGCAAGCTGCAGGCCTTGGGGCTGGATGCTCGCATCATCGCAGCCCCGCACGTCGTGCCCTATCGCCTGCAAGGCAAGAGCGGCAAGAACGACGCCAACGATGCCGCTGCCATCTGCGAGGCCGCCTCGCGCCCGCACATGCACTTCGTGCCGATCAAGAGCGTGGAGCAGCAAAGCATGCTGTGCATCCACCGCCTGCGAGAGGGCGTCAAGGCGGACCGTACCGCCTGCATCAACCGCATCCGGGGCCTGTTGGCGGAGTTCGGATTGGTGTTCGCCCAAAGCCCTGAGGCGTTGCGCCAGGCGCTTCCCGACGCGATGGAAGATGCCAGCAATGAACTGGGCGCTCTGGCCCGGTTGACGCTGCAGCGGGCCTATGCGCAATGGCAAGAACTCGATGCACACCTGCGATGGTGCGACGAGCGCATCGCCGCACACGGCAAGGCCAGCGATCAGGTGCGCCAGGCCGAGCAGTTGTTGGGCGTGGGGCCGGTCACGGCATCCGCGGTGGTGGCTACCGTGGGCGACTTCAAGCAATTCAAGAACGGTGCGCAGTTCGGCGCCTGGCTGGGTCTGACGCCCCGACAGAATTCCAGCGGTGGCAAGAACAACCTGGGGCGCATTACCAAGCGAGGCGACGCGTACCTGCGCACGCTGCTGATCCAGGGGGCCAAGTCGATCGTGTTGACGGCGCACAGACGCGACGATCCGATCTCGCGCTGGGTGCAGGCCTTGCGCGAGCGCTCTGGCTGGCAGAAGGCCGTGGTGGCGTTGGCCAACAAGAATGCGCGCATCCTGTGGGCGGTATTCGCACGCGGGCGGGCCTTCGATGCGCACCACGTCAGTACCAAACCACCAGGCGCTGTCGCTGCGGTCATCGCGGTGTAGCGCGATCCGTTTGAAAAGCCTTTGTTGTCTATTTGTTTGCCAGACGTGAGTTCCAAGATGCAATGAACAGGTCAGACCGGCAGCGGGCAAGCTCGACTCCCCCTTGGTGATGCCGATCGAAATGGGCATCACGAGAAATGAATGGAGCCCCGCTGAGCGGTTCGTATCTGGGTCCGCACGGCCAAGTGCCAGTGCAACAAGACCGTCGGTAGATGTGCAGTCTGTTCCTCGTTTCGTTGCGCCTGGTTCCTCACCGCCTTGCAGGCAATACAGCATGGCAAGAAAACAACCCTGAACCCGTGCTTGACCGCGCGAGAAGTCCCGGTAAAGGGGGAGGCCGCAGGCCGGAGGACATTCGCGGAGGGAAGTACCCGGTGGCCTGTGCACGCACCCTGAACGCACATGCGCAGGCCGCGTTATTCTCAAGCGTTCCGCCTCGCGCCTCCGTCTCCCGATCCCCGTCCGCATGTCCGTCCCGCATCCCCGTTCCCCCGCCTTCCTCCACCGTCCCGCCAGCCTTGGCGCGCACTGACGGCATCGAGGTGCAAGCGATTCTTTCCGGCGCCGTCCCGGTCCTGATCTTCATGGCCTGCGTGGGCTTGGCCACCTACGCGCAGAACCTCACGGGCTTTGCGTTCAGCCTCATCCTGCTGGGCCTCGTGTCGGTGTTCGACATCGCCAGCGTGAACGACGCGGCCAATGCCGCGACCGTGCTGAGCCTCCTCAACGCCTGGACCTACTTCCGCGCGCGCCCCGGCCCCGTGCCGTGGCAGCTCATGAAGCCCGCGCTCAACGGCAGCACCGTCGGCGTCATCGTCGGGCTCATGCTGCTCGTGTGGCTCAGCGGCAGCGCCGTGGACTGGCTGCGGGGCCTTCTGGGCGTATCAATCCTGATCTGCGCCGTGCTGCTGTTGCTCCAAGGCAAGCCGCTGCCGGCCGTGTCGGGCCGCACCAGCTTCGCCCTCATCGGCGGGCTTTCGGGCGTGCTGGGCGGGCTGTTTTCCGCCTCCGGCCCGCCCATCGTCTTCCACATGTACCGCCAGCCGCTCGACCGCGAACTCGTGCGCCGCGCGCTGCTGCTGATGTTCGCCTTCAACTCGCTCGTGCGGCTCGTCATCGTGGTGCCGACCGGCCACTTCTCTTGGCACTCGGCGCTGCTCGCTGGTTGCGCCATGCCCGTGGTCTACGCCGCGACGCGGCTGCACCACCGCCTGCCCAACAAGCTGCAACCGCGCACCCTGCAATGGCTGGTCGCCGGCCTGCTTTTCGTGGCCGGATTGACGCTGCTCGCCACCGCCTGGACCGCCATCGCGCACGCCTGAGAAAGCAGCTGAAAACCCTCGGTTTCCGGCATGGCCCGGGAATTGCAGCGTCAATCCAAGGGTTTCCCCGGACGTGGCATACCGACCCTCACATACGCGTTATGGGCGTGCCCGTATGCAAGACCCCACGCAAGCCGCTAACGTCCATGACTGGCCCACGACGGGCCGCCCACGAGCCTGAAAAAAGCATGAGCACCGAGAGCAGCAGCACACCGATTCAACCGATCCGCTTCTTCCATCGCGGAAAGATCGTCGACGTCAGCGGGGTCCATCCGACCCGCTCCGTTCTCGACTGGCTGCGCGAAGACGCGCGTTGCACCGGCACCAAGGAAGGCTGCAACGAAGGCGACTGCGGCGCCTGCACCGTCGTCATCGGCGAGCTGGCCACCGACGCCCACGCACCCGGCGCGGTCGACGGCCTGCAGCTGCAGACCGTCAACGCCTGCATCCAGTTCCTGCCCACGCTGCACGGCAAGGCGCTGTTCACGGTCGAAGACCTCAAGGGCCAGTGTGCATCGCAGTGCAAGCCCAAGACGGAACCCCCGGCCAAGCATGCCGTCCACCCGCTGCACCCCGTGCAGCAGGCCATGGTCGACTGCCACGGCTCGCAGTGCGGCTTCTGCACACCGGGCTTCGTGATGTCGCTGTGGGCCACCTACGAACACCACCAGGCCGAGGGCACGCAGCCCACGCGCCAGCAGCTGGCCGACGACCTGTCGGGCAACCTCTGCCGCTGCACCGGCTACCGCCCCATCCTCGACGCCGGCCAGCGCATGTTCGACCTGCCGGCCGTGCGCCTGGACACCGCACCCGTGGTGGCCGCGCTCACCGCGCTGAAGAACGACGGCCTCGACTACGCGGCCCCGCTCGGCGCCCGCATCGACCACTTCCACGCCCCCAAGACCATCGCCCAGCTCGCCGCACTGCGTGTGCAGAAGCCGGGCGCCCAGCTGCTCGCGGGCTCGACCGACGTCGGCCTGTGGGTCAACAAGCAGTTCCGCGACCTCGGCGACATCATCTATGTCGGCGACGTGGCCGAGATGAAGACGGTCGAAGAACGCGCCGACGAGCTCTACATCGGCGCCGGCGCCTCGCTCGAAGCCGCCTTCGGCGCGCTGGTCGAGCGCGTGCCCAGCCTCGCCGACGTGTGGCTGCGCTTTGCCTCGCCGCCGATCCGCCACGCCGGCACCATGGGCGGCAACGTCGCCAACGGCTCGCCCATCGGCGATTCGCCACCGGTGCTCATGTCGCTCGACGCGCAGATCGAGCTGCGCCGCGGCGACACCGTGCGCCGCATGCCGCTGCCCGAGTTCTACCTCGACTACATGAAGAACCAGCTGCAGCCCGGCGAGTTCGTGCAGGGCCTGGCCGTGCCGCTGGACGCCATGCGCCGCCAGGTGCGCGCCTACAAGATCAGCAAGCGCTTCGACTGCGACATCTCGGCGCTGTGCGCGGGCTTCGCCATCGAACTGGAAGAGGGCGGGGACACGGTGAAGGCCGTGCGCCTGGCCTTCGGCGGCATGGCCGCCACCGTCAAGCGTGCCGCCCACGCCGAAGCCGCGCTCGTCGGCAAGCCCTGGACGCAGGCCAGCGTGGCCACCGCCAAGCTGGCGCTGGCGCAAGACTTCAAGCCGCTGTCGGACATGCGGGCCTCGGCCGACTACCGCCTGCAGGTGGCGCAGAACCTGATCCAGCGCCTGTGGCTCGAAACCCGCACGCAGGACGCGCTGTCCCTCGAGGAAACCAGCGTCTGGAGCGTGATGCCTCATGTCGTTGCCAAGGTGGCCGCGGAAGGACTCTGACCATGAACAAACCCATCGACGCCCGCCTGCTGCAGCCCGCCGAGGCCTTTGCCGACTACCTGAAGAACACCGCCGCCCGCATCGACGTGGGCGCCGAAGCGCTGGCGCACGACCGCGGCATGCGCGTGGGCATCAGCCGCCCGCACGAGTCGGCGCACCTGCACGTGGCCGGCGAAGCCACCTACATCGACGACATTCCCGAACTCGCCGGCACGCTGCACTGCGCGCTGGGCCTGTCGCCGGTGGCCAACGGCCGCGTGACGGCGCTGTCGCTCGACGCCATCCGCGCCATGCCCGGCGTGGTCGCGGTGCTCACCGCCGACGACATCCCCGGCACCAACGACTGCGGCTCGATCGTCCATGACGACCCGATCCTGTTGCCCGTGAACGACGGCGGCCAGATCCGCTACCTCGGCCAGCCCGTGTTCGCCGTGATCGCCGAAACGCGCGATGCCGCGCGCCGCGCCGCCGCCAAGGCCAAGGACGCGATCACCCTCGAGGCGCAGCCGCCCGTCATCACGCCGCAGGACGCGCATGCGCGCGGCCAGTACGTGGTGCCGCCGATGCACATCGTGCGCAGCGGCGGGGCCGCCAACGAAGGCGACGAGGCCGCCGTGCGCGCCGCCATCGCCAAGGCACCGCATCGCCACAGCGCCACGCTCGACGTGGGCGGGCAGGAACAGTTCTATCTCGAAGGCCAGATCAGCTACGCCATTCCGAAAGAGGGCGGCACGCTGCACATCCACTGTTCGACGCAGCACCCGAGCGAGATGCAGCACCTGGTGGCGCATGCGCTGCACCTGTCCTCGAACGAAGTGCATGTGGAATGCCGGCGCATGGGCGGCGGCTTCGGCGGCAAGGAATCGCAGTCGGCGATCTTTGCCTGCGTGGCGGCCATTGCGGCGCGCCAGCTGCAGCGCCCGGTGAAGCTGCGGCTCGACCGCGACGACGACTTCATGATCACCGGCCGTCGCCACTGCTTCTGGTACGAGTACGACGTGGGCTACGACGACGAGGGCCGCATCCTCGGCGCCGAGATCACCATGGTCTCGCGCGCCGGCCATTCGGCCGACCTGTCGGGCCCGGTGATGACGCGCGCGCTGTGCCACTTCGACAACGCCTACTGGCTGCCCAACGTGAGCATGCACGGCTTCTCGGGCAAGACCAACACGCAGAGCAACACCGCGTTCCGCGGCTTCGGCGGCCCGCAGGGCGCCATTGCCATCGAGAACATCATGGACTCGGTGGCGCGCGAACTGAAACGCGACCCGCTCGACGTGCGGCGCGTCAACTTCTACGGCAAGGGCGAGAACAACGTCACGCCGTACCGCCAGACCGTGACGGACAACATCGTCCACGAACTCGTGGCCGAGCTGGAAGAAACCAGCGACTACCGCCTGCGCCGTGAAGAGATCGCCGCCTTCAATGCGAAGAGCGTCGTGCTCAAGCGCGGCCTGGCGCTGGCGCCGCTGAAGTTCGGCATCTCGTTCAACGTGAAGCACTTCAACCAGGCCGGCGCACTCGTGCACGTGTACACCGATGGCTCGATTCTCGTGAACCACGGCGGCACCGAGATGGGCCAGGGCCTGAACACCAAGGTGGCGCAGGTGGTGGCGCACGAACTGGGCGTGAGCTTCGAGCGCGTGCGCGTCACTGCGACCGACACGACGAAAGTGGCCAACACCTCGGCCACGGCCGCCTCGACCGGCGCCGACCTGAACGGCAAGGCCGCGCAGGATGCCGCGCGCCAGATCCGCGAACGCCTGGCCGCCTGCGCCGCCGAGCGCCATGGCGGCAACGCCGCCGACGTGCGCTTTGCCAACGACCAGGTCGAAGTGAACGGCCGCACGCTGGCCTTCAGCACCGTGGTGGGCGAGGCCTACCTCGACCGCAAACAGCTGTGGTCCGACGGCTTCTACGCCACGCCCGGCCTGAGCTGGGACAAGGACAAGATGCAGGGCCGCCCGTTCTACTACTACGCCTACGGCGCGGCGGTGAGCGAAGTGGTGGTCGACACGCTCACCGGCGAATGGAAGCTGCTGCGTGCCGACATCCTGCACGACGCAGGCAAGTCGCTGAACCCGGCCGTGGACATCGGCCAGGTCGAAGGCGCCTTCATCCAGGGCATGGGCTGGCTCACCACCGAAGAGCTGGTGTGGCATCCGGCGAGCGGCAAGCTCACCACGCACGCGCCGAGCACCTACAAGATCCCGACCGCCAACGACTGCCCGCCGGTGTTCAACGTGCGCCTGTTCGAGGGCCAGAACGTCGAAGACTCCATTCACCGCAGCAAGGCCGTGGGCGAACCGCCGCTGTTGCTGCCGTTCTCGGTGTTCTTCGCGATCCGCGATGCCGTGTCGGCCGCGGGCGGGCACCGGGTCGATCCGCCGCTGAAGGCGCCGGCCACGAGCGAATCCATCCTCCGCGCCCTGACCGCGGTGCAGGCAGCCTCTGGCGAATGAGCACCGGCCGTGCTCGCACGGTCCGAGCGTCCTTCCGTTCTCCAAATGTTGCGCTGTATAACTGTTCGCACAGACAAGAAAGGTGTGAACAGCCATGAGAGACCAGGCGCTTTTCGACAAGATCGATCTTCATCTCATACGGGTGCTTCATACCGTGCTGACCGACCGCAGCGTCTCGCGCGCCGCCATCCGCCTGGGCATGTACCAGCCGGCCGTCTCGGCCGCGCTGAAGCGCCTGCGCGAGCTGTCGGGCGACCCGCTGCTGGTGCGCTCGGGCTCGGGCATGGTGCCGACCGACGCGGGGCTGCGCATGATCGAGCCCGCGGCCAGCATTCTTCGCGCGGCCGAGATGCTGTTCTCGGATGCGCGGGGTTTCGAGCCGCAGTCGGCGGCCACCACCTTCCGCATCGCGGCCAGCGACTACATGGACCCGCTGTTCCTGCCGATGCTGGTGGCGCAGGTCAAGCGCGAGGCACCGCTGTGCCAGATCGAGATCCACGCGCTCTCGCCCGACTCGGACTACCACGGGCACCTGGCGCTCGGGCAGGTCGACCTGGTGATCGGCAACTGGCTCAAGCCGCCGGAAGACCTGCACATGGCGCGCCTCTTTGGCGACGAGGTGGTGTCGCTGGTCAACCAGGACCATCCGGCCGTGCGGCGCGGGTGGGACCTGGAAACCTGGCTGGCGGCCGAGCACATCGCGCCGACGCCCATGCACCCGGGCGGGCGCGGCATCATCGACCAGATGCTCGACGAGCTGGGCCGGCAGCGCAACATCACGGCGCGCTGCGCGCACTTCGGCCTCATTCCGGACATGGTGGCCTCGAGCCTGCTGGTGCTGACCACGGGGCGCCAGTACTGCGAGCGCTTCGCCGCACGGCTGCCCCTGAAGATCCTCGAGTGCCCGGCCGCCTTGCCGCGCCTCATGTACTACCAGCTCTGGCACGAACGCACGCATTCCTCGAGCTCCGCGCGCTGGCTGCGCGAATGCATCAAGGGCGTGGCGGCGTCGCTGCGGCCCGGCTTCGAGGCCGCACCAGTGGCCGCGCGAACCCTGCCGGCTGAACCGATTTCCGATCCTCCCTGAGCCCTCCGTCGCGCCGGCGTCGCGACCGAGGCAACGATGAACGAACCGCCACATACAACAGCTGGAGACAAGCGAAATGAACAGGTATGAAGAGGTGCCCAAGGCCACCACTCCCCGGGCCGCCGGGGTCACCGAGGCGGCGCCGTTGCGTGCGGCGGGCGCACCGGCCAACGCCGGTCTGCTGGAACGCTTTTTCAAGCTGACCGAGCACAACACCACCGTGCGCACCGAAGTCATCGCAGGGCTGACGACCTTCCTGACGATGGCCTACATCATCTTCGTGAACCCCTCGATCCTCGGGGACGCGGGCATGCCCAAGGGCGCCGTCTTCGTCGCCACCTGCCTGATCGCGGCCATCGGCACGCTGATCATGGGCCTGTACGCCAACTACCCGATCGCCATGGCGCCGGGCATGGGCCTGAACGCCTACTTCGCCTACGTGGTCGTGCTCGGCATGGGCTACACGTGGCAGGTCGCGTTGGGCGCGGTGTTCATCTCGGGCTGCCTCTTTTTGATCGTGACGGTCACCGGATTGCGGGAGCTGTTCATCGCGGGCATACCGCAGTCGCTGCGAACAGCGATCACCGTGGGCATCGGCATGTTCCTGGCGCTCATCGCGCTGAAGAGCGCCGGCATCGTCGCCGCCTCGCCGGCCACCTTCGTCACGCTGGGCGACCTGCACTCGGCGCCCGTGATCCTGGCGACCATCGGCTTTCTCGTCATCGTGGCGCTCGACCGATTGAAGGTGCGCGGGGCGATCCTGATCGGGATCATGCTGGTGACGGTGCTGTCGTTCTTCTTTGGCGGCAACAAGTTCCACGGCGTGTTCGATGCGCCGCCGTCCATCGCACCGACCTTCATGCAGCTGGACATCCTCGGCGCACTCAAGGGCGGCATCCTGAACGTGGTGCTGGTGTTCTTCCTGGTCGAGATGTTCGATGCCACCGGCACGCTGATGGGCGTGGCCAAGCGTGCCGGCCTCCTGGTGCCCGGCAAGATGGAGCGCATGAACAAGGCGCTGCTGGCCGACAGCGGCGCGATCTTCGCGGGCTCGCTGCTCGGCACTTCGAGCACCACGGCGTATGTGGAGAGCGCAGCCGGCGTGCAAGCCGGTGGCCGCACCGGCCTCACGGCCGTGGTGGTGGCGGTGCTGTTCCTGGCCTGCCTGATGATCTCGCCGCTGGCGGGCTCGGTGCCGGCCTACGCCACCGCACCGGCGCTGCTCTTCGTGGGCTGCCTGATGCTGCGCGACCTGGTCGAGCTCGACTGGGAAGACACCACCGAGGTGATCCCGGCCGCCGTGACGGCGCTGGCCATGCCCTTCACCTACTCGATCGCCAACGGCCTGGCCTTCGGCTTCATCACCTACGCCGTGCTCAAGCTGTGCACCGGCCGGGCACGGGAAGTGCATGCGATGGTCTGGGTGATCGCGGCGATCTTCCTGTTCAAGTTCGCCTACATCGGCGGGCACTGAGAGGCTGAGCAGAGCGCCGTCGGGCGCCGATGGTCGCGGGGGCGCTATTAAACTCATAGCTGTCCCCGCTTGTTGCAGTTGACGAGACAAACCCACGAAACCCGGCATGACAACCCCCAGACTCCAGCTGGCGCACATCACCAAGCGGTACCCCGCGGTGGTGGCCAACAGCGACATCTCCCTGGCCGTGCAGCCCGGCGAAATCCACGCCGTGCTCGGAGAGAACGGCGCGGGCAAATCGACGTTGATGAAGATCATCTACGGCTCGGTCAAGCCCGACGAAGGCACCGTCACCTTCGACGGCCAGGCGGTCAACCTGCGCAACCCGCAGCAGGCGCGCGCGCTGGGCATCAGCATGGTGTTCCAGCACTTCAGCCTGTTCGACACGCTCACCGTGGCCGAGAACGTCTGGCTGGGCCTGGACAAATCGCTCGCGCTGGCCGAAGTGGCCCGCAGCATCACGGCCAAGGCCAGCGAGTACGGCCTGGACATCGACCCCGCGCGCCCCGTGCACACGCTGTCGGTGGGCGAGATGCAGCGGGTCGAAATCATCCGCGCGCTGCTCACCAACCCCAAGCTGCTCATCCTGGACGAGCCGACCTCGGTGCTCACGCCGCAGGCTGTCATCCGCCTGTTCGGCGTGCTGAACAAGCTGGCCTCGGAAGGCTGCAGCATCCTGTACATCAGCCACAAGCTGCACGAGATCCAGGAGCTGTGCACGGCCTGCACCGTGCTGCGCGGCGGCAAGGTCACAGGTGTGTGCAACCCGCGCAACGAGAGCACCGAATCGCTCTCGCGCCTCATGATCGGCAGCGAACCGCCGCCGCTGCAGCACCGCCCGCTGCATGCCGGCGCGGTGGCGCTGCGCGTGCAGGGCCTGAAGCTGGCGCGTGAAGACCAGTTCGGCGTCGACCTGGACGGCATCTCGTTCGACGTGCGCGCGGGCGAGGTCGTCGGCATCGCCGGTGTCTCGGGCAACGGCCAGAAGGAACTGCTGTACACGCTCTCGGGCGAGGACGTGCGCGCCGAGTCCGCCATGGTGCGGGTGTTCGACAAGCCGGCCGGCCGGCTGCGCCCGCGTGCACGGCGCGCGCTGGGCCTGCATTTCGTGCCCGAGGAACGGCTGGGGCGCGGCGCCGTGCCCACGCTGGGCCTGGCGCACAACCTGCTGCTCACGCGCAGCAATGCGGTCGGCAAGGGCGGATGGATCCGCACCGCCGAACTCGACAAGCAGGCGCGTTCCATCATCGAGCGCTTCAAGGTGAAGGCCGGCGGCCCGAACGCGGCGGCACGCTCGCTGTCGGGCGGCAACCTGCAGAAATTCATCGTCGGCCGCGAGATCGACGCCAACCCCAAGCTCTTCATCGTTTCGCAACCGACCTGGGGCGTGGACGTGGGCGCGGCCGCGCTGATCCATGCCGAGATCCTCGCGCTGCGCGATGCCGGCTGCGCCGTGCTCGTGATCAGCGAGGAGCTCGACGAGCTGTTCAACATCTGCGACCGGCTGCACGTGATCGCCAAGGGGCGGCTGTCGCCCTCGATCGATCGCGCGGCGGCCACGCTGCCGCAGATCGGCGAGTGGATGAGCGGCCTGTGGCCGCAGGATCAACAGCAGCACCACAACAAGAAGAAAGAGGAGGGCGCGCATGCTCAAGCTTGAACCCCGCCCGGAGCTGTCGCGCTTCTGGAGCTTTGCCTCGCCGATCCTGGCGCTGCTGATCACCGTGCTCATCGGCGTGGCGCTGTTCGCCGCGCTCGGCAAGGACCCGGTCAAGGGTCTGCAGGTGTTCTTCTACGAACCGATCAAGAGCGGCTACGCCATCGGCGAGCTGATGGTGAAGGCCACGCCGCTGCTCATCATTGCACTCGGCCTGGCCGTGTGCTTTCGCTCCAATGTGTGGAACATCGGCGCCGAAGGGCAGTTCGTCTGTGGCGCCATCGCGGCGGGCGGCGTGGCGCTGCTGGCCGACAAGAGCACCGGCAGCTGGATCGTCGTGGCCATCTTGCTGGCGGGCATCGCCGGCGGCATGGTGTGGGCGGGCATCGTCGCGTTTTTGCGCGACAAGTTCAACGCCAACGAAATCCTCGTGAGCCTGATGCTGGTCTACGTGGCCACGCTGATGCTGAGCTACCTGGTCTTCGGCCCCTGGAAAGATCCGCAGGGCTACAACTTTCCGCAGACCAAGACCTTCGAGGCGGTGACGCAAATTCCGCGCCTCATGAAGGGCTCGCGCGTGTCGATCGGGCTGATCATCGCGCTCGTCGGCGCGGGCGCGCTGTGGGTGTTTTTGTTCCGCACGCGCGCGGGCTTTGCGCAGCAGGTCGGCGGGCTGGCGCCCGCGGCGGCGCGCTATGCGGGCTTCTCGGCACGCCGCGCCGTGTGGATCGCGCTGCTCACCTCGGGCGGCGCAGCCGGCCTGGCGGGCGCGCTCGAAGTGGCGGGCCCCATCGGCCAGCTCACGCCGTACGTGCCCGCGGGCTACGGCTTCGCAGCCATCATCGTGGCCTTCGTCGGGCGGCTGCATCCGGTGGGCATGATCTTCTCGGCCATCCTGATGAGCATGTTCTACATCGGCGGCGAACTCGCGCAGTCGCGCCTGGGCCTGCCCAAGTCGCTCACCGGCGTGTTCCAGGGCCTGCTGCTGTTCACGCTGCTGGCCTGCGACACGCTCATCGCCTACCGCATCCGCCGCAAGGCCGGCGCCAAGGCCGCGACCACGGCCACGGCCTCGCTGCAAGCCAGCACGCCGATCACCGCGCCCGCAGCCACCACCGAAGGGGGTCACTGACCATGGAAAGCTACGCACTCCTGCTGGGTTCGACCCTGAGCGCGGGCACCGTGCTCGCCATCGCGGCGCTGGGCCTGCTGATCAACGAGAAGGCCGGCATCGTCAACCTCGGTGCCGAGGGCATGATGCTGTGCGCCGCCATCGCGGGCTTTGCGACGGTGGTCGTCACGCACAACCCCTGGCTCGGCTTTTTGGCCGGCATGGCGGCCGGTGCCTTGCTCGCGGCGTTCTTCGGCGTGCTCGTGATCTGGCTCAACACCAACCAGTACGCCACGGGGCTCGCGCTGAGCCTGTTCGGCGTCGGCTTCTCGGCCTTTGCCGGCATCAGCTTCGTGCAGGCCAAGCTGCCCGAGAGCACGCCCTTCGCCATTTCCGTGCTGGCCGACATTCCGCTGGCCGGCCCGGCGCTGTTCCGGCATCACCCGATGGTGTACGTGGCCGTGCTGCTGACCATCGGGCTCATCTGGTTCTTGTACCGCACCCGCGCCGGCCTCGTGCTGCGTTCGGTGGGCGAGTCGCCCGAGTCGGCGCATGCACTGGGCTACCCGGTGCGGCGCATCCGCTTCCTCGCGGTGATCGCGGGCGGCGCGCTGTGCGGGCTGGCGGGCGCGTACCTGTCGACCGTGTACACGCCGCTGTGGGTCGAGGGCATGGTCGCCGGGCGCGGCTGGATCGCGCTGGCGCTGACCACGTTTGCCACCTGGCGGCCCATTCGCGTGCTGCTCGGCGCCTACCTGTTCGGCGGCGTCTCGATGCTCGGTTTTCACCTGCAGAGCAGCGGCGTCGACGTGCCCTCGCAGTTCCTCAGCATGGCCCAGTACATCGCGCCGATCGTGGTGCTGGCGCTGATCTCGCGCAACCCCGCCTTCATCCGCATCAACATGCCGGCGTCGATGGGGAAACCGTTCTACCCCGGCTCATAATCGCGTTCTCGTTTTTTTGCCAACCCGTCCTTTTCTTCTGAGGATTTCGACAATGAATGATCTGAACAAGCGTTCCCTGCTCAAGCTCGCGGCACTCACCGCGGTGGCTTCGGCGGCCCTCATCGGCTGCGGCAAGAAGGAAGAGGCGGCCGCTCCCGCTGCATCGCCGGCACCGGCGCCCGCAGCCGCTCCGGCTCCCGCACCGGCAGCGCCGCTGAACATCGCTTTCGCCTATGTCGGTCCCGTGGGCGACGGCGGCTGGTCGTTCGCGCACGACAACGCACGCAAGGCGCTCGAGAAGGAATTCGGCGACAAGATCAAGACCACCTTCGTCGAAAGCGTGCCCGAATCGGCCGACGCCGAGCGCGTGTTCCGCGACTTCGTGGGCCAGGGCAACAAGCTGATCTTCGGCACCACCTTCGGCTACATGGAGCCCATGCTCAAGGTCGCCAACGACAGCAAGGACGTGAAGTTCGAGCATGCCACCGGCTACAAGACGGCCGAGAACATGCGCACCTACGACAGCCGCACCTACGAAGGCGCGTACATGGCCGGCGTGATCGCCGGCTCGATGACCAAGAGCAACACGCTGGGCGTCGTCGGCTCGGTGCCGATTCCTGAAGTGCTGCGCAACATCAACAGCTTCACGCTGGGCGCGCAGTCGGTGAACCCGAAGATCACGACCAAGGTCGTGTGGGTGAACGAGTGGTTCAGCCCGCCGAAGGAAACCGAAGCCGCCACCGCCCTCATCAACGGCGGCGCCGACGTGCTGTTCCAGAACACCGACTCGCCGGCCGTGCTGAAGACCGCACAAGAGAAGGGCAAGCGCGCCTTCGGATGGGATTCCGACATGACCGCCTACGGCCCGAAGGCCCACCTGGGCTCGGCCATCATCAACTGGGCGCCGTACTACATCAAGACCACGCAAGACGCGCTGGACGGCAAGTGGGCCACCGGCCAGACCTGGTGGGGCGTCAAGGAAGGCGCGATCGACATCGTCTCGATCGCCGAAGACGTGCCGGCCGAAACCAAGGCCAAGGTCGACGAAATCAAGAAGGGCCTGAAGGACGGCAGCTTCTCGATCTGGAAGGGCCCGATCGTCGGCCAGGACGGCAAGGAGCTGATCGCCAAGGACGCGGTCGCCGACGACAAGTTCCTGTCGGGCGTGAACTTCTACGTCAAGGGCGTCGAAGGCAAGGTGCCGGGCGGCGACAAGAAGTAATCGATCGATCAAACCATCGCTTCGGCGATTGCCACGAGAAGGGTCGTCTGCGGACGGCCCTTTTTTCATTCGGACAAGAGGTTCATCTCATGAAGCTGCAAGGAGTCATGGTGGCAGGCGCGGCACTGCTGGCCGTGTCGTTGTCGTTCGCCGCACCGCCGACGTTCTCGAAAGAGGAGCAGCGCCTGCGCAAGGCCGTGGACGACGCGGAAATGTGCTTTCACTTCGCCGGCGAATTCAACGGCGACGGGTCGGCGCACGACAAGGAAGTGGCGCGCCAGCAGCGCCAGCATTGCGGCAAGGAAGGCCAGCAACTGGTGCTGCGGGCCTACCGCAAGAACCCGCAGGATGCGCGGCTCTACCCGGCGGTGCTGCGGCTGGACGGGTTGATGCCGGGGTTCACGTTGCCCGCGCCCGAGAAAGCACGGCTGTGTGCCGTGGCCAAGACGGAACTGGCCTGCCCCTGAGCGGGCTCAGGCTTGCGGGGCAGCCGCCTGCAGCTGCGCCGCCATCTTCTGGTGGATGAGGTTCACCGCCTTCAGCGGGCGCAGCATCACCTTGAACTCGGTGATCTGCCCGTCGGCGTTCCACTTCATCATGTCGACGCCGTTGATGGCGATGCCGTCCAGTTCCAGTTCGAACTCGAGCACCGCATCGTTCGGGCCCTGGAGCTCGCGCACGTAGCGGAAGCTCTCGTTGAAGAAGACCTGGAAGGCCGCGGCGAGGTACTGCTTCGTGATGGCCTTGCCGACCTGCGGCCGGTGCACCACGGGCGACAGGAAGACGGCGTCGTCGGCCAGCAGGGCATCAAGCCCCGCGACGTCGCGTGACTTGACGAGCCGGTGCCAGGTGGAAAGGGTGTTGTCGATCGCCATGGGTCTGTCTCCTCGCGCGGTGGATGGAAGCACGGAAAACCCAGTCTAGCGAAGCGCCTGCGGGCCCATCGTCGCAAGCGCGACGGGACCGGCAGGTGTTCTTCTTACGCGCCTTGCCAGCGCTTCAGCACCAGCGTGGCGTTGGTGCCGCCGAAGCCGAAGCTGTTGCTCATCACGGTGTCGACGGTGACGTTCTCGCGCGTCGCAGTGAGGATCGGCATGTCGGCCACTTCGGGGTCGAGCGCCTCGATGTTGGCCGAGCCGGCCATGAAGTTGCCTTCCATCATCAGCAGGCAGTAAATCGCCTCGTGCACGCCGGCGGCGCCCAGCGAGTGGCCCGACAGGCTCTTGGTGGAGCTGATGGCCGGCGCCTTGTCGCCGAAGACCTCGCGCACGCCCTTCATTTCCATGGCGTCGCCGACGGGCGTCGAGGTGCCGTGGGTGTTGAGGTAATCGATGGGCGTGTCGACGGTGGACATGGCCATCTGCATGCAGCGCACGGCGCCTTCGCCGCTGGGCGCGACCATGTCGTAGCCGTCGGAGGTGGCGCCGTAGCCGACGATTTCGGCGTAGATTTTTGCGCCGCGTGCCAGTGCGTGGTCGAGCGACTCGACCACCACCATGCCGCCGCCGCCGGCGATGACGAAGCCGTCGCGCTCGGCGTCGTAGGCACGCGAGGCCTTTTCGGGCGTCTCGTTGTACTTGGTGGACAGCGCGCCCATGGCGTCGAACAGGAACGACTGGGTCCAGTGCTCTTCTTCACCGCCGCCGGCGAACACGATGTCCTGCTTGCCCATCTGGATCTGCTCCATGGCATTGCCGATGCAGTGCGCGCTGGTGGCGCAGGCCGAGGCGATGGAGTAGTTCAGGCCCTTGATCTTGAACGGCGTGGCCAGGCAGGCCGACACGGTGCTACTCATGGTCCGTGTCACGCGGTAGGGGCCGACGCGCTTGACGCCCTTTTCGCGCAGCAGGTCGAGCGCTTCCATCTGGTTGAGCGTGGAGGCGCCGCCCGAGCCGGCGATGAGGCCGGTGCGTGGGTTGGACACCTGCTCTTCGGTCAGGCCGGCATCGGCAATGGCGTCCTTCATGGCCAGGTAGGCGTAGGCCGCCGCGTGGCCGACGAAGCGATACAGCTTGCGGTCGATGAGGTCTTCGAGGGGAAGGTCGATGGAGCCGGCCACCTGGCTGCGCAGGCCCATTTCGGCATAGGCCGGCTGGAACCGGATGCCGGGGCGGCTGGCGCGCAGGTTGGCGGAGACGGTCTCCTTGTCGTTGCCCAGGCACGAAACGATGCCCAGGCCGGTGATGACGACGCGTCGCATGGCGAAACCCTCAGAAGTTGTCGGTGGAAGTGAACACGCCGACCCGCAGGCCTTCGGCGGTGTAGATCTGGCGGCCGTCGACGCTCACCGAGCCATCGGCGATGGCCAGGTTGAGCTTGCCCTTGAGCACGCGCTTGATCTGGATGCTGTAGGTGACGAGCTTGGCGGTCGGCAAGACCTGGCCCGTGAACTTCACTTCGCCCGAGCCCAGGGCGCGGCCGCGGCCCGGCAGGCCCTGCCAGCCCAGGAAGAAGCCGACCAGCTGCCACATGGCGTCCAGGCCCAGGCAGCCCGGCATGACCGGGTCGCCCTCGAAGTGGCAGGCGAAAAACCACAGGTCGGGCGTGATGTCGAGTTCGGCCGTGAGTTCGCCCTTGCCGTAGGTGCCGCCCTCGGCGCTGATGTGGGTGATGCGGTCCACCATCAGCATGTTCGGGGCGGGCAGCTGGGCGTTGCCGGGGCCGAACAGTTCGCCGCGGCTGCAGCGCAGCAGGTCTTCGCGGGTGAAGGCGTTTTGTAGGGTCATGCGATTCGATCAAGGACGGCGCCAGGGCATAAAAGCACGCTGGGCGCGGATTGGAGGGAACACACCCGATGCCGGGCCTGCCGGGGTCCAAGCCTATCGCATCCTGCGCGGCCCGATTTGACCCAGATCAGTTTGGGGGAAAAGGGGTGGGCAGCGTATACGTTTTCGGAGATGCCGCGCAGGGTGTCTGCCCTTATGCTGTGCGCGATCACAACGTCGATTTCCCACGCCATGACCGATTTCAGCCGCCCCCTGTTCGACCCCAGCTTCGCGCAGCGCATTTCCGCCGAACGCCTGCCCGAGCTGCTGCGCGCCATGCCCAAGGCCGAGCTGCACATGCACATCGAAGGCTCGCTCGAGCCCGAACTGATCTTTGCCCTCGCGCAGCGAAACGGCGTTTCGATTCCGTATGCCAGCGTCGAAGAACTGCGCAAGGCCTACGCCTTCACCAACCTGCAGACCTTTCTCGACATCTACTACGCCGGCGCCAGCGTGCTGCTCAAAGGCCAGGACTTCTACGACATGGCCTGGGCCTACCTGGAGCGCGCCGCCGCCGACCACGTGGTGCACACCGAGATGTTCTTCGACCCGCAGACGCACACGGCGCGCGGCGTCTCGATGGACACGGTGGTCAACGGCCTGCACCGCGCCTGCGTCGATGCGCTGCCCAAGCTGGGCGTGAGCGCCTCGCTCATCCTGTGTTTCCTGCGTCACCTGAGCGAGGAAGAAGCCTTCGAGACGTTGGAGCAGGCGCTGCCGTACCGCGACAAATTCATCGGCGTGGGGCTCGACTCGAGCGAGGTCGGTCATCCGCCCGAGAAGTTCGCGCGCGTGTTCGCGCGCTGCCGCGAGCTGGGCTTCCACCTCGTCGCGCATGCGGGCGAAGAGGGCCCGCCAGCGTACGTATGGAGCGCGCTCGACGTGCTGAAGGTCGAGCGCGTCGACCACGGCGTGCAAAGCGCCAAAGACCCGGCGCTGATGAAGCGGCTGGCGCAAGACCGCATTCCGCTCACCGTGTGCCCGCTGTCGAACCTCAAGCTGTGCGTGTTCCCCGACCTGTCGCAGCACAACCTCGGCGCGCTGCTCGAGGCGGGGCTGGTCGCCACCGTCAATTCGGACGACCCGGCCTACTTCGGCGGCTACATGAACCAGAACTTCACGCAGACCTTCGCCGCGACCGGGCTCGGCGTGCAGCAGGCCTGGCAGCTCGCGGCGAACAGCTTCGAGGGCAGCTTCATCGACGCGGCGGCCAAGCGCGCCTACGTCGACCGGCTCAACGCCGTTTTCGCGACCTTCTGATCCACCGCCGCGGTCCGCGGCACGAGCAGCGGCACCGCCACCAGCGCACACGCACTGGCCGCCAGCCACACGAGCGGCCAGCCCTGCAGCGCCAGCAGGTGCGGAATCGAGAAGGGCGTGACGAAGCACACGAGGAACACGCTGGTGTTCGCCATGCCCAGCGCGGTGCCGGCGCGCGCCGCGCCGGCCAGCGTGGCCAGCTCGGTGTAGGCCACGCCGTGCCAGGCCGACACGCACACCCCGCTCAGGGCCAGCAGCGCGATCAGCGTCCCGCGCAGCGCGGGTGACGGCGCCTCGGTGCCCGCTGCCATCACCAGCGCGGCCAGGCCCGCGAACAGCACCACGCTGAGTGCGCTGCAGGCCCGCAGGTAGGCCGGGCGGTTGCGGCGGCGGTCGGTCCATCGGCCGCTCCACACGCGCATCACCATCGCGCCGACCTGCACGAAGACCATGGCGGCGGTGATCGTGCCCAGGCCCACATGGCCGAAGTCGTGCAGGAACACCGTGCCGAAGGAGAGCACCGCGAACTGCGGCGCGCACAGGATGCCGATGCCGGCCACGATGCGCCACACGCGCACATCGCGCAGCGGGCCGGTCTTCGGCGCAGACGCTTCTGCGTTGGCATGACGAGGTGCAATGGGCGGCTCGTGCACCCAGGCCCAACTCATCGCCGCGCTCAGCGCGCACAGCAACGCGAGCAGGCCGTAGAGCGCGGCAAAGCCGAAGTGCAGGGCGACGAAAGGCAGCACCAGCGCGCCGATGCCGCCGCCCAGCGGCACAGCCGTCTGCCGGATGCTCATGGCGAGGCCGCGCTCGCTGGCGTCGAACCAGGTCATCACCGCGCGCCCGCTGGCGCCGTTCACGCTGCCGCCGAGCAGGCCGACCAGCAACAGCCCCGCACCGAGCACGCCAAGACCGGGAATGTGGCCGTGCCCCGGCGCAGCCCACAGCGCCATCGCCACCAGCGCGATCGCCGTGCTGCCGAGCCCGGCCAGCAGCACGGGGCGGTCGCCCCAGCGATCGGTCAGCAGGCCCCACGGCAGCTCGCTCACGGCGATGCCCAGGCCCATGAGGCCGAGCACCAGGCCGAGCGCGGCGTTGTCGAGCTGGTAGCCGGTGCGCATGAGCACGGCGGTCATGGGGATGCCGCTGAACGCGACCGAGAAGGCCGCGTTGGCGGCCACGCCGGCGGCGAGCACCTTCCAGCGGTGGCGGCGAGAAAACACCGGGGGAGAGGAGGGTGAATGGGTCATGTTGCGGTGCAGTGTCCGCCGCTGCAAAGGTTTTGAAAATCAGAAAATAATGGGCGAGCCGTCCTGAAATTCAGGACGATGAAAGAACCGACGCAAGGACCCGCAATGACCCAGGTGATGTTCGATCTCGACGTGCTGCGCACCTTCTCCACCGGCATGGCGCTCGGCAGCTATGCGCGCGCGGCCGACAAGCTGGGCCGCTCGACCTCGGCCGTGAGCGCGCAGCTCAAAAAGCTGGAGGCGCAGGCCGGCACCGTGCTGTTCCGCAAGGAGGGCCGGGGCCTGGCGCTCACCGATGCCGGCGAAACGCTGCTGGCCTACGCGCACCGCATGCTCGAACTCAACGACGAGGCCAGTGCCGCCTTGCGCGGCGTCGACCTGCAGGGCTGGGTGCGGCTCGGCCTGCAGGAAGACTTCGGCGAGACGCTGCTGCCGGCCGTGCTCGGCCGCTTTGCGCGTGCGCATCCCAAGGTGCGCATCGAGGCCTGCGTGGCCCGCAGTGGCGAGCTGCGCGAGCGGCTCGAGCTGGGCCAGCTCGACCTGGCACTGGCATGGGACGCGGGCGACCAGCCGCTGTCGCCCTACGCCGAGCGCGTGGCGCGGATGCCGCTGCTGTGGATCGGCCCGACCGCGCCCGAGCGCGTCGATGCGCCCTGGTGGACCGAGCGCGAGCACCGCGCGGGCGTTCGCGCGGTCAAGAGCAAGGAGCCGCTGCCGCTCATCATGCTCGACGCCCCGTGCCCGCTGCGCGAGATCGTCATCACCGCGCTCGACCGCGCCGGCCTGCCGTGGCGCCGCGCCTTCGGCAGTGCCAGCCTGGCCGCGCTGTGGGCCGCGACCTCGGCCGGCCTCGGTCTCACGGTGCGCACGCCGTTCGGGCTGCCCTCGCATGTGCGCACGCTCGACCGTTCGGTGCTCTCGCTGCCGGCGCTGCCGCAGATCTCGCTCGTGCTGTACCGCGCGCAGGCCCGCGCCGAGGCGCCGGCGAGCCGGCTGGCCACGCTGCTGCTGGAGGCGGTGCGCCAGCACGCGCAGTTGCAGGCCGTGCCACCGCGCTGACCCCACGGGTCGCAAACCCTTGCCGGGGCCCGGCCGCAATGCGTGAGAATCCGCCGCGAGAGACAAGACAAGAAGCGCAAGAGACAAGACCCAAGCGAGGCGGCATGACCATTACGCGGCACAACTCCCTGCACCTGTGGGACGACAGGTTCCTCTATATCACCCCGGCGATCCAGTCGGGACTCACGGCCCGTTCGTCGGCCACGCTGCTGGCGTCGGTGAGCGGCCGCCCCTTCACGCTCGAGGCGGTCGACGGTACGCGCGTGCGCTGCACCGCCGCGCTGGTGGCGCCGCATGTGTCGCGCCGCCTCGACGTCGACGGCTGCGGGCTGCTGTCGCTCAACCTCGACCCGGCCTCCAGCGCCTACCGCATGCTGTCGCGGCACATGGGCGGCCACGGCATCCAGCCGATCGATGCGCGCCGCTTCGGCCGCGCGCGCGACGACTTCGAACCGGCGCAGCACGGCGCGCTGTCCGACCGGCGCCTGCAGATGCTGAGTTCGACGCTGGTCACGTCGATCACCGAGAGCCCCGAGCTGAAGGCCGCCATCGACCCCCGCATCGAGCGTGTGCTGCAGGCCATCCGCGCGCATGCGGGGCAGATTCCGCTGCGCGAGCTGTCGGCACTCGCCTTCCTCTCGCCCGACCGGCTCACGCATCTGTTCGCGCAGCAGGTGGGCGTGTCGATCAAGCGCTATGCGCTGTGGACCAAGGTGCGCCGCACGGTGCAGCAGTTCACCGAGCGCCGCCCGCTGACCGACGTGGCGCTGGTCAGTGGTTTCACCGACGCGGCGCACATGAGCCGCACCTTCCAGCGCTACTTCGGCCTGTCGCCGTCGTTCCTGGCCAACCAGGTGCGGGTGACGGCCGATGCGCATGCGTCGCACGCGTGGGGCGACGCGACCGTCCACTGAGTCTCCTGTCCGCATGACAGCGGCTGCGTTCAAGCCGCAGCCGGTCTCCCTGCCTAAGCTGGTGGTGCTCCATCAAGAGAGCATCAACCGGAGACATCCATGAGACAGACATCCTCGCGCGGCGCCATGCCGCTGTCCCTGCTCGCGTTGGTCACAGCGGCCACGCTCACCGCCTGCGGCGGCGGTGGTGGAGGCGGAGGCGGGTTCCCGTTCTTTCCCGGCGCCGGCAACCCGCCCACCAACCCACCGGCCGAAGGCTCCTACAAGGCCGAGATCCGCCGCACCGCGATGGGCGTGCCGCACATCAAGGCCGACAACTGGCCCGGCGTGGGCTACGGCTACGGTTTTGCGCAGGCCGAAGACGACCTGTGCACGATGGCCGACTCGTTCCTCACCTACCGCGGCGAGCGTTCGCAGTACCTCGGCGGCGACGCGCAGCTCGTGGCCAGCAGCACCATCGCGCGGCCGAAGAACATCGACTCCGACTTCTTCCACAAGCAGGTGATCTCGGCCGATGTGCTCACGAAGATGATCGCGGCCCAGCCCGACAACCTGAAGCAGCTGGTCGAGGGCTTCGCCGCCGGCTACAACCGCTACGTGCGCGACGTGAAGGCCGGCGGCACCGCGCACGAAGCCTGCCGCAGCGAAGCCTGGGTGAAGCCCATCACCGCCGAGGACATCTACCGCCGCATGTACGCGGCCAACCTCGCGGGTGGCTACAGCAACTTCTTGCCGAACATCGCCAATGCGATCGCACCCGCGCCGGCAGCGCCCACCAAGATGGCCGCGCGCAGCGGCGCAAAGAAGGGCGCGCTGCAGCTGGCGGCGGTCAACGTGCCCGAGCCTGAGCTGCAGGTCGGCGGCAAGGAGGGCGTGGGCAGCAACATGATCGGCTTCGGCACGGCCGCGACCGGTGACAGCAGCCCGCTGCTCTTCGGCAACCCGCACTGGTACTGGCGCGGGCCCGACCGCTTCTACCAGGCGCAGCTCACGATTCCGGGCCAGCTCAACATCAGCGGCACCTCGTTCCTCGGCATTCCGGTGATCCTCATCGGCTTCAACGACAACATCGCGTGGAGCCACACGGTGTCGACCGCGCGGCGCTTCGGCTTCTACGAACTGAAGCTCGCGGCGGGCGATCCGACCAGCTACATGCGCGACGGCAAGCCCGTGAAGATGCAGGCGCTGAACCTCACCGTCAACGTGAAGCAGGCCGATGGCAGCGTGGCGCCGGTGACGCGCACGCTCTACAAGTCGGAGTACGGGCCGATGGTCAACCTCACGGCCTTCGGTGCGCCGTTCGCCTGGAGCCAGACCACGGCCTTCGCGATCCGCGACATCAACGGTGAGAACTACCGCACCTTCAAGAACTGGCTGCGCTGGAACCAGGCCAAGTCGCTCGACGAGTTCATCGCCATCCAGCGCGAGGAAGCGGCCATTCCGTGGGTCAACACCGTGGCGGTAGGCCGCGGCGCGGCCAAGGCCTGGTATGCCGACATCGGCGCGATTCCCAACGTGTCGCCCACCCAGGTGGCCAGCTGCACGACGCCGCTGGGCACCGCGGCCGGCGGCTCGTTGCCGCGCGTGCCGTTCTTCGACGGTTCGAAGAGCGAGTGCGACTGGCAGACCGATGCCGACTCGGCGCAGAAGGGCGCCATCGGTGCAGCGCGGCTGCCGAGCCTGCTGCGCGACGACTACGTGGCCAACATGAACGACAGCTACTGGCTGGCGAACCCGAAGGCGCCGATGACCGGCTACCCGGACATCATGGGCCCCGCCGGCACCGACCCCGTGACCTTCCGCACGCGACTGGGCAACCTCATGGCGCAGGGGCGCCTCGACGGCACAGACAACTACGCTGGCAAGGTGGCCACGTCCGAAACCGTCAAGCAGATGGTGCTCAACAGCCGTGTGTTGACGGCCGAGCTGTTCAAGGACCAGGCGCTGGCCATGGTGTGCGCGACGCCGACGATCAACGTGGCGACCGATCCGCAAGGCGGCGCAGCCATCGGACGCGATGTGGACACCGGGCCGGCCTGCGCGGCGCTGCGAAGCTGGAACAACACCGGCGTGACCGGCGCGCGCGGTGCGCACATCTGGGACGAGTTCTGGAGCCGCGCGGCGCTGCTGCCGTCGGCCACGCTCTACAACGTGCCGTTCAGCGCGAGCGATCCGATCCACACGCCACGCGACCTGAAGGCGGGCGCCGCTACTGCCTTGCAGCAGGCCTTCGGCGCGGCCGTCGCACGCGTGGAAGCCAGCGGCTTCGCACTCGATGCACAGCGCGGTGACTACCTGTTCGCCACGCGCGGCGGCCAGAAGATCCCGCTGTACGGCGGCTGCGGCGGGCCGGGCTACTTCACCATCGCGTGCTCGGAGAACCGTCTCGACAAGGGCGGCTACACCATGGACGGCAACCCGAACGGCAACAGCTACATGCAGATCGTGCGGTTCCCCGAAGGCGGTGTGGAAGCCCACACCTTCCTGACGTTCTCGCAGTCGGACGACCCCGCATCGGCGCACAACGCCGACTACACCCGCGCCTACAGCGCCGGGAAGTGGCTCAAGGTGCCGTTCTCCGAAGCCGAGATCAAGGGCGACGCGGCCTACCGCAGCGCGGTGGTGAGCGAATAAGCCCTGCGCACGGCGCGCAGGCGGCGCCGCACTAAAATCCCGACCCCGCATCAGGCGCCCCGGCCTGTGGCGGGGTTTGTCATTTCCGGGGCCATGTAGAGGACCACCATGTACAAAAACCTCGCGGGCCGCGCCGTTCTGGCGTGGGTGACCGCCTGTTTTTTATCCCCCGCCTTTTCGCAGACCGCGCCGCCGAAGCCGCCCCTGGCCAAGGACGCCCTGAAGATCGGCTTTGTCTACGTCACACCGGTCACCGATGCCGGCTGGGTGCGCCAGCATGAAGAGGGCCGCAAGGCCGTCGAGGCGGCGCTGGGCCCGCGCGTGAACACCACTTTCGTCGAGAACGTGCCCGAGGGCGCCGACGCCGAGCGCGTGATCCGCGACCTCGCGCAGCAGGGCAGCCAGCTGATCTTCACGCCCAGCTTCGGCTACATGGAGCCGACGCTGAAGGTCGCGAAGGACTTTCCCGGCGTGAAGTTCGAGTCGATCACCGGCTACAAGACCGCACCCAACGTGGCGACCGCCAACGCCCGCTACTACGAAGGCCGCTACCTCGCGGGCATCGCGGCCGGGCGCATGACGAAGACGAACGTGGCCGGCTACGTGGCGGGCTTTCCGATTCCAGAGGTGCTGCAGGGCATCAACGCCTTCACGCTCGGCATGCGCTCGGTGAACCCGAAGGCCAAGGTGGTCGTGGTGTGGCTCCACGCGTGGTTCGATCCGCCGAAGGAGCGCGACGCGGCGATGGCGCTGTTCAACCAGAACGCCGACGTGCTCGCCTTCCACACGGGCTCCACCGCCGTGATGGCCGCTGCGCAGGAGCGCGGCAAGATGGCTGTGGCGTATCACTCCGACATGCGCAAGATCGCGCCCGACGCGCAGATCGTCGCCGTCACGCACCAGTGGGGCGGCTACTACACGCAGCGTGCCCGCGCGGTGCTCGACGGCACCTGGAAGAGCGGCAACCTCTGGGGCGGCGTGAAGGAAGGAATGATCCGCGTCGGCGACTTCGGCACGAAGGTGCCCAAGGCCGTGCAGCAGGAGGTGCTCGCGCGCCAGCAGGACATCGCGGCGGGCAAGCTGCAGCCGTTCCGTGCGGTGACCACCGATGTGCGCGACAACGAAGGCCGCGTCGCGATCGCCAAGGGCGTGCAGCTCAGCGACGAGCAGATCCTGCAGATGAACTGGCTGGCCGAGGGCGTGCAGGGGCGGGTGAGCCGCTGAGCGCCGCCTCCTTTTCCTGCGTCTGAAGAGTGCGTTCCGCGTATAGCACTCATACGCGCAGGGCAATTCCCGCCGTCCGGGGCTGGATTACCCTCCGAATCCACGATGAAAAAAGCCTACCGCGCCTCCCTCCTGCGATTCGACGCCGCCGGCCTGCCTGTCTTCGATGAAGACGGCCTGCTGGTCGTCGCCCCCGACAGCACCGGCCGCCAGCGCGTGCTCGACGCCGGCAGCCATGCCGACGTGTCGCAGCGCCATGCCGGCGCCCACACCACCCACCTGCCGGGCCGCATCCTGGCGCCGGGCTTCGTGGACATGCACGTGCATTACCCGCAGACCGACATCATCGGCGCGCCCGCCGCCGGCCTGCTGCCCTGGCTCGAGAACTACACGTTCCCCGCCGAGAGCAAGTTCGCCGACCCCGCGCATTCGCGCGTGGTGGCCGACGTGTTCTTCGACGAGCTGCTGCGCAACGGCGTGACCACCTCGCTGACCTTCGCGACCTCGCACGTCGCCTCGGTCGACGCCTTCTTCGAGAGCGCGCAGCGCCGCAAACTGCGCATGATCACCGGCAAGGTGCTGCAGGACCGCAACTCGCCCGACGGCGTGCGCGACGACACCGAGCAGAGCCTGGTCGACACCGAGGCGCTGATCCGCAAGTGGCACAACGTCGACCGCCTGGGCTACGCCATCACGCCGCGCTTTGCGCCCACCAGCACCGACGCGCAGATGCGCGGTGCCGGCGAGCTGGCCGCCAGGTACGGCGACACCTGGATCCAGTCGCACGTGGCCGAGAACCGCGACGAGGTGAAGTGGGCGCGCGAGCTGTACCCGAAGTCGCGCTCCTACCTGGACGTGTACGCCGACTTCGGCCTGCTGCGCGAACGCGCCGTGTACGCCCACTGCATCTACCTGGACGACACCGACCGTGCACTCATGCACGAGACCAAGACGGCCGCCGCCGTGAGCCCCACCAGCAACCTGTTCCTGGGCAGCGGCTTCTTCGACTTCGGTGCGGCCGACCGCCTCGAGCAGCCCTACGGCCTGGCCAGCGACGTGGGCGGCGGCACCAGCTTCAGCCCCTTCCACACCATGCTGGCCGCGTACTACGTGGGCCGCGAGGGCCAGACCAAGACCGGCCTGAGCATCGCGCCCTCGCGGCTGTGGTGGCACCACACCGGCGGCGCCGCGCGTTCGCTGGGGCTCGACGGCGTGGTCGGCAACCTGCAGCCGGGCTGCGAGGCCGACTTCCTGGTGCTGAACCCCTCCGCCACGCCGCTGCTGGCGCGCAAGACCTCGCTGGCCAACAACCTCGAAGAGCTGCTGTTCGCGATGATCGTGCTGGGCGACGACCGGCTGGTCGAGCGCACGGTGATTTCGCAGGCGGGCTGATCTGCGCGCGGGGGAGGGCGCGCAGGGCGCCCATGCCACAATTCGGCCCCGATTCCCCCGCAGCAGCATCAGCGAGCGCATATGAGCATCAAGAGCGACAAATGGATCCGGCGCATGGCCGAAAACGAAGGAATGATCGACCCCTTCGAACCGGGCCAGGTGCGCGAGAACAACGGCCACAAGATCATCAGCTACGGCACCTCGAGCTACGGCTACGACATCCGGTGCGCGCCTGAATTCAAGGTCTTCACCAACATCCACAGCACCGTGGTCGACCCGAAGAACTTCGACGAGAAGAGCTTCGTCGACATGCACGGCGACTACTGCATCATTCCGCCGAACAGCTTCGCGCTGGCACGCACGGTGGAGTACTTCCGCATCCCGCGCAACGTGCTCACGATCTGCCTGGGCAAGAGCACCTACGCGCGCTGCGGCATCATCGTCAACGTGACCCCGTTCGAGCCCGAATGGGAAGGCTACGTGACGCTGGAGTTCAGCAACACCACGCCGCTGCCCGCCAAGATCTACGCGGGCGAAGGCTGCGCACAGGTGCTGTTCTTCGAGAGCGACGAGGTCTGCGAAACCAGCTACAAGGACCGCGGCGGCAAGTACCAGGGCCAGCGCGGCGTCACGCTGCCCAAGACCTGACGCGCTGATGCGCGTCTCCTGACCGCCGGTTACGCCACCGGCCGTCAGGCCAAGTACCATCCTGCGACGTTCCGGCAAATACGCCGATCAGCAAGCCGGCAAGGAGACTGCGATGAGATGGGAAGGCAACGAACAATCCGACAACGTCGAAGATCGCCGTGACGGTGGGGGCGGCGGAGGTGGTGGCGGTGGCGGCCTGTTTGGTGGCCGCAGCATCGGCATCGGCACCATCGCGGTCGCGCTCATCGCGGGCTGGGTCTTCGGGATCAATCCGCTCACCGTGCTGAGCCTGCTCAGCGGCGGTGGCAGTCCGGCCCAGGTGCAGCAACAGCAACAAGGCCCCGCGCCCAAGCCGCCCACCGGCGACCGCGAAGCAGCCTTCGTCTCCACCGTGTTGAAGAACACCGAAGTGGTCTGGACCGATCTCTTCCGCAAGAACGGCGGCACCTACCAGGCACCCCGGCTCGTGCTGTTCCGCGGCGCCACGCCCACGGCCTGCGGCACCGGTCAATCGGCCATGGGGCCGTTCTACTGCCCGGGCGACAAGAAGGTCTACATCGACCTGGCGTTCTACGACACCCTCAAGAACCAGCTCGGCGCGCCGGGCGAGTTTGCGCAGGCGTACGTCATTGCGCACGAGGTCGGCCATCACGTGCAGGACGAGCTCGGCATCACCGCCAAGGTCGACGGCATGCGCGGGCGCCTGAGCCAGGCGCAGAACAACGCGATCAGCGTGCGTGTCGAGCTGCAGGCCGACTGCTTCGCGGGCGTGTGGGCGCACCACTCGCAGGAGTCGAAGAAGTGGCTCGATCCGGGCGACATCGAGGCCGCCATGAACGCTGCGCAGAAGATCGGCGACGACGCTTTGCAGCGTTCCGCAGGCCGCGCCGTGGTGCCCGACAGCTTCACCCACGGCTCCAGTGCGCAGCGCCAACGCTGGTTCGGCACGGGCTATCAGACGGGTGAAATGAAGTCCTGCGACACCTTCAACGCGCGCAATCTGTAAAGATTGTGTCCTGAGGACCCCGGATTCATTGGGGTTTTTGCTATCGAATAAATAGCAATTCGCGCTTTGCGGACGTTGTCGTTTCGTTGTCACTGCCGTTTTTTGCGGCAATGCGACAATAGAGGGCTCAATGACAATGTCCTTCTCCAATCTTTCGCTGGCAGAACCGCTGGCCCGCGCCGTGGCCGAAATGGGCTACGAGACCATGACGCCCATCCAGGCAGAGGCCATTCCGGTGGTGCTTTCAGGCCAGGACGTGATGGGTGCCGCGCAGACCGGCACCGGCAAGACGGCGGCGTTTTCGCTCCCCTTGCTCCAGCGCATGCTCAAGCACGAAAACGCCTCCACCTCGCCCGCGCGGCATCCGGTGCGTGCGCTGGTGCTGCTGCCCACGCGTGAACTGGCCGACCAGGTCGCGCAACAGGTCAAGCTGTACGCCAAGTACACCAACCTGCGCAGCACGGTCGTGTTCGGCGGCATCGACATGAAGCCGCAGACGCTGGAGCTGAAGAAGGGCGTCGAAGTGCTCGTGGCTACGCCGGGCCGTCTGCTCGACCACATCGAAGCCAAGAACGCGGTGCTCAACCAAGTCGAATACGTCGTGCTCGACGAGGCCGACCGGATGCTCGACATCGGCTTCCTGCCCGACCTGCAGCGCATCCTGAGCTACCTGCCCAAGCAGCGCACCACGCTGCTGTTCTCGGCCACCTTCTCGCCCGAAATCAAGCGACTGGCCAGCAGCTACCTGCAGAACCCGGTCACCATCGAAGTGGCGCGGCCGAACGAAACGGCTTCCACCGTCGAACAGCACTTCTACAGCGTCTCCGACGACGACAAGCGCCGTGCGCTCAAGCAGATCGTCAAGCAGCGCGGCATCACGCAGGCCTTCGTGTTCGTCAACAGCAAGCTCGGCTGCGCGCGCCTCGCACGCTCGCTGGAGCGCGACGGTCTGCGTACCACCGCACTGCACGGCGACAAGAGCCAGGACGAACGCCTGAAGGCGCTCGCCTCGTTCAAGGCCGGCGAAGTCGACCTGCTGGTGTGCACCGACGTTGCGGCCCGCGGCCTCGACATCAAGGACGTGCCCGCCGTCTTCAACTTCGACATCCCGTTCAACGCCGAAGACTACGTGCACCGCATCGGCCGCACGGGCCGTGCCGGCGCCTCGGGCCTGGCCGTGAGCTTCGCCAGCGGCGGCAACGATGCGCGCCTGGTGGCCGACATCGAGAAGCTGATCAAGAAGAAGATCGAGCTCGAACCCGTCGAGTTCGAAGAAGACCGCCCGCGCGGTCGCATCAACGACGGACGCCGCCACTGGCGCGAAGAAGGCGAAGCCGGCGACGCGCGCGACGTGCTCGACCAGCCGCGCGAACGCCGCGACGTGGAACCCCGCCGCAGCATGAGCGGCAGCGCTGGCGGACGCCCGCACCGCGCACCGTCCGCACCGCGCGATCCGTTCTTCGACAAGCCCTACGAATCCGGCGAGCGCGAGGCCGCACCGGCCTGGGAAGCGTCGGCCAAGGCCTCGCCCGCACGCGGCATCTCGAGCAACATCAAGAGCAAACGCAAGGTCGCGGCACTGTTCAAGGCGGCCGAACCGGGTTGAACCGGTGGCGCGCACAGTGAAAGAAAAAACCGGGCAGTGCCCGGTTTTTTTTCGTCTGCGCTCTGCGCGCTCAGACCACGCGAAAGTGATGCGTGCCGTCGCGCCCCAGCTGTTCCACCAGCCCGTACTCCCAGTCCAGGTAGCCCTGCATGGCCTCGACGGGCGCGTCGGTGCCTTCATAGGGCCGGCGGTAGCGGTCGGTGCGGGCCGTGGCCAGGCGGGTCTCGCCGGTCTCGGCCGGCAGCCCGGCGGCGAACCAGGCGGTGTTGCCGCCCGTGAGCACCTGCACTTCCACATCGCGCTGGCCGCGTGCATCGAACAGGGCGCGCAGGTCCGCGGCGGCGTAGCGCGCAAGCAGGCTGCTGCCGCAGGTCAGCACGTAGCGCGGCGCGGACGGGATGGCCTTGCCATCGATCGCCTGCGCGAGCTGCGCGCGGATCGCGTACCAGGCGCCGGGAATGTGGCGCTTCACGTAGTTGGCGCTCGTGGTCACGTCGATGACGACGGTGGTGGGTTGCTGCTTCAGCAACTCGGCCAGCGCCTCGGGTGCGATCTCGGCGACCGTGGCCGCGACAGGCGGGTAGGCCGACGTCGGCGTGCCGGTCTCGCTGAGCGCGGAGGTCGGCGGCACCGCATCGGGCACGTACACCTCCCAGCCCATCTGCGCGAGCCACGAGGCGCTCATCGACGCGCGCACGCCGTCGTCGTCGGCCAGCACGATGCGTGCGCCGCGCACCGGCACCTGGTGGTCGGTTTCCTGCACGAGCTGCCCGCCGGGCGCGCTCGCGAAGCCGGGCAGGTGGCCAGCGGCGTATTCCTCGGGCGTGCGCACGTCGAAGCGGTACACGGTGCGGCCTGGGGCTTCGAGCGTGTCGAGTGCGTCGAGGGCGATGCGGCGCACGCCCGCAGCGTCGGCCACGCGGCGCGCGTCGGCCTGCGCCTGCGCGCGGTTGGCCTCAGACACCGCGGCGGGCGCTTGCCGGCCCGCGCCGTGGTCGAGCACCTGGCCCGCGAGCTTCCAGCCGATGGTGCCGTTGCGCAGGGCGGCCACCGGGTTCGGAATGCCCGCGTTCACGAGCGACTGCGTGCCGATGATGCTGCGCGTGCGGCCCGCGCAGTTCACGATCACGCGTGTGGCCGGGTCGGGCGCGAGTTCGCGCACGCGCAGCACCAGCTCCGCGCCGGGCACGCTGGTGGCCGAGGGGATGCTCATGGTCTGGTATTCGTCGAAGCGGCGCGCGTCGAGCACGACCACGTCGGCGCGGCTGTCGATGAGCGCCTTCACCTCGGGCGCCGACAGCGAGGGCGTGTGCCGCTCGTGCTCGACCAGCTCGCCGAACGATTTGCTCGGCACGTTGACGTCGCGGAACAGCTCGCCGCCCGCCGCACGCCAGCCTTCGAGGCCGCCGTCGAGCAGGTGCACGTTCGTGTAGCCGAGCGCGGCGAAGGTGCGCGCCGCGAGGGGGGCGAGATCGACACCGTCGTGCGCGCCGTACAGCACGATGAAGGTGTCGCGCCGCGGAATGCGTCGCCACGCCTCGATCTCGATGCGCGACAGCGGCAGGTTGGCGGCCCACAGCGGGTGCTCCTGCGCAAACGGGTCTTCCTCGCGCAGGTCGAGCAGCGCGGTTTCCTCGCGCGCGATCAGCCGTTCGCGCAGCGTGGCGAAGGGCAGCAGGGGAAAGGAAGCGGTGATGGCAGTCGTGGTCGTCGTCATGCGGCAGTGTTTCGGAGTTCGGCGGAGCGGTCCCACAGGTTGGGCAGCAGCGTGTTGGAGTAACCGGAGACGAAGGGCTTGCGCCCGCCTTCGGCCGGATAGGTGTGGCGGCGCACGGCGCCGATGTTGGCGCCGTACACATGGATGCTGATCGACACCCGGTCCGCATGCGCGTTGTGCACGCGGTGCAGGTCGCCCACGGTGGGCGACACGGCCTCGACACGCCCCGCGTCGAGCCGCACCGGCTCGCCCTGCGGCCGCGCGGTGCCGTCGGCGTCGAGCGCGTAGGGCTGGCTGTACTCGGCGCCGCGCAGCATGCCGATGAGGCCCCACACCGTGTGGTCGTGGATCGGCGTGGCCTGGCCCGGTCCCCAGACGAAGCTCACGACCGAGAAGCGCTCGGTGCTGTCGGCGTGCAGCAGGAACTGCTGGTAGTAGGTCGGGTCGGCCACGGCGAAGGCGTCGGGCAGCCAGTCGTCGCGCGCCACCAGCGTGCGCAGCAGCGCGCCGCCTTCGGACAGGATGCGCGGCTCGTCGGGGTGGCTGTCGAGCAACCGGCCGAAGGCGCCGACGAAATCGCGCAGCGGAGCAATCATGCGGGGCGTTTCCAAAGTTGGGTGTCGGTGATCGCGCGCACGTCCACGCGCACCGGAAGGATACCGTCGCGCGCCGAGCGGTCGGCCACGGCTTGCAGCGCGACGATGTCGGCCTCGCTCACCGGACGTCCCGCGACCGAGGCACGCGCCGTGATGAGGCGCGCCGACGCAATCGGCAGCCGTGTGAGCTGGCTGTACGCCTGCGCGTAGGCCTCGGGGTTGGCCAGCGCCCAGTCGCCCGCGCGGGCGAGCCGGTCGAGAAACTGCACGATGGCCTCGCGCTTGGCCGCATCGGCCAGCGAATGCTCGCTCGCGGTGATGAAGCCCAGCGCCGTGTTGATGCCGCGCCCGTCGCGCAGGATGCGTCCGCCCTGCTGCAGCGCGATCGCGTAGTAGGGGTCGAAGATGGCCCAGGCGTCGATCTGCTTCGACGCGAACGCGGCGGCCGCGTCGGTGGGCAGCACGAACTTCACCGTGACCTCGTCGCGCCGCACGCCGGCCTCTTCGAGCGCGCCGTAGAGCTGGTACTGCGAGATGCTGCCGCGCGCCGACGAGACGACGACCGTCTTGCCGCGCAGGTCGGCCACGCTGCGCAGCGGCGAGTCGGGCTGCACCACGAGGCCCAGCGACTCGGCCTTGCCGACGCGCGTGGCGACGATCTTCAGCGGCGTCTTGCCGACGGCCGCCGCGAGCACCGGCAGGTCGCCGGCCATCGCGGTGTCGACGGCGGCACTGCGCTGCGCCTCGAACAGCGGCGCGGCGCCCTGGAAGTTGGCCCAGCGGTAGGCAAAGGGCGCGCCGTCGAGGGCCTTGGAGGCCTCGAACAGCGAGCGCAGGCCGCCGGCCTGGTCGCCGAGCACCAGCGTGGCCTTGGGCTGCGCCACCGCGCGCAGCGGGCCGGCCACGGCCAGCGACAACGCAGCGCTTTGCGCGAGCCAAGTGCGGCGAGAAATTTGCAGCGCGCTCATGCGACACCTCCCGATGCCTGCAACGCACGCTGGCCCGCCGCGACCAGGATCGCGTCGTTTTGCGGGGTGTGGATGCGGCTGCACAGCACGTCGCGATAGTAGCGTTCGAGCGGGTTCTGGCGCGTGAGCCCGTGGTTGCCGCTCAGCTGCAGCGCCAGCTCGACCACGCGGATCGCGTGCGTGGTCACGGTGTGCTTGAGCAGGCCGCTGTCGGCGGCAGGCGGCGTGTGGCCGCTGTCGACCGCGGCGGCTGCGTCGTCGAGCAGCACGCGGTTGGTGCGCAGCAGCGCCTCGATCTCGCCCACCTGCTCCTGCACGCGCGGCAGGCTCGCCAGCGGCGCGCCGAGGCTGCCGGGCGCGCGCCGGTTCAGGAAGTCGACCAGCCAGTCGCGCGCGGCACACGCCACGGCGTCGTAGAGGCTGCCCAGCAGCACGACCATCCAGGCCTGCTGTGCCGCATGGGCGTCGATGTCGGTCTGGCTGCCGGCGCCGGGCGCCCAGTCGACGGGCGCGCGCAGATCGACGGCGTGGTCGGCGGCAATGGCGACGTCTTCGAAGGCCACCTCGTGGCTGCCCGAGGCGCGCAGGCCCAGGTGGTCCCAGCTCGCGATCACGCGGATGCCGGGCGCGTCGCGTGGCATCAGGAACACGCCGGTGCGCGGCGCGGGCTCGTCGGTGCGGGCCCAGACCGCGAGCCACGACAGGCCCTCGATGCCGGTCGTGTAGAGCTTGTGGCCGTCGATGCGCCAGCCCTCGGGCGTGCGCCGCGCCACGGTGCCGGGCAGGCCGCCGCGCGCCGGCGAGCCCAGCGCAGGCTCCACGCGCAGCGCGTTGATGAGCGCGCCATGCGCCACCGCGTCGCGTGCCACGCGCTCGCGCAGGTGCGCGGGCCAGCGGCTCTCGCGGCGTGCGAGCGCTTGGTGCTGCAGGTAGGTCATGGTGAGGATCAGCGCGGTGGCGGGTTCGCCGCGCGCGACTGCCGCGATCACGCGGCGCGCCGTGGCCAGCGTGGCACCACCGCCGCCGTACGCGGCAGGCGCGACGAGGCCGATGAGCCCGTGCGCCTGCAGCGCCTCGAAGTTCTGCCGCGGAAAGGCGCCGCTGCGGTCGTGGTCGGCCGCCGTGGACGCGAACTGGTCCGACAGGCGGGCCAGCACGGCAGGGTCGATGGAGGGCGGGGTGTCTGTGTCGGGAACGGCCGGCGCGCGGCGCAAGGGGAGTGCACTCATGGTGCCCGCACGGTAAAGGCCCGCTGCCAGCGCGCGAAGGATGCATCGCGCATATCCAAATTCGTTTTTCTGCGTTCGTTTTCGGGGCCCGTCTCGGTACGGTCTCGCTTCTCCTCGAACGTGAGTGAAGAAGAAAGAACACAAGCCATGACTTCGAGAACCTGCGGCGGCTGCCCGCCGCCTGACCCCTTCATTCCATCCGCATCCACGAGGACACCATGAGCCAGAACGACGTTGAATTCATCGGCATGATCCAGGGCCAGAAGGTCTCGGAGATCCACGCCGCCAAGGGCCCGGCCCTCGACCGCGACTACGTGCGCGCCTTCGCGCAGGCGCACGAGAACGCCGGCTTCGACCGCGTGCTGGTGCCGCACCATTCCACCAGCCCCGACGCCACGCTCACGGTGGCCTACGCGGCCTCGGTGACCGAGCGCATCCACTTCATGCTCGCGCACCGCCCGGGCTTCGTGGCGCCCACGCTCGCGGCGCGGCAGTTCGCGTCGCTCGACCAGTTCAGCGGCGGCCGGCTCGGCGTGCACTACATCTCGGGCGGCTCCGACGAAGAGCAGCAGCGCGACGGCGACTGGCTCGACCACGACCAACGCTACGCCCGCACCGACGAATACCTCGAGGTGCTGCACAAGGTGTGGACGGCCGAGAAGCCCTTCGACCACGAAGGCGCGCACTACCGCTTCCAGAACGCGTTCTCCGAAGTGAAGCCGCTGCAGACGCGCAACGGCAAGCCGCACGTGCCCGTGTACTTCGGCGGTGCGTCGGAGGCCGCGATTCCGGTCGCGGGCAAGTACGCCGACGTGTACGCGCTGTGGGGCGAATCGCTCGACCAGGCGCGCGAACTCACGACGCGCGTGCGCGCCGAGGCGGCCAAGCACGGGCGCAGCGTGCGCTTCTCGGTGTCGTTCCGGCCGATCCTTGCGGCGACCGAAGACGCCGCATGGGCGCGCGCCGAGAACATCCTGGCGGAGACGAAACGGCTGCGTGTGGTGCAGGGCTACAACCGCGGCGGGCCGCAGCAGAGCGAAGGGGCCAAGCGCCTGCTGGCCGCGGCCGAGAAGGGCTCGCGGCTCGACAAGCGGCTGTGGACGGCGGTCGCGCAAGAGATCGGCGGGCGCTCCAACAGCACCGCGCTGGTCGGCACGCCGGAGCAGGTCGCGGATGCGCTGCTCGACTACTACGACCTGGGCGTGACGACGTTTCTGATTCGCGGCTTCGATCCGTTGGAAGACGCGACGGACTATGGGCGTGAGTTGATTCCGCGCACGCGTGAACTGGTCGCGCAGCGCGCGGCCTCCGTTCGCAAGGCGGCCTGACGTGTCTTTCTCCCTCCCCCTCTGGGGGAGGGCAGGGGTGGGGGCAAGCGGCCTTCACGACACCGCAGCCTTGCAAGCGCCGCTTGCCCCCATCCCAGCCTTCCCCCAGAGGGGGAAGGAGCAAAAACAAAAAACCGAACACGAGGAATCCGATGAGTGCCGTTCTCTCCATCGACCGCCACACCCCCCAACCGCTGAAGCTCCACGCAAACCCACAGCAGAAGCACTGGTTCGACCCCATCCCGCCGCGCCCCACCGTGCAGGCCGAGCGCCGCCACCGGCAGGAGCGCCTCGCCGGCGCCTTCCGCCTGTTCGCGCGCTTCGGCTTCGCGCAGGGCCTGGCCGGTCACATCACGGCGCGCGACCCCGAGCTGACCGACCATTTCTGGGTCAATCCGCTCGGCATCCACTTCTCGCGCATCAAGGTGTCCGACCTGCTGCTGGTCAACGCGAAGGGCGAGACGGTCGTCGGCGACCGGCCGCTCAACAAGGCCGCCTTCGCCATCCACGCCGCGATCCACGAGCACAACCCGAACATCGTGGCCGCCGCCCACACGCACTCGACCTACGGCAAGGCCTGGTCCACGCTGGGCCGCAAGCTCGACACGCTCACGCAAGACGCCTGCGTGTTCCACGACGACGTGGCGCTGTTCGACGACTTCACCGGCATGGTGGTCGACACCAGCGAGGGCGATCGCATCGCCCGCGCGCTGGGCGACAAGAAGGGCGCGATCCTCAAGAACCACGGCATCCTGACGGCGGGCCCCACGGTGGAGGCTGCCGCGTGGTGGTACATCGCGCTGGACAACGCCTGCCACACGCAACTGCTGGCCGAGGCCGCCGGCACGCCGCAGCCGATCGACGAGGCCACCGCGCGCCACACGCACGGCCAGATCGGCGGGCCCGAAGGCGCCATCCATTCCTTCGACAGCCTGTACGAAGGGCTGGTCGAGGCCGAACCCGAACTCCTGCTTTGACGACGATGAACCCCCGGAGCCTTTCCCCGATGAACGCATCCCTTCTTTCCCGCCGCAGCGTGCTGCGCACCGGCGCTGCCGCCGCCGTGGTCGCCTCGGGCGGCCTCATCGCCTCGCAGGCCTTTTCGCAGCAGACGCGCAAGCTCACCTTTGCATGGAACGCCGCCGCGTTCTGCCTCTCGCCCGTGGTGGTGGCGCAGGAGCGCGGCTACTTCGAGCGCAACGGCCTGCAGGTGGACCTCGTCAACTACACAGGCTCGACCGACCAGCTGCTCGAATCGCTCGCCACCGCCAAGGCCGATGCGGCCGTGGGCATGATCCACCGCTGGCTCAAGCCGCTCGAATCGGGCTTCGACGTGAAGATCGTCGGCAGCTCGCACGGCGGCTGCGTGCGCCTCGTGGGCGCCAAGGCCGCGGGCGCCACCAGCCTGGCGAGCCTCAAGGGCAAGATCATCGGCGTGTCGGACATCGCGAGCCCGGGCAAGAACTTCTTCTCGATCCTGCTCGCGAAGAACGGCATCGACGCCGACCGCGACGTCATCTGGCGCCAGTACCCGGCCGACCTGCTCGACATCGCGGTGAAGAAGGGCGAGATCCACGCCATTGCCGACGGCGACCCGAACGTGTACCTCATCGAGAAGCGCAACCAGGGCACCTTCGTCGAGCTCGCGAGCAACCTCTCGGGCGAGTACAAGGACAAGGTCTGCTGCATCGTCGGCGCGCGCGGCGAGCTGGTGCGCAAGGACAAGGCGACCGTCGCGTCGCTGGTGCGTGCCATTGCGCAGGCCTCCGACTTCGTGGCCGAGAACCCGAACGAGTCGGCCAAGCTCTTCGCCAAGTACTCGCCCAAGGTGCCGGTCGAAGACCTGCGCGCGCTGCTGGGCACGCTCACGCACAACCACCATCCGCTGGGCAAGAACCTGCGCAACGAGGTGGAGTTCTATGCGCGCGATTTCCGCAGCGTCGGCGTGCTCAAGAAGACCACCGACCCGGCGCGCTTCGCCGAGCACGTGTCTTTCGATCCGCTGGCATGAGCGCCGTCATTGATCGGGTGCTGGAGGCACCACCGCAGGCGCCAGGAAACTGGCGCCGCCCCGGCATCGAAAAGGCCGCGCCAGCCTCCGTGTTCGCGCGCCCCGCCGAAGGCTTCTGGCGGACCGGCGCGCTCGCGAGCGCGGGCTGGGTTGCGCTGGGCCTGCTCACCATCTATTGGCCCAACAAGGCCGTGGGCTTCAGCGACTGGGCCTACACCGACGAGTTCGGCATCGCCGCCCTCGCCATCGGTGCGGCGCTGCTGCTCGTGGCGCTGCTCGGCACGCGCGCGGGCCGCGTGGCGCGCGCGCTGCGGCCGGCCGGGCCGTGGCTGGTCGCGCTGCCGGTGCTGTTCGCCCTCTGGGAGATCGCCACGGCCAAGCTCGCGCTGCTGCCCACGCCGTTCTTCGCGCCGCCGCAGAGCCTCATCGAAACCTACATCGACGACTGGCGCCGCCTCGGCGAAAGCCTGGCGCATTCGGCGCGGCTGCTTGCCCACGGCTTCGTGCTGGGCGCGCTCGCGGGATTTCTCACGGGCGTGACCATCGGCTGGTCGCGCATCGCGGGCTACTGGGTGCATCCGGTGCTGCGCTTCGTGGGGCCGGTGCCGGCCTCGGCGCTGCTGCCGCTGGCGTTCTTCTTCTTTCCGTCGAGCTATGCGGCGGCTGTGTTCCTCATCGCGCTGGCCACGGGCTTTCCGGTGGCGGTGCTGACGTGGTCCGGCGTGGCCGGCGTCAATCGCAACTACTACGACGTGGCGCGCACCATGGGCGCGAGCGAACGCTTCCTGGTGCTGCGCGTGGCGATTCCCGCCGCGCTGCCGCAGGTGTTCGTGGGCCTGTTCATGGGGCTCGGTGCCGCGTTCTCGGTGCTGGTGACGGCGGAGATGATGGGCGTGAAGGCCGGGCTGGGCTTCTACCTGTCATGGGCGCAGGGCTGGGCTTCGTATTCGAACATGTACGCGGCGCTGATCGTGATGGCACTGCTGTGCTCGGGCCTGATCACGCTGCTGTTCAAGGTGCGCGACCGCGTGCTGTCGTGGCAGAAGGGGACCGTCAAATGGTAGCCGCCGCTGAAGCCGATGTGCGCCAGGCCGGCGCGCAGATCGACATCCACGGCGTGAGCCACTGGTTCGACGTGCCGGCGGGTCCGCTGCAGGTGCTCGACGACATCGACCTGCGCGTGAAGCCCGGCGAGTTCGTCGCGCTGCTCGGGCCGAGCGGCTGCGGCAAGTCGACGCTGCTGCGTCTCGTGGCCGGACTGGAGTCCGCCACGGCCGGGCACATCACGCAAGACGGCGTGCCCATCACGCGGCCCGACCCGTCGCGCATCGTCGTCTTTCAAGACCCGACGCTCTACCCCTGGCGCAGCGTGTGGGACAACGTGGCGCTCGGCCTGCAGGCGCGCGGTGTGCTCAAGGCGCAGCGCGGGCGCGTCGACGAGGCGCTGAAGCTCGTCGGCCTCACGGAGTTCGCGAAAGCCTTTCCGCACCAGCTCTCGGGCGGCATGGCGCAGCGCGTGGCGCTGGCGCGCGCGCTCGTCAACGACCCGCAGCTGCTGGTGCTCGACGAGCCGCTGGGCAAGCTCGACTCGCTCACGCGCATCGCGATGCAGAGCGAGCTGGTCAACCTGTGGCAGCGCGCGGGCTTCTCGGCGCTGCTGGTGACGCACGACGTGGAAGAAGCGCTGTTCCTCGCCAACCGCGTGATCGTGCTGAGCGACCGGCCCGCGCGCATCGCGGCCGAACTCGTGGTTGACCTGCCGTACCCGCGGCATCGCGGCCATGCGCGGCTGGCAGAACTGCGCCACGAAGCGCTGCGCCACCTGGGGCTCGACGCCACCTGGTGACATGAACAGCAAGCCCGAGGCCGATTGGCTCAACCTGCTGATCGGCCTGCTCCAGGGCGCTCAACTGCAGCTGCTGCGTGTGCTCGATGCGCTCGGCCTCGTACGCCATGTGCACGGCCAGCCGGCGTGGCCGTGGGCGCACCGGCTGTCGGGCGAGAACCTGCTGATCGACCTGGGGCAGGCGCGCAGCCTCGCGTGGACGCTGGTGTGTGTCGGCGTGGCGCTGTTGCTGCTGGTGATCGCGCTGCTCTGGCGGCGCCCGCGTTGGTATTTGCTCGCGCTGGTGCCGATGCTGCTGATCGCCGCGCCGTGGCCGCACGCGAACGTCGTGCTGGTGCCTGCGACGCCGACGAGTTTCCAGGCGTCGCCGACCGGCTTCAAGGCCGCGTCCATCGCGCAGGGGCGCGTGCTCTACGCGCAGCACTGCGTGAGCTGCCACGGCACCGATGGCAAGGGCGAGGGGCCCCTCGCGGCTTCGCTCGCCGTGTGGCCACCGAACCTCACGGGCCCGCTGCTGTGGCGTCGCGCCGATGGCGACCTGCTCTGGCGCGTGCTTCACGGCACGGCCACCATGCCCGGCTTCGGCGGTGCGCTCGACGCGGCTGATGCGTGGGCGCTCATCGATTACATGAAGGCGCAGGGCGCGGGCCAGAGCCTGCGCGCGCTGGGCCACTGGCCGCAGCCCGTCGGCCTGCCCGACATGGCGGTGCGCTGCGGCGCACAGGCGCCCCGGTCGCTCGCGCACTGGCGCGGACAGCGCGTGCGCGTCGTGGCGGGCGCTGTCGCGCCGAGCGAAGACCCGCGCCTGGTGACGGTGCAACTGCTGCCGCCTGCGTCGATTGCAGCAGGTGTCACGTCCGATTGCGTCGCCGATTCACCGGCCGCGTGGGAGGCACTGGCACTCATCGCGGGCACCGACCAACTGGCGGGCATGCAGCTCATCGCCGACCGCGATGGCTGGTTGCGCGTGCGCGGCCAGCCGGGACAGGCCGGCTGGTCCGACGACGACCTGCTGTGCCGCAGCGACAGCCCGCCGGCTGCCTCGGCGAAGGGGGCCGTGCTGCCGCTCGACGGCCTGGGCGCGCTCATCGCCCGCATGGACGCCGAGCCGGTGCGCTTCGTCAAGGGCGGCTTCATCCACTGATTTCCTTTTTTCATCGCTTTCTACAGAGAACCAACCATGACCTCGCACCTCGACCGATCACGCCGCCAACTTCTTGCCGGCGGCCTTGCCGCCGCCACGACCGCCACCTTGCCCGCCTTCGTGCGCGCGCAGGGCCGCCCGGTGCTCAAGGCCGGCGACCAGAAGGGCGGGCTGCGTGCGCTGCTCGAAGCGGCGGGCGGGCTCGGAGGGCTCGGCTACGACATCCAGTGGTCGGAGTTCCCGGCCGCCGCGCCGCTGGCCGAAGCGCTCAACGCGGGCGCGGTCGATTCGGGCCCCATCGGCGACGCGCCGCTGATCTTCGCGCTCGCGGCCGGCACGCGCGTCAAGGCCATCGGTGCGAACCGCTCGGATGCCTACGGCACGGCGGTGCTGGTGCGGCCCGATTCACCGCTGAAGACCGCTGCCGAACTCAAGGGCAAGAGCATCGCCACCAACCGCGGCTCCATCGGCCACTACGTCACGCTCAAGGCGATCACCGCGGCGGGGCTGAAGCCCGAGGACGTGAACCTGCGTTTCCTCGCACCGGCCGATGCCAAGCTTGCGCTCACGCAAGGCTCGGTCGACGCGTGGGCCACGTGGGAGCCCTACACCGCGCTGGCCGAAATCAGCCGCCACGCGCGCGTGCTGGTCAGCGGACGCGGCCTGCTGCCGGGGCTGAGCTACCTCGCGGCGACCGATGCCGCCATTGCCGCGAAGCGACCGGTGCTGCAGGACTTTCTGCAGCGCGTGGTGAAGGCGCAGCGCTGGTCGTACCGCAACGTCGATGCGTTTTCGGCCACGCTCGCACGCATCATCGGCATTCCGCCCGAGGCGGCGAAGCTGCAGTTCGAGCGCCGCCAGCAGCAGTGGATCGCCATCGACGCGCAGGTCATCGCCGACCAGCAGGGCACGGCCGATTTCTACCGGCAGGTGGGGCTCATCAAGCAGCCGCTCGACGTGAAGGGCACGTTCGACACGGGCTTCGGTACGGCGGCCTAGAAGCGTCGTTCAAGCGCCTGCACGCGAAAGTCCTGCGGCGCGATGCCGTAGGCGCGGCGGAAGGCGCGGCTGAAATCCGAGGCGCTGCCAAAGCCCGCGCCGTAGGCGACGTCGGTCACCAGCACGTGCGGGTAGCGCGCGAGGTCGCTCGCCGCCTGACGCAGCCGCAGGCCGCGGATGTAGCTGCCCAGCCCGCCCTCGTGCTGGAACATGCGGTACAGCGTGGGGCGCGGCAGCTGCAGCGCGGCCAGCACACTCTCGGGCGTGAGGTCGGCGCGGTGCAGGTGGGTCTGCACATGGCGGCGCACCTGGTCGAACATGGCCGCGCGTGCCGCCGCGCGCGCGTTGCCTTCGAAGCCGGCCTGCTTGCCGAAGGCCGACACCGCCAGCTGCGCACCCGTGCGCACCGCACTCTGGGCCGCCGCGGGCGTCATGCCGCCGATGTGGCGCGCCAGCGAGATCGCGTGCGCGGCCGCCAGCCGCGCCGCCGGCGTGGTGCAGGCGAGCATGCGGCCGTGCAGGGCCTCGGGATCGGGGAAGGTTTCCTGCACCAGCGCGCCCGGCACGAAGAAGGTGTGAACCCGGCAGTCGCTGCGCCGCAGGCGCACCGGCTGGTTCATGTCCAGCGCGAGGAGGGTGACCGTGCCCGCAGGCGGCTCGCCCTTGCGCAGGGCACGGGGCGCGGCGCGCACCCGCACGTCGTCCATGCGGCCGTGCTCGAACACATGGAAGGCGAAGTCGCGCACGCTGTCGGTCGACACGCGCGCCAGCGAGCGCTCCATCACCAGCGCGTCGGCGCGGCATTCGGTGAAGACGAGGCCGCCCACGTCGTAGCGGTCGATCGCGGCGTTGAAGGGGCGATCGAGCACGTCGCGCGAGGGCAGGGCGTCCATCACGTGGCCGACGCGCGCGCGCCAGGCCAGGAACTGCCGGTCAGGCGGTTCCGCGCGCACATCGAAGTGGCTGTGCGCCACGCCCGGGGGAGAGAGGGGGCGTTCGGGGGCCGTGGCGGCGGGGTGTGTCATGGGCGGGGTCGACGCGGCACCAGGGGGAAGAAGGGGGCCGTTTCCGCCAAATAGTACGAATTAGGCGTTAAAAAATCACAGATTTTGCGGAATTTTCCCAAGAACTGAGACGGATGGTCAAGGCTGTTTACAAAGCGACCTCAGGCTCGCGACAGGCGTCCTTGCATGGCATTTCCATTGCGTCGGGGCGTCAGATTCCCTTTTTCCCCTGAGTGTTGACCCACCGAGCGAGCATTGACATGTCCAAAGGAAGCGCCGAGCTGCGTGCCATGTCGGCACTGGACGACGGGCCGCCCCTGAGCCCGGCGGTGGCCGCGAACGCCGCCGCGCGGCTCTTTGCACAAGCCAACCAACTGCAGCTGGCCAACCTGATGGCGGCGGTCGAACGCGGCGATGTGTGGGTCGCTGCGCGCACGGCGCGGCAGATTCTTTGCGACATCGAGGACGCTGCGCTGGAAGCCCATGGGCTCGACGGGGCGCGCGAAGCGCCCTGCGACGAAGGCCTGCTCTCGCCACGCGAACTCAAGGTGCTGGAACTCGTGGCCCAGGGCTGGAGCAACCGCCGCGTGGCCGAGGCGCTGCACCGCTCCGACAGCACCGTCGCCAGCCAGATCAAGAGCATCTACCGCAAGCTGTCGGTCCATTCGCGCACGCAGGCCGTGCACGAGGCCACGCAGCGCGGGCTGCTGCGGCCGTCGGGCGCGGCGCAGCGGCGGGTGATCAGGTTTCCGGTGGCGGGGCCTGTTCGCAACTGACCGCGGCACGGGCGCCCGGCGCCGGCAACTGCGCGCGCAGGTACGCCAGGAAGGTGCGCACCACCTCCGGCAGCGTGCGGTCGGCCAGCGTCTGCAGTTCGACCGATCGCCCGCGCATGCCGGGCTCGCGGATCTCGGCGGCCACCAGGTCGCCGCGCTGCAGCCGGTCGCGCACCGTGATCTCGCCCGTGATGCCCAGGCCGCCGTCCTGCAGCACGAAGTGGGCGATGGCCTCGAAGCGGTTGCTGACCAGCACGGGGTCGAACACGAGGCCGCGGTTGCTGCAGCCCACGTCGAACAGCTGGCGCACCGTGTTCTCGGGGCTGCTGAGTGCGATGGGAAAGGGAAGCATCTGCGCCAGCGTGACGCTGCGCGACTTCGCCAGCGCATGGTCGGGCCGCATGATCGCGAACACCGAGGCCGGCTGGCGATGCTCGACCCGGATGCCGCGCACCGCCGCGCGGCTGTAGGTGAGGCCGATGTCGGCCTCGCCGAGCAGCACGGCATCGCTCACCTGCGACGGGCCGGTGGCATCGAGCCGAAAGCGCACGCCCGGGTACTGCGCGCGGAACGCCGCGATGGTGCGCGGCAGGAACTCGTTGGCGAAGCCCGAGGAACAGGCGATGCGTACGCGCCCGCTCAGCGGCCCCTGCAGCGCCTGGATGTCCGACAGCACGCGCTCGGCCTCCAGCGCGCCGCGCAGGGCATGCGCCGCCAGCAACTCGCCGGCGGCACTGGGCACCATGCCGCGCGGACGGCGCTCGAACAGCGGCACGCCCATCCAGGATTCGAGCGTGGCCACCTGGCGGCTCACGGCCGAGATGCTGACGTTCAGCCGCGTGGCCGCCTCGGTGAGCGAGCCGGTGCGGGCCACTTCGAGGAAGTAGCGCAGCGAGGTTTCCTGGAGGCGATGGCTGGGCATGGACGGGGGAGCGGGGCGGCGCGAGGTTTGCGTCAAACGCAAAGGTAGCTCAAGAAAATAGCAATTGTTGAAAAGGTGCGCGCTTTTTATGCTGCGCAGACACCCGTTCTCCGTCCTGCTCCTTCTGCGCCGCCATCCATGTCCACCCCTTCTCCTCGCTTTCCCCGCCGCCTGATGGCGCTGGTGCCCACGGCCTTCCTGCTCATGGGCCACGGCCTCGCGCAGTCGGCCGAACTCTCGCCGGCCCTGGCCGAGCGCCATGCGCAGGGCACCTACCGCGAGTACTTCGAGCTGCTGGCCCTGCCCAACGACGCCACCGTGCCGGAAGACATCCGCAAGAACGTCGACTGGCTCGAGCAGGCCTTCCGCAAGCGCGGCTTCACGACGAAGCAGCTGCCCAACAGCGGCAAGCCGATGCTCTTCGCCGAGTTCCCGGGCAGCGACCCCGCGCGCAAGACGGTGCTGTTCTACATGCACCTCGACGGCCAGCCGGTCATTCCGGCGCAGTGGGCGCAGAAGAGCCCGTGGACGCCCGTGCTCAAGCGCAAGACCGAGAAGGGCGAGTGGGAAGAGATCGACGCGGCCCCGCTCTTCAGCGGCCCGCTCGACCCCGAGTGGCGCGTGTTCGGCCGGGCCTCGGCCGACGACAAGGGCCCGATCATGATGCTGCTCGCGGCCATCGATGCGCTCAAGGCCGGCGGCGGCCAGCCGGCGGTCAACGTGAAGGTGATCCTCGACAGCGAGGAAGAAAAGGGCTCGCCGTCGATCAGCCAGGTCATGCAGGCGCACCGCGAGCTGCTGCGCAGCGACGCCATCGTGATCCACGACGGCCCCATGCACGCGACCAACCGGCCCACGCTGGTGTTCGGCAACCGCGGCGCGGCCGATGCGCGGCTCACCGTGTACGGCGCCAAGGTGCCGCTGCACAGCGGGCACTACGGCAACTACGCGCCCAACCCGGCCCAGCGCCTCGCCAGCCTCCTGGCCACGATGAAGGACGACACCGGCCGCGTGACCGTGCCGGGCTATTACGACCGCGTGAAGATCGGCGAGGCCGACCGCAAGATCATGGCCGCCGTGCCCGACGACGAGGCCGCGCTCAAGCGGCGCCTGGGCATCGCGCGCACCGACAAGGTCGGCGCCAACTACCAGGAGGCGATGCAGTACCCCTCGCTGAACGTGCGCGGCATGGCCTCGGCGGCCGTGGGCGACAAGGTGGCGAACATCGTCCCCGACAAGGCCGAAGCCGAGATGGACCTGCGCACCACGCCCGACTCCGACGCGCCGTACCTGGGCAAGCTCATCGAGGCGCACATCGTCAAGCAGGGCTACCACCTCGTGAAGGGCGCGCCGACCGACGAGGAGCGCGCCCGCTACGACAAGATCGCGAGCTTCAGCTACCGCAGCGAAGGCGCCGACGCGGCGGGCTCGCCGATCAATTCACCGATCGGCCAGTGGGCGTACAAGGCGCTGACCGACACCTTCGGCACCTCGCCCGAGCCGGTGCGCATCCGCATGATGGGCGGCACCGTGCCGACCGCGGAAATCGTGCGCGTGCTGCAGGTGCCGTTCGCGATCATTCCGCTGGTGAACGCCGACAACAACCAGCACGCGGCCAACGAGAACCTGCGCATGGGCAACTACGTGACCGGCGTGCAGACGGTGTACGCGCTGATGACGCACGGGTTCTGAGCCCGCACGAGCCCCGTGTCGCTCAAGCCCCTTTGCGGGGCTTCTGCGCCTGTTCGCACTTCTCCTGGATCAGCTCGCGCTGGTCCAGCGTCGCGCCGAAGCGCACCGCGCTCAGGCAGCCGCCCCACACGCAGCCCGTGTCGGTCGACAGCAGATCGGGCCGCGAGAGCCAGCCCAGCGTCGACCAGTGGCCGAAGGCGACGGTGGCCGCGGCGGTCTTGCGACCCGGCACGTCGAACCACGGCAGGAAGCCCTCGGGGCCGGGAATCGCGCCGTCCTTGCTCTCGAACTCCATCACGCCCTCGGGCGTGCAAAAGCGCAGGCGCGTCAGCGCATTGACGATCACGCGCAGCCGCGCATGGCCCGTGAGTGCGTCGTCCCAGTGGTCGGGCGTGTTGCCGTACATCTCGTGCAGGAAGTCGCCCAATGCGGGGCCGCGCAGCACCGACTCGACCTCCGACGCCAGCGCCAGCGTTTCGCCCACCGTCCACTGCGGCAGCACGCCGGCGTGCACCATGAGCAGGTCGCCGCCGCCCACCTGCATGTGCAGCGCCATGTGCTGCTGGCGCAGCCAGTCGAGCATCGCCTCGCTGTCGGGCGCGGCCAGCAGGTCGGCCACCGTGTCCTTGCGGCCGCCCTTGCGCACGCCATGCGCCACGCCCAGCAGGTGCAGGTCGTGGTTGCCCAGCAGGCACAACGCCGCCGCGCCGTAGCCCTGCAGGCGGCGCAGCACCGCGGCCGAATCGGGGCCCCGGTTCACCAGGTCGCCGAGCACCACGAGGGTGTCGCGGCTGGGGGAGAAATCGATCTTGTCGAGCAGTCGGCCCAGGGGGGCATCGCAGCCCTGGACGTCGCCGATACAGTAAAGTGACATTCCCTCATTTTCCCCCTCTGTTCATGGATGTCTTCCTGCTGGCCTTGCTGACCACCCTCAATGCGGTGTTCGCAATGTCCGAAATGGCCCTTTCCACCAGCCGCCGCGCACGCCTCGCGGCCCTGGCCGAAACGGGGGACACCGGCGCCGAGGCGGCGCTGAAGTTGATGGAATCGCCCACGCAATTCCTCTCGACGGTGCAGATCGGCATCACGTCCATCGGCATGCTCAGCGGCATCGTCGGCGAGGCCGCCTTCGCGGGGCCGCTCGCGGTGTGGATGGAAAGCGTCGGCATGGGCGCCGCCTCCGCCAGCATCGTGTCGACCGCGCTGGTGGTGACCTGCATCACCTTCTTCACCATCATCTTCGGCGAGCTGGTGCCCAAGCGCATCGGCCAGCTGTACCCCGAACCCGTGGCGCGCTTCGTGGCGCGCCCCATGCGCGGGCTGGCCAAGGGCGCCAAGCCTTTCGTGTGGCTGCTGGCCGGCGCCACCGCCACCACGCTGAAGCTGTTGCGCATCGACGCCAACGCCGCGCGCTCGGTCACTGAAGAAGAGATTTCGGCCAGCCTCGAAGAAGGCGTGGACGCGGGCGTCATCGAGCATCACGAGCACCAGATGGTGCGCAACGTGTTCCACCTGGACGACCGCCGCCTGTCGTCGCTCATGATCCCGCGCGCCGACATCGAATGGCTCGACGCCTCCAACAGCGTCGCGCAGGCGCTGCAGAAGGTGGCCGACGCCGCGGCGCTCAACCTCGTGCATTCGTGGTACCCCGTGTGCCGCAACTCGCTGGACGACGTGGTCGGCGTGATCAGCGTGGCGCACCTGCTGCGCCTGGGCTCCGCGCACGAGGGCGTGCTGGGCCAGGAGGCCACGCCCGCCGTGTTCGTGCCCGAGACGCTCACCGGCATGGAGCTGCTCGAACAGTTCCGCACGCGCGCCGGCCGGCTGGTGTTCGTGGTCGACGAGTACGGCGTGGTGCAGGGCCTCATGACACCGCGCGACCTGCTCGAAGCCATCACCGGCGAGCTGCAGCCCGGCATGCAGGCCGACGCCTGGGCCCACCAGCGCGCCGACGGCGTGTGGGAGCTCGACGGCCTCATGCCCGTGTCGGAACTGCGCGCGCGCCTGGGCATCCGCGAGCTGCCCGACGAAGAGCGCGGCCGCTACAACACCGTGGCCGGCCTGCTGATGTCCGTGTCGGGCCACCTGCCCGCTGTGGGCGAGCACATCGATTGCGCGGGCTGGTGCTTCGAGATTGTGGCGCTCGAAGGGCGCCGCATCGACCGCATCCTGGCCTCGCCGGACCCGGCCGCGCCACAAGAAGACTGAAGAGGAGGGCGCGGCCATGCTGTCGCTGCTTGCACTGAGTTGTCCCCAATGCTCGGCGCCGTTGCCGCGCGCGGCGCGCTGGCGCACCGTCCACTGCGGCTACTGCGGCGCCACCATCACGCGCGGCACCGAAACCGTCGAGCGCGAGAGCTTTCGCGCCGCCTGGCGGCGCGCCAATGCGTCGCAGCTCACGGACACCGGCCGCCTCCTGCAATGGCGCGGCGCGCACTACCGCGTGCTCGCCCCGCTGGGCCACGGCGAGCACAGCGACGTGCTGCTCGCCGAACGGCTCGGCGCCGTGCCCGAGCGCGTGACGATCAAGCTTGCGCGTGACGCGGCCGGCGACGCCGTGCTGGCACGCGAGGCCGCCGTGCTGCAGGCGCTGCAAGCCCTGTCGGTGGCCGGTGCGGCTTACTTCACGCGGCGGCTGCCGCAGCCGCTGGGCCTGGGCGTGGCGCAAGGCCTCGGCGACGGCGAGCGTCAGGCGCTCGTGCTGCGGCACCCGACCGGTTTCTGGGGCAGCCTGCAAGAGGTGCAGCAGGCGAATAGCCCGCAAGGCATCGACGCGCGCCATGCCGTCTGGCTCTGGCGGCGCATGCTCGAGGTGCTGGCCTTCGTGCACGGCGCCGGCTGGACGCACCGCGCGCTCACGCCCGCTCATGCGCTCGTGCATCCGCGCGACCACGGCGTGCTGCTCATCGGCTGGTCGCAGGCGCGGCAAGATGTGTCGGGCGGCGCCATCGGGCGCGACCTGATGGCGTCGGCGCGCAGCGTGGGCGCGTTGTTGTCCGATGGCGCCACGCCTGCACCGCTCGCCGCCTTGCTGCGCGAATGCAGCGACGACGCCATCGCCTGCGAACGCCTGGGCGCGCAGGGCATCGAGCAGGCGCTGTCGGCCGCTTCGCGCGAGGCCTTCGGGCCGCCGCGTTTTGTTCATTTCGACCCCGCGCCGGTTCGCTAACGGCCCGCCAGCCTTTCACTTTTTCCCGCACGAAGGAGCACCCCCATGGGTTACGGAAATTATTCGCACGCCGCGCACGCGGCCATCGTGGCCGACCGCGCCGCCAAGTCCGGCAGCGAAGTCTTCACGCAGACCGCCACGCACATGCTCATGAACCCGCAGGGGCTCAAGGTGCGCGAGTCGCGCGACAACGCCGACCACCCGAACTCGCTGGGCATCGTGTTCGCACTCGACGTCACCGGCTCGATGGGCGACATCCCGCAGACCCTGGCGCGCCGCGAGCTGCCCACCTTCATGAAGCTCTTGACCGACTGTGGCGTGGCCGACCCCCAGCTGCTGTTCATGGCCATCGGCGACGCCACCTCCGACCAGGCACCGCTGCAGGTGGGCCAGTTCGAATCGACCGCCAACCTCATGGACCAGTGGCTCACCTGGAGCTACCTCGAAGGCGGCGGCGGGGGCAGCGGCGAAGAAAGCTACGAGCTGGCCTTCTACGTCATGGCGCAGCACACCGACATGGACTGCTGGGTCAAGCGCAAGAAGCGCGGCTACCTGTTCGTCACCGGCGACGAGCTGCCGTACCCGGCCGTGTCGCGCCACCAGGTCGAAGGGCTCATCGGCGAGAAGCTCGACGAGGACATTCCCATCGAGGAAGTCATCGCCGCCGCGGCCGAGACCACGCACCTGTTCTTCCTGATTCCCGATGCGCAACGCCGCCGCCGGTGCGAGCCGCGCTGGCGCGAACTGCTCGGCGACCACGTGATCTGCATGGACTCGCCCGACGACGCCTGCGCGGTCGCCGCCGGCATCGTCGCGCTCACCGAAAAGGCCGTGCCCAACCTTGACGCACTGGCCGGCGTGATGGGCGCCACCGGCATGGCCAAGGAGCGCGTCGGCGGCGTGCTGCACGCGCTCGACGGCTACGCCGCGCTGCTCGACCCGACCGCACCGCGCCGCGCCACGCCCGTCGCGGGCAACGGCGCGCGCAGTTCGTGGTGGAAGCGGCTCTTCGGCTGACCGCTTGCCATTGACTTCCACGCGCTACGTCTCGCTGCTCGGCCTCGGCTTCGGCGACTGCGGCAAGGGCCGCTTCACCGATTTTTTGTGCGGCGCCTGGGGTGCGCACACCGTCGTGCGCTTCAACGGTGGCGCGCAGGCCGGCCACAACGTGGTGCTGGCCGACGGCCGCCACCACACCTTCGCTCAGTTCGGCGCGGGCAGTTTTCACGCTGGCGTGGCGACCGTGCTGGCGAGCCCGGTGGTGGTGCACCCGACCGCGTTGCGCGTCGAGGCCGAGGTGCTGCAGCGCACGGGCGTGCCTGACGCGTTCGCGCGCTTGTTCATCGATGCGCGCTGCCGCGTGACCACGCCGTTCCACCAGGCCACCGGCCGTCTGCGCGAATGGGCGCGGGGCGCAGCGGCGCACGGCAGTTGCGGCGTCGGCGTGGGCGAGACCGTGCGCCAAGCGCTGGCAGTGCCCGAAACGACGCTGCACTACGGCGATCTGGTTCACGCGACGCGCACGCTCGACAAGCTCGAAGCCGTGCGCCTCGCGCTGCACCGCGAGTTCGCGGACGCGGCGGCTTCGTCGGCCGATGCCGCGCACGAGCTGGCCGCGCTCGCCGACGCCTCGCTCGCCCAGCGCTGGCTCGACGCTGTGCAGCCCTGCCTGCGCCAGTCGCCTCCTGCAAGTGCCGACGCCATCGGCGAACGGCTCGTGCTGCCCGGCACCGTGCTCTTCGAAGGCGCGCAGGGCGTGCTGCTCGATGAGTGGCGCGGCTTTCATCCGCACACCACCTGGAGCACCGTCTCCACCGCCGCCGTCGAGGCCGTGCTGCGCGACGTGGGCATCGCGGCGCCCGTGCAGCACCTGGGCGTGCTGCGCAGCCACCTCACGCGGCACGGTGCTGGCCCGCTGCCCACGCACGACCATAGGCTCGATGCGCGGCTGGCCGAGCCGCACAACGCCGACGAGGGTTGGCAGGGTGCGTTCCGACGCGGCCACCCCGACGCCGTGCTGCTGCGCTACGCGCTCGCCGCCGCCGGACCGCTCGACGGGCTGCTCGCGAGCCACCTCGATGCGGTTGCGCACGCCGACCTGCGGTGGTGCGCCGGCTACCGCGGCGCCGACGGCCGCACGCTGTCGTCGCTGCCGCTGAGCGACGCGCCCGACCTCGACCACCAGCACGCACTGACCCGTCTGCTGGAAGGCGCGCAGCCCCTGTACGAACCGAACCCTGTCGCCAGCGCGGCAGATTGGGTCCGGCGTGCGGAAGCCCTCAGCGGCCTGCCCGTGCGTTTCGGTGCGTTCGGTCCGGTGCGCGAGGCTGTCCGTGCGCGCGACCTGCTGTGTTGACCTGACAAGAAAGCCTGCGTGACCCCCAACCTCTTCCTGATCGCCGGCGCCGTGCTGAGCGCCATTGCCGCGCTGCTGCACCTCTGCATCATCTTCGGCGGCCCGGCCTGGTACCGCTTCTTCGGCGCCGGCGAGCGCATGGCCGCGAGCGCGGAGGCCGGCCATCTGTACCCCGTGGCCGTGACGTTGGTGATTGCCGGCATGCTGGGTGTGTGGGCCGCCTACGCGCTCGCGGGCGCCGGGGTGCTGCAGCCGTTGCCCTCGCAGGCCCTGGTGCTGCCCGCCATCACCGCCGTGTACCTGTTGCGCGGACTCGTCGCTGTCGCGATGTGGCTGTTCGACCGGCGACGCCTCAACGCCTTCTGGGTGTGGAGCTCGCTCGTGTGCTTCGTGTACGGCGTGGTGCACCTCGTCGGGCTCGTGCAGGTCTGGGACACGCTCTGACGGCCGGGCCGCTGCGGTACTCAAGCAGAATCAGAATCGAAAAGCTTCTCTCCGTTTTCTTCCTCCCACGATCGATCCCATGACCACTCCCGAAGACATCTACACCGAACCCCCGGCCGACCCCGACACGCTCGCCAACCTCGGCCCGTTGCGGCCGATGGCCGGCATCTGGGAGGGCATGAAGGGCGTCGACGTCAAGCCGAAGAAAGAGGGCCCGAAGACGCAGGTGTATGTCGAGCACTACGAACTGCAGCCCATCGACGCGCAGACCAACGGCCCGCAGCTGCTGTACGGTCTGCGCTACCACACCTACATCCACAAGCCCGGCCTCACGAAGATGTACCACGACCAGGTCGGCTACTGGCTGTGGGAGCCGGCCACCGGCACCGTGTTCCACACGCTGGCCATTCCGCGCGGACAGGTGGCCATGGCCAGCGGGCGCGTGAACCCCGGCGACACGCAGTTCACGCTCAGCGCCGAGCACGGCAGCCTGGTGAACGGCATCGTGTCGAACCCGTTCATCGAGCGCGCGTTCACCACGCTGGCGTGGAACATCACGGTGAAGATCAACCCCGACGGCACCTGGTCGTACGACCAGGACACCGTGATGCAGATCCAGGGCCAGGCCGAGCCTTTCCATCACACCGACCGCAACACCCTCACGCGCGTCGGCGAGCCGGGGCTCAATCCGCTGGCGAAGATGGCGGGCTGACGCAGGTCAGTCTGCAGGTGGCTTCGGCGTGCGCAGGCGCCGCAGCCGCACGGTGAGTTCCTTCACCAGCTGAAGCTCCCCGCGCCGCTGCGCCACCTCCAGTGCTTGCGCGAACGAGGCCTCGGCCTTCGCGGCGTCGCCGAGCGCCAGCGCGAGCAGGCCCTGCAGCCGCCACGCGGCCGTGAAGTCGGGGTCGAAGGCGAGCGCCTTCTCCACATGCATCAGCGCCGTGGGCGCGTCATCACGCCGGTGGTGCGCCAGCGCCAGGCTCATGCGAAGCAGGGCGCTGTCACGGCCCGCGGCCAGCAGGCGCTCGAGCGCCTCGGGTGACGGGCCGGGCGGGGTGGTGGCGGTGTTCATGGCGTTCGACCTTCGTTGAGGGACTTTGACCGCCGACCGGCGGGCGCATCAATATCAAAGAATAATCTTTGATATTTAATGCCGCAGGCGCCCCGATGAATCTCCCTACCTCCGTCTGGCTGTTCCAGTCCCTTCACGCGCTGGGCATGGCGCTGTGGCTTTCGATTGCCGTGCGCAACAACTGGCACGGCTTTGCGGGCTCGGCGTTCGCGGTCGGCGGCACGATGTCGATGGCGCCGTTGCACGACGAACCCGCCATCGAGACGCCCTTGCTGACACGTGCGATCCGATCAGTGGCGCTGCATCGCACGGCGCTGGGTGTGGTGCTGGCGTTGCAACTCGGCGCGGCGCTGGCGTTCTGGGCGGGCAGTGCCGCGCTGGTCGTCGGCGGCGACCTGGCCGTCGCGCGGCCGTGGCTCAACCTGGGGCTGGCCGGCTTTGCCGCATTCCTCCTCGCGATGCACCTGGGTGGCCTGTGGTTCGGCTACTGGATTCGGCAAGAAGGCTTGCAGCTCACGCACCTCGTGCTGATGCTGTGGGTGCTGGCGGCGTTCTTCCTGTTCAACATGCCATGGCACTGAAGCCGCCGAAAACACCGTCCTTGTCCTACGCGGCAGGGGAGGCCACCCCCACAGCCCGTGCGACGGCCAGCCCCCACCATCGGTGCCCATGAACAGAGTGATTCTTGCGTTCCTGGGTGTGGTTGCCTGCGCAGCGGCTGTCGTGGCCATTGCGGAGCCCATCAAAGTGCCGATCGACAGCGACGAGAAGGGCACGGCCTACATAACGCCCAACGTGGACTCCACCGAAACCTCGGCCCGCACCAACGGCGCCACCGTCGGCGTGCAGCGCCCGGACGGCAGCGCCCTCGAAGCTGGCACCGACACCTCGGGCAAGCGGCCCACCTATTCGGTGGGCGCCAAGACCGGGGGCGACGTCTCCTTCTCGGGCGGCGCGCATTCGGACGGCAAGGCCAACACCGGCGTGAAGGCCGGCATCACCATCAAGTACTGATCTTCAGTGCGGGCTCAGACCATCGTCGCGTAGACGATGAAGCCTTCGTGCTTCGCGACCTTGTCGTAGAGCATCCGTCCCGCCGCATTGGTCGTGTGCGTCTGCCAGTACACGCGGTGTGCGCCCGCGCGCCGCACCTCGTCGTACACACCCTGGATGAGATGACGGCCCACGCCCCGGCCGCGTTCGGACGATTGCGTGAACAAATCTTGCAGGTAGCAGTTGGGCTCGATGCGCGTCGTGCTGCGGTGGAACAGGTAATGCACCAGCCCTACCAGCTGCCCGTCGCGCTCGGCCACCAGCGCATGCACCGGCTCGTACGCATCGAAGAAGCGCTGCCACGTGACCTGCGTGATCGCGTCGGGCAGGGCCGTGGGGCCCTCGCGGCCGTAGAAGGCGTTGTAGCCGTCCCAGAGCGGCTTCCAGGCGGCGAAGTCGTCGGGTGTCGGTGGGCGGATCACGAGCGCGGGCGAGGTCATGGGGTGAGCGGAGCCTTTCCGTTGGAAACGAGGGAGTCGCGCGCCGCGATGGCGGCGGCGGTGGTGCCGCACGGCGGCAGCGCCACCGGCACGGCAGCGGGCAGGGGCTCGGGCACCGGCCCCATCGACTTCTCAAGGAAGTCGAGCATCGCGCGCATCGCCGCGCTGTTGTGGCGGCGCTGCGAGTAGGCGGCGTACAGCCAGTGCTCGTGCGGCATGTGGTCGCGCAGCACCGGCACCAGCGCGCCGCGCTCCAGGTGCGACTGCGCCAGTGGCTCGGGCACATAGGCCACGCCCACGCCGCGCAGCGCCAGCTCGATCAACGCGACCGCGTCGTTGGCCTCCATGCGGCTGTGCACCGCCACCTCGTGCGGCTGGCCGTCGGTTTCGAAAGGCAGGCTCGTCGTGGGCATCGGCGAATAGCTCAGCACGTCGTGCCGGGCCATGTCCTCGGGCACCTGCGGAATGCCGCGCTGCGCCCAGTACGCGGGCGACGCGCACACCACCATGTCGAAGCGCACCAGCCGGCGCACGATCAGGTTCATGTCGTCGATGCGCCCGCCCGTCAGGTGGATGTCGATGCCGGCCTCGATCAGGTCGATGTCGTGGTTGGTGAAATTCAGGCTCACGTACACGTCGGGGTAGAGCTTGATGAACTCCGCGATCACGTCCGACAGCCAGCCTGCAATCAGCCCGTGCGGCGCGCTCATGCGCAGGCGCCCGCGCGGGTGCGAGCCGTGCGCCTGCAGGTCGTTGAGCGTGTTCTCGGCCATCGTCACCAGCTCGGTGCTGCGCTCCAGCAGCACCTCGCCTGCGTCGGTGAGGCTCAGGGAGCGGGTCGAGCGGTTGAGCAGGCGCACGCCGCTGCGCGATTCGAGCTCGGCCACATAGCGGCTGACCGTCGCCTTGGACATGCCCAGCGACAGGGCCGCGCGGGAAAAGCTGCGCCGGAACGCGACTTCGCGGAACGTTTTGATGAGATCGAGACCATCCATAGATCGGCCCATTGTTCCAGCATCGGGGGAGGGGGCACGGGTCGTAGGGGCATCCCGGTTTTGCGCTGTGAATCGGGCGGAGGTGCGTGGTGCCGCAACACGTGAACGACACGGACGATGTGTACCCGACGCGCACCGAACTCGGGGCGCTTGTGCGGCTCGTCAATGAAGAGCTGCAGCGGCGCATCGAAACGGCCGAGGTCACGCTTCAGTCGCTGCGTGCAGCTGTGAACGATGCCTAGCCGGGCTGGCCGGTAGGGCGCTCGCCGCTGTCCGTCGGTCGCTGCTGTTGCACCGTCGCCGAGATGCCGTAGAGCGCCAGCATGCCGAGCACGTGCCCGATCGCGACGCCCGGCTCACCCGATTCGATCCGCGCGATCGTCTGGACGTGAACGCCCAGGCGCGTGGCAGCGGCAGACTGGCCCTCGCCAGTCGTTGTGCGCGCCAGCTTGGCGGCAGCACCGAATGCCTTGATCGCTTGGATCGCGTCGTCTCCGATGTCGGAAGATATTCGTTTTCCTTGGGCCATGGGGTGATTGTCTCTGGTTGCAGGTGGGTACGATCGACACCGGTCTGAGCCGCCAGCCTATAGCGGCCGCAGCCGAGCGTTCCATCGCAGTCTCCAATCTCGAGTCTCTGACGCATTCCCAACCATGAACCTGGTCAGCCTGTCAGCCCTTGCCCCTGAGGATGTCCACGCGATCTGGCGCCTTGCTGCATCACCCGGCGCAGGCGTTCAAGGCACCGCAGCCTGGTCGTTCGAAGGCAATGGCATTCGCACGCGCACGACGTTCCTGAAGGCATTCCACGAACTGAACCTGTCCGTCATCGAGCTGCCGAATCTTCTGAAGACAAGCGAACGGGCTTGCGATCTCGCGGGCTATCTCGACCCTTTCTATGACATCTATGTCATCCGGGAATCGAGCCACGAGCGCCTCGCGGAGTTTGCGGCCTCGTCTCGCAGACCCGTAGTCAACGCGATGTCGAACGCCGGCCATCCATGCGAAGTTCTTACCGACGCCTACTTCGTCGAAACAACCATAGGTCCGATCCAGAAGGTGCGCATCTGCCTCTGGGGGCCGCCGACCAACGTGTTTCGTTCATGGCACGAGCTGGCCGGCGTGATGGGCTTTACGCTGGTTCATGTCTGCCATGAGAGCTTCCACGAGACCATCCCCAACGTAGCCTTTTCGTCGTCTTCCTCAGAAGCAGCGGAGGTGGTCATCACCGATGGCTGGCCTCGGGACACGGAGCAGTTGAGCCGTCCGCTGTCCGTTGAAGATCTGACTCGGATGGGCAACCCCGTGCTGTTGCCGACGCCACCGTTCACTGTCGGTGGTGAACTTTCGGTGGACCCTTGTCGCTATCCGCACTTCGCCGGCTACGAGCAGAAGAAGCTCCTCTTGCCGGTGCAAAGAGCGGTGCTTCAACATCTGCTTGCAACCTGAATCGACCGGGGCCGGTCGGTCGAGTGCTGGACGGAATAGAGTCGAAAAAAAAACCTGAACAGCCTATGAGCGAGGACGTCATCTCCCTCAGTCGATCGCTTGTCGACGACGCATGGAACCACCCCGACAAGTGGGAAGCGAACCTTGCCTCTGCGCAAGCGATGCTCTCGAAGGTTCTTGTCGAATCTCCTGACAATGTCCTTGCCCTGACATGCTTGGGCGCAGTGCTTTCCGATCAAGGCAAGCACGAAGAGGCTGCATCCGCTCTGAAGCGTGCGATCGAACTCGGCTCCACCGACCGGAACACTTTCTTCAACCTCGGCGTGGCAACGATGAACTTCGGCTCGCGCGCGAAAGCCATGTCTGCATTCCGTGGGGCCGAAGGGCTCCAGGCTTCGCCGCTGTCGTGGACGGCATACTTTGATGCGCAGGCCCATTGAACAGCGCATTCGAGCGGCCCGAAGCGGACGGTCGTGAACGCCAGTGGCGGTACCGTCATGCCATGAATTCGACCGAGAACAACCGCGCGTTGACTGGCTCTGAACGCGTGCTCGCTCGCTGGATGCTGGAGAACGGCCTTCCCGAGGCTCGTGCATTTCTGGCGCAGCTGGAGGAGGCGAAAGTGACCCCGTGGCGGTGTCCCTGCGGCTGTGCAAGCATCAATCTGCAGATCAAGGGCCATCCCCCTGCGCCCCCGGGCGTGCACATCCTCGGAGACTTTCTCTGCGGTCCTGTGGACGCACCGGCAGGGGCATTCATCTTCGAGAGCGAAGGCCTGCTCAGTGGGATCGAGGTCTATTCGTTGGCCACCGATGCACCTTCGGTGCTGCCTCACCCTCCGCTGCGCCCGTTTGGCCAGGGGAGATGAGGCCACTACCATTCGCAACGTACTTGCGCACACAGCGACTGTTTCGCTCAAGGCGACAGCGCCGCACCCTCCAACCCCGAGCACGGAGACCCGCATGAGAACGCTGAAAATCATGGAGCACATCTCGCTGGACGGCGTGATCCAGACCTCTGGCGAAGACGCTTTCCCTTACGCGGACTGGACCGCTCCTTATCGCAGCCCTGCCGGCCGGGATGAAGTGCTCGCCGCGCATGGCGGGCGCTTCGATCTGCTGCTCGGCCGCCGCACCTACGACTTGTGGTCGGGCTATTGGCCCAAGGCACCGAGCGGCGCGATGGCAGACGGCCTGAATGCAGCGACCAAGTATGTCGTGACCCACCGTCCGGAAAGTCTGGCGTGGGGCCCGTTCGAAAGCCTGGGGCCGGACATCGTCGAGGGCGTTCGCCGCATCAAGTCGCAGGCTGGCCCGAACCTGATTCTCTGGGGCAGCTCCACGCTGACATCGACGCTGCTCGAACACGGTCTTGTGGATGAAGTCTTGCTGGTCGTTTATCCGGTTCTGCTGGGCGCTGGAAAGCGCTTCTTCGCACAGGGAACGCCGCCACGCGCCTTCGAGCTCGTCAGCACGAAAGCAATGCCGTCCGGCATCCTCGTCAGTGCCTACAAGGTCTCCGGCGCTTTGAAGGCTGGGTAGTCGGGCAGCCCGACATCGCGAGCGAAATTCGGCGTCACGCCAGACCCATCTGCCCCGTCCAAACGCCTCATGAACACCTCCAACCTTCCCGCCGCCCGCGCCTACGCACTCAGCATGCACGGCGCGCAAATGTACGGAACGCACCCGTATGCGCACCACTTGGATGCCGTTGCGCTGACCCTTCTGCCGTACGGTGAAGAGGCGCAGGTCATCGGGTACCTGCACGATGTGGTTGAAGACACGGACGCGACAGTCGATGAGGTACGCCTGCGCTTCGGCGACCTGGTGGCTGCGTGCGTCGCACTCCTCACGGACGAACCCGGCGCGAACCGGAAGGAGCGCAAAGCGAAGACCTACGCGAAGCTGGCCAAAGTGACCGGCGCGGAGGAACTGGCGCTGGTGGTGAAGGTGGCGGACCGCCTCTCGAACGTCCGAGCCTGTGTGGCCGATGCCAACCGCGACCTGTGGAGCGTCTATCGCGGTGAGCATGAGGTGTTCAAGGCCGCCGCATTTCGGGCGGGCCTCTGCGATGAACTCTGGTCTGAACTCGACGGGCTGCTGAGCGATGACAAGCGGCCACTTCTGACCACTCGCTCCACTCATCCACAAGGAACACCTTGATCCACCGCATCCGCACGGTCCTCGTGGCCTGCACTTTGAGCGCCGCGGCATTGACCGCCTCCGCGCAGGTAAAAATCGGCTTCATCGGCACGCTCTCCGGCCCGGGGGGCGCGTTCGGGCAGGAACAGTACGACGGCTTCATGCTGGCGGTCGAGCAACGCCAAGGCATGCTCGGCGGCGCCCCCGTGACGGTCTTCAAGGAAGACGACCAGCACAACCCCGAACTCGGAGCGCAGCTGGTGCAGCGCCTGATCGAGACGGACAAGGTCAGCTTCATCACCGGCGTGACCTTCTCCGACGTGATGATGGCGATGGCCAAGCCAATGGCCCGAGCGGGCATGCTGTTCGTCGGCTCGAATGCCGGTCCGGCGCCGATTGCCGGCAAGCAGTGCAACAACAAGTTCGTCTTCGCCTCGTACCAGGACGAGTACCAGGCCGGGATCGTGGGGCGGTACGCGGTCGACAAGGGCTACTGGAAGACGCTGTTCGTGGCGCCCGACAACGCGTCGGGCAAGGACCAGCTGCGGGGCTTCAAGCGCTACTACTCGGGCGAGGTGGTCAGCGAAATCTACGTCAAACCCGAGCAGACCGACTACGCGGCAGCGCTGGCGCAGATCAAGCGCGTCGCGCCCGACGCGGTGGTCGCCTTCCTGCCGGGCAACATGGGCGTGAACTTCATCCAGCAGATGAACCGCTCGGGTCTGCTGAGCAAGTTGCCCTTGTTGACGGTCGGCACGGTCGATGGCACGACGCTGCCGCTGCTCAAGGATGCCGCGCTCCATGTGCTGACCGGCGCGGTCTGGGGCCCCGACCTGCCGAGCCCGACGAGCAAGGCGTTCGTTGCCGCTTTTGAAAAGAAGCACGGGCGCATCCCCTCGCAGTACGCCGCGCAAGGTTTCGACGCGGCGCTCCTGATCGACCGCGCGTTGAAGGAGACCAAGGGCTCGGTCGCCGATCGCGGTGCCTTGCGCAACGCACTCAACGAGGCCGACTTTTCGTCGGTGCGCAGTGGCTTCAAGTTTCTGCGCAACGGTTTCCCGGTTCAGGACGGGCACATCTTCATTGTCGCGAAAGACGCGCAGGGCCGCGCGTCGCTCAAGCGGATCGCCACGCCGCTGGAGGCGAATCCGGATGGGTACTGGAACGAGTGCCGGTAGCGGGCCGGCAGAGGGGGACACGACCCGACGCTCGCCGCGCCTATGCTTGGCGGTCAAGAACAAGTCCCCTGACTCCGGTCACTGCCGCGAGACAACCACCTGACCATGCAATCGACCGGAACCCTGCGCGGCATCGCTGCGATGCTGTTGGCATGCGCCTTCTTCGCCTGCTGTCGGTGCCGCAATGGGTGCCCTTGAAGGCCGAGCACATGGGGTTGCTCGCCGGGCTGGCCATCAGCGGCTTTCTGGGGCAGCTGGCGATTGCCGAGGCTTTCCGCCACGGGAAGGCCGCTGCCATCGCGCCCTTCGAATACAGCGCCCTCGCGTGGGCGTTGGTGCTGGACTGGGTGTTCTGGCGGGCCGCGCCCGATGCATGGACGCTGGGCGGCGGCGCGTTGATCGTGGCGAGCGGACTGTGGCTGGCGCGCAGCGAGGCGCCGAGGTCCGCGCAGAAGAAGCGGCCCGTGGCTGAACGCTGACGTGCGCGGACCGGCGAGGGAGTGCCGCCCGCCGGCCCTTGCCGCATCAGTCGGCGTATTCGCCAGCGTCCTTGATCACCTTCGACCACCGGGCCTTTTCGGCTTCAAGGTATTTCCTGTGGCCGGCAGGGTCGAGCCGGTCGTCACTGACGACGGCGAGGCCGAGCGCCTCTTCCCGCTTGATCAGGTCCGGGTCTTTCAACGCGGTGCGCAGTGCGGCGTTGAGCTTGGCGAGCACCGCGGCAGGCGTGCCGCGCGGCGCGTACACGCCGTGCCAGACCTGGACGTTGAAGTCCTTCAGTCCGGCTTCCGACAAGGTCGGTGTGTCCTTCAGCGCGGCGAGCGGCAGCCGCTGCAAGCTGGTGATGCCGTAGACCTTGACCTTCCTGCCTTCGATCTGCGGCACCGCGTTGGTCGCCTGTTCGCACATCACGTCGACCTGGCCGCCGATGAGGTCGGTCATTGCCGGCGCGGTGCCTTTGTAGGGCACGGGCGTCATGCTCGTCTTCAGCGCGCCCTGGAGCATCAGGCCGCACAGGTGCGACGCGGAACCGAGCCCGGCGTTGGCGAGGTTCACCTTGCCGCCGTTCGACGCGATCCACTGGCGCAGCTCGGCGAAGTTGCCGGCAGCGAGGCTCGGCTTGCCGATCAGCACCGAAGGCGCTTCGTTGATGACACCCAGGGTTTCGAAATCGTCCGGCACCTTGTAGCTGAGCTTGCGGTACAGGGCCGGCGCGGTGGCCATGCCGATGTGATGCACCAGCAGCGTGTAGCCGTCCGGTGCGGCGCGCGCCACTTTGGCCGAGCCCACCGTGCCGCCCGCGCCGGCGGCGTTTTCGATGATGACGGTCTGGCCCAGCGGCTTGCGAAGCGCCTCGGCCAGGTCCCGGGCGATCTTGTCGCTGGGACCGCCGGCGGAAAAGGGCACGACCAGTGTGACGGGTTTGTCCGGAAATTCGGCGCATGCCAGCGAAGCGAATCCGAGCGCGGCGAGGCCGGCGCCGCAGCGCCAAAGGTGGAATCTGTATCGCGTCATGGTCTTGTCTCCTTGGGTTTTTTGCGAACGTCAGGCCGACAGCGCCTGCATCTCGCGGTACAGGTCGGCCTTGCCTTCGAAGCCGATGCCGGGCAGGTCGGGCAGCGTCACATGGCTGTTCTCCACCTTCACGCCATCGGGGAAACCGCCGAACGGCTGGAACAGGTCGGGGTAGGACTCGTTGCCGCCCAGCCCGAGCCCCGCGGCGATGTTCAATGACATCTGGTGGCCGCCATGGGGAATGCAGCGGCTGGCGGACCAGCCGTGCTCCTTGAGCATGTCGAGCGTGCGCAGGTATTCCACGAGGCCGTAGCTCAGCGCGCAATCGAACTGCAGCCAGTCGCGGTCGGGGCGCATGCCGCCGTAGCGGATGAGGTTGCGCGCATCCTGCATCGAGAAAAGATCTTCGCCTGTGGCCATCGGGTTCTTGTAGAAGTTGCGCAGCGCCGCCTGGAGTTCGAAGTCCAGCGGGTCGCCCGGCTCCTCGTACCAGAACAGGTCGTATTGCGACAGTGCCTTGGCGTAGGCGATGGCGGTCTCCAGGTCGAAGCGCCCGTTCGCGTCGACGCACAGTTTCTGACCGTCCTGCAGCACTTCCATGATCGAGTCGATGCGGCGAAGGTCTTCGTCGAGCGAGGCACCGCCGATCTTTTTCTTGACGACCGTGTAGCCGCGGTCGATGTAGCTGCGCATCTCGTCCTGCAGCTTCCGGTGGTCCTGCCCGGGGTAGTAGTAGCCGCCCGCCGCGTAGACAAAAATCTTGCGATTCGGCTTGCCGTCGCCGTAGCGGTCGGCCAGCAGCTGGAAGAGGGGCTTGCCTTCGATCTTGGCCACGGCGTCCCACACCGCCATGTCGATGGTGCCGATCGCCACGGAGCGTTCACCATGGCCGCCGGGCTTCTCGTTGGTGAACATGGTGTTCCAGATCTTGTGCGGATCGAGGTTGTCGCCCGTGTCGTCGACGAGCGACGACGGGGCGGCTTCGAGGATGCGCGGAATGAACCGCTCGCGCATCAGCTTGCCCTGGCCGTAGCGGCCGTTCGAATTGAAGCCGTAGCCGACCACCGGCTTGCCGCCCTGGATCACGTCGGTGATCACCGCGACAAGGCTCAGCGTCATCTTGCTAAAGTCGATGTAGGCGTTGCGGATGGGCGAACTGATGGGAATGGTTTTCTCGCGGATTTCGACGATCTTCATGACTGGCTCCAGGGAACTTCTGATTGAGAGCCGCCATGGTCCGCCGTACCGGATGTTTGGGCCAATGCTCCTTTTCGCTGCTTTCATGCACTGGACGAACCGCACATGAATCTGATCTGGCTTGAAGACTTCATGGCCCTGGCTGCCACGGGGAATTTTTCGCGCGCCGCGCAGGACCGCCACAGTTCCCAGCCCGCATTCAGCCGGCGCATTCGTGCCCTGGAGGAGTGGATCGGCGCCGAGCTTTTCGACCGGCGTTCGCAACCCGCCCAGCTGACCGAGGCCGGCGAATGGTTCACCGGCGTGGCGCAGGAATTGATCGCCCGCGTCGCGCGGGTGCCGGGCGACGCCAGGAAGGTGGCCGAGGCCAGTTCTGTCACCTTGCGCATCGCGTCCACGCACGCGCTCTCGTTCACTTTTTTACCGCGATGGCTGCGAAGCCTCGAATCGAACACGACGCTCGGGCCGGTGCAGCTGATGTCGGACGTGCTTCAGCGTTGCGAAGCACTGATGCTGCAAAGCAAGGTCCAGTTTGTGCTGAGCCACGCGCACAGCAAGGCGCAAGGGGCGCTGGACGCGGAGCCGTACAGGTCGACCCGCATCGGCGAGGATCTGCTGATTCCGGTGTCGGCGCCGGACGGGGAGGGCCACGCGCGTCATCAGCTCGCGCGGCGGGGCGACGCCGCAGTTCCGATGCTCCAGTACTCGGAAGAATCAGGGCTGGGACGCATCATGCGCGCCGTGATCGGCCGAAGGCTGGAGTCGGTTCCCGCGCAGGCCGTCTTCACGGCGCATCTCGCCTCTGTGCTTCGAACGATGGTGCTGGACGGCAGGGGCATCGCGTGGTTGCCGCAGACGCTGGTGGACGACGATATGAACCAGGGACGGCTGGTCGCCGCGGCGGACCACGCGTGGGAAGTGCCGCTGGAAGTAAGGCTCTATCGCGACAACGAGCTTTTGGGGAAGGCCGCGAATGCGTTCTGGAACGCCGCGAGCGGTGGGTGATCGCGTGATGATTGCCCCAGCCTCCGATGCGATGCGAGATCGCAGCTCGACGTCATGACCACAACGCCCCTTTCCATCACCCGGCCCGCCATCCTCTGCGTTGCATTCGCCGCGGCGGCGGGCTTCTTCTGGTGGGCGTTCTACGAGCGTTACTACAAGCACAGGGATTGCATCGAGGCGGCCGCATCGAGTTGCGTGGCGGCTGACGGCGCCAATCTCATCGGGGCCGGCGCCGCGTGGTCGGTGCTCGCGGGCCTGCTGACGTGTGTCTCTGTCTTCTGCCTGGCCGTCGTGCTTCGCCGTCGCCGAGCCCATCGCGGCTGAGGGCCGGCTGACGCCAAGGTTCAGGCCCCGTCGTCCTGCCGAGCCAGGGCCGGTGCGTCGTACCTCAAGGCCACTTCCGGCACGCCATCGGCCGTGGCGCGCGCCCGGGCAAAGCAATCGACATCGGCCGGCAAGGCCACGCCGCTTTGCGCAGAACGCGTCCAGATGTGGCTCGTGAGTTCGACCGCGTTCGGATCGTCGTAGCACCCGCGCGAGATGGCACGGACCTCGGGCCAGCGTTCGAAGGTCAGGCCCATCGTCGTGCCGCACGCGGGGCAGAAATGGACGAAGACTTTCTTGTGGCTGCCGTCCGAGCGATGTTCGTACTGCCGAAGCTCGCCTTCGTTGAACCGCACGGCGTCCATCGGAAAGAGCGACTCGGCGTAGAAGGACGTGCCGGTCATGCGCTGGCAGAACGTGCAATGGCAGGCGAACGTGCGCAGCGGCGGCTGGGTCGTACGGAATCTGACCTTGCCGCAGAGGCAACCTCCTTCAAGTACAGCTGGCATACGGCACCCAAAAGATCGGATTCTGCCCCGATGAATCGGGGCCGATACCGCGGTCACGCGGTCACGCGGTCACGCGCTCAGGCCAGACCGAGTTCCTTGGCTTCGGCTTCGTAGTTCGGATACGACGCCTTCATCGTCGCGCCATTGAGGATCATCTCGGCCACGAGCGTGCGCGACGGCATTTCGTACACCTGGGTGCGTATCCACACGGACTCGGTGCGCGCGCTTTCGCTCAGCGCGACGATCTCGCGCTCCAGTTCGTAGTCCTGGTCGACGAAGAGCGGGCCCTTGACGAGGCGAATCTCCTGTCCGGCGAACAGGCCCACCGCGGGCTTGCGGCCGCTCAGTTGGGCCTTGGCGCTGGTGGAGCCGAGCAGCACGCTGATCATCTCGGTCGGAATGATCGCGCGGCCCCACGGCGAGCGCTGGCCGCCTTCGGCCGTGTACCAGTCGCAGGGCTCGGTGATGGCCTTGAGCTTGTCGGCGAGGGTGAAGGGGTAGTGGTCGCCCATGTGCTGGTCGAAGCCCATGCGGATTTTTTCGACGACGGCGCCGCGCTGGCCCACGCGCAGGTCGCGGTTGATGACCAGGCCCTGGGCTGGGCGCAGCTTCGCGATGCGCTGGGGCAGCTCGTGCGGATGCTGCGATGCATCGCCCACCGACGCGGTGCCGGTCAGCACCGGCGTGCCGTCGGCCTTCTCGGCGCGCAGGCGCACGAAGGTGGCACCGGGCGCGGGCAGGTCGACAAAGGCACGCACCGATTCACCCTCGACCACCATGTTCTGGTAGTGGGCGCTGATGCAGCCGGTCTCGAACCAGGCCTGGCCGAACACGTGGAACAGCAGGGGGTCGAACTGGCTGAAGTGCGTCGGCCCCTCGATCGGCCCGGCGCGCAGGCCCAGCGTTTCGGCCGTGGCGTCGTCGTGGATGGACTTGTGGTCGTCGTAGGTCTGGTCGGCCAGCATCTGGCGCGGCTGGCGCAGCGGGCCGCACAGGCCCAGGGCGGTGGTGGAGAAAGGCGAGGTCATGGGTGGGGGCTCCGTGTGTCCAGCGGCGGGCGTCAATCGAACGGACGATGATGGCAAAGTCCGCCGGGTGCGCCTGTCGCCTAGGGAACGCCTGGCGACAGGAAGCTGCGGCTCTTCTTTCGCTTGTTCGCGCGCCCGCGCACTGTTACAAAGAGCGTTCCATGCGTTCGCCCTCCATCCTTTTCGTTTCGCTGCTCTGGCTTGTCGTGGCCGCGCCGGTCGCACAGGCGGAGGTGGTGCGCTGCACCGATGCCGACGGCCGCATCGTCTACACAGACGGCGCCTGCCCGTCGGGCACCCGGCAGTCGCGGCAGTTGCGGATCGACGAGCCGCCGCCGGCACCGGCGCGCGCGCCCGGCGAAGAGGCCGAGCCTCGCCGACCCGCCTACGCGGCGCCGTCCGCACCGCCGCCGCAGCCTGCGCCCTCGGGCCCGGCGATCATTCCGCGCTACCCGGTGGGCGAGGCGCCTGCGGTCGATCCGGGGCCGACCTACATCTGGGGCGGCGATCCGTACTACGGCGCACCGCGCCCCGGCTATCACCGGCCACCGCGTCCTTCGCGCGATCCCGGTCCACCGCCCGGCCAGCGGCCGTGCAATCTCGCGGGCATCAAGCGCAACAACTGCTGAGCGCGTTCGCCGCTTTCCTTCGCTTCCTTCGTTTCTTTCCTTTTCTTCATGACTGTTGCCGCGCCCGAGCGCCTTCTTCCGTGGGTCGTCCACTGCGACGGCAGCGCCATGCCGAACCCCGGGCGCATGGGTATCGGCGTCGTCATCACGCAGCCTGACGGCACGCGCCACACCTTCTCGCAGGCCACGCACACGACGGGCTGCAACAACGAGGCCGAGCTGCGGGCGCTGACGCTCGCGCTGCGCGAACTGCAGGCGCGCGGCGCCACGGCGGTGCAGGCCTACAGCGACAACAGCACGCTGGTCGAGCAGTTGAGCGGCGATGCCGATGTGCGGCCCATCGTGCGCATGGCGCCGGTGTTCGACGAGGCGCGCGCACTGCTGCAGGGCTTCGACGAGGCGCACGTGCAATGGATTCCGCGCCACCGCAATGCCGAGGCCGACGCGCTCGCGCGGGCCGCGCTGGGCTTCGGGCCGAAGCCACCGCCCAAGGCGTGGAAGAAGCGCCGCTAGAAGCACTCGGGGCGGGCAGGGCGGCAGGTTCTATCATTCGGGTCGATTCAGAAACCCGTTTGCCATGACCGACGAAGCCACCTCCAAGCCCGCATTGCCCGATCACCTGTCGACCGATCCGCGCAGCCCGCACCACATTCCCGCCATTTTCGAGCACCCCATCGGCATCCGCTTCAACGGCAAGGACCGCCTGGACGTCGAGGAATACTGCATCAGCGAAGGCTGGATCAAGGTGCCCGCCGGCCGCACGCTGGACCGCAAGGGCTATCCGCTGCTGATCAAGCTCAAGGGCGCTGTCGAGGTGTACTACCGCGACTGACCCCTGGGGGCACCTTGCCCTCTCTCAACGCCACTGCAGCAGCAGCGACCACGGCTGCCGGCTCATGTGGCGATCGACGCACGCCGCGCCGCCCGTCGTGCAGCCTTCGGGCAGGTAGCTCGGGTCCAGCAGCCGCGTGCCGCGCGCAAAGGCCAGGCGCCGCAACGTGACCGACTGCAGCACGTTGCCGCCGACAGCGTCGAAGCCCGCATCGTCCACGTCCACCACCACATCGCAGTGCATCGGCAATGCGGCGCCGCCCGTGGGGCGACCGGCGAGCAGCTCGCCGATCTTTGCGAAACGGTCGAGCGACGCACCGCGCGCGCCGCGTGCATGGCAGACCAGGTCGCCCGGACGCGGCGACGTGCGCATCAGGTCGCAGGCGCGCAGGGCTTGCGGTGTCGAGCGGCCCGCCGCTTCGTCGATGCCGGCCTGCCATGCGGCACCCGCGTAGTCGACGTGAGCCTCGGAAAAAACGAACTCGTCCGCGCCGAGCCCGGCCTCGCGCGCGACCCAGCTGATGAACGCGGCAGACCAGGGCGTGTCGATCACCGCGACGCGTTGCAGGGCCGTCTCGATCGCGCGCTGGTCCGATGAGTCAAGCCCCTGGTCGGGGCCGACGCCCAGGCCTTGCAGGCGCGCCGCACTCGCCTGGTTCAAGGCCTCGGTCAGCAGCGTGCGGTCGGCTGCGCGCACGGCGCCGAAGCGAACGAGGGACGGCAGCCGCTCGCCCGACGGATCGACCGCGCGCCAGTAGCGCAGCACGCGTTGCCATGCGGGCAGCGCGCCGATGGGGTAGCGCGTGTCTTCCGCCTCCGAATAGCCGGACTCGGTGAGCCGGCCTTCGGCGTCCATGGTCTGGCTGCCGAAGCCGGCGTGCTCCTGCCGGGCCAACGCGGCCATGGCGAGGGCGCGTGGCGGCGGCGGAATGTGAGAGGCCGTGGCAAGGCAGCCGACGGCGGCCGATGCGAAGGTGGGCGCTGCAATCAGCGCCAGGGCCAGCGTGTGCGTGGCGCGATGCATCGTGGGTCTGTGAGCGGTGGGCCGTGGCGACATGTGGCGCGAGCATAGCGGGACCCTGCGGCTGGCAAGCAGAATGCGGGGCGCTCCCTGAAGCGCCGGGCTCTCCGGCGTAGGCGCTGCACCGTGAAGCTCAAGAACATCCTGCTGTCCGTGCTCGGCGTTGTCATCGGCCTCATGATTGCGGGCTATGCCGCGTTCCAGTGGAGCCCGTGGCCGTCGGCGCTGATGATTCGCTACGCCTTCGGCAAGGGATCGGACGCCGCATCGCAGTCGCTGCAAAAGCACGTGCCGCCCGGCATCGCGGCGGTGCCCGACCAGCACTACGACGAGGCCGATCCCGATGCCCGCCTCGACGTGTTCCGCCCGGCTTCGGCGGGCGCGCAGCCGTTGCCCACCATCGTGTGGGTGCACGGCGGTGCCTGGGTCTCGGGCCATCGGCGCGACGTGGCCAACTACGCGCGCGTGCTGGCGGGGCAGGGCTACACCGTGGTGGCTGTCGGTTATTCGATCGCGCCTGGGCAGGGCTACCCGGTGCCGGTGCGGCAGGTGAACTCGGCGCTGGGGTATCTGGTGCGGGAATCAGCAAGGCTCGGCGTGGACCCGACGCGGCTCGTGCTGGCCGGTGACTCGGCGGGCGCGCACATCGTCGCGCAGGTCGCGAATGCCGTGGCCGTGCCCAGTTACGCGAAAGCCGTCGGGCTCACGCCCGTCATCGCGCGCGAGCAACTGCGCGGCTTGCTGCTGCACTGTGGCGCCTACGACGCGGCGCAGGCGAAGCTCGACGGTGCGTTCGGTGGCTTCTTGCGGACCGTGTTCTGGTCGTACAGCGGCAGCAAGGATTTCCAGCAGGCGCCGGCCTTCGAGACCGCGTCGGTGCGCCGCTATGTGACCGGGGCTTTTCCGCCGTCGTTCATCACCGCGGGCAACGGCGATCCGCTCGAAGGGCAGTCTCGGTCGATGGCCGAGACGTTGGTGGCAAAGGGCGTGCAGGTCGACAGCCTGTTCTTCCCCGCCGACCAGACGCCGGCGTTGCCGCACGAGTACCAGTTCAATCTCGACGATGCGCCGGGACGGCTCGCCTTGGAGCGCTCGCTGCAGTTTCTCCGGCGCGTCACCGCGCCGTAACCCAGTCAGTCCTGGGGCTTCTTGGTTGGCAGATCGCCTTCGCGCAGCTTGCGGCCGACCCACATCAGGCCGGTGGCGTAGTCGGCGCTGCCGACCTGGACGCCGCCCACGGTGCGCAGCGCGCCGGTGCCGTCATCGGTGGCCGGGCCTTCGCCCGTGAGGTCGCCGGGAACGAGCAGGCGACCGTCTTTCAGGAAGTCGGCAATGCGCAACTGGCGCATGCCGCGGCCCCAATGCCAGTGCTGCTTGAGGTCGAAGGAGGTCGGCGATGACGCGGGTTTGGATTTCTTCACGGGATGTCGGGGAGAGGCTTGCGAAAGGTAGCGTTGGCGCAAGCAAACGTGCAAGTGAACGCACCATGAAAAAAGCCTGCTACCTTGTGGGTAGCAGGCTTTCCAGCGTTGCCGCGATGTTGGTTGGTGGGCCCTGAGTGACTCGAACACTCGACCTACGGATTAAGAGTCCGCTGCTCTACCAACTGAGCTAAGAGCCCTTGCTTTGAAAACCGTTAGTGTTTTCTGGCAAGACCACGAGTATATACCAATCTTTTTGGCACTTCAAAAACTTTCTGCACATTTGTACGAGAGCGCTAGGATGCGCGACCGTCGGGGCCTGGCCCCACCCCCTATCCGAGGAGTTTTCAATGAGCGATGCAAGCAACACCCCCCATGTCCTGATCACCGGCGCCGCAGGCGCACTGGGCCGGGCCGTGTCCCAGCACTTTCTTGAGCAGGGCGCGCGGCTCGCGCTGGTCGACCACCACGCCGGCCGCCTGGCCGAAGTCTTCCCTGGCCTGGACAACTCGCAGCACCTGCTGCTCGCTGGCGACGTGACCTCGGCGCCCGACATGGCGGCACTCACCGGTCAGGTGCTGCAGGCCTTCGGCCGCGTCGATGCGCTGGTGCACATTGCCGGCGGCTTCGAGATGGGCGAGGCGACGCATGCGCTCACGCGCGAGAGCTGGGACCGGATGATGAACCTCAACGCCTGGTCGTTCGTCGCCGTGACGCAGGCCGTGCTGCCTTCGATGATCGAGCGCCGCGCGGGCCGCATCATCGCGGTGACGGCCAAGGTGGCGGCGCGCGGCCTGCCGGCCATGGCGGCCTACATAGCATCGAAGAGCGCGCTGCAGCGGCTCGTGGAATCGATGGCGGCCGAGGCCGCGCCGCACGGCGTGAACATCAACAGCGTGGCGCCCAGCGTGCTCGACACGCCGGCCAACCGCCAGGCGATGCCCGACGCGAATCCGGCCGAGTGGGTCTCCACGACGGTCGCGGCGCAGACCATCGGCTTCCTGGCATCGCCCGGCGCCGCGGCATTGCACGGCCAGCACCTGACGCTCGACGCCTGACATCTGCTTCCCGTCGACAGCGCACAGCTGCCAACGAAAAAGGCCTTGGCGATTGCCAAGGCCTTTTTGCTGGGTCGGTTGGTGGAGAGGATGAGGATCGAACTCACGACCTCCGCATTGCGAACGCGGCGCTCTCCCAGCTGAGCTACCCCCCCAACACAGCCCGCATTTTATCCAGCCGCGCATTTCCATGCACGCTGCCGTGCCAAGATGCCGGCTGGAAAAACAAGGAGCAAGCACCGCATGGAAGCGCACGATCCCGCCTGGCTGGAAGGCATGTACAACAACCTGGCGCGGGTGAAGGACCACCCCGCGTACTTCGCGCGCTGGGCCCGCGATTCCGCCGCGGCGCGCGACACGCTGCCGTGCCGCATCGACGTGCCCTACGGCACCGGCCCGAACGAAACGCTCGATGTCTTCCCGGCGCCCGTGCCCGATGCGCCGGTGCTGGTCTTCATTCACGGCGGCTACTGGCGCGCCATGGACAAGAAAGACCATTCGTTCATCAGCCCCGCCTTCCACGACCGCGGCATCTGCGTGGTGCAGCCCAACTACGCGTTGTGCCCGGGTCCGGTCGACCAGCCGGTGACGGTGCCGGGCATCCTGCTGCAGATGGTGCGGGCGCTCGAATGGACGTGGCGCCACGTGGCGGCCTATGGCGGCGACCCGTCGCGCATCACCGTCGCCGGACATTCCGCCGGCGGTCACATGGCGGCCGCGTTGCTGGCCTGCGACTGGAAGGCGGTCGCGCCCGATCTGCCCGCGCAGCTGGTGCGCAATGCGTTGTCGGTGTCGGGGCTGTTCGACCTGCGGCCGCTGCAGCACACGCCGTTCCTCGAGCACACGCTGAAGCTCACCGATGCCGACGCGCGGCGCGCGAGCCCGGCGCTGTGGTCTGCGCCAGCGCGCGGCCAACTCTATGCGGCGGTGGGGGGCAACGAGAGCGCCGAGTTCCTGCGCCACAACGCGATGATCCGAGAGGCCTGGGGTCGTCACACCGTGCCGGTGTGCGAGGTGCTGCCGGGGCTCGACCACTTCGGCGTGGTCGATGCGCTGGCCGATCCGGCCCACGCGCTGCACCGCTACGCAGTGCAGTTGCTCGAGGCCTGAAAAGAGAGACGGGCAAAGACGGGCGGAAAGGCCGCCCGTCGCGCTCACATCAGCAGGTGTTCGCCGGCGTTGTCGCCGCCCAGCGTGACGTAGTTGACCTTGCGGATGTCCATCAGCGTGCGGCCGCCCGCGTAGCTGATCGAGCTCTGCACGTCCTGCTCCATCTCGACCAGCGTGTCGGCCAGCTTGCCCTTGATGGGTTCGAGGATGCGCTTGCCTTCGACGTGCTTGTACTCGCCCTTGTTGAAGTCGCTGGCCGAGCCGTAGTACTCCTTGAAGAGCGCGCCGTCGACGTCGACCGTCTTGCCCGGCGACTCTTCGTGGCCCGCGAACAGCGAGCCGATCATGACCATCGACGCGCCGAAGCGGATGCTCTTGGCGATGTCGCCGTGGTCGCGGATGCCGCCGTCGGCAATGATCGGCTTGGTGGCCACGCGCGCGCACCACTTGAGCGCCGACAGCTGCCAGCCGCCCGTGCCGAAGCCGGTCTTGAGCTTGGTGATGCAGACCTTGCCCGGGCCGATGCCGACCTTGGTCGCGTCGGCGCCCCAGTTCTCCAGGTCGATCACGGCTTCGGGCGTGCCCACGTTGCCGGCGATCACGAACGACTTGGGCAGCTTGGCCTTGAGGTAGCCGATCATGTTCTTCACGCTGTCGGCATGGCCGTGCGCGATGTCGATCGTGATGTATTCGGGCACGAGGCCTTGGGCGACCATCTGGTCGACCGTGTCGTAGTCGGGCTTCTTCACGCCCAGCGAGATCGAGGCGAACACGCCCTTGCCCTGCATGTCCTTCACGAACTGGATGTTGTCCAGGTCGAAGCGGTGCATCACGTAGAAATAGCCGTTCTGCGCGAGCCACAGGCAGATCGACTCGTCGACCACCGTTTTCATGTTGGCAGGCACCACCGGCAGGCGGAAGGTGCGCTCGCCCAGCGTGACGCTGGCGTCGCATTCCGAGCGGCTCTCCACGCGGCATTTGCGCGGCAGCAGAAGGATGTTGTCGTAATCGAAGATTTGCATGACCAGGCTCCAGAAAGGAATCGTTGAGTGGAACGAATGAGCGCTTGGTCCGGCCGGTTCTCGTGGTCGCGTCATGAAAATGACGGCCAAAAAAAACCGGACGCAAGAAACTTGGGCCCGGTGATTGATTTTACGGCCATGGTCGCGATGCGCAAGTCGCCGGGTCGTATTGACCCTATGGGTTGCTGCGTATACCCGGCGACCGCGGTGCGGTTCTTCGTCAGAACCGGTAGCCGACGCCCACGCCGAACAGCCACGGGTCGACCTTCACGGTCGACAACTGCACGCCGTTCATGTTCACGGCGCTGCGGATCCGCAGCTTCTTCACGTCGAGGTTGAGGTAGGTGTTCTTCGCCACCTCGATGTCGACGCCCGCGCCCATCGCGAAGCCGAAGCTCTCGTTCTGCAGCTGCAGGCTGCCTACCGTCGGCACCTGCAGGTTGACGCTGCTCAGCCGCGTGTAGTTCAGGCCCGCGCCGATGTAGGGGCGGATCTTCGCGGTGGGCATGAAGTGGTACTGCAGCATCAGCGAGGGCGGCAGGTGCTTGAAGGTGCCGATGTCCACGGGCCCGCCCAGCGCGCTCTGCTGCACCGTGACCGTCTGTTTCTGCGGCACCGTCAGCACCAGTTCGGCGGCGATGTTCGGCGTGAAGAAGTAGGTGACGTCGAGCTCGGGAATGGTCTTGCTGTTGATGGTGATGGCGTCGGCCGGAATCGACAGGTCGGCCACCGGGGCCGAGTGGTTCGCCGGCTTCAGGTACACGGCGCGGGCGCGCACCAGCCAGTTGCCTTGCGTTTCCTGTGCCGCGGCCGGCAGGGCCGTCGTGGCGGCGAGCAGGGCGGCGATGCAGACGGGGGCGAGTTTCTTTTGCATGTGTTCTGTTTTCCAGTGACGGCCGGCGCGCAGGGCCGGCAACTGGAAGGCAGTCTCCCGCCGGGCCAGGCCGCGCCGCTTGATCTGCCGCAAGCGCGGCAGGCCCGCGCACGCCGGCAGGCGCTGCCTTGATCCAGGTCATGCCCGCAAGGTCACCCGGGCCCGGCGGTGCCCGCGACGGGGCAGCTTTCTACAATGGGCCCCATGCTCCCTCACGACCTGTTTTCCGGCGCGTCCGCAGCCGATGCGGGCGGCCCTGCCTCGCCGTTGCTGAACAACCTCAACGCCGAGCAGCTTGCTGCCGTCACGCTGCCCGCGGGCAACGCGCTCATCCTCGCCGGTGCCGGCTCCGGCAAGACGCGGGTGCTCACCACCCGCATCGCGTGGCTGTTGCAGACGGGGCAGGTGTCCGCCGGCGGCATCCTGGCCGTCACCTTCACCAACAAGGCCGCCAAGGAAATGATGACGCGGCTGACCTCGATGCTGCCCGTCAACGTGCGCGGCATGTGGATCGGCACCTTCCACGGCTTGTGCAACCGCCTGCTGCGCGCGCACTGGAAGCTGGCCAACCTGCCCTCGACCTTCCAGATCCTCGACACGCAAGACCAGCTCTCGGCCATCAAGCGCCTGATGAAGCAGTTCAACGTCGACGACGAGCGCTTTCCGGCCAAGCAGACGCAGTGGTTCATCGCCGGCGCCAAGGAAGACGGCCTGCGCCCCGGTGACATGCAAGCGCGCAGCGACGACGACCGCAAGAAGGTCGAGCTCTACCAGCTGTACGAAGAGCAGTGCCAGCGCGAAGGCGTGGTCGACTTCGGCGAGCTGATGCTGCGCAGCTACGAGCTGCTGCGCGACAACGACCCGGTGCGCGAGCACTACCAGCGGCGCTTTCGCCACATCATGGTCGACGAGTTCCAGGACACCAACCGCCTGCAGTACGCATGGCTGAAGATGCTCTCGGGCCACACGGCGGCCGGCGGCCACTTCACGCCGGGCGAGCACAACAGCGTGATCGCCGTGGGCGACGACGACCAGAGCATCTACGCCTTCCGCGGTGCGCGGGTGGGCAACATGACCGACTTCGTGCGCGAGTTCAATGTGCGCCACCAGATCATCCTGGAGCAGAACTACCGCAGCTACAGCAACATCCTCGATTCGGCCAACGAGCTCATCAGCCACAACAAGAAGCGCCTGGGCAAGAACCTGCGCACCGAGCAGGGCCCGGGCGAACCGGTGCGGGTGTACGAATCGCCCACCGACCTCGCCGAGGCGCAGTGGATGGTCGAAGAGATGCGCCAGCTGGCGCGCGACGGCTTCGACCGCAAGGAAATGGCCGTGCTCTATCGCAGCAACGCGCAGAGCCGGGTGATTGAAACGGCGCTGTTCAACGCCTCGGTGCCATACCGCGTGTACGGCGGGCTGCGCTTCTTCGAGCGCGCCGAAATCAAGCACGCGCTGGCCTACCTGCGCCTGCTCGAGAACAAGGACGACGACACCAGCTTCCTGCGCGTCGTCAACTTTCCGCCGCGCGGCATCGGCGCGCGCACGCTCGAAAGCCTGCAGGACGCGTCACGCGCCGCCGGGCGCTCGCTGCACGACGCGGTGAGCGCCGTCGGCGGCAAGGCCGGCTCGAACCTCACGGCCTTCGTCGCCAAGATCGACGTGCTGCGGGAGCAGACGCAAGGCGTGAGCCTGCGCGAGATCATCGAGCTGGTGCTCGACCACAGCGGCCTTGTCGAACACTACAAGGCCGACCGCGAAGGCGCTGACCGCCTCGAAAACTTGGACGAACTCGTGAACGCGGCCGAAAGCTTCGTCACGCAGGAAGGTTTCGGCCGCGATGCCGTGGCGCTGCCGGTCGACGAGTTGCGCCAGTCGCTCGCGAGCCAGGGCATCGACCTGACTCGCCCCGTGCTCGACGAGCCGCTGGCGCCCGATGCGGAAACGGGCGAAACGCTGAGCCCGCTCGCGGCCTTCCTGACACATGCGGCGCTCGAGTCGGGCGACAACCAGGCGCAGGCCGGCCAGGACGCGGTGCAGCTCATGACCGTGCACGCTGCCAAGGGCCTGGAGTTCGACTGCGTGTTCATCACCGGCATGGAAGAGGGCCTGTTCCCGCACGAGAACTCGATGAGCGATTTCGAGAGCCTCGAGGAAGAGCGCCGCCTCATGTACGTTGCGATCACGCGGGCGCGCAAGCGCCTGTACCTGAGCCACTCGCAGACGCGCATGCTGCACGGCCAGACCCGCTACAACGTCAAGAGCCGCTTCTTCGACGAACTGCCCGAAAGCGCGCTCAAGTGGCTCACGCCGAAGAACCAGGGCTTTGCGCCCTCGGCCTTCGGCTATGGCGGCGGCTACGGCAGCACGCGCGGCGGTGCCGGTGGCTACGGTGGCGGTGGGGGCGGCGGCAACCGCTACGGTGGTGGCAGCAGCGCCGGCAAGGACACCTTCGCCAGCCCGCCCGTGCCGCCGCAGAAGACCGCGCCGTCGCACGGTTTGCGTTCAGGCATGCAGGTGTTCCACAACAAGTTCGGCGAGGGCACGGTGACCGCGCTCGAAGGCACGGGCGACGACGCACGGGCGCAGGTGAAGTTCGCGCGCCACGGCGTGAAGTGGCTGGCGCTGTCGGTGGCGAAACTCACGCCGGTTTGAATTTGCTACGAAAGTTGTAGCTAACTGCAAAGACGGGACGGGCGTTAGAGCGTCTTTTCTTCTGCAGCAGTCGTACACTCCGGGCTCGCCAAAACAAGGGGAGTCAGGGATGTGGTTCGTAGGCATGATGGCCGGCCTGTTCATGGGGGCGATGCTCGAATCGCTGCCCATGGCGTTGCTTCTCGCGCTGGTCGGCGCTTTCGCGTTTCAGAAGCTGTTCGGCAAGAAGAAAAAAGACGAGCCGCAGCGCACCGAGGCTGAAAGCGCGTTGTCGGACGGCCGGGTCGCCAGTGCGCCGTCTGCGCCGGCAGGCGCCGTGCTGAAGCTGCAGCAGCGGGTGACCGAACTCGAGGCGCGTGTCGGCCAGCTGGAACGCCGGCTCGCGCTGGGCACGGGCGAGGTGCCTGCTGCGCCGGTGGTCACAACGTCGGTCGGCGATCTCGCCACATCCATGGGCAGCACGCCGCTTGTGGCGTCGCCTTCGCTGCCCTTGGGCCCGCCGGCCGCCGCACGCGCCGCGGAGATGGCGCGGCCCCGCATCGCCACCATGCAAGTCCCGCGGCCAGTCGCCGTTCCCGAGGAGCCCCTTGCGGAAGCCCCGGTCGCGGCCGCAGCGCCCCTCGCTCCTGCCGCTGAAAAACCCGTCGCAGCACCCACGCCGCCGGTCGTCGTGCCGCCGCTGGTCCGCCGCCCGCCACCGCCGCCGCCACCCCCAACGGTCCCGCTGCGCGACCGCCTGCCCGCGCCGATCGCCAACCTGATCTTCGGCGGCAACATGCTGGTCAAGCTCGGCGTGCTGATCCTGTTCCTCGGCCTGGCCTTCCTGCTGCGCTACACGGCCGAACGCGTGACCGTGCCCATCGAACTGCGCTATGCGGCCGTCGCGCTGGTGGGCGCGGGCCTGCTGGTGCTGGGCTGGCTGCTGCGCCACAAGCGCGCGGGCTATGCGCTGATCCTGCAGGGCGCGGGCATCGGCGTCTTCTATCTCACGACGCTCGCGGCCATGAAGCTCAGCGGCCTGCTGCCGGCCAGCGTGGGCTTCGCTTTCCTGTTCGGCGTGGCGGTGCTGAGTGCCGCGCTCGCGGTGCTGCAGAACGCGCCCGTGCTCGCGATTGTCGCCGCGCTCGAAGGCTTCGCGGCGCCGGTGCTGGCATCGACCGGCTCGAACCAACCGGTGGGCCTCTTCACCTACCTGCTGGTGCTCGACGTGGGCATCGTGCTGATCGCGTGGTTCAAGGCCTGGCGCGTGCTGAACCTGATCGGCTTCGTCGGCACCTTCACGCTCGCGGCCGGTTGGGCGCACAAGTACTACACCGACGACCAGTACGGCACTGTGCAGCCGTTCCTCATCGTGTTCTTCCTGCTCTTCACCACGATCGGTTTGTTCTTTGCACGCCGCACGCTGTTCGATGCGCCGGTGCAGCCCGCGCAACCGCTCGCGACGCGCGCGCTCGACACCCTGCGCCGCGCCGGTCGGGTCGACAGCTCGCTGGTGTTCGGCACGCCGATGGTCGCGTTCGGCATGCAGTACCTGCTGATGCATCCGTGGCCATACGGCGCCGCCTTCTCCGCGATGGCGCTCGCGGCGTTCTACCTCGTGATGGGCCGGTTGGTATTCGCCACGCAACCCAAGGGCCTCGCGCTGCTGGCGGAGGCCTACGCCATCGTCGGCGTGATCTTCGGCACGCTCGCCATTCCGCTCGGCCTCGAAGGGCAGTGGACCGGCGCGGCGTGGGCGGTCGAGGCGGCCGGCATGTACTGGCTGGGTGCGCGGCAGGGGCGTGTCTATGCGCGCGCCTTCTCGTTCCTGGTGTTTGCCGGCGCAGTGTGGAAGCTGCTCGAAGCCACGCAGCTCGACGGGGCCGCAGGGCATCCGTTGCTGCAGGGTTCGGTGATCGGCCCGCTGCTGGTCGCTGTCAGCGCCTTCGCGATGTGGGCCATGCAGCGCCGCGCCAAGCTCGATGAAGGCGACAGCCTCGAAGCGATCGTCGGCAGCGCCTTGCCGTGGCTTGGCATGGCCGCACTCACGCTGCTGCTGTGGCAGTGGTTCACGCCGCCCTGGGCCGCGGTGGCGACGGCCGTGCTCGCATCGGTCACCTTCGCAGTGGCGGTGCGCTTCGCGCTGCTGCCGCTCACGTACGTGAGCTTCGGCATGCAGGCACTGGCGGTGGCGGGCTTCATCGCCACGTTGCACCGTGCGGGCGAGGGGCTCGAAGCCACGCAAGCGCTCGAAAGCGGATGGCAGGGCGCCGCGGCTGCATGCCTCATCGCGCTCAGCGTGCTTGGCAGTGCGGCCTGGTCGATGCTGCAGGCGCACCGCGCGGCACTGGCGCGCGGCGTGCAGCCCGTGTGGTCGCTCGGCAATGTGGTGGGCGTGATCGCGGGCGTGGGCCTGCTGCACCTGGCGATGCTGTTCCAGATCAGCCTCACCCAGGCCGCGCTGCTGTGGCCGCTGACCGCCACCGTCGTGCTGTGGGTGGCGCTGCGCATGGCGCACCTGCCGCTCGCGGCGTTCGCCGGCGTGCTGCACGCGGTGTCGGCGATCCTCTTCATCGTGCTGGCGGAGACGAGCGGCGACATGCGCGCGTTGCGTCCCGCCTTCGGGCATCTCGGCTTCTGGACGCCGGTGGTGCTGGGTCTCGCGGCGCTGCTGGCCGGCGACTGGCTGCGCGATGAAGCGCGGCCGCGCGAAACCGGCGCTGTCGGCTCGGCGCGCAAGCGCTGGGTCAACGCGTGGTGCGCGCTGCCTGCGGTGCTGTGGGCGCCGGTGGTCTGGGGCCTGGGCTGGTGGCTGGTCGGCATGCTGGACGAAAGCGCCCGGGTGTTGAACCTCCATGCGCTGGCGAGCTACGTGCCCGCAGTTGCGATGGCGGCGGTGCTCGTGACGTCCGTGCTGTCTGCGTTCGTGGCGCACCGGCGCGACTGGTCGCAGCTCGGCCGGGCGACGTTGGCCACGCTGCCCGGCATCGGCCTGATCGCAGCCTACGGGATCGCGGGCGGCCCGACGCTGTTCTACGTGCCGTCGAGCGCGCTCGGCTGGATCGCGTGGCCGCTGGCGCTCGTGTGGCACCTGCGCCTGCTGCGTGCGCAGAAGCGCTGGCTCGACGCCTCGGTGCTCACGCCGTTCCACGTGGCGGGCTTCTGGCTGTTCCTGCTGTTTGCGGCGCGCGAATGCCAGTGGCAGCTCGGCCGCATCGGCGCCGAGTGGTCGAGCTGGCAATTGCTGGGCTGGGCCCTCGTGCCGGCGCTCGTGCTGTGGGCGCTGCCCTCGCGCGTGCTGCTGCAGCGCTGGCCGCTCAACGAATACCGCAGCGCCTACCTGGAGTTGGCCGCGACGCCGGTGGCGGTGTACCTGCTCGCCTGGGTGTGGGTCACCAATGCCGTGAGCCCCGGCGATGCGGCGCCGCTGCCGTATGTGCCGCTGCTCAATCCGCTCGAACTCGCGCAATGGCTCGTGCTGTTCGCGCTGGTGCTCTGGTGGCGCGCGCTGCCGCAGGGTTCGTTCGCGCGCGTGCAGCCGATGGTCGCCAAGGGCGCGGTCGGCCTCATCGGCCTCGCGCTGCTCACCGGCATGGTGCTGCGCACCTGCCACCACTACGCGGGCGTGGCATGGCGCTTCGACGCGCTCTATGCCTCGTGGCTCACGCAGGCGGCGCTGTCGATCACCTGGGCGATCTGCGGCGTGGTCGCGATGGTGCTCGGCCACGGGCGCCGGGTGCGGACCTTGTGGATGGCGGGTGCGGCGCTGCTCGGCGTGGTGGTGCTGAAGCTGTTCTTCGTCGAACTGGCGGACCGTGGCGGGCTGTTCCGCATCGTGTCCTTCATTGCGGTCGGCGCGCTGCTGTTGCTGGTCGGGTACTTCGCGCCGGTGCCGCCGAAGAAGGAAGAGGCGGAGCCGAAGCCGGCGCCGGCCGAAGGAGGTGCGGCATGAGCGGTCGTTCGATTCATGGGGTCCTTGTCGCGCTGATGGCCGCAGCGAGCGCTGCACAGGCGCAGCCGGTCACGTCAGCGCCCATCGCGCTGCAGGGCGCCGGGCCGTACCACCGGCTCACCTTGCCGCTCGCCATCTACGGCCGAGCCGCCTATGGCGACCTCAGCGACCTGCGGGTCCAGAACGCCGCCGGGCACGCGGTGCCGTATGCCTGGCTGCGCAACGAAGCGGCCGCGCCGCGCACGGCGTCGCAGGCGGTGCCGATCTTCGCGCTGCCCGGCAACGCCGCATCGGGAGACACCGCACTGGCGTTCACCGTGCGCCCCGACGGCTCGCTGGCACTGGCCAGCAAGACCATCGCCAAGCCGAACGACGCGACGCAGTGGCTCATCGACGTGAGCCAGGTCAAGGGCAGCCTGCTGCAGGCGCGCTTCGAGGTCGCGCCCGATGCGCGCGGCCTGTTCGCCTTCCGGCTGGAGGCCAGCGACGACCTGCGGCAATGGCGTTCGGTGGGAAGCGACGAGCAACTGGTGCGCCTGACCCATGGCGGCCAGACCATCGAGCGCATGGCGGTCGAGTTGGGCAACCTGCGCACGCGCTTCCTGCGTCTGCGCTGGAGCGATCCGCAGCACGGCGCGCCGCTCGCCAAGGTGGAGATCGACGGCGTGCAGGAGGTCGAACCGGTGGCGCCGATCGAATGGTCCGGCGCGCTGAAGCCGGAGCGCTGCGCCGAGGATTACTGCGACTACCTGCTGCCACGCGGCCTGCCGGTGCAGAGCCTGCGCATCGACCTGGCCGACATCAATACGCTGGCGCAGGTCGGCGTGTCGGGTCTGGTCGATGCCGCGCCGGCTTCGGCGACGCCGCCGCAGTTCGTGCCGCGCAATCCGCTCTACGCGTTGCGGCACTCGCAGCGCCGAACGACCGCACTGCCCACGGGCCCGGGCGAGGCGCCGCTGCTCGACACGGTGGTGTATCGCCTCGCGCAAGCCGGCGGCGAGGCGCGTTCGCCGGTGCTGGCGCTCGATGGCGCGGTGTATTCGCGCCTGCGGCTGCGCACCGCCGGCCCGGTGAGCGTGCTCGGTGCGACGCCGCCGACGATTGCCGTGGGGGCCACACCACGCACGCTGGTGTTTCTTTCGCAGGGCAGTGCGCCGTTCTCGCTGGCATGGCGTGCGGCGACCGACAAGGGCACGGTTCAAGGGGCGGTGCCGGGTGCGCCGCTCGCGTTGTCCACGCTGATCCCGGGTTATGCAGCGGACAAGCCCGTCGCAGCCGACGGCGCTTCGGTCACACTGCCTGTGGCGGCGGTCGAGGCCGCTGTCGCAGCCGCCGCGCTCGCGCCCGTTCCCGTTCCCGAGGCGGCGCCGCACGATCCGTCGCGCAAGTGGTGGCTCTGGGGCGCGCTGGGTGGGGGCCTGCTGTTGCTCGCAGGCATGGCGTGGTCGCTGTTCGCGAGCCTGCGCAAGGACGGGGCTCCAACCGACTGACCAGCCCGACCGGGCTCAGTTCGCGTCGAAGCTGTCGCGGAAGGTGAACCAGGTCGAAGCCAGCGACATCGCTGCGAGCACCAGCGCCGTGCCGATCATCAGGATGTTGCCGATGGCCAGGGCCGCGCTGTCGGAGCCCATGGCGCCGACGCCGATCAGCACGGTGGCGAGCAGGCCGATGGCGATGCCAGCGAGCATGAACACGCCGAACCACGCCAGGCCGAACAGCGCGTAGGCGCCGAAGTTGCGGAACAGCGCGACGATGCTGAAGAAGATGCTCTTCACCGGCTCCACGCGGTGCCAGTGCACCAGCGCGGGCGCATGCCACATGGCCAGCGACAGCGGCAGGTTCAGGCACATCAGCAGCGTGCGCGCCGTGAGGAACTCGCTGCTCTTCATGATTTCGGGCGTCACCGTTTCGTCGAACAGGTAGGCGCGCATGAGCTGGCCGCCGTCGATGAGCGCCGTCAGCGTGACAGCCAGCACGAAGTACACGGCCGAGATCACGCCCAGCACCACCAGCGAGCGCCATTCGGTGCGCATGGCGTCGAACACGGCGATGAACATCGCCGAGCCCGTGGGACGTTGCAGGTCGCCCGCGTTGCCCAGGCCGTCGGCGTTGTCGTTCGCGGCCACCGAACTCGCGACCATCAGGCCGAGCGTCAGGAAGGGCAGCAGGATCGGCGCGAGCACGCTGCCGAGCACCGGCAGCATCGACGCCGTCGAGATCATCGCCATCAGCAGGAAGAACAGCGAGATGAAGGCCAGCGGCTGGCGCCAGAAGGTCTTGAGTCCGAGGCGGACCCAGACGAAGCCGGTGCGCGCCGGCACGAGGTTGAGTTTCATTGGGTAGGGTCAGGCGGCCATCAACGGCTCTAGGACGTGGGCGATGGCGTGCGGGTGGGTGGCGCGCTCGCGCAGCACGCGCTCGAAGTGCGTCGGGTCGTGGGGCTTGAGCATGCTGGCTTCGCGCGGCAGGTGGAAGTCCCACAGGCGCGAGATCCAGAAGCGCAGCGCGGCGGCGCGCAGCATCGCGGGCAGCAGGGCGCGCTCGGAGGCGTTCAGCGCGCGCACGCCTTCGTAGGCGGCGAGCAGGGCGTCGGCGCGGGCGGCGTCATGCCGGCCGCTGGCCAGGTCGATGGCCCAGTCGTTCAGGCACACGGCCAGGTCGAACAGCCAGGTGTCGGTGCCGGCGAAGTAGAAGTCGAACACGCCGGTGAGGCGCGGCGGCGCGTCGGGCGCGCCGTCGGTCGCGAACATCACGTTGTCGCGGAACATGTCGGCATGCACCGGACCGCGTGGCAGCGCCGCATAGGCCGACGATTCGGCGACATGGTTCTGGTAGGCCAGTTCGGCGCGCAGCAGCGCCGACTGCGCCTCGTCCATGTGGGGCAGCACCACCGGGGCGGTCTCGTTCCACCAGGGCAGGCCGCGCAGGTTGGGCTGGATGCGCGGGTAGTCGCGCCCGGCCAGGTGCATGCGGGCCAGCATGGCGCCCAGTTCGGCGCAGTGGGCGGCCGTGGGGGCCAGCTCGCTGCGGCCCGAGAGTTTCTGCACCAGCGCCGCAGGCTTGCCGGCCACGCGGTGCAGCAGCTCGCAGGGCGCCTGCGCGGGAATCGACAGCGCATGGCCGGTCGGCGGTGCCACGGCCGGGTCGGCCACGGGCGCAGGCACCGGCAGGCCGGCACCGGCCAGGTGCTTCATCAGGCACAGGTAGTACGGCAGTTGCTCGGCGCTCAGGCGCTCGAACAGCGTCAGCACGAACTCGCCCGATTCGGTGGTGGCGAAGTAGTTGGTGTTCTCGATGCCGCCCTCGATGCCGCGCAGTTCGCGCAGGGCGCCCATGCCAAGACGCTGGACGAGCGCGTCTGCCTCGCCGAACTGGACTTCGGTAAAAACTGCCATGGCGATGTTCAGCGCCGGACGGCGGCTGCGGGAGAAAAGAGGGAGGGCGGGAAGGAGAACGACGACGTCACGGTCAGAACTTCAGCACGTTCCAGACACGCGGGCCGTTGCCGCCGCTGTTCGCGTCGCCGGTCGTGCCGGGGCGGGCGCTGCCGCCGTCGTTGGGCAGCACTTCGTAACCGGGCATGTTCGATTTGGGCTTGACGTTGATGCTCTGCGTGCGGCCGCCATAGCGCACCTCGTCGACCGAGGCGCCGCTGTCTTCCGTGTGGATGTGCTCGACCTTCTGGTTGCGCCGGCCGTCGGCCTGCTCCTGATTTTGTAGCGGTTCCGCCGGTGCCGGCTGGGCGGCGGGCGCGGCCGGCGCCTGCGCAAGCGCGGCAAAGGGGGTGGCGAAAGCCAGCGCCAGCAGGATGCGGCGGGCGACCAGGAGTGGGGAGCTAGGCATGCGCAGATTGTAGGCGTGCACCCGCTGGCGGCGTGTCGGCGGCCAGCCGACCCTGGTGTCGTTCCGGACGCCGGTCCGGGCACGGCAAAATGCCCCGATGACCGACAAGAAAACGCTGCTGCTCGTCGATGGCTCGAGCTACCTGTACCGGGCCTTCCATGCGATGCCCGATCTGCGCGCCGTGCCCGGCGACCCGAAGAGCCCCGCCACCGGCGCCATTCGCGGAATGATCAACATGATGACCGCGTTGCGCCGCGAGGTGCGCGCCGACTACGCGGCCTGCATCTTCGACGCCCCCGGCAAGACCTTCCGCGACGACTGGTACCCCGAGTACAAGGCCAACCGCTCGCCGATGCCCGACGACCTGCGCAGCCAGATCGACCCCATCCACGAAGTGGTGAAGTTGATGGGCTGGCCCGTGCTCACGGTGCCCGACGTCGAGGCCGACGACGTGATCGGCACACTCGCCAAGGTGGCGGCCGCGCAGGGCGTCGAGGTGATCGTGTCCAGCGGCGACAAGGACCTGAGCCAGCTGGTCGACGAGCACATCACCATCATCGACACGATGAACGGCAAGAAGCGCGACATCGCCGGCGTGACGGCCGAGTTCGGCGTGCCGCCCAGCCTCATGGTCGACTACCAGACGCTCATCGGCGACACGGTCGACAACGTGCCCGGCGTGCCCAAGGTCGGCCCCAAGACAGCGGCCAAATGGCTGCTCGAATACGGCTCGCTCGATGCGCTGATCGAACGCGCCGCCGAAGTGAAGGGTGCCGCCGGCGAGAACCTGCGCCAGGCGCTCGACAAGCTGCCGCTGAGCCGGCGCCTCGTCACCATCCGCACCGACTGCGACCTCGACGGTCACGTGGTCGGCCTGCCGTCGCTCGAAGGCCTGCCCGTCGGTGCGCCGCAGACGGCCGGGCTGAAGCCCTTCTACGAGAAGTTCGGTTTCAAGAGCCTCGTCAAGTCGCTCGAAGCGCAGGAAGTGCCGCCCGAGCTGATCGAGGAAAACCTCAAGAAGCAGAAGGCCCGCGGTGGCGCAGCGAGCGCCGACCAGGGCGGGCTGTTCGACGAGAGCACCGAACTGGGCGCGCTCGAAGCCGCCGCGCCCGCGAGCAACCTGAAGTACGACACGATCATGGAGTGGGCGCAGTTCGACGCCTGGCTCGCGAAGATCGAGGCCGCCGAACTCACGGCCATCGACACCGAAACCACCTCGCTCGACGAGATGGTCGCGCAGATCGTGGGCATCAGCTTCAGCGTCACACCCGGCGAGGCCGCCTACATTCCGCTCACGCACAACTACCCCGACGCGCCCGCGCAGCTGCCGATCGACGAGGTGCTCGCCAGGCTCAAGCCCTGGCTCGAGAACGCCGACAAGAAGAAGCTCGGCCAGCACATCAAGTACGACCGCCACGTGTTCGCCAACCACGGCATCGAGGTGCAGGGCTACGCGCACGACACCATGCTGCAGAGCTACGTGCTCGAGGTGCACCGGCCGCACGGCCTGTCGTCGCTGGCCGAGCGCCATCTGGGGCGCAGCGGCATTTCGTACGAAGACCTGTGCGGCAAGGGCGCACACCAGATCTCGTTCAGCCAGGTCGACATCGCCAAGGCCGCCGAATATTCGTGCGAGGACAGCGACCAGACGCTCGACGTGCACCGCACCCTGTGGCCCCAGCTGCAGAAGGAAGAAAAGCTGGGCTTCATCTACCAGCTCGAAATGGATTCGAGCGAGGCGCTCTACCGCATCGAACGCAACGGCGTGCTGATCGACGCCCCCACGCTGGCCGCGCAGAGCCACGACCTGGGCACGCGCATCATGGCGCTGGAGTCGGAGGCCTACGAGATCGCGGGCCAGCCCTTCAACCTCGGTTCGCCCAAGCAGATCGGCGAGATCTTCTTCACCAAGCTGGGCCTGCCCGTGGTCAAGAAGACGCCGAGCGGCGCACCCAGCACCGACGAAGAAGTGCTTGAGAAGCTGGCCGAAGACTATCCGCTGCCCGCCAAGATCCTCGAGCACCGCGGCCTGTCCAAGCTCAAGGGCACCTACACCGACAAGCTCGGCCAGCTGGCCAACCCGCGCACCGGCCGCGTGCACACGCACTACGCGCAGGCCGTGGCCGTCACGGGCCGCCTGAGCAGCAACGACCCCAACCTGCAGAACATCCCGATCCGCACGCCCGAAGGCCGCCGCGTGCGCGAGGCCTTCGTGGCACCGGCCGGCCGCGTGATTGCCAGCGCCGACTACTCGCAGATCGAGCTGCGCATCATGGCTCACATCAGCGGCGACGAGTCGCTGCTGCGCGCCTTCACCGACGGCGTCGACGTGCACCGCGCCACGGCGGCCGAGGTGTTCGGCACCACGCCCGACCAGGTGTCGAGCGAGCAGCGCCGCTATGCCAAGGTGATCAATTTCGGCCTCATCTACGGCATGAGCAGCTTCGGGCTGGCGAAGAACCTGGGCATCGAGACCAAGGCCGCGGCCTCGTACATCGAACGTTACTTTGCACGCTACCCGGGCGTGAAGGTGTACATGGATGAGACCGTGGAGTTTGCGCGGGAGCACGGCTACGTTGAGACCGCATTCGGCCGACGCCTTTACCTGAGCGAGATCAACGGCGGCAACGGCCCGCGTAAGAAGGCGGCCGAGCGCCAAGCCATCAACGCGCCGATGCAGGGCACGGCGGCCGACCTCATCAAGCTGAGCATGGTCAAGGTACAGAACGTGCTTGACGAAGAAAAGCGCGCCACCCGGATGATCATGCAGGTGCACGACGAACTGGTGTTCGAAGTGCCCGAGGCCGAGGTCGAATGGGTGCGCACCGAAATCCCGCGCCTGATGGCCGGCGTGGCGGCGCTCAAGGTGCCGCTGCTCGCCGAGATCGGCGTCGGTCCCAACTGGGACAAGGCCCACTGATCCGCATCGATCCACGTTCGCACGACCCCCGAGACAAACGACAGAAACAAGAAGCACGCTCATGAAACTCCAGCCCCGCACCTTCCTGCTCGCCGCCGTCTGCGCGGCCTTCCTCGGCAGCGCCTTTGCCGCGCCCGATGCCCGCATCGCCGCGCTCGCCGCCAAGGAAAAGCCCGCGCTGCTCGAGACGCTGAAGGAGCTGGTCTCCATCGAGTCGGGCAGCCGCGACCTCGAAGGCCTGGAAAAGATCTCCGACCTCATCGCCGCCAAGCTCAAGGCGCTGGGCGGCGAGGTCGAGCTCATCGACCCGAGCGCCGACGCCTACCGCATGGAAGACACGCCCGAGAAGATCGGCCGCGTGGTGCGCGCCACCTTCAAGGGCACGGGCACGAAGAAGATCATGCTCATTGCGCACATGGACACGGTCTACACCGTGGGCATGCTCAACAAGCAGCCGTTCCGCATCGACGGCGACAAGGCCTACGGCCTGGGCATTTCGGACGACAAGCAGGGCGTGGCCGTCATCACGCACCTCGTGTCGATGCTGCAGACGCTGAAGTTCAAGGACTACGGCACGCTCACCGTGCTGATCAACGGCGACGAAGAAATCAGCTCGCCGGGTTCGCGCGCGCTGCTCACCCGGCTGGGCGGCGAGCACGACGCCGTGCTGTCGTTCGAAGGCGCATCCATCAAGGACGACAAGCTCTCGCTGGCCACTGCAGGCATTGCCTCGGTCACGCTGAACGTGTCGGGCAAGGCCTCGCACGCCGGCTCGGCGCCCGAGCTGGGCGTGAACGCGCTGTACGAGCTGTCGCATCAAATCTTGCAGATGCGCGACCTGTCCGACCCGGCCACGGGCCTGAAGATGAACTGGACGATCTCGAAGTCGGGTTCCAACCGCAACGTGATCCCGGCCAGCGCCACGGCGGGCGCCGATGTGCGCGTGCTCAAGGTGGCCGACTACGACCGCATCGAGCAGCAGGTGAATGAGCGCGTGAAGAAGCAGCTGGTGCCCGAGGCCAAGGTCGAGCTGAAGTTCGAGCGTCGCCGCCCGCCGCTCGAGGCCACCGACGCGTCGCGCGCGCTCGCCAAGCATGCACAGGCCATCTACAAGGACGAGCTGGGCCGTCCGCTGGGCGCCGACGACAAGGCGGCCGGTGGCGGCACCGATGCGGCGTTCGCCTCGCTCAAGACCAAGGCGCCGGTCATCGAACGCTTCGGTTTGCAAGGCTTCGGCGCGCACTCGGCCGACGCGGAGTACGTGCTGATCGATTCGATCGAGCCGCGCCTCTATCTGGGCGTGCGCATGGTGATGGACATCGCCACCGGCAAGACCACCGTTCGCTGACCGCCCCCGACGACTGTCGGCCATGCGGCTGCGCCACATCGAGGTCTTCAACGCGATCATGCTCGCGGGCAGCGTGAGCGCGGCCGCGCGGCTCATCAACATCACGCAGCCGGCCGTGAGCCGCACGCTGCAGCATGCCGAACTGCAGCTGGGCTTTCCGCTGTTCCAGCGCACCAAGGGGCGGCTCACGCCGACCACCGAGGCGCTCACGCTGTACCCGCACATCGAGCGGCTGTTTGCGCAGCTCGACGAGGTGCAGCGGCTGGCGGCCAACCTGCGCGCAGGCAACGACACCGGCGAGCTGCGCATCCTCAGCGTGCTCGCGCTGAGCTACGAAATCCTGCCGCGCGCGCTCAAGGCTTTTCGCGAAATGCACCCGGGCTATGCGATCACCGTCGAGTCGCTGCACTCGCCGCAGATCATGTCGGCGCTGCTCTTGCAAGAGGCCGACGTGGGCTTTGCGTTCAGCCCCGCGGTGCATCCCTCGCTCACGCAGGAGACGCTGGCCGACAGCCGCATGGTGTGCGTCGCGCCCAAGGGTATGCTGCCGCGCGCGCTGGTGCGCAACGGCTCGGTGGCGCTGCACGACCTCATCGACCGCCCCGTGATCGGCCTCGACGGCCGCGACCCGGTCGGCACCAGCCTGAGCCAGGCCTGCCGGCAGGCCGGCGTGGGTTTCCAGCAGGCCGTGGTCACGGTGCAGACCTACCACGCGGCGCTGGCCATGGCGCACCACGGACTCGGCGTCGCGCTGGTCGACGGCTGCACGGCGCGCTCGGCCGACCGCGCCAAGGTCGACGTGCTGACGCTGGAGCCGCACATTCCGGTGCCGGTGCGCGCGCTGCGCTTCGCGGGCCGGCCCGATTCGGTGGCAGTGCGCGGCATCACGCGCTGCATGCGCGAAGCCATCGAACAGACCGCCTGAGAAAAGATGCGGGGCATTCGCCTCGCGCCATAATTCGCGCCCATGCACGCCCTTCGAACCTTCTTCGCAATGCACCGCCTGGTGCTGGCGTGGTTCATGGCGTCGCTCTTGGTCGCGGGCGCATCGCCGCTCGTGAACCCGCAGGCGATGGAACTGGTGTGTTCCGCTGCGGGCACCGTCAAGCTCATCGTGCAGGGCGACGACGGCGCGACCGAAGTCGGCATGGCGGCCATGGACTGTCCGCTGTGCATGGTCTCCGGACCGCCGCCGGCCACCGTGCAGGTGACGCTGCCCACGCCGCTGCCGCTGGGCCGCGCGCTGCAATCGATTCCCGCTGCCCGCCTCGCGGCAGCCACGGCCTCGCCGCCGCCGGCGCGAGCGCCGCCCCCGCATCTCTCCTGAGCTTCGTCGTTCCTGCACCTGACGCCGCCTGAACGGGCCGCGCGGTGCGTTCCCGGTCGTTGTGCGGCCGGCGCTGTGCGCCTTTTTTTGCGCCAGCGCCGCCGCAAGAGAGATGCCATGCCTACCCTTTCCCGTGCCCCCGCCCTGGGGCTGCTTGCCTTGTTCGGCGCCGCCCATTGGCCCGTTCAAGCCCAGACCGCCGTGTCCTCGCTGCCCCTGATCGAGGTGGCCGACGACGCCCCGCGCCCCAACGGCCGGCTCGACCTCGACACGCCCACCGACACCGCGAGCCGCCTGGGCCTCACGCCGCGCGAGACGCCGGCTTCCGTCACGGTGGTGAACCGCGCAGTGCTCGACGCGCGCGGCGCGCAGAACACGCAGGAGGCGCTGCGTGCCGTGCCCGGCGTGACCGCGCACGATGCGCCCGGCAACGTCGGCGTGAGCTACCGGGGCTTCGGCAGCGGGTCGATTGCGCAGCTGTTCAACGGCATCAACCTGCAGTATTCGATTGCGGCCCGGCCGGTCGACAGCTGGATCTACGACCGCGTCGAAGCCATCGGCGGGCCCTCGAGTTTCCTGTTCGGTTCGGGCGCGCTGGGCGGCTCGATCAACTACATCACCAAGGCGCCCGAGCGCAGCGACTTCGCCGAAGCGCAGCTGCGCCTGGGCACGCAGCATCTGAAGGAAGCCTCCTTCGGCCTCAACCGCCGCATCGCCGGCGACGGCGGCGCGGGCAGCCACTACGCGCGCATCGACGTGAACCACCGCGACGCCAACGGCTGGACCGACGGCACGAAGAACCAGTCGACGCAGCTCGCGGCTTCGCTGCTGTCGGACTTCGGTGGCGGCCTGAAGCACACGCTGGCCTACGAATACCAGGACGAAGACGTGACGCGGCCCTACTGGGGCACACCGGTGCTGAACCCCGCGGGCGGCGAGATGCGCATCGACCGCGGCACGCGCTTCAAGAACTACAACAGCGCCGACGGCCTCTACGCGCAGCGCGTGCAGTGGCTGCGCTCGGTCACCGAATGGCAGGCCAGCGACGCGCTGCAGTTCCGAAACACCTTCTATGCCTACGACGCGCTGCGCGACTACCGCAACGTCGAGAACTACCGCTACAACGCGCGCAACACGGCGGTCATCCGCTCGGGCGCCTTGCTGCAGCGGCACGACCAGGACGTGTGGGGCAACCGCATCGAGGGCATCTACAAGGGGCAGCTCGGCGGGCTGAAGAGCGACTGGTCCTTCGGGCTGGACTTCAGCGTGAACCGGCAGACGCGCTTTCCCAACAGCCTGCCAGGCACCGTGAGCACGGTGAACCCGTATGTCTTTGCCACCGAGCGCTTCTTCGATGTGCCGGGCATGACGCCGGGTTTCCGCCCCGATCGCGACAACAAGGTGCGGACCACCGCGCTGTACCTGGAAAACCGCACCGCGCTGCAGCCATCGCTGCACCTCGTGACGGCGCTGCGCCACGAGCGCATCGACCTCGACCTGGCCAATCGCCGCACCGTGGACGCGGCGAACCCGGCCACCTTCCATCGCGGCTACCAACCCACGACCGGCCGCATCGGCCTGGTGTGGGACTTCGCGCCCGGCGCGAACCTGTACGCGCAATACGCGACGGCGGCCGACCCGCCGTCGGGCGTGCTCTCGACCGCCTCGTTCGCCGACGTGCGCAACAACAGCGAACTCACCATCGGCCGGCAGGTCGAGGTCGGCACCAAGCTCGACTTCTGGCAGGGCAAGGGCACGGCCACGCTCGCGGCCTACAGCATCCGCCGCACCAACATCGCGACGCAGGACCCGGCCAACAGCACGCTCACGGTGCTCGTCGGCGAGCAGTCGTCGAAGGGCGTGGAGCTGGCGCTCGGGCTGCAGCCCACGCCGCAGTGGTCGCTGCAGGGCAACCTCACGCATGTCGATGCGCGCTACGAGCAGTTCCGCCAGGGCGGTGTGTCGCTCGCGGGCCGCACGCCGACCAACACGCCGGCGATCGTTGCGAACCTTTGGGTGTCGTATGCCTTCACGCCGCGCCTGCAGGCCACGGCGGGACTGCGGCATGTGGGCAAGGTGTATGCCGATGCGGCCAACACCATGCACTGGCCCGGCTACACGCTGCTCGACCTCGGGCTCAGCTGGCAGGTGAACCGCACCGTCACGCTGGTGGGCCGCATCCGCAACGCGACCGACCGTGTGTATGCAGCGAACGTCGGCGCCGGCTTTGCCTACCTCGGCGCGCCGCGCACGGCCGACGTCTCGCTGCGCGTGAGCTTCTGACATGCACGCCAAACGCTGGTTGTTCCTGATCCACCGCTGGCTCGGCGTGGTCGTCTGCGCCTTCTTCGCGATGTGGTTCATCTCGGGCGTGGTGATGATGTACGTGGGCTACCCCAAGCTCACCGAGGCCGAGCGCCTGCAGCACCTGCCGCCGCTCGATGCGGAGGCGCCCTTGCTGGGGCCGCGGCAGGCGCTCGACGCGGCCGGCATTGCGGGGCCGTTGCAGGACCTGCGGCTCGCCGTGGCCAGCGGCGGGCGGCCGGTGTACCTGGCGGTGCCGGCGCGCGCAGCAGAGCCCGGCGCGCGCCGGTCGCCACCGGGGCGCGGCGTGGTCGTCGTCGATGCGCAGACCGGCGCGGTGTTGCGCGAGGTCGATCGCGCCCGTGCGCTGGTGAGCGCGCAGACCTACGGGGGCGAGGGCGTGTTGCTCAGGTACCGGGGCGCCATCGATGAAGACGCCTTCACCCATTCGCGCGGGCTCGACGCGCACCGCCCGCTGCACGTGGTCGACCTGGCCGATGCGCAGGCCACGCGGCTGTACATCTCGGGCCAGACCGGCGAGGTCGTGCGCGACGCGCCACGTGCCGAGCGGCTGTGGAACTACGCCGGCGCATGGATCCACTGGCTCTACCCGCTGCGCGGCACGGGCCTGGACCGCTACTGGGCCGACATCGTCAACTGGCTGTCGATCGTCGGCATCGCCGTCACGCTCACGGGCACGGTGGTGGGCGTGATGCGCTGGCGCTTCCTGCGCACCTACAAGAGCGGCTCGCATTCGCCGTACCAGGGCGCGATGATGCGCTGGCACCACATCAGCGGGCTGCTGTTCGCGCTCGTCACGCTGACGTGGATCTTCAGCGGGCTGATGTCCATGAACCCCTGGCGTGTGTTCGACAGCGGCGCGCCGGCGTTGCGCATGGCGGCGATGCAGGGCGGGCCGCTTGTTGTAGACGCAGGCGATGCGGCGCCTGCTGCGTTGCTGGCGTCAACGCGTGGCGACATCCGCGAACTGCGCTGGGTGCGCGCGGCAGGGCAGACGCTGGTGCTGGCCAGCACCGCCAGCGGCCGGCCGCTGGTGCGCGACGCGGCCAGCGCGCAGCCGCAGCAGATCGACCCGGAGGCGCTGCGCACTGCCGTCGCGCAGCTGCTGCCCGACCCGGTCGCGCGCATCGACGTGCTCACCGCCTACGACAGCCACTACTACACGCGCGACGCGCACACCATGACCGGCGGCAGCGAGAAGCCGCTGCCCGTCTGGCGCGTGGTGTTCGCCGACGCGCACGCCACCTGGGTTCACGTCGATCCGCAGACCGGCGCCGTGCTCGGCCGCAGCGACAGCACGCGTCGTTGGAGCCGCTGGCTGTTCGCCATGCTGCACAGCTGGGACTGGCTGCCGCTGCTCGAACGCCGTCCGCTGTGGGACCTGCTGCTGGTCGCGCTGAGCGCGGGCGGTGCGCTGCTGAGTCTGACCGGCGTGGTGATCGGATGGCGGCGGCTGGGCCGCGAGCTCAGGCGCGCGACGGGGCCGCGTCCAGCGCCTGCGCGATCCGCTGCGCCGAGCCGAAGGCCAGCGTGAAACCCAGCGCGCCGTGGCCGGTGTTGAACAGCATGTTCGACGGCGCATGCGGCAGCCGCCCGATGATCGGCAGGCCCTTCGGCGTGGCCGGACGCATGCCGGTCCAGGGGTGCAGTTCGGCCAGCCGGCTCGCGCGCGGAAACACGGCGCGCGTGGCGTCGGCCAGCGTCTCGATGCGCGTGGCCGGAATGCTCGCGTCGTGCCCCACGAGCTCGGCCATGCCGGCCACCCGCAGGCGCGAGCCGATGCGCGCGAAGACGACCTTGCGCGCGCTGTCGGTCACGTTCACGCGCGGCGCCGCGCCGGGCGCGGAGTCGGCGTCGACCGTGATGCTGTAGCCCTTGAGCGGGTACACCGGCAGGTAGGCGCCGAGCGTGCGACCGAGCTTGTGCGAGGCCGAGCCGAGCGCCATCACGAAGGCATCGGCTTCGATGTCGCCTTCGCTCGTCTGCACGGCCGCGACACGACCCTCGCGACCTTCGCTGCGTGCGAAGCCGTGCACGTCGGCGCCGAGCATGAAGCGCACGCCGCGCGCGCTCAGTGCGCGCATCAGCTCGGCACACACCTTGAGGCAGTCGGCCGCGCACTCGCTCGGCGTGTGGACCGCGCCCGCCATCTGGCCGCGGTAGTCCGCGAGCGCGGGCTCGATGGCCACGCACTCGTCGGGCGTGACGATGCGTTGTTCGCTGCCCAGCGTGCGCTGCAGCGCGACCTGTGCGCTCGCCCCTTCGAGCGAGGCCGCGCTCGCATAGAGCACCAGCTTGCCGGTGGCGGAGAAGTCGCAGTCGGGCGCGATGTCGGCCTGCATGGCCTCGAAGCCCGTGCGGCTCGCGGCCGCCAGTGCCAGCAGCTGCGCGGTGGTGTCGCGCGAGGTCGCGGCGTTGCACGCGGCCAGGAAGGCCAGGCCCCAGCGCCATTGCAGCGGGTCGAGCTGCGGGCGCAGCTTCAGCGGCGAGGTGGGGGAGAACAGCAGCTTGGGCAGCTGCGTCCAGATCGACGGATCGGCCAGCGGCTGCACGTACGAGTAGCTGAGCTGCGCGCCGTTGCCGCCGCTGGCGCCCGCGCCGGGCGCCGCGCGATCGATCACCGTGACCTGGTGGCCCTGGCGCTCGAGTTGCCAGGCGGTCGCCAGGCCCACGATGCCGGCGCCGAGCACGCACACATGCATGGGGGCAACTTTCCGGAAGTGAAGAAGAAAGGGAACAGAAGAGACAGCGTGCGACTGTAGAGGCGCCCCGCGCCGCCCGGAAATGCCAAAAGAACCCAGCCCATAACCTTTGGGCATGACCCCGGGGTTAATTGGAATTGTCCCGATGTGTCACTCCTTCTTACACTGGTTGTCTGTTCAATCCAACCGAATGAAGGCTCGAATGAAACTCTCCGTTTTGATGGCGTCCCTGGCTGCCGCGGTCCTGTTCACCGCACCCGCCGCGCAGGCGGCCGACACGCTCGCCAAGATCGCCGAGTCCGGCAAGATCACGCTCGCGTACCGCGAGTCGTCGGTGCCCTTCAGCTACCTGGACGGCCCGAGCAAGCCGATCGGGTTTTCGGTGGAACTCTCCAACGCCGTGGTCGAGGCGGTGAAGAAGAAGTTGAACAAGCCCAACCTGCAGGTCTCGCTGATGGCGGTCACCTCGCAGAACCGCATCCCGCTGATCACCAACGGCACCGTCGACCTGGAGTGCGGCTCCACCACCAACAACACCGCGCGCGGCAAGGACGTGGCCTTTGCGGTCAACCACTTCTACACGGGCACGCGCCTGCTGACGAAGAAGTCTTCGAAGGTCAAGGACTACGCCGACCTCGCGAAGAAGACCGTGGCCAGCACCACCGGCACCACCAACGCGCTGGTCATGCGCAAGTACAACGCCGAGAAGAACCTGGGCATGGACATCGTGCTCGGCAAGGACCACGCCGACGCGTTCCTGCTGGTCGAGAACGACCGCGCCGTGGCCTTCGCCATGGACGACATCCTGCTGTTCGGCCTCATCGCCAATTCGAAGAACCCGGCCGACTACGAAGTGGTGGGCGAGTCGCTGCAGGTCGAGCCCTACGCCTGCATGCTGCCCAAGGACGACCCGGCCTTCAAGAAGCTGGTGGACGACACCTTCATCGCGATGATGAAGAGCGGCGAGTTCGAGAAGCTCTACACCAAGTGGTTCATGCAGCCGATTCCGCCGAAGAACGTGCCGCTGAACCTGCCGATGAGCGACCAGCTCAAAGAGAACCTCAAGGCCTTCAGCGACAAGCCCGCGACCTGATCGAGGGAAGAAGGAAAAGACATGGTCGCAGCCACACAGGTCGTCGGCATCCTCGGGGGCATGGGCCCCGCGGCGGGCGCCGACTTCGTCCGGCTCTTCGTGCAGGCCTGCGCGCAGCAGATGCGTGCGCGCGGCGAGCCGGTGCGCGACCAGTCCTTTCCCGAACACTGGCTGGCGCAGGTGCCGGTGCCCGACCGCACCGGCGCGCTGGCCTCGGGCGAGCAGGGCGCGCACCAGCCGCTCGAACCGATGCTGCAGGCGCTGGGCCGGCTGGCCGCGCTGGGCAGCCGCGCCGTGGCCATCGCCTGCAACACCGCGCATGCCTGGCATGCGAGCCTGCAGGAACGCTTTCCGCAGGTCGAGCTGCTGCACATGGCGCGCGAAACCGCACGGCAACTGGCGTCGCAAGGCGCAACCGAGGTGGCGCTGATGGCCACCGAAGGCACCTACCGCGTGCGGCTGTATGAAGAGGCGCTGGCCGAGGCCGGCCTGGGCTGCCACGTGCCGCTGGCCGACGAGCGCCAGACGATCATGCGCGGCATCTTCGACGGCGTGAAAGCCGGCAACCTGCCGCTGGCCGAGCGCTGCTTCTCCGAGGTCGCGCTGCGGCTGGCCGAACGGCACGGCCCGGTCACGATCATCATGGGCTGCACCGAGGTGCCGCTGGGCCTGCAGGGCTCGGCCGCGGTGGCGGGGCTGCGGCTCGTCGACCCGGCCCAGGTGCTGGCCGAGGCGCTGGCACGGCGGGCCTACGGCACACAGCAACTGCCCGGCTGATTTACCGCCCCGTCACACGGCCCGGCCCGATTTCGCCTACATTGCGGCGTGCGTTTTTTCAACGCGCTCACCCCCTTGTCAGACGATTCAACCGGAGCCTTTGCATGACCTCCTTCGACGACAACCGTTCCGAATTCGATTCGCTGCGCCCCGGCGACAGCACCGAGCAGGGGGCCACGCGCCGCACTGCGCTCAAGGCCGCCCTCGGTGTCGGCTACGCCGCCGCCGTGCTGCCGGTGGCTGCGCAGACGGCCATCTCGACCCCGGCCGACGGCCTGAAGGCCGGCCCCATCAAGTACACCGTCAACGGCTTCGAGGTGCCGGCCTACGCCGCCGCGCCCGCAGGAAAGACCGGGCTGCCGGTGGTGCTGGTGATCCAGGAAATCTTCGGCGTGCACGAGTACATCGCCGACACCTGCCGCCGCTTCGCCAAGCTCGGCTACCTGGCCATTGCCCCCGAGCTGTATGCGCGCCAGGGCGACCCGCGCAGCTACACCGACATTCCCAAACTGCAGGCCGACATCGTCAGCAAGGTGCCCGACGCGCAGGTCATGGCCGACCTCGACGGCGCGTTGGCCTATGCCAAGGCCAACGGCGGCGACACGAGCAAGGCCGGCATCACCGGCTTCTGCTGGGGCGGGCGCATCGTGTGGCTGTATGCGGCCACGGGCAAGGTCAAGGCCGGCGTGGCCTGGTACGGCCGGCTGGTCGGGCAGGCCAGCGAACTGCAGCCGAAACACCCCATCGACATCGCCGCCAGCCTACAGGCGCCGGTGCTCGGCCTGTACGGCGGAAAAGACCAGGGCATCCCCCTTGACACGGTTGATAAGATGAAAGCTGCTCTGGCCACTGGAACCCCGGCGGCCAAGGCATCGAGCTTCGTCGTGTACCCCGAAGCAGGCCACGCGTTCCACGCCGACTACCGTCCCAGCTACGTCAAGAGCGCCGCGGACGACGGCTGGCAGCGTGCCACGGCCTGGTTCAAAGCCAATGGTGTCGCCTGACTGAAGACGGCGCCCCGTAGCCACCCTCCGCCGAAGGCCGTCCGAAGTGACGGCCTTTCTCTTTTAATGAACGGAACACGGCCGTAACGGCGGCCACTTTTGCGCAAGCAGCTATGAATTTGATAGTAATTCTCGTGGCGACCCTGGTCGCCGGCATCGGAAGCGTCTGGCTCGCGGCCTTGCTGCTGCGCGTGGGCGTGCGCAGCGGCGGCGGCGGCGTGAACCCGCAGCACCTGCTGAGCCTGGCGGCCGGCGCGCTGCTGGCCACGGCCTTCATGCACCTGCTGCCCGAGGCCTTCGAAAGCCGCATCGAGCCCGCGCTGCTGTTCGCGGTGCTGCTGTTCGGGCTGGTGTTCTTCTTCCTGCTCGACAAGGCCGAGTTGTGGCACCACGGGCATGAGCACCACCACGGCGATGTCGCACCCGCGAAGGGCGAAGCGCACGACCACCACGGCCACGACCACGGTCATTCGCACGGCCACGCCCACCACCACGCATCGCCCACGGGCGGCGGCAGCTGGGCCGTGCTCACGGGCGACAGCGTGCATTGCTTCGGCGACGGCATCCTGATCGCCTCGGCCTTCGTCGCCGACATCCGCCTGGGCCTCGTGGCCGCGCTGGCCGTGCTCGCGCACGAAGTGCCGCACCACATCGGCGACCTCGTCGTGCTGCGCCAGAGCTCGGCCAATTCGCGCGCCGCGCTGGTGAAGGTGTCGCTCGCGGGCACGATGACCATGCTCGGCGGCATCGCGGGCTGGTGGCTGGTCGACCAGCTGCATGGCTGGCTGCCGTACTTCCTGGTGCTGGCCGGCAGCAGCTTCGTCTACGTGGCGCTGGCCGACCTGATTCCGCAGCTGCAGAAGCGCCTGCCCGCGCGCCAGACCGCGGCGCAGATCGCGTGGCTCGCAGCAGGCATCCTGCTGGTCACGCTCGTGAGCCGGTTGGCACACGGCGACGATGGCCATGAGCATGGCCACGATGAAGGACACGGCGAGCACGGCCACGTCCACAAGGACTGACCGGCCATGCCGGCAGGGCGGTGCGTGACGGGAAACTTTCCGACACCGCCGTCAGGCCTTCGATCCCCCGCAACGAGCAAAACAGGCGCACCATAGAGGGCCGTTCACTCATCTGCCGAGGAATTCGATCATGACGCCCCAAGCCGATGCCACCGCGCGCTCCGCCTCGTCGTCCGAAGACGACGAAGAGGACAACACGCCTGCCGACGACTTCGAGGAACTCGAAGCCGATGCGTCCGACGACCTGTCGGACGAAACCGGCATCGACCTCACCGATGCCAGCGAACTCGATGCCGACAACGTGCCGGCCGACGAAGAGTTCGATCGCGTGATGAACGCGCCGGACTGATTCGCCGGGCTCAGGCCGGTTCAGGCCAGCGCGCCTGCGCCGGACGCACCGATTCGTAGAAGCGCGCCATCTGCAGCACGCCCAGGTCGTCGAAGCGGCGCCCCGCGATCTGCAGGCCGATCGGCAGGCCGCTCGTGGAATGCCCGCAGTTGATCGACGCGGCCGGTTGTTCCGACTGGTTGAACACCGACGTGAAGTGCGAATCCTTGAGTGGATTTTCCGAGCCGCTGTTGATCGCGTCCGCCGCGAACGGCAGCACCGGTGACACCGGCGACAGCACGTAGTCGAAGGGCTGCGTGGCCGCCACGGTGGCTGCGCGCAGCGCCTGCATGCGCGTGAAGGCACGGAAGGTGTCTTCGGGCGTGAGCGAGGCCGCGAACTCCGATGCCTGATGGATGTAGCCGGCCGCGAGCTTCGCGCGTTCCGGCGGCATCGCGGCCAGGTCGACGCGGCAGCGCATCGTGAAGAAGTGGGCCATGCCCATGCGCATGTCCAGCGTGGTCCAGTCGGCCAGCGGCTCGACGATCGCACCGGCCTGCTCGAACAAGCGGGCCGCGGCGAGCACGGCCTCTTTCACTTCCGCATCGATGGGCCAGTCGCCTGTGGTTTCGGTCCACAGGCCGATGCGCAGGCCCTTCACGTTGCGCTCGAGTTGCTGCCATGCGAAGTCGTTCGGCGGCAGGCTCATGTAGTCGCGCGCGTCGGGGCGCGTCACCACCTGCATCAGCAGCGCGGCATCGGCCACGGTGCGCGTCATGGGGCCGATCACGCGCGCGGCGGCGGGCGGGTCGACGGGGATGCGGCCGTGGCTGGGCTTCAGGCCGAACACACCGCAGAAGCTGGCCGGAATGCGCACCGAGCCGCCGATGTCGGTGCCCAGGTGCAGCGGGCCGTAGCCCGCGGCGGCGGCAGCACCGGCGCCCGAGCTCGAGCCGCCGGTGTTGCGGCCCAGGTCCCACGGGTTGCGCGTGAGCGCGTGGAAGCTCGACGGTGCGGCGCCGAGAAAGCCGAAGTCGGGCATCGTCGTCTTGGTCACGATCACCGCGCCGGCTTCGCGCAGGCGTGCGGCGGCGGGGGCGTCGGCCGCGGCGGGCGCGAGCACGGTGGCCGCGCTGCCCACCGGCGTGGGTGTGCCGCGCGTGGCGATGTTCTCCTTCAGCGTGACCGGCACGCCGTCGAGCTCGCCCTGCGGCTTGCCCTGCGCCCAGCGCGCCTCGGAGGCGCGGGCCGAGGCCAGCGCGGCTTCGGCGTCAAGGCCGTAGGTGGCGTGGATGTGCGGCTCCCAGCGCTCGATGCGCGCGAGCACGGCCTGCGTCACCTCGACCGGCGACAAGGCGCGGTCACGGTAGTGTTCGAGCAACTGGAGGGCACTGAGTTCGTACAAGGGTGTGGTCATGGCTTCGTTTCTTCTTGGGTGGTTGGATGAAGGTGATCGGACAATTCAGGCGGGCGACGGCGTTCAGCCGCCTCCGAACGCATAGCCCTGGCCGGGCGCCGCGGCCAGCAGCGTGCGCGTGTAGGCCTCGCGCGGCGACAGCAGCACGTCGTGCGCGCTGCCTTGCTCGACGATGCGGCCCTGGTGCATCACGATCAGGCGGTCGCAGATCTGGCTGGCCACGCGCAGGTCGTGCGTGATGAACAGAATGCCGATCGACAGCCGCTGCTGGATCTCCGCCAGCAGCTTCAATATCTGGTCCTGCACCGACACGTCGAGCGCCGACACGGCCTCGTCGGCGATCAGCACGCGCGGCTCGCATGCCAGCGCGCGCGCAATGCACAGGCGCTGGCGCTGGCCGCCCGAGAACTCGCTCGGGTAGCGGTGCAGCACCTCGGGCTGCAGCCGCACCAGCGCCATCAGCTCCTCGGCGCGCTGCCAGGCCTTGGCATGCGGCACGCCGAAATTCACCGGGCCCTCGACGATCGACTGGCCCACCGTGCGGCGCGGGTTGAGCGAGCGGTTCGGGTCCTGGAACACGACCTGCACCATGCGCCGGAACGCCGAGCGCTGCGCGCCGCGCGAGCCCTCGATGCCCGGCACGCGGATGTCGCCGTCGGTCGGCTCGATGAGCCGCGCAATGCAACGCGCCACGGTCGACTTGCCCGAACCCGATTCGCCCACGATGCCCACCGTTTCGCCCGCATGCAGCTTCAGCGACACGTCGGCCGCCGCATGCACCGTGCGGCGCTTGCCGGGCCAGCTGCCCGTGCGGTAGACCTTGCCCACGCCGCGCGCATCGAGCAGCGGCGCCTTCGCTTCGACGGGGGCGCGCAGCACCGGTGCCAGCCGCGGCACGGCGTCGAGCAGCATGCGCGTGTAAGCCTCCTTCGGTCGGCGCAGCACCTCGTCTTTCGGGCCGCTCTCGACCTGCCGGCCCAGCTGCAGCACCACCACCTGGTCGGCGATGTCCGCCACCACGCCGAAGTCGTGCGTGATGAACAGCACGGCCGTGCCGTTCTCCTGCTGCATCTCGCGGATGAGCGAAAGGATCTCGGCCTGCGTGGTCACGTCGAGCGCGGTCGTGGGCTCGTCGCAGATCAGCAGTGCGGGGCGCAGGATCAGCGCGATGGCGATCACGATGCGCTGGCGCTGACCGCCCGAGAGCTGGTGCGGGTAGGCGTCGTACATGCGCTGGGGCTCGGGCAGCCGCACGCGCTCGAAGATGGCGAGCACGCGCTCGCGGCGCGCCGCAGCGCCCAGCGTCGTGTGCTCGGCCAGGATCTCGTCGACCTGCGCGCCGCAACGCATCACGGGGTTGAGCGCGGTCATCGGCTCCTGGAACACCATCGCCATGCGCGCGCCGCGCAGCGCGCGCAGCCGCTTCGCATCGGCCGCGAGCACGTTCTCGCCCTGCACCTCGATGCGCCCGGCCGAGGGCCGCAGCGACGCAGGCAGCAGGCCCATCGCGGCCTGCGCGATGACCGATTTGCCGGAGCCCGATTCACCGAGCAGGCACACGACCTGGCCGGGCATCACGTCGAACGAGATGCCGTGTACCGCGTGCGCGCGGTCGGCGCCCGCAGGCAGGTCGATGGCGAGGTCGCGCACCACGAGGCAGGGCGCGGCGGAGGCCGCGGAAGCCGAAGAAGGGGTGGATGTCATGGTCAGCCTCCGCGCGGTTTGAACTTGGGATCGAGCGCATCGCGCAGGCCGTCGCCCAGCATGTTCACAGCCAGCACCGTGAGCGCCAGAAAGAAGCCGGGCAGCAGCACGGTCGACGGATGCGAGGTGAAGTGCGTGCGGCCTTCGGACATGATGTTTCCCCAGGTCGGCACGTCGGACGGCAGGCCGATGCCCAGGAACGACATCACCGCCTCCACCAGCATCGCCGCCGCGCAGATGAAGGTGCCCTGCACGATCAGCGGCGCCACCGTGTTGGGCAGGATGTGGCGCAGCATCAGCTTCCAGGTCGGCGTGTCGAGCGCGACGGCCGCTTCGACATACGGCTCTTCGCGCACCGACAGCACCACCGAGCGCACCAGCCGCGCCACGCGCGGCGTCTCGGGCACCACGATGGCCAGGATCACCGTGAGCAGGCTGGGCCGCCACACGGCCACCAGCACGATCGCGAACAGGATGCCGGGGATGGCCATCATCCCGTCCATCACCCGCATGATCACGCCGTCGAGCCGGCGGAAGTAGCCCGCGACCATGCCCACCACGAGGCCGAATGCGACCGAGCCCAGCGCCACCGCCACGCCCACCGACAGCGAGATGCGCGCCCCGTAGGCCGTGCGGCTCCACAGGTCGCGGCCCATGCTGTCGGTGCCCAGCGGAAAGAAGCGCTCGAAGCTGTCGCCCGCGAGCGTGGTGAACTCGGTGCGCGTGCCGGGCGGCAGGTGCGAGTTCGCCGGGTCCATCGCGTTCGGGTCGATGGTGTAGAGCCAGGGCGCGGCCACCGCCAGCACCAGCATCGCGACCAGCAGGGCGCCGCCGACGCGCACGGCGCCGTTGGCGAGCAGGCGGCGCAGCAGCGACCGGGCCGGGGCGCGGGGCGTAGCGGGAGCAACCGCGGCCGAGGTGGGCGCGTCGTCGCGCAGGGAGATCGAAGTCATGGCGAGGCTTTCGAAAGTCGGAAGAAGGCTGTCAGTAGCGGATGCGCGGATCGAGCAGCAGGTAGCTCAGGTCCACCAGCAGGTTGACCACCACGTAGACCAGCGAGAAGAAGAGGGTGATGCCCTGGATGAGCGGGTAGTCGCGCGAGAGCACCGCGTCCACCGTGAGCTGGCCGAGGCCGGGAATCGCGTAGATCGTTTCGGTGACCACCACGCCGCCGATGAGGCCCGCCACGCTCAGGCCGATGACGGTGGCGATCGGCACGGCCGCGTTGGCCAGCGCGTGGCGCAGCAGCATGCGCCACTCCGAGATGCCCTTGGCGCGCGCGGTGCGCACGTAGTCTTCGGTGAGCGCCTCCGACACCGCCGCACGCGTGACCCGTGCGATGAGCGCCGCATACATCACGGCCAGCGTGACGCAGGGCAGCGCCAGGTGGCGCAGCCACGGGCCGATGCCGTCGCCGATGCGCTGGTAGCCCTGCGAAGGCAGCCAGCCGAGCTGCATCGAGAACAGCCAGATCATCACGTAGCCGGCCACGAACACCGGCACCGAGAAGCCGAGCACCGAGGCGCCCATGATGAAGCGGTCGAGCCGGCCGCCGCGCCGCGAGGCCGCGAGCACGCCGATCGGCACGGCGATCAGCACCGTGAGCACCACCGTCACCGCCGCCACCGAGAGCGTGGGTTCCAGCCGCTGGCCGATCAGCTCGGTCACGCGCATCCGGTAGAAGAACGAATAGCCGAGGTCGCCGCGCAGCACCTGGCCGAGCCAGTGCACGAACTGCGTGAAGATCGATGCGTCCAGGCCCAGTTGGGTGCGGATGCGCGCGATGTCCTGCGCATTCGCTGCGTCGCCCGCGATGGCCGCGGCCGGATCGCCGGGCGTCATGCGCAGCAGCAGGAAGACGATGACGGCCACGATCAGGAGCACGGGCGCGGTGGCCAGTCCGCGGCGCAACAGGAAGTGGAGCATGTGAATCAGGTCCGTGACGAAGGGCCGGGCGTCCGGCGTGGGCAAAGGAAGTCCCGCCCGGCTGCCGCGCAAGGCGCAGCCGGTCAGGGGTGTCGGTCAGAAAGGGGAGGGGGCGGTAGCGCCCGTCGGCTTACGGTGCCGTCTTCTTGCGCACGTTCCAGTACAGCACCGCCGGCGACGGCAGCAGGCCAGTGATGCTGCCGCGGCGCACGGCCGTGGGCGCCTTGGCTTCGCCGAGCGGCGCGAGCACGCCGTGCTCGAGCACGACCTGCTGGATCTGCGTGGCGATTTCCTTGCGCTGCGCGAGGTCGGCGGTGGCGATGAACTTGGTCTTCAGCGCCTCGAGCTCGGGCACCACGGGCCAGCCGAAGTAGCCCTGGTCGCCGTTGCCGGTCAACGGGCTGTAGCTGATGGGGCTGCTTGCGTCCACGCCGCCCCAGAAGGTGATGAAGGCGTTCCAGCCGCCGTTCTCGGGCAGGTCCTTCTTGGTGCGCCGGGTCACGAGCGTGGCCCAGTCGGTGGTCTGCACGTCGACGGTGAAGCCCACCTGCTTGAGCAGCTGGCCGTACACCGCGGGCAGCTTGTTCAGCGCGGGCGCATCGCCCGGCAGCATGATCACCACGGGCTTGCCGTCGTAGCCCGATTCCTTGAGCAGCTTGCGCGCTTCTTCGAACTGCGGCTTGCCGGTGTAGAAGCCGGTCTTGTCGCTCGCGTAGAGCGAGCCGCACAGGTAGATCGAGGCGCAGGGCTTGTAGAAATCGCGGAAGGTGACCTGCGCGCGCAGCATCGCTTCCTGGTTGATGGCCAGCATCGCGGCCTTCAGCGCCTTCGGGTTGTTGAAGGGCGGCACCTTGTGGTTGTAGAGCACCGTGAAGGGGCCCGCCGGCATCACGTCGACCAGCTCGATCTTCTCGTTGGTGCGCATGCCGGTGTAGCCCGACACGGGCACGGTCTCGATCATGTCGACCTCGCCGTTGAGCAGTGCGTTGGTCTGCGTCTGCGGGTCGCGCAGCATCACCCACTCGACGCGGTCGACGTGCACCACCTTGCCGCCGGCCAGGCCCGAGGCGGGTTCCTTGCGCGGCACGTAGGCGGCGTTCTTGCGGTAGATGACGCGGTCGCCGGGGCGGAAGTCTTCCTTGGCGAGCGTGAAGGGGCCGGAGCCGATCATCTCGTCGATCTGCTTGTCGGCGGGTGTGTCGGCCACGCGCTTGGGCATGATGAAAGGCACCAGCGGGTTGGGCTTGCCGAGCGCATCGAGCACCACGCCGAAGGGCTGCTTGAACGTCATGCGAAAGCCGTTGGGGCCGTCGGCGGCGATGCTGTCCATCGCCTCGTACATCTTCTGGCCCAGCGTGTCGCGCTTGGCCCAGCGCGCCAGCGAGGCGATCACGTCCTGCGAGGTGACCGGTGCGCCGTCGTGGAACTTCAGGCCCGGGCGCAGCGTGAAGCTCCACACCTTGTTGTCGGCGCTCGCGCTGTACTTGTCGACCATCTGCGACTTGATGACGCCCTTCTCGTCCATCGCGAAGAGCGTGTCGTAGATCATCAGGCCGTGGTTGCGCGTGATGTTGGCGGTGGTCCAGATCGGATCGACGATCTTCAGGTCCGACGAGGGCACGGTGCGAAGCACGGTCTGGGCGGACGCGGTGGCGGCGAAGCACAAAGCGAGCGCCGACAGGGAAGCCGCCGCGACGCGGCGCGGTGAAAAATGGATTGCCATGGAGCCTTACTTCTTTCGGGAGGGAGCGGAAGACGCGGGAGGGGAAGACGGGGGCGATTCCTTGCTTTCGCGCAGCTGCACCAGCAGGAATTCGAAGATGTCGCGCGAGCCTTCTTCGGCGTCGATGAGCTTGTGCATGATGCGGCGCAGGTTCTCGATGTCGGCGACGCTCAGGCAGTCGAGAAAGCGCGCTTCCATCTCGTGCCCGATGGGCTCGGCGCGCAGCACCATGTCGACGCCCGTCTTGCTCAGGCACAGGCGGATCTGCCGTGCGTCCTCGGTGCCGATCTGGCGCTCGACCAGCTTGCGCTGCACCAGCGAACCCACCAGCTTGGAGACCAGCGTCTTCTCGATGCCGCAGGTCTGCACCAGCTGGCCCATGGTGATGCCGGGCTCGGCGCCGATCATGCGCAGCAGGCGCACGTCGCGGATCGACAGGCCCAGCTCGATCTCGTAGATGCGCGAGCCGCGGTCGCGCGTGCGCTGCGACGCCAGGTCGATCAGCACGTTGAGGTAGTCGTTCTTCAGGTGAAGCGGGGCGTGCATGACGGGTTGGTAGAAGACTTCAATAGTTGAAATGTTCAACTATGTGGGCGAACTACGCAAGCTCCGGGCCAGCTGTCGAGGGAAATCCCCTAGGGATGCACTGCCAGAGAGGAAAAGCGCAAAGGAGAAAGAAAAACCGGGCCCGTGAGGCCCGGTGTGTTCACCGATCCGGTGCTGCGCGTGCACCAGGATGCGAGGGCGGGCGCCATGCAGGTGCCGCCGTGGCGCGAGGTGTCAGGCCGCGTCCCTGCGCACGATCACCTGGCCGTTGCGCGCGCCGCTGTGCACGCCGTGGCGCCAGGTGACGGCGCCGTTCACGATCACCGCGTCGATGCCTTCGGCGGGTTCGGTCGGCGTTTCGTAGTTCGCCGTGTCGCGCACCGTGGCGGCATTGAAGACCACCACGTCGGCGTGATGCCCGACCTTGAGCGCGCCGCGTTCGTGCAGGCCGAAGTTGCGCGCCGTGAGCCCCGTCATCTTCCACACGGCCGTCTCCAGCGGGAACAGACCCACGTCGCGGCTGTAGTGGCCCAGCACGCGCGGGAAGGTGCCCCACAGGCGCGGGTGCGGCTTGTCGCCCAGCGGAATGCCGTCGGAGCCGATCATGGTCTCGTCGAAGGCGAGCACGCGCTGCACGTCGTCTTCGTCCATCATGAAATAGATGGCGCTGCCGGGCGACAGGCGCAGCGCGGCCTCTTCGCCCGACACGCCCCATTCGGCAGCGATGTCCTTCAGGTCGCGGCCCGCGCACTCGGGGTGCGGCACGCTCGAGGCAATGAGCACGCGGCCGTCCATCATTCCGCGGTCGGTACGGATCATGGTGGAGCCCGCGGTGTACGGGTAGCAGTCGAGGCCGATGCACTGGTGCTTCATGGCCTCTTGGATGAACGGCAGCGTGACCTTGGTCTTGCCGAAGTTCTGCGTGTTCTGCACCTTGTGGTGCGACACCACCACCGGAATGTCGAGCGCGCGGCCGATGTGGAAGGTTTCTTCCAGCGAGTCCATCACGCGGTCGCTCTCGTCACGCATGTGCGTCACGTACAGCGCCTTGCGCGACGTGAGCGGGCGGCCGACCTCGATGATCTCTTCGGTCGTGGCCTTCACCGCCGGCGGGTAGAAGGTGCCGGTCGACAGGCCGATGGCGCCGGCCTGCATCGCTTCTTCGACCAGCGCCTGCATGGCGGCGATCTCCTGCGCGGTGGCCGGCCGGTCGAGGTCGGACATGGTCACGGCGCGCAGCGTCGAGTGGCCGACCATCGCCGCCACGTTGACCGACGAGGGCGTGGCGCGCAGTGCATCGAGGTAGGCCGCGAAGGTCGTGAAGCGGTCTTCGGCCGGCGTTTCGAGCAGGCTCAGCGGCATCGGCAGGTCCATGTCGGCACGCAGCGGCGCGGCGCTGATGCCGCAGTTGCCCGCCACCACCGTGGTCACACCCTGCGACACCTTGAACGGCATCTGCGCCTGCGACAGCACGGCCTGGTCGTCGTGCGTGTGCGAGTCGATGAAGCCCGGCGCGACGATGCGGCCGGTGGCGTCGAGCGTCTGGTCGGCCGTGTGGCCTGCGAGATTGCCGATGGCGGCGATGCGGCCATTGACGATGCCCACGTCTGCGTCGAAGCGCGGGGCCTTGGTGCCGTCGATGACGGTGCCGCCTTGGATCAGCAGGTCGTAGTGGGTGGTGGGTTTCATGTCGGTCCTTTCATGTGTTCATTTCAAGAGCGCGTGGTTTCAGGGCGTGTGCACAGGCCACCGGGTACTTCCCTCCGCGAATGTCCTCCGGCCTGCGGCCTCCCCCTTGATTTCGCTGCGGGAAGCACCCAGTGCCCTGAGCACGGGACGCGCAGTTGGTGCGCGCTGATCAACAAGTGCTCTGAAACGCTCACGTCGATGGGGTGCCTTGCGCAGCGAAATCAAGGAGGAGGGCGAAGCCCGGGGGACATTCGCGGAGCAAGGCTCCCCGTCGGCGGGAGCGTCGCCCTGAACCAGCGGCGCCCCAACCTTCATCTCAGCGAAAGTGGCAAGCCACCCAGTGCCCGCCCTTGGAAGACGAAGGCCGTTCCGTCAGCTCGGGCGTCTTCTCCTTGCACACGGCCTGCGCCATCGGGCAGCGCGTGTGGAAGCGGCAGCCCGACGGCGGATTGGCCGGGCTCGGCGGGTCGCCCTGCAGCAGCAGGCGCCGTGCGGGCGTGCGCGGGTTGGGCACGGGCACGGCCGACAGCAGGATCTCGGTGTACGGATGGCGCGGCGCCGAGAACAGCGTGTCGCGGTCGGCGATCTCCACGATGTGGCCGAGGTACATCACGGCCACCCGGTGGCTGATGTGGCGCACCACGGCGAGGTCGTGCGCGACAAAGAGGTAGGCGATGCCGAACTCGGCCTGCAGGTCCATCAGCAGGTTGACCACCTGCGCCTGCACCGACACGTCGAGCGCCGACACGGGCTCGTCGCAGACGATGAGCTTGGGGTTGAGCGCCAGCGCGCGCGCAATGCCCAGGCGCTGGCGCTGGCCGCCCGAGAACTCGTGCGGAAACTTCTTCGCCGCCTCGGGCCGCAGGCCGACGCGCGAGAACAGCCACTGCACGCGCTCGCGCCGCTCGGCCAGCGACACGTCGCCGAAGTTGCGCAGCGGCTCGGCCACGATGTCGCCGGCCGTGAGGCGCGGGTTCAGCGAGGCGTACGGGTCCTGGAAGATGATCTGCAGGTCGCGCCGGCGCTGGCGCATCGCGTTCGCGGACAGGGTCAGCAGCTCTTCGCCGTTCAGCCGCACCGAGCCCGAGGTGGGTTCGACCAGCCGCATCACCGACTTGGCGGTGGTGGTCTTGCCGCAGCCCGATTCGCCGACCAGCGACAGCGTTTCGCCATGCCCCACGTTGAACGACACGCCGTCGACCGCCTGGATCGCCGGCTTGCTCGGGCGCAGCCAGCGGCGCGGCGAGATGTAGTGCTTGCGCAGTTCGCGCACCTGCAGGAGCGGCGCGTTGGTGGATGGTGTCGTTGTCGTCGTCGTCATGCGCTCACCTCGGCAGCCTCGTCGGTCCATTGCTCCTGCACCGCGAAGCAGGCCACCACATGCCCGTCGCCCTGTGTGGAAAGCGGCGGTGTCTCGCGGCGGCAGCGTTCGCGTGCCTGCGAACAGCGCGCGGCAAAGGCGCAGCCGCGCCCGAGCTCGTGCGCGGCGGGCACCATGCCCGGAATCTCGTGCAGCCGCGCACTCGACGTGCTCATGGCGGGCATCGAGGCCATCAGCGCACGCGTGTAGGGGTGCAGCGGGCGATCGAAGAGGTCGACCACGTCGGCTTCTTCCACCTTCTTGCCGGCGTACATGACGACGACGCGGTCGCAGCTCTCGGCCACCACGCCCAGGTCGTGCGTGATCATCACCACGCCCATGCCCAGCTCTTTCTGCAGCCGCTTGATGAGGTCGAGGATCTGCGCCTGGATGGTCACGTCGAGCGCGGTGGTGGGCTCGTCGGCGATCAGCACCTCGGGGTTGCAGGCCAGGGCCAGCGCAATCATCACGCGCTGGCGCATGCCGCCCGAGAGCTGATGCGGGTACTCGTTCACGCGCCGCTCGGGCTCGGGAATCTGCACCAGCCGCAGCATCTCGACCGCGCGCTGCAGCGCCTCGGCGCGGCTGGCCTTCTGGTGCAGCTGCACCGTCTCGGCGATCTGCCGGCCCACGGTGAGCACCGGGTTCAGCGAGGTCATCGGCTCCTGGAAGATCATCGAGATGCGGTTGCCGCGGATCTGCCGCATCTCGCGCTCGCTGAGCTGCATCAGGTCGGTGCCGCGCAGGCGCACCGCGCCCATGTGGCGGCCGGGCGGCGTGGGCACCAGCCGCAGGATCGACAGCGCCGTCACGCTCTTGCCGCAGCCCGATTCGCCGACCACGCCCAGCGTGCGGCCCGCGCGCACGGTGTACGACACGCCGTCGACCGAGCGCACGGTGCCCGCGAGCGTGTTGAAGTAGGTGCGCAGGTTGTCGACCTCGAGCAGCGGCTCGCCGGGGGCGAGGGTGGCCTGGGACATGTGGATCGTCATGGGGCGTTCCTCTTCATCACAGCTGCCGCGCCAGGCGCGGGTCGAGCGCATCGCGCAGGCCATCGCCGAGCAGGTTGATCGCCAGCACCGTGGCCGCCAGCAGCAGGCCCGGGTACAGGATGATGTGGAACGCCACGGTCACGAAGTTGCGACCCTCGGCCATCATGTTGCCCCAGCTTGGCGTCTGCGAAGGCACGCCCACGCCGAGGAAGGACAGCGCGGCCTCGGTGAGCACGGCGGCGGCCGCCACGAAGGTGGCTTGCACGATCAGCGGCGCTACGATGTTCGGCAGCACGTGCCGCACGAGGATCACCGGCAGCCGCGTGCCGACCGCATGCGCAGCCTCCACGAACAGCTGCTCGCGCAAGGTGAGCGCCAGCGAGCGCACCAGCCGCACCACGCGCGGAATCTCGGGCACGGTGATGGCGATGATCACCGTGGTGAGGCTGGCGCGCGTCACGGCCATCAGCGCAATGGCCAGCAGGATGCCGGGGATGGCCATGAGCCCGTCCATCACCCGCATGATCGGGCCGTCGGCCCAGCGCACGAAGCCCGACACCAGGCCCAGCACGATGCCGAAGAAGGTGGCGAGCACGGCCACCGAGGCGCCGACGATCATCGACACGCGACCGCCCCACACGGCGCGGCTGAACACGTCGCGGCCCAGCGCGTCGGTGCCGAACCAGTGCTCGGCCGAGGCCGTCTGCATGCGCGCGAGCGGGTCGATGTCCTGCGGGTCGTGGGTGGCGATCCAGGGTGCGGCGATGGACAGTGCGGCCACCATGATGAGCAGCAGCGCGCCGACGATCAGCGTCGGGTGCTTGCGCACCCAGCGCCAGCGCGGCGGTACGAAAGGAGGGTCTTCGGCGGCATCGGAAACGGCGGTGCTGGGCACCGGCGCATCGACCTCGCGCAAGGGCAGGGCAGTGGACATGGCGTCGTGGGGCTCGTTCTTTGTTCTAGTACTGGATGCGCGGGTCGAACAGGCGGTAGCTCAGGTCGATCAAGAGGTTGATCAGCACGTACACGCCTGCCGACAGCAGCAGCACGCTCTGGATCACCGGGTAGTCGTGGCGCTGCACCGAATCGATCACGAGCCGACCCACGCCCGGAATGGCGAACACCGTCTCGGTGACCACCACGCCGCCGATGAGCAGCGCGATGCCCGCGCCGATCGTCGTGGCGATGGGAATGGCCGCGTTGCGCAGCGCATGGCCCAGAACCGGCAGCACGCCCAGGCCCTTGGCGCGCGCGGTGCGGATGTAGTCCTCGTGCAGCACCTCGAGCACGGTGGCGCGCGTCATGCGCGTCACCAGCGCGATGTACACCAGCGCCAGGTTCACGCAGGGCAGCACCAGCGCGCGCAGCCAGGCGCCGGGGCCTTCGGAGAAGTTCACATAGCCCTGCACCGGGAACCACGGCAGCTGCACCGCGAAGGTGTAGACCAGCAGGTAGCCGATGAGGAACACCGGCACCGAGAACGCCAGCACCGCGAACAGCATCACGAGGCGGTCGATCCAGGTGCCCGCGCAGTAGGCCGCGAGCGTGCCCAGCGGCACGGCCGTCACCAGCGTGATGAGCATGGTCAGCGCCGCGATCGACACCGTCGGCTCCAGCCGCTGGCCGAGCAGCTGCGTCACGGGCACCTGCGTGAAGATCGAGGTGCCCAGGTCGCCCGTGAAGATCTTGCCGATCCACAGCCCGAACTGCTGCCACAGGGGCAGGTTCAGGCCGAGCGCGGCGCGCAGCTTGTCGATGTCTTCGGTGGTGGCGAGGTCGCCCGCGATGAGCGCGGCCGGGTCGCCGGGCGACAGGTGGATCAGCAGGAACACCACCACGGCCACCACCGCCATCACCGGCAGCGTGGAAAGAAAGCGTCGAACGATGTAGCCCATGGCGTGCGCGGCGGCTTACTTGTCGAGCACCCAGACGGTGGGCATGCCGGCCCACATCTTGTCCAGCCCCTTGAGGCTGGCGCGCGCCGCGAACGCGGCCGAGTACTGGCCGGCGTTGATGTACGGCACGGCCTCGTAGGCGCGGGTCTGGAAGGCGTCGAGCAGTTCCTTGCGCTTGGCCGGCACGGTTTCCTTCAGCCAGGCGGTGCGCAGTTCGTCGAGCTTCTTGTCGCAGGGCCAGCCGGGCAGCGTGTTGCCGCAGGCCGCGCCCAGGTAGGCGTTGCTGATGGGCGAGTTGACGTCGAACTCGCCGGCCACCGTGACGTAGATGTTCCAGCCGCCGGCGTCGGGCGCATCGCGCTTGGCGCGGCGCGCACCGATCGAGGCCCAGTCCATGGTCTGTGCATCGACGTTCAGGCCGATGCTCTTCATGGTCTGCGCGGCCATCAGCGCCTCGGCGTTGAGGTAGGGCACGTCGCTGGGCACCATCAGCACCACCTTCTCGCCCTTGTAGCCGGCGTCGGCGAGCATCTTCTTCGCCTTGGCCACGTCGGCCTTGCGGAAAGGCTCCGCACCGGCCGCGGTCTCGTTGGGGCTGCCGCAGATGAAGTAGGTGGCGCAGTAGGCCATGCGCATGTCCAGCGGGAAGCCCATGGCCGCGACGAAGCGTTCCTGGTTCACGGCCTGCAGCAGCGCCTGGCGCACCTTCGGGTTGTCGAAGGGCGCGTGCAGCTGGTTCATCACCAGGAAGCCCTGGTAGGCGCCGCCCGAGCCGATCTTGATGTTGCTGTCGGTGCGCAGCGGTGCGATGTAGTCGGGCGCCAGCTGCTCGATGTAGTCGACCTCGCCGCGCTTGAGCGCCGACACGGCGCTGTTGGCGTCGGGCAGGTAGAGCCATTCGACACGGTCCAGCGTGGTCTTCTTGCTGCCGGCCAGGCCGCTCGGCGGCTCGCTGCGCGCCACGTAGTTCGGGTTGCGCACGAACACCGTCTTGTTGCCCGGCACCCATTCGTCGCGCTTGAAGATGAAGGGCCCCGAGCCGACGACCTCGGTGAGGGGCGAGGTGGCCGGCAGCTTGGCGATGCGCTCGGGCAGGATCACGGGCGGAAAGCCCGAGGGCTTGGCCAGCGCGTCGAGCACCATGCCGAAGGGCTCGTTGAGCGTGAGCGTGAGGGTGCGCGCGTCGGTCGCCTTCCACTCGGCGCCGACACCCGTCATGGCGCGGCCCAGGCTGTCGCGCGCGGCCCAGCGCTGCAGCGACGCCACGGCGTCGGCCGAGGTCACGGCGGCGCCATCGGAGAACTTCAGGCCCGGGCGCAGCGTGAAGCTCCACTGCTTGCCGTCCTTCGAGGTCGTGTACTTCTCGACCATCTGCGGCTGCGGCTTGCCGGTGGCATCCTGCGCGAACAGGGTGTCGTACACCATGTGGCCGAAGTTGCGCGAGATGTAGGCCGTGGTGAAGGTCGGGTCGAGGATCTTCAGGTCGGCATGCGCCACCACCTTCAGTGTCTTGGGCGGCGTTGTCTGGGCGAGCGCGGGAAGGCTGGCGGCCGAAAGGGCCAGGGCAGCGAGGGCGGCAAGCGTTCGTCGTTTCATCGTCGGTTCTCCGGTCGGTGGGGGGCGAAAGAAAAAGAAAAAGAAAAGGGCGCTCAGGCAGCGACGCCGATGGGCCACTTGGGCAGGCGGGCCTTGCGATACGGCAGGGTGGTGAGGTCGAGCGTCACGGCGCCGGGTGCGCCGGCGTAGATCACGTGCTTTGCCACCTGGGAGTACGACGCGTAGAAATGCTGCGACGACTTGACGACCACGATTTTCTTGGCGGCCAGGTCGCAACCCAGCTGCGTGAACATGTCGGTGCCCATGGCCTGGTTGCGCCGCGTGATCAGCACGATCTCGATGCCATCGACCTCGACCAGCGCGCAGTCGCCCATGGCGGTGGGCGTGTTCGACAGGCCCGTCATCACCAGGTCGTGCTGCAGCGCCTTCACGGTGCATTCAAGGTCGAGCGGGTCGCCCGACAGCGGGCTGATCTTGCCGCCGATGCGCATCTGCAGCTTGGCGCCCACGCCGGCGTCGAAGGCGATGCGCACGGCAATCGGGTCCCACATCGGGCCCAGCGCCGCATTGGTGATGCCGCGCTCGAGCATGCGGCGCAGGATGAAGGTGGAGTCGCTCGCCGCGCCGCCGCCGGGGTTGTCGGCACCGTCGGCCAGCACCACGGGGCCGCCGTCGAAGGCCAGGGCCTGGTCGAGCGAATCGTCGATGCTCGGGTAGTTGACCGTGAGGCCGTCGCGCATGCCGATGACTTCGTCGGCCAGCTGGCGCGCCAGGGCATTGGCCTTGGCCTGGTCGCCGTCGGTGTACACGAGCACCTTGGTGCCCATCTCGGGCACGTCGCCCCACGAGAAACCGTGCGTGAGCGAGACCGAGAGCACGCCGTCTTTGCCTTCGAGCGCCTGCATGCGCTCGACAAAACTGCGTGCCGGCTCGCGCGAGGTATGGACGGTGACGATGATGTCGCAGTCGACCATGGCAGCCACCGGCTTGACCTTGCCTTCGACCGCCGCGGCGCAGATGTCGACCAGCTCCAGCCCGCGTTCGAGCACGTCGGTGTGCGGGTACTCCTTGAAGGAGACCATCACGTTGGCGTTGTCCACCATGGCGGGCGTGAGGTGGTTGTGCGGGTCGAGCTCGGCGCCGACGATGACGTCGGGGCCGACGATCTGGCGCACGCGCACCAGCATGTCGCCTTCGCAGTCGTCGTAGCCATCGGCCACCATCGCACCGTGCAGGCCGAGCAGCACCATGTCGACAGGCAGCGCGGCGCGCAGGTCGTTCAGCATTTCGTCGCGCAGCGTTTCGTAGGCGTGGCGCGTGGTGATGCCGCTGGGCTGCGCGCCCGCCACCATGCCCTCGAGCAGCGTCCAGCCCTTTTCCTTGCCGCGGATGCGTGCGGCCCACAGCGGGCCCGAGTAGATCGTCAGCGCATCGGGATGCTGGCCGGCAGGAAAGTAGCCGCGGTCCTTGAAGGACGCGATGCCGGTCGGCATCGGGCCGAAGGTGTTGGTTTCGGTCGCGAGGGAAGCACTGAAGACACGCATGGTGATTTCTCGTGGGATGGATTCGTTGTGAGGGAAGAAGCGGATCAGCCGGCCGTGTGCAGCCGCTGCGGGCCGAGCATCTCGGCTGTGAGCCCGAAGCCCGCGATGCGCTCGGGCAGCGGCAGGCCGCGTGCCAGCGCGGCGCAGGCCTCGCCCATGGCGGCCGAGGTCTGGATGCCGTAGCCGCCTTGCGCCGCGACCCAGAAGAAGCCGGGCGCGTCGGGCGCGAAGCCGCCCACCAGGTCGCCGTCGGCCACGAAGGAGCGCAGGCCCGCCCAGGTGCGCGTGGGGCGGCGGATGGCGAGCGTGGTCGCCTCTTCGATGCGGTGCATGGCGATGGCGATGTCCATCTCTTCGGGCTGCACGTCCTGCGGTTCGACCGGGTCGGCGTTGGCCGGCGAGCCGAGCAACATGCCCGCGTCGGGCTTGATGTACCAGCCTTCATCGGCGGCGAACACCATCGGCCAGTGCGCGACGCTCTGGCCCTCGGGCGGCGCGAAGATGAAGGCCGAGCGGCGGCGCGGCTCGATGCCGAGCGGGCGCACGCCCGCGAGCTGCGCGATCGTGTCGACCCACGCGCCGGCCGCGTTGAGCACCACGGGCGCTTCGTACACCGTGCCGCCGGCCGTCACGCGCCAGCGGTCGCCCACGCGTTCCATGGCCGTGACATCGGCGTCGCACACCAGCTTGCCGCCGGCCTGGCGCATGCCGCGCAGGTAGCCCTGGTGGATGGCGTGCACGTCCATGTCGGAGGCATCGGGCTCGTACACCGCGCCGGCCACCTGCTCAGGGCGCAGCGCCGGCACCATCTCGCGCGCCTGTTCGCCGTCGAGGCGCTGGGCGCTCACGTTCATGGCGCGCAGCACGTTCCAGTGCGCTTCGAGTTCGTGCAGTTGCTCGGCACCCGCGACCATCATCGCGCCGCGCGGCGTGAGCAGCGGGTGCTCGGCAAAGCCTTCGGGCGGGTGTTCGAGGAAGGCACGGCTGGCCATCGTGAGGGCGCGCACCTGCGGCGTGCCGTAGCTTTCCATGAACAGCGCGGCCGAGCGGCCGGTGGAGTGGTAGCCCGGCTGGGCCTCGCGTTCGAGCAGGATCACGCGGGCATGCGGGGCGAGCCAATGGGCCACGGAGGCCCCGGCGATGCCGCCGCCGATCACGAGATAGTCGGCCACGACAGGGGTGGTTGTGTTTGTTGTCATCGCCGAAAAGTGTAGGTAGAAATTTGCGGATACGCAAATTGATTTGCGTCGACCAAGGGGAAACCATGGGTGCACCAGCAAGGTGAAATTTGCGTACACGCAATTTGCGCATACGCAAAACGCATGCCGGCCCCGATCGCGCCGTGCGTGGCCGGCCGGGCGCGGGGCTGGCAGAATCACCCGGCAACCTAGAGAAAGCCAAGCGTGACTCCACACACAGGGAACCGGGCCGGGGCGAAGCCGAAGGAAGAGCCGCCCACGCTGGACCGCACCACTTTCGGCCATCGCCTGCGCACCGCGCGCAAGCGTTTCGGCTGGACGCTGGCGCAACTGGCCGAGCGCTCCGGCGTGTCGATCACCACCATCTCGCGCGCCGAGCGCGGCCAGCTCGCGCTCGGCTACGAGAACTTCACCGCACTGGGCCGTGCGCTCGAGATGGACATGAACGCCATGTTCGCGGGCGCCGGCGTCAAGCCCGAGCAGTTCGACGGCCCGGTCGTCACGCGCGCGGGCAAGGGCGTGGTCTACAAGGGGCTGGCCATCGCCTATGAGTTTTTGGGCACCACCGCCGCCGGCAAGCAGATGAGCCCCATCGTCGGCACGGTGCATGCGCGCCGCATCAACGGCCCCGAAGACTTCGTGCGGCACACCGGCGAAGAATTCGCGTACGTGCTGTCAGGCGAGATCGACGTGCACTTCGACAACGGCGAAGTCGTGCGCCTGGCGCGCGGCGATTCGCTGTACTTCGACAGCCGCCTCGGCCACGCCTACGTGAGCGTGAGCCGCCAGCTCGCGAAGATCGTGGGCATGACGTCGGGGGAGAGCGGGCACATGAAGTCGGCGAGGGAGGCGCCGGCGTTGAAGTCGGCGCGCAAGACCGTGGGGGCGAAGAAAACCGTGGGTGGTCGCAAGGGCTGAGTGCCCGCGGCCAGACATGAAGGAGCAATGACGATGCCCGAGCACAAGATTTTCGCGATGCCGTTCGCCAAGGTGTACCCGATGTACGTCCAGAAGGCGGAACGCAAGAATCGCACGAAGGCAGAGGTCGATGCAGTCATCTGCTGGCTCACCGGCTACGACGCGGCGGGGCTGCAGCAGCAGATCGAACAGCAGAACGATTTCAGGACCTTCTTCGCGCAGGCCCCCGCGCTGCATCCGAACCGCGCGCTGATCAAGGGCGTGGTGTGCGGCGTGCGCGTCGAAGAAGTCGAAGACCCGCTGATGCAGAAGATCCGTTACATGGACAAGCTGGTCGACGAGCTGGCCAAGGGCAAGGCGATCGAGAAGATCCTGCGGGCGTAGGGCGCGTTTAACCCGTCGCCACGATGACGTGCGCCTGGATCTTCCCGACCACCGGCCCCGTGCCATGTCGGCTGGCAATCGCCTCCGCCGCACGGTCCGTCGCAAGCTGAAGCAGGCTTGTATCGCGCGCCTCGATCTCGTTGCGCAGCGGCGTTCCCTGGCAGTAGGCCATGGCCACCTCGCTGGCAGAGGGCGAGCGACTTTGCTTCTCGATCGTCTTGATCTCGATGTCGGTGAACCCCGCGCGGCCCAGGTCTTCGCGGATCAGTGCGACGTCGTGGTAGCCGTGCGGCGTGCGCGCGAGGAACCGCGGTGGGTCGTCCGGAAAGACGGTGGCGACGGCCTGGCTGACTTCGTTGGAGAAGGCGTTCTCTTCGATGCGGTCCCAGACGCTGAACACAAAGCGTCCGCCGGGCTTGAGCACGCGACGCGCCTCGCTGTAGCCGGCGACCCGGTCAGGGAAGAACATCGCACCGAACTGGCAGAGCACCACATCGAACGAGGCATCGTCGAACGGCAAGGCGAGCGCATCGGCCTGGCGCCATTCGATGCGGTTGTCGGCCGCCTGGCGGGTGACGGCGTAATCGAGCATGGCCGGGTTGAGGTCGGTCACCACGTAGCGCGCATCGGCGCCGAGCAAGGGGGCCAGCATCCGCGTGACCGCGCCGCTGCCGGCTGCTGTTTCCAGCACCGCACCCGGCGAGAACGCGGCCACCAGTGCCGCCACGTCGACCGCGTAGCCCTCGAAGATCAGGGGGACCATCAGCGTGTCGTAGAACTTCGGGATCGAGCCCGCGAACACCTTGTCGCTTTCGGCAGCCATGGGAACTCCTTGAAAGCTCTGAGCAGTGCATGGCTTGACCATGCATTGCAGAGCGAGCCTGCTCCCTTGCTCCAATGAGTCCGTGCCTGTTTGGGCATGCGTGACGGGGGCGATGGGCCATGGTGGCCCTGCCAGGCATCGTCGTCAACGCCGTTGCGCGGGCGTCCTCCCCCATAGTGGGTACCGGAGATGTTGCCGGGCGTTTCCGGCTTGCCGAGGGGCTGGCCTTGACGCCCTAACGGCCGCGGTCCCCATCGCGCACCGATTCGATCGTGCCGTTGTAGAGGCGCACGATGCCGAAGAAGGTGCCCGGCCCGCGGTCGTAGGTCCACTCTTCCATCGGCACGCACTGGTTGGCCAGTACGGCTTCAGGGCCGCCCGGCCGAAACGGCGTGAGCACCCAGCCAAGCTGCACCATCGGCACACAGACCGCCTGCCGATAGACCGGTTCGCCGCAGGTCTGGAGCAAGGTCGCGGGTGATGCGCCTTTGCCGACAAGGTAGCCGTTGCAGGCGAGGGACTGGGCGGTGGCGGAGCCAGGGAGCAGCAAGGCGGCTGCGGCGATCGACAGCCCGGTGGCCAGGCGTGCGAAACGTTCCTTGTGCGTCATGCGTTCATCGCTCGCGAATCAGTTGGGCATACCGCCAGACACCCCAGACCGCGCCGACGGTGAGGCCGATCGCCACGCTCCAGCCTGTCGGTACGTCGAAGGCGAACGCCAGCAGCAGCATCAGGCTGGCGCTGACGCCTGCGATGAAAACCAGCGTGACGAAATCGAAGCGTGCGACCGCGAGGCTGTCTTCCGCCACGCTGCGCTTCCGGTGGCCGCGCTTGTCGCGCACACTGCGCAACAACAGGACATCGAGAACGAAATCGAAGATGCCGACGACAAGATCGGCCAGGATGCTCCACATCGGGACGCTCCATTTGCAGTGACACCCTGGATTTTGCGCGGTCCTCTCAAGCGTCCGGCCCGGGTGGAGCGGCGGAGCCGGCGAAATGTTAGCGCGGTTTCCGTCTCGTCTTACCCAGGCGCGTGGCGGCTGGCAACCCGTCAAGCCGCCATGAACGCCGACGGCGTCTGCCCCAGCTTCTTTCTGAACATCGTCGAGAAAGCGCCCGGGCTGTCGTAGCCCAGTTGAAGCGCCACGGCGGTCACCGGATGGCCCATCGCCAGTTGGGCCATGGCCGACAGCAGGCACGCCTGGGTTCGCCATTCAGCGAAGGTCATGCCGGTCTGCAGGCGAAAGAACCGGCTGAAGGTGCGTTCGCTCTGATGGAGTTGCCGTGCCCAGGCGAGCGGGGAGGTGCGCACGTCGGGCTGGTGCAGGAACGCGATGCACAAAGCCGCCAGGCGTGGCTCGCTGGGCAGCGGCGCAAAGAACGGCAAGGCGGCGGCGCGGCCAACCTCCTGCAACACCAGCGACATCAACAAGCCATCGCGACCTCGCTCGTCGTACAGCGCCGGCACATCGATGGCCTCGATCAGCAGCTGACGCAGCAACGGCGACACCGCGAGCACTTCGCACGATGAACCGCCGCGCGGTGCAGCTGTCGGTTCGATGTAGAGGCTGCGGGTGCTGACGCCGACCATCTTCACCCGGTGCGGCTTGCCGGCCGGAATCCAGACGCCGCTGTGGGGCGGGACGACCCAGGCGCCATCGTCCGTGCCCACCTCCATGAGGCCGGTGGCGCCGTAGAGAAACTGGGCGCGACGATGGCTGTGCGTGTCGAGCACGGTGCCCGGTGAGTAGTCGGTGCCGATGGCCAGCACGGCACGCGGTGTGAGATCGAGGCTGTCGAGGGATCGGTTGCGCACAGCGAGATCGGAGGGTTGGCGGAAACGCAAATATTGTTGACCGAAGCGCGCATGCGCGCCAAGCCACACGGTTCTAGCCTCAAGGCTTCTGTCTCGATGGAGTGGCCTGTGTCGTTGTATGTGTTGTTGGTGGTGTGTGGATGTTTGACGGGCGTCACTACCGTGCTGTTCGGTTTCGGCGGCGGCTTCGTCGTGGTCCCGTTGCTCTATCAACTGCTGTCCCAGCTCAATGCGGCCGACAGCGCCGTCGGGCAGTCGGCCATGCAGATCGCGGTGGCCACGTCCACCTGCGTGATGATCTTCGGCGCGCTGCTGGCCACGTGGCGCCATCAGCGCGCCGGGACGCTGGACTGGTCGCAAGTCAGGCCGCTGCTGGGCGTGATCGGTGTCGGCGCGGTGCTGGGGGCGCTGGCGGCCACCGCGGTCCATGGGGAATGGCTGCGATGGGCATTCGCGGCGTACCTCGCGCTGACGATCGGAGACTGCTGGCTCCGGCCCGGCTTTCTTTCGCCGACCGTGGCGAGCAAGGCGCCGCCTTCTTTCGCAGCCACGGCGCTGTCGGGTTTGGTGATCGGTTGGGTTGCTGCATTCCTCGGCGTCGGCGGCAGCGTGATGACTGTGCCCCTCATGCGCCGTCGCGGCATCGAGATGAGCCGCGCAACGGCCATGGCCAATCCGCTGTCGCTGCCGGTCGCGCTGGCCGGCACGGCCACCTACGTGGCCCTGTCCGCCACCTCGACGCCCGCGTTCGGGCCGTGGCATCTGGGGTACGTCGATGTGCGCGCGGCAGCGACGCTCGTGGTGGGCTCGTGGATTGGCATTCGCGTCGCCGCGCTGTGGATCGGGCGCATCCCGGACCGCGTCCACGCCAAGGTCTACCTGGCCTTGTTGATCGTGGTGTTCGGGGCGATGGTGGTGCGCTGAGCGCGTGGCCGGCTCAGGTCACTGCCGACGGCGACGTCGAAGGGGCCTTCGCTCGCCGGCCCCTTGCTGTCGCCGATTTGCGCCGCTTCGACCGCCATGTCGCTATGCTGGCGCCCGCCCTCCATCACTCCAAGAAAAGAGACTCTCATGACCCTGCGTACTTCGGCATTCTTCTCGTTGCGTTCCATCGCCCTGGCCTGCGGCCTCGCGCTCGGCGCCGCGGCCTCCGTGCAGGCGGCCCCCGATGCGAAGCTGCTCGCTGCTGCCGAGAAGGCGCAGCCCGCCGTCATCGACAACCTGAAGGAAATGGTGTCGATCGAATCGGGCAGCCTGAACGTCGACGGCCTGATGAAGATGGCCGACGTGATCGAAGGGCGCCTGAAGGCGGCCGGCTTCAAGACGGAGCGCCGCAAGGCCTCGGCCGGCGCGGGTGCCGACATCGTCATCGGCACGATCAAGGGCACGGGCAAGCGCAAGATCATGCTGCAGGGCCACATGGACACGGTGTACGCGCCGGGCATCCTGAACAGCCAGCCCTACAAGGTGGACGGCAACCGCATCTACGGCCCCGGCATCGCCGACGACAAGGGCGGCCTCGCGGTGATGATGGCGTCGCTGAAGATCCTGGCCGACGCCGGCTGGCGCGACTACGACACGCTCACCGTGCTCGTGAACCCCGACGAAGAAGTGGGCTCGGTGGGCTCGGGCGAGCTCATCGCGACCACGGCCGATCTGCACGACACGGTGCTGTCCTTCGAGCCGACGGCCGCGAAGGCCGTGGCCAAGGGCGAGTCGCTGTTGCTTGGCGCGGCCGGCATCGCGCAGGCCACGCTCGAGGTGAAGGGCCGTGCCGCGCACGCCGGCGCCGCGCCCGAGCTGGGCCGCAACGCGCTGTACGAGCTCTCGTACCAGATGCTGCAGACCAAGGATCTCGCCAAGGACATCCCCGGCGTGACGCTGAACTGGACCGTGGCGCGCGCCACCGGTCCGATCAACCAGATCACGGAGAAGGCGCAGGCGCTGGGCGACATCCGCATCACGCAGCCCGGCGCCGAGAAGAAACTCACCGAGGCGCTGCAGGCCAAGATCGCCAGCGGCAAGCTGATTCCCGACACCGAGACCACGGTGAAGGTCGAGGTGGGCCGCCCGGCGTTCGTCGCGGGCCCCAAGGGCCGTGTGCTGGCCGAGAAGGCGCAGGCGATCTACAAGGAACTCGACCGCGAACTGGCGCTGACGCCGATGACCGGCGGCGGCACCGACGCGGGCTTCGCGGGCCGTTCGGGCAAGGCCACGGTGGTCGAGAGCTTCGGCCTCGCGGGCTTCGGCTACCACGCGCGCGACGAGTACATCGAAGTTGATTCGATCGTGCCGCGCCTGTACCTCGTGACGCGGCTGCTGACCGAGATCGGCAAGAACTGAGGTTGCGCTTGGTGCGCCCGCGGCGGTAGCCGCGGGTTCACTGCTGCCCCGGAGGATCGCCCGGGCGGCGGCGCTGCGCGGCGGCTGCTGCGGCCTGAGCTTGGGCTTGCTGCTGCTGCGCCTGCTGGCGTCGCATCTGTTCCTGTTGTTGCTGTTGCTGGCGCGCCTGGTTCTGCGCCGCCTGTTGTTGTTGCATCTGCTGGCGCTGCATCTGCTCCTGCTGTTGGCGTTGTTGAGCCTGGGCGGCTTGCTGCTGTTGCATCTGCTGCTGGCGCGCCTGTTCCTGCTGGGCCTGACGTTGCTGTTGCGCGGCCTGCGCTTGTGCCTGTTGTTGCTGCTGCATCTGCTGCTGACGACGGGCCTGCTCCTGTTGTTGAGCCTGCTGGGCTTGTTGCTGCGCCTGCCGTTGCTGCTGCTGGGCGGCTTGGGCCTGCTGTTGTTCCTGCTGACGCCTTAGCTGCTCCTGCTGCGCTTGTTGCTGCTGCATCTGTTGGCGTCGGCCTTGTTCCTGCTGGTCCTGGCGTTGTTGGCGCAATGCTTGTTCCTGTTGCTGCGCCTGCTGCTGGCGACGCGCCTGTTCTTGCTGGGCTTGTTGCTGTTGCTGTTGCACCTGTTGCCGCCGGGCTTGTTCTTGTTGTGCGTCCTGGCGTTGCCGCTGCGCCTGTTCCTGCTGTTGCTGCTGCTGCTGCTGTTGGCGCTGCTGGTTCTGAGCCGCTTGCTGTTGCTGCATCTGCTGGCGACGGGCCTGGTCCTGCGGGTCCTGGCGTTGGCGCACTGCCTGTTCCTGTTGGGCTTGTTGCTGACGCCGGGCCTGCTCCGGCTGCGCCTGTTGCTGGCGTTGCTGGTTCTGTGCGGCCTGCTGTTGCTGCATCTGCTGGCGGCGGGCTTGCTCCTGCGGGTCCTGCCGTTGACGCAGCGCCTGTTCCTGTTGCGCTTGCTGCTGGCGTCGTGCCTGCTCCTGCTGCGCCTGTTGTTGGCGCTGCTGGTTCTGCGTGGCCTGCTGTTGCTGCATCTGCTGGCGACGGGCTTGTTCCTGCTGATCCTGGCGTTGCCGCAGTGCCTGTTCCTGTTGCGTCTGCTGTTGGCGGCGCGCCTGTTCCTGCTGGGCTTGCTGCTGTTGGCGCTGCTGGTTCTGGGCCGCTTGCTGTTGCATCTGCTGGCGTCGGGTCTGCTCTTGCTGGTCCGTGCGCTGGCGCAAGGCCTGCTCCTGCTGCGCCTGTTGTTGGCGCCGTGCCTGTTCCTGTTGCACCTGCTGTTGTTCGCGCAACTGGTTCTGGGTCACCTGCTGCTGCATCAGCGCCTGTTGCTGCTGGGCGCGTGCCTGTTGTTGTTGCAGCTGCTGTTGTTGCTGCGCGGCCTGCAATGCCGCCGCACCGGTCGGCGGGGCGTTGCGATCGCCCCCGTAGTTGTTGTTGTAGACATTGCGCACGTTGTTGACGACCGTGGTCGAGCGCGAGACGTACGTGCTGTTGTTGTAGACGACCGCAGGCCGGTAGGCGGGCGGCGGCGGTGCCGCGCGGTCGCGCCAGCGCGGTGCGCCCCAGTTCATGTTCCAGGCGTTCCAGCCCCAGCCGTGGCGCTCCAGTGCCGAGCCGACGATCACGCCGCTGCCGAAGGCGAGGGCGCCCACGGCGGCCACCTGGCCACGGCTGTAGCCGGGCTCGGGCGATGGGGGTGGCGGTGCGTAGGCGTAGCCGGGGTAGACGGGCACGGGCATGTCGTACACCACCTGCGGGTCGTAGCGCGGCACGTACACCACGTCGGGCTGCACGGGCTCGATGGTGATGAACTCTTCGGGCGGCTCGATCACCGCAGGGCCCGCGTACATCGGCTGCAGGTCGGGCGCGGGCGTGTAGTTGGACGGCGTCGCGGCGCGCGCCACGCGCAGCTTGTCGTTGTTCTTGAGGCGACCGGCCTTCGACGCGCGCTGGCGCATCACCTGGATCGCGTTCATCACGTCGGCGGGGTCGTTGTAGTAGGCCTTGCCCAGCGATTCGGTCCACGCGATGTTGCCGGCCATCTGGTCCATCACGGGCCGGAACGCGGTCAGCGACTTCACGCTCGGGTCCCACGGCTGCTGGTTGGCCGCATCCGCGAGCGGGCCGGCCTTGAGCGTGCGATTCTGCTGCAGCCAGTCGTGCGCCGCGGTGATCTGCTCGGGGTAGGTGGCGCCGGCCAGGACCTGCGCGACGAGCTTGTCAGGGTACAGCGCGATGGGTGCGACCAGTTGGTAGAGCTGTTCGGCCGAGGGCGGTGTGTAGGCGGCCGGCACCGGGGCCGCAGCGGGCGCAGGTGCGGCGGCGGGTGCTTCAGCAGCGGCTGGAGGCGGCGGCGCAGGCTTGTCGCAGCCTGCAATGAACAACGCTGCGACGCACAGCGAGGCCATGAGGCGCCGCTGAAGCAGGGGGAGGCGGGGAGAGGGTGTCATCTGGCATGTCCTGAAGACGCCGGCGTGGTGCCCGGAACTCCTTCAACGGCGGGCCAGGGCAGGCGATGACAGAGCCTGCGCCTGTGATGCAACGGTCTGTGTCGGCGGTGCGCCGCGTGTCCTGTCGGCGCAGGACCACGAGACCTCGCGAACGCGTTGTTACTTCGCGCCGCCCGAATACTTGGTCACGCTGCTCGCCTTCACGTGGTAACCGCTCACGCCCATCATCGAGTCGTTGCGCAGCGTCTGCAGCTTGCCGGTGACCCACACGGTGTCCATGGCGCGGAACTTGGCGCCCTTCTGCGGAATGACGTGCAGGATCTGGTTGGCCGGCGGCGGCGGCGTGTGGATGCAGGCGCCGAAGTAGGGCACGAGCAAAAACTCGGTGACCTCGCCCTTGGCCTCTTCGAGCGGCACGATGAAGCCGGGGATCTTCACTTCCACGCCGTTGAGTGCGGGGTTGGTGGGCGCGTTGTTCGACACCTCCTGCATCTTCATCAGCAGCTCGTTGGCGCGCGGGTCGCCGTCGTCGAGCGTGCTCAGGTCGATGCCCTTGAAGGCCTTGGCCGGGTCCCAGTCCTTGGGCACCAGCTCTTCCCAGCTGATCTGGCGCGGCTGACCCGACGCGGCCTGCGGTGCGGCTGCGGCCGGCTTGCCGCCCAGCGGGTTGGTCGCGGTGGTGTCCTTCGGTGCCGGGTCGGCGGCCCAGGCGGCGGTTGCGAGGCCGGCGCCGGCCAGCAGCATCGACAGGGCGGTGAGCACGCGGGGTGTGGGGGTCTTCGTCATGGTCAGATTCTCGGAGAAAGGCCGTCGGCCAGCGACAGGCGATAGGCCCGGATGCCGGGCAGCAGGCTCGCGAGCCAGCCCGCGACCAGCAGGCTCGCCGTCAGCAGCCATTCGTTCAGTGTAGGTTCGGACAGGCTCAGTGTCAGTCCGAACTGCGACTGCAGCCATGGCGAGAGCAGGGCGATGCCGAGCACCGCCATGGTCACTCCGAGCAGCACGCCGAGCACGGTGACCAGCGCGCCTTCGAGTGCGAGCAGCGCCAGCACATGGCGCAGGCCCGCGCCCACGGCGCGCAGCACGGCGAGCTCGCGGCGGCGTTCGTTCAGGCCGGCCATCACCACCGACACCAGGCCCGCAAGGCTCACGAGCGCGACCAATGCGGACATCAGCAGCAGCGCGTTCTCGCCGATGCCGATCACGCTCCACAGCTCGTCGAGCGCCACGCCGGGCAGGATGGCCATGAGCGGTTCGCCGGTGTAGGTGGAAATCCAGCGCTGCACGCCGAACACGGCGGCGCGGTTCTTCAGGCCCACGAGCGCGGCCGTCACGTTCTTGGGCGTGAGGTCGAACTTGCGCACCTGCTCGGCAGGAATCTTTACGCCCGGCATCGGCGCGCCACCCACCCATTCGAGGTGGATGGCTTCCATGGCTGCGAGGCCGATGTGCACGGTGCGGTCGACCGGCGTGCCGGTGCGCGCGAGCACGCCCACCACGGTGAAGGGCTTGTCGGCATGCTCGGCCACGTTGAGCTCGCCGCTGCCGTGCGCGAGCGTGATCTTTTGGCCCACGTGGTAGCCCAGCTTGTCGGCCACCTCGGCGCCGACCACGGCATCGAACAGCGCATCGAAGGGCTTGCCCTCGCGCAGCTTCAAGGTCTGCCGGTCGCCGTAGCGAAAGTGCGAGAAGTACTCGGGCGTGGTCGCGAGCACCGAGAAGCCCCGGTGCGAATCGCCCAGCGACAGCGGCACCACCCAGTCGACACCGGGGTGCGCCTGCAGCGCCTGCACGCTCTTCCACGAGATGTTGTTGGTGGCCGCGCCGATGCGGAACACCGAGTACAGCAACAGCTGCGTGGAGCCGGTGCGCGCGCCGACGATGAGGTCGGTGCCCGAGACCGACGACGCGAAGTTCTCGCGCAGTTCGGTGCGGATGCGCTCGACGCCGAGCAGCAAGAAGGTCGACAGCGCGATGGAGAACACCGTCAGCGCGAGCGTGAAACGTCGGTTCCAGGCGCTGTGCCATGCAATGGAAAACAAGGCTCTCATGCGTCCACCGCCATCGCGCTCGATGCCGCACGGTTGATCTCCGGCAGCAGCACGTGCCGCGCGAAGCGAGGCGCGATGCGCTGGTCGTGGCTCACGAACACGAGCGCGCTGTGGTTCACGGCGCAGGCCGTGAGCAGCACGTCGAGAAAGGCTTCGCGCCGGTCTTCGTCGAGTGCGGACGTGGGCTCGTCGGCGATCACGACTTCGGGCTGGCCGATGAGTGCGCGTGCCGCGGCCACGCGCTGTTGCTGGCCGACGGAAAGCTGCAGCGCCTGGCGCTTCCACAGTCCACGGTCGAGGCCCATCTGGTCGAGCAGGTGTTCCGCTTCATCACGCGAGCTGCCGTTGCGCGCAGCCTGCGCCTCGCGCCGCGCCGAGAAGCGGCAGGGCAGCAGCACGTTGTCGAGCACGCTCAGGTAGGGCAGCAGGTTGAACTGCTGGAAGATGTAGCCCACGTGTGCCACGCGGCAGCGGTCACGCTGCGTGCCCGAGAGCTTGGACCAGTCGTGGCCCAGCAGCGTGACGCGGCCTTCGTCGGCCACCAGCACGCCGGCCAGCAGCGACAGCAAGGTGCTCTTGCCGCAGCCGCTCGGGCCGTGCAAAAACACGGACTCACCCGCCGTGATGCGCAGGGCCTCGATGTCGATGCACGGTGCCTTCACGCCGGGCCAGGTGAAGCGCAGGGCTTCGGCGGCGAGCACGACGCGTAAGGGCGCGGTGGTGTCGGCCTGCGGGGCGGTGCTCACGCTGTCACTTGCCCAGCGTCAGGCGGGACGGCTGCGCGGCCTGCGCGCCGCTCGGGCGCTTCAGCTGGCGCTTGAACTGGCCTTGCGCGCTGGCAATCTGCACGTCGATCTGGCGTGCGCCCTTGAAGGCCGAGAACAGGTTCACGTCGATGAACTTCGCGGCGGCGGCCTGGGTGCAGTTGAACGAAAAAGAGGCGTCGAGGTCCGCATGCCCGCTCGATTCAGCGGGGTCGGGGTTGCCCAGGCCGAGCGCGCCGGAGCGCAGGTCGACGGGGCCGAGCTTGCAGTTGGCGGCGGGGTCGATGGTGAAGAGCTTGTCGGCCGCGCGCAGCTGGGCGATGGCGGCCTCGACGGTCTTCTTCTCGGCGTCGGTCTTGGGCGCGCGTTCGAAGCCGACGATGTTGTCCAGCGGCGATTCCATGGCGATCACGATGGTGGGCCCGTCGATGGCCACGTCGAGCTTGAGCTGGCCGTGCACATGCGCGTGCTGTTGCTGGGCCTGGGCGGGAAGGGCGGCGGCCGCGAGCAGCGCGGCGGCGGCCAATGCGAAGCCGGATGAAATGCGTCGAAGTCGGGTATGCATCATGGTTCTGCGCCTTGCCGGGTCGGCAGCCCCGGCGTGTTGCTCCATTCGCTCCAGCTGCCGGCATAGAGCGCGGTCGTCCCGAGCCCCGCGATCTGCATCGCGAGCAGGTTGGGCACGGCGCTCACGCCGCTGCCGCACTGGTGGACGACGGTCGCCGCATCGCGACCTGCAAGCAGTGCTTCGAACTCGGCGCGCAGTTGCGCGGCGGGCTTGAACTTGCCGTCGGGACCGATGTTGTCGGCGAAGGGCCGGTTCAGGGCCCCGGGGATGTGACCCGCGATCGGGTCCAGAGGTTCCACCTCGCCGCGATATCGTGCACCGGCCCGTGCGTCGATCAGCTGCTGGTCAGGTTGGCCGAGCCGACGCAACACGGTGTCGGTAGTCACAAGCTTCACCAAGGGCTCGCCCTGTACGAAGTTCGACTGAAAGCGCGCGGGCTCTTCGCGGTCGGTCACTTCGCCGCCCGCGGCCTGCCAGGCCTGCAGGCCGCCGTCGAGCACGGCCACGGCGTCGTGGCCCATCCACTTGAGCATCCACCACAGGCGTCCGCAGTAGTTGGCGCCGTTGCGGTCGTAGACCACGGCCTGCATCTCGTTGGAGAAGCCGACCGACGACAGCCACGTCGCGAACTTCTCGCGGCTGGGCAGCGGATGGCGTCCGCCCGAGGCGGGCACACCGTCGTCCTGTGCCACCACCACATCGCCGTGTGCGCCCGGCAGGCCATGCCTGGCGCTGAGGTCGGTGTCGAGGTTGGCGTACTGCGCGCCCGGGATGTGCGCGGCGGCATACAGCTGCGCGCCGGCTTCGGGCTTCATGAGCTCGAAGCTGCAGTCGAACACCATGAGGGGCGAGTCGCCCTCGCGCAGCTGTCTCAGTTGTTCGACGGAGATGAGGGTGGTGTACATGGCGAGAGCTCCTTCGAAAAAATGATCGGCGATGGGTGCCGTGGCTGCTGCGTTCAGTGTTCCTCGGCCGGCGCCTTCGGCACGGCCCGCTGGCGCAGCACGGTGGCTGCGATGCCGCTGGCGATGATCAGCGCCATGCCGGCCCAGCCAGTGGCGTCGATGCGGTCGTCGAACAGCACCACGCTGTAGAAGGCCGCGAACACGATGCCCGAATATTGCAGGTTGGCGACCACCAGTGTGCCCGCCTGGGTCTTCGCGGTGGCGTAGGCGCGGGTCATGCACAGCTGTCCGAGAGCTGCCAGCAGGCCGATCGGCAGCAGCCACAGCGCATGCTGCCACGTCCACGAACTGCCGCCCGAAAACCCGGTCGCGGCCGTGGCGAAGGCGCCGGCCACGGCGGAGCCCACCGCAAAGTAGAAGACCGTGCGCAGCTCGGGCTCGCCGATGCGCGACAGCGCCACCACCTGCATGTAGGCAAAGGCGGCCGTGACGCCCGACAGCAGGCCCAGCATGCCCGCAAAGCCGTCGCCGCCGCCCACCGTGGGCTTGAGCATGAGCACCACGCCGGCAAAGCCCGCGAGCACCGTCATCACCAGCGGGCCCTGCAGCGGCGGGCGCTCGATGCGGCCGTCGCGCCCGGGCACCGGCACCCAGGCCAGCAGCGCGCCGCCGACCAGGAAGGCCGCGACCCACACGCTGCTCATGTAGTTGAGCGTGACGGCGGTGGCCAGCGGCATGTGCGCGATGGCGTAGAACCATGCGCCCAGCGATACCACGCCGATGGTGCTGCGCCAGGCGTGCATGCCGGGGTATTTGGTGGCGAGCGAGGTGCCGCGGTTGCGCGCCAGCAGCCAGAGGAACACGATGCCGATGAGGCCGCGCCCCAGGACCATCTCACCGCTGTTGAACCATTCCGAGGCAATCTTCACGACCACGCTCATGGTGGCGAACAGAAAGGCCCCGAGCACCATCCACAGCGCTTGCATCGATTGATATCCAGATCAGAAAAAAGAAAGCCCCGGCGGGTGCGGGGCGGGGAGGCGAGGCTCAGACGGGTGGTTGCTGCATGGCGTTGCGGTACCACTCGTGGAACTGCTGCATGCCGTCTTCCATGGGGCTCTGGTAAGGGCCCGTTTCGTTGTCGCCGCGCAGCATGAGCGCGCGGCGGCCGGCGTCCATGCGCTCGGCGATCTCGTCGTCTTCCACGCAGGTTTCCATGTAAGCGGCCTGCTGGGCCTCGACGAACTCGCGCTCGAAGGCGACGATTTCCTCGGGGTAGAAGAACTCGACCATGTTGAGCGTCTTGGTCGGGCTCACCGGGTGCAGCGTCGACACGGTGAGCACGTGCGGGTACCACTCGATCATCACGTGCGGGTAGTAGGTGAGCCAGATCGCGCCGTACTTCGGCGGCTTGCCGTCGCGGTACTTGAGCAACTGCTCCTGCCACTTCTGGTAGACCGGGCTGCCCGCGCGACCCAGGCGGTTGGCCACGCCCACGGTCTGCACCGAGAACTCGGGCTTGAACTCCCAGCGCAGGTCGTCGCAGGTGACGAAGCTGCCCAGGCCGGGGTGGAACGGGCCGACGTGGTAATCCTCGAGATAGACCTCGATGAAGGTCTTCCAGTTGTAGTTGCACTCGTGCAGCTCGACGCGGTCGAGCGCGTAGCCCGAGAAGTCGAGGTCGGCCTGCGGGCCCAGGCCCGCCATGTCGGCCGCCACGTCGCGGCCGCTGCCGTCGGCGTTCTTCTCGAACAGAAGGCCGTTCCACTCGGTGAGCGGGTAGTTGTGCAGGTTCAGGCACGGGTCCTGGTCGAAATGCGGGGCGCCGATCAGCGTGCCGGTGGTGCGCGCGTCTTTCGCGGCGTAGGTCCAGCGATGCAGCGGGCAGACGATGTTGCCGCCGGTCTGCGCGTCGAGCTGGCCGCGGCCCTGCAGGATGAGGGCCTGGCGGTGGCGGCAGACGTTCGAGATGAGCTCCACGCCCTTGGGCGTGTGGACCAGCGCGCGGCCCTGGTGTTCTTGCGGCAGGGTGTGGAAGTCACCCGGCTCGGGCACGGCCAGTCGGTGCCCGACGTAGCGGGGCCCTCGCGCAAAAAGGTTCTGCATTTCGCGGGCGTACAAGGCCTCGTCGAAATACGCGGTAACTGGAAGTTGGCTCGCGGCCTGCTGCAGTTGAAGACTTAAATCAGACATGGAGGACCTGACCAAGCTCCCCACAGGGAGAAAAAAGAAAAACGGAAGGCGCCGTCTGCATGGGTGACGGCCCGAAGAGGTGTGCCGGCGTGACCGGCGGGGGAAGCGGGGATTGTACCCGGGGGGCATTTTTGCGCCCGCCGGGGTTTTGCCTCGCATCGCCGGGCGTCATACAGGGTGTTGCAAAGGGCAACGCGGGCGTGCGCGGGCCGCTCGGCGGTTCGTTGCGCCCCCGCCCTAAAATGCTTCGTTTCATCCACGATTCGTTGCATGCCCAAGGTGCCTTCTCCTTCCACGACCCGCCCGGCGGCGACGCCCGACACAGGCCCGCTGCCCGCCAGCTACGAAGCCGGGCTCCAGGAACTGGAACAACTGGTTGCAGAACTCGAATCGGGGCAGCTGCCGCTGGACCAGCTGCTGGGCAGCTACCAGCGCGGCGCCGCATTGCTCGCGTTCTGCCGCGACAAGCTGCAGGCGGTCGAGGACCAGATCAAGGTGCTCGACGCCGGCAGCCTCAAGCCCTGGACGGCCGAATGAGCGCCGTCCCGATGACCTCCTCCTCCACGACCACCGCCACCCCCTGGGACGCGAAGACGCTGGCCAACTGGGCCGAGCCGCATCTGGCCACGGTCGAAGCGGCGCTGTCGCGCTGGGTCGGCGTCGATGCGCCGGTGCTGCTGGGCGACGCCATGCGCTATGCCGTGCTCGACGGCGGCAAGCGGCTGCGGCCGCTGCTGGTGCTCGCGGCCAATGAAGCGGTCGGCGGCAACGCCCATGCGGCGCTGCGTGCGGCCTGCGCCACCGAGCTCATCCACGCCTATTCGCTGGTGCACGACGACCTGCCGTGCATGGACAACGACGTGCTGCGCCGCGGCAAGCCCACCGTGCACGTGAAGTTCGGCGAGGCCGACGCGCTGCTCGCGGGCGACGCGCTGCAGGCACTGGCCTTCGAGCTGCTCGCGCCCGAGGGCGACGAGGTGCCCGCCGCGATGCAGGCGCTGCTGTGCCGCCTGCTGGCGCGCGCGGCCGGCAGCCAGGGCATGGCCGGCGGCCAGGCCATCGACCTGGCCAGCGTCGGCATCGCACTGAACGAAGCCCAGCTGCGCGAAATGCACCGCCTGAAGACCGGCGCGCTGCTGCAAGGCAGCGTCGAGATGGGCGCCGCCTGCGGCACCGTGTCGCCGGTCGCATTGGCGGCGCTGCGCGACTACGGCGCCGCCATCGGCCTGGCGTTCCAGGTGGTCGACGACATCCTCGACGTCACGGCCGACTCGCACACCCTGGGCAAGACCGCCGGCAAGGATGCCGCGGCCGACAAGCCCACCTACGTGTCGCTGCTCGGCCTGGACGGCGCGCGCGCGCAGGCGAGCCAGCTGCTCGCCGACGCCATCGCCGCACTGAACAAGAGCGGCTTGCCCGACACTGCCGCCCTGCGCGCCCTGGCCCACATGGTGGTCGACCGCGACCACTGAGAAGAAAAAAGAACCCACCTCCATGGCTCCGCTGCTTCCCACTCTCCACGACCCTTCGCCGATCCGCCAGTACGACCGGGCTCAGCTCAAGCAGCTGTCCGACGAGGTGCGCGCCTGCGTGCTCGACAACGTCTCGCGCACCGGCGGCCACCTGAGCTCCAACCTCGGCACGGTCGAGCTGACGGTGGCGCTGCACCATGTGTTCAACACGCCGCACGACCGGCTGGTGTGGGACGTGGGCCATCAAACCTACCCGCACAAGATCCTCACGGGCCGGCGCGAGCGCATGCCCACGCTGCGCCAGCTCGGCGGCATCTCGGGCTTTCCGCAGAGGAGCGAGAGCGAGTTCGACACCTTCGGCACCGCCCACTCGTCGACCAGCATCTCGGCCGCGCTCGGCATGGCCATGGCCGCCAAGCAGAAGGGCGAGAAGCGCCATGCCGTGGCCATCATCGGCGACGGCGCGCTCACGGCCGGCATGGCCTTCGAGGCGCTCAACAACGCGGGCGTGTGCGACTGCAAGCTGCTGGTGATCCTGAACGACAACGACATGTCGATCAGCCCGCCGGTGGGCGCGCTCAACCGCTACCTCGCGCAGCTCATGAGCGGCAACTTCTACGCCGCCGCCAAGAACGTCGGCAAGAGCATGCTGCGCAATGCGCCGCCGCTGTTCGAGCTGGCCAAGCGCCTGGAGCAGCATGCCAAGGGCATGGTCGTGCCGGCCACGCTGTTCGAGCAGTTCGGCTTCAACTACGTCGGCCCGATCGACGGCCACGACATCGACTCGCTGGTGCCCACGCTCGAGAACCTCAAGCACTTGGACGGCCCGCAGTTCCTGCATGTGGTCACGAAAAAAGGGCAGGGCTACAAGCTCGCCGAAGCCGACCCGGTGGCCTACCACGGCCCGGGCAAGTTCGATCCGCAGGTCGGGCTGGTCAAGTCGACCACGGCGGCCAAGCAGACCTTCACGCAGGTCTTCGGCCAGTGGCTGTGCGACACGGCCGCGCACGACGGCCGCCTCGTGGGCATCACGCCTGCGATGCGCGAAGGCTCGGGGCTCGTGGAGTTCGAGAAGCGCTTCCCCGACCGCTACTACGACGTCGGCATTGCCGAGCAGCACGCGGTCACGTTCGCGGCCGGCCTGGCCTGCGAGGGCCTCAAGCCGGTGGTCGCGATCTACTCGACCTTCCTGCAGCGCGCCTACGACCAGCTGATCCATGACGTGGCGATCCAGAACCTGCCCGTGGTGTTCGCGCTCGACCGCGCGGGCTTGGTGGGTGCCGACGGTGCCACGCATGCGGGCGCCTACGACATCCCGTTCCTGCGCTGCATTCCCAACATGAGCATCGCCTGCCCGGCCGACGAGCGCGAGTGCCGCCAGCTGCTGACGAGCGCCTACGAGCAGAACCACCCCGTGGCCGTGCGCTACCCGCGCGGCGCGGGCGCCGGCACCACGCCGCACCTCACGCTCGACGCATTGCCCTTCGGCAAGGGCGAGATTCGCCGCGAAGGCCAGCGCATCGCCATCCTCGCCTTCGGCACCTTGCTGTACCCGGCGCTCACGGCGGCCGAGTCGCTCGACGCCACGGTGGTCAACATGCGCTGGGCCAAGCCGCTCGACGTCGAATTGCTGCTGCAGGTCGCGGGCACGCACGACGCGCTCGTCACGCTCGAAGAAGGCGCCATCATGGGCGGCGCGGGCAGTGCGGTGCTCGAGGCCCTGGTGGCTGCCGGTGTCCAGAAGCCGGTGCTGCAACTGGGCCTGCCCGACCGCTTCATCGAGCACGGCGATCCGGCCAAGCTGCTCGCATCGATCGGTCTCGATGCCGACGGCATTGCCGCCGCGATCAAGAAACGCTTCGTTTGACAAGAGGGCGCAGGGTAAACCCCCGCCAGTCACCTGTAAGCGCGTTTTTACAATCAAAAGGACTCACAAAAGTCCCTGACGCGGTCACAAGCCGCGTTTTGTTTTTTCCAAAGCACTCGGAGTGAATTCAATGGATCGTCGTTCCCTCATCAAAAACGCGGGCATCGCCGGCGTTTTGGCCGCTGGCATCGCACCTGCCGTCCATGCGCAGGCCGCGGTTCGCTGGCGCCTGGCCTCGAGCTTCCCCCGTTCCCTGGACACCATCTTCGGCAGCGCTGAAATGCTCTCGAAGACGGTCAAGGCCCTGTCCGGCGGCAAGTTCGAAATCTCGGTCCACCCCGCCGGCGAGCTGATGCCCGCGTTCGGCGTGGTCGATGCCCTGCAGGCCGACACGCTCGAAATGGCGCAATCCGCCGCCTACTACTTCACCGGCAAGGACCCGATCTTCGCGTTCAGCTGCGCCGTTCCCTTCGGCCTCACGGCGCGCCAGAACGAGTCGTGGAAAGAGTACGGCAACGGCCGCAAGCTGCTCGACGCCTTCTTCGCGCAGTACAACTTCCGCACCGCCAGCGCCGGCAACACCGGCACGCAGATGGGCGGCTGGTACCGCAAGGAAATCAAGACCGTCGAAGACCTCAAGGGCCTGAAGATGCGCATGGGCGGCGGCGTGTTCGGCGAGGCCATGGCCAAGCTGGGCGTGGTGTCGCAGAACATGCCGGCCGGCGACGTGTACCAGTCGCTCGAAAAGGGCACGCTGGACGCGGCCGAATTCGTCGGCCCGCACGACGATGAAAAGCTGGGCTTCAACAAGGTCGCCCCGTTCTACTACTACCCCGGCTGGTGGGAAGGCGGCGCCGACCTCGAGTTCTTCATCAACAACAAGGCGTTTGCCAAGCTGTCGGACGAGAACAAGGCCATCCTCGATGCCGCGACCAAGGTCGCCGCACGCGACATGACCGCCAAGTACGACGCCTACAACCCCGTCGCCCTGAAGCGCCTCGTGGCTGCCAAGACGCAGCTCAAGGCCTTCCCGAAGGCCGTGATGGACGCCGGCTTCAAGGCCTCGATGGAAGTGTTCGCGCTGCACGAAGGCAAGTCGCCCGAGTTCAAGAAGATCCACCAGGACATGCGCGCCTTCCAGCGCGACCAGATCCTGTGGAACCGCTTCTCGGAGTACCCGTTCAACCAGTACATGAACTCGGTCAAGATCTGACGATCTGCTGAGGCTTCATCCAAAGGCCGGTCTGCGCAAGCAGGCCGGTCTTTTTCGTTGGTGCGCGTTGTCCGCTGCTTTCGCGCGGACATGAAAAAAGCCCCCGGGGTCGGGGGCTTGGTGGCTGGAGCGGGGAGGCCGCTCAGGGCTTCTGCGGCGGCGACTTCAATGCGTCCTGCATCGCCTTCATCGGATCGCTCTCGCCGGTCTCGGCAGCCGGCTCGGGCGTCGACGACGGGGCCGCTGCAGGTGCGGCAGGCGCCGCAGGTGCCGCGCCTTCCGCGCCGGGCACTTCGATCTTCGGCTCCGACTCTTCCGCGCCGCCGTACGGGTCGGCCGGCGGTGCGCCTTCTTCGGGCTTCAGGCTGTCGCGCATCTGCGCGCCGATGTCGTCGAGGTTGACCTTCACTTCCTTGTCGAGGCTGCCCGTCACGATCTGCGGGAACGCGATCAGCACGCCCACCATCGTCAGCTGGATCAGCACGAAGGGAATCGCACCCTTGTAGATCTGCATCGTGGTGACGGGCTCCATGACCTTCTGCGTGACGCGGTCCACGTACTGCTTTTCGGGGGCGACCGAGCGCAGGAAGAACAGCGCGAAGCCGAAGGGCGGGTGCATGAACGAGGTCTGCATGTTCACCGCCAGCAGCACGCCGAACCAGATCAGGTCGATGCCCATCTTGTGCGCCACCGGGGCCAGCAACGGCACCACGATGAACGACAACTCGAAGTAGTCGAGGAAGAACGCCAGGAAGAAGATCAGCACGTTCACCGCGATCAGGAAGCCCACGGGGCCACCAGGCAGCGAGGTCAGCAGGTGCTCGACCCAGATCGGGCCGTCGGCGGCCTGGAACACCAGGCTGAACACCGTCGCGCCGATCAGGATGAACATCACGAAGCTGGACAGCCGCGTGGTCGAGCCCAGCGCCTGCTTGAGCAGCGTGAAGCTCATGCGACGGCGCACCCAGGCCATCACCAGCGCGCCCATGGCACCCATGGCGCCGCCTTCGGTCGGCGTGGCCACGCCCAGGAAGATGGTGCCCAGCACCAGGAAGATCAGCAGCAGCGGCGGGATCAGCACGAAGGTGACCCGTTCGGCCAGGCGCGACAGCAGGTTGAGCTTCAGGCCCTTGTTGATCAGCGCGATCACCAGCGCCACGAACACGCCGCCGCACATGGCGACCACGACTTTTTCGTCGGTGGCCACGAAGGTCACCGGCTCGCCCTGGAACCAGGTGTGCACGGTTTCCATGTTGCGCGCCAGGAACACGGCCACCACGGCCGACAGCGCGGTGATGCCCACCAGCGAGGCGTAGCCGCCGCCGCCGTTGGGTTCGCGGAAGGTGCGTGCCTCGGGCGGCAGCGCGGGCACCTGCGCGGGCTTGAAGATCGCGAGGAACACCACGTACAGCACGTACATGCCCATCAGCATGAAGCCGGGCAGGAAGGCGCCCTTGTACATGTCGCCGACGCTCTTGCCGAGCTGGTCGGCCATGATGATCAGCACCAGCGAGGGCGGGATGATCTGCGCCAGCGTGCCCGAGGCGGCGATCACGCCGCTGGCCAGGCGCCGGTCGTAGCCGTAGCGCAGCATGATGGGCAGCGAGATCAGGCCCATCGAGATGACCGAAGCCGCCACCACGCCGGTGGTGGCCGCCAGCAGAGCGCCGACGAAGATCACCGCCAGGGCGAGGCCGCCGCGCATCGGACCGAAGACCTGGCCGACGGTGTCGAGCAGGTCTTCCGCCATGCCGCTGCGCTCCAATATGAGCCCCATCAGCGTGAAGAAGGGCACCGCGAGCAGCGTGTCGTTGGCCATGATGCCGATGAGCCGCTGCGGCAGCCAGGCCATGACGGACGACTGGAACACGCCCAGCTCGATGCCCACGAGTCCGAAGAACAGGCCGCAGGCGCCCAGGCTGAATGCGACGGGAAAGCCCAATAGCAGGAAGCAGATCAGCCCCGCGAACATGATCGGGGCGAAGTTGGCAACAATGAATTCCATGGTGTCTTTTCTGCCTTGGCCGTTCAGTGCTGGGGCTTGGCCGCGGCGGCGTCCGCCTCGGCCTGGCGACGCAGCGCCTCGATGAGTTCGTCTTCGGCGGTCTTGTCGGTCAGGCGACCCATCGGGTCAGGCCCTTCGCCGCGCAGGAACGCGATGCGCTTGATGAGTTCCGACCAGCCCTGCAGCATCAGCAGCACGAAGCCCACCGGCAGTGCCACCCACACGGGCCAGCGGATCAGGCCGCCCGAGTTGCCGGACATCTCGCCCGACTGGTACATCTGGATCACGACCGGCATCGACAGCCACAGCACCGTGATGCACAGCGGCGTCAGGAAGAGGGTGAAGCCGACGATGTCGATCCACACCTGCGTGCGCTTGGACAGGCGGCTGTTCACCACGTCGATGCGCACGTGTTCCCGCTGCAGCAGCGTGAGGCCGGCGGCCACCAGGAACGACCAGGCAAACAGGTACCACTGCACTTCGAGGAAGGCGTTGGAACTGGTGTTGAAGACCTTGCGGACGATCGCGTTGATGGCGCTGATCACCGTGGCGGCCAGGATGAGCCAGATGGCGTATTTGCCGACCTGGGCATTGAGCCAGTCAATGGCCCGGGACAGCTTGAGCAAGCCTTGCATTACATCTCCATTTTTGTATTGGATGCCCCGATACGACGGCACCCGACGCACTGGCTTTGTGTGCCAACGGGTCGGGTGCAAGAGGCGGCTCGGATTCTATCGGTGTACGCGGAAAGTTCTTTTCGGGTCCTACCCAGGGCTGCCATGGTGGCCATAATGCGACATGGCCCAGACTCCGCGCCCCCCACCGGCCCCGGCGGCAGCGGGCCCGCTGTCGATCGACTCCCCCGACATGCGCCGCGCCGGCCGCGACCTGCTCTCGCTGGCCCTCATCGACGCCCGCAACCACACGCTGCACCTGCTGTCCCTGTTCGAAGAGGCACTGGGCGAAAGCATGCGCGTGCCGCAGCAGCCGGGCGTGCTGCCGCCGGTCTGGCTGGCGGGCCACATCGGCTGGTTCGCCGAATGGTGGATCGGGCGCAACACCCAGCGTGCCTTCGGCATCGACTGCCCCGTGCGCCCCACGCGGCTGGCCGCCATCGACCCCGACGCCGACGACTGGTGGAACCCCGCCCACGGCGCCGCCGAGCGCAGCGGGTCGCCCGACCTGCCGGGCCTGGGCCAGACCAAGGCCTACCTGCTCGAAACCCTCGAGAGCACGCTCGAACTGCTCGAGAACGCCGCCGAGACCGATGCCGGCCTGTACTTCTACCGGCTCGCGCTGTTCCATGAAGACCTGCGCGGCGAACAGCTCGTGGTGCTGGCGCAGACGCTGGGCCTGCCGCTGAACATCGAGCCGGCACCCATCGCCGTCACGCACGAGCCGCTGCTGCTGCCCGCCACGCGTTGGGAGCTTGGCCTGCCCGAGCACAGCGGCTTCCTGTTCGCGCAGGAAGGCGCGGCGCACCGCGTCGACGTGCCCGAGTTCGAGATCGACGCCCAGCCCGTCACCTGGGACCAGTACATCCAGTTCGTCGACGACGGCGGCTACGACCGCGAGGAGCTGTGGCACAGCGACGGCTGGCGCTGGCTCGCCGCGCAGACCGAAGGCCGGCGCGGACCGCGCCACGTCGAGCAGATCGGCGTGGCCCGCAACGGCACGGGCGGCTCGGTGCTGCAGCAGCGCTTCGGCGTCACCGTGCGCGCGGCCGGGCACCACAGCGCCGTGCATCTCAGTTGGTGGGAGGCCGACGCCTGGGCGCGCTGGGCCGGCCGGCGCATCGCGACCGAGGTCGAATGGGAAATCGCGGCCCACACGGCCGCACGGCGCGGCTTCCGCTGGGCCGACGTGCACGAGTGGACGGCAGGCACGCTGCAGCCCTGGCCGGGTTTCCGCGCCGATCCGTGGAGCGCCGGCGGCGAGTTCGACCCCGTGGCCGCCTTCGGCCGCGCGCGCGTGCTGCGCGGCGCCTCGTTCGCGACCCGTGCGCGGCTGCGCTCGCCGCGTCGACGTGGCTTCGCGCTGCCCGATTCCGACGACGGCTTCTTCGGCTTTCGCACCTGCGCGCTGTAGCGCGCCGTCAGGGCCGTTCGCCGCCCGCTTCCGACGACAGCGGCGGCGCCACTTCTTCCAGTGGCTTGCGCTCCGCATCGGCCGCGTAGCGCAGCGCCAGCAGCCCCGCGACGATGACCAGCACGGCGCCGATCACATAGCCCACCATCACCGCGCCGCGGCTGCCGGTTTCGATCAACAGGCCGAACAGCACCGGCGCCGCGAAGCCGCCCGCGCCCATGCCGATGGCATAGAAGATCGCGATGGCCATGGCGCGCATCTCGAGCGGAAACACCTCGCTCACCGTCAGGTAGGCCGAGCTGGCCGCCGCCGACGCCAGGAAGAACACCGCCGACCAGCACAGCGCCTGGCTGCGCGCATCGAGCCAGCCCTGCATGAAGGCCCAGCCCGTGAGCGCCAGGCCCACGCCGGCCAGTACATAGGTCAGCGCGATCATCTTGCGCCGGCCCACGCTGTCGAACAGCGGGCCCAGCAGCAGCGGTCCGAGCACGTTGCCCAGCGCAAACGGAAAGATGTACAGCGCCACGCGGCCTTCGGCCACGTCGTAGAAGCGCGTGAGCACCAGCGCGTAGGTGAAGAAGATCGCGTTGTAGAAAAACGCCTGCGACACCATCAGCGCCACCGCCACCATGCTGCGTGCCGGGTAACGCTGCAGCAGCACGCGCGCCACCTCGCGCATCGGCGGGCTGTTCTGGCGCGCCGCGGTGTACATCACGTGGCCTTGCGCGGCGGGCAGCGGCCCATGCTGCACTTCGACTTCGCGCTCGATGTCCGCGACGATGCGCTCGGCCTCTTGGGCGCGCCCGTGCGCGATGAGCCAGCGCGGGCTCTCGGGCACATGGCGCCGCACCAGCAGGATGGCCACCGCCAGCACCGCGCCCAGCGCAAAGCCCGCGCGCCAGCCCCACACCGGGCCGATCACGCGCGCGTCGAGCAGCACGAGGCTCAGCGCCGCGCCGAGCGCCGCACCGATCCAGAAGCTGCCGTTGATCGCAAGGTTGACGCGCCCGCGCACGCGCGCCGGAATGAGTTCGTCGATGGCCGAGTTGATGGCCGCGTACTCGCCGCCGATGCCCAGCCCGGTGACGAAGCGGCACAGCGCAAAGAAGGCGAAGTTGGGCGAGAAGGCCGTGGCCAGCGTGCCGAGCGTGTAGACCACCAGCGTGAGCAGAAAGAGCTTCTTGCGCCCGAGCCGGTCGGTGAGCCGGCCGAACACCAGCGCGCCGATCACCGCACCCGCGATGTAGATCGAGCCCGACCAGCCGATCTCTCCCGCCGTGAGCCCGAGCGTGTCGGGCCGCTCCAGCACCGCGCCGATGGAGCCCACCAGCGTGACCTCGAGGCCGTCGAGGATCCAGGCCACGCCCAGCGCGATCACCACGCGCCAATGCCAGCGCGACCACGGCAGGCGGTCCAGGCGGGCAGGGATGTCGCTGCGCAGAACCGTCATGCGCAGCATTCTGGGCGGCTGCCGCGCCCGGCGCTGTAGGACCACGCCGGCCATGGTCTGCGATGCATGGGCTGTGGACGCGCTGCCGTGGGATCTTCGGCGCCGGTCAGCCGAACACGTTGAACAGTGCCAGCAGCCAGCCCGCAACGCCGGCCAGGTTGAGCGACTCGGCCTTCTCCGGTCCCACCTCCTTCAGCACAGGCTCGGCGTCGAGCGTGTTCACGCTCAGCAGGTTGTTCAGGAAGTGGCCCACGTCGCCGTCGAAGGCCGGCTGGATGCGGCCGCCGTCATCGCGGATGTTCGCGGCGCGCGTGGTCTCGGTGCCCGCGAAGGTCAGCGCCGTCGTCACGTGGCTGCCGATGACGAGGTAGCGCGACCACGGCATGTAGTAGCCGAAGTTGGGCAGCGGGCCGAGGTCGGCACGCACCAGGTCCATCTCCTTGCGGAAGAGCTTGAGCTTCGCATCGCGCAGCGCCGAGCCTTCGAGGCCCACGACCTCGGCGTTCTGCGCGCCGATGAAGAAAAAGCGCGAGATGACCTGGTCCTGCTGAAAGGTGGACAGCCCGAAGCGATCGATGGGGTAGCGCTGCGAGAGCACCTTGCTGAAGTTGCCGGTGGTGCCGCCGGTGGCCTTGGCGATGTCGACTTTCTTGCCCGTCGTCTTTTCCCAGCGCGCGATGAGCCCGCTGGCCTGCTCGGCGTACTCGGGATGGCCGGGCACGCGCAGGTCGGCGGCCAGCGGCTGCTGGAAGAAGCCCCAGGTGTGGCTGGCCAGCTGCCAGAACTTGGCCGCGGGTGTCTTCTCCAGGTCGGCGGCCGGGATCGTCTCGCCCGTGCCGTAGACCGGCGCCGTCAACAGCGGCCCCGAGTCGTTGAGCAGCGCGACGCGTGTCTTCTCGCCGGCCAGCGCCTGCCGGATCATCGGGTAGTTGAACTGCGCAGAGTAGCCGCCGGCGCTGCCGCCGTACACCAGCAGCTGCTGCAGGTAGCCGCGCTGCGAGAGGCTCTGCGTGAACTGGTGGTCCTGCAAAAACTTCATGGCCGCGCGCACGTTGTTCAGGCCGTTGAAGTTGAGGTACTTGGTCTTCGTCGCGTCGCCGGGTGCGGCCGGGTCGTCGAACGCGCGGAAGCTCGCGCCGGCGGACACGTCGCCCGTGCAGTACGGAAAGACGAGCTTGGTCCACTTCTGGGTTTCCGGCGCCGTGGTCGTCTGCCACAGGCGGCCCCACCAGCCGTCGTCCAGCTTGCCCGAGCCGCGACCGAAGAGCAGGCGCGCGGCCGCTTCGACGAGGAGGGTGTTGCCCTCGAGCACCGGCGAAGTGAGCAGCAGCGCGGTGTTCGACACGATGCCGTCGCCCTGGATGTAGCCCGAGGGCAGGCCGTCGGGGTTGGCTGCACCGGTCGCGGCGTCGGGGCGGCACGACTCGAAGTCCCAGCACGCGCCGCCGCCTTCGAAGTCGACCAGCACCTTGTCGCGCATGCCGGCATCGGAGGAGACCTTGTAGTACATGCGGTACGGCGTGCCGTTCATGCACGACGCGCCCGAGCTGGCCGGAAAGGTGTACTCGACCCAGGTGTCGAGGTCGGCCGACCAGTTGGGGCCCGCGGCGGGCACGATGGTCTGGCCGGGCTTGGAGCTGGTCGTGAGGCCCGCGTTGTACTTGCGCGTGGCCTCGTCGATGAAGGCCTGCGCATCGGCCCGGCTGCGTTGTGCGGAGAGGGTGGGCGCGCTGCTTTCCTGTTCGGGTGTCGAGGCGCTGCTGGCCGCGGCCACTGACAGCGAGACGGCCAGCGCGGCCGCGATTTTCCAGAGAACTCTCACCTGCTTCATGTTGTGCGGCTCCTGATTTTTTGCGATGAAGGATTCGGATTCAGTAATGGCGACTTCGGATCTCGAGCTCTCTGCGCGCCATCACCCGTTGTCGTTCATCGGGGTCCTGCACGGAGGCTTGCACCTCGCCGGCCATCTGGTTCCTGGCCTGCGTGTAGCTCTGGTAGCGCGGTTCGGTGGTGGGCGCGGGGCCGACCATCTGCCGCGCGTGCGCCTGCAATGACTCGGTCAGCTGCTTGGTGAGCGCGTCGCGAATGGTGGGGTCGGGCTCGCCGATCTGGATCAGCGCGCGCGTCGATGCGATGGCCTCCACGGGCAGGATCTCGCCGTTGGCCACGTGCCGGGGCAGCTGCTCCAGGATCGCGTACGACTCGTCGCGCCGCTCCTCGTCGCCGAGGTTCGGCAGCATCTGCGCCAGCGTGTTGATGCGGTCCCGGAAGCGTGCAAGCGCGACGATGCGGTCCACCTCCTGCGCCACGTCCTTGCCGGTGCCGGCCAGGTCGCGCCGCAGCTGCACGAGGTCCAGGCCGCGCTCGCGCGCACCGGCCGAGGTCTGGTAGGGCGACGCACCCGGCGCGAAGGGCGTGTAGACCGGTGCTCGTTTGGCGAGCACGACGCCTTCCCGCGGCGCGGCCTGTGCGTGGGCGGAAGCCGCAGCGGCAGCGGCCGTGTCGCGCGTGGCGGCATGGCTGTCCGGGTCGGCGAAGAAGAACCAGGCGCCGAGCGCCGTCAGCAGGGTGGCGGCGCCGAGGCCGAGCCTGGCGGATGTCGATAAGCGGGAGCGCACCGGGAACCTCTCTTGTCTCTTGTCTTGTTCGTTTCCGTCACCCGGGAAGCGTAGACAGGGACCGCGGCGCGCACTTTCATGCAGCCGCTAAGGTTCTAGGTACAAACGAGAAATGCGCAGCGATGCAACCGTGTTGCACTGCGCTCACTGCCCCCAGACGCGCTCCGCCTGTTCGTCCGCCGTCACGCACACCCGGCGCGACAGGAACGAGGGCGGCAGGCCGAACGAACACTGGAAGGTGCGGCTCATGTGGGCCGCGCTGGCGAAGCCGCCGTCCAGCGCAATCCCGGCCAGCGGCCGGCCGCTGGCGAACTGCTGCACCGAGCGGCGCACCTTGGCCCACAGCAGATAGGTCTTGATCGACACGCCCGCCTGCTCGCGGAACAGGTGGGTCAGGCGGTCGGGCGACAGGCAGGCCACCTCGGACAGCTCCTGCAGCGGCAACGGGCCCGCATGCGAGCGGGCGACGCGCATCACGTTGTCGATGCGCGGATCGAGCCCGCCCGCGGGCTCGGGCCGGCCGGTGACGGCCTCCACCATCCGTGCGCTGAGCGATTGCAGGTGGTGCTCGGCCAGCGCCCCGCACTGTGCCGCCTCGAAGCTGTCGCGCAGCCGGCCGAAGCACTGCGCATCGATCGGCAGGATGCCCCGCTCGCCCATCCACCGCGAGAGCGTGCGGTAGGCGATCGAGCCCGGATCGAGGTTGAGCGACAGCAGCCCGCAGCCGTCGACATACAGCCGCCGCTGCGTGCCCGGCGCCACCAGCGCGGCCGTGCACAGCGCGCGCGTGCCGTCGGCGGCCTCCAGCCGGAACGGATGGCCGCTGACCGAGGCCAGCAGCGTCACCGACGAGCGGGCCGTCAGGTCAGACTCGATGGCCGGCGTGACGTAGAGAAAGCTGCGGTCCCAGAGATGCAGGAAGTTCTGTGCGGTCATGGGCGTCCTTCGGAAAGGGCCCGCGCCCTCCGGCCGGCATCATGCCGGAACGGCCGCCGTCACCTGCCGGATGCCCATCGCCTTCAGCGTGTCGGCAATGGCCGCCACCGCGCCCGGAATGCCCGCGTCGCCGAAGTGCCCCATGCAGCCCACGCGGAAGGTCTCGACCTGCGTGAGCTTGCCGGGGTAGAGGATGTAGCCGCGCTTCTTCACCTCTTGATAGAAGGTCTTGAAGTCGTAGTTGGCGTCGTCGGGCGCATGGAAGGTGACGATGATCGGCGCCTGGATGAGCGGGTCGAGGAAGCTGCGGAAACCCAGCGTCGCCAGCCCGTCGATGAGCGCCTTGCAGTTGCGCGCGTAGCGCCCGCCGCGCGCGGGCAGGCCGCCTTCCTCGATGTACTGCGCAATGGCGGTGTCGAGCGCGGCGACCACGTGCGTGGGCGGTGTGAAGCGCCATTGCGTGGTCTTCTCCATGTAGACCCACTGGTCGTACAGGTCCATGCTCAGCGAGTGGCAGTTGCCTTCGCATTGCTCGAGCGTGCTGCGCTTGATGATGACGAAGCCCATGCCCGGCACGCCTTCGAGGCACTTGCCCGAAGCGGCGACCACGGCATCGAACGGCGTCTTGCGTGCGTCGATGTCCAGTGCGCCGAAAGAGCTCATGGCGTCGATGATCAGGCCGCGTCCGTGCTTGGCAACGACCAGCGCGATCTCGTGCAGCGGGTTGAGCACGCCAGCGCCGGTTTCGCAGTGCACCACCGCCACGTGCGTGATGCTCGGGTCGGCCGCGAGCGCGCGGTCGACGTCGGCGGGCGAGACCTGCTTCTCTTCGGTGTAGTCGATGGTCGTGAGCTTGCGGCCCAGCACCTTGCAGATCTTGGCGAGGCGCTGGCAGTAGGCGCCGTTGCTCGGCACCAGCACATGGCCGTTGCGCGGCACGATGGTGCCGATGGCCGCTTCGACCGAGAAGGTGCCGCTGCCTTGCAAGGGCACGCACTCATGCGTGCCCGTGCCGTGCACGATGTTCAGCACTTCCTTGCGGATGCGCGCCGTGATCTGGTTGAAGTCGGCGTCCCATGAACCCCAGTCGCGCAGCATCGCTTGGCGGGTGCGGTCCGAGGTGGTCAGGGGGCCGGGCGTGAGCAGGATGGGGTGGGCGGCTTGACTCATGGTGTCTCCAGGCAGGGAAAGGAAATGAGGGGCGAGAGGTGAAAGGAATCGTTCAGCCGCGGCTGAGGTTGCGCCAGGCCTGCGTGCGTGCGAGCAGCACGCGCGTGAGCAGCGCGTAGGCAATGCACACCAGCGTTGAGGTGACCACGATCAGGCTGGCCAGCGCGGCGGCCGGGCCGATGTCGCCGGCGTCGTCCAGGTGCATGATCGCGACCGACGCGAGGATGGTCTCGGGCGTGTACAGGAAGATGGCGCACGAGAGGCTGGCCATCGACACCACGAAGAAGTAGCGCCCGATGTCGAGAATGGCCGGCAGGCACACCGGCACCGTCACGCGCAGGAAGGTCTTGAAGAACGGCACCTTGAGCGAGGCCGACACGGCCTCGAACTCGTTGTCGATCTGCTTGAGCGCCGTCACCGCAGTGAGGTGGCTCGAGGTGTAGTAGTGCACCACCATCGAGATGATCAGGATCGCCATCGTCTGATAGAGAAAGTTCAGCGGGTTGGACGGATGGTTGAAGAACATCACGTAGCCCAGGCCGAGCACCAGGCCCGGCACCGCCATCGACAGCACCGCCATCAGGTGCATGCCCTTGCGCATGAGGCCCAGGTTGCGCGTCTTCTCGATCAGGTAGGCGCCCACGAACACGATGAGCGAGCCGGCCACGGCAGTCACCATCGCCACCATCAGGCTGTTGCCGTAGGCGGCGGCCATGTCGCTCTCGATGAGCACGAAGTGGTAGTGCTTGAGCGTGAACGACAGGTCGTACGGCCACAGCGAGATCGCCGAGGTGTAGACCGCCATGCCGATGGTCGCCAGCAGCAGGCCGCAGACCACGGTGCAGAACAGCGTGAGCACGGCATCGGCCACCTTGCGGGGCTTGGGCGTGTAGGGCACCGAGCGCGCCGTGAGCTGCGCCTTCAGCTTGCGCCGCACCACGTAGTCGATCACGAACGAGATGATCGACGGCAGCAGCAGCAGCATGCCGACCACCGCGCCGATCGAGAAGTTGTGCTGCCCGACCACCTGCTTGAACACGTCGACCGACAGCACGTTGAAGTTGCCGCCGATGACCTTGGGTGCGCCGAAGTCGCTCACCACGTAGGTGAAGACCACGGTGGCCGCGCTGATCAGGCCGTACTTGCACGAGGGCAGGGTGATCGTCATGAACTGGCGCAAGGGCCGCGTGCGCAGCGCGGTGGCCGCCTCGTACAGCCGGCCGTCGGCCAGCGACAGCGCGGTGACGAGGATCATCAGCGCGTGCGGAAAGGTGTTGTAGACCTCGGCCAGGATGATGCCGGGCGCACCGTAGATCGAGGCGCCGCCCAGCAGGAACTTGAGCGCGCCCTGGTTGCCGAACCACTGCACGAACGAAATGGCCGACAGCAGCGAGGGCGCGAGCAGCGGAATGAGCGCGATGAGCCGGAACACCGCCTTCAGCGGCGCCGGCATGCGGCTGCGCGTGAGCGCGTAGGCGAACACGAAGGCCGTGGGCACCGAGATCATCACCACCGCGGCCGACACCCACACCGAGTTCCACGCCGCGCGCAGCAGGCTCGGTGTCTGGAAGTAGGTGATGAAGTGGGCCAGGCCGACGAAGTTGCCGTTCTTGTCCTGCACCGCGTGCGCCAGGATGGTGAGCAGCGGCGCAACGAGGAACACGAACAGCATCGCCATCACCACGAACAGGATGGCGCGCGCGATGGTCTCGTCGCGGCTCCAGCGCAGGGCGGGGCGCGCGGCCAACGCAGGGCGGGGATGTACCAGCGTGTTCATTGGGCCGGACGCGCGGCAAAGGCGCGGATGCGGTTGGCGCGCAGCGCGATGTCGATCGTGTTGCCCTCGCGGATGTCCAGGTCGTGCAGCTGGTTCAGTGAGAAGTGCAGGCCCAGCACCTGGCCGTGCAGCGCGTCGGCCGTCACCTCGGCGATGCACAGGCCGCCGAGGAACTCGACCTTCGTGACCTTGGCCTGCAGGCGGTTGGGCGTGTCCTCGTGCAGGTGCTCGACGGCGCGGTCTTCGGGGCGCAGGTACAGGTTGACGTCGTCGCCGGGCTCGAAGGCGCCGTCGCAGGCGTCGCACTGCAGTTCCATGTCGCCGACCTGGAAGCGCTGGTTGCCCAGCGCCACCGCGCGCAGCACGTTGACCTTGCCCACGAAGTCGGCCACGAAAGGCGTGGCCGGCTGTTCGTAGATTTCCATCGGCGTGCCGACCTGCTCGATCACGCCGTGGTTCATCACCACGATGCGGTCGGCCATCGAGAGCGCCTCTTCCTGGTCGTGCGTGACCATGATGGTCGTGATGCCGACCTGCTTTTGCAGCCGGCGGATCTCGCCGCGCAGGCGGATGCGCTCCAGCGCGTCGAGCGCCGACAGCGGCTCGTCGAGCAGCAGCAGGCCGGGGCGCGTGGCCAGCGCGCGGGCCAGGGCCACGCGCTGTTGCTGGCCGCCCGAGAGCTGGCTCGGGTACTTGGCGCCCGAGGTCGGCAGGCCGACCAGCTTCAGCAGCTCGTCGACGCGCGCCTTGATCTCGCCCCGCTTCGCGCGGCTGTTGACGAGGCCGTAGCCCACGTTCTCCGCGATCGACAGGTTGGGAAAGAGCGCATACGACTGGAACACGATGCCGTAGTCGCGCTTGTCCGGCGAGAGCCACGAGACGTCCTTGCCGTTCTGCAGGATCTGCCCGGCGGTCTGTGTTTCGAGGCCCGCGATGATGCGCAGCAGCGTGGTCTTGCCGCAGCCCGAGGGGCCGAGAAAGCACAGCATCTCGCCGGGGTTCACGCGCAGGTGCACGTCGCGCAGTGCGCTGAAGGTTTCGAAGTCCTTGCGAACGCCGACGATCTCGAGGGCCGCGGGCGGGGCCGCGGTGGGGGTCAACTGGCTGGCAATGAAGCGGGTGTCGGTCATGTCCATTTTTCGCACTCGTCGTTGGAGGGCGTCACCCGTTGCGGCGGCACCCTTGAATTGAAAACCGGGGGATGCCGTCGGGCTTACTTGGGTTCGGCCTTGCCTTCGTAGCGCTTGCTCCATTCAGCCAGGATGCGTTCGCGGTTTTTCGCAGCCCAGTTCAGGTCGTTCTTGGCCAGCAGCTTCTCGTAGTTCTCAGGAATGCCTTCGAGCTTCGAGACCACGCCCGGGTAGGCGACCACGGCCCACCAGCGTGCGCTGATCTGGTTGGCTTCCTTGCTCGCCATCCAGTCGGCAAAGCGCTTGCCTTGCGCCAGCTTCGTGCTGGTCTTCATGAGGCTGGTGGCCTCGATGTCCCAGCCCAGGCCTTCCTTCGGGAAGATCAGGTCGACCGGTGCGCCCGACTTCTTCACCTGGTGCGCGCGGAACTCGAACGAGATGCCGATGGGGAACTCGCCCGCGCCGGCCTGCTTGCAGGGCTTGGAGCCCGAGTGCACGTACTGCGCAATGTTCTGGTGCAGTGCGTCCATGTACTTCCAGCCTTCGGCGTCGCCCAGGTTCTGCAGCCAATACGACACATCGAGGTAGCCCGTGCCGCTGGAGGCCGGGTGCGGCATCGAGATCGTGCCCTTGTAGATGGGCTTGGTCAGGTCTTTCCAGCTTTCGGGCTTGGGCAGGCCGAGCTTCTTCGCCTCGACATGGTTGAAGCAGATGGTGGCGGCCCAGACGTCCATGCCGACCCAGGCGGGCGGGCGGGCGGCGTCGGAGTACGCAGGGTTCAACTCCTTGAAGCCCTTGGGCTCATAAGGAAGCAGCATGCTTTCCTGCTGCAGCAGCGCCAGGCTGCTGGCGGCCAGGCCGGCCACCACGTCGGCCTGCGGGTTGGCTTTTTCGGCCAGCAGCTTGGCGGTGACGATGCCGGTGGAGTCGCGCACCCACTTCACCTCGATGTCGGGGTTGGCCTTTTCGAAGGCGTCCTTGTAGAGCTTCATGGCGTCGGTCTCGAGCGCCGTGTAGACCAGGAGCGGCGTCTTTTGCGCCCACGCACTGCCGGACATGAGGCCGAGGGCCGCAACACACAGGGCGGCCGTGAGACGGCGCGTGCTTTGTTTCATCGTCATCTGTTTTCTCCTGAAAGGCTGGCTGTCACTGAAGAGGGTGAGTGAGGGGCTGGCGCCGGCGCGAAGGTGTCCAACGCCGTCCGGTGTTTGCAATGTAGGTTGCTGATTGCCGACTGTCAATAAAAAATTGTTGACAGTTGACGATCCTTCGGGAAAATACGCCCCATGGTCACCAGCAATCACTCCGCCGCCCTCGCGTTCCTCCAGTCCAGCTCGCTGCCGATGCTGATGCAGGAAGAAATCGAGCGTTTGATCATGACGGGCGAGCTTCCCGTGGGCAGCCGCATCAACGAGAGCGAGCTCTCGCTGCGCTTCAACACCAGCCGCGGCCCGATCCGCGAGGCGCTGCGCGCACTGGAAGAGGCCGGCCTGGTGCGCAACGAGAAGAACCGCGGCGTCTTCGTGCGCGAGATCGCATTCGAGGAAGCCGATGAGATCTACGAACTGCGCGAGGCACTCGAAGAAATCATCGGCCGGCGCGTGGCGCTGGCCATTCAGCCCGACGCGGTGGAGCGCCTGCGCGCCATGGTCGACGCCATGCGCTCGGCGGCCCAGGCGCAGGACGTGGAGCAGTACGCGCAGCTCAACCTGCAGTTCCACGAGATCCTGCTCGACACCGCCGGCAGCAAGAAGCTCACCGAAACCTACAAGCGGCTCGTCAAGGAACTGCACCTTTTCAGAATGCGCGCGCTCGACAGCGGCGGCGGCCTGCGGGTCTCGGCCGACGAGCACAGCCACATCGTCGACGCCATTGCCAGCGGCAACGCCGACACGGCAGGGCGCGCACTGCGCGAACACGTGGCCGGCAGCCGCGCGCGCATGCACAAGGCCTTCGGCCGCATCGACGGCGATGCGGCTGCCATCAGCAACACCCCCGTTACCCCGAACCACCCACCCCAAAAGGAAGTCTGAAATGACACCGGAGACACTTGAAGTCAATGCCAGGAGCTATCGCTGGATGGCCCGTCCGATCGTGGTCGTGTGCGTGGACGGCTGCGAGCCGGCCTACCTCGACGCGGCCATCGAAGCCGGCGTGGCACCGTACATCGCCCGCATGCGCAAGGACGGCGCCGACCTGCTCGCCGATTGCGTCGTGCCCTCGTTCACCAACCCCAACAACCTGTCGATCGTGACCGGCGCGCCGCCCGCGGTGCACGGCATCTGCGGCAACTACTTCTTCGACCGCGAGCTGGGTCAGGAAGTGATGATGAACGACCCCAAGTACCTGCGCGCCGGCACCGTGCTGGCCGCGTTCGCCGACGCGGGCGCCAAGCTGGCCGTGATCACCGCCAAGGACAAGCTGCGCAAGCTGCTCGGCCACCAGATGAAGGGCATCTGCTTCTCGTCGGAGAAGTCGGACCAGGTGACGATGGAAGAGAACGGCATCGACAACGTGCTCGACATGGTCGGCATGCCCGTGCCTTCGGTGTACAGCGCCGAACTGTCGGAGTTCGTGTTCGCCGCCGGCGTGAAGCTGATGGAATCGCAGCGCCCTGACCTCATGTACCTGTCGACCACCGACTACGTGCAGCACAAGGCCGCGCCGGGCAGCCCCGCCGCCAATGCCTTCTACCAAATGATGGACGGCTACCTCGCGCAGCTCGACGCATTGGGCGCCACCATCGTGCTTACGGCTGACCACGGCATGAACGACAAGCACGGTGCCGACGGCTCGCCCAACGTCATCTATCTGCAGGACGTGCTCGACGGCTGGTACGGCGCTGAAACGGCCCGCGTGATCCTGCCGATCACCGACCCCTACGTCGTGCACCACGGCGCGCTCGGCTCCTTCGCCACGGTGTATGCGCCCGACGAAGCCAGCGTGCCGGGCTGGATCGAACGCATCAAGGGCATTCCGGGCATGGAGCTCGTGCTCTCGCGCAAGGAAGCCGCACAGCGCTTCGAGCTGCCACCCGACCGCATCGGCGACATCGTGGTCGTCAGCGAGCAGAGCACCGTCATCGGCACCGCTGCCAGCCGCCACGACCTGTCGGCGCTTGAAGTGCCGTTGCGCTCGCACGGCGGTGTGTCCGAGCAGAAGGTGCCGCTGATCTGCAACCGCCCGGTCGAAGGCATTGCCGCCGGTCGCCGGCTGCGCAACTTCGACGCACTCGACCTCGCCCTGAACCACGCACGCTGAAGCCACACGGAGCAATCACCCCATGAGCCAAGCCATCCTGAAGCCAGGCACTGTCCACCGCGAAGCCCTGCGCATCGCCGGCGAGAAAGTCCACCGCGACCGCACCATCGACGTCACCTACCCGTACACCGGCGAAGTGATCGCCACCGTGCCCAAGGCCACGCTGGACGACGTGCGCAATGCCCTGCGCATCGCCCGCGACTACAAGCCCACGCTCACGCGCTACGAGCGCTACAAGATCCTCATGCGTGCCGGCGAAATCATCGCTTCGCGCCTGGACGAAATGTCGCGCACCATCACGCTCGAGTCGGGCCTGTCGCGCAAGGACTCGCTGTACGAAGTGGGCCGCGCCTCCGACGTGCTGCTGTTCGCCGCCAACCAGGCGCTGGTCGACGACGGGCAGGTGTTCTCGTGCGACCTCACGCACCACGGCAAGAGCCGCAAGGTCTACACGATGCGCGAGCCCTTGCTGGGCGCCATCACCGCCATCACGCCGTTCAACCACCCGCTGAACCAGGTGATCCACAAGGTGGCGCCGGCCATTGCGACCAACAACCGCATCGTGCTGAAACCCAGCGAGAAGACGCCGCTCACGGCCTTCCTCCTGGCCGACATCCTGTACGAGGCAGGCCTGCCACCGCAGATGCTGTCGGTGCTCACCGGCGACCCCAAGGAGATCGCCGACGAGCTGCTGACCAATGCCGACGTCGACCTCGTCACCTTCACGGGTGGCGTGCCCATCGGCAAGTACATCGCAGGCAAGGCCACCTACAAGCGCCAGATCCTGGAGCTGGGCGGCAACGATCCGATCATCGTGATGGAAGACGCGGACATCGAGGAGGCGGCGACGCTGGCCGCCAACGGGTCGTACAAGAACTCGGGCCAGCGCTGCACAGCGGTGAAGCGCATGCTGGTGCACGAGTCGGTCGCGGATCAGTTCGTCGAACTCCTGGTCGCCAAGACCAAGGCGCTGAAGTACGGCGACCCGATGGACCCGGACACCGACATGGGCACCGTGATCGACGAAGCGGCTGCCAAGCAGTTCGAAGCGGTCGTGAACGAAGCCATCGCAGCGGGCGCGAAGCTGCTGTACGGCAACGAACGCCGCGGCGCGCTGTACTCGCCCACCGTGCTCGACCACGTCGACCCCGAGATGACCGTCGCCAAGCAGGAGACCTTCGGCCCCGTGTCGCCGGTGATCCGCTTCAAGAACATCGACGAGGCGATCCGCATCTCCAACGGCACGGCCTACGGCCTGTCGTCGTCGATCTGCACCAACCGGCTGGACTACATCACGCGCTTCATCCGCGAGCTGAACGTGGGCAGCGTCAACGTGCGCGAGGTGCCGGGCTACCGCCTGGAGCTCACGCCCTTCGGCGGCATCAAGGACTCGGGCCTGGGCTACAAGGAAGGCGTGCTCGAGGCGATGAAGAGCTTCACCAACACCAAGACCTACTCGCTGCCCTGGTAACCATGAGCCTCCGCATCCCCGACATCGTCGGCCTCTTCGAGACCAAGGGCCACGCGCAGTACGACGGCGAGCCGGTCACGCAGCTGGAGCACGCGCTGCAGTCGGCACACCTGGCCGAGCAGGAGGGGGCGGACAGCGCGCTGATCGCCGCCTCCCTGCTGCACGATCTGGGCCACCTGCTGCACGACTTCGGCGGCACGCCGACGCAGCAGGGGCTGGACGACCTGCACCAGTACCGCTGCCTGCCGTTCCTGCGTGCGCTGTTCGGTCCGGCCACGCTGGAGCCGATTCGGTTGCATGTGGACGCCAAGCGATTCCTGTGCGCGCGCGTGCCCGGCTACCTCGAAGCGCTGTCGGCCGACTCGAAGCGCAGCCTGCAACTGCAGGGCGGCGTCTTCGACGAGGCGCAGGCGAAAGCCTTCGAGGCCTTGCCGTACGCGATGGATGCGGTGCGCCTGCGGCAATGGGACGACACGGCCAAGCTGGCCGATGCCGACATGCCCGGCCTCGCACACTTCGTGCGCCATCTCGAAATCAGTTCCGCCGAGTACCGGCAATCCCTCACCGCCTAAGGCACACGGATGCGCCCCTTCTGGATCGAACAAGCGCTCTTCAACGACGGCGATCTGGCCCCGGCGCTGCAAGGAGAGACCACCGCCGACGTCTGCATCGTCGGGGGCGGCTTCACCGGCCTGTGGACAGCCATTCAGGCCAAGCTGCAGGCACCCGCGCTCGACATCGTCATTCTCGAAAGCGACCTCTGCGGCGCCGGCGCCAGCGGGCGCAACGGCGGTTGCCTGCTCACCTGGTCGGCCAAGTTTTTAACCCTGCGGCGGCTGTTCGGCGAAGACGAGGCGGTGCGCCTCGTGAAGGCGTCGGAAGCGGCGGTGGGGCACATCGCCGACTTCTGCGCCGCGCACGGCATCGACGCCGAACTGCGGCGCGACGGCACGCTCTACACCGCGACCTCGCAGGCGCAGATCGGCACGCTCGATCCGATGATGCAGGCGCTGGAAGCGCGCGGCATCCATTCGTACCACGCGCTGCCGCCCGACGAAGTGGCGCGGCGCTCGGGCTCGGCGCGCAACCTGGCCGGCGTGTACTCGCCGATCGCCGCCACCGTGCATCCGGGCAAGCTGGTGCGCGGGCTGCGGCGCGTGGCGCTGGCCATGGGCATTCGCATCCACGAGCGCACGCCGATGCTCGACTTCAGCACCGACCAGCCCGTGCTGGTGCGCACGCCCACCGGGCGCGTGCGCGCGAAGAAACTGGTGCTCGCGATGAACGCGTGGATGGCCAGCCGCTTCCCGCAGTTCGAGCGGACCATCGCCATCGTGTCGAGCGACATGATCATCACCGAGCGCTGCCCCGATCTGCTGCAGCAGATCGGCCTGACCGACGGCGTGTCGGTGCTCGACTCGCGCACCTTCGTGTACTACTACCGCAGCACGGTCGACGGTCGCATCATGCTGGGCAAGGGCGGCAACACCTTCGCCTGGGGCGGCCGCATGGCCAAGGTGTTCGACGAGCGCTCGCCGTACGAGGCCGAACTCACGCAGGCCCTGCATTCCTTCTTTCCCGCACTGAGCAACACGCCGATCACCGCGAGCTGGAACGGCCCGTCCGACCGCTCGGTGACGGGCTTTCCGTTCTTCGGCAAGCTCGATGGCGCGCCGCACATCTACTACGGCTTCGGCTACTCGGGCAATGGGGTGGGGCCGACCTACATGGGCGGGCAGATCCTGTCGTCGCTGGTGCTCGACCAGGACAACGCATGGACGCGCAGCCCGATCACGGCCGGGCCGCTGGGCTACTTTCCGCCGGAGCCGATGCGCTATGTGGGCTCGATCGTCGTGCGCAACGCGATCCGCCGCAAGGAACGCGCTGAGGATGAGGACCGCCAGCCGTGGCTGGTGGACCGCATGCTCAGCAAGCTCGCGAACGCCGCAGGCAAGGCCGACAAAGCCTGACCCACGGCGATCGATTGCGTCAGCGGTTCGACGGGAACGAGAACATCGTGCCTTCACGCACGCCGGCCGAGGGCCAGCGCTGCGTGACGGTCTTGCGCTTGGTGTAGAAGCGCACGGCGTCGGGGCCGTAGGCGTGCAGGTCGCCGAACAGCGAGCGCTTCCAGCCGCCGAACGAGTGGTACGCCACGGGCACCGGCAGCGGCACGTTGATGCCGACCATGCCGACCTGGATGTTGTCGCTGAACCAGCGTGCGGCCTCGCCGTCGCGCGTGAAGATGCAGGTGCCGTTGCCGTACTCGTGTGCGTCGATCAGGTCCATCGCCTCTTGCAGCGTCTTCACGCGCACCACGCCGAGCACCGGGCCGAAGATCTCTTCCTGGTAGATCGTCATGCCGGGCTTCACGTGGTCGAACAGGCAGGCGCCCAGGTAGTAGCCGCCTTCGTGGCCTTCGACCTGGATGCCGCGGCCGTCGACCACCAGCTTGGCGCCGGCAGCCACACCCGCATCGACGAAGGCCTTGACCTTCTCGAAGTGCGGCTGCGTGACCAGCGGGCCCATGTCGTTGCCGTTGTCGGTGCCGGGGCCGACCTTCATCTTGGCAATTTCGACCTTCAGGCCCTCGACCACCGCGTCGGCCGTGGCGTCGCCCACGGCCACCACCAGCGGGATCGCCATGCAGCGCTCGCCGCACGAGCCGTAGGCCGCGCCCATGAGCGCGCTCACCGCGTTGCCGATGTCGGCGTCGGGCATCACCACCGCGTGGTTCTTGGCGCCGCCGAGCGCCTGCACGCGCTTGCCGTGGGCCGTGCCCGTGGTGTAGATGTATTCGGCGATGGGCGTCGAGCCCACGAAGCTCACGGCCTTCACGCGGCGGTCGGTCAGCAGCGTGTCGACCGCTTCCTTGTCGCCGTTGACCACGTTGAGCACGCCCGGCGGCAGGCCGGCCTGCAGCGCGAGTTCGGCCATGAACAGCGTGGAGGAGGGCGTGCGCTCCGAGGGCTTCAGCACGAAGGTGTTGCCGCAGGCCACGGCCATCGGCCACATCCACAGCGGCACCATGACGGGGAAGTTGAACGGCGTGATGCCGGCCGCGACACCCATCGCCTGGAACTCGCTCCACGAGTCGATCGACGGGCCGACGTTCTTGCTGTGCTCGCCCTTGAGCAGCTCGGGCACGTAGCTGGCGTACTCGACGTTCTCGATGCCGCGCTGCAGCTCGCCGTGCGCGTCGGCCAGCACCTTGCCGTGCTCGGCGGTGATCAGCGCGGCGATGGTGTCGGCGTTTTCTTCGAGCAGCGTCTTCAGGCGGCTCATCACGCGGGCGCGCTTCAGCGGCGGCGTGTTGCGCCAGGCCGGAAAGGCGGCCTGCGCCGCGGCGATGGCCTGCTCGACCGTGAGCTTGTCGGCGAGCGCGACGCTCTTGGCCGACAGGCCGGTGGCGGGGTCGAACACCGGCTGCACGCGGCTGCCGCCGCCGACGTGCTTGCCGTCGATGAAGTGGCCGATGGTGGCGGTGACGTTCTTGTCGTGTTGCATGTCTTCAGGTCTTTAAAGGTATTCAGGCGGTTTCTGCGAGGGCGTCGGAAAGGGCGTTGACCATGCGGTCGATCTCGGCCTTCTCGGAAATGAACGGCGGTGCGAGCTGGATCGTGTCGCCGCCGTAGCGCACGTAGAAGCCCTTCTTCCAGCAGTTCATCGCGATCTCGTAGGGGCGGCGTGCGGGCTCGCCCGGCAGCGCGGCGATGGTGATGCCGGCGGCGAGGCCGTAGTTGCGGATGTCGGCGACGTGCTTGCTGCCCTTCAGGCTGTGCACGGCGTTCTCGAAGTGCGGGGCCAGCGTCTGCACGCGGCCAATCATGTCTTCCTTCTGCAGCACCTCGAGCGCGGCGATGCCGGCGGCGCAGGCCACGGGGTGCGCGCCGTAGGTGTAGCCATGCGGGAACTCGAGCATGTACTCGGGGCCGCCGGCGGCCATGAAGGTGTCGTAGATGTCCTTGCTGGCCACCACGGCGCCCAGCGGCTGCGCGCCGTTGGTGACCTGCTTGGCGATGTTCATGATGTCGGGCGTGACGCCGAAGGCATCGGCACCCGTGAGCGCGCCGCAGCGGCCGAACCCGGTGATCACTTCGTCAAAAATCAGCAGGATGTTGTGCGCCGTGCAGATGTCGCGCAGGCGCTTCAGGTAGCCCTTCGGCGGAATCACCACGCCGGCCGAACCGGCAAAGGGCTCGACGATCACGGCCGCGATGGTCGAGGCGTCGTGCAGCGCGATCAGGTCGAGCAGGCGGTCGGCCAGCTCGGCGCCGTTCTCGGGCATGCCGCGCGTGAAGGCGTTGGCCGCCAGCTGCGTGTGCGGCAGGTGGTCGGCCTCGACGCCCTGGCCGAACAGTTTGCGGTTGGCCGCAATGCCGCCCACCGAGATGCCGCCGTAGTTCACGCCGTGGTAGCCCTTCTCGCGGCCGATGAGGCGCGTCTTGCCGGCCTGGCCCTTGGTGCGCCAGTAGGCGCGCGCCATCTTCAGCGAGGTGTCGGCGGCTTCGGAGCCCGAGCCGGTGAAGAACACGTAGTCCAGGCCGGCGGGCGTCAGTTCCTTGATCTTGTTGGCCAGCTCGAACGAGAGCGGGTGGCCGAACTGGAACGCGGGCGAGTAGTCGAGCTTGGCGATCTGGCGGCTCACCGCCTCGGTGATCTCGGGGCGGCCGTGGCCCAGGCCCGAGCACCACAGGCCCGAGAGGCCGTCGAAGATCTTGCGGCCGTCGTTGTCGGTGAAGTAGGCGCCCTTGGCCTCCACGATGATCCGCGGATCGGCCTTGAAGTTGCGGTTGCCGGTGTAGGGCATCCAGTGCGCCTCGAGCCAGGCGGCGTCGGTGCGCGCGGTGGGCGTGGGTTCGATGGCGGGTGTGGCGAGGCTCATGGCGCATCCCGCGCAGGGCGGGCTCCGGGGGTGAAGGGATGTGCCGATTGTTCGCAGACCCTTCAGTGTGGAGAATGGCGCAATATCAATGTTCACTTGACGATCCATGCAAGTAAAGGCCAAGGCCTCGCCCGCCACCGAAACCAGTGCCCAGGGCACCCGCAATCGCGCCGTGCTGGGGCAGCTCAGCGACATGGACCTGCGCCTGCTCAAGGTGTTCAAGAGCGTGGTCGACTGCGGCGGCATGGCGGCGGCCGAGCTGGAGCTGAACATCGGCACCTCCACCGTGAGCCGCCACGTGAAAGACCTGGAAACGCGCCTGGGCCTCGTGCTGTGCCGGCGCGGCCGGGCGGGCTTTGCGCTCACGGCCGAGGGCCAGCGCGTGTACGACGAGACGCTGCGCCTGCTGGCCTCGGTCGACGCCTTCCGCGGCAGCATCGACGACATCCACAACCGCATGGGCGGGCAACTGGAGGTGGCGCTGTTCGACAAGACCGCGACCAACCCGAAGGCGCGCATCGGCGAGGCCATTGCGCGCTTCACCGAGATCGCGCCCGAGGTGAACCTGGCGGTGCACGTGGGCTCGATCAACGCGATCGAGCAGGGCGTGCTGGAGGGCAACTTCCAGATCGGCATCATCCCGGCGCACCGCAGCTCGAAGAGCCTGGTCTACGCCGACCTGTTCGACGAAACCATGCTGCTGTACTGCGGCAAAGGGCACCCGCTGTTCGACAGCCCGCACGGCAAGCTCACGTGGTCGAAGCTGGGCGAGCACCATTTCGCGGGGCTGGGCTACCACTCGCCGAACATGGAACTGAGCCATCGGGCGCGGTTGTCGCGCAAGGCGACGGGGTTCGACCAGGAGGCGATTGCAACGCTGATCCTCTCGGGGCGCTTTCTGGGCTTTTTGCCCGACCACTACGCGCAGGTGTTCGAGCAGCGCGGGCTGATGAAGGCGGTGCTGCCGGCGCGCTTCAACTATGCGTGCCGGTTCGTGAGTCTGCTGCGGCGATCGCCGAAGCCTTCACGGGCGGTGTTGGCGTTTCAGGCGTGCCTGGAGCAGGCGCATGGCGGTGCGAAGAAGATCTGATGGCACTGAAACCAGCCAAGATGTCCGAAACACCACTGCGTATTCGCCCTGCACTTGCATCGGAACACCGGGCACTCGAAGACTTGCAGCGGCGCGCATCGCTCGCGAACCCTGGCGATCGCGAGGCGATTCAGTCCGACCCGGACGCCATCGAACTGCCTCTAGCCCAGATCGTCGATGGCCGGGTGTTCGTGGCAGAGATCCATGGCGTGACGGCTGGATTCGCTGTCGTGCTGCCCAACGATGACGGCAGCGCCGAATTCGATGGATTGTTCGTCGAGCCCGAGGCATGGCGTCGCGGCATCGGCAAGGCATTGGTCGCGCACTGTGTCGAGGTTTCCCGGCGCCAGGGTGCGTCGGCACTCCACGTCACCGGCAATCCGCACGCCGGGTCGTTCTACCTTCGCTGCGGATTCGAAGCGAACGGCACCGTCGCCGTGCGCTTCGGCAGGGCCGAGCGGTTTCGCAAGGTCTTCTAGACCTTTGTGGTGCTATCGCTGCCCACTGGGCAACAACAAATGCTTCGCCCCGATGTGCGCTTCCATCTCATGCATGTGGTGCTCCGCATCCACCATGTGCTCCGCCATCAGCCGCCGCACCTCGTCCGCATCTTCCTTGCGGTAGGCCGCCAGCAGCTGCGTGTGGTAGTCCACGTTGGTCTCGCCGAAGTGGTGGTGGTCCAGCGCCTTCTTGTAGACGACGAGGTCGCGCAGCAGGTCGTTGAGAAAGCGGCACATGAAGGACAGCACCGGATTGGGGCAGGCCTCGGCCAGCATCGTGTGAAAGGCCAGCTCGGCCTCGCGCTGGGTGCGCAACTCGTCTTCGTTGGTGGGCTCGATGGTGCACAGGCGCACGTTCTCTTCGAGCCTTGTGAAGTGTTCGGGCGTGAGCCGCCCGACCACGCTCACGGCCAGTTCGGGCTCCAGCGCCTTGCGCAGCTGGTAGATGTGGTGGCCGTCGAGGTGATGAAAGTGCAGGAAGTTGCGCAGCGGCTCCGACGCATGGTCGACCGACACCTGCTGCAGGTACGCGCCGCCGCCGGGGCCGGTGCGGATCGAGATCAGCCCGCGCACCTCGAGCGCCTTCAGCGCCTCGCGCACCGTGCTCTTCGAATAGCCGAAGAGCTCGATCAGTTCCTTCTCGTTCGGTAGCCGGTCGCCGGGCTGCTTGCGCTCGGCAACGATCCATCGCTTGACGTCTTCGACGATGACGTCCGAGAGCTTTTGCCGCTTCGGAGGGTTGTGCCCCACTCTCATCAAAACGCTCCATCCATGCACATCGGGAGATGCGCGGGATGCGCAACAGCGCGCGATCTTAACGGCGTCATCGGCAGGGTCGGGTTGGGTTGGGGCACGGGGCTTGCTAGCGGGTTTTTACCAGCATATTAATCCTATTTATCCGCTTAAATTGCCGGCGATCGCAGGCACTGTGTTTTCTTCCCCCCACTTTTCACACCTCACGACCGGAGAACCCCATGCAACGCAGACAACTCCTTCAGCTCGCCGCCCTGTCGGCCGCCCCGGCCTCGCTCCTGATGAACCGCTCGGCCATCGCCCAGGCCACCGACGTGATCCGCTTCGGTGCACCGGTGCCCATGTCGGGTGCGTTTGCGGCCAACGGCAAGTTCGCCGACCTGGGCACGAAGCTGGCGATCGAGCAGTACGGCAAGGTGCTGAACCGTCCGCTGGCCTACACGCTGCTCGACACCGAAGGCAAGCCGGCCACCGCCGTGCGCAAGGTGCAGGAAGCCTCGCAGCAGCAGGGCGCCAAGTTTTTCGCGGGCGGCATCCTGTCGTCGGAAGCGCTGGCCATGGGCAAGGAGGCCGAGAAGGCCGGCGGCCTGTTCATCACCACCGCAGGCGCCGACGAGATCACGGGTAAAGACTGCAACCCCGCCACCTTCCGCTGGTCGGTGCCCACCTTCGGTGCCATCGAGCAGACGGTGCGCCCGCTGATCGCGTCGATGCCCAAGGCCAAGCGCTGGTACACGATCACGCCGCAGTACGTCTTCGGCGACGGCCTCTTGAGCGCCGCCAAGACCATCTTCCAGGAGAAGGGCATCGAGCACGTGGGCAACAGCTACCACTCGCTCAACGACAAGGAGTTCAGCGGCTACCTCACCAACGCGATGGCCGCCAAGCCCGACGTGCTGCTGCTCTTGAACTTCGGCGCGCAGTCGTCGGCCGCGCTGCGCCAGGCGGTGAGCTTCGGCATGCACAAGAACATGACGATCCTCATGGCCTGGGCCTCGGGCCTGGAGCAGTTCGACGAGCTGGGCGCCGACCTGTGCGACGGCGTCTACTTCGGTGCGCAGTACTGGCACACGGTCGACACGCCGCTCAACAAGGACCTCGTGAAGCGCACCGCCGACAAGCTGAAGATCGTGCCCAACTACAGCCTGGCCGGTTCGTACATCTGCACCAAGATCCTCATCGACGGCATCGTGAAAGCCGGCACGGTCGACCAGAAGGCCGTGATCGCCGCGCTCGAAGGCATGAAGTTCGACGGCCTCACGGGCGTGGAAGAAATCCGCAAGGCCGACCACCAGGTCATCAAGGACTACTACCTGCTCAAGGGCAAGGCGAAGTCGAAGATGGCCAACCCGGCCGACTACGTCGACGTGATCAGTTCCGGCAAGTCTTTCCTCCCGGTCGACAAGACCGGCTGCAAATTGGGCTAACCCCCAGGCTTGCCCACTGCGTGTGGCCTCCAACCCCCTTGCAGGGGGCAACACCTGCGGCCCGGCAAAGCCGGTTCCGTGGTGTTCCTGGAAGGGAAGCGCATTCAAGCCCGCCACCAATCACACCTATGTCCGTCTACCTGCTCCAGACCATCAACGGAATCGGCATCGGCATGCTGTATTTCCTGCTGGCCGTTGGCTTGTCCATCGTGTTCGGCCTGCTGCGCTTCGTGAACTTCGCGCACGGCGCTTTCTACCTGCTGGGCGCCTACCTGTGCTTCCAGGCCATGCAGTGGGGCCTCAATTTCTGGGCCGCGCTGGTGCTGGTGCCGCTGTTCGTCGGCGCGCTCGGCTGGCTCGCCGAGAAGCTGCTGCTGCGCCGCGTGTACGCCAAGCCGCACGAGTTCCACATCCTCGTGACCGTGGGCCTTGCGCTCGCGGTGCAGGAGATCGTCATCGTGTTCTGGGGCCCGCTGGGCAACAGCGTGCCCACGCCCGACCTGCTGCAGGGCGTGGTGATGTGGGGCAGCTTCATCTACCCGAAGTACCGGCTCTTCGTGATCGGCTTCACCGCCGTGCTCGCGGTCCTGCTGTGGTGGGTGCTCGAGGGCACGCGCCTGGGCAGCGCGGTGCGCGCGGGCAGCGAATCGACCGAGATGGTCTCGTTGCTGGGCATCAACGTGTTCCGCGTGTTCAGCCTGGTGTTTGCGCTCGGCGCGGCCACGGCGGCGCTGGCCGGCGTGCTGGCCGCGCCCATCCGCGGGGCCGAGCCCTTCATGGGCGTCGAGGCGCTGGGCGTGGCCTTCGTGGTCGTGGTCATCGGCGGGCTCGGCAGCTTCAGCGGGGCGCTGGTCGGTGGCGTGCTGATCGGCATCGTGCAAAGCCTCATGAGCACCATCTGGCCGCCCGGGGCGAGCCTGATGATCTACATCGCGATGGGCGCCGTGCTGCTGCTGCGCCCGCATGGCCTGCTCGGCCGCAGAGGATGAACGCGCCATGCCAAAAAAATACACCTTCCTGCTGGCGCTGATCGTCGCGCTCGCGCTGCCGCTGTTCATGCGCTCGGGTTCGCTCGCGAGCGAAGTGCTCATCTACGCACTCGCGGCCCTGGGCTGCAACCTGCTGCTGGGCTACACGGGGCTGCTCTCGTTCGGCCAGGGCATCTTCTTCGGGCTGGGCAGCTACACCATCGCGATCCTGCTCACGCGGCTGCAACTGCCGATGCCTTTGGCATTGCTTGCCGCCATCGGCATGGGCGCGCTGGGCGCGGCGGTGGTCGGCTGGGTGGCCATCCGCCAGCGCGGCACCTACTTCGTGATGCTCACGCTGGCCTTTGCGCAGATGTTCTATTTCGTGGCGTACACGGCCTCGGGTCTCACGGGCGGCGACAACGGCCTGCTCGATGTGCCGCGCCCGGCCTTCATGGACACGCCGTGGAAGTACTACGCCTTCGTGGCGGTGATCTTCCTCATCGCGTTCGCGCTGCTGCTCAAGGTGACCGATTCGGTCTTCGGCCGCACGCTGCTCGCCATCCGCGACAACGAGGACCGCGCCGCCGCCGTGGGCTACGACCTCAAGCGCTTCAAGCTGCGGGCCTTCGTGATCTCGGGCGCCGTCACCGGCCTGGCCGGCGGCCTGCACGCGATGATGACCGGCATCGCGCCGCTGTCGAACGCCGAGTACCACACGAGCGAGATGATCCTCGTCATCACCGTGATCGGCGGCACTGGCAACCTCTTTGCCTCGGTGCTCGGCTCGGCCTTCTACGTGCTGCTGGCCGACTGGCTTTCCACCCTGTGGCCGCGCTGGCTGCTGCTGCTGGGCCTGCTGCTGATCGGCGTGAGCATCGGCATGCAACGCGGCCTCTGGGGCCTGGGTGAAAGCATTTGGCGTCGCGTGTTCCGCAAGACACCGGCCGCTACCAAGGCGCCGGCCGTGCAAGGAGAGCAAGCATGAGCGACATCCTCATCGAAGCCATCGGCGTCACCAAGCACTACGGCAAGTTCGCCGCGCTCGGCGGCGTCGACCTGAAGATCAAGCGCAACACTGTGCACTCGGTGATCGGCCCCAACGGCGCGGGCAAGACCACGCTGTTCCACATGCTCACGGGCACCGGCACCACCACGGACGGTCGCATCGTGTTCGACGGCCACGACGTGACGCGCGAGCCCGACCACAAGCGCGTGCAGCGCGGCATGGCGCGCTCGTTCCAGGTCACGAGCCTGTTCCCCAGCCTGTCGGTGCGCGAGAACCTGCGCGTGGCGGCGCAGGGCATCGCGCCGCGCCAGGCCATGAACTGCTGGCGCGCACCCATCGGCGAGCGCGCCTGTGCCGACACCGTGGCCGAGGTGCTCGCGCGCGTCGGCCTCGAACGGCTGGCCGACACGGCCGCCAGCGTGCTCTCGCACGGCCAGCAACGCCGCCTCGAAGTGGGCATGGCGCTGGCCGCAAAACCCAAGGCCATCTTCCTGGACGAGCCGACCTCGGGCATGGGCATCGACGACCTCGACGAGATGAAGCACCTCATCCGCAGCCTGCGCGACGCGCACACCGTGGTGCTGATCGAGCACAACATGAACATCGTGATGGACATCTCCGACACCGTGACCGTCATGCAACTGGGCCGCGTGCTGGCCGAGGGGCTGCCGGGCGACATCCGGTCGGATGCGCGCGTGCGCACGGCATATCTCGGCAACATGATCACTGGGGGCAAGGCATGAGCGCCCGGTCTTGCGCCAGGGTATTACTCCCTCCCCTTCCGGGGGAGGGCGGGGGTGGGGGCAAGCGGCGTATCCATCGAGCGCTCTGCCTGCCCCCATCCCAGCCTTCCCCCGGAAGGGGAAGGAGCAAGAGTCACCGTCCTGCGAAGGTCACCCAATGAGCAACATCCTCGAAGTCGAAGCACTGCACGCGCACTACGGCAAGAGCCACGTGCTGCAGGGCGTGTCGTTCACGGTGGGCGAGGCCGAACTCGTCACGCTGTTGGGCCGCAACGGCGCGGGCAAGTCGACCACGCTCAAGAGCATTGCCGGTGCCGTCACACCGACCGGCGGGCGCGTGCGCTTCCAGGGCGCGGACATCGCGGGCCAGCCGCCGCACCGCATCGCCACGCGCGGCGTGTGCCTGGTGCCCGAGCACCGCGGCATCTTCAAGCTGCTCACGGTGGAAGAGAACCTGCTGCTCGGCCTGCGGCGCGATTCGCCCTGGCAGCTGGCCGACATCTACCGCATCTTTCCGCGCCTGAAGGAGCGGCGGCGCAACGGCGGCGGGCAGCTGTCGGGCGGCGAGCAGCAGATGCTGGCCATCGGCCGCGCGCTCATGAACCATCCGCGCCTGCTGATCCTCGACGAGCCCGTGGAAGGCCTGGCGCCGGTGATCGTGGAAGAGATCGTCGCGCAGCTCAAGACCATCAAGGCCGCGGGCGTGGCCATCCTGCTGGTCGAGCAGAACCTCGAGGTCTGCGTGCAGCTGGCCGACCGCCACTACATCGTGGAGCAGGGCGTGATCGTGCACGAGGCCGGCAACGCCGCCTTCATGGCCGACCACGACGTGAAAGACCGATACCTCGGCGTAGGCCTTGCCTAGAAGGTATGAATAAACCTACTGCGCGTCCCGATCTCGCATCTGCGGTCCTCACCGTACGCGTGTACGGCTCCGGTCCTCGATGCGACCTCGGGCCGCTCGCTACGGTTTCTTCACACCTTCTGCGTGCCCTTCGCATTTCGCCATCCATTCGTTGTCAAAAACCATGAACACACAGAACGAACTTTCCACCGCGCCGGACGTGCGCGCGCTGCGCGTGAACGGCCAGCGCCTCTGGGACTCGCTGATGCAGTTGGCGCAGCTCGGCGCCACCGAGAAGGGCGGCGTGTGCCGCATCGCGCTCACCGACCTCGATCGACAGGGCCGCGACCTCTTCACGCGCTGGGCGCGCGAGGCCGGCTGCGAAGTGCGCGTGGACGCCATCGGCAACATCTTTGCGCGTCGCGCGGGCCGCAACAACGCGCTGCCGCCCATCACCACCGGCAGCCACATCGACACGCAGCCCACGGGCGGAAAGTTCGATGGCAACTACGGTGTGCTCGCGGGGCTCGAGGTGGTGCGCGCGCTGAACGATGCGGGCATCGAAACCGAAGCGCCGATCGAGGTGGCGGTGTGGACCAACGAAGAGGGCTCGCGCTTCGTGCCCGTGATGATGGGCTCCGGCGTGTTCGCGGGCGCCTTCACGCTGGAGCACGCGCTCGCGCAGCGCGACACCGAAGGCGTGAGCGTGGCCGATGCGCTGTCGGCCATCGGCTATGCGGGCGCCGTGCCCGCCTCGGCGGCGACCTCGCCGGTGGGCGCGTACTTCGAGGCGCACATCGAACAGGGCCCGGTGCTCGAAGCCAACGAGCGCGTCATCGGCGTGGTCGAGGGCGCGCTGGGCCAGCGCTGGTACGACGTGGTGGTGCAGGGCATGGAAGCCCATGCCGGCCCTACGCCGATGGAGCTGCGCAAGGACGCGCTGCTGGCCGCCGCCGAACTCGTGGTCGAAGTGAACCGCATCGCGCTCGCGCATGCGCCGCACGGGCGCGGCACGGTCGGCTGGATCGACAACTACCCGAACTCGCGCAACGTGATCCCGGGCCGCGTGAAGCTCAGTGTCGATTTGCGCGCAGCGGACGACGTGGTGCTGTCGGCCATGGACGCGGCACTGAAAGAAGCCGTGCAGCGCATCGCGACCAAGGGCAAGGTCGAGGCAACGGTCGAGCAGGTCGTGTACTTCCCGCCGCAGCCGTTCACGCCCGCACTGGTGTCGGCCGTGCGCGAGGCCGCACAGGACCAGGGCATGACGTGGATGAACGTGATCAGCGGTGCCGGCCACGACGCCGTGTACCTCGCGCGCGTGTGCCCCGCGGCGATGATCTTCGTGCCCTGCCTGGACGGCATCAGCCACAACGAGATCGAAGATGCGCAGCCCGATCACCTCGAAGCTGGCTGCAACGTGCTGCTGCAAGCCATGCTGCAGAGCGCGGGAGTCGCTGCATGAAAGTCCTGATCGCGCGTCTCAACCACGAGACCAACACCTTCTCGCCCGTGCCCACGCCGCTCGCAGCCTTCGGGCCCGACGGCCCGACCTTCGGGGCGCAGGCCTACACGGACAACAAGGGCATGCGCACCGCGATGTCGGCCTTCATCGACCTGGCCGAGGCCGCCGGCGCCGAGGTCGTCACACCGGTGTCGGCCTCGGCCAACCCGAGCGGGCCGGTCGATGCGCAGGCCTACACCACGCTCACGCAATGCATCGTCGATGCGGCACCGGGCTGCGACGCGATCCTGCTCGACCTGCACGGCGCGATGGTGGCGCAGAACAGCACCGACGGCGAAGGCGACCTGCTGGTGCGCCTGCGCGGCGCAGCACCCGGCGTGCCGATCGGCGTGGCGCTGGACCTGCATGCCAACGTGACGCCCGAGATGGTGGAGAACGCCGACGTGATCGTCGGCTTCAAGACCTACCCGCACGTCGACATGTACGAGACTGGCGAGCACGCCGGTCGCCTGCTGTTCGACCTGCTCGCCAAGCGCAGCCAGCCGCACATGCGCTGGCGGCAGTTGCCGCTGATGGCGCACACGCTGCGCAGCGCCTCGTTCACCGGCGCGATGCAGCGGGCCATCGAGGCGGCGCGCGCAGCGGAAGAATCCGAGTCGCTGGCGGTGTCGATCCTGGCCGGCTTCTCGCTGTCGGACATCGCGGCGCCGTGCATGAGCGTGATCGTGGTCGATGCCCAATCGCCTGCGCGTGCACAAGCCACGGCCGACCGCATCGCGGCGCAGATGTGGGCCGAGCGCGAAGCCTTCATCTATCGCAGCGAGCCGCTGGCCGCATCGGTCGCGCGCGCGAAGCTCATCGCCGGCGGTGCCACGCGCCCGGTGCTGCTGCTCGACCACGGCGACAACTGCATGTCGGGCGGCAGCTGCGACACGATGGACGTGCTGCAGGAAGCGCTGGCGCAGGGCCTGGACGGCATTGGCGTCGGGCCGTTGTGCGACCCCGAGGCAGTGGCCGCACTGGTCGCGGCGGGCGAGGGCGCCGAGGTGACGGTGGCGCTGGGCAACAAGGTGTCGCTGGAAGGCATCGGCCTCGCGAAGACGCCCGTGCAACTGACCGGCGTCGTGCGAACGGTCAGCGACGGCGAGTACGTGATCACCGGCCCCACCTACACCGGCCAGCGCAGCAGCATGGGCCGCACGGTGCTGTTCGATATCGGCGCGGCGCGCATCGTCGTCACCGAGCGCACGCAGGAGCCGTGGGACATCGGCGTGTTCGAGTGCGCCGGGCTCGATCCGCGCAAAGAGCGCTTCCTGCTGCTGAAGTCGCGCATGTACTGCCGGCCGGTGTTCGAGCCGCTGTCGGCGGCGCTGGTGGAATGCGACAGCCCGGGCGTGACCAGCTCCGACTACAGCCTGTTCCCGTTCAGCCAGGTGCGTCGGCCGGTGTTTCCGCTCGATGCGAACGCGACGATGGACGTGCCCGCATAACCTGCCACGTCATCGACGCGCGGCGCGTGTCCCGCGACCATTCCTTCACCCCGCGCTGTTGCGGGTCGAACCCTCGAAAGGAACAGTCGCCATGAACACCGCCGCCTCCGACGCCCATGCCATCGCCACCGGCTACATCGCCGTCTGGAACGAGACCGACGCCGCGCGCCGCGCCGCACTCATCGAAACCGGCTGGACCGCCGACGCCCGCTATGTCGACCCGATGGCGCAAGCCAGCGGCCGCGAACAGATCAGCGCGCTGGTCGGCGCGGTGCACCAGCGCTATCCGGGTTTTCGCTTTCACCTGCTGGGCAAGGCCGAGGCGCACGGCGACAACCTGCGCTTCTCGTGGACCCTGGGCCCGAGCGGCGCCGACGACCTGATCCAGGGCACCGACTTTGCGCAGGTCGATGCGGGCAAGCTGCGCGCGGTGACGGGCTTTCTCGACAAGGTGCCCGTCGGCGCCTGAAGCGCCGGCTCAGTCCGATGTGCCCGCGGGCCGGCCGCGCCAGAGCTTGCGGTAGACGGTCGCACGGCTGATGCCCAGCGTGCGCGCCGCCTCGGCCACATTGCCGCGCGCATCGGTCACCGCCTTGCGGATCAGCGCGGTTTCCACGTCGCGCAGGCGGGGGCGGCCATCGGCCACCGCGCCGGGCACCCCCGGCACATCACCATGCTCGCTGCCGCCGCGCTGGGCTCGCACCTGCACCCGCAGGCCCGACCACAGCGGCACCTCGAGCGTCGCATCGCCGCGCCGGGCGGCGTCGAACATCATGTGCAGCGGCAGCGCGAACAGGTCGTTGAAATGCAGGCCGCCCGGATGGCAAGCCAGCGGCTGGTGCAGCATCTGCCGCGCCGCCGCGTTGGCGCCCGTGACGTGGCCGACCGCGTCGATGCACAGCAGGCCTTCGGTGGTCTCGCTGCTCGGGCAACCGGGCCAGAGCAGCCGCAGCAGCAGCTCGCAGGGCTCGCGCTGCACCAGCAGGTTCTCGATGCTGCGGGCCGACATGGTGGCCAGGTGGCGCAGTTCGGGTCGCTCGACCACCTGCACGCCCGTGAGGTCGAGCATGCCGATGCAGTCGCCCCGCGGACCGAAGAGCGGGGCGCCGGCGCAGCTGTACACGCTGGTGTCGTCGAAGAAGTGTTCACCCCGGTGCAGCCACACCGATTCCTGTTCGGCCAGCGCCGTGCCGATCGCGCTGGTGCCGATGGCGTTTTCGGACAGGTCGACGCCCACGCGCCCGATGTCGCGCGCGTAGCGGGCGGCGGGGTCGGTGCCGTCGGGCAGCGTGCCCACGTCGACCACGATGCCGCGGGCGTCGGTCAGGATGGCGAAATAGCGGGTGTCGGCAATGGCACGCGAGAGCCGTTCGATCACCGGACGCGCCGCCGTGACCAGCGCCCGGTTGCATTCCGTGACATCGCGGCTGGCGGTGCGGCTCACGGGGTCGAAGCTCACGCGCTGCTGGGGCCGGCGGCCGGCTTCGAGGCAGCGCTGCCAGGAGCGGGTGATGCCCGGATCGACCCGCGCGGCGGTGCGCGGACGCGGGCCGTCGCCTTCGAGCAGCTCACGGCGCGCCTGCGCAATGGCCAGCGAACGCTCGACGGGCGGCGGGGCGGCGGAAGCGGACATCATCATGAGGATTCTTCTTCGCGCGGGGAGGGCGGGTGGCTTTTCCGGGCTCGCCGGACGACAAGCTGTTTCATTTTGAGAATTTCCCGCGGTCTGTGCAAGTGTCAAGGGTTTTTGCCTAGGATAGTGCGAAAGAGCGGCATCCAAGATGACCCGCTGAACCAGCCATCACCTTCCACGGAGACAGCCACATGCAGGTCGCTTTCAAGGTCAACGGCCGTCCGGTCACGGTCGACGCCCCACCGAACACCTTCCTTGTGCACGCGATCCGCGAGCACCTCCACCTCACCGGAACCCACGTCGGCTGCGACACCGCCCAGTGCGGCGCCTGCACGGTCCACCTGAACGGCCGCGCGGTCAAGTCGTGCAACATCCTGGTCGCGCAGGCGACCGGTGCCGACATCACCACCATCGAAGGCATTGCCGAAGCCGACGGCACCATGCACCCCATGCAGGCGGCCTTCAAGGAATGCCACGGCCTGCAGTGCGGTTTCTGCACCCCGGGCATGGTCATGAGCGCCATCGACCTGTGCACCCACCACCCCAAGTCGAGCGAATCGGAAATCCGCGAGCTGCTCGAGGGCAACCTGTGCCGCTGCACGGGCTACCAGAACATCGTGAAGGCCGTGAAGATGGGTGGCGAGGCCATGGCCTCGGGCACCCCGGTCAAGACCACCGTCACCGCCTGAAAGGGAGCCGCATCATGGGTGCTTCCGACTTCTCCAACCTGCCGCACATCGGCGAGGCGCTGCGCCGCAAGGAAGACTATCGCTTCCTGACCGGCGCGGGCAACTACACCGACGACATCACGCTGGCCAACCAGAGCCATGCGGTCTTCGTGCGCTCGCCGCACGCCCACGCCACGATCAAGTCGATCGACATCACCGAGGCGCTCAAGATGCCCGGCGTGGTCGGCATCTTCAGCGGTAAGGACATCGAAGGAAAGATGGGCGGGCTGCCCTGCGGCTGGCTCATCAACAACCCCGACGGCACCCCCATGAAGGAGCCGATGCACCCGATCCTCGCGATCAAGAAGGTGCGCTACGTGGGCGACCATGTGGCCATGGTGGTGGCCGAGACGGTCGAGCAGGCCAAGAACGCGGCCGAAGCCGTGGTGGTCGACTACGACGTGCTGCCCGCACTCGTGAGCGTGGCCGACGCCGCGAAGAAGACCGGCAGCACCACGCTGCACGACGAAGCGCCCGACAACCAGTGCTACAAGTGGGTGCTCGGCGACAAGGCGGCGGTCGACAACGTGTTCACCACGGCCGCGCACGTCACCAAGCTGGATCTCGTCAACAACCGGCTGATTCCCAACCCGATCGAGCCGCGCGTGGCCATCGGCAGCTACAGCCGCGGCACCGACGACTACACGCTTTATGTGTCGAACCAGAATCCGCACGTCGAACGCCTGCTGATGACGGCCTTTGTGCTGGGCCTGCCCGAGCACAAGGTGCGCGTGATCGCGCCCGACGTGGGCGGCGGCTTCGGCTCCAAGATCTTCCTGTACGCCGAAGACGTGTGCCTCACCTGGGCGGCCAAGCAGCTCAACCGCAACATCAAGTGGACGGCGGAGCGCTCCGAGTGCTTCCTGTCCGACGCGCACGGCCGCGACCACGTGAGCCACGCCGAAATGGCGATGGACAAGGATGGCAAGTTCCTCGCGATGCGCGTGCACACCGACGCCAACTTGGGCGCCTACCTGTCGACCTTCTCGACCGCAGTGCCGACCATCCTGTACGCCACGCTGCTGGCGGGCCAGTACACGACGCCGCAGATCTATGTCGAGGTCGATGCGTGGTTCACCAACACCGCGCCGGTCGATGCCTACCGCGGCGCAGGGCGGCCCGAAGCCACCTACCTGCTGGAGCGCCTCGTGTCGCGCTGCGCCTGGGAAATGAACCTGGGCCAGGACGAGATCCGCAAGCGCAACTTCATCACCAGCTTCCCCTACCAGACGCCCGTGGCGCTGCAGTACGACACCGGCGATTTCCATGCGTGCATGGACAAGGCGCGGGTGCTGGCGGACGTCGAAGGTTATGCGCAGCGCAAGTCGGCGACCGAGGCCAAGGGCAAGCTGCGCGGCATGGGCTATTCGAGCTACATCGAGGCCTGCGGCATCGCGCCGTCGAACATCGCGGGCGCGCTCGGCGCGCGGGCGGGCCTGTTCGAATGCGGCGAGATCCGCGTGCACCCGACCGGCAGCGTGACGGTGTTCACCGGCTCGCACAGCCACGGCCAGGGCCATGAAACCACCTTCGCGCAGGTCGTCGCGGCACGCCTCGGAATCCCGGTCGACAACGTCGACGTGGTGCACGGCGACACCGGTCGCGTGCCCTTCGGCATGGGCACCTACGGTTCGCGCTCCATCTCGGTGGGCGGCGCAGCCATCATGAAGGCGCTCGACAAGATCGAGACCAAGGCCAAGAAGATCGCCGCGCACCTCATGGAAGCGAGCGATGCCGACATCGAGTTCGCCAACGGCGAGTTCACGGTCAAGGGCACCGACAAGAAGATCCCGTTCGGGCAGGTGGCGCTCACGGCCTACGTGCCGCACAACTACCCGCTCGACAAGCTCGAGCCCGGCCTGAACGAAACCGCCTTCTACGACCCGACGAACTTCACCTTCCCGGGCGGCACCTACATCTGCGAGGTCGAGATCGACAGGCAGACCGGCGAAGTGCGCGTGGACCGCTTCACCGCGGTGGACGATTTCGGCACCATCATCAACCCGATGATCGTCGAGGGCCAGGTGCACGGCGGGCTGGTGCAGGGCATCGGGCAGGCGCTGCTCGAGAACTGCGTCTACGACAACGAAACCGGCCAGCTGCTCACCGGCAGCTTCATGGACTACGCCATGCCGCGCGCCGCCGACTTCCCGCAGTTCAAGCTCGACACGGTGTGCACCCCGTGCACGCACAACCCGCTGGGCACCAAGGGCTGCGGCGAGGCGGGGGCCATCGGCTCGCCGCCGGCCGTCATCAACGCCGTGCTCGATGCGCTGGCGCCGCTCGGCGTCAAGGATTTCGACATGCCCGCTTCGTCCAGCCGCGTCTGGGAAGCGATGCAAAAGGGCAGCACGCCGCAGGATGCGCAAGCACCCTCGCTCGCTGCCAGCACCCAAGGCCGTCCCGCGCCCTGAACAACAACAGAAGGACTCACACACCATGTACGCCTTCACTCTCGAACGGCCAGCCACCGTGGCCGATGCGGCCAAACTCATCGCCGCGGGCGCCAAGCCGCTCGCCGGCGGTCAGACGCTGCTCGCCTCCATGAAGCTCAGGCTCTCCGCGCCCGAGCAACTGGTGGACCTGAGCGGCATCAAGGAACTCACCGGCATCAAGAAAGATGGCGGCACGGTCACCCTCGGCGCCATGTCGCGCCACCTCGACGTGGCGAACCATGCCGACGTGAAGGCCGCGTTCCCCGCGTTGGCCGACCTCGCGTCGCGCATCGGCGACCGGCAGGTGCGCGCGATGGGCACCGTCGGCGGCTCCGTGGCCAACAACGACCCGGCGGCGTGCTACCCGAGCGCCGTGCTGGCGTCGGGCGCGACCATCGTCACGTCGAAGCGCGAAATCGCCGCCGACGACTTCTTCCAGGGCCTGTTCACCACGGCACTCGAAGAAGACGAGCTCATCACCGCCATCCGCTTCCCGATTCCGAAGCGCGCCGTGTACGAGAAGCTGCGCCAGAAGGCCTCCAACTTCCCGCTGGTCGGCATCTTCCTGGCGCAGTACGACAGCGGCGTGCGCGTGGCCGTCACCGGCGCGGGCAACGGCGTGTTCCGCCATGCCGGGCTCGAAGACGCGCTCAACAAGAGCTTCACCGCCGCGGCAGCTGCCGCCGTGAAGATCGACGCGAGCGACCTGAACAGCGACCTGCACGCCTCGGCCGCCTACCGCGCGAACCTGATCAGCGTGCTCACGCAGCGCGCCGTCACCAAGGCACTCGGCTGAAGCCACCAGCCGCCCACCGGAAGGCGCGACGCGTTCGCGTCTTCCGCTACGCTTCGCCATGACTTTTCCGACCATCGACGCCCTTTCCGACGGTTTGATGCAGGCCGGCTACTTTGCCGACCGCCGCCTGGCCACCGCGGTGTTCCTCGCGCTCAAGCTCCAGCGCCCGCTGCTGCTCGAAGGCGAACCCGGTGTCGGCAAGACCGAGCTGGCCAAGGCGCTGTCGATCGCCCTCAACCGCGAGCTGCTGCGCCTGCAGTGCTACGACGGCATGGAGCAGCGCGAGGCGCTCTACGAATGGAACTACGCCGCGCAGCTGCTGCACATGCGCGCGGCCGAAGCCACCGGGGCGGCACGCGACGTCGAGGCCGAGGTCTACCAGCCGCATTACCTGATCCGCCGCCCGCTGCTGCAGGCGCTGCAGACGCCGGCTCCCGGTGCCGTGCTGCTGATCGACGAGGTCGACCGCGCCGACGAGCCCTTCGAAGCCTTCCTGCTCGAATACCTGGGCGAGTACCAGGTCAGCATTCCCGAACTGGGCACCGTGCGCGCCGTGGTGCCGCCCGTCACCTTGCTCACCAGCAACCGCACGCGCGAGCTGAACGATGCCGTGAAGCGGCGCTGTCTTTACCACTGGCTCGACTATCCCGAGCGCGAGCGTGAACTCGCCATCGTGCGCGCGCAGGTGCCGCAGGCCGGCGAGACGCTGTCGGCGCAGGTGGCGGCCTTCGTCGCGCGGTTGCGCTCGGCGCCGTTCGTCAACGCCTTCCAGCGCGCGCCCGGCATTGCCGAAAGCGTGGAGTGGGCGCGGGCGCTCATCGCCCTCGACACCGTCGAACTCGACCCCGAGGTGGTCGTCGACACCGCCGGCATTCTCTTCAAGCAGCGCGACGACGTGGCGGCGCTGACGCACGAGCTGGCCTCCGACCTGCTGAGGCCCGAGGAACCGCTCGCCAGTTAAGCGAGGCCGAGGCACATACATGGCCGGCATCCAGCAACTCGGCGACGTCCGCAGCGGCAAGCTGGCGGGCAACATCGCTGCCTTCGGCCGCGCATTGCGCCGCGCCGGCGTGCGCACCGATGCCATGCGTATCGCGCTCGCGACCGAGGCGATCACGTGGGTCGGGGTTGAAGACAAGCTCGACCTGAGCGCCGCGATGGAAGCCGTGATGGTCAGCCGCGAGCAAGACCGGCTGGTGTTTCGCGAGCTCTTCGATGCGTGGTTCCGCGACCCCGAGCTGGCCAACAAGCTGCTCGCCCAGATGCTGCCCAGCGCCGAAGGCAAGGCCGAACCCTCCAAGCGACGCCCGCGCGTGCGCGAGGCGCTGAGCCCGCCGCGCGATGCCGTGAAGCCCGCGGTGCCGACGAAGCCCGACGAAGAGATCAAGTTCGACGCCGCCATGACGGCCAGCGACCGCCAGCGGCTGCAGCATGCGGACTTCAACGCGCTCGGTGCGGCCGAGTACCGGCTGGTCGAGCGGCTGGCGCGCGACATCACGCTGCCGGTGCCCCGGCTGCCCACGCGCCGCCTGCGCCCGGCCGGTGATGCGGGCAGCGCGCACGCCCGCATGCACTGGCCCGGCGTGCTGCACCAAGCGGCGCGCACCGGCGGCGAGATCCTGCGCCTGCCCCGGCTGGCGCGGCGTGAGCAGCCCTTGCCGCTGCTGGTGCTGGTCGACGTGTCGGGCTCGATGGAGCGCTACGCGCGCCTGCTGCTGGCCTTTCTGCATGCCGCCACGCGGCGGGCCGGTCGGCGCGACGTGTTCGCCTTCGGCACGCGGCTGACCGACCTCACGCCGGCCTTCCGGCTGGCCGACGCCGACGCCATGCTGGGCGCGGCCAGCCTGGCCATCGACGACTTCGCGGGCGGCACGCGGCTGGGCGGTTCGCTGGCCGAGCTGCGCCAGTCGCATGCGCGCCGGCTCATCGGTCGCCGCACGCTGGTGCTGGTGATCAGCGACGGCCTCGACACCGGCGAGCCCGCGCAGCTCGAGACCGAGCTGCAGTGGCTCAAGCGCCATTCGCGCCGCCTGCTGTGGCTCAACCCGCTGCTGCGCTTCGAGGGCTACGCCCCTCTGGCGCGTGGGGCCGCCGTGCTGCACCGCCATGCGGACGCGATGCTGGCGGTCCACAATCTGAATGCACTCGAACAGCTGGCCGCCAGCCTGGCCGCGCTGATGCGCGCCAGCCGCTAGGACCGGACTCAGGAAGAACAAAGGAAACCCACCATGGAAATGCTCGGAAACCGCCGCCTCGGCGTCACCCAACAACAGGCCTGGGAAGCGCTCAACGACCCCGAGACGCTCAAGAAGTGCATCCCCGGCTGCGACAAGTTCGAGCTCACGGGCGACAACACCTACAGCGTGGCGCTGGCCGTGAAGATCGGCCCGGTGTCGGCCAAGTTCAGCGGCAAGGTGATGCTGTCGGACATCGTCGCGCCTGATGGCTACAAGCTCACCTTCGAGGGGCAGGGCGGCGTGGCGGGGTTCGCCAAGGGCTCGTCGAGCGTGTCGCTCAAGCCGCTGGCCGGGGCGTCGGATACGGTGCCCGTTGTGGCCGACAGCGCGCCCGCCGCTGAAGCCGTGGTCGCTGTGCCAGCCGAAGCCGCATCTGCGCCAGCAGGCTGCGAACTCGACTACACCGTGCAGGCCCAGGTCGGCGGCAAGATCGCCCAACTCGGCCAGCGCCTGATCGACGGCGCGGCCAAGTCCACCGCCGACGATTTCTTCAAGCGCTTCGAGGCCGAGATGCAAAGCCGATATGGCCCGCCGCCCGCACCGCCCGCGGAGGCATCGGCCGATGAGGCGCCCGCCGAGAAGGCCGGCGTGATGTCGGGCCTCATGAAGAAGATGGGCTTCGGCAAGAAGGACGGCGACGACACCGCCACCCCCGGCGACGCCGCCTGACAACGCACCGGACTTCGCCATGGAAAACCTCGACGTCATGGTGCTGCGCACGCTGCGCGACTGGCGGCGTGCCGGCAAGCGCGCGCTGCTGACCACCGTGGTGCGCACCTGGGGCTCGTCGCCGCGGCCCGTGGGCTCGATCATGGCGCTGGCCGAAGACGGCGCCGTGGTCGGCTCGGTCTCGGGCGGCTGCATCGAAGACGACCTCATCGCGCGCTACAGCCATGCCCACGGCAAGGGCGAAGACGTGCCGTTGGGCGCGCCGCCCGCGCTGGTCAAGTACGGCATCACGGCCGACGAGGCGCACCGCTTCGGCCTGCCCTGCGGCGGCACGCTCGAGCTGCTGCTCGAATACGCGCCCGACGCCGACACGCTCGACACGCTGGTCGCCGAACTCGAACGCGGCAAGCTCATGCGCCGCACGGTGACGCTGGCCACCGGCGCGGTGCGGCTGGCCGAGGCGACCGCACCCGACGAGCTCACGGTGAACGACACCGAGCTCACCAACACCTTCGGTCCCGAGTACCGCATGCTGCTGATCGGCGCCGGCCAGCTCGCCGAATACCTCGCGACGATGGCCAAGTTCAGCGGCTTCGCCGTGACGCTGTGCGACCCGCGCGCCGAGTACCGCACCGCGTGGACGCTGTCCGGCGTGACGATCACCACCGAGATGCCCGACGACGCCGTGCTGGCCTTCCGGCCCGACCGCCGCAGCTGCGTGGTCGCGCTCACGCACGACCCCAAGCTCGACGACCTCGCGCTGCTCGAAGCGCTGCAGAGCGAGGCCTTCTACGTGGGCGCCATCGGCTCGCGCCGCAATGCCGACGCGCGGCGCGACCGCATGATCGAGCACTTCGACCAGACGGCCGCATCGCTCGCGCGCCTGCGCGGGCCCATCGGCATCTTCATCGGCAGCAAGACGCCGCCCGAGATCGCGGTGAGCGTGATGGCGGAGATTCTTGCGGTGAAGAATGCGGTGACGCTGCCGCGCGAAATGGAAGTCGCGCGCGCCAAGGAAATCCAGCAGCTGCAACCGAGCTGAGCTGAACCACCGGGCGTGGCTCAGTCCACGCCCAGCAGGTCGTAGATGCGGCGCACGTACTCGCCGAACTCGGGGCTGGTCTTCACGTGCAGCTTGCGCGGCTCGGGCAGCTCGATGCGAAAGAAGTCGGCCATGCGCGCCGGACCGGCCGTGAGCACGGCGCAGTGCGAGCCCAGGAACACCGCCTCCTGGATGCTGTGCGTGACCACGATGAAGGTCTTGCGGCTGCGCTCCCAGATGCGCAGCATCTCCAGGTTCATCTTCTCGCGCGTGAGCGCATCGAGCGCGCCGAAGGGCTCGTCCATGAGCACCAGCTTCGGGTCGTGGATGAGCGCGCGCGCGATGGCGGCGCGCTGCTGCATACCGCCCGAGAGTTCGTAGGGCAGCTTGTCGGCGAAGCCCGTGAGGCCGACCATGTCGAGCAGTTCGTGCGCGCGCGCCTTGGCGGCCTTGCGGTCCAGCCCGAGGATGTCGGCGGGCAGCAGCACGTTCTCGAGAATGGTGCGCCACTTCAGCAACAGCGGCTGCTGGAACACCATGCCGACATCGCGGCCCGCATTGAAACCCGAGCCGCCGGGCCCGCCGATCTCGAGCGTGCCGCCGTCATGGCCGTGCAGGCCCGACAAAATCTTCAGCAGCGTCGACTTGCCGCAGCCCGAGGGGCCGACCAGCGAGATCATGTCGCCCGCATGCACGTCCATCGTGACGTCGGAGACGGCAAGAAATTCTTCGTTGCGCTTGCGGTAGACCTTGCGCAGCTGCCGCATGCGGATCAGCGGCGCTTCCTGCGGTGGTGCGAGCACGGCGCTCATGCCAGCCACCGTGCCAGGTTGTCGCGCACGAAGGCGTCGTCGGCCAGGTCGCCGTGCTGGCGGTAGACGCGGTCGATTTCCGCCGACTGGCCCTTGCCCAAACCTTCTTCGGGATCGAGGCACCAGATGCCTTCGAGCAGACCTTGGCGCCGCAGGACCTCGTGGCAGCCCGCGATGCAGCCGTGGAAGTTGTTCGCCACGTCGAAGAAGGCGGCGTTGCAGTCGGTCACGCGCGAATCGAGCGCGAGCAGGGCGGGGCTCAGCGCGCCGCCGCTGGCGGCCAGCTCGGCCTTGATCTGTTGCAGCTGGTGCACGGCGCTCGACGTCCACACCGACCAGTGGCCCAGCAGGCCGCCGCGAAAGCGCACCTGCACGGGTGCGCCGTCGCGCATCGCGGCAAAGGGCAGCGCGAGGTCGAGCACGATGTGGTCGTCGTTGCCGGTGTAGAGGAACACGCGCTCTTCGGCGCGCGCATCGACCAGCCCGCGCACCACGTCGATGCTGCGGTAGCGGTTGAAGGGCGCGACCTTGATGGCGAGTGCGTTGGGGATGAGCGCGAAGCGGCGCCAGAAGTCGCTCGACAGGATCGGGCCGCCGACCACGGTCTGCAGGTAGAAGCCGATCAGCGGGATCTCCTGCGCCACCGCCTCGCAATGGGCGATGAGTGCGTCTTCCGACGACCCGGCCAGTGCCGCGAGGCTCAGCAGCCCCGCGTGATAACCCAGAGCCACGGCGGTGCGCGCCTCGGCCTGCGCCTGCGCGGTCGGGCCGCACAGGCCGGCGATCATCGCCATCGGGCGGTCGCTCCACGCCAGCCGATCCTGCATCGCCGCTTCGAGCACCGTGGCGTACAGGCCGCGCTCGCGGATCGCGAACTGCGTGGTGTGCACGCCCACCGCGAGGCCGCCGACGCCGGCATCGACGTAGTAGCGGGTCAGCGCGCGCTGGCGCTGGCGGTCGAGCTGGCGATGCGCGTCGAGTGCAAGCGGATGCGCCGGAATGACAGTGCCTTGCGACAGCAGCGCAAGCACGTCGGCGGGAAGGTCGGAGCGGTTCAGTGACATGGGCGAAGGTCCTCAGGCGAACTCGGGGCCGGCGATGGCGTGGATGAAGGCGGGGTGTCCGGTGGGCGGCTGCGCGCCCTCGCGCGTGGCCAGCGCCATGCGCGTGAAGCTGCGTTGGGGCGCGAAGCCGGCGGCGCGCAGCGCGGCAGTCATGACTGGGCGGTCGTCGGGCACGTCGATGCAGATGCGGCCGTCGATGCCGCGTGCAGCTTGCGTCAGCAGCGCGGCGGCGACGGCCTCGTCGGACGACAGCAGCGGGCCGATATGGTGCGCAGTGCGCCCTGCGCGCACGAGGCCGAAGCCCAGGCCGTTGCGCACGCAGCGGCTGTCGTCGCGGCCGAGCAGGTCGGCGAGCACGGCGGGGCGCGCGAAGCCCAGCGCCTGTGCGTCGAGCGCGGCGAGGCTGTCGAGGGCCGGCTTGTCGGTGGCGAGCGATGCCGTGGCGGGTGCGGCATCACGCTGCCAGCGCGTGAGGCGCCACAGCGGCGTGAAGCCGAAACTCGCGTAGAGCGGCTCGCCCTGCGGCGTGGCGTCGAGCATCGCCACGAGACCGGCGGTCTTCACCTGGTCGAGGCAGCGCGCGAACACCGCGCGGCCCAGGCCTTGCCCGCGCGCGGCAGGCATCACGAGGATCATGCTGATCCAGGCCACGCCGTCCATCGGCAGCACCGCGCCGCTGGCGATGAGCTGGCCTTCGCCATCACTCACGTCATGCACGCCATGCACCATGCCGAGCCGCTCGAACAGCCGCCAGTCGTGCGCGGTCTGGTTCCAGTTGCTCGCGGCAACCAGCGCGTCGAGCATCGGGGCGATGCCGGGCGTGATCGACGAGAGTGCTTCGACGGCGGGCATGGTCATGGGCTCAGTACTTGCCGTCGCGGGATTCGAACTTGGTCGGTTTGCCGTACTGGCGTTGTTCGCGCGAGATCCAGTCAGCCACCCAGCGGATCTGCTGTGCCAGCGGCACGCGCGGGTAACCGAACAGGCGCTCGGCCTCGCCGGTGTTCATGAGCCAGGCGGTCGGCGCTTCTTGCCCGGTGATCGTCACGGGCTTGTCGAACTGTCGCGCGAACTCTTCCGCGAGCCAGCGGATCGACGTGGTCTCGGGCCCGCTCACGTTGAGCGGCGAGGTCGGCACGGTGGCCGCCGCGAGGCAGCGCAGCGCCTGCGCGTTCGCGTCGCCCTGCCAGATCACGTTGACGTGGCCCATGGTCACGTCGACCGGCTCGCCGCGCCACACCTTGAGCGCCACATCGGCCAGCACGCCGTAGCGCAGGTCGATGGCGTAGCTCAGGCGGAACAGGCGCCCGGGCGTGCTGTGGCGTTGCGAGAAGTACTCGAACATGCGCTCGCGGCCCACGCACGAGTTGGCGTATTCGCCGGGCGGATTGGGCGCGTCGCTCTCGCTCGCGCCCTGGCTGGTCACGGGCACGAAGGGGTACACGCAGGCGGTCGAGAAGGCGACGATGCGCGAGGCATGGAAGTGCTCGGCCACCAGCGCCGGCACGTGCGCGTTCATGGCCCAGGTCAGCGGGTTGTCGGCGTCGGCGCCGAACTTGCGCCCTGCCATGAACACCACATTGGCGCAGGGCGGCAGCGCGGCGATGGCGGCGCGGTCGAGCAGGTCGCAGGCGAGGGTCTCGATGCCGTGCGCTTCGAGTGCTTCGCGCACGCCGGCTTCGCTGAAACGGGCGACGGCGATCACGCGGCGACCGGGCATGGCGTTCTTGGCGAGGCGGGCCAGCGTGGGGCCCATCTTGCCGCCCACGCCGAGGATCATCAGGTCGCCGTCGAGGCGGGCCATGTCGCGCACGAGGTCGCGCGAGGGCGTGGCCAGGTAGTCTTCAAGCGCGGCTTCGCTCTCGAAGCGCTCGGGAAAGGGCAGGTCGTCGAGGACAGGCGTGGAGGTCATTGGATTCTTGCGTCCTGGGTGATGAAGAGGCGCTCCAGCAGGAGCACCAGCAGATAGAGCAGCACGCCCAGGCCCGTGATGAGCAGCACGGCCATGAAGACCGCGGGCGTGTCCAGCGAGGCCTGGACCTGGATCATCAGATAGCCCAGGCCGCGTTCCGAGGCGATGAACTCGCCCACCACCGCGCCCGCGACGGCGAGGATGGTGGCGACCTTCATGCCCGAGAACACGTACGGGAGCGAACCCGGCAGCTGGATGTAGCGGAACAGCTGCCAGCGCGAACCCTTGAGCGCGCGCACGAGGTCGAGCAGCTCGGGCTCGGTCTCATTGAGCCCGCGGATGGTGGTCAGCAGGATCGGAAAGAAGCACAGGCTGAACGTGATCAGGATGTTCGGCCCGATGCCGTAGCTGAACCACACGATCACCAGCGGCCCCATCGCCACCTTCGGGATCATGTTGAGCGTGACCAGCAGCGGGAACACCAGCAGCATCAGCCGCTTGCTGGTGATGAAGAGCAGCGCGCAAAGAATGCCGAGCACCAGCCCCAGCGCGTAGCCGCCGAACACTTCGAGCGCGGTGACGCCGGTGTTCTTGAGCCAGCTGTAGTTCGGGTTGGCCAGCGTGGCCAGCACCTTCGAGGGCGCCGGCAGGATGAAGGGCTGGATCGCGAAGACGCGCACTGCCAGCTCCCACAGCGCGATGCCCGCCAGATGCACCGCGACCACGAGGGCCCAGCGCTGCCATTCGGGGCGCTCGCCCGACAAGGGCGCAGGTGCGAGGGGCGCCAGAGCGCCATCAGGTGCCGTCATCTCAATTCCTGGGTCGAGGAAGCAATGCGGCGAATCATAGGAGTCGCCACGACCCGAGTCAACCAACTAGTTGATAATTTTCATGCGGCGGCTTTGTCGGGCCGCAAGGCATTGAGCGCGAACTCGATCACGTGGCGGCGGCGCTGCAGCAGCGCGCCGCGTGCGTCGAGCGGCTTGCCGAAGATGGCCGACAGCGTGTGGTTGTTGGAGAAGAAGAAGTACGAGATGCCGGCGATCGAGATGTAGAGGTTGATCGCATCGAAGTCGGGCCGGAACACGCCCGCCGCCACGCCGCGCTTGAGCGTGGCCTCGAGCATCTCGATGAAGGGCGAATGCATCTTCTGCAGCCGCTCCGACTCGCGCAGGTGCGCGCCGTGGTTGCGGTTCTCGTCGGCCAGCAGCGCGATGAACTCGGGGTGCTCGGCCAGGTAGTCGAACGAGAAGGCGACCAGCTGCTTCATGGCCTCGAGCGGCTCGAGTTCGTCGAGCGTGAGTTTCTGTTCCTTCTCGCGGATCTCGGCATAGACCGATTCGAGCGCGACCAGGTACAGCCCCTGCTTGCTGTCGAAGTAGTGATAAACGAGCTGCTTGTTGACGCCGGCGTTGGCGGCGATCTCGTCGACGCGCGCGCCCGCGAAGCCCTTGGTGGCGAACTCGGCCACCGCGGCGGAAATGAGGGCCTGCTTGGCGGCGACGGGGTCGCGCTCGCGTTTCGTGGCAACGGTGCTGCGGGCGGTGCGGGTAGGGCTGGTGGCGGTCATGGTGTTTTGATTCTCCCGGCAGTGGCAACGCGGTCTGGATGATCTGGATTGCTTGTCAACCAAACAGTTGGTAATATAAATTTCAGGACCTGTTTTTACCTTCTTTTGGAGTGATCCGCATGAAAAAGCTGTTGTCGGCCGCCGGCGCCACTGCCCTGTTGATGGCCTCGGCCCCCGCCGCATTTGCGGCCGATGCCATGAGCCTGATGCTCAACTGGACACCCACGGCCGATCATGCGCCGATCTATTTTGCGAAGGCCAAAGGCTGGTACACCGAGGCGGGCATCGACCTGAACATCGAGGCCGGCAAGGGCTCGGCCGTGTCGGCGCAGCGCGTGGGCACGGGCGGCAGCGACCTGGGCATTTCGGACCTGCCCACCACGATCCAGGCCAAGGGCAAGGGCGCCGACGTGAAGGCCGTGATGGTCATCTACGCCAACAGCCCGCAGGGCTTCTACTGGCTCAAGTCGTCGGGCATCAACGGCCCGAAGGACTTCGCGGGCCGCAAGATCGGCAACCCGCCCGGTGACGCCGCGCGCCTCATGTGGCCGGCCTTCGCGAAGAAGGTGGGGCTCGACCCGGCCAGCGTGAGCTTCGTCAACGTGAGCCCGCAGGCCAAGGTGGCGGCGCTGAAGAGCAAGTCGGTCGACATCATCAGCGACTTCTACAACGAGCACGACCTGAAGGCGCGCGAGTTCGGCGCCGACCTGGGCTTTCAGCCGTGGCGCGATGCCGGCGTGAACGTGTACGGCAACTCGCTGATCGTGAATGGCCCGTACCTTGCGAAGAACCCCGGCCAGGTGAAGAAGTTCGTCGCCGTGACGCAGCGCGCCTACGACGCCTGCGTGAAGAGCTTCGAGCCCTGCCTGCAGGCACTGCAGGCCAGCGTGAGCGGTCTCACGCCCGACAACCAGCGCGACCAATGGATGCGCATCAAGCAACTCATGCGCGACGACACCACGACGAAGGTGGCGCTCGGGGCGTTCGACGGTGCACGCGTGAAGGCCGACTACGACCTCGTGTCCTCGCTGATCGGCATCGACAAGGCCTACGACCCCGCGACGCTGTTCACCAACGAGTTCCTCGACAAGGGCGTGCGCATGGCGCCCAACTGATCGGAGAAGAAAGCCGCCTCAGTCCGACTTCGCGGCGGGCGGCACCTTCGGGTTGCCCTTTTGCCGTTCACGGAAGAGGGCGGCACGCATCAGGAAGATGGTGGTGATCGGCGCCGTCAGCACGATGAACAGCACGATCAGCATCGCGTGCAGGAACAGGCTGAAGCCCTGCACCGAGAAGTAGGCGATGGTGGCCACCGTCAGGCACCAGGCGCCCACCGTGGCACCCAGCGTGGGCGCATGGATGCGGCGGAAAAAAGTGGGCAGGCGCACCAGGCCGAAGGAGCCGATGGCCGCGAAGGCCGCGCCCAGCACCGCGAACACGGCGGTGATGATCTCGGCCCACAGGGGCAGGGCAGCGGCGCTCATTCGATGACCTCCCCGCGCAGCAAAAACTTCGCGATCGAAGTCGACCCGACGAAGCCGAACAGCGCCACCAGCATCGCCGCCTCGAAGTACACGCTGCTCGCGTAGTTGATGCCGAGCACCAGCATCATCAGCATGCCGTTGATGTAGAGGCAGTCCAGCGCCATCACGCGGTCTTGCGCGGACGGTCCGGCCAGCAGGCGGAACAGGGCGCACAGCATGGCCACGGCCAGCAGGAACAGCGCGGCCTTCAGGGCCCAGTAGAGAACAGGGGTCATGATTCGAAAATCTCCATCAGCGGACGTTCGTAGCGGGTCTTGATCATGGCGATGAAGGCCGCGTCGTCCTCGACGTCGAACACGTGGATCAGCAGCATGGTGCGATCGAACGACACCTCGCCCCAGGCGGTGCCGGGCGTGAGGCACATGATCATCGCGAGCACGGCCAAGCCGTTGGGGTCGCGCATGTCGAGCGGAATGTGCACGAAGCGCGCCGAGATGTCGGCGGTGCGGCGCGTGAGCAGCAGCCGCGCCACGTCGTACGCCGACTTCAGCATGTCGAAAGTGACGAGGAACGACAGCCGCAGCGCCACGCCGGGCCGGCGCATGCGCACCCTGGCGGGCCGCAGGCCCTTGGTGATCAGCGGCACGGCAATGGCGAGCACCGCGGCCGACAGCAGCGTGGCCGCTTCGAGCGACTGGTTGAGCAGCAGCCAGATGACGAACAGCGCGAACGACAGCGGCGGGGAAGGCATCAAGCGCTTCATGGCCTGGCCTCCTCTTTCTTCACGGGCACCGGGTTGGGCTTCTGCTTGGCGCCGAGCACGGCCTCGCGGTACGCGGTGGGCGTGCGCAGGCCGCCGGCGGTGGCTTGCGCGTGCTGCATCACGGGCTCGGCCCACACCGTGAGCGCGACGCAGGCTGCGAGCAGGGCGGCCACCGGCAGCACCTCGAGTGCGGGCAGCGACGGCATGGTGGGATGGTGTTGCGTCCAGAAATGGCGGATGCCGGTGCGGCTCAGCGCGATCAGCGAGAGAAAGCCCGCGACGATCAGCAGGCCGAGGAAGGTCCAGCCGGCGGTGGTGACGGCCTTGGCGTCGAGCAGGCCCGAGAGCATGGCGAACTTGCCGACAAAGCCCGACAGCGGCGGCAGGCCCGCCAGCAGCAGTGTGCACAGCATGAAGCTCAGGCCGAGAAAGGCCACGCCCGCCGGGATGGCACGGCCGTAGAGCGCCTGCGCATCGTCGTCGAGGTTCACGTCGTTGAGCGCGCGCAGGTCTTCGGCCAGGAAGGGCGCATTGCCCGCCGCCTCGTGCGGCGCGACGCTCATGCCCGCGTTGCGCCAGCGCTCGATCATGTCGATCAGCAGGAAGAACGCCGCCACCGCGAGCGTGGAACTCAGCATGTAGTACAGCGCACCGGCCCACACGGCCGGATCGCCGAGCCCGACGGCGGCCAGCAGCGTGCCCGCCGACACCAGCACGCTGAAGCCCGCGAGGTTCGACAGGCGTTGCGTGCCGACGATGCCGATGGCGCCGACGAACAGCGTGGCCAGCCCGACGCTCACCAGCGCGGCCTGCCCGAAGGCCGCCGAGGCGCCGGTGTCGGGCGCGAACAGCACGGTCCACAGGCGCAGCACGGTGTACACGCCGAGCTTGGTGAGCAGCGCAAACACCGCGCCCACCGGCGACACGGCCGCGCTGTAGGCCGGCACCAGCCAGAAGTTGAGCGGCCACGCGCCCGCCTTGGCGAAGAACGCGGTGGCCAGGATGGCCGCGGCCGCGTGCACGAGGCCGCGATCGCCCGGCGCCAGCTCGGCGATGCGCGCGCCCAGGTCGGCCATGTTGAGCGTGCCGGTCACGCCGTACAGAATGGCCGCGCCGATGAGGAACAGCGACGAGGCCGCAAGGTTGATCGCGATGTAGTGCAGCCCGGCGCGCACACGCAGCTGGCCCGAGCCGTGCAGCAGCAGGCCGTACGAGGCCGCGAGCATCACCTCGAAGAACACGAACAGGTTGAACAGGTCGCCCGTGAGGAAGGCGCCGTTCAGGCCCATGAGCTGCAGCTGCAGCAGCGGATGAAAGTGCACGCCCGCGCGGTCCCAGCGCGAGGTCGAGTAAATCGACGCGGCAAAGGCGACCACGCCCGTCAGCGCGACCATCATGGTCGAGAGCCGGTCGGCCACCAGCACGATGCCGAAGGGCGCGCGCCAGTTGCCCGGCAGGTACACGCCGATGGAGCCCGGGCCGCCGCCGGTGTCGGCCGCGTTCACCCAGCGCAGCAGCGCGAGCGCAGCGAGCAGGCCGATCAGACCCGAGACCACGCTGAGGAACGACTTGGTGCGCCGGCGGTTCTCGTTCATCAGCAGCATCAGCGCCGCCGTGAGCATGGGCACGAGGATCGGCACCGCCACCAGGTGCGGCATGCTGAATTCAAGGAAGCGGTCGAGCAGGTGGAGCACGTCGGTCATTCCACGGCCTCCCGCTCTTCACCATCGACGTGGTCGGTGCCCGAGAGGCCGCGCGAGGCGAGCATCACGACGAGGAACAGCGCGGTCATCGCGAAGCCGATCACGATGGCCGTGAGCACCAGCGCCTGCGGCATCGGGTCGGCCGTGTTGGCCAGCGTGGCCTTGAAGCCTTCGACCAGCACCGGCTCGCTGTCGACCTTGAGCCGGCCCATGCTGAAGATGAACAGGTTGACCGCGTACGAGATGAGCGTCAGGCCCATGATGACCTGGAAGGTCCGCGGGCGCAGCAGCAGGTACACGCCCGAACCGGTGAGCACGCCGATGGCGATGGCCAGCACGATTTCCATCAGCGGGCCCCTCCGGTGATGGCCGCAGCCGCAGCAGCGGCTTCTTCGGCTTCGGCGGCGGCGCGCGCCTCCGCTTCTTTCTCTTCCTGTTCGTCGGCCCAGCGGTGGCTTCGGATGGACTGGTGGGCCAGCGCGGTGAGGATCAGCATGGTGGCGCCGAGCACCAGCGCGAACACGCCGATGTCGAAGAAGAGGGCGCTGGGCACGTGCATGTCGCCCAGCAGCGGCACGTGCAGGTGCGCGGTGTGCGTGGTCAGGAAGGGATAGCCGAAGAGGAGCGCGCCGCCGCCGGTGGCGAGTGCGAACAGCAGGCCGATGGCGATCCAGCGGCGCGGGTAGATGCGCAGGTGTTCTTCGACCCACTCCGTGCCCGAGACGATGAACTGCAGCACCAGCGCGACCGACATCACCAGCCCCGCGACGAAGCCGCCGCCGGGCGCGTTGTGGCCGCGCATGAAGAAGTACACCGACACCAGCACGGCCACCGGCAGCACCAGGCGCACCAGCACGGCCGGCACCATCAGGTAACCGATGGCGGAGTCGGTGGCGCGGCGCGGGTTCAGCAGGTCGCTGCTGCCATCGTCGACCTGCAGGCGTTGCTGGATGGGCAGCGCCATCGATTCGATGGCCGGGCGGAAGCGCCGCAGCAGCGCATACACGGTGAGCGCCACGATGCCCAGCACGGTGATCTCGCCGAAGGTGTCGAAGCCGCGGAAGTCGACCAGCATCACATTGACCACGTTGGTGCCGCCGCCTTCGGTGAGCGCGCGTTCGAGGAAGAAGGGCGAGATGCTCTGCGGGAAGGTGCGCGTCATCAGGGCCCACGCCAGCGCCGCCATGCCGCAGCCGGCGATGGTGGCCACCAGCAGGTCGCGCCCGCGACGGCCCCAGGGCCGCAGCCGCGCGCGCGCAGGCTGGATGACGTCCTTGCTGCGCATCGGCAGCCAGCGCAGGCCCAGCAAAATCAGCACCGTGGTCACGGCCTCGACCACCAGCTGCGTGAGCGCGAGGTCGGGTGCCGAGAACCAGATGTACGTGACGCACGAGACCAGCCCGGCGCCCGCGGCCAGCATGAGCGCCGCGAGCCGGTGGAACTTGGCCTGCCACGCGGCGGCAACGGCGCAGATGCAGCCGATGAGCCAGGTCATCGCGAACATCGGCGAGAACGGCAGCAGCTCGCGCGTGCCGCGGTCGGCCGGCGTGGCCCACAGCGACGCCGCTGCACCCGCCACCGCTACCACCACCAGCCACAGCAGTTGCCACTGCAGGCGGCGCGTGCCGAACAGGCGGCGGCTGCGCCGGCCGGCCTCGCTCAGCAGCGCGATGAGGTGTTCGAAGATGAGCTGCCCGTCGAAGCGGTGCAGCAGCGGCGTGCGCTCGAGGCGGCCGCTGCCCAGCGGGCGGCGCAGCAGCAGGTAGAGCGCGGCGCCGCCCGCGAGCGCGACGAAGCTCATCATCAGCGGCAGGTTGAAACCGTGCCACACGGCCAGGCTGTATTCGGGCAGCGTGCCGCCGACCACCGGCGTGGCCGCCGCCGCGAGCATCGGCCCGACCGACCAGGCCGGCGCCACGCCCACCACCAGGCACAGCAGCACCAGAAACTCGACGGGCACGCGCATCCAGTGCGGTGGCTCGTGCGGGGGCTTGGGCACGTCGGGGCCGCAGGGTGGGCCGAAGAACACGTCGAACACGAAGCGCGCCGAGTACGCCACGCTGAAGATGCCCGCAATGGTCGCGATGACCGGCAGGCTGAGGTCGATCCAGGGCGTGGCCTGGATGAAGACCGTCTCGGCGAAGAACATTTCCTTCGAGAGAAAGCCGTTGAGCAGCGGCACGCCGGCCATCGAGGCGCTGGCGATGATGGCCAGCGTGCCGGTGATGGGCATGAGCCGCATCAGGCCGCTGAGCTTGCGGATGTCGCGCGTGCCGGTCTCGTGGTCGATGATGCCGGCCGCCATGAACAGCGAGGCCTTGAAGGTCGCGTGGTTCATGACGTGGAAGACTGCAGCGACGGCTGCGAGCGGGCTGTTCAGGCCCAGCAGCAGCGTGATCAGGCCCAGGTGCGAGATGGTCGAGTAGGCCAGCAGCGCCTTCAGGTCGCGCTGGAACATGGCCGCGAAGCCGCCCAGCAGCAGCGTGATCGCGCCCGCGCCGCCGACCATCCAGAACCACTGCTCGGTGCCCGAGAGCACGGGCCACAGGCGCGCCATGAGGAACACGCCCAGCTTCACCATGGTGGCCGAGTGCAGGTAGGCCGACACCGGCGTGGGCGCGGCCATGGCGCGCGGCAGCCAGAAATGGAACGGGAACTGCGCGCTCTTGGTGAACGCGCCGAGCAGGATCAGCACCAGCGCCACCGGGTACAGCGCGTGCGCGCGGATGATGTCGCCCGAGACCAGCACGATGTCGAGTTCGTAGCTGCCGACGATGCGGCCCAGCACCAGCACGCCGGCCAGCAGGCACAGCCCGCCCGCGCCCGTGACCGTGAGCGCCATGCGCGCCCCGCGCCGCGCGTCGCGCCGGTGGTGCCAGTAGCCGATGAGCAAAAAGGAGAAGAGGCTGGTGAGCTCCCAGAACAGCACCATCTGGATCAGGTTGCCCGAGAGCACCACGCCCATCATCGCGCCCATGAACGCGAGGAAGAACGAGAAGAAGCGCGGCACCGGGTCGGAGGCCGACATGTAGTAGCGCGCATAGAGCACCACCAGCGCGCCGATGCCCAGCACCAGCATGCAGAACAGCCACGCGAAGCCGTCGAGGCGGAACACGAGGTTCAGGCCGAGGGCGGGGAGCCACTCGATTTCCTGGCGCAGCACATTGCCGTGCGCGATCTGCGGAAAGAGCCATGCGACCTGGATGGCGCAGCCCAATGCAACGAGCCCTGCGAGGGTCGACTCCCGGTTGCGCGCGTTGGACGGCATCAACGCGGCCAGCACGCTGGCAAGAAAGGGGAGTGCGACGAGAAGGGCGAGGGGCATTGGGGGTCGATTCTATCGATCGACCCTCTGCGAAGCCCCTGTCTATAACCGCAGGAGCGCGGGCAGTTTTGTCGCTGTCACGAAGCCAGCACGAGCTGCACGCTGCGAATGCCCAGCCAGGTCAGCACCAGCGAACCGCACAGGTGCAGCAGGCCGGTGCCCAGCGCCAGCAGCGGCCGTCCGCCGAGCAGCAGCGCGACCACTTCGGCCGAGAAGCTCGAGAAGGTCGTGAGCCCGCCAAGGAAGCCGGTGATGAGCAGCAGGCGCCACACCGGGTCGAGTTGCGGCAGCGCCTGGAACACGGCCACGGCCACGCCGACGAAGTAGCCGCCGATGAGGTTGGCGGCCAGCGTGCCGTAGGGCACGGGGCCGCCGGTGTTGAGCCAGAGGCCCAGGCCCCATCGGGCGAGGGCGCCGCACGAGGCGCCGAGACAGATTGCAAGAGCCGGAAGCAGCATGGGCCTATTGTCGGTGGGTCGCGGCCCCTCGAGTTCAGGGCGCCATTTGCTGGGGCAACCACGTCACCAGCTGCGGCACGAAGTAGATGAGCAGCACCGCCGCCACCATCAGCCCGAACATCGGCAGCGTGACGCGTGCGATGTAGAGCAGGTCTTTCCCGGTCATGCCCTGAAGCACGAACAGGTTGAAGCCCACCGGTGGCGTGATCTGCGCCATCTCGACCACCAGCACGACGAAGATGCCGAACCAGACCGGGTCGATGCCGGCCGCGATGACGGTCGGCATGATCACGCCCATGGTCAGCACCACCATGGAGATGCCGTCCAGGAAGCAGCCCAGCACGACGTAGAACGCGGCGAGCATCAGGATCAGCTGGAACTTCGACAGCCCCAGCGAGCCGATCCACTCGGCCAGGTGGCGCGGCAGTCCGATGTAGCCCATGGCCAGCGTGAGGAAGGCCGCGCCCGCGAGGATCAGCGCCATCATGCAGTACAGGCGCGTGGCCCCGAGCAGCGCTTCCTTGAAGCTGTGCCAGGTGAGCGAGCCCTGTGCGGCCGAGATGACCATGGCGCCGACCACGCCCACGGCCGCCGCCTCGGTGGCCGTGGCGATGCCGGCATAGATGGAGCCCAGGACCGACAGGATCAGCAGCGCCACCGGGATCAGCGACATCGAGGCCCAGAGCTTCTCGACGAAGGGCAGCTTCGCGTCGGCGGGCGGCACCTTGTCGGGGTTGCGCAGGGCCCAGACCACGATGTAGCCCGAGAACAGCAGCGCCAGCAGGATGCCGGGGATGACGCCCGCGATGAAGAGGCGCGCAATCGACACGTCGGCGCTCACCCCGTACACGATCATGATGATCGAGGGCGGGATCAGCAGCCCCAGCGTGCCGGCGCCGGCCAGCGTGCCGATGACCATGTCGTCGGGGTAGCCGCGGCGCTTGAGCTCGGGCAGGCTCATCTTGCCGATGGTGGCGCAGGTGGCCGCGCTCGAGCCCGACACCGCCGCGAACACCGCGCAGCCCACCACGTTGGTGTGCAGCAGCCGGCCGGGCAGGGCCTGCATCCAGGGCGCGAGGCCCTTGAACATGTCCTGCGACAGCCGCGTGCGAAACAGGATCTCGCCCATCCACACGAACAGCGGCAACGCCGTGAGCGTCCAGCTCGAGGCCGATCCCCAGATGGTCACGGCCATGGCGTCGCCCGCGGGGCGCGACGAGAAGATCTGCATGGCGATCCACGCCACGCCCGACAGCGTGAGGCCGATCCACACGCCGCTGCCCAGGATGAGGAACAGCGCGGCGATCAGCAGGCCGGCAATGGCGATGTCACTCATGGCGCAGCGCCTCCGTTTCGGTGGACTGGGCCGGGCGGCCGCGCCACTCGATCACGAACTCGTCGAGCGACGCGATCGCGAAGACGATGGCGCCGAGCGCCATCGACAGCTGCGGAATCCACAGTGGCGTGGCGTCGTTGCCGGTGGAGATGTCCTGGTAGTCGAGCGATTGCCAGACCAGGCGCACGCTGTACCAGGCAAAGAGCAGGGCCAGCAGCGCCGCGGCGCCCATGGCCCAGCGCTCGAGCCAGCGCCGTGCCGCGGGCGGCAGGTTCTGCATCACGAGCGTCACGCGGATGTGCTCGCCGCGCTTGAGCGTGTGCGCAAGCGCCAGGAAGCCTGCGCCGGCCATCAGGTAGCCGGCGTAGGCGTCGATGCCGGGAATGTTGAAGTGCAGCTGCCGGCCGAGGATGGAGAGCAGCACCATCGCCAGCAGGCCGATCATGAAAAGCGCCGCCAGGGCGGCGGCGCTCAGGTAGAGAAAATCCAGCGTCTTGCGCATCGGGTGCCGTGCGTGCGAAGCCGGGTCACATCTTCTTGTAGGCGTCGACGACGGCCTGGCCTTCAGGGCCGGTCTTCTCGGTCCACTCCTTGATCATGGTGTCGCCGACCTTCTTCATGTCGGCCTTGAGCTGCGCCGAGGGCACGTGCACCGTCATGCCGTTCTTCTTGAGCAGATCGAGGTACTCGACGTTCTTCTTCTTCGAGGTGTCCCAGCCGCGCTTCTCGGCATCGGCCGCCGCCTTGAGCAGCGCCTGCTGCGTGGGCTTGTCGAGCGCGTCGAAGGCCTTCTTGTTCATGAGCACCGCGTTCTTCGGCAGCCAGGCCTGGGTGTCGTAGAAGTTCTTGATGTACTCGTAGGTCTTGGTGTCGTAGCCGGTGGAGCCCGAGGACATGTACGACTCGATCACGCCCGTGGCCATGGCTTGCGACAGCTCGGCCTGCTGCACGGTGACGGGTTGCGCGCCCACGAGCTCGCCGATGCGCGCGGTGGCGGGGCTGTAGGCGCGCCACTTCACGCCCTTCAGATCGGCGGCCGAGGCGATTTCTTTCTTCACGAAGATGCCCTGCGGCGGCCATGCCACGGCGTACAGCAGCTGGATGCCCTGTTCGCCCAGCTTCTTTTCGAGCGCGGGCTTCTGTGCCTGGTAGAGCTTCCAGGCGGCGTCGTAGCTGTCGGCCAGGAAGGGGATGCCGTCGGCGCCGAACATCTGCCATTCGTTCTGGTAGTTCACCAGCAGGATCTCGCCGAGCTGCGCCTGGCCGCCCTGCACCGCGCGCTTGATCTCGGGCGCCTTGAACAGCGACGCATTGGCATGCACCGTGATCTTGAGCTTGCCGCCGCTGCCCTTGTCCACGTCGCTCGCGAACTGCGTGATGTTCTCGGTGTGGAAGTTGGTGGTCGGGTAGGCGGTGGGAAGGTCCCACTTGGTTTGCGCGAAGGCGGCGGCGCCGAAGGTGAGGCCCGCCAGGGCCATGCCGAACTTGTGATTCATGAACGCGCTCCGGAATGTGGTTAAAGCTGGATGAAAGAAAAGCATACGTGCAAATTCCGGGCCATTCGCTGAGGCATTTCCCTGCCATGTGGTGTCGATGCGGCACAAAGTGCGGGCGTAAAAAAACCGCCTCGGCGGCGGTTTCCTGGTTTCAGGGTGCTGTCACTGCTTGGCGGGTTTCGCTTCGGCCACCTTGGCGGTCTTGCCCGCCTTGGCAGGTGCTGCAGCACCGTCGAAGCTCTGGCCGTTGACCGTCAGGCCCTCGGCCGACAGCTTGGCCGCGCTCTTTTCCTTCACGCCCTTCACGCGCTGCATGAGGTCGGGCCAGTCCTTGAATTCGCCTTCCTTGCGGGCGTCGAGGATGCGCTTGGACAGCGAGGGGCCGACGCCCTTGAGGCCGTCGAGGTCGGCGGCGCTGCCCTTGTTGGCGTCGACCGCGGCGAACGAGACGGCCGCGAAGCACATGGCGAGCGTGGCGATGATTTTCTTGAACATGGTGAAAACTCCCTCTTCAATTGTTGGTATGACTAAGCCGACAGGAATATCGGCATCGGCTCAACGAGAGGGCGCGCGCACCAGTTGACGTGAAAACGGGGCCCAGGGCCCCGTGTGACGATTGTTCAGAACCGTGGTCAGAGTTCTTCCACGCGGCGCGGTGGATAGCTGTCCCAGGCCTGGCAGCCGGGGCAGTGCCAGAAGTACTGGTGCGCCTCGAAGCCGCAGGCCGCGCAGCGGTAGCGCATGAGCGGGCGCGTGGCTTGGTCGAGCGCGCGTTGCACCTGGGGATGGAACTGCTCGTGCTCGAAGCGTTCGCCGGCCAGCCAGCGCGAGGCGGCGACCAGCGAGGGTTGGTGCGCGAGGTGGATGATGTAGCTGTCGCGCGGCGTGGGGGCTTCGGTGGGCGTGTCGGTCGCGTCCGATGGCGTGGCATCGGGTGTGCCGCCGAGCGCGATCATCGCTTCGAGCACATCGATCGACGGCGACTCGGCATAGCGCCGCTGCAGCAGCGCCAGCGCCTCGCCTTCTCGGTGCGCGGCCACGGCCGCCTTTTGCAGTGACGCGGCGTACAGCGGCAGCGCCAGCGGCGCCGTGTCGCTGAGTCCTTCGAGCGTGTCGAAGGCTGCGGCGGCTTCGCCGTTGCGCAGCTGCAGGGTGGCGGTGTCGATGGCCGGCCGCGGGGCTTGCGGTGCCAGGGCCCGGGCCTGCGTGAGCAGGTCGCTGGCGCCCGGCAGGTCGCCCGCTGCGACGCGTTCGTTGGCCTGTTCGCACAGGTGATGGGCGCGCCGCGTGCTGTAGCTGGCCTGGTCGGACTCGTCGAGCTTCTGCGCCACGTCGGCGGCCTGGGCCCATTCGCGCGAGCGTTCGTAGATGGCCAGCAGCGCGAGCCGGGCTTCGTTTTCGTAGCGCGTGCCTTCGAGCTTCTGCAGTGCGGCCTCGGCGCGGTCGAGCAGACCGGCGCGCAGGAAGTCTTGCGCCAGCGCATGCTGGGCGCGTTCGCGGTCAGCGCGGCTCAGGTCGCCGCGGCCCAGCAGGTGCTCATGCACGCGCACGGCCCGCTGGTACTCGCCGCGGCGGCGGAACAGGTTGCCGAGCGCGAAGTGCAGCTCTTGCGTGTCGGGGTCGTTCTGCACGGCCTCGATGAAGGCGTCGATCGCCTGGTCCTGCTGCTCGTTGAGCAGGAAGTTCAGGCCGCGAAAGTAGGCCTTGGGCGCCTGCCGGTTCTCGAGCTTGAGCTGGCGGATGTCGAAGCGCGATGCGAGCCAGCCCAGCACGAAGGCGACGGGCAGGCCGATCAGCAGCCAGCTGGGATCAAAGTCCATGTTGACGTACGGCGGGAAGGTCGGTGGCCGAGATGGACGGCGTTGCCGCGGAAGCGGTCGCAGTGGCCGTCGGCGCGGGCGAGGGGGCTTCGGAAACCGCAGGCACCTGGGCTGCGGCGGCGCGGTGCTTCCACCACCCGGGCAGCATGCCGAGCGCACCCACAACGAGCCCGCCGGCAAAGGCCGCGAGCACGACGAGCACCAGCGGCGCGCGCCAGTGGGTTCCGAAGAAGAAGTAGACGGTCGCGTCGTGCTGGTTGTTCAGCGCGAAGGCGAAGAGCGTAAAAAAAATGGCTGCCTTGAGCAGCCACAGGAGGTATTTCATGCGCGTTCCCGTTGGCGGGACGATTCTACGTTTGCAGCCATCGGGGCAGCCCTGCCATCAGGCCTTGCGGCCGGCGGCTTCCTTGCCTGCATCGAGTTCGGCGGTCTTCGCGTCGACGGCTTCGCGCAGTGCCTTGCCCGGCTTGAAGTGCGGCACGCGCTTCTCGGGGATCTGCACGCTCTCACCCGAACGCGGGTTGCGGCCGATGCGCGGCGGACGGCGGTTCACCGAGAAGCTGCCGAAGCCACGGATCTCGATGCGGTGTCCGCGCACCAGCGCGTCGCTCATCGCGTCCAGAATGGTCTTGACGGCGTATTCGGCATCGCGGTGCGTGAGCTGCGCGAAACGGGCGGCGAGTTCTTCGACGAGGTCTGAGCGGGTCATAGGCCAAACATAAACGAAAAACGTGGACGAAAAAAAAGACAGAGCGGCCCCGGGGGCCTGCCTCTGTCTTCGGACTCAGCTTACTTGTTGTCGCTGTTGTCGAGCTTGGCGCGCAGCAGAGCGCCCAGGCTGGTCGTGCCCGCGTTTTCGCGTGCCGACTGCTGGCTCAGGTTGGCCATGGCGCCTTGTTCGTCAACCATGTCCTTCTGCTTGATCGACAGCTGGATGTTGCGGGTCTTGCGATCCACATTCACCACGATGGCCGTGACTTCGTCGCCTTCCTTGAGCACGTTACGGGCATCTTCGACGCGGTCGCGCGAGATTTCCGAAGCACGCAGGTAGCCGATGATGTCTTCGCCGAGGTCGATTTCAGCGCCGCGGGCGTCCACGGTCTTGACCTTGCCGGTCACGATCTGGCCCTTGTCGTTCACGGTGGTGAACGTGGTGAACGGATCGCTGTCGAGCTGCTTGATGCCCAGCGAGATGCGTTCGCGGTCGACGTCGACAGCCAGCACGATCGCTTCGACTTCCTGGCCCTTCTTGTAGTTGCGAACGGCGGTTTCGCCGGTTTCGTTCCACGAGAGGTCCGAGAGGTGCACCAGGCCGTCGATGCCGGCAGCCAGACCCACGAACACGCCGAAGTCGGTGATCGACTTGATCGGGCCCTTGACGCGGTCGCCACGCTTCGTGTTTTGCGCGAACTCTTGCCACGGGTTGGCCTTGCACTGCTTCATGCCCAGGCTGATGCGGCGCTTGTCTTCGTCGATTTCCAGGACCATGACTTCGACTTCGTCGCCCAGCGAGACGATCTTGTTCGGAGCGATGTTCTTGTTGGTCCAGTCCATTTCGGAGACGTGCACCAGGCCTTCGATGCCGGGTTCGAGTTCGACGAACGCGCCGTAGTCGGCGATGTTCGTGACCTTGCCGAACAGGCGGGTCGATTGCGGGTAGCGGCGCGAAACGCCCATCCACGGGTCGTCGCCCATTTGCTTGAGACCCAGTGAGACACGGTTCTTTTCGGTGTCGAACTTGAGGATCTTGGCGGTGATTTCCTGGCCGGCCTGAACGACTTCGCTCGGGTGGCGAACACGGCGCCATGCCATGTCGGTGATGTGCAGCAGGCCGTCGATGCCGCCGAGGTCCACGAACGCACCGTATTCGGTGATGTTCTTGACCACGCCGCGGACAACAGCGCCTTCCTTCAGGGTTTCCATCAGCTTGGCGCGCTCTTCGCCCATGCTGGCTTCGACCACAGCACGGCGCGACAGCACGACGTTGTTGCGCTTGCGATCAAGCTTGATGACCTTGAATTCGAGGGTCTTGTTTTCGTACGGGGTCAGGTCCTTGATCGGACGCGTGTCGATCAGCGAACCCGGCAGGAATGCACGGATGCCGTTGACCAGAACGGTCAGACCGCCCTTGACCTTGCCGCTGGTGGTGCCGGTGACGAAGTCGCCCGATTCCAGGGCCTTCTCGAGGGCGAGCCACGAAGCCAGACGCTTGGCGGTGTCGCGCGAGAGGATGGTGTCGCCGTAGCCGTTTTCAACGCTGCCGATGGCAACGGAAACGAAATCGCCGGCCTGGACTTCGAGTTCGCCCTTGTCGTTCTTGAACTCTTCGATCGGCACATACGCTTCGGACTTCAGACCGGCGTTGACGACGACGTGGTTGTGTTCGACGCGCACGACTTCGGCCGTGATGACCTCGCCGCTGCGCATTTCGGAACGCTTCAGGGACTCTTCGAATAGGTCGGCAAAAGATTCAGACATTTATGGTTCCTTCCGTCAGGCAGGGTTGGCAGGCGCTCTTGCGAAATTGCGTGCGGCTGCTGGAGGTCTGTAGACGGCGGTTAGGTTGTGGGCAGGAGCCCGGTTGGTGGAACAACCAGCAGGCCAGTGCGCTGTCGCGCGGAAGGAGCCTGCTGGAGCGGTAGGCGCCACCCGGAACACCCGGGAGACGCAAGCCTTTCAAGCGGACTTGAAAGGCTGCACTTCAATCCGCTCAAGCGGACTTGAACGGTTGAATTTCTTGCCACCAGTTCAACACCGTGTCGATCGAGTGTTCGATGGACAGCTGGGAGTTGTCGAGGTGGCGAGCGTCCTGCGCCGGCTTCAGAGGGGCGACGCTGCGGGAAGAGTCCCGGGCGTCACGTGCTTCCAAGTCGGAGCGAAGACTGTCGAGTGTAGTCGAAATACCCTTTGAAATCAACTGCTTATGCCGCCGTTCGGCGCGCTGGGCGGCACCCGCCGTGAGGAACACCTTGAGCGCCGCGTCGGGGAAGATCACGGTGCCCATGTCGCGCCCGTCGGCCACGAGGCCGGGCAGGCGGCGAAAGCGGTGTTGCAGGTCTTGCAGCGCCTCGCGCACGGCCGGCAGCGCGGAGACGCGCGAGGCATCCATGCCGGCGGCTTCGGTGCGGATGTCGTCGCTCACATCGTCGCCGGCCAGCAGCACCTTGCCCTCGGTGAACTGCAGGGGCAGGGCGGCCGCGAGGGCGGCGATCTGCGCCTCGTTCGCGGCCGTGGCCTCCAGGCCGGCGCGGCGGGCAGCAAGGCCGGTCACGCGGTAGAGCGAGCCCGAATCGAGGTAGTGATAGCCCAGCAGGCGCGCCACCTCGGCGGCCAGCGTGCCCTTGCCCGAGGCGGTCGGGCCGTCGATGCAGATCACGGGCACCTCGGCAGCCTGGGCCACCGAGAACAGGGTCTCGAAGTAGTCGGGGAAGGTCTTGGCGACGCAGTGGGGCTCGAGGATGCGCACCGGCACGCCGGCCGGGTTGAAGGCCGCGAGCGAAAAACACATGGCGACGCGGTGATCGTCATAGGTGCGGATGCTGGCGGGCCGCCATCCGGCAGCCGGCAGCGGATGGACGCGGATGAAATCCGGCCCCGCCTCGACCGTCGCGCCGAGCTTCTGCAGCTCGTTGGCCATGGCGTCGATGCGGTCGGTTTCCTTCACACGCCAGCTCGCGATGTTGCGCAGCGTGCTGGGGCCGTCGGCGTACAGCGCCATGACGGCCAGCGTCATGGCCGCATCGGGGATGTGGTTCGCGTCGAGGTCGATGGCCTTGAGGGGCCAGGCGCCGCGGCGGATCTCGAGCCAGTTCGGGCCGCTGTCGACCAGCGCACCCATTTGCGCGGCGGCATCGATGAAACGGATGTCGCCCTGGATCGAGGCCGCGCCGACGCCTTCGATCCGGATGCCGTTCTGGCCCGAAACGCCCGTTGCAATGGCGCCGAGTGCTATGAAATAGCTGGCAGACGAGGCGTCCGCCTCGACGTGGATCTCACCCGGCGAGCTGTAGCGGCTGCCGGCGGGAATGGTGAAGCGCTCCCAGCCATCGCGCCGCACCGTGATGCCGAAGCGCGCCAGCAGGTTCAGCGTGATCTCGATGTAGGGCTTGGAAATCAGCTCGCCGACCACCTCGACCACGATGTCGTTGGCCGCCGCGAGCGGCAGCGCCAGCAGCAGGGCGGTCAGGAACTGGCTCGACACGTCGCCGCGCACGCGGATCGGTGCGCGCAGTGCCAGTTCGTCGTGCGACACCGGATGAATGCGCAGCGGCGGATAGCCGGGGTTGCCGAGGTAGTCGATGCGGCAGCCGAGTTGCGTGAGTGCATCGACCAGGTCGCCGATCGGGCGCTCGTGCATGCGCGGCACGCCGCTGAGTTCGAACTCGCCGCCGAGCAGCGACAGCGCCGCGGTCAGCGGGCGCATCGCTGTGCCGGCATTGCCCAGGAACAGCGGCAGCAGCGTCGCGCCCGGCGACGGCGGCAGCTGGCCGCCCAGGCCCGTGATGCGCAGCGAACTGCCGGCCGGCTGGATGCCGCAGCCCAGCGCGCGCAGGGCGTCGAGCATCACGCGCGTGTCGTCGGAATCGAGCAGGTCGTGGATCGTGGTGGTGCCGCTGGCAAGCGCGGCCAGCAGCAGCACGCGGTTGGAGATGCTCTTGGAGCCCGGCAGCCGGACCGTGCCGGCGGCGCCCACGAGAGGCGGAAGATCGAGGAAAGCGGTCGAGAACATGTCAGCTGTCCTGCAGGGCCGAGGCGTCGGAACTCGCATTCGGCTTCCAACGCGCGCGCGCCTTGCTGGCGGAGGCGATGGATTGCTCCAGCCCCTGAAGGTCGCCGGCGGTCATCAGCGCTTCGAGATCGTCGAGCGCCTGCCGGACAGCCCTCGATTGTTGGAGCACCTGCTCGCGATTGGCCAGCAGCACATCGCGCCACATGACCGGATCGCTGGCGGCGATGCGCGAAAAGTCCCGAAAGCCCGGTCCGGCCAGGTCCAGGAAGCGGTCGCCTTCGGGCTGTGCGGTCAGCGCATTGATGTACGCGAAGGCCAACAGGTGCGGCAGATGGCTCACGGCGGCAAAAGCGGCGTCGTGCGCTTCGTGCGTCATGGTGACGACGTTGGCGCCGATGCCGCTCCACACCTGCGAGGCGCGCTGCACGTTCGAGCGCAGCGTGGTCTTGACCGGGGTCAGCACGACCTGGCGGCCGGTGAACAGCGAGGCTTCGGCGTGCTCGATGCCGGAGACTTCCTTGCCGGCGATCGGGTGCGCCGGCACGAAGTTCGCGAATTGCTTTTGCAGGCCGTTGCGCGCGGCTTCGATCACGTCGCCCTTGGTCGAGCCGACGTCCATCACCAGCGTGTCGGCCGAGATGCCGTGGCGGATGGCCTTGAAGGTGGCTTCCGAGGCGGCCACCGGCACCGCCAGCAGCACGAGGTCGGCGCCGGACACCGCCAGCAGCGCCGAGGGCGCCGCCACGTCGATCACGCCGAGCTGGCGCGCCCGCTCAGTGGTGGAGGGCGACTTGCTGTAGCCGACCACGCGTTTCACCAGCTTCGCGCGCTTGAGCGCGAGCGCAAAGGAGCCGCCCATGAGGCCGCAGCCGATCAATCCCAGTTGCTCGAACATCGCGTCGGTCCGTTCGGCTCAGGCTTTGATCGGGTAGGCGCCGAGCACCTTGTAGAAGGCGCAGAGGCCGCGCAGTTCGGCCAGTGCCGCGGCCACGTTGGGCTGCGAGGGGTGGCCGTCGAGGTCGATGTAGAAGTAGTACTCCCACTGGCCGGTGCGTGCGGGGCGCGACTCGAAGCGCGTCATCGACACGTTGTTGGCCTTCAACGGCACCAGCAGGTCGTGCACTGCGCCGGGCCGGTTCGGCACCGAGACGATGAGGCTCGTGCAGTCCTTGCCCGAGGCCGGCGGCATGGCCAGCGTCTGCGGCAGGCAGATCACCGAGAAGCGGGTGCGGTTGTACGAGTCGTCCTGGATGGCGTGCGCCACGATGTGCAGGCCGAAGCGGGTGGCGGCGCGTTCGCCGGCCAGCGCGGCCCAGGCCGGGTTGGTGGCCGCGAGGCGCGCGCCTTCGGCGTTGCTCGACACGGCGCGTCGCTCGGCGTTGGGGAGGTGCTTGGACAGCCAGGTCTGGCACTGCGCCAGCGCCTGCGGGTGGGCCAGCACGGCCTCGACGCCTTCGAGCGAATTGCTGCTGCGCATCAGGTGATGGCGCACCAGCAGGCTGACTTCGCCGACGACATGGGTGGGCGAGTGCAGGAACAGGTCGAGCGAGCGCGTGACCACGCCTTCGGTCGAGTTCTCGACACCGACCACGCCGTACTGGGCGCTGCCTGCTGCCGTGGCGTGGAACACCTCGTCGAAGCTGGCGCAGTAAATCAGGTCGGCGGCGCCGCCAAAGTACTCGATGGCGGCCTGTTCGCAGAAGGTGCCTTCGGGGCCGAGCACGGCCACGCGCTGCGGCGACTCGAGGGCCAGGCAGGCCGACATGATCTCGCGCCAGATGGCTGCGACATGGAGGTCCTTGAGCGGACCGCCATTGCTGCTTTGCATCTTGTCGATGACCGCGGCAACGCGGTCGGGGCGGAAGAACGGCGTGCCTTCGCGCTTCTTGACCTCGCCGACCAGCTCGGCCACATGGGCGCGCTCGTTGAGCAGGCTCAGGAGCCGTTGGTCGAGCGAGTCGATCTGCACGCGCAGATCGGCCAGGCTTTCGGAATTGTCGGGGGAGGTGGGTGGTGTGGGGGCAGAGGCGGTCATCGGTGCGAGCAACAGGGCATGCGCCTACGCATGCGATCGCTCGAATTCTCTCATGTAGGCCACCAAGGCCTGCACCCCTGCCAGCGGCATGGCGTTGTAGATGCTCGCCCGCATGCCACCGACCGACTTGTGACCCTTGAGCTGCAGCAGTCCGGCTTCGCGTGCACCGGCCAGGAAGGCTTCGTTGCGGCTTTCGTCGGCCAGGAAGAACGGCACGTTCATGCGCGAACGGCAGCTTGCGTCGATGCGGTTGGCGTAGAAGTCGGAGCCGTCGATGAAGCTGTAGAGCAGCGTCGCCTTCTCGATGTTGCGTTGCTCCATCGCGGCGATGCCGGTGAGTCCGCCTTCGGTCTGCTGCAGCAGCCACTGGAACGTGAGCCCCGCCATGTAGATGCCCCAGGTCGGCGGGGTGTTGTACATGGACTGGTTGTCGGCCACGGTCTTGTAGTTGAACGCGCTCGGGCAGATTTCGAGGGCGTGGCCCAGCAGGTCGTCGCGCACGACCACGATGGTCAGGCCGGCGGGGCCGAGGTTCTTCTGGGCGCCGCCGAAGGCCAGGCCCACGCGGCTCCAGTCGACGCTGCGCGAGGCCACGTGCGACGAGAAATCGATGACCAGCGGCGCCTTGCTGCCAAGCGCGGCCAGGTCGGGCAATTGCTGGAACTCGATGCCGTTGATGGTTTCGTTGCTGCACACGTGCACGTACGAGGCATCGGCGGACAGCTGCCAGCGCGCGGGATCGGGCAGCTTCGTGTGCTGGTTGTCGACGTTGCTCGCGGCCACGCGAGCCGTGCAGTAGCGCTGCGCTTCCTTGTGCGACTTGGCGCTCCAGCTGCCCGTGACGACGAAGTCGGCGGCGGCGCCGCGCGACAGGTTCAACGGCACGATGGCGTTTTCGCCAAGGCCGCCACCCTGCATGAACAGGATGTGAAAGTGCGAGGGGATGGCCAGCAGCGTGCGGATGTCGGCTTCCGCCTGGGTGCAGATGGCACCGAACTCCTTGCCGCGATGGCTCATTTCCATCACGCTCATGCCGCTGCCCTGCCAATCGAGCATCTCGGAAGCGGCGCGTTGAAGCACCGCCTCCGGCATGGCAGCCGGACCGGCCGAAAAGTTGTAGGGGCGCTTGCCGGCCGGCGTCTGCTGCTGGGTCACGTTGCTTTACTTCTTGGCAGGAGCCTTGGCGGCGGGCGCCTTGGCGGGAGCTGCGCCGCCGTCGGTCGGAGCACCGAGGGCCTTGGCGACGTTGGTGTCGAGTGCGCGCATCTTGGGTTCGATGGTGGCGCGGGTGTCGGTCACCAGCTTTTCCGTCAGAGCGGTCTGCATCTTCGGGTTCAGTTCCTGGTACTTCTTGCTCAGGGGCGAGTTGATCCAGGCCAGCAGCTGCTTGAGCTCGTCTTCGGTGAAGTTCTGCTCGAGGATGGGCGTGAGGGCGCCAGGGGCGATCTGCACGGCCTTGTCGCGCACGACCGGGTAGGCGTCGTCGAAGTACTTCTTCAGCTCGGCGTCGGCGGCCTTGGCGGCGGCTTCGCGCTTGGCTTCGGGCACTTGCGTCTGCAGGTACTGCGAACCGGCTTGCGCGATGGGGGCGCTCGACTGCTCGATCAGGCCGCGTGCCAGCGATTCGATGCCGGGGCGCTGGATCTCGATGAACTGCTTGATCAGCGTGGCCTTGTCCTGGGCCATGGCGGCCATGGACGAGCCGGCGAGGGCAGCGGTCAGGAGTGCGAGCTTGAGTTGTTTTTTCACTGAGGATTCTCCGTTGAAGATGTGGAAGTGTCGTCTGCGTCCGGCTCGCTTTCGCCGACCGCGTCGTTTTCGACGATGCGTTGAAGCCCGCTGAGTTTGGCGCCTTCGTCGAGCCCGATCAGCGTGACGCCTTGCGTCGCCCGACCCAGTTCGCGAATCTCGGCCACACGGGTGCGCACGAGCACACCCTTGTCGGTGATGAGCATGATCTCATCGTCCGCATGAACGAGCGTGGCGGCAACGACCTTGCCGTTGCGCTCACTCTGTTGAATCGCGATCATGCCTTTGGTTCCGCGGCCATGACGGGTGTATTCGGTAATGCTTGTACGTTTTCCGTAACCATTTTCGGTGGCGGTGAGCACGCTCTGCTGTTCGTCCTCGGCCACCAGCATGGCGATCACGCCCTGGCCCGGCTCCAGCGACATGCCGCGTACGCCGCGGGCATTGCGGCCCAGCGGGCGGACGTCTTCTTCGTCGAAGCGCACGGCCTTGCCGTTGTCGCTGAACAGCATCACGTCGTGCTTGCCGTCGGTGAGTGCCGCGCCGATGAGGTAGTCGCCTTCATCGAGGTTCACGGCAATGATGCCGCCCTTGCGCGGGTTGCTGAATTCGTCGAGCGCCGTCTTCTTGACCGTGCCCATGGAGGTCGACATGAACACGTACTGGTCGGCCGGGAAGGTGCGCTTCTCGCCAGTGAGGGCGAGCGCGACGTTGATCTTCTCGCCTTCCTGCAGCGGGAACATGTTGACGATGGGACGCCCGCGCGAGCCGCGCGAACCCGCCGGCACTTCCCACACCTTGAGCCAGTACAGCCGGCCGCGGTTGGAGAAGCACAGGATGTAGTCGTGCGTGTTGGCGATGAAGAGCTGGTCGATCCAGTCGTCTTCCTTCGTGGCCGTGGCCTGCTTGCCGCGGCCGCCGCGTTTTTGTGCGCGGTACTCGCCGAGCGGCTGGCTCTTGATGTAGCCGCTGTGCGAGAGCGTGACGACCATGTCGGTCGGCGTTATCAGGTCTTCGGTCGAGAGGTCGTAGGCGCTGTGCTCGACCAGGCTGCGGCGGGCGCCGAGCTTGCTTTGGCCGAACTCCTGCTTGATCTCGCCGAGCTCGTCGCCAATGATGATGGAGACGCGTTCGGGCTTGGCCAGGATGTCGAGCAGGTCGTCAATCTCGGCCATGACTTCCTTGTACTCGGCGACGATCTTGTCTTGCTCGAGGCCGGTCAGGCGCTGCAGACGCATCTGCAGGATTTCCTGCGCCTGCGTTTCAGACAGGCGATAGAGGCCATCGCCGCCCATGCCGAACTCGCGCTCGAGGCCTTCGGGGCGGTAATCGTCGGCGTTGATCACGCCGCCGTCGGCGCGCGAGCGCGTGAGCATTTCGCGCACCAGCTTGCTGTCCCAGGCGCGGGTCATGAGCTCGGCCTTGGCGACCGGCGGGGTGGGCGATTCGCGGATGATGCGAATGAACTCGTCGATGTTGGCCAGCGCCACCGCCAGGCCTTCGAGCACGTGGCCGCGTTCGCGGGCCTTGCGCAGCGTGAAGACCGTGCGGCGCGTGACCACTTCGCGGCGGTGCTGCAGGAAGACCTCGATCAGGTCCTTCAGGTTGCACAGCTTGGGCTGGCCATCGACCAGCGCCACCATGTTGATGCCGAAGGTGTCCTGCAGCTGCGTCTGCTTGTAGAGGTTGTTGAGCACGACCTCGGGCACTTCGCCGCGCTTGAGTTCGATCACCAGGCGCATGCCCGACTTGTCGGACTCGTCCTGGATGTGGCTGATGCCTTCGATTTTTTTCTCGTGCACCAGCTCGGCCATGCGCTCCTGCAGCGTCTTCTTGTTGACCTGGTAGGGGAGCTCGTCAACGATGATCGCCTGGCGCTGGCCGCGGTCGATGTCCTCGAAGTGGCACTTGGCGCGCATCACGACCTTGCCGCGGCCGGTGCGATAGCCGTCCTTCACGCCGTTGATGCCGTAGATGATGCCGGCGGTGGGGAAGTCCGGCGCCGGCACGATTTCCATCAGTTCGTCGATGGTGGCCTGCGGATTGCGCAGCAGATACAGGCATGCATCCACCACTTCATTCAGGTTGTGCGGCGGGATATTCGTGGCCATGCCGACCGCAATACCGCCGGAGCCATTGACCAGCAAATTCGGCAGCTGGCTGGGCAAAACTTTCGGTTCTTTTTCGGAGCCGTCGTAATTGTCCTGAAAGTCGACGGTTTCCTTGTCGATATCCGCCAGCATTTCGTGTGCAATTTTGGCCAGCCGGATTTCCGTATAACGCATTGCGGCCGCGTTGTCGCCGTCGACCGACCCGAAGTTGCCCTGGCCGTCGACCAGCATGTGGCGCATCGAGAAGTCCTGGGCCAGGCGGACGATGGTGTCGTAGACCGACTGGTCGCCGTGCGGGTGGTACTTACCGATCACGTCGCCGACGATACGGGCCGACTTCTTGTACGGCCGGTTCCAGTCGTTGTTGAGCTCGTGCATCGCGTACAGCACCCGGCGGTGCACCGGCTTGAGGCCGTCGCGGGCGTCGGGAAGCGCCCGGCCGACGATCACGCTCATGGCGTAATCGAGGTAGCTGCTGCGCATTTCCTCTTCGAGACTGATGGGCAGGGTTTCTTTGGCGAAGGAGGTCATGAGCTAGAGGCTGGCGGCAGGAAGGCGAAATTTTACGCTGTGAGGGGTGTCGCACCGCCGCAACACAAGGGCTCTATTCCGCCTCCGTCCTACGCTTCGGGGGCGTCCAGCGGCCTGTTTGCCAAAGACCCTATGGCACAATCGTCTCAACGTTTTGGGTGGTGGTCACTTAAAGCGTCCTTGATTCGCAGCGCGGCTGCGGCTTTTTCCCCAAGAGGAGAACCATGAAGAAACTGAATAAAGTGGCGATGATGTTTGCAGTCGCTGCGCTCGCCACTGCCGCCGGCGCGCAGACCCGTGTCACCGCTGCGAACGGCGGTCCTACGATCGACAACTGGCAAAACGGCACCGGCGAACTCGTCTGGAAGAACGGCACGAACGAACTGTGCTGGCGCGATGCCAACTGGACGCCCGCAACGGCTGCCGCCGGTTGCGACGGTGCTCTGGTTCCGGCTGGCCCGGCTGCTGTGGCTCCTACGCCTGGCGCTCCGGTTGCTCCGCCTCCCGCACAAGTCGCTGCTTCGAAGGTCACCTTCGCTGCTGACGCCTTCTTCGACTTCGACAAGTCGGTTCTGAAGCCTGAAGGTCGCGCCAAGCTGACCGACCTGGTCGAGAAGATCCGTGGCGTGAACCTCGAAGTGATCATCGCTGTGGGTCACACCGACTCCATCGGTACCGACGCATACAACCAGCGTCTGTCGGTGCGTCGCGCCGAAGCCGTCAAGGCCTTCCTGGTCTCGAAGGGCATCGAACGCAACCGCGTCTACACCGAAGGCAAGGGCGAGAAGCAGCCAGTGGCTGACAACCGCACCAAGGAAGGCCGCGCCAAGAACCGTCGCGTGGAAATCGAAGTGGTTGGCACCCGCGCCAACTGATCGATCGATTCCATCGACGAATGAAAACCCCGCCTCGGCGGGGTTTTTTTATGCCTGACGTATTTGCAGTCGGGCCTGAATCCAAGCCCATTGCTTTCGAGTCGGGCTTTGCTCGCTTCATAATTGCCGTATGACAGAACACGTGAATGCAGATCCGGCCGAACTGGCCAAGTTTTCGGAGCTCGCACACCGGTGGTGGGATTTGGAGAGTGAATTCCGCCCGCTGCACGAAATCAATCCATTGCGACTCGAATGGATTGACGGTATTGCGCCTATTTCGGGTCAACGTGTGGTCGATATCGGTTGTGGCGGCGGCATCCTGGCCGATTCGATGGCGCGCAAGGGTGCCGACGTGCTGGGCATCGACCTGGCGACCAAGGCCCTCAAGGTCGCCCAACTGCATGCGCTCGAGGCGGGGACGCGTGGCGTCAAGTACCGCGAAGTCAGCGCCGAGGCGCTGGCGGCCGAGCAACCCGGCAGCTTCGATGTCGTCACCTGCATGGAAATGCTGGAGCACGTGCCCGATCCGGCATCGGTGATCCAGGCCTGCGCCACCCTGGTGAAACCGGGCGGCTGGGTGTTCTTCTCGACCATCAACCGCAACCTGAAGTCCTTCATGCTGGCGATCGTGGGGGCCGAGTACGTCCTGGGCATGCTGCCGCGCGGCACGCACGAGTACCCCAAGCTGATCCGCCCCAGCGAATTGGCGGGCTATTGCCGTGCCGCCCGCCTGGACCTGCGCCATACGCGCGGCATGGAACACAACCCCCTCACCCGGCGCTACTGGCTCAGCGCCGACACCAGCGTCAATTACATGTTCGCGACCCAGAAGCCGGCGCTGCCGGAGGCGCAGCGATGACGGGAGCGGCGAAGAAGACACAGGCCATCCTGTTCGACCTCGACGGCACGCTGATCGACAGCGCCCCCGATCTCGGCGCCGCCGCCGACAAGATGCGCACCGACCGCGGGCTGGCGCCTTATCCGCTGGAGCGCTACCGCCCGATGGCCGGTGCCGGCGCGCGCGGCATGCTCGGCATCGCATTCGGCATCACGCCCGATGCGCCCGAGTTCGACACGCTGCGCGAGGAGTTCTACGTCGCCTACGAGCGTCGCATGCTGCTCAATACACTCGTGTTCGATGGCGTGGCGCCGCTGATCGAGGCGCTGCGCGAGCGCGGCCTGCGCTGGGGCGTGGTCACCAACAAGTCGGCCCGCTTCACCGACCCGCTGACCGGCGCAATGCCGCTCTTCGCGAGCGCGGGCGCCATCGTGAGCGGCGACACCACGCCGTTTTCCAAGCCCCACCCCGAGCCGCTGCACGAGGCGGCGCGCCGCCTGGGCGTGGCGTCCGAGGCCTGCATCTACGTCGGGGACGACGAACGCGACATCGTCGCGGGCCGTGCCGCAGGCATGCGCACGGTCGCTGCCACCTACGGCTACATGGGTTCAGAGGCCGATTCGACCCTGTGGCAGGCCGATGCTTCAATCTCTTCACCCCTTGAGCTCTTGAAGTTACTCAATAGCGCCTAAAATGGGACGCTTGGGGCTGCACTGGTTTCGACGTGGGTTCGGAGTCGCAGCGGGGCATGTCGAGCTGAATGCGCTCGTAAAACAGATTCAAACAAACTAACTGCAAACGACGAACGTTTCGCACTCGCTGCTTAATTGCCAGTGAGCCTTGCAACAGTTGGCCGATGGGCTGGGCAAGGGGGTCTGGAGCAATCCTGACCTCCCGGCTGCAAGGATAATTACATGGGCTGGCTCCGATCCGGGTACCTTGGGTCGGGGCGAGAAAATAGGGTGCTGGCGTCCGGTTTAGCGTGTGACTGCGCGACTCCGGAAGCGAGACTTAAATCAGATCACTAAACATGTAGAACTGCGCGATGAAGGCTTGCGGACGGGGGTTCAAATCCCCCCAGCTCCACCACATACAACGTCCAAGGGCGTTCACTGAATCTCAGTGAACGCCCTTTTTCATTGGGGCGTGGGTCACTTGTCTTGCGAGGAAGGCCGATGAGATTTGAGGGCAGCCAAGGTTAGATCGGGGAACAAACCCGGGCGGACCGGCGAGTGCAGAGCATCTGAGCGAGCAGTAGATTCGGACTTTGCAGCGTAGATGGAATGAAGACCCGCCCCGGGCGTCCTCCGGGCTACGATGGCAAACCTGTGAGCATTCCAGACAGGAGACACCGACATGAGTGAGCCCCGCGCAGCACGTCAGCCCGCTGATCCGCTGGTCCAAATGGCCGCGATCCTCGATGGGGTCGGCCAGGCGGTCATCGTGAAGGACGAGGACTCGCGGTTCGTGCATCTCAATCGGCGGGCCTGCGAGCTGCTCAACGTCTCGCTGGATCGAGCACGAGGCAAGACAGATCACGATTTCCTGCCCCGCGCGCAGGCCGATCGGATCAGGACGCTGGATCTCCAGATACTCGCGAGCGGCGAGAGCCGCAGTTTCGAGGAAGAGATCACCACGGAGGACGGATCGACCCGAACCCTGGTCACGTTCAAAAAAGCGGTCGATCTCTCGGATTCTGGCGGCAGGCTGCTCGTGGTCGTGATCTCCGACGTGACCGAACTGCGCACGGCGGAGCGGGTGCTGCGGGCCAGCGAAGCGCACTACCGCTCGTTCGTCGAATTGCACCCGCAGATCACCTGGACCGCGGATGCCACAGGCGCGGTCACCGAAGTCGGGCCGGGCTGGCCGGCGCTCACCGGCAATTCGGTCGAGAAGACGCTGGGCACGGGCTGGGAAAGCGCCTTGCACACCGACGATCTCGATCGCGTCAGAACGCAGTGGGTCGACTCGGTGACCCGCGGCGTTCCCTTCGATGCCGAATACAGGGTGCTGAGCGCCCTGGACGGACGGTACCGATGGTTCAGGGCTCGGGCGGCCCCCCGTCGCGACGAGAACGACGCCATCGTGCGCTGGTACGGGCTGCTCGAAGACGTTCATCAGCGTCGCATCGCCATCGAAGCGCTGCGCGAGAGCGAGTCTCTGTTCCGTCTCATCGCGGACAGCGTGCCCGTGATGATGTGGCTCACGGACCCAAACGGCGAGGCGACCTACCACAGCCGGCTTTGGCTCGAGGTGACGGGGCAGACGGAAACCGAGTCGTTGGGCGGAGGCTGGAGCCGGGCCATCCATCCCGAAGACCGCGCGTCGGTGCTGAAGCTGTTTGAAACGGCGACCGCACAGCGGATGCCGGTTCAACTCGAATACAGGCTGCGACGGTCCGATGGCAGCTGGGCGTGGGTCATCGACACCGGGGCGCCCCGGCTCGCACCTGACGGCGGGCTTCTCGGCTATGCCGGCTCCATTCTCGACGTCACCGAGCGGCGCGCGGCTGAATCCGCACTGCGCGAGAGCGAAGCTTCGGTTCGGAGCATCTTTGACAGCAGCCCCGATTGCATCAGCATGCTGGACCTGTCGGGCAACACGCTGCTGATGAACAAGGCGGCGCGGCGGATGATCGGGCTCGATGTCTCGGAATTGGCAAGCCGCGAGGCGCTCGAGACGATCTTTCCCGAAGGCCGGCTTCGAAAACTGAGCGCCATGTTCGATGTGGTGCGCGCCGGCGGCACATCCAGGCTGGAGGTCGATGCCGTCGATGCCCAGGGCGTGCACCGATGGCTCGACGTCATCGGTGCGCCGGTACTGGACGCATCGGGCGTGCCGATCCGGATGGTGAGCATCTGGCGTGACATCACCGAGGCCAAGGCTGCGCGCAACGATGCCGTGGTGGCGCAGCAGCGCGCCGAAAGCGCGGCGATCCGGCTCTCGGCGGTTCTCGAGAACACGATGGACTGCGTGCTGGTTGTCGACCCTGCATGGCGCATCACGTACATGAACGAGAACGCCCGCCGGTTCCTGAAGCTCGGCGAGGAGGCCGTGAACACAAGGCTGTGGGACCTCTATCCCGCCGAGGTCGAAAGCCTGTTCGGCGACTACTTCCGGCGGGCGATGGCGGACAACAAGGCCGTGTCGTTCGAGGAATTCGTGCCCGTGACGCAGGTATGGCTCGAGGTTCATGCCTCGCCGACCGAAGGGGGGCTGTCGATCTTCTTTCGCGACACCACCGCTCGTCGCAAGGCGGAGAAAGAGCGCTTGCAGGCCCAGCGCCAGGTCTCTCACATGGCCCGCCACGACGTTCTTACCGGTCTGCCCAACCGCTTCGCATTCGGCGAGGCGGTGCAGCGACACTTGAACGATGTTGGCGCCAACAAGACCTCGGTGGCCGTGCTGACACTGGACCTCGACGGTTTCAAGTCCGTCAACGACGCCTACGGCCATCCCGCGGGCGACACCTTGCTGCAGAAGGTCGCGCAGCGGCTGCGGCTTGGGCTCGCCGGCGACGAGTACGCGCTCGCGCGACTCGGTGCGGACGAATTCGCGATCGGCTGCTTCGGACTGCCGCATCCCGACGCGGCGATCGAGATCGCGCGGCGCCTGATGGCCGTCCTGCTCGAGCCCTTCGAGCTCGATGGACACCAGGTGAGCATCGGGGCCAGTGTCGGCGTCGCGCTGGCGCCGGACGACGGCGAAACCATCGATGAGATCCAGCGCGCCTCTGCCGTGGCACTGCATCGCGCCAAGGCCGCCGGGGGAAGGAGCCTCCAGAGGTACGCCAGGAGCATGGACGCCCACCTGCAGACGCGCCAGACCTTGAAGCTTTCCATGCGCGAGGCGCTCGCCCGCGGGGAGTTCGAGGTCCACTACCAGGCGCTCGTGAGTCTCGCCTCCAATCGCTGCACCGCCTTCGAGGCGCTGGTGCGCTGGCGCCACCCGGACCGCGGGATGATCTCGCCGGCTGACTTCATTCCCATCGCGGAGGAGACCGGGTTGATCGTGGAACTTGGCGAATGGGTCCTCGGCGCAGCCTGTCGGGAGGCCGCCACCTGGCCCGACGGGATCGGTGTGGCGGTGAACCTCTCGCCGGTCCAGTTCGGCGCGGACAACCTGGTCGAAGCCATCAGGAATGCGCTCGATGCTTCAGCGCTGTCCCCTTCGCGCCTGCAACTCGAGATCACCGAGTCCGTGCTGCTCGGCCACGACGACAAGAACCTGCGCACCCTGCGGCAGATCCGGCGACTGGGCGTGAAGATCGCAATGGACGATTTCGGAACCGGGTACTCGTCGCTGGGCTACCTGCGCAGCTTCCCGTTCGACAAGATCAAGGTGGACCGCAGCTTCATCGCCGATTTGCCCGACAGAAAGTCGCTCGCGATCATCCGGGCCGTGGCCGGCATCGGCGCGAGCCTGGGCATCGCGACCACTGTGGAGGGCGTCGAGACCGAGGCGCAGTTGCAGATCATCCGGGAGGAAGGGTTTGACGAGGCGCAGGGTTATCTCTTCGCACGGCCGGTGCCGGCTTCGCAAGTACACGAACTCATCGCCTCGCGCAGAAACCAAGGGGCCTCGCATCCGGTTGCCACCAAAAATTGACCCTGCATCCAGCGAGCCAAACATCGGCGGCATCCGGCACTTTCAACTCTCTTGCCGCTGCTCCATCAACCTCTTGGGCGGCGACGCTCGGCTCGGCCCTGAAGGCGAGGTCATCGCCATCGGCATCGCGCGTTGATGGAGAACGAACGGCTCGCCGCAAGCCGCAGGCTCAGAACTTGTAGCGGGCGGTCAGCTGCACGTTGCGCGGTGCCCCGTACATGCCCGAGTACCACCAGCCTGACATCGACGCGATGTACTTGCGATCGAAGAGGTTCTGCACATTGAGCGTGACCGAGAGCTGGTCGTTGACGTCGTAGCGTGCCATCAGGCTGGCCACCGCATAGGCACGCTGGCGCGCCGTGACGCTGCGCTCGATCTGCCAGGCCTCGCCTGTGTAGTGGATGCCGCTGTTCCAGTCCACACCGCCGCCCAGCGTGAGCCGGCGCCACGCGCCGGGCAGGCGGTAGGTTGTCCAGACGCGGGCCATCTGGCGCGGGAAGGTGGTGTTGACGCGCTTGCCGGTGGCGTCCTGCGAGTGGCTGTAGTTGTACGACGCGCTCAGGTTCCAGCCCGGTGCCAGCGTGCCGTTGAATTCCAGGTCGATGCCCTTAGTGCGGGCGCCCTGGATGGGGCGCGAGGCCGTGTTGGTGGTGCCCGGAATGAAGTGGCCGGGGTCCGGCTCCGCGAGGTTGTCCTGGCGGATCTGGTAGACGGCGGCGCTGCCCGTCACGCGGCCATCGAGAAAGCTGCTCTTGATGCCGGCCTCGTAGGTGTTGCCTTCCTGCGGATCGAGCAGTACGCCGTTGCGGTCGATCGAGGTCTGCGGGTTGTAGATCGTGGCAAAGCTCGCGTACAGCGTGTGGTGGGCGCTCAGGTCGTACACCAGCCCGGCGTAGGGCGTGAACACGCGCCGCTCGGAGGACGGGGAGCGCTCGTTGTAGCCGGCCGTGGTGTGGGTGACGTAGTTGCTGTCGTAGTTCAGCAGCTTGCCCCCGACGATGAGCTTGAGCCCGTCGGCCAGCGCGAAGCGGCCGGCGCCGTACAGGCTGGTCTGGCGGCGCGTGCTGTCGAAGGTGACGAAGCGCTCGCCGAAGACGGGCACGCCGCTGTTATTCCAGCGGTAGATGTTGACGGCTGCGCCATTGAGCCCCGACGTGTCGAAGCTGCCATCGGTCAGGCTCTGGAAGCTGGTGTAGTCGGCGCCGAACACCGCCTCGTGCTGGCGGCCGAACAGGCTGAAGGGACCGCCCAGCTTCAGGTCCACAGTCTTGTTGCGCAGCCTGTAGTCGCGGCGCTCGCCGTTGAGCCGCAGCCCATCGCCCGTGGCCTTGTCGAAGAGGCCCGCACTGACCGCCAGGTAGACCGAGTCCTCGCGCTGCTGCGAGCGCAGGTAGTTGGCCGAGAGCTTGAGCTTCCAGTCGTTGGCGAACGATTGCTCCAGCGCCAGGAACCCGCTGGTGGAATTGGTGTTGAAGCGGTTGTGGCGGCTGGCACCGCTGAACGACACCGGAAAATCGGTCTGCTCGCCGTCGCTGTTGAACAGCGGGTAGCCCAGGTACGACAGCGAGCCGCGCGAGCGGTTCTCCTGGTGGTCGATGCCCGCGGTGAGCTTGAGCGACGACGTCAGGTCGGCTTCCACCACGCCATAGACCACCTCCTTCTTCTTCTTGTAGTGATCGATGAAGCTGCCTCCTTCCTGGTGAACAGCGACCAGTCGACCGCGCACCGTGCCGGACGCATTCAGCGGCGTCGACAGGTCGATCATTCCTCGCCGGTCGCCCCACGAACCGATGCTGGCCTCCGCCACGCCCTGGAACGCGGCCGTGGGTTTCTTGCGCACCATGTTGACGATGCCGGACGGATCGCCCGCGCCCGTGGTCAGGCCCGAGGCGCCGCGCAGCACCTCGATGCGGTCGTACAGCGCCATGTCGGCGATGCTCTGCGAAGGCAGCGCGTCGAGTCCCAGGAATTCGGTGTGGGTGCTGATGCCGTCCAGCTGGTAATTGCTGATCGCGTAGCCGCGCGCGCTGGCGCTGGAACGCTCGGTACCGAGCACGTTGGTGGACAGGCCCGGCGTGCGTGCCAGCACCTGGCTGATGCTGGTGAGGTGCTCGTCCTCCATGCGCTGCTGGGTCATGACGCTGACCGACTGCGGCGTCTCCTTCAGGCTCAGGCCGAGGCCGGTGGCCACGCCTGTCGGGCCGGAGGCGGTGTAGGCGCCCGTGCCTTCCGTGATCCCCGGGCGCTCGGCCTGTGCTGTCACGCGCACCTCCGCCAGGGTCGTGCCTGACTCGGGAGCGCCTGCAGCCTGCGTCGCACCGCTGGCGGAAGGAACAACGGTCAGCGTGCCGCCCGGTGTCTGTGCCAGTGCCAGCCCGCTGCCCGACAGCGCCTGCTGCGCCGCCTGCGCCACGGTGAACCGGCCTTGTACGGCGTTGGCGCGCCGTCCGGCCACGAGGGCCGGCGCGGCGCTGATGGTGCGGCCGCTCAGACGCGCAATGCGCGCCAGCACGATGCCCAGTTCATCGGCCGCCAGGTTCCATTCCGACACGGCATCGGCGGAAGCGGCCATGGGCGCGGCGGCTGGCGGGGTCTGTGCCCACGATGACGCACTGGCGCATGCGAGCAACGCCGCCAGGGCCAGCGTGGTCCTGTGGTCGGTCGGGCGGCTGCCGGCCGACGGGCGGGCAGGGGAAGGAAGGAGGGACAGTGGCACGTCGGACTTTCTCGGCGGTTCTGGTGGATCGAAGCGTTCAACCCTGTATGACCCGCGAGGGGGCGCAAACCCCTCAGCCGATGCGTGCCGATGTCTGATTCATGCGGCGCGCACGTCCACATGCACCACCCAGTCGCCCCAGCGGCGCACGCGCAGCGGCAGGGTGTCCACCAGGGCCTGCAGTGCGTCCATCGGCCGGTCCAGCGGATAGACGCCGTAGACGCCGACCCCCGCCGCCTCGGGGCTGACCCGCAGGATGGCGGGCGTGTAGGGGCGCAGGGCATCGATGACTTCGCCCAGCGGCTGGTCGTGCACTTCCAGCACGCCGGTGGACCAGGCACTCGGGTCGACGCGCGCCGTGGCGAGCGGCGCGATGCGGTCGGCCTCGATCCATGCACTGGCGCCTTCGCGCAGATCGACGGCTGCGCTGTCGTGCCGCGCCCTCAGGCGCACGCTGTGTTCCAGCGCCGAGACCAGCGTGCGGCCCTCGTCCTGCTGCACCATGAAGCGCGTGCCCAATGCCTGCACGGTGCCCTGCGCGCTGTGCACGACGAAGGACCGGTGTGCGTCGGCCACCGCGTGGACGATCAGCGCGCCCGCGCGCAGCCGCACCCGGCGCTGCGTTCCGCTGAAATCCAGGTCGACCGCCGAGCGCGCGTTGAGCAGCAGGTCGCTGCCGTCCGCCAGTGCAAAGCGCCGCCGCTCGGCCGTGCCGGTGCGCAGGTCGGCGGACCATGCCGCGAGCGGCGCGCGCCGGTCGGCCCACAGTCCGCCGCCCGTGGCGGTCAGCAGCGCCGCCGCGGCGCCGCCCAGCAGGGCGCGCCGGCGGGCGCGACGATCGGGCGGCGTGCTCAGCGCGCGCACGCCGGGCGCGGCGTGTCCGGAGGCCTGCAACTGGCTGAGCGCGGGCGAAAGGCGCTGGTTCAGCCGCTGCTGCAGTGCCGTCCATGCGGCGCCGTGCGCAGGCGCCGCGCCGAGCCAGCGCTCGAAAGCCTGTCGGTCCCCGTCGTTGCTGTGGCCCGAGTCGAGCCGCACCAGCCAGTCGATCGCCTGTTCCGCGGCCGCATCCAGCGGCGCCCTTTCAGGCATCGGGCTGTACCGGGCAGGTGTACAGGTGCACGACGGCCTGCTTGATGTAGCGCTCGACCGTGGAAACCGAGACACCCATGCGTTGCGCGATCTCGCCATGTGCGAGGCCTTCGAGCCGGCGCAACAGGAAGGCCTCGCGCGCCTTGGAAGGCAGGCCATCGAGCCATCGGTCCAGCGTCTCGAGGGCCTCGCGCACCAGCGCGCAGGTTTCGGGGGAAGGTGCCAGCTCCTGCGGCTGGGTCGCGAGCGCCTCGATCCAGGCGCGCTCCAGTTCACGTCGGCGCCAGAAGTTGTAGAGCACACGCTGCGCCAGCGTGGTGAGGTAGGCGCGGGGTTCCTGAAGCACCGGGGCCTGGCCGCCGACGACGACGCGCACGAAGGTGTCCTGCGTCAGGTCCGCGGCCATGTGGCCATCGTTCAGGCGGCGCCGCATCCAGCCCAGCAGCCAGTCGCGGTGCTCGCGATAGAGCGCATCGATCGGGGCGACCACAGCGGGGGAGGGCATGAAACCAGGAGGGAGGGAATGAGAATTACTCTCATTCTAGTCGGGCCAATTCGCACGCGCTGCCGGCACCCCTCGGTCCGGCCGGTTCGCAAGCGACAGCACCGGCGCCCATCAGGAGCGACGCACCGACCGATCAGCCCGGTCCTGCTTCAGCCACGCGCAACCGGTAGAGGCCGACGTCGACGAGCCCCGCGCGGAAGCCGGCCTCGCAGTAGGACAGGTAGTAGGTCCACAGGCGCTTGAACGCGGCGTCGAAACCGAGCGGCTCGATCTGCGGCCAGGCCGCGAGGAAGCGGCGGTGCCACTCCGCCAGGGTCCGCGCGTAGTCCTTGCCGAAGCAATGGGAAGCCTCGATCACCAACCCCGCGCGCTGCGCCTGTTCCCGCAGCACGCGCGGGCTGGGCAGCATGCCGCCGGGAAAGATGCAGTGCTGGATGAAATCGGCCCCCTGGCGGTAGCTGTCGAACTGCGCATCGGCGATCGTGATGGCCTGCAGCACCACGACGCCACCGGGCTTGAGGCGCTCGCGCAAGGTGGCGAAGTAGGTGGGCCAGTAGGCCTCGCCGACGGCCTCGATCATCTCGATGGACACGATGCGGTCGAAGCGGCCCTGCACGTCGCGGTAGTCCTGCAGCCGCAGGTCGACCCGGTCGGCCACGCCCCAGTCCTGCGCGCGTTCGCGGGCGAAGGCCAGTTGTTCGCTCGACAGCGTGACGCCGGTGACGCGGGCTTCGTGCCGGCGGGCCAGGCTCGCGGCCAGCGTGCCCCAGCCGCAGCCGATTTCCAGCACGTCGGCGCCTTGCGGGGTGTCGAGCATGTCGGCGATGGCTGCGAGGCGGCGCGCCTGGGCGGCTTCCAGCGTGTCGTCGTCGGCGTCGCTGAACATCGCACTCGAATACAGCATGCTGTCGTCCAGCCAGTGCCGGTAGAACGCGTTGCCCAGGTCGTAGTGGAACGCGATGTTGTGGCGGCTTCCGCGCCGGCTGTTGCTGCGGGTCAGGTGCCGCAGCCGCGCAGCCCAGCGCGTCAGCGTGCGCCCCTTGAGCAGCGATCCCCAGGCCGACTCGTTGGCCAGGCCGAACTCGAACAGGGCCAGCAGGTCGGGACTGTCCCACTGGCCATCGCGGAACGACAGCGCCAGCCCCAGATCACCTTGCAGCGCCAGGCGCAGCAGCGGGCGCCAGCTCAGCAGGCGCAGGCTCGCGTGCGGCCCGGGTTCGCGGCCGGCCACCTCGATGCACCGGCCGCCCGGAAGGCTCAGGGTCAACCGGCCGAAACGCGTGCGGGCAAGCACCCGGCGCAGCGGCGAGAAGACCGGAGCGGCGTCGAGGGCGGGGGCGGAAGGCGTGGTCAGGCTCATGGGGTCTTGCTCGAGGAAACGATGGTGAGGTCGCGGTCGGGGGCAGCAGCCGGTCGCGGATGCAGCGGCACGCGCTTGATCCACAGGCGCAGGGCCTGCCAGTGAATGGCCGCCACCACCTTGAGGGTCAGCAGCGGATGGGTGATGAACACGCGCAGCAGCGCCAGGTCGCTCAAGGTCGCACGCTGGCCGTCGAGCCGCGCGTTGAGCACGGCGCCGGCGGCGTCGTGCACGCTGATGCCGACCGACACCGCTTCGCCCGGCGGCGCGATGCGGAACCGGTAGTGCAGGTCCATGCCGTTGAAGGGAGAGACGTACATCTGCTTGTCGCAGTGCTGGTCGACAACGGGCGCGCCGTCGTCGTCGGCGACCGGGATCAGGTAGCTGTGCCGCTGCCCGAAGGTGTTGTTGACCTCGTACAGCAGCGCCTGCAGCGCGCCGCCGGGCGCATGGCAGAACCAGACGCTGAGCGGGTTGAACACATGGCCGAGCAGCCGCGGCATGGCCAGCAGCCGGATCGCGCCGCCGGTCGGCAGGCCGGCTTCGCGCAGCCGTGCCTCCACCTGGGCCCGCAGGTCGCTCCCCGAGCCGTCGCCATGGTCGGCGGCATGGAAGCTGAACAGGTTGAACCGGTCCACCGAGAAGCAGCGCAAGCGGGCGTGCAGCTGCGGCAGCTCGTCGATGTCGATCAGCAGGTTGTAGACCCGGTAGCTCAGCCGGTGCCGTTTCGGCCGCAGCCGCTGGTGCATGACCCGTCCGACGTAGAGCGCCGAGCCTTCGTGCGCGTTCATGAGGCGACGGTCTGCGCGCGCTGCGGCAGGTGGATGCGCCCGGACTCTTGCGCCACGCGCCAGGGCCGGTGCACGCCGCCGAGCGTTTCGGCGACGGCCAGGCCGGCCTGCAATCCGTCTTCGTGGAAGCCGGCGCCGAAGTAGGCGCCGCAGAACCAGGTGCGGCGCTGGCCCTGCAGCTGCCACAGCTGGCGCTGCGCGGCCATGGCCGCGGCATCGAACAGCGGGTGGTCGTAGACCTCGGTGCGGATCAGGTGCTCGGGCCGCGGGCTGGCCGCCGGGTTCAGGGTCAGGAACAGCGGCTCGGCCGCCGCGCCCTGCGGCAGGTGGGGCTGCAGCCGGTTCATCCAGTAGGTCACCGTGGGGGCCGCACCGCTGCCGCGCGTGCCGAGGTAGTTCCAGCTCGACCACACGGCGCGCCGCGCCGGCATCAGGGCGGGGTCGCGGTGCAGCACGGCCAGGTTGCGGCTGTAGGGAAGGGCGCCGAGCAGGGCCTGCTCGGCACCGCTGGGCGCGTCGAGCAGCGCCAGCGAGCGGTCCGCATGGGTGGCCAGCACCACCTGGTCGAAACGCTCGGGCCACCAGCCGGCGTTCGTGCGAAGCCGCACACCCGCCGGCTCGCGACGCAGTTCGAGCACGGCCCGGTCCAGCTGGATGCGGTCGGCGAAAGGCTGGCTGAGGCGCCGCACGTATTCGCGGCTGCCGCCCACCACGGTGCGCCAGGTCGGACGGTCGCTGACCTGCAGAAGCCCGTGGTTCTCGCAGAAGCGCACAAAGGCGGCGACCGGATAGCGGCCCACCTGCGCCGCCGGCGTGGACCAGATGGCCGCAGCCATCGGGTAGAGGTGGTCGTCGCGAAACGCGCGGCCGTAGCCGTGGGCGTCCAGGTAGTCGTCGAGCGCCTGGTCGCCCGCCACCTGCGCATCGCGCGGTGCCTCGCGGTAGAACCGCAGCAAGTCGCGCAGCATGGCCCAGAAGCGGGGGCGCGCGAGGTTGCGCTTTTGTGCGAACAGGCCGCGCAGGTCGGTGCCCGCGTATTCGAGCCCCCCGGCGTCCAGGCTCACGGCGAACGACATGTCCGAGGGCGCGGTCGGCACCGCCAGGTGCTGGAACAACGCGGTGAGGTTCGGGTAGGCGGGCTCGTTGTAGACGATGAAGCCGGTGTCCACCGGCACCGTGCCGTCCCGGCCCGGCGCGTCCACGGTATGGCTGTGGCCGCCCGGCCGGGGCTCGCTCTCGAACACCGTGACCTCGTGGCGCCGGGACAGCAGCCAGGCGCAGGACAGGCCCGCGATGCCGGTGCCGACGACGGCGATGCGTTGGCCCGAGGGCACCGAAGCAGGCATCGGCAAGGCGGCAGGCGGGGCAAGCGGGGCGGGAGGAGGCAGCATGGGGAGCCTTTGGCGAGTCGTGCTGCCTGTACGCATGAAACGATCGTTTGGATTGCCCGCGTGTCGCTGCGATGATCCGAACGCCGCTCCTTTGCGTACAACAGGACATGGCCGCTGCCCCCGATCCGTCCAACCCCTCTGCGGGCACTCCGGTGCCCCGCAGTCGCCGAGCGTCCCTCTTGACCGTTGTCTCCCCCGATTCGCCGCCGCCTGCCCGCCCCGACGATCTCTGGGCCCAGGCGATGGTGGCCGTGGCGCAGCGGCAGGACCGGGACGCGTTCGCGCAGCTGTTCTCGCATTTCGCGCCGCGCATCAAGCACTACCTGATGCACAGCGGCAGCCCGGCCATCCAGGCCGAAGAGCTGGCCCAGGAAGCGCTGGTCACGGTCTGGCGCAAGGCTGCGCTGTTCGATCCGGCCCGGGCAGCCGCCACGACCTGGATCTTCGCCGTCGCGCGGAACCTGCGCGTGGACGCGCTGCGGCGGCGTCAGGGCGTGCAGTCGGCCGACGACGCGTTCGATTTCGACCTGCTGCAGTCGGAAGAACCGGCCGTCGAAGACCAGCTGCACGACGCGCGCCTGAGCGAACGCCTGCGCGGCGCCCTGCGCCTGCTTCCGCCCGAGCAGCAGCAGGTGCTGCACCTTTCCTATTTTGAAGACGCGCCGCACGCCCGCATCGCGGCCCAGCTGAGCATTCCGCTGGGCACGGTGAAGTCGCGCGTGCGCCTGGCGGTCGCCCAACTGCGCCGCCTGCTGGAACATTGACGATGGACATCCGACACCACCCCGACGACGACCTGCTGCTGGCCCGGTCCTCCGGCCACATGCCGGCTGGCATGCGACTGGTTCTGGCCAGCCACCTGGAACTGTGCCCGCTGTGCCGCGAGCGGGCGCGCGCCCTCGATGTCGTGGGCGGCCTCCTGCTCGACGACCTGGCCGAGGCCCCCCTGGCCGACGATGCACTGGCGCGCACCTGGGCCCGGATCGAAGCGCATGAAGGCGCTGAACCCACCCCCGTGCGGGTCAGCGCGCCCCCGCCGCTGCCACCGGGTGCGCGCTGGCCGCGGGCGCTCGCGCACTGCAGTGCCACGCCCTGGCGCTGGATCGGCCCCGGCATGCGCTGGAGCCGTGTGACGGTGCCCGAGGCCCCGGAGGCCAACGTCTTTCTGCTGCGCATCGCGGCTGGCAAGTACCTGCCGCAGCACACGCACCAGGGCCAGGAGTTCACCCAGGTGCTGCATGGCCGCTTCCACGATGGCCGGGCCTTGTTCGGCGCCGGCGATTTCGATGCGGCCGATGCCGAGATCAACCACCAGCCCGTGGTCCAGGACGGCAGCGAGTGCATCTGCCTGGCCTCGCTGGACGGCCGGCTGCGCTTCGACGGGGCTATTGCGCGTTTCTTCGGCGCGCTGGTCGGGATGTGAGGCGCGCCGCGACCCACGCCGACACGCCGCTCACGGCCGTGCCCCAGGCCAGGTCGGCGGCCGTGACGGCCCAGGGCCAGTCGCGCAGCGTGGCCTGGTTCGTCAGGTCGTAGGTGGCATAGGCCACGAGCCCGAACAGCGCGCCGCGACGCCACGCCGCGGCGGGCTCGTCGGCCTCCAGCGCCGGTGCGATCGCAAAGACGACGAGGCCGACCAGGTAGAGGGCATAGAACAGCACGGCCGCCGTCCAGTCCACCTGCGGCGCCATCAGCGCACCGAGTGCGGGCTGGTAGAGGCGGGGCCCCATGACCGACAGCCAGACGGCGTCCAGTACCAGAAAACACACGAGCGCCCACAGGTAGGCAGCGAGCAAGGTGCGCGGGGATGGCTTCATGGGGTGCTCCGTGGAGAAGAGGTCAGTCGGTAGCTCAGTTGGTGGTCGCCCTTGGTGTCGGCGTCGAGCCCGATCCAGCGTTTGCTGTCGGCGGCATACCAGATGCGGATGCGCTGTTGCGCCGTCTGCAGTCGCCACCCGCGCGCACGCACGGGCTGGCCGCGGACCTCGAGGGTCGCATCGGGCAGCGGCTCGAAGCGCACCGCCTCGGCCTTGCCCGTCTGGGGGTCGATCAGGCGCTGCTGTTTCACCAGCCGGGGATTCCAGTAGGCAAAGCTCATCGGGCAGTCGCCGTCGAAACGCTGCGCGACCTGCTGGCGGGTGCCGTCGTCGTCGGTTTCGGTGCGCAGCTCGCGCAGGCAGTCACCGGCCCAGCGCTCCTCGGCCTGGTGCCGATAGCGGTACACAGGAATGCCGAGCATGCGCACGGTGAACAGGGCGCGGCTGTCGACGCTGCGCGCCGCCGCCGTGCCGCCGACCACAAAGCGATGGGTCCCGATCGGCTTGCCGTCGAGCGTGGCGGTGAAGTGCCATTCGCCCGCTTCCTCGTCGGCGTCCTGAGCCACGGCCAGGCAGGTCGCCTGCGCCAGTGCCAGCCCCAGCATCAGCCCCACGGCGCGGCGCTTCATGGCCGGGCGCCGCGCCGTGGCGGCCAGGGAATGAAGGCGCTGGTGCGCGCCGCGTAGCTGCGGTAGGCAGGCCGGCGCTCGGCGATGTCGTGCTCCAGCAGCGCCACGCCCGACACCTTGAGCAGCAGGCCGGTCATGAGCAGCGGAGACACCAGGCACCACGCCACCGCCCCTCCGCCCGCCGACAGCGCGGCCAGCCCGAGGCCCCACCAGACGCAGGCCTCGCCGAAGTAGTTGGGGTGGCGCGACCAGGCCCAGAGACCGCGGTCCATCACCGCATCCTCGCGGCGCGGGCCGCGCAGGAAACGGGCGAGCTGGGCGTCGGCCACGGCCTCGATGACCACGCCGCCGCCGGCCAGCAGCAGCGCCAGCACATCCAGCCAGGACAGCGGCGACGGGTGCGCGAACGCGGCCAGCAGCGGCCAGCCGACGATCCACGCCAGCACCGCCTGGAGCCCGAACACGAGGTAAAGGCTCTTCAGGCCGAAGTGCGGTTCGTTGCGCGCACGCATGGCCTGGTAGCGGCGATCTTCGCCGTGGCCCCAGTTGCGACGCCCGATGTGCAGCGCCAGTCGGCACGCCCACAGCAGCAGCAGCGCGAGCATCCAGGCGCTGCGGGCGTCGAGCACGCGGGCATGGGCGCCGGCGTAGGCCAGCGCCGGCGCCGCGATCATCAGGGGCCAGATCCGGTCCGCCAGGCTGGCGTCGCGCACGCCGATGCTGAACACCCAGACCGGCAGCGCCACGGCGAGTGCAATCGCCAGGCCCAGGCAGGCGAGCGACAGCATCACCGTTTCTCGAACAGGTAGTGACCGACCCACCACTGGCTGCCCTCGGCGTAGCCGAACAGCTCTTCCACCGAGATGAAGAAGAGCCGCCAGCGGGTCCACCACACCGGCGCGTCGCGCTCTCCGTAGACGGCGGCCAGCAGGGGCATGAGGGTGGCCCGTCGGGCGTCCATGCGTGCCAGCCAGGCGGCCGAGGTTCGCGCGTAGTGGCGGCCGTCCCAGCGCCAGCGGTGCAGCAGGCGCAAGTCGTCCTGGCAGCGCAGCGCGAGATCGTCGCCGGGCATCATGCCGCCGGAGAAGAAGTGGCGGCTCATCCAGTCGCTGGCATCGCGCGCCTCGAACGGGTAGGGCGCTTCGCGGTGAACGAAGACGTGCATGAAGAACCGCCCCTGTGGTTGCAACCAGCGGGCCACGTGCGAAAAGGCGCGCGGCCAGTTGCGCAGGTGCTCGAACATCTCCACCGACACCACCCGGTCGAAACGCTCGCCGGTTTCGAAGTCATTGAAGTCGCAGGTGATCACCTCGAGGTTGCCCAGTCCGCGTGCAGCAGCCTCGGCCGTGATGAACAGCCGTTGCGAGTGCGAATTGGAAACCGCCGTGATGTGGGCGCCCGGAAAGTGCTCGGCCATCCACAGGCTCAGCGAACCCCAACCGCAGCCCAGCTCCAGGATGCGCTGCCCATCCGCCAGGCCGGCGCGTGCGCAAGTTTCGGCCAGGGCTGCCGCCTCCGCCTGCTCGAGCGTCTGCACCCCTTCGGGCCACCAGCAGCAGCTGTACTTGCGGTGCGGCCCCAGCACGCCCGTGAAGAACTCGGCGGGCAACTCGTAGTGCTGCTCGTTGGCTTTCTCGGGCAGCAGCGCCAAGGGCGCCTCCCGCAATCCATCGAAAAATGCCTCCGAACGCCGGGCCACGGCTTCCGGGTTGCCGCTGTCCAGTTCGACCAGGCGCTGGCGCAGCAGCCGCCGCACGCCCAGCCGAACGGCGCCGTCGGGCACCAGGCCCTGTTCAACCCAATGGATGGCAGTCGAGGTGCTGGAGGCTTGGGGCATGGCGGTGGGTGCAGGAAGAGAGAGTCTTCTCTTCCTACGCCAGGCCGGCCGCAATGGATCACTGGGGGCGGCTCAAGTGCGCGGAAATCGGGGCGATGGGCGGTCGGCCTGTTTGCACCGCACACCCGACCGGGCAAAAGCGACGAATCCGCCCGGAGATGTGTCAAAGTCGCGCCAGCGCTCCAGATGCCGCTGCCCCGGAAGGACACCGTGTTTCGCCGACCCTCCATCACTTTTCGAACGACAGCCTTCGTGACCGTCGTTTGCCTGGCCCTCGTGGCGCTCGACTGCTGGAACAGCTGGAATTCGCGCGCGGAGCAGCTTCAGCAGATGAGCGTCGCGGCGTCGAACCTGGCGCGTGCCATGGCGCAGCAGGCGGATGACACGATCAAGCAGGCAGACACTGCGCTGGTCGGCATCGTCGAGCGCATCGAACACGACGGCACGCAGCCGGCCGCCGTCGCGCGGCTTCGCACGGTGCTCGCCATGCAGGTGGCCGAACTCCCGCAACTGGACGGAATTCACGTCTACGACAAGGACGGAAACTGGGTCGCGAATTCCCGGCAGATCCCGCCGCAGAACCTGAACAACGCGACCCGCGAGTATTTCGTCTTCCATCGCGAGCACGAGGACCGTGGACCGCACATCGGCATTCCGGTGAAGAGCCGGACCAACGGCAAACTGCTCGTTCCCGTGTCCCGGCGCATCAACCACGCGGACGGCAGCTTCGCCGGCGTGGCGCTCGCGACGATCGAGGTCGCCTTCTTCCTGAAGTTCTATGAAAGCCTCGACATCGGGCAGGCCGGCGCCGTTGCGCTGATCCTCGAGAACGGAACGATGATGACTCGCCGGCCGTACAGCACCGACATGGTCGGACGAAGCATGCTGGGAACGGGCCTCTTCCAGGCCTATACAACCCAGGGCCCGGCAGGAACGGCCGAAATCAAATCGGCGCAGGACGGCGTGACGCGATTGAACAGCTTCCGGCGTCTTTCCAACTATCCGCTGTTCGTTGCCGCAGCCCTCTCCAAGGACGAGATCCTGGCTGCCTGGTGGCGGGAAACGCTCTGGCATACGGGCGGCGTCACGCTCCTGACGTTGATCGTCGGCTTCGTGGGATGGCGGCTGGTCAGGCAGATGGAACTGCGAAGCAAGTCCGAGGCCGAACTGCTGCGGGCGCGCGACGCGCTGGAGACGCTCAACAAGACCTTGAACACCCTCGCCATGGAGGACGGTCTCACGGGGTTGGCAAATCGCCGGCAGTTCGACGTGGCGCTCGACAGCGAATTCAGCCGGGCCATGCGCAACGCGAGCACCCTGGCGCTCATCCTGATCGATGTCGATTGCTTCAAGCAGTACAACGACATCTACGGCCATACGGCCGGCGATGAGTGCCTGCAGACGATCGGGCGCACGATCGCAAGCGTTGCATCCCGCCGTCCGGGCGATCTTGCCGCCCGCTACGGCGGGGAGGAGCTGGCCGTGCTCTTGCCCAATACCGATGTGGCCGATGCCGCCGTCCTGGCGGAGCGAATCCGCACCGCGGTTCGCGACCTGGAAATCGTGCACGCCGGAACCCCCGACGGCTTCGTCACGCTGAGCGCCGGTGTGGATGCGTTCAGCCCTGCGCTGAATTCGGGACCCCCGAAGGAATTGGTCCAGGCCGCCGACAAGGCCTTGTACGCGGCCAAGATGGGAGGGCGCAATCGCGTGTGCACGGCGATGCGGCCGGCGGCTGCGTAAACAGGCCCCCGAATCCACTCGACGATGGCCCCCGACTGCCGACTGCCGATGGCAAGGAGGAGTTCTTTGGTGGTAGCAAGAACCAGGGAATCCCGTTCGTGCAGGCCGTCCGCGAAAAATACCTTGCCATGGCCGGCTCGGGCAGGCTGAATCCGGGCAACAGCCGCTTTTGATTTTCGGAACGCCCACCTGTGCCGAACGAGTCCGCTCATGTCATCTCGTCGCCCGACGAAGCGTTGAGGCGCCTTCCTCCGGACGAGGTGCTGGCTCCGCTCATCGCGGATTGGGCGCGCGCCGGGAAGCGCCTTGCTGTCGTCTGCGACATCGACCTCGATCGCTTCCGCGAACTCAACCAGCGCCTGGGCATGGCGGGCGGCAATGCCGCGCTGGTCGAGGCGGCCCGTCGCATCAAGGCCCAACTGCCGCGCGAGTCGCTGTCGGCACGCATCGGCGGAGACGAGTTCGCGGCCGTCTTCGCCGGGCTCGGGTTTTCGCAATGCCACGAGGTGCTGGAGCGCATCCTGATCGCGCTGGCCGAACCCTGGCAATGGCGGGGGCACACCGCCGACCTGTGCGCCAGCCTCGGTGCGCGGCTGATGGACAGCAGCGGCCCGGCGCCCGAACTTGCGCTGCGCGACGCCCAGCATGCGGCCTTCTTCGCCAAGCGTGCCGCCGACGGCAAGGTGCACTATTTCGACGCCCCGCAGGCGCAGGCCGACGCACAGGTGGTGCGCCAGCGCCAGCGCATCCAGGAAGGCCTGGTGCAGGGCGAGTTCTTCCTGTGCTATCAGCCCAAGGTCGACATGCGCCGCGGCGTGGTGGTGGGTGCCGAGGCGCTCATCCGCTGGAACCATCCGCAGCGTGGCCTGCTGCAGCCGATCCATTTCGTGCCCCTGCTGGAGGACGACGCGCTGGCCGAGCAGGTCGGCGAGTGGGTCGTCGCCACGGCATTGCGGCAACTGCACGACTGGCTCGAGGCGGGCCTGCGCATGTCGGTCAGCGTCAACGTGAGTCCGCTGCACATGATGCGCCACGACTTCGTCGACCGGCTCACGCAGCAACTGGCGCAGTACCCGAAGCTCGGCCGCGGGGCGCTGGAGCTCGAGATTCTCGAGACCACGGCCATCAGCCAGTTCGCCACGGTGGCCCGCTTCGTGGAGGCGTGCCAGGCGCTCGGCGTGGCGGTGGCCATCGACGATTTCGGCACCGGCTATTCGTCGCTCACGTACCTGCGCCAGCTGCCGGTGTCGTCGGTCAAGATCGACCAGTCGTTCATCCGCGACATGCTCGACAGCGAGGCCGACCGCGCGATCGTGCAGGGCATCCTGCTGCTGTTGAAGGCACTCGGGCGCACGGCCGTGGCCGAAGGCGTCGAGACGCTGCACCACGGCGAAGCCTTGCTTGCCATGGGCTGCACGCTGGCCCAGGGCTACGGCATCGCGAAGCCGATGCCGGCCGACCAGATGCAGCGCTGGGTGGCCGGGTTCGAGTGCGCGCCGCCGTGGGGCCGCGAACAGGCCGCGACCCATCCTCAGGGCAGCGGCGTGTAAGGCGTCGCGCAACCCCCTGATCTCGCGCACGTCCCCCCACTTCGGGGCGTCGCGACCCTGCTGCGCCCCTCAAGGGGGCGCAAGAAGGCCGGCCGACGTCCTTTCCCGGCCCGGAGGGCACACCACCCGCCGGTGATCCAAAAAATGTCAACATTGGTGTAAACACTGTTTTTGACGCGGACGTTGTCGCAGACCATCGGCCACCGGATGGCGTGCCGGACGGGCAGGCCGGATGGCACGCAATTTGCACAAGGCCCGCCATGACAGCCAGCTCGCCGCGCACCCCCGCCAAGGCCCCCAAGGTCACCCGCATCGACCGCGACCACGACAGCACCGTGCAGTCGCTCACGCGCGCCATGCAATTGCTCGAACTCCTCGCGGAGGACGACGAAGGCTTCCGGCTGGTCGACATCGCGGCGCACACGGGGCTGTCGTCGTCCACTGCGCACCGGCTGCTCACCACGCTCGAACAGCGGCGCTTCGTGCAGTTCGATCGCGAGACCAACCTCTGGTACGTGGGCGTGCGCTGCTTCTCGGTGGGCGCGGCCTTCGGGCGGCGCCGCCGCATCGCGCACCTGGCGCTGCCGGTGATGCGCCGGCTGCGCGACAGCACCGGCGAGAGCATCAACCTGGGCATCGCCGACCTGGGCGACATCGTGTTCGTCACGCAGGTCGAGAGCCGCGAACTCATGCGCGCCATCGGCAAGCCGGGTTTTCGTGCACCGCTGCATGGCACCGCGATGGGGCAGGCGATCCTCGCCGCGATGTCGGAAGAAGACGTGCTGCAGTACCTGCGCACCTACGGCCTGCCCAAGCTCACGAACAACACGATCGCGCGCGCCTCGCGGCTGCATGAAACGCTGGGCGAGGTGCGCCGTGCGGGCCATGCGATCGACGACGAGCAGAACGCGGTCGGCCTGCGCTGCATTGCCGCGGCCATCCGCGACGAGCATGGCCAGCCTTTCGGCGCGATCTCGCTGGTCGGCCCGACGCAGCGCATCAAGAGCACCGACTTCCTGCACCTGGGCGCCACCGTGCGCGCCGCCGCCGACGAGATCACCGCCGCCTACGGCGGTCGCTGAAGGCCCTGCGCCCTCGGCGCATCTTCCACTGGCGCAACGCGCCAAGTGCTTGATTCCAAACCAGTTTTTTCGACTGTCCCGCGCAGCGGAATAGTCCGCTGCGCGGCGCCGCTGCGGGATTCAATGGCACGTCTTTCTTTCGATGCCGCCCCGTTCCTTCCCACTTACCTCTGCTGGAGTTTTTCATGCCGTTCCACCTTCGCCTCAAGTCCTTCGCCACAGTTGCCTTGGCCGTGGTGCTCGCGTTGCCCGCGGCCCACGCGCAAGACCGCATCAAGATGAAAGCCATCGGCCAGCCGCTGGCCACCGGCCTGCTCCAGAAGAACAAGGAGCAGCCCTTCTTCGAGAACTTCGCGGCCCGCACCGGGTTGCCGATCGACGTCGACTACAAGCCCATCGACACGCTGGGCATCAAGGACACCGAGCAGCTGCGCGTGATGAAGGCAGGCCTGTTCGACATCGTGTCGCTGCGCGTGTCGCAGAACTCGCGCGACGAGCCCACCATCCTCGGCCTGGACCTGGTCGGCGCGGCGCCCGACTACGCCACGGGCCGCAAGGTGGCCAAGGCCTACTTCGACACGGTCGATGCGCGCCTGCAGGCGCAGTTCGGCGTGAAGCTGCTGGCCGTGTGGCCCTTCGGCCCGCAGATTCTTTTCTGCAAGAAGCCGATCGCCAAGCTGGCCGACATCAAGGGCCTGAAGGTCCGCGTGTACGACCAGAACCTGGCCAAGTTCATCGAGATGGTGGGCGGCACGCCGGTGCCGGTGTCGTTCGCCGACACGCACCAGTCGCTGTCGCTGGGCGTGGTCGATTGCGCCATCACCGGGCCCAGCTCGGCCAACTCGGCGGGCTGGCCGGAGGTGACGACGCACCAGATGCCGATCGGCTTCCAGATGGCCCTGAACGGCTACGGCATGACGATGAAGTCGTGGAACGCGCTGGCGCCCGATGCCAAGGTCAAGATGAAGCAGGCCTTCGACACGCTGAGCGACGACATGTGGACGTACTCCGAAGAGCTCTTCAAGGATGCGCTGAACTGCAACGCCGGCAAGGACCCGTGCACCACCGGCAAGAAGTTCAAGCTGGTCGATGTGCCCGTCGCGCCCGCCGACACCGAACTGCTGCGCGGCGCGGTCACCAAGGTGTCGCTGCCGGTGTGGGCCGAGGTGTGCAACAAGTCGAACCCCACCTGCCTGAAGACCTGGCAGGCGACGGTGGCACCGGTGCTGGGCCTGCAATGAACAGCGTCGCCATGACCCGCGACCGGCAATCCGCCACGGCGGCCTCTGCGCACACCCGGCGCGCCGACTTCAGGACCCGCATGGAGACCGTGCTGGCCACGGCCTTCGGCGCGATCTTCCTGGGGCTGGCCTTCGTCGTCGCCATCGAGACGATCTCGCGCAAGCTGTTCAACATCTCGCTGCAGGGCGCCGACGAGCTGGGCGGCTATGCGCTGGCGGTCGGCTCCACGCTGGCCTTCAGCCTGTCGCTCCTGGGGCGCAACCACATCCGCGTGGACGTGTTCCACGAGCGCTTCCCGCCGCGCGTGCAGGCGCTGCTGAATTGGCTCTCGATCGTCTCGCTGGCGGTGTTCTCGCTGTTCATCGCCTGGGTCGCGTTCAAGGTGATCCAGGACACGACGGCCTACCGCAGCACCGCGCAGACGCCCTGGGCCACGCCGCTGATCATTCCGCAGGGCGTGTGGTACGCGGGCCTGGTGATCTTCGCGGGCGTGGCCTGCGCGCTGGCCTGGCGCGCGACGCGGCTGCTGGCCAGCGGCGACATCCGCACGCTGAACAGCGACTTCCATCCGAAGAGCGCGAAGGAAGAGCTCAAGGAAGAACTCGACGACCTCAAGGCACGGCAGCAGGCCGAAGGAGCCGCACCATGAACATTGCCCTGATCGGATTCGCATTCTTCGCGATGCTCGCCCTGATGCTGCTCGGCCTGCCGATTGCGGTGTCGATGGCGGCCATCGGCATCATCGGCGGCATTGCCGCCTACGGCGCGCCGTTCATGGACTCGATCGCGCCGGTCGTGTGGGGCGTGCAGAACGAGAGCCTGCTCACCTCGGTGCCGCTGTTCGTGCTGCTCGGCGAGCTGCTGCTGCGCTCGGGCATCGCCGACCGCATGTACATCGCGCTGTCGGCGTGGCTGGGCCGCCTGCCGGGCGGGCTGCTGCACACCAACATCGGCAGCTGCGCGCTGTTCGCGGCGACCTCGGGCTCGTCGGTCGCCACCGCGGCCACGGTCGGCACGGTGGCGCTGCCGTCGCTGCAGCGGCGCGGCTACCCGATGCGCGCGTCGCTGGGCAGCCTGGCCGCGGGCGGCACGCTGGGCATCCTGATTCCGCCGAGCGTGAACATGATCGTGTACGGCTCGCTCACCAACAACTCGATCGGCAAGCTGTTCGTGGCCGGCATCATCCCGGGCCTGCTGCTCACGCTGAGCTTCATGCTGTGGATCGCCATCTCGAGCCTGGCCAGCGGCAACGCGATGCGCGAGCCCAAGGTGCCGCTGCGCGAACGGCTGCGCGTGCTGGTGCACCTGGTGCCGCCGGCGGTGGTGTTCGGCATCGTGATGGGGAGCCTGTACTTCGGCATCGCCACGGCGGCCGAGAGTGCGGCGCTGGGCGTGCTCGCGGCACTGGGCTTCGTCTGGCAGTCGGGCAAGCTCAACTGGGAGCTGCTGCGCAACTGCTTCATCTCGACGGCGCGCGTGAGCGGCATGATCCTGCTGATCGTCGTGGCCGCCTTCATCCTCAACCTGACGGTGAGCCTCACGGGCGTGGCCGAAGCGATGACGAAGTGGGTCGCGAGCCAGGGCCTGTCGGCCACCGGGCTGATCCTGGCGCTCATCGTGTTCTACCTGGTCCTGGGCATGTTCATGGACGTGCTGTCGATGCAGGTGGCGACGATCCCGATCACCTACCCGATCGCGATTGCCGTGGGCATCGACCCGATCTGGTTCGGCATCTTCATCGTGCTGATGTGCGAGCTGGGCCTGATCACGCCGCCGGTGGGCATGAACCTGTTCGTGGTGCACGGCATCCGTCCCGACAAGGGCGGCATCCAGGACGCGATCTGGGGTGCGCTGCCGTACGCGCTGATCATGATCGCGTTCACGCTGCTGCTGATGGCCGTGCCGCAGCTGGTGACGTGGCTGCCGGCGCACATGTGAGGCACGCCCCGATGCACACCACCACACCGCTCTGGCAACTCGATGCGGCGCAGCTCGCGGCCGGCTATCGCGAGGCGGCGTTCACCCCGGCCGACGCGCTGCATGCCTGCCTGCAGCGCAGCGCCGAGGTCAACCCGCGGCTCAACGCACTCATCACGCTCGACAGCGAAGGCGCCACGCACGCGGCCGGGCAAAGCACCGCGCGCTGGCGCAGCGGCCGGGCGCTGGGCGCGCTCGACGGCGTGCCCGTCACCATCAAGGACAACCTGCAGGTGCGCGGCCTGCCGACGCACTGGGGCAGCCGCGCGCTGGCCGGCGGCGTGGCCGAGCGCGACGAGCTGCCGGTGGCGAAGCTGCGCGAAGCCGGCGCCGTGATCTTCGGCAAGACCAACGTGCCCGAGTTCACGATGCAGGGCTACACCGACAACCCGGTGTTCGGCCCCACCGGCAACCCGTGGGACCCGACGCTCACGCCCGGCGGTTCGTCGGGCGGCGCGGTGGCACTGGTGGCCGCCGGCGGCTGCCCGATCGCGCTGGGCACCGACGGCGGCGGTTCGATCCGCCGGCCGGCCTCGCACACCAACCTCGTCGGCTTCAAGCCTTCGCGCGGACGCGTGCCGCGCGGCGATGGGCTGCCGCCGATTTTTCTCGGCTTCGAGGTCGCGGGCCCGATCGCGCGCAGCGTGGCCGACGTGGCCGCGGTGATGCAGGTGATCGGCGACCGGCCGGTGGAAGAGGGCGCGGGCCCGCAACGCGCGCGCATTCTTTTCATTCCGCGCTTCGGCGATCACCCGGTCGATCCGCAGATCGCGGCGCTGACCGAAGCGACCGCGCGCCACATGGCGGCGCTCGGCCACGAGGTCACGACGGCGCAGGACTTCGGCCTCGTCGAGGCCGTCAACCAGCGCTGGCCGCTGCTGGCGCAGGTCGGGCTGGCCTGGCTGGTGGCGCATCCGCAGGAGCTGTCGAGCCGGCCCTTCGATCCGTCGCTGTTCGGCCCCGCGATGCAGGCCAATGCCGAGAACGGCCGCAAGGCCGGCGCGTCGGAATTGTTCGAGCTGCTGTACGAGGCCGAGCGCTTGCGCAACACGCTCGCGCAGCTGTTCGACCGCTACGACTTCCTGCTCACGCCCGCGGCCGCCGCGTTGCCGTGGCCGGCCCGCGAGACGCACCCGACGCGGATCGACGGGCGCGAGGTCGGCCCGCGCGGCCACGCGGTGTTCGCCGGCTTCGCGAACGCCGTGGGCCTGCCCGCCATCGCGTTGCCCTGCGGCTTTGCGGGATCGATGCCCGTCGGCGTGCAGCTCGTGGCGCGCGAAGGGGCGGACGACGCCTTGCTCGCGCTGGCGCGCTCGTTCGAACAGGCCCATCCGTGGCTGCGCTTCCCCGTGTTGTGACGCTGGCCGAGGCCGTCGCGCCGCAGCTCTTGCCGGCCGAGGCCGCGCAGGCGCTGTGCCGCGCGCGGCGCGACGGCCGGCGCGTGATGTCCTCGCTGCTGCCGCTGCACGACTGGCGCGCGGCCTACACCATCCAGGACGCGACGCTGGCGGCGCTCGGCGCGGTCGGCGGCTGGAAGGTCGGCGCGAGTGCGCCGGGCCGCGAGCCCGTGTGCGCGCCGCTGCCGGCCGAAGGGCTGGTGGCGGGCGGCGCGTCGCTGGTCGGTGGCGCATGGCATCTGCGCGGCGTCGAGGCCGAGATTGCATTTCGCCTCGGCGCCGACCTGCCGCCGCGCGCAGCGCCCTACACGCGCGACGAGGTCGCCGATGCCATCGCGTCGGTGCTGCCCGTGATCGAGGTGGCGGAAACCCGGCTGGTCGACTGGCTCGACGCCAGCCCCTCGGCACTGCTGGCCGACCTGTTGTGCCACGGCGGCCTGGTGCTCGGCGAGCCCGTGCCTTTCGAGCGCGCGTGGCTCGATCTGGCACAGACCGAGGTCGTGATGCATTTCGACGAGCAGGTCGTGGCCCACACGGTCGGGGAGCACACGCACCCCGACGTCGGCGCGCTGCTCGTGTGGCTGGCCAACCAGGGCGCGGCCCGGGGCGAAGGCCTGCGGGCCGGCCAGGTCGTGACGACCGGTTCGTGCACCGGCATGTTGTTCGCCTCGCAGGGCACGGCCGTGCGGGTGCAGGTGAAGGGGCTCGCGCCGTTGCGCGCGAGCTTCTGAATGTCTTGTTCTTTTTTCTGGGATCACTGGAGGCCACCGACATGTCCCTTTCAAGAATCGAAGTTGTCGCCGGCGCGCTGGTTCGTGCGCGCGGTGAACACGTCGCGTGTCCGGCGGCAGAAGTGGCCGGCCTGCTCACGCAGGCCGACGATGCCTACGCCGTGCAACAGCAGGTGGCGCAGGCGCTCGGCTGGTTCGGCATGGCACCGCCTCGCTACTGGAAAGCCGGCGGTCCGTCGCGCGATGCGGTGCTGACCCACGCACCGCTGCCGCCGCGCGGCGTGTGGCCCAGCCCGGCAACGGCGGGCGACTGGCCGTTCCACATGCGCGGCATCGAGGCCGAGATCGCGCTGCGGATCGGGCGTGATGTCGATGCGGCGTTGGCATCTGCGCTGGATGTCGACAGCGCACGCGCCCTGATCGATGCGATGGCGGTGTCGATCGAAGTCGTCGATTCGCGCTGGCAGGAAGCCATCGACGCGCCCGCGCTGTGCAAGCTGGCCGACCTGCAATCGCACGGCGCGCTGGTGCTCGGCGAGTGGGTGCCTTTCGTGGCCCGCGACTGGGCCGCGCAGGCCTGCGAAGTGCGCATCGGCGCGCGCGCCACCGTGATGCGCCGCGGCACGCATTCGCTCGGCGACCCCGCCTGGCTGCTGCCCGTGTGGCTGCGCCATGCCACGCGCCACGGCGAGACCGTCGCGGCCGGCACGGTGGTCACGACCGGCACGTGGGTCGGCATTCTGGAAGCGGGCGAGGGCGACCTCGTCACCGCTGAATTCCCGGGCATCGGCCACGCGTCGGTGCAGCTCTAGAACCTTTCAATCCCCCAACCAGAACACAGAACGGAGACACATCCATGATCGCGCTCGACAACCATCCCAGCGGCCGCCACTTCCTGCAGATCCCGGGCCCCAGCCCCGTGCCTGACCGCATCCTGCGGGCCATCAGCCTGCCGACCATCGACCACCGCGGGCCCGAGTTCGCCACGCTGGGCAAGAAGGTCATCAGCGGGCTGCAGCAGGTGTTCCAGACCCGGCACCCGGTCGTCGTCTATCCCGCGTCGGGCACCGGCGCGTGGGAGGCGGCGCTGGTCAACGTGATGAGCCCCGGCGACCACGTGCTGATGTTCGAGACCGGCCACTTCGCCACGCTGTGGCAGAAGATGGCGCGCCGGCTCGGCCTGGAGCCCGAGTTCCTCGCGCTCGAAGGCAGCGACGAAACCGGCCTGCCGCGCAGCTGGCGCCACGGCGTGCAGGCCGACCTCATCGAGCAGCGCCTGCGCCAGGACACCACGCACCACATCAAGGCCGTGTGCGTGGTGCACAACGAAACCTCGACCGGCGTCACCTCCGACATCGCGTCGGTGCGCCGCGCGATCGATGCGGCGGGCCATCCGGCGCTCTTGATGGTCGACACCATCTCGGGCCTCGCGAGCGCCGACTACCGGCACGACGAATGGGGCGTGGACGTCACCGTCAGCGGCTCGCAGAAGGGCCTCATGCTGCCGCCGGGCATCAGCTTCAACGCGGTGTCGCCCAAGGCGCTCGAGGTGGCGAAAACGGCGCGCCTGCCCAAGGCCTTCTGGGCCTGGGACGAGATCATCGAAATGAACCAGGGCGGCTACTGGCCCTACACGCCGAGCACCAACCTGCTGTACGGCCTCAGCGAGGCGCTGGACATGGTGCTCGAGCAGGGCCTGCCCGTGATCTTCGCGCGCCACCAACGCTGGGGCCGCGGCGTGCGCGCCGCCGTGCAGGCCTGGGGCCTGCCGACGCAGTGCGCCGACGCGCGCGTGCATTCGCCCGTGCTGACCGGCGTCATCACGCCGCAGGGCGTCGATGCCGATGCGCTGCGCCGCCTCATCCACCAGCGCTTCGACCTGTCGCTGGGCGCGGGCCTGGGCAAGCTCAAGGGCCGCATGTTCCGCATCGGCCACCTGGGCGACTGCAACGACCTGACGCTGATGGCCGCCTTGACCGGCGTCGAGATGGGTTTCAAGCTGGCAGGCGTGCCGGTGGCCGGCAGCGGGGTGCTGGCGGCCATGGCGTACTTTGCGGAAACACCGGCCGCCAACGCCGCGTGATCCCTCGGGAAGGGGCTGCGGGCTAGGTACTTTCCATTATCGTTAACAAGATTGTCGACATTGTTGTTGACGTTGATTTCGACAAAGCCTAAATTCCGCTCCACAGCCTCGGTGGTGCACTGGCCCGGACCAGCCCGACCCGCGACTGCAAAGTTCGTCAGCGTGCCGGGTCGTTTCCTTGCAAGCTGGCATCCGTGCCACTGCAAGGAGACAAACCGATGCAAAACACCATGACGGACGGCGCCAAGGCGACCGCCGCAGCACCTGCCTCAGCACCCGATGCCGCGCTCCAGCCCACCAAGGTGCGCTGGAAGATCTTTCTGATGATGTTGTTCCTGATCTCGATCAACTACATCGACCGGGCCTCGCTCTCGGTGGCCATGCCGCTGATCGCCAAGGAGTTCGACATCGGCCCGGCCGTGCAGGGCCTGCTGCTCAGCTCGTTCTTCTGGACCTATGCGCTGATGCAGATCCCGGGCGGCATGCTGGCCGACCGCTTCGGCCCGCGCGTCGTCATTGCCGGCGCCACCGTGGGCTGGGGCTTCTTCCAGGCCATCGCCGCCGTCTGCACGGGCTGGGTGCCTTTGCTGCTCACGCGGCTGGGCCTGGGCGCGGCCGAAGCGCCGATCTACCCCGCGGGCGGCAAGCTCAACGGCATCTGGATGACGCAGACCGAACGCGGGCGGGGCGCCACCTTGCTCGACGGCGGCGCGCCGCTGGGTGCGGCGCTGGGCGCGATCCTGATCTCGGGGCTGATCGCCTTGTTCGGCTCGTGGCGCACGGCCTTCGTCGTTGCCGGTGTCGGCACCGTGATCGCCGGCTACTTCGCTTGGAGTTACATCCGCAACCATCCGCGCCAGCATCCCGGCGTGAACGAAGCCGAGGCGCGCTACATCGAGGCCAGCCATGCCGCTGACGCCGCCAAGGAATCGGCCAACGCGAGCGGTCGCGTGCTCGACTTCTTCCGCTACCGCTCGGTGTGGGGCATGTTCTTCGGCTGGATGTGCTTCAACGCGCTGTTCTACGGCCTGCTCACGTGGATGCCCAACTACCTGTCGAAGGTGCACGGCTTCGACATCAAGCAGATGGGCGGCGCGGTGTTCATCATGTTCTTCTCGGGCTTCGTCGGCGAAATGTTCGGCGGCTGGCTGGCCGACAAATGGATGGCTGCCGGCGCGTCGCAGAGCAAGGTGCTGCGCACGCTGTTCGGCATCTCGTCGATCATCGCGACCATCGCCATCTTCATGGTGACGCAGATCACGAACCCGGTCGCCGTGGTCGTGCTGCTGTCGGTCACGCTGTTCTTCCTGCGCTGGTGCGGCCTGTTCTGGTGCGTGCCGTCGATCCTCGGCACGCGCGCCAAGGTCGGCTTCCTGGGCGGCACCATGAACCTCGGGGGCAACGTGGCGGGCATCGGCGTGCCGATCGTGGTCGGCCTGATCGTGCAGGCCACGGGCTCGTACTTCATGGCGCTCATGCTGTTCACGGCCGCCGGCGCGGGCCTCTTCGTCTGCTCGACGATGCTGATCGACTACAGCAAGAAGCTGCCGGTCTGATGCCACCCAACTCGACTCCCATGACCCCTCGCAAACTCATCGGCGTGCTCACGCCTTCGTCGAACACCGCGCTCGAGCCGCTGACCAGCGCGATGGTCGCGGGCGTGCCCGGCGTGTCGGCGCATTTCTCGCGCTTCACCGTCACCGAGATCTCGATGCGCGACGCATCGCTCAACCAGTTCGACGACCGCAAGATCCTTGAGGCCGCACGGCTGCTGGCCGATGCGCGCGTCGACACCATCTGCTGGAGCGGCACCTCGGCCAGCTGGCTCGGCTTCGAGAAAGACCAGGCGCTGTGCGCACGCATCACCAAAGCGACGGGCATTCCGGCGACCACCTCGGTGCTGGCGCTCAACGAGCTGCTGGCCGCGCAGGGCGCGCGCACGCTGGGCCTGGTGTCGCCGTACGTCGATGACGTGCAGCAGCGCATCGTTGCCAACTACGCGGGCATCGGCATCGACTGCGTGGCCGAGCGGCATCTGGACCTGACGGTGAACTTCTCGTTCAGCGAGGTTGAGCCCGACACGCTGCGCCGCATGCTGCGCGAGGTGGCGCAGCAGCGCCCCGACGCCATCACGATCATGTGCACCAACCTGAGCGGCGCACAGCTGGTCGAGGAGATGGAGCGCGAACTCGGCATCCCGATCTACGACTCGGTGGCCACCGTGGTCTGGCGCGCACTGAAGACGGTCGGCGTCGAGCCGAGCGCCGTGAAGGGCTGGGGCCGGCTGTTCGACGCGAAAGCCTGAGACCCACCGATCCCGCCAGACATAGACAGAAAAGCACAGAAAGACCATGACCTTCCGCGACCTCGATCTCGTGGTGCGCAACGCCCGCGTTGCCACCGCCAGCGACACCTTCGATTCGGACATCGGCATCCGCGACGGCCGCATCGTGCAGCTCGGCCTCGGCCTGCCGCCCGGTCGGCAGGAGATCGATGCCGCCGGCCGCTACGTGACGCCGGGCGGCGTCGATGCGCACTGCCACCTCGACCAGCCGATGGAGCCGCCGGTGCGCATGGCCGACGACTTCGACACCGGCACGCGCGCCGCGGCCTGCGGCGGCACGACCACCGTGATCCCGTTCGCCGCGCAGCAGAAGGGCCAGTCGCTGCGCGCCGCCGTGCAGGACTACCACCGGCGCGCCGAGGGCCGCGCCCACGTCGACCACGCCTTCCACCTGATCGTGAGCGACCCGACCGAAGAAGTGCTCAAGCACGAGCTGCCGCAGCTCATCGCCGAGGGCTACACCTCGTTCAAGATCTACATGACCTACGACGATCTGAAGCTGGACGACGGCCAGATCCTCGACGTGCTGTCGGTGGCAAGAGAGCAGGGCGCGATGGCCATGATCCACGCCGAGAACGCCGACTGCATCGAGTGGCTGACCAAGCGGCTCGAAGCCAACGGGCGCACGGCGCCGCGCTTTCACGCGCACTCGCGGCCGATGCTGGTGGAGCGCGAGGCGACGCACCGCGCCATTGCGCTGTCGGAGCTGGTCGACGTGCCGATCATGATCGTGCACGTGTCGGGGCGCGAAGCGGTCGAGCAGATCCGCTGGGCGCGCGCGCATGGCCTGAGCGTGTTCGCCGAAACCTGTCCGCAGTATTTGTTCCTGACCGCCGAAGACCTCGGCATCGACGACAGCTACCAGGGCGCGCGCTGCGTCTGCAGCCCGCCGCCGCGCAACCGCGAGAACCAGCAGGTGATCTGGAACGGGCTGTCCGATGGGCTCTTCACGATCTTCTCTTCGGATCACGCGCCGTTCCGCTACGACGCGCCCGAGGGCAAGAAGCCCGGCGGCGAAGAGGTCGCGTTCCGCCACATCCCCAACGGCATTCCGGGCATCGAGACGCGGCTGCCGCTGCTGTTTTCGCACGGCGTGCTCGACGGGCGCATCACCATCAACAAGTTCGTCGAGCTGACGTCCACCAACCCGGCCAAGGCCTACGGGCTGCACCCGCGCAAGGGCACGATCGCCGTCGGCGCCGATGCCGACCTCGTGGTCTGGGGCACCACGCCGCGCGCGATCCGCAATGCCGATCTGCACCACGACGTCGACTACACGCCTTATGAAGGCATCGAGGTGAAAGCCTGGCCGGCACTGACGCTGGCGCGCGGCGAGGTCGTGTGGGACGGCGAACGTTTCCATCCGCGCGCCGGACGTGGAGAATTCCTGCGCCGGGGCGAGCCCACCTTGCTGCCGAGCCGCCGACCGGCCTGAGCCTTTCGCCTGGAGACATGCCATGAACCTGCTGCTGATCAACCCCAACACCTCGCAAAGCGTCTCCGACCTGATCGCGGCCGAAGCCCGCCGCGCGGCCGCGAGCGACACGCGCATCGAGGTGCTCACGGCGCCCTTCGGCGTGGCCTACATCGAGACCCGCTTCGAATCGCTGATCGGCGCGTATGCAACCGCCACGCTCGCGGCCGAACACCACACGCGGCACGACGCCATCGTGGTCGCGGCCTTTGGCGACCCCGGCATCGACGGCCTACGCGAGGCGCTCGACATTCCCGTGGTCGGCCTCACCGAAGCCGCGTTGATGAGTGCGTGCCTGCTGGGCAAGCGCTTCTCGATCATCGCGATCTCGCGCCGCATCACGGCCTGGTACCGCGAGTGCGTGCAGGCCAACGGCCTCATCGACCGGCTCGCGAGCATCCGCAGCCTCGACGGCCCGCTCAAGGACATCGGCCACGTGCAGGACGACCACGGCCAGCGCCTGGAGGCCTTGTGCATGTCGGCCATCGAGGACGACGGCGCGGACGTGATCATCATTGCCGGCGCGCCGCTGGCGGGCCTGGCACGCTCGATCAAGGACCGCATTCCGGTGCCGGTGGTCGACGGCGTGTCGAGCGCCGTGTGCCATGCGCAGACGCTCGTGTCGCTGGCGCCCGCGCCGGCGCGGCTGGGCAGTTTTGCACCGCCGCCGATCAAGCCCAACCAGGGCCTGCCCGAGGCGCTGGCGCGGCTGCTCGCGCGCGACGGCGCACGCACCGCAGGCTGAGGTTGTGAGCCCCGTGGCGCACTGCAGCCTGGAGGGTGCGTCGATAGAATCGGCGCCGATGCCCACCAAAGCCCCAGCCCGCAAGACCAGCGCGAACGGCGCGACTGGCGCCACCGGCACGACCGGTGCCACCACCGCACGCGAACACAGCGTCGACGAGATCGCCGAAAAGATTTCGGCCGCCATCCTGGAACACCGTCTCGCGCCGGGTACGAAGCTGGGCGAGGACCGGCTGGCCACGATCTTCGCGACCAGCCGCGCCAAGGTGCGCGAGGTGTTGGCCCGGCTGGCGCATGAACAGATCGTCGAGCTGGTGCCGCAGCGCGGCGCCTTCGTCGCCAAGCCCACCATCGAGCAGGCGCAGGATGTGTTCGAGGCGCGCCGCCTCATCGAACCCGGCGTGCTGCGCCGGCTCATCCGCACGCTCGACGACGCCAAGCGGGAGCGCCTGCAACGCCACATCGAGCTCGAGGCCGACGCGCGCCGCCGCGACGACAAGCGCGCCATCGTGCGGCTGTCGGGCGAGTTCCATGTGCTGCTGGCCGAGCTGGCCGGCAACTCGGCACTGGCGCGCTCGATGCGCGAGCTGTCGGTGCTGACCTGCCTGATCATCTCGCTGTACGACGCGCCCACGGCCACCAGCTGCCGTGCCGACGAGCACGAGGAAATCGTCGCCGCCGTGAACCGCGGCGACGCCGCGCGCGCCGAGAAGCTCATGCTGCATCACCTCGACCACATCGAGCAGAGCCTGAAGCTGGACGACAGCGCCGAAGAGGTCGACCTGGAGAGCGTGTTCAGCTGAGGCGGTCGCGGGGCGCGGCGGACCCGGTGCCGCCCGGTCTGCGCAACGCTGCGCGAGGCCGGGCTGACTTCCGGGCGCATTCATTCGTCGAATGACAGCCGAGGGGCGGAACCTTCGGGCGAGGAGGGCCTCCTATCGGGCTTTTCCGCCCCTTCTGTTCCTTCCTCCCTTCTCCCCCTTCGCCAGATGAATGAAATCCGCAATGCCGCCGCCGAGCTCGCCCTTTTTCGCCGCCGCGTGGTGGTGGTCGGCTGCGCGGTGCTGTTCGGATTCGGACTGATCGGCGCACGGCTGGTCTACCTGCAGGTGGTGCGCCACGAAACGCTGTCGGACCGGGCCGAGAGCAATCGCACGGCGATCGTGCCCGTGGTTCCCAACCGCGGGCAGATCCTGGACCGCAACGGCGTGGTGCTCGCGTCCAACTACGCGGCCTACACGTTGGAGATCACGCCGTCGAAGGTGGACGACATCACCACGGTCATCGACGAGCTGGGGGCGCTGCTCGAAGTGACGCCCAAGGACCGTCGCCGCTTCCAGCGCCTGCGCGAAGATTCGCGCAGCTTCGACTCGCTTCCCATCCGCACCCGCCTGAGCGATGAAGAGGTGGCGCGCTTCGCGGCGCAGCGCTACCGCTTCCCCGGGGTGGAAATCAAGGCGCGGCTGTTCCGCAGCTATCCGCACGGCGAGGTGGGCGCGCACGTGATCGGCTACATCGGCCGCATCAACCAGCGCGAGAAGACCGCCATGGACGACTGGGCCGAAGACGAGCGCGCCAACTACCGGGGCACCGACTACATCGGCAAGGTCGGCATCGAGCAGAGCTACGAACACGCGCTGCACGGTCAGACCGGCGTGGAGCAGATGGAAACCTCGGCCGGCGGGCACGCGGTCCGCCGCCTGGCCCGTCACCCCGCCAGGCCGGGCCAGACGGTGGTGCTGTCGCTGGACATCAAGCTGCAGAAGCTGGTGGAAGACATGTTCGGCGAGCGCCGCGGCGCGCTGGTCGCCATCGACCCGAAGAGCGGCGAGGTGCTGGCCTTCGTGAGCAAGCCCACCTTCGACCCCAACCTGTTCGTCGAGGGCATCGACACGCAGAGCTGGAAGGCGCTGATCGAGTCGCCCGACAACCCGCTGCTGAACCGCGCGCTGCGCGGCACGTATCCGCCGGGCTCCACCTACAAGCCCTTCATGGCGATGGCGGCGCTGCAGACCGGCAAGCGCGCGGCCGACAAGGTGGAGAACGACCCGGGCTTCTACAACTTCGGCGGGCGCACGTTCCGCAGCCATCGGGGCGGACTGGGCGGCGTCGACATGCACCGCGCCATCCAGCTGTCGAGCAACACCTATTTCTATTCGCTGGCCGCCGAGATGGGCGTCGACCTGATCCACGACTTCATGGCGCCCCTGGGCTTCGGACAGCTCACCGGCATCGACCTGCAGGGCGAATCGCGCGGCGTGCTGCCGAGCAAGGCGTGGAAGCGCGCGGCCTACCGGCGCGCCGACATGAAGACCTGGCACCCGGGCGAGACGATTTCGCTGGGCATCGGGCAGGGCTACAACAGCTTCACGATGCTGCAACTGGCCTCGGCCAACGCCACGCTGGCGAACGGCGGCGTGCGCTTTCAGCCGCACCTGGTGCGTGCGATCCGCGACACGGCGAGCGGGCAGGTGGTGCGGCAGGTGCAGCCCCCGGCCCAGGACCTGGGCTATGCGCGCAAGCACGTCCAGGTGGTGCGCGACGCGATGGTGGCGGTCACCCGGGGCGGCACCGGCACCCGCGTGTTTGCCGGCGCCGCCTACACCTCGGCGGGCAAGACGGGCACGTCGCAGGCCGTGGGCCTGAGTGCGAAAGCGCGCGCGAGCGGCAAGGCGCTGGATGCGCGCCAGCGCGATCACGCGCTGTACATGGCGTTCGCCCCGGCCGAAGACCCGAGCATCGCGGTAGCGGCCGTCGTCGAGAACGCGGGCTTCGGCGCGGCGCATGCGGCGCCGATCGTGCGGCGGGTGTTCGACTACTGGATTGCGGACCAGTACCCGAACGACGCCGACATGGCGGCGGTCCAGGTCGGGAAGGCCGGCGCGCCCCTCGGCACGCCCCTGGTGGCCAGCGAGGTGCCGATGCGGGAGGACGATGCAGCGGCGGGTGAAGCGTCGGTGCTCTGAGGGGACGCGGAGCCTTCGGCGCACAGCCGAGGCGACCACGGGCTTTTCAGGACGCTGCTGTTCCGAACGCCGCCGCCAACACGTCGACCAGGCCGCGCCCCGCGCTGCCGTCCGCATCCAGGCGGGGGTTGTAGATGGTGACCTCCAGGCCGACGGCCTTGCCGCTCGCCAGGGCCACCCGGAGCGCGGTCGCCAGTTCGTCCCACGACAACCCGCCCGGCACGCGGAAATCGACGGCCGGCATGAGGGCGTCGTCGAGACAGTCGGCGTCCAGATGGATGAAGAAGCCGTCCAGTTCCGCTCGCGTCAGGTGCGCCACCGCTTCGCCCGCGGCGGCCTCGATGCCCATGGCGCGCACGGCGGGGAGGTCGATCGCCTTGAGTTCCTGGGGGAGCGGCTGGCTTCCGTGGTCTTCCTGGTCCTTGTGATCGCGGTAGGCGAACGCGACCGCGTCTTCGGGACGGACCAGCGGCCCGCGACCTTCGATGTCGGTGAGCTGCGGCGGCCCGTGGCCGGTGACGAAGGCCAGGTCCATCGATGCGCCTTCGCCGTGGGGTTCCGCCTCGGGCTGGAAGAAATCGGCATTGCCGTCGATGAAGAACAGGCCGTAGCGGCCTCGCCGTCGCAGCGCGAGCATCGAGCCCAGAACGACCGTGCAATCACCGCCCAGAACGATCGGAAATTCGCCCGCGTCCAGCACCGCTTCCACCGCGTCGGCGAGCCGGGGCGACCACGCCGCGATGGCGCTGGCATTCAACGTACCCGTCTCGGGATCGGGCGTGGGGTTCTTCGCCGGCACCGCCAGCCGGCCGGCGCGGCGTGCATGGAGACGCCGCGCCAGGCCGAGTGCAAGGAGCCGGTTGGGCAAGCGCTCCACCCCGTCCGTTGCCAGGCCCAGCGTGGACGGGGCTTCGACAATGGCAGGGCGCAGCGTCGGCAAGCCCATCGCAAGGCTCAAGGCCGGATTTCCGTCACCTTCGCGCCCTGCACCGAGGCACCGGCTTCCAGCCCCACATTGGTCATCACGAAAGCGACCACGGGCTGCCGGAAGGTGCTCGTGTCGATGACGCCGTTGGCGCCGTAGCGTGCCAGCGCGACGGTCGCGTCGGCGCCCACGGTCCAGCCGCGGTTCTGGCGGAACTTGTCCAGTGCCTCCTTGGAATTGAACACGTAGAAGACGGCCTTCGACTGGGCACCGGCCTGGAAGCCGATGGAGCCGGCGGTCGTGCTGTAGTAGGCCTGCGTGCGGCCACCGGTGCGCAGGGCGCCGCGCCCGTATTCGGCCCCGACACCCAGGCTGCCGCCGACCACGGAAGGAAAGACCAGCACGCCCTGGGCGCCCGCGACCATCGCGCGCGAACCGGCAACGGTGTCATAGAGCCTGGACAGCGACGCATCGACCTGGGCATCGATGGCCGATGCCGACGACGCCGGGACGTCGTTCGCCGCTCCGGTGGGCCGGGTGACCGTGCAGCCGGTCACGGCGAGGGTGGACGCGATGGCAGCGGCTGCAAGCAGGCGGGAAGGTGCGACGTGCATGGCAGATCCTCCAGGAAAGACAGAAGGGAAGGGAAGGAAGCGGTGGTGCGGGACCTTCTCAGGCCTCGACGGGTTGCGAGATGCCGCACAGCGCTTCGGTGGCCGGCTTGGCCTTGCGCTCCTTCACCGCGACATCGGCCAGCGCCAGGATGCCCACGAGCCGCTTGTCGCGGTCGACGATGGGCAGGCGCCGGACCTGGTGCTCGGCCATGAGCTGCGCCGCATGATCGACGGCGTCGTCCTCGTAGGCCCAGCGGATGCCGTCCGACATGACGTCGCGCACCTTGGCGTTGCCGTCGTGTCCCTCGGCGATGCCGCGGATGGCGATGTCCCGGTCCGAGATCGCGCCGATCATGCGGTCGTTCTCGCCCACGGGCATCATCCCGAAGTCGCCGTCGCGCATGCGTCGGGCCGCTTCGGCGATGGTGGCGTCAGGACTGATGACCTCGACATCGCGGGTCATCACAGCGTTGACTTTTCGCATCTGGAATCCTTTGAAAAAAGAGAGTGGGGCGCCGCAGTCGGCGGCAATGAATCGGGGCGCACACGGCCCGGGCCGGTGCAGGTACAGGTCTAGTCTTCTGCGCGGCCCGATCTGTAGGACAACCACCGAAAAGCCGGTGGTGCAAAGGAAGCACGCACGGGTGCCGCCTGCGCGCGATGCGCACGAGGTGCACGAGGCGCGCCGGGCGATCTCCTCACTGCGGCGTCTGATGGTGCAAGCTCAGCAGCCACGCATCGCCTTGCTTCACGTACGTCGAGCTGCACAACGCGCGGTAGGCCACGCCTTCATGCCGCGACGCCGTCACCGAATAGACCAGCATGGCCACGTGGTCGGTGGGCCGCAGCAGTTGCCGCTTTTCGAAATTGGCGTGGACCCAGCGGCTGCCGGACTGGATCGACGCCAGCGTCGCCGCGCGATCCAGCACGCCGGCGGGGGCGGGAAACACCATCAGCACGTCTTCAGACAGGTGCTGTTCGTAGAAGTCGGCGCCGGCAGACCAGAACTGTTCTTCGATGCGCCACAGGTTGTCATCGTCCATGGGAACCTCCTGCATGGGGTTGCTCCCTGTCATCAGCGGGGTCGGTGGGGTCACGCGGCGCTGCGGGAGCGTGATCGATGTCCCGCGTCCACACCGCCACGTCGCGTTCCGTCATGCCGCTGGCCGGCGTGAGGCGCACGTCGACGTAGCCGGCCTGTTCGACATCGTGCAGGTACTGCTCGCGCGACAGCAGGGTGCCTGCGCACACCTGGCGCTGCGATGGTGCAGGCGGGCCGTGCATTTCGTCGGTGAGGCGATCGATCAGGCGGGCCATCACCCAGTCGGGAATGCGGTGGCGCTCCCCGGGGTAGATGTAGCCGAACAGCGTGAGGTGCGTCAGCAGCACGCGCCAGTGCGGGCCGAAGCGCTCCAGCAGGCTGGCCCAGTCGAGCCGATCGGCGCGGGCCAGCAGCAGGTGGGCGATGTCGCCGCCGTCGTAGCGCTCGCGCTCCATGATGAAGGCCTTCGACAACAGGCTGTCCTCGACGTTGGCCACCAGCACCGGCACGCCCAGAACGTCGGCGCGGCAGTTGCCGTGGAACCAGCGCGCATCGACCGGCGTCACGCCGTTGCCAGAGTTGAAGATCAGGTCGATGAACGCATCGCCGTCGTACACCTTGGCCAGCCAGTGCGGATAGGTGAGTTCGGTGCGCCAGCCGTGCTGCTGCATCAGCTGCGCGATGCGTTCGAAGTCTTCGCGCAGGATGAACAGGTCCAAGTCTTTCGTCGCGCGGCGGATGCCCGTGTAGCAGGCCAGCGAAAAGGCGCCGCCCACCAGGAAGGGAATGCCCGCATCGCGCAGGGCACGCAGGCTGCGCCGATAGAAGTCGGCCACGCCGGGCGGAACTTCTTCCTCGAGCGAAGGGGCGAGCGTGGTGGTCGATGGCATGCGTGAAAGGTCGCGCGGCCACGGGGCGACAGGGCAAAGCCAACGGCCCCATCGCGCGTCGGCAGGCGCCTACAGCCGCTGCGGGAGGAGGCCGATGACGGCCGCGCGCGGCGGGGTACAGGCTGGTTCCCACGTTTGAAGCGCCACCGACCGGATCACCCATGCCCACGCCCAAATCCTCCTCCCACATCCGCTTCGCCGCCGTCGGCGACATCCATGTCCAGAAGGATGCCGGCGGCACCTTGCGCAGCCTGTTCGCGCAGGCGAACGAAGAAGCCGACGCGCTGCTGCTGTGCGGCGACCTGACCGACTACGGCACCGAAGAAGAAGCCCGCGTGCTCGCCGAGGAACTGGGCGCGGTGCACATTCCCATCGTCGCCGTGCTGGGCAACCACGACTACGAATCGGGCACGCCCGAAGTGGTGACCTCCACGCTTGCGCACGCCGGCGTGCGCGTGCTCGACGGTTCGGTGTGCGAGATCGAAGGCGTGGGCATCGCGGGCGTGAAAGGCTTCGGCGGCGGCTTCGGCCGCGGCGCGCTGGGCGCGTGGGGTGAGCCCGCGATCAAGCTGTTCGTGCAGGAGGCGCTGAACGAGGCGATGAAGCTCGAGTCGGCGCTGGCCAAGCTGCGCACGCGGCGGCGCATCGCGCTGCTGCACTACGCGCCCGTGGTCGGCACGGTCGAAGGCGAGCCGGTGGAGATCTATCCGTTCCTGGGCAGCAGCCGGCTGGAAGACCCGCTGGTGCGCTATCCGATCGATGCGGTGTTCCACGGCCATGCGCACCGGGGCACGCCGCAGGGGCGCACGATCAGCGGCGTGCCCGTCTACAACGTGGCCAAGCCGCTGCTGCAGCGCAGCCGGCCCGACGCGCCGCCTTTCTTCCTGTACGAGCTGCCGCGCGAACCCGCCGCAGCCGAGGCGCCGCCGGCCACCTAGGGCCAGCGCCTGCGCCCCTCAGTTGCCGGCCGCCCGCAGGAACGGAAACCGCGCATCGAGCGACGCCACCTCGGGCAGCACATAGACCGCGCGCCCCCGGCTCGCGAACATCGGCTTCACATGCCGGTCGTAGAACGCGACCGGCACATTGATGCAGCCGTACGAGATGCGGTTGTCGCTCACGGTGGCGGAGGCGAGCCGCTGCAGCCGCTGCTCGCTCTTGTTCGTGGCGCGCACGCGGTGCATCGAGATCGCGGCGTCGTAGTCGATCCAGGTGATGTCTTCGCCTGCCGTGTTGGTGCCCGGTTCGGCGTTGAAGCGCCCCGCGGGCGTGGTGCGCTCCTCGGCGCGGATGTCGGCCATCGGCCGCGTGCCGATGCCGGGGACTGAATCGTCGCCGCGCGCCAGGCCGAGCAGCACGGGCGACGACGCGGTCATGCGCCCCTTGCCGTCGAACAGGTACAGGCGCGCGGCCGTCTTGTCGATGACGGCAAAGGGCTGCGACAGGTTGTCGCCGGCGGCAGCGGCCGCCTGGGCGAACTGTTCAGCCGCGGGGAGCGGCGCGGCGCGGGCGGGCTGCGGCGGCAGGCCCGCCAGCGCCGCGGCCAGCACCACCCCCGCGAACGACGCGACCGTGAACGGGGTCGCGCGCTTCACAGGCGGCGATGCCGCAGGCCGCCCGCCGGGCTCAGTTGCGGTCGGCACGCGCAGGCCGCGGCTCGTTGGCGGCCATGGTCGTCGAATCGGTGCTGGGGGCGGGTGTGTTCATCGTGCTCGAACCCGTGCTGCCGGTGCTCGGCGGCGACGACATGGTGCTGCCGCTCTGCGTGTTCTGCGGCGTCGTGCCGGTGGTGCCCATCGGGCCGCCCGTGGGGCTTTGCTGCCCGGCCCCGGTGGCGGGATTGGCGGGTGCCGTCGTGGGCGGATTGCCTTGGGCGAAAGCCACGCCCGCCAGGACGAGGGTGCCGGAAGCCAGGAGCGTGGAAAGACGTGAGAGGGTCATGGTGGTCTCCAAAGGAAGATGCCAGCTGCCGAGCGCCGGATTGCAAATCTCATGGCTGACCTTGCGCAGACTAGGCAGGTCGGGGCGGCGTGTTGTCAGGGATGGGCGACCTGCAGCGTAGGAAACGCAGTACGTGGCGCGCTGGCGCGGCCGGGCTGCCATTGCGTCGCGCGGCGTCGCGCGGCGAGGACGACAGCCGGGGTCGGCCTCCTCCCACATGCGCGCGCGGCGCGCGGGACCACAAAGAAGCCTCTCTCCGTTTGCCTTTGCACTTCTCACGATTTCAAGGAGCCGAGATGGCGAATCCCAATCCCCCAAAGAACGACCCGAACGACGCGACCGACGACGAAGGCCGCGAGAACCGGTCCGCCGACCACAACAAGGCCGGCCACCAGCCCCTCACGCCGCGCAACGAGCCGCGCCGCACGCCCGAAAGCCGCCACGACCGTGAGAGCCAGGTCGGCAGCGGCAACCAGAGCCAGTCCCGCCGGGGCGGCGGCACGAGGCCATGAGCGCCCCGGCGGGCGCGCGTGCGGCGCCTGCATCGGCGGCCGCCGGCACGACTGCGGTGACGCACCGCACGTTGCAGATCGACGGCGTCGAGGTCTTCTACCGCGCGGCCGGCCCGGTGGGGGCGCCCGTGCTGCTGCTGCCGCACGGCTACCCTTGCTCTTCCTTCCAGTACCGCGCGCTGATGCCCGCGCTGGCGGACCGCTGGCGCGTGGTGGCGCCCGATTTCCCGGGCTTCGGCTACAGCGGCACGCCCGATGAACACTTCACGTACGACTTCGACGGCTACGCAGACTTTCTCGACCGCTTCACCGCCGCACTCGAACTGCGCCGCTACGCGCTGTACCTGCACGACTACGGCTCGCAGATCGGCCTGCGCCACGCGATCCGGCGTTCCGGGCGTGTGACGGCGCTGATCATCCAGAACGGCGACATCTACGAAGACACGCTGGGACCGAAGTACGCCGCCATCCAGGCGTACTGGAACGATCCGAGTCCCGCCCACCTCGCGGTGCTGGAGCGCGCCGTGAGCGAAGAAGGCTTTCGCGAAGAGTTCATCGGCGAGGTGCCGTCGCGTGTCGCCCCGCGGCTCGCGCCCGATCTCTGGCGCCTTCACTGGCAGTTGATGAACACGCCCGCGCGGCGCGGCATTGCGCTGGGCCTCATGAAGGGGCTCAAGGAGAACCTGCGATGGTTTCCCCGCTACCAGGAGTACCTGCGCACCTACCGCCCGCCCACGCTGATCCTGTGGGGACCGCAGGACGGCTACATGCCGATCGAGGCCGGCCGCGCCTACCTGCGCGACCTGCCGGACGCGCAGTTCCATTCGTTCGACGATGGCGGGCACTGGCTGCTCGAGACGCACCTGGCCGAGGTGCTGCCGCGGCTGCGCGACTTCCTGGCGCAGCATCTGCCGGTGCCATCGGCCCGGACGATCGAAGGGGTGCCGGTATGAGCGCCGCCACGATCGCGCGCATCTGGCGCGGCCGCGTCGTGCGCGACCGCGCCGACGCCTACGAGCGCTACCTGCAGGTGGAAGGCATTCCGCCGCTGCTCAAGACGGCCCTCGCGGTGCAGCTGTTCCGCGAAGACCGCGCCACCGAGACCGAGTTCGTCACCACCTCCTACTGGCGCGACGTGGCGGCCATGCGCGCGTTCACCGGGGGCGATCCGAACGCGGTGCACCACCTGCCGCGCGACCCGGAGTTCCTCATCGAACTGCCCGAGCGCGTCGAGGTGCTGCGCATCGTCGTCAACACCTGCGCCTAGACGCGGGCCCCGGCGCACGGGCGGTGCGCGCGTCACCGCAGCGGCGGCGCACGGTGGCGAGGGCCCTGTCCGGCGTCTGCGCGGCCGCCCAGGGCCTTCACGCGCTGCGGCCGGCGCGGCAGCCATGCGCCCACGCGCGAGACCCAGCGCAGCACATGGAACACGATGAAGCTGCCCAGCGGCGGCCACCGGTTCCAGAACGGCAGCGTGTCCTGGCGCACGGGCTCGCAGTGGGTTTCCAGCATGGCGAGGCGCGCGGCCACCTGGGCATTGAACGACCGGCTGATCACGACCACGTTGGCCTCCATGTTGAGCGCCAGGCTCAGCGGGTCGAGGTTGCTGGAGCCGACGGTGGCCCAGCCGTCGTCCACGATCGCGATCTTGCCGTGCATCGGCCGGGCGCAGTACTCGTGCACCTCGACGCCCGCGCGCAGCAGGTGGCCGTAGAGCAGCCGCGCGGCAAAGCGCACCGACTTCATGTCGGGCATGCCCTGCAGGAACAGCTTCACCTCCACGCCGCGCCCGGCCGCGCGGCACAGGTCGCGAAAGAGGCGGTAGCCCGGAAAGAAATAGGCGTTGGCGATGCACACGCGCGAGCGCGCCGTGCGAATCGCCTGCCGGTAGATCTTCTCGATGCCGTCGGGCGAGGCCTTGTCGTCGCGGGCCGCGAACAGCACGGCGGCCGTGCCCGCCCTCGCCACCGGGGCCCGCGGCGGGGCCGCGTCGGTGTTCGCCGTGCGTTGCATGAAGGCGCGGATGCGTCCGACGATCGGCCCGCGCAGTTCCACCGCGTAGTCCTGCTTGGCCATCTCGCCGAAGTCCAGCAGCTGGTCGGCGCAGAAGTTGATGCCGCCGACGAAGGCCACGGCGTCGTCCACCACCACCAGCTTGCGGTGCATGCGCCGCAGCAGGTTCAGCTGCTGACCGAAGAGCGAGCGGCCCGGGTCGAAGATGCGCACCTGCACGCCGGCCCCGGTGAGCCGGCCGAGGAAGCCCTCGGAGAGCCCGGGCGAGCCGAAGCCGTCGATCGTGAGCACGGTGCGCACGCCGCGCCCGGCGCACCCGCACAGCGCGTCGCACAGGGCCCGGCCGACCTTGTCATCCTTGAGGATGAAGGTTTCCAGCAAGGCCAGCTGCCGGGCCTGGCCCAGGGCCTCGAAGACGCGCGGAAAGAAGGCGTCGCCGTTTTCCAGCAACTGCGCCGCGTTGCCGCGGGTCCAGTCCGAGCGCTTCATGCCGGGTGCCTGCGGGTCAGTGGCGGCGCTTGAAGTACTGCACTTCGCGCTCGTGCCGCTCGGCGTCCTCGCGCGAGTCGAAGGTGCCCAGGTTGCGGCGCTTGCCCGTCTGCGGGTCGACCTTGCGGGCATAGAGGCGGTACTGGCCGGAAGCGAGTTTGCGGATCATTGGAAAGCTCCTTTCGAAAAGGCTGCGGGCCGGCGATCACAGGTCGGTCGGCGCCGTCCCACCGACGCTAGCGCGCCCGCACCGTCGACGTGTCAGGCCCGCGCACCGCCTGCGGGTCGGACGAGGCCGGCACGCGGCGCACGCAGGGCACGCAGCGCGGGCGACGCGTGCGGTGGGCGGCGTTGCGAGTTGTTGCAGCCTGCGCCGTGCGCCGCCACGCGGGTACGGAGCTTTCCTACGCCGTGCCCTGCCGCGGCATTCCATCGTGCGATCTCCGTTTCGTTTCTTTCATCCTTTATTCCTTCAACCCATGGAGCCCACGATGCCCACGACCCGACGCAACGAACCCGATGCCTGCAGCCTTCTCGACACCGACCACCGCCACGTGAAGAAGATGTTCAAGACGTACGGCGAACTGGCCGAATCGCGCGCCGCCTCCGCGGAACAGAAGAAGCGCGAACTGGCCAACGAGATCTGCATGGAGCTCACCGTCCACGCGCAGATCGAGGAAGAAATCTTCTACCCCGCGCTGCGCGCCGCCATCAAGGAAACCGACCTGCTCGACGAAGCCGAGGTCGAACACGCCAGCGCCAAGGAACTGATCGCGCAGATCCAGGAGGCCACCGAGATCGACGAGAAGTTCGACGCCAAGGTGATCGTGCTGGGCGAGTACATCGACCACCACGTGAAGGAAGAGCGCAACGAGATCTTCGTGAAGGCGCGCGCGGCGCGCGGCCTCGACCTCGTCGCCATGCGCGAGCAGCTCGCGCAGCGCAAGGAAGAACTCATGGAAGAACTCGGCGCGATGGCCTGAGCCACCGCGACCGCCCCCTGCCAGCCTCGGCGCCTGTCAGGCCCGCAGGCTGGCCCAGTATTCCCTGACGACGGCCTTGAGCGTGCGCAGCGCCTCGGGGTCGCCTTGCCACAGCGCCGACACGTACGCCCGCGCCTGCGCCATCGACACGTCGGGCGGCAGGGGCGGCACGGCGGCGTCGGTCACCATCTCGAGCAGCATGGGCCGGTCGGCCGCGAAGGCGGCGTCCCACGCGGGGCCGATCGCCTCGGGCGTGTCGACCCGCACTGCGCCCAGGCCCAGCATCTCGGCGAAGCGTGCGTACGGAAAGTCGGGCAGTGTCTGCGAGCCCTCGAACTTCGGATCGCCGCCGAGCACGCGCTGTTCCCAGGTGACGAGGTTCAGGTCGCGGTTGTTGAGCACCATCACGACCAGCCGGCGGTCGGCCCAGTCGCGCCACAGCCGCGCGATGGTGATGAGGCCGTTGAGCCCGTTCATCTGCATCGCGCCGTCGCCGACCATGGCGACCACCGGCCGGTCGGGGTGCACGAACTTGGCGGCAATCGCATAGGGAATGGCCGGCCCCATCGACGCCAGCCCGCCCGAGAGGCTGGCCTTCATGCCGCGGCGCAGCTTGACGTCTCGCGCGTACCAGTGCGCGCTGGTGCCGCTGTCGCAGGTCAGCACGGCCTGCTCGGGCAGGCGCGGCGACAGTTCCCAGAACACGCGCTGCGGATTGATCGGCGAGGCCTCGACGTGCGCGCGGGCTTCGAGCACGCGCCACCACTGCGCCACGTCGTCCTCGATGCCGCGCCGCCACGCGCCATGGGGCTTGGGCTCCAGCTTCGGCAGCAGCGCCGCGAGCGTGGCGCGGCTGTCGCCCACCAGCCCCAGCTCGGCCGGGTAGCGCAGGCCGATCGCGCGCGGGTCGGTGTCGATCTGCACGCAGCGCGCCCGGCCTTCGGGTGGCAGGAACTCGGCATACGGAAACGACGAGCCGACGATCAGCAGCGTGTCGCAGCCTTCCATGAGGCGCGAACTCGCGCGCGTGCCGAGGATGCCGATGGCGCCCGTCACATAGGGCTGGTCGTCGGGCACGCAGGCCTTGCCGAGCAGCGCCTTGGCGATGCCGGCCCCGAGGCGCTCGGCCACATGGATGAGCTCGTCGGTCGCATGCAGCGCGCCCGCGCCGGCCAGGATGGCGACGCGCTCGCCGGCATTGAGGATGTCGGCGGCCTGCGCGAGCGCGTCGTCGGGCGGCACCTGCGCCGTCGCGGTGGCGCCGATGCCGGTGTGCACCGTGCCGTGTTCGCGCGGCGGAGCCGGCACGGCGGGCAGGTCCTGCACGTCGTTGGGAAAGATCACGCAGGTGACGGCGCGCCGGTCGCGCGCGATGCGCATGGCGCGGTCGATCAGGTGGCGCGCCTGCGTGGCGCTGGTGGCCATCTGCACGAACTCGTGCGCCACGTCCTTGAACAGCGACACGAGGTCGACCTCCTGCTGGTAGTCGCCGCCCAGCGCGCTGCGCTGCTGCTGCCCCACGAGCGCAACCACCGGCTGGTGGTCGAGCTTGGCGTCGTACAGGCCGTTGAGCAGGTGGATCGCGCCGGGCCCGGAGGTGGCCAGGCACACGCCCACCTCGCCCGAGAACTTGGCGTCGCCGGCGGCCATGAAGGCGGCCAGTTCCTCGTGCCGCACCTGCACGAAGTCGAGCGGGCCCTCGAAGCGGTCGAGCGCGCCGATGAGTCCGTTGATGCCGTCGCCGGGGTAGCCGTACACACGGCGCACCCCCCAGTCGTGCAGGCGCTGGATCACGAAGTCGCTGACGGTGGTCTTCATCGGAATGCTCCATGGGTGGGAAAAGGTGAACGGCTGCGCCGGCGCAGGCGCAGGTGAAAGCCGGACCTTTCGGCCAAAGCCGCCAGCCGTTGACCGGAGAAGGGATGAAGTGCGTGCAGGAGTTGGCTGACGCGCGTGCACCGCACCTTCCGACCGGCGGCGGCGAGGAACCGTCGAACATGGGTGGATGGACGCAATGCTGGAGCTGTTCCGACTTGAACAACCTCCGTGGCAGATGGTGCTGCGGGGAACGGCGATCTACTGGACCCTGTTGATCGTGTTCCGCTTCCTGCTGCGCCGCGACGTCGGCTCGCTGGGCGTGGCCGACCTGCTGTTCGTGGTGCTCATCGCCGACGCGTCCAGCAACGCCATGCAGGGCGACTACAAGACCATCGGCGACGGGCTGGTGCTCATCTTCACGCTGGTCAGCTGGAACTACCTGCTCGATTGGGCGAGCTATCACTCGCCGTGGGTGTGGCGCTTTCTCGCGCCACGGCCGGAGCCCCTGGTGCGGCACGGCCACATCGTGCACCGCACGCTGCGCCGCGAGCTGATCACGGTGGAAGAGCTGATGGCCAAGCTGCGCGAGAAGGGCATTGACGATCTGTCCGAGGTTCGCGTGGCGCGGCTGGAGGGCGACGGCGAACTCAGTGTGCTGACCTACAAGAAATCCGGAGGAGCGCAATGACGCCTCGCGACGCGCGCAGCACGAAGTCCGCCCCCGTGGCGCTGCATGCCATGGGCGAGGCGACCAACGCCTGCCGCGACTGCCCGCTCGGCGCGCGCGCCACGCAGTCGGTGTTCGGCGAAGGGCCGGTGCGTGCGCGCCTCATGGTGGTGGGCGAACAACCGGGCGACAAGGAAGACCTGCAGGGCCGTCCGTTCGTGGGACCGGCGGGTCGGCTGTTCGATCGCGCGGTCGCCGAGCTGGGCTGGTCGCGCGACAAGCTCTACGTGACCAACGCGGTCAAGCACTTCAAGTACGAACTGCGCGGCAAGCGGCGCATCCACAAGACGCCGGCGCAGCGCGAAGCCGATGCGTGCCTTCCATGGCTCGAGGGTGAGATCGGCCTGGTGCGGCCCGGCGCGCTGCTCGCGCTCGGCGGCGTCGCGGCGCGTTCGCTGCTCGGGCGGCATGTGGCGGTCACGCGCGAACGCGGCCAATGGCTCGCGCGCGAGGACGGATTGCGCGTGCTGATCACGCTGCACCCGTCGGCGCTGCTGCGCGGCGATCCGGCGCAGCGTGAAGCCGCGTGGGCGGCCTGGCTGAAAGACCTGGCCGCGGCCTCCGAGCTGTTCGAGCCCGCGGCGCGCGAGCGTCGCAAGCGCGCGCCCGCGCTGGCCTGACCGGCTTCAACCCAGAAGGCGCGGCGCCGCCTGCACGACGAGTGCGCCGAGCACGCCCTGCGCCGTCGCGCAGTGCCACAGCAGGCGCGTGTTGTCGAGGCTGGCGCGCGCCACGGGCTGCAGCTTGCCGCGCCACGAGCGCGCCAGCACGAAGCCGCCTGCAAACAGCAGCACGGCCGCATGGAAGGCCTCGTAGCCCAGCAGCATGCCGACGGTCGCGCTCCAGGCCTGGTCGGTCGGGTCGAGGCCCGCGATGCGGTGGCTGGCGAGATCGATCGCCACCGCCCCCAGCGTGCAGCACAGCGCCAGCACCGTGAGCCATCGCAGCGCACGCTGGCGCTGCGGCCGCGGGTCGTCGAGCAGGCGGCCGGCCCACGCGATGCCGCCCGATCCGGCCAGCCACAGCAGCGCGGAGAGCAACGGCCATTGCAGCGCGGGCAGCGCCGCGCCGGGTGGCGGGCAGACCTCGGCGGCCATCGCCAGGTGCAGGTGGGCGAACAGCAGCGAGATGAAGATCGTCATGTCCACGGCCACGAGCACGACCGTGGCCCACCACGAATGCGAGTTGCGCCCGGTTGCCACGACCGGCAGGTACCTGCCATGCCCGACGTCGGCGGTCAGCGCGGGCGGCGCCTGGTCGGCCTCCCACAGCCACCAGAGCATGGCGACGATGGCCAGCACGCCGCACGCGGAGGCGGCCACCGTCTGCGACACCGTCAGCAGCAGGAAGAAGCCGGCCGTGCCCGCCGCTGCCACCACCGGCAACCAGCCATCGGTGGGCAGGCGCAGCAGCTGCACCGGCCGCGCGGCGCGCACGCTGGTCACCAGCGTTTCACGCCCGCCGAAGACCGTGCCCGGCAGCCAGTGGTGGCCGCGCTCGACCTCTTGCGGCAACGACGGCTGCTGCCACAGCGGGTAGGGCGAATCGACCTCGGGAATGCTGCGCACGCCGTAGTCGCGCTGCGGCAGCCATTCGAGCGTGCCCGCGCCCCAGGGGTTGCCGTGGTCGCGCTCGGGGCGGCGCATCGTGCGCAGCGCGTCGACAAGGAACAGCAGCACGCCGCCCGCGAGCACGAAGGCGCCCACGGTCGATGCCAGGTTGAGGCCGTTCCAGCCCAGGTCGCCTACGTAGGTGACCACGCGGCGCGGCATGCCGAGCAGGCCGGCGATGTGCATCGGAAAGAACGCCAGGTTGAAGCCGCCGAACATCAGGCCGAACACCCAGCGCCCGGCGCGCTCCGACAGCCGGTGCCCGTTGAACACCGGCGCCCAGTGGTAGAAGCCCGCGAACAGCGGAAACACCATGCCGCCGATCAGCACGTAGTGCAGGTGGGCCACGATGAAGTAGCTGTCGTGCGCCTGCCAGTCGAAGGGCAGCACCGCCACCATCACGCCCGTGAGCCCGCCGAGCACGAAGATGAAGTGGAAGCCGAGCAGGAAGAGCGTCGGCGTGTCCAGCGTGACGCGGCCGCGCCAGAAGGTGGCGATCCATGCGAACACCTGCAGCCCGCTCGGAATCGCGACCACGAAGCTGGCCGCCGACACCAGCAGCATCGGCACGCCGCCCAGCCCGGCCGTGAACATGTGGTGCGCCCACAGCAGGAAGCTCACCACGCCCACGCCGATGAGCGCCATCACCACCGCGCGGTAGCCCACGAGCGGCGTGCGCGCGCAGGTGGCGACCATCATCGACACCATGCCCGCCGCGGGCAGGAAGATGATGTAGACCTCGGGGTGGCCGAAGAACCAGAACAGGTGTTGCCACAGCAGCGGGTCGCCGCCGCGCGCGGGCATGAAGAAGGGCCAGCCGAAGGCGCGCTCGACCTCCAGCAGCATCGTGGCCGCGATCACCGCGGGAAAGGCGAACACGATCATCAGCGCGCTCACCAGCATGGCCCACGCAAACACCGGCATGCGCATGAGCGTCATGCCCGGCGCGCGCGTGAAGAGCACGCCGATGATGAGTTCGATGGCGCCCGCAATGGCCGAGATCTCGATGAAGCCGATGCCCAGCAGCCACCAGTCGGCGCCGCGCCCCGGCGAGAACTCCTTGCCCGTGAGCGGCGGGTACATGAACCAGCCGCCGTCGGGCGCCTCGCCGAAGAAGATCGTGCAGAAGAAGACGATGCCGCCGATGGCGTAGGTCCAGAAGGCATAGGCCGACAGGCGCGGAAACGGCAGGTCGCGCGCGCCGAGCATGCCGGGCAGCAGGTACACCGCCACCGCCTCGACGATCGGCACCGCGAACAGAAACATCATCACGGTGCCATGCATCGTGAACAGCTGGTTGTAGGTGCGCGCGTCGACGAGGTCGTTGTCGGGCACGGCCAGTTGCGTGCGCATCACCAGCGCGAGCACGCCGGCGAGCACGAAGAAGAGCATGGCCGTGGCGATGTAGAAGCCGCCGATGTGCGTGTTGTTGACGGCCGAGAGCAGCCGCCAGCCGCGCGGCGCTTGCCATGCGCGCTCGAGCGCTTCGCGGTCCGGGTCGGCGGCGTCGGTGGTCGTGTTCATTCGAGGTGGCCGAGCCAGTCGGCAATGGACCGCAGCGTGGCGTCGTCGAGGCGCGCGTGCGACGACGGCATGCGCGCGCCGGGCTTCAGCGCCTGCGTGTGGGCGACCCAGGCGGCGCGCCCGTCGGCGTCGTTGGCCACGGTGCCCGCGCCCAGGTAGAGCCGGCTGCCGACATGCGTGAGGTCGGGGCCGAGGCGGCTGGTTTCGCTCACGCCGCGCACCGTGTGGCAGGCGTCGCAGCGGTGGGCCAGGAAGGCCTCGCGCCCGCGCACGAGCGCGGGCGACAGCGCGTCGGCCGGCACGGCGGGCCGGGCCTGCGCGGCGAGCCAGGCGTCGAAATCGGCGGGGGCCAGTGCCACCACGTGCAGCGCCATGCGCGCATGCTGCTCGCCGCAGTATTCGGCGCACTGGCCGCGCCACACGCCCGGGCGGTCGGCCTGCAGCCGCAGGTGCTGCACGCGGCCCGGCAGCATGTCCATCTTGCCGCCCAGCGCGGGGATCCAGAAGCTGTGGATCACGTCGGCGCTGCCGAGGCCGAAGTACACGGGGCGTCCGACGGGGATGCGGATCTCGTTCGCCGTGACCACCTCCGCGCCCGTGGCGGGGTCGCGGTAGCGCACCTCCCACCACCACATGTGGCCGGTGACGCCGACGATGAGCGCGTCCTTCGGCGGCACGGGCTGCCACGGCGGGCGGTGCCATTCGCTGTAGGCGAACAGCGCCGTGAGCACCACGACCGGAAACACCACGCCGCCGCCGAGCAGCCACAGCCGCACGTTCAGCGTGCCTTCGCGGCGGCGCACCGCCGCCGCCAGCAGCGCCATCACGCCGAGCAGGATCAGCGCCGCGCCCGCGCTCAGCAGGCCGGTGACGCCCAGCAGCGTGTCGGCGACCGGGCCGGCCGAGTGCAGTGCCGACTGGGGCGTGGCGCCGGTCATTCGAGCGCCAGCAGGTAGGCCGCCATGTCGCGCGCGTCGCTGGGCGAGACACCCATCGCGGGCATCGGCGTGCCGGGCACGAGCGCGGCGGGGTCGGCGATCCAGCGTGCGAGCGTGTCGGGCCGGTTGGGCACGTGGCCCGCGATGTAGCTGCGCCGGCCGAAGGCGGCGAGCACGGGGCCGGTCGTCTGCTGGCGGACGGCAGCCACGCCCGGAATGGCATGGCAGCTGCCGCACTGGTACTGCGCGAGCAGGCGCTGGCCCGACAGGCGCTGGTCCGGGGACGCATCGCCGTAAGGCAGGGGGCGCTCGCCGACTTCGCAGCCGCCGGCAAGTACGGCGAGCAGCAGAAGCCCGGCGGCCGTGCGGCGGGAAGGCAAGGCGTGGGCTGCGCAACGATCGGCGGCGGGGGCGGCCATGGGCGGATTCTGCGAGCGCGGACGCGGCTTGCGCCGACACGGCGGCGCGGGTGCGCGTCGGACAATGCCGCCAAATGGGGACGACCAAGACGTTTCTCCTCACCGTCGCGGCGCTGGGCGCGGCGGCGCTGGCCGGCGCTGCGTGCGTGGTGCTCGGCGGCCTGTACGACGTGGCCGCGAACACGCCGCACTACCAGCCCGTGCACACGCTGCTCGAGACGGCGATGCGCCAGTCGGTGCGCCTGCGCGCCCGCGACATCCGTCCGCCGCCGCTGGACGACGCGCAACGGGTGACGCGCGGCGCCGCCTGCTACCGCGCCAAGTGCGTGCAGTGCCACGGCGCGCCGGGCGTGGCGCAGGGCGACATCGGCAAGAGCATGCAGCCACTGCCGGGTCCGCTGGTGGACGCGCGCCAGCGCTGGCACGCGCGCGAGCTCTACTGGGTCACGAAGAACGGCATCCGCATGAGCGGCATGCCGGCCTGGGAGTACCGGCTCTCCGAGGACGACCTGTGGGCGCTGGTGGCGTTCCTGCAGCATCTGCCCGACATGACGCCGCAGCAGTACGCACAGCAAGCGCAGGCGGGCGAGGTGACGGTGTCGCCCGGTGCCTCACCCGGGCCGACGTGTGCGCCGGGGCCGCGCGCCAACGACGGCATCGGCGACAGCGTCCGGCGCGGGCAGCGGGCACTGTCGCAGTACGCGTGCAATGCATGCCACGTCATTCCCGGCGTCACGGGCTCGTCGCCGCATGTGGGGCCGTCGCTCGCCGGCGTCGCACGGCGCGACATGATCGCCGGCCAGCTTGCCAACACGCCCGAGCACATGGTGCGATGGCTGCGCCACACGCACACGGTCGATCCGCGCACCGCGATGCCCGAGATGGGCGTGACCGAGGCTGACGCGCGCGACATCGCGGCCTACCTGGCGACGCTGGATTGAGTGGGGGTGCGTGAGCGCCTCGATGATCGCCATGTGCTCGTCGAGCTGCGTGGACGCTTCACGCGGATACTGGTCATACAGTTGGACCCCATGCCGAGGAGTTTCCGTTGACGATTGCCAGCCCCACCTTCCTGCCCCCGGCGCCGGGCACGCCCGCTGCGCTCGCGCTCGTCGCGCAGCCGCTGACGCGCGAGGCCTTCGCCGCGTTCGGCGACGTCATCGAGAGCGCGCACAGCCGCTCGATGTCGATCAACGCGGGCATGACCACGCGCTTCCACGACCTGGCGCGCGTGGACCCGGGTCCCGGCGACAGCCGCGTGCTGGTGAACATCTTCGAGACGCAGCCCTATGCGATGCCGCTGCCCGTGCGCATGCTGGAGCGCCACCCGCTGGGCAGCCAGGCCTTCGTGCCGATGGACGGCAGCCGCTTTCTCGTGGTCGTGGCGCCGGCGGGCGACACGGTGCGCGTGGAAGACATCCGCGCCTTCGTCACCGACGGGCGGCAGGGCGTGAACTATGCGCGCGGCGTCTGGCACCACCCGCTGGTGGTCACGCAGCAGACGGCCAGTTTCGTGGTGATCGACCGCGGCGGGGTGGGGCCGAACTGCGACGAGATCTTTGTGCCGCCGGGGTGTGAGGTGCGCGTCCGTCTTGCGGACTGAGCGGGCTCAAGGGGCTCAACGGGCTCAACTCTCGCTGGAACCGCGCCGCGGCCGCCATCGCTGATGCGCGCCCGCCACACGCCGTCGCGGCGGCTGTGACCATTCGCGGCAATATCGTTACGGTCTGTTGAGCGCGGCGCACACGCCGCGTTTTTTGCAGGGCGCCCCGGGCCGACGGCCTCCTCGGCTTGCGCCCTCGCGACACCTGCGCGCTTCCGAGACAAACGCGATCGCGCGGCATGCCGGCGTGCCGGGGCGCCCGGTTCGTGTCAACCCCCCGCCGCAGCAGAACCAATGTAGGACTTCGCCCGGTCCGCGGCCCAAAAGTAAATGTGAAGTTCGCACATCTTGTTTCTCCCGGAAGCAGCTCGGACCGCGCTTTGGGCGTAACTTTATTGCACCGCAGCACGAAAAATCGAAGGCGCGGAAGAGGGGTGGGGGAGGCTTGAGTCAGTCTCTTTCTTCACCAAAGGGGTGTGCCGTTCAAGGCCCGCCGTCGATGTTTTCAAGAGGTGGTTATGCCAGTGTCCAGACCCATTCCTTCTGCGTCGAAACCGCACGCGGCCGTGCGTGCCAGGCCGCGTGCCGTGCGAGGCCGGCGCCGGCGCCAGCGAGGCGCCCTTGTTCCCAGGCTGGCGGGCTATGCGCTGCTGGCCTTCGTGCTGTGGCTCATGGTCGCCACGCTGGTCGAGCCGCTGTTGTCCTCGCAGGCCACGCGCGCCGTGCTGCAGGCGCCGGTCGGCATCGTCACTTCGCCGATCAATGGCGTGGTGACGCAGATGGCGGTGCGCTCGGGCAACGCGGTGCTGCCCGGCACGCTGGTGGCGACCGTGCGCAACCCGACGGTCAGCCAGGAGATCCTCACCACGCTGACCACGCAGCGCCTCGGCCTGCAGAGCCAGATGGCGCAGCTGGGCAACCAGTACAAGTCCGACAGCCAGGAGATGCGCTCCATCGGCCAGCAGGCGCAGGTGACGCGTCAGGCTTCGCTGGCGCAGACCTGGGACGCCTGGGAGATCGCGCAGCGCCAGCGCGACGTGGCGCACAGCATGGTCGCCGAGCAGGAGAACAAGGTGCGCACCAACGAGGCGCTGCTGAAAGAAGGCGCCATCAGCGAACAGGTGATGAACGCGTCCGAGGCGCAGCTGAGCACCGCCCGTGCCGCTGCGGCGGTGGCCGAGCAGGCCTTCGCGGGGCAGGCGCAGACCGTGGCGAGCGCGGGGCAGGGCGCCTTCGTGGGCACCGGGGGCAACAGCCTGTTCCAGACGCTCGCGAGCCGGCGCGAAGCGCTGCGAAACAGCACCGACCGCGCGCGCCAGGACGGCACCGCGATCTTCAAGCAGCTCAAGGAGATCTCGCAGCTCGAGGAAGAAGAGCGTCGCCGCGTCGAAAAGCTCGCCGCCTACGAAGTGAAAGCCACCCAGCCCGGCATGGTGCACACCGTGCTGACGCCCGAAGGCGCGTATGTCACGGCGGGTGCGTCGCTGGTGCGCGTGACCGACTGCAGCCGCATCGGCGTCATCGCCGTGTTTCCCGCGCGGCTGGCCAAGCGCCTGAGCGTCGGCTCCATGCTCGATGTGAAGGTGGCGGAGAACGTCGCGGTGCCGGCGCGCGTCGAGCAGTTGCTGCCCGTGGCCTCCGATGCGCTGCAGAGCACCTACAGCGTGCCCTTCCCCTTTGCGGAGCAGGGCTCGATCTATGCCGTGGCGCGCATCGAGGCGGCCGAGCCGCCGCAGTCCGCGGACGGCAGCCGACAGACCTTGTGCGTGCCGGGCAAGGTGGTCTCCGCCAGCCTTGCCAAGGCCTGAGCGCACAGCAGGTGAGAACGCCATGCCGATTCGTCTTTCGCTCGCCACAGGGGCGCGCTGCGCCGCTGCATCGATCGCGCTGGTCGGCGCTGCGGTTGTCGCTGCGCCTTCGCCCGGCGCCACGCAGCAGGCCCTTGCGCGCGACAGCTGCGACGGGCTGCGACGCGCCGTCGCGCACGACCAGGGCGGCGCGGCGTCGGGGCCGCTGTTCCTGACCAGCTACCGCACGACGGGTGCGCCCGGCGAGCCGCCGTTCGAACCCGCGCTGGCGGGCGCTGCCTTCACCTACGACAACGCGCTGGCCGGCATCGCGCTGCTGGCGTGCGGCGACCGCGCTGCCGCACGGCGCATCGGCGATGCCGTGGTGCGGGCCGTGGCGCACGACCAGTCGATGCCCGACGGGCGCGTGCGCAACGCCTACCGCGCCGGGCCGGTCACTGAAGAAAAGCCCGCGCTGCCGGGCCGCTGGGACGCCGGGCGCAAGCAGTGGATCGCCGACGCGTACCAGGTCAGCACCGCCACCGGCAACGTGGCCTGGGCGGCGCTGCTGCTGCTGAACCTGCACCAGGCCGAACCGACACCCGCCTACCTGGCGACCGCGCGCCGGCTGCTGGCCTGGACCGAGCAGAACACGCGCGCCAAGAACGGACCCGACGGCTACAACGGTGGGCGCCATGGATGGGACAACGCCCAGCGTGCGCAGACCTGGAAGTCGACCGAGCACAACCTGGACATCGCGATGGCCGCGGCGTGGGCGGCACGGGCCGCGCGCGCCGAGGGCCAGCCCGACGCGGCGGAGCAGAGACAGGCGCGCACCGCGCTCGATTTCGTGCGCCGCATGTGGAACCCGTCGGAGCAGCGTTTTCACATCGGCACCAAGGAGGACGGCGCGACCGTCTCCACCGAAGGTTCCGGCCTCGACGCGCAGCTGTGGCCGGTGCTCGCGGCGCCCGAGGGCTCGTGCGCCTGGGTGCGCAGCCTCGACTGGGTGGAGAAGCACCACCGCTCCGGCGCGGGCTACGGTTTCTCGCGCGAGCCCGACGGCATCTGGACCGAAGGCAGCGCACAGGCCGCCGCCACACTGGTGGCGCGCAAGGGCACGGCGCCCGAGGCGCTGTGGCAGCTGCTCGCCGCGCAGCGCGCCGGCAACGGCCTGTACTACGCCACGCCGGGCGCGCGCATTTCCACCGGCCTGGCCATTGGCCCCGATTCGACGGGGGCCGATTTTTTCTACTACCGCTGGCCCCACCTGGGCGCGACCGCCTGGATCGCCCTGGCCGCCACGGGCTTCAACCCTTTCACCGGCAAGACCCTTGCCTCGGGAGCCGTTCCATCATGTCCAGCCTGATCGCCACTCCGGAATTCCAGCTCAACGCACTGGTCGGGGGGCTTGCCTTGCTCCTCATGACCTGGGCCAGGGTGGACCGCATCACCCACCGCGTGCTGTTCGGCGCGCTGACGGCGCTGCTGCTGATGCGCTACGCCGTCTGGCGCATCGTCGCCACCATGCCGCCGTCGGACCTGGGTTTCGAAACCCTGTTCGCCTGGGTGTTCCTGGGCTTCGAGCTCACGGCCATCGTCTACACGCTGATGTCGATCCACATGCTCATGCGGCGCCGCGACAACCGCGCGCAGGCCGACCGGGGCGAGGCCGCGCTGCGCGCTCGCGGTGACGATGTGCCGGCGGTCGACGTCTTCATCTGCACCTACAACGAAGAGCTGGCCGTGCTCGAGAAAACCATCATCGCCGCGCAGGCCATCGACTACCCGCGGCTGAACGTCTGGGTGCTCGACGACACGCGGCGCGACTGGCTGCGCGACTACTGCGAGCGCCGCGGCGTGCACTACGCACGGCGGCCCGACAACAGCCACGCCAAGGCCGGCAACCTCAACAACGGCCTGCGCCTGTCCGCGGGCGTGACCGACGCGCCGTTCATCCTCGTGCTCGACGCCGACTTCGCGCCGCAGCGGCAGATCGTCTACCGCATGCTGGGCCTGTTCGAGGACAAGCGCGTGGGGCTGGTGCAGACGCCGCAGTTCTATTACAACGCCGACCCCATCCAGCACAACCTGCGCGCCACCGACAGCTGGGTCGACGAGCAGCGCGTGTTCTTCGACGTGCTGCAGCCCGCCAAGGACGCGGTCGATTCGGCCTTCTGCGTGGGCACCTCGTTCATCGTGCGGCGCGACGCGATCACCGACGCGGGCGGGTTCCCGGTCGGCAGCGTGTGCGAGGACATCCACACCACCTACCTGCTGCTGCGCCAGGGCCGCATCACGCGCTGGCTGGGCGAGCGGCTGTCGAACGGGTTGTCGGCCGAGAGCATCATCGACTACATCAACCAGCGCAGCCGCTGGTGCCTGGGCACCGTGCAGCTTGCGCTGCTGCCCGACGGGCCCTTGCTCGGCCGGGGCTACAGCCTGCCGGCGCGGCTGCACTTCCTGCACGGGCTGCTGCATTGGCTGGGCAAGCCGTTCATGGTGCTCGTCTTGCTGGCGCCGGCGCTGTACTGGTATGCCGGCGTGTCGGCCTTCCACGCCACGCCGCAGGCCTTTGCGGCCTACGGCCTGCCGACGCTCATGATGTTCTGGGCCTACAGCTACTGGATCAGCCAGCGGCGCTGCTTGCCCGTGTTCAGCGAGGTGAGCCAGCTGGTGGCGGCAATGGCCGTGAGCAGCACGCTGGCCCGCGCGATGCTCAAGCCCTTCGGCCATCCGTTCAAGGTGACGGCCAAGGGACTCGACCGTTCGCGCACGGTGGTGCACTGGAAGCTGGTGGCCGTCTTCGGCGGCCTGCTCGTGGCGCTGCAGGGCGCGGCTGCGATGGCGGCCCTGAGCGGCGCGGCGCTCACGCCCGGCGACCAGCTCAACCTCGTGTGGACCGGCATCGCGCTGGTGCTGTGCCTGGGCGCGCTCATGGCCTGCGTCGACCTGCCGCGCCCGCAGCAGGAAGAGCGCTTTCCGTGGCGCGCGCTGACACGGGTGCGCACGGCCGCGGGCGAGGGCGAGTCGCGCTTCGTCAACATCGCGACCGACGGCGCATTGCTCGAAGGCCGGGGCCTGCTGAAGCGCCTGCGCGTCGGTCAGCCGCTGGAGGTGCATGTCGAGCCGATCGGCTGGCTGTCGGCCCACCTCGCCGCGCGCGGCAGGGCGGGGGCCGAGTTGAAGTTTGCTGCCACCGAGGCGCAGCGCGAACACCTCGTGCGCCACGTCTTCAACGTGCCGCCGAGCCACGTGGCGGTGCAGGTGCGGCCCTGGCAGGCCGCTTCGGCGTTGTTCGCGAGCGCGGGTATGCGCGCGCCGGGCGCGGGCTTCGCGCGGCTGTCGCTGCGGCTGCTGCTCGCGGTGCTGGCCGTGTGCATCCTGCTGGTGACGACCGGATGCAACCTCACGCCGCCGATGAAGGAGCCCGACCTCGCGGTGCCCTCGCAATGGCCGGCCGGCGCCACGGCGCCGGACGCGCAGCCGGCGGACTGGCGCAGCTTCGTGCAGGACGAGGAACTGCGCGGCCTGATCGCCACGGCGCTCGACAACAACCGCGACCTGCGCGTCTATGCCGCGAAGGCGCGCGAGGCGCGCGCCACCTATGCCGGCAGCCGTGCCTCGCTGTTCCCGCAGGTGGGCCTGTCGGCGCACGGCCAGCGGGCGCAGACCACGACCCAGGGCTCGCTCAGCCCGGTCGGCAACCTGCCGTCGGACGGGCGCGTGTCGAACAGCTTCGACATCCAGGCGGGCGTGATGTCGTACGAGCTGGACTTCTTCGGCCGCCAGCAGAGCACCGCGCAGCAAAGCGGTGCGCTCGCCGAGGCCGGCGACAAGGACCATGCCGCCGCGCGCATGAACCTGGTGGGCGAGGTGTCGAATGCCTACCTCACGCTGCGCGCCGACCGCGCCTTGCTCGCGCTGGCCATGGCCAACGAGACCGCGCTGAACGCCAACGCCGACATGATCGGGCGCGCCCGCGCCGTCGGCGGCGCCGCGCAGCTCGACGTGTACCGCGTGCAGTCGCTGCTGCAGAACGCGCGCGTGCGGCAGGAGGAATACCGCATGCGTGTCGCGCAGGACCTGCAGTGGCTCAACGTGCTGGTCGGGCGCGCCGTGCCGCCCGAGACGGGCACCGCGCGGCCCTGGCCCGAGCGCTCCACGGCGCCGGTCGCGGCCGGGCTGCCGTCGAGCCTGCTGCAGCGCCGGCCCGACCTGCTGGCGGCGTACGCGCGCGTCGAGGCCGCCAACGCGGGCGTGGGCGCGGCCAAGGCCGCGATGCTGCCGACCATCTCGCTCACGGCGCTGGCCGGCGGTGTCAGCAAGGAGCTGTCGACCTTGCTCGCCAGCGGCAACAGCAGCTGGGCCGGCGTGCTGGGCGTGTCGCTGCCGATCTTCGACTGGGGGCGCCGGTCCGCCAACGTCAGCGCCAACCAGGAGCGGCTGGCCGCCGCGATGGCCGGGTACGAATCCGCGGCGCAGGTGGCCTTTCGCGAGGTGGCCCACGCGCTGATCGCCGGCGACCACCTGCAGCCGCAGCTGGAGGCGCAGCAGGCGCGCGTGCAGGTGCTCGAGAAGGTGGCCGGCATCTCGCGCACGCGTTATCGCAGCGGCATGGAAGACTACTTCTCGAGCCAGGATGCGCAGCGCGAGCTGTACACCGGGCAGCAGCAGCTCATCGAACTGCAGCTGAAGGCGGCGGTGAATTCCGTGAACCTGTACAAGGCGCTCGGCGGGGGCTGGGACCGGGCCTAGGGTGGCGTCGGCCGGTCATGCGCCGGCGGTGCCGGCGAGCATCCACAGCGCCATCGCCACCATCATCAGGTTCTCGGTCAGCGACACGAAGCCCAGCGGCACGTTGCTGCTCCCGCCGACGCAGGCGCACTTGAGCTCTCGCCGGTCGACGTACACGGCCTTGAGCACCGACACCGCGCCCACGCTGCCGATGAAAAGCGCCACCGGAATCGCCACCGCGTGCAGCCGGCCCGCCACCATCAGCACGCCGGCCAGCAGCTCTGCGAAGGGGTAGACGTAGGCGTAGAGCACGAAGCGCCGCGCCAGCAGGTCGTAGTTGAGGAACATGGTCGAGAAGCTCTCCACGTCCTGCAGCTTGAGCAGCGCCAGGATGCACATCGCGAAGGCGATGAACGACGACAGCAGCTGCGGACTTGCGAGCGACTGGCCCGCCGCCAGCAGGCTCGCGCCGGCCATGAGCAGCGCCACGGCGAACACCGCGATCACCGGCCGGTACGAGGTCTCGCCGGGTTCGCGCACCGCCAGGCCGAAGTGGCGGCGCAGGTCGTCGTAGCCGCCGATGCGGCGCCCGTCGATGAAGGCCTGCGGCGTGGTCTTCACCTGCTGCTCGGCCTTGAAGGCGTCGGTCTGCTCGCGCGTTTTCAGCCACCGGTCGTCGACCGCGTAGCCCTTGCGCCGCAGCAGGAAGCGCGCCTTCAGGCCGAAGGGGCAGATGTGCCCGGGCATGACCATGCGGTACAGCGTGGCGGTTTTGTCGGTGGCGGCGTGGTCGGCGGTTCGTGTGGACATGGGTGGTGCTCCGTCGGTCGGATCGATCGCCCGATTGGCGCGCGGCAGCGGCCTGCGTCCTGTCGGACGATGTCATGTTCGCCTGACGGAATGCCCGGGCACGGGGTCGCTGACTTGCGGCCATTGGCGAAGGAGGCCTACACCGCCCGGACCGCGCCGGTGAAACCTTCGGCGCATGGGTGAACGCCATGCGCAATTCAACGAAATCCACAGTGACTTCACGCCTCGCCCTCGGGGTTCTTGCGGTGCTGATCGCCGCTCCGGTTGCCGCGCAGCCGGCCGACAAGCCGCCGCCCCCACCGGTTCGGCCTGAAGCACAGCCCGACTCCGAGTTCCTCGTGAAGCCGCCTGCCCATGGCAATCCGCGGCTGGTGAAGCCCGCGCCGCCCGACCGCGACCCAGGCCTGGTGAAGAAGCCGCCGGCCGACCCCAAGCCCGCCGGCGAAGACAAGGACAGCACCAAGCCGCGTGCGGACGATCCCGGTGCGCCCTCGCGCCAGGACGACTGCCGGGGCACCGCCGAGGACTGCAAGCAGAACTCCCCGCGCTGACGCGACGATCGAAAGGACCCGCCCCGCCATGAAATCCAAGATCCTCAACGCCGGCCCCGAGCGCACCATCGCCCTGGTGTTCGAGACGGGCGACGAAGTCATGCCCCTGCTGGAAGAGTTTGCGAAGACGCACGGGCTGTCGGCCAGCCGCTTCAGCGCGATCGGTGCGCTGCGCGGGGCGGTGCTGGGGTACTTCGACTGGGAGCGCAAGGAATACGAGCGCATTCCCGTCGGGGAGCAGGTCGAGGTGCTGTCCCTCAACGGCGACGTCGCGCTCGATGGCGACCAGCCCACGGTGCATGCGCACGCCGTGCTGGGCCGGCGCGACGGCAGCACGATCGGCGGCCATGTGCTGCAGGCCACCGTGCAGCCCACGCTCGAGGTGCTGCTGGTCGAATCGCCGGGCTACCTGCGCAAGACCTGCGACCGCGAAAGCGGCCTGGCCCTCATCGACATCGACGCCTGAGCCGCAGGCGCACGCCAGCCGATTCCCACGCCAATGCCGTTCATGCCCTGACACCGCCCCTGCGACGTGGGGCTACGGTGGTTTGACGTTGCGCCGGTTTTTCCATCGCGGGTGGTCGCCTGCGAGGCCGACGCACACCACCAAGGAGCCACCATGACCCAGGTCAACGAACTCATGACGCGCGGCGTACGCACCGCCGCGCCCACCGACACGCTGTGCGACGCCGCCCAGGCGATGGAAGAACTCGATGTGGGCGTGCTGCCCGTGTGCGACGGCGAGCGGCTCGTGGGCGTCGTCACCGACCGCGACATCGCCGTGCGCGGTGTGGCGCAGAAGCTGCCGCCGGAAACCACCCACCTCGACGCCATCATGAGCGGGCAGGTGCGTTGGTGTTTCGACGATGTGTCCGTGGAGGAAGCCTTGCGCACGATGGGCGAACTGCAGATCCGCCGCCTGCCGGTGGTGGACCGCGAGCGGCGCCTCGTCGGCGTGCTGACGCTGGGGGATGCGGCCGCGAAGGGCGACACGTCCGAAACCGGCGAACGGCTGGGGCAGATTTCGCAACCGGCGGAGCCTGACCGTTCCCGTCAGTCGGCGGCCAGCGGCCCGGCAGGCGGCGGGCAGACGAAACGCACCCGCAAGAGCTGAGGAAAAAGAGTCGCGGGGGCCGGCTTCGGCCCTCCGGCTTCAGCGGCTCACTGGCACTGGAACAGCACGCCGGATTCGGCGGGGGCCTTGCCCAGCCACTTGGGGTCTTGCCCCTTGGCGCTGCAGTAGTCCGAGGCCTGGGTGTAGGTCATGGCGCGCAGCACACCGTCGCGGAAGGGAACGATCTGGTTGGGCGGCGACGAGCAGCCGGCAATGACCAAAGCGAGGGGAAACAGAGTGATGCGCCAGTTCATCGGGCCATTCTAAAGAGGTCGCGTGGGCGCACGGGTCGGTGTCGAGGGGCGGGCGTGTCGAGGGGCGCCGGCTTCTTTTTGCCGGGGCGCGGGGCTATAGTCTGCGAGCACTTCTGCAGCCCCTTCCGCTCCCCAAAGGACGTTCGTGCCGGACTCTCTGACTTCCACGCTCACCAGTTACTACGATGCGGTGCCCTACGACTCGCACCCGTTCCCCCAGTCGGCCGTGGAGCACCTGGAAGCCCTGGCCTTCCTGTTCGGCCTTGATGCGCCGCCGCCCCAGAAGGCGCGCGTGCTGGAACTGGGCTGCGCCGCCGGCGGCAACCTGATTCCATTCGCGGTGCGCCACCCCGAGGCGCGCGCGGTGGGCGTCGACCTGTCGCGCGTGCAGGTGGCCCAGGGCGCCGCGGCGCTCGACCACGCGGGGCTGTCGAACATCGAGCTCAAGACCTTCAACATCGCCGACATCGACGCCTCGTTCGGCCTCTTCGACTACATCGTCTGCCACGGCGTCTACAGCTGGGTGCCGGGGCCGGTGCAGGACGCCATCCTGCGCGTGTGCGCCGAGAACCTCGCGCCCAATGGCGTGGTGTACGTGAGCTACAACGTCTACCCGGGCTGGAAGGCGCGCGAGATCGTGCGCGACGCGATGATCCTGCGCGGCGGCCCGCGCGACACGCCCGAAGAAAAGCTCTCGTACGCGCGCGGCATGCTCGAGTTTCTGGAGCAGTCGGCACGGCCCGACAGCGTGCTCAAGAAGACGCTCGAAGAGACGATGCCGATCGTTCGCAATTCCGGCAACTACTACCTGCTGCACGAGTTCCTGGAGCCCTGCAACGAGCCCTGCTATTTCAAGGAGTTCGTCGCGCGTGCCGAATCCCGCGGGCTGGCCTACCTGTGCGACGCCGAGCCCTCGACGATGTTCGTGCAGAACTACGGCGAGAAGGTGCGCGACCCGCTGCTGCGCGAATGCGGCGGCAGCCAGGTGATGATGGAGCAGTACCTCGACTTCCTGGTCAACCGCACCTTCCGCCAGACGCTGCTGGTGAAGCAGGGCAACGCCGCGAACATCCGCTACCGCCTCGAGGTTCCCCGCCTGCGCGCGCTGGAATTCGCCGGCCTCTTCCGCGTGGACGGTGGTGATGCACTCACCATGGACGCCCGCGAACAGCCCTGCACCGCGCTGCGCGACCTGAAGGTCACCTTGCGGCTGCCGGCGCACAAGGCGGTGGCGCAGGCGCTCGATGCGAGCTATCCGTGTTCGATGTCGACCGAGGCGCTGCTGGCCGCCGTGGTGACGCTCACCGGCGAGCCGCGCGCGGCCGTCGAGCCCATCGTGCTGGCCATGCTCGAGGAGCTGCTGATTCTTGGCGCGCTGCGCATCCGGCGCACGCCGGTGTCGGCGGTTTCGTCGGTGTCCGCGCTGCCGCAGGTGCTGGCACCGGTGCGCCGCGCGGTGGCCGGCGTGCCCGCGTCGCAAGCGACGGCCGTCGTCTGCAACCAGTGGCACGAGCCGGTGTCGCTCTCGGTGCTTGAGCGCAGCCTGCTGCCGCTGCTGGACGGGGCGCACACGCACGAAGTGCTGGCCGCTTTCCTGCTCGACGAAGTGCGCGCCGGACGCCTGCGCTTCCTCAAGGACGACCAGCCGCTGACCGACCCGTCGGCGCTTCACGATTTTTCGCAGGAGCAGGTCGCGCAGGCGCTGCAGAGCCTGCGGCGCAAGGCGCTGCTCACGGCCTGACGGCACACACCCTTCGCCCCTCCCTCATTCTTCATCCAACGCACAGAGGAGACTTTTCCATGCAGCACTTCAAGTGGACCCCCACCTTGCGCGCGGCCGTCGCGGCCGCGCTCACCCTGGCGGCGGCCGGCGGCGCGCAGGCCGCGTCGCAGGCGCCGGTCGCGGCCGAGCACGGCATGGTCGTGAGCGCGCAGCACCTGGCCAGCAAGGTCGGCGTCGATGTGCTCAAGCGCGGCGGCAATGCGGTCGATGCGGCCGTGGCCGTGGGCTATGCGCTGGCGGTGGTGTATCCGGCCGCCGGCAACCTCGGCGGCGGCGGCTTCATGACCGTGCAGCTGGCCGATGGGCGCAAGACCTTTCTCGACTTCCGCGAGAAGGCCCCGCTGGCTGCCACGGCCAACATGTACCTCGACAAGGACGGCAACGTCGTCAAGGGCCTGAGCACCAACGGCCACCTCGCCGTGGGCGTGCCGGGCTCGGTGTCGGGCATGGAATACGCGCGCGAGAAGTACGGCACGATGAAGCGCGCCGACCTCATCGCCCCGTCGGTCCAGCTGGCCGACAAGGGCTTCGCGCTGGAGCAGGGCGCCATCGACATGCTGCTCACGGCCACCAACGACTTCAAGAAAGACCCGGTCTCCGGTGCGATCTTCCTGAACAAGGGCGAGCCCTTCGCGGTCGGCCAGAAGCTGGTGCAGAAAGACCTGGCGAAGACGCTGAAGGAAATCAGTGCCAAGGGCACCGACGGCTTCTACAAGGGCTGGGTCGGCAAGGCCATCGTGGCGTCGAGCCAGGCCGGCAAGGGCATCATCACGCAGGCCGACCTCGACCAGTACAAGACGCGCGAACTCGCGCCGGTCGAGTGCGACTACCGCGGCTACCGCGTGGTGTCGGCGCCGCCGCCGAGCTCGGGCGGCGTGATCATCTGCGAGATGCTCAACATCCTCGAGGGCTATCCGCTGAAGGACCTGGGCTTCCGCTCGGCCGAGTCGGTGCACTACCAGATCGAAGCCATGCGCCACGCCTACGTGGACCGCAACAGCTACCTGGGCGACCCCGACTTCGTGAAGAACCCGCTCGACCGCCTGCTCGACAAGGGCTACGCCGCGAAGATCCGCGCCGCCATCGACCCCAAGAAGGCCGGCGTGTCCAAGGACATCAAGCCCGGCGTGGCGCCGCATGAAGGCAGCAACACCACGCACTACTCGATCACCGACAAGTGGGGCAATGCGGTGTCGGTGACCTACACGCTGAACGACTGGTTCGGCGCCAAGGTCACGGCCGACAAGACCGGCGTGCTGCTGAACAACGAGATGGACGACTTCACCTCGAAGGTCGGCGTGCCCAATCTCTACGGCCTGGTGCAGGGCGAGGCCAACAAGATCGAGCCGGGCAAGCGTCCGCTGAGCTCGATGAGCCCGACCATCGTGTCGAAGGACGGCAAGCCGGTGTTCGTGGTCGGCACGCCCGGCGGCAGCCGCATCATCACGGCCGTGCTGCACACCATCCTGAACGTGGTCGACTACGGCATGAACGTGCAGGAAGCCGTCGATGCGCCGCGCTTCCACCAGCAGTGGCTGCCCGACGTGACCAACGTCGAGACCTTCGCGATCAGCCCCGACACCCGCAAGATCCTGACCGACATGGGCCACAACCTGGGCGTGCCGCAGCCGGCCAACCACCTGGCGGCGATCATCGTCGGCGCGCCCTCGCTGGGCGGCAAGCCGGTGGGCGCGAATCGCTTCTACGGCGCCAACGACCCCCGTCGCAACACGGGCCTCGCGGCAGGCTACTGAACCTGCGGCACACTTGAAGGCGGTCGTGCCCCTGTCGGCACGGCCGCTTTTTTCATTTTTCATGCACCTGCAAGACATCCTCTATACCCAGGGCTTCGGCACCCGCCGCGTGTGCGCGGGCCTGGTCCAGCAAGGCCACGTGAGCATTGCCGGCGCGGCCGTGCCCGACCCCTTTGCCGACCTCGACCCCGATGGCCTGCTGTTCACCGTGCAAGGCACCGAGTGGGCGTACCACGACAAGGCCTACCTGATGCTGCACAAGCCGGCCGGCACCGAGTGCTCGCAGAAGCCCTCGACCTACCCGAGCATCTACACGCTGCTGCCGTCGCCGCTGCGGCTGCGGCCCAACAAGGGCGCCGTGCAGGGCGTGCAGGCCATCGGCCGGCTCGACCAGGACACGACCGGCCTGCTGCTGCTGACCGACGACGGCCAGTTCATCCACAAGATGGGCTCGCCCAAGCACCACGTGCCCAAGGTCTACGAGGTGACGGCGAAGCACCCGATCGACGAGTCGCAGATCGCCAAGCTGCTGGCCGGCGTGGTGCTCGACGACGACCCGAAGCCCGTGCGCGCGGCCGCCTGCGAATCGGACAGCCCGCTGCACCTGCGGCTCACGCTCACCGAGGGCAAGTACCACCAGGTCAAGCGCATGCTGGCGGCGGTCGGCAACCGGGTCGAAGGGCTGCACCGCTCGCGCATCGGCGGTCTGGCGCTGCCGGAGGACCTGGCGCCGGGCCAATGGCGCTGGCTCACGGCCGAGCAGGTGGCCCAGCTGCGGGCGCCGGTGCCCCGGGCCGCCGCTTGACATAGGTCAAGGCGCCGGGCCCGACAGCGGGGGAGAGGGTGCCGGCGGTCAGCTGTTCGTCGGGTTCGACCGTTAAGATTGTTAACTCTCTCCCGGAACCTTCCCTTGCGACTTCCTGCCTGCCCGAACGGCCGCATTGCGGCCTTCCTTTTCTCCTGCCTGACAGCCCTGGTGACCCTCCCCGCCGCGGCGGCGCCGCCGGCCCCCCCACCGGTTTTTGTGCTCAATTCGCTGGACGCCAGCGTGAGCGTGATCAACCCGGTCGACTGGACCGAGAAGCAGCGCATTCCCACCGGCAAGGAGCCGCACCACATCTACATGACGCCCGACGAGAAGTCGGTCATCGTGGCCAATTCGGCGGGCGACTCGCTCACCTTCCTGGACCCGCGCACGGCCGAAGTGCAGCGCGTGGTGTACGGGATCATCGATCCGTACCAGCTGCAGTTCTCGCGCGACATGAAGTGGTTTGTCACGGCGGCCAACCGCCTGAACCACGTCGACGTGTACCGCTGGGACGGCAAGGACCTGAAGCTGGCCAAGCGCATCGCCACCGGCAAGACGCCCAGCCACATCTGGATCGACAACACCAGCACCGTGGCCTACGTCACCATGCAGGACAGCGACGAGCTCATTGCCGTCGACCTGCCGACGCAGACCGTCCGCTGGCGCATGGCCACCGGCGCGATGCCGGCCGACATCTTCGGCGCCCACAACGACAAGACGCTGCTGGTGGGCCTCACCGGCAGCGATGGCGTGCAGGTGTTCGACGTGGCCGGCGCGCAGCCCAAGCTGGTCGGCAAGATCCCCACCGGCAAGGGCGCCCACGCTTTCCGCTCGGCCGGCGACGGCAAGACCGTGTTCGTGAGCAACCGGGTGGCCAACAGCATCAGCCGCATCGACCTGACCACGCTGAAGGTCGTCGCCACCTACAACGTGCCGGGCGGCCCCGACTGCATGGACGTGTCGGCCGACGGCAAGACGCTGTACGTGACCTCGCGCTGGGCCAAGAAGCTCACGGTGGTCGACCTGGCGAGCCAGAAGGTCGTGCGGCAGGTCAACGTCGGCCGCTCGCCGCACGGCGTCTGGACGCTGGACCATGCAAAGCGGACCTGAGCGGGTGCGCGCCGCGGGCGTCGCCTTGGCTGTCGCGGCGCTAGCCTGCGCCACCATGCCGGCGGCCGGAGCACAAGAGGCCGCCTGCGACAAGCCCGTCTACCTGACGCTGGACACCGGCCACATGGGCGTCGCCCCGCTGGTGGCCGACGTGCTCAAGCGCCAGGACGTGCGCGTCACCTTCTTTGCCGCCGCCGAGCGCACGCAGACCGATGGCGACAGCCTGGACGACCACTGGGCGCCGTGGTGGAAGGCGAGGGCGGCCGAGGGCCACGAGTTCGGCTCGCACACCTACGACCACGCCTACTGGCGCGGCGACGTGAAGGGCACGCCGCCCAGCTTTCGCATCAAGCCGTCGGCCGGCCCGCAGACCGGGAAAGAGTCAGTCTGGAGCGCGGCCCAGTACTGCGCCGACATCCGCAAGTCGTCCGACCGGCTGGCCGCCATCACCGGCAAGAAGCCGTTGCCGCTGTACCGCGCACCGGGCGGCAAGACCTCGCCCGCGCTGCTGGCAGCCGCCAGGGACTGCGGCTACGCGCACGTGGGCTGGTCGCCCGCCGGCTTCCTGGGCGACGAGCTGCCGAGCGAAACGTTCAGCAACCCCAAGCTGCTGACGCAGGCGCTTGCGGGCATCCGCCCCGGCGACATCCTGCTGGCGCACCTGGGCATCTGGTCGCGCCAGGACCCGTGGGCGCCCGCCAACCTGGAGCCGCTGATCGTCGGACTGAAGGCCAAGGGCTTCTGCTTTCGCACGCTGCGCCAGCACCCGGACTACCGCGCCTGGATCGCCTCCCACCCTTGAATCCTGAGTTTTCGCCGTGATCGATTGGTTGACCGACTTTTTTTCCGCCATGCAGGGCTGGCTCTTCGAGGCCGCCGTGCAGCCGCTGGTGTATGCCATCGGCCTGGGCGGCTGGGCCGAAGACGCCTTCGACGCCACCGGTTGGCTGCTGGTCGGCGTGGTCCAGATCCTGGTGCTGCTGGCCGTGATCGGCCCGCTGCAGCGCTGGCGCGCGGTCGAACCCGTGACCGACCGCCGCGCGATCCGCATCGACGTGCTCTACACGCTGATCCACCGGCTGGGCCTGTTCCGGCTGGCGCTGTTCTTCACGCTGCAGCCGCTGTTCGACGACCTGCTCGGCAGCCTGCGCATGGCGGGGTGGGGCACCTTCCACCTGGACGAGGTCTGGCCCGGCGTGACCGACGTGCCGTGGGTGGCCTTTGCCATCTACCTCGTGGTGCTCGACTTTGTCGGCTACTGGATTCACCGCGGCCAGCATCACTTCAACGCGTGGTGGAGCCTGCATTCGCTGCACCACTCGCAGCGCCAGATGACGATGTGGAGCGACGACCGCAACCACCTGCTCGACGACGTGATCCACGACACGCTCATCGTCATCGTGGCGCAGCTGATCGGCGTGGCGCCGGGCCAGTTCATCGCCGTCGTGGCCTTCACCCAGCTCAGCGAGAGCCTGCAGCATGCCAACCTGCGGCTGAGCTTCGGGGTCATCGGCGAGCGGCTGTGGGTCAGCCCGCGCTTTCACCGGCTGCACCACAGCATCGGGCTGGGCCACGAGTCGCACGGCAAGAGCACGCTGGGCGGCCACAACTTCGGCGTGCTGCTGCCCTGGTGGGACATGCTCTTTCGCACCGCCAACTTCGAGAACCGCTACGACCCGACGGGCATTCGCGACCAGGTCGAGCCCGGCGTCGACGGCCGGCCGCGCGACTACGGCCAGGGCTTCTGGTCGCAGCAGTGGCTGGGGCTGAAGCGGTTGTTCGGCCGCGCCTGAGCGCGCTGCGAGGCACGGCCAGGGCGCAGAAGCCTTACGTTATCCTCGAACCTCATGCGCCTGCTCCTCGACTCCTTCTGGCGCGCGGTCGCCTATTGCATGCTCCCGCGCGTGATCTTGCTGTCGCTCCTGCCGTTGGCGCTCATGGTGCTGCTGGCCGCGGGGCTCGGTTACTTCTACTGGGACGCTGCCGTCGCCTGGACGCGCGAAGCCCTCGACGCCTGGCCGTTGCTGTCCAGCTTCTGGGCCTGGATCGGGCGCCTGTTCTCGAGCGATGTGACGGCCGCGCTGGCGCCGCTGGTGGTGGTGTTCGGCGTCACGCCGCTGATCGTGGTGCTGTCGCTGCTGATCGTGGCCGGCTTCATGGCGCCGGCGCTCACCAAGCTCGTGGCCGAACGGCGCTTTCCGACGCTTGAGCAGAAGAAGGGCGCCTCCTTCTTCGGCAGCGTGATGCGCTCGCTCGCCGCCACCGTGCTGGCGCTGATCGCCTTGGTGGTGTCGATGCCGCTGTGGCTCATTCCGCCGCTGGTGCTGATCCTGCCGCCGCTGATCTGGGGCTGGCTGACCTACCGGGTGATGAGCTTCGACGCGCTGGCCGAGCACGCCAGCCCTGAAGAACGCGCCGCGCTGCTGCGCGCCCACCGGCTGCCGTTGCTGTGCATCGGCGTGCTGTGCGGCTACCTGGGCGCCGCGCCGAGCATCGTCTGGGCCTCGGGCCTGCTGTTCGCTGCCGCCTTCTTCGTGCTGGTGCCGATCGCCATCTGGATCTACACGCTGGTCTTTGCTTTCTCGGCGCTCTGGTTCGCCCACTACTGCCTGGACGCGCTGGCCCAACTGCGCGCCCAGCGCGCGGCGCTGCAGCCCGCGACCGGCAGCGGCGACGCGCAGCAGACGCTCGAGGCGGCCGAAGCCACCGAGGCCAACAAGGCCGCTCTTTCTCAATGGGGTTCACCATGACACGCGCATTCGGTCTCATCGTCGTCGGCGACGAGATCCTTTCCGGCAAGCGGGCCGACAAGCACATGGCCAAGGTCATCGAGCTGCTGGCCGCGCGCGGCCTGCAGCTGGGCTGGGCCGAGTACGTGGGCGACGAGCCCACGCGGATCACCGCGGCCCTGATGCGCGCCTTTGCGTCGGGCGACATCGTGTTCTCGACCGGCGGCATCGGCGCCACGCCCGACGACCACACCCGCCAGTGCGCCGCCCAGGCCCTGCGCGTGCCGCTGGCACTGCATCCCGAGGCCGAAGTGCTGATCCGCGAGCGCATGCAGGACACCGCCCAGGAGCAGGGCGTGCCCTACGAGCCCGACCGGCCCGACAACATCCACCGGCTGAACATGGGCGTGTTTCCGCAGGGCGCGTCGATCATCCGCAACCCGTACAACAAGATTCCGGGGTTCAGCGTCGAGCACGTGCATTTCGTGCCGGGCTTTCCGGTCATGGCCTGGCCGATGATCGAGTCGGTGCTCGACCGCCGCTACGCCGATCTGTTCACCCGCGACGCCATCGCCGAGAAGTCCGTGATCGTTTTCGGTGCGATGGAAGCCACCCTCACGCCGCTGATGCAGGCCATCGAGCAGGCCCACGCCGGCATCAAGGTGTTCAGCCTCCCCAGCGTGGATCACCCTCAGTACGGGCGCCACATCGAGCTGGGCGTCAAGGGCGACCCCGCGCGGCTCGATGCCGCCTATGGCCAGCTGATCGAAGGCTTGCACACCTTTGATGCGAAGCTTGGCCCCGAATTGGTGCGTTAATTCGTATCGCACCAGTTTGGTGATTAATTCCTTTTCCGGCAGCCCCTGGGCCGTCACCCGGGCCTCATCCGGCGGGGTGACAATGGCACAGAAACTGCATCCTTCCGTTCCCGTATTCCTAACCACCATCCAACTCAGGAGAAACTGATGGCAAAGACCGTCGCCGATGTACTCAAGCTCGTCAAGGAAAACGAGGTCAAGTTCGTCGACTTGCGCTTCACCGACACCCGCGGCAAGGAACAGCACGTCACCGTGCCCGTGTCGCATTTCGATGAAGACAAATTCACCTCGGGCCACGCGTTCGACGGTTCGTCCATCGCCGGTTGGAAGGGCATCGAAGCCTCGGACATGCAGCTCATGCCCGACCCGAACACCGCCAACATCGACCCGTTCTTCGAAGAAACGACGCTGATCCTGACCTGCGACGTGATCGATCCGGCCGACGGCAAGGCCTACGAGCGCGACCCGCGCTCGCTCGCCAAGCGCGCCGAGGCGTACATGAAGGCTTCCGGCCTGGGCGACACCGCCTTCTTCGGACCGGAACCCGAATTCTTCGTCTTCGACGGCGTGCGCTGGAAGAACGACATGTCGGGCTGCTTCGTGAAGATCGATTCCGAAGAAGCTTCGTGGAACACCGACAAGGAATACGAACACGGCAACAGCGGCCACCGTCCGGCGGTCAAGGGCGGCTACTTCCCCGTGCCCCCGGTCGACAGCCTGCACGACATGCGCTCGGAAATGTGCCTGGTGCTCGAATCGCTGGGCATCCCGGTCGAAGTGCATCACCACGAAGTGGCCAACGCCGGCCAGCTCGAAATCGGCACCAAGTTCAGCACGCTGGTCCAGCGCGCCGACTGGGTCCAGCTGCAGAAGTACGTGATCCACAACGTGGCCCACGCCTACGGCAAGACCGCCACCTTCATGCCCAAGCCCATCGTCGGCGACAACGGCTCCGGCATGCACGTGCACCAGTCGGTCTGGAAGGACGGCAAGAACCTGTTCGCAGGCGACGGCTACGCAGGCCTGTCGGACTTCGCGCTGCACTACATCGGCGGCATCATCAAGCACGCCCGTGCCCTGAACGCCATCACGAACCCCGGCACCAACAGCTACAAGCGCCTGGTGCCCGGCTTCGAAGCCCCGGTGAAGCTGGCCTACTCGGCCAAGAACCGCTCGGCCTCGATCCGCATCCCGTTCGTGGCCAACCCGAAGGGCCGCCGCGTCGAAGCGCGCTTCCCCGATCCGCTGATGAACCCGTACCTGGGCTTTGCCGCGCTGCTGATGGCCGGCCTGGACGGCGTGGAAAACAAGATCCATCCGGGCGAAGCCGCCAGCAAGGACCTGTACCACCTGCCGCCGGAAGAAGACGCGCTGATCCCGACCGTCTGCCACAGCCTGGACCAGGCCCTGGAAAACCTGGACAAGGACCGTGCGTTCCTGACCAAGGGTGGCGTGTTCACCGACTCGTACATCGACGCGTACATCGACCTCAAGATGCAGGAAGTCACGCGCTTCCGCATGGCGACGCACCCCGTCGAATTCGACATGTACTACTCGCTGTAAGAAAAGCTCGCCCCCAGGCTGCGCGCACTTCGTGTCGCTTCGCCAACCCCCTACCGGGGGCAACACCTGAGGCCCGGCAAAGCCGGTTCCTCGGTGTTTCGCGAAGGGAGCGAGCCTGATGAGTAAAACGAAAGGACGGCCCCGGCCGTCCTTTTTCCTTGGTGCGGAACATCCCATCGTGAGAGGGCCCGAATTGCATCAAAATGCGCGTTTGTCGCGCCCTCCCCGGAATCCAATGAAGACTGCCTCCCTGATTTTCCTGGCCGCCGCCTCGTTCGCCACCGCCCCGGCGGCGCTCGCGCAAGAGCGCGTCTGGCGTTGCGGCAACGAGTACACCAACAACGCCACCGTGGCCCAGCAAAAGGGCTGCAAGGTCATGGAAGGCGGCAACGTCACCGTCGTGCAGGGCACGAAGCCATCAGGTGGCGGTGGTGGCGGCAGTGCGTCGTCGTCGGGCGGTTCATCCGCCGCACGCGCCCCGGCGGGCAGCCCGCGCGTCGAAGGCGTCGACCAACGCGCCCGCGACGGCGAGGCGCGCTCGGTGCTCGAAGCCGAGCTGCGCAAGGCCGAAGCCCGCCAGACCGAGCTCAAGAAGGAATTCAACAACGGCGAGCCCGAGAAGCAGGGCAGCGAAGGCCGCAACTACCAGAAGTACCTCGACCGCGTGGCTGAAATGAAGGCCGAACTCGCGCGCAACGAGAGCGACATCGCCGGCATCCGCCGCGAAATCGGCCGCCTTCCCGGCAAGCCGCAAGCGCAGTAAACGGCGTCACCATGGTGTTCGGGAAGAAGGCGACTGGCGCCACTCCGCGCTTTCGCGCCTTCGACCTCTTGTCCACACTGATCGCGGTGGTCAACAGCGACGGCTCGGTGCTGTTTGCCAACGCAGGCCTCGAGGATGCACTGGGCACCTCGCGGCGCACGCTCGAGGGCTCGCAATTCGGTGCCTGTTTTCATGAGCCGCAGGTGCTGCGCACTGCGCTCGACGGCGCCAGCAGTAACGACTTCGCCACGCTGCGCTACGAGGCCTTCTTGCGACGCGTAAACCACGAGCTGATGCCCGTGCAGGTCACGCTGGCGCACGGCGACAAGAAGGGCGAACTCATCATCGAGATGTCGCCGCTGGAGCAGCAGGTGCGCCAGGACCGCGAAGAGCGCCTCATCGACCAGGCGCAGGCCAACAAGGAACTCATCCGCAACCTCGCGCACGAGATCAAGAACCCGCTGGGCGGCATCCGCGGCGCGGCGCAGCTGCTGCAGATGGAGGTCGAGTCGCGCGACCTCATCGAGTACACCCAGGTCATCATCCACGAGGCCGACCGGCTGCAGACGCTGGTCGACCGGCTGCTGGCGCCGCACCGGCGCCCGCACGTGGTGGGCGACGTGAACATCCACGAGGTGTGCGAGCGCGTGCGCTCGGTCATCCTGGCGGAGTTTCCGCGCGACCTGCACATCGAGCGCGATTTCGACGTCTCCATTCCCGAGTTCCGCGGCGACCGCGAGCAGCTCATCCAGGCCACGCTCAACATCGCGCACAACGCGGCGCAGGCCCTGGCCGAGCGCCGCGCGGCGGGCGATGCGCAGATCACTTTCAAGACCCGCGTGGCCCGACAAGTGATCTTCAACAAGCAGTGGTATCGATTGGCACTGGAATTGCATGTCATCGACAATGGACCGGGTGTGCCGGACACGATCAAGGACCGCATCTTCTATCCGCTCGTTTCGGGCAGGGAAGGCGGAACCGGGCTGGGGTTGACGCTTGCACAGACTTTTGTGCAGCAGCATCACGGCGTGATCGAGTGCGACAGCGTCCCGGGCCGAACCGATTTCAAGATATTGATTCCGCTGCCCTAGCGCAGCCCCGGCAACAGAGGAGATGCATGAAGCCGATCTGGATAGTTGATGACGACCAATCGATACGCTTCGTGCTCGAGAAGGCCCTGCTGCGCGAAGACATGCCCACGCGCAGCTTCACGAACACACGCGAAGTGCTGGCCGCACTCGAACAGGCCGAGGGCGACGAGCAGCAGGGCCCGCAGGTCCTGGTGAGCGACATCCGCATGCCGGGCGGCTCGGGGCTCGACCTGCTCGACAAGATCAAGGCCAAGCACCCCGGCCTGCCGGTCATCATCATGACCGCCTTCTCCGACCTCGACAGCGCGGTCTCGGCCTTCCAGGGCGGCGCCTTCGAGTACCTGCCCAAGCCCTTCGACCTGCCGCGCGCCGTGGAACTCATCCGCCGCGCCGTCGACGAAAGCCAGCGCGAAGAAGTCTCCGAAGAGCGCATGGTCGCCGCCCCCGAAATGCTCGGCCAGGCGCCCGCGATGCAGGACGTGTTCCGCGCCATCGGCCGGCTGTCGCAGAGCAACGTCACGGTGCTCATCACCGGCGAATCGGGCTCGGGCAAAGAGCTGGTGGCACGCGCGCTGCACAAGCACTCGCCGCGCGCCAACGGCCCCTTCGTGGCAATCAACACCGCCGCCATTCCCAAAGACCTGCTCGAGAGCGAACTCTTCGGCCACGAGCGCGGTGCCTTCACCGGCGCGCAGACCATGCGCCGCGGCCGTTTCGAACAGGCCGAGGGCGGCACGCTGTTCCTCGACGAAATCGGCGACATGCCTTTCGACCTGCAGACGCGCCTGCTGCGCGTGCTCAGCGACGGTCACTTCTATCGCGTGGGCGGCCACAACTCGGTCAAGGCCAACGTGCGCGTCATCGCCGCCACCCACCAGGACCTCGAGCAGCGCGTGAAGCTCGGCGGCTTCCGCGAAGACCTGTTCCACCGCCTCAACGTGATCCGCCTGCGCCTGCCCGCGCTGCGCGAACGCGGCGAGGACGTGCCCGCACTCACAAGGCACTTCCTGCAGCAGAGCGCGCGGCAGCTGGGCGTCGAGCCCAAGCGCATCTCCGACGCCGCACTCGCCAAGCTCGCGACCTTCGGCTTCCCGGGCAACGTGCGTCAGCTCGAGAACATCTGCCACTGGCTGACCGTGATGGCGCCCGCGCAGCTGATCGAGTCGAAAGACCTGCCGCCCGAAGTGATGGCGGGCAGTGGGGCGGACGTGCATGCGGCCGTGGCCGAGGTTGCGGCGCCCGTGCAGGCTGTTGCGGCGGCGCCGTTGGCTGTTGTCGAGCGCGACGCGTCAGTGCCGGCTGTGGCCGTCCCCGAGGTGGTGCCAGGCGCACCGGCCGGCCCCAGCGCCTGGGAAAGCGGCCTCGAAGCCGAAGCCCAGGCCCTGCTCGCCGCAGGCCGCACCGACGTGTGGGACGTGCTCACGCGCCGCTTCGAATCGCGACTGATCCTCACCGCGCTGGCCAACACGCGCGGACGGCGCATCGAGGCGGCCCAGAAGCTGGGCATCGGGCGCAACACCATCACCCGGAAAATCCAGGAACTCGGTATCGAATGAAAAGGCCCTCTCAGGGCCTTTTTTGATTACCGGCTGCGTTGGCCCAAGGTGAGCGAATCGAGCTGGAAATTGCCGCTCTTGTCCCAGAGCCAGGTGTCGACGTAGGTGTGGCCGCCCAGCTTGCCGGGGCTGGGCAAGGGCGAGGTCGCCCTGATCAGGTCCGCGATCATCGGTGGCACCTCGGGCGCGTGGCTGGGCACGCGGCTGAAGGTCACGTTGGTGATCTTGCCGTTTGCATCGATCTCCGTTTCGACCACGACCACGGCATACACCAGCGGCGGAATCTTGCCCTTGTAGATGCGGCTGGCGTAGGCCTTGTAGATGTGGCGCGCGCCGGTCTTGCGGTAGGTGCGGATCGCGGGCGTCTGCGCGGTGATGAGCCGCACGGTCGGCACGTCGCGGCTGCCTTCCGTGGCGGTTGCGCCGCCCGGTGATGTGCTGGCCGGGCTTCCCGACCCACCGCCCGGCTTGAGGACCGAGCAGGCAGCCAGCGCGAGCGCCGCGGCGGCGATCGCGGCGGAACGGGCCAGGCGCGCGACGATCGGCGTCGTCATGGCCGTCAGGCGCCCGGGCCGAGTTCGAGCACCACCGGGGCGTGGTCGCTGGGCTTTTCCCACTTGCGCGGCACGCGGTCGATGACGCAGCCCTTCACCCGCGGCAGCAGCGGCTCGCTCACGAGGATGTGGTCGATGCGCAGGCCGCGGTTCTTCTGGTAGCCCAGCATGCGGTAGTCCCACCACGAATAGCTTTTTTCGGGCTGCTCGAACATGCGGAAGCTGTCGGTCAGCCCCAGGCCGAGCAGCGCCTTGAAGTGGTCGCGCTCTTCGGTCGTGTGGTGGATCGTTTCCTTCAGGCCCACCGGGTCGAAGCTGTCGCGGTCTTCGGGCGTGACGTTGAAGTCGCCCAGCAGCACGAGGTTGGGGTGCGCCGCGAGTTCACGCGCAAGATAGTTGTGCAGCGCGTCGAGCCACAACATCTTGTAGGCGAACTTCTCGCTGCCGGGCGCCTGGCCGTTCACGAAGTAGCAGTTCACCACGCGCAGCGGGCCCGAGGGCGTGTCGATGGTGGCGGCGATCACGCGCGACTGCTCGTCGGCGAAGTTCTCGATGTTCTTCACCACGTCGCGCACCGGCGCGAGGCTGAGGATGGCGACGCCGTTGTAGGTCTTCTGCCCGAACACCGCGGCTTCGTAGCCGGCCGACTTCAGTACCTCGAGCGGGAACTTGTCGTCGGTCATCTTGAGCTCTTGCAGGCACAGCACATCGACCGGGTTGGCGATGAGCCAGTCGAGCACATGCTGCAGGCGCGCGGTGAGGGAGTTGACGTTCCAGGTGGCTATTTTCATGAGGGCTCTGCGTATTCAGTGATCGGGTGTCGGCCGTGCGTTCGCAGCCGGTCGGTGAGGTCTTCGTGCAGGCGAAAGCAGTGGCGCCCCCAGACCCGGAAGGAATGTCGGCAGCGAGACCGCGACAGTGATTTCCATCGCGGTATTTTGCCTCGACGGATCGGGGTGCCGTGTAAGCGGAAGCATGGGTGCGCAAGCGCAAGAGACCGCCGGCGTCAGGGCTGGATGTGCCAGCCCAGTTCACCCTGCAGGAACTGGTCCGCCTCGGGCGGCAGATCTTCTGCGTTGAAGAAGTTCGCCACCGGCCGGTCGACGACGATGCGGCCCGCATGCAGATACGCGACGCGCGTGGCCAGGCGCTTGGCCTGGCCCAGGTTGTGAGTGCTCATCACGAGGGTCACGCCGCTGCGGGCGACCTCTTCGATGAGGGCCTCGATCTCGTTCTTGGCGCCGGGGTCCAGGCTGGCCGTCGGTTCGTCCAGGAACAGGATGTCCGGCTGCAGCGCCCAGGCGCGTGCCAGACCCAGGCGTTGCTGCTGTCCGCCCGACAGCGAACGCGCCGAGCGCTGCGCATGGTCCAGCAGCCCCACGCGTGCCAGCGCCAGTCCGCAGCGCTCGTTGCGCTCGGCGGCCGGCACGCCGGACAGCCACAGGCCGATCCAGACATTGCGCCACACCGAGAGGCTCAACAGGAAGGGGCGCTGGAACAGCATGGCCGCGCGCGGAAGGCGGCCCTGGGGTTGCAGCGGCAGGCGCTCGCAGCGGCCTTCGCAGGGCAGCAGGCCATGCAGCAGCCGCAGCAGCGTGGTCTTGCCCGAGCCGTTGGCACCGACGAGCACGAGCCGGTCGCCCCGGTGCAGCGTCAGCGATGCCTCGTTGAGCGCGATCACCTGGCCGAAGCGCACCGTGACCTGCTCGGCCCGGATCAGCGGTGTTGCCTCGGCGGCAACGTGCGCGCGCGGAGCGGGCGTCCTGTGCACTGCATGCGGCTTCACTTGCGCCGCGGCGTTCGGCTGCCGCGTGGCCAGCCACTGCAGCAGTCCGATGGCGCCGTTGACCGCGCCGACCACCGCCAGCAGCACGATGCCCAGCGCCAAGGCCAGTGCAAGGTCGCCCTTGCTGGTCTCCAGCGCGATGGTGGTGGTCATCACGCGCGTGACGCCGGCGATGTTGCCGCCCACGATCATCACGGCGCCGACCTCGGCGATGGCGCGCGCAAACGCCGTGAGCAGCACGGTGGCCACGCCCATCCGGTCGTGCACCAGCATCAGGAGCGAGGTGGCGAGCGGCCCGGCGCCCAGCGAGCGCAGCTGGTCGCCGCCATCGGCCAGCGCCGCCATCACGAGCCGGCGCGACAGCGCGGCGATCAGCGGCGTGACGAGCACGGCCTGCGCCACCACCATCGCCGACGGCGTGAACAGGATGCCCAGCTGGCCCAGCGGCCCCGAGCGCGAGAGCAGCAGGTACACCAGCAGGCCCACCACCACCGCGGGCAGCGCGAGCAGCGTGTTCACCAGCCACACGGCCAGCGCGTGCCCCGGGAACCGCGCCACCGCCAGCCAGGCGCCCAGCAGCAGGCCGAACAGCGCACCGATGAGGCAGGCCGTCGCGCTCACCTGCAGCGAGAGCGCCGTGATGCGCACGAGTTCGGGGTCGGCGGCGGCGATGAGTCGCCAGGCCAGCGCCCAGCCTTCGGTCATGGTGTTCATCGACGACCGGCTTTCATCGCCACCGCGAGGCCCTGCCTGTCGCGCGGCCCGTCATCGACCGGAGCGCCGCTCACTGGCCCGCGTTCGGGAAGAAGAGCTGCTCGCCGCCGATCTTGTACGAGGCAATGGCGGCCTGCCCGTCGCGCGACACCACCCAGTCGGCGAAGCCTTGCGCCAGGTCTTTCTTCACGTGCGGATGCTTGGCCGGGTTCACGACGATCACGCCGTACTGGTTGAACAGCTGCTTGTCGCCCTCGACCACGATGCCCAGGTCGGCGCGGTTCTTGAAGTTGAGCCAGGTGCCGCGGTCGGACAGCACATAGGCATTGGTCGACGCCGCGATGTTGAGCGCCTGGCCCATGCCGCAGCCGCACTCCTTGTAGCCGGCAGGCTTGGCGGCGGCGAGGTCGATGCCGGCGAGCTTCCACTGGCGCAGTTCGGCCGAGTGGGTGCCGCTCTTGTCGCCGCGCGAGACGAAGGCCGTGCCCGTGCTGCCCAGGCGCTTGAGCGCCACCGCGATATCCTTGCCGCGCACGCCGGCGGGGTCGGACTTCGGCCCGATCAGCACGAAGTCGTTGTACATGACCGCCTGGCGCGCGAGGCCGAAGCCTTCGGCGACGAACTTCTCTTCGGCGGGCTGGTCGTGCACGAACAGCGCGTCGGCATCGCCGCGTCGCGCCATGTCCAGCGCCTGTCCGGTGCCCACGGCCACCACGCGGACCTCGGTGCCGGTGGCTTTGGTGAACTGCGGCAGCAGGTGCTTGAACAGGCCCGACTGTTCCGTCGAGGTGGTCGAGGCCAGCACGATGAACTTGTCCTGCGCGTGCGCCATCGGCGCGAGCAACGTGCCGGCGAGCGCGCCGGCGAGGGCGAGGAGGGTGAAGCGTCTGCGCAAAGCCATCGTCGAGGTCCTTGTGAGTGGAAGAAGCAGTTCTGTGATCAGGCGGCGGGTTCGACGACGCGAAAGCCCAGCCGGCCCAGCGCCTCGCGCGCCGCCGCCGACTGCAGCAACGCAACGAAGGCCTGCACGGGCGCACGCGGCAGCCGCGCCTTGGGCACGGCGAAGTCGTAGCGCTCTTCCTGTACCGGAATGAAGCCCAGGCCGTACTGCCGCGCGACGGTGTCGATGGCCAGGCCCCAGTCGGCGCGCGTTTGCGCCACGGCCACCGCCACCGCGTTGTGCGATTTGGTCTGCACGCCGTAGCCGGGCGGCTTCGCGCCGGCCAGCAGACGGTCGATGAGGATGCGCGTGCCGCTGCCGGCGTTGCGGTTGACCATGGTGCAGCCGGGCAGCGTGGTCGCGGCGGCGATGGCCGTGGCGGCATCGAGCCCGTCGAAGCGTGCGTCGCCCGGGCGGTAGACGATGCCCTGCATGCGGCCGTAGCCCGGCACCAGTTCGAGCGCCGGGGTGAGCAGCGGCTGGTTGTAGACGCCGGTCGCCGGGTCCATCAGGTGGATGCCCGCCACGTCGCATTCGCCGCGCTTCGCGGCCATCAGCCCGCCTGTGCTGCCCACGTTCATGGCCTTGATGCGCAAGCCCTGGCGCATCAGTTCGCCGGCCAGCCAATCGAGGCCCACGCAATGGCTGCCGATGAAGATCAGGTCGGCGGCGTCCAGCCCCTGGCCCAGCCGCTGCACCTGCACGGGCGCGCCGGCATCGAGGATCTCGGTGTGCTGGCCGATGGTGATGAAACCGTCCGCACTGCTGAACGTGGTGACGGAACCCGAGCCCTTGCCCATCGGGTAGGCGGCCAGGCCGTCGTCGGTGGGCACGAGGCCCACGAGCAAATATTCGGTGCGCCCGCGCTCGGAGTTCACGCGCAGGGGCAGCGTGGCCGCCACGTGCTCGCGCCGCTCGGGCGGCTGGCCCGCAAAGGCGCGGATCACGGGCGCGAGGAACTCATGGAAGGTGAAGACCGCCGAGGTCGGAAAGCCCGGCAGGATCACGACCGGCTTGCCGCCCGTGACCGCCAGGCACACCGGCTTGCCGGGCTTGAGCGCCACGCCGTGCGCCACGACGCCCGGGTCGCCCAGGGCTGCCACCACGCGGTACGACAGGTCGCCTTCGCCCTTGGACGTGCCACCCGAGAAGACCACGGCGTCGCATGCGAGCCCGCGCGCGAGGGCGGCTGACAGCAGGGCTTCGTCGTCCGGAATCACGCCCAGCCGCACGGGCTCGCCGCCCAGTTCCTCGACCGCGGCGCCGATGATGGCGGCGTTGGAGTCGTACACGGCGCCCGTCGGCAGCGGCGCGCCGGGCGCGACGATCTCGTTGCCCGTGGAGAAGATGGCGACGCGCGGCTTGCGGTACACGCCGACCTCGGCCAGGCCCAGCGCCGCGAGCACGCCGATTTCGCGCGAGCTCAGCGGCTGGCCGGCGCGCAGCACGGTTTCGCCGCGTGCGATGTCGGTGCCGGCATAGCTGACGTTCTCGCCCGCCGTGGCGGCGCGGCGAACCTGCACGTCGCCGTGGTCGAGGTCGGTGTGTTCCACCATCACCACCGCATCGGCGCCGCGCGGCAGCATGCCGCCGGTGGCGATCGCGGTGGCTTGGCCGGGCGTCACTTCGCGCTGCGGCACGATGCCGGGCGCGAGCGTCTCGCCCACGAGGGCCAGCGCGCGCACCTGTTCTTCCATCGCGCCCCAGGTGTCGGCGGCCTGCACGGCAAAGCCGTCGACGTTGGAGCGGTCGAAGCCGGGCACGTCGATGGCCGCGACCACGTCGTCGGCCAACACCCGGCCCAGCACCGCGTGCAGGGGCAGCGTCTCGCGACCCAGCGGCGCGAGGGTCAGGTGTTCGCGGAAGCGGCGCTCGGCCTCGTCCCGCGTGACGACATCGAGAAATTGCGATTGGGCTTTCACAGGCACTCGTACAGATGAACAGTGACGTCGGTCCCGGGCCCGAAGCCTTCGCTTTCGGCGGGGGCGATCACGAAGCCGTCGGCCCGCGTCGTCGAGCTCAGCACCGACGCGCCCGACAGCGCGAGCGGCTCCACGCCGTCGCTGCCGAGCTTCACGCGCACGTAGTCGACGCGCCCCACCTGCGACACGATCTTGCGTGCCACGGTGGCGCGCGTGCGCGGGTAGGGCCAGTCGGCGGGCCGTCCGCCGAGCCGGCGGATCGCACGCCCGGCAAAGAAGTCGTAGGCGCACAGGCAGGACACGGGATTGCCCGGCAGCAGGAAGACCAGCGTGTCGCCGATGCGGCCCATGCCGGCCGGGCTGGAGGGCCGCATCGCGATGCCGTGGATGGCCAGTTCGCCGAGTTCGGCCAGCAGGCGCGGCGCATGGTCCTCGGCGCCCACGCTGGAGCCGCCGGAGATGAGCACCACGTCGGCGCCCGGTGCGGCAAGCGCCTGCGCGATGACCTGCGGGTCGTCGCCCAGACGCTGGTGCGACTCGAGCACGCCGCCGTCGCGCGCGACGAGGCCGCGCAGGGTCACGGAGTTGGCGTCATAGATTTCGAAGGGCCCCTTGGGCGTGCCGGGCGCGCGCACTTCGTTGCCCGTGACGAGCAGCCGCACACGCGGCCGGCGCACCACCTGCAATTGCGCCAGGCCCAGCGACGCCGCCAGCCCCGCATCCTGCGGACGCAGCCGTCGGCCCGTGGGCAGCGCCGTGCTGCCGCGCGCGATGTCTTCGCCGATGTGGCCTACGTGCTGGCCCGGTGCGACGGCGCGCGTGATGGCCAGGCGGCCGTCGTGTTCGCTCGCGTATTCGGCGGGCACCACGGCGTCGATCCCTTGCGGCACCGGGGCGCCGGTCATGATGCGGACGGCCGCGCCCGCGGGCACGTCGCCCTCGAAAGGCCGGCCGGGCCAGGCGTGGCCCACGATCGGAAATTCGAGCGGGTTGTATTCGCCGGCGCCGGTGGTGTCGGCGCCGCGCAGCGCATAGCCGTCCATGGCCGCGCGATCGAACTCGGGCACCGCGATGGGCGCGATCACCTCCTGCAGCAGCACCCGCCCCGTGGCCTCCTCGACCGCCACGGATTCGCCGGACAGCAGGGGCGCGTGGGCATCGATCCAGGCGAGGGCGGTGGGCACCTCGGCGCGCTGCGTGAAGCCGCGCATGCGCACATCGGTCGAGGCAGTTCGTTCGGGTGGGGGCATCGGGCCAGTATAGAAGTTGGATGTCGCTGGCGCTGTCGGGCACAACGCTCGGTCGCACGCCGAAAGCGGCCACGCCGGCACGGGCCGGCGAGCCTTCTCCGGCTTCTTTTTTCGGTCGCACCCGCGCATGCGCGATGTGCCGCCGACCTACTTCTTGGGCGCGGGATTCGTCTGGGCCGACGTCTGGTTCGAACTCGGCGGCGCCGCGGCCGTGGGGGCCGGGGAGTGGGCGCCCGACGCCTCGATGGGCTTGACCTCGGGCTTGGGCGCCGCGGCGTAAGGGCCGGGGTCCACGCACGGCGGCGTGGCCACCGCGGCCGGTGCCGGCTTGCCCGCGGCTTCGGCGCTGGCGCGGTACTTGGCCGCGACCTGGTCCTGCGACTTGCACAGCAGGTAGCCGTCGGTCTTGGCGGTCCACGCGGTGCGGGCGGCGGTCTCGGCGGCCTTGGCCTGGGCTTCGGGCGAGAGCGGCGGGAGCTTGGCGAATGCGGACGCTGCGGCCAGCGTGCACAGAAGGGTCAATGTGTGCTTCATACGGAGGTTCCTTGCGCCGTCGCCGGTCGTGCGGGCTCCGGGGCGCCGGCGGGTTGCGAGCGCTGCGCGGGGATCTTGCCGGCCTCGATGTCGTCGTACCAGAGGCGGTGGTGCTCGCGCGCCCAGGCCTCGTCGACATAGCCTTCGCGCATCGCCTTATAGGCGCCGGTCATGCCCAGGGTGCCGATGTAGATGTGGCCCATGATCATGGCCATCATGAGCAGCGTGGCCACCGCATGCACCATGTGCGCGACCTGCATCTCGCCGCGCGTGTAGACGAAGCCGGGCAGCAGCTTGTCGAGGAACAGGCCGGAGGCGATGACGATGCTGCCCAGGAACAGCACGCCGCCCCAGAACACCGCCTTCTCGCCGGCGTTGAAGCGGTGCGACGCGGGCTCCTTGCCGCCGAACAGGCCGCCGCCGTGCCGCAGCCAGGTGAGGTCGTCCTTGCTCGGCCAGTTGCTGCGGATGAAGGTGAAGATCATGAACAGCGTGGTCACCACGAACAGCGGCCCTACGAAGTTGTGCACGGTCTTGAGCACGTAGGCCAGCCAGCCGAAGAGCGTGCTGCCGAGCACCGGCAAGAGGAAGAACCTGCCGAAGGCCATCACGATGCCCGAGATCGCGAGCGTGACGAAGGCCAGCGCGTTCGACCAGTGCGTGGCCCGTTCGAACGGCGTGAAGCGCTCGATCTTGCGGCCCGTTTCCTTGCCATGCAGGCGGATCGGTCCACGCGTGAAATAGAAGATCGCCAGCGCCAGCAGCGTGACGAAGAGCAGCGCCGCGCCGTACGGAATGATCCAGTTGTTGCGCACCTGCCGCCAGGCTTCGCCGGCGTTGGTGAAGCGCGAGCCCGGGTACTGCACGAAGCCCTGGATCAGGTTGCCGGCCTCGGGCGCTTCGCTCACGGGCAGGCTGCTGTAGCCGGTGACGCCTCCGCTCACCTGGCGCCACATCGGCGCGTTGTTGCCGGGCTGCACCTTGTTGCGCTCGCCGTTGGTCTGGTTGAGGTAGTTCGGGTCGGCGCTGGCCTCGGGCTTGACCTCGAAGATGTTCTGGCTGCGGATGCCGCCTTCAGTCTTCGGCGCCGGTGTGGCCGTGGCGGCCGGGGCTGACGAAGCGGGCGCGGGCGAGGCGGTGACAGCGCCGCTCGCGGCCGGGTTGGCCTCCTGGGCCAGCGCCACGGCTGCACTGCCCAGGAGCGCGGTCGCCAGCAGCGCGTGGAACGCCTGCCTGGTGCGAATGGTGACGCTCATGCGGCCTCCGGTTCAGTTCGTTCGGGTGTACTCGTTCTGGCCGTTGGAGCGCGTCTTGATCTGCTGCTCCCACGACGCCTTGTCGCCCACCTTCCAGCCGGGCGCGGTGAAGACCGTGCCGGTGTTGGCCTGCGTGCCGGTTCCGCTCCAGGGCACCGCGTCGTACTTGACGCCCTCGGCGTTCGTCTGCGGCTTCTCGCTGCAGGCTGCCAGCAGCATCGCGCCCGAAGCGAGCGCGCCGAGCATCACGACCACGCGCTTCACTTGGTGCCTCCGGTGGGCGGCGTGCCGGCCTGTTGCGAGCCGTAGGCCGTGCCCCAGCCCCAGACTTCGGCGCCCGTGCCGCGGTGCACGACGCGGGTGCGGAAGATGTCGGCCACCACGTCGCCGTCGCCGGCCAGCAGGGCCTTGGTCGAGCACATCTCGGCGCAGGCCGGCAGCTTGCCTTCGGCCAGGCGGTTGCGGCCGTACTTTTCGAACTCGGCTTCGGAGCCGTTGGCTTCGGGGCCGCCGGCGCAGAAGGTGCACTTGTCCATCTTGCCGCGGGCGCCGAAGGTGCCTTGCGACGGGAACTGCGGCGCGCCGAAGGGGCAGGCGTACGAGCAGTAGCCGCAGCCGATGCAGACGTCCTTGTCGTGCAGCACCACGCCTTCGTCGGTGCGGTAGAAACATTGCACGGGGCACACCGCCATGCAGGGCGCGTCGGAGCAGTGCATGCAGGCCACCGAGATCGATTTCTCGCCCGGCAGGCCGTCATTGAGCGTGACCACGCGGCGGCGGTTCACGCCCCAGGGCACCTCGTTCTCGTTCTTGCAGGCCGTGACGCAACCGTTGCATTCGATGCAGCGCTCGGAATCGCAGACGAACTTCATTCTTGCCATGGTGATTCCTTATGCTTTCTCGATGTTGCAGACCGTGGTCTTCGTCTCTTGCATCATGGTGACGCTGTCGTAGCCGTAGGTGGTGCCGGTGTTGATGGCCTCGCCGCGCACGATGGGCGCGGCGCCCTTCGGGTAGTAGGCCAGCAGGTCTTCGCCCTGCCAGCGGCCCGAGAAGTGGAAGGGCATGAACACCGTGTCGGGCCCGACGCGCTCGGTGACGAGGGCCTGCACGTTGAGCTTGGCGCCGGTGGGCGTGTGCACCCAGGCGCGCTCGCCGTTGCGGATGTTCTTCTCGGCCGCCACCTTGGGGTTGATCTCGATGAACATCTCCTGCTGCAGCTCGGCCAGCCAGGGATTGGAGCGCGTTTCCTCGCCGCCGCCTTCGTATTCCACGAGCCGGCCCGAGGTCATGATGTACGGGAATTTTTCGGCGACCTTGTCGGCGATGTTCTTCTGCTGCACGGTCTTGTAGAGCGTGGGCAGGCGCCAGAAGGCCATCTTGTCGTCGTGGGTCGGGTACTTCGCGACGAGGTCGGGGCGCGTGCCGTACAGCGGCTCGCGGTGCTGCGGAATCGCGTCGGGAAAGTTCCACACCACCGCACGCGCCTTGGCATTGCCGAAGGGGTGGCAGCCGTGGTTCTTCATGAACACGCGGATCATGCCGCCCGAGCTGTCGGTCTTCCAGTTCTTGCCTTCGGCCTTGGGCTTCTCGGCTTCGGTGAGTTCGTCCCACCAGCCGAGCTTCTTGAGCAGCTGGTGGTCGAGTTCGGGGTAGCCGGTGGTGATGTCGGCGCCCAGCGAGTAGGAGCCGTCTTCGGCCAGCAGGTTCTTGCCGTTGCGCTCCACGCCGAAGTTCGCGCGGAAGTTGCCGCCGCCGTCCATCACGTGCTTGGACGGGTCGTACAGGTTCGGCGAGCCGGGGTGCTTGAGTTCGGGCGTGCCGTAGCAGGGCCAGGGCAGTCCGAAGTAGTCGCCCGAGATGTCGTAGCCGTTGACCTTGTCCTTGACGGAGCCCTTGGCCTTGAGCGTGCGCACGTCGAACGCGGCCATGTTGCGCATGTGCGCCTGCAGCCGCTCGGGGCTCTGGCCCGAGTAGCCGACGGCCCAGCACGACTTGTTGATTTCTCGCAGGATGTCTTCGGGCACGGGCTCGTCCATGCCCTTGACCTTCTGCATCTTGTAGTTCTTGCTGAGCTCCTTGCCGAAGCCCAGCCGGTCGGCGAACTGCTGCATGATCATGTGATCGGTGCGGCTTTCCCACAGCGGCTCGATGACCTTCTCGCGCCATTGGACCGACCGGTTCGATGCCGTGACCGACCCGCTGGTCTCGAACTGCGTGCACGCGGGCAGCAGGTACACCGCGCGGTTCGCGTTGGCGTCTTCGGGCCGGCCGGGCATCGCGGCCATGGCGGCCGTGGCCGACGGGTACGGGTCGACCACGACGAGCAGGTCGAGCTTGTCCATGGCCCGCTTCATCTCGAGGCCGCGCGTCTGCGAGTTGGGCGCATGGCCCCAGTAGAAGACGCCGCGCAGGTTCGAGTCCTGGTCGATGAGCTCGTTCTTCTCGAGCACGCCGTCGATCCAGCGCGACACCGTGATGCCGGGCTTGCTCATCATCGCGGGCGATGCGAAGCGGCCCTTGATCCATTCGAAGTCGACGCCCCAGGTGGCGGCGAAGTGCTTCCACGAGCCCTCGACCAGGCCGTAGTAGCCCGGCAGCGAATCGGGGTTGGGGCCGACGTCGGTGGCGCCCTGCACGTTGTCGTGGCCGCGGAAGATGTTGGTGCCGCCGCCCGACTTGCCCACGTTGCCCAGCGCCAGCTGCAGGATGCACGACGCCCGCACGATGGCGTTGCCGATGGTGTGCTGCGTCTGGCCCATGCACCACACCACGGTGCCGGGGCGGTGCTCGTGGAGCATCGTGGCGACCTTCAGCACCTGGGCTTCGCTCACGCCGCAGGCCTCTTCGACCTTGTCGGGCGTCCACTTGCTCATGACCTCGGCACGCACTTCTTCCATGCCGTAGACGCGGTCGTTGATGTAGCGCTTGTCTTCCCAGCCGTTCTTGAAGATGTGGTGCAGGATGCCGAACAGGAACGCGATGTCCGAGCCCGAGCGGATGCGCACGTATTCGTGGGCCTTGGCCGCCGTGCGCGTGAAGCGCGGGTCGACCACGATCATCTTGCAGCCGTTTTCCTTGGCATGCAGCATGTGCAGCATGCTCACGGGGTGCGCCTCGGCCGCGTTCGAGCCGATGTACATCGCAATCTTCGAATTGCGCATGTCGTTGTACGAATTGGTCATGGCGCCGTAGCCCCATGTGTTCGCCACGCCCGCGACCGTGGTCGAGTGGCAGATGCGCGCCTGGTGGTCGCAGTTGTTGCTGCCGAAGAAGCTCACGAACTTGCGCAGCAGGTAGGCCTGCTCGTTGCTGTGCTTGCTCGAGCCGATCCAGTAGATCGCGTCGGGTCCGCTGGCCTTGGTGAGTTCCTTGAGCTTGGCGGTGATTTCGTCCAGCGCGGTGTCCCAGCTGATGCGCTCGTACTTGCCGTTGACGAGCTTCATCGGGTAGCGCAGGCGGTATTCGCCATGGCCGTGCTCACGCAGCGCCGCGCCCTTGGCGCAGTGGGCGCCCAGGTTGATGGGCGAGTCGAACACGGGCTCCTGCCGCACCCACACGCCGTTCTCGACCACGGCGTCGGAGGCGCAGCCGACCGAGCAGTGCGAGCACACGGTGCGTTTCACCTCGATCTTGCCGGCGCCGATGGCCGTGGGCCGGCCGTCCGCGGCCTTGGCCTTCTGGATCAGCGTGAGTTGGCTGGCCGCCAGGCCCACACCGACGCCGAGGCCGGAGCGCCGCAGGAAGGAGCGGCGATCCATCGTCGGCAAGGCGTTCGCGAGGCCGCGCCGCAAGCTGTGAACGAAGGGCGAGGTGTCGGAGGCCCGCTGGCTCGCGGTGCCTGGGGATTTTCTGGTCAGAAGCACGGGGTCTCCTCAGGCTGACGTGGTGGCGTAGTAGCGCTTGACGTGTTCGCTCAGGGAATAGCCACCGCCGTTTTCGGGCGGGGGCGGCAAAGAGGGGGCGACGGCGGCGACGGGCGCCTCGGCCATGTTTGGCAGCGACGTGACGGCCACCGCGGCGGCGCCGGCGGTGGCGGCACCGATGAAGAATCCGCGGCGGGAGGCCGGCTTGATGCCGGTGTTTTGGCTGTCCTGCATAGTGACTCCAGGAGTGGCTGGGCGCGACGAGAGAGGGGAAACCCGGTCGGCCTTGTGGATACTAGACCAGCAACAAGGTGTGAGCAACCTGAATACCCCTTGCATTGGTTCGTTCACACCTTCTCAGTCCAGCATGTCGAAGGCCTGCGCCTCGACATCGCCGAACGCGCGCGTGAAGACGGCAAGGGCCGCGTAGAACCGGGCCTGCGGATGCTGCGACACCGCATCGCAGAGCGCGGGCAGCCAGGGCTGGATGTGTTTGGAAAAAAGGGCCTGCTGCTGCGTGAGGTTGGCCACCGCCACGTCGTCGCCGGCGATCAGGTAGCGCATGACTTCGAACAGGCAGGCGATGTGATCCTCGGTCTCGTAGGTGGTCTCGGTGCGCGCCAGCCCCAGCCGGTCGAGGTCGTTGCGCAGCTGCACGAGCGGCTTGTCGTTGAGAAAACCGCTCAGGTAGTGCGAGCCGAACAGCAGCACCTCGGGCTTGCCGATGCCGCCGAAGAGCGCGTCGTATTCCTCGTATGCGGCCGCTGCGCTGGTGTCGCGCGCGATGCCGACCAGCTGGCGCCACGGTTCTTCCAGAAAGGCGCCCGCGGCCGGCGCCTCGGTGGGCGCGACCTGGAAGGCTTCGAGCAACGCGGCATCGGGTGCGGCGTACCAGAGCCGCGCCAGCAGGCCGTAGAGCTCGGCCCGGGCCACCTCCTCGTCGAGTGCGGACGTGGCGGGAAAGGTCTGGCTCATAGCGGGGCGATCTTCACTTCGTTGGTGGCGCTGTACAGGTCGATGACGCGGCAGTCGCTGCACATCTTGAGGCGCTCCAGCGCTTCGCCCTGGAACATCGCATGCCCGGCCAGCTTGCCGAGCATGGCCTCGATGGCTTTCTGCGTGCCGAAGGGTTTGCTGCAGCGGATGCAGGCCCAGGGCTTGGCCTCGTTCAGCAGCACCTGCTGCTTGCGCTCGGGCGCGGCCAGCAGGCGCGGCACGAGCGAAACGGCGTCTTCAGGGCAGGTGATTTCGCACAGGCCGCACTGCACGCAGTTCTTCTCGATGAAGCGCAGCTGCGGCGCGCTTTGGCTGTCCAGCAGTGCACCCGACGGGCAGGCGCTCACGCAGGCCAGGCACAGCGTGCACTTGTCCTTGTCGACCGCGATGGCGCCCAGCGGCGATCCGGTCGGCAGCGCGAAAGCCAGCGGCGCATCGCCGGGCGTCTGCAGGGCAGGGGCCGCGCCCATCAGGTGATCGAGCGTCATCTCGAGCCGGTCGCGCTTGTCGGCGCCGACGGCGAAACGGGCGGCCGTGGCCGGCACGCGTTGCGTGGTCGTGCGCAAGCCGGCCAGCGCGGCGTCCAGCACGGCGGGCGCGTCGGCCTCGATCACGTGAAAGTGCGTGCCTGTGTATCCCAGGCCCAGCAACAGCGCCTGAGCCACGTTCATCTGCTGCTTGAGCGCGGCGAGGTACTGCGGCGCTTCTTCGCCCGTGCACAGCACCGCGACCTGCGAGGCTCCGAAGGAAATCGCGCTGAGCCACAGGTCGATGCCGGTGCTGGCCGCATGAAAGAGGTCGACCGGGATCACACGCGCCGGCACGCCCTGGGCCTTGCCCAGTTGCGCCTGCCGCCCGAGTTGTTCGAGCAGCGCCTGGCCGCCTTCCTGGCTGTGCAGCAGCAGCGCGGCATCGCGCCCGCCGGCCGTGGCATAGGTGCCGAGCAGCTTGCGCAGCTTGAGGCCCTGGTCGGGCGCGCGCGGGTAGGTGTAGCCCAGTGCGCCCGTCGGGCACACCGTGGTGCAGGCGCCGCAGCCGACGCACAGGTTCGGGTTGACCACGATGCGCTGGCGTTGCGGGTCGCTGCTCACGGCGTGGGCCGAGCACACGTCGACGCAGGCGTTGCAGCCGACCACCTCGTTGCGGCTGTGCGCGCAGAGCTTCTGCTTGTAGTCGAAGAACTTGGGCTTTTCGAATTCGCCGACCAGCTCGCGCAGGCGCAGCAAGGTCTGCAGGCCCTCGGCCTGCGCGACGCCGCCGGGCAGGTGGAAGTAGCCCTGCGGCGGCGCGTGCCAGTCGATCTGCGGCGCGGCGCCGAGGTCGAGCACGAGGTCGAAGGCCGCATCGAGCGCCTGGGCCTCGCGGCTGAAGTTGATGGCGCCGGCCACGCTGCAGGCGCGCTCGCAGTCGCGGTGCGAGGTGCAGCGCGCGTTGTCGATCTGGTAGTCCAGCCCGATGGCCTGCTCGGGGCAGGCGACCACGCAGGCGTTGCAGCGGGTGCACAGGTCGAGGTCGATCGCGTTGTCGCGCGTCCAGCGCAGCGTGAAGGCGCCGAGCCAGCCTTTGAGCGAATCGATGCGCCCGGCAATCACCGGCCAGCGGCGCGCCTGTGCGCCACCGGCCGCACCGGGGCCCTGTGCGAGCAGGGTGACGTCGAGCGTGTCGCCGACCAGCGCCGCGGCGCGTTCGGCGGCGTCGAGCGGGCCGATGATCAGCAGCCGGCCCTGGCTGGTGTAGGTCACGGTCGAGACGGGGTCGGGCTCGGGCAGGCTGGCGGCGGCGAGCAGCGCGGCGATCTTCGGCATCGCGCTCTTGGCGTCGCGGCTCCAGCCGCCCGTCTCGCGGATGTTGATGAAGCGGATCGGCGAGGTGGCGTTGGGCGTCTGCGTGGCGAGTTCGCCGAAGAGCCTTTTTTCCTGGGTGCAGGCGACCACGACGTCGTCGCCGGACTGGATGGCGCGCTGGAAAGAGGTCGCCTCGCGGCGGCACAGCGACGAATGCAGCGGAAGAGTTTCAGCCAGTGCCGCGCCGAGCGTCTTCGGCTCGAGCGGCATCGTCTGGTTGCAGTCGCAAATCAGCGTGGTGGTCATCGGTTTCTTGGCTGGCGGGTTGCATCGGTGCAACCGGCGGGCTGGGAAGCGTTGCGGGATCCTGGGACTGTGCCACGTCCGTCGCCTCGATGGCGTCGGGGGTTTCAGGGGGAATGTCTTCGGTGGCTTCGGCGTCTTTGGGCTCTTCGTCGAAGAGCTTGAGGAACTTGGCGCTGGCCATCTGGCGCAGCACGCTCTCGGGCACGGGGGTGGACTGGGAATAGTCGTCGACGTAGGTGTCGAGGCCGTCCATCACATTGAAATGCGGATCGGTAAAGAGCTTGCGGAAGGCCGCGTTCTTGACCTCGGGCGCCACCTGCTTCGTGAGGAAGGGCGTGTAGTCGGACTCGAGGCCCAGCGCGTCCACGTCCGCAAGGGTCAACGGCGGCGCGGCGTCCGGGTCGGCTTCGGGCGGCAGGGCGGCCGGCGCCGCAACGAGGGCGGGCGACGGCACAGGTTCGTCTGCCGGCGGTGCCTTTTCTTTCTCTTCCACGACGGCCTCGGCCGCGCGCACTTCCTGCTTGCGGCGCGACCAGCGTCCGAGAAAACCCTCAGACATCGCCCGCACCCCGTCCGCGTTTTTTCTCGGTCGACACGCTCGCGGCGTTGCCGAAACGGTCGACCAGCGAGCGGAAGCTCTCGGGCCGCCGGCGGCGCTTGGGCTCGACCACGTAGTGCTCGTCGACGAAGGCGCGCACCCAGTCGACCACCTCGGCGGGGGCCGGCACCTGCTCGACGGTTTCCTGCGCATCGAGCCAGCGCCCCGCCTCGTAGTAGCTCAGCGTGACCACGACCGGGCGCGGAATGGGTTCCGTGGACAGCGTCGCCTCCTCGTCCATGCGCCACAGCACGAACCAGCACGGCGTCGGCGTGATCGCATTGAGGTGATAGCCCTCGGCCTCGTCGCGGAACAGCTCGACCTTGAAGCCGGGGTGCAGCCACTGCTGCGCGCCGCCGTCGTCGCGCAGCAGGCGCGGTTCGGTGCCGAAGCCGGGCTCGTCGGGCTGCACGCTGTCGAGCGTCCAGCGCCAGGGCTGCCAGTGGCTCGACGGGCCATGCAGGCGTTCGCGGCGCATGACCACCGCGACGTCGAGCGTCGGGCGGCCCGTGGGCGCGGTCGCTGGCGCGGTCGCAGGGGTGTCCGAGGAGAGCATGGGCCGAACCATAGCCGATGGCACGCGGGTCTGCGCGCAGTACCCCTCGATCGCCGACGCGAAAACCCGGGCATGCCGCGGCAGCGCGGTGTCGTAGCATTCCTGCATGGCCCCATCCGATGAAGACGAAGCAGACGACGCGAACGAAGCACCGCTGGCTTTCGACGCCGTGGCGCTGCCCCGGCGCGCCGACGCGCCGCGCCTGAACCCGGCGCGTGGCCCGCTGCTGCGCCGCATCGAAATCGTCGACCAGCACGGCGAGCGCCGCGACATCGACATCCCGGCGGAGCGGCCGTTGACCGTCTTCGTCGACAAGCGCGAACTCGTGACGCTCATGACCCTGGGCGCTGCGCCCGAACTGCTGGTGCTGGGCTACCTGCTCAACCAGAACCTGGTGCAGCGCGCCGGCGACGTCGAGAGCATCGACGTCGACTGGAGCGTGGAGGCGGCGGCGGTGAAAACGCACGCCGGCATCACCAACCTTGCTGAAAAAACCGCGCACCGGGTCGTGACCACGGGCTGTGGACAAGGCACCGTGTTCGGCGATGCCATGGCCCAGATCGGCGCCCTGCGGCTGCCGACGGCGCAGTCGGCCCGCATCGCGCAGGGCACGCTGCTGCGCATTCTCGAACTCATGAAATCGCGCCACAGCGTGCACCGGCATGCGGGCTCGGTGCATGGGTGTGCGCTGTTCCGCGGCACCGAGATGCTGGTGTTCGTGGAAGACGTCGGCCGGCACAACGCCATCGATTCCATTGCCGGCTGGATGGCGGTGCATGGCATCGACGGCGGCGACAAGGTTTTCTACACCACGGGCCGGCTGACCAGCGAGATGGTGATGAAGTCGGCCCACATGGGCGTGCCGATCATCGTCTCGCGCAACGGCGTCACCGCGATGGGGCACGAGCTGGCCAGCAAGCTCGGCATGACCTTGTTCGGCCGCGCCGCCAACCGCCACTTCCTGTGCTACTGCGGGTTCGAACGCTTCGACGCCGAGCCGCAAGCGAACGCGCAGGTACAGGCGCAGGCACTCACTGCCGACTGAGGGGCGTGCGCGGCTTACCCGCGCGCTACGTCGATCACCGCCTTCGCAAACGCCTCGGGCGCTTCCTGCGGCAGGTTGTGGCCGATGCCGCCGCTGACCAGCCGGTGCTCGTAACGGCCCGAGAATTTCTTCGCGTACGCGCTCGGCTGCGGATGCGGCGCGCCGTTGGCGTCGCCTTCGAGCGTGATGGTGGGCACGCCGATCACCGGCGCTTGGGCGAGCCGGTTCTCCAGCGCCTGGTACTTCGCCTCACCCTCGGCCAGGCCGAGGCGCCAGCGGTAGTTGTGCACGGTGATCGCCACGTGGTCGGGGTTCTCGAAGGCCACGGCGCTGCGCTCGAAGGTGGCGGCATCGAAGTTCCACTTCGGCGAGGCGATCTGCCAGATGAGCTTGGCGAAGTCGTGGCGGTTCTTCTCGTAGCCCGCGCGGCCGCGTTCGGTCGCGAAGTAGTACTGGTACCACCACTGCAGCTCGGCTGCGGGCGGCAGCGGTGCCTTGCCGGCTTCCTGGCTGCCGATGAGGTAGCCGCTGACCGACACCAGCGCCTTCACGCGCTCGGGCCACAGCGCGGCCATGATGCATGCGGTGCGCGCGCCCCAGTCGCAGCCGGCGACGGTGGCGACGGGGATCTTCAGCGCATCCATCAGCGCGATGATGTCGACGGCCACCGCCGACTGCTGCCCGTTGCGCGGCGTGTCGGCCGACAAAAAGCGCGTGGTGCGGTAGCCGCGCAGGTACGGCACGATGACGCGAAAGCCCGCCGCCGCAAGCTGCGGTGCAACGTCGACGAACATGTGGATGTCGTAAGGCCAGCCGTGCAGAAGAATCACCGGCGCGCCGTCGGCCGGGCCGGCTTCGTAATAGCCGATGCGCAGGGTGCCGGCGTCGATGCTCTTCAGGGGCTCGAGGCGCTTCGTGCTGCTGGTGCTGGCGGATTGGGCGAAGGCGGGAACGATCGACGTGAGCTGCGTGGCGGCGAGGCCGAGCGCGGCCTTGCCGATGAACGAACGGCGCGGCAGCAAGGGGGATGCGGTCATGGAAATCTCCTGGGATTCGAAGGGGTTGACGGCGCGATTGTTCGGCGCGAAGTCCGCTCCCTGACCGGCTTGTGTATGCCTCTGTATCCGCGCCGGTTTCGGCCACACTAAATTTCAATCGCAGGCGCGCGGGGCGGCCTCAACGCAACGTGGTGTGTCGATTCCAGGTGGAGATACACAGGCATACGCAATGGCCGTTGTGCGGGGAACAGGCAGCCAACAATCCGCCCGTCATCCACTCATCGCCCGAAGGAAACCCCCATGACGCACTCTCGCGGATTCAAGAAGCTTTGGTTTGCACTGCTGTTCTTCGCGGGCGGGTTCGCGCACGAGCTGCGCCACCCGACCCAGTGCCAGAGCGTGGCGTCGGTCAGTCTCTCGCTTCGACCGCAGAAGCGAGCACGTAGCCTTCGCTGCGCACGGTCTTGATGTAGCGGGGCTCGCGCGCATCGTCGCGCAGGCGCTGGCGCAGCCGGCTCACGAGCAGGTCGATGGAGCGCTCGAAGAGCTCGGCTTCGCGCCCCTGCGTCAGGCTCAGCAGCTGGTCGCGGCTGAGCACCTTCTGCGGGTGGTCGAGGAACACGCGCAGCAGCCGGTACTCGGCGCCGCTCAGCGCCACCATCACGCCGGCGTCGTCGATCAGGTGGCGCGCCACCGTGTCGACCTGCCACTCCCCGAACCCCAGCTTCTGCGAGGGCTCGACGGCGCCCATGTTCGGCGGCAGCATGCGCGTGCGGCGCATCACGGCGCGGATGCGCGCCAGCAGCTCGCGCGCGGAAAAGGGCTTGGCCAGGTAGTCGTCGGCGCCCATCTCCAGGCCCAGGATGCGGTCGGCTTCCTCGCTGCGCGCGGTCAGCATGAGGATGGGCGTGGCCTTGTACTTGCCGGTGCGCAGGTCGCGGCACAGCGTGAGCCCGTCTTCGCCGGGCAGCATCAGGTCCAGGATGATCAGGTCGAAAGGCCCCGACGCCTCGAGCGCGGCGCGCATGTGGCGCCCGGTCGGCACCGCGACCACGCGCAGGCCGTTCTTCACCAGGTAGGTGGTGAGCAGTTCGCGGATGTCCCGGTCGTCGTCGACGATGAGGATGTGGTCGGAGGTCTTGGGCGTCATGGCAGGGTGGGCGGTGGCGGCACGGCGCCGCAGCCGCAATGTAGCGTTCCGGCGGGGTGCAGGGGGGCGCCGTTGGAAACGTAGTGTGTGGGTTTCCGGCGCAGATACACAGGCATACAAAAGGCGGCGGGGCAGGGGGAAAGCGGCCCAACAATCCGTCCGTTTTCAACCCTCCTGCACCCAAGGAACCTTCATGACCCGCATCGACAAAGTCCTCTACACCGGCAAGACCCGCACCTCCTCGGGAGGCCGCGACGGCGAGGCGCGCAGCTCGGACGGCCGCCTGGACATCAAGCTCTCGTCGCCCGGCAGCGCCGGCACCGGCACCAACCCCGAGCAGCTGTTCGCGGCCGGCTGGTCGGCCTGCTTCATCGGCGCGATGGGCAAGGCCGCCGGCAAGATGAAGGTCGCGCTGCCGCCCGATCTGGCCGTCGATGCCGAGGTCGACCTGGGCACGGCGGGCGGCGACTACTTCCTGCAGGCACGCCTGAACGTGAGCCTGCCGGGCCTGGACCGCGAGGTGGCGCAGGCCCTCACGGAGGCAGCGCACCAGACCTGCCCCTATTCCAAGGCAACCCGAGGCAACATCGACGTTGCCATCCACCTGGTGTGAGCCCGCTGCGCTGACGCATCGCCACGCCGCCTACCGACGAAGCTGTTCATGTCCACTTCCGCGAACCCTGTTGCGAACCCCTCCGGCACCGCGCCGCGCTGGCGCCGGCTGCTGCCCGGCTCGCTGTATGCCCGCGTGACGCTGATCATCGTGGTGGGCCTGGCGATCGCGCAGCTGCTCACCTTCGCGGCGATCCGCTACGAGCGGAACATGGCGCTTCGCGAGCTGATGATGATCGGCATCGAGCGCGACATCGCGAGCTCGGTCGCCATCCTCGACCGGCTCCCCGCGGCGGAGCGCGCCGGGTGGCTCGACAGGCTGGAGCGGCGCAACTACCGCTTCGTGCTGGGCGGCAATGCGCAGGGCGGCGCGCCCGCCTCGGAGGCTTCGCAGCAGTTTGCGGCGGCCATCGTCGATGCGATGCGCCCGTTCCCCGTCGTCAAGGTCGGCGAGGTGGCCTGGCCGCCCGAAGGCCTGCAGATCGAGGTGCGGCTGGGCGACGGGTCGTCCGTGGTCGTGCACGCCATGCGCGTGGGCATGCCGGTGTCGGGCTGGGTGATGTGGCTGCTGGTCGGCCAATTGCTGGTGCTGGCCGTGTGCGCCTGGATCGCAGTGCGGCTGGTGACACGGCCGCTCGCGCAGCTGTCCGCCGCGGCCGACCAGCTCGGCCCCGACCTGAAGAGCCGCACGCTGGCGGAAGAGGGCCCGACCGAAGTGGCGCACGCGGCGCGCGCCTTCAACGCCATGCAGCAGCGCATCGCGGGCTACATGTCGGAGCGCGTGGAAATCCTGGCGGCCATTTCGCACGACCTGCAGACGCCCATCACACGGATGCACCTGCGCACCGACCTGATGGACGACACGCACGACCGCGAGAAATTCCGCCAGGATTTGGACGCGATGAACGCGCTGGTGCGCGAAGGCGTGACCTATGCGCGCACGCTCCACGGCGCCACCGAGCCGCCGCTGCGCATCGACGCCGATGCGCTGTTCGAAAGCATGGTGGCCGACTACGAAGACGTGGGCCAGCAGGTGCGGCTCGAAGGCCGGGCCGGCGCGCCGATCGTGAGCCGACCGAACGCGCTGCGCCGCATCCTCATGAACCTGATCGACAACGCGCTGAAGTTCGGCACCGACGTCACGCTGCGCGTGCAGGCCGAAGGCGAGGGCGGCCGCCTCGTGGTGAGCGTGCGCGACAACGGCCCGGGCATTCCGCCCGACGAACTCGACGCGGTGCTCAAGCCCTTCTACCGGGTCGAGAGTTCGCGCAACCGCAGCACCGGCGGCACGGGCCTGGGCCTGGCCATTGCGCACCAGCTGGCCATGGCCATGGGCGCCGAACTCACGCTGCATAACCGCGCCGAAGGCGGGCTCGAGGCGCGGCTGGCGTTGGCCGCCGCGCCCGCCCGCTGACCCCCAACCGATATCCCTCACACCACCATGCTCATCCTCTTCATCGCCTACCTGGGCGGGGTGCTCACGATCCTGAGCCCCTGCATCCTGCCGGTGCTGCCGTTCGTGTTCGCACGCGCCGACCGTCCGTTCCGCTCGCACGGCCTGCCGATGCTCGCCGGCATGGCGCTGGCTTTTGCCGTGGTCGCCACGCTGGCCGCAGTGGGCGGTGGCTGGATCGTCACGCTCAACGAATACGGGCGCTATGCCGCGATGGCCTTGCTCGCGCTGTTCGGTGCGACGCTGCTGTTCCCGCGCGTGGCCGAGCGCCTGAGCCGGCCGCTGGTGGCGCTGGGCCTGCGCATGTCCGAGGGGCCGCAGGCCTCGGTGTTTTCGCCGCTGTGGCTGGGCGTGGGCACGGGCCTGCTCTGGGCGCCGTGCGCGGGGCCGATCCTCGGACTGATCCTCACGGGCGCGGCGCTCAACGGCGCGAGCGTCGGCACCTCGCTGCTGCTGCTCGCCTATGCGGCCGGTGCGTGCACCTCGCTCGCGGTGGCGCTGCTGTCGGGCGGCCGGCTGCTCGCGGTGTTGAAGCGCACGCTGCCGACTGGCGAAGGGGTGCGGCGCATCGCCGGCGCGGCGGTGCTGGCGGGCGTGGGCGCCATCGCGCTGAGGCTGGACACCGGATTGCTCGCGCGCCTGTCGCTGGGCACCACGTCGACCCTGGAGCAGGCGCTGGTCGACACGCTCCGCAAAGACACGCCGCAGGCGCAACGCGCAGACACCGGCTTCCTGCGCGTCTCGGACGCTCGCCCGGCGTCGGTGCCCGTGCACAACCTCCGCGTCGAAGGCCGCCTGCCGTCGCTGGCGGGTGCGACCGAATGGATCAACTCGGCGCCGCTCACGCCCGAGGCCTTGCGCGGCAAGGTCGTGCTGATCGACTTCTGGACCTATTCGTGCATCAACTGCCTGCGCACGCTGCCTTACGTGCGCGCGTGGGCCGACAAGTACAAGGACGCTGGTCTGGTCGTTCTCGGCGTGCATGCGCCGGAGTTCGCGTTCGAGAAGAACCCGGCCAATGTGCGCAAGGCCGTGAAAGACCTCGGCATCGGGTTCCCGGTGGCGCTGGACAATGACTTTGCCATCTGGCGCGGCTTCGACAACCAGGCTTGGCCGGCGTTCTATTTCGTCGATGCGCAGGGGCGCATCCGCCATCACCAGTTCGGCGAGAACCGCTACGACAAGGCCGAGCAGGTCATCCAGCAGCTGCTGGCCGAGGCCGGACAGGCCCAGGTCGCCGGTGGATTGGTGGCGCCGCTGGGGCAGGGCACGCAAGCCGCGCCCGGCGCCGAGCCGGCGCAGTCCGGCGAAACCTACCTGGGCCATGCGCGCGCGCACGGCTTTGCGTCGCCCGGTGGCATCGTTCGCGACCGCGCGAAGGCCTACGACCCCGCGGCTTCATCGCTGCGCACCAACCAATGGGCACTGGGCGGCGACTGGACCGTGGAGGCCGAGCGTGCCGTGCTGAACCACGCCAACGGCCGCATCGCGTACCGCTTCAAAGCGCGCGACCTGCATCTGGTGCTGGGGCCGATGGCCGACGGAAAACCGGTCCGCTTCACGGTGCGGGTCGACGGCCAGCCGCCGCTGGCGGACCACGGCGCCGACACCGATGCCCAGGGCCACGGCGTGGTCGATGCGCAGAAGCTGTACCAGCTGGTGCGGCAGTCGGGTGGCGGCAGGGAGCGCCTGTTCGAGATCGAGTTTCTCGACGCCGGCGCGCAGGCCTACGCGTTCACCTTCGGCTGAGCGCGGCCGATGTCAGGGCGCGACGCGCGCTGCGTTGACGGCCCGGCAGGTGTCGATCTCCTGGCGCGTGGACAGCGCAAAGCAGCGGGCGTCCGCCTCGCGCGCCACGGCTTCGCGCAGCTGGCGTTCCTGCGCGGTTTCCACCTGCAGCTCGACGAGCCACTTCATGAGCAGCGCCATCACGACCAGCAGCACGACCGAGGCCGCGAGCAGGGTCGTGCGCCAGCTCTGGACGCGGAAGACGGAAGCGTTGGACGTGCTCATGCAGCTGCCCTCAGCGCGACAGCTGCGGAAAGATCCAGACGCTCATGCCGAGCACCACGCCCGCGCCCAGCGACATGGCCGCCGCGGTCGCGAAGAGACAGGCCACGGCCAGGCTCGGCACCATCACCGACATGCTCAGGAAGGCGATGGCGACGAGCACGTAGGCCAGCACGGGCAGCAGCGCGATGCCGACCGGCCGTGCGTTGCCGGTCGGCAGTTCGTCGGGCGTCATGTCCCGCAGAAACGGGTTCAGCATCGCGGGCGATCAGCAGTTGCCCTTCTTGGCCTGGCCCGGCGGGCAGAAGTTGCCGCCCTTGTGCGCGGGCCCGGGCTCCGCACGCGGTGGCGCGTGGTGGTGCACACAGGCGCTCGTGAGAACGGATGCCGCCAGCGCGAGCATCACGGTGATCGTGGATTTGGTGGATTTGGTGGATTTGGTGAATCGGGTCATGGGAACTCCCTGCTGTGATTTCTTGTGCACCTCGGGTGCCTGAGGGCTGAACAATAGTCGCCGAATTAACGATCTCACATGGAAATGCTCACATTTGTGAGCGAATTGAGAGGGGCGCGGCCAATCTCTCTGCAGGATTGCGCAGTACTTCACACCCGTGCGCCCGACCGGCCGCCGCCGCGGACCCGCTACAGTGCATGCCCCATGGACCGCCTCGAGAACATAGAGACCTTCGTGCGGGTCGCGCAGACCCAGAGTTTTGCCGAGGCCGCGCGCCAGTTGCGGGTGTCGAAGTCGGTGGTGACCAGCCGCGTGAAGCAGCTCGAAGACCATGTCGGCGCGCCGCTGTTCCACCGCAGCACGCGCGTGGTCCGGCTCAGCGATGTGGGGCAGGCCTTCCTGCGCGACTGCGTCGAGCTGGTCGGCCGGGCGAACGACATCATGGACCAGATGCGCGACGCCAAGGACGGGCCCACCGGCACGCTGCGCGTGCATGCGCTCACCGGCTTCGTGCTGGGGCATTTCGCCACGCTGCTGCGGGCCTTCCAGGTGAGCTTTCCGGACATCCACCTCGAGCTCATCGTGAGCGACGCGGTGGTCGATCCGGTGAAGGCGGGCGTCGATTGCGCGCTGCAGATCTTTCCGGCGGCCTCGACCGAGCTGGTGTCGCGCCCGCTGTTCCCGGTGCGCCGCGTGTTCTGCGCCACGCCCGAGTACCTGGGCGCCCACGGGCGGCCCGCGAGCCCCCGCGAGCTGCACAAGCACACGCTCGGCCTGTACTCCGGCTACCCCACGCGCGACCGCTGGACCTTTCACCACGCCGGTGAGCACGTCACGATGTACATGAGCGCCGCGCTGCTCACCAACAGCGTCCACCTGCTGCGCGAGTACGCCATGGAGCACGCCGGCATCGTCTGCCTGCCGACGCTGGTGGCGGGCGAGGCGATCCTGCGCGGCGACCTGGAGGTGGTGCTGCCGGCGCACCAGCTGTCGTCGTTCTCGCTGAGCGCGGTGTACGCGGGCACCTCGCGCAATGCGTTCAAGCTGCGGCTGTTCATCGAGCACCTGACCCATGCGTTCTCGAAGGTGCCGCCGTGGGACGCGGCCATGATCGAACGCGGCCTGCTGCCGCCGGGCCTGATCTGGGACGCCTGACGCGAACGCCGTCCGTTCCTGGGTAAACCCTGTGCATTGAACGGATTTGCCGAACAATGCGGCCCGCGTTTCGGGCCTACCGCTGTAGCCCTTCGTTTCCTACAGTGCACACATCGCAGCCGCCACGCTGCACCGTCGGCACTTCAGGAGACACCCATGACCGTCGCATACCAGACCCGCTTCGGGTCCCTCAAGCATTTCGAGAAGGGCCACGTCGAGCCGATCGACGACGACGTGCGCCACTACGCGTTCTCCAACTGCTTCGAGATCGCCAGCATCAGCAAGCCCTACGAGAAGGTCGTGTTCGGCCAGAACCAGATCTACGTGCTGGAAACGCTGCGCGCCGAAGGCACCTCGCCCTGGTACACGAGCGCACATGACGAGTTCGCGCTGGTGATGGACGGCGAGGTCGAAGTGCACCTCGTGCAGCTCGATGCGGCCCAGGCCGTGGCCGACACCGAGAAGAACGGCGCCGTCTTCGTGAAGGGCGAACCCCAGGGCAAGAAGATGGGCTGGATGAAGCTCTCGCGCGGCCACCAGGGCCTGCTGCCGAAGAACACGGCCTACCAGTTCCGCGTGGCCGGCGATCCCGGCGTGATCGTGCTGCAGACATGTAAAGGCGACCTCTCGGTAGAGAAGTGGGCCGATATCTGCCAGACGCACTGAACCCGCCATCCAGGAGCCACACCATGAACGCACCCGCAGAACTCGCCAAGGTCCTCGCATCGCAACCCGACGCCACGCTTGGCTACAAGGATTTTTCGCTCGGCAGCTTCGGCTTCCGCCGCGACGAGTACTTTGCCCACATCACCTGGAAGACCCGCGACGGCCGTCCCATGAGCCACACCATGGACGCCGGCAGCTACCTGCGTGCGCTGATGCGCGACGTGGCCTGGGGCTTCTTCTACGGCTGGGTCAACTTCGACAACGTGTTCGGCACCATCAACCACTACGACTCGGTCGACCTGTACGCCGGCAGCTTCAACGGCACCATGAAGGACGCGGGCATCGACCTGCTCGAGAACTTCCCCACCGCGCAGATCCGCGCCACCTTCGAGGCCATGCTCGACGACTGGACCAACGAGAGCTTCGACCCGTTCGCCGCGCCGCAGGAAACCGGCTCGGCCTACGGCCGCAAGAGCGGCAACAACACCGCCAAGATCACCCGGGCGCGCGAGCTGGCCAAGCGCTGCGTGGGCCTGAAGGGCGACCTCGACCTGCGCAGCGACGAACGCGGCGCGCCCATCAACCGTGCTTTTGCCGACGTGCCGCAGGCCCAGCCCGAGCTGCACCCCGAGCCCGGCTTCGAGAACGAGGTGCACGCCTTCAACCTCTTCGGCTTTTTGAGCCGTTCGCAGGTGACGTGGAACCCGAGCTTCACATCGGTGGTGAAGCACAGCTACATGTGCCCGACGACCGAGGAGCACATCCTGCCGATCATTCACGGCAACGACCGCGTCGAGTGGTTCTTCCAGATGACCGACGAGATCCACTGGGACTGCGGCGACAAGAACACCGGCAAGCCCATGGCCCGCGTGATCATGAAGGCAGGCGACATGGCCGCCATGCCCGCCTACTGCCGCCACCAGGGCTTCAGCCCGAAGCGCTCGATGCTGCTGGTGTGGGAGAACGGCTCGCCGAGCCTGGTCTTCGAGATCCAGAAGGGCGAGAGCCCGGAGATTCCGGTCCAGTTCTGAATGGCCCCCTCTCCCGCGTGCGGGAGAGGGCTGGGGTGAGGGTGGTGTTCGAGCCACCGTCGCTCCCTCACCCCAACCCTCTCCCCAAGGGGAGAGGGAGGAATGCAAAAACATGAAGCCCAATGACATCGCCGCTCAGGCAGGCCTGCGCACGCCCATCCGCCACCAACTCTTCATCGACGGCCGCTTCGTCGACGCCGAATCCGGCGAGACCCTCGCCACGCTGAACCCGCACGACAACACGCCCATCGCCCAGGTCGCGCTGGCCGGCAAGGCCGACGTCGACAAGGCCGTGGCCGCCGCGAAGCGCGCGTTCCCGAAGTGGAGCCGCATGGCCGCCGCCGACCGCGGCCGCATCCTGCTGAAGCTGGCCGACCTCATCGAGGCCAACGGCGAAGAACTCGCGCGGCTCGAATCGCTGGACACCGGCCACCCGATCCGCGATTCGCGCCGGCTCGACGTGCCGCGCACCGCCGCGTGCTTCCGCTACTTCGGCGGCATGGCCGACAAGTTCCAGGGCGAGACCATTCCGGTGGAAGAGGGCTTTCTCAACTACACGCTGCGCGAGCCCGTCGGCATCGTCGGCCAGGTCGTGCCGTGGAACTTCCCGCTCATGTTCACGAGCTGGAAGATGGCGCCCGCGCTCGCGGCCGGCAACTGCATCGTGATGAAGCCGGCCGAGATCACGCCGCTCACGTCGCTGCGCATCGCAGAGCTGATGGCCGAGGCGGGCGTGCCGCCCGGCGTGGTCAACATGCTGCCGGGCCTGGGCAGCGTGGCGGGCCAGTACATCGCCGAGCACCCCGAGATCGCCAAGATCGCCTTCACCGGCAGCACCGCCACCGGCCGGCGCATCGTGCAGGCCAGTGCGGGCAACCTGAAGAAGGTGCAGCTCGAGCTCGGCGGCAAGGGCCCCAACATCGTGTTCGAGGACGCGAACCTGCGGGCCGCCGTGAACGGCAGCGCCTGGGCCATCTTCCACAACCAGGGGCAGGCCTGCATCGCGGGTTCGCGGTTGATGCTGCACGAGAAGATCGCCGATGCGTTTCTCGAACAGTTCATTCCGCTGGCGCAATCCATCCGCCTGGGCAATCCGCTCGACGAGAACACCGAGATGGGCCCGCTCACGAGTGCCCAGCACCGCGACCGCGTGCTGAGCTATGTCGAGGTGGCGAAGGCGCAGGGCGGCGAGGTGCTGTCCGGCGGAACCTCGCCCGGCGGCGATCTGGCGCAGGGCTGCTACGTGGCGCCGACCGTGGTGCGTGCGAAGTCCTACCAGGACCGCGTGGCGCAGGAAGAAGTGTTCGGCCCTTTCGTCACCGTGCTCACCTTCAAGACCGACGAAGAAGCGATGCAGATCGCCAACGGCACCGACTACGGCCTGGGCAGCGGCCTGTGGACGAACAACCTGCAGCGCGCCCACAAGGTGGCGCGCGACCTGCACGCCGGCATGGTCTGGATCAACAGCTACAAGCGCGTGAACCCCGGCTCGCCCTTCGGCGGCGTGGGCCAGAGCGGCTATGGCCGTGAGATGGGCTTCGACGCGATGCGCGAGTACACGCAGGTCAAGAGCGTGTGGGTCAACGTCGACGCGCAGATTCCGCCGCACTTCGTGCGCTGAGTTTTTCATCCATCAACCCACGGGCGCACACGATGTCCTTCTCGATTCTTTCCCGGGCCCTGGTCGCCTGCACCTTGCTGTTCGGAATGGCTGCACAAGCGCAGACGCCGGCCTGGCCTTCCAAGCCCGTGCGGCTGGTCGTCGGCTTTCCGCCGGGCGGCATCGTCGACACGGTCGCGCGGCAGTTGCAGCCGCGCCTGCAGGCCGCGCTCGGCCAGACGGTGATCGTCGACAACCGCAGCGGCGCCGGCGGCACGCTGGCCGGCGCCGAGGTGGCCCGCGCGGCGCCCGACGGCCACACGCTGCTGATGGTGTTCGACAGCTACGCGACCTATCCGCTGGTCTATCCCAAGCTGAGCTTCGACATCGCGAAAGACCTGCAGCCCGTGACGCAGGTCGCGAGCAACCCGCTGGTGCTGGTGGTCAATCCGAAGGTCGAGGCCAAAGACTTCGTGCGCTTCGTCGGCCAGCTCAAGGCGCAGCCGGGGCGGCTCAACTACGCCAGCGTCGGACCGGGCTCGAGCAACCACCTCACGGCCGAGTACTTCAAGGCCGTGAGCGGCACCTTCGTCACGCACATTCCCTACCGCGGCGGTGGTCCGGCCCAGCAGGACCTGCTGGGCGGACAGGTCGAGATGATGTTCCTCTCGGCCGTGCTGGCCCAGCCGCATGTCAACGCGGGCCGGCTGCGCGCCCTGGCCCAGACCGGCGCGCAGCGCGTGCCCGCCTATGCCGACGTGCCGACCGTGGCCGAGAGCGGCTACCCCGGCTTCGAGGTGAACTCCTGGGTCGGCCTGCTGGCCCCGGCTGGCACGCCGCGCGCCGTGGTCGACCGGCTGCAGGCCGAGGTGCGCAAGATCGTGACCGAGCCCGCCTTCCAGCAGCGGCTGCGCGAACAGGGCCTGACGGGCATCGCCAACACGCCCGAGCAGTTCGCCGCCGTGCTGCGCACCGAGCAGGACAAGTGGGGCCGGCTGGTGCGCGAGCGCCGCCTGAGCCTCGAGTAGCCAGAAAGAAAGCGCACGCCATGCACGACTTCATCCACACCACCCATCCGCAGCGTGTGGTCTTCGGCGCCGGTTCGCTGCGCCACCTGGCGCGCGAGATCGATGCGCTGGGCGCGAAGCGGGCGCTGGTGCTCTGCACGCCCGAGCAGCGCCCGCAGGCCGAGCGCGTGGCGGCGTCGCTCGGTGCGCAGGCGGCCGGCCTGTTCGATCGCGCCGTGATGCACGTGCCCGTCGAGACGGCGCGCGAAGCGCGTGACCTGGCGCGCCAGCTCGGCGCCGACTGCGCCGTGGCGCTGGGCGGCGGTTCCACCACGGGGCTGGGCAAGGCCATCGCGCTCGAGTCGGGGTTGCCGATCGTCGCGATTCCCACCACCTACGCGGGCAGCGAGATGACGCCGATCTACGGCCTCACCGAGAACGGCCTGAAGAAGACCGGCAAGGACCCGCGCGTGCTGCCGCGCACCGTGATCTACGACCCCGAGCTGTCGCGCACGCTGCCCGTGGGCCTGAGCGTGACGAGCGGCATCAACGCCATCGCGCACGCGGCCGAAGGCCTGTACGCGCAGGACAGCAACCCGGTGATGGACCTGATGGCCGAGGAGGGCATCGCCGCACTTGCACGCGCACTGCCGGCCATCCGCATCCAGCCCGACGACCTGGCCGCACGCTCCGACGCGCTCTATGGCGCCTGGCTCTGCGGCGGCGTGCTCGGCGCGGTGGGCATGGCCCTGCACCACAAGCTGTGCCACACGCTGGGCGGCAGCTTCAACCTGCCGCACGCCGAGGTGCACACGGTGGTGCTGCCGCACGCGCTCGCGTTCAACGCGCAGGCCGCGCCGCGTGCCATGGCGCGCATCGCGCGCGCGCTCGGCGGCGTGTCGGCACCCGCAGCGGTCCATGCGCTGGCACGCGACAACGGCGCGCCGGTGGCGCTGAAGGACATCGGCATGCGCGCCGCCGACCTCGATCGCGCGGCCGACATCGCCGTCGCCAACCCCTACTGGAACCCGCGGCCCTTCGGCCCGGCCGAGCGCGATGCGATCCGCGCGCTGCTGCAGCGCGCCTTCGACGGCGAGCCGCCGGGCTAGCCCACGGCGCGGACACAGCGACACACACGAACAACGAAGGAGACAGCCATGACATTCAACCGCAGACAGTTCACGCAGGCCACCGCCACACTCGTGGCCTCGGGCGCCACACCGCTGGTGTTCGCCGCCGATACGCTCAAGATCGGCTACGTGTCGCCGCAGACCGGGCCGCTCGCGCCCTTCGGCGAGGCCGACAAATGGGTGATCGAGCAGATGAAGGTCGCCTTCAAGGACGGCCTCTCCGTCGGTGGCAAGAAGTACGCCGTGCAGATCGTGCTGAAGGACAGCCAGTCGAACCCCAACCGCGCGGGCGAGGTGGCGAACGACCTGATCCTGAAGGACAAGGTCGCGCTCGTGCTCACGGCCGGCACGCCCGAGACCGCCAACCCGGTGAGCGATGCCTGCGAACTCAACGAAGTGCCGTGCATCTCCAGCGTGGTGCCGTGGCAGCCGTGGTTCTTCGGCCGCAAGGGCGATCCGGCGAAGGGCTTCAACTGGACGTACCACCTGTTCTGGGGCCTGGAAGACGTCATCGCCACCTTCACCGCCGGCTGGAAGACCGTGGCCACCAACAAGAAGGTCGGTGGGCTGTTCCCCAACGACGGCGACGGCAACGCCTGGGGCGACAAGGAACTGGGCTTTGCGAAGCCGCTCGCGCAGATGGGCTTCACGCTCACCGATCCCGGTCGTTTCCAGAACGGCACGCAGGACTTCAGCGCGCAGATCGCGGCCTTCAAGCGCGACAACGTCGAGATCGTCACTGGCGTGGTGATCCCGCCCGACGCCAAGACCTTTCTCACGCAGGCGCGCCAGCAGGGCTTCAAGCCCAAGGTGATCACGCTGGGCAAGGCGCTGCTGTTCCCGGGTGCCATCGAGGCACTGGGCGAGCTGGGCGACGGGCTCTCGACCGAGGTGTGGTGGAGCCCGTCGCATCCGTTCAGCTCCAGCCTCACGCAGCAAAGCGCCAAGGCGCTGGCCGAGGCCTACGAGGCCGGCACGAAGAAGCAGTGGACGCAGCCCATCGGCTTTGCGCATGCGTTGTTCGAGGTGGCGGCGAACGCGCTGTCGCGGTCGAAGTCGCTGAAGTCGGGCGACGTGCGCGACGCCGTGGCCGCGACCTCGATCAACTCCGTGGTCGGCCCCGTGAAGTGGGGCGGCCAGGGTCCGTTCAAGAACGTCAGCAAGACGCCGCTGGTGCTCGGTCAATGGGGCAAGGGCAAGCAGCGCAAGGTGGAGCTGACGCTGGTGAACAACGAGGCCGCGAAAGCGATTCCGACCGGCGGCGCGTTGCGCCTGCTCTGAGTGGCCGCCGCCATGACGCTGCTGGCATTGCATGGGGTGAGCAAGTCCTTCGGGGCGCTCAAGGTCACCGACGGCATCACGCTGTCGGTGACCGAGGGCGAGACGCTGGGCATCCTCGGGCCCAACGGCGCGGGCAAGACCACGCTGTTCAACCTGATCTCGGGCGACGCGCGCGTCGACGCCGGCCGCGTGGAATACGCGGGCCGCGACGTGACGCGGCTGCGCCCGCACCAGCGCTGCCGCGCCGGCATCGGCCGCAGCTACCAGGTGCCGCAGCCCTTCGGCCACATGAGCGTGTTCGAGAACCTCGTCACGGCCGCCTGCTTCGGCGGCCAGCAGTCCGAGCGCGAGGCGTGGGAAACAGCGCACGAGGTGCTGGGCCAGACCGGCCTCGCGCCACACGCCAACAAGCCGGCCGGCGGGCTCACGCTGCTCGACCGCAAGCGGCTCGAGCTGGCGCGCGCGCTCGCGACCAAGCCGCGCCTGCTGCTGCTCGACGAGATCGCGGGCGGGCTCACTGAGCCCGAGGCGGCGGTGCTGGTGGCGGAACTCAGGCGCATCAAGGCGCGCGGCGTGACCATGATCTGGATCGAGCACGTGGTGCATGCGCTGCTGTCGCTGGCCGACCGGCTGTTCGTCATCAACTTCGGGCAGCAGCTCGCGGAAGGCGCGCCGCGCGCGGTGATGAATGACCCGGAGGTGCGGCGGGTGTACATGGGGATCGAGGCATGACTGCGACCTGTCTTCGTATGGCTCCTTCCCCTTCCGGGGGAAGGTTGGGATGGGGGCACGACGGCGCGGGTTTCGCCGCGGCGCCTCATCGAAAGCCGCAGGCCCCCACCCCAACCCTCCCCCGGAAGGGGAGGGAGCAAAGACCATGACCGCACTGCTCCACACCCACGCCCTGCAGGCCTTCTACGGCGATGCCCAGGCGCTGTTCGGCATCGACTTCACGCTCTCGGCCGGCGAGCTGGTGGCGATCATCGGCGCCAACGGCGCGGGCAAGTCGACCTTCCTGAAAAGCCTCACGGGCCTGCTGCGCGCGCCCTCCGAAGCGATCCGCTTCAAGGGCGCGCCCATCGGCGGCCTGCCGCCCGGCGAGATCGTGCGGCGCGGCCTGGCGATGGTGCCGGAAGGCCGGCGCCTGTTCCCGAGCCTGAGCGTGGAAGAGAACCTGCTGATGGGCGCCACACCGCGCCGCGCGGGGCCGTGGAACCTGCAGCGCCTGTACGGCCTGTTCCCCATCCTGGCCGAGAAGCGGCGCCAGCCTGCGACCTCGTTGTCGGGCGGGCAGCAGCAGATGGTGGCGCTGGGCCGCGCGCTCATGAGCAACCCCGAGCTGCTGCTGTGCGACGAGCTGTCGCTCGGCCTGGCGCCCGTCGTCATCCGCGAAATCTACGCGGCCATGCCGGCCATCACGGGGGAGGGCATGACGGTCGTGATCGTGGAGCAGGACGTGCGCATGGCGCGGCAGGTGTCGCAGCGCGTGTATTGCTTCCAGGACGGGCGCGTGTCGCTCACGGGGCGCTCCGACGAACTCACGCCCGAGCAGATTTCGCAGGCTTACTTCGGCATCGAGGACTCCCATGCTTGAAACCCTGCTCCAGGGCGTGCTGCTCGGCGGCCTCTACACGCTGTTCGCGCTCGGCCAGTCGCTGATGTTCGGCGTCATGCGGCTGACCAACACCGCGCAGGGCGACTTCATCATCCTGGGCGCCTTCGCGGTGATCGCCGGCGTCTCGATGACCGGCGCCGCCGTGCCGTGGCTGGTGGTGCTCGCGGTGCTTCCGCTGGCCTTCGGCTTCGGCTACCTGCTGCAGCGCCACGTGCTCAACGGCACGCTGGGCAAGGACCCGCTGCCTTCGCTGGTCGTGACCTTCGGCCTGTCGATCGTGATCCAGAACCTGCTGCTGGAGCTGTTCTCGGCCGATCCGCGCGCCATCGAGGTCGGTGCGCTCGCCACCGCGTCGGTGCCGCTGGGCGATGCGCTGGCACTGGGCGCACTGCCGCTGGTGATCCTGGCGGTCGCCGTGGCGGCCACGGCGGCGATGCAGTGGATGTTCGCGCGCACGCCGCTGGGCCGCACCTTCCGCGCGGTGTCCGACGACCGCGAGATCGCCGAGCTGATGGGCCTGAAGGCCAAGCAGGTCTACGCGCTGGCCACGGGCATCGCCTTCGTGCTCATCGCCATCGCCGGTGCGCTGCAGGGCATGCGCACCACGGTGTCGCCGTCGGACGGCCCGCTGCTGCTGCTGTTCGCCTTCGAGGCCGTGATCATCGGCGGCATGGGCTCGTTCTGGGGCACGCTGGCCGGCGCCATGATTTTGGGCATCGCGCAGCAGATCGGTTTTCGCATCGACCCGGGCTGGGGCATCTGGTTCGGCCATCTCGTGTTCCTCGCGGTGCTGGTGCTGCGGCCGCAGGGACTGTTTCCCAAGACACGTGGCTGAGGCCCGGAACCATTGAACAGATCATGGCGAACACATATTTCGAGGTGAGGTGCAGCACCGCTGCGAGCCGCTGGGCGTTGTGGGTGGCGAGCGCGCTCGTGGTCCTGGCGGCCAGCCTTCCGTTCTGGGGCGAGCCGAGCTGGATGCGCGAGTTCGTCGAGATCGCCTGCTACTTCATCTTCGCGATGATGTGGAACCTGCTGGCCGGCTACGGCGGCATGGTCAGCATCGGGCAGCAGGCCTTCTTCGGTTTCGGCGGCTACGTGATGCTGATGCTCGGCAACTTCGCGGGCGTGAATCCGTTCGTGGCGATTCCGCTCGGCGCGCTGGCCGCTGCGTTGATCGCGGTGCCGGTGTCCTTCGTGGCGTTCCGGCTGTCGGGCGGCTACTTCGCCATCGGCACCTGGGTGATCGCCGAGGTGTTCCGGCTCAGCTTTGCCAACGTGGCGGCGGTGGGCGGCGGCTCGGGCACCACGCTCACGGCGCTGCGCGGCATCGAGCGCGCCACGCGCGAGAGCGTCACCTACTGGATGGCGCTGGGCTGCGTGGCGGCGGCGGTGTCGCTGGTCTACCTGTTTTTGCGCAGCCGCTTCGGGCTGGCGCTGCTGGCGATCCGCGACAACGAGATGGCGGCCGAATCACAGGGCATTCCGGTGGCGTGCATGAAGCTTGCGGTGTATGTGGTGGCGGCCTTCGGCGCCGGGCTGGCGGGGGCGCTCTATTTCGTGGGCAACCTGCGCATCAGCCCCGACGCGGCCTTTGCGCCGAACTGGACCGCCTTCGCGATCTTCATGGTCGTGATCGGCGGCATCGGTCGCATCGAAGGGCCGCTGGTGGGCGCGCTCGTGTTCTGGGCGCTGAACAAGTTCTTCAGCGACTACGGCACCTGGTACCTGCTCGGGCTCGGGCTGCTGGCCATCGTGGTCACACTCTTCTTCAAGCAGGGACTGTGGGGCTGGGCGCAGCAGCGCTGGGCCTGGTCCCTGTTCCCGACGCAGCGGCGCTTGATGACGCGGCCGCACGCGCTTTCTTCTCCCGACCTGGAGCCCGACGCCCATGCGCAACATCGATGAACACACCATCACCGCCGCGGTGATCGACCGCATGGCCGGGTGCGAGGACGCGCGTCTGAAGGAAGTGCTGTCGGCGCTCGTGCGCCACCTGCACGACTTCGCGCGCGAAGTGAAGCTGACCGAGGCCGAGTGGGCCGCCGGCATCGACTTCCTCACGGCCACGGGCCAGAAGTGCGATGCGCAGCGCCAGGAGTTCATCCTGCTGTCGGACACCCTGGGCCTGTCGATGCTCACGGTGGCGATGAACCACGCGAAGAGCCCGCAGGCCACCGAGGCCACCGTGTTCGGCCCCTTCCATGTGGCCGATGCGCCGCAGCTGCCGCTGGGCAGCGACATCGCGGCTGGCGCGGTGGGCGAGCCGCTGTTCGTGGACGCCACCGTGCGCGGGCGCGATGGCGAGCCCATCGCCGATGCAGTGGTCGATGTGTGGGAGGCCGATGCCGAAGGCTTCTACGACGTGCAGCGGCCTGGCAACCCCCTGCAGGGGCGAGCGGTCTTTCGCACGAACGCCGAAGGCCGGCTGTGGTTTCGCGGCGTGGCGCCGGTGGCCTATCCGATTCCCACCGACGGGCCGGTGGGCGCGATGCTGCGCGCGACCCGGCGGCATCCGTGGCGGCCCGCGCATGTGCACTTCATGGTGCAGGCGCCGGGCTACGAGACGCTCATCACGCACGTCTTCCGCGAGGGCGATGCGTACCTCGACAGCGATGCGGTGTTCGGCGTGCGCAGCTCGCTGATCGGCGACTTCGCGGCGCATGCCCCGGGCCGCGCGCCCGACGGCAGCGTGCAGGAGGGGCCGTTCCACACGCTGGACTTCGCGTTCGTGCTCGAGCCGGCCGCGGGTTGAGGGGCCTGCGACCGAACCGTTTTGGCGTTTCGCCGCCTCAATGTCAGGTGTCCATCCCCAAGGAGCCCTGCACCATGTGTCCCATTTCCATCACCTGGCATCTGCTTCGCGGCGCCGGAGCCCTGGCGCTCGTCGCGCTGGCCGTGCTGCTGTCGTCCGAGCATCCCTGGATCGCACCACCGGCGCTCATCGGCGCCTTGCTGCTGCTGCGCGGCTGCCCGATGTGCTGGCTTGTGGGGCTGCTCGAAAGGCTGTCTGCGCGCAAGGCGGCAAAGGCGTCCGAAGGCACTTCCACGAGCGCTTGAAGGCTCGGCCTTCGTGGAATGGAAGGCTGATTCGAGATTGCGTCGCTTCGTGCTGATGGGGCCGGGCTTCATAAGTGTGCGTTTGTTTGCACATGATGACAAAAGAAGGGGCCTACCTGTTTCCGTTGGTCAATAACGGCACTTTTCCCTGTCGACTGTCCACAAACGTTAATACATTCCACTCCATGGCGAGCGGCATGACGCGATGAAAAGGGAATCGATGGTGGGCAGGGTGGAACAGAAAAACGGTCGCGTGGTGGTGCTGACGGATTCCGACGAAGAGATCGACTGGCTGCGAAGCCGGTTGAAGGACGTCGGCTACAGCCCGTTGTGTGTCGTGAACGAGGAAGATCTGATGGAGGCCGCGTCGATGCCGGGCGTCGGGCTGTTCCTGCTGATGGGCGAGGCGATGGCGTGCGCGCTGCCTGAAATCCTGTTCGGCATCGGCGCCAGCCGTTCGGCGACGGTGCCGGTGGTTGTGCTGACCCGCTCACGGGCCGTGCTGGATGCGTCGCGCGTGTCGTTGTTCGACATCGACGATTTCCTTGTGAGTCCCTGGAGCCCCGAAGAGGTCGTGGCGCGGGTGTCGGCGCTGTGCGGCCGGAAGTCCTTGCGGAGGAACGTCGAGCCGCGGAGCCTCTACGGGTTCCAGCTCGTACGCAGCCGTTTGGCGGTCGAGTACGCGAGCCGCGAAACCATCATGACGCCCAGCGAATTCGAGATTGCCCGCCTGCTGGTGCGCTATCTCGGCACACCGGTGTCGCGCCAGCAAATGCCACAGGGGCCCCGCGGCGGCGGAGAGCCGAGCGCCAGCCGTTCGCTGGACGCCCTGGTGTCCCGCGTGCGCAGGAAGCTGGGATTGATCGTGGGCGACGAATTCCGGGTGCGCTCGCTCTACGGGGTGGGCTACACGCTGGAGCGCGCGCACGACCGACGCAGGGAGTGATGACGCACCGGCCCCCTGCCGCGATGGTGGCCTGCGCCGCCGTTCAGCCCGCAGGCGGCACGGGCTTCGTGCTGTTTCAGGTGAAGGTCGACTGACGACCCGGCGGGCCTTCAGGCCCTGCGCTTGAACAGCGCGGACGCGCCGCTGGCCCGCGCCACGTCGTCCGCCGCGGCCAGCAGTTGCGGGCCCAGCGCGAACATGCGTTCTTCCGTGAGCCGTACCAGCGGCCCCGCGATGGTGATGACGCCGATCACGCCGCCGTGCGCACCGCGCACCGGCGCGGCCATGGCGGTCATGGCGGGGGCGAACACCTCGTTGATCATCGAGAAGCCGCGCTTGCGCGTGGCACGCAAGAACACGAGCAGCGCCTTCATGGTGGTCGGCGCCTTGGGGCCGAAGTCTTCCGGCTGGCCGAAGCCCTGCTTCGCGACGAGTTGCAGCGCCTGTTCGTCCGTCATGGTCGAGAGCCACGCGTGGCCTGCGGAACTGCACGAGAGGTTCACCGACAGGCCCATGTCCGGGTCGTAGCGCAGTCCGCGCGTGGCGCCTTGCGCCTTCGCGACGAAGGTGAGTTCGTCGCCGTCGACCACGGCCAGCCGCACCAGTTCGCCCGATTCGACCGCGAGCCGATCGAGCAGCGGTTGCGCCACATCGACGATGCCGCTGTTGCTCAGGAAGCTCAGGCCCAGCGACACCAGCTTGATGGTCAGCATGTAGTCGCCATGGCTCTGGTCTTGCCGCACATAGCCGCAGCGCACGAGTTCGCTCAGCAGGCGGTGGGTGGCGCTCAAGGGCATTTCCAGCTCGGCAGACAGCGCGGAAAGCGCGCGGCCTTCGGGGTGGCCGGAGAGGTGTTCGAGCACCTTGAAGCTGCGTTCGAGTATGGCTGTCATGAGACGACTCTAGCATTTTGCCAAGTGTTTTCACTAGTAGAAAGATTTTCCACTAAATCGATAAGATCGCGCCGTCTGGGGTCGGAGGCGCTTCTTGGCGCCCCGGCATGGATCGCTCACATCGCAAGCTGGAGAACAACTTTGAGAACGCTTTACCGCTCGCTGGCCACCGCCGGCCTCGCCCTCGCCCTGGTCGTTCCTGCCGTTGCGCAGGCGCAGCAGGAGCGCGTGATCCGCTTCGGCCACCTCAACAACGCCGACCATCCCGTGAGCTTCGGCGTCAAGCGCTTTGCCGAGCTGCTCTCGGCCAAGAGCGGCGGCAAGATGAAGGTGCAGGAGTTCCCCGCCTCGCAGCTGGGCAACGAGATGCAGCAGCAGTCGGCGCTGCAAGGCGGCGTGCAGCAGATGTCGGCACCGGCCACCACCTCGCTGGCCGGCATCGTCAAGGAGTTCGGCCTCGTCGACTTCCCCTTCTCGGTCAACAACTTCGCGCAGGCCGATGCACTGCTCGATGGTCCGCTCGGCCAGGCATTGATCGCCAAGCTCCCCGAGAAGGGCCTCGTCGCTCTGGGCTACTGGGACCTGGGCTTTCGCAACGTCACGAACAGCAAGCGCCCGATCACCAAACCTGAAGACCTCGAGGGTCTGAAGATCCGCGTGATCCCCAACCCCGTGTTCCTCGAGACCTTCAAGGCCTTCAAGGCCAACCCGGTGCCGATGCCTTTCGCCGAGCTGTACGGTGCGCTCGAAGCCAAGGCGGTCGACGGGCAGGAGAACCCGTATGCGGTGATCCTGTCGAACAAGTTCTACGAAGTGCAGAAGTTCGTGAGTGCGACGAACCACGTGTACGCCGCCAACATCGTGCTGGTGAGCAAGAAGTTCTGGGACTCGCTCACGCCCGTCGAGCAGAAGATGATGAACGACGCGGCCAACGAGGCACGCGGCTACCAGCGGCAGGTGAGTCGTGCAGCCGCGCAGAAGGCCGTGGGCGACCTGCAGACCAAGGGCGCGCAGTTCAACGAGCTCAGTGCGCCCGAGCAGAAGCGCATGCGCGACATCGCCAAGCCCGTCGTCGACAAGTTCGCCGCCCAGTACGACCCCGCCATCGTCAAGCTCTACAACGACGAGCTCGCGCGCATCCGCAAGTAGCGCGCGCTCCCACGGCGGACGACGGATTCCTTCTTCGTTCACGCCGGCAATTTCCGTCACTCCCACGTCTGCGCCTGCCGCCACCCGCGGCGCAGCGACACGTGCTGGGCGCGTGCGCCCGTCCGATTCCGCCATTGACCACCAAGAGGAGACTCCGTTGACACATTCCAGATCCATTCCCTTCGGACTTGCATCGGCCGCGGCGCTCGCGCTGGCCTTGACTGCTTGCGGTGGAGGCGACGGCGGTGGCGGGCCCGCCTTCCCGATCCTGCCCGTGGCGCCCGCGCCCGCTGCCTCGGCACCGCCGCCCGCACCGACCGATGAAGTGCCGCCGCCCACCGAACCGGTGGCCGAGGTCGACGACAGCTTCGACGAGTACTACAACGTGTGCCGCGGCACCAACCCCAAGTGCTACAACGACTGGGGCGCCTTCGCCACCACGCCCGACCGCGTGCTGATCTACTCGCGCACCGCGGGCCCGCGCCATGCCGTGCTCGGCACGCCGATGGCGGCCGGCATGAACCCGACGATGAATCCCGACAACGTGATGCAGGCCGGCCTCGTGCGCATGCTGTCGGCCGAGGGCATCACGGTCGACTGGACCGAGGACGTGTCGGTGCTGAGCAGCCGCATCAACAACTACAAGGCCATCATCTTCGCGAGCTCGAACCGCGACACCTTGTGGAACGGCGCCGTGAGCACCAGCCAGGACGCCGCGCGCACGGCGCTGCGCAACTACATGCGCCGCGGCGGCGGCTTCGTCGGCCTGCACAACGCCTTCGGCGCCGAATACAACTGGCCGTACTACGAAGGCCTGCTGGGCAACGCGAACTTCTACAACCACGGACCCAACCGCGCGGGCGACGTCGAGATCGTCTCGGACGACCCCTCGACCAAGGACGTGCCCAAGCGCTTCTCGTTCCAGGACGAGTGGTACAACCTGATGCCGTTCCCGACGAAGGTGAAGTTCCTGGCCAAGGTCGACACCTCGACGCTGAAGCCGCTCACCTCCGCGCCGCATCCCGGCCACGCCGACTTCCATCCGGTCGCGTGGTGCCAGTACTACGACGGCGGCCGCGCCTGGCTCTCGACCCTTGGGCACAACGCGCACTCGTTCACCGCCGACCTGTCGGGCGTGGGCGCCATCGAGTTCCAGAAGCTCGTCGTGCAAGGCGTGAAGTCGGCGATGGGCCTGACACCTTTCTGCACCACTGAATAAGCACGACCTCCCGGGCCGGTGCGGCGCCGTGCGCGCGCCACCGGTCGTTTCGAACACCCCTGTTCCAACGTTCACCGAGTAGAGACATCCATGAAGAAAAAATCATTGGTCACGCTGCTGATCTCTTGCGGCGTGCTCGCATCGCCGTTGCTGATCACCGCCTGCGGCGGCTCCAGCGGCGGTGGCGGCACGCCCGTGCTGCCTGTGGTGCCAGCGCCCGCCCCGCCGCCACCGTCTGCCAGCGCACCGCCTGCTTCGCCACCGGCCGCTGCCGCACCTGCGTCCGATCTGTCGGACTGCTGCACCGCCGGCGACAAGGACTTTCCGAAGGTCGGCGGCAACCTCGGCAACCAGAACTATTCGAGCCTGCGCAAGATCAACAAGGGCCTGGTCACGCAACTCGGCGGCGCCTGGGTCAACCCGATCGAAGGCGGCATGACCACCGGCAACAACCAGAGCACCACCGTCGTCGTCGACGGCGTGCTCTACATCGAGTCGGCGCTGGGCAACGTGGTCGCGGTGGACGGCAAGACCGGCGTCACGAAGTGGAAGTGGACCACGCCCTATGGCGGCATCACGCGCCGCGGCGTGGCCGTCGCGAAGGACCTGGGCCTGGTGTTCACCGTGGCCACCGGCAACCGCCTCGTCGCGCTGCGCACCGACACCGGCGCCGTGGAGTGGATCAAGCAGTACCCGACCAGCAGCACCGACCCCGACTACAAGGGCGCGCTGCAGAAGGTCGCGCTGGTCTATCACGACAAGCGCCTCTACCTGGGCACCAACGACGGCAACCGCGGCGCCGCGTTCTCGGCCGACGCGCTCACCGGCAAGGTGCTGACCACGTTCTGGGGCGTGCCCCGTGCGGGCGAGCTGGGCTACGACACCTGGGGCGGCGCACCCGAGAGCGATCGCACCGGCGCGACGCCGTGGATCCATCCCGCGGTCGATCCCGAACTGGGCCTGGTGTACTGGACCTTCGGCAACGTGCGCGGCGGTTCGTCGCAGAACGGCAGCAGCCGTCCGGGCCAGAACCTGTTCGCCAACTCCATCGTCGCGCTCGACCTCAAGACCGGCGAGTACAAGTGGCACTTCCAGTCGGTGCACCACGACATCTGGGACATGGACAACGTGATGTCGCCCGTGCTCGCCGACGTGAAGATCGACGGCAAGGACCGCAAGGTCGTCATCTACGGCAGCAAGACGGGCATGTACTACATCCTCGATCGCAAGGACGGCAGCGCGCCGCTGGGCATCGACGAAGTGCCCGTGAAGCAGGACGCCCGCCAGGCCAGCTGGCCCACGCAGCCTCTGCCGCGCCAGGGCGCCTGGACCGAGACCTGCATCGTCGACCAGCCGCTGGGCACGGCGATTCCGGGCGACCCGAACCGCGCGGTGCCCAACTACACCAAGGGCTGCCTGTACGACGCACACTGGGACGTGCCGATCCTGTCCATTCCGGGCCACGGCGGCGGTGCCAACTGGAACCACCAGTCGTTCAGCCAGCGCACGGGCCTGGTCTACACGGGCATGGGCTACGTGTCGGCGGCGCACTCGCTCAGCGAGTCGAGCAACGGCCTGCGTCCGCCGGGCACCTACATGACCGGCGCGGTCGTGGCGGTCGATCCGAGCACCAACCTCGTCAAGTGGAAGAAGCCGCTGCCGTACTCGGTGGCGCACGGCAACGGCATCCTGAGCACGGCCTCCGACCTGCTGTTCATCGGCCAGCCCGACGGCAACCTGCTGGCGCTCGATGCGCAGGACGGCACCGAGCTGTGGCGCTTCCAGACCGGCGCGGCGATCAGCGCGAGCCCGGTTTCCTACGAGATCGACGGCGAGCAGTACATCGCGGTGTTTTCGGGCGGCACGGGCATTCCGTACGGCGACTCGGCACCGCGCGGCGACCGGCTGTGGGCCTTCAAGGTCGGCGGCGCGGTGACCGCGGCCGCCACGCCGACACCGCCCGTGGTGCGGCGGCCCGTGTCGGGCGCGGCGGTGGAGGGCGCGGCACTGCCGACGCCGAACACCGTGTTCCTGGCGCGCGTGCAAACGCCGGCGAACGAGCCCGGTGCGACCGAGTCGACGGCCGTCAATGCCATGACGCCGACCTTCATGCGCGTGCCGGTGAACACCGTCGTGACCTTCACGAATCCGGCCACCAACGCCAACACCCATTGCGCCACGCAGTTCTTCGAAGGCCGCTTCAATCTGAGGCTGAACCCGGGCCAGTCGCAGACCCACACCTTTGACACGCCAGGCGAATACTTTTACAACGACTGCCATAGCCCGCGTCCGACGGGAAAGATCGTCGTTTATTGATATGTCCCTCAACCCCAACCCTGAAGGAGCAATGCGATGAAGTGGTGCAAGCCTGAGTTTGTAGAAATGCGTTTCGGTTTCGAAATCACGATGTACATTTCCGCGCGCTGAGCGCGGCCCCCACACGGCACCGGCCTTGCGCCGGTGCCGTTTTTTTGTTGGGCCCCCATGAAGATTCTGGTGCTGGGTTCGGGAGCGGGCGGTGGCTTCCCTCAATGGAATTGCAATTGCCGCCTCTGCGCCGGCCAGCGAAGCGGACAGGTGCGGGCCACGCCCCGCACGCAGAGTTCGATTGCGGTGTCGGCCGATGGCGAGCGCTGGATCTTGCTGAACGCGTCCCCCGACCTCGGCGCGCAACTGCGCGCCTCGCCGGCCCTGTGGCCACGCCACGGACTGCGCCATTCCCCCATCGAGGCGGTGGTGCTGATGGACTCTCAGATCGACCACGTCGCAGGCCTGCTGAGCCTGCGCGAAGGGCAGCGGCTGCAGCTGTACTGCACGCCCGAGGCGCACGACGACCTCACCGGCAGCCTGCCGCTGCTGCGCACGCTCGAGAGCTACTGCGGCGTGACCTGGCACCCGTTGTCGCTCGAGCCCGGCGGTGGCGCCTGGCACGACATCGCCGGCCTGCGGCTGCAGGCCTTGCCGGTGCCCGGCAAGGCGCCACCGTATTCGCCGCGCCGCCAGGCCGAGGCGCGCAGCGAGAACGCCGCAGTGCTCATCGAAGACCCCGCCACCGGCAAGCGCGTGCTCTATGCGCCGGGCCTGGCGCAGGTCGGCGAGGCCGAGCGCCGCAGCCTCGACGCCTGCGACTGCGTGCTCGTCGACGGCACCTTCTGGACCGAAGACGAAATGGTTGCGGCCGGCCTCGGAAAGAAGCACGCCGCCGACATGGGCCATCTGCCGCAATGCGACGGGCCGCACGGCCCCGGCATGTTGAACGCACTCGACGCCTGCGCTGCACAACGCAAGGTGCTCATCCACATCAACAACAGCAACCCCATCCTCGACGAAGACGGCCCGGAGCGCGCGCAGCTCGTGCAGCGCGGCATCGAGGTCGCGTTCGACGGCATGACGCTGGAGATCTGAACACGTGACAGCAGACAAACAAGAGCAGCAAGACCCATGGTCCCCGCAGGAATTCGAAGCGAGGCTGCGCGCCATGGAGTCGCGCTATCACAGCCACCATCCGTTCAACCGCCGGCTCAATGCGGGCGAGTTGCAGCCCTTCCAGGTGCGCGGCTGGGTGGCGAACCGCTTCTACTACCAGTGCCGCATTCCGGTGAAGGATGCGGCCGTTCTGTCCAACTGCGACGACCGCGCGACGCGCCGGCGCTGGGTGGTGCGCATGCTCGACCACGACGGGCACGGCGACCATGAAGGTGCCAACGCGGGCGGCATCGAGATCTGGACCCGGCTGGGCATTGCCACGGGCCTGGCGCGCGAGGTGCTCGAGTCGCATGCGCTCGTCGTGCCCGGCGTGCGCTTCGCGGTCGATGCGTACGTCAACTTCGCGCGCACGGCGCCGTGGCAGGAGGCGGTGATTTCGTCGCTCACCGAGATGTTCGCGCCGCGCATCCACAAGGACCGGCTCGCGGGCTGGCCCACGCACTACCCGTGGATCGACACCTCGGGACTGGACTACTTTCGCAGCCGCATTCCACTGGCCGACCGCGACGTCGAGCACGGCCTCGAAGTGGCGATGCAGTGGTGCACCACGCGCGAGCGGCAGCAGCGCGCGCTGCACATCCTGGGCTTCAAGCTCGACATCCTCTGGGCCATGCTCGACGCGATCGAGAAGGCCTACCCCGACGACCTTCCGAAAGAGAAGCAGCCATGACCGCATGGACCGACGATGCCCAGCCGGCGCTCACCTCGATGTACCGCATGCAGTGGGAAGAGGCGCAGCAGTGCCACGTGCTGCTGTTCCCCGAAGGCATGATCAAGCTCAACGGGCCGGCGGCCGAGATCCTGCAGCGTTGCGACGGCAAGACCTCGGTGAGCGCGCTCGTGGCCGACCTGGAGCACACCTTCGGCGAGAGCGACCTGCATGCCGACGTGCTCGAATTTCTGGAGCAGGCCCATGGACGCCATTGGATCCGCTGAGTTGCAGGCCAGCGCACCCCGCGCGGTGGCCAAGCCGCCGCTGTGGCTGCTGGCCGAGCTGACGTACCGCTGTCCGCTGCACTGCGCCTTCTGCTCCAACCCGGTCGACTACACGCGCTACCGCGAAGAGCTGGGCACGGACGAATGGATTCGCGTGTTCCGCGAGGCGCGCGCGATGGGTGCGGTGCAGCTGGGCTTTTCGGGCGGCGAGCCGCTGCTGCGTGACGACTTGCCCGAGCTGGTCGCGGCGGCGCACGAGCTCGGCTTCTATACCAACCTGATCACCTCGGGCGTGGGCCTCACGCCGCAGCGCGCCGAGACGCTCAAGCGCGCGGGGCTGGACCACATCCAGCTGTCGTTCCAGGATTCGAGCCGCGAACTCAACGACTTCCTCAGCTCCACGAAGACCTTCGACCTCAAGCAGCGCGTGGCCCGCACCATCAAGGACCTCGGTTATCCGATGGTGCTGAACTGCGTGATGCACCGCTACAACCTGCCGCACGTGGGCCGCATCATCGAGATGGCCGAGGCGATGGAGGCCGACTTTCTCGAACTCGCCAACGTGCAGTACTACGGCTGGGCCTGGCGCAACCGCGAGATGCTGATGCCCTCGCGCGACATGCTGGCCACGGCCGAGGCGGTGGTGGAAACCCATCGCCCGCGCCTGGACGGCCGCATGAAGATCCTCTGGGTGGTGCCCGACTACGCCGAGGGCAAGCCCAAGCCCTGCATGGCGGGGTGGGGCAGCGTGTTCCTCGTGGTCGCGCCCGACGGCGTGGCGCTGCCGTGCCACAGCGCGCGCATGCTGCCCGGGCTCGACTTTCCCAATGTGCGCGAGCACAGCATCCGCAGCATCTGGCAGGAGAGCCCGGCCTTCGGCGCCTACCGCGGCACGGGCTGGATGAGCAGCACCTGCCAGAGCTGCGACGAGAAGGAAAAGGACCACGGCGGCTGTCGCTGCCAGGCCTTTTTGCTGACCGGCGATGCGGCGGCCACGGACCCGGTGTGTCCGAAGAGTCCGCGGCATGACGAGGTCGAGGCGATGGTCAAGGCGGCGGGTGATCCGCGCGACGTCGGCACGCCGATCCGCTTCGTGCCGGGCGCGCGGCGTGCGGGCGAACTCGTCTTTCGCACCGACGCGAACGCGTCAGCTTGAGCGGCACGCGCCCATGACGATCACCCATCGCCTGCCGCTGGACGGCGGGCATGTGATGCACGTCGAGGAGCACGGTAACCCCGAAGGCCTGCCCGTGGTGGTGCTGCATGGCGGGCCGGGCTCGGGCTGCTCGCCGCTGTTGCGCCGGGACTTCGATCCGGCGCACTACCGCATCGTCTGCCCCGATCAGCGCGGGTCGGGCCTCAGCACGCCCACGGGATCGATCGAACACAGCACGCTCGCCGATCTGCTGGCCGACCTGCGTTGCCTGCGCGCGCACCTGCGCATCGACCGATGGCTGGTGGTGGGCGGCTCGTGGGGCGCCACGCTGGCACTGATGCATGCGCTCGATGCACCGGAGGGCGTCGCGGGCCTGCTGCTGCGCAACGTGTTCCTCGCGCGCGAGAGCGACATCCACGCGCTCTTCGCCGGCGCCCTGCGGCACGACGGCCCTGCATGGCGCGCACTGTGGGACGAGGCCGAGCGCGGGCAATGCCCGGTGACGGTGCCGATCGCCGAGGTCTTCGCGCACGGCACCTGGGCGCGGCAGTGCGAGCTGACGCGTCAATGGTTCGACTGGGAACAGCGCCTCGCCACCGGCGGTGTCGCACCGCCGCTCGACGAGGCGATGTTGTCGCGGCTCGTGGCGCGCTACCGCGTGCAGAGCCACTACCTGCGGCATGGCTGCTGGCTCGATGCGCCCACGTTGCTGCAGCGCTGTGCCGCATTGCCTGTTGTGCCCACGCTGATCGTGCACGGCACGCAGGACGCGCTGTGCCCGCCCGAGGGCGCGCAGGCACTGGCGCAGGTGCTGGGCGCGCCGCTGCAGTGGGCGCAGGGCGCGGGTCACGACCCGACGCATCCGGCCATCGCCGCGGCCATGCAGCAGGCCTTGCGCGACTATGCGGCCACGCAGGCCTTCGGCGTCAGCGCAGCCGCGCCTTGAGCGGATCGCCGATCAACGTCACCCGCCCATCCTTGCGGTGTGACCACAGTCGGTCGTTGCCATGGCCATCGTCGGCCACGAAGAGCACCGCATCGCCCAACGCACGAAAGCCCAGCGGCATGGCGTGGCGTTCACCCGCGGCGAGGTCGGCCACGGGGCGCGTGCCGGCCGGCGTGCCGTCGCTGGTCCACGGCTCGACACCGCGGCCACCGCCGCCGTTCGCCGCGAACCATAAGCGCGTACCGACGACGGCGAAGCGCGCCGGCGAGCCGTTCTCCGCGCCCGGTGCGATGTCCTTCACGCGCACCGTGCCCGCCGCCGTGCCGTCGCTGCGCCACAGCTCCGCGCCCGAGACGCCGTCGGTCGCCGCGAAGTAGAGCTTGCCGCCCATCACGGCGATCGCGCTCGACACGGAGCCGGTGGGACCGGGCCGGATGTCCTTCACCAGCGCCGTGCCCTTCGCCGTGCCGTCGGTCTTCCACAGCTCGATGCCGTGCACGCCGTCGTCGGCCGAGAAGTACAGCGTGCGGCCCAGCGCCGCCAGGTGCGTCGGCCGCGAGGGCGCGGCGCCGGGGCGCAAGTCTTTCACCAGCTGGGTGCCGGGTTCGGTGCCATCGCTCTTCCACAGCTCGACGCCGTGTTCGCCGTCGTGCGCGGTGAAGTAAACGTCGTTGCCCATGGCCGTGAGGTTCTGGATGCCTGCGTCCTCGAGGCCCGGGCGGATGTCTTTCACGAGACGCGTGTGCTCGGGCGTGCCGTCGGTCACCCACAGTTCGTGGCCGTGTGTGCGCGTGGTCGCGGTGAAGAACAGGCGCGAGCCGGCCACGGTGAGCTGGCGGGTGAGGGCGCGCGGCCCGGCGTCGACGGCGGAGACGCGCGTGGTGCCCTTCGCGTCGCCCGTGGTCTTCCACACCTGGAAGCCGGTCTGGCCGTCGTCGGCCACGAAGTAGAGCGCGTCGCGGAACACGGTCAGTTCGTTGGGCATCGAACCTTCCTCGCCGGGGCGCAGGTCGATCACCTGCTTCGTGCCGGCGGCGGTGCCGTCGGTGCGCCACAGTTCGAGCCCGCTCGCGCCGTCGGTGGTCGTGGTGTAGACGTGGCCCTTGAACGCGACCTGTCCGGCGGGGAACGACCCGCGGAAGCCCGGCCGGATGTCCTTCAGCAAGGTGGTGCCGGCGTTGCTGCCGTCGGTGACCCACAGCTCCTGGCCGGTCGTGACGTGGAAGGCGCTGAACACCATCTTGCCGCTGCCCAGTGGCGCGAGGCCGGAGGGCGCGATGAAGGCCAGCCGCTGGCGCTGCTCGGGCAGCACCTCGCGCTCGGGGTCTTGTGCAGCGGCAGGCAGGGCCGCGAACAGCGCGAGCGCGGCGAGGCAGAGGGCGCGCATCGGCTCAGCCCCCGAACCACCGCGCCGGCACGATCACCAGCTGCGGAAACGCCACCATCAGGAACAGGATCGCGAACTCGGCCAGCATGAACGGCACCACGCCGCGCGTGACGTCATCCATCGAGATCTTGCCCACGCCCGCCACCACGTTGAGCACCGTGCCCACCGGCGGCGTGACGAGGCCGATCGAGTTGTTGATGATGAACAGCACGCCGAAGTACACGGGGTCGATGCCGGCCGCCTTCACCACCGGCATGAGCACGGGCGTGAGGATGAGGATGGTCGGCGTCATGTCCATGGCCGTGCCCACCACCATCACGAGCACCATGATCGCGATCATGAGCAGCATCCGGTTGTCCATGAACGGCTGCAGCATGCCCACGATCTTCGAGGGCAGGTCGGCCACCGTGATGAGCCAGGCGCTCACCATGGCCGCGGCGATCAGGAACATCACGATGGCGCTGGTCTTGGCCGCGTTCACGAAGATGGCGTACAGGTCTTTCCAGGTGATCTCGCGGTACACGACCGTCGACACGAAGAGCGCGTACACCGCGGCCACCACCGCGGCCTCGGTGGGCGTGAACACGCCCATGCGCAGGCCCACGAGGATGATCACCGGCAGCATCAGCGCCCACAGCGCGTTGCGGAAGGCGGCGGCAATTTCGGCCGACGACTTGCGCGGCGGCGGCACGATCTTTTCGCGCCGCACCAGCCAGGCCCAGGTGATCCACAGCGCGCCGCCGATCAGCAGGCCCGGCACGATGGCCGCGAGAAACAGCTTGGAGATCGACACGTTGGCCGCCACGCCGAAGATCACGAGGCCGATGCTCGGCGGGATCACGGGGCCGATCACGCCGGTGGCCGCAATGAGGCCGGCCGCGCGCGGCTTGTCGTGGCCCGCGCGCACCATCATCGGCAGCAGCAGCGCGGTGAGCGCGGCGGCATCGGCCACGGCCGACCCCGAGAGCGCCGACAGCAGGCAGCCGGCCATGATGGTCACGTAGCCCAGGCCACCTTTCACGTGGCCGACGAGCGCGAGCGCGAAGTCGACGATGCGCTTGGACAGGCCACCCACGTTCATGATCTCGCCCGCGAGCATGAAGAAGGGCACGGCCAGCAGCGGAAAGCTGTCGGCGCCGCCGATCACGTTCTGCGTGAGGATCTGCGCGTCGAACAGGTCGAGGTGCCACATCAGCGCGACACCGCTGGCCAGCAGCGAGAAGGCGATGGGAATGCCCATCGCCATGGCGAGCAGCAGCGAGCCGACAAATACAACGATGGTCATGGCCGCGCCCCCGGTTCCTTGGCGCCCTGCGACCCCAGGATCTGCTGCAGCTGCACGGCTTCTTCCGACTCCTGCACCATCACCAGCTCATCGTCGGCGATGCGGCCCGTGAGCAGGCGCAGCAGGTCGAGCGCCAGGATGAGCCCGGCCAGCACCGAGAACACGATGCCCGCGGCGTAGACGATGGCCATCGACGCGCCGGTGACGGGCGCCGTCACGTCCCAGTTGATGCGCGCCTGCGCGACGCTGCCCTGCAGCAGCAGCCAGACGATGTAGAGCATCACCGCATGGCCGACGGCCAGGCAGATCTTCTTGCCGAGCGGCGGCAGCTTCTGCACCACCATGTCGACACCCAGGTGGCCGTGCTCCTTCAGCGCCACCACGGCGCCCAGGAAGGTCATCCAGATGAAGAGCCAGCGCGAGATTTCCTCGGACACAGTGATGCCCGAGTTGAAGCCGTAGCGCAGCACCACGTTGCCGAACACGAGCACGACCATGACCGCGAGCGCGGCCGCGATCAGCGCCTCGATGCCGGTGCAGCACCGGTCGAGCCAGCGGGTCATGCGGAGGCCTGTGCCTGCGCTTGCGCCTGGCGCTGCATGTCGACCAGCGCGCGCAAGGCCGCCAGGTACGACAGCGGGCCCAGGCCCTGGACCGTGCCCTTCACCGCCGGCGAGATGATCGAATGCGCGCGCCATGCCTCGCGCGCGGCGATGTTCGACATGTGGACCTCGATGGTCGGGAACGGCATCGCCTTGATCGCGTCGTGCAGCGGCACGCCGTGCTGCGTGAGGCCGGCAGGGTTCACCAGCGCACCTTGCGCATCGTCGATGTGGGCGTGCAGGAAGTCGATCAGGTCGCCTTCGTGGTTCGACTGGATGGTTTCGAGCGTCACGCCGAGTTCGACAGCGAGCGCCTGCAGCTGCGCGTTGATTTCGGCGAGCGTGGTCTTGCCGTAGATGTGGGGTTCGCGGCGACCGAACAGGTTGAGGTTGGGGCCGTGGAGAACGAGGATCTTCATGGGGAGCTTCGGTGAGGGACTGACTGGCTTGCTGACTTGTTTACTTGCGGATGCGCGCGAGCTCGTCGTTGTAGAGCTTGACGATGGCGGGGTCGTACTGGGCGGCGAACTTGTCGACGACGGGCTTGGCGATGTCGCGCATGCGCTTTTGCTCGGTGGGCGAGAGTTCGTTGAACTGCGCGCCCTTGGCCTGCAGGTCGCCCACGGCCTTCTGTGCGGCGGCGCGGCTCACTTGCCGCTGGTAACCGCGTGCCTCGTTGGCCGCGTCGTTCATCATCTTCTGCTCGGCCGGCGTGAGCGAGTCCCAGAACTTCTTGCTCACCAGCACGATGTTGGCGGCGTACACGTGGTTGGTGGCGCTCACGAACTTCTGCACTTCGTAGAACTTGTTCGACAGGATCACCGCATACGGGTTCTCCTGGCCGTCGACCGCCTTGGCTTCGAGCGCACCGTACAGCTCGGCGAAAGGCATCGGCACCGGGTTGGCCTTGAAGGCCTTGAAGGTCTCCAGGAACACGGGATTGGGGATCACGCGGATCTTCAGGCCTTCGAGGTCCTCAGGCTTGGTGATCGGGCGCTTGCTGTTCGTGACGTTGCGAAAGCCCAGGTCCCAGTAGCCCAAGGCGACGAGGCCTTTCTCGGGGAGCTTGGCGATCAGCGCCTGACCCAGCGGCCCGTCGAGCAGCGCATCGGCCTGCGCGAAGTTGTTCACCGAGAAGGGAAAGTCGACGAGGCCGAATTCCTTGACGATGCCCGCGAGCGACGTGGTCGCCGGCGCAGACATCTGCTGCACGCCGCCTTGCAGGGCCGACTGCTGCTGCATCTCGTTGCCCAGCTGCGAGGCGGGGAACTCCTGCACCTTCATCTTGCCGCCGCTCTTGGCCGAGAGCAGCTCGGCAAAGCGCTTGACGCCGAAGCTCACGGGATGGTCGGCGTTGTTCAGGTGGCCGAAGCGGATCACGCGCTCCTGCTGTGCCCACGACGGGGCGGTCAGGCCGGCGCACAGGCCGGCCACGGCAAGCATACGAAGAAGTTTCACGAAGGGTCCTCAGGCGGGAAGGAAGAAAAAAGGGAGAAGGAGGGAACAGAGGTGAAGAAAAATGCAGGACGGTGGCGATCGTATTTTTATTGGAAAGAATTTCCATAATGGAAATCCCTTCCCCGAGTTCTGCTACGCTGGCGATCCACGAGTGGCGGGCCTCATCGCCCGCGTTGACGAGACGACATCCGGAGGACGAAATGAGCGGAATACTGGAGCGCAGCTTCAAGGTGCTGGAATATCTGGCGGAGCATCCCGAGGGGTGCGCGCTGTCGGCGTTGGCCAGCGAATTGCAGATTCCATTGAGTGCATCGCACCGATTGCTTGCGGAGCTCATCCGCTGCGGCTACGTGCGACAAGAGGCGCGCGACGGCCACTACGTGCTGACCATCAAGCTGGTGTCGATCAGCCTGTCGTTCCTCAGCCGCTCGGGCATCGTCGACATCGCGCAGCCGCTGCTCGACCAGCTGGCCTCGACCTCGGGCGAACTCGTTCGCCTGGCGGTGGTCGACGGCGAAGACCTGACCTTCGTCGCCAAGGCACAGGGCGCCACGCACGGCCTGCGCTACGACCCCGACATGGGTTTGTCTGTCGCGCTCTCGTGCAGCGCGGCCGGACATGCGTGGCTGTCGACCATGGGCGAAGACGACGCGATGGCGCTCGTCGCCAAGAAGGGGCTGGGCAAGCCCGAAGACTTCGGCCCCAAGGCGCCGACCTCGCTCAAGGCCGTGATGGCTTTCGTGAAGGCGGCGCGCCAGCGCGGCTTCAGCATGATCAACGAGGTGTTCGCCCCCGCGATGACCGCCATGGCCGCGCCCGTGTTCGGCGCCGACGGCACGGCGATCGGGGTCGTCACCATCGCGGGCCCGTCGGTGCGGCTCACGCCGCAACGCATGGAAGCGCTGGGGCCGGCGCTGTGCCAGGCCGCCGAAGAGGTGGCGCGCGCCAGCGGGGCCTCGGCGTTGTTCAAGAAGAGGGCGTAGGCCCTGCCGGTTTCACCACCCCCAGAAAAGAGAAGGAGACATCACCATGAAGACGAAGCATTCGAAGCGCACCTTGCTGCTGGCCGCCGTGGCGGCGACCCTCGCGTTCGCCGCCCCCGGCGCGTTCGCGCAGCTCAAGGAGCGCACCATCAAGTTCGCGTTCCAGAACCAGGCCGGCCATCCGCAGGCGCAGGGCGCGCAGAAGTTTGCCGACCTCGTGGCCGCGAAGTCGGGCGGCAAGATCACCGTGAAGCTGTTCCCCGGCGGCACGCTCGGCGGCGACCTGCAGACCGTGTCGGCGCTGCAGGGCGGCACGGTGGAGATGACCGTGCTCAACGCGGGCATCCTGTCGGCGCAGGTGAAGGAGTTCGCGGCCTTCGACTTTCCGTTCCTTTTCAACAGCGGCAAGGAAGCCGACGTGGTCACCGACGGCCCCTTCGGCCAGAAGATGATGGCCAAGCTGGAAGACAAGGCGCTGCACGGCCTGGGCTACTGGGACCTGGGCTTTCGCAACCTCACGAACAGCAAGCGCCCGATCGTCAAGGCGGACGACATCGCGGGGCTGAAGATCCGCGTGATCCAGTCGCCGATCTACATCGATATGTTCAACGCACTGGGCGCCAACGCCACGCCGATGCCGTTCCCCGAGCTGTATCCGGCGCTCGATCAGAAGGCGGTCGACGGCCAGGAGAACCCGAACACGACCATCCTGTCGTCCAAGTTCGCGGAAGTGCAGAAGTACATCACCCAGACCCGCCACATCTACAACCCGCAGGCGCTGCTCATCAGCCGCAAGACCTGGGACGGCATGAGCGCCGACGAGAAGAAGATCGTCAACGAGGCCGCCGCCGAAGCGACCGCGTTCCAGCGTCAGGCCTCGCGCGGCGCGGCCGACAGCGCGCTCGACGCGCTCAAGAAGGCCGGCATGACCGTCTCCGAGCTGCCGCCCGAAGAAATGGCGAAGCTGCGCGCCAAGGTGAAGCCGGTGATCGACAAGTACACCGCGTCGGTCGGCGAGGCCACCGTCAAGGAGCTGATGGCGGAGATCGAGAAGGCGCGCAAGTAGCAGGAGAAGGGCGCAGGCGCTGCGAAACGAGTTTGATACTTAAACTGCTCGACGCGTGCTGCGCTGAGGCCCGCGTTGCTGAACCATAGCGTGATGGCGAGTAAAACCATGGGATTTCCGGTCAGCCTTTGATCCATCCTTTGCGTGAGGACGAGGGTTCGGCAGCTAGGGTCCATCCGCCTTTACCTTATCCCGAAGCAGTTGCCGTCGAAAGCATCCATTCCAATTCGGATCGGGGTAGCCGTTGGAAACTCGTCAACAGCGTGCGCCCGCTAAAGAGCAGCTTGTGGTGGAGGCGCTACAGCTGGACGCGAAAATTTGGGTAGAAGGTCGAGAGCGGGTTGTCCGCAGCATCTGGATCTTGAAGAGCGCGTCTGACGTGGCTCGCGATCTGAGCGACGTATGACTGCAGCTGGGGCAGCAGCGTGTAGATGCTAGTCGTATCGATGGGAATGGTCCTCATCTGATTCACATCAAACGGGATTTTTTCGGCAGCGCGAATGATTTGGACGACTGGCAGGCGAGCGGCATGCCGAATAGCAAGTTCGTAGAAAACGTTGGGATTGTGAAAGGAGAGGTCGACAACGACGAGCCTAGCGCGTAGCAAATAGTCGAAGACCTGACGTGTAATCGTTCCTGGTTTATCGATCTGATCTGCGCGGACCACGGTGAGTCCAAAGCCTTCCAGAGCCGGTTCCACGATTGACCCTAGCATCAGGTCCGAATGCAAACGCTCGTCAGAGCCGGGAGCCCCTATTGGTGTCACATAGAAGCATGTAGTTTCGAACTGCGCTTGGTCTGATGTGATGAGGGACGTCGCCACCCTCACTTCTGACACAGGCACCGCCCCAACGGTCGGGGCAGGACGGGTACTCTGCACCGCACTCGTTTGCGGCAACGAGTCCAGATAGTGATCGAATGTCAAAATTCTTTCTGCGCCCGACAACGTTTGCAGCAAGCCCAGTTCACGTAAATTAACCGTGAAAGTCTCGACAGCTTCGACTGCGAGGTCATCACTCAAACCAAGCGACTTCGCGGTATCTACTAAGGCCGCCTTCGGGGGCAGCTTATTGCCAACGTACGTATCGAAGAGTGCCTTGAATGCTGGGATATTCTCTAGGCCGAGAAATATGCGAGCCTTCGCTCTTTCTCGGGCTGGATGCTCTTGATCCACCGCCTTTGCGCCTTCAGGCGTAATTTCAAGCATCTCCGCAGCATAACTTCCCTTCGTAAGGCCGTACTTACCAGAGTTGGTAATGATCTGACGCGTGGCACCGCTGTCGGGTGACTTTCCCAAGTGATCGAAAAGCGTGATTTTTCGGACTGGTCGTCCAGCTCCGAAATCAAAAAGCTGCTTAGCGAAGGCTGCCGCTTCCTCAAAAGAACAAGCAGGGAATGGGCGTGAGGAGCGAGATCTTTTTTCCACCGCTTCGGCGACGCGCTTGTTAACCGCGTCAATGGAAGAGCTGTTTTTTGACCCCTTCGGAGGTGCCGCTTTCTTCGCGGGGACTGGCTTCGAGGAAGAGGTTGTCGTGTCACTTTTGGCCATGTATTCTTTCGTAAGGGTTGCGCGGCATTCTATTGGCTGTTAGCCAATGGTTTCTCAGAACCTCAACGCCTAGTAGATCGTGATTGAACGAGGTCGGAATTTATTAATGACTCAGAATTTTTTGGTGAGTAACTCACGCTCGGTGATCGGGTTGTTAGCGGGGCTTGGCGTTCGCTCGCAGCCGGTGAAGTTGGATACTAAGCGAGCAACTTGGAGCACTACCTGTGGTTTCGACGGACTTAGCTCCCCGGCAGAAAAGCTGGGTTGCGTCAAATCCGTCGAATCCGAACATCGAGTGCTTGCCTTCCATGTCCTACGTCCTGAATTGGTTAATGGTTGAGATGGACTTTGAAACCACCACGGCGGTATTGGCCTAGCTTGCCAACAGAGACTGACGACTTCACCGCTGGTTGATACGGTTGATTTTTTAGCCGGAGACATCCTTGGTTTGGTCGGGGCCTGAGATCGCGAACCAATATCTTTGGTGGCGCGCCGCGCGGGGGAAGGGGGCGTGCCTTCCCCCGCTGCGTTTCAAGTTGGGGCATCACCACACCAGACACCCCAAACGACGCACCTTCTGAGGGCTTTTCGCCTCAATCTGGTTCTCCAATCCGGCAAAATGCAGGATTCGCATAAGGTTATGCACCGTTTTGGAAAACAGAGGATTGGAATGAAGCACGCATCCGCCGGGGGGTTCCTCGCACACGTCGCACAACGCAACCCCGGACAGCCCGAGTACCTGCAGGCCGTGACCGAGGTCATGGAAAGCCTCTGGCCGTACATCGAAAAGCACCCGAAGTACACGAGCCACAGCCTGCTGGAGCGGCTGGTCGAGCCCGAGCGCGTGATCATGTTCCGCATCTCCTGGGTGGACGACCACGGCGAAGTGCAGGTCAACCGCGGCTTTCGCATCCAGCACAGCCTGGCCATCGGCCCGTACAAGGGCGGCATGCGCTTTCATCCGTCGGTGAACCTGTCGATCCTGAAATTCCTCGCCTTCGAGCAGACGTTCAAGAACGCGCTGACCACGCTGCCCATGGGCGGCGGCAAGGGCGGCGCCGACTTCGACCCCAAGGGCAAGAGCCAGGGCGAGGTGATGCGCTTCTGCCAGGCGCTGGTGACCGAGCTGTTCCGCCACGTGGGCTCCGACACCGACGTGCCGGCCGGCGACGTGGGCGTGGGCGGGCGCGAGGTCGGCTTCATGGCCGGCATGGTGAAGAAGCTCACCAACCGCGCCGACTGCGTGTTCACGGGCAAGGGCCTGAGCTTCGGCGGCTCGCTGATCCGCCCCGAAGCCACCGGCTACGGCAACGTCTACTTCGCGCAGGAAATGCTCAAGCGCAAGGGCCGCAGCTTCGACGGCCTGCGCGTGAGCGTCTCGGGCGCGGGCAACGTGGCGCAGTACACCATCGAGAAGGCCATGGCGCTGGGCGCCAAGGTGGTCACCGTGTCGGACTCGAGCGGCACCGTGGTCGACGAGGACGGCTTCACGCCCGAAAAACTCGCCGTGCTGATGGACGTGAAGAACCACCTCTACGGCCGCGTGAGCGACTATGCCGAGCGCACCGGCACCCGCTTCGTGGCCGGCGCCACGCCGTGGCACGTGCCGGTCGACGTGGCACTGCCCAGCGCCACGCAGAACGAGCTCAACGAGGAAGACGCGCGCACGCTGGTGAAGAACGGCGTGGTGTGCGTGGCCGAAGGCGCCAACATGCCCTCGACCATCGAGGCCGTGAAGGTGCTCGAAGGCCACGGCGTGCTGTATGCGCCGGGCAAGGCGAGCAACGCGGGCGGCGTGGCGACGTCGGGTCTGGAGATGAGCCAGAACGCGGCCCGGCTGGTGTGGACGCGTGACGAAGTCGATGCGCGCCTGCTGCAGATCATGCAGGGCATCCACGAGTCGTGCCTGCACTACGGTTCGCGTGCCGACGGCAGCGTGAGCTACGTGGACGGCGCGAACATCGCCGGCTTCGTGCGCGTGGCGGATGCGATGCTGGCGCAGGGCGTCGTCTGACCTGAGCGTTCAGGCCGGGCGCTCAGAGCTCGATGAACGAAGAGGTCGCCTTGTTCAGTGCCAGGCGGCCCTTCGCGGTGATGGATTCCACCTGGGCCAGCTGACGGATCGCGCGCTCGTCCAGCGCATGCTCCGACGGCGGAATGAAGGCAGTCACGAGTTCGGCGGCACGCAGCACGCGCAGCCTGTCGATGTCAGCGGGCGTGTGGAGGACGTATGGCAATTTCTGCTCGGCGATGGTCCGAAGAAATTCCATGGACATGGGTCGTCTCCTTGGGTTGAGGGGAGGGCGGTTCGACCATTGTGCGCACAAACAATCAGCGCTGTGTAAACCCTGCGCCGGGCATGCCTTTTTTGCGTGTACCGAAGTGTTCTTTTTGCAAGCGCAAACGGTGGCGGTGTGCCGCTTTGTTTCTGCCGTGTCCGGCTACCGCAGGGCCGCCTGCATCGGCCATGCCGTGGTGTCGGCCTGCAGCAGATGCCAGGCCACCGGATCGATGCCTTCAAAGGTCGCACGGTAGCGATCGGACAGCCGGTTCTCGTCGGTCACGTCGCGGATCACGATGCCGTCGATGCGCTGCGCATGCGCACGGAACACCTGCGCATAGATCTCGGGATCGGCCTCGCCCGAATCGCCCACGAGCACGAAGCGGCGCTGCGGAAATTCGGCCAGCAGCCGCTCGATCGCGCCGAGCTTGTGCGCGCGCGATTCTTCGCCGCTGGGAATGAGCGTGCGCCAGGTCGTGCTCTCGCGCAGGTGCATGCTGCCGGCGGGAAAGTCGGCATCGCGAATGAAATCGGTGAGCGCGGGGTACAGCTGGATCGGGCTGCCCGAGAGGTAGTGAAAGCGCGTGCCGGGCACCTGCGCCAGCGCGCGGTAGTACGCCGCCATGCCCGGCGCGGCCTCGAAGCGGCGCGCGAAGGTGTTCAGCAGCATCTCGCGCCGGTCGCGCACCTGCGTGCGCTTGATGGTGTCGTCGATGTCCGAGATGACCGACACGCCCTGCGCCGGCACGATCTGCGCACGGCCGCGAAAGCGCGGCAGCAGCTCGCCCGGGCCGGTCACGCCGTGGAAAGGCAGCCACTCCTGCGACGCCGGGATGTGCGAGGCCTCGACGACCGCGCGCAGGTTGCTGCGGCCGTCGGCGCCCGTGGGCGGCATCGTGAGGCGCGTGGCCGAGCCGTCGAAGACGACGTCGATCACCTTGTCTTCTTCCGACTCGGCATGGAACAGCGCGGTGCGCTGGCTGAAGCGCAGCCGCGCGGCCGGCGTGAGCTTCTTCAGGTTCATGCCGAGGTAGCGCGCGAGCGCGGCGTCCAGGCCCCAGCGCTGTTCGCGCTCGAACACCCAGGCATGCACGTCGACCTCGATCCGGCCGTCGGCGGTGGGGCGCGCGGTGCCGGGCATGAAGAGCGCCTCTTCGTCGGACTCCAGCGGTCCGGCGGCACGCAGGGCCTGCAGCGGCGCGAGGCCTGCGAGCAAGGCAGCGCCGGCCAGCACGGTGCGCCGTGAGAGGTGTGGCGAGGTACCGGGCGTGCGATGCGGCGTCGTCATGCCGCGATGCGTTCGTAGGTCACGAAGCTGAAGGGCAGGCCGTCCTTGGCCGAGACGTGCGACTCGCGCTGCGTCTCGCGCCACACGGCGGCGTCGAGCACGGGGGCGTGCGCATCGCCTTCGTAGTCGCGTGCGATCTCGGTGACCACGGCGCGCTGGGCCAGCGGTTCGGCTTCGGCGTAGATCTGTGCGCCGCCGATCACCCAGGCATCGGGCAGCTTCAGTGCTTCGCACAGTGCGATTGCTTCCTGCACGCTGCCCACACGCTGCGCGCCGTCGGCGGCCCAGTCGGCCTGCCGCGTGATCACGATGTTCTGGCGGCCCGGCAACGGACGAAAGCGCGGCGGCAGCGAGTCCCAGGTCTTGCGCCCCATGATCACCGGCGCGCCCAGCGTCTGCTGCTTGAAGTGCGCCATGTCCTCCGGCAGGTGCCAGGGAATGGAGTTGTTCGCGCCGATCACGCCGTTGGCGGCGCGCGCGAAGATCAGGTGGATGCGGGGCGTGGCGGCACTCATGGCGCTCACACCGCCACCGGCGCCTTGATCGGATCGCCGTGCTTGTAGTCCAGCACTTCAAAGTCTTCGTACTGGTAGTCGAAGATCGAATCCGGCTTGCGCTTGATGTTCAGCGTGGGGTAGGGGTACGGATTGCGGCTCAGCTGCAGCTTCACCTGCTCGGCGTGGTTGCTGTAGATGTGGCAGTCGCCGCCGGTCCAGATGAAATCGCCCACGTCGAGGTCGCACTGCTGCGCGACCATGTGCGTGAGGAGGGCGTAGCTGGCGATGTTGAAGGGCACGCCCAGGAAGATGTCGGCGCTGCGCTGGTAGAGCTGGCAGCTGAGCTTGCCGCGCTCGCCTTCGGCCTGCGGCGGCGCCACGTAGAACTGGAAGAACGCATGGCAGGGCATGAGCGCCATCTTCGACAGCTCGGCCACGTTCCAGGCGCTCACGATGATGCGGCGCGAATCGGGGTTGGTCTTGAGCGTCTTGATGACGTCGGAAATCTGGTCGATGTGGCCGCCGTCGGGCGTGGGCCAGCTGCGCCATTGCACGCCGTACACCGGACCCAGGTCGCCGTCTTCGCGCGCCCATTCGTCCCAGATGCTGACGCCGCGTTCCTTGAGCCAGTTGTTGTTGCTCGAGCCGGTCAGGAACCACAGCAGTTCCTGGATGATGGATTTGAGGTGCACCTTCTTCGTGGTCACCAGCGGAAAGCCCTCGTTCAGGTCGAAGCGCATCTGGTGGCCGAACACGCTCTTGGTGCCCGTGCCCGTGCGGTCGCTCTTGAAGACGCCATGGGTGTCGACATGGCGCATGAAGTCTTCGTACTGGGAGCGGATGGGGCGGGGGGACGAGGTCATGTTGGGAATTTTACGGGGCGGCGCTAGCATCGGCCGATGACCGGCCATGACCACTCCCACGACTCCCACGACCACTCTCACGACCACAGCGAACTCGGCGAGATGGACCTGCGCGTGCGCGCCCTCGAAAGCGTGCTCACCCAAAAGGGCTACATCGACCCTGCCGCGCTCGACGCGCTGATCGACACCTACCAGACCCGCATCGGCCCGCGCAACGGCGCACGGGTGGTGGCGCGGGCCTGGGTCGACCAGAGCTTCCACGACTGGCTGATGGCCGATGCCACGGCGGCGATCGCCTCGCTCGGCTACACAGGCCGCCAGGGCGAGCACATGGTGGCTGTGGCCAACACCGACGACCAGCACCACATGGTCGTCTGCACGCTGTGCAGCTGCTACCCCTGGCCCGTGCTCGGCCTGCCGCCCACCTGGTACAAGAGCGCGCCGTACCGCTCGCGCGCCGTGAAAGACCCGCGGGGCGTGCTGGCCGATTTCGGCACGACCTTGCCCGAGAACACCCGCATCCGCGTCTGGGACTCGACCGCCGAGGTGCGCTACCTCGTGATCCCGCAGCGCCCGGTCGGCACCGAAGGCTGGAGTGAGGACGAGTTGGCTGCGCTGGTCTCGCGCGATTCGATGATCGGTACGCGCGTGGTCGAGGCGCCTTCGGCAAGGAGTGCTGCATGACCTACACGACCCACGCCGACCTCGGCGGGCAACCCGGTTTCGGCCCCGTCACGCCCGAACCCGAGGGCGAGCTGTTCCATGGCGCGTGGGAGCCGCGCGCGTTGGCCCTCACGCTCGCGATGGGCGCGACCGGTTCCTGGAACATCGATGCGAGCCGTGCTGTGCGCGAGACGTTGCCGAACTACCGCGACCTGAGCTACTACCAGATCTGGCTCGGCGCGCTGGAGCAGCTCATGCTGCAGCGCGCGCAGGTTTTCCCCGACGAGATCGCATCTGGCGAGATGAGGCATCCGCCCGCACCGGTCGCCCGCGTGCTGCAGGCCGCGAACGTGCCCGCCGTGCTCGCCAAGGGCTCCGCCACCGAACGCCCCGCATCGGCGCCCGCACGCTTCGCGGTCGGCCAGGCCGTGCGCATGCACCTCGGCCGCGTCGACCACCACACGCGCCTGCCGGGCTACGTGCAGGGCAAGCGCGGCATGATCGAACACATCCACGGCGCACACGTGTTCGCCGATGCGAATGCGCAGGGCCTGGGCGAGCAGCCGCAATGGCTCTACACCGTGGTCTTCGACGAGGCCGAGCTGTGGGGCGACGACGCGCCGCGCCAGAACCTCGCCGTGTCGGTCGATGCGTGGGAAAGCTACCTGGAGCCCGCGGCATGAAGGCGAACGACATGCCGCCGCTCGCGCTTGCCCCGGGCATGCCGCGCGACGCCGACGGACCGGTGTTCAGGGAGCCGTGGGAGGCGCAGGCCTTCGCGATGACGCTGGCGCTGCACGAGCGCGGCCTGTTCAGCTGGGTCGAGTGGGCCGAGGCGCTGGCCACCCAGATCACCGCCGCGCAAGCCGCGGGCGATCCGGACACGGGCGACACCTACTACCGCCACTGGCTCGCTGCGCTTGAAGGGCTTGTGGCCCGCAAGGGTGCGAGTTCCGACGACGAGCTGGCCCGCTATCGCCACGCGTGGGATCACGCGGCGGAGCGCACGCCGCATGGGCAGCCGATCGAGCTGCGCGGGGAAGACTTTCCGGGCTGAGTGTTTGGTGTTGCTCCTTCCCCTTCCGGGGGAAGGTTGGGATGGGGGCAAGCGGCGCTGGTTCGGCGCAGTGCTTCATCGAGCGCCGCGTGCCCCCACCCCGGCCCTCCCCCGGGAGGGGAGGGAGAAATATCCGGCAGCCTTAAACGCGAATGACGCGCCCGGGGTTGAGGATGTTCTTCGGATCAAGCCCGCGCTTGATCGCCCGCATCATCTCCAGCGCCACCGGCGACTTGTGCTTTTCGAGCTTGTCGACCTTGAGCGAGCCGACGCCATGCTCGGCCGAAAACGAGCCGCCGAACTGCTCGACCGCGTCGTAGACCAGCGTGTTGATGCGCTCTTCCTCGTTCTTCAAAAACGCCTTGGTGTCGATGTTCTCCGGCGCCTGCACGTTGTAGTGCAGGTTGCCGTCGCCCAGGTGGCCGAAGTTGACCAGCCGCACGCCGGCGATCTCGCGTTGGAGCAGCGCGTCGGTCGCTTCCACGAAGGCCGGAATGCGCGACACCGGAATGGAGATGTCGTGCTTGATGTTCAGCCCCTCTTCGGCCTGCGCGAGCGGAATGCTTTCGCGGATGTGCCAGAGCTGGTGCGCCTGCGTGAGGTTCTCGGCCACCACCGCGTCGCTCACGCAGCCGTCTTCGAAGGCGGTTTCGAGCAGCGCCTCGAAGCGCGCGCGGGCGTGGTCTTCGGACTCGCTGTCGGAGTTCTCGAGCAGCACGCAGTAGGGCACCGCTTCATCGTTGATGAAGGGCACGCGCAACTGCGGCATGTGCTTGTCGACCAGGCTCAGCGCAAACTTGCCCATCACTTCGAAGCCGGTGAGGCCCGAGCCCAGGTGCTTGTGCGCCAGGCCCAGCAGCGTGACCGCGTGGTCCAGCGAAGGCACTGCCGCCCAGGCCGTGAGCTGCGCGGCGGGCAGCGGGTACAGCTTCATGGTGGCGGCGGTGATGATGCCCAGCGTGCCTTCGCTGCCGACGATCAGGTCGCGCAGGTCGTAGCCCGTGTTGTCCTTGCGCAGGCCGCTCGTGCCTTCCCAGATTTCGCCCTGCGGCGTGACCACTTCCAGGCCCAGGCACAGGTCGCGCGTGTTGCCGTAGCGCACCACCTGCGTGCCGCCGGCGTTGGTCGCGAGGTTGCCGCCGATGGTGCAGCTGCCCTCGGCCGCCAGGCTCAGCGGGAACAGGTAGCCGGCTTTCTCGGCCGTCTCTTGCAGGGTCTGCAGGATGCAGCCGGCCTCGACGGTCATAGTGAGGTTGGCGGCGTCGATGCTGCGGATCGCGTTCAGGCGCTGCAGGCTCAGCACCACCTGCGTGCCGCTGTCGTCGGGAATGGAGCCGACCGCCAGGCCGGTGTTGCCGCCCTGCGGAATGACGGCCGTCCCGGCCGCGGCGCAGGCCTTGACCACGTCGGCCACCTGCTGCGCATTGGCCGGGCGCACCACGGCGAGCGACTTGCCGCGCGCACGCTTGCGCCAGTCCTGCTCGTAGGCGGTGAGGTCGCCCTCGTTCAGCACATGCGAGGCGCCGACGATGGCGCGCAGTTGGTCGATCAATGCGGTGGGGGTGGCAGAAGAAGTCATTGGGCGGAAGCTTCCAGTTGACGGGCAGATGCAGCGGCAGCAGCGGCCTTGGCGTGACGCAGGCGAAGGCGCACATGCCACGCGCAGGCCGCGAAGAGCACGAGGCACAGCAGCACCTCGATGAGCGCAAGGATTTGCCCCACGCCGTTGGTGTCGCTCCAGGCGCGCACCACGCCTTCGGTGAAGTAGAGCCAGATCATCAGGCTGACCCAGCGGTAGGTGTACATGCGGTTCTTGTAAAGCCCCGCGAGCGGAATGACCAGCGGCAGCACCTTGAGTGCAAGCAGCGAGCCGCCCGGGCGCAGCGGCGCCAGCCACAGCTCCCAGGCCAGGCCCAGCACGATCAGGCCGACGAGGCTGCCCACGGCAAACCAACGGGTGGCGCGGACGGAAGAGGGAGGAAGCGGGGTGTCGGACACGGTGGCAGCGAAAGAGAGAGGGGGAGGCGCACCGGGTGTGGCGCGTCTCAGGAAAGAGCGGATGGCATGATACCGGCCATGAATCGCAGGCAGCTTTGGAGGGATCTTTCGCGCTTTCCTTGGCGCAACACCGCAGCCGTGCTGGGCGAGCGTTTTCGCGAAGACCGCCTCGGGCTCACGGCCAGCAGCCTGACCTTCACCACGACCATCGCGATGGTGCCGTTCTTCACGGTGGCGCTTGCGCTGTTCACCGTGTTCCCGATGTTCGCCACCATGCAGGGCCGCCTGCAGCGCTGGCTGATCGAGAGCCTGATTCCCGACAACATCGCGCGCCAGGTGCTGGGCTACCTGAACCAGTTCGCCAGCAAGGCCGGCGGCCTGGGCATCGCGGGCCTGGTGGTGCTGCTGATCACCGCCATTGCGCTGATCCTCACCGTCGACAAGACGCTCAACAACATCTGGCGCGTGCGCACGCCGCGGCCGTTGGCGCAGCTGGTGCTCATCTACTGGGCCACCATCACGCTCGGGCCGCTGATCCTGGCGGTGAGCCTGTCGACCACCTCGTACGTGTTCACCGCCTCGCGCGGCGTGGTGGGCGTGAGCATCGTCAAGCTGGTCTTCGACACCTTCGAATTCGTGCTGCTCGCGGCCGGCATGGCCGCGCTGTACCACTACGTGCCGAACACCACGGTGCGCTGGTCGCACGCCTGGGCCGGCGGCCTCTTCGTGGCGGCCGCCATCGAGATCGCCAAGCGCGTGCTCGGCTACTACCTGAGCCTGGTGCCGACCTACTCGGTGCTGTACGGCGCCTTTGCCACCTTTCCGATCTTGCTGGTGTGGATCTACGTGGCGTGGGTGATCGTGCTGCTGGGCGCCGTCATCGCAGCCTACCTGCCGAGCCTGCTGGTGGGCGTGGCGCGCCGGGGCAGTGCGGCGGGCTGGCCGATGCAGCTCGCCATGGAAGTGCTGCAGCACCTGGCGCGCGCACGGGCCACGCCAGCCAAGGGCATGGGCGCGAGCGAGCTGCTGACGCGCATGCGGGTCGACGGGCTGCAATTGGTGCCGGTGATCGACACGCTGGTGCGGCTCGACTGGATCGCGCCGCTGGCCGAAGAGCCTGCCAACGAGGACCCGCGCTACGTGCTGCTGGCCGATCCGTCGACGCCCATCGAGCCGTTGCTGCGCGAGCTGCTCATGCCGCGCGCCGAGCCACTCGAAGACCTGTGGCAGAAGGGCCCGCTGCACACGCTGCGGCTGGGCGACGTGCTGCTGATCTAGAAATCCAGGAGCGTCAGATCTTGACGCGCCCGGCCCAGATGTCCCGGTACATCGCCCAGTCGCCCATGAAGGAATACAGCGGGCGCTTGAACGAGGCCGGCCTGTTCTTCTCGAAGCCGAAATGCCCGACCCAGGCGAAGCCGTAGCCGGCCACCAGCCCGGCCAGCAGCCACCACGGATTCAGCGTGACCACCAGGGCCACGAGGCATAGCAGCGAAATCGTCGAGCCCGCGAAATGCAGCCGCCGGCAGGTGACGTTGGCGTGCTCGGTCAGATAGAAGGGATAGAACTCGGCAAAGCTCGTGAAGCGGCGCGGATCGACCGCGGCCGGCGTGTTCGGCGTGCTCGGCGCGGCAGGGGTGGAGGTGTTCATCGTGGGTCTCCTGCGCCCCGCAGGGGCTTTGTTGATAATAGCCACGAGCCTGCGGACGCACCACCCGGGTTCGCCATCCCACCTTCACCGTGTCCACTTTGAGCGCTGTTCCCGCCGTCCCCGCCGCTTCTTCCGCCGATGCCAACGCGCTGTGGGTCGTCTGCCTCTGCGCCGAATGGTGCGGCACCTGCCGCGACTACCGGCCGCTGCTGGCCGAACTGGCGAAAGCGCATCCGCAGTTCCGCTTCGCCTGGGTCGACATCGAGGACCACGCCGAGATCGCCGACGCCTTCGACGTCGAGACCTTCCCGACCCTGCTGGTGGCGGGCGCCGACGGCACGCGCTTTCTGGGCCCGCTGCTGCCGCACATCGAGACGCTGTCGCGCCTGCTCGGCGCGCTGCAGCCGCCGCAACCTTCCAGCCTCGACGTCGACCTGCTGCTGGCCGTGCTCGAGAAAAAGCCCGCGGCCTTCGCGGTCTGACCCCTTCGGAGCCTCCCTCCCATGAACATCCTGATCTTTGGCGCCACCGGCATGGTGGGGCAGGGCGTGCTGCGCGAGTGCCTGCTGGCGCCCGACGTGGAGCGCGTGGTGGCCGTGGGGCGCAGCGCCACCGGACAGCAGCACCCCAAGCTGCAGGACCTGGTGCACACCGACATGTACGACTACCGCGCCATCGAGCCGCAGCTGACGGGCTTCGATGCCTGCTTCTTCTGCCTGGGCGTGTCGTCGGTGGGCATGAAGGAGTCCGAGTACAAGCGCATCACCTACGACCTGACGATGGCCGCGGCCACCGTGCTGGCGCGCCTCAACCCGGGCATGACCTTCACCTACGTGACGGGCGCGGGCACCGACAGCAGCGAGCGCGGCGAACGCATGTGGGCGCGTGTGAAGGGGGCGACCGAAAACGCCCTGATGCGCCTGCCGTTTCGCGCGTCCTACATGTTCCGGCCCGGGATGATCCAGCCGCTGCACGGCGTGCGCTCGAAGACGCCGCTGTACCAGGCCGCGATCGTCGTACTCAAGCCCGTGCTCGGGCTGGCCCACCGCTGGTGGCCCGACCGCGTGACCACCACCGAGAAGGTGGGCCGCGCAATGCTCACGGTGGCGCGTAAAGGCGCGCGCAAGGTGCTGCTCGACCCGGCGGACATCAACGCGCTGGGCAGCTGAAACACCGCCCTGCGTTCTTTCAGCCCGCGACGAAGTCGCGCAGCGCGAACAGCACCTCGTCCGGCGCCTCGCTCATCAGCGCGTGACCGGCGTGCACCGTCACCACCTTGGGATTGCGCGCCTTGCTCACGAGTGCCTTGGTCGCGCGCGGTGGCGTCATCTGGTCGGCGTCGCCGAGCAGGAACAGCACCGGGCACTGCACCTTCTCGATCGCCACTTCGCCGTTCGCGTAGTCGTTGCAGGCCTTGAAGCCGACGTGGAACACATTGGCCTCGCGGTTGCTCGCGAGCACGCGGCGCATCAGCGCGCGCGAGCTGCCGTACAGCCACGTGCCCGGGCCAAGCGACGAAGGCGGCGGCGCCAGCAGCGAGTGCGAGAAGGTGTTGACCATGGCGATGGCGCGCTGGGGGTCGCTCACCGAGCTTTCGAGCAGCGCGGGCGACACCACCATCGGGTAGGCCGTGCCGACCATCGCGAGCTGCGTGATGCGCTCGGGAGCGCGCGCCGCGGTTTCGAGTGCGATCAGCGAGCCGAAGCTGTGGCCGATGAGCGCAGCCTTCTGCACGCCCGCCGCGTCGAGCAGCGCAATGACGAACTGCGCCGCGTCTTCCACGCTGGCCGGCGGCGCGCCGGCGCTCTTGCAGTGGCCCGGCAGGTCGACCGCCAGCACGTTCCAGCCGTGGTTGGCGAACCAGCGGCTCTGCAGAATCCACACGCTGTGGTCGTTGAGCACGCCGTGGATGAACACCACCGTGGGCTTGGCCGCATCGAAGGGCTTGCCGGCGGTGTAGCAGTAGGTGCTGTGGCCGTTGACGGTGTAGTGCATGTCAGGCCCCCGCCTTTTCCGCGGCCTTCAGCGCGCGCTTCAAGTCGTCGATCAGGTCGGCCGGGTCTTCCAGGCCGATCGACAGGCGGATCGTGCCCTGCGAAATGCCCGCGCCCGCGAGCGCCTCGTCGGTCATGCGGAAGTGCGTGGTGCTCGCAGGGTGGATCACCAGGCTGCGGCAGTCGCCCACGTTGGCCAGGTGGCTGAACAGCTTGAGCGCTTCGATGAAGGCCTTGCCCTGCGCGCGGCTGCCCTTGATGTCGAAGCTGAACACCGCGCCCGCGCCGCGCGCGCCGTGGCGCAGCAGCTTCTGCGCGAGCGCATGGCTGGGGTGTGACTCGATCAGCGGGTGGCCCACACGCGACACGAACGGGTGCGTGGACAGGAACTCGACCACCTTCTGCGTGTTGTCGATGTGGCGTTCCATGCGCAGCGGCAGCGTCTCGATGCCCTGCAAGATGAGCCACGCCGTGTGCGGGCTCATCGACGCGCCGAAGTCGCGCAGGCCTTCGCGGCGCGCGCGCAGCAGGAAGGCGCCGACGGTGCTTTCTTCGCTGAACACCATGTTGTGGAAGCCGTCGTAGGCCTGCGTGAGCTCGGCGAACTTGCCCGACTTCTCCCAGTCGAAGCTGCCGCCGTCGACCACCACGCCGCCGATCACGGTGCCGTGGCCCGACAGGAACTTGGTGGCCGAGTGGTAGACCAGGTCGGCGCCCCAGTCGAAGGGCTTGATGAGGTAGGGCGAGGTGAGCGTGGAGTCGACCAGCAGCGGCACGCCGGCTTCGTGGGCGATGTCGCTCACGGCGGGAATGTCGAGCACATCGAGGCCAGGGTTGCCCACGGTTTCGCCGAAGAACAGCTTGGTCTCGGGGCGCACTGCGGCGCGCCAGCCGTCAAGGTCGCCGGGCTTCACGAAGGTGGTGTCGATGCCGAAGCGGCGCATCGTGTAGTGCAGCAGGTTCTGCGAGCCGCCGTACAGCGCCGTGCTCGCGACGATGTGCGAGCCCGCGCCCATCAGCGTGGCGACCGACAGGTGCAGCGCCGCCTGGCCGCTGGCCGTGGCGATGGCGCCGATGCCGCCTTCGAGCGCCGACACGCGCTGCTCCAGCACCGCGTTGGTCGGGTTGCTGATGCGCGAGTACACGTGGCCGGCGCGCTCCAGGTTGAAGAGCGCGGCGGCGTGGTCGCTGGATTCGAAGACGAACGAGGTCGTCAGGTGGATGGGAACGGCCCGCGCACCGGTGGTGGGGTCGGGGGCGGCGCCGGCGTGCAGCGCGAGGGTGTCGAAACCGGGATCGGAATAACCGGGCATGAAGGCCTTTCTGTTGTCTCTTCGCAATGCCCCGTTACGCCTGCAATGCATGCACAGGCGACAGGGGCGTTCGGGTCGGCGTCGATTGTGGGCTATATTCAAATTGGCACGACGCCGAGAACGACGAATCCCCGAGAGGAGCACCACCATGAAAGTCAGCGACATTCTTCGCGTCAAGGGCAACACGCTCTTCACCATCACGCCCGACGACCCGCTGGCAGAAGCCGCCCAGACCATGGCGGACAAGGACATCGGTTCGCTGGTGGTCATGGAGCACGGCGACCTGGTCGGCATGCTCACATTCCGTGAAGTGATCATGGCAGTCGTCAAAAACGGCGGCCAGGTCGGGACCACGCTGGTGCGCAAGGCCATGGACGATGCGCCGGTCACCTGCACCCTCGAAACCGACCTCGACGAAATCCGCCGCATCATGCTGGAGCGCCATGCGCGCTACATGCCCGTGATGGACAAGCGCATGCTCATGGGCGTCATCAGCTTCTACGACGTGGCCAAGGCCGTGGTCGACGCGCAGAACTTCGAGAACAAGATGCTCAAGGCCTACATCCGCGACTGGCCGGAAGACGAGAGCAACGAAAAGGCCGGCTGAGCCTTTCAGTCAGCCGCCGGCCGATTGACCGCTACTCTTTGATGTTGGCGGTCTGCACGATCTTTTGATTGCGTGCGTACTCGGCCTGCACGAACTTCCCGAACGCCTCCGGCGTTCCGCTGCCCGGCAACGCGCCTTGCTCCGCCAGCTTGGCACGCACGCCTTCCTCCTGCAGCACCGCATTCAGTTCCTGGTTGAGCCGCGCCACCACGGCCGGCGGCGTTTTCGCGGGCGCGAAGATGCCGGTCCAGCTCACCATGTCGTAGCCCTTGAGGCCGGGCATCTCGTTGAAGGTGGGCACCTGCGACAGCGCCGGCAAGCGCTGGCTGCCGGTGATGCCCAAGGCTTTCAGGCGCTTGCCGTTCACATGTGGAATGGCGCTGGTGCTCACCAGCATCGCGAGGTCGACCTGGTCGCCGATCACGTCGGTGGCAATCTGCGCACCGCCGCGGTAGGGCACGTGCGTCACGAAGATGCCGCTGCGCTCCTTGAGCAGTTCCATCGCCAGTTGCAGCACGGTACCGACGCCCGAGGTGGCGTAGTTGTAGTGGCCGGGCTGGGCCTTGGCGAGCTTCACGAAGTCAGCGTAGCTGCGCACGTCGAGGCCGGGGCGCGCCACCAGCACCATCGGCGCGGTGTTGAGCAGGCCGACGGGCGCCAGGTCTTTCAGCGGATCGAAGCGGAAGGCCGAGGGGTTGACCAGCCGGCCGATGGCGATGGCGCTGTCGGGGCCGACCACCAGCGTGTAGCCGTCGGGCGCCGCGTTCACGGCCTTGGCCACGCCGATGGCGCCGCCCGCGCCGCTCACGTTCTCGATCACCACCGACTGCTTGAGCCGCTCGCCCAGACGCTGCGCCACGAGGCGGGCGTTGACGTCTACGCTGCCGCCGGCCGTGTAGGGAACGATCAGCGTGAGGGGCTTGGCAGCGGGCCAGGCCTGCTGGGCGAAGGCGCCCGTGGGCAGGGCGGCGCAGAGTGCGGCGGCAGCAAGGATCAGGCGGCGGTTCGTGGTCATGGCGGGGTTCATCCGGGGAAAGGAGTGGCGGAAGGCGTGGGTTCGGAGGGCAGGCGGGCGCGCAGCGCGTCGAAGGCGGCGCTCCATTCGGCGCGCCACTGGCGGCGCTGCGTGTCGTCAATCCACGCGCCGTCCAGGCCGTTGTGCATGAAGCCGCGCAGGTCGTCCAAGCCGAAGCCGAAGTCGCGCACCATCATCAGCCAGGCGCCCGTGGGCGTGACCTGGTGCAGCGTCGGGTCGTCGGTGTTCGGATGGATGCGCAGGCCCAGGCCGGGCATGCGACGGATGGGGTGATCGAGGGCCCAGCGCTCGGGTGACAGCGTGCGCAGGTAGTACGAGTTGGTCGGCACCACGGTGAAGATCACGCCGCGCTCGGCGCACTGGCGCGCGAAGTCGGGCTCGTCGACCACCGTGTAGCCATGGTCGATGCGGTCGACCTGCAGCAACTCGACCGCCGTGCGCACATTGGTCCAGGGCATGCCGAACTCGCCGGCGTGCGCGGTGGTCTTGAGGCCGGCCTTCTTCGCATCGGCGTACGCACGCGCGAACAGCTCGGGCGGGCGGTCGTTCTCGCGGTAGTCGATGCCGATGCCGATCACTTCGTCGCAGCGGTGGGCCTTGACCCACTCGACCATCTCCACGGCCGCTTCGGCACTGGCTTCGCGGTCGATGGCGGCAATGAGCCGTCCGGTGATGCCGAACGCTTGCTGTGCGTCCTGGATCGCGCGGACGATGGCGCCCTGCGCGAGCGGGTACGCAATGCCCGAGCCGTGCACCGTGCCGGTCGGGTTCCAGAAGAACTCGGCGTAGCGCACCTGGTGCGAGGCCGCGTCCTGCAGGTACTCGCGCGTGAGCTGGTACAGATCGCCGGGGCTGCGCACCAGCTGGGCGTCGAGTGCGCGCAGCACGCGCAGCACGCCCACGGGCTTTTCGCCGCGCGTGTAGAAGCCGTCGATTTCCGCGTCGGCCAGCGGCGCGCCGGCGCGCTGGTTGAGCTGGCGGAAGGTGGCGTGGCGCACGGTGCCGAAGAGATGGCAGTGCAGCTCCACCTTGGGAATCTCGCGCAGCATCGCTTCGAGCGCGAAAGAAGCGGAGGCGGACGTGGGCGCGGCAAGGGTCATGCGGCGCAGTCTAGGCAGTGCGTGCTCATAAGGAAAATTTTGAATTTCTATAATTTGATTCATTGAATCGATAACCAGGACGCCCATGGCCGCCTTGCCCCTGCGTGCCCTCACGCTGCGCCAGCTGCAGTGTTTCTCGGTGCTGGTCGAGGAAGGGCACTTCGGCCGCGCGGCGCACCGGCTCGCCATCACGCAGCCCGCGCTGAGCAACGCGATCAAGCAGATGGAAAAGCTGCTCGGCGCCGAGCTGCTGACACGCTCCACCCACCGGCTTGAGCTCACGCCCGTCGGCGCCGAGGTGCTGGCGCGCACCGACTTTCTCGTCCACACCTTCGAGGTGGCGCTGCGCGACATCGAGAGCACGGTGCAGCGCGGCCGGGCTTACGTGCGCGTGGGCGTGATCCCCTCGGCCAGCGCGCGCGTCGCGGCGGCGGCGGCCGACTTCCTGCAGCAGCGCGGCGAGGTGGAACTGGCCTGGCGCGACGCGCCCTCGACGGTGCTGCTGGCCGAGTTGCGCAGCGGCCAGCTCGACATGGCCGTGGCCGCGATCACCGAACCGCCGGGCGGGCTGGCATGCATCGACCTGTTCCGCGACCCGCTGGTGCTGGTGGTGCGCCGCGACCACGCGCTGGCGGCGGCCGGCGAGGCGCGCTGGGAGGCCATCGGCAGCGAGCGCCTCGTGCTGTTCGAAAGCGGCAGCATGCCGGCGTTGGGCGACCCGGCGCGCGCGCAGTTTGCGCAGGGCGCGCAGCCGTACCGCGTGAGCTATTCCGAAACGCTCTATGCGCTGGTGCGCAGCGGGCAGGCGCTGGGGCTGATGCCGCAGCTGTACACCTCGTCGCTGCGCGACCCCGAACTGGCCGTGGTGCCGCTGTCGGCGCCGCGCATCGAACGGCGTGTGGTGCTGGCCTACCTGCCGGGGCCGATGCGCAATGTGGCGGCGCAGGAGTTGATCGGGTTCCTGCGCGAGCGGCTGCCGCAGGCTTAGGCAGCTTCGAGCATTGCCATGCGCGTTTCGCTGCTGAAACGCTCCAGCGTCCAGCCGTCGCCGAGCATGAACATGCGCGTGTGCAACTGCGACAGCGTGTCGCCATCCACCTCGTCGCCGAGATAACTCAGCCGCTTTTCGCGCAGGTCGACAAAGCCCGTCGTGTAGTCACGCCCCAGGCGCAGCCACAGCGCATGCGCGCCCGGCGACTGGCGCGCGCCGCTCATCAGGCACATGCCGCTGCCCAGTGCCCACCGGTACACGGCCGTGGCCAGCCCGCGCCGCTGGTAGGCGGGGTCGTACTGCGAATGCGGCGCGCGGAGGTGGCGGTCGGCGCGGCGGTCGAGTTCGATGAGGCGGTTGAACACGGTGTAGCCGACCAGCCGCTGGTGGCGCACGTCCTCGATGTACACGTAGGTCTCGCCGTCGGCCTCGCGAAAGCGTGCGCGCAGGTCGGGGTCGTCCAGGTGCAGCGCGGGCAGGTCCTGCACGCGCTCGCCCATGGCGCGCATGCGCTCGTACACGGGCGTCAGCGGCTCGCTCGGGCGACCCTTCTTCGGATCGACGTCGATGCGCAGTTCGGCCGACTGCAGGAAGCGGCGGCGCAGCGCGTCGAACGAGAGCCACGCGGGCCAGGGCGGCAAGGCGGGCGAAGGAACAAAAGGGGAGCAGGCAAGAGCCACCACGGGGAAATCCTCACGACGAAACACGACGACGAAGCGGACGAGGCTCTTCCACGCGGCACGGGGCCGAAGGCGGGAAGAAGGTCGGACGCTGGGGAAGTGGTGCGTTGCCCGGGCCGATCGATCAAGCGATCAGGGCCAGGGCGCGCGACCGCGCGGGGCAGGTGCCCGACGGTCGATGTGCGCTGAAGAAAAAAGGAGGCTGACCGCCGGGCTCAGGGATGTGCGAGGGTCTGCTGCGACCTCGCCGTCATTGCGGCGGGCGCGCGCACGCGCGCATCGCCCGGGGCCGCGGAGGCCGCCGTGCGATCGAAACCGGCAATGAAAACCATGACGTTCATAGGGTCGATTGTAGGAAGCCGGAGGTGTCAGGGCAACCAAAGCCCCCGCGGTCTCTGCCAGATTGGGTTGCGTTCAGTGGAGTTCGTCGGCCGCGTGGATCGTCTCGCGCACGCGCGGGTAGATCTGCGTGTTCCATTTGCTGCCGCTGAACACGCCGTAGTGCCCGACGCCGGCCTGCAGGTGGTGCGTCTTGAGGTACGGGCGGATGCCGGTGCAGAGGTCTTGCGCGGCCACGGTCTGGCCGACCGCGCAGATGTCGTCGCGCTCGCCTTCCACGGTGAGCAGCGCGGTGCGCCGGATCGCCGCGGGGTTCACGGTGCGCCCGGCCACGGTGAGCACGCCGCGCGGCAGGTCGTAGGTCTGGAACACGCGCTCGACGGTCTCCAGGTAGAACTCGGCGGGCAGGTCGTTCACCGCCAGGTACTCGTCGTAGAAGTCGGCGATGGTGCGGGCCTTGTCGAGTTCGCCTTCGACGAGCAGGCGCTCCATGTCCTCGAACTGCTTCTTGTGGCGCTCGGGGTTCATGCTCATGAAGGCCGTGAGCTGCAGGAAGCCCGGGTACACGCGCCGCATCGCGCCCGCATGCGGCCACGGCACATGGCTGATGAGGTTGCGGCGGAACCACTCGATGGGCTTGCTGGTCGCGAGCACGTTCACGCCGGTCGGGTTGATGCGGCAGTCGACCGGCCCCGCCATCAGCGTGAGGCTGCGCGGCGTGGCCGGGTGGTCGTCTTCCGCCATGAGCGCGGTCGCGGCCAGCGCGGCCACGCAGGGCTGGCACACGGCCACCATGTGCGCGCCCGGGCCCATGGCCTCGACGAAGCGGATCAGCTGCAGCGTGTAGTCGTCGAGCCCGAAGCCGCCGTGCCACAGCGGCACGTCACGCGCGTTGTGCCAGTCGGTCAGGTACACGTCGTGGTCGCGCAGCAGGGTGCGCACGGTTTCGCGCAGCAAGGTCGCGAAATGGCCCGACAGTGGTGCGACCAGCAGCACGCGCGGGTGCACCGCATCGGTGTGCGCCTTGCGAAAGTGCAGCAAGGTGCCGAACGGCGAGACCAGCGCGACCTCTTCATGCACGGGCACCTCGGTGCCGTCGACAATGACCGAGTCGATGCCGTAGTCAGGCCGCGAGTGGGTGAGCCGCATGCGCGAGAAGACCTCGCAGCGCGCGGCCATGCGCCGCAGCGCGGTGCGATCGGTGCCGTCCTGCCAGAGTGCGCGGCCCAGGTACTGCGCGGTGAGTCGCCATGGCGAGAACAGGTCGGCCTGGTTCTGGTAAGCGCGGTACAGCATGCCTCGGTTGCAGGCAAGTTGTGGGCCAACAAGCATTGCATCTCATGGCACGGCGCTTGCACACACGAGACATCGTCCAAGGAGTGTCGCGATGGCCAAACCCGTTCTCACGATCAGCAGCAAGAACTACGGCGCCTGGGCGCTGCGCGGCTGGCTGATGTGCAGGCTCGCGGGGCTGGACTTCAGCGAGAAGGTCATCCCGCCCGACGATCCGGCCATGAAGGCCGAGATGCTGCTGCTGTCGTCGTCGATGCTGGTGCCCTCGCTGCAGCACGGCGGCATCAAGGTGTGGGACACGCTGGCCATCGGCGAGTACCTGAACGAGATCAAGCCCAAGGCCGGCCTGTTGCCCGCCGACGCTGCGGCACGCGCGCATTGCCGCGCCATCTGCGGCGAGATGCACTCGGGCTTTGCCTCGATGCGCGGCGCATTGCCGATGAACATCAAGGCCCGCTTCAAGAACTTCAAGGTGTGGTCGCGCGCGCAGGGCGACATCGACCGCATCGTCGCCATCTGGCGCGAGTGCCTCAAGGCCTACGGCGGCCCCTTCCTTTTCGGCAAGCAGCCCGGCATGGCCGACGCGATGTACGCGCCCGTGGTCACGCGCTTCCTGAGCTACGACGTGGCGCTCGACAGCACCTGCGCCGCGTACTGCAAGCGCGTGATGGAACTGCCCGCCATGAAGGAGTGGGTGGCCGCCGCGCTGCAGGAGCCCGACGAGATCGACGAGCTCGAGGCCGAGTTCTGACGCTTCTTCTTCAGGGGCTCGCGGGCGGCAGGCCGAGCCCGTCCTGTCGCAGCCGGCGCTCGATGCTCTGCGCGGCCTGCTGCAGGTCGCCCAGGTGCGCCGTCACGATCTCGCGCTCGCTCTTCACCGTCGGCAGCCACGCGCAGCTGAGGCAACCCACCACCTGATCGCCCAGCCGCACCGGCACCGACACCGCGCCGAAGCGGTCGGGCGAATCGAGGCTGGTGGACGTGGGGTCGCGCGCCGCGTAGCCCTGGTCGCGTGCGTGCGCCACCATGCGGCGGATGCTGTCGGGGCGCCGCGCGCCGCGGTCGAAATCGTTCGGTGAACGCGCCAGTGCGGCGAGGATTTCGCGCCGCTCGTCTTCGGGACAGAACGCAAGGTAGCAACGCCCGAGCGACGACAGCAGCATCGGCGGACGAAAGCCCAGTGCCCGGTAGTTGACCGCGAGGCCGTTGCGCGGCCGGTCGGTGTCGAGGATCAGCATGGCGGTGCCGTCGCGCACGCCGAGGTCGATCGGCCACGGCACCAGCCGCTGCAGCGTGGCACGCGGCGATGCGGCCAGGGCCGTGAGCCGCGTGCGCCACGCCGCTGCAGCGCCCGACTGGCCGGTGGCCGAGGTGGGCACGTAGCGCTTCTCCAACTCGTTGCGCTCCACCCAGCCGGCCTGTTGCAGCGTCTTCAGGATGCGCAGCAGCGTCGCCTTCGACAAGCCCGTCTGCCGGTGCAGCTCCTGCAGCGTGACGGCCGATGCACGCTGGATCGCCAGCATCACGTCGAGCCCGCGGCGCAGTGCGTCGATCGACTTCACGCTCTGCGCGCCGGTGGTGTCTGACATGCCGCCTCCGAAGAAAAAAGGTTCACTCAGTGAAACTATATCTTCTGGCGGTGCGGCTGCATTCCTACAGTCCGATGACACCCCACGTCGTCCCACCGAGAAGGAAAACCACCTCATGTTTCACCACCGAAACGCGCTCCATGCCGCTGCAGGAGCCATTCTTTTGCTGTGTGCCGCCACCGCGTCCCTGGCACAGTCGTGGCCCGCGAAGCCGATCACCATCGTCGTCGCCTACCCGGCCGGCGGCGACACCGACGCCATCGCGCGCGCCTATGCCGAGAAGCTCGCGCAGCGCGTCGGCCAGCCGGTGCTGATCGACAACCGCCCCGGCGCGAGCGGCATGATCGGCAACGCCTGGGTCGCGAAGGCACCGGCCGACGGCTACACGCTGCTGTTCACGCCCAGCACCTTTCCCATCGCGCAGCACGTGCTGAAGGCCGGCCCCGGCGTGGCGCACGACGTGGTGAAAGACTTCACGCCCATCGTGAAGACCGGCAACATCCCGGTGCTGATGGTCACGTCGCCCACGAGCGGCCTCCAGAACGTGGCGCAGCTCGTGGCCGGTGCCAAGGCCGGCAAGGCTCTCACCTACGGCACGCCGGGTGCGGGCTCGCCGATGCACATCGCGGGCGAGCTCTTCAACAAGGACGCCGGCATTGCCGTCGCGCATGCGCCGTACCGCGGCGTGGCGCCGGTGGTCAATGACACGCTGGGCGGCCACGTGAGCGTGGGCTGGATCACGCCCGGCGCGGTGGCGGCCCACATCACCGCCGGCAAGCTCGTGCCGCTGGCCGTGGCCGAACGCCAGCGCACGAAGCTGATGCCCAACGTGCCCACGTTTCTCGAACTGGGCTATCGCGACATGGACGTGAGCGCCTGGATGGGCCTGCTCGGGCCGAAGGCGATGCCGGCCGAGGTCGTGCAGACGCTCAACCGCCACTTCAACGAGATCCTGAAGATGCCCGACGTGCAGGCCCGCATGGCCGCGCTGGGCATCGAGCCCGTGGGCGGCGCGCCGTCCGTGCTGGCACAGCAGATCAGCGACGACGACCAGCGCTTCGGCAGGCTGGTGCGCGAGTTCGGCATCCGCGCCGATTGACGACAGACAGACAAGGAGACGAAGCATGTTGAGCGAAGAAAAGAACCGCCTGCTGACCGAAGTCGGTCCGGGCAAGCCCATGGGCGACTACCTGCGCCGCTACTGGCACCCGATTGCCGGTGCCAGCGAGTTCGACGACAAGGCCGTGAAGCCGCTGCGCATCCTCGGCGAGGACCTGGTGCTCTACAAGGACCTGAGCGGCAACTACGGCCTGGTCGACCGCCGCTGCCCGCACCGCAACGCCGACATGTCGTATGGCTATGTAGAGAAGTGCGGCCTGCGCTGCAGCTACCACGGCTGGCAGTACGACACGAGCGGCCAGTGCATCCACCAGCCCTTTGAAGAAACGCTGGACCCCGATGCGCGCATGCGCAAGAACACGAAGATCAAGGCCTACCCCGTGCAGGAAAAGGCCGGCCTGCTGTGGGCCTACATGGGCCCGCAGCCCGCGCCGCTGCTGCCCGACTGGGAACTCTTCAACTGCAAGAACGGTTTTGCACAGGCCGTGTTCGCCGAAATTCCCTGCAACTGGTTCCAGTGCCAGGAGAACTCCATCGACCCCGTGCACTTCGAATGGACGCACAACAACTGGACCACGCGCCTGCAGGGCGACGAAGGCCCCTACGTGCCCACGCACCTGAAGCTCGCGTTCGAAGAGTTCGAGCACGGCTTCGTCTACAAGCGCCTGCGTGGCGGCGAGCGCGAAGACAACGTCATGTGGACCACCGGCCGCGTCACGCTGTGGCCCAACGGCTTCTTCCTCGGCCATCACTTCGAGTGGCGCGTGCCCATCGACGACCACCACACGCTGAGCGTGCTGTGGGTGCTCAGCCGCGTGCCCAACGAGCAGGAGCCCTATGTGCAGGAACGCATTCCCTCGTGGTACGGCCCCATCAAAGATTCGGTCACGGGCCGCTGGATCACCAGCCATGTCGCCAACCAGGACTTCGTGGTCTGGGTTGGGCAGGGCACCGTGACCGATCGCACGCGCGAGAAGCTGGGCCAGAGCGACAAGGGCATCGTGATGATGCGCCGGCGCTTTTTTGAAGAACTCGAGTCGATGCAGGCCGATCCGTCGCACGAGCCCAAGGGGCTGATTCGCGATCCCGAAAAGAACCGCGACGTGTGCCTGCCGTCGGCCTGCCGCGACGAGATGCTGCACGGCCTGCCGCGCGCCGAACTGGCTGCGCATCCGCTGCTGGGGCCGTACCTGAAGGACTTCTTCGGACAGGCCGGTCAGCCTGACGATGTGCGTGCGGCGTATGAGAAGGCCATCGGGCAGAAGGTCGAGGGCGCGCAGTTCTTCAAGGTGCACGGCGGTGCGTCGGACGCCGAAGTTGAAACGCAGGACGCGGCCTGCCGCGATGCGGCCTAGCGCCGGAACATCCGCAGGTCGAGCGCGCTCTCTTCGCCCAGCCACATCGCATGCGCCGTGTGGTCCGCGAAATCGTCGCCGGTCACGCCGTGCACGAACACGTCGAGCCCGTTGCGATTGGCGTCGAGCCAGGCGATGACCTCGTCGAACTCGGCGGCGTCGAAGGCCAGCTGGCAGCTCCAGTGCGGATGCGGGCCGACGAGGCGTTCGTGCACGCGGCCGACCACCACCATCAGCTCGCGGCCGGCGCGCTCGCTGAGTTCGCGCGCCTGCGCCAGCGTGTCGGGCGCGAAGTAGATGTGGGCGTGGTACTGGGCGTAGAGGTTTTCGGGGCGGCGCGGCATGGTGCGCTCATTGTGAACCGAGGCGGAAGCGGCCGCTGTAGCGGAACACGTCGCCGAACCAGCGATGGCGCAGCAGCATCTTCATGGTGAAGTGGTCGGGGTCGGTCGGGTCGGGCCGTTCCTCGACATAGGCGGTGCCGAGAAAGAGGCCCAGTGGCAGCGGAATGCGCAACCCCGCAATGCGCCAGATGTAGCCCTTGTCGCGGAACACCAGTGCGCCGTCTTCCGCACTCACGGCGAGCCGCATGCCGATGCCGAAGCGCACGAACTCGATCACCTCGCCGCCTTGCGAAGGCGCGGCTTCCATGTGCGAACGGAAGTGAAAGGGCGCACGACCCGCGAAGTGAAAGATGCGGTCCCAGTATAGGTGCGGGTCGTCGGCGCGGCAGCGGTAGTGCACCTCGATCGGCACGTCGGTGCCGGTGTGCGGCACCAGCGCGCCGACGAGGCGGCCGAAGGGCATGAGCAGCGCGGCCCACGGTGCGTGGTGCACCTCGTGCATGGCGCCGTGCACGCACACATGCTCGGCCGACAGCGGCGTCATCGCGTAGTGCCGTCGGATCACGTCGCCGAGGTGCGCCCATGCGGGGCCGAGCGCCTGCTGGATCAGCGGCGTGGCGCTCATGCAGCAGTGCTTTCGTCGGCCTTGCGCGTGGCGCTCACCATGGCGTAGTCGAAGTCGCGCCAGAACATGCCCAGCGCGAGCGCGCAGTAGCTGGCCACGATGTGCTTGCGGCGCCACGGGCTGAGCTTGCCGCGCGCCTTCCAGAGCTCGGCCAGCGTGAAGCGCGTGGCCAGCACCGGGATGTGCAGCGCGCTGGGCGCAACGCGCCAGCGCAGCGACTTCACTTCGATGTCGTCGAAGCCGTGGGCGCGCAGCGCCGCGATGAAGTCTTCGCGCACAGCGAGTGTGGGCACGGCCCAGCTGTCGGCCCACAGGCGGTGCAGCCAGCCCGCGAGGCGGCCCGGCTGGCGGCGCAGCAGGAAGCCGTCGACCACCACCAGCCGCGCGCCGGGCTTGAGCAGCCGGGCGGCCTCGCGCACGAAGTCGGCCTTGGCGGTGCCTTCGGCGTAGCAGGCGCTTTCGAGTGCCCAGGCGCCATCGGCCTGGGCGGTGGGCAGGCCGGTGCGGGTGTAGTCGGCCTCGACGTGCGCGACGCGGTCGGCCACGCCGGCGCGGGCGTCGAGCCGTGCGGCGATGCCGTTCTGCACCGGCACGTTGGTCACGGTGACCGCATGCAGCGCGGGATCGTCGCCGACCAGCGTGCGCGAGGTGGCGCCCGCGCCGCAGCCGAGGTCGAGCACGCAGCGCGGGCCGGTGGTGGCCGTGTCGAGCCGCAGCGCGCGCCCGACGGTGCGGTTCATCTCGATCAGCATGCCTTCGCGCCGCAGCGGGTTCAGGCCCAGGCGCCAGAAGCCGAAGTGCATGTTGTAGCTGGGGCTCCAGGCGCGATAGTCGTCGGCGACCTCGGTGAAATAGTCCTGCGTGTCCTCGCGGCTCACGTGGCCTTCGACTGCAGGCGGCGCAGGCGGCGCAGGCGGCGCAGGCGGCGCAGGCCGCGCGGTGCCGGGCAGGCGGAAGTCGGGCTGGAAGACGTCGGGCATCGAAACTCCTTCAGGCGATGGTGAGTTTGTTCAGAGCTTGCAGTGGTCGTCGGCGCAGGTGGTCGGCGCGATCGCACCGTGCCCTGCGAGCCGCAGCACCAGCCAGCGCGGCAGCCGGTAGCGGTTGCGGGCCAGCACCGCGTAGGCGCGGTCGGCCAGCCGGCCGACGACCGGCAGATCAAGCACCGCGCCACCGGCCGGCAGGCCCACCGCGGCGCGGCAGGCGCGGATGGCGTTCACGCCCACGCGCAATTGGCCAGCGGCATCGACTGCGTGCAGCGAACGCATCAGCGCGTCGCGTGGCGCCGGGGGCCATCCGCGAAACCGGTGGGCGAGCAGTCGACCAGGCGCAGCCGACCGTCGTTGTCGCGCGCCTGCATGGCGCCCATCTCGGCCGTGCACAGCGGGCAGGTGGCATCGAAATAGACGGTGAGTGGGTAGGTGGCGGGGGCGAAGCGGGTCATGGTGTTCTTGGTTCTCGATATTTCAGTCAAAACAGAAATGAGAAGGCAAAAAAAGGACTCGGCCTTTCTCAGATCATCGGCAGGCTGGCGTGGTGCGCGTCGGGGTCGTCGCCCTTGTCGGGGGGCGGTGGCGGTGCGCTGTCGCCGCGCACGAACTTCTGCACGCTGGCGCCGAGCGTGAGCACCTTGTCGAGCGTGCCGGGCGACAGCCGCAGCATCTCATCGGCCCAGGTGGCGAGCTTGGTCATGAGGTCCATGGTGGAGCGGATGCGGTCTTGCGCATCGGGCGGCTCCTTCTGGAAATCGGGGCTGGCAACGATCTCGCGCAGCACACGGATGGTGGGGTCGAACTCGCGCTCCTTGCGCTCGCGCACCACGGTGCGGAACAGCTCCCACACATCGACGCTGGTCTCGAAATAGTCGCGCCGGTCGCCCAGCGTATGGGTGATGCGCACGAGGTTCCAGGCCTGCAGTTCCTTCAGGCTGTTGCTGACGTTGGAGCGGGCCACGCCCAGCGTTTCCGAGAGCTCTTCGGCGTGCATCGGCCTGCCGTGCGCGAACAGCAGGGCGTGGATCTGCGAGACCGTGCGGTTGACGCCCCACATGGAGCCCATCTCGCCCCAGTGCAGAACGAACTTGCGTTGAATGTCGGTGAGTTCCATGGCGTCGAGTTTAGGAATTCCTTGATTTCTGTCAAGACAGAAACAAAAAACGATGCATGGCCGGCGCAAAAGTGAAATACTGTATGAATAAACAGTTATTCAACTTGTTTCCTGCCTCCTTCCAAGGACTCGCCATGCCCGCCGCCCAGATTCCCATCCACATCGTCAAAGGCCGTGGCGCGGCCACGCGGCTCGCGCACCGGTTCTCCAAAGACGAGCGCGACGCCTTCGACGACGGCTGGGGCACGCTGGAAGAAGGCGAGGCCGAAGCCGCCGAACTGATGCCGCTAACCACCGAAGTGCGCTTCGAGGACGTGAAGTCGGTGCTCAGCAGCAACGAGTCGCCCGACATTCCCTTCGACCGCTCGCTCAACCCGTACCGCGGCTGCGAGCATGGCTGCATCTACTGCTTTGCGCGGCCCACGCACAGCTACCTGAACCTCTCGCCCGGCCTCGACTTCGAGACCAAGCTCATCGCCAAGCGCAACCTCGTCGAGGTGCTGCGCGCCGAACTAGGGCGCAAGAGCTACCGCCCCAGCAACCTCGCCATCGGCACCGCGACCGACTGCTACCAGCCCATCGAGCGCGAGCTGCGGCTCACGCGCGGCGTGATCGAGCTGCTGAGCGAGGTGCGCCACCCGTTCGCGCTCATCACCAAGTCGAGCGCCGTGGAGCGCGACCTCGACCTGATCGCGCCGATGGCGGCCGACCGGCTCGCGGCCGCGTACGTCACCATCACCACGCTCGACGGCGAACTGGCGCGCAAGCTCGAGCCGCGCGCCGCCGCGCCACACCGGCGGCTGCGCACCATCCGCACGCTGGCCGAGGCCGGCGTGCCGGTGGGCGTGAGCCTGGCACCGCAGATTCCGTTCATCACCGAGGACATGGAGCAGGTGCTCGAAGCGGCCTGGGAGGCCGGCGCGCGCAGCGCCTTCTACACCGTGGTGCGGCTGCCGTGGGAGGTGGCGCCGCTCTTCAAGGAATGGCTCGCGCTGCACTACCCGCAGCGCGCCGAGCGCGTCATGGCGCGCATCCACGAGATGCGCGGCGGCAAGGACTACGACGCCGACTTCGCCACGCGCATGAAGGGCTCAGGCCTGTGGGCCGACCTGATTCATCAGCGCTTCCAGAAGGCGACGAACCGGTTGGGCTTCAACCGCGAGCGGATTGCGCTCGACACCTCGGCCTTCCGGCCGCCGGGCGCACAAGGGCAGGGCAATCTGTTCTGAGGGCAGGTCAGCGCGTAAGCCAACCGTTGATCTCGTCAATGACGTCGGCCTTGGCGCCGCCCGCGAGGGCCTGCAACCGTATGCGCGACAGCAGGTAGACGAAGCGGGCCTGCGCCAGGTCACGCTGGGCGGAGACCTTCAACTGGTCCGCGTTCAGCACGTCAGGCAAGGTGCGGCTGCCGGCCTCGAACGAGCGCTGGTTCGACAGCACGACCTGCTCCGCGGAGCGCACCGCCTGCTCCAGCGCCTTGACCCTCAGCACGCCTTCGGTCACGCCGCGGAACTCACGGTGCAGCCGCACCCCGAGGTCGCGGCGCAAGGCTTCGAGCGTCTCTTCGGCCCGCTGCTGGTTTGCGAGCGCCTGCCTCACGGTGGAACTCACATAGCCGCCCGAATACAGAGGAATGGTGAGCTGCACGCCGATGGACCGGTTGGTGTAGCGGGTCTTGATGCTGGTGATCGTGTCGCTGTCGTTGCGGGACCACTGGGCGACGGCGTCCAGGGTCGGGTAGTGGCCCGCCTGTGCCTTGTCCAGCTCATGCTTCGCAGCTTCCACCTGGGCGGCGAGCGACTGAATTTCCGGGCTGGTGAGTTCGGCCTGCGCGATCCAGTCTTCCACCCGGTCGGGCGTCGGCCGCACGAGCTGCATCCGCGACGGGTCCAGCGGCGCGAGCCCGTCGATCGGGCGATTGACCAGGCTCTGGAGCTGCCTGCGCGTGAAGTCCAGGTTCTGCCGCGCTTCCAGTTCCTGCGCCACGTTGAGGTCCAGCGCCGCGCGTGCTTCGTCGATGTCGGTGCGCGTGCCGAAACCCGCGCCGAGCCGCTTCTGCGCGGCATCGAACTGGGTCGTGAAGGCCGTCTTCTGCGACAGCACCAGCGCGAGATGCTCCTCGGCCAGCAAAGCCTCGAAGTAGGCGCCGCTCACCCGCACGCCGACGTTCTGCAGTTCGCGTTCAAGAATGGCCTCGGCATCGTCGACCTGCGCCTGCGCCTGTCGGTAGTCGGCCATCTGGTACATGCGGAAGAGGGGCTGCCGCAAGGTCAGCGCTTCGCTGCTGCTGGTGTAGCGCAGGTGGGACGTGACGAGTTGCCCCGAGGCGTCGGGCGAGGTCCTGTCCAGCCAGTTCCGATGGCGCGAGACGCTGGCCGACAGGTTGGGAAGCAGTTGCGCGCGGGCCTGCGGCAGGCGCTCGCGCCGGGCGTCCGTGGCGGCGCGCACCGACCGGATCGTCGCGTCCTGTTGCAGCGCTTCCCCATACGCCTGGGACAGGTCGATCGACCAGGCCGGCCCGCAGAGAAGGCCGGCCGCAACAGCAACAGCGGTGAGTGCCAGCGCGTTCTTTTTCACGGGTCATTCTTCCGTCATGGAGGCGGCGATGCGCTTGGTGAGCGGATGCAGCAGGTACACGAGCAGCGAGCGCTCGCCGGTCTTGAACACCACCTCGACCGGCATGCCCGGCTGCAGCGACCGCTTGCCCAGCTTTTTCAGGCCCTCCTGCGTCACCGCCACCCGCGCCAGGTAGTAGCTCGCGTTGGTCTGGGGGTCGGTCAACAAGTCGCCAGAAACCGACACCAGCTGGCCCTGCACCACGAGCTGCGGCGAATGGGCGAAGCTCGAGAAACGCACGTCCACCGGAATGCCGGCGTGGATGCGGTCGATCAGATGCGGAGGCACTCTCGTCTCAAGCAGCAGGGGCTCGTTGGCGGGCACCACGTCCATCAGCTTCTGCCCCGGTGCGATCACGCCGCCCACAGTCTGCGCCACCAGTGCCACCACCTGGCCCGACGCGGGCGAGCGGATCTCGGTGCGGCCCAGTTCGTCCCGCAAGGCGACGAATTTCTCGAAGTCGCCCAGCACCTCGCGGCTGACTTCCGCCTGCTGTGTCTCCACTTCCTTGTGGTACTCCTGCTGCCTGGCAATGGCACGCTGGCGAAGCTCCGCGACCGAGCGCCGCGCCCGGCCCGTGTTGCCGATGAGCTCGGCAATGGAGGTGCTCGATTCCGCGAGCTGGCGTTCCATCTCCAGCTGGCGATTGCGCGGCGCATACCCTTCGGCGACCATCTTGCGCGTCTGGGTCAGTTCCTCGCCGAGCAGCGACAGCTGGGTCCGGCGGCTGCCCAGCATGCTGGTGTAGGCCTGCGACAAGGCCTGCTGGCCCTGGATGTTCTCCTCGATCGATTGCAGGTCGGCGCGCAAGGCGGCGCGGCGCGACCGGAGCAGCTGTTCCTGGTTGAACATCTGCTGGCGGATCAGCGGGTCCTTGGCCGCGGCCTGCAAGTCCGGATGGAAGTCGATGGTGTCCAGTCCGCCCTGTTCGGCCAGCAGGCGGCTTTGAATGGCGCGAAACCCGAGGTAGCGCTGCCGCACGGTTTCGAAGCTCGCCCTGGCCGCGGCGTCGTCGAGCTTGAACAGCAACTGGCCCTCTTGCACCTGGTCGCCTTCGCCGACCCGCACCTCCTTGAGGATGCCGCCGATCTGGTGCTGCACTGCCTTGCGCTTCGTGTCGATGGAGACCAGCCCCTGGCTCGGCACACCCTCGTCGAGCGGCGCAAACGCGGCCCACAACAGAAAGCCGCCGAACCCGACGGCCAGGGCCCACACGCCGATCCGTCCTGCGCGTCCGAACTCGGTGCCGAGGCCTTGGACATCGGCATTCTTCGATCGATCGTCTGCGGCCGGTGCGGGGGCGGACGTCACGTCTCTGAGAAGGTTGGGTTGGGCCATGTGGAACTCCCTCCGGGATGAATCGAGTCAAGCCGACTGCACCAGGGCCGCCGGCCGCATGACGGGCGGAGGTCGGCGAAGCCACGCGAGCACGGCATCGCGCGGTCCGTCGGCCGTCAGTTCGCCGTCGCTCAAAACCATGAGGCGGTCGGCCACGCCCACCGCGCCCTGGCGGTGCGTCACCAGCAGCACCGTTTTTCCCTTGGCCTTCAACTCCCGGATGGCGCGCAGCAGCGCGGCTTCGCCGGCGTCGTCGAGGTTGGCATTCGGTTCATCCAGAACAACGAGCGACGGATCGCCATAGAGCGCCCGCGCCAGTCCGATGCGCTGCCGCTGCCCGCCGGACAGCAGGTGGCCCGCGTCCCCGATGGGGGTGTCGTAGCCCTTGGGAAAGTGCAGGATCGTCTCGTGCAGGCCGGCGCTGCTGGCCGCCTCGATGACCTTGCGCGAGTCGACCTCGCCGAGCCGCGCAATGTTCTCGCCAATGGAGCCGCCGAACAACTCCACGTCCTGCGGCAGATAGCCCAGATGAGGACCCAGTTCCAGACGGTTCCAGTCCCCGATCGGCACGCCATCGAGCAGCACCGCCCCACGCGATGCGGCCCAGATGCCCACCATGACCTTCACCAGCGTGGACTTGCCCGAGCCCGAAGGGCCCAGCACCGCGACCACGGTGCCTGCGGGGATCGCGAACGAGATGCTCTTCAGGATGGGCGTCGCGCGCCCCACAGCCCCTGCAAACACGCCTTGCAGGCTGATCTGGCCGGTGGGGGCGGCGCGGGACGGGGCAGGGGCCTGCTCGGGGAAGTCGGCCAGCAGCCTGTCGAGGCGCTGGAATGCGCAGCGGCAGGAGACGAAGCCCCGCCACGCACCGAGCAGCTGGTCGATCGGCGCGAGGGCGCGGCCCATCAGCACGTTCGCCGCGATCATGGCGCCCGGCGACAACTGGCCATCGATCACCAGCAACGCACCCGCGCCCAGCGCGAGCGACTGCTGGCTGTAGCGGATGAACTTGCTCCAGCCGGCGACGCGATGCACCAGGCCCTGCGCGCGAGCGCTCTGGTCCATGCTGGCCGCATGCTGGCGGTTCCAGCGCGTTTGCAGCGCGCCCACCATGCCCATCGATTCGAGCACCTCGGCATTGCGCAGCTTGCCTTGCAGGTCGTTCATCGTCTCGCCCGTGGCCTGCAGCACCGCTTCCGAGGGCGCGACGGTCCGGCGCTGGCCGAACCAGGCCAATGCGGCCTGGACCAGCGCAAACGCCAGCGCCAGCACACCGAGCCAGGGATGAAGAAAGAAGATCACCGCGATGTAGATCGGCGTCCACGGTGCATCGAAGAGCGCAAAGATGCCTTGGCCGGTCAGGAACTGGCGGATCTGGCTCAGGTCGGCGAACGGCCGGGGCGCCACGGCCGCCGACTGGCCGAGGTAGGCGCGAAAGCTCCCGTTGAACACCCGCGTGCTCAGTTGCCGGTCGAAGCGCAGGCTGGCCCGCACCAGCAGGCGCGAGCGCAGCCATTCCGACAGGGCCAGCGCGCCGAAAAGCAGCAGCGTGATCAGGGACACCGCGAGCAAGGTCATCTCGCTTTGGCTGGACAGCACGCGGTCGAAGATCTGCAGCATGTAGAGGGTCGGCGCGAGCATGAGCAGGTTGGTCAGGAAGCTCAACGCGCCGACGACCAGGAACTCCCTTCGGAACCCCCAGAGCACGCGCCCCAGTTCGCTGCGGTGGAAGAGCGCAGGGGTTTTCATGGCCGTGGGTGCGCCTGAAGCGCGATGCTCGCCGCGTTGCCAGCATCGCGCCGCCGCGATGCCGCGCCGTGGGCCGCCTGGCGTGTCCGGTCTGCCGCCTGATCGCCGGCCTGCCGCAGCGCAGCCAGGATCTCGTCGCGCGGGCCGAACGCCTGCATGACGCCGTCGCTCAGCACCAGCATCTTGTCCGCCACGGCCAGCACGCTGGTGCGGTGCGTCATGACGACGAAGGTCGTGCCCCGCGCCTTGAGGGTCAGGATGGCGGCCGCCAGGGCGGCGTCGCCCGCGTCGTCGAGGCTCGAGTTCGGTTCGTCGAGCACCACCAGCGCGGGCTCGCCATAGATCGCGCGCGCCAGGGCCACGCGCTGCCGCTGCCCGCCCGACAGCACGGTCCCGTCGGGCCCGACCGGGCTGTCGTAGCCCAGCGGAAGGCCCGTGATGCTGGCGTGCAGGTCGACGGCCAATGCGGCCGCCTTGACCTTCGCCGGCCGCACCTCCCCGAAGCGCGCGATGTTCTCGGCCAGCGTGCCCTCGAGCAATTCCACGTCCTGGGGCAGGTAGCCGATGTGCGGGCCGAGTTCGCGCTTGTCCCACGCGAACACGTCGGCGCCGTCCAGCCGCACCTTGCCGCTCGCCGCAGGCCACAGGCCGACGAGCAGGCGCGCCAAAGTCGTCTTCCCCGCGGCAGACGGACCGACGACGGCCAGCACCTCGCCGGGCGCCAGGCTGAAGGCCACGTTCTTCAGGAGGGCGGGGCCGTTGCCCGGTGGCGCGCCTGCCACGAGGCTTTCGACCTGCAGCGCGCCCTTGGGCGGCGGCAGCGGCATCGTGTCGGGTTTCGGGGGGATGGCGCTCAACAGGCTGTCCAGGCGCCGCCATGCATCGCCGGCGTTGACCACCACGCGCCACTGCGTCACGAGCTGCACCAGCGGCGCGAGGGCCCGGCCGCCCAGGATCGAGCCGACCACCATCATTCCGGCGTTGCCGTTGAGCTGGTTCTTCAGCAGCAGCCAGGCGCCCAGCCCGAGCAGCAACGAACCCGTGGTGACCTGCAGGAACTTGCTGACGGCCTGCGAGGTCCCGGCGTGGTCCGAGGCCACGGCCTCGCGCTGCAGAAAATCGCGCCGCTTGCCCATCCAGCGGCGATGGACGTCCTGCTGCATGCCCATCGACTCGATGACCTGCGAGTTTCTCAACACGGCGTCGGCGTACTGCTGCGCATCGATCGCGCACCGATTGGCCGCCACCAGCGGCGGGCGCGTGTGGCGGTCGTTGAGCCAGCCGACAAACACCTGCAGCAGCGAGCCGACAACCGCCGACCAGCCCAGCACCGGGCTGATGGCGAACATCAGCCCCACGAAGACCAGCGACACCGGCGCTTCCATCAGCGCCAGCAACGGCGGCGCATACAGAAATTCGCGCAAGGTCCGCAGGTCGTTGAGCGGCTGCACCGTTCCACCCGGCACCCGCATGAGACCCGCGTCGAAGACGGCGACGAACACGCGGTTGCGCATCGCCTGGTCCAGTGCCTGTCCGGCCTGGTACATCACCTGCGCGCGGGCCCAGTCGAGCACTTCCATGAGGCCGTACGCGGCCAGGACCAGCAAGGTCAGCATGGCCAGCGTGAACGCGTTGCGGCTGTTCAGCACGCGCCCGTACACCTCCAGCATGTACGCGCTCGGCGCCAGCAGCAGAAGGCCGGCGCACACACTGAACCAGGCCGCCCGCACGACGTAGGGGCGCAGCGCTGTCACCGCCTGCCGCAGTTCGCCCGATTTTTCCGGAGGCTTCATACCACCTCGCTCATTCGACTTCGATCACGGGGACGAGGGCGGTTGGCATGATGGCCGCCCTCGCTTCAACGCATTGCCTGGGCCTACACGACGAGGTCGCTCAGCGGTGGCGGCGCCACGACGCCCACCAGCTGCACTTCGAAGTCGGCGCCGCCGTTGCCGTCGACATCGGCCTGAAGCGTCTGGGTGGCGACGTCGAACCTCAGCTGTCCGGCCACGTTGGTGAACGCCGCACCGGCCAGGTAGCTGAAGGCGTCGTTCGCGTTCGCGTTGCCCGAAATGGCGTCGATGCCCGACAGGTCGATCGTGTCCGCTCCGCTCGTGAAGCCGGAGACCACGTCCTTGTTGGCACCCGCCGGACTTTCGGCCACGGCATTGAAGTCGTACACGTCGTTGCCGTCGCCGCCGGTGAGTGCGTCCTTGCCCAGCCCGCCGGTCAGCGTGTCGTTGCCCGCGCTGCCCTGGATCGACTCGTTGTCCGCACCGCCGGTGAAGACGGTGCCGCCGACGATGCCGACGTCCAGCATCTGCGTCGCGGTGGCGTCGCCATCGGCGTCCTGGACCGCCAGCGAGAACTGCAGGTTGGCGTCGAGCTGCCCGCTGTTGAGCGTGACGAACCCGATGTCCGAGATCTTGATGACGTCGTTGTCGGTCGTGGCCGCTTCGGGGTTGGCCGTGCCAGGCGTTCCCGAAAATTCCTGGAACGTGGTGCTGCCGCCGCCGGCCCCGGTCAGTGGGTTGAGGTTGATGGCCGTGCCCGTCACGTCTTCGGTCGACACCAGCAGTTGCGCACCTTCGATGACGTAGTTTTCGGTGCCGGTGTTGAAGTCGTTCGACTCGATGATGATGGCGCCATCGTTGTTGTCGAGCACGATGCTGTACGGGGCCGGAATGGTGCCGCCGAATTTGATGATGTCGGCGTTGTCGATGATGATGGCCTTCGTCGTGCGGCTGCCGTCGTCCGGATCCACCAGCTTGAGCACGAGCACCAGGTCCTCGCTGCCGATGCCGTCGAACTTCAGGAACATGCCGGCCGCCTGCGTGGTCGGCGTCGTGGTCGCGAAGCCGAACGGGTTCGCGGCGAAGAAGTCGAGGTCCAGCACCTCGCCCTGCTGGATCGTGTCGCTCGCCACGCCGTTGGCCTGGTTGGACACGCTTACCCACGTCCCTTCCTGCTTGAACAGTTCGCCGTTCGCAAACGTGGTTCCATTGGCCGTGCCCAACGGGGCTGCCGGCGCGATCGCCTGGATGTTCTTGGCACCGGTGCCGCCGCCCGGCTCGTTGTAGCCGGTGAACTGCACGAAGAAGTTGCTGCTCAACTGGGCCACCGACACGTCGGGCTGCGTCTGGTCGACCGTCGATGTGCCCAGCGTGTAGCCGGTGAAGCCCAGCGCCTGGCCGGTCGAGACGGTGTTGAAGCCCGCGATGGGCGCATTCAGCGTGAGCGAGTAGGTGCCGTTCACCTTGTCGAAGCTCAGCGTGCCGGTTGCGTTGGTGGTGGTGGCCGAACTGGGGTCTGGCTTGTAGCTGAAGCTCACGGCGAACGAGGCGCCCGTCGCCGTCTCGGAGGTCCAGGTCACCGTCGGGCTGCCGATCGCCGCACTGCCCACCGTGCCCGTCAACGTGATCGCTGAAAAGTCGGAGTTGGTGAGGCTGTAGCTCGACCGTGCGTCGGCGCCGATCTCGTAGTCGAAGACGCCCGTGCCGCCAGGCGCCGGGTTGCTGGTATTCGAATAGATGAGGTCGGTGCGGGCCACGATGGTCGGCCCGTCGTCCTCGAAGTTCAGGGCCTGGCCGATGTTCAGGAAGTCCGCGCCCATGGCCTGGTCGCCGTCCTTGTCGGTGATGGTGTCGGTGCGCGTCAGCACGATCAGGTCGGCCGCAGACAGCGTCGTCGAATCGTCCGGGTTGGTGGCGTCCGGGTGCACGATCGCACGCTGCTGGTCGAGCGTGACAAGGCCCGCAGCACTGACGCTCACGGTGAAGACCAGCGCACCGCTGATGGCTGTGCGTCCTTCGACCACGCCCCCGGCGGTGAGGGTCAGCACGACGCTCTGGTTGGTCAGCGTGTCGACCAAGCCCGAGGCGACGCCCGGACTCTTGACGCCCAGCGTGTAGGCGCTGCTGACCGTGCCTGCGCCGTCTGCGCCGTAGCTCGGCGTGCTGGAGAAGTTGTCGGCGAAGCTGGCTGAGGCGTTGGTGGCGAGGATGGTTTCGTCCACCGTCAGGGCGTCAGGAGGCGCGGTGTCGGCCACCACGATGCTCGGCCCGTCATCCTCGAAGTTCAGGGCCTGTCCGATGTTCAGGAAGTCCGAGGCCATGGCCTGGTCGCCGTCCCTGTCGGTGATGGTGTCGGTGCGCGTGAGCACGATCAGGTCGGCCGCAGACAGCGTCTTCGAGTCGTCCGGGTTGGTGGTGTCCGGATGCACGACGGCACGCTGCTGGTCCAGCGTGACAAGGCCCGCAGCACTGACGCTCACGGTGAAAACCAGCGCACCGCTGATGGCTGTGCGCCCTTCGACCACGCCGCCGGCGGTGAGGGTCAACACCACGCTCTGGTTGGTCAGGGTGTCGACCAGGCCCGAGGCGACGCCCGCGCTCTTGACGCTGAGCGCGTAGGCGCTGGTGACCGTGCCTGCGCCGTCCGCGCCGTAGCTCGGCGTGCTGGAGAAGTTGTCGGCGAAGTTGGCCGAGGCGTTGGTGGCGAGGATGGTTTCGTCCACCGTCAGTGCGTCAGGAGGTGCGGTGTCGGCCACGCCGATGCTCGGCCCGTCATCCTCGAAGTTCAGGGCCTGGCCGATGTTCAGGAAGTCCGAGCCCGTGGCCTGGTCGCCGTCCTTGTCGGTGATGGTGTCGGTGCGGGTCAGCACGATCAGGTCGGCCGCGGCGAGCGTCTTCGAGTCGTCCGGGTTGTTGGTGTCCGGGTGCACGATCGCACGCTGCTGGTCGAGCGTGACGAGGCCCGCAGCACTGACGCTCACCGTGAAGACGATGCTGCCTGTGGCGGCTGCCACGGCGTCCGTGCCCTGGCGCCCCTCGACGACGCCCGAGGCGTTGAGGAACAGGAACACGCTGTTGCCGGTGGCCACGTCGTCCAGGCCGGAGTCCGCACCGCTGGTCTTCAGGGTCAGCGCGTAGGCGCTGGTGACCGTGCCCGCACCGTCCGCGCCGTAGCTCGGCGAGCTCGAGAAGTTGTCGGCGAAGCTGGCCGACGCATTGGTGGCGAGGATGGTTTCGTCCACCGTCAGTGCGTCAGGAGGTGCGATGTCGGCCACCCCGATGCTCGGCCCATCGTCCTCGAAGTTCAGGGCCTGTCCGATGTTCAGGAAGTCCGAGCCCATGGCCTGGTCGCCGTCCTTGTCGGTGATGGTGTCGGTGCGCGTCAACACGATCAGGTCTGCCGCGGCGAGCGTCTTCGAATCGTCCGGGTTGGTGATGTCCGGATGCACGATGGCACGCTGCTGGTCGAGCGTGACCGTGCCGGTGGCGCTGACGCTCACGGTGAAGACCAGCGCACCGCTGATGGCGGTACGCCCTTCGACCACGCCGCCGGCGGTGAGGGTCAGCACCACGCTCTGGTTGGTCAGGGTGTCGACCAGGCCCGAGGCGACGCCCGCGCTCTTGACGCCCAGCGCGTAGGCGCTGGTGACCGTGCCTGCGCCGTCCGCGCCGTAGCTCGGCGTGCTGGAGAAGTTGTCGGCAAAGTTGGCCGAGGCGTTGGTGGCCAGGATGGTTTCGTCCACCGTCAGTGCGTCAGGAGGTGCGGTGTCGGCCACCCCGATGCTCGGCCCGTCATCCTCGAAGTTCAGGGCCTGGCCGATGTTCAGGAAGTCCGAGCTCATCGCCTGGTCGCCGTCCTGGTCGGTGATGGTGTCGGTGCGCGTCAGCACGATCAGGTCGGCCGCAGAGAGCGTCTTCGAATCGTCAGGGTTGGTGGTGTCCGGGTGCACGATCGCACGCTGCTGGTCGAGCGTGACCGTGCCGGTGGCACTGACGCTCACCGTGAAGACGATGTCGCCTGTGGCGGCTGCGATGGCGTCCGTGCCTTGGCGCCCCTCGACCACGCCCGAGGCGTTGAGGAACAGGAACACGCTGTTGCCGGTGGCCACGTCGTCCAGGCCGGAGTCCGCGCCGCTGGTCTTCAGGCTCAGCGCATAGACGCTGGTGACTGTGCCCGCGCCGTCCGTGCCGTAGCTCGGCGTGCTGGAGAAGTTGTCGGCAAAGTTGGCCGAGGCATTGGTCGCCAGAACCGTCTCGTCGACGGTCAAGGCGTCAGGGGGCGCCGTATCGGCCACCGCGATGCTCGGCCCGTCGTCCTCGAAGACCATCTGCGAGCCGATCTCCGCCGTGGCGGTGGACGACCTCAGCAGCCGGAATCCCCCGATGTCGAAGTCCGCGTGGGTGTTGCCCGACGCATCAAGGGCCGCCCCGTTTTCGATGAGCACGCGGTTGTGGTTCGCTGTCGTCGTGTATTCGATCGACTGGCCGGCCACGACGCCGGTGATGGTCGCGATGCCGCCGGTGATGCTGATGGCAAGGGTCGAACTCAGTGCGCCCTCGGCACCGGCCGAGTAGGTTTCGAGCACGTTCCCGGCGGAGTCGAGCACGCGCACGCTCGTGATCGACACCATCGTGTCGTTCGCGTAGCCCTCGACGAAGCTGTTGCCCGACTCCACCGCCGTGCTGAAGGCGGAGATCCTGACCTGGGCACTCTTGCCGCCTTGCAACTGCACCACGTCGAAGTCGGCCGTCGTCGCGCCGAACATGCCGGTGAAGTCGATGTTCGACTCCAGGTCGGCCTCGTTCTGGTCCAGGTTCGGAATGGTGACGTCCGCCCTGGCGCCGGTCACGAAGGTGAAGCGGATGCCTTCCTGCTCGGTGATCATCTGGCTGTTGGTGCCGAACGTGGTCGGCCCACCGGCCTTGCTGGTGTTGATCGTGTCGCCGGTGTTGATGTTGATGTCGTCGGCGGTGCTGTTGAAGTTGGCACCGGACTGGTTGGCGGGGTCCCTGCCGGTCGCGATGATCGACACGTTGGTGATCCGGCCATCGACGATCGTCGGAGTGTCCGTCGTGAACATCAGGAACAGGTTCTGGCCGGAGGGCGCGTCCGCGAGGTTGAACTCCGTGTCCTTGCTCACGCTGACGAAGATCTTGTCCGTCAGGTCGACCGGATCGTCGGCGTTGGTCGCATCGGGGTTCGATATCGCTTCGTACTGAACGGTCCAGATCTTGGCCCCGCTCACCGGGCTTCCCGTCTCTTCCAGGTAAGCGGCGAACACGACGACATTGAGGGCGGTCTTTCCGTAGACGACGTTGTTGTTGGTCGTGTCGGTGTACAGGAAGATGTTTTCGCCGTCGGCGGTGTTGAGGCCGCTGTCCTGGCCATTGAGCGGTGCGCCGTTGGCGTCCGTGAAGGACATGTCGGTGACTGTGCCCGTCACGGTGAACGTGAAGGCGTTGGTGCCGGTGTTGGTCCCGTTGTAGCCGCTCAACGCTGCGTTGATGGCCGTGCCTGCGCCTTGGGCGGTCAGGCGGGTGCTGAAGGCGGTGGGCAGCGAACTTGCGGAGATGTCATTGTCGTTACTGTCGCCGGGCGCAGCGGGAGTAGCGGCAAGGTTCTGCAAATTGGCGGATTCATCGAGGGTGACGGTCGAGCCCGTCGTCAGGTTTAGCGCAGCCATAGGAACTCCTTGTTTGGAAAAGGGCGCCGATAGGAGTCTGTGCTTCCCGAATTGACGTGCGCTCGCTGGCGATCAACCACGTTCACTTATCAGCAGACAAGGATGCTGAACCTCAGGGCTGCGCCCCGTCCATAGGATAAAAGTTGTCACCCACAGGGTGATGCGCCGTGCCGGCCGCACGTCCTTACCCTTTGATACCTTGCGAGCGCCGCGGACCTGTCCTCAAAAAGTTGTGGTCTTTATCATTACGATCCGCCTGCCTTCCCCATGAGCACCGCGGAGGGAAACTATGGAACAAGTCCCACTGTCGTCTGTTGGGCCACCCACTTGGAACGCCGATCCGCTGGCGGTCATGCAAGGCTTGCGTCCCCTGTCGCCATTCGCTCCCCCGGCGCCATCCGCGCCATCCGAACTTTGGGCATCGGAGCGTTTTCAGCCGGCCTTCTTCGACATGCCACGCCCGTCGGCCGACGTCCGCGTGCCGGTGCTCGTCGCCACCGGCCCCAGCCGCGCACCCCCGCTGTTCGGGTTGGGCCTGCTGGCCTCGCGGCACCGGGTCGGGCGGATGTACGAGGTCGCGTACGCGCAGATGAACAGCCTCGCCGAACTGGAAGCCCTCTGCCGGCCGCAGGCACCTCGTCTGCTGCTGGTGGACATCGCGTTGATTTCGCCGGAGAGCGTCAACCGGCTGGGCGATCTGCGCCGCCGCTTTGCAGCCACCGACTGGCTCCTCGGCTGGGAGGCGCCCTCGCTGCTGGGCCTGGACGCGGCGATCCGGAGCCAGGCGCGCGGCAGCATCGAGTGGGCCGCGAGTGCCGAGCAGCTCGCCCTCGCGCTGGATGCCGTGCTGGCAGGCGTCCTGGGCTTCCCGGGGCCGGTGCTGCAGGCGCTGTATCTGTCCCTGCTGCGATCGAAGGCCAGCGGCGGACGGCGGGCGTCCGGCGGGACCACGCCGGCCGTCCGGCTGACCGCGCGGGAAGAGGAGGTGCTGTCGCTGATGCACCGGGACATGACCAACAAGCAGATCGCCGAGCGGCTCGGCATCAGCGTCAACACGGTCAAGAAGCACCTGGCCCACGTGTTCGCGAAGCAGGGGCCGCACAGCCGGCGCTGGCATCTCGCCTGATCCACCGCAGGCACCGGTGCCGGTGCCGCGCAAGGGCGCTGCTTACTCGATGACTTCGGGCCAGTCCGTGTGGAAGAACTGGCCTTCGGGCTTGTCGGTGCGCTCGTACGTGTGCGCCCCGAAGAAATCGCGCTGCGCCTGCAGCAGGTTCGCGCTCAGTCGTGCCGTGCGGTAGCTGTCGTAGTAGGCCAGCGACGCGCTGAAGGCCGGCACCGGAATGCCATTGCTCACTGCCAGCGCCACCACTTCGCGCCAGTTCTGCTGCGTGCGGTTCAGCAGGTCCTGAAAGAACGGGTCGAGCATCAGGTTGCCCAGCGCCGGGTCGGTGCGGAAGGCGTCGGTGATGCGGTTCAAGAAGCGCGCGCGGATGATGCAGCCGCCGCGCCAGATCGACGCGATGCCCGCCAGGTCGAGCTTCCAGCCCTTCTTCTCGCCCATCGTCTGGATGAGGTCGAAGCCCTGCGTGTAGCTGATGACCTTCGAGGCATAGAGCGCGTCGTGCACCTTGGCCACCAGCGCCTGCTTCTCGAGTGACAGCGCGGGCACCGGCCCGTGCAGCAGCTGGCTGGCCGCGACGCGCGCCTTCTTCTGCGACGACAGCACGCGCGCTTCGACCGCGGCGTTGATGGTGCTGATGACCACCGCGTTCTCGGCCGCATTCAGCAGCGTCCACTGGCCCGTGCCCTTCTGGCCGGCCTTGTCGAGAATGAGGTCGACCACCGGCTGGCCGGTTTCCGGGTCTTTCTGTTCGAGCGCCTTGGCGGTGATCTGGATCAGGTAGCTCTGCAGCTCGCCCTCGTTCCACTCGTTGAAGATCGCGGCCATCTCGTCGGTCGTGAAGCCTGCGGCCTTGAACAGGCTGTAGGCCTCGCAGATCAGCTGCATGTCGCCGTACTCGATGCCGTTGTGCACCATCTTCACGTAGTGGCCCGCGCCGCCCGGACCGATGTGGATCACGCAAGGCTCGCCGTCCACCTTGGCCGCGATGCTCTCGAAGATCGGCTTCATCACCTCCCAGGTCGAGAGCGGCCCGCCCGGCATGATCGACGGCCCCTTGCGCGCGCCTTCTTCGCCGCCCGACACACCCGCGCCGATGAAGCGCAGGCCCTTGCTCGCCAGGTAGGCGTCGCGGCGCTCGGTGTCGGTGTAGAGGCTGTTGCCACCGTCGATGACGATGTCGTCTTTCTCGAGCAGGGGAATGAGCTGTTCGATCACCTGATCGACCGGGGCGCCGGCCTTCACCATGATCTGGATCTTGCGGGGCTTGGCCAGGCTTTGAACGAACTCCTCGAGCGTCTTGGCGCCCACGAGCTTCTTGCCCGGGTTCTGTGCAATGAAGGCCTCGGTGGTGGCCTCGGTGCGGTTGTAGACGCTGACCTGGAAGCCGCGGCTTTCCACGTTCAGCACCAGGTTCTGTCCCATCACGGCCAGGCCGATCAATCCGAAATCGCTTTGCTGCTTGCTCATGTGTGCGGGCCCTTCGTGCATGTGCAGTTGGAAAAAGTAGCCGGTGATTGTGCCGGGCGCCCGCGCGCCGCGGCGTCGGAGGGCGTCTATACCCGCTTGGCAAACGGGCCCGGGCTGGCTATGTTGGCGGGATGACTTCCGTCGCCCCGCCCGCCACCGCTGCCGCGATCCACACCTGGTCGACCGACGCGGTGCCGCCGCCGCAGCGGCTGGACTACTGGATCGGCGCGGTCTGCGAGGGCTTTCTCGAGATGGACGTGCGCAGCCCGGTGAGCGGCGGCTTCGGCGCCTCGCTCGAATCCGCACCGCTCGGGCCGCTGCATGTGAACCGCGTGCGCGGCAGCGCGCAGGACGTCTACCGCACGCGCCGCGCCATCGCCCACAGCCGCCAGAACTACTACTACCTGCTGTGCAAGTCCGACTCGCCCTGGGTGGCGGTGCAGGAGGAGCGCTCGGCGCGCCTGCTGCCCGGCGACGCGGTGCTGGTCGATTCGCGGCGCTGCTACGCCTTCCACCTGCAGCAGTCGGCCGACACCGTGTCGATCGAGCTGCCGACCGCCTGGGTCGAGTCGTGGCTGCCCGATGCAGGCGACCACGTGGCGCACCGCATCGACGGGCACAGCGGCTGGGGCGCGGCGCTCAGCAGCTTTGCCCGGGCGCTGTCGCCCGAGGTGGCCCTGCGGCCGCCGCTGCCGGCGGCGTTGCTGGCCGACCAGCTCGGCGGGTTGCTGGCACTGGCGCTCGGGCCCGGCGTGGCGGTGCCCGGCACATGCGGTCGCGCCGCTTTGCGCCAGCGCGTGCGCGACGCCACGCGCGAGCGCCATGCCGAGCCGGGCCTCACGGCCGCGGCCGTGGCGCAGGGGCTCGGTATTTCGGAGCGCAGCCTGCACCGCTGCCTCGCGAAAGCGGGCGAGGGCGAGGGCGAGGGCGCGACCACCTTCGCGAACGCATTGGCCGCCTGCCGCATGCAGGTGGCGCAGCGCATGCTGGCCGATGCGCGCTTCGACCGACTGAGCATTGCGCAGATCGGCCTGCGCGTCGGCTTGGCCGATGCGTCGCACTTCGTGCGCCTGTGCCGCCGCCATCTGGGCGGCACGCCGGGCGCGCTGCGGCAGTCGCGCAACTGAACCGCTGCTACGCGTCGAACCAGTCGCGCGCCGACCGCCCCTGGTCCGGCCCCAGCATCGAGAAACCGCCGTCGACCGGAATGTCCGCGCCGGTCACGAAGCGCGCCGCGTCCGAGCACAGGAACAGCACCACCTGCGCTACGTCGTCGCCGTCGCCTACGCGGCCCAGCGGGTGCATCGGTGCGCCGACGCGGTCGGCGCGTGCGCGGTCGCCGTTCGTCATGCGCGACAGCGCGTCCGACCACGTCCAGCCCGGCGACACCGAGTTCACGCGCACGCCCCGCGGCGCCAGCGTGGCGGCCTGGTTGCGCGTGAGCTGCAGGATGGCGGCCTTGGCTGCGGGGTACAGCGCCCGGCCCGCCGCGCCGAACTTGCCACCGACGCTGCCCATGTTCACGATGGCACCGCCGTGCGCGGCCAGCGCGTCGGCGGTCTTCTGCACCAGCATCGCGCCGGAGACGAGGTTGACGTTCAGTGCGCCCAACCAGTCGGCGCGCGCGGAATCCAGGCCTGCATCGCCGTAGACCACGGCGTTGTTGATGAGAAAGTCGATGCGGCCTTCGGTGTGCAGCGTGCCGGCCACGAGCGCATCGAGCGCGTCGTCCGAGGCGATGTCGCAGGCGACGAAGCGGCAGTCCGCGCCCACGTCGGCCGCCAGCGCCGCGCCGCGCACCGTGTCGATGTCGACCGCCACCACGCGCGCGCCGGCCTGCACGAAGGCGCGCACGATGGCGCTGCCCAGCAGCGCGGCGGCGCCCGTCACGATCGCGACCTTGCCTTGCAGCGTCGTCATGTGCGGCCTCCCATCTGCGCGACGGCATCGTCGACGCGCACCACGTCCGCGAGCATCGCCAGGGTTTCGAGGCTCGCTGCCTGCAGGTGCGCCTGCGCGGTGCTGCAGGCGTCGGCGACCACGGCCACGTCGTAGCCCAGGTCGCTCGCATGGCGCGCGCCGTGCTCGACGACATGGTTGGTGGCGATGCCGGCCACGTACAGGCGGATGGCACCGGTCGCGCGCACCGCCTCTTCGAGCCCGCTGGCCCAGAAGGGGTTGTTGCGCTTGTGGGTGACGACGGCCTCGCCCGGCAGCGGCGCGAGCTCGTCGTAGAAGCCGGCGCCCCAGCTGCCTTCCTGCACCGCACCGCTCTCGGCCACGCGCCGGAACAGCGTGCAGTTGCGCAGGCAGTCCGTGTAGTCCGCCGCGAAGGCGATGCGCACGAAGATCACCGGCACGCCGTTCGCGCGCGCACCGGCGATGAGCCGTGCGGCCGAGGCGATGAGGCGCGGGCGCGCCGGGTCGTCGGCGGCCACGCCCACGCGCACCTTGCCGTCGACGTGCAGCACGTCGTTCTGGTAGTGCATCGCCAGCAGCGCGGCCTTCACAGGAACACCTGCAGGGCTTCGTGGGGCGCGTCGCAGTTGACGAGGTCGATGCGCTTGGTCTGGATGCGCCAGCCGTCGTCGGCGCGGCGCAGCGTGTGCAGCACGCTGCCGCCGAAGGTGCGCTGTTCGGTCTTGCGCCACTCCAGCAGCAGGAAGGTCGAGCGCACGGTGCAGACCGCATCGCCGTCGCGCGATTCGAGCGCGATGTTGCCCAGCACGTGCACGGTGCGCGTGGGCGGCTGCTGCGAATAGGCGCGCGCCTGCTCGAGCCGCCGCGCGCGCATCGAGCGCAGCAGCGCGTCCTCGCAGAACAGCGACGCATGGTTGAGGTGGTCGACCTGGCCGTGCACCAACGGCACCCAGTACAGGCCGTCGGGCGTGAAGAGCTTCTGCCACTCGTCCCAGCGGTGCTCGTCGAGCAGGCGTGCCTCGTGGTGCAGGAACTGCGTGAGGTCCTGCTGTTCGTTCCAGTCGCGGAAGTTCATTCGGCGCTCCCGGTCTGTTCGTTCGTCTTGGCGCCCGTATCGATACCCATGTACCCGGCCCACGCCGCGAACATGTTGCGTGAGGGCATCTCGCTGTTGCCGTTGGACGCGCGCCCGCCCGGCAGCGGCTGGTCGCGCCCCGCGGCGCGGTGCATGCTGACCCAGTCGCCGCCGTCGGAGCCCAGGCCTTCCTGCACGCGGTTGTAGGCCTCCAGGTCGTCGGACATCACGTTCGACGAGGGCGCGTTGACGATGTTCGTGTACTTGAGCGTGCGCTGGAAGGTGGCCTCGGGCGCGCCTTTGAGGCGGAAGCTGAAGATCTCGACCAGCGTGCGGTCCACCGACAGCGGCCGGATCACGCGGATCTGCTGGAACGAGGTGTGCGGCGAGCAGCTCGGGTACACGATGGTGTTGTGCCGGTTCACGCGCAGGATCTCGTCGGTGCGCTCGGCGCCCTTCGCCGCTTCGAGCGATGCCACGTAGGCCAGGCTCACCGGGTCGGTCGGCGGCACGAAGATGCCTTCCATGAAGCCGTGGCCGTGGTCGTAGCCCTTGAGCTCCAGCTTCTCCCAGAACTCCAGCGGTTCGCCGTTGCCGTCGACGATCACCACCTCGAAGGGCTTGGGCGTACCGGCCGGCATCGACTCGTGTTCTTCCTTGGCCGCGCGCCACGACGACTCGTGCGTGGCCACGGCGTGGATGGTGTCGTGCAGGTTCTCGAAGAAGATCTTCCAGTTGTTGCGCTGAATCACGCGTTGCACGCCGCCCGCCACCTCGACTTCGCCCTCGGGTGCGCGGTCGCAGAAGTTGTCGAGCGACGTGGCCACGCCGCCCAGAAATTCTTTCAGCTCCGGCCCGTCTTCCGACAGGCTGGCGAACACGAAACCGCGGTGCGTGGCCACGCGCGCCACCTTGCGCACGCCGTACTGCGGGTCTTTCAAATCGAGCGCCGTGCATTCGTAGCCGCTGCGCAGCGGCACCGACAGCAGGCTGCCGTCGCACTTGAAGGTCCAGCCGTGGTAGAGGCAGCGCAGGAACTTGCCGGCGCTGCCGCTGCCGTCGGGCACGAGCTTGGCGCCCTTGTGCGGGCAGCGGTTGAACATCACGTGCACCTGGCCGTCGGTGTGCCGCACCATCACCACGGGCTCGCGGCCCAGGCGGGTGGTGAAGTAGTCGCCGGGCTTGGGCACCTGGCTTTCGTGGCCGATGTAGATCCAGGCCTGGCCGAACACGCGGTCCATCTCCAGCTCGAAGATGGCGGGGTCGGTGTAGACGCGCTTGTGCACGCGGTCGGGCTGCACGAGCGACTGGATGTCGATCGGGTTTGTCGCCGCGATGGGGATGATGGGGATGATGGGGATCACGGGATTCATCGGGTAGGTCTCCTGAAACGTCATCAGATGTCGAGCACCAGGAGCGGCGTCTTCGCGCGCGACACGCAGCTGCACAGGGTCTTGCCGTCCGCCTTCTCGCGCGGACTGAGGTTGTGGTCGCGGTGGTCGGGCACGCCCTCGACCACGTCCACCACGCACACGCCGCAGTCGCCCTGGCGGCAGTCGTACAGCGGGTCCAGGCCCGCGGCGATGAGCACGTCGAGCAGGCTCTGGTGGGGCGCCACGGTCAGCGTCTTGCCCGAGCGCAGCGTGCGCACCTCGAAGGGCGCATCGCCCGCCTGCTCGATGGCACCGGCGAAGAGTTCGAAGTGCACGTGGTCGTCGGGCCAGCCGAGCGCGCGGGCGGTGTCGACCACGGCCTGCACCATGCCGCGCGGACCGCACACATGCAGGTGGCGGCCGGGCACGGGCGCAGCCAGCAGCGCGCGCAGGTCAATGCCGCGCGCGGGGTCGCCGCCGTCATGTACCACCGTGCCACCGAGCGCGCGCACCTCGTGCAGGTAGGCCGTGGTTTCTTCGCTGCGCGTGGCGTAGATGAATTCAAAGGGGCGCGCTTCGGCCGCGAGTGAGCGCGCCATGCACAGCAGCGGCGTGATGCCGATGCCACCGGCAAGGAGCAGTGGCGGTGCGCTGCCCGCGTGCAGCGCGAAGTCGTTGCGCGGCGCATGCGCGGTCAACTTGGTGCCGGGTTGCAGCGCGTGCATCCAGGTCGAACCGCCCGCGCCCTGGGGCTCGCACAGCACCGCGATCTCGCAGCGGTCCGAGCCGTCGTGCGGCCTGGCGAGCGAATACGCGCGCTGCCCCGCGTGGCCGTTGGCCTGCACCACCTGCACGCCCAGGTGCGCGCCCGGCGCGAACGGCGGCAGGGGCTCGCCGTTGGCCGAACGCAGCACGAAGGCCTTGATGGCCGGCGTGAGCGGCGTGACCGCGTCCACGACCAGCGCCAGCATGTCGGAGTCGCCGCTCATCCCAAAGGCAGCGCCGGGTCGGCGATGGTGAGCGCGGTCGATTTTTTCCAGCGCGGCATCAGCGTGTTCGACGGCTGCGTTTCGTCGACCAGCTTGCGTGCGGTCTCGGCGCCGGCCACGGGCAGGCCCTTCGGATCGAGCAGGCCGATCTGCACCAGCACGCTGGCCTGGTCCCAGTAGATGTGCTCGTGGTACAGCTTGTCGCCGCGGAACTTCACGATGGCCACGAGCGGAATCTCCACCGGCTTGCCGGTGGGCGCGATGCCCGGGAGCAGCCAGTCGATCTCGACCGTGTGGGTGAAGCTGAACAGCATCTCGTCCACGATCTGCGTCGCGCCCACCGTGCGCGAGATGGGCGTGAGCCGCGTGTCGGGTGGCGTGCTCGGAATGAAGTGGTGCTTGTAGAAGCGCGACAGCTCCCTGGCGCCCACGCCGCCGGTCATGGTCGGGATGTGGTTCACGTAGGGCTCGCCCACCATCGTGGCCATGGTGGCGACCACGTCGCGCGTGGCGAACTCGTACTCGCAGTGCTTGTCCCACAGCGCCGAGAGGTCGTACACCGGGCCGATCGCGTCCTTGAACAGCGCCATCGAGCGCTGGTGCGCCATGAGCGTGGAGGGCTTGTCGAAGTGGTCGCCGCCTGTGCGTGCGAAGGCATGGTCGACGCCGGGGTAGACGTACATCTGCGCATCGGCCTTGCCGGCGAAGGCTGCGAGCACCTGGGCGCGGGCCTCGGGCGGGCAGAACTGGTCGAGCTCCGCGAAGTGCAGGGCAATCGGGCATTCGATCTTCGGCACGAGGTCGAGTGCGCCCTCGATGCCCACGCCGTAGTAGCCCACGGCCGCGTCGACGCCCGAGTGCGCGGCGGCCAGGTAGGCCAGCTTGCCGCCGAGGCAGAAGCCCAGCGCGCCGACCTTGCCGGTGCAGGCCGGGTGCGCGCGCAGCGCCTTCACGCTGGCCGTGACGTCGGCCATGCCGGCTTCGATGTCGAACTTCTGGAAGAAGCCGAAGGCGCGCTGCCAGTCTTCGGGCGAGTAGCCCAGATCGACGCCGGGCTCCATGCGCCAGAACAGGTCGGGCGCGAGCACCACGTAGCCCTCTTCGGCGTAGAGGTCGGCCACCTCGCGCACGTAGTCGTTGATGCCGAAGATCTCCTGGCACAGCACGATGCCGGGGCCGCGCCCCGAGGCCGGCAGGGCCAGGTAGCCGCGAAAGGTCTGGGTGCCGTCGCCGGTGGGAATGTCGATGGTGTCGCTCATCGGTTCGTCTCTCGAAGTGGTGGGGTCGGCGGCGATTCTGGGGAGCGCGACGGGGCGTTGTCTGTCCATTTCGTGCAGCGGTTTGGGGTGCACGAAACGGATAGCGGGGCGCCGCTGCCGCACAGAGACTGCGCCCTGCATTTGCTGCTGCCCCCACGTTCAACGAACTCACCCCGAGGAGATCTTTCATGTCGCAGGCCACGCCCCGATCCGTCTTGTGCGCGCTCACCGTCCTGGTGGGCGCGCTGGCATTACCCGCGCAGGCGCAGACCGTGAAAGTCGGCCTGGCGATGGACCTGTCCGGCCCCTTCGCCGTCGGCGGTGCCGAGGCCAAGGCCGGCTTCGCCGTCGCGATGAAGCAGCTGGGCGGCAAGCTCGGCGGCGTGCCGGTGGAGTTCGTCGAGGCCGACACGGCCGGCAACCCCGAGATGGCGCGCCAGGTGGTCGAGCGCATGCTGCTGCGCGACAAGATCGACCTGTTCACCGGGCCCGTCGGCTCGTCGGTCGCGCTGGCCGTCGGCCCGCCACTCTTCGCGGCCAAGGTGCCCTATCTGTCGAGCAACACCGGCCCGAGCGACTATTCGGGCGCGCGCTGCAACCCGTACTTCTTCGGCGCCTCGTACCCGAACGACGCGTACTACGAGTCGGCCGGCAAGTTCGCCTCGGACAAGGGCTTCAAGAAGGTCGCGATGATCGCGCCCAGCTACCCGGGCGGCAAGGACGCGATCAATGGCTTCAAGCACACCTTCAAGGGCGGCGTGGGCGACGAGCTGTACACCAAGCTCGGGCAGCTCGACTACTCGGCCGAGCTCGCGCAGATTCGCGCGTCGAAGCCCGATGCGCTGTACTTCTTTCTGCCCGGTGCGATGGGCGTGAGCTTCATCAAGCAGTTCGTCGGTGCCGGGCTGTCGAAAGACGTGGCGCTCATCTCCACTGCGTTCTCGGCCGACGAAGACATGATCCCCGCCGTCGGCGAGCCGATGCTCGGCCTGTTCAACACGGCGCACTGGTCGTTCGATCTCGACAACGCCGCCAACCAGCGCTTCGTGACCGCGTTCCGTCAGCAGAACAATGGGCGTAACCCGTCGTTCTATGCCGGCCAGGCCTACGACGTGCTGATGGCGATGGACGCCGCCGTGCGCGACGTCGGCGGCAAGGTGGCCGACAAGCCCGCGCTGCTCAAGGCGATCAAGGCGGCGAACTACAAGTCGGTGCGCGGCGACTTTCGCTATGGGTCGAACAACTTCCCGATCCAGAACTACTACCTGCGCGTGATCGCCAAGGATGCGAACGGGCGCATCGCCAACAAGGTGATCGGCACTGTGCTGGAGCGCTACCAGGACCGCACGGCTGCGCAGTGCGCGATGAAGTCCTGAGGCTCGTGAACGGCGTGGCCCGCCGCTCAGTGCGGCGACGCAAATCGCGGCGTCGTGAGCCTGGCGTTTTCCAGTTCGAGCACGAAGCGCATCGGGGGCCCTTCGACCAGCAACTGCACCTTGAGCTTTCCCGTCAACGCGTCGCAGCCGAGTTGCGCGCCTTTCCAGCTCGCTGCAGCGTCGCGCGCCGACAGCGAGGCGATGTCCGCAGTCAAGCCACGGCCGGCGGACTTCGAGTGCAGCGCGATGGCATTGGCCCCTTCAGCGCGCCCCTGCAGATGCACTTGCATGCCTGGCATGGCGAGCAGCCCATCGCCGAGCCGGACCTCGCCCGACAGCCCGGTGCGGGCCATCAACAGGCGCGCCTGCGCGGTCAGTCCGGGGTCGAGGTTCTCGCGGCCTTGTCGCAGCGTCGACTCTGCGAAGGCCTGCAGTTGCAGCTTACCGCGCTCGGAGACCCACGAGCCCAGCAGCGCGCCGCGGTGCTCGAACTCCACACCGGCAAGCGGTGCCGACGCGAACTGGTACAGGTAGCTGCGCCCGTTGGGCGCGTCGACATACAGGCCCAGCCGGCTGATGCCCATGCGCGAGTCGGGGCCGACGTGTTCGACGGTCGCATCGTTGAAGTCGATCTGGCCGTGCCGGATCGGCACCGTCACGTCGGCGTCGAAGAGCAGGTGCGCATCGGTGATCTGTGCGCGGACCGTGCCTTCGGCCTGGCCGAGCGGGTCAAGGCGCCACGCATCGTCTGGCGTCAGCGAAGCGTCGCCTGCCTTGCGCACGTGCGGCGCCATGTTGAGGGGGCCTTGCAGCTTCAAGCCCGCACATTCGACTTCGCGCGCCTGCATGGCATCGAGGCGCGGCGCGCCGCCGTCGGTTTGTATCTGCGCCACCAGGTCGTGCACAACGATGCGGCCGATCTCCAGCACGAACGGCCCCGACGCAAGCAGCAGTGCGGTGGCCTCGATGCGCTGTATCCGGATCTCGAGTCCACCGTCCGGTCCCGGCTGGCAGCTCGCGCCTTCCAGCGAGAAGCGGTTGCTGGCGGCCTTGTCTGCCGCTGAGAGCTTCAGTCCGAGCGCGAGATCGATGAGGGACGCCGCGAGTGAGACGGTCATGGGGGTTTTCTACCAGACATCGCGCCGCCTGCGATGCAGGACTGCAGCGCGACCGCAGTCAGCCCCGCCAGCGCTCAATGCCTCGAAACGGAAAGGCGCGAAGTGCCTTGCACGGTGTCGCGCGGCAGCTGCCCGAAGCGCTCGCGGTAGCAGGCGGCAAAGCGGCTCAGGTGCGAGAAGCCGCAGTTCAGCGCCACCTCGGTGACGCTGGCGCCGTCGTGCCGCGCGAGCTGCGCATGCGCGGCATCGAGGCGCATGTTGCGCAGCACCTCGCCGGGCGAGAGGTCGCGGTAGCGCTTGAAGAGCAGGGCGAGGCCGCGGCGCGTGACGCCCGCGGCCTGGGCCACGTCTTCGAGCGACAACAGCGAGTCGAGCCCCTCGCGCATGAACTCTTCGGCCAGGCGCAGCTGCCGCAGGCTGGTTTCTTCGGTGCCGCGCTGCGCGTCGGCATGCCGCTGCAGCACCGAGTTGGGCCGGTGGCACAGCAGGTAGAGCATGAGGTTGTCTTCGCAGTGCGCGAGCCAGCGCGGGTCGTAGCGCTCGAACTCGTTCGCCGGCAGCAGCGAGGCCAGGCCCGCGACCATGCGGCACCACTGCGTGCCCGCCGCGTCGTCCAGGCGCAGGGGCATGTCGAAATCGATCTCGCCCACGGTGTCGGTGCCGCGCAGCGCAAAGGCATGGCGCGCCACTTCCTGCAGGCGGCTGAGCTCGATCTTCAGCATCAGCTGTTCGCAGTCGGCATGCCAGCGCAGGCGCACCGGCTTGTGGGCAGAAATGATGGCGCCCTGGCCGGGATGGATCTGCAGCGTCTGCCCGCCGGTGTGGATGTCGGCACGGCCGCGCAGCGGCATCTGCACCAGCACGAAGTTGCCGAGCGCGTCGGGCTCGATGTCGACGTCGCAGCCGTAGCGCAGGATGCACAGCGACAGTGCGCTCATCTCGGCGCGGCAGAAGATGGCATCGACATCGCCCGCGCCCCACGCGCTGCGGTGCGGCTTCAGTTCGCGCGCCACGCGCGCGTCGGTCTCTTCGGCCTCGCGCGAACGGAAGACCTCGCGCCTGTACAGCGGGGACAGTTGCTGACTCGACCATGCGTCCATGGACACTCCTGCGGGGCCAAAGTGGGGAAAGCGACGGCGACGGACGCTCAAGTTCTACGCCGGAATCTACGTCGGTGCGCCGCGCGTCGCCATGGGAATTGCCCGGGCAACGGGCGTCCCCGTTGCAAGAAGCTTGCCGGGCTTGTATCTAAATACTGCGCAGGTTGACGCGCTTGGACAGCGCCTCGGCGCTCTCACGCCGCTCGCTGTAGCGGTCGACCAGGTGGTCCGCGCAGTCGCGCGTGAGCAGCGTGAACTTCACCAGCTCTTCCATCACGTCGACCACGCGTTCGTAGTACGGCGAGGGCTTCATGCGGCCCGCATCGTCGAACTCGAGAAAGGCCTTGGCCACCGACGACTGGTTGGGGATGGTGATCATGCGCATCCACCGACCCAGCACGCGCAGCTGGTTCACCGCGTTGAACGACTGCGAGCCGCCCGACACTTCCATCACCGCGAGCGTCTTGCCCTGCGTGGGCCGCACGGAGCCGACGGCCAGCGGAATCCAGTCGATCTGCGCCTTCATGATGCCGGTCATGGCGCCGTGGCGTTCGGGCGAGGTCCACACCATGCCCTCGGCCCACTGTGCAAGATCGCGCAGCTCCTGCACCTTCGGATGGTCTTCGGGCTCGCCGTCGGGCAGCGGCAGGCCGCGTGGGTCGTAGATGCGGGGCTCGGCGCCCATCGCGCGCAGCAGACGCGCGGCCTCTTCGGTCAGCAGGCGGCTGTAGGAGCGCTCGCGCAGCGAACCGTACAGCAGCAGGATGCGCGGTGCATGCGTGGCGCGTGCGGTGGGCAGAAGCTCCTGCAGGCTGGGGATGCGGAACGCATCGGCGTCGAGCTGGGGGAGATCAGGGCTTGGCGACACGCTGGCCTTTCGCGTCGATCACGGCTTCGCCGTCTTCCTTGGCGAACGCGCCTTGCTGCGGCTTCGGCAGGATGTCGAGCACTTCTTCGGACGGCCGGCACAGGCGCGTTCCGAGCGGCGTGACGACGATGGGGCGGTTGATGAGGATCGGGTGCTGCAACATGAAGTCGATGAGCTGTTCGTCGCTCCAGGTCGGATCGCCAAGGCCCAGTTCGTCGTAGGGCGTGCCTTTCTGGCGCAGCACGTCGCGCACGGGCACGCCCATCGCTGCGATCAACTGCGTGAGCGTGGCGCGGTCGGGCGGGGTCTTGAGGTATTCGACGACGGTGGGTTCGTCGCCCGTGTTGCGGATCAGCGCGAGCACGTTGCGCGACGTGCCGCAGGCGGGGTTGTGATAGATCGTGATGTCGCTCATGGGAATCTCGGTGGACGAAAGAAAAATGAAAGGGATCAGCCGAGGCTGAGGCGCAGCGCGAGCGCGGCCAGCGTGACGGCCAGCACGGGAAGCGTCATCGCGATGCCGACCTTGAAGTAGTAGCCCCAGGCGATGGTCGTGCCCTTTTTCTCGAGCACGTGCAGCCACAGCAACGTGGCCAGGCTGCCGATCGGCGTGATCTTCGGGCCCAGGTCGCAGCCGATGACGTTGGCGTAGATCATGGCTTCCTTCACGAGGCCCGTGGCGCCCGACGCGTCGATGGAAAGCGCGCCCACGAGCACGGTCGGCATGTTGTTCATGACCGATGAGAGCCCCGCGGCCAGGAAGCCGGTGCCGATGGCGGCACCCCACACGCCACCTTGCGCGAACACGTCGAGCAGCGACGCGATCTGACCCGTCAGCCCCGCGTTGCGCAGCCCGTAGACCACGAGGTACATGCCCAGCGAGAAGACGACGATCTGCCAGGGCGCGCCATGCAGCACCTTGCGCGTGCTGATGACGTGTCCGCGCGCAGCCACGGCCAGAAGAAGGGCGGCACCCACGGCCGCCACGGCGCTGACCGGCACGCCCAGCGGCTCCAGCCCGAAGAAGCCGACGAGCAGCAGCACCAGCACGACCCAGCCGGCCCGGAAGGTGGCCGGGTCACGGATGGCTTCCACGGGGTTTCTCAGTTGCGCCACGTCGTAGCTGGCTGGAATGTCGCGGCGAAAGTAGAGCATCAGCACCAGAAGGCTGGCCGCGACTGCGGCGAGGTTCACCGGGATCATCACGGCCGCGTAGTCGTTGAAGCCGATCTTGAAGAAGTCGGCCGACACGATGTTCACGAGGTTCGACACGATCAGCGGCAGGCTGGCCGTGTCGGCAATGAAGCCCGCGGCCATGACGAAGGCGAGCGTGGCGGCGGGCCGGAAGCCGAGCGCCACGAGCATCGCCATCACGATGGGCGTGAGGATCAGCGCCGCACCGTCGTTCGCAAAGAGGGCCGACACCGCGGCGCCCAGCAGCACGATGAAGGCGAACAGCCGCCGGCCGTTGCCGCGCCCCCAGCGGGCCACGTGCAGCGCAGCCCATTCGAAGAAGCCGGCTTCATCGAGCAGCAGGCTGATGATGATGACGGCGATGAAGGTCGCGGTGGCGTTCCAGACGATGCCCCAGACGACGGGGATGTCGGCGAGCTGCACCACGCCGAAGATCAATGCGACGACGGCGCCCAGCATGGCGCTCCAGCCGATGCCGAGGCCGCGAGGCTGCCAGATGACCAGCACCAACGTGCAGGCGAAGATGAGGAGGGCTGTGGTCATGTCAGTTCTTGTTCTTGTTCAGGGCGCGTGCACAGGCCACCGGGTACTTCCCTCCGCGAATGTCCCCCGCCTTCGGCTCCTCCTTGATTTCGCTGCGGGAAGCACCCAGTGCCCTGTGCACAGGGGCACGCTGCTGGTGCTCGCCGATCAACGAATGTTGCGAACAACGCTCACGTCGATGGGGTGCCTTGCGCAGCGAAATCAAGGGGGAGCCCGAAGGGCGGAGGACATTCGCGGAGCAAGGTGCCCCGTCGGCGGGAGCACGCCAGAGCGCACGCACGCGGCGTGCAACAGCACAGGCTTTCATATGTCAGCAGTCGCAGGCTTGTTGAGTAGCAGCCGCCGGAAGGCAGGCTTCCCCCTGGCAGCAGTTCTCGGTGAGGTAGCCGAGCAGGCCGTTCATCCGCTCGAACGACGCGCGGTAGATGAGGTTGCGCCCTTGGCGCTCCTGCGAGACCAGGCTCGCGTTCACCAGCTCCTTGAGGTGAAAAGACAGGCCCGTGGCCGAAACCGCCAGCGCTTCAGTCAGCGCGCCCGGCGTCAGCCCTTCGGGCCCCGCCACCACCAAGGCACGGAACACCCGCAAGCGCACGGGTTGCGCGAGTGCGCCCAAGGCGCGAACCACATCGTTTTCTTCCATTATTCAAGTATCTTTGAATTATTGAAGTGAGGCAACCCGCAAACGAAAAGACCGGTGGCGCGAATCGGCCATCAGGTTGGCAGGCAGCGGCCATCCGCAACGCACCGTTTTTTCTACAGTCGCCTCGGTCTATCACCCAACGACGCATCCAACGAAGGAGACACCCATGTCCGACATCTATGTTCTGGTTCACGGCGCCTGGCACACCGGCGCCGAAATGGAGGCCGTGGCCGAAGGCCTGCGTGCGGCCGGCCACACCGTGCATTGCCCCACCGTGGCAGGCAACAACCCCGGCGACAGCCGCACGAACACCAGCTTGGACGACGCCATCGCGTCGGTGGTGCGCTACATCGAGAGCAAGGACCTCACGCAGGTGCGGCTCGTGGGTCACAGCTACGGCGGCATGGTGATCTCGGGCGTGGCCGATCGCATCGCGGCGCGGCTGCGGCGGCTGGTCTACATCAACGCCTTCGTGCCGCTCGATGGCGAAGCGCTCAACGACATGGTGCCGCCGCACTACGTGGCCATGTTCGACGCGGTGGCCGCGGCCAACGGCAACGCCGTGACGCTGCCGTTCGAGATCTGGCGCGAGGCCTTCATCAACGACGCCGACCTGGCGCTGGCGCAGTCCGCCTACGACCAGCTCAACCCGCACCCGTACCGCACCTTCACCGACAAGATTCAACTGAAGCAGCCGCTGGCGGCGCTGGCGCTGGGCAAGTCGTATGTCAACTGCCTGCAGGACACGGCGCTGCCGCACAGCCTGCCGTGGCATCCGCGGCTGTCGGAGCGGCTGGGGTTGTTCCGCCTCGTGGAGTGCCCGGGCAGCCACGAGATGTTCTTCTCGAACCCGCAGCGGCTGGCGCAGGCGATCCTTGAAGCGGGGCGCGACTGACGGCAGTCGCGCGCTCGGTCAGCCGTTCGGAAAGAGCGCGTCGAACACGCGCAGCGACGCATAGGCGTCGTTGGCCGCATAGCGGATCTGCGATTCGCTGAGCTGCTTGTGCGCCCAGTTCGACGTGGTGGCCTTGCGCGACTTGGCGAAGCGCTGGTTGAACATCAGCGCCACGGCCGTCTTCACGCCGACCGAACGGCGGTAGCCGCGCCGGCGGAACTCGTCGTCGATGTCGAACACGGCCTGCGGCGCAATGGCCAGGCGCATGCGGATCATCGACAGGTCGCTCGAGAGCCCGAAGCCGACCTTGCGCAGCTCGGTGGACGCAAGCAGGCCCGCGACCACGTGGTTGCACTCGTCGCGGTGCAGCTGGAACAGCCACGCCGTGTCGCGCGTCGCGAACTGCACCACGTGCGGGCCGGTCGATACCTCGTTCTTTGCGAAGGTGGGGCGCGACTCGGTGTCGAAGCCCGCCACGCCGGCCGTGAGCAATTCGTCTGCGGCGCGCTCGGCTTCGGCCAGCGAGGCGACGACCACGATGTCTTTCAGGTCGAGGCTGTCGAAGGGATCGAGCAGCGCGATCTGTTCGCGCTCAGGCAGCGGAGGAAGCCGGTGGCTGGGGTTGTTGTTGTCGTTGTTCTGTTCGTTCACCGGGTCTTCGCTTTCGCGGCCTTGGGGGGTGTCTTGGGTGGGGGCTTGGGCTTCTTCTGCTTCGGCGGCTGGCCCGAGCGCAGCGCGGCTTCGTAGGCGAGGCGGCCCCAGCGGGCGGCTTCCTCGCGGTCTTCGAACAGGTCGGCCGGCGCCAGCCGGTACGACATCGGCATCTCCTTGCCCGCGCGCACGTACGTGAAGGGCGGCAGGTTCAGCGCATCGAAGTGCGCGGCGCTGCCGGCATCGGACTTGAGGTACAGCGTGTCCTTGGCGACGAGCGCGATCATGCGGCCCTCGTGCCACACGCCGTGGCCGCCGAACATGCGGCGGGTTTCGATGCGGCCGAGGCGTTCGAAGGTCTCGTGCAGGCTCTGGACAAAAACGCTCATGAAGTGATCTCGATGCGGTTGCCGTCCGGGTCGAGCACTACGCTCTCGTAGTAGCCGTCGCCGGTGCGACGCGGGCCGTCGAGCAGCGGGTAGCCGTCGGCCTTCAGCCGCTGTGTGAGGGCGTCAACCTCGGCGTCGGAGCCGACCGAGATCGCGAGGTGCGTCCAGCCCATGCGCTGCGCGCCGGCCTCGGCGACCACGGGCGATTGGGTGCTCGTGGTCATGGCCTCGATGCGCGCGCCGTCGCCCAGGCTCAGGAAGCACGAGGCGAAGCCCTTGGTCGGGTTGACATACCCCGCGCCGGCGGTGGCGCCGAAGTAGTCGACGTAGAAGCGCTTGCAGCGTTCGAGGTCGGTGGTCCAGAGGGCGATGTGATCGATGCGGATGCGCATGGGGCAAGAAGAAGGAAGAGGGCGGCGGTGTCAGCCCGTGCGCCAGGGCGCGCGGGCAGGCGACCAATGGTAGGCGATGCGTTCGCGCCCGCTGCCCGGGTGCCGGTCGACCACGCCGCGCAAGAGGCCGTAGCGTTCGTAGAAGCGCTGCGCCTCGGTATTGCTGACGGCCACGTGCAGCCGCCAGCCGTGCGGCATGCGCACGCAGGCCTCGTCGAGCAGCGCCTTGCCCAGGCCCTGGCTGCGCAGGTGCGGTTCGACGAACAGCTGGGCCACGTACTCGCGCGCCGTGAGCAGCACCATGAAGGCCAGCACCTGGCCGTCGCGCTCGGCGAGCACCACGTCGGCGGGCGGAATGAATTCGGTCTGCACGCGGTGCAGCCAGTGGCCGATGGGCTCGACGTGGGCGGCGCCCCGGTTGGCCGACACCCAGGCGCGGCGCCAGATGCCGGCGAGCACCATGTTCTCTTCGGCGCCGCCATCGCGCGAGCGCAGCTCGAAGGCGGGAATCTTGGCGGCAGACATGCGGACCATGATAGCCACGCCGGGTGCGAACCGCACCCCTTTGCGTTCAGGCGTTCAGCGTTTGCGCGTGGTGCGCGATGTGGTCAGCCATGAAGCTCTGGATGAAGTAGTAGCCGTGGTCGTAGCCCGCATGGCGGCGCAGCGTGAGCGGCTGGCCGGCGGCGAAGCAGGCGGCCTCGAAGACCTCGGGGTGCAACTGCTCGGCGAGGAATTTGTCGGCCAGGCCCTGGTCGATGAGGATGCCTTGCGGATAGGGCGCGACGGTCTGCGACTGCATCAGCGCGCTGGCGTCGTGCGCGAGCCATTGCGCGCGGTCGTCGCCGGGCTCGCCCAGGTAGCCGGCGAAGGCCTTCTGGCCCCACGGGCATTGGGTGGGCGCGCAGATCGGTGCGAAGGCCGAGAGCGACAAGAAGCGCCCCGGGTGCCGCAGCGCCAGCGTGAGCGCGCCGTGGCCGCCCATCGAGTGGCCGAAGATGCCCAGTCGCTGACCGTCGACGGGCAGGTGCTGCGCCACAAGCGGCAGCAGCTCGTGGACGATCCAGCTTTCCATGCGCCAGTGCGTGGCCCAGGGCTCGGCGGTGGCGTCCAGGTAGAAGCCGGCGCCGATGCCGAAGTCCCAGCTGTCTTTCGCGCCTGGCAAGCCCTCGGGGCCAGCGCCGCGCGGGCTGGTGTCGGGCGCGATGAGCGCCAGGCCCAGGCTCGCGGCCATGCGCTGCGCGCCGGCCTTCACCGCGAAGGTTTCCTCGTTGCAGGTCAGGCCCGCGAGGTAGAGCAGGGCGGGCACGGGCTTGCCTGCGGTTGCGGCCTGCGGCGGCAGGTAGACCGAGAAGCGCATCGGCAGGCCGATTTCGTGCGAGCGGTGCTCGAAGAAGCGCTGCACGCCGCCGAAGGCGTGGTGTTCGGAAAGGAGTGTCGGGGTGGTGTCGGTCATGAAGAAGAGGTCGTCTGGCTGCGCATCAGTGCGGGCACGAGTTCAAGCACGGCATCCGCGAAGGTGCGCGGTGCTTCCTGCGGCAGGTTGTGGCCCGCGCCGGGCACGAGGCGGTGCGAACGCGGCCCGCTGAAGCGATGCGCGTGGGCCGAGGCATCGGCGGGCGGTCGCACGCCGTCGTCGATGCCGTCGAAGGTGATGGCGGGCACGGTGATCGTCGGCTGCGCGGCGAGGCGGCGTTCGATGTCGGCATAGGCCGGGTCGCCGGGCACGAGGCCGAAGCGGTGGCGGTACGAATGGATCACCACCTCGACGAAGTCGGTGTGGTCGAAAGCGGCGGCGCTGCGCGCGAAGGTGGCGTCGTCGAAATTCCAGGTCGGCGACCACAGTTGCCAGAGCAGCTTCGCGATCGCGTTGCGGTCCTTCGCAAGACCGGCGCGGCCGCGCTCGCTGTGGAAGTAGTACTGGTACCAGAGGCTGTGTTCGTTCTCGGCCGTGTCCGGCTCCATCGCCTGGGCGATGTTCTGGATGTTGTAGCTGTTGAGCGAGACCAGCCCAGCGCAGCGTTCGGGCCACAGCGCCGCCACCACGCAGGCGGCGCGGCCGCCCCAGTCGTAGCCGGCGAGCACGGCGCGCTCGATCTGCAGGGCGTCGAGCAGTGCGAGCAGGTCGGCGCCGAACGCCGCCTGTTCGCCCGAGCGCGGCGTGGCGTCGCTCAGGAAGCGCGTGCCGCCGTAGCCGCGCATGTACGGCACGACGACGCGGCAGCCTTGCGCGGCCAGCATCGGCGCGACCTCTGCGTACGTGTGGATGTCGTACGGAAAGCCGTGCATCAGCAGCACGGGCGGGCCGTCGGCCTCGCCGGCTTCGTAGTAGGCGACTTCGAGGACGCCCGCTTCAATGGTGCGCAAGGGTTCCATGCGGTTCATGGCGGGCGCCTCCTCGGGCTTAGTAAAGAACGACGCCGCGGATCGACTCGCCGCGCTTCATCAGGTCGAAGCCCTTGTTGATGTCTTCCAGCGGCATGGTGTGCGTGATCAGGTCGTCGATGTTGATCTTGCCTTCCATGTACCAGTCGACGATCTTCGGCACGTCGGTGCGACCGCGCGCGCCGCCGAAGGCCGAGCCTTCCCACTTGCGGCCGGTGACCAGCTGGAACGGGCGCGTGCTGATCTCGGCGCCGGCCTCGGCCACGCCGATGATGATGCTGCGGCCCCAGCCCTTGTGCGTGCATTCCAGCGCCTGGCGCATCACCTGCGTGTTGCCGATGCACTCGAAGCTGTAGTCGGCGCCGCCGTCGGTCAGCTGCACGATCGCGTCGACCACGTTCTCGGTGGTCTTGGGGTTGATGAAGTGCGTCATGCCGAATTTGCGGGCCATGGCTTCGCGCTCGGGGTTCAGGTCGACACCGATGATCTTGTCGGCGCCCACCATCTTGGCGCCCTGGATCACGTTCAGGCCGATGCCGCCCAGGCCGAACACCACGACGTTCGCGCCGGCTTCGACCTTGGCCGTGAAGAGCACGGCACCGATGCCGGTGGTGACGCCGCAGCCGATGTAGCAGACCTTGTCGAAGGGTGCGTCTTCACGGATCTTGGCCAGCGAAATTTCGGGCGCGACCGTGTAGTTGCTGAAGGTGCTCGTGCCCATGTAGTGAAAGATCGGCTTGCCGTCGAGGCTGAAACGCGAGGTGGCGTCGGGCATGAGGCCCTTGCCCTGCGTGCCGCGGATCAGCTGGCACAGGTTGGTCTTGCGGCTCAGACAGAACTTGCACTGGCGGCATTCGGGCGTGTACAGCGGAATGACGTGGTCGCCCTTTTTCAGCGTGGTGACGCCGGGGCCGACGTCGACCACGATGCCCGCGCCTTCATGGCCCAGGATGGCGGGGAAGATGCCTTCGGGGTCGGCGCCCGAGAGCGTGTAGTAGTCGGTGTGGCAGATGCCGGTGGCCTTGATCTCGACCAGCACTTCACCGAACTTCGGGCCCTGGAGGTCTACGGTTTCGATGGTGAGGGGTTGGCCTGCTTGCCAGGCGACGGCGGCTTTGGTTTTCATGGGATTCGGTTCTTCAGAGAGCGGAAGGGGTCAAGGATACTCAGGCGAGCCTTCAGGCGGGGCCAGCGGGGAAGATACCCGACATGCCCACAAAACCGGGCAGGTGACGGAAATCCCAGACCCAGCGGCGCAGCGCAGGAAACTCGTCGAGCGGGATGCCGCCTTCGCCCGCCAGCGCCACGTACGGAAAGCAGGCGAGGTCGGCGATGGTCGGCTCGGGCGCGGCGGCGAGCCAGCGCAGGCCGGTGGCGGCATGCTGCTCGGCGAGGTGGTCGTCGAGCACGCGGAAGGCCGCGCGCGCGCCGCGCCGGCAGGCGTGGATGTCCAGGTGCGTGTAGCCCAGCGCGTCGTGCAGCCGCGCGGCCGAGGCGGTGCGCGTGATCTCGTCGGCCATGGCGAGCCACATCGCGACCTGGCCGCGCAGCTTCGGGTCGGCGGGGTACCAGCGCTGCGATGCGTCGTAGCGGCTCGCGAGGTAGACGAGGATGGCTTGCGCGTCGCGCAGCACGAAGCCTTCATCGTCGATCACCGGGAGCTGGCCCAGCGGGTTGACCTGCGCGAGGAATCTGGCGGACTTGTGTTCGCGACCGGGGTGGAAGTCCACCGGCACGCTCACGTGGTCCACGCCGAGCCACAGCAGCATCTGCCGCACCTTGAAGCAGTTGCCCGAGAGCGGGTAGTCGTAGAGCTTGACGGTCATGCGGCGGCCCTCGCGGTGCCGAAGCGCATGCCGCGCTCGCGCAGCCAGCGGCGGTAGGTGACGGAGGTGGTGTCGCCGCGCGTGGGCGTTTCGGCGCGGCCTTCGAGCGGCATGCGCTTGAAGGCGTGGTTCTCCAAAATGGGCTTGTCCTGCCCGAAGATCGTGTGCTGGAACGCGATGAGCTCGGCGTCGGTCGACACGTCGTCGAAGTAGGCCAGCAGCGTGTGGGCGATAACGTGCTCATCGTCCACGGGCTGCAGGAACAGGCCGATGGCGTCGAGCTTGTCGGGCCGGTGGCTCGACTTGTAGAGCATGGCCGAGAAGGGCTGCATCACGCGGTACTTGTAGAACACCTCGCTGCCGGTGTCGTGGGCGGCCGAGGCGCGCGGCTGCCAGAAGCGGCAGTCGGTGGCCCAGATTTCGTCGGTGGCGGCATCGACCTCGACGTTGTACTTGGCGACTTCGGTGTGCGGCACCTTGCCGAGGTAGTCGGGGTGCACGAAAGGGAAGTGCGCCATGTCCAGGAAGTTCTCGATCACGCGCAGGCCCGACACGGCCACGCCGAGCCCGCCGCAATCGACGAGGCGGCGGCCGGGCTCTTCGTGCTCGGGGAACGCGAACAGCGGGCGGGCGGGGCGGCCCCTGGGGCAGACCCAGAGGAAGCCGTAGCGCGACTGCACGGTCAGTGCGTCGGTGCCGAGAAGGGCGTGCGGCGTGCCGTCGGCATCGATGTGCAGGTGCAGGGTTTCGCCGAGCAGCCGTGTCGTGCGTGGCAAGCCGCTGGTGGGGCCGACGACGAGCCAGTCGTCGAGCATGTTGGGATCGTCGGTGACGAAGGGCATGTTTTCTTTCTTCTTTTCAGTGCGATGAAGTGGCTTCGATGTCGCTGCGCAGCTGGCGCGCCGCGCGGTGCACACGGGCCATCGCGTCGGAGCCGGGGGCTGCGTCGGTCCACAGGTGCAGGAAGCTCAGCTGCGGCTGGGCGTCGAGCAGCAGCGCGGCGACGGGCGATTCGCCCAGCATGCCTTGCCACGCATCGGGCGTTGCTGCCGATGCGAAGCCATGCTGCGCCAGCGCATCGCGCACCTCGGACGCGGCCACGCGCAAGGTCAGCGTGCGGGCGAGGTGCCAGCCGGCGGGAACGACATGGGCCAGTTCGGCTGGCGCGGGCGCGCCATCGGCGGCAAGGCGCACCCACAGCATGCCCGCGGCATCCGCCGTGGCGAACACCTTGGCGCAGACATTGCGCGGCGCCTGCATGGCCGGGTGTGCCGGGATGCGCACGCACGCGCCGCTGCCGGCCTCGTACTGCCAGCCGTGGTACGCGCAGGCCAGGCGGTCGCCGCCGGTCACCTGGCCGAGCGTGAAGCGCACGCTGCGGTGCGGGCAGCGGTTCTCCCAGGCCTGCGGCGTGCCATCGGCTGCGCGCCACAGCGCGAGCTCCTGGCCTTGCGCGAAGCCGGCGACGATGTTGGCGCCGGCGCGCACCTCGGCAGAGGGGGCGACGGGGTGCCAGGCCTGTGATGCGGCAGAGGGATTCATGGGGCTTGATCGTGGGGGCGGCGGAAAAGGGCGCCGCAAACCGGCATAGCATCGGGCATGCCCTTGTCGGCGGTGCCGCCTACCGTAGCGTGTCCGCCGCACCGATGAAAGCCCCATGCCAAGACGCTCCTTTTCATTCCTGCAACGACGACTTCCACAGCGGTGGCTTTCATGAGCGCCGGGCGCATCGACCTCGCGCTGGTCGAGGCCTTCGTGCTCGTGATGAAGAGCGGCAGCCTCACCAAGGCCGAGAGCCTGTCGGGCGTGTCGAAGGCCACGCTGAGCCGGCAGCTCACGCGGCTGGAGGAACTGCTGGGCGCCCAGCTGTTGCTGCGCAGCTCGCGCCGCATCGCGCCCACGGAGGCCGGGCGTGCGTTCTTCGCACGTTGCGAGGGGCTGCTCGGGGAGGTGAGCGGCCGGCTGGAAACGGCGCGCACCGAGGTGCAGGAGCTCACGGGCGGGGTGTCGGGGCGGCTCACGCTGCTGTCCGACACGCAGTTCAGCACCTCCTTCGTCTGCCATGTGGTGCGGATCTTTCTCGAATCGCACCCCAACGTGCGCTGCCAGCTCGACGTGGCGAACGGCGCGCAGGCGCCGCAGATCGGCGAGGTCGATTGCTATGTCGGCTCGGCGCCGCCCGACCTTCCGGACCTGGTCGCCAAGCTGCTGGGCCGGCTGGCCTACGGCCTTTACGCGAGCCCGCAGTACCTGGCGCGGCATGGCACGCCGCAGACGCCCGAGGCGCTGGCGCAGCACCGGATGATCGCGATGCGCGAGCCGTCGGGGCCGTCGTCGCCGCTGCGGCTGGTGTCGCAGCAGGCCTCGGGGCGCCATGTGGTGCGCACGGAGCCGGCCTTCGAGACCAACGACCACTGGGTGATGAAGACCTTCTGCATCGACGGCCTGGGCATCGCGCCGCTGCCGGTGTTCTTCGCCGGCCCCGAGGTGGCGCAGGGCGTGCTGGTGCCGGTGCTGCCGCAGTGGCCGCCGGAGGCGCGGCGGCTGTACTGCGCCTACCAGCGGCAGCGCTACATGGGGCAGAAGCTGCGCGCGTTCGTCGACCTCATGGCGCGCTGCGTGGCGGACATCGGCTCGTACAACCACTACGTGGGTTCGACTGCGGCGGTGTCGCCTTCGGCACGGCGGGCGCGGCCGGCGGCGCGCCCATAATCTTGGCCATCTGCCGGCATCCGGTTGCTTCCTTCACCGATCCATCATGAAGAAAATCCTCGTTCTCAACGGCCCCAACCTCAACCTGCTCGGCACGCGCGAGCCCGAACAGTACGGTCGCGACACGCTCGCCGACGTCGAGCGCCTGTGCCATGAAACGGGTGCCAAGCTCGGCGTGGCGATCGAATGCCGCCAGTCGAACCACGAAGGCGTGTTGATCGACTGGGTCCAGGAGGCGGGCCGCGAAGTGGCCGCCGGCAACATGCTGGGCGTGGTGATGAACCCGGGCGCCTACACCCACACGTCGATTGCGCTGCACGACGCCATCAAGGGCGCGAGCGTGCCGTTGATCGAGCTGCACATCTCGAACGTGCATGCACGCGAAGAGTTTCGCCACAAGTCGTACATCTCGCCTGCGGCGCGCGGGATCATCGTGGGGCTGGGGGCGAAGGGCTACACGCTGGCCATCGCCGCGCTGGTGCCCTGACCCTTCCTCAGTAGTTCTGCTTCGGCGCGGCAGCCTTCCAGCTGCGGCTGACCCGGCCGCCACTGTCGACGCTTTCCAGGTGCACGTCGAAGCCCCAGAGCCGCGCGACGTGCTTCAGCACCTCTTCGGCGCTGTCGTTCAGCGGCAGGTTGTTGCGCTGCGTGTGGCGCAGCGTGAGCGAGCGGTCGCCGCGCGTGGCGACGCTCCAGACCTGGATGTCGGGCTCGCGGTTGCCGATGTCGTACTGGCGTGACAGCGATTCGCGCAGCGCCTGGTAGCCGCTGTCGTCGTGGATGGCCGACACCTCGAGTTCCGATTCGCTCTGGTAGTCGCGGATGGCGAACAGGCGGAAATCGCGCATCGTCTTCGGGCTCAGGAACTGGCCGACAAAGCTCTCGTCCTTGAAGTTGCGCATCGCGTAGTCGAGTGTCTTGACCCAGTCGGTGCCCGCGTAGTCGGGGAACCAGCGGCGGTCTTCTTCGGTCGGCTTCTCGCAGACGCGGCGCAGGTCGGTGAACATCTTGAAGCCCAGCGCATAGGGGTTGATGCCGCTGTAGGCGCGGTGGCCCACGGGCGGCTGGAACACCACGCTGGTGTGCGAGCTGAGCCATTCCATCATGAAGCCGTCATCCAGCTGGCCGCGGTCGTACATGGTGTTGAGCAGCGTGTAGTGCCAGAAGGTGGCCCAACCTTCGTTCATGACCTGGGTCTGGCGCTGCGGGTAGAAGTACTGCGCGATCTTGCGCACGATGCGCACCACTTCGCGCTGCCACGGTTCGAGCAGGGCGGCGTTCTTCTCGATGAAATAGAGCAGGTTCTCCTGCGGCTCCGACGGAAAGCGGCGTGCGGCTTCGGCTTCCGACTCGGTGGCCTGTTCACTCTTGCGAGGTAGCGTGCGCCACAGGTCGTTCACCTGCTGCTGCATGTGGCGCTCGCGGTCGGCGCGCTGCGCGCTTTCCTGGGCCAGCGAGCGCTTCTGCGGACGGCGGTAGCGGTCGACGCCGTAGTTCATGAGCGCGTGGCAGGAGTCGAGCAGGTCTTCCACCGCATCGAGGCCGTGGCGCTCTTCGCACTCGGCGATGTAGTGCCGCGCGTAGACGAGGTAGTCGATGATCGACGACGCGTCGGTCCACATGCGGAACAGGTAGTTGCCCTTGAAGAAGCTGTTGTGCCCGTAGGCCGCATGCGCAATCACCAGGGCCTGCATGGCCATGGTGTTTTCTTCCATGAGGTAGGCAATGCACGGATCGGAGTTGATGACGATCTCGTAGGCCAGCCCCATGTGGCCGCGCTTGTAGTTCTTCTCGGTGGAGATGAACTGCTTGCCGTACGACCAGTGCCTGTAGATCATGGGCATGCCCACGCTGGCGTAGGCGTCCATCATCTGCTCGGCCGTGATCACCTCGAGCTGGTTCGGGTAGGTGTCCAGGCCGAAGCTCCTGGCGGTCTTGGCGATCTCGGTGTGGTACGTCTCGATGAGCTCGAAGGTCCAGTCGGACGGGCTGGGCAGGCGCTCCAGGCGGGAGGTGGGGAGGTCGGTGCTGCGCGGCAGGACGGGGGCACCGGGAGGGCGTTCGGTGGTGGTGATCATGCGGGCACCCCTTCCTTCTTGAACAGGTCGCGGAACACCGGGTAGATGTCTTGCGCGTCCGACACCTTGCGCATGGCGAAGTTGGGCGCCACGCCTTCGAGCTGCTGGTACTCCTGCCACAGGTTCTGCTCGGTCTCGGCCACCTGCACGTAGGCGTAGTAGCGCACCGCAGGCAGGATGTTGTCGACCAGCAGTTCGCGGCAGCGGCCGCTGTCCTGGTGCCAGTTGTCGCCGTCACTGGCCTGGGCGCCGTACACGTTCCATTCGCCGCTGGCGTAGCGGGCCTTGACGATCTCGTCCATGAGCACCAGTGCGCTCGACACCACGGTGCCGCCGGTTTCGGTGGCGTGAAAGAACTCTTCCTCGGTCACCTCTTGCGCCTGCGTGTGGTGGCGCAAAAACACGAGGTCGATGCGCTCGTAGTGCCGCGTGAGAAACAGGTACAGCAGCATGAAGAAGCGCTTGGCCATGTCCTTGCGCGCTTCGTCCATCGAGCCCGACACGTCCATGAGGCAGAACATCACGGCCTTGGCGCTGGGCACGGGCGTCTTCACTCGGTTGCGGTAGCGCAGGTCGATCGGGTCGATGTAGGGCACGTGCCGCATGGTGCGGCGCAGCTCGGCGATGAGCTCCTCGGTCTCGCGGATTTCCTTCTGGATCAGCGCTGTCTCGGCCTGCGGATGCGCTTTCAGGACGAGGAGGTGCGCCTCCAGGCGCTTGAGCTCCTTGCGCGGTTCGCCGCCGAGCGCAATGCGCCGTGCGAGCGCGCCGCGCATGGAGCGCACCACGTGCAGGTTGTTGGGCGTGCCATCGCTCGTGAAGCCGGCGCGGTGGCTCTTCCACTCGGGCACTTCGGCGATCTGGGTGCGGACGAGGTGCGGCAGCGCGAGGTCGTCGAAGAAGACGCGCATGAACTCCTCGCGCGTGAGGCGAAAGACGAAGTCGTCCTCGCCTTCGCCGCTGTCGCTGGCCTCGCCGCTGCCCGAGCCGCCGCCGCCCTGACCCTCGGGGCGCGCAATGCGGTCGCCCTTGAGGTACTCCTGGTTGCCGGGGTGCACATACTCGCGGTCGCCGCCGCGTGCATGGCCGAACACTGGCTCGGAGACATCGTGGCGCGGCAGGGTCACGTCTTCGCCTTGCTCCAGCTCGCGGATGTTGCGCCCGCTGACCGCGCGCCGCACCGCCTCCTGGATCTGCCCCTTGTAGCGCCGAAGGAAGCGCTCGCGGTTGCCGATGGACTTGTTCTTGCCCGAGAGCCGACGATCGATGATCTGCTGCAGGATGGCCACGATGTTTTCAAGCTCCTTGCAAAACGGTGGGCGGTGCGAGGGTTAGGTTCTGCGCACGCGCCCGTTGTTCCCGCTGTCCGCTATGAACTCTTGCGCACGCGCAGGTACCACTCGCACAGAAGCCGCACCTGCTTGGCCGTGTAGCCCTTCTCGACCATGCGGGTCACGAAGTCTTCGTGCTTCTTCTGCTCGTCGGCGCTGCTCTTGGTGTTGAAACTGATCACCGGCAGCAGCTCTTCGGTGTTGGAGAACATCTTCTTCTCGATGACTGCGCGCAGCTTCTCGTAGCTGGTCCACGCCGGGTTGCGCCCCGCGTTGCCGGCCCGTGCGCGCAGCACGAAGTTGACGATCTCGTTGCGGAAGTCCTTCGGGTTGCCGATGCCGGCGGGCCGCTCGATCTTCTCGAGTTCGGCGTTGAGCGAGGCGCGGTCGAACACTTCGCCGGTGTCCACGTCGCGGAACTCCTGGTCCTGGATCCAGTAGTCGGCGTAGGTCACGTAGCGGTCGAAGATGTTCTGGCCGTACTCGCTGTAGCTTTCCAGGTAGGCAGTCTGGATTTCCTTGCCGATGAACTCGGCATAGCGCGGCGCCAGCAGCTCCTTGATGTAGCTGATGTACTTCTGCTCGGTTTCCGGCGGAAACTGCTCGCGCTCGATCTGCTGCTCGAGCACATACATCAGGTGCACCGGGTTGGCGGCCACCTCGGTGCTGTCGAAGTTGAACACCTTGGAGATGATCTTGAAGGCGAAACGCGTCGACACACCGCTCATGCCTTCGTCGACGCCCGCGTAGTCGCGGTACTCCTGGATCGACTTGGCCTTGGGGTCGGTGTCCTTGAGGTTCTCGCCGTCGTACACCTGCATCTTGCTGAAGGTGCTGGAGTTCTCGGGCTCCTTCAGGCGCGTGAGCACCGACAGCTGCGCCATCATGCGCAAGGTGCCGGGCGCGCACGGCGCCTTGGCCAGCGACGAGTTGCGCACCAGCTTCTCGTAGATCTTGATCTCTTCGGAGGCGCGCAGGCAGTACGGCACCTTGACGATGTAGATCCGGTCGAGAAACGCCTCGTTGTTCTTGTTGTTGCGGAACGCCTTCCACTCGCTCTCGTTGCTGTGCGCCAGCACGATGCCGTCGAAGGGAATGGCGCCGAAGCCTTCGGTGCCCTTGAAGTTGCTCTCCTGCGTGGCCGTGAGCAGCGGGTGCAGTACCTTGATGGGGGCCTTGAACATTTCCACGAACTCGAGCAAGCCCTGGTTGGCCAGGCACAGGCCGCCGGAGTAAGCGTAGGCGTCGGGGTCGTCCTGGGCGTAGGTCTCGAGCTTGCGGATGTCGACCTTGCCGACCAGCGACGAGATGTCCTGGTTGTTCTCGTCGCCCGGCTCGGTCTTGGCGACCGCGATCTGGCGCAGCACCGAGGGGTAGCGCTTGACTACTTTGAACTGGCGGATGTCGCCGCCGTACTCCTCGAGCCGCTTCACCGCCCAGGGCGACAGGATGCGGTTCAGATAGCGGACGGGGATGCCGTACTCTTTTTCGAGGATCTCGCCGTCTTCGGCGGTGTCGAACAGCCCCAGGGGCGACTCGTTCACCGGCGAGCCATGGATCGCATAGAAAGGCACCCGCTCCATGAGCTGCTTCAGGCGCTCGGCGATCGAACTCTTGCCGCCGCCGACGGGCCCCAGGAGGTAAAGGATTTGCTTCTTTTCTTCCAGGCCCTGCGCGGCGTGGCGGAAATAGGACACCACCTGCTCGATGGCATCTTCCATGCCATAGAACTCCTTGAACGCCGGATAGATCTTGATGACCTTGTTGGCGAAGATCCGCGAAAGACGGGGGTCATTGCGGGTATCTACCAGTTCCGGCTCGCCAATGGCCTGAAGCATTCGTTCGGAGGCCGTTGCATATGCCGTCGGATCGCGTTTGCAGATATCCAGATATTCCTGCAGCGAGAGAACTTCCTCGCGGGTGCGTTCGTAGCGGGCTGCAAAGTTGCTGATCACGTCCATGGTCGCGCCTCCTTAGGTCGGCGGGGCTTTTGACCCCGATGCCTACAGCCAGAGACTGCGTCGCTCCTCTCGAAAGAGGGGCCCCGCCCATGGCCGTATGCCGTGGAAAACTCCCTTACACACTGTCTACTGAATCGGTTCAATCAGCATAAAGCAAAGAAAGAACCAGGCAAATGTTTTATTTATTCTGAACCCCTCTCGCAAGTAAAGTTCCTCGAAAAATGCGCAACTGCTTTTGGCGTTTCTGCTAAATTGAAAAGCTCGCGCTCGCGTAATTGTCCCCGGATGAAATGACTATGCCGAATGGCTATCGTCCTCATTGCAATTCTCCGGCGAACAGGTTTCCTAATTGAACCCGGGTTCAATAAAGCCGATGCCTTTCATCAATAACGCACGACCTGTCGTTTGGTTTATTGCATATCCAAAAAAAGATTAAAGCAATCCCCGCGCCACTTCCACAGCGGGTGGCTGGCGCATGCAAACGTGGGAAGAAAGCGCGGGCGCCGGTCGGCGCGTTCCGCAACGGTGCGGGGAGCACCGTTCGCGTGCCTGGCGCGCCACCGGAAGGCGGCGGCCGAAAGAGGGCACGCTGCGGGCCGACAGGGCGTCGGCCCGGCGCTGACGAAGGCCGTCAGCGCGTCAGCAGCAATATCAGCTGAAGAATTCCTTGGCCTTGTCGAACCAGCCCTTGTCGGTCGGGCTGTGCTTCTCGCCGCCCTTCTTGAGCGATTCGTCGAGTTCCTTGAGCAGCTTGCGCTGGTGCTCGGTGAGCTTCACCGGCGTTTCCACGCGCACGTGGCAGTACAGGTCGCCCGGATAGCTCGAGCGCACGCCCTTGATGCCCTTGCCTCGCAGGCGGAACTGCTTGCCGCTTTGCGTGCCGTCGGGAATGTCGATGGCGGCCGCGCCCTTGAGCGTGGGCACGTTGATCTCGCCGCCGAGCGCCGCTGTGGTGACGCTCACGGGCACCACGCAGTGCAGGTCGTCGCCGTCGCGCTCGAACAGGTCGTGCTTCTTGAGGCGGATCTCGATGTACAGGTCGCCGGGCGGCCCGCCGTTGGTGCCGGGCTCGCCGTTGCCGGTGCTGCGGATGCGCATGCCGTCGTCGATGCCGGCCGGAATCTTCACTTCGAGCGTCTTGTTGTTCTTGATCTTGCCCTGGCCGTGGCACACGGTGCACGGGTCGGGAACGATCTTGCCGCTGCCGTGGCAGGTCGGGCAGGTCTGCTGCACGCTGAAGAAGCCCTGGCGCATCTGCACGGCGCCCGCGCCGTGGCAGGTGGTGCAGGTGATGGGCTTGGTGCCGGGCTTGGCGCCGGAGCCGTGGCAGGTGCCGCAGTCGTCCCAGCTCGGGATGCGGATCTGGGCGTCCTTGCCCTCGGCCGCTTCCTCGAGCGTGACTTCCATCGCGTAGCTCAGGTCGCTGCCGCGGAACACCTGGCGTCCGCTGCTGGTGCGGCCGCGGCCGCCACCGCCGAACACGTCGCCGAAGATGTCGCCGAAGGCTTCCGCGAAACCGCCGAAGCCTTCCGCGCCCGGGCCGCCGCGCATGTTGGGGTCGACGCCGGCATGGCCGTACTGGTCGTAGGCGGCGCGCTTCTGGCCGTCCGACAGCATTTCGTACGCTTCCTTGACCTCCTTGAACTTGGCCTCGGCGTCCTTGCTGGTGTCGCCGTGGTTGCGGTCGGGGTGGTGCTTCATCGCGAGCTTGCGATAAGCCTTCTTGATTTCGTCCTCGTTGGCGTTCTTGGGAACGCCGAGGGTTTCGTAGTAGTCGCGTTTGGTGGCCATGTCAGCAGATTCGGTCGGGCGGCAGGAACTCGGGGAACTGGAAGCGAGAAAGGCTGGAGCACCTGTTCAGGTGTTCCAGCCTTGTGCAAGGGACTGAAGATCAGCCCTTCTTGACTTCCTTGACTTCGGCGTCGACCACGTTGTCGTCGGCCTGCGCGCTGGCGGAGGCTTCCGAGCCTGCCGGGCCGCCGGCTGCCGAGGCGCTGGCCGCGGCGGCCTGCGATTCGGCATACATCTTCTCGCCGAGCTTCTGGCTCGCTGTCATCAGCGTGTTGGTCTTTTCCTCGATCACGGCCTTGTCTTCACCCTTGAGGGCTTCTTCGACGTCCTTGATCGCGGCTTCGATCGCGTCCTTCTCGGCGGCTTCGAGGCTGGCCCCGTGCTCGCCGAGCGACTTCTTCACGCTGTGCACCATGGCTTCGCCCTGGTTGCGGGCCTGCACGAGTTCGAGCTTCTTCTTGTCTTCGTCGGCGTTGAGCTCGGCGTCCTTGACCATCTTCTGGATCTCGTCTTCGCTCAAGCCCGAGTTCGCCTTGATGGTGATCTTGTTTTCCTTGCCGGTGCCCTTGTCCTTGGCGCCGACGTGCAGGATGCCGTTGGCGTCGATGTCGAAGCTCACCTCGATCTGCGGCGTGCCGCGCGATGCCGGCGGAATGCCCTCGAGGTTGAACTCGCCCAGGGCCTTGTTGCCCGAAGCGATTTCACGCTCGCCCTGGAACACCTTGATCGTCACGGCCGGCTGGTTGTCTTCCGCGGTCGAGAAGGTCTGCGCGAACTTCGTCGGGATCGTGGTGTTCTTCGTGATCATCTTGGTCATCACGCCACCCATGGTCTCGATGCCCAGCGACAGCGGGGTCACGTCGAGCAGCAGCACGTCCTTGCGGTCACCCGAGAGCACCTGCCCTTGAATGGCGGCGCCGACAGCCACGGCTTCGTCGGGGTTCACGTCCTTGCGCGGCTCCTTGCCGAAGAAGGCCTTCACCTTTTCCTGCACCTTGGGCATGCGGGTCATGCCGCCGACCAGGATCACGTCGTTGATGTCGTTCACGCTGATGCCGGCGTCCTTGATGGCCAGGCGGCAGGGCGCAATGGTGCGCTCGACCAGCTCGTCGACCAGGCTTTCCAGCTTGGCGCGGGTGAGCTTGATGTTCAGGTGCTTCGGACCCGAGGCATCGGCCGTGATGTACGGCAGGTTGATGTCGGTCTGCGCGCTGTTCGACAGCTCGATCTTGGCCTTTTCAGCGGCTTCCTTCAGGCGTTGCAGGGCGAGCACGTCCTTGCCCAGGTCGACGCCTTGTTCCTTTTTGAACTCGCCGATGATGTAGTCGATGATGCGCTGGTCGAAGTCTTCGCCGCCCAGGAAGGTGTCGCCGTTGGTCGACAGCACTTCGAACTGCTTCTCGCCGTCGACGTCCGCGATTTCGATGATCGACACGTCGAAGGTACCGCCGCCGAGGTCATACACGGCGATCTTGCGGTCGGCCTTGTCCTGCTTGTCCAGGCCGAAGGCCAGGGCTGCAGCGGTGGGTTCGTTGATGATGCGCTTGACGTCCAGGCCCGCGATGCGGCCGGCGTCTTTGGTAGCTTGACGCTGTGCGTCGTTGAAGTACGCCGGCACCGTGATCACGGCTTCGGTGATGGTTTCGCCGAGGTAGTCTTCGGCGGTCTTCTTCATCTTGCGCAGGATGTCGGCGCTGACCTGTTGCGGGGCCATCTTCTTGCCGCGCACTTCCACCCATGCGTCGCCGTTGTCGGCCTTGGCGATGGTGTAGGGCATCAGGTCGATGTCCTTCTGGACTTCCTTTTCCTCGAACTTGCGGCCGATCAGGCGCTTGATCGCGTACAGCGTGTTCTTGGGGTTGGTGACGGCCTGGCGCTTGGCCGAGGCACCGACCAAGACTTCACCGTCTTCCTGGTACGCGACGATCGACGGCGTGGTGCGGGCACCTTCCGAGTTCTCGATCACACGCGTGGTGTTGCCTTCCATGATCGACACGCACGAGTTGGTGGTGCCGAGGTCGATGCCGATGATCTTTGCCATGTTCTTACTCCTGAAATTCGGAAAAATATGTTGTTATGAACTTGTGGATAACCCGGCGTGATTCAAGGGATGACGCGGGGATTTCCTGTGGGAATCTTGTGGGCCGATGCCGTCTTACTTGGGCGCGGCCACGGTGACCAGCGCCGGGCGCAGCACGCGCTCGTTGATGGTGTAGCCCTTTTGCAGCAGGCCGACCACGGTGTTGGCTTCCTGGTCGGCGGGCACCATCGAGATGGCCTGGTGCAGGTGCGGGTCGAACTTGTCGCCGGCGGCGGGGGCCACTTCGATCACCTTGTTGCGTTCGAGCGCGCTCTTGAGCTGGCGCAGCGTGGCTTCGGCGCCTTCGCGGATCTGCTCGGGTGTGGCGTCCTTGATGGCCAAGCCCGCTTCGAGGCTGTCGGTCACCGGCAGCAGGCTCTCGGCAAAGGCTTCGACCGCGAACTTGCGGGCCTTGGTGATCTCGTCGTCGGCGCGGCGGCGGGCGTTCTGCACGTCGGCTTGGGCGCGCAGGTACTGGTCGGCCAGCTCGACGTTCTTGGCCTGCAGGGCAGCCAGCTCGCCTTGTGCCACGGCCAGGGCGTCGAGCGCCTCGGCTTCATTGGCGGCGTGCGCGGCCTCCAGTTCTTCGGGACTGGGCTCGCCTTGCAGCATTTGAGAATTCTGTGCGGATTGTTGCGGGTCAGACATTTTTCAAAGAACCGGCGTGCGCCGGAAAACAAACACAGCCAGCCACTTGGGGCTGGTCTAGGGCTTTTCAAGCGTAAAAATGCGGCCAAAACGGCCGCAAGAGGGGGCGAAGTGACTTTCGCGAGAGACACCGCGGAACCGGCTTTGCCGGGCCGCTGGTGTCGCCCCCGGTAGGGGGTTGGCGCAGCGGACACGAAGTGCCGCGCAGCCTGGGGGCGAGCTAAATCAATGTGCGTCGAGGAGCTCGACGTCGAACTTCAGGGTGGCGTTCGGGGGAATCACGCCGCCGGCGCCGCGGGCACCGTAGCCCAGTGCGGCCGGGATGATCAGCGTGCGCTTGCCGCCGATCTTCATGCCGGCGACGCCTTCGTCCCAGCCCTTGATGACCTGGCCGGCGCCCAGCGAGAACGCGAAGGGGTCGTTGCGGTCGCGGCTGGAGTCGAACTTGGCGCCTTGCACGCCGTCGTTGAAGAGCCAGCCGGTGTAGTGCACATGCACGTGCTGGCCGGCCTTGGCTTCAGCGCCGGTGCCGACTTCGGTGTCTTCGTATTGCAGGCCGGAGGGGGTGGTGGGCATGGGAAACGCTCCTTGCGTCGATGAAAGGGGAGAGGAATCGGAGCCGCGGAGTTTACCGAGGCTCGAACGGCCCCCGCTTCAGCCCTGGCTGTCGGAGCCGGACGGCGTGCTTGCGGGAGGTGTCGCGTCGGGTGCGGAAGGCGCGGGCGTCACAGGTGTGAGCGCCTCGGCAGAGGCCGGCTGGGCGGTGGCCGGCCCCGCGGCCTTCTTGCTCTGCCCGAGCTGCCACTTGGCGGCAAAGGCCTGCAGGTCGGACAGGCGCTTGAGCAGGTCTTGCCCGCTGAGCGTGAGGCAGTAGCCGTCGCTGCCGTGGCTCACGACGCCGGCTTCGCGCAACTCTTTGATGCGGGTGTTGAGGGTGTTGGGAGTGATGCCGCCGACGCTGTCCTGCAGCAGCCGGAAGGTCTGGGCGTGGCCGTCGCGCAGGGCCCAGAGCACACGCAGCGCATAGCGGGCTTCGAGCAGGGCGAGCAACTGGCTGATGGCTGCGTTTTCCTTGGTACTCATCGACATCATCTCCTCGAAGCTGGGCGGACCGTCGGCCGGGGGCAGGCCGGGGCGGCGCACTCTTGTTTGTGATTGGCCGTCAGGGACCGTCTGGCGGGCCGACGACTATAGCGCGAAGGATCAGGATGCTACTGGTTTTATAGCTATACAGGCATGCAGCATGCGGGTTTCGAGACAAAGCTTCACAAATCAGGCGTAGTTGGCCATGGCTTCGCCCAGGCGGATCGCGCGGGTGGGCGACCAGTCCGGGTTGAAGGCCAGCGCGGGCGCCGGGAACAGCATGACGACGGTGGAGCCGAGCAAGAACCGGCCCATCTCGTCGCCCTTGCGGATGTCGATCTGCTGGTCGTTGTAGTGCCACTCGCGCAGTTCGCCCACGCGCGGCGGGTTGACCACGCCGTGCCACACGGTGGCCATGCTGCCCACGATGGTGGCGCCCACGAGCACGAGCACGAAGGGGCCGTTGGCCGATTCGAAGACGCACACCACGCGTTCGTTGCGCGCGAACAGGCCGGGCACGCCGCGCGCGGTGGTCGGGTTGACCGAGAACAGGTCGCCGGGCACATGGATCATGCGCACCAGCCGCCCGTCGCAGGGCATGTGGATGCGGTGGTAGTCCTTGGGGCTCAGGTACAGCGTGGCAAAGCTGCCGTGCGCGAACTTGGCGGCCAGCGCCGCGTCGCCGCCGACCAGCGCGGTGGTCGTGTAGTTGTGGCCCTTGGCCTGGAAGATCTGGTCGCCCTCGATCGCACCGAACTGGCTGATGGCGCCGTCCACGGGGCAGACGAGGTCGGCCTGCGCAAGCGGGCGCATGCCGGGCTTGAGGGCGCGCGTGAAGAACTGGTTGAAGCTCTTGTAGTGATGGATGTCGGACTCGAGCGCTTCGCCCATGTCGACGCCGTACTTGGCAACGAAGCGGCGAATGATCCAGGTGGTGACCGCGCCTCGTTCCTTGCCTGCGACCCAGCCGGCGAAATTGGTCAGGGCCTGCTTGGGGAACAGGTATTGGGGCAGAACTGCGGAGCGATCGGACACGTTGTGAAGGGCCTGGAATGCGGAATCGGACGGGCATTCTATAAAGCGCTTCCCTCGGGGAGCGTAGGAAGCTTCCCTTGGTTCGCGAGGGTGGGCGCTCTTTGCGGGGCACGCGCCCGGTGGGCGGTGCGGCGCGGGCGGCCCCACTGTGCCGGCCGCTGCGCGGCTGCCCTGCGGTGCTCGCGTTTCGCGGGGGCTCGCAGAACTCGCCTGCGGCTCAAACAGCTGCGAGCCCTGATCCGCGAAACGCTGCGCGCCTCGGCGGCACAGAGGGGCCGCCCGCACCACACCGCCCACCGGGCGCTTGTGGGGGTGTGGAGGCTGTCGGGCCGCTGCTGGGGTGGGGTCAGTCGGCCTTGATGCCTGCTGCCTTGATCACCTGCGCCCACTTCTCCACTTCGGCCTTCTGGAAGGCTGCGATCTGCGCGGTCGTCAGGTCGGCGGGTTCCATGCCGAAGCCCTTGAGCTTGTCCTGCATCTCGGGCGTCGCGAGGATCTTGCGGATCTCGGTGTGCAGGCGCTCGACCACGGGGGCGGGCGCACCGGCGGGCAGGAAGATCGCCTGCCACGACACCACCTCGAAGTCCTGCAGGCCGGGCACGCCCGACTCGGCGACCGTGGGCACGTCGGGCATCGAGGCCAGGCGCTTGGCCGAGGTCACGGCAATCGCGCGCAGCTTGCCGCTCTGGATGTGCGGGCCGGCCACCACGGTGGTGTCGAACATCATGTCGACCTGGCCGCCGATCACGTCCTGGATCGCCGGGCCGCTGCCCTTGTACGGGATGTGCGTGAACTTCACGCCCGACTTGAAGCCCAGCAGCTCCAGCGCCAGGTGCTGCGAAGTGCCCGTGCCCGCCGAAGCCGACGAGAGGCCGCCGGTCTTGGCTTTGCTGGCGGCGATCACGTCCTTCAGCGTCTTGTAGGGGCTGGCCTGGTTCACCACCAGCACGACCGGGTTGGTGCCGATGAGCGTCACGGGCGCGAACGACTTCTGCGGGTCGTAGCCCAGCTTGGGGTACAGGCTCACGTTGATGGCGTGCGAGCTGATCGTGCCGCCCACCAGCGTGAAGCCGTCGGGCGCGGCGCGCGCGCCGATCTCGGAGCCCACGCTGCCGCCGGCGCCGCCCTTGTTGTCGATGATCACGCTCGTGCCCAGCGCGGTGCCGAGCCTCTGGCCGATGAGGCGGCCCAGCACGTCGGTGGTGCCGCCCGCGGGGAAGGGCACGAGGTAGGTGATGGCCTTGCTCGTGGGCCAGGTGGTGCCGCCTTGCGCAAAGGCGGGCAGGGCCGCGGCGAGCGAAACGGCGAGGGCGGACTGGATGAGTGTGCGGCGTTGCATGGCAGTGTCTCCTTGTCGTGGGGCGTTCACGGCTTGATGTTGAGCTTGGTAATCAGCGCCTTGAAGTAGGCGTTGTCCTTGGCCAGCGTGTCCTTGAACACGGCGCCGTCGGTGTAGACGTAGCCCAGGTTCTGGCGGTCCATCACTTCGTGCATGAGCGGCTCGGCGGCGGTCTTGGCGGTGATCTCGCGCAGCTTGGCCATCACTTCGGGCGGCGTGTTCTTCGGCGCGCCCAGGCCGCGCCACGTACCGATCGACAGGTCGATGCCGCGCTCCTTGGCAGTCGGGACTTTGTCGAAGCCCTTCACGCGCTTGTCGGCCATCACCATCAGCACCTTGAGCTTGCCGCCCTGCACGTGCGTCGTGACTTCGGCGGGGCTCACGGCCACGGCCTCGATGTGGCCGCCCAGCAGCGCGAGCACGGCGGGCGCCGCGCCCTGGTAGGGGATGTGGCCGAACTTGGTGCCGGTCTTGTCTTCGAGCGCGGCGGCGGCCAGGTGCCAGATCGAGCCGTTGCCCGAGTTGCCCACGCGAATGCCCTCGGGCGACTTCTTCGCGGCGGCCAGGAACTCTTCGATCGTGTTCCACGGCGCATCGGCCTTCACGGTGATCGCGGCCGGGTCGGCGTTGAGCTGCGCAATCGGCTGGAAGTCGTCGTAGTTGAACTTGGCCAGGCCCAGGTGCGGCAGCGTGAGCAGCTCCACGGTGAGCACCGCGAGCTTGTAGCCGTCGGGCTTGGCGTTGATCACCTCGGTCCAGCCGATGGCGCCGCCCGCGCCGGGACGGTTGACGATCACGATGCTCTGCGAGATGTGCTTGCGGCTCGCTTCCGAGAAAGCGCGCGCCAGCCCGTCGGTGCCGCCGCCGGGCTGATAGGGCACGAGCAACTCGATGGTGCGGTTCGGGAAGTCGTTGGCTTGTGCCGCGGCGGGCGCGGCCAGGCCGAGCGAGAGGGCGGCGGTGGCCGAAAGGGCGGCAATGCCGCGGACGAACTGGCTTCTTTGCATGGTGTCTCTGTCTCCGTTGTTGATCTGTGGTGTGGCGCAGGGGAGGGCGCAGGCTCAGGGCATGTACTGCCCGCCGTTTACCTCGAGCACCTGCCCGGTCACGTAGCCCGAAAGCTGTTCGGACGCGAGGTACAGGAAGGCGCCCACGCATTCGTCGGCCGTGCCCAGGCGCCCCATGGGGATGCCGGTCTTGAAGGTTTCGAGCATCGCGGGCGTCGAGAAGCGGTCCTGGAACGGCGTCTGGATCACGCCGGGCGCGACCGCGTTCACGCGGATGCGGTCGCCCACGAGTTCCCGGGCCAGGCCGTGCGTCGCGGTGCTCACGAAGCCCTTGGCGCCCGCGTACAGGTAGGCACCAGGACCGCCGCCGGTGCGCGCGGCCACCGAGGTCACGTTGATGATGGCGCCGCTGCCTTGCTTGCGCATCTGCGGCACCGTCTCGCGGCAGAAAGCCAGCACCGAGCGCGCGTTGATGTGCATCACCTCGTCGAACAGCGCATCGTCGAACTCGGCGATCGGCATGCGCTTGACCAGGCTGCCGGCGTTGTTCACGAGCACGTCGATGCGGCCGAAATGCGCCGTGGTTTCCTGCACGCAGGCGCGGATCGCGGCCGTGTCGCGCACGTCGGCCTGCAGCGCGAAGGCCGTGCCGCCGGCCGCGCGGATGGTGTCGACCACGCCGTTCGCCGCATCGGCCGAGCTGTTGTAGTGCACGGCCACGCGCATGCCGCGCGCGGCAAACGCGATGGCCACTGCCGCACCGATGCCGGTGCTGGCACCGGTGACGAGGGCGGTCTTGTCCTTGAGGTCTTCCATGGTGCTTCCTTTCGGTGTCAGGTCACGGGTGCCGGGTTGAACAGCACCAGCGCGTTGTGCAGCTTCCAGTGCTCGGCCCAGGTCTTCTTGCGGCCGCTGGCCACGTCGAGCATCAGGCGGAACATCTCCCAGCCGATGTCCTCGATGCTGGCGTCGCCGTCGGCGATACGGCCCGCGTTCACGTCCATCAGGTCGTGCCAGCGGCGCGCGAGGTCGCTGCGCGTGGCGACCTTGATCACCGGCACCTCGGCCAGCCCATAAGGCGTGCCGCGGCCGGTGGTGAACACATGCAGGTTCATGCCCGCTGCGAGTTGCAGCGTGCCGCAGATGAAATCGCTGGCCGGCGTGGCGGCGTAGATCAGGCCCTTCTGCCTGGCCTTCTCGCCGGGCGCGAGCACGCCGGTGATCGGCGACGAGCCCGACTTCACGATCGAGCCCATCGCCTTCTCGACGATGTTCGACAGCCCGCCCTTCTTGTTGCCCGGCGTGGTGTTGGCGCTGCGGTCGACGCGACCCTGGTGCAGGTAGGCGTCGTACCAGGCCATCTCGCGGATCATCGCGTCGGCCACTTCGGGCGTCGACGCGCGCGAGGTGAGCTGGTCGATGCCGTCGCGCACCTCGGTCACTTCCGAGAACATCACGGTGGCGCCCGCGCGCACCAGCAGGTCGGTGCAAAAGCCCACGGCCGGGTTGGCGGTGACGCCCGAGAAGGCGTCGCTGCCGCCGCACTGCACGCCCACGACGAGCTCGCTCGCGGGCACGGTCTCGCGCCGGCGTTGGTTGAGGCGCGCGAGGTGCACATCGGCCTGGCGCATCACCGAATCGATCATCGACATGAAGCCGACGTGCGCGTCGTCCTGCAGGCAGACCACGTCAAGGTCGTCGGAGGGCGCGCCGCGCTGGTCGGTGATGGGAATGGTGCCGGGCGGCAGCAGCCGCTCGGGCTGCAGCTTCTCGCAACCCAGACTCACGACCATCACCTCGCCGCCGAAGTTCGGGTTGAGGCTGATGTTGCGCAAGGTGCGGATCGGCACGATGGCATCGGGTGCGTCGATGGCGACGCCGCAGCCGTACGTGTGCTCCAGCGCCACCACGTCATCGACGTTCGGGTACTTCGGCAGCAGCTCGGCCTTGATGCGCTGCACGGCGAACTCGGTCACGCCCGCCACGCACTGCACGGTCTGCGTGATGGCCAGGATGTTGCGCGTGCCCACCGAGCCGTCGGCGTTGCGGTAGCCCTCGAAGGTGTAGCCCTCGAGCGGCGGCAGGGCAGGGGGCTTGACGGTCGCGATGGGCAGGCCGTCGAGCTCGGGCGCGACCGGCATGCGCATCACGCGCTCGTGCACCCAACTGCCGCGCGGCAACGCCTTGAGCGCGTAGCCGATCACCACGTTGTAGCGCACGATGGCCGCGCCTTCGGCCAAGTCGGTCAGCGCGACCTTGTGGCCCTGGGGCACGGTGTCGACCAGCACGAGGCCGTCGTCGAAGGCCGTGCCGGCCTTGAGGCCGCCGTCGTTCGCGACGATGGCGACGTTGTCGGCCGCGTGGATGCGGATGTACAGCGGCGGTCGGGTGTTCGCATCGGCCATCGGGAGGCCCTTTCTTCTGTCTTTACTTCACCACCATGAACAGGCCGGGCAGCCAGGTGGAAAACGCGGGAACAAAGGTAACGACCCCGAGCGCAAAGATCAATGCGCCATAGAAGGGCCAGATCGTTCGCATCACCGTGCCCACCGACACCCCGCCGATGGCACAGCCCACGAACTGGGTGGTGCCCACGGGCGGCGTGTTCAGGCCGAGCGCGCAGTTGATGAGCATCACCACCCCGAATTGCACCGAGGTCATGCCGTAATGCTGGGCAATCGGCAAAAAGATCGGCGTGCACAGCAGGATCGTCGCGGCCATGTCCAGGAAGGTGCCCAGCACGAACAGGATGACGTTGATGAGCAGGAAGATCATCCACGGCGTGGTCGTGATCTGCGACAGCAATTCGCCCGTGAGCTGGGCCACGCCGTACAGGCTGATGAGGTAGCCGAAGGTGCTCGAGATGCCGATGAGCAGCAGGATCACGCCCGTGGTGCGCACCGCCTTCGCGGCCGCCTTGATGAAGTGCTCCCACTTCAGCGTGCGGTACACGAAGATCGTGAGCGCCAGCGCATAGAGCACCGCCACCGCTGCCGATTCGGTCGCCGTGAAGATGCCCGACAGAATGCCGCCGAGGATCAGCACCACGATGAACAGGCCCGGCAGCGCCGCCGCGAACGAGCGCGCCACGATCTCCCAGCCCGGGAACTTGCCGGCCGGGTAGCCGCGCTTCACGGCCACGAGGTAGGCCGCCGCAAGGTTGCTGATGGTGAGCACGGCCGCCGGCAGCAGCGCCGCCAGGATCAGCGCCGCAATCGACACCTTGCCGCCCGCTGCGAGCGAGTAAATGATGAGGTTGTGGCTCGTCGGCATCAGCGCGCCGACCAGCGCCGCGTGCGTCGTCACGTTGACGGCGTAGTCGGCGTGGTAGCCCTCTTTCTTCATCATCGGGATCATCACGGCGCCCATGGCCGAGACGTCCGCCACGGGCGAGCCCGAGACGCCGCCGAACAAGGTGCAGGCCACCACGTTCGACATGCCGAGGCCGCCGCGCACGTGGCCCACGAGGTTGCGCGCAAAGTTGACGATGCGGTCCGCAATGCCGCCGTAGAGCATGAGCTCGCCGGCGAAGATGAAGAACGGAATGGCCAGGAACGAGAAGATGCCCATGCCCGAGGTCATCTGCTGGAAACCCACCGCAAGCGGCAGGCCTTCGTACAGCAGCGTGGCCAGGGCCGACAGGCCGATCGAGAACGCCACCGGCACGCCGAGCAGCAGGAACAGCGTGAACGAGAGGCAAAGAATGAGAAGAGGGGTCGTCATGATGAGGTTCAGCCCCAGGCGGGTTCGACTTCGCGGCCTTGAGCGAGCGCGATGATGTGTTCGATGGAGAACATCACGATGAGGACGCCCGACACGGCGGCGGGCACGTACTTCCAGCCTTCGGAAATCCAAAGCGTGGGCAATCTGTAGTCCCACACCGATTCGGCCAGCGAGGCGCAGTTCCAGGCCATGGCCAGGCCGAACAGCAGGATCAGCGCGTGAATGAGGTATTCCATCTTCAGGCGCAGCCAGTCGGGTGCGAGCACGAGGAAAGATTCAAGCCCGATGTGGCCCGCGTCGCGCACGCCCACGGCCACGCCCAGCATGGTCACGTAGAGCACCAGCAGCAGCGCGAGGCTTTCTGCCCAGGTGGGGGTGTTGTTGAGCACATAGCGGCCGAACACCTGCCAGCTCACGGCGCAGATCACCGCGACGAGACCGAGGATGCCCATCCACATGCAGGCACGGGCGAGCGTGCGGCAAAGTTTGGTGTACATGAAGGTTCTTCTGTGTCTTCCTCCCTCCCCCTCTGGGGGAGGGTTGGGGTGGGGGCACGCGGCGCATGCATGAGCGCCGTCGTGCCCCCATCCCGGCCTTCCCCCAGCGGGGGAAGGAGCCAATACGGCGAGGGGCTTACTTCGTGTCCTGGACGCGCTTGACCAGGTCCTTGAGCTTCGCGTCCGTGATGAACTTGTCGTACACCGGCTTCATCGCGGCCTGGAACGGGGCCTTGTCGACGTCGATGATCTCGGCGCCGCCGGCCTTCACCGTGGCCAGCGACTTCACTTCACGCTCCTGCCATTGCTTGCGCATGTAGGGCACCGATTCCTTGGCGGCCTGGCGCAGCCAGCCTTGCTCTTCGGTGGAGAGCTTGTCCCACACGCGCTTGGAGAACAGCAGCATCTCGGGCGCCATCGAGTGCTCGGTCTTGCTGTAGTACTTGGCGACCTCGAAGGCGCGCGCGCTTTCGTAGGTGGGGTAGTTGTTTTCTGCGGCGTCGATGAGGCCGGTCTTCAGGCCCGTGTACACCTCGCCCATGGGCATCGGCGTGGCGTTGGCGCCCATGGCTTCGAGCATCGACACCCACAGGTCGGACTGTTGCACGCGGACCTTCAGGCCCTTCATGTCGGCGAAGTTGCGCACGGGCTTCTTGGCCGTGAACATCGAGCGCGCGCCGCTGTCGTAGTAGGCCAGGCCCACGAAGCCCTGCTTCTCGCACGACTTCAGAATCTCTTCGCCGACCGGGCCGTCGAGCACCTTGTGCAGGTGGTCGACCGAGCGGAACAGGAAGGGCATGGTCGGCACCTGCGTCTCGGGGCAGATGTTGTTCATGGGCGCGATGTTCACGCGCACCATCTGCAGCGCGCCGATCTTGGTCTGCTCGATCGTGTCCTTCTCGTTGCCGAGCGCGCTGTTGTTGAAGACCTTGATGCTGTGCTTGCCCCCGGACAACGCCTTGAGCCGTTCGCTCATGAACTTCACGGCGGTCACCGTGGGGTAGTCGTCGGGATGGATGTCGGCCGAGCGGAACTCGGTGGCGCCTGCAGCCAGTGTGGTCAACGCGGCTGCAGCGCCGGCAGCAAGTGCGATGAGTGTCTTGTAGAGCTTCATTTGTCTCGTCCTCTTGGTGGTTGTCGTAAACAGAAAGAAAGGGGTCAGCCGCCGAAGGCCGGCTCGGGCACGCCGGCCACGCGGGGATTCAGCGCGAACACGCCGCCGGCCAGCGGCTGGTCCGACAGGTCGATGCCGCCGGGGCGGATCGAGGTGACGAACAGCGTGTCGAGGTTCGCGCCGCCGAAGGCGCACATGGCGGGCTTCTTCACCGGCACGGCGAGCGAGCGGTCGAGCCGGCCGTCGGGCGTGAAGCGGTGCACCAGGCCGGCGTCGTTGCCGCAGATCCAGTAGCAGCCGTCGACGTCCATCGCCGCGCCGTCGGGGCGCCCGGGCAGGGGCTGCATGTCGACGAACAGGCGCCTGTTGTGGGGCGTGCCGGTGTCGGTGTCGTAGTCGAAGGCCCAGACGGCCTGCACGCTCGGGTGCGAGTCCGACAGGTACATCGTGCGGCCGTCGGGGCTGAAGGCCAGGCCGTTGGGCACGATCAGGTCGTCGAGCTGCAGCGTCGCGCTCTCGTTGCCGGCGCCGTAGCGGTACAGGCGGCCGACGCGTGCGCCGGCGGCCATGTCGAGCAGCATCGTGCCGGCCCAGAAGCGGCCCTGCCGGTCGCAGCGGCCGTCGTTGAAGCGCATGCCCGGCGCGGCATGCGCCACGGGCGCGAACGGCGTGGCCGCGAGCGTGCCGTCGGTGCGCGGGCGCAGCGAGAAGAGGCCGCTTTCCATGCCTGCGATCCACTCGCCGGGCTGGCCGGCGCGGGGTGCGATGCAGGCGATCATTTCATCGGCCTGCCACGTCGCATGGCCTTCGGCGGCGTGCCAGCGGTTGAGCGTGCGCGCGGGAATGTCGACCCAGTAGAGCGCCTGCTCCGCGGCCAGCCACACGGGGCTTTCGCCCGTGCCGTTGCGCGCGTCGAGAACGAGTTCGGCTTGCATCGGGTGCCGCGCGTTCAGTCGCCGAACGGGCCTTGTGTGGTGAACGCGCCGCCCTGGTAGATGGCGTTCGGGTCGGTGGGCGCCACCTTCGGTTGCGCCTCGACCTTGTCGCGGAACACCTCGGAGCTGTCTTGCGGCACGAAGCCCAGGTGCGCGGCGGCGGCGTTGTCCCACCACAGGTCGCGGTTGGCCGACATGCCGTAGACCACCGTGTGCTTCACGTCGGGCGTGAAGAGCGACTTTTGAATCAGTGTCGTCAGGTCGCGGTAGCTGAGCCAGGTGCTCATCATGCGGCGGTTGAGCGGCTCGGGGAACGAAGAGCCGATGCGGATGCTCACCGTTTCGATGGCCCAGCGGTCGAAGTAGAACTGCGCCATGTCTTCGCCGAAGGACTTCGACAGGCCGTAGTAGCCGTCGGGCCGGCGTGCGGCGTGCGCGTCGATGTGCTCGTCCTGTTTGTAGAAGCCGATCACGTGGTTCGAGCTGGCGAACACCACGCGCTTCACGCCGTGGCGGCGCGCGGCCTCGTACAGGTTGAACACGCCCTTGATGTTGGCTTCGAGCACTTCTTCGAAAGGGCGCTCGACCGACACGCCGCCGAAGTGGGCGATGGCGTCGCAGCCGGCCACCAGCGCATCGACCGCGGCCTTGTCGGACAGGTCGCAGGGCACGACTTCTTCATGCGCGCCCATGGCCGGCGCGATGTCGGCGATGTCAGAAAGGCGGATCACGTTCGCAAACGGTGCGAGCCGCTCGCGCAGCACGCGGCCGAGCCCGCCGGCGGCGCCGGTCAGCAGCAAGCGGCCGAGTGGGGAGGAGGGGGCTTCAGGCGTCGACATGTCTTCGGGATGTGTGAGGGAAGCGGTGTGAAATGGACAACGGTGTCACCGTTTTTAGGTGATAAGTTATCTGTTGTCGTACAACTGTGAGGGGATTATGATCGTCGCCATGGCCCAAACGACTGCGGGTAATCCCGAGGTTCAGAAAACGACCGCCGACCATCCGGCGGGAAGCGCCGCCTTCGTCGGGCGACCGCGCCAGCGCGCGCGCGGCCTGGCGCACGGGCTGGTGGAAGACCTGGGCGAGAAGATCCGCAGCCAGTCGCTGCGCCCGGGCGACAAGCTGCCAACCGAGTCGGCCATCATGCAGGCCTATGGCGTGAGCCGCACCGTGGTGCGCGAGGCGCTGTCGAAGCTGCAGGCGGGCGGGCTGGTCGAGACGCTGCACGGCGTGGGCACCTTCGTGCTGCAGCCGCGACCGGGTGGCATGGGCGGGGTGTTTCGCCTCGATCCCGGCGAGATCGCGACCTCGGTCGACGTGCTTGCCGTGCTCGAGCTGCGCATCAGCCTGGAGACCGAATCCGCCGGGCTGGCCGCGAGCCGGCGCACTGACGAGCAGCTGGTGGCGATGCGCCAGGCGCTCGACGCGTTCGAGCAGAACGTCACGGTGGGCGGCGACACCGTCGCGCCCGACTTCGCTTTTCACCTGGAGATTGCGCAGTCGACCGGCAACCCCTACTTCGCCGACATCATGCGGCACCTGGGCACGACGATCATTCCGCGCACGCGCATCAGCGCGATCCGCGTGCAGGACGGCAGCTACCTGAGCCGCGTGAACCGCGAGCACGAAGAAATCTATGCGGCCATTGCGCGCCGCGACCCCGAGTCGGCACGCGCCGCGATGCGCATCCACCTGACCAACAGCCGCGAGCGGCTGCGCATGGCGCAGGAAGCCGCGCAACAGCAAAAAGCCAAGGCGGAGGCGGCCGGCAACGGCGCCGCCTCGTCCGACCACACCCCTTCGCGTTGAGTTCGCGCTGAGTTTTCAGGGCTCAAGTCTGGACAAGCTGATTTTCTAGTTGTACGATGACTGATAACATGCGGTGCCATCACGGCCACGCATGTCCCGCATCGAACTTCAGGAGACAGCACCCATGACCATCAACCGACGCGGCGCGCTCGGCGCCGCCCTCGCCACCACACTGGCTGCCAGCCTGCCCTTGCACGCTTTCGCGCAAGGGGCGGGCGGCACCTGGCCTTCCAAGCCCATCCGTCTCATCGTGCCGTACCCGCCGGGCGGCTCGTCGGACATCATTGCGCGCGCCATCGGCCAGCCGCTGTCCGAAGCGCTGGGCCAGCCCGTGGTCATCGAGAACCGCGCGGGCGCCAACGGCAACCTCGGCGCCGACCTGCTGGCCAAGGCGCCGGGCGACGGCCACACGCTCATGCTGTGCGACCTCGGCGCGCTGGCCATCAGCCCGTCGCTGTACCCCAAGCTGCCGTTCGACCCGTCGAAGGACCTGCGCGGCGTGACCATGCTGGCCTACTCGCCGCACCTGTTGGTGGTGCACCCGTCGGTGCAGGCCAGCACGCTGAAGGAACTGGTCGAGCTGTCGAAGAAGAGCGACCTCAACTTCGCCGTCACCGCCAGCGGCAGCACCGCGCACCTGGCCGGCGTCGAGCTGCAGCGCAAGAGCGGCGCCAAGTGGGAGTACGTGCCCTACAAGGGCGGCGTGCAGGCCGTGCTCGACACCGTGGCCGGCCAGACGCAGGTGCTCATGAACGGCATGCTGGCCACGTACCCGCATGTGCAGAGCGGCAAGCTCAAGCTCATCGCGGTGTCGAAGTCGACGCGCATGCCGCTGATCGGCAATGTGCCGACCATCGCGGAGCAGGGCGTTCCCGGCTACGAGTCGGGCACATGGCAGGGCGTGGTCGCGGCGCGCGGCACCCCTGACGCGGTGATCGCCCGGCTCAACAAGGAGCTGGTCCGCATCATCCGCACGCCCGACATCCGGGCGCGCCTTGCGGGGCAGGGCGCCGAGGTCGTGACCATGACCGCGCCCGAGCAGGACCAGTTCTTCGCCAAGGAGCGCGCGCGCTGGGCGCAGGTCATCCAGCAGGCCAACCTGAAGCTCGACTAGTCATGTTGGCCCCCCGGCTTTGCACTCGCTTCGCTCCGTGTCATTCGCCACCCCCCGAGGGGGAGGCGCGGCTCGCCTTGGGGCGGCCCGGCGGCGGCCGCCTTCCCGCGCCCTGAATTTTTTCCTTTTACTTTTTTATTGGAATCTCCGATGAACCCGCAAGAACTCAAGACCATCATGGGCTCCGGCCTGCTCTCGTTCCCGTTGACCGACTTCGACAGCAACGGCGACTTCCACAAGAAGGGCTACGTCGAGCGCCTCGAATGGCTGGCCCCTTATGGCGCGAGCGCGCTGTTCGCCGCGGGCGGCACGGGCGAGTTCTTCTCGCTGACGGGTGACGAGTACCCCGAAATCATCCAGACCGCCGTCGACACCTGCCGCGGCGTGGTGCCGATCATTGCCGGCGCCGGCGGCCCGACGCGCTTTGCCATTCAATGTGCGCAAGCCGCAGAGAAGGCCGGCGCGCACGGCATCCTGCTGCTGCCGCACTACCTCACCGAAGCCGGCCAGGAAGGCCTGGCCGCACACGTCGAGGCCGTGTGCAAGAGCGTGAAGTTCGGTGTGATCGTCTACAACCGCGCCTCGAGCCGCCTCAAGCCCGACACGCTGGCCCGCCTGGCCGAGCGCAACCCGAACCTCGTCGGCTTCAAGGACGGCGTGGGCGACATCGAAGCGATGGTCGCGATCTTCCAGAAGATGGGCGACCGCTTCGCCTACCTGGGCGGCCTGCCCACGGCCGAGGTCTATGCCGCGGCCTACAAGGCAATGGGCACGCCCGTGTACTCGTCGGCGGTCTTCAACTTCATTCCGAAGACGGCGATGGACTTCTATCACGCGGTCGCCAACGACGACATGGCCACGCAGCACCACCTGCTGAAGAACTTCTTCATGCCTTACCTGGAACTGCGCAACCGCGTGCCCGGCTACGCCGTGAGCATCGTGAAGGCGGGCGCCAAGCTCGTCGGCCACGACGCCGGCCCCGTGCGCGCGCCGCTGACCGACCTCAAGCCCGACGAGATGGACGCGCTGAAGGCGCTCATCGACACGCTCGGCCCGCAGTAAGCCGGCACTGATCGCAGTAGTCGACCGCACCACAGAACAACAGGAGACAACGACATGCTCATCAGAAAATTCTTCCTCGCCGCCGCAGCGACCGCCGTGTTCGCCGGCTGCGCCGCCAGCGGTGGCGGCAGCAACAGCGCATCGGCCGAACCGGCAGTGGCCGCGGCCGCCGAGCGGCTGCGCGTTGCCATGGTCGACCCGACACCGGCCGCCTTGCGCGCGCTGGTGGCCGACGACCTGAGCTACGGTCATTCGGGCGGCAAGGTCGACACGCAGGCCAGCTTCATCAGCGACCTGCTCGACCGCAAGTCGGACTTCGTGTCCATCGCGATCACCGACCAGACCATCAAGGTCGTCGACGGAAACACGGCCATCGTGCGCCACACGCTCACGGCCGACACCAACGACTCGGGCAAGCCCGGCAAGGTCGCGTTGAAGATCCTCGGCATCTGGCAGAAGCAGGGCGGCGAGTGGAAGCTGCTCGCGCGCCAGGCCGTTCGCCTCACGACCTGACGGAGGCGCGATCGATGAAGAGACAACACCTCCTGGCCGCGGGCCTCGCGCTCGCCGCCACCGCGCTGCTGCCGCTGCAGGCTTCGGCGCAGGCGGCCGACACATGGCCGCAGCAGAAGCCCGTGACGATCATCGTGCCGTTTCCCGCCGGCGGCTCCACCGACATGGTGGCGCGCGCATTGGCGCAGCAGCTGCAGGCCAAGCTCGGCGGCAGCTTCGTGGTCGACAACCGACCCGGCGCCACCGGCACCATCGGCACCGGCTTCGTGCGGCGCGCACTGCCCGACGGCTACACGCTGCTCGTGTCGTCGCTCGGTGCTTTCGTCGTCACGCCGCACCTGCAAAAGAGCGTGCCCTACGACGCCACCAAGGACTTCGACTACATCAGCGTGCCCGTGCAGGCGCCCAACGTGCTCGTGGCCAATGTCGCGCGGCCCGAACACACCGTGGCCGACGTGCTCGCGCTGTTGCGCAAGACGCCCGGCAAGGTCTCGTTCGCGAGCTCGGGCAACGGCTCGTCCGACCACCTGTCGGCCGAACTCTTCTGGCAGCAATCGAAGACCGAAGGCGTGCACGTGCCCTACAAGGGCGGCGCGCCGGCCGTGAACGATCTGCTGGGCAACCAGGTCGATTTCTCGTTCCAGAACGTGAACGCCGTGCTGCCGCACATCCGCGCCGGCAAGCTGCGCGCGATTGCCGTCACCGGCGACAAGCGCTCGCCCGTGCTGCCCGACGTGCCCACGCTCGCCGAAGCCGGCGTGAAGGGCGCGGAGGTCTATTCGTGGCAAGGCATGGCCGCGCCCAAGGGCCTGCCCGCCGCCACGAAGAAGAAGCTGAGCGACGCGGTCATCGCCGCCATGCAAGACCCCGAGACGAAGAAACGCATGCTCGACCAGGGCCTGGAAATCGTCGCGAGCACCCCAGAAGACTTCACCGCTTTCCAGTTGCGCGAATGGGCGCGATGGAAGACGCTCATCGACACCCGTCACATCACCGCAGACTAAATTGGCTCTCCCCCAGCCTTCGCGCACTTCGTGTCGCTACGCCAACCCCCTCGCCGGGGGCAACACCAGCGGCCCGGCAAAGCCGGTTCCGCGGTGTTCCACGAAGGGGACGGCACGGCCTTGGATTGATTCGAAATGACACTTTCAAATTCCACCCCTCCGGTGTCGGGCGCGCCCGTCGTCACCGCCATGCGCGTCGTGCCCGTTGCGGGCCACGACAGCATGCTGATGAACCTCAGCGGCGCACACGGCCCGTTCTTCACGCGCAACCTGCTGATCCTGACCGACAGCGCCGGCCACACCGGCGTGGGCGAAGTGCCGGGCGGCGAGAAGATCCGCCAGACGCTCGAAGACGCGCGCGACCTGATCGTGGGCCAGCCCATCGGCAACCACAACGCCGTGCTCAACCGCATGCGCAGCGCGTTTGCCGCGCGCGACAGCGGCGGGCGCGGCCTGCAGACCTTCGACCTTCGCGTGACCATCCACGCCGTGACCGCGGCCGAAGCCGCGCTGCTCGACCTGCTGGGCCAGCACCTGGGCGTGCCCGTGGCCGCGCTGCTCGGCGAAGGCCAGCAGCGCGATGCAGTGCAGATGCTCGGCTACCTTTTCTACGTGGGCGACCGCACGAAGACCGACCTGGCGTACGAGACCGACCCGAACGCCGACAACGACTGGTTCCGCCTGCGCCACGAAGAAGCCATGACGCCCGAGGCCATCGTGCGGCTGGCCGAGGCCACGCACGCGCGCTACGGCTTCACCGACTTCAAGCTCAAGGGCGGCGTGCTGCGCGGCGAAGAAGAGGTCGAGGCGATCCGCGCGCTGCACGAACGCTTTCCGCAGGCGCGCGTCACGCTCGACCCGAACGGCGGCTGGCTGCTGGCCGACGCCATCCGCCTGTGCCGCGACCTGCACGGCGTGATGGCCTATGCCGAAGACCCCTGCGGCGCCGAAGGCGTGTTCTCGGGCCGCGAGGTGATGGCTGAATTTCGCCGCGCCACCGGCCTGCCCACCGCCACCAACATGGTCGCCACCGACTGGCGCGAGATGGTGCACAGCCTCTCGCTGCAGTCGGTCGACATTCCGCTGGCCGACCCGCACTTCTGGACGATGCAGGGCTCGGTGCGCGTGGCGCAGCTGTGCCAGGCCTGGGGCCTGACCTGGGGCTCGCATTCGAACAACCACTTCGACGTGTCGCTCGCGATGTTCACGCACGTGGCCGCCGCCGCACCCGGCAAGGTCACGGCCATCGACACGCACTGGATCTGGCAGGACGGCCAGCGCCTCACGAAGGCGCCGCTGCAGATCGAAGGCGGCCTCGTGCAGGTGCCCACGCGCGGCGGCCTGGGCATCGAACTCGACATGGCCGAGGTCGAGAAGGCGCACCAGCTGTACCTGAAGCACGGCCTCGGCGCGCGCAACGACGCGCAGGCGATGCAGTTCCTCATCCCGAACTGGACTTTCGACAACAAGCGACCCTGCATGGTCCGCTGAACCCTCCGGCGCACGCTGCGCGCCGACCGTCCCGACCTTCAAGGAGACCGAATGAACAAGCACATGGATCGCCGTCGCCTGCTGCAAGCGGCTGCCGGCTCGGCACTCGGCGCGGTGGCCGCCGCCGCGGGCGCCCAGTCGTTTCCCTACAAGCCGCAGCAGCGGTATCCCGATCCGTCGGTGCTGATCCTTGACCCCAGCTTTGCGAAGTACCGCATCTACAGCAGCACGCTCGAGCAGGTCGGCACCGGCATGCGCTGGGCCGAAGGCCCGGTGTACCTGCCGCGCGAGGGCTACCTCGTGTGCAGCGACATCCCGAACAACCGGCTGATGCGCTACGAGGAAAAGACCGGCGAGTTCAAGGTCCACAAGGCGAACGCCGGCTATTGCAACGGCAACACGCGCGACCGCCAGGGCCGCCTCATCAGCTGCGAGCACTCGGTGACGCGGCGCGTGGTGCGCACCGAGCTTGACGGGCGTGTGACCGTGCTGGCCGATCGATATCAAGGTAAGCGGCTGAATGCACCGAACGACGTGGTCGTGAAGTCGGACGACACCGTGTGGTTCACCGACCCGCTCTTCGGCATTTCGGGCACGTGGGAAGGCGAGAAGGCCGCGCCCGAGCAGGCGACGACCAACGTGTACCGCCTCACGCCCGACGGCCAGCTGTCGGCGGTGATCACCGACCTCGTGAACCCGAACGGCCTGGCCTTTTCGCCGGACGAGAAAAAGCTCTACGTCGTCGAATGGAAGGGCACGCCGAACCGCAGCCTGTGGAGCTATGACGTGGCGGCCGACGGCAGCGTATCGAACAAGGTGAAGCTCATCGACGGCACGGGCGCTGCGGCGCTCGACGGCTTTCGCGTCGACCGCGACGGCAACCTCTGGATGGGCTGGGGCTGGAACGGCGCCGTCGCACCCGAACCCGTCGATGCCGGCAACGGCATGAAGGTCTATCAGCCGCAGGCCAAATCCGAAGACCTCGATGGCGTCAAGATCTTCAACGCGCAAGGCAAGCCCATCGGTTTCATCCGCCTGCCCGAACGCTGTGCCAACCTGACGTTCGGCGGCCCCAAGAACAACCGCCTCTACATGGCGGCCAGCCATTCGCTGTACGCCCTCTACGTGGAGTCCGAAGGCGCCACCTAGCCTTTAGACTTTTCCAACCTCCTCACCGCAACACGCACACAAGGACACCGACGATGACTGAATTCAACAACCTCATCAATGGCGAATGGCTGGCCGGCCAAAGCTACAGCCCCAACATCAACCCCAGCAACCTGGCCGACGTGCTGGGCCAGTACACGCAGGGCGACAAGGGCCACGTCGATGCGGCCGTGGCTGCTGCCACCGCCGCCTTCCCCGCATGGGCGACGGGCAGCATCCAGGCGCGCTCCGATGCACTCGACAAGATCGGCACCGAGATCCTGGCGCGCAAGGAAGAGCTTGGCACGCTGCTCGCGCGCGAAGAAGGCAAGACCAAGGCCGAAGGCATCGGCGAGGCCACGCGCGCAGGGCAGATCTTCAAGTTCTTCGCGGGCGAATGCCTGCGTTTGTCGGGCGAGCTGCTGCCGTCGGTGCGTCCGAACATCGGCGTCGAGATCACGCGCGAGCCGGTCGGCGTGGTCGGGCTCATCACGCCGTGGAACTTCCCCATCGCCATTCCCGCCTGGAAGATCGCGCCCGCGCTGGCCTTCGGCAACTGCGTGGTGCTCAAGCCCGCCGACCTCGTGCCGGGCTGCGCCTGGGCGCTGGCCGAGATCATCAGCCGCTCGGGCATTCCGGCCGGCGTGTTCAACCTCGTGATGGGTCGCGGCAGCGTGATCGGCGATGCGCTGGTCAACCACCCGGGCATCCATGCGATCAGCTTCACCGGCTCGGTGGGCGTGGGCCGCAACATCGCGGTGCAATGCGTCACCAACCACAAGAAGGTGCAGCTCGAAATGGGCGGCAAGAACCCGCAGGTGGTGCTCGACGATGCTGACCTCGCGCAGGCCGTGGAACTCAGCGTGCAGAGCGCGTTCTATTCGACCGGCCAGCGCTGCACGGCGTCGAGCCGCCTCATCGTGACCGAAGGCATCTACCCGAAGTTCATCGAGGCGATGAAGACGCGCATGGCCAAGATCAAGGTCGGCGACGCGCTCGCGCAGGGCACCGACGTGGGCCCGGTCTCGTCGAAGTCGCAGCTCGACCAGGACATGGAATACATCGCCATCGGCAAGGGCGAAGGCGCCACGCTGGCGGCCGGCGGCGAGCTGCTGAAGCTGGAGACCGATGGCTACTACATGTCGCCTGCGTTGTTCAGCGAGTCCGCAGCCCACATGCGCATCAACCGCGAGGAAGTGTTCGGCCCGGTGGCGAGCGTGATCCGCGTGAAGAACTACGAAGAAGCGCTGGCCACGGCCAACGACACCGAGTTCGGTCTGTCGGCCGGCATCGCCACGACTTCGCTGAAGTACGCGACGCACTTCAAGCGCCACAGCCAGGCGGGCATGGTGATGGTGAACCTGCCGACGGCCGGTGTCGATTACCACGTGCCGTTCGGCGGGCGCAAAGGCTCGAGCTACGGGCCGCGTGAGCAGGGCAAGTACGCGCAGGAGTTCTTCACTACGGTGAAGACGGCTTACACGCTGGCTTGACGCTTCTTGTCTCGTTGGAAGCCCCCGGTTGGGGGCTTTTTTGCGTCTGCCGTGTTCAGGGCGCGAGCACAGGCCACCGGGTACTTCCCTCCGCGAATGTCCCCCGCTTCGCTCCTCCTTGATTTCGCTGCGGGAAGCACCCAGTGTCCTGCGCCCGCCGAGCGCGGTCGTTGTGCTGGCTGATCAACAACGGCTCTGAACACGCTCACGTCGATGCGGTGCCTTGCGCAGCGAAATCAAGGAGGAGGCCGCAGGCCGGGGGACATTCGCGGAGCAAGGTACCGCGTCGGCGGGAGCGTCGCCCTGAACAGCTCAGGCGAGCGGCGCCCTGCGACTGCGCCGCATCAAAAATTCGATCAACTCGAAGATGCCTTCACTGATCAGCGCCATGGCCGCCGCCGGCAGTGCGCCGGCCATCAACAACTCGCGGTCGTTGAGCGCCAGCCCCGTCACGATGCGTTCACCGAAACCACCTGCACCGATGAAGGCCGCGATGGTCGCTGTACCGATGGCGATGGCCGTGGCGGTTCGCACACCCGCCAACAACGTGGGCAATGCCAGAGGCAACAGCACCAGCTGAAGGCTTTGCGGCGGCGTCATGCCCAGCGCGGTGCCGGCCAGTCGCAGGCCGTGGGGCACTTCGGTCAGCCCGGTCACGGTGTTGCGCATGATCGGCAGCAGCGAGTACAGCGTGAGCGCGATGAGCGCGGGCAGGGCGCCGATGGCGCCGAGCAGCGAGATCAGCACCGCGAGCAGCGCGAGCGACGGCACGGTCTGCATCACGCTCGCAAAGCCGAGCACCACGGCGCGCAGCCGCAGGTGCGGAAACACGAGGATCGCGAGCGGCACGCCGATGAGGATGGCGACGCCGACCGACACCGCCACCAGCAGCAGATGCTGGCGCGCGAGCGGCCAGAGGTCGGGCCCGAAGAGTTTGGCCGTGAAGCCGCGCGCGGCGCTCGGCGGCGTCTTGCCGTCCTTGGTGGCGCCGGCGAGGAAGTCGCGCGCGATGGTGTCGAAGCGCACGCCCTGCAGTTCGGCGCGCGCGTTCATCGCGATCATGGCGTGCTCGTCGATGGTGCCTTCGAGCGTCTGCAACGCAGCCCAGGCCTTCGGCAGCCGCGTCGGCAGGTCGAGGCGGTAGAGCACCACGGCGTCGTAGCGCGGGAAGTACTTCTTGTCGTCTTCCAGCACGCGCAGGCCCAGGTGGTCGATCTTGGCGTCGGTGGTGTAGATGTCGATGGCGTCGATCTGCCTGGCGGTCAGCGCGTCGTAGGCCAGGCCGTGGTCGAGCCCGGTCGGTGTCTGCGTGAAGCCGTAGCTTGCCGCCAGGCCTTTCCATCCGTCGGCGCGGCCGATGAATTCGTTCGACAGCCCGACGCGCAGCTCGGGGTGCCTGGCCAGGTCGCTCAGCGTGCGCAGCCCGAGCTTGTCGGCATCGGCGGCGCGCACAGCCAGTGCGTAGCCGTCGTTGAAGCCCAGTGGAGTCGCCACGCCGAGGCCGAGCGGTGCGAGCGCGGCGTTCATCGCTTCGCGCGTGCCGGCGGGCGAACCCTTGAGAATTTCGAGCGCGATGGTGCCGGTGTATTCGGCGTAGAGGTCGATGGCGCCGGAGCGCAGCGCTTCGTAGACGATGGCCGTGTTGCCCAGGCCCTGGCGTATGACGGGCGGCGACGCGGTGTGCGGCGCGGCGGTCTGCGCCAGCACCTCGGCCAGGATGTACGACTCGGTGAAGCGCTTGGAGCCGACGCGCAAGGTCTCGTCGGCGGCCTGCGCCGAGGGCGCGGTAGCCAGCCAGAGCATCGCGGGAAGCCACAGGGCGGCGCGCCAGAAGCTGCGAAGCAGGTGCATCCGGGTCAGTGTATCGGCATCGCCGCGCAAGCCGTACCCGTCCGTCTCCTACACGCCGTGGTGCGCGGGGCCGATGCGCCGCGGGCGTGCAACAGCCCATAGTGACCGTCATGAAAAAAACCAAGCACGCGCTCCCCGGTCCCGACATCCACGGCCTGCGCGAGTTGCCCGGCCTGCGTGTGGACGGCTACAGCCTGCAGCTGCGCGACAAGGACGGCTTTGTCGGCGACCAGGCCAGCCAGACGGCGTTTCGCGAACTGCTCGAGCGCTGGCGCAAGCGCCGCCGCAAGGCGGGCCGCGACCCGCTGGGCAAGACCCATTCGCGCGACCTCAGCAAGAAGGACCTCGACCGCGCGCTGCAGCAAAAAAAGGCCACGCCCGCCGCCGATGTGATGCAGGGTGCCATCGAGGAGTTCGCGGAAGAGCTGGCCTTCGTGATCCAGCGCTTCATGCGCCAGCCTTCGTGGCGCAAGGTGCAGCGCATCGTGGTCGGCGGCGGTTTTCCCGAGAGCGACGTGGGCGAGCGCGCGATCCTGGAGGCGGGCGCGATGCTCGAAGACCTGGGCGTGCACGTGCAGCTGGGCCGGCTGTCGCACAATGTCGACGACGGCGGGCTGATCGGCTGGGCGCACCTGACGCCGCGGGCGCTGTTGAAGGGGCACGACGCCATTCTTGCGGTGGACATCGGCGGCACCAACGTGCGCTGCGGCATCGTGAAGACGCGCCATCGCAAGGCAGCCGATTTCTCGCGCGCCAAGGTGGTTCGGCGCGAGAAGTGGCGCCACGCCGACGACGGGCCGAACCGCAGCCACATGGTCGAGCGCATCGCCGACATGCTCGAGGACATGGTGATCTACGCCGAGCGCCGCAAGATCCGGCTCGCGCCCTTCATCGGCATCGGCTGCCCGGGCTTGATTCGCTCCGACGGCTCGATCGCGCGGGGTGCGCAGAACCTGCCGGGCGACTGGGAGAGCCGCGCCTTCCACCTGCCGGCCGCGCTGTGGCAGCGCCTGCCGATCATCGGCTCGGGCCCGACGCTGGTGCTCATGCACAACGACGCGGTGGTGCAGGGCCTGAGCGAGCTGCCCTTCATGCGCGACGTGCGGCACTGGGGCGTGCTGACCATCGGCACCGGGCTGGGCAACGCGAGCTTCACGAACCGGCGCTGAGCCGATGCGCGCGATGCGCCGTCGTCTCCAGGCACCTACAGCTGGAACGCGACCGTCAGCAGCAGCCCTTCGGCCACGTCGCGCAGCAGCCCCGGGCGCCGCGCGCGGTAGGGCTCGCCGGCCGAGGCGGTGGTCTCGATCCACTCGGCGAACCATTCGATGTCGCTGCGGCCGTAGAACACCACGGCCGCTTCGTGGTTCAGCAGCAGGCTGCGCAGGTCGAGGTTGATCGAGCCGCACATCGCGAGTTCGTCGTCGACCACCACGGCCTTGGCGTGCGCCATGAAGGGCAGCATGCGAAAGCTCACGCCCGCGCGTGCGAGGTCGCGCATGGCGCGTGCGCGCACGAAGTCGGCGAGGCGGTGGTTCGATTGCGCGGGCATCGCGATGGTCACCTGCACGCCGCGCCGCGCGGCGAGGCGCAGCGCGTCGCGCAGGCCGTCGCCGGGCACGAAGTAGGGCGTGATGGCGAGCAGGCGGTGCTCGGCGCGAAAGCAGGCGTCGATGAGCAGCGCGTGCGCCGTGTCTTCGGTCTGGTCGGGGCCGCTCGGCAGGAACTGCGCCATCGCGCAGCCGGGGCCCGCAGGCACGTCGTCGGCGGTGATGGCGCGCGCCTTGCGCCCGCGCACCGAGCTCCAGTCGTGGTCGAACTGGCGCGCGGCGGCGGCGGCCACGCTGCCGCGCAGGTCGAACGACAGGTCGTGCCAGGCTTCGGGGTGCGTGTCGTTGCCGGTGAAGTATTCGCCCGCGAGGTTGCGCCCGCCCGACCACAGCCAGCAGTCGTCGGCAATGGTGAGCTTGCGGTGGTTGCGCAGGTTGCGCGGCCCGATGCGGCGCAGGCTGAAGAAGGGACGGAACACCGCCACCTCGCCGCCCGCCGCGCGCAGCCGGTCGAAGTGATGGCGCGGCAGCGAGAGCGCGCCGAAGCCGTCTAGCAGCACGCGCACCTTGAGGCCGTCGCGTGCGCGCTGCGCGAGCCGCGCCAGCACGGCGTGGCCCAGCGCGTCGTCGCCAATGATGAAGGTGCACACGTCGATGCGCTCGCGCGCGCCGTCGATCACCTCGAACAGCGCTTCGCGCGCGGCCTCGCCGTCGGCGTGCATGCGGATCGCGCAGCGACCGGGCGGCGCCAGGCCGAAGCTCTCGATGAGGTCGGCCGCCCAGTGACCCGGCGGCAGCGAACGCGGCGGCCGCGGCGCACCCGCCGGGCGCAGCTTGCGCTGGCCGAACAGCAGGTACATCGGAAGGATCACATACGGCATCAGCACCAGCCCCATGACCCATGCGATGGCGGTGGTGGGGGCGCGCTGCTCGCGGCGCGTGCGCGTGGTCAGCACATAGACCAGCAACGCGAAAGTGACGGCAAGAAAATGCTGCGAAGGGGAGGGCAGCCAGTCGAAGGCGGTGTCCGGCATGGGGCGGGTGATGCCTCGGTGCCCGCTCAGCGCTGAAGGAAGGCCGGCACGCCGCGCCCTTGCGACGCCAGGAACCGCATCATCGGATCGACCACCGCGCGCACCGCGGGCCGCGCGCCCACGCGGTCGCGCCAGGCCACGAGGCGCGGCGTGGCATCGGTCATGCCGGCGCCCTTGCGGTCGGCGAACACGTGGGCCATGTAGAAGGCGATGTCGGCGAAGGAGTAGGGGCCGGCCAGGAACTCGCGCGTGGCGAGCAGGCCCTCCATCTCTTCGTAGAAGCGCGCGCAGGCGGCGCAGGCCGCGACCGCGGGCGCGCTCTGCATCGCGTCCTGCAGGCCGAAGAGCTTGATGACGTTCGGGAAGAACACCTCGTCCGACTTCTGCTCCAGCTGCCGCGCGCGGGCCCGGTCGGCAATGCCCTCGGGCCACAGCGCGGGCTGCGGATATCGGTCTTCGAGGTACTCGAAGATCTGCGTCGAATCGAACAGCGCGACCTCGTTGTCGACCAGCACCGGCACCTGCTGCTTCACCGGGTTCACGCGCAGCACCTCGGGGTGCTTGGGCTCGTAGGCGTCGTCGGTGGTGAACGGCACCATGATGAGCTCGAAGGTGATGCCTTTTTCGTACGCGGCGATCTGCACCTTCGCGCCGAACATGCTGAGGGGGCCGGAGTAAATCTGCGTCGTCGTCATGCCCCCGACTTCAACAGAAAGCGCGCGTCAGGTCGAGCCCCAGACTTCCTGCGCGGTTTCGACCACGAGGCGCAGCTTGTTGCGCTGCGCTTCGACGGCGATGTTGTTGCCATGCACCGTGCTGGAGAAGCCGCACTGCGGCGACAGCGCGAGCTGCTCGAGCGGCGCGTACTTGGCGGCGTCCTCGATGCGGCGCTTGAGCTCGTCCTTGTCTTCCATCTCGCCGAACTTGGTGGTCACGAGGCCGAGCACCACCGTCTTGCCCTTGGGCAGGTAGCGCAGCGGCTTGAAGTCGCCCGAGCGCGCGTCGTCGTACTCCATGAAGTAGGCGTCGAGGTCCATCTCCTTCAGGAGTGCCTCGGCCACAGGCTCGTAGTTGCCGGCGGCGGCGTGCGTGCTCTTGAAGTTGCCGCGGCACAGGTGCATGGCCAGCAGCATGCCCGGCGGCTTCTGCGCCACCACCTTGTTGATGAATGCGGCATAGCGGTGGGGCAATTCGTTCGGGTCGTCCCCGCGCTTGCGGGCGGCTTCGCGCATGTGCTCGTCGCACAGGTACGCGAGGTTGGTGTCGTCCATCTGCACGTAGGTGCAGCCGGCGGCGGCCAGCGAGCGCAGCTCGTCGCCGTAGGCCTTGGCCACGTCGTCGTAGAAGGTCGGGTCGAGCTCGGGGTAGGCCTCTTTGCTGATGCCGGCGCGGCCCCCGCGGAAGTGCAGCATCGTCGGCGACGGGATCGTCACCTTCGGCGTGCGGCCGGCCGACACCTGGCTCTTGAGGTACTGGAAGTCGGCGAGCTGGATGTCCTTCACGTGGCGCACCTTGTCGAGCACGCGCATCGCGGGCGGTGCCAGTTCCTCGGTGCCGTCGGGGCGACGGATGGTGACCGGGATGTCGGTCTTCACGCCGCCGAGCTGGTCGAGAAAGTCGATGTGGAAGTAGGTGCGGCGGAACTCGCCGTCGGTGATGCTCTTCAGGCCGATGTCTTCCTGGAAGCGGACGATCTCGGTGATGGCCTTGTCTTCGACCTCGCGCAGTTGCTCGGGCGTGATCTGGCCCTTGGCTTTCTGCTCGCGGGCTTCGAGCAGGTACTGGGGGCGCAGGAAGCTGCCCACGTGGTCGTAGCGGGCGGGCAGGGCGGCATGCTGGGACATGGAATGAACTCCGTCGTGACTGTGAACGAGCGGAATCCTATCGCCTTCGCGCGAAGCTTGTTTGTATACGTTGAACTCGGTGTTTACCCTCGAATAATGGGTTGCACGCTGGAATTTCTCGCTGTTCTGTATACATTGCGTATTCATGAAGACGCCCACGACCGCCTTTCCGCTCAACGCTTGGTATGCCGCCGCCTACGACGTCGAAGTGCGCCACGCGCTGCTGCCCCGCACGATCTGCAACCAGAAGCTGGTGATGTTCCGCCGCACCGACGGCCAGGTGGCCGCGCTCGAAGACGCCTGCTGGCACCGCCTGATGCCGCTGTCGCTGGGCCGCCTCGAAGGCGACGAGCTGGTCTGCGGCTACCACGGCCTCGTCTACAACAGCCAGGGCCGCTGCACCCACATGCCGAGCCAGGAAACGCTGAACCCTTCGGCCTGCGTGCGCAGCTTTCCGGTGGTCGAGAAGCACCGCTTCGTGTGGATCTGGCCCGGCGATCCGGCCAAGGCCGACCCCGCGCTCGTGCCCGACATGCACTGGAACAACGACGCGGCCTGGGCCGGCGACGGCAAGATGATCCGCGTCAACTGCGACTACCGACTCGTGGTCGACAACCTCATGGACCTCACGCACGAGACCTTCGTGCACGGCTCGTCGATCGGCAACCGCGAGGTGGCCGAGGCGCCCTTCGTGGCCACGCACGGCGACCGCTCGGCCACCGTCACACGCTGGATGGAAAACATCGACGCGCCGCCGTTCTGGGGCAACCAGATCCGCCATGCACGCGGCTACACGGGCAAGGTCGACCGCTGGCAGATCATCCGTTTCGAAGGCCCGTGCACCGTGAACATCGACGTCGGCGTGGCCGAGGCGGGCAGCGGCGCCGTGCCGTCGGGCAGCAACCCCGGCGACCGCAGCAAGGGCGTCAACGGCTATGTGCTCAACACGATCACGCCCGAGACCGACAAGACCTGCTTGTACTTCTGGGCCTTCGCACGCAACTACTGCCTGGGCGAACAGCGCCTCACGCACGAGCTGCGCGAGGGCGTGTCGGGCATCTTCCGGGAGGACGAGATCGTGCTCGAGGCGCAGCAGAAAGCCATCGACGAGCACCCCGACCACCAGTTCTACAACCTCAACATCGACGCCGGCTCGATGTGGGCGCGCCGCCTCATCGACCGCATGATCGAGAAGGAGCGGCCCGCGCGCGCCGCGATCCCGATCCACCCCGTCGAAGAGAAGCAGGCGGCGTGATGAAGGTCGCCCCCCTGACTTCCGCCGAGCCCGGCGACAGCGGCAGTTCGCAGGCCGTGAAGGCGCAGCTGCGGCTGCGCGAAATGATTCTGGCGGGCGAGCTGCCTGGCGGCGCGCGCATTGCCGAGGTCGCCATCTCCGAGCAGCTCGGCGTGTCGCGCACGCCGGTGCGCAGCGCGCTCATGCGGCTGGAGCAGGAAGGCTTGCTCGAAGCACTGCCCAACGGCGGCTATGCCGTGCGCACCTTTTCCGAACGCGACGTGGCCGACGCCATCGAGCTGCGCGGCACGCTCGAAGGCCTGGTGGCGCGGCTGGCGGCCGAGCGCGGCGCGGCGCCCGTGGTGCTGCGCGAGGCACGCGCCTGCCTCACGCGGATCGACGAGCTGCTGCGCGAGCCCGCGCTCGACGACGCGGCCTTCTCGCGCTACGTGACGCACAACGAAAAATTCCACGCGCTGCTGTGCGAGATGGCGGGCAGCCCCGTCATCGCGCAGCAGCTCGAACGCGTGGTCAACCTGCCGTTCGCTTCGCCCTCGGGCTTCGTCATCGTGCAGGCGAATTCGCCGGCCGCGCGCGACATGCTCGTGATTGCGCAAGACCAGCACCTGCAGGTGCTCGACGCCATCGAATCCGGCGAGGGTTCGCGCGCCGAGGCGCTGATGCGCGAGCACAGCCGCATCGCACGGCGCAACCTGCGCGAAGCGCTGCACGGCACGCCGAGCGCTGAGCAGCGCCCGTTGCCGGGCGTGCAACTGATCCGCCGTCGCGGCTGATCGACGACCTTCTTCCTTCTTTCTTTTCCTGCTGGTGTTCCCCCGATGAAAAGCGATCTTCAATGGATGCAGGCGCAGGTGGTGGCGCTGCGCGACGTCACGCCCACCGTGCGCGAATTCACGCTGCGCCCAGACGCCGACTTCGTCGCCGCGCATGAGCCCGGCGCCCACCTGCAGGTGCAGGTGATGACCGAGCAGGGTCGCGTGCAGACGCGCTCCTACTCGCTGGTGGGCGAGGGCGACGGCAGCTGCTGGCGCATCGCCGTCAAGCGGCTGGACGACGGCCGTGGCGGCTCGCGCGCGATGTGGCGGCTGGCCGTGGGCGACCGGCTGCAGGTGAGCGCACCGCAGAACCACTTTCCGCTCGACCTCGCGGCGCCCGGCTACCTGCTGGTGGCGGGCGGCATCGGCATCACGCCGCTGGTGCTGATGGCGCAGCGCCTCGGCGCGCTGGCCCAACGCCGCGGCGTGCCGGTGTCGATGCTGTACGGCGCGCGCCATGCGGGCGAGTTCGGCTACCTCGACACCCTGCGCGACGCATTGGGCGAAGCCGGCGTGCAGGCGCACGAAGGCGCCGCGCCGATCGACTTCGACGCCGCCATCGCCGCGCTGCCGCCCGGCGGCCAGCTCTACACCTGCGGCCCGGTGCCGATGCTCGAAGCCGTCAAGCGCGCCTGGGCCGCGGCCGGCCGGCCGCTCGCCGACCTGCGCTTCGAAACCTTCGGCAGCAGCGGGCGCCTCGCGACGCAGGCCTTCACCGTGCGCATTCCGCGTCACGACCTGTCGATCACCGTGCCGGCCGACTGCACCCTGCTCGACGCGCTCGATGCCGCCGGCGTGCAGACGCTGTCGGACTGCAAGCGCGGCGAGTGCGGCCTGTGCGCCATGGACGTGCTGGCGGTCGACGGCGAGGTCGATCACCGCGACGTGTTTTTGAGCCCGCACGAGAAGCAGGCGACCACGCGCATCTGCGCCTGTGTGTCACGCGCCGTGGGTACGCTCACGCTCGATTCCGCCTACCGCCCCGACTGCTGAAAACATCGGTTGCGCGATCATCGCGCAACCATTCGACTGATCGCGCAACAAAGTCCCGTGCGGCGGGTGGGTAGGGGGTTGCCTTCTCCGCCAATTGTTGCGAATTGTTCAAAATACGCCCGGTTTCGCGTTCCGTCCCTCAAAGGAAAACTCCATGCAAAGACGCCATCTCATCCAGACCGCCGGCCTTTCGGCGATTGCGCTCGCCACCGCGCTGTCGCTGCCTGTGGCCAGCGCCCAGGACAACAAGTTCAAGATCGGCCTGATCCTGCCGATGACGGGCCAGTCGGCCTCCACCGGCCGCCAGATCGAGGCCGCCGCGCGCCTGTACATGGCGCAGAACGGCGACACCGTGGCCGGCAAGAAGGTCGAGCTGATCGTGAAGGACGACACCGGCCTGCCCGACGTGACCAAGCGCCTGGCGCAGGAGCTCATCGTCAACGAGAAGGTCAACGTGATCGCCGGCTTCGGCATCACCCCGGCCGCGCTGGCCGCCGCGCCGCTGGCCACGCAGTCGAAGACGCCGCAGGTCGTGATGGCCGCCGCCACTTCGAGCATCACCGAGGCCTCGCCCTACATCGTGCGAAGCAGCTTCACGCTGCCGCAGGTGTCGGTGGTGATGGGCGACTGGGCGCCGAAGAACGGCGTGAAGTCGGTGGTCACGCTGGTCACCGACTACGGCCCCGGCAACGACGCCGAGAAATTCTTCAGCGAGCGTTTCCAGCTCAACGGCGGCAAGGTCATCGAGAAGCTGCGCGTGCCGCTGCGCAACCCCGACTTCGCGCCGTTCCTGCAGAAGGTGCGCGACGCCAAGCCCGACGCGCTGTTCGTCTTCGTGCCCTCGGGCGCGGGCGCGGCCGTGATGAAGCAGTTCCTGGAACGCGGCATGGACAAGGCCGGCATCAAGATGATCGCCACCGGCGACGTGACCGACGACGATCAGCTGAACGACATGGGCGACGGCGCGCTGGGCGTGGTCACCTCGCACCACTACTCGGCCGCGCACCCCTCGGCGCTCAACAAGAAGTTCGTCGAGGCCTTCCAGAAAGCCAACCCCAAGATGCGCCCCAACTTCATGGCCGTGGGCGGCTATGACGGCATGCGCGTGATCTACGAAGCCCTCAAGACCACCAAGGGCCAGGGCGGCGGCGAAGCACTGCTGGCCGCCATGAAGGGCCAGGTCTTCGAGAGCCCGCGCGGCCAGGTACTGATCGATGCGCAGACGCGCGACATCGTGCAGGACGTGTACCTGCGCAAGGTTGAAAAGAAGGACGGGCAGCTCTACAACGTCGAGTTCGACGTGATCAAGGGTGTGAAAGACCCGGGCAAGGCGAAGTAATTTTTGCTTCGTCGTGTGGGAGCGCTGCCGTTCAGGGCGACGCTCCCGCCGACGGGGAACCTTGCTCCGCGAATGTCCCCCGGGGCTGCGCCCCTCCTCCTTGATTTCGCTGCGCAAGGCACCCCATCGACGTGAGCGTGTTCAGAGCACTGGTTGATCGGCTGTGAACCGACAGCGTGCCTTGTGCTCAGGGCACTGGGTGCTTCCCGCAGCGAAATCAAGGAGGAGCGAAGCGGGGGACATTCGCGGAGGGAAGTACCCGGTGGCCTGGGCACGCGCCCTGAACAGCAGCATCCTGAACGAACGCACCAGACCCAGACAACCGACATGCTGACCATTCTTTTCGACGGCATCGCCTACGGCATGCTGCTCTTCGTCCTCGCCGTGGGACTGGCCGTGACGCTCGGGTTGATGAACTTCATCAACCTCGCGCACGGTGCCTTTGCCATGGCGGGTGGCTACCTCACCGTGTTCGCGATGCAGAAGTTCGGCGTGCCGTTCCTGGCCTGCCTGCCGCTCGCGTTCATCGTCGTCGCGCTGGCCGGCGCGCTGCTGGAGCGCACGCTCTACCGGCCGATGTACGGCAAGCCGCACCTGGACCAGGTGCTGTTTTCCATCGGGTTGGCGTTCATGGCCGTCGCGGCCGTCGACTACTTCGTCGGCTCGTCGCAGCAGAACCTGCAGCTGCCCGAGTGGCTGCGCGGGCGCAGCGAATTCGGCGACGGTGCGTTCCTGCTGGGCATGGGCCACTACCGCATCTTCATCATCGCCGTGTGCGCCGTGCTCACCGTGGTGCTGCAGCTCATTCTCTCGAAGACCCGCTTCGGCAGCCGCCTGCGCGCCGCCGTCGACGACCCGCGCGTGGCAGCGGGCCTGGGCATCAACGTCAACATCGTGTTCCTCATGACCTTCGCCGTGGGCTCGGGCCTGGCCGGGCTGGGCGGCGCACTGGGCGCGGAAATCCTCGGGCTCGACCCGACCTTCCCGCTCAAGTACATGATCTATTTCCTCATCGTGGTCTCGGTCGGCGGCACCTCGTCGATCACCGGGCCGCTCGCCGCCGCGCTGCTGCTCGGCATTGCCGACGTGGCGGGCAAGTACTTCATTCCGAAGATGGGCGCGTTCACCGTCTACCTGCTCATGATCCTGATCCTCATGTGGCGGCCGCAAGGCCTGTTCACGCGCAAAGGAGGCCGCTGACATGAGCGCGCCTGCCTATGAATCGGCCCTGCTGCGCACCGCGCGCTGGCGCCCCTGGGAGTTCGTGATCTGGGCCGTGGCCTTCGCGCTGCCGCTGGCCATGCCTTCGCACTCGCTGCTGGTCAACGAGATCGCCATCGTCGCGCTGTTCGCGATGTCGCTCGACCTGATCCTCGGCTACACCGGCATCGTGTCGCTTGGCCATGCGGCCTTCTTCGGCTTCGGTGCGTATGCCGCCGCACTGTTCGCCAAGCTCGTCATGCCCGACCCGACCGTGGGCCTCGTCTTCGCCACCGTGCTGTCGGCCGTGCTGGGCCTCGTGGCCAGCGTGACCATCTTGCGGGGCAGCGACCTCACGCGACTCATGGTCACGCTGGGCACCGCGCTGCTGCTGCTCGAACTCGCCAACAAGCTCGACTGGCTCACCGGCGGCGCCGACGGCCTGCAGGGCGTGGTCATGGGGCCGGTGCTCGGCCTCTTCGAGTTCGACCTCTACGGCCGCACGGCCGCCTGGTACTCGCTGGCCGTGATGCTCGTGCTGTTCCTTGTGATGCGCCGCATCGTGCACTCGCCCTTCGGCGCCACGCTCAAGGCCATCCGCGACAACCGGCTGCGCGCCATGGCCATCGGCATCCCGGTGGTGTCGCGGCTCGCCGTGGTCTACACCGTGGCCGCCGGCATCGCGGGCGCGGCGGGCGCGCTGCTGGCGCAGACCACCGGCTTCGCCTCGCTCGACGTGCTGGCCTTCGACCGCTCGGCCGACGTGCTGCTGATGCTGGTCATCGGCGGCGTCGGCTGGCTCTATGGCGGCGTGACCGGTGCCATCGTCTTCAAGCTGCTGCAGAACTGGCTGTCGTCGGTCACGCCGCAGTACTGGATGTTCTGGATCGGCCTGATCCTCGTGCTGCTGGTGCTCGTGGGGCGCGATCGGCTGCTCAAGCCGTGGACGTGGTTCGGTCTGGGTAAGAAGAAAGGCGGTGCCGCATGAGCGATACCGTGCTCTCGACCCAAGGCCTCGTGATGCGCTTCGGCGGCATCACCGCCACGAACAACGTCACGATGGAACTGAAGCGTGGCGCGCGGCACGCGCTCATCGGACCGAACGGCGCCGGCAAGACCACGCTGATCAATCTGCTGACGGGCGTGCTCACGCCGACCGAAGGCCGCATCTCGCTGCTCGGCGAAGACATCACCACGCTCGCGCCGCACAAGCGCGTGGCGCGCGGGCTGGTGCGCACCTTCCAGATCAACCAGCTGTTCGACTCGATGACGCCGCTGGAAACGCTGGCGCTCGTGGTGTCGCAACAGAAGGGCATCGCCGCGCAATGGTGGCGCCCGCTGGGTGCGGACAAGCGCATCGCCGAGCGGGCCGGACAGCTGCTGGAGCAGTTCCACCTCGCCGACGTGGCGCAGCAGCAGACCAAGTTCATGGCCTACGGCAAGCGCCGCCTGCTGGAGATCGCGATCGCGCTGGCCTGCGAGCCGCGCGTGCTGCTGCTCGACGAACCCGTGGCCGGCGTGCCCGCCGGCGAGCGCGAAGAACTGCTGCAGACCGTGGCCGCGCTGCCGTCCGATGTGTCGGTGCTGCTCATCGAGCACGACATGGACCTGGTGTTCAGCTTTGCCGACCGCATGACGGTGCTCGTCAACGGCGCACTGCTGACCGAGGGCGACCCCGAGACCATCGCCAATGATCCGAAAGTGAAAGAGGTCTACCTGGGCCACGGAACAGACGTGAAGGAGGGTGCCCATGTCTGAACTGCTGCGCATCGAGAACCTGAGTGCCGGCTACGGCGAGGCCGTGGTGCTGCACGACGTGGCCTTCACGCTCGGCGAGGGCCAGACGCTCGCGCTGCTGGGCCGCAACGGCACGGGCAAGACCACGCTCATCAACACGCTGGCCGGCGCCACGCGCCAGCACGGCGGCACCATCGCGCTCGGCGGGCAGACGGCGCTGCACAAGCTGCAGCCGCACCAGCGCGCGGCAGCGGGCATCGGCTGGGTGCCGCAGGAGCGCAACATCTTCAAGTCGCTCACCGTGCACGAGAACCTCACGGCGGTGGAGCGGCCGGGCAAGTGGAACCCGCAGCGCGTGTACGAGATGTTCCCGCGCCTGGCCGAGCGCAAGACCAACCTCGGCACGCAGCTCTCGGGCGGCGAGCAACAGATGCTGGCCGTGGGCCGCGCGCTGGTGCTCAACCCCAAGCTGCTGCTGCTCGACGAGCCGCTCGAAGGGCTCGCGCCGATCATCGTGGAAGAGCTGCTGCGCGCCATTCGCCGCATCACGCAGGACGAGGGGCTCGCCGCGATCATCGTGGAGCAGCACCCGCAGGCGATCCTCGCGATTTCCGACCACGCCGTGGTGCTCGACCACGGGACCATCGTGCACACCGACACGGCGGCGGCGCTGCGTGCGCAGCCGGAAGTGCTGGATCGGCTGCTGGGTGTGGCCAGGTAGCAGCGGGCCATGGTGCGATGGCCGCACCCTGTGAGCAGCGATCTTCAAGAGGCGATTGAAAGAGTTTCCGGGCGCGGGGGCTTTTTCATGCGCGGGTGTCATCGCAGACTGCAGGCCACAAAACTTCTTGCCATACGCAGCGCACCGACCCATGAGCACCACGCCCCTCATCAGCATCGCCGTATTGAAAGCCAGGACCGGCCAGCGCGAGGCGCTGCGCGACGCCTTGAGCGCGCTGGTGGCGCCCACGCGGCAGGAGCCCGGTTGCCTCGACTACACCTTGTTCGAACTCCGCGATGAGCCCGGCAGCTTCTACATGCGCGAGTCGTTCCAGGACCAGGCCGCGCTGGACGCGCACTTCGCCACGCCGTACTTCCAGGCTTTCGAGAAGCGTTTCGACGAACTGCTGGACGCGCCGATCCGGCTGGTGTTCCTGGAGAAGGTCGCCTAGATCGCGCAGCCGTCGGGGCCGCAGGCTTCCGAGGCGGTTGCAGATGGCGCCGGCGCGACGAAAGTGGCGAGCTGCGCCTTCCAGTCGTCCGCACGCCCGAGCCACGGCCCGATGTCGATGCGCCCCGTGCTGCCATCCGCCTGCGCGAGCACGAAGGTCGGGAAGCCCTGGCCGCCCGCGCGCTGCAGCAGGTCGCGGCTCGCGGCGATGTGCTGCGTGGTGGCGTCGCCCGTGTGCTGCTCGACGGCGGTGGCGAAAGCCTCGGCGTCGAAGCCGAGTTCGGCCGCCAGCGCGGCGAGCACGCCGGCTTCAGCGATGCGCTGGCCGTCGACGTAGTGCGCCTGCTGCACGCGGTGCGCCATGTCGAGCCCGCCGCCCGCGCGCAGCGATTCGGCGGCGAGGATGGCGGTGATCGGTGGGGCGGAGTCCATCACCGCGCCGGTGTCGCGCAGCAGGCCTTCGAAGTAGGCCTCGCCGAAGGGCTGGCCCGTGAGCTCGGCGATGCGCTTGTCGTGCGGGATCACGTAGTCGCGCCACTGCGGCGTGATGGGGCGGCGGTTGGCGCCGGTCATCATGCCGCCGCCGTGGAACGCGACGCGCAGGCCCGGCACGGTGCGCGCCGCCTCGACCAGTGGCGCGGCGGCGTAGCACCAGCCGCACAGCGGATCGAAGATGTAGTGCAGGGTGGCGGTGTCGCCGTTGTTGTTGCTGTTCGCGTTCATTGCGGCCACTTCATTTCTCCCTTGATGACCTTGGCGCCGAGTTCGAGCGACGAGGCGTCTTCGAGCTTCGGGTAGCGCTGCTTCATGGCGGCGATGAGTGCGGCCGAGTCCTTGGCCTTGGTGGCTTCGGTCTCGAAGGCCTCGAGGTAGTCGCGCGTGAACTTCACCGAAGCCACGGTGTAGGGCGCCGAGCCGTCGGCGTTGGGCAGGTAGTGGCCGGGCACCACGGTCTTGGGGTGCAGCGCGGCGATGCGGTCGAGGGTCTTGAGCCAGTCGCGGCGCGACTGCACGGTTTGCGTGTCGGCCACCCAGACGTGGATGTTGGCCGACACCGGAATGCCGCCGACCACCGCCTTCAGCGAGGGAATCCACGCGAAGGTGCGCGCGGGCGTGGAGTCGTCGAGGCCGACGACCTGGATCTTCTTGCCTTCGAGCGTGAGGCTGTTGCCGGCCAGCGGCTCGGGCACGACCAGCGCCTGGGGCGCGTTGTCCTTGAGGATCGGGCCCCAGTGCGCGAGCTTGCCGTCCTTCGAGGCCTGGATGGCGGCCACGGTCTGCGGCGTGGCGACGATCTTCGCGTCGGGGAACGCGGCGTGGATCACGTCGAGGCCGAAGTAGTAGTCGGGGTCGCTGTGGCTGATGTAGACCGTGGTCAGCTTCTTGCCGCTGTCCTTGATCTTCTGCACCAGCGCCTGCGCGTCGTTGCGCTGGAACTGGGCGTCGACCAGCACGGCATCGGTGGCGCCGGCGACCAGCACCGACGACACGGGGAACATCGACTTCGTGCCGGGGTTGTAGACGTCGATCTTCAGCGGCTGGGCAGCCTGGGCGGCGAGCGGCGCGAGAGCAAATGCGGCGGACAGGGCGGCGGCGGCAACGAGGGTTCTGCGGTACATGGCGGTGTCTTTCGGTCGGTGGGTTGGATGGGTGACAGCGTGAACAGACCGGATGTTAGGTTGCGCGAAACGAAACAAAAACCGCCCCCGAAACAATGGATCGTTTCGGTTATCGGACGAATCAGGGGCCTTCCGAGCGGTCCGTCGCGCACCGCTCGAGGTGCGCGACCAGCAGCTGCGCCGAGGGCGACAGCGTTGCCTCGCTGCGAAAGCAGATCGCGAAACGCCGGCGCGCCCAGTCGTCCGTGAGCGGCATCAGCCGCAGCCCGAAGGCCTCGGTGAAGGGCCGGGCGACTTCCGCCGGCACCACGCTGATGGCCAGCCCCGCGCGCACCACGCGCAGCGCCGCGTCGAAGTTGGACACCAGCACGCGGTACACGAGCGGCTTGCCGGCCACGGCCGCCTCGCGCGCGAGCATCAGCTGCACGGCGCTCAGTGCGGGCATGCCGACGAACTCGTGGTCGAGCACCTGCTCGAAGCGCACTGCGTCATGGCGCGCCACGGGGTGCGACGGGTGCGCGACGATCGCGAGGTGGTCCGAGCGGTAGTCGCGCCGCTCCAGCCCGTCGAGATCGGCCGCGTCCCAGCACAGGCCGATAGAGGCGACGCCGTCGCGGATGCCGCGCACGATCTCGGGGCTCACGCGCTCTTCCATGTCGACGCGGATGTTGCGGTGCGCCGGGTCTTGCAGAAAGCCGGCCACGTCCTCGGCCAGCGATTCGGCCATGACCGAGGCCGAGGCCAGGATGCGCACATGCCCGCGCGCGCCGCCCGCATACGCGGCCATGTCGCGCTCGATGCGGGTCGCGCTGCCGAGCATGGCGCGCGCGTGTTCGAGCAGCGTTTCGCCGGCCGGCGTCGGCACCACGCCGCGGCGCTTGCGCAGCAGCAGCGGCGTGCCGACGGTGTCTTCGAGCTGCGCGAGGCGCTTGCTGATCGCCGAGCCGACGATGTTCGCTTGCTCGCCCGCGCGCGCGATGCTGCGGCTCTCGCAGACGGCGACGAACAGGCGCAGGGTGGTCAGGTCGAGGTCTCTCATGAAGTTCCAGTTTGGAAGCGAATGGCTTCCAAAATATACCTTCAGGACTGAATCGGAACTTCTACGATGGGCGCCATTCCCTCACGACGGAGACAAAAACTTGATTCACGCCTTCCTGCCGCCGCGCGCGGTCGTTCGCGAAGTGGGCCTGCGCGACGGGCTGCAAAGCATCGCCCGCGTGCTGCCCACGGCGCACAAGCTCGAATGGATTCACGACGCGCACGCGGCCGGCCAGCGCGAGATCGAGGTCGGTTCGTTCGTGCCGGCGCACCTGCTGCCGCAGCTGGCCGACACGGCCGAATTGCTGGCGTATGCGAAGACGCTGCCGGGCCTGTTCGCTTCGGTGCTCGTGCCCAACCTCAAGGGCGCGGAGCGTGCCATCGCCGGCGAGGCCGACCTGATGATGGTGCCGCTGTCGGCCAGCCACGCGCACAGCCTCGCCAACCTGCGCAAGACGCCCGACGAGGTGGTGGCCGAGGTCGGCCGCATGCGCGCCGCGCGCGATGCGGCGGGCTCGAAGACGCTGATCGACGGCGGCGTGGGGACCGCGTTCGGCTGCACGATCCAGGGCCATGTCGACCCCGACGAAGTGCTTCGGCTGATGCAGGCATTGCTCGATGCCGGCGCCGACCGCGTGAGCCTGGCCGACACGGTGGGTTACGCCGATCCGGCCATGGTGCGCAGCCTGTTCGAGCGCGCGCTGCGCATTGCGGGCGACCGCCTGTGGTGCGGCCATTTCCACGACACGCGCGGGCTGGGGCTTGCGAATGTCTACGCGGCATTGGAGGTCGGCGTCACGCGCTTCGATGCGTGCCTCGCCGGCATCGGCGGTTGTCCGCATGCGCCGGGCGCGAGCGGCAATGTCGACACCGAAGACCTCGTCTTCATGCTCGAGAGCATGGGCGTCGCCACCGGCGTCGACCTGCCGAAACTGCTCGACCTGAGACAACGCGTGGCCGGCTGGCTCGATGGCGAGACGCTGCAGGGCACGGTCTGGCGCGCGGGTTTTCCGAAGACCTTCGCACTGTCGGGAGGCGTCGCGGCATGAGCACCGAAGCAAAGCGCCTGCCACTCGCGGGCATCCGCGTGGTCGAGTTCACGCACATGGTCATGGGGCCGACCTGCGGCATGGTGCTGGCCGACCTGGGCGCCGAAGTCATCAAGGTCGAGCCGATCGAGGGCGACCGCACGCGGCACCTGCTGGGCGCGGGCGCGGGCTTCTTCCCGATGTTCAACCGCAACAAGAAGAGCATCGCGCTCGACCTGCGCAATCCGCAGGGGCTCGAAGCCGCGCTGCGCCTGTGCGCCACGGCCGACGTGGTGGCGCAGAACTTCCGGCCCGGCACGATGGACAAGTACAGCCTGGGCTACGCCGCGCTGGGCAAGCTCAATCCGCGGCTTGTGTACGTGAACCACACGGGCTTTTTGCCCGGCCCCTACGAACATCGCACCGCGCTCGACGAGGTCGTGCAGATGATGGGCGGGCTCGCCTACATGACGGGCCGCCCCGGCGATCCGCTGCGCGCGGGCACGAGCGTGAACGACATCATGGGCGGCATGTTCGGCGCCATCGGCGCGATCGCCGCGCTGATGCAGCGCGCGGAAACCGGCCAGGGCCAGGAGGTGCAGTCGGCACTGTTCGAGAACAACGTGTTCCTGGTCGGCCAGCACATGCTGCAGTACGCGATCACGGGGCAGGCGGCCGCGCCGATGCCCGAGCGCATCTCGGCCTGGGCGCTGTACGACGTGTTCACCGTGAAGGACGGCGAGCAGATCTTCCTGGCGGCGGTGAGCGATGCGCAATGGAAGACCTTCTGCGATGCGCTGGGCTTCGACGACCTGAAGGCCGACGCCACCTTGCAGACCAACAACGACCGCGTGCGCTTGCGTCCCACCTTGCTGGCCGAATTGCGCACCCGCCTGGCCGACCGATCAGCCGCCGAGTTGTCGGCGATCTTCGAGGCGCGCGGCCTGCCGTTCGCGCCGATCACGCGGCCCGAAGACCTGTACGCCGACCCGCACCTGAACGCCACGGGCGGCCTGGCGGACATCCGCCTGCCCGACGGCGAGCGCGCCGGCGAAATGGCGCAGACCACGCTGTTCCCGATCACGCTCGGCGGCGAGCGGCTGGGCGTGCGGCTGCATCCACCGACGCTGGGCGAACACACGCGTGAGCTGCTGGCCGAACTCGGCTATGCCGGCGCGCAGGTGGATGCGATGCATGCCGACGCGGCCATCGCCTGATTGCTTCATCACAACAAGACGAGAGACAAGACCATGACCCCGAACTTTTTTCCGATGAATCGCCGCGCGATGCTGGGCCTGGGCGCCAGCGCCGCGGCGCTTGCCGCATGCCCCGCGCTCGCGCAGGGCTCCGACAAACCGATCCGCTTCATCCTGCCGATCAGCGCGGGCTCGGGTGTGGACAACATCGCACGCGCTGCCTCGGTGGCGTTGGGCAAGGCCTTCGGCCAGCCGGTGGTGATCGAGAACCTGCCGGGCGCGGGTGGCATCACCGGCACGTCGGCCATCGTGAAGGCGCCGCCCGACGGGCTCACGCTGGGCATGGTGTCGAACAACCATGTGATCAACCCGAGCGTGTTCAAGAAGATGCCGTTCGACGCGATCAACGACATCACACCCATCAGCGTGGTCGGCGCCACGCCGCTGGTGCTGATGGTCAACCCCAAGCTGCCCGCGAAGAACGTGAAGGAGCTCGTGGCGCTGCTGCGCGCGAAGCCCGACGGCTACAACTACGCCTCGTCGGGCAACGGCACCATCATCCATCTGGCCGGCGAGATGTTCATGGACGAAGCCGGCGTGAAGGCGCGGCACATTCCGTACAAGGGCACGGGCCCGATGGTGACCGACATGATGGCGGGACAGGTCGAGATCGGCGTGATCGCGCTGCCGGCCGTGCAGCAGCACATCAGGAGCGGCGCGCTGCGCGCCATCGGCGTGTGCGGACCCGCACGCTCGCCGGCCGCGCCGGACATCCCCACGATCGCAGAACAAGGCCTGCCGAACTACGCCGTCGAAGGCTGGTTCGCGGTGATCGGTCCGCCGAAGATGCAGGCCGCCGACATCAAGCGCGCGCACGACGCGGTGGCGGCCGCCTACACCAGCGCCGAGGTGCGCGAGGCGATGGACAAGCAGGGCAACGTCATCAAGCCCACGTCGCCCGAAGAGGCTGCGAGCTACTTCCGCAGCGAGGCTGCGCGCTACGCGGCGCTGGTGAAGAAGGCGAACGTGGTTTTGGAATGAAGGTCTTGCCCCTTCCCCTCCCGGGGGAAGGCTGGGATGGGGGCAAGCGCCCTTCGATGAAGCACCGCGTTGTCTTGGAAGCCGTCGTGCCCCCACCCCGCCCCTCCCCCAGAGGGGGAGGGAGAAACACGGGCGAGTGAAGGTCCGGAGGTCTTGCTCCTTCCCCTCCCGGGGGAAGGCTGGGATGGGGGCGCGCGGCCTTCGATGAGGCGCCGCATGGTCATGGAAGCCGTCGTGCCCCCACCCCGACCCTCCCCCGGAAGGGGAGGGAGAAATGCCCGTGAGGCCTACGCCGGGCTCACCGCGCGGTACAGCGCCCGCACGAAATCCGACTGCGTGATCATCCCCGTCAGTCGCTTCTCGCTGTCGATGATCGGAATGTGGTGATGCCCGCCCTCCGAGAACAGCGGCACCAGCTCGACCACGGGCCGGTCGGCGCTGGCCACGCGCACCTGGCGCGTCATGATCTGGCCGACCACTTCGGGCTTGTTCGAGATCACCGTGCGCGTGGCGCGAATCAGGTCGCGCAACCGGCCGGCGATGCCGTCGTGGTGCTGCAGGTCGAGCTGGCGAAAGAAGTCGGCCTGCGTGACGATGCCGACCACGCGGCGCGTGCGGTCGGTCACCGGGAGGGCCTTGATGCGGTGCTGGTGCATGAGCGTCCAGGCCTCTTGCAGCGGCGTGCCGAACTCCACCGAGATCGGCGTGCGCGACATGATGTCGGCGCAGTGCAGCGTGCCCAGGCGGCGCTTGTACGACTCGAGCTCGGTCTGCTGAATGAGCGATTCGAGGTCGTCGCGGCTGATGTCGAGCACCTGGTTGTAGCGTGCCAGCACGGCGTCGATGTCGGCCTGGCTGAAGCGCGCGTCGGGCGAGGGCGGGCGTGCCACCTGCACGTGCGGATAGCGCCGCCCCGTGAGCGTGTTGTAGGCCACGCCGGCCAGCACCAGCAGCACCGAGTTCACGAGCACCGGAAACAGCGCCGCAGAGAAGTCGGTGGTGTGCGTGAGCACCGCCAGCAGCGCTGCCGCGCCGCCGGGCGGGTGCAGGCAGCGCGTGAAGAACATCAGACCGATGGCGAGCGCCACGGCCGCGGCAGCGGCCACGGCGGTGTCAGGAATCCAGCTCGCACAGGCGATGCCCACGAGCGTCGACAGCGTGTTGCCGCCGATCACCGACCAGGGCTGGGCCAGCGGACTGGCGGGCACGGCGAACACGAGCACGGCGGTGGCGCCCATCGGCGCGACCAGCCACACGGCATGCTCCAGCGGAACGGCCAGCCAGCGGCACAGCAGGCCGGTGATCAGCAGCCCGATGCCTGCGCCGCCCGCGGCGCGCAGGCGCTCGCGCGCGTTGACGTTGGAAGGGCCCGGGAGCCAGGCGCGCAGATAGGTCCACAGTGCGGCGAATCGCATCCCCACGTCCCCCTCAGGCTTCTTCGTGAGCCACCCGGCGCCCGATCTCGGGCCAGCGGTCGTGCAGCCAGACCCAGGCGACCAGCCCGATGACGAGCATCAGCGCCGAGGTCAGCGCCAGTGCCAGCGTGGAGTGCATCACCAGCGGCGCGATGGCGCCGGCCACCACGCCGTTGGCGGTGGAGCCGATCACGGCCTGCAGCGACGAGGCCATGCCGCGGCGTTCAGGGTGCAGGTCGAGCACCAGCAGCGTGACCACCGGCACCATCAGCGCCCAGCCGAAGGCGAACACCGCGAGCGGCCACACGGCCCACGCCACGTGCGGCACGAAGAAGATGTTGGCCACCACGTTGACCACCGAGGTGACCATCATGATCAGGAAGCCGTCGCGAATCTGCCGCTTGGGCGCCACCTTGCCGGCCATGCGGCCGCTGGCGCGCGCGCCGAGCATGATGCCGCCGATGGTCAGCAGGAAGAACCAGAAGAACTGTTGCGGCTGCAGCGCGAGGTGGTCACCCAGGAACGCGGGCGCGGCCAGCACGTAGAGGAACATGCCGTTGAACGGCACGCCGCTCGCAAAGGCCAGCAGCAGAAAGCGCGGGTCGGAGCACAGGTCGCGGTAGCCGCGCATCAGGTGGCGGACCTGGAAGGGCTGGCGATGGTCCTTGTGCAGCGTCTCGGGCAGCAGCTTGTAATTGGCGACGAACAGCACGACGCCCACGGCCACGAGGAACCAGAAGATCGAGTGCCAGCCCGCATGCACGAACAGGAAGCCGCCCACGATGGGCGCGATGGCCGGTGCCACGCCGAAGTAGATCGTCACCTGGCTCATCACGCGCTGCGCCTCGGCCGGCGGGAACATGTCGCGGATGACGGCGCGCGACACCACGATGCCGGCGCCGGTCGACAGGCCCTGCAGCCCGCGGAACAACACCAGCTGCGTGATGTTCTGCGACAGCGCGCAGCCCAGCGAGGCGAGCGTGAACACGGCCAGCCCCCACAGCACCACGGGCCGGCGCCCGAAGCTGTCCGACAGCGCGCCGTGGAACAGGTTCATGAACGCAAAGCCGAACAGGTAGGCCGACAGCGTCTGCTGCATCTCGGCCGGCGTCGCGCCGATCGATTTCGCAATGCCCGAGAAGGCCGGGATGTAGGTGTCGATGGAGAAGGGCCCGAGCATGCCCAGTACGGCGAGCAGCACGGCAAGCGCCCAGCGCGGGGCCTGCCAGAGTTTGTCTGCGTCGGGATTCATGGAAAGACGGCTCCGTTGTACTTGTTGTGTATGGCGGTGGAAAAAACGAGAACGCCCGCCGCCCGGGTGAGGGGCAAGGCGGGCGCTTGGGCTTCAGCGAACCTGGATTACAGGGTGTCGATGAAGCTGCGCAGCTTGTCGGAACGCGACGGGTGCTTCAGCTTGCGCAGCGCCTTGGCTTCGATCTGGCGGATGCGCTCGCGGGTCACGTCGAACTGCTTGCCGACTTCTTCCAGCGTGTGGTCGGTGGACATTTCGATGCCGAAACGCATGCGCAGCACCTTGGCTTCGCGCGGGGTGAGCGAGTCGAGGATGTCCTTGACCACGTCGCGCAGGCCGGCTTGCATGGCGGCCTCGATGGGGGCCGTGTTGCTGCTGTCCTCGATGAAGTCGCCCAGGTGCGAATCGTCGTCGTCGCCGATGGGGGTTTCCATCGAGATCGGCTCTTTCGCGATCTTCATGATCTTGCGGATCTTGTCTTCCGGGATCTCCATCTTGGCGGCCAGGATGCCGGCGTCGGGCTCGAAGCCGAACTCCTGCAAGTGCTGGCGCGAGATGCGGTTCATCTTGTTGATCGTCTCGATCATGTGCACCGGGATGCGGATGGTTCGAGCTTGATCCGCGATAGACCGGGTGATCGCCTGGCGGATCCACCACGTGGCGTACGTCGAGAACTTGTAGCCGCGACGGTATTCGAACTTGTCGACCGCCTTCATCAGGCCGATGTTGCCTTCCTGGATCAGGTCCAGGAACTGCAGGCCGCGGTTGGTGTACTTCTTGGCGATGGAGATCACGAGGCGCAGGTTGGCCTCGATCATTTCCTTCTTGGCATCGCGCGAGGACGATTCGCCCTCGTTCATGCGCTTGTTGATGTCCTTGAGCTCGGTCAGCGGCACCACCACACGCGACTGGATGTCGGTGAGTTTTTGCTGCAGTTCCTGCACCGGCGGGATGTTGCGCGCGAGCACGGCGCTCCAGGGCTTGCCGGCGGCGGCCTGCTTCTCGACCCACTTGAGGTTGAGCAGGTTCGAGGCGATGCGGTTGCCGTTCTTGTCGAAGCCGCTGAAGTCGCGGATGAACTCGTCCTGCGGGAAGCCGCACTTGTCCACGATGATGCGGCGCAGTTCGCGTTCCTTCTTGCGCACGTCGTCCACCTGCGTGCGCACCAGGTCGCACAGCTTCTCGATGGTCTTGGCCGTGAAGCGGATGGTCATGAGCTCGTCGGACACGGCCTGCTGGGCCTTGGTGTACGCCGGCGTGCCGTAGCCTTCCTTCTCGTAGATCTTGTGGATCTTCTCGAACATCTCGGCAATGCGGTCGAAGCGCGCGAGGGCTTCGTTCTTGAGCTCTTCGAGCTTCTTGGTCAGGGCCTTGGAGCCGCCCTTGCCGTCGTCGTCGTCCTCTTCGTCGAATTCGTCGAAGTCTTCTTCGGCTACGTAGTCGTCGGCCTCGTTGGGGTTCGAGAAGCCGTCGACGATGGTCGAGATGACGACCTTGCCTTCACGGATGGTCGCGGCCATCTCGAGGATCGCGGCGATGGTGGCGGGGGAGGCCGAAATGGCTTCCATCATGGCCATCAGGCCGCCTTCGATGCGCTTGGCGATTTCGATTTCGCCTTCGCGCGTCAGCAGCTCGACCGTGCCCATTTCGCGCATGTACATGCGAACGGGGTCGGTCGTGCGGCCGAATTCGCTGTCCACCGTGGAGAGCGCCGCTTCGGCTTCTTCTTCGGCTTCTTCCACCGTGGTGGCGGTGGGCGCGGTGTTGTTCAGCAGCAGGGTTTCGGCGTCGGGCGTCTGCTCGTACACCGCCACGCCCATGTCGTTGAGCATGGTGACCACGACTTCCATGGTCTCGGCGTCGACCAGCTTGTCGGGCAGGTGGTCGGAGATTTCGCCGTGCGTGAGGTAGCCGCGGGTCTTGCCCAGCGTGATCAGGGTCTTCAGGCGCGAGCGGCGCTTGGCCAGGTCTTCTTCGGAGAGCACGGTCTCGTCGAGGCCGAACTCCTTCATCAAGGCGCGTTCCTTCGCCTTGCTGATCTTCATGCGCAGCGGCTTGACCTTCTCTTCGGTGGTCGCGACGACCGCGGGCTCGTCACCGGCCAGGTCTTCCTCGATGTCCGACAGGTCGATGTCGCTCTCGCCGGCTTCCTTGGCGGCCTTGGGCTTGCGCCCGCGCTTGGCGCCGGTGGCGGGCGCAGCTGCAGCGCCGGCGGCCTTGGGCGGACGGCCAACTTTCTTGGCAGCGGGGGCAGCCGTGGCAGTGGCTGCGGCTTTCTTGGGATCGTCGAGAGAGGTCGATTTCGTGGGCACGGGTTTCACTTTCGTTGCGGCTGCCGTTTTGGACGCGGCGGCAGCCGTCTTGGTTGCCGGTTTGGCACCGGCTTTCAACGGTTTCTCTGCTGCGGGCTTGGTGGCGACGCTTTTGACGCTTTTTGCAAGTGAAGGAGCAGGCTTCTTTGAACTGGGCATACGACCTCGTTACGACAAGAAAAGACAAGCGGGATCACAGGCGCGCCATCACGCGGACAGCACCACCAGGCCCGTGCACAGGCACGGACAGAACAATTGGGAAATGAGGACTAAGTCCTCATCAGGCAAGATGTCGGGCGAACATTTGGTATGCAGTCCTTGCGGTTATTGACCCTTTCCGCCGGAATTTACCGTTGGAGTGCATTGCGCTAGGGGTCGGCCCGGAGGTGCTGCTGTCGCTCTTGCCTAATTTCGCCAGTTGCGAAGCCCTACATTATAGCCTGTTGCGCAAATTTCAAGCAGTATCTGTCCCAGACGCGCGAATGCGGTCTCGCAATTCGAGCCGGCGGGCTTCCAGTGCTTTGTAGCGTTCCAGGGCTTTCGGGTCTTTTCCGACCGACGCGATGGCCTCGCTCTGCTGGGCTTTCAGGCGGTCGTCGAGCATGAAGTCGAGCACGCTCGCCAGCTCCTTGGCGGCATCGGCCAGGTGTTGTTCTTCCTCGCCTTCGGGCACCGGCCCGGCCTCCGAAACACTCATGAGGCGTTCGGCCAGCGGCGCGAAATCGAGCCCGCGCAGGCCTTCGCGCAGCGCCGCCCAGGGCTGCACGCCGTGCTCGTGCAGCTGGCTGTCGAGCCAGGTGAAGAGGGCGCCGTGCTCGCCCGGCAGGTCGCACAGCATCACGTGCAGCTCGTGCGACAGCGCCTCCCACTGCGCCATGTTCGACAGCACCAGCCGCACCGCCACGTCGGGCCGGCTCGGCGGCTTGCCGCGTCCGCGCAGGGGCTCGATGGGCTCCTCGAACTTGCCGCCCCAGCGCTTGCCCTTGGTGAACTTGCGTGGCTGAAACTTGGGCTTGCTCTCGTTTTCGTAGCGCGGCGGTTCGTAGTCCTGCGCCGGCGGCATGTCCGGGTAGTAGTCGCCGGGGTCGTTGCCGTAGCTGTCGGGTTCGCTGTGGCGCTGCGGGGCCTGCGACGGGGCACCGGCACCCTTGCGGGGGCCGGGCGCGGCGGTGGCCCACAGGTCGGACAGCGCCGCGGCGTCGAGTTGGACCAGCGTGGCGATCTCGCTCAGTAACTGCCGCTTGAGCGCGCCGTCGGGCATGGCGCTCCAGAGCGGGCGCACGTTGCTCGTCATGTGGGCGCGGCCTTCGGCGGAACTCAGGTCGCAGCCTTCGCGGGCGGCCTCGAGCATGAAGCGCGACAGCGGCGTGGCCTCGGCCACGAAGCCCGCGAACGCCTCGGCGCCGTGCGCGCGGATGTAGCTGTCGGGGTCGTGCTCGGCCGGCAGGAACAAAAATTTGATGCTGCGCGTGTCGGTGGCATAGGGCAGGGCGCCGTCGAGCGCCTTGCGTGCGGCGCGGCGTCCAGCGGCGTCGCCGTCGAAGCTGAACACCACCGATTCGGTGAAGCGGAAGAGCTTCTGCACGTGCTCGGTGGTGCAGGCCGTGCCGAGCGTGGCCACCGCGTTCGGAAATCCGAGCTGGGCCAGCGCGACCACGTCCATGTAGCCCTCGGTGACGAGCGCGTAGCCGCGGTCGCGGAAGGCGGCGCGCGCTTCGTACAGGCCGTAGAGCTCGCGACCCTTGCTGAAGACGGGTGTCTCGGGCGAGTTCAGGTACTTGGGCTTTTCGTCGCCGAGCACGCGCCCGCCGAAGCCGATGCACTCGCCCTTGACGTTGCGGATCGGGAACATCACGCGGTCGCGGAAGCGGTCGTAGCGCTTGGCTTCCTCGTCGCTGAGCTTGCCTTCCTCGTTGTTGACGATCACCAGCCCGCTCTCCGCGAGCAGCGGGTCGTCGTAGTCGGGAAACACGCTGGCCAGCGCGCGCCAGCCGGCCGGCGCATAGCCGATGCCGAACTGCTTGGCGACCTCGCCCGACACGCCGCGGCCCTTGAGGTAGTCGATGGCGCCGGGCGCCTGGCGCAGCGCCTTACGGTAGGCGTCGCCGGCTTTCTCGAGCACGTCGGTCAGCGTGGCCTGCTTCTGGCGCTGGGTGGCGGCGCGGGCGCGTTCGGCGGGCGAGACGTCGTCCTCGGGCACGACCAGGCCGTACTGGCCGGCCAGGTCGTGCACGGCTTCGACGAAGCCCATGCCCGCATGTTCCATGAGGAAGCCGATGGCGTTGCCGTGCACGCCGCAACCGAAGCAGTGATAGAACTGCTTGGTCGGGCTGACCGAGAACGAGGGCGACTTCTCGCCGTGGAAGGGGCATAGCCCCATGAAATTGGCGCCGGCCTTCTTGAGCTGGACGTAGCGGCCGACGATTTCGACCACATCGGCGCGCGCGATGAGTTCCTGGATGAATGAAGCGGGGATGGTCATGGCTGCGGGGAGCGGCAAATCATACGCAAGCCGACGGGCGGCATACTGAACCCCGCCGCAAATCCACATCACGCATGAAGACGCCCCTGCCTTTGCAACACGCCGCGCCGCTGCTGCGCCATCCGCTGCGCTTCGTCTGGGGCGCGCTCAAGGACTTCCGCGCCAACCAGGGGTTGCTGTTGGCGGGGGCGGTCGCCTACTACGCGCTGCTGTCGATCGTGCCACTGCTGATCGTGAGCGTGATGGCGCTGTCGCACGTGATCGACCAGGGCGAGCTGCTGCGCACCATCGGGCGCTACCTCGAATGGCTGCTGCCGGGGCAGTCGAAAGCGATCGTGGCCGAGCTGTCGAGCTTCCTGGACCACCGCTCGGTGCTCGGGCCGGTGCTGCTGGTGACGATGATTTTTTTCAGCTCGCTGGCGTTCAGCGTGCTCGAAAGCGCGATGGCGGTGATCTTTCACCACCGCAAGGACGATCACAAGCGCCACTTTCTCGTGTCGGTGGCGATGCCGTACCTCTACATCCTGAGCCTCTGCGCCGGGCTGCTGCTGGTCACGCTGGTGTCGGGCGCGCTGCAGCTCGTGGGACAGGAAAGCGTCGACCTGCTGGGGCGCAGCTGGTCGCTGTCGGGCATTTCGGGGGTGCTGCTGTACCTGCTCGGGCTGGGCGGCGAGATCTTCATGCTGACGTCGCTCTATCTCGTGATGCCGGCCGGGCGCATGTCGCTGCGGCATGCGCTGCTGGGCGGCGTGACCGCGGCGCTCTTGTGGGAGGCCACGCGGCGCGTGCTGATCTGGTATTTCTCGACGCTGTCGCAGGTGAACATCGTCTACGGCTCGCTCACCACGGCGATCGTGGTGCTGCTGAGCCTGGAAATCGCCGCCATGCTGGTGCTGCTCGGGGCCCAGGTGATCGCGAACTACGAGCGCCTGGACCGCACCGGCAGCACGAAGCTGCCGGCGTCCGAGGTCAGCGAGGGGCCAATCGAATCGCTCCGTCCAGACGAATCACCTCGCCGTTGAGCATGTCGTTCTCGATGATGTGCTTGGCCAGCTTGGCGTAATCGTCGGGCGTGCCCAGGCGCGACGGGAAGGGCACGCTGGCGGCCAGCGCGTCCTGCACTTCCTGCGGCATGCCAAACAGCATGGGCGTGCCGAAGATGCCGGGGGCGATGGTCATGTTGCGGATGCCGCTGCGTGCCAGGTCGCGGGCGATGGGCAGGGTCATGCCGACCACGCCGCCCTTCGAGGCGCTGTAGGCGGCCTGGCCGATCTGGCCGTCGTAGGCCGCGACCGAGGCGGTCGAAATCAGCACGCCGCGTTCGCCGGTGGCTTCGGGCTCGTTCTTGCCCATGGCGTCGGCCGCCAGGCGGATCATGTTGAAGCTGCCGATCAGGTTGACCGTGACGGTCTTGCTGAACACGGCCAGTGCGTGCGGGCCGTTCTTGCCCACGGTCTTCTCGGCCGGCGCGATGCCGGCGCAATTGACCAGGCCCATCAGCTTGCCGAGTTTGACGGCGGCAGCCACCACGGCCTGGCCGTCGGCTTCCTGGCTCACGTCGCACTTGACGAACACGCCGCCGATTTCCTTCGCAACGGCTTCGCCCTTGTCAGCCTGCATGTCGGCGATGACCACCTTGGCGCCGTTGGCGGCCAGCATGCGCGCCGTGCCTTCGCCGAGGCCTGAAGCGCCACCGGTCACGATAAAAACCTTGCCGTCGATTTGCATTGAGAGTCTCCAGAAATGAGACCCGCATTATCGAAGACGTCGCCGGGCTAAAAAAAAGGCCTCATCCGAAGATGAGGCCCTGAATTGGATCCGTGAGGACCCAAGGAGACAACTGGTGGTGGTCGGTGCTTAGCGCTTGCGCGAAGCGGTGGCCGTCTTGGCAGCGGCGACGGCTTGGGTCGACACGGCGTTGAAGTTGGCTTCGGCGACGTCCGACGCTTGCTTGACGGCCTTCTGGACCGATTCGAAAGCGTTGTTGGCGGCAGCCACGGCGCTCTTCAGCACGGCGACGGCGGTTTCCGAACCGGCGGGGGCGTTCTTGGAAGCGCTGTCGACGAGGCCGACGAAGGCTTGCTGGGCTTCAGCGGCCTTGGCTTCGAAAGCCTTCGAGAATTCGGTGCTGGTGCCTTGGGCGATGTCGTACAGGTGACGGCTGTAGGCAGCGGTCTTTTCGGCCAGGGGCTGGAACAGGCTGGCTTGCAGCGTCAGCAGCTCTTGGGCGTCCTTGACGTTCAGGGCAGCTTGAGCGGTGCTCTGGGCTTCGGTCAGGGCGGCCTTGGAAGCGGTCACGTTCAGTTCGACCAGCTTTTCAACGCCTTCGAAAGCCTTGGTGGTCAGGCCGAACAGGGTTTCGAGGTTTGCTTTTTGAGCGGCGAGGATTTGGTCAGCGGTCAGGGCCATTTGAGATCTCCAGGAAGGATGATGGGGTGGTCGATTCACGTTGCGCTGCGCCTCGTCGTTCATGTTGCGGTGCAGCATGGCCTGAAGTATAGGCAGCTGATCGCAGCGATCAAGTGCTTTTTGCTGCTGTGCAGCAATTTAGAAGCGGCCTTCTAAAACCGGTCTGCGCGGCCAGAATGCGGCCATGCGTGCTTTCTATTCCGGGCAGTTCGTGCTGCCTTTGCCGCCGGGCCACCGCTTTCCCATGTCGCGCTACGCGATGCTGCGCGACCGCTTGCAAGAGCAGGTGCCGGCTGTCGAGATGGACCCGGCCCCGCGCGCCACCGACGACGAGCTGGCGCTGGCCCACACGCCCGAATGGATCGCCGCCGTCAGCGAAGGCCGTGTGAGCCCGCAGGCCATGCGCGAGATCGGCTTCCCCTGGAGCGAGGCGATGGTCGAGCGCTCGCGCCGTTCCACCGGCGCCACCATCGCCGCGTGCCGCGCCGCCTTCGCGGACGGCGTGTCGGCCAACATGGCGGGCGGCACGCACCACGCCTACGCAGACAAGGGCAGCGGCTTCTGCGTCTTCAACGACGCAGCGGTGGCCGCGCGGCTGATGCAGGCCGAGCAGGCCCGCGCCGGCCGGCTGCTCAAGGTCGCGATGATCGATCTCGACGTGCACCAGGGCAACGGCACCGCCTGTATCTTCCAGAGCGACCCGAGCGTGTTCACGCTGTCGGTGCACGGCCAGAAGAACTTCCCGTTCCGCAAGGAGGCGAGCGACCTCGACGTGGAACTGCCTGACGGCTGTGGCGACGCCGACTACCTCGCGGCGCTGGAGCACGCGCTCGACGAACTCGACCGCCGCTTCTCGCCCGGCCTCGTGATCTACCTGGCCGGCGCCGATCCCTTCGAGCGCGATCGGCTCGGCCGCCTCAAGCTGAGCTTCGACGGCCTGGAGGCGCGCGATCGCCGCGTGTTCGACTGGACCTGGCAGCGCCGCATCCCGACCGCCTTCGCGATGGCCGGCGGCTACGCCAGCGACATCGCCGAGACCGTGCAGGTGCAGCTGGGCACCTTCCGTGTGGCGCTGGACTACTGGCGCCGCTGGCAAAATGCCGCGCGATGAGCGCCCCGAATTCGACACCCACCCCCAAGCCCACGCCCCACACCCGCAGCGCCTACCGGGCGTTTCGCAACATCCCGACGCGCTGGGCCGACAACGACATGTACGGCCACGTCAACAACGTCGTCTACTACAGCTGGTTCGACACCGCGGTGAACGCGCTGCTCATCGAGCGCGGCGCGCTCGACATCCACGGCGGCCAGACCATCGGCTTCGTGGTCGAGACGCAGTGCAACTACTTCGCGCCGGTGGCGTTCCCGCAGACGGTGGAGGCCGGCATCCGCGTCGCGCAGGCGGGCCGTTCGAGTGTGCGCTACGAGATCGCGCTGTTCGCCGAAGGCGCCGACACCGCCGCCGCGCAGGGGCACTTCGTGCACGTGTACGTCGATCGCGCGACGCAGCGGCCGGTGCCGTTGCCCGAGGCGCTGCAGCAGGTGGTCGATTCGCTGCGCGCCTGAGCGCCCAAGAAAAACGGCGCCCGCGGGCGCCGTCGTGGGTGGGGCGGGGCCCCGCTTACATCGTCTTCTTCATGGCCTTGATATCGGCCTTGCCCTGGGCCTCGTCGGCCTTGGCCTGCTTCACGCACGCAGCCTTGGCTTCGCCCTGCTGGTCGTCGCACTTTTCCTTCGCGACTTCATAGGCGGCCTTCACTTTCTCTTCGGCCACCTTGCGGGCATGGCTGTCGCTCGGCTGGTACTGCTGCTCCAGTTCGGCCTTGGCCACTTCTTCCTTGCCCTTGGCTTCCTTCTGGCAGACGTCCTTGGCGTTGTCCTTCATCGTGTCGCACTGGGTCTTGGCGAGCTTGTAGTCGGCTTCGACCTTTTCCTTGGCGACCTTGTACTCGTCCTTGGTCATCGCGCCGGCCTGACCGGCGACGAAGCAGGTGGAAGCAAGGGCGAGGATGGCGAGGTGCTGTTTTTTCATGGTGTGTGTCCTTTGCGGTGAATGAGGCAAGAGCGCAGGGCGCGTTCGTGGGTTCTCAGTACTTCTCGTACCAGAGCGCGTCGGGCGAGCGGCCGTCGCGAGATTCCCAATCCTTCACCTGCTTCTCGGCCTCGTCGCGGCTGATGCCGTGGCGTTCCTGGATGCGGCCCAGCAGCTGGTCGCGCTTGCCTGCGATGACGTCGAAGTCGTCGTCGGTCAGCTTGCCCCACTGCTCCTTGACCTTGCCCTTGAGCTGCTTCCAGTTGCCTTCGATGGTGTCCTTGTTCATGCGAATCTCCTTGCGTAAGAGTGATGACCCGGCGGAACTTGCCGCCGCCGTGAAATCAATGTCGCGTGAGTGATTTCCCCTGCCGGTAGGACGTGCAGAGCGGCCATCGTAGGCAGAGGCCGACTCGGGCCGTGATAATGGAACGGACCCCGCAGCCAGAGACCCGAGACACCGCGCACCATGATCATTCACAGCCTGCTCGACACCGACCTCTACAAGTTCACGATGATGCAGGTGGTCCTGCACCACTTTCCGGGGGCGCGGGTCGAGTACCGCTTCAAGTGCCGCAACCCCGGCGTCAACCTCGCGCAGTTCGCGGGCCAGATCCGCGACGAGATCCGCAGCCTGTGCTCGCTGCAGTTCCGCGACGCCGAACTGGCCTACCTGCGCTCGATGCGCTTCATCAAGAGCGACTTCGTCGACTTCCTGGGGCTGTTCCGGCTCAACGAGAAGTACATCAACGTCATCCCACAGCCCTCGGGCGAGCTCGAGATCCGCATCAAGGGCCCGTGGCTGCACACGATCCTGTTCGAGATCCCGGTGCTGGCCATCGTGAACGAGGTCTACTTTCGCAACACGCAGAAGAACCCCGACTTCGAAGAAGGCCGCCGCCGCCTCGATCTCAAGATCAGCCAGCTGCAAGAGGCCGGCCTGGGCGACCTCAAGATTGCCGACTACGGCACGCGCCGCCGCTTCTCCAAAGACTGGCACGAAGAAGTGTTGCGCACGCTGACGCAACGGCTCGGCGCCGTGGTCTCCCCGCCGGCCAAGTCGCCCGCCGGCGAACACCTGCCGCAGCTGGCCGGCACCAGCAACGTGCTGTACGCCATGAAGCTCGGCCTCATTCCGCTGGGCACCATGGCGCACGAGTACCTGCAGGCCTGCCAGGCCCTGGGCCCGCGGCTGCGCGACAGCCAGATCTTCGGCTTCGAGAGCTGGGCCCGCGAATACCGCGGCGACCTGGGCATTGCGCTGTCCGACGTGTACGGCATGAGCGCCTTCCTGCGCGACTTCGACCTGTACTTCTGCAAGCTCTTCGACGGCGCGCGCCACGACAGCGGCGACCCGTTCCAGTGGGGCGAGCGCATGCTGGCGCACTACCACGCGAACCGGGTCGATCCGCTCACCAAGACGCTGATCTTCAGTGACGGCCTCACGGTGCCCCGCACCATCGAGCTGTACCAGCAGTTCCGCGGCCGCTGCCTGCTGGCCTTCGGCATCGGCACCAACCTCACCAACGACCTCGGCTACGAGCCGCTGCAGATCGTCATCAAGATGATCCAGTGCAACGACCAGCCGGTGGCCAAGCTGTCGGACACGCCGTCCAAGAACATGTGCGAGGACGAGAAATACCTGGCCTACCTGCGCCAGGTGTTCGAGATCGAACAACCCCCCGCGTGAACCCTGTACCGACCCCCGTACGGCACTTCGTCTGGTACGGTACAGCCCCATGAAAAACCCCCTCCGACTGGCCGCGGCCGCACTGTTGCCGCTGATGTTTCCTGCCCTCGCGTCGGCCGCCGAATTCAACGGCGCCACACTGTCGCCGCTGTGGGGCGTGCCCTTCGCGGGCATCCTGCTGTCGATCGCGCTCATGCCGTTGCTGGTGCCGTCGTTCTGGCATCACCACTACGGCAAGGTGTCGGCGGCCTGGTCGCTGGCTTTCCTGCTGCCGTTCGCCGCCATATACGGCGCGCCGCTGGCCGGGGCGCAGACGGTGCATGCGCTGGTCGAGGAATACATCCCCTTCATCATCCTGCTCACCGCGCTGTTCACGGTGGCCGGTGGCATCCACATCCGGGGCAACCTGCATGGGGCGCCGGGGCTCAACACGGCGATCCTGGCCATCGGCGCGGTGCTCGCGAGCTTCATGGGCACCACGGGAGCCTCGATGCTGCTGATTCGCCCGCTGATCCGCGCCAACGACAACCGGGCGAACCGCGCACACGTGGTCGTGTTCTTCATCTTCATCGTCTCGAACGCGGGTGGCTCGCTCACGCCGCTGGGCGATCCGCCGCTGTTCCTGGGCTTCCTGAAGGGCGTCGACTTCTTCTGGACCGCCAAGCACATCCTGCCCGACACGCTGTTCATTCTGGCCGTGCTGCTCGTGCTGTTCTACCTGATCGACCGCTATTACTACCGCAAGGAAGGCGTGCTGCCGGTCGACCCGACGCCCGACACCAAGCGCATCGGCTTCGACGGCGCCATCAACTTCGTGCTGCTGGGCGGCGTGGTCGCCCTGGTGCTGATCAGCGGCTTCTGGAAGTCGCCGGTCACCTTCGACATTTACGGCTCCAAGATGGGCCTGCCGGGGCTGGTGCGCGACGTGGGCCTCATTGCCCTCACGCTGCTGTCGCTGAAGATCACCGCGCCCAAGGTGCACGCCGACAACCAGTTCGAGTGGGGCCCGATGGCCGAGGTGGCCAAGCTCTTCGCCGGCATTTTCCTGACCATCATCCCGGTCATCGCCATGCTCAAGGCCGGCACGCAGGGTCCGTTCGGCGCCATCGTCGCTGCCGTGACGCGCGCCGACGGCCAGCCCGACCCGGCCATGTACTTCTGGGCCACCGGCATCCTGAGCTCGTTCCTGGACAACGCGCCCACCTACCTCGTGTTCTTCAACACGGCGGGCGGCGACCCGGTGGCGCTCATGACCACCTATGCCACCACGCTGGCCGCCATCTCGGCCGGCGCCGTGTTCATGGGTGCGAACACCTACATCGGCAACGCGCCGAACCTGATGGTCAAGGCCATCGCCGAAAGCCGCGGCGTGCGCATGCCCAGCTTCTTCGGCTACATGTTGTGGTCGGGCGCAATCCTGATTCCGCTGTTCGTGCTGACCACCTTCATCTTCTTCGTCTGATCCTTCCCACACGTTCAAGAAAGAGACACGTTCCATGAGCAGCAGCAAGCCCAAGATCCTGGTCGCGCGCGCGGTGTTCCCCGAGACCCTCGCGCGCCTGGCGCAGCATTTCGAGGTCGAGTCGAACCAGGCCGACGAGACCTGGAGCAAGGACCAACTGATCGCGAAGCTGCAAGGCAAGCAGGGCGCCTTCACCACCGGCAGCGAGCGCATCGATGCCGCGGTGCTCGACGCCTGCCCCGAATTGAAGATCTGCGCCAACATGGCCGTGGGCTACAACAACTTCGACGTCGACGCCATGGCTGCGCGCGGCGTGCTGGGCACCAACGCGCCCGACGTGCTGACCGAAACCACGGCCGACTTCGGCTTTGCGCTGCTCATGGCCACCGCGCGCCGCATCACCGAGAGCGAACACTTCCTGCGCGCCGGCAAGTGGGAAAAGTGGAGCTACGACATGTTCGCCGGCTCCGACATCCACGGGTCCACGCTCGGCATCATCGGCATGGGCCGCATCGGGCAGGGCATCGCCAGGCGCGGTGCGCACGGCTTCGGCATGAACGTGATCTATCACAACCGTTCGCGCCTCGACGCCGCGCTCGAAGCCGAATGCAAGGCCCGCTACGTCGGCAAGGAAGAGCTGCTCAAGACCGCCGACCACGTCGTGCTGGTCGTGCCGTACTCGCCGGCGTCGCACCACACCATCGGCGCGGCCGAGATCGCGCTCATGAAACCGACCGCCACGCTCATCAACATCGCGCGCGGCGGCATCGTCGACGACGCCGCGCTGGCCGTGGCGCTGCGCGAAAAGCGCATCGCCGCCGCCGGCCTCGACGTGTTCGAGGGCGAGCCCAAGGTCCACCCCGACCTGCTGACCGTGCCCAACGTCGTGCTCACGCCGCACATCGCCAGCGCCACCGTGCCCACGCGCCGCGCCATGGCCGACCTGGCGGCCGACAACCTCATCGCCTGGGGCAGCGGCAAGGGCGCTCTGACGCCGGTCACGCCGGTGCCATCGGCCGCGAAGTAACCTGACATCTGACCGCGAAAGCGACACGCCCCCACCTTGGAACTGACGGAATTGATTCTTCTCGCACTGGCTGCACTCGCCGTGGTGCAGCTGGTGCTGGTCATCTGGCTGCTGGCCCGCCGGCAACCGCGACCTGATCACAGCGAAATGCTGGGCGTGCTCGCCGCGCTGGGCAAGGCCAACGAGCGCACCGAGCGCGAACTGCGCCGCGAAATCGGCGAGCACTCGCGCGGTGCGCGCCAAGAAACTGCGCAGGCCTTCGCCACCTTTCAGCAGTCGTTGACGCAGCAAGGCGCCGAGGCCACGCGCACGCAGAACGCGCAGCTCGACGCCTTCTCGCTGCAGCTCGCCTCGCTGCAGAAAACCCTGGCCGACACGCTGAACTCCCAGCTGCAGGGCCTGAGCGAATCGAACGCACGCCGTCTTGCCGAGGTGCGCACGACCATGGAAACCCAGCTCGCGCAGCTGCAGCAGAGCAACGCCGCCAAGCTCGACGAGATGCGCAAGACCGTCGACGAGAAGCTGCAGAGCACGCTCGAAGCGCGCCTGGGCGAAAGCTTCAAGCAGGTGGCCGACCGGCTCGAGCAGGTGCACAAGGGCCTGGGCGAAATGCAGACGCTGGCCGTCGGCGTCGGCAGCCTGCAGCGCGTGCTGACCAACGTGAAGACGCGCGGCGTGTTCGGCGAAGTGCAGCTCGAAGCGCTGCTCGAGCAGGTGCTCACGCCCGAGCAGTACGCGCGCCAGATCGAGACCAAGCCGCGCAGCGGCCAGCGCGTCGACTTCGCGATCCGCTTCCCGGGGCGCGGCGACGACGGCGCGCCGGTGTGGCTGCCGATCGATGCCAAGTTTCCGCGCGACGACTACGAACGCCTCATCGACGCCCACGAGCGCGCCGATGCCGCCGGTGCCGAGGCCGCGGCCAAGGCGCTCGAAGCGCGCATCCGCACCGAGGCCAAGTCGATCGCCGACAACTACCTCGCGGCGCCGCACACCACCGACTTCGCGATCCTGTTCCTGCCGGTCGAAAGCCTCTACGCCGAGGTGCTGCGCCGCCCCGGCCTGATGGACGCCATTCAACGCCAGCACCGCGTGACGCTGGCCGGCCCCACCACCTTGCTGGCCATGCTCAACAGCCTGCACATGGGCTTTCGCACGCTGGCGCTCGAGCGCCAGGCCTCCGAGGTCTGGAAGGTGCTCGGCGCGGTCAAGACCGAGTTCGAGCGCTATGGCGAATGGGTGGCGCGCATCAAGGAGCAGGTGGCCAAGGCCTCCGACACCATCGACAAGGCCGACACGCGCGCCAAGCAGATGCGGCTCGCGCTGCGCAAGGTCGAGGCGCTGCCCGAAGAGCAGTCTCAGGGGCTGCTACCGCCCATCGCCGGCACCGATCTCGACAGCGAGGGCGACGACACCCCGTGAAAGGTTCTGAACTGCTGCGCGTCATCGTGGCGCAGGTCTGCCTGCACGCCACGATGGCGGGCATGCGACTCGCCACACCGCTGCTCGCGCTGCAGCAAGGCTACAGCGCAGCGGCCGTCGGCCTGCTGATCGCGCTGTTCGCGCTGACCCAGGTGTTTCTTGCGCTGCCGGCCGGGCGCTTTGCCGACCGGCACGGACTCAAGCGGCCGCTATGGCTGTCGGTGATCGCGGCCTCGGGCGGGGCAGGGCTGGCGCTGGTCTTCCCGGTGTTTCCCGTCATGTGCCTCGCCGCGCTGCTGACCGGCGGCGCCACCGGCGCGACCGTCATCGCATTGCAGCGGCACGTGGGTCGTTCGGCCACCGACCCGACGCAGCTCAAGCGCGTGTTCAGCTGGCTGGCCATCGCGCCGGCCGCGGCGAACTTCGTCGGGCCCTTCCTGGCCGGGATGCTGATCGATCATGCCGGCCGCGCGCCGGCCGACCTGCTGGCCTTTCGCATCTGCTTCGCCGTGATGGCCTTTTTGCCGCTGCTGTGCTGGCTGCTGGCGCGCGGCGCGCACGAGCCGCCGCGGGTGGCGCCAGCGCCGGGCGCCGCGCCCACGCGGGCCTGGGACCTGCTGCGCGAGCCGATGTTCCGCCGCCTGCTGTTCGTGAATTGGCTTCAGTCGTCGAGCTGGGATGTGCACGCCTTCGTGCTGCCGGTGCTGGGCCACGACCGGGGCATCAGCGCCTCGGTGATCGGCTCCATCCTCGGCGCCTTCGCGATCGCGGCGGCGGTCATCCGCGTGGTGCTGCCGCTGATCGCATCGCGCGCGTCGGAGCGCAGCGTGATCCTGAGCTCGACCGTTGTCACGGCGGCCGTGTTCGCCGTCTACCCGCTGCTGGTGTCGCCGTGGACCATGGGCATCTGCTCGGTGATCCTGGGCTTCGCGCTTGGCGCGGTGCAGCCGATGGTGATGAGCATGCTGCACCAGATCACGCCGCATGCGCGGCATGGCGAGGCGCTCGGGCTGCGGCTCATGACCATCAACGCATCGAGCGTCGCGATGCCGATGCTGTTCGGCTCGCTCGGCGCGCTGATCGGCATCACCGGCGTGTTCTGGGTGGTGGGCGGCGTGCTGGCGCTGGGCGCGAAAGCGACCTGGGGATTGAAGCTCTGACCTGCACGGGAGGGCGCCTGACGGCGGCCTGAATCCCACGTTGCAAATGACAGTAATTCTCATTTGATTGACAAAATACTGACCCAAAGTCAGTATCTGCGCCTTCTTCGTTCCTGACCCGAAGGCGTCCATGGACTCCCATTCCCCGTCGGCGGCTGCCGACCCGCGCCGCCGCCTGGCCCTGGTGGCGGCGGTCTACCTTGGCAGCTTCATTGCCACGCTCGACGTGAGCATCGTCAACGTCGCGCTGCCCACGCTGCAGCGCGCGCTCGCGACCGACCTGGCCGGGCTGCAGTGGGTGATCGACATCTATGCGCTGTGCCTGTCGGCCTTCATGCTGTCGGCCGGCCCGATCGGCGACCGCTACGGCCGCAAGCGCGCCTGGCTGGCCGGCGTGGTGGTCTTCACCGTGGGCTCGGCGATGTGCGCGATGGCGTCGGGCCTGCCCATGTTGCTCGCGGGCCGCGCGGTGCAGGGCGTGGCGGGCGCGCTGATGATCCCGGGCGCGCTGTCGCTGCTGGCGCACGCTTTCCCCGAGCCGGCGAGCCGCGCGCGGGTGATCGGCGGCTGGTCGTCGTTCACTGCGCTGTCACTGATCCTCGGGCCGATGCTCGGCGGCCTGCTGGTGGACCACGCGGGCTGGCAGAGTATTTTTCTCATCAACCTGCCGATCGGCGTGCTGACTGTGGCGCTGGGCGTGTGGGGCTTGCGCGAGTCATCGCATCCCGAGCATGCGGCGCTTGATCCGGCGGGGCAGGTGCTCAGCGTGCTCTGGCTGGGCGCGCTGACCTACGGGCTCATTGCCGCGGGCGAGCACGGCTGGGGGTCGCGCCACGCGGTGATCGCGCTCGTGGCAGCGGGTGTCGGGCTGGCGCTGTTCCTGGCCGTGGAGGCGCGCGTGGAACGGCCGCTGCTGCCGCTTGTGCTGTTCCGCGACGCGCGCTTTTCGGCCACCAACTTCGCCTCGTTCGTGCTCGGTTTTTCGACCTACGCGAGCCTGTTCTTCTTCTCTTTGTTCCTGCAGCAGGTGCAGGGCTGGTCAGCCAGCGACACCGGCTGGCGGCTGGTGCCGCAGTTCGTGGCGACCGGCGTCGTGGCTTCGCAGTTCGGCCGGCTGGCGCGCCGCTTCGATGTGCACACGCTGATGGTCGCGGGCTACGGCCTGATCGGCACGGCGATGCTGCTGCTGACGCTGTTCTCGGCCGACACGCCGTACCTGCCGCTGGCGTTGATCTTCGTGGCGCTGGGTGTGGGCGCGGGCCTGGCCGTGCCGGCGACGAGCACGGCGGTGATGGCCTCGGTGCCCGCGCAGCGCTCGGGCATGGCCTCGGCGACCATGAACGCGCTGCGCCAGGGCGGCATGCTGATCGGCATCGCGCTGCTCGGCACGCTGATGCGCACGCGTGCCACCGCGTTGATGACCGACTCGCTTGCGCGTGCCGGCGTGTCCGATGCATCGCAGGCGGCGGTGGCAGCGGTCTCGCGGCACGACCTCGGCGCGCTTGCGGCGCTCGACGCCGGCACCGCGCAGCGGCTGTTGAGCGATGCGCTCGCGGGCGGCTTCCATGCGGCGATGGCCTGTGCCGGCGTCGCCGGGTTGGTGGCGGCAGGGCTGCTGCTGCGCGTCAGGCCGCGTGCCGACGCGCTGGCCGCCGCCACGCGCGCCTGAGTCGGGAGCCGTTCGCCATGCCCGCCGTCCGCGTCCCTTTCCTGCGCCGGAGTGCCCGGCGCCTTCTTGTGATTCCGAAGGAGACTTTCATGGTCCGTCATGAACTCAGCCAATGGCCGCTGGTCATCAGCGTTTCGACAGGCTTGCAGACGCTGGAAAGCATGCAGGCCTTCACCGACGACTGGAACCGCTGGCTCGACCGCGGCGAGCCCTTTGTCTCGCTGCGCGTGTTCGCGGACGCCGACGCGCTGGTGCATCCCGAGGGCAGCGCCCAGCGTGCCAGGCAGTGGCTGCAGGCGCGCGGCGCCGACATCCGCCGCCACATGATGGGCATGGCGAGCGTGGTGCCCGCCGACCAGTTCGAGAAGATCAGCAAGATGAACGTCGAGAAGCTCTTCGGCATCCCTGCAAGCACCTTCGCCCGCACCGACGAAGCACTGGCCTGGTTGCGTGAGCGCGTGCTGGCGCCGCGCGGATTGGTCCTCGATGCCGCGGCGGTGCGCGCCGCCATCGATATGGCACGTACCGGCACAACGGCCTCCTGACCATGACACACAGCAGTCCCGACGACACCCCGGCGACCACTGCACGCCGCCGCACCAAGGCGCCGCAGACCCGCGCCGCCGCGCTGATGGATGCGGCCGAGCAGCTGTTCATCACCAAAGGCATTGCGGCCACCAGCATCGACGACATCGCAGCCGGCGCGCAGGTGGCCAAGGGCACCTTCTATCTGTACTTCCCGTCGAAGGAAGCGATGCTCGGCGCGCTGCAGCAGCGTTTCGTCGACACCTTCTGCGGGCGCCTGCAGGAGGCGATGGACCGCCACGCACCAGGCAAGTACCGCGCACGGCTCAAGGCCTGGGTGGAAACGGGGCTGGAGACCTACCTCGACAACGTCGCGCTGCACGACGTGGTGTTCCACGAGTACCGGCCCGAGGACCGGCGCATGCGCAACGACAACGTCGTCATCACGCAGCTCGTGACCCTGCTGACGCAGGGCGACGCCGCGGGCGTGTGGGAGGTCGAGGACGCGACGCTGACGGCCGTGATCCTCTTCAATGCGCTGCACGGCGTGGCCGACGATGCCGTGGCCATGGGGCCGCATGCGAACCCCGTGGCCGATCGCCGCCGCCGCGCCCGCGCGCTCACGCGCTTCTTCGAGCAGGCCCTGCGGCCCGATGACAGCGACGACGCCTGATCCGCTCGGTCAGAGCTTGTAGAAGCGCTTGATGGCGTCCCACGCGTCTTCGGGCGCGTCGACGTATTCGAAGAGCTTCAGGTCGCCCGGCGAAATCACGCCTTCGTCGACCAGGAAGTCGAAGTCGATCATCTTCTTCCAGTAGGCCGAGCCGAACAGCACGATCGGCACCGGCTTCGACTTCTTGGTCTGCACGAGCGTGATGACTTCGAACAGCTCGTCGAGCGTGCCGAAGCCGCCGGGGAACGCCACCAGCGCCTTCGCACGCATCATGAAATGCATCTTGCGGATCGCGAAGTAGTGGAACTTGAAGCTCAGCGCGGGCGTGACGTAGGGGTTGGCTTCTTCTTCCATCGGCAGCGCGATGGCCAGGCCGACCGAAAGGCCGCCAGCTTCGTGCGCGCCGCGGTTGGCCGCCTGCATGATGCCGGGGCCGCCGCCGGTGCACACGAAGAGCTTGTCCTGCGGCTCCTTCTTCTCGCTGTACTGCGCGACCAGCTTGCCGAAGGTGCGCGCCTTCTCGTAGTAGTGCGAGTTGCGCGCGAGCCGGCGCCAGCGTTCGGCTGCGACCGTGTCGCCGGCGGCTTCGGCCTGCGTGACCAGCGCGGCGGCTTCGTCTTCGCTGCGGAAGCGCGCGCTGCCGAAGACCACCACCGTGTTCTCGATGCCGTGCGCGCGCTGCTCGAGGTCGGGCTTCATCAGCTCCAGCTGCATGCGGATGCCGCGCGTTTCGCGGCGCAGCAAGAACTCGGGATCGGCGAAGGCCAGGCGCGAGGGATCGGGGTCCAGGGGGAGGCCCCGGTCGGCATGGGACTGCAGCGTGGCCCAGGCATCGGCCAGGCGCTTGTCGTGAATGTTGTGCGTGTTGTTCATGGAACTGTCGAGCTGAATTGACTTGGCATTGTGCGCCGACGCAAGCGGTATGCCCGCCAACGAAAAAGGCTCCTTGCGGAGCCTTTCGGGGTGGTGGTCAGCCGGGTGCGAGCGCGATCAGACGCGCTTGCGGTATTCGCCGGTGCGGGTGTCGATTTCGATCTTGTCGCCTTGTGCGACGAAGAGCGGCACGCCGATTTCGAAGCCGGTGGCGATCTTGGCGGGCTTCATGACCTTGCCCGAGGTGTCGCCCTTGACGGCCGGCTCGGTCCAGGTGATTTCGCGCTCGACGCTGGTCGGCAGTTCGACCGAGATGGCCTTGCCGTCGTAGAACACCACTTCGACAGCCATGCCGTCTTCGAGGTAGTTCAGGGCGTCGCCCATGTTCTCGGCTTCGACTTCGTACTGGTTGTACTCGGTGTCCATACAGACATACATCGGGTCGGCGAAGTAGGAGTAGGTGCACTCCTTCTTGTCGAGCACGATCTGGTCGATCTTGTCGTCGGCCTTGAAGACCACTTCGGTGTTGAAGTTGGCGATCAGGCTCTTGAGCTTCATGCGCACGGTGGCGCTGTTGCGGCCGCCGCGGCTGTATTCGGTCTTCAGGACGACCATCGGGTCCTTGCCGTGCATGATGACGTTGCCGGCGCGGATTTCTTGAGCGATTTTCATATCAGGTTCTCTGGATGTTGGCCGCTCGGTGCGCGGGGCCCTCGGCGCTGTGTGCCGTCGTATCTGGCCCCGCCGTACATGTCCCGCGGCAGGTTTGGCGAAAGGCGTCCCGGACCACGGCGGTCAGGGCTGAATTCCGCAAAGCCCGCTATTTTAGCTTTTTCCGGCGACCAGCTGCCGCAGTTGGGCCAGCAGATCGTCCTGCGCGAGCAGCCTGTCGCGTGCCGCACGGGCGGTTTCGCGCCATGCCGCCAGCGGGCCGGGTGGGGGCAGGGCACGGTCGCCGAAGCCGTTCCAGGCGTGGTGAAAAAGCCGCAGCGCGGGCGGGGCGCCCAACCAGTCGAGCCAGGCGTTGAGCTTGACGTGGTGCGCGTCGTCGTCCTGCGGGTAGATCTGCCAGACCAGCGGCACGCCGGCCCAGAGAGCGCGCACGAGCGAGTCTTCACCGCGCACGAAGTTGAGGTCGCAGGCCCACAGCAGGTGATCGAAATCCGTCTGGCTGAGGTAGGGGAGGTATGAAATTGATAGCGAGCTTTGACCGTCGAGCGGGCGATCTGACACACACGCCTGCACGGCGTGCGCGGCACGGCCCGCAGTGACCAGCAAGCGCGTGGGCGCTGGGTCGGCAGCCAGCTGGGCGAGCAGGGCGGCCAGCGCCGGGGGCTCGTAACAGAAGAGCGAGACCAGACGTTCACCCTCCTGCCACGGAATCTGCTGCGCCTCCAGCCAGCGCGCCCGGTCGAAGCGCGCCTGGCGCGCCATCAGGTCGGGCTCGCGCAGCAGGCCGCCGGTCGCGGGCGTGAAGCCCGGGTAGAAGAAACGTTTCGTCAGCCCGGCGCCCGGGCCCTTGAACACCGGCGACGGCAGTCGGTGCAGCTTCTCGACATAGGGCTCGGCCGACAGGTACTCGAGGTTGATCCAGGCCTGCGCATGGCTCGGGGTCTGCGCGAATCGCGCGACGAGCTCGGGTTCCGGGTCGCACCCGAAGGCCTCGACCAGCACTTCAGGCACCGAATCGGCAACGGCGCGGCGCACGGCTTCGGCGTCGGACCAGTCGATCACCTGCACGCCCTCGCAGCCGGCCGGCGCCATCCAGTGCAGCGCCGTCGGGTCGTCGACCCACAGCCGCGCGCGTTCGCCCGCCGCCGCGAGCTGGCAGGCCAGGCGCCAGCAGACGCCCAGGTCGCCGTGGTTGTCGATGACCTTGCAGAAGATGTCCCATTGCATGCGCGTGCCCATGGCCGCGAGTGTGCCCGTCTTCGCGGTCGCTCAGGTGCAGGCGAAAACGCCGTGTGATTGCTATGCTGGCCTCGCCACAACAACCACCGGAGAGAGCCAGACCATGAGGATGCAGACCCGTCGCCGTTCGTCGTTTTCTTCTTCGCCCTTGACCGTCGCCAAACGCGGCGTGCTCGCGCTCTCGCTGGCCCTGGCCGGAATGGCCGGCGCCCAGGCCCAGACCGCGCCGCTCACCGCACAACAGCAGCGCTTCCGCGAGATCTACAAGGAGCTGATCGAGATCAACACCACGCACTCGGTGGGTGACAACACCGCCGCGGCGCGGGCCATGGAAAAGCGGCTGGTCGATGCCGGCTTCGCCGCGGGCGACATCCAGATCTTCGAGCCCTTCCCGAAGAAGGGGAACCTGGTGCTGCGCTTCAAGGGCGACGGCAGCAAGAAGCCGCTGCTGCTCCTGGCGCACATCGACGTGGTCGAGGCCCGCCGCGAAGACTGGAAGACCGACCCCTTCAAGCTGCAGGAAACCGGCGGCTACTTCACGGCACGCGGCGCCATCGACGACAAGGCCATGGCCGCGGCGCTGGTCTCCGTGCTGGGGCAGCTCAAGCAGGAAGGCTTCAAACCCAAGCGCGACATCATCCTGGCGCTCACGGCCGACGAAGAGCGCGGCGATGCGCTGAGCAACGGCGCCTTCTGGCTCATCAGCAACAAGCCCGAGCTGCTGCAGGCCGAGTTCGGCATCAACGAAGGCGGCGGCGGCGAGCTGCGCGGCGGCAAGCCGAACCTGCACCGCATGCAGGTGGCCGAGAAGATGTACACCACCTACATGCTCGAGATGCGCGACGTCGGCGGCCACAGCTCGGTGCCGACCAAGACCAACCCCATCTACGCGCTCTCGGCCGGCCTGGAGCGCCTGGGCAACTACGCGTTTCCGATCAAGCTCGCGGACGTCACCAAGACCTACTTCGCGCGCAGCGCACCCTTTGCCACCGGCCAGCTGGCCGACGACATGCGTGCCATCGGCAGCGGCAACCCCGACGCCGGCGTGCTCGAGCGCATGACCGCCAACCCGGCCTACAACGCGCAGCTGCGCACCACCTGCGTGGCGACGATGGTGCAGGCCGGCCATGCCGAGAACGCGCTGCCGCAATCGGCCAAGGCCACGGTCAACTGCCGCATCCTGCCGCACGACGACCCGGAGGAGGTCGAGCGCCTGCTGACCCAGGCCGTGGGCAACGACAAGATCGTGGTGCGCAACATGGGCAAGCCGCTGCGCAGCCCGGCCTCGCCGCTCAACGGCGACCTCGTGAAGACGGTCGAGACGCTCACGCAGCAGATGTGGCCCGGCGTGCCCGTGGTGCCCGCCATGAGCACCGGCGCCACCGACAGCCGCTTCCTGCGCAACGCCGGCATCCCGATGTACGGCGTGACCGGCATGTTCCTGGAGCCATCCGATGCGCGCGCGCACGGGCTCGATGAACGCATCGAGATCCAGCGGCTGTACGACGGGCGCGAGTTCCTGTACCGGCTGGTGTCGGAAGTCGCGAAGTAGATAGAGCGAAGTGATCAGGCCGAAGGGCCGGCGCAGCGAAGGCTGCGCCGGCCCTTGGTCGTTCAGGGCGTGAAGCTGTCGCCCAGCACGATGCCTTCGCGGCGCGGGTCTGCGCCGCCGGTCAGCACGGGCTTGCCGCCGACGTTCGTGCGAATGATTGTGCTCACGCCGCTGGACTGCGGGGTCACAGACACCTTGTGACCCAGCCCGATCAGCCCGGCGACCAGCGGGTCGTTGAGGCCCGAGTTGGTCTCGTCGACATTCGGGTGCTCGCCGCCGACGTTGGTGGTCACGGAGTTGGGAGCCCCGAAGTCGACCAGCGACGTGGCCTGTTGCGCATCCAGCCCCCAGTCCAGCGCGCCAACCAGTGTCTTCACCACGTACTGGATGATCGTGCCGCCGCCTGGCGAACCAGTGCCCATCAGGAATTCGCCCATGCTGCCGTCGGCGTTCTTCCTGAACACCAGCGTCGGCGCCATCGAGCTGCGCGGACGCTTGCCCGGCGCGACGCGGTTGGCAACCTTGTAGGTCTGCGTGGGCCTGCCGTACGGTTCGTCCGAGAAATCGGTCAGCTGGTTGTTCAGCAGGAAGCCCTGCGTCATGTGGGCCGACCCCATGCCGCCTTCCACCGTGGTGGTCATCGCGACCACGTTGCCTTGCTTGTCGACGATGGTGAAGTGCGTCGTGCCGTGCTCTTCGGTCTTGTCGATGCCGAGCGGAACGTCGCCAAGATCGCCCGGCTGGGCGGTGCCCATGCTCTTCGCCAGACTGATGAGGCTGGCGCGGCCCTGCAGGTAGGGCTTGTTGATCAGGGAGTCGATCGAGCCGTACGGCAGCGGGACGAAGTCGGTGTCGGCCACGTACTTTTCGCGGTCGGCGTACGCCAGGCGTTCGGCCTCACTCACCAGATGCACGCCCATCACGCTCGGCTTGCCGCCTTCGAGGTCGATGGCGGTCGGCTTGTGCAGGCCGAGATTGAAGGTCTCGAGGATGCCGAGCGTCTGCATCACCGCAATGCCGCCCGAGGAAGGCGGCGACATGCCGCACACGTAGTAGTCGCGATAGGTGCCGCATACCGGATCGCGGCGCTTGGCCTTGTAGCTGGCCAGGTCGGCCAGCGTGGTCTTGCCGGGCGTGATGGCCGAGCCGTCGCTGGCCGCCGTGGTGACACCGATCTTGTCGACGATGCTCTTGGCGATGTCGCCCGTATAGAAAGCGTTGGCGCCCTGTGTGGCGATGGCGTTCAGCGTCCTGGCATAGGCTGGGTTGGTGAGCTTGGTGCCCAGCGCCTTCGGCGTGCCGTCGGCGTTGAAGAAATAGGCCGTGGCGTCGGCGTCGCGCTTCAGGTGTGTCGCGGAGCCCGCGATGGCGGTCGCCATGCGTCCGCCGATCAGGAAGCCGTCGGACGCGAGCGTGATGCCGTAGCCGAACAGGTCCTTCCAGGGCAGTTTGCCGTGGTCTTGATAAGCGATGTCGAGCATGCGGACGGCACCGGGCGTACCGATGGAACGGCCGCTCCAGCGCGCGCTGGGCACGGGGGCGCTGGTGTCGGTGGCATCGTCCACATAGCGCAGGTAGTTCTCGGTCGCCGCCGCAGGCGCGGTCTCGCGGCCGTCATACGCCTGCACCTTCTTCGTCGCCGCGTCGTAATGGAGCATGAAGGCGCCGCCACCGAGCCCGCTCGACTGCGGCTCGACCAGGCCGAGCACGGCCTGCACCGCCACCGCCGCATCGACCGCGCTGCCGCCGGCCTTGAGCACGTCGCAGCCGGCGCGCGTGGCCAGCGGGTGGTTCGCGACCACCATGTAGTTCTTGGCGTACACCAGCTTGTGGCCGGGCACGTAGCCCGACGCCGGTTCCGGCGCGGCCGGATCGCCCGGGTCGCCCGAGCCGACGACCACGGAGGTGCCGCTGCTCGGAATCTGGCAGCCGTTGTCGGCGGCCGGCGGGGCCGTGGGGCCGGGTTGGTTGGCCGCGTTGATCGCGGCGATGGCCGCGACCAGTGCGGCGTTGTTCTGTGCGTTGTTGTTGCTGTTGCCGCCGCAACCGGCCACGGCCAGGGAGAGCGCGAGGGGCGTCAGGGCCCACCACGCGCGCACGGAGTTCTTCTTCATCGGAGTTTCCCTTTGCTGTTGTTGAAAGACAGGAATGACAACGGGCGCTCCTCGCGCCCGCGCTCATCATGAGCACATTTCGTTCCCGCCCGTGTCACGTGCGTGCGGGTGTGACCGGGTTCGCTGCGGGACCCCGCGGCGCGCGCCACAATAGCCGCCATGTCCGACGTGCATTCCGATCAATTGCTCAGCGAAGTCGCGGCCCTGCCGCAGTTGCCGGGTGTCTACCGCTATTTCGACGCGGCCGGCGCCGTGCTGTATGTGGGCAAGGCGCGCAACCTGAAGAAGCGGGTGGCCAACTACTTCCAGAAGAGCCACGGCGGCACCCGCATCGGCCACATGATCTCGAAGATCGTGCGCATGGAGACCACCGTGGTGCGCTCCGAAGCCGAGGCGCTGCTGCTCGAGAACAACCTGATCAAGACGCTCAAGCCGCGCTACAACATCCTGTTTCGCGACGACAAGAGCTACCCCTACCTGAAGATCGCCTCGCACGCGTTTCCGCGGCTGGCCTACTACCGCGGTGCGGTCGACAAGAAGCACCGCTACTTCGGGCCGTACCCGAGCGCATGGGCGGTGAAGGAATCGATCCAGCTGCTGCAGAAGGTGTTCCGCCTGCGCACCTGCGAGGACACGGTGTACGCCAACCGCACGCGGCCCTGCCTGCTGTACCAGATCAAGCGCTGCAGCGGCCCCTGCGTGGCGCTGATTTCGCCCGAGGCCTACGCGCAGGACGTGGCCAGCGCCGAGGCCTTCCTCATGGGCGACACGCAACTTGTGCTCTCCAAGCTCGAGCAGCGTATGACGGCGCACGCCGAGAAGCTCGAGTTCGAGCAGGCGGCCGAACTGCGCAACCAGATGTCGGCCATCTCGCGCGTGCTGCATCAACAGTCGATCGAGGTAGCTTCCGACAAGGACGTGGACATCCTCGCGGTCAAGGTGCAGGGCGGCAAGGCCTGCGTCAACCTCGCCATGGTGCGCGGCGGACGCCACCTGGGCGACCGCGCGTACTTTCCGGTGCACGTGGACGACGCGGCGCAGATCCACCACGGCGAGCTCGATGCCGAAGAGGGCGTCGCTCCGGTGGCGGCCGACCCGATCGAGGTGCAGGTGCTCGAGGCCTTCATCGCGCAGCACTACATCGACATCCCGGTGCCCGCCACGCTGGTGCTGGGCCGGCAGGTGAGCCGGGCGCTTATCGAGGCCATTTCGCAGCAGGCCGGCGCACGCGTGACGGCGGTGTTCCAGCCGCACGAACAACGCCGTCACTGGCTCGAGATGGCCGAAACGAATGCCGGCCTGCAACTCGCGCGGCTGCTGGCCGAAGAAGGCTCGCAGCAGGCGCGCACCCGCGCCCTGGCCGATGCGCTCGAGCTGGCGTCGGACGACCTGGACAACTTCCGCGTCGAATGCTTCGACATCTCGCACACGGCGGGCGAGGCCACGCAGGCGTCGTGCGTGGTGTTCGCGCAGCACACGATGCAGAACCGCGAGTACCGCCGCTACAACATCGAGGGCATCACGCCCGGCGACGACTACGCGGCCATGCGCCAGGTGCTGCACCGCCGCTACGGCAAGCTGGCCGAGGCGATGGCCGCCGAGACCGAGGCGCTCGCCCCGGGCGACGCGGAAGGCGAAGGGGCCGAAGGCGTCGAGGCGCCGCCACCCAGGACGCCGGCCGCGCGCATGCCCGACCTGGTGCTGGTCGACGGCGGCAAGGGCCAGGTGTCGATGGCGCGCGAGGTCTTCAGCGAGTTGGGCTTGCCGCTGTCGTTGATCGTCGGCGTCGAGAAGGGCGAGGGCCGCAAGGTCGGGCTCGAAGAGCTGGTGTTCGCCGACGGCCGCGAGAAGGTCTACCTTGGCAAGGATTCGGCGGCCCTGATGCTGGTGGCACAGATCCGCGACGAGGCGCACCGCTTCGCCATCACCGGCATGCGGGCCAAGCGCGCCAAGGTGCGCGTGGGCGGCAGCCAGCTCGAAGACATTCCGGGCATCGGGCCGAAGCGCCGGGCGCGGCTGCTGCAGCGTTTCGGCGGCATCCGCGGCGTGGCTGCGGCGAGCGTGGAAGACATCGCGTCGGTCGAAGGCATTGCCACCGACCTGGCCGAGGAAATCTATCGCGCACTGCATTGAAGACGGGATTGCCCCTGGCCTTCCGGCGCTTCACGTGTGCATGACACAATCGCCCGCATGTTCTGGACCCTACCGACCATCATGACCTGGACGCGCATCGTCGCGATACCGTTGATCGTCGGCGTTTTCTACCTGCCGATCAGCGAGCCGATGCGCAACCTGATCGCCACGGTGATGTTCATCGTGTTCGCCGCCACCGATTGGCTCGACGGCTATCTGGCGCGCAAGCTCAACCAGACCTCGTCCTTCGGCGCCTTTCTCGATCCGGTGGCCGACAAGTTTCTGGTGTGCGCCGCGCTGCTGGTGCTGGTGCATCTGCAGCGCGCCGACGTGTTCGTGGCGCTCATCATCATCGGCCGCGAGATCGCCATCTCGGCGTTGCGCGAATGGATGGCGCGCATCGGCGCCGGCAAGAGCGTGGCGGTCCACATGATCGGCAAGGTCAAGACGACCGTGCAGATGGTCGCGATTCCCTTCCTGCTCTATGACGGGCATCTCTTCAAGGTGATCGACACGGGCCTGTGGGGCCAGTGGCTGATCTGGATCTCGGCGGTGCTCACCGTCTGGTCGATGGTCTATTACCTGCAAAAGGCCATTCCCGAGATCCGGGCCCACTCCAAATGACCGCGGCCGTCTCGGCCCGCAACGCAGGCTGGCTGCGGGCGATGCCGGCGGTCTTCGTGCTGATCTGGAGCACGGGTTTCATCGTGGCGCGCTATGGCATGCCCTACGCGCCGCCCCTCAAGTTTCTCGCCGTGCGCTATGCGCTGTCGCTCGCCTGCTTCGGCCTCTGGGTCATGCTCGCGCGGGTGGCGTGGCCGACCAGGCGCGCGCAATGGGGGCATCTGGCGGTCACGGGCGTGCTGATGCAGGCCGGGTATCTCGGTGGTGTCTGGGCTGCGGTGCATGCCGGCATGGGCGCGGGGCTCGTCGCGCTGCTGGTCGGCATCCAGCCGGTGCTCACGGCGGTCTGGCTGTCGTTCAACGGCGGGCGCATTTCGGGCCGGCAATGGGCCGGGCTTGCGCTGGGCTTCGCGGGGCTGGTGCTCGTGGTATCTCGCAAGCTGGGGCAGGGCACCGAGGTCAACGCGCTGACGATGGGGCTGGCCGTGATGGCGCTGCTGTCGATCACGGCGGGCACGCTGTACCAGAAGCGTTTTGTCGCGCCCTGCGACGTGCGCAGCGCCAGCGCGGTGCAGATGGCGGCCGCGCTGCTCGTGACCTTGCCTTTTGCCGCGCTTGAGGCGCAGGCCATCGAATGGAACACCCATTCGATCGGCGCGATGGCGTGGTCGGTGCTGGCGCTGTCGCTGGGCGGCAGTTCGCTGCTCTATATGTTGATTCAGCGCGGCACGGCCACGGCGGTCACCAGCCTGCTGTACCTCGTGCCGCCGTGCACGGCGCTGATGGCCTGGCTGCTGTTCGCCGAACCGATCACCTGGACGACGGTACTGGGCATCGGCCTGACGGCGGTCGGTGTGAGCCTCGTGGTGCGCGCAGAGCGCTGACCGCGCTCTCTTTTCTTCTTTCAGCGACCGCCTGGCTTGGCCGGCTTCCAGGGCTCCGATCGGAACTGCTCGACGAGGTGATCGACCAGCAGGCGCACGCGACGCGGCGTCTTCGGTCGCCAGGGCGCGACCCAGTGGATGTCGGCGTCGGGCATGCCGTGCTGCGGCAGCACGCGCACGAGTTCGCCACTTGCGAGTTGCGGCGCGATGTCCCAGAGGCTGCGCAGCATGACGCCGTGGCCCGCGAGGCACCAGTCGCGCACCATCTCTCCTGAATTGCTCGTGAGCGGGCCCTGCACCCGCACGCGCGCCGTGCTGCCGTCGCGCGCATGGCGCAGCGTCCAGAGCGCGAACTGGCGCGACTGCGCGGCGTCGCCGTTCTCGCGCGCGATCAGGCAGTCGTGTGTGGCCAGCGCCTCCACCGTGGCGGGTGTGCCGCGGCGCGCAAGGTAGTCGGGCGAAGCGGCCAGCACGCGCTGGTTGCGTGCGATGCGGCGCGTGGTCCAGTCGGCGGCGCGGTGCTGCTGCACCGCCCACAGCCAGACCGCGCCGTCGTAGCCTTCGGCGCCCAGGTCGGGCAGTTGCTCGGTCAGCAGCAGCTCGACCTGCAGGCCGGGATGCTGCGCCTGGAAGTCCGCGAGCGCCGGGCCGAGCCAGTGCCGGCCGAAGCCGAAGGTGGCGGCGAGGCGGACCGTGCCGATGAGCGCGTTCTGCCGCTCGCCGAGTTCGCTTTCGAGCGCCGCAAAGCCTTCGAGCAGCGTGCGCGTATGCAGGCACACGGCTTCGCCCTCGGCCGTGACGCTGAGCCGCCGTGTCGTGCGGTCGAACAGCCGCTGTCCGAGCCGGGCCTCCAGCGCGCCGAGCCGCTTGGTGATGACCGAAGGCACCACGTCGAGCGTGGCAGCCGCGCCGGCCAGGCTGCCCTGGTCGCGGATGGCCAGCACCAGTTCGAGATCGCCGCGTTCCATCGCGTGGGGATTCATGCCAAATCGGAAAGTATGAATTGGCTGATTGTTGCTTGATGGCCGTCGGGGTGCAACGCACAATCGTGGCGTGACGGCCTCTTTCCTCGACTTCCCCCGCTTCGACATCGCCCGCGATGGCGTGCGCATCCACGGTCGCATCGGTGGGCAGGGCGCGCCCTTGCTGCTGTTGCACGGCCATCCGCAGACGCATGCAATCTGGCACCGCGTGGCACCCGCGCTGGCCGAGCGCTTTACGGTGATCGCCGTGGACCTGCGCGGCTACGGCGACTCGGGCCGCCCGGCGGCCGACGCCGAGCACGCGGTCTACAGCAAGCGCGAGATGGCGCGCGATGCGCTGGCCGCCATGCATCACCATGGCTTCGAACGCTTCGCCGTGCTTGCGCATGACCGCGGCGCGCGCGTGGCGCACCGGCTCGCGGCCGACCATCCGGGCGCGGTCGAGCGCATGCTGCTGCTCGACATCGCACCGACGCTGGCGATGTACGAAGGCACCTCCGAAGCGTTTGCCAAGGCCTACTGGCACTGGTTCTTCCTGATCCAGCCGCCGCCGCTGCCCGAGGCGCTGATCGCCTCCGACCCTGTGCGCTACGTGCGCAGCGTGATGGGCGGGCGGCACGCGGGGCTCGCGCCGTTCGCGCCTGAGGTGCTGGCCGAGTACGAGCGCTGCATCGCCATTGCCGGAACCGCCGAAGCCATCTGCGAGGACTACCGCGCCTCCGCCACCATCGACCTCGTGCACGACCGCGCCGACATCGCCGCCGGCCGTCGCCTTGCGCAGCCGCTGCGTGTGCTGTGGGGCGAACACGGCGCGGTGGGGCGCGCGTTCGATGTGCTCTCGCTGTGGCGCGAGCGCGCTGACGAGGTGTCGGGCCGCGCATTGCCTTGCGGCCACTACATCCCCGAAGAAGCCCCCGACGCCGTGCTGGCCGAGGCGCTTGATTTTTTCGTTTCCCCTGAACATCCAGGAGCCAATCCATGAGCACCCACAGAATCGCAGTCATCGCCGGCGACGGCATCGGCAAGGAAGTCATGCCCGAGGGGCTGCGCGTGCTCGATGCGGCAGCGCGCAAATTCGGGATCGACCTGAAGTTCGACCACTTCGATTTCTCGAGCTGGGACTACTGCGAGAAGCACGGCCAGATGCTGCCCGACAACTGGAAAGACCAGATCGGCGGCCACGACGCCATCTTCTTCGGCGCGGTCGGCTGGCCCGAGAAGATTCCCGACCACGTGTCGCTGTGGGGCTCGCTGCTGATGTTCCGGCGCGAGTTCGACCAGTACATCAACCTGCGCCCCGCGCGCCTGATGCCCGGCATCGTCGCGCCCGTGGTGCGCCGCGACGGCACGCCGCGCGCGCCCGGCGAGATCGACATGTACATCGTGCGCGAGAACACCGAGGGCGAATACTCGAGCATCGGCGGGCGCATGTACCAGGGCACGCCGCGCGAGATCGTGGTGCAGGAAACCGTGATGTCGCGCATCGGCGTCGACCGCGTGCTGAAGTTTGCGTTCGAGCTGGCGCAGTCGCGGCCCAAGAAGCACCTGACGAGCGCCACCAAGTCGAACGGCATCTCGATCACCATGCCGTACTGGGACGAGCGCGTGGTGGAAATGGCCAAGGGCTATCCGGGCATCACGCTCGACAAGTTCCACATCGACATCCTCACGGCGCACTTCGTGCAGCGGCCAGACTTCTTCGACGTGGTGGTGGCGAGCAACCTGTTCGGCGACATCCTGTCCGACCTGGGCCCGGCCTGCACCGGCACCATCGGCATTGCGCCCAGCGCCAACCTCAACCCCGAGCGCACCACGCCCTCGCTGTTCGAGCCGGTGCACGGCTCGGCGCCCGACATCGCCGGGCAGGGCATCGCCAACCCGATCGGCCAGATCTGGTGCGGCGCGATGATGCTGGAGTTCCTCGGCCACAAGGACGCGCACGACGCGATCCTGGCGACCGTCGAGAAGGTGCTCGCGCCCCAAAGCGGCGCACCGCGCACCCCCGACATCGGTGGTCGGGCGAGCACCAGCGACCTCGGAAAGGCAATTGCCGAGGCCCTTTGAAAAGTACGTCGCGAAACGCCCCTAAAATCGCGCGCTCCGCTGGGCTGCAGAGCCTTGTGTCTTATTGACACCCTGCAGACCAGTGGTTGTAATCCTCGCTGGCAGTGCGCTGCCGAGGCGTCAGGCCTGCCATGTTCTTGAGTCGCAACCGTCGCGGCCAGGTCGCAGCTGACGAAAGCCGACCAACTTTATTTCTTCGACAAGGGGCCCTTGTGAACAAGACCGAACTGATTGAGCACATCGCAAAGAACGCCGATATTTCCAAAGCCGCAGCGACCCGTGCGCTCGAATCCACCATTGGCGCCATTCGTACCACGCTCAAGAAGGGCGGCTCCGTGTCGCTCGTCGGTTTCGGCACTTTCGCAGTCGGTAAACGCGCAGCCCGCACCGGCCGGAATCCCCGCACCGGCGAGGCGATTAAAATCAAGGCAGCCAAGATCCCGAAGTTCCGTCCCGGCAAGGCGCTCAAAGACGCGCTGAACTGAGGCTGTAGACTCGGAGAGTATTTCAGGTGGGGTGCTTAGCTCAGTTGGTAGAGCGGCGCCCTTACAAGGCGTAGGTCGGGGGTTCGAGCCCCTCAGCACCCACCACCACCCGATGCAAAGGCGAACACCGGTTCGCCTTTTTTATTGCCTTCCGGCGCCCGTCGAAAAAGAGTGTTCAAGCATGTTTGATACCTTCCGCAAGTACAACAAGATCGTGATGATTTTCTTGTTCTTGCTGATCATTCCCTCGTTCGTCTTCTTCGGCGTCGAGCGTTACCAGGGACTCGGCGGCGACGAGAAGGTGGCCCGTATCCAGGGCCACGACATCACGAAGCCCGAGTGGGACCAGCAGCACCGCGTCGAGACTGACCGCATCCGCCAGCAGTCGCCCAACGTCGACCCGACGCTGCTCGACTCCGACGCACTGCGCTACCAGACGCTGGAACGCATGGTGCGCGATCGCGTGCTGGCCACCGCGGCGACGAAGGCCAACGTGTCGGTGTCCGAAGACCGCCTCTCGCGCATGTTCGCGCAGGACGCCGGCCTGGTCGCGTTCCGTACGGCCGACGGCAAGTTCGATCGTGAAGCCTTCCTTCGCGCCACCGGCCGCACGCCCGAGCAGTACGAAGCCTCGGTGCGCGCCGAGATGGCCTCGCAGCAGGTGCTGCTGGGCGTGACCGGCACGAGCTTCGCGCCGCCGGCACTGACCGCGGCCACCGTGAATGCGTTCTACGATCGCCGTGAAATCCAGGTCGCGCGCTTCGCACCCGAGAGCTTCGCGTCGAAGGTCACGGTCAGCGATGCCGACATCGAGACCTACTACAAGGACCACACGGCGCAGTTCCAGGCGCCGGAGCAGGCCAGCATCGAGTACCTCGTGCTCGACCTCGAAGCCGCGAAGAAGAACATCGTCGCGAACGAAGCCGACCTCAAGACCTACTACGAACAGAACACCGCGCGCTTCGGCACCAAGGAAGAGCGCCGTGCGAGCCACATCCTGATCACCGCGCCGGCCAGCATGTCCAGCGGCGACCGTGCCAAGGCGAAGGCCAAGGCCGAGCAGCTGCTGGCCGACGTGAAGAAGGCACCCGCCACCTTCGCCGACGTGGCACGTAAGAACTCGCAAGACCCCGGCTCGGCCGAGAAGGGCGGCGACCTCGACTTCGTCACGCGCGGCGCGATGGTCAAGCCGTTCGAAGACGCGATGTTCGCGCTCAAGAAGGGCGACATCAGCGACCTCGTCGAGACCGAGTTCGGTTACCACATCATCCAGCTGACCGACATCAAGCCGGCCGTGGTGCCGCCTTTCGAGAAGGTGCGCGCGACCATCGAGAACGACGTGCGTGCCCAACAGGCCACGCAAGAATTCGCAAAGGCTGCGGAAATTTTCACGGACACCGTCTACCAGCAACCCGAGAGCCTCAAGCCGGCCGCCGAGAAGCTGAAGCTCACGATCCAAACCGCGACCAACGTGCCGCGCACGCCCGCACCGGGCGCCACCGGCCCGCTCGCCAGCCGCAACTTCCTGCAAGCGCTGTATGCCTCCGACTCGCTCGAGCGCAAGCAGAACACCGAAGCGATCGAAGTCGGTCCGAACCAGCTCGCGTCGGGCCGCGTGACGCAGTACACGGCCGCGCATCCGATTCCGCTGGCCGAGGTGAAGGACAAGATCCGCGCACAGCTCATCACCGAACGCGCCGCTGCTCTGGCCAAGACCGAGGGCGAAGCCAAGCTCGCTGCCTGGAAGGTGAAGGCCGATGGCGCCACCTTCGGTGCGCCGGTCACGGTGTCGCGCATCGATGCACAGTCGCAGCCCACGCCGGTGATCGACGCCGCGCTGCGCGCCGACGGCGCCAAGCTGCCCGCGCTGCTCGGTGTGGATCTGGGCGCACAAGGCTACGCGGTGGTCCGTGTGACCAAGGTCGTGCCGCGCACGCCGCCGACGGCCGAACAGGCGCAGCAGGAAAGCATGCAGATCGCCCAGTCGGTGACCGCCGCCGAAGCCGCTGCGTACTACGAGCTGCTGAAGCAACGCTTCAAGGTCGAGATCCTCGTGCCGAAGCCGGCGGACACGCTGCCGGCCGCTGCAGCAGCGCGCTGATACAGACGCGCAACTGCTGCTCGCAACAAGCCCGGGTCCGACGACCCGGGCTTTTTTTTGGTCGCACGAGGGACAAGCGCCGTTCGCGCTTCTTGCCAGAATCCGGCGCATGGGAACCCTTTACCTCGTGCGCCACGGGCAGGCCAGTTTCGGTGCTGCCGACTATGACAACCTGAGCGAACTCGGACACCGGCAGGCCGTGCGCCTGGGCGAATACTGGCGCGAGCGCGGCATGCGTTTCGATGCCGTCATCACCGGCACGCTGAAGCGCCACAAGCAGACCTGGGTGGGCATCGCGCAGGGGCTCGGGCTGTCGCGCGACGATGTGCTGCCGTGGCCGGGACTCAACGAGTACGACAGCGAGGCTGTCATCGCGACGGTGCACCAGGGCAAGCTCGAGAAGCCCGATTCGCCTGAGATGTACCGCCATCACTTCCGTCTGCTGCGCGACGGACTCGGCGCATGGATGCAGGGGCGCACGACGCCGGTCGGCATGCCGAGCTACATCGACTTCCTGGCCGGCGTGACCACCGCGCTCGACCACGTGCGCGAGCGGCACCACGGCGCGAAGGTGCTGGTGGTGTCGAGCGGTGGGCCGATCAGCACTGCGGTCGGCCATGTGCTGGGCACCAGCGCCGAGACGACCATCGAACTCAACCTGCGCATCCGCAACAGCTCGGTGACCGAGTTCGCGTTCACGCCGAAGCGGCACATGCTCGTGACCTACAACACCTTGCCGCACCTCGATGGCCCGGCGTACGAGGACTGGGTCACCTACTCCTGAACCGCGTCAGGCCTGCCAGACGCCATAGCCGGCGCGGCGCAGGGCGATGCCCAGGTCGACCTCCATCAGCCGCGCATCGTCATACGGCATCGGGTTGTGGTGTTCGTAGAGCACAGGCAGCAGCCGCAGGCCGAACTCCTGCACGAAGCGGTTGGCCTGGATGCCGGCCTTGTGCTTGTCGAAACGGATGTCGGGGTCCAGGCCGGTCATGCCGACATAGACGAAGGGCTTGCCGAGTTGGTAGTCGGGGTTGGCGCGCCGGAAGCGGCCGTTGTTCCAGACGCGATCGTCGAGTTCGACCACATAGACGTGGTGACGGGCGCGTGGTTTGCGGGGCATCGGCGGGAAGCCTCGCGAGGCTGGCTGAAGAAGTGTGGGGGTTCAGTCAGCCGAAACCGCCGGCCGCGTGGCGCGGCACGGCGTCACGGGCATCAGCTCTTGCGCTTGATGAGACCGTAGAGAACCAGCAGTACGATCGCGCCCAGCACGGAGGCGATGAAGCCGGCGCCCTGGCCGGCGGTGTACCAGCCCATCGCCTGGCCGAGGTAGGTCACGCCCAGCGAACCTGCAATGCCGATCAGCGTGGTCACGATGAAGCCGGCGGAATCGTTGCCCGGCTTGACGGCCCGCGCCACGAGACCCACGACGAACCCGATCAGGATAGTCCAGACGATGCTCATGAAGAAGTTCCTTTGATGAAGTGAAAGTGGCGGGAGCCGGGCCCGGCTGGGCCGCTCGCATTCATGATAGCGGAGCCATTCGCGCGTCGACGTCGGCCAAGTACATCGGACGGGCGACCGCGAAGTTATGCCCACGGGGCAGGGCGCCTGTGTGGCGGCAGGCCATCGCAGGCGGCCTCTGAAGGCGTCGGGTTGTACGTCGATGTGGCATTTCGGCGTCTTTGGTGATCGCAAGAGTGAAAGCCGCGATTTTTAACGCTACAATCAGAGGCTCTACGGTGGCTGTAGCTCAGTTGGTAGAGTCCCAGATTGTGATTCTGGTCGTCGTGGGTTCGAGTCCCATCAGCCACCCCAAAAAATTCCGTCCCTGCGCTATTTCTCAATAGCACCCAAGGGATTCCAACGCCGGGTTTGCCCGGCGTTGTCATTTCTGGCTTCGCCATCGCTTCAAGCGCCGGGTTGCAAGCCGCATTCTTCCCCTGCTCCCCCGATTTTGAAAGTGCCCCAAACGGTGCGTGCGTGTTGCGCCTTGTTGCATTCAACCAATGCGTCTGCATTTTTCTGCTGAAAAGGCGCTTGTGGCAAAAGCGGTTTGAATTAGAATTCAGCCGTTTTCAATTCACAACAGGAGTCCAACAATGGCTTCGTCACTCGCCGATATCAATTCCCAGATCCAGAAGCACGACGAGCAGATTGCCCAATTGCGCAAGCAGGCCGAAGACCTGCGTAACCAGGAACGGGCCGGCGTGATCGAAGAAGTGCGCAGGAAGATTGCGGAATACGGTTTGACCGCTTCCGATCTGAAGCTGGGTGGCGGCCGTGCGGCGGCAACCAAGCGCAGCGCAGGTCCTGCAGCCGCCAAGGCCGCCGCCAAATACCGCGGCCCGACGGGCGAAACCTGGTCCGGTGGCCGTGGCCGCAAGCCGCGTTGGGTCACGGAAGCCCTGGCAGCCGGCAAGTCGCTCTCGGATTACGAGATCAAGTGATTGCCTGCAGAATCAGTTGGACATTCGCCCAATAAAAAAGCCCGCTTCGGCGGGCTTTTTTATTGGGAAACGCGCATGCGGGTGCGCGCTCGCCCGGTCAGTTCACCATCACCAGTTTTCCCTTGACGCCGCGCGATCCCATGTGGGCATAGGCGGCCTTCAATTCGGCCATCGGCATCGTGCTGTCGATCACTGGCTTGATTTTTCCTTGGCCATACCACTGGGCCAATTCGGCCATCATCTGTGCATTGGCCTTGGGTTCGCGCTTGGCGAAATCACCCCAGAACACGCCCACGAGCGATGCGCCTTTGAGCAGCGTCAGATTCAATGGCAAGGACGGGATCGGGCCCGACGCAAAACCGACCACCAAATAGCGACCGCGCCAGCCAATCGAACGGAATGCGGGTTCTGCGAAATCGCCACCCACGGGGTCGTAAATCACATCCGGGCCTTTGCCGTCGGTTGCGGCTTTGATGGCATCACGGAAGCCATTGGGCAGTGCGTGCGTCGTGTAATTGATCGTCGCGTCGGCGCCAATCGAGCGGCAGAGTTCGCACTTCTCGTCGGTCGATGCCGCGGCAATCACCTTGGCGCCGGCCGCCTTGGCGATCTGGATGGCTGCGGTGCCCACGCCGCCGGCCGCGCCGAGCACCAGCACGGTTTCACCGGCCTTGAGCTGCGCGCGGTCCATCAGCGCGTGCCACGAGGTGGCGTAAATCATGATGAAAGCGGCGGCATCCACATGGCCGAAGCCTTCTGGCAGCGGCATGCACAGCGCGGCGGGTGCCAGCGTGTGGGTGCCGAAGCCGCCGGTGCCCGAGAGGCATGCCACGTTCTGGCCGACCTTGAGGTGCGTCACGCCTTCGCCCACCGCCTGAATCACGCCCGCATATTCCGATCCGGGAACGAAGGGCAGCGGCGGCTTCATCTGGTACTTGTTCTGCACGATCAGCAGGTCGGGGAAATTCAGGCTGGCTGCCTTGATTTCGATCAGCACCTGGCCCGGGCCCGGCGTGGGGGTGGGCAGTTCTTTCCAGGTCAGCGCGTCGACGCCGGTGGGGTTTTCGCAAAGCCATGCGTGCATGCTCGGGGTCTCCTTCGAATGAGTCGTGTGGGCAATGAATTCGGGGCGATGATAGGCGGCGCTGTGGTGCGGCGTTGTCCCTGCTGCGACGCACCCCGCACCTACAATCCGCTGCACCCAGAAGCACCATGAAGATACTTATTTCCAATGACGATGGCTTTCAGGCGCCGGGCATCGTCGCGCTGCACGACGCGCTCAAGGACATCGCCGACGTCGAGGTCGTGGCACCCGAGCACAACAACAGCGCCAAGTCGAATGCACTGACGCTGGCCGCGCCGCTGTATGTGCACAAGGCGCACAACGGTTTCCGCTACGTGACGGGTACGCCGGCCGATTGCGTGCACATCGCGCTCAAGGGCCTGCTCGATTACCGGCCCGACCTCGTGGTCTCGGGCATCAACAACGGCGCCAACATGGGCGACGACACCATCTATTCGGGCACTGTGGGCGCGGCGATGGAGGCCTACCTGTTCGGCATCCCGGCCATCGCGTTCTCGCAGATCGAAAAAGGCTGGGCGCATGTCGATGCGGCGGCCCAGGTGGCGCGCCGGCTCGTGCAGCAGATCGAACGCGAAAAGATGCTCGGCGGTCCTGCCTTCCTGCTCAACGTGAACGTGCCGAACCGCCCGTTCGACGAGCTGAAGCCCGTCAAGGTCTGCCGCCTCGGACGCCGCCACGCCGCCGAAAAGGTGATCACGCAGGACAGTCCGCGCGGAGAAACCATGTACTGGATCGCCGGCGCCGGCAGCGCCAAGGACAGCGGGGAGGGCACCGACTTCCACGCGACCGCGGCCGGCCACATCGCGCTGACGCCGTTGCAGATCGACCTGACGGACCACGCCAACCTGGGCCAATGGCGCGAGACGGTTGCACGTCTCGGCAATTGACGACATGGCGACCCCTCCGCGGCCCAGTTTTCCGGTTCGACTGACCCCCACCGCCTCGGCCGCTACGCGCGGGCGCATGCCCGCCGTGCCGGTCAAGCCGATGGTGCCGTCCACGCCCTCGATGGCCTCCGATGCCATACGGGCACGCATGGTGCAAAGGCTCGCGGCCCAGGGCATCAGCGACGCGCGCGTGCTGCGTGCCATGGGCGCGGTCGAGCGGCACCGTTTTGTCGACAGCGCGCTGGTCAACCAGGCGTACGAAGACACCAGCCTGCCGATCGGGCTGGGTCAGACCATTTCCAAGCCCAATGTGGTGGCCCGCATGATCGAGCTGCTGCTCGGCGCACCGGCGTTGGTCGGCAAACCGCAAGACCGGCTCGGGCGCGTGCTCGAGATTGGCACCGGCTGCGGCTACCAGGCCGCGGTGCTGAACGAAGTGGCCACCGAGGTCTACAGCATCGAGCGCCTGCGTGGGCTGCACGAGCGCGCGCGCATCAACCTGCGGCACTTCCGGTTGGCCACCGTGCATCTGATGCTGGGCGACGGCATGATCGGTTACGCAAAGGGCGCGCCCTACGCGGGCATCATCGCCGCGGCCGGCGGCGAGGCTGTGCCCGAGGCCTGGATCACGCAGCTTGCGGTGGGTGGTCGCATCGTCGCGCCGACCCATTCCGCCACCGGTGGACAAGCCCTCGTCGTGATCGACAAGACCCCTCGGGGACTCGAGCGGCGCATTCTTGAGGCGGTTCACTTTGTCCCCCTAAAATCGGGCATCGCTTGAAGGAATAACAAATGCAGGGTTTTGGCAATCGGAGTTTGTTCGCAGGGATCACGCTGGCCGTTGTGCTCGTGATCGCGGGCTGCTCCGCACCGCGTGGTCCCGCACCGGTCGAAGACCGGGGCACGATGACGCGCGCACCCGGGGCGACGACGCCCGGTGGTCCTCCCATCACGACCGATGCGTCCGGCAAGCCGCTTCCCGGCATCGAGAACTACGGCAAGCCCGGCTATTACGCCGTGCGTCCCGGTGACTCCATCCGTCGCATCGGCAGCGAAACCGGCCAGCGCTGGCAGGACATCGTGCGCTGGAACAACCTCGACAACCCCGACCTGATCGAAGTCGGCCAGGTGCTGCGCGTGATTCCGCCGACAGGCGCGAGCACGGCGGTTGCCGCGGCACCGTCCACCACGGCGCCGTCGGCCACTGAGGCGACGACCAAGCCGGTGACCCCGCAGGCCAGCGTCACGCCGACCGTGCCCGCCAGCGGCGCGAGCGGCACGACCAAGCCGCCCGTCACGGCCTCGCCTTCGGGCCCGAGCAGCTCGGGCGACGATGATCTGGGCTGGATCTGGCCTGCCAGCGGTTCGCTGATCGCCGGGTTCGACGAAGCCAAGAACAAGGGTTACGACATCAGCGGCAAGGCCGGCGATCCCGTGCTGGCCGCGGCCGACGGCCGTGTCGTCTACGCCGGTGCCGGCCTGCGCGGCTACGGCAACCTGATCATCCTGAAGCACAACAACACCTACCTCACGGCGTATGCGCACAACCAGACGCTGCTCGTGAAGGAAGACCAGTCGGTTCAGAAGGGCCAGAAGATCGCCGAAATGGGCAACAGCGACGCCGATCGCGTGAAGCTGCATTTCGAGATCCGCCGCCAGGGCAAGCCCGTCGACCCGTCGCGTTACCTGCCCAACCGGTGATGCCATGGCTGCCTCCCGCCCTCGCCGCACACTGCCCGTGCGCGGGCTGGCGGGGCAGGGCAGCCCTTCACCGTCAAGCAACGGTGGCCGCAATGGTCACCAGGACAGCGGCGACGAGCCGCTGAGCGCAGACGCCCTTCCCGAAGACTCCACCGCAGATTCGTCGACCTCTTCCGCAGCACCGGCCCCGCTTCACGGTGCCACGGCCGAGGTTATGGGCGGCGAGGGCGCCGATGCCCTGACCATCTACCTGCGCCAGGTCCGGCGCACCGAGCTCTTCACCCCCGCCGAGGAGTACGCCACCGCCTGCGCCGCGCGCGCCGGCGACTTCGCCGCGCGGCAATCGATGATCGAGCACAACCTGCGGCTCGTGGTCAACATTGCCAAGAACTACCTGGGGCGCGGCATGCCGCTGTCCGACCTCATCGAGGAAGGCAACCTCGGGCTGATGCACGCCATCACCAAGTTCGAGCCCGAGCGTGGGTTCCGCTTCTCCACCTACGCGACCTGGTGGATCCGCCAATCGGTCGAGCGCGCCGCCATCACGCAGGCGCGGGCGATCCGGCTGCCAGTGCATGTCGTGCGCGAGCTGCAGCAAGTCTTGAGGGCGCGGCGCACGCTCGAAGGCGACGCCGACTTCATGGCGAGCCGCCCGGACGGCGTGCGCGTCGAGGACATGGCCGCGCTGCTCGGTCGCGACGTGCAGGCCGTGGCCGACCTGCTGGCGCTGGCCGAGGCGCCGCGTTCGCTCGATGCAGGCGACGCGCACGGCGAAGAGGGCTTCACACTGGCCGACACCGTGGCCTCCGACGACGAGCAGGGCAACCCGGCCGCCGTGACGCACACGCACGAGGTGGAGCGTCTGCTCGACCAATGGGTGCAGGCCCTCAACGCGCGGGAGCGTGAAGTGCTCGAGGGTCGCTACGGCCTGCACGACCGGGAGCCCGAAACGCTCGAGGTCCTGAGCGTGCGGCTGGGCCTGACGCGCGAGCGCGTGCGGCAGATCCAGAACGAAGCGCTGGCCAAGATGCGCAAGCAGCTAGCGCGCTCCGGCGTGGGTCGCGACGCGCTGTTCTAGTCGCCTCAAAGAACGAAGGTAACCCGCCGCGCGAGACCACCCCGGCCACGCTGAGACAATCGGGGGATGACGGAATCCATCGAAGAAAAGAAAGTCCCCGCGAGCCCCGCCGATGAATGGCTCCAGGTCGAGTCGCTCGACCTGGATGCGCAAGGCGTTTCACACAAGTCCGACGGCATGGTCGTGTTCATCGAGGGCGCACTGCCTTTCGAGGAAGTGCAGTTCAACGTCCATCGCCGCAAGAACAACTGGGAACAAGGCACGGTCACGCAGATCCGCCGCGAATCCTCGCAGCGCGTGCGCCCCGGCTGTCCGCACTTCGGCCTGCACACGGGCGCGTGCGGCGGCTGCAAGATGCAGCACCTCGACGCCGCAGCCCAGGTGGCGGTGAAGCAGCGGGCGCTCGAAGACAACCTCTGGCACCTCGGCAAGGTCAAGCCCGAGAACCTGCTGCGCCCGTTGGAAGGTCCGGCCTGGCACTACCGCTACCGGGCTCGGCTGTCGGTGCGCCATGTGGTCAAGAAGGGCACAGTGCTGATCGGCTTCCACGAGCGCAAGAGCCGCTACCTCGCCGACATGCAGGTCTGCCCCGTGCTGCCCAAGCAGGTCAGCGCCATGCTGATGCCGCTGCGCGCGCTGATCGGCTCGATGGACGCGCGCGAAACCTGCCCGCAGATCGAGCTGGCCTGCGGCGACGCGCCGGGCTCGACCGCGCTGGGCACCATCGCCCTGGTGCTGCGGCACCTGGAGCCGTTGTCGGGCGCTGACATCGGGCGGCTCAAGGCCTTTGCGGCCGAGAACGAGGGTGTTCAATGGTGGCTGCAGGCCAAGGGCCCGGACACCGTGAAGCTGCTGGAAGAGGGCGGCACGCCACTGGCCTACCGCCTGCCCGCGTTCGGCGTGACGATGCCGTTCAAGCCGACCGATTTCACGCAGGTCAACCCGCACATCAATCGCGCATTGGTCGGCAAGGCGCTGCGCCTGCTCGACGTGCAGCCCGAGGAGCGTGTGATCGACTGGTTCTGTGGCCTGGGCAACTTCACGCTGCCGCTGGCGAGCCAGGCGCGCGAGGTGCTGGGCATCGAGGGCAGCGACACGCTGGTGGCGCGCGCGACCGAGAACTTCAAGAGAAATCAGCCTGCAACGCCCGAGCGGCGCGCGCTGTCAGCCACCCAGTTCGTGACGCGCAACCTGTTCGAAATGACGCCCGAGATGCTGGTGGCCGACGGCAGTGCCGACAAGTGGCTGGTCGATCCGCCGCGCGAAGGCGCCTTCGCGCTGGCCAAGGCGATGGCCGATCTGCACCAGCAGCCCGAACTTCGCGCCAATGGCTGGACGCCGCCGAAACGCATCGTGTACGTGAGCTGCAACCCGTCGACACTGGCGCGCGATGCCGGCCTGCTGGTCCACCAGTCGGGCTACCGCTGCACCTTCGCGGGCGTGGTGAACATGTTCCCGCACACGGCGCACGTCGAGTCGATCGCGGTCTTCGAGCTGGAATGAAAAAAGGCCCGAAAGGGCCTTTTTTCTTGGGGTCGGGGGAAGCCGCTCAGTCGCGCTCGCCGCCGAAGATGCCCAGCAGGGCCAGCAGGCTCTGGAACACGTTGAACATGTCCAGGTACAGGGCCAGCGTGGCGCTGATGTAGTTGGTTTCGCCGCCGTCCATGATCTGCTTCAGGTCATAGAGCATGTAGGCCGAGAAGATGCCGATGGCCGCCACCGAGATCACCAGCATGCCGGTGCTCGAGCCCACGAAGACGTTGATGACGGCGCCGAGCATCAGCACCAGGGCGCCGACGAACAGGAACTTGCCCATGCCCGACAGGTCGCGCTTGATGACCGTGGCCAGCGAGGCCATCACGAAGAACACGCCGGCGGTGCCGCCGAAGGCCGTCATGATCAGTTCGGGGCCGTTCTTGAAGCCGAGCACCATCGCGAGCAGGCGCGACAGCATCAGGCCCATGAAGAAGGTGAAGCCCAGCAGCACCGGCACGCCGGCGGCCGAGTTCTTGGTCTTCTCGATCGCGAACATGAAGCCGAAGGCGCCGCCGAGGAAGACGATCAGGCCGAGCCCGCCGGTGAGAGAGCGGGTGATGCCGGTGCTCACGCCGATCCAGGCGCCCAGCACGGTGGGCAGCAGGCTCAGCGCGAGCAGCCAGTAAGTGTTGCGCAGCACGCGCTGGCGCTCGGCCTGCGGCAGTGTCTGGCCGTAGCCGGTGGAAGTGTCGAGGGTGGTCACACGGTCGTTCATGGCCGAAGCTCCTGAGGTTGCTGCATGCAATGACACGCAGTTGGGCGCATTCTAGGGGGCTGCAAGAGGGGGTATTGCAAAGACCGTATGCCCGATGTTCTTAAACCCCGGCGGGACGCTGCGGCGCCCCGCCGTTATGCTGTCGGGTTTCGACGCAACCTGAGCTTATTCATGAAGACCAAATCATTCCTCGAACTCGCCGACGTCAAGGCCATCGCCGCTGCAGCGGAAGCCGAGGCCCTGAAGAACAACTGGGCCGTGACCATCGCCATCTCCGACGACGCCGGCAACCTGCTCTGGCTGCAGCGCCTGGACGGTGCCGCCGCGCTGTCCTCGCACATCGCCCCCGCCAAGGCACACACCGCCGCCATGGGCCGTCGCGACAGCAAGGTCTACGAAGACATCATCAACGGCGGCCGCACCGCGTTCCTGACGGCGCCCCTGGTGGAAGGGCTGCTCGAAGGCGGCGTGCCGATCGTCAAGGACGGCCACGTCATCGGCGCCGTGGGCGTGAGCGGCGTGAAGTCGAACGAAGACGCGCAAGTCGCCAAGGCCGGCATCGCCGCACTCGGCCTGTAAGCCTTTTCGCTTCGCCCAAAGCAAAACGCCGACCAGATGGTCGGCGTTTTCGTTTTCGGGGCTTCAGCGTGAAAAAAAGCTTGGCTAGTCGGCGAACCGTTGGCTAGCAAAAAACGACCCTTCGGAGATGAATCTCCTCGAGTCGCCCCACGATGAAACTTGCGCGAGGGGCGGCTGATCGACCTACTTGGTCAGGATCAGCTTGCCGAGTTTGGTGGCTTGAAGCCGGTAGAGCGAGCCGTTGTGCATGATGCCCACGGTCTTGCTTCCTTTCAGAAGCTCCGTGCTTTCGACCATCGGCGCCGGACGCGCCACCTGGATCGATGCATGACCGCCACCCGATTGGTCGAGCGAAGGGTGGTTCAGAACGGAAAAAGCATTCGGGGTGGCTGGCATCTGGAGTTCCTTTAGGGAAGCGATGAGTGAATGATAATGATTCTCAATATAAAGTCAATCGTCGCGATCAACTTTTTTCGATCATTTGCTCATTCGTTGAGGTCACTTCGTGTCGGGCTCGGTGATGAAGCCGATCTTGCGCACGCCGGCTTCACGCGCCTCGGCCATGGCCTTGGCCACACGCTCGTAGCGCACGGCCTTGTCGCCGCGGATGTGCAGCTCGGGCTGCGGTTCCTTGGCGGCTTCGGCGGCCAGGCGGTTCGGCAGTTGGCCGTCGTCGATCTTCTCTTCGTTCCAGTAATAGGAACCGTCGGCCGTGACGCTGAACAGGATGTTCTGCGGCTTGGGCTGCTCGGGCTCGCTGCTGGCGCGGGGCAGATCGATGTTCACGGCGTGCTTCATGACCGGCACGGTGATGATGAAGATGATCAGGAGCACCAGCATGACGTCGACCAGCGGCGTCATGTTGATCTCGTTCATCACCTCATCGGGTTCGTCTTGGGTTCCGAAAGCCATGATGCTGCTCAGCCCTTCTTGAGCGGAACCACGACGGCTTCGCCGCTGCCGCTTTGCACGCGGGCGCCGGTCACGAAGTAGGCGTGCAGGTCGTGCGCGAAGCTGTTGAGCTTGGTCAGCACGAACTTGTTGCCGCGCACCAGGGCGTTGTAGCCCAGCACGGCGGGGATGGCGACCGCCAGGCCCAGGGCCGTCATGATCAGTGCTTCGCCGATCGGGCCGGCCACCTTGTCGATGGTCGCCTGGCCGGCCGAGCCGATGCTCATCAGCGCGTGATAGATGCCCCAGACCGTGCCGAACAGGCCGATGAACGGCGCCGTCGAGCCTACCGAAGCCAGGATGGCCAGGCCGGTCTGCAGGCGTGCCGTGAAGGCGTCGATGCCGTTGCGCAGCGAACGCGTGATCCAGTCGCTCACGTCGAGCGCGTCATGCAGGTGCGCCTTGGTGTTGCGGTGGTGGGCGGCGGCTTCGCGGCCCTCGAGCGCCAGGGCGCGGAACGGGTTGCCGTCGTCGGCGCCCAGCTTGTTCAGGGCGGTGGCGAAGTCTTCGCTGTGCCAGAAGTCTTGCGAGCGCTTGGCGAAGCGCTTGTAGCGGACGACGTCGAGCGCCTTCACGATGATCACGATCCACGACGCGAGGGACATGCCGATCAACAGAACCGCGACAGCCTTGGTGACGAAGTCGCCCTGATTCCAGACGTTCATCAAGCCAAATTGGGAATCCATACGAAGTTGCTCCAGAGAAAAATTAGTTCAGGACGTAGTTGACGGGGGCGTCGTAAGACATGGCCTGCACCACGCCGTTGACCTTGCCGGGCACGAACCGGCATTTCATGATGTATTCCACGGCCGCCTCGTCGAGGCGATCGAAGCCGCTGGATTTCTTGACTTCGGCGCTCTTGGGCAGGCCGTCGGCGCCCACGAGCACGCGAACGATCACCTTGCCCTGCTCACCGAGCCGCTTGCTCATGGCGGGGTAGACCGCCTTCGGGTTCTGCAAATAGTCGGCATTGCTCGATGGCAGCTGCACGGCGGGCGGCGCCGGAGGTGCCGGCGGCGGTGCGGGAGGGGCTGGCGGCGCGGGCGGTGCCGGCGGCGCGGCCGGGGGCGGCGGCTCCGCGGTGCCGACGGGCGCAGCCGGCGCAGGCGTCGGCTTGGGCTCGCGGATGGCCTGCGGGCGCGGCGGCGGGGGCGCCTTGTTCACCTTGGGTTGCGGCGGCGGAGGAGGCGGGGGTGGCGGATCGGCCTTGGGTTTCGGCGGCTCGACGAATTGGCTCAGGATCTCGACGGGAATCACCACTTCGGCGGCCCGGCGCAGCAGGCCGCTTTGCAGCGCCCACAGCGCGGCGCCGTGAAACAGGATCACGCCGCCGGCAATGACGACAGTGCGCGACAGGCCAAGGAAAGAGGGAGGGGGGGCAAAGCGGTCAGACACGATCAACCATTCGAATGCGGGCACTACAAATCGTGCCCCGATTGCAGCAAAACCGCTACAGAGACGCTACTTGCGAAAAATCCACCAGACAGAGCCGGCGACGAGGATCAGGCTGCCGCCGAGAGCCGAGACGAGTTCCATGCTTTGCTTTCCTTGATGGAGTTGGCAAGCTGGATCGCTCTCGGCGCCGATTCGCAATTCAAGGCGGCGACCGGGTGAGAGACGCTGCACTGCGCCACGATGTCGCGCGCACAACCTTCACACTGACCACACTGGGTGGCCACGCCGAGTTCGAACTGGACTTCGTCGAAAGTCATGCCGGCTCGCACATGACGTGCGATTTCACGGTCAGAGACTCGGCGGCAGACGCAAACGATCATGGCGGTGAAAGCGGCAGTTGGCTGGCTGTTGAATGTGGCTCATTATAAATAAGAATCCATCGCATTTGCAATAACTATGACTGACATGCCGCCTGAGTTTGCAAGCCGGTGTTACACCTCGGCCCAGAGCCGCAAGAGGTTGTGATAGTGGCCGGTGAGCGCCACGGTTTCCTCGCATTCGCCCAGGCGGGCGCGCAGTTTCTGGATGGTCTGGTCGAGTTCGAACAGCATTCCGCGTTGTGCGTCGCTGCGCACCATGCTCTGGAGCCAGAAGAACGAGCACACCCGTGCCCCGCGCGTGACCGGGTGCACGCGGTGCAGGCTGCTCGCCGGGTAAAGGATCAGGTCGCCGGCCGGCAGCTTCACTTCGTGCGAGCCGTAGGTGTCGATCACTTCGAGTTCGCCGCCTTCGTAGTCTTCCGGGTCGCTCAGGAAGAGGGTGCACGACAGGTCGGTGCGCAGCTGCTGGCTGCTGCCCGGCACCGCGCGCACCGAGCCGTCGACATGCACGCCGTAGTGTTCGCCGCCTTCGTAGCGGTTGAACAGTGGCGGCACAAACCGCGCAGGCAGTGCTGCCGAGAAGAACAGCGCGTGGCGCGAGAGCGCGGCCAGGATGGTCGCGCCGAGTTCGCGCGAGACGGGTGACGACTCCGGCAACTGGCGGTTGCGCTTCACCTGCGCGCCCTGGTCGCCCACGGTTTCTCGGCCGTCGACCCATTGGGTGGCGTCGAGCGCGGCGCGCATCTCGCGCACCTGGTCTGGGCTCAGCACGTCGGGCACATGCAGCATCATTTCAGCGAACTCCACAAGAAAAAAGCCCCGGCGCTGGCCGGGGCTTGAGTGTCGCACTGCGCCTGCCGCAAGGGCCGGCACAGGAGCGACGTGGTCGTCGGGATCAGAACGCGAAGTTCGCGGTGATCTTGGCCGAGCGAGGGGTGCCCGGCGTGTAGCGGTAGCCGCTCTTGTTGATGGCAGCCGCGTACTGCTTGTCGAACAGGTTGGCGATGTTCAGTTGGATGTCGATGTTCTTGTTGATGCGGTACGACGCCATGGCATCGAACACCCAGTAAGAATCGATGTACGCCGGCGTGCCCACCGCGCCGTCGGTGCCGCGGTGCAGCTTGCCGTTGTAGCGCGCGCCGCCGCCGACCGTCAGGCCGAACGGGAACTGGTAGGTGGTCCAGGCCGTGAACGAGTTCTTCGGCGTGTAGGTCAGCACGTTGGTGCCGTCGGCGGTGACGTTGGGGCCGCTTTGCACCTTGGTGTCCATCGTCGTGAAGCCGGCGCTCATGCCCCAGCGTTCCGTGATGGTGCCCGCCACGCCCAGCTCGATACCCTGCACGCGCTTCTTGCCGCTCTGGTAGTACAGCGCGGTGTTGGTCGGGTCTTGCACGACTTCGTTGCTCACGTCGGTGCGGTAGATCGCGCCGGTCAGCGACAGCTTGTCGTCCAGCACGTCCCACTTGGTGCCGACCTCGAAGGTCTTGGCCTTTTGCGGCAGGAAGTCGGTGCGTGCTGCGCTGTTGCCCGTGCCGGCGGCCGACAGCGAGAAGTTCGCGCCGCCCGGAGGCTGGGCCGAGGTGCCGTAGGCTGCGTAGATGCTGCCGTTCTTCGCGGGCTTGTAGACCACGCCGATCTTGCCGGTGAACAGGTTGTCGGACAGCTTGAGCGACGAGGGCACCAGCGTGCCGACCGGCAGTCCGGGGTTGTTCGCGGCCGTCGACAGCGCCGCGCTCTGGAACGAGGTGTTGTAGTGGTCGAAGCGCAGGCCGCCGGTGATCTGCCATTGCTCGTTGAGCTTGACGGTGTCGAAGGCATAGAGGCCGACCGTGTTGGTCACGCCCTTGCTGTCGGCGCCGCTGAGCATGCGGTTGTAGCCGTTCACGTACGGGTTCGGCGCGTACAGGTTGGCCACCGGCCAGGCGCCGTTCTGCACGACCTTGCCGTTGAACGTCGCACCGGGGCTGAAGTAGCCCAGGCTCGATTGCTCTTCACGGATCAGCTCGACGCCCGCGCTGAGCGAGTGGCTCAGGCTGCCGGTGTTGAACTTGGCGGTCACGTTCGTCTGGTTGACGAAGATCGTGTTTTCTTGGTTCTTGTTGGTCGGCGAGTTGCGCGTGACCGTCCACGACGCGGGCAGGCCCGGAATCGGCGTGTCCAGGAAGGCGGCGCCGGCTGCCGGGGGCCGGCCGGTTGCTGCGAGGCCCGCGAGCATGAACGACGTCAGCATGTAGTCCTGCTTCGTCTTGCCGTAGCGGGTCGTGTTGCGCAGCGTGATGTCGGGCGTGAAGTCGTGCTCCACGCGCGCGGTGAACATGTCGGCCGTCACCTTGTTGAAGTCGTACGCGGTGCCGTAGAAGTTCTTCGGATCGACCGGTGCCGCGTAGTTCAGGAAGCTGCGGCGACGTGCGCCCAGGGCGACCGGATCGGGGTTCGAATAGCTGGGCAGGCCGATGGTCGGCACGCCGCCGTCGGGCACGTTGTCCTGGTCGACGTGCAGGTAATCGAAGTAGAAGCGCGTGGGCGAGTTCAGGCCGAGCGCGAGCGACGGTGCAATGGCGGTGCGCTTGTTCTTCACGAAGTCGCGGCCGGGCACGCCGGCATCTTCCATCGCCGCATTCAGGCGGAACGCGGCGCCGATGCCGTTGGCGCCGCTGAGCGACTTGTTCCAGTCGATGCTGCCGCGCTTGTAGTCGGCGCTGCCGAAACCGAGCGAGCCCAGGAAGCTGTCTTCGAGCTTCGGCTTCTTGGTCACGAGGTTGATGTAGCCGGTGGGGGAGGTGCGGCCCACGTCGGTGCCCGACGGGCCCTTCACCACTTCAACTTGCTCGATGTTGAACATGTCGCGCGAGACCGAGCCCAGGTCGCGGATGCCGTCCACGAAGATGCTGCTGGAGCTGTCGAAGCCGCGCATGAACACGGCGTCGCCGGTGTTGGTGTTGCCGTTCTCGCCGAGGAAGAAGGTACCGACGCCGGCGGTGTTGCGCAGCGCTTCGGTGAGCGTGGTCGCGCCCTGTTCGCGAATGATCTGTTCCTTGATCACCTGGATCGTCTGCGGCGTGTTCACCAGCGGGGCCGTGAACTTCGGATTGGCCGAGGTGTCGGTCTTGTAGTCGGCGGCGGTCGAATCCTGCACGCGGACTTCAGGCAGTGCCCGTCCGGTCTGGGCAAAGGCGGCGGGGGCTGCGATGGCCAGCAGCGTGGCTGCGGCAGCACCCGACAGGTGAGGAACGGCGCGGGCGACGGCGTGTTTGCGGCTCTTGATATAGGCCATGTTGTTTTCTCCAGAAAGGGCGGGCGGGCAGAGCTCGACTGGCTGGGTCCGGGCGGCGCACTCTCAGGGAGAAAAAGGGCGGCAAGACTGGCTGGGTGAGCTGATTTGCGAGGGTTTTTGCAAATCGATGCAAATGATATTGCTTCTCAATACCAAGGTGCTAAAAAGTGAACTCTTAAGCCAAAAGTTTCTCGCCACCCGTTGCCGGGACGCAACTGAGCCCGCCGCGCGAGCCGTTCAGTAGACGTCGCGGCGGTAGCGCCCGCTGGCCGACAGCTCGGCCCAGAGGTCGTCGCCGGCGATCTGCCGCAGCGCTGCGTCGACGCCCGACGCCATGCCCTGCAGGCTGCCGCAGACATAGACGGCCGCGCCGTCGCGCAACCAGGCCTGCAGCGTGTCGGCCAGCTGCAGCAGGCGATGCTGCACGTAGAAGCGCTCGGCCTGATCGCGCGAGAAGACCATGTCGAGCCGCGCGAGCGTGCCGTCGGCCTGCCAGGCTTCGATTTCTTCTCGGCAGAGGAAGTCGTGCGCGGACTGGCGCTCGCCGAACACCAGCCAGTTGTCTTTTCGCCCGGCGGCGGCGCGCGCGCGCAGGTGGGCGCGCAAGCCGGCCAGCCCGGTGCCGTTGCCGATCAGGATCAGCGGACCGTTCTCGTTGCCTTCGAGCTGGAAGCCGCGGTGCGGCCGCAGGCGCAGCGCGACGGTGTCGCCGACCGAGAGCGTCGAGGTGAGCAGGCCCGACGCGGCGCCCATCGAGCCGTCGGGGTGCTGTTCCTGGCGCACGAGCAGTTGCAGCTCGCCATCGGCGGGCAGGGAGGCGATCGAGTAGTCGCGTGGCCGTGCCGGATCGCTCGCGACGGCGACCTGCACCAGATCGCCCGAGGCCCAATGCGGCAGGGCGCCGGCTTGCGGCGTCAGGCCGAGGTGAAAGACCGGGCCGCCCGTGCTGCCGGCGTTGAGCAGTTCGCGCCGCGTGAGCCGCCACGGCGCGAAGTTCGCGGGGGCGTGGTCGATGTCGTCTGGCGCGTCGCCCCAGCGGGACTGCCAGTCGGCGAGCGCGGCGGGGTCGCTGTTGTCGACCTCGATGGGGTCGAAGTCGCGCATCGCGCCCGACGTGTGAAGCCACGCATCGAGCGCGCGGCCGAAGCCGCAGAAGTGGGTGTACTGGCGATCACCCAGCGCCAGCACGGCGTAGCGAAGCGAAGGCAGCGCCAGCGGCGCGCCCATCACGCGTTCGGCGAACACGCTGGCGCCGTCGGGCGCATCGCCCTCGCCGTAGGTACTGGCCACGAAGAGGGCGCGGCGGGCCGATGCGAGTGTGGCGCTGTCGAGTGCGTTGAGTGCCATCACCCGTACCGCGGTGCCCGCCGCGCGCAGTCGCCGCGCGGTCTGCCAGGCGATGGTCTCCGCCTGGCCTGTCTGGCTGGCGAACAGCACGAGGGTGGGCGAGGCTTGCGCGCCGTCACCGGCCGACAGCGCCGCGGCTTCGCGGGCGGCCATGGCGTGCAGTCGTCGCTGGCGTGCGTAGATGCCCAGGCACAGCGCGGCATAGGCCGCGACCGTCGCGCTGGCGCCCAGCGCACGCCACAAGGTCTCGGTCATGCGCCGGCCTGCGCCTGCCACGCGGGCGTGGCGCACTCGGAGATCGATCCGTCCTCGGCGCGGGAAATGAACAGGGCTGCGATGTCGCGCTGCTGTGCGAAGGCCAGGCCCTCGTCGGGGCCGAGCACGGTCAGTACGGTGGCGAGCGCATCGGCCTGCATGCACTGCGGATGCAACACTGTGACGCTGGCCAACGCATGCGCCACCGGTTCGCCGTCGCGCGGATCGATGGTGTGCGACCAGCTGCGGCCTTCGATTGCACGCCGGTGCCAGCGGTCGCCCGAGGTGGCCACGGCCATGTCGGCCAGGGCGATGCGTTGCGGGGTCGGCATCTCGGTGTCGACCTGCACCTGCCACGGCGCGCCGCCGGGCCGTCGGCCGATGCCGCGCAGCTCGCCGCCGATCTCGAACAGCAGGTCGGTGAGGCCGAGCGCGCGCAGCGCGTCGACGCCATGGTCCACCGCGAAACCCTTCGCGATGCCGGAGAGATCGAGCTGCACGCCGCCGGGTTGCAGCAGCGTGTGGTCGGCCGCATCGAATGTCAGCCGTTGCCAGCCGACGTGCGAGTGGATCGCGGCCAGCGCGTCGGGCGAGGGCAGGGCGTTGTCCTGCGACGCTGCGGGGCCGAAGCCCCAGCGCGCCACCAAGGCGCCGACTGTCGGATCGATCGCGCCGCCGCTGGCCTGCGCCCACGCGAGGGCGCACTGCATCACCTGTGCGAACTCGGCCGGCAGCGCATGGCGCGAACCGGCGGGCGCGGCGTTGAAGCGGCTGATGAGGGAGTCGGGCTCCCAATGGCTCATCTGCGCGATCACGCGCGCGAGCGCCGCTTCGACCGCCTCGCGCACCTGCGCGAGCGGCAGCATCTGCGGGTTGTCGAAGCGCAGCGACCAGGTCGTGCCCATCGTCTGCCCGCCGAGCTGCTGAAGGCTGGCGGGATCGGCACGACGGGGGACGGCCGCGTTGGCGTAGCCGCCCGCGCGCCAGGTGCTGAACGAAAGGCTCAAGGGAGCGGGTGCTGACGGTGCGGGCTGCAGGGTCAGGGCATCACTTCCAGCGTGGCCGCATAGCTCAGACGGCGTTCCTTGGCTTGCGGCACGGTGGTCTTGCTGTCCTTGGTGCTGGCGTCGAGCCAGTACATGCCGGCGCTCGGCCAGATCACGCTGAACTGGCCCTTGTCGTCGGTCTTGAGCTTCACTTCGTCGAGCTTGTCGCGGTACTGGGTGTTGCCGGCGGTCACGGTCACTTCGAGGTCCTTGGCGGGCTTGCCGTCCAGGTGCAGTGTGAAGGTGGCCTTCTCGCCCTTGACGAGGTCGGTCGGGCTGCCGGTGGAGATCAGCTCCAGGCCCTGGCCGATGGGCTTGAGCACCGAGGGCTTGCCGACGGTCACGAAGGTCTCGATGCGGCCGGCCGATTGGGTGATCGTCACGTCTTGCGCGTCGGCCGGGATTTCCTTGGCGATGGTCTCTGCCGTGCCGCGTGCGCGCTTGTTCTGGCCCGTGGCCTTGTCCTTCCAGGCGGCGAACGCGCCGTTGTTGACCACCGCGATGCGGTAGGTGCCCGGCTGCGCGACGTTCACGTCGAACACGTTGCGCGCCTTGAGCTTGGCCTCGGCTTCGGGCTTGACAGTGCTGCCGTCGGGCGCGGTGATCTGCAGGCCATCCAGGCGCAGCGGCGCGTGGTTGGCAACGAACAGGTCGTTCGACACAGCAGCATCGACGCTCACGGTGTCGGCCTTCGACAGCACGGTGCTCGAGGGCAGCAGCCAGGCGTTGTGCGCCTGGGTCACGGAAGCAATGGCCGAAAGGGCGAGGGCGAGGCCGGCGGCGCGCAGGGTGAAGCGGGTCATGGGGGTCCTTGGAATGAGAGGGCGGGCGAAGGGAGGGCAGGTCGGTCGGAAGTCAGGGCTTGAGTTCGAGCTTGATCTCGCCGAGCTCTTCCTTGCCGGCGGCAACCGGTTGCGCGGCGGCGGTGGGCGGCCACTGGAACGGGATGGTCACGACCTCGCGGCCGCCGACTTCACGGGCGGCTTCCACCACCAGCTTGTAGGCGCCGGGGGCGAGCTTGGGCATCGCGCCCGAGCCTTCGGTGAAGCTCAGCTGGTGCTTGCCCGCGGGCTTGGAGGCGCCGGTCACGCCGTCCACCGGCACCGCCAGTTCACGGCCGCCGCGGCGCCACCACTGGCGCATGTCCTTGAGCCACTTGGTGCCTTCGCCTTCGGGGTTGTTGGTCTTGGTGCGCACGTCGTACCAGACGGCCAACGTGCCAGCCATCGTGCTGTCGGCGCGCTCAATCCAGGTCGCCACGTAGGGGCGGTGGTACTCCGACACATTGAGCCTGGGGATCTCGATGTTGACCGACAGGCCGGCCGCAATGGCCGGGGCCGCGAACAGCGCCGACATGGCAATCGGTGCGAGCGAGTAGCGAAGGTGCACGGGAAACCTCTTTTCCTGAATCAACAAAAACAACGTGCCGACCGATCCAACTATCGGATCGGTCAGTGAATGAACAGCAGCGCGAGCAGCACGGGCACCACCAACCCCATGCCCACCATGGGCCAGGTGAAGGGGCGGTTGCCCGCATGCATCTTGAGAATGAACAACCCGGTGACCGAGAAGACCAGCGTGGCGGCCGCGAAGATGTCGATGAACCAGCTCCAGGCGGTGCCGGTGTTGCGGCCCTTGTGCAGGTCGTTGAAGTAGGAGAGCCAGCCGCGGTCGGTGCGCTCGTATTCGACCTCGCCCTCGGGCAGGCTCAGGCGCAGCCAGGCGTCGCCGCCGGGGCGGGGGAGCGAGAGGTAGATTTCGTCGTCGGACCATTCGGCCTCGCGGCCGACGGTGTCGATGTCCCACTGCTTGCGCAGCCAGGCTTGCAGTTCGGCGGGGAGCGGGGCTTTGCCCTGCTGGGCCTTGGCGGCCGGCAGTTGCTGTTCGAGGCGGGCGCGCAGCGCGTCGTCGACGATGCCGTTGTGCGTGGTGACGACCGGCTTGGCCTCGATCTGGCCCGCGTGGTTGAGCGTGAAGCCCGTGACGCTGAACAGGATCATCCCGACGAGACAGATGGCGGAACTGACCCAATGCCACTCGTGGAGGGTCTTGAGCCAATAGGCGCGGCGGCGGTTGTCGGAACGGGCGGGGGCAGTCATCGAAAGCGCGAATTGTATTCGCGCGAATGAGAATGACTGCTATTCAGTGGGGATAAAGTTAAGTAAAGAGCAATAAAAAACGGGGCCGAAGCCCCGTTTGTTTGCAATGCCATGACGGCGGTGCGTTGTGCTTACTCGAGCTCGCCCACCTGCAACTGCAGGTAGTTCTGCAGGCCGACGCGGTCGATCAGGTCGATCTGCGTCTCGAGGAAGTCGATGTGCTCCTCGGTGTCGTCCAGGATCTCTTGCAGCAGGTCGCGCGAGACATAGTCGCGCACCGATTCGCAATGTGCGATGCCGTCCTTGATGGTCGCTTGCGCGCCGGTTTCGGCGCCGAGGTCGCAGCGCAGCAGCTCGGGCACGTCTTCGCCGATGTTCAGCTTGCCCAGATCCTGCAGGTTGGGCAGGCCGTCGAGCATGAAGATGCGGTCCATGAGCTTGTCGGCGTGCTTCATCTCGCCGATGGACTCTTCGTATTCCTTCTTTGCCAGCTTGTCCAGGCCCCAGTGCTTGAGCATGCGGTAGTGGAGGAAGTACTGGTTGATCGCAGTCAGCTCGTTCTTGAGCTGCGCCTGCAGGTGTTCGATGACTTTGGGGTCGCCCTTCATGGTTCTTTTCCTTGTTCTGAAAGCGGTGATTGTCCGAGGGGAGAACATGCCCTTGCAAGCAAACCCATGCTGCGCCGGTCTGCATGCGTGTGATGGTGATACACGTTCGTATTGACCTGCCGCAAGCCGACGCGCGAGGCGATGGCAAACATAGGGGGTTCCAATACTTTCAATAGTTGATATCTATTGAAAACTAGATATTGGTAGTTATACTCATGGCTCGCACTTATTTTTGTCCACCCGAGCATCCAAGGAATCAACATGTCCCTGATCAACACCGCAGTCCAACCCTTCAAGACCCAGGCCTACCTCAACGGCAAGTTCATCGATGTGTCCGACGAGACGCTCAAGGGCAAGTGGTCTGTCCTGATCTTCATGCCGGCAGCCTTCACCTTCAACTGCCCGACCGAAGTCGAAGACGCGGCCGACCACTACCCCGAATTCCAGAAGCTGGGTGCCGAGGTCTACATCGTGACCACCGACACGCACTTCTCGCACAAGGTCTGGCACGACACCTCGCCGGCCGTCGGCAAGGCCAAGTTCCCGCTGGTGGGCGACCCGACCCACACACTCACCAACGCATTCGGCGTGCACATCCCCGAAGAAGGCCTGGCACTGCGCGGCACCTTCGTGATCAACCCGGACGGCATCATCAAGACCGCCGAAGTGCACTCCAACGAAATCGCCCGCGACGTCAAGGAAACGCTGCGCAAGCTGAAGGCAGCCGTGTACACCGCCGCGCACCCGAACGAAGTCTGCCCCGCCAAGTGGAATGACGGCGACAAGACCATCGCTCCGTCGTTCGACCTCGTCGGCAAGATCTAAGCGCTCCGCGCGAAAGCCCGGGCGCTCACGAGGCCCCGGGCTTTTTTGTCCCGAGTTGATAGTTTTCAGTTATCGAAAGAGAGTCCGCCATGCTTGACGCCAGCACCAAAGCCCAATTGAAGAGTTACCTCGAACGCGCCACGCAGCCGATCGAGATCGTCGCTTCGCTCGACGACAGCAAGGCCTCGGGCGAGATGCTGTCGCTGCTGAAGGACGTGGCCGAATCGTCGCCGCTGGTCACGCTGACCGAAAGCCGCGACGACAACCACCGCAAGCCCTCGTTCTCGGTCAACCGCCCGAGCGAAAACCACGGCCCCCGCTTTGCCGGCCTGCCGATGGGCCATGAATTCACGTCGCTGATCCTTGCGCTGCTGCAGATCGGCGGCTACCCACCCAAGGTCGAGCAGGCCGTGCTCGACCAGATCAAGGCGCTCGACGGCGATTTCGAGTTCGAAATCTACGTCTCGCTCACCTGCCACAACTGCCCCGACGTGGTCCAGGCGCTGAACCTGATGGCCATTCAGAACCCGCGCATCCGCACCACGATGATCGAGGGCGGCACCTTCCAGGACGAAGTGAAGGAACGCCAAATCATGGCCGTGCCGACCGTGTTCCTGAACGGCACCGAGTTCGGCCAGGGCCGCATGAGCCTGGAAGAAATCCTCGCCAAGATCGACACCAGCGGCGTCGAGCGCGAAGCCGCCAAGATCGCCGCCAAGGACGCCTTCGACGTGCTGATCGTCGGCGGTGGCCCGGCTGGTGCCGCAGCCGCCGTGTACGCCGCGCGCAAGGGCATCCGCACGGGCGTCGCCTCGGAGCGCTTCGGCGGCCAGGTGCTCGACACGCTGGGCATCGAGAACTTCATCTCGATCAAGGAAACCGAAGGACCGAAGTTCGCCCACGCCCTCGAAGAGCACGTGCGCGACTACGACGTCGACATCATGAATCTGCAGCGCGCCAAGGCCCTTGTGCCCAATGCAGGGCCGGGCAACGACCTCATCGAGGTGCAGCTCGAGAGCGGCGCCTCGCTCAAGAGCAAGAGCGTCATCATCTCGACCGGTGCCCGCTGGCGCAATATCAACGTGCCCGGCGAACACGAGTTCAAGAACAAGGGCGTGGCTTACTGCCCGCACTGCGACGGTCCGTTGTTCAAGGGCAAGCGCGTCGCCGTCATCGGCGGCGGCAACTCGGGTGTCGAGGCCGCCATCGACCTCGCCGGCATCGTCGGCCACGTCACGCTGATCGAGTTCGACACGCAACTGCGCGCCGACGCCGTGCTGCAGCGCAAGCTCAAGAGCCTGAAGAACGTCGACGTGTTCACCAACGCGCAGACCACCGAGATCACCGGCGACCAGAAGGTCAACGGCTTGGTCTACAAGGACCGCGCTACGGGCGAGTTGAAGAAGGTCGAGCTCGAAGGCGTGTTCATCCAGATCGGCCTCGTGCCCAACACCGACTGGCTCAAGGGCACGGTCGAGCTCACGAAGCACGGCGAGATCGTGGTCGATGCACGCGGGCAGACCTCGGTACCCGGCGTGTTCGCGGCGGGTGACGTCACCACGGTGCCGTTCAAGCAGATCATCATCGCGGCCGGCGACGGCGCAAAGGCGGCGCTCGGCGCGTTCGACCACCTGATCCGCACGTCGGCCCCGGCCTGAGTCCAGGGGCTCTCAAAGGAAAAGGGGTGCCATCGAACAGATGGCACCCCTTTTTTCGTGCGAACAGGTGAGGCGGCCGGCTCAGTAGATCAGCCGCTCCGGCCGCAGCTCCTGCAGGATCGTGGTGGCGATTTCCTCGATCGACTTGGTCGTCGTCGAGAGCCAGCGAATGCCGGCGCGCCGCATCATGGCTTCGGCCTCGCTGACTTCGTGGCGGCAGTTCTCGAGGCTGGCGTAGCGCGAGTTGGGCCGGCGCTCGTTGCGGATCTCGCTCAGCCGCTCGGGCTGGATCGTCAGGCCGAAGATCTTCTTGCGGTGCGGGCTCAGCGCCGGCGGAAGTTGGCGGCGGTCGAAGTCTTCGGGAATCAGCGGGTAGTTGGCCGCCTTCAGGCCGTGCTGCATCGCCAGGTAGAGCGAAGTGGGCGTCTTGCCGCTGCGGCTCACGCCGACCAGGATCAGGTCGGCGCCTTCCAGGTCGCGGTTGCTCTGGCCGTCGTCGTGCTGCAGGCTGAAGTCGATGGCCGCGATGCGGTCGTTGTAGGCCTTGCTCTTGCTGACGTCGCTGAAGCGGCCGATGCGGTGGTTCGACTTCATGGCCAACTCGATCTCCAGCGGGCGCACAAAGGTGCCGAACATGTCCAGCAGCATGCCCTTGCAGCCGGTTTCGATCACGCCCAGCACGTCCATGTTGGCCAGCGTGGTGAACACGATGGGCCGCACGCCCTCGATTTCGGCCGTGTGGTTGATCTGCCGCACCGCCTGGTGCGCCTTGTCGACCGTGTCGGTGAACGGCAGCCGCACGTGGCGCGGCTTCATCTCGAACTGGGCCAGAACGGCATTGCCGAAGGTTTCGGCGGTGATGCCGGTGCCGTCGGAGACGAAGAAAACAGTGCGTGTATGCATGGTGTTGCTTTTGCGGCGGAGTCCTGCGGCGCGCGCGACCTGCCACGCCTACAATCCGGGCCATTATCGGGAATCCGCTTTCCCAACCCCCTCGAATTCTTTCCATGCACACCGCGACCGCACCCAAAGCAACGACAACGATCGTGCTGCGCCGTCTGCATGCAGCGCCGGTTTCAACTTCTGGAGCTTCCCCATGTCTGCACTTTTCGAGGCGACCGCACTGGTCGTGCCATTTGAAAACCTGAGGATGACCGACGTCGAGTCGGTTGGCGGCAAGAACGCCAGCCTCGGCGAAATGATCTCGCAGTTGCCACAGGGCGTGCGCGTGCCGACCGGTTTTGCGACCACGGCCCACGCGTTCCGCCAGTTCCTAGCGCACGACGGCCTGGCCGACAAGATCAGCAAGCGCCTGGCCGCGCTGGACACCGAAGACGTGCGCGCCCTGGCCGCGGCCGGTGCCGAAATCCGCGCCATGGTCGAGGCCCAGCCGTTCCCGGCCGACCTGCAGAAAGCCATCGGCGAAGCCTTCGCCACGCTGAGCGCCGGCAACCCGTCCGCTTCGTTCGCCGTGCGCTCGTCGGCCACCGCCGAAGACCTGCCCGACGCTTCGTTCGCCGGTCAGCAGGAAACCTTCCTGAATGTGGTCGGCATCGACGACGTGCTGCACAAGATGAAGGAGGTGTTCGCCTCCCTCTACAACGACCGCGCCATCAGCTACCGCGTGCACAAGGGCTTTGAGCATGACGTGGTCGCGCTCTCGGCCGGCGTGCAGCGCATGGTGCGCTCCGACCTCGGCGCCGCCGGCGTGATGTTCACCATCGACACCGAATCGGGCTTCGACCAGGTGGTGTTCATCACCTCGAGCTACGGCCTGGGCGAGACGGTGGTGCAGGGCTCGGTGAATCCCGACGAGTTCTACGTGCACAAGCCGACCCTCAAGGCCGGCAAGAAGGCCGTCATCCGCCGCAACCTCGGCTCCAAGCTGATCCAGATGGAGTTCGCCACGCCCGAAGAAAAGAAGGCGAGCGGCAAGCTGGTCAAGACCACCGACGTCAAGGCCGAGCAGCGCAACCGCTACTCGCTGAGCGACGCCGATGTCGAGCAACTGGCCCGCTACGCGCTGGTGATCGAAGAACACTACGGCCGCCCGATGGACATCGAGTGGGGCAAGGACGGCACCGACGGCCACCTCTACATCCTGCAGGCGCGTCCCGAAACCGTGAAGAGCCAGCAGCAGGGCAAGGCCGAGCAGCGCTACAAGCTGCTGGGCAAGGGCGCCGTGCTGGCCGAAGGCCGTGCCATCGGCCAGAAGATCGGCACCGGTGCCGTGCGCATCGTGCACAACATCAGCGAAATGGACCAGGTGCAGGCCGGCGACGTGCTCGTCACCGACATGACCGACCCGAATTGGGAGCCGGTGATGAAGCGCGCCGCCGCCATCGTCACCAACCGCGGCGGGCGCACCTGCCACGCGGCGATCATTGCGCGCGAACTCGGCATTCCGGCCGTGGTCGGCTGCGGCGATGCCACCGACCTGCTGAAGGACGGCACGCTCGTCACCGTGAGCTGCGCCGAAGGCGACACCGGCTTCATCTACGACGGCCTGCTCGAGACCGAAGTGACCGAAGTGCAGCGCGGCGTGATGCCCGAGATCGACCTGAAGATCATGATGAACGTGGGCAACCCCCAGCTCGCCTTCGACTTCGCGCAGCTGCCGAACCACGGCGTGGGCCTGGCCCGCCTGGAGTTCATCATCAACAACAACATCGGCGTGCACCCGAAGGCGATCCTCGACTATCCGAACGTCGACAACGACCTGAAGAAGGCCGTCGAGTCGGTGGCCCGTGGCCATGCCTCGCCGCGCGCGTTCTACGTCGACAAGGTGACCGAGGGCGTTGCCACCATCGCCGCCGCGTTCTGGCCCAAACCCGTCATCGTGCGCCTGTCGGACTTCAAGTCGAACGAGTACCGCAAGCTGATCGGCGGCAGCCGCTACGAGCCCGAAGAAGAAAACCCGATGCTGGGCTTTCGCGGTGCCGCACGCTACCTGAGCGCCGACTTCGGCGAGGCCTTTGCCATGGAATGCGAGGCACTCAAGCGCGTGCGCAACGACATGGGCCTGACCAACGTGCAGATCATGGTGCCCTTCGTGCGCACCCTGGGCCAGGCCGAGCGCGTGACCACGCTGCTGGGCGAGCACGGCCTGAAGCGCGGTGAAAACTCGCTCAAGCTGATCATGATGTGCGAGGTGCCGAGCAATGCCGTGCTGCCGGAAGAGTTCCTGAAGTTCTTCGACGGTTTCTCGATCGGTTCGAACGACCTGACCCAGCTCACGCTGGGCCTGGACCGCGACTCCGGCCTCGAACTGCTGGCGGCCGACTTCGACGAGCGCGATCCGGCCATCAAGGCGCTGCTGAGCCGTGTCATCAAGGCCTGCAAGGCCGAAGGCAAGTACGTCGGCATCTGCGGCCAGGGCCCCAGCGACCACCCGGACTTCGCGCTGTGGCTGGCGGAGCAGGGCATCGAATCGATTTCGCTGAACCCGGACAGCGTGATCGACACCTGGCAGCAGCTGGCCCAACGAGGCTGAGCCAGCGCGCGGCGGGCATGCCCCAAGGCATGCTCGCCGCGTGATGCAACGCGGCGAATGGCGGAAATCCCCATGGGGGATTCCCCCGTGCTTGTCCCGTGCAAATGAAACAAAGTGCGTTTCCGGTGTCAGACTCGTGACATTCGCAGGCGCCGTATCCCGGCTGCCCGCCTGAGGCGGCACAGGCCCGTCCGGGCCCGTGTCAGCACTTCGCCGGAGACCCCCATGATTCTTGTCAAGACGGAAGCCGGACAGCAGGTCCTCAAGGACCGCTCGGTGCCGTTGACGCCGCGCCAGCGCTCGGCGTTCATCCAGTTCGACGGCAAACGCTCGATCGACGACGTGCTGGGCTCGGGCCTGGGCATCGGGCGTGAAGAGGTCGATCAAATGATCGCGCTGGGCCTGCTGGCGCCCTTGGACGGCCAGCCGGCCGCGGCGCCCGCTGCCGTGGTGGCGGCCCCGGCGCCGGCTGTACCGGCTGTATCTTCCGGCCGCAGCCGCCAGCAGCGCTACAAAGACGCCTACCCCATCGCCACCCAACTGACCGGCAGCCTGGGCCTGATGGGCTTCCGGCTCAACCTCCAGGTCGAAGGCACGACCAGCTACGAAGACCTCCTGGCGCTGGCGCCCAAGATCCGCGCCGCCGTGGGCCCGGAGAAGGCCGCCGCGCTCGACAAGGCCCTCAACGACTGAGGCGCCTTGCCGGATCGCGCAAGACAGGGCTATAATCGCCGGCTTTGCCTTGCCATACCGCGCCCGACGCTGCGGATGGCTTTTCCTCTTCCACGGAAGAATCCACAAGGAGTGCCATGCGTCACTACGAAATCATCTTGCTCATCCACCCGGATCAGAGCGAACAAGTTCCGGCCATGCTGGAGCGTTACAAGGGCCTGATCACGGCCGGCGGCGGCAAGGTCCACCGCGTTGAAGACTGGGGCCGCCGTCAGCTGGCGTACCAGATCAACAAGCTCAACAAGGCTCACTACCTGTGCGTCAACATCGAAGCTGAACAAGCCGTGATGGCTGAACTGGAACACGCGTTCAAGTTCAACGATGCCGTGCTGCGTCACCTGACCGTTCAGAAGAAGAAGGCCGACACCGGTCCTTCGTCGATGATGAAGACGGTCGAGCGCGAAGAGGCCCGCAAGGCCCAGCAGGCCGAATACGCCGCCAACAACAACTGATGGCGTGACGGCTGCCGCTGTGGCGACCGGGGTCAACCAGCTTCTGCTGACCGCCTCTGTCGCCGAACTCGGAACCCTGCGATATACGCCAGCCGGCCTTCCCGCTCTCGATCTGAAGCTCGACCATGAGTCGACGCTCCAGGAGGCAGGGAAGCCTCGGCAGGTGAAGGCGGCCCTCAAGGCTGTTGCGTTCGGCGCCATCGCCGAGCGGCTCGCAAGACAGTCGATGGGAAGTCTCTGGCGATTCCAGGGGTTTCTCGCGACACCGGGCAACGGCAAGCATCCGGTCCTGCACATCCAGGATTTTCAGCAAGATTAATTTTCGACAAGAGGTCCCCCAATGGCCACGTTCAAGAAATTCAACAAAGACAAGCGCCCGAAGCGCAACACCCAGTCGCTGCTGTTCAAGCGCAAGCGCTTCTGCCGTTTCACCGTCGCTGGCGTCGAAGAAATCGACTACAAGGACATCGACACGCTGCGTGACTTCATCAGCGAAAACGGCAAGATCATCCCCGCACGCCTGACCGGCACCCGCGCGATCTACCAGCGTCAGCTGAACACCGCCATCAAGCGCGCGCGCTTCCTGGCCATGGTGCCGTACAGCGACCAGCACCGCGTCTAAGAAGGAGCACACACCATGCAAATCATTCTTCTGGACAAGGTTCTGAACGTCGGCGGCCTGGGCGACATCGTCAAGGTCAAGGACGGCTACGCACGCAACTTCCTGATCCCCTCGGGCCGCGCCCGTCGCGCCACCACTGCCAACAAGGCCGAATTCGAAGCCAAGCGCGTCGAACTCGAAAAGGCTGCCGCCGTCAAGCTGGCCGAGTCGCAAGCCCAGGGCGAGAAGCTCGCCGGCTCGACCGTCAAGCTGACCCAAAAGGCTGGCGTGGACGGTCGTCTGTTCGGTTCGGTCACCAACGGCGACATCGCCGAAGAGCTGAACAAGCAGGGCTACAAGGTTGCCAAGTCGCAAGTGCGTCTGCCCAACGGCCCGATCAAGGTCGTTGGCGACAACACCGTGAGCGTCTCGCTGCACACCGACGTGGTCGTCGAGATCACCGTCACGGTCTACGGCGAAACCGCCTGATCGTTTGCAGCGCCCTGTGCGCTGACGCAAGAAAGCCGCCTTCGGGCGGCTTTTTCTTTTCTGCGCGCGAGTTGTCCAAGTTGTCCACCTCGGCGCACCGGAAGTTCACTGTTTATTAACAACCTTGTCCACACACGTCGCGCCCCGCGCGGCTTAGCATGCAGGGTTGCAAGGGAAGTCCATGTCCGCCGTTTTCTCCTATGCCGACAATGATTCGTCGGCCGACCGTCAGATCGCGCAATTGCGCATTCCGCCTCACTCCATCGAGGCCGAATCCAGTGTGCTGGGGGGCTTGTTATTGGACAACGGCGCTTGGGACCGCATGGGCGACCTGCTGGTCGACGGCGACTTCTACCGCCATGAGCACAAGCTGATCTATGCGGCCATCGGCGGGCTGATCAATGCCAGCAAGCCGGCCGACGTGATCACGGTCTTCGAGCAGTTGCAGAACCTCGGCAAGGCCGACGACATCGGCGGGCTGGTCTACCTGAATTCGTTGGCGCAGTACGTGCCGAGCGCGAGCAACATCCGGCGCTACGCCGAGATCGTGCGCGAGCGTTCCATCCTGCGCAAGCTGGTGTCAGCCGCCGACGAAATCGCGACCAACGCCTTCAATCCGCAGGGCAAACCGGTCGACAAAATCCTGGACGAAGCCGAGCAGAAGATTTTCAACATCGGCGAAGAAGGCACGCGGATGAAGCAGGGTTTCCAGAGCATGGATTCCCTGGTGGTCGAGCTGCTCGACCGCGTGACCGAGATGGCCGAGAACCCGAACGACATCACGGGCGTGCGCACCGGCTTCAACGATTTCGACAAGATGACCTCGGGCCTGCAGCCGGGCGACATGATCGTGCTGGCCGCACGTCCGTCGATGGGCAAGACCTCGCTGGCGATCAACATCGCCGAGCACGTGGCGCTCGAAGAGGGGCTGCCGGTGGCGGTGTTCTCGATGGAAATGGGCGCCGCCCAGCTGGCGGTGCGTATCGTGGGCTCCATCGGCCGCATCGACCAGGGCCATCTGCGCACCGGCAAACTCAGCGACGAAGAGTGGCCGCGTCTGACCGAAGCCATCGAGAAGCTGCGCACGGTGTCGCTGCACATCGACGAGACGCCGGGTCTCTCGTCCAGCGAGCTGCGCGCCAATGCGCGCCGGCTGGCGCGGCAGTACGGGCGCCTGGGCCTGATCGTGGTCGACTACCTGCAGCTCATGTCGACCAGCAGCTCGGGCGACGAGAACCGCGCCACGGCCGTGGGTGAAATCTCGCGCGGCCTGAAGATGCTGGCCAAGGAACTGAAGTGTCCGGTGATCGCGCTGTCGCAGCTCAGCCGCGGCGTGGAAGCCCGTACCGACAAGCGCCCCATGATGAGCGACTTGCGCGAATCCGGCGCCATCGAGCAGGACGCGGACATCATCATGTTCATCTACCGCGACGACTACTACAACAAGGAGTCGAAGGAGCCGGGCGTGGCCGAGGTGATCATCAGCAAGCACCGGAACGGCCCGACCGGCACGGTCAAGCTGGCCTTCCTGAAGCCGATCACCAAGTTCGAAAACCTCGTCGGCTACAGCAACAACGACGAGTACTGACCGGTCGCGCGGCAGGCCGTCAGCCGGCGTTGCTGCCGGGTTCGGGCGTCGAGGCCGGCGGCTTCTGTTCCCACACCTTGTGCCGCGCCGCTTCGGCCTTCACCTGCCGCAGCAGGTCGGCCAGCGTCTTGCCCGGCTCGTCCTGGAAGCGGGCCGCGAGCACTTCCACGCCCTCCATGCGATCGACCCGGAAGCCGCGGAAATCGTTGCGCAGCTCGCACCACGTCGAGAGCGTCCAGACCTTGCCCCAGTAGAAGCAGCCCAGCGGCCGCACGGTGCGCTCGCTGGCGTCGCCCGAGACGTCGCGGTAGTCCAGCCGCAGCTTCTGGTGCGCCTGCACGGCTTCACGCAGCGTCTGCAACCGGGTGCGCAGGGCGTCGTCGAGACCGAGCGCGGGCGCATACAGCGCCAGCGCCTCGGCCGAGACGCGCGCGGCCGGCGGCAGCACCGACAGGATCTTTCCCAGGCCGGTCTCGATGTTGCGCGCCATCGCCGGATCGACCCAGCTCTGGGTCATGCGCGCGGCGGCCACGAGCGCCGATGCTTCGTCCTGCGTGAACATCAACGGTGGCAACTCGAAGCCCGCGCCCAGCCGGTAGCCGACGCCGGCTTCGCCTTCGATCGGCACACCCTGGTGCTGCAGGTCGGCCACGTCGCGGTACACCGTGCGCTCCGACACCTCCAGGCGCTGCGCCAGAAAGGCAGCCGTGGTGAGCCGGCGGCCGCGGATGAGCTGCACGAGTTGGAAGAGGCGATCGGCGCGTCGCATCAACGCGTTCCGACGAGCTTTCTGGCGAAGTCCTCGACAAAGTAGCGCTTGCCGCGCTGGACGACCATGCGGGCGAAGATCGCTGTGGTCGCCGTGCAGCGGATGGTCGCGTGATGGCGTTCTGCCATCTCTTCGCCAATGCCGAACACCGTCGCGAGCCGGCCCTCGGGCACGTCGCGCATGGCCTCCTCGACTTCGGCGGGCGAGGGCGCGGCGATGGTGCCTTTGCCGTGCTGCGCGCGCATGGCCGGGAGAGTGGCCTTCACGTTCGGCCGGTTCGGGTAGCCGGCCAGCCGGTCGCGCCAGCCCTTGCGTGTGCTCATGAGACTCCGATGTGGATCGCCACTGCGTCCGGCCCCTCGTAGGCTTCGAAATCGCTGCGGTAGCGGCGAACGATTTCCGGATGCGCCTCGAAATACTGCCAGATGCGTTGCCACGTGGCGATCACCATCTGCGGCATCTCGCCGCGGCCGGTGAACACGAGGTAGTCGCCTGCTTCGATAGCGATGCTGTTCGGGCCCTCCGCAACGGCCACGCCGGCCGTCACGTCGAAAGCGCCGTGCGCGTCCGATTCGTAGGCGGAGTAGACGCTGAAGATGCGCGTATCGCCGGTGCGGTGCGGCGTCGCGTTGTAGGTCTGCTCGCCGAAGAAGCGGTTCCACAGTGCGCCGATGCGTGCGGTGGCGGGGTCGCTTTCTTCGCGGTTGGTGGTGCGTGCTGTGAGGCCGGAGACCCGGAAGGCGTCGTGGTGTTGGCGGAGGGGGGCCATGAGGGTTTTCTGCGGAGGTGTCGGATGAGGAGGGCGAAGGCGCTCAAAACAGGAGCGCCTTCGGTTCGGCCTTCATCGTCTGTGCGATCAGTTTCATGTCGATGTCAGTGATGTCGAACAGGCCGAAGCGGAACTTGTAGCCCCATTGCTTCGGGGTTTCGATGAAGGCGAGGCGTTCGATCAGCGGGGCGATGGGCGCTTCGTGTGCGGCGACGTAGGCCACGTCGCGACGCCACGGGACGAAGCCGTTGCCCATGTCGAACTCGTAGGGATCGCCAGGCTGGACGATGCCAAGCGACACGAAGCTCTGCAGCTTGTCCGTGCCGCCGAACACCGTGGCCGGCGAATAGTAGGCCACGCGGTCGCCCGCCGCCACGCGCTTGAGCGGTGCGAGCTTGCCGTGGCCCAGCTGCATGAACCCGAGCGGCCGGTGGTCCCGCCCGCGCCGGGCATGCTCGGCGCTGGCGACCGCAATCCAGTTGCGTTGTGCCATGGTCTTCAGGCTGGGGCGTGCAGGCCGACTTCGTTGCCTTCGGTGTCGCGCAGGTGGGCGATGAAGCCCATGCCGGGCGGCAATGCCGACTTGGGCGCCACGATCTGTCCACCAGCCGCCTCGACGCGCGAGAGCACGGCATCGATGCCGATGCAGTCGAGGTAGACGCGGATGCCGCTGCCGGCCTGCGCGCTGGTGTTGGCGCCGGGCTTCAGCGCGCCGCCGGTGGCGGGTTCGTCGTAGGGGAACACGACCAAGGGGTTGCCGCCGAAGTCCTCGCGGCGCAGCTTGCGCGCGAGCACGGTTTCGTAGAAGGCTTGGGCGCGGTCCAGATCGGCGACGGGAATCTCGAACCAGGTGATGGCGGTGGTTGTCATGAGGTGCTCGCTTTCGTTCGTTGTTGCGGTGGAAGGAGCCTGCATGGTGCGAGCCGCCTCCTGACAACGTCTTGTCAGTAGCCTGTCATGGCGGACGAAAAAAAAAAAGCCCGCGATGCTCCAGGAGCATGCGCGGGCTGGTGTCGGCCGGGGCCGATGAACTTAGAGCACGTCGCTTGCGAAATCGGCCAGACGCGAGCGTTCGCCGCGCGCCAGCGTGATGTGTCCGCCGTGCGGCCAGCCCTTGAACTTGTCGACCGCGAAGGTCAGGCCCGACGAGCCTTCGGTGAGGTAGGGCGTGTCGATCTGCGCGAGGTTGCCCATGCAGATGATCTTCGTGCCGGGGCCGGCGCGGGTGATCAGCGTCTTCATCTGCTTGGGCGTGAGGTTCTGCGCCTCGTCGATGATCACGTACTTGTTCAGGAAGGTGCGCCCGCGCATGAAGTTCATGCTTTTGACCTTGATGCGGCTGCGGATCAGCTCGTTGGTGGCCGCGCGGCCCCACTCGCCGGCGCCGCCGCCGTCGCCCTTGGCCAGGAACTCGAGGTTGTCGTCGAGCGCGCCCATCCAGGGGCCCATCTTTTCTTCCTCGGTACCGGGCAGGAAGCCGATGTCTTCACCGACGCTCACCGTGGCGCGGGTCATGATGATCTCGGTGTAGCGGCGGTCGTCCAGCACCTGCGTGAGGCCCGAAGCCAGTGCCATCAGGGTCTTGCCGGTGCCGGCGGTGCCGGTCAGCGTGACGAAGTCGATCTCCGGGTCCATCAGCAGGTTCATCGCGAAGTTCTGCTCGCGGTTGCGCGTGTTCACGCCCCACACGGCGTTCTTGCCTGAGCTGTAGTCCTTGAGCGTCTTGAGCACCGCGGTCTTGTCGCGAATTTCGGTGACGCGCGCGTACATGCTCGGCTCGCCGGGCGCCTCGAAGAAGACGAATTGGTTGATGTACAGGTTGGGCACGATCGGACCGCTGATCCGGTAGAACGTGTTGCTGCCGCTCTGCCAGCTTTCGACCGTCTTGCTCTGGCGGGTCCAGAAGTCGGGCGGGAGCGCGAGCGAACCGGCGTAGAGCAGGTCGCCGTCTTCCAGCGTCTTGTCGTTCTGGTAGTCGTCGGTGGCCAGGCCGAGGGCGCGCGCCTTGACGCGCATGTTGATGTCTTTCGACACCAGCACCACTTCCTGCTTCGCCTTGCCCGGGCGGTCTTTCGCGTATTCGTCGCGCAAGGCCTGGACCACGCCCAGGATCTGGTTGTCGGCCTTGCCCTGGGGCAGGCTGACCGGCAGCGAGTAGTCGAGCGGCGCAGTCTGGAAGAACAGCCGCCCGCCGGCCTCGCGATGGCCGGTGGTGTCGAGCTTCAGGCCCTTGTCGATGTCGGCGTCCTGCGCACCGGCCAGCGCATCGAGCGTGCGGCTGGTCTGGCGGCCGTTGCGCGCGACTTCGGTCGTGCCTTTCTTGTGGCCGTCGAGCTCTTCCAGCACGATCATCGGCAGGAAGATGTCGTGCTCTTCGAAGCGGAACAGGCACATCGGGTCGTGCAGCAGCACGTTCGTGTCGAGCACGAACAGCTTGGCCGGACCGGTGGACTTGCGTTTGGGGCGTGCCGGGGGCTGGGGTGCAGCGGCGGGCGTGGCGGCTGCGGGGGCGGGCGTGGGCACGCGCGTCTCGACCTGCACCATCGCGGGTGGTTGCTGCTGCGGTGTGCTCGTCGGTGCCGACGTGGGCGCGGCCTTGGTTTTCGAGCGGCGTGCCGGGCGCGCGGCCGGTGCATCGCCGCCGCCGTCCGTGCCGAGGTTGTCGAACAGCTCCAGCGGCTGCGGTCCGCTCTTGGCGGGGGCGTCGTCGCGCGAATCGCCGGAACGGCGCGAGTTTCTGTGCGAGGGACGGGCAGGTGCGTCGATTGCGTCCGGCGAGAGCAATGCGGCGCGTTTCGTGGGGGCGGGAGGCAGTGGCATGGGTCAGGTCGCTCGCAAGGAAGAAAGAGAAGGGCCGGAAAACGAAAAAGCCGCCTGTAGACCCAGGCGGCTTCGTTCGGAGGATGCGGTCGTGGAGCTCAACGGCATGAGGCCATTATGCACACCGCAAAAGACGCACCGGAGGCTCTTTGCACACTGCGTGGGGCAATTCCCACGACTTGATGCAAAAGCGCACGCCCGGTGCCTTGCGGCGCGATCAGGCAGCCTTCTTGAGTGCCTTGACGGCCTTGAGGACGTCTTCGACATGACCCGGAACCTTGAGCCCGCGCCATTCGGCCTTCAGGATGCCGTCGGCGCCGATCAGGAACGTGCTGCGCTCGATGCCCTTGACCTTCTTGCCGTACATGATCTTGTTCTTGACCACGCCGAACATGTGGCACATTTTTTCTTCGGTGTCGGCAATCAGTTCGAACGGGAGTTCGAGCTTGGCCTTGAATTCGTCGTGCGACTTCATGTTGTCGCGCGACACGCCGAAGACCGTGGCACCTGCTTTTTCGAAGTCTTTGTAGTGGTCGCGGAACTGCATCGCTTCGGTCGTGCAACCCGGAGTGTTATCTTTCGGGTAAAAATACATGACCATGACGTGGCCGAGGTGCGAGGTATTCGAAACCTTGATGCCGCCCGTGGCGTTGGCGTCGAATTCAGGAATGGGTTTGTTGACAACGATCGCCATGAAACTTGTTTTCTCCGTTAGATTCCGTTCTCCGAGCCCTCTCAGCCCTTTACAGGCTTGCTCGAAGAATGGAGGATTGGTCGTTGCTAACTTTGGGTAGCTGGCCGGTTCGCAACCCGGTATTTTACCTCGAAAACCCCTCTCTCAGCCACCGGTCGGGCGCTCGACGAGCAGGGCGGCGATCACGTGCCGGCCTTCACCGGCCAGGATGTTGTAGGTTCGGCAGGCCGCCGGGGTGTCCATGGTCTCCACGCCGGTGCGTTGCGCCATCAGGGGCTGCAGCCATGTGGGCTGGGGAAATCGGATGCGGGTTCCGCTGCCGAAAATGACCAATTCGGCGCCCAAAGAGGCCAATTGCGCGAAATGTTCGGGGCCCAACTGGTCGAAACGCGTGCAATCCCAGACAAAGCGTTCGCCACGCGAACCCACGACCACGCTGCCCTCCACCTTTTCGTTGTTGATCGCGACCCAGCCGGGGCCGTGTGCGGTGAGGGTCTGGGCGTCTGATTTGTCGGGCTGGAGCTTCATCGGGGCACTGGGAACTGTGGTCAAATTATAGGTTTTCCCTAGTGACACGAGGCCCGCAGGGGCCTTTGACCTTCGAGTAAACCCGCCCGGGAGGGCCCCTTTGAAGCAGCTCAAGAAATCGGCCAAGCTGGCCAACGTCCTCTATGACATCCGCGGTCCCATCATGGACGCCGCCAAGCAGATGGAGGAAGAAGGCCAGAAGATCATCAAGCTCAACATCGGCAATCTGGCCGTGTTCGGGTTCGATGCGCCTGAGGAGATCCAGCAGGACATGATCCGCAACCTGCCGACCTCGGCGGGTTACTCGGACAGCAAGGGTGTTTTCGCGGCGCGCAAGGCCGTGATGCACGAAACCCAGAAGCAGGGCATCGCGGGCGTCACGCTCGACGACATCTACCTGGGCAACGGCGCCAGCGAGCTGATCGCCATGTCCACCAACGCGCTGCTCAACGACGGCGACGAGTTGCTGCTGCCGGCCCCCGACTACCCGCTGTGGACCGCCTCCACGAGCCTGTCGGGCGGCACGCCGGTGCATTACCTGTGCGACGAGGACAACGGCTGGATGCCGAACCTGGCCGACATCCGCGCCAAGATCACGCCGCGCACCAAGGGCATCGTGGTCATCAACCCGAACAACCCGACCGGCGCGCTCTATTCCGACGACCTGCTCAAGAGCCTCGTCGAGATCGCTCGCGAGCACGGCCTCGTGATCTTCGCCGACGAGGTCTACGACAAGGTGCTGTACGACGGCGTCAAGCACACCGCCATTGCCAGCTTGTCGACCGATGTGCTCACGCTGACCTTCAATTCGCTGTCCAAGAGCTACCGTTCGTGCGGCTATCGCGCCGGCTGGCTTGTGGTGTCGGGCGACAAGCGCAGCGCACAGGATTACATCGAGGGCCTGAACATGCTCTCGAACATGCGCCTGTGCGCCAACGTGCCGGGCCAGTGGGCGATCCAGACGGCGCTCGGCGGCTACCAGAGCATCAACGACCTCGTGTGCGAGGGCGGCCGCCTGCGCCGCCAGCGCGACCTGGCCTACGAACTGATCACCGCCATTCCGGGCGTGAGCTGCGTCAAGCCCAGCGCCGCGCTCTACATGTTTCCCAAGCTCGACCCCGAGGTCTATCCGATCGCGGACGACCGCCAGTTCTTCCTCGAGCTGCTGAAAGAGACCCGCGTGATGCTGGTGCAGGGCACCGGCTTCAACTGGGCCACGCCGGACCACTTCCGCATCGTGTTCCTGCCCCACGAAGACGACTTGCGCGAGGCCATCCACCGCATCGCCAAGTTCCTGGAGCAGTACCGGTTGCGTCGCAAGACGGGGCCATGAAGTCCGCCTGCGTCGCTGCCGCGCTGCTGCTGGGCGCACTGTCTGTCGGCGCGGCCGGGAAGAAAGATCCGGTCTCGTTCTCGCACAACGACTGGGAGCTGGTCTGCGACAACACGCGCACCTGCCGCGCCGCCGGCTACCAGGCGGACAGCGGTGTCTCGGAGCCCGTGTCGATGCTGCTCACGCGCGCCGCCGGGCCCGATCAACCCGTCGAAGTTCAGCTCCAGGTCGGTGGCGAAGGCGATGTGAAAGGCCCGTTGCGGTTCAAGGTCGGCAAGGCCTCCGTTGCAGGGCTCAAGCCCGACACGGCCACGCTCGACGCCCAGCAGGTCCGCACCCTCCTTCCTGAACTGCTCAAGAGCGACGAGGCGACCGTCACCGCCAACGGCGGCAAGAAGTGGACGCTGTCGCTCGCCGGCCTCAACGCCGTGCTGCTGAAGATGGACGACACCCAAGGCCGCATCGGCACGCCAGGCGCCTTGGTGCGCCGCGGCACCAAGCCCGAATCGTCCGTGCTGCCTGCGTTGCCAGCCCCTGTCGTCAACATCGTCAAGCCGCCGAAGGCGCGGCCCGGCGACGCCGCGCTGCCCGCGCGCATCTTTCCGTCGCTCGACATCGCCGCAGTGAAGGAGCAGTGCAACAACAGCACGGACCTCAGCGCCAAGTCGCTGGACGTTGTCCGCCTGAGCGGCAGCAAGGTGTTGCTGTCGATGGGCTGCGGCATGGGCGCGTACAACTATTCGAGCCTGCTCTGGATCGCCAACGACAAGCCGCCCCATGCGCCGGTGTCCCTCGAGGCGAACGGCGACTTCGATGACAAGGACGCCAGCGTCACCTCGGCCATGAAGGGCCGCGGCATCGGCGACTGCTGGTCGAGTGAAACCTGGCACTTCAACGGCACGACCTTCGTGCGCACCGGCGCGTCCGGCGACGGCATGTGCCGCGGCTTCGCGGGCGGCGCCTGGAGCCTGCCGCGCTACGTCAGCCGCCTCGTGGACGCCGCAGCACCGTCCCTCACCCCCTCCAAACCATGAACGCGACCCCTCCCATGAAATCCATCCAAGTAGGCCTGCTCGGCGCAGGCACGGTCGGTAGCGGCACCTTCAAGGTGCTCCAGCGCAACCAGGAAGAAATCAAGCGCCGCGCCGGCCGCGGCATCGAGATCACCATGGTGGCCGACCTCGACACCGCCCGCGCCCGCGAAGTGGCCGGCGAAGGCGTGACCGTGGTCGCCGATGCGCGCGAAGTCATTGCCAACCCCGACATCGACATCGTCATCGAACTCATCGGCGGCTACGGCATTGCCAAGCAACTCGTGCTCGAGGCCATCGCGGCCGGCAAGCACGTGGTCACGGCCAACAAGGCGCTGCTCGCCGTGCACGGCACCGAGATCTTCGCGGCCGCGCACGCCAAGGGCGTGATGGTGGCCTTCGAGGCCGCGGTGGCCGGCGGCATCCCGATCATCAAGGCGCTGCGCGAAGGCCTCACCGCCAACAGCATCCAGTGGCTGGCCGGCATCATCAACGGCACCACCAACTTCATCCTGTCCGAGATGCGCGACAAGGGCCTGGACTTCGCCACCGTGCTGAAGGAAGCCCAGCGTCTGGGCTACGCCGAAGCCGACCCCACCTTCGACATCGAAGGCGTCGACGCCGCGCACAAGGTCACGCTGATGAGCGCCATCGCCTTCGGCATCCCCGTGCAGTTCGACAAGGCCCACGTCGAGGGCATCACCAAGCTCGCCGCACAGGACATCAAGTACGCCGAACAACTCGGCTACCGCATCAAGCTGCTGGGCATCACCAAGCGCACTTCCCAGGGCATCGAACTGCGCGTGCACCCGTCGCTGGTGCCGTCCAAGCGCCTGCTGGCCAACGTCGAAGGCGCGATGAACGCCGTGGTCGTGCACGGCGACGCCGTCGGCACCACGCTGTACTACGGCAAGGGCGCCGGCAGCGAGCCGACCGCCAGCGCCGTCATTGCCGACCTGGTCGACATCACGCGCCTGCACACCGCCGACGCCGCGCACCGCGTGCCGCACCTGGCCTTCCACCCCGACGCCATGAGCGACCTGAAGGTGCTGCCGATGTCGGAAGTCGTCACCAGCTACTACCTGCGCCTGCGCGTGGCCGACCAGGCCGGCGTGCTCGCCAAGGTGACGGGCCTGCTGGCCACCGCCGGCATCAGCATCGATGCCGTGCTGCAGCGCGAAGCCGACGAAGTGGGCGGCGAAGGTTCCACGCAGACCGACCTCATCATCCTCACGCACGACGCGCGCGAAGGCACCGTCGACGACGTCATGGCCGAGCTGCAGGCGCTGCCGACCGTGCTCGAACCCATCGTGCGCATCCGCAAGGAAGAGTTGAAGTGAACTACCTGAGCACCCGCGGCCACCCCGACCGCAAGCGCTTCTGCGAAATCCTCCTCGAAGGCCTCGCGCCCGATGGCGGCCTGTACCTGCCGCAAACGTACCCGCAGGTCGACACCGACACGCTCGCCAAATGGCGCGCGCTGCCGTACAACGAGCTGGCCTTCGAGATCCTCTCGCTGTACATCGACGACATTCCTGCGGCCGACCTGAAGGCGATCTGCGCGAAGACCTACACGGCCGAAGTGTTCGGCTCCGACGAGATCGTGCCGCTGCGCGAGCTCGAAGACGGCGTGTACCTCGAAGCCCTGTCCAACGGCCCCACGCTGGCCTTCAAGGACATGGCGATGCAGCTGCTGGGCAACCTGTTCGAGTACGAACTGGCCCGCCGCGGCGCCGAGCTCAACATCCTGGGCGCGACCAGCGGCGACACCGGCAGTGCGGCCGAGTACGCCATGCGCGGCAAGAAGGGCGTGCGCGTCTTCATGACCTCGCCCGACGGCCGCATGAGCCCGTTCCAGCAGGCGCAGATGTTCAGCCTGCAGGACGAGAACATCCACAACATCGCCATCACCGGCGTGTTCGACGACTGCCAGGACATCGTCAAGGCGGTGTCGAACGACCTGGGCTTCAAGCGCAAATACCGCATCGGCACGGTCAACTCGATCAACTGGGCGCGCTTGCTGGCGCAGGTCGTCTATTACTTCGCGGGCTATTTCCAGGCCACGGCGAGCAACGACAAGCCGGTGAGCTTCACGGTGCCCTCGGGCAATTTCGGCAACGTGTGCGCGGGCCACGTGGCACGCATGATGGGCCTGCCGATCCAGACGCTGGTCGTCGCCACCAACGAGAACGACGTGCTCGACGAGTTTTTCCGCACCGGCGTGTACCGCGTGCGCGCCGCAGTCGACACGCACGAAACCTCGAGCCCGTCGATGGACATCAGCAAGGCCAGCAACTTCGAACGCTTCGTGTTCGACCTGGTCGGTCGCGATGCGGCCCGCCTGCGCCAGCTGTTCGTGGACGACCTGGGCCTGAAGGGCAGCTTCGACCTGAGCGCCGACCCGGCGTTCCAGCAGGCGGCCGAGCGCTTCGGCTTCCGCAGCGGCCGCAGCACGCATGCCGACCGGCTCGCGATGATTCGCGACACGGAGAAGCGCTTCGCCACGCTGATCGACCCGCACACCGCCGACGGCCTCAAGGCCGCGCGCGAACAGCTCGTGCCCGGCGTGCCGATGGTGGTGCTTGAAACCGCGCTGCCGATCAAGTTCGCAGCCACGGTGGTCGAGGCGCTGGGCGAAGAGCCCGCGCGCCCGAAGAAGTTCGAAGGCATCGAAGCCTTGCCCAAGCGCGTGGTCCAGCTGCCGGCCGATGCCGAGGCCGTCAAGGCCTACATCGCCGAGCACTGCGACTGACGCAGGCGGCCACGGCATGAAGGTCGTCGGCTTCGCCGGTTACTCGGGCGCGGGCAAGACCACGCTGGTGGAGCGCCTGATTCCCGTGCTCAAGCAGCGCGGCCTGCGCGTGTCGGTGGTCAAGCACGCGCACCATCGCTTCGACATCGACCATGCCGGCAAGGACACCTGGCGCCACCGGCAGGCCGGGGCCTTCGAGGTGGTCGTGGCGTCCGACCAGCGGCTTGCGCTGATGCGCGAGTTCGAGGTGCCCGCCGATCTCACGGTGCACCAGCTGCTCGCCGAGCTGCACCCGGCGGTCGACTGGGTGCTGGTCGAGGGCTTCCGGCACAGCGACGTGCTCAAGATCGAGGTCTGGCGCCCGAGCGGCGACGGCGAGGCGCCGCGCGCCGCGCTGTACATCGACGACCCCTTCGTCACCGCCATCGCCACCGATGCGCCGGCGGGCCTGCCCGAGCCCACGGTGCGTCCGGTGCTCGACCTCAACGACGCCGAGGCCATTGCGACGTGGTTGATCGACAGCGGCGAGCGCTTCGACTACAACCCCGAACACCATGGCTGACTCTTCTCCCGTTCCCTTCGCCGCCTCGTCCTTGCGCCCGCCGCTGATGCCTCTGGACGAAGCGATCGCGGTGCTGCTCGCCAAGGCGCAGCCGCTGCTGCCGGCCGAAAGCGTCGGCACCTTCGACGCCGACGGACGCGTGCTGGCGCAGGACCTCGTCTCGGGCCTCACCGTGCCGCCGCGCGACAATAGCGCGATGGACGGTTATGCCGTGCGCGCGGCCGATTGCGCCACGCCCGGCACCGAACTGACCGTGACGCAGCGCATCCCCGCCGGCACCGTCGGCACGCCGCTCGCGGCTGGCACGGCGGCGCGCATCTTCACGGGCGCGCAGATCCCCGAGGGCGCCGACGCGGTCGTCATGCAGGAAGACACGGCCGCCAAGCCGCAAGAGGGCGGCCTGGGATCGGTGCGCATCGCCATCGCGCCCGTGGCCGGCCAGTGGGTGCGTCGCGCGGGCGAAGACGTGGCCTCGGGCGATGTGGTGCTCAAACGCGGTGAACGCCTCACACCCGCCGCGCTCGGCCTGGCCGCGAGCGTCGGCTTCGACACGCTGCAGGTCGCGCGCAAGCCGCGCGTGGCCATGCTCTCCACCGGCGACGAGCTGGTGATGCCCGGCGAGGTCGCGCCCGACGCCATGAAGCCCGGCGCGATCTACAACTCGAACCGCTTCTTCATGCGCGCGCTGCTGCACCGCCTGGGCTGCGAGGTGAACGACCTGGGCATCGTGCCCGACAACCGCGAAGCCACCATCGCCGCGTTGCGCGACGCGGCCGAAACGAGCGACCTGATCATCACGACCGGTGGCGTCTCGGTCGGCGAGGAAGACCACATCCGCGCCGCGCTGCAGTCGCTCGGCGAGCTGCAGCTGTGGTCGCTGTCGATGAAGCCCGGCAAGCCTTTCGCCTACGGCTCGATTGCCCGCAGCAACGGGCAGGGCGCCTGCCATGTCACGGGTCTGCCCGGCAACCCGGTGTCGAGCTTCCTGACCTTCCTGATGCTGGTGCGACCCTTTCTGCTCACGCTGCAGGGCGCCACGCGTGTGACGCCCGAGGCCGTGCCGCTGCGCGCCGATTTCGACTGGCTGCGCGCCGACAAGCGCCGCGAGTTCCTGCGCGTGCGGCGCAACGCGGCGGGCGGGCTCGACCTGTTCGCCAACCAGAGTTCGGGTGTGCTCACGTCGATGGTCTGGGGCGACGGCTTGGTCGACAACCCGGCGGGCCGGACGATCAAGGTCGGCGACACCGTGAACGTCATTCCCCTCGCATCGTTGCTCGGCTGAGTCTTCCCATGAAAGTCCGTATCCGTTATTTCGCCTCGGTGCGCGAGGCACTGTCCAGCAGCGGCGAAACCGTCGACACGCAGGCCGGCACGCTCGCGGCCCTGCGCGACGAGCTCATCGCCCGTGGCGGCCCCTACGCCAGCGCGCTCGCACGCGGCAAGGCCGTGCGCATGGCGCTCGACCAGGCCATGAGCGACGAAGCCGCCGCGCTGAGCGACGACTGCGAAGTCGCGTTCTTCCCGCCCGTCACGGGCGGCTGAGCTTCGCGTCCAGCGCCACGAGGCGTTCGCGCAGACCGTCCGACGCGCGCGTCATCGGCGAGCGCAGCTCGTCGTGCAGTTCGCCCGCATGCGCCAGCAGCGCCTTCAGCGGGCCCGGGTTCGGTTCGGCAAACAGCATCTCCAGCAGCGGTTGCAGCGGCTGCCATTCGGCGCGCGCCTCGGCCAGCCGGTTCTCGGCCAGCAGGTGAACCAGCCGCACGAGGCGCTTCGTCTGCACATGGCCGCTGGCCGCGATGGCGCCCACGCCGCCTTCGGCCATGGTGGCGAAGATCTGGTGGTCTTCGCCCGTGAGCACCTGCAGCCGGCCGTCGGCGATCACCGCGCGCGTCTTGGCCATGTCGCCGCCGCAGTCCTTGATGCCGCGGATGCGCGGGTGCTCGGCCAAAGCCAGCAGCGTCTCGCGCGCGATGGTCACGCCGGTGCGATAGGGAATGTCGTAGACCAGCACGGGAATCGTGCTGGCATCGGCGATGGCGTGGAACCACTCGCGCACGCCGGCCTGCGACGGGCGGATGTAATGCGGCGCGGACACCAGCAGGCCCGCCAGCGGGCGTTCCGAGAGCTTGCGCGCCCAGGCCGCGGCCTTGCCCAAGTGGTAGCCCGACATGCCCATGACGACCGGCAGTCCGCCCGCGGCCGTCAGCACGGTGTCGAGCACGGCGAGCTGTTCGGCCTCGTCGAGCGCGGCGGCTTCGCCGGTCGAGCCGCAGGGCACGAAGCCGGTCACGCCATCGTCGGCAAGCCGCCGGACGAGCGCCGCCAGGGCGGTGTGGTCGACCGCGCCATCGCGGAACGGGGTGACGAGGGCGACCCACAGGCCCGAGAAATCGGTGGGGGTGTCGGCGGTGGTGGGTTGATGTGGCACGCAGGCTTCCTTTCAGGAATCGACCGATGGAAGAACCACCGTCCGATGCGCGCGCAACCCAAGAGGGGCCAAAGCCTTGGCAGGTTCCGTCGCTCATCCGACGACGGAACCTCGGCTCCGGTCAGACGAGCTTTGGTTTTTTGGCTTTGCTGCCTTGGCGCGCGCAACGGCTCTCGGGCTGCGACAGCAGCGGGGAGAACGTGGCGAGACAAGGCATTGCGGCAGTCTAGCGCGATGCCACAATTCGGACATGAACGTTGCGCGTGTTTCGATCCAGACGGCCGATTTCGATCTCTCTGCAGAGGTCGCCACGTTGCGCGCCGGCGACAAACGCATCGGCGCCGTCTGCAGTTTTGTCGGCACGGTCAGGGATCGCAACGACGGCAGCACCATCGCCTCGATGGAGCTCGAACACTACCCCGGCATGACCGAGAAGGCCATCGAGGCCATGATCGACGAGGCCCACCAGCGCTTCGACATCCTCGGCGCGCGCGTGATCCACCGCGTGGGGCTGCTGCAGCCGCTCGACCAGATCATGATGGTGGCGGTGGTGTCCGCCCACCGCGGCCAGAGCTTCCAGGCCTGCGAGTTCCTCATGGACTATCTGAAGACGCAGGCGCCGTTCTGGAAGAAGGAGCAGACGCCCGAGGGTGCGCGCTGGGTCGATGCCCGTGTGACCGACGACGAGGCGCTGGCACGCTGGGGCATCGCGGCCTCGAACAGCGCCACCTGAGCGACGCGTTCGGCGCGTTCGAGACTTACGGCGCGATCAGCGCCGAGGTGGCGAGCGCCTTGGCTTCGGCACCGCAATCCTGAGCCGGCACCGCACCCGCCGCGCGTGCCTTCGCAATCTCCGACCGGGCGCCCGCCATCTGCGCCTGGAACACCGGGTTCGTGTGCAGCTTCGCCACGGTCGCCGCGCCGACCAGCCGGCCGTTCTCGATGTCGCTCTGCCAGTGCACGCCGCAGATCGCGCGGCTCTGCGAGAAGGCGCGTCCGCGCTGCAGCAGCGCATCGGCGCGTTCGGGCGCGAGTTCCGTCAGCACCAGCGCCCAGGCCCAGCCCAGGGCCGCGTGGCCCGAGGGATAGGAGCCGTCCTTGGCCAGAAAGGCTTCTTCGGCGGGCGTGCAGCTGCCGGTCTTGAAGGCGACGAAGGGGCGCGTGCGGTTGTAGGTGTTCTTGGCCTTGTAGGTGGCTGAGCCGGCATCGGCCAGCGTGCGGCGCAGCAGCATGTTCAGGTGCGGCGTGGCCTGCTCGGAAATGGGCATGCCCAGTGCGCACGAGAACACCTCGGCGGCCTTCGGAAACTTGAGGTTGGCGTCCTGTACCGCCAGTGCGCCGCGCGGGGTGCCCTGCAGGGCCGTGAGCGCGCGGAAGGTGGCGCCGTCGGCTGCCAGCGCGGGAGAGCCTTCGGCCGGGGGCGGGGGCAGCAGGGCGAGGCTGTCGGGCAGCTCGGCGCTGGGCAGGTAGCCCTTGAGGTAGCCCGAGCCCGGACGCAACTCGCCGACTTCGGCGGGGGAAACGGGTGCGGTGCTGCCGCAGGCGCCAAGCAGCAGCGCGGCCGCCAGTGAGGCGGCGAGGGTCGTGAATTGCATGAGGGATGTGTCTCCGGCTTTGTTTTTGGAAGCTGAGGTCCCATCGTAGTGGGACCCCAGCAGGCCGGAAGATCACCCATGTGACGGCCGCGTCAGGCCGCGCGGGTCAGGGCTTGAAGCCGCTCGCCTGGATGATCTTTTCCCAGGTCTGCGTGTAGCTGCGCACGCGGCCCGCGAACTGGCCCTGGGGCTCGTAGCCGACCGTCAGGCCCATGGTGGTGAGCTTCTGCTTCACGTCGGGCATGGCCAGCACCTTTTGCAATGCGTCGCCGTACTTGTCGATGACGGCCTGCGGCGTGCCGACCGGCGCGAAGATGCCGTAGTAGGGCAGGTCTTCGAGGTTCGCAAAGCCCAGCTCGGTGAAGGTCGGCACGTTCGGCAGCAGCGCCTGGCGCTTGGCGCCGATGGACGCCACGATGCGCACCTTGCCCGCGCGGTGGTTCTCGATGAAGTCCGGCACCGAGGCGATGCCTGCCGTGATCTGGTTGCCCAGCATGTCGGCCGTCATGGGCGCGCTGCCGCGGTACGGTGCGGGCTGCACGTCGATCTTGTACTTGTCCGAGATCATCTTCACGAGGAACTCGGGAATCGACGCCGGTGCCGGCACGCCGATCGTTTCCTTGCCGCCCTTTTGCGTGCGGATCCACTTCACGTACTCGTCGATGCTCTTGGCCGGCGTGCCGCCCGACACCGCCAGCACGTTGGCAAAGGTGGCAAAGCCGGCCACGGGCACGAAGTCGGTCGCGGGGTTGAAGCCCGGGTTCTTCACCACCTGCGGCAGGATCGAGATGGAGTGGTCATGCGACAGGAACAGCGTGTGGCCGTCGGCCGGCGCGGCCTTCAGCGCTTGCGCCGCAATCTGGCCGCCCGCGCCCGCGCGGTTCTCGACCACCACGGGCACGCCCAGCACGTCCTTGAGCTTTTCGCCCAGGGTGCGCGCAATGGCGTCGGTGCCCGCGCCGGCGGGGAAGCCCACCAGGATGCGCACCGGCGTGCCGCTCTGGGCCTGCGCCAGTCCGGCCATGCCCAGGGCTGCTGCCAAAAGACCCACGCTGAACGCGCGGCGCATCGGCTGGACGCGCTGCATTGAAAAAACCATGATCGACTCCATTCGAGATAAAGAGAGAAATGCCTGTGGCAGGAAGGTGCGGGGCCCGGTGCAATACCCGTGCCCAGGGTGCAAATCCGATTCACAACCTTGAATCGTGCCCGAACAGCCCTATTTTGGATGCAGGAATACCACCATGCGACAAGACAAACTCACCACCAAATTTCAGGAAGCACTGAGCGACGCCCAGACGCTGGCGCTCGGTAACGACAACGCCTACATCGAACCGGCCCACCTGCTGGTCGCGATGCTGCGCCAGGACGACGGCCCGCGTGCCCTGCTGGAGCGTGCCGGCGTCAACGTGCCCGGGCTGCTGCAGGCCGCCGAAGGCGCCATCAAGAAACTGCCCCAGGTGCAGGGCCACGACATCGTGCAGGTCGGCCCCGAGTTGGGCAAGCTGCTGCAGGCGACCGAGAAGGAAGCCATCAAGCGCAACGACCAGTTCATTGCGGGCGAACTCTTTCTGCTCGCCGTGGTCGACAGCAAGGCCGACATCGGCAAGCTCGCCAAGGAAAACGGCCTGAGCCGCAAGTCGCTCGAATCGGCCATCGAGGCCGTGCGCGGCGGGCAGGGCGTGAACAGCGCCGATGCCGAAGGCCAGCGCGAAGCCCTCAAGAAATACTGCATGGACCTCACCGAGCGCGCCCGCCTGGGCAAGCTCGATCCGGTCATCGGGCGCGACGAAGAAATTCGCCGCGCCATCCAGGTGCTGCAACGCCGCACCAAGAACAACCCCGTGCTCATCGGCGAACCCGGCGTGGGCAAGACCGCCATCGTCGAAGGCCTGGCGCAGCGCATCGTCGCGGGCGAGGTGCCCGAGTCGCTCAAGGGCAAGCGCGTGCTGTCGCTCGACATGGCCGCGCTGCTGGCTGGTGCCAAGTTCCGCGGCGAGTTCGAAGAACGCCTGAAGACCGTGCTCAACGAACTCGCGAAGGACGAAGGCCAGACCATCGTCTTCATCGACGAGCTGCACACCATGGTCGGCGCCGGCAAGGCTGAAGGCGCCATGGACGCGGGCAACATGCTCAAGCCAGCGCTCGCGCGTGGCGAACTGCACTGCGTGGGCGCGACCACGCTCGACGAGTACCGCAAGTACATCGAGAAAGATGCCGCGCTGGAGCGCCGCTTCCAGAAGATCATCGTGGGCGAGCCCACCGTGGAGGCCACCATCGCCATCCTGCGCGGCCTGCAGGAAAAATACGAAGTGCACCACGGCGTGCAGATCACCGACCCGGCCATCGTGGCCGCGGCCGAATTGAGCGACCGCTACATCACCGACCGCTTCCTGCCCGACAAGGCCATCGACCTGATCGACGAGGCCGCGGCCAAGATCAAGATCGAGATGGACTCCAAGCCCGAGGTCATGGACCGCCTCGATCGCCGCCTCATCCAGCTGCAGATCGAGCGCGAAGCCGTGCGCCGCGAAAAGGACGAAGCCTCGCAGAAGCGCTTCGGCCTCATCGAGGACGAGATCACCAAGCTGCAAAAGGAAATCGCCGACTACGACGAGATCTGGCAGGCCGAGAAGGCCCAGGCCCAGGGCAGCGCGCATGTGCGCGAAGACATCGACAAGATCAAGTTCCAGATCGAAGAGTGGAAGCGCAAGGGCGACTTCAACAAGGTCGCCGAACTGCAATACGGCCAGCTGCCGGCGCTCGAGAAGCGCCTGAAGGAAGCCGAAGAAAGCGAAGCGAGCAAGGGCAAGTCCAGCGCGCCCACGCTGCTGCGCACGCAGGTCGGCGCGGAAGAAATCGCCGAGGTCGTGGCGCGCGCCACCGGCATCCCGGTCGCCAAGCTGATGCAGGGCGAACGCGACAAGCTGCTCGTCATGGAAGACAAGCTGCATGAGCGCGTGGTCGGGCAGGACGAGGCCATCGGTGCGGTCGCGAATGCGATCCGCCGCTCGCGCTCGGGCCTGAGCGATCCGAACCGCCCCACGGGTTCGTTCCTGTTCCTCGGCCCCACGGGCGTGGGCAAGACCGAGCTGTGCAAGGCGCTCGCGGGCTTCCTGTTCGACAGCGAAGACCACCTGATTCGCATCGACATGAGCGAGTTCATGGAGAAGCATTCGGTCGCGCGCCTCATCGGCGCGCCGCCGGGCTACGTGGGCTATGAAGAGGGCGGCTACCTCACGGAAGCCGTGCGCCGCAAGCCCTACAGCGTGGTGCTGCTCGACGAGGTCGAGAAGGCCCACCCCGACGTCTTCAACGTGCTGCTGCAGGTGCTCGACGACGGTCGCCTCACGGACGGTCAGGGCCGCACCGTGGACTTCAAGAACACCGTCATCGTGATGACCAGCAACATCGGCTCGCCGATCATCCAGGCGATGGTGGGCCAGCCTTCCGAGGACATCAAGGAAGCGGTGTGGGACGAGCTGAAGAACTACTTCCGCCCCGAGTTCCTGAACCGCATCGACGAGACGGTCGTGTTCCACGCGCTCGACGCGAAGAACATCGAATCGATCGCCGCGATCCAGCTGAAGGTGCTGAAGGCCCGTCTTGCCAAGATGGATCTGGGGCTCGAGGTGTCGCCTGCGGCGCTGGCCGAAATCGCCAAGGTCGGCTTCGACCCGGTGTTCGGTGCGCGTCCGCTCAAGCGCGCCATCCAGCAGCGCATCGAGAACCCGCTCTCGCGACTGCTGCTCGACGGCAGCTTCGGGCCGAAGGACACGATCGAGGTCGAAACCGACCCGATCCAGTCGCCGGGCCAGTTCTCGTTCCGCAAGGGCGGGGAACCAACGGCGGCTGCATCGGCCTAAAGTCGGATGATGAACTTTATTCTTCGCGTCATTCTTCTGCTCCTGGGGCTGGTCTTCGCGGCCAGCCTGGCCGTGGCGGCCCTGCTGCTGGCGGCGGTGTGGGGTGTGCGCTACGCCTGGGGGCGCATCACGGGCAAGCCCGTGACGCCCTGGACAGCTTCGATGGGCGGGCGCTTCAACCCCCGCTCGGGCTTCGACCGATTTCGCCATGCGGCACAGCAGCCGGCCGAGCCCACGGCAGCGGACGTGGTCAGCGCCCGTGCACGCGGCGAATCGGTGCGCAGCCCGGTCGTGCTGGGCCCGGCCGACGATGTGACCGACGTGCGGGCGCGGCCCGTGCGCGGCGACTGAGCCTCTTTCTTCTCGATCAGGCGCTGTACAGCGCCTCGATCTCGTTGGCGTAAGACTTGTAGATGCTGGAGCGCCGCACCTTCATGGTCGCGGTGACTTCACCGTCGTCATGGTCCAACTCTTTGGTGAGCAGATGAAAACGTCTGATCTGCGACACCTGCGCCAGCTTCCCATTGCCGCGCGCCACTTCGGCCTCGATCAGCGCGCGCACCTTGGGTTCTTCCACCAGCGAGCGAAAGTGCGTGAACGGCAGGCGCTGGGCTTCGGCCCATTTGCCGACCGTCTCGTAATCGATCTGCAGCAGCGCGCCGACGAACTTGCGGCCGTCCGCCACCACGATGCATTCCTTGATGAAGGGGCTGCCCTTCATGGTGTTCTCGATCTCCGAGGGCGTGAGGTTCTTGCCGCCGGCGGTGATCATGATGTCCTTCAGCCGATCGACGATGCGCAGCTGGCCACCGGCTTCCTCGCGCACCACGTCGCCCGTGTGCAGCCAGCCATCGCGGATCGATGAGGCCGTGGCCTCGGGGTTCTTGTAGTAGCCCTCGAACACCATGTCGCCGCGCACCAGCAGCTCGCCCGCTTCGCCCACGCGGTGCTCGGTGCCCTGCGTGGGTGGGCCGACGGTGCCGATGGTCACGGCGTCGGCGCGATGGCCCGCGACCATGCCGGTCGATTCGGTGAGCCCGTACACCTCGACCAGCGGCACGCCCAGCGTGCGAAAGAAGCGCACCACGTCCGCGGGAATCGGCGCCGCGCCCGTGAGCGCGATGCGTGCGCGGCGCAGGCCGATGAAGTTCTGCAGCGCGCGCAGCACGGTCCAGTAGGCGAGGGCGAAGCGGCCGCGCTCGGCCAGCGTCCAGGCGCTGCGCGGCTTCTCGGCCAGCGGTGCGCAAGCCTCGATGGCCTTGCGGAACAACGCGCGCTGCAAGCCACCGGCTTCCTGCATCTTGATGCTGATGCCCGCGTGCAGCTTTTCCCAGATGCGCGGCACGCCGAGGAACATGGTGGGCGCCACCTCGCGCAGGTCTTCCTGCACGGTGCGGATCGATTCGCCGAAGTTGACCTGCGAGCCCAGGTACAGCGGCACGAAGGCCGTGAGCATCTGCTCGGCCACGTGGCACAGCGGCAGGTACGACAGGTGCGTGGTGCTGCCGTCGAGCCCGAGCCGCTCGACGATGCCGGGCACGACGCCGCGGATGTTGCGGTACGAAATCATCGCGCCCTTGGGCTTGCCGGTGGAGCCCGAGGTGTAGATCATCAAGCCGATGTCGGCGAGCGTCTGGCGCTGCAGCGCGGCGTCGATGAGCGCGCTGCCGTCGCGTGCCAGCACCTCGGCACCGGCCTGCTCGACCTCTGCAAAGGTCGCGATGCGCTCGCGCACTTCAGGCGGGTAGCTCGCGAGGCCCTTGGTCTCGATCACGACGATCTTGCGCAGGCGCGGCAGCTGGTCGAGCGCGTCGAGCACCTTGTCGGTCTGCTCCTGGTCTTCGCAGACGATCACCTCGATGTCCGCATGGCCGACCACGTACGCGACCTCGTTGCTCGGGCTGGTGGGATACACGCCCACGGTCACGGCGCCGATGAGCCCCGCGCCCATCTGCGCGAGCAGCCATTCGACACGGTTCTCGGAGATCACGCCGAGGTGCCCGCCGGGCGCGAGGCCCATCGCGTGCAGGCCCAGGCCGAAACGGCTGGCGCGTTGCAGGTAGCCGGCCCAGTCCAGCGGATGCCAGATGCCGAAGTCCTTCTGCCGGATCGCGATGCGCTGCGGCTGCAGGCGCGCCTGCTCGCGCAGCATCTGCGGCAGCGTGAGCGAAGGGAGCGGGTTCGTCGTCGGGGTCGTCATGACAGCCAGCGCTTGCGGCGCTTGTAGTGCTTCAGCTCACGGAAGCTGCGCGATTCGCCGCTGCCGCCCACGCCGAGGTAGAACTCGCGCACGTCGGGGTCGGCCGCGAGGCGTTCGGCGCTGCCGTCGATCACGACCTTGCCGCTTTCCATGATGTAGCCCGTGTGTGCAATGGCCAGTGCCACGCTGGCGTTCTGTTCCACCAGCAGCATCGAGGTGCCGCGCTCGGCATTGATGCGCGCGATGATCGTGAAGATGTCTTCCACCAGCTTGGGCGACAGGCCCAGCGAGGGTTCGTCGAGCAATATCAATTGAGGCTGCGCCACCAGCGCGCGGCCGATGGCGAGCATCTGCTGCTCGCCGCCCGAGAGGTAGCCCGCAAGGCCCTTGCGGCGCTCATGCAGGCGAGGGAAGTAGGCATAGACGTCGTCGAAGTTGCGCGACGCCGGCGCAGCGCCCGTGCGCCCGGTGAGCGCATAGGTCGCGGCGACCAGGTTCTCTTCGACCGTGAGGTCTTCGAACACGCGCCGGCCTTCCATCACATGGCTCAGGCCGCGCCGCACCAGCTGCTGCGGTGCGAGCCGTTCGGTCGGTGCGCCGTCGAACACGATGCGCCCGGCCTCGACCTCGCCGTCTTCCAGCGCGAGCAGGCCCGACACTGCCTTCAGCGTGGTCGACTTGCCCGCGCCGTTGCTGCCCAGCAGCGCCACGATCTGCCCGCGCGGCACGGCCAGCGACAGGCCGCGCAGCACCTGCACGACCTTGTTGTAGACCACCTCGATGTTGTTGACCTCGAGAACGTTCATGGCTCGCCCCCAGTCTTCGCGCACTTCGTGTCGCTTCGCCAACCCCCTACCGGGGGCAACACCAGCAGCCCGGCAAAGCCGGTTCTGCGGTGTTCCTGGAAGAAGAGTCGAGCGCCCATCTCTTACTGCGAGAGGTTGATCCAGTCCGACGCCGGCACCATCTTCTGCGCCTTCATGTCGGCCTTGTAGACGCGGCCCACGGGAATCGAATTGCCCTTGATGGTGATCGGCGTGCCGATGATCCCGCCGGTGTCGAAGTCCTTGATGGTGTTCAGTGCGGCCTTCAGGTTCTTGCCGTCCAGCGGCTTGCCGGCGTCGAGCGTGCGCTTGGCGGCTTCGGTGAACAGCATCGCCGTGAGGAAGCCCTGCGTGTAGGCCGTGCTCTGGTACTCGGGGCGCAGCGCGCGGATCTTGTCGAGCATCGGCGCCTTGGCTGTGGTGTCGTAGTAGTAGCGGTAGGGCATGACGCCCATGAAGCCGTCGCCGCCTTCGCCCATCTTCATGACGGTGGAGCTGTCCATGGTCCAGAAGGTGCCCATCCACTTGCTGGTCATGCCCATCTGCTTGCCCTGCTGCACGAACTCGGGAATGGGCGCGAGGATGTAGCCGTGGAAGATCGTGTAGTCGGGCGCGGCGCGGCGCAGCTTGATGACCTCGGTCGACACGTCGACGCTGCCCGCGGGCGTCATCAGCTTCACCGGCACGCTCAGGCCCAGCTTCTTCGCGGCGGCTTCGCTGGCCTCGATCGGGTCGCGGCCGAACTCGGAGTCGGAGTACACGAAGGCCACCTTCGCGCCCGGCTTTTCCTTGGCGATGTGGCGCAGAAGAATGCCGATCTGCTCGGTGTAGTCGGGGCCCACGAGAAACTGGTTCGGGTACTTGGCCGGGTCGTTCAGCTCGGTGGCAAACGAGGCGCCTGCCATCAATATCTGGCCGCTGCGGTCGAGCTCGGGGTTGATGGTCTTCGAGAAGCCGGTGGAGTCGCCGTAGTAGAGGTTGACCTTGTTCTGGCTCGTGATCTTCTTGAAGGCCGCCACCGACACGTCGACCTTGTAGCCCGTGTCTTCCGGCACGTAGCGCAGCTTGCGGCCCTTGATGCCGCCCGCGTCGTTGACGATCTTCACGTAGTCGGCAATGCCGGCGTTGATACCCACGCCCGCGAAGGCGAACACGCCGGTCATGGGAATCGAGCCGCCGATGACGATGTCTTCGTTGGCTTGCGCGTGCGCGGCGAAGGGCACGGTGGCGGCCAGGCCGGCTGCGAGCAGCAGGGCGCGGCGCTGGTGAGAAGGCTTCTTCGTTGTCTTGGGCATGTGTGTCTCCTGGTTCTAGTTACGGAACGGCCATAGGTGAAAGAAGCGGCGTATGCGCCGCCACACTTCTGCGAGCCCGTGCGGCTCGAACACCAGAAATCCGACGATGAGCAGGCCGAAGACGACGGTGCGTACCGGCGAGAGGAACACGGTCATCTCGACGCCGCCCGGCAGCAGGTCGACCACCAGCTTGAGCAGCTCGGGCACCATGGTCATGAACACGGCGCCGAAGATGCCGCCCAGGATGGTGCCCATGCCGCCGACGATGATGGCGGCCAGGAAGAAGATCGACATCAGCAGCGGAAAGCTCTCGGGCGTGACCACGCGGAAGAAGTACGCCCACAGCCCGCCCGCCACGCCCGCGTAGAACGACGACAGCCCGAACGACAGCAGCTTGTAGCGCAGCAATGGAATGCCCAGCACCTCGGCCGAGATGTCGCGGTCACGGATGGCGATGAAGGCGCGCCCCACGCGCGTGCGGAACAGGTTGGCTGCGCCGAGCACCATGAGCACCATCACCGGAACGATCACCCAGTACAGGCGGAACGACGTGTCGAGCGGCAGGCCGAAGAGCTGCGCGGGCGGCAGCGAGATGCCCGTGGTGCCGCCCGTGAGCTTGAGGTTGGCGAACAGGAAGTGCGTGATGAACGAGGCCGCGATGGTCGCGATGGCGAGGTACAGGCCCTTCACGCGCAGCGACGGGATGCCGACGACCAGTCCGCCGAGCATCGCGACCACGCCGCCCGCGAGGATGTTCAGCAGGAAGGGCGTGCCCAGCCGCGTCTGCATGATCGCGACGGTGTACGCACCCAGGCCCATGAACGCGGCCTGCCCGAGGCTCACGAGACCCGTATAGCCCGTGAGGATGTTCAGGCCCGTGGCGCTCGCGACGTTGATGGCGACGAGGCACGCGAGGTACAGCCAGTAGTCGCTGGCCATGAAGGGGAACAGCACGAGCAGCGCGACGCCGACCGCGAGCCACACCTTCTGCGTGCGCGAATCGAACAGCGCCGCGTCGGCGGTGTAGCTTTGCTTGAGGGTGCCGATGCGCATGGCTAGAGTCTCTCGATCTCGTGCGTGCCGAAGAGCCCGTACGGCCGCACCATCAGCACGAACACCAGCACGATGAAGGTGGCGAGCAGCTTGTATTCGCCGCCGAGGTAGGAGCCGGCCAGTGCTTCGATCAGCCCGATGAGCACACCGCCCACCAGCGCACCCAGCACGCTGTCGAGCCCGCCGACGATCACCACCACCAGCACCGACAGCCCGAACACGCCCATCGACGACGAGATGCCGCCGATGGCGCCGACGATGATGCCGGCCACCGCCGCGATCATGGACGATGCGACCCAGGCCAGCGAGAACACGCGCGGCACGTGGATGCCCATCGAGTAAGCGGCCGCCTGGTCCGAGGCCGTGGCCCGCAGCGCCACGCCGCCGCGCCAGAAGCGGAACAGCAGCAGCACGAGGCCGATCAGCACCACGGCGATGAGTGCGCCATACGCGATCTTCGGCGCCAGGAAGGCCTCGCCGACCATCACGGGCGTGTTGGGCAGGAACTCGGGCAGGCGGCGCTGGTCGGCGGTCCAGATGATCTCGACCAGCCCGACGAGGATCGACGCCAGCCCCACCGTCACCATGAACACCGAGATCGGCGGCTCGCCCAGCAGCGGGCGGATCATGGTGCGCTCGATCACCGCGCCCAGCAGGCCGGTGCCGATCACCGAGCCCAGCACCGCCATCCAGATCGGCAGCGAGAAGCTCGCGGCAAAGGTGAAGAACAGGTAGGCGCCGACCATCAGCATCTCGCCGATGGCGATGTTGACCACGCGCGTGGCCTTGTAGACCAGCACGAAGGCCAGCGCCGCGAGCGCATACAGGCCGCCGCCGGCGATGCCGGTGAGTGCGATCTCGAAGAGGTAGGCCCAATCCATCAGGCGGCTCCTGCCGTGGCTTCACCGCGCAGCCGGCGACGCAGCTCGCCGACATCGCCCGCGCCGAGGTAGGCGCGAATCACTTCCGGGTCGGCCTGCACCTGCGCCGGTGTGCCTTGCGCGATGACCTGGCCGAAGTTGAGTACCACCACGTGGTCCGACAGGTCCATCACCATGCCCATGTCGTGCTCGACCATCAGCACCGTGATGCCCCATTCGCGCCGCACGTCGAGGATGAAGCGTGCCATGTCTTCGGTCTCCTCGCGGTTCATGCCGGCCACGGGCTCGTCGAGCATCAGCACCTTGGGCTGCATGGCGAGCGCGCGCGCCATCTCGACGCGCTTCTGCAGGCCATAGGGCAGGGCGGCGACCGAGGCGTGGCGGATGTGGTCGATCTCGAGGAAATCGATGATGCGTTCTTCGACGTCGCGGCGCAGCTCGGCCTCTTCGCGGCGTGCGCGGCCCAGGTAGAAGAGGGCGTCGAACACGTTGGTCTTCAGGTGCGTGTGGCGGCCGAGCTTGATGTTGTCGAGCACGGTCATGCCGCGGAACAGCGCGATGTTCTGGAAGCTGCGCGCCAGGCCGAGTGCGGCGCGCCTGGGGGCGGGCAGGCGGGTGATGTCCGCGCCTTCGAACAGCACGCGGCCCTGCGAGGGCTTGTAGAAGCCCGAGATGGTGTTGAACAGCGAGGTCTTGCCCGCGCCGTTGGGCCCGATCACCGCGGTGATGGAGCCGGGCGCGACGCTGAAGCCGACGTGGGTGAGCGCCTTCACGCCGCCGAATGCCAGCGTCAACGCCTCGGCCTGCAGCACCGGGGCCGTGGCGGAAGGTGCGGACATGGAGGGTTCCCGTCGGGTCTCGTCAGGCATGGCTAAGGGGCGCGCCGCAAGGTCAGGGTTTGTGTCCAGCAGCGAAATGCTACTGGCCCGTAAAATTCCTACTGGTCGGTAATGTCTGTGTTCGCCGCAGGTCGCGGCATCGGGACTTTCCCCGCCCGCACAAACCCCATGCCCCGTTCTTCCGCCGTTCCAGCCTCAGCGCCCCCCTCTCCGTGGGAGCCCGCCGACCGCCGCGCGCAGCAGCGCGAGGTGAAGCGCATGGCCGTGTTGCGCACGGCCGCCCAGCTCTTCAACGAGCGCGGCTTTCACGCGACCTCGCTCGACGACATTGCCGAGCGGCTCAACGTGAGCAAGCCCACGCTGTACTACTACATCGAGAACAAGGACCAGATCCTGCTCGAGTGCGTGAAGATGGCGCTCGACCTCATGCAGACCGGCATCGGCGAGGTGCGTGCCGCGGGCGGCAGCGCCATCGACCAGCTCAAGGCCTGCATGCGCATCTACTCGGGCGTGGTCACGCAAGACTTCGGCATGTGCGTGATCCGCATCGGCGAAGACCCGCTGCCCGATCCGCTCAAGAAGGAACTGCGCCGCCTCAAGGCCGGCATCGACGGGCATTTCCGCCGCCTGATCGAAGAGGGCGTGGCCGAAGGCGCGCTGGCGCCCTGCGACGCCAAGATGGCCGCCTTCATGCTGGCCGGCGCGCTGAGCTGGATCGGCCGCTGGTACCGCCCCGACGGCGACCTCACGCCCGATCAGATCGCCGACCAGGGCATCGAGCTGCTGCTCAACGGCGTGCTGCAGCGCGCCCCGACGAAAGCAAAGACATGACGACAACCCCAGAGACTTCTTCTTCGCCACTGCTGGTGGGCCGCGAAGGCGCGGTGGCCACGCTGCGCTTCAACCGGCCGGCCGCGCTCAACGCCATCGACGTGCCGATGGCCACCGCCTTCCTCGCCGCCGCGCGCACGCTGGCCGCCGACAAGAGCGTGCGCGCCGTGCTGCTGAGCGGCGCGGGCAAGGGCTTCATGGCCGGCGGCGACCTCGGCGTGCTGAGCGCCGACCCGAAGCAGGGCGCGGCCGACCTCATCGGCCCGCTGCACGAGGCGCTGACCGTGCTCGACGCCATGGACGCGCCGCTGGTGGCGCAGGTGCACGGCGTGGCGGCCGGCGCGGGCCTGAGCCTGATGCTGCAGGCCGACTTCGTGCTCGCGGCCGAAGGCACGCGCTTCAACCTGGCCTACGTGAACATCGGCACCAGCTGCGACGTCGGCGCCTCGTGGGCGCTGCCGCGCCTCGTCGGCATGCGCCGCGCGCTCGAGATCGCGATGCTCGGTGACACCTACGACACCGCCGCCGCCGAGCGCATGGGCCTCATCAACCGCGTGGTGCCCGCCGCCGAGCTTGAATCCGAAGCCATGGCCCTCGCACAGCGGCTCGCCAAGGGCCCGACCGTGGCGCTGGGCAACCTGCGCCGGCTGATGCGCGGCTCGCTAGACCGCGACCTCGTGAGCCAGCTCGACGCCGAGTCGGCCGCGTTCCAGTCGTGCGCGGCCACCGACGATTTCCGCATCGGCCTCGATGCCTTTTTCGGCAAGAAGCCCGCGGCCTTCACCGGTCGCTGAAGCATTCATCTTTTCGTTTTTTCAATCCAGGAGATCCATCCCATGACCCAACGCGACATCTTCGTGGTCGGCACCGCCCGCACCGCCATCGGCACCTTCGGCGGTGCACTGAAAGACGTGCCCAACACGCAACTGGCCACCACCGCCGTCAAGGCCGCCATCGAACGCAGCGGCGTGGCCGCCGACGCCATCGGTCATGTGGTCATGGGCAATGTGATCCCCACCGATGTGAAGGACGCGTACCTGAGCCGCGTGGCTGCCATCGATGCGGGCTGCCCCATCGAGACGCCGGCTTTCAACGTCAACCGCCTGTGCGGCTCGGGCCTGCAGGCCATCGTGTCGGCGGCGCAGGCCATTGCACTGGGCGACTGCGACATCGCCATCGGCGGCGGCTCCGAATCGATGAGCCGTGGCCCGTACTTCGACACCTCGGCCCGCTATGGCGCACGCATGGGCGACGCGGTGCTGGTCGACTACATGCTGGGCATCCTGCACGACCCGTGGGAGAAGATCCACATGGGCATCACGGCCGAGAACGTGGCCGCGCGCTACGGCATCACGCGCGAGCAGATGGACGAGCTGGCCGTGACCAGCCAGCAGCGCGCCGCCGCCGCGATTGCCGCAGGCCGCTTCAAGGATCAGATCGTTCCGGTCGAAGTGAAGACGCGCAAGGGCGTCGTGCTGTTCGACACCGACGAGCATGTGCGCGCCGACACCACCGTCGACACGCTCGCGAAGATGAAGCCCGCGTTCAAGAAGGACGGCCTCGTCACCGCAGGCAACGCCTCGGGCATCAACGACGGTGCAGCCGCCGTGGTGCTGGCCGAAGGCGGCCGCGTGAAGGCGCTGGGCCTGAAGCCGCTGGCACGCCTCGTCGGCTATGCACACGCCGGCGTCGAACCCGCGTACATGGGCATCGGCCCGGTGCCGGCCACGCGCAAGGTGCTGGAGCGTACGGGCCTGAAGGTCAGCGACTTCGATGTGATCGAGTCGAACGAAGCCTTCGCCGCACAGGCCTGCGCGGTCATCAAGGAACTGGGCTTCGACCCCGCCAAGGTGAACCCCAACGGCTCGGGCATTTCGCTGGGCCACCCGGTGGGCGCGACCGGCGCGATCATCACGACGAAGGCGATCGCCGAGCTGCACCGCACGGGTGGCCGCTACGCGCTCGTGACGATGTGTATCGGCGGCGGCCAAGGCATCGCCGCTGTCTTCGAACGCGTTTGAAGGCACACTCGCGGGCATGCTCCGCCCCCCACTCCTGATCAATCCCGACGAGGTCGAGATCAGCGCCATCCGCGCGCAGGGGGCGGGCGGGCAGAACGTCAACAAGGTGTCGAGCGCGATCCATCTGCGCTACGACATCCACGCCAGCTCGCTGCCCGCCGATGTGAAGGAACGGCTGCTCGCCTTGCGCGACAGCCGCATCACGCAGGAAGGCGTGTTCGTGCTCAAGGCTCAGCAGCACCGCACGCAGGAGATGAACCGCGCCGACGCGCTCGCGCGGCTGCAGGCGGTGATCGACAGCGTGGCCACGCCGCCGCGCGTGCGGCGCGCCACCAAGCCCACCTACGGTTCGAAGCAGCGCCGGCTCGAAGGCAAGAGCCAGCGCTCGCAGATCAAGAACCTGCGCGGGCGGGTGCAGGACTGACGGGCTTGTCGCCGCGCAGCCGCTTGATCTGCAGCGTCACCCCGACCACGTACAGCGCGCCGAGCACTGCGGTGATCGCCTTCAGTTCGGGCGCTTCGGCGCTCGGCAGCAGCGGCGCCCCGAGTGGAAACCGCGTCAGCGTCTCGGTGAAGGCCGGAATCCAGTGGAAGAGAAAGCTCGCCGAATAGGCGACGGCCTCGATGTAGCGCGACTTGGCCCCGAGCCGCCCGTACCCCGCCAGCGCGCCGACGGCCAGCGCCACCAGGGTGAGGATGCCCAGCGCATGCGGCTTGCCGAAGCCGCCGTGCTGGAAGATGCCGAAGCCCGTGAGGCAGGTCAGCACCGTGGTCCAGACGAAGACCTGGCCCAGGCCGGTGCGCAGCGTGATTTCCTTGTAGCGAAGCAGGGCCCAGAGGCCTGCGAACACGGCGATCAGGCTGATCGCGGTGTGAACCGTGCCGAGTGACGTCAATCCAAGCCATCCTGTGGGTGCCATGCGGATCTCCTCGTGGTCGTGGTGCGGCATTCTGGCGCGGTGCCCGCCTTTTTGCCATGTGTGCCATTTGTTTCAAGGCGGGTCTTCCGGCCCGCCTCGAGCGCCGTGTCGCCTTCGGCAAGCACAATCGGGGCCATGAGTGTTCTTGTTCGTCGCGTGGGAATGATGGTGCTGCTGATGGCGGTCGCGGGCAGCCTGCTGTCCGCCTGCAGCCCCGACGCCGCAGAGGGGCAGGGCCCCGCCAGCGCGCCCGCCGCGCAGGAACTGGCCTGGGACGCGCTGGTGCCCAAGGACTGGGACCCGACCCAGCGCTACCGCAACATCAGCCTCGAGGCGCTGCGCGACAACGATCCGCGCGCGATCCAGATGCTCGACGAGATGCGTGCCGTCTGGGACAACGCGCCGGTCAACGTCGCGCTCGACGGCACCGCCGCCAGGCTCTCGGGCTTCGTGGTGCCGCTCGATGCCACGCTCGACGGCATCCGCGAGTTCCTGCTGGTGCCGTACTTCGGCGCCTGCATCCACACACCACCGCCGCCCGCCAACCAGATCGTCCACGTGATCGCGCCCGCGCCCGTGAAGGGCTTGCATGCGATGGACACGGTGCGCGTCAGCGGCACGCTGAAGGCGGCGCGCTACGCGTCGGTGGACATGGGCGTGAGCGGCTACGAGATCGTGTCAGCGGCGGTCGAGCGGCTGGTGGTCACGCAGGGGCCGTGAAGGCCGAAGTGCCGTCGGCGGTCGGCACGACGCGCATCGGTTTCGCGACGATCTTGTTACTCCCGCCTCACGTCCTTGCTCGAATAGATTGCCCTTCATCACTTCGAAAGGGCAAGAACCATGAACTCGGCCTACACCGGCGGTTGCGCGTGCGGCGCGATTCGCTACGAGATTTCAGGGGAACCCGTGTTCCAGAACGACTGCCAGTGCCTCGACTGCCAGCGCAAGAGCGGCACGGGCCATGGCTCGTACCTCAGCTTCGCGGGCGCCGAGGTGAAGCAGACCGGCGCGGCCACGCTGTGGCGCCTCAAGGGCGACAGCGGCAATGTCAAGACGCGTGCGTTCTGCCCGACCTGCGGCTCGCCCGTGTACATGACCTTCGCGGCGATGCCCGGCGTGTTCACCGTGCATGCCGCGAGCCTGGACGATCCGGGGCGCTACCGGCCGCAGGCGGTCACGTACGCGGTGCGTGGGCACGCCTGGGACTTTCTCGACCCGGCGCTGCCGAAGTTCGAGCGGATGCCGCCGGGCTGAACCCAGCCGGTCAGGCCATGCGTTGCGACAGGAAATCGAGGAACGACGTGATCCGCGCCGACAGCTGCGTGTTGCGGTAGTACACGGCGTTGACGGGCTGACGCACATCGACCGTGTCCTTCGGCAGCACCTGCACCAGCGCGCCGCTGGCGCGGTCGGTGGCGGTCATGAAGTCCGACAGGCAGACGATGCCCACGCCGGCGAGCGCGAGCTGGCGCAGCGTCTCGCCGCTCGACGCGACGACGGTGGGCGTGATGGTCCATTCGTCGCCGTGCACGCCGCGCAGCGGCCAGCGGTTCAGCGACTCGGGCTGCGTGAAGCCCAGCAGCGCGTGGCCGGGCAGTTCGTCCACCTTGCGCGGCTTGCCGTGGGCCTCCAGGTACGCGGGGCTTGCGAGCACGCGCAGCCGGTGCGTCCCGAGCGGGCGCGCATGCAGCGTGGAGTCGCGCAGCGGGCCGATGCGGATCGCCACGTCGGTGCGCCGCTCCAGCAGGTCGATGGGCAGGTCGTCGGTGTCGAGTTCGAGGCTGATCTGCGGATAGAGCCGGCGGAACTCCGGCACCAGCGGCACGATGGCGTGCAGCATGAAAGGCGAGGCCGCGTTCACGCGAAGGCGGCCGGCCGGTTGCTGGCGGCGCGCGGCCATGTGTTCTTCGGCGTCGTCGATCGCATCGAGGATGGCGCGCGTGCGCTGCAAAAACGCGGCGCCTTCTTCGGTGAGTTCGAGCCGCCGCGTGGTGCGGCGCATCAGCGTGGTGCCGAGCTTCTGCTCGAGCCGGCTCAGCGCGCGGCTGATGCCCGACACCGTCTGGCCCAGCTGGTCGGCTGCGGCGGTGATCGAGCCGGTGTCCACCACGGCGCGGAAGGCGACCAGTTCTTCGATGGTGGTTTTCATGGCGCCCGTGTCCGGGAAGAGGGGGCCGCGGTCAGGCCGCGGCTTCGGCTTCTTCGGTCACGTCGATGCGCGGCATCAGTGCGGCCAGCGCCTCGGCGTCGGTGCGGTAGCTGAAGAGCATCGGTCCCGGTGCGAGCAGGCCGGCGCGCTCGAGCACCTGCATCGCGGGCAGCTTCATGCCGCTCAGGTGCAGGCGCACGCCCTTGGATTCCATCATCCGGCGGATCGAGCCGAACACCTCGGCGCCGGTGATGTCGATGCGGTTGATCGGCTGCGCAAACAGGCACACGTCGGTCAGGTCGGGGCGCTCGGCCAGCGCGACCGTGAGCGCGCGCTCCAGCGTGGAGGCCGAGGCGAAGTCGAGTTCGGCGTCCATGCGCACGGCATAGAGCTGTGGCGCGAGCGGCGGCAGCTTCCAGAGGTGGCGGTCGCGCAGGCTGCCGTCGGGGTGCAGGCCCACTTCGATGATGCGCGGGTGCAGGTGGCGGTACATGTAGTGGGCCAGGCTGGCGAGCAGGCCGCCCAGCACGCCCCAGTAGATGCTCGGCGCGGTGGCGATGGTGAGCACGAAGGTGCCGAAGGCGATGCCGGCCTCCAGCTTCGAGACGCGCCACAGCGCGGTGAAGCTCGACGGCTTCACCAGCCCGAGGATGGCCGTGACCACCACCGCCGCCAGCACCGCCTGCGGCACGTGGTACAGCAGCGGCATGAGCCACAGCAGCGCACCGGCCACCACGGCCACGCTGAACAGCGTGGCCCAGCCGGTCTGCGCGCCCGCGTAGAGCGTGATCGCCGAGCGCGAGAACGACGAGCTGGTGGGGAATGCGCCCGAGAAGCCCGAGGCCAGTTTGGCCAGGCCCTGGCCGATGAGGTCCTGGTTTTCGTTCCACAGCGTGCCCGCGCGGCCGTTGTCGACCTTGGCACTCGATGCGGTCTCGAGAAAGCTCACCAGCGTGATCATCAGCGCCGGCAGCACCAGTGCGCTGAAGGTGTGCGCCGGCAGCAGGCCGGGCCAGTAGAACGAGGGCAGGCCCGAGGGCAGGGCGCCGACCACGGCGCCGCCGCGCAGCGCGTAGTTGATGGTCCAGCTGATGGCCGCGGCGCCGGCCACCAGCGCCATCGTGGTCGGGAAGCGCGGCACCCAGCGCTTGCCCAGCCACAGCACGGCGATGCTGCCCAGGCCGAAGGCGATGGCAGTGAGATCGGGCAGCGGCCCGCCCTGCAGCACCTGCGGAATGGTGCGACCGGTGAAACCCAGCAGCGCCGGCAGCTGAGAGATGGCGATCAGCACCGCCGCGCCTTGTGTGAAGCCGATCAGCACCGGCGAATTGACCAGCCGCAGCAGCCAGCCGAAGCGCCCGGCGCCGAGCACCATCTGGATTGCGCCCGACATCAGCGTGAGCCACACCGCCATCGCCACCCATTCTTCGCTGCCCGCCACCGCCAGCGGCGCGAGCGACGCGCCGACCAGCAGGCTGGTGAGCGCGGTCGGCCCCACCGACAGCCGCTGCGACGAGCTGAACATCACGGCGATGAGCGCCGGGAACAGCGCCGCATACACGCCCGTGACCAGCGGCATGCCGGCCAGCGCCGCATAGGCCACGCCCTGCGGCAGCACCATCAGCGCGACGGTGATGCCGGCCATGGCCTCGTTGCGCAGCAGCGCGGCGGACGGTCGGGGCCAGGCGAGGCAGGGAACCCAGCGCGCAAGGCGCTGGCGAACAGAGGGTGCGGGGGAAGAGGAAGGAGAAGCCGGATTCATGAAGCGGGGCGCGCGCACGGCGGGCAGGCCGCGCGCGGAGAGCGGGAGAGAGAGAAAGAGCCTAGATCAGGGAGGTCGCGTTTTTGAGGACGTAGTCGCAGGCCTTTTCCTTGACCTTCGACGACAGCCCCTTAAGGTTGAGCGACTTGCCGTCGCCGCCCTTGAGCAGCCCCTTGGCGCCGCTCGCGAAGTCGTTTTCCTGTTTCTTCTGGCCGGTGATCTTGGCCAGCAGCTTGTCCTTGACGGACGCAGCATCGCCGCCGAGGTAATTGTTCTTGACGCAGTACTCGAGCACGCCGGCCGCACTGCCGACGGTGCTGGAGCCGATGGCGGGCATCTTGAAGCCGCCGAGGCTGAGGTTGCTGAGCGCCGAACCGCCGCCGCTGCTGTTGCCGGTGCTGCTACTGCTGCCTTGCGAGTTGACTGCCGCGCCGGCCTGTTCTTTCAACTGGTCGAGCAGGTTGTTGGCCTGCACCGAGGCGCCTGCGGCCAGCAGGGCGAGGGCGACGAAGGTGGAGCGAGCGTGCATGGTGGCCTCCTGGGACAAACATGAGGGGAGAAGCGCCCACCAGCATACCGGAGCGCCCGGAATGTCTCTATCGCGCGGGGCACAGCGGCACGGGGCCCACGGCCCGCAAGAGCACGCGGCTCAGCCCCGGCGGAACAGCAGCACCGAGTTCGTGCCACCGAAGGCGAAGGAGTTGCTGATGGCGGCGTCGAGCGTGGGCGCGGCGCTGTCGCCGAGGGCGACGAGGTTCATCTGGCAGTCGGGGTCGATGGCGCTGCAGTTCGCGTTGGGCGGCAGCTCGCGCCGGTGCAGCGCCAGCACGGTGATCAGCGCCTCGATGGCCCCGGCCGCGCCCAGCATGTGGCCATGCAGTGCCTTGGTCGAGCTGACGCGCAGGGCGTCGAAGTCGCTGCCCCAGACCTCGGCCAGCGCGTTGCGCTCGACCACGTCGCCGATGCGCGTGGCCGTGCCGTGCGCGTTGCAGTAACCGACGTCGCGCGGCTGAAGTCCGGCCTGGCGCAGCGCGGCGCGCAGGGCGCGGGCCTGGCCCGGCGCGTCGGGCTTGGTGAGGTGGGTGGCGTCGCTGCTCAGGCCCCAGCCGGCCAGCGTGGCGTAGCGGCGGGCGCCGCGCGCGCGGGCGCGCTCGGCCGATTCAAGAATGAGGAAGGCCGAGCCTTCGCCGAGCGCAAAGCCGCTGCGGTCGGTGGCAAAGGGCCGTACCGCGCCGGCCGCTTCACCGGGCTGGAAGCCGGCCAGCGTCTGCATGGCCTGCCAGGCCAGCACCACGCCCGGGACGATCAGCGCTTCGCTGCCGCCCGCGATGGCGATGTCGACTTCGCCGCGCTGCACCGCCTTGGCGGCCTCGGCGATGGCCACCGACGACGAGGCGCAGGCGACCGAATACGTGAGCACCGGACCCAGCACGCCGTTGCGCATCGCCACGTGGGCCGCGGGCGCGTTGGGCATGAAGGCGGGAATGGTGAGCGGCGAGACGCGCCCGTTGCCGCGGTAGGCGGCTTCGAGCGCGGCGGCGCCGCCCATGCCGCAACCGGCGTAGACACCGACGCGCTCGGCATCGACGCCTGCATCGCTCATCGCCAGGCCGGCGTCGCGCAGTGCGAGGTCGGCGGCGGCCACGGCAAGCTGGCTCACGCGGTCGACGCCCGCGAGCTGCAGCTTGGTGAACCAGCGCGTCTCGTCGAAAGCGACCGTGGCGGCGGCGGCGGGTTTGGGGAGTTCGGGAAAAACCGGCGCGAGGGCCGAGCGGCCCTGCAACAGCGCATCGAACAGCGCGCCGGGCGCGTCGCCGTGGGGCGCCATGACGCCCAGTCCGGTGACGGCGACTTCGTGCGTGCTCACGCTGGCTTGGCGGCCCGGACCTTGTCGACCAGCTGCGCGAGCTCGGCCAGGGTGTCGATGGTCGCGTCTTCGTCGGGCATGGTGATGCCGAAATGGTCTTCGATGGCGAACAGGAATTCGGCCAGTGCCAGCGAATCGAGTCCGCCGGTTTCACGCATCGAGGCGTGGGGGTCGAGCTTGGACGGTTCGATGCCGTACTTCTCGTGGATCAGGTCCTGCAATTCCTTCAGCGAACTCATCTGCGATGCCTGTCGTCTTGTGCCGCCGTTGATCGATGGGCTGCCTGTCCCTTGCGGGTGGCGGGCCACGGGGTCGATCCCTTCCTCGCTCGGCCTGTGGTGAATGTGATCAATGGTGATTGATGATATCCGCTTCGATCCTAGGGAAATCCTCGGGTCAGCGATTCCCGGGACGCCAGCGCAGCGAGGGCAGCGCGAAGGCCAGCCCGAGCAGCGCGCCGGCCACCGCGTCGAGCACCACGTGCTGCTTGACCGCCAGCGTCGAATAGGCAATGGCGGCAAACCAGGCCCAGTTGATCGCCTGCAACAGCCACGGCGTGCGCGCCGCGCGCAGCACGTCGGCCAGCCGCACCGCGGTGAAGATGGCGACCGCCACGTGCATCGACGGGCAGGCGTTGCCCGCCGCGTCCACGCCCTGCAGCATCGCGAAGCCGGGGTAGCCCGAGACGTCGATGCTCAGCGGCGGGATCTGCGTCGGCCAGACATAGAAGAGGCCCAGGCCGCTCAGGCACAGCGCGCCGATCCACAGCCCGTAGACCACCAGCTCGCGAAAGGTGAGCTGCAGGCCCGGCGCAAAGCCCACGTACACCCACAGCGACAGGTAGGCGCCGAGCGTGTAGGGCTGGAACGGAATCAGGTGGTCCAGCGGCGTCAGCGGCATCACCGTGACCGGAAAGGCCGGGTTGCGCAGCAGGTGGAAGTAGCCGATGAAGAACAGCCAGGTGAAGGCCGTGGTGCCGACCGCCTTCAGCAGGAAGTGGCGGCGCATGCGCAGCCAGATGTCGGCGGTCCACGTTGCAGGCCGGGTCTCGGCCGCGATGTGCAGGGGGATCGGTGAGTGCATGGTGTCGGTCGCCGATCTTGCCAGAGCCCCATGACGTGCCCTGTCCATGCCCTGCGGCATCAAAGGGTGGCCGTTCGTTTCTTGTGCTGGAACGAGGTGGGCGAGCGCCCGGTGGCTGCCTTGAACATGGCACAGAAGGCGCTGTCGGTGGCGTAGCCGCTGGCCGACGCCACCTGGCTCACGGCCATGCCGCGTGCCAGCAGCGGCAGCGCATGCGCCATCACGGCCTGCTGGCGCCATTGCTGCCAGCTCATGCCGAGCTGGTCGCGAAACAGCCGCGCCACCGTGCGCTCGCTGGCACCGATGGCGGCGGCGCGCTCGGCCAGCGTGGCGCGGTCGGCGGGGTTGCGCAGCAGCGTCTCGCACAGCTGGCGCAGGCGCTTGTCGGAGGGCAGCGGCACGTCGATGCGGATCTGCGTGGCGCGTTCGACCTCGTCGACCAAGAGCGGCGCGATCATGCGTTCGCGCTGCGGCGCATGCGGGTCGGCCGGCGGCAGGCCGTCGGGCGTGGTGTCGAGCGCGAGCATCAGCGCGCGCAGCAGCGGGCTGATCTCGAGCACCTCGCACTTCTCCCAGGTGGGCGCGATCCAGGCGTGCAGGTAGACGGTGCGCAGCTCGGCGTCTTCGATCAGCGTGATGCTGTGCTGCATGTTGGCCGGCACCCAGAGCGCGCGCGACGGCGGCACGATGTAGCTGCCGTCCTGCGTGCTCAGGCGGATCACGCCGCGGGTCGAGAACGTGAGTTGCGGCCACGGGTGCTCGTGCAGTTCGACGAGCGTGTCGGCGCTTAAAAAGTGTTCCTTGGCGCGCAGCGGGCGCACGGCGTCGGGGGCGTACAGGTGCGGCGTGAGCGGGCCCACGCTGGTGGTCGGCGCGGTGGGCGTTCCGCGCGGCTTGGCGGGCTCGGAAGCGGGCAGGGCGGTCGGAACGGTCGGAGGAGCGGCGCTTGGCATGGTTTCGACAAATGTTGTCGCTGTATCGCCATTCTGCCGCGTCGCCGCCGCATAGCATCGCAGGTCCCCCGGGTTTTTTGTAGCAATCCATGTCATCCACTTCCACGCCGGCCGCGGCTTCCGGCCCCTCTTTGCGCAGCGACGCCCAACTGATCGGGCTGGTCGGCCTGGCGCATGCGGTGAGCCATTTCAGCCAGCTGATCCTGGCGCCGCTGTTTCCGTGGCTGAAGGATGCGTTCAACGTGAGCTACACCGAGCTGGGCGCGGTGCTCACCGTGTTCTTCGTGGTCTCGTGCATCGTGCAGGCGGCCTCGGGCTTCATCGTCGACAAGCTGGGCCCGCGCCCGGTGCTGTTCGTCGGGCTGGGCGCGCTGGGGCTCGCGGCCTTCGGCTACGCGATGGCGCAGAGCTACTGGATGCTGCTGGCGTGCGCCGTGGTCGGCGGCATCGGCAACGGCGTGTTCCATCCGGTCGACTACACGCTGTTCAACCGCAAGGTCGCACCGACGCGGCTGGGCCATGCCTACAGCGTGCACGGCATCACCGGCAGCCTGGGCTGGGCGCTGGCACCGGCCTTCGTGGTGCCGATCGCCATTGCCTTCTCGTGGCGCGTGGCGCTGGCCTCGGCCGGCGTGGTGGCGATCGTCGTGCTGCTGATCCTGTGGATCTACCGCAGCGTGCTGTCGCTCGACGCGGCGGCCGTGCACAAGGCCACGGGCCACGGCGAGCCCACGCCGGTCGGCGGCGAGTTCGACTTCCTGCGCATCCCGGCCGTGTGGATGTGCTTCGGCTTCTTCTTTTTCTATGCCGCCGTGATCAGCGTGGTGCAGACCTTCGCGCCCGTGGCCGCGGGCCACCTGCATGCGGTGCCGGTGGCGCTGGTGGCGGTGTGCCTCACGGTCTACATGGTCGCGAGCGCGGCCGGCATGGTGGTGGGCGGCTTCCTGGCCTCCGACCCCTCGCGCTGCGAGCGCATCGTGGGCGCGGGCTTTGGTGTGGCGGCGGCGCTGGCGCTGGTGCTGGCCTTCGCGCAGTTTCCGCCCGTGATGGTGCCGGTGCTGTTCGGCGCGATGGGTTTCGTCTCGGGCATCGCCGGGCCGTCGCGCGACCTGCTGGTGAAGAAGTCGACGCCGCCCAATGCCACGGGGCGCGTCTACGGCGTGGTGTACGCGGGCCTGGACATCGGCCAGGCCGTGGCGCCGCTGGTGTTCGGCCGCCTGATGGACGCCGGCCAGTACACCAGCGTGATCGTCGGCTTGGCGCTGGTGCAGGGCGTGCTGATCGCCAGCGCCTTCAATGTGCGGCGCGTGCGTCGCACGGCGCTGGTGCCTGCGTCGGCGTAGACCGCCGGAGGGCGGGGCGGCGGCCCCTATCATGGGCCGCATGCAAGCCTTGTATGTCTCTGTGATCGTCGGCGCTGTGCTGGCGGGGTTCGTGCAGGGCCTGTCGGGCTTTGCCTTCGGCATGGTCGCGATGTCTGTGTGGGCCTGGACGTTGGAGCCGCAGCTGGCCGCCGTGCTCGCGTTGTTCGGGGCGCTCACGGGGCAGGTGATCGCGGCGCTCACGGTGCGGCGGTCTTTCGACAAGCGCATCCTCTGGCCCTTCGTGCTTGGCGGCCTGGTCGGCGTGCCCTTCGGTGTCTGGCTGCTGCCGCACCTGGACATCGTGCTGTTCAAGGTGTGCCTGGGCACGCTGCTGGTGTTGTGGTGCCCGGCCATGCTGATGTCGCAGCACCTGCCGAAGATCACCTTTGGCGGCCGTGCGGCGGACGGTGTCGCGGGTGCCATCGGCGGCGTGATGGCGGGCATCGGCGGCTTCTCGGGTGTCGTGCCCACGTTGTGGTGCACGCTGCGCGGCTTCCAGCGCGACACGCAACGCGCCGTGATCCAGAACTTCAACCTCTCGATGCTGGCCGTGGCCTTTGCTGTGCATGTGGCGAGCGGGAGCATCGGGCGTTCGGTGGTGCCTCTTCTGGCATTGGTCGCGGCGGCTGTCGCGGTGCCGGTGTTGTTGGGGGCCCGGCTCTACATCGGGATCAGCGAGGTGGCGTTTCGCAAGATCGTGCTGAGCCTCCTGACCTTGTCGGGTATCGCGATGCTGGCGTCGGCGGTGCCCGCGTTGCTGCAACGCAGCTGACGCCCGCGCCGACGTAAAACGGCGCGCATCTTTTCAACGAAATTCGCTTGACCCTCTCGTAACGGCACGCTCTACGATGCCTTCAACTTGAGAGGGAAGGCATGTACCTGAGGATTGGCGAACTGGCCCGGCGCACCGGGCTGACCGTGCGCGCGCTGCGGCACTACGACGACATCGGCCTGCTGGTGCCGTCGCAGCGCTCGGACGGCGGCTACCGTCTCTACGACCGCAACGACGTCGCGCGGCTGTACCGCATCCAGGCGCTGCGCCGGCTCGACCTGTCGCTGGCCGAGATCCAGGGCCTGCTCGACCGCGCGGCCGACGGGCTGTCGGAGGTCGTGGCGCAGCAGCTGTCGCAGCTTGAACGCGAGATCACGCAGGCCACGGCATTGCGCACGCACCTGCTGACACTGCAGGCCCAGCTGCAGGCCCGCACCGAACCCGCCATCGACGACTGGCTCGTGGCGCTCGAGCGCACGGTCGCGGGCGCGAAGTATTTCAGCGATGACGAGCTCGGGCGGCTCCAGACCGGTCGCGACGGTTTCGCCGACGCGGTGGCACCCGAGCGCGCCGAGCTGACCGTTGTGCTCCGCGCGCTGGTCGCTGAAGGCGCCTCGCCGGAAAGCGCGCAGGCGCAGGCCCTCGCGCAGCGCTGGATCGCGCTGCTGCTCGAAGAAGCCGGCGGCGACGAAGCCCTGCTCATGCAGCTCTACGCCATGCACTGGAACGAGCCCGCGCTGCACTCGCTGACCGGTGTCGACCGCGCCGGCATGCAGTTCATCTCGCATGCGATGGCGTACGCGCGGCTGCAGCGCTACGCCGCGCATTGCGATGCTGCGGAGATGGCCTTGCTCGCGCAGCACTACGTCGCGCAGACCGACGCCTGGCCCCCGCTGATCGCCGATGTGCGACAGCAGATGCGGCAGGGTGCGGCGCCCGACAGCGCGCCGGTGCGCGTGCTGGCCGCGCGCTGGCAGGCGCTGTCCCTGGCCAAGGCCGGCGGCGATGCGGTACTGAACGCGAAGCTGCAGGAGGCCTTCCGCAGCGACCCCGCGCTGCGCGCCGGCTCGGGCATCGACGCGCCGCTGGCGGCCTACATCGGGCGCGCCATCGCGCAACTCGCCGACCCCCAATCCCTTTGAACGACCAGGAACTCCCAGTGACCGCCATGCCCCGGGCCAACGCCCATTTCTTTACCGGCAACTACGCCCCGCTCACCGAGGAGCACGACATCGCGGCCCTCGCCATCGACGGTGCGATGCCGCCGGAACTCTCGGGCACGCTCTACCGCGTGGGGCCGAGCCCGCAGCATGCGCCGCGCGACGACAACTACCACTGGTTTTCCGGCGACGGCATGGTGCACGCGTTTCACATCGATGGCGGTCAGGTGGCGTACCGCAACCGCTGGGCGCGCACGCCCAAGTGGCAACTGGAGCACGCGGCCGGGCGCGCGCTGTTCGGCTCCTTCGGCAACCCCGCGACCAGCGACCCGGCGGTGATCGGCCACAACAGCGGCACGGCCAACACCAGCATGCTCTGGCACGGCGGCCGGCTGTTCGCGCTCGAGGAATCGCACCAACCCTTCGAGCTTGACGCCTTCACGCTGGCGTCGAAAGGGCACCAGAGCTTCGGCGACCGCCTGACCACGCGCTGCACCGCGCATCCGAAGCACGACCCGCACAGCGGCGAGCTGCATTTCTTCGCCTACTCACCCGACGGCCCCGGCACGCCCGGCATGCGCTACGGCGTGATGGACAGCCAGTGCGAAGTGACCGAGCTGCAGGCCTTCGACGCGCCGTACGCCAGCATGGCGCACGACTTCATGCTGACGCGCGGGCACGTGCTCTTTCCGGTGATGCCGCTGACCACCAGCGTGGAGCGCGCGATGCGCGGCCTGCCGCTGCTGGCTTGGGAGGCCGACAAGCGGACCCACGTCGGCGTGATGCGGCGCGGCGCCGCGGTCGACACGATGCGCTGGTTCGAGACCGAGGCCTGCCACATGTTCCACGTCATGAACGCGTGGGACGAGGGCGACACCGTCGTCGCGCTCGTGATGCAGTCGGACGCCGCGCCCGGCCTGCCCGATGCGCAGGGCCGCCCCGGCGATCCGCACGCGATGGCCGCGCGGCTGTGCCGCTGGACCTTCGACCTGGCCGGCAGCGGCACAGGTTTCCGTCGCGAGTACCTCGACGATCTGGTGGGCGAGTTCCCGCGCATCGACGAGCGTTTCGCGGGCAGCCGCACCCGGTACGGCTTCTATGCCTGCCATGCCACCGCACGCGCGCGGGGCGATGCCGAGAGCGTGCTTTTCGACAGCCTTGCGCGCTGCGACCTGGAGACGGGCGAGCGCCACCTCCACACGCTGCCGCCGGGCGATGTCGTGTCGGAGCCGGTGTTCGTGCCGCGCGCACCGCACGCCGACGAAGGCGACGGCTGGCTCCTGGCCGTGGTCTGGCGCGAGAAGACCCGGCGCAGCGACCTGATCGTGCTCGATGCCCGCGACCTGCGCGCCGCGCCCGTTGCGACAGCCCGGCTGCCGCACCGCGTGCCGTTCGGCTTTCACGGCAATTGGCGGCCGAACGCGTAGCTGTCGGCGGGTCAGCGCGGCAGCGCCAGCGCGAACGGCAGGCTGGCCACGCCCAGGATGGTCGACAGCGTGACGAGCCCCGCCACATACGGCCCGTTGTAGCCCATGCGCGCCGCCAGCACATAGGCACTCGACGCGGTGGGCACGGCCGAGAAGGCCATCAACACCGCAGCCTGCGTCGCATCCAGCTTCAAGGCGAGCGACAACCCCCAGGCCACCAGCGGCAAGAAGAAATGCCGGATCGCCAGCACCGACACCGCCAGCGCCTTGCCGCGCCCCAGCGTCGCGAACTGCATGCCCGCGCCCGCCGCAAGCAGCCCCAACGCCAGCGAAGCCGCACCGATGCGCGTGAGCGTCGGCGTGAGCCAGGTCGGCACGGTGAGGCCCAGCACGTTGGCGATCAGGCCCGCCAGCGTCGCCACGATCAGCGGATTGCGCACCAGCTGTCGCACGAAGCCGGTCTGCGCATGGCGCGTCATCGGCCACACGGCGGCGATGTTGAACATCGGCACGCACACGCCGATCAGCACGGCGATCAGCAGCAGGCCCTCGGGCCCGGCCAGCCGCTCGGCCAGCGCCAGGCAGATGAAGGAGTTGAAGCGGAACGCGATCTGCGCGCTGGCGGCGTGGTCGTGCCGGTCGATGTGCGTGCGCAGGCCCGGCACGAAGGGCAGGGCGTACGCCATCGCGATGCCGGCCAGCCCGACGCCGACGCCCGCGGTCAGCAGGCTCGACGTGGCACCAAAGTCGAGCGGGCTGCGCACGATCGAATGGAACAGCAGGACAGGAAATAGAAAGTAATACACCAGGCTCTCGACCTGGTCCCACACGCGGCGGTCGAGCGCGGTGTAGCGGCACAGGAGCCAGCCGATGGCGATGAGGGAGAAGTCGGGGAAGAGCAGCTGTGCGTAGTTCACCGCTTCGAGCATAAACCGCCACAACTGTGGGTATTCCACAGCATGAAGGAAAGCCCCGACCCGCTAGCATCCGGGCTTCGCTTTTTTCCGGCCCCGGCCGGTCCCGTCTAGTCAAGGAGTTATCGATGCAACGTCGTCAATGGAGCGCGCTTGCGGGCGCCGCCGTGCTGGTCGCAGCGGCAGGTCAGAGTTTCGCGCAGGGCTATCCCACCAAGCCGGTCGAGCTGAGCGTGCCGTTCGCACCCGGCGGCACGACGGACATCGTGGCGCGCGTGATCGCCGACCCGCTGGGCAAGGTGCTGGGCCAGCCCGTGGTGGTGATCAACCGCGCCGGTGGCGGCGGCATCGTGGGCGCGGCCGAAACCGCGCGCGCGCCGGCCGACGGCTACAAGCTGGGCGTGGCGACGGTGTCGAGCACGGCGGCCAACCCGGCCATCAACCCGAAGACGCCATACGACCCGATCACCGACTTCACGCCGATCGTCAACATCGCGGCCACGCCGAACGTGATCGCCGTGAACCCGAGCTTCCCCGCCAAGAACTACGCCGAGTTCGTGGCCGAGCTGAAGAAGAACCCGGGCAAGTATTCGTACGCCTCGTCGGGCACGGGCGGCATCGGCCACCTGCTGATGGAGCTGTACAAGAGCCTGACCACCACCTTCGTCACGCACATCCCGTACCGCGGCGCGGGCCCGGCGCTGAACGACGTGGTGGCCGGCCAGGTGCCGATCATCTTCGACAACCTGCCCTCGGCGATGCCCTTCATCCAGAGCGGCCGCCTGGTGCCGATCGTGGTGTCGGCGCCGACGCGCGTGGCCGGCCTGCCGAACGTGCCGACCTTCAAGGAAGTCGGCCTGGAGCCGGTGAACCGCATGGCCTACTACGGCATCCTCGGCCCCAAGGGCCTGCCGAAGGAAGTGGTCGACAAGATCAACGCCGGCGTGAAGAAGGCGGTGGAAGATCCGGCCGTGAAGAAGCGCATCGAAGACACCGGCTCGCTGATCGTGGCCAACTCGCCCGACCAGTTCGCCGCGCAGATCAAGGCCGAGTTCGACGTGTACAAGCAGGTCGTGAAGAAGCAGAACCTCAAGCTCGACTGATCGGCTTCGCTTCCCCTGAAAGCCGCCCGCGTTCCGGGCGGCTTTTTCTTTTGTTATCTTGCACCGCATGACCGAGGCCGCCGCCGCTCCCCCCACCGCCGACATCGACACCTTCATCGACGCCCTCTGGCTCGAGGACGGGCTGTCGAAGAACACGCTGGCCGCCTACCGCCGCGACCTCGCGCTGTTCGCGCAGTGGCTGCGCGAACAGCGGGGCGGCATGGGCCTCGACGCCGCACGCGAGACCGACCTGCAGGCCTACATGGGCGTGCGCCTGTCCACGAAGGGCAAGGCGACCTCGGCGAACCGCCGGCTCACGGTGTTCAAGCGCTACTACCGCTGGGCGCTGCGCGAACGCCGCATCACGGCCGACCCGAGCATCCGCCTCATGCCCGCGCGCCAGATGCCGCGCGCGATCAAGACGCTGTCGGAGAAGCAGGTCGACGACCTGCTGGCCGCGCCCGATGTCGAGAGCCCGCTCGGCCTGCGCGACCGCGCGATGCTGGAGCTGATGTACGCAAGCGGCCTGCGCGTGAGCGAGCTGGTGGCGTTGAAGGTGATCGACATGAGCCTCAACGACGGCGTGCTGCGCGTGCTCGGCAAGGGCAACAAGGAACGCCTCGTGCCCTTCGGCGGCGAGGCGCGGCGCTGGATCGAGCGCTACCTCGACGAATCGCGCCCCGTGATCCTCGACGGCCAGCAGACGCCCGACCTGTTCGTGACCGCGCGCGGCGCGGGCATGACGCGCGTGATGTTCTGGGTCATCGTGAAGAAGCAGGCGGCTGCAGCGGGCATCCACGTGCCGCTGTCGCCGCACACGCTGCGCCATGCGTTCGCCACGCACCTGCTGAACCATGGCGTCGATCTGCGCGCGGTGCAGCTGCTGCTGGGGCACGCCGACATCTCGACCACCACCATCTACACGCACGTGGCGCGTGAGCGCCTGAAGCAGCTGCACGCGCAGCACCATCCGCGCGGCTGACGCAGCGGTCGTTCGTTCAGCTCTTGCGCTTGCGCGCTTCGATGGCGGGCACCAGCGTGTCGTAGAAGGCGCTGACCATGCGCATCTCGCGCCGCTCGGCCAGGCACAGCACGTGGGCGTAGGTAAAAATTTCGGTGTCGCTGAAGCCGACCATGTGCAGGTTGGGCCCCGGCACAAACTCCACGCCCGACACGGCCGCGATGCCCAGGCCTTGCGCCACGGCTTCGCGGATCACCTCGCGGCTGCTGATCTCCATCACCACGTCGACCTCGACCTTGGCTTTCGCGAGCGCCAGTTCGAGCGCCTTGCGCGTGGTCGATCCTTGCTCGCGCAGGATGAGCCGTTCGCCCTGCAGCTCCGCGAGCCGGATGTTGCGCCGCTTCGCAAAGCGGTGCGTGGAGGGCACGAACATCACGACCGGGTGCTGGCTGAAGGGCACCGACAGAAAGCGGTCGTCGCGCACCAGCTGCGCGAGCACGCCGACATCGGCGCTGTAGTCGAGCAGTCGGTCGAGCACGTCCTGTGAATTGCCGGTGCTCACCGTGACCTTCACGTCGGGGTAGCGCAGGCTGAAGTCGACCAGCATCTTCGTCACGTGGTACGGCCCCACGGCCGCCACGCGCAGGTGGCCGGTGCGCAGCGTGCCGGCGTCGCCGAGCAGTGCCACCGCATCGCCTTCGAGGCTGAAGATCTGCTGCGCGAGCTGCATGAGCTGTTCGCCGATTTCGGTGAGCTGCACGCGCCGGCCGCGCCGATGGAAGAGCTCGACCTGGTAGGCCTCTTCGAGAAAACGCACCTGCGTGGTGATGGTGGGCTGGCTCACGTGCAGGTGCTCGGCAGCCCGCGTGAAGCTGCCTTCGCGGGCCACGGCATAGAAGGAACGCAGCTGGGTGAGGCGCATCGCGGGAGCCTTTCTGATCTATAGGTTCAGTATATAGATCATCGAAAAAAATTGAATTGGATCGATATGAGTACCAGTGATGTACTCGCGCTCAAGACGGACCAGGCCCCGACAGAAATGCGCCGGACGTCCCGAATCCTCACGCTGTCATCACCATGACACGCACGACTGGAAGACTCGAGACGGGTACTTTTGCCCTTCGAAACGACCTGAGGATTCCATGCAACGCAGACCACTGGAGACAACCATGATGAAGCGTAGAAAGTTGCTGCTCGGCACTGCCGCCGTGACAGCGTCCGCCTTCGTGCCGATGGCACGGGCACAGCAGGTTCTCACTGTCGGGCTGATTCCTTCCGAGGACTCGCGCGCCATGATTGCCAACAGCCAGGCCATGATGGACATGCTGTCCAAGGCCCTCGGTTTCGCGGTCAAGCCCTTCGTGGCGGCCGACTACAACGGGGTGATCGAAGCGCTGCGTTCCAAGCGGCTCGACGTGGCCTACCTCGGCCCCTTCTCTTATGTGCTGGGCACCACGGTGGCCGACATCGAGGCCTTTGCAGTGGCCGAGACCAAGAAGGCCGGGCGCTCCTACTATCACAGCCAGATCGTGACCCACAAGGACACCGGCATCAAGACGGTGGCCGACCTCAAGGGCAAGACCTTCGCCTTCGTCGACCCCAGCTCCACCTCGGGCCATCTGTTCCCGAAGGCCGGCCTCATCAAGGTGGGCTTCAACCCCGACAAGGATTTCGGCCGCGTGATCTTCTCGGGCTCGCATGACTCGAGCGCGATCGCGGTGCAGAACAAGAAGGTGGACGCCGCGGCCATCGCCGACCGCATCCTCGACGCTGCCGTGTCCAAGGGCCTGGTCAAGCGCGAAGACCTGGTCGAGGTCTGGAAGTCGGAGCCGATTCCCGAGTCGCCCACCGTGTGGCGCAAGGACCTGCCCGCCGACCTGAAGGCGCGCGTGCAGGCCGCCTTCCTGCAGGTCAAAGACATCCCCTGGTCAGACCAGGGCCTGCTCAACGGTTTCCACCCGACCAACGACGCGGCCTACAACATCATCCGCGACACGGCCAAGGTGCTGAACCTCGACCTGAGGAAGATGAAATGATCGAGATCCGCGGGCTGTGCAAGCGCTACGGCGACTTCACTGCGCTTCACCGTGTCGACCTCACGGTGGCCAAGGGTGAGTTCGTCGTCATCCTCGGTGCGTCGGGTGCGGGCAAGTCCACGCTGCTGCGTTGCATCAACCACCTGGCCGAGCCGAGCGAAGGCGAGATCCACGTCGACGGCGAGCGCTCGCGCGGCGACCGCGCCGGGCTGCGCAAGGTGCGCCGCGACGTCGCGATGATCTTCCAGCACTACAACGTGGTGCCGCGCCTGTCGGTGCTCAAGAACGTGCTGACGGGGCGGCTGGGTTCCATGCCTGCGCTGCTGTCGTGGTTCCAGGTGTTCCCCTCGAAGGACATCGCCATCGCCCGCGAATGCCTGCGCCGCGTCGAGCTCGACCACAAGGCCGACCTGCGCACCGACACGCTCTCGGGCGGACAGAAGCAGCGCGTGGGCATTGCCCGTGCGCTGGCGCAGAAACCCAAGGTGATCCTGGCCGACGAGCCCGTGGCCAGCCTCGACCCGAAGACCTCGCGCAAGGTGCTCAACTACCTGAAGCAGGCCAGCCGGCAGGACGGCATCACGGTGATCTGCAACCTGCACCAGGTCGACTACGCGCGCGAGTTCGCGCAGCGCGTGATCGGCGTGGCGGCCGGGCGCATCGTGTTCGAAGGCCGGCCCGACGAACTGACCGAGGAGGTGCTGCACCTCATCTATCCGGGGGGCGTGGAAGAGGGCACCGAAGCCGCTGTTGCAGGCGCAGAGCCTGCAACGCCGGCCGTGCCCGCCGCGGCCCTGCATGCGGTGCCGGCGCGCACCGCCCCGCAACTCGCCATGGAGCAATCATGATCGCCATCGGACGCTTCAACGTGCTGATCGCCAAGAGCGGCGGCAACCCCGGCTGGTGGAAGTACGCCGTGGCCGTGTTCGCCGGCATCGGCGTGCTCTGGTGGGCCGCCATCGGCAGCCAGGTGAGCTTCAGCGAACTCGGCAAGGGCATGCCCTGGATCGGCGACTTCCTCGGACGCATGCTGCCGCCCAACTGGGAGTTCATGCAGAAGCTCGTCGGCCCCGCCATCGAGACCGTGCAGATCGCGCTGTGGGGCACGCTGCTCGCGGTGATTCTTGCGGTGCCGCTGTGCTTCTTCGCGGCGCGCAACATCTCGCCGAACATCGCCGTGTTCCATGCGATGCGGCAGGTGCTCAACATCACGCGCGGCATCAACGAGATCATCCTGGCGCTGATCTTCGTGGCGGCCGTCGGCCTGGGTCCGTTCCCCGGCGTGCTGGCACTGGCGCTGCATGGCGCGGGCATGCTCGGCAAGTTCTTCGCCGAGTCGATCGAGGAGATCGACCAGGGCCCGATCGAGGCGCTGCGCGCCACCGGCGCCGGGCCGATCCAGACCATCATCTTCGGCGTCATTCCGCAGGTGGTCACCGCGTGGATCGGCGTGATCGTCTACCGCTTCGAGACCAATCTGCGCCAGGCCACCGTGCTGGGCATGGTGGGCGCGGGCGGCATCGGCTTCGAGCTCGTGGGCAGCATGAAGCTGTTCCAGTACCAGGACACGGCCACCTGCATCCTGGTGATCGTCGTGATGGTGATGACGGCCGACTACCTCTCGACGCGGCTGCGCAGCTGGATCCAGCAGGGCGCGCACCGATGACCCGCTCGCGCTTCGCGTCCCTGCCCGCGGCGTTCGCCGCTTCCTGAAGAAACCCCTCCATGAGCGCCAACTACCACAACCCCGTGCACAGCGTGTACGGGGCAGGGGCCCTGCTGTCCCTGCCGAAGCTGCTCGAAGGCCGGCGCGCCGCGCTGGTGACCTTTCCCGAGGCACGCGCGCTCGGGCTGCGCGACCGGCTGGAGGCGGTGCTCGGCGATGCGCTGGCCTGCACGCTCGACCAGACGCGACCCAACCCCGACGTGGCGGAACTGGCCGAGACCTATGAATGGTTCTGGCGCACGCATGCCGACGTCGAGGTGATCGTCGCGGTCGGCGGCGGCAGCGCCATCGACACCGCGAAGGCGCTGATGGTGGCCGACGACCACGGGCGCTTCGCCGACCTGGTGGCGGGGCTCGCGGGCGAGCGGCCTTTCGTGGCCACGCGCCACAAGACGCTCATCGCCGTGCCCACGACGGCCGGCACGGGCAGCGAGGTCACGCCCTGGGCCACCATCTGGGACCGCGAGCGGCAGAAGAAGTACTCGCTGCATCTGCCGCAGACCTGGCCGAGCCACGCCATCATCGACCCCGAGCTGATGCTGTCGCTGCCGGCGGCGGTCACGCTGCAGAGTGGGCTCGATGCGCTGTCGCATGCGCTCGAGGCGATCTGGAACGTCAACGCCAATCCGATGTCCGACACCTTCGCCGTGGCGGCCGTGCAGGACACGCTGGAGGTGCTGCCGCAGCTCATGGGCCGGCTCGACGACGTCGAACTGCGCGGGCGCATGGCGCTCGCGGCGCTGAAGGCGGGCATGGCGTTTTCCAACACCAAGACCGCGCTCGCGCATTCGATCTCGTACGAGATGACGCTGCGCTACGGCCTGCCGCACGGCATCGCCTGCTCGTTCCCGCTGCCGATGGTGCTGGCGCGGGCCATCGGACGTCGGCCCGACCGCGACGCGGTGCTGGCGCAGGCATTGCGCATGCCGCTGGCCGAGGCGCCGGCGCAGCTTGCAGCCTTCATCGAATCGCTGGGCGTGAAGACGCGCTTCGCCGATTACGGCGTGGGCGAGGACGAGGCGCGCGAGATGCTGCGCCATGCGCAGGGCGGGGCGCGCGGGCGCAACTTCATCGGCAACGATGTGGAGGCGCAGGAAGCCTGAGAACGCGCGCGCCGGAGGTCCGGCGATGTTTCAGAATGGACGCTCTTATCAAGAGGCATCGAGAGACATCCATGAACCTTCGCAGACTCTGCACCGGCCTCGCGCTGGCCACGACCGCCACGCTGGCCATGGCCCAGGGCTATCCCACCGCCAAGCCCATCCGCCTGATCGTCGGCTACCCGCCCGGCGGCGGCATCGATTTCGCGGCGCGCACGGTGCAGGTGCCGCTGCAGGAGGCGCTCAAGCAGCAGCTGGTGGTCGACTACAAGCCCGGCGCGAGCGGCATGATCGCGGCGACCGAGCTCACGCGCCAGCCGGCCGACGGCTACACGCTGCTGCTGGCCAACACCGGCCCCTTCGCCATCGCGCCGTACCTGCAGAGCAAGCCGCCGTACGACCCGATCAAGCAGTTCACCTACATCGGCCAGATCAGCCAGGGCAGCTACATCGCGGTGACGCGGCCCGACCATCCGGCGAAGAACCTCAAGGAGTTCGTGGCGTGGGCCAAGGGCCAGCCCGGCAAGGTCAACTTCGCCTCGGGCGGCAACGGCACTTCGACGCACCTGAACGGCGAACTCATGAACCAGGTGACGGGCCTGGACATGACGCACGTGCCGTACAAGGGCAGCGCGCCTGCGGTGCAAGACCTGCTCGGCGGGCAGACGCAGATCCTCATCGACGCGGGCAGCGTGCTGCTGCCGCAGGTGAAGGGCGGCAAGCTCAAGGCGCTGGCTGTGACCGGCCCGGTGCGCGATCCGCAACTGCCCGATGTGCCGACCGTGAAGGAACTGGGCCTCGCGGGCATGGAGTCGGTCGGTTTCCAGGGGCTGGTCGGCCCGGCCAACATGCCCAAGGACGTGGTCGATCGCCTGTCGGCTGAACTCGCGAAAGCGCTGGCGACACCGGAGATCAAGGCCAAGTTCGCGACGGCCGGTGCCGAGGTGCATCCGCTCGGCCCGGCGGCGTTTGCGGCTTTCGTCAAGGCGGACAATGAGAAATGGTCCAGGCTGATCCGCGAGCGCAAGCTGCAGCTGGACTGACCGATCTTTCTTCTTCTTTTCGACGCATGCCTTTCATCGACACCATGAACTTCCTCGCCGCCTCCAAGCACTCGCGCCGCACCACGACCCGGCTGCTCGCCGCCGCGGCGCTGTGCGCGGCCAGCGGCGCGCATGCGCAGGCCGTGCCGCGCACCGTGCGGCTCATCGTGGCCTACCCGGCGGGCGGCGTGAGCGACGTGGTCGCCCGCGCGCTTGGCGACCGGCTCGCCACGCAGCTGGGCACCACGGTGATCGTCGACAACCGCGCAGGCGCGAGCGGCGCCATCGGCATGGACGCTGTGGCCAAGGCCGCGCCCGACGGCGCGACGCTGGGCTTCTCGGCCATCAGCCCGCTGGTGCTGAGCCCGCACCTGGGCAAGCTGCCGTTCGATCCGCTGAAGGACATCGTGCCGGTGGCCAGCGTGATGTATTCGCCCGTGCTGCTGGTCGCCACGCCCGCCAGCAAGGCGAAGGACTTTCGTGCGCTGATTGCCGAAGCCAAGGCGCAGCCCGGCACCGTGCGCTGGGCCACGTCGGGGCCGGCCTCGCTCGGGCACATCGTGCTCGAGCAGGTGCGCGCGACGGCCGGCGTGGACATCACGCACGTGCCGTACAAGGGCGGCGGTCAGCAGCTCAACGATGCGCTGAGCGGGCAGTTCGAAATCCTGTCGACCAACGCCAGCCCGACGCTGTCGGCGCACATCCAGTCGGGCAAGCTGCGCCCGCTGGCGGCCGGCGCGCCCGCGCGGCTCGAGAGCCTGCCGCAGGTGCCCACGCTGGCCGAGCTGGGCTACAGCGCGGCCAACATCCATTCGCTGTTCGGCGTGTTCGCGCCCGCAGGAACGCCGGCGGCACTGGTCGCGAAGTACAACGCAGAGATCAACAAGGCGCTCGCCAGCCCCGAGCTGCGCGCCAAGCTCACGGCCACCGACAACGTGCCCGCCACGGGCACGCCGGCTGCCTTCGCGAAGGAAATCGCCAGCGAGTTCGAGAGCAACGGCCGCATCGTGAAGGCCGCGGGCATCAAGGCCGATTGACCCCGGCGCTTGCAGGGGTGAGATTGCCTACCTTATAGTAGGTAGATGCACGACGCTTCCACCCTGGCCCCCGGCGGTACCCGCGATCAGATCCTCGCGGTGGCGCGCGGGCTCATCGAAACCCGTTCGTACCTGGGCTTCAGCTTCCAGGACGTGGCCAACGCGGTGGGCGTGCGCAAGGCGAGCCTGTACCACCACTTTCCGACCAAGGAAGCGCTGGGCATCGCGGTGATCCAGGGCGCCACGCAGAGTTTCAAGGACTGGGTGGCGGCGCGCGCGCGCGAGCCCAAGGACGCGCTCGAATCGTATTTCCGCATGTACCGCAACACGCTGAAGGCCGGCTCGGGCCTGTGCCCCGCGGGCGCGCTGGCGCCGGGCTGGGACTGCATCAACGAAGACCTGCGCCAGGCCGTGCAGGCCCTGCGCAACACGCAGGTGATGTGGCTCACCGGCGTGCTTGGCGCGCTGGTGCCGGCGCAGGCGCAGAAAGACAACCCCGTGGCCTCGCTCGCGGCCTTCGTGTTCTCGTCGTGCCAGGGCGCGCTGCTCGCGTCGCGCATGACAGGGCGCGTCGAAGACTTCGACGACGCCATCGCCCAGCTGCGGCGCGCGCTGCCGCTGGACTGACCGATCTGTTTCACCACGGGCACGCCGGACGTGCCTTTTTTTGAACCCCGAAGCCTACCGATTGGATGGTAGTTTTTCCCCAAGGAGTGTTCCCATGAAAGCCGTGATTTCCGCCTACGCCCGTTCGCCGTTCCACTTCGCCAAGAAGGGCGCGCTGGCCGAGGTGCGCCCCGACACGCTCGCCGCCGGCGTGGTGCAGGGCCTGCTGCAGCGCACCGACCTCGACCCCGCGCTGCTTGAAGACATCATCCTGGGCTGCGCCTACCCCGAGGCCTCGCAGGGCAACAACCTTGCGCGCATCGTCGGGCTGCTGGCCGGGTTGCCGCACGAGGTGGGCGGCATGACGGTGAACCGCTTCTGCGGCTCCTCGATGCAGGCCGTGCACATCGCCGCCGCGCAGATCGAGGCGGGCATGGGCGAGGCTTTCCTGTGCGTGGGCGTGGAGTCGATGACGATGGTGCCGCAGGGCGGCTTCAACTTCTCGCCCAGCCCCGAGCTGCTGGCGAACAGCGATGCCTACATCTCGATGGGCGAGACGGCCGAGAACGTTGCGCAGCGCTGGAACGTGAGTCGCGCCGACCAGGAAGCGCTGGCCGTCGAGTCGCACCGCAAGGCGACCGAAGCGCGCGCGCAGGGCCGGCTGGCCGGCGAGATCGTGCCGGTGCGGCTGGCCTCCGGCGAGGTGGTCGATGCGGACGGCTGCATCCGCCCCTCGACTTCGGCTGAAGCACTCGCCAATCTCAAGCCCGCTTTCCGTCCTGATGGCGTGGTCACGGCCGGCACTGCGTCGCCGCTGACCGACGGCGCGGCGGTGGTGCTGGTCACCAGCGACGCCTTCGCCGCGAAGCACGGCCTGAAGCCGCTGGCGCGCATCCGCTCGTTCGCGACCGTGGGCGTCGACCCGGCCGTGATGGGCATCGGCCCGATTCCCGCCACGCGCAAGGCGCTGGCGCGCGCGGGCCTGAGCGTGGCCGACCTCGACGTGGTCGAGATCAACGAAGCCTTCTCGTCGCAGGCGCTGGCCTGCATCCGCGACCTCGGGCTCGACCCGGCGACGGTGAACCTCGACGGCGGCGGCCTGGCCATCGGCCACCCGTTGGGCGCGACCGGCGCGCGCATCACAGGCAAGGCGGCTTCGTTGCTGGCGCGCGAGAACGGCCGCTATGCGCTTGCGACCCAATGCATCGGCGGCGGGCAGGGCATTGCCACCATCCTCGAGCGCGTCTGATCGCCCGAGAATGACGGGCAACACCACAAGGAGACTCCCATGGCCACGTTGTTGTATCTCGAAGACCTGAAGGTCGGTGACCGTTTCCAGAGCGGCGAACACCTGCTCGACGTGGCGCAGATCAAGGCCTTCGCGCAGCAGTTCGATCCGCAGCCTTTTCACACCGACGAAGAGGCCGCGAAGCACACCTTCTTCGGCGGGTTGGCCGCGAGCGGCTGGCACACGGCGGCGCTCACGATGAAGCTGCTGGTCGACAGCGGCATCCCGCTGGCCGGCGGCATCATCGGCTCGGGCGGCGAGCTGCAGTGGCCCAAGCCCACGCGCCCTGGCGACGTGCTGCATGTGCTGAGCGAGGTGGTCGACATCACGCCTTCGCGCTCCAAGCCCGGCCGCGCGATGGTCACGATGCGCTGCCAGACGCGCAACCAGCGCGGCGAGGTGCTGCAGTACTTCACGCCGAAGCTGGTGGTGCACAGCCGCACCGCGACGTCTTGACTCTCAGTCGACTCAGACGACGCGCAGGCCCAGTTCCTCGACGAGTGCGGCGGCTTGGCGGTGGGAGATGGTCGCGCCCTTGAACGGCGCGGCGTTGGCCAGCCGCAGGCCGCCCAGGTCCACGTCGCGCAAGTCGGCGCCTTCGAAGCGCGCAAGCTTCAGGTGCGCGTTGCGCAGGCTGCCGCCTTCGAAAATGGCCTCGCGGAAATCGCAGCCCGACAGGTCGGCTTCCGACAGGTCGAGCTGGGCGAGCGTCTGCTTGCGAAACGACAGGCCGCGCAGGTGCGCGTCGATGAGCAGCGAATCCTTGAACACGACGCCCAGCGCCGACACCTCGCCGAAGTGCGCGCCCGTGAGCTTCACGCCCGTGAAGAGCGCCGAGGGCAGCTTGGCGCGCGCCCACTGCGTGTTGTTCAGGTCGCAGTCCTGGAAGCGCGCGTTCGTGAGGTCGGCGAGCCCGAAGTCGGCTTGGCGTGCGCGGCAGCCGGTCCAGCGCGTGTCCGCCAGCTGGGCACGGTCGAACGAGGTTTCGGCGAAGCTGCACAGCGTGAACTGCGCGCCGCGCAGGTCGAGGCGCGACAGGTCGGCCTCGTCGAAATGGCAGCGTTCGAAGCGGGGCGGCGTGTCGCGGTCTTGCAGGCAGGCTTGCAGGTCGGCGCGTGACCAGGTCTGGTCGGAAATCACATCAGTCATTCGGGGCGGGAGTCGGTCAGCGCTTGCAGCTCTGCGGGGCTGAAGCCCGCCCGGCTGCGGGCTTCGAGGTTGAAAGGCGGCTTGTGGCGCGGCGCGTCGTAGCGCGCGACCAGGGCCGGGTAGTTGGCTTCGGCGTCGAGCCCGGCGCGTTCGCACAGCCAGCGGTACCAGTGGTTGCCGATGGCCACGTGGCCCACTTCGTCGCGCAGGATGATGTCGAGGATTTCCACGGCACGCAGCGCATCGGGCGTGTTCACGCGCTTGAGTTTGGACTGGATCAGCGGCGTGGCGTCGAGCCCGCGCGCCTCGAGCGTGCGCGGCACCAGCGCCATGCGCGCGAGCACGTCGTCTTTGGTCTTCTCGCACATGTTCCACAGGCCGTCGTGGCCCGGAAAGTCGCCGTAGCGCCAGCCCATGGCCTGCAGGTGCGTGTGCAGCATCGTGAAGTGCTGCGCCTCCTCGTCGGCCACGCGCAGCCAGTCGCGGTAGTAGGCCTCGGGCATGCCGTCGTAGCGCCACACGGCGTCCAGCGCGAGGTTGATCGCGTTGAACTCGATGTGGCAGATCGAATGGATCAGCGCGGCGCGGCCCTCGGGCGTGAAGGGCGAGCGCTTTTGCACGGCGGTGGCGGCCACGCGCAGCGGGCGCTCGGGACGGCCCGGCACGCCGTCATCGTCGCCGGGCGTGCGCAGGGGCTCGAGTGCTATGGAAACAGTAGCTGCCTCGGCAGCCGTGGCGCGCGTGGCGGCCACCTTGTCGTCGGGGTCTGTCAGGCGCAGCGCGGCCAGCGCGCTCAATCGGGGGTGCATCCCTACAATTCTAGTTTTGCCCCTCCGGAGACAACCACGATGGCGATTTACGAATTGGATGGCATTGCCCCGCGCCTTGGCGAAGGCGCATGGGTCGCGGACAGCGCCCAGGTCATGGGCAACGTCGAACTGGCGGAGAACGCGAGCGTCTGGTTCGGCGCCGTGCTGCGCGGCGACACCGAGGTGCTGACCATCGGGCGCAACAGCAACATCCAGGACCTGTCGGTGCTGCACGCCGACATCGGCTGCCCGCTGACCATCGGCGACAACGTGACGGTGGGACACCAGGTGATGCTGCATGGCTGCACCATCGGCGACAACTCGCTGATCGGCATCCAGGCGGTGGTCTTGAATAACGCCAAGATTGGCCGCAATTCGATCGTTGGCGCCGGCAGCGTCGTGACCGAGGGCAAGGAGTTTCCCGACAACTCCCTCATCATCGGCTCGCCCGCCAAGGTGGTGCGCACGCTCGACGATGCCGCCGCCGCCAAGCTTCGCCAAAGCGCCGAGCACTACGTCGAAAACGCCCATCGCTTCGCGAAGGGCCTGAAAAAAATCGCCTGACCCGCGCAGGCACAGAGAGAAAGAATCCGTTTTGAGCGAGCTGCACAAATTCCTGTTCGATGGCCTGCCGGTGCGCGGCATGATCGTGCGCCTGACAGATGCGTGGCAGGAGATCCTTGCGCGGCGCGCCTCCAACACCGCCACCGGCCCGTACCCGCCGCCGGTGGCTGAACTGCTCGGCGAGATGACGGCTGCGGCCACGCTGATGCAGTCGAACATCAAGTTCAACGGCGCCTTGATCCTGCAGATCTTCGGCGACGGCCCCGTGAAGGTGGCCGTGGCCGAGGCCAAGCCCGACCTGAGCCTGCGCGCCACCGCCAAGGTGATCGGCGACCTGCCGGCCGACGCGCACCTGCCCGACATGGTCAACGTGAACAACAAGGGCCGCTGCGCCATCACGCTCGACCCGAAAGACAAGCTCCCGGGCGCCACGCCGTACCAGGGCGTCGTGCCGCTGTTCGGCGACGACGGTGAAAAGCTCGGCAAGCTCAGCGACGTGCTGCAGCACTACATGCTGCAAAGCGAGCAGCTCGACACCACGCTGGTGCTCGCGGCCGACGACAAGGTGGCGGCCGGCCTGCTGATCCAGCGCCTGCCGGTGAAGGGCGAAGGCAACCTCGAAGGCACGTCCGACAAGGACCGCGACCAGGCCAGCGAAGACCGCATCGGCCGCAACGAGGAATACAACCGCATCTCGATCCTCGCGTCGAGCCTCACGCGCGACGAACTGCTCACGCTCGACGTCGAGACCATCCTGCGCCGCCTGTTCTGGGAAGAGAAGCTGCTGCGCTTCGAACCGCAGGCCGGCCTGCTCGGCCCGCACTTCGCGTGCACCTGCGGCCGCGAGCGCGTGGCGCAGATGATCCGCGGGCTGGGCGTGGAAGAGGCCGAGGAAATCCTCGCCGAGCGCGGCGACATCGAGGTCGGCTGCGACTTCTGCGGCAAGCAGTACCGCTTCGACGCGATCGACACCGCGCAGCTGTTCAAGCCGCCGGGCGACCAGCTGCCGGGCAGCCCGGTCGTCCAGTAAGCGCGGCTGCGCTCAGGCGGGCTGCGGCGGCTGATGCCGCAGCACCTTGGCCATCGCGGCCAGGCGCTCGTTGCCCAGGCCCGCGCGCAGCGCGCGGTCGAACATCCCCATCAGGAAATCCGGGAAGGCCGCGTCGAGCTGCGCCTCGCGCGCCTGCTTCACGAACAGCCGGCCCGAGCCCGCGCAGGTGGCCATCGAGCTCTCGGGCTCGCCGTATTGGCCGGCGTGGATGGCCTCGCCCTCGGCCTGGATCATTTCGCCGAGCACCGGCGAGATCGCGCCGATCATCTGCGAGAACCCGTCCACCGGCAGCCCCTCGGCTTCGCAGATGCGCACGCCATGGAAGAAGCCGCTCATCGCGCCGAACATGCACGAGAGCGTGGCCAGGTCCCAGGCGGCCGCGTTGCCGATCGGCTCGCCCATGTGCTGGATGTTGCCGGCGATGGCTTCGAGCAGCGGCCGGCAGGCGGCAAGGGCGCGTGCTTCGCCGGAGATGAAGAGCGGCGTGTCGGGCCGGCCGATCTGGCCCGGCGTGGCGAGCAGGGCGCCGTCGAGGTAGGCCACGCCGCTCAGCGCGGCCCAGTCGTCGCGTGCGTCCTGCGGCGTGCCGGTGCTCAGCTGCACCAGCACCTTGCCGCGCAACGCGTCGTGAACGCCGGGCGCGGTGAGGATGGCGCGCGACGCCGGGTAGTCGGCCACGCAGACCAGCACCACGGGGCTCGCCTGCACGGCGGCCAGGGCCGTCGGTGCCAGCACCGTGCCTGGGTTGAGCAGGGGCTTGGCGCGCTCGGCGGTGCGGTTCCACACCGTCAGCGTGAATTTCGATGATTGCAGCGCGCGCGCGAGGGCCACGCCCATGGGGCCGAGGCCGATGAGGGAAACGTCGGTCATGTGAAGTCCTTGGAGAGAAGTCAGATCAAGCGGCTGCCGGCGTGAGGCCCTGGCCCAGCCCGCCGTCGACGGAGAGCCGCGCGCCCGTCGTGAAGGTCGCCTCGAAGGCGAAGAAGAGCACCGCGCGCGCCACTTCGGCGGAGGTGCCGTGGCGCCGCATCGGCGTGATCTGGTCGCCCAGCCGCATGAACTCGGCGCGCTCTTCGGCGCTCGCGTCGGTCACGCCGAGCGTGGGCGTGTCGATGAAGCCGGGGCTCACCACGTTCACACGGATGCCGCGCGTCACCAGCTCGGCCGCGAAGCCCGAGGCCATCGAGCGCAGTGCGGCCTTGGTGGCGCTGTAGACGCTCAGGCCGTGCATGCCGCCTTCGTCCGCAATGGACGAGGTGAAGACGATCGAACTGCCCGCCGGCATCAGCGGCGCCAGGCGCTGCACGGTGAAGAACGGGCCCTTGGTGTTGACCGCGAAGGCGCGGTCGTAGCCCGCCTCGGTCACCTGTTCGAAAGGTTCGAGCGACGAGATGCCGGCGTTGATGTGCAGCAGGTCGATGCGGCCGAAACGCTCGCGCACCGTGGCGGAGAGTGCATCGATGTCGGCCAGCGAGGCCGTGTCGGACGCCAGCACATGGGCGCGCGAACCGAACGGGCCGAGCACGCGGCGCGCGGCCTCCAGGTTCTGCGGATTGCGCCCGGTCACGAGCACGTCGGCGCCGCCTTCGAGCAGCGCTTGCGCGGTGGCCAGGCCCATGCCGAGGGTGCCGCCGGTGATGACGGCTTTCTTGCCTGCGTAAGGGGTGTGGGGTGTGGTGTTCATGGGCTCGATGATCCCGATCGCACGGCGTCGGGTCGCGCACATTCGGCTGCGGGGGAGCACAAACGGTCGACGGCATGCACGGCGCTCGCGGCCCATAATGTTTCGATGAGCGATACCGATCTGGACACCGATTTCCGCGGGCACGGTGGAGTGGCGCCTGATGTGGCGCTGTCCGGCGACAGCTTCGTCGCCCCGCCCGCCACCGACAGCCTGCGCGTCGACGTGCGACAGACCCCCGGCGGCGTGGTCGGCTACGAGGCGCTGCCCGACCACCGCCTCAAGCTGCACGCGGGCGCGCCGGTGGCGGGCGCCTGCCAGTTTCATCGCTTTCTCTACACGCGCGGCGACCTCGACATCCTGCCGGCCGGCAGCACCGACATCTGGCACGAAGAGTCGGCGAGCACGTCGGTTGTGGTGCGCATGGCGCCCGCGCTGCTCGCGCGCACCGCCGACGAGATGGGACTGCCGGCCGAGCGCGCGGTGCTCGGCGAGCGTCACCAGTTCCGCGACCCGCAGATCGAGCACATCGCCTGGGCACTCGACGCCGAGCGCCGCGCGGGCTTTCCCAACGGGCGGCTCTACACCGACAGTCTCGGCACGGCGCTCGCGGTGCAGTTGATCGCGGCCGGCCCGCAGGTGGCGCCGTCACCCGCGCAGGGGCTGACGCGATTGCAGCTGAAGCGTGTCACGGAGTTCATCGAGGCGCATCTGGACGGCGACCTGTCGCTGGCCGCGCTGGCTGAGGTCGCGGGCCTGAGCGCCTCGCACCTGAAGACGCAGTTCAAGCGCTCGACCGGCCAGGCGGTGCATGCCTACGTGGTGCATCGCCGCGTCGACCGCGCGCGCAGCCTGCTGCTGAACAGCGAACTGCCCGCGAGCCTCGTGGCGCTCGAGAGCGGCTTCTCGCACCAGAGCCACATGGCGCGCTGCATGCGGCGCGTGCTGGGCCTCACGCCCGGCGAGGTGCGGCGCGCAGCCTAGTGTTCAGCGGGCTTCGTCGTCGAAGCCGCTGAATTCGATGTCCGGCGCGCTCGTGTTGTGCTTCGAGGGCAGGCTGCGGCCGAAGCGCACCTGCGTGGCGTTCAGCGTCTTCACCGCGGGCAGCGGCAACACCTGTTCGGCCGCCTGCGGCGAGGCCTGCCAGCGCACCTCGCTCATGTCGGCGTTGTCGGGCGTCACGTACATCGAACGCAGCACCGCGAAGGGTTGCTTGGCACTGGCCGTGGGCTTCGAGAGCGTCACGTCGAGCGCGGTGCGGGTGCGGCTGATCTCGGTCACGCGCGCCACCGCCTTGCCGCCGTCGGTGAAGCGCAGGTGGATCGCGAGCGGCTCGGGCACGACGCGGATCGACGCGATGTTCACCACCGGCCGCCCGGCCTGCACGACCGGGCCGAGCAGGAACGACGAGCCGTACACGCCGTCGCCGAAGCGCGCCTCGGGCAGCGGCTTGAGGCGCCAGTAGCCGTCGGAGGGGTAGAGCACGATGGCTTCGAGCGCCTTGCCGTTGTCCTTCTTGAACACCTGCAGCAGGTGAAAGCCGCGGTCGTGCCGCGCGCCGACCTGCACCGGCACGCGCGCCGACCGCCAGAAGGTCGGCAGCGTCATGCCGACGATGCGCCATTGCGCGTTGTCGAGCAGCACGACGGTGCGCTTCTTGAAACGATGCGCCGGGTCGGTCGGGTGGGCGCCGCCGTCGAAGTTGCAGCCCGAGAAGTCGGGCGCGGTGACGTCGTTGCCGATGTTGCCGAGGTAGCTCGGCTGCAGCGCTTCGATGCGCATGTGGCGGATACCGTCGCCGCGCAGCACCATCGACACGTTGTCTTCCTCGGCGCAGGCTGTCGGGGTGGTGGCGTTCTCGACGGTGGCTGCAACGGGCGCTGCAGAAGCGGCACTGGCGGTCAGCAGCAGGGCGAGGAAAGCGGCGGCGGGAGCGCGCGGGGCAAGGCGCGCAGCAATCGAAACGGGCATCGGGTCTCCGGTGAAAAGGAGAGGGCGCGCGAGCACCTGCGAACCGAGAGGCTCAGGTGGGGTCGCGGCGCGCCATCAGGTCGCTGAAAAGCTTATGTTCGCATTCCGGGTCGGAACACTTCTCGCAAGGCCATGTCCACGAGGCGGGCTTCGCATCGCGGCGGGTGCGCGTGCGGGCCCGGCCTTCGTTGCCGGCGATGGTGTTGATCGCATTCCATGCGTTCGCCAGCCGCTCGCCGCCGCTGCCGTGTACCACCGCATACGAAAGCCCTGCGCGCGAGAGCGCGGCGCGCACCAGCGTGTCGGTCGGCTGGCGCGCATGAGGACCGTCGCGCATGTCGTCGGCCACCCAGGGCAGGTCGAGCGCGGTGAGCAAGGTGATGGCGTAGCGCCGCTGCGCGGCCAGGGCGCTGTCGTAGAGCGAGGTGTCGGCGAACAGCTGCTCGCTGTAGACGGCTGTCATGAGCGCCGTGGTGTCGGCCACCACCACGCCCGTGGCGGCAGCGGCGTCGATGCGGCGCATCTGTTCGTCGGCGATGGCCTGCTGCTCGTCGGGGCGCGGCGTGCGGCCTTCGCGTTCGCACCATTCGCGCAGGTACTCGCCCACGAGCGTGACGGTCGTGCCGCGGTCTTGCAGGCGCTGCGCGATGGCGCGCGAGAGCTCGGTCTTGCCGGTGCTCTCGGCGCCCACGAGCGCGATGACGCAGCCGGTCGGCAGGTTCGGTGTCATGCGGGCACCGCCTTCGTGGTGGCCTTCGGCAGGCGTCGCTGCCATGCCAGGAAGCCGGCCACGCTGAGCACGGCGAACACCGCGTACAGCGCCGTCGTGAGCCACAGGCCCTTGTGGATGAACAGGCCCACGCTGACCACGTTCACGGCCAGCCACACGAGCCAGTTCTCGATGAACTTGCGCCCGAGCAAAAACTGCCCGACCAGGCTCAGGCCGGTGACAAAGCCGTCCCACCAAGGCACGTCGGTGTTGGTGAAGCGGCGCAGGAAGAGGGCGACCACGGGCCACGCAATCGCGCAGGCGACGAGGGCGTAGGCGGTGCCGCGCGGCGACAGCCGGCTGACCCGCAAGGCGCTGCCGTCGGCGCGAAATCCGCGCAGCCATTGCGCCCAGCCCCACAGGGCAACGAAAGCGAAGAAAACTTGAAGGGAGGCGTCGCCGTAGATGCGTGCGTTGGCGAACACCACCACGTAGAGCAGCGAGCTGACGATGGCCAGCGGCCAGCCCCAGTGGATCTCGCGCATGTTGCAGCCGACCATCGCGAGCGCGAGCACGGCGGCGACGAGTTCGAGCCAGGTGACGGGAGAGCCCCACAGCGCAAAGGCGGAGGCCGAGAGGAACTCGGGGATGAGGTTCACGCCGAGGCTGTGCGTCTTTCGGAGCGCTCTGTGAACCTCACACAGTCTGGTCGTGGGACACCGTGGAACCGGCTTTGCCGGGCCGCTGGTGTCGCCCCCTGGAAGGGGGTTGGCGAAGCGACACGAAGTGCGCGGAGACTGGGGGTCATCCGATTACCTTGCGATCTGCACGAAGACTTCGTTCGGTTTGACCATGCCGAGTTCCGCGCGGGCGCGTTCCTCGACCATCTCGAGGCCGTCTTTCAGGTCATTGACTTCGGACGCGAGCCGCTCGTTGTTGAGCGCGGCCTTGGCGTTGGCGTCCTTCTGGTCGGCCAGCTGGGTGCGCAGCTGGGCGACCTCGCGCACGCTGCCGCGCCCGTTCCACAGCTGCCACTGCAGGATGACCAGCAGCAGCACCAGGATGAGAGGAGGGACGAAGCGCGCGCGCATGCAGGCTGCGAGGCGCTACTTGAGGTTGTAGAACGCGCCGCGGCCCGGGTAGACGGCGATGTCGCCGAGGTCTTCTTCGATGCGCAGCAGCTGGTTGTACTTGGCGATGCGGTCCGAACGCGACAGCGAGCCGGTCTTGATCTGGCCGGCGTTGGTGCCCACGGCGATGTCGGCGATGGTGCTGTCTTCGGTTTCGCCCGAGCGGTGCGAAATGACGGCCGTGTAGCCCGCGCGCTTGGCCATCTCGATGGCGGCGAAGGTTTCGGTCAGCGTGCCGATCTGGTTGATCTTGATCAGGATCGAGTTGGCGATGCCCTTGTCGATGCCTTCTTGCAGGATCTTGGTGTTGGTGACGAACAGGTCGTCGCCCACCAGCTGCACGCGCTTGCCCAGGCGTTCGGTGAGGTGCTTCCAGCCGTCCCAGTCGCCTTCGTGCATGCCGTCTTCGATGCTGATGATCGGGTACTTGTCGACCCAGGTGGCGAGCATGTCGGTCCAGCTCTCGGCCGTGAGCGACAGGTTTTCGCCCGACAGCACGTACTTGCCGTCCTTGTAGAACTCGCTGGCCGCGCAGTCCAGGCCCAGGGCGATCTGTTCGCCGGCGGTGTAGCCGGCCTTGTCGATGGCTTCCAGGATCAGCTGGATGGCTGCTTCGTGGCTTTCGACGCTGGGGGCAAAGCCGCCTTCGTCGCCCACAGCGGTGCTGATGCCGCGGTCGCCCAGGATCTTCTTCAGGGCGTGGAACACTTCGGCGCCGTAACGCACGGCCTCGCGGAAGCTCTTGGCGCCCACGGGGATGATCATGAACTCTTGCAGATCGAGGCTGTTGTTGGCGTGCGCGCCGCCGTTGATGACGTTCATCATCGGCACCGGCAGCTGCATGCCGCCCATGCCGCCGAAGTAGCGGTACAGCGGCAGGCCCGATTCTTCGGCCGCGGCGCGGGCCACGGCCATCGACACGGCGAGGGTGGCGTTGGCACCCAGGCGGGCCTTGTTGTCGGTGCCGTCCAGGTCGATCATCGTGCGATCGAGGAAAGCCTGTTCGCTGGCGTCCAGGCCCAGCACGGCTTCCGAGATCTCGGTGTTGATGTTCTCGACGGCCTTCAGCACGCCCTTGCCGAGGTAGCGGCTCTTGTCGCCGTCGCGCAGCTCAATGGCCTCGCGCGAACCGGTCGAAGCGCCCGAGGGCACGGCCGCACGGCCCATGGTGCCCGATTCGAGCAGCACGTCGCACTCGACGGTGGGGTTGCCTCGGCTGTCGAGAATTTCGCGGCCGACGATGTCAACGATTGCACTCATCTCTATTTCTTTCTCTGGTCTCTTGGTGGAGTGGACTGGCAAAAAACGGAATCAAAGGCCTTCGACCGCGATCATGTTCATGATGGCGGCGCCGGCACGCGCTTCACGTGCCTTCAGGTATTCGGGCGTTTCGTAGAAGGCCTTGGCCTGCTCGAAGCTGGGGAATTTGAGCACGACCACGCGGGTGGGTTTCCAGTCGCCTTCGAGCGGCTGCACCTGGCCGCCGCGCACGCAGACTTCGGCGCCGTGCGCCTGCATCGCGACGCTCGACCACTTCTTGTATTCCTCGTACTGCGTCGGATTCGTGACTTCGACGTGGGCAATGACGTAACCGCTGCTCATGCTTGAAAACTGTCCTCTAGAAAAGCGTTTTTCTTGGTGACCCGGTCGAGCGCCAGCAGCGTTTCGAGCAGGGCCTTCATGTGCTTGAGCGGCACGGCGTTGGGGCCGTCGCTCAGGGCTTTGTTCGGGTCGGGGTGGGTCTCCATGAAGAGACCGGCCACGCCCACGGCCACGGCCGCGCGCGACAACACGGGCACCATTTCGCGCTGGCCGCCCGAGCTCGTGCCCTGGCCGCCGGGCAGCTGCACCGAGTGCGTGGCGTCGAACACCACGGGCGCCTTCGTCTCGCGCATGATCGCGAGCGAGCGCATGTCCGACACGAGGTTGTTGTAGCCGAAGCTGGCGCCACGTTCGCAGGCCATGAAGCTGTCTTCGTCGAGGCCGGCTTCTTTTGCAGCAGCGCGGGCCTTGTCGATCACGTTCTTCATGTCGTGCGGCGCGAGGAACTGGCCTTTCTTGATGTTCACCGGCTTGCCCGACTGCGCTGCAGCGTGGATGAAGTCGGTCTGGCGGCACAGGAACGCGGGCGTCTGCAGCACGTCGACCACCTTGGCGGCCTCGGTGATGTCTTCGTGGGTGTGCACGTCGGTCAGCACCGGCAGACCGAGTTCGCGCTTCACCTTGGCCAAAATTTCGAGGCCCTTGTCGCGGCCCGGGCCGCGAAAGCTCGTGCCTGACGAGCGGTTGGCCTTGTCGAAGCTGCTCTTGAAGATGAACGGAATACCCAGCGACGCCGTGATTTCCTTCAACGTGCCGGCCGTGTCCATCTGCAGCTGTTCGGATTCGACCACGCAGGGGCCGGCGATCAGGAAGAAAGGCTGGTCCAGCCCGATGTCGAATCCGCAAAGCTTCATCGGCATGCCTTCGTGCTGCGCACTGCGGTATTCGCCTTGGGAGCGGCCCGGCGGCTCATGCCACGGCCTTGAGCGTCTTGCTGGTGCTGCCCGCGCCCTTGTCCTTGTGGTCGAGCGCCGCCTTGATGAAGGCGTTGAACAACGGATGGCCGCCCCATGGGGTCGACTTGAACTCGGGGTGGAACTGCACGCCCATGAACCACGGGTGCACGTCTTGCGGCAGTTCGACGATTTCGGTCAGGTGCTCGCGCTGCGTGAGCGCCGAGATCACGAGGCCGGCGGTGCGCAGCTCGTCGAGGTAATTGACGTTGGCTTCGTAGCGATGGCGATGGCGCTCGGTGACCACGTCGCCATAGATGCTGTGCGCCAGCGTGCCGGGCGACACATCGGAGCTTTGCGCGCCCAGGCGCATGGTGCCGCCGAGGTCGGACTTCTCGTCGCGCGTCTTCACGGTGCCGTCGGCGTCCTTCCACTCGGTGATCAATGCGATCACGGGGGTCGGCGTTTCGGGATCGAACTCGGTGCTGTTGGCGTTCTTGAGGCCGGCCACATGGCGGGCGTATTCGATGGTGGCCACCTGCATGCCCAGGCAGATGCCCAGGTAGGGCACCTTCGATTCGCGGGCGAAGCGGGCGGCCGAGATCTTGCCTTCGACACCGCGCTGGCCGAAGCCGCCCGGCACGAGGATGGCGTCGTATTTCGCCAGGCGCGACACGTCTTGCGTCGAGATGGTTTCGGAGTCGATGTAGTCGATCTTCACGCGCGCATGGTTCTTCATGCCGGCGTGGCGCAGTGCTTCGTTGAGCGACTTGTAGCTGTCCGACAGGTCGACGTACTTGCCGACCATGGCAATCGACACTTCCTGTTGCGGATGCTCGACCTCGTACACCAGGTCGTCCCAGCGCGTGAGCTTGGCCGGCGGGGTGTTGATGCGCAGCTTGTCGCAGATCAGGCCATCGAGGCCCTGTTCGTGCAGCATGCGGGGCACCTTGTAGATGGTGTCCACGTCCCACATCGAGATGACGCCCCATTCGGGCACGTTCGAGAACAGCGAGATCTTGGCGCGCTCGTCGTCGGGAATCGGGCGGTCGGCGCGGCACAGCAGCACGTCGGCCTGGATGCCGATGGCGCGCAGTTCCTTGGCGGTGTGCTGCGTGGGCTTGGTCTTGAGTTCGCCGGCGGCGGCGATCCAGGGCACGTACGACAGATGCACGAAAGCCGAGTTGTTCGGGCCGTTGCGCAGGCTCATCTGGCGCACGGCTTCGAGGAAGGGCAGCGACTCGATGTCGCCGACCGTGCCGCCGATTTCGACGATGGCCACGTCGACCTCGTGCGGGGTGCCGATGCCGGCGCCGCGCTTGATGTATTCCTGGATCTCGTTGGTGATGTGCGGAATCACCTGCACGGTCTTGCCGAGGTAGTCGCCGCGGCGTTCCTTCTCGAGCACGGTTTTGTAGATCTGACCGGTCGTGAAGTTGTTGGCCTTGCGCATCCGCGTGTTGATGAAGCGCTCGTAGTGGCCGAGGTCGAGGTCGGTCTCGGCGCCGTCATCGGTGACGAACACCTCGCCATGCTGGAACGGTGACATCGTGCCGGGGTCGACATTGATGTACGGATCGAGCTTGATAAGGGTGACTTGGAGGCCGCGCGATTCGAGGATCGCGGCGAGCGAGGCGGAGGCGATTCCCTTGCCAAGGGAAGATACGACACCACCGGTGACGAAGACAAATTTGGTCATGCCAGTTCCGGACGCGTGAATCCGGGCAGTGGGAAATTGCGATTATAGGTGTCCCCTTTGTGCCTCTTCGGCCCAAGGCCATCCCATTCCTGATCTTGTCGGTATGTGAGCAACAATATGACTCATGCAAGATCTCGCCGGCAAACACATCGTCCTCGGACTCACAGGGGGCATCGCCTGCTACAAATCGGCCGAGTTGTGCCGCCTGCTCGTGAAGGCGGGCGCCACGGTGCAGGTCGTGATGACCGAGGCAGCCGAGCAGTTCATGACGCCGGTCACGATGCAGGCGCTTTCGGGGCGCACCGTCTACACCTCGCAGTGGGACGCCCGCGAGCCCAACAACATGCCGCACATCAACCTGAGCCGCGAGGCCGATGCGATCGTGCTGGCGCCCTGCAGCGCCGACTTCATTGCGCGGCTGGTGCAGGGCCGCTCCGACGAACTGCTGAGCCTGCTGTGCCTGGCGCGTCCGACCGACCGCGTGCCGCTGTTGATCGCCCCGGCCATGAACCGTGAGATGTGGGCCCATCCGGCCACGCAGCGCAACCTGATGCAGGTGGCCGCCGACGGCGCGACCGTGCTGGGCGTGGGCAGTGGCTGGCAGGCCTGCGGCGAAACCGGCGACGGGCGCATGCTCGAACCGGCGCAACTGCTCGAGGACATCACGGCCTTCTTCCAGCCCAAGCTGCTGGCAGGGCAGAAGGTGCTGGTCACGGCCGGCCCGACCTTCGAGGCGCTGGACCCGATCCGCGGCATCACCAACCACTCGTCCGGCAAGATGGGTTTCGCCATTGCCCGCGCGGCGCGCGAAGCCGGTGCCGAGGTCACGCTGGTGGCCGGTCCGGTGCACCTTCCCACGCCGCGTGGCGTGAGCCGCATCGACGTGCTGTCGGCGCAGGAGATGCTCGACGCCACCACCCGTGCGGCACAGGCAGCTAGCATTTTTGTAGCGACGGCGGCCGTGGCCGACTGGCGCCCCGCCACGCACAGCGACCAGAAGATCAAGAAAGATGGCAGCGGCCAGACGCCGGTGCTGCATTTCGTCGAGAACCCCGACATCCTGCTCACCGTGGCCAAGAGCGAGCGCGCGCAGGCCAAGAAACTGTTCTGCGTGGGCTTTGCCGCCGAGAGCGAAAACCTCGTCGAGCACGCCAAGGCCAAGCGCGAGCGCAAGGGCATTCCGCTGCTCGTGGGCAACATCGGCCCGTTGACCTTCGGGCAGGACGACAACGCGCTGCTGCTGGTGGATGCCAAGGGCGTGCGCGAGTTGCCCCGTGCGCCCAAGCTCCGGCTGGCGCGCGAACTGATGACTGAAATTGCCGCGCGACTTCCCGATTGGAGGGCCTGATGAACACCGAATCGAACACACCACCCAATGGCGACTTCGCTCGCTACGTGGAGCAGCTTTCGGCGCGCGCAGGGCAGTCGGCCCGCGTTCCCGGCAAGGAATCGGAGCATGGGCTCGACGTCGGCATGACGCCTTCGCCCGGTGCGCAGGGGACCGTTGCCACGCGGCGTGAATCGCCGAGTGGCGAGGCCGCGAAAGTCGACGGCAAGGCCCTCGCCCCGGCGTCGCTCAAGGTGCTGGCCGGCGCGGCCGCGTTCGTGTTCCTGGTGCTGTGGGCGCTCGGCGTGTCGCTCCCCGTGCTGGTCCTGGGAACCGCCGCTGCCGCATGGTTCGGCAAGCGCTTTCTCAAGGGCCTCAACCTGAGGCCCGGGGTCGCCAAATGGCAGCAGGTGCTCGAAGAGGCGGCCCGCAAGCAAAAAGAACAGCAACAGAAGTAAGAAGGCAGCAAGTCAGTGAAAGTCGACGTCCGAATCCTCGATCCGCGCATGGTGGATCAATTGCCCGCGTATGCCACTCCCGGAAGCGCCGGCCTCGACCTGCGGGCCTGCCTTGATGCCCCGGTCACGCTCGAACCCAATGCCTGGCAACTGGTGGGCACCGGCATCGCGATCCACCTGGCCGATCCGGCCTATGCCGCGTTGATCCTGCCGCGCTCGGGCCTGGGCCACAAGCACGGCATCGTGCTGGGCAATCTCGTCGGCCTGATCGACAGCGATTACCAGGGCGAGCTGAAGGTCAGCGCCTGGAACCGCAGCAACACGCCCTTCGTGCTGCAGCCGATGGAGCGGCTTGCTCAGCTGGTCATCGTGCCGGTGGTGCAGGCGCAGTTTCAGGTGGTCACCGAATTTGCAGCTTCGCAACGCGGCGAGGGCGGCTACGGCTCAACCGGCAAGCACTGAGCAATGGGTGCCCCGGGAAAGCTGAAGGGCACCTGAGTATCCAAGGCGTAAAGAGCGGAACTGCCGGCGCACGGCTCGCCTCGAAGGTTTCAGCGTGTGTCTTTCGTCATCGCGGCTGCGGCTCGGACGTTAGACACGGCAGGCATGGGCCCGTCCGGGCGCGTGCTGTTTTCTTCGAGGAGCCTCTTTCATGAATATCCCAATGCGCTTCATTTCCGTCACCGCGTCCGTGCTCGCACTGGCCACGCTCACGGCCTGTGTCGCGCCGGCCCCGGTCTACCAGACCTCGCGCTACCCCTACCAGGCCCCGCCACGGGCGATCCAGTACCAGGAAGCGGCCTACGTCGAGTACGGCCACGTGGCCAACATCGAGGTGCTGCGCAGCGAAACCGCTGGTACCGGCACCACGGGTGGCGGTGCCGTGGCGGGCGGCCTCATCGGCGGCGTGGTGGGCAACCAGTTCGGACACGGCAATGGCCGCGCCGCAGCCACCGCGCTCGGCCTTGTGGGCGGCGCCTTGCTGGGCAACACCATCGAGGCCCAGCAGAACGGGCCGCGTGCCTACGAAAGCTACCGCGTCTCGGTGCAGACCGACCGCGGCGGCTACCGTGCCTTCGACGTGCAACACCCGGGCGACCTGCGCATCGGCGACCGCGTGCGCATCGACAACGGCCACATCTCGCGCATGTAAGCGGTCGGCCGCGCGCAAGGAAAAAAGCCGGGCAGTGCCCGGCTTTTGCTTTGTTGGAGGGTGTGGTCTCAGTGCAGCATCTGGTTGCCCGGTGCCATCGGCGGCACCTTGAAGAAGGCGGTGCCGGCCGTGCCGCGGCCGACTTCTTCTTCGGTGGCTTCGCGCACCGAACGCACCGTGATGTCCAGGCGGATCGCAATGCCTGCCAGCGGATGGTTGCCGTCCAGCACGAGGTGGTCGGGATAGATCTCGGCCACGGTGTAGATCGCGTCCTTGGGGATGCCGTCGCTCACGCCCTTGGGCAGGGCGGAGCCGTCGAAGGTCATGCCTTCCTCGGTGCCTTCGGGGAACAGCGTGCGCGGCTCCAGGAAGAGCAGCTGGTCGTTGAAGTCGCCGAAGCCCTGCTCGGGCTCGATCTGCAATTGGACGCGCGCACCGGGCTCATGGCCCTGCAGGGCGGCCTCGATCACGTCGAAGAGGTCGTCGCCGCCCACCATGAATTCCACCGGCTCGTCGAGCACGTCCAGCACATCGCCGAGCGTGTCTTTCATGGTCCAGGTCAGGCCGACCACGCATTGTTCAGAGATTTCCATTGCAGAATTCTCCCATGGAGATCAATCAACCGCTGCCGTTGCTCGGCGGCCTGAGTCCCGCGCAGTTCATGCGCCGGTACTGGCAAAAGAAACCCCTGCTGATCCGGCAGGCCATTCCCTCGATGGTGCCGCCGATCGACCGCCCCGCGCTCTTTGCGCTGGCGGAGCGCGAGGGGGTCGAGTCGCGCCTGATCCGGCATGGGAACGCCGGCTGGTCGCTGAAGCACGGCCCGCTGCCCCGGCGCGCGCTGCCGCCGCTGAAGCAGCCGGGCTGGACGATGCTGGTGCAGGGCGTCGACCTGCACCACGACGGCGTGCACGACCTGCTGCGGCAGTTCCGCTTCCTGCCCGACGCGCGCCTGGACGACCTGATGATCAGCTACGCGAGCGACACGGGCGGGGTCGGCCCGCATTTCGACAGCTACGACGTGTTCCTGCTGCAGGCGCAGGGCCAGCGCCGCTGGTCCATCGGCAAGCAGTCCGACCTGCGGCTGCAGCCCGGTGTGCCGCTCAAGGTGCTCGAGAACTTCGAGCCCGAGCAGACCTTCGTGCTCGAGCCCGGCGACATGCTCTACCTGCCGCCGAAGTACGCCCACGACGGCGTAGCGGTAGGCGACGACTGCATGACGTACTCGATCGGGCTGCGCTCGTCGGCCGTGGGCGAGCTGGGCGCTGACCTGCTGGCGCGCGTCGCGCAGGCCTACTCGGAAGACCTGGAAGACGCAGGTCCTGCCGAGCTCGCACGCTACCGCGACCCGTCGCAACCTGCCGTCGAGGCCCCGGCCGCGATGCCGGCTGCGCTGCAGGACTTCGCGCGCAAGGCCGTCGAGGCCGCGCTGCGCGACCCCGACGCGATCGATCGTGCGTTGGGCGAATCGCTCACCGAGCCGAAGGCCAACGTCTGGTTCGGCGAGGGCGGCCAGGCGCCCGAGGTGCTGCGCGAGGTGGCGCTCGATCGCCGCACGCGCATGCTCTACGACGCGCGGCACATCTACATCAACGGCGAGAGCTTCCGTGCCGGTGGGGCGGACGCCACGCTGATGCGGCGCCTGGCCGACCAGCGCGCGTTGGGCGCGCGCGACCTGGCCCGCGCCAGCGAGGGCGCACGGGCGCTGCTGGGCGATTGGTGCGAGGCGGGCTGGCTGCATGCCGGGTGAAGGCGCCATCCCGGTCCTGATCGAAGGCCGTTTCGACGGCCGGGAGGCCTTCGCCGACCTCGTCCGCAGCGCCTTGTCTGCCGCCGCCCATCAGGGCTGGAACGAGATCGTCTTCAGCGACCCCGACTTCGCCGACTGGCCCCTGGGCGAGCGCGCGAGCATCGAGGCGTTGCAGGCCTGGTCGGCCAGCGGGCGCCGTCTGTTGCTGCTGGCGCGGCGCTTCGACCTGGTCGAGCGCGGCCATGCGCGCTTCGTGACGTGGCGCCGCACCTGGGACCACATCATCGAGTGCCGCGCGGCAGGCCGCACAGGCGCGGCCGAGGAGGTGCCCAGCGCCCTCTGGGCGTCCACCTGGTGCCTGCACCGCATCGACGCCGAACGCAGCCGCGGCGTCTGCAGCAGCGAGGCGCGCGCGCGGCGCGACCTGCGCGAAAGCTTCGACGAGTGCTGGCGCCAGGGCCGGCCGGCCTTTCCCGCCTCCACGCTCGGCTTGTAAGCCAATGCCGCAAATACATCCCCGCGACATATCCGGGCGGGGTTGGCGGTCTAGAATTTTTTCGTTCCAGACCTTCATTGCCAAAGGAGTCCTCATGAAGAAGTCGTCGTCCGTCCTGATTGCCTCGCTGATCGCCGCTGCCGCCCTGGTGGCCTGCGGAAAGAAAGAGGACGCCGCGCCCGCGGTTGTGACCCCGCCGCCCGCTCCCGTGACCGAACCCGCGCCCGCCGCGCCGCCGGCCGCCGCGCCTGCATCGGCACCGTCGGCAGCCGCTTCGTCGGCCCTGGACGCCGCCAACGCCGCGACCGAAGCCGCCAAGAAGGGCGAGGCACCGAAGCAGTAATTCCGCTGCCAGGTCCGCACCATGCAAGAAGCCGCCCTCGGGCGGCTTCTTCATTGGGGGAGGGCGCTGCCCGGCCTTCTCAAACGTCGAGCCAGGGCGAACCTTCTGCGGCGGTCGCCGTGAGCATTTCGGCCTCGTCGCCGCCCAGCGCGTCGGCCATGAGGCGGCGCACGATGTCGGGCCGGTTGTTCTGCTCGCTCAGGTGCGCCGCAACCACGTGGCGCAGTCCGTCGTGCAGCACGGCCCGGGCAATCTCGGCTGCCGCGGTGTTCGACAGGTGGCCGTAGTTGCCGCCCACGCGCTGCTTCAGGAACGCCGGGTAGGCCGAGCCGGCGAGCAGGTCGCTGTCGTGGTTGAACTCGAGCAGCAGCGCGTGCGCGCCGCGCAGCCGTGCCAGCACATGGCTGGTGGCGTGGCCCAGGTCGGTCAGCACGCCCAGCGTGCGGTTGCCGTCGGTGCAGCGCAGCTGCAGCGGCTCGCGGGCGTCGTGGGGCACGGTGAAGGGCTGCAGGCAGAGGTCGCCGACCGTGAACTCGGCGTCGTCGCGCGCCAGGTGCAGGCGGCCTTCGTAGTCGCGGCCACCGGTGGCAAGCCACGTGCCTTCGCTCATCCAGACCGGGATGCGGTCGCGCAGCGACAGCGCATGGGCGCACCCGATGTGGTCGCCATGCTCGTGCGTGATGAAGACGGCGTCGAGGTCTGCTGCGGCAAGGCCCGCCTGGGCCAGCCGCCGGTCGAGCTGGCGAATGCCGAAGCCGCAGTCGACGAGGAGGCGGGTGGTGCGGCCGGCGCTGGTCGTCGATTCGACCAGCGCGGCGTTGCCCGTGCTGCCGCTGCCGAGGCTTCGGAAGCGGAGCATGCGGGTTACTTCAGGTCGTCGGCGATGACCTTGACGATGCGCTGCGCGTTGGCCGAGGTTTCGGGTGCGCCGGCTTCGTTCAGGACCGAAACCGTGGTGGCCTCGCCCTGGCTCTTGACCGAGATGCGGAACTTGATCGGCGCTTCGTCCTTCTTGGAGCCGCTGAACAGCTTGCCGAAGAAACCGTCGTCCTTCTTGTCGGGGTTCGGCGTCACGTAGCGCACGAAGTAGACGCCGGCGCTGCGGTCGCGGTCTTCGACGGTGAAGCCGGTGCGGTCCAGGGCCAGGCCGACGCGGCGCCATGCGCGGTCGAAGCCTTCGTTGATCTGCACGACCGGCTGGTTGCCGATGGTGGCCACGGTCGCGGTCTTGGGCGCTGCGGTGGTCGCGGCGAGGATCTTCGACTGCTCTTGCGACACGCCGAGCTTGACCATCAGGCGGCGCAGGAATTCGGTCTCGAGCTCAGGGTCGCTCGGGCGGGGCTGCCACACGGTCTGGTCCTGGCGGGAGTTGTTGTAGACCTCCTGCATGCCGCGGTGGCTGATGAAGATCTCGGTGCCGTTGGTGCTGCGCTCCAGGCGGGTGCGGAAGCGGTCGAGTTCGCCGGTCGAGTAGACCGAGTCGACCAGCTTGCCCAGCGTGCCGCGGATGATGTCCTGCGGCAGCTTGGCGCGGTTCTCGGCCCAGTCGGTTTCCATGATGCCCAGGTTGCGCTGGTCGGTGGTCAGCAGAAAGCCGCTTTCCTGCCAGAAGTCTTTGACAGGCTCCCAGAGCTGGTCGGGCGTGCGGTTGACGATGATCCAGCGCTGCGTGCCCGAGCGCTCCATGCGCACGTCGCCGATGTTGGCCACGGCGGTGGGAATGCCCGGTGCGTTCGCGACGCCGGCCTGGTAGGCATTGGCGGTGACGGCGCCGCCGGGCACCGCGTAGCGGTTGTCACGCGAGAGCTGGGAGAGATCGGGTGGGACTTCGAGCGTCGGGGCCTTGCCTGCGCTCTTGTAGTCGATCTTGTCGCTCTCGAGGACGGAGCAGGCGGCGAGGCTGGCAACGAGGGCCAGCAGTGCAAGTCGCGAAATATTCTTCAACGTCGTCTTCCTTGGTGGAATGGTTCGGTCAATCGATGGGCCCCAGCGCCCGGCTCTCTCTGAGCACTGTTCCGGCAAAAGGTTGCTTGACCTTGCTGCGAACAGGGGAAAGGGCGGGCGGGAACCGTTTGATCGGTGGGAAACCCGGGCTCGGTCAGTCCTTGAGCAGGCCGGTGGCGCGCAGGGCGCCCTCGACCGCCGGGCGGCTCGCTTCGCCGAGTTCCGTGAGCGGCAGCCGCAGGGCGCCGCCGCACAGACCCAGGCGGGCCATGGCCCACTTGAGCGGGATCGGGTTGGGTTCGACGAACAGGTTGCGGTGCAGCGGCATCAGTTCGAACTGGATCTGCATGGCGCGCTTCACGTCGCCCGCCAGCGCGGCCACGCACAGCTCGTGCATCTTGCGCGGCGCCACGTTGGCCGTGACGCTGATGTTGCCCTGGCCGCCGCACAGCATGAGCGCCACCGCGGTCGGGTCGTCGCCGGAATACACGGCAAAGCTCTTGGGCAGGTCGCGAATGAGCCACTGGGCACGTTCGATGTTGCCGGTGGCTTCCTTGATGCCGATGATGCCGGGCACCTGCGCCAGGCGCAGCACGGTGTCGTGCGCCATATCGGCGACGGTGCGGCCAGGCACGTTGTACAGCACCACGGGCAGGTCGCCGACAGCTTCGGCGATGGCCTTGAAATGCTGGTACTGGCCCTCTTGCGTGGGCTTGTTGTAGTAGGGAACGACCTGGAGTTGCGAATCGGCGCCCACGCCTTTGGCGAACTTGGCGAGCTCGATGGCTTCCTTGGTCGAGTTCGCGCCGCAGCCGGCCATCACGGGCACGCGGCCCCGGGCTTGCTCGACGGAAACGCGGATGATTTCGCAGTGCTCTTCCACATCGACCGTCGGCGATTCGCCGGTGGTGCCGACCACGCCAAGGCAGTCGGTGCCTTCGTCAATGTGCCAGTCGATGAGCCGCCGCAGGGCGGGGTAGTCGACACTGCCGTCGTCGTGCATCGGCGTGACGAGCGCGACGATGCTGCCTGTCAGTTGCTCCAAGGGAATCTCTTTGTCGGTGGACGAAAGCGGCCATTCTACTGACTCCGGCCGGGCCGGAGACAGTTGTGTCGGCGCGCTCAGCTGCCCTTCAGGAAGTGGCGCAGCGGGGCGCCCGCGGCCGCTTCGGCGGGCCGCACGGCGGCAATGCGCTGGACGAAGCGTGCCGGCTCCGGCAGGAAGCCGTCTTCATAGGCGATCACCTGCAGGCTGGCGCAGGCCCCGAGCAGTTCGCCCGACTGCAGCAGGAAATCGGGCCGCGAGGGCTTTCCGACGGTCTCGTTGCCGGCCGCGAAGGTCTCGTACAGCAGCACGCCACCCGGCGCCACGGCGGCCACGATGTCGGCCATGCGCGGGCGCCAGAGGTAGTTCGTGACGATCACCGCGCCGAAGCGCTGGGCCGTGAAGGGCCACGGGCCCGACTCGATGTCGGCCGCCACCACACGCCCGAACACACCGGCCGCTTCGACGGCCTCGGGTGACCGGTCGACGCCGGTCACTGGATGCCCGCGCCCCGCGAACCACTGCATGTGCCGGCCGGACCCGCAGGCCACGTCGAGCACCGCGGTGTTCGGGGCGAGCAGGTGCGACCAGCGCACGATCCATTCGGAGGGCGTTGTGCTCGAGTGCACGGGAATTGCTACATCTTTCATAGCTGCTTCCGCCCGATGGACGGGCGCTTCAAGGCCAAATCGTTCAGAAACAGGACCACACCTGGTCGACCAGTGTGACCAGGAACGCCGGATGCACGTACAGCGCGAACACGCCGCCCAGCGCCGCCAGCACGGCGGCGAGCCAGGCGGCCTGGGCCAGGTAGTGGTTGCGTGTGCGGGGCGTCATCGCGGTTCTCCTCAAGAGGGGCGGTCAGCCCGCCACGGCAGCCGGCCGGACGCCGCGCGCAATGGCGCTTTCCTTCACCGGCAGGTTGATCAGCGCCGCGAACACGCCCAGCGCGATCGAGATGTACCAGACGATGTTGTAGCTGCCCGTCGTGTCGTACAGGAAGCCGCCGAGCCACACGCCCAGGAACGAACCCACCTGGTGGCTCAGGAAGACGAAGCCGCTGAGCATCGACAGGTGCGCCACGCCGAAGATGCCCGCGACGATGGCGTTGGTGGCCGGTACGGTCGACAGCCACAGGAAGCCCATCGCCGCCGAGAAGACGTACACGCTGAGCGGCGAGATCGGCACCAGCAGGAACAGGGCGATCGAGACCGCCCGCGCCAGGTAGATGGCCGCCAGAATCTTCGGCTTGGACAGCTTCTGCCCCAGCAGGCCGACCGTGTAGGTGCCGAACACGTTGAACAGGCCGATCAGCGCCAGCGCGTAGCCCGCCACGTCGGCCGACAGGCTCTGGTCGCGCAGGTAGGTCGGCATGTGGATGCCGATGAAGGCCAGCTGGAAGCCGCACACAAAGTAGCCCGCCATCAGCAGCCCGAAGCTCGGGTAACGGAAAGCCTCGCCCACGGCCTGCAGCACCGACTGGTCGCGGTGGCCGGCCAGCGCTGCGGTCTTGGGCTCGCGCAGGCCGAAGGCCAGCGGGACGATCACGAGCACCACCACCGCCAGCACCGCCAGCGCGGTCTGCCAGCCGAAGGCGCCGATCAGGCGGCCTTCGATGGGCGCCATGAGGAACTGTCCGAACGAGCCGGCCGCAGCGGCCACGCCCATGGCCCAGGAGCGCCGCTCGGCCGGAATCTGCCGGCCGATCACGCCGTAGATCACGGCGTAGGTCGAGCCCGCCTGCGCGGCGCCGATCAGCACGCCCGCGCTCAGGGTGAACAGCAGCGGCGTCGGCGAATGCGCCATGCCGAACAGGCCCAGTGCATAGAAGATCGCGCCGCCGATCAGCACGCGGAACGCGCCGAAGCGGTCGGCCAGCATGCCGGCGAACACGCCGAAGATGCCCCACGACAGGTTCTGCACCGCGAGCGCGAACGAGAAGGTCTGTCGGCTCCAGTCCTGCGCCTGTGTGATGGGCTGCAGCCAGAGGCCGAAGCCGTGGCGGATGCCCATCGAGAGCGTGACGATCATGGCGCCGCAGAACAGCACCTGTTTGATCGAAAGGGTGGGAGCGGGGGAGACGGCTTGCATCCTTCGAATGTAGCGAAGTGCATGCTGCGGCAGGTGGCGCGGCGGCCAAAGCCATTGATGATTTGTGGGCGCGGTTTCGATGCGTGGATCGCATCAAAGAAAGAAGGCAGGTGCGCGGCCTGCCTTTCAGTGCTCGTCAGCGCGCCGGCGCCGCCGCCGCGTCGCGCACGCCCGGAAAGCCGTGCTCGCAGGCCCGCCACGCCAGCACCAGCCCCGGCGCCAGCAATGCAAGCAGCGCCCAGGGCAGGCTGCCCGCACCCCCGCCCTGCAGCAGCAGGCCGCCCGCCAGCCCGCCGCCCGCGATGGCGAGGTTCCAGGTCGTCACCACCATCGACTGCGCCACGTCTGCCGCATCGCCGGCCGCCTGGGCCGAGGCGGTCTGGAACAGCGTCGCCGCGCCGCCGAAGGCCAGGCCCCAGACCGCGACCGCAAGGTACACGCCCACCGCCGATCCGCCCGCCGCGACGAGCATCAGCGCCGCCAGCGCGAAGGCCACCGTGCCGGTCAGCACCAGCACGCGCAGCCAGCGGTCGATCAGCACGCCCGTGAGCCAGATGCCGCCCAGCGAGGCCACGCCGAAGACCAGCAGCACCCGACCGACCTGTGCGCCGAGCCCGGCGTGCGCCAGGAAAGGCGCGATGTAGGTGTAGAGGATGTTGTGCGCGAGCACGAAGGCGAACATCACGGCCAGCACCGGCCGCACGCCCGGCAGCAGGAACACGCGGCGCACGCTTTGCCGGCGCCCGGCGTCCTGGCCCGGGAAGTCCGGCACCTGCCAGCGCACCCAGCCGAGCAGCAGCACCGAGAGCGCCGACATGACCAGGAAGGCCGCCCGCCAGCCCACGCTCGCGCCCAGCAGCGTGCCTGCCGGAATGCCCAGCGACAACGCCAGCGGCACGCCCAGCATCGCGACCGCGATGGCCCGGCCCTGCTGCGACGGCGCCACCATGCGCGCGGCGTGCCCGGCCAAGAGCGCCCACAGCAGCCCCGCGAACACACCGGCGAAGAAGCGCGCGACCAGCGTCAGCGTGTAGTCGTGCGACAGCGCCGTCACCGTGTTGACCACCGCAAAGCCGCCGATCGCGCCCATCAACAGCGGCCGTCGCCGCCAGCCGCGCGTGAAGGCCACCAGCGGAATGGCCGCCACCAGCGAGCCCAGCGCGTACACAGTGACGAGCTGGCCGACCAGCGCGGGCGCAACGCCCAGGTCGGCGCCGATCTGCGGCAGCAACCCGGCCGGCATTGCCTCGGTGAGGATGGTGATGAAGCCGCCGGCAGCCAGCGCCAGCAGGCCGGAGAGGGGCAGCGGTGAAGAGGAGGTCGTGTCACGCATAGACGGCGTCCCTCAGTTCGGTGACGAAGCGGCCCGACATGCCTTCGTAGAGCGTGTTCGTGAAGGCCACCACGCTGAGCCCGCGCGCCCGGTCAACAAACCAGGCGTGGCCGTAGGCGCCGCCCCAGCGCCAGGTGCCCGGCGATTCGGGCGTCTGCGTGGGCTGCGGGTCGTGCAGCACCGAGAAGCCCAGGCCGAAGCCCCAGCCCGGCGCATCCGCCGGTCCCTGGTCGCCCGTGTGGTTGCGGCCCATCGCGTCGACGGTGGCGGCGTGTAGCAGCGGGGCGCCCCCGGTGCGCAGCGTTTCGAGCAGACGCAGGAAGTCGCCCGCGCTGCCGACCATGCCGGCGCCGCCCGAGGGCCAGGCGCTGGCATCGAAGGCGCGTGCCGGGTCGAAGCGGATGCCGACCGCGCCCTCGAACGGCGTGGCGACGACGGGGCCGTCCATGCGCTGCGGCGGCGTGGTGTCGGGGCTGTTCACGTAGGGCGTGGCCAACCGCGGGTCGCCGGGTGCGACGGCGAAGCCCGTGTCGTGCATCTGCAGCGGCACGGTCACCAGCGTGCGCACCGCCTCGGGCAGCGGCAGGCCGCTGGCGGCCTCGACCACCGCGCCGACCACGTCGATGGCCAGCGAATAGAGCCAGCCTGTGCCCGGCGGGTACAGCAACGGCACGCGGGCCAGGCGCTGCAGGTTGCCGGCCAGCGTGAGGCCGTCGTCGCGGTCCATGCCGTCGGACACGCCGGCGCGCGCGTACGGGCCGTCCTCCGAGCTTTCGAAGAAGCGATAGCCCAGGCCGGCCGTGTGGGTCAGCAACTGGCGCAGCGTGATGACGGCTTCATCCGCGCTATCAGGCAGGCGAGGGCGGAAGTCCGGCAGCCAGCGCGTCACCGGGTCGTCCAGGCCCAGGCGGCCCTGGTCCACGAGCACCATCGCGGCGGTCGAGACGATCGGCTTGGACACCGAGGCCAGCCGGAACAGCGCGTCTTCGTGCATCGGCCGACCGGCCTCGCGGTCGGACAGCCCGGCGGCGCGCCGGTGGGCGAGGCGCCCGTTGTGGCGCACCAGCACCACGGCGCCGACCAGCCGCTGCTCGGCGAGCGCTCGGTCGATGGCGGCGTCGATGCGCGACGGGTCCGGGCCCGGCCAGGCCGGGGCAAAAGTGGGGGAAATGTCGGGGAGGAAGGTCATGCGGCCAACGATAGGAAGAAGCCGACTTCGGATAAAGACGGCTACAGTTCCGATCAATGCGGACATTGAAGTCCGCAATGGAGATTCCCCATGGACAGCCTCAGCGGCTTCGCCGTCTTCGTTCAGGTCGCCGAAACCCGCAGCTTCGTGGCGGCCGGGCGCGCGCTCGGCGTGTCGGCCTCGGCCGTGGGCAAGCGCGTGGCACGGCTCGAGGAGCGGCTGGGCGTGCGCCTGTTCCACCGCAGCACGCGCAGCATCACGCTCACTGCCGAGGGCGCGCTGTTCCTGGCGCGCAGCCGCCGCGTGCTGGCCGAGATCGAGGCCGCCGAGCAGGAGCTGTCGCAGGCCGCCGAGGCGCCGCGCGGGCGGCTGCGCGTGAGCCTGCCGCTGGTCAGTTCGCTGGTGCTGCCCGTGTTGGCCGACTTCATGGCCGCGTACCCGGCGATCGAGCTCGACCTCGACTTCAGCGACCGCCTCGTCGACGTCATCGAGGAAGGCTTCGACGCCGTGGTGCGCACCGGCGAGCCGGCGGATTCACGGCTCTCGTCGCGCCAGCTCGGCGAGTTCTCGCAGCTGCTCGTGGCCTCGCCCGGCTACCTGGCGCGCCACGGCACGCCCGCCTCGCCGGACGACCTGGCCCGGCACGCCTGCCTGCACTACCGCTACCCGGCGACCGGCAAGGTGGAGGTCTGGCCGCTGGCGCCCGGGCCCGACGGCAGCGAGGTGCGCCCGCCGGTCTCGATGATCTGCAACAACATCGAGACCCGCCTGTGCTTTGCGCTGCGCGGGCGCGGCATCGCCTGCCTGCCCGAATTCAGCGTGCGCGCTGCCTTGGCCGAGGGCACGCTGCAGCCCGTGCTGACCGAGCACCTGCGCCAGCCCCGTACCATCGCGTTCCGCGTGCTGTGGCCGTCGGGGCGCCATCCGTCGCCCAAGCTGCGGGCGTTCATCGACTTCCTGGGCGCGCGGATGTTCGGCCCGCCCGTGGAAATCAGCGCCTGATGTGCGAAAAGACCGAAGCCGGTGCCTGTATGGGTATCCAGTCATTTCAACCCAACTGACTACAATCCGCCCCCATGGCGACTTCCCCCAAGACATCTTCAGACTCCGCTTCCGGCTATTCGGAAGGCTCCATCCGCGTGCTCAAGGGCCTCGAGCCCGTGAAGCAGCGCCCGGGCATGTACACCCGGACCGACAACCCCCTGCACATCATCCAGGAAGTGCTCGACAACGCCGCCGACGAGGCGCTGGCGGGCTACGGCAAGAAGATCAAGGTCACGCTGCACACCGACGGCTCGGTCAGCATCGAGGACGACGGCCGCGGCATTCCCTTCGGCATGCACCCCGAAGAAAAAGCGCCCGTGGTCGAGCTGGTGTTTACCCGGCTGCACGCCGGCGGCAAGTTCGACAAGGGCTCGGGCGGCGCCTACAGCTTCTCGGGCGGCCTGCACGGCGTGGGCGTGTCGGTGACCAATGCGTTGTCCAAACGCCTCGAAGTGACCTCGCACCGCGAAGGCTCGGCCGCCAAGCTGGCCTTCAGCGCCGGCGACGTGATCGAGGCGCTCAACATCCGCAAGCTCGAAGCGGGCGAGCGCAAGCAGGGCACCACCGTGCGTGCCTGGCCCGACGCCAAGTACTTCGAGACCGCCGCGCTGCCCATGGGCGAACTCACCCACCTGCTGCGCAGCAAGGCCGTGCTGATGCCCGGCGTGAGCGTCACGCTGACGGTCGAGAAGACCGGCGAAAGCCAGCAGTGGCTCTACAAGGGCGGCCTGAGCGACTACCTCATGCAGACGCTCAACGGCGACCCGGTCATTCCGCTGTTCGAAGGCAGCGGCCATGCCGACAAGAACGCCGACAACTTCGCCGAAGGCGAGGGCGCCGACTGGTGCGTGGCCTTCACCGAAGACGGCCAGCCGGTGCGCGAGAGCTACGTCAACCTGATTCCCACCAGCGCCGGCGGCACGCACGAAAGCGGCCTGCGCGACGGCCTGTTCACCGCGGTGAAGAGCTTCATCGAGCTGCACTCGCTGCTGCCCAAGGGCGTGAAGCTCCTGCCCGAAGACGTGTTCGCGCGCGCCTCGTACGTGCTCAGCGCCAAGGTGCTCGACCCGCAGTTCCAGGGCCAGATCAAGGAACGGCTCAACTCGCGCGACGCCGTGCGCCTGGTGTCCAGCTTCGTGCGTCCCACGCTCGAGCTGTGGCTCAACCAGCACGTCGACTACGGCAAGAAGCTGGCCGAGCTGGCCATCAAGGCCGCGCAGACCCGCCAGCGCGCCGGCCAGAAGGTCGAGAAGCGCAAGGGTTCCGGCGTGGCCGTGCTGCCCGGCAAGCTGACCGACTGCGAGAGCAAGGACATCAGCCACAACGAAGTGTTCCTGGTCGAGGGCGACTCCGCCGGCGGCAGCGCCAAGATGGGTCGCGACAAGGAAAGCCAGGCCATCCTGCCGCTGCGCGGCAAAGTGCTCAACACCTGGGAAGTCGAGCGCGACCGGCTGTTCGCCAACACCGAAATCCACGATATCTCGGTGGCCGTGGGCGTCGATCCGCACGGCCCCACCGACACGCCCGACATGAGCGGCCTGCGCTACGGCAAGATCTGCATCCTGTCGGATGCCGACGTGGACGGCTCGCACATCCAGGTGCTGCTGCTCACGCTGTTCTTCCGGCACTTTCCCAAGCTCATCGAAGCCGGCCACGTCTATGTAGCAAAGCCGCCATTGTTCCGGGTCGATGCGCCCGCGCGCGGCAAGAAGCCGGCCTCCAAGGTCTATGCGCTCGACGAAGGCGAACTCACCGCCACGCTCGACAAACTGCGCAAGGACGGCGTGCGCGAAGGCGCCTGGAGCATCAGCCGCTTCAAGGGCCTGGGCGAAATGAACGCGGAACAATTGTGGGAAACCACGCTCAATCCGGACACCCGCCGCCTGATGAAGGTCCAATTGGGCCGGTTCGACTTTTCGTCCACCCAGGGCGAGATCACCAAGCTGATGGGCAAGGGCGAAGCGGCGGCGCGGCGCGAGCTCATGGAATTGCGCGCAGACGACGTCGACATCGACGTCTGAGCTTTCCCTTTTCTTTCCTTCTTCTCACACGCATGTCGGTTTTCAAGCGTTCGCTGTGGTTGGCCCTTCTGCTGTGCATGCAGCAGGGGCTCGCGCACGCCGCCGACATCTACGGCTACATCGACAGCAACGGCGTGGCCCACTTCGCGGCCGAGAAGGTTGACGAGCGCTACAAGATCTTCTTCCACGGCGGCCAGAGTTTCGACACGGCCAAAGGCATTTCGCCGCTGGGCCGCAACAGCATCAACCGCCGGCTCGACGGCAGGGTGTCGCCGGCGTCGCAGAACCTGCTCGCCATGTTCGAGGCCTCGCCCGGCTACAAGACCGCCAAGTCGGCGCTGCGCGATGCGTCGAGCAAGCACGCCATCGACTACGAGCTGCTGCAGGCGCTGGTCGCCACCGAATCGGGCTTCGATGCAAGAGCCGTCTCGCCCAAGGGTGCGATGGGGCTCATGCAGCTCATGCCCGCCACCGCGCAGCGCTATGGCGTGGCGACGGACAAGCGCGGCACCATCGAGAAAAAGCTGTTCGACCCGCACATCAACATCGCCGCCGGTTCGCGCTACCTGCGCGACCTGATCGCGATGTTCCCGGGCCAGATCGAACTCGCCCTGGCCGCCTACAACGCGGGCGAGGGCGCGGTGCAGCGCGCGGGCAACAAGATCCCGAACTACAAGGAAACGCAGAACTACGTGCAGACCGTGCTGCAGCTGTACGCGTACCTCAAGCCCTCGGCCGTGACCGTGGGCGGCAACCTGCGCAGCGGCACGGGCAGCAGCAGCGGTGGCGGCAAGACGCCGGGACGCATCCGCATGGAGATGTCGGTGCCCAAGGGCGGCGCGATCGGCCGCGGCAACATGCCGTCCGAGTCGCCGCGCAACGTGCCGACCATGCCCGAGGTTCCCGACCTGTCCGAGGTGCCGACCGGCGCGGCGGAGCCGGGCGATGCGCCGCCGCCGTCTCCGTTGTCGTGACGCCGAAGACCGCGATGCACCCCTCTTTCACTTCGGGCTGAGCGCACCACGCACGCAGCCCCACGCAACTGTTTTCTTTCTCTCTTCTTCATGGACGACTCTCAACCCCCGCTCGACCTTGCAGGCCCCACCGACGGCGACACCACCCTCACGCTGGCCGACTACGCGCAGACCGCCTATCTCGAATACGCCCTGAGCGTGGTCAAGGGCCGCGCGCTGCCCGATGTGTCCGACGGCCAGAAGCCGGTGCAGCGGCGCATCCTGTACTCGATGTCGCGCATGGGCCTGGGCTTCGGCGGCACCAACGGCACCGTGGGCGCCAAGCCCGTGAAGAGCGCGCGCGTCGTCGGCGACGTGCTCGGCCGCTTCCACCCGCACAGCGACCAGGCCGCGTACGACGCGCTGGTGCGCATGGCGCAAGACTTTTCGCAGCGCTATCCGCTGGTCGACGGCCAGGGCAACTTCGGCAGCCGCGACGGCGACGGCGCCGCGGCCATGCGCTACACCGAAGCGCGCCTGGCGCGCATCACCAGCCTGCTGCTCGACGAGATCGACGAAGGCACGGTCGACTTCATTCCCAACTACGACGGCAGCACCGAAGAGCCGCGCCTGCTGCCCGCGCGGCTGCCGTTCACGCTGCTCAATGGCGCGAGCGGCATTGCCGTGGGCCTGGCCACCGAAATCCCGAGCCACAACCTGCGTGAAATTGCCGACGCCTGCGTGGCGCTGATCAAGTCCAACGGCAAGCTCAGCGAAGAAGAACTGCTGGCGATCGTGCCCGGCCCCGACTACCCGGGCGGCGCGCAGATCATCAGCGGCGCCAGCGACATCGCCGATGCGTACCGCACCGGCCGCGGCTCGCTCAAGGTGCGCGCGCGCTGGACGATCGAAGACCTCGCGCGCGGCCAGTGGCAGCTCGTGGTCAACGAACTGCCGCCTGGCGTCAGCACGCAGAAGGTGCTCGAAGAGATCGAGGAAATCACCAACCCGAAGGTCAAGGCCGGCAAGAAGGCGCTGAGCGCCGACCAGACCCAGCTGAAGGCCGCCATGCTGTCGATGCTCGACGTGGTGCGCGACGAGTCGAGCAAGGACGCCGCCGTGCGCCTCGTGTTCGAGCCCAAGACCTCGCGCATCAGCCAGGACGAGTTCGCGACCACGCTGCTGGCGCAGACCTCGCTCGAAACCTCGTCGTCGATCAACCTCACGATGGTCGGCATCGACGGCAAGCCGACGCAGAAGTCGCTGCGCCAGATGCTCAACGAGTGGATCGCCTTCCGCGAGATCACCGTCGAGAAGCGCTCGCGCCATCGCCTGGGCAAGGTGCTGGACCGCATCCACATCCTCGAAGGTCGGCAGCTCGTGCTGCTGAACATCGACGAAGTCATTGCCATCATCCGCGCCGCGGAAGACCCGAAGGCGGCGCTCATTGCGCGCTTCAACCTCAGCGACCGGCAGGCCGAGGACATTCTTGAAATCCGGCTGCGTCAGCTTGCGCGGCTCGAAGCCATCAAGATCGAACAGGAGCTTGCCGGCCTGCGCGACGAGCAGAAGAAACTCGAAGACATCCTTTCCAGCCCGGCCACGCTGCGCCGCCTGCTGATCAAGGAAATCGAGGCCGACGCCAAGACCTTCGAAGACCCGCGCCGCACGCTCATCCAGGCCGAGAAGCGCGCCGTGGCCGAGGTGAAGGTGGTCGACGAGCCCGTCACCGTGATCGTGTCGCAGAAGGGCTGGGTGCGCGCGCAGAAGGGCTGGGCCAGCGAGAAAGCTGCAGGCAACGGCGGCACCGCGCCCGAGTACAGCTTCAAGTCGGGCGACACGCTCTACGGTGCCTTCGAATGCCGCAGCGTCGACACGCTGCTGGTCTTCGGCAGCGCCAAGGACAAGAGCGTGCGCGTCTACACCGTGCCCGTGGCTTCGCTGCCCGGTGCGCGCGGCGACGGCCAGCCCGTCACCACGCTCATCGATCTCGATGCCGGCACGCACGTCACGCACTTCTTCGCGGGCCCGGTGGGCGCCTGCGTGCTGCTGGCCAACACGGGCGGCTACGGCTTCATGGCCACCGTCGAGAACATGATGTCGCGCCAGCGCGGCGGCAAGGCCTTCATCGACGTGGGCGAGGGCGAGCAGCTGTGCCGTCCGTCGCTGGTGGGTGGCGCGAGCGGCGCCGAGCCGATGCCGGCCGCCACGCACGTGGCCTGCGCCTCGAGCGGCAAGCGCATCCTGACCTTCGACATCACCGAGCTCAAGAGCCTGCCCAAGGGCGGTCGCGGCCTGACGCTGATCGACCTGGAGGCCAAGGACACGCTGGCCGGTGCGGTGGCCTACACGCGCAGCGTGCGCATCGAAGGCGTCGCCCGCGGCGGCAAGGAGCGCGAAGAAACGCTCGAGATCCGATCGCTCAACAACGCGATGGGGACCCGCGGACGCAAGGGCAAGGTGGCAGACCTCGGGTTCACGCCGGCGAGCGTGCTGCGGGTGCTCTGATGTTGGGCGGCATCGACATCAGCATCCTCGGCGTGATCCTCGCCGTGGTCACCGGCTTCGGCAGCTACATCCTGGGGCGCCGCATGCGCGAGAAGCGGCAGGGCAAGCGGCGCGCGAAAGACCGCGCCATTGCGCAGGCCAACGAGACGCGCCAGGTGCGGCGCGCGCGTGAGCGGCGCGAGCAGGAAGGCAAGTAAGTCGATCGGTCAGCAAGCCCGCCGGCTTGCTTACCAGCCGTCGTAGCCGCCGACGTTCTCGCGCGTCACGAGCTTCGAGGGCAACAGCAGCACGCGCTGCGGCGGTGTCTGGCCCGACAGGAGCTTCAACCCGATTTCGGCCGCCCGCTGGCCCATCAACGCAGGCGACTGCGTCGCGCTGCCGGCGATCAATGTGGCCGGGTCTTGCAGGCGTTGCACCACTTCCGGCGAACCGTCCATCGCGGTGATGACGATGTCGCGGCGCCCCGCGACCTGGGCCGCCAGTTCCGCGCCGATGCCGCACAGGTCGTTGATCGCGAACACGCCCGACAGCTTCGGATGGCGCGCGAGCAGCTGGGTCATCTGTTCGACGCCGCCGTCCTTGGTGGCACCGCCGTTCAATGCCATCGGCACGACACGCACACCGGGCGCTGCGCCCAGCGCCTCGCGGCAGCCGCTCACACGGCCGACCGCAGCCGTGTTCGGCGGGCCGTCGATGATCGCCACTTCGCCTTTGCCACCGAGCGTGCGCACCAGATGTTCACAGGCCAGCTTGCCCGCCGCACGGCTGTCGGTCACCACGGCCGCGTCGGCGCCCTGCACGAGCGCATCGACAGCGACGACCTTGATGCCGGCCGCCCGCGCTTCCGCGACGCGGGCGTGCAGGCTGGTCGAATCGACGGGCGTCACGATCACGAGTTGCACGCGCTGGCGGATCATTTCCTTGAGTTGCTCGTCCTGGCGCTGCGGATCGAACCCGCTGGACACGACGGTGATGTGCGCGGCGCGCTGCTCGCCCTCGTTCAGGGTCGTCTCGACCGCGCGGGCGATGTAGGCGAAGAAGGGGTTGCGTAGGTCGCTCACGAGAACGCCTACACGTGGGCCTTTGCCTTGCGGGTTGCCGTGCGTCGCGAGCGCGTTGCCGGCGAGGCCCATGCCGAGAACGACGGCCAGCAGCCAGGTGCGCGGGCGCCGTTTCGTGAGCGGGGAGGCAAGCGGCATCGTCGAGAGGGAGCAGTGAGCGGGATTCGATGATGACAGGTTCGATGCGTCCTGACACCCCTCGCGCAGGTGGTCCGCGGGTCGCTACCGGCATCCGTGGTGGTTCATGCCGCAAAGCATGCGCCGTGGTGCGCGCGCACCCTTCGAAAGTGCTCGAACCAATGTCCAGGCGCCTCCGAAGGGTGGTTGCTTCTACCGCGGTGACGGGGCCTCACTTCGCACCGGTTCCTGTTGTCGTCGTGCTCCCTGTGGCTGCTGCCTTGCAGACGATCTGGCTTCGCCGCCGGCGCCTTCCTTCGAGGGAGTCGTCGCGGCGGTGAAGCGATTGAACCGATGGCCAGTTAACCGTCCGTAAACCTTTTAAAAGTGGCGAGAAACAATCGAAATATTCACTGGCGCGTGGAGGATGGCGCGCTCACTTCAGCCCGGCCCACCAACGCACGTTGGTGCGCGCCTGCCCCACCGTCAGCACTTCGCCGATCACCGGCGTGGCCAGTTCGATCTTCTTGGCCTGTGCCAGGTCGGCGATGCGGTCCAGCGGGTCGTGCCAGGTGTGGAAGGCCAGGTCGAAGGTGCTGTTGTGCACCGAATAGAGCACCTTGCCGCGCAGGTCTTCGAAGGCCTTCACGCTCTGCTCGGGCGTCATGTGCACGCCGGGCCAGTAGGCGTCGTAGGCGCCGTTTTCCATCAGCGCCAGATCGAAGCCGCCGAAGCGTTCGCCGATCTGCTTGAAGCCCGGAAAGTAGCCCGAGTCGCCGCTGTAGAAGATGCGCTGATCGCCGCTTTGCACCACCCACGAGGCCCACAGCGTGCGGTCGCGGTCGGTCAGCGTGACCGCACGGCCCGAGAAATGCTGCGCCGGCGTGGCCGTGAGCTTCACGCCCGCATGCTCGCCGCCCTGCCACCAGTCGAGCTCGGTCACGCGCTCGGCGGGCACGCCCATCTCGATGAGCCGGGCGCGTATGCCCAGCGGCACGAAGTAGCGCTGCACGCGCGTGGCGAGGTATTCGATGGTGGCGACGTCGAGGTGGTCGTAGTGGTCGTGCGAAAGAATCACGGCCTCGATCGGCGGCAGCTGCTCCAGCTGGATCGGCGGCTTGTGAAAGCGCTTCGGCCCAACCCACGTGAAGGGCGAGACGCGCTCGCTGAACACGGGGTCGATGAGCCAGTACTTGCCCTTGAGCTTCAGCAGGTGCGACGAGTGGCCCAGGCGTACGACATGGTTGGCGTCGGCCGCGAGCGCTTCGAGCGCCTGGGGCGTCAGCGCGCGCACCGGAATCGGGTCGACCGGCACGGTGTCGACCTTGCTGCCGACGATGAAGCGCGACCAGATGCGCCACGTGCTGGCCGTGGGCAGCAGCTCGGGGTTGGGCATGTTCTGGAACACGCCGCCCTTGAATTGCGGCGAGTTGTCGTAGCGGGTTTCACCGCCGCCGGCGCTGCTGCAGCCTGCGACGAAGGCACAGCCGGCCGTGGCAAGTACCGCGCCGCGGCGCAGCAGTCGGGGGAGATAAGCGCCTTGCGAACCCGAGTCGTCAGCCATGAGAAAGCCTTCTTGATGTGTGTTGATCTTGAGGCGCGAGACTAGCGGGAGTCGGCCTTTCAATGGTTTCAGCGACAGAAACATTCGGCGCGCGGGGGCAATCCGCGGGCCGGCGGCATACTCCGGCAATCCACGCCCACCGCCCTTCATCGCCATGAAAACTGCCATCCTCGTCATCGACATGCAGCGCGGCCTTTGCGACGATCCGCCCCGGCCGTACGAATCCGAAGTGGTCATCGGGCGCATCAACGCGCTCACGGCACGCGCACGCGCGGCCGGCGTGCCGGTGGCCTTCATCCAGCACGAGAACGCCATCGACCTGGAATTCGATTCTGAACGCTGGCAGCTGGCCGACGCCTTGCAGGTGACGCCGGCCGACGCGCGCCTGCGCAAGACCACGCCCGATTCGTTTCTGCGCACGCCGCTAGACGCCTGGCTGTCGGGGCAGGGCGTGCGGCGCGTGGTGGTCTGCGGCTATTCGTCGGAGTTTTGCGTGGACACCACCGTGCGCCGCGCCGCCGCGCTGGGCTACGAGGTGGTGCTGGCGGCCGACGCCCACACCTCGCACGACAAGCCGCATGCCAAAGGTGCCTTCATCCGCGCGCACCACAACGCAACGCTGTCGGACATCACGAGCTTCGGCGTACCGATCCGCGCGATCGACAGCGCGCAGATCGCTCTTTAGGACATGCGCCCGGTCGCCAGGGCATGGGCCCAGTCGGGCCGCCCGTGCTTCAGCGCCAGCGCCGACATGGCCGTGTGGTCGTAGGGCACTGAAACCAGCCGGGCGGTCCAGCCACCCTCGCGCTGCTCGGCGATGGCATAGCGCGCATTCGGCGAACCCGTTTCGACCGCATGCGGATGCGGATGGATGTCGGCATACGCGGGCAGGCCGACGCTGCCCGGGTTGACGATCAATTGCCCGCTGGACGCGTGCACTGCGCGCGGCACATGCGTGTGGCCGCACGCGATCAGTTCGGCCTCGACGTGACCGAGGCGCGCATCGATTTCCGGCAGCGTGGCCGCGCGAAAGTTCGCAGGCTCCACGGTCTCCAGGAAGTACTCGAGATCGCTGGCGGGCGTGCCATGGCAGAGCACAACCTCAGGGCTGAAGCGAAGGTGGGGCACCAGCGATGCCATCCATTCGAATTCCTTCGCACCGAGCCGCGCATGCGCGAACGCGTCGGACGGGCCGCGCCCCCCGGCAGGCAAGGAGAGAAGCTGGCGTTCATGGTTTCCGGCCAGCTGGACCCAGTCCTGCGCCATCAGGAACTGCGCGGTCTCCAGCGGCATCAACGGGCCGGAGAGGCTGTCGCCCAGATTGACGATGGCGTCCGCGCCGCGGCGGGCAATGTCCTCGACCACGGCTTCGAGCGCGGGGAGATTTCCGTGGATGTCGGAGACGATGGCAATGCGCATGGTGGCCTTTGGTAGGGGCGGTGATCTTAGTTTGGGGGCGGCCTTCAGGGCATGTGCACAGGCCACCGGGTACTTCCCTCCGCGAATGTCCCCCGGCCTGCGGCCTCCTCCTTGATTTCGCTGCGGGAAGCACCCAGTGTCCTGCGCACACCGAGCGCGGTCGTGGTGCCGGTCGATCAACAGCCGCACTGAACAACGCTCACGTCGATGGGGTGCCTTGCGCAGCGAAATCAGGGAGGAGGGGCGAAGCCCCGGGGGACATTCGCGGAGCAAGGTACCGCGTCGGCGGGAGCGTCGCCCTGATCAGTCCGCCCCCGCCCGCCACACCCGCCCAAGCGCCGCCAGCTTGCCCCGCAAACTCAGCTTGTCGTTCGACAACGCATCGATGAAGTCCGACAGCCGTTGCGACTTCACCATCGTGTAGATCGTGAGCCAGGTGGTGAAGGTGAACACCACGCCGAACCAGATCGCCTTGCGCCACAGCGGCGCCTCGGCTTCGGCCAGCAGGTTCATGCCGAGGAAGCCGGTGGTGACGGTGCCGATGAGGCCGAACAGCGTGACCACCGTGAGCCGCACGACGGTGCTGGCTTGCCGGCGCAGGCTGTCGGCGTCGAGGTAGGTGTTCATGTCGGCGATGCGCGCTTTCACCTCGTCGTACAGCGGGTCGAGCCGCAGGTGCGTGGCGCACATGTGCGAGAGCGCGCGCACCTGCGCCTGCTCCGAGATTTCGTGGAACCAGTAGCGGTGCGTGAAGCGCAGAAAGCGCTCGAAGCTCGCGCGGATGGCTCGCTTGAACTGCTTCACGCTCGGCGTGTTGCGGATGTCGAGTTTGTTGAGCGCCTCGACCAGCTGGTCCGAGAACATCAGCAGCGAGGCCTTCTGGAAATGCGCGATGAGGAACAGCAAAAAGTGCTGGTGCCTGAACTGCGCGAGCACGCCGCGGTCGCGGCAGCAGAAGAATTCGGAGCGCGCGTCGCCCACCACGATGAGCGCATGGCCGTTGCACAGGTAGCGCGTGTTGGGCGCCGCTCCCGCGTTCACCCAGAAGCGGTCGTAGCAGTAGGTGTGCTCGAAGTCGGCCAGATGCTGCTCGGCATAGGGAAGGTGGGCATCGGCGCCGCCCGCGCCCGTGACGAGCGCGAGCCGCACGAAGTCGTCGCGCGTGAGGCGGCGTGGATCGTCGAGCGACAGGTAGGCCATCACCGGCATGCGGTAGTACTCGATCTGTCGGTAGCGCAGCACGCCGGGGTCGTCCGAATGGTCGCTCACCAGCGGCTGCATCAGGTAGGCCCAGTGGGCGGCGATGCGTGGGGCGCGGTGCTGGGCCACGTGCGAGAGGAAGGCATCGCGCTGCTGCGCGTCGGAGGCGGCGAGCACGCGGCCGTCGGTGCCGAGCCACTCGACGCTGGCCATGCAGTGCAGGGCGGCGCCGTCGGCCTCCCAGCCCGAAGGGTAGGCGCGGCCGAAGCGGTAGAGGATGTCCTGCGCCTGCGCGAGGCTCAGGTGGTCGGTGCCGACCTCGAGGTTGAGCAGCACCACGTCGATGTCGAAGAAGAAGTACAGGTCGCAGTGAATCACGTCGAGCGTGACGGGCGCCTCGCCGGGCCGCGCCACCAGCCGCACGGAGGCGATGTCGCGGCGGCGGAAGATGCGCATGGGCGAGTCGCCGTCGCTGCCCGTGCCGTCATTGCTGCTGCTGCGCGATCGGCCTTCGCCGTACAGGAAGCGCTGCACGTAAGGCAGGAAGCTCACGAACTCGTTGTAGTGGCGCTCGTGGAAGCGGCCGCTGTCGCCGGTGTATTCGTCCACCTCTTCGCGCCAGGGCGAGGCCTCGCCCATGTCGCGCAGCACGTGCCAAGGGCCGTGGTGCGAGGGCGCCGCGCCGGGCGCCGGCACGAGGCGCAAGGGCCAGAGCAGCGCCTGCCGGAAATGCTGCACGACGGGCCTGTCAGCCGGGGTGCTTGCCGGGGGAGAGGTGGGTTCCACGGGGTCCGCATGGGGGTTCGGCATCGCGCCAGTGTAGGCAGGCGGGTGGGGCAAAACGCCCACCTAGGGGAATCCCTAGATTGCTCTGAAACCGGTTTCATTTAAGCTGCAAGCATTCCTTTCAGGGTCCGCGCACGGCTCTCCGTGCCCGCTCCACCATGAACTACCAGTTCCAATTCGACGCCGTCTTTGCCGCCTGGCCGCTGTTGCTCAAGGGCACGTGGATCACGGTTCAGCTCTCGCTCATCGCCACCCTGCTGGGGCTGGTGGTGGCCATCTTCTGTGCCTGGGGAAAGACCTCGGGGCCGGGCTGGCTGCGCTTTATCGTCAATGCCTACATCGAGGTGATCCGCAACACGCCGTTCCTCGTGCAGTTGTTTTTCTTCTTCTTCGCGCTGCCGGCCATCGGCCTGCGCTGGTCGCCGCAAACGGCCGCGCTGGTGGCGATGGTGGTGAACCTCGGCGCCTACGCCACGGAAATCATCCGCGCGGGCATCGAGTCGATTCCCAAGGGGCAGATCGAGGCGGGCCGCGCGCTCAACCTCAAGCCCTGGGAAATCTTCCGCTTCGTCATCATCAAGCCCGCGCTGAAGGCGATCTACCCGGCGCTCACGAGCCAGTTCATTTTGCTGATGCTGAGCTCGGCGGTGGTCTCGGTCATCTCGGCCGACGACCTGACCTCGGTGGCCGCCAACCTGCAGTCGCAGACCTTCCGCAGCTTCGAGATCTACATCGTCGTGGCCGGCATCTACCTCGCGCTGGCGCTGGCCTTCTCGGCCATGTTCAAGCTGATCTACAAGCGCACGCTCAACTACCCGGACCGCCGGTAACTGACTGACCACGACGGACGGAGCACACACCATGCGCACCTTCGGTTTTCCCGAATTCCTTTTCATCCTCGAAGCGGCCAAGTGGACGCTCGCGCTGTCGGCCATCGCCTTCGTGGGCGGCGCCATTCTGGGGCTGGCCATCGCGCTGATGCGCACGTCGGAATCGACGTGGGCGCGCGCCGTGTCGACCACCTTCATCCAGATCTTCCAGGGCACGCCGCTGCTGCTGCAGCTGTTCCTGGTGTTCTTCGGTGCGCCGGTGCTGGGGCTGGACATCAACCCGTGGGTCGCCGCGGGCGTGGCGCTCATCCTGAACAGCGCGGCCTTCCTCGGCGAAATCTGGCGCGGCTGCATCCAGGCGATCCCGCGCGGCCAGTGGGAGGCGGCGCAGGCGCTCAACCTCAAGTACGCGGCGCGCATGCGCGACGTGGTGCTGCCGCAGGCTTTCAAGATTGCGCTGGCGCCCACGGTGGGCTACCTGGTGCAGATCATCAAGGGCACGTCGCTCGCGGCCATCATCGGTTTCGTCGAGATCACGCGCGCCGGGCAGATCGTCAACAACGCCACCTTCCAGCCGCTCATCGTGTTCTCGGTGGTGGCCGCCATCTACTTCGCGATCTGCTGGCCGCTGTCGCTGCTCGCGGCGCGCATGGAGCGCAAGCGCGCTCTCGCGCTGGCCCGCTGATCGATCCTCGTTTTTCTCGTCGCTTCCTTTCTTTTTCAGGAGACACATTCCATGACCCGTTCCACCACCCGCCGTGTTGCGCTCGCCGCCCTGGGCCTCGGCGCCGCCCTGACCGTGTTCGCGCCGTTCGCTTCGGCGCAAAGCGTGGCTGACATCAAGAAGAAGGGCGAGATCACCATCGGCATGCTGGTCGACTTCCCGCCCTACGGCACCACCGACGCCAAGAACCAGCCCGACGGCTACGACGCCGACGTGGCCAAGCTGTTGGCCAAAGACTGGGGCGTCAAGGCCAACATCGTGCCGGTCACGGGCCCGAACCGCATTCCGTTCCTGCTGACCAACAAGGTCGACCTGCTGGTCGCTTCGCTGGCCGTGACGCCCGAGCGCGCCAAGCAGGTGCAGTTCTCGCAGCCCTATGCGGCCGCGACCATCGTGCTGTACGGCGCGACCAAGACCTCGATCAAGGCCGCAGGCGATCTGAAGGGCCTGCGCGTGGGCGTGGCCCGCGCATCGACGCAAGACGTGGCCGTGACCAAGGCTGCCCCCGAAGGCACCGAAATCCGCCGCTTCGACGACGACGCCTCGGCCATGCAGGCGCTGATCTCGGGCCAGGTCGATGCGATCGGCTGCTCGGTCACCGTGGCGGCGCAGATCGCCAAGCGCGTGCCGGCCAACACCTTCGAAAACAAGTTCACGCTGGTGCAGCAATCGATGGGCATCGCGATGCGTCCGGGCCAGGAAGAGCTGACCAAGGCCGTGAACGAATTCGTGCAGAAGAACACCGCCAACGGCGAGCTGAACAAGCTCTATCAAAAGTGGCTGCAGGCCGACCTGCCGAAGATGCAATAAGCGAAAGCGCTTGAAGGGAATCCTGGCATGACGACGGAATCGATCATCCGCATGGAAGCGGTCAACAAGTGGTACGGTGAATTCCAGGTGTTGACCGGCATCGACCTGTCGGTGCGCCAGGGCGAGCGCATCGTGATCTGCGGGCCTTCGGGTTCGGGCAAGTCGACGCTCATCCGCTGCATCAACCGGCTCGAAACGGTGCAAAAGGGCCGCATCGTGGTCGACGGCATCGACCTCACCGCGGGCGGCAAGAACGTCGATGCGGTGCGCGCCGAAGTCGGCATGGTGTTCCAGCAGTTCAACCTGTTCCCGCACCTCACCATTCTGGAAAACTGCACGCTGGCGCCGATGCGCTCGCGCGGCATGACCAAGGCGCAGGCGGAAGAGGTGGCCATGAAGTACCTCACGCGCGTGCGCATTCCCGAGCAGGCCAAGAAGTACCCGAGCCAGCTCTCGGGCGGCCAGCAACAGCGCGTGGCGATTGCGCGCGCGCTGTGCATGTCGCCCAAGATCATGCTGTTCGACGAGCCCACGTCGGCGCTCGACCCCGAGATGGTCAAGGAAGTGCTCGACACCATGATCGGCCTGGCCGAAGACGGCATGACCATGCTGTGCGTGACGCACGAGATGGGCTTTGCCCGCAGCGTGGCCGACCGCGTGATCTTCATGGCCGACGGCAAGATCGTCGAGCAGGCACCGCCGCAGGAGTTCTTCGGCAACCCCAAGGACGAGCGCACGCGCCAGTTCCTCGGCCAGATCCTCAGCTCGCACCAAGCTCACTGATGGCCTTCGAAGTCCTGATTTCTCTGTCGTCCTTCGGTGCGGCCGAGGTGGGGCGGCACGGCCAGCTCTGGTGCTCGCAACTCTCGCGCGCCGCAGGTGCCGATTCGGTGGAAGTACGCGGCGAGATGCTGCGTGATGCCGAGGCCGAACTGCCGGCGCTGAACGGTCTCGCTTCCGTGTACTCCAGCCCCGAGGGCCTGTGGGCCGAGGGCGGCTGGCTCGACAGCGCCGCGCTGCAACGCGGCATCGCTGCCGCCACGCGCGTGGGCGCGAAGCGGCTCAAGATGGCGATCGGGGATTTCCAGCCGTCGTCGCACGGCTCGCTCTGGGGCCTGAAGGTCGCGCTGGCCGAGACCCGCGTCGAGCTGCTGATCGAGAACGACCAGACCGTGCGCGCCGGCACGCTGGCCGCGCTGCAGACCTTCTTCGACGTGGCCGACCGCGCCGGCGTGTCGCTCGGCATGACCTTCGACATGGGCAACTGGCACTGGCTCGGCGAGTGCCCGCTGCAGGCCGCGCAGGCGCTCGGCCACCGCGTGCGCTATGTGCATTGCAAGGGCGCGCAGCGCCTGCCGCACAAGTGGGTGGCGGTGCCGATGGGCGACTCGGTCGCGCCGTGGCGCGCGGTGCTGCGCGCACTGCCGGCCGACGTGCCGCACGCCATCGAATACCCGCTCGTGGGCGACGACCTGCTGGCCGTCACCCGCACGCAGATCGACTTCATCCGCGCCGCACGGGCGTAGGACTACACACATGACGGAACCTACCGCTTTCGATGTCGCCTTGTTCGGCGAAGCCATGCTGCTGCTGGTGGCCGACCGGCCCGGTCCGCTGGAAAACGCCGAGTCGTTCTTCAAGCGCACCGCCGGCGCCGAGACCAACGTGGCCATCGGCCTGTCGCGCCTCGGCCTGAAGGTCGGCTGGGCCAGCCGCCTGGGCACCGACTCGATGGGCCGTGCGCTGCTGGCCGCGATGCGCGCCGAAGGCATCGATTGCTCGCACGTGATCACCGACGCCACGCAGCGCACCGGTTTCCAGTTCAAGGGCCGCGTCACCGACGGCAGCGACCCGCCGATCGAATACCACCGCAAGGGATCGGCCGCGAGCCACATGGGCCCGGCCGATGTCGACGAAGCCTGGCTGCGCTCGGCGCGCCACCTGCATGCCACCGGCGTGTTCGCGGCCATTTCCGAGACCAGCCTGCAGGCCGCACTCAAGACCATGGACGTGATGCGCGCGGCCGGCCGCACCATCTCGTTCGACACCAACCTGCGGCCCACGCTGTGGTCGTCGACCGAGACGATGCGCCACTGGGTGAACGAACTCGCGTCGCGCGCCGACTGGGTGCTGCCCGGCATCGAAGAAGGCCTGCTGCTTACGGGCCACGACAAGCCCGAAGACGTCGCGAAGTTCTACCGCCAGCGCGGCGCGAAGCTGGTCGTCGTCAAGCTCGGTGCGGCCGGTGCGTACTACGACAGCGACGTGGCCGGCACCGGCCATGTCGACGGCTTCCCGGTGAAGGAAGTGATCGACACCGTGGGCGCGGGCGACGGCTTTGCGGCCGGCGTGGTGAGCGCATTGCTCGAAGGCCGCAGCGTGCCCGACGCGGTGCGCCGCGGCGCCTGGATCGGCGCGCGCGCCGTGCAGGTGCTGGGCGACACCGAAGGCCTGCCGACGCGGGCGCAACTGGAAGAAGCGGGACTCTGATGACAAAGAAAAATGTGCTGGTGTTCCGGGCGTTGCCTGAGGACCAACTCGCGCGCCTGCAGGCGGTGCACCACGTCACCGTGGCCGATCCGCGCAAGGAGCCCGAGGCTTTTGCCGCTGCGCTCGCCACTGCGCACGGGCTGATCGGTTCGAGCTACAACGTCGACGCCGCCCTGCTCGATGCGGCGCCGCAGCTCGAAGTGATTTCGAGCGTGTCGGTCGGTGTCGACAACTACGCGCTCGCCGAACTGCACCAGCGCGGCATCGTGCTGTGTCACACGCCCGACGTGCTCACCGAGACGGTCGCCGACACCGTGTTCGCGATCCTCATGGCCACGCAGCGCCGCGTGGTCGAGCTCTCGAACCTCGTGCGCGAAGGCAACTGGACCAAGAACATCGGCGAAGAATTCTTTGGCACCGACGTGCACGGCAAGACGCTGGGCATCCTGGGCTTCGGTCGCATCGGCCAGGCCGTGGCGCGCCGCGCCGCGCTGGGCTTCGGCATGCCGGTTCTCTATCACTCGCGTCGCGCGGTCGACCTCGCCACGCAGGCGCCCGAGTTGCAAGGCCGGGCCACCCACACGCCGCTCGATGATCTGCTCGCGCGCGCCGACATCGTGCTCGCGATGCTGCCGCTGACCGATGCCACGCGCGGCATGATCGACGCCGCTTTTTTCGCGCGCATGAAGCCGGGCGCGTCGTTCATCAATGGCGGGCGCGGTGCGACCGTGAACGAAGCCGCGCTGCTCGACGCGCTCGACCACGGCACCTTGCGCGCCGCCGGCCTCGACGTGTTCGCGAAGGAACCGCTGCCGGGCGAGTCGCCGCTGCGCACGCACCCGCGCGTGACGCCGCTGCCGCACATCGGCTCGGCCACGCATGAGACGCGGCATGCGATGGCTGAGCTGGCTACGACCAATCTGTTGCAGGTGCTGGCGGGCGAGAAGCCGACGGCGCCGTACGACACGGCAGGCGCATGAGACGTCCCATGTCTTTCTCCCCCCCCTCCCGGGGGAGGGCAGGGGTGGGGGCCAGCGGCGCATCCATCGAGCGCTCTGCCTGCCCCCATCCCAACCTTCCCCCGGAAGGGGAAGGAGCAATACAGACGCGTCGGCCGCGAATGCCGGGCATGTCTTTCTCCCTCCCCCTCTGGGGGAGGGCAGGGGTGGGGGCAAGCGGCGCATCCATCGCGCGCTCTGCCTGCCCCCATCCCAGCCTTCCCCCGGAAGGGGAAGGAGCAATACAGACGCATCGACCGCGAAGGTCCGACCTGTCTTGCGCCCTCTCCCCTCGGGGAGAGGGCGGGGGTGAGGGCAGCGGCCATCGCACAAGCATGCGCCGCATCAGCGCCGCCGGCCCTCACCCCAACCCTCTCCCCAAGGGGAGAGGGAGCCAATGCCGGCCACCGCGTTCCTCGCCTTTCGGGGGCAGACCATGAAACCCACAGGCCGCGCCACCATCGCCGACGTTGCCGAAGCCGCCGGCGTCTCCAAGGCCACCGTCTCGCGCTTCCTGAACCACCGCGAGCGCCTGCTGAGCCCCGACATCGCGACGCGCGTCGAGGCCGCCATCGCCAAGCTGGCGTATTCACCGAGCCCGATGGCGCAGGCGCTGAGCCACGGCCGCTCGCGGCTCATCGGCCTGATCGTGGCCGACATCACCAACCCGTACTCGGTGGCCGTGCTGCGCGGCGCCGAGAAGGCCTGCCAGGACGCGGGCTACCTCGTGATGCTGTTCAACCTCGGCAACGAGAGCGAACGCGAGCGCGAGGCCATCAATGCGCTCGCGGGTTACCAGGTCGACGGCTTCATCCTCAACACGCTGGGGCGCGGCAGCAACGTGGTCGATGCGGTCACGCTGCACGGCAAGCCCGCCGTGCTGGTCGACCGCCGGCACACGGGCATGCACACCGACTTCGTCTCGCTCGACAACCACGCCGCGATGCGCGACACCTGCGGCCACCTGGTCGAGGGCGGCTACCGCGAGCTGCTGTACGTTACCGAGCCGCAGAAGGGCGTCAGCTCGCGGCGCGAGCGCACGGCCGCGTTCGGCGCCTGCGTGGCCGCGCACGAGCCGCGTGTGGCGGGCGAGGTCTTCGAATCGGTCGAGGGCGAGAACGACGCGCTCGACGAGGCCTTGCGCGCGCTGCGCCAGCGCGCCAAGCGCGGCCGCCGCGCAGCGGTGGTCGCGGGCAATGCCGTGGTCACGCTGCGCGTGGCGCAGGCCATGGCGCGGCTCGACTGGCGCTTCGGCGCCGACCTGGGCTTCGTGGGCTTCGACGATCCCGAATGGGCCTCGCTCATCGGGCCGGGCCTGAGCACCGTGGCGCAGCCGACCGACGAGATCGGCCGTGCTGCCGCTACCTGCCTCATCGAGCGCCTGCGCGGGCTCGACGCGGCACCGCGTCAGCTGCTGCTGCCGGGCGAACTCATGGTGCGAGGCTCGTCACAGGCACTGCCGTAGCGGGCTGTGCGGCGGAGGCAACCGGCCCGCGCATCCAGCCGGCTGCACGCTCCGCGATCATGATGGTGGGCGCGTTGGTATTGCCGCCGATCAGCGTCGGCATCACCGAGGCATCGACCACGCGCAGGCCCGCGATGCCGTGCACGCGCAGTTGCGGGTCGACCACCGCCATCGCATCCACGCCCATCTTGCAGGTGCCCACCGGGTGGTAGATGGTGTCGGCGCGCGCGCGGATGTGCTGTTCGAGCTGCGTGTCGGTGTGGGCGTCGGCGGTGTAGACCTCGCGGTGGCGGTACTTCTCGAGTGCGGGCGACCGCATGATCTCGCGCGTCTTCTTCACGCCCTGCAGCAGCAGCGCCATGTCCTCCGGGTCGGCCAGGAAGCGCGGGTCGATGCGTGGCGCCGAGTCGGGGCTGGCGTCGGTGAGGCGCACGTCGCCGCGGCCCTTGGGGCGCAGCACGCACACATGGCACGAGAAGCCGAAGCCCGCGTGCAGCTTGCGCGCATGGTCGTCGGTGATCGCGATCACGAAGTGCAGCTGCAGGTCGGGCCGGCGCAGTTCGGGCGACGACTTGATGAAGGCGCCGCCTTCCGCGAAAGGCGTGGCGACCAGGCCCGTGCCGTCGCGGCGCCACTGGCCGATGGCCTTCAGCAGCTGCAGCCCGCCGACCGGGCCGATGCCGAACATGTCGGTCTGCTTCGACTTGTAGGCGACGATGAAGTCGCAGTGGTCCTGCAGGTTCTGCCCCACGCCGCGCAGCGCATGCCGCACTTCGATGCCGTGCCGCGCGAGTTCGTCGGGGTCGCCGATGCCCGAGAGCATCAGCAGCTGCGGCGAGTTGAAGGCGCCGCCGCACAGCGCCACTTCGCGGCGCGCGCGAATCGTCTCGACCTTGCCGTCGCGCCGCACCTCCACGCCCACCGCGCGCCGGTCTTCGAGCACCACGCGCAGGGCCTGCGTGCCGGTCAGCACGGAGAGGTTGGGGCGCTGGTCCATCACCGGGTGCAGGTAGGCCGCGGCGGCCGAGCAGCGCTCGCCGTTCTTCGCACCGCCGTGGAACTGCGTGACCTGGTAGAGCCCCGCACCTTCCTGCTCGGGGCCGTTGAAGTCGTCGTTGCGTGGAATGCCGCACTCGGCGGCGGCGCGCACGAAGGCCTCGCTGAGGGCGCGCGGGCTTTGCTGCTCGGCCACCTGCAGCGGGCCGTCGGCGCCGTGCAGCGCGCTCGCGCCGCGCTGGTTGCCCTCGGCGCGCAGGAAGTGCGGCAGCACCTCCTCGAAGCCCCAGCCGGCGCAGCCTGAACGTTCCCAGTCGTCGTAGTCCTCACGGTGGCCGCGCACGTAGAGCATGGCGTTGATCGCGCTCGAGCCGCCGAGGCAGCGTCCGCGCGGCTGGTAGCCGCGCCGCCCGTTCAGGCCGGGCTGCGGCACGGTCTGGTAGGCGTAGTTGTTGAGGCGCGGGCGGCCCGGCAGCATTGCGACCACGGCGGCCGGCGCCCGCACAAGAATGCCGCGGCCGTCGCCGCCGGCCTCGATGAGGCAGACCGTCACCGACGGGTCTTCGCTCAGGCGCGAGGCCAGCGTCGCGCCGCCGGAGCCGCCGCCCACGATCACGTAGTCGAATTCCGCCATGGCATCTGGTCCTTCTTGTCGTTGGATATTGGGGAGCGCCGATGCGCCGATGCGTGCACGGCATTGTGGCCAGCGACCCCGGGGTCGCGCCCAGCGGGTTTCCCCTGTTGGCCACGGGAAACCGTGGGCCAGGCGCAGGTTGCGGCCAGAATCGGAACATGCCCGCCACCATCCTGCTGATCGACGACCATGCGATGTTCCGCGAGGGCCTGTTCCTCGCGCTGCGCGAGGCCGAGCCCTCGATGACCGTCGCCACGGCCCGCAACGGCGCCGAAGCGCTCGAAGCACTCGCCACCTTGCCCCGGCTCGATGCGGTGATGACCGACTACTACCTGCCCGACCTCGGCGGTGCAGCCCTGCTGGCCGAGCTGCACCGGCGGCGCAGCGGCCTGCGCATCCTGGTGCTGTCGGCGTCGGAAGACCCGCAGGACATCGACACCGCGCTCGACGCCGGCGCGCAGGGCTTCGTGCACAAGTCGGCCGACAGCCAGCAGCTCATGGACGCGCTGCGCCGCGTCATGGCGGGCGAGCAGAACGTGGTGCAGGCCTCGCCGGCGGGTGCCGTCATGTTGCCCGTGCTGTCGACGCCGACCGATGCGCTGAGCACGCTCACGGGGCGGCAGTCCGAGGTGCTGCAGCTCTTGTGCGAAGGGCTGCGCAACGCCGAGATCGCGCTGCGCCTGACCACCAGCGAGAAGACGATCAAGGCGCACATCTCGGCGATCTTCGGCGCGCTCGGCGTGACCAGCCGCACGCAGGCGGTGATCGCGGCGCGGCGCGCGGGGATGCTCGGGCGGCCGCGCTAGCCGGCAATCAACTGCGACACCGTCGCCTGCAACTGCGCCGGGTCCACCGGCTTGTGCAGCATCTGCCAGCCGCGCGCCGCCACGTCGCTCAGGCGCCGCGGATCGGTGTCGCCGCTCACGATCAGCGCGGGAATGCCGTCGTCGTTGTAGTCCTCGTGCAGGCGGTCGACCACGTCGATGCCGGTTTCGCCCGCACGCAGGCGGTAGTCGCTGATGATGAGCGCCGGCTTGCCCGTCTGACGCGCGGCGAGCGCCAGCAGCTCGTCGCCGCTTTCGGCCGCGATCACGCGCAGGCCCCAGCTTTCGAGCAGCAGCTGCAGGCCGTGGCGGCTTTCCCCGTCGTCCTCGGCCACGAGCACGAGGCGGCCGGTGTCGGCCGGCAGCGGCGGAGGTGATGCCTCAGGCACGGGCAATGCCTGACGCGACAGCGGCACCGTCACCGAGAACACCGTGCCCCGGCCGACGCGCGAGCGCAGCGCCAGCGGATGGCCCAGCAACGCGGCCGTGCGCCGCACGATGGCCAGGCCCAGTCCCAGTCCCTTGGTGCGGTCGCGCTCGGGGTTGCCGAGCTGATGGAACTCCCAGAACACCTGCTCCTGTTCGGTGGGCGGAATGCCGACACCGGTGTCCCACACCTCTATGCGCAGCGCGTCGGTGCCCGCACGGCGACAGCCGATGAGCACGCCGCCGCGCGCCGTGTAGCGGATCGCGTTCTCCACCAGGTTGCGCAGCACGCGGTCGAGCAGCGCGGGGTCGGAGTGCACCACGGCATCGCTCGCGCGCAAGCGCAGCGACAGCGACTTGCCCGCTGCCTGCGGCGTGAACTCCAGCACGATCTGATCGAGCAGGCCCGCCAGCGCAAACGGCCGCGCCTTCACGCGCACCACGCCCGCGTCGAGCCGCGACACGTTGAGCAGGCCTTCGAACAGCAGCCCCATCGCGGCGGCGGCGCGGCCGATGCTGTCGACCAGGTGCCGGCTCGCCGCCGGCAGCGCCTGCTCGCGCAGCACGCCTACGAACAGGCCCAGCGCATGCACCGGCTGGCGCAGGTCGTGGCTGGCGGCCGCGAGGAAGCGCGACTTGGCCAGATCGCTGCGCTCGGCCGCGTCTTTCTCGAGGCGCAGCTGCCGCAGCAGGTAGAGGTTTTCAAAACGCAGCTCGAGCGAATCGACCTGCGTGCGGTACATGCGCTGCGCGAAGGCCAGCGTGACGAACAGGTAGAGCACGCCGGCCGCCGACATCACGCGCAGCAGCACGTCGTCGAGCGTGGCCATCGCGGCAATCGCGGGCACGAAGTACGTCACCTGGAAGCCGTAGAGCAGGCCCAGGTCGATGCAGTAGGCGTAGATCGCGCCCGTGCCCATGGTGAGCATCGCCACCACGATGAACATCTGCTGCGGCAGAGCGACCTGCAGCATCCACCCCGCGAGCGGCAGCCCCCACAGCAACCCGCCGAGCACCGCACCGACCATGGCGCCGCGCTGCCAGCGGCGCAGCGCGCCCGCATCGTGCTCGGCGTGCCGGTAGCGCGCCACCTGCCACGCGCGCGCCGCCGTGAGCGCCGCGTTGGCGCCGACCCAGGCCAGCAACTGCTCGTGTGCGACAGCGCCCCACAGCGCCACGACCACCAGCCCCGCCGTGAGCATCACGCCGAGCAGCGAGAACGGGAAGTTGCGTCGCAAGGCGGCCATGCGCGCGGCGAAGACGGGGTCGGCGGGCGTCGTGGGTGGGGTGGCGCTCATCGGTGTGTGTGGGCAGGGAGGGTGGGGTTGCCGAAGATGGCGATCGCAAGGTAACGCGTGGGGCGGGAGGCGTCATGGGACTTTAGTCCCATGCCTCTTGCGCGCTGGAACGGATCGGGGCACTCGCCTTGGCCTTCGCGGCGTCAGGCTTGCGGCGCAGCATCCGCGCGCAGGCCGTCGATCAGGAGCGACAGGCTCGCCCGGAACTCGGTCTCCGCATCGCTGGCCGTGGCGGCCGTCGCGATCTCGATCAGGTGCGGGAACCGGTCCGGCGGCAGCGCCTGGAACCGCGCGATGGTGTCGTCGGGCGATTCGTCGGCCTGCAGCGTGAGCGGCCCGGCGAGTTCGGCTTGTGCGGCGCCCATGATGAGCGCGGACACCGCACGGAAACCCACGAGCAGGCGGGCGCCGCTGCGGCCGCTTTGGGCCAGCGTGTGCAGCAAGGCTTCGGTCACCTCGAACACCGCGGGCGAGCGGCTGCGCTTCGTGAGGATGAGGGGAATCACATGGGGATGGTCGCGGATCACGCGCCACAGCGCGATCGCGATGTCTTCCAGTGCTTCGTGCCAGGGCAGGTGGCCGTCGGTCTCCCAGCGCACCTTGCCCAGCACCGCCTCGACCACCAGCATCTCAAGCTCCTCGCGTTGCGAGACGTAGTTGTAGAGCGTCATGGCGCCGGTCTCCAGCCGGCTCGCCAGCGCACGCATGGTCAGGCCGGAGAGGCCGTCCGCATCGACCAGCGCCAGTGCGGCCTGCTGGAGCTGTTCACGGGTGAATTTGGCGGGACGTCCCATGCTTGACTCCGTTTCTGAAAGGCGTTCAAATTAATAAACGTACAGTGTACTTAAAAATCTCCGGACTCCTTCCCGCATGCAGTCCGGCCTCTTCGCAACCCCTCTGAAGGAGCATCGATGAAGTTCTCGCCTGGCGATGTGGTGCCTGCCACGACCCTGGAAACGATCCATGGAAAGCACGTGCAGCTGCCCGACGCCGGCGCGCGCTGGGTCCACCTGCAGTTTCGCCGGTTCGCGGGCTGCCCGGTCTGCAACTTTCATCTGCGAACCTTCGCCCAAAGGCAAGACGAGCTGGCAGCGGCGGGCATTCGCGAGATCGTGCTCTTTCACTCGTCCGCGCAGGAAATGCGCAAGTACCAAGCGCAGCTTCCATTTGACTGCGTGGCCGATCCCACCAAGGCGCAGTACCGGCGCTTCGGCGTGGAAACCTCGCGGCTGGCGTTCCTGCATCCGCGCGTCTTCTGGAGCGGCCTGCGCTGGATTCTTGCGACCGGCCGCTTCTACAGAAAGGCGGAGAACGGCATCACGGGGCTGCCGGCCGACTTGCTCATCGACGCGCGAGGAACCGTTGTCGCGGCCCGGTACGGCCGGCACGCGGACGACCACTGGGGGGTCGACGAACTGTTGACGCTGGCCGCGAGTCCGCCGCGGTCCCGCGAGGCTCCGGCGCACGGGTTTCCGCAATGAACGCCTTCTAGAATCAAACGACACACTTGTCTGCAAACATCGGGCAAGCCGCATCGTTCGTTTTCTTTTTTCATGCCTCACTTTCGACCGCGTTCCGCTTTCCTCGCTTTCCTTCTTCTCTCTTCCTTCGGCGCTGTCGCACAACAAAGTGCGACACCCCAACTCGTCCTCGTGCCGCATCACGAGCGTGCGCAGGAAGACGCCCAGGCCCCCGCACTCGACCTTGCCGTGACGCGCTTCGCGGGCATGGCGTCGGGCTCGTACTACTGGCCCGAAGGCCTGCTGGCCGAGCAGCTGATCTCGGGCCTGGCCTCGCGCCCCGACCGCAAGCAGCAGGCGCTGCCTGACGGCCAACGACTGCTTTCGTCTTATCGCCGGCCCTACGACGGTGGCGAGCGCGCGGCCGTGCTGGTCGACGACCGCAGCGGCGATGTGCTGGCTGCGGCACTGGTGCATCGCAGCTGCGGCAAGGACTCGTCGTCGAGCGGTTGCCTCGACGACCAGCACGCCGTGCTCTCGGTCTTCCTGCGCCCCGGCTTCGACCGCACCAAGGCGCAACCGCTGGTCGCGTGGAGCCAGCAGGTTCCCGACCGCATGCAGGGCGGCGAGGGCGTGGGCGAGAAGATCGCCACCACCGAGTACGTCACGATGGACGCCGCGCGCACCACGGCGCGCCCGATCGTGCGGCCCAACAAGGCCTTCTCCGCGCAGGTGCCGCTGTACCCCAAGGCGCTGATCTACGGCACCGCGCAAGACGCGCTGAGCGACGCCAAGGCCAAGCGCGTGCTGCGCCTGCAGACCGTCGACACGCCGGAGCAGGTGCTGGCGTTCTACAAGCAGCTGTCGCCGCCGCTGAAGGACATCGAATCCGGCGACGGCTTCATCGCCGGCAGCCGCAACGGCCTGAGCTTCTCCGTCAGCACGACGATCCCGCGCGACATGCCCGCGATCACGAACATCGAAGTGGAAATTTCCGAATGAAGAAGACCTTGATTCAGTCGGCGCTGGCGTCGCTGGTGTTCGCCTGCGCGCTCACCGCCCACGCACAAGACGCTGCCGCGCCCGCCCCCGTCACGACGGAGCTGCCGCCGCCCGCGCTGCGCCTGAGCGAGCAGACGCGCATCCGCAGCGCCGTGATCGGCCTCGTCGGCTACGCGCGCGGCAGCTACACCGAGCCCGACACGCTGATCGCGCAGCAGCTGCTCGAAGGCATGCGCTCGAAGTTCGACGTCACGCGCACCGTGTGGCCCGACGGCCGCCAGGTCATTGCGTCGGTCAGCGGCAACGGCCACGGCGAAGAGCGCGCGGCGATGCTGATCGACGCCGACGGCCGCGTGCAAGCGGTGGGGCTGGTCAACGGCCACTGCCGCGCGGCCGCGAAGCGCGACGACCCCAAGGTGTGCAACCCCTTGCCGCAGACCGTGCTGTCGGTCTTCCAGCACGCCGGTGCCAGCCAGGCCGATGCCGCGCCGCTGGTGGCCTGGAGCAAGCGGCTGCCCTCGTACCTCGCGGCCATGGCCGAGAGCGACGATCCGGCGGACGTGGCCGCCGCGCAGAAGATCGCGCGCGTCGAGTACATCACCGGCCAGCCGAACGTGCCGGGCTGGCGCGTCGCGCAGTTGCCGCCGGGCTTCCCCGCGTCGCTGCATCCGATGCTCGTGCAGACGGCCGAGGTGAACAGCTCGGCCAGCGCCGGCAAGATCGTGCTGCCCAAGGGCCTGGCCGGCCTGCCGATGCGCACGGCCTACGAGCGCTCGCAGCGCCCCGAGGCGCAGTTGCCCGACGCCGAGGTCACGCTGCGCAGCTACGAGCCGATCGCCAAGCTGGTCGACACCTACCGCGAACTCGCGAAGGGCGCGACGCTGGACGAAGAGGGCCGCGAGGTCGTCTTCAACGGCACCGACGGCGCGGGCCGCTACAGCGTGCGCCTGCGCGACGCGAAGGAAACCGGCGTGTTCATCACCGTCGCGAGCTGGAAGCGCAAGTAGCCCGAGCCGCTTGCATGGCCCTTTGCGGGCTGGATGTCAATCGGCGGATTCTTGCTGCGGCCCTCCGATGACACCGAGGCGGCGGCGCAGGGCGCTCACGAGAATCGATGCATGACCCCGGTCGTCAGAGCCGGTCGCATCCACCTCCAGGAGACAACCGCCATGCATTGCCCTCGCTCTTTCGCAGGCCTCTTTCGCCTGCTGCTTCGCACCACGGTCCTGTGGGCGCTCGCCGTGCTCGCAGCGCCCGCGCTGGCCGCCTACAACCAGAGCCTCACGCGCGCGCTCGACGCCGGCCAGATCTACGGCAAGGTTGCCGCCAACAACACGCACGCCTTCCTGGGCATTCCCTTCGCGCAGCCGCCGGTCGGCAGCCTGCGCTGGCGCGCCCCGCAGCCGCCGCAACCGTGGAGCGGCGCGCGCGCCGCGACCACGCTGGCCGGCATGTGCGCGCAGGTCGGCAACCCCTTCGGCGAGCCCGATCCGGCCACCTTCGGCCAGCCCGTGGGCACGGAAGACTGCCTGTACCTGAACGTGTGGCGCCCGAACTCCAGCGCCGAGAACCTGCCGGTGTTCTTCTGGATCCACGGCGGCAGCAACACGAAGGGCTCGGCGCGCGAGCCGGCCTACGACGGGGCCTACCTGGCGCAGAAGGCCAACATGGTGGTGGTCACCGTGCAGTACCGCATGGGCATGCTGGGCTGGCTGAACCACCCGGCGATGAAAACCGGCAACGCGCTGGACGACTCGGGCAACTTCACCACGCTCGACCTCGTGCGCGCGCTCGACTGGGTGAAGGCCAACGCGCGCGCGTTCGGCGGCAACCCGGGGCTGGTGACGGTGGCGGGCCAGTCGGCCGGCTGCATCAACACCTGGGGCCTGCTGCAGTCGCCGCTGGCCGATGGCAAGTTCCATCGTGCGGTGTGCATGTCGGGCGTGCCCAACGCCTACCCGCCGGTGGTGGGCACGCTGGCGGCCGACTCGCTGATCGACAGCCTGCTGGTCGACAGCGGTCGCGCTTCCACCGCGCTGCAGGCCGCGGCGCAGCGCCTTACGATGAGCCAGTCCGACATCGCCGCGCTGCTGCGCGGCGCGAGCGCGGCGCAGATCATGAAGTTCACGCCCAGCCCCGTGGTGCCCGGCCACTTCACCGACGGCACCGTGATCCGCGCGAGCGGCCTGCCCGGGCTGATTGCGGGCAACTACAACAAGATGCCGCTGATGATCGGCTCCACGCATGACGAGGGCTCGTACTTCGCCTTCCTGTTCGGCATGGGCCAGCCTTCGCAGCAGGAGCTCTGGAACCTGAGCAACTACGCGGCGCCCGGCAGCGTCACTTTCAACCAGCTGATCAAGCCTGAGTTCCAGCCGATCTACACGCAGACGCATGAAGTGATCAGCTACGCGCTGGACAACGTGATCGACAACGTGATCCGCGTGCTGCGCCTGCAGAACGGCGACATCTACCGCTACAACTACAACTGGGACGACACGCCGCAACCCTGGAAGGACACCTTCGGCGCATTCCACGGCATCGACGTGGCCGCGCTGTTCGGCAACTTCGTGACCGACGAGCCGAACTTCATGCGCTTTGCGTGGAGCAGCGCGAACGCGAGCAGCCGCAAGGCGCTGTCGGACAAGTTCATCGGCCACACGGCGAGCTTTGCCCGCTACGGCGCACCGAGCCGCATGTTCGACGGCCAGACGACCTGGAACAACTGGACCAACTTCGTGTGCCTGCTGTGCAGCAAGCGGATGGTCTTCGACAACCAGCCGCGCATGTCGGCCGACGACTACCTGTTCTTCTGGCCGCGTTACTCGCTGCTGTCGCCGCAGCAACGCGAGTTCCTGTTCCAGCAGATCGATTTCAATGCGCTGCCCGATTCGGTCGATCCGCTGCGCAACGGTACCCGGTAGAGCTCGCCCCCAGGCTTCGCGCACTTCGTGTCGCTTCTCCAACCCCCTACCGGGGGCGACACCTGCAGCCCGGCAAAGCCGGTTCTGCGGTGTCTCGCGAAGGGATCGCGCCGGTTTCGTGCGGCGCGGAAGGTGCGCACGCCGTGAAAAAACCTGCAACGCCTACTGGATGATCCCGTGCCGCACGGCATAGAGCACCAGCTCCGCCGTGCTGGCCACGCCCAGCTTGTCGAGGATGTTGCTGCGGTGCGTGCTCACGGTCTTCACGCTGATGAGCATCTCGTCGCCGATGGCCGTGAGCGAGATGCCCTTGAGCATCATCAACATGATCTGGTGCTCGCGCACCGTGAGCCGCTGGTGCGCGGGGCGGTCGTCGCGGCCTTCGAGCTGGCCGCTCACCTGCGAGGCGGCGCGCGCGCTGAGGTACTGGCCGCCGGCCGCCACGCAGCGGATCGCGCGCACCAGCTCGGCGGGCTCTGCATCTTTCGCGATGTAGCCGCGTGCGCCGGCCTGGATGGCGACCAGCGCGTACTGTTCCTCGGCGTACATCGACAGCATGAGCACCGGCAGCGCGGGCTGCGCCGCGCGCATCGAGGCCAGCACTTCCAGGCCGTTGCGGCCCTCCATGTTGATGTCGAGCAGCACCACGTCGAAGCGGCGCTGACGCACGAGCTCGAGCGCCTCGGCGCCGTTGCCGGCCTCGGCCGTGGTGCGCAGGTCGGTCTCGTCGAGCAGCAGGCGCTGCAGGCCCGAGCGGAAGATCGTGTGGTCGTCGACCATCAGGATGTCGATCATGCGGTGCCGCTCTCCGGGTGCAGCGGCACGCTCAGTGCGAGCCGTGTGCCCGCGCCGGGCGCCGAGCGGATGTGCAGCTCGCCGCCGATCTCGCGTGCGCGCTCGCGCATGCTCAAGAGGCCGAGCGCGCTGCCCTCGGGCGCGTCGGTGTCGAAGCCGCGGCCGTCGTCGTGCAGCACGAGTTGCAGGCGCTCGGCTTCCACGCGCAAGCGCACATCGACGTGCTGTGCTTTGGAGTGGCGCGAGATATTGGTCAGGCCTTCCTGGAAGATGCGATAGACCGCTGTCGCGTGCCTGGGCGCGAGCCGCAGCGCGGGTGCGTCGGCGTCCAGCGAATGCGGCACGCCCGAGCGCCGCGTGAAAGCCTGCAGTTCGTTCGCGAGCGCCACCGACAGATCGAGGTGGTCGAGCGCGCTGGGGCGCAGCGCCTCGGAGATCTGCTTGACCGTGTCGATGGCCTGCTGCGTGAGCGCGATCAGGCCCTGCGTGAGCGCCTGCACCTCGGGGTTGTCGGCGCGGCGCTGGATGCGCGTGGCGTCCATCTTGATCGAGGTCAGCATGCCGCCGAGCACGTCGTGCACGTCGCGCGACAGCGCCAGCCGTTGCTCCTCAAGCTTGTTGGCGGTGTAGGCGGCCAGGGCCTGCAGCTGCTCGCGCGAGCGCTGGCGTTCTTCCTCGTGGCGCACGCGGTCGGTCACGTCGACGCCCACGCCCATCACGGCCGGGCGGCCGCGGTAGGTGATGCGCGAGCCGTGCACTTCGACAAAGCGCACGCGGCCGTCGCGGTGCAGGCCGCGCGTGATGAAGTGCATGCTCGGCGGCAGCCCCGCCAGCCGGGCGCTGATGCGCGAGCGCACCACCTCGAGGAAGTCGGGCGGCACGATCTGCGCGAGCGACATGCCGGTCGCTTCTTCGGCCGTGTAGCCCGCAATGCCGGCCCAGGTCGCGTTGCAGTACACGAAGCGGTCGTCCTGGATCACGTAGATGCCCGCAACCATCTGTTCGACGATGGCGTCGAAGGGAATGTCCGGCTGGCGCTCGGGTGCGGGGTCGGTCATGGCGTGGGCGGTGGCGCGCTGCATGATAGGACGCGGCCTGCGCCGGGCACCCCGCGCCCGAGGGTTTGCGAGCAGCAGGGTTCCCCGTAGCGTCGGCCGGAAATGTCCGATTGCCGCGCGCGACGCACGAGGCCATGAAGCGGATGCTTCGGCGTGAGCGCAGGGGGATATCGGGGGCCGGAGGGGCGGCGACCTTGGGGTGCGCCCGCGTCCGGTGACGCTGCCAATGGCTGGCAGCGGCGGACGGCCTGTTCACCAGGAACGGCGCCGCCCGAAGGAAGGATCAGCTGATCTCGGCGATCAGGTCGATCTCGACGCAGGCGCCCATCGGGACCTGTGCCACGCCGAAGGCGCTGCGTGCATGCGCGCCCTTTTCGGCGCCGAACACTTCGGCGAAGAACTCGCTCGCGCCGTTGGTCACGAGGTGCTGTTCGGTGAAGGTGCCGACCGAGTTCACGAGGCTCATCAGCTTGACGATGCGCTTGATCTTGTTGAGGTCGCCCACGGCGGCGTGCAGCGTGCCGAGCAGGTCGATGGCGATGGCGCGTGCGGCCAGCTTGCCTTCTTCGGTGGTGATGTTGGCGCCGAGCTGGCCCACCCACGGCTTGCCGTCCTTCTTGGCGATGTGGCCCGAGAGGAACACGAGGTTGCCGGTCTGCACGAAGGGCAGGTAGGCGGCCGCGGGGACGGCGACCGGGGGCAGGGTGATACCGAGGCTGGAAAGCTTGTCGTAAACGCTCATGGAGACTCCTGATCTGGGGATAACGGTGACAGATGTGATTGTGTCTGCGTTTGCGCCGGCGACTGCGGCAACGCGATCACTTCCCCCACGGGTTGCACGGTCACGCCGACATGCAGCGTGTGGCGCGCACCGCCATGCAGTACGCCGCGCATCGGCGAGACGTCGGAGTAGTCGCGCCCGATGGCGAGCGTGACGTAGTCCTCGCCGGGCTGGCGGCCGTTGGTGGGGTCGAAGTCGGCCCAGCCACCCATGCTCTCGGGGCCTTCGCCCTCGCCGGGCAAATACACCGACACCCACGCATGCGAGGCGTCGGCGCCGACCAGGCGCGGCTGGCCCGGCGGGGGCTGCGTGAGCAGGTAGCCGCTCACGTAGCGCGCCGGCAGGCCCATGGCGCGAAAGCACGCGATGAGGATGTGCGCGAAGTCCTGGCACACGCCCTTGCGCTGCGCCAAGGCTTCGACGGCGGGGGTGTTGATCTCGGTGCTGTCGGCGTCGTAGGCGAAGTCGCGGTACATGCGCTCGGTGAGGTCCATCGCCACGTCGAAGGTGGGACGCTCGGGCACGAAGCTGGCGCGCGCGTAGGCCACGAAGTCGTCGTGGCGTGGCACGTACGGCGAGGGAAACACGAACTCCGAGGCGGGGTCGAACGGTGCGTCCTTGCGAAAGCGGAAGCGCTCGCGCACGGTCTCCCAGGGCAGCTCGCGCGCCACGGCGGGCGAGAGCACGGGCTCCGAGGTTTTCACGACGCTCTCGGCCGTGACGATGAGGTGGTCGTGCGTGGCCTCGAGTGCAAAGAAGGCGCGCGTGTTGCCGTACAGGTCGGGCACTTCGGTGTGCTGCGCGGGTGCGGGGTCGATCGTGAGCTCGTGGCTCACGAGTTCCTGCGACGCGGTGGCCAGGGGGCGCAGGTGCGCCAGGTGCTGCGCCGTCTCGACCGCCGGCGCGTACGCGTAGCGCGTTTCGTGGGTGACGTGCAGCAGCATCGCGCGGCTCGCTGTTTACTTGGACTCGGCGCCGAAGTGCGCGGCGTAGATCTTGGCGTAGGTGCCGTCGGCCTTGATGTCGGCCAGGCCCTTGTCGATCTTCGCGAGCAGCTCGGCGTTGCCCTTCTTCACGGCGATGCCGTACTGCTCGGCCGAGAAGCCGGCGTCGCTCACGGTCTTGAAGCCGCCGCCCGGGTTGTTGGCCAGGTAGTGCGCGACCACGCCGTTGTCGGCCACCACGGCCTGCACGCCGCCGGCTTCGAGTTCCTTGAGCGCCAGCGGCGTCGACTCGAAGCGCTTGATGTCGGTGCTCGACTTGCCGAGCAGCTTGCCCACCACCTCGTCGCCGGTGGTGCCGTTCTGCACGCCGACCTTGAGCTTCTTGATGTCGTCGAACTTCGTGACGGTCGAATCGCTTTTCACGGCGATGAGCTGGCGGGCCTCGAAGTAGGGCTGCGAGAAGTCCATCGTCTGGCGGCGCTCGGGCGTGATCGTGATGGCCGACACCAGCAGGTCGCGGTCGCCCAGGTCGAGCGTGTTGAAGATGCCTTCCCACGGCGTGTTGACGAACTTCACCTCGATGCCGGCCTTCTGCGCGACGGCCTTCACCACGTCGATGTCGAAGCCCACGACCTCGCCCTTTTCGTTCTGCGATTCGAAGGGCGTGTAGGCCGCGTCGGTGCCGACGACCAGCACGCGCGGTGCGGCAGCGGGCGGCGGCGTGGAAGCGGCCGAGGGCGCGGCGGGTTCCTGCTTGCCGCAACCGGCGAGTGCAAGGCCGACCAGCAGGCTGGCGGCGGTCAGTGTGAGACGGCGGTTGAGGGCGATGCATGGCATGGAAATGCCTCCTTCGAAATATCGTTGTCTAGTTATGAGATCAGGCCCCGACGGAACGCAGCGATTCCGACGTGAGCGTGAAGTACCGCGTGCCGATGGCGTCCGAGACGTGGTACGCCGCGGTCTCGCAGGTGGCGAGCAGCTGCACCAGCGCGGGGTAGTCGGCGCCGGGGCCGGCTGCGCACAGGTGTTCGAGCGTCCAGGTGGCGGGGTCGGGCAGCTCGTACGACAGGGCCGTGAGCTTGCCCGGCGCGCTGCCCGCGAGCCGCGCGATGCGCCCGCGCAGCGTCTGCGTGACCCAGGCCAGCGAGCGCGGGTTCTCGGCATCGAGCACCAGCAGGTCGACCAGCGTGGCGACGTCGCGGCGCTGCTGGTAGCGCGCGTGGAAGGTGATGGTGCTGTCGAACAGCGCCACCATGGCCTCGAAGCCGCTCACCTCGTGCACGGCGCCGTTGGCAAAGCCGGCCTCGAGCGCGCTCGACAAAAAGGCCAGCCGTTCGATGTGGCGGCCGATCGACAGCAGCCGCCAGGCGTCGTCGCGCGTCATGCGGTCGGTCTGCGCGCCGGTCATGGCGGCCAATGCGGTGCTGGCGGATTCGAGCGCGCGCAGGGCGGCGCCGGCCGCAAAGCTGCCTTCGCCGGCCTGCTCGGCCGCGCGCCGCAGGAAGTCGCTTTCGGCGCGCACGATCTGGTTCCAGTTGTCCTGCGACAGCCGTTCGCGCACGGCCGCCGCGGCCTGCCGGATGCTGCGCAGGCTGTAGCCCACGCTGCCGCCGTGGTCGACATCGCCCAGCTCGGCGATGAGTGCGCGCTCGAAGACGCGGCGCGATTGCGGTGCGCTCGGCGCCTCGGCCGGCACGAGCGCATTGCGCACCGCCATGCGGTGCAGCCATTCGAGCAGCGGGCGCGACGACAGGTCTTCGCTGCCCAGCAGATTGAGCGTAAGCCGCGCCAGCCGCACCGCGTTCTCGGCGCGCTCGGTGTAGCGGCCGAGCCAGAACATGTTCTCGGCCGCGCGGCTGGTGACCGGCGCGCGGTGCCGCGCGAGCGAAGCCGGCGTGGCGTGCGGTTGCAGCAGCGTGGTGCGGTCGACCTCGCCGTGCGTCTGCACCCAGACGTCGGCACTGCTGCCGCCGCGCTGCATCGAAGCGATCTGTGCGTCGGGTCCCGCGAGGCGCGCCAGCCCGCCGGGCAGCACGCGCCACGACTGCGGGCCGTCGCTCACTGCGAACACGCGCAGCATCAGCGCGCGCGGCGCGATGTGGCCGGGGCCGAGGTCGCTGGCCCAGGTCGGCATCTGCGACAGCGGCAGGTAGCCCTGCACCGTGTGGACGTCGCCCTCGCGCACGATGCGGCCGGCCCATTCATCGATTTCGCGGCGGCTGAGCTGGCTGCCGAACACGGCGTCGAAGCTGGAGCGTCCCTCGAAGCCGGGGTAGGTCGGCTTGATGGCGCTCTCGCCGAGCTGCGGCAGCACGGCCTCGAGCGAGGCGCGTTCGCCGCACCACCAGGTCGGCAGCGCCGGCAGCTTGAGCTTCTCGCCGATGAGCCGCAGCGCCAGCCCCGGCAAGAAGCCGAGCAGCGCGGGCGACTCAAGAAAGGCCGAGCCCGGCATGTTGGCCACCAGCAGGTTGCCCGCGCGTATCGCCTGCAGCAGGCCCGGCACCCCGAGCGTGGAGTCGGGGCGCAGCTCCAGCGGGTCGAGGAACTGGTCGTCGAGCCGCTTGATGAGGCCGTGCACCGGGCGCAGGCCCTGCAGCGTTTTCAGGTACACGCGCTGGTCGCGCACCGTGAGGTCGCTGCCCTCGACCAGCGTCAGGCCGAGGTAGCGCGCCAGGTAGGCGTGCTCGAAGTAGGTCTCGTTGTACGGGCCGGGCGTGAGCAGCGCGATGTGCGGCGGCGAGCCCGAGGGGCACATGCGCTGCAGGCCTTCCATCATGGCGCTGTAGGTGGCGGCCAGCCGCTGCACGTGCAGCGCCTCGAAGGCCTGCGGAAACTGCCGCGTGATCGCCAGGCGGTTCTCCAGCAGGTAGCCCAGGCCTGAAGGCGCCTGCGTGCGCTGCGAGACCACCCACCAGTTGCCGTCGGGGCCGCGTGCGAGGTCGAAGGCGGCGATGTGCAGCCAGGTGTCGCCCGCCGGCTTCACGCCATGCAGCGCGCGCAGGTAGCCCGGGTGGCCGCGCACCAGCGCCGGCGGCAGCAGGCCTTCGGCGAGCAACTGCTGCGGGCCGTAGGCGTCGGCCATCACGCGGTCGAGCACGCGCACGCGCTGCTGTACGCCGTCCTCGATCTGCGCCCAGCTCTCGGGCGAGACGATCAACGGGAACAGGTCGAGCGACCACGGCCGCTGCGGTCCGTTGGCGTCGGCGTACACGTTATAGGTGACGCCGTTGTCACGGATCTGCCGCTCGAGGCTGACCGCACGCCGCGGCAGGTCGTTGAAGCCGCCGGGGCCGAGCTGTTCGAAGAAGGCGTTCCAGGCGGGGGTGAGGGGGGGCTGGTCGCTGGAAGGGGAGGACTCCTGTCCTTGCGACTGTGACTGGGAGGACGACTGCGATTGCGATTGCGACGGAGCCGGTCGTTCCGCGGCGGCGTCGTACAGCAGCGGTGCCGCGGCGGGCGCCGGGGCCGCGCCCGGCAGGGGCCGCGAGGGCACCGCAGGCGTCGCCTCTCCCCGCAATTCGTCGAAATGCCCGGGCAGGGCCGCCGGCGCGAGCGAAGACGCCAGCGCCGCCGGATGCTCCGGGGCCTGGGCGTCGAACAGGGATTCGTTCAGGGGTTCCACAGGGGGGAGATTGTCACATCACCGTCACCGGGGCCCTGCGAGCGGTCCGGCGAGGCGAAATGAAGGCGTTGAAGGTCCATGTGCTTCCCAGCCGCCTTCATGTCTCAACTCTCGGCGTAGGAGTGGGAGGCTTTGTGGTCACAAACTGTGACCACAAACATCGGCCGCGGCGGCCGATGAAGGGCGCTCTACGTGTTCACCGAGCAAGGTGTGGCGACGTTGAACTCCGAAAAGAAGAAGACCCTGAACGCGCGCAGCAAGAAATGAGCGCTGCGTGCGACCAGAGTCCACTTCAATCTTCAATCAGCGCCGCAGGTCCAGCGTGAACGGAAACTCCCGGCTGCCCGGCAGGTCGATCGTGGCCGGCGGCGTGCGCAGCAGGCCCGGCGTGTGGCCCATGCGTGTGAAGCGCGAGTGGCGACGGCTTTCGGCTTCGTAGGCGTTGACCGGGAAGGAGTCGTAGTTGAGCCCGCCCGGGTGGGCGACGAAGTACTGGCAGCCGCCCAACGAGCGCTTCATCCAGGTGTCGACGAGGTCGAAGGTCAGCGGTGCGTGGGCCGGGATGCTCGGGTGCAGCGCCGAAGGCGGGTTCCAGGCCTTGTAGCGCACGCCGGCCACGAACTCGCCGGTGACGCCCGTGGGCTGCAGCGGCAGCACCTTGCCGTTGACGGTGACGACGTGGCGGCTTTCGTTCAGGCCGGTCACGCGCACCTCGATGCGCTCCAGCGACGAATCGACATAGCGCACCGTGCCGCCGGCCGAGCCTTCCTCGCCCATCACATGCCACGGTTCGAGCGCGTTGCGCAGCGACAGCTCCACGCCCATCGATTGCATCTGGCCCACGAGCGGGAAGCGGAACTCGAAGTGCGGCGCGAACCAGTCGGCATCGAAGGCAAAGCCGGCCTGGCGCATCTCGCTGATGACGTCGTCGAAGTCCATCTTGACGAAGGTCGGCAGCAGGAAGCGGTCGTGCAGCTCGGTGCCCCAGCGGGTGACGGGCGCCTCGTAGGGCGCGTCCCAGAAGCGCGCCACGAGGGCGCGAATGAGCAGTTGCTGCGCGATGCTCATGCGGGCATGCGGCGGCATTTCGAACGCGCGCAGTTCCAGCAGGCCGAGGCGGCCGGTGCTGGAGTCGGGCGAGTAGAGCTTGTCGATGCAGAACTCGCTGCGGTGCGTGTTGCCCGACACGTCGATCAGGATGTTGCGCAGCGTGCGGTCGACCAGCCATGCGGGCATGTTCTGGCCGTAGATCTCGCGGTTCTTGGCGATTTCTTTCAGCGCAATTTCGAGTTCGTAGACCTGGTCGTTGCGCGCCTCGTCGACGCGCGGCGCCTGGCTCGTCGGGCCGATGAACATGCCCGAGAACAGGTAGCTCAGCGACGGGTGGTTGTGCCAGTACAGCAGCAGGCTGGCCAGCAGCTCGGGCCGGCGCAGGAAAGGGCTGTCGGCGGGCGTGGCGCCGCCCATCACGAAGTGGTTGCCGCCGCCGGTGCCGGTGTGGCGGCCGTCGGTCATGAATTTCTCGGCCGACAGGCGCGTTTCGAACGCGGCGTTGTAGAGAAACTCGGTGTGGTCGACCAGTTCCTTCCAGTTGTGGGCCGGGTGGATGTTGACTTCGATCACGCCCGGGTCGGGCGTCACGGCCAGCATCTTCAGGCGCGGATCGCGCGGCGGCGGATAGCCTTCCATCACGATGCGCACGCCGAGCTGTTTCGCGGTGGCTTCGATGGCAGCGACGAGGTCGAGGTAGTCCTCCAGGCGCGCGAGCGGCGGCATGAAGACGTAGAGCACGCCCGAGGCGCTGCCCTTCTTCTCGGCCGCGGGGCCGTTGGCGCGGCGCGGGTCGCGCACCTCGACGCACAGCGCGGTGCGCGTGACCCAGTGGGCCGATTCGCCGCGCAATGGTTGGCGCGTGGCGGGTGTGGCGGAGGCACTCGGGGCATCAGCGGCCGTTGCTGCTGCTGCATCGCCTTGTGCCGCATCGCCCGGGCTCTGCATGCGCAGCGACGCGGCCACCACGGGCGGTGTGCCGAAGGTGTAGGGCACGTCGCCCAGCTCGGCGCCGGCCGCCGTCGTGGCAGTGGCATAGCGCGCGCGGTAGTCGGACGCGCTCGGCAAGGCGCCGCGCGGCGCGGTCGGGTCGCGCTCGATGAGGTACGGGTAGTCGCCCTTGCTGGCCCACGGCTGCGAGTCGAGCGGCAGGCGGTAGCCCATGGGCGAGTCGCCCGGAATCAGGAACAGGCGGTCGTCGCGCAGGAACCAGGGGCCGGTCTTCCAGCCGGGGCCGGCGAGGGCGGGTGTGTCGCTGTTCGCGTTGCCGGGTTCGATGGGCAGCATGTAGCCGATGACCGCGTCGAGCTTCTGCGTGAAGACGCGACGCAGGCGCACGCGTTCGAGTTCGTCGTCGAGCTTGGAGTCGAAGGGGTCGACGTTCACCGGCAGACGGCGTTCGCGCCAGAGGTAGTAGTAGGTGTCTTCGTAGCCGGGCTGCATGTAGCGCTCGGTGAGGCCCAGCTTGTGCGCCAGCACGGTGGTGAAGCGGCGCGCGTCTTCGCTCGTGTAGTGCGTGGGTACGCGCTCGTCGGCGAACAGCTCGGGGTCGTGCCACAGCGTCTGGCCGTCGGCGCGCCAGAAGATCGACAGCGCCCAGCGCGGCAGCTGCTCGCCCGGGTACCACTTGCCCTGGCCGAAATGCAGGAAGCCGCCCTGGCCGTACTCGGCGCGCAGCTTGTGCACGAGCTCGGTGGCGTAGCCGCGCTTGGTGGGGCCGAGCGCGTCGGTGTTCCATTCGGGCGCGTCGCGGTCGCTGGTGGCCACGTAGGTGGGCTCGCCGCCCATCGTGAGGCGCACGTCGCCGGCCACGAGGCGCGCATCGACCGCGTCGCCGAGCGCGAGCACTTCGGCCCATTGCTCTTCGGTGTAGGGCTTGGTGACGCGCGGCGATTCGTAGATGCGCGTGACCTTCATCTCGTGGCTGAACTCGACCTCAGATTCGTCGACGCCGCCCTCGATGGGCGCGGCGCTCGACGGCGAGGGCGTGCAGGCCAGCGGAATGTGGCCTTCGCCGGCCATGAGGCCCGAGGTGGCGTCCAGGCCGATCCAGCCGGCGCCCGGCAGGAACACCTCGCACCACGCGTGCAGGTCGGTGAAGTCGACCGTGGTGCCGCTCGGACCGTCGAGCGCCTTCACGTCGGGCGTGAGCTGGATCAGGTAGCCCGAGACGAAGCGCGCGGCCAAGCCCATGTGGCGCAGCAGCTGCACCAGCAGCCAGCCCGAGTCGCGGCACGAGCCGCTGCCGTTGGTGAGCGTTTCTTCCGGCGTCTGCACGCCGGGCTCCATGCGGATGAGGTAGTTGACGTCCTGCTGCACCTGCTGGTTCAGGCCGACCAGGAAGTCGATGGTGCGCTGCTCCTTGCGATCGACCTTGTCGAGGTAGGCCTCCAGCAGCGGCGTGACCGGGTCGGCCACGAGGTAGGGCGCCAGCTCTTCGGCCTGCGAGGCCGTGTACTTGAACGGGAAGTTCTCGGCCTGCGGCTCGAGAAAGAAGTCGAAAGGGTTGTAGACCGCCATCTCGACCACGAGGTCGACCGTGACCTTGAACTCGCGCGTTTTCTCGGGGAACACGAGCCGCGCCTGGTAGTTGGCGAACGGGTCCTGCATCCAGTTGACGAAGTGCTCGGCCGGTTCGACCCGCAGCGAATACGAGATCACATTGCTGCGGCAATGGGGCGCGGGGCGCAGTCGCACGACTTGCGGGCCCAACTGCACCAGGCGGTCGTATGTGTAGTGGGTGACGTGGTGGAGTGCGGCGTGAATGGACATGCGTAGGGGCGTGCAGTGCAGCGAGGTTGCATCGAAAAGATGTCTCTGGTGAGACGCATACTAGCCCAGTTGCCAAGCAATTAACGCGCCATCGAGCGTGGATTGGGGGAGGGTTTGCATCATGGTTTCAGAGGTGTCTGGAGATCGGTCGCGGCGTGCGTCCGGCGCGGTCGCGGGTGGGGCGGGGGCCTTTGCTGCGCTCGGCGGCACGCTGCTCGGCGCGGCCTTGCAGCTGCGCCAGCCGCAGCTGTGGCACGCAGGCGTTTACGCCGCGTTGCTGCTCGTGGGGCTCGGCGGTGGATGGCTCTTGTGGCGGTGGCGTGGGCGTCGGCTGATCGTGCTGATGCTGTCGCTGGCCTGCGGCACGATGGCCGGTGCGGGCCTGGCCGGATGGCGCGCGACGGCCTATGCGAATGGCGCGCTGAGCCCGCAGCTCGAAGGGCGCGACCTGCGGCTTACGGGCGTGGTCTCGCAGATGCCGCAGCACAGCGAGATCGGAACACGCTTCCGTTTCGATGTGGAGACGGCGCAATGGGCCGAGGCCTCACACGGAGCTGCGCCACCGACGGTGCCCTCACGCATCGCGCTCGCCTGGTACGGCGAGCACAGCGGCGTGTGGGAGCAGCCCGTCGAGCGGCGCGCGTCCACCGCGCGCACGGTGGGCGAAGTGCACGCCGGCCAGCGCTGGCAACTGACCGTGCGCCTGCGCGCGCCACACGGCAATCTCAACCCGCACGGTTTCGACAGCGAACTCTGGGCGTGGGAGCAGGGCGTGCATGCCCAGGGCCATGTGCGCGTCGGCGCACGCGAACCCGCGCCGCAGCTGCTGGGCGTCACGTGGCTGCACCCGATCGAGCGGGCACGTGAGGCCGTGCGCGATGACGTCTTCACCCGCGTGGACGACCGGCGGCAGGCCGGCGTGATCGCCGCGCTGGTCACAGGCGACCAGGGCGCCATCGACCGCGCCGACTGGGACGTGTTCCGCGCCACTGGCGTGGCGCACCTGATGTCGATCTCGGGCCTGCACATCACCTTGTTCGCGTGGTTCGCGGCGCATGTCGTCGGTGCGCTCTGGCGACGCAGTAGCCGGCTCATGCTGTGGCTGCCTGCGCAGCAGGCCGCACTCGCGGGCGGTGTGCTGCTGGCCGCGCTCTATGCGCTCTTCAGCGGTTGGGGCGTGCCCTCGCAGCGCACGGTCTGGATGCTCGCGGCCGTGGCGCTGCTGCGCCTCACCGGTCGGCGCTGGCCGTGGCCGCATGTCTGGCTGCTCACGGCCGCGGTCGTGGTGGCGGCCGACCCGTGGGCGCTGCTGCAGGCCGGCTTCTGGCTCAGCTTCGTGGCGGTGGCGGTGCTGTTCGCCTCTGCGACGGCCGTGCCGGGCGAGGGCAAGATGGGGGCGCTCACGCGGCTGCGTCGCTTCTTCCGCGAGCAATGGACCATCACACTGGCGCTCGCGCCGCTGAGCCTGCTGCTGTTCCAGCAGGTGTCGGCCGTCGGGCTCGTGGCCAATGCGATCGCAATCCCGTGGGTGACGCTGGTGATCACGCCGCTGGCGATGCTCGGCGTGGTGGTGCCGCCGCTGTGGGACGTGGCGGCCGGCGCGGTGAAGTTGTTCGCCTTGCTGCTGCAGGCGTTCGCCGGCCTGCCGTTCGCCACGCTGTCGATGGCCGCGCCACCGCCGTGGCTGGCCGCAGGGGGTGTGGCGGGCGGTGTGCTGCTGGCGATGCGCCTGCCGTGGTCGATGCGCGCCCTCGGCCTGCCGCTGCTGTTGCCGGTGCTGCTGTGGCAGCCGGCGCGGCCCGCCGCAGGCGAGTTCGACCTGCTCGCCGCCGACATCGGGCAGGGCAACGCGGTGCTCGTGCGCACCGCCACGCACAGCCTGCTGTACGACGCCGGCCCGCGCTACGGGCTCGACAGCGATGCGGGCCACCGCGTGCTCGTGCCTTTGCTGCGCGCGCGGGGCGAACGGCTCGACATGCTCCTGCTGAGTCACCGCGACATCGACCACACGGGCGGTGCGCCCGCCGTGCTCGCCATGCAGCCGCAAGCCGCGCTGCTGAGCTCTATCGAGGCCGGGCATCCGCTGCAGGCGCTGCGCCCCGCGCGCCGATGCGAGGCCGGCCAGCGCTGGACCTGGGATGGCGTCGATTTCGAGCTGCTGTTTCCCTATGACAGCGACTACCGTAGCTTCACGCGGCCCAATGCCGTGTCGTGCGTGCTGCGCATCGGCAATGGCCGCGCCACGGCGCTGCTGGCCGGCGACATCGAGCGGCTGCAGGAGGCCGCGCTGGTGGCGCGCACGCCGGGGCTGCAGGCCGATGTGCTGCTGGTGCCTCACCACGGCAGCAAGACTTCGTCGAGCGAGGCATTGCTCGACACCGTGCGCCCGCGCATCGCGCTGGTCCAGGCCGGCTACCGCAGCCGCTTCGGCCACCCGGCGCCCGAGGTGGTGGCGCGCTACGTCGAGCGCGGCGTGCGGGTGATCGACAGCCCGCGCTGCGGTGCCGCCCATTGGGCAAGCGCGACGCCGGCCGAGGTGAGCTGTGAACGCGCGCTCGACCTGCGTTACTGGCGCCACCGCATGCCCTGAAATCGTGAAGGCGGGTCCGAAACACCAAAGGCCCTCGCATCGCGTTCAAACCTAGGGCTTCTACTGGCCTTGAACTTGCTAAGCTATGGCTCAAGGAGATTGGTCGTTCCATGCACAAATTCGACGAGATGTATGAGCAGCTCCCCTATGCGGGCGCTGCAATCCGGCAACACTACAAGCGCTACGACCAATGGCTTGCGAAGCAACCCGGTGAGGTGATGCGAGCGCGGCGAGAAGAGGCGGAAATGATTTTTCGCCGGGTCGGCATCACCTTCGCGGTGTACGGCGCCAAGGACGAGGACGGCTCCGGCACCGAGCGGTTGATCCCGTTCGACCTGCTGCCCCGGATCATTCCCTCCCACGAGTGGGAGAGCATGGAAAAGGGGCTGGTGCAGCGCGTCACGGCGCTCAACCGCTTCCTGTACGACGTCTACCACGACCAGGACATCATCAAGGCCGGCATCATCCCGGCCGAGCAGATCCTGAACAACGCCCAGTTCCGCCCCGAGATGATGGGCGTGAACGTGCCGCACAACGTCTACTCGAACATTTCGGGCATCGACATCGTGCGTGCGCCCGACGCCCAGGGCAACGGCGAGTACTACGTGCTCGAAGACAACCTGCGCGTGCCCAGCGGCGTGAGCTACATGCTCGAAAACCGCAAGATGATGATGCGGCTCTTCCCCGAGCTGTTCAACCAGAACCGCATCGCGCCGGTCGCCCACTACCCCGACCTGCTGCTCGAAACGCTGCGCGCCAGCGCGCCGCCGGCCACGGCCGAGCCCACGGTGGTGGTGCTCACGCCCGGCATGTACAACAGCGCCTACTTCGAGCACGCCTTCCTGGCCCAGCAGATGGGCGTGGAACTGGTCGAAGGCCAAGACCTGTTCGTCAAGGACGACTTCGTCTACATGCGCACCACGCGCGGCCCGCTGCGGGTCGACGTGATCTACCGCCGCGTCGACGACGACTTTCTCGACCCCGACGTGTTCCGCCCGACCTCCACCCTCGGCTGCGCGGGCCTCATGCGCGCCTACCGCGCGGGCAACGTCGTCATCTGCAATGCCGTGGGCACCGGCGTGGCCGACGACAAGTCGATCTACCCGTACGTGCCGAAGATGATCGAGTTCTACCTCGGCGAGAAGCCGATTTTGAAGAACGTGCCGACCTACATGTGCCGCAACAAGGACGAGCTGCAGTACACGCTCGACAACATGAAGGACCTGGTCGTCAAGGAGGTGCACGGCGCCGGCGGCTACGGCATGCTCATCGGCCCGGCCGCCACGCAGGCCGAGATCGAAGACTTCAAGAAGGCCGTCATCGCCAAGCCGGACGGCTACATCGCCCAGCCCACGCTGAGCCTGTCGACCTCGCCGACCTTCGTCGACGCCGGCATCGCGCCGCGCCACATCGACCTGCGCCCCTTCGTGCTCTCGGGCAGCGAGGTGCAGATGGTGCCCGGCGGCCTCACGCGCGTGGCGCTCAAGGAGGGGTCGCTGGTGGTCAACTCGTCGCAGGGCGGCGGCACCAAGGACACCTGGATTCTCGAAGCGGACCGCACGGCCAAGCCGAAGACGGCCACGCAGTCGCAAAGCCAATCGCAGTAGGAGCACAAACGATGCTGTCCCGCACCGCAGACCACCTCTACTGGATGTCGCGCTACACCGAGCGTGCCGAAAACACGGCGCGCATGCTCGACGTCAACTACCAGACTTCGCTGCTGCCGCAGTCGGCCGAGGTCGCCAAGTACGGCTGGCAGGGCGTGCTGTCCATCAGCGAGCTGCTGCCGCTGTACAACGACAAGTACGACCACATCGCACCCAACGAGGTCATGGAGTTCATGGTCAAGGACGAGAGCAATCCGTCGTCGATCGTCTCCTGCCTGAAGGCCGCCCGCGAGAACGCCCGTGCCGTGCGCGGCGCGCTCACCACCGAGGCCTGGGAAACGCAGAACACCACCTGGCTCGAAGTGAACCGCATGCTGCGCGCGGGTGATTTCGAGCGCGACCCGGGTCAGTTCTTCGAGTGGGTCAAGTTCCGCTCGCACCTGTCGCGCGGCGTCACGCTGGGCACCATGCTCCAGGATGAGGCGTTCTACTTCTCGCGCCTAGGCACCTTTTTGGAGCGTGCCGACAACACGGCGCGCCTGGTCGACGTGAAGTTCCACGCGCTCAACAGCGAATTCTTCGGTGCCGCCACCGAGGAAGACCAGGAGTACGACTTCTATCACTGGAGCGCCATCCTGCGCAGCGTCTCGGCCTTCGAGGTCTACCGCAAGGTGTACCGCGACGTGATCAAGCCCGAGCGCGTGGCCGAGTTGCTCATTCTTCGCGCCGACATGCCGCGCTCGCTGCACGCGAGCCTGGCCGAGGTGGTCGCCAACCTCGCGAAGGTGCAGAACGAGCAGAGCGCCGAAACCCAACGCCGTGCCGGCAAGCTGCTGGCTGATCTGCAGTACGCGCGGGTCGACGAGATCCTCGCGACCGGGCTGCACGCTTACCTCACGCAGTTCCTTGACCGCGTCAACGAGCTGGGCGGGCGCATCAGCCAGGACTTCCTGGTGCCGGCGCACTGAGCGAGCCCGTCTCCGGCGACTGTCAACGCGAAAACGATCCGACAGCCACCGGAATCTCCGACGCCCGCCGCAGGCGGTTGTCGCGCAGCACATCGCGCTCTGCCTTCTGTCCGCTCCAGCGGATGCCCAGCGTCGTACGCGTGGCGGAAGTGCCGCACCCGGGTCGAGCGGCAGTTCCGCGGCGTCGGGCCGTGGCGCGTCGGTTGAGGGGCAAACGCGGCGCGGGGGGAATCGAAGGCGGCCGAATTCTGCCCCGCGCCCTGCCGCCGCACGCTCAGTGTCCCGACCCTTGCGGGTTCTTTGAGCCCCACCTCAGGGATATCCCCGCGGAACTTATTCGCGCGCAGCGTCCCTGAGGGGCTCGCCCGGCATTTGCCGGACTCCGTGTCTTCTTGAAAGGAACCTTCGCCCCATGGCCCGATTCAGCCGCCGACTGCCCGCGCTCCTGCTCGCATTCTTCTTTTCGTGGATGGTGCTGCCGTCCGCCTTTGCCGCGCAGCCGCAGATGGTCAGTGTCGCGGTCAAGACGCTGAACATGCGCACCGGCCCGAGCCAGCGCGCCGACGCGCACTGGACGGTGAGCCGGGGCTATCCGCTGCGCGTGATCGGCCGCAAGGGCGACTGGCTGCGGGTCACCGACTTCGAGAACGACAAGGCCTGGGTCTTCCGTTCGATGACGAACAAGACGCCGCACCACGTCGTGAAGGCGAAGACCGCGCAACTGCGCCGCGCCCCCGGTGCGCGCAGCCCGGTCGTGAAGCGGGCCGTGTATGGCGACGTGCTGCGCACGCTCGAGCGCCGCGGCGACTGGGTGAAGGTGCGCCATGAAGGCGGCACCACCGGCTGGGTGCTGAAGCGCTCCCTCTGGGGCTGGTGAAACCGAGGGCGTTCAGGTCGCGGTGGCCTGGCGCACGGCGCGCTCCCAGCGCGCCATCGATTCCTCAGCCTGCGCGCGGCCCATGGTGGGCATGAAGCGGCGCTCGATCTTCCACAGCTTCGAGAGCTGGCGCGCGTCGGTGTAGACGCCGGTCGACAGCCCGGCAAGGTAGGCCGCGCCCAGCGCGGTGGTCTCGATCACCTCGGGCCGCACCACCGGAATGCCCAGCAGGTCGGCCTGGAACTGCATCAGCAGATCGTTCACGCTCGCGCCTCCATCGACACGCAGCTCGGCCACGGGCTTGCCGCCTGCCGCCACGGCGTCGCGGCTCATGGCCTGCAGCAACGCGGCACTCTGGTAGGCGATGCTTTCGAGCGCGGCGCGCGCGATGTGCGCGACCGTGGTGCCGCGCGTGAGGCCGGTGATCGTGCCGCGCGCGTCCGCGTCCCAGTAGGGCGCGCCCAGGCCGGTGAAGGCCGGCACCATCATCACGCCGCCCGCGTCGGGCACGCTCTCGGCGAGCGACTGCACCTCGGCGCTGCCCTTGATGGCCTTGAGGCCGTCGCGCAGCCACTGCACCACCGCGCCGCCGACGAACACGCTGCCTTCCATCGCGTACTGCGGGGTCGCATCGACCTGCGCCGCGCTGGTGACCAGCAAGCCGTTGTGCGACGGCTGGAACGCGCCGCCCGTGTGCATCAGCAGAAAGCAACCGGTGCCGTAGGTGTTCTTGGCCATGCCGGCCTCGAAGCAGGCCTGGCCGAAGAGGGCGCTCTGCTGGTCGCCGGCCACGCCGCCGATGGGCAGCGTGTGGCCGAGCAGCGCGGCGTCGGTGTCGGCGAAATGCGAGCTCGACGGCTGCACCTTCGGCAGCAGCGCGGCGGGGATCTTCAGCGCGGCGAGCAGGTCGGCGTCCCATTCGTTGGTGTGCACGTTGAACAGCATCGTGCGCGAGGCGTTGCTCACGTCGGTCACGTGCACCTTGCCGCCGGTGAGCTGCCACATGAGCCAGCTGTCGACCGTGCCGAAAGCGAGTTCGCCGCGCTCGGCCTGGGCGCGCGCGCCGGGCACGTGGTCCAGCAGCCAGCGCAGCTTGGTGCCCGAGAAGTACGCGTCGATCACGAGGCCGGTCTTGTCGCGGATGGTGTCCGTCATGCCTTCGTCGCGCAGCTGCGCGCACAGCGGTTCGGCGCGGCGGTCTTGCCAGACGATGGCGTGGTGCACGGGCTGGCCGGTGGCGCGGTTCCACAGCACGGTGGTCTCGCGCTGGTTGGTGATGCCGATGGCGTGGATGTCGGCGGGCTGCAGCTTGGCCTTGGCCAGCACCTCGCGCGCGGTGGCGAGCTGGCTGCGCCAGATTTCCATCGGGTCGTGCTCGACCCAGCCCGGCTGCGGGTAGATCTGCGTGAGTTCCTTCTGGGCGATGGCGACGATGCGGCCTTCGCGGTCGAACACGATGCTGCGCGAGCTGGAGGTGCCCTGGTCGAGGGCGAGCAGGTAGGTGGTCATGGGTTGCGTGTTCCTTTGAATCCTGTCTGGCTCCTTCCCCCTTTGGGGGAAGGTTGGGATGGGGGCAGGCCTTCAATGAGGCGCCATGCTTCTTCGGAAGCCGTCGTGCCCCCACCCCGACCCTCCCCCAGCGGGGGAGGGAGAAATACGTCAGGGCCGCTCATCTCATGCGTCGCGCGCGATTTCCAACCGCACCTGTGCGGCATGCAGCAGGTCGGGAAACGGCGGCGGCGGCGCGGCGTCGGTGAACAGGCGGTCGATCTGCGAGAGCGTGCCCAGCTCGATCATGGCCGGCCGGTTGAACTTGCTCGCGTCGGCCGCCAGCCACACCTCGCGTGCCTGGGCAATGATGGTCTGCGCGACCTTCACCTCGCGCAGGTCGAAGTCGCGCAGCGAGCCGTCGGCCTCGATGCTCGACACGCCGATGAGCGCGATGTCGACCTTGAACTGGCGGATGAAGTCGATGGTGGCCTCGCCCACCACGGCGCGGTCGCGCGGGCGCACCGAGCCGCCGGCCACGATCACCTCGCAGGCCGTGTTGCCGCTCAGGATGGTCGCCACGTTCAGGTTGTTGGTGATCACGCGCAGGCCCGTGTGGCGCATCAGCGCCTTGGCGATGGCCTCGGTGGTGGTGCCGATGTTCAGGATCAGCGAGCAGTCGTTGGGCACCAGCTCGGCCACGCGGCGCGCGATGCGCGCTTTGCCGTCGGCGTTGAGCGTTTCGCGCTGCTGGTAGCCGATGTTCTCGGTGGTCGAACTCGGCACGCGCACGCCGCCGTGAAAACGCGTGAGCAAGCCTGCGTCGGCCAGCCGCTGCACGTCGCGGCGCACGGTCTGCAGCGTCACGCCCAGCATGTCGGCGAGCTGTTCGACGGTGACGGAGCCGCGCGCGCGCACGGTGTCGAGGAGGTTGATCTGGCGCGGATTGGAGTTCACAGAGACGTCGTGGAAAGCGGAAAGACTGAGCTTGAGGGTACAGGCCGCGTCACTTTAAAACGAAAGAAAACGAATCTTAGTAAGGGAAAACTCGGAGGAAAATCGCGCCAAAAGGAATCCAAATGAAAAAACTCGAAAATACAATCTCGGCCTTTGCTGACAAAAGTCACGAACCTACGGACCTCCAGCCTGTGACCGATTTCTCTTCCCCAGCGGCCGCGCCGGCCACCGAATGCGATGTGCTGATCGTCGGCGGCGGCATCAACGGGTGCGGCATTGCGCGCGACCTGGCCGGCCGGGGCTGGCGCGTAGTCTTGTGCGAGAAGGACGACCTGGCCTCGCACACCTCGTCGTCTTCGACCAAGCTGATCCACGGCGGGCTGCGCTACCTGGAGTACTACGAGTTCTCGCTGGTGCGCAAGGCGCTGCAGGAGCGCGAAGTGCTGCTCAAGAGTGCGCCGCACATCATGTGGCCGCTGCGCTTCGTGATGCCGCACGACCCCTCCATGCGCCCGGCCTGGATGATCCGCATCGGCCTGTTCATGTACGACCACCTCGCCAGGCGCGAGGTGCTGCCGCCGTCGCGCGGCATCGACCTGCGCCAGCACCCGGCCGGCGCACCGCTCAAGGCGCAGTACAAGCGCGGCTTTGTGTACTCGGACGGCTGGGTCGACGACGCGCGGCTGGTGGTGCTCAATGCCGTCGATGCGCGTTCGAAGGGCGCCGAGGTGCTCACGCGCACGCGCTGCATCCATGCGCAGCGCGGCGCCGACGGCTGGGTTGCCACGCTCGAAGGCCCCGACGGCGCGCACCGCACCGTGCGCGCACGCGCCGTGGTGAACGCGGCCGGGCCGTGGGCCGAATCTTTCCTGCGTGGCGTGGCCCAGTCGGCACGCGGCGAGGCGCTGGCCACCAAGAGCCTGCGGCTCGTGAAGGGCAGCCACATCATCGTGCCACGCCTGTTCGACCACGACCATGCCTACATCTTCCAGAACCCCGACAAGCGGATCATCTTCGCCATTCCTTACCAGGGCGCGTTCACGCTGATCGGCACCACCGACATCGAGATCAGCGGCGACGATCCCGGCGCCGCGCGCATCGCGCAGGAAGAAATCGACTACCTCTGCACGCAGGCCAGCCGCTACTTCGACAAGGCCATCGTGCCGGCCGACGTGGTCTGGACCTACTCGGGCGTGCGCCCGCTGCTGGACGACGCCTCGGGCGATCCCTCGGCCGTCACGCGTGACTATCTGCTCGAGTCGAACACCACCGCCGCGCCGCTGCTGTCGGTGTGGGGCGGCAAGATCACCACCTTCCGCAAGCTGGCAGAAGATGCCGCCGACGAGGTCGGCAAGATGCTCGGGCAGTCGGGCGCACAACGCCCGGCCTGGACCGACGGCGCCTTCCTGGCCGGCGGTGACCTGTCGGCCTGGATCGGTGCACCCAAGCGCCCCGACGACGACTTCGGTCGCTTCGTGACCGCCGTGCAGGCGAAGTATCCCTGGCTCGATGCCAAGGTCGCGCTGCGGCTGGCGCGCGGTTATGGCGCGCGCGTGGTCGAACTGGTCGGCGAGGCGCAGTCGCTGGCCGACATGGGCGCCGAGGTCGCGCCCGGCCTGTACGAGCGCGAGCTGCGCTTTCTGCAGGCGCGCGAATGGGCCGTGAGCTCGGACGACGTGCTCTGGCGCCGCACCAAGCTCGGCCTGCACTACACGCCCGCCGAGCGCGAGCAGGTGGCGATCTGGCTGCAGGCCAACGCAACAAACAACAACGACACCGTGGAAGTGGAGGTGAGCTGATGCAGCTGACTCTGGAGCGCGTCACCAAGAAGGTCGGCGCGCACACCTGGCTCTACGAGCAGAGCATCGCGCCCAAAAGCGGCGCGGTGACCGTGCTGCTCGGCGCCACGCAGGCCGGCAAGACCAGCCTGATGCGCCTCATGGCCGGGCTCGACACGCCGAGCACCGGGCGTGTGCTGGTGGACGGCAAGGACGTCACCGGCACGCCGGTGCGCGAGCGCAATGTCGCGATGGTCTACCAGCAGTTCATCAACTACCCCTCGCTCAAGGTGTTCGACAACATCGCCTCGCCGCTGAAGCTGCGCGGCGAATCGAACATCGAGGCGCGCGTGAAGGCGCTGGCCGACAAGCTGCACATCGGCATGTTCCTCGACCGCCTGCCGGCCGAGCTGTCGGGCGGCCAGCAGCAGCGCGTGGCGCTGGCGCGTGCGCTCGCCAAGAACGCACCGCTCATGCTGCTCGACGAGCCGCTGGTCAACCTGGACTACAAGCTGCGGGAAGGCCTGCGCGAAGAACTCACGCAGCTCTTCGCCACCGGCGACTCGACCGTCATCTACGCCACCACCGAGCCCGGCGAAGCGCTGCTGCTCGGCGGCTACACGGCCGTGATGGACGCCGGCGAACTGCTGCAGTACGGTCCGACCGCCGAGGTGTTCCACGCGCCGCAGTCGCTGCGCGTGGCACGCGCCTTCAGCGATCCGCCGATGAACCTGCTGGCGGGCACGGCCACCGCCGGCCAGGTGCAACTCGCGGGCGGGCCTGCGCTGACGTTGGCCCTGCCCGAAGGCGTGTCGGGCGCAGTCACCATCGGCCTGCGCGCGAGTGCCTTGAACGTGGGTGCGGGGGAGGGCGACATCGCCTTGTCCGGCAAGGTGGAGCTGGCCGAGATTTCGGGCTCCGACACCTTCGTGCACGTCGATACCGCGGTGGGCGAACTGGTGGCGCAGCTCACCGGTGTGCACCGCTTCGAACTGGGCGCCGCGATCACGCTGTACTTCAGCGCGTCGCAGGCCTATGTGTTCGATGCCAGCGAAAAGCTGGCGCGCGCGCCGGCATGGCGCAAAGGAGCTTGAGATGGCACGCATCGATCTCGACCTGGCCCACGCCTACCGCGCCAACCCCACGCAGGACAGCGACTACGCGCTGCTCCCGCTCAAGATGAGCTTCCGCGATGGCGGCGCGTATGCCCTGCTCGGCCCCTCGGGCTGCGGCAAGACGACCATGCTGAACATCATCTCGGGCCTGCTCGTGCCCTCGCAAGGCAGCGTGAGCTTCGACGGCCGCGACATGACGCGCGCCACGCCGCAGGAACGCAACATCGCGCAGGTGTTCCAGTTCCCGGTGATCTACGACACCATGACCGTGGCCGAGAACCTCGCGTTCCCGCTGCGCAACCGCAAGGTGCCTGAAGACCAGATCAAGAAGCGCGTCGGCGAGATCGCTGAAATGCTCGACATGAGCGGCCAGCTCAACCAGCGCGCCGCGGGCCTCGCGGCCGACGCCAAGCAGAAGATTTCGCTGGGCCGCGGCCTGGTGCGCAGCGACGTGTCGGCGGTGCTGTTCGACGAACCGCTCACCGTGATCGATCCGCACCTGAAGTGGCAACTGCGCCGCAAGCTCAAGCAGATCCATCGCGAGCTCAAGCTCACGCTGATCTACGTGACGCACGACCAGGTCGAGGCGCTCACCTTCGCCGAAGAGGTGGTGGTCATGACGCGCGGCAAGGCCGTGCAGGTGGGCAGCGCCGAGGCGCTGTTCGAGCGGCCGGCCCACACCTTTGTCGGGCACTTCATCGGCTCGCCGGGCATGAACTTTTTGTCGGCGCACAGCGCCAACGGCGCGCTCGAAGTGGCGGGTACGCCGCTGGTGCCGACGCGCGAACTGCCGCCCGGCGCGCTCAAGATCGGCATCCGGCCCGAGTACCTGCGCCTGTCGAATGCCGGCGCGGCTGGCGCCGTGCCTGCGGTGGTGAAGCAGGTGCAGGACGTCGGCACGCACGCGATGCTGAGCGCGGAGGTCGACGGCGGCGTGGTCAAGGTGCGCATGCACTCGGACGAACAGCCGCCGGCGGTGGGCGACACGGTGTGGCTGCGGGTGCTTGATACGCACACGTGCTACTACAAGGATGAGGAGTTGGTGGCATGACGCATCAATCAGCCGTTGCTCGGTCTTGTTCCCTCTCCCCTTGCGGGGAGAGGGCTAGGGTGAGGGCAGGGGCCTTGCCACCGCTTGCAGCCTTTCGAGCGCCGTCATCCCTCACCCCAACCCTCTCCCAGAGGGAGAGGGAGAAAACGCAGCGGGAGCAAACACCATGAACGCCACCAACAAACCCATCAATCAAAAGGCCTGGTGGCTCGTGCTGCCGGTGCTCATCTGCGTCGCCTTCTCCGCCATCGTCCCGCTGATGACGGTCGTCAACTACTCGGTGCAGGACATCATCTCGCCCGATCGGCGCGTGTTCGTCGGCACCGAATGGTTTGCCGCCGTGATGCGCGACGACGAGCTGCACCAGGCGCTGTGGCGCCAGCTGGGCTTCTCGCTCTCGGTGCTGCTGGTGGAGATTCCGCTGGGCATCGCGCTCGCGCTGTCGATGCCGGCCACGGGCTGGAAATCGTCGGCGGTGCTGGTGGTGGTGGCGCTGTCGCTGCTCATTCCGTGGAACGTGGTGGGCACCATCTGGCAGATCTACGGCCGCGCCGACATCGGCCTGCTGGGCCACGCGCTGCAAGTGATGGGCATCGAATACAACTACACCGGCAGCGCGACCGACGCGTGGCTCACGGTGCTGGTGATGGACGTGTGGCACTGGACGCCGCTGGTCGCCTTGCTCTGCTACGCCGGCCTGCGCTCGATTCCCGACGCCTACTACCAGGCCGCGCGCATCGACGGTGCCAGCAAGTTCGCGGTGTTCCGCTACATCCAACTGCCCAAGATGCGCGGCGTGCTGATGATTGCCGTGCTGCTGCGCTTCATGGACAGCTTCATGATCTACACCGAGCCCTTCGTGCTGACGGGCGGCGGGCCGGGCAACGCGACCACCTTCCTGAGCCAGTACCTCACGCAGAAGGCCGTGGGGCAGTTCGACCTGGGGCCGGCGGCGGCGTTCTCGCTGATCTATTTCCTGATCATCCTGTTGTTCTGCTTCGTGCTCTACAACTGGATGCAACGGGTCGGTACACAGGAAGTGGAGAAAGAGCAATGAACGAAAAACGCTTCCACAAGCGCAGCATCTTTTTGCTGCTGTACATCCTGTTCGCGCTGTTGCCCATCTACTGGATGGTCAACATGAGCTTCAAGACGAACGAGGAGATCGTGTCGAGCTTCTCGTTCTTTCCGCAACAGCTCACCTGGGCCAACTACGCGCGCATCTTCACCGACGAGTCGTGGTACTCGGGCTACATCAACAGCCTGATCTACGTGGCGATCAACACGGTGATCTCGCTCACCGTGGCGCTGCCGGCAGCGTATGCGTTCTCGCGCTATTCGTTCCTGGGCGACAAGCACGTGTTCTTCTGGCTGCTGACCAACCGCATGACGCCGCCCGCGGTGTTCCTGCTGCCGTTCTTCCAGCTGTACAGCACCGTGGGTTTGATGGATACGCACCTGGGCGTGGCGCTGGCGCACTTGCTGTTCAACGTGCCGCTCGCGGTGTGGATTCTCGAAGGCTTCATGAGCGGCATTCCGCGCGAGATCGACGAGACGGCGTACATCGACGGCTACTCGTTCCCGCGCTTCTTCCTCACCATCTTCTTGCCGCTCATCAAGGCCGGCGTGGGCGTGGCGGCGTTCTTCTGCTTCATGTTCAGCTGGGTCGAGCTGCTGCTGGCGCGCACGCTCACGAGCGTGAACGCCAAGCCGATCGTCGCGACGATGACGCGCACAGTGAGTGCGTCGGGCATGGACTGGGCGACGCTGGCTGCGGCCGGTGTGCTCACCATCGTGCCGGGCGCGATCGTGATCTGGTTTGTGCGCCACTACATCGCGAAGGGTTTCGCGATGGGTCGCGTGTGACGTTCGGTTTTTCTCCCTCCCCCTCTGGGGGAGGGCAGGGGTGGGGGCAAGCGGCGTATCCATTGGACGCTGATGCCCATCCCAACCTTCCCCCAGAGGGGGAAGGCGCAAGAGAAGACAAGGAGATAAAGAATGTTCGACTGGATGGTCTGGACCACCCCCGTGGCCGTTTTCTTCACCTGCATCGCGCTCATGCTGGTCGGCATGACCGTGTGGGAGATCAAGTCGCCCACCGTCATGCGGCGCGGCTGGCTGCCCATTGCCACCACGCGCGGCGACCGGCTGTTCATCGGCCTGCTGTCCGCCGCGTATGTGAACCTGATCTTCGTCGGCCTGGCCGGCAAGGCGCAGGAGTGGCTGAGCCTGGAGGCCGAGCCCTCGATCTGGATCGGCTTCGTGCTGTCGATGCTCGTTCTTGCCCTGGTCATGCGCAAAGGCTAGGTTCACCGATTCCACCCACACGTCCGGCTCTCCGCCTCCCCGGAGCCGCGATGAAAAAACCGGGGAAGCACAACCGAGGAGACATATTCATGAAGATGCGCTACACGGCATTGGCAATGGCGGCGGCGATGGTCGCCGCGCACGGCGCATGGGCCGCAGAGCCCGAGGCCAAGAAATGGATCGACAGCGAGTTCCAGCCGTCGACCCTGAGCAAGGACCAGCAGGCGGCCGAGATGAAGTGGTTCATCGACGCGGCCAAGAAGCTGCAGGCCAAGGGCGTCAAGGAAATCTCGGTGGTGTCGGAAACCATCACCACGCATGAATACGAATCGAAGACGCTGGCCAAGGCCTTCGAGGAAATCACCGGCATCAAGGTGAAGCACGACCTGATCCAGGAAGGCGACGTGGTCGAGAAGCTGCAGACCTCGATGCAGTCGGGCAAGTCGATCTACGACGGTTGGATTTCCGACTCCGACCTCATCGGTACGCACTACCGCTACGGCAAGATGATGAACCTCACCGACTACATGGCCGGTGCGGGCAAGGAGTACACCAACCCCGGGCTCGACATCAAGGACTTCATCGGCACCAAGTTCACCACCGCGCCCGACGGCAAGCTGTACCAGCTGCCCGACCAGCAGTTCGCCAACCTGTACTGGTTCCGCGCCGACCTGTTCGCGCGCAAGGACCTGCAGGACAAGTTCAAGGCCAAGTACGGCTACGACCTGGGCGTGCCGCTGAACTGGAGCGCCTACGAAGACATCGCCGAGTTCTTCAGCGTCGACGTGAAGACCATCGACGGCAAGCCGATCTACGGCCACATGGACTACGGCAAGAAGGACCCGTCGCTGGGCTGGCGCTTCACCGACGCGTGGCTCTCGATGGCCGGCACCGCCGACATCGGCACCCCGAACGGCATGCCGATCGACGAGTGGGGCATCCGCGTGGCCGACGACAAGTGCACGCCCGTGGGCGCCGCCGTGTCGCGCGGTGGTGCGACCAACTCGCCGGCCGCCGTGTACGCGCTCACCAAGTACATCGACTGGATGAAAAAGTACGCGCCCAAGGAGGCCATGGGCATGACCTTCGGCGAAGCCGGCCCGGTGCCCGCGCAGGGCCAGATCGCCCAGCAGATCTTCTGGTACACGGCCTTCACCGCCGACATGACCAAGAAGGGCCTGCCCGTGGTGAACGAGGACGGCACGCCCAAGTGGCGCATGGCGCCCGGCCCGAACGGCCCGTACTGGAAGCAGGGCATGCAGAACGGCTACCAGGACGTGGGTTCGTGGTCGTTCTTCAACGGCCATGACGCCAACAAGACCGCCGCTGCCTGGCTCTACGCCCAGTTCGTGACCTCCAAGAGCGTCTCGCTCAAGAAGACCATCGTGGGCCTGACCCCGATCCGCGAATCGGACATCCAGAGCAAGGCCATGACCGACATGGCGCCCAAGCTGGGCGGCCTGGTCGAGTTCTACCGCAGCCCGGCCCGCGTGGCGTGGACGCCCACCGGCACCAACGTGCCCGACTACCCGAAGCTGGCGCAGCTGTGGTGGAAGAACGTCGCCGAAGCCGTCACGGGCGAGAAGACCCCGCAAAAAGCCATGGACAACCTGGCCGACGAGATGGACAACGTGATGGCCCGCCTGCAACGCGCCGGCATGGCCCATTGCGCGCCCAAGCTCAACGCGAAGGGCGATCCGAACAAGTGGCTCAGCGACAAGAACGCCCCGTGGAAGAAGCTGGCCAACGAGAAGCCCAAGGGCGAAACCATCGACTACAACAAGCTGCTGAGCGCCTGGAAGGACGGCAAGGTGCGCTGAGCGCACACCGGGCATCACAAATGCAAACAAGGGCCGTGCCGCAAGGTGCGGCCCTTTTTCTCGTTCTGCCCGAATGGTTCGTCGGATTCATGCGACGCCATGACCAATGGCAGATGCACCTTTGAAAAGCTTCGCTTACATTCGACGGCCCCCGCCACGCCCCGCCTGTGAATCCAAGTTCTTCCAGCCCCTCCGCCAGCCCTCCTGCCACCCCGAGCGCGCGTGCCAAACGCGTCCTGCTGATCCAGTACTCGCAGACCGGGCAGCTCGACCGCGTGGCCGGGCAGATCGCCGCGCCGCTGCGCGCCGACCCGGGCATCGACCTGCATGTGGAAACGCTGCGGCCGCTGCAAAGCTTTCCCTGGCCCTGGCCGTTCCTGACTTTTTTCGACGCGTTTCCGGAGTCGGCCCACATGAAGCCGGGCCCGCTGGCGCCGCTCGCGCTCACGGGCGACGAAGACTTCGACCTCGTCATCCTGCCGTACCAGGTCTGGTTCCTGGCGCCCGCGCAGCCGATTGCGGCCTTTTTGCAGCACCCCGTGGCGGCGCGGCTGCTCAAGGGAAAACCCGTGGTCACGGTCATTGCGTGTCGCAACATGTGGCTGCTGGCCCACGAAAAGCTCAAGGGCCTGCTCGCCGCGACCGGCGCGCGCCTGATCGACAACGTGGTGCTGACCGACCCTGGCCCCACGCTGGCCACCTTCTTCACCACGCCGGCCTGGCTCATCTGGGGCCGCAAGCGCGGCTTCTGGGGCATGCCCGACGCGGGCCTGAGCGAGGAACAGATCCGTGGCTGCAGCCGCTTCGGCCGCGCCCTGCGCGACGCGCTGCACGAAGGCCGAGAGCAGGGCGATGCGCCCTTGCTGGCCGGGCTGGGCGCGGTGCGCGCCGACGCACGGCTGCTGGTCAGCGAGAAGGCCGGCACGCGCAGCTTCTACCTCTGGGGCAAGCTGATCATGGCGGCCGGCGGGCCGGGCGCGGCGGTGCGCAAACCGCTGCTGCTGCTGTACGTGCTGTTCCTGCTGGCGCTGATCGTGACCGTCGTGCCGGTGAGCCTGACCTTGCAGGCGCTGCTGCGGCCTTTGTTCCGAGGGTGGCTGACTAAAATGACCGCTCAATTCGAGCGCCCGTCGGGCTCTGCCACGGACCGGCTCCCTTTTTATGACGACTGATGTTTTCCTGACCCGCACCGCTGCCTTCCTGCCTTTTTCTCCGGTCAGCAACGAAGACATCGAAGAAGTGCTGGGTCGCATCGGCGGCAAGGTGTCGCGTGCGCGACGCCTCATCCTGCGCAGCAACGGCATCCAGTCGCGCCACTACGCCATCGACCGTGCCACCGGCCAGCTGGCCATGACCAACGCACAGCTCACCGCCGCGGCCATCCGCGCGCTGGGCGACGACATCGGCCCGGTCGACTGCCTGGCCACCGGCACCTCGCTGCCCGACCAGCTCATGCCCAACCATGCGGTGATGGTGCACGGCGAACTGGGCTGGCCCCGGCTCGAGGTGGTGGCCTGCGCCGGCATCTGCCTGGCCGGCGCGGCGGCGCTCAAGCATGCGTGGCTGTCGGTGCGCGCGGGCGATGCGCGGCGCGCGGTCGCCACGGGCTCCGAACTGGCCTCGGCCGTGATGCGCGGCATCAACTTCGAAGCCGAACTCGAGCACAAGATCGAAGCGCTCGAAGCGCGCCCCGAGATCGCCTTCGAGAAAGACTTCCTGCGCTGGATGCTGTCCGACGGCGCCGGCGCGGTGCTGCTGGAGCGCGAACCGCGCGGGCCGCTGTCGCTGCGCGTCGAATGGATCGAGCTGTCATCGGCCGCGCACGAACTGCCGGTGTGCATGTATGCGGGTGCCGACAAGAACGCGCAGGGCGGTCTCGACGGCTGGGCCCGCACCTCGCCCGCCGACTGGCAGCGCGACTCGACCTTCGCCGTCAAGCAGGACGTGCGCCTGCTCAACGACAACATCGTGCGCGCCACGCTGACCGAGCCGCTCGCAGCCCTCATCGAGCGTCGCGGGCTGAAGACCGACGACATCGACTGGTTCCTGCCGCACCTGTCGTCGCATTATTTCGTCGAGCCCGTGGCGGCCAGCCTGGCCTCGCTGGGCCTGCCGATTCCGCGCGAGCGCTGGTTCAGCAACCTCGCGACCAAGGGCAACACCGGCTCGGCCTCGCCGTACATCATGCTGGACGAGCTGTTCCGTTCCGGTCGCATCCAACCCGGCCAGAAGTTGCTGATGTTCGTGCCCGAAAGCGGTCGCTTCTCCAGCGGCTTCATCTACCTGGAGGCTGTATGACCTTGCCCCCACGCTCATCGCTTCGCGTATCGCTGCCCCCCGAGGGGGCGCAGGCCTCCCTTGGGGCGGCCCGGCGGGAGGCCTGACATGGACCTCGATGCCGTGCCCCAAGAGGGCAACGCGACCCTCGCGGGCCATTCCAAGCTGATGTACGCCCGCGACGCGCAAGGCCGCGTCGTCACCACGACGTCGAAGGGCTGGGAGGCGGAAGAGATCGTCACCAGCCATGCGGTCGACGTGCTGGTCGAGCAGGCGCAGGAGGCCAAGGTGCGCGTGAAGGCCGGACTGGCTTCGCCGCTCGAATACTGGATGTACGAGCGTCGCATGGACGTGGCGCTGCTCTCGCAGACCAGCGGCTTCTGGCAATGGCGCGTGCGCCGCCACCTGCAGCCGCGCCATTTCGCCGCGCTGTCGCCGACCCAGCTCGCACGCTACGGCCAGGCGCTGGGGCTGCCCATTTCCACCCTGCAAGGCCTGCCGTGAACTTCCAACACCAACAGGCGGCGCATTGCGAAAGCGGCGTCATCTCCAGCCTCATGCGCCACCACGGCGCGCCGATGAGCGAGGCGATGGCGCTGGGGTTGTCGTCGGCGCTGTCGTTCGCCTACCTGCCGTTCATCAAGCTGTCGGGCCTGCCGCTCATCTCGTACCGCATGCCGCCCAAGGCCATCATCAAGGGCCTCTTGGCACCGATGGCCGCGCGCTTCCGCTTCGAGACCTTCCGCAGCCCGCAAGCAGGGCAGCAGCGGCTCGACGCGCTGCTGGCCGACGGCCAGCTCGTGGGCCTGCAGACCTCGGTCTACTGGCTGCCGTACTTTCCGCCGAACATGCGCTTTCACTTCAACGCGCACAACCTGCTGGTCTACGGCAAGGACGGCGACGACTACCTGATCAGCGACCCCGTGTTCGAGGAACCCGTGCGCTGCGCCAGCGAAGACCTGTCGCGCGCGCGCTTCGCCAAGGGCGTGCTGGCACCCAAGGGGCTCATGTACTACCCGCAGGCCATCGAGCGCAAAGCGGTCGACGCCGCCTCGGTGACCAAGGCGATCCGCAAGACCGTGCGCAACATGCTCGCGCCCGTGCCCATCGTGGGCGTGCGCGGCATGCGCACGCTGGCCAAGCGCATGCACAAGCTGTCGCCCAGCGATCCGCGCAGCGTCGACTTCATCGGCCACCTGGTGCGCATGCAGGAAGAAATCGGCACGGGCGGGGCGGGCTTCCGCTTCATCTACGCGGGCTTTTTGCAGGAGGCGGCGCAGCTGCTCGACAAGCCGCAGCTGACGCAGATGTCCGAACGCCTGATCGCCATCGGCGACGGCTGGCGCGCGTTCGCGCTCAAGGCGGCGCGCATGGTCAAGGGGCGCGAGCCGGTCGATCCGGTCGCGCTCGCCGGCAAGCTGCGCGAACAGGCGCAGCAGGAAGAAACCTTCTTCCGCGACCTCAAGGCCGCCGTCGCCTGATGCTGGAGCTTCGTCAGCTCGGCTACCGCTACCCGCACGCTGACAAGGCCGCGCTGGCCGACGTGTCGCTCGCCGTGCCGCGCGGTTGCGTGCTGGGCCTGCTCGGCCCGAACGGCGCCGGCAAGACCACGCTGATCTCGCACCTGTCGGGCGCGCTCGCGGTGCAGTCGGGCGACATCCGCATCGACGGCCAGCCGTTGCAGCAGGTGCGCGCCAAGGCGCCCACGCGCATTGCCGTGGCGCCGCAGGACCAGGCCTTCTATCCGATGCTCACCGTGGCCGAGAACCTGGCCTGCTTCGCCGCGGCCGGCCAGCTTTCGGGTGCGCGCAAGAAGGCGCGCATCGACACCTGCACGCAGTTCGCGCAGCTGGAACAGTTCTCGGGCGTGCGCGCCGAGCGGCTGTCGGGTGGCCTGAAGCGCCGTCTCAACCTCGCGATCGCCTTGCTGCCCGAGCCCGAGCTGATGCTGTTCGACGAGCCGACCGTGGGCGTCGATCCGCAATCACGCGCCTTCATCCTCGATGCGATCAAGAGCCTGGCGCATGCCGGTGCGGCGGTGATCTACGCCTCGCACTACATGGAAGAGATCGAGGCCATCGCCGACCGCGTGGCCATCCTCGACCAGGGCCGCGTGCTGCGCGAAGGCCCGCTCGACGCGCTGCTGTCGCAAAGCGCGATGCTGCTGACCCTGGCCGCCGACGGCCTCGATGCGCAGATGCTGTCGCGCTTCGGCACGGTGGAGCAGGGGGCGGCGCACTGGCGCATCCACCTGAATCCCGACACCGGCCCGGGCCCCGTGCTGGTCGCGCTCGAAGCCGAGGGCATCGAGGTGCGCCAGGCCGAGTTCGGCCGGCACGACCTCGAGCAGCTCTTCATGGCGCTCACGCACCGTTCGCTGCGCGACTGATCGAACGACATGCTTTTCGCGCTCATCAAGAAAGAACTGCTGGCCCTCGTGCGCGACATGCACGGGCTGGCCGTGCTGTTCGTGATGCCGATGGTGTTCATCGTGCTGATGTCGCTCACGCTGAAAGACATCTACCGCCCGCCGCTGGCCGAGCTGAGCTACGCGGTCGACGTGCGCGACAGCGACACGCCCGCCAAGTGGCTGCTGCAGATCTGGCAGCGCAGCCACGGCGCGCCGCAACCGCTGGGCGCCGACTGGCAGGCGCGGCTGCGCAGCGGCACGCTCAAGTACGTGATCGTGCTGGAACCCGGGCTGTCGGAAGAACTGGAATCGGCCGCGCTTTCCACGCGCGCCCACATCCGCCTGCTGGCCGAACCCGGCATCGACGCCAACCTGTTCAATGCGCTGCGTGCCGAGCTCATCGGTGCCTCGGGCGAGCTCAAGGCGCGGCTCGCGCTGGCAGTGCCCGGCACGGCCAGCCCCGCGCCCGATGCGTCCATCCAGGCGATGGTGCAGGCCGAGCGCTTTGCCACGGCCGGCCCGCGGCCCACGTCGGTGCAGCAGAACGTGCCGGCCTGGCTGGTGTTCGGCATGTTCTTCGTGGTCGCTTCTCTCTCTAGCCTGTTCGTGCAGGAGCGCGGCTCGGGCGCGCTCGGCCGGCTGCAGAGCCTGGGCGTGTCGCGCACGATGCTGCTGGCCTCCAAGGCCTTGCCTTACCTCGGCGTGAACGCGCTGCAGGCGCTGCTGATGCTGGCGGCGGGCATCTGGCTCATGCCGATGATCGGCGGCGACGCGCTCTCGCTGTCGGGCATCCACTGGGGCGGCTTGCTGCTGTCGCTGGCGGCCGTGAGCCTGGCGGCGGTGAGCCTGTCGCTCGCGGTGGCCTGCCTCGTCAAGAGCCATGCCCAGGCCGCCACGCTCGGGCCGATGGTGAATGTGCTGATGGCGGCGGCGGGCGGCATCATGGTGCCCAAGTTCGTCATGCCGGGCTTCATGCAGCGCATGGTCGAAATCTCTCCCATGAACTGGGGGCTGGAAGCGTTGCTCACCGTGCTGCTGCGCGGCGGCGGCGTGGCCGAGGTGCTGCCGCAGGTCGGCCGGCTGGTGGCGTTCGCGGCCCTCATGTTTTTCGTGGCTGTCTTTCTGTTTCGCAGGCGCGCACCGTGACGAGCACCGCTTCTTCTCCTGAATTCATCGCCCGCCTCAAGGCCCTCGTGCTCGAGGCCGTCGAGAAAGACGCGCCGCCCGGCGGCCTCGGCGACGACGAACCGCTGTTCGGCCCCGAAGCGCGACTCGACCTCGACTCGCTCGACGCGCTGCAGGTGTCGATGGCGATCCAGCAGCACTTCGGCCTGCGCATGCCCGACAGCAAGGACACGCGCCGCGCCCTGACCTCCATCGCGCACCTGGCGGAACACCTGGTGCAAGCGGGCAAGGCATGAGCCTGAGGAGTCCGGTGTACCTGGCGGGCATGGGCCTGGCCTGCGTGCTTGGCGACGATCTGCCGTCGGCGCTCGCGGCATTGCGGCGCGGCGGCGTGCCGCCCACGCCGGTGACCGTGGCCGACGGCCAGCAGTGGCCGGTCTACACGCTACCGGTGCCGCCCGGTGACTGGGCGCAGCGCGTGCAGCACACGGTGCGCCGCGTGGTCGCGCAGACCGGCGACGGGCTGGACCGGCGGGGGCCGCTGTTCGTGGCCTCGTCGTCGCTCGACATCGGCGCCATGGAACACGCGCAGCACGACGCGCGGCTGAGCGGCGACCTGCAGGACTTTGCCGACATCGCCGCCGCCGCGCTCGACTGGCAAGGCCCGGTCTTCACCGTCTCGACCGCCTGCACCTCGGCGCTCAATGCGATGCTGGCGGCAGCCGACATGGTGCGCGCGGGGGAGGCCCGCGAGGCGCTGGTGATCGGCGCCGAGCTCGACAACCGCTTCACCGTGGCCGGCTTCGGTGCGATGCAGCTCCTCGCGCCCGACAGCGCGCGGCCCTTCGGCGCGGGTCGCCAGGGGCTGGTGCTCGGCGAGGCCGTGGCGGCGCTGCGGCTCGGGTCGCAACCTGCGCGCTGGGCGCTGGGCGGTGGCGCCAACGTGGTTGATGGGCGCAACCCCTCGGGCACAGAAGCGAGCGCGGTGCGCGCGATGTGCCGCGAGACGCTGGCGCGCAGCGGCCTGCAGCCCGCGGACATCGACCTCATCAAGGTGCAGGCCGCCGGCAGCCCGGTCAACGACGCGATCGAGGTGGAAGCGCTGCGGCAGGTGTTCGACCCGCTGCCGCCGCTGGTGTCGCTCAAGTCGGCGATCGGCCACACGCTTGGCGCGGCCGGGGCGGCGGAGCTGGCCTTGCTGGTCGGCTGCATCGAAGGCGGCGTCTGGCCATCGGTCGGCTATGCGCTCGACGAGGCGCTCGGCATCGCACTGAGCGACCGGCCGCCGGCGCGGCTGCGCCACATCCTGCTCAACGTCGTGGGCTTCGGCGGCGGGCATGCGTCGCTGGTGCTGACGGATTGCAGCGCCGCATGAACCCCCCGACTTGGCGCACCGTTGCGCACGTCGTGGCGCATCCGCCGCCCGACGACTGGCGCGATGCACTGGCGACCCGCCTGGGCCGTCGGCCGCGCCGTGTCGGCCTGTGGACCGAGCTGGCGATGTACGGGGCGCGCGCGTGCCTCGATGCGGCCGGTGAAGCCGCGTTGCCAGCCGGTGCGCGCCTGCGCGTGACCAGCCAGCGCGGCGCATGGGAAGCCACGCGCGCGGGGCTGGCGCAGCTCGACACGGGCTTGCCGATGCCCTTCACCTTCATGCAGAGCCAGCCTGCGCTGATGCTGGCGGAAGTCGGCCGCTGCCTCGACTGGCAGGGCGATGCGAGCTTCATGCTGTGCCGCGATCTTGCGCGCCCGCTGGCGCTGTCGCAGCTCGGTGCGGGGCGCGACGGCCTGCTGTTCGGCGTGGTGGAGGAAGCATTCGGCGACGTGCCGCCGCGCTCCGAGTGGTGGCGCTTGGTGCCGACCGATCAGGCTGCCGCGATCGACCGCTGAAGGTTCTCGCGCGCTCGCGCTTCGAGCAGTGCATGCAGGCGCGGCGTGGCGTAGATCGCCGGACGGTCGAGGAAGCGCTGGAGGATCGCGCGCCGACGCGGCAGGCGAATCTCCTCTGGAACGAAGCCGTACTCCGCGTGCACCTGGCGCTCGTACTCGTCGAAGCGCGCACGCCCGGCGCCGAGGATCGACAGGTCGATGTCGATCAGCAATTCAGCGTCGCGGCCCTCGGGCACGGCGTCGTGGCGCGTCGCCATGACGAGCGCGTGGACGCGATCGGCCGCCACTGCATCCACACCTGCGGCTTGCAGGGCTTGCCGTGCCCAGTCGGCGCTGCGTGCCTCGTTGTCGCGCGCATGCACGTCGTAGATCGCATCGTGGAACCACAGCGCCAGCGCCACTTCGCCGGGGTGTTCGGCCAGCGCCTGTTCCTGGTCGAACCACGCGAGGCATTCGCCGAGGTGCTGCATCGTGTGGTAGTGGCGCTGCGGCTCGCTGTAGCGGCGCTGCAGTTCGAGCCACAGCGCGTCGTCGGGCGCGGCCACCCCGAGCGCGCGCCAGGCTGCGGTCCAGTTCGCGTGCAGCGCCTGCGGTGTCATGGCAGTCACTGCGCCATCGCGGCCTTGACTTCCTGCCCGAGGTCGAGCACCGACATCGCGTAGTAGCTGCTCCAGTTGTAGCGGGTGATCACGTAGAAGTTGCGCGTGCCCGCGACATAGGTCGGCGGTGCGTCGAGGCCGTTCTGCAGCTCGATGAGCGCGAGCAGGCCCTTGTGCTTCAGGCCTTCGCCCTCGGGCACGGCGCCCGCGGCGACGAAGCTGTCGGCACTGAAAGTCGGCAGGATGTCGGGCGCGAGCAGCAGCGCCTTCTTCAGGCGCGCTTCCTCGAAATGCACAGGGTAGATCGACGGCATGCCCGGCGTCCAGCCGAAGCCCTTGAAGTAGCTCGCGACCGAGCCGATCACGTCGACCGGGTTGTTCACGAGGTCGATGCGGCCGTCGCCGTCGAAGTCGACCGCGTACTTGGCGATGCTGCTGGGCATGAACTGCGGCATGCCCATCGCGCCGGCGTAGCTGCCCACGGGCGTGAGCGGATCGTCGGCGGTGCGGCTTTCGGTGCTCAGGAAACTCTCGAGCTCGCCGCGGAAGAAGGCGATGCGCTCGGCGGCGCGCGGATGGCCTTGCGGAAAGTCGAAGGACAGCGTGGCCAGCGCATCGATCACGCGGAAGTTGCCCATGTTGCGGCCGTAGATGGTCTCGACGCCGACGATGCCGACGATGATTTCCGGCGGCACGCCGTAGGTGGCTTCGGCGCGCGCGAGCGTGTCGGCGTTGGCGCGCCAGAAGCGCACGCCGGCCGCGATGCGCACCGGGTCGATGAAGCGGCTGCGGTAGGTCTGCCAGTTCTTCACGGTGCCGACGGGGCCCGGCAGCATCAGGCGCGGCACGTTGGGCAGGAAGCGCGCGGCGCCGATGGTGGCGCGCACCCAGTCGCGGTCGAGGTTGCGGCGCTTGGCGACCTCGTCGGCAAACTCCATGGCGTCGTCGCGCGCGGCGTAGGGAACGCTGCCGCGCACGGGCGTGACGGCGGCGGCGCGGCCGTTCGCGGAGGGCTTCTGGGCCAGGGCTCCCGTGGGCCAGGCGGCGCAGGCGGCGAGGAGGGCGGTGGCGGCCGCTGCGGCGCGCAAGGGCGTGGGGAAGGCGTGTGACATGGACACGATTGTGCCGCCCGTGCGCATGCGCACTTTCGGGCGACACATGTGGTTGCAGCCCCGTGGCCTGCGTGTCAGGCGCGCGGCGGTGTGGGCGGCCAGGGCAGCCGGCGGAACTCGGCGCGCAGCGCGGCGAGCGACGCGGGCGTGGTGGGCGCATAGCGCTGGGCTTCGAGCTTCAGCAGCCAGTCGCGCACCGCCTGCGCGGCGGGCCCGAAGCGGGCGTCGGCCGCCTGCGCCATCTGCCGCGGCGGCGCGGTCTCGGGCAGCGGCAGGCCGGCCTTCGCCAGGCGCGCACGGGCGCGGCCCAGCAGCCGCAGCCACGGGTCATGCTGGCTGCGTTCCCACAGCGTCCAGCCGGCGCCGGCCAGGCTTGCGGCCACCAGCAGGTACAGCAGCACGTAGGCCAGGTCTTCCAGGCTCGGGGCGTTGAAGCCGAGGGTCTTGAGCAGGTCGAGCTGGCGGCTCTGCGTGTAGTTGAGCACCCACTGGTTCCAGCCGTTGTTCACGGCTTCCCAGGCGGCGCGCAGGTTCTGCACCAGCGTCGGGCTCATGACGCCGATGGCGCCTGCGAACAGGCCGGGCTGCGCCGTGAGGCGCTGGAACTGCCCGATGCGCCCCGGCGCGACCGAGCCGGTCGGGTCGACGCGCACCCAGCCCGCGCCCTCTTGCCACACCTCGGCCCAGGCGTGCGCGTCGCTCTGGCGCACGACCCAGTAGTTGTCGACGTTGTTGAGTTCGCCGCCCTGGTAGCCGGTGACGATGCGCGCCGGAATCTGCAGGTTGCGCATCAGCACCACGAAGGCCGAGGCGATGTGCTCGCAGAAGCCTTCCTTGCGATCGAACCAGAATTCGTCGGCGGTCTCGTTGCCGTACACGCCGGGCTCCAGCGTGTAGGTGTAGCCGCCGGTGCGCAGGCGTTGCAGCGCGGCCTGCACGAAGGCCTGTGCATCGGCGCCGGCCAGCGCGGGGTCGGCGCGCATCTGGGCGGCGAGTGCGGCGGTGCGCGGGTTGCTGCCGGCCGGCAGCGCCAGGTAGGGCTGGAGCCGGCTGCCCGTGCGCGTGACCGGGCCGCTTTCGAACTGCGGATGGCTTTCTGCGCGGTAGCGCACGAGGTCGGTGACCGGCCGGTTCACGAACCACTGCAGGTCGGATGTGCCGATGACCTCGTAGCCGGGCAGCGCGGGCGCGCGCGGCGCCGCGTCGAGCGTGAGCAGCCACGGGCGCTGGCTGGCTTCGAGCGTGACCTCGTAGCGCACCGGCTCGCCGCGCGTGCGCAGGTTCGACACCGCCTGCCCGCTGCGCGCCCAGGTCGGCAGCGCCGTCCACTCACGGCCGTCGAACTGCGCCAGCACGGGGCCGCGAAAGTACAGCTGGCTTTGCGGCGGCGCGCGGTTGTCGTCGAACTTGATGCGCGCGGCGATGCTCCCGTCCAGCGCCAGTTCGGCGATGGTGCCGACCCGCATCGTGTTCGACAGCCCGCTGCGCCCGGCCATGGCGTCACTGGGCGTGCCCCACAGCGGCGCGAAGCGCGGGAACAGCAGGAACAGCGCGAGCATCACCGGCGCGCCCGCCAGCGCCATCCAGCCGGCCATGCGCGCGGCCTGCATCAGCGGCGGCCGGCCCACCGGCATGTGGGCGTTGACCAGCGCCGTCAGCAGGCCCAGCAGCGCCAGCAGCATGGTGAAGGCGGTGAGCAGCGACTGCGAATAGAAGAAGTTCGTGAGCATCGCGAAGAAGCCCAGGAAGAAGACCACGAAGGCGTCGCGCCGCGCGCGCAGCTCCAGCGTCTTGAGCGCCAGCAGGCACACGACCAGCGTCACGCCCGCGTCGCGGCCCAGCAGCGTGCGGTGGGTGGCGTAGGTGCCGGCCAGCGCCAGCGCCAGCAGCGCGATGCGCCACCACTTGCCGGGCAGCGGGCGCGCCTGCACCGCCAGCGAGGCGCGCCACAGCAGCACCATGGCGGTGATGGCCGAGCACCACCACGGCAGCTCGTTCACCTGCGGCAACAGGATGAGGCCGATGACGCAGAGCAGGAACAGCGTGTCCCGTGCGTCCCTCGGCAGTGCGGTGAGTTCGCGGACGACCCGGTTCATGCAGCGACCTCGTTCATGCGCACAGCGCCAGCGCCTCGAGGCAGGCGCGCCGGTGCGCTTCGCCCTGCGACGGCTTCACCGTGCGTCCGGCCACGCGCACGCCGTAGTCCACGCCGAGCCGGTCGGCCATCAGCACCCAGGCGCACAGGCGCGACAGGCGGGCTTCGGTGTCGGGCAGTGCGGCGGCCTGCGCGTCGAGCCAGAGTTCTTCGCGCTGCGTCTGCTGCGTGTCGCGGCTCACGAGGTCTTCGGAGCCGTTGGCCTGCGCGCGCGCGGCCTTCTTCCAGACCACGAGCTTGAGCGGGTCGCCGCGGCGGTAGGCGCGCACGCCGTCGTACTCGCCGGCGTTCTGTGCCCGCATCGCGGCCGACGCGGCGGCAGGCCCCGAGAGCGGTTCGCCCGGCGGCAGCGGCGGCGGATGGGCCTCGGGCGTCGGGTACACGAGCATCTGCGCGGCCGGCCGCCAGACGGTCCACACCCGGAAGGTGCCGAGCGGAAAGCGCGTCTCGGCCGTCAGCGGCGGCACCGGGTGCAGGCCGCGCCGCTCGGGCTGGAAGGCGATCTCCACGGTGGACGTGCCTTCGGCCGGCACGTCGGTCCAGGCCCACTGGCCGCTGCCGCGCACCGCCATGCCGATGCCGTAGCGCACGCTGCGCCGCGTGTTGTGCAGCACCACGCGGAACACCGCCGCGGCGCCCGCGAACTGCGCCTCGGGCGGCACCATGCGCAGCGCCAGCCCGCGCAGCGTGGCGTGGCACACATGCATGCCCACCGCGACGCAACCTGCCAGCAGGAAGGTGAGCAGGTAGCCCAGGTTGAGCTGGTAGTTGATCGACGCCACCAGCAGCACCAGCAGCGTGGCCGCCAGCGTCCAGCCGGCGCGCGTCGGCACGATGTAGACGTTGCGCTGGGTGAGCTCGAGCGTGTCCGACGGCGGCCGGCGCGAAAGAAACCAGCCGTCGATGCGCGAACGCAGGACGCCGACAGGGGTCACGGCAGCGGCACCGCGGCGATCATCGCGCGCACCTGTTCGACCGCGCCGCGGCCCGCGTCGCCCACGGGCGTGAGGCGGTGCGCGATCGTCTGCGGCAGCACGGCCTGGATGTCGTCGGGCGCCACGTAGTTGCGGTTGGCCAGCAGCGCCTGCGCCTTGGCGGCGCGCAGCACGGCGATGCCCGCGCGCGGCGAGAGGCCCTGCAGGAACCATCGGCCCGAGCGGGTCGCGGCGATCAGGTCCTGCAGGTAGTTCAGCAGCGGCTCGGCCGCATGCACCTGCTGCACGCGCTGCTGCAGGGCGGTGAGTTCGCCGGCGGTCAGCAGGGCGGGCAGGCCGGCGAGCATCTCGCGGCGGTCGGCGCCCGCGAGCAGCTGGCGCTCGGCGGCGCGGTCGGGGTAGCCGAGCGAGATGCGCATCAGGAAGCGGTCCAGCTGCGACTCGGGCAGCGCGAAGGTGCCGAGCTGGTCCTGCGGGTTCTGCGTGGCGATCACGAAGAAGGGCGTGGGCAGGGGGCGGGTCTCGCCCTCGACCGTGACCTGCTTTTCTTCCATCGCCTCGAGCAGCGCGCTCTGGGTCTTGGGGCTGGCGCGGTTGATTTCGTCGGCCAGCAGCACCTGCGCAAAGATCGGCCCGGGGTGGAACACGAAGGCTTGCTGGCCCCGGTCATAGATCGCCACGCCCGACAGGTCGCCCGGCATCAGGTCGGCCGTGAACTGCACGCGCGAGAACTGCAGGCCGAAAGTGTGCGAGAGCGCATGGGCCAGCGTGGTCTTGCCGACCCCCGGCACGTCCTCGATCAACAGGTGGCCGCCGGCCAGCAGACAGGCCACGCAGTCGCGCACTTGGGCATCTTTGCCAACAATCACCGTGTTAAGCTGACTCAGCAAAGAGGCTAGCTTCGCGGCTACGTCCATATTTGTATCCATATGCAAACGATACCGTAAGACCTTGCGGCCCCATGCCGTGTGAGGTCTAGACGCGACGACACGAGACACGGCGAGAGATGGGCAAGACAGGCTACTTCACGCATCGCGACTTCTGGAAGCACGACATGGGCAACGGGCATCCCGAATGCCCTGAGCGCCTGGATGCCATCGAAGACCGGTTGTTGCTGACCGGCGTCGGCGACGCGCTGGCGCGGGGCGAAGTGCCCCTGGCCACGCTGGAGCAGATCACCCGGGCCCACAGCCACGCGCACGTCGAACACCTCGAGGAACTGCAGCAGCGCCTCGTGGCGGACGCGCCGGCCGGCGGCCCCGACCATGCGCAGGTCGACCCCGACACCGTGCTCACCCGCTTCACCCTGCTGGCCGCGCGCCGCGCCGCTGGCGCCGCCGTTGCGGCGACCGATGCCGTGATGGCCGGCGAGATCGAGAACGCTTTTTGCCCCGTGCGCCCGCCGGGCCACCATGCCTGCCGCGAGCAGGCGATGGGCTTCTGCTTCTTCAACAACGTGGCCATTGCTGCGCGGCACGCGCTCGAGGTGCACGGCCTGGACCGCGTGGCCATCGTCGATTTCGACGTGCACCACGGCAACGGCACCGAGAACATCCTGTCGAACGACCCGCGCGTGCTGATGGTCGGGTTCTTCCAGCATCCGTTCTATCCGTACAGCGGCACCGAGCACCCGGCCTCGAACATGCTCAACCTGCCGATCCCGGCCTACACCAAGGGCATGGACGTGCGCGAGCTGGTCGAGGCGATCTGGATGCCGCGGCTCGACGCCTTCAAGCCGCAGATGGTTTTCATCAGCGCCGGCTTCGACGCCCACCGCGAAGACGAACTCGGCCAGCTCGGCCTCAACGAAAACGACTTCGCCTGGATCACCGGCCGCGTGCGCGATGTCGCCAAGCGCCATGCGCGCGGGCGCATCGTCTCGCTGCTCGAGGGCGGCTATCACCTCGACGCCCTGGCGCGCAGCGTGGAAGCGCACATCCGCGTGCTGGCAGACCTCTAACGCAGACGGCGCCCGCGGGGCGCCATGTTTCTTTCATCGATGAATTTCAATTTCAACGACTTCCTCCAACGTGTGAACCAGGTCGACGCACGCGGCTTGGGCATCGAACTGGCCGTGCTCGTGAGCTGCGTTGCCGTGGCATGGGCGGTGTGCAAATGGTTCGGGCGCGACCAGCCCAAGGACTCGATCTGGTTCGGCGAACGCACCTTCGACGGCCTCCTGTTCCCGCTGCTCGCACTCGTGGTGACCGACCTGGCGCGCCGCGCGGCGCTCGAATTCCTGCCCGTGGTGCTGGTGCTGCGCATCGCCGTGCCGGTGTTCCTGTCGCTGGCGGTCATCCGGCTGTTCGCTCGGGTGCTGCGCGCCGTGTTCCCGACCTCCAGCCTCGTGCGGCTGATCGAACGCACCATTTCCTGGCTGGCCTGGATCGCCGCCGTCCTGTGGATCGTCGGCCTGCTGCCGCCCGTGCTGGCCGAGCTCGACGACATCACGCTGGCCTTCGGCAAGACCCGCGTGAGCCTGCAGACCATCATCCAGGGCGCGCTGTCGGCCGGGCTGGTGCTGATGGTCGCGCTGTGGATTGCCAGCACGATCGAAAAACGCATCCTGCGCGAGGCCGTGAGCGACCTCTCGATGCGCAAGGTGGCGTCAAATGCGGTGCGCGCCTTCTTGCTGCTGATCGGCCTCTTGTTTGCGCTGTCGGCGGTGGGGGTCGACCTCACGGCGCTGTCGGTGCTGGGCGGCGCGCTCGGCGTGGGCCTGGGCTTCGGCCTGCAGAAGCTGGCGGCCAACTATGTGAGCGGCTTCGTGATCCTGCTGGAGCGCTCGATCCGCATCGGTGACAACGTGAAGGTCGACACCTTCGAAGGCCGCATCACCGACATCAAGACCCGCTACACGCTCATTCGTGCGGGCAACGGGCGCGAGGCCATCGTGCCGAACGAATCGCTCATCACCAGCCGCGTGGAAAACCTGTCGCTGGCCGATCGCAAGTTCAACATCGCGACCAACATCGTGGTCGGCTACGAGAGCGACGTGGCGCAGGTGCAGGGCATCCTGTGCGACGCCGCCAAGGCCCAGCCGCGCGTCATGACCGACCCCGCGCCTGTCGCCTACCTCGTCACCTTTGCGCCCGACGGCCTGGAGTTCAGCCTGAACTTCTGGGTCGCCGACCCTGACAAGGGCAAGGACAACGTGCGCTCGGCCATCAACGTCGCCATCCTCGAAGGACTGCGCGCTGCCCGCATTGACATTCCCTATCCGCAGCGGGTGCTGCGAGTGGAATCTTTGCCGGCGGGTGCGGCCGCAGCGCCTCCCGCTGTTTTATAATCACGGAAAAGCACGATCGTTCTTTTTTCGACCTTCGAGGCCGACAAGAAGAATGGAGTAGCAGCCAAGGCTGGCGTCCTAAAATGGCCGGCTGCTCTCGAAGCCCCCCTTTTTGCAATCCAATGGAGTCAAGTCAATGAAGGTTCTTGTGCCTGTCAAACGGGTCGTCGATTACAACGTGAAGGTGCGCGTCAAGAGCGACGGCACCGGGGTGGACATTGCCAACGTCAAGATGAGCATGAATCCCTTCGACGAGATCGCTGTCGAAGAAGCGGTTCGGCTGAAGGAAAAGGGCCTCGTGACCGAAGTCATCGCCGTCTCGTGCGGCGATGCCAAGTGCCAGGAGACCCTGCGCACCGCGATGGCCATCGGCGCCGACCGCGGCATCCTGGTCGAAACCACCGAAGAGCTGCAGCCTCTCGCGGTTGCCAAGCTGCTCAAGGCACTGGTCGACAAGGAACAGCCCCAGCTGATCATCCTGGGCAAGCAAGCCATCGATGACGACGCGAATCAAACGGGCCAGATGCTGGCTGCATTGGCCGACCTGCCGCAAGCCACCTTCGCCTCGAAGGTCGAGCTCGCAGCCGACAAGGTCACCGTCGCGCGCGAAGTCGACGGCGGCATGGAAACGCTGACGCTCACGCTGCCCGCAGTCATCACGACCGACCTGCGCCTGAACGAGCCGCGCTATGTGACGCTGCCGAACATCATGAAGGCCAAGAAGAAGCAGCTCGACGTCTTCAAGCCCGAAGACCTGGGCGTGGACGTCAAGCCCCGCCTCAAGACCCTCAAGGTCAGCGAGCCGCCGAAGCGTGGTGCAGGCATCAAGGTGCCTGATGTTGCAACGCTGGTGGACAAACTGAAGAACGAAGCGAAGGTGATCTGAACATGACCGCACTTGTTATTGCCGAACACGACCACGCCAGCATCAAGCCGGCCACCCTCAACACCGTGACTGCAGCCCTGGCTTGCGGTGGCGACGTCCACATCCTCGTGGCCGGTGCCAACGCCGCCGAAGCCGCCAAGGCCGCCGCGCAGATCGCCGGCGTGTCCAAGGTGATCGCTGCCGACAGCGCATCGCTGGCCGAGAACCTCGCCGAAAACGTTGCAGCCCAAGTGCTCGCGATCGCAGCGAACTACAGCCACATCCTGTTCCCCTCGACCGCCAACGGCAAGAACGTCGCGCCGCGCGTGGCTGCCAAGCTGGACGTGGCTCAGATCAGCGACATCACCAAGGTCGAGAGCCCGGACACCTTCGAGCGTCCGATCTACGCCGGCAATGCCATCGCCACCGTGCAGAGCACCGACGCCACCAAGGTGATCACGGTTCGCACGACCGGCTTCGATGCAGCAGCCGCCGCGGGTGGCAGCGCAGCGATCGAAACCGCTGAAGGCGTCGCAGACAGCGGCAAGAGCAGCTTCGTCGGCCGTGAAGTCACGAAGAGCGAGCGTCCTGAACTGACCGCCGCGAAGATCATCGTCTCGGGCGGCCGAGCTCTCGGCAGCGCCGAGAAGTTCACCGAAGTGATGGCCCCTCTGGCCGACAAGCTCAACGCAGGCCTGGGCGCCAGCCGCGCAGCCGTCGACGCGGGCTACGCTCCGAACGACTGGCAAGTGGGTCAGACCGGCAAGATCGTCGCGCCGCAGCTGTACATCGCCGCGGGCATCTCGGGCGCCATCCAGCACTTGGCCGGCATGAAGGACTCGAAGGTCATCGTCGCGATCAACAAGGACGAAGAAGCACCGATCTTCTCGGTGGCCGACTACGGCCTCGTGGCCGACCTGTTCGTGGCCGTGCCGGAACTTGTGAAGGCGCTCTGATCGCTTCAGCGCATTGAGCCAGAAGGCATCGTTCGCGATGCCTTTTTTACATCTGCCGCATCCGCCGCGGCCCCTGGAGAGAAGAGACATGAGCTACACCGCCCCCCTCAAGGACATGCTGTTCGACATCGAGCACCTGGCCAACATCGGCGAGATCGCCAAGCTGCCCGGCTTTGAAGACGCCGGCCTCGAAACCGCGCAGGCCGTGCTCGAAGAGTGCGCGCGCTTCAACCAGGACGTGGTCGCGCCGCTGAACGTCGAAGGCGACCGCAACCCCTCGTCGTTCAAGGACGGCGAGGTCACCACCAGCAAGGGCTTCAAGGACGCCTTCGCGCAGTACGTGTCCGGCGGTTGGCAGGGCTTGCAGCATCCGGCGGACTTCGGCGGCCAGGGCCTGCCCAAGACCATCGGCGCGGCCTGCGGCGAAATGCTCAACTCGGCCAACATGAGCTTCGCGCTGTGCCCGCTCTTGAGCGACGGCGCCATCGAGGCGCTGCTCACCGCCGGCTCCGACGAGCTCAAGGCCATCTACCTCGAAAAGCTCGTGAGCGGCCAGTGGACCGGCACGATGAACCTCACCGAGCCGCAGGCCGGCAGCGACCTGGCCATGGTGCGCAGCCGCGCCGAGCCGCAGCCCGACGGCACCTACAAGGTGTTCGGCACCAAGATCTTCATCACCTACGGTGAGCACGACATGGCCGAGAACATCGTGCACCTCGTGCTGGCCCGCGTGAGCGGCGCGCCCGAAGGCGTGAAGGGCATCAGCCTGTTCGTGGTGCCGAAGTTCATGGTCAACGCCGACGGTTCGCTCGGCGCGCGCAACGACGTGCACTGCGTGAGCATCGAGCACAAGATGGGCATCAAGGCCTCGCCCACCGCCGTGCTGCAGTACGGCGACCACGGCGGCGCCGTGGGGTACCTCGTCGGCCAGGAGAACCGTGGCCTCGAGTACATGTTCATCATGATGAACTCGGCCCGCTACGCCGTGGGCATGCAAGGCATCGCCATTGCAGAACGCGCCTACCAGCACGCCGTGGCCTACGCGAAAGACCGCGTGCAGAGCCGCCCCGTCGATGGCTCGATCAACGCCAGCGCGCCCATCATTCATCACCCGGACGTGAAGCGCATGCTGATGACGATGCGCGCCTACACCGAAGGCTGCCGCGCGATGGCCTCGGTGGCCGCCGCCGCCTACGACGCCGCGCACCACCATCCCGATGCCGACGCGCGCAAGCAGAACCAGGCCTTCTACGAATTCATGGTGCCGCTCGTGAAGGGCTACAGCACCGAGATGAGCCTCGAAGTGACCTCGCTGGGGGTGCAGGTGCACGGCGGCATGGGCTTCATCGAAGAGACGGGTGCGGCGCAGTACTACCGCGACGCGAAGATCCTCACGATCTACGAAGGCACCACCGCGATCCAGGCCAACGACCTCGTGGGCCGCAAGACCGCGCGCGACGGCGGCCAGACGGCCAAGGCGATTGCCGCGCAGATCGAGAAGACCGAGGCCGAACTCGCCAAGAGCGACAGCGCCGCTGCAGCCGCCGTGCTCAAGCGCCTGACCGCTGCGCGCCTCGCCTTCATCGACGTGGTCGACTTCGTCGCCGGCCAGACCAAGGCTTCGCCGAACGCCGTGTTCTCGGGCAGCGTGCCGTACCTCATGCTCGCGGGCAACCTCGTGGCCGGCTGGCAGCTCGCGCGCTCGCTCATCGTGGCGCAGGACCAGGCTTCGCACAACGTCGACGTCGCCTTCATGCAGGCCAAGATCGCCACCGCGCGCTTCTACGCCGAGCACATCCTGAACAAGGTGCCGGGCATCCGCGACAGCATCGTCGAAGGCGCCGACAGCGTCACGGCGCTGGCGCTCGAAGCGTTCTGAGGCACCGCCGCTGTCGCCCACCTGACGGGCGGCAGCGGCCCTTGCTCTTATAAAACCGAACCCCTTTCCGGAGACGACATGTCCAAGCTGCCTTCTGTTCTCGCGAACCTCCCGTTGCCGATCATCGGCTCGCCGCTGTTCATCATCAGCAACCCCAAGCTCGTGATCGCGCAATGCAAGGCCGGTGTGGTCGGCTCGATGCCGGCGCTCAACGCCCGCCCGGCCGCGCAACTCGAAGAGTGGCTGATCGAGATCACCGAAGAGCTCGCGGCCTACAACAAGGCCAACCCCGACAAGCCGGCCGCGCCCTTCGCCATCAACCAGATCGTGCACAAGAGCAATGACCGCCTGGAGCACGACATGGAGATGGTCGTGAAGTACAAGGTACCGATCGTGATCACCTCGCTGGGCGCGCGCACCGACGTGAACGACGCGGTGCACAGCTACGGCGGCGTGACGCTGCACGACATCATCAACAACAAGTTCGCGCAGAAGGCGATCGAGAAGGGCGCCGACGGCATCATCGCCGTGGCGGCCGGTGCCGGCGGCCATGCGGGCGTGAAGAGTCCGTTTGCGCTGGTGCAGGAAATCCGCCAGTGGTTCGACGGCCCGATCGCGCTGTCGGGCTCCATCGCCTCGGGCGGCGCGGTGCTCGCGGCGCAGGCCATGGGCGCCGACTTCGCCTACATCGGCACCGCCTTCATCGCGACCGAAGAAGCGCGCGCGAGCGACGAGTACAAGCAGGCCATCGTGGACGGCAACTCGGACGACATTGTCTATTCGAGCCTGTTCACCGGCGTGCACGGCAACTACCTCGCGCCCAGCATCGTCAAGGCCGGCATGGACCCGGCCAACCTGCCCGAAGGCGACGTGACGACCATGAACTTCGGCGGCGGCGAGGGCAGCAAGGCCAAGGCCTGGAAAGACATCTGGGGCTCGGGCCAGGGCATTGGCGCGATCACCGAAGTGGCGAGCGCAGGCGCCTTCATCGAGAAGCTCAAGCGCGAGTACCAGGAAGCACGACAGCGACTGGCGCTTTGAGCGGTTCGCACGCAACGGCAGCGACCGTCGCGGTCAGCGGGGCGCCCGCGACGGCGCGGCAGGCGCGCATGCCGCTGCTCGACGTGGTCAAGGGCCTGGCCTGTGCGCTGATCGTCGGGCACCACCTGGCGCGCTATGGCCCGATGCCGGCCGGCGCGCAGGTGCTCGCGCCCGATTTCTTCGGCTGGCTGGCGGACGACGGCCGGCTCGCGGTGCAGGTGTTCCTCGTGATCGCCGGCTTTCTCGCCGCGGCGAGCCTCGCGCCCGACGGCATGCTTCGGGCGGACCGGCCACTGTCCAGGCTCTTCCAGCGCTATGGCCGGCTGGTCATGCCGTACCTCGCGGCGCTCACGGTGTGCGTGCTGGTGGCCGAGGTGGCACGGCCATGGCTCGGTGAAGAGGTGGTGCCGGCCGAGCCGGGCCTCGGCCAGATGCTGGCCCACGGCCTGCTGCTGCAGGACCTGCTGAATTACGAGTCGCTGTCGACCGGTGTCTGGTACGTGGCCATCGACTTCCAGCTGTTCGCGCTGGCGCTCGCGCTGGTCGGGTTGCCCGCCGTGCTGCGCCAGCCCACTTCGGCCGCGCGTTGGGCGCCCGTGGCGCTGGTGTTCCTCGTGGCGGTGGCGTCGCTCACGCTGTTCAACCGGCACGCGCGGCTGGACGAGACGGCGTTCTATTTCTTCGGCGCCTACGGGCTCGGCATGCTGGCCTTCTGGGTCGGCCGTGCCACGCGCGCCAGCACCTGGCACGGCGCCGTCGCGCTGCTGGCGCTGGTCGGGGTGGGCGCGCTCATGATCGATTGGCGCAGCCGCATCGCCATCGCGCTGGTCACTGCGCTGCTCATCGCCGTGGCGCAACGCCGGCAATGGCTGTCGCCCGCGCACTGGCCCGCAGCTGCCGTGCCGCTGCAGCAGCTGGGCCGCATTTCTTATTCGCTGTTCCTGATCCATTTCCCGGTGCTGCTCGCCGTGAATGCGCTGGTGGCGGCGCTGGGGCCGCACGGGCCGTGGGTTGATCTGCTCGGCATGGTCGCGACCTTCGGCCTGTCGGTGGGCGCCGCGGTGCTGCTGTACCGGGGGGTCGAAGCCCGGCCGGCCTCGCTGCGCAGCGTATGCACACTTTTTGCCGCATTGCTCGTCAGCGGCCTCATCGTGTCGTACTGAAGCGTGCCGCGCCCGCTCGGGCGCGGACCTTTTCCTTTCCAAATCTTTGCAAATCTGTTGCCTTGGGGCTTCAGAGCGGGCAGTCTGCGCCAAGTGCTTGTCGTGTGTATGATTGTGAAACTTTCAGGAAATACTGAAAATACACAAAATCAAGGAATGACAGAACAAACGCCGCCACGGTCGCCGCTGAAGGCTTTCACGTCGCCCGACATCGGCAGCGTGGTGCAAGGCGCCGCCGCGCTCGCGTGGTTGCCGCAGGCGGCGCTGTTGGCGATGGCGGTCCAGGGCTTGGCAAGCGGGGAGGGTATGGTGGCCGTGCTGTGGCCGGCGGTGGGCATCTTCTTGCTCGGTCTGCTGCGCGCGGGCTGCGAAGCCTGGGGCGTGCGCCGCACCTTCGGGCGCGCGCGGGCGCAACTGACCACCTTGCGCGCGCAGACCGCATCGACGCTGGCGGCCGGCTCGCCGCTCGACCGTGAACGCGCGCCCTCCGGCCTTGCGGCCAGCGTGCTCTCCGAACAGGCCGAGGCGCTGGTGCCGTACCTCGTGCGCTACCAGCCCGCGCGCTGGCGTGCGACGGTGGTGCCGCTGTTCCTTCTCGCAGCCGTGGCTTGGTTCTCGTGGGTCGCGGCGCTGGTGCTGCTGGTGGCGGCGCCCCTGATCCCGATCTTCATGGCCATCGTCGGCTGGCGCGCCAAGGCGGCCAGCGAGGCGCAGATGGTCGAGATGGGCGGCATGAACGCCTTCCTGCTCGACCGCCTGCGCGGCCTGGCCACATTGCGCGCGCTCGACGCCGTCGATGCCACGGCCGACCGGCTCGGCGCCTCCGCGCAATCGCTGCGCCAGCGCACGATGGCGGTGTTGCGCATCGCGTTCCTGTCGTCGGCGGTGCTGGAGCTGTTCTCCGCGCTGGGCGTGGCGCTGGTCGCGGTCTACATCGGTTTTCATCTGCTGGGCTCGCTCGGCTTCGGCGCCTGGGGCCAGCAGCTCAGCCTGGGCGAAGGCCTGTTCGTGCTGTTGCTGGCGCCGGCGTTCTTCGAGCCGCTGCGCGAGCTGTCGGCGGTGTGGCACGACCGCGCGGCGGGTGAGGCGGCGTTGAAGGCGCTCGACGACCTGCAACGCGGCGCACTGCCGTTGCCCGGCGCGGGTGTCGCGGTCACGCGCGCGGCCACCGGTGCCGCCGGTGCGGGCGCCGCGCCTGCGGTGACGGTCCACGCGCTGCATTTCTCCTGGCCCGGCGAGGCGACGGCGCTCTTCGACGGCTACGAGCTGCGCATCGGCGCCGGCGAGCACATCGCGCTGACCGGCCCCAGCGGATCGGGCAAGACCGCTTTGCTCTCGCTGCTCGCGGGGCTGATGCCGGCCACGCGCGGCGAGATCGCCATCGGCGGCGTGCCGCTCACCGAGCACACGGCCGCCGCGCTGCGTCAGCGCACGGCGTGGATGGGACAGAAGCCCCACGTCTTCGCCGGCTCGGTCGAAGCCAACGTGGCGCTGGGCCGCGCCGACATCGGCGCGCCCGAGGTCGCCGAGGCAATGCGCTTTGCCGCGCTCGATGACGTGGCGCAGGCCCACCCCGGCACCGCGCTGGGCGAGGGCGGCAGCGGCCTGTCGGGCGGCGAGGCGGTGCGGCTGGCGCTGGCGCGCATCGCGGTGCATCCGCACGCCGACCTGATCCTGGCCGACGAACCCACGGCCCGCCTCGACACCGCCACTGCCGCGCGCGTGGCCGATGCGCTGGTGACGCTCGCCCGTGGCCGGACATTGATCGTCTCGACCCACGACCCAGTACTGGCCGCGCGCATGGACCGCACCGTGAGCCTCGGCCCGCAACCGCGGGTGGAGAAGGCCGCATGAGCAACCGGGCTCCTCGTTGGCGCGACCTGCGCCTCGTGCTGCGTCCCTTCCTCGCGACGCAGCCGCGTGCGCTGCTGCTAGGCTGCCTTCTCGCCGCTGTCACTGTGCTCGCAGGCATGGCGCTGCTGGGCCTGTCGGGCTGGTTCATCACGGCGACCGCGCTCGCGGGTCTGCACGCGGCCACGGCCTTCACTTTCGATGTCTTCATGCCGTCGGCCGGCATCCGGCTGCTCGCCCTCGGGCGCACGGGGTCGCGCTACGGCGAGCGGCTCGTCACGCACGACGCCACCTTCGCCGTGCTCGCCGAACTGCGCGTGAGGCTGTTCCGCGGCTGGGCCCGCCCCGAGGCCGCGCGCGATCTGCTGATGCGGCCGGCGCGGCTGCTGTTCCGGCTCACATCCGACATCGATGCACTGGAGTCGCTCTACCTGCGCCTGTTCGTGCCCGCCGCTGCGGCGTTGGGCGCTGCGCTGTTGGCGGGCATCGTGCTCGGCTTCATGCATGTGGGGATGGGCGTGGCGATCGCGCTCTGGCTCTGCGCCATCGGCTGGGGCCTGGCGTACGTCATCGCACGGCGTGCGCGGCGGCCGGCGCGGCAGCGTGCCCATTCGGTCGAGGCGCTGCGTGCGCGGGCCGTCGATCTGGTCGCAGGCCAGGCCGACCTCGCAATGGCGGGCCGCCTCGACGCGCAGCGCGCCGCGCTGATGAACGCCGACGCGCACCTCGCGCAAGCCGACCTCGCGCTGAACAAGCTCGAAGCGGCTGCCGGTTTCGCCTACGGCAGCGCCGGCACCCTGACGTTGGTCGGCGTGCTGCTGGCCGTGGGCGCACTGGTGAGCGAAGGCGTCATCGGCGCACCCGGCGCGGCGCTCGCGCTGCTCATCGCGCTCACCGCCACCGAGCCCTTCGCGGCGCTGCGGCGTGGCGCGCTCGACGCAGGTCGCACGTGGCTGGCCGTGCGTCGGTTGGTGCCGCGGCTGGACCCCGCAGTGGAAGAGGGCGCGCGCCCATTTCGCACCGAGCAAACGGCAGCGGTGCAGGTCGACCAGCTCACCGTCATCCACCCCGGCAGCCTTGTCGAAGTGCTCAGCAGCGTGTCGCTGCATCTGAACGATGGCGAGCGCGTTGCACTGGTCGGCGCCAGCGGCGCAGGCAAGTCCACGCTGCTCTCCGTGATCGCCGGCGATCTCACCCCGCGCGCCGGCCACGTGCAGGCGCAACCGGCCTGCCTGCTGACCCAGCGCACCGAACTTTTCCAGGACAGCCTGCGCGACAACCTGCGCCTTGCCGATCCGGGCGCGAGTGACGAGCGACTGTGGACCGTGTTGCACGCTGCCGGTCTCGACGCCGACGTGCGCGCGCTGGCCACCGGGCTCGACACGCGCCTGGGCGAAGGCGGCCTCGGCCTCTCGGGCGGCCAGTCGCGCCGGCTTGCGCTCGCACGGCTGCTGCTGCGGCCCGTGCCGCTGTGGCTGCTCGACGAACCCACCGAAGCGATCGATGCCGCCACCGCGCACGACGTGCTGCAGCGCCTGGCGCAGCAGGCCGGCGCGCGCACGTTGCTGATCGCCACGCACCTGCGCCGCGAAGCCGCGCTGGCCGATCGCCTCGTGTGCATGGCGCAGGGCCGCATCGTGGCCGACCTGCGCCGCGGCACCGATGCCTTCGAGGCCGCACTGCGTGACCTGCGCCCTGATTGATCCCGAGCCGATACCGAACAAACAGAACACACAAAGGAAGCCCCATGGACCTTGACATCGTCGCGCTCTCGCGCCTGCAGTTCGCCGTGACGGCGCTGTACCACTTCCTGTTCGTGCCGCTCACGCTCGGACTGTCGATCATCCTGGCCATCATGGAGACGGTCTACGTGATGACCGGGCGCGTCATCTGGCGCGACATGACCAAGTTCTGGGGCGTGCTGTTCGGCATCAACTTCGCGATGGGCGTGGCCACCGGCATCGTGATGGAGTTCCAGTTCGGCATGAACTGGAGCTACTACAGCCACTACGTCGGCGACATCTTCGGCGCGCCGCTGGCCATCGAAGGGCTCATGGCCTTCTTCATGGAAGCGACCTTCGTGGGCCTGTTCTTCTTCGGCTGGGACAAGCTCTCGAAGGTCGGTCACCTGGTCGCGACGTGGGCCGTGGCCATCGGCTCCAACTTCTCGGCGCTGTGGATTCTCATTGCCAACGGCTGGATGCAGAACCCCGTGGGCGCGGCTTTCAACCCGGCGACCATGCGCATGGAAGTGACCGACTTCGCCGCCGTGCTGACCAACCCCGTGGCACAGGCCAAGTTCGTGCACACCGTGTCGGCCGGCTATGTGTGCGCCGCGGTGTTCGTGCTCGGCGTGTCGGCGTGGTACCTGCTCAAGGGCCGGCATGTCGAACTGGCGAAGCGCTCGATGACCGTGGCTGCCTCGTTTGGGCTGGCCGCCGCGCTGTCGGTGGCGGTGCTCGGCGACGAGAGCGGCTACCTCTCGGGCGAACACCAGAAGATGAAGCTGGCCGCCATCGAAGGCATGTGGGAGACGCAACCCGCGCCCGCCGCCTTCACCGTGATCGGCTTCCCCGACCAGAAGGCGCGCGAGACGCACTACGCCATTCACATCCCGGCGGTGATGGGCCTCATCGGCACGCGCTCGCTCAACACCGTGATGCCCGGCATCGACGAGCTCGTGAAGCGCGCCGAGGCCCGCATCCGCGAGGGCCTGAAGGCCTACGACGCGCTGCAGAAGATTCGCGAGGCCGGCGGCGCCGACAAGGTGACGCAGGGCGTGCGCGGCGACTTTGAAGAGAACGGCATCAACATGGGCTACGCGCTGCTGCTCAAGCGCTACGTGGACGACCCGCGCCAGGCCACCGACGAGCAGATCGCCAAGGCCGCGTGGGACACGGTGCCGCAGGTGGCGCCGCTGTTCTGGCTGTTCCGCGTGATGGTGGGCATCGGCATGCTGCTGATCCTGCTGACCGGCACCTTCTTCGTGCTGTCGGCGCGTCGCGCGCTCGACCGCCACCGCTGGTTGCTCAAGGTCGCGGTGTGGGCGATTCCGCTGCCGTGGATCGCCATTGAATCCGGCTGGCTGGTGGCCGAGTACGGTCGCCAGCCCTGGGTGATCGAAGGCGTGCTGCCGACCGCGGTGGCCGTGTCGAACCTGGGCGTGACGACCTTGCTGATCACGCTCGCGGGCTTCATCGCGATCTACACGACGCTGCTCATCATCGAGATGAAGCTGATGCTCAAGGCCATCCAGAAGGGCCCCCAGACCGAGCACGCGCCCACCGAGGGCGATGCCCGCTCGCACATTCCGCCGGCGCGCGCCGCCGTGCCTTCCTCTTCTGCCTCGACCGGGAGCGCCGCATGATCCTCCACACACTTCTCGACTACGACACCCTGCGCTTCATCTGGTGGCTGCTGATCGGCGTGCTGCTGGTCGGCTTCGCGGTGACCGACGGCTTCGACCTCGGCGCCGGCATGCTGCTGCCTTTTGCCGCGCGCAACGACATCGAACGCCGCGTCGTCATCAACAGCGTGGGCCCGGTGTGGGAAGGCAACCAGGTCTGGCTGATCCTGGGCGGCGGGGCCGTCTTCGCGGCCTGGCCGCAGCTGTACGCGGTGTCGTTCTCGGGCTTCTACCTGGCGATGTTCGTGATTCTCTCGGCGCTGATCCTGCGGCCGGTGGCCTTCAAGTTCCGCAGCAAGCGCGAGTCGCCGCAGTGGCGCGCGCGCTGGGACGGCGTGCTGTTCTTCAGCGGCTTCGTGCCCGCGCTGATCAGCGGCGTGGCCGTGGGCAACGTGCTGCAGGGCGTGCCGTTCCGCTTCGGCGCCGACATGCACATCTTCTACGACGGCGGCTTCTTTGGCCTGTTGAATCCCTTTGCCATCCTCTGCGGACTGGTGTCGGTGGCGATGCTGGTGATGCACGGCGCGGCGTGGCTGCTGCTCAAGACCGCCGGTCCGGTGGCCGAGCGCGCGCGCAGCTACGGCATGGTCGCGGCGGTGCTCACGCTCGTGTTCTACGCGCTGGCCGGCGTGTGGCTGGCGATGGGCATCGGGGGCTTTCGCATCAGCAGCGTGGTCGACACCGTGGGCCCGTCGAACCCGATGCTGAAGACCGTCGAGCTGCATGCGGGCGCCTGGATGGGCAACTACGCGGCGCACCCCTGGACCATCGCCGCGCCGGTGGCGGGCTTCGTCGGCACGCTGGGTGCATTGCTCGGGCTGGTGCTGCGCCGGCCGGGGCTGGCGCTGCTCACGGCGGCGCTGGGCATCGCCGGCATCATCCTCAGCGTGGGCGCGTCGATGTTCCCGTTCATCCTGCCTTCGTCGATCGACCCGCGCGCCAGCCTCACGGTGTGGGATTCATCGTCGAGCCACCTGACGCTGTTCATCATGCTGGTGGTCACCGTGATCTTCATCCCGATCATCATCGGCTACACCACCTGGGTCTATCACGTGCTGTGGGGCAAGGTCGACGAGCAAGCCATCCGCGACGAGAGCGGACACGCCTACTGAAACGGGAAGGAAAAGATATGTGGTACTTCGCCTGGATCCTCGGCCTGCCGCTGGCAGCCGCCTTCGCCGTGCTCAACGCCATGTGGTACGAACTCATGGACGACGAGGCCATCCGCAAGGAAAAGCTCGGCATGCCGGAACCCCCGCAGGGGCAGGAACGGCTTTGAAGAACGGGTAGTTTTCCGTTCGGTTCCGCGGCGACTCAGTCCTTGTCCGCGGGGCCCTTGCTCTTCTTCGACGCACCGCCCGTGAGGCGGTCTTTCAGCGTCAGCACCTTCGTCACCGTCGCGCCCATGCCCATGAGCTGCATGGCGGTTTCGGGTGCCAGGCGCTGCACGTCGTCGAACCACTTCATCAGCCGGTCGATCAGGTCGTGCATCTCGCGCATCCGGGCCTGTGCGTGGCGCTCGGCGTCGCTCGTGGGCGACTCGAGCAGCGCGTTGCGCAGCATCGAGAGCGTGGGCTCGATCTCGCGGCGGCGGCGCTCCTCGGCCAGCACGCGGAAGATTTCCCACACGTCCTTCGGCGCCTCGAAGTACTCGCGCCGGTCGCCTGCGTGGTGGCGCAGGTGCACGAGGCGCCAGGCTTGCAACTCTTTCAAGCCCATGCTCACGTTGGAGCGCGAGAACTCCAGCAGCTCGGCGATCTCGTCGGCATTGAGCGCGCGCTCCGACAGGAAGATCAACGCGTAGATCTGCCCGACGGTGCGGTTGATGCCCCACTTGCTGCCCATCTCGCCGAAGTGGGCGACGAACTGGCGGTTGAGGGGAGGGAGTTCGGGTGCGGAAGCCATGCGGCGGATTGTCGCGCGAGATGGCTGTAGTTTCAGGAGTGTCTGAAAACTCAGGCCTCCGGGTCCGGTCCCGGCCGCCTTCGATACGACCCTGGCGCGCCGCCGGTCCAGGTCTTGAAGGCACGCTGGAACGCCGCGCTGTCCGAAAAACCCAGCTCCTCGGCCAGCGCCGCCAGCGGCACGGTGCTGGTGTTCAGCCGCACGATGGCCACGTCGCGCCTCAGCTGGTCCTTGAGCGACTGGAACGAGGTGCCCTCGGTCGCCAGGTGGCGCTGCAGCGTGCTCACCGACATGTGCAGGCTGCGCGCGGCCGTGGCCAGGTCGGTCCAGGCCGGGCGGTGCTGTTGCAGCACGGTGCGCACGCGCGCGCTCACGGCCAGTTCGCCCAGCGGCGGCAGGATCACGTGGGCCGGTGCGGCGGCCAGAAAGTCGCGCATGGCGCGTGCGTCGCGGTGGATCGGCGTGGCCAGTGCGCTCGCGTCGAACCACACGGCCGAGAGCGGCTGACCGAACTGCAGCGGCGCGGGAAACACCTTGCTGTAGCCGGCCGCATAAGGCGGCTGCTCGAAGCCGAAGTCGAAGCGGCGCGCCGTCAGCCGCCCGCCGTGCAGCCAGGCAAAGAGCCGCCAGTACACGCGCAGCATCAGCTCGTGCAGGAAGTTCAGCGGCGCGCTCGGCATGCCCTGCACGCGCAGGCCGAAGCCCGCGAGCGGCCCCTCGCGTAGCAGCACCATCTCGAGGTCGTCCTGCAGCAGGCTGAAGGTGCGCGCCACGCGCCGCAGCGCCACCTCGAGCGTGGGCGCGCCCATCGTGGCGCGCGTCATGAGCGCGAAGCTGCCCCGGCGCAGGCGGCGCGACAGGAAGCACAGGGCCTCGTCGTCCAGCCGCTCCATCAGCAGCGCGAACAGCGCCACGTACTGCTCGGCCGTGACGCGCGCGCCCGGCGCATCGAGCAGGGCGGGGGCAATGCCGGCATCCTGCAGCGCGGTGTCGATGCAGATCGGTGCGTTGTCGCCGCGCGCGCGCACGCCCGAGAGCATGCCCTGGACGAACACGATCGGGATGGTGACGGGCGGTTGCAACATGCGTGTGCGGATCAGACCTGACGGCGGCGCGAGTGTCGATTGAGGTTTTCTGCCATGCGGGCGATGCGAAGCGCAATCGCCGCGGCACGGCGCGGTTTCTACCATGCGTTCACACAAGAACCGAACGGAGACAACCGCCATGTACCAGACCCAGTCGCTGCACCGCAGCGTGCAGCAGCACCCCGACCGGATCGCCGTGCGCGCCGCCGGCCGCACCCTGAGCTTTCGCGCCTATGCCGAGCGGGTCGCGCGCCTCGCGGGCGCCCTGCAGGGGCTCGGCATGCAGGCGGGCGACCGCGTGGCGATGCTGGCGCTCAACTCGGCGCGCTACCTCGAATACCAGATGGCCGTGCCCTGGGGCGGCGGCGTGCTCAACCCCTGCAACATCCGCTGGTCGGCCGCCGAAATCCTGTACTCGCTCGAAGACTCGGGCTCCTCGCTGCTGCTGGTGGACGACACCTTCCGCGCGGTGGTCGAGCAGATGCGCGGGCAGGCGACCAGCCTGCGCGAGGTGATCTACTGCGGCGACGGCCCTACGCCGCCCGGCATGCATGGCTACGAGGCACTGCTGGAGGCCGCCTCGCCCGTGCCCGATGTGGGCCGCCGCGGCGAAGACCTGGCCGGCATCTTCTACACCGGCGGCACCACGGGCTTTCCCAAGGGCGTGATGCTGAGCCACACCAACATGGGCAGCTCGGGGCTGGCCCTGCATGCCGAAGGCCTGGCTGCGCCCGACGGCTGCTACTTGCATGCCGCGCCGATGTTCCACCTGGCCGACATGGGCATCTCCGCACCGCACTGGCTCGAGGGCAACACGCACGCGATCATTCCGGCCTTCAGCCCCGAGGCGGTGCTGAACGCCATCGCGCAAGACCGCGTCACGCACGTGCTGCTGGTGCCGACCATGATCCAGATGCTGGTCGACCATCCGGCGATGCGCGAGCCGCGCGACCTGAGCAGCCTGAAGTGCATCACCTACGGCGCCTCGCCGATCGCCGAGGCGGTGCTGAACCGCGCGATGGACGCCTTCCCGGGCGTGGACTTCGTGCAGGCCTACGGCATGACCGAGCTGTCGCCGCTGGCCACCCTCAACCCCGCGCGCAACCACACGCCCGAAGGCCAGCGACGGGGCAAGCTGCGCTCGGCCGGCCGCGCGAGCTACTGCACCGAGGTGCGCATCGTCGATGGCGAGGGCGTCGAAGTGCCGCGCGGCACCGTCGGCGAGGTCGCGGTGCGCGGCCCCAACGTGATGCAGGGCTACTGGAACCAGCCCGCGCAAACGGCCGCGGCCGTGCGCGGCGGCTGGATGCACACCGGCGACGGCGCGTACATGGACGACGACGGCTACATCTTCGTGGTCGATCGCCTGAAGGACATGATCATCAGCGGCGGCGAGAACATCTACTCGGCCGAGGTCGAGAACGCCATCAACCAGCACCCGGCCGTGGCCGCCTGCGCCGTCATCGGCATCCCGAGCGAGGAGTGGGGCGAGACCGTGCATGCGGTGCTCGTGCTCAAGCCGGGCCAGCAGCTGGCGGCCGATGTGCTCATCGCGCATTGCAAGACGCTGATCGCGAACTACAAGTGCCCGCGCAGCGTGGCGCTGGTCGAGGCGCTGCCGCTCTCGGGTGCGGGCAAGGTGCTCAAGACCCGGCTGCGCGAACCGTTTTGGCAAGACCGCCAACGAAGCGTAGCCTGAGCACTGCCCACCATTTTTTCTTCTTCATTCACTTCATTTCAGGAGACGCTCATGAGCCAGGATGTCTACGTCGTCGGTGTCGGCATGATCCCCTTCACCAAGCCGGGCGCGAACCAGCCCTACCCGCAGATGGCCGCGCACGCGACCAATGCCGCATTGAAAGACGCCGGCATCGGCTACGAGCTGGTGCAGCAGGCCTACGTCGGCTACGTGTACGGCGACTCGACCGCCGGCCAGCGCGCGCTCTACGAAGTGGGCATGACCGGCATTCCGGTCGTCAACGTCAACAACAACTGCTCCACCGGCTCGACCGCGCTGTTCCTTGCGCGCCAGGCCGTGGCCAGCGGCGCGGCCGACTGCGTGCTGGCGCTCGGCTTCGAGCACATGAGCCCCGGCGCATTGGGCGCGGTGTTCAACGACCGCCCGAGTCCGTTCGACCACTTCGAGTCGATCACCGACGAGCTGGTCGGCAACGAGCAGGTGCCGCTGGCGCTGCGCTACTTCGGCGGCGCGGGGCTCGCGCACATGCAGCAGTACGGCACGCAGATGTCGACCTTCGCGAAGATCCGCGCCAAGGCCAGCCGCCATGCATCGAACAACCCGGTGGCGCTGTTTCGCACCGTCGTCACCGAAGATGAGGTGATGGCCGCGCCCGTCATGTGGCCCGGCGTGATGACGCGGCTCATGGCCTGCCCGCCGACCTGCGGTGCGGCTGCGGCCATCGTCTGCTCGCCGCGTTTCGCCGAGCGCCACGGCCTGGACCGCAGCGTGCGCATCAAGGCGCAGGCCATGACCACCGACCGCGCCATCACCTTCGAGAGCCGCGACATGCGCGAGGTGGTCGGCTTCAGCATGGCGCAGGAAGCCGCGCAGAAGGTGTACGACGCAGCCGGTGTCGGCCCGCAGGACATCGACGTGGTCGAGCTGCACGACTGCTTTGCGCACAACGAACTCATCAGTTACGAAGCGCTGGGCCTGTGCCCGGTCGGCGGCGCGGAGAAGTTCGTGGTCGATGGCGACAACACCTACGGCGGCAAGGTGGTGACCAACCCGTCGGGCGGCCTGCTGTCGAAGGGCCACCCGTTGGGCGCCACGGGTCTTGCGCAATGCACGGAACTGGTCCAGCAGCTGCGCGGCACGGCCGACAAACGGCAGGTCGAAGGCGCGCGCATGGCGCTGCAGCACAACCTGGGTTTGGGCGGCGCCTGCGTGGTCACGCTGTACGAACGCGTCTGAAAAAAGGCAGAACATGATCGACAAGAAATGGATCGGCCACGAGCTGCCCGCTTCGGTGCTGCCCATCGAGCGCACCCGGCTGCAGTTCTTCGCCAAGGCCATCGGCGAGACCGACCCGGTCTACACCGATGCCGCCGCCGCGCGCGATGCCGGCTACCCCGACCTGCCCGCGCCGCCGACCTTCCTGTTCGCGGCCGAGCTGGACTCGGGCGCGTCGGGCCAGATGCTCGACGACCTGCAGATTCCGCTGTCGAAGCTGCTGCACGGCGAGCAGAGCTTTGAATACCACCGGCCGGCCTGTGTGGGCGACACGGTGACGGTGCGCTCCACCATCAGCGACATCTACGACAAGAAGAACGGCGCGCTCGAATTCGTGGTGAAGACCTCGCGCGCCACCAACCAGCGCGACGAACTCGTGGCCGAATTGCGCACGGTGATCGTGTGCCGCCACTGAAGAAGGAACGCACGATGACCCATCCCACCTACGACAGCATCCAGATCGGCGACGAGCTTCCCGCCTTGCAGCTTGCGCCGGTCAACCGCACCACGCTCGCGCTGTTCGCGGGCGCCTCGGGCGACCACAACCCGATCCACATCGACACCGATTTCGCGCGCAAGGCCGGCATGCCCGACGTGTTTGCGCAGGGCATGCTGGGCATGGCCTGGCTCGGCCGTCTGCTTACGCAGTGGGTGCCGCAGGCGCAGCTGCGCCGCTTCGACGTGCGCTTCCAGGGCATCACGCACCTGGGCCATGCCGTGCGCTGCACCGGCCGCGTGGTCGAGAAGCTCGAGCACAACGGCGAGCGCTGCGTGCGCGTGGAAGTGCTCAGCGCCAACCAGTACGGCCAGCCCCGCATTGCGGGCGAAGCGCTCGTGGCGCTGCGTTGAATCCCCTGAACGAACGAAATAAGAGAGAAGAGACATGGCACCCAAACTCGAAGGCAAGGTCGCCCTCATCACCGGATCGGGTCGCGGCATCGGCCGCGCGATCGCGCTCAAGCTCGCGTCGGAAGGCGCGCGCATCGTCGTCAACGACCTCGATGCCGAACCGGCCGAAGAAACCGTGCAGGCCATCCGCGCCGCGGGCGGCCAGGCCGTGGCCTGCGTCGGCAGCGTGTCGGCACCGGACTTTGCCGAGCGCTTCGTCGGCACGGCGGTGAGCGAATTCAAGGGCCTGGACATCATCGTCAACAACGCCGGCTACACCTGGGACAGCGTGGTGCAGAAGATGACCGACGAGCAGTGGTACGCCATGATCGACGTGCACCTGACGGCGCCTTTTCGCATCCTGCGCGCCGCGCAGCCGGTGATTCGCGCGCTCGGCAAGGCAGAGACCGAAGCCGGCCGGCGCGTGGTGCGCAAGGTGGTCAACATCTCGTCGGTGGCCGGGCTCTTCGGCAATGCGGGCCAGGCCAACTATTCGACCGCCAAGGCCGGCATCGTCGGCATGACGCAGACGCTGGCCAAGGAGTGGGGGCGCATGAACGTCACCGTGAACTGCGTGGCCTTCGGCTTCATCCAGACGCGGCTCACGGCCAGCACGGCCGAAGCCACCACCGCGAACATCGAGGGGCGCGAGATCAAGGTCGGCGTCAACCCGGGGCTGCTGGCGATGATGGAACAGTCGATCCCGCTGGGCCGCGGCGGCACACCCGAAGAAGCGGCCGGCGCGGTGTACCTGCTGTGCGCGCCCGAGTCGGACTACGTGAGCGGCCAGACGCTCATGTGCACCGGCGGGCTCACGGGCATCTGAGATGCAGCACGAAGAAGGCATCGCCTGGGGCGTGCAGGACAGCATCGGCCGCATCGTGCTGAAGCGGCCCGAGCGCGCCAACTCGGTGTCGCTGGCGAGCAGCCATGCGCTGTCGCGCGCGATCGACGAGGTGATCGACGCCGCGCCGCGCGCCATCCTGCTGACCGGCGAGGGGCGCGTGTTCTGCGCGGGCGGCGACATCGACAGCTTCGTGGCCGCCGGCGACAAGCTGCCCGAGCTGGTCGACGCCATCCTCGACCGGTTGCATCCCGCGCTGCTGCGGCTGGCGCACAACCCGGCGCCGTTGGTGGTGGCAGTGAACGGCACGGTCGGTGGTGCCGGCGTGGGGCTGGCGCTGTGCGGCGACTTCGTGCTCGCGGCCGAGTCGATGAAGCTGCGCACGGGCTATGCGGTCATCGGCCTGTCGCCGGACGCGGGGAGTTCATATTTCCTGTCGCGGCGCATCGGGCCGGTGCGCGCGCAGCAATGGCTGATGCTCAGCGACCCGATCGACAGCGCACGCTGCCTGGCGGCGGGAGCGGTCGATGCGTTGTACCCGGACGCCGAGCTTGCGGCGGCTGCCGAAGCACTGGTGACGCGGCTGGCGAACGGCGCGAGCGCATCGTTCGCGGGCATCAAGGCGCTGTGCAGCGGTGCGACCGCGCGCCCGATCGAAGAACACTTCGAGATGGAGCACCGCCTGCTGCGTGAACGATCGGGCAGCGCGGATGCGCGCGAGGGCGTGGCGGCATTTACCGCCAAACGCGCGCCGCGTTTCTCGGGCCGTTGACGAGGCCGCGCGGGTTCAAGCCCAGGGCGTGGGCGGCGGAATCTCGCACACCGGCTCGACGTCGATGCTCTTGAAGTCGGCCGGCGAGACGATCTCCAGGTACTCCATGTCGGGCGAGTAGTCGAACAGAAAGTGGCGGATGCCGGGGCGCTGGTGCACCACGTCGCCGGCCTCGACGCGCGTTTCCTTGTCCTCGTACATGAAGCGCGCCCAGCCCTTGAGCATGATGACGATCTGGAAGTCCGCCTCGTGGCGGTGCCAGCCGGTGCCCGTTTCGGGTGCCATGTTGGCCTTGACGAGGTGCGCGATCACCTGGCCGTGGGTGGCGGCCGCAATGCCGAGGTCGCGGTACAGGAAGAAGTCTCGCAACCCGCCCGAGACGTACTCGGTGTCGCCGGGTTTGACGTGGGAGAACTGGGTGGCGGTTCGGTCCAGCATGGGCGCTCCTTCGCGGAATGATGCTGCGATGCAGCATGCATAAACCGTTCCTGCGCGGGGCCCATTGCTTGACGGCCCGCAGGCCGCTCCAGATACTCAACCGCATGGTTCACTCAGATGCCCTGGACGCCGTGTTTGCGGCCCTGTCCGACCCGACGCGTCGCAGCGTGCTCGAAGCGCTGGGCGAGGGCGGCCTCAGCGTGACCGAGCTCGCCGAACCGCACGGCATGTCGCTGACCGGCTTCATGAAGCACCTGCGCGTGCTCGAAGGCGCCGGGCTCATCTCGCGCACGAAGGCGGGCCGCGTCGTGCGATGCGAGCTGTCGGCGGGCCCGATGCAGGAGGCCGCCGTGTGGCTCTCGCGCTATGAGAAGTTCTGGACCGGCCGCCTCGATGCACTGGCGCGCTTTCTTTATCACCAGGAGGACACCGAATGGCGAAGCCTTCCCCCGACAACCCCACCAGTTCCACCACCGAGCGCCCGTCGCTCACGCTCCGCCGGCACTTCCGCGTCAGCCCCGCCAAAGTCTGGCGCGCGTGGACCGACCCGCAAGCGCTGAAGCACTGGTTCGGCCCCGACGAAATCGTCGACGTGCCGCTGGCCGAGGTCGACCTGCGCGTGGGCGGGCGCTTTCGCGTGACCATGTTGGCGGCCGATGGCGAGACGCATGACGTGAGCGGCACCTACCTGGAGGTCGTGCCCGAGCGCCGGCTGGTCTTCAGCTGGGCCTGGCGCAGCACGCCCGAGCGCGAGTCGCGCGTCACGCTGCAATTCGAACCCGACGCGGGCGGCTGCGAGCTCGTGCTCATGCACCAGCAGTTCTTCGACGAAGCGGCGCGCGAGGGCCACACCCACGGCTGGACCGGCGCGCTCGTCAAGCTCGAGAGTTGGCTGCTCAGCGGCGACACCGGGTGACCGAAAAAACGACGGGCGTTGCCGACGCGCTCGACGCGCTCGACGCGATCTACCGCACCGAGTCGCGCCGCATCTTCGCCACGCTGGTGCGCCTGCTGGGCGATTTCGATCGGGCCGAAGAAGCCCTGCACGACGCCTTTCGCGCCGCGCTCGAGCAATGGCCGCGCGAGGGCGTGCCGGCCAACCCGCGCGCCTGGCTGGTGTCGGCGGGGCGCTTCAAGTCGATCGACGGCATCCGCCGGCAGGCGCGCTTCACGGCGTGGGACGACGCCACCGCCCACACCGACACCCTGGCCGACCCCGCGCCCGCCTGGCACGAGGCCGACCCCGATGCCGAGGCGCTGGAGGACGACCGCCTGCGCCTGGTCTTCACCTGCTGCCACCCCGCGCTCGCGCCCGACGCCCAGGTGGCGCTCACGCTGCGCGAGGTCTGCGGGCTGGCGACCGAAGAGATCGCGCGCGCCTTTCTCGTGCCCGCCCCCACCATCGCGCAGCGCATCGTGCGGGCCAAGGCGCGCATCCGCGACGCCGGCATTCCGTACCAGGTGCCGGGCCTGGCCGAGCTGCCCGAACGGCTCGACGCTGTGCTGCGCGTGGTGTACCTCGTGTTCAACGAAGGCTATGCGGCCTCGTCGGGCGAGAGCGTCACGCGTGCCGACTTGTCGGCCGAGGCGATCCGGCTCGGGCGGCTGGTGGCCGAGCTGCTGCCCGACCCCGAGGCGCTGGGCCTGCTCGCGCTGATGCTGCTGCACGACGCGCGCCGCGCCGCACGTACGTCGGCGCAGGGCGAGCTCGTGCTGCTCAATGTGCAGGACCGCAGCTTGTGGCACCGCGGGCAGATCGGGGAGGGCGCGGCGCTGGTCGAGCGCGCGCTGCTGTCGCGCCGCTTCGGCCCGTACACCTTGCAGGCCGCCATTGCCGCGGTGCATGCCGAAGCGCCCGAGGCCGTCGACACCGACTGGCCGCAGATCGTCGGCCTGTACGACGTGCTGCTGCGGCTCGACCCTTCGCCCGTGGCCGAGCTCAACCGCGCGGCCGCCGTGGCGATGCGCGACGGGCCGGCGGCGGGGCTCGCGCTGATCGACGCGCTGCTCGCGCGCGGCGAGCTGGCGCAGTACCACCTGGCGCATGGCGCGCGTGCCGAGCTGTGCCGGCGCCTGGGCCGCACCGAGGACGCGCGTGAGGCTTACCTGCAGGCGTTGTCGCTGGTCCGCCAGCAGCCCGAGCGGCAATTCCTGGAGCGGCAACTGGCGTCGTTGCCGGACACGAAAAATTTTTGACAGCCCGTGTCGATTTCGGCCGTCGCCGTTCGACCAGTGATGTCCTCACTCAAACCTGCAAGGAGATTCCGCATGAAATACCTCTGCCTCGTTCATTGCGACGAAGCGGTGCTGCGCGCGCTGCCGCCCGACGAGCGCCGCGCGCTCAACGCCGACTCGATGGCCTACGACCGCCTGCTCGAAGCCGCCGGCCACTTCATCGCCGCCGAGGCGCTGACCTCGGTGAGCGCCGCCAAGGTCGTGCAGGTGCGCCACGGCCAGCGCTCGCACGTCGACGGGCCGTATGCCGAAGCGCGCGAGCAACTGTGCGGCTTCATCCTGGTCGAGGCGCGCGACCTGAACGCCGCGATCCAGCTGGCGGGCCGCATTCCGATGGCGCGCTACGGCGCCATCGAAGTGCGTCCCATCGACGTCATGGAAATGATCGAAAACCCGAAGGGGAATGTTGCATGAGATACCTTTGCCTGATCTACGGAACCGACGCGCAGACGAGCCACTTCTCGGCGCAGGACATGGACCACTACATCAACGAACACATCGACTACGACGCCCATCTGCAGGCGCGCGGCAAGCTCGTCGCGGCCGAGGCCCTGCAGCCGGCCGGCACGGCGGTCACGGTGCGCATGCGCAACGGCAAGCTCTCGGTCACCGACGGGCCGTTCGCCGAAACCAGCGAGCAACTGGGCGGCTTCTACCTGGTCAAGGCCGACAGCGACGAAGAAGCGCTGCAGCTCGCGGCCGGCATTCCGTCGGCGCGCTTCAGCAGCATCGAGGTGCGCAAGGCGTTCTCGGTCAGCGACAACGGCGACCAGGGGTCCGGCCCATGAGCGGCGCAACGCAGCGGGTGACGCCCGCCCGCGCCACGGCGCGCGAATGGACCGGCCTGGCGGTCATCGCGCTGCCGTGCATGCTCTATTCGATGGACCTCACGGTGCTGAACCTGGCGATCCCGTCGATCAGCGAAGACCTCAAGCCCACCGCCTCGCAACTGCTGTGGATCGTCGACATCTACGGCTTCTTCGTGGCCGGCTTGCTGGTCACCATGGGCACGCTGGGCGACCGCATCGGGCGGCGCCGGCTGCTGCTGATCGGCGCGGTGGCGTTTGGCATTGCCTCGGTGCTCGCGGCTTTCTCGACCAGCGCCAACATGCTGATCGCCACGCGCGCGCTGCTCGGCGTGGCGGGGGCGACGCTGGCGCCGTCCACGCTCTCGCTGATCCGCAACATGTTCCTCGACCCGGCGCAGCGCACCGTGGCCATCGGCGTGTGGATCTCGAGCTACTCGGCCGGCGCGGTCATCGGCCCGGTGCTGGGCGGCGTGCTGCTGCAGTTCTTTCCATGGGGCTCGGTGTTCCTCATCGGCGTGCCCGTGATGGTGCTGTTGCTGGCGCTCGGCCCCTGGCTCTTGCCCGAGTACCGCGACCCCGACGCGGGCGCGCTCGACCTGGCCAGCGTGGCGCTCTCGCTGGGCGCCGTGCTGGCGGCCATCTACGGCATCAAGCAGGTGGCCGAGCACGGTCCCGACGCGGTGTCGCTGCTGGCCATCGCGGTCGGTGCGCTGCTCGGCTGGTTGTTCGCGCGCCGGCAGGGGCGGCTGGCGAATCCGATGATCGACCTGCGCCTGTTCAGGCTGCCGGCCTTCAGCGTCTCGCTCGGTGCCTACATGCTGGCCTGCTTCGTGATGTTCGGGCTCTTTCTCTACAACGCCCAGTACCTGCAGCTGGTGCTCGGCCTGTCGCCGCTGGAGGCAGGCCTGTGGAGCATGCCGAGCGCCGGCGCCTTCATCGTCGGCTCGATGATCGTGCCCGCGCTCACGCGGCGCCTGTGCCCGGCCTATGTGATGGGCGGCGGGTTGGGCGTGGCGGCGCTGGGCTTCGGCATGCTGGTGCTGCTGCCCGCGCAGGGCGGGCTGGCCTGGATGGTGACGAGCGCGATCATCTCGTCGCTCGGCCTGGCGCCGGTGTTCACGCTGGCCACTGACCTGGTCGTGGGCAGCGCGCCGCCGGAGCGCGCGGGCGTGGCCTCGGCGATCTCGGAGACGAGTTCCGAGTTTGGCGGCGCGTTGGGCATCGCCATCCTCGGCAGTGTCGGCGCGGCGATCTACCGCGCGGCCATGGCCGATGCGGTGCCGGTCGGCCTGGCCGATGCGGCGGCGCTCGAAGCCGCGCGCAGCACCCTGGGCGGGGCGGTCGCGCTGGCCGGGGAACTGCCCGGCGCCACGGGCGCCGCGCTGCTCGACACTGGGCGCGAGGCGCTGCTGCGCGCCCTGCGGCTGGTGGCCGGCCTGTGCGCCGTGGTGCTGCTGTTCGTCGGCGTGCTGGTGGCGGTGCGGCTGCGCGGCGTGGGCGCGTCACATGCGGAGGAGGGCGTCGCACCCCCGGGCGGCGCCGCATTGCCGGAGCGTTGACGAGCCTCCATACTGGGGCTTCCACGACGCACCCCACGACCGAACGGAGGCCCCATGAGCAACGAACTGCGCAAGAAGCTGCATGACCTGTCTGAACTGTCAGACAGCACCTCCGACCCGCAGACCAAGGCCATCGTCGAGGCGATCCGGCTGCAGACGGCGGTGCTGAACGAGCGGCTGTTCAGCATCGAGCTGCAGCTGGGCGCGCTCGCCAAGCGCATGGAAAACACCACCGACTGAGTCGGCTGCTGCTTTGTGGGGATAATCCCCGCCATGAGCGGCAATACCTTCGGAACTCTCTTCGCGGTCACCAATTTCGGCGAGTCGCACGGCCCGGCCATCGGCTGCGTGATCGACGGCTGCCCCCCGGGCATGGCCCTGAGCGAGGCCGACATCCAGGGCGACCTCGACCGCCGCCGCCCCGGCACCAGCCGCCACGTCACGCAGCGCAACGAGCCCGACGCGGTGCAGATCCTGTCCGGCGTGTACGAAGGCAAGACCACCGGCGCGCCGATCGCGCTGCTGATCCAGAACACCGACCAGCGCAGCAAGGACTATGGGCAGATCGCCCAGCAGTTCCGCCCCGGCCACGCCGACTTCACCTACTGGAAGAAATACGGCATCCGCGATCCGCGCGGTGGCGGGCGTTCTTCGGCACGCCTCACCGCACCCATGGTCGCGGCCGGCGCCGTCGCCAAGAAGTGGCTGGCCGAAAAATACGGGATGGTGTTTCGCGGCTGCATGACGCAGATCGGCGAGATCACGATTCCTTTCGAGAGCTGGGACCACGTCCCCAACAACCCCTTCTTCGCCCCCATCGCCGACGTGAGCGCGCTGGAGGACTACATGGACCGCCTGCGCAAGGCCGGCGATTCGTGCGGCGCGCGCATCCGCGTCACGGCCACGAACGTGCCCGTGGGCCTGGGTGAGCCGTTGTTCGACAAGCTCGATGCCGAAATCGCCTACGCCATGATGGGCATCAATGCGGTGAAGGCCGTGGAAATCGGCGCCGGCTTCGACAGCATCACGCAGCGCGGCACCACGCACGGCGACTCGATCACGCCGACCGGATTCCTCAGCAACAACGCGGGCGGCATCCTGGGCGGCATCAGCTCGGGGCAAGACCTCGAGGTGAGCATTGCGATCAAGCCCACCAGCTCGATCATCAGCCCGCGCCAGTCCATCGACGTGAACAACAACCCCGTCGAAGTCATCACCAAGGGCCGCCATGACCCCTGCGTGGGCATCCGCGCCACGCCCATCGCCGAAGCGATGCTCGCGCTGGTGGTGATGGAACACGTGCTGCGCAACCGCGCGCAGTGCGGCGACGTGAATCCGCCTGCCGAGAAGAGCGAAGCTGCGTCGCCGCAGTCGTCTTTCCTGTAGTGCCCGCCGCGCCACCTGTGGCCGCCGGGCGCGGTCACCTGTTGGCATTCGCTGGCCTGTCGGCCAGCTACTTCGCGCACATCGGTTTCTTCAATCCGTACCTGCCGCTGTGGCTCAAGGACCTGGGCCTGCCGATCTTCACGATCAGCCTGCTGGCCTCGGTGCAATCGATCACGCGCGTCTTTGCGCCCTATGCCTGGGGTGCACTCAGCGATCACACCGGCCAGCGCGTGAAGCTGCTGCGCTTCAGTGCCGCCGTCGCGCTGGCCAGCTCCTTCGGGCTGTGGTGGCACGGCGGCGCCTGGTGGCTCGCGCTCGTGCTGCTCGTGATGTTCACGCACACCAGTTCGATGATGTCGCTCACCGAAGCGGCCATGGCGCAGATCGTCGCGGGCGACTGGGGCCGCTACGGGCGCATTCGCCTGTGCGGCTCGGCCGGCTTCCTCGTCACCGTGTTCGTCGCGGGCGAATGGTTCGAGCGCTTCGGCATGAAGCACTTCCCGTACTGGGCGGCCGGCACGCTGGCCGTCGTGCTGATCGCCACGATGAAGCTGCCCGACGTGCGCGAGCCGCCGGCCGCGCACGACGCCGTGAAGGAGCCCATCGGCCCCGTGCTGCGCATCCCCGCTGTGCGCTGGTTCTTTGCGTCGCTGTTCTTCCAGGTGATGTCGCACTTCTCGGTGTACGCGTTCTTCTCGCTGTACCTCGATTCGATCGGCTACGGCAAGAGCACCATCGGCCTCTTGTGGGCGCTGTCGGTGGTGGCCGAGATCGTCTGGTTCTTTCTGCAGGGCCGCCTCATCGGCCTCTTGCCGATGCCGCGCTGGATGCTGGTGTGCGGCATTGCCGGCGTGGCGCGGCTCGGGCTCACGGCCGGGCTCGGCGGCTTCATCGCGGCGCTCGTCGTCGCGCAATGGCTGCACGCACTGAGCTTCGCGGCGCACCACACGGCCTGCATCGCCGTGGTGTCGCGCCGCTTCCCGGGCCACCTGCGCGGACGCGGGCAGGCGCTGTTCACGGTGATCGGCTACGGCTTCGGCGGTGTGCTGGGCGTGCTGCTCGGCGGCGCGGTGGCGCAGGAGCTGGGGTACCGCGTCATGTTCGCGCTGGCGGCGGTGCTGGCGGTGGCGGGGTCGTTGTGCGCGTGGCGGATGGTGGTGCTCGAGCCTTCGGCGCGTCCGTACCGGGCCTGAGCGCGCCCGCCCGAGGCGCTGCATTCATCGCCGACGCCGGGGCTTGCCAGCCGTGGTGACAAAGAGCGCACCTTCTTTACATTTCGGTCCGTAGCCGACTTTTCGCACCCAGCTGAGCGCTGAAGCGACATTCGAGCCAGTCGTCAAAAACTGAATTCAAACGTCGACGCCGTCCAGGCATTGAGGCTTTTTGAATGACAAACTGCGGGCCGCAGGCCGATGAACCGCGGCAAATGTCACGGCCAACGAATCTGTTCAAACGCGGGTTTTCGATAACTCAATCAACTTGATTTAGTAAGTCGACTGTTCGATAGTCCGTCTCGCGTCCGGTGCGTTCTCGTTGAATTGCAAACAAGAAGGCCGCCGGTTTCACAGAAAAGCACGGCAAAACGCCGTGCCCCGCCCCTGAAGGAGACACACCCATGTTCATCAGCCCGCGCTTCGTTCCCACCCTGGCCGTTCTGGCCCTGGCCGCCTCCACAGCCTCCACGGCCCTCGCCGCCGACCCGCCGGTCATCGGCCTGGTCACCAAGACCGAGACCAATCCCTTCTTCGTGAAGATGAAGGAGGGCGCGCAGGAAGAGGCCAAGAAGCTCGGCGCCAAGCTGCTGTCGGGCGCGGGCAAGGCCGACGGCGACAACGCCGGCCAGATCACGGCGATGGAAAACATGATTGCCGCCGGCGCCAAGACCATCCTCATCACGCCGAGCGACGCCAAGGCCATCGTGCCGGCGATCAAGAAGGCGCGTGACAAGGGCGTGCAGGTGATTGCGCTGGACAGCCCGGCCGATCCGCCGGACGCGACCGACGCGCTCTTTGCCACCAACAACTACACGGCCGGCGTGCTCATCGGCGAATACGCCAAGGCCGCGATGGCCGGCAAGACGCCCAAGATCGTCGCGCTCGACCTGCTGCCGGGCCACCCCGTGGGCGCGCAGCGCCACAACGGCTTCATGAAGGGCTTCGGCCTGGCGGCGAACGACGCCAAGTCGAACGAGCTGTCGAAGGCGCCCGAAATCGTCTGCATGGCCGACAGCTTCGGCGACCAGGCCAAGGCGCAGACGGTGATGGAAAACTGCCTGCAGAAGGCGCCCGACGTGAACCTGGTCTACACCATCAACGAACCCGCCGCGGCCGGTGCCTACAACGCGCTCAAGCGCGCGGGCAAGGAGAAGGGCGTGATGATCGTCTCGGTCGATGGCGGCTGCCAGGGCATCAAGGACACGGCCGCCGGCGTCATTGCCGCGACCTCGCAGCAGTACCCGCTGAAGATGGCCGCCATGGGCGTGGCCGCGGGCGTCGAGTTCGCCAAGACCGGCAAGAAGGCCTCGGGCTATGTCGACACCGGCGTGACGCTCATCGCCGGCAAGAGCGTGGCGGGTGTCGAGAGCAAGGACACCAAGACCGGCGCCGAGCTGTGCTGGGGCAAGAAGTAAGCGGTCGGTAGAAAGGGAGGCACATCGATGGCGAAATCTCCGACGCACCACATCCCGTGGGGCGCCCTCGGGCCGTGGCTGGCCCTGCTCGGCGCCTGCATCTTCTTTGCGACGCAGTCCGACCGCTTTCTGACGGGCGGCAACCTGTCGCTGATCCTGCAGCAGGTGATGGTGGTGGGCGTGATCGCCATCGGCCAGACGCTGATCATCCTCACGGCCGGCATCGACCTGTCGTGCGGCATGGTGATGGCGCTGGGCAGCATCGTCATGAGCAAGTTCGCGACCGAACTCGGGCTGCCGGTGCCGCTGGCCATCCTGTGCGGCATCGGCGTGACGACGCTGTTCGGCCTGCTCAACGGCTTGCTGGTGACACGCATCAAGCTGCCGCCGTTCATCGTGACGCTGGGCACGCTGAACATCGCGTTCGCGATCACGCAGCTGTATTCGTCGTCGCAAACGATCACCGACCTGCCCGGCGGCCTGACGGGCCTGGGCACCACCTTCACCATCGGCAGCGCCGAAGTGGCGTGGGGCTCGGTGCTCATGCTGGCGCTCTATGCGCTCGCGTGGTTCGTGCTGCGCGAGACGGCGGCCGGCCGGCATGTCTACGCGATCGGCAACAACGCCGAGGCCACGCGGCTGGTGGGCATTCCCACGCAGCGCGTGCTGCTCGCGGTGTATGTGGCCGCGGGTGTGTTCTACGGCATTGCCTCGCTGCTGTCGGTGGCGCGCACCGGCGTGGGCGACCCGAACGCGGGCCAGACCGAGAACCTCGACGCCATCACGGCCGTGGTGCTCGGCGGCACCAGCCTGTTCGGTGGGCGCGGCATCGTGCTGGGCTCGCTCATCGGCGTGCTCATCGTGGGCGTGTTCCGCAACGGGCTCACGCTGATGGGCGTGTCGTCGATCTACCAGGTGCTGGTGACGGGCGTACTGGTGATCTTGGCGGTGGCCGCTGACCAGCTCTCGCGCAAGGGAGCCCGCTGATGAACGCCGTGGCCAACCCAAAGATCGTGATGCAGGCGAAAGGCCTGGTGAAGCGCTACGGCCAGGTCACTGCGCTCGACGGCGTCGACTTCGAGCTGCGCGAGGGCGAGATCCTCGCGGTGATCGGCGACAACGGCGCGGGCAAGTCGTCGCTCATCAAGGCGCTATCGGGTGCCATCGTGCCGGACGAGGGCCAGATCCTGCTCGATGGTGCGCCGGTGCACTTTCGCAATCCGCTCGACGCGCGCCGCGCCGGCATCGAGACGGTCTATCAAGACCTCGCGGTGGCGCCCGCGATGACCATCTACGAGAACCTCTTTCTCGGCCGCGAGCTGCGCCGCCCCGGCTTCCTGGGCAACGTGCTGCGCATGCTCGACAAGAAGAAGATGCTGCTCGAAAGCACGGCGCGCATGGCCGACCTGAAGGTGGGCATCCAGTCGATGACGCAGGCGGTCGAAACGCTCTCGGGCGGCCAGCGCCAGTGCGTGGCCGTGGCGCGCAGCGCGGCCTTCGCGCGGCACGTGGTCATCATGGACGAGCCGACCGCCGCCCTCGGCGTGAAGGAGGGCAACATGGTGCTCGAACTCATCCGCCGCGTGCGCGAGCGCGGCCTGCCCGTGGTGCTCATCAGCCACAACATGCCGCACGTGTTCGAGGTGGCCGACCGCATCCACGTGGCGCGTCTCGGCCGCCGCGCCGCCGTGCTCAACCCCAAGAAGATCAGCATGAGCGACACCGTGGCCGTGATGACCGGTGCCATGACCGCCGATCAGTTGCCCGCGGAGGCGCATGCCTGATCCCGATGCCCTCGAGCTTCCGTCGGCCTTGCTGCGTCCGCGCGGCTCCAACCATGTGGGCATGCGCCAGTTCAACGAGCGCGTGGTGCTGCAGGCGCTGCGCGTGCACCCCAGCCTGCCCAAGGCCGACCTCGCGCGGCTCACGGGCCTGAGCGCGCAGACCATCGGCCTCATCACCGCGCGGCTCGAAGACGACGGCCTCATCGTCAAACAAAGCCGCGTGCGCGGGCGCATCGGCCAGCCCTCGGTGCCGCTGGCGCTCAACCCCGACGGCGCCTTCGCCATCGGCGTCAAGCTCGGGCGGCGCGGGGCCGAGTGGCTGCTGATCGACTTCGCGGCACAGGTGCGCGAGCACCACGCGATCCGCTACGAGTTTCCCGATGCCGAGGCGCTGCTGCCCGTGATCGCCGAGCACATCCACCGGCTGCGCGACGGGCTCGGGTCGCTGGCCGCGCGCAACGTGGGCGCGGGGCTTGCCGCGCCGTTCCAGCTCGGCGGCTGGCACCGCACGCTGGGGCTGTCGAAGGCGCAATCGGACGAGTGGAACCAGATGGACCTGCTGGCCGAGGTGCGCGCGCGCACCGACGTGCCCGTGGGCTTTGCGCGCGATACGGTGGCGGCCTGCGTGGCCGAGTTGGTGACGGGGCGCGGCCACGACCTCAAGAGCTTCCTGTACATCTTCGTCGACACCTTCGTGGGCGGCGGGCTGGTCATCAACTCGCACCTGCACACCGGCGCGCACGGCAATGCGGGCGCGCTTGCGTCGATCCCGATGCGCACCGAGAAGCCTTCCGAAGGCGTGTCGACGCAGGTGGTGGCCGAGGCGTCGCTGTGGGAGCTCGAGCAGCGCCTGCGCGCCGAAGGCCTCGACGCCACCGCCGCCTACGACGACCGCGCACTTGAGGCACCGTTCGCCGCAGCCACGCAGGCCTGGCTGGGCAGCGCGTCGCGGGCGCTGGCGCATGCCATCGTCAGCAGCACTGCAGTGCTCGACCTGGCCGACGTGGTGATGGACGGTTCGATGTCACGCGCGCTGCTCGAAGCGCTGCTGGTGCAGACCCGCGCCGCACTCGCGCAGTGCAACTGGGAAGGCCTGTGGGCGCCGCGGCTGCACGGCGGGCGGGCGGGGGCGCAGGCCTGTGCGCTCGGCGGCGCGATGCTGCCGCTGCACGCCAATTTCGCACCGGACCATGAGGTGTTCTTGAAGGTCGCCTGAGAGGCTGCAGGCGTCGCGACGCAGCACGTGCACGCCTTGATGGCCGGCCATTCCTTGGGCGAAAGCCGGCGTGGAAATCGATTGGGGAAGGCGATCAGGCGTTTGCGATCGCTTCCCCAGGGACGCCGCTCAGTTGCCGCAGGTATCCGACTGCGCCATCGGCACCGCCCACGAAAGCACCCATCTTGATGAACTGCCGGATGAAGTGGTTCTTGCAGCCTGAAGCAGACGCCGGATTTCCGCAGAAACCGGCGTTCCCGCAACCTCCCTGTGCGGAGGCGCTCACAGGCTCGCCGAGGCGTGCAGGTCGCGCGGCAGTCGCAGCGTGGTCGCGTGTGCGCCTGCGGGGCACGGTCCGTCGGAGTAGGCCGCATTGCCCTCGGGCATGACGCACTTGTGCACCTCGACGACGGCAGGCGCGGCCTTGGCGGTGGGCGCTGCGGGAAGGATCACGGAAGGCTCGAAGTTCGTGTTCGTCAGCGTGACGGGGACTGACGGCGCACTCGGCGCCCCATCCGGCAACGCTTGGCCTGCGGCCGATCTGTCGGGTTCGGCTTCGGCCGGAACGACTGCCGTGGTCACGAGCGCGGCACGTGCCGCGCTCTCGTTCACCAGGTCTTTCAAGGTCGCATGGAAGAGCGCCATCGCCACCAGCGCGACGCCCAGGCAGGGCGCCCAATACCGCCTGGGGTCGGCCGCAGGCGGGCGGGCCCGCGAACTCAGCGCCGCGGCCATGCCAGGCCTCCGTTCTGCAACACCCCGGCCAGCTTCGCGATGCCGCCGGTGCCGCTGGCCGCGCGGCCGATCAGCGCGCCGCCGGCCGCGCCCGCGACCATGCGCATCAGGAACGACCGGCTGCGGCCCGCTGCCAGCAACAGCAGCACGCCGGCGCCGAGCACGACGAGGTGTTCGCCGGGGTAGTCGGCGCGCGCGGCATCCACTTGCTTGATCTTGTCGATCGTCTGTTCCATGTCCATGGCTGAAGCTCCTTGTCGTGTTCAGCCGTTCTTACCGGCGCGCACCGGGCGCCGCTGTAGGCCGGCGCCATGCGCGGTGACGGAATCCGCCGCGAAAACGCCGTGGAGAAAGCCGCATCGCACGGGAAGCAGGGGTGCTCTCGATAATGCAACCCGCTTGTAGAGAACCCCACAGACGTAGAGAAGTAGAGAACCGCGAAATGAGTGCTGCAGATTTTCTTTTCGCCCCCGAGGTGCAAAAGCTTTTGATGGTCGCCTACGCGGCGCCCGACCAACCCTTGACTTCCAGCGAACTGGCCCGGCGTTCGAAGCTCGACCCCGCCGATGTGGCGCGAACCCTGGAGCACCTGGTGGGCAGCGGCATCCTGAAAAAGCACAGGCCGAAGGCCGACCCCACAGAGTCTGTCGAAACCGTCGAGATCAACCGCGCCTTCGTCTTCCATGACGAGTTGCGCCGCATCGCCATGAAGTCGTTCGCCGCCGCCGAGCCGGTGCGCGCGATGCTGCGCGCCAAGTTCAAGGACTCGGTCGTGCGCGCCTTCGTGCTGGGGGTCGAGGAAGACGGCACGCTGGAGCTCCTCGTCGTGCACGGCGAGCTGACGCCCGACGAAACGGCCATGAAGGCCGCGTGCCAGAAGCTGTCGAAGAACATCCACCGGCACCTGAAAGTGCACGTCATCTCCAACGCCAGGTTCAACGGCCTCATGCCGCGCGACCCGCTCGCGTCGAAGCTCGCGGCGGCGTCCGTCATCGAAGTCATCGCGCTCGGGGATACGAAGGCCCGGCTGCCTGTCGAGAAGATCGGCCTGCTGCAAAGTGCGAAGAAGAGACTGGCGACGCTGTCGCGCTGACTCCCTGTTCTCTGACCTGCGAGATGGCATCCGCTTCCGGGTCTGGGGAAGCGAAGGTCATACGGAGCGTGGAACCGTGCGAAGCGCTTCTGTGCACCGATGCAATGGGCAGGCCTGAACCAGGCCTCGCTCAAACCGGCGCGTAAGCCCCCGTACCGCCCGGCCAGGCCGTCAGCACTTCATACCCGTCGGCCGTCACCGCCACCATGTGCTCCCACTGCGCCGACAGCGACCGGTCTTTCGTCACGACGGTCCACCCGTCGGCCAGCTGCTTCGTTTCGGCGCGGCCCGCGTTGAGCATCGGCTCGATGGTGAAGACCATGCCCGGCTCCAGCACGAGGCCCGCGCCGCGCCGCCCGAAGTGCAGCACCTGCGGTTCGTCGTGGTAGATGCGGCCGATGCCGTGCCCGCAGTACTCGCGCACCACGCTGAAATGCTCGCGCTGGGCAACCGACTGGATGGCGTGGCCCACGTCGCCCAGCGTCGCGCCGGGCTTCACCTGCCGGATGCCCGCGCACAGCGCTTCGTAGGTCGTCTCCACCAGCCGGCGGGCGAGCACGCTGGGCTCGCCGACGAAGAACATGCGGCTGGTGTCGCCGAACCAGCCGTCCTTGTTGACGGCCACGTCGATGTTGACGATGTCGCCCTTCTTCAGAATCTTGTCGGGCGAGGGGATGCCGTGGCACACGACCTGGTTGACCGAAGTGAGGATGGTCTTCGGATACCCGAGGTACCCGACGTTGGCGGGAACGGCGCCTTGCACCTTCACGATGTGTTCGTGGCAGATGCGGTCGAGCGCGTCCGTGCTCACGCCCGGCACGACGTGGGGCTCGATCATCGCCAGGACCTCGGCCGCCAGCTGCGCGGCCCGCCGTGCCATCACCAGTTCTTCGGCCGAGCGGAGGGGAACGCCGTGTGCCATCAGTGCTGCTTGCCGTTTGCGGGGGCGCGGGGCTTGCCGGGTGGCGCTGCAGTGACTGTCGCGGCAATGTCCAGCCCGCCCGAAAGCTCGGCCTGGATCAGCAACTGGCAGACCTCGCGGTAGTCCAGGTCCGGGTGCATCTCGGTCAGCATGCCGACCCGCATCCAGTGCTCTGCCTGCGCATTGATCGACCGGCTGAGGGCGTTGCCCGCCACGCGCAGGTTCTCGTGCATCAGGTCTGAAATCTTGACGATGCCCATGGGTCACCTCTGTATGAAACGTATATGTATTGTATGCGTTTCATATGGCCTGGTGCTTGGCGAGATCTACGCGCTCTTGTCCCGCGCGACCAGCAGGTTGCGAGCTTCCGCCAGCAGCGGCTTCACGGTCTCGAAGGTCGCGGCGCTCGGGTTGATCACGCTGACCCAGTACATCCTGGCGTACACCGGATGCGGCATCAGCCGGTCGAGGGCGGTGTGGTCGATGCCCGACGGCTCGGCGTCGCCGAACAGCGCGCGAAAGGTCTCCTTGCCCACGCCGACGTTCAGGCGAAACACGCCGGGCCGGTTCAGGTTCGAGGCGCTGTCGAACGCGCTGTCCTTCGTGACGATCGTGGCAAAGGGGAACTTGTTGTCCGCGCCGTGAAAGAAGAAGGTGTTGTCGTCGGCCACCTCGAAATGGCCGCCGCCGAGCGTGTCGATGAGGTGTTGGGTGATGTCGTCTTCGGTCATGGATTTGCGGATGTGGTCAGGGCTTCCAGCGGCGCAGGCCCAGCTCGTCGGCGAGTGCCTGGTAGGCCTTGATGCGCGCCTGCACGTAGTCGTCGAGCGCGGCGCCGGTGAGCGCGAAAGGATAAAGGCTGTGCCGTTCGCGCAGCGCCGCATAGCCCGGTGCGGCCGTGGCTTCGGCGAAGGCGGTGGTCCAGGCGCGCACGGCGGCGTCGGGCACGTTGGCGCTCAGGTACACGCCGCGCACGGTCGGCCAGACGATGTCCACGCCTTGCTCGCGCGCGGTGGGCACGCCCGTGAGCGCCCCGCCCAGCCGCGTTTCGGACAGCACCGCGAGCAGTCGCACGGCCGCGCCGCCGGCGATGGCCTGCAGCGCCTCGGCGGCATCGCCCGGGAAGGCATCGACATGCTTGCCCTGCAGCGCGCCGAGCGCGTCGCCGCCGCCTTCGAAGGACACGAAGCGCATCGACTTCGGTGCGCCGCCCGCCGCGCGCACCAGCAGCGCGGCCTTCACCCAGTCCTGGCTGCCGACCGTGCCGCCCGCGCCGAAGACGATGCGCGACGGGTCCTGGCGCAGCGCGGCGATCAGGTCCTGCAAACGCCGGTAGGGCGAGTCGCGGTGCACGGCGATCACGCCGTAGTCGGTGCCGAGCGTGGCGATCCAGCGCACGGCAGAGGGCGGGTGCGGCCCGAAGCGGCCCTGCGCGAGGTTGAGCAGCGAACCGCTCGAGAACGCGACCAGCGTGCCCGGTCCGCCGAGCTGGCCGCTCGCGATGCGGTCGAAGGCCACGGCACCGATCCCGCCCGGCAGGTAGCGCTGCGCGAGCGGCGTGCGCGTGGGGCGCACGGCCTGCAGCGCGTCGCGCGCGAGCGCGCAGGTCAGTGCAAAACCGCCGCCGGCCTTGGCAGGAATCACGCATTCCGCCGGGCCTTCGGACGCATCGCCCGTTGCCGCCGTCGCATGCAGCGCAGCAGGCGCGAGCCACGCGGACAGCGCGCGCAACGCGTGGCGACGGGTGAAGGCGAAAGGGCGTGGCATCGAAGAAGGAGGGCGGCGGTTCACCCCGCAGGACGGGGCCACCAGATGATGGCATGCAGACCCGGCCCCGCGCCGCGCGCTTCGAGCCGCAGATCACCACGGTGCCGCTGCGCGATGGCGCGCACGATCGCCAGGCCGAGCCCGAAGCCGCCATGGCCCGCGCGCGTGCCGCGCCGGAAGCGCTGGCCCAAGGTGGCGCGCTCTTCGTCGCTCAGGCCGGGGCCGTCGTCTTCGACATTGAGGCTCCAGCCCGCCGCATCGCCGGCCGCGAAGAGCGTGATGGTGCCCGCCACCGGCGTGTAGGTGATCGCGTTCGCCACGAGGTTGCTCAGCGCTTCGCGCAGCAGGCTCCGATCGCCCACCGCGTGCAGATCGGAAGAGGGCGCGTGGATGCCCAGGTCGATGCCCAAGTCGATTCGTTTGGCGCGCGCCAGCGGCAGCAGGTCGACCGCCACTTCGCGCAGCAACTCGGCGGTGTCGAATTCGGCGGGCTCGACCGCCACGGTGTCGCTGCGGCCCAGCGCCAGCAACTGCTGCGCGCTGCGCGTGGCGCGGCCGATCTCGGCGCCCAGCGCGTCGAGCGCGGCGCGCACCTGCGCGGGGTCGTCTTCGCGCCGTGCGTAGTCGGCCTGCATCTGCAGCGTGGTGAGGTGCGTGCGCAGCTGGTGCGAGGCGTCGTCGAGAAACTGCCGCTGCTGCGCCACCAGTTCCTGCGTGCGCGCCATCTGCTGGTTCACGGCGGCGACCAGCGGGCGCACCTCGGCGGGCAGGTCGGTCTCGGCGATGCGCGTCAGGTCGTCGGGCGAGCGCGCCTGCACCTCGCGCGCCAGCCGCGACAGCGGGCGCAGCGCCGCGGCCAGCGCCAGCGCGGTGCCGCAGAGCAGCATGGCGAGGATCAACCCGTCGCGCAGCGCGGCGCTGCGCACGAAGCGGCTTGTGAACTCCTGGCGCGAGCGCGTGCTTTCGCCGACCTGGATCAGCACGCTGCGCCCGGTGCTGCCGGCCGGCGCGCGGTCGAGGTCGCGACGGTAGGCCGCGAGCCGCACGGCTTCGCCGAAGTAGGTGGCGTCGTAGAAGGCCGGCACGCCCATCGCGGGCTCGACGGGCGGCGCGGGCAGGTCGGCGCTGCCCAGCTCGACGAGGCCGTCGGAGGTCGCGACGCGAAAGAACACCTGCCCGCTGGCCGTGAGCTCGAAGAACTCGAACATCGTGTACGGCAGCTCGACCGAGAGCCCGCCCGACGCGGTGGAGATGTTCGCGTCGATCGATTTGAGCGCGCCGAGCAGCGAGCGGTCGTAGGCCGCATTGGCCGCGGCCAGCGCGTCGTGCCGCGTCATCCACAGCTCGAGGCCCGTCACCAGCAGCAGGGCGGGGAACAGCAGCAGCGCGAGCCGCTGCCACAGGCTGGTGCGGCGCAGGCGATCGGTGAAGCGGCGCAGCGCGCTCACTCAGTCGGCTTCCAGCACGTAGCCCAGACCGCGCAGCGTGACGATGCGCACGCCGCTGCCGTCCAGCCGCTTGCGCAGCCGGTAGACCAGCACCTCGACCGCTTCGAGGTGCACTTCGTCATCGTCGGAGAACACGCGATCGAGGATCTGCTGCTTCGACAGCGGCTCGCCGCTGCGCTGCACCAGCGCGCGCAGCACGGCCTGTTCGCGCGGTGACAGGGCGAGCGCTTCGCCGCCCAGCGTGAACTGCCGGCGTGCGCCGTCGTACACCAGCGGCCCGCAGGCCAGTCGTGGATGCTCCACGCCGCGCGCGCGGCGCACCAGTGCATGCAGCCGTGCCTCGAGCTCGGCCAATGCGAAGGGCTTCGCAAGGAAATCGTCGGCGCCTGCGTTGAGCGACGCGACACGCTCGCTCAGCGAATCGCGCGCCGTGAGGATCAGCGCCGGCAGCCGCTGGTCGCGTTCGCGCAGCCGCTGCAGCACCGTGTGGCCGTCCATGCCGGGCAGGCCCAGGTCGAGCACCAGCGCGTCGTGGTCGCGTTGTTGCAAGGCCCGGTCGGCCAGCCGGCCATCGTCCACCCATTCGACCTGGATGCCCGCATGCTCCAGCGCCTTGCAGAGCCAGGTGCCCAGGGTGTGTTCGTCTTCGGCCAGCAGGATGCGCATGGCGCGATGCTAGTGCACTACGCCATGCGGTTCGGAACCTGAGGCGGGGCGGTAGGCAGCCCGTGGATGCATAGGGCAAGGCGCGGATGCATAGGCCGCGTGGGACTGGAGCCCTGCTACTTTCAGGTACTTACGCGAAGGCCTTCGCGCCACGGACAATCCACTGAGGTCACCCCCCCCTGCATGGGGCAGAACAAGAAGCTACAGGGAATCACATGTCAATTCAAGGCCGCGTGCCTTTGCACGCGCGTTCGTCTTTTGCTCTTGATCGCAGCGCCCTGTGGGCCGAGTTGAGCCAGACGGCCCGGCTTTATCGCCTCGAAGCACCGAGCACTGCTTCGTCTTCTTCGTCCACGGCCCGCGAGAGCATCGACGCCTTGCGCGTGGAAGGCTGGGTGCAGCGCGAGGCCGTGTCGCAGCTGTTCGAGCTGCGCGTCGTGTGTCTGAGCTTGCGCGCGGACCTGGCGCTGTCTTCGCTGATCGACCAGCCGCTGACGCTGGTCACCGTGCTGGCCGACGGCGCTCTTGGCCGACGCACCGGACTGATCCGAGCCGTCGAGTCGCTGGGTTCCGATGGCGGCTTGGCCCGCTACCGACTGACCTTGGTGCCCTGGCTCTGGCTGGCCACCCAGCAGGGCCGCAGCCAGGTCTTCCAGCAGCGCAGCGTCGCAGACATCATCGAACGCGTGCTGGCACCGTATGCGGATGCGGGCAGCTGGGCCTTCTCCTCCGAGGTGAATGGCTTCCTCGCCGATGCACCCATTCGCACCTACTGCACCCAGTACCGCGAGAGCGACTTCGACTTCTTCTCGCGCCTGCTGGCCGAAGAAGGCCTGGCCTGGCGCACCGAAGAAGACGCCAAGGCCCCGATGGGTCACAAGCTCGTCATCTTCTCGTCGAACGACACCCAGCCCGCCGACACCGGCTCGCCCGTTCGCTTCCACCGCAAGAGCTCGCAGGAGCGCAGCGACGCCGTGCAGGCGCTGGTGCGCCGCATGCGCCAGTCGGTGGCTCAGGTGCACCTGAGCGCCTGGAACGTCGACGGCAAGCGCCAGCTCACAGGCAGCGCACCGGCGCGCTTTCCCGTGGGCGGCAAGAACGCCCCGCGCCTGGAGTACGACGACGTGCTCGGCCTGAACGACCGCAGCCGCGGCTGGGACACCAACCGCACGCTGGAGCGCTACGCCGCCCTGATGATGGAAGCGGCCGAATGCCGCGCCGACGTGATGCTGGGCCACAGCACCGTGCGCACCTTGCGCGCAGGCACGCGCATCGAGATCGACGATGCGCCCGCACTGGGCCTGCAAGCCAAGCCTGCGCTGCTGCTGGACACCGTCGAGCATGTGGGCATCAACAACCTGCCCAAGGACACGGCCGCGTCGATTGCGGCGCAGCTGGGCGAGCTGACGGAACATCTGGTGTTCGACCAGCCGTGCGCACCCGTGATCGCCGAGGCCGATGTGTTCGGGCTGGTGTCTGCAGCAGCGGGCAACGACATCGACGGCGTCCAGCCGCAGCCTCAAAACCTCGCCACCGCGCAGGCCCAGGGCTACGCCAACAGCTTCTCGGGCGTGCACGTGCCGCGCCCCTGGCGCCCCGCGCTGGCTGCGGCCGATGGTGCCCGCCTGCATGCCAGGCCCACGGCCAGCGGCGTGCACAGCGCCATCGTGGTCGGCCCTTCGTGCGAGACCACGCCCAACGGCGCCGACGAGCTGTACTGCAACGACCGCGGCGACGTGCGCGTGCGTTTCCACTGGCAGAGCGGGTCAAATGAAAACGGCGACAGCGCTCAAGACAACCGCAGCACCCGCTGGATTCGCGTGGCCCAGCGCCAGGCCGGCCCCGGCATGGGCTGGCAATGGCTGCCGCGCATCGGCCAGGAAGTGCTGGTCAAGTTCGTCGATCTGGACGTGGACCAGCCTGTCATCGTCGGCGCGCTGTACAACGGCCGCGGCGACGGCGGCATCGCCCCCACGCCCGGTGGCGCATCGCGAGCCGGTGAAACCAATGAAGACGTCTTTGCCCAAGCGGGCAACGCCTCGCCCAGCGCCCAGGCCAACTTGGCCGCGGGCCACGCGCCGCCCTGGCACGGCGCCAGCGCCGACGACAAGGGCCACCGCAATGCGGCCGCCCTGAGCGGCTTCAAGACCAAGGAGTTCGGCGGCGAGGGATTCAGCCAGCTGGTGTTCGACGACTCCAACCAGCAGCTGCGTGTGCAGCTGCACGCCAGCACCGCCCACAGCCAGCTGAACCTGGGCCACCTGATCCACCAGGCCGACAACTTCCGCGGCAGCTTCCGCGGCCAGGGGCTGGAGCTGCGCACCGACGGCTATGCGGCCCTGCGCGGGGGCAAGGGCGTCTTGCTGAGCACGTACCACGGCACAGGTGGCCAGAAGCTGGAACCCGTGGGCGACTTCGCTGCCGGCATGGCGCTGCTCAAGCAGGTGCAGCAGCTGGGGCAGGCGCTGAGCGATGCGGCCAAGACCCACGAGACCGTGCAGCTGGCCGGGCACATCGGTGCGAGCAAGGCCGACGCATCGCAACTCGACAAGGAGCGTGCCCCTTACGCGGCGATGGAGCGCACTGCCAGCGGCATGGTCGCTGCCGACGCGCTCGATACCGCCTACGCCGATGCCGCTGACAAGGCCATCGCCACCGGCGAAGGCAAGGTGCCGCACACGAGCGACGCCGTGATCGCGCTGGCCGCACGCGGCGGGCTTGCGATGGTGGCGGGCCAGCAGCTGCAGATCGTCAGCGGCGAGACCGCCACGCTGGCCAGCGGTGGCGACATCAACCTGGCACTGGCCGACGTGCTGCGCGTGCACAGCGGACAGGCCATTGGGGTGCTGGCCGGGGCGCAGAAGGCGGATGCCGACGCGGGCCTGTCAGTCATCGCGGGCAACGACGACCTGGACTTCCAGGCGCAGCACGACGAGCTGCGCATCCAGGCCAGGGACGCGCTGAAGATCGCCAGTACGGACCAGACGGTGGAGTTCGCGGCCAAGAAGAAGATCCGCATCGCGACTGCGCAGGGCGCGTCGATCACGCTGCAGGATGGGGACATCACCTTCGAGTGCCCGGGGAAGATCACCTATCACGCGGTGCAGCGGAAGTTGGCTGGGCCGGTGCAGAAGAGCTATCCGCTGCCGGCGTTTCCCAAGAGCATTTGCGTGGCGTGCCTCTTGAAGTCGCTGAAGTCGGCGCCGGCCTTCACTCAGGTGGAGTAACGCACGATGAACCTGATCGACAAGCACGCGCCCGGATGGATCGACGCCCTGTTTGCGGACGACGGCTCTCTTGCCGCGGGTACTGAGGGATTTCGCTACGCCTTGATCGATTGCGCCTTCGCTCCGCAATGCCATCAGTTGCTCAAGAGTCACCTGGGCTCCGGCTCTTGCCGGTCGCTCTACGAGGACATGCCCGGCGCTTCGGACGAGGCGATCCGGCATTCACCGATGCTGCTGAACATCGACGCCGTCGAGAGGTCCTTGCTCGATCGTGTGCTGCAGCTGACGAATGGCTTGCCGATGCTCAGCTTTATCCGCTCGGTCGAATCGCTCGAATCGCTGTTCGAACGTCTGAGCCCCTGGTGCATCGTGAATGCCGACGGTCAGTATTTCGTGCTGCGCTTTCCTGACACGCGCCGCCTGCCGGATGTGCTGGCTGCGCTGTCACCGTTGCAGCAGATGGCGTTCTGCGGTCCCGGCGCCACCTGGCATTTCTGTCGGCGCGACGCGAGCTGGAGCACTTTCCTTGCATCCGGGCAAACGGCCGCTTCCACATCCCTGGCTCCTTGCGCGCCGGTACTCGATGGTGATCAATGCGCGGCGCTCATTGCCGGCAGCGAAGCGGACGAAATGATCGCGAACCTGCTGCAGCTCTCGCCAACCTACGAAGCGAAGCATTCGCCCTCGGCCTTGCACGCGCTTGCGACATGCGGGCTCGCCGCAGCCAACGCCATGCAGGTCGACACGGTGGCGCAACGGATGAGACTGTGCGAGGTGTTTTGGCAGCAGCCCGAACTCAGCCGCAGCGTCCGCCCGGACCATGAAGCGCTACGCACCTTGATGGCTTAGCTCATCCATCGCAGCAGGAACAACAAACAGATGCTTTTCAAGAACTGGCCCCTTCTTTTCCTCGTGCTTCTTGCATCCCTGGCTGCGACAGGATGCGCCATCGGCCGTGCCGACACGGTTCCAGCATCGGTCAGCGGCGTCAACTACACCGACCAGGACATCCACTATCGGCTGTTCGACCCCAAGGATCCGAAGCAGACCACACTTGCCTCCGAAGACATTGGCCCATTTGCCGCCGGAGGCGTGCTGTGCTGTTACGGCGTACCGAAGGCCTGGGCGCCTGGCATTCAGGTCGGTGTGATTCTGCAGAGCTACGACAACAATGCGCGCGACTACCGGCCACGTCAGACCTTCATCGTTGATCTGCCGCCTTACGACAAGAGTGGCAAGGCGGGGGATGTGTGGTTTATCAACTATCCCGATGGCACGGTGGGGGTGGTTTCAACCGCTTACCGACCCAACGGCGATGGGTGGCCCGGGAAGATCAAGGGATGGCCCAAGCCTTCTTTGGCTTTTCAGCGGGAGCTGTGGGAGAGGGATATGAGGTTGGCGCAGGAAGGGTTGACGTCGAGCACAAGTTCGCTGCAAAGACTGAAGAATGACCCGAAAAAGTACCTGAGGGAAGAGTGGGATTGGCTCTCAAAGAGCCATGCATTCAGGCACAAACTAAAGCCATTCTCAGGGCCAGACGATCCCGCATTCTTTGCAGAGGAAAAAGAAACGACGGAGAGGCTCGTGGCGTGGCAGCAAGAGAAGATCGACCGCCTAATGAAGATAAAGCCATGACCATGCTTTCCGAACAACACTGCAAAGAAGCGCCTCGCGCTTTTCGTACTTAGCTTGTCGCAACAGGAACGACAGATGATTCTCAGAAATTGGCTACTTTCCTTCGCGCTTCTTGCATCACTGGCCACCAGTGGTTGTGCTCTTGGCCGCGCCGACACGGTTCCGGCCTCGGTCAGCGGCGTCAACTACACCGACCAGGACATCCGCTACCGGCTGTTCGACCCCAAGGACCCAAAGCAGACCGTGGTCGCTTCCGAAGAGATCGGTCCGTTTTCCGCAGGAGGCGTGATCTGTTGCTACAACGTGCCGAAGACCTGGGCACCTGGCATCCAGGTGGGCGTGGTCCTGCAGAGCTACGACAACAAGGCGCGCGACTATCGACCGCGCCAGACCTTCATCGTCGATTTGCCGCCTTACGACAAGAGCGGCAAGGCGGGGGATGTGTGGTTCATCAACTATCCCGATGGCACGGTGGGGGTGGTTTCGACTGCCTATCGACCCAACGGTGACGAGTGGCCGGGGAAAATCAAGGGGTGGCCCAAGCCTTCATTGGCTTTCCAGCAGGAGTTGTGGGACCGAGATATGCGGTTGGCGCAGGAAAGTCTCAAAGCAAGTGAGAAGTCCATAGGTGAGTTCAATCAGGACCCATTGACGTCTCTCAAAAAGACGTGGGATTTCTACTTGGAAGAGAAAAAGCAAAAACGGCCTCCCAAAGAGCTGCAGATGTTTACTGGTCCAACCGACCCGGCATTTCTCATCCACGAACGTCAGTGGAAGGAAAAATCACTGCAGTACTCTCGCGAAAAAATCGAGCAGCTCATGAAGGTTAAGCCATGACTGCGCAGCTCATTTCTTCTCTTGATGAGCTTGCTTTTTCAGACCTATTAGATCGAGAACGATTTTTCGGAAAGGAACAGAGTGAACGCATCAAGAGAAATTACGAGATAGGTCGGGAGTTGCGCCCCATCGGCCAGCCCGGCAAGTCCTGTGACGTGAATCTCTTCATGGGTTTCTTCTTCGACGGCACGCGTAACAACTACGATCGCAGCACCAGAGAAAAGGATCACACGCACTCCAACGTCGCGCGCCTGTACGGTGCCTATCCGGGCCAGCATGTGCCCGGGGTGCCAGCCGACCCCGATGCGCAGTGGACCACGAACCCCGACAACTACCAGCAGTTCTTCAAGGTGTATGTGCCGGGCGTGGGGACGCCCTTCACGCAGGTGGACGACAGCGGCACCGGCAAGGACGCGCTGCTGGGCAACGCCACGGCGCTCTACGGCGAGCGCCGCATCCTGTGGGCGTTGGCGCAAGCGCTCAACTGCGTCTACCGCTACCTCACCCGAAGCGGCAACGGACCAGGCCTGTTCTCCACCGAAGAAGTGCTGAAGTTTTGCGAGGCTTTCGACCTCGGACGCGAGGAACTGCTGGAGGCAGGTAAAGGTCCTGCCGACCGGCGCCAACGCGACAACAAGAATCGCCGCACGCTGGAGGCGATGCTCGACAAGCTGCACGAGTCGGTCAAGCCGCACATGATCGACCCCGAAACCGGCCAGTGCAGCAAGATCGATCCGGGTCGGGTGCAACGCATCTTCGTCAGCGCATTCGGCTTTTCGCGGGGAGCAGCCGAGGCACGGGTCTTCGTCAACTGGTTCCTGGCGATGTGCCAGATCGATGCAGAGCTTCGCGGGCAGACAGGGCCGACGTTGGCCTCGTTCCCGGTGACCTTCGACTTCCTGGGATTGTTCGATACGGTCGCGTCGGTCGGTGTAGCGGCCTCGTCGCTGTTCGCCGACGGGCATGGCGGATGGGCCGATGCGGACGCCTCAATGCGCATTCCGGCGGAGGTGCCCTGCCTGCACATCGTGGCCGCGCACGAGTTCCGTCGCAGCTTCCCGTCGGATTCCATTCACGTCGGCAATACGTTGCCTGAGAATTCTCGGGAGTGGGTGTGTCCCGGCATGCACTCGGACATCGGCGGAGGCTACATGCCGACGGAGCAGGGCAAGGGAGTCCATCCCAAAGGCGACGACATGCTCTCGCGCATTTCCCTTGCCCTTATGTACCGTGAGGCGCGAATACTGGGCGTGCCCCTCAAACTGGAGCTTGCACGTCCAGTCATCAAGGCGCAGTTCATGGTCGCCAAGGAACTGATCCGTGATTTCAACGCCTACCTTGCCGTATGCCAGGTCAAGGAAGGTATGTTGCGCGATGTCATGGCAGAGCAGCGCAAGCTGTTCATCCAATGGCGCAAGTCCTGGGCTGGTCACGCGGCCACGATGCCGTTCGTCTTGCGCGCTTCGGAGCCAGACCGGGCGGACCTCAAGTCGGCCGACGAGCAGTTCGTCAAGGAAGTGGAAGATTTCGAAGCCTGGCTCAAGAAAAAGAAGCGGATCAGCGGCCGCAACAGCCCGGATGGCACACCGCGCGAAGTCGACAACGTGCCCGGCATCGATTCGGAGCGGGTGGGCGAGTGGGGGCGCATCGAGCCGTACTGGAACGAGCCGGTGCTCACCAGCAAGCTGTTCGAGGACCGCGTGCACGATTCGCATGCATGGTTCAAGCTCACCGGGCCCGAGGCGGCCGAGTTCAAGACGCAACTCGAAAAACTGGTGGCCCGCAAGAAAAAGGCGGACGAGGCACGCACGGGGATCGATCCACCCAGAGGTGGAGCGCCGGCCGGGCTGACACGCCGCCAGGAGCGATGGGTCAACCTGTACCTGACCACGGGCGAGTACGCGCCCGATTTCACGGAAGGGCGCGAATGGTATGCGTGGGGGGCCGGCTACTTGCGGTATCGCCGTGTGTATGCGGGCGCGGACGAGACACGCCTGACCCAGAACCGTCGGCCCGCCGAGAAGGAGCCACAGGAACCGATGACAGCCTGATCGATCTGTGCAGCCAGGGCAGGCAGTCGGGTCTTCTCGGAAGACGCCACCCGTCGCGCGGTGACCCCCGCGACACGCGTCAAGGGGCTGGCGAATTTCATCGCCCGAGCAGGTCGATGCGGCAGTCATGCCCGAAGGTGCGAAGGAGCCGAACCCGGCCGCTCCAGATAGGCGACAAGGCCTGGAGGCGCAACTGCCGGTATCACGAAGACAACCACGACCCCAAGAAGTTCTGGGTGCCGGAGTACACCAACACGGGCTACGACGACGCGAACTACGACCTGCGGCTGTGCTGGACGAAGTTTGTTCTTCGTCGTGCCAGTCAATCAATCCGGCTTGATGTTTGCCCTTGCGATGACCTTCTGCCACCGGTTCTGCTCGGCAGTGATGAACTGCGCGAACTGCTCCGGGGTGCCGCCCACGGCCTCGGCCGCATCGGCCGTGAGCCGCTGCATCGAGTCGGGCGACTTCACGGCCTTCATCGTCTCGGCGGAGAGCTTGGCCATCTGCGCGGGCGTGATGCTGGCGGGCGCGAGCATGCCGTACCACTGCGTCATCTCGAAGCCGGGGAAGCCTTGCTCGGCCACGGTCGGCACGTCGGGCAGCTGCGCCAGGCGCTTGGCCGAGCCGGTCGCGATGCAGCGCACCTTGCCGGACTTGATGAATGGAATGATCGCCGCCGCGCCGATGGCCGAAGCGTCGAGCCGGCCCGAGAGCAGGTCGGTCACCATCGGGCCGGTGCCGCGGTAGGGCACGTGCAGCATGAAGACCTCGGCCGTCATCTTCAGGTACTCGAAGGCCAGGTGACCGGCGCTGCCGTTGCCGGCCGAGCCGTAGCTCAGCTTGCCCGGCTTGCTCTTGGCGTACGCGACGAACTCCTTGAGGTTCTTCGCCGGCACGTCGGGGTGCACCACGTACAGGCTGGGCACCTTGGCCAGCAGGCTCACGGGCTTGAAGTCCTTGTTCGCGTCGTAGGGCAGCTTGGCGAAGATGTACGGGTTGACTGCCAGCGTGCCGATGTGGCCCAGGATCAGCGTGTGCTGGTCGGTGGCGCGCGCGACCTCGCTCATCGCGATGTTGCCGGCCGCGCCGGGCTTGTTGTCGACGAACACGCTCTGGCCCAGCGTGCGCGACAGCTCGGCGGCGGTGGAGCGCGCCACGATCTCGGAGCTGCCACCCGGTGCGAAGGGCACGACGAAGCGCACCGACTTGCTGGGCCAGGCGTCCTGCGCCGAGGCCATCGAAGGCAGCAGGCCGCCGAGGGTGAGGGCGCCGCCGGCTTGGAGCCAGTGGCGGCGGGTGTGGGTATCGGTCGGAAAGCGGTCGGACATGGCTTGTCTCCAGTGTTTTTTGGATAAGAGCCCGCATCCTGCCGGTCGGATGCTGTCGGAATGCTGTCAGTTCGTCAGATCAGGTTGCGCATCGCCTGCGCCGTCTCGCGCAGCACCGGCAGCACGCGGGCCACCGCGTCTTCCGAACTCTCGTGCCCCATCGGCATCGTGATGTTGAGCGCGCCCACCAGCGTGCCGTGGCGGTCGCGCAGCGGCACGGCGATGCCGCGGGAGTTCAGGTCGAGCTGCTGCTCCGACAGCGCCCAGCCCTGGGCGCGGATGCGCGCCAGCTCGAGCTTCATGCGCTCCATGCTCGCGATGGTGTGCGAGGTGAACACCGTGAGCTGCCGCATGGCGAGCCATTCGTTCAGCTCGGCGTCGCTGCGCAGCGCCAGCATCAGCATGCCCGAGGCCGTCACCTGCGCCGGCACGCGCGCGCCGAGCACGTAGCCGGTGCTCATGCTGCGGTTGGGGCCGTTGCGGGCGATGTAGACGACCTCGTCGCCGTCCATCACGCTGAGGTAGGCGATCTCGTTGGTGCCGGCTGCCACGCGCTGCAGAAAAGGTTGCACCACGCGCGGCAAGCGGGCCGATTCGAGGTACGACTGCCCCAGCCGCAGCACGCGCGGCGTGAGCCAGAACAGCTTGCCGTCGCTCGCCACGTAGCCCATGTGCTGCAGGGTGAGCAGGTAGCGCCGCGCGGCGGTGCGGGTCATGTTCGTGCGCTGGCCGGCCTGGCTGGCGGTGAGGCGCGGGTTGGCGTCGTCGAAGGCCTCGATGATGCTCACGCCGCGCTCCAGCCCGGCGATCCAGTCGCGCTTGTCCAGGCCGGCGGGCGGCGTCGAGTCGTCGGGGCTGGTGGGGGTCATGGGCGGAAGTGTGCCCGCGTCGGGCGTCGCGGCGGCGCCCGAATGGCTAAGTGAAAACCCGTAATTCGATCGATTGACGAACTTTAAAGATCGATGATCGAGCGTTTGGTGGCTCATGTGCCAGCACACCGCTCGCGAAGGGTCTATAAAGCCCGCTGATCCGCCCCGAAACGAGCGATTGACGAACGGAAGCACGCCCATGAGCCCATTCATCACTGGCAGCACCCAGGTTTACCTCATCCCCGGCGACCCGGTGCGCAATGTGCGGCTGCCGCGCATGTTCAACGCCGCCTTCGCGCGCCACGGCATCGACGCCGTGCTGGTGCCCATGCAGGTGCCGGTGCGCGACTTCGCGGTGTTCATGAAGTCGGCCTTTCTCGCGCGCAACGTGCGCGGCATGGTGATTGCGCCGCCGCACAAGCCGCGCGTGGTCGACCTGCTCGACGGCTGCGGCCTGTTCGGCCGCGTGGCGGGCTCGGTCAACGTGGTGCGCCGCACCGAGGGCGACCAGCTCGAAGGCGACCTGTTCGACGGCGAAGGCCTGATCGGCGCGCTCGACCGCTGCAATGTGCCGTTCCGCGGCAAGCGCGTGCTGATCCTCGGCGCGGGCGTGAGCGCCGCGGCCATCGGCGTGGCGCTGGCCGAAGGCGGCACGGTGAACGGCGCGGAGCACATCGCCTTCTTCGACACCGCCTCCGGCAAGGCCGCGGGCGTGGCCGCCAAGCTCGACGCCTTCTTCGATGCGACCGTGGTCGCGGTCGACAGCAACGCGCCCGAGGGCTACGACCTTGTCATCAACGCCACGCCGCTGGGCCTGGCCGAAGACGACGCGCTGCCGCTCGATGTGGCGCGCATGGAACCGCACGCGGCGCTGTTCGACATCTTGCTGCGCAACCAGCCCACGCCGCTGGTGCGCGCGGCGCGTGCGCGCGGGCTCAATGCGCAGGCCGGCTTCGAGATGCTGGTGCAGCAGATGCCGCACTACTTCCGCTACTTCGGCCACCTCGACGCGGCGGATGCGATGCAGGCCGACGCCGACTTTCTGCGCGAGCTCATCTACCCGCCGGCGATGCACGCCGAGATCGCAACGCCATTGCGCTACCAATCTCCGAGCGTGGCCTGAGCCCGCACCTTCCTGAACCCAACGACTCTCATGATTTCCGGCAAGACCACGCTCATCGCCCACATCGGCTATCCCACCGAAGCCTTCAAGGCGCCGATGATCTACAACCCCTGGTTCGACAAGCAGGGCATCGACGCGGTGGTCGTGCCGATGGGCGTGAAGCCCGAGGACTACGCGGTGTCGCTCGCGCAGATCTTCAGGTTCTCGAACCTGCGCGGCGCCTTGGTCACGATGCCGCACAAGGTGACGACGATGTCGCTGGTCGACGAGGTCACGCCCACTGCGCGCGTCGCGGGCGCCTGCAACGCCGTGCTCAAGCGGCCCGACGGCAGCTTGCTGGGCGACCAGTTCGACGGCGCGGGCTTCGTGCGCGGCGTGGAGCGCAAGGGCCGCCTGTTCAAGGGCACGCGGGTGCTGGTGTCGGGCACGGGCGGCGTGGGCTCGGCCATTGCGGCGTCGATTGCCGCTGCCGGTGCGGCCGAGCTGATGCTGTTCGACATGAGCGACGCCTCCGCGCAGGCACTGGCCGCACGGCTGCGCGAGCACTACCCGCACATGAAGGTCACCACGGGCTCGAAGGACCCGGCCGGCTTCGACATCGTCGTCAACGCCACGCCGCTGGGCATGAAGGACACCGACCCGCTGCCTTTCGACGTGGACCGCATCGCCCCCGACACCTTCGTCGGCGAGGTCGTCATGAAGACCGAGTACACGCCGCTGCTGCAGGCCGCCAAGGCCAAGGGCTGCCAGGTACAGGTCGGCACCGACATGCTGTTCGAAATGATCCCGGCCTACCTCGAGTTCTTCGGCTTCGGCACGGCCTCGCCCGAAGAACTGCGCGCCGTCGCGCAACTGAAATACTGAAAACACCGGAACACGCATGAGCATTTTTGAAGGCTTCCTTTCCACCTCCGAAACGCTGGGCGCCTTCAGCGACCGCGCTTTCGTCGACGCCATGCTGCGCTTCGAGGCCGCGCTCGCGCGCGCGCAGGCGGCCGAGGGTCTGATTCCCGAGAGCGCCGCGCATTCGATCGTCAGCAGCTGCAAGGTCGAGCTGTTCGACGTGGCCAAGATCGTGCGCGAGAGCGGACGCGCGGGCAGCGTCGCCATTCCGCTGGTGAAGGCACTGCGCGAAGCGGTGGGCCTGTTCAATGCCGAGGCTGCGCCCTTCGTGCACTTCGGCAGCACGAGCCAGGACGTGATCGACAGCGCGATGGCGCTGGTCACGCGCGAGGCCGTCGCGCTCGTCGAGACCGATCTCGCCAAGGCCGCCGACGCGTTGCTGCGCCTGGCCGTGCAGCACGCCGAGACGCCGATGCTCGCGCGCACGCTGATGCAGCCGGCCTCGGTCACCAGCTTCGGCTTCAAGTGCGCCGGCTGGGCCGCGCCGCTGGTGCGCAGCCGCATGCGCCTGCGCGCCGCGGCGAAGCACGCGCTGCAGTTGCAGCTCGGCGGCGCCGTCGGCACGCTGGCGCAGATGAAGGGGCAGGGCGCCGCGGTGCGCCAGCGCATGGCCAAGGAACTCGGCCTGGGCGACCCCGGTGCGACGTGGCACACACAGCGCGACGAATGGGTCGCGCTCGGTTGCGAACTCGGCCTGATGACGGGCAGCCTCGGCAAGGTCGCGGTCGACATCTCCTTGCTCGGCCAGTACGAAGTGGCCGAGGTCGCCGAGCCCAGCGAACCCGGGCGCGGCGGCTCGTCGGCGATGCCGCACAAGCGCAACCCCGTGGCCTCGATGGTGGCCATCGCCGCCGCGCACCGCGCGCCGCAGCGCGTGGCCGCCTTGCTTGGCGCGATGCCGCAACAGCACGAACGCGCGCTCGGCGCCTGGCAGGCCGAACTGGCCGAGTGGCCGCAGCTGCTGATGTCGGCGCACGGCAGCGTGCGCGCCATGGCCGGCGCCTTGCCCGGCCTGCAGGTCGATGCGGCGCGCATGCGCGCCAACATCGACCGGCTGCGTGCCGAGCTGCCGCGCGATGCGGCCGACGAATGGTTCGATCCTGCGCTTGCCGTGAGCGCCGGCCAGACCGCTGTGGCAGAGGTGAAAGCCCTGCAAGCCCAACTCTCATCGCACAAGGAACTCTCGCCATGACCGCGCCCGAAAATCCGAGCAATCCCTACGAAGACGGCCTCGTCAACCGCCGCCGCGTGCTCGGCGACGCCTGGGTCGACAAGTCGCTCGCCAACCGCAACGGTTTCAACGCCGAGTTCCAGGAACTCATCACGCGCCACGCGTGGAACGACATCTGGGGCCGCCCCGCGCTGGGCGACAAGACGCGCCGCTTCATGGTGCTGTCGATGATGCTGGGCATCCATGCCTACGAAGAATTCGCGATGCACGTGCGCGCCGCGCTCGACGGCCCGCCCGAGTCGCGCCTCACGCCTGACGAGATCAAGGAAGTGATCATGATGGCCGCCATCTACTGCGGCGTGCCGGTGGCCAACCACGCCTTCGGCATCGCGACGAACATCCTGCGCGAGAAGGGCCTGCTGCCCGCAACGCTCGCTTCGTCCGCTCCATCCGCGGCGCAGTGAACGCGCCGGTCGCCCCGAAGAAGGGCCGGTTCGACGTCAGTTTCACCTTGCTGTTGCCGCTGCTGCTGGCCGCGCAACCGGTGGCCACCGACAGCTATCTGCCCGCGCTCCCCGCCATCGCGAAGGAGCTGGGCTCGGCCAGCACCAGCCTCACGCTGTTCGTGCTGGCCTTCGGCTTTGCACAGCTGCTGTGCGGCCCGCTGGCCGACCGCTTCGGCCGCCGGCCGGTGCTGCTGGCGGGCCTGGGCTGCTATGCCATTGCGGCCTTCGGCGGCGCGTTCGCGGGCAGCGTGGCGGTGCTCGCGGGCTGGCGCACGCTGCAGGGATTTTCGATGGCGGCCATCCTCGTGTGCGCGCGTGCCGCGGTGCGCGACCTGTACCCCGCGCACGAAGGCCCGCACGTCATGGCGCGGGGACTCACGGGGCTGGGCGTGGTCGGCCTCATGGCGCCGCTGCTCGGCGCGTGGCTCGTGCAGGGCGCGGGCTGGCGCTGGGTGATGGTTTCCATGGCGCTCTATGCAGCGGTGCTGTTCGCGCTGTGCTGGCGCTCGTTCGATGAAACGCGCCGACCGATGACGGGCGAATCGTCCGCGCCGCGCGGCAGCACGCGCGCGGTGTTCGCGAGCCGCGCGTTCCGCGTCTGGGCCTCGGTGGCGGCGACCACCTATGGCGGGCTGTTCTGCTTCCTGCTGCTCTCGCCGATGGTCTACATCGGCTACCTCGGATGGTCGCCTGCGTGGTACGGCTGGATTCCGGCCGGCGGCTCGCTGGTCTATATCTTCAGCACCACGATGTGCCGCAGCCTGCTGCGCCGCTTCGGGCCGATGCGCACCGTGCGGCTCGGTGCCGTACTGAGCATCACGGGCGCCGTCATCCAGGCGCTGGGCTGCTGGCTGATGCCGCTCAGCGCCGTGCCGCTGCTGGCGGGCCACGCCGTGTACTGCCTCGGCCACGGCATCCACCAGCCCTGCGGGCAGGCCGGCGCCGCGGGCGACCTGCCGCACTTGGCGGGGCGGGCCGTGTCGTGGTCCGGTTTCGGCATGATGATGGTCGCGTTCTGCGTGGGGCAGGTTGCCGCGCTGTTCGTCGACACAAGTTTTTCTTACGGCGTCTGGCCGATGGTCGTGCCGATGCTGATGGCCGGCACCGTGCTGCTGGCCATTGCATTCCTGTGGCTGCCGCGTCTCCCGCAACCTGCTTCTCCATCCTCCCCCTCCTCATCGACGAAGGACTCCACCCCATGACCACTTCCACCCCCCGCCTGAATGTCGTGCGCGAAGGCGAAGGCCCCTTCGTCGTGCTCAGCCATGCGCTCGGCTGCGACCTGCACATGTGGGACGGCGTGGCCGCGCAGCTCGCGCGCGCCCACACCGTGATCCGCTACGACCACCGCAACCACGGCGGCTCCGAGGTGGTGCCCGGCGTGCTGCGCGTCGAAACGCTGGCGCAGGACGCGGCCGACCTCATTGCGCGCGAAACGGGCGGCGAGCCCGTGCACTTCGTCGGCCTGTCGATGGGCGGCATGACCGCGCAGGCGCTGGCGGTGCGGCACCCCGGGTTGCTGAAGTCCGTGGTCATCGCCAATTCGGCCGCCCACTACCCCGACCAGGCGCCGTGGCGCCTGCGCGCGGAAACCGTGACCGCCAAGGGCGTGGCCGCCATCGCACCCGGTGCCGTGGCGCGCTGGCTCACGCCCGCATATGCCGGCACGCCCGAAGGCGCACTGGCGGCGCGCACCTTGCACGACACGCTGGTGCGCACCGACGCGCAGGGCTACATCGAGAGCTGCAATGCCGTGGCCGCCATCGACTTCCGCGACAGCAACCGCCGCTTCGCCACGCCCACGCTGGTGATCGGCGGGTTGCAGGACGAGGCCACGCCGCTGGCGATGTCCGAAGCCATGGTGGCGCAGATTCCGGGCTCGCGGCTGGCGACCATCGACGCCGCGCACCTGAGCGCGGTGGAGCGGCCGGTCGAGTTCGCGCAGATGCTGATCGATTACTGGCGCAGCCTCTAAAAAAACATCCGGCCCGCACCCTCGCGCGGGCTAGGTGTAACCCCTATTTCGTGCGAATGATGATCGATGGCGTGCGATCATCGATCAAGAGGGGCTGATTTGCGTTGTGGCGCGCCTGGGCTCTTTCTACAGTCCATCCCATGCACCGCGCCATTGCCACCGTCTCGCTCAGCGGCACCCTCCGTCAGAAGCTCGAAGCCATCGCGGCGGCGGGCTTCGACGGCATCGAGCTGTTCGAAGCCGACTTCGTCAACTTCCGCGGCACCGCCGCCGAGCTGCGCTGCATCGCGTCCGACCTGGGCCTGGCTATCGACCTGTACCAGCCGTTCCGCGATTTCGAAGGCATGCCGCAGGCGCAGTTCCAGCGCAGCCTGGAGCGCGCCGAACGCAAGTTCGACCTCATGGAAGCCATGGGCGCGCCGCTGGTGCTGTGCTGCTCCAACACCTCGCCGCTGTCGGTGAACGACCCGGCCCGCGCCGCGGCCCAGCTGCACAAACTGGCCGAGCGCGCTGCGCGCCGCAACCTGCGCGTGGGCTTCGAGGCGCTGGCTTGGGGCCGCCACACCTCGCGCTACGCGCAGGCCTGGGACATCGTGCAGCGCGCCGATCACCCGCACCTCGGGCTGATCCTCGACAGCTTTCACACGCTGTCGCTGAAGGACGATCCGGCGGGCATCGCCGCGATTCCGGGCGAAAAGATCTTCTTCGTGCAGATGGCCGACGCGCCGCTGCTGTCGATGGACGTGCTGCAGTGGGCGCGCCACCACCGCTCGTTCCCGGGGCAGGGCGACTTCGACGTGACCGGCTTCTTCGAGCAGGTGCTGCGCGCGGGCTACACCGGGCCGCTGTCGCTGGAGATCTTCAACGACATCTTCCGCGAGACACCGAACCGCCGCACCGCCGTCGATGCGATGCGCTCGCTGCTGTACCTCGAAAGCGAAACGCGCGAGCGGCTCGCCGCCAGTGATGCACCCGTGCAGCCGCAGCGCGTGGAGCTGTTCAACCCGCCGCCCGCGCCGGTGCTCTCTGGCCTGTCGTTCATCGAGTTCGCGGCCGACGAGTCTTCGGCCGTCTCGCTCGACGCGCTGCTCGGGCAGCTGGGCTGCCGCCGTGTCGGCCGCCACCGCTCCAAGGCCGTCACGCTGTACCGCCAGGGCGGCATCCACTTCATCGTCAACGCGCAGCCCGATTCGTTTGCGCGCCGCCGTTTCGAGGCGCACGGCACCTCGGTGTGCGCGCTGGGCGTGCGCTGCGCCGACCCGCTCGCCGCCGTGGGCCGCGCGACCGCCATGCGCTCGCTGCGCCACGACAGCCCGGTCGGGCCCAACGAACTGCGCGTGCCGGCCATCGTGGCGCCGGGCGGCAACCTGATCCATTTCGTGCCCGAGGCGCTGGGCGCCAACGGGCTGTACGAGACCGACTTCATCCTCGAGGACGCGGGGCCCGACGACCGCGATGCCGGCCTCACGCGCATCGACCACGTCGCGCTGGGCCTGGCGCTCGACCAGCTCGACACCTGGGTGCTGTTCACGCGCGCCGTGCTCGGCCTGGAGCCCGGCGAGAGCCTGGAGCTGGCCGACCCCTTCGGCTTGATTCGCAGCCGCGGCGTGGCCAATGCCGACCGCAGCCTGCGGCTGGTGCTGAACGTGTCGCTGAGCCAGCGCACGCGCACCGCGCGCACGCTGAGCGTGACCGGCGGCGGCGCGGTGCATCACATCGCGCTCGACTGCGACGACATCTTCGAAACGGTGACCAAGCTGCGCGCCAATGGCACGCGCTTCGTGCCGATCTCGGACAACTACTACGACGACCTGGCCACGCGCATCGACGTGGCGCCCGAGCTGCTGGCGCGCATGCGCGAAGCGGGCGTGCTGTTCGACCGCTCGGCGACGGGCGACTACCTGCACATCTACACCGAGAGTTTCGAAGGCGGCCTCTTCTTCGAGGTCGCGCAGCGCATGGGCGGCTACGACGCCTACGGCGCGCTCAACGCACCCGCGCGCATGGCGTCGCAAGCACAGCAGCAGCAGCCACAGCCACAGCAGCAACAAGACTGATTTTTCCCCTCGCATCCGTCACCTTAGTCACACCCCTGGAGACAACCCATGGCCAACACATCCGCCAAAGAGCCGCAAGGCAGGCACCAGTCGAAGAAAGCCGCCGCCAGCGGCTGGATCGGCTCGGCGCTGGAGTACTACGACTTCTTCATCTACGCGACCGCCGCGGCGCTGATCTTTCCGCAGATCTTCTTTCCCAAGGGCGACCCGACCACGGCCATCATTGCGTCGCTCGCGACCTACGGCGTGGGCTATGTGGCGCGCCCCATCGGCGCCTTCGTGCTCGGCCACTGGGGCGACACGCACGGGCGCAAGCAGGTGCTGGTGCTGTGCATGTTCCTGATGGGTTTCTCGACCGTGGCCGTGGGCCTGCTGCCCACCTACGATCAGGTCGGCCTGCTGGCCCCCGCGCTGCTGGTGCTGCTGCGCCTGGTGCAGGGCTTTGCGGTGGCCGGCGAAATCTCGGGCGCCAGCTCGATGATCCTGGAGCACGCACCCTTCGGGCGCCGCGGCTTCTTCGCGAGCTTCACCTTGCAGGGCGTGCAGGCCGGCCAGATTCTGGCGGCTGCCGTGTTCCTGCCGCTCGCGCACTACATGCCTGAGGAAGCCTTCAACTCGTGGGGCTGGCGCATTCCGTTTTTGCTGAGCTTCCTCGTGATCGTGGCCGGCTACATCATCCGCCGCGAGGTCGACGAGACGCCGGCCTTTGCCGAGGTCGACAAGAAGGGCGAAGTGGCGAAGTCGCCCATCGTCCAGGCCTTCACCGACAGCTGGGCCGACATGCTGCGCGTGGTCTGCATGGCGCTGATGAACGTGATTCCGGTGGTCGCCACCGTGTTCGGCGCCGCCTACGCGGTGCAGGCCGCCTACGGCATCGGCTTCCAGAAAGACGTGTACCTGTGGATTCCCGTGCTGGGCAACATCCTGGCCGTGCTGGTGATTCCGTTCGTAGGCAACCTGTCGGACCGCATCGGCCGCAAGCCGCCGATCATCGTGGGCGCGCTCGCTTCGGGCCTGCTCTCGTTCGTGTACCTGTATGCCATCAGCATCAAGAACGTGCCGCTGGCCATCTGCATGTCGCTGCTGATGTGGGGCATCGTGTACCAGGGCTACAACGCGACCTTCCCGAGCTTCTACCCGGAGCTGTTCCGCACCCGCAACCGCGTGTCGGCCATGGCCATCTCGCAGAACATCGGCACCACCTTCACCGCACTGCTGCCCGCGCTGTTCGCCGCCGTGGCGCCTCCGGGTTCGACCAACGTGTGGTTCACGGTCGGCGCCATCACCTTCGCAGTGACCGTGCTCGCCGCGCTGGCCGCCATGAGCGCCCGCGAAACCTACCGCATCCACATGCGCGACCTGGGCGACCCCAATGCCGTGCCGGTCGACAAGGCCGAGTACGACCGCCTGCGCGAAGAGACGATGGCCAGCGCCCGCACGGACCGCGAACGCCGCAAGGCGGTGGCCTGAGCTGAAGACCCCGCGCGCACAAAGGGGTTGTGGCGCCATGAAGAATGGCGCCATGACCGCTCATCTCAAGATCGATTTCGTTTCCGATGTCTCCTGCCCCTGGTGCGCCGTGGGCCTTGGCGCACTCGAGGCTGCCCTGAAACGGGTGGCGCCGGAGGTGTCGGCCGAGCTGCACTTCCAGCCCTTCGAGCTGAACCCGCAGATGCCGCCCGAAGGCCAGGACACCTTCGAGCACCTGAACCAGAAGTACGGCTCCTCGCAGGAGCAGCAGGCGCAGGCCCGCGAGGCGATCCGCCAGCGCGGCGCGGCCGTCGGCTTCGAGTTCAGCCCCGGCGGCCGGCCCCGCGTGTACAACACCTTCAATGCCCACCGGCTGCTGCACTGGGCCGAGCTGGAAGACCCGGCCAAGCAGGTGGCGCTGAAGAAGCTGCTGCTGAAGGCCTACTTCACGGACAGCCAGAACCCCTCGGACCCCGAGGTGCTGGTGCGTGCGGCGACCGAGGCAGGGCTCGATGCGGCGCGGGCCCGCGAGATTTTGGCCGGCGACGAGTTCGCGGCCGAAACCCGCGAACGCGAGCGCATGTACACCGACGCCGGCATCCATTCGGTGCCCGCGATCATCATCAACGACCAGCACCTGATCTCCGGCGGCCAGCCGGTCGAGGTGTTCGAGCGCGCGCTGCGGCAGATCGCGGGCGCGGAGCCCAGCCGCGTCGCGACAGCCTGACAGACGCGCTCGTTTCGCCTTGAAACGAAGCTGACCCTCAGCTTTACCTGCGCACGGCCGAGGTCGGTCAACCGCCTACATCGCGCGGCGGTTGATCGGTTCATGATGAGCCGCATGCCGTTGTTCCCGAAGCTGCACCGTTCACGCGCGATCGCCGTGGCGCTGGCCGCCGTGCTGTCGCTCACTGCCTGTTCCACCGGCCTGCTGCGCCCCGAAGGCCCGCCGCTCACGGCGCTGGGCCATGCGGCCGACACGCCCGCCGCGCAGCTGCGCTGGCTCGATCGCGTGAGCTGGGGCGCCAACGCCAGCAGCCAGGCCGAACTTTCGCGCGACGGCCTGCCGCGCTGGATGGGCCGCCAGCTGCGCCCCGCGCCGCGTCCGCTGCCCGCGGCGGCGCAGGCGCAGATCGACGCCATGGCCGTTTCGCGCACGCCGCTCGATCAGCTCGTCTTCGCGCTCGACGCGCGCCGCAAGGCCGCCGTCGCGCTGACCGATGACGCAGAAAAGACGGCTGCGCTCGCGGCCTACCAGCAGGAACTCAACACGCTCGCACGCGAGGCGCAGCAGCGTTTCCTGCTGCGCGCGCTGTACGCGCCCAATCAGCTGCAGGAGCAGATGACCTGGTTCTGGATGAACCACTTCAACGTCAGCATCCGCAAGGACCTGGTGCGCGCGATGGTCGGCGACTACGAGGAGAACGCGATCCGCCCGCACGCGCTCGGCAAGTTCCGCGACCTGCTGGGCGCCACCGCGCGGCATCCGGCGATGCTGCGCTACCTCGACAACGCACAGAACGGCGCCAACCGGATCAACGAGAACTACGCGCGCGAACTCATGGAGCTGCACACGCTTGGCGTGGGCGGCGGCTACACGCAGGCTGACGTGCAGGAACTGGCGCGCGTGCTGACCGGCGTTGGCGTCAGCGTGCAGCCGCCCGATGTGCCACCGCCCGCGGTGCGTGCGGCCGTGCGCGCCGACTACGTGCGCCAAGGCCTCTTCGAATTCCACCCGAACCGGCACGACTACGGACCGAAGACCCTGCTGGGCCAGCCCATCCAGTCACGCGGCCTGGCCGAGACCGACGAGGCGCTCGACCGTCTGGCGCGCGCGCCGGCCACCGCGCGCTTCATCTCGCGCAAGCTCGCCGTGTACTTCGTGGCCGACGAGCCGCCGCCCGCGCTGGTCGAGCGCATGGCTGCCTCCTTCACGCGCAGCGACGGCGACATCGCCGCCACCTTGCAGACGCTGTTCGAATCGCGCGAGTTCGCGGCCTCGCTGGGCCGCAAGTTCCGCGATCCCGTGCACTACGTGGTGGCGGGCGTGCGGCTGGCCTACGACGAGCGCGTGGTGCTCAACACGCAGCCGATGATCGGCTGGATCAACCGCATGGGCGAGACCCTGTACGCCCACGAGACGCCCGACGGCTACCCGCTCAACGAAGCCGCCTGGGCCAGCGCGGGGCAGATGAACACGCGGTTCGAAGTGGCGCGCGCCATCGGCATGAGCGGCGCCGTGCTGTTCCGCACCGACGACAAGGCACCGCTCGAGAAACCGCCGTTTCCGCCGCTTGCCGAGTCGCTCGCCGTGCGCGCGCTGCAACCTGGCCTGAGCGCCGACACGCAGCAGGCGCTCGCGCAGGCGAAGAACCCGCCGGAGTGGAACACCTTCCTGCTCGCATCGCCCGAGCTGATGCGGCGGTGATTTGATTTTCTCCCTCCCCCGTTGGGTGAGGGCAGGGGTGGGGGCCAGCGGCGTTCGATGAAGCACAGCGATGAATGCCAGCGCCGCCGACCCCCCATCCCAACCTTCCCCCGGAAGGGGAAGGAGCAAGGCATTTGGTTTTTCTCCCTCCCCCGCTGGGGGAGGGCAGGGGTGGGGGCACGCGGCGCTCGCTGAAGCACAGCGATGAATGCCAGCGCCGTCGAGCCCCCATCCCAACCTTCCCCCAGAGGGGGAAGGGGTAAGGCAAGAAGAAAGGATTCCTGTGATGCAACGTCGACACCTGCTGCAACTCATCGCCGCCACACCCTTCGCCGGCGCCGCCGCACGCGTGGCCGCCGCGCCCGCTGCGCAGGGCACCAAGCTGCTCGTCGTGTTCCTGCGCGGCGCGTACGACTGCACGAGCCTGCTGGTGCCCACCGGCAACGCCGACTTCTATTACGCCTCGCGCCCCAACATCGCCATCCCCCGGCCCGGTACACCCGACGGCGCGCTGCCGCTGGACGCCGACTGGGGCCTGCACCCTGCGCTCGCGCAGAGCGTGCTGCCGCTGTTCCAGCAGAAGCAGGCGTCTTTCATCGCTTTCGCCGGCACCGACGACCTCACGCGCAGCCACTTCGAGACGCAGGACGCCATCGAGCTCGGCGTGGCGCCCGACAGCGCGCAGCGCGACTACCGCTCGGGCTTTCTCAACCGGCTGGCCGGCGTGCTCGGCGCCGGGCCGCTGGTCGACGTTTCGCCTATCGCCTTCACCGACCAGTTGCCCATCGTGCTGCGCGGCGACGACGCCAAGGCCGCCAACATGGCGCTCGCGGGCGTCGCGCGGCCGGGCGTCGATGCGCGGCAGAGCCAGATCATCGCGTCGATGTACCGCAACACCGCGCTCGCCCAGCCCGTGGCCGAGGGTTTTCAGGTGCGCGACGAGGTGGTGCGCGCCATGCAGGCCGAGATGCAGGCCGCCAGCCGCAATGCCATGAGCCCCAAGGGCTTCGAACAGGTCGCGCGCCGCATGGCGCTGTTGATGCGCGATCGCTTCGACATCGGCTTCGTCGACGTCGGCGGCTGGGACACCCACGTGGGGCAGGGCGCAGCCAAGGGCTACCTGGCCAACCGTTTTGAAGAACTCGGTCGCGGCGTGGCCGGCTTCGCGCAGGAGATGGGCGACACCGCCTGGCGCCAGACCGTGGTGGTCGTGGTCAGCGAGTTCGGCCGCACCTTCCGCGAGAACGGCAACCGCGGCACCGACCACGGTCACGGCACCGTGTACTGGGTGCTCGGCGGCGGCCTGGCCGCGCAGGCGGGCGGGCGCGTCGTGGGCGAACAGCAGCCGCTGACGCAGGCCACGCTGTTCCAGAACCGCGACTACCCGGTGCTCAACGAGTACCGGGCGGTGCTGGGCGGGCTGTTCCAGCGCATGTACGGGTTGTCGCCGGCGCAGGTGGCGAAGGTGTTTGGCGGGGCGGCGGTGAAGGACCTGCGGCTGGTCTAGCGATTCAGCTGCGCATGCGGTCCACCGAGAATCGCCGCATGCCTCATGCCGTCTCCCTCCTTCGCGCCGAGCGCCTGGCGCGCAGTGCCAAGCCCTTTCTTGCCCGTGGCGGTTTCAAGCGCGAGCGCTGTGCGGGCTGCCGCCTCGTGCCCAGCCACTGCATGTGCGCCGTGCGGCCGCCGGTGGCCACGCGCGCGGGGGTGTGCCTGCTCATGGCCGACATCGAGCCGCTCAAGCCGACCAACACGGGGTGGTTGGTGGCCGATGTGGTGGCCGACACCTTCGCCTTCGGCTGGGCCCGCACCCAGACCGATCCCGCGCTGCTGGCGCTGTTGAACGACCCGCAATGGCAGCCCTACGTGGTGTTCCCGGGGCAGTACGCGGCGCCCGAGCGCGTGGTGCTCAGCGTCGTTCCTTCGTCGCCAGATGGGGCCGATGGCGGCGCCGCGAAACGCCCGCTGTTCATCCTGTTCGACGCCACCTGGGGCGAGGCACGCAAGATGTTTCGCCGCAGCCCGTACCTCGACCGGCTGCCGGTGCTGAGCCTGCAGCCGGAGCAGATCACGCAGTACAAGCTGCGCAACTCGGGCCGCGACGATCATTTCTGCACCAGCGAGGTGGCCGCGATGTGCATGGACCTCGCAGGCGAGCACGCGGCGCAGCAGACGCTGGACGCGTACCTGGGCGTGTTCACGCACCACTACCTGTGCGCGAAGAACCAGCAGCCCGTGGTGTGGGACGGTGCCGCGCACCAGCGGCTGCGCGAGGTGGTCGCGCTGCGCAATCAAGAAGCCTGAGAAAATCCTGCGCCGGTCCGCCTCAGCGCATGTCGAACAGTGCCGCCGCGTTGCCCCACGCGATGCGCTGCGCCACGGCGGGCGGCAGGTCGCCGAGCCAGGTGCGGTAGCCCCGCATGATCTCGTCGTAGGCGCTCCAGCGCTGGTTGACCCAGGTGTCGGAGCCGACCATGAAGCGCTCCGGGTATTTGAGGATCAGCGCGCGCCATTCGGGGCACAGGCGCCCGCCTTCGCAGGTCAGGCCCGGGCGGTACGAGAGTTCGCCCATCAGCAGCGGGTAGCGCTCCAGCATCGCCTGCACGCGCTCGACCGGCGTGCCGCCGATGCCGGTGTGGGCCCAGATGAGGCGCAGCGATCGGCCCTTCGACGGCGCGTTCGCCATGAGCAGGTCGACGGCCACGTCGTCCACGTGCGCGAGCACGGCGAGTTTTTTCTCTTCGGCCAGCGCGATCAGCTTCTTCGCCACCGGGCCGTTGGCGTTGGCGCTTTCGTACAGGTGGAATTCGCCGATGCCGCGGTAGGGGCCACTGGCCGTGCCGCGTGCCAGTTCGGTCTGCACCATCTCGTAGATGGTCTCGTCGCGGAACCAGTTGCTGTAGTCGTCGCGGTTGCGGTACAGGCGCACGAAGGGCACCACGGTGACGCCGGCGGCGCGTGTCTCGCGCGCGGCGGCCAGGGTCTGCGTGCCGGCGTTGGGCCGCGAGTTCGCGATGATCGCCTTCACCTGGTTGCGCTGCATGCGCGCGAGCGCCTCGGTGGGCGGGAAGGGGCCGGCGGTGCCGTCCCAGGCTTCCTGGTTGTAGTGCAGGTGGGTGTCGAACAGCGGGCCGTCGTAAGGCGCGGCAGCCTGACCGTGGGCAGGGGAGAAGACCAGGGCCGCGCAGGCGGCGAGCAGCGGGGCAGCAATGAGGCGCATGAGGTTCTCGCGGTGATGACCGGACAGCCGGATTACATCACCGCGCCGGCGCAGCCGCGCCCTTGTCGCCGGACGCGACGTCGAAGCGATCGCGCAGGCCGGCGTCAGCTGCCGGCCGGATGCGGGGTCGCCTTGCGGCTGCCATCCAGCGAATACAGCTGCGGGCGGTCTTCCACCGCCACCGCGACCGCTTCGGTTCCATGCTCTGTGGCGCGCGGTTGCCGGTACAGCTCGTTCTCGAGCCGCCGTGCACGTTCCGCGTACATGCGGGCGAGGGCGCTGTGATGCTCTGCGGCAGCCTGGTGTTCGATGCGCGCCATCTGGGCCTCTTCGAGCAGTGCCGAGGCACGTTTCAAATAGGCCGTGTGGGTGGGCCGAAACAAGAAGTCGAACATGATTTCACACTCCTTTCCGCTGCAACAACGGTGCAATCATTGTGAACGAATGGCCTCAAAACGCCATCGGTTCCTGTGGCTGCAACGCATCGAAGAAGCGTTCTGTTTCACTTGATTCGGACAGAATCGGTGGCAGAGAGAGGGTTCGATCACCGATGAGCAATGAGGTTCGTTTTTGTCTGGAGTACCGGCTGGCCGCCGACGGTCCCGCGCATGCCGTGCAGACCGCCTGGATGGTCGATTCGCCGGCCACGCGCGCGCAGATCGACGAGATGATCGCCAATGCGCGTGCGATGAATGCCGTGGAATCGAAGTGGTGGGTGGAGGAGCGGCAGGGCGGCGAACCCGCGCGCTGAAACAGCCGGAGGGTCAGTCGCGCATGTTGGCGAACTTCACCAGCGTCGCGTACTTCGCCGTGTCCTCGCGCATGATCTGCCCGAGGTCTTCCTTGCCCGTCGCAGGAATGGAGCCGCCTTCTTCCAGCCGGCGGCGGATTGCCGGGTCGGCCAGGCCGGCCTGCAGCGCTGCGCGCAGGCTTTGCACGGCGGGCGCGGGCAGGTCCTTCGGGCCCGCGAGCGCGAACCAGCCGCTCAACTCATAGCCTTTGAGCTGCGGATGCTCGCCGAGCGCCGGCACCTGCGGCAAACCGGGAAAGCGCTTGGCCGACGACACACCCAGCGGCACGATCCGCCCGCCCTGGAGGAAGGGCGCCGCGGCAGTGGGCGACACGATCGCGAAGTCCAGCGTGCCGCCGACCAGGTCGCTCGTGAGCGGCGCGGTGCCGCGGTAGGGAATGTGCGTGAGGAACAGGCCCGCGCGCTGCTTGATCTGCTCGCCCACGAAGTGCAGCGTCGAGCCCACGCCCGAGCTGCCGTAGCTGTACTTGCCGGGGTTGCGCCTGGCCAGCGCGATGAACTCGTCGAGGTTCTTCACGCCCACCTTCGGCCCGGCCACCAGCAGCACGGGCGCGGCGGCGAGCAGGCTGACCGGGGTCAGGTCTTTCACCGGGTCGTAGCGCTGCGCCGGGTTCACCATCACGGTGGCCGCCATCTCGTTGCTGGAGCCGACCAGCAGCGTGTAGCCGTCGGCCGCACTGCTCACCGCGCGCTGCGCCGCGACTACGCCTGCGGCGCCGCTCACGTTCTCGACCACCACCGTCGCGCCGAGCTTGGCCGACAGAATGTCCGCCGCCACGCGCGCGGCCATGTCGACCGAGCCGCCCGGCGCGTAGCCGACCAGCAGCTTGATCGGCTTGGCCGGGTAGGTACCCTGCGCGAGCGCGGGTGCAGCGGCACAGAGGGCGGCGGCGCCGAGTGCATTCAAAGCCACGCGGCGTGAAACGGAAGAAGGAAGACGGGTCATCGCGGTTCCAGTACGGGAAAGTGGGAAAAGAGAAGGCCTGCTCAGGCGTTCGCGCTCAGGAAGCGCCGCACCAGCTGCACCCAGTAGCTGGCCGCGATCGGGAGGATCGCGTCGTTGAAGTCGTAGCCGGGGTTGTGGACCATGCAACCGCCGGTGCGGTGGTGCTCGCCTTCGCCGTTGCCCACGATCAGGTAGCTGCCCGGGCAGCGCTCGAGCATGAAGGAGAAGTCTTCGCTGCCCGTGAGCGGCGCCAGCGCCGGCAGCAGGCCATCGTCGCCCAGCCAGTCGAGTGCGACCTGCCGTGCGAAGCGCGTCGATGCTTCGTCGTTGACCAGCGCGGGGTAGCGCCAGTGGTAGTCCACCTCGGCCTTCACGCCGAGCGTGGCGGCCTGCGCCTGCGCCAGCTCGGTGATGCGCTCGCGCAGCATGGCGCGGATCTCCGGGCGGTAGGCGCGCACCGTGAGGCGCATCTGCACGCTGTCGGCAATCACGTTGGGCGCGTCGCCGCCGTGGATCGCGCCCACCGAGACCACTGCCATCTCGCGCGGATCGACGTTGCGCGACACGATGGTCTGCAGCGCCACGACGATGTGCGCCGCAGCCACCACCGGGTCGGCCGACAGGTGCGGCGCCGAGCCGTGCCCGCCGCGCCCGTTCACCGTGATCGTGACCGAATCGGACGAGGCCATGAACGAGCCTTCCTTGAAGCCGAACTTGCCCGCTGGAAAGCCGGGCATGTTGTGCAGCGCAAAGATGGCGTCGCAGGGAAAGCGGTCGAACAGACCTTCCTCGACCATGCGGCGCCCGCCGCCCAGGCCTTCCTCGGCCGGCTGGAAGATCAGGTGCAGCGTGCCGTCGAAGCTGCGCTCCTGCGCGATGACGCGCGCGGCGGCCAGCAGGATGCTCGTGTGGCCGTCGTGGCCGCAGGCGTGCATCTTGCCCGGCACCTGGCTGGCGTAGGGCAGGCCGGTCGCTTCGTGGATCGGCAGTGCGTCCATGTCGGCCCGCAGGCCCAGGCGCCGCGTGCCGTTGCCGCATGTCAGCGTGCCGACCACGCCGGTGCCGGCCAGGCCGCGGTGCACCTCGTAGCCCCATTCGGCCAGGCGCGTGGCCACCAGTTCGCTGGTCACGTGTTCTTCGTAGGCCAGCTCGGGGTGCGCGTGGATCTGGTGGCGCAGGCCGACCATCTCGGGCGCGACCTCGCGCACGGCGGGCAGCACGTTCTCGAGGGCGGCGGCGTTGTCGACGGTGTAGGTCGTCATGGGGAATCTGTCTTGTTGCTGTCTTGCGGCGAGTCTAGGAACTGCGTGCCTGCGGCGGCAGACAGGCGCCGCCATGCGGAGGCGGGCTGTGCCTGTCGCTGCGGAGGGCTGCGGATAATCGACCGCCATGAAGCTGCACCAGCTCCGCTATCTCGCCGCCGTCGCCTCCGAAGGCAGCATCCGCGCCGCCGCGCGGGCGCTGGGCGTCACCCAAGCCACGGTCACGCAGGGCCTGCGCGAGCTGGAGGCGCATGCGCAGGTCGCGCTGTTCACGCGCCACGGCGGCGGCATCGCGTTCACGCCGGCCGGCCAGGAGCTGCTGGAACATGCGCAGCGCGTGCTGGCGCAACTGCGCCAGGCGGAAGACACGCTCTCACGCCACCGCGACACCGGCGCGCAGCAGCGCCTGACCGTGGCCATCACGCCCTGGGTCACGCAGACCCTGCTGCCGCGCGTGGTGTCGCTGTTCCGCGAAGAGCTGCCGCATGTGCAGCTCGAGATGTTCGACGGCCTGTCGGCACTCAGCTATGCGCGGCTGCGCGAAGGCAGCCTCGACCTGCTGATCGGCCGCATCGGCCCCGACGAGGCCATGCAGGGCCTGCAGGCGCAGCCGCTGTTCCGCTACGACATGACGGTGGTGGCGCGCCGCGGCCATCCGCGGGCCGGCGCGCAGTCGATGGCGGAGCTGCTGCAGGACGACTGGGTGCTCAACTTCACGCCGGGCGAGGGCGCGAGCTTTCTCGACAACCTGTTCCGCCAGCACGGCCTGGCCGCGCCCGTGCAGCGCATCCAGCTGGCCCACTCGCCCTCGATGATGCTGGGGCTCGTGCGCAAGACCGACATGCTCACCTTCTGCCCCTGGCCGCTGGTGGAAACCGACAGCCTGCGCCATGCGCTGGTGACATTGCAGCTGCGCGAGCGCTTCCACAGCAACGTCGTGGGCATCGTGCGCCGCGCGCAGGAGGCGCCGTCGCACGCGGCGGCGCGCTTCATTGCGCACTTCCTGGCGCAACTGCCGGCGTGGCAGGCCTCGGACGATCCGGAGCTGCGGCGGGTGCTGCACTCGGTGGATTTCATCGAGGCCATGCCGGGCGCCTTGCCGCCTCAACCGTGATAGTCCCCCCACGACATCCGCACCATGCCCGGCGGCGTGGGCGCATCGGCTGAGGCCAGCGTCACCGGCGGGTCGTCGTCCACGCGGCTTCTGGCGCGCGAGTCCCAGTCGTCGAGAAAGACCTGCTGGTAGTACTGCGCCACGTCCTCGTTGTGGATGATCAGGCCGGCGTCGCGGTTGCGCAGCACGCCGTCGCCCGACCAGTTGGTGCTGCTCACGAGTACCGTCTGGCCGTCCACGATGATTCCCTTGTTGTGGATGCTGCCCTGGACGCGGAACACCTCCTGGTTGCAGCCCGCCTCGACCAGCTTGCGGATGTTCTCGGCCGCGCTGGTGCTGCCCAGGATGATGCGCAGGTCGAGGTCCGGCTCGGTGCTGCGCTGGGCGATCTTGTGCAGCAGCGCTCGAAAGTCGGCGTCCTTGTCGGCATCGCTCCAGGTCATGTAGGCGAACTGCAGGTACAGCGAGGTCTGCGCGCTGTCGATGAGCGCGTTGATGTGCGGCAGGTAGTTGTCCGGCGTGAGCACGGGCTGGACCTTGACCGTGGTCTTCACCGACGGCAGCCGCGCGGGTTCGACCGGCACGACAGGCCCGGCGAAGGCCACGGCCTGTTCCAGCAGATGGTCGAGCGGGACGAACAGATCGGGCAGTGTGAGCTTGGGCGCCACGTCCAGTGCTGCATCGGCCGCACCGTCGGCTTCTTCCTTCGCGGACGCGGCAAGGTCGTGCCGGATGTACTTCTCGAAGACCTTCGAGAGCACGGCGTCGTTGCAGATCACGTGCCACTCGCGGTTGCCCTTGCTGAACATGCCCTTGGCCTGCGTGGGCGTGCCCACGGGGTCGATGTCGGGCTGGCTGCGTTTGCTCCAGTTGCCGCTGGAGAGCCAGAAGGCCTTGCCGTCGCGCACCGCCACTTTCTCGTGGTACGCGCTGGCGAAGCGGCGGCCCTTGCCGCACTGCACGAGCCAGGCCGTCAGGTCGGCCTCCTGTTGCAGTGTGCGCAGCTTCTTGCGGATGACTTGCTCTTCCTTGGTCATGCCGTCGTCCCAGCTCAGCGAGGCCTGGATGCCGCCGTCGCGCACGAGGTCGATGAAGACCTGCGCGATGTGGTCGGCGTTGAAGTCGTACATCGCCACCGAGAGCGAGCGCGTGGTGCCTTCGAGAAAGGGCCGCAGCACCGGCCACCCGGCGTCGGGGCCGACGTGGCACAGGAAGGGCTGCTTCACGTTGTAGGGCTTGTCGATGGGCTTGCCTGCGGGCGGCTTGTAGACGAGATTGACAGCCGTTTCGGCGAGCGCGTTGACCGTGTCCTCGAAGTCTGCGCTGGCGGCCAGTTGCCGCTCCGGGTCGGCCTGCATCACGCAGACGCGGTACGGGCCCAGCTGCCGGGGCGCGCGCTCGGCCACGGGCACCTCCGACAAAGGGCGCTTGCGGTCGACCAGCACGATCACGGCGGGCTCGCGCAGGAACCGGCCATCGACCAACGGAAAGCCCGGCTCCGCCGCCACATAGCCGGGCAAACCGGTCAGCTCTGCCTGATGGGCTGCGATCACCGATCGGACCGCCGCGCGCGCGGCATCGTCGAGCACTCTCATGGATGTTCCTTGGGAGGGGTTGTCGTGCACGCGTGTGCGGGCGCCTGCCGGCATGGCATGCGCGAAGGGAGCGACCTCACGGGGCCGCGTGTCAGGAGATGTTGGGCAGGCGGCGCGAGAGCTCGACCGATTCGACGGCCGGGTCGGCTTCGAGCTGCTGGAGCTTGTCGAGCGGAATCTCCGCCGAGAACAGGCCGGGCGCAATGTCGGCGCGCGCGGCGATGTAGTCCGGGCGCTCGGCGCCCTCGCACAGCTTGACCAGCACGACGACGCGCTCGCCCGACACCGGCGCGGGGGCGGCCGAAAAGTCGAGCTTCTTGAGTGAACGCAGATCGATGGTCATGAGAGGGCAGATGGGGGCCGGAACACAGATTACACCCCCCGTTCAGGTTCGGCACAACCGCGCCGGGAGTGGGGGCCATGGCTGAATCGTCAGATCGCGCCGCTGCCGGCGCGGCCATCGCCGCGCTGCGGGTCCCAACCGGCCGGCCCCGTGCCGGGCTTGACGCCCGCCTTGAGCCTGGCGCGGATGTCGGCGATGGTCAGCTTCTTGCCCGCCTTGTGGGCCTTGGCCAGCATCAGCGCGACGAGCCCGGTCACCGCCGGCGCCGCCATGCTCGTGCCCGACTTCTTCACCATGCCGTCCTTCGTGCGCGACTGCGCGGCCTTCACCTGCACGCCGGGCGCGCTGACCTCGGGCTTGGGCCGGCCGTCGCGCGTCGGGCCCGCGCTCGAGAAGCTGGCGGCGGGCTCGCCCGTCTTGCGTGCGTCGTACGCGCCGACCACGATCGACAGCTTGCCCGTCGACAGCGAGCCCAGCAGGTGCGACTTCACCGGGTGGCCGAAGTACGACTGGCCGATGTCCAGGCGCTCGAGCCACGCATGGAACGGCACCTCGTCGGCGGCCAGGGCGTACAGCCGCACCTTGAATTCGCCGTCGGGCCAGTTGGGTGCGAGCCAGATGCCGATCACGTTGTCCTTGTTGTTCGGGTCGGTGATGCGGCTGCTGAGGAACGCGGCGATCTCGCCGTTGCCCGCGCCGAGCGGAAAGTTTTCTCCCGGCGCCACGCTCGCCAGCACCTCGCCGTCGGGCCCCAGCAGTTCGGCGCGCAGGCGATGGCTGCCGCCGTACCAGAGCTCGAACTCGCCGCCCCTGCCGTTGACCAGGGTCCACGACACGTCGAGGTGCCCGTTGCCGGGCACGGTGCCCGCCGTGTGCGTGTTGTCTTCCTGCGAATTGCCGGCCGCCAGGACGATCGCGCGGTTGGGCTTTTGCGAGACCAGCGCGTCAAAGCCCTGCTCGACCAGCGAGGTGCCGTCGTGCGGTCCGCCGTTCGTGCCCAGACTCAGGTTGACGACGCAGGGCTTGTCGCCGGCCCGGTCGAAGATGAACTTCACCGCTTCGAGCATCTGCACCGAATCGCCGAAGGAGCTGAACACGGCGTTGTGGCCGGTCCAGGCAATGTCGCGGGCCGACATCTCGACGAAGATCAGGTCGGCCTTGGGCGCCACGCCGGGTTGCAGCGACCCGCGGCCGTTGCCGCCGGCAATGTCCATCACATGCGTGCCGTGCGAGCCAGGGCTGCCCGGGCTGCCCGCGCCGGGGTCGTAGCCGAGCGCCTTGTACGGGTCGGCCTTCTTCAGCGCCTTGTCGATGTCGGCCGCTTCGAAGAGTCGGCCGTAGCCGTAGGGGCTGTTGGCCTTGGCCGGTGCGCCTTGTTGCCACAGTGCGAGCAGGCGCGTCTTGCCGTTGGCCTTGACGAAGTTCTGGTGCGCGAAGTCACCGCCTGAATCGACCACGCCGATCACCACGCCGCTGCCGCCGGCCGTGCCGGCGAGCGCGGGGTTGTCGGCCTGCACGCCCATCGAGGCAATCGTGTTGTTCAAGGCCGGCAGCACGGGCTGCGAGGCCTTCATGCTGAGCACGGCCGGATGCTGGCGAATGGCTTCTGCCTTGCCGAGCGGAATGCGGCCCGTGACCAGCACCGTGCCGTCGTCCGCGGTGCCGATGTCGGAGCCCGCATCGACGTCCGGAATGTCCGCCCACTCGGCATGGCTGGTCACGCGCGCCACCACCGGCACCGAGTCGCCGTCGGCGGACGAGATCGGCATGCTCTGCTTGCCCGCGCGGCGGTTTACCACCGCCAGCTGCAGGCGCGGGTCCATCGAGGTTTCAACGTCCATCGGCAGGCGCTGCAGTTGTGCGAGCCCGAAGGTCGACACCGGCGAGAGCCGCGTGCACAGCGCGTCGGCCGTGCCGGCGAGCGCGGCAGTGAGGGCGGGGGAGGCTTCGCCCGGCAGGTGGCCTGCGGCGGGGGCGTCGGCCTGTGCCGACTGCGCCACCATGGCCGCGGCCATCTCGGGCGGAAGGTCGACCCAGCTGTTGAGCAGCTTGATCTGCCCGGTCACATGAAGCCGCACGTTGCCCGACGACAGCGCCGGCGTCAGCATCCCGTGCGGCATCTTGGGGACTTTCGTATCAGCGGGCGATTGCTTCTTCGCGGCGACGCGCTTCTTGGCTGGGGCCATCGGTCGAATCTCCTTGCGCACAGGGCGTGGACGAGTACCGCGAGGTGTAGCAGATTGCCGTGTCATCTGTCACCCCGACCGGGCGAGAAGGGCGGTCAGAATCTCCGCATGAAAGTGGTCTTCAAGCTTCTGCTCGCGTACCTGGTGGCGAGCTTCCTGGCAACAGGTCTTGCGCTGGTTCTTTTCCCGTCGCACGCGCATGTGCCTGCGGTGGTGGTGCTGCTCGCGTTTCCGCTGGTGCCGTGGACCTTGCTGGCCAACCTCGTGAACGAGGGCTTCAGGGCGAGAGAGGTGTGGCCGCTGCTGGTGTTCGTGCTGGCGTTTGGTGGTGTGGCCTGGCTGGCGTTTCGTGCGTCATCGAAGGTGACGACGCAGCGATAGCAACGCCGGGCTCACTTCGCGACGATCTCGAAGACATCGCCGTTCGTCGGCGTCGCGTTCTCGTGATAGATGTCGTAGAGGTATTGCGCGAGGTCGGCCGGCGCCACGTCGGGTGGAATCGCGAGCTGGGCGGGGCCCAGTTTGCCGTCGGCGCCGACCCAGTGGCTGCGCCAGCGGGCATCGGTCATTTCGACGCGCAGGGTGTGGCCGAACACATTGAAGAGGTAGCGCATCGTCGACTCCGGGCATGCACGAAAAGGGAGGAGGGAACGGCCACTGTAGCGCCCCGTCGTATGCACAATGAGGCGAATCGCCCTCGCATCCCTCCCCGAATCCGCATGACAGACCCCGATGTGCGCAAGACCTACGAAGCGGCCGTCGCCGCGCTCGGGCCCGCGGCCGCGCAGATGCTGGCCGATGGTGTGGATGAAGAACAGGTGGCGCGCTGGATCTTCGCGCAGCGGGACGACCTCAAGCTGCACTACCGCACGCTGACGCCTTCCGCCGAACTGCAGGCCCTCGAAGCCAGATCGCACAGCCGCTACGGCAACACGCTGGGCCCGTCGATCGCGCAACTGCGAAGCGCGGGAAAGTCGTGGCGGGACATCATCGATTCGGCATCGCGGCCGGGGACTCACTACCGCCAGGGCGATTGACTGCTACGGGGCGCTGCGCCAGCGGCCGGAGCTCGCGCAGACCTCGGCCGGTTCGCCGTTCACCCGGACCTGTTCTTCCTCGAGCCGCGATGCGGTGACCGGATCGACATCGAAGTTGATGCCGAGCAGCTGCGCCACCTGCGCGTCTTCGATCGGCAGCTCCCAGGTCAGGAACAGCTGCGTGAGGTCCTGGCTGTCCGGGAAATCGGTCGCATCGAAACCGTGGTCGCTGCCGCGCGGCACGACGGCGTGGGGCTGGCCCGTGTCGAACAGCAGGGCAGTGCCTCGGGTGAGCGCAATGCGCTGGCCCGTGACGGGGAAATGCACGTCCAGGCCCTTGTCGTCGCTGAGGAACAGGTTGCAGAAGGCCGCGCCGCCGTACTGCGCGCCGTCATGGTGGTAGCGGGCGCCGCGGCAGGCCATCAGGGCGACGTCGCTGGCGGGCAGCAGCGTCGCGGGCAGGCCGAGCGTGGCCAGCCAGTCGGACATCGCGCCTACGCATCGCGCGTAGTCGGGCCAGCGCGTGCGCGCGCGGGCCAGCGGCATGGGTTCGACATCGCCGGGTTCGAGCAGCACGTTCGTGGCGATCTCCCGCTGCCAATCGGCCACGAGGCGGGCCGGGGGCTCGGGCACGTCGAGCAGGGCCGCGTGCACGACGCCGCCCACGCTGCGGCTGCGCAGCGTGTCGCCGTGCCAGAAATAGGAGGTCAGCAGGTCGTGCATGCGGGGGCTTTCCAGGCACGCAGGGTACACGCGCCGGGGCGCGCCACGCCCGGGGGGCATGCCCGATGCGGCATACTCCCACCCCCTCCCAACTCGCCAGAATTCCGCTGAATGGACAAGGAAGTCGACCCCTCCGTGCTCGCCGCCATCGATGAGATGCGGCTCTCCGGACCGCGCCTCACGCCGGTCGAAATCGTCGCCAAGATGGGGGTGTTCGACGCACGCGACAAGCCGTTCGAGCACGCCTGGCTTGCCACGGGCGACAACGTCATCGCCACCATCTGGGGCGAGTACGTGAGCGTGGCGGCCGGTGGCCGCTGGTTCTACCTGGAATCGCTCGACGCCCAGCGCCGCCCCGGCGGCGGCGTGCGCAGCGCCCAGCAGGCGCAGCGCGCCAAGGACCGCCTGGCCCTGCTCAAGCGCACCTTCGACGCCGGCCAGGGCTTCCGTGCCGTGCTGCAGACCAACCGCGTCGCGATTGCCGAACTCGAGAGCAACAAGAGCGCCAAGGTGTCGACCCGCGTGCGCGACGACGCCGAATGGCATGTGGCGAGCTGGGAACCCGAGCAGCAGCTCGCGGTGCTGGTGCGCGGTGCGCGCGGCTGGGTGCCCACCGAGGCCGACATCGCGGCCGCGAAGGCCCGTGGCAGCGTGGCGGCGGATGACGACGCAGACGCCGCCCCGGCCGGCCCGACCACGACGGACGCCGTCCAGGCCGCTGCCATGGCCTATGTCATGGGCCATTTCAAGGGCTATGGCTACAACGCCGAAGACGTGACCAGCAAGGCGCTGGGCTACGACATCGAGGTGTCGAACGCCAAGGGCGCGATGCTGCTCAAGGTGGTCGTGAAGGGCACCGCCCCGGCGCTGCCGACCTTCGCGCTCACGCCCGAGGAAAGCCTGTGCGCCGTGCGCGAGCCGCTGTGGCGCCTGCTGGTGGTGGCCGACGCGGGCACCGCGACGGCGGCGCACAAGATCTACAAGCCGACCGAAGTCGACCAGGCGCCGGGCTTCCAGCGCAAGGCCTGACCGGCCTCCCGGGGCCTCCCAGGCCACGCCGCGGCTGCACCTGTGCGCCGCGTGCGTATCCAAATTCTTACAACTGAGCCCCCGGAAACCCGTCGTTTCCAACGGTAAAGTTCCGCCGTCCGGCGCGAACAGTTCGTGCCTTCGCCCCCTCTGTTCGCCCCCTTCATGTCCAACCTCATCGTGCACGGCGGTACGCCCCTTCGCGGCCGCATCATTCCCTCCGCCAACAAGAACGCGGTGCTGCCGGTGCTTTGCGCCACCTTGCTCACCGGCGAACCGCTGCGGCTGCTCGGGGTGCCCGACATCACCGACGTGCGCAAGATCCTCGACATCTTCCGCACGCTGGGCAGCGAGGTCCGCATGGACCACGAGAGCGGCACGCTCGAGCTGCACCACCGCGAAACCGCCTTCGACGCGGCCCGCCACCGGCTGCCCGAGGAAATGCGCTCGTCGATCATGCTGGTGCCGCCGCTGCTGGCGCGTTTCGGCGTGGCGCGGCTGGAAGACAACGTCAAGGGCTGCACGCTGGGCGTGCGCGAGATCGATCCGCACGTCGAGGTGTTCCAGCGCTTCGGCGGCGAGGTGGAGCGCACCGAGGGCTCGCTGCTGGTGTATGCGCCCGGCCGCCTCACGCCCACCGACCACTGGCTCGACTACGCCTCGGTGACGACCACCGAGAACTTCGTGCTGTGCGCGGCCGCCGCGGGCGGCACCTCGACGCTCACCAACGCAGCCTCGGAGCCGCACGTGCAGGAGTTCTGCCGCTTCATGGCCATGATCGGCGTGCGCATCGAGGGCATGGGCACCTCGCGGCTCACGGTGCATGGCGGCGCCACGCTGGGCGGCGGCGAGTTTCGCTTCGACGAAGACTTCCACGAGATCACCACCTTCCTGGCCCTGGGCGCGATCACGGGCGGCGACGTCGTGGTGCGCAACACCGCGCCCGGCAACTTTCCGCTCATCGACCGCACCTTCGCCAAGTTCGGCGTGCAGATCGAGCATGCCGACGGCTGGTCGCGCGCCATCCGCACCGGCCCGCTGAAGGTGCAGACGCCCTTCACGAGCAACGTGCTCACCAAGGTGGAGGCCGCACCGTGGCCGTACTTCCCGGTCGACCTGCTGCCGATCTTCATTGCACTGGGCGTGCGCGCGCAGGGCAACGCCATGTTCTGGAACAAGGTGTACGACGGTGCCTTGGGCTGGACCGGCGAGCTGTCGAAGTTCGGCGCGCACGTGTTCTCGTCCGACCCGCACCGGCTCATCACCTTCGGCGGCCACGCGCTCACGCCGGCGGTGGTCGAGAGCCCCTACATCATTCGCGTGGCGATCGCGCTCTTCATGGTGGCCGCGAGCATCGAGGGCAAGTCCGAGATCCGCAACGCCACGCCGATCCGGCGCGCGCACCCGCGCTTCGTGGAAAACCTGCGCAGCCTGGGCGTGCAGGTGGAGTGGACCAGCGAGGAGTAAAGCGCTGAGCCGACGGGCCGCTGCGCCCGCGATGACCCCGCAGCCACGGCGCCCACCGGCTTCGCCGGAGAATGCCGCCATTCGACACACGGACACAGGAGCGCCCCCGAATGACGACCTTGCAACAGATCCTCGGCACCGAACTTCCATTGATCCAGGCGCCGATGGCCGGCGTGCAGGGCAGCGCGATGGCCATCGCGGTCAGCAACGCCGGCGCCCTCGGGTCGCTGCCGTGCGCGATGCTCGCGCCCGATGCGATGCGCAGCGAACTTGCAGCGATCCGCGCCGGCACCGACAAGCCCTACAACGTCAACTTCTTCTGCCACACGCCGCCGGTGCCGAGCGATGCGCGCGAAGCCACGTGGCGCGGCGCGCTGGCACCGTACTACGCGGAGTTCGGCATCGATCCTGCCGCCATTCCGACCGGGCCGGGGCGCAACCCGTTCAGCGCCGACGTGGCCCACCTGCTCGCCGAGTTCAAGCCGCCGGTGGTGAGCTTCCATTTCGGCCTGCCGCCCGAGGCGTTGCTGGCGCAGGTGCGCGGCTGGGGCGCGAAGGTGCTGGCCTCGGCCACTACCGTCGAAGAGGCGTTGTGGCTCGAGGCGAACGGCGCCGACGCGGTCATCGCACAGGGGCTCGAGGCCGGCGGGCACCGCGGGCACTTCCTGTCGCACGACCTCACGAAGCAGCTCGGCACTTTTGCGCTGTTGCCGCAGCTGGTGCGCGCCCTGAAGGTGCCGGTGATCGCGGCCGGCGGCATCGCGGACGCCGACGGCGTGGCTGCGGCCATGGCGCTGGGCGCGGCGGGCGTGCAGGTGGGCACGGCCTATCTGCTGACACCCGAGGCCACGACCGGCGCGCTGCACCGCGCGGCGCTCAAGAGCGAGGCCGCGCGCCACACGGCGCTCACCAACCTGTTCACGGGCCGGCCCGCGCGCGGCATCGTCAACCGCGTGATGCGCGAGCTCGGGCCCATCGGGCCGGCACCGGAGTTTCCGCTCGCCACCTCGGGCATCGCGCCGCTGCGCGCCAAGGCCGAGGCGCAGGGCAGCGGCGATTTTTCTCCGCTGTGGTCGGGGCAGAACGCCACCGGCTGCCGCGAGGTGTCCTCGGCCGAGGTCACGCGGGCGCTGGCCCAGGGCTTTCGCTGAGCCGCGCCGCCCGTCATTTTTTCGAGCCACTTCTCACCCATGACATCGCTCCATCTGCCTCTGCAGTTCCTGCACCATCCCGCACCCTCGGGTGGCCCTGAACCCTGGCTGCTCGTGCTGATGCACGGCGTGGGCAGCAACGAGCAAGACCTGTTTGGCCTCGCGCGCATGATGCCGCCGCAGTTCCATGTGCTGAGCCTGCGCGCGCCGTACGTGCTGTCGCCTGGTTCCTATGCGTGGTTCGAGTTCCAGGTGCTGGCCGACGGCGGGCGCCGCATCGACGAGGAACAGGAGCGCGAAAGCCGCTTCCTCATCGGCGAGATGGTCGCGTCGGCGTCGCAGCAATTGGGCATTCCGCCCGAGCGCGTGGTGGTCGGCGGCTTCAGCCAGGGCGGGATCATGTCGCTGTCGCTGCTGCTCACGCAGCCCGAGAAGCTGCGCGCCGCGCTGGTGTGGCACAGCCGGCTGCTGCCCGAGGTGGTGCCGCACATCGCTTCGCCCGAGGCCTTCGCGGGCAAGGCGCTGTGGGTGAGCCATGGCAGCGCCGACAACGTGATTCCGCCGAGCGCCGCGCAGGCCACGCGCGAACTGGCGCGCGGGCTGCCGCTGGCGCTGTCGGGCTCGGACTTTCCGGGCGCGCACGAAATCCGCCCGGCCGAGCTGCAGGGCACGCTGGCGTGGCTGCAGGCGCTCAGCGCGGGCGCAACCCCGCACGCCACGGCGCGCTGATCCGCGCGCGTGCGCCGCGTGATGCGGGCGTGCTGACCGACTGAACTTCGGCGCGATCGGGGCGTCACAGGGGGTTACGAGAACGTGGCGATCGTGCGGCCCTTGCGGGCCATCCTGATGCACCATTGCCTTTCGTCTCCCCACTGCCATCCCGCAAAAGGAACCGCCCATGTCCGACGCCGAGTCGCCCCGCGACACCCCCGAATTCCGACCCCGCAAAGAAGCGCCGATGGGCACCATCATCGGCCTCGCGCTCGTCGTGTTGGTGGCCGCTTATTTCGGCTGGCGTTGGTACCAGCAGCAGCAACTGGCGCCGCTGCCGACCGCGCCCGTGGCCATCGCTCCGAACGACGCGCCGCCCCCCGAGCCGCTCAAGGCTGCGGAACTGACGGGCCCGCAGAACCCAGTCGAGGTGCTCGCACCGCCCGACGCCGCATTGCCCGCGCTGCCCGGTTCCGATGCGCGCGTGATCAAGGCGATCACCGAGTTGCTGGGCGGCAAGGCCGTGGCGGCCTATCTGCAGCCTGACGGCGTGGTGCGGCGCTTCGTTGCCACGGTCGACAACCTGCCGCGCGAGCAGGCGCCCGCGAGCAAGTGGCCGGTGCGGCCCGCGCCGCAGCGCTTCATCACCGAAGGGCCGCCGCAGGGCGGCGTGCAGACCATCGCGGCGAACAACGCGGCGCGCTACAACGGCATCGTGATGCTGGCCGGGTCGGTCGATCCGGCCAAGGCGGCGGCGGTGTATGCGCGGCTGTACCCGCTGTTCCAGCAGGCGTACGAAGAGCTGGGCTATCCGGGGCGCTACTTCAACGACCGCTTCATCGCCGTGATCGACCACCTGCTGCAGGCGCCCGAGCCCACCGGGCCGGTGCAGGTGAAGCTGGTCGAGGTGAAGGGCGACATTCCCTCGCAGCGGCCCTGGGTGCGTTACGAATACGCCGATCCGAAGCTCGAATCGCTCTCGGCCGGCCAGAAGATCCTGGTGCGCATGGGCCCCGAGAACGAGCGCAAGATGAAGGCCAGCCTGCGCGGCTTTCGCGAGCGGATCGCCACGGGCGACCTCGCGAAGAAGAAGCAGCCTTGACGCGAGAGGGCGTGCAGCGCGCGTGCTGCGCGCCTGCACGCCGTGTAGGCGCAGGCCGATTGCATGCGCAGCAAAGGGCCGAGATGATTTGTGCTCCAGACTCCGAGGGCAAGCCATGAACCTGATGAGCGTCGATCTCTACCAGAGCACCACCGACCCCGAAAAATTCCTGGCGCTTCCCGCCGGCACCGACCCCACCGAACTCATGGGCCCGATGACTTTCGACCGGGACTACGCGCACATCAAGCGCTACCAGGCGGGCTTCGAGTTCGATCCGTCCGAAGCCTATGCCGGCGTGAACGCCGCGAAGATCGCCGCGGACCTGCTCACCGTGAAGTGGGCGATGTACCGCCGCGAAGGCTGACGGCGGCCAGGCGCCGCCGCCTGCACCTTCGTCAGGCCTCTTCGGCTTCCTGGTAGTCGCCCACCGGCACGCAGCTGCAGAACAGGTTGCGGTCGCCGTAGACGTTGTCGACGCGGCCGATCGGCGGCCAGTACTTGGCCTGCTTGAGTTCGGCCAGCGGGAACGCGCCGAGTTCGCGCGAGTAGGGGTGGCTCCACTCGCTGCCGAGCAGGCTCGCGGCGGTGTGCGGCGCGTGCTTGAGCGGGTTGTCGTCCTTCGACCAGACGCCTTCTTCGACGCGGCGGATCTCGCCGCGGATGGCGATCATCGCGTCGACAAAGCGGTCGAGCTCGGCCAGCGGTTCGCTTTCGGTGGGTTCGACCATCAGCGTGCCCGGCACGGGGAAGCTCAGCGTGGGCGCGTGGAAGCCGTAGTCGATGAGGCGCTTGGCCACGTCTTCCGCGGTGACGCCGCTGGTGTCCTTGAGCGGGCGCAGGTCCAGGATGCACTCGTGCGCGACGTGGCCGTTGGGGCTCGCGTACAGCGTGGGGTAGTGGTCCTTCAGGCGCGCACTGATGTAGTTGGCGCTCAGGATGGCCGTTTCGGTCGCGGCCTGCAGGCCCTTGGCGCCCATCATGCGGCAGTACATCCAGCTGATCGGCAGCACGGCCGCATTGCCCAGCGGCGCGGCCGACACGGCGCCCACGCCGTTCGAGGGCACGCCGGCCGTCGCATGGCCCGGCAGGTACGGCACGAGGTCTTCGACCACGCAGACCGGGCCGACGCCCGGGCCGCCGCCGCCGTGCGGAATGCAGAAGGTCTTGTGCAGGTTCAGGTGGCTCACGTCGCCGCCGAATTCACCCGGCGCGGCCACACCGACCAGCGCGTTCATGTTGGCGCCGTCGACGTACACGCGGCCGCCGTGTTCATGCACGAGTTCGCAGAGTTCCTTCACGCGCGTTTCGAACACGCCGTGCGTGCTCGGGTAGGTGATCATCACGGCGGCCAGGTGGGCGCTGTGTTTTTCGCAGGCGCGCTTCAGGTCGTCCATGTCGACGTTGCCTTGCGCGTCGCAGGCCGTCACCACCACCTGCAGGCCCACCATCTGGGCGCTGGCCGGGTTGGTGCCGTGCGCCGACGAGGGAATCAGGCAGATGTTGCGGTGGCCCTGGCCCTTGGCTTCGTGGAACGATTTGATGGCCAGCAGGCCCGCGTACTCGCCCTGCGAGCCCGCATTGGGCTGCAGGCTGATGCCCGCGTAGCCCGTGGCCTCGCACAGCCAGGCGCGCAGTTGCGCGTCGAGCTGGGCGTAGCCCTGCAGCTGCTCGGCGGGCGCAAAGGGGTGGATGTTCGCGAACTCGGGCCAGGTGATGGGGATCATCTCGCTGGTCGCGTTGAGCTTCATGGTGCAGCTGCCCAGCGGGATCATGCTGCGGTCGAGTGCGAGGTCCTTGTCCGACAGGCTGCGGATGTAGCGCAGCATCGCGGTTTCGCTCTTGTGGGTGTTGAACACCGGGTGCGTGAGGAAGGCGCTGGTGCGACGCAGGTCGTCGGGAATCAGCGGCGTGGTGCTCTCGGCCAGTTCGTCGAAGCGCGGCATCGCGGTGCCGGCGGGCACGAACAGCGCCCACAGGGTTTCGATGTCGGCGCGCGTGGTGGTTTCGTCCAGCGAGATGCCCAGGTGCTGCTGCAGGCGCTGGCGCAGGTTGACGCCGCCGGCCTGCGCACGCTCGATGATCGCGGCCGTGTCGTCGCCGGTGCGGATCGTCAGCGAGTCGAAGGCGGTGGTGTTCACCGGCTCGCGGCCCATCTGCGACAGGCCCCTGGCGAGGATGGCGGTGAGCACGGCCACGCGCTGGGCAATGCGCGTGAGGCCGTCGGGGCCGTGGTACACGGCGTACATGCTGGCGACCACGGCCGGCAGCACCTGCGCGGTGCAGATGTTGGAGGTGGCTTTCTCGCGGCGGATGTGCTGCTCGCGCGTCTGCAGCGCGAGGCGGTAGGCGGGCTGGCCGTGCGTGTCGACGCTCACGCCGACGAGGCGGCCGGGCAGTGAGCGCTTGAACGAATCGCGGCAGGCCAGGTAGGCGGCGTGCGGGCCGCCGTTGCACAGCGGCATGCCGAAGCGCTGCGTGGTGCCGCAGACGATGTCGGCATCGAACTCGCCGGGGGCGACCAAGAGAGTCAGCGCCAGCAGGTCGGCCGCGACGATGAAGGCGGCGTCGCACTGGTGTGCGTGGCCCGCGAGCGGGCGCAGGTCGTGCACGTGGCCGGTGGTGGCGGGGTACTGTGCGAGCACGCCGAAGAACTCGCCGCTCACCATCAGGTGCGGCAGCGTTTCCGACACGGTGCTCACCTTGACTTCGATGCCCAGCGGCGCGGCGCGCGTCTTGATGACCTCGATGGTCTGCGGGTGGCAATCACCCGACACCAGGAACACGTTGCTCTTGCTTTTCACGCTGCGCTTGGCGAGCGTCATGGCCTCGGCGGCTGCCGTGGCCTCGTCGAGCATCGAGGCGTTGGCGATGGCCATGCCCGTGAGGTCGCACACCATCGTCTGGAAGTTGAGCAGGGCTTCCATGCGGCCCTGCGAGATTTCGGCCTGGTAGGGCGTGTAGGCCGTGTACCAGGCGGGGTTCTCCAGGATGTTGCGCAGGATCACGCCCGGCGTGTGCGTGCCGTAGTAGCCCTGGCCGATGAAGCTCTTGAACACCTTGTTCTTCGACGCCAGCGTCTTCAGCTCGGCCAGCGCGTCGGCTTCGGTCACCGGCGCGGGCAGGCGCATCGGCTTCGCGCGGCGGATGGCCGCCGGCACGATGCCGTCGATGAGCTCCGCACGCGTTTCCGAGCCGATCACCGGCAGCATGCGCGCCTCGTCCGCTGCATCGATGCCGATGTGGCGGGCGAGAAATTCTTCGGCGTTCTCTAGTTCTTGCAAAGAGGGAAGGGCGGGAATCGGCATGGCGGTGAAGGCTCGGGGGGAAGGAACGAAGGTGCGAAGAAACTGCTGCGGTTCAGCGGATCAGGATTCGGCGGCGAACTTGTCGTAGGTGGCCGCGTCGAGCAGGGCGTCGAGCTGCGCGGGCTCGCTCAGCTTGACCTTGAAGAACCAGCCGGAGGCCAGCGGGTCGCTGTTGGCCAGCGACGGGTCGGCGCGCAGCGCTTCGTTCACTTCGGTGATCTCGCCCGACACGGGCATGAACACATCGGCGGCGGCCTTCACCGACTCGACCACACCGGCGACCTCGCCCTGTGCGAAGGTCTTGCCGACTTCGGGCAGGTCGACGAACACCACGTCGCCCAGCGCGTCCTGCGCATGCACGGTGATGCCGACGGTGGCGGCGCCGCCTTCAGCCGCCACCCATTCGTGGTCCTTGGTGTATTTGATGCTCATGAAAAAACTCCTCGTGGAAAAAATGGAATCGGGGTGCAGAGCCTAGCCGGGTCTGCGGTGTTCAGTGGCGGTCAGCCGCGGTAGTAGCGCGTCGGCACGAAAGGCATCGTCGACACCTCCATCGGCACCGGCTTGCCGCGCACGATGGCCTGCACGCGCGTGCCGGGCTCGGCAAAGGCAGCAGCCACGTAGCCCATGGCGACGCAGCGGTCGGCTGTGGGGCCGAGCAGGCCGCTGGTGACGGTGCCGATGTCCTGGCCTTCGAGCGATTGCAGCAGCGTGCCGTCGCGCACCGGAATGCGCTCCAGCGCCACGAGGCCGACGCGCTTGCGCGTGAGCGTCTCGTGGTCGGTGTGGCCGGCCGCACCCGAGGCGACGGCGGCCAGTTGGGCCAGCACCTTGGCCGCGCCCGGAAAGCCGCCTTCGCGCGCACCGCCGGCGCGGCGCACCTTCTGGATCGCCCAGTTAAGCGAGGCTTCGACCGGGGTGGTGGTGGTGTCGATGTCGTTGCCGTACAGGCACAGGCCGGCTTCGAGCCGCAGCGAGTTGCGCGCGCCCAGGCCGACAGGCTTCACTTCGGGCTGCGCGAGCAGCAGGCGGGCGAGGGCGTCGGCGTCCTTGCCGGCCACCGAGATCTCGAAGCCGTCTTCGCCGGTGTAGCCGCTGCGGGTGACGAAGGCGGGGATGCCGCCGATCTGCACCGCGCCGCCCGTCATGAACACGAAGCGCTCGATGCCGGGCGACAGGCGCGCCAGCGTGGCCGCAGCCTGCGGGCCCTGCAGCGCGAGCAAGGCGTGGTCGGGCAGGGGCTGCACCTCGCAGCGCGCGCCGATCTTCTGCTGGATGTGGGCGATGTCGGCCACCTTGCAGGCGCCGTTGACGATCACGAAGAGCGAACCGTGGCCTTCGTTGAAGAACATCAGGTCGTCGAGGATGCCGCCCTCGTCGTTCAGCAGCAGACCGTAGCGCTGCTTGCCGGCCGGCAGGTCGACCACGTCGACGGGCATCAGGGTTTCGAAGGCGGCGGCGGCGTCGGGGCCGACGAGGCGCAGCTGGCCCATGTGCGAGATGTCGAACAGGCCGGCCGCATCGCGCGTGTGCTTGTGCTCGGCCATCAGGCCGGCGGGGTACTGGACCGGCATCGAATAGCCGGCGAAAGGCACCATGCGCGCGCCGAGCTCCACGTGGAGGTCGTACAGCGGTGTCTTGAGAAGTTGGGCGTCGGAGGAAGCGGAAGAAGCAGCCACGGGGCACTCCAAAGGGGCAGTCGAAATCCATGGCTGCAACGCCACGGGCCACCCCTGCTGTCCGCTTTACCTGAGAGATTCGCCCCACGATCGGGGTTTGCTCCTTCGGTGGGCCGCATGCAATGCCACGGCCTCTCTCCAGCAAGGAAACGCCGGTGGTGGCCGGCGTCTTGTCAGTCCTTTTGCCTGAGCGTTCGGGGATCCCCTGCGCCTTCGGCGGCCCCGTCATGCGGGGCTCTCTCCTGACCCGGCGAGTGTAGTGGATCGCGGGGCCGGGGCTGGTGTCGAAGTGCTCGTGGGGGCCTCAGGTGTGGCAGCACCCCAGCGCCTCGGACGCCGGCAGTTCAGAGAGCGGCTTGGCGGAAGCGACCGCCACGGGAATGGCATCGGCCTCGCCATTCAGCACCAGATGCTTGAAGCGCTCCCAATCGAACAAGGTGCCGGGGTCGGTGCGGCGGTCCGGGTCCAGCTTGGCATGCGAGACCACGTGGGCGAGGTTGGGGTACTTGGCCCAGCAATGGCGAACGATGCGGGCCGTGATTTCGACTTGCCAAGGGGAGAACGGGTCGAGCTCCTGCTTGTTCACGACCTCGATGCCAAGCGACCAGTGGTTGACGCGCTTGGCGCCGTCGTTCACATCGGGATGCGAGGCCGCATTGCGCACGTGCCATGCCGCGAGCGCCTCCGGCACGCAGGCCCAGACGAGTTCGCCGTGCTGGTCCTCATCTTCATCGGGAACCAGCCAGTGGAACGAGGCGGCATCGGTCGGCTTTTTCATCACCGAGATGGCGCCGGCAGACGACCCACCGGCCGTTGCGTGAATGACCACCGTGGTGATGCCCATGATCGGATCGACCGATCGCTTCGTCGTGCACGTCGGCCAGTAGGGCTGCACGCCGGGGTACCACGGCTCGTTGAGGGAGACTTCGCCCGGTCGTTTCGACTTGGGAAGCGTGAAGTGATAGCTCTTCGGACTCGGCATGCTGAACCTCCTTGTTTTGGGAGTTGGGTTCTAGCAAGCAGCCCTGGGGGCCCGCGTCCCCTGGTTGAGGGATGGCGACCCGCAGCCGCCAGGTTCAGTGCACGGTTTCGGCCAGCGGCAGCAGCTTGTCGATGCGCTCGCGCAGCGAGTCGGCGCGCTCGGGGCCGGCGGCCTTCTCGATCTCGGAGAGCATCAGCGCAGCGATGGTCAGCATGGCCTCGCGGTCGCGCGCCTCGCGCAGGGCGTCGCGCATCTGGTTGGCGAAGCGCGGGTCGCGGCGCACGAACATGCGCTCGCAGATGTCGAACAGGAACATGCGCGTGGTGGCCAGCGAGCGCTTGCCGTCGAAGCTGTCGGCCGAGGTGGCGACCTGGATCGGCTCGGCGGTCGGAGCGGACGTGGGAACGGGCGGCGGTTGGACCGGCACCGGCCGCGCGTCCTGGAGGTAGCCGCGCTGCATCAGGCCCTGGATCGCCTGCTCGGCCTCGCCGCGGCTCGGGAAGAGCGGACTGAAGTCGGTCAGCGAGCGCCGCCCGTCGGCCATGAGCAGCAGGGCGCGCTCACGCTGGCTGAGCGTGCGCTGCCCGGCCTGGAGTTCGTCGCGGGCCTTCTCGGTCTTGGTGGGGAACATGGCAGCCACAGCTTTCGGAGGTCGAAGGCTGCAGCATCGTTGCAAGTGGTGACACCTTCGTGAACCATTTGCCTTACAGGGAAATGGCGGCGCGGATCAGTTGCCCGCGCTGTTTTCCTTGCGGATCAGCCAGCGCGTGCCCATGCGTTGCAGCTCGAGCGTCTTGCGGTCGGTTTCGGTCAGCGCATCGGCGCGATAGACCTGCCGGAACTCCGCGCTGGCCGACGTGCCCTGGATGCTGATCACCAGCCCCTCGATGCCCACGCTGATGCGCGACTTGCCCGTGATGCGGGCGCGCCGGTCGGCCTCCCAGCGTTCGCGGGTCTGGCCGCGCGCGGGGGTGAAGTCGGGCGCATAGGCGGCGAGGTAGCGCTCGACATCGCGCGCGGACCAGGCCGCCGCCCAGGCGCGCACCGCGGCTTCCACTTCAGCGAGATGGGCGACGGGGCTCGCGGCGACGACGGGTGCTGCCGCCGACGACGGCACAGGCGCGGCGGCCGGTGGGGCCGCGAGACCGGCCGTGGCCAGCAGGCCGATGGCTGCGAGGCTGCAACCTTGGGCGGCGATTCGATGCATGGCGTCCTTCTCCTTCCTCTTTCCTTCTTCTTGTCTGTCAGGCTCGACGTCGAAGCTTGCGTCGATTCTGGCAGTGAAAGAGGGCGCGCGCGGCGTTGAATGGCCCACGGATTTCGGTGGTCCGTTGTTCAGGCGTGTGCACAGGACACCGGGTACTTCTCTCCGCGAATGTCCCCCGCCTTCGGCTCCTCCTTGATTTCGCTGCGAGAAGCACCCAGTGTCCTGCGCACGAGAGGCGCGGGGTTGGGGTCAGGCCGCAGCAGCCTCGCCCGCCATCACCTGCACCGTGCGGTTGCGAAGCCGCAAGGCCAGCACGGTCGCAACGCACAGCACGCACAACACCACCGTGAGCGTCACGCCGAGCCCGCGTGCGTCCGACAGCAGGCCGAACAGCGGCGACACCAGCCCGCCGACCGAGAGCGCGAGGCCGAGCGTGATGCCGCTGGCGGTGGCCGGGTTGCGCGGCAGGTAGTCCTGCGCGAGCGTCACCTGCGCGGCGAAGGGCAGGAACATGCTCATGCCGAGCCACGCGGTGCAGGCCAGCGCTGCGCCCGGGGTCGACGCGAGCACGAGGCCCGCCATCGCCGGCAGCGCGAGCAGATAGCCGCAGCGAATCGTGCCCATGCGCCCGACGCGATCCCCGAGCCAGCCGCCGGCCAGCGTGCCCACGGCACCCGCTGCAGTGAAGGCGGTGAGCGCCGCGGCGCCCTGGAAGGTGGTGCCGTGCAGGTCGCGCGTGATGCGCAGCGAGAGCATCGACAGCACCGTGACGTACGGGATCGACCAGCCCACGATGGTCGCGACCAGCAGGCTGAAGGCGCGCCAGTCGTTGTGCGGTTTCAGCACCTGGGCGCGGGCCTGTGCGACGCGCGCCGCCGCGGCTGCCGCGTGGCTGGCGACGGCACCGCGCCGCGCGTTCACCGCGATCCACACCACGCCCATCGCCACCGCAGGAATGCCCAGCAGGTAGCTGCGCGACAGGCTGCCGCCGCCGACCACCGTGGCCGCCAGCACGGGCGCGAACGAGGCGCCGATGGTGCCGCCCACCGAGAACACGCTCATCGCTTTCTGCGACGCGCCGCCGGCCGCGCGCGCCGCCACGGTGGCGGGCGGGTGGTAGGCCGCGATGCCCAGCCCGCACAGCGCGACCGCGATCCAGGTCAGCAGGTAGCTCTGGCTCAGGCCCGCCAGCACCACGCCCAGCGCCGCCACCAGGAAGCCCACGGGCACCAGCCAGGCGCGCGGGTGGCGGTCGGCGTACAGGCCGAACAGCGGCTGCACCACGCTCGACAGCCCGGTGGCCGCCAGCATCAGGCCGCTCACGGCCGTGTAGCTGTAGCCACGCTCCAGCACCATGAAGGGCAGCAGCGCGGGCACGAGGCCCTGGTAGAGGTCGTTGACGGCGTGGGTGCCGGTGAGCAGCCCGAGTCGGCACGTGTTCATTCGATGGCTTCTTTCTTCGATGTCCGATGGGAGAAAAAGAGGGTGAAAAGCCATCGTAGAAAGACACGGAAAGATGTTCTCGCTATGAATGTGCAAACATCGTCGTGAAATGGACAAACTGAACTTGCGCCCCGAAGAAGGCGAATCGACCCCGCGCGCCGTGGCCGTGCTCGCCACCGATCCGGCGGGCGACGCCTTCATTCCGCCGCACGCACACCGTCGCGGCCAGCTCATCCACGCGATCTCGGGCGTGATGATGGTCAGCGCCGCGGCCGGCAGCTGGGTGGTGCCGCCGGGGCGCGGCGTCTGGGTGCCGCCCGGCATGACGCACCAGCTGCGCATGGCGGGCGAGGTCAAGATGCGCACCGTCTTCGTCGAGCCCGGCACGCGCGCCGACCCGGGCACCGACTGCCGCGTGATCCATGTGGGGGCGCTGTTGCGCGAGCTGATCGTCGCGGCCGTGTCGCTGCCGCTCGACTACGCGCCGGGCGGGCGCGACGAGCGCGTGATGGAGCTGATCCTCGACGAGATCGAGGCTGCGCCCGCGCTGTCGCTGCATGTGCCGATGCCGCGCCACGCGCGCCTGGCCGCGCTGTGCGAAGCGCTCATCCGCGACCCCGCGCAGCCCGCCACGCTCGACGGCTGGGCGGTGCGGTTGCACATGAACGCGCGCACGCTGGCGCGGCTGTTCGAACGCGAGACCGGCATGACCTTCGGTGCGTGGTGCCGCCAGGCGCGGCTGCTGCTGAGCCTGCCGCGGCTGGCCGCGGGCGCGTCGATCCTGGAGGTGGCGCTGGCGCACGGCTACGAGAGCCCGAGCGCCTTCACCGCGATGTTCCGCCGCACGCTCGGCGTGCCGCCGAGCCAGTACCTGCAGCAGGAGCCGAAGCGCTGAAACGACACGGCGGGCGGCCCGCGAAGGCCGCCCGCCGTGTGCGGGTGGGCGTGGTGCCTGTGTCTACCGGCTGTAGACCAGGTCGCGCAGCGACAGCGAGACCCAGGGCACGTACGTGATGATGAGCAGGCAGCCCAGGATCACCAGCACGAACGGGATCAGGTGCCTCACGATCCGGTCGAGCGAGATGCGCGCCACCGTACAGGCCGCGAACAGGTTCACGCCGAAGGGCGGGGTGATCATGCCCAGCGCCAGGTTCACCACCATGATCAGGCCGAAGTGCACCGGGTCGACGCCGAAATGCACCGCCACCGGCGCAAGGATCGGCGCCAGCACGATGATGGCCGCGCTGGTCTCGATGAACATGCCGATCACGAACAGCGCCGCGTTCACGCCCAGCAGGAACATCGCGGGCGACTTCAGCACGTCCTGCAGCCAGTGGCCGATGGCGTCGGGCACGCCGGCGCGCGTGATCAGGAACGCGAACAGGCCGGCGTTGGCGATGATGAACATGATCACCGCCGACGACAGCACCGACTTGCGCAGGATCGCGAACAGGTCGGTGATCTTGATCTCGCGGTAGATCACCATGCCCACGACGAGCGCGTAGAACACCGCCACCGCCGAGGCTTCGGTCGGCGTGAAGATGCCGCCGTAGATGCCACCCAGGATGATCACCGGCATCAGCAGTGCCCAGCCGGCCTGCCACAGCGCACGCCCGAAAGGCATGCGGCCGTCGCCGTCGGTCTTGCCCCAGCCCTTCCACTTGCAGTAGACCCACACGAAGAGCATGAGCGCCCCGCTGATCAGGATGCCGGGGCCGAAGCCCGCGATGAACAGCTCGCCGATCGAGACTTCGGCGCTCACGCCGTACAGGATCATCGGAATCGACGGCGGAATGATCACGCCCAGCTCGGCGCTCGTGGCCTGCAGCGCCGCCGCGTACGACGTCGGGTAGCCGTGCTTGATGAGCGCCGGGATCAGGATGGCGCCAATGGCGAAGGTGGTGGCCACCGACGAGCCCGACACCGCCGCGAAGATCATGCAGGTCAGCACGCAGGTCATCGGCAGGCCGCCCTGCACGCCGCCCACGATGCTCTTGGCGAACTCGACCAGTCGGCGCGAGATGCCACCGGTTTCCATCAGGTTGCCGGCCAGGATGAAGAACGGAATGGCCGCCAGCGGAAACTTGTTGATCGAATTGAACATCTCCTTCACGGAGATCAGCATGTTGGCGTTGGTGACCTGGATGCCCAGGATCGACGCCAGACCGATGGACACGGCCACGGAAACCGACAGTGCGAAGCAAAGCACCATCGTTGCAACCATCACGACGCTCATTGCGCGGTCTCCAGCTCAAGCCGCTTGGGATCGAGAAAATTGCCGGCAATGCCGAACAGACAGAACACGGAACCGACGGGCAGCGCCAGGTAGGCCCACACCATCGACAGGCTTTCGAGGCCGGCCATCGACTGCACGCGCCCGCGCATCGCGTAGTCCCAGCCCCACCACAGAATGACCAGCATCAGCGCCAGTGCGGCCAGCGCCACCACGGCGTCGAGCACGCGGCGCACGCGCGGCGAACTCCAGCGGTAGAGCACGTCGACGCTGACCATCGCGCCTTGGCGGAAGGCCATCGGAATGCCCAGGAACACCATCCAGATCAGGCTCACGCGGATCAGGATCTCGCTCCATTCGGCGGGTTGCTCCAGCACGAAGCGGGTGACGATCTGGAACACGCCCAGCGCCGAGGCGATCACCAGCATCAGGCAGGCTGCGACCATCGACACGCCGGTGGTCCAGCGCTCGATGCCGAGGAATTTATCTTTCATACACAACAGCTCGCATGGTTCGGTTTTTTCGGTTTCTTCGGGTTCTCAACGAAAAAAGCCCGCCAGACAAAGCTGGGCGGGCATCGACGCTGTCAGGAGGACAGCCGCCGGGGAGTTACTTGAAGTTGCGGATCTTGTCCAGGTTGGCCTTGCCGAAGTCCTTTTCGAACTGGGCATTGACTGGCGTCAGCGCCGCCACGAACTTGGCCTTGTCGACGTTGTCGATCACGGTCATGCCCTTGGCGCGCAGGTCAGCCACGCCCTTGGCGTCGTCTTCGTCCACGCGCGCACGGTTGGCCTTGGTGCCTTCCTTGGCGGCGTCGAGGAAAGCCTGCTTGTCGGCCGCGCTGAGCTTGTCGAAGGTGCCCTTGTTCATCACGAAGATGCAGGGCGAGTAGACGTGGCCGGTCAGCGAGAGGTGCTTTTGCACCTGGTCGAACTTGGCCGAGATGATCACCGGCAGCGGGTTCTCCTGGCCGTCGACCGTGCCCTGCTGCAGCGCCGTGAACACCTCGGGGAAGGCCATCGGCGTGGTCACGATGCCGAAGCCCTTGTAGGCGGCGATGTGCACCGGGTTTTCCATCGTGCGCATCTTCAGGCCCTTGAGGTCTTCGGGGCCCTTCACGTCGCGCTTGCTGTTGGTCATGTGGCGGAAGCCGTTTTCGGCCCACGCCAGCGCCTTGAAGCCCTTGGCGTCGAACTTGGTCAGCATCTCCTGGCCGATGGGGCCGTCGAGCACGGCGCGCGCATGCGCCTTGTCGCGGAACAGGAAGGGCACGTCGAGAATCTTGGTCTCGGGCACGAAGTTCGGGATCGGGCCGGTCGAGGAGAAGGCCAGTTCCTGGGTGCCCAGCTGCACCGCTTCGATCGACTCGCGTTCACCGCCGAGCGCGCCGTTGTAGAAGGTCTGGACCTTGTAGCGGCCGCCCGTGCGCTTTTCGACTTCCTTGGCGAAGGTGTCGATGGCCACGCCCTGGTGCGAGTTCTGCGCGGTGGAAATGCTGATCTTCATGGTCGTCTGCGCAAAAGCGGCGCAGGCCATGCCCATGCCCAGAACCAGGCCGGCGGCCAGTCGGGTCAACTTCATTTGTCTGTCTCCTCGGGTGAAAAAAGGGGGCGCGCAAAACAGCCTGAGACCGGTTTCACGCAAAGAATTGACTATGCACGAATAAGCAGTTTCACCGCGTCGGGACTTTCACGGACGTAGGCGCGAATTACCGCGTCGAAGCTCTCGTCGGACGCCAGGCCCAGGGCCCGGGCGCGCGGGGTGTCGAAGCGGCCCGGCCAGGTCTTCACGATGCGGCCGATGGTGGCGTCGGGTGTGCGGTCGAGCAAGTCCGTGGCGGCGCGGCCGGCCACGCGTTCGAGCGCAGCGGCCATCTCGCCCACGGTGGTGGCCAGCGACGGCAGGTTGAGCGCGGTGCGCGGGCCCCAGTCGGCATCGCCGGCCTCCGCGGCGCGCACGATGCCTTCGATGGTGCGGGCCGGCGAGGCGATGGCCACGGGCGTCTCGTCGGGCACCGGGCAGGCCGCGCGCAGGCCGGCGAGCGGCTCGCGGATCATGCCGCTGAAGAAGCCCGAGGCCGCGCCGTTGGGCTGGCCGGGCCGCACGCTCACCGTCATGAGGCGCACGCTGCGCCCCTGCACGAAGCCCTTGCGCGTGTAGTCGGCCACCAGCTGCTCGCCGATGAATTTCTGGATGCCGTAGCTGGTCTGCGGCGTGGGCAGCGTGTGGTCGTCGATGAGCGCGGGCAGCGGCTGCTCGGGCGAATCGCCGAACACGGCGAGCGAACTGGAGAACACCAGCACCGGCCGCGTGCCGAGCGCGCGCAGCTTCTCGAGCAGGCCGTGCGTGGCGGCGAAGTTGCTGCGCATGCCGAGGTCGAAGTCGGCCTCACATTCGCCGCTGACGGCGGCTGCGAGATGGAACACCGCGTCGGCCTCGCGCCAGAAGGTGGCGCCGTCGTCGGCCAGCTGGGCGTTGAGATCGCCCGTGGCGGCTGCGATGCGCGCATCGGCCACGAGGTCTGCGGGCGGCGCCACGCGGTCCACGAGGGTGATGCGTTCGATGTCCCGTTCGGTCGCGCCCGCGAGCGAAAGCCGGCCGCGCGCCAGCAGGGTGCGCGCCAGGCGCGCGCCGAGGAAGCCGGCGCCGCCGGTGATGACGATGTGCATGAGTTCCTGTCTCCTTGTGTCCTTGCCTCGCGAGGATAGCGTCGGCGGGTGTCGCACAATTTGCGCATGCCCATGCTGCCTCCCGATCTCCTTGCCACCCTGCGTTTGCCTGTGCTGCAGGACGCCGACCTCGACACCCAGGCTTCCTTCTTCAAGCGGCCGGAGGTCCGCGGGCTCTACTTCGAGGTGGTGGAGGGCGCGGCGAAGGACGAGGTGCTGCGGGCCGCCGTCGCGCAGTTCGGCGACCTGCATCCGCACCGGGCCGCGTTGCTGGCGGTGTTCTGCGGCGCGCTGGTCGAGAACGGCGCCGATCCGCAGCTCATGTTCGACGCCGTGCGGCAGCTGGCGGGGCGCCTGCTGGCGTCGCTGGCGCCGTACTGCGCGGCGCAGCCGGACGAACCCGACGAGGACGACGAGGGGGAGGAGGGCGAACCGCAGGACGGGCAAGCACTCGCCGCCTGGCAGGCCGCCGAAGCGGCGCTCGCGTCGCTGTCGCCGCCGGCGCGTTTCGAGGTCGATGCGCGCCAGCGCGCGGTCGACCTGCTGGTGCTGCCGCTCATGACCATGGTGGTGCGCGATGTGCGCAACCACCAGTCGCTGGTGGCGGACGAAGGCCTGCTCGCGCACGTCGAGGCGATGTACGCCAACGACTCGCTGCCCTTCGAGGCCTTGCACTTCCTGCGCGCTGCAGCTCTGCTGTCGTACGAGGACGAGCTGGTGGTTTTGCTGCCGGCGTCGCGCGCGGGCATGGTCGTTCGCGCCCAGGGCCTCAACAACAACTTCCACGCCTTCACCCTGCTGCAGGACCTGATGGAAACGCACGCCCAGACGCTGGGCATCCGGCAGCCGCCGCGCACGCGCCGCGACGGCGACAGCGATGCCGCCTCGTTCCTCTGGCTGCAGGCGACCGCCTACGCCAAGGGCGAGCTGGTGGACCGCATGGCGTGGTCCTGGGGGGAAGGCACGCTGCGCGAGAACGCGCGCAGGCAGGGCCGGCTGGTGCTCGTCGCGCTGGAGACGGACGACAAGCCCGCGCGCGGCTGGAACGGGTTCACCCACGTGCTGCACGCCGAGCAGAACCCGCAGGTGTCGCTGGTGCACTTCCTCACGCCCGACGAGGTCGCCGCGTACCTCGCCTGACGCGCCATGAAAAAAGCCCTCCGAAGAGGGCTTGCATGCATCGATGCGGCGGGGCTTACATGCCCACGTAGTTCGGACCGCCGCCGCCTTCGGGCGTGACCCAGACGATGTTCTGCGTCGGGTCCTTGATGTCGCAGGTCTTGCAGTGCACGCAGTTCTGCGCGTTGATCTGCAGGCGCTCCTTGCCGGCGCTGGCTTCGTCGGGCACGAACTCGTACACGCCGGCCGGGCAGTAGCGGCTTTCGGGGCCGGCGAACTTGGCGAGGTTGATGTTGACCGGCACCGACGCGTCTTTCAGCGTCAGGTGGGCGGGCTGCTGCTCTTCATGGTTCGTGTTGCTGATGAACACGCTCGACAGGCGGTCGAAGGTGAGCTTGCCGTCCGGCTTCGGATAGACGATGGGCTTGCACTCGGCGGCCGGCTTCAGGTACTGGTGATCGGGCTTGTTGCGGCGCAGGGTCCATGGAATGTGGCCCTTGAGCAGCCACTGCTCGACGCCGTTCATGAGCGTCGCGATGCCCAGGCCCTTCTTGAACCAGGCCTTGAAGTTGCGCGCCTTGTTCAGCTCGGTGTAGAGCCAGCTCTTCTCGAACGCGGCGGGGTAGGCCGTGAGTTCGTCGTGCTGGCGGCCGGCCATGACCGCGTCGAACGCGGCCTCGGCGCACAGCATGCCGGTCTTGATGGCGGCGTGGCTGCCCTTGATGCGGCTCACGTTGAGGTAACCGGCTTCGCAGCCGACCAGCGCGCCGCCCGGGAACACCGTCTTGGGCAGCGACATCAGGCCGCCGGCCGTGATGGCGCGCGCGCCGTAGCCGATGCGCTTGGCGGGCTTGATGCCCTTGGCTTCGTCGCCCTCGAGGTACCAGCGGATGTTGGGGTGCAGCTTCCAGCGCTGCATTTCCTCGAACGGGCTCAGGTACGGGTTGCTGTAGTCCAGGCCCGTGATGAAGCCCATCGTGACCTTGTTGTCCTCCATGTGATAGAGGAACGCGCCGCCGTAGGTGTCGCTCTTCATCGGCCAGCCGGCCGTGTGCAGCACGAAGCCGGGCTGGTGGCGCTTGGGATCGATTTCCCAGACTTCCTTGACGCCCAGGCCGTAGGTCTGCGGGTCGCGGCCTTCGTCGAGCTTGAACTTCGCGATGAGCTGGCGGCCCAGGTGGCCGCGCGCGCCTTCGGCAAACACTGTGTACTTGCCCAGCAGCTCCATGCCGAGCTGGAAGTTCTCGGTGGGCTCGCCGTCCTTGCCGACGCCCATGTTGCCGGTGGCGACGCCGCGCACCGAGCCGTTCTCGTTGTAGAGCACTTCGGCGGCCGGGAAGCCCGGGAAGATTTCCACGCCGAGGTTCTCGGCCTGCTGCGCCAGCCACTTGGTGAACGCACCCAGGCTGATGATGTAGTTGCCGTGGTTCTGGAAGCAGGCCGGCAGGAACGCGTTGGGCGTGCGCAGGCCCGACTTCTCGCCGAGGAACACCATGGCGTCGTCGGTCACGGGCTGGTTCAGCGGCGCGCCGAGTTCCTGCCAATCGGGCAGCAGTTCGTTGAGCGCGCGCGGGTCCATGATGGCGCCCGACAGGATGTGCGCGCCGGGCTCGGAACCCTTCTCGAGCACCACGACGGAGATTTCCTTCTCCTGCTGGGCGGCGAGCTGCTTGAGGCGGATCGCGGTCGAGAGGCCGGCGGGGCCGCCGCCGACCACGACCACGTCGTATTCCATGGCTTCGCGAGGGCCGAACTGGGCGAGGATTTCGTCGTGCGTCATGTGGGTTGGGTCGATAATGATTTTTAGAGGCGCGGGGGCGTCCCGGTTCGCCGGGCATTTTATGCGGCGTCCGGCGGTGCTCCTTGTCGCCCGCAGGCGAGGCGCCCTGCGTCACCTGCGCGACTCCACAGGATTCTGCCCATGGCTTACAGCATCGATCTCTCCGGCCGCGTGGCCTTCGTCACCGGCGCCTCCAGCGGACTGGGCGCCCAGTTCGCGAAAACGCTGGCCCGTGCCGGCGCCGCCGTGGTGCTGGCCAGCCGCCGCGTCGAGAAGCTCAAGGAGCTGCGCGCGCGCATCGAAGGCGAGGGCCACGACGCCCACGTGGTCGAGCTCGACGTGACCGACATCGGCAGCATCAAGGCCGCCGTGGCGCGCGCCGAAACCGAAGTCGGGCCCATCGACGTCCTGGTCAACAACTCGGGCGTGAGCACCACGCAGCGCCTGCAGGACGTCACGCCCGAGGACTACGACTACATCTTCGACACCAACGTGAAGGGTTCCTTCTTCGTCGCGCAAGAGGTCGGCAAGCGCATGCTGGCGCGCGCCCAGGGCACCGCGCCGGGCACCTACATCGGCGGACGCATCATCAACATCGCGTCGTCGGCGGCGCTCAAGGTCATGCCGCAGATCGGCGCGTACTGCATGAGCAAGGCCGCGGTGGTGCAGATGACCAAGGCCATGGCGCTCGAATGGGGCCGCTTCGGCATCAACGTGAACGCGCTGTGCCCGGGCTACATCACGACCGAGCTCAACGAGGAGCACTGGAGCACCGAGCGCGGCGCCAAGCTGGTCGGCATGCTGCCGCGCAAGCGCGTGGGCAAGCCTGAAGACCTCGATGGCCTGATCGTGCTGCTGGCCAGCGGCGAGAGCCATTTCGTGAACGGCGCGGTCATCGCGGCCGACGACGGGTTCGCACTCTGAGCCCGCGGGCGTGGATCGGCATTGCGGCCGGGCTGGCTGCGGGCGCGCTCTGGGGCCTGGTGTTCGTGGCGCCGCGCATGGTCGGGCACTTCGGCATGGTCGACATCACAGCGGCGCGCTTCGCGGTGTTCGGTGCGGTGTCGGCGCTGGCGGTGTTCGCGCGGCCTGCGGCGATGCGCTGGCCCACGGGCCGGCAGGCGCTGGCGGCGCTTGGCCTCAGCGTGCTGGGCTTCAGCGGGTACTACCTGCTGCTGGCCTTTGGCATCGCAGCGGCGGGCACCGAGGTGCCCAGCCTCATCATCGGCACGATTCCCGTCTGGATGATGCTGCTGGGCCGGCCCGCGGGCCTGCACATGCGGGCCTTGCTGCCCGGCCTGCTGCTCACGGGCGCGGGCATCGCACTGATGATCTGGGGCGCGTGGTCGACGCAGCATGGCGGTGGCGGCGGCGGTGCGCGCTTCGGCTGGGGCATCGCGCTGGCGCTGGCCGCGATGGTGAGCTGGACGGTCTACGGCCTGCTCAACGCCGCCTGGCTGCAACGGCACCGCGAGGTGCACGCGGCCGACTGGGCCAACTGGCTCGGCATTGCGACCGGCCTCGGCGCCTTGCTGCTGTGGGCGGTGGCGGGCAGCGATGTCGCCACGCTGCAGTCTCAGCCCGAGGGCATGCTCTTCATCTGGGTTGCATTGGCGAGCGGCTTCGGCTCGTCGTGGCTCGCAACCATCCTCTGGAACGTCGCCAGCCAGCGCCTCTCGGCCAGCCTGTGCGGCCAACTGATCGTGAGCGAGACGCTGTTCGCCTTGTTCTACTCTTTCCTCTGGGACGGCCGCTGGCCGCAGGCCACCGAGTGGCTGGCGGCGGCGCTGTTTGTCCTGGGCATCCTCGCATCCATCAAGGCCCACCGATGAGAATCGAAATCCCCGAAAAGAAGAAGCTCGTGTTCGAAATGTCGATCCCCATCCGCTGGGGCGACATGGACGCCATGGGCCACCTGAACAACGGCACCTACTTTCGCTACCTCGAGACCGCGCGCATCGACTGGATCCGCTCGCTCGGCGTGGAGCCCACGCCGGGCGGCGAGGGCATGGTGATCGTCAACGCCTTCTGCAACTTCTACCGGCAGATCGAGTACCCGGGCAACGTGCGAATCAAGATGTACGTGAGCGACCCGGGACGCACTACGTTCGAAAGCTGGGCCACCATGGTCCGCGAAGACGCGCCCGACGTGCTCTGCGCGGCCGGCGGCGCCACCACCATCTGGGTCGACTTCCCGAAGCAGAAGGCGCTGCCGCTGCCCGACTGGCTGCGCGAGATCGTCAGCGACTGAGCCTGGCGAAACAGGCTCAGGCCGGCTGCAGCACGATGCGCGCCTCGAAGCCGCGCGCCATGCCGGGCGGCGGCGAGGCCAGCTCCAGTGTCGCGTTGTGCTTCTCGACGATGGTGCCCACGATCGACATGCCCAGGCCGTAGCCGGCGCGGTCCGAGCCATGGCGCACATGGCGCTGGTGCAGCGACTCCAGCTGTTCGGCGCTGACACCCGGGCCCGCATCGCGCACCACGAGCACGCAGGGCGCCGCCACTTCGATCGTCACGCGGCCGTCGCCGCTGTAGCGCAGCGCGTTCTCGACGAGGTTGCGCAGCGCGATCGCCAGCGCGTCGACGTCGCCGAAGGCCACGGGCGCCGCGCTGTCGGGCACCCTGAGCTTCAGGCGTTCGTTGGTCTGCGGGTCTTGCCAGAACTCCTGCGCCACCGTGCCCGCCAGCTGCACGAGGTCGACCCGCGCCCGCGTGAGCGAGGCGCCCGATTCGGCGCGCGACAGCTGCAGCAGCTTCTCGGTGCGGTGGCTGAGCATCTGCAGCGCCTGCAGCGCGCCTTCGACGTCGGTGCGCTTCAGGTCGTGGTCGAGCGCGGTCTGCAGCCGCAGGCGCGCGGCGGCCAGCGGCGTGCGCAGCTCGTGCGCGGCGTTGGCGGCCAGCGCGCGCTCCACGTCGAGCGACTGCGACAGCCGCTCGAGCAGGCGGTTGACATGGTCGCCCACCGCGCGCAGTTCCTGCGGCAGGCCGGGCAGGGTGATCGGGCGCAGGTCGGTGCCGCTGCGCTTCTCGATCTCGGCGGCCAGCTGCTGCAGCACGCGCAGTTCGGTGCGCGCCACGCGCCGCAGCACCAGTGCCAGCAGCGGCAGCACCGCGCCCAGCGGGATGATCAGACCGAACAAAGTGCGGTTCAGCGCGCGGCGGCGCTCGTCGAGCGGATCGGCCACCTGGAAGTACAGGCCGAGCGTGGGGTGCCGCACGGTGTAGATGCGCCAGGTCTGGTTGTTGGCGAAGCCGGCGGCCAGCGGCACGTCGAAGGCGTCGTTGGGCGCCTCGGCCGAGCGCAGCAGCACGTGCTCGTGCACGTCGACCACCTGGTACAGCACGGCGTCTTCGGAGAACAGCTGCTTGGGCGCAATGAGCGGTGCGTCCCGCGTGCCGTTCTCGCGATGCTGCTTCAGCTTGTCGAGTTCCTGCACCGCCATGTCGAACATGCGGTGCGACACCTCCACCAGCTCGTTGTCGAAGTTGTGGTTGATCTCGCGGTCCACGTACCAGACCACGGCGAACACGCACAGCAGCCACACGCCGCCGACCCACAGGATCAGCGTGCGCGTGAGGCGCCCGGCGAGCGAATCGCGGCGGTCGCGAAGGAGGGCGCCGCTCATTCCTCGTCGTCCGCCGAGAACGACAGCCGGTAGCCCAGGCCGCGCAGCGTCTGGATGTGGCTGCGCCCAAGCTTGCGCCGCAGCCGGCTGATGAACACCTCGAGCGTGTTGCTGTCGGCCTCGTCGCCGAAGCCATAGAGCGCATCGGCCAGGTTGTCGCGCGTGTGGATGCGTTCGGGCCGCGTGGCCATCACGCGCAGCAGCGCCCATTCCTTCTGCGTGAGCACGACAGGTATGCCGTCCTTGCGCACGCGGTCGTGGGCCAGGTCGATCTCCAGCGTGCCCAGCTGCAGCACCGGCGAGGTGTTGGCGCTGCGCCGGCGCTCCACGGCGCGCAGCCGCGCGAGCAGCTCGGCCGGGTCGTAGGGCTTGATGAGGTAGTCGTCGGCGCCGGCATCGAGGCCGCGGATGCGGTCGGTGACCTGGTCGCGCGCCGTGAGCACGATGACGATCGGTGGCTCGCGCAGCGCACGCACCTGGGGCAGCAGCGAGAGGCCGTCGCCGTCGCCCAGGTGCAGGTCGAGCAGCACCGCTGCGTACTGCACCGACAGCAGCGCACCGCGCGCTTCGGCCAGGCTGGGGGCCACATCGACGACGAACGCCTTGGCGACCAGGTAGCTGCAGACCGCGTCTGCCAACGAACTGTCATCTTCGACCAGCAAGATTCGCACGCGGTGGCCTTACAAAAACTCGAAGTCTAGCGTCGCCTCCCTGGCCGTTGCGTCAGGAATCGTTCAGGTTGCTTCAGACGGGGTTCATCCTGCGTGCGTAGGCTCGCGCCCAGTCTGTTCCGAGGCCTGTTTCTTCATGTTCCGTCGTTTCCCGAACCTCCGTCCCGGAGTCCTGACCTTGCTTGCTCTGGCCTTGTTGATGACCTGGGATGCGCTCGGCGGCGACCTGCCGCTGGCCCGCCTGGCCGGCACGCCGATGGGCTTTCCGTGGCGCGACAACCCCTTCCTGGTCCACGTGATGCACGAGGGCGCCAAGAACCTGAGCTGGCTGCTGCTCGTCGGCCTGTTCGCCGCCATCCGCTGGCCCGTGGGCGTGCTGCGCCGGCTGCCCACCGCCGCGCGCGTGCAGCTGGCGCTGAGCGTGCTGGCCTCGGTGCTGGCCGTGAGCCTGCTCAAGCACGCGAGCGACACCAGCTGCCCCTGGGACCTGAAGGAATTCGGCGGCGTGGCGCGCCACGTATCGCACTGGGCCTGGGGCCTGCGCGACGGCGGACCGGGCGGCTGCTTCCCGGCCGGCCATGCCTCGGCGGCCTTCGCCTTCATCGGCGGCTACTTCGTGCTGCGGCACGTGGCGCCGCGCGCGGCCCTCGCGTGGCTCGGCACGGCGCTGGTCGCCGGCCTCGTGCTCGGCGTGGCGCAACAGCTGCGCGGCGCGCACTACATGAGCCACACGCTGTGGACCGCCTGGGTCTGCTGGACGGTCGGCTTTGCCATCGAGCTGGCGGTGACGCGCCGCCGGAAACCTCTTCCCACCGAACGCACTGCGCCCCTGCATGCAAGCCCTTGATTTCGCCCTGTTCAGCTGGATCAACGCCTCGGCCTCCGCGCCGGCGTGGAGCATCCGCTTCGCGGTCTTCGCGTCCGATGTATTGCCGACGCTGCTGGCACTGTCGATCACCGCTGCCGCGGCCTTCGACCGCCGCTGGCGCCATGCCTTTTTCACCGCGCTCGTCAGCGTGATCGTGGTGTGGCTGGTGGTGAACGTGTTCCGTTCGCTGCTGCCGTTTCCGCGGCCCGCGTTCTACGGCCTGGGCATCCAGTGGGTGCCGCAGGGCGCGCGCCCGGGCTTTCCGAGCCTGCATGCGGCTGGCACCTTTGCCGCGGCCTTCTCGCTGTGGTGCCTGCCGTGGCGCACGCCCATGCGGCTGGCGCTCGTGGCGGCGGTGGTGGTGGCCTGGAGCCGGCTGTACCTGGGCCTGCACTTTCCGACCGACGTGACGGCCGCCGCGATCCTGGCGGCGCTGGTCGCGATCGTGGTGGAGCGTGGCATCAGCCGCCCCGCCGGCCGTGCGGTGTCGCGCAGCCCGCGCCTGCGGCTGCTGCGCCGCGCGCGCATCGGCCGAGCCTGAACGCGCGCTGAATGAAGTATTCAGGCTCTCTTCAGACACGTTGCCTACAGTGGCGACATGTCTGTTTCGCGTCTCGACACCGCGCTGTTTGCGCGTGCCATCCACCGCTCTGAATCCGGTCCCGCGCCGCTGTCGGATGCCGGCGCCGACGCCACCCTGTGGCAACGCATCGACCGCCGGATCTCGCAGCCCCGCTCGACCCGGCAGGTGATCGTCTGGCTGAGCCTGTACCTTGGCCTCGCGGCCAACTGGCCGCTGTTGAACGACCTGGCCCGCCTGGGCGGCGCGCCCAGCACCTACCTGCCGACCGTCGTCGCCCTGGGGCTGCTCACCTTCTGCGGCACCGTCGCGATGCTCTCGCTCACGGCCTGGTCGCGCTGGATGAAGCCGCTGTGGCTGGCCGTGGTCGTGATCGCCGCGGTGGCGCAGCACTACATGCTCCAGTACCGCGTGGTGATGGACCCGAGCATGATCGCCAACGCATTCCAGACCGACCCCAATGAAGCGCGCGACCTGCTGAGCGGGCGCATGGCCTTCAATGTGCTCGTGGTGGTGCTGCCCGCGGCCTGGGCCTTGTGGCGTGTGCGCATCGTGCCGATGGGGCTGCTGTCGCACGCCTGGCGCAACGCGTTGCTGCTGGTGCTGGCCGCGGTCGTGGCCGTGGGAACGGGCGTGGCCATGAACCGGCAGCTCGCGCCGCTGATGCGCAACAACGTGCACCTGCGCTACATGATGAACCCGATCGCCAGCCTCTACTCGGCCGGCGCCGTGGTGCTCAAGCCGATGTTCAAGCGCAGCAGCAAGCTGATCCCGATCACCGCCGGCACCGCGCTGGGGCCGAGCTACGCGGCGCAGAAGCGGCCGCCGCTGTTCGTGGTGGTGGTGGGCGAGACCGCGCGCGCCGATCACTTCGGCCTGAACGGCTACGCCCATGACACCACGCCCGAGCTTGCGAAGCGCAACGTGCTGAGCTACCGCGAGGTGCGCTCGTGCGGCACCAACACGCTGGCCTCGGTGCCCTGCATGTTCTCGCCCCTGGGCAAGAGCGGCTACGAGTCGCGCAAGGACGAGTACGAGAACCTCATGGACGTGCTGCAGGCCTCGGGCCTGGCGGTGTTCTGGCTCGACAACCAGGCCGGCTGCAAGGGCGTGTGTGAGCGCGTTCCGAATGCGTCGGCCTTCGACGGCCTCGACGCCGCCACGAAGAAGTCGCTGTGCGACGGCGAAGAGTGCCTCGACGACGTGATGCTCAAGGGCCTCGACGCGCGCATCGCCGCACTGCCGGCGGAGCGCCGCGCCAAGGGCATCGTGCTCGTGATGCACCAGATGGGCAGCCACGGCCCGGCCTACTACAAGCGCTCGGCGCCCGAGCTGAAACGCTTCGCACCGGAGTGCAAGACCAACGCGCTGGCCGAGTGCGCGCATGCCGAGCTGATGAACGTCTACGACAACTCGATCGCCCAGACCGACCACTTCCTCGGCCAGACCATCGACTGGCTCCAGGCCCAGTCGAAGCAGTACGACCCGGCGCTGCTCTACATGAGCGACCACGGCGAGTCACTGGGCGAGTACGGGCTGTTCCTGCACGGCGTGCCGTACAGCTTCGCGCCCGACGCGCAGAAGCACGTGCCCCTGGTCACGTGGTTCGGCGACGGCATGAGCGAACGCCGCAAGCTCTCGCGCGCATGTATGGAAGCGGGCCTGGACGCACCGCTCACGCACGACAACCTCTATCACACGGTGCTGGGCCTCATGGACGTGACCACGCCCACCTACAGGCCCGCGCTTGACGCGCTGGCCTCGTGCCGCGGCAAGGCCTGAGTCCGCTGCGGCAACCGTCGTCGTCTTATTTCTTCTCGCGCGGCAGCCGGCCCATCAGGAAGAACTCCGGGTTCGGCTGCATGCCGCTGAAGCTGGCCAGCCGGTTGCTCAGGCCGAAGAAGGCCGTGATGGCCGCGATGTCCCAGATGTCCTCGTCGTCGAAGCCGTGCGCGTGCAGCGGCCCGAAGTCGCGGTCGTCGATCTCGTGCGAGCGCTCGCAGACCTTCATCGCAAAGTCGAGCATCGCGCGCTGACGCTGCGTGATGTCGGCCTTGCGGTAGTTCACCGCCACCTGGTCGGCCACCAGCGGTTTCTTCTCGTAGATTCGCAGCAGCGCGCCATGTGCCACCACGCAGTACAGGCATTGGTTGGCCGCGCTGGTGACCGTGACGATCATCTCGCGGTCGCCCTTGGTGAGCGAGCCTTCTTCCTTCAGCATCAGCGCGTCGTGGTACGCGAAGAAGGCGCGCCATTCGGCGGGGCGGCGCGCAAGGCCGAGGAACACGTTGGGCACGAAGCCGGCCTTTTCCTGCACGGCGAGGATCGCGGTGCGGATGTCGTCGGGCAGGTCTTTCAGTTCGGCGAGGGGGTAGCGGGCGGCGGTCATGTCTTTGTCTCCTGGGTGGAATGACAAGATCATAGGCAAGCGTCCGCCCCTGCGCCTAGGTGCGGATGCGTTCGTGCTGCTGCGCGATGAACATTGCCACCCGGCGCACGAGGTCGCGGTTGCCTCCAGCCGCCTCGACGCTGGCCGCGGCTTGCACGCCGACGGTTTCTTCGATGGTGTGGATGACTTCGTCCGCCTGCGCAGCGGACAGGCCGAAATGCGGCGCTGCAGCGCGCGCCAATTCGAGGCTCGACGCGTGCTGTCCCGGAAGGATGGCGAGCTCCTGGTAGCCGGTATGGCCGCCCAACTGCATGACGAGATCGAAGGCCGGGGCCAGCTGCCAGAGGCCATCCTCGCCTCGCAGCGCGCCATGGTTCTTGACGTGATCGTCGCTGTTGCCCACCGCCAGGTTGAACACCAGGCGCCGGAATAGCTCGGCCAAGTCTTCCTGCGGCTGCCGGGAGATGCGGCGCAGCAGTTGCGCCAGCTCGACGTAGCTGCCCCGGCTGGATTCGTAGGGAACGTCGAGCAGTGCCGAGGCCGAGAGGTAGTGAAAGCGCCGCTCGTCGGTCACCGGCCCGGACCGGTCGAAGCGCTCGACCAGCAAGGCGTGCCCGGCGGCGAGAGGTTGGAGCAGGAACGGAGGCACCGTGATGCCGCAGGCATCGGCCAGCCAGAGCGTGGCCGCTTCGATCACCTCCACGTCATGGTCGTCGCCGCGCGACGCGAACTTGGCGATGCAGCGCCGGCCTTCGTGCACGAAGGCGGCCTTGGGGCGCGCACCGCCCAGGCTCCCGCCGCGCAGCAGCAGGTGCATGTCGGGGCCGATGTCCAGGCCGTCCTCGATCCGGCGCGAAGCCTCCGCAAGTTCCTGCAGCGACCAGAGCGTGACGGGCGGCTCGTCGCTGCGGATGGGCAGCGCTTCGGCGAACACCATCGCGCCGACGCGGTCCTCGTTGGTCAGCAGCAGCGCGTCGATGTCGGACAGCGGGCGGCCCTGGCGGATTTCGAGCACCTTGCGGCCCCAGCTGTCGGGCAGCGCATCGCGCAGCGTGAGTGGCATGGCGCCGCCGTCGCGGATGCGTTGCTCGGCCAGCACGAACGCGGCGTCGCGCAGCGGCAGGGTCTCGGGGTTCAGCGGCGCGGCCGCCGGGTCTTCGAGGTAGCGCCGGCCGTAAGCGAACTCGCCGGACTCCACGACCCCGCGGCGGACCACCTTCATCAGGCCGGCGGGCTGCACCGACTCGCCCGTGCGGTGCGCGAGGCCGACGTAGATGCGCCGCTCGGCGTCGAGCTGATCAGAAGTCACGCTCACCTTCCGCGATCACGCCCGCAGCGCCTTGTGCGGCCGATCGGCGCACACGGCGCTTCGCCGCCAGTTCTGCGGGAGCCGGTGCCACGCCGTCGAGCGAATCGATCTGCCCCAGCAGCCACAGCGCATGGGCGAGCAGGCCGATGCTGGTGCCGGGCTTGCCGGATTCGAGGGCTCGCAGCGTGTTGGGGGAGCACATCAGCCGTTCGGCCATTTCGGCGACCGTCCATGCGCGGTGCACCCTGTGCGCGCGCAGGCGCAGGCCCAGGCCCTCAAGGGGTTTGACGGTCTGCGACGGCAGGGCTGAGAGGCTGCGGCTGCTCTTCGGCATCAATAAAGTGACTGTTAAGCGGTTTAAAAGTCATTTTATTGCGTATTGTCTCATTGGGGAAGCCCGTCTCATCCGGTCAGGCCTGGCGGCTTTGCTTCGGGCGGCTCCAGCACCGCCAGGTCGCTCTCGTCCTTGAGCTCCACGCCGCTCAGCCCTCGCCGCAGCGATTCGCGCACCAGCCACGCCAGCTTGAAGGCCGCATGCGCATACGACAGCCCCTCGGGCCGCACGTTCGAGATGCAATTGCGCTCGGCATCGTGCCGGCCGCGTCGTGGCGCGTGGGTCAGGTAGATGCCGAGACTGTCGGGGGAGCTGAGGCCCGGGCGTTCGCCGATCAGCATGACGGACAGCCCCGCGCCGACTGCTTCGCCCAGTTCGTCAGCCAGTGCCACGCGCGCCTGCGTGGCGATGAACACGGGCGACAGGCGTGTGCCGGGTGGCAGCTGCGGGCGCAGCGCCGCAAGCAACGGCAAGGCATGGCGCGCGACGGCGAGTGAGGAGAGGCCGTCGCCGATCACGAGGCAGACGTCGCAGCCGCCTGCAGGGCGCTCGTTGCGCAGGCGCGCGGCGTCTTCGGCGTCGAGTTGGCGGCCCAGGTCGGGGCGGCTCAGGTAGGTGGTGCGGTCGGCGGCTTGGCTGCGCACGCGGCTCACGTCCCATTGGTCGGCGCGCAGTGCGGCGTCGAGTGCGTCGACATCGAGTGCCGCATGGATCGCGTCGCGCGCCATCGCGTGGGCCCAGCCGAAGCGCAGCGTTTCGTCGGTGGGCATGCCGGCACCGGCGCGTCCGAGTGCAAGCCGCGCGGGCGTGGCGGCGCGCCATGGGGTCCAGGGGTTGGGGGTGACGGGCGAATCGCTCATGGCGCGAGTGCGGACAGCCCGCCCATGTCGCTCAGCAGCCGGTTGGCCGAGGGTGGTGCGAGCCGGCCGGTGGTGTCGGTGATCTGCATGCGCTGCAGCCAGGCTTCGAACTCGGGTGCGCGCTTCAGGCCCAGCGTCTCGCGCAGGAACAGCGCGTCGTGGAACGAGGTGCTCTGGTAGTTGAGCATCACGTCGTCGGCGCCCGGGATGCCCATGATGAAGTTGATGCCCGCGGTGCCCAGCAGCACGAGCAGCGTGTCCATGTCGTCCTGGTCGGCTTCGGCGTGGTTGGTGTAGCAGATGTCGCAGCCGATCGGCAGGCCCATCAGCTTGCCGCAGAAGTGGTCTTCGAGCCCGGCGCGGATGATCTGCTTGCCGTCGTACAAATACTCGGGGCCGATGAATCCGACCACGGTGTTGATGAGCAGCGGCCGATAGCGCCGCGCGAGTGCATAGGCGCGCACCTCGCAGGTCTGCTGGTCGACGCCGAAGTTGGCGTTGGCCGAGAGCGCGCTGCCCTGGCCGGTCTCGAAGTACATGAGGTTGTTGCCGACGGTGCCGCGCGCGAGCGATTGCGCTGCGGCGTGGGCCTCGTCGAGCAACGCGGGCGTCACGCCGAACGACAGGTTCGCCTTTTCGGTGCCGGCGATCGACTGGAACACCAGGTCGACTGGCGCGCCGGCCTCGGCGAGCTTCAGCGTGTTGGTCACGTGCGTGAGCACGCAGCTCTGCGTGGGAATCTCGAAGCGCTGGATCACCTCGTCGAGCATGTGCAGCAGGCGCCCGAGCACCGGCAGGCTGTCGGACACGGGGTTGATGCCGATCACCGCGTCGCCCGCGCCGTAGAGCAGGCCGTCGAGTGTGGAAGCGGCCACGCCGCGCAAGTCGTCGGTGGGGTGGTTGGGTTGCAGGCGCACGGCCAGGTGGCCGGGCAGGCCGATGGTGTCGCGAAAGCGCGTGACCACGTGGCACTTCTTCGCGACCGCGACGAGGTCCTGGTTGCGCATGAGCTTCGACACGGCCGCGACCATCTCGGGCGTGAGGCCCGGCGCCAGCGCGGCGAGTGCCTCTGTGGTGGCTTGTTCTGACAGCAGCCAGTTGCGGAAGTCGCCGACCGTGAGATGCGCAACCGGTGCGAAGGCCTGCGCGTCGTGCGTGTCGATGATGAGCCGCGTGATGTTGTCCTGCTCATAGGGAATCAGCGCCTCGGTGAGGAACTGCTTGAGCGGCGTGTCGGCCAGCACGTGGCGTGCGGCCATGCGCTGCTGGGCGGTGGCGGCGCCGAGGCCCGCGAGGTAGTCGCCCGAGCGCGCCGGGCTGGCACAGGCGAGCACCTGGCGCAGATCGTCGAAGGCGAACCCCTGGCCGGCAATGGTGGTGCGGTAGCGCATCGTCTCTTTGAAAGGGGTCAGGGTTTGGAAGACAGCATCTCGTCCGGCGCGGCGGCATCGCGCTGCGCCGAGGTGAGCAGGAAGTAGCCGTAGGCGGCCGCCATCAGCAGGAGGAAGAGCACCGTCAGCATGGTGTTGAACCAGACCATCGCGCCCAGGCACACCAGGCCGAGGCCGAGTGCGACGGCCGGGAACACGGGGTAGAAGGGCGCGCGGTAGGTGCGCAGCAGGTTCGGTTCGGTGCGGCGCAGCTTGAACAGCGCGGCCATCGAAATCAGGTACATCACGATCGCGCCGAGCACGGCCATCGTGACGATGTTGGCGGTGAGCGTCTGGCCGCCGAACTGCACCCACGTGTCGCTGAAGATGGCGACGATGCCCACCACGCCGCCCGCCAGCAGCGCGCGGTGCGGCGTGTCGAAGCGCGGGCTCAGGCCAGCGAAGTAGCGTGGCAGGTAGCCGGCGCGTGCGAGCGCGAAGATCTGGCGCGAGTAGCCCATGAGGATGCCGTGGAACGACGCAATGAGCCCGAACAGCCCGATCCACACCAGCATGTGCAGCCAGCCGCTGTCGCCGCCCACCACCGCTTTCATGGCCTGCGGCAGCGGGTCGTTGATGTTCGCGAGCTGGCGCCAGTCGCCCACGCCGCCCGCGAAGATCATGACACCGAAGGCCAGCAGTACGAGCGTGACGATGCCAGTGGTGTAGGCCAGCGGAATCGTGCGATGCGGGTCGCGCGCCTCTTCGGCCGCCATGGCCGCGCCTTCGATGGCCAGGAAGAACCAGATCGCGAACGGGATCGACGCGAAGATGCCCGACACGGCCGCGCCGTTCAGCACGTTGCCGCCGGCCCATCCGTTGGCCACGAAGTTCGCCATCGACCAGCCCGGTGCGACCACGCCCATGAACACCAGCAGCTCGAAGATCGCGAGCACGGTAACGAACAGCTCGAACGCCGCCGCGATGCCGATGCCGATCCAGTTGAGCCCGATGAAGATCACATACGCGCCCACCGCGAACCACTTCGGGTTGATGCCAGGGAACTGCACGTTGAGGTAGGCGCCGATGGCCAGCGCGATGGCCGGCGGCGCGAAGACGAATTCGATCAGCGTCGCAAAGCCCGCCACGAAACCGCCGCGCGGCCCGAAGGCACGCCGCGCATAGGCGAAGGGGCCGCCGGCGTGCGGGATGGCGGTCGAGAGCTCGGTGAAGCTGAAGATGAAGGTGGTGTACATCGTCGCCACCAGCACCGTGGCGACCAGGAAGCCGAGCGTGCCGGCCGTGTTCCAGCCGTAGCTCCAACCAAAGTACTCACCCGAGATGACGAGGCCGACGGCGATGCCCCACAACTGGATGGGGCCGAGGACTTTCTTGAGATGGCCGGTGCCGGCGACGGGGACCGGCGAAGCGTCGTTGGAGCGCATGGGGGCTTCCTCTCTTTGTGGATGGTGACAGTGCGTCTGTCCCAAAGCAAGGGCCGTTCCATCGGATACATCGGCGTACAGGCGGCTTCACGGGGGCTGTCCATAATCGGCAGCTCTTCTTTCTTCTTTCAACCACCGAGGTGTTTCGTGAAGTCATTTGTCTGTGCTGCGCTCGTGTCCGTCTTTGCCATCCCCGCCGCCTTTGCGCAATCCGCCGCCGTGACCACGCCCAGCGGCCTGATCTACCAGTCGCTCAAGGAAGGCACCGGCGCATCGCCCGCCGCAACCGACGTGGTCAAGGTGCACTACCGCGGCACCTTCCCCGACACCGGCAAGGAGTTCGACAGCTCGTACAAGCGCGGTGAACCCACCGAGTTCCCGCTCAACGGCGTGATCCCGTGCTGGACCGAAGGCGTGCAGAAGATGAAGCCGGGCGGCAAGGCGAAGCTGACCTGCCCGCCGGCTATTGCTTATGGCGCGCGCGGCGCGGGCGGTGTGATTCCGCCGAATGCGACGCTGAATTTCGAGGTCGAGCTGGTGTCCGTCACGAAGAAATAACGATCGCGGCCGGTTGGAGCCGGCCTGGGCAATGAGCGGTGCGTGCAGTCCATCACGCTGCCCGCTTCGCAATCGTTGCCCGATTCTTTCCTCGCGTTTTTGAGCGCACGGGCCTCCCACAATCCGCGGCCTGACTCCTGATCCACAGAAGCGGCTTCTGGGAGGAATACATGTCCGCATTCAGTGCTGCGCCAACGCGCACGCTTCAAATCAACAGCACCGCCTCGCTGCTGTTCCCGGGCCGCCCGGTGCTCTCATGTGCAGTCGCATTTGTCGAGGTGCACCATGAGCGCTAAACAAATCATCGAAGACCACGACAAATGGCGAAAAGGCGCAGGCGGTGCGCCGGCGGGTCTTTCCGGCCAGAGCGACGGCAATGCCTACGCCGGCCTCGACCTCAACCTGATCACCTTCTCGTCCAGCGCCTTCAACGGCAGCAGCTTCACATCGACCACTTTTCATAACGCCGTCTGGACCGCATGCCAGTTCAGCGGTTGCTCCTTCAGCCAATGCGACATGCAGCGGATCGCGATCAGTGGATGCACCTTCGTGGATTGCACTTTCAGCGCGTCGCAGCTCAAGGCCAGCACGCTCAGTGACTGCACCTTCACCCGGTGCAACTGGACCGCACTGAATTTCGATGCGAGTCAGTGGTCGCGTTTGAAGTTGCTCGACTGCAGGGGCACGCAGGTGAGCGCGACCGGCCTGCAGGGCGAGCAGGTTGACTTCACAGGCAGTCAGTTCGAAGACATGCAACTGACCAACGCGCGAATCAACTGAGGAGGCTGCGAGATGCAGCCGCTTCCGCTCACCCCGGCTGATACTGGTACAGCCAGGTCTCCGTCAACGTCTGGTCCCCGTTCTTCAGATACAGCCGCATGTCGATCGGCTCCGTGCCTTCGGGCGTGAAGTCGAACTGGGCGCGCCAGTGGCCCGGCACGCCGTTGGGTACGGCCTCGGCGAAGACGTAGGAGAACTTGCCGCGCGGCGCGGTGAGAACCAGTTGGGGTTTCACGCCGAAGGGCACCGTGGTGAGCGGTTGCCCGATGAACTCCACCATGAACTTGCGCACGCCTTGCGGACGCGGCTGGCCCGGCTGGCCGCCGCGACCGATGCGGGTGGCCACGCAGCGTGCGAGCGGTGACGGAAAGGGCTCCTGGTCGGTCCAGTGCAGCCGGTATTGCAGGCTGTAGCTCGAGCCGGCCTTGGCGTCGGCCTTGGGCACCCAGAAAGCGACGGTGTTGTCGTGAATTTCGTCGTCGGTCGGGATCTCGATGAGCTGCACGGAGCCCTCGCTCCAGTCGCCCAGCGGTTCGATCCACAGGCTCGGGCGCTTCTCGTAGTTGACGCCGTCCTGGTAGTGGTCGAAGCTGCGGTCGCGCTGCAGCAGGCCGAAGCCGCGCGGTCGGGTGTCGGCGAACGCGGAGGCGCGTGTCTGCGTCGGGTTGTTGAGCGGTCGCCAGATGCGCTCGCCCGCGCCGTTCCAGATCGCGAGGCCGTCGGAGTCGTGCACCTCGGGGCGCCAGTCGATGGCAGTGGGCTTGATGGTTTCCGAGTACCAGTACATCGACGTGAGCGGCACCAGGCCCAGGCGCGACACGTCGCGGCGCAGGAACACGCGCGCGTCGATGTCCATGATCACGGCCTTGCCGCGCTGCATGATGAACTTGAACACGCCCGTGACGCTCGGTCCTTCGAGCAGCGCATAGACGGTCATCGAGGTGGTGTTGCCCGCGGCGGGCGTTTCGAAATAGAAGCGCGTGAAGTTCGGAAACTCCTCGGGCTTGTCGGGCACGGCGACATCGATCGCGATGCCGCGTGCCGACAGGCCGTACTGATAAAGCTCGCCGATGGCGCGGAAGTACGAAGCGCCGAGAAAGGCGACCCAGTCGTTCTTCTGCCAGTCGAGCTTGCCCTGGTCGCCCAGGCGGCTTTCCTGCAGGCGAAAGCCTGCGAAGCCGGCGCCTTCGGGCAGCGAGCGCGCGGGGCTGTCGGTGGGCATCGAAAAGTACGAAGGGCTGTAGAGCACCTCGCGCGCAAAGCTGTCGCCGCCGGCGGTCTCCAGCACGTGCATGCGCACGGGTGTCTGGAAGAAACGGCCGAGGTGAAAGAAGGTGACCGGAAACGCGCCGGGCCCGTCGCGGAAGAGGGCGTTGGCGGGGTCGAAGCGGATCTTGCCGTGCGCGTCGTAGTCGATGCGCTCCAGCACCTGCGGCGCCAGCGGCGCGCCGGCGGTGTAGGGGCGGGCCGCGAGGCGCTTGGCCTGCGCGACGAGCGCATCGAAAGAGAAGGGCGCCGGCTGGCTCAGTTGCAGGCCGTTGGCGGCCAGCGCCTCTTCGGGCAGTCCCAGGGCGGCGAGTGCGGCGGCGGCACTGCCGGCGGCGAGGAAGGATCGGCGATCAAGCATGTGTTCTTGAGGGGCGGCGAAAGCCTTTGGAGGAGAAGGGAAAAGAAGCGGCGGTTGAGAGGGCGGGTGAGAGGCGCGGAAAAACGTCAAGCATGCCCCGGGCACAGGGTACGGCGCGTCAGCCATTCCGCGCAAACGGGGCCGGACAAGGCCCCGCGTTGACTCGCGGCGGGGCGCGCCGCTCAGGCCCGTGTCGGGGCATCGCCGGGTATTCTCGCGCCATCGAAAGTGCCTGGAGACAACGGACATGTACACGGAACAAGGCGGCGAAGGCCCGGACCTGCTGGTGCTGCTGCACGGCATGGGCGCGACGGGCGCGGTGTGGTCGCCGCTGTGCGGAGCGGCGGGCGCGCGATGGAACGGTCGCTGGCTGGCGCTCGACCTGCCCGGGCACGGTGCATCGGACCGGCAGGCTTCGTATGCCATCGGTCAGCACGCCGCCACCGTGGCGCGTGCGGTGCTGCCGCATCTGCAGCCCGAAGGCCGGCTCGTGGTGCTCGGACATTCATTGGGCGGTGTGATCGGTCTTGCGCTGGCAACCGGATGGTTCGGTGTCGTGCCGCACCGGGTGTTCGCGGCCGGCATCAAGGTCGCGTGGAGTGATGACGAGGTCCGCCGCATGGAAACTTTGGCGACGCAGCCCGCAAAGAAATTCGCTACGGAAGAAGAGGCGCGGGACCGCTACCTGAAGGTTTCCGGCCTGGCGGGCATCGTCGATGCGGCGTCGCCCGTTGTCGCGCGCGGCGTTGCGCACGATGCCGAGGGATGGCGCCTCGCCATGGACCCGCGCGCCAATGCCGTGGGCAAGCCGCCGCTCTCCGAACTGGTCGGCTTGGCGCGTTGCCCGGTTCACCTCGGCCAGGGCCGCCACGATGCGCTGGTCACCCTCGAGCAGACCCGCGCCCTCGACCCCGAAGCACGCGACCTCGGCGCGCACGGCCACAACGTGATGGTCGAGGCGCCCGACGCGGTGTGGGACTGGGTGGCGTCGCTCAGCTGACGCGGTCGTCGGCGCGGCGAATTGGCACGGTCACCCGCACCTCGGCGGCGCGCGCCCGCAGCTGGCCGCAGCCGCCGTCGACATCCTGGCCGGCCGAATAGCGCAGCTTGGTCAGGATGCCGCGCTCGTGCAGCGTGCGCGCCATCTGCTCGCAACGCTCGCGCGACGGGCGGCCGAAGTCCACGCCCTCCACGGTGTTGAACGGGATCATGTTCAGCACGCCGTACTTGCCGGAGAGCAGCCGCACGATGCCTTCGATTTCTTCAGGCCCGTCGTTCACGCCCTCGAGCAACGTCCACTGGTACTGGATGGGGTAGCCGGTGGTGCGGGCGTAGTGTTCGCCCGCGTCGATGAGGGCTTCGGGCGTCAGGTTCGGCGCGCGCGGAAGCAGCTTGCGGCGCAGCGCCGCATCGGTCGTGTGCAGCGAGAGCGCCAGCGCGGGCCGCACGCGCGCCTGCAGCAGGCGCTCGAACACGCGCACGTCGCCGACGGTCGAGAACACCAGGTTCTTGTGGCCGATGTTGCCGACCGTGCCGAGCAGCTCGATGGCCTCGATCACGTTGTCCAGGTTGTGGGCCGGCTCGCCCATGCCCATGAACACCACTTTGCGCACCGGCCGGCGCAAGCGCGCGAGCGCGACCTGCGCAATGATCTCGGCGCTCTCGACCTGCCGCAGCAGGCCGTCGCGGCCGGTCATGCAGAACTGGCAGCCGACCGCGCAACCGACCTGCGACGAGACGCACAGCCCGTCGCGCGGCAGCAGCACGCTTTCGACGGTCTGGCCGTCGGCCAGCGCAACGAGCAGTCGCTCTGAGCCGTCGGCGCCGGGATGAATCGCATGGATGCGCGCCAGGCCCGCGAGATCGGCTTCGATGCCCGGCAGGGCCTCCATCAGCGACGACGGAAAGAATGTGCCCGGCAGGCGCCGGCCGCTGTTGCGCGGCAGCGCATGCGACCACAGCCGCAGGATGCGCTGCTCGTGGCTGGGGCCGGCCCCGGCCTCGCGGAGTCGTCGTTTCAGTTCGTGGATTCGCATGCGCGGCGCGGGGCAGAGGGGCTCAGGGTTCAGGGCTCGGGAGCGCCGATTGTGCACGGCGGGCGTGCGAAGGCGCAGCGCGCCGGGACCGGTGCGCTGCGCCTTTGCGTGCGTGAAAAGGAATAGAGGGGAGGGCGCCGTTGCCGCCCCCTCCCGCCTTCGATCAGCCCAGCAGGCCGTGCAGGATGTTCGTCACGGGCGCCAGCGTGGAGCCGCCGGTGCCCTGATCGAGCAGGCTGGTGATCGGGGCCACGACCTCGCACACCACGTGTTCGACAGTGTTCACCACCTCGGCGAGCACCGGAGCGACCGCTGCGCCTGCGCCAGCCAGGATGTCGCTCGCAGGCGCCGTGGCGCCGGATGCGGCCTGCGTCGCTTCGGCCACGACGGGTTCGACGGCATGGTCGAGCACCGACGAGACCGGCTCGAGGATGGCCGCGGCCGGACCCGAGCCGCCCAGCAGCCCGCCGAGCAGGCTGCCCACGAGGCCGTCTTCGCCGACGATGCCGCCAAGCAAGCCGCCTTCGCCGCCGCCGAGGACACCGCCCAGCAGACCGTCTTCGCCGAGCACGCCGCCAAGGAGACCGCCTTCGTCGCCGCCGAGGACGCCGCCCAGCAGGCCGTCTTCGCCGAGCACGCCGCCAAGGAGACCGCCTTCGTCGCCGCCGAGGACGCCGCCCAGCAGGCCGTCTTCACCGAGCACGCCGCCAAGCAAGCCACCGTCGCCACCGAGGACGCCACCCAGGAGGCCGTCATCACCCAGCACGCCGCCGAGCAGGCCACCGTCCCCGCCGAGGACGCCGCCCAGGAGGCCGTCTTCACCCAGCACGCCGCCGAGCAAACCACCGTCCCCGCCGAGGACGCCGCCCAGGAGGCCGTCTTCACCCAGCACGCCGCCGAGCAAACCACTGTCCCCGCCGAGGACGCCGCCCAGGAGGCCGTCTTCACCCAGCACGCCACCAAGCAAACCGCCATCGCCGCCGCCGAGCAGGCTGCCCAAGAGGCCTTCATCGCCGAGCAGGCCGCCAAGCAGACCGTCTTCGGTGCCGAGAAGACCGCCCAGGAGGCCGTCGTCACCCAGCACGCCTCCGAGCAGGCCGCCTTCACCGCCGAGGACGCCGCCCAGCAGTCCACCCTCGCCGCCGAGCAACCCGCCCAGCAGGCCGTCGTCACCGAGCAAGCCGCCCAGCAGGCCATCACCGTCGCCGCCGAGAACGCCATTCAGCAAGCCGCCGACGGGGCCTTCGGCACCGAGGATGCCGTCGTCGCCCAGCACACCGCCAAGCAGACCGTCGTCGCCGAGCACGCCGCCCAGGAGTCCGTCGTCGCCCAGCACGCCACTGAGCAGACCGCCCTCGCCGCCGAGCAGGCCGGCCAGCGGGGTTGCGTTCAGCAGGGAGCCGACGGCGCCGTCAGGACCGAGCAGGTTGTCGACGAGCCCGTCGCAGCCGAGCAGTCCGCCGGTGAGGCCTTCGCTGCCGAGCAGGCCGGACAGTGCGCCGTCGCCGCCGAGCACGCCGCCCAGGATGCCTTCGTCGCCGAGGAGGCCGTTGACCAGGCCGTCGTCGCCCAGGACGCCTCCGAGCAGGCCGCCCTCTGCGCCGAGCAAGCCGCCCAGCAAGCCGTCGTCGCCCAGCACGCCGCCCAGCAAGCCGCCTTCGCCGCCGAGCACGCCACCGAGCAAGCCGTCGTCACCCAGCACGCCGCTCAGCAAGCCGCCTTCGCCGCCGAGCACGCCACCGAGCAAGCCGTCGTCACCCAGCACACCACCCAGCAAGCCGCCTTCGCCGCCGAGGACGCCACCGAGCAAGCCGTCGTCACCCAGCACGCCGCCGAGCAGGCCGCCGTCGCCGCCGAGCACGCCACCGAGCAAGCCGTCGTCACCCAGCACGCCACCCAGCAAGCCGTCTTCACCCAGCAGTTGCGCGATCAAGCCGTCTTCTCCGAGCACGCTGCCCAGCAGGCTGCCTTCGCCCAGCAGTCCTTCGAGCACCTGCCCGACGACGCCGTCGGTGCCGAGCAGGTCGTCCACCAGGCCGTCCAGGCCCAGAGGCGCTGTGAGGCCGCCGAGCAGGCCTTCGCCGCCCAGCACGTTCTCGAGCACGTTGCCCAGCGCGTCGGTCAGGTAGTCGACCTGGCCGATCAGCGAGCCGACGAGGGCGTCGGTCAGGCCTTCGCCGAGCACGCCGTCGACCACGGGGGTCAGCACGCCGCCCACGTGAATGGCAACGTCTTCGACCACGTTGTCCACGGGCTCGAATTCATTGGGGTCGTCGGCCGTGAACTCCTCGCCGGTGACCGGCGAGAGCAGGTCGTCGACCAGGTCGGTGAGGCCATCGGCCACGGGCATCAGCGAGGCCAGCGTGCCCGACGAACCGGACGCACCGCCGCCCAGGCCGATCGCTTTGTCGATGGCCTCGACCAGTTGGCCGGCAAGGCCGTCGCCCGGATCGAGCAGGTGGTCGCCATCGGCATCTGCATCCGCATCCGCATCCGCGTCCGCGTCCGCATCGGCATCGGCATCGGCATCGGCATCCGAGTCAGCGTCCGCGTCCGAATCGGCATCGGCGTCCGCATCGGCATCCGAGTCCGAGTCGGCGTCTGCATCGGCATCCGAGTCGGCGTCCGCGTCACCGTCGCCGACGCCCGAGAGGAACAGGGGGAACCCACCGCCGTCACTGCCGCCCCCTCCGCCCAGCGCCGCGCCCAGGCCGATGGCGCCCAGTGCGCCGAGTGCGAATTCGCCCAGGCCGATGCCGCTGCCGGCCGCGGTCTTCTTGCTGACGGCGAGTGCTGCGGCTTCCGCGTCGCTGTCGGGCGAGGTGACATCGAGGTTGCCCGCGGCCACGTCGACGTTCACCTGCTCCAGGCCGCTGGACAGCTTGGTCGAGGTGATGGTGGCGTCGGTGCCGCTCGCGAACACGCCGGCCAGCGGCGCCTTGTTGGTGGCCGAGCCGGGGAAGAGCACGTTGGCCTGCCCGCCGTCGGGCACGATCACGCGGTCGCCTGCAATGAGGTTCTGGTTGCCGTCCACCGGCATGCGAAATCCGTCGCGCATGACGACCGTGCCGGGCGTGGCATTGGACAGCGTGCCCAGGCTGGTCGGCGCGGCGGGCGCGGCCATGGCGGGGCCCGATCCGACGGGGCCCAGGGGCGTGACGCTGGCCTGCGCAAGCACCACGGGAGCACCACTTTCGGCGGCTGCGGGGATCGAATCGATCGGCGATACGGTGGTGGTCATGCGGCCTCCTCGTCAAATAAATGACTACAGAGGGCAACATGCGTGCCGCCTTCGTTTTCGGCTGTCAGTGCCCGGCTGAAAACGCCTTATCTCGTTGATTCAAAACGATTTTTTTCGAAGGGCGCGGTCGGGGCAGTCGTGCAAAACGGGCAGCTGTCGCCACTCGTTACGTAACACGGCGCAATTTCTTGCCGGAACGTCGAGGGCGTTCGTCGATGCTCAGCTGCGCAGGCGCGCCTGCAGGCTTTTCAGGTTCGCAAGCCACGCGAGGTAGTCCTCGTCGTCCTCGCCCAGCTCGGCCCAGGTGTCGTGCCCGTCGGCATCGGGGTCGTCGAGGATGGCCTGCAGGGCGTCGGCGGCGGCATGGCGCAAGTCGGCAGGTGGCGCGGCCTTGCCGGCGCACCAGTCGACGGCCTCCGGGTGCACGTCGGCACTGCCTTGGCCGGCAAGCAGCGCCAGCACTTCGGCGGCGGCAACGGTGCCTTCCGTCGAGCCGGATGCCAATGTCTCCCGGATGAACGCGAGCGCGTCATCCGCTTCCTGCAATTCAGCCAGCCAATCGAGAGCCTCGTCGTTGCCGAAGCCTGCTGTCGACCATGTACCCATTCGTATGACTCCCGTGTGTGGCGTGGCCACGGTTTGCAGATTCAGTGATGCTAGCGACCCGACAGCGTGATCGCGCGCCCTCGCAGAATTCGTCAGAATGCCAAGCGACGCTTCCAAGTCGCATGGCTGCGCCTCTGAACAAGGGGCGCGTGATCATCCAGTCCGTGAGCCGCCGGGGAACACTTCCCTTGGGCTGGCATTGCGGCGGTGTCCTTGCAGGACACGCCGCGATCACGACCGATCTGCCGTGCATGGCCAACGGAAGCAGAGGTCGACCGCATACCCATTCACAAGTCCACGGTTTCAGGGAGAGATTCAGCATGTCATTCGTTTTTTCGTCCTTCACCGATCACCTGGGCGCGCTGCCGCCTGAACGCTCGCGCCACGGCGATGCCTTGCGCGCACGCGTTCAGCAGCAGGTGCAGGCACCGCTGCATGCCGACCTGTCGGCCTTCGCTTTCCTGCCCGACCAGTCCGACCATCCCGACCACGACGATGCGCCGCAGGTGTTCGCGCAAGCGGTCGAGCAGATGTACCTGCCCAAGCCCTGGCTGGGCGACGAGATCCCGCTGTTCTTCCTCGGCTACCACGCGATGAACCGGCTCAGCGGCAAGCGCACATCGCAAGGGCTGCTGCTGACCGACCAGGCGATGTACGTGCAGGACGACTTCACTGTGCTGTTGGCCGCGCCGCCGCCGGCACAGGGCCATGCCTTGCCCGCGCGCGCGGACGACGCGCCGTCGTTCGTCTCGACGCTGCTCGCGCGCTACAAGGCCTGGAAGGACTGGTCGGGCGTGGCCGACGAACCCGAGCCGGTGCTGCTCAAGCGCTGCGGCGAGCTGCTGGCGCCAGCGGTTGCGGCGGTGGTCTCGTACCACGCGGAGAACGGCAGCCAGCGGCAGGCGCAACGGCGCGTCTGGACGCTGGCCGAGCTGGTGGCCGAGTACGGCGCGGCCGACACCTTGCTCGACCCCGCCAACCCGAAGCTGGCCAAAAAGCTGGGCAAGGTGAGCGACAAGTTCCAGATCTCCGCGGGCGAAACCTTGCAGTTCGCGCTGGCCGACTTTCCGCTGTTCGGCGGCCCCTACGGCGTGGCGCTCACGGCGCAGGCGCTGTACGGCAAGGACCTGATGGAGTCGCCGCTGCGCATCGCGCTGGAGCGCGTGGAGGCGCGCTCGCTGCAGATCGCAGAGAAGGGCGATCAGCTGCTGACCGGCTCGACGCCGCCGATGGCCCTGCCCGCGCACATGACGGAAGCGCTGCGCGCGCCGTTCCTCGCGTTCCTGCAGCAGGAAGTCGTGCGCCTGCAATCGCGGGCCTGAGCGGCTCGCGCTTCAGTCAACAACTTCAACACGTCAACACTTCGGGAGGAGTTTTCATGGGGTTCAAGGACACGCTCGCGCACTCGATGCTCGACAACAAAAAGCTCAAGTTCGACGCCGCCGCGCCGGCGCTTTCCGCGCAGGAGCAATGGCTGGTCACGCTGAGCACGCCGCTGTCGGCCTTCAACGGCGACTGTGTGAATGCCGTGCTCACCGGCAAGGACGACGACACCCTGCGCGAAGGCGTCGCGCAGGTGTGGAACGTGACCGACCGCGCGAGCTTCGAGCAGACCGCGCGCTGGCTGACCGAAGAAGGACAGCGCGCGAAGTACCTGCCGTCGTGGAAGGCCATCGGCGCGATCGACAAGGCGGTGCAGTCCACGCCGGGCGTGCTGCGCCTGGTCATGGACGCGTGGTTTCCCGCGTTCTTCCAGATCAAGGCGCGCGAGCACCTGGACATGCGTGCGCTGTCCGCGCAGACCGGGCATTCGAACGCCGAGCTGGGCCAGTTGATGACGGGCAGCCAGAGCTGGGTCAAGGCTTTACGCAAGCACTTCGGCGTGGCGCCGGAACAGCTGACGAGCCTCGTGGCCTGGGATGCAGTGCGACTGGCCAACCTGTCGCGCTGGGCGGTGCAGCTGGGCTACATCGATCGCGCGGAGTTCACGGGCTTCGCGGGCGGCCTCGAATCGCAGGTGCGTGCGGCCTATGCCGACTGGTCGCAGGTGAGCGCGGCATACATCGCGGGCGGCCTGATCTGGCAGTACGCCGATGCGCGCGAAGAGCACCTGCTGCGCACCAACCGCCTGCTGCTGAGCGACGCGCGCAGCCCGTACCGCAGCGTGCCTTTCGCCTGAAAAGAAGCTAGTCCTTCACGCTCAGCGCGTACACCGCATAGATCGGCACGCCGAGAAAGAACAGCACCGCCGGCGCGAACAGCGTGTAGGGCCAGCCGATGCCTTCCATCACGCGGTAGGTGCCATCCAGCTGCAGGCGCGGATGCGGCCGCGTGAGATCGTCGCAGCGACGCAGGCCCCACTGGAACTCCGCACCCGTTGCACGCACCGACGGGTGCTGGCGCGCGCGGCCCACGGCGAGCCAGCACATCGCATCGAAGGCCAGCACCGAGCCCGGCGGCGCGCGTTCGCCGAAGGTGGCGAGCACGGCATTCACCTGCGCGGGCGTGAGGTACATCAGCACGCCCTCGGTGAACAGGAAGACCGGCTGCGCCTGGCGCTTGCGCGGCAGGCCGAGCTGCTCCCACCAGTCGGGGGCACTCAGGTCGAGCTCGCGCACGTCGTGGCGCGGATGGGTGTCGGGCAGCAGTTCGCGGCGCAAGGCCAGCACCTCGGGCAGGTCGGCGTCGGTCATGCGCGACTTGCCGTCGTCCAGCCATTGGAAGTAATGGCTCAGGCCGCAGCCCATGTTCACGACGCGCGCACCCGGGTTCGCCTTGAGGAAGTCTTGCGCCAGGCTGCGAAAGCGCCGCGTGCGCGCGAGGATGCCGAAGATGGTCGTGCGGTCGTCGGGCAGGGCGTGGTCGTCGTCGCGGATCTGCTCGAGGATGCCGGCGGCGTAGGCGTCGCGCACGGCCATCTGCGGAAAGAGCGCATCGCCCGAGGCCCGCGCGGCCAGCGGAATCCGCAAGGTGGACGGCACGGCCGAGAGCTTGCGCGCGGGTTTGCCGGTGGTCATGGAGGCGGGAACAGGGCCATGCGCAAAGTCTGGCCGGTCCCACGCGTGCGGGCAAGTCAGTCTTTGGTGTTGCCCGTGGGCGGCCGTTGGCGCGCGAGGTGGCGGTACACGGTGCTGCGGTGCACGCCGAGCCGGCGGGCGGCGCGCGCCACGTCGTGGTCGCAGGCGCGCAACGCTTCATCGATGGCGTGGCGCGTGATGGTCTGCAGCGGCGCATTGGGTTGCGACGCCGTGGCTTCGCTGAAGTCGGCAACGGGCGCGGCGTCGTGGAGATGGGCTGGCAATGCATCGGCGGTCAGCGCATCGCCCGGGTCGGCCAGCGCGACGAGTGCACGCAGCACGCTGCGCAGTTCGCGCACGTTGCCGGGCCAGCGGTAGGCGGCCAGGCGCTCGAGCGCGTCGTTTTCCAGGCACAGGTGCTTGGCGGCACCGCCCGATTCGAGGAACAGCCGCGCGATCAGCGCGCGCCGGTCGGCACGCTCGTGCAGCGCGGGCAGGGCGACGGTGAAGCCGGCCACGCGGTACATCAGGTCGGCGCGAAAGCGCCCGGCCTCGACCAACGCGGGCAGGCCGGCGTGCGTGGCGCAGACCAGATCGAAGTCGACCGCCACGCCCTGGCCGCCGCCCAGCGGCGTGACCACACGGCCTTCGAGCACGCGCAGCAGGCGCGTCTGCAGCGCGAGCGGAATCTCGGCGATCTCGTCCAGAAACAGCACGCCGCCGTGCGCTTCGCGGATGCGGCCCGGCATGCCCTTGCGGCGCGCGCCGGTGAAGGCGCCTTCTTCATAGCCGAACAGCTCGGCCTCGATCAGCGTCTCGGGCAGCGAGGCGCAATCGACTGCCACGAAGGGGCCCGCGCTGCGGCGGCTGGCGGCGTGCAGGCGGCGCGAGAACACCTCCTTGCCGCTGCCGGTCTCGCCGTTCACCAGCACCGGCACGCCTTCGTTGAGCACGCGCACGGCGCGCGCCAGCAGCGGGCGCACCACGTCGTCGTTGTCGATCGGGGCGGCGGCCATTGCATGCCGCGCGCCGGATCGGCCCGTGCCGCTGTTGGCTGTGCCGGTGCGCTCCATGACGGTCGCGATCTGCCGTCCGCCCGGCAGCGTGAGCAGGCTGCGCTTGTGTTCCATGCGCGGCCACTGCGCGCCCAGGAATTCTTCGGCATCGAGATCGAGCAGGCCCTCCCACGAACGGCCGAACAGGTCGAGCGCCACGCGGTTGGCCGCGACGATGCGCCCGCCCTCGATGACCATCAGCCCTTCGCGCGCCGTGCCGATCAGCGCCGGCCGCGCATGGAAGCGCAGCACGTGGCCCGAGGCCTCGGCCAGCAGCATGCGGTGCTCGACCTGCTGCGCCGCCATGCGCACGAGGCCGAGCGCGTGGTGGTTCACGCGCGCGGTTTCGCCCGAGATGTCGAGCGCGCCGGCCAGTTCGCCGCGTCCGCTGAAGATGGGCGCCGCCGCGCAGCCCAGCCGGCCGTTCTGCGCCAGGTAGTGCTCGCCGCCCAGCACCATCACGGCCTCGCGCTCGGCCAGCGCGGTGCCAATGGCGTTGGTGCCGCGGTGGCGCTCCGACCATTCCACGCCGGGCTGCAGTGCCACGCGCTGCGCCTTGGGCAGGAAGTCGGGGCTGCCGATTTCTTCGAGGATGAGGCCGCTCGCATCCGACAGCGCGACGATGCAGCCGTTGCCCACCGCATGCTCGGCGAGCCCGTCGAGTTCGGGCTGCGCGCAGCTGAGCAGGCGCATCGCCTGTTCGCGCCGTTCGTTGAGCAGCGACGGCGCCATCGGCGTGGAGTCGATGCATTGCGGGTCGACCGGCCGGCTGCGCTGCCACGAGCGCGAGATGTGCGGCGCGATCCACGGCGCCGGGTCGCGGCCCTGCGCAAAGAACAGATCGCGGGCCTGCGCGATGCTGGTTGATGGTGCGGAAGCTTCACTCATCTTGCGGAACTCCGTGGGCGGGATTGCCGGCGATTCGCCTTGTGCGACATCGTAGTCGCGGCCGTCGCGCGCATCTGTCGCAGATTGCGAATGGAAACCCTCTGCGCGGGCCGTTCCCCTCTGGCGCGGGGCTTGGGGATTGTCCCGATCCGCACGGGTATGCCGCTTGCGGTGCCTGTGCGGGCCGCCGCATGTCGCGGTGCCGCCTGTTCACACCTTACCCAACGGAGACAACCCATGGACATGCTCGAACCGGGCAAATTCGGTACCGCAGTGCCTTTCAAGGCGCGCTACGGCAACTACATCGGCGGCGAATGGGTCGCGCCGGTGGAGAACCAGTATTTCGGCAACATCACGCCCGTCACCGGCAAGGTCTTCTGCGAAGTGCCGCGCTCCAGCGCCGCCGACATCGACCGCGCGCTCGACGCCGCCCACAAGGCCAAGGCCGCCTGGGGCCGCACTTCGACCACCGAGCGCGCCAACATCCTGAACCGCATCGCCGACCGCATGCAGGAAAACCTGGCCATGCTGGCCGCCGCCGAGACCTGGGACAACGGCAAGCCGATCCGCGAGACCATGGCCGCCGACCTGCCGCTGGCCATCGACCACTTCCGCTACTTCGCCTCGTGCATCCGCTCGCAGGAAGGCGGCATCAGCGAGATCGACCACGAGACTTTCGCGTACCACTTTCATGAGCCCATCGGCGTGGTCGGACAGATCATTCCGTGGAACTTTCCGATCCTCATGGCCGTGTGGAAGCTCGCGCCCGCGCTGGCGGCCGGCAACTGCGTGGTGCTGAAGCCGGCCGAGCAGACGCCGGTGTCGATCCTGGTGCTGATGGAGGTCATCGGCGACCTGCTGCCGCCTGGCGTGCTCAATGTGGTCAACGGCTTCGGCGTGGAAGCGGGCAAGCCGCTGGCATCGAGCAACCGCATCGGCAAGATCGCCTTCACCGGCGAAACCACCACGGGCCGGCTGATCTCGCAGTACGCGAGCCAGAACCTCATTCCGGTCACGCTGGAGCTGGGCGGCAAGTCGCCCAACGTCTTCTTTGCCGACGTGATGGACAAGGACGACGCCTTCTTCGACAAGGCGCTGGAAGGCTTCACGATGTTCGCGCTGAACCAGGGCGAGGTCTGCACCTGCCCGAGCCGCGCGCTCATTCAGGAGTCGATCTACGACCGCTTCATGGAGCGCGCATTGAAGCGCGTGGCCGCCATCAAGCAAGGCAGCCCGCTCGACGCGGCCACCATGATCGGCGCGCAGGCTTCGAGCGAACAGCTGGAAAAGATCCTGTCGTACCTCGACATCGGCCGGCAGGAGGGCGCGCAGGTGCTGATCGGCGGTGAGCGCCAGCAGCTCGACGGCGACCTGGCCGACGGCTATTACGTGAAGCCGACCGTGTTCCGAGGCCACAACAAGATGCGCATCTTCCAGGAAGAAATCTTCGGCCCGGTCGTGTCGGTCACCACCTTCAAGGACGAGGAAGAAGCACTGTCCATTGCCAACGACACGCTCTACGGCCTGGGCGCCGGTGTGTGGAGCCGCGACATGAACCGCGCCTTCCGCATGGGCCGCGGCATCCAGGCCGGCCGCGTGTGGACCAACTGCTACCACCAGTACCCGGCGCATGCAGCCTTCGGTGGCTACAAGCAGTCGGGCATCGGGCGCGAGAACCACAAGATGATGCTCGACCACTACCAGCAGACCAAGAACCTGCTCGTGAGCTACAGCGAGAACAAGCTGGGCTTCTTCTGATGACCGGCGAGGTCCTGCGCGTCACCGCGACCGATGCGGCCCTTGCGCTCATCGACGACCTCGCCGCCAGGCACGGCCCGCTGATGTTCCATCAGTCGGGCGGCTGCTGCGACGGCAGCGCGCCCATGTGCTACGCGCAGGGCGAGTTCATCGTGGGCGACCACGACCGGTTGCTGGGGCACCTCGGCGGCATGCCGTTCTACATCAGCGGGCCGCAGTTCGAGTACTGGCAGCACACGCAGCTGATCATCGACGTGGTGCCGGGGCGCGGCGGGATGTTCTCGCTGGAGGGGCCGCTGGGCGTGCGCTTCCTGACGCGCTCGCGGTTGTTCACGGAGGCGGAGTGGGCGGTGCTCGAGGCCGAGGCAGCGAAGCAGGGCTGATCGCGTTTCAGTTCGACGAAGCGAGCAGCTGCCGTACCAGCAGTTGCGCCGCCGGCGACAGCGCCGCACCGGTCTTCGTCGCCATCAGCAGGCGCCGCGTGGCCCAGGCGTCCTTCAGGTGCACCACCTTCAGGTCGAGCGCGGCCACCTGCGCCTTGCAGGCGGCCAGCGGCACCACGCCGATGCCGAGGTTGGCCGCGATCATGTGGCACATCGCATCGAAGCTGCGCACCTGCACGCGCAGGCGCATCGGAATGCCGGCTTGTTCGGCCGCGCGCGAGGTCAGCTCGAGCAGCGAGCTGCTGCGGTTCAGCCCCACGAACTCGTGCGCCAGGCAGGTCTTGAAATCGATCTTCTTCACGCGCAGGCGTGCCAGCGGGTGCGCTTTGGCGCACAACACCACGAGCTCGTCGGTCTGGAAGGGCGCGACGTCCAGGCCGTAGGCAGGCGTGTTCTCGGCGAACACGCCGACGTCGGCAAGGCCGTCGACCAGCGCGCGGACGATGTCGCCGCTCAGCTGCTCCTCGACCTCGACGCGGATGTCGGGATGCTGCCCGAGGAAGGCCGCCAGCGTGGTCGGCAGGAATTCCGTCAGCGCCGACATGTTGGCCCACAGCCGCACATGGCCGCGCACGCCGCTGGCGTAGTCGCCCAGCTCGTTGCTGAACTGCTCGAAGCCCTGGAAGAGCCGCATCGCATGCTGCATCGCCACATGCCCCGCGGGCGTGAGCGCGATGCCCTGGGCGCTGCGTTCGAGCAGCTTCGAGCCCGTGGCCGCTTCGAAGTCGGACAGCCGCCGGCTCGCCGCCGAGAGCGCGAGGTGGCACGCCTCCGCGCCCTTGGTGATGCTGCCCGACTGGGCCACGGCGCAGAAGAGGCGCAGCGTCACGAAATCGACACGCGCGGGGTTGATGGTGGGGGCCATCGGCGGATTCTAGAGAGCGCGCCAGTGCCGAAAGTCATGCGCATGGGCTAAAAGAATTTTTGACATGTTATGTCGCTGCACCTATAGTGAATCCAGCGAAGCATCGCGCGCTTCCAACGGTAGACAACCCAAAGGAGAGGTATGCAATCACTGCTCGATCAACTCAAGGGCCTCGATGCGCTGGCTGGCGCGGCGATGGGCGGGCTGCCCGTGCAGCTGCAGCCCATTCCGGGCAGCACGCCCGTGGTCCAGGTGAGCATCGAAGGGCGCGATGAGCTGCCGATCTTCGTCACCAGTTCCGACATGCAGATCATCTGCATCTGCTACCTCTGGACCGAGGAAGAAGTGAAACCCGAGCGGCGCACCGAGTTGCTCGAATCGCTGCTCGACCTCAACCCGTCGGTGCCGCTGTCGTCCTTCGGGCGCGTGGGTGGGCGCTACGTGCTCACCGGGGCGCTGGGGCGCAATGCGAGCGTGGAAGACATCGCGCGCGAAGTGGCCGTGCTCAGCGACAACGCGCTCGATGCGCTCGACGCCTTGTCCGAATTCCTGAACTAAGCGGAGATCACCATGACAGTCATCAAGAAGCTGGTCACCTTGCTGCGAGGCAGCGCCCGCGAAATCGGCGAGAGCGTGATCGACAGCAACGCCACGCGCATCTACGAGCAGGAAATCATCGACGCCAAGCACAGCATCGAAAAGGCCAAGGGCGACCTCACCGGCGTGATGGCCAAGGAGATGCAGTCGGCCCGCGAAATCGAACGCCTGAAGGGCGAGGTCACGCGCTACGAAGGCCTGGCGCTCGAAGCGCTCAACAAGACCCAGGAAGGCCTGGCGCTCGACGTGGCGTCCAAGGTCGGCACGCTCGAGCAGGAACTCGAGGAGCAGGCCAAGGCCCACGCTTCGTATGCGCTGCAGGTGTCGCGGCTCAAGGACCTGATCAAGTCGGCCGAGGCGCGCATCCGCGAGCACGAGCGCGAGATCGGCATCGCCAAGACCACCGAGAGCGTCTACCGCGCCACGCAGTCGATCTCCGAGAACATCGGCAGCGGCGGCTCGCGCCTGGCCAGTGCGCGCGAGTCGCTGGAGCGCATCCGCTCGCGCCACGAAGAACTGTCCGACCGCATGACGGCGGGCCAGCAGCTCGAAGACGAGTTCGGCCACAGCGCGCTCGAGAAGAAGCTGGCCGCGGCGGGCATCGGCAACGACGCCGACCGCACCGGCAAGGTGATGGAGCGCATCCGCGCCCGGCAGGCCAAGCCGTCCGGACCGTCCGAACCGGCTGTGGAGTGACCATGGTGCGGGTCAAGCCGGTTCGCTGGCAAGGCTCGGACGAGGCGATCCGCGCGGTCCAGGTGGCCTTCGACGTGGAAGAGGCCGTGCTCGAGGCCGTGCGCACCGCGGCCTTCGAGCAGCATGTGTCCACGCCCGACCAGATCCGGCAGGTGCTGGGCCTGGCGACCACCTCGAAGCCGAAGCGGCCGCGCCTCACGGTGTCGCTGAACGCGGCCGACTACGAATTTCTGGCAGCGCGTTATGGTCTGGCACCCGACGACCGCCTGGCCATCAAGGAGAGGGCCACGCGCGAACTGATTGCCTTTGCGGGCAAGGCGAACAAGAAGAATACCGGCACCAAAAAGCCGGGCGGCAGGTAAGAAGAAAAGAGAACAACAACCAACCCGCACGCGGGAGGATCAATGGGCGATTTCATGGGAGCGGTGACGGGGTACCCCACCGCGATCTACACGGTGCTGCTCGGCGTCGTGGTGATCTATTGGGTGCTCGCGGTGGTCGGCATGGTCGACTTCGAGAGCAGCGGGATCGACGTCGACCTGCAGACGCATGCCGACGGCGACACCAGCGACATGGGCCAGATCGCGAGCTACGTGGTTGCCTTCGGCCTGAACGGCGTGCCGTTCTCGGTGGCCGTGAGCCTGCTGGTGCTGGTGGCTTGGACGCTCTCGTGCCTGGGCGGCGAGTGGCTGCTGCCGCTGGTGCCGACGATGGTGCTCAAGCTGCTGGCCGGCACGGTGCTGCTGGTGGCCAGCGCGGCGCTCGCCATTCCGGTGACGGCGGTGGCGATTCGCCCGCTCAAGGGCCTCTTCGTGAGCCACACGGCCGTGAGCAATGCGGCGCTGGTGGGCCAGGTCTGCCGCGTCGTCACCGGCGTGGTGAACGAGAAAGACGGCCGCGCCGAAGTGGCGCGCCGCGGCGCCAGCCTCAACATCCGCGTCTGGGCGCCCACGCCCAACGCCCTCAAGCGCGGCTCGCACGCGCTCATCCTCGAATACGACGAGGTGGCCGCGCGCTACCTCATCGCGGCGCACGAAGACATCGTCTGACCGCGCGCCCCCCCCTTACTGTTCGTTCGCTCTTAAAGCAAATCTGGAGAAAAAATGGAGCCCATCATCTTTGCCGTGGTCATACTGGCCGTGGTCATCCTCGGCCTGTTCGCGATGTTCGCCAAGTTCTATCGAAAGATCGAACAGGGCCACGCACTCATCGTGAACACGCTGCGCGCCGAGCCCGAGGTGACCTTCACCGGCCGCATGGTCTACCCGATCATCCACAAGGCCGAGCTGATGGACATCTCGGTCAAGACCATCGAAATCGACCGCTCCGGCAACGAAGGCCTGATCTGCCGCGACAACATCCGCGCGGACATCAAGGTGAAGTTCTTCGTGCGCGTCAACAAGACCGCCGACGACGTGCTGAAGGTGGCGCAGGGCATCGGCTGCGCGCGGGCTTCGAACCACGAGACGCTCGAAGAGCTGTTCTCGGCCAAGTTCTCCGAAGCACTGAAGACGGTGGGCAAGTCGATGGACTTCGTCGACCTGTACCAGGCGCGCGACGGCTTCCGCGACCAGATCATCAGCCAGATCGGCAACGACCTTTCGGGCTACGTGCTCGAAGACGCCGCCATCGACTACCTCGAGCAGACCCCGCTGTCGGAGCTCGACGCCAACAACATCCTCGATGCGCAGGGCATCAAGAAGATCACCGAGCTGACGGCGGTCGAGCACGTGCGCACCAACGAGCTGCGCCGCAACGAGGAAATGCAGATCAAGAAGAAGAACGTCGAAACGCAAGAAGCGCTGCTCGAACTCGAGCGCCAGCAGGCCGACGCCACCTCGCGCCAGCACCGCGAGATCGCCAGCGTGCGTGCCCGCGAGGAAGCCGAGACCTCCAAGATCCAGTCCGAAGAGCGCACCAAGTCCGAAACCGCGCGCCTGCTCTCGGAGCAGACCGTGGCCGTGCAGCAAGAGAACGTGCAGCGCGAAAAAGAAGTGGCCGAAAACAACCGCAAGCGCGCGGTGGCCGTCGAGGAAGAAAAGGTCACGCGTGCCCGCGACCTCGAGATCGTCGATCGCGAAAAGGAAGTGACCCTGCAGCGCATCGAGAAGGACAAGGCCGTCGAAGTGCAGAAGAAGGCCATTGCCGACGTGATCCGCGAGCGCATCGTGGTCGAGCGCACGGTCGCCGAGCAGGAAGAAGCGATCAAGGAACTGCGCGTGGTCGCCGAGGCCGAGCGCACCAAGAAATCGGTCGTGATCATGGCCGAGGGCCAGGCCGACGAGAAGATGGTGATCGACGTGAAGGCGGCCGAAACCCAGGAAAAGCGCGCGCGCCACAAGGCGGCCGAAGAACTCACGCTGGCCGATGCCAAGCTGAAGGTGGCCGAGCGCGACGCCGAATCGAAGAAGCGCGAAGCCGAGGGCATGGAAGCCCTATCCGCCGCACCGGGCCTGGCGGCTGCCAAGGTCGAGATCGCCACCGCGCAGGCGCGCCTGGCCACCTTCGAGGCCGAAGCCTCGGGCAAGGAAAAGCTGGGCCTCGCCGACGTGCACGTGCGCCAGGCCGATGCCGACGCCATCCTCAAGGCCGGCCAGGCCGATGCGCAAGTCATCGAAGCGCGCTCGCAGGCCGAAGCCGCCGGCATGCGTGCCAAGTTCGACGCCGAAGCCTCGGGCAAGGAAAAGCTCGGCCTCGCCGACGTCAACGTGCGCACGGCCGATGCCGAAGCCACGCTCAAGTCGGGCCAGGCCGATGCACAGGTGATCGAAGCGCGCTTCAACGCCGAGGCGAAGGGCCTGCACGAGAAGTTCGAGGCCATGAAGTCCATGAGCCCCGAAACGCGCGACCACGAAGAGTTCCGCATGCGCCTGGAAAAGTCGCACATCGAAACCATGAAGGGCATCGACGCGCAAACGTCCATTGCCAAGGAACAGGCCGACGTGCTCGGCACCGCGCTCGCCAACGCCAAGATCGACATCGTCGGCGGCTCGGGCGACTACTTCGACAGCTTCGTGCGCTCGCTCTCGGTGGGCAAGGGCATCGACGGTGTCATCTCCAAGAGCCAGGCGGTGCAGGTCGCCTTCAAGGAACAGCTTTCGGGCGAGCGCGACGTGGTGAAAGACCTGCGCGACATCGTCGGCGCGCTGGGCAACTCGTCGGGCGAAATCCAGAACCTCAGCGTCGCCTCGCTGATGAACAAGATCGCCAACGACGGCACCGAGAGCCAGAAGTCGGCGCTGCAGAACCTGATCTCCACCTTCCGCCCCTTGAACGGAAACGCGCAGTGAATCCGAACCTGAAGTGCAGCTGCGCCGGGGGCGCGGCGATGCAGCCGGTGGCGCTGGCCGAAGCGCTGCTGGGCGTGCAATGCGGCGATTGCCAAGGCATGGTGATGGGCATGGACGACTGGCGCGCCTGGAAGGCCGCCGACCCGAAGCGCGTGCCGCACGAGGTCGACGACGAGGTGATCGAGGTGTTCGACCTCGCCGCCGTGCGCCACTGCCCCGAATGCGAGCGGCTGATGCAGCGCCTGCGCGTGAGTGCGGGGCCCGACTTCCGCATCGACCGCTGCGTGGCCTGCCAGAACCTCTGGTTCGACCAGGGCGAATGGCGCGCCCTCGTGAGCCGCGGCCTGGCCGGCCGGCTCGACGAGTTGCTGTCCGACGGCTGGCAGCGCCGTCTGCAGACCGAGGAGGTGCGCGAGGCGCGCCTTGCCGCGCTGCGCCGCCGCTACGGCAACGACTGCATCGACGAGCTGGACCGCATCCGCACCTGGCTCGACACCCAGCCTCACCGCGACGAATTGCTCGCACTGCTGCGCGCGGACTGACCGCGCCGATCCATGCAACCCACCGACGACACCGGCGCGCCGCCCGGCGCCCAGGCTCCCATCGACGCCACCGAAGCGCTGGTCTCCGGCAGCGGCAGCTACGACCTGCTGAAGAAGCGGCTCGAAACCCAGGGCGAAGGCCTGCTCAAGAAGACGGAGGCGCTCAACGAGCAGCGGCTCGCCGAGTTCGGCCGCTCCGACCAGGCGCTGATCTTGCGCACCCGCGCGCGCACCGAGAACAACGCCGTGGCGCGCGACATCGTGCGCATCGGCGACCTGCTGCTGTTCGGCTACAACGTGTTCATCGGCCTGCGCAAGGAAACGGCCGTGGGCGACGTGTTCGGCCTGTACCGGCTCGCAGCGCCGGGCGAAGCCGCCACCGAAAACGACGAGCTGCAGCCCGTGCCGCTGGCCGGCTCCTTCCTGGAAGACACGCGCTTCGTCTCCGACTTCCGCGAGCTTTACGCCTACTACAAGCAGGCCACACTGCTGCAGCTGCGCGTCACGCAGGACAAGCTGCTCGCCTCGTTCCAGATCGGCCAGCAGCTGAGCGACGTGCGCGTGTTCCGCTGGGCCATTGAGCGCGACGGCAGCATCCACTACGTCGACAACCGCGGCGAACGCGACATTGCCTTGCCCGCCAGCCACGACTTCGAGTGGACCGTGGCCACGCGCGAAGACCACGTGGGCGGCAAGCACCCGCACGTGAACGTGCTCGACACCGTGTTCGTCGAGACGCTGGGCGGCGACCTCACGATCAAGATCGAGAACAACACCGAGACCGGCCTGGGCATCTACAGCGAGCCGGTGGAAGACAAGAGCCAGTCGCTCACCGACGCCGAGATCGCCTGGGCCAAGCTCGGCATGCTGATATTGCTGCGCGTGAAGCCCTACCGCGAGCAGACCACGCGCTATCTGGTGTTCAACATCCGCACGCAGCAGGTCGAGCGCATCGACGCCATCGGCGGCTCCTGCGTTCAGCTGCCCGAAGACCACGGCATCATCTTTCCCGGCGGCTACTACCTGCAGTCGGGCGAGCACAAGCGCTTCGACCTGCCGGCCGAGGTGGTCGAAAGCCTGCGCTTCAAGCGCATGCTGCGATCGCCCAACGGCGAAGACGTGGCCTATGTGTTCTACGACCGCAAGCCGGGGCGCTATGCGCTCTTCAACTACAACCTGATCGACAAGAAGCTCGCCACGCCGATCATCGCCAACGGCTACGCGCGCTTTGCCGACGGCCGCATCCTGGTGTTCAACGGCGACAACGGCGAGCCCACGCGCGTGCACCCGATGCAGCTGTGGCAGACGCCTTTCGCCAGCGAAGAGCATGTGAGCGCGCAGCCGCCCGCCACCGGCTTCTTCGGCAAGATCGGCAATGCCGAACTGGTGCGCGGCGTGAGTGACCTCATGGGCATCGCGCGCGCGGTGCGCGAGCAGGCGCCCACGCGTGCGGCCTACGACGACCTCATTCGCCAGTGCACCCGCGTGAGCGACGCCTACTTCTGGCTCGACGCGCCCGAGGCCGCCGGCCTCATGGGCGAGCTGCGCAGCATCGCCGAGGTGGCGCGCAGCACGCTGGCCGAGTTCGAAAAGGTCGACACCATCCGCCGCGAAACCGCGCGGGCGCTGGCCCGTGCGGAAGACGAGCAGCACGCGCTGATGGTCGACATTGCCAGCACGCTCTGGCGTGCCCCCGACGATTTCGTGAAGGCGCTGGGCCGCCTGCGCGAACGGCGCGGCGCGCTGCAGATGCTCAAGGAACTGCGCTACGCCGACCTGCCGCGCATCGTCGCCATGGACGCGGCGCTCGAGGCCGAGCAGCAGCGCATCGGCGAGCGCGCCATGCAGTTCCTGGCGGCCGACACCGCCTTCAACGGCCAGCGCCAGGCACTCGACAAGCTCGCGCTCGAACTGCCCAACCTCGCCACGTCGCCGGCGCTCGGCCAGATGCTGGCCACGCTCGACAAACAGGCGGCCGGCCTCGACCTGCTGACCGAGCAGCTCGGCAGCCTGCCGGGCGGCGATGCGGTGATCCGCACCTCGATCCTGGACCGCATCTCGCTGATCTATGCCGACATCAACCGCATGCGCGCCGACGCGCGCATGCGGCGCAAGTCGCTGGGCGCGACCGAGGCGCGTGCCGAGTTCGGTGCGCAGTTCAAGCTCTTCAGCCAGGCGGTCGAAAACGCGCTGGAGTTCGCCGACACGCCCGAGAAGTGCGACGACGCGCTCACGCGCCTGCTGGCCCAGCTCGAAGAGATCGAAGGCCGCTTCGCCGAGCAGGAAGACTTCCTGGCCGACATCGCCGAGAAGCGCGAGACCGTGTACGAAGCGCTGTCCGCGCGCCGCCAGAGCCTGGTGGAAGCGCGCCAGCGCCGCGCGCAGGGCGTGGTCGATGCGGCAGGGCGCATCCTCGACGGCATTCCGCGCCGCATCGCGCAGTTCGGCGACCTGACGCAGGTCCACAGCTACTTCGCAGCCGATCCGATGATCGGCAAGCTGCACACGCTGATCGCCGACCTGCGCACGCTGGGCGCCGCGGTGCAGGCCGACGAACTCGACACGCGCCTGAAGACCGCGCGCGACCAGGCGCTGCGCTCCATCCGCGACAAGCGCGAGCTGGTGAGCGAAGGCGGCGACACGCTGCGCCTCGGTCGCCACGCCTTCACCGTGCACCGCCAGCCGGTCGACCTGACGCTCGTGGCCCGCGACGAGGGCATGGCCTACCAGGTCACGGGCACCGACTACCAGAGCCCGGTCGATGAGCCGCGGCTGCTGCCGCTGCAACGCTACTGGAACCAGTCGCTGGTGTCGGAAACGCCCGAGCTGTCGCGCGCCGAGTACCTGGCCGGCCGCCTGCTCGAAGCCTTGCTCGACGGCAAGACCGAGCGCAGCTGGGCCGAGGTGCTCACGCTGTTGGCCGAAGACCCGCTGCATCCGCAACTGCTCGACATGGTCCGCCGCTTTGCCGCGGCGCGGTATCAGGAGGGCTACCAGAAGGGCATCCACGACGACGACGCGATGCGCCTGCTGGGTGCGCTCGTCGGCATGCAGGACCAGGCCGGTCTGCTGGCCTGGGGCCCGACCGAGCGCGCGCTGGCCTTGCTCTACTGGCAGCACGGCCACCTGATCGCGCACCGCGAGTCGATGCTGCGCCGCGCGCGCGCTTCGATGCAGATGCTGGCGCTCTTCGGCCGGCGCGATGCGTTGGAGCAGCTCGAAGCCGACATCGCACGCGCGCTGAACCATTTCGCCCGCGACGTGGTGCCCGACCTGCTGCCGCTGGCCGACACCGCGAGCGACGAAACACGCGACGCGCACGACGGCCGCGTGACCACCCTGTGCGACCAGGCCGCCGCGTACCTCGTGCGCGAACTGGCCAGCGAACATGGCGGCGACACCTGGGCCGTGTCCGGCGCGGGCGAAGACCTGGCTGCTGCATTGCTTCGCGAGCTGGAGCGGGGCGGCCGGCGCGACGCGTGGCAGCATGACCTCGACGCCGCACCGCCGGCCGAACGCTGGCGCCTGGCGCGCGACTGGGTGCGCGCCTACGCGACGCACCAGGCGCCGCAATCGATCGACTGGATCGACGACGCGGCCAGCGTGCTGGCCATGCCGCTGCAGCGCACCCGCGTCAACGCGGCGCTCGACCGCACGGTCGAAGGCCTGCGCGGCGAGCACCCGCGCGTGGCCGAGGGCCGCCTCACGCTGAACCTCAACGACTTCTGGCGCCGCTTCCTGTTTCACACCCTGCATGCGGTGCCGGGCTACGAGGCGCTGCACAGCCTGCGCCACGAGCTGCTCGAACGCGAGAAGGCGCGGCTCAAGCTCAGCCAGTTCCAGGCCAAGCCGCTGTCGACCTTCGTGCGCAACCAGCTGATCGACGAGCTGTACCTGCCCATCATCGGCGACAACCTCGCCAAGCAGATCGGCTCGGCGGGCGAGGGCAGCCGCACCGACCGCATGGGTTTGCTGCTGCTGATCTCGCCGCCCGGCTACGGAAAGACGACGCTGATGGAGTACGTGGCCGACCGGCTCGGCCTGATCTTCGTGCGCATCAACTGCCCGGCGCTGGGCCATGGCGTCACCGCCATCGACCCGGCCAACGCGCCCAACAGCGCGGCGCGACAGGAGCTGGAGAAGCTCAACCTGGGCCTGGCGATGGGCAGCAACGTGATGCTGTACCTGGACGACATCCAGCACACCAGCCCCGAGTTCCTGCAGAAGTTCATCGCGCTGGCCGACGGCACGCGCCGCATCGAGGGCGTGTGGAACGGCGAGCCGCGCAGCTACGACATGCGCGGCAAGCGCTTCGCGATCGTGATGGCGGGCAACCCGTACACCGAGTCGGGCGACGTGTTCAAGATCCCCGACATGCTGGCCAACCGCGCCGACATCTACAACCTGGGCGACGTGCTCTCGGGCCGCGAGGCGGCGTTCGCGCTCTCGTACATCGAGAACAGCCTGACCTCCAACCCCACGCTGATGCCGCTGGCCTCGCGCGACCCGAAGGACGTGCAGCTGCTGGTGAAGATGGCGCAGGGCCACGACGTGCCGAGCAGCGCGCTGTCGCACGCCTACAGCTCGGTCGAGCTGGAAGAGATCAAGGCGCTGCTGCAGCGGCTGTTCCGTGCGCGCGACCTGCTGCTGAAGGTCAACCTGGCCTACATCGCCTCGGCTGCGCAGCAGGAGAGCTACCGCACCGCGCCGCCTTTCAAGCTGCAGGGCAGCTACCGCAACATGACCAAGCTCGCGGGCAAGATCACGCCGCTGATGCGCGACGACGAACTCGACGCGCTGCTGCGCGACCACTACCGCGGCGAGGCCCAGACGCTGACCACCGGCGCCGAGGAAAACCTGCTGCGCCTGGCGCAACTGCTCGGCAGCCCGACGCCCGAGGAAAGCGCGCGCTGGACGGCCATCTGCGACGAGTTCGTGCGCCAGCGCAAGCTGGGTGGCGCCGACATCGACGGCAGCCAGCGCATCGCGAGCAGCATGCTCGACGTGGCGCGCGCGGTCGACGCGCTCAAGCCCGAGCCCGCGCCGCCGGTCGAAGGCCCGAGCGAAGGCCAGCGCCTGGCCGACGCCATGCTGCAGATCGCCGTGACCTACCGCGAGCTGATCCTGCCGCTGGTGACGGCGACCGAGCGCCGACTCGAACTCGACCGCTCGATCAAGCAGGACATGGAGCGCCTCGCCGCCGAGGTGCAGGCCTCGCGGGCCGCACCAAGGCGCGCGCCTGTACCTCCAGCCCCACCCAAAGCCGACAAGGATCACTGATGTCCGCATTGCCCGAACTGCTGGCCCAGCTCGATGCCACGATGGCTGACGCGCGCCTGAGCGACGACGAGCGCCGCGTGCTGGTCCACACCCTGCGCGAAGCCTCGCCGCCCGAAGACGGCCTGCGCCAGCTGCGCAACCGCGCCTTCGACCTCGTGCGCTCGCGCACCGCCGACCCCGAGCAGCTGTCGCTGCTCAAGTGGCTCGAAGGCGTGGTGCGCGCGATCGACACCGGCCGCTCGCCCGACAGCGTCACGGTGCGCTCGCAGGCCTACTTCAGCCCCGGCACGGCCTGCCTGCAGGCGATCAACGAGCAACTGCGAACGGCCAAGCGTGCGGTCGACCTGTGCGTGTTCACGCTCTCGGACGACCGCATCACCGCCGAGGTGCTGGCGGCGCACCGGCGCGGCGTGACGGTGCGCTTCGTCACCGACAACGACAAGGAGTTCGACCGTGGCAGCGACGTCGGACAGCTGCGTGCGGCGGGTATTGCGGTGGCGGTGGACCGCACCGACGCCCACATGCACCACAAGTTCGCGCTCTTCGACGGCGCGCGGCTGCTCAACGGCAGCTACAACTGGACCCGCAGCGCCTGCGAGTACAACGAAGAAAACCTGGTGCTGAGCAACGACCCGCCGCTGGTGCGCCGTTTCGCGGACGAATTCGACACCTTGTGGAAAGAACTGCAGGCCCCCTGATGGCACGACGAATCGACTACGACTGGGAACTGCCCGCCGCCATGCAGCAGCGGCTGGGGGGCAGCACCTACGGCGCGCAGCGCATCATCCATGAGCAGGAGCACCTGATGGTGATCCTGCACGAGCCGCCCTCGGGCACCGGCGCCGAGCGCAAGCCCGTGGTGTTCCTGCGCAAGCCCGACGGCGCATGGCTGCACAAGGGCAACAACCCCGGCGAACGCGCGCTCGCCAAGCTGCTCGACAGCTACCGCGCGGCGTTCAGCACCTTCGAGATTCGCCACCAGGCCGCGGAGACCTCGGAAGACCTGTTCCAGGTCCTCGGCCCGCTGATTCCGCTTACGCGCGCCGCGCGGAACATGCAAGACGCCCTTCAGGCCGCGCGCGATGCGGTGAAGGGCGACCTGATGCTCATCGACCAGCGCGACCTCGCGGTCGAGATTGCACGCGGCTTCGAGCTGCTGCTGGCCGACACGCGCATGTCGCTCGACTACCGGCTCGCGCGCGCCGCCGAGGCGCAGGCGCACTCGGCCCTCGACATGAGCCGCGCGCAGCACAAGCTCAACACCATCGCCGCGCTGACCTTTCCGCTGATGGCCGTCGGCGCGGCCTTCGGCATGAACCTGCACAGCGGCGTGGAGAACCTGCCGTCGTGGGTGTACTGGCTGATCTTCGCGGCCGGCATCTGCCTGGGCGTGATGCTGCGCGGCTGGGTGAAGACGCCGGCCGCGCCGCCGGTGGTTGCCAAGCCTGCGTCCACGCTGAAGAAGAAGTAGCGAGCAGGGCGCATGGCAGGCCTTCGCGTTTCGCGAAGGCCTGCTGCCATCAGAGCAATTCCGTTCATCGCCATCTGTTTCTAGAGTAGGGGCAACCCACTTGGAGACAGAGACAGACATGAACGCACTCGAAGGCCTGAAGGTGCTGGAGCTCGGCCAGCTCATCGCCGGCCCCTTCGCCGGCAAGACGCTCGCCGAGTTCGGCGCCGACGTGATCAAGATCGAGCCCGCCGGCGTCGGTGATCCGCTGCGCAAGTGGCGGCTGCTGCGCGGCGGCACGTCGGTGTGGTGGGAGGTGCAGTCGCGCAACAAGCGCTCCGTGTGCCTCGATCTGCGCAGCGCCGAAGGGCAGGAAGCCGTGCGCGCGCTGGCGCTCGAGGCCGACGTGCTCATCGAGAACTTCAAGCCCGGCACGCTCGAAGGCTGGGGCCTGGGCTGGGAGCAGCTGCATGCGCTGAACCCGCGGCTCATCATGCTGCGCATCTCGGGTTACGGGCAGACCGGCCCCTACCGCGACAAGCCGGGTTTCGGCGTGCTCGGCGAATCGATGGGCGGGCTGCGCTACCTCAGCGGTGAGCCGGGCCGGGTGCCGGTGCGCGTGGGCGTCTCTCTGGGCGACACGCTGGCCGCATTGCACGGCGTGATCGGCGTGCTGACTGCGCTGCACCATCGCACGGCCCGCGGCGGCGAAGGCCAGTTCATCGACGTGGCGCTCTACGAGTCGGTCTTCAACGTGATGGAAAGCCTGCTGCCCGAGTACGACGCCTTCGGTGCCGTGCGCGAACGGGCCGGCAGCGCATTGCCCGGCATCGCGCCGACCAACGCCTACCGCTGCAGCGACGGCCACTACGTTCTGGTGGCTGGCAACGGCGACAGCATCTTCCGCCGGCTGATGCGCGCCATCGACCGCGCGGACCTGGAGAACGACCCCGGCCTCGTGCACAACGACGGCCGCGTGCTGCGCGTGGAAGAGATCGATGCCGCCATCGAAGCCTGGACCTTGCAGCGCAGCCGCGACGACGTGCTGGCCGTGCTCGACGCGGCGGGCGTGCCGGTCGGGCGCATCTACACCGTGGCCGACATCGCCACCGATCCGCAGTACCTGGCGCGCGAGATGATCGTCGAGGCGCGCGGCTCCGATGGCGCGCTGCTCAAGGTGCCGGGCGTGGTGCCCAAACTCAGCGCCACGCCGGGGCGCATCGCGCATGCGGCACCGCGTCTGGGCGAACACACGGCGGATCTGCAGGGCGCGGGCTGGCCGGTGCGTGGCGCCGAAAGGGAGGCCGTATGAAAACCGGCAATGGCACGCGGCTGTTCATCAACGAAGTCGCCACGCGCGACGGCTTCCAGATGGAAAGCCGATTCATTCCGACCGACGACAAGGTCGCGCTGATCGACCGGCTGAGCACGCTCGGCTACGCCAAGATCGAGGTGACCTCGTTCACCTCGGCCCAGGCGATCCCAGCGCTGCGCGATGGCGAAGAAGTGATGCAGCGCATCGTCCGCCGGCCGGGCGTGGTCTACACCGCGCTCGTGCCCAATGTGCGCGGCGCCGAGCGCGCGCTGGAAAGCCGCATCGACGAGTTCAACATCGTCATGTCGGTCAGCGAGACGCACAACCTCAGCAACCTGCGGATGACGCGCGAGCAGTCGTTCGCGCAGCTGGCCGACGTGATCGCGTTGGCGCAGCAGGCGAGGGTGCCGGTGAACGTGTCGCTCTCCTGCGTGTTCGGTTGCCCGATGGAAGGCGACGTGCCGCTCGAGACGGTGCAGGGCTGGATCGACCGCTTCGCTGCGCTGGGCGTGCAGGGCCTCACGCTGTGCGACACCACCGGCATGGCGCATCCCACGCAGGTGCAGGCCGTGTGCGAGGCCGTGCGTGCGCGGCACCCGGCGCTGGAATGGACGGCGCACTTCCACAACACAAGGGGCATGGGCCTGGCGAACACCATTGCCGCGGTCGAGGCCGGCATCCATCGGCTCGACATGTCGCTCGGCGGCATTGGCGGCTGCCCCTATGCGCCAGGCGCGACGGGCAATGTCGCGACCGAGGACGTGGTCCACATGCTGCAGTGCATGGGCTACGACACCGGCATGGACCTCGACGGGCTGATCGGCGCTGCGGCAGAACTCGAATCGCTCGTGCAGCACGAGCTGCCGAGTCAGGTCTCGCGCGCTGGTCACCGGCTCACGCGGCACGCACCGCCAGCCGATTTCAACGAGATCGTCGAGCGCGCCAAGGCACGCGCGGCCCAGAAGGAGAACGCATGATCGACCACCTGGATCACCTGGTGCTCACCACCGCGAACGAAGAAGCCTGCGTGCGCTTCTACGTGGAGACGATGGGCATGACACTGGAAGTCTTCGGCGCTGGCCGCAAGGCCTTTCGCTTCGGCCAGCAGAAGATCAACCTGCATGTGAAGGGGCTCGAGTTCGAGCCGAAGGCCGAGCTGCCCACGCCCGGTTCGCTCGACCTGTGCTTCATCGCCAGCGTGCCGCTCGAAGAAGTCATCACGCGGCTGGGCGCGCAGGGCGTGCCGATCATCGAAGGCCCCGTGATGCGCACGGGTGCCACGTCGCGCATCCGCTCGGTTTACGTGCGCGACCCCGACCTGAATCTCATCGAGATTTCGGAGCTGGTGCCCTGAGACATGCAGCCCGAAGACAGTCCACAAAAACCACCGGAGACAAATTCATGAAACCCGTTCACCGCCTGCTCGCGGTCGGCCTCGCGCTGGCTGCCACCGCCTCGCATGCTGCAGATGCCTGGCCTTCCAAACCGCTGACCTTCGTCGTGCCGACCGCGCCCGCGGGCTCGACCGACATCATGGCGCGGCTCGTCGCCGACCCGCTGCAGCGCGCGCTGGGCCAGCCGGTCGTCATCGACAACAAGCCCGGCGCCAGCGGCAACATCGGCACTGAGGCCGTGGCCCGTGCCGCGCCCGACGGCTACACGCTGCTGGTGCAGTACTCGGGCTACCACGTCGGCAACCCGTCGCTGTACCCGAACCTGCGCTGGAGCCCGACCAAAGACTTCGTGCCAGTGGCGATGGTGATGCGCGCGCCGCACGTGGTCGCGGTGAGCGGCAAGCTGCCAGTGATCTCGATGAAGGAACTCATCGAGTACGGCAAGAAAAAAGAGGGCGGCCTGTTCTATGCGTCGTCGGGCAACGGCTCGATCCAGCACATCGCGGGCGAGCTGCTGTCGCGCCAGACCAAGCAGCCGGCCACGCACGTGCCCTACAAGGGCTCGGGTCCGGCCATCAACGACCTGGTGGCGGGCAATGTCGATATCTTCATCACCACGCCGCCCTCGGTCATCGGCCACTTTGCGGGCGGGCGCATCAAGCCGCTGGCGTACACGGGCAGCAAGCGGCACGCGTCGATGCCGAACGTGCCGACCTCGGCCGAGGCCGGGTTGCCGGGCTACGAGGTCGAGTCGTGGTTCGCGGTGTTCGCGCCGGCAAAGACGCCGCCCGAGGTGGTGAACAAGCTCAGCGCCGAGATCAGGAAGATCGTCGAGAGCGAGGCCTTCCGCAAGAAGGTGGACGACCAGGGCGCCTTCGCGACCTACATGGACCCAACAACGCTCGGCAAGTTCGTCGACCAGGAACTCGCGGCCTGGTCGAAGGTGATCAAGGGCGCCGACATCAAGCCGGAGTGAGCGAGATGCCCAGGCTCAGGGCTTGACGCCGAGCACCGACAGGATCACCGCCGCGAGGCCGAGCGCCACGGGCACCTGGTGCCCGGCCAGCGCGCGGGCCTGGGCCACGGACAGCTTCGTCTGCTGAAGGAGGTTCTTTTCCGAATGAAGGGGTGTGGACATGGTGTCTGCTCCTGTGTGGGGCGAACGGTGTGTTCGCGTGGTTCCACGATAGGCCTCCCACAGCGCGATGACGCACAGGTTTTGTCGACACGGCGTTTCCGTTTTCGCAACGATCCGGGGTCTCTGGCAGGGAACTTCTGCTCAGAACTCAGAATAGGGTCATGCAAAGGAACGCATGAACACACCGACAGCGCCCTGAAAAGAATCACCCCGCGATCAGCTTCTGCACCAACTCCGCAGTCGTCGCCGCTGCGTACTTGCGCATCAACCGCGCCCGATGCAACTCCACCGTGCGATGGCTGATCCCAAGCGCCTTGCCGATCTCTTTGGAAGTCAGCCCGCGCATCACCTGCGCCGCCACCTCGCGCTCGCGCGGCGTGAGCTCGGCCTTCACCGCGCGGCGCGAGCCCAGGTCTTCGAAGGTCCAGATGCCGGCCTCATGCGGCGCCGCCCGGTTCATCGCGTGCCCCGTGACGTGGCACCAGAAGGTCTCGCCAGCCAGCGCGCCGTGCAGGCCGCCCAGGCGCTTCATCATGCGGTTGTCCGCATAGTGGCCACTGGCGTTCAGAAAGGGCTCCATGCGCTTGCCGATGCGCTCGAACTCGGCCACGCTCGGGTACAGGATGCTGAACGAATGCCCGACCAGCGCGGAAGGCTCCGCGCCGAAGATCTCGCACACGCGCTGGTTGCAGGCGACGATGGTGCGGTTGCTCGACACCACCATGCCGACGGGCGCATGCTCAAAAGCCAACCGGTAATCGATCTCGGGCATCAGGAGTCACCATTACGAAATACTACGTATACGAGTAGGTAGTATCGTTGACGCCTTTCCCACCCACTCTCCACACCCATCAAGGAGCCCGAGTGAACAAGATTTTTCCCTCCGCAGACGCGGCACTCAAGGGGGTCGTGGCCGACGGGCAGACGCTCGCGGTCGGCGGCTTCGGCCTGTGCGGCATTCCCGAAGCGCTGATCGACGCGCTGAAGGATTCCGGCGTGCAGAACCTCACCGTCATCTCGAACAACGCGGGCGTCGATGGCTTCGGCCTTGGCAAACTGCTCGAGACGCGCCAGATCAAGAAGATGATCGCGTCGTACGTGGGCGAGAACAAGGAGTTCGAGCGCCAGTACCTGGCCGGTGAACTGGCCCTCGAATTCACGCCCCAGGGCACGCTGGCCGAGAAGCTGCGCGCCGGCGGCGCGGGCATCCCGGCCTTCTTCACGAAGACCGGCGTGGGCACGCAAGTGGCCGAAGGCAAGGAGCTGCGCGAGTTCAATGGCGAGACCTACGTCATGGAGCACTCGCTGGTGCCCGACGTCGCGCTGGTCAAGGCCGACGTGGCCGACAAGGCCGGCAACCTGCGCTTTCGCCTCACGGCGCGCAACTTCAATCCGGCCGCTGCCATGGCCGGCAAGGTCTGCATCGTCGAAGTCGAGAAGATCGTCGAAGTGGGCGAGCTGGCCCCCGACGACATCCACCTGCCGGGCATCTACGTGCATCGCCTGGTGCTCAATGCCACGCCCGAGAAGCGCATCGAGAAGCGCACCCTGAGCGCGTCGGTCGATGCCGCCGCCGCCAAGGTCGAGGCCCAGACCGCCATCGCCCAGGCCGCAGCAACAGGCAGCGAAGCGCCTGTGAAGGCCGTCAACAAGAAAGAAGGAGCCTGAGATGCCCTGGACCCAAGACCAGATGGCGGCCCGTGCCGCGCAAGAACTCGAAGACGGCTTCTACGTCAACCTCGGCATCGGTATTCCGACGCTGGTGGCCAACCACACCGGCACCAAGGAAGTGTGGCTGCAGAGCGAAAACGGCATGCTCGGCATCGGCCCGTTCCCGACCGAAGACAACGTCGATGCCGACCTCATCAACGCCGGCAAGCAGACCGTGACCACGCTGCCCGGCAGCGCCATCTTCGGCAGCCATGACAGCTTCGCGATGATCCGCGGCGGCAAGATCAACCTGTCGATCCTCGGTGCGATGCAGGTCAGCGCCAAGGGCGACCTTGCCAACTGGATGATCCCCGGCAAGATGGTCAAGGGCATGGGCGGCGCCATGGACCTCGTGGCCGGCGTGAAGCGCGTGATCGTGCTGATGGAGCACGTGGCCAAGAAGAAGGACGGCACCGAAGACCTGAAGATCCTCGAGCAGTGCTCGCTGCCGCTGACCGGCGTGGGTGTGGTCGATCGCATCATCACCGACCTGGCCGTGATGGACGTCGTGCCCGAAGGCCTCAAGGTGATCGAACTCGCGCCGGGCGTGAGCTTCGACGCGCTGCAGGCCAAGACCGGTGCGAAGCTGATCCAGTAAGCCATCCGCACAAGGTCGCGAACGCAACGACACACAACAAGGGCAGGGCCGCGCAAGCGGACCCTGCCTTTTTCATTTCCTGTTCATTTCTTCTTGTCCCTGAAGGGTTGACGCATGGCAACGAGTGAAGAAGTCCTGGCGGGTCTGTGGCAGCTGGCAGGGCTGCCCGCCGAAGCGCTGGCCTTTGCGCGGCTCACGGGCGCCGACCCGGTGCTGCCGTCGTCCTTCGCTGTCGGCCTCGCGGCGCAGGCCAGCATTGCGGCCGCTGCGCTCGCGGCCTGCGAACTGGGGCACCGGCGCGGTGTGGCGCGGCAAGACGTGTCGGTCGACACGCTGCATGCCGCGCTCGATTGCACGGGCTGGTTCAGCATCGACGGCCGCGTACCCGAGCTGTGGGACACCTTCTCCGGCATGTACCGCTGCGCCGACGGCTGGGTGCGCATCCACGCCAACTTCAAGCACCACCGCGAAGGCGCGCTGCGCCTGATGCAGCTTGACCCGGCCAGCGCCACGCGCGCCGATGCCGAGGCCGCAATGGCCGGCTGGCGCTCTGTCGATTTCGAATCGGCCGCCGCCGCGCAAGGCCTCGTGGCCACCGCGCTGCGCCGCTTCGATGAATGGGACGCCTCGCCGCACGGGCAGGCAGTCGCGGCCCAGCCGCTCTTCACCATCGAGCGCATCGGCGACGCACCGCCGCGCGCGCTGCCACCGTTGCAGGGCGGCCAGCGCCCGCTCGAAGGCCTGCGCGTGCTCGACCTCACGCGCATCCTCGCGGGGCCGGTCGGTGGGCGTGCGCTGGCGGCCTATGGCGCCGACGTGATGCTGGTCAATTCGCCGAACCTGCCGAACATCGAATCCATCGCCGACACCAGCCGCGGCAAGCTCTCGACGCATGTCGACCTGTGCACCGACGCAGGCCGCGCCGTGCTGCGCGGCCTCGTCGCCGACGCACATGTCTTCGTACAGGGCTACCGCCCCGGCGGCATCGCGGCGCTGGGCTTCGGCCCGGAGGCGCTGGCGCGCGAGCGGCCGGGCATCGTCTGTGTGTCGCTCACGGCCTATGGCACGCAAGGGCCGTGGGCCGATCGGCGCGGCTTCGATTCGCTGGTGCAGACCGCCATGGGCTTCAACCACGCCGAAGGCGAAGCGGCGGGCGACGGCAAGCCGCGCCCGATGCCGATGCAGATCCTCGATGAGGCCAGCGGCTACCTGATCGCCCTCGGCGCCGCCGCAGCGTTGTGGCGGCAGCAGCAGGAAGGCGGCAGCTGGCATGTGCAGGTGTCGCTGGCACAGACGGGGCAGTGGCTGCGCGGGCTGGGGCGGGTGGATGGCGGACTGTCGATTGCGCGGGCCGATGTCGAGCCGTATGTCGAGACCTCGGCCTCCGGCTTCGGCGAACTGACGGCGGTGCGTCACAGCGCACAGCTGTCGCGCACACCGGCCGCCTGGCCGCGGCCTTCGATGCCGCCGGGCAGCCATCCGCCCGTGTGGCCCGCCGCTGCCGGGGAATGAGAAACTGGGCGCATGGCCTACCTAGACATCGACAACCTCCAGAGCATTTTTCTTGACGACGAGGCGCTGCGCGCCCGTCATCTGCAGCGCCAGGCTTGCGGCGACTTGCACCTCACGAGCGGTCGCATCGTGGCCTGCGATCCGCTGGTGCAGCCCGAGCGAGAACCTTTTGTTCGCAGCGTGAGCGGGCGGGGCGCGTTCCCCGTCGAGGTGCTGCAAGGCGGCGGCCGCCATGCGCTGGCCGTGCTGTGGCTGCGTGAGCGAGGCAGCCTGCAGGCAAGCGACCTGCACTGGGAGGCGGCGCTGCTCGAAGGGCAATCGCAGGACGAACTCGGCGGCGACGAGTTCTATGGCTACCCGGTCGATGCCGGCGTCGGCTGCTTCATGGACGCCGACGGTGCCAAGGCCATGGCCGAGCGCGAGGCGCGCGAGTCCGCCACCAACCCCGAGTACGTGAGCTATTACGACGACGTGCTCGGCGCTGATCTCGCCTCGGCCGACATCGCCGACCACTACCCGCTGGGCGCGGGCAGCGCGAACAACGTGCTGATCTTCAGCGCCGGCTGGGGCGACGGCAGCTACCCGAGCTTCTGGGCGCTCGACGCCGCAGGCGCACCCGTGGCGCTCGTGACCGACTTCATGGTCATGCAGGGCGGCGACGCGCGCGACGAGGACGACAAGCGCAGCGACGCCTACCTGGCCAGCCTTTCGCCCGACAAGCTGGCGGCGCTCGAGGCACTGGGCGCGGCCGCAGTCGCAGGTGATGCGGCGGCGATCCAGCCCCTGCTCGACGGCGGGCTCGCGCAGTCCAACGAGATCATCCCCTCGCTCGGCGAGACCGCCATCATGAGCGCCATCCGCATGAACCAGCTCGACGCATTGCGCGTGTTGCTGGCGGCGGTGGAAGGCCCGCTGCCGATGCCGCCGCAGTTCTATCGCATGGACACGGAAGAGAGCTACATCGACTACGCGCGCCGGCTCAAGAAGCCGCGTGTGGACGGGCTGATCGAGCTGCTGGAAAAGGCTGCATCACCAGCGGCCAAACCTGGATTTCTGAAGCGCCTGTTTTCCTGAGCGCGCGAACCGGTCACTGGGTGTTCGCCGTGCTCGTGGGCAAGAGCACCTGCTGTTGTGCCGCAGCCGTCGCGCGCAGAAATTCCCACACGGTCTGCATGCGCGCCAGGTGCTTCGTCTCCGCCGGCATCGACATCCAGAAGGTCCGCGTGAAGTTCGCCGCGTCCGGCAGCACTGGCTTGAGCGCGCGATCGTCCTGCGCAATGAACGCCGGCAACACCGCAATCCCCGCACCCGCCGCGACCGCCCGGTGCTGCGCCAGCACGCTGGTGCTGCGCAGCGCAAAGCTGTCGGGGCGGTGCAGTTCATCGAGGTACTGCAGCTCCTTGCTGAACAGCAGGTCGTCCACGTAGCTGATGAAGGTGTGGCCGCGCAGGTCTTCGCGCGTCTTGATGGGCTTGTGGGCGGCCAGGTACTGCTTGGAGGCGTAGAGCCGCAGCGTGTAGTCGGTGAGCTTGGTCACCACCACCGGCCCGCGCGCCGGGCGTTCGAGCGAGATGACGATGTCCGCCTCGCGCCGCGACAGGTGCACCAGCCGCGGCATCGCGAGCAGGTCGATGGTGAGCTTCGGGTGCTGCACCGCGAACAGCGCCAGCTGCGGCGCCAGCACCACGGTGCCGAAGCCCTCGGTGGCGCCGATGCGCACCAGGCCCGACAGGCCTTCCTGCGAGGCCGGCGCGGTGCTCTCCACGGCCTGGAAGGCGCTCTCCATCGCCTCGACCTGCGGCTGCAATCGACGGCCCGCTTCGGTGAGCCGATGGCCGCCTGATTCGCGCGAAAACAGGGGCGCGCCCACCTCCTTTTCGAGCGCCTGGATGCGCCGCGCGACGGTGGTGTGGTCGACCTCCAGCCGGCGCGCCGCGCTCATCAGCGTGCCCGAGCGGGCGAGTTCGAGAAAGTAGCGCAGGTTGTCCCAGTCCATGTGCGTCCGGCCTTGTGTGCGGTGGGATGCGGTGCTTTGCATTTTTGCAAAGCGATGACGCATATTTGTCTATTGTCATAGCAAATCTGCAAAGCTAGGATGCGGGCTGCACCGGTTCAATCCGGTACCGAATTTCACAGGATCACAGGAGACAAACCCCATGGACGCCACCACCACCCCCTCGACGCAAGTCGCCACCGTCAAGCTGCTCATCGGCGGCAAGTTCGTCGAATCGAAGACCACCGAATGGCGCGACGTCGTCAACCCGGCCACGCAGCAGGTGCTGGCCCGCGTGCCGTTCGCCACCCCCGCCGAACTCGACGCCGCCGTGGCCTCCGCCAAGGAAGCCTTCAAGACCTGGCGCAAGACGCCCCTGGGCGCACGCGCACGCATCTTCCTGAAGCTGCAGCAGCTCATCCGCGAGAACATGGGCGAGCTGGCCGCAATCCTCACGGCCGAGCAGGGCAAGACGCTGCCGGACGCCGAAGGCGACGTGTTCCGCGGCCTCGAAGTGGTCGAGCACGCCTCGAACATCGGCAACCTGCAGCTCGGCGAGCTGGCCAACAACGTGGCCAACGGCGTCGACACCTACACGCTGCTGCAGCCGCTGGGCGTGTGCGCCGGCATCACGCCGTTCAACTTCCCGGCCATGATCCCGCTGTGGATGTTCCCGATGGCCATCGTCACCGGCAACACCTTCGTGCTCAAGCCCTCCGAGCAAGACCCGATGGTCACGATGCGCCTGTGCGAACTGGCGCTCGAAGCCGGCGTGCCGCCGGGCGTGCTGAACGTGATTCATGGCGGCGAAGCCATCGTCAACGGCATCTGCGACCACGCCGACATCAAGGCGATCAGCTTCGTCGGCTCGACCAAGGTCGGCACGCACGTCTACAACCGCGCCACGCTGGCCGGCAAGCGTGCGCAATGCATGATGGGCGCGAAGAACCACGCCATCGTGATGCCCGACGCCAACAAGGAGCAGACGCTCAACGCACTGGCCGGCGCGAGCTTCGGTGCAGCCGGCCAACGCTGCATGGCCGTGTCGGTCGCGGTGCTGGTGGGCGAGGCGCGCAACTGGGTGCCCGAACTTATCGAGAAGGCCAAGACGCTGAAGATTGGCGCCGGTACTGAAAAGGGCGTGGACGTGGGTCCGCTGGTGTCGTGCGCCGCCTACGACCGCGTGAACAGCCTCATCGAACGCGGCGAAGCCGACGGCGCCAAGCTGGTGCTCGACGGCCGCAAGCCCACTGTGCCCGGCTACGAGAAGGGCAACTTCGTCGGCCCGACGATCTTCACCGGCGTGAAGCCCGGCATGACCATCTATGACCAGGAAGTGTTCGGCCCCGTGCTGTGCATCGCCGACGCCGAAACCATCGACGAAGCCATCGAGCTGATCAACAGCAACCCGAACGGCAACGGCACGGCGATCTTCACGCAGTCGGGCGCCGCGGCGCGCCGCTTCCAGGAAGACATCGACGTGGGCCAGGTCGGCATCAACGTGCCGATCCCGGTGCCGGTTCCGATGTTCTCGTTCACCGGTTCGCGCGCCTCGAAGCTCGGCGACCTGGGCCCGTACGGCAAGCAGGTCATCATGTTCTACACGCAGACCAAGACGGTCACGGCGCGCTGGTTCGACGACAGCACCGTGAGCCAGGGCGTCAACACCACCATCAGCCTCAAGTGAAGTGCGTGAGGTGCGCGCTCCGCGCTGTCGCAGCATCGGCCGTGCTGCTGCTCGCCTTTGGCGCGCAGGCGGCCGATGAAGCGAGTCCGCTGGACTGCAAGCCCGACGGCAATCAGCAGCAGATGAACGCCTGCGCGGTGCGCGACTTTCGCGCCGCCGACGCGGCGCTCAACATCCGCTACGGCGAGGTGATGAAATCGCTGTCGCCGCAGCAGCGCACGGCCTTGCGCACCGAGCAGCGCGCCTGGCTCAAGGGCCGTGATCCGGGGTGCAAGACCGCCGCCAAGGACAGCGAAGGCGGCTCGATCTGGCCGCTGGAGTTCTATGGCTGCCTCGAACAATCGACCCGCAAACGCACCGCCAAGCTCGATCTCTGGAAGGGTCGCTCCCAATGAATTTCGAACTGTCCGAAGAACAGAACGCCTTTGCGCAGACCGCGCGCGACTTTGCGCAGGCCGAGTTCGCGCCGCACGCCGCGCAATGGGACGCGGAAGCCATCTTTCCGAAGGAAGCTATCGCCAAGGCGGGCGAACTGGGCTTCTGCGGCCTCTACGCGCCCGAGCGCATCGGCGGCCTCGGCCTGCCACGGCTCGACTCGGCGCTGGTGTTCGAGGAAATGGCCGCGGTCGATCCCTCGACCACGGCCTTCATCACGATCCACAACATGGCGACGTGGATGCTCGGCACCTGGGCCACCGACGCGGTGGCACAGCAGTGGGGCGAAGACCTCACGAGCGGGCGCAAGCTGGCGTCGTACTGCCTGACCGAACCGGGCGCAGGCTCCGACGCGGGTTCGCTGAAGACGCGCGCCGAGCTGCAAGGTGCCGAGTACGTCATCAATGGCAACAAGGCCTTCATCTCCGGCGCCGGCTCGACCGACGTGCTGGTGCTCATGGCGCGCACGGGCGGCGCGGGTGCCAGCGGCATCTCGGCCTTCGCGGTGCCGGCCGACGCACCGGGCGTGAGCTACGGCAAGAAGGAGCACAAGATGGGCTGGAACAGCCAGCCCACGCGCACCATCAACTTCGACAACGTGCGCGTGCCCGCGCAGAACCTGCTGGGCAAGGAAGGCGAGGGCTTTCGCATCGCCATGAAGGGCCTGGACGGCGGACGCATCAACATCGCGACCTGCTCGGTGGGCGCGGCGCAGGGCGCACTCGACGCGGCGCGCCGCTACCTGCACGAGCGCCAGCAGTTCGGCAAGCCGATCGCGAGCTTCCAGGCGTTGCAGTTCAAGCTGGCCGACATGGCGACCGAGCTGGTCGCCGCGCGGCAGATGGTGCGGCTGGCCGCCAGCAAGCTCGACGCGGGCCATGTGGATGCGAGCACCTATTGCGCCATGGCCAAGCGCTTCGCGACCGATGCGGGCTTCAATGTCTGCAACGACGCTCTGCAACTGCACGGCGGCTACGGCTACCTGAGCGAGTTCCCGCTCGAGCGTCTGGTGCGCGACACGCGCGTGCACCAGATTCTGGAAGGCACCAACGAAATCATGCGCGTCATCGTTGCGCGAAAATTGCTGGAAGGCGACAGCGACATCCGCTGAACGCGCCGTGAACCCGCTCTCCAGGACCTGAAAACAATGACCGACAACGTAGTTCTCTTCAACGAAATCCAGACCGCCGGCGGCCAGCGTTTTGCCGTGGCCACGCTCAATGCGCCGGCTTCGCTCAACGCGCTGTCCGTGGACATGGTGCGCCTGCTCACGCCCAAGCTGCGCGAGTGGGCCGCCGACGCCGGCATCGTCGGCGTGCTGCTCGATGCGGCGGGCGAGAAAGCCTTCTGCGCCGGTGGTGACCTGCGCCAGCTGTATCAAACGCTGCTCGACTGCGGCCCCGAGCGCAACACCTACGCCGAAGATTTCTTCCGCGAAGAGTACGAGCTCGACCACCTGATCCACACCTTCCCCAAGCCCTTTCTGTGCTGGGGCCACGGCATCGTGATGGGTGGCGGCGTGGGCCTGCTGGCGGGCGCCTCGCACCGCGTGATGACGCTGCAAAGCCGCATCGCCATGCCCGAGATCAACATCGGCCTGTACCCCGACGTGGGCGGCAGCTGGTTCCTGCGCCGCACGCCGGGCCGCACGGGCCTGTTCCTGGCGCTCACGGCGGCCAACATCAACGCGCACGACACCATCTTCTGCGGCCTGGCCGACGTGCTGGTGCCGCAGGAGCGCAAGGCCGACGTGCTCGCCACCATCGCGTCCACGCAGTGGACCGGCGGCGACGCGCGGGCCGACCGCGCCACGCTGTCGCGCATCCTCGCCAAGGCGGGCGAGGGCACCGAGATGCCGGCGTCGAAGGTGCGCGAGCACTACGACACGATCAACGCGCTGATGGCCGGCGACGACCTGCTCGACATCGCCAAGCGCCTGCGCGACGTGCAGAGCGACGACGCGTGGCTGCAGACCGCGTCGAAGACTTTCACCAAGGGCGCACCGAGCTCCATCGCGCTGAGCTTCGAGCTCTGGCAGCGCGTGCCGCGCATGTCGCTGGCCGAGGTGTTCCGCCTCGAGTACTGGGCTTCGCTGGGCTTCTGCGCGAACAAGGATTTCGCCGAAGGCATCCGCGCCGTGCTGGTCGACAAGGACCGCAACCCGCGCTGGAACCCCGCCACGCTCGAAGAGATCACGCCCGCTTTCGTCGACGACCACCTGCGCCCGCGCGGCGAGATGCCGGCGGAACTGGCATCGCTGACCTGATCGGCTCTATTCCCTGCACAGAACAACGGAGACAAGACACATGAAGATCGCATTCATCGGCCTGGGCAACATGGGCGGCCCGATGGCCCTGAACCTGCACAAGGCCGGCCACACGCTCAGCGCCTTCGACCTCTCGGCCGAGGCCTGCAAGAAGTTCGGCGCCGAAGGCCTGCCCATCGCGACCTCGGCCGTCGAAACGGTGGCCGGCGCCGAAGTTGTCATCAGCATGCTGCCCGCCAGCGCGCACGTCGAGGGCCTGTTCCTCGGCGGTGCCGGCAAGCCCGGCCTGCTCGACAGCATCCAGGCCGGCACGCTCGTGATCGACAGCAGCACCATCGCCGCCGCCACGTCGCGCAAGGTGGCCGAGGCCGCCGCCGCCAAGGGCGTCGCGATGATCGATGCACCCGTGTCGGGCGGCACCGGCGGCGCGATTGCCGGCACGCTGACCTTCATGGTCGGCGGCGAAACGGCAGACCTGGAACGCGCGCGCCCGGTGCTCGAGAAGATGGGCGCGAACATCTTCCACGCCGGCGCGGCCGGTGCGGGCCAGACCGCCAAGATCTGCAACAACATGCTGCTCGGCATCTTGATGATCGGCACCTCGGAAGCGCTCGCGCTGGGCGTGGCCAACGGGCTCGATCCGAAGGTGCTGTCGGAAATCATGCGCCGCAGCTCGGGCGGCAACTGGGCGCTCGAGAAGTACAACCCGATGCCGGGCGTGATGGAGACGTCGCCCGCCTCGAAGAACTACGCGGGCGGTTTCGGCACCGACCTGATGCTCAAGGACCTGGGACTGGCCCAGGAAAATGCGAGCGCGGTGCGTGCTTCCACGCCCCTGGGCGGCCTGGCACGCAGCCTGTATGCGGCGCACAGCCTCGCGGGCCACGGCGCGCTCGATTTCTCGAGCGTGCTGAAGCTGGTTCAGAAGGCCGGCTGAGGGGCGCGCCGGCCGCGCCGCGCCATCGCGAGCAGCAGGCCGGCCGCCACGAGGTTCGCGCCGATCGCCACGAGGATCGGCAGCAGGTAGCTGCGCGTGAGGTCGAAGGCGAAGCCCGCGGCGCTCGGCCCGATCAGCGTGCCGATCGCCACGCTGGTGTACAGGATGCCGATGATCGCGCCGATGTGGCGCCCGCCGAACCAGTCCATCACCAGCGCGGGCAGCAGCGCCACGAAGCCGCCGTAGAACACGCCGTAGGCGAAGGCGAACAGGGCCAACCCCCAGAACCCGCCCGACACGGCCCACACCACCAGCGACAGCGCCATGCCCGCCGACATCAGCGGCAGCGCGTAGTGCCGGCCCATGCGGTCGGCCAGCCCGCCGAGGAAGAAGCGGCCCGCCGTGCTGCCGACGCCGATCGCACCGAGCAGCAGCACCGCCGACGACGCGGCCACGCCATGGTCGAGCGCGTAGGGCACCAGGTGCACGAAGGGCACGAACAAGCCGAACGAACTGATGAGGCAGGCCGCGTACAGCCCGGCGAAACGGCCCGAGCCGATGGCCTCGCGCACCGAAGCGCCGGGTGGCAACGCGGTGGAGGCCTGCGCCTTCGGCGGATCGCCATCAGGGCCGAGGCCGCGTGCGCGCGGGTCGTTCTCGACCAGCAGCGCCAGGCCCACGCCGACCACGGCCGCGAGCACGCCGAGCGCCAGGTAGGCATCGCGCCAGCCCAGCGTGTCGATGAGCCACGAGGCCAGCGGCGGCATTGCCAGCGTGCCCACGCCAATGCCGCTCACAGCGAGCCCCGAGGCGAAGCCGCGCTGGCGCACGAACCAGCGCTGCACCGCGCCCAGCACCGGCACATACGAGGCGCCCACGCCGAGACCGACGCCGAGCCCGTACGCCCAGAAGATCTGCGTCAGGCTGCGTGCCTGGCTCGCGAGCGCCAGCCCGAGGCCGACCAGCACCATGCCCGCGACCGCCAACCGCCGCGCGCCCCAGCGGTCGGCGAGCGGGCCGCTGAAAACGCCGAGCCCGAAGTAGAGAAAGCCCGCGAGGGAGAACACCAGCGACACCTCGCCGCGCGAGGCGCCGAAGTCGCGCTGCAGCGCATCGAGGAACGCGCTGAAGGTGTAGGCGCAGCCGAAGCCCACGAACATCACGGCGAAGGCGCCGGCGACCACGAGCCAGCCGTGGAAGAAGCGGGGGCGCGGAATGGCAGGGGCGTCGAGTGTCTTCGGAGAGGTCATGGGGCGGTCCGTGGTGGTGGTCGATCTTCAGGCCGTGCACCAGCCTGCACTGGCCGGATTCGGACGTGATCCTCCGCCCGGGTTCACAGCAATTCGATCCCCGGCAGGCTCTTGAAGCATGTCTCGCGCGTGACGCGCACGAAGTCGTCGAGCCAGGGCCGCGCCGACGTTGCTTGCGCGCAGGCCATGTAGAGCCGCCCCGTCAGGCCCTTGGCGCCCACGCGGCGTGCCGTGACGTAGCCGCGGTCGAGGTAGTTCTGCACCGCCCACAGCGGCAAGGTCGCCACGCCGCGCCCGCTCGCCACCAGCTGCAGCATCGCCACCGTGAGCTCGGTCGTGCGCCGGTGCGCGGGCTCGACGCCGGCGGGCGCCAGCACCTGGCGCACGATGTCGAGCATCTCGTCGGGCACGGGGTAGGTGATGAGCGTCTGGTCAGCAAAGTGGCGGGCCGTGAGGTGCGCCTTGGCCGTCAGCGCATGGTCGTTGGCCAGCAGCGCGACGATTTCGAAGCGGAACAGCGCGTGGTAGTCGACCGTTTCATCGGGGTCTTCCTCGGAGACGATCGCCACCTCGGCGCGGTTCTGCATCACGAGCGCGATCGGGTCGGGGTGAAAGCCCGAGACGATGTCGAGTTCGATCTCGGGCCAGCGCTGGCGAAAGGCGTCCATCGCGGGCATCAGCCAGTCGAAGCAGGTGTGGCACTCGACCACGATGCGCAGCTGCCCGCTGCGGCCCAGCGCCAGCCGCGCCACGTCGCGCTCGGCCTCTTCGATGAGCGGCAGCGCGGTGTCGGCCAGCTGCAGCAACCGCAGCCCCGTGGTGCTGAACTGCGGCGGCACCGACTTGCGCTCGAACAGCTGGGCGCCGTAGCGGTCTTCGAGCAGCTTGATCTGGTGCGACAGCGCCGACTGCGTGAGGTTGAGCAGCTGCGCCGCGCGCACCAGGCTGCCGGTGTCGCGCAGCGCGGCCAGCGTGCGCAGGTGGCGGATTTCGAGGATGGACTGCATCATGAAAATGATTCAAGCGAATGGGCAAAAGGTTTCGTTTGAATCATATGCGCCAAACGCCGACCATCACCGGTTTCCAAGATCAGCGACCGGACCACCTGCATGACCACCCGTACCCACATCCTCGGCTTTCCGCGCATGGGCGCTCACCGGGAACTCAAGTTCGCCCTCGAGAAGCACTGGCGCGGCGAGACCGACCATGCGGCGCTCGAAGCCGTCGGCGACACCTTGCGCGCGCGCCACTGGCAGGCGCAGCGCGATGCGGGGCTCGACTTCGTGACCGTGGGCGACTTCGCTTTCTACGACCACGTGGCCAACCACATCCAGTTGCTCGGCTGCGAGCCGGCGCGCTTCGACTTCAGCGGCGACGAGCCCGAGCTGTCGCGCTACTTCAAGATGGCGCGCGGCGTGGAAGACGAAGCGGGCCACGTGCACGACGACAGCTGCACCCACGGTGCCGAAGGCACCTTCGCGCTCGAGATGACCAAGTGGTTCGACACCAACTACCACTACCTCGTGCCCGAGTTCAAGGCCGACACGCAGTTCAAGCTCGCATCGACGCGCCTGTTCGACGAGGTGGCGCAGGCGCAGCAGGCCGGCCACGCGGTCAAGGCCGTGCTGCTCGGGCCGCTGAGCTTTCTGTACCTGGGCAAGGAGAAGACCGCCGGCTTCGACCGCTTCTCGCTGCTCGATGCGCTGCTGCCTGTGTACGAGCAGGTGCTGAACCGCCTGAAGCAGCAGGGCGTGGAATGGGTGCAGATCGACGAGCCCATCCTCGGCCTCGACCTGCCCGAGGCCTGGCGCAACGCCTTCGAGCGCGCCTACTGGCAACTGGCCCGCAGCGCGCCCAAGCTGATGCTGGCCACGTACTTCTCGCCGCTGTCCGAGAACCTGCGCCTGGCCTGCCAGCTGCCGGTGGCCGGCCTGCACGTCGATGCCGTGCGCGCGCCGCAGGAGCTGACCGGCGTGGCCGACTGGCTGCCGGCGCACAAGGTGTTGTCGGTCGGCGTGGTCGACGGCCGCAACATCTGGCGCACCGATGTCGATGTGGCGTTGGGCAAGCTCAGGCCCGTGGCCGAGAAGCACCAGGGCGAGCTGTGGATCGCGCCGTCGTGTTCGTTGCTGCATGTGCCGTTCAGCCTCGCGGCCGAGACGAAGCTCGACACCGAACTCACCTCGTGGCTTGCCTTTGCCATCGAGAAGCTCGATGAGCTGCGCGTGCTGCGCGCCGCCGTCGATGGCGACGAAGCCTCGGTGGCCGCTGAACTTACGGCCGCGCGCACTGCGGTGGCCGCGCGCCGCGCCAGCCCGCGCGTGCACCGTGCCGAGGTCGCGCTGCGCCTGGCGCGCAGCGTGACCGGCGACGACCGCCGCGTGTCCGCTTTTCCGCAGCGCCAGCAGGTGCAGCGCACGCGCTTCGCACTGCCCGCGCTGCCGACCACCACCATCGGCTCGTTCCCGCAGACCGCCGACATCCGCGCGGCCCGCGCCGCCTTCAAGCGCGGCGAGCTCGACGCCGCCGGCTACCGCGAGAAGATGCGCGCCGAGATCGCACTCGCCGTGCGCAAGCAGGAAGAACTCGGCATCGACGTGCTGGTGCATGGCGAGGCCGAGCGCAACGACATGGTCGAGTACTTCGGCGAGCAGCTCGACGGCTTCGCCTTCACGGCCAACGGCTGGGTGCAGTCGTACGGCTCGCGCTGCGTGAAGCCGCCGGTGATCTTCGGCGACGTGGCGCGCCCAGCGCCGATGACGGTCGAATGGACGGCGTATGCGCAGAGCCTCACGACGCTGCCGATGAAGGGCATGCTGACCGGCCCCGTGACCATCCTGCAGTGGTCTTTCGTGCGCGACGACCAGCCGCGCGCCACGACCTGCGAGCAGATCGCGTGGGCGATCCGCGACGAGGTGAACGACCTCGAGGGCGCGGGCATCGGCATCATCCAGATCGACGAGCCCGCCATCCGCGAAGGCCTGCCGCTGCGCCGCGCGGGCTGGCCGGCGTACCTGAAGGCGGCCACGCGCGCCTTTCGCATCAGCGCCTCGGGCGTGCGCGACCAGACGCAGATCCACACGCACATGTGCTACTCGGAGTTCAACGACATCCTGCCGGAGATCGCGGCCATGGACGCCGACGTGATCACCATCGAGACCAGCCGCTCGGACATGGAGCTGCTGCGCGGCTTCGGCGGCGAGAACAACGCGGGCGGCTTCCGCTACCCGAACGAGATCGGCCCCGGCGTGTACGACATCCACTCGCCGCGTGTGCCCTCGGTCGACGAGATGGTGCGCCTCATGCGCAAGGCCGCGCAGGTGGTGCCGGGCGAGAACCTCTGGATCAACCCGGACTGCGGCCTCAAGACCCGCGGCTGGCCCGAGACCGAGGCGGCGCTGTCGAACATGGTGGCGGCGGCGAAGCTGCTGCGCGAGGAGCTGGCGCAGGTGTGAAAGGCACGGGATCGCGGCGTGCCAATAATGCGGCATGTCCTTGCTTTCCCGCCTGTCGTCGCCCCGTTGCCTCTTGTTGCTGTCGTTGCTCCTTGCCCCCTTGACGGGGTGGGCCCAGGACCGTGCGCAAACCTTGCTCCAGTTCGAGGGCGTGCAGGCGCGCTACCAGAACGCCTACGGCCCCGGTGCCGTGTCGCGCGGTGCGCGCGAGCTGCTCGAGCCGCCCGACCTCGCCATCGCCGACAAGGCCCTGCAGTCGCTCGACGTGGCAGCAGGTCGCGCCTTCGACGTGAACGCTTCGGTGGCCGCGATCCGTCAGGACGTGGCGGCGGCCGGGCAGGGCGCTGCTGCGCCGACGCCTCCGGTGCTGGAGGCCGTGGCGCGCTTCGCCAAGCTGCGCGCCGACTACGCCGCGATGGACGAGCCCGGCAAGGTGACCTTCTTCCATCAGCAGCACGCGCGGCCGGCCGATCCGGCGCGCGTCGAACTGCTGTCGCGCATGACGGTGGCCGAGGCGCGCGAGATCGATTTTTCGAGTCAGCTGCTCATGAGCGCGGTGGTCAAGCAGCTGGCACGTGGCAACGCCGCGCAATTCAGTTCGCTGCCCGACCGCACGCTCGACACGGCGCTCGATTCGCTGTGGTCGCGCGGCGTGACCTCGCCGCGTCCGCGCAACCTGATGACCGTGGCGCGCGAGTTCGAAAAGCTGATCACGCAAGCGCTGCTGCTGGCGCTGCCCGATGCCGACGTGGCCGCCTTGCTCGCCTGGCGCAACGAACCGCAGGCTGCCGCCGAGCGCGAGGCGCTGCTCGGCAGCTACCGCGCCGAGGTCAAGGGCAGCGGCTCGGTCGCGATCCGCACGCTGGTGCGCAGCTGGAGCCGGCCCTGAGGCTTGACGAAAGAGCGCAAAAGTTTGCAAACTAGCGGCGCGTTTGTACGAAAAAGTTTCACGTGGGCCCCGCATGTCGGAAAGTTCCCCGTGATTGTTTCAATTCCATGAACACTGCGATTCAGAATGACTGGGGTTTACCCTAGGAATTTGCGGCAAACTTCAGGACATCCAAAGCCTGAACACAAGAAGGAATTGAAATGAAGACCTCGAACATCCTCGCCGCCGCCGCTCTCTCCCTGCTCGCCGCCGCTGGCGCCGCCCACGCAGAGACCTACGAAGGCGTTCACGCCGTGACCTCCGGCTACAGCCGTGCCGACGTGGCACCGCAAGCCGTGGCTGCCGCCCGTGCCGGCAACGAATACAGCGACGCCGTGTCGGCCAGCGTGGCCCCCGTGCTGGCCTCGTCGGTGGACCGCGCCACCGTCCGCAACGAAGCCGTGGCAGCAGCCCACGCCCCGGGCCAGAACCTGCGCCGCGAATCCTTCGCTGGCAGCGTGATCCCCTCGCAAGCCCGCAGCTTCACGCGTCAAGCCGGCCTGTGATCGATGGCGGCGCAAGCCGCCTCGGTTAGCAAGACCACCACCCGAAAAGACCGGACCGTGCGACAGCACCGTCCGGTTTTTTCACGTCTGTGCGGTCGTCAGGTGCTCAGGCGCGATGGTTGCTGCGGTGGCAGTGGCAGTCGGGCGCGTGGTCGTCGACGATGCCCGTGGCCTGCATCCAGGCATAGACGATCACCGGCCCGACGAACTTGAAGCCGCGCTGCTTCAGCGCCTTCGACATCGCTTCGGACAGCGGCGTCTGCGTGGGCACGGTGCCCGTGGTGTTGACGACCGGCTGGCCGCCCGCGAGGCCCCAGACGAACTCGGAAAAATCTTCGCCCGCCGCCTGCATGGCCAGGTAGGCCTTGGCATTGCCGATGGCCGCTTCGATCTTCGCGCGCGAGCGCACGATGCCCGCGTCTTGCATCAGGCGTTCGACATCGGCCGGCGTGAAGCGCGCCACCGTCTCGGGCACAAAGCCCTCGAAGGCCGCGCGGAAGGCGTCGCGCTTGCGCAGGATGGTGAGCCACGACAGGCCGGCCTGAAAGCCGTCGAGCATCAGCTTCTCCCACAGCGCGCGGCTGTCGCGTTCGGGCACGCCCCATTCGGCGTCGTGGTAGCTGGCCAGCAGCGGATCGGTGCGGGCCCAGGCGCATCGCTGGAGTGAGGAAAGGCTGTCGTCGTGAGGCATGGCTCGGCTATCGTCGGGAATTTTTTTCGGAATGAGGGAGTGACCCTGATGCAGCAATTTCGTTTTTCATTGTCGGCGCTTTCGCTGGCCCTCACGGCGTTCGCCGTCGGTGTTCCGGCCGGTGCCGAGACGCTGAAAAAGCCCGCGCTCGACCAGCTCGCCGCCGCCTGGAAGGGCGGTCGCACGGCGCCCGATTTCAAGGCCTTCCTGGCGCAGGCGGTGGAGGCCCAGCCCGCGCTGCAGCCCAGCGTCGCGGCCTACACCGGCGGCAAGGCGCTGGCGGGCGACGACCTCGTCAACATCGCGCGCCTGCTCGGCCTGTACAACCGGCTGCAGAACCAGCAGGCCGTGATCGCCAGCATCGGAACGATGGTGGCGCTGCCCACGGTTCGCAACGTGCAGGTGCCGCCGCACGAGAGCCCGCCGATGGTCGCGTTCGGCCAGCTGGTCGAAAAGATGGCGAAAGATTTCGGGCTCGGCTATCGCAACGTCGACGGCCGCATCTTCGAAGTGAGCCTCAAGGGCCGCAGCAGCGAAGAGTTCGGCATCCTCACGCACGCCGACGTGGTGCCGGCCTTGCTCTCCGAATGGGTGCTCGACGACGGCACGCGCCTTGATCCCTTCGCGATGACGCGCGTGGGCGACTTCCTCTACGGGCGCGGCACCATCGACGACAAGGGCTCCATCGCCGCCGTGCTCTACGCCATGAAGGCCGTGAAGGACAGCGGCCTGCCGGTGGAACGCGGCGTGCGCCTGATGATCGAGACCACCGAGGAAACCGGCGGCGACGCGATGCAGTACTACCGCAACAAGACGCCGCTGCCGGCCTACAACATCGTGCTCGACAGCAAGTACCCCGCGGTCGTGGCCGAGAAGGGCTCGGGCGCGCTCAAGGTGTTCTTCCCTGCGGAAGCGACCGACCCTGCCGCAACCGCCATCACTGCGATGAGCGGTGCCGCCTCGGCCAATGCGATCCCGCAGACCGCGACCGCCACACTCAAGGGCGGCGACCTCGCGGCCGTGGCCGCGAAGCTCGAAGCCGCCAAGGCCGCGTTCGTGCGCAAGTACGAAGGCCAGGGCGGCAAGTTCGCGATCGACATCGTGCGTGGCGCCGAAGCCGTCGAGCTGAAGGTCACGGGCACGTCGGCCCACGGTTCGCGTCCCGAAGAAGGCGTGAACCCCGTGCCGCGCCTGGCGTTGTTCCTGAAGGAGTCCGGCGTGCCGCTGGCCGCCAACGCCTACCTGCGGGCCGTGCAGTACATCGACGCGCTCTACGGCACCGGCTACCTCGGCGAGAAGATGGGGCTGGGCTACCAGGACGACTTCATGGGCCCGCTCACGATGTCGCCCACGCTGGTGCGCATGGGCGCCGACGGCCGCCTCGAGGTGACGGCCAACGTGCGCATGCCGCGCGGCCGCACGCCCGACGAACTGAAGGCGCAGGTGGCGGCCAAGGTCAACGGCTGGGCCACGGCCAGCCAGGTGAAGCTCGAGTTGGCCTACGACCAGGGCAACTGGATGGCGCGCGACCCGAAGGGCGCGTGGCTCTCGACCCTGCTCAACATCTTCGGCGACACCACCGGCCTCGAGGCCAAGCCCGTGCCCACCGCCGGCAGCACCACGGCCAAGCTGATGCCCAATGCCATCAACTTCGGCCCCGCGATGCCCGGCAAGAAGTACACCGCGCACAACGCCAAGGAATACAAGGAAGTGCCCGACCTCGACGCCGACATGCAGATGTTCACCGAGATGCTGGTGCGCATCGGGAACCTGCAGCAGATGCAGTAGCGCTGCGCGGCTACTGGTAGCTCAGCGTGAACGTGGCGCGTCCGCTGGCGCTCCCGGGCTTGATCGTCGGTGAGGTCTGCACATAGCGGCCGATCAGCGGCACATCGAACAGCCCGTTGCCGCTCGAGCCGGCGCTCCACTGGTTCTGCGTGCCCGGTGCGCTCGAGTCCGGGCCGTACGACAGCACCGTTGCGCCTTTCAGGATCTGGATGCCGACCCCCGATGCGGTCGAGGCAGGGCTCAGCGACAGCGTGTTGGAACGGTTGTCAGGATTCGTCGGATCGGTCAGCGTGACGGAGATGGCGGTGGTGATCCCCGTGATACCGCCCGCGCAGTTCAACCCGATGTTGAAGGGCTCGCCCTGTGAGGTCGATCCCACGCCCTTGAACTTGTCCTTCGAGACGTTGCCCAGCCGCACGGCCACCGAGGGCGTCGTCACGGCACAGGTGGGCCGGCCGGGGTTGATCACGATGCTGCCGTTGATGCGCACCGAACCGATCTGGAAGCCTTCCAGGGTCGGGTAGGTCAATGTGGCCACCTCGCCCGTGAGCGAGCCGCCGCGTGTGATGGGGCCGGTCTTGACCACCGCCATGGCGACGCTGCCTCCCCACGACGTGGCCGTCTTGAAGGAGGCCGGGCCCGTCGTGGCAAAAGGCACCGTGGCACCTCTGTCCCAGAACAGTCGCACGCCGATGCCGGGGATGTTCGTGGCGTAGATGTTGTTGCCCAGGTAAGGACCCGCCCCGGTCCACTGGATGCCGACGCTCGAGGTGCCCTGCGCGGGGCAGGTGATGGTCACTGGCGGCGTGGCGCTGAACACGGTGACCGGTCGCACCAGCGTCGTGCCCACGGCCACCGACGGATCGACCGTCACCGGCCCGGTGACTGGAAACAGCACGATGCCGGGTTGCCCGGTGCTCGACGAGCAGAGGGCCGCGTTGGCTGCACCAGGCCATGCAACCAGTGAGGCCAGCGCCAAGCCAATGAATTTTTTTGGGGTCGTGTCTTTTGAAGACCTTGTGGGGCGGTTCACGACGTTCATCGCGCAGGGCCTTTCAGGACTCCGGCCGGCAGATCGGCGGACCTGGCTTGCGGCATCGCAGAGTGTCAGCCTCAGTATCACCGGGCCGATGCGATGGCTTGGCCTCCAGAGCGCCCAGCTGTGAACAAAACGGCGCCGAAAAATCGGCCCGTGTTTCAGCCCACGCCGTTCGCGCGCAACACCGCCTTGAGCCGCCGCACCTCATGCTGCAGGTCGAGGATCAGCGCAGCGGCGTCGAGGTTCACGCCGAAGTCGCGTTCGAGCCGGCGCGCTTCGAGCGCGCATTGCAGGTCGTTGCTCGAAAACTCCCAGCGCTCGGGCGGTGCGTCGGTCGTGGTGACCTGCACGATACCCACTTCGACCAGCTGCACGACCCAGGCGGTGTCGGCGCCGCAGGCGTGCGCCAGTTCGTTCGCGGCCAGCGGGTGCGAGACGCCGATGGCCGTCGTGGTGGTGACGGAAGAAAAGTTCGCCATGCTCAGACTCCCAGGTGCTGGCGGGGGTTGAACGAGGAGGTCGCCTGCGCGAGTTGCGCGTAAGCGTTGCGTGCGGCCTCGCTGTCGGCGGGCGGCAGCGCGATCTCGAGCAGCAGGTACAGGTCGCCGGGCGTCTTGCCCGCGAAGCCGCGGCCCTTGAGCCGCAGCTTCATGCCGCCGCGTGCGTTGGGCGGCACCGTGACCTCGACCACGCCGCCGGTGGGCGTCGGCACCTCCACCTGCGCGCCCAGCGCGGCTTCGGCCGGGGTGATGGGCAGCGTCATGTACAGGTCGCGCTCTTCCACGCGGTACAGCTTGTGCGGCGCGATGCGCACCTCGAGGTACAGGTCGCCGGCCGGCTCGCCGCCGTGGCCGGGCATGCCTTGCCCCGCGAGGCGGATGAACTGGCCGGGGTGCACGCCGGGCGGGATCTTCACGGCGAGCGTGCGGTTCTGCCACTGCGGTCGGCCCTGCGCGTCAAGCGTTTGGGCGCGCAGCGTGAGCTCGCGCTCGGCGCCGTTCAGCGCGTCTTCGAGCGTGATCTCGATGGCCGCGTGGTGGTCTTCGCCGCGTGCGCGGTAGTTCTGCCGCGCGGCCCCGCGCCGCTCGGCATCGCCGAACATCGACGAGAAGAACTCGCTGAAGTCGGCGTGGTCGGCCGGGCCCTGGCGCGGGCCGCGGTGGAACTCGTAGCCGGTGTCCCAGTCGGGCGGCGGCTGAAAGCTGCCGTCGGGCCGGCCGCCGCGTGCCACGCGGTCGGCCAGCGCGTCGTAGGCGGCGCGCTTCTCCTTGTCGCCGAGCACGTCCTTGGCCTCGTTGATGTCGCGCATGCGCTGCTCGGCGTCGGGCTCCTTGCTGACGTCGGGGTGGTACTTGCGGGCGAGCTTGCGGTAGGCCTTGCGCACCTCGTCGTCGGACGCGGTGCGTTCGACGCCCAGTGCGCTGTAGTAGTCCTTGAATTCCATGGTGGGTGGTGATTCCTTTCGGGACGGCGCACAGAGCGACCGGGAACTGGCTCAGGCCAGCGCTGCCCCGCTGCCGTCGGCTGGCCGCAGTTGCAGCGGCGTCACGGCCCATGTGGGGCCGGCACGGGAAAAACGCAACGGCTGGGCGTTGCCGAAGATGCTCGCATCGACCGCCACTCCGAGCAGCGCAGCCAGCGCATAGAGCGTGCCGCCGTGCGCCACCACCAGCACCGGCGCGGGCTGCGCGGCGAGCGCGGCGGCCAGCGCTTCGCGCTTGCGGTCGACGAACTGCGCCAGCGTCTCGCCGCCCTCGGGCTCGCAGGCCCAGTCGATGTTGGCCGACGAGGTGCCGATGAGCGCGCCGAAGTTGCGCTCGCGCAGGTTCTCGTGCGCGGAGGGCACGAGGCCCAGGGCGCGTGCCACGGTGTGGGCGGTGTCGAAGGCGCGGCGCGCGTCGCTGCACACGATGGTGCCGATCGGCTCAGCGGCCAGCAGCTCGGCCGCCTGCACGGCCTGCTGCTCGCCGAGCGCGCTCAGGGGCTCGTCGGGCGCCTGGAAGACGCGCAGCGCATTGCGACCGGTCTGGCCGTGGCGCAAAAAGTAGAAGTGGTTGCAGGCCGGCGCGAGCAGCTGCTCGGCGGCCAGGCGGTTCAGCAGATCGATGCCGGTGGCGGCGTGGGCGGGGAAGGGGGAGGTGGCCTGGGACATGAAGGCCATTCTGCCAATGAAACGCGTCGGTGGCAGGGTGCCCGACATCTCCCGCCGACCCTCCGTCGCCTGCGCAACCTGCGTAACCTAGACGATATTCCTCTCCCGCAACGTGCGCAGCTGGTCTTCGTCCACCCCGAGTTCCGCGGCCAGCACCTGCGCACTGTGTTCGCCGAGCATGGGCGACGCCCGATGCTGTACCGGTGTGCCGGAAAAGCGCAGGGGGCTGCGCACCGTCGGCACATCGATGCCGCGACTGTGCGGCAGCTGGAGCGCCAGTTCGCGATGCTGCGTTTGCGGATCGTCAAACACGCCAGCCATGTCGTTGATAGGACCGCCAGGAATGCCGGCCTGCTCGAACGACATCAGCAATTCGGCGCGGGACCGCGTCGCCAGCAAGGGGGCCAGCACATCGCGCAGTTCGGTGCGATGGGCCACGCGCAGCGCGTTGGTCCGAAAGCGTTCGTCGTTCGCCCAATGCGGTTGTCCCAGCACACGACACAGGCTCTGGAATTGGCCGTTGTTGCCCACGGCCACGATCAGGTGACCGTCGGCGCAGGCCAGCACTTCCGACGGCGAGGCGATCGGATTGGTGTTGCCCACGCGCGCCGGCACGGCGCCGGTCATGAGATATCCGAGCGCAAGGTGCCCGCTCAGCGCGACAGACGCATCGAGCATGGCCGCATCCACGTGCTGGCCTTCACCGGTTTCCCGCCGGTGGTAGAGCGCGCTGACCACGCCGATTGCGGCATAGAGCCCCGTCACGACGTCGGTGATCGGAATGGCCGTGCGCATCGGGCCGGCGCCGGGCGAGCCCTCGGGCTGGCCGCAGGTGCTCATCACGCCGGCCAGGCCTTGCAGGATGAAGTCGTAGGCGGGCCTTGCGGCATAGGGGCCGCTTTGTCCGAAGCCGGTCACGGAGCAGTAGACGATGTCCGGCTTGCGCTTGCGGATGGAGGCCTCGTCCAGCCCGTACCGGGCCAGGGTTCCGACCTTGTAGTTCTCGACCACCACGTCGCAGCGCGCCGCCAGGTCCTGCGCCATCGCCGCGCCTTCGGGCGTGGCGATGTCCAGGGTGACCGAGTGCTTGCCCCGGTTGTAGGCCAGGTAGAGCGCCGAGTCGTTGCTGTCGCCGCCGTGTTCGGCGTCGGGCAGGAAGGGACCCATGCGTCGGGTGTCGTCGCCCTCGCCGGGCTTTTCGATCTTGTAGACCGTGGCGCCCATGTCGGCCAGGATCTGCGTGCACAGGGGCCCCGCGATCACGCGGGTCAGGTCGAGTACCTTGATGCCTTCGAAGATGCCGCGCATGTTGTTTACTCCAGCCGGATGCCGGCTTTCTTGACCACGTCCGCCCAGCGGATGGATTCGGCGCGCATGAACGTATCGAACTGCTCGGGCGACCCGCCCACGGGCTCGATACCGTACTCGATGAGCTTTTCACGCACTTCGGGCATCTCGAGCACTGCCTGCACATCGGCCGAGAGCTTGCTCACGAGGGCTTGCGGCGTCTTGGCGGGCGCGAGCAGTCCGATCCAGCTGCCGGTCGTCATCTGGGGGTAGCCGGCCTCGGCCATGGTCGGCACGTCGGGCGCGGCAGGCCAGCGTTTGGCGCTGGTCATGGCCAGCGCGCGCAGCCTGCCGGATTTGACGTGCGGCATCATGGTCTGGACCGAGTCGAAGATGAGGGACACCTGGCCCGAGAACAGATCGGACAAGGCCGGCGCGACGCCCTTGTAGGGCACATGGGTCATGGGTACGGAGATGGTCTGGGCGAACTGTTCGGCCACCAGGTGGGCGCCGGAGCCGGCACCGCTGGAAGCAAAGGTGACCTGGTTCGGGTGGGCCTTGGCCCAGCCCACGAAGTCTTTCAGCTGGGTCGGTGGCAATTGCGCGCTGGAGACCAGCAGCAGCGGGATGTTGCCAAAACGACTCACGCCTTTCAGGTCGGTGAGCGGCGAGTAGCTCATCTTCGCGTACAGGCTGGGGTTGATGACGTGCGCCGCCACCACCACAAGCAGCGTGTAGCCGTCAGGCGCGGCGTGTGCCACGGCAGCGGACCCGATGCGGCCGTTGGCGCCGGGCTGGTTGTCCACCACGATCGGGGTCTTCAGGCGCTCCGAGAGCTTTTGCAAGACCAGCCGCGTGACGGAGTCGGACACCCCGCCGGGCGTGTAGGGCACGACCACGCGGATCGGCTTGCTCGGGAACGGTTCCTGTGCCTGGGCGGTGCCGTGCAGGGCGCCCCCTGCAAAGGCGACGACGGCGGCGAGAGGGGCAGCCAGAATGCCGCGGCGAAATTTCGATGTCATGGAGTCTCCTGGTGGGGCCGTGAGCGGCTTTTTTAAATGAGGGGGGAGGGCAGCAGGCCCTCGTCGATCCAGCGGCGCGGCACCTCGATCGGGTGGTCCAGCAGCATCTGGGCGAAGGACTTGCCCAGCGGGTCGGAGCGCAGGCTGGCCACGCCGCCACCGCCCAGCGCCTGGTGCAGCACAAAGTTCAGCGCGCGCAGACCCGGCACGTCGTACCGATGGACCTCGCCGGCGACCAGATGCGCGAAGTACAGGCGCACGGCGGCGGCCGTGAGCTGGCCGCGCAGCACGGCAAGGAACTCGGGGCGGCGCGCGATCACGCCGATGTTTTCGTCGTCGCCCTTGTCACCGCTGCGCGCCCAGGCGAGGGCGACCAGCGGCACGGCGACGGTCTCGCCCACGGGATGCTCGTCCGCGGACGTTGCCACCGCGGACGGCGAGGCGGGTTCGCTCACGCCTTCACCCGACAGCAGGGGTACCGCTTCGATGAGGTCGCCGAGCGACATCTGCAGCGCGACATCCGCCTTCGGCACGAGAAACGAGAACACCTTGATGACGGGCTGGACGTCGGCACGCCCCGAGAAGGATGAGCGCGTGCCGGGCCCCATCGAGGTGCCGGCCGACGCGCATTCGCGTTGCAGGAAGCTCAGGCCCTTGGGGTCGGCGTGGCGTGCGGCGATGCGCAGCACCACCTCGCGTGTTGCCAGCGAGCGTGCGTGCGGACCGTAGAGCGCCTCGCCGCCGAGCAGTTCGACGCAGGTCTCGGTGTAGTCGCCCAGCCCGCGCTGCTCCAACTGCGTGCGTGTGCGCTGCAGCAGCGCGTCGGCGGTCTTGCGTGCCTTCGCGGGGGCGTCGATGCCGCGGATCGCCATCAGGACCTGCAGCTGGTAGCCGTCGCGCCAGGTGCCATTGGCCTTGTAGGTCGCGGTCGGTGCGCGGCCCCGGGCGCCGCGCACGCGCACCCGTTCGGGCGTCTGCACCTCGACGCTCACTTCGCGGAAGTCGCAGGTGACGTCGGGCATCAGGTAGTTCGCAGGGTCGCCCACCTCGTAGAGGATCTGCTCGGCCACGGCGCCGGGATGAATCAGGCCCCCGGTGCCTTCGGGCTTGGTCAGTTCGAAACTGCCATCGGCTGCGCAGTCGATCACGGGATAGCCCATGTCGGCCCAGCCCGGCACCTGCGCCCAGTCGGTGAACAGCCCGCCCGTGGCCTGGGCGCCGCATTCGATCACGTGTCCCGCCAGGGTGCCGGCAGCGAGCCGGTCCCAGTCGTTCCAGCGCCAGCCGAACTCGTGCGCCAGCACGCCCACCACCACGGCGCTGTCGACGCAGCGGCCGGTGATCACGATGTCCGCGCCATGCGCCAGCGCCTGCGCGATGCCGCGCGCGCCCACGTAGGCGTTGGCCGAGTAGAGCTCGTCGGGGGGGGGCTCGTTCGTGTTCAGGTCGCGCAGCCCCTGGGCGCGCAGATGCTCGAACTGCGGCAGCACGTCGTCGCCGGTGACGATGGCAATGCGCGGCGCCAATCCTTGCGCGTGCGCCGCGGCGGCCAGCGCGTCGCGGCAGGCCTGCGGGTTCAGTCCGCCTGCGTTGGCCACCATGCGCACGCCCTTGGCGCAGATGGCTGCGAGGTTCGGCGCCATGGCCGCATGAACGAAATCGGTGGCGTAGCCCAGTGCCGGGTTCTTGGCGCGGGCACGCGCGAGGATCGACATGGTGGTCTCGGCCAGGTAGTCGTACACCAGGTACTGCAGGCCGGGCACGCCGAGCAGTTGCGGCGTCGCGATCGCCGAATCGCCCCAGAAGCCGCTGGCGCCGCCGATGCGGATCGTGCGGCTCATGGCTGGGCCTCGATGCGCAGCAGCAACGCGCCCTTGCTGGTCTGTCCGCCCGCCGCGACGCAGACCTCCGTCACGCGGCCGGCAATCGGTGCAGTGAGCGTGTGTTCCATCTTCATGGCCTCGAGCACCACGAGGCGCTGCCCGGCCTGCACGGTCTCGCCTTCGCGCACCGCCACGTCGACGACGCGACCAGTGAGCGGCGCTGTCACCGCGCCGCCGCCGCTTGCCGTCTCAGCCTGCTTGCGCTCGCTGACGCGGTCGAGGTGCCAGGTGCGCCCGGCGTGCCAGAGCTGCACGGACGCGTCGTCCAGCGCGATCACGCAGGACTCCTGCATCCCGTCGCATTCGGCCCGGAACGCGCTGCGCGATGCATCGGTCCATTGCGGCTGGTGCAGTACGAGCAGGGCGGGCGCCTCTTCGGCGTCCAGCCGCTGCAACAGCACTTGCCAGCCGGCCTCGCGTGCCGTCACCTGCGCGCGCCAGCGCATCGCACCGGCCGCCAGCGTGAGGCCGCCGGTTCCGGCACCCAGTGCGGCCGGCACGACGCGCCCGTCGGCCTGTGCATCCAGCGCCTGTGCCACGGCACCGAAGGCCGCGAAGGCCAGCGTGCGGGCGCCGGGAGTGGCGCGCTCCTTCAGGCGCTCGCTGAAACGCTCCTGCACGAAGCCGGTGTGCACGGCGCCGCCTTCGGCAAAGACCGGGTCGGCCAGGCAGTCGGCCAGGAAGCCCTGATTGCTTTCCAGGCCGAGCAGCACGCAATGGTCCACGGCACGAAGCAGCTTGCGCCGGGCCTCGTCGCGCGTGGCACCGTGGGCCACGAGCTTGGCCACCATCGAGTCGTAGTGCGGCGACACGGCGCCGCCTTCGGCCAGGCCGTGGTCCACGCGCACATCGAAGACGGTTTCTGAGGGCGCGCGCCAGCGCAGCACCGGGCCGGTCTGCGGCAGGAAACCGGCGGGCACGTCCTCGGCCGTGAGACGAACCTCGATCGCGTGACCGCGCATCTGCACGTCGGCTTGTTGCAGCGTGAGCCGGTCGCCGGCCGCGATGCGCAATTGCCATTCGACGAGGTCCAGGCCCGTGACGGCTTCGGTCACCGCATGTTCGACCTGCAGCCGCGTGTTCATTTCCATGAAGTAGAAGCGCCCGTCGCGGTCGAGCAGGAACTCCATCGTGCCGGCGCCGATGTAGCCGATTGCCTGTGCGGCCTTGACGGCGGCATCGCCCATGCGGGCGCGCAGGTCGGCGTCGACGGCCGGCGAGGGCGCTTCCTCGATCACCTTCTGGTGCCGGCGCTGTACCGAGCAGTCGCGCTCGCCCAGGTGGATGCAGTGGCCGTGGCTGTCGGCGAGCACCTGGATTTCGACGTGGCGTGGCGCGATCACGGCACGCTCCAGGATCAGCTCGTCGCTGCCGAAGGCCTGCAGGGCTTCCGAGCGGGCCGAGGCCAATGCCGCCGGCAGCGCGCTGGCGGCCTCGACCAGGCGCATGCCGCGCCCGCCGCCGCCCGATGCCGCCTTCACCATCACTGGGAAACCGATGTCGCTCGATGCGCTGATGAAGGCCGCATCGCCCTGGTCCCGACCCTGGTAGCCCGGGATGCAGGGCATGTCCGCCGCGATCACCAGGCGCTTGGCCTGGGCCTTGTTGCCCATCGACCGAATGGCTTCGCCCGACGGGCCGATGAAGACCAGCCCCGCGGCGTCGACGGCGTCGGCGAAGTCCTCGTTCTCGGCCAGGAAGCCGTAGCCCGGATGCACGGCGTCGGCGCCGGCCCGGCGCGCGGCCTCGATGATCGCGGGAATGTTCAGGTAGCTCTCGCGCGGCGCGGAGCCCCCGATCAGCACGGCCCGATCCGCGGCCCGCACGTGCGGGCTGGCGTGGTCGGCCTCGGAATAGACGGCCACCGTGCCGTAGCCCATGCGGCGCACCGTGCGCAACACGCGGATGGCGATCTCGCCGCGGTTGGCGACGAGCACGGTGTGAAAGGGCCGAATCTGTTTGGAAGTGGTCATGGTTTTCTTGTCTGGTCAGGGGCGAACGGCCTCGGCCTCGAAACTGCGTCGCCACGCGGCGGGACGCTTCTCACGGAAGGCCGCGATGCCTTCAGCCCCTTCGCTGCGCATGCAGGCGGCGAACAGGCGGGAGGCCTCGTCCAGCAGCTCGCTTTCGTTGTCGCGGCCATGGCCGCAGCGGCGCAGCAGGGGCTTGAGTGCGCGGTTGGCGCCTGGCGCGCAGGCGCACAGGCGGGTAAGCCACTGCGCGAGCAGCGTGTCGAGCGCGTCGCTGTCGGCTGCGAGGGCATCGACCAGGCCCAGTGCCACGGCCGCGTCGCCGCTGACGCGTTCGCCGAACAGGCCCAGGCGCAGCGCCGCGCGCGGGCCCAGCCGCGCCACGACGAACGGTGCGATCTGCGCGGGGATGATGCCCAGTGAGGTTTCGCTCAGGGCGAACTTGGCGTCGGCGGTGGCCAGCACCAGATCGGCCGCACAGGCCAGCCCCATGCCGCCGCCCATTGCCGCGCCCTCGACGACGGCGATCACAGGCACCGGCAGGGCGCTCAGCCGCTGCATGAAGTGGCCGAACTCGCGGTTGCGAGCGGCCACGGGGTCGTTCGCGCCGGCATCGGCATCGAGCCGGGCCTGGAAGTTGCCGACATTGCCGCCAGCGCAGAAGAAGCCTTGCGCGCCGCGCAGCACCACGGCGCGTACGCCGGCATCGGACTTGGCGAGGCAGATGGCCTGCGTGAGTTCGGTCACGACCTCGGGCGCCAACGCATTGCGCGTGTCGGGGCGGTTCAGCGTCACGAACAGCACGTCGTGGCGGCGCGCCAGCAGGAGGTGGCGCGGGACGGGGGTGGACTCGGTCATGGTCGCGCGCCCTCAGGCACCCATGTCCATCAGGCCCATCTTGCGCGCGATGACCATCATCATCACCTCGTCGGCGCCGCCGCCGATGGAGCCCAGCCGGTAGTCGCGGTAGGCGCGCGAGACGCGGTTGTCCCACGTGTAACCCATGCCGCCCTGAAACTGCATGCACCAGTCGGCGATCTCGCGGCCCAGGCGGCCGGCCTTGAGCTTGGCCATCGAGGCCAGCTCGATCACGTCCTCGCCCTGCACATAGGCCAGCGTCGCGCGGTAGGTGAGCGAGCGCAGTGCCTCGAGCTCGGTCTTGAGTTCGGCCAGCTTGTACTGGATGAACTGGTTGTCCAGCAGCGGTTTGCCGAAGGCGATGCGCTGGCGCAGGTAGTCGGCGGTTTCCTGGATCAACTCGATGCTCGCCAGGCGCCGTGCCGCCCCGTCCAGGCGCTCTTCCTGGAACTGCTTCATCTGGTAGATGAAACCCATGCCTTCTTCCCCGATGCGGTTGCGCACGGGAACGCGCACCTCGTCGAAGAAGATCTGCGCGGTGTCGGAACTCCACATCCCGAACTTCTTGATCTTCTGCACCTCGACGCCCCTGGCGCGCTTTCCGTTCTCCATGAGCGGCACGATGATCAGCGACTTGTTCTTGTGCGACGGCCCGTCGGAGGTGTTGCACAGAAGGCAGATCCAGTCGGCCTGCGTACCGTTGGTGATCCACATCTTGGCGCCGCTGATCACGTAGTCGTCGCCGACACGTCGTGCGCGGGTCTTGAGAGAAGACACGTCCGAGCCGGCGCCTTGCTCCGACACGCCGATGCTGGCCACCATGTCACCCGCGATGGCCGGTGCCAGGAACTCGCGCCGCAGTTCGTCGGAACCGAAGGCAGCGAGCGCGGGCGTGGCCATGTTCGATTGCACGCCGATGCCCATGCCGACGCCCTGCGCACGCGCCGAGCCAATGGCTTCGGCGGCGGCCAGGGCAAAGGAAAAGTCCAGCCCCATGCCGCCATATTCCTCGGGCTTGGTGATGCCGAGGAAGCCGAGCTGGCCCATCTTCTTGAACAGCTCGTGCGCGGGAAATATCTCGTTGGCCTCCCATTCATCGATGAAGGGATCGATCTCTGCCGCGATGAAGCGGCGGATGCTGGCCATCAGTTCGTGGTGTTCCTGGGTGTAGAGCATTGCGTTGTCTCCTGGTTGTCTCAAAAGCGGGCCACGCCGAATTGCATGGTGCGTGGTGTGCGTGCCTGCGCCTCGCGCGCCGTGGCCAGCACGAAAGCCAGCACGGCGCGGGTGTCGCGCGGGTCGATCACGCCGTCGTCCAGCAGGTGGCCGCTGGTGTAAAAGGCGCTGGCCTGGGCTTCGAAGTTGGCGACGATCTCGCCTTTCTGCGCGGCCAGCCGGGCTTCGTCCACTGGCTTTTCCTTGCGCGCGGCCTGCTGGCGCGCGACGATCTCCAGGGTGGTCGCCGCCTGCTCGCCGCCCATCACGGCCGTGCGTGCGTTGGGCCATGAGAAGCAGAAGCGCGGCTGGAAAGACCGGCCGCACATGCCGTAGTTGCCGGCGCCGAAAGACGCACCGCAGTACAGCGTGATGTGCGGCACCTTCGAGTTGGACAGCGCCTGGATCATCTTGGAGCCGTGCTTGATCATCCCGGCCTCTTCCGAGGCGCGGCCCACGATGAAGCCCGTGGTGTTCTGCAGGAACACGATGGGCGTGCCCGACTGGTTGCACAGCTGGATGAATTGCGCCGCCTTGGTCGCACCGCCTGGGTCGATCGGGCCGTTGTTGCTGATGAAGGCCACCGGATGGCCCTCAATGCGCGCGTGGCCACAGACCGTGGCGGCGCCGTAGTCGGGCTTGAAATCCATCCAGCGCGAGTCGTCCACGATGCGCGCGATCACCTCGCGCATGTCGACCGGCTTCTTGTGCTCGAGCACCATCACGCCGGCCAACTCCTGTGGGTCGAGGCGCGGCGGCACGACGTCCCGGGCCGGCTCGGGGCGTTCCCAGTTCAGCGTGGCCAGGATGTCGCGCGCCAGCGCAATGGCGTGTGCGTCGTCCTCGGCCACGTACTCGGCCAGGCCGCTGATGGTGGCGTGCATGTCGGTGCCACCCAACTCCTCGTCGGTGGCAATCTCGCCGGTGGCGGCCTTGAGCAGCGGCGGGCCCGCAAGAAAAGCCTTGGCCTGGCCGCGCACCATCACGACGTAGTCCGACAGGCCGGGCATGTAGGCGCCGCCGGCGGTGGACGAGCCGTGCACCACCGTGATCACGGGCAGCCCCGCGGCCGACAGGCGCGCGAGGTTGTAGAACATGCCGCCGCCGCGAATGAATTTCTCGACGCGGTACTTGCGCAGGTTGGAACCGGCCGATTCCACCAGATGCACGAAGGGCAACTTGTTCTGCAACGCCAGTTCCTGGCAGCGCATGAGCTTCTGGTTGCCAGACTCGGTCAACGCGCCGGCGTCGATGCCCGAGTCGGTGACCACGACCATGCAGCGTACGCCGCTCACAAAGCCGATGCCGGCGACCTGGGACCCGCCGGGCACGCAGGCTTGTGGGTCCGGGTCGTCCATGCCGTAGCCTGCGAGGCTGGCCAAAGGCAGGAAGGGGCGGCCTGTGTCGAGCAGGCGGGCGAGGCGCTCGCGCGGCAGCAGCGCGCCACGCCGCTCGAAGCTGGCGGCGGCACGCGCCGACGTATCGGCTGCGCGCTGCTCCAGCGCACGCAGTTCACCGATCAAGGCAAGCATGCCTGTGCGCTGCGCCTGAAAGGACTCGGAGGCGGGATGAAGACGGGAGGAGAACGGGGTCATGAAAGGACTTTCGCTGGAGGTGCGCGAGAAAACAATCTGCATGTGCCGAAGGGGGCCTATATCCAATGCAAGGGCTCAGACGCCGAGTCGCTTGGCGATGAGGTCTTTCATGACTTCTTCGGCGCCGCCGCCGATCGTCATGACCTTGACTTCGCGGTAGAGACGCTCGACGCGCGTGCCGCGCATGAAGCCCATGCCGCCGAGGATCTGCACCGCCTGGTCGGCGCAGAACTGGAAGGTTTGCGTTGCGAAGTTCTTGGCCATCGCGATCTGTGCGGCAGGCGACTGGCCGTCGTCCAGCCGGGCCGCCAGATCGTCGAGCAGCGTGCGCGTGGCCTCGATGCGCGTGGCCATGTCCACCAGCTTGTGGCGGATCACCTGGTGCTGCGCCAGTGTCTTGCCGAAGGTGCGGCGCTCGCGGGCCCATTCGAGCGCATCGTGCAGGCACACGCGGGCGTAGCCGCATGCGGCCGCGGCCAGTGCCAGCCGCTCGTGGTTGAAGTTGCGCATGATCACCGCGAAGCCCTGGCCTTCCTCGCCGATGAGGTTGGCAACCGGTACGCGGCAGTCAGCGAAGAACAGCTCGGCCGTGTCGGACGCCCACCAGCCCATCTTCTTGAGCGGGCTGCGGGACAGGCCGGGCGTGTCGCCCTCGATCAGCAGCAACGAGACGCCACCGGCACCGGGCCCGCCGGTGCGCACGGCGACGGTGAAGTAGTCCGCCCGCATGCCCGAGGTGATGAAGAGCTTGCCGCCATTGACGACGTAGACCGCGCCGTCGCGCCGTGCTGTGGTCGTGAGTTGCGCCACGTCGGAGCCGCCCGACGGCTCGGTGATGGCGAGCGCTGCGATCTTCTCGCCCGCAAGGATGCCGGGCAGCACGCGCGCCTTCAGCGCGTCGCTGCCGGCCGCCGCGATGGGCGGTGCGCCGATCGTGTGCGAGAACAGGCCCGAGGCCACGCCGCCGGAGCCGCCCCAGGCGCGCTCCTCGCACAGGATCATGCGAAAGAACGCATCGCAGGGAACGCCGCCGTAGGCTTCGGGAAAGCCCAGTTGCAGCAGGCCGGCGTCGGCCGCCTTGCGGTAGAGCTCGCGCGGAAAGCCCTCGGCCTCGTCCCAGGCGGTGGCATGGGGCGCGACCTCGGTGTCGAAGAAGCGGCGCACGGTCGCGCGGAAGGTCTCGTGGTCGGCGCTGTAGTAGCGCGGGTTGGGCGGCTGCAACATGCTCAGGCCTCCTCGTCCAGGAAGGCCGGGCTCTGGTAGAGCGGAAAGCCGTTGTAGGGCTTGGCGTTGCGATGAGCGGCCAGCGTCCAGGTGTGGCGTGCGTTCGGCACGCCGCCGTCCACGCGCAAGGTCGATCCGGTGATGAAGGCGGCCGCCTCCGACAGCAGGAAGCACACGGCCGCCGCCACCTCGGCCTCGGTGCCCAGGCGCTGCATCGGCACCTTGCGGCTGAGGGCCTTGATGCGTTCCTTGAAGGCCGCGTCGTAGCTGTCGAGCCCGCCGGAAGCGATCCAGCCCGGTGCGACGGCGTTGACGCGCACGCCGGCCGCGGCCCATTCGCAAGCCGCGGTTTCGGTGAACGACAGCATGCCCGCGCGCGCCGCACCCGAATGGCCCAGGCCGGGCATGCCGTTCCACATGTCCGCGATGATGTTGACGATGGCGCCGCCATGCGTCTCCATCCACTGCGTGAAGCATTCGCGGGCCATCAGGAAGCCGCCTGTGAGGTTGTTGCGCAGCACCGTTTCCCAGCCTTTCTGCGTGATGTCGCGCAGGTGCGAGGGGAACTGCCCGCCGGCATTGTTGAAAAGACCGTCGATGCGGCCGTGCTGCGCCAGCACGGCGGTCACCGTGTCGCGCACCGTGGCTTCGTCGCGGATGTCGCAGGCATGCGTGCTGATGCGCGCAGTCGCGTCGGGCACCAGGGCCGCGATCTCCTCGCGCACCGCCTGGAGCTTGCTCTCGGTGCGGCCGACCAGCGCCAGGCTCGCGCCCAGGCTGGCCAGTTCGTGAGCGGTGCAGCGGCCGATGCCGCTGCCGCCGCCGGTGACGACGACGACCTTGCCTTCGAAGAGGCGCGGGCGGAAGACGGACTCGTAGTGCATGGCTGCTGCGCTCATGGGTTGGTCGCCGGGTTCATGCGTGCGACCTGCTTGCGGGCCGCTTCGAAGCGCTCGCGGGCGAAGGCGGCGTAGCCCTCGCTGTCGAGGTAGGCGTTGTCCTGGTTCAGGCGCTCGAGCAACTTCTGGGTGTTCGGGTCTTCGAGCGCCTTGCGGAATGCGTCGTGCAGGGTCTTCACGACAGCGGGCGGCATGCCCTTGGGGCCGGCGATGCCGAAGGGCGAGTTGGCCACCATGTCCAGGCCCAGATCGCGCAGCGTGGGAACGGCCGGCCAGCGCGGCACGCGCTTGGCGGTCCATACGACCAGCACGCGCGCCTTGCCATCGTCGACCATGGGGCCGATCGATCCGGCCGTGACCGCCAGGTCGATATGTCCGCCCAGCAGCGCCGCGATGATTTCCGATTCGCCCTTGTAGGGGACATGGTTCAACCGGATGCCTTGGCGTTGGGCCATTTCCTCCACCGTGACATGCATGGTGCCGTTGACGCCGGTCGTGCCGTAGCTGATCTGGCCGGGGCGCTTCTTGGCGTCGGCGACCATCGCCTGCCAGTCGTGCCAGGGCGAGGTGCTCGACGTCGCGATGCCCAGCGCGTAGCCGGACAAGTGAATCACGTAGCTGAAGTCCTTCAAGGGGTCGAACTGCGTCTTCTGCAGATGCGGCAGGCGAAAGACCGATTCGGGGAGGATGGACAGCGTGTAGCCGTCCGGCGCGGAGCGAACCAGCTGGTTGGCCCCGAGCACGCCCGCCGCGCCCGGCTTGTTCTCGACGATCACGGGCTGCCCCAGTTCGCGGCCGGCGCGGTCGGCGACGTGCCGCACCAGGGAATCGGTGGCACCGCCCGCCGGGAAGGGAACGACCAGCGTGACAGGGTGGGTCGGAAAATCCGCTGCGGCGCAGGTGGCGCCCCAGCCCGCGAGCGTCGCGGCCAGCGCCAGAAGCAGCCGACGTCGAAATGATGAATGCATGCCTTGTCTCCTTTGTGTTTGAACGCCAATTCGTTCTTCGCGCGGTTGCGCAAAGAGCGACATGTGGATTCAAAAGGAGGCGTTGCGGCGGCGCAAACACTAGTCGCCGGGTTGCGCATAATGTGCACACCATGACCCAGACACGAGCCATTCCAGGTGCCCAGAGCATCGACCGCGCGACCGCGCTGCTGCGCTGGATTGCGGCTGGACACGCGTCAGGGACGGCGTTGCGCGAGTTGGTCCAGCGGACCGGCCTGGACCGCACGACCGCCTGGCGCATCGTGTCCAGTCTCGAACAGCAAGGGCTCGTTTCAAAGGACGCAGACAGCGGCCTCTACCACCTGGGCATCGAGGCGATGGCGCTGGGGGCGACGTGCATGGAGCGCTCGCCGCTGACGCAGGCATGCCGCCCCGTGATGAAGACCCTGGTGCGCCTGTCAGGTGACAGCGTCTTCCTGGTGGTGCGCTCGGGCGACAGCAGCTACTGCGTTCACCTGGAAGAAGGCGTGCACCCGGTGCGCTCGTTTGCGCTGAACGTGGGCGGCACACGCCTGTTGGGCCTGGGCGTGGCCAGCATTGCACTGCTGGCCACGCTCTCGGACGAGGCGCTGGTGCATCACTACGCGCGCCACCGGGACGAGTATGCGGACCATGACGTGGGGCTGCCGAAGCTGCAACGGTGGGTTTCGCAGACCCGGCAGCGTGGCCACTCTCATATCCATGCCGGCGGCGTGGCCGGCGTGGGGCTTCAGTTCCGCATGGGCTCGTGCGGCAACGCCGCCATGAGCATCATCGGGCCCAAGAGCCGCTTGCCGCGTTCGCGTGTCGATGAACTGGCGCAGGCCATGCGGCACGAAATCCGCCGCGTGCTGCCTCAGCTGACGCCCGACTCGCCGCAACCGCCATGACAGCGAGGCGCGGCGAGGCAACGTGTGTTGCTGCCGCCCGCCTCAGCCGAACTTCATGCCCTTCGGCCGCGCCTGCAGCCGGTGGATGTACGCGTCGAGCTTGGGGCGGTTGGTGCGGCCGCCGAAGGCGCGGTGCCAGATGAGCATCGAACCGATCATCACGTCGGCCGCCGTGAACTGCGCGCCGAACAGGTAGGGGCCGTCGCCGAGCTCGCGTTCGACGGCGTCCTTGGCGTGTTCGAAATCGGTCCAGCCGCGCGCGCTGTTGTTGCTCTTGATCTTCAGCAGGCTGTCGCCCATCGAGGGCTCGAGCTGCGCGGTCGAATAGACCATGAGCGACAGGTAGCGCCCGCGCTCGGGCGTGCCCACGGCCGGTGCCAGGCGCTTGCCGGGGTACTTCTCGGCGATGTACATGCAGATGGCCGCGTTCTCGAAAATGCGCGTGCGGCCGTCGACCAGCGCGGGCAGCTTGCCGGCGGGGTTGATCTTCAGGAACTCGGGGCGCTTGTGGGCGCCCTCCTTGATGAGGGTGGGCACGATCTCGTAGTCGACTTCGGCCTCGTCGAGCATCCACTTGGCGACCTGCGCACGGCTGCGTGGGTCGAAATACAGCTTCATGGTCATGCGAGGTCTCCTTGGTGCGTTGAGGACGGGGCTCGTCAGAACTTCGGAATGCGGAGCGTCTTGCTGATCATCAGCGTGCCCGAGAGCGCGAACAGCAGCACCAGCGGATGCAGCTGCCACGGGCCGAGCGTCCAGGCGCCGCCCCACACGTTGGCACCGATGGCGCCCTTCGAGGCCGCGTAGGCCAGCACGCCCACGAGCACGACGCTGGTCGGGATCGGCGTGCCTTCGAAGTACTTCACCTTGTCGGCACCAGCCGAGAGTGCCTCGGCCGTCACGTTGTAGCGCGCGAGCCGGCTCACGCCGCAGCCGACGAAGTAGATGAGCACCGCGCAGTCCCAGCCGCCGTCCAGGCCAGCCGCGAAGGCCAGTGCGGCGGGGAGCACGCCGAACGAGATCACGTCGGCCAGCGAATCGAGTTCGCGACCGAGCGCGGAGTTGGTCTGGCGCCAGCGCGCGATGCGGCCGTCGAGCACGTCGAAGATGAAGGCCGCCGGGGCGAGCGCCGCGGCCCAGTAGAAGTGCGCAAGCGACTGGCTGCGCATGAAGGCCATCGCGAAGAACACCGCCCCGACGCCGCAGGCCGCGTTGCCGAGCGTGAACACGTCGGCCAGGTGAAAGCCGCGGATCATCGAGAAGTGCTTGCGGGCCGGCGTGGGCGAAGGCGTGGTCATGGGGTGGGGAAAGCAGCGAAAGGAATCGCACCTTAACCCAAGCGCGGCCCGCTTTTTGTAGTCGCGGTCCGACGTCCGTCGGCGGTGTCAGGCGCCTGGTTGCTGCGCCTGGGCCTTGGCCTCCACGATCCGCGCAAAGCGCCCGAGCAGGCCCGCCGCCGCGCCCGTGGGGCGCACGCCGTCGCGCAGCGCCGCGGCATCGAGGCCGTCCGCGGCGAGGTCGCGGGCCAGCAGGTCGATGTAGCCGCCCATGGTCTCGTCGTCGAACTCGGGGTGGAACTGCAGGCCCCAGGCTTGCGCGCCCACGCGGAAGGCATGAACCGGCTCATGCGCGCTGTGGGCCAGCCGCACCGCGCCTTCGGGCAGGCGCAGCGCGCTCTGCCAGTGGATCGCCTGCGCCGGGAACTGCGCGGGCAGATCGCCGAGCAGCGCGTCGCCGGCGGCAGCTGCGTCGAGCGTCACGGTGACCGTGCCGACCTCGGGGCCTTGCGGGTGATGGCCGGCCTCGCCGCCGAGCGCATGCGCCAGCAGCTGGTGGCCGTAGCAGATGCCGAGCACGGGCGTGTCGCGTGCGACCAGTTCGGCGAGCCAGGCGGCCGTGGTTTCGCTCCAGGGCTCGCGGTGCGACACCATCGCGTGCGAGCCGGTGACGACCACGCCGGCCACCTGGCCGGGCGCGGGCAGCGTGTCGCCGCGGCGCGGGTCGACCACGACAAGGGGCAGGGTCTGCGTGCCGAGGCCGTCGGCGATCCAGTGTTCGAAGTCGCCGCGGCCTTCGCGCAGCGCGTCATGGGTGTCACCGACCTTGACGATGACCAGGGGATACGGGGGCGTGCTGTGCATGGCGTCGATGATGCCGCAGCTGGCGCGCCGGAGTCAGCGTGGGGGCGATTCCCGGCGGTGCAGCAGGTCCATGAATGCGCGGCCGACCGGCGAGGGCGAGCGCCCGGCGCGCGTGACCAGCCCGATGGGCCGCGACATCACCGGACGCTGCAGCGGCACGGTGGTGAGTTCGTCGTTCTGCGACAGCTGCAGCGCGAGCCGGGGCAGGGCGGTGAGCCCCAGCCCGGCCGCGACGAGCGCACCGGCCACGGCCACGCTCGGGTATTCGAGCGCGGGCTGCACCTGCAGGCCGCGCTGCAGAAAGGCGGCGTCGGTGATCGGCCGGATGCTGCTCTGGAAGCTGCTCGCAATGAAGGGCCGCGTCGCGAACACCGACCACGATACCGAGGCGCGCGCGGCCAGCGGGTCGTCGCGCCGGCACAGCAGCACGAAGGGGTCGTCGCGCAGGTGCCGGTAGAGCAGGGGCTCGTGCGGGGCCGGGCGCACGCTGAGGCCGAAGTCGGCACGGCCTTCGTCGACCGCGGCGCGCACCGCGTCGGCCGGCCCTTCGATCAGCGAGAACTGCACCTGCGGATGCTGCTCGCGAAACTCGGCGATGGCGCCGGGCAGCAGTGCCACGCCGGTCGAGGGCAGCGCCGCGATGGTCAGGTGCCCGCTGCGGCCTTCCAGAAACTGCGATAGCTCGCTGAACGAGCTGTTGAAGTTCTCCAGGATGCGCAGCGCAATCGGCAGCAGCTCGCGCCCGGCCGGCGTGAGCTCCACATGCCGCGTGTCGCGGTCGAACAGGCGCGCGCCCACCAGCTCTTCGACGATGCGCACCGTGCGGCTCAGCGCCGGCTGCGACACATGCAGCGCCTGCGCGGCGGCGCGGAAGTTGGTGGTCTTCGCGACTTCGACGAAGGCCTCGAGTTGCTGCAGCGTGATGTCGACTCGCACGGGCGCGGCTCCTCGGGTGGCGGTGGATTGATCCACTCAAGTTATCACAGATATAGGAATATTGTCCTTCACAGATCAATGTGCGGCACCCAGACTGGAGGACTCAAGACAATGGAGACAAGGGGCCCCCGAGCCCCCGTGACATGGACAGCAAAATTCTGGAAGGCATCCGGGTGCTCGAACTCGGGCAGGTGCTGGCGGGGCCCTTCGCGGGCGCGATCCTGGCCGACCTCGGCGCCGATGTGGTGAAGCTCGAACGCGTCGAAGGCGGCGACGACGCGCGCCACATGGGCCCGGCGTTCCGCCACGGCGACGCGCTCAACTTCCACGTGTTCAACCGCGGCAAGCGCTCGGTCGCCATCGACCTGAAGAGCGACGAAGGCATGGCGGCCTTCGAGGTGCTCGCGGCCGGCGCTGACATCCTCATCCACAACCTGCGCCCCGGCGTCACGCAGTCGATGGGCATCGACGGCCCGTCGCTGTGCGCGCGCCATCCGCGGCTCATCTACTGCGAGATCTCGGCCTTCGGCCACACCGGCCCGCTGCGCATGCAGCCGGGCTACGAGCCGCTGATCCAAGCCTTCAGCGGGCTGTCGAGCATCAACGGCGGGCCCGACGATCCGCCGATGCGCACCGGCGCCTCGGTCTGCGACCAGGGCACCGGCATGTGGGCCGTGATCGGCGCGCTGGCGTTGCTGCAGCGCCGCCATCTCACGGGCCGGGGCGGCGTGGTGAGCACCTCGCTGCTCGAGACCGCGCTGGTCTGGACGGGGCAGAAGGCCGATGCCTACGTTAACGAAGGCCGGCTGCCTGATCGCCACCGCTCGGGCCATCCGGGCTTCGTGCCCTACGAATCTTTCGACACCGCCGATGCGCCGCTGCTGATCTGCTGCGGCAACGACCGGCTCTTCGCCAAGTTCGCGCACGAACTCGGGCGCGACGACTGGACCACCGACGCGCGCTTTGCGAGCAACCGCCAGCGGCTGCAGCACAAGGCGGCGCTGTTCGAGCAGATCGGCCCGCTGCTGCGCGCGCACCCCCGCGCCGACTGGATGGCGCGCTTCACCGCGGCCGGCGTGCCTTGCGCGCCGGTGCACACCGTGCCCGAGGCCGTCGCGCATCCGCAGGTCGAGGCGCTCGGCATGCTGCAACCCGTGCCGGGCGAAGACTTCCGACTGACCGCGCTGCCGATGTCCATCGACGGCGTGCGCCCCGCGCACCGCGCGGTCGCGCCGCGGCTGGGCGAGCACAACGCGGCGCTCGGTGCGCCGCCGGTGCCGCAGTGCGACGGGGCTTGAGCGACCGCACCCATTTCCTTTTCTAAGAACGACAGACCACCGGAGACAACTTCATGCGCACTTCCATCTTCCGCCTCGGCGCGGTCCTGGCCTTCGCGGCTGCAGCAGCGTCAGCGCCTGCCCATGCGCAGGACTATCCCGCCAAGCCGCTCACCGTCGTCGTGCCCTTCGCGGCCGGCAGCGGCACCGACCAGCAGGCGCGCAGCTTCGCGCAGGCCCTGACCGCCGAGTACAAGGTGCCGGTGATCGTGGAAAACCGGGCCGGCGCCAGCGGTTTCCTGGCCGCGCAGTACGTCGCCAAAGCCGCGCCCGACGGCTACACGCTGCTCATGACCACCAACACCACGCACGCCGCCAACGAGCACCTGTACAAGAAGCTGCCCTACGACCCGGTGAAAGACTTCACGCCGGTCGGCCTGCTGTCCAAGGGCCACATGCTGCTGCTGGTGGGCGCAGAGTCGCAGATCAAGTCGGTGGCCGACCTCGTGGCGGCGGCGAAGAAGTCGCCGGGCAAGCTCAACTTCGGCAGCGGCAGTTCGTCCAGCCGCGTGGCGAGCGAGCTGCTCAAGCAGATGGCCGGCATCGACATGGTGAACGTGCCCTACAAGAGCAACCCGATGGCCATCACCGACCTGCTGGGCGGGCAGGTCGACTTCATGTTCGCCGACGCGCCCACGGCGCTGCCGCACGTCAAGAGCGGCAAGCTGCGCGCACTGGCCGTGAGCGGCGACAAGCGCCTGGCTGCCGTGCCCGCGCTGCCGACCGTGGCCGAGGCTGGCGTGAAGGGCTACGACATGTCGTACTGGACGGCCGTCTACCTGCCGCCGGGCGCGCCCGCGGCCGTCACGCGCAAGCTCAACGAGATGCTGAACAAGGTGTCGGCCTCGCCGGCCATCGTTGCCTACCAGGCCATCTCCAGCGGCGAAGCTGCCACCGGCACGCCCGAGGCGCTGGCGCAGTTCCAGGCTGCCGAATCGCAGAAGTGGGGCCGCGTGATCCGTGCGGCGGGCATCGAGCCCGAGTGAGCCGCGCGCTGCGGCGCTGTCTTCTTTTTCTAAGCCCCGGCGAGTCCCCGACTCGCCGGGGCTTTCTACTTTTGTGCCCGCCGCAAGGGGCTTTGTTCACAGTTTCGCCCTTGGCCTAGTGGTGCGGCTCTGGGTTTCAGACTCGTCCGATGGTCCCGCCCGGGTGTTCTTCCTAGAGTGCTCTATCCCCCGAACCGTGTGATCTGGCGCTGCGTGCGTGCGCGTCGATCCGGTCCCATTTTTTTACCCAGCGAGCACAGGAAACCCATGGCAACGAAGAAGAAGACGAAGGTCGTCGTCAACAGCAACGGCAGGAACATCGATCACACGGTGGACGCCGCAGCGACCGGCAAGGCGCCGCTGAAGATCAAGGTCCAGAAGGGTGCCAAGTACCTGCTCAAGGACGAAGACGGCTTTGCGCCCGAGAACGTGACCCTCACCCGCGTGGGTGCGGACCTGCACATCACGCTCGAAGGCGAGACCAGCCCGAGCCTGGTGCTCGAGGGCTACTACGCGCAGTCCGAGCCCGTGGGCCTGTACGGCGTGGCCGAGGACGGCCAGCTGTATGCGTACACCGGCACCGACGCCACGAGCGAGGTCTTCTCGCTGACCGAAGGCCAGTCGACGGCCGTGGCGCTGGGCGGTGATTCGCTCGGCTCCGGTGTGCCGTACCTGGCGGGTGCCGAAGCCGGCGCCGGCAACGACTTCCTCGGCGGCATGTTCCCGCTGCTGATCACCGGCGGCCTGGCCGCGCTGGGCATGGGCCTGATCGCCGCCAGCAGCGGCAGCGACGGCGATCCCGGATTCGTCGGACCCGTGGCCCCCGAGCCGCAGCCTCCCGGCAAGCCCGGCTTCGACAGCCTGAGCGCGTACGACGACGTCGGCAAGGTGACGGGCCCGATCCCGCACAACGGCAAGACCGACGACACGCGCCCCGATTTCTCGGGCACTGGCGCCACGCCCGGCAACACCATCACGATCTACGACGACGGCACCGAAATCGGCAAGGTCGTCGTGGACCCGAACGGCAACTGGGAGCTCACGCCTTCCAAGGACCTGGATGAAGGCAAGCATTCGATCACCATCACCGAAAGCGACGCCGGCGGCCGCGAAAGCCAGCCCTCCGACCCGCTCGTGTTCGAAGTCGACACCAAGGCCCCGCCCGCACCGGGCTGGAACGGCCAGGGCATCGGCGACGTCATCGACGACGTCGGCACCGTCACCGGCAGCGTGCCTCCGGGCGGCGCCACGGACGATCAGCGTCCCGAGTTCAAGGGTGAAGGCACCCCCGGCAACACCATCAACGTGTACGACGACGAGACGCTGCTGGGCAGCGTCCAGGTGGGCGACGACGGCACATGGACCTTCACGCCGCCGTCCGACCTGATCGAAGGCGGCCACTCCATCACCATCACCGAGAGCGACACGGCGGGCAACGAGAGCCTGCCGTCGAAGCCGTTCGAGTTCGATGTGGACCTGAGCGCGCCGACCCAGCCTGAAGTGGGCGGCGCCATCGACAACGTCGGCGAGATCATCGGCGACATTCCCCCGGGCGGCGTCACCGACGACCGCCAGCCTGAACTGCACGGCAAGGGCGAGCCTGGCGGCACCATCGTCATCGAAGACAACGGCACCGAAATCGGCACCGTCGAAGTGGACGAAGACGGCAACTGGAGCTTCATTCCGCCTGAAGCGCTGGAAGAAGGCGATCACTCCATCGTCATCGTCGAGCGCGACCCGGCCGGCAACGAGAGCAAGCCCTCCGACCCGTTCGACTTCGTGGTCGACATCACGCCGCCCGACGTCAGCAAGCTGGCCATCACCGGCGTGGCCGACGACGTGGGCGCCATCACGGGCCACATCGCCTCGGGCGGAATCACCGACGACAGCCACCCCGTGGTCAGCGGCACCGGCACGGCCGGCGACACCGTCATCGTGAGCGTCAAGGACATCACGGGCGAGCGCGAAATCGGTCGCGCCACCGTCGACGCAGAAGGCAACTGGTCGCTGCAGGTCGACAAGGCGCTGCTGTCGGGCCCCAACGAATTCACCGCCGTCGAAATGGACCCGGCCGGCAACAAGACCGTGCCGAGCGCACCCTACGACGTGACGGTCGACCTGGCGACGCCGCCGGCGCCCGTGATCCAGAACGTGCAGGACGACGTGGGCCCGAGCACGGGCATGCTGCAAAAGGGTGAGCTCACCGACGACGCCCGGCCGACCATCATCGGTACCGCGCAGGCCGGCGCCACCGTGAAGGTGTACGACGGCACGGCGCTGCTGGGCCAGGTCGTGGCCGACGCCACGGGCAAGTGGAGCTTCACGCCCGAGACCGCGCTGGCCGACGGCCGGCACGACATCACCGCCACGGCCACCAGCACCGTGGGCCAGACCAGCAAGCCCACCGGCGTGTGGCACTTCGTGGTGGACGCCACGGCGCCGGGCCAGGTCACCGACTTCGACGTCACCGACGACGTCGGCGGCACCGTGGGCAAGCTCACCGAAGGCATGACCACCGACGACGACCGTCCGACCTTCAGCGGCAAGGCCGAGCCGGGCGCGACCGTGACCGTGTACGACAACGGCGAGAAGATCGGCGAAGCGCTGGTTGCGCCCGACGGCAACTGGAGCTTCACGCCCAGCAAGCCGCTGCCCAGTGGCGACCATGCGTTCACCACCGAGGTGACCGACGCCGCCGGCAATTCCAGCGGCCCGAGCGATCCGCTGAACGTGATCGTGGACGCCATTCCCGGCGTGGTGGTCACCGCCACCGACAAGGCCGGCAACACGAGCGCGCCTTCGGCCGAGTTCGTGCTGACCACCGACTTCACGCCGCCCGCAGCCTCGGGCGCGGTGCTCAGCGACAACGTGGGCGCGATCCAGGGCCCCATCGCCAGCGGCAGCATCACCGACGACGACACCCCCACCGGCACGGGCAACAACACGCTCAAGCTGTCGCTGGGCGACGTGATGGAAAACGGCGCGGTCGACCAGTTCGTGGCCAACGGCCGCGTGCAGATGATGGTCAAGGGCAATGCCGGTGATGCGGTGACGCTGAGCGACCTGCTGTCCGGCGGCACCGACCCGGGCGACTGGGTCAAGGGCGCCAACGTGACGGTCTCGGGCGTGGTCTACGAGGTGTATGCGCACTCGGGCTTCGGCGCCGAACTGCTGGTGCAGCAGGGTGTGGCGGTCACGTTGCAGAACACGGCGGCCAGCACCTTCAGCAGCACCGGCCTCGAGGTCGATGCGGTGACGGTGGACGCGCATTCGGGCTACGGCACCGACGTGCTCAGCCACGCGACGCAGGCGTTCACCGAGAGCGACGACGCGATCATCGCGAGACTCGGCTACGCAGACCGACTGGCAGGGGGCGCCGGCAACGACGTTCTTTCGAACGTCGGCACGGGCGACGTGGCGCACGGCGGCGTGGGCGACGACACCGTTCGCATCCTGAGCGGCGACTTCGAGCGCATCGACGGCGGCCTGGGCATCGACACCCTGGTGATGGATGGCAAGTCGATGCACATCGACCTGTCGGCCCTCGGCCTGGCGAAGGTGCAGGGCTTCGAGAAGTTCGACCTCGGCGCAGGCGGCAACACGCTGGCGCTGAGCGCGGCTGACGTGCTGGCCGGCGGTGCGCGTGACATGGTCACGGCCGACGGCAAGGTGCAGATGCTGGTCAATGGCGCCAACGGCGACGTCGACCTGCTCGGCGGCACGGCCGGCGACGACGGCTGGACGCAGGGCGGCAACGCCACGGTGAGCGGTGTGACGTACCAGGTCTACAGCAACCTCGCCGGCACGGCCGAGCTGCTGGTCGAGGACAAGGTTCACGTGACCATCCTCTAAGCGAGCCTGCAGGCCCGCAAGGCGGCGCGACCCCCCGCGCCGCCCAAGACGCGACAGCCGCCTGGTGCGGCTGTCGCGCGTTGCCGTGGGGTTCACGGCTTTCATTTTTTCTTCGTTTCTATTTCTTGAACGGCGCTTCCTTTGGCGGAAGCGTCTGGAGCGTTTCATGTCTTTGTCCCGATTCTTTTCCTTTCACCAGCGCATGCGGCCGGGACGCTGGGTGCTCTCGCTGTCGATGGTGGCCGCGGGCTGCGGCCCCGTCGCGGTCACGGCGTCCGCGCCGCTGCCGCCGTTGCCTCCGCCCTCCGAGCCGATGCTCATGGCCGCACCCGCCGCGGTGCGCGCCCCGGCTTCGCGCAAGGGCGCCGTGTACCGGCCCGCGCCTGCCGTGGTGCCGGAGCTGGCCCAGGTGGTTTTCTTCCGCAGCGCCACGGCCAGCCCCAGCACGGGCCCCGCGCACGTGTATGTCGACGGCGAGTTCCATGCCGCGCTGATGCCCAACGGCTTCACGCGCCTGTGCGTGGCGCCGGGCGCGCACTCGCTCGAGGCCTACATCGACGACGCGCCGCTGTACGCGGGCAAGTCGCAGCCGAAGACGCAGGCGGTGCTCGAAGGCGGCCGGACGGTGTTCGTGGCCGTGTCGGAAATGGGCGAGGGCGCACCGGTGCCGCATGGGAAGCGCGAGGCCGAGCGCATGCTCAAGGGCGCGCGCGAGCAGCGGCAGGTGATCAGTCGCGCGGTGCGCGTGCAGCCCTGCCGCGAGCCTTCGGAGCAGGCCCGCCGGGCCTGACAAGGCCCGACGGTCTTCATTCAGCGGATGTGCGTTGCGTAGGCCGCCTCGGCGGCGTCCAGCAGCGTCCAGAAGCCCTGCGGCTTTTGCCCGTGCAGCACCTCGTCGAGCACGCCCAGGTGCGCGTGCCAGCCGCTGGCCACACTCAGCGTTTCCTTGCGGTCGGGCAACCGGCGGTGCGTGAGCACCAGGTGCGTGGCCTGCTCGCCCTGCGGCGACAGTTCGAAGGTGACCTCGGACGCGTCTTCGTGTTCGTTGCCCCAGCTGATGACCAGCAGGGTCGGTGCTTCGATGCGCAGCACGCGCGAGTTCTGCACGTGGGTCTTGCGGTACGCCGCGAAGCGCTCGGGCGCGACTTCGCCTGACAGCTCGGTGTGCTGGAAGCGCAGTTCGAACACCGCGCCCGGGGCCTGCGCCATGGTGCCGCCGGCCAGCCAGGTGCGGCGCTTCTCGGGATCGACGAGGTAGGTCCACACGCGCTCGACGGGCGCGGGCAGGGTGCGCTCGATGCGCAGGGTGCCGGGCTCGGTCTGCGTGCCCAGGCTGTGTTTCAGGGTCATGGTCATGAGTTGGTGCTCCTTGGGTGAATGACGAGGGAGAAGGGGGTCATGCGCAGCCGCGGCCGTTGTGGTCGGCCTCGCGCTGCAGTGCCTGCGCCAGAGCGTCCAGGCGGTGGTTCCAGAAGACTTCGTACGCGCGCAGCCACGCATCGGCCGTGGCGAGCGCCGCCGGTTCGAGCCGGCACACGTGCGCGCGGCCCTGCACGGTGCGCGACACCAGCCCCGCGCGCTCCAGCGTCTTCACGTGCTTGGAGGCGCCCGCGAACGACATGCGAAACGGCGCACCCAGCTCGCCCACGCTGCATTCGCCCTGCGCGAGCAGCTGCAGCATGGTGCGCCGCGTGCTGTCGGCCAGGGCGTGGAACACGGCGTCGAGCCGTTCGTCTTCGATTTCAAGTTCAACCATAAAGTTGAATATAGATCGATGCTCGACAAAATTCAACCCGAAGGTTGAATGATTGCGCGGCGTTACACCTGATACACCCGGGACGCCGTGCGCAGACCGGGCGCTGGAAGCTTGGCGGCTGCGCTCCTACGATGCCTTTCATTCCATTCACTCGCGAACGAAAGACACCAACCAATGAACACCCTCATCCAGCGCCGCACCCTGTTACTCGCCGTCGCCGCGACCCCGCTCGCAGGCGCCTGCAGCGCCTGGCCGCAGAAGGGCGCGCAAGCCGAGGCCGGCGCACAGCTCGCCGAACTCGAGCGTGCCTGCGGCGGCCGGCTTGGCGTGGCCGGCTTTCACACCGGCAGCGGCGTGCGCCTGCAACACCGCGCGCACGAGCGTTTTCCGCTGTGCAGCACCTTCAAGCTGATGCTCGCCGCGGCGGTGCTCGAGCGCAGCACGACCGACGCCAGCCTGCTCGGGCGCCGCATCAGCGTCGGCAAGGGCGACCTGGTGTCGCACTCGCCGGTCGCCGAGAAACACCTCGCCACCGGCATGACCGTGAACGAGATGTGCGCCGCCACCATGCAGTACAGCGACAACGCCGCCGCCAACCTGCTGCTGAAGGTGCTGGGCGGGCCGGCCGCCGTCACCGCGTTTGCGCGGCGCATCGGCGACACCACCTTCCGCCTCGACCGCACCGAGCCCGAACTCAACACGGCCATCCCCGGCGACCCGCGCGACACGACCACGCCCACAGCGATGTCCGACAGCGTGCAGCGGCTCGCGCTGGGCGACGCGCTCGGCGCGCCGCAGCGTGAGCAGATGCGCGAATGGCTGCTCGGCAACACCACGAGCACCGAGCGCTTCCTGGCCGGCGTGCCCGCCGGCTGGCGTGTGGGCGACAAGACCGGCGCTGGCTCGTACGGCACCACCAACGACGTCGGCGTGCTGTGGCCGCCGTCGGGCGCGCCGCTGGTGCTCTCGGTCTACCTGACCTTCCCCGACAAGGACGCGAAGGGCCGCAACGACGTGGTCGCCTCGGCCACGCGCATCGCGGTGAAGGCGCTCGCGGGCTGAGTCGGCGACGGGGCCACAATGGGCGCCCCCATCTTTTCCCCTGCCGCCCCATGGACCTGAGGTCTCTTCGCTATTTCATCGCGGTGCTCGAAGCCGGCAGCCTGTCGCGTGCCGCCGCGTCGCTGTACGTGGCGCAGCCCGCGCTGACCGCGCAGATCAAGAAGCTCGAGGCCGAACTCGGCACGCAGCTGTTCGACCGCTCGCACGTGGGCGTCACGCCGACGGCCGCGGGGCTGCAGCTGTACCAGGACGCGCGGCGCCTGCTGTCGGATGCCGCAGCGATGCGCGAGCGGCTGCAGCGCACGCCCGACGGGCCTGAGGGCTCGGTCACGGTGGCGGTGCCGTTCCTGCTGGCCTCGCTGCTGCTCGGGCCGGTGCTGGCGCGGCTGAAGCAGTCGCACCCGCGCATCCGCGTGTTCGTGATCGACGACCTGAGCCTGATGGTGCGCAAGGCGATGGTCGATCGCCGCGCCGACATCGGCCTGCTGGTCGACACCGCGAGCGTTGAAGGGCTCGATGTGCGTCCCTTCGTGCGCGAAGGCATGTTCCTCTGCGGCTTCGATGCGAAGGGCGAGGTGGCGGCGCTGCTCGGAAAAAGTGCGAAGGGTGGGCGCGCGAAGAAGGGCGCGCCCGTGCGTCCCACGGTGCCTTTCGCGCGCGCCGCGGGCCTGCCGCTGGTGCTGCAGTCGCGCCGCTTCAGCATCCGCCAGCGCGTGGAGGCGGCGGCCGAGGCCGTGGGCGTGGAACTCAACGTGGTGCACGAGCACGATTCGGCGCGCGTGCTGCGCTCGCTCTACCTCGCGGGCGCGGGCTTCACCGTTTCGCCCGCCTGCGCGCTCTCGGACGGACCGGGCGAGCAGCCGAACTGGTTGATCGCACGCATCGTGGAGCCCGAGTTGCTGCGCACGTACCACCTGGCCACGCCGGCCGGCAAGGCGCCCGATGCGGCCACGCAGGTCGTGATGCAGGCGCTGGCCGACGACGCGCGATCGATGATCGCCTCGGGCCGATGGGACGCGCAGTTCCTGGGCGACGGCAAGCCCCAGCCATAGCAGGCGGGAGGATCGCGCGGCGGGGCCATCATCTTTTGTGATGGCCGCGCATCAGCAATCGGTATTTGTTGTGTAGCGGCGTTGCCTGCGACAGTTCTCCCGAAGGTGCACAGGCACCTGCCACAAGGAGACAACTTGCCCTCACTCTCGCCCGAGATCGCCAACGTTGGCGAACTCGCATCCCGCGCCGCCCGTCTGCATGCGCGGCAGATCGCCGTGACCACGCCGCAGCGCGCCTGCACCTACGAACAGCTCGACCGGCGCGCGAACCGCCTGGCCAATGCCCTGCGCGGGCTCGGCCTGCAACGCGCCGACCGCGTGGGCGTGTACCTGCCCAACTGCATCGAGATCGTCGAGCTGGAGCTGGCCTGCTACAAGGCCGCGCTGGTGAAGGCGCCGATGAACGCGCGGCTCGCGCCGGTCGAAGTGGCCGAGGTCATCGCGAACAGCGAGGCCACGCTGATCGTCACCACCGCCGCGCGCGCCGAGACCTTCTTGCCGCTGCTGAAAGGCGCGGCCCCGAAGCTGCTGCTGCTCGATGCGGCCGAGGGCACGCCCGCTTCGTACGAAGGCCAGCTGGCGCTCGCGAGCGACGCCTTCACCACGGAGCGCGTGCGCGCCGACGAGCTGGCGGTGCTGCACTACACCTCGGGCTCCAGCGGCGTGCTCAAGGCCGCGATGCAGACCTTCGGCAACCGGCTGGCCCAGCTGCGCAAGTTCCTCTCGCGTTCGGAGGGCATGCGCCCCGGCGACCTGCTGGGGCTGGTGGGCCCGATCACGCACGCCTCGGGCATGCAGATCGTGCCGGCGCTGTGCAGCGGCGCGACGATCCGCCTGTTCACTGGCTTCGAGCCCGCGCGCTTCCTGGACGACATGAAGAAGGAGCGCGTGACCCACACCTTCATGGTGCCCACCATGATCAACATGCTGCTGGCCGAGCTGCAGGGCCGCTACCGGCCGCTGCCCGACCTGCATCGCCTGGGCTACGGCGCCGCGCCGATGGCGCCCGCGCGGATCATGCAGGCGATGGACGTGTTCGGCCCCGTGCTGTCCCAGGGCTACGGCGCGGGCGAGACGACCTCGGGCGTGTGCGGCCTCTCGGTGGAAGACCACCTGTTCGCGCGCGCCGCCATGCCCGACCGGCTGGCCTCGTGCGGCCGGCCGTTTCTCGAGTCGCTGGTGGAGATCGTCGACGACGAAGGCCGGCCGGTCGCGCCCGGCGAAGTGGGCGAGATCGTGGTGAGCGGCGAAGACGTGTTCGCCGGCTACTGGCGCGCGCCCGAGCTCACGGCCGAGGTGCTGAAAGATGGGCGCTATCACACGGGCGACCTCGCGCGCGCCGACGACGAGGGCTACATCTACATCGTCGATCGCAAGAAGGACATGGTCATCAGCGGCGGCTTCAACGTGTACCCGTCGGAGGTCGAGGCCGTGCTGTACCAGCACGCGGCGGTGGCCGAGGCCTGCGTGTTCAGCGTGCCCGACGACAAGTGGGGCGAGGCGGTGGCCGCGCACATCGTGCTGAAGCCGGGCGCCTCGCCCGACACGGCCGGGCTCGACGACTTCTGCGCCGCACGGCTCGCGGGCTTCAAGCGTCCGCGCCGCATCGAGTTTGTCGATTCGCTGCTGAAGAACGCCAACGGCAAGGTCGCACGCAAGGCGATCCAGACGCCGTACTGGGCCGGCCACGCGCGCCGCGTCAACTGAAAGAGAACGACATGGACACCACGCTGACACCTTCCGTCGCCCCGACCGCAGCCACCGAGGCTTCGGCCATCCGCGCGCCGCTGTTCGACGGTCCCTTCGAGGGCTCGCCGCGCGCGGCCGAGCTGATCGCCCGCATCGGCGATTTTCTGAACGGCGAGCTGGCCGACCTCGTGCGCGAGAAAGGCATCGACCACGAGCACGGCCCCGACAAAGAGACGCTGCGCCACGTCTGGCGCCGCTCGCACGCGATGGGCTTCTACGGCATGACGCTGCCCACAGCCATGGGCGGGCTCGGCCTGTCCCTGCTTGACCATGTGCTGGTGAAGGAATCGATCTATTCGAGCGGCTCGCCGCTCGCGCCGCATGTGTTCGGCGAACTCAGCGGGCCGCCGCGTGTGGGTGCACTCGCCAAGTTCGCGACGCCGGAGCAGATGGCGAACTTCATCCGTCCCGTGGCGCAGGCCGAAAAAGCGATCTGCTTTGCGCTCACCGAAGCCGAGGCCGGCTCCGATGCCGGCGCGGTGCAGACGACGGCGCGGCGCGAGGGCGATGTGTACGTGCTCGACGGGCGCAAGCGCTTCATCTCGGGCTCGCCGTTTGCGGACTTCGCGGTGCTGATGGCGTCCACGTCCGACGATCCGGCGCGCCGCGAGGTGACGGCCTTCTTCGTCGACCTGACGCAACCGGGCGTCGAGGTGCAGGCTGGCTACAAGACCATGGCGGGCCAGTCGACCACGGGCGACATCGTGCTCACCGGCTGCCGCGTGCCGGCCGCGAACCTCATCGGCGAACCCGGCAAGGGGCTGGCGCTGGCGCTGGGGCGCATCACGGTCAACCGGCTGCTGCATTGCCCGGGCATGGTGGGGCTGGCGACGGTGGCGCTGAAGGACGCGCGCGACTACGCGCGCACGCGCCGCCAGTTCGGCCGCGCCATCGCACAGTTCCAGGCGATCCAGCATTCGCTGGCCGACATGGCGACGCAGCTGTGCGCGGCACGCGCGCTGATGCTGTCGACCGCGCGGCAGATCGATGCCGGCGGCGACCCGCGCGCCGAGGCTTCGATGGCCAAGCTGTTCTGCTCGGAGGCGGCGTTTCGCGTGGCCGACGCGGCGGTGCAGATCCATGGCGGCGAAGGCATCGTGCAGGGGCGGCGCGTGGAATTTTTGTTCCGCATGCTGCGCATGTACCGCGTGCTCACGGGCACGAGCGAGATCCAGAAGAACATCATCGCGCGCGAACTGATCGGCGACGCGGCCTGAGACCGAAGCAGAAAATCAGGAGACAAGACAAGCCATGAATACCTTCCATGCTAATCGCCGCGCGTTGTGCGGCGCGATCGCTGCCTCCGCGCTGCTGCCGGCCATTGCGCGCGCAGCCGGAGCGAACGCTTCCGCCTGGCGGCCGACGCGCCCGGTCAAGTGGATCGTGCCGTACCTCGCCGGCACCGGCCCGGACAACGGCGCGCGCATCCTCGCGGAAGCGGTCGGTCCCTTGCTGGGCCAGCCGGTCATCATCGAGAACCGCGGCGGCGCGGCCGGCAACATCGGCGCGCGCCAGGTCGCGCGCGCTGCGCCCGACGGCTACACCTGGATCTACTCGGCCGCGCCCATGGCCGCCAACATGCGCATGCAGCAGAACCCCGGCTACGACGCCGTGAAGGACTTCCGCCACATCATGCGGCTGACCACCTCCGACGTGCTGCTGGTGGTCAACCCGGCCTCGGGCATCCAGACGATGCAGGAGCTGGTAGCGCGTGCAAAAGCCAACCCCGGCAAGCTCGACTACGCCTCGGGCGGCGTCGGCACGCCCTCGCACCTGGGCGTGGAGCTGTTCCTGCAGGCGGCGGGCGTGCAGGCCACGCACGTGCCGTACAAGGGTGCATCGGAACTCGTCAACGCGGTGCTGGGCAACCAGGTGAGCTTCGGCATGCCGATCTTCTCGGTGGCGTTTCCGCATGTGCAGGGCGGCAAGCTGCGCGCGCTCGGCGTGGCCGGCACCAAGCGCAACGCGGCCTTGCCGCAGGTGCAGACGCTGGCCGAGCTGGGCTTGCGCGGTGTGGAGCTCACGTCGTGGGGCGGCGTGTCGGTGCCGGCGGGCACGCCCGACAACATCGCCGCACGCCTCTACGAAGTGTTCAGCCAGGCGCTGAAGCAGCCGGCGGTGATCACGGCGCTGACCGAGCTGGGCAGCGAGGTGAGCCCGTCGACGCCCGAGGCCTACGTGCAGGCCTTCGCGAGCGAGATCGAGCTGACCGAACGGATGATGAAGACCGCGAAGCTGCAGCCGCTGTAAGGCTCAGAGCACGAACCAGCCGACGGCCACGTAGTGGCTCGCGGTGCCGGCCAGCACGAACAGGTGCCAGGCACCGTGCGCGTGGCGCAGCCCCAGCCGGTTGCGATAGAACACCGTGCCCACCGTGTAGAGCACGCCGCCCGCCACCAGCCACGCCAGCCCGGTGGCGTGCAGCTTTGCCGCGAGCGGCGCCGCGGCCAGCACGCCGAGCCAGCCCATGCCGATGTACAGCGGCAGCGAGGGCTTCTTTTCTGCGCCGGCGCTGGCGGGTTTCAGCTCGCGCCAGATGCCGAAGCACGCGGCACTCCAGATCGCCGCGAGCAGCAACCAGCCCCAGGGGCCTTGCAGCGTGACGAGCGCGAAGGGCGTGTAGGTGCCCGCGATGAGCAAAAAGATCGCGCAATGGTCGGCGCGCTCCCACAGGCGCTTGCTGCGGCCGCGCGTGCTGTGAAAGAGCGTCGAGGCCGCGTACAGCGCGACGGCCGACAACGAGAACACCAGGCCTCCCGCGATGCGCGCCGGGTCGCCCGTGGGCAGCGTCTTGGCGAGCAGCAGCGCGGCCGCCGGCAGCGCGAGCAGCAGGCCGAACAGGTGGCTGTAGCCGTTGAGTCGTTCGCCGGGGTACATGAGGTGCGGTGAGAGAGAAGGAGGAGGGCGCGTCGGGCGCCCGCGATCCTAGGCAGCGGCCATGACTGCCGCGTGACCGGGCAAACCCTCTCCGGCTTCTGGTTGCAAATGTTTACATTCAGCGGCCGGGATGCGTTCCCGACACCCGCCGCGTGCTTTGGCGCACCCGTGCCGGCGGGCCTTCTCACCGTGAGGGACTGCCGATGAAAAAATGTTTGATGTCGTGGCGCCGGGCTACAGCCTTGTGCATTGCCATGGGGTGCGCCGTCACTGCCTCCGCGCAAGTGCAGCAGTTCAAGTGGGGCCACATCTACGAGCCCGCGAGCATCTTTCACCAGCAGGCCGAACTGGCGGCACGCAAGATCGCCGAGCAGTCCGACGGCAAGATCAAGATCGAGGTGGTGGCCGCATCCAAGCTGGGGCAGGAGCGCGACTACGCGCTGATGCTCGCCAACGATTCCATGCAGATCGCCTACGTCGGCCAGGCCACGCTGGCCGAGGGCTACCCGCCGCTGGGCCTGGGCAGCTACCCCTTCGCCTTCAAGGACCTGGACCACGTGCGCAAGTACCTCGCGAGCCCGCTGCTCGCGGACCTGATGAAGGGCTACAACGAGCGCAGCGGCAACCGCATGGTCGCGTCGGTCTACTACGGCGCGCGGCAGGTGACCTCGGGCAAGCCGCTGCAGCGTCCCGAAGACTTTCGCGACCTGCGCCTGTACGTGCCCGACGCCGCGGCCTACCAGCTCTTTGCCACCGCGCTCGACGCCAAGCCCGTGTCGCTGCCGTTCAACAGCCTGTACGGCGCGCTCAAGAAGAACGAGGTCGAGGCGCAGGAGCATCCGCTGGGCACGGTGCGCGCCAAGCAGCTCTACGAAGTGCAGAAGTACGTGCAGCTCACGGGCCACATCTACGACACGCTGGGCATCGTGATCGGCAAGGCCGCCTGGGCCCGCCTCACGCCGCCGCAGCAGGCGATGGTCGAGAAGACGCTGGCCGACACGGCCAAGTGGACGAATGTCGGCGTGATCGCCAGCGAGCTGGAAGACGAGCAGTTCCTGCGCAGCAAGGGCATGACGGTGCAGCCGGTCAACCGCCTGCCGCTGCTGGAGCGCGTGGCCAAGCGTTCCACGCCCGAGCAGATGGGCGCGCGGCCGGGTGACTTCGCCAAGCTGCAGGCGTTGGCCGGGACTTCCCACTAACCCGCGCGCTGCCGGTAGCCGCGCGGCGTGCTGCCGGTCCACGTGCGAAAGGCGCGGTGGAACGCCGGCGTGTTGTCGAAGCCCACCGAGGCGGCGATGCGATCGATCGGCTCGCGGGTCTTCACGAGGCGCTGGATCGCGAGGTCGCGGCGCACTTCTTCCTTCAGCGCGCGAAAGCTCGTGCCCTCGGCCGCGAGCTGGCGCGACAGCGCGCGCTCCGACATGTGCACCGCGCGCGCCGCCGCGCCCAGCGTGGCGTCCGACGCGAGGTGCGCGGCAACGAACTCGCGCACCGTGGCGCTGGTGGTGTCGTGGTCGAAGGTGACGAAGATCCAGTCGTCGGGCGCGCGGCGCACGAAGTCGAGCAGCTCGGCGCGCGTGCGTTGGAAGGTCTGGCGCAGCACGGGTTCGGCAAAGCGCACCGAAGATGTGTCTTGCTCGAACTGCAGCGGGCCGGGGAACAGGTTCGCGTACTCGTCGAATCGCGCCGGGCGCGGGAACGCGAAGCCGACGCCCAGCACCGGCAACTGCCGACCCATGAGCCACGAGGCCACGCCGTGGATCAGCTTGACCATCAGCGCATGACCGAAGGGCGTGGTGGGCCGCGCGGCGGCTTCCGGGTGCGGCGCGATGGTGATCGTGGCCACGCCGTGGGCGCGTGTCATGCGCAGGCGGTGGTCGTCCAGCAGCAGGTTCCAGAAGCGCGTGAAGCGGTACATGGCGACCATGAGCGAGGGCGCGTCGAGCAGGCTGAGCCCGAGGTACTTGAGCGCACCGGCCCGGATCGGCCGCGACCACAGGCCCAGCATCTCGTCGCCCATGAAGAGCGACACGCACTCGTACATGCGAACGAACTGCTCGCGCGTGACACGCGCGCCTTCCTGGCGCAGCAGCTGCGGCGAGATGCCGGCCTGTGCGGCCAGCGCGTCGATGTCGCGCGGGCTGAGCTGGCGGCGCGCACCGCTCAGCAGGTGCTGCAGGAAGCTGACGGCGACGGTGGCGCGCTCGGGTGGCATGGGTGAAAGAACGGTTGGCGGATTCTGCAAATGAATGGGCGCGATCTGCAAGCAATGGCGTGGCACCCAAGGCTATCGTAGCCCTGAAGCGCCACATGCCCGTGGCGGAACCCGCAATAACCAAGGAGCCCTGCCGTGATCGAACGGAACGTCACCCTGCACATGGACGAAGAGGTCGCCGTCGTGACCCTGAACCGTCCCGCCAAGCGCAACGCCATCGACGAGGCCACGCTGGCTGCGCTGGACGCCGTGTTCTCCGCACTGCCCCGCGAGGCGAAGGCAGTGGTGCTGACCGGCGCGGGGCCGCATTTCTGTGCCGGGCTCGACCTGAAGGAACACCACGACAAGGAGCGCACGGCGGTCGACTTCATGCGCGTGTGCCAGCGCTGGCACAGCACCTTCGACAAGATCCAGTACGGCGGCATTCCGGTGGTCGCGGCGCTGCACGGCGCGGTGGTCGGCGGCGGGCTCGAACTGGCGGCGGCCACGCACGTGCGCGTGGCCGACCCGTCGACCTACTTCGCGCTGCCCGAGGGGCAGAAGGGCATCTTCACCGGCGGCGGCGCGACGGTGCGCGTGGCGCGCATCATCACGCCGGGCCGCATGGTCGAGATGATGCTCACCGGCCGCGTGCTCGATGCCCGCGCCGGCAAGACGCTGGGCCTGGCGCACGAGATCGCCGCACCCGGCGAGAGCCTGCGTGCCGCGATGGTGCTGGCCAAGCGCGTGGCAAAGAACGCGGCGCTGTCGAACTACGCGATGGTGACGTCGATCAGCCGCATCGCCGACATGTCGGCCACCGACGGCATGTTCGCCGAATCGCTGATGGCGGCGGTGGTGCAGACCGGCGGGGAAGTGCAGACGCGGCTGGGGGCGTTCGTCGACAAGTCGCTCGCCAAGGTCACGCCCGAGCAGGTGGCGGGCTGAGGCCCGACCTCAGGGCTCGAAAGCGCGCTGCAGTTCGATCGACAGCGTGCCCGCCAGCGCCTCGCGCTGCGGCGCGGGGCGCCAGAAGCTGCGCGTGAGGGCGCCGGTCGATTCCCACTCGGGATGGCTGCGCGCCGGCTGCACGGCACGCACGGCGCCGGCGGCGGCGCGCATGAGCGTGTCGTCGTCGTCCACCGACGGGGCTTCGGACCGGATGCGTTCGACGGCTGCATGGCCGCGCCGCTCCAGCGCCTGCGCAAGCTGCAGCTGCCACGCCGCGAGCGTGAACAGCACGCTGTCTTCCACCGTGAGCTCGTGCATGTCGCGCAGCTTGTTGGCCAGCTTGCGCCCGAGCGGGCCCCAGCGCTGTGACACCGCGCCGCCGATGGCACCGCCCAGCGCCGCGCCCGCGCCCAGCGACAGGCCCGCCACCGCGAGGTCGGCCACCACGCCCACGGCGGCGCCGATGACCGCGCCCTTGCCCAGGCGCAGGCCCGCGTCCTTCATCGCCTCGGGGTTGAAGAAGTCGAGCGTCCAGCGGCCTTCGATGATCGGCAGCGGCGCTTCGTCGGCGTCGTCCTGGCGAAAGCCGTAGAGGGCGAGCAGATCGTCGGTGCAGCGCTGGGCCTTGTCGAACACGTCCTTCTGCACGCCGGCGATGAGTGCCTGGCGGCGCGTGGCATCGGCGAACTCGGCGGCGGGCACGGTGCGGCGGACGGACGCGGCATCGACCAGCAGGTCCGCGATGCGCGTGCAGGCCGATTGGCGGCGCGCGTCGGCCTCGGCGTCGAGGGCGTCGACCACGCCGCGCAGCACGTCGCGGCGGTCGCGCAGCAGCGTGGCGAGGTCGTTGTAGAGATCGTGCTCGGCGCCCACGAACGGCGCCGCCGCATCGAAGCGCACCTGCACGTGCAGGCCGTAGGCCGAGAGCAGCTCTTTCCAGGCCGGCTCGCGGCTGGCGGCGTCGCGCACGAAGTTGAGCACCGGCAGCACCGGGCGCGCACAGGAGTTCAGCAGCTCGATCTCGTCGCGGAACTTGGGCAGCACCGGCTCGCGCACGTCGATCACGAGAAAGGCGGCGTCGATGTCGAGCATCGCGCGCAGCACCTTGGCCTCCTGCTCGAACACGCCGTGCGCCTCGGGGCCCTGCAAGAAGCGGCGGATGCGCTCGGGCGGCGTGGCCTGCGCGGCAGTGTCGAGGCCGGCCAGATGCTCACGCAGCGCGACGGCGTCTTCGAGGCCCGGCGTGTCGAAGAAGCGCACGGCCGGTTGGCCGTTCACCTCGAGATCGACCGACTCGACATGGCGCGTGGTGCCGGGGCGCTGCGACACCTCGCCGAAGCTCACGCGCCGCGCGAGCGTGCGCAGCAGCGAGGTCTTGCCGGCGTTGGTGTGGCCGACGACGGCGATGCGGATCGGTTCGGTCATGCGGTGGCGGTGCCTTCCGTGAAGACGGCATCGAGCCGGTCGCTCGCCACCACGTGGGCCAGTCCGGCGTCGCGCAGCCAGTCGCGCCAGCGTTGCGAGGCGGCAGCGTTGGGCGCGTCGGCCAGCCAGAGTCGGCATTCGCCGCAATGCATCAGCACCTCGCGCAGGAAGCGCTCGGTGCCGCGGTCGGGGCTCGAGGCTGCATGGCAGACGAGCAGCACGGTGCGCGGGTGGATTTGCGCAAGCTGGTCGAGCAGCGCGCGGCGCGCCGGGGCGCTGCCGTCGATGCGCGCCGCCGAGGTCGGCAAACCGGCCGGTGGCCAGGGCATGTCGGGCGGCAGCTCGAAGCCGACGACGAACAGGCCGTCGTGCTGCTCGGAGGCCGGCAGTCCGGTGGGCGCGGCGGGGTGCGCGCGGCCCGGGTCGGCATCGACGATGGCGGGCGGCGCCAGCGCGGCGAAGCGGGCCAGCAGCTTGCGGTAGTAGGGCGCTTGCCAATCGGGCTGCAGGGCCGGGCGACGGTGGCGGCAGACGGCGGCGCTGAGCAGCACCAGCGCCAGGCGCGGCAGCAGGCCGTAGACCGCGATGCAGCCCGTGAGCCACAGCGCCCAGGTGCGCTGGGCCGCTGCGACTGGGGCGGCCGATTGCACCGTCGCCGCATCAGGCACGGGAAAGCCGAACTGCGCCGGCAGCCAGCCGAGCGCCTGCACCGCGCGCACGAAGAAGGCCGGTTCGAGGATCGTCGTTTCCCAGCTCAGCGTGTAGCTGCGAAAGGCGAGGGCGAACAGCATCGCGGCCAGCACCACGGCGAACGACAGCGCCCAGATGCCGTGGCTCACGAGCCCGAAGGCCCAGGGCAGCAGGCGGGCGCGTGTCAGCAGCCCCGTCGCCGCACGCACCAGCAGCGGCGCCTGACCGCGCTGGCCGCCCGCCACGCGCGCCGTGAGCGACAGCCACAGCCAGCCCAGCGAGGCCGTGCCGAAGGTGCCCGACGGCAGCCACAGGCCAATCAGCCACAGTCCCAGCGTGAGCGCGTGCAGGCCGAGCAAGCTGACGAGCGCGACGATCACGTTGATGTGGCGGTCGTTGCCGCCGACCACCTGGCCCGCGAGGCCCAGCCCCGTGATCACGACCAGTGCCACCAGCGCCAGCAACACCCACGGCGCCCAGTGCCGGCCGCGCGCGAGTTCGGCCTGCAGGCCCATGCGCTCGCCGAGCTGGCGGGCGCGTTCAATGATTCGGGAGTGGCCGTCGGCGCTGCGCGATGCGGCGGTGCGAAGGGCCGACGCGTCGTCGAGCGGGCCGTTCTGTTCGGTCCATCGGACCGCTTCGGTGATCACCGCATCCGGAAAATCAGGTTCGCGCAGTGCGGTGGTGGTCAACAGGGTCCCTTCTTCTTCGCCAATGACGCCCCGGCGCAGGAAAAGCGAAGGCGGGGCGCGCAAATTATGCCCGGCGCATGGCGAAGCCCCGCCCACGGCCAACGGGGCCGCGAACGGCCCCGTTGCGCTGCGCGTGCAGCAAAGGAAAGGACGCGCGGTCGGCGGCTTTCAGCGCAGGCCGAAGAACGACAGCACGGCCACGACGACCACGACCAGACCGACGATGTAGATGATGGAATTCACGCGAGGGCTCCTAGTGGTTGGCGATGACCCAGCATCGGGCGCCCGCCGGTGCGCGGGTGTCGGCAAGGGGCGGTGCGTGCTGTAGGACTCGCGAAGCACGAACGCGACGACAAATGCCCGCCCGAGGCGTGCGCGTGCGCCTCCGGCCCGCTGTGTGACCATTGTTTGCAATGAGCGGCGGGCATCCACGCAAGACTCTGCCCCTTCCAGAAAAGGCAAGGTCATGCGGCTCACCGAGCATTCCCCGTTCACAGGTTCCCACCCCGCGCACCCCGGCGCCCGCGCCCTCCGCGGGCCAGACGCACCGGCCCCGCCGCGCGTCAACGCGCAGCTGCTGCCCACGCTGTTCGACCGCCTGCGCGACGACGCGCCCAGCCGCGCCACCGAGCTGCCGTCGGAGTACACGGCCACGCCGGCCCAGATGCGCGAGATCATCCAGCGCGACCTAGCCCTGCTGTTCAACACCACCAACGCCGAAGACCTGATCGACCGCGTGCGCCATGCCGATGCGGCGTCTTCCACCGTGAACTACGGCGTGCCGCCGCTGGCCGGCAGCTACCTGTCGGAGCGCAAGTGGGCGGACATCGAACGCATCATCCGCCGCGCCATCCGCGACTACGAGCCGCGGCTGATTCCCGACAGCGTGCAGGTGGTGCCGCTCATGAAGGAAGACGGCGTGGCCGAGGCCTACAACGTGCTGCTGTTCGAGATCCGCGCGCTCATCCACCTGAAGCCGTACCCGCTGGCGTTCACGGTGCAGAGCGCGGTCGATCTCGAGACCAACCGCATGCGCATCGTCGGCGCGGCGGACTGACGCGCGATCACCCGTCTTTCGTTTTCTTTCATCTCTTTCACTTCACACCCCGCCAGGGAAGGCTCACCGTCATGGATCCGCAACTCCTCGAGTACTACAACCGGGAACTCGTCTACATGCGCGAGGCGGCGAGCGAGTTCGCCGCCTCGCACCCGAAGATCGCCCGCCGCCTGGGCATGCACGGCATCGAGGTGGCCGACCCGTATGTGGAACGGCTCATCGAGTCGTTCAGCTTCATGTCGGCGCGCATGCAGATCAAGCTCGACGCCGAATTTCCGCGCTTCACGCAGCGCCTGCTCGAGGTGCTGTATCCCAACTACCTGAGCCCCACGCCGTCGATGGCCGTGGCGCAGCTGCATCCCAGCGTGAAGGAGGGCGACTTCACGCGCGGCTTCGTGGTGCCGCGCGGCACGGCCTTTCATGCGCGCGTGCCCGCGGGCGAGCAGACGCCGTGCGAGTTCCGCTCCAGCCAGGACGTGACGCTGTGGCCCTTCGAGATCGTCGAGGCGCGGCTCACCGGCGCGCCGCCCGACATCCCCGCGCTGGAGCGCTACGTGCCGCCGCACGTGCAGGTGACGGGCGCGCTGCGCCTGCGGCTGCGCATCGTGGGCGAGATGGGTTTTTCGGCGCTGTCCGGGCTTGACCGGTTGCCGATCTACCTGCGCGGCAACGAGCAGGTGGCGTCGCACCTGTTCGAGCTGCTGCACACCTCGGCGGTCGCGACCTTCATCGGCGAACCGGGCCAGCTGATGGACCGGCCGCATGTGGTGACCGAAGGCGCGCTGGTGCACGAAGGGCTGGCGCCGGGCGAAGGCCTGCTGCCGCTGGCGTGGAACACCTTCCACGGCCACAACCTGCTGCACGAATACTTCGCGTGCCCCGAGCGCTTCTACTTCTTCACGCTCACGCAGCTCGCGCCGGGGCTGGCGCGCATTGCCGGCAAGGAGGTCGAGATCGTCGTGCTGCTGAGCAAGCCGCCCGGCGCGCTGGGGGCGCTGGTCGATGCGGCGCAGTTCGCGCTGTTCAGCACGCCGGTGGTCAACCTGTTCGAGCGACGCACCGACCGCATCGAGCTCGACACCGCGCAGACCGAGTTCCACCTCGTGCCCGACCGTTCGCGGCCGATGGATTTCGAGGTGTATTCGGTGCAGCGCATCGCCGGCCAGCAGGCGCGCACCACGGCCGAGATCGACTTCCGCCCGCTCTACCAGACGCTCAACGAAGATGAGGGCAACCACGGCCGCTACTTCTCGGTGCGGCGCGAGCCGCGGCTGGTGTCCGAAACGGCGCGCAAGTACGGCACGCGCACGCCGTACATCGGCACCGAGGTGTTCCTGTCGCTGGTCGACCAGCAGGAGGCGCCGTACCCCGAGAGCCTGCGCTACCTGTCGGTGAAGGCGATGCTCACCAACCGCGACCTGCCGTGCCTCGTGCCGCGCAACGGACAGTCCGACCTCGCGGTGGCCGATTCGATCCCGGTGTCGGCCGTGGGCCTCATTCGCCCGCCGAGCACGCCCAAGTCGCCCTTCGCGCAGCGCGAGATCGCGTGGCGGCTGATTCGCCAGCTGGGCTTCAACCACCTGCCGCTGGCCGACATGCCGCACCGCGAGGGCGCGCAGGCGCTGCGCGACATGCTGCGGCTGTTTGTCACGGCCGACAACGACGTGCTGCGCCGGCAGATCGACTGCCTCGTCGGCTCGCGCATCGAGCCCGTGACGCGGCGCCTGCCGGGCGCGGGGCCGCTGATCTACGGGCGCGGCGTGCAATGCACGCTGAGCGTCGATGAAGAAGGGTTCTCGGGCACGAGCCCGTACCTGCTGGGGCTGGTGCTGGAGCACTACCTCGCGCGGCACGTGAGCATCAACGTGTTCACGCAGACCACGCTCGAATCGATGCAGCGCGGCACCGTCGCGAAGTGGCCCGTGCGCATGGGCGGGCGCGGCGCGGTCTAGCTTTTCTTGAGCGGGAGCGCCTGCTCGAGCAGCCACAGCATGGCGGCCCGCACCTTGGCGGCATCGGCGCCGGCATCGATCTCCAGCGCTGCGCGGTCGAAGGCGGCCGACAGCAGGCGGGCGAGGGCGTCGAGCGACACCTCGCCCCGGCCCATTCCGGCGCGCGCCAGCCCCTGGCGCAACGAGTTCGCCGATGTGGCGTCGTCCATCGACATCATCTCCGCCATGCCCAGCACGGCGGGCCCGTCGATCAGCAGCAGCCGGGTGCGCCCCGGCACCGTCATCGCTTTCAGATAGGCCTCGCTGCCCACGAGCAGGGCGTCGCGCGGGCCGAGTTCGTCGGGCGTGGCCGCGTCGATGTCGGCCGCAACCGCCTGCGCCTCGAGCAGCAGCACCTGGCGAAACAGGTCGCGCTTGTCGTTGAAGTGGTGGTACAGCGCGCCGCGCGTGATGCCGGCGGCCATGGCGATCTCGGGCGTGGAGGTGTCGCCGTAGCCCTTGTGGACGAAGAGCGTGCGGGCCGCCTCGGTCAGCGCGAGGCGGGTGGTTTCGGTGCGTTCGCGGTTGGTGCGTGCCGGGATTTTTGCCATGACCCTAATTTACATGCAGTCTGTTTGTGGATTAATATTTAACTTACATTCAGTTTGTATGTTTAATCCGCAAAGGAGCCATCCCATGAAAGTGACGAGCTATTACCCGGTGATCATGACCAACGACGTGGCCGGCACCGCGGCCTTCTACCAGGCGCATTTCGGGTTTGCGTCGCTGTTCACGACCGATTGGTACGTGCACCTGCAGCTGGCGGACGATGCCTCGGTGAACCTTGCCGTGCTCGACGGCCGCCACAAGACGATTCCCGCCGAAGCGCGCGGGCAGGTAGCGGGCGGGCTGCTGCTGAACTTCGAGGTGGAAGACCCCGACGCGGTGCACGAGCGCCTGAAGGCGGCCGGCCTGCCGATCCTGCTGTCGCTGCGCGACGAGGCCTTTGGTCAGCGCCACTTCATCACGCGCGACCCGAACGGCGTGCTGATCGACATCATCAAGCCGATCTCGCCGACGGGCGAATTCGCCGCGCAATACGAGGCCGGCGCGCTGCCGACCTGACGCCCGCTCAGGCGCGCAGGGCTTCGTCTTCTTCCAGCCCGTCGCCGAGGAAGCCGCCGCTCTGGTGCGCCCACAGCCGCGCATACAGGCCGCCTTGCGCCATCAGCGTGCGGTGGTCGCCTTCTTCGACGACGCGGCCTTCGTCGAGCACGATGAGCCGGTCCATCGCGGCGATGGTCGACAGCCGGTGTGCGATGGCGATCACGGTCTTGCCTTCCATCAGCGTGTACAGGCTCTGCTGGATCGCGGCCTCGACCTCGGAGTCGAGCGCGCTCGTGGCTTCGTCGAGCAGCAGGATCGGCGCGTCTTTCAGCATCACGCGCGCAATGGCGACGCGCTGGCGCTGGCCGCCCGACAGCTTCACGCCGCGCTCGCCCACGTGGGCCTCGTAGCCGCGCCGCCCGCCCGCATCGCCCAGCGTCTGGATGAAGTCGTGCGCCTCGGCGCGCCTGGCCGCCGCCTCGATCTGCGCCAGCGTGGCGTCGGGCCGGCCGTAGGCGATGTTGTCGGCCACCGAGCGGTGCATCAGCGACGTGTCCTGCGTGACCATGCCGATGTGCATGCGCAGCGAATCCTGCGTGACCTTCGAGATGTCTTGTCCGTCGATGAGGATGCGGCCGCTTTCCAGGTCATGGAAACGCAGCAGCAGATTCACCAGCGTCGACTTGCCGGCGCCCGAGCGACCGACCAGTCCGATCTTTTCGCCGGGCTTGACCACGAGGTTCAGGCCGTCGATGACGCGGCGGCCCGCATCCGCATAGCGGAAGCTCGCGTTGTCGAAACGCACTTCGCCGCGCGGCACGTCGAGCACGCTGGCATCGGCCGCGTCGAGCACCGTGCGCGGGCGCGACAGCGTCTTCATGCCGTCCTGCACCGTGCCGATGTTCTCGAACAGGCTGGTCATCTCCCACATGATCCAGTGCGACATGCCCTGCAACCGCAGCGCCATCGCCGTGGCGGCGGCTACCGCGCCCACGCCCACCGTGCCGTGCGACCACAGCCACAGCGCCATGCCCGCCATGCCGGCCGTGAGGCCCATGCTCAGCGTGTGGTTGACGATCTCGAAGGCGCTCACCAGCCGCATCTGGCCGTAGCCCGTCTTCATGAACTCGCGCATCGCGTCGCGCGCAAAGCCGGCCTCGCGCTGCGTGTGCGAGAACAGCTTGACGGTCGCGATGTTGGTGTAGGCGTCGGTCACGCGGCCCGTCATGAGCGCACGCGCGTCGGCCTGCGCCTTGCCGACCTTGCCCAGGCGTGGCACGAAGTAGACGAGGGCGCAGATGTACAGCGCCAGCCAGATCACGAAGGGCCACACCAGCTGCGCGTCGAGCACGCCCACCAGGATGATCATGGTGGCCACGTACACGCCCATGGCCACGAGCACGTCGGCCAGCACGAACACGGTTTCGCGCACCGCGAGTGCGGTCTGCATCACCTTGGCCGTGATGCGGCCCGCGAACTCGTCCTGGTAGAAGGCCATGCTCTGGCCCAGCATCAGGCGGTGAAAGTTCCAGCGCAGGCGCATCGGCAGGTTCACCGCGAGCGTCTGGTGCTTCACGATGGTCTGCAGCGCCACCACGCCGATGCTGATCACCAGAAACGCGGCCAGCCACATGAGCGTGTCGCCGCGCTCGGCCCACAGCGTGGACGGTGCCTGCGGGCCCAGCCAGTCGACGATGCGCCCGAGGATCGCGAACAGCGCGGCCTCGAAGATCGACATCACCGCGGTGAGCGCCGCCATCGCGGCGATCTTGCCGCGCACGCCGTGCGTGCAGGCCCACAGGAAGGCAAAGAAGCCCTGGGGCGGCAGCGCGGGTTCGGCGGCGGGGTAGGGAGTAAGGAGTTTTTCGAAGAAGCGGAACAAGGAATCGGTCTCCAGGAGAGCCTTCGACTGTAGCCCTGCATGCATGACCTTGCCCCCAAAAGGTGCGTTCGCGGCCGGCGCCTTCAGCAAGTCTTCAGCTGCGGCGCGCCTTGCTGTCGTCGGCGCGTGCTGCCTTTGTTTCCATGCCGCCCAATCGCTCGCTCAGGAAGTCGATGAAAGTTCGCAGCTTGGGTGACATGTACTGCCGGCTCGTGTACACGGCGAACAACGTGACCGGTGTCGCTTCGAACGCGGGCAGCAGCTGCACCAGCCGGCCCTGCGCCAGGTCGTCGTCGATCAGCCACACGGGCAGGTACGCAATGCCCATGTCGGCGCGCACCGCGTGCAGCGTGAGCGTGGTGTCGTCGGAGCGCATGGCGGGCGTGAGCCGCAACGGAAACATGCGCCCGCCCGGCCCCTTGAGCGCGAGGTTGTCCAGGTTCACGTAGCTCGGCACGATCGCGCCCAGCTTCGCGAGGTCGGCCGGCACCGCGGGTGCGCCGCCGTGGCGCTTCAGGCAGGCCGGCGTGCCGACGAGATGAAAGGGCACGCGGCACAGCGGCCGCGCGATGAGCGCGGGCGAGGGCTCCTGCGTGGCGCGCAAGGCCAGGTCGTAGCCGTCGGCCGCGAGATCGACCTTGCGGTTTTCCAGGTGCATGTCGACCAGCACCTCGGGGTACGTCTCGCGGTAGTCGGCCAGCACACGCGCAAAGCGCGGCGTGGCGCACCACACGGGCGCGCTCACCTTGAGCTGGCCGCGCGGCGTGTCGCGCGTCTGGCCGATGGCGGCTTCGGCCGCGTCGAGCAGGTCGAGCGCGCGGCGGCTCTGCTCGTACCAGGCGGTGCCGGCTTCGGTGAGGCTCAGGTGACGGCTCGAGCGGTGCAGCAGCCGCGCGCCCAGCGATTTCTCTAGCTGCGCCACGTGCTTGCTGGCCATCGGCGCCGACAGGCCCAGCCGCTCGGCCGCCGCCACGAAACTGCCGGCCTCGACGACCTCGCGGAACACGCGCAGGCTGGTCATGCGGTCCATCGATGATTTCCTGTGAAGAAATGATTCGATGCATCGTAGCCTGTCGATTTCCTGAAAGGAAATGTCTACAGTCGATCCAACGCCCTCAAGGAGCATCGACTTGACCCACGACACCACGCTTTCTCGCCTGCCCACGTACTTCATCTCGCACGGCGGCGGCCCCTGGCCCTGGATGAAGAAGGAGATGGGCGCGACCTACGACCAGCTCGCCGCCTCGCTGGCCGACATGCCGCGCCAGATCGGCCGCACGCCGAGCGCCATCCTCATGGTTTCGGCGCACTGGGAGTCGCCCGTGTTCACGGTGCAGGGCCACCCGCGCCCGCCCATGATCTACGACTACGGCGGCTTCCCGGCCCACACCTACGAAGTGCGCTACGACTCTCCGGGCTCGCCCGAACTCGCACAGCGCGTGCAATCGCTGATCGCCGCCGCCGGCCTGCCGGCGCAGATCGACCCCGAGCGCGGCTATGACCACGGCATGTTCGCGCCGATGGCCGCGATCTATCCGAACGCCGACGTGCCGGTGGTGCAGCTGTCGCTGCGACGCGGGCTCGACCCGGCCGAGCACATCGCGCTGGGCCGCGCCATCGCACCGCTGCGCGACGAGAACGTGCTCATCGTCGGCAGCGGCCTGAGCTATCACAACCTGCGCAACTTCGGCCCGCAGGCGCACGGCGTGTCGAAGGCCTTCGGCGACTGGCTCGACGAAACGGCTGTGCAGGCCACGCCGCAATCGCGCGTGCAGCGCCTGCAGGACTGGGCCTCGGCCCCGTCGGCGCGCGTGGCGCATCCGCGCGAGGAGCACCTGATCCCGCTGATGGTCGCGGTGGGTGCGGCCGAAGGCGAGACCGGCGAGCGCGTCTACCACGAGGACGCCTTCATGGGCGGGCTCGTGGTGTCGAGCTACCGCTTCGGCGCGGCCTGATCACACGGGGAGCGCGCGGCAAAATGAACCCATGCCCACGCCCGCTCTTCCCACCCCCACCGAATCCGCCGAAGCCCGGCGCCTGATCGCCCGCATCGAAGCCCTGTCCACCTCGCACCACCCGGTGCACGACGGCGTGCGCGTGCGCTGGCGCCGCTTCGGCACCGACACGACGCAACCGCCCATCGTGCTGCTGCACGGCGGCCACGGCAGCTGGATGCACTGGCTGCGCAATGCCGAGGCCCTGTCGGCCGAACGCACGCTGCTCCTGCCCGACATGCCCGGCTTTCACGATTCAGATGCGCTGCCGCGCGTGGCGCCGGGCGAGGACGCGCTGGTGCCGCTGCTGGCTGCGCTCGGCGGCACGCTCGATGCGCTCATCGGCGCCGGCACGCCCATCGACCTCGGCGGCTTCTCGTTCGGCGGGCTCACCGCCGCGCGCTTCGCGGTGCGGCGCGGCGCCATCCGCCGGTTGGCGCTGATGGGCAGCGGCGGCCACGGCACCTTGCGCCGCATGACGGTCGAGATGATCAACTGGCGCGCCGCCCCTGACCGCGAGACCGAGCGCGCCGCGCTCATGCACAACCTGGGCGCGCTGATGCTGCACGAGGCGGCCGCCATCGATCCGCTGGCCTTCGAGATCCACGACCTCTCGTGCCACGGCACGCGCTTTCGCAGCAAGGAGGTGTCGCTCTCGGGCGGGCTGCAGACCGCGATCGACACGCTGGGCGTGCCGACGCTGTTGCTGTGGGGCGAGTTCGACGTCACCGCCGACCCGCGTCCGCTGGTGGCGCAGCTGGCCAGCGAAGGGCCGGGCCGCGAAGGCGTGGTGATCGATGGCGCGGGGCACTGGGTGCAGTACGAGCGCGCCGACGCGGTCAACGCGCAGCTGCTGAAATTCTTCGGCTGACTTTCAGAGGCCCAGGGCGCCTGCATGCCGGCGCCAGAACGCCGCATCGGGGAAGGTGCCTGCGCCGGCCGCGGCGTTGTCGGCCATGTGCTCGGCGCGGCTCGTGCCGGGGATCGCGCAGGTCACGGCCGGGTGGCTCAGCACGAACTTCAGCAGCACCTGCGCCCAGCTCGTGCAGCCGATCTCGCCGACCCAGGCGGGCAGCGGCTTGTCGCGCAGGCGCCGCAGCAAACCGCCGCCGCCGAAGGGCATGTTGACGATCACCGCCACGCCGCGCTCGGCCGCGAGCGGCAGCAGGCGCTGTTCGGCCTCGCGCGCGTCGAGCGAGTAGTTGATCTGCACAAAGTCGAGCGTCTCGGCGCGCAGCACGGCCTCGACCTCGCCGTAGGCCGAGGCGGTGTAGTGCGTGATGCCGATGTAGCGCACGCGGCCCTTGTCTTTCCAGCCGCGCAGCGTGGCGAGGTGGGCGCGCCAGTCGACGAGGTTGTGCACCTGCATCAGGTCGATCTGCTGCGTGCGCAACCGCGCGAACGACTGCTCCATCTGCGCGATGCCGGCGTCGCGGCCCGAGGTCCAGACCTTGGTGGCGAGGAAGGGCCTGGTGCGTGGCTTCGCTGCGGCCAGCAGTTCGCCGGTGGTTTCCTCGGAGCGGCCGTACATCGGCGAGCTGTCGATCACCGTGCCGCCGGCAGCGAAGAGCGCCTCGAGCACACCGGGCAGGCGCTGGTACCCGTCGGTGCCGGAGCGCTGGTCGAAGCCGATCCAGGTGCCGCAGCCGACGACCGGCAGGGCTTCCTTCGTGGAGGGAATGGGGCGGGTGGTCATCTGCATCGCGGGCCTGCTCGGTTGCTGCTGGGCGAAGGAGGGGAGCACGACGCCCGCGCACAGGGCCGCGCCGAGCCGCAGCAGCTGCGCGCGTGTCAGGGCAGGAAGGCGGGGCTCGTTCGTGGTGGGCATGGGCGTCGTCACGAACGAAATTCTGCGCCCGCGAGGCCCGCGAGCGGAAGCCCTCAGCGCAGGTAGCGCCCGTCGGCCTTGAGCATCGACAGCTCGGAGAAGGTCAGCCCGCGGTGTTCGCCGGGCCGGTACGACACGGCGATGCCGCCGAGGTCGAGCGTCTTGAACGACTCCAGGCCCTTCTGCAGCGACTCGGGCGTGGGGTTCGCGCCCGCGCGCTTCAGGCCTTCGACCATGACCTTGGCAGTGACGTAGCCCTCCAGGCTCGCGTAGCTGAACTCGGTCGCACCGATCTTCTTCATCGCCGCCTGGTACTCGGCGATGACGGGCATCGCGCTGTTCCAGGGGTAGGGCACGACCTGCGAGATGACCACGCCGGCCGCGTCCTTCTTGATGTCCTGGAAGAGCTTCTGCCCGTTCAGGAAAGAGAACGAATAGAACGCCGTCTCGCCGCCGGCTGCGCGGTAGGCCGAGATGAACTTGGCCGCCACGTCGTTGGTGGCCGACAGCACCACGGCCTTGGGCTTGAGCCTGGCCAGCTCCGCGGCGCGTTCGGCCGCATCGGAGCCGTCGTTCTTGATGGCCACGCTGCCGACCATCTTGTCGCCGCGTTCGGCAATGAACTTCTGCGTGCTCTCCATCGCCGAGCGCGCGCCGGGGTTGTCGTTGTGCGCGAAGGCGATGCGCGACAGGCCGATCGTGAAGAGGTGGTTCACGATGCGGCTGTATTCCTCGTCGAAGCTGATGCGCACCGGAAAGCCGTATTCGCTGAACTTCACCACCGGGCCCGCGCCCGTGTACGGGCCGACGACGGGAATCTTTAGCTCGTTGGCCGCCTTCAGCGCGCCGACCGCCGACGAGGTGCCGATGGGCATCAGCACGCCGACGGCGCCGTCGCGCGCGAAGGCCTTGACGTTCTCTGCGCCCTTGGCGGGGTCGTAGGCGTCGTCGAGCTGGCGCAGCTCGACCGGCCGGCCGTTGATGCCGCCGCTGGCGTTCAGCGCGGTGAACATGGCGCGGATACCCACGAGCGGCTCGGTCGACAGCGACGCGAGCGGGCCGGTCTGCACGTAGGTCTGGCCGATCAGCAGCGGCTTGGCGGTCTGCGCCTGCGCGGCGGGAGCCACCGTGAAGGCGAGGGCGGCGAAGGCCGAAGCCAGCAATTGAATCTTTTTGTGGATCATGGTCACAAATTGTTAACAAACAGATCTTAAGGCGCTGGCCTTCGCAGGTAAATCGTTCTCTGGTTGCGACCTGGGAAATGCTGTATAAAAATACAGTTAACAGTTGCAATCATGGGCCTCCCTTTCCTCGACTCCTTTTCCACCGCCGCCGGCCGCGGCGTCTGGCATGCCGACGAACTCGGCCTGGCCGACGCGCAGGTCGTGGCCACCGGCCATGGCGCGCTCGACGCCGAGCTGCCCGGCGGCGGCTGGCCGGTCGGGGCGATGACGGAGCTGTTGCAAAGCGCGCCCGAAGCGCATGTGTGGCGGCTGCTGCTGCCCGCGCTGGCGCAGGCGGTGCAGGCGCGCGGCGGGCCGGTGGTGCTGGTCGGCGCCCCTTATGAACCCTGCGGCGCTGCGCTCGCCGCGCAGGGCCTGCCGGTGGAAGCGCTGATGTGGGTCAAGAGCGACGCGCCCGCCGCGCGGCTCTGGGCCTGCGAGCAGGCGCTGCGTTGCGCCGAGGTCGCGGCCGTTGTCGCGTGGCTGCCGCAAGCCCGCGTGGGCGAACTGCGGCGGCTGCAGCTCGCGGCCGCGCAGCACGAGGTGCTGCTCTTCGTGTGCCGGCCCGAAGCGGCGGCGCAGGGCGCGTCGCCTGCGCGGCTTCGCCTGCAGGTCGAAAGCTGCGAAGCCGATGCATCGCAGATCAAATTGCGCATCCTCAAGCGCCGCGGTCCGCCTTTGGCCGCGCCGGTGATGCTGCCGGCGCGCAACGAGCGCATGGCCGCGTTGCTGGCCGCCGCCCGGCTGCGCCGCAAGCTGCGGCTGCAACAGCAGGGCACCGTGCCTGTCGGCGACTCGGCAACGACCGCGACCGTGGTGCACATCGACGCGTGGAAAGGAGGCCCCCATGCACTGGATCGCATTGCGGTGGTCGCCTGAAGCCGACGCGCCCGACGCACCGCAGCTGCCCCCGCCTGAGGCGCTGGGCTGGTGGGCGCTGGAATACACACCGCACGTGGCCTGGCAGGACGAAGCGCTCATGCTCGAAGTCTCGGCCTGCGAGCGTTTGTGGGGCGGCCGTCTGCAGCTGATGCGCCAGCTGGTCGCCGCCAATCCCGCGCCCGACGTGCGCATGCTCGGCGCGCAGGGCGCCACGAGCCTGATCGCGCTCGCGCGGCTGCGCCTGTTCGAGCGCAACGAGGACCGCCCCAAGGACATGCCGGCCGGCCTGCCCCTCGACACGCTCACCGCCGCCCGCCCGCACCTCGACCTGCTCGCGCGCCTCGGTTGCCGCACCTGGGGCGAGGTGGCCGCCTTGCCGCGCGGCGGCCTCACGCGGCGCTTCGGCACCGAGCTGCGCACAGCGCTCGACACGGCCTGGGGCCTGCGTCCCGAGGGCCACGACTGGCTCACGCTGCCCGACGTGTTCGAGCAGAAGCTCGAACTGCCCGCGCTCGCCGAGACCGCGCCGGAACTCATGTGGTCGGCCAACCGCCTGCTCTCGGCGCTGCAGATCTGGCTGCGCGCCCGCCAGCGCGGCGCGCGTGCGCTCGAGCTGCAGTGGACGCTCGACCTCAAGCGCTTCAACGGCGTGAACCTGCCGCCGCACCAGCAGCTCGCCGTGCGCACGGCCGAGCCCACGCAGGACATGGCGCATCTGCGCCGCCTGCTGTCCGAAAAACTCGCGCTCACCACGCTCGCGGCGCCCGCGAACTGGCTCCAGTTGCGCACGCTCGAAACCGATCCGTGGGCCGGCGCCAGCACCAGCTTCCTGCCCGAGGACAACCGCAAGGGCGACAAGCTGCACGAGATGGTCGAGCGCCTCAGCGTGCGGCTGGGCGCGCACCAGGTGGTGGTGCCCTGCGCCCAGGCCGACCATCGGCCCGAGCGCAAGCAGGCCTGGCGACCCGCTCTGCAGAAAGAGAAGGCCGTGCCCGACAAGGTGCGCAAGGAAGCGAAGGCCGCCGCCTCGCAGCCCGATGCGATCTATCCGCCGTGGCTGCTGCCCGAACCGCTCTTGCTCGAGATGGACGGCGAGCGCCCGTGCTATCGCGGCCCGCTGAGCAAGCTGATCGGGCCGCAGCGCGTCGAGGCCGGCTGGTGGGGCGGCAAGGAAGACGGCGGCCAGCCGGCGATGCGCGATTACTACGTGGCCGAAAGCCCTGAAGCCGGTCTGGTGTGGATCTTTCGCGAACGGCCTTCGGCGCGGTTTTCTTCGGGCGAAGTGCGCTGGTACCTGCAGGGGTTCTATGCCTGACCTGAGCGCCAAGGAAGAGCGCAAGCGCCAGCCTGCCAAGGTGCATGCGCTGCCGGTGCCGTTGCGCAAGCACACCGCGGCGACCTTGCCGGACTATGCCGAGCTGCACTGCCTCACGAACTTCAGCTTCCAGCGTGGCGCGTCGACGCCGGAAGAAGTGGTCGAGCGCGCTTACCAACTGGGGTATGCGGCGCTGGCGATCACCGACGAGTGCTCGGTGGCCGGGATCGTGCGGGCCTACGTCTGCCGGCGCGACATGGAACACACGCTCGACGAATACGAACGCGAGCATCCCGACGAGCCGCCGATTCCGCGCAACCTCGATTTCCGCCTGCTGTTCGGCAGCGAGTTCCGCTTCGAGCGCTTCAAGCTCGTGGTGATCGCGAACGACACCGAGGGCTGGGGCAACCTCTGCGAGTTCATCACCGCCGCGCGCAACACCGAGCTGCCCAAGGGCGAGTACCGCGTGAGTTGGGAAGACAGCGACGTCGCTTCGCTGCAGAACTGCCAGGTGCTTTTCGTGCCGCACCGCGAACCCGGCGGCGCGATGGATGTCGCCACGCTGCACGAAGACCTGCTGGCCGCCAAGGCGCTGTACGCGGGCAACCTATGGCTGGCAGTGGAAATGCTCAACGAGCTCGACGACGACCTCTGGTTCGTCACGTTGATGCAGGCGAGCGAGCAGACCGGCGTGCCGCTCGTGGCGGCCGGCGATGTGCACATGCATGCGCGCAGCCGCAAGCCATTGCACGACGTGCTGACGGCCGTGCGCGAAGGCAAGACCGTGGCCGAGTGCGGCTTTGCGCTGCAGTCGAATGCGGAGCGGCATCTGCGGCAGCGGGTTCGGCTGGCCGAGCTGTATCTGCCCGGGATGCTGGCGAACACGCGGGTGGTGGCGCAGCGGTGCAGCTTCGATCCGGCGGTGATCCGCGAGAACTACAAGTACCCGCTGGAAATGCTGGGCAGCAACGAGACGGCGACGCAGACGCTGGCGCGCAAGACGTGGGCGGGGGCGCAGGAGCGATATCCAGGCGGCATTCCCGATGGCGTGCGTGCGCAGTTGCACAAAGAGCTGGACCTGATCCGCGAGCTCGAATACGAGATGTTCTTTCTCACCGTGGAGAACATCGTGAGCTTTGCGCGTTCGAAAAAAATTCTTTGCCAGGGGCGCGGGTCGTCGGCCAATTCCGTCGTCTGCTATTGCCTCGGGATCACCGCGATCTCTCCTGAAAAAAGCCACCTCCTGTTCGAGCGCTTCCTGAGTCGCCATCGTCACGAGCCGCCCGACATCGACGTCGATTTCGAACACCAGCGCCGCGAAGAAGTCATCCAGTACATCTACGAAAAATACGGCCGCGAGCGCGCCGCCATCGCCGCTGTCGTCATCTGCTATCGCTCCCGCAGCGCCTTGCGCGATGTCGGCAAGGCCATCGGCATCGACGAGCGGCTGGTCGACGAATTCGCCAAGGACCACTACTGGTTCGACGATGCCGTGCTCGGCGAACAGTTGAATGCCGCATGTGCGCGCGTCGGCGTGAAAGAAGACGAGCTCAAGCTCGTCCAGTGGATCGAGATGACGCAGCGGCTCAAGGGCTTTCCGCGCCACCTGAGCCAGCACGTCGGCGGCTTCGTGCTCACGCACACCAGGCTCACGCGGCTGGTGCCGGTCGAGAAGGCGTCGATGAAAGACCGCTCCGTCATCCAGTGGGAAAAGGACGACCTCGAAGCCATGGGCATGCTCAAGGTCGACGTGCTCGCGCTCGGCATGCTCAGCGCCATCCGCCGCGGACTCGATCACATGAACCGCTGGCGGGGCTCGATGGTGCAGATGCACGATGTTCCCCATAACGACCCCAAGGTGTTCGACATGATCTGCGATGCCGACACCGTCGGCGTGTTCCAGATCGAGAGCCGGGCGCAGATGTCGATGCTGCCGCGCCTGAAGCCGCGCTGTTACGAAGACCTGGTGATCGAGGTCGCGATCGTGCGGCCCGGGCCCATCCAGGGCGGCATGGTGCATCCGTATCTCAAGCAGCGCGAGCGTGTGCGCAAGGGCTTGCCGATCCACTACGAGAAGGAACAGCTGAAAGAAGCACTCGGGCGCACGCTGGGCGTGCCGATCTTCCAGGAGCAGGTGATGCAGATCGCCATGATCGCGGCCAAGTTCAGCGCCGACGAAGCCGATCAATTGAGACGGGCCATGGCCGCATGGAAGCGCAAGGGCGGCCTCGAGAAATTCCACGCGAAGCTCGTGAAAGGCATGGTGGACAACGGCTACAAGGAGTCCTTCGCCGAAGCCATCTTCAAGCAGATCCTCGGCTTCGGCGACTACGGCTTTCCCGAGAGCCATGCCGCGAGCTTCGCGCTGCTGGTCACCGTGAGCAGCTGGCTCAAGAACCACGAGCCCGCCTGCTTCCTCGCCGCATTGCTCGACTCCCAACCCATGGGCTTCTACAGCCCTTCGCAGCTCGTTCAGGACGCGCGCCGCCATGGCGTCGAGGTGCGCCCGGTCGATGTCACGCACAGCGATTACGACACCACGCTCGAGGCCCGCGCCCCCGATGCGCCGCGCATGCCGCCAGGCACCGACGCACGCTACGCCGAGCGCCTGGGCCACGAGAACCAGCCCGCGGTGCGGCTCGGGCTGAACCGCATTTCGGGCCTTTCCAAGGAGGGTGTCGAACGCCTGCTGAAAGCGCGCGAACAGGCCCCGTTCACCAGCACCGAAGACCTCGCCCTGCGCGCCGAACTCGACGGCAAGGACATGGCCGCGCTCGCCGCGGCCGATGCGCTGATGTCGCTCTCGGGCCATCGCCGCCAGCAGGTGTGGGACGCCACGGCGCAGCGCCGCGCGCCGGCCCTGCTCAAGGGCGTGCCGATCCACGAGCAGGCCTTGTTGCTGCCGGCCGCGCCCGAGGGCGAGGAAATCGTCGGCGACTATGCGGCGCTGGGCCTCACGCTGCGCCGCCATCCGCTCGCGCTGCTGCGCCCGCGCCTGGCGCGTATGAAGCTCATGAGCGCGGAGGAGTTGCGTGCGCAGCCCACCGGCCGCACCGTGCGCGCCTGCGGCATCGTCAAGGGCCGGCAGCGGCCCGGCACCGCCCACGGCACCATCTTCGTCACGCTCGAAGACGAGACCGGCAACGTCAACGTGATCGTCTGGAGCCATGTCATCGAGGCCTGGCGCGAGCCCTTGCTGAAGTCGCACCTGCTCGCGGTGCAGGGCACCTGGCAGCGCGACGACGACAGCGGCGGCAAGGTGCAGCACCTGGTCGCCACCGGCTTCAAGGACCTGACGCCGCTCATGGGTCGGCTGGCGCAGAGCAACACCAGCCGCGACTTCCACTGACGCGGTCCCGACGAACGACGAATGCAACCGATCGTTCCATGCCTCGCGTCGGCCCTTACTTTTCGCTAACCTGTTCCTGCCATGTCCGCACTCGCCGCAACCGCTTTTGCCGATGACGTCGTCGCCACGCCGATTGGCCCGCCGCCGCCCGCGCCCGATGTGCCGGTGCCCATGCCGCCACCACCGCCGCCCGGGCTGCCGCCCGAGGGCGATCCGCCGCCGGCGCTGCCGCCCGTGACGGACCCCGGTTTTCCGCCGCCGGTGACAGAGCCGCCGCCCATGCAGACGGCGGTGCCCACGGTGCCGTTCGGCAAGCTGCACGCACGGCGTCTGCGCGAGATCTACCGTTCGGCCGGCTGGCCCTGCTGCGATCCCATGGAGGTCGAACTGCTCGCGGGCGGCTTCCTGGAACGCGTGCGCAGCGGCCTCGGCCACGAGACGCTGCGCGTGACCGATGCCGGCATTGCGCGCATCGCGACCACGCTCACCCTCAACCGCGCGGCGCTGACGCCGCACGAGGCGCTGGTGGAGCGCGTGGCGCGCGAGATGACGCGCGGCGGCCGCATCGCCTGGCGCGGCCTCGGCCTGCGCGCCCGCCTGCCGCCGCTCGAAGAGGGCGGCAAGCCGCGCTGGTGCATGGCGCGGCCCGACGTGTTTTCGATCCGCAACACCAGCGTCGAGGCCTATGCGCATCCCATCGTGCACGAGGTGAAGGTGAGCCGCGCCGACTTGCTGGGCGACCTGCGCAAGCCCGACAAGCGCGCGGCCTACCTCGACTTGGGCGGCGAGTGCTGGTACGTGCTGGGCAACGACGCCAAGGGCCGCTGCATCGCGTCACCCGACGAAATTCCGGCCGGGTGCGGCGTGATGGTGCTCGAGGGCGACCGCCTCGTAGTGGCGCGCGCCGCGGTGCACCGCGCCTTCGAGCGCATTCCTTTTTCGGTGTGGCTGGCACTCGCCAAGGCGCAGCCCGTGGCGGGCTTCGAGGACGACGCGCAAGACCTGCTGATCTGACCCTGCCGGCACTCGTCAGGTGATCGCGTCGTAGTCCTGGTGCGCGACGGCGACCACATTGCCCGGTTCGAACTGGCTCGCCATCTGGCGCAACCCTTCCTCGCGGTCGTCGCGGCTGGCCTGCGCGTCGAACATCTGGTCGCAGAACTCGAGCAGGTCGCGCACGATGCGCTCGTGGCGGTAGTAGGCGAGGGCGAGCGCATCGACCGCCTCCTTCGTTCCGTAACCCTGAAAGAACAGCGCTTCTTCACGTGGCTGGTTCCACACGCCGCCGACACCACCGCCGATGAACATCAGGTCGCGCTCCTTCGGCGCGACGATCAGCGTGTCCCAGTCGACGATGCACAGGCGGTCGTCGTCGCCCAGCAGCACGTTGCCCGCGTGCAGGTCGGAATGGCACAGCACCTGCGGCAGCGACCTCTCGAGCAGGATCGAGGCGAGCTGTTCGCTGCGGTAGACGATCGAGTCAATCTCCTCGTCGTGCGCGTCCCAGAAGGCAAGGAAGCGCGCCACGAGATCGTCGCCCGCCACGCCGTTGATGAAGCGGCGTTGGTAGCCGCGCACGCCTTCCCGCCAATGGTGCGAATAGCTTTCGCGCGGCAGGTTGGCGAGCAGCGGTTCGGGCAGCGTGGTGCGATGGATGGCGTTGAGCGCTGTGCCGAGCGCGGTCCATTGCCCATCGGTCGGCGTGCGCGTGAAACCGTCGGCGCCGTCGAAGAAGGGATAGAGCGCCCAGTCGAAGCCATGGACTTGCACGCTGAGTTGCTGCGTCAGCGTGGGCAGCGGCGCCATCACGGCGTCGATGCCTTGCGTGTGATGCAGGAAGGCCGGCACATCGACCACGGCGGCATTGAAACCGCCACGGCGCAGTTTCAGGAAATGCACGCGACCGTCCGGCGTCTCGATGCGGAACGCGGCCGAATCGATGTCGGCGCCCAGCGGCAGGAATTCGGCGCGTGCCGCTTGCAGGCCGTAGGTTTCGGCAAGGCACGCTTGAACGGCGTCGGGAGCGATATCGGGTGGTGTCAGCATGCGGCGGGCGTGGCGTGGGTTCGATGGGCGCCGAAAATTGTCTCACCCGATAAGGCCACGAAAGCCCGCCGGCCGTTGTCAGACGGCGTCTTCTTTGTCTTCTTCGTCGGCTTCGTAAGTGGCCAGCACCTTGTGCTCGACGGGATGCGAAGTGAAGGAGCGCACGAGCAGGAATCTCCTCACGCGCCACGGGATCGGCGGCAGGCGCATCGGGTAGGCCGCGCCCTCGGTGCGCCGGGCGATGGTGATGTGCGGTGTGAACGTCGGCGTTTCCGTGACGATGCCTGCCTTCTGGACCGCACGACCGATGTCCGCATGCAGGGTGCGCAAGGCGCCGTGCTCGGCGGGCTGCAGCACCGCGATGTCGTTGCGCCATGTGCGCGAGCTGTCGAGCACGAGATTCATGGGCGGCACCCGAACCTGGGCGAGCGCTTCACGCAGGCGTTTCTCGACATCCTGGGGCTGGTCGCCGAAGCAGTGGAGCGTCAGGTGCAGTCGCGGGCTGCGCGGAAAGTAGTGGCCCTTCGGCCAGATCCATTCCTTGCGGTGCGCTTCGATCGCCGCTTGCACGTCGGGCTCGGGAAACAGCGCGATGAGAAGGTGGCGTTGCCTCTCGAAAGAGGGGGAATCCCAGTCGGGTTCGGGCTCGTTCGCAAACTCATCGCCACGGTTGAAGTCGTCCATTGCAGTTCTCCGGGGGAAGAAGGATGAAAAGGCGGTTCAGGGCTCCGGCGGCCACCAATGCGCGGCCGTCGTCCGGATGACGCGCGCCGCCTGAACGCGGATGTCATCCTGTTCGTTGCTGTCGTCGTGGCCGTGCTCGCGGGTGACGCGGAAGGGCCAGGTCGAAATCCGGCCTGTCTTGCCGGTGGTGCGCGGACGCGACTGCAACGGATGCTGCCGCGAGGAGAAAAAAAGCACCTGCGCGGAGGGCGCAGGCGGGTTGGCGGTGGTCATGGCGTCGCCTCGAATGTTGTTCTTGGAGACGAGCCATTCTAGAGAAAAGACTGTATTTATGTACAGTAAATTTGCAGTCTTTTAACGATCGCTGCCCAGCAAGGCGTCGAGGTCGATGGCTGCGGCCATGGCCTTGTAGCCCGCATCGCCGGGATGCAGGTGGTCGCCCGAATCCATGGCGGTCTTCAGGCGGGCCGGCCGGGCCGGATCGCGCAGCAGCGCATCGACATCGACCACCGCATCGAAGGCGCCGCCTTCGCGAATCCAGCGGTTCACGGTCTGGCGCACGGTGTCTTTTTCGGGCGAATGGTGGCCGGCCAGCGGCGTGCCTTCGAGGGCGCGCTCGTTGGGCGGAATCGTTGCGCCGACGATGCGCACGTTGTGGGCATGGGCCATCTCGATCAGCTGGCGAAAGCCCTGGATCACTTCCTCGGCGCGCACCACGGGTTCGTGCGGCGCAAAGGGGCCGCCGGGCCAGCCGATGTCGTTGGTGCCGAGCAGCACGACCATCGCGCGCACGCCGGGCTGCGCGAACACGTCGCGGCCTGCGCGTTCGAGCGCCGCGCGGCCCATGCCGTCCTTCAGCAACCGTCCGCCCGAGATGCCGGCGTTGAGCACGCCCACGCCGCGCGGCGCGAGCCGTTCGGCCAGCGCGTCGGGCCAGCGCGTGTGGGCGCCGGGTGTCGATCCGTTGCCATCGGTGATCGAGTCGCCGAGCGCGACGACGGTGACCGGCGCCTGCGGCGTCTCGACGATCAGGCCGCTCACGTAGACGCGGGTGCTCCACGGCGTGGCCGACGCCGGCAACCGGGTGGCGGCGCTCTGGTCGCCGTCGGCGATGTAGAGCGTCTGCCGCGCATCGAAGTGAAAGCCCGCGGGCTGGCTGGGCGTGGGCAGATAAAGCGACACGGCCACTTCGCTCAGCGCGGGCAGCGCCAGGTCGACCGGGTCGCTCACGAGGCGCGCGCCGGGCGGCACGGTCACATCGGTCCTGCCCCCGAAGCGCAGCACGCGGTCGGTGCCCTCGACGATCGCCGAGCCGCTCGCATGGCGGGCCACGCGGGCGGCGCTGATGTGCAGCGGCATGGTGCCGCCTTCGTTGCTGATCACCACGCGCAGCCGCGTGCCGCCGATGCTCAGGCGCGCGACCTGGCGCAGCGTCTGCCGCTCGAAGCGGGCGGGAATGCCGAGGGGCAGCACGAAGCGCTCGTCCCACAGCGGCTGGGTCGCAGCCATCCAGCTGGGGCTCCAGTGCGTGGGCCCGGCCACGGAAGCGGTGGCGGCAGCCGCGAAGGAGAGGGCGAGCGCGCCCTGGCGCAGGATCGATGTGAGTCGCGAAGTGGTCATGTGAAATGTCCTTGAGTGAATGAAAGAAGCGTCGATGGGCGAACTTTCTTTCATTCGAATCGCGAGGGGTAGAGGGCAAAATGGCATGCATCGCATTCCCGATTCGAATGAGCATCCATGGACACCCTTCGCGCACTCTCCGCCTTCGTGCACAGCGTCGAGCTCGGCAGTCTCTCGGGCGCGGCCCGCGCGCTCGACACCACGCAGCCCACCGTGAGCAAGCTGGTCGCTGGGCTGGAGCGCTCGCTGGGCGTGCGGTTGCTGCGCCGCGCGGCCACGGGCCTGAGCCTCACCGAAGAGGGCCAGCGTTTCCACGAGCGCGCGCGCCGCATGCTCGAGGACTACGGCGACGCCGTGGCCGATGCACGCGCGCAGGTGCAGCAACCGCGCGGCCTGCTGCGCCTGAGCGCGCCGGTCACACTGGGGCAGCGGCACCTCAACGCGATGGCGGTCGAGTTCCTGCGACTGTACCCCGACATCGAACTCGAGCTGGTGCTCGACGACCGCTTCGTCGATCCGCGCGAGGAGCGCATCGACGTCTCGCTGCGCGTCGGCGGCGCGTTGCCGCCGGACCTTGTCGCGCGCCACCTTGGCAGCTGGCCGCGCGTGCTCGTCGCGTCGCCTGAGTACGTGGCCGCACGCGGCAAGCCGCGCACACCGCACGATCTGCTGGCCCACGACTACCTGCGCTATGCGGCGGGCGACGACGGCGTGCTGCTCACGGGCCCCGACGGCGCGGTCGCCGTGCCGGTGCGCAGCCGCTACCGCGTCAACAACGCCGTGGCGCTGCTCGACAGCGTGCTGGCGGGCGCGGGCATTTCATTGCAGCCCACGTGGATGGTGGCCGAGCTGCTCGCGCAAGGGCGACTGGTGCGCGTGCTCGCAAGACACACGGGGCCGGCGCAGGAACTGCACCTGCTGTACGCGCCGCGCCGGCAGTTGCCGCTGCGGGTGCAGGTGCTGGTCGACTTCCTGGCACAGCGCGTGGCGGCGCTGCCGGGGGCGGCGAAAGCACCGCGGCGCTGAGCCTAGGCCGCCTTCCGGGCCGGGCTCTTCGCGCGTTTGGCGGTGGTCTTGTGGGCCGTCTTCCGCGGGGTCTTGTGCGACGCGGCCGTCGACTTCGTCGCGCGCTTCTTCGCTGCAGGTGGCGTGCGCTTGCCGCTGCGCAGGCTGCGCGCGAGCAGCTCGGTGAGGTCGATCACCTCGGCGCCGCCCTCCGGCGCCTCTTCTTCCGGCTGCACCACCGTCTCCGTGTCGCCCGCCTTGACCTTCTTCTCGACGATCTTCATCACGGCGTCCTTGAACTCGTTCTTGAACTCGTCGGGGTTCCACTCGCCCGACATGTCGTCCACGAGCTGCTCGGCCATCTTCATCTCGGCGGCCGACAGCTTGGCGGCCTTGATGCCGGCGGCCGGCAGGTCGAGCCCGTCGGCGTCCTTGACCTCGTCGCCCCAGCGCAGCAGGTTGAGCACCAGCACCTTGCCGAACGGAATCAGCAGTGCCAGGTGCTGCTTGGTGGCAATGACCACCTTGGCCAGCCCGACCTTGCCGGTCTTCGCGAGCACTTCGCGCAGCAGCGCGTAGACCTTCTGGCCCTTGTTGATGGGCGCGAGGTAGTAGGGGCGTTCCAGGTACACGAAAGGAATTTCGCCGACATCGAGAAAGCGCTGGATCTCGATGGTCTGCGTGGTGCGCGGGTAGACCGCCTCGATCTCCTGGGGCGAGATCACGACGTACTTGCCGTCTTCGTATTCGAAGCCCTTGACGATCTGCTCGCGCGCGATCTCCTTGCCCGTGCGCTTGTTGATGCGCTTGTAGCCCACCGGGTCCATGCTGCGCTTGTCGAGCCAGTCGAAGTCGATGCCCTGTTCGCTGCTCGCGGTGTGCAGGCCCACGGGGATGTGGACCAGCCCGAAGGTGATGGCGCCTTTCCAGAGGGTTCTCGTGGCCATGGTGTGCTTCCTTCTTTCGTTGTCGTGTCGTGTCGTGGGTGGTCTATTTCTTGAAGCCGAGCCGCTTCATCGCCTCGCCCAGCGGCTGGCGCGTGGTCCAGTAGTCGGCCCAGGGGTCTTCGGACTGGAACGACAGGTGCTCGCGCGCGGTGGCAACGGTCCAGTGCGCGCCGCTTTTCAGGCTGCCCAGGTCGTCCCAGCTCACCGGCATCGACACGCCCATGCCCGGCCGCGCGCGCGCCGAATAGGCCGCCACCGTGGTCGCGCCGACGCCGTTGCGCAGGTAGTCGGCAAAGAGCTTGCCGACGCGGTTCGACGGCCCGCTCTTGGCCACGAACTTCGACGGGATCACGTGCGCCATGTGCTGCACGATGGCGCGCGAGAAGGCCTTCACCGTGTCGTTGTCGTAATGCATGCGCAGCGGCACGACCACGTGCAGGCCCTTGCCGCCGCTGGTCTTGAGCCATGACGCCAACCCCAGTTCGGTGAGCATCGTGCGCATCAGCAGCGCGCCTTCCTGCACATGCGCCCACGGCGTGCCTTCGCCGGGGTCGAGGTCGAAGATCATGCGGTTGGGTCGGTCGAAGTGCGTCGAGGTCGCGTTCGAGGTGTGGAACTCGATCACGTTGAACTGCGCGGCGTTGAGCAGGGCTTCGCGCGTGCCGACCTCGAGCATCGACGGGTGGCCGGGCCAAAGGGCCGGGTCGAGCTGCTTCACGCCGGCGATGTTGACCTTCTCGGCATGCTTCTGGAAGAAGATCTCGCCGCCCACGCCTTGAGGCCCGCGCACCAGCGCGCACGGGCGGCCTTTCAGGTGCGGCAGCATGTGCTCGGCCACCGATTCGTAGTAGCGCACGAGGTCGAGCTTGGTGCGGCCCGACGCCGCATCGATCACGCGGTCCCCGTGGCTCACCGTGACGCCGCCGACGGTGGATGCGGCTTTCTTCGAGGATGTCTTCATGGCCTTCTTTGTCTTGGCACCCGAGACGGGTGCGATGTCGCGGGGCTCTTCATGCACGATCTCCGAGGCCGGCTTGTCGTCGCGCATCGCCACGAACGACGCGTGACGGATCTGCCCGTCGGGCGTCCATGCGGCAAAGCGCACCTCGGCCACGAGCTTCGGTTTCACCCAGTGCCGCGTGCCGCCCGGCCGGCGGCGCCCGGGCTTGGCCGCACCGCCGGTGAAGGGTGCGCGGTCGGTGTCGAGCGCGGCGAGTTGGCGGCGGATGTCGCGCGCTTCGCGGTCGTTCCATCCCGTGCCGACACCGCCGACCGACACCAGGTCGCCGTTCTTTGCGTGCACGCCCAGCATCAGGCTGCCGATGCGCGTCGGGCTGTCGGTGCGCAGCGTGTAGCCGCACACCACGAACTCCTGGCGCCGGATGCACTTGAGCTTGAGCCAGGTGTCGCTGCGGCGCGAAACATAGGGCGCATCGGCGCGCTTGGCGATCACGCCCTCGAGGTTCATCTGGCAGGCCGATTGCAGGATCGAGTCGATGTCGGCCTCGAAGTCGGCGCTGAAACGCAGGCGGCGCGTGGCGCGTGCGTCCATCAGCTGCTTCAGCAGCCGGCGGCGCTCGGCCAGCGGCACCTGGCGCAGGTCGAAGCCCGCGAAGAAGGGCACGTCGAAGAGGAACATCACGATGGGGTCGGCGCGTTCGCGGTCGAGCGCGTTCTGCAGCGCGTTGAAGTCGGGCGTGCCTTCCTTGTCGAGCACGACGATCTCGCCGTCGAGCCAGGCGTTGTCCAGGCCCAGGCGCTCCAGCTCGGCCACCAGCGGCGGCAGCTTGGCGCTCCAGTCGTGGCCGCCGCGCGTGAGCAGGCGCGCCTTGCCGTCTTCGATGCGCGCCATGACGCGGTAGCCATCGAACTTGATCTCGAAGATCCAGTCGCCGGGCGCGCCTTCGGGCACGCCGGTGGCCAGCGTTGCGAGCTGCGGCGAGAGCGCGGCGGGCAGACGCGCCTTCACCGCGCCTGTTGCGGGCGCGCCCGACGCGGCCTTGGCGCCCGCCTTCGTCTGCTTGCTGGTTTTCGCCGTGGTGCGCGAATTGCGCCGGGCCGCCGGCGCACCGCCCACGCTGTCGGGCAGCGCCGACACCACGTCGTAGTCCGCATGCGAGCGCGCGAAGTCGTCGCGCTTCTTGAACAGCAGCCAGGGCTCCTGCCGTTCGCCGCCCCGGGCGATCTTGATGAGTTCCCACAGGCCTTCGAGCTTTTCGCCGTGCAGCCGGAACGCGAGCTTGCCCGCGGCCAGGCCCTTGCGCGGATCGCCCACGGGCTCCCAGGTGCCGCGGTCCCACACGATGACCTCGCCCGCGCCGTAGTGGCCTTCGGGAATGGTGCCTTCGAAGCCGGCATACGACAGCGGATGGTCTTCCACGTGCACGGCCATGCGCTTTTGCGCCGGGTCGAGGCTCGGCCCCTTGGGCACGGCCCACGACACCAACACGCCGTCGAGTTCGAGCCGGAAGTCGTAGTGCAGCCGGCGCGCCGCATGCTTCTGGATCACGAAGGCCGGTGCGTGAGGCTGCGGCTTGCCGCCCTCGGCGGGTTCGGTGGTGGCGGTGAAGTCGCGCTTCGCCCGGTAGGTCGCCAGGGGCGCGGACGTGGATGTGTCGTTGGAACGGGCCATGCCCTCGGTTGTGCCCGCTCCGGCGCCGTGACGCAGCGGCCAAGTGTCCGGTCTTCGTGTGGGCCAAGGCCGGGTGGGCCGTCCCGCATGGGCTTGCAAGAGGCGGAAATCTCCTACACCACGATGCAGCCGCTGCCGATGCGGGCGCCCCTGCGGCGGCGGGACACCGGGGCATCGCAACGACGACAGGACATCGCCCATGAACTCAACCCACGCCAAGCGACAGGCCCGCCGCGACGACCACGACAACGCACGCCTTTTCCGTTATGGCGTGGGGGTGGCGTTGCTGGTGTTCCTGGGCGCACTGCTGTATTTCTACGCGGTCGACAAGCGCGGCGAAGCGCCCCCGATCGACGCCACGCCGCCTGCGGCGCAGACCGTGCCGCAGACGGCACCGGCCCCCACCGCACCGGCTGCCGAAACGCCGCCCCCACGCAGCACGCCGTGAGCGTTGCCCATGGCCCGCCGTCCCCGCTGGCGGTGGAAACGGCACGGGGCGCGACGGCGCTGCTCATCGTCGACATGATCAGCTGCTGGGACTTTCCCGACGCCGGCAAGCTGCTGCCCGCCGCCGCGGCCATCGCGCCGCGCATCGCCTCGCTCGCGCGGCGCTGCAAGGCGCGCGGCGTGCCGGTGATCTACGCCAACGACAACCGGGGCCGCTGGCGCTCCGACTTCGCAGCGCTGGCCGAACTCTCGCTGGCGTGCGGCGGTGCCGGGGCCGCCGTCACCGCCGGGCTGCTGCCGGCGCACGACGATTACTTCGTGCTCAAGCCGCAGCAGTCGGCTTTCGTGGGCACGCCGCTCGAACAACTGCTGGGCGTGTTGCAGGTGCGCCGGCTGGTCGTCACCGGTGTGGCGAGCGACCAGTGCGTGCTCGCCACCGCGCTCGACGCGCGCATGCGCGGGCTCGAGGTGGTGGTGCCGCGGGACTGCAGCGGCACGCAGACCGCGCGGCGCCATGCGCTGTTCCTGGCGCAGTGCCACGACGCGTTCGGCATCGCGACCACGCCCGGTGCGCGCCTTCGCCTGCCGGGACGGCGATGACGCCGGGCGCGCCCCCGCGCGCCAGACAGGTCCCACGCGCAGGCGCTGTGCCCTCCGACCGGCACGCCGCGCGATCGGCGGAACATGAAGACACTGCAGCCGCCAACCCGGAGGAGGCAGCCATGTGAGCCCGTGTGCATCGCACCAAGGAGACCCCATGACTTCGAAGCAGACCCCCGACCCGAAGCCGGCGAGCCCGGACAGCAACCCGCCGGAGAAGTTTCCGTTTCCCACGTCCGAGAACCACGGCAAGCCACCGGCCGACGCCGCCAAGCCCACGCCCCAACCCTCCAGCGAAGAAGCGCTCGACAGCGGCGTGGAAGAGTCGTTCCCGGCCAGCGACCCGGTGTCGGTGACCGTCACGAAGGTCAAGCTGCCTTCGGACGACGCGGACAACGACAAGGGCAAGAAGGGCGACGCCTGAGGCCGCGATGGACCTGCGCCTGAACACCGTCATGGCCCACGCGTCCGCCATGCGATCAACGCCGCGCCGCGTCGTCACCTGGGACGTGAGTCTGAAGGGCTACTGCAGCGAACACGAGCACGCCACGCGCGCCAACTTTGCGCAGCGCCTTGCGGCGCTCCAGGGCTGGGAATTCGCGGGCGCGTACGACGCCAGCCAGCCGGGTCCGGACCCGCTGTACTTCGTGCCGAGCGACACGCTCACCGACCCGCAGCAGGCGCGCGCCATGGGCATCGCCGGCGTGGACGACCTCTTCGGCGGCGTGGTGCCGCATGCCTTTGTCGCCACCAAGGCGATCACCCATCCGCTCGTTGGTGCCGACGCCGTGCGGCCCCTGGGCTGGTCGGCGCGGCTTGCGGTGGAGATTGCCGACGCCGCCTTGCCCGGCTTCACCTGCTTCAGCCTCGACGAGGCGCGCGTCGCCGGCCGTGCGCTGCTCGACATCGGCCGCGCGCGCCTGAAATCCGTGACCGCCACGGGCGGGCGAGGGCAGCAGGTCGTCGATAGCATCGATGCGCTCGAACGCGGCCTCGACGCGATGGACGACCGCGAGATCGCCGCCCACGGGCTCGTGCTCGAAACCAACCTCGAGCAGCCGAACACCTGCAGCGTCGGGCAGCTCATCGTGGCGCAGCGCGTCGTGAGCTATTGCGGCGCGCAGCGCCTCACGCGCGACAACGCGGGCGAAGAGGTCTACGGCGGCTCCGACCTGCTGCTCGTGCGCGGCGACTTCGACGCGTTGCTGGCCGCGGTCGATCCACCGCCGCCGCTGCGCCGCGCGATCGAGCAGGCGCGCCGCTACCACCGCGCGGTGATCGATTGCTACCCCGGCTTCTTCGCCTCGCGCGTGAACTACGACGTGGCGCAGGGACTCGACGGCCGCGGCGACTGGCGCTCTGGCGTGCTGGAGCAGTCGTGGCGCGTCGGCGGCGCCACGGGCGCGGAGATCGCGGCGCTCGAAGCCTTCCATCGGGACCCGGCCTGCCAGCGCGTGCACGCGTCCTGCTTCGAGGCGTACGGCACGGCCTCCGTGCCGGCGAACGCCATCATCACTTACCAGGGCAACGACCCCGAGACCGGGCCGCTGTGCAAATACACCGTGTTGAACACGACAACCCCCACGCATGCCGACACGCCATAGTTCCATCGACATTCCCGTCAACGGCCATCACATCGAAGGCACGCTGTTCGCCGCTTCCAGCATGGTGCCGGGCGTGCTGCTCGTGCACGGCTGGGACGGCAGCCAGGAGCAGTACCTCAAGCGCGCGCACGAGATCGCTGCGCTCGGCTGCGTCTGCCTGACCTTCGACCTGCGCGGCCATGCGCGCCATGAAGGGCTGCGCCAGCAGGTGACGCGCGAAGACAACCTGCGCGACGTGCTCGCTGCCTACGACGCGCTGGTGGGCCACCCGACCGTCGACCCCGCGGCCGTGGCCATCGTCGGCAGCAGCTACGGCGGCTACCTGGCCGCGCTCGTGAGCGCGATGCGGCCCGTGCGCTGGCTCGCATTGCGCGCGCCGGCGTTGTACCGCGATGGCGAGTGGGACACGCCCAAGGGCCTGCTGAGCCGCTCCGACCTCGTGGCCTACCGCCGCACGCTCGTCGGGCCCGAGGACAACCGCGCACTCAAGGCCTGCGCGGCCTTCACCGGCGATGTGCTCATCGTCGAGTCGGAAGACGACCAGACCGTGCCGCACCCCGTGATCGAGAACTACCTCGCCGCCTTCAAGCGCGTGCGCTCGGCCACGTACCGCAAGCTCGCCGGCGCCGACCACGCGCTGTCGCGCCTGGAATCGCGCCAGGCCTATGGTGCGTTGCTCGTGTCATGGATCACCGAAATGACGCTCGGCGCCAAGGCGACCTCGACGCTCACCAAGCCGGTGTCGAGCAGTTCAGCCTGAGGCGCGCAGGCGCTGTAGGCCGGCTCCTTCCACAACACGGGCGCAAATCCATCACCACGGGCGACGGCGCACGCGCCGAATCCGGAGCCTATGGTGACGGAGACAAAGAGATGGACTTCGAAGGCATCTACTGCTTCGATACGGCCACGGTGCGTTTCGCCGTGTACCCCGACGGTCCCGATGGTGCGCGCGTGCTGGCGCAAATTTCGGAAGACGTGCTGCACGATGCGCTCGGCGCGCAGGAAATCGGCGAGCACACATTGCGTGCCTGCAAAAGGCATTTCGACGTGATCGCGGCGGCGGCCGTGGCGCGCTTTCGGGCCGATCCGCGCGGGCCCATCATGCTGGCCTGCGGCGACTTTCCGCGCATGAACGGATGGCGTTGAAGCGCGGCTGCGATGCGAAAGTGCACAGGGCGTGCCGCGCGTTGTCGCGAGAAAGTTCTCGCCTGCTCGCAGGTGTGAGATTGGTTACAAACGCAACGCGTTCGGGTCGCATTTTCGGGGCCTCAACGCCCTAGACTGCGGCTCGTTTTGTGAGGAGCTTTGCCATGCCCATGGACTTTCTGGAGCGCATCGAAGATGCGTCGTTTCCGATGGCGGTCCGCGACGAAGCCGACATCCATTGCGCGACCGTGCTGGTCGCCGCCCATCTCATCGAAGCCGTCCTGCCCCCGGCCGCCAGCGGCACGGGCCGGCGCGTCGCGGTGGTCCTGCTCATCACGCCGCAAGGGCGCGCGGCGCTGCGCCTGCGAAGGAATGAACTGCAGACCTGAGCAGAGGGAGTGGTTGCGCGTGGGTCGGCATACTCCGGCCTTCCAACCAAGGAGCGCGCATGACGATCGCAGGAACGTTTCATCTCGAGCCCGCCGCTGAGTTCATCCCCATTCAAGGACTCCCCCGGGCGATGCTCTACCGCTTCTCCAACACAGGGACCGACGTGCTCCACGTCAACGACATCCCCGTGCCGGCGGGCAACAGCCTCGATCTCTGGTCGGTCAACTTCAGGCTGTGGAGTCCCGGTGGCAGCGTGGGCACCAAGGGCAGCTTTGAATTGCTCGCCGCGAGCTAGTGCCACGCGGGAAGGACCACCCGGACTGACGTTAGAATCCGCGCCTGCCGCGGGTGTAGCTCAATGGCAGAGCTGTTGCTTCCCAAGCAACTGACGAGGGTTCGATTCCCTTCACCCGCTCCAGTTACCTTCCTTGCCTTCCATCATCCAGCGCCCGAAGCCCGGCGCTGTCGACTGCCGGCGAAGTTCAATAGGTGAGCGTGACCGAACCGTCATCGCCACGGCCCCGGGTCCCGCCGACGCTGGCTGAGCCACCGGTCGCATAAGTCGCGCCGCTGGGGCCTGTACTGCCGCCACCGCCGCCACCGCTGCCGTAGTTGCCGTTGAAACCGCCGCCGCCTCCGCCGCCAAAGCCGCCGCCTCCGCCGCCGCTGTACATGGCGCCCCGACCACCATGGGTGCTCGTACCGCCGGTGCCGGGCGAGTCGGTGCCGATCCCTCCTTGTCCACCGCTCCCGGCATTCCCGCCAGCGCCGCCACCCTGGCCGGAGCCTGGGGCTCCTGAAGCCGAGTTATTTCCCCCGCCGTCCCCACCGCCGGTTCCACCGCTACTGGCGCCGGCACCCCCGCCACCGCCGGCGATGAGCAGCACCGTCGCACCTCGCGCGAGCGTCGTCGCACCACCGCCACCCGCACCATCCCTGTAGCTGGAGGCGCCTCCGCCAACGCCGCCGTCGCCGCCGCTAAAGACGCTGCCACCACCACCGCCCATGAAGAGGTTCAGTGCTTCGCCCGGCGTGACTGCCAACAACGCGTTCACCCGACCGCCTTTGCCGCCATTGATGGAAAAGCTCGCACCGCCAGCGCCGCCGACGGCGACGACCTGCACGGATGTGACGCCTGCCGGCACGGTCCAGGTTGCAGTTCCCGACGCAGAGAACACCGTCTTGGGTTCCACGGTCAGCGGGGCGCTTGCGCTGATGCTGCCCAGTGCCGCCGTGAGGGTCGCCTGACCACCAGCCACGCTGGTTGCGAGACCTGTCGCTCCCGAGGCGTTGCTGATGGTTGCGACGGAAAGCGCATCGGACGTCCACGTCACCAGGCTTGTGATGTCTTGCGTGCCGCCATCGCTATAGGTTCCTGTCGCGGTGAATTGCGTCTTGCCACCGGAAGTTCCACCGATCGTGGCGCTCGCCGACGAGGGCGTCACCGCGATGGATGTCAGGGTTGCCGGGGTGACCACCAGCGTCGCCGTGCCGACCGTCGTCCCGGCCATGGTGGCCTGGATGGTTGTCAGGCCGATTCCCGACGACGTCGCCAGGCCGAGGGCATTCACGACCGCCTTCGAGACGTCGCTCGAGGTCCAGCTGACCTGCGCACTGAGATCCTGCGTGGTTTGATCGCTGTACGTTCCGATCGCGGTGAACTGCTGCGTCGTGCCAAGCGCAATGCTGGGACTGGCGGGCGAGACGGCCAGCGAGGTCAGGGAGGCTGCACTGACGTCGAGGGTCGCCGTGGCTGCGAGCGCCGAGGCGCACAGGCTCGCACTCTGGCAGGTCGCCGAGATCGATGCACTCCCCACGCTCAAGCCACTTGCCAAGCCGGTTCCATCGACCGTCGCCACCGCGAGGCTGGATGAATGCCACGCCACGTCGGCAGAAAGGTTCTGCGTCGTCCGGTCCGAGAAAGTGCCCGTGGCGACGAACTGCGTGCGCGTTCCCTTGGCGATGGTCGCGGTGCCTGGCGTGATCGCGAGGCTCACCACGGTGGCGGGTGTCACCGTCAGCGTCGTGCTGCCGCTTTGTCCGCCGAGGCTGGCCGAGATCGCGGCCGGCCCCGCGGCAACGCCGACCGCTTTGCCGGACGCGTCCACTGTGGCCACGCTCGCATCGGAGGAGGTCCATTCAGCGCCCGTCGTGACATCGGTGTGCGTGTTGTCGCTGTAGATGGCCGTGGCCGCCAATTGAGTCGACGTGCCCGCGGCAATGCGAGGGTCGGCAGGGGCGACCTGGATCGATACCAGTGTGGGCGGCGAAGCCGGCCCGGCAGGCGGAGGAAGCAGCGCAAACGATGCACCCGAGGAGCCGCTGCCTCCGCCGCAGGCACTCAACGCCGACAGCACCACGAAGGCAGCCATCATCAAGACCGCGTGAAGGAGGTACCGCGGTCCGGAGGATCTTGCACACGGGAAGCGCACTGTCTTGATGGCCGTCATACAGGTTCTTTTTTTGGAGAGGGTTTGATCGAACTGGTAGCGTGGGACGTGGCCCGCTCGCATGGCACAGCGCGCGCACGATTCGCCGCAAGCAGCGGGTCGGGACAGTAAGTGCGTTCGCTTTCAGCGTCCATCACCGAAAACAGGTAGATCCCGGCCCAAGGAAAAGCGCGCGCTGCGGCAGAGGCATCCGTTCGAAGGAATTCCTGAAGAACGCCAGCGCGATCGCACCGTCGCCGACCCTGTCACCCCACACCCCGCCGACCCATCGATCCACACACTGGCTTTCCCCGCACGCAAGTCGCGGTGCCTGCCTACATGCCCGCTCACCCGCCGCGCCATCGTGGAGGCGACGACACAAGAATTTTTTCGAAAGGAGTTCCTTCATGCAGGCACTTCGCATTCCGAACGACCGGCGGGCGCGTCTTCTGGCGGATGGGCTGCTCGCCATCAACTCCCGCAGCGAGGAAATTCTTCACGGGCTCACCCATGAAGAGTCGCAGTTCCTGATCGACGCGGGGGAGGCGGCCCCGGGCGATGCCGCCGCGCTCGAGCGGCGCTGCGAGCTGGCGCTGCGGCACGAACAGGCGCGCCTGCGAATCGCCTTCGCGGACGACGAGGGCAGCGCGGACGAGGAGTTCAGGCTGCGCGCGGAAACGCGGTTCTGAGTCGCCGCGTCGCCGCTCCTTTCATCCTTTTTGCTTCGCTCACGCCACCGGCGGCAGGCCTTCCAGCAGCTTGTCGAGCGTGATCGGGTAATCGCGCACCCGCACGCCTGTGGCGTTGTAGACCGCATTGGCCACCGCGGCCGCGACGCCGCACATGCCGAGTTCGCCCACGCCCTTGGCCTTCATCGGCGACGAAATCGGGTCGGTCTCGTCCAGGAAGATCACGTCCTGGTGCGGAATGTCGGCATGCACGGGCACTTCGTAGCCCGCGAGGTCGTGGTTGACGAAGAAGCCATGCCGCTTGTCCAGCGCCAGCTCTTCCATGAGCGCGCCGCCGACGCCCATCGTCATGGCGCCGATTACCTGGCTGCGCGCCGACTTGGGGTTCAGGATGCGCCCGGCCGCGCACACGGCCAGCATGCGCCGCACGCGGATCTCGCCGGTGACGGCATCGACGCCCACTTCGACGAAATGCGCGCCGAAGGTGGACTGCTGGTACTTCTTGTCGAGGTCGCCGTATTCGATGCCGTCTTCGGCGACGAGGCCGCTCGCACCCGCGGCTTCGGCCAGCGGCACGGGGCGTCCGCCGGCATGCACCATGCCGTTGGAGAACTGCGCGTCGGCCGCCGCCATGCCCAGCTTCTGCGCGATGGCCTCGCGCAGCTTCATGCACGCGGCGTAGACGCCCGCCGTCGAGTTGTTGGCGCCCCATTGCCCGCCGGAGCCCGCCGACACGGGGTAGGCCGAATCGCCCAGCCGCACCTGCACCTTCTCGAGCGGCACGCCCATGGTTTCGGCGGCGGTCTGCGCAATGATGGTGTACGTGCCTGTGCCGATGTCGGTCATGTCGGTTTCGACCGTGACGATGCCGCGGCTGTCCAGCCGCACGCGCGCGGCCGATTTCGTCAGCAGGTTGTTGCGGAAGGCCGCGGCCATGCCCATGCCGACGAGCCAGCGCCCGTCGCGCTGCTGCGCTGGCGTGGCGATGCGGCGGCTCCAGCCGAAGCGCTCGGCGCCGGTGCGCAGGCATTCGATCAGGCGGCGCTGGGAGTAGGGGCGTTCCGGTTTTTCGGGATCGACCTGCGTGTCGTTGCGCACGCGGAACTCGACGGGATCGAGCCCGAGCTTGTGCGCCATCTCGTCCATGGCGATCTCCAGCGCCATCATGCCGGGCGCTTCGCCGGGCGCGCGCATGGCGTTGCCTTCGGGCAGGTCGAGCACCGCGAGCCGCGTGGTCGTCAGGCGGTTGGCGCCGGCGTACAGCAGGCGGGTCTGGTTGACGGCCGTTTCCGCCTGCCCGCCCGGCAGGTCGCCCGACCAGCCTTCGTGCGCGATGGCGGTGATCTTGCCGTCGCGCGTGGCGCCGATGCGGATGCGCTGGATGGTGGCCGGTCGGTGCGTGGTGTTGTTCATCATCAGCGGCCGTTGCAGCGCGACCTTCACGGGGCGCTTCGCCTCGCGCGCACCGAGCGCGGCGAGCAGCGCGTCCGCGCGCACCAACAGCTTGCCGCCGAAGCCGCCGCCCACGAAGGGCGAGACCAGGCGCACGTTGGCCTTCGGGATGCCGAGCGTCTTGGCCACGTCGCCGACGCCCCAGGCGATCATCTGGTTCGAGGTCCAGATCGTGAGCTTGTCGCCGTGCCACTGCGCGATGGACGCGTGCGGTTCCATCATCGCGTGCGACTCGTCGGGCGTGGTGTAGGTCGCGTCCAGCTGCACGGGCGCGGCGGCGAACGCACCCGAAAAATCACCCGTCTTCGTTTCCGGCGGGCCGGCGAAGGGCGTGGGCTCGGGCAGCTGCGCCGCGCTCATTTCCGCCGCGAGGTCGAAGCGGCCGGGCGCGCGCGTGTAGTCGATGCGCACCAGCTGCGCAGCGGCGCGCGCCTGCTCGAAGGTGTCGGCCACCACGAGCGCCACGGCCTGGTGGTAGTGGTCGATCTCGGGGCCGCCCAGCAGCCTGGCGGTGTTGAAGTCGCCCTTGGCGAGCGTGCCGGCATTGCGCGCCGTGACGATGGCGCGCACGCCCGGCGCCGCGCGCGCGGCGTTCAGGTCCATCGAGGCGATGCGGCCCTTGGCGATGCCCGCGCCCACCACCCAGCCGTAGAGGGCATCGGGCACCTCGGCGTGGCGTTCGTAGGCGTAGCGCGCGGTGCCCGTGGTCTTGGCCGGGCCGTCGATGCGGTCGGTCGGCTTGCCGATGACCTTGAGCTGGTCGATGGGGTTGGTGGTGGCGGGGGTGTCGAATTTCATGCGCGGCTCCTCGCTTGCAGCAGCGCCCCGGCCAGTGCGCGCTCGGCCAGGGGCAGCTTGAAGGCGTTGTCGTGGGTCGGCTGTGCGCCGGCCAGCAGCTGCGCGGCCACGGCCTTCGCGCCCTGCGGCATGGCCGCCTCCGCGGCCTCGACGCGCCAGGGCTTGTGCGCCACGCCGCCCAGCGCCACGCGGCCCGAGCCGTCGCGCTGCACGATCGCCGCGACCGATACCAGCGCAAACGCATACGAGGCGCGGTCGCGGACCTTGCGATACACGTGCGTGCCGCCGACGGGCCGCGGCAGCGTGACGCCGGTGATCAGCTCGTCGCGTTGCAGCACCGTCTCGATGTGCGGCGTGTCGCCGGGCAGGCGATGGAAATCGGCGATCGGAATCACGCGGGCCTGCCCGTCGGGACGCACGGTTTCGACCGACGCGTCGAGCACGCGCATCGCCACCGCCATGTCGCTCGGGTTCGTCGCGATGCACGCGGCGCTGCTGCCGATCACCGCGTGCTGGCGCGTGATGCCGCCGATGGCGCTGCAGCCGCTGCCGGGCTGGCGCTTGTTGCAGGGCTGGTCGGTGTCGTAGAAGTAGGGGCAGCGCGTGCGCTGCAGCAGGTTGCCCGCCGTGGTCGCCTTGTTGCGCAACTGGCCCGAGGCGCCGGCCAGCAGCGCGCGCGACAGCACGCCGTAGTCGCGCCGCACCCGCGCATCGGCGGCCAGGTCGGTGTTGCGCACCAGCGCGCCGATGCGCAGGCCGCCTTCTGCCGTGGGCGCGATGGCGTCGAGCGCCAGGCCGTTCACGTCGACCAGGTGCGTCGGCGCCTCGATCTGCAGCTTCATCAGGTCCAGCAGGTTGGTGCCGCCGGCGATGAACTTGGCGCCCGGGTTGCGCGCGACGGCGGCCGCGGCCTGCGCGGGCGACTGCGCGCGTTCGTAGGTGAAGGGCTTCATGCGCGGCTCCCGGCCACTTCGGTGATGGCGTCGACGATGTTGGTGTATGCGCCGCAGCGGCAGATGTTGCCGCTCATGCGCTCGCGCAGCTCGTCGGCCGACAGCAGCGGCCGGGCGTTGAGGTCGGCGCTCACGTGGCTGGGAATGCCTCGCTTCACCTCGTCGATCACGCCCACAGCAGAACAGATCTGGCCAGGCGTGCAATAGCCGCACTGGTAGCCGTCGTGCTTCACGAAGGCGGCCTGCAGCGGGTGCATGTGCTGCGGCGTGCCGAGCCCTTCGATGGTCGTGACCTGGCCGCCGTCGTGCATCACGGCGAGCGTCAGGCAGGCATTGATGCGCCGGCCGTCGGCAATGACGGTGCAGGCGCCGCACTGGCCGTGGTCGCAGCCCTTCTTGGTACCGGTGAGGTTCAGGTGCTCGCGCAGGGCGTCGAGCAGGGTGGTTCGCGTGTCGAGCTGAAGGACATGCGGCTGGCCGTTGACGGTCAGCGACACCTTCATCTGCGGGCCTGCGGTGGCCAGGGGGGCGGGCTGGGCGGCGGCCGTGCCGGGCACGGATGACGACACCGCCGCGGCGGTGGCGGCGCCAGCGATGAGGGCGTCGCGTCGCGAGATCAAGGGGGGCGTGGGACTGTCCATGTCGGGGGGCTCCTGGGGCGAAGTTCTCGAATGCGTGGGACCGAGGATGCTGCGTATCACGCACCACCGGCAGGCGCAGTAGGAGAACGGAGGGTGTTGCGGCCTGAGGAGTGCCCGGCGGGTGCCCAAGAAGTGCCCCGCGTCTTCGCGTGTAAGAAATCAGCGTTCAGAATGCCGCCGCATTTCAGGTTGAAAACCATGCGGCCGCCGCCTCTTGAAATGCGCGGCGAAGGCTCCTATGTTCACTTCCGTCGGAAATTGGTCAACCGAAAAGGAGGTATTCCATGGCCATGAACTTGCTCAAGCAAATCGCCGGCTCTCGCTTGCCTGTGTCGTTCTATCGCACCGAGGACATCGATCAGGTGCGGCTGCTTCGCGCCGCCGGACTCGTTGTCGCCCTGGTGCCCGCGCCCTCCAATGCGCTCACGCTGTCCGGCGCCGCGTCGGCAGCCCAGGTGCTCGCCATCACCCAGAAGGGGCGCGAGGAGCTGGCGAAATTCTCCTACCCCGAACCTCGCCCCGCGCGCTGGCGACAGCGGTCGTCGCGGCTGTTTGCGCAGCACCGCGCGAACAGCGGCGAAGGCGCGTCATCGATGCGCACGCACGGCCTGCCCCAGTGAGGCGGGCGGGTGTTCTGTTCAGCTTTGACAGGAGGTTTCCCATGTACCGATCTTTCTTCCCTCGCGACATGCTGGCCGAAATGGACCGCCTGCAACGCGACATGCAGCAGGCGTTCGATCTGTCGCCCACCATCCGCGGCCATGGCAGCAACGGCTTTCCCGCGCTGAATGTGGGCGCCACGCCCCAGGCGCTGGAGATCTTTGCCTTTGCCCCCGGCGTCGATCCGGCCACGCTGGAGATCAGCCTGGAGCGCGGGCTGATGACCATCGCGGGCGAGCGCAAGAGCCAGCTGCCCGATGCGCAGGCCAAGGCGGCCGTGCACATCAACGAGCGCTTCGAGGGCGCGTTCCGCCGCGTGCTCACGCTGCCGGACGACGCCGACCCCGAGGCCGTCGAAGCCAGGCTGCGCGACGGCGTGCTGCGCATCACGGTGCGCCGCCGGGCCTCGGCGCAGCCGCGCCGTATTGCCGTCCAGTGAACCAAGGAGACGAACATCATGCGCAATGACGTACAGACCGCATCGCCGGGTGCGCCAACGCACACGGACTCCCGCCAGCCGCCGCGTTACCAGGGCGCGGCCCTCACGCCGCCCGTCGACGTGGTGGAAGACGCCGGGGGCATCACGCTCTACGCCGACCTGCCGGGCGTGTCGCGCGACAAGCTCAACCTGCATGTCGAGGCCGAGACCCTGACCATCGACGCGGAGTCGGGCCTGAGCGTGCCGGACGACCTGAAGACCAGCCACACCGAAGTGGGCCTCGGCCGCTTTCGCCGTGTCTTCACGCTCAGCAAGGAACTGGACACCGAAAAGGTGTCCGCCGAACTGGCACAGGGCGTGTTGAAGCTGCGCATTCCGAAGGCCGAGCACGCCAAGCCGCGACGCATCAACGTCGAGGTCGGCTGAGCGGGGCGAGGGCGCCGCGGGGCGCCCTCGCGCACCCGGCGTCCTAGCCGCAGGCCGCGCGGCTCTCTTCCAGGAAGCGCTGTAGTTTTTCAGAGGCGAGCCGCTTCAGGCGCTGCACTTCCTGCGCCTCCGCTTCGCGCTGCGCGGCGGTGCGCGCGAGGTGCTGGTGCAGGCCCATGCGGAAGTCGGCCTCCGATGCCCTGCAGTGCGCTTCTTTCCACGCCAGGAAGGCGCTGTCGCTGCGCTCGCTCATGGGCGCCCGCAGGCCATGCGAAGCCCCGCTCATGGCTTGCGGGGCGGCGCTTCCTTGCCGCCGTGTTCGCCGGAGGGCGGGTTTGCGGCGCGGCGCGCCGGGCCGGTGGCCGCTTCGCGCACCCGCGAGGCGTCGGACGCGACGCGCTGGGTGAGCGCGGGACCGTCGTTCGGGCCCACGGGCTCGTTGCTTCGGGTCGATGGCTGCGTGGTGGGGGCGGTGGTGGTGTCGGTGGTGGTGTCCTGTGACGGCGGCGAGCCCGTCGCCGCGGCGCCGTCGGTGGTGCGCTTGTTCATGGATGCTCCTGCGAGATGCGATGGCCTTGGCCAAGGTAGCCAGCCTGGCGCACGCCCTGTGTAGGAGGGAACGCCTTCGGTGCGCGCGTGTCGCGCGGGAGGGACGCTGGCCACCGACGACCTTCAACTCGGCGAGCTGCGCCCGCAACGTCTCGCCCGGGCGCGTGCTCGACCGCATCGAGGAGCCCGGCACCGACGCGCCCTGAGGCAGCAGTGAACTCAGGCCGCGGCCGCGAGCCTGGCACTGCGCGCGCGGCGGCGCTCCACCGGGTCGATGTCCAGCGTCTGGCGGTACTTGGTGATGGTGCGCCGCGCGATGCGAAAGCCCTGCTGCGCCAGTTGCCGCGCCAGCGCGGCGTCGCTCAGCGGTGCGCCGGGTGGCTCCACCGCGATCAGCTCGCGGATCAGCTGCTGCACCGCCACCGGCGCGCTCGCGCCGCCGGCCGAGTGCTGCAGGCCGCGCGAGAAGAAATACTGCAGCTCGAACACGCCCGCGGGCGTGGCGATGTACTTGTTGTGCACCGTGCGCGAGACGGTCGAGGCATGCACGCCCACCGCATCGGCGATTTCCTTCAGCCCCAGCGGCTTCATGGCCAGCGGGCCGTGCTCCAGGAACATCTGCTGGCGCGCGACGATGGCGCGCGCCACCTCGAGGATGGTGCTGGTGCGCTGCGCCACCGTCTCCACCATCCAGCGCGCCTGTTCCAGGTAGGCCTTCAGCGGACCCACGCAGGCGTTGCGGCGCGTGTCGAGCAGGTTCGCGCAGGCGGTGTTCAGCCGCACGCGCGGCAGCGCATGGGCATTGAGCGACGTGCGCCAGCTGCCGCGCACCTTCTTCACCATGACGTCGGCGACCACGATGCGCGCGCCGGTCTCGCCATGGCACCAACCCGGGCGCGGGTTCAGCCGCCGGATGGCGTAGGCCGCGCACTGCACCGCGGCGAGCGGCGTGCCGAGCGCGTGGGCGATGGCGCGCAGGTCCTGTGCGGCGAGCAGCTCGATGTGGGTTTCGAGGATGCGCTGCGCCAGCGCGCGCACCGACACCGGCGTGATCGCGTCGAGCTGCAGGCACAGGCACTCGGACACGCTGCGCGCACCCACCCCGGCGGGGTCGAGCGCCTGCACGCGGCGCAGCGCGGTGCGCAGTTCGTCCCGCATGTCGTCAAGGTCTTCGCCCAGTGCGAGCGCAATGTCGTCGAGCGAAATCCGCAGGTAGCCGTCGTCGTCCAGCGCCTCGACCACCGCCTGCGCCAGCGCCGCCTCGCGCTCGGTGAGCCGCAGCACGCCGACCTGCGCGCGCAGGTGCGCCGAGAGCGACGCCGGCAGCGCCACGCGCTGCATCAGATCGGCGCTTTCGTCGTGCGACAGGTGCCGCGTGCCGGTCGGCGGCGCGGCGGTGATGCGCTCGAACGCGCCGCCGGCTTCGGCGGGTTCCACATCGGCGTCCACGCGCGCGGTGGACGGCTGCGCCGTGCCGTCCGGCGCCACGGCCCCGGCGGGTTCGTCGACCTCGAGGAAGGGGTTCAGCTCGGCCGCCTCGCGCAGCGCCTGCGCGTAGTCCTGCGACGAGAGCTGCAGCAGCCGCACGGCCTGCTGCAGCCGCGGCGAGAAGATGAGGGTTTGCGCCTGGCGCGCCTGCAGGGCGATGGACGGGTTCATGCGCGGCTCCCGCGCAATGGTCGTGCCAGCCCGAAAAGCCCGAAAACCGGTCGCCAGGAGGCTGAAAGTTCGCGCCGCGGCGACCCGCGCCGCCGGTACCGGAACGGCTTGCGGTAAAACTTGCCGACCCCTTGCCAGCGCCCCGGGGGCAGACAACGCGGCCGCATTGGCAGACACTCGGCGGCATGGAGAACATTCCTCGAACCCGCCGGCACCGTGCCGCCGCCAGGCCGTGGACGGCGGGCGTGCTCGCAGGCGCCTTCGCGGGCATCGTCGGCGTGGCGCTGGGCGCCGGGCTGCGGCGCCAGGGCGGGGCGGCGCGTGCACCGCGGGCCGAGCAGCAGCTGGCCGAACTGCGCGCGCGGGCGGCCCGCCAGGCGCAGGCGGCACGCCAGCTCGACCACGACCTGCGCGCGCCGGTCGGCGCGATGGCCGTGGCACTGGACCTCATGCGCACCACCGACGACCCGGCCCTGCGGCAGGAGGCGATGCAGGTGCTGGGCCGCCAGATCGCGCGTATGAATACGCTGACACAGCAAGTGCATGAATTCTCACGCGAGTTCAACGGCTGAACCGTCGGCCGCCGTCACCCGCAAACGCAACCATACGAAACACCAGGGAGCCTCAAAGGCGCGGGTCCACGCGCCCCCGTTCGGGAGCCGTTTTGGCGCATGCATTGATCGTCGAAGACGACGAAGATTCCGCCCGCATGATGGCCGCCCTTGTCGCGCGCGAGGGCCATTCGGTGATGTGCGGGCATTCGATGGCCGCGGCCCGGCGCCTCATGGCGATGCAGCGGCCCGACCTGCTGCTGCTCGACCTGCACCTGCCTGACGGCGACGGCCTGGCGCTGCTCGACGAGCGCAACGAAGCGCTCAACGACACCGTGCTGGTGCTCATGACCGGCCAGGCCAGCCTGGAGACCTCGATCCGCGGCATGCGGCTGGGCGCGGCCGACTACCTGGTCAAGCCCATCAACCCGCAGCACCTGAAGGGCCTGCTGTCGCGCCTCATCGCGCCGTCGCAGCTGCGCGCCGAGTTCGACGAGGTCGAGGAGCAGTGGCGCGAGACCGGCCGCTTCGGTCCGCTCATCGGGCGTTCGCAGGAAATGCAGCGCGTGTACCGGCAGATCTCGCGCGTGGCGCGCACCGCCGTCACCGTGTTCATCCACGGCGAGAGCGGCACGGGCAAGGAACTGGTGGCGCGCGCGGTGCACGACATGAGCCGCCGGCGCGACCAGCCGTTTCTGGCCGTGAACTGCGGCGCGCTGTCGCCGCACCTGATCGAAAGCGAGATCTTCGGCCACGAGCGCGGCAGCTTCACCGGCGCCGAGCGCCAGCACCAGGGCTTCTTCGAGCGCGCGCACGGCGGCACGCTGTTCCTGGACGAGGTGACCGAGATGCCGCCGCAGCTGCAGGTGAAACTGCTGCGCGTGCTCGAAACCGGCACCTTCATGCGCGTGGGCTCCGCGCAGGTGCAGCAGACCGACGTGCGCGTGATCGCGGCCACCAACCGCGACGCCGCCGCCGCGGTGGCCGATGGCCGCATGCGCGAAGACCTGCTCTACCGCCTCAACGTGTTCCCGATCGGCCTGCCGCCGCTGCGCGAGCGCGGCGACGACGTGGCGCTCATCACGCACCATGTCCTGCAGGAGATGGCGCGCCAGGAAGGCGGGGGCGCCAAGCACCTCAGCGCCGGCGCGCTGGCGCGGCTCGCGGCGTGGCACTGGCCAGGCAACGTGCGCGAACTGCGCAACGTGCTGCAGCGCGCCTGGGTGATGGCCAGCGGCGCCGGGATCGACGAGGAATGGCTGCCCCTGCACGCGCCCGCGCATGAACCTGCGGTGCGCGCGGCCGCCGCGCCGGCGGGCGGCGGCAACCCGGTGGCCGCCGTGGTTTCCACGGCCCTGACGTCCCTCGGACTCGACCGCCCGCTGTCGCCGTCCGGGCCGGGGAGCGGCCAGCTCGTGGTCGAGATCGGGTCGCCGCTGGCCGACGTGGAGCGCCAGCTCATCCTGGCCACCTACGCGCGCTGCGGCGGCCACAGGGAACGCACCGCCGCGCTGCTGGGCATCAGCATGAAGACCCTCTACAACCGGCTCAAGGAATACCAGCAGTAGCCGTCGCGGCGTTGCGCCTGCGGGCCTCACACAAGGGATGGCATTGAACGATTCCACGCCCGACAGGGCCGAAGAAGAAACGGCCGGCCAGCTCGACGACGCGGTGCCGTCGTTCGGCTACGGCCTGCTGCCCGTGGTCGGGCTGGGCGGCGCGGCGGGCAGCGTCGAGGCGCTGTGCGCGTTCCTCGAGGGCGTGGCGCCGGACGCGGGCCTGGCCTTCGTCGCCGTGCTGAACCTGCCCGAAACGGGCAACACCGGCGAGATCGGCGAGGCCGGCGGGGATGCGCTCGCCGGGCTCCTGCAGCGGCTGCGCGCGTCGTCGCCGCTGCCGGTGGTGCCGGTCGATGCGCCGCTGCGCCTGGCGCCCGACACCGTGCACCTGCTGCCGCCCGGCAGGTCGCCCCACATGCGCGGCAACCTGATCGAGCCGGCGCCCGCACCGCCGGCCCGCGCGCGGCACCTGCCGGTCGACCTGTTCTTTCGCACGCTGGCCGATTCGCACGGCCCGCATGCGACGGCGGTGGTGCTGTCCGGCGCGGACGGCGACGGGGCGCTGGGCATCAAGCGCATGAAGGAGCGCGGCGGGCTGACCATCGCGCAGGACCCGCGCGAGTCGGCCGAGGCCGGCATGGCGAACGCGGCCGTCGCGACCGGCATGGTCGACTGGGTGCTGCCGGTGCGCGAGATGGGCGCGCGCATCGGCGCCTACCACCGCATCGAGCGCCAGCTGCGCCTGCCACCCGAGCAGCTGCCCGCGCCGCCCGACGCCGGCGAGGCCGCCTTTGGCGAGGTGCTGGCCTTCGTGCGCAACCGCACGGGCCGCGACTTCGGCGACTACAAGCGCGCCACCGTGCTGCGGCGCATCGGCCGGCGCATGCAGGTGAACGGCGTGGGCGACCTGCCGGCCTATCTCGATTGCCTGCGCACCCGGCCGGGCGAGGCCGGTGCGCTGCTGCACGACATGCTGGTCAGCGTGACCAACTTCTTCCGCGACGCCGACAGCTTCGACGCGCTGGCCGCGCGGGTGCCCGAGCTCTTTCGCCACAAGGGCCCGAACGACACGCTGCGCGTGTGGGTCGTGGCCTGCGCCACCGGCGAAGAGGCCTACTCGGTCGCCATGCTGCTCAGCGAGCATGCGCGCACGCTGGAGCACCCGCCGGCCTTCCAGGTCTTCGCGACCGACCTGGACGAGGACGCCGTGCGCACCGCGCGCGACGGCATCTACCCGCTGGCGGCCGAGGCCGACCTGGGCGAAGAGCGCATGCGGCGGTTCTTCGTGCGCGAGCCGCGCGGCCTGCGCGTGCGCCGCGAACTGCGCGAGCGGGTGCTGTTCGCCGTGCACGACGTGCTGCGCGACGCGCCGTTCTCGCGCATCGACCTGGCGACCTGCCGCAACCTGCTCATCTACCTGAACCGCGACGCGCAGGCGCGCGTGCTCCAGACGCTGCACTTCGCGATGCAGCCGGGCGCGCCGCTGTTCCTGGGCGCCTCCGAAGCGGCGGACGGGCGCGGCGGCCTGTTCGCGCTGGTCGACAAGGCGCACCGCCTCTACGTGCGGCGCCAGGCGCGCACGGGCGAGCCCGCCGCGCCCCGGCCCCCGGGCGCGCCGGCGGGCCCCCGTACGCCCGGGGGGCAGCGCGCGCCGACCGTGATCCCGCGCGTGGCGATCGCGGCGCCGGTGCCGCCGGCCACGTCGCTGCCCGCGCCGCGCGGCGGGCGGACCATGACCTGGGCCGAAATGCACCTGCAGCTCATCGACCTGCTGGCGCCGCCGTCGATCCTGGTGGACGCCGACCACGGGATGCTGCACATCTCTCCCGCCGCCACCCCGTACCTGTACTTCGGCGGCGGCGAACCCTCGCGCAACGTGCTGCGCGCCATCGTGCCCGCGCTGAAGGCCGAACTGCAGACGGCGCTGCACCATGCCCAGGCGCGGGGCGAGCCGGTGGAGATCGCGCCGGTGCGCGTGCGCGTGGCCGGCGGCGAGCGCTCGGTGGCGATCGGCGCGCGGCCGGTGGAGGCGTTCGGCGGCTGCTTCCTGGTGCTGTTGCGCCGCGAGGAGGGCGCCCGCGCCCCCGGCCAGGCGCAGGGCCCCGCGAGCGGCGACGCCTTCACCGTGCTGCCGCGCCTGCAGCCCGAGCCGGTCGCGCGGCACCTGGAGCGCGAGGTCGAGCGCCTGAAGGCGCGCCTGGACCAGACGGTGGAGCAGTACGAGGTCTCGACCGAGGAACTCAAGGCGAGCAACGAAGAGCTGCACGCCATGAACGAGGAACTGCATGCGGCCGCCGAAGAGCTCGACACCAGCCGCGAAGAATTGCAGTCGATCAACGAGGAGCTGGTCACCGTCAACCAGGAGCTGAAGAACAAGGTCGACGACCTGGGCCATGCCAACAGCGACATCCTGAACCTGATGGATGCGACCGCGATCGCCACCGTGTTCCTGGACCGCGAGCTGCGCGTGATGCGCTTCCCGCCGAGCGCGGCAGCAATTTTCAAGCTGATCGCGGGCGACATGGGGCGTCCGCTGTCGGACCTCGTCACCGGGCTGGACTACCCCGAACTCACGGACGATGCGCGCGGCGTGCTGCGCACGCTGCAGCCGTCCGAGCGCGAGGTGGGCGATGCGCAGGGCCGCTGGTACCTGGCGCGCGCACGGCCCTATCGCACCGTCGAGGACGCGATCGCGGGCGTGGTGCTGACGCTGGTCGACATCACCGAGCGCAAGGCCGCGCAGGAGTCGCTGCGCCAGTCGCAGGCGCGCTTCAGCGCCATCGTCAACCAGGCCTCGGTGGGCGTGGCGCAGCTGCGGCTGGACGGCGAGATCACGTTCGCCAACAGCTGCTACGGCGCGCTCGTGGGCGGCGAGGGGGGCGAGGGCGACGAACTCGTCGGCCGGCATGTGCTCGAGTTCGTGCACCCGGCCGACCTGGCGGACGCGCAGCAGCTGTTCGGCCAGCTGGCCACGCGCGGCCGGCCGTTCCAGGCCGAGAACCGGGTCGTGCGCAAGGACGGCGCGGTCATCTGGCTGCACACCAGCGTGACGGTGCTCACCGACGGCGGCGGGCGGCCCGACTCGGCGCTCATCGTGTGCACCGACGTGAGCGAACGCAAGGCGGCCGAAGCGGCGCTGCGCGAGAGCCAGGAGCGCATGCGCCTGATGCTGGAGAACGCGGTCGACTACGCGATCTTCTCGGTCGACCTGGCGCGCCGCGTGACCAGCTGGAACGCCGGCGCCGAGCGCCTGCTGGGCTACAGCGAGCAGGAGATCCTCGGCCGCCCGGCCGATGTGATCTTCACCGAGGAAGACCGCGCCGCCCAGGCGCCCGCCGAGGAGGCGCGCATCGCGCTGGCCGAGGGCCGCGCGGCCGACGACCGGCTGCACCAGCGCAAGGACGGCTCGCGCTTCTGGGCCAGCGGCGCGCTCATGCGCATGCACGGCGGCGACGGCGCGGTGATCGGGCTCGTGAAGGTGCTGCGCGACCAGAGCGAGCAGCGCGCCGCGCAGCAGGAGCTGGAAGAGGGCCGCGCCGAACTGCTCTCGGCGCTGCGCGCCAACGAGGCCGCGCGCCGCGCGCTGGAAACGGCCGACGCCGCCAAGGACCGCTTCCTGGCCGTGCTCTCGCACGAACTGCGCAACCCGCTGGCCTCCATCAGCGGCGCGGCCGAGCTGCTGGCGCCCGAGCTGCTGCCCACGCAGGACCAGGTGCGCGCCGCGCGCGTGATCCGCCGGCAGGCCGCGGTCATGAAGGTCATGCTCGGCGAACTGCTCGACGTGGCCAGCCTGCGCCAGGGACGGCTCGCGCTGAAGCCCGAGCGCATCACGGCGCAGGCCATCGCGGATGCGGCGCTGGAGACGGCCAGGCCGCTCATCGAACAGGGCCGCCACGTGCTCGAGCTGCACATCGCCGAGGAAGAGATCGTGCTCGACGCCGACCCGACGCGGCTCACCCAGGTGCTGTCGAACCTGCTGTCGAACGCCGCCAAGTACACGCCCACGGGCGGGCGCATCCGGCTCGCGGTGTACGCCGACGCGCGCAACGCGGTGTTCGAGGTGGCCGACGACGGCATCGGCATGGACCCCGACACCATCCAGACCATGTTCGAGATGTTCGTGCAGAGCGAGCGCGCGCACGAGCGCGCCGCGGGCGGCCTGGGCGTGGGGCTGGCGCTGGTGCGCAACCTCGTCGAACTGCACGGCGGCACGGTCACGGGCGAGAGCGAGGGCCTCGGCCGGGGCAGCCGCTTCACGGTGCGCATCCCCGCGGCCCGGGCGACGGCGGACGCGGCGCCGCACGCACCCGCCGGCGATGGCGCGGCGCCCGGGCGGGTGCGGCGGCTGCTGCTGGCCGACGACAACGTCGACGCGCTCTGGGGCATGGGACAGATGCTGTCGAAGGCGGGCTTCAGCGTGGAGACCGTGCACAACGGCATCGATGCGCTGCGCGCGGCGCAGGCGCTGCACCCCGATGCGGCGGTGCTCGACATCGGCATGCCCGGACTGGACGGCCACGAGGTGGCGCGCCGCATCCGCGCCGAACCCTGGGGCCGCGACATGGTGCTCATCGCGGCCACCGGCTGGGGCCAGGCGGCCGACCGGGCGGCGGCGCTCGCGGCGGGCTTCGACGCGCATGTGGCCAAGCCCGTCACGGCATCCGACCTGCAGCGGCTGCTGCACGAGCGCGAAGCCGCGCGGCGCGCGCCACCGAGCGGCTGAACGACCGGACCGCCCCTGCGCGCAGGCATGCGGCTTGCCCCACAACCCCTACCGACTTTGCGTCCGGCCATGACCTCATCTGCCCATCCCCTTCACCCGCCCGGCCGCGCCGTCTTCATCGGCGCGTCCTCGGGCGGCGTGTACGCCATGCTCGAACTCGCCGCGGCGCTGCCGGCGAATTTTCCGGTGCCGATCTTTCTGGTGCAGCACATCGGCGCGCACCGCAGCCAGCTCGCGCAGCTGCTCAGCGCCCGGGGTCCGAACCCCGCCGTGCAGGCGCGCGACGGCGATCTGCCGGCCGCCGGCACCCTCCACGTGGCGCCGCCCGATCACCACATGCTGCTCGAAGGCGGCGTGATCCGCGTGATCCGCGGACCGAAGGAACACCATGCACGCCCCGCCATCGACCCCCTGTTCCGTTCCGCCGCGCTCGAGATGGGCGCGCGTGCCATCGGCGTGGTGCTCACGGGCCTGCTCGACGACGGCAGCGCCGGCCTGCGCGCCATCAAGGACTGCGGCGGCACGGCCGTGGTGCAGGACCCGGCCGATGCCTTCGAGCCCGGCATGCCGCGCGCCGCGCTGTCGGTGGTGCGGGCCGACCACGTGGTGCCGCTGTCGGAGATGGCGGGCGTTCTGCTGGCGGCCGCCCGTGCGGAAGCCGGCGCGAGCGGCCATCGGCACGGCCACGCCCCGTCGCCCGCGCTGCGCCGCGAGCACGCCGCGGGCCGTGAGGGGAACGCCATGGAAAGCCTGAAAGAGATCGCGACGCCCTCGGCCTTCAGCTGCCCCGACTGCGGCGGCGTGCTGTTCGAGCTGGACGACCAGCGGCCGGTGCGCTACCGCTGCCACACCGGCCATGCCTTCAGCCTGCGCAGCCTGGCCGCGACGCAGGAGCAGGTGACCGACGCCGCGCTGTGGACCGGCCTGCGCGCGCTGCAGGAAAAGGAAGCCATCCTGCGGCGCCTGGCCGAGACGCAGCGTGCGAGCGAGCCCGAGGCGGCCGCCGGCTGCGACCGCGAGGCCGACGAGCTTGCCGCGGTGGGCCTGGCCATGCGCAGCCTGACGATGAAGGCGCCGAGCCCGGCGAGCTTCGAGGCGTGAGGAGTCCGCGCCGTCACGCCCGACGTCCAGTTCAAGACAAGGCCCGAGGAAGCGACCATGACCCTGCCCCCGACCACCGACGCCGAACGCCAGCACTGGCGTGACGCGCTCGACGCGCGCGAGGCGGCGCTCGCGTCGCAGTTGCGCACCGTGGCTGCCGAGTTGCCGGACGCGCGCCGCAGCGACGCCACCGAACTGACGCGCGCCCCCGCATGCGACCGCGTCGACATCGCCGGGGAGCGGCTGCACCACGGCCTGCGCTATGCCGAGGCCGAGCGCGACATGGCCGAGCTGCGCGAGATCGAGGCGGCCCGCGCGCGCCTGGACAGCGGGGCGTTCGGCCGCTGCATCGAATGCGGCGCGGAGATTCCGCACGCGCGGCTGCAGGCGCAGCCCGCGGCCGCGCGCTGCATCGCGTGCCAGGCACGGCACGAACAGGCGCATCCGGCGCAGGTGCGGCTGCCGCCCGACCTCTGATGAACGCCCGATCTGCGGCGAGCGCGCCGCACCTCAGTCGGAAGGGATCGCGGCGCGCAGCAGCGTCAGCTCGAAGGAGCGCGCGAGCACCGCGTCGAAACCCGCGGCGTTGCTGGTAGGCGGCAGGCCCCGCGTAGCCGCCGAATCCTCGATGGCGATCAATCGCCCGTCGAAACCGGCGCCGCGCGCCAGTCGGGCCAGCGAACGCGCTTCGCCGGCCGAGGTGCGCAGGTCGATCACCGCCAGGTCCGGCTGCTCGCGCAGCAGCGTTTCGTAGCCGGCGATGGTGCTCACCGCCAGGTCGAGGCGGTAGCCGGCATGCGACAGCAGGCCTGCGAGGCGCGCCAGCAGGTGCATGTCGTCCGAGACCACGAGCGCGCGCTCGCTCTGCGCGGTGCCCTGCAGCGCGTGGGTCGTGAGTTCGCCCAGCCGCTCGGCGAGTTCGCGCGCCTGGCGCGCGACCACCACGCCGGCCTTGTGCAGCACGGGCTCCGGCGAGTCGGCGCGTTCGAGCACTTCGGTGGCGGCGGAGATGGCGGCGAGGGCGTTGCGCGCGTCGTGCACGCAGCGGTCGAGGCGGGGAGCGGGAAGGCGCAGGGACGAGGTCGGGTTCATGGCAGGCGGATCGGCGGACATGGCGCCAAGCACCTGCACGCGGTGTGCCTGCTGTGCGCCCTTCGTGTGCCGCTCGTGCGCCTTCTGCAGGCCCTGGGGCCTGCGCTGCATATTCGGCGCTCGTGCACCGGTCTTGCTGCAATTTTTTCCGGCGCGGACAAAGTTGACCGGTGCCGTGCAGCCCGGACGACACGCGGCGCGCGGGCACGCCGATTGCCCTGCTTCCTGCCCATGAATCAAGCGCCTGTGCATGTGTATCTTGGCGAGGGATGGGCCTGCCAGATCGAAGTGCAATTCAAACCAAATGGCACCTGCGACGGGCGCGCGGAGGTGTCGTGCAACGGCCTGCGCCGCTGCGTGCTGGTGGCGCTGAACCTCGAGGCCTCGGACGACGCCATCGAGCACCTGACCCACCGTGCGCAGGCCTACATGGCCGACGCCGCGTGTCCGCAGGACGACGAGGGGTGATCAGCGCGGCGCCGAGGCGGGCGCCGGTGTCGGTGCATGCGCCTGAGGCGCCGCCGTCGGATCGGCGAGCTGCAGCGCCTTGCCCTGCTGCCAGGCGTCGGCGCCGGGCACGATCGCGGGCGCGGCGATGTCCTCGCGCGCGCGGCGCTTGTCGGCGCTGCGCACCTCGAAGCGGCGGTCGCGCGCGTCCACCAGGGCGGGGTTCGCCTGGCCGTCGGCCGTGAACCCCATCATGAGCTGCGGCGTGCCCAGCGGCAGTTCCTTCTGCTGGTCGGTGTGCCAGGTGTGAAAGGTCTTGCCGTAGGTACCCACCAGCTTCTTCATGAGCGCATGCTCGGCCGCATCGGGAATGCCCGGCGCGATGAGCTGGCCCGACTTGACCTCGTGCACGTGGCTGTGCCACAGCGCCTTCTCGGCGTCGGGCAGCGTGCGGAACAGGCGCTCGCTCACGATGTACTCCACGCCCATGAGCTTGGCCGACTTCTGGTTGCCGTCGAAGATCACGCACTGGATCACCTCGTCGTTGAGCAGGGCGCAATAGTGATGCGCCTCCATCTGCGCGTCGATGCGGCCGCTGTAGAAATGAAAGCCGTCGAGGTAGGCATTGAGTGCGTCCAGGGGCGGCTTGTCCTGCAGCATGGCGGCGCCGGTTTCGAGCACGGCGGTGCCGGGGCGCTTGTCGGCGCCCGGCGCCTGCACCTTCGAGGGGCTCGGGTGCTCCCCGCATGCCGCGAGCGCGGCCGCGAGCACCAGCCACGCGGCGCGCGCCAGGGGGTGGTGCGCGTGCATGTCGCCGCGCTCAGAGGAAGGGCACGCCGCCCGTCACCGGGATGGTCGCGCCCGAGATGTAGCTGGCCTGGTCGCTGGCCAGCAGCACGTACACCGCCTGCAGTTCCGCCGGCTGGCCGGGGCGCTGCATCGGCGTCTGCTTGCCGAACTCCTTGACCTTCTCGGGCGGCAGCGTGGAGGGAATGAGCGGCGTCCAGAACGGCCCCGGGGCCACGCAGTTCACGCGGATGCCCTTCTCGGCGAGCAGCTGCGCCATGCCGCCCGAGAGGTTCTGGATCGCCCCCTTGGTGGCGGCGTAGGCCACCAGCGTGGCGTTCGGCTTGTCGGCGTTGACCGAGGCGGTGCTGATGATCGATGCGCCCGGTTTCATGCGGGCCGCGGCGGCCTTGCTGAGAAAAAAGTTGGCATACACGTTGGTGCGGAAGGTGCGGTCGAGCTCCTCGGCCGAGATCTCGTCGAGCGACTTGTGGCTCATCTGGAAGGCCGCGTTGTTGACGAGCACGTCGAGCCGGCCGAAGGCATCGAAGGCCTGGTCGACGAGCTTGCGGCAATGCGCTTCCTCGCAGATGTCGCCGGGCGCGGCCACGCAGCGGCGGCCCGCGCGCTCGATCCATTCGCGCGTGACCCGCGCGTCGTCTTCTTCCTCGGGCAGGTAGGAGATGAGCACGTCGGCGCCTTCGCGCGCAAAGGCGATCGCCACCGCGCGGCCGATGCCGCTGTCGCCGCCGGTGATGAGCGCGGCCTTGCCCTGGAGCTTGCCGCTGCCCACGTACGACTGCTCGCCGAAATCGGGCGGCGGCGACATCTTCGATTCGAGGCCCGGCGGCTGCTGGCCGGGTGTGGAAAAGGGCGGCTGCGCGCCGGCTTGGCGAGGGTCTGTCATGGCGGGTCCTGTGGTCGATCGGTGAAAAGAAAAAAGGCGGAGCGAAACGGCCGCTGCCGCCCGCTCAGGCGCCGGCGTCGTTCTCGCGCGGGGTGCCGCGTGCGGCACGCCGCTTCAGCGCGTCGGGGCTGTCGGCCTCGGGAGACGGGGCATCGCGCCCGGTGGCGTCGCGCATCGCCCGGCGCAGGCCCTGCGCATCGCGGGGGGCGACGGCGGGTTCTTCGCCGTTCACCGCGTCGGGCGGCTGCACGCGCTGGCCGCCGCGGGCGGGGTCGGTGGGCGGGGTGTCGGTTGGCTTCATCGTGTGCTCCTTGCGTGTCTGAGGACGTAGCCCGTGGCCGCCACGGCCCCGAGCGCGCCGAGGCCGAGCCACAGCGCGCGCGCGGGCCCGGCCCTCTTGCGAAAACCCCCGTCGATGGCGCAGCCGCGCGAGGGCTCGAACAGGTTGCCGTCGCTGCGTTCGGCGGGCGGGGCGCGGCGCATGGCGGCGCTGCCCACGCGTCCGAGCAGGCGCGCCATCAGGTTCGGCGCGAGTGCGTGCATCAGGATGCCGGGGCGTGCCGGCGCGCCGATGTAGGTGCGTGCGCGCGGCCGCGTGGCCAGCCCGACCAGCGCGGCGGCCACGCGGCGCGGGTCCACCACCGGCGGCGGCGGCCCCACGCGGTGTCCGCTGTAGTTCGCGCCGTGCGACATGCCGGGCGAGTCGACGAAGGTCGGGAACACCTCGCAGAGGTGGATGCCGGGGCAGTCCGCCAGCTCCGCGCGCAGCGATTCGGAGAACCCGCGGATGCCGAACTTGCTCGCCGTGTAGGCGGTGGCGTAGGGCGTGCCCACCCATCCGCCCAGCGAGATCATGTGGACCAGCGTGCCGCGCCCGCGCGCGCGAAAGTGCGGCACGACGGCGTGCGCGCCGTGCATGTGGCCCAGCAGGTTGGCTTCGACCACGCGGCGGTGCGAGGCCAGCGGCGTGTCCTCGAAGCGGCCGACGGCGCCGACGCCCACGTTGTTGATCCACATGTCCACGTGACCGAAGTGGGTGATGGCCGCCTGCGCGAGCGCCGACACGGCCCCGGGATCGGTCACGTCGGTCGGCACCACGAGCACGCGCGCGCCGGCCCGCTCGCAATCGGCGGCCACCGTCTGCAGCGCCTCGCGGTTGCGCGCGGCCAGCACGAGCGAGGCGCCCTGCGAGGCAAAGGCCAGGGCCGTGGCGCGGCCGATGCCGCTGGAGGCACCGGTGAGCACCACCACCTGGCGCAGCAGGTGCGGCGTGGCGTCGGCGGGGCCCTCGGGCGATGGCGATGCCTGTGAGGTGGGCGGGGTGGGATGGGCGGCGGACAAGGGGGACACGGGCGGCTCCTGCGGGCGGTCGATCGTCGATCGGGGGCCTTCGACCTTTGGGCGATTCCTGCGCCGCGTGCGCGCGTGGCTTGCGCGTCCGGGCGTCGGACAAAACCCACGGCGCGCGCTGGCGGTGCGCGGGGCGCCGGCGCGGGGCTGCGAGGCACCCGGGGGGCGTGGAAGCGGGCAAAATCCATCTCTTCCGGGCCGCCCAGCGGCACACATCGCTTTCCCCCGCCAGCGAGACTTCATGCCCCCTCAAGGACCCGCCGCTTCCCTTTCGTCCGCCGTTGCCGCGCCGTCCAACCTCGTCCCCAGCCACCTGAAGTTCCCGGTGGTGGGCATCGGCGGTTCGGCCGGCGGACTGGAATCGGTGATCCGGTTCCTCGAACGCATGCCGGCCGACGCGGGCATGGCCTTCGTGGTCATCCTGCACCTGTCGCCCACGCACAAGAGCAGCGCGGCCGAGATCCTGCAGCGCGCCACCGCCATGCCGGTGCGGCCGGTGAGCCAGTCGATGCCGGTCGAGGCCAACCATGTGTACGTGATCCCGCCGGGCGTCACGCTGCTGATGAACGACGGCCACCTGCGCGTGGCGCCGAGCGGGCAGGCGGGCGGGCGCCCCATCGCCATCGACCTGTTCTTTCGCACGCTGGCCGAGGTGCACCGCGAGCGCGCGGTCTGCATCGTGATGTCCGGCACCGGCAGCGACGGCGCCGTGGGGCTCACGAGCGTGAAGGAACACGGCGGCATCGCCATGGCCCAGGCGCCCGAAGACGCGGCGCACGACGGCATGCCGCGCGCGGCCATCGCCACCGGGCAGGTCGATGTCGTGCTGGCCGCGGCCGACATGCCGCAGCGGCTGGTGGACATCTGGCGCACCGCGCGCCACATCCGCATGCCCGACGCCGAGGAGCCGGCCGGCCTCGTGTCCGACGCGGCGGGGCCGATGGCCTCGGCAGATGCCGAAAAGGCCCTGCAGGACATCATGTCGTACCTGCGCGGCTACACGCGCCACGACTTCCGCCACTACAAGCGCGCGACGGTGCTGCGCCGCATCGAGCGCCGGCTGCAGGTCAACCGGCTGACCGACCTGCCGTCGTACCGCGACTTCCTGCGCGAGCACGCCGAAGAGGCGCCGCTGCTGCTGCAGGACATGCTGATCAGCGTGACCAACTTCTTTCGCGATCCCGAGGCCTTCGAGGCGCTCGAGCGCGAGGCGATCCGGGGCATCGTCGCGGCCAAGCAGCCCGGCGAACAGCTGCGCGTGTGGGTGGCCGGCTGCGCCACCGGCGAGGAGGCCTATTCGCTGAGCATGCTGCTGCGCGAGCAGGCCGACCAGCAGGCCAAGCCGCTGGAGATCCAGGTCTTTGCCACCGACATCGACGAGCGCGCCATCGCCGTGGCGCGCAAGGGCATCTATGCGCAGGGCATCGCCCAGGACATGACGCCCGCGCGCCTGCGCCAGTTCTTCGTGGGCGAGCAGGGCCAGTACCGGGTGTCCGCCTCGGTGCGCGAGCCGGTGCTGTTCGCGCTGCACAACCTGCTGCGCGACCCGCCGTTCTCGCGGCTGGACCTGATCTGCTGCCGCAACCTGCTGATCTACCTGGACCGCTCGGCGCAGGCGCACGTGCTCGAGATGTTCCGCATCGCCTTGCGCGAGGGCGGTTGCCTGTTCATGGGCACCTCCGAATCGACGGATGCGGTGGGCAGCCTCTTCACGGCGGTGGACAAGAAGCACCGGATCTTCCGCGTGAATCCGGGGCTCCCGAACGGGCGGCACATGCCGCTGATCAGCGAGTCGCCGGTGCTGTCCGCGCCCGGCGTGCTGCCCGAGCCGCCGCGCGGTGCGCTGCGGCGCACGGGCGATGCGCCGGCCACGGCCGAAATGCACCAGCGCGCCATCGAGCAGTTTTCGCCGCCGAGCGTGCTGATCAACAGCCAGCACGAGGTGCTGCACCTGTCGAACGGGGTCGGGCGCTTTCTCGAGCGCGCCAGCGGCGAGCCGTCGAACAACCTGCTGAACAACGTGCGCCCGGACATCCGCATCGAGCTGCGCACGGCGTTGTTCAAGGCCTCGCAGTCCGCGCGCAGCGTCGAGACGCGCATCGTGCAGCGCCAGGAAGACGGCAAGCAGGTGTTCCTGAACATCACGGTGCGTCCGCTGCCGCCGCACCCCGACAGCAAGGACGGCAAGAGCGGCCTCATCCTCGTGGTGTTCGACGAGGTCGAAGAAAGCATGCCGCTGCGCACCGGCGAGTCGGACGATTCGGCGCGCACGCTGCTCATCGGCCAGCTCGAGGACGAGATCCGCCAGCTCAAGATGCACCTGCAGGACACCATCGAGCATTCCGAAACTTCCACCGAGGAGCTGAAGGCGTCGAACGAGGAGCTGCAGGCGATCAACGAAGAGCTGCGCTCGGCCACCGAGGAACTGGAGACCAGCAAGGAAGAACTCCAGTCGATGAACGAAGAGCTCGTGACGGTGAACTACGAGCTCAAGGTGAAGGTCGAGGAGCGCGGCCACATCAACGACGACCTGCAGAACCTGATCTCGTCGTCCGAGATCGCCACCGTGTTCGTGAACCGCGGCATGCACGTCAAGCGCTACACGCCGCAGGCCGCGAAGCTGTTCAACCTGATCCCGACCGACCTGGGCCGTTCGCTGTTCGACATCACGAGCCGCCTGGACTACGCCGAACTGGCCGACGACACGGCCTCGGCCTTCAAGGACCTGCGCACGATCGAGCGGCAGGTGACCAGCACCGACGGGCGGCACTACATTGCGCGCATCCTTCCGTACCGCACGGCGGACGACAAGATCGAGGGCGCGATCCTCAACTTCTTCGACATCACCGACCTGCGCGCGGCCGAGGAACGCGTGCGCGCCGGCGAGGAGCGCCTGCGCCTGGTGGCCGCGACCACGCGCGATTTCGCGATCGTCACCACCGACACGGCCGGGCGCATCACGACCTGGAACTGCGGCGCCCAGCGCATCTTCGGCTACGCCGAGGACGAGATGCTGCAGCAGCCCATCGCCACCATCTTCACGCCGGAAGACCAGGCGCACGGCGTGCCCGAACAGGAGATGCGCCTTGCCGCCGAAACCGGCCGGGCGGAGGACGAGCGCTGGCACCTGCGCAAGGACGGCAGCCGCTTCTACTGCAGCGGCGTGATGACGCTGCTCGAGGAAAGCGCGGGCGGCGGCTTCGCCAAGATCGCGCGCGACATGACGGGCACCAAGCAGCAGGAGCTGGCCCAGGAGCACCGGCTCGTCAAGGAGAAGAAGGCCAGCCTCAATGCGCAGATGGCCAACGAGCTCAAGGACCGCTTCCTGGCCGTGATGTCGCACGAACTGAAGCAGCCGCTCAACCTGATCCAGATGAATGCCGAGCTGCTCATGCGCCTGCCGCTGACCGCCGAGAACCCGTCGGTGCAGCGCCTGGGCGATGCGATCCGGCGTGCGGTGAGCAGCCAGTCGCGCATCATCAACGACCTGCTCGACCTCTCGCGCATCCGCACCGGCAAGCTGCGGCTGAACCGCGTGGCGGTCGATTTCGGCGACCTGGTGCGCACGGCGGCCAGCGCCGCCGTGGCGAACGTGCCGGGCAAGACCCTCGTGCTCGACGTGCAGTGCGAGGACGGCGTGGTCTGCCACGGCGACCGCGTGCGCGTGGAGCAGATCGCATGGAACCTGCTGAGCAACGCCGCCAAGTTCACCCCTGACGGCGGCCGCATCACGGTGCGCGTCGCGGGCGAGGACGGCTTTGCGCGGCTCACCGTCACCGACACCGGTTGCGGCATCGCGGCCGATTTCCTGCCGCACGTATTCGGCATGTTCAACCAGGCGGCGCAGGACGCCACGCAGGGCACCGCGCCGCCCAACGGCGGCCTGGGCATCGGCCTGGCGCTGGTCTACGAGCTGGCCGTGGCGCACGGCGGGCGTGCGCAAGCGCACTCCGAGGGCGCCGGCCGCGGCGCGCAGTTCAGCGTGTGGCTGCCGCAGGTCGGCACCGACGTGCCGGCGGCGCCCGAGGCGGCGCCCACCGGCGTCGACCTGCGCGGCTGGCGCGTGCTCGCGGTGGACGACTACGCCGACGCCCTGGCGCCCTTTGCCGAGGTGCTGCGGCTGGAAGGGGCCACCGTCGACACGGCGGCCAGCGGCGAGGAGGCGCTGGTGCTGCTGCAGAAGGCGCGCTACGACCTGCTGGTGTCCGACCTCGGCATGCCGGGCATGGACGGCTTCGCGCTGATCGCCGAAGTGCGGCGCCAGGAGGCCACGCGCGACCTGCCGTCCATCGCGATGACGGGCTACGGCCGCCGCGTGGATGCACGCCGCGCGCTCGAAGCCGGCTTCGATGCGCACCTGCCCAAGCCCGCGTCGATCGACGAACTGAAGGCGGCGATCGGGCGGCTCTGAAGAAGAGAAACAGCGGGCGCGAAACGCGCCGCTGCTTCCTTCTTCAGTTGGCGCGCCGGCGCGTGAGCGACTCCAGCGCGATCAGCGCGGCGTCGAGCTTGTCCACGCACGAGCGCCAGTGCGTGCGCGCGCCGGGCGGCGGCAGCGCGCCGCCGTCGCGCAGCGCCAGGCGCACGGCGTCCAGCCACACATCGACCTGCTCGCGCGCCACCGACTCGTCGGCGCACTGGTGCGCCAGCGTGCGCGTGAGCCGCTCGATGCGTGCATGACGGTCCGCTTCACCGGCCGCGGCACCGGCCTCGTCGCCGTAGCGGGTCATGCGCGCTGCACCGACGACGCCCGCAGCGGGGACGACGCATGCCGGCTGCCGCGCGCGAGCGCGTTGCGGCCTTCGGAGGTGATGGCGGTCACCACGGCGCGTGCTATGCGCCGCTCGCCGGTGCGCAGCAGTTCCGGCGGCTCGGTCAGCGCCTCCAGCAGCGACGCGCTGCGCAGCGCCAGGATGCGGTGGATGTCTTCCGGCGCACTGCACACCACCGGCAATTGCCGGAGGGACAGACGTTCGAGCAGCTGGTAGTACTCGGCCGCGCGAAGGTCTCGCGCTGTGATCTTTTTTCTCATGCGGACTGCCTGGGTGATGAAGGTCAAGGGAAAGGAAAAGAGCACGCTTGTCCCGGCAATCCCCGGCAATCGGCATGCCTGCGCACCATCGGTCGGCGGCGCGCCACGCGGGGCGGCCACTTCCGACGTGATCCGGCGGCGTCCGACACCGGGCGCGCCGTGCGCGTTCACCCTCGGGCCGACCCGCCGCAATGGCGGGAAGGAGCACACCCCGATGACCACGCCATCCCGCACGACAAAGCCCGTTGCGCCCCGGCAGCCTGCGCCCGCGAAGAAGGAAGGGCCGACCCCGACGCGGACCACGCGCGAAGGCGCGTCGGTCGGCAAGGCCGGCAACTCGACCGCCGGCGGCGCGGCGGGGCAGCTGACGCCGAAGGATTAGCGCGCAGTTCGGCGGTCTTCAGCCCTTCTGGCGGTCGACCTTCGCTTCGGCGTCGAGCCAGTCCTGCACCTCGTCGCCCGGCTCGCCGCCGCGGCGCAGCCAGGCGTCGTAGGCCGCCTGGCGCACGCGCTCTTCGCGCGAGGCCGGGTCGGCCGCGTCGCCCTGCATCGCCTGCTGCGTGCCGCTGCCGTCGGAGGCGGGCGGCACGGCCTGTTCGGGCGCATCGCTGCGGGGGGTGTTGCTGCTGCTGCCGGATGTGTCCGGCTGCGGGGTCTGTGGCTGGCGCTTGCTGGTTGTCGGCATGGTCACCTCCGTGGGCTCGACATCGTTGGACATGCGGGCCAACCTACGGCATCGGCACGGCGCCGCCGTCAGACAAGTGCCCGATTTCGACCGGTAAAAACGAAAAACCCGGTGGGTCGCGCGACGGAAATGATGGCACGCGGTTTTGATCCTTTTCCTACAACGCGCGCGTCGCCGTGCGTGCGAGCCTGCGGCGCTTCATCCACGCCAAGGAGCACGCAAATGAACCGTTTCCCTCGCCGCCTCACGGCCGCCGCCGCTGTCGCTTTTTCCTTGCTGTCCGTCTCGTCCGCGTGGGCTGCCGACCGGCTCGCGGCCGCCGATGCCTCGATGCTCAAGGACATCGCCCAGGCCAACATGGCCGAGGTCGAGACCGGCAAGCTCGCGCTCGGGAAAAGCACGAACGCCGAGATCAGGAAGTTCGCGCAGATGATGGTCGACGATCACTCGAAGGGCCTGGCCGACGTGAAGACGCTCGCGTCGGCCAAGGGCACCGAGCTGCCCGACGGCCCGGGCCCGATGCACAAGACCGTGGCGCTGGAGTTCAAGGCGCTGTCGGGCGAGCTGTTCAACAGCCGCTACGTGAAGCAGGCGGGCGTGGGCGACCACGAGGCCACCGAGAAGCTGCTGAAGAAGACGCAGGCCGAGGCGAAGGATGCCGACCTGAAGGCGCTCGCCGGCAAGATGCTGCCGATCGTGCAGGGCCACCTGAAGCACGCGCGGGAGCTGGCCACGCGCACCGCCGGCAAGTAACGGCGGCGCGGCGCACCACGCACCACGCCCACGCACGGCGCGGCGCACGCCGTGCGTGGAGCGGCTCACTTGCCCGTCTTGCGCAGGGCCGCCCAACGCGGATCGGTGTGGCGGCCGCAGTATTCCCGGTCGATCTCGTCGATGAGCTTGTCGGCGTTCTGCGGATCGACCGCGGCCAGGATCGCATCGATCTTGGCTTCGACCCGGTCGTCGCCTTCCTTCGACTGCGGCGAACCCAGGTACAGCAGGAAGGCCAGGCCCGCCACCTGCCACAGCAGCTGCAGGAACTCCGACTGCCAGTTCTCCAGCGTGTCGCGCAGCATCTCGACCATGTAGCCACTGAACTCGACCGGATGGCCGAACTGCGTCTGCTCGTTCACGTACGCGAACCAGCCGAACACCCAGTGTCCGATGAGCGAGATGAGAAAGAAGCCTGCCGTGACCCAGGCGAAGCCATAGAGTTTCCAGATCGATTGCTTCATGAGCGAAGTCCCTCGTGTGCGGTGGTGGGTGCGGTGATTGCGGTGACCAGGCGATGAATTCGGTCCCCGGCGCGGCGGTTGTCGGGAAGGAAAACGCCGTGCGTGCGCGGCTGGCAATTCCTACGCAACCGCGCCCGAGCCTGGGCCGTAGGACTGCACTCGCACCGGGGCGCGGTCTCGCCGCGCAGTGAACGGCTGCACAGCTTTCGACCATGGGCCTGAATGCGGTCCACACCGGGCCTGCACGACACCGGCAGGAAGCACCGCATCGAAGTAAGGAGACGATACCCATGGCTGATCTCGACACCGACATTCCCGTGCCTGCTTCCGGGCAGGCCGAGTCGCTGCGCGCCCGTCTGCAGGCGCTGGCCGAGCGCGTCGGCGTGCTGGCGCCCGGCGCACCGCTCACCGACGAACTGGTCGCCTTCGCGGAAGGCGCCATCGAGATGGCGCGCGGCGCGGGTCCCCGAAACGCCTGAAGCGCCGAGCAATTTCAATGAGTTGATGAAGGAACCGGAACCATGGCACCAAACCGACCCCCGAAGGACGCCCCCACGACGGGTTCCCCGCCGCAGCCACGCACCCGCGTCGAAAGCGGCGGTACGCCCGATACGGCGCCGCTGAACTTCGACGACGATGAAATCATTTCCGGCCGCAGCCGCGTGCGCGACGGCGGCACCACGCAGGCTGCGGGCGGCGACAGCGGCAAGCTCGGCCCGCCGGCGGAGCAGCTGTCGCACACCAACGGGCCGAGCGACCCCGCGCGGCGCAGGGGCCAGTCATGACACGCGGCAACCACGTACTGGGCAGCGGCGACGGCAGCCGCCCCACGACCGACGGCACGGTCGACAACATCGGCGCCGGCGAAGCCTTCGTGCCCAAGGACAAGGGAAAGCACACGTCGGGCGAGGTGTCGAAGCCCGCGCCCGCCGAACGCATGGCCGGCAAGCGCAAGAACGTCGAGGCCACGAAGGCCGACGGTTCGGATGCGTTCGGCCTGCATGAGGACCTGGAGACCGAGACCAACGAGGAGACGCCGCCGCCTCCACCGAAGCCGCGGCCCTGAGCGCGCGACGCCTTCCCTGCGCACAAGGAGAGAACCGATGCCCAGAACGATGCCCCTTTTCGCCGCGCTGCTGGTCGCCCTGGCCGCCGCGGGCGGTGCCCATGCCCAGGGTTCGTCCACGGGCAACCCCAAGGGCACCGTGGCGCCGAGCACGCAAGGCAATGCAGCCAAGACGCCCGCCAATCCGGCGCGCACCGTCGACACAGGAAGAACGTCGGACCCGATCGACGAGACCAAGGGCCCGCCGGAGGTGCGCCGCACGGAGCGCGCGGGCGGCGACTCTTCCACCGGCGGCCTGACCCGCCGCAACCCGGAGGAAACGCGGCCCTCGCCGGCACCGCCGCCCGGCAGTTCGAACTCGCGTCCCCACAAGAAATAGCCGGCGTCACAGCATGTCGCGCAGCCGGAAGAACAGCATGCCCAGCACCAGGGCCGGCGTGCGCAGCCGCGCACCGCCGGGAAAGCCGCGGTGCGTGAGCCGCGCGAACAGGTCGAAGCGCTCGGCTTGTCCCGCGATGGCTTCGGCCGCGAGCTTGCCGGCCATGCCGCTCGTCACCAGCCCGTGGCCCGAGAAGCCCTGCAGGTAGTAGATGTTGGCGTCGATGCGGCCGAAGTCCGGCGAGCGGTTCATCGTGATGTCGGCGAAGCCGCCCCAGGCGAAGGGAATGTCCACGTCCGACAGCTGCGGAAACACCTTCACCAGGTTCGCGCGGATCTTGCGCACGAGGTGGCGCGGCGTGCTCGCGCTGTAGCTGTCGCCCGCGCCGAACAGCAGGCGGTGATCGGCGCTCACGCGAAAGTAGTCGAGCACGAAGTTGGTGTCGGACGCGGCCGCGCGGTGGCGCAGCAGCGCATCGGCACGCGACGCACCCAGCGGTTCGGTCGCGACCATGTAGGTACCCACCGGCATGATGCGGGTGGAGATCGACGGCGCGAGCGAGTCGCCGTACTCCGCGAGGTACACGTTGCCGGCCAGCACGACGAAGTTGCAATGCACCTCGCCCTGGGCCGTCTTCACCACCGGCCGGTCGCCGCGCTCGATGAGGTAGGCCACCGAGTTCTCGTGCATGCGCACGCCGGCCCCGCGCGCGGCGTTCGCCAGACCCAGGCAGTACTTCAGCGGATGCAGGTGGCCCGAGCGGGTGTCGAACACGCCCGCATGAAAGCGCGCGCTGGCCACCCACTGCCCGATGTCCGCCGGCGGTATCCATTCGAGCGGATAGCCGTACAGCGCCTCCACGTGATCCATCCAGTGGCGCAGCGCCTTGGTGCGCGAGGGCTTGACCGACAGGCTCAGGTAGCCGGGCTGCCACTCGCAGGCGATGGCATGCGTGGCGATGCGGTCGCGCAGCAGGTCGAGCCCTTCCTCGGTGATGGCGAAGGCGCGGCGGGCGTCTTCGCGCGGCAGCTGGCGCTCGATGGCGCGCTCGCCGTCGGAGCCGAAGCCCACGATCGCCTGGCCGCCGTTGCGCCCCGACGCGCCCCAGCCCACGCGCTGCGCCTCGAGCAGCACCACGGCATGGCCGCGCAGCGCCAGCTCCAGCGCCGCCGAGAGCCCCGCGTAGCCGCCGCCCACCACGCACACGTCGGCCTGCACCGGGCCTTCGAGCGCGGGGCTCACGGCGGGCCGCGCCACGCTGGCTTCGTAGTACGAGTTCTCGATGACGCCGAGTTCTTTCTGCAGCAGCATCTCAGCCCACCCTGAAGTTGAGGAACTGCCAGGGGTCGTCCGGGTCGGTGGCCTCGTCGAACAGCGGGCTGCGGTCGGTCAGCGGCGTCCACGCGCCGTACACGCCGGCCATCTCGCCGAGCAGGGGCAGGGCGGCTTCGAGCACCACGCGGTGGTCGAGGTCGTCGGGCTCGACCACGCCGGCGTCGGGGTTCTGCAAGGCCCAGGCCATGCCGCCGAGGATGCCGGCCACCACCTGCAGGCTGGTGGCGCTGTTGTAGGGCGCGAGCTTGCGGGCCTGTTCGATCGTCAGGCGCGAGCCGTACCAGTACACGCCCTTGTCGTTGCCCATGAGCAGCACGCCCAGTTCGTCCATGCCCTGCACGATCTCCTCGCGCACGATGCGGTGGCGCGGCTGGCGCTGCCAGTTCTTGCCCGCCATTTCGTGCAGCGACAGCACGGCGTCGTCGCAGGGGTGGTAGGCGTAGTGCACGGTCGGGCGGTACACCACGGCGCCGTTCTCGCGCAGCGTGAGGTGGTCGGCGATGGAGATCGATTCGGCATGCGTCACCAGGAAGCCGTGGTAGGGGCCTTCGAGCGGCGTCCAGCTGCGCACGCGCGTGCCGACGCCGGGGCGGCGCAGGTAGATGGCCGCGTCGCTGCCGAAACCGTGGCGCGCGGCGTCGGCCGGCCAGTGGCGCTCGTGGGTGCCCCAGCCCAGTTCGGCGGGCTGCAGGCCCTCGTCGACGAAGCCGTCGACCGACCAGGTGTTGACGAACTCGCCGGGCGCCTTGCGCTCGCGCGCGGTCTGGGTGTCGCGCTCGGCGATGTGGATCACGCGGATGCCGAGTTCCCGCGCGAGCCGGGCCCACTCTTCGTAGCTGCCGGGCATTTCAACCTTCAGCGCCTGGTCGGCCGCCATGTCGAGCAGGGCCTGCTTGACCAGCGCCGACACGAGGCCGGGGTTGGCTCCCATGGTGATCACCGCCGTGGGCCCGTCGCGCTTGTCGAGGCGGTACGCGAGCACTTCTTCGCGCAGGTTGTAGTTGGAGCGCCGCGACAGCGGCAGCGACGGGTCGTCGTAGCGCCCGGGCCAGGGTTCGTTGCAGGTGTCCAGGTAGAAGGCGCCGCGCGTGCGGCACAGGCGGATCAGCGCCAGGCTCGACACGTTGACCGACAGGTTCAAGAGGAAGTCGCCCGGCGCGAGCAGCGGTGTAAGCAGCGCCTCGTGGTTGCCTTCGTCGAGGGGCGCCACCGTGAACCCGATGCCCAGTTTGGCCGCGACGCCCGAGCGGTCTTCGCTGCGCGTCACGACCCGCAGGCGATCGGGCGAAATGCCGAAGTGCTTCAACAGCAGCGGCGCGGTGGCCTGGCCGATGAGGCCGAAACCGAGCATGAGGATGCGGCCGTTGAAGCGGGCCGGGGCTTTCTTTTTCGAGGTTGTGGCCATGGCGAACTCCGGGTTTGCTCCTTGCAGAACACGCTGCCACGTTCGTCCCGCGCCGTGCGGGGCCGCCGTCGGACGGCGCCGCGCACGGTTGCAGGAAAGTGCTTTTCTTCCCGCGCCTTCCCGCGCCTTCCCGCGTGTCGCGACTTGTTGCAGCGGTTCCCCGGCACTGCCATCGGGACACGACGCTTTCCTACGCACGCGGCGCGCGGGGTGTTTCACGGTGGCCTCTGTTTTTCTTTCCTGTCCCCACCCAGGAGGTTGTCTGTGACGAAAAAACTCTTGTCCCCGCTGTTCCCGAGCGCCACGAACATGATCCGGCTGGACCACACGCACGTGATGTCCACCTTCCACCAGTACCGGCCCGATTCGCCGTCGCGCGTGAAGAAGGGGCTGGCCAACACGCTGTGCACCGCGCTCGAGGTCCATGCGCAGCTCGAGGAAGAAATCTTCTATCCCGCCATGCGCGCGGTGACGCAGAACGACGTCATCGCCAAGTCGCTGGAGGAGCATCAGGAGATGCGGCGGCTCATCGGGCAGCTGCGCCAGATGGAGCCCGACACCACCGGCTACGACGAGACCGTGGCCGACCTCATGCGCGACGTGATGCACCACGTCGCCGATGAGGAAACGCTGGTGCTGCCGGAGGCCGAGCGCCTGCTGGCCGACCAGCTGGGCGAGCTCGGCATGCAGATGACGAAGCGGCGCCTGCAGCTGGTGCGCCCGCGCACCGGCGAGATCGCACTCGACATGGGTCGCGCGGTGTCGGGCCACACCGTGGCGCTGGCGATGGTCGGCGTGACCGCGTTGGGGCTGCTCGTGGCGCGGCGCAGCGGGCATCTGGACCTGTCGAGGTTCAAGGTTGGCAAGTCGGCCTGAACGCGCCACCCGTCCGCGCGCCGAGGTCCGCATCGGCATCTCCGGCTGGCGCTACGCGCCCTGGCGCGGGCGCTTCTATCCGCGCGGGCTGGCGCAGAAGAAAGAACTCGCTTACGCCTCGCGCATGCTGCCGAGCATCGAGCTCAATGGTTCGTTCTATTCGTTGCAGCGCCCCACGTCCTACCGGTCATGGCACGACGAGACGCCTGAAGGCTTCGTGTTCGCGGTCAAGGGCTCGCGCTACATCACGCACATGCTGCACCTGGACGACGTGCGCACGGCGCTCGCGAACTTTTTGGCGTCGGGCGTGCTGGCGCTGGGAAAGAAGCTCGGCCCCATCCTCTGGCAGCTGCCGCCACGCATGCGGTTCGATGCGCAGCGCATGGACGACTTCTTGTCGCTGCTGCCGCACGACGCGCGTTCGGCGATGGCGCTGGCGCGCGCGCACGACGAGCGGGTGAACGGCCGCTCGGTCCTGAAAGCGCCGCGCGGGCTGCGCATGCGTCACGCCGTCGAGGTGCGGCACCCGAGCTTCGTCGACCCCGACTTCATCGCGCTGCTGCGCCGCCATGGCGTGGCGCTGGTGGTCGCCGACACGGCCGGTCGGTGGCCGCTCATCGAAGACCTCACGGCCGACTTCGTCTACCTGCGCCTGCATGGCGACAAGGAGCTCTACGCCAGCGGCTACGGCGATGCCGCGCTCGACCGCTGGGCCGCGCGCATCCGGGCCTGGCGCGCCGGGCGCCAGGTGGCCGATGCGGCGCTGGCCTCTTCGGTCGCCGCACGGCGCGGGCGGCGCGACGTGTATTGCTACTTCGACAACGACATCAAGGTGCACGCGCCCTACGACGCCGCCCACCTGGCCCAACGCCTGGGCCTTCGCACCGGCCTGGGCGACGACGACCGCTTCGCCCGCATCGATGAAATGGACGGCATCGAATTGCCTGCGGCGTCCTACAGGCCCGCCTGATTTCGCGCCCTACGTTGAGCTTTTTTTCCTCGAACCCACCCACGGAAATTTCCACCATGCCCAAGACACCCAAAGCCAGCGCGCCGGCCCCGGCCGCGCTCGATGCCGCCCGCGCCGCGGCCCGCAACACCGACAGCGGCCCCGCACACGCCGCGCCGCCCGCCGCGGGCAAGGGCGACATTCCCGCGCAGAAAGCGATCGAGACGCAGATGCTGGCCGCGTCGATGCCGGCCAACACCAACAAGCCGCTCGAGCACGGCACGGTGCCGCCGGTGGGACTGCACACGCAGCCGCCGTCGCGCCTGCCCACCGGCAGCACGCCGTCGGAGTCGAACGCTTCGGGCAAGACCGGCACGGTGGCGCCGGCAGGCACCAACGCCACCATCGACACGCTGGACCGCGTGCGCGTCGACTCGGGCGGGCAGACGCTCACGACCAACCAGGGCGTGCGCATTGCCGACAACCAGAATTCGCTCAAGGCCGGCGCGCGCGGGCCGGTGCTGCTCGAAGACTTCATCCTGCGCGAGAAGATCACGCACTTCGACCATGAGCGCATTCCCGAGCGCATCGTGCATGCGCGCGGCTCGGGCGCGCACGGTTTCTTCGAGTGCTACGAGCCGCTCACGCAGTACACGCGCGCCGCGCCGTTCCAGGCGGCCGGCAAGGTGACGCCCGTGTTCGTGCGCTTCTCGACCGTGGCCGGCGAGCGCGGTTCCAAGGACACGGCGCGCGATGTGCGCGGCTTTGCCGTCAAGTTCTACACCGACGAGGGCAACTGGGACCTCGTGGGCAACAACATGCCGGTGTTCTTCATCCAGGATGCGATGAAGTTTCCCGACCTCGTCCATGCCGTGAAGCCCGAGCCGCACCACGCGATGCCGCAGGCGGCCTCGGCGCACGACACCTACTGGGACTTCGTGTCGCTCATGCCCGAGAGCACCCACATGCTGATGTGGCAGATGAGCGACCGCGCCATTCCGCGCAGCTACCGCACGATGCAGGGCTTTGGCGTGCACACCTTCCGGCTCGTCAACGAGGCGGGCGAATCGGTGCTCGTGAAGTTCCACTGGCAACCCAAGCTCGGCACGCATTCGCTGGTGTGGGACGAGGCGGTGAAGATCTCCGGCGCCGACCCCGACTACCACCGCCGCGACCTCTGGGAGGCGATCGACGCGGGCGAATACCCCGAATGGGAACTGGGCCTGCAGATCTTCACGGAGGAGCAGGCCGAGCAGTTCAGCTTCGACGTTCTCGACGCGACGAAGATCGTGCCCGAGGAACTCGTGCCGGTGCAGATCGTGGGCCGCATGGTGCTCAACCGCAACCCCGACAACTTCTTTGCCGAGACCGAGCAGGTCGCGTTCTGCGCGGCGCACGTGGTGCCCGGCATCGACTTCACCAACGACCCGCTGCTGGCCGGGCGCATCCACTCGTACGTCGACACGCAGATCTCGCGCCTGGGCGGTCCCAACTTCCACGAGCTGCCGATCAACTCGCCGATTGCGCCCGTGCACAACAACCAGCGCGACGGCATGCACCGCCAGGCCATCCACCGGGGGCGCTCGGCCTACGAGCCCAACTCGCTCGGCGGCGGTTGCCCGTTCCAGGCCGGCGCGGGGCAGGGCTTCGAGAGCATCGCGCGGCGGCTCGACGCGAAGGAGAGCAGCGACAAGGTGCGCGCCAAGCCCGTGAAGTTTGCCGAGCACTACGCGCAGGCGCGGCTGTTCTTCGAGAGCCAGACGCCGTGGGAGCAGGCGCACATCGCCGCCGCCTTCCGCTTCGAGCTGTCGAAGGTGACGGTGCCCGCCGTGCGCGAGCGCGTGGTGGCCAGCCTGCACAACGCATCGCCCGACCTCGCCGCACGCGTGGCCGAGGGCCTGGGCATGGCGCTGCCCGCGCCGCTGCCGCGCGCCATGGAAACGCCGCCCACGCCCGAGGTCGACCGCTCGCCCGCGCTGTCGCTCACGGCGCGCCCCGGCGACGGCGGCATCCGCACGCGCAAGATCGCGATGCTCGTGGCCGACGGCGCGGACGGCGCCTCGCTGGGCACGCTGCTCGGCGCGCTGGTGGCGGCCGGGGCCGTGCCGCGGCTGGTCGCCTCGCGCCTGGGCACCTGCGCCGTGGCGGGCACGCCCCCGCTGGAAGCCGATGCGAGCATGGAGAACAGCCCGGGCTTCCTGTTCGATGCGCTGGTGCTGCCCGACGGCCTGGCCGCGGTGGAAGCGCTCATCGCCGACGGCCACACGATGGAGTTCGTGAAGGACCAGTACCGCCACGGCAAGACCATCCTCGCGCTCGGCGCCTCGCAGGCCCTGCTGACCGAGGCGGGCATTCCGCTGGCGCTGCCCGACGGCACGCCCGACCCGGGGCTGATCCTCGCGGACGCGGCCCATGCGGACGCCGCCGCCATCGACTTCATCGCGAGCGTGGGGCAGCACCGCCATCCGGCGCGCGAGAGCGATCCGCCGCTCGTGTGAGGCCGAATCCAACCCCCAGCGTATGGGGGGTTGCCCCGGGACAGAGGACGACGGTTCAGCCTACACTTTCTGCTTCAAAACTAGGAGCAGCCAATGCCGATGGATTTCCTCAGGCGGATCGAAGACCAGTCTTTTCCGCTGACGGTGACCGATCCTGTGGACATCCGAAACGCGGCCGTGCTTGTGGCTGCCGGCCTTGTCGAGGCCCAACTCCCGACCGAGTCGGACGGGCCCGAGCTCTCGGGCGTCATCGTGCGCATCACGCCGGTGGGCCGCGCCGCGCTCCAGCGGATGCGCGACAAGCCGGCCTGAGGCTCATAGCGGCTGCGGCGCCGGCTGCGGCTGCCGCAAGGCGCGCAACGCCAGCAGGAAGGTCGCGGCATTCCAGCTCTGGCCGGCCATGCCCATCGGCGCCAGCGTGCGGCCGTGGAACCACTCGGTGAAGCGCCAGTCGTCCAGCGCGTTGACCTGGGCCAGCCGTGCCAGCTCCGACCACGCGAGGTCGTGCGCCCCGAGCCGGGCCAACGCCGTCACCCAGAAGCCGCCGACAAAAGGCCACAGGCCGCCGTTGTGGTACTGGTGCACGATGTTCTGCTGGTGCCGCCCCATGTACGCCCGCCACAGCGGGTGCTGGCGCGACAGCGGATGCAGCACCACGCGCACGGGGTAGGGCACGCTGGCATGCGCCTCGGTGAGGGTCTGCACGATGCGCTGCGCCATTTCCGCGTCGGCCAGCCCGCTCTCGATGGCCAGCACGTTGCCGAACACGTCGCCCTCGTCGCCCACCACGGCCAGGTTGACGAAGCTCAGGTACAGCCCCGGGTCGCGCCGGCCGCGGCGCGCGTAGTGCTGCAGCAGCCGCGCGCGGTGGTACTCGGGCAGGTCGCGCTGGAACGGGTTGAACAGGTGGTTGAAGTGGTGCTTCGTGGCCTCGGCATGGTCCAGTGCGAAGCGGCGCTTCACCTCGTACCAGAGCGCGTTGGTGTACAGCACGTAGCCCGAGCGCGGCATGATGTCGGCCCAGTCGCTGGCCTCGTTCTGCTGCAGCAACCGGAAGTGCTGGTGCTCCTGCGCCAGCAGCCAGCCGATGGCGCGTTCGACCTCGCCAGCCCAATGCGAGGGGCCGACCTGCCCGTGGCGGCGCACGTGGTCCACCGCAATCAGCCACCACAGCGTGGCGTCGATGCAGCCCAGGTACCAGAAGTCGGCATCGCGGCCCTCGGGGTCGACGTACTTGGGAATCTGGCCGTTGGCCGCCTGGTGGGCCGCGAGCGCGTCGAGGCTGGCCACCGCGCCTTGCTCCAGTGCCGGTACACCGCTGCCGCACATCGCGAGCACGCAGATGGCCGCGTCGCGTCCGAAGATGCGCGTGTAGCGCCGCGCCTCGGCGGCCTCGGTGCGGCTGGCCGCCAGGATGCCGTGCGGCGTGAGGTTGCGTTCCAGCAGCGCGAGCGATGCGTGCGCGCAGGTGTCGATCAGCGCGAGCGCCGGGGCATCGGGTTCCTTCATGAGCCCTGTTTTTATCATCCGCCGCGCCGGGCAAGACCTACATGCAGCCGGGCCCCGACCCGACGACCGCGCCTGCGCTGCGCGCGAGGATGAAGCCAGTCCCTTTAACTTTGAAAAAAAGGAGTCCGACATGGCAAAGGACCAGAACCTGTTTCATGCAGACACAGACGATCCGGCGCGCGACGCCCCGGCGGGCGATGCGCTGTCCACCGACGGCGTCGTCCACGTCCTCAATCACCTGCTCGAAGGCGCGCGCGACGACGCGCAGGCTTTTCGCGCCTGCACGGACGAGGCGAGAGCGCGGCGCCACAAGGACGTGCTCGCCTCGCGCGCCGCGCAGTGCCAGGCCGCGGCCAGCCAGCTGGTGGAACTCGTCATCACCTGCGGCGGCCAGCCGGCCGAAGGCGGCACGGCGCTGGGCGCGGTGCACCGCGGCTGGGCACACGTGAAGGCGGCGGTGGGTGTGGCGGCCAGCGAGTCGTCGGTGCTCGACGCCTGCGCGCGCGCCGACGATGCGGCCGTGGCGCGCTACCGCGAAGCGCTGGCGCTGCGGTTGCCCGTCGGCGTGCGGCTGATCCTGCAGATGCAGGCGCACGATGCGCAACGCGGCCGCGAGCAGGTGCGCACCCTGCGCCAGACGCTGCGCGCCCGCCTGCAGTCGCAGCTGTAGGCGCCGTCCGACATCGAGACAGGAAAAAGCGCAGTGCCGCCTGCGCCCGGGTGCGCGCCGAATGCAGCGCGCACCCGCCCTTGGAGCGGGACCAGGAGACAGGCGACATGGACTTCGAAGGCATTTACTGTTTCGACACCGCCTGCGTGCGATTCGCGGTGTATCCCGAGGGTCGGGACGGCGAGCGCATCGTCGCGCAGATTTCCGAAGACACGCTGCACGACGCGTTCGGCGCGCGTGAGATCGGCGATGAAATGATCGACGCGTGCAAGGCGCATTTCGATGCGCTCGCAGCCGCCGCCATCGCGCGCTACCGGACCCAGCCGCTGCAGCCGGTCACGCTGATGTCCGACGACTTTGTTCACTCCCCCGTTTTCCGGCTGCCCAAGGGCGGGGCGGCCGCACAGGGCAGCGCGTTGCGCGCCTGAGCCTGCGCATTCCGGCCCGGGCTGCGGGCTGTTCTCCGACAAGCCGAGGCGACCCAGGCCTTACCCGCGGCATGCGCGGGGCTTGCATAACCGGGACTGGCTGGAGGCGATGCGTAGTCGGTCCTCGAACAACCGTTCCACCGGCCTTCAACGGGAGCGCCGGTGCCAACGACAACGAACCAACCACGCCAGGGCGAGCAGGACGTCTATCTTTTCCGGGAGGGAACCCACGCCCGGCTGTACGACCTGCTCGGCTGCCACCTCTATGAAGAAGAGGGCGGCGGCGCAGACTTTGCGGTGTGGGCGCCCAATGCCGCGTCGGTTGCGGTGGTCGGCGACTGGAACGGCTGGTCGGGCGATGCCGATCCGCTCGCGCCGAGTCCTGACGGCTCGGGCATCTGGCACGGGCACGTGCCCGGTGCCGCAGCCGGCCAAGCCTACAAATACCGCATCCGCTCCCACCACGGCAACTACACCGTCGACAAGGCCGACCCCGTCGCGTTCTGCGCCGAGGTGCCGCCGGCCACCGCCTCGCGCGTCTGCGACCTGGCCTACGCCTGGGGCGACGATGAATGGATGGCCACGCGCGGCCAGCGCAACGCGCTCGACGCGCCCCAGTCGATCTACGAGGTGCACCTGGGATCGTGGCAGCGCCAGGACGGCCAGTTTCTCGGCTACCGCGAAGTCGCGCACCGGCTGGCCGCATATGTGAAGAGGATGGGCTTCACGCACGTGGAGCTCATGCCCGTGACCGAGCATCCGTTCTACGGCTCGTGGGGCTACCAGACCACCGGCTACTTCGCGCCCACGTCGCGCTTCGGTTCGCCGCAGGACTTCATGTACCTCGTCGACCACCTGCACCAGCAGGGCATCGGCGTGCTGCTCGACTGGGTGCCGTCGCACTTTCCGACCGACGAGCACGGGCTGGCGTTCTTCGACGGCACGCACCTGTACGAGCACGCCGATCCGCGCCAGGGCTTCCACCCCGAGTGGAACTCCAGCATCTTCAATTACGGCCGGCCCGAGGTGCGCAGCTTCCTCGTGTCGTCGGGGCTGTTCTGGCTCGACAGGTACCACCTCGACGGCCTGCGCGTGGACGCCGTGGCGTCGATGCTCTACCTCGACTACGCGCGCAGCCACGGCGGCTGGGTGCCCAACCGCCATGGCGGGCGAGAGAACCTGGAGGCCATCGACTTCCTGCAGACGCTGAACCGCGCCGTGTACCGCGCGCACCCCGACACCGTCACCATCGCCGAAGAGTCGACCGCGTGGCCGCGCGTGTCGCGGCCTACCGACATGGACGGCCTGGGCTTCGGCGAGAAATGGAACATGGGCTGGATGCACGACGCGCTGGCCTACATGAAGCAAGAACCGGTGCATCGCAAGTACCACCACCACAAGCTGACCTTCTCGCTGGTGTATGCCTTCCACGAGAACTTCGTGCTGCCGCTGTCGCACGACGAGGTGGTGCACGGCAAGGGCTCGCTGCTCAACAAGATGCCCGGCGACAGCTGGCAGCAGTTCGCCAACCTGCGCGCGCTGTACGGCTTCATGTGGGCGCACCCTGGCAAGAAGCTGCTCTTCATGGGCGGCGAATTCGGCCAGCGCCGCGAATGGACGCACGACGGCGAACTCGAGTGGTGGGTCTGCGAGCAGGAAGGGCACGGCGGCCTGCAGCGCCTGGTGGCGCAGCTCAACCGCGTGTACCGCGGCACGCCCGCGCTGCACCAGGTCGACTTCTCCTCGGCGGGCTTCGAATGGGTGGCGGCCGACGATGCCGACACCAGCGTGTTCGCGTTCCTGCGCAAGGCCTCTGACGGCAGCCCGCCGCTGCTCGTCGTGAGCAACATGACGCCGGTGCCGCGCACCAACTACCTGCTGGGCGTGCCGCTCGGCGGCCACTGGCAGGAGGTGATCAACACCGACGCCACGGAATTCGGCGGCTCGGGCTGGGGCAATTTCGGAGGGGTCGACGCGGCGCCCGTGCGCTCCCACGGCCGCAGGCAATCGGTGTCCCTCACCTTGCCGCCTTTGTCCACGCTGATCCTGGAGCACGTTGCCCGATGAAGAACATCTTTTCGACCAAGCCCGCCGCCGCAGCGAACGACGGAATCGACATCGGCGTGACCGACGGCGCGGTTCGCGCCGTCATCGATGCCGTGCTGCCGAACGTGGACCACGGCCGCTTCGCCGTGAAGTGCGTGGCCGGCGAGCGCGTGCAAGTGCGCGCGCATTGTTTTACCGACGGCCACGACGTGGTGCGCGTGCAGCTGTGCTGGCGCGCGCACGAGCAGAAGGACTTCCGCGAAGTGCCGATGAAGCCGCTGGGCAACGACGTGTGGGAGGCCGCGTTCTCGCCGCCGTCGCCGGGTCGCTACGTCTACACCGTCGTCGCGTGGGTCGACCCCTTCGAGTCGTGGCGCAGCGAGATGACGCGGCGCGTCGACCCCGACGACGTGCGCATTGCCGCGCAGGTCGGTGCGCTCGAAATCGCGGCCGCCGCGGCGCGTGCCGAGGGCGCCGACCGCCTCGCCTTGCAGCGTTGGGCCACCGAACTCGATGCCGTGGCGGCCAGCCCTGGCTCCGACGTGGTGTCGTTGAAGGCGCTCGCGCTGGACGACGAATACGCCGAACTGGCGCGGCGCCATCCTGACCGGCAACACGCGGTGCGCCATTCGGTCGAGCTGCCGCTGTTCGCCGACCGCGAGCGCGCGCGCTTCAGCACCTGGTACGAACTCTTTCCGCGCTCGACGGGCCCCGCGCCGGGCGTGCACGGCACCTTCAAGGACGTGGAAGCGCGCTTGCCGGCCATTGCCGCCATGGGCTTCGACGTGCTGTATTTCCCGCCCATCCACCCCATCGGCCGCGAGCAGCGCAAGGGGCCCAACAACGCGCTGCAGGCAGGCCCCGACGACGTGGGCAGCCCCTGGGCCATCGGCGCGGCCGAAGGCGGGCACACGGCGATCCTGCCGGCGCTCGGCACGGCGGAAGACTTTCGCCACCTGGTGGCGCGCGCCGGCGAGCACGGCCTGGAGATCGCGCTCGACATCGCCTTCCAGTGCGCACCCGATCACCCGTATGTGAAGGCGCACCCCGGCTGGTTCCGCTGGCGCCCCGACGGCACGGTGCAGTACGCGGAGAACCCGCCCAAGAAGTACCAGGACATCTACCCGTTCAACTTCGAGTGCGAGGACTGGCGCGGGCTGTGGGCCGAGCTCAAGCGCGTGATCGACCACTGGATCGGGGAGGGCGTGCGCATCTTTCGCGTCGACAACCCGCACACCAAGGCCTTCCCGTTCTGGGAGTGGGTCATCGGCGAAGTGAAGCGCGCGCACCCCGACGTGATCTTCCTGGCCGAGGCCTTCACGCGGCCGAAGGTGATGCACCGGCTCGCCAAGCTGGGCTTCTCGCAGAGCTACACCTACTTCACCTGGCGCAACACGAAAGAAGAGCTGCAGGCGTACTTCACCGAGCTCTCGACCGAACCCGGCATCGACTACTTCCGCCCCAACGTGTGGCCCAACACGCCCGACATCCTGCACGAGCAACTGCAGACCGGCGAGCCGGCCGTGTACATGTCGCGCCTCGTGCTGGCCGCGACGCTTGCAGCCAACTACGGCATCTACGGCCCGGCCTACGAACGGCGCGAGCACCTGCCGCGCAGCCCCGGCAGCGAGGAATACCTCGACTCCGAGAAGTACCAGCTGCGCCACCGCGCCGACGACGACCCGGACAGCCTCGAACCCTTCATTGCGCAGGTGAACCGCATCCGCCGCGAGAACCCGGCGCTGCAGCGCGACCGGGGGCTGCGCTTTCTGCACATCGACAACGACCAGCTGCTGGCCTATGCCAAGGAATCGCCGGACGGCCAGAACGTGATCGTCACCGTGGTCAACCTCGACCCGCACCACGTGCAGACCGGCTGGGTCGGGCTGGAGCCCGCGAGCGTGGGCGTGAAGGACGGGCAGGCGTTCCAGATGCACGACCTGCTGAGCAACCAGCGCTTCACCTGGCAGGGCGACTGGCACTACATCCGACTCGATCCCCGCAGCGTGCCCGCGCACATCTTCGTGGTGCGTCGCCGCCACGGCGACGAGCGCGACTTCGACTACTTTCTCTAAGTTCTCCAAGACCAGGAAGGCGAATCGCCCATGAACGCACCCGTCTCCCATATCGCGCTCGAGACCGTCGAGATCGACACCAGCGACGATCCGCTGTGGTACCGCGACGCGGTGATCTACCAGCTCAACGTCAAGGCCTTCTTCGACTCCAACAACGACGGCATGGGCGACTTCCGGGGCGTGACCGCCAAGCTCGACTACGTCAAGGAGCTGGGCGTCAACACCATCTGGCTCATGCCGTTCTACCCGTCGCCCTTGCGCGACGACGGCTACGACATCTCCGAATACGAAGACGTGCACCCGCAGTACGGCACGCTCGACGACTTCCGCGAGATGCTGGCCGAAGCGCACAAGCGCGGCCTGCGCGTGATCACCGAGCTGGTCATCAACCACACTTCGAACGAGCACCCGTGGTTCAAGGCCGCGCGCCTGGCGCCCCCCGGTTCGCCCGAACGCAACTTCTACGTGTGGAGCGACACCGACCAGATCTACCAGGGCACGCGGATCATCTTCACCGACACGGAAACGTCGAACTGGACCTGGGACCCGGTGGCCAAGCAGTACTTCTGGCACCGCTTCTTCAGCCACCAGCCCGACCTGAACTTCGACAACCCGGCGGTGCTCGAGGCCATCTTCAAGACCATGCGCTTCTGGCTCGACATGGGTGTCGACGGCTTCCGGCTCGACGCCATTCCCTACCTCGTGGAGCGCGACGGCACCAGCAACGAGAACCTGCCCGAGACGCATGCGGTGATCAAGAAGCTGCGCGCCGCGATCGACGCGCAGTACAAGAACCGCTTCCTGCTGGCCGAGGCCAACATGTGGCCCGAGGACGTGCGCGAGTATTTCGGCGATGGCGACGAGTGCCACATGGCGTACCACTTTCCGCTCATGCCGCGCATGTACATGGCCATCGCGCAGGAAGACCGCCACCCCATCGTGGAAATCATGGCGCAGACGCCCGACATTCCCGAAGGCTGCCAGTGGGCCATCTTCCTGCGCAACCACGACGAGCTCACGCTCGAGATGGTGACCAGCAAGGAGCGCGACTACATGTACACCATGTACGCGGCCGACATGCGCGCGCGCATCAACCTGGGCATCCGCCGGCGCCTGGCGCCGCTGATGGAAAACGACCTCGACCGCGTGAAGCTCATGAACGGCATGCTGCTGTCGATGCCGGGCTCGCCCATCATCTACTACGGCGACGAGATCGGCATGGGCGACAACGTGTTCGTGGGCGACCGCAACGGCGTGCGCACGCCCATGCAGTGGAGCCCCGACCGCAACGCCGGCTTCTCGCGCACCGACCCGCAGCGCCTGTACCTGCAGCCCATCATGGACCCGATGTTCGGCTACGAGGCGCTCAACGTCGAGGCGCAGGCGCGCGACGCCAGCTCGCTGCTCAACTGGACCAAGCGCATGCTCGCCGTGCGCAAGACCAGCTACGCCTTCGGGCGCGGGCGGCGGCGCTTTCTCAAGCCGGGCAACCGCAAGATCCTGGCGTACCTCAGCGAGTACGACGGCGACGTGATCCTCACCGTGTTCAACCTCTCGCGCGCCGCGCAGCCGGTGGAACTCGACCTGTCGGAGTTCAAGGGTTTCGTGCCCATCGAGATGCTGGGCCGCGCGCCGTTCCCGCCCATCGGCGAGCTGCCTTACCTGCTCACGATGGCGTCGTACGGCTTCTACTGGTTCAAGCTCACGGCCGAGGCCGATGCGCCGAGCTGGCACCAGGAAGGCGTGGCGCTGCAGGAGTGGCCCACGCTCGTCCTGTTCGACGGCTGGACCAGCTTCTTCCGCGAGCGCGTGATGCCGTGGCGCATCGGCATGTCGGAGCGCATGCGCGCCCAGTTTGAAACCGAGACGCTGCCGCGCCACATCGAGATCCAGCGCTGGTACGCCTCCAAGGGCACAGCCATCCGCCGCGCACGCGTGGCCGACCACGCCGTGTGGGACGTGGACGGCCTGAGCTGGATGCTGGCGCTGCTCGACCTCGAAGGCCCGGCCGGCGGCGCGACCTACTTCATGCCGCTCGCATTGGCGTGGGAAGAGCGCGACGAAGAACGCATGGCCGGCGTGGCACAGGCCGCGCTCGCCAAGGTGCGCCAGCAGGCGCAGGTCGGCCTCATGGGCGACGCCTTCTACGACGAGGCCTTCTGCCGCGCGCTGCTGCGCACCATCGCCAGCGGCGCCGAACTGCCCACCGCCAACGGCATGCTGGTGTTCCGGCCGACCGCGGCCTTCACGCACCTGCAGATCGACATCGACTCCCTGGCCGTGGGACGGCCGAGCGGCGTGAGCAGCAACACCGTCATCGCGCTGAACGAGACGCTGTTCCTCAAGGGCTACCGCCAGGTGCGCGAAGGCATCAACCCCGAGCTGGAGATGGGGCGCTTCCTGACCGAAGATGCGCGCTACCCGCACTGCGTGCCCGTGCTCGGCGCGCTGGAATACCTGACGACCGACGGCCGCACCATGACGCTGGCGATGGTGCAGAGCTACGTGGCCAACCAGGGCGACGGCTGGGACTACACGCTCGGCTACCTCGAGCGCTTCCTGCGCGACGTGGCCACCACCGAAGCCGACACGCCCGACGGCGCCGAGGTGGCCGCGGTGCACGGCGGTTTTCTCGCGCTCATGGCCACGCTGGGGCGGCGCACCGCCGAGTTGCACCAGGCGCTTGCCACGCGCACCGGCGCGGCCGCCTTCGACCCCGAGCCGCTCGCGGCGGCCGACTTCGCCAGCTTCAAGGCGCTGGCCGCGAGCGACGCCACGGCCACGCTTGCGCTGCTGCGTGAACGCCTCGACCTCGTGCCCGGCGCCGCGCAGGCCGACGCACGCACCCTGCTGGACGCGGCCGACGCACTGCAGGCCGGCATCGAGGCGCGGCAACCGGCGGAAGGCGGCGGCATCAAGAGCCGCTACCACGGCGACTTCCACCTGGGCCAGGTGCTGGTGAAGGACAACGACTTCGTCATCATCGACTTCGAAGGCGAGCCCGCGCGCAGCTTCGAGGAGCGCCGCACCAAGAGTTCGCCGCTGCGCGACGTGGCGGGCATGCTGCGCTCGTTCAACTACGCGCGCTGGTCGGCGCTGCGGCGCGTGGCGCAAAGCCCCGAAGAAGCCCAGCGGCTGGCCGCGCCGGCCATCGCCTGGGAACGCGCCACGCGCGAAGCCTTCCTGGGCGGCTACGGCGCCGACGGCGCGCCGATCGACGCCGAGCTGCTCGCGCTGTTCGAACTCGACAAGGCCCTGTACGAGCTGCGCTACGAGCTCGACAACCGCATCGACTGGGCCCAGGTGCCGCTGCACGGCGTGCTCGCGCTGATCAATGCGCCGCGTGCCTGACCCGTCATCTGCAGCCCTCTCCAGCCACCTCAACGGAAGACACACCATGGAAAACTTCGGCATTCACCTGGAGCCGCTGCGCGCCATCCTCTACCAGGTCGGCGCCTTCATTCCGCGCCTGCTGATCGGGCTGCTGGTGGTGCTCGTCGGCTGGCTGGTCGCCAAGGCGGCCCGCTTCGCCGTGACCAAGGCGCTGCGCGCCGTCAACTTCAACGTGCTCACCGAGCGCGCGGGGCTGGACAACTTCCTGCGCCAAGGCGGGTTCCAGGGCGACACCAGCAGCCTGTTCGGCGTGCTGATGTACTGGCTGGTGATCCTGGCCTCGCTGCTCATCGCCTTCAACGGCATGGGGCTGAGCTACATCGCCGACCTGCTGGGGCGCATCGTCTGGTTCGTGCCCAACGTGTTCGTGGCGCTGCTGGTGCTGGCCTTCGGCTCCTACTTTGCGCGCTTCGTGGGCGAGGCCGTGGGCAGCTATTTCCGCAGCGTGAAGATGCAGGACGCCGTGCTCTTCGGGAAGGTGGCGCAGTACGCGGTGATGGCCTTCGTGATCCTCATCGCGCTCGACCAGGTGAAGGTGGGCGGCGACATCGTGCGCGAGAGCTTCCTCGTGATTTTGGCCGGCGTGGTTTTTGCATTGGCACTGGCCTTCGGCCTGGCAGGCAAGGACTGGGCGAAGGCGCAGATCGAACGCTGGTGGCCCAAGCAGGTCAGCGGCAGCAAGACGGCCCCGCCCGCCGTCACGCCCGTGGGCACGCCGCCGCGCTTCGACACCACCGACCGTCCACCCCGCTGACTTTCCTACGCCCATCGGCCCCTGAATGACATCCAAGACCCATCCGACGATCACGGCCGTCTGGCCCGGCCGACCTTACCCGCGCGGCGCCACCTGGGACGGGGAGGGCGTCAACTTCGCCCTCTTTTCGCAGCACTCCGACAAGGTCGAACTCTGCCTGTTCGACGAGCGCGGCCGGCATGAGCTGCAACGCATTCCCCTGCCCGAGCGCACCGACGGCGTGTGGCACTGCTACCTGCCCGAAGCGCGCCCCGGGCAGGCCTACGGCTACCGCGTGCACGGGCCCTACAAACCCGAAGAGGGCCATCGCTTCAACCCGCACAAGCTGCTCGTCGACCCGTACGCGAAAGACCTGGTGGGCGAGCTGCGCTGGGGCGATGCGCTCTACGGCTACACGGTCGGCAGCAAGCGCGAAGACCTGTCCTTCGACCGCCGCGACAGCGCACCGCTCATGCCCAAGGGCCGCGTGCTCGAAACCGCCTTCACCTGGGGCGACGACCGCCGCCCCTCGGTGCCGTGGCAGGACATGGTGATCTGCGAGATGCACGTGCGCGGCTTCACCATGACGCACCCCGACGTGCCGCCCGCATTGCGCGGCACCTACGCCGCGCTCGGCTGCGCACCGGTGGTCGACTACCTCAAGCGCCTGGGCGTGACCACCGTCGAGCTGCTGCCCGTGCACAGCTTCCTCAACGACCGGCACCTGGCCGAGAAGGGCCTGCAGAACTACTGGGGCTACAACACGCTGGCCTTCTTCGCCCCCGAGATGCGCTACAGCGCCTCGGGCAAGGTGAAGGAGTTCAAGACCATGGTGAAGTCGCTGCACTCCGCGGGCATCGAGGTGATCCTCGACGTGGTCTACAACCACACCTGCGAGGGCAACCAGCTCGGGCCCACGCTCTCGATGCGCGGCGTGGACAACGCCAGCTACTACATCGCCAACGCCGACAACCGCCGCTACTACGACGACTTCACCGGCTGCGGCAACACCGTCAACCTCGAGCATCCGCATGCGCTGCAGTTGGTGATGGACTCGCTGCGCTACTGGGCCGAAGAGATGCACGTCGACGGCTTTCGCTTCGACCTGGCCTCGGCGCTGGCGCGCGAGTCGGGCAAGGTCGAGAACCTCGGCGGCTTCTTCGATGCGATCCGGCAAGACCCGACGCTCAATCGCGTGAAGCTCATCGCCGAACCCTGGGACCTGGGCCACGGCGGCTACCAGGTCGGCAACTTTCCGCTCGGCTGGGCCGAGTGGAACGACCAGTACCGCGACGGCCTGCGCGGCTTCTGGAAAGGCGATGGCGGGCTCATCGGCGAGGTGGCCAAGCGCGTCACCGGCTCGGAAGACCTGTACGGCTGGTCGGGCAAGCGGCCCACCGCGAGCATCAACTTCATCACCGCGCACGACGGCTTCACGCTGCACGACCTGGTGTCGTACAACGACAAGCACAACGAAGCCAACGGCGAAGACAACCGCGACGGCAACAGCCACAACGTGTCGTGGAACTGCGGCGTCGAAGGCCCGACCGACGACCCCGAGGTGCTGGCGCTGCGCGAGCGCCAGAAGCGCAACCTGCTGGCCACGCTGTTGCTGTCGCAGGGCGTGCCGATGCTGCTGGCCGGCGACGAGCGCGGCCACACGCAGCAGGGCAACAACAACGTCTACTGCCAGGACAACGAACTCGGCTGGATCGACTGGGCGCCCACGCCCGAACGGCTGGCGCTCACGACCTTCGTCGAGCGCATGGTGGCGCTGCGCCGCGCGCACCCGTCGTTCCGGCGCCGCAACTTCTTTGCCGGCAAGCCCGCCGAAGGCGAGACGCTCACCGACGTGCACTGGCTCAAGCCCGACGGCGCAGAAATGCGCCCCGAAGACTGGAACGACGCCAACGCGCGCTGCATCGCGATGTACATCCCCGGCGGCGGCATCGCCGACCGCGGGCCGCGCGGCGAGGCGCAGCACGACGACGACTTCCTGGTGCTGATGAACGCACACCACGACGAGATCGCCTTCACGCTGCCGGCGATGCCGCACGGCGCATGGCGGCTGCTCGTGGACACCGCGAGCAATTCGCCGCCGCCGACCACCGACGATGCCGCGTCGCTCGCGCCCGCGTGGAGCGAGCCCGCCTATCCGCTGCAATGCCGCTCACTCGTCGTGATGAGCCGGCCGGATGTGCGGCCATGAGCAGCCATTCCCACGCCATGCCTTTCGGCGCCACGGTGCAGGAGAAGGGCGTCGAGTTCGCCCTGTGGGCGCCATCGGCCGAAGCGATCGTGCTCGAGCATCCCCTGGCCTCGCAGCCGATGACGCGCGACGCCAAGGGCTGGCACCGCCTCACGGTGCTCGATGCCGCGCACGGCGACCGCTACAGCTTCCGCCTGCCCGACGGCACGCGCGTGCCCGACCCGGCCTCGCGCTTCAACCCCGACGACGTGCACGGCCCGAGCGCCGTGATCGACCCGCGCCGCTTCCGATGGACCGACGACGCCTGGCGCGGCCGGCCGTGGGAAGAGGCCGTGGTCTACGAACTGCATGTCGGCACCTTCTCCGAAGAAGGCACGCTGCAGGCGGCGACGGCGCGGCTCGGCGCGCTGGCCGAACTGGGCATCACCGCGGTCGAGCTCATGCCGCTCGCCGACTTTCCGGGGCAGCGCAACTGGGGCTACGACGGCGTGCTGCCGTTCGCGCCCGATGCCTCGTACGGTACGCCCGACGACCTCAAGGCGCTGGTCGACACGGCGCATTCGCTCGGCCTCATGGTGCTGCTCGACGTGGTCTACAACCACTTCGGACCCGAGGGCAACTATCTGCACGCGTACTGTCCCGAGTTCTTCAATGCCGGCAAGCAGACGCCCTGGGGCGCGGCCATCAACTTCGACGGGCCGCGCTCGCGCACGGTGCGCGATTTCTTCATTCACAACGCGCTCTACTGGGTGGAAGAATTTCGCTTCGACGGCCTGCGCATGGACGCGGTGCATGCCATCCACGACGAGACGCGGCCGCACATCGTGCATGAGATCCGCGAGGCGCTGAACAACGGCCCGGCCCGCGAACGCCACGTGCACCTGGTGCTGGAGAACGACGCCAACCAGGCCTCGATGCTGCTGCGCGACGGCCGCGGCCGGCCCGTGGCCGGCACGGCGCAGTGGAACGACGACCTGCACCACGCGGTGCATGTGCTGGTCACCGGCGAAGGCGACGGCTACTACGCCGACTATGCCGACGACCCGGTGCGCCGGCTCGCGCAGGCGCTCGCCGAGGGCTTCATCTACCAGGGGCAGCCGTCCGCCTTCCGCCACGGCGAGGCGCGCGGCGAGCCGAGCACGCGGCTGCCGTCGACGGCCTTCGTGTCGTTCCTGCAGACGCACGACCAGGTCGGCAACCGCGCCTTCGGCGAGCGCATCCACGCGCTGGGCGACCCGGTGCTGGTGCGCGCGGCCATGGCCTGCCTGCTGTTGTCGCCGCACGTGCCGATGCTGTTCATGGGCGACGAGTTCGCGGCCTCCACGCCGTTCCAGTACTTCTGCGATTTCGGGCCGGACCTGGCAAGTGCCGTGTCCGAAGGCCGGCGCGCGGAGTTCGGCGGGTTCGCCGCCTTCGCGGACGAAGCCGCCCGCGCCCGCATTCCCGATCCGAATGCCGAGGCGACCTTCGCAGCGTCGAAGCTGCGCTGGCGCGAGCGTGGCGCGCGCGCGCACTTTGCGCGGCTGTGCGAGGTGCAGCAACTGCTGGCGCTGCGCCATCGATTCATCGTGCCCCGGCTCGGCGGCATGGCGGGCGCGGGCACCTGGCGGTGCGAGAACGGCACGCTGCAGGTGCAATGGGACCTGGGTGCGGCACGGCTTTACATGCTGGCGCACTTCGGAACCCAGCCCGTGGCGCTGCTCGCCGAGCTGCCCGGCGAGGTGGTCCACAGCGACGGCGTGACGCGCGGCGACAGCACGCTGAGCCTGGGGCGCGGCGCGGTCCACGTGACGCTGGAAGCGCTGCATGGTGGATGACGCCTTCCGCCAGCTCTGCGCGCATTTCGGCATCGCGACCGGCTACTTCGACGCCTTCGGCGTCCGGCGCGAAGCCTCCACCGCCAGCCTGATCGCGCTGCTGGCCGAGTTCGGCGTGCGGCTCGACACCACGGCCGACGCAGGCCCCGCGTTCGCCGCCGCCCACCGCGCGCGTTGGGCGCAGGCGCTGCCGCCGGTGCAGGTCGTGCAGGCCGGAAGCGCGGCGTGGTCGGTGCCGCTGCGCATGCCGGCATCGATGAACCGGCTGCGCTGGCAGCTTGCGGACGAGCACGGCCGCGAGGTGGAAGGCGAGGCCGACGCCCACGCGTTCGCCGAGACCGACCGCACCGACATCGACGGCGTCGCCTGGTGCCAGCGCACGCTGCAGATCCCGATGGCGCTCGAAGCCGGCTACCACGGCCTGCGCATCGAAGGGCTGCGCGGCGAGACCTGCGTGCTGGCTTCGCCGGGCCGCTGCTACCGGCCGCCTGCGGTGCGCGACGGCGGGCGCGTCTGGGGCCCGGCCGTGCAGCTGTACAGCCTGCGCTCGCCGCGCAACTGGGGCATCGGCGACTTCGGCGATCTGGAGGAGCTGGCGGTGCGCATGGCGGCGCAGGGCGCCGACGTGATCGGCCTCAACCCGCTGCACGCGCTGTTCGCGAGCACGCCGCTGCACACGAGCCCGTACAGCCCGTCGTCGCGCCAGCAACTCAATGTGCTGTGCATCGACGTGGAAGCGGTCGAGGGTTTCGAGGCCTGCGATGCAGCGCGCGAGCGCGTGCAGTCGCCCGACTTCCAGGCGCGGCTCGCCGCGTTGCGCGCGAGCCCGTTGGTCGACCACGCCGGCGTGGCGGCGGCGAAGTTCGAGGTGCTCGCGCTGCTCTTCGCGCATTTCTGCGCGCGGCACCTGCCGGTGGACGGCGCGCCCAGCGAGACAGGCCGCGCGTTCCTGGCCTTCGTCGCGGAGCGCGGCGAAGCGCTGCGACAGCACGCGCTGTTCGAGACGCTGCAGGCCCATTTCCTCGCACGGGAAGGCGGCGCATGGGACTGGCACGACTGGCCCGCCGCCTACCGCGACCCCGACTCCGCCGAAGTGACCGCGTTTGCCGTGGCGCATGCGCCGCGCGTGCAGTTCCACCAGTACCTGCAGTGGGTGGCGTCGCGGCAGCTGACGCGCGTGGCGGCGCGCTGCGATGCGCTCGGCATGGGCATCGGCCTGTACATGGACCTCGCGGTGTCGGTGGAACGCGCCGGCTCCGATGCCTGGGGCGCACAGCAGGTGTTCGCGCCCGGCGCCAGCGTGGGCGCGCCGCCCGACGAGTTCAACCCCGCCGGCCAAGGCTGGGGCCTGCCGCCGCTGCGCCCTGACCGCCTGCGCGCCGAGGGCCATCGCTTCTTCATCGAGACGCTGCGCGCCGGCATGCGCGGGGCGGGCGCGCTGCGCATCGACCACGTGATGGGGCTGATGCGGCTGTTCTGGATTCCGCGCGGCGCGAGTGCGCGAGAGGGCGCGTACGTGTCCTATCCGCTCGACGAGATGCTCGCCATCGTGGCCATCGAAAGCCATCGCAACCGCTGCATGGTCGTGGGCGAGGACCTCGGCACCGTGGAGGACGCGGTGCGCGAAGCGCTCGCGCAGGCCGACGTGCTCTCGTACCGCCTGCTGTACTTCGAGAAGCAGCAGGGCGGCGGGCGCTTCAAGCCGCCCGAGGCCTACCCGGCCGCCGCACTGGTCGCGATCGGCACGCACGACCTCGCGACCTTCGCCGGCTGGTGGACCGCCGCCGACCTGCGCGAACGTCTCGCGCTCGACCTGTTTCCCGACCCCGCGGTGTTCGACCAGCAGCTCATGGACCGCGCGCAGGAGCGCATCGCGCTGATGCAGGCCCTGCAGCAGGCGGGCCTGCTGTCGCGCGAGGAGGTGGCGCAGGCCGCGGGCGGCGCGCTGCCGTCGGCGCGGCTCGTGGAAGCGGCGCACGCCTTTCTCGCGGCCACGCCGTCGGCGCTGATGATGGTGCAGCTGGAGGACGTGGCCGGCGTGATCGCGCAGGCCAACCTGCCCGGCACCGTCGACACGCACCCGAACTGGCGGCGCAAGCTGCCCGAGCCAATCGCGGCCCTCGTCGGCGGCGAGCGCATGCGTGCACTGGGCGAGGCCTTGCGGGCGGCGCGGCCGCGCAAGGCCGAAGCCGGTGGCGAATCGCCCGGCCTGCAGACCCGCGTGCCGCGCGCCACCTACCGGTTGCAGTTCCACAAGGGCTTCGGCTTCGACGACGCGATCCGCGTGCTGCCGTACCTCGCGCAGCTCGGCGTGAGCCATGTGTACTGCTCGCCGATCCAGCGCGCCCGCGCGGGCAGCATGCACGGCTACGACGTGGTCGCGCATGCGCAGGTCAACCCCGAGCTCGGCGGCGAGGAAGGCTTTGCGCGCTTCGTCGAAGCGCTGAAGGCCCACGGCCTCGGCCAGCTGCTGGACATGGTGCCCAACCACATGGGCGTGTTCGGCGCCGACAACGCGTGGTGGATGGACGTGCTGGAGAACGGCCCGGCCTCATTGTTCGCGCCGTACTTCGACATCGACTGGCACCCGCTCAACGTCGAGCTGACCGGCAAGGTGCTGCTGCCCGTGCTGGGCGTGCACTACGGCGAGGCGCTGGACAACGGCGAACTGGTGCTGCGTTTCGAGGCCGACACCGGCAGCCTGGCCGTCCGCTATTACGAGCACCGCTTTCCGCTGGCGCCCGAGAGCTATCCCTTCGTGCTCGAGCGTGCGCTCGCACGGCTGGGCGATGCGGCGGCGTGCGCCCGCCTGGCGAGCCTGTCGACCGCGTTCGGGCACCTGCCGCCGCGCGACACGGATTCTCCCCAGGCCCAGGCCGAACGTGTGCGCGACAAGGAACTGCTCAAGGCCCGGCTCGCGCGGCTGGCGCAGCGCCATCCGGCCGTCGCGCAGGCGCTTGCGGCGTCGGTGGCCGAACTTAACCTGGCCCAGCCCGAGGCGCGCGATGCGCTGCACCGGCTCATCGAGGCGCAGGCCTACCGGCTCGCGCACTGGCGCGTGGCGGCGGACGAAATCAACTACCGCCGCTTCTTCGACATCAACGACCTGGCGGCCGTGCGCATGGAGCGCGACGAGGTGTTCGAGGCCACGCAGTCGTTCGCGCTCGACCTCGCGGCGGCCGGCGTGGTGGACGGCCTGCGCATCGACCACCCCGACGGCCTGTACGACCCGGCGGCCTACTTCCGCAAGCTGCAGGAAGGCTATGCGCGCCGTGCCGGCCTGGTGCTGCCGGCGCACGAGCCCGACGGCCGGCCGGCGCGCCCGCTGTACGTGGTGGCCGAGAAGATCGCCGGCGCGCACGAAGACGTGCCCGACAGCTGGCACGTGCACGGCACCACCGGCTACCGCTTCGCGAACGTGGCCAACGGCGTGCTCGTCGACACCACGGCCGAGGCCGCCGTGGTGCACGCCTGGCAGCGCTTCACCGGCGAGACCGACGACTTCGCGGCAGTGTGCCGCGCGGGGCGGCGCGAGGTGATGCGCAATGCGCTCTCGTCGGAACTCAACGTGCTTTCCACCGAGCTGTTGCGCATCGCGCGGGCCGACCGCCGCACGCGCGATTACACGCTCAATGCGCTGCGCCGTGCGCTGGCCGAGGTCGGCGCGTGCATGCCGGTCTACCGGACCTACATCGTCGAGGGGCCGTCCGCACAGGACGCGCGTTTCATCGACGAGGCCGTGAACGAGGCCGTGAACCAGGCGATGCAGCACAGCGGCGATGCCGACCGCTCGGTGTTCGACTTCGTGCGCAGCGCGCTGCGCGGCGAGGCCGTCGCCTCGGCCCCGGCCGCGCTGGGCGAACAGGTGCGGCGCTTCGCGGTGCGCTTCCAGCAGTTCAGCGCGCCGGTGGCGGCCAAGGGCGTGGAGGACACGGCGTTCTACCGCTACTTTCCGCTCAGCGCGCTCAACGAGGTGGGCGGTGAACCCGACCGCTTCGGCATCGAGGTCGAAGCCTTCCATGCGGCGAGCGCCGACCGCGCGCGGCGCTGGCCGCACACGATGCTCGCGACCTCGACGCACGACAACAAGCGCTCGGAAGAGGTGCGCCATCGCATCGACGTGCTGTCCGAGATGCCCGAGGAATGGATGCAGGCGCTCGCGCGCTGGCACGGCCTGTGCCGCAGTGCGCGAAGCAAGCTTGCCAGCGGCGAAGCGCCATCGCGCACCGACGAGTACCTGCTCTACCAGACGCTGCTGGGCACCTTGCCGGTGGGCGGCCTCGATGCCGGCACCGCGCCGGGCTTCAGCGACCGCATCTGGCAGTACATGCAGAAGGCCGCGCGCGAAGCCAAGCTGCGCACGCGCTGGTCGCAGCCCGATGCCGACTACGAGGCCGGCCTCGAAGGTTTCGTGCGTGCGCTGCTGGCCGAGCCGGCCACGAACGGCTGCCTGGCCGACATCCAGCGGCTGGCCGACACGCTGGCGTGGTTCGGCGCCTGGAACGGGCTCACGCTCACCTTGCTGAAATACGGTTCGCCCGGCGTGCCCGACCTCTACCAGGGCAGCGAACTCATCGAACTGAGCCTGGTCGATCCGGACAACCGGCGGCCGGTGGACTACGCGTTGCGCCAGGAGCGGTTGGCGGCGCTGCAGGCGATGGCGGAGGAGGGCGACCTGGCGGCGCAGGTGCGAGCGTTGGCCCTGTCACCGCACGACGGCCGCGCCAAGCTGTGGTTCATCTGGCGCCTGCTGTCGTTGCGGCGCGCGCAGCCGCTGCTGTTTCGCGAGGGCAGCTACGAGCCGCTGCAGGTCGATGGGCCGCTGGCACGGCATGTCGTGGCCTTTGCGCGCCGGCATGAAGGGCAGATGCTCGTGATCGTCACGGGGCGCCTGTTCGCCACACTGTCGCGCCGCAGTCCGGACGGTGGCGACGCGCTGCCGGCGCTGCCCGAGGCGCAGGCCTGGAACGGCACCACGCTGCGCCTGCCCGACGGCGTCCGCGACGGCGTATTCGAGAACCTGCTGACGGGCGAGTCGCTGTCGATCGGACACGGGCGCATCGAGCTGGCCGAGGCATTGCGCTCGATGCCGTGGGCGGCGTTCCATGGGGGGACGTCGTCCTGATCGGCCGCACCCGCTTCATCGCAAGGCTCGACATGGTCGTCGAGGCCGCGCAGGCGCAGGAGCGACTGGCGACCTGGATCATGGGCGAGGTCGAAGCCGGTGCGGTGCTGCCGGGGCTGTCGTTCTTCGACGCGGCGGACTGATCAGCTCACTGCACCGCGTCGCACCACACCCTGAACCCGTCCAGCTCGTTCGGCCCGAAGGTGCTGGACAACGCAACGTCGCTGGCGTCGCGCCCTTGCGCGATCAGCACGCGGCCGATGCGGGGCACGTTGTTGCGCGCATCGAAGGTGTACCAGCGGTCGCCCAGGAAGGCCTCGAACCAGCCCGCGAAATCCATCGTGCCGTGCGGCGGCGGGGTGCCGACATCGCCGAGGTAGCCGCTGCAATAGCGGGCCGGAATGTTCAGGCAGCGGCACAGCGTGATGGCCAGGTGCGCATAGTCGCGGCACACGCCTTGCCCTTCCTTGAAGGCTTCGAACGCCGAACGGGTGCGCCGGGCGTGCTGGTAGCCGAACTCGATGTGCTGGTGCACGAAGTCGCACACCGCCTGGACGCGGCCCCAGCCGGTCGGGCCGTTGCCGAAGCGCTGCCAGGCGAAATCGGACAGCAGGTCGGTTTCGCAGTAACGGCTGCCCAGCAGATAGAGCAGGGTGGATTCGGGCAGGGACTCCACCGGCACCTGCGGCGCCGAGGGCACGACGACGTCGGTTGCGCCGCTGTCGCGGACCACGGTGTCGGTGCTCAGCACGAAGCGGCCGGCGGGCGCGACCAGGCGTGTGCACCAGTTCCCGAACAGGTCGCGGTAGGCGGTGGTGGGAACGGCCGGCTGCGTGAGCAGGTGGTCCGGGCGCACGAGGTCCGAGGCGCGCGAGTAGTGAATGCTGAGGGCCAGGATCATCGGCGTCGGCCGGGGAAACTGGTACGCGATCTCAAAGCCGAGGTGGATGTGCATCGGCCCATGATGCGCCCGGATTCGCACTTGCGCGGGGGATTCGCAGTGCGCTTCGCAAACTCCTCTTGCCCCTGACCGTGGGCAGCCAACGGCGCCAGCGCGCGGCGGGTTTCACGGGGCGTCGCTGGGCACCGACGGGTTGTGGCGTTGCTCGGCATAGGCTTTCAGCGACTGCATGGTCCGGGGAAGCCCCGCCCGAACCTGCTTGGCAACGCCGGGCCCGAACAGGAAGGCAAGGGCGCCGGTGAACCACACGCGGTGCACCACGTCCGAGCCGCCATCTGCCGCAGACACCGTGTGCCTGAAGTGCATGCGAAACAGGGGGATGTAGCCCTGTGCGGTGAACGACCGGCCCTCGGCGCGCTCGGTGACCACCATCGGAACGCCCATGCCTTTCTGGGGAACGATCCGGCCTTTTGTGCCCACTGCAAAGGGCCCGTCGAGCCGGGCTTGCTTGGTGTCCGGGTCCCACAGGTGCCATCGGTCGACCTCGCTCCAGATGGTGTCGATGACCCCGGGCGGGACGGCGATGTGGACGCGTTCTTCGATGTGCATGGGATGAAGGGTGGAATGGATCGCGAAGCCTAACGCACGCGGCGCGCTGCGACGCCGCGCGCTTCAGATGGACTCGACCACCGGATGTCCGGGCTGGGCGCGGTGCCCGGCGCGTTCTGATCCGACGCCGGAACTGTGGTGAAAACGCCGAGAAAAATATTTCTCCGGGTTTTTTACCTTCGCTGCCTCTTTCGCAGGCACCGTGTTGCAGGCCCCGCCAGGCAACGGTCTTGAGCGCTGCACACAAGGTTTTCCACAACATTGTCCCCATCGGATTGGGAAAACCCGTCACTTCGATGTGGTAGCGCGATGGCGGCCCTGCGGCAGGCAAAAAAATACCCGCCGGAGCGGGTATCTCGAGAGGCCCCCGAAGGGGCGCGCTCTAAGGCAAACAGAGAGCTCTTCTTTTGCGGCCCTGTTGCGTGACAGCAGGTGCATCCTCGGTGAGGACGGGCGCCCGGCGTGTCAGCTGAAAAATGTCGTAACCGTAGGACAAGTTAAAAAGTGTGAAGAATTTGGCAGTTTTTCGAACTTGCGGGGATGCCGGTGGCCGGCACGATCGTGCAGAACTGTCGGTGTTGTCTGACAACCCGGCGGCAGCGCTGGCCCTAAATTTTGCGGACTCGCTTCCAGTGCGGGTTCTCTGTGCGTGACAGCAATCCAGAGATTCAGCCCAGCATCGTGCTGGGTTTTTTTTGCCTGTTTTCTGCCCTTCAGCGCAGAAAAACGTGCTCCATGAACTGCCGGATCGGGTACTGGATCACCGTCTGCACGCGGGCCGGCAACTCCAGCGGGCGCATCAGCATCTTGAGCGCGGTGCCGGGGCTCAGGTGGGTGCGGATGGTGCGGTTCATGCGGGCGCTGAGTTGCTGCACATAGGCCACGTCGCCCGCCCGGTGCGGCGCGCGGGCCTTCACCGCGTGGCGGATGGCGCAGTCGGCGTCCTCGCTTTTCAGTTCCAGGGTGCGCCGGCCGATGGTGCCCATCACGCGGAAGCGGTTCAGCCGCTCTTGCGCCCGATAGCGGCGAAAGAACCGGTAGAAGTGCTTGTAGTGGTTGACCTCGTCGGTCGCGATGCGCGTGGCCAGGTCGCGCAGTACCGGCTCGGTGGTGCTGCGGGCCATGGCCCGGTAATAGGTGGCGGTGCCGGTCTCGACCACGCAGCGGGCGGTCAGTTCAAGGGCGCGGGTCGGAGCGAGCAGCTCGACCTTGCAGTAGGTCGCGTACTCCGCCAGGAAGCCGCGGTAGGCCGTGTCCCAGTCGAATTCGGGCCACACGTGCCGCACATAGGCGCGCAGGGCCCGGCCGTGCTGCAGTTCTTCCTGCTCCCAGTGGTTCGACAGCCACTCGGTCACCTCGTCGTCGCCGCGAAAGAAATCGACCAGGTTCTGGGTGTACAGGTCGGAGCCGCTCTCGATGAAGGAGGCCGACGCCACCAGGTAGAAGAGGTTTTCGTCCGTGCGCACCTGTTCGCGTGCGATGCGGGAGAAATCGAGGTCTTCGATCTTCCAGTGAGGTGCTGAGGCCTGACCCGCCATGCGTGCTCCTTGATTCATGGTTGCCGATGAAAACAGGGAAGAAACAGGCTGCAGCCGGGGAGGGCGCGCGCCGCTTCAGCCGTCCATATTAGCCCCGGCTTTCGGATCGCGTGCGCGCAAGGCCCGGGGCGGGCCCGGGCACCATGCGCAAACCTATAATCGATTGTTCAAGCAAATCAAGCAGTTAGGCCGGTTCAACGCAGTGGTTTCGACGCAGGGTCGCCATCGCCAGGCCGCCCTGACGGCAGACGAAATCCAAAGATGAGCCAGCCCACATTCACGGTCGCGGACGTCCGCAAGACCTTTCTCGATTTCTTCGCCTCCAAGGGCCACACGGTGGTGCCTTCGAGTTCGCTGGTGCCGGGCAACGACCCGACGCTCATGTTCACGAACTCGGGCATGGTCCAGTTCAAGGACGTGTTCCTCGGCGAGGACAAGCGCCCCTACGTGCGCGCCGCCTCGGTGCAGGCCTGCCTGCGTGCCGGCGGCAAGCACAACGACCTCGAGAACGTGGGCTACACCGCGCGCCACCACACCTTCTTCGAGATGCTGGGCAACTGGAGCTTCGGCGACTACTTCAAGCGCGACTCGCTGAAGTGGGCCTTCGAGCTGCTGACCCAGGTCTACAAGCTGCCGGCCGAAAAGCTCTGGGCCACCGTCTACATCGAGGACGACGAGGCCTACGACATCTGGACCAAGGAAATCGGCCTGCCGCCCGAGCGCGTCGTGCGCATCGGCGACAACAAGGGCGGCCGCTACATGTCCGACAACTTCTGGATGATGGCCGACACGGGCCCCTGCGGCCCGTGCTCCGAGATCTTCTACGACCACGGCCCCGAGATCGCCGGCGGCCCGCCCGGCTCGCCCGATGAAGACGGCGACCGCTACATCGAGATCTGGAACAACGTGTTCATGCAGTTCGACATGCAGCCCGACGGCTCGGTCAAGAAACTGCCCGCGCCCTGCGTCGACACCGGCATGGGCCTGGAGCGCCTGGCGGCGATCCTGCAGCACGTGCACAGCAACTACGAAATCGACATCTTCGAGGCGCTCATCAAGGCCGCCGGCCGCGAAACCGGCACGCAAGACCTGTCGAACAACTCGCTGCGCGTGATCGCCGACCACATCCGCGCCACCTCGTTCCTGGTGGCCGACGGCGTGATTCCGTCGAACGAAGGCCGCGGCTACGTGCAGCGCCGCATCGTGCGCCGCGCCATCCGCCACGGCTACAAGCTCGGCCAGAAGAAGCCCTTCTTCCACAAGCTGGTGCCCGACCTCGTGGAGCTCATGGGCGACGCGTACCCCAAGCTCGTGGCCGACGAGAAACGCATCATCGACACGCTGAAGGCCGAAGAAGAACGCTTCTTCGAGACGCTGGCCAACGGCATGGAAATCCTCGACGCGGCGCTGGCCGGCGATGCCAAGGTGCTGCCGGGCGACGTCGCCTTCAAGCTGCACGACACCTACGGCTTTCCGCTCGACCTGTCGGCCGACGTGTGCCGCGAGCGCGGCCTGAGCGTCGACGAAGCGGGCTTTCACGCCGCCATGGAAAAGCAGAAGGCCGCGGGCCGTGCCGCCGGCAAGTTCAAGATGGACCGCAACGTCGAGTACGCCGGCGCGGGCAACACCTTCACCGGCTACGACCACCTCGAAGAAAACGCCCAGGTCGTCGCGCTGTACCTCGACGGCGTGGCCGTCGACGCGCTGAAGGAAGGCCAGAGCGGCATCGTGGTGCTCGACACCACGCCGTTCTATTCGGAGAGCGGCGGCCAGGTCGGCGACCAGGGCGTGCTCGTGGCCGAAGGCGTGCAGTTCGGCGTCGACGACACGCAGAAGATCAAGGCCGACGTGTTCGGCCACCACGGCACGCAAACGCAAGGCACGCTGAAGGTCGGCGACGCGGTCAAGGCCGCGGTCGACACCGCGCGCCGCGCCGCCACCATGCGCAACCACTCGGTCACCCACCTGATGCACAAGGCCTTGCGCGAAGTGCTCGGCGACCACGTGCAGCAGAAGGGTTCGCTGGTCGATGCCGACAAGACGCGCTTCGACTTCGCGCACAACGCAGCCGTCACGCGCGACCAGATCCTCGAGATCGAGAAGCGCGTCAACGCCGAGATTTTGGACAACGCCCCCACGCAAGCCCGCGTGATGGACCTCGAGTCGGCCCAGAAGACCGGCGCCATGATGCTGTTCGGCGAGAAGTACGGCGAGACCGTGCGCGTGCTCGACATCGGCACCAGTCGCGAACTGTGCGGCGGCACCCACGTGGGCCGCACGGGCGACATCGGCCTGTTCAAGATCGTCAGCGAAGGCGGCGTGGCCGCCGGCGTGCGCCGCGTCGAAGCGGTCACGGGCGCCAACGCGCTGTCGTACCTGCAAGACCTCGAATCGACCGTGCAGAGCGTGGCCGCCACGCTCAAGTCGCCGGCCGCCGAGCTGCAGGGCCGCCTCTCGCAGGTGCTCGAGCAGGTCAAGACGCTCGAACGCGAAGTGGGTGCGCTCAAAGGCAAGCTCGCATCGTCCAAGGGCGACGAACTCATCGCCCAGGCGGTCGACGTCAACGGCATCAAGGTGCTCGCGGCCAAGCTCGACGGCGCCGACGCCAAGACGCTGCGCGACACCATGGACAAGCTGAAGGACAAGCTGAAAACGGCCGCCATCGTGCTGGCCGCCGTCGATGGCGACAAGGTGCAGATCGCGGCCGGCGTCACGGCCGACAGCATCGGCAAGGTGAAGGCCGGCGAGCTGGTCAACTTCGTGGCCCAGCAGGTCGGTGGCAAGGGCGGCGGCAAGCCCGACATGGCCATGGCCGGCGGCACCGATGCCGCGGGCCTGCCGGCTGCGCTGCAATCGGTGCAGGCCTGGGTCGCCCAACGCACCTGAGACCCTTCCGCTCACTACCCACACAGCACTTCATGTCCGACGCGATCCCCGGTGAAGTGCTCGTGATGGGGGCGGGCACCATCGGCTGTTTCATCGGCGGCAGCCTGGCCGCGGCGGGCGTGCCCGTCACCTTCGTCGGCCGTCCGCGCGTGCTCGACAAGCTCGCGCGCCACGGCCTCACGCTCACCGACCTCGACGGCGCCAGGCACAAGCTGGCGGCGCCCACACTGCGCCTGTGCGAGCAGGTGCCGGTGGGCGCGCGGCCCGCGCTGGTGCTGCTGTGCGTGAAGAGCGGCGCCACGGCTGAGGCGGCACGCGAACTGGCCTTTGCCTTGCCGGCCGGCACCACGGTCGTCTCGCTGCAGAACGGCATCTCGAACTGCGCTGCTGCGGGGCAGGCCGGCCCTTCGCTCAATATCCGCGCGGGCATGGTGCCGTACAACGTGGCGGAGATCGACGACGGCGCCTTCCACCGCGGCACGGCCGGTCGCCTGGCCGCGGAAGACGACCCTGCGCTGCGCGACTGGCTGCCCGTGTTCGAGCGCGCCGGCGTGCCGCTCGACCTGCATGCCGACCTGCTGCCCGTGCAGTGGGGCAAGCTGCTGCTCAACCTCAACAACCCGGTCAACGCGCTGTCGGGCCTGCCGCTGCGCGACGAACTCATGCAGCGCGGCTACCGCCGTTGCTTCGCGGCGCTCATCGACGAAACGCTGGACGTGCTGCGCACGGGCGGCATCGTGCCCGCGCAGGTGGCGGCCGTGCCGGCGCGGCGGTTGCCTGGGCTGCTGCGCTTGCCCGACTGGCTGTTTCGCATCGTCGCGGCGCGCATGCTGCGCATCGACGTCAAGGCACGCTCCAGCATGGCCGACGACCTCGCACTGGGCCGTCGCACCGAGATCGACGCGCTCAGCGGCGAGGTGGTGCGGCTCGCTCAAGAGCATGGCCTGAGCGCACCGCGCAATGCGCGCATGGTCGCGCTGCTCGAGGCCTGGCCGCAAAGCCCGAAGCGCTGGACGGCACGCCAATTGCAGGACGCACTGGGTCTTTGACCGCCGGCCCTGTACCCTCGGCCCATGGCGGCTTTCAAGAGGGAGGGGTTGTCATGCAGGTCCTGATTCTCGGCAGCGGTGTCATCGGCACCTCGGTGGCCTACTACCTGGCGCGCGCCGGGCACACGGTGACGGTGCTGGAGCGCCAGCCGGCGCCCGCGCTCGAAACCAGCTTCGGCAATGCGGGCGAAGTGTCGCCCGGCTACTCGGCGCCGTGGGCCGGGCCGGGCGTGCCGGTGAAAGCGATCAAGTGGATGCTCATGCAGCACAGCCCGCTGGTCATCAAGCCGATGCTCGATCCGGCGATGTGGCGCTGGGGCCTGTCGATGCTGCGCAACTGCACGCAGGCGCGCTACGAACTCAACAAGGGCCGCATGGTGCGGCTCGCCGAATACAGTCGCGACTGCCTGAAGACGCTGCGCGCCGACACCGGCATCCGCTACGACGAGCGCATGCAGGGCACGCTGCAGCTCTTTCGCACGCAGGCACAACTCGACGGCACTGCGAAAGACGTCGAAGTGCTGAAGGCGTCCGGCGTGCCCTACCAAGTGCTCGATCGCGACGGCTGCGTTGTGCATGAGCCTGCGCTCGGCGCCGTGAAAGACAAGTTCGTCGGCGGCCTGCGCCTGCCGGGCGACGAGACCGGCGACTGCTTCAAGTTCACGCAGGCGCTCGCGAAGCTGGCCGAAGCCGAGGGCGTGCAGTTCCGGTTCGGCGTGAGCATCGAGGCCATCGAGCACGAAGCGGGGAAGGGCGTGACCGCGGTGCGCACCGACCAGGGCCATTTCACCGCCGACCGCTACGTGGTCGCGCTCGGCAGCTACTCGCCCGCGCTGGTGCGGCCGCTGGGCATCGGCCTGCCGGTGTACCCGGTCAAGGGCTTCTCGATCACCGTGCCCATCACCGACGCGAGCGGCGCGCCCGAATCGACCGTGATGGACGAGACCTTCAAGGTCGCCGTCACGCGCCTGGGCGATCGCATCCGCGTGGGCGGCACGGCGCAGCTCTCGGGCTTCGACCTCGCGCTCGATACGCGGCGGCGCGACACGCTCGAACACGTCGTGACCGACCTGTTCCCGCGCGGCGGCCCGGTGCGCGACGCGTCCTTCTGGACCGGCCTGCGCCCCATGACGCCCGACGGCACGCCGGTGATCGGCGCCACCCGCGTGCCCAACCTGCTGCTCAGCACCGGCCACGGCACGCTCGGCTGGACCATGGCGGCCGGCACGGGCCGCGTGATGGCCGACCTGATCGGGGGCAGGGCGCCCGAGATCGACATGGAAGGCCTGACCGTCGCGCGCTACGGCGGGTAGCCAAACCCCGCTCCCACCCTCGAAGGGCGGCCCGAAACGGCCGCCCTTTTTCGTGGGGCGTACACGCCCGGTTGCACGCTGACTAGGGTTTTTACCTAGTCATGAAGTTGTCTTCCTCGGTATTCTCGCGGTGTTCCATTAATAAATCGTTGTTTCTTTAGTGAAACAAACAACCGATTCCACGGACCCTCGATGACACACACTCGCCGCCTCGCCATCGCCGCTGCCGTCTCCCTGGCCGCCGCTTGCGCTTCCGGACTCGCCTGGGCAGACACCTACCCCAGCAAGCCGATCACGCTGGTCGTTGCCTATCCGGCGGGTGGCGACACCGACGCCCTGGCGCGCCTGTACGCCGAGAAGCTCTCGGCCCGCGTCGGCCAGCCCGTGGTGGTCGACAACCGGCCCGGTGCCAGCGGCATCATCGGCAGCGCCTATGTGTCGAAGGCCGCGCCCGACGGCTACACGCTGCTGCTCGCGCCCAGCACCTTCTCGATCGCGCAGCTGGTGCTCAAGACCGGCAGCTCCTCTGGCTACGACGTGCTCAACGGCTTCACGCCGATCGTGCAGACCGGCAATCTGCCGCTGTTCCTCGTGGCCAGCGGCGCCAAGGGCTACACCGGCCTGAAGGATGCGGTGGCCGCGGCCAAGGGCGGCAAGTCGCTGAGCTACGCCAGCCCGGGCAGCGGTTCGCCGATGCACATCCTGGGCGAGATGTTCGCCCGCGCCTCGGGCACCAGCCTGGCGCACGTGCCGTACAAGGGCGTGGCGCCCGCCGTCAACGACGTGCTCGGCGGCCACGTGCCGGTGACCTTCATCACGCTCGGCCCCGTGGCGCCGTACATGCCCAACGGCAAGATGGTTCCGCTGGCTGTGGCCTCGAAAGAACGCTCGCCGCTCGCACCCAAGGTGCCGACCTTCGCCGAGCTGGGCTACAAGGACGTCGAGCTGACCGCCTGGAACGGCCTGTGGGGCCCGCGCAACCTGCCGCCCGAAGTCGTGAAGACGCTCAACGGCCACTTCAACGAAATCCTGAAGATGCCCGACATCGTGTCGCGCATGGCTGTGCTGGGCACCACGCCCGTGGGCGGCGACGCCGACGTGCTCGCCAAGACCAACGCCGCCGACTTCGCGCGCTTCGGCAAGGTCATCAAGGAGCTCGGCATCCAGGCCGACTGAACTTAACCAGAAGCCCGCCATGACCGACCTCAAAGCCATCGCCGATCCCTCCAGCCTGCAGTCGCTGCTGGCCGAGATGCCCGCCAATCTGCTGGCCGGCCGCCGCGTGCTCGTGACCGGCGGCGCGCGCGGGCTGGGCCTGGCGTTCGCGCAGTGTGTGGCTGCGGCGGGTGCGAGCGTGGTGCTGGCCGACATCCTCGGCGAGCTGGCCGAGACGGAAGCCCAGGCGCTGCGCGATGCCGGCCGCACGGCGCACGCGCTGACGATCGACCTGTCGGACCCGGCCTCCATCGAGGCGGGCGCCGCCGAGGCGGTGCGCCTGCTGGGCGGGCTCGACGGCCTCGTCAACAACGCCGCCATCACCAACTCGGGCGGGCGCGACGCGCACCAGCTCGAGATCGACATGTGGGACCGCGTGATGAACGTCAACGTGCGCGGCAGCTGGCTCATGGGCCGCGCCTGCCGCCCCGCGCTGGCTGCCAGCGGCCGTGGCGCCATCGTCAACCTCGCGTCGGACACGGCGTTGTGGGGCGCGCCCAACCTGCTGGCCTATGCATCGAGCAAGGGCGCCGTCATTTCCATGACGCGCTCGCTGGCGCGCGAATGGGGCGGCGACAACATCACGGTGAACGCCGTGGCGCCCGGCCTCACGCTGGTCGAGGCCACCGAGTACGTGCCGATGGCGCGCCACCAGAAGTACCTCGAAGGCCGCGCCATCCCGCGCGAGCAGCAGGCGGCCGACGTCTGCGGCGCCACCGTGTTCCTGCTGTCCGGCCTGGCGCGCTTCGTCACCGGCCAGCTGCTGGCCGTCAACGGCGGCTTCGCGATGCACTGAGCGAATCACCGAACGAATTTTCCCGACCAAGGAGTACACCCATGAGCGATTTGTCCGAACAGCAAAAGATCAACAGCAACACCGCCGCTGGCGATGTCGGCAGCACGCTGGTGCAGCCTGAAGGTTCCAGCCTGGCCGAGTGGATGAACACGCGCATCGCGCGCTACGAAACCCGCACCTACGACTGGGACGCGCTGAAGTTCCAGGCCGACTTCGATCCCAAGTTCCGCCGCGCGCAGATGCGCTACGTGGGCACCGGCGGCACCGGTGTCGCGGCCGACACCAACACCGTGCCTTCGGAGCACTTCACCTTCTCGACGATGGTGATCCCCGCCGGCCATGAAGGCCCGCCGCACCTGCACACCGACGTGGAAGAGGTGTTCTTCCTCATCCGCGGCAAGCTCAAGGTCGTCATCGAAAAAGACGGCGAGCGCTTCGAAACCATCATGACCGACCGCGACCTGATCTCGGTGCCGCCCGGCGTGTACCGCGAAGAGATCAACATCGGCGACGAAGACGCGCTGATGTGCGTGATGCTCGGCGCACAGAAGCCGATCAAGCCGACGTACCCGGCCGACCATCCGCTGGCCAAGATCAAGCGCTGAGCGAGCGAGCAGCCCATGGCCACCATCGACATCCCCGCGCAGACCCTGCCGGCTTCCGAGCTGGCGCGGCTCGACGCGCGCTTTCCGGCCCGCGACGTCGCGGTCGGCGGCGGTGCGGTGGTGTCGGTGCGCGAATGCGGACAGGGCCCGGTGATCGTGTGCCTGCACGGCATCGGCTCGGGCGCGGCCTCGTGGCTCGACACCGCGGCGCTGCTGGCGCCGCAGGCCCGCCTCATCGCGTGGGACGCACCGGGCTACGGCCGCTCGACGCCGCTGGCCTCGGCCGCGCCGACCGCCGCCGACTACGCCGCACGCTTGGGCGAATTGCTCGACGCGCTCTCGATCCGCTCCTGCGTGCTCGTCGGCCATTCGCTGGGCGCCATCACCGCCGCATCGGCTGCGCGCGAAGACTCGAGCACCAGTGCCCGCATCCGCCGCCTCGTGCTCGTGAGCCCCGCCATCGGCTACGGCGCCCCCGACCGCATCGACGCCCGCGCCAAGGTGCGCGCCGAACGCCTGGCCACGCTCGACGACCTCGGCATCGCCGGCATGGCCGCGAAGCGCGCGGGCCGGCTCGTGTCCGACGGTGCCTCCGAGCATGCCCGCCAGTGGGTGCGCTGGAACATGGCGCGCCTGAACGACCACGGCTACCGCCAGGCCGTCGAGCTGCTGTGCAACGCCGACCTGCTGGCCGATCTGCCGCCGCCGATGCCCGTGCGCGTGGCCTGCGGTGCGCTCGACGTCGTCACGCCGCCGGCTGCCTGCGAAGAAGTCGCGCGCCGCTGCGGCGTGCCGCTTGAATTGGTGGACGATGCGGGTCACGCCGGCTATGTGGAACAACCGCAGGCCGTCGCCGCCTTGCTGCGCGAATCGCTCGCCGGCTGACCCGACACGAACAAGAGAACCGAGAGGAATTCCCAGATGGCCACCGACAACGAAGTGATGGAAGAGGGCGCAGACCGCTACAACGTGCCCGCGCTGGAGCGCGGCCTGCGCGTGCTGTGCGAGTTCAGCCGCGAGAGCCGCACGCTCTCCGCACCCGAACTGGCGCGCCGCTTCGACCTGCCGCGCTCGACCGTCTTTCGCCTGCTCACCACGCTGGAGAGCATGGGTTTCCTGGAGCGCGCCGAGGGCGGACGCGACTACCGCCTGGGCCTGGCCGTGCTGCGCCTGGGCTTCGAATACCTGGCCTCGCTGGAACTCACGCAGCTGGGCACGCCGCTGCTCAACCGCCTGTGCGACGAACTGCGCACGCCCTGCAACCTCGTGGTGCGCGACGGCCGTTCGATCGTCTACGTCGCCAAGGTGGCACCGGCCACGCCGTTCGCCAGCTCGGTCACGGTGGGCACGCGCCTGCCGGCCCACGCCACGGTGCTGGGCCGCATCCTGCTCGAAGACCTCACGCTGCCGCAGCTGCGCGCGCTGTACCCCGAGGACAAGCTCGAGACCTTCTCGCCGAGCACGCCCAAGACCGTGAACGAACTGTTCGACATGGTGCAGGCCGACCGCCAGCGCGGCTATGTGCTGGGCGAGGGCTTCTTCGAATCGAACATCTCGACCATCGCCGCACCGGTGCGCGACCACAGCGGCCACATCGTGGCGGCGCTGGGCGCCACCATCACCTCGGGCCACATCGACGAGAACCGCATGGACGAGATGGTGCTGCGCGTGCGCGGCACGGCCGACGAGATCTCGGGCCTGCTCAATTACTCGCCCGCACGCAACAGCACCGCCAAGGTGGTTCCGCTGCGCAGCGCCTGACACGTTTTTTTCGATCATGACGACCTTCGCCCCTTCCTCCTCTTTCTTCGCCGCCGACGCACTGGCCGGCCGCGTGGCCGTGGTCACGGGCGGGTCGTCGGGCATCGGCCTGGCCACGGTCGAGCTGCTGCTCGGCTGCGGCGCCGCCGTGGCGCTGTGCGGCCGCAACGCCGAACGGCTCGATGCCGCCGTGGCCGGCCTGCGCGCCATGTACCCGGACGCGAAGCTGTTCGCGCAGACCTGCGACGTGCTGGATGCCGCCTCGGTGCGCGCCTTCGCCGCCGCCAGCGAGGCCGCGCTTGGCCCGGCGTCGATGCTGGTCAACAACGCAGGGCAGGGGCGTGTGTCCACGTTCGCCGACACCGACGATGCGGCCTGGATGGAAGAGCTGCACCTGAAGTTCTTCTCGGTCATCCACCCCACGCGCGCCTTCCTGCCGCAGCTCGCCGCGCAGCGCGCCGTGCTCGGCGATGCCGCCATCGTCTGCGCCAACTCGCTGCTTGCGCGCCAGCCCGAGCCGCACATGGTCGCCACCTCGGCCGCGCGCGCCGGCCTCTTGAACCTCGTGCGCTCCATGGCCACCGAGTTCGCGCCGCACGGCGTGCGCGTCAACGGCATCCTGATCGGCCTCGTCGAGTCGGGCCAGTGGCGCCGCCGCTTCGAGGCGCGCGAAGACAAGTCGCAGGACTGGGCCACCTGGAGCCGCCAGCTCGCCACCACCAAACACATCCCGCTGGGTCGCCTGGGGCTTCCGACCGAAGCCGCGCGCGCGATCCTTTTCCTTGCTTCACCGCTCGCGTCGTACACGACCGGCAGCCACATCGATATCTCCGGAGGCCATTCCCGCCATGCATAACCCCAACAACACCGTCACGGTCGGCGCCGTCGTCGCCGCCTTTCTCGAGCAGTGCGGCGTCAAGGCAGCCTTCGGCGTCATCTCGATCCACAACATGCCGATCCTCGATGCCTTCGCGCAGCGCGGCACGGTGCGCTTCATCTCGGCGCGCGGCGAGGCCGGCGCGGGCAACATGGCCGACGCCTATGCGCGCTCCACCGCCAGCCTGGGCGTGTGCATCACCAGCACCGGCCCGGCCGCGGGCAACATCGCCGGCAGCATGGTCGAGGCGCTGACCGCCGGCGCGCCCCTGTTGCACATCACCGGCCAGATCGAGACGCCGTACCTGGACAAGGGCATGTCGTACATCCACGAAGCGCCCGATCAGCTCACCATGCTCAAGGCCGTGTCGAAGGCCGCGCTGCGCGTGCGCAGCGTCGAGACGGTGCTCGGCACGCTCAAGCGCGCGGTGCAACTCGCGATGACGGCGCCGACCGGCCCGGTCAGCGTGGAGATTCCGATCGACATCCAGTCGGCGCTCACGACCATGCCGGCCGACCTGTCGCCGCTGCCCATCGAGCGCCCCGTGCCTTCGGCCGCCGGCCTCGATGCACTGGCCGCGCGCCTGGCCACCGCCCAGCGTCCGATGCTGTGGGTCGGCGGCGGTGCCCGCCACGCCCGCTCGGCCATCCAGCGCCTGCAGAAGCTGGGCTTCGGCGTGGTCACGACCACGCAGGGCCGCGGCACGGTGCCGGAAGACGACGCCGGCTCGCTCGGCGCCTACAACATCCAGAAGCCCGTCGAGGCCTTCTATCAGACCTGCGACGCGCTGCTCGTGGTCGGTTCGCGCCTGCGCGGCAACGAGACGCTCAAGTACGAGCTGAAGCTGCCGCGTCCGCTGTACCGCATCGACGCCGATGCCGCCGCCGAAGGCCGCTGCTATGCGTCCGAAGCCTTTGTCTGCGGCGATTCCGCGCTGGCCCTCGACGGCCTGGCCGACCGCCTCGAAGCCGCGAAGTACAAGGCCGACCCGCAGTTGCTGGTCGACCTGCGCGCCGCGCACGACCAGGCCGTGGCCACGCTGCGCGACGGCCTCGGCCCGTACGCCGAACTCGTGCGCCAGCTGCAGTCGGTGGCCGGCCGCCAATTCAACTGGGTGCGCGACGTGACGGTGTCGAACAGCACCTGGGGCAACCGCGAGCTGCGCGTGTTCGAACCCAGCGCCGGCGTGCACGCCACGGGCGGCGGCATCGGCCAGGGCATGCCCATGGCCATCGGCGCGGCCATCGGCGCGGCGGTGACGGGCTCGGGTCGCAAGACCTTCTGCCTGGCCGGCGACGGCGGCTTCATCCTGAACCTGGGCGAGCTGGCCTGCATGGTGCAGGAGAAGGCGCCCATGGTCATCGTGCTCATGAACGACAAGAGCTACGGCGTCATCAAGAACATCCAGGACGCGCAGTACGGCGGCCGCCAGTGCTACGCCGAGCTGCACACGCCCGACTACGACCTGCTGTGCCAGTCGATCGCGCTGCCGCATGCCCGCGTGAAGGACCTGGCCGACCTGCCGGCGCATCTGGACAAGGCGCTCGCCGCCGACGGCCCGTTCCTGCTGGAGATCGACATGCTGTCGATCGGCGGTTTCAAGACCACCTTCGCCGGCCCGCCGACCAACACGGTCACGCAGATTCCCGCGCTCGGCGCGGCCCAGTGAGCGAACGCGGAGCCCCACGCATGACCACTGCCATCACGCGCATTGCACTCGTCGGCTGCGGAGCCATCGGCACCTCGGTGCTCGAACTGCTGCGCGGCGATCCCGCCCTGAAGGTGGTGGCCATCGTCGTGCCGGCCGAAGGCATCGCCGCCGCGCAGAAGGTCGCACCCGACGCGCAGGTCGGCAGCGCCGTGCCCGCCGACGGCATCGACCTCGTGGTCGAGACCGCCGGCCATGCCGCCATCGAGCAGCACGTGCTGCCCGCGCTGGCACGCGGCACGCCTTGCGTGGTCGCATCGGTGGGCGCGCTGTCGGCCACGGGCTTCGCCGAGAAGCTCGAAGCCGCCGCCGTCGCCGGCCACACACAGGTGCAGCTGATTCCCGGCGCCATCGGCGGCATCGACGCGCTCGCCGCGGCCCGCATCGGCGGCTTGAGCAGCGTGCGCTACACGGGCCGCAAGCCGCCGCAGGCCTGGAAGGGCACGCCGGCCGAGCAGGGCCGCAACCTCGACACGCTCGCCCACGAAACCGTCATCTTCGAAGGCAGCGCGCGCGAAGCGGCCTTGCTCTACCCGAAGAACGCCAACGTGGCGGCCACCGTCTCGCTCGCGGGCCTGGGCTTGGACCAGACGCAGGTGCGCCTCATTGCCGACCCGGCCACCACCGAGAACGTGCACACCGTCGAAGCCGAAGGCGCCTTCGGCAGCTTCGCGCTGACCATGCGCAACAAGCCGCTCGCGGCCAACCCCAAGACCTCGGCCCTGACCGTGTACAGCGCCGTGCGCGCGCTGCGCAACCGCGTCGCGCCCCTGGCCATCTGACCTTTCGAGTCACCCCATGATTTCTTCCGAACTCCTTCCGATCTGCATCGCCGGCGAATGGCGCCTGGGCGGCGGCGACGTCTACGAAAGCCTGTACCCGGCCACCGGCGAGCCCATTGCGCGCCTGAAGGCCGCGAGCCTTGCCGACGTCGAAGAAGCCATCACGCGCGCCGACCACGCCTTCCGCACCAGCGGCTGGGCCCAGCGCCTGCCGCACGAGCGCGCCGCCGTGCTGCACCGCGTGGCACAGCTGATCCGCGAAGAGGGCGAGTCGCTCGCGCAGAAGCAGCGCCTGGACAACGGCAAGCCGATCAGCGAAACGCGCAACCTCGTGGCCAGCGCCGCGGCCACCTTCCAGTTCTTCGCCGCCGCGCTCGAGACGCTCGAAGAAACCATCACCCCCTCGCGCGGCGCCTTCGTCACGATGAGCGTGCACGAGCCCATGGGCGTGGTCGCGGCCATCACGCCGTGGAACTCGCCCATCGCGAGCGAAGCCCAGAAGCTGGCGCCCGCGCTGGCGGCCGGCAACGCGGTGGTCGTGAAGCCCGCCGAAGTCACGCCGCTGATGGCGCTGGAACTGGCGCGCATCTGCGAAGCGGCCGGCGTGCCCAAGGGCATCGTGAGCGTGCTGCCGGGCAAGGGCTCGGTGATCGGCGACGCGATCACCAAGCACCCGTTGGTCAAGCGCGTGTCGTTCACCGGCGGCACCACCACCGGCAAGCACATCGCCCACATCGCGGCCGACAAGATGATGCCCGTGTCGCTCGAGCTCGGCGGCAAGTCGCCGACCATGGTGCTCGACGACGCCGACCTCGACCATGCGGTGAACGGCGTGCTGTACGGCATCTTCAGTTCGTCGGGCGAGTCGTGCATCGCGGGCTCGCGCTTGTTTGTCGCACGCAGCATCTACGACGAGTTCCTCACGCGGCTGGCCGAAGGTGCCAACGCATTGCGCGTGGGCGACCCGGCCTCGGAGCGCACGCAGATGGGGCCGCTCATCACGGCCAAGCACCGCGAAGGGATCGAGCGCTATGTGGACCTGGGCGTGTCCGAAGGCGGCCGCATCCGCACGGGCGGCGTGCGCCCGCACGGCGCGGACTACGACAAGGGCTACTTCTACCAGCCCACCATCCTCGAAGGCCTGACCAACAGCGCCCGCATCAGCCAGGAAGAAATCTTCGGCCCGGTGCTGGTCGCGATGCCTTTCGACAACGAGGAAGAGCTGATCGCGCAGGCCAACGACAGCATCTACGCGCTGGCCGCCGGCGTGTGGAGCCGCGACTTCAAGCGCGCCTGGAAGCTGGGCCGCGCGGTGCAGGCCGGCACGGTCTGGGTCAACACCTACAAGCAGTTCTCGGTGTCCACGCCGTTCGGCGGCTGGCGCGACAGCGGCCTGGGCCGCGAGAAGGGCCGCGAAGGCATCTTCCAGTACATGGAGCAGAAGAGCATGTACTGGGGCACGAACGAACAACCGCTCCCGTGGGCGAACTGAAGAGGAACGCACGATGAGCGTACTTGGCATCGACCAGATCACCTACGGCGCGGACGACCTGCCCGCCTGCCGCCAGTTCTTCCAGGACTGGGGCTTGTCACTCACGTCCGAAGCCGCCGACGAACTCGTCTTCGAGTGCCTCAACGGCTGCAAAGTGGTCGTTGCGGCGTGGGACAAGCCCGGCCTGCCGCCCGCGATGGAAGAGGGCCCGACATTGCGTGAAGTGGTGTGGGGCGTGGAAAGCGACGCCGACCTGGACCGCTACGCCGCCGCCATCGCGCAAGACCCGGCCTTCATCGACACGACGGTCGACGGCGCGCGTCGCATCGGCTGCACCGACCCCAACGGCCTGGCGGTGCGCCTGCAAGTGAGCCGCAAGCGCGCGGTCGAAGTCGACTGCGGCGCCATGAACACCTGGAACGCCAAGCCGCGCGTGAACCAGGCCGCACCGATCTACGAACGCGCCACGCCCATCGAGGTCGGCCACGTCGTGTTCTTCGTGAGCGACGTGAAAGCGACGAGCGCGTTCTACGCGCAGCGCTTCGGCTTCGTCTCGTCCGACGGTTATCCGAACCGCGGTGCTTTCATGCGCTGCGCACCCGAGGGTGGCCACCACGACCTGTTCCTGCTGCAGATTCCGTCGGGCAAGCGCGGGCTCAACCACGTGGCCTTTACCGTGCGCGACATCCACGAGGTGTTCGGCGGCGGCCTGCATTTCTCGCGCTGCGGCTGGGACACGCAACTGGGCCCGGGCCGCCACCCCGTGTCGTCCGCGTACTTCTGGTACTTCAAGAACCCGGCCGGCGGCCTCATCGAGTACTACGCCGACGAAGACCAGCTCACCGCCGACTGGCAGCCGCGCGAGTTCGAACCCGGCCCGACCGTGTTCGCCGAATGGGCGGTCGATGGCGGCCTCGATGGCCACACGCGCCGCCAGAAGAACGCCGAAGGCCCGAAAGGTGCTTTCCTGACCGAGAAAAAGTGAACCCGGTGAACCTCATGCAACGACGTTTTTCTTTCTCCCTGCTGGCGGCCGCCGCACTGGCCATCGCCTTGCCCGCGTACGCGCAGAGCGACGTGCACAAGCAGCTGTCGAGCGATCGCTTCACCATCATCTCGCCGTTCCCGCCCGGCGGCCCGGTCGACACGCTGGCCCGCGTGCTGTCCGACGGCCTGGCCAAGCGCTACGGCCAGGCCGCCGTGGTCGAGAACCTCGTGGGCGCGGCCGGCAACATCGGCATCGACAAGGTCAAGCGCGCCAAGGGCGACGGCCACACGCTGCTCGTGGTGCCGGCCGGCAACCTCACGATCAACCCGACGCTGATGCCGAACTTTCCGTTCAACATCGAAAAGGACTTCGTGCCCGTCACCATGCTCGCCAAAGCGCCCAACGTGCTGGTGGCGGCGCCGGCCTCGGGCATCAAGAGCGCGAAGGAACTGGTGGCGATGGCCAAGGCCAAGCCCAACACGCTGTCGTATGCATCGCCCGGCGTGGGCAGCGGCCTGCACCTGGCGGGCGAGCTGTTCAAGCAGCAGGCCGGCATCGACCTGCTGCACGTGCCCTACAAGGGCACGGCGCCCGCGCTCAACGACGTGCTCGGCGGCTCGGTGCCGCTGATGTTCAGCAACCTGCCCGCGACCATGCCCTTCATCAAGAACGGCAAGCTCATTGCGCTGGGCGTGACCGAGGCCAAGCGCAGCCCCGCCGCGCCCGACATTCCCACGCTGGCGGAGCAGGGCATCCAGGGCGTCGCCGTGACCTCGTGGTACGGCCTGCTGGCCCCCAAGGGCACGCCGCCCGCCGTGGTCGAACAGCTTGCGAAAGATGCGGCCGAGATGCTGGCGCAGCCCGACGTGCGCGAACGCCTGAAGGCACAAGGCATGACCGATGCGGCCATGAAGCCCGCCGAGTTCGCCACCCACATCCGCGATGAGACGGCCGTCTGGGCCCGGATCATCAAGGCCCGCAACATCGTGGCCGAGTAAGCCGCACGCAAGAACAAAGAGAGACAGCATGCACACAAGCGAATCCACCATCGGCATCGTCGGTGCCGGCATCGGCGGCCTGGTCGCCGCCATTGCACTGCGCCGTGCCGGGCACGACGTGGTCGTGTTCGAACAGGCCAAGCAGTTCGCCCGCGTTGGCGCCGACATCAACCTCACGCCGAACGCCGTGCGCGCACTCGACGGCCTGGGCGTGGGCGACGCCGCCCGCGTAACAGCGGCGCGCCCGTCGCACCGCATCAGCCGCACCTACGACAGCGGCGAAGAAACCTCGCGCCTCGAAATGGCCGACTCGGCCGAGCAGCGCTACGGCGCGCCACAGCTCACCATCCACCGCGCCGATCTGCTGGCCGCGCTGGCCGACATGTTCCCCGCCGAGCGCGTGGCGCTCGGCAAGCGGGCCGAGACCATCGCGGCCGACGACAACGGCGTGACCCTGTCGTTCAGCGACGGCACCAGCGCCCGTGTGGGCGTGCTCCTTGGTGCCGACGGCATCCACTCGGGCGTGCGCACCGCGATGTTCGGCGCCGAGAGCCCGCGCTTCACGGGCATCGTCGCCTACCGCGCCGTGGTGCCCGCCGAGCGCGTGGCCGGCGTGCCCAACCTGGGCGCCTTCACCAAGTGGTGGGGCCCGAACCCGCAGAGCCAGATCGTCACGTTCCCGCTGAACCGCGGCAAGGACATCTTCATCTTCGCGACCACGCCGCAGGACACCTGGCACCTCGAGTCGTGGACCGCGCCGGGCAGCGTCGACGAACTGCGCGAGCAGTACGTGGCCTACCACCCCGAGGCGCGCGCATTGCTCGACGCCTGCGACACCGTGCTGAAGACCGCGCTGTACGAGCGCGACCCGATGCCCGCCTGGGCGCAGGGCCGCCTGGCGCTGCTGGGCGATGCCGCGCACCCGATGTTGCCCTTCATGGCGCAGGGCGCCGGCATGGCCATCGAAGACGCCGTGGTGCTGTCGCGCCACCTCGACGGCGTGGCCATGGCCGACATTCCTGCCGCACTGCAGGCCTACCAGACCGCGCGCATCGAACGCGCCAGCCAGGTGCAGCTCGGCTCGCGCGGCAACAACTGGCTGCGCGAAGGCGGCAACGCCGACTGGGTGTACGCCTACGACGCCTGGGCCGTGCCGCTGGGCGAGCCGGCGCAGGGCGCTGTCGCTGCTACTGCCTGAAATTTTTCTCCTCGCCATACGGAGGCTCACGATGCAACAAGACCGCTTTCTCCAACCGCACCAGGCGCGCCAGCGCCCCGCGACCACCTACGAAGACCTGCTGGGCGACGTGATCGAGCGCGCCTATGCCGACGGCATCCATGACCTGGCGGGCCTCGTGCAGCGCCTGAACGACAGCGGCCTGGCCACGCCGGGCGGCCTCGCATGGACCGAGGCGCTGTACCGCAAGGAAATGGCCACGCTGGCCGCCTGAGGAGAACCACCATGACCATCGCCATCCATCCCGTCGCACCGGCCCCTGTCGATCCGGTCGACCACCTGCTCGAGATCGGCCTGAAGGATCTCTGGTACCCGATCTGCCCTTCCCACTTCATCAAGGAGAACCCGATCTCCCTGCGCCGCCTCGGCCGCAAGATCGCGCTCTGGCGTGACGGCGAAGGCGTGCTGCACGCGCTGGAAGACCGCTGCCCGCACCGCGGCGCGCCGCTGTCGCAGGGCGTGATCCTGGGTGACCGCCTCTCGTGCCCGTACCACGGCGTTGAAGTGCGCCACGACGGCGTGGTCACGCGCGTGCCCGGCAGCCCCGGCTGCAAGCTCGAAGGCTCGCGCGCCACCCGCCACTTCCATGTGCAGGAGCGCGCGGGCGCCGTGTTCCTCTACAACTCGAAGGAGCCGGTCGATGTGCCGCCTCCTCTGGTGCTGCCCGAGCAGCTGACCGACGAAGCCGAGTACTCGAACTTCCTTTGCTACACGGAGTGGAAGGGCGACTACCGCTACGTGCTGGACAACGTGATGGACCCGATGCACGGCACGTACCTGCACAAGCAGTCGCACTCGATGGCCGAGGGCGACTCGAGCGCCAAGTTCGGCGTTCGCCCGACCGACATCGGCTTCGTGTTCGAGAAGGAAGGCCAGCGCAACGTCAACTTCGACTGGACCGAGTGGGCAGACACCGGCATCCACTGGATGCGCCTGGAGATTCCGTACCCGAAGACCGGCGGCCCCGGCGGCAACTTCATCATCATCGGCGCCTTCTCGCCGATGGCCAACGGCATGACGGCCACCTTCTTCTGGCGCGCACGCAAGCTGTCGCCGGGCTGGGAGCGCGACACTTGGCGCTTCCTCTACAAGAACCGCCTCGAGGCGCGCCACTGGCACGTGCTGGAACAAGACCGCGTGATGCTCGAAGAGATGGAAGCCGACGCCAACCAGCACGAGAACCTGTACCAGCACGACCTGGGCATCGTCCGCCTGCGCCGCCACATGCGCAACCTGGCGCAGGCGCAGCTGGCGCAAGCCGAAGCCGCCACGGCCTGAACTGCAAGCAAGCGAGCATCGCCATGTCTTCTCCCACGCTGAACGCCCTCGTGCACACCATGCGCTACGAGGCCGACGGCATCGTCAGCGTCGAGTTCCGGCCGGCCACGCCGGCGGTGGACTTTCCCGCCTTCGAGGCCGGCTCCCACATCGACCTGCACCTGCCCAACGGGCTGGTGCGCAGCTACTCGTTGTGCAACCCCTCGAGCGACCGCCAGCGCTACGTGGTGGGCGTGCTCAACGACCGCAAGAGCCGCGGCGGCTCGCGCTACGTGCACCAGCAATTGCGCGTGGGCATGACGCTGCCCATCTCGGCGCCGCGCAACAACTTCAAGCTGGAAGAGGGCGCCGAACGCTCGGTGCTCGTGGCCGGCGGCATCGGCGTGACGCCCATCTGGTGCATGCTGCAGCGGCTCGTTGCCATCGGCAAACCGGTCGAAATCGTCTACTGCGCGCGCACCCGCAAAGAGGCCGCCTTCTGCGACGCCATCGAGGCGCTGGCCACCGAGAAATCGGTGCAGCTCACCTGGCACTTCGACGACGAGAGGGGTGCTCCGCCCGACCTCGCATCGCTGCTGGCCGGCAAGGGCACCGCCAGCCACTACTACTGCTGCGGCCCCACGCCGATGCTCGACGCTTTTGAAAAGAGCTGCGAGCAACTGGGCTACGCCAACGCACACATCGAGCGCTTCGCCGCCGTGCATGTGGAGGCGCCCAGCGCCACACAGACCTGCGTGGTGCAGTGCGCCAAGAGCGGCAAGAGTGTCGAGGTGCCCCCGGGCAAATCGATTCTCGACAGCCTGATCGACGCTGGCCTCACCCCCGACCACAGCTGCAAAGAGGGCGTCTGCGGCGCCTGCGAAACAGCGGTGCTCGAGGGCGAAGTCGATCACCACGACGGCATCCTCACCAAGATCGAACGTGCGTCCAACAAGACCATGATGATCTGCGTCTCTCGCTGCAAGGGCGAGCGGCTGGTGCTGGACATTTGAGACGCTGAGGCCACACCCCCACAAGACGGCCGAGAGAAAAACCAACCGAGACATTCAATGAAAAAGTACTTGATCGCGATGGCTGCGGCCACCGCGGCTGGCGCAGCGCTGGCCCAATCTTCCGTCACGCTGTTCGGCGTGGTCGATGCCTCCGTGATCTACACGCGCGGCAGCGGCGACGGATCGGCCCACAAGACGCAGCTGGGCAACAGCGGCAACATGTTCAGCCGCCTCGGCTTCCGCGGCACCGAAGACCTCGGCGGCGGACTCTCGGCCAGCTTCTGGCTCGAGATGGGCCTGCAGAACGACAGCGGTACGGGCTTTCCGTCGAACTCGAACAACCAGGCCAGCGGCAACGGCACGTCCGGCGTGATGAGCTTCAACCGCCGCTCGACCGTGAGCCTGGCCGGCCCCTTCGGTGAAGTGCGCCTGGGCCGCGACTACGTGCCGGCCTTCTGGAACACCGCGATCTTCGACCCCTTCGGCACCGGCGGCGGCATCGGCGCCAACCAGATCTACTTCTCGGGCCTGGGCGGCCTCGTGGCGCCCACCGGCACGCGCGCGTCGAACAGCATCGGCTACTTCCTGCCGGCCAACCTGGGCGGCTTCTACGGCCAGGTGATGTACGGGATGGGCGAGAACGATTCGACCTCGGTGCTGCCCGGCACGCAGGTGTCGAACAAGCGCGACGGCCAGCACACGGGCGCGCGCTTCGGCTACCAGAGCGGCGGCCTCAACGTGGCCATTGCCACCGGCCGCACGCGCTACGTGAGCGGCGACCTGCGCGTGACCAACCTCGGCGCGGCCTACACCTTCGGCCCCTCGCTCATGAACCTCAAGCTCACGAGCGAGCTGTACAAGGAATCGAAGGGCAGCACCGATGCCAAGGGCGTGCTGGTCGGCTTCCAGCTGCCCATCGGTCCGGGCGAGATCAAGGCCTCGTACGCGCGCTACAAGCTGGAGCCCCTCAACGCGGTGCGCGAGCCCACGACGTCGAAGCTGGCGCTGGGCTACGTGCACAACCTGTCCAAGCGCACGGCGGTGTACGGAACCATTGCCCGCATCAGCAACAAGAACGGCGCAACGCAGGCCTTGGCCGGCGCCATCACGCGGCCCAACCGCGCCTCCAGCGGCGTCGAGTTCGGCATGCGCCACATGTTCTAGGCGCGGCCACACGACGCGCATCCCCCAAGCAAGAGAGAGCCCCGGTCATGCAGAGCAAGAACTTCCGTTGGTACGGCGTCATCACGCTGTTCGTGATCGTGGCGATCTCCTACGTCGACCGCATCAACATCGCGGTGCTGATCACCGATGCGGACTTTCTGAAGCACGTGGGGCTCGACCCTTCCGACCGCGTGAGCCAGGGCCTGCTGGCCACGGCCTTCATGCTCGGCTACGGCGTGTCGGCCTTCGTGCTCACGCCGTTCTGCTCGGCGCTGTTCGGCGTGCGGCGCAGCCTGATCTACGGCCTCATCCTGTGGGGCGTGGTGACCTGGGCCTCGCCGATGTTCAACAGCTACGGCCTGCTGCTGGCCTCGCGCGTGCTGCTGGGCGTGTCGGAAGGGCCGCTGTTCTCGCTGGCCTCGTCGTACATCAAGGCGCACTTCAAGAGCGACGAGAACGGCAAGCCCAATGCGCTGGTGAACATGGGCACGGGCCTGGGACTGGCGGTGGGTTATCCGCTGGTGGGCTACCTGCTCACGCAGTTCGATTGGGACAGCTCCTTCCATGTGCTCGGCGTGCTCAACATCGTGCTGGGCATTCCGCTGGTGCTGGCCTTCGTGCGCATGCCGCCGGGGCATGGCGACGACATCAAGCCTTCGTCGCTCGGCGATGCGATGTCGCGCGTGGCGGGCATCGTGAAGGGCGCGCTGCACACGCGGCATCTGTTTCTCATCACGCTGCTCACGTCGGCGGCGCTGGCTTACCTCTGGGGCAGCAGCAACTGGCTGCCGACCTACCTGCGCGAGGCGCGCGGCTTCTCGCTGCGCGAGATGGGCTGGATCGCCTCGCTGCCGCAGTACGCGACGGTGCTCGCGGTGTTCACGGGCGGCGTGCTCATCGACAAGCTCGGGCGCGACCGCGTGCCCTTCATCTTCATGGGCGCAAGCGCGGGCGTGGCGCTGTCGGTGTTGCTGGCCATCAATGCGCGCGACCCGTACATGGCCGCGACCTGCCTCGTGGCCGCCAACTTCTTCTGGGGCCTGCAGAGCCCGGCCATTCCGAGCACGGTGCAGCACTGCTCGCGTGCCGAGCACACGGCCAGCGCGTTCGGCGTGACCAACGGCGTGGGCAGCCTCGTGGCGGGCTTCATGCCGGCGCTGATGGGCGGCGTGATCACGGCGGTGTCGCACAGTGGCGGCGCAACGCACACCACGGTCACCGCGGCCTCGTCGGCGGCGGGTTTCTTCGCGGGCTTTGCACTGCTCATCGGCACACAGGTCGTCGTGTTCGCATGCGGCTTTCTGCTGTGGTGGCGCGAGCGCGCGCAACGCACCGCTGCAGTCTCTGGTTCACAGCTTTCGTAGCGTTCGCCGCGGCTTGAACCTTCGTACTGTGGCCGCTTCGTCACAGTGCATGGCCCGTGTTTTCGTCATCTGCGTGAGCAGGTGTTTCGGGCGCAGAACCATCTTCGTATCGCATGGCACACACCGCGTGCCATGACGCCATTCGGCCTATCGCACGCGAACAATTGGAGAGAGAAAAGTTCCGCGAATCGTTGAGCTCATTGCATCGATCAGCTACAACTGCGAGCACTTCAACGGACGAGGGAATGCGCGTGAAATCAACCACAAGAGCCGCAGCCAGTCTTGCCGTCGCCATCGCTTTCGCCATGGCCCCGGCCGTTCACCTGACGGGTGAACGCATCGTGTCGATGCACGGGCACTGAGCCCGGCCCCGACACCCCACCGCGTTCAAACGCTCCCCCAACACCCCGCGTCCTGACGGGAATGGCGCCGCTCGCCCCGCGCATCCTGGGACCACCGCAACACGCGCGGTGCGGTCCGGCCTGAGCCTGCGTTCCTGACGAACTGTCTGTTCGCCGGGAGGGCGTTGTGCTGCCCGCATTTCTTGCTGACCTGTCGTTCCACTCATCCCGCGCGCGTCACGTGCATCACCGGCTATCCGCCGGTGCCTGCGGTGCGGCGCATGTTCCTTACCAAGCGTACCCAGAGGCGATCATGAAAACACTGAATACACCTGTCGTTCATCGTCTGGCTCTCACGGCCGTGACCCTTGCCGCGCTGACGGCCTGCGGCGGCGGCGGAGACAGCGGCGGCGGCGCATCGTTCGGCGGCTCCGGCCTGAACGCGCCGTCGGTGGCCACGGCACCCGCGGCCGACAGCGGCGACACCACCAAGAAGACACCCGACGACGGCGTGCCCGCCGCACCCGACTCGGCAGTGGCCGCGGTCGATCGTTCGGCGCGGCCGATGGAGCTTCCCGACACGGTCTGGCCCGTCAACTACAAGCTGTGGTTCCGCCCCGATGCAGCGCTCAAGACCTTCGTGGGCCGCGCCGACGTGGAGATCGACGTGCTCCAGCCGGTCGACGCCATCGTCGTCGCCGCGCACGACCTCAACTTTGCGCGCGGGCGCACCACGCTGCGCAAGGTGTCCAAGCCGGGCGAGGCGATCCCGCTGATTCCCACGCCGCAGACGCGCGGCGACTTCGTGCAGCTGCGCCTGAACGACGGCCAGATCGCCAAGGGCAAGTACCTGCTGCACATGGAGTGGGACGGAAAAATCCAGTTCTCCGATGCCGAGTACTGCACGCCGGAAGTGCTCGCGAAGAACCCGCTGTGCTCGGCCGCGTCGGGCATCTTCAAGGTGGGCCTCTCGACACCCGAGGGCGTGAGCAGCGACGCCATCGTGACGCAGGGCGAAACCAACTTCGCGCGCCAGTGGTTCCCCGGCTGGGACGAGCCGGCGTTTCGCCACACCTTCGAGATCTCGGCCGAGGTGCCGGGCGACTGGAAGACCGTGTCGAACGGTGCGCAGACCGAGGCCGTGAAATTGCCCGACGGCTACCAGCGCGTGGCCTTCGAGAAGACGCCATCGATGCCGATGTACCTGGCCTTCTTCGGCGGCGGCAAGTTCGACATCCTGGCCGACACCTTCAAGAACCCGCTCGACGGCAGCGACATGGCGCTGCGCTGGTTCACGCCGCCGGGCCGCTCCGACTGGGCCAAGTTCGCCATGGAGTGGACCAAGGTGTCGATGGACTACTACTACAAGTACACCGGCATCTCGCTGCCCTTCAAGAAGTTCGACACCGTGGCCGCCAACGACAGCTACGACAACAAGCCCAACACCGGCTTCGGCGGCATGGAGAACTGGGGCGCGATCTTCGAGTTTGCCGACGCGGTGCTCACCAAGCCCGGCGACAAGCCCACGCTGTACTCGGTGACCGTGGTCACGCACGAGGTGGCGCACCAGTGGTTCGGCGACCTCGTCACGCTCGACTGGTGGGACAACGTGTGGCTCAACGAGTCGTTTGCGCGCTGGTTCGAACGGCGCACCACCATCAAGTTCCACCCCGAGTACTACAGCTTCTCCGACTACGTGCTCGACAAGCACAACGTGATCGTGGCCGACCTGAAGAACACGGCCGTGCCGGTGCAGCGCAACCTGAACGACGCGGGCTCGTTCGGCTTCATCAGCCCGTCGATCTTTGTCTACAACAAGGGCAGCCACGTGCTGGAGACGATCCAGAACTACATCGGCGAAGAGGCGATGCAGAAGGGCCTGCAGATCTACCTGAAAGACTATGCATACGGCAACGTCACGCCCACGCGCTTGTGGACCTCATTGGAAAAGGCCACCAACAAGAAGGTCAGCGACATCGGCGACAGCCTCATCCGCCAGACCGGCGTGCCGCTGCTCACGGTCGATGCGCAGTGCGCCGGCGACCGCACCTACGTCAACATCACGCAGGAGTCGTTCCCCAACCAGAACCAGTTCCCGGCCTCGACGTGGACCATTCCCGTCACGCTGGCGTACGGCGACGCGATGGAAAAGCGCGAGACCTTCGTGATGTCGAACAACGCCACGCAGGTCGAACTGCCGGGCTGCACCGCGGTGCTCGCCGGACCGACGGGGCAGGACTACTACGTGAGCAACTACAGCGCGCCGTCGTGGAGCAACCTGCTGGCCAAGGTGCAGAACTTCGCGGGCAACAAGCCCTTGCTGCTGAACATCGAGCGCGATGCCTTCCGCCTGCTGGGCGTGGGGCGCATCACGCAGGCGCAGTACGACCAGATCAAGGGCGTGCTCAACCTGCCGGCGCCGCTGCTCGCCAAGACGCAGCTGAGCCAGCAGAAGATGGCGGCGGCGGACGCGGGCGGCAAGGAAGAGTACCCGCACGCACTGCGCTTCCAGGGCAAGCTGCCGCTGCGTGAGAACCAGAAGCGCTGAGTCGTTGAGTCTTCTTTCATGAACCCCGCATGTGCCGCCGGGCCTGCCTGGCGGTGCATGCGTCACCTCATCCGAATCCCATGAAAACACTTCTGAATTCTTTGTTGGCGGTGGCCTGCGTGTCACTGCTCTCGGCCTGCGGCGCACGCGGCGGACCCGAGACCGAACTGGTCGGCGTCTACGCCGTCGAACGCAACGGCGTGCTCAAGGAGGTCGTCAAGATCGAGCGCGACGGCGACCGCTTCATCATGCGCGACAAGGTGCGTACGCCCGAATGGAGCGAACCCAAGATGCAGATGCAGCCGGTGTCGCGCGAGCGCTGGAGCCGCATCACCACCGACACGGAGCACACGTCTTTCGTCGGCATTTCGAGCGACCAGCTCGGCATCTTCAAGGTGCCGCCCGGATGGCAGAAGAACGGCTTCAAGACGCAGACGGGCTACTTCCTGTTTTATTCGCAAGGGCCTGTGGAGGCGCACAAGCTTTGATGTTCAGGGCGTCGCTCCCGCCGACGCGGTACCTTGCTCCGCGAATGTCCCCCGCCTTCGGCTCCTCCTTGATTTCGCTGCGCAAGGCACCTCATCGACGTGAGCGGGTTCAGAGCGGTGGTTGATCAGCCAGCACCACGAGAGCGCCCAGCGGGCACAGGACACTGGGTACTTCCCGCAGCGAAATAAAGGAGGGGCGCAGCCCCGGGGGACATTCGCGGAGGGAAGTACCCGGTGGCCTGTGCACGCGCCCTGAACAGCAGCGTTCAGTTACGGCGCAACGATCGCGCCCTCGATGCGATGGCGCTTCAATGCATCGGCCACAAAACCAGAAGCCTTCATCTCCTCGACGAAGGAGGAAAGCAGCGCCTGCGCCTCAGCCCCGCGACTGGCCGGCGTCCCCATTGCCTGCTGGATCACCATGAAGCGCCCCGGCAGCACACGCACGCCCGGCGCGCGGGCGGCTTCACCTTCGAGCAGCTGACGAATGCCCGCCGCCACTTCGACCTCGCCTGCGCGCAATGCAGCGAGCGCAGGCCCCGCGCCCTGAAGGCGCACGATCTCCGCCGCCTTGATCTCGCGCGTGAGGAACAGGTCGTAAGCGCTGCCAGAGCCGACCGAGATGCGGTGGCCCTTCGCATCGACCTGCGCGTTGTCGGTCAGCGCAGAGGATTCAGACACGAGGTAGCTGCCTTCGATGAGCACATAGGGCGCCGTGAAGCGCAGGCCTTCGCTGCGGGCCGGGTCGACTGCGAAGAAGCCGATGTCGGCCTTCTCGTTCTTCACCGCGTCCACCGAGGCCGCGGCCTTCTCGAACACCACCAGCTCGATGCCGACACCGAGTCGCCGTGCGAACTCGCGGGCCAGGTCGATCGACACGCCGACCGGTTCACCGGTGGTGGCGTCCTTGTTGGCAAGGATCGGGTTGCCGAGGTTGATCGAGGCGCGCAGCGTGCCGCTGGGAGCGAAGGCGTTCACGAGGGCGGAAGAGGGCGTCGGGTGAGTCATGGCGTCCGTTCGTCAGGGTGGGGAAGGCAGGAGCGTGCAGTTTAAGAGCGGCAACCCGCCCGCATGCCTCGCGCGCAATGTTGATATGATGCAAATCATGCGAAATGAGAAAATCAATGCCCGCAACGCAGCCAAGGAAGCCTCGCACGAGCGCATCGTGGCCGCGGCCGCCCGGGCGATCCGTCGCGACGGCTACGACGGCACAGGCGTCGCCGACATCATGAAAGAGGCCGGCCTGACGCATGGCGCCTTCTATGCCCACTTTGCTTCGCGCGAGGCCATGCTGGCCGAGGCTGCAAGCCGGGCCTGCGCCGAATCGGCCGCCGCGGCCGCGGATGTCGTCGCCACCGCGCCGCCCGAAAAAACCCTGGAGCGCATGCTGCGCGGCTACCTCTCGCAGCAGCACCAGGACGGCATGGACACCGGCTGCCCGCTGGCGGCACTCGGTTCCGAAACGCCCCGCCAAACCCCCGAAGTGCGCCGCACCACGACCCGGCACATCAAGGCGATCGTCGACCTGATCGCCCGCCAGTCGCCCGGCTGGGGCCAGCCCGAGGTGCACGAGCAAGCGCTCGTGACCCTGGCGACCATGGTCGGCGCGCTGGTGCTGGCGCGCGCCGTTGACGAGCCGGCGCTGTCGGAGCGCCTGCGCGAAGCCGCGCTCGACAAACTGCTGCCCGCCGGCGCCTGAAGCGCCTGACCAAACCCCGCCCCATTCGCTCGTTTTATGTATGACGGTCATCATTTGAAACGATGATTTTCTGTTTCCGGCGCCACAACTGATCGACCAATCCCGAAAGAAAACGCCATGAAAGCATTTGTCCTCGATCGCTACGGCAAGAAGGGCGCACTGCGCCTGGCCGATGTGCCCGCGCCCGAGCTGCGCGACGACGAGGTCCTGGTCGAGGTCCACGCCGCCGGCGTGAACCTGCTCGACGCCAAGATCAGGGACGGCGAGTTCAAGCTCATCCTGCCGTACCACTTGCCGCTGGTGCTGGGCCACGACGTCGCCGGTGTCGTGGTCAAGGTCGGGCCGCGCGTGCAGCGCTTCAAGGCGGGTGACGAGGTCTATGCACGGGCGGACGACTTTCGCATCGGCACCTTCGCGGAGTACGTGGCGGTGGCCGAGGCCTCCGTGGCGATCAAGCCTGCAACGCTGAGCATGGAAGAGGCGGCGAGCATGCCGCTGGTGGGCCTGACGGCATGGCAGGCGCTCGTCGAAAGGGCGAACCTGAAGGCCGGTCAGAAGGTCTTCATCCAGGCGGGCTCGGGCGGCGTGGGCACGTTTGCCATCCAGCTGGCGCGGCAGCTCGGCGCCACCGTCGCCACGACCACGAGCGCCGCCAACACCGCGCTCGTGAAGGGCCTGGGGGCCGACACCGTCATCGACTACAGACAAGACGACTTCGAAAAAGTGCTGCAGGGCGTCGACGTGGTCCTGCACAGCCAGGACGCGGCCGCGTTGCACAAGTCGCTGCGCGTGCTGCGGCGCGGCGGCACGCTCATCTCGATCTCAGGCCCGCCGGATCCCGCGTTTGCCAGTGGCATCAAGGCGCCGTGGTTCGTGAAGCTCGTCGTGCGCCTGCTCAGTGCCAAGGCCAGGAACAGCGCGCGCCGTCTCGGCCTGCGCTATTCGTTTCTCTTCATGCGCGCCAGCGGAGCGCAGTTGCGCGAGATCGCCTCGCTCATCGATGCCGGCGCGATACGCCCGGTCATCGACCGGGTCTTCGCGTTCGACGCGACCAACGACGCGCTCGCTTACCTCGAGACGGGGCGGGCCAAGGGCAAGGTCGTCATCAAGATGAAGTGAGGCGCGCAGCGTTCACCGCGCCATTCACCGGGCGGAGATTGGCTCCAGTCCCGTCTTCGCAATCGTCGGCGCCGCGGCCGGTGCGTTGAGGTAGCGGATCAGCTGCCGCGCCGCGTCGGGCTGCTTCGACGCCGTGGCAACGCCGGCCGAGAACACCGTCACGCGCTGCACCTCGGCGGGCAGCGGGCCGATGTAGTCGATGCCTTCGATGGGCAGCAGCTCGCTCACCTGCTGCAGGCCGAGGGCCGCATCGCCGCGCGCCACCACCGTGCCCACGCGCTCGCTGAGGATGCGCTTGCTCTTGGGCTTCACCTGGTCTTCGATGCCGAGCTTCTTGAGCAGCTCGGTCTCGTAGTAGGTGCCGCTCGCGCTCGCCGAGTAGGCAATCGACGGCGCGGCGATCAGCGTGCGCTTGAGCGCGTCCACGGTGCTGATGTCCGGCTTGGGCGCGCCCTTGCGCACCGCGAAGCCGATCGACGAACGCACCAGGTCGACCTGGCTGCCCGCCACCACCTTGCCCTGCGCCACCAGCGCATCGAGCGCGGGGCGCGCGAGGATCACGACGTCGGCGGGCTCGTTGCGCCCGAGGCGGCTGGGAATCGAATCGCTGGCGTTGCCCATCGACGCGCCGTAGGCCGTCTTCACGCTGCGGCCGCTGCTGCGCTCGAAGCCGGGGCGCAGCTCGTTGTAGGCGGCGGTGAAGCCGCCGGAGGTCATGACGTGGATGTCGCCGGCGGCGGCGGGTGGGGTGTTGCCACCGAGGTTGGCGCAACCGGCGAGGGCGAAGGAGGCGGCCAGCGCCAGGGCGGCGCGGCGGGTCAGGGCGGAACGGGAGGCGAAGGGGGTCACGGCGGGTGTCTCCTGATGAGGGGTGCCGTTCCATCGTAGAGGCCGAGGCTGTCAATCGGCCTTCAGAAAATTCGGGGTTACTACCAGCCTAGCGCGGCGGCTTGGGCGGAGCCCCGTCTTTGGCGGGCGCATCCACCGCTGGCAGCCGCCCCCGCTTCGCAAGCCCTTCGCGCAGCAGGAACTCGACCTGCGCGTTCGCGCTGCGCAGCTCCTGGGCCGCCAGCCGCTCGATCTCGGCCCACAGGGCCGGGTCGATGCGCAGCGGATAGGACTTCTTACCGGGACTGGCCATCAGAGGAGAACGTGGCGGCAGCAGGAAGGTGCCGTGGGTGCATCAGGTGTAGAGCGTGCCCGTGTTGACCACGGGCTGGGTTTCGCGGTCCGAGCACAGTACCACCAGCAGGTTCGACACCATCGAGGCCTTGCGCTCGTCGTCGAGCACGACAAGGTTGCGCTCTGACAATCCCTTGAGGGCAGCCTCGACCATGCCGACCGCGCCCGCCACGATCTGGTGCCGTGCGCTCACGATGGCCACCGCCTGCTGGCGCCGCAGCATCACCTGGGCGATTTCCGGCGCGTAGGCCAGATGCGTGAGCTTGGCATCGAGCACCTCGACACCGGCGCTGGCAAAGCGCTGGTTCAGCTCGGCCTTGAGCGCATCCGCCACCACGTCGAGGCCGGCGCGCAGCGTGACCTCGTCGCTTTGCAGGTCGTCGCCGCTGTCGTACGCGTAGACCGTGGCCAGGTGGCGAATCGCGGCTTCGGACTGGATGGCGACGAACTTGTTGTAGTCGTCGATCTCGAACACGGCCTGCGCCGTGTCGTGCACACGCCAGACTACGGCCGCGCCGATCTCCACCGGGTTGCCGCGCTTGTCGTTCACCTTCAGCGGCGGCGTGTTGAGGTTGCGCGCGCGCAGCGATATCTTCTGGCCCGACTGGAACGGGTTGGTCCAGCGCAGGCCCTCGGCGCGGTCGGTGCCCTGGTACTTGCCGAACAGCGTGAGGATGATGCCCTCGTTGGGCTTGAGGATGTACAGCCCCGGCAGCAGCGCGACGCCTGCGACGATCAGCAGGATGCCCAGGGGCAGCGGCATCATCCGCCGCACGAGCACCCAGGCGCCGACCGCAAGGATCAGCAGCGCCACGGCGACGATGCCGTATCCGTTGACGGACCGGTACGGCCGCTCCCTGCGAACCGGGCGGGGGATGGACGGGGTCTGCTCATGCATGAAGGCCTCCTGTTTAAAGTGATATCACTTTAATATCTTTTTGGAGGCCGTCAAGACTTTCTTTCGGCCTGCCTTCGCCGGTTCGGCCGCTTCGCGCAGGCACTGCGCAAACTGCGCCACGAGGGGCGGGCTGGCCCGCGGCTTGCGCTGCAGCAGCCCGACTTCGCGATGGAACGTGGACTCGCCCAGCGACAGCATGCGTACGCCCGGCGGCAGCGGAAGGTGGGCCTCGACCCACGGCACGAGCGCAACGCCCAGGCCTTTCGAGGCCAGGTGGATGAGCCCCGAGATTTCGTCGACCTCGATGGCGTCGCTCACCGCGATGTCTTCGCGCCGCAGGAACCGTCCGACCATGCGCCCGCCGAACGACGCGCGGTCGTAGCGCAGGAACGGCTGTTCGCGCAGCAGGGTGCGCCAGTTCCGGCCCGGCACGTTCGCGGGGGCAATGAGCACATAGGGCTCGCGCACCAAGGTTTGCCACGTCAGTTCCGGAAGAATGCCGAAGGGCGGCCGGATGATCACGGCCGCATCGATGCTGCCGGCGTCCAGGTCGTCCATGAGCCGCATCGACACGCCGGGCGAGATGTGCACGCGCAGAAGGGGGAAGCCGACGCGCAGTTTTTCGAGCGCCCGTGCCACCAGCGTCGGTTGCGCGGACGCAATGGCGCCGATGCGCAGCAGCCCGGTGCTCGCCGCGTCGTCGGGCAACTCGCCGAGCTTGGCGTAGAGCGCGCAGATTTCTTCCGCCCGCCCCAGCGTGGTCTCGCCCGCAGCATTCAAGGTGGCGGAGCGGCCCGTGCGATCGAAGAGCGGGAACCCCAGCGATTCCTCGAGGCGCTTGATCTGGCTGCTGACAGCCGATTGCGTCAGGCCGATGCGCTCTCCCGCCGCGGCGAATGTGCCGTGACGGCACACGGCGATGAAGGTGCGAAGCTCGGTGATCATTGTTGATTCATCGAAATTGGTGGTGCTCAGCGATGAAATATATCGTTTTCAGTTATGTGGATCGCTGCTTAGAGTTCGCTCAACCTGAACTCCTAGATCGATGAACCCCATGAACACGCCCACTGCACGCATCCCGTTCCACCTGGCCTTTCCTGTTCGCGATATCGCAGAAGCGCGCGCCTTCTACGGCGAGTTGCTTGAATGTCCGGAAGGCCGCAGCTCGGCCGAGTGGGTCGACTTCAACTTCTACGGACACCAGATCGTGGCGCACCTGGCACCCGACGAATGCGGCCACAAGTCGCACAGCGCCGTGGACGGCCACGACGTGCCCGTGCGCCACTTCGGCGCCGTGCTGCCGATGGACCTGTGGCAGGCCATGGCCGACAAGCTCATCGCGCGCCAGACGAAGTTCGTGATCGAGCCCTACATCCGGTTCAAGGGCGAGCCCGGCGAACAGGCGACGATGTTCTTTCTCGACCCGTCGGGCAACGCCATCGAGCTGAAGTCCTTTGCGGATCTGGATTCGCTGTTCGCCGTCTGACAAGGGCCGCCCGGGCTCACCCCCGCGACAAGCCGATGGGGGCGAATCAAACGATCAGGTCGAAGCAGCAGCCCGCGTAGTAGGGCTTGTCGCCGCCCTCCACGAAGGGCACGGCGATCGGCTTGCCCTCGTTGCGCCACACGTCCCGCTTGCGGTAGCCGGAGCGTGCGAGGTCAGCCAGCAGCTCGTCGTGGTGCTGGATGCGGTAGGCGCACACGGCCACGCCGATGCTGTTGAGCGTGTAGATCGTGCGCTCGGGGTGCACGGCCGTGGTGTTCATGACGATGCGCCGGGGCTTCACGGCGAGCGAAGAAAGAATCGCGTCCATGCGTGTCGGCAGGTACTGCAGGCTGCCCGAGACATACAGCACGTCGCAGCCGCTCGCGTCGCGATGGTCGGTGGTGAAGCCGAGCTGCCCGGTCGCTTCGCGCTTGACGGCCATCGCGCGGCCGCTTTCGACCACGCCGGGCACGTCGCACACCGTCCAGCGCAGGATGTCGGGGTAGGTCAGCACGCGGCGGAAGGCGTAGTACTTGATGCCGACGTGCCCGCCCAGGTCGAACACGCGCGTCAGGCCCGCATCGATGGAGCGGCCCAGCCAGAAGAGGCCGGGATAGTCGTAGAAATAGATCTGCGGGCTGTAGAGCTCGCCCGCGTCGGCATTGGCATAGCCGACGGCCTTGCTGGGCGGTGCGCCGGCCTCGGCCGCCGCGAAGCTCTCGAACGACCCCATGAAGAGGTTCTCGTCCGTGTTGTTCAAAAACTTGCGCTTGTAGGCGCTTTCGCGGGGCGGGAAGGCCAGCAGGCTTGAAAGCATCTCTGTCTCCGGTGGCATGCCCATTCTGAGCGCAACCGGGGCCTTTGAGGGCGATAGCCCGGCGCCGTTGGGGCGGTTACCCCATGGAGGTTACATACCGCTCGCGAGCGCCGCCGCCGCCGCCCGCGTCTCCACGCCCAGTTTCTCGAAGATGTGCTCCAGGTGCTTGTTCACGGTGCGCGGGCTGGTGCCCAGGATCTCGCCGATGTCGCGGTTGGTCTTGCCCTTGGCGAGCCACGACAGCACCTCGGTCTCGCGCGGCGTGAGGGCCGCGTCGGCCAGGCGCGAGGCCGGGCCTTCGCGCTGGATGGCGAACAGCAGCATGGTCTCGCCGAGTGCCGCCGCACCCAGGTTGCGCACCGACAGCCGCATGGCCGTGGCGGTGCCGATGGCGATCGATGCGCCCGGCGCCAGCGCGGGCTCCACCGAGGCGGGCAGGCGCCCGGGTGCCACGGGGTCTTCGAGCGCATGCAGCCACAGCGCGGCCTGCGGCGAGCGCCAGGCGATGCGCCCGCGCGTGTCGACGAACACCACGCCCATGCCGGCCACGTCGACCGCGTCGCGCGCCATGCGCGTGATGCGGGCGTTGCGCGTGTGGGTGTGCAGGCGCGCCAGCACCTCTTGCGCGCGGATCGGTTTCACCACGTAGTCGACGCCGCCGCACTCGAAGCCTTCGACGACGTGCGCGGTTTCCGAGAGGCCGGTCATGAACAGCACCGGAATGTGCGCGAGCGCCGGGTTGGCCTTGATGCGCCGGCAGGTCTCGAAGCCCGAGAGGCCCGGCATGAGGCCGTCGAGCAATATCGCGTCGGGCACGACGAGTTCGAGCCGCTGCAGCGCGGACTCGCCGTCGGCCGCCACCAGCACGGTGTAGCCGCTGGCCTCGAGCGTGTCGCACAGCATGCCCAGGCTGCTGGGGGCGTCGTCGACCACCAGCACGACAGGGCGTTCGGAGATGGATTCAGGAGGAGGAGGCGAGGGTGGTGTCTGCATCTTCTGCCAGTGCGTTGCGGAGCGTGTCGAGTTCGAAGCGCGTGACCATGCCGCGCAGCCAGGTGCAGGTGGCCGCCGCGTCGGGCGAGGCCGCGGCCAGCCGGTCGAGCGCGGAGTGCAGGCCGCGCACGTGGCCCATCTGCACCAGGCGCATCAGGTCGGCGCGGTCGTCTTCACTGAGTGCGAGCAGGGGCGGGCGCTGCGGCGTCGCGTCGGGGTCGGCAGGCGGCAGGGCGTCGCCGATCGCCAGCCATTCGAGGCCCAGGTGCCGTTCCAGCGTGGCGATGAGTTCCGACTCGATCACCGGCTTGCCCACGAAGGCTTGGCAGCCCGCGGCGCGCAGCCGGTCGGGCTGGTTCTCGAACATGTTGGCTGAGACGATGATGATCGGCAGCTCGGCGAAGCCCGAGGCCCGCACCGAGCGCGCGGTCTGCCAGCCGTCCATGTCGTCCATCGTCAGGTCGAGCAGGATGGCCGAGGGCAGCTCTTCGCGCAGGCTGTCGAGGCATTCGGTGCCGCTGGCCGCCTCGCGCACCGTGAAGCCCAGCGGCGCGAGCATGCCGGCGAGCATCTGGCGCTGCACCGGCTGGTCGTCCACCACCAGCAGCGTGCGGCGCTCGCCCAGGTAGCCCGACACCGGCTCGCGCGAGCCCGCCTGCGGGCCGGGGTCGGCCACTTCGCGCAGGTACACGCGCACGCTGAAGGTGCTGCCCGCCGACGAGGTCGACGCCAGCTTGAGCTCGCCGCCCATGAGCGAGGTGAGCAGCCCGGTGATGGTCAGGCCCAGCCCCGTGCCCGGCTCGCCGCGCCGGCGGCCCGCGGCGCCGCGCTCGAAGGGCAGGAAGATGCGCTGGCGGTCCTGCGGCGCCACGCCGATGCCGGTGTCGACCACATCGAAGCGCAGCACCTCGCGCCGCGCGTCCACATGCAGCGTGACGGTGCCGCTGTCGGTAAAGCGCACGGCGTTGGTCAGCAGGTTGATGAGAATCTGGCGCAGCCACTTCACGTCGGCATGCACCCACGGCGGCAGCCGGCCCGCATGCGTGTAGACAAAGGCCAGGCCCTTGGCCTCGGCCTGCGGCCGCACCATCTGCACCACCTGGTCGAGAAAGGCCGGCAGCGCGAGCGGCGAGGGCTCCAGCTGCAGCCGACCGGCTTCGATGCGCGCGAGATCGAGCAGGCCGTCGATGAGGCCCAGCATGTGCTCGCCGCTGCGGTGGATGGTCTGCACCGCCTCGCGCGGCGGCAGGGCCGCGTCGCCGCCCTTGAGCAGGATCTGCGAGTAGCCCAGGATGCTGTTGAGCGGCGTGCGCAGTTCGTGTGTCATGCCGGCCACGTAGCGCGTCTTGGCCTGGTTGGCGGCCTCGGCGGCTTCCTTTGCGGTCTGCAGCGCGGCGTCGGTGCGGCGGTGCGCTTCGATTTCTAGCGCGAGCAGGTTGTTGTGGCGGTTCGATTCTTCCTGCGCCATCTGCCGGCTCTCGCTGCCCAGCACCACCCACCACGCGGCCACGGCGGCGATCACGGAGAGCAGCGCGAACACTTTCAGGAAGGCCGTCGCCATCGCCGAATCGATGGTGCCGGCAATGGCCTCCTGCGCGTAGACCACGCCCACCACCGTGGCGAGCAGCGCGATCAGCGAGGTGGCGACCAGCAGGTAGTGCGCGACGCGAAAGTTGAGCCGTGCCGACAGCGCAGGCGGCAGCAGCGCCTGTAGCCAGCCGCTCATCTGCTCGGCCGCGCGCGAGTCGGTCTTGCAGCGGTCGTGGCAGCGCGATTCGAGCGTGCAGCACAGCGAGCAGATCGGTGCGCTGTAGGCCGGGCAGTGGGCCATGTCTTCCGACTCGAAGCTGTTGTCGCACACCGAGCACTTCACGCTCTGGCCCGGCGTCCAGCGGTCGATGTCGGTGCGCGCGAGGTAGTAGCGGCCGCGCGTCTTCCACGCGAGCAGCGGCGACACCGCCATGGCCGTCGCGAGTGCGATGAAAGGCGAGAAAGCCTTGGCCCATTGGCCGAGTGCGCCTGAATATGCGAGCATCGCAAGCGCGGCCGCGACCAGCATCGCGACGAGGCCCACGGGATTGATGTCGTACAGGTGCGCGCGCTTGAACTCGATGGTCTTCGGGCTCCAGCCCAGCGGTTTGTTGATGACCAGGTCGGCCACCAGCGCGCCGACCCAGGCGATGGCGATGTTGCTGTAAAAGCCCAGCACGTGCTCCAGCGCGGCGAACACGCCCAGCGCCATCAACAGGATTGCGATGGCCACGTTGAACACCAGCCACACCACGCGCCCCGGGTGGCTGTGCGTGAGCCGCGCAAAGAAGTTCGACCACGCCAGCGAGCCCGCATAGGCGTTGGTCAGGTTGATCTTCATCTGCGACACGACGACGAAGAGCACCGTGATGCCCAGCACCCAGGCCGGGTCGCGCAGCACGTACGAAAAGCCCGTGAGGTACATCTGCGTGGGCTCGATCGCATGGTTGGCCGGAATCTCGTGCTGCAGCGCGAGGAAGGCCAGGAACGCGCCGCCCATCATCTTCAGCATACCCGGCACGATCCAGCCGGGCCCGGCGACCAGCACGGCCGTCCACCAGCGCCCGCGGTTGGCGGCGGTCTTCTCGGGCAGAAAGCGCAGGTAGTCGACCTGCTCGCCGATCTGCACCACGAGCGAGAACGCCACCGTGGCGGCCGCGCCGAACATCAGCGGATCGAAGCCGCTGCTGTCCGAGGTGCGGCCCACGAGGCCGGTGAAGTCGGCGTACAGCTCGGGCTTCTTCACCATCACCGCGATGAAGGGGCACACGAACAGCACGATCCAGATCGGCTGCGTCCACAGCTGCAGCCCCGAGATGAGCGTGATGCCGCGCGCCACCAGCGGAATGATCACGATCGATGACACGAGATACAGCAGCCACAGCGGCCAGTCGAGGTACATCTGCAGCGCCAGCGCGAGGATGGCCGCTTCGAGCGCGAAGAAGATGAAGGTGAAGCTCGCATAGATCAGCGAGGTGAGCGTGGAGCCCAGGTAACCGAAGCCCGCGCCGCGCGTGAGCAGGTCCATGTCCACGCCGTGCCGCGCCGCGTAGTACGAGATGGGCAGGCCCGTGAGGAAGGTGATGAGCCCGACCACGAGGATCGCCCACAGCGCATTCGAAAAACCATAGCTCAGCGCGATCGCGCCGCCGATGGCCTCCAGCGCCAGGAACGAGGTGGCGCCGAAGGCCGCGTTGGCCACGCGGAACTCCGACCACTTGCGAAAGCTGCGCGGCGTGTAGCGCAGCGCGTAGTCCTCCAGCGTTTCGTTCGCGACCCAGGCGTTGTAGTCGCGGCGGATGCGAAAGATCTTCTGTCCGGAGACGGATGTCATGGCGGGTTCTCGCGGCGGCGGCAACGGTGGCATGCGACAGGTACAGCAAGAAGCGCTCCCTGCTGTCTCCTGCCTTGTCTGGCTCGGGAGTCTGCGGCTCCGGCAGAGACGCACCGCTACGTTGAATGACGTATTCGCGAGTACGCAAGTGATTTCTAAAGTACCAGCCATGGTGCTAGCGGCACCGTCCGATGCACTTCGATGGTGCGCGGCTCTCCCTTCTTCTTCCTTCTTTCAACCTGCCTGGAGTTCCTGATGTCGCGTGATTCCGACCCTTCCTCTCTCGATGCCATGGCACTGCGCCGCCGCCGTCTGCTGCAGGGCGCCGCCGCGCTGCCCGTGATGGGCCTGAGCGGCCTGAGCTTCGGCCAGGGGCAGTTCCCCACGGCCAAGGTCAACACCACCAAGCTCGCGGTGACCGACACCGAAGTGACGGTGGGCCAGCTGCATTCGTCCACCGGCACCATGGCCATCTCGGAGACCGGCTCCATCCAGGCCGAGCAACTCGCCATCGACCAGATCAACGCGATGGGCGGCATCCTGGGCCGCAAGATCAAGGTCATCAAGGAAGACGGCGCCTCCGACTGGCCGACCTTCGCCGAGAAATCGAAGAAGCTGCTGGTCAACGACAAGGTCGCCGCCGTGTTCGGTTGCTGGACCAGCGCCTCGCGCAAGGCCGTGCTGCCGGTGTTCGAGAAAGAGAACGGCCTCTTGTACTACCCGACCTTCTACGAAGGCCTGGAGCAGAGCAAGAACGTGATCTACACGGGGCAAGAGGCCACGCAGCAGATCATCTGGGGCCTCGACTGGGGCGCGAAGGAGAAAAAGGCCAAGACCTTCTTCCTGGTCGGCTCCGACTACATCTGGCCGCGCACCTCCATGAAGATCGCGCGCAAGCACATCGAGAACTTCCAGAAGGGGTCGGTCAAGGGCGAGGAGTACTACCCGCTGGGCCACACCAACTTCAACTCGCTGATCAACAAGATCAAGGTCGCCAAGCCCGACTGCATTTTTGCGGCGGTGGTGGGCGGCTCGAACGTGGCCTTCTACAAGCAGCTCAAGGCCGCGGGCATCACCGGCGACAAGCAGTTCCTGCTGACGCTGGCCGTGACCGAAGACGAAATGACCGGCGTGGGCGGCGAGAACTTCGCGGGCTTTTACTCGTCGATGAAGTACTTCCAGTCGCTGGACAACGAGAACAACAAGAAGTTCGTGGCCGCCTTCAAGGCCAAGTACGGCAAGGACGCGGTGATCGGCGACGTGACGCAGGCCGGGTATCTCGGCCCGTGGCTGTGGAAGGCGGCTGTGGAAAAGGCTGGCAGCTTCGACGTGGACAAGGTGGTGGCCGGGTCGCCGGGCATCGAGCTGAAGACGGCGCCAGAAGGCTACGTGAAGCTGGATGCGAACCATCACCTGTGGAGCAAGGCGCGCATCGGGCAGGGGCAGCTGGATGGCAGCTTCAAGGTGGTGGCGGAGTCGGCTGAGCTGATCAAGCCGGATCCGTTTCCGAAGGGCTACCAGTAACTTGCATTTCTCCCTCCCCCTCTGGGGGAGGGCAGGGGTGGGGGCAAGCGGCCGTTGATGAAGCCTTGCGCTTGCCAGTGCCGACGAGCCCCCATCCCAACCTTCCCCCAGAGGGGGAAGGGGCCAACACCCAATACCCAATACCCAACACCGGAACCTGTCGCCATGACGCTGTCGGACATGATGAACATCGGCCTGATGCAGGGCTTCGCGGGGCTGAGCCTCTTCGCGGTGCTGCTGCTCATGGGCCTCGGGCTCGCGATCATCTTCGGGCAGATGGGCGTGATCAACATGGCGCATGGCGAGTTCATGACCATCGGCGCCTACTCGATCTTCCTGGCCGCGCAGGTGACCGAGCGCCTGGCGCCCTCGTTCATGCCGTACTACTTTCCGATCGCGATCGGGCTGGCCTTCGTGTTCGCCTTCATCGCGGGCTGGCTCGTGGAATGGGCGCTGATCCGCCACCTGTACAAGCGACCGCTCGACACGCTGCTCGCCACCTGGGGCGTGAGCCTGGGGCTGCAGCAGATCTTCCGCACCTTCATCGGCCCGAAGGAAGTGAGCCCGACGCTGCCCGAGTGGCTCATGGGTTCGTGGACGCCGCACGAAGGCCTCGACATTCCCATCAACGGCCTGTTCGTGCTGGCGCTCACCGCGCTGGCCACGGGCGGCGTGCTCATCGCGCTGCACAAGAGCCGCTGGGGCCTGCGGGTGCGCGCCACCGTGGCCAACCGCACCATGGCCAACGCCACCGGCATCGACACCCAGAAGACCGACCGCCTCACCTTCGCCATCGGCTGCGGCATTGCCGGCGTAGCGGGCGCGGCCTTCACCACCATCGGCTCGACCGGGCCGACCTCGGGCTCGCTGTACATCGTCGACGCCTTCTTGGTCGTCACTTTCGGCGGCGCGGCCAGCCTGCTGGGCACCGTGGTCTCGGCCTTCGGCATTGCGCAGACGCAGTCGATCTCGGAGTTCTTCATGACCGGCTCGATGGCCAAGGTGCTGACGCTGTCGCTGATCGTCTTGATTCTGATGATGCGCCCCCAAGGCCTCTTCGCCGTCAAGGTGCGTCGCTGATTCCCGCTTCTTCCCGGAGAACCTCCCGATGAATTTCCTCAAGGCCTCGATCCAGCGCTACCAGCTCGGCAGCCTCCTGCTGCTGGTGCTGCTGCTCGCGGTGGTGCTGCCGCTGTCGCTCGACATCTTCCGCCTCAACCTCGTGGGCAAGTACCTCACCTACGCTTTCGTGGCCGTGGGCCTCGTCATGGTGTGGGGCTACGGCGGCGTGCTGAGCCTGGGGCAGGGCGTGTTCTTCGGCATCGGCGGCTATGCGATGGCGATGTTCCTCAAGCTCGAAGCGTCCGACCCCATCACCACCAAGATCCAGTCGACGCCCGGCATCCCGGACTTCATGGACTGGAACCAGATCACCGAGCTGCCCGCGCTGTGGCTGCCGTTCAAGAGCCTGCCGCTGAGCCTGGCGCTGGTGGTGCTGGCACCGATGGCGCTGGCCTGGCTCGTGAGCTTTGCGATGTTCAAGCGCCGCGTGGGTGGCGTCTACTTCGCGATCATCACGCAGGCGGTGGCGCTGATCTGCACGGTGCTCATCATCGGCCAGCAGGGCTACACGGGCGGCGTGAACGGCATGACCGACCTGAAGACGATGCTCGGTTGGGACACGCGCACCGACAGCGCCAAGTACATCCTCTACTACGTCTGCGTGGGCCTGCTGGTGCTGAGCATCCTGCTGTGCCGCTGGGTGCAGACCAGCAAGCTGGGCACGCTGCTGCTGGCGATGCGCGACAAGGAAGACCGCGTGCGCTTTTCGGGCTACGACGTGTCGAACTTCAAGGTCTTCACCTTCTGCCTGGCGGCCGGGCTCTCGGGCATCGGCGGCGCGATGTTCGCGCTGCAGGTGGGCTTCATGTCGCCGAGCTTCGTGGGCATCGTGCCCTCGATCGAGATGGTGATCTTCTGCGCCGTCGGTGGCCGCATGAGCCTGGTGGGCGCGGTGTACGGCGCGCTGCTGGTCAATGCGGGCAAGACGCTGTTCTCCGAAAGCTTTCCCGACCTGTGGCTCTTCCTGATGGCCGCGCTCTTCATCGGCGTGACCATGGCCTTCCCGATGGGCCTGGCGGGCCTGTGGGAAGACACGATCAAGCCGTGGTGGGCCTCGCGCCGCCAGGCCCTGCGCGATGCCGCGGTGAAGCCGCCGCCCGCCGCCGTGTCGGCCCCTTCACCTGTCGCCGCGCCGCAGGCCGAGCCCCCCTTGCCCGACGGCATCGGCCGCCAGCGCGCCTGATCGAACCCGGAGCCCCCACCCCATGAGCAACACCGACTTCGCGCTCGCCGTGGAAGACCTCACCGTCTCCTTCGATGGCTTCAAGGCCATCGACGACCTGACGCTGTACATCGACAAGAACGAGCTGCGCGTGATCATCGGCCCCAACGGCGCCGGCAAGACCACGCTGCTCGACCTGATCTGCGGCAAGACGCGCGCCAGCGCCGGCAGCATCAAGTTCAAGAACACCGAACTCACCAAGATGGCCGAGCACAAGCGCGTGCGGCTGGGCATCGGCCGCAAGTTCCAGACACCGTCGATCTACGAAAACCTCAGCGTGTTCCAGAACCTCGAGGTGTCGTTTCCGAAAGGCCGCTCGGTGTTCGGCGCACTGGCGTTCCAGTGCGACGACGAAGTCAAGTCGAAGGTGCAGGCAGTGGCCGAAGACATCGGCCTGGCCGACAAGCTGCGCACCGAAGCGGGCCTCTTGAGCCACGGCCAGAAGCAGTGGCTCGAAATCGGCATGCTGTTGATGCAGGAGCCCGAGCTGCTGATGCTCGACGAGCCCATTGCCGGCATGAGTGCGCGCGAACGCGAGCTCACGGCCGACCTGCTCAAACGCATCTGCCAGAACCGCGCCGTGATCGTCATCGAACACGACATGGCCTTCGTGAAGCAGATCGCGCACAAGGTCACGGTGATGCACCAGGGAAAGATCCTCGCCGAAGGGCCGATGGAGAAGGTGCAGGCCGACCCGAAAGTCATCGACGTCTACCTGGGGCACTGAACCATGAGCAACATCATGCTGAAGGTCGAAGACCTGCACGTCGCCTACGGCCAGAGCGAGGCCTTGCACGGCCTCTCGTTCGAAGGCCATGCGAACGAAACCATCGCCATCATGGGCCGCAACGGCATGGGCAAGACCACGCTGTTCAAGAGCCTCATGGGCATCCTGCCTTTGAGGAGCGGGCGCATCGAAGTGGCGGGGCAGGACGTGTCGCGCGACGAGAGCTTCAGGCGCGTGGCCAAGGGCATTGCCTACGTGCCGCAGGGCCGGATGATCTTCCCGACGCTGACGGTGGAAGAGAACATCCAGACCGGCCTGGAGAACTCGAAGACCCGGCGCATCCCCGAAGAAATCTACGCGCTGTTTCCCGTGCTGTGGGACATGAAGAGCCGCAAGGGCGGCAACCTCTCGGGCGGCCAGCAACAACAGCTCGCCATTGCGCGCGCGCTCGTCACCGACCCCAAGGTGCTGCTGCTCGACGAGCCCACCGAGGGCATCCAGCCTTCGATCATCAAGGACATCGCCAAGGCGCTCAACGAGATCCGCAAGCTGCGCGGCATCACCATCGTCGTGTCCGAACAGGTGCTGAGCTTCGCGATGGACGTGGCCGACCGGCTCTTCGTGATCGAAGGCGGCCGGCTCGTGCACGAGACCGCGCGCGACAAGACCGATGTCGAGCACATCAAAGCCTACCTCTCTGTCTAACCACAACCCCAGGAGCCACTGCACATGACGGACACGCTGATCAAGGTCGACCTGACCCAATCGCCCACCGAGAACGAGAACATCCACAACCGCTGGCACCCGGACATTCCGATGGCCTGCTGGGTCAACCCGGGTGACGACTTCATCCTCGAGACCTTCGACTGGACCGGCGGTTTCATCAAGAACAACGACAGCGCCGACGACGTGCGCGACATCGACCTGAGCACCGTGCACTACCTCTCGGGCCCGGTGGGCGTGAAGGGCGCCGAGCCCGGCGACCTGCTGGTGGTCGACCTGCTCGACATCGGCGCCAAGCAGGACAGCCTGTGGGGCTTCAACGGCTTCTTCTCGAAGAAGAACGGCGGCGGCTTCTTGACCGACCACTTTCCCGAAGCGCAGAAATCGATCTGGGACTTCAAGGGCATGTTCACGAGTTCGCGCCACATTCCGGGCGTGAACTTCGCAGGCCTGATCCACCCCGGCCTCATCGGCTGCCTGCCCGACAAGCCCATGCTCGACATGTGGAACGAGCGCGAAGGCAAGCTCATCGCCACCGACCCGGACCGCGTGCCCGGCCTCGCGAACCCGCCGTTCGCCGGCACCGCCCACATGGGCAAGATGACCGGTGAAGCACGCGACAAGGCCGCGGCCGAGGGCGCCCGCACCGTGCCGCCGCGCGAGCACGGCGGCAACTGCGACATCAAGGATTTGTCGCGCGGCTCGAAGGTGTTCTTCCCCGTGTACGTCGATGGTGCGGGTCTGAGCGTGGGCGACCTGCACTTCAGCCAGGGCGACGGCGAGATCACCTTCTGCGGCGCCATCGAAATGGCCGGCTGGGTGCACATGAAGGTCACGCTCATCAAGGGCGGCATGGCCAAGTACGGCATCAAGAACCCCATCTTCAAGCCCAGCCCGATCACGCCGCAGTACAACGACTACCTGATCTTCGAAGGCATCTCGGTCGACGAGAGCGGCAAGCAGCACTACCTCGACGTGAACGTGGCCTACCGCCAGGCCTGCCTGAACGCCATCGAGTACCTGAAGAAGTTCGGCTACTCGGGCGCGCAGGCCTATTCGATTCTGGGCACGGCGCCCGTGCAGGGCCACATCAGCGGCGTGGTCGACGTGCCCAACTCGTGCGCCACGCTGTGGCTGCCCACGGGCATCTTCGACTTCGACATCAACCCGAACGCGTCGGGCCCGGTGAAGTTCATCGACGGCAGCATCGACATGCCGCTGTCGCACGACCTGCGCTGACGAAGAAGAGAAGGCTCACGCATGCCGACCTACGACTACGCCTGCGGGCAGTGCGGTGGCTTCGAATCGCTGCGGCCTTCGGGCCAGCGCGACGAGCCCGCTGCCTGCCCCGACTGCGGCACGGCCTCGCCGCGCGTGTTCACCGCCGCGCCGCGCCTGGCGCTGATGGCCGCCGACACGCGCCACGCGATGGCCACCAACGAGCGCGCGCGCCACGAGCCGTCGAGCTCGCGCGACTATGCGCGGCTGCGGCATCCGTCGGGCTGCGGTTGCTGCTCGGGATCGTCGCGCCGCGGTGCCACGCAGACGGCGCCGAACGGTGCGAAATCGGCCCCGTCGCGGCGGCCCTGGATGATCTCGCACTGAGGCTTCGGCGTGCATTCCTTGCATGCGCCATGCGCATGCAAGGAATGCCCATGACGAGAACTTTCTCGTGCGTTCCCCTCTGGAGGGCAGGGTTTCGGCCGCCGCATCGCATGCGCGAGCAGTGCGCGATTGTTTCAATCCCGTGAACGCCGCGATTCCTTTTGCTGCCGTTTTTTTGGGCGCTTCAGGTTCAAACTTCATTCCATCGACACACCACCTGAAGGAGATTGAAATGAATGCCTCGAAGACCCTCGCCGCCGTTGCCCTCTCGCTGCTGGCTGCTGCCGGTGCCCACGCTGAAACCTATGACGGCGTGCACACCGTGAACTCGACGCTCTCGCGTTCGGAAGTCGCGTCGCAAGCCGTGGCCGCCGCCCGTGCCGGCAACGAATACAGCGACGGTGCCACCGCCGGCGCACAGACCTTCACCTCGACCGCCGACCGCTCGACGATCCGCGCTGAAGCCGTCGCCAAGGCCCACGACCCGCTCGCCAGCCTCGACCGCCGCGCGTTCTACCGCGACGAAGTGCCGGCTGCTTACAAGAAGCCCAGCGTGTCGTTCACGCGCCAGGCTGGCCTGTAATTGGGCGACCACAGTCCCTTCGGGGGCTGACACGAACGAACGGGCCCTCGGGCCCGTTTTTTCATGCCTGCATCTTCGCGACCAAGTCTGCGACGTGCTCGCCCAGCGCGAGCGACGCCGTCAGCCCCGGCGACTCGATGCCGAACAGATTCACCAGCCCCGCGATGCCGTGGTCGCGCGGCGTCTGAATCACGAAATCCGTCGCCGTGTTGTGCATCGACGAACCCGGGCCCGCCAGTCGCGGGCGGATGCCGGTGTAGCCCGGCTGCAACTCACCGTCCTGCAAGGCGGGGTAGTAGCGGCGCACCGACTGGTAGAAGGCCGCCTCGCGCGAGGCGTCGAAGCTGTAGTCGATGCCGTCGCGCCAGCTCAGGTCGGGCCCGAACTTGCATTGGCCGCCGAGGTCGAGCGTCACGTGAGCGCGCAAGGCGCCTTCGCGGCCGGTCGGGTACACGAGGTGGCGGAAGGGCGATTTGCGGGCGAGCGAGAAGTAGTGGCCGATCGCGTAGTACAGCGGCGGCACCAGGCCGGCGGGCATGCCCTCGATCCGCGAGGCCACTTGCTGCGCACCCAGCCCCGCCGCGTTCACCACCGTGTTGCACAGCACGCTCGTTGCTTCCGCGCCGTCCACCTCGACCACAAGACCGTCCGCGGTGGGGCGCACGGCCAGCACGCGACTCTGTAGCGCAAGCGAGGCACCCGCACGTTCCGCATCACCCAGGTACGACAGCATCAGCGCATGGCTGTCGACGATGCCCGTCGAAGGCGAGTGCAGCGCGCCGACGCAGGCCACCTCGGGCTCCAGGTCGCGCGTTTCGGCGGCGCCAAGGATGCGCAGGTCGGTCACGCCGTGGGCCGCGCCGAGCGCGATGTACTTGTCGAGCTCGGGCAGCTCCGAGTCCTGCACCGCCACGATGAGCTTGCCGATGCGCTGGTGGCCGATGCCGCGTTCGGCGCAGTAGGCGTAGAGCGCGGCCTTGCCCGCCACGCACAGCCGGCCCTTGAGCGAGCCGGGTGCGTACGAAATGCCCGCGTGGATCACCTCTGAATTGCGCGCGCTGGTGTGCGTGCCGATGGCGTGCTCGGCCTCGAGGATCACCACCTCGCGCCCGGCCAGGGCGAGCGATCGCGCAATGGCCAGGCCCACCACGCCGGCGCCGATCACGACGCAGTCGATCCGGTCCATGCGGCTCAGTCCAGCTTGATGCCGGATTCGCGGATCAGCGCGCCCCACTTGGCGTGTTCGGCGCGGATGTAGGCATCGAACTGCTGCGGCGTGCCGCTGGCGGGCACGCTGCCTTCCTGCGCGAGCTTGTCCTGCACGTCCTTGCGCGCCACGGTCTTCACCACGGCGGCGTTGATGCGGTTGACCACGTCGGCGGGCAGGCCGGCCGGACCGACGAGGCCGACCCAGGTCGTGGCCTCGAAGCCCGCGAAACCCTGTTCGGCCACGGTGGGCACGTTCGGCAATGCGGGCAGGCGCTTGGCCGAGGTGACGGCCAGCGCGCGGGCGCGGCCGTTCGACAGCTGCGACATCACCGACACGCTGCTGCCGAAGTACAACGCGATCTGCCCGCTGATCAGGTCGTTCATGGCCGGGCCCGCGCCCTTGTAGGGCACCTGCATGACCTTGATGCCCGCGCGGCGCGCCAGCATTTCGCCGGCCAGGTGCCCCACGGTGCCATTGCCGGCCTGCGCGATGCTGAACTCGCCCGGCTTCGCCTTCGCGGCCTTGATGAAGTCGGCCAGCGTGCGCAGCGGCGAGTCCGCGCGCACGGCGAGCACGACGGGCTGCGACGCGACTTCGGCGATGGGCGAAAAATCTTTCAGCGCCTCGAAGGGCATCTTCGAATAGAGCCAGGGGTTGATCGTGAGGTTCGAGGTCTGCCCCATGCCGATCGTGTAGCCGTCGGGCGTGGCCTTGGCCACGGCGTCGAGGCCGATGTTGCCGGCCGCGCCGGGCTTGTTGTCGACGACGACGGTCCAACGCTCGAGCGAGGTGAGGCGCTCCGCAATCAGGCGCGAGGTCGCGTCGGTGCCGCCGCCGGGTGTGAAGGGCACCACCAGCTTCACGGGCCGCTGCGGCCAGTCGCCTTGGGCGTAGGCCATGCCCGCCGCTTGGGCGAGTGATGCGAAGGCGGTGGTCTGCAGAAAGTCTCGTCGGTTCATGTCTTGTCTCCTGGGGGTTCTTGTGTTTTCGTGGCTGCTGTTCAGACCGGCAGGCCCTTGGCGCGCAGCACAGCGTCGAAGCGCTCGGGGTCGGCGGTGCCGGTGCGGTTGGTCTCGCGGATCTTTTCCTCGCGGGCGAGGTGGGCCCGCGTCTTGGCGAGCACGTCGACCGCTTCGGCGGCCGGCACGGCGATGACGCCATCGGCATCGCCCACCACCAGGTCGCCCGGCATCACGACCAGGCCCGCGCACGAAACCGGCACGTTCACCTCGCCGGGGCCGTCCTTGCTGGGCCCGCGGTGCGTGTGGCCGCGCGCGAAGATCGGCATGCCGTCTTCGGCCCACTCGCACAGGTCGCGCACGGCGCCGTCGATGACGAGGCCCGCCAGCTGGCGCGCGATGCAGGTGGTGCGCATCAGGCCGCCGACCAGCGCCTGCGCGACGTCGCCGCCGCCGTCGATCACGAGCACGTCGCCCGGCGCGACCATCATCAGCGCCTTGTGGATCATCAGGTTGTCGCCGGGCCGCACGCGCACGGTGACGGCCGGGCCGCACAGCACGGTGTCGAGCCGCGCGTGGTACTGGCGCAGGCCGACGGTGCCGACGTTGCGGCTCATCGCATCGCCGATGGCGGCGACGGGCAGCGTGCGGAAGGCGTCGACGAGGGCGGCGTCGAGGCCGGGCGCGCGTGGGTTGATGCGGTAGCCGGGCGGCCAGGAGAGCGGGGCGGTCATGCGGTGATTCCGTGCAGAAGGGGTGAAGACAAAACCTGCGGGTTCACGCAAGCCGAAGGATCGACCGGACGGCCTTGCAGCCAGCCCAGCACGTTGCGCGCGGCGCCGCTGGCCATGCCCGCGAGGGCGGCGGGCGTGGAGCCGCCGACATGCGGCGTGAGCACCACGTTGGGCAGGGCGGCCAGCGGGCTGCCGGCGGGCAGGGGTTCGTCGGCCATGGTGTCGAGGCCGGCCGCGTGCAACTGGCCGCTTTGCAGCGCGGCGATGAGCGCGGGCTCGTCGATCACCTCGCCGCGCGCCGTGTTCACGACGATCGCGCCGCGTGGCAGCGCCGCAAGCTGCGCGGCGCCGAGCATCTGGCGCGTGTGGCGGTTGAGCGGCACGTGCAGGCTGAGCACATCGCTCAGCGGCAACAGCGCATCGAACGACGGCAGCAGGCGCACGCCGGCCACCGGGCTCGGGCCGTTGCCGAGCGCAGGGTCGAACGCGGCGACGTGCATGCCGAGCGCGAGGCCCACCCTGGCCACGCGCTGGCCGATCTGGCCGAAGCCGACGAGGCCCAGCGTCTTGCCATGCAGCTGCACGCCGTCCTGCGCGCGCGACCAGCGGCCGTCGTGCAGTTCGCGGTCCATCCAGCCGATGCGGCGGGCGGCGGCGAGCATGAGGCCGAGCGTCATTTCGGCGACCGACTGCGCATTGGCGCCGGGCGTGACGTAGACCGGAATACCGCGCGTGCTGGCCGCCTCGACGTCGATGTTGCTCACGCCCACGCCGTGCTTCGAAATCACTTTCAGCGTCGGGCACGAAGCGATGGCGCGGGCCGACAGCTGCACGGTGCGCGAGATGACGGCGTCGATGGGCTCGCTCGCCATCAGTTGTTCAACTTCTTCAACGCTGTCTGCGTTCGCAAGGTAGATGACGCGGGCGCCGGCTTCGGCGAGAAGGTCGGCGCCGGCCTCGGCAAGCCGTGGCGCGGTGACCAGGACGGTGGGGTTCATGAATGGATCGGGGTCGTTCAAGGGTCGGTATGGGCTGGATTGTGGAAATCGCCATTCATTCCGTCCAATCGATAATGTTCATTCAATGATTCCTCGGAGCTATGAATGGACATCCAGCTGCGCGACCTGAAATATTTCGAGGTGGTCGCCGACACCGGCCATCTGGGCCAGGCCGCCGACAAGCTGGGCCGCACGCAGCCCGCGCTGACCAAGGCGGTGCAGCGGCTCGAAGAAGCCTTCGGCAGCGCGCTGTTCGAGCGCAAGGGCCGAGGCATCCAGCTCACGGCGGTGGGCGAGGTGCTGTTGGCGCGCGCCCGGTTGCTGCGCGGCGCCACCGAGGAGGCGCTGCGCGAGGTGAGCGATTTCGCCAAGGGCAACGCGGGTCATGTGCGCATCGGCAGCGGGCCCATCGCGGCCGACCACGTGCTGCCCGAGGTGTGCAACCTGCTGCTGGCCGAGGCCGGCGACACGCGCATCGACATCACCGTCGCGCCCAGCATGGCGCTGCGCGAGCGGCTGCGCGAAGGCGCCATCGATCTCTTGATCGGTCTCATGCCCGAGCACGACCCGGCCTTTGTCACGCACTCCATCGTCGAGGACGTGGTGGTGGTCGCCGCCAGCCCGCAGCACCCGGTGTTCGACCTGCCGAAGATCACGATGAAGTCGCTGCTGCAATGGCGCTGGGTGCTGCCCGCCGACCCCATTCCGAGCCGCCAATGGCTCGACGCGGCGTTCCAGTCGCGCGGGCTGCCGCTGCCCGCGGTGCAGGTCAACGCGAACTCGATCCCGCTGCTGCCGCGGCTCATCTCGCGCTCCGACATGCTGAGCTTCCTGTCGCGCCACACGCTCGGCGCGGCGGGGCGCGAAGGCACGCTGCGCGAAGTGCCGCTGAAGGAGACCACGTTGCGCCGCCAGTTGGGCGTCACGTACCGCAAGGAGGGCTACCTGTCGCCGGCGGCGCGGCGCCTCGTGACCTTGCTGCGCAATGAAGGGGCGCAGCTTTTTTCGTCGGCGCTGGCGCAGCGTGTGCTGTGACCAGTGCGGTGCGAGGACTGCGGGGCCGCAGGACTCGTCGGGCGTGACGAGTCGGCCCGTGCGTCAACTCACTCCCGCGTCAGCACGAAGCGCTTCTGAATCCCGCTCGCAGCCGAAGGCGCGACCCACAGATCGACCTCACCCGGTTCGACCACCGGTTTCATGTCGCGCCCCAGAAACTGCAGATCGTCATCGCCGACAGTGAACTCGACCACCTCCGATGCACCCGGCGCAATGCGCACCTTGCGGAAATTCTTCAGTTCGCGCACCGGCCGCGTCACGCTCGCCGCGCGCTGCGCCAGGTACAGCTGCACCACTTCTTCCGCCTCGCGCGTGCCCGTGTTCGTGACGGTGGCGCGCACGCGCAGCGTGTTGCCGATGGCCAAGCGGTCGCTGCTCAGCTCGACATGGTCGTAGCGCACCGGTGCATAGCCGATGCCGAAACCGAAGGGGTACAGCGCCTCGTTCGTCGCGTCCAGGTAGCGGGTCTTGAAGGCCGTGCCCGGCGCGCTTTCGGGCGACGGGCGGCCGGTGCGCTTGTGGGCGTAGTAGTAGGGCACCTGGCCAGCCGTCTGTGGAAAGCTCACGGGCAGGCGGCCCGAGGGGTTGGCGTCGCCGAACACCACGTCGGCAATCGCGTGGCCGGTCTGCACGCCGAGGAACCAGGTCACGAGGATCGCGCGCGCGTTGCGCACCGCACCCTTGAGCGCCATCGCGCGGCCGTTGCTCAGCAGCACGACCACCGGCTTGCCGGTGGCGGCCACGGCTTCGGCCAGGTCCTGCTGCGCCTGCGGCAGGCCGATGTCGGTGCGCGAGCGCGACTCGCCCGACATCTTCTGGCTCTCGCCGATGGCCAGCACGACCACGTCGGCGTCGCGCGCGGCGGCCACGGCGGTTTCGATGCCGCCGGGCAGGGGCGATTCGACGTTCGCGCCGCGCGTGACGGTCAGTCGCGAGGCCTCGATGCCGAGGGCGGCGTGCAGGCCTTCGTCGATGCCCACGGGCGCGGACTGGCCCGGGAACAGGCTCCAGGAGCCCATCAGGTCTTTCGTGCCTTCGGCGAAGGGGCCGATCAGTGCGATCTTCTGCGGGCCGGTCTTGGCCAGCGGCAGCAGCTGGCCTTCGTTCTTCAGCATCACGATCGAGCGGCGCGCGCTCTCGCGGGCCAGCGCGATGAACTCGGGGTTCTCCACGCGCTGGTCGGCGGGCTGGCCGTCGAGGCCGCGCATCGGGTCGTCGAAGAGGCCGAGCTTGAGCTTGACGCGCAGCACGCGCCGCACGGCCTCGTCGAGCCGCGCCATCGACACTTCGCCCGAAGCCACGAGGTCGGGCAGGTGGCGGATGTACAGGCCGCTTTGCATGCTCACGTCGGTGCCGGCCATGAAGGCCAGCTTGGCGGCCTCGCGGCTGTTGGCAGCGTGGCCGTGCTCGATGAGTTCCTCGTCGGCCGTGTAGTCGGACACCACGAAGCCCTTGAACTTCCATTCGCCGCGCAGCACGCCGGTGAGCAGCGCGGGGTTGGCGGTCGAGGGAACGCCGCCGATCTCGTTGAAGGCGCTCATGACCGACAGCGCGCCCGCATCGAGCGCCGCGCGGAACGGCGGCAGGTAGACCTCGCGCAGCGTGCGTTCGGAAAGCTCGCTCGTGTTGTAGTCGAGCCCGCCCTCGGCCGCGCCGTAGGCTGCGAAGTGCTTGGGCGTGGCCAGCATCGAATCGGCGTTCGACAGCGCACTGCCCTGGAAGCCGCGCACGCGCGCCGCTGCGAACTGGCGCGCGAGGTACGGGTCTTCGCCCACGCCTTCGAGGCCGCGGCCCCAGCGCGCGTCGCGCGCGATGTCGACCATCGGCGCAAACGTCCAGCGAAAGCCGTCGGCCGTGGCCTCGACCGCCGCCGCGCGCGCGGTGCGCTCGGCCAGCGCGGGCTCCCAGCTCGAGGCCTCGGCCAGCGGCATCGGGAAGATCGTGCGAAAGCCATGGATCACGTCGGCACCGAAGATCAGCGGAATGCCGAGGCGCGACTCGCGCACCGCCACCTGCTGCAGCCGCCGCTTGCCTTCGAGGCCGGCGTTGTTGAACAGGCCCGTGAGGCGCCCGTTGCGCACGTCCTCGGTCTCCTGCTGCCCGTTGCGCCAGCCGGCCTGCGGGTTGTTCGGGACGTTGATGTCGGCCGGGCCGTACAGGCTGAGCTGGCCGGCCTTTTCCTGCAGCGTCATGCGCGCGATCAGCGATTCGATGCGGGCTTCGGCCGCGTCGAGCGCCTGGGGCGAATGCGAAGGCTGGAGGGCTTTGGGAACGGACGCCGCGGTGGCGGGGGGAATCAGGGCGGGGAGGGAGAGGGCGGACAGGACGAGGGCGAGAACGGCGGCTTTTCGAACATGCATGGCCGCCTATTCTGCAGACAACACCCATCGGCGCCGGCCAGCGGGTTTCCGCCCTGGCCGTAGGGGCTTGTCCGACCCGGGTGGTTTCAGGCCGTGCGGATCAGTCGGCACCCAGCCGCAACCGGCTGGGCAGGCGCTTCTCGATGGCGAACTTCAACAGCGCCGCGCAGCGGAAGATGCCGTGCGCGAACTTGCCGTAGGGCAGCGTGAGAAAGAGCGCCATCACCACACCCAGGTGCACCGCGAGCAGCAGCGCCATGAAGGTCGTGTCGCGCCACGCGAGCAGCGCCAGGCCGGTGAGGCTCGTGAGCAGCAGCAGCGCGATGAAGCCGCGGTCCATCGGACGCTGCGCCACGTCGCCGTGCGCGGCGTGGCGCCGCAGGTTGAGCCACAGCAGGCCGACGGGGCCGATCACGAGGCCGATGCCGCCCGTGGTGCCCAGCAGCACCGGCAGGCTCGTGAGCGCGTAGGGCGCATGCAGGTCGAACAGGTAGTGGTACAGCGTCGCCACGCAGGTGGAGGCGAAGCACAGCATGAAGCCGTAGAAGGTGAAGTGATGGAAGCGCCGGCGCCACAGCGTGAAGCGATCGTCTGCGTTGTTGCAGCCTTCGCCGTGGCCGCCGTCGAGGTAGGTCAGGCGCAGCGCGTCGTGCGCGGCTTTGGCGCTCGCTGCGCGGCGCACGCCCGGCAGGTCGGGGGCATTGCCCGGGTCGTTCGCAGGCGAAACCTCGCGCCAGAAACGGCGCGTGCCCATGGCCAGCGCGAACACCACGAACAGGAACACCACGCCGAACACGAGTGCGAGGAAGTTGTGCGGAAAGATCGCGTAGAAGTTGCCCGCGAGCGGCTCGTGCAACAGCGAGCCCGACATCGCCACGGCCAGCACCAGGAACAACGCGAGCCCGCCGGCGAGGGCCAGCGCCACGGTGAGCCCGGCCTTCTTGTAGAGCGCGCCCATCGCGGGTGGCCAGGCGTAGTCGTGGTACGTCTGCAGGCGCACCTGCGCCATCGCCTGCGGCACGTTGACCGCGAACTCGTGCGGCGGCGCGTACTGGCAGGCATGCAGGCACGCACCGCAGTTGTGGCACAGGTTGGCGAGGTAGTGCGTGTCGGCCTTGCCGAATTCGAGCCGGCGCGTCATCGCGGGGAACACGGCGCAAAAGCCCTCGCAGTAGCGGCAGGCATTGCAGATCTCCAGGATGCGCGCGACCTCGCTTTCGGAGGCGGTCAACGGCAGCGCAGGCTGGATCGGAATGACACGTGACGGGGTGCTGCCGATGCCGTCGGTATCCGCACGGGCGCGCGCGACGAGGTCAGTGAGCTGCTGCAAGGGCGGTCTCCGGGAGATGCTTCAAGTGGTTCTTTGCCGCGTTCGCAGCCTGCGTGCCGGCGATGCGCCCGAAGACCGTGCCGATGCTCATGCCGACGCCGGCCGTGTAGCCCTTGCCCAGCACATTGCCGGCCATCATTTCGCCGGCCACGAAGAGGTTGGGGCTCGGCCGTCCGCCGAAGCGCACGGCCGCGGTCTCGTCGACCTTCAGGCCCAGGTAGGTGAAGGTGATGCCGGGGCGCAGCGGGTAGGCGTAGAAGGGCGCGGTGTCGATGGGGCGCGCCCAGTGCGTCTTGGCGGGTGCGAGGCCTTCGGTGTGGCAGTCGTCGAGCGCGGTGTGGTCGAAGCGGCCGACGCGACAGGCGGCGTTGTAGTCCTGCACGGTGCGCACGAAAGTCGCTTCGTCCAGGCCGATCTTCTGTGCCAGTTCGCCGAGCGTGTTTGCCTGCGTGCCGGTGAACACGGGCGGCATGAAGCGGCCGACCGCCTGCTGGTCGATGACCGACCAGGCGATCTGCCCCGGCTGCTGCGCCACGAGCCGGCCCCAGATCGCATAGCGCTTGGGCCAGAAGTCTTCACCCTCGTCATAGAAGCGCTGCGCGTCGCGGTTGACCACCACGCCGAGCGACACGCAATCGATGCGCGTGCAGATGCCGCCGTCGTACAGCGGTGCGCGCGCGTCGATGGCGACCATGTGGCCCTGCGACGGGTCGCCGATGCTGTCGGCGCCCGCGGCGATCATGTGTTTCAGCAGCACGCCCTGGTTGAAGCGCGTGCCGCGGATCAGGAAGTTGTCGGCTGGCCACTCGCCGCGCTCGTTCTGGCCCCACGCTTCGCGCAGCCATTCGCGGTTCGATTCGAAGCCGCCCGAGGCCAGCACGCAGCTCCTGGCTTCGATGCGCTCGCCGGCTTCGGTGCGCACGGCCACGAAGCGGTCACCGTCGAGTTCGACCGAGGCCACGGGCGTGTCGTAGCGGATCTGCACGCCGAGCGCTTCGGCGCTGCGGTAGTAGGCGTTGACGAGCGCCTTGCCGCCGCCCATGAAGAAGGCGTTGGTGCGCGCCACGTGCAGCGCGCCCGACAGCGGCGGCTGGAAATGCACGCCGTGGCGGCGCATCCAGTCGCGGCAGTTCGACGAGGCGCGAATCACGAGGCGGGCCAGGTGCTCGTCGGTGAGGCCGCCGGTCACCTTCAGCAGGTCTTGCCAGTACTCCTCTTCAGGGTAGGCCTCGACCAGCACGTCCTGCGGCGCGTCGTGCATGCAGCGCAGGTTGCGGGTGTGCTGCGAATTGCCGCCGCGCCATGCTTTGGGCGAGGCCTCCAGCAGCAGCACCGAAGCGCCGGCCTCGCGCGCCATCAGGGTGGCGCACAGCGCGGCATTGCCGCCACCGACAACCAGTACGTCTATCACTCGTGGGTCTCCTTGGAATGCAGGAGACTTTAGGGAGCGCGGCCTTCACGCGAAAGGCCGATTGAGGCAACAGGTGTTCAGCTTTCGAGAAGACTTGCACCAGCCCATCGGCCTTCGCTGACCAGCGTGCGGGCCGTTTCGGTGACCACCACGCGCGCGGCCAGGGCGGCGGGCGAGAGCTCATCGTCCGACAGGCTCACGAGCAGGTTGCGGCGGCCGACGTGGGCGTCGGAAATCTGCGTGAGTTCGAGGTCGTCGCGGTCGTGCCGCGCGGTGGCGGCGCCGGGCTGGATGGTGGCGCCGTGGCCGGCGCGCACCGCGTCCATCAGCAGCGCCAGGCCGTCGACCTCGGCCACGATGCGCGGTGCCACGCGCGCCCGCGCAAAGGCGGCCATCAGCGTGGCGCGCAGGCCGTGGCTGCCGCTGGGCAGGATCAGCGGCACCTCGGCCAGTTGCGACAGCCGCACCTTCGCGCCGGTGGGGCGCGGGGTGAGCGTGGGCGAGGCGATGACGAAGAGCTTTTCGGCCAGCAGCGGCGCGACGCTCCAGCGCCGCGGCGTGTCGGTCTGGAACAGCACGGCCAGGTCGAGCTGGCGCGCATGCAGCATGGTCGTGAGGTGGCCCGACAGCGCTTCGACCATGTGCAGCCGCACCTCGGGGTAGCGCGCCTGCATGGCCTGCATGAGCGGCACGCCCAGCACGGTGGCGGTGGTGGGCGCCAGGCCCACGCTCACATGGCCCGAGAGGCGCGCCTGCTGCGCAGCGCGCACCGCATCGTCGGCATGGCGCAAGGTGAGCTGTGCCTGGTGCAGGAAGGCCAGGCCCGCGTCGGTGGGCGTAACGCCGGTCGAGCTGCGCTGCAGGAGGCGCGTCGAGAGCTCACTTTCGAGCCGGCTGATCTGCTGGCTCAACGCCGAGGTGACCACCCCCAACTCCACGGCCGCGCGGCCCATGCTGCGCAGCTCGCAGACCTTGACGAAGTAGCGCAGTTGTCTCAGTTCCATGCGCGCATCATGGCGCAGGCACAGGGGTGGGTTGGCCGCGCCGCAGCAGCAACCATCCGAACAGCGGGGCCGTGATGTACATCACCACCGAGTAGATCGCGGCCGGCAGCGCGAGCGGAAAACTCCCGAGCACGCTCACCGCGATGAAGATGGCCAGCGTCGAGTTGTGGATGCCGATCTCGTAGCTGATGGCGGTGGCCAGCGGCTTGTCGAGGCCGGCGGCGCGGCTCAGGTAGTAGCCGGCCAGCAGGCTCACGAGGTTGAACAGCAGCACCGGCACGCCGATCTCGGCGAAGGTCGAGGTGATGGTCTTCCACTCGTTGGCGATGGCGAGCACGGTGACCACCGCGAGCACCACTGCACTGAAAATCTTGGTCGGTTTTTCCATGCGTGCCGCGAAGCCGGGCTTGCGCGATGCGACGAACATGCCGATGGCCACCGGCACCAGCACGATGGCGATCACCTCGACCAGCTTGCGCGTCTGCAGCGGCACCACCTGGCCGCTCGGCGCGAAGTGGTTGATGGCCCAGTTGGCGATGAGCGGCAGCGTGACGATCGACAGCAGCGTGTTCACGGCCGTGAGCGAGATGTTCATCGCCACGTTGCCGCCGAACAGGTGCGAGAAGAGGTTGGCCGAGATGCCGCCCGGCGAGGCCGCCAGCAGCATGAGCCCGATGGCGAACACGGGCGACAGGCCGAAGCCCACGATGATCGCGTAGCAGGCCAGCGGCAGGCCGATGACCTGCAGCACGAGCGCGAGGGTCACGGCCTTCGGGTGCTTGAACAGGCGCCGGAAATCGTCGAGCGAGAGCGACAGCCCGAGCCCGAACATGACGAGCGCGAGCGCGCCGAACAGGAACCGGGTCACGATGAGCGTGGTGTCCATGGGGTGTTGTCTCCTCTGTCGTTCTTCGTGAACGAACTTAAAAAAATGGCTGCCGGCACCCGTCGCGTGGGCGCTGGCAGCCGGGAAACCGGGTCGACGCGCGGTCTTATTGTTTGTAGCTGTCGTCGATGCGGTCGAGTTTGCGGATCAGCGAAGGCCAGACGAACATGCCGCCGAGGCCGCCGCTTTGCACCTTCATCGCCTGGCCCACGCCATCGATGATCTTCGGGTTCACGTGCGTGAGTTCGCCGCCACCGGCCTGCGCGGCGATCTGGATCTGGCAGGTGTTTTCGAAGGTGTACATCGAAAGGAAGGCGTCGGCAATGGTCTTGCCGCAGGTCAGCAGGCCGTGGTTGCGCAGCATGAGGAAGTTGGCGTGGCCCATGTCGGCCTGCAGGCGCGGCTTCTCGTCGTCGCGGAAGGCCACGCCTTCGTAGTCGTGGTACGCGAGCGAGGCCAGCACGAAGGTCGACTGCTGGCTGATGGGCAGCACGCCGTTCTTCTGCGCGCTCACGGCAATGCCGGCCTTGGTGTGGGTGTGCAGCACGCACTGGATGTCTTCGCGCGCGGCATGCACGGCGCTGTGGATCACGAAGCCGGCCGGGTTCACGGGGTAGGGCGAGTCGATGATCTTGTTGCACTGCTGGTCGACCTTGACCAGGCTCGACGCGGTGATCTCGTCGAACATCAGGCCGTAGGGGTTGATCAGGAAGTGGTGCTCGGGGCCGGGCACGCGCGCGCTGATGTGCGTGAACACCAGGTCGCTCCAACCGTACAGCGCCACCAGGCGGTAGCAGGCGGCGAGGTCGACGCGCAGTTGCCACTCTTCGGCGGAGACGAGCTTCTGGATTTCGGAGGCGGAGGTTGCGTTCATGGTCGTGTGTCCTTTGTCTGGGCTCAGGCCGTGGCCTGCTCGGTGAGCACGGTCTTGTAGATGCTCTGCTTGGGCTGCGCCATCAGGCGGCGCAGCATGGGTTCGAATTCGCTGATGGGCAGGGTTTCGGCCTTGGGGTCGAAGGCCGGGTTGTCGTAGAGCGCGCAGAACTCGGCCGTGCGCTCGTAGTGCGGGTGGTCCTTGAAGTTGTCGCGCATGTCGCGGTCCAGCCCGATGTGGTGGAAGAAGTAGTGGCCCTGGAAGATGCCGTGGTTCTGCACCATCCAGTGGTTGGCCTCGCTCACGAAGGGCTTGAGGATGGCGGCGGCAATGTCGGGGTGGTTGAAGGTGCCGAGCGTGTCGCCGATGTCGTGCAGCAGCGCGCACACCACGTACTCCTCGTCGCGGCCATCGCGCAGCGCGCGCGTGGCGGTCTGCAGCGAGTGCGTGTAGCGGTCGACCGGAAAGCCGCCGTAGTCGCCTTCGAGGATCTGCAGGTGCTTGATCACGCGCGCGGGCAGGCCGCCCGTGAACTGCATGAACTCGCCGCCGATCAGTTGCCAGTCTTCGCGCGTGCTCTCTTGCATGCTCTTGAAACTTGCCCGTGCATTCATCGTGTGGGTCTCCGTTCTTGGGGGAATGGCGGTCACTGTAGACCTGCGCTTGACCTTCAACTGTCAAGAATTTGACAATGCAGGCTTCTGGTAAACCCGCCTCCGGGTGCCTTTCCTCTCCCTTTTTCCCTCATGGCCACCTCGACCAAGCCGCGCCTTTCGGCTGCACACCGCACCGCGCTCGACGGCAACCCGTGGTTCACCAGCATGCCGCGTGCGCAGCGCGACGCGCTGGTGGGCGCAGCCGAGTTGCTGCACGTGCGGCGCGGCACGATGGTGTTCCGCCAGGGCGACCCGATCCACGCGGCGGGCGGCGGCTTCTACGGGTTGGTGGCGGGCACCATCAAGATTTCGTCGCTGCGCCAGGACGGGCGCGAAGCCATCCTCGCGGTGCTGGAGCCGGGCAACTGGTTCGGCGAGATCACGCTCATCGACGGCTCGCCGCGCACGCACGACGCCACCGCGCTCGAAGCGCTCGACCTGCTGGTGGTGCCGCCGGAAGCTTTCGCGCGGCAGATGCGCGACGTGGCGTTTTCCAACGCCATCGCCGCGATGCTGGCCGCGCGCGTGCGCATGCTCTACGGCCTGGCGGAAGACGCCACCTTGCGCAGCCTGCGGGCGCGCGTGGCGCACCGGCTGCTGGTGCTGGCGCGCGGCGACGCCACGCAGTCGGTGCATCTGCGGCACGAGCTCATGCTGTCGCAGGAGGCGCTGGCCATGATGCTCGGCGTGACGCGCCAGACGCTGTCGAAGGAACTCAACGCGCTGGCGACCGAAGGCGTGGTGTCGCTGGGCTACGGGCGCATCGAACTGCTGTCGCTCGACGCGCTGCAGGGGCTGGTGCGCACGGGGTGAGGGTCTTCAGCGCAGCACGCGCCCGTCGGCCGAAATGCTGATGAGGTCGATGCTGCGCACGTTGTCGCGCAGGCCCGGGCGCAGGTTGATGCGGAAGCCGCCGACGTCGTAGTCGGTCATCCCCGTCATCGTGCGCTGAAGCGTCGCGGTGTTGAAGCCGCGGCCTGCGCGGCGTACCGCTTCGCCTGCGGCCTTGGCGGCGATGAAGCCCTCAAGGCCTTCGTACGACGCGGTCTGGTCGGAGTTGTCGACCGCCGCGAGGTACTCCTTGACGATCGGAATGGCCGAGGGCCGCGGCGAGGGCACGACCTGCGAAATCACGATGCCGCCGATGTCCTTGCCCAGCTCGGCGTAGAGCGGGTCGATGCCGACGATCGAGAAAGCCATGAAGCTGCCCGTGTAGCCGCTCTTGCGCAGCTTGCGAATGGCGCCGGCCGTGGTGCCCGAGAGCGACACCAGAACGATGGCCTGGGGCGTCTGCTGCTGCACGGTCTTCAGTGCGGCGTCGAGCTTGTCGGCGCCCGCCGGCACCAGTGCGCTCGCGACCAGCGGCGGGAGCTTGAGCTCGGCAATGGCCTGCTCCACGGCGGCCAGGCCGGCGCGGCCCATGGCGTCGTCGTCGCCCACCAGCGCGATGCGCTTTTGCCCCACGGTGGCGCACTGGCGCACGATCTTGAGGGCCTCGTCGATCATGCCGGGGCGCACATGGAACACGTTCGGATGCTCGGGGCCGCGCAGCGCGTCGGACGCGGCGAAGGGCGCAAAGAGCAGGCTGCCCTGCTGCGTGGCGACCTTGGCGCCAGCCTCGCTGCTGGCGGTGCCGACAAAGCCGAACAGCATGTCGGCCTTGTTCGCGCCGAGCAGCGTGCGTGCGTTGGTGGTGGCGCGTGCGGCGTCGTAGCCGTCGTCCAGCTGCAGCAGTTTCAGCTGCAAGCCCGTGGCGGCGTTGCGCGTGTTGAAGTCGCTCACGGCAAGGCGGCTGCCGGCCGCGAAGGCGTTGCCGATCTCGTTGGCGCTGCCGGTGAGCGGCACCGACTGGCCGAGCAGGACGACGCGGGCTGCGCCGGCTGCGGGGCGCGGCGTCGTCTGTGCCAGCAAGGGACGGGTGATGCCGAGGCCGCTTCCCAGAAGCAGCGCTGCGGAGGCCTTGCCCAGCCATGTCCTGCGAGACGCGTTCATTGGCTACCTTTTGCTAACAATAGTAAAAAAGTGTAGCAATTTCGAGGCCAGGACGGAAGGCGCGGGTGCTCCAGAATTGCCCTTATGAACTTGAACATGTCCTGGGTTTTGGGAGGGGTGTGCGTGGTGCTCGCCGGTTGCGTTGTGTCGCCCCCATCGGAGGTGGTGGAAAAGGCGCTGCCCGCGCCGGAGGTCGTCGTGCCCGTGGCTGCGCCGCTGCCGCCGCAACCGATGATCGACCCGCCGCCTTTGCCGCCGCCATCGATGATCGAGCCGCCACCGCTGCCACTGGCGGGGCCGCCGATGGCATTGCCGTCGGGGCCGACCCTCATGGCGGCCCCGCGCGCCGATCCGCGCGTTGCGGCGGACGCGGTCGTGAAGGAGCCGGTGATCCGCCAGCGCCGCTATCCGAAGTACCCGTCCGCACTGGCGGAAGACGGCATCCAGGGCGTGGTGGTCACCACCTTCTTCGTCAGCGTGGACGGCAAGCCCGAAGACATCCGCGTCGAACGCTCGCCGCACCCGCTGCTGTCGCGGGCGGCGACCGATGCGATCAAGGAGTGGCGCTTCGACCCGGCGCGCACGGCGGACGGGCGCGCGGTGCGCGGCGCGATGCGGCTGCCGTTCCGCTTTCAGCTCGAGTGAGCTGGGGGAGATGACGCGCGCTCAGGCGCGTTTTTCGAACACCAGGTCCCACACGCCGTGGCCCAGCTTGAGGCCGCGGTTCTCGAACTTGGTGAGCGGGCGATACGCCGGCTTGTCCGCATAGCCGGTGTCCGGCGCGGTGTTGCGCAGCAACGGCTCGGCGCCCAGCACTTCGAGCATCTGCTCGGCGTAGGGCTGCCAGTCGGTGGCGCAGTGGATGTAGCCACCGGGGCGCAGGTGCTGCGCCAGCTTGGTCACGAACTCGGGCTGGATCAGCCGGCGCTTGTTGTGGCGCTTCTTGTGCCACGGGTCGGGAAAGAACACATGCACGCCGGCCAGCGTGGAGGGCTGCAGCATGTGGTCGAGCACGTCGACGGCGTCGTGCGCGCAGATGCGGATGTTCGAGATCGACTGCTCGCCGATGCGCTTGAGCAGCGCGCCCACGCCGGGCTCGTGCACTTCGCAGCACAGGAAATTGGTCTCGGGCAGCACGGTGGCGATGTGCGCCGTGGCCTCGCCCATGCCGAAGCCGATCTCCAGCACCGTCGGGCCGGCGCGGCCGCCGAAGGCCGCCGTCAGGTCGAGCGGCTCGGGCGTGTAGGGAATGAGGAACAGCGGACCCAGCTCGGCGAAGGCACGGGCCTGGCCGTCGGTGGTGCGGCCGGCGCGCTTCACGAAGCTCTTGAGGCGGCGGTGCAGCGGATGCGGCTTGCCGTCGGTGGCATCGTCTTCAGGAGGCACGGGCGGGAGGTCGTTGGACACGGTGTCGGGAATGTTCATGAGGGCCGCGAATTGTAGAGATCGCGCCATTCGGGCACCCAAGCGGCCAGTGCGGCGGTGCAGTGGTCGGCTGCCGTGGGGCGCAGGCCGAGGGCGCGGGCGGCGGTATCGAGCGCGGCCAGCGCGGCTTGCGGCGTGGCCGTGTCGATGGCCGTGGCGCCGTTCTGCTTGGAGAGCTTGTCGCCGTCGGCGCCGCGCACCAGCGGCGTGTGCAGGTAGCTCGGCGTGGGCAGGCCGAGCGCCTGCTGCAGCAGGATCTGACGTGCCGTGTTGTCGGCCAGGTCTTCGCCGCGCACCACGTCGGTCACGCCTTGGTCGGCGTCGTCGACCACCACGGCGAGCTGGTACGCCCAGGGGCCGTCGGCGCGGCGCAGCACGAAGTCGCCGACCTCGCGCTGCACGTCCTGCTGCTGTGGGCCGAGGCGGCGGTCGCTCCAGTGCAGATCGCCGGCCGGCATGTGGTGTGCGGCAAAGCGCCAGGCGCGCGCGGGCTTGCCATGCAGGCCGTCGCGGCAGGTGCCGGGGTAGACGCGCTCACCATGGCGTTCGTGCGCATGGCCGAGCCGGGCCAGGGCGAGGTCGATGTCCTTGCGCGAGCAGCCGCAGGGGTAGGCGAGGCCGCGCGTCTGCAGCGCGGCCAGCGCCGCCTCGTAGTGCGCGGTGCGCTTCGTCTGCCACTCGGGCGGTTCATCGGGGAGCAGGGCGCAGTCGGCGAGCTGCCGCAGGATGTGCTCGCCCATGCCGGGCAGGCAGCGCTCGGTGTCGGCGTCCTCGATGCGGATCAGCCAGCGCGCCCGGTCGCCGCGCGCGCGCACATCGAGCCAGCTCGCGAGCGCGGCCACCAGCGAGCCGGCGTGCAGCGGGCCGGTGGGCGAGGGCGCGAAGCGGCCGGTGGCGCGCATCCTTTCCTGGAGGACTTAGAGAACGGCGAGGGCCAGCGAGAGGCCCGAAACAAAGCCGTCTTCGACGCGATGCCCGATGCACCAGTCACCCGCGATGCCGATGCGCGCCTTGGCGTCCCACAGGTGGGTCTGGCCGACCGGCACCTGCGTCTGCGCTTCGGGCCAGCAGCGCGCCTGCGCATGGCTGGGCGTGGCGTGGATGCCGGTGATTTCCGAGAAGGCGCGCAGCAGCTTGGCTTCGATGCGCGCGGGCGTGTCGCGCAGGTGTTCTTCCGACCAGGTGGCGCTGGCTTGCAGGGTCCAGCGTTCGACGCGTTCGCGGCCGGGCTTGGACGATTCGCGCGCCAGCCACGCCACGCGGTGGTGGGTGCTGCGCGCCACGTTCCATTGCGGGCCGAGGTGCGACATGGTGGCCTGGTTGGCCTGGGGGAACGCGATCATCAGTGCCCAGCAGGGCGCGATGCGCACGCGGTCGATCTTGCGGCTCAGCGTGGCCGAGCGTTCGCCGTCGCCCAGCAGTTCGCGGGTGCGCGCGGGCGGCACGGCCAGCAGCACGGCGTCGAAGCCGGAGTACACGTGCTGCGAATCGTCGGCGCCGGCGGTGCGCAGCTGCCAACGGGTGGCGTCGAGCGCGTCGGGCTCGATGCGGGTGACCTGGGTGCCGGTGACGAGGTGCTCGCCGAGCGGCGCGGCCCAGTGGGCCACGAGCGCGTCCATGCCGGGCTGGGCGACCCAGTGCGGCTCCAGCGAGGGCAACGCCGCTTCGGCCACGCGGCCATGGGCGTCGAGCACGCGCACGAGGTTGGCGCTCCAGGGGCGGCACAGCGCAGGCGTGGTGGCCAGCACCTTTGCAAAGCGCGGATCGCGCACGGTGAAGTATTGGGCGCCGCTGTCGAAGCGGCCGAAGGCAGTGTCGATGCTCGCCATCCGCCCGCCCGGCGTGGCCTCGCGTTCGAACACCGTCACACGGTGCCCGGCCTGCATCAGCGTGCGGGCGCAGGCCACGCCGGCAATGCCGGCGCCGATGACGGCGTAGTGGCGGGCGGCGGCGGGAGTTCGGTGGCGGTCGGCGGTGGCGCGGGCTTTGGCTTTGGGCATGGCGGACTCTTTTCTTTTGACAGGGTGATGACGGAGGAGGCCGTGCACACTCTACCTCGGTCTGTGCGCGCCGCCGGGCTGGGGGCGACCCTTATGCAGCCCTCATCGCGTGGCGTTCAACGGCCGCGGTGCCGTTCGAGCAACGCCTTGCGCGTGCCCTCGTGTTCGAACTGCGCGAGCCACCATTCGAGCGCGCGCCCCGGCTTACCCGCACTGCGCACGCGCCACGCGCAATGCATGGAGCCCAGCGGCGGCTGGCGCTCGGTCTTCAACTCGACGAGGTGGCCGGCCTCGATGTAGGGCCGCGCCATCGGCTCGGGCAAGAAGCCGCCACCCAGGCCGTGCAGTTGCGCGGCGATCTTGGCCTGCATGCTGGGCACGGTGAGCACGTCCTGTCCGCCGACGAGGTTCACCGTCATGCTCGGCCCGCTGCGCACCGAGTCGGCCGCGGCCACCGCGCGGTGCTGGCGCAGCACCGCGTCGCTGATCGGCTGCGGCAGCCGCGCGAGCGGGTGGTGCGGCGCCACGGCGAACACGAAGCACAGCTCGCCGATGAGGCGGCTGCGGATGCCGGTGGCGGTGAAGGCCAGGCTCGCGGCATCGAGCACCGCACCGATCGCCAGGTCGGCCTCGCCGCTGGTCAGCGCCTCGATGGTGCCGAGCAGCGTTTCGTCGCGCAGCTTCAGGCGCGTGGGCGGGTCGAGCGCGAAGAAGGCGGTGCACAGGTCGAGCAATGGGTCGCGTGCGATCACGCTGTCGACCGCGATGGTCAGCATCGGCTCCCAGCCGGTGGCCACGCGCTTCACGCGGTTGGCGACGGCGTCGATCTCGCCGAGCAGGCGCGCGGCCTCGCGCAGCAGTTCGGCGCCGGCCTCGGTGAGGCGGGCCTGGCGCGCGCTGCGATCGAACAGCAGCACATCGAGCGCGTCTTCGATCTGGCGCACGCGGTAGCTCAGCGCGCTGGGCACGACGCCGAGTGCGCGCGCGGCGGCGGCAAAGCTGCCGGCGGCCACCACCGTCTGCAGCATGGCCAGCGCGTCGGGGGTCAGTACGTCTCGGGCGCTGGACATGGGGTGGGCTCCATCATTCAAATAATTTGAATGATGCCATCAAAACCGGGCGTCTTTCAGAGGGGGATGGAAGCCCAAAATTCTTCTCATCCGCTGCGCATCCGGCGCGGCCCACGACGAAAGCCCCGGTGCCCGAACCGGGTGGGGCAACAAGGAGTTCGACATGTTGAAAGTACGCAAATCTCAGGAACGCGGTTATGCCGACCATGGCTGGCTGCGCTCGTTCCACAGCTTTTCCTTCGCCGGTTACTACGATCCGGCCTTCATGGGCTTCGGCAACCTGCGGGTGATCAACGAAGACCGCGTGGCGGCGGGCGCCGGCTTCGGCACCCACGGCCACCGCGACATGGAGATCATCAGCTACGTGCTCTCGGGCGAACTCGCGCACAAGGACAGCATGGGCAACATCGAATCCATTCCGCCGGGTGATGTGCAGCGCATGAGCGCGGGGCGCGGCGTGATGCACAGCGAGTTCAACCACAAGGCCGACGAGACCACGCACTTCCTGCAGATCTGGATCGAGCCCAAGGAGCGCGGCATTGCCCCCGGCTACGAGCAGAAGCAGTTCAGCGACGCCGAGAAGCGCGGCACCCTGCGCCTGGTCGCTTCGCCCGACGGCCACGACGGCTCGGTGACGGTGAACGCCGACGCCCGCCTGTTCGCCGGCCTGTTCGACGGCAGCGAGACCGCGAGCCTGGCGCTCGACCCGCAACGCAAGAGCTACGTGCACCTGGTGCGCGGCGAACTCGAAGTCAACGGCCAGAAGCTTTCGGGCGGCGACGCCGCGATGCTCGAAGGCGAATCGCAACTCACGCTCGGCGCCGGCATCGATGCCGAAGTGCTGGTGTTCGACCTGACGGCCTGAGACGGCGTCTTTTTTCTTTTCTTTGTTTCTTTCGCTTCAACAACCAACGAGGAGTTTCACCATGGCCATTTCCACCACTACCACCACAAGCACCACCCCCAACGCCGCCCAGGACACGCTGGCACTCATCGGCCGCGTGCTGCTCGCTGCGCTCTTCATCCCCGCCGGCTTCGGCAAGCTCATGGGCTTTGCCGGCACCGTGGGGTACATCTCCTCGGTGGGCGCACCGCTGCCGCAGGTGGCGGCGGTCATCGCGATCGTCGTGGAACTGGGGCTCGGCCTGCTGCTGCTGGCCGGCTTCAAGACGCGGGTGTCGGCGATCGTGCTGGCGATCTTCACCGTGGTCGCGGCCGTGATGTTCCACAACTACTGGGCCATGCCCGCCGACAAGGCCTTCGTGAACCAGCTGATGTTCTTCAAGAACATCGCCATTGCAGGCGGCCTGCTGGCTTTCGCCGCCTTCGGTGCCGGCCGCTTCAGCATCGATAAAAAGTAAGCTCGTTCCCCTCAGGCCGCGCACACCGTGTGGGCGCGGCCTTCCGACTCCATCGCTTCTTTGAGGAAACTCGTTATGGCAAACATCGTCGTTGTCTTCCATTCCGGCTACGGCCACACCCAGCGCGTGGCCCAGGCCGTGGCCGATGGCGCGGGCGCGCAACTGCTCGCCATCGACGCCGACGGCAACCTGCCGGCCGATGGCTGGGAAACGCTGGCCGCGGCCGACGCGATCATCTTCGGCTCGCCGACCTACATGGGCGGCGTGAGCTGGCAGTTCAAGAAATTCGCCGATGCGTCGTCGAAGGTCTGGTACACGCAAGGCTGGAAAGACAAGCTCTTCGCCGGCTTCACCAACAGCGCCACGATGAACGGCGACAAGGTCACGACCATGACCTACCTGTGGACGCTGGCGATGCAGCACAGCGGCATCTGGGTCAGCATGGGCATCCTGCCGACCAACAACAAGGCGGCCACGCGCGACGCGATGAACTACGTCGGCGGCTACGGCGGCCTGCTCACGCAATCGCCTTCGGACGCGAGCCCGGCCGAGATGCCGAAGGGCGATCTCGAGACGGCACGTGCCTTCGGCGAGCGCATCGGCACGGTGGCAAGATCGCGCGCATAAAGCTCCCCACGAATCCCGACCCAAGGACCCCACGATGACCGAACCCATCCCCCAAATCCAACTGCTGCGGCCCCACGACAAGGACCTGGGCGGTGGCTTCAACGTGCGCCGCGTGCTGCCGGCGGCGCAGCGCCGCTCGGTCGGGCCCTTCGTGTTCTTCGACCACTTCGGTCCGGCCACCGAGCAGCCCGGCAACGCGCACGACGTGCGACCGCATCCGCACATCGGCCTGTCGACGGTCACCTACCTGTTCGACGGCGCGATGATGCACCGCGACAGCCTCGGCAGCGTGCAGGAAATCCTGCCGGGCGCCATCAACTGGATGACCGCGGGGCGCGGCATCGTGCACTCCGAGCGCAAGCCCGAGCGCCTGCTGGCCGACACCTACGTGAACCACGGCCTGCAGCTGTGGGCCGCGCTGCCGCAGGCGCATGAAGAGGTCGAGCCCAGCTTCGAGCACACGCCGGCAGAGGCGATTCCCGAGCTCACGGTGCAGGGCGTGCCGGTGCGCGTGCTGGTGGGCGAAGCCTTCGGCGTGCGCTCGCCGGTGAAGACGCTGGCGCAGACGGTCTACCTGGACATCGCGCTGCCGGCCGGCGGCCGTTTCGAGCTGCCCGCGCTGGCGCCCGAACTGGCGGTTTACATGGTCGATGCCGACGCGCAGGTGAACGGCGAACCGGCGCCCGCCCACACGATGGCGGTGCTGCCCGACGGGCAGGGCGCGGTGTTCACGGCCGACACGGCGGTGCGCCTCATGGTGATCGGCGGCGAGCCGCTCGATGGCCCGCGCTACATCACCTGGAATTTCGTTTCGAGCCGGCGCGAACGCATTCTCGAGGCCGGCGGCGACTGGGCCGCGCAGCGCATGGGCCAGGTGCCCGGCGAGACCGAGTTCATTCCGCTGCCGGGCAAGCCCTTCGGCGTGCGCGAGCCCGACGTCGGCACCACGCCGGTCTGAGCCCGCGCGCGTTGCCTATTGCTTGATGCCGATGTCCGGGTCTTCCGAGGCCCGGGCGCTGGCATCGGAGGCGCGCGCGCTGAGGTCGGGCGCCAGGGCCCGGCGGCCGTCGAACACGAAGCAGTCGCCGTGGTAGTGCGCGCCGCCGACGTCCTCGAAGTACTTGAGGATGCCGCCTTCGAGCTGCAGCACGTGTTCCACGCCTTCCTCGCGCATGAGGATGGCGGCCTTCTCGCAGCGGATGCCTCCGGTGCAGAAGCTCACCACGGTCTTGCCTTCGAAGTCGGCGCGGTGCGCCTTCAGTGCGGGCGGAAATTCGGTGAACTTGGTGATGCGCCAGTCGATCGCGCCGTCGAAGGTGCCTTCGTCGACTTCGAAGTCGTTGCGCGTGTCGAGCATCACGATCTCGCGGCCTTCGTCGTCGTGGCCCTGGTCGAGCCAGCGCTTGAGCGTGGGCGCGTCCACGCCGGGCGCACGGCCGGCGGCGGGCTGGATGGCGGGGTGATCCATGCGGATGATCTCGCGCTTGAGCTTCACCAGCATGCGCCGGAAGGGCTGCGTGGCCGACCAGCTTTCCTTGGTTTCGAGGTCGGCAAAGCGCGCATCGGCGCGCAGGTCGGCCAGGAAGGCATGGATGGCCGGCGCCGGCCCCGCCAGAAACAGGTTGATACCTTCGGGCGCCAGCAGGATGGTGCCCATGAGGCCCAGGGCCTGCGCGCGGTCGCGCAGGGTCTCACGCAGCACGGGGCTGTCGTTGATGCCCACGAACTTGTAGGCGGCGATATTCAAAATCTCTTGCACGGGGCGGGATTGTAGGGATGACCGCACCACATCGTGGGGTGGCGCTTCCTACAATCGACGGATGTTTGTTCACCTGCGTCTGCACACCGAGTTTTCCGTCGTCGATGGCACGAATCGAATCGACGAAGTCATCAAGGCCGCCGCTGCCGACAAGCAGCCCGCATTGGCCATCACCGACCTGAACAACCTGTTCGGGGCGGTCAAGTTCTACAAGCAGGGCCGGGGCAAGGGCGTCAAGCCCGTCATCGGCGCTGAAATCTTCATCGACGGGCTGGGCAAGGAGCCCGGCGCGTTGACCCGCCTCATCCTGCTGGTGCAGAGCACCGAGGGCTACCTCAACCTGTCGGAGCTGCTGGCCCGCGCCTGGACGCAGAACGTGAGCCGCGGCCAGTCGCAGGCGGCCTGCAAGCTCGAATGGCTGCAGGAGCTGCAGGGCGGCCTGATCGCGCTGTCGGGCGCACAGGCCGGGCCGCTGGGCCAGCCGCTGCTGCAAGGCCAGGAAGAGCGCGCCGCCGAACTGGCGCTGCAGCTTGCGGGCATGTTCCCTCACCGTTTCTACATCGAGCTGCAACGCGCCGGCCGCCCCGAAGACGAGCCGCACGTGATTGCCGCGGTGAAGCTCGCGGCCCGCCTGAAGCTGCCGGTGGTCGCCACGCACCCGGTGCAGTTCGCCGAACGCCAGGACTACGAAGCGCACGAGGCGCGCGTGTGCATTTCCGAAGGCGAAATTCTGGGCAACCCGCGCCGCGTGCGCAAGTTCACCGAAGAGCAGTATTTCAAGTCGAGCGCCGAGATGCAGGCGCTGTTCGCCGACGTGCCCAGCGCGCTGGCCAACACGGTCGAGATCGCCAAGCGCTGCAACCTCACGCTGGTGCTCGGCAAACCGCAGCTGCCCGATTTCCCGACGCCCTTCATTGCCGAAGGCGTGCGCATGCCGATCGACGAGTTCTTCCGCCAGGAATCGTTCGAGGGCCTCGAGGTGCGGCTGAAGCACCTGTACCCCGACGAAGCCAGGCGCGATGCCGAACGGCCGCGTTATGTGGAGCGCCTGGAGTTCGAGATCAACACGATCCTGAACATGGGCTTCCCCGGCTACTTCCTGATCGTGGGCGACTTCATCAAGTGGGCCAAGGAAAACGGCTGTCCCGTGGGCCCGGGCCGGGGCTCGGGTGCGGGCTCGCTCGTGGCCTACGCGCTGAAGATCACCGACCTCGACCCGCTCGAATACAAGCTGCTGTTCGAACGTTTCCTGAACCCCGAACGCGTCTCGATGCCCGACTTCGACATCGACTTCTGCCAGGGCAACCGGGACCGCGTGATCGACTACGTGAAGGACAAGTACGGCCGCAACGCCGTGAGCCAGATCGCCACCTTCGGCACCATGGCCGCGCGCGCGGCCATCCGCGACGTGGGCCGCGTGCTCGACATGAGCTACATGTTCTGCGACGGCATCAGCAAGCTGATTCCGAACAAGCCGGGCATGTCGGTCACGCTGCAATATCCGCCCGCGACCAAGATCGAGGGCGACAAGAACAACTACGCCATCGAGATGGAGCCGCAGCTGGCGGAGCGCATCGAGAAGGAAGAAGAAGTCCGCATGCTGGTCGAGCTCGCGCAGAAGCTCGAAGGCATGACCCGCAACATCGGCATGCACGCCGGCGGCGTGCTCATTGCGCCGGGCAAGCTCACCGACTTCTGCCCGCTGTACCAGCAGCCCGGCAGCGAATCGGCCGTGAGCCAGTACGACAAGGACGACGTCGAAGCCATCGGCCTCGTGAAGTTCGACTTCCTGGGTCTTGCGACGCTCACCATCCTGGAGATTGCGCGCGAGTTCATCATGAAGCGCCACAAGGGCCAGGAGAACTTCGCGTTCGAGAACATCCCGCTGAACGACGGGCCGACCTACCGCCTGTTCTCCGACGGCAAGACCGAGGCCGTGTTCCAGTTTGAATCGCGCGGCATGCAGGGCATGCTGAAAGATGCGCGGCCCACGCGCCTGGAAGACCTGATCGCGCTGAACGCGCTGTACCGCCCGGGCCCGATGGACCTGATTCCCAGCTTCGTGGCGCGCAAGCACGGCCGCGAAGACGTGGAGTACCCGCACCCGGCCGTCGCCGAAATGCTCTCCGAGACCTACGGGATCATGGTCTACCAGGAGCAGGTGATGCAGACCGCGCAGATCCTGGGCGGCTACTCGCTCGGCGGCGCCGACTTGCTGCGCCGCGCGATGGGCAAGAAGAAGCTCGAGGAAATGGCCGAGCACCGCGAGAAATTCCGCGCGGGCGCCCTGGCCACGCACGGCATCGTGCAGGACAAGGCCGACGAAATCTTCGACTTGATGGAGAAGTTCGCGGGCTACGGCTTCAACAAGTCGCACGCCGCCGCCTACTCGCTGCTGGCGTACCACACGGGCTGGCTCAAGGTCCATTACACGGCCGAGTTCTTCTGCGCCAATATGACCGTGGAAATGGACGACACGGACAAGCTCAAGCTCTTGTTCGAAGACGCCCAGAAAAACTTCAACATCACCTTCGAGCCGCCGGACGTGAACCGCGGCAACTACCGCTTCGAGCCGGTCACCAACAAGATCATTCGCTACGGCCTGGGCGCCGTGAAGGGCACGGGCCAGCTCGCGGTCGAGGCCGTGGTGCGGGCGCGCGAAGAGGGCGGGCCGTTCAAGAGCCTGTACGACTTCTGCGTGCGCATCGACCGCCAGCGCATCAACAAGCGCACGGTCGAAGCGCTCATCAAGGCCGGCGCGTTCGACGCCATCCAGCAGAACCGCGCGTCGCTCATTGCCTCGGTCGACCGCGCCTTCGAGTTCGCCAACGCCACGGCGGCCAATGCGTCGCAGGTCGACATCTTCGGCGACTGCGAACACGGCTCGGCCACGCAGGAGCCCGACCTCGTCGACGCCACGCCCTGGGGCGTGAAAGAGCGCCTGACCTTCGAGAAAACCGCCGTTGGCTTCTACCTGTCGGGCCACCTGTTCGACGAGGTGGCGCACGAGGTGCGGCGCTTCTGCAAGCGCGAGATCGGCGACCTGCTCGACAGCCGCGACCCGCAGGTCATTGCCGGCATCGTGAGCGACTTCCGCGTCATCAACGGCCAGCGCGGCCGGCTGGCGATCTTCAAGCTCGACGACAAGTCGGAGTCGATCGACGCCACGGCCGACGAGGCGCTCATCAACGCCAACCGCAACACGCTGAAGGACGACGAGCTCGTCATCGTGAGCGGCAAGCTGCAGCCCGCACGCGGTGGCTTCGAGGCGCGCTTCCAGGTGCAGCAGGTCTGGGACCTGGCCTCGGCGCGCTGCCGCTTCGGCAAGTTCCTGCGCGTGGCGGTCAACGGCAAGGTGCCCGAGATCGCGCGCCTGCTGAAAGACTTTCCGGCGCGCACCGAGCAGACCGAGGTCGGCGACCTCGTGCACGGCCTGCCCGTGCGCCTGTCGATGGCGCGGGGCGGGGCGCAGGTCGAGCTGCAACTGGGCGAGCGCGCCAAGTTCTTCCCGACCGATGCGGCGCTTGCGAGCTGGACCGCGCAGGCCGATGCCGGCAAGGCGCAGGTCATCTACGATTGATCGGACCGCGCGCGCTTGGGGAACCCCGGCGCCTGTGCGCGGTCCATCTGTTGTAGCAACCTGGCCTTGGGCCACTCACAGGAGAAACGACCGCATGCATTTCAAGAAGATCCTCAAGACCACCGCATTGACCTTCGGCGTGGCGCTGCCCATCGCCGCGGCCTGGGCCCAGTACGCCGGCCCGACGTCGGTGCCGAACCTGACGGTCAAGCAGTTGCTCGAAACCGGCCAGGACGACCAGCACGCCACGGTGCGCGGCTTCATCGTCTCGCACGATGGCGGCGAGCACTACACCTTCGCCGACGACACGGGCCGCATCAAGGTCGAGATCGACGCCAAGTACTTCCCGCCGGGCGTGAAGATCGACGACAAGGTGCGCGTCGAGCTCAGCGGCGAGTTCGACAAGGACCGGCTCACCGGCAAGACCGAGCTCGACGTGAAGCGCGTCATCAGCGTCCTGCGCTGACCCCGGCCTTTTTCCCGAGCGCCTGCTCGACCTGGTCGAGCACGGCCTCGGGGGCGTGCAGCCAGTCCTTGGCCAGCACCTGCATCACCTGCCAGCCGAAAGCATCGAGGATGCGCGGGCGCGACACATAGCGCTCCAGCACGTTGTGGCGGTGGCCGTCCTGCGCCGCGCCGTCCACCAAGATGCCCAGCGCATAGTGCCCCTGGCCCGATGCGCGCACCGCGAGGTCGCAGCGAAAACGCGACTGACCCACCTGTTCGTCCACCGCATGGCCGCGTGCGCGCAGCGCCTGCGCGATCTGCGCCGTGACGTCGTCCGTGCGCGCCTGCCGCGTCACGTGGCCGCGCGCGAGCGGGTTCATGCCTTCGAGCACGCGCCGCGCCGTGTCCTCGTCGCCGCGTGACAGGCATTCGGCATAGCGCAGGAAGTTCTTCAGCGCCGCCGCGCCTTCGTTGTGGTCGTTGGTGATCGCCTCGTGGCGGATGGTCGAGACCACCGCCATGTGGTGCTTGGCGCGGCTGAAGATCACGTTCAGGCGCTTCTCGCCGCCACGCTGGTTGATGGGGCCGAAGTTCATCAGCATGCGGCCCTCGGGGTTGGGGCCGTAGCAGATGCTGAGGATGATGATGTCGCGCTCGTCGCCCTGCACGTTCTCCAGGTTCTTGATGAAGAGGCCGCAGAACTGGTCGTCTTCCTCGCGCACGTATTCGGCCTCGAGCCGCGCCGCAAAGTCGGCATCGACCGCGCCGAGCGCGTTCAGCTCTTCCTCGATCTCGCCCTGTTGCGCTTCGGAGAACGCAACGATGCCCAGGCTGCGCCCGGTCTCGCGCTGGAGCAGCTCGCGCACCAGCTGCGCGATGTGGCGCGCCTCACCGTCGTTGATGCGGTTCTCGTACACGGCGTCGGCCACGCGGTGGAAGCTGATGGCGCGCGAGAGCAGGGCGTCGACCTGCGCCTTCACGGACTCGTCGGTCGGGCTGCGCGACTGCACCACGATCTCGCCGCGTTCGGGCGCGGGCAGGCTGCGGTCGGGAATGGTGTACAGGTTGCCCGCGTAGAAGGCCGCGTTCGAAAAGCCGATGAGCGATTCGTAGCGGCTGCGGTAGTGCCAGGCCAGCAGCGTGGCCGGCAGGTTGCGCGCGCCCTGGTTCAGCAGGCTGTCGGCGTCGAGCACCACGGCGATGCGTTCGGCTTCTTCGCCGTTGTCTGCATCGTCGCCTTCGACGGTGACGGTGTCTTCCTCGGCATCGCGGCCCGAGGAGAAGAAGCTGGTCGGCGGCAGCTGCATCTCGTCGCCCACCACGATGATCTGCGGCGCGCGGTACAGCGCGGGCACGGCTTCTTCGACCGGGATCTGGCTGGCCTCGTCGAAGATCACGACGTCGAACAGGTCGGCCGCGAGCGGCAGCGTGTCGGACACCGACAGCGGGCTCATGAGCCAGATCGGTTTCATGTCGCGCACCACACGGCCGGTGTCGCCGCTGGCGAGTTCGCGGATCGCCTTGTAGCGCATGGTCTTGCCGAACTCGTGCTCGAGCTCGCGGCGGCCCGCGTTGTAGCTCTTCTTGAAGACCTTGCCGTCGGCGTCGAGCTGGCTGGCGGGCAGCGCGCTCTTCTGCACATGGTCGCGGAAGCGCTGGCGCACCGCGGCGGCGAGCGTGCGTGCGTTGCGTTCGAGCAGCTTGCGTTCGCCTTCGCCCAGGCGCTGCGCATGGCGCGCGAGCGTGGCGCCGTCGAAGCGCGGCAGCCAGCGCTCGGTGCGGTAGACCCGCTCCAGCCCTTCGCGCGCGACGGCGTACTCGATGGCCTCGGGCGGCAGCGGCAAGGTGCGCAGCGCGGCGGCCACGGCCGGGTCGGCGTCGGCCAGCTCCTGCAGCGGCTGCAGCACCGACGGCAGCGCATCGGCCTGGTCGCGCAGCGTGCGGGCCAGCGCGTCGAGCGCGTCCAGCGGTTGCGCGCCGGCATCGTGCAGCAGGTCGTGCCAGAGGGCGTCGAGCGTGTCGACGCGCGGTGCGGCGGCGACGAGCTGTTCGACGCTGCGGCGCGCCGCGTCGGTGCGCAGGTGGGCCTGGAAGGCCGCGCGCAGGCCGGCGCCGCCGTCGATGCCTCGCATCGTCTGCAGCTGCTGCGCGAAGGCGTCGGCGTCGGTGCAGCCGTAGTCGGCTTCGATGCGTGTCATCTGCTGTTTCAACGCAGCATGCGCGGCTTGTTCGGCGCGCAGGTCTTCGAGGATCTGGCTGGGCTGCGGGCGCACGGCATGCGCGGCGAAGTCGTAGCGGCGCTTGAGTTCGCCCGACAGGCGCCACCACGAGGGCTGCAGCCAGCGCAGCAGCGAACCTTGCTGCGTGCGGGCCTGCGCGAGCGCGGCTTCGGTGTCGCCGGGCGAGAGCTTGTCGCGCCAGTGGGCGGTGCGCTGCAGCTGCGCGTCGAGCGCCTGCTGCAGCGTGCGCTTGTCGTTCAACGCGGCGCCGAGCGCGAGGCTGCTCGGGTGCGCGGCGTCGAGCAGCGCCAGCTGGCCGCGCGCGGCCAGCGAGGCGACGCTGCGCGCATCGGCCACGACGGCCAGCGCATCGCGCCACAGCACGCCGGCCTCGGCCAGCGGCGGCCAGGCGTCGACGAGCGCATCGCGGCAGGGGGCACTGAGGTCGATGGCGCGTTCGCTGCGTTCGACCAGCCGCGCCAGTGGCTTCTCCTGCGCGAGCAGCGACGGCGCGAGCTGCGCGAACACATGCTGCGCGAAGCTGGGCGCGCCCAGGCTTTCGGTCACGGCCAGGTGCAGGCGCGACACCAGCTCCGCATGCCGGCGCCAGGCCGCGAAGGCGGGCAATGCTTCGGCCTGCACCGGCGTGAGCGACGGGTCGCCGGCCTTGAGCGCCACGAGCCGCGAGAGCAGTTCGCGCAGCGTCACCGCGATGTGTTCGGGCACGTCGTGCATGGCGGCGTCGCTTCTCGCAGACGAACAGCACGCGCTGGCCGCGGCCCACGTAGTCGGCGATCAGGTTGGTGATGGTCTGCGACTTCCCCGTGCCCGGCGGGCCCTGGATGATGTAGCTGGTGCCGGTGCGCGCCAGCGCCACCGCGGCGGTCTGCGTGGCGTCGGCCTGCACCACGGGCCACTGGTCGGCCAGCGGCAGCGCGGGCGGCGTCTCGGCGTCGACACGGCGCGGCTGCAGCGAGAACACGCGGTCGAAGGCTTCGCTGGCCAGGTCGGATTCGGCCAGCCCCGAGTAGTCGCGCACCAGCGACATCTTGCGATGGTTGAAGTTGCCCAGCGTCACGGCCGTGAGGTCGATGTCCCACTGGTAGGGGTTGCCGCTGCTGTCGCGCAGTGCGAAGGTCTTGCGCTCGGTGTCATCGGCGACGGTGGCAGCCATCTGCGGTGCGCGCGGCTGCGGCGCGCCGCCGACGGCCTCGCGCACCGGCAGCGGCACGGGGCGCACGCGCGCATGGAACAGCTGCAGCCCGCGCGGGCGGAAGTCGTCCTGTGCGTAGCTGAAGTCTTGCGAGGCCACCGGCACCGCCGAGGGCGAGCGCACGCGGGTGCGGCGCTTGAACTGTTCGAGCCGCTGGCGCGCGCGCTGGTGCATCACGGCAATCTCGGGCTGCTTCACGAGCCGCAGCTGCACGCCGGGCTCGCTCTGCGCGATCTGTGCCGACAGCTGCGCGTGGAACTGTTCGAGCGAGGTTTCGCGCAGGTCCACCGTCTCGGGCAGCGCGATGCCGTAGAGCTGGCGCAGGTGGTGGCGCAGCGTGGGGTTCACCTGCGCCTCGCTGGCGGAGGCTTCGAGCAGGTACTGGTCGCGCACGCCTTTCTTGCGTGTCAGCTCCACCGGCAGCATCAGCAGCGGCGAGGCGATACGCTCGGCGCGTTCGGCCTCGCCCTCCTTGAGGTTGTGCCAGCGCAGGAAGGCCACCACCAGCGACAGCTGCGAGAAGCCGTACTCGGCCCGGTCGCGCCGCGCCTCCTGCAGGAGGCGGTCGAGTGCGCCGGGCAGGTAGGGCTGGTCTTCGAAACGCAGCCAGCGCGCCAGCGGCACGGGGTCGCAGCTGGCGATGTCGGCGGCAAAGCGGCCGTCCCACACGCACAGCTGGTCGGTGCGGATGCTGTTCAGGTCGACCACCAGCGGCACGCTGGCGACGGTGAGATTCACATGCGCCTGCGTCGGCTTGAAGTACAGCAGGCGGTTGCGTCGCGACAGGTCGAACAGGCGGTCGCGCAGGTGCAGCTGGATCGCCTGGCGGCGCTGGCCTGCGCCGTCGCGGGCCGGTGCGATGCGGTCCAGGCCGAGGTCGACGGGCTGGTCGCGGTAGGTCTCGAGGCGGCGGATGACCGAGGGCAGGTCGCGCGCGCGCTCGTGGCGGTCGAGCGCGGTCATCTCGAAGATCACGGCGGCCACCACGGGGTGCAGCCGGCGGTTCAGCTCGAACAGGTTGCCGCGGTGCGTGGCGAAGCGGGTGAGGTCGTCGCTGTCGGTGAAGTCGAGCCCGCACGACAGGCTGGCCAGCACCTGGCCCAGGCACAGGATGTCGCCGAGCGCATCGTGGTGGCCCAGGCGCAGCTCCCATGCGGCGTAGCCGGGCAGGTAGACGGGGCGCGTGGGCACGGTGTCGGGCCCGGCATCGGCCATGACCGCGAGGTTTTCGAGCGCGACGCCGGCCTCGGCGTCGACGGTCAGTCGCGTTTCGCCGACCACGCGCAGCACGGAGGCGGCGGGTTGTTCGAGCGGCGCGATGGCCTCGGGGGGGCGGCGCGGCGCGGTGCCGTCGGGCTGGGCCAGCGCCAGCGCGGGTTCGGCGGGCGCGTCGGTCACGCGGTAGGCGAAGGCGCTGCCGAGCGCGGCGACGTTGCCGAGTTCGTGCAGGGCCGAGACCTCGCGCAGCAGCGGCAGCACGAGCTTGAGCACGTCGTCGGTCTGCAGGCCGCCGTGGGCCTCGGCGGTGGCCAGCAGTTGCAGGAGCGGGGCGGGAGCGAGGGTCATGCGGCGGCAGCCTGCGAAGAAGACGACGGGGAGGTGGCGGCCTTGTCGAGCAAGGCGGCGGCGTCGCGTTTGACGCGGGTGAAGTTGCGCTTGGACAGGCCCAGGTCTTTCAGCACGCGCTGTTCGAAGGGCTGGGCGCAGTCGAGCGCATCGGCCAGGCCCAGCGCGGCGGCGAGGGTGACGTCGTCCATCTCGGGGTCGGCGGCAACGAAGTCGACCAGCACGCTGGCCAGGTAGTCATGCAGGCCGGCGGGCGCGGGCTCGGGTGGCGGCATCGCCGACGTGGGCGGCACGAAATCGGGGAAGAAGCGGCGCGCATGCGCGAGCAGCGATTCCGACTGCAGCACGGGCCGTTGCAGCAGCTGCGCGAGCGTGGCGCGCGTGAGGGCGCTCACGCGCTGCTGACCGAGCATGTCGAGCGTGGCCAGGTCGAGCGGGCCTTCGAGCGCGGCAGCCAGCCATTCGTCGGCATCGTGCTCGCGGCCGGTCCACAGGCGCAGCGCGCGGGCGCGCACGAACACCTCGGGGTGGCTCACGCCGCGCGTCTGCAGTGCCTTGTTGTGGGGGTCGGCGCAGATCTCCTCGGCCTGCGCGAGGTAGCTCGCCACATTGACCTGCGTGAGGCCGGTCTCGATCTTGATGAGCGCGCTCACGGCGGGTTCGAGCGCGCCGCAGGCCACGCAGCCGCCGCGGTCGGCAAAGGCCTCGGTGTACAGCGCATGGCGCCGCGCGGCCTGCAGGTGGCTCGCGTCGGCGCGCGGGTCGGCCGCCGTGGCGTGCAGCAGGCGGTCGACGACGTGGTGCTTGCCGCCGTCGCGCTCCCACAGCAGATAGTGCGCGAGTTCGTGGCCGAGCACGGCCTGGCGCTCCGGGCCCTGCAGCCGTTCGAGCAGCGGGCCCGAGAGAACGATGTGCGCCTTGCCCGGCACGACGTAGATGGCGGCGTTCATTGCCGCACCGTCGCTGGACGGGGCCTGGTAGAGCGTGATGCGCGCGGTGACGCCCAGCCGCTGCGCGGCCAGGGTGGCGTCGGCATGCAGGTCGGGGTGCGCCTCCGCATCGAGGCGGTAGGCGCTGCGCAGCAACTCGGCGCGCATGGCGGCCGTGTGTTCTTCGCGCGCTTCTGCGGAGGCGGCCCAGCGCCAGGCCTCGGGTTCGTTCGCCTGAAGGTGAGCGGCCAGCGCCTGCTGGTAGGGCAGCGGCGTCAGGTCTTGGAGGCGAACGGCAGGGAAAGAGTCGACCATGTCAGGAGCGCCAGCAACAATGAGTTGCTGACGATCCTAAACGAGCGGGTGGTGTCGCTAGCAATCACCCACGATGTGGGTGATTGCGGCCCCAGCGCTTGGATCAGCGCTTGGGCTTGAGCGTGACGATGAGCGACGGGAAGATGCGCCCGTCGTTGTCGCGCGGCAGCTTGTCGGTCTTGCGAAGGCCGCGCTCGGCGGCTTCGTCCCACTCGGGCAGGCCACTCGACTTGGTCAGCTTGATTCCGACGATAGTGCCGTCAGGCGCCATGTTCACCAAGAACTCGGCCACCGGGTTGCCGTTCACGAGTTCGGGGTCGCGGAACGTGATGTTGGGCCGTACCGCTTCATTAACGCGCGCGCCGTAGCCACTCGACGGGCCGGTGGTGCGCAGGGCATTGCCCTTGGCGTCTTCGTTGCCGCTGGCACCGGCCATGCCCTGCATCCGCTTGAGCGTCGCGGCGCGGTCGGCAGCCGCCTGCTTGGCGGCCGCTTCAGCCTTCTTCGCTTCGGCCTGCTTGGCCTCGGCTTCCTGCTGCTTCTTCTGGTCGGCCAGTTTCTTCTGCTGCTCTTTCTTGCGCTCGGCTTCGTCTTCGGCGCGCTCCTTGGCCTCGAGCTCTTTCTTCTTTTGTTGCTGCTGGCGCTGCTGCTCGAGCTCGCGCTCCTTTTGCGCTTTCTGTTCCTTGAGCTTCTTCTCGCGCTCCAGCGCGATGTCGGGCGCAGGCGCCGGCGCCGGCTCGGGCGGCTTGACGGCCGGGGGAGGCGGTGGGGGCGGCGCGGGTGCGGGCGGCGGTGGTGCGGGCACGGGGGCCGGCGGCTCCGGCACCGACAGGCGCGGGGCGGCCTGCATCACCGTGGTCGACCACAGCTCGGCATCGACCGCGCCGTCGTCGGCTTCGCTGCGCCAGCGCACACCCCAGGTGAGGGCGGCGATCAGCAGCGCGTGGGCAATGAGCGCGAGCACCACCGCGCGGGGCGTGCCGCGTTGCGGTGGCGGCGCGAACTCGGGGCGATCCAGGGCGAGCGACATGCCTTATTTGCCGCCCGTGGTCGTGACCGACAGCCCCACGCGCTCGATGCCGCTGCGCTTGAGCTGGTTCATCGCCTTCACGACGGTTTCGTACTTCACCGACTTGTCGGCACTGATGACCACGGGGCGCTGGGCGTCGCCGCCTTGCGCGGCCTTGGCCGCCGAGCCGATCTGCGTCATGGGAATCGACGCGCCGCCGGTGCCGGTGGACGAATCTTTTTTGATCTGCACTTCGTCGTCGCTCTTGATGACGATCTCGATGGGCTTGTCGGGCTGCTTGTTGGCACGATCGACCGTCGGCAGGTTGATCACGCTCGGCGTGATGAGCGGCGCGGTGACCATGAAGATGATCAGCAGCACCAGCATCACGTCGATGAACGGGACCATGTTGATCTCGTTGATCGTGCGGCGGCCGCGGCCCCGGGATGAAACGGCGGGCATGTCGTCGCGTCCTTTGTCTTGTGCGCGCCGCTGCTTAGCGGTTCGCGGCGGTGACCGAGGCGGCGGGCGTCACGGCGCCGGGGTTGGCCGAGAGGTTGCGCTGCAGGATGTTGGAGAACTCTTCGATGTAGGTCTCCAGGGCGATGGCGATCTTGTCGATCTCGCGCGCGAAGCGGTTGTAGCCGACCACCGCGGGAATGGCGGCGAACAGGCCGATGGCGGTGGCCACCAGTGCTTCGGCAATGCCGGGCGCCACGGTGGCCAGCGTCACCTGCGTGAGGGCGGCCAGGCCGGTGAAGGCATGCATGATCCCCCAGACCGTGCCAAAGAGGCCCACATACGGCGACACCGAACCGACGGTGGCCAGGAACGACAGGTTCTGCTCGGCCGCATCCAGCTCGCGCTGGAAGCTCGCGCGCATCGCGCGGCGGGCGCCATCGAGCAGCGTGGGTGCATCGGTCACGTGGCGCTCGCGCAGCTTCTGGTACTCGCGCATGCCGGAGGCAAAGATGCGCTCCATGGGGCCGGCGAACTTGGCGTTCTGTGCCGCCGAGGCGAACAGCTCGTTCAGGCTGGTGCCCGACCAGAACTCGCGCTCGAAGTCTTCATTGAGCACACGGATGCGCTTGAGGGAAAAGTACTTGCGGATGATGGCGGCCCAGCTGGCGACCGACACGATCACCAGGAGCAGCACGACCAGTTGCACCACGAAGCTGGCGTGGAGCAGGAGATTGATGATGGAGAGATCTTGGTTCATGGCTTGAAAGGTTGAGTCATGGAGCCGCTGGAGTGCTCGAGGGTTCCCGAAACTTGGGCCGGAATGCGCGCAGGGCGCAAGGTGGCGGCGTCCACCCAGCCGATGCGGATCGTGCCTTCGCACAGCAAGACCGGTGCCGCGGCCCCGGTGCGCTCCTGCTCTGTTTTTGATAGCACGCGCTGACCGATTATCAACGACGCAGTGCCCAATTGTCGGAGCTCGGCTGTAACCAGCAGTTCGTCGTCTAGCCGCGAGGGCCGGTGGTATTTGAGCTGCGTTTCGCTCACCACGAACTGGCCGCCGGTGGCTTCCTTGAGCTTGCGCTGCTCGACGCCCAGGGAACGTAGCCACTCGGTGCGACCGCGCTCCATGAACTTCAGGTAGTTGGCGTAGAACACGATGCCGCCGGCATCGGTGTCTTCCCAGTAAACGCGGATCGGAAACTCGAAACTCATTGCGCGATCATGGCCCGCAGGCGCTCGACCGATTCCTGCAGGTGCGCCATCGAACTGGCGGTGGAGAAGCGCACGAACTTCGCGGTCTCGGCGGTGCCGAAGTCGCGGCCGGGCGTGACGGCAACGTGGGCGCGCTTCATGGTCTCGAAGGCGAAGTCCCAGCTGCCGGAGATGCCGAGTTTGTCGGCCACGCTCGTGCAGTCGGCCCAGGCGTAGAAGGCACCGTCGGGCACCACGGGCACATTCAGGCCGAGCGCATTCAGTTGCGGAATGAACCAGTCGCGGCGCGCCTTGAACTCGGCGCGGCGGCGTTCGTACTCGGCGATGCTCTCGGCCTCGAAGCAGGCCAGCGCGGCGTACTGCGACACCGTGCTCGCGCAGATGAAGAGGTTCTGCGCCAGGCGCTCGACCACCGGCACCAGCACCTCGGGCACCACCAGCCAGCCGAGGCGCCAGCCGGTCATGTTGAAGTACTTGCTGAAGCTGTTGATGCTGATGACGTTGTCGTCGATGGCCAGTGCCGTCTGCCCGAAGGCATCGTCGTACGACAGGCCCAGGTAGATCTCGTCGATCAGCGTGATGCCGCCGCGTTGCGACACCACCTCGTGGATGCGGCGCAGCTCTTCGGGCGCGATCGAGGTGCCGGTCGGGTTCGACGGCGAGGCCAGCAGCACGCCGCGCGTCTTGTCGGTCCAGGCGGCTTCGACCTTGGCGGCGGTGAGCTGAAAGCGCTCTTCGGCCGTTGTCGGCACCAGCACGGCCTTGCCGTCTGCAGCGCTCACGAAGTGGCGGTTGCAGGGGTAGCTCGGGTCGGGCATCAGGATCTCGTCGCCCGATTCGATCAGCGCGAGGCAGGCCAGCTGCAACGCGGCCGAGGCGCCGGCCGTGACGACGATGCGGCGGGCCGGCACGTCGACGTTGAAGCGTTGCTTGTACCAGCCACTGATGCGTTCGCGCAGGTGGTCCAGGCCGGTGGCCTGCGTGTACTGCGTGGCGCCGGCGCGCACGGCGCGGGCGGCAGCTTCCTGCACCAGGGGCGGGGCGGTGAAGTCAGGCTCGCCGATGTTCAGGAAGATCATCGGACGGTCGGTGTGTGCCACTTCGCGGGCCAGCACACCAGCGGCCTTGGCGACCTCCATCACGTAAAACGGTTCGATGCGCTGCGCGCGCGTCGAGATCCTCATGGGCGCGCCTTGCCCGACGCCCGGTCGGCTTCGACTTCGAGCGGACGCAGCTGCGGCGCCAGGCCGTTGAGCACGGCGTTCACGTACTTGTGGCCGTCGGTGCCGCCGAATTCCTTGGCGAGTTCGATGCACTCGTTGAGCACCACGCGCCAGGGCACGTCGGGGCAGTTCTGGAACTCGTACACGCCGATCCACATCACGGCGTGCTCGATGGGCGAGATTTCCGTGAACTTGCGGTCCAGCAGCGGCAGGATCAGCGCGTCGAGTTGCTCGGCGCCGTTGATCGAGCCGTGCAGCAACGCGTCGTAGTGCGCCGCGTCGGCCTTGTGGAAGCCCGCGAGGTCGCGCGTGAAGTGGTCGATGTCGGTCGGGTCGTTGCGGCCCACCAGGTGCTGGTAAAGCGCCTGCAGCGCGAACTCGCGCGCGCGGCTGCGGTTCGACTTGGCCGCGGCCTTGCGAACGCCCGTGCTCGTGAGGCCGGTGCGCGACTGGCGGGATTTGGCGGACTTGGAGGTGTCTTCGGTCATGAAAGGGTGGCCAGCAGTTGTGCCATCTCGACCGCCACCTGGGCTGCGTCGCGGCCCTTGTCGGTCTGGCGGGCGACGGCCTGTTCGAGGTTTTCGGTCGTGAGGATCGCGTTGGCGATGGGCAGGCGGTAGTCGAGCGCGACGCGGCTCACGCTCGCGCCCGATTCGTTGGCCACCAGTTCGAAGTGGTAGGTCTCGCCGCGGATGATGCAGCCCAGCGCCACGAGCGCGTGGTAGCCGCCGCGCTCGGCGAGCGCTTGCAGCGCCACCGGCACTTCGAGCGCGCCAGGCACCTGCACGTGATGGATGTCGGACGCAGCCACGCCGAGCGCTTCGAGTTCCGACAGGCAGGCCGTGGCCAGCGCGTCGGTGATGTCGGCGTTGAAGCGGGCCTGCACGATGCCGATGCGCAGGCCTTTGCCGTTGAGCGTGGTCGCGCCCTTGTTTGAACCTTGCATGGTCGTTCAGTCTTTCGTGAGGTAACCGGCGATTTCGAGGCCGAAGCCGGCGGCCATGCTCGGCATGCGACGCGGCGCGCCGAGCAGGTTCATCTTGTGCACACCGCATTCGCGCAGGATCTGCGCGCCGATGCCGTAGTTGCGCAGATCCATGCGGCCGCGCTCGGGCGCCTGCGCAGGGCGCGCGGTGCCGTCGAACTGCGACAGCAGCTCGGCCGCGCTTTCGCCGCAGTTCAGCAGCACGGCCACGCCCTTGCCTTCGTTCGCGATGTGCGAAAGGCTGGCGTCCAGGCTCCAGGAGTGCATCGGGCGGTTGACTTCGAGCGCGTCGAGCACCGACAGCGGCTCGTGCACGCGCACCGACACCGTGTCTTCGGGCGCCCACTGGCCGCGCACCAGTGCCAGGTGCACGCCGCGGCTGGGCTTGTCGATGAAGGCGTGGGCCGTGAAGGCGCCCCAGTTGGTCTGGATCTCGCGGCAGCCGACTTTTTCGACCAGCGATTCGACGCGGCTGCGGTGCTCGATGAGCGCGGCGATGGTGCCGATCTTGAGGCCGTGCTCGGCCGCGAAGATCTGCAGGTCGGGCAGGCGGGCCATCGTGCCGTCTTCGTTCATCACTTCGCAGATCACCGAGGCGGGCGAGCAGCCGGCCATGGCGGCGAGGTCGCAGCCGGCTTCGGTGTGGCCGGCGCGCATGAGCACGCCGCCGTCCACCGCCTGCAGCGGAAAGATGTGGCCGGGCTGCACCAGGTCGGCGGCCACGGCGTTGCGTGCCACGGCGGCCTGCACGGTGCGGGCGCGATCGGCGGCCGAAATGCCGGTGGTCACGCCTTCGGCCGCTTCGATGGAGACGGTGAACGCGGTCGAATGCTTGGCGCCGTTGCGCTGGACCATCGGCGGCAGCTGCAGCCGCTCGCACATCTCGCGCGAGAGCGTGAGGCAGATCAGGCCGCGCGCATGGCGTGCCATGAAGTTGATGGATTCGGCGGTGATGTGGTCGGCCGCGATGACGATGTCGCCTTCGTTCTCGCGGTCTTCCTCGTCCACGAGGATGACCATGCGGCCGGCGGCCAGCTCGGCCACGATGTCTTCGACCGGGGAGATCGGTGCGGGCGCCCGGTCGGCGCGGGAGGCGCCGATCGGCGTGACGGAGGCGTTCATTCGGCGGTGTCCTTGGAATACGTGGAAGTCTGGGGCACCAGGACGCCGGCCTGGAGCATGCGCTCCACGTAGCGCGCCACGGTGTCGATTTCGAGGTTGACCTTCGAGCCGGCCGACAGGCCGCCGAGGGAGGTGTTGTCCACGGTGTGCGGGATCAGGTTGATGCTGATCTCGGCGCCGCCTTCGATGTCGCTCACGCTGTTGACCGTGAGGCTCACGCCGTTGATGGTGATCGATCCCTTGTAGGCCAGGAAGCGTGCGAGCGCGGGCGGTGCGACCACGCGCAGCTCCCAGCTTTCGCCGACCGGCGCGAAGAAGCTGACGGTGCCGATGCCGTCCACGTGGCCCGAGACGATGTGGCCGCCGAGGCGGTCGCTCGCGCGCAGGGCCTTCTCGAGGTTGATGCGGCTGCCTTCGTCGGTCAGGCCGGCCGTCTTGTCGAGGGACTCCGCGGAAATGTCGATGGTGAATTGCCCGCGTTCAGGTGCGAGCGTGGTGACCGTCATGCAGGCGCCGTTGAGCGCGATGCTGTCGCCGAGCCCGACGTCGTCGAGGTAGCCGTCGGGCACCTCGATGCTGAGTCGCTTGCCGTAGGAGGAGGAGGTGCCGAGGTCGTGGATGGCGGCGATGCGCCCCACGCCGGTGATGATTCCGGTGAACATTCGCACATTTTCGCAGACATCGAGGGGTCTTCGGCCCGAAGGGCCGGTTTGCGGCAACGAATGTGCCGCGCCGCAGCGGCGGCGGCTCAGAAGCGGTCGCGGCCGGCGACGCGCGCGACGATGCGCAGGTCGGGCCCGAGCATGTCCACCGACTTGAACTCGAGCGGCAGCGCGCCCGCGAGCGACGTGAGCGGACCCTCGGCATGCAGGTGGCTGGCGATGTCGAGCCCGCTGCCGATCAGCTTGGGCGCCAGGTACACCAGCATTTCGTCGACGCAGCCTTCGCGCAGCAGCGAGCCGTTGAGCTTGTGGCCCGATTCGACGTGCAGCTCGTTGACGCCGCGCGCCGCGAGGTCCTTGAGCATCGCGGGCAGGTCGACCTTGCCGTGCAGGTTGGGCAGGCAGGTGATGGTGGCGCCGCGGGCTTCGAGCGCGGCCGCCTTTTCTTCGTTGTGCCGGCTGGCAGCGTAGATCCAGACAGCGCGGCCAGCTATGAAAATGTGAGCGTCGGGCGAGGTCTGGAGGTGGCTGTCGACCACGATGAGGTGGGGCTGGCGCGGTGTGTCGACCAGGCGCACGTCCAGGCGCGGATTGTCTTCGAGCAGCGTGCCGACGCCAGTCAGCACCGCGCCCGTGCGGGCCCGCCAGGCATGGCCGTCGGTGCGCGCGGCCTCGCCGGTGATCCACTGGCTCACGCCGTTCTGCAGGCCGGTGCGGCCGTCGAGCGAGGCGGCAATCTTCATCCGAACCCAGGGTTGCTGGCGGACCATGCGGCTGAAGAAGCCGATGTTGAGTTCGCGGGATTCGTCTGCACCCGGTCCGACCTCGACCTCGATGCCCGCCGCACGCAGGCGCGCGAAACCCTGTCCCGCCACGAGCGGATTCGGATCGGCCAGCGAGGCCACGACGCGGCACACACCGGCGGCGATGAGTGCGTCGCAGCAGGGGCCGGTGCGGCCGTGGTGCGAGCAGGGTTCGAGCGTGACGTAGGCGGTGGCGCCCGCGGTCGAATGGCCCTGGGCCTGCGCGTCACGCAGCGCCATCACTTCGGCGTGCGGGCCGCCGGCCTGTTGGGTGTGGCCCCGGCCGATCACGCGGCCATCGGCGTCGCACAGCACGCAACCCACGCGTGGGTTCGGGTCGGTCAGGCGGATCGCGGAGGCGGCGAGCCGCAGTGCGGTCGCGATGTGGGACGCGTCGTGTTCGGAAGGGGGCATGAGAGCGGAGCGGGAAAAAGGCGAGGGCGGCGCGAGGCGGCGCTTCGTTCGCACCTTCTTAGATATCGCGCAGCAACTGCCGGAACTCGTCCACGTCCTCGAAGCTGCGGTACACCGAGGCAAAGCGCACGTAGGCGACCTTGTCGAGTTTCTTGAGTTCGCGCATCACGAGTTCGCCGACCTTGGTCGAATCGATTTCGCGCAGGCCGCTGGCCAGCAGCTTCTGCTCGATGCGCAGCAGGGCGTTGTCGATCTGCTCGATGCTCACGGGGCGCTTGCGCAGCGCCAGCATCATCGAGGCGCGGACCTTGGTCGAGTCGAAGTCGGCGCGGCTGCCGTCCTTCTTGACCACGACGGGGAAATTGACGTCCGGGCGCTCATACGTGGTGAAGCGCTTGTCGCAGGCGCTGCACTGGCGGCGCCTGCGGACGAAGTCGGCGTCTTCCGAAACGCGGGTCTCGACGACCTGCGTTTCGAGATGACCGCAAAAAGGGCATTTCATGCGGCCAGTGCTTCTCTTCTTCTGTTGCTTACGAAATCAACGGTAGACAGGGAAGCGGCTCGTCAAGGCATGGACCTTGGCGCGCACCGCGTCGATGTTCGCCGCGTCGCGCGGGTTCTCGAGCACGTCGGCCACCAGGTTCGCCGTGATGCGGGCCTCTTCGTCCTTGAAGCCGCGCGTGGTCATGGCGGGAGTGCCGATGCGCACGCCGCTGGTGACCATCGGCTTTTCCGGGTCGTTGGGGATCGCGTTCTTGTTGATCGTCATGTGGGCGGCGCCCAGCACGGCTTCGGCTTCCTTGCCGGTGATGCCCTTGGCGCGCAGGTCGACCAGCATGACGTGGCTCTCGGTGCGTCCGCTCACGATGCGCAGGCCGCGCTCGGTGAGGGTGTCGGCCACGATCTGGGCGTTCTTGACCACCTGTTGCTGGTAGGCCTTGAACTCGGGCGTCATGGCTTCCTTGAACGCGACGGCCTTGGCGGCGATCACGTGCATCAGCGGGCCGCCTTGCAGGCCGGGGAAGATGGCGCTGTTGATGGCTTTTTCGTGCTGCGACTTCATCAAAATGATGCCGCCGCGCGGGCCACGCAGGCTCTTGTGCGTGGTCGAGGTCACGATGTCGGCGTGCGGCACCGGGTTGGGGTACACGCCCGCGGCCACGAGGCCGGCGTAGTGGGCGATGTCGACCATGAAGATCGCGCCGACGTCCTTGGCGACCTTGGCGAAACGTTCGAAGTCGATGTGCAGCGAGTAGGCCGAGGCGCCCGCAATGATCAGCTTGGGCATGTGCTCATGCGCCTTGCGTTCCATCGCGTCGTAGTCGATGGCTTCGTTGGCGTCCAGGCCGTAGCTCACCACGTTGAACCACTTGCCGCTCATGTTGAGCGGCATGCCGTGGGTCAGGTGGCCGCCTTCGGCCAGGCTCATGCCCATGATGGTGTCGCCGGGCTTCAGGAAGGCGAGCATCACGGCTTCGTTGGCCGAGGCGCCGCAATGCGGCTGCACGTTGGCGGCATCGGCGCCGAAGATCTGCTTGACGCGGTCGATGGCCAGTTGCTCGGCCACGTCGACGTGCTCGCAGCCGCCGTAGTAGCGCTTGCCCGGGTAGCCTTCGGCGTACTTGTTAGTGAGCTGCGAGCCCTGGGCCTGCATGACGGCCGGCGAGGCGTAGTTCTCGCTGGCGATCAGCTCGATGTGGTGTTCCTGGCGCGCGTTTTCGGCTTGAATCGCGGCCCAGATTTCGGGATCGGTCTGTTCGACCAGGATGTTGCGGTGGTACATGGCAGTCCTTTGAAGACGAGGTCCTTGTTCAACCAAACAAGGGCTGCCCAGGCGAACGGCTGAACGCCTGTTGTGGTCAGGCGGCACGCTTCCCAGTGGTATTCCACGTCAGCGCGTGGCACCTTTTTCAGGGTGCTGCGCCTATCGCCAGTCGCGTACAGGCCGAGTGTAGCGCAGGCCCGGAGGCTTCCGGGCCTGTAGGGTTGGCAAGGCCTCAGGAAACAGCGGAGAGCAGGGCGACCTTGGCCGGCTCGCTGCCGGTGGCAGGCTCTTCGCCTGCCGGCTTGGCGGGGGCCACGACGGGAATCGGCTGCGCGCGCGCCGTGGTCGGCGGCGGCACGGCGATCGTCGACGGCGCACGGCCGGCGGCGACCTGGCGCAGGCGCTCGTGCTCGGCCAGCACCTTGGCGGCATAGCCACCGTCGTCGTCGAGGTTGGCGGCGCCCACGTAGTAGCGCAGGCCGCCTTCGAGCGAGCCGGCACGGGCGATGCATTCCTGCAGCACCTTCACGCCGACGCGCATGTTGGTCACGGGGTCGAAGGCGGTGAGCGTGCCGCCCGCGCTTTCGTACTTGTCGCCGTGCACGCGGGTCATGACCTGCATCAGGCCCTGGGCGCCGACGTGGCTCTGGGCGAACGGATTGAAGCTGGACTCGATGGCCATGATGGCCAGGATCAGCGTCGGGTCGAGCTTGGTGCGCTTGCCGATCTGGTAAGCCTCGGAGACCAGCACGCTCAGCGGCTCGGCCGCGACGCGGTACTTCTTGCTGAGCCAGTAGGCCACCGCCGCTTGCTGCTTGGGCAGATCGTCGGGGCTCGCGGCCGTGGTGCGCTCGATGGCGGTCGGCTCGAGGTCGGTGGCTTCGGGCGCGGGCTTGCGCGACTCCAGCCAGCCCATCAGTTGTTCCTCGCCGGTCTTGCGCAGGTCGGGACGCGCCACGAGGGCGAGGGCCGCGAACACGATGGCCAGACCGACCAGTGCAAACCCGTTGTGGGTGATTTCAAAAAAGCCGTCTGCCACATCGGACACGAAGGTCCGTAGCCCGCGGGCTGTGGCATCAAACGCCTTGCTCATCGCTTTTTTTCCTTTCTGTGCGGCACCTGGCATGCAGCGCCGGAAGGGCGATGGATGAAGGCAGCGGCGCTTGGATTGGTATGTACGAATCAGGCTCCGCGCATGGAGGGGTGGGGGTGGGAGCGCGGCGGCCTGATCACGCCGGTGGAATTCGGCAGCGGATTCAGGGAGGCCCTGCTGCGTCCGGCAGCGAGGGCAGGCGGATTCTAGCGTGGCTAAATACACGGTCAAGCATAAGGATTTGGTTTCATATGTTAATAAGTGATTGAAGAATCCCCTCGTCCTAGGGGCGAGCCAGGGGGCGCGCCTACGGGAAATCCCTTGGAAAAAGACATTTGCAAAGGAAGGGAGGGACGCCTAATCTGAACGGGCCTGAGGTTTCAGGCGTTTTTCCGAAGTCAGGCAGTCCGAGGTGCAAGTCAAGGACTCGAACGATGGAGGACTCCACGGCGGCAATCTCTTGCTGCCAGCACGGTGGGAACCATTACTTCCGGTCGTGCGAATCGATGGCATGGGTTTTGGGCCCGCCATCAAGCCCGGTGACAAGACACTTCGTCGACTCACCGGGCTTTCTTGTTTGTGGCGTTCACACTTTCGGCCTACCGCTCCTGTCGAGGGCCGCGCGGGCATCGCAATGCTTCGCCAAATGGGAACGCATTCACGTTTCAGCAGACTTTGTTGGCATCTGTTTGCGGCACACTTCTGCGAATGGATGCTGCTTCGATCAAACAGAACAAATGGGTGCGGCGTGGGGTTGTCGCGTTGCTGGTGTTGTTGGCCTTGTGGGTCATTGCCTGGCTGGCGGTGCCGCCGATTGCCAAGAGCCAGCTTCAGAAGATCGCGAGCGAGAAACTGGGCCGCCAAGTCACCGTCGGCAAAATCGACTTCAAACCCTGGACGCTCGAACTCGCACTGAATGACCTGCGCATTGCCACCGCCGACGGCAAGCTGCCGCAGGTGGCCATCAAGCGCATCTATGCCGATGCCGAACTGCAATCGCTGTTCCGCCTGGCGCCGGTGATCGACGCGGTGACGGTCGAGGCGCCGGCGGTGCTGCTCACGCACCAGGCCGACGGCAAGTACGACATCGACGACATCCTGGCCAAGCTGGCCTCGGGTCCGCCGCCCGACCCGAACGCCGAGCCCGCGCGCTTCGCGATCTACAACATCTCGATCAAGGACGGTGCGGTCGATTTCGACGACCAGACCGTCAAGCGCCGGCACGAACTGCGCGGTTTCACGTTGAATGTGCCGTTCCTGAGCAACCTCGCCTCCCAGCGCGAGATCAAGACCGAGCCCAAGCTGGCCTTTGCGCTCAACGGCAGCCAGTTCGACTCGGCCGCCTTCACGACGCCGTTCGCGCAAAGCCGCAAGACCGACGCCCACGTGCAGTTCAAGGGGCTCGACCTGGTGCCGTACCTGGGCTACATCCCCGGCGGCCTGCCGGTGAAGCTGCAGGCCGGCAGTCTCGATGCTGATTTGAAGATCGATTTCCAGCAGACGGGCACCGTCGGCCTGAAGATCACCGGCACCGTCGAAGCCCACGGCGCCAAGCTGGGCGACGCCCGCGGACGTGACCTGCTGGCTTTCGACTCGCTCAAGCTGGCGCTGGCCGACGTGCGCCCGCTGGAGTCGGTGTTCCACCTGAGCGAGGTCGCGCTGGCCAAGCCGCAGCTGGTGGTGGCACGTGACGCGTCCGGCCAGCTCAACCTGATGGCCACGAACCCTGCGACCGGCGCGGCCGAAAAGGTGGCGCCATTGCCCGCACCCGCCGCCAGCGCGCCGAACGGAAAGCCGGTGGCCGAGAAGCCCAAGCTCAAGGTGCAGGTCGACAAGGTCGCGCTCGACGGCGGACGCATCGGCTGGCGCGACGAGACCGTCAAGCCCGGCGCGTCCATCGATCTCACCGACCTCGGCATCAACCTCACGGCCATCACCTGGCCCATGGAAAAGCCCGCGCAGTTCGACGGCAGCACCGCCGTTTCCGGCGCCACGCTGAAGTTCAAGGGCACGGCGACCGACAAGGTCGCCGACGTGCAGACCGAGGTCGAGGCGCTGCCGCTGTCGCTGGCCGCGCCGTACCTGGCGCAGAGCCTGGAGCCCACGCTCGACGGCAAGCTCAGCGGCCAGATCGACGTGTCCTGGGCCCAGCCCGACCTGAAGTTCAAGGCGCGCCGCCTGGCCGCCGACGGCCTGGCGCTGACCCAGGCCAAGACCGCGCTGGCCAGCGTCGGCCGCTTCGAGCTGGTCGATGCCGAGGTCGACATGACCAAACACACCTTGAACATCGCGTCGTTCACCGCGACCAACCCCAAGGTGAGCGTCGAGCGCGACAACGAGAAGCGCTGGATGTTCGAGCGCTGGCTCAAGACCCCCGCCGGCAACGCCAAGGCGGCGGCGCCCAAGCCGGCCGACGCCGGTGCGGCGCGCGCCAATGCCAACACCAAGCCCTGGGCGCTGACGCTGGGCACGCTGGCCGTGGACAACGGCAGCCTGTCGTATGCGGACAAGGCCGGTTCGGCGCCGGTGGCGATCGAGGTCACGGCCTTCAAGCTCCACGCCCAGAAGATCGCACCCGACACCCACACCGTCTCGCCGCTGCAGGTGTCGGGCCGCATCGGCGCGGGCCGCCGCGCGGACCCGGGGCGCTTCGACTACAAGGGCAACATCGTGCTGAAGCCGCTCGCGGCCGAGGGCCGGCTCGAGGTGGCGTCGTTCCCGGCGCATGCCTTCAAGGCCTACTACGCCGACGCGCTCAATGTCGACATCCGCCGCGCCTTCGCGAGCTACCGCGGCACGGTGCGCTACGCGACCACGCCGGCCGGCATGAACGTCAAGCTGGCCGGCGATACCGCGCTGGACGATTTCCGCGCCAACAGCGTCTCGCTGACCCAATCGCCGGGCTTCGACCGTGGCAACAGCCAGTTGTTGAGCTGGAAGACCCTGAGCCTGCGCGGCCTGCAGGTCAGCCTGGCGCCCAATGCCGCCCCGACCGTCGACGTGCGCGAGACCACGCTGACCGACTTCTTCGCCCGCGTGATCGTCGATCCCACGGGCCGCCTCAACCTGCTGAGCCTGACCAAGAAGGGCGAAGAGGCCTCGAAGGCCGCTGCCGCCACCGAAGCCAGCACGAAGAAGGGCCCGGGCGGCACCACCACCACGACCCGCGCACCGACTTCGGCGCCGCAGCGGGCCTCGGGCGGTGCGCCGGTGTCGGCCGAAGCCATGGTCGGTGGCGCCCCCGAGCCTGCGCCTGTCGCCTCCGCGCCGGCCGTGGCCGCCGCGCCCGCGGCCGACAGCGGCCCGGCGCCGGTCATCAACTTCGGTCCGATGAGCCTGGTCAACGGCAAGATCGACTTCACCGACCTGTTCGTCAAGCCCAACTACTCGGCCGACCTCAGCGAGCTGACCGGCAAGCTCAGCTCGTTCTCGTCGAACCCGCCGAACGGGCAGGGCGGCCGCCCGGCGCTGGCCGACCTCGAATTGCGCGGCAAGGCGCAGCAGACCGCAGCGCTCGAAATCACCGGCAAGCTCAACCCGCTGGCCAAGCCGCTCGAGCTCGACATCACGGCCAAGATGCGTGACCTCGACCTCGCGCCGCTGTCGCCGTACTCGGTGCGCTACGCGGGCCACGGCATCGAGCGCGGCAAGATGAGCATGGACGTCAACTACAAGATCGCGCCCGACGGCCAGCTCACCGCCACCAACAAGCTGGTGCTCAACCAGCTGCAGTTCGGCGACGAGGTGGCAGGCGCACCCAACAGCCTGCCTGTGCGCCTGGCCGTGACCCTGCTGGCCGACCGCAACGGCGTGATCGATGTCGACCTGCCGCTCAGCGGCTCGCTCAACGACCCGCAGTTCAGCATCGGCCCGCTGATCTGGAAGGCCGTGGTCAACCTGATCGTTAAGGCCGTGACCGCGCCGTTCAGCCTGCTGACCGGCGGGCTGGGCGGTGGCGGCAGCGGCGATTCGAGCGCGATCACCTTCGAGCCCGGCAGTTCGACGCTCAGCACCGGCGCCAAGGAAAGCCTGGACAAGGTCGTGAAGGCTCTGACCGAGCGGCCAACGCTGCAGATGACCGTGGTGGGCACCTCCAGCCTCGAAAAGGAACGCGACGCCTACCAGCGCCAGCGCCTGCGCCAGCTGACCCAGGCCGAGAAGCGCCGGGTCGCGGTGCGCGGCGGCCAGACCGGCACCGAGGTGCCGCCGGTGACCGACGCCGAATACCCCGCGCTGCTCACGGCCGTGTACAAGCGCTCCGACATCACCAAGCCGCGCAACATGGTCGGCCTGGCCAAGGACCTGCCGGTGAAGGAAATGGAAAACCTGCTGCTGGCCAGCGTGCCGGTCGACGAAGAATCGATGCGCCAGCTCGCGGTCGAGCGCGGCGCCGTGGTGCGCGACTACCTGCTGGCGCAGAAGCTGCCGAGCGAGCGCCTGTTCCTGGGTGCCGTGCGCACCACCGCCAGCGGCAACGACTGGAAGCCCGGCGCCGAGCTGAGCCTGACCATGAAATAGCCGGCGGGGCTTGGCTTTTCGCCTCGCCTTGCTATATATCTTGCGGGCCTTTTCAAGCCCGCCGAACGGTGCGCGCCGCGGTTCCGACACGGAATTCGGCGGGCCGTCCGCCAACTGGGTGAAAATGTCGATGTGCGCCGGCCTTTGCCGGCGCCTTCGCTTTCTCTACCAAGACAACGATTTCGCGCAGTGACCTCTACTTCTTCCAAGCCACACGACCTCCAGGCCCTCGACACCCTCACCGGTGGCGCCTTCACCGCGCCAACCTCGGGCGAGCGTTCCGCGCGCATCCGCGATTGGCTCGCGGGCAACCCCACGTCCGAGCAGATGCAAGAGGTCTTCAAGGAGTTGAGCGGCCGCGACAAGGGCGCGGCGCGCCTGCTGCGCGAAAAGCTCGACGAAATCAAACGCGCCAAGGGTCAGGAGGCCATCGCCGCCGAATGGGCGCAGAAGGCCGAGACGCTGCTGGCCCAGTCCAAGCTCAACATCGCCGACGCACTGGCCTGGCAGCGTGACGCCGCCAAGGCCGGCGCGCCGCTGTCGCGCGAACCGCTGGCTGGCCTCAAGGCCCAGCTGGCCGAGCGCGTCAAGGGCATCGAAGACCTGCAGCACCGCGCGCAGGTCCACCGCGAAGCCGCCGTCTTGCTGGCGCAGCGCTTTGAAGTGTTGTCCACCAAGGGCTGGAAAGACGCCCAGGCCGCCGAGGAATCGCTGCGCGCCGACGTGACCCATTGGCAGCAGCAGGCCGCCGACATCGTGGCCGATGCCAACTGGAACAGCCTCGACGCCAAGTTCGCACCGCAGCTCGACGCCTCCAAGTCGCAGCTGCTCGTGGTGTCCGACTCGTTCCACGGCGCGCTGGCCCAAGCCATTGCCGCAGCCGCCGATGCCGCTGCGCCGCTGCCGCCCGTGCCCGTCTGGGCCGACGAACTGCGCGCCGCACGCGGCGAAGTGGTGGCGCCCAAGGCCGCCGCCCCCGCACGCCCCGCCGCGCCCAAGGTCGACCCGGCCGTGCGCGCTGCGGCGCAAGACGCCGTGCAGGCCGCCCTTGCCAAGCTCGAGCAAGAAACCGCCGAAGGCCACGGCAAGGCCAGTGCCGGCGCCGCCGCCGCGCTGCGCGCCGTGCTCAAGGAGCACGGCAAGCTGGTCGACGCGCCGCTCGAAGCCCGCGTGCATGCCGCACTGGTCGCCGCCGGCGAACTCGAAGGCTGGCAGCGCTGGAGCGCCGACAAGGTCCGCGAAGACCTCGTCGCCAAGGCCGAAGGCCTGCTCAAGCGCCCCGAAGGCCAGGCCCTCGGCGGCCGCAAGATGCAGGAAACCCTGCGCGCCCTGCGCGACCAGTGGAAGCAGGCCGACCAGGGCGGCGTGCCGAACCACGCGCTCTGGAAGCGTTTCGACGAAGCCTGCAACGAAGCCCACAAGGTCGTCGAAGCCTGGCTCGAGAAGGTGCGCGCCGATGCCGCGGAGCACCGCGGCCTGCGTGTCGCGCTGATCGAAGAGGTCAAGGCCTGGGCCGCCGAACATGCCGGCGCCACCGACCTGAAGGCGCACAACCGCGCGCTGCACCAGTTCGCCGACCGCTGGCGCGATGCCGGCCACGTGGGCGAGAAGGTGTTCGCCGAGCTGCAACCGCTGTGGAACGAAGCCTTCGGCGCCGCCCGTGCCCCGTTCGAAGCGGCACAGAAGGCCAGCGTCGAACGCCGCCAAGCCATGATTGCCGAGGCCGCCGAGCTGGGCGCCCAGCCGATGCTGCGCATCGACGCCGTCAAGGCGCTGCAGCAGCGCTGGCAGGCCGAGGCGCAGAGCGTGCCGCTCGACCGCCGCCACGAACAGAAGCTGTGGGACGCGTTCCGCGCGCCCATCGACGAAGCCTTCAACCGCAAGACCGCAGAGCGCGAAAAGGCGTCGTCGGCCATGAGCGAGCACGATCGCTACGTGCTCGATGCGTCCAAGGCGCTCGACGCGGCCAATGCCGGCGGCGACGCACAGAAGATCCGCGCCGCCATCGCCGGCCTCGAAGCCGCACTGCGCGGTGAAGCGCCTGTTCGGGCACCTGCGCCCGCACCGGCTCCGGCCACCCCGAGCGACGGCCCTGCGGTCGGCGCGACCGGTGTCGAAGCCCCCGGCCAGGCTGCCGCCGAGTTCGGCGAAAGCGCCGAGCAGACGCCGGGTTCGAGCGATGCCGAAGCCACGCCGTCCGAACCTGCAGCGGCATCGGCCGGCGCGCCCGATCTGGTCGCACCCGCAGACGGTGCCGATGCCTCGGCCCGCAGCGACAGCACCGCACACGAAGCTGGCGAAGCCGCCAGCGTCGACAGCCCGGCGCCCGCGCCAGCAGCGCCGCCGAAGCCTGCACCCAAGCCCGTGGTCGCCATGCGTGGTGACGACCGGCCCAGCAGCAAGAAGGGCGAAGCCGCACCGGCCGCTCGCGGCACGGGCCGTTTCGGCGACCGCCGCGACGCTGGCCGTCCCGGTGCCGGTGGCCCCGGTCGCCCGAACGACCGTGGCGGCCCGCGCCCCGATGGCCGCGGTGGCGATCGCGGTGCGCCCGGCGGTGGCGGCCGTTTCGGCGACCGTCCGCCGCGCGAAGACCGTGGCCCGCGTCTGGGCGATGCCGCCTTCCGTGCGCAGCGCGAAGCGCTCGAGCGCGCCGACTTTGCGCTGCGCAAGCTGGCCGCGCAGGCCCACGGCGAAGCGCTCACGCAAGTGCTCGGCGCCTGGGAGCAGCGCGACGCAGCCCGTCTGCCGAGCGTGCAGGAACTGGGCCGTGCCGTGACGCCGGCCGTGCGCAGCCAGTGGTCGCAGGCCGTGGGTGCCGCACCGACCGCTGCCGCGAGCGATGCCGCCGAAGCGCTGCTGCGCCTCGAAATGGCAGCCGAAGTGCCGACGCCCGCCGAGCAACTCGACGCACGCCGCGCACTGCAGCTCAAGCTGCTGACGAAGCGCGGCGACCCGACGCCGGCCCAGACCTGGGGCCAGGACGCCGGCAAGGTGCTCGCTGCTGCGCACGACGCCGCCACCGCGCGCCGCCTGCAGAACGCGCTGAAAGCGCTGCTGCGCAAGTAAGGCAGAGCAATGCGGCGATGCAGCCGCATCTATGAAAAAGGCGCCTCATCGAGGCGCCTTTTTCTTTGTCCGATCCGCGTCAGTTCAAGACTTCGCGGGAAGGAAAAATGCGTCGAACAACGCGAGGACCTGCGGAAAGTCGCGTGCGAAGTTCGGCCGGTTCACGAAGTAGGCCTCGCAGGCCACCGCGAAGAATTCGCTGATCGAGGTCGCACCGTAGTCGTCGAGCCAGGGCGGCTCGGCGCCGAAGCGCTCGGCGAGGATGGTCTTTTCTCGGAAGTCGTCGTAGGCCGGTTGCAGCACGGCCATCCAGGCCGTGCGGGCCTCGCGCGCACTGCGTCGGCCCATGAAGCCGGTCGGCAGCGGCGGGCAGCCGTCGGCGATGCCGCTGCGCATGTCGATCTTGTGGGCGAACTCGTGGATCACGACGTTGTAGCCGCCCTCGCTGGTCACGCTGCTCGCGAGCACGTCCTGCCAGCTGAGCATCACGGGGCCCTGGTCCATCGCCTCGCCGGCGACGACCTCTTCGTACTCGTGCACGACGAGCGCGTCATCGACGACCTTGCGCGGTGCCACCACCTCGGACGGGTGCACCACGATGCCGACGAAATCGTCGTACCAGTCGAGGCCGTCCTTCAGGTGCAGCACCGGCAGCACAGCTTGCGCCGCGATGGCCAGTGCGACCTCGTCGGTGATGACGAAGCCTTGCGTGCCGTGGAATTCCTTGTCGCGCAGGAACTCGGCCGCCAGCGTGCGCAGCTGCAGTTGGTCTGCGGGCGGCAGTTCGCCGAGGAAGGCGTAGTGCGCGAGCGTGGCGCGCCAGGCGGCGTCGGGAATCGGGGGCAGGGTGCGCAGCCGGCGCAGCCACTTGAACATCGGCGGGCGGTGCGCCTAGCGCAGGTCGACGCGCTGCGCGCCGGCGGCCGAGAGGCAAAGCAATTGCGCACGCGGCGGATGGGCTGCGACGTCCCAGTCGCTGAGCACGATGCGACGCAGGCCGTGGCCCAGGTCGTGCACGGCGGGGCGGTGGGTGTGGCCGTGGATCAGCGCGCTGGCGCCCGCACGCTGCAGCCATTCGCGCGCGGCGTTGGCGTCGACGTCGGCCCAGAGGGCCGAAGGGTCGCGCTTGCGGTCTTCGCTTTGCGTGCGGATGGCGCGGGCGAGCGCGCGGCGTTCTTCGAGCGGGCGCGCGAGGAACGCGGCCTGCCATTCGGGCGTGCGCACCTGGGCGCGAAACTGGAGGTATTCGGTGTCGTCGAGGCAGAGGGCGTCGCCATGGCTCAGCAGCCAGCGTTCGCCGTGCAGCACCAGCACCGTGGGGTCGTCGAGCAGCGTGACGCCGCATTGCGCCGCAAAGGCCTTGCCGACGAGGAAGTCGCGGTTGCCGTGCATGAAGAACACAGGCATGCGCTGCGCGGTGCGCTGCAGCAACTCGACGCATTGCACCTCGAAGCCAGGTTGGTCGGCGGCATCGTCGCCCACCCACACCTCGAACAGGTCGCCGAGGATCACCAGCGCATCGGCCGGCGTGGTCTGCAGGTAGCCCTGCCACGCTTCGAAGGTGGCCAGCTCGCTCGCCTGCAGATGCAGGTCGGAGATCAGGTCGACGGTGTGCCACGCGGGCGGCGCCACCAGCTCGGAGAAAGCCGGGTTCGCCATGGGCGTCATGCTGCGCCGCCGTGCCTGAAGCGTGTCATTCGGCGGTGACAACGGCCTTTTCGATCACGACGTCTTCGAGCGGCACGTCGTCATGGAAGCCCTTGCGGCCCGTCTTCACGGCCTTGATCTTGTCGACGACATCGGTGCCGCCCGTGACCTTGCCGAACACTGCGTAGCCCCAGCCCTGGGCCGAAGGTGCCGTGTGGTTCAGGAAGCCGTTGTCGGCGACGTTGATGAAGAACTGGGCGGTGGCCGAGTGCGGTGCGCTCGTGCGGGCCATGGCCACGGTGTAGTTGGCGTTCTTGAGGCCGTTGTTGGCTTCGTTCTCGATCTCGGCACCGGTGGGCTTTTGCTTCATGCCGGGCTCGAAACCGCCGCCTTGCACCATGAAGCCGGGGATCACGCGGTGGAACACTGTGTTGTCATAGTGGCCCTTCTTCACGTACTCGATGAAGTTGGCGGCCGACTTCGGTGCCTTTTCGGCGTCGAGTTCGAGCGTGATGACGCCGTAGTTCTTGATGTGCAGTTCGACTTGGGGATTGCTCATGGGATAGCTCCTTCTTCGGAAACGAGGTTACTTCGCCAGCGTGGCGGACTTGATGGTGAGGGTTTCGACGGGCACGTTCTGCATGCCGCCCTTGTTGCCGGTCTGCACGGCGCGGATCTTGTCGACCACGTCGGTCCCGGCGACGACCTTGCCGAACACGGTGTAGCCGTAGCCGTCGGGGTTGGGTGCGTTGAGTGAGTCGTTGTTCTTCACGTTGATGAAGAACTGCGAGGTGGCCGAATTCGGGTTGCCGGTGCGGGCCATCGCGATCGTGTACTTGTCGTTCTTCAGGCCGTTGTTGGCCTCAAGCGGGATGGGCGGACGCGTGGGCTTTTGCTGCAGGTCGGCCGTGAAGCCGCCGCCCTGGATCATGAAGCCGTCGATGACGCGGTGGAACACCGTGCCGTCGTAGTGCTTGTCCTTGACGTACTGCAGGAAGTTTTCGACCGTCTTGGGGGCCTTGGCCGCATCGAGCTCGATCACGATGTCGCCCGCCGAGGTGGCGAGCTTGACGCGCGGCGCGGCCTGCTGGGCGTGCGCGCCGGCGGCGGCACCGAAGGCCAGGGCCGCAGCCAGGGCGAGGGCGCCGCGGCGGCTGAAACGGGAAAGTGCAGAGGTCGTCAAATGAGGCTCCGTGTGCGGGTGGAGGGGAGGGCAGAGGGCCTGCGGTGGTGCAGGTTGGGAGGCAGCTGTGTGCGCACCACCGGATTGCAAGAGGTGGTTACTTCGTCGTACGGCCCACAGGCTTGCGCACCTCGGGCGGCGCCGCCGGCAGCACGGCCGCGTCGGCCGCGGCCTTGGGCGTGAAGATCTGGCGGATCAGCGCGAGCTTGGGTGCGACGCTCGCGTTGGTGGTCGCGAACTGCTGGGCGCGCATGTATTCCTGGGCTGCGAGGCGTGCGTACACGTCGCCGAGGTTCTCGTGCGCGGTGGCGTAGTTGGGGCTGAGCTTGAGCGCGGTTTCGAGCGCGGCGCGGGCCTGGTCGAACTTGCTCTGCGAGGCGTACAGCGCCGCGAGGTTGTTGTAGGGCTCGGGCAGTTCCGGGAAGTCTTGCGTGAGCTGCGTGAACGCGGTGATCGCGTCGGCGGTCTTGTTCTGCTCGGTGAGGATCACGCCGCGCAGGAAACGCATCTGCGGGTCGCGCGGCTTGCCGGCGATGTAGGTGTCGGCCTTGGCGAGCGCTTCGGCGGCCTTGCCTTGGCGCAGCAACAGGTTGACGTCGTCGTAGTCGTTGGCGTGCGCGGCAAAGCCCCACAGACCGAACAGCAGTGCAAAGGCGAGGGGGAGTTTGGAGAACACGGCGTGCTTCATGAAGTCTCGGCAGGATGGGGGGAGCGGGCCTGGAGAACACCCGGGTGCTGCGCGGCGGCAGCCGTTTATACTGCGTCGCATTGTAGCCGAGGGGCCACGTCGAACCCCTCGTAGCCACGCTCCCCGTCACCCCTGAAATACACCGTTGCTCGCCCGTACCGCACGTGCGCGAATCAACGCTTTCCGAGTCCCATGAGTCTGCGCATCTACAACACGCTGTCGCGTGAATTGGAGGAATTCTCCCCCCTGCAACCTGGGCAGGTTCGCATGTACGTATGCGGCATGACGGTCTACGACCTGTGCCACATCGGCCATGCCCGCATGATGATGGCGTTCGATGTGGTGCAGCGCTGGCTGCGCGCCAGCGGTTATGCCGTGACCTACGTGCGCAACATCACCGACATCGACGACAAGATCATCGCCCGCGCGGTCCAGCGCGGCATCACCATCCGTGCGCTGACCGACGAGGTGATCGCGGCCATGCACGAGGACATCGGTGCACTGCGCATCGAACCGCCCACCATCGAGCCGCGCGCCACGGAATACGTGCCGCAGATGCTCGGCATCATCGAGACACTGGAGCGCAAGGGCCTGGCCTACCGTTCGGACAACGGTGACGTGAACTACGCGGTACGCAAGTTCCCCGGCTACGGCAAGCTCTCGGGCAAGTCGCTCGACGAACTGCACGCGGGCGAACGCGTCGCGGTGCTCGACGGCAAACAAGACCCGCTCGACTTCGTGCTCTGGAAATCCGCCAAGCCGACCGAGCCCGACGACGCCAAGTGGGACAGCCCCTTCGGCACCGGCCGTCCGGGCTGGCACATCGAGTGCTCGGCCATGAGCTGCGCCACGCTCGGCGAAACCTTCGACATCCACGGCGGTGGCGCCGACCTGCAGTTCCCGCATCACGAGAACGAAATTGCGCAGAGCGAAGGCGCCAACGGCAAGCCGCTCTCGCGCTTCTGGGTGCACAACGGCTTCGTGCGCGTGGACAACGAGAAGATGTCCAAGAGCCTGGGCAACTTCTTCACGATCCGCGAAGTGCTGCAGAAGTACGACGCCGAAAGCCTGCGTTTCTTCCTGGTGCGCACGCATTACCGCAGCGCGCTCAACTACAGCGACGCCCACCTCGACGACGCGCGCAACTCGCTCAAGCGCCTGTACACCGCGCTCGACCTGGTGGCGCCTGCGGCCGTGACCATCGACTGGACGCAGCCCCACGCCGCGCGTTTCCAGGCGGCGATGGACGAAGACTTCGGCACGCCCGAAGCCATTGCCGTGCTGTTCGAACTGGCCGGCGAAGTCAATCGCACCAAGTCTGCAGACACCGCGGGCCTGCTCAAGGCGCTGGCCGGTACGCTGGGGTTGCTGCAAGGCGATCCGAAAGCGTTTCTGCAAGCCGGCACCACGCTCGACGAAGCCACCATCCAGTCGAAGATCGACGCACGCGCGGCGGCCAAGGCAGCGAAGAATTTCGCCGAAGCCGACCGCATTCGCCAGGAACTCCTCGAGCAGGGCATCGTGCTCAAGGATTCGCCCACGGGAACGACCTGGGCGGCTGCACAGTGAACGGAACGACGAACCCCGTACCCGCAACCCAGCAGACCAGCGTGCGCATCTACACGCCGGACTATTGGGAGGAAGCCTGCAAGCACCTGGCCAAGAAAGACCGCGTGATGAAGCGGCTCATTCCGAAGTTCGGCGAGGCCTGCCTCGAGTCGCGCGGCGACGCCTTCACCACGCTGGCGCGCAGCATCGTGGGCCAGCAGATCTCGGTGAAGGCCGCGCAGACCACCTGGGACAAGTTCGCGACGCTGCCGCGCAAGCTGACGCCGGCCAACGTGCTCAAGCTCAAGGTCGACGACATGCGGGGCGCCGGGCTGTCGGCGCGCAAGATCGAATACCTGGTCGACCTGGCCCTGAATTTCGATTCGGGCACCGTGCATGTCGACCGCTGGCAAGACATGTCGGACGAGCTCATCATCGAAGAGCTCGTGGCCATCCGCGGCATCAGCCGCTGGACTGCCGAGATGTTCCTCATCTTCCACCTGATGCGCCCGAACGTGCTGCCGGTCGACGACCAGGGCCTGCTCAATGGCATCAGCGTGAATTATTTTTCGGGCGACCCGGTCAGCCGCAGCGATGCCCGCGATGTCGCCGTGGCCTGGGCGCCGTATTGCAGCGTGGCGACTTGGTATATTTGGCGATCGCTGGACCCCGTGCCGGTCGCATATTGAACAAAACAGGAGAAGACGTTGGCGAAACGAACCTTCCTCGACTTCGAGCAGCCCATTGCTGAACTCGAAACAAAAATCGAAGAACTGCGCTATGTACAGACCGAATCGGCGGTCGACATCTCGGAAGAAATCGATCAGCTCGGCAAGAAAAGCCAGCAGCTCACCAAGGACATCTACAGCGACCTGACGCCGTGGCAGATCACCAAGATCGCGCGGCATCCGGAGCGCCCGTACACGCTCGACTACGTCAACGAAATCTTCACCGACTTCGTCGAGCTGCATGGTGACCGTCATTTCTCGGACGACCTGTCGATCGTCGGCGGCCTTGCGCGCTTCAACGGCGTGCCCTGCATGGTGCTCGGTCACCAGAAGGGCCGCGACACGAAGGAGCGCACCGCGCGCAACTTCGGCATGAGCAAGCCCGAGGGCTATCGCAAGGCGCTGCGCCTCATGAAGACGGCCGAAAAATTCAAGCTGCCGGTGTTCACCTTCGTGGACACGCCCGGTGCCTACCCCGGCATCGACGCGGAAGAGCGCGGCCAGTCGGAAGCCATCGGCCGCAACATCTTCGAGATGGCGCAACTCGAGGTACCCATCATCGTCACCATCATCGGTGAAGGCGGTTCGGGCGGCGCGCTGGCCATTTCGGTCGGCGACCAGCTCGTGATGTTGCAGTACTCGATCTACTCCGTGATCAGCCCTGAAGGCTGTGCGTCCATTCTCTGGAAGACCAGCGACAAGGCGCAGGAAGCGGCCGATGCATTGGGCATCACGGCACACCGCCTGAAGGCGCTGGGCCTGGTCGACAAGATCGTCAACGAACCCGTCGGCGGCGCGCACCGCGACCATCGTCAGATGGCCGCGTTCCTCAAGCGCGCGCTCAGCGACGCCTTCCGCCAGGTCAGCGACCTGAAGACGAAGGAACTGCTGGACCGCCGCTACGAGCGCCTGCAGAGCTATGGCCGGTTCAACGACACCAAGGCCGACATCAGCCGCTGAGCGGCTTTTCCTTTTTCGATCATGAGCGAAGCCTTCGAACGCGCCATAGCCGCGTTCGAACCGGCCTGCCTGCCGCTGGCCGTCGGCTTCAGCGGCGGTGCAGATTCGACCGCCTTGCTCGCAGCCTGCGCGGCGCGTTGGCCGGGGCAGGTGATTGCCTTTCACGTGCACCACGGCCTGCAGACGGCGGCCGACGATTTCGAGCGGCAGTGCGCGCAGGTCTGCGAACGCCTTGGTGTGCCGCTGGTGACGCACCGGGTAGATGCGCGGCATGTCTCAGGCGACAGCCCCGAGGATGCGGCGCGACGCGCCCGCTACCAAGCCTATGCAGCCATGGCGCAAGCTGATGGGGCGCGGCCTGCCGTGTCGTCCATCGCGTTGGGCCACCATGCCGATGACCAGATCGAAACGCTGCTGCTGGCGCTGTCCCGCGGCGCCGGCCTGCCGGGCCTGGCTGCCATGCCCGTGCATGCCGTACGCGACGGATTGAACATCCACCGACCGCTGCTCACAGTGCCGGCGGCCGACATCCGAGGCTGGCTTGCGCACCAGCAGCTGCCGTGGATCGAAGACCCGAGCAATGCCGATGCGCGCTACACCCGCAATCGCATTCGCGCCGTGCTGCTTCCCGCATTAGCAGAGGCTTTTCCACAGTTCCGTGCCACTTTCGCGCGCAGCATCGGCCACGCGGCGCAAGCGCAGCAGCTGCTGGGCGAACTGGCGGCGCAAGACCTCGCCATCGTGGGCGAGCCGCCGCAGATCCGGCCGTTGCAGGCGCTGTCCCGCGCGCGGCAGGCCAACGTGCTGCGCCACTGGCTGATGCGGTCGCATGGCTGCGCACCGAGCGCGGCGCAACTCGACCAACTGCTGGGCCAGGTCCGTGCCTGCACCACGCGCGGCCACCGCATCCACCTCAAGGTGGGCGCAGGCTTTGTCGAGCGCAGGGGCGACCAGCTGCATTGGTACAATGCCCCGCCCTCGCTGAAGACTTCGCTCTGACGGCTTGCAGGGCGCCGCTGTCCAAGCGGCCCTTTATCTTTCTCTGATTTCATCCATGGCATTGATCGTTCACAAATATGGCGGCACGTCGATGGGCTCGACCGAGCGCATCCGCAACGTCGCCAAGCGCGTCGCCAAATGGGCGCGTGCGGGCCACCAGATGATCGTGGTGCCCAGCGCCATGAGCGGCGAAACCAACCGCCTGCTCGGTCTTGCCAAGGAGCTCTCACCGGGCAAACCCGGCGTGGCCTATCACCGCGAACTCGACATGCTCGCCTCCACCGGCGAACAAGCCTCGTCGGCGCTGCTGGCGATGGCGCTGCAGGCCGAGGGCGTGGAGTCCGTGAGCTACGCGGGCTGGCAGGTGTCGGTGCGCACCGACAACTCGTACACCAAGGCCCGCATCGAAAGCATCGACGACGCCAAGGTGCGCGCCGACCTCGCGGCCGGCCGCGTCGTGGTCATCACCGGCTTCCAGGGGGTGGACGACGAGGGCAACATCACCACGCTCGGTCGTGGCGGCAGCGACACCTCGGCCGTGGCCATCGCGGCGGCCATGAAGGCCAGCGAGTGCTTGATCTTCACCGACGTCGACGGCGTCTACACCACCGACCCGCGCGTCGAACCCGATGCGCGCCGCCTGACCACCGTGAGCTTCGAAGAGATGCTCGAGATGGCCAGCCTCGGCTCCAAGGTGCTGCAAATCCGCTCGGTGGAATTTGCCGGCAAGTACAAGGTGCCGCTGCGCGTGCTTTCGAGCTTCACGCCGTGGGACATCGACATCAATGAAGAGGCCAAGTCCGGCACGCTGATCACTTTCGAGGAAGACGAAAACATGGAACAAGCCGTCGTATCCGGCATCGCATTCAATCGCGACGAAGCCAAGATCTCGGTGCTCGGCGTGCCCGACAAGCCGGGCATCGCGTATCACATCCTCGGTGCCGTGGCAGACGCCAACATCGAAGTCGACGTGATCATCCAGAACCTCAGCAAGGACGGCAAGACCGACTTCAGCTTCACGGTGCACCGCAACGAATTTGCGCGCACGGTCGAGCTGCTCGAGTCGAAGGTGATGCCTTCGTTGGGCGCCACCGAAATCGTGGGCGACACCAAGATCTGCAAGGTCAGCATCGTGGGCATCGGCATGCGCAGCCACGTGGGTGTGGCCAGCAAGATGTTCCGTGTGTTGAGCGAGGAGGGCATCAACATCCAGATGATCTCGACCAGCGAAATCAAGACCTCGGTCGTGATCGACGAAAAATATATGGAATTGGCCGTGCGCGCGCTGCATAAAGCGTTCGATCTCGACCAACCGACCGCTTAAGTAATGGCATAATTGCGGTTGCTTTCAGGAACTGTGACCGAGTGGCCGAAGGTGCTCCCCTGCTAAGGGAGTATGGGGTGTAGAGCCTCATCGAGGGTTCGAATCCCTCCGGTTCCGCCAATTTGATTGGGCCCCGTTGATCTCACGATTGACGGGGCTTTTTTCATGCTCGCCTTCCTCCGGAAAGGCGTTGATCAGTGCGCTCAGCTGCAGCAGCGCCTGTTTCTCATATTCGTCGTTTGGGTCGAGCTTGTCCGCCAGTCCTTCAAGGATGGCGCGTGTGGTGTCGTGTCCCGCGATGGTGGCTATGCGAGCCCTCATCCCAATGGGGCAGGCGCGTTTGCCGTTGCGCATTTCCGACAGATTCGGGCCCTTGATCCCGAGCATCTCCGCCAGCTTGTTTTGCGATCCGGCTATCTCGGCTGCGGCATCGATAGAAAAAACTAGAGACATGGCGATATCCTTTTTTGGTATCGATTGGTAATATCCGCTACCTGAAATTGGTATCGGTGCTATCCGGCACTGGTAATTATCAAGGAGCCGGCATGCACCAAATCTCTTTCGCTGCGTTCGCGCAACGTCCCCTCTGTCCTCTCCCACCTGCTTCGGCTAACGGCTCAGTGCTGAGCTTGCCGGCTCCTGCTGAGCCCGGGGTGGGAGAGGGCACCCCGCTCGTGTTTGAGGTTTTCCATGGCGATAGGTGGCTGGCGACCTACGTGTGTCGTTCTCCCCTTGCTGCTATCGCTCGTTGCCTTCGGGATTGCAAGCGGCCAGGGGTTGGCGCCTATGCGAAGTCCCTTCGTGCCCGTGATTTGCACGCCGTGCGTCGCGATGCCTAACTGGTTGAGTCGCCCGCTCGTTGAGCGCTTCCTGAGCGCTCATCCGGCAGTCGATTTGGCTGTGTCTTCTCAAGGGCAATACACCATGCAATCCATCCTTCAAATCCTCGTCGTCAACACGAAAGAGGGCACCTCGAAGAAGTCCGGCCAGCCGTACAAGATTCCCGAGGCGCAGTGCGTGTTGATCAACGATGACGGCACCGTGGCGGCGGTCGGCGTGCTCGTCATTCCGAAGCAACTCGAAGATTCCGCGAAGCCCGGCACGTACACCGGCTCGTTCGCCCTCGAGGCCGCGTCCTTCGGCGAGAACCAAGGCCGCATCGTTGCGAAGCTCGTGGGCCTCACGCCTCTGCCCCCGAAGCGTGGCGCTCAACCTGCTGCTACGGGCTCCTGATGTTGCCGCCCGAAGCTGTGCAGGTCATCGTTGACCTCTCGCTGGCCGCGATTGCCATCGGCTGCATGGTCGGATTCCTCTTCTCGCGGGTGCTGGATCGGTTGCTTGACCTCTGGCTGTTGCGCGCACAGCGGCGTGAGCGCATCGAGGCGGCGCGGGCTCGCGACCATGCGGCAGTGCCTGATATCAGGCAAGCCGTCGAAGGCTCGTGATGCGCTGGTTGGCCCGCACCTTCAGTCGGAGCTTCGTCTGGAAGCTCGGCGCCATTGCCGCTGTCGCAGCCGTGGCGCTTGTCGAAGGGTGGCTTCGTGGCTGACCCCATCACCATCCAATGTGCATCTGCTTGCACCGTCACGGTCGAGCACGTGCTTCGTATTCCCGTCCTCGATTTGACCATCGAGGAAGGGCAACTTATCGGGGGCGCCATCGTCCTCGTGTGGGCGATTGGCTACGGGTTCCGGGTAGTCGCTCGCCACATTCAAAGCTCCGGACACAACCACCAAGAAAGTGAGTGAACCATGGACGTGACCGCTGTTGTCGCTGCTATCGCCGCTGTGTCGGCTTCCGTGATCCTGATCGGCAATGCCGACCTGATCGTCCGCGTGGGGGTCAAGGCCTTCTCGTACGTGCGTTCGGCCCTCGGCCGCTGAGGAGAAGAGCATGGATGTCGCAGACGTTGTTACCGCCATCACCGCCGTTTCGGCGTCGGTGATCCTGATCGGCAATGCCGACCTCATCGTGCGCGTTGGCGTCAAGGCCTTCTCGTACGTGCGTTCGGCGCTCGGTCGCTGATCGTTGGCGCGGTGCAGGGGACGCCCTGCCCGCCCTTTCCAAAGCATCCCTTCGGGTGCTTCGTAAAGGGCCTTCATCGTGGGTATCTACATCGTTGTTGCTTTGCTAGGTGCCGCATGGCTCATCTTCTCCGCTTGATCTTTGTGGCCGTTCTGGCCTTGCTGTCGTTCGGGGTACAAGCCGTTGTTCCTCAGACGACGATGTATTCGTGGTACCCGTCGTTGGCGCAGCCATTGTTCGCTACGTACGACGCGGCCTGCGCTGCGTGGGCTGCATCGCGGGCCACGGCAACCGGAAAGCCATACACCCATCGCGTCACTTCGCTTGGCGGCGGGCAGTTTAAGTGTGAGGTTCGGCAAACTGACGATCCCGGCAACCCTTGGGTCGAACGTGCTGTGTATAGCGGCTCGTCGTGTCCAGCGCATAGCGTGCCTGTCAGTGGTGGCTGTGGGTGCGATACCGGCTACGTCGAACAGGGCGGTTCATGTGTGCCTAAGCCACCAGAGTGCAACGAAGGCGAACTGTTCAGCGAAGGCTCTCAGCGTCCGCTGGGCATGGCGCAGGACTTCAATGAGTTGTCATCTGCAAGCCGTGCGGCTATCGGTCACCGCTTGCCTACATGCGCGGGCAACGGCTGTGCGCTCGCGCCTGATCAGGCCTACGGTGGCAATGGCGTCTACGCGGGGCGCCTTGGCAACGCATGGACGTTGAACGTCTCCGCGGTGCGCTATACCGGTGGCCGGTGCTCGCCATCGGACAAGGACATCGAGCTCGAGCAGGAATGGATGAACCGCCGTGAGGACGATCTTGCGCCGTCCACCTGCCCGACTGGCAAAGGCCCTGGCACGGTCAACGGCACGACGGTGTGCATGCCTTACGGGTCTGTCGCCGGGTCGTCGGGCACATCGTCGTCGTCCAGCGGCACCACGACCACTGGCGGTACGGGTGGCACGACGGCTCCCGGTGATGGGTCTGGTACTGGGCCGTCGGTCATCGGCACCAGCGGGCCGAGCAATTCGTCGGACACCACGATCACGACGTGCAACGGAACCACGTGCACTACGACTACGACCAGCCAAGGCAGCGCACAGGCGGGCACCGGCACAGGTGCTGGCGGCACGGGCACAGGCGGCACCGGAACGGGCTCGCAGGAATGCGCGAAGGCTGCAGCGAGCGGAGCATCGGCCCCAGCTGGTGGCGCGACGTGTACGAACACCACGACGACGACGCAGCCGCAGACTGAGTTCTGCAGCAAGCCCGAGAACAAGAAAAACGTCGCCTGCGTCAACGACAAGGGGCAGAGCAGTTTCGGCGGCACCTGTGCGGCTGGCTTTAAGGCTCAGAGTGATGACGCGGTGGTCAACGCGATGGCCGAGGAAACCTTCCGTCAAAACTGCAAGGTCAACCCGGCCGACAGCGAGACAACGCTCGCAGCTGCAGAGCGCGTGAAGACCGGCAACCAGACCGGCGACAACCCGAACAACACATCGGTGTCTATCAGCCCGTCGAGCATCGACACGAGTGATGCCCTCGGCGGTGGCTCGTCCTGCATCGCGGACAAGGTCATCACGGTCTACGGCGGCGTGTCTGTCGTGTTGCCGCTGTCCAAGGCCTGCGATGGTTTTCCTATGCTCGGCGCGCTGTTGGTCGGGCTGAGTTTTCTGGTGGCTGGCGCCATCATCTTGAGAGGTTGAAATGCCCGCAATCGTTCTTGCCATTGGCACCCTGCTGCTGCAGATCGTTGGTTCAATGGCCGGCCGTGTGCTGGTCGCGCTCGGTATCGGCGTGGCCACGTACACCGGCATCAGCACCACGGCCGGGTGGGTGAAGTCGCAGGCCGTCTCCGCGCTGCTCGGCCTCGGTCCGGAGGTGGTCGGCATCATGGGCATGCTTAAGGTCGGCGTGTGCATCAACATCGTCTTCTCCGCGATGCTCGCGCGCGCCGTCATCAACGGCATTCAGGGCGACACGTTCAAGCGCTGGGTGCACAAGTAATGCTGTACCTGCGCACTGGGGCCAATGGCTCGTTTAAGACCGCTCTCACCCTCTGGGATGTTCGCCAGCTGCAGCTGAAAGATGGCCGCGACGTTCTCTTCGTCAAGGACCGGTTCAAGGCCCACGCCATCCTCACCGATGACTTCGGCTGGAAGCCCATCGAGTTCAAGGACTGGCTGCAGCACAAGAACTGCATCATCCTGGCCGATGAGGTCCATCGAGATCTGCCGAAGGTCTCCGAGAGCAGCAAGCGGCCCGAGCACATCGAGATGCTGGCCGAGCATCGTTCGTTCGGTCACGATTTCTTCCTGCTCGATCAGCACCCTCTCAACATCGATCCGTTCGTGCGCCGGCTCATTGGCCCGCCCGGCTACCATCAGCATTTCGTGCGGCTGCTCGGAGCTGCCAACGCCGTCAGCGTGCTTCAGTTCGATGCGGTCGATCCGGTGTGCGAGAAGCCAGGCGCGGTCAAGCGGGCTCAGACCTCGACGCGCAACCCGCAGAAAGAGGTCTATGCCTGGTACGAGAGTGCATCGCTGCACACCGGCAAGCTGCGCATCCCGAAACAGGTGTGGACCCTGCTGATTTGCATCTTGGCGTTCGTGGCCGTCGCCTACCTGCTGGTCACCAAGTTCATGCCCGGCAGCACGTCGACGGCAAAGCCTGCTGCAGCTGCATCGTCGCAGCCGTCGATGTTTGGCGGCAATGCGCGCCCGGCCAGTGATGAACGCAAGCCCATGACCACCGAGGAGTACGTGGCCTCGTATCAGCCGCGGCTGGCCGGGCTGATGCACACCGCCCCGGCCTACGACAAGCTGACCGAGCCGAAGCGCGTTCCGGTGCCCGCCGCGTGTGTGGAAATGAAGTCGGTCGGCTGCAAGTGCTACACACAGGACGCCACGCCTTACCCCATGGACCTCGCCATGTGCCGCCAGTTGGTCGCACAGGGCGCGTTCCTCGCGTTTCAGGCCGAAGGTGAGGCCCGGACCCCTCCGCCCGCCCCAATGGCTGCTCACGGCCCAGAAACTGCCCCTGCTGCGCCTTCCGGCATCGTGCTGATCGACGGGGGCGGCAAGTCGCCCGGCGCGTCTACCACGGTTGCAGCCGCACCTGCACCAGCGCCACAGGCTCGGGTCCGTCCGGGCTCCCCGTGGTCGTTTCAGCCCTCGGGCGGCTTCTGATGCGCTGCTTTCCTGCTAAGCGGATGTCCCATGGCGTGCAGCCATGGCCGGTTGTGCGCGTGCGGGCCGTAGGCACGTCGCTGGTGTGTGCGTGTGGGTGCGATAGGGGCCTGCGCGAAGAGGCCGCAGGGCCGAGGTACGAGGACCAAGGCCGCGCGCAGCGCGGCCTTAATTTATTAAAAGAACACATTACGACCGGCACATGCAAACAGCAGGCGGTCGAGGTGCAAACGGTAGGTTGAGAGTCAGGCCCGAAGGGCCAAAAGAAAGTCCCGGCGTAGCTGGCAGGCCACCCGGGACAGATACCGCAACTAGTTCAAGGACTGCGATATGGGACAGATGGTAAAGCACAACGGCTATTGGTGCGAGAAGGTCGCCAGCGGCTGGAAAGTTCGTGTGAGCGAGTTCGCCAGCGGACAGCGCGAGACGTTGATCACTCGGCGGTTTGAATATCACGTGGGCACCGAGTTTTTCGAGGACGGCAGTGCGCTTGTCGAAGAGATCGATCAGAGCGGGACATTGCTCCAGGCTGAACGGGATGCGCAACGTGCTGAGGTGCTGGCATGGAAGGCTGGCCAGCGCGCAAAGCGTAACTGTCGCGGCAAGATTAAAGAGGCTGGTTTTGATGAGCTTCTGACGATCACGTACCGCCAGAATCAATGCGATCTTGCTCTGTGCCGCACGCACTTTGCCGCATGGCTTCGCAAGATGAGAAAGGCGCTGCCGGGCTTTCGTGGGGTGTGGGCTTTCGAGCGGCAGAAACGCGGTGCGTGGCACGTCCACGTGTGCTGTGACCGGCTCCCGGTCCTCATGCATTTCCGTGGCGCTCGCGTCAAAAGCTGGAAGGTCGGCACGGCTCTGTGGCGCGACGTGGTGGGTCCGAATAACGGGCTCTGTTTCGTTGGCGGGAAGGATGGCCGATTCAACCGTTACCGTAGCTGCGCGAAGATGGCGGGCTACGTCTCGAAGTACCTCACGAAGCACCACGAAGATGGCGTCAAGGATGCGCGCATGTGGGACAGCACGCGTGGGCTCACGCCGAAGAAGCCGCGGGTTTTTGAATTCCCGGAATGTCCATTGGGTGATGTGATCGTCGCCGCTTGGGAGCTGCCTGAGGGCCACGTGGTGGCAAATCACATTTGCACGAGGGAAAACAGCATGTGGCTGCTGTACAGCGAGCCGGCTCCCTGCGTAAGGGGAGGGGTCTAGCAGTGCTCAACAGCCGATTCGAAAGCGTTGGTCTCTTGCCTTCTTCCGTTCTTCTGCGATCCATCCTTGGCTGCTCGCTGACTGAGGCTGGCGCGCCATGCTGTCTAGCTCGCGCACGCGGTCGTCGAGCACTTTGCATTGGGGTGACCCGGCGCCGATCATTGTCACATTCGCTTGCTGTCTTGGTGCTTGCTGCAGCTGGAGGCCCTGTTGGGCTTGCTGAACCTGTTGATCCCAGGGAACGTCAGCGACTGGCACGATCCTCTCGATGAACGCGTTGTGCTGGTTGCAGTGGGCTTGCGCCCAAAAGGTCGAGCCGTTGTATGCCTTGCAAAGATAGATCGTTGCTGCGTGGCACTGGGTCGCGGCGACAAGGGCAATGGCGAGCATCGGCTTCTTCATGTTGCTAAATGTACTAGGCTGCAAAAACGAGAGCACCGGGCGGGTTGGGGAGTGGTGCCGATGGGCCTAGGCGCATGGGGATTGGGCGTTTCTAACCGGAGGGAGGTCGCGCCTGTGATCCCGCCTCGTAAGGCGATTTATGACGATGTACGGATATGCGCGTGTGTCTACGCGAGAACAAGAAAACGATCTGCAGCTTGACGCGTTGAACAGGGCTAAGTGCGATGTAATCCTGCAGGAAAAGGCTAGTGGCGCGTCGCAAAAGGGCCGTCCTGAGCTGGCGCGCTGCTTGTCGCTGTTGTCTCGTGGGGATGTGTTGGTGGTCTACAAGATAGACCGCATCGCTCGCAGTCTCTTTGACCTACTCGACATATTGCGGCGCCTGGAGAGAGTCGGGGCCACGATCAAGAGCGTGACTGAGCCGCTTGATACGACGAGCAGCATGGGGCTCTTTGTCGTACAGATGCTGGGCGCTGTAGCGCAGCTGGAGAGGTCGATGATTCGGGAGCGATCGATTGCTGGGCAGATCGCGGCACGGGAGCGGGGCAGGGAGCCGGGGCGCGTGCGGAGTTTGGAGTCCGAAGCTGAGGCTCGTGTGGTTGCCGAATATCGGGCGGGTGGGGTGACCTACCGCGAGTTAGCCAAACGCAACGGTGTTTCCGAGTCGGTCGTGAAGCGTGCTGTTTACCGCGTTACGAAGGGAGCGGATCACCTCAAGCGTGGCAAGGTGTAGGGGCGTAAACATCCGGTTCCGCCAGGATTGGCTTCCTGATCACTTTGCAGTGATCAAACAGCCCTTAAGAGCCCCGCCAGTCGGGGCTTTTTTGCGTCTGCTCGCAACGCACGACAGCCCGCCGATAAGGCGAAGCGATGTCTTCAGGTGTGTTGTGGTCCCGGTGCGAGCAGCGCCGCGATCGGCGCTGCGCCCGCATGCAGTTCGCACGGATCGCAAGGCACCGAAATCTGCCGTCCATCGAAGCGCACCCGCACATGCGGATAGGTGGTTCCGGTGATGGTGCCGGGCCGGCCTTCGCAGATGACGCGATCGCCGCGACGGAACGACCGGCCGAACCGAAGCCTGATTTTTTCAAAGCTCATTTCAGAGTCTCCTGGAGTGCATCCGATGCTCAGCGCGAAGTGTCGGATTCGATCGGAGGCCGGACCAGCGTCGCGGCCGTGTCTTGAAGGATCAACGCGTGGTCCGGGTCGTAGCTGAGGTAGGGGCTGGTCATCAACTGGCCGATCAGCCGGTCGAAGTGGAAGCGGACCTTCGCCGGCTCGGGGTGCGCGGCGTACAGGGCACGCAGCATCGAGACGATGGCGCTGATCTGCGTGGTCAGGACTTCCATGGAACCCAGGCGGCCCGCCGCTTCGAAAACTGCTTGTTGGTCTGAGGGGGGCATCTTGGCCTCCTTTTTGGGGCGTTGGAATGTCCAACGTGAAAAGAGGCTTAAAGGATTACTTTTGAAGACAGTCTCCCCAAAATTGGGGATGTTTGGCCTTCTATTCGTGACTTATGTCACGAATTTCGGCTCACTGCCGCTTGGCGGGGGCAGACCCCCACACCTCGGCCAGCACCCGCAACGCGTCGGTCGCCAGATCCGAACAGCGGACCGAGCAGGCGAGCATGAGGTTCAGCGGCAGCCCGAAATCTTCGATCAGCGTGCCCTCGGGATCGCGCAAGGAGCCGTCCGGATCTCGGCCGACGAGGCCCGCGGTGCCGGCGCGTTGCGCATAGGTGCCCGGCGGGATGCCGTAGGCGGCCACCGGAAGGCCCAGGGCGATGGCCACGCCGACCTCGAACACCGTGCCCGAGTCCGGCTCCAGGCCGCGGAACGGCGCGAGGTTGGCAATGACGCCGTCCGCCGACCGCAGCAGCTTCATGTTCTCTTCGTAGATCCGGCGCGCCGGGTCGGGGCCGGCGTCCTTGCCGTCGAACGGTGGCACGGCCGTCATGCCGAGGGCGTCGCAGGCCAGTGCCAGTGCGGCGAAGTACTGCGCGGCGTCGGGCCGGAACACGTCGGGGCCCGCGAGGTAGACCCGTGGACGCGTGGGGGAGGAGGGCATCTGTCGAGTATGCGACCACCCCCGTCAAGACCCACGGGAAGGGCGGCGGCCCGGTGGGTTACTTCTTCATCGCCTTGACTTCGGCCATGCCCTTGCTTTCGTCGGCCTTGGCCTGCTTCACGCACGTCGACTTGGCTTCGCCCTTCTGGTCGTCGCATTTTTCCTTGGCGACGCTGTAGGCCACTTCGACCTTGGCTTCGGCCACCTTGCGGGCATTGCCGTCGCTGGGCTTCATCTTCTGGTCGAGTTCGGCCTTGGCGATTTTTTCCTTGCCCTTGGCTTCCTCCACGCAGACGTCCTTGGCGTTGTCCTTCATGGCATCGCACGCGGCGCGGTCGGCCTTGTAGTCGGCCGAGATCTTGTCGCGGGCTGCCTTGAACTCGGCCACCGCCGGATCGACGGGGGCAGGGGGCGGCGTGTTCACTTGCGCCTGCACAGAGACAGCCGTGACACAGGACACGGCAGCGGCGCACATCCACATGAGCTTTCTTTGCATGGTCATCTCCTTGAAGACGCCGGCGGTTGTCTCGTTGCAACAAGCGCAAGAGAGCCGGCGCCCGAAAGCCATCCTAGGAAGCGATGGCGCCCGGGCGGTAGGACGCCTCGCGAAGCCGCCGTCAGCGCATGCTGACGCTCAGTGGCCTTGCGTTGTAGTGTGCGTGCGCATCTCGCTGTGCAGGGCGCGCTGTCCCGAGGCCAGTGCGAGCTCGTAGCTCTCGACCGGGTCGAAGGCGCAGCGAAGGACAGTGGGATGCGCACCGTCGGTGTCGGTTTCAAGCAGCCGCCAGACAAAGGATCCGGGAGCCGGCTCGTCGATGATGAGTTCGATCGGATGTGTCATGACCCCACCATGTCCGCTCTCACGGCGGCTGTCTGTAGGCGAAGGCCGACCGATGCCGGGCGCACCGGCGGTGTTGTAGCCTGTCGCCCCATGGATTCCCTCATTGCCGCCTCCGCGCGTGCGCTCGCTGCCGGCGACGCGCTGGGTGCCCTCAAGCGCGTGGCCCTGCGCGACGACCCGCCGGCGCTCGCGCTGCGCGGCATCGCGATGGCGCAACTCGGCGAGCATCCGCGTGCACGCGAGTTGCTGCGGCACGCGGCGCGCGGCTTCGGGGCGCATGAAGAGTTGGCGCGCGCGCGTTGCATCGTGGCCGAGGCCGAGGTGGCGCTCGCGATGCGCGACCTGGGCGGTTCGCCGCGCGCGTTGATGGCGGCGGCCATCACGCTGGAGGCGCGCGACGATCTGGCCAATGCGCTGCAGGCGCGGCTCATCGCGGCCCGTCGGTTGCTGCTGCTCGGCCGGCTCGGCGAGGCCGCCGCCGCGCTGTCGCTGCTCGACGGCCACAACCTGCCGCCGTCGCTCGCGGCGGTGGCCGAGCTGGCGGCGGCGGAACTCGCCTTGCGCTCGCTGCGCACCGGCACGGCACGGGCAGCGCTCACCCGCGCGCATGACGCGGCCCTGCGGGCGCGCGTGCCGGCGTTGCTGGCCGAGGTGGCGGAGGCGCGCGCCGCGCTCGAGCGTCCCGCCGCCCGGCGCATCGCCGCAGAGGGCGAACAAGCCCTGCGCCTCGACGAAGTCGAAGCACTGCTCGCGTCCGATGCGCTGGTCGTCGATGCCTGCCGCCGCGGCGTCGGAGGCGGCGACACCTGGCGTTCGCTCGCGCGCCGGCCCGTGCTGTTCTCGCTGGCGCGTGCGCTGGCTGCGGCCTGGCCCGGCGATGTCGACCGCGACGCGCTGATCGCCGACGCCTTCCGCACACGCGACCCCGACGAAACGCACCGCGCGCGGCTGCGCGTCGAGATCGGCCGGCTGCGCGCGCTCGTCAAGCCGATGGCGCGCATCGAGGCGACGCCGCAGGGCTTCATCCTCACGCCGCACGATGCGCGGCCGGTCATCGTGCTGGCGCCGCCCATCGACGGCGACCAGGCCTCGCTGGTGGCGCTGCTGTCGGACGGCGCTGCCTGGTCGACCTCGGCCCTCGCGCTGGCCCTGGGCGCGAGCCAGCGCACCGTGCAGCGCGCGCTGGCCGAACTCGAGGCGCAGCGGCGCGTGCGTGCCATCGGGCAGACGCGGGCGCGCCGCTGGCTGGCTCCGCCGCTGGCGGGATTCACGACGATCTTGTTACTCCCCGCCGCACTGCCGATTGAATAGAGTCGGGCTCATGCGCTGCCCCGTGGCGCACCTACAGGAGCCCCCCATGAGCAGCAGCAACAACAGTCAGAGCAGGAAGGCAGCAGGCAAGGACCGGTTCGAAGGCGCGGTGCAGGCCGCGGAGATCGTGCGCGAATACGGCCCGTTCGAAGGCGTGGAGCGCATCCACGGCGTGACGCACGACGGCCACCAGGTGTGGGCCGCCACCGGCGGGCAGCTGGTCGCCTTCGACCCCGCGAGCGGCGAAGCGACACGCCGCATCGACGTCGCCTGCGACGCCGGCACCGCCTTCGACGGCACCTGCTTCTATCAGATCGTCGAGGCCCGGATCGACAAGATCGATGCCGCCACCGGCAAGGTGCTGGGGTCGATTCCCGCACCCGGCAACGGCTCCGACTCGGGCCTCACCTGGGCCGAAGGCAGCCTCTGGGTGGGCGAGTACCGCGACCGCAAGATCCACCAGATCGACCCGGCGACCGGTGCGATCCGCCGCACCATCGAATCGAACCGCTTCGTCACCGGCGTGACCTGGGTCGACGGCGAACTCTGGCACGGCACCTGGGAAGGCGACCAGAGCGACATCCGTCGCATCGACCCCGCGAATGGCGACGTGATCGCGCGGCTCGAAATGCCCAGCGGCGTCGGCGTGAGCGGCCTGGAATCCGACGGCGCGGGGCTCTTCTATGCCGGCGACGGCCGGGCCAGCAAGGTCCGCGCGGTGCGCCGCCCGAAGGCCGCCACGGCCTGAACGAACGACACGCAAGCCAAGGAGCACACACACCATGAACACCACCGTGAATCACCCCGTCGTGACCCCCGACCGCTGGATGGACGCGCGCAAGGCCTTGCTGGCGCGCGAGAAGGAGCTGACCCAGCTGCGCGACCGCATCGCCGAGGAGCGCCGCTCGCTGCCGTGGACGCGCGTCGAGAAGGCCTACGCCTTCGAGACCCCCACCGGCCGCCGTTCGCTCGCCGACCTGTTCGAGGGCCGCCGCCAGTTGCTGGTGCAGCACTTCATGTTCGGCCCCGACTGGGAGCAGGGCTGCAAGAGCTGCTCGTTCATGGCCGACCATTCCGACGGCATGCGCGTGCACCTCGAACACCGCGACGTCACGCTGCTGGCCGTCTCGCGCGCGCCGCTGGCCCGTATCGAGGCCTTCCGCCGGCGCATGGGCTGGGAGTTCACCTGGGTCTCGTCGCACGACAACGACTTCAACCACGACTTCGGCGTGAGCTTCACGCCCGACGAAATGGCCAGCGGCGCCGTCGCCTACAACTACGTGAAGCAGCCGTTCCCGAGCGAGGAAGCGCCCGGCGTCAGCGTGTTCTACAAGGACGACGCGGGCGACGTGTTCCACACCTACTCGACCTACGGTCGCGGCGTGGAAGTGATGATGGGCACTTACAACATGCTCGACCTCGTGCCCAAGGGCCGCGACGAGCACAACCCGTCCTACGCGATGGACTGGATTCGTCACCACGACCGCTACGAACCCGCGCCCGTTGCGGCGGCCGGTGGTTGCTGCCACGCGAAGTCGTAAAAGCGCGCGACCCGGCGTGTTGTCGATCGGTCCGCACCATGGCAAGCCTCTGGCCCTGGCTGGCGGTGGCGGGAATGGGCGTCTTGCACGGCCTGAACCCCACCACCGGCTGGATGTTCGCCGCCGCGTGGGGGCTGCGCTCGCACGACAAGGCGCAGGCGCTGCGGGCCCTGTGGCCGATCGCGGTCGGGCATGTGGCTTCGGTCGCGCTCGTGGTCGTCGCAGTGGCTCTCGGCCTGTCGATGGACCGGGGCCTGCTGCAGTGGCTCGCCGGTGGGTTGTTCGCGGTGGTCGCGCTCGTTCACCTGTCGGGCCGGCTGCCTGCCGTGGCGCGTGCGCCGGCGGGGCATGCGGGGCTGGCGCTGTGGTCTTTCATGATGTCCACCGCACATGGCGCCGGCCTGATGCTGGTGCCGGTGCTGATTCCGTTGTGCATGGGCGATGCATCGACGGGTGCGATGAATGGCTCGCTGCTGCTGGCGTTTGCGGCTGTTGCGCTGCACACGGCAGCGATGCTCGCCACCACCGGACTGATGGCCGTGGGCGTCGGTGCAGGCGTCGGCTGGTTGCGGCGCCTCGCACGGCGATCACCCGCGGTGCCGCATTGAACACGCGATGCGCGCAAAGCGCATAAGCAAGCGCGAAAACCGGATTTCCGTTCGACCGGCCTGCGGCGCAACACTCGAAGGCTCTCGATCACGCAGGCCTTCGGATGCCCGGTACCTTCACTTCCCCGCGCAAGCGGCTCGGCTTTTTCAGCCGGCTGCTCGACGATGCCCCCGCCGCCGAGCGCTACCGCCTCGTTGCCGCGCAGATCGCCCACGCCGAGGCCTTCGGCTTCGATTCGGCATGGGTGGCGCAGCATCATTTCCATGAACACGAGGGCGGCCTGCCGTCGCCCTTCGTGTTCCTCGCCCACGTGGCCTCGCACACGAGGCGCATCCGCCTGGGCACGGGCATCGTCACGCTGCCGCTGGAGAACGCGGTGCGCACGGCCGAAGACGCGATCGTGCTGGACCTGCTCTCGGGCGGCCGGCTCGAAGTGGGCGTCGGCACGGGCGGCACGCCGGCGTCCTTCGCGGCCTTCGGGCTGGACAGCGAAGACCGCGCGGCGCTGTTCGAGCGACAGCTCGCCACCGTGCGCGACGCCTGGGCCGGCCGGCCGCTGCCCGGCGGCGACACGCTGTACCCGGCGGGCGCACAACTGCTCGGGCGGCTCTGGCAGGCCACGTTCTCGGTGAGCGGCGGCACGCGCGCGGGCACAGCCGGCGACGGGCTGATGCTCTCGCGCACGCAACCGCGCGCTGCGCAGGCGCCCCATGCATCGCTGGCCGATCTGCAGGACCCGATCGTCGACGCCTACCTCGCCGCGCTGCCGCCGGGCCGCCCGCCGCGCATCGTGGGCTCGCGCAGCGTCTTCGTGGCGGACACCCGCAAGGAGGCACTGCGCCTCGCCGAGATCGGGTTGCGCCGCGCGGTGGTGCAAGCCGCCGCCACAGGGCAGGTTGGCCTTGCTGACCGCGTCCGCGCCGACGCGCCACTCGACGAACTGATTGCCGCGTACGACGTGCATGTCGGCGCGCCCGACGACGTCATCGCCTCGCTGCGCGCCGACCGCACGCTCGCGCGCGTGACCGACCTCGTGTGCCAGGTGCATTCGGTCGATCCGCCGCATGCGGCCATCCTGCGTTCCATCGAACTGACCGCCACCATCGTCGCACCCGCCCTGGGCTGGACGCGCGATGCGGGCGTGCCGGACCTTCAATCGCTTGCGCTTCTCTAGGCTGTTTTTCCATGAATGCCGTTGTCTCTTCTTCTCCGATTCTTCAGACCTTCGACGTGATCGACCGACTGGTGGGCATCGCGCCCGGCAGTGCGCTCGACCGGCTGCGCGCGCAGCGCGAGCAGGCGCGCACGCAGGCACAGCAGAGCTATCTCGCGCTGTTCGCGCCGACCGACTCCGTGGCCGGGCACTTCGAGATCACGGACCGTTTCGCCGTCGCGGCCTTTGTCGCCGGCTTGCACAGGCAGCCTGACGTTGCGCGCTTCTATGCCAAAGCCTTGGCGGGGAAGGGCGTGGCGCAGGCCATCGAAACCGAAGTCGCACGCGGCGCCGCGCAAGGGCCGTATGGCCGCTATCCGGAAGGTCCGCTCCGCGTGGAAGACGAAGCCGGCCCGGTCTACGCTGTCGACGACGCGCACCGCGCCGTGTTCGGTGAGCGGCTCTCGGCAGGCCTGGCGCATGCGCACCTGCTCGTCTTGCATCCGCGCGATGCCAGCCCGGCGGCACTGCAGGCGCTGCTCGATGCGGGATGGCGCACCACCGAGATCGTTACGTTGTCGCAGCTGGTGGCGTTCCTCGCGTTCCAGATCCGCGTCGTCATCGGCCTGCGCGCGCTGGTCACCACTTCCGCATGAGCGCCCCCATGAGCACTGAATCGACCCTGAACCATCCCGGCAACACGCACCCGCGCACCTTCACGCAGGCGCAGCTCGAATGGCTGCCCTGGCTCGAGCCGCTGCGCGAGGACGAACTGACCGAACGCCACTACGCAGGCCTCGTCGATGCATCGCGCGCCAGGTCGCCGTACTTCCGATTGCTGGCACGCGACCCCGACATCCTCGGCGCGCGCACGCGCACCGACAAGGACATCTTCTACAACCCCGAAGCGGGCCTGCCGCGCGCCGAACGCGAGCTCTCGGCTGCCGCTGCGTCGCGCTTCAACGGCTGCATCTACTGCGCGTCGGTGCATGCGCGCTTTGCCTCGCATTTCTCGCAGCGCACGGACGATGTGCAGCGGCTGCTCGATGAAGGCGTGCAGGCCGACCTGGGCGCGCGCTGGAATGCGATCGTCGCGGCGTCGGTCGCGCTGTCGGCCACGCCATCGACCTTCGGGCCCGCGCACGTCGAGGCACTGCGCGCGCAGGGGCTGGACGATCTGGCGATTGCCGATGTCGTGCATGGCGCGGCGTTCTTCAACTGGGCCAACCGGTTGATGCTGTCGCTGGGTGAGCCGCAGGAGCTTGCTGCCGCCTAGGCGCGGATCACCGCACGCCGCTTTGTTGCGGCGGCAAGTGACGGGGATCACAGTCGGGCGCGCGGCGTGCCTTCGGGCCGGCACCATGGCCTGCATGCACACCGACGCTCCTGGGTACGCAATCACACACCACGGCCGCGCTTCGGCGCTGGGCTTTGCTTTCGGCAACCCGTTCGTGCGCTGCCGGTGCGGACTGGCCCGCCTGGAGCGCATCCATCGGCGGCCGTGGATGAAGTTGTTTCCGAGCCTGCGCTTCTATCGCTGCAGCCATTGCGGCAAGCCGCAGCTGGCGTCGAAGCGCGCGGTGCGCGACGCGGTCATTGCGCGCAGGAGTGGGCAGTCCGAGCGCTGAGGTCCGCGGCAACTCAGGAGCTCTTGGCGCGCAATTGTTTTTCGCGTTCGGCGATCGCCATTTCGCGCGCCACGTCGTGGCCCAGCGTGCGCACCGAGAACGACTTGCTCACGCTGCCTTGGCCCGCCGTGTAGGTGATCGCCACCCAGTACCCGGGATGGCCCGGGCGTGGTGTCTTGAATTGCACCCCGCTGACACCGCTCGTGTTGTTGCGCCGAACGATCTCCGATTTCGAGCGCTTGCGCGGCAGCGCCGTTTCGTCGCCGGGCGGTGGGCGTTGGCGGATGGCTTCCTCGGCGGGATGCACCCGCGCGAGGCCGACCATGCGCCCGAGCTGGCGCTGCCGTTCGCCGACGGCTTGCGCACGGGCGGCGTGGCCCCAGTCGGTGAGTTCGAATTCGGCGCGCAAGATCTCTTCGTGGCCGAGGTAGGTCTTGGCCAGCCAGGCCACGGGCTTGCCTTGTGCGGAAAGCCGCGGGGAGACGCCGGGCTCGCCCGTCTTGTTGTTGCTGCGCAGGGTCTGCGCGCGTTCCTTGCGTGCGATGGGCGGGTGCTCCTTCACGATGGTGTCGCGCCAGGCCTGTGCGCATCGCAGCGCCTGCTGGGGACCGCCGTAGCTGGCGTGGCCGAAGAGGCGCGCGTAGCGCACGCCGTTTCGCATGAGCGACACCTCGAAGCCCCAGGGGCGCGGCGAGATGCCGTACATGTCGGCGGGGTTCGGAATTCCTTTGGGCATCGTGGCGGCGGTACTTCTTTTCTACGGCGAGTTTGCAGGAAGCCGACGCGCCCCACGGGCGCGATGAACGTGGCGTGTCATGGCATTGGGGGGCTGTCGCCGTCCCAGGCGCACAGCTCGTCGGACAGCGCGCGCGCTTCGGGCGGCAGGCTGCCGAAATCGGTCGAGGCGAAGGTCGGCGGCACGTGCACGCCCTGGTCGTCGCGGCGCACCAGCCCGCGGCTTTCCATGTCGCGCATCGTCTTGTTGACGACCTCGCGCGACAGCCCCGAGTACGACGCGATCACCGCCTGCGTGATGCGCTTGTCGTAGCCGCCGGTGGCCGCGGGCGCCAGTTGCGTGAGCTCGTGCAGCACGCGGCTCACGAGGCTTTCGGAAGAGAGCGACGAGATGCGGCGCAGCTGGCCGCGCACCATGGCGACGCGCTTCATCGCGATCTCCAGCAGGCCCATGGTCACCTCGGGGTACAGCGCGCACAGCCGGCGCACCGCGGCCACGGGCAGGTGGTAGACCGACGAGGGCAGGGCGGCCACGAGCGTCGAGGTGGCCTGGTAGCTGTTCTCGCCCAGCGAGGGGCCGAGGAAGAAATCGCCGCGGCGGATGAAGTCGGTTGTCACGTCGCGGTCGACCGCGCGCAGCAGGCCCGTGGCCACGCAGTAGATGCGGTCGGTGTGCGTGTCGGCCTGCAGCACGATCTCGTTGCGCCGGTACGAATGCAGCGCGCTGCTGCGAATCAGGGCGGCGCGCTCGTCGGGCGGCACGCTGGCGATCAGGGGATGGAGATACATGGCCAGGGCGGTTGCGAGACCGGCGGCGGTTCATGCGCATGCGCGAATCCACGGGCGGCGGTCAAGGCGCAGGACGGTGCGGCGTCCCCGGGGCAGCTCGCCATTGAGCGCCCTTTCGCCGGACCGGGCTGCGACAGGCTGCAGGCAACGACGCCATGTCAGCCGGGCTGGAGTTGCGCGAACAGCGTGTCGATCCGGGCGCGTTCCTCGGCGCCTCGCAGACAGCGCTCGCGCAGCCACAGGGCATCTCCCTGGCGCGCGATGCGCAGGTCGTACACATGCTCGATGTCGTCGACCACGACGTCGCTCGCAGGCCGCGCCCTGACCGTGGGCGCGGGATGCGGCTGTGCGGCCCACAACGCCAGTTCGATCTCGGCCGGGCTCATGGGGCCGCTGTCGCGCAGTGCGATCCAGTCGGCATGCAGCTGCGGCTGGGCGGCGATGCCCTTCACCAGGATCGGCTCGCGACCGAGCGCCGCGAGCAGGTCGTCGAGCTGCGCGTGGCGGGTGCGCAGCAGAAAGCAGTCGTCGCGCAGGCAGCTCAGGTCGGTGTCGCCCGATGGCGGAAAGGCCGCGAAGAGCCGGCGACGGATCTCGCGGCTCACGCCCGCCGCCACCTCGGGGCCGTCGGTGTCGGCCAGTTGCGCGAGGTTGGCGATGAAGACCAGCGCACACACCCGGTCCGCCGGCGGCAGGGGAGAAGAAGGCCGCACCACTTCGGCATCGCGGCGCGGGCCCGGCAGGCAGGACGCCAGCGCCGCGCGCCATCGTGCGCCGAAAGGTTCGATTTCCGTGAAATACAGAGCAGCCATTTCATCCCCAGTAGAGAAAGTTCCGGTTGACGTTCGATTCGAATGAATGCTACGAATCGCGCCCTTCTTTGACATTCGCTTTCGCGGCACGGATGTGTCGTGATTCACATTCAGATGCAATTGCCCGGCAGACGCCTCGGCCGAAGGGGGAAACGGGCCCGGATCGATGCGCTGATCGGCCCTTGGCGCGGCCCGAGACCGTGGTGCGTCAGCAGCTTGCGCCGGTTGGTGCGCCGCTCCATCCCCCCGAACACCCGGGCTGTTATCTCTGTTATCGTTTGTAAAAATTATCCGAGGTCCACGCGGACCTGTCAGGAAAAAATCTGGGAGTCCCCCGTTCGTGACCCGCGGCTTCTGGCGTTGCGCCGGGCTGCATGGAGGAAGGCGTGCCGCATGTCCGAGACCGACAGTCGCGTCCAGCGCGTTCACACCGGCATGGTGTCGCGCAAGGACGGGTTCGCCTTCTGGGCCGATGAAATCGGTCCGCACGTGGGGTCGCTGGACAGCACCCAGCGCACCGACTTCCAGCAGGAACTCACCATCGTCGACACGGCCGGGCTGGCTTTCATGCGGGTGCATGGCAGCGGCGCGAGCATCGCGCGCACCGGGCCGAGCCAGATGCTGGGGGCCGAGGTGTACCCCTATCACCTGCTGATCAAGCTCGACGGCGGCCTGGCCATCAGCGAGCAGCGCGGGCGCGTCGAACTTGGCACCGGGGACATGGTGCTGATCGACTCGTGGCAACCGCTGCGCCTGCGCTCGACCGAGGTCACCAATTCGTGGACGCTCGGACTGCCGGAAGCGGTGGTGAACCGCTGGCTGCCCCATGCGGACCAGTCCACCGACCTGCGGCTGGCGGCCGGCAAGGGCTGGGCCGGGATGCTGTCGGGCTACCTGCGCGCGCTGGACGTCGAACACCTGTGCAGCATCCGGAGTCCGGCCGAGCGTCAGCTGCTCGGCGAGCACCTGATGTCGATGCTGTCGTTCGCGCTGGAACAGAACGGACTGGCAGCGCGGCCGGGCGCGCTGGGCGAGCGCGTATCGCCGCGCGATGGCGACCTGCACGCCCGCATGCGGCGCTGGATTCGCGACCACCATGCCGACACCGGGATCGACGCGCAGAAGCTGGCCGCCAGCTTCAACGTGTCGGTGCGCTATGTGCACAAGGTGTTTGCCAAGGCCGGCCGCGGCATGACCTTCCTGGAAACCCTGCAGGGCGACCGCCTGGACGCCGCGGCCCGGATGCTGCGCAGCCCCGAAGGCGCGCGCAAGTTCGTCGCCCAGGTCGCCTACGACTGCGGCTTTGCCGACCCGGCCTACTTCGGCCTCGTCTTCCGCAAGAAGTACGGCTGTACGCCGCGTGCCTTTGCCTTGCAGCGAGAGCTGGCCGGGGCAGGCAAGGCGTTGCTCGCCCACTGACCGGCGCGCTGCCGGCGCATTTCGGGCACGGCGCTGCCGCTGTGCCCGATCCTCATATTTCTGTTCACTTCACTCATACCTGTGAACTTTATTTGGGAATAAATTCACTTCCCAAGGAATTCAGGCGAATGGAAATTCATTTGTAAAAAAATGAATCCACCCCAAACAATTCAAAGCAATTTATTGCGGTGAGCTTGAATGAACAAGGGTAATTCTTCGGCCATCGAGGCAAAAATAGAAGTTTGTAACGCCACGGTGTGCAAGGTAATTTTCAATGTTTGAGCAAAACTCCCCGCACATTGCAGTGTTGGACCCCTCTCCCCGAACGCGGTGGCATGCCAGCCGTGCCGTCAAGATGCTGGGTTATACGCCCGTCGCCTTTTCGCATATCGACGAATTGATTTCGCAGGTTGCCCCTTCCGGCAGTTTCGAGGCGCTGCTGCTTTCAATTCCGTCGGCGCCCGACGATGTGCAAAAACTCGTGGGCCAGGTGCGTGAAACGCTGCGCTACAACACGCCATTGATCATGAGTGCGCGCAAGCGGCAGATTCGCGGGCTGTCGCTGCTGCATGCCGGCCCCGACGACGCCGTGCTGCCGGAGCCGTCGACCTTCGAAGAGATGTATTTCATGCTCGAATTCTTCCTGCGGCAGCGCAATCGGCCGGTCGTGCCGCGCAGCCTCGAATGGCAGGAATTCAGCTTGCTGTCGCCGTTCGACATGGTCGACGTGGCTGGCACCGAGATTCGCCTGACGCCGATCGAATTCGATCTGGCGGCCGAATTCTTCCGCCACATGAACCGCCCGCTGGGCCGCGAGCACCTGGAAATGATCGGCTGGCAAAGCGGCGTGGCCGCCGGTTCGCGCACGCTGGACGCCAACGTGTCGAAGCTGCGGCGCAAGCTCGGGCTGTACGTCGACCAGCCGCACGGCCTGTCGTTGCACGCGGTCTGGGGCATGGGCTACCAGCTCAGCCAATTGGGCAAGCGCGACGCGCCCGGCACCTGGACGTTCCCGACGGATTTCCGGGTGGAGTCGGCCACGCCGTCGCAGCTGTCGACCTGAGCGGCGATTCAGCGCGCGGGCGCTTGCTGTTGCGGCTGTGCCAGCACCCAGCGCGCGAGCACCTGCGCGTCGGCCTCCGACACCAGCGACTGGCGCGGCATGATCACGCGGCCCCAGGTGCCGACGCTGCCGTTGCGGATCTTGTCGGCCAGGCGCGCGGGCGCGGCGGCGTCGTTCCGGTAGCGGTCGGCGATCTGCGCAAAGCCCGGGCCGACCTGCTTGTGCACCAGCCCATGGCAGGCCATGCAGGCGTTCTTGCGCGCCAGATCCACGGGGGACGGTTGCGCCTGCTGGGCCGCGGCGCCGAAGGATGCGGTGGCCAGAAGGCCCGCCAGTGCGAGCGGGAGCAGGTGGGAAACGGAAAGCCGGGAAGTGCGGTGCATGGACGGGGGAACTCGGAGCGGGTGAAAACTGTACCTTGCCCCTTTGCGCGCCCCGGATCGCGCGCCGAAATCCCCGCACGAAGGGCGTCGCTCATTCGCGACAAGTCGATTCAGAAGTAACTATATGTATGGTTAAATCCCTCGCAACTACCGCGAAGAGGACGAGGGAATCCCATGAAGTTGCTGCTCAGCATGGCATTGGCCACCGTGGTTCTGGCCGGATGCGCCAGCGCACCGCCGACCGGACCCGGGAAGGGCACCGGCATGTCGTACATGCCGATGGTCGCCATGGAAGGCGTGGACAAGGCGCGCTACGACAGCGACGTGGCCGACTGCCGCACCGCAGCGACCCGCATCACCGCACGCAGCGAATCCGGCGACGCGATGTGGGCCGCACTGGGCCTGGGTCTCATCACCGTGCATGGCCAGGGCATCGTCGCCGCGGCTTCGTACACCGGCATCACCGCCGCCGTCATCGACTGGAACAGCCGCCCCAGCAGCGCGCTGATCGCCGAGCACCAGCAGATCGCCATCGTCCATTGCATGGCCAAGCGCGGTTACCGCAACCTCGACCCGAACGTGCAGGACACGTTCTACGGCAACACCTTCAACCCCGTGCTCGCGCTCAAGCCGCGCCGCACGGGTGTCGACACCTACAACGTCGAGCAACTGGCCAAGGCCGGCCGCTGCAACGTGCAGCCGCGCGCCGAGATGACGGCCAAGGGGCCGGGCTACGAAAACTACAGCGTGCCGTGCGCGAACGGCGTGGCCTGGGCCGTGCGCTGCGAGTTCGGCAACTGCCGCGTGCTGGCGCAGACGCCGATGCGCTCCACGGCGCCCGTGCGCCGCTCCTGAGCCCGCACCGCCCGCCAGGCGGGTCGGCTCACTTCACGACCATGCCCTTGAGCGCGGGGTTGGGCGGCGGGGCTTTCAGCTTCATGTCACGCAGCGTCTTAACGAGCAGCTGCGCAATCACCATGTTGCGGTGCCGTTTGCTGTTGGCCGGAATCACGTGCCATGGCGCGTGGTCGGTCGAGGTGGCGGCCAGCGCGTCCTGATACGCCTTCTGGTAGTCGGCCCACTTGGTGCGCACCTCGAGGTCGCCCATGCTGAACTTCCATTGCTTGCCGGGCGTGTCGATGCGGGCCTGCAGGCGCTCGCGCTGCTCGTCCTTGTCGATGTGCAACATGCACTTGACGACGACCGTGCCGGTCTCGGTGAGCAGTCGCTCGAAATCGTTGATCTGCGCGTAGCGGCGACGGGCTTCGTCGCCATCGATCCAGCCTTCGACCACGGGCACCAGCACGTCTTCATAGTGGCTGCGGTTCCACACCATGATCTCGCCGGTGCGCGGCACGACCGCGTGGCAGCGCCAGAGGTAGTCGCGCGCGCGTTCGTCTTCACTCGGTGCCTTGAAGGCCGTCACCCGCACGCCCAGCGGCGAGGTGCGCGCGAACACCCAGCGCACCGTGCCGTCCTTGCCGCTGGTGTCCATGCCCTGCAGCACCAGCAGCAGCTTGCGCCGGCCTTCGGCGTGCAGCAGATCCTGCAACTCGTCGAGTTCGAGCGACATGGCATCGAGCGCGTCGCGCTCGGCCGCCTCGTCGCCCAGGAGAAAGGACGTGTCGTCGGGATCGATGCGCGAGAGCTTGAACTTGCTGCCGACGCGGTACTTCTTGAACTTGGACATCTGCGGGCGCTCCGTCAAAAAAGAAACGAAGCCCGCAGGGTACGCGAATCAGCGCTGCGGGCGGCCGCGCGGCGGCGGGTGGTCGTCGTCGCCGTTGCTTTCGTCGATCGACGCGCTCCAGCGGTTGTCCCACTCGGCCTGGTGGCGCACGCCGTCGATCTCGCGCCGGTCGCGCTTGGTCGGGCGGCCCTGCTCGATGGCCAGCGCCGGCTCGCTGCCCATGCGGCGCTGCTCGCGGAAGGCGGCCTGCGCGGCCAGGCTCTCGGGCGTTTCCTCGTACAGCTGCTGGGCCACGGGCGCCGGGCCGCGCTGGCCGCTGAGGCCGCGCACCGTCACGGTCCGCGTGAGCGGGCCCATGCGCATCGCGACCGTGTCGCCAGCCTTGACCTCGCGCGAGGCCTTGGCGACGTCGCCGTTCACCTGGATGCGGTTCTTGCCGATTTCGTCCGCGGCCAGCGAACGGGTCTTGAAGAAGCGGGCGGCCCAGAGCCACTTGTCGATGCGCAGACGGTCCATGAAGGTCGGAAAAGAAAGATCAGCCATTGTGGCGCGACAGCGGCAGCCGCACCACGGCATCGAGCCCGGTCACGGTACCGCCGGCGCCGGGCGCGGTGCGGTTGTCCAGGCTGATGCGCCCGCCCAGCGCGAGCACGATCTCGCGGCAGATCGCCAGGCCCAGGCCCGAGCCGCTCGAGGTGTTGCCCGCCGCGAACGGCGCGAACAGGCGCTGGCGCAGCTCGGTCGAGATGCCTGGCCCGTCGTCGCGCACGGTGAGCACGGCCTCGTCGCCCTCGGCGTGCACGCGCACCGACAGCGGGGCGCCCACGGGGCTGTGCTTGATCGCGTTGTGCAGCAGGTTGCGCGTGAGCTCCTGCAGCATCCACTGGTGCGCGCGCACGGTCACGGCGTCGTCGGTGGCCAGTTCGAAGTCGAGCGCTTTGTCGGCCACGAGCGGCGACAGGTCGAGCGCGATGTGGCGCACCGCGTCGCCCAGGTCGAGCAGCGCCGATTCGGGTTGCTGGCGCAGCTGTTCCACCTTCGCGAGCGATAGCATCTGGTTGGCCAGCGTGGTGGCGCGCTCGACGGTCTGGCTGATTTCGACCAGCGCCTGCTCGGGCGCCACGTCGCCACGGCGCGCCGACTGCACCTGCGCCTTGAGCACCGCCAGCGGCGTGCGCAGCTGGTGGGCGCTGTCGCGCACGAAGCGCTTCTGGTGATCGAGCAGGCGTTGCAGCCGGCCCATGACCTCGGTGGTGGCGTCGATCAGCGGGCGCAGTTCGGCCGGGGCACCGGGCGCATCGATGGGCGACAGGTCGTCTTCCGGGCGCCGCTCGATGGCTTCGCCAAGCTCGCGCACCGGCCGCGTGGCGCGCTGCACCACGACCACGGTGACGAGCGCGATCACGCCCATCAGCAGCAGCTGGCGCCAGAGCATGTCGAGCAGCAGCTTGCGCACCAGCGTCTCGCGCAGCTCCAGTGTTTCGGCCACCTGCACCACGGCCATGCCGCGTCCACGCGCGCTGGCCACCGGCTGCAGCATCACGGCGACGCGCACCGGCTGGCCACGAAACTCGGCATCGTAGAAATCGACCAGCGCCGCATACGCCCCGCGGTCGGGGATGCGGCCGCGCCAGAACGGCAGCTCGGCAAAGCCCGAGACCATCTCGCCATCGAGCGCCGACACGCGGTAAAACAGGCGGCTGCGGTTGTCGGCCTCGAAGGCCTCGAGCGCGGAGTAGGGCACGATCGCGCGCAGCCGCGCCATGTCGTCGTAGCCTTCCACATCGAGCTGTTCGCCGATGGTCTTGGCCGAGGCCAGCAGCGTGCGGTCGTAGGCCGTGGTGGCGGCGGCCAGGCTCTGGCGGTACAGGCTCACGCTGTTGATCACGACGAACACCGCCACCGGCACGAGGATGCCGAGCAGGAGCCTTGCGCGCAGGGACGACATCATCTGCCGCATGCCCAGCATCAAGTCTCGGCTCGCAGCAGGTAGCCGAGGCCGCGCATCGTCATCAGCACCGTGCCCGTGCCCACCAGCTTCTTGCGCAGGCGGTACACGACCACTTCGATCGCTTCGTACTGCACGTTGGCTTCGCCCGGGAACACCAGCTCGAAGAGGCGCTCCTTCGTGACGGCGTGGCCGGGCTTCATCATCAGTGCCTTGAGCAGTGCGAGTTCGCGCGGCGTGACCTCGAGCAGTTCGGCGCGGTGGTAGATGGCGCCGTTGTCGGGCTCGAAGCGCAGGCCACCGACCTCCATCGGATTCATCGTTGCCTCGTGCCCGGCGCTCTGGCTGCGCCGGCGCAGCGCGCGGATGCGGGCCTCGAGCTCGTCCAGGTCGAAGGGCTTGGGCAGGTAGTCGTCCGCGCCGGCGTTCAGGCCCATGATCCGGTCGCCCACCGTGCCGCGCGCGGTGAGCAGCAGCACCGGCGTGCGCAGGCCCTCGGCGCGCGCCTGCGCCAGCACCTGCAGGCCGTCGACGTTGGGCAGGCTCAGGTCGAGCGCGACCACGTCGGGCTCGATGGCGCGCCACTGCGTGAGGGCCTGCGCACCGTCGCCGCAGATGCGCACGTCGATGTGCCGGCGCCCGAGCGTGCGCTGCAGGGTGAGTTGCATCGAGGGGTCGTCTTCGACGAGGAGCAGCTTCATGCGGGGCGCGGATCGGTGGGTGGTCGGTGGGTGCTGCTTCGGTGTTTTCCCCAGTCTGGTGGACAGCCAACTGACAGCGGGGCGGCGCATGATAGCGGCTCAGGTCCAAGTCAGGTTCCACCCGTTCCCAAGTTTTCAGGAGACACCAACGATGCGTCGCGATACCTTTTTGAAGTCCCTGGCCGCACTGGCCGCTGCCGGCGCCTTGCCGCTGTCGGCGCGCGCTGCCGCCAACGTCAAGATGATGATCCCCGCCAACCCGGGCGGCGGCTGGGACACCACAGGCCGTGCGCTGGGCAAGGCCCTGACCGACGCCAAGGCCGCCGACACCGTCGCCTACGACAACAAGGGCGGCGCCGCCGGTGCGCTGGGCCTGGCCCAGTTCGTCAACGGTTCCAAGGGCGACCCGAACGCACTCATGGTGATGGGCTCCGTCATGCTGGGCGGCATCATCACCGGCAAGCCGCCGGTCAACCTGTCGCAGGCCACGCCCATCGCGCGCCTGACCACCGAATACAACGTGTTCGTGCTGCCGTCGAACTCGCCGTTCAAGACCATGAAGGACGTGGTCGAGCAGCTCAAGAAAGACCCGGGCAGCGTCAAGTGGGGCGGCGGTTCGCGCGGTTCCACCGAGCACATCGCCGCGGCCATGATCGCGCAGAAGGTCGGTGCCGATCCGTCGAAGATCAACTACGTCGCCTTCCGCGGAGGCGGTGAAGCCACCGCCGCCATCCTGGGCGGCAACGTCACCATCGGCGGCAGCGGCTACAGCGAGTTCGCCGAGTACATCGCCGCCGGCAAGATGAAGGCCATTGCCGTCACCTCGGCCCAGCGCCTGCCGGGCATCAACGTGCCCACGCTGAAGGAGCAGGGTATCGACGTCGAGATCGGCAACTGGCGCGGCGTGTACGGCGCGCCCGGCATCTCGGCCGACCAGCGCAAGGCCCTGACCGAGATGGTGCTGGCCGCACTCAAGAGTGCCTCGTGGGCCGAGTCGCTCAAGAAGAACGCCTGGACGCCGGCCGTGCTGTCGGGCGATGCCTTCGCCAAGTTCGTCGACGATGACTTCGCCGCGCTGCGCGCGATCATGGTCAAGTCCGGCATGGTCTGAGTTTGGTTCGCCCCCCGGGCCGCGCGCATTTCGTGTCGCGCGCGCCAACCTCCTTCCGGGGGCAACACCTGCGGCCTGGCAGCGCCGGTTCCGCGGTGTTTCTGGAAGGAGGCCGTTCTTTTTCCCCACGACTGCGGGAGCAAAAAATGACAACTCCAGAATCCTCGGTCTCTCACGTTGCTGAGGCCACCCCCGGCGCGGCCCCATGGCCGCAATACCTCGTCGGCGTCGGCGTGCTGCTGACCGGCGCTGCGCTGGCCTACGGCGCCATCGGCATTTCTTCCGAAGCCGGCTACGGCGGCGTCGGTCCCAACTTCCTCCCGTGGATGGTCTCGATCGTCCTGATGGTCTGCGGCGCGTGGATCACCTGGGAAGCGTTCACCGGCGGCTTCCGTGAACTCGACGCACCGTCCGGTGCGGACAAGGCCTACTGGCCCGGCTTCATCTGGGTGGCGGCGGGCCTGCTGCTCAACGCGGCGCTCATCACCAGCATCGGCTTCATCCTGAGCTGCACGCTGTGCTACCTGCTGGCTGTGCAGGGCCTGCGCCGCGCCGCAGGGCAGGCGAAGGTCAACGCGCCGGCCACCTGGGGCACCGACTTCGTGACAGGCCTGGCGATTTCGGCGCCGGTCTTCTGGCTGTTCACCAAGTTCCTGGCCATCAGCCTGCCGGGTCTCACCAGCACCGGCTGGATCTGATCGGAGCCCCGTCATGGATATCTTCAACGCACTGATGGCCGGCTTCGCGGCCGCGATCACCCCCATCAATCTGCTGTGGTGCCTCATCGGCTGTGCCCTGGGCACGGCCGTGGGCGTGCTGCCCGGCATCGGCCCCGCCGTGGCCGTGGCGATGCTGCTGCCGATCACCGGCAAGGTCGACATCACGGCCTCGATGATCTTTTTCTCGGGCATCTACTACGGCGCCATGTACGGCGGCTCGACCACCTCGATCCTGCTGAACACGCCCGGCGAAACCGCCAGCATGGTCACGGCGATGGAGGGCAACAAGATGGCCAAGAGCGGCCGCGCGGGCGCGGCCCTCGCGACCGCGGCCATCGGCTCCTTCGTGGCCGGCACCATCGCCACCGTGGTCGTCACGCTGTTCGCGCCGTTCGTGGCCGACTACGCCGTGCGGCTCGCGGCGCCCGAGTACTTCCTGCTGATGCTGCTGGCCTTCACCACGGTGAGCGCGGTGCTCGGCAAGAGCACGCTGCGCGGCATGACGGCGCTGTTCGTCGGCCTGGCCATGGGCTGCGTGGGCCTGGACCAGATCACCGGCCAGGGCCGCTACACCGGCAACATGCCCGAGCTGCTCGACGGCATCGAGATCGTGCTGGTGGCGGTGGGCCTGTTCGCCGTGGCCGAGGTGCTGTACGCCGTGCTGTACGAAGGCCGCGTGGTCGAGGGCCAGAACAAGCTGACCCGCGTGCACATGACATCGCGCGACTGGAAGCGCTCGATTCCCGCGTGGCTGCGCGGTGCGGCCATCGGCACGCCCTTCGGCTGCATTCCGGCCGGCGGCACGGAGATTCCGACCTTCCTGAGCTACGCGACCGAGAAGAAGCTGGCCAAGGACAAGGACGCCAAGGCCGAGTTCGGCACCACCGGCGCCATCGAAGGCGTGGCCGGCCCCGAGGCCGCCAACAACGCCACCGTGACCGCCGCGCTGATTCCGCTGCTCACGCTGGGCATTCCCACGTCGAACACCACGGCCATCATGCTGGGCGCGTTCCAGAACTACGGCATCCAGCCGGGTCCGCAGCTCTTCACCACCTCGGCCGCACTGGTCTGGGCGCTCATCGCCTCGCTGTACATCGGCAACCTGATGCTGCTGGTGCTCAACCTGCCGATGGTCGGCCTGTGGGTCAAGCTGCTCAAGATCCCGAAGCCGCAGCTGTACGCCGGCATCCTGATCTTCGCGACCGTGGGTGCGTACGGCATGCGCCAGAACACCTTCGACCTGTTCCTGCTGTTCGGCATTGGCCTGCTCGGCGTGGTGATGCGGCGCTTCGACTTCCCGACCGCCCCCGTGGTGGTCGGCATGATCCTCGGCCCGCTCGCCGAAGCCAACCTGCGCAACGCCATCGCCATGGGGCAGGGCAGCCCGGTCGTGTTCTTCCAGCGCCCCGAATCGATCGTCGTGATCATCGCCATCGTCGCCGTGCTCGTGCTGCCGCGCCTGGCCAAGCGCATGAGCGAACGCAAGCTGAAGCGGCTGGCGCAGCTGGACGCCTGACGCGACCGACCGACCCTTTTTCTGATTCATATGCCGCGGGCGATTGGCGCCCGCGGCATTTTTTTTGGCCGCTCAGTTCAGCGCTGCGGCGCCTCGACCAGGTCGTCGTCGATGTGCGGATCGGCCGGCTGCCCGCGCAGCTTGCGCACGGTGCGGCGAATCCAGTGCTCGATGTCGTCCACGTAGGTGAACACCGCCGGCACCACCAGCAGGCTCAGCACGGTCGAGGTGATGAGTCCGCCGATCACCGCCATCGCCATCGGCGAGCGGAAGCTCGAGTCGGCGGCGCCGAAGCCGACGGCAATCGGCAGCATGCCGGCGCCCATGGCGAGCGTGGTCATGATGATGGGCCGCGCGCGCTTGTGGCAGGCGTCGCGCAGCGCGTCCCAGCGGCTCATGCCGTGGTCGCGGCGCGCCACGATGGCGTACTCCACCAGAAGAATCGAGTTCTTCGTGGCGATGCCCATCAGCATGATCAGGCCGATCAGCGACGGCATCGACAGCGCCTTCTGCCCGATCAGCAAGCCCACGAAGGCCCCGCCCAGCGCGAGCGGCAGCGCGCACAGGATGGTCACCGGGTGCAGGAAGTCCTTGAACAGCAGCACCAGCACGATGTAGATGCACAGCACGCCCGTGAGCATCGCCAGGCCGAAGCTGGCGAACAGCTCGGTCATCACTTCGGCGTCGCCCACTTCGGCGATGCGCACGCCGGGCGGCAGCTTCTGGATCGAGGGCAGGGCCTCGACCGCGGTCTTGGCGTCGCCCAGGCCCACGCCCGACAGCTCGATCTCGAAGTTGACGTTGCGCGAACGGTCGTAGCGGTCGATGACGGCCGGGCCGCCTTCCATCGTGAGCGAGGCCACCTGGCTCAGCATGACGGGGCCGCGCGCGCCCGGCACCGACAGGCGTCCGATCAGGTCGAGGTCTTGCCGCGCCGAGTCTTCGAGCTTCACCACGATCGGCACCTGCCGCTGCGCGAGGTTGAGCTTGGCCAGCGCCTGGTCGTAGTCGCCCAGTGTGGCCACGCGCAGTGTTTCGGCGATGGCCGAGCTGGTCACGCCGAGGTCGGCGGCGCGCGCGAAGTCGGGGCGCACGGCGATCTCGGGGCGGATCAGGCTCGCGGTCGAGGTGATGTTGCCCAGGCCGGGAATGGTGCGCAGGTCTTTCTCGACCGCGCCCGCGGCCGCCGACAGCGCTGCCGGGTCTTCGCCGGTGAGCACCAGGATGTACTTCTCGCCCGAACCGCCCAGGCCCACGGTGCTGCGCACGCCGGGCAGGGTTTCGAGCGTGGTGCGGATCTCTTTCTCGATCACCTGCTTGCGCGGCCGGTCGCCGCGCGGGTCGAGCTGGATCGTCAGCGTGGCCTTGCGCGTCTCGGGCGTGCCGAAGTTCGCGAACGGGTCGCCGCCCGCGCTGCCGCCCGCCACCGTGGTGTAGACGCTCTTCACGTGGTTGATCTGCATCACGCGGCGGCGCGTTTCCTCGGCCGCGGCCGTGGTCTGCGCCAGCGTGGAGCCCGGCGGCAGCGACAGGTAGACCTGCGTCTGCGAGTTGTCGTCGGCCGGAATGAAGCCGGTCTTGAGCAGCGGGATCATCGCCAGCGAGCCGAAGAAGAAGAGGGTGGCCATCACCATCGTCTTGAAGCGGTGGTGGGTGCTCCACTCCACGGCGCGCATGTACCAGCGCAGCCAGCCCGGCTCCTTCTCCTGCGTGAGGATGGGCTTCATGATGTAGGCCGCCATCATCGGCGTGAGCACCCGCGCCACCACCAGCGAAGCGAACACTGCAAGCGACGCGGTCCAGCCGAACTGCTTGAAGAACTTGCCGGCCACGCCGCTCATGAAGGCCGTGGGCAGGAACACCGCAATCAGCGTGAAGGTGGTGGCGATCACGGCCAGGCCGATTTCATCCGCCGCCTCCATGGCCGCCTGGTAGGGCGACTTGCCCATGCGCAGGTGGCGCACGATGTTCTCGACCTCCACGATGGCGTCGTCCACCAAGATGCCGACCACCAGCGAGAGCGCGAGCAGCGAGATCACGTTGACCGAGAAGCCCAGCAGGTGCATGCCGATGAAGGCCGGAATCACCGACATCGGCAGCGCCACGGCAGAGACGAAGGTGGCGCGCCAGTCGCGCAGGAAGAGCCACACCACGATCACGGCGAGGATGGCGCCCTCGTACAGCAGGTGCAGCGAGCCGTCGTACTCTTCTTCCACCGGGTCGACGAAGTTGAAGGCTTCGGTCAGCTCGATGTCGGGGCGCTGCACGCGCAGGTCGGCCAGCGCTTTCTGAATGGCGCGGCCCACTTCCACCTCGCTGGCGCCGCGGCTGCGGGCCACTTCGAAGCCCACCACCGGCTTGCCGTTGAGCAGCGCGGCGGCGCGCGGCTCGGCGATGGTGTCGCTGATGCGCGCCACCTGGTCCAGGCGGATGCGGCGGCCGTCGCTCAGCGCGATCTGCATGTCGGCGAGCTGGTCGGCTGACTGCACGGTGGCCATGGTGCGCACCGGCTGTTCGCTGCCGCCCAGGTCGATGCGACCGCCCGCGCTTTCGGTTTGCACCTGGCGCAGCTGGCGCGAGATGTCGGCGGCTGACGCGCCCAGTGCCTGCAGCTTGCTCGGGTCGAGGTCGACGTGCACCTGGCGCGTGACGCCGCCCACGCGGTTCACCGCGCCCACGCCGGGCAGCGCGAGCAGCTTCTTGGTGATGTCGTTGTCGACGAACCAGCTCAGCGCCTCGCCGTCCATGCGCGACGACGCGATGGTGAAGGCCAGCACCGGCTGGGCCGCGAAGTCGAGCTTGGTGACGACCGGGTCGCGCACGTCGGCGGGCAGGTCGGCGCGCACCTTCTGCACGGCCGAGCGCACGTCGTCCACGGCTTCCTGCACGGGCTTCTCGAGGCGGAACTCGACGATCAGCGTGGCGGCGCCGTCCTGCACCTTGGTCGTGATGTGCTTCAGGCCCTGGATGGTGGCGATGGAGTTCTCGAGCTTGCGCGCGACGTCGGTTTCGAGCTGCGACGGCGCGGCGCCGGGCAGCGAGGCCGAGACGGTGACGGTCGGCAGGTCGATGTCCGGAAAGTTCTGCACCTTCATGGCGTTGAACGACAGCAGCCCCCCGAAGGTGAGCAGCACGAACAGCATCACCGCCGGAATGGGGTTGCGTATGGACCAGGCGGAAACGTTCATGGCGTGTCCTTTGTGCTTGCTTATTTAGGCGAAGGCGCGGATGCCGCTGCCTTCGCCGGGGTGGCAGGTGCCACGGCGGTGGGCGTGGCGTCCACCACGCGCACCAGGTCGCCGTCGTTGAGGAAGCCCGCGCCCTGCACCACGATCTGCACGCCCTCGGGCAGGGCGCTGGTGATTTCCACGCGGTCCTTCAGGCGGCGGCCGGTCTGCACCTTGAGCTGCGCCACGCGGCCGTCGGGCAGCAGCGTGAAGACGTTGTTGAAGCCGTCGCGCGGCACGATGGCGCTTTGCGGCACGGTCGGCGCGGAACTGCGGCCGAGTTCGAAGTCGCCGCGCGCGAACATGCCGGCCTTCACGCCGGTGTTCTGCTGCACGTTGGGCAGGTCGACGTAGACCAGCGCCGCGCGCGTCTGCGGATCGACCGTGGGCGCGATGCTGCGCACCTTGCCCTTGACCTGCGCGCCGCTGGCGCTGACCACAAAGACCGGCGTGCCCACGGCGATGCGGCCGAGTTCGGCCGAGGTGACTTCGGCGCGCCATTCGAGCCGGCCCTGGCGGATCAGGCGGAACAGCTCGGTGCCGGCACCGACCACGCTGCCGACCGTGGCGGTGCGCGCGGAGATCACGCCGTCGTCCGGTGCCAGCACCTGCGTGTTGCGACCGCGCACCTGCTGCGCGGCCAGCACGGCCTCGGCCGCTTCGGCGCGCGCCTTGGCGGTCTGCTCGGTGGTCTGGTACTGGTTGATCTGCTGCTGGCTCAGCGCGCCCGTGGCCTGCAGCGTGCGGGCGCGCGCGGCGTTGCCGGCCGCGTCGGCGGCCGAGGCGCGGGCTTCGGCGAGCGAAGCGCGTGCCTGCGCGATGTCGGCCTGCACCGTCTCGGGCGAGAACACTGCGAGCACCTGGCCCTTCTTCACGGTGTCGCCCACGTTGACGCGCACCTCGGCCAGCTTCAGGCCGTTCGATTCGGAGCCGATCACGGCCTCCTGCCAGGCTGCCACGTTGCCGTTGGCGGCCAGCGTGACGGTCAGCTCGGTGGCCTCGGGTTTGGCGACCGAGACCGTCAGCGCGGGGCGCTGGGCCGGGGTCTTGGCGGCCGATGCGGCCTTGTCGTCGGCCGGCTTGCGCGTGAGCCACAGGCCTGCGGCAACGACGACGATCAGCGCCAGCAGCGCGATGAACAGGGTGGAACGCTTCATTGTTTTCATGGCGACGTCGCGACCTTGGCGGCCGGGGTGGAGGTCATTGGGGACGATGCTTCGGCGGGGCGGCTCCAGCCGCCGCCCATCGAGCGGTACAGCGAAACCCAGGCTTCGGTGCTCTCGCGCTGCAGCGAGACGCGCGCGGTCTGCGCGGCGAACAGCGTGCGCCGCGAGTCCTCGAGCTCGAACAGGCTGGCCAGGCCGCTGCTGAAGCGGGCCTGGGTGGCGTCGAACGAGGCCTGGTAGTTCTTCACGGCGCTGTCGGCGTCGGTGCTGCGCGCCGTGGTGGCGTCGAGGTTCACGAGCGCTTCTTCCACCTCGCGCACCGCCTGGCGCACGTTCGCGCGGTACAGCGACACGGCCTCGGTGTAGCGCGCCTTGGCGGCCTCGGCGTTGGCGGCGCGCGCGCCGCCGTCGAGCAGCGGCACGGTGAGCGACAGCGGCCCGACCGTCCAGGTGTCGAGCGATTCGCGAAAGCCGCTGGTGCGGATCTGCATGCGGCCTATCGAGCCCGAGAGCGTGAGCTTGGGGTAGCGCTCGGCCTCGGCCGAACCCACCTCGGCGCTGGCCGACGCCACGCCGAGTTCGGCCGCGTACACGTCGGGCCGCTGCGACAGCGCCTGCGCCGGCACGCTGGCGATGGCGCCGACCACCGGCAGCGCGCGCTGCGTGGGCGAGGCCGCGAGCTTCTGCGCGAGCGTGGGTTCGTCGAGCCCGCTGAGTGCGACCAGCGCCTTGCGCTGCACCGCGCACAGGGCGCGCTGTTGCGTGAGGCGGCCGGAAGCATCGGAGGCGCTGGCACGCGCGAGTGCGGCATCGGCCGGCGCGGTGAAGCCGGCGCGCGCCGACAGGTCGGTGAGCCGCGCCGTTTCGCTGCGCGATTTCGCATCCGATCCGGACACGGTCAACTGCAGCTGGCACGCGCGCTCGGCGAAGTAGGCGTTGGCCGTTTCGGCCGCCACGGCGACGCGGGCGTCGTGCCACTTGGCCGTGGCGCTGTCGAGTCGTTGCTGGGCCGCGTCGCGGTCGGCGCGCAGGCGGCCGAACAGGTCGATCTCCCACTTCGACTGCAGGCCGGCCTGCAGCGTGGTGACCGGCGCGATGGCGGTGCTGGCGCTGCTGCTGCTCGAAGAACCGCCCGATCCGAACGACGAGCCCGAGACGCCGCGGCTGGCCGACACCGTGCCGTCCAGGTTGGGCAGCAGCGCCGCGCCGGCCTGCACGCGCGTGGAGCGCGCCTCGGCCACGCGCGCCGCGGCGCTTGCGAGGTTGGGGCTGGCGGTTTCGGCGGCGGCGATCAGCTCGACCAGCAGCGGGTCGTCGAGCTGGCGCCACCAGTCGGCCAGCGCGGTGAGCGAGCCGCCGTGCGGCAGGGGCACGTGCCACTGGGCGGGGAAGGGCGCCTGCACCGAGGCGGGCGGGCGCGTGAGGCCGCAGCCTGCCAGGCCGAGGCCCAGCGGCAGGCTCAGAACAAGGGCAATCCGTCGGAGTCGTCTCATGGCTTCTTTCTTTGCTCGGCGGCCACCTGGCGGCGGCGTGCGGTTTCGGCCTGGACCAGCGCCATCGCGTAGCCCGTGAGCCGGTCGGCCCAGGTGTCGATGGCGCGCGGCGTGCGCAGCAGCGACGGGCGCAGGGCCTCGATGAAATCCTGGCTCACGTACAGCTGCATCGACAGCCCCGTGATCGCGAAGGTCAGGCGGTGGATGTCGTCGTCGGCACGCGCCACCTGCAGGTGGCGGCACAGCAGCTCGGCGATGGCGCGGTGCGGGCCCTTGATGTCGCGCTCCAGCTCTTTGGCCCATTGGCTGGTGGGCTCCAGCATCTCGCGCATGTGCAGCTGGATGCACTGGCGCACGATCTCGCCCTGCTTGAGCGGATCGATCATGGCCGCCATGCAGATGCGCAGCGTGTCCTCGAGCGACTGGCCGGGCACGTTGCAGGCGGCCACGAGGTCGTTCGAATCGCTGCCCATCGGCTCGTTGAAGGTGGCGCCGTACAGCCCCTCCTTGTCGCCGAAGTAGTAGCTGATGGCCGACACGTTCACGCCGGCCTCGCGCGCGATCTCGCGGATCGAGGTCTTGGCGAAACCGTTCTGGGCGAACAGCCGCAGCGCGGTGTGCAGCAGGCGGTGGCGCGCCTCGGCGCCGTCGCTGCGGGGCGCGCGGCGCGGGGGCGGCGTGAGGGCCGGCGTGGGCGCTGGCGTGAGGGGGTCCCGGGCGTTCATCGGCGCGATTAGAGCACGGTCGAAATCAAACGATTGATTTACTTAAGGCTTGCTGAAGGCTTTTGTTTTTGGTTGTATGTCGGGCGCGCGAGGGGCCGGCGCGCTGCAGGGCAGGGCGTCGCACACAGTACGATCCGCGCATGCCCGTTGCTCCCTCCGCCGCCGCACCGCCGCCCGCCTTGCCCCTGGACGCCGAAGGCATCCTCGCGCTCGCCGCGCGCTCGATGTTTCATTTGTTTTCGAGCATCAGCCAGGGCATGTTCCTGGTCGATCGCAGCGGGCGCATCGTCTGGGTGAACGAGGGCTACCGGCGCTTCCTGCCGGCGCTGGGTTTCTCGTCCATCGACGAGTTCATGGGGCACATGGTCGAGGACGTGATTCCCAACACCATGATGCGCCGCGTGCTCGACACGGGCGAGCCCATCCTCATCGACCTGCTGACCAACAAAGCCGGCACCTTCGTCGTGAGCCGCATCCCGCTGCGCGAGGAGCGTGAAGACGGCGACCGTGGTTTGGGCGACGTGATCGGCGCCATCGGCATCGTGCTGTTCGACCAGCCCGAGACCACGCTGCAGCCGCTCATCAGCAAGTTCGCGCTGCTGCAGCGCGACCTCGACGACGCGCGGCGCGAGCTGGCCAGCCAGCGCAACAACCCGCTGTACCAGCACGCGCCCGACGGCCAGCGCCGTTCCAAGTACACCTTCGCGAGCTTCATCGGCAGCAGCCCGGCGGCGGTGGAAGTGAAGCGCCACGCGCGCCGCGCCGCGCAGTCCACCAGTCCGGTGCTGTTGCTCGGCGAGACCGGCACCGGCAAGGAATTGCTGGCGCACGCGATCCATGCGTCGTCCACGCGCGCCAAGGGCCAGTTCGTCAGCGTCAACATCGCGGCCGTGCCCGACACGCTGCTCGAGGCCGAGTTCTTCGGCTTCGCCCCCGGCGCCTTCACCGGCGCCGACAAGCGAGGGCGCGAAGGCAAGTTCAAGCTGGCCGACGGCGGCAGCCTGTTCCTCGACGAAATCGGCGACATGCCGCTCGGTCTGCAGGCCAAGCTGCTGCGCGCGTTGCAGGAAGGCGAGATCGAGCCGCTGGGCTCCAACAAGCTGATCCCGTTCGACGCCCGCGTGATCGCCGCCACCTCGCGCGACCTGCCCGAGCTGGTGCGCCGCGGCCTGTTCCGCGAAGACTTGTATTACCGCCTCAACGTGCTGCCGCTGCGCGTGCCGCCGCTGCGCGAGAGGCGCAGTGACATCCCGGCGCTGGTCGAGGCGCTGGGCGAGGACATGGCGCTGCGCAGCGGCGAGGCGCCGCCCGAACTCACGCCCGACGCGCTCGCGCTGCTGGCCGGCCAGCATTGGCGCGGCAACATCCGCGAGCTGCGCAACGTGCTGGAACAGGTGACGATGCGCAGCGACTCGCAGCGCATCGACGCGGCGCAGCTCGAACGCATCCTGCGCGAGGCGGGGCTGGAGCAGATCGAAGCGCCCGACACCTCGCACAGCTTGCGCGACGTCGACCAGGAGGCAGCCCTGCTGCGCCCGCTGTCGCAGCAGGTGGCCGAGCTGGAGCGCAAGGCGATCGCCGCTGCGCTTGAAAGCACGGGCGGCAACAAGCTCGCGACCTCGCGGCTGCTGGGCATCTCGCGCGCCACGCTGTACGAGCGCATGACCGGGATGGGCTTGTCATGAGCGTGAAGGCACTGCGCTCCACCTTCGGCCCGAACTGCCACTGGTGCGGTCTGCCGATGGACTTCGACGAGCCGCACGGGCGGCCCGAGTCGGCCACCATCGAACACCTGCTCGACGCCACGCTGGGCGGCGTGCGCCAGCAGAAGCACCGGCGGCTCGCGCATGCGGTGTGCAACCACACGCGCAACGCGCTGCGGATGCAGGCTGAACGCGAGTTCGAAGGCTGGCTCGCGGCGCGCCGCGACTCTGCTGGGAAACCCTGACTGATCAACAGACAGTTGTCTGAAAAAAAGACAACACGAATGCACTGAAATCAGGCGAAACCGGTTGCGCCCGAATGAGGAAGCCTTTGTTATCAATGGCTTAGGTGGGTGGCACGAACTGTGCAATATTCAGTCACCATTATCAGGAGACAAGACATGCACCGTCGCCACCTCATCGCCCTGGCCGCCCTGGGCGCCACCGCCGCAACCCTGCCCGCCTGGGCCCAATCGAACGAGATCCGCATCGCCCACGTCTACAGCAAGACCGGCGCGCTGGAGGCCTACGGCAAGCAGACGCAGACCGGCCTGATGATGGGCCTGAACTACGCCACCGGCGGCACGATGATGGTCAACGGCAAGAAGCTCGTGGTCCTCGAGAAGGACGACCAGGGCAAGCCCGACCTGGGCAAGTCGCTGCTGGCCGCCGCGTACTCCGACGACAAGGCCGCGCTCGCGGTCGGCCCGACCGCTTCAGGCGTGGCGCTGGCCATGCTGCCGGTGGCCGAGGAATACAAGAAGATCCTGATCGTCGAGCCCGCCGTGGCCGACTCGATCACGGGCGACAAGTGGAACAAGTACATCTTCCGCACCGGCCGCAACTCGAGCCAGGACGCCATCTCCAACGCCGTGGCCATCGACAAGGCCGGCGTCACCGTCGCCACGCTCGCACAAGACAACGCCTTCGGCCGCGACGGCGTGAAGGCCTTCGGCGCCGCGCTGAAGAAAGCCAAGCTCGCGCACGAGGAATACCTGCCGCCCACGACCACCGACTTCACGGCCGGCGCGCAGCGCCTGATCGACAAGCTGAAGGACCAGCCGGGCCGCAAGATCATCTGGATCGTCTGGGCCGGCGCTGGCAACCCGTTCAAGATCGTCGACCTCGACCTGAAGCGCTACGGCATCGAGATCGCCACCGGCGGCAACATCCTGCCGGCCATGGCGGCCTACAAGTCGCTGCCGGGCATGGAAGGCGCGGCCTACTACTACTTCGGCATCCCGAAGAACCCGGTGAACGAGGCGCTGGTCGCGGCCCACTACAAGGAATTCAAGACGCCGCCGGACTTCTTCACGGCCGGTGGTTTCTCGGCCGCAATGGCGGTGGTGACGGCGCTGAAGAAGACCAACGGCGACACCAACACCAACAAGCTCATCAGCACCATGGAAGGCATGAGCTTCGACACGCCCAAGGGCAAGATGACCTTCCGCAAGGAAGATCACCAGGCGATGCAGTCGATGTACCACTTCAAGATCAAGGCCGACCCCGCCTTCGCGTGGGGCGTGCCCGAGCTGGTGCACGAGATCAAGCCCGAAGAGATGGACATCCCCATCAAAAACAAGCGCTGAACACGGCGCTGATCGCCCCCTGAACCCGCGGCGCGCATGCAGGCGCCGCCCCCTTTTCGCCCCGGATGGCCGCCGGGCGAAGCGCCAGCCTGCGCCTGCGCACGCTGTCGCGCTCCACGGCCAATTCGTCAGTCTGCAAGCAAGCGTTCGATACATAAACCAATAGGAGACAGCGATGCCAGCGATGCGATGGAACAACTGGAAGGGGTTTGCCGCAGCGGCGGTGATCACGGCCGCGGCGCAGGCCGCCACGGCGGCCGTGCCGCTGCCGGCGCTCGGCGCCAACCCGGCGGAGGTGAGCGTGTCCGGCCTGTCGGCCGGCGGCTTCATGGCGGTGCAACTGCACGTGGCCTACTCGGCCACCTTCAAGCGCGGCGCGGGCGTGGTCGCCGGCGGTCCGTACTACTGCGCCGAAGGCTCCGTGCTCAATGCCACCGGGCGCTGCATGACGCACAGCACCGGCATTCCGGTGTCGACGCTCGTGAGCACCACCAACAGCTGGGCCGCCAGCGGCGCGATCGACCCGGTGTCGAATCTCACCAATTCCAAGGTCTACCTGTTCTCGGGCACCTCGGACAACACCGTCAAGCAGGCGGTGATGGACGACCTGAAGACGTACTACCAGAGCTTTGTGCCGGCCGCCAACACGGTCTACAAGAACAACCTCGGCGCGGGCCACGCGATGGTCACCGACGACTACGGCGGCGCCTGCAGCACCACGGCCGCGCCGTACATCAACAACTGCGGCTTCGACCTCGCGGGCGAGATCCTCACGCAGCTGTATGGTCCGCTGAACCCGCGCAACAACGGCACGCTCGGCGGCACCTTCACCGAGTTCAACCAGTCGGAGTTCGTCACCGGCCACGGCGTGGCCGCCACCGGCTGGCTCTACGTGCCGCAGGCCTGCACCACCACCTCGTGCCGCGTGCACCTGGTGCTGCACGGCTGCAAGCAGAACTACACCGACGTGAGCGACCAGTACGTCAGGAAGACCGGCTACAACCGCTGGGCCGACACCAACAACATCATCCTGATCTACCCGCAGACCAGCACCGCGGCCACCAACAGCTGCTGGGACTGGTGGGGCTACGACAGCGCCAATTACGCGAAGAAGTCGGGCCCGCAGATGGCCGCCATGAAGGCCATGATCGACCGCGTGACCGGTTCGGCCGGCGGCGGCGGGCTGCCGGCGCCCACGGGCGTGGGCACCTCGGGCGCGACCAGCAGCAGCATGGTCGTCGGCTGGGCCGGCGTCTCGGGCGCATCGGGCTACAACGTGTACCGCGGGAGCAGCAAGGTCAACGCCTCGCCGGTGTCCGGCACCAGCTACACCGACACCGGCCTGGCCGCGTCGACCACCTACAGCTGGACCGTGGCCGCGCTGAACGCGAGCAACGTCGAAGGCGCGATGTCGGCGGCCGCCACGGGCGCGACCACGGCGGGCCCGGGCGGCGGCGGGGGCACCTGCTACACCGCGAGCAACTACACGCACACCATGGCCGGACGCGCCTATGCGCTGTGGGGCCTGACCTATGCCAACGGCTCGGGCCAGTCGATGGGCCTCTGGAACATCTACGCCACGACCACGCTGAAGCAGACGGGCACCAACTACTACGTGATCGGCACCTGTTGAGGCCGCTCACCGAGCACTGATTTTTTTTGATTCGCAAGGACCTTTCCACAATGCTTGAGACCCGGGATCTGACCATCCGCTTCGGAGGGCACGTGGCCGTCAACAGCGTGAGCTGCGCATTCGCGCCAGGCACGCTGACGGCCATCGTCGGCCCCAACGGCGCGGGCAAGACCACTTACTTCAACCTGATCTCCGGGCAGCTCAAGGCCACGGCCGGCACGGTGTCGCTCGACGGGCAACCGTTGTCGCACCTGTCGCCGTCGGCGCGCACGCACGCCGGGCTGGGGCGCGCGTTCCAGCTCACCAACCTGTTCCCGAACCTCACGGTGCTGGAAAATGTGCGGCTCGCCGTGCAGGCCACGCGTGCCGGCGCGCACCGCCACGGGCTCAACCTGTGGAGCATCTGGAGCGACCACAAGGCGCTGACCGAACGCGCCGACCAGATCCTGGCCGACGTGGCGCTCGAGCCGCGCGCCCACGCCACCGTGGCCAGCCTGCCGCACGGCGACCAGCGCAAGCTCGAGGTGGCGCTGCTGATGGCGCTCGAACCCAAGGTCTTCATGTTCGACGAGCCCACGGCCGGCATGCACGCGGCCGAGGCGCCCGTCATCCTCGACCTGATCCGCAAGCTGAAGCAGGACAAGACCAAGACCATCCTGCTGGTCGAACACAAGATGGATGTGGTGCGCGAGCTCGCGGACCGCATCATCGTGCTGCACAACGGCACGCTCGTGGCCGACGGCGAACCGGCCGAGGTGATCGCCTCGCCGGTCGTGCAAGAGGCCTACCTGGGCATCGCGAAGGAGGCCGCCGCATGAAGACGGCCCTGATGAATTTGAATTTCTCCCTGCCCTCCCGGGGGAGGGCAGGGGTGGGGGCTCGCGGCCTCCACACCACCGCAGCCTTGCAAGCGCCGCTTGCCCCTATCCCAGCCTTCCCCCGGAAGGGGAAGGAGCAAGACCTATGAGCACTCAGAACCTGTTGACCCTCGAAGGCGTGCAGACGCACATCGGGGCGTACCACATCCTGCACGGCGTCGACCTCGCCGTGCCCAGGGGCCAGCTCACCATGCTGCTGGGCCGCAACGGCGCAGGCAAGACCACCACGCTGCGAACCATCATGGGCCTGTGGCATGCGTCGCAGGGCAGGGTGCAGTTCGACGGCAAGGACATCACGGCGATGCACACGCCGCAGATCGCCGGTCTCGGCGTGGCCTACGTGCCCGAGAACATGGGCATCTTTTCCGACCTCACGGTGAAGGAGAACATGGTGCTGGCTGCGCGCGGCGCGAAGAACGCCGACGCCATCGACGACACGCGGCTGAAGTGGATCTTCAAGCTCTTCCCCGCGGTCGAGAAATTCTGGAACCACCCGGCCGGCAAGCTGTCGGGCGGGCAAAAGCAGATGCTGGCCGTGTCGCGCGCCATCGTCGAGCCGCGCCAGCTGCTCATCATCGACGAGCCCAGCAAGGGCCTGGCGCCCGTGATGATCAACAACATGATCGAAGCGTTCGGCGAGCTCAAGGCGAGCGGCGTGACGATCCTGCTGGTCGAACAGAACATCCACTTCGCCCAGCGCCTGGGCGACACCGTTGCGGTGATGGACAACGGCCGCGTGGTGCACAGCGGCTCGATGGCCGCGTTTTCTGCGGACGCGCAATTGCAGCAGTCGCTGCTGGGACTGGCTCTATGAAGTATTCGACGTATGTCTCCCTCCCCCTCTGGGGGAGGGTCGGGGTGGGGGCTCGCGGCCTTCGATACAGCGCGGCCTTGCAAGCGCCGTCAGCCCCCATCCCCGCCTTCCCCCAGAGGGGGAAGGAGCAAGACCAAGACCAGGAGGGCGCGCGCTCATGACCAAGATCGACTTCGACTGGAAGCCACTGCTTCTCGCCCCCATCCTCGCGCTCGTCGCACTGCCGCTCACCGGCTCCTTCTCCACCTGGCTCACGCTCACGGTGGCGGGCCTGGCGATGGGCATGATCATCTTCATCATCGCCTCGGGCCTCACGCTGGTGTTCGGCCTGATGGACGTTCTGAACTTCGGCCACGGCGTGTTCATTGCGCTGGGCGCCTTCGTGGCCAGCAGCGTGCTCGGCCTCATGGGCGACTGGACCGGCTCGGGCGAGCTGTGGCGCAACCTCGTGGCCGTGTTCCCGGCCATGCTGGCCGCGATGGCAGTGGCCGGCGCCATCGGCCTGGCCTTCGAGCGCTTCATCGTGCGGCCGGTGTACGGCCAGCACCTGAAGCAGATCCTCATCACGATGGGCGGCATGATCATCGGCGAAGAGCTCATCAAGGTGATCTGGGGCCCGGCGCAGATTCCGCTGCCGCTGCCCGAGGCGCTGCGCGGCTCGCTGCTGATCGGCGACGCCGCCATCAGCAAGTACCGACTGCTCGCGGTGGCCGTGGGCGTGGTGGTGTTCGGCGTGCTCGCCTGGACGCTGGGCCGCACCAAGATCGGCCTGCTCATCCGTGCCGGCGTGCAAGACCGCGAGATGGTCGAGTCGCTGGGCTACCGCATCGGTCGCCTGTTCGTCGGCGTGTTCGTGGTGGGCAGCGCGCTGGCCGGCCTGGGCGGCGTGATGTGGGGCTTGTTCCAGCAGAACCTGGTGCCGCAGATGGGCGCGCAGGTCAACGTGCTGATCTTCATCGTGATCATCATCGGCGGGCTGGGCTCGACCGGCGGGGCGCTGCTCGGCGCGGTGCTCGTGGGGCTCATGACCAACTACATCGGCTTTTTGCTGCCCACGCTCACGCAGTTCGCGAGCATCTTCCTCATGGTGGCCGTGCTGCTGTGGCGCCCGCAGGGCGTGTACCCCGTGGCGAACCGTTGAGGAGAAAGCCGTCATGTTCCTGAAACGACTTCTCTCCAACGACATGCCGCGCAGTCGCCTGCTGGCGCTGCTGCTGGTGGCACTGTTCCTGGCGCTGGCCTTTGCGCCGTTCCTGTTCCCGGGCGTGAAGGCGCTCAGCGTCGCGGCCAAGATTCTGGTGTTCGTGGTGCTGGTCGCGAGCTTCGATCTGCTGCTGGGCTACACCGGCATCGTGAGCTTCGCGCACACGATGTTCTTCGGCATCGGCGCCTACGGCATCGCCATCTCGGCCTCGCGGCTCGGGCCCAACTGGGGCGCGGTGCTGGTGGGGCTGGGCGCGTCGCTCGCCATCTCGCTGGTGCTCTCGCTGGCCATCGGCTTGTTCTCGCTGCGGGTGCGCGCGATCTTCTTCGCGATGATCACGCTGGCGGTGGCCTCGGCGTTCCAGACGCTGGCCTCGCAGCTGTCGGACTTCACCGGCGGCGAAGACGGCCTGACCTTCAAGCTGCCCGAGCTGATCTCGCCGAGCTTCGAGTTCTCGGAAGAACCGTTCCTCGGCGTCTCGCTCGACGGGCGGCTGCTGTGCTACTACCTGCTGTTCGTGGCGGCGGTGGTGCTGGTGCTGGCGATGCTGCGCATCGTGAACTCGCCCTTCGGCCGCGTGCTGCAGGCCATCCGCGAGAACGAGTTCCGTGCCGAGGCCATCGGCTACCGCGTGGTGGTGTACCGCACCACGGCGGCCGTGCTGTCGGCGCTGTTCGCCACGCTGGCCGGCGCGATGCTCGCCATCTGGCTGCGCTACAACGGGCCCGACACCTCGCTGAGCTTCGAGATCATGATCGACGTGCTGCTCATCGTGGTGATCGGTGGCATGGGCACGATCTACGGCGCGGCCATCGGTGCGGTGCTGTTCGTGGTGGCGCAGAGCTACCTGCAGGACCTGCTGCGCATGGGCAGCGAAGCCGCCAGCGGGCTGCCGTGGCTCGCGGCGCTGCTGTCGCCCGACCGCTGGCTGCTGTGGCTGGGCGTGCTGTTCGTGCTGTCGGTGTATTACTTCCCGACCGGCATCGTCGGCAAGCTGCGGGCGAGGGCGGCGAAATGAATGACGGCAACAACAACAGCCCCATGACGCCGTCATCGCACTACGCCCAACTCTGCGGCCGTGAAATCCACTGGCTCGATTGGGGCACCGCCAACGCCCCCGTCGTCATCGCCTGGCACGGCCTGGCGCGCACCAGCCGCGACATGGACGAGCTGGCGCAGCACTTTGCGGCGCGCGGCTTCCGCGTGATCTGCCCCGACACGCTGGGGCGCGGCCTGAGCCAGTGGAGCCCGGCGCCCGACGACGAATACACGCTCGCGTTCTACGCGCGCCTGGCCAATGCGCTGTGCGACGAGCTGCGGCTGGGCCGCGTGCACTGGGTGGGTACGTCGATGGGCGGTGCGATCGGCACGGTCTGCGCGTCGGGCCTGTTCGAGCCGCGCATGAAGGCGCGCATCGCCAGCCTCACGCTCAACGACAACGCACCGCAGCTCGCGCAGGCCGCCATCGAGCGCATCCGCGCCTATGCCGGCGACCCGCCGGCCTTCGACACGGTCGCCGAGCTCGAGGCTTTTTTCCGCACCGTCTACAAGCCCTACGGCTGGCTCAGCGATGCGCAGTGGCGCCGGCTGACCGAGAGCTCCACACGCCGCCTGGCCGACGGCCGCGTCACGCCGCACTACGACCCGGCGATGGTCCGGCAGTTCAGCGCGCACGACAACGACTACCTGATCTGGCCGCACTACGACGTGATCGAGGCGCCGGTGCTGTGCCTGCGCGGCGCCGAGTCCGACCTGGTGCTGCCCGAGGTGATCGACGAGATGCACCGGCGCGGGCCGGGCGCGGCCGGGCGCCTGCAGGTGATCGAGGTGCAGGGGTGCGGTCACGCGCCCGCGCTCAACGTGGCGGAACAACTGGACCCGATCGAAGGGTTTATTCGCGCGGCCGGTCGTTGAAGGCACGGCCGGATCACAATCCGGCCGACTTCAACTCCAAGACCACCTCGCCATGGCCCTCTCGATGTACGACCTGTCCGTGCCGGTTTTCACCCGCGGACTCGGCCAACTCACTCACCTGCTGAACAAGGGCCTCGCGCACGCGACGGCCCAGGGCATCGATCCGGCGACGCTGGTCGACGCGCGCCTCGCGCCCGACATGCTCACGCTGGCCGGCCAGATCCAGCGCGCGAGCGACGCCTCGAAGCTGGGCACGGCGCGCATCGCCGGCATCACCGCCCCGAGCTTTCCCGACGAGGAAAAGACCTGGGACGACCTGCTGGCGCGCATCGCGAAGACGCAGGATTTTTTGGCGACCGTGGACCGCGCGCTCATCGACGGCCAGGAAGAACGCCCCGTGACCATCAAGGCGCGCGAAGGCGAGGCGCACTTCACCGCGCAGCGCTACCTGCTGCAGTTCGCACTGCCGAACTTCTTCTTCCACGTGACCACCGCCTACGACGTGCTGCGCCACAAGGGCGTGCCCGTCGGCAAGATGGATTACCTCGGCCGCTTCTGAGCCCGTTCAGGCGCGGCGTGCCGCCAGCGCGTACATCAGCGGAATGCGCGGCATGCCTTCGGGCGGGGCCATGCGCCGTCCGCCCATGTCACGCATGCCCTCGAAGGGCTTCCAGCCGTTGGTATACGGGTACTCCTCGACGCGCTCGATGGCCAGGCCCGCCTGCGCGAGCGCGGTCGTCACCTGGCCCACGCCCCAGGTGAACTCGAAGCTGGGGTGCGGGTTGCGAAAGCCTTGAACGCCGGGCATCGGCCGGTCGTCGGGCACAAGGCCGTCGCCCGATTCGGCCACGTAGTCGCCTACGCCTTCCTCGGGCACGGGTGCGTCGTTGAAGTAGTCGTAGCGGAACCTCCACTGCGGATCGAACACCAGCGCGAACGGGTGGAACTCGACGATCACGAAGCGACCGCCGGGTTTGAGTAACTGCGCTACGCCGCGCGCCCACGCGCCGAGGTCGGACAGCCAGCACAGCGTGCCGTACGAACAGAACACGAGGTCGTGGCGCTCGCCGCGTGCGGCGGCGGCCTCGAAGTAGTCGTAGACGTCCGCACGCTCGAAGCGCGCCGCAACGCCTGACTCGGCCGAGAGCCGGGTGGCGAAGTCGATGGCTTCGTCGGAGATGTCGACGCCGGTCACGCGTGCACCGCGGCGCGCGATGCTCAGGCTGTCTTGCCCCGCGTTGCATTGCAGATGCAGCACCGAGAGGCCGTTCACGTCGCCGAGCAGGGCGCTTTCCTCGGGGAACAGCGTGGAGCCGCCCGCGCGGAAGAAGGCGGCCTGGTCGCCCTTGTGGCTGTTGTGCGCGACCGTGGCCGCGTTCCACGACTGGCGGTTGGCTTCGTGCAGGTCTTTCTTCATGAAGTGGTGTCTGGTCGCGTCGGCCAGCCAGCCAGGTTGCGTTCGGCGATGCCCGCGAGCGCGGTGATCCACACCGGGCTGTCGTTCAGGCAGGGGATGTAGCCGAAGCGTTCACCGCCTGCGTGCAGGAAGGCTTCGCGGCCTTCCATGGCGATCTCTTCGAGCGTTTCGAGGCAGTCGGCCGGAAAACCCGGGCACACCACGTCGACGTGCTTCACGCCGCTGGCGCCGAGTTCGCGCAGGGTCGGTTCGGTGTAGGGCTCCAGCCACTTGGCGCGGCCGAAGCGCGACTGGAAGGTCGTGCGGTACTGCGTGGACGCCAGGCCCAGCCGCGCCGCGAGCAGGCGCGCGGTCTCGAGGCACTGCGCCTCGTAGGGATCGCCGAGCGCGATGTTGCGCGCGGGAATGCCGTGGAAGCTCATCACCAGCAGCTCGCCACGGCCCTCGGTCTTCCAGTGCTTTTCGATGCCCTGGGCCAGGGCATCGATGTAGGCGGGATCGTTGTGGTACTGGTTGACGAAGCGGAATTCGGGAATGCGGCGTTGCTTGCGGCTCCAGTCGTTCACCGCGTCGATCACGCTCGCGGTGGTCGTGGCCGAGTACTGCGGATAGGCCTGCAGCACCAGCACGCGCGTGGCGCCCTCGGCCTGCAGTGCGTCGAGCCGCGAGGCGATCGACGGGTTGGCGTAGCGCATCGCGTCGCGCACCGTCACGCGGTGGCCGCGTTCGCCGAGCAAGCCGGCCAGCAAGGTGGCCTGCTTCTGCGTCCAGACCTTGAGCGGCGAGCCCTCGGGCAGCCAGATGCTCGCGTACTTCGCAGCCGACTTCGCGGGCCGCGTGCGCAGGATGATGCCGTGCAGGATCAACGCCCACAGCACCCTGGGAATCTCGACCACGCGCGGGTCGCCCAGAAATTCGGCGAGGTAGGGGCGCACCGCGGCGGCGGTGGGCGCGTCGGGCGAGCCGAGGTTGCACCAGAGCACGGCGGTGCGGTCGTTGCTGCTGTTCTTGCTGTCTGGGGGCGTGAGAGGCATGCGATATTCTCGGGCATGACTTCCGCTTCCCCGGCGCCCGGCGGCGCCACGCCGCTCGACATCTCACGCATTTCGGCGATCACGCTCGACCTCGACGACACGCTGTGGCCGATCTGGCCGACCATCGAACGCGCCGAGCGCGTGCTGCACGAATGGCTGCTGCGCGAGGCACCCAAGACGGCCTCGCTGCTGCTCACGCCGGGCGTGCTGCGCGAGCTGCGCGAAGCCACCGCCAAGGAGCGTTCCGATCTTGCGCACGACCTGAGCGCGCTGCGCCGCGAGTCGATCCGCACGGCGCTCACGCGCGCGGGCGAAGACCCGGCGCTGGCCGACCCGGCCTTCGATGCCTTCTTCGAAGAGCGCCAGCGCGTCACGCTGTACGACGACGCGCTGCCGGCGCTCAAGTGGCTCAGCGAGCGCTACCCGCTGGTGGCGGTGTCGAACGGCAATGCCGACATCCACAAGACCGGCGTCGGCCGGTGGTTCCGCACCGCCTTCAATGCGCGCGCCTTCGGCAGCGGCAAGCCGCACGCGCCGATCTTCCGCGCCGCGGCGGCCTCGGTCGGCCTGCTCCCGAAAGACGTGCTGCACGTGGGCGACGATGCCGCGCTCGATGTGGTGGGCGCGCTCAACGCCGGCATGCAGGCCGCATGGCTGGTGCGCGACGAGCGCCCGTGGGAGCACGGCGCGCGCCCGCAGCTGATCGTGCCCAACCTGCACGCGCTGTGCATCGCGCTGGGCGCCTGAACTTTCTTCGGGTCAGCGGAACACCGGGCGGAAGAAGCTGCGTTCGTAGCTGACGATGCAGCGGGTTTCTTCGGCGTAGCGGAAGGCGGCCTGGCAGTCGGCGTCCTGCATCGAGTCGGCCCGGTAGGTTTCGTAGGCGGCCAGGCTCGGGAAGCTGAACATCGCCAGCGCGACGTTGTTCGCGCCTTCTGACGGCAGGAAGTAGCCGTGGTGCTGGCCGCCGAACTTCTCGACCAGTGGAATCCAGAGCTTGCCGTAGTGCTCGAATTCCTTGAGCTTGAACGGATCGACGATGTAGCGCAGGTAGCAGGTGATCATGGGTGACGGGGGTCTAGGGACTATCGGCACGGCCTCAGCGGCACGCGGCTGCCCGGACTATAGTTTTGCGGCTGCCTCCTTTCACTGCTTTCTTCATCGCGTCCGCGCGAATTTCCTCCCATGCATCTCTCCACCTGGCTCCTCTTTTGCGGCGTGACCCTGCTCGTCGCCTTCACGCCCGGCCCGGCCGTGCTGCTCGCGGTCTCCAACGCCATCACCGTCGGCCCGCGCCGCGCGATGATCAGTTCGCTGGGCAACGCCTGCGGGCTCTTCCTGGTGTCGGCCGCCGCGATGGGCGGGCTGGGCGTGGTGCTCAACACCTCGGCCACGGCCTTCATGGTGCTGAAGGTGGCGGGTGCGGGCTACCTCGTGTACCTGGGCATCCGGCAGTGGCGCAGCCGCACGAGCGTGTTCGCCGAGCTGCAGCCTTCGGGTGCACCGGCGCCTTCGCGCTCTGCACGGCGGCTGTTCGGGCATGGCGTGACGGTGGCGCTGACCAACCCCAAGGGCATCCTGTTCTTCTCGGCGCTGTTCCCGCAGTTCCTCACGCACGACGCGCCGATCCTCACGCAGTTCGCTGTGCTCACCACGACCTTCGCGGTCGGCTCGGTGGTGGCGCATGGGTCGTACGTGGTGCTGGCGCGCCTGCTGAAGAAGCAGTTCGCGAACCCGAAGCGCGCGAAGCTCTTCAACCGCGTGTCGGGCGGCGCCTTCGTGCTGCTGGGGTTGAGCCTGCTGCGGCTGCGCAACAAGACGGCCTGAGTCGGCCCTGGCTTTTCAGTCGAGCCCGAAGCGCTCGCGCAGCGCCGCGCAGAAGTCGGCGGTGCCGCTGAGCGAGAGCGTGAGGGTGTCCAGGCGCGGGTTGTCTTCGCGCGTGCGCTGCACGTCGCAGTCCCACATCGCGCCTTCGTCGAGGGCGCCGCGCGCGCCCGGAAAGGTGGCGTCGGCCCAGGCGAGCACCAGCGCGATCTCGGCTTCCACCTCGGGCGTGCGCTCGGGCGGGGTCGAGGCCATGGCGTCGAAGGTGCCGTGGTCTTCGGTGTCTTCGCTGTAGTCGAAATCGAGGTAGCGCAGGGTCGTGGTCATGGGGTGGCAAGCGAGCGCGCGACGGCCAGTCCGTTGAGGACGGCGCCTTCGAGCGTGGCGGGATAGGGGCCTTCGGTGTAGTCGCCGCAGGCCAGCAGCCCCGGCGCAATGATGGCCGGCGGGCGGGCCAGGCCGGGCGTGCAGGCGAAGGTGGCGCGTTTCTCGACCACGGTCTGGATCGGCGTCAGCCCCGGTTGCCCGAGCTGCGTGCCGGCTTGGGCGAGGACCTGTTTTTCGAGCGTCTCGCGCGGCGTTTCGTTGGCGCTCACGACAAAGGCGAGCACGCCTTCTGGTCCGCCGAGCTGGCCGCGATCGAACACGAACTGGGCCGGTGCGCTGCCCGGCTGGCTGCGCAGCGCGAGCATCGGTTCGGCCAGTGGCGCGGCGCCGCGCACGTAGACCGTGGCAATCGCCTCGAAGCGCAGCGATTCGGTGACGTTGCACCAGCGCGATGCCGCGGGCAGGCCGGTGGCACGCGCGAGTCGCGCGGCGTCCCAGGGCGCGCCCGCGAGCACGGCCTGGTCGAAGACTTCGTCATCGACGCGCCACTGGTCACCTTCGGGCGCGATGGCGCGCACGCGGTGGCCGATGCGCGTGGTGGCGCCATGCTGGGCAAGCCACGCCAGCGCGGCGTCGGGCAGCAGGGCGCCGAGGTCGACGCGCGGCAGCAGCAGGTCGGCACCGCCGCGCCCGCTGAACAGCGCGTCGTGCAGCACGCGCAGGAACACCTGGCCGCTCGACTGCGACACGGGTGTGTTGAGCGCCGAGACGCACAGCGGCTCGATCAGCTCCTGCATGACGCGCGGCGTGAGCCCGGTGCAGAGCGTGGCCACGCTGGTGCCGGGCGCGCAGCGAAAGCCCGCGAGGCGCCAGCGCACGGCGGTGGACAGCAGCGCGGCCTTGTCGCGCCAACTCCAGCCGCGCGCGGTGAAGATGCCGATCAGTAGGTCGAGCGGCGGCGGCCGGCCCGCGGGCAGCTGCAGCCCGCCGCCGTCGGCAAAGCGCAGCGAGAGCGGCAGGCGCTGCAGCACGGTGTCGACATCCACGCCCACGTCGCGCATGAGCGCCAGCGTGGCGGTGTAGGCGCCGATCAGGATGTGCTGGCCGTTGTCCAGCGCCATGCCGTGCATGTGATCGACGCGCCGCGCGCGCCCGCCGGCCATCGGCGCGGCTTCGAACAGGGTGACGGCGTGGCCGAGGCGCGTGGCCTCGACGGCGCAGGCGAGGCCGGCCCAGCCGGCGCCGATGACGGCGAGCCTCATCGGCACGAAGGGTGGGGCGTCATATACGGCCCAGGGCCTGGACTTTCCAGGCCAGCCAGAGCTTGCGCACGGGCGTCAGGCTGACGCGCTGGTTCAGCACCTGGAAGTCGTCGCGCTCGATCTCGCGCAGCAGCGTGCGGTAGATGCTGGCCATCATGAGGCCGGGCTTCTGGGCGCGGCGGTCGGCCAGCGGGAGCATGCCCAGTGCCTCGTCGTAGGCGGCGTGCGCGCGCTGGGCCTGGAACTTCATGAGCGCGACAAAGCGGTCGGAGTGGATGCGGTTGAGGATCTCGTGCGCCTTCACGTCGAACTGCTGCAGTTCGTTGACCGGCAGGTAGATGCGGCCGCGCAGCGCGTCTTCGCCGACGTCGCGCAGGATGTTGGTGAGCTGCAGCGCCAGGCCGAGCTTGTGGGCGTAGGCGGTGGTCTGCGGATCGGTCTGGCCGAAGATGCGCGCCGCGACTTCACCGACCACGCCGGCCACGAGGTGGCAGTAGCGTGCGAGGCCGGGAAAGTCGAGATACCGGGTCTGGTCCAGGTCCATCTGGCAGCCGTCGATCACCTCGTGGAGCTGGCGCGCCTCGATGCCGTAGGCCGCGGCATGCGGCATGAGCGCCTGCATGACCGGGTGGCGCGGCGTGCCGGCAAAGGCCTGGGCGACTTCCGTGCGCCACCAGGCGAGCTTGGTGGCGGCCACGCCGGGGTCGGAAACCTCGTCGACCACGTCGTCGACCTCGCGGCAGAAGGCATAAAAAGCCGTGATCGCGGCGCGCCGCGGCTTGGGCAGGAACAGGAAGGCGTAATAGAAACTGCTGCCCGAAGCGGCGGCCTTGTCTTGCACGTATTGCTCGGGATTCATCGGGGAGGCGCTGCTTTCATGGGGCGTGATTGTCTCCGCATCCGCCATGCCTTCCAGAGCAGCAGGGGCGCATCGGCCTTGCCGACGGTGGGGCGCTGCGTGAAGGTGTCGAAGCCCAGGTCCTCGATCTTGTCGAGGATGCGCAGGCCGCCTTGCACGACAAGGCGCAGCTCCCAGCCCACGCGGCCCGGCAGGCGGTGCACGAGCGGGGCGCCTTCGGTCATGAGCTCGCGCGCCCAGAAGGCCACCACGGCGATCAGGTTGATCGCTTCCTGCGGCGGCGGTGCCGGCGACAGCGGTTCAAAGACCTTGAAATGCTCGGACGTCAGGCCGCGCCGCGCGCAGTCGGTACGCGGAAAGTAGAAGCGCCCGCGCGGCAGGTCGACGCTCGGGTCCTGCCAGAAGTTGATGAGTTGCAGCGCGCTGCAGATCGCGTCGCTTTGGGCCAGCGCCTGTGCATCGGTCACGCCGTACAGGTGCAGCAGCAGCCGGCCGACCGGGTTGGCGGAGCGGCGGCAGTAGTCGAGCAGCTCGGCTCGGTCGGCATAGGTGCCGCGGTCGCGGGTCTTCTCGATGTCCTGCATGAAGGCGCTGAGCAGGTCGGCGAGCAGGTCTTCGGGCAGGTGGTACTCGGTGATGGCCCCGGCCAGCGGGCCGAACACATGGGGCCAGCGCGAGTCGGGCAGTGCTTCGCCGCGCGCGGCGGCGGCCAGTTCCCCGCGGTAGGCGCGCAGCTCGGCCAGGCGCGCGTCGGGCGAGGCGTCGCCTTCGTCGGCGATGTCGTCGGCGGTGCGCGCAAAGTGGTAGATCGCGGCAATCGGCGGGCGCAGGTGCGGCGGGCACAGCCACGAGGCCACGGGAAAGTTTTCGTAATGGGCCGGCGCGGCGGCATGACGGGGATTGGCGGGGGGAGTGGCGGACACGCCACGATTGTCCGCGACGTCATGTCCGGGCACTATGCTGGCGGCGTCGCCACTTTCCATCTCTCTTTCGCCCATGACGATGAAAGCAACTGCCGCGGCTTCCGGGACTTCCGGGATTTCGCCTTCCGCTTCGGGCGACACCGCACATCCGGCCGGGCCGGGGCTGATGATCGCGGCGCTGGGCGTCGTCTTCGGCGACATCGGCACCTCGCCGCTGTATGCCTTCAAGGAGACGATGAACCCCGAGCACGGCGTGCCGTTCTCGCCCGACGCGGTGCTGGGCCTGCTTTCGCTGATCTTCTGGGGCCTGATGTTCGTGGTGACGCTCAAGTACGTGGTGTTCGTGCTGCGCGCGGACCACGACGGCGAGGGCGGCATCCTGGCGTTGCAGGCATTGGCGCGCAACGCGGTCGCGGGCTCGAAGACCCGGCCCTGGGTGTGGCGCGGGATCGGGCTGCTGGGCCTGGTGGGCGCGGCCATGTTCTATGGCGACAGCCTGATCACGCCGGCGATCTCGGTGCTGTCGGCGGTCGAGGGCCTGGAGGTGCAGGCGCCGGTGCTGCAGCGCGCGGTGATTCCGATCACGGTGGCCATCCTCATCGGGCTGTTCATGGTGCAGAAGAAGGGCACAGGCGTGGTCGGCAAGATCTTCGGGCCGGTGATGCTGCTGTGGTTCCTGGTGCTGGGCCTGTCCGGTCTCTGGCAGGTGCTGCAGCAGCCGCAGGTGCTGGCGGCGCTCGACCCGCGCCGGGCGGTGGGCTTTCTGGTCGAGCACCGGGCGCAGTCGCTGGCGGTGCTGGGCGCGGTGTTCCTGGCGTTCACGGGCGGCGAGGCGCTGTATGCCGACATGGGGCACTTCGGCGCCCGGCCGATCCGGCTGGCGTGGATATTCATCGCGCTGCCGGGGCTGGTGCTCAACTACTTCGGGCAGGGCGCGCTGGTGCTGGGCAACCCGGCGGCCATCGACAACCCGTTCTTCCGGCTCTTTCCGTCCTGGGGCGTGCTGCCGATGGTGGTGCTGGCCGCGATGGCGACGGTGATTGCGTCGCAGGCGGTGATCTCGGGCGCCTTCTCGCTCACTGCGCAGGCGATGCGCATGGGCTACCTGCCGCGCATGCGCGTGGTGCAGACCTCGGGCACGGCCATCGGGCAGATCTACGTGCCAGCAGTCAATTGGCTGCTGATGGTCGGCGTGCTGCTGCTGGTGTTGGGCTTCCGCAGCTCGGGGGCGCTGTCGGCGGCGTATGGCATCGCGGTGTCGATCACGATGGTGACCACCACGCTGCTGGCTGGTGTCGTCGCCTGGGGCCTGTGGCGCCGGAACAGGGTGGCGGTGGTGGTCGGCGTGCTGGCCTTCGCGGTCGTCGACCTGACCTTCGTGGTGTCCAACAGCCTGAAGGTGGCCGAGGGCGGCCGGCTCACGCTGGCGGTGGCGGCCGGGGTGATGGTGCTCTTCACCACCTGGGCCAAGGGCCGGCGCCTGGGCCTGGAAGCGGCGGCGGCCGACAGCCTGCCGCTGCGGCCCTTCGTCGAGTCGCTGGCGCGCCACCTGCCGCACCGGGTGAGCGGCACGGCGGTGTTCCTGAACCCCGACGCCACGGCGGTGCCGCACGCGCTGCTGCACAACCTGAAGCACAACCAGGTGCTGCACGAGCAGGTGATCGTGCTGCGCGTGCTCTCGTGCGACACGCCGCGCGTGGACGCGCGCCTGCGCATCGAGGCCGATCAGCTCATGGACGGCATCTGGGTGGTCACCGCGCGGCACGGCTTCATGGAACGGCCCGACGTGCCCGAGTTCATCCGCATCCTGGCCTACCAGAAGACCCTGGCCATCGATTCGATGAAGACCTCGTACTTTGTCTCCCGCGCCTCGGTGGGCGAGGAGAACCTGCCGGGCATGAACCCGGTGCGACGGGTGCTGTTCGGCTGGCTGCAGCGCAACGCGGGCCGGGCATCCGATTACTTCGAGCTTCCCGACAACCGGCTGGTCGAAATGGGGCAGAGAACGTAGCGCAACATTTGCTCAACTGACCCGCGGGTCATTGACACTGTTTAACGTTTACCCTAGATTACTAACCGGTGGGTCATTAATGACCCGGTTCCTCTCTTCTTGGGTGTCTCATGACCGCCTCCGCCGCCTCACTCCGTGCCCGCAGCGCCGCCTGGCTGCTGCTTCCCGCCATATTTTTGGCCGGCTGTTCGCCGAAACCACCTGCCCCCGAGCCCGTGAGGGCGGTCAAGTTCGTGACCGTCGGCACCAGCGACTACGACGCCCAGCCCGAGTTCTCGGCCGAGGTGCGGGCCCGGGTTGAATCGCGCCTGGGCTTCCGCGTCGCCGGAAAAATCACCAAGCGCCAGGCCGAACTCGGCCAGCACGTGCAAGCCGGCCAGGTGCTGGCGCAGCTCGATCCGCAGGACTACCGCCTGGCTGCCGACGCCGCCCGCGCCCAGCAGGCCGCCGCGCAGACCAACCGCGACCTCGCAGCTGCCGACCTGAAGCGCTACACCGAACTGCGTTCGCAGAACTTCATCAGCGGCGCCGAACTGGAGCGCCGCGAAACCACCTGGAAGGCCGCGCAGGCGCAGCTCGAACAGGCGCAGGCGCAACTGGCCTCGCAGGGCAACCAGGCCAGCTACACGACGCTGGTGGCCGACGTGGCGGGCGTCATCACTGCCATCGAGGCCGAGCCGGGCCAGGTCGTGCAGGCCGGTACGCCGGTCGTGCGCATCGCCCAGGACGGCGCGCGCGACGTGGTGTTCGCGGTGCCTGAAGACCGCGCCGCGCTGATCAAGCCCGGCTCGCCGGTCGCGGTGCGCGGCTGGTCCGGCGGCGAGGTGCTGCAAGGCAAGGTGCGCGAGGTGGCGGCCAGTGCCGATGCGGTCACGCGCACTTATTCGGTCAAGGTGTCGATCGACGCGGCCACATCGCCGGCGCTTGGCGCCACGGTCTACGCAAGGCCGCAGGCCCTGGCGCGCACCGATGTCGCGGTGATCAAGCTGCCGACCAGCGCGCTGCGCCAGGAAGGCAAGGGCTCCGCGGTCTGGGTGCTCGACAAGGACAGCATGACCGTGCGCTCGCAGCCGGTGCAGGTGGTCACGGCCGACGGCAATGAAGCGGTGATCGGTTCGGGCCTGGTGCCCGGCGCGATGGTCGTGGCCGCGGGCGTGCATGTGCTGTCGCCGGGGCAGAAGGTCACCGTCTACCAGTCGAAGGAGGCCATGGCGGCCGCCGCCAACGGCAAGCAACAGACACAGGCGCAGCAGCAGGCCGTCGAGGCCGTGGCCGCGACGAAGAAGGAGATCGCAACGGGTGCCGCCAAATGACGGAAGGCCCTGCGACCCCCACGAACCCTGAAACTCCCGGACACAAACCCGCCGGCTTCAATCTTTCCAAATGGGCGCTGGACCACGCGCCGCTCACGCGCTACCTGATGGTGGTGCTGATGGTGCTGGGCGCGTTTGCGTACTTCCAGCTCGGCCAAGACGAAGACCCGCCGTTCACCTTCCGCGCGATGGTCGTGCGCACCTACTGGCCCGGCGCGACCGCGCAGCAGGTGGCCGAGCAGGTCACCGACAAGCTGGAGCGCACGCTGCAGGAAGCGCCGTACGCCGACAAGATCCGCAGCTACTCCAAGCCCGGCGAGTCGCAGATCATTTTCCAGATCAAGGATTCGTCGAAGGCCGCCGAGGTGGCCAACGTCTGGTACACGGTGCGCAAGAAGATCGGCGACATGCGCGGCACCTTGCCCGCGGGTGTACAGGGGCCGTTCTTCAATGACGATTTCGGCGACGTCTACGGCGTGATCTACGCGCTGGAGAGCGAAGGCTTCAGCTACGCCGAGCTCAAGACGCTGGCCGACGACGTGCGCCAGCAATTGCTGCGCGTGAAGGACGTCGCCAAGGTCGACCAGTTCGGCGTGCAGGACGAAAAAGTCTTCATCGAGATCTCGCAGAAGCGCCTGGCGCAGCTGGGGCTCGACTTCAACGCCGTGCTCGCGCAGCTCGGCTCGCAGAACGCGGTCGAAAGCGCCGGCACGATCCAGTCGCCGCTGGACGTGGTGCAGGTGCGCGTGGGCGGCCAGTTCACCAGCGTCGAGCAGCTGCGCGAGATGCCGATCCGCGGCAGCTCGGGCAACCAGATCAAGCTCGGCGACATCGCCGAGATCCGCCGCGGGTACGTCGATCCGCCGGCCGTCAAGGTGCACCACCAGGGCAAGGAAGTGATCGCGCTCGGCGTGTCGATGGCCAAGGGCGGCGACATCATTGCCCTGGGCAAGGCGCTGAAGGCCACCACCGCGACTATCGACCAGCGCCTGCCGGCCGGCGTGAAGCTGGCGCAGGTGCAGGACCAGCCGGTGTCGGTGGCCAGCTCGGTCAACGAATTCGTCGGCGTGCTCATCGAGGCCGTGGCCATCGTGCTGGCCGTGAGCATCATCGCGCTCGGCCTGCACAAGGGCGGGCGCTTCGGCTGGTACATCGACATGCGCCCGGGGCTGGTGGTGGCGATCACCATTCCGCTGGTGCTGGCCGTGACCTTCCTGGCCATGAACTACTTCGGCATCGGGCTGCACAAGATATCGCTGGGGTCGCTGATCATCGCGCTGGGCCTGCTGGTCGACGACGCGATCATCGCGGTCGAGATGATGGTGCGGAAGATGGAAGAGGGCTACGACAAGGTCCGCGCCGCCACCTTCGCCTACGACGTGACGGCCAAGCCGATGCTCACGGGCACGCTCATCACGGCGGCAGGCTTTTTGCCGATCGGCATCGCCAAGTCGGTGACGGGCGAGTACACCTTCGCGATCTTCGCGGTGACGGTGATTGCGCTGGTGCTGTCGTGGATCGTGTCGGTGTACTTCGTGCCGTATCTGGGCACGCTGCTGCTCAAGGTGAAGCCGCACGACCCCGACGCGCCGCCGCACGAGCTGTTCGACACGCCGTTCTACAACGGCTTCCGCCGCGCGGTGAACTGGTGCGTGCAGCACCGCTGGCTGACCATCGGCGCGACCGTGCTGATCTTTGCGCTCGGCATCTTCGGCATGGGCAAGGTGCAGCAGCAGTTCTTCCCCGATTCGAGCCGGCCCGAGATCATGGTGGACCTCTGGTTCCCCGAGGGCACGTCGTTCGCCGCGAATGAAGAGGTGGCCAGGCGCGTCGAACAGCGCGTGATGAAGGAAGAGGGCGTGAAGACCGTCAGCACCTGGATCGGCTCCGGCGTGCCGCGCTTCTACCTGCCGCTGGACCAGGTCTTTCCGCAGACCAACGTGTCGCAGCTCATCGTGCTGGCCCAGGACCTGAAGGTGCGCGAGCGCCTGCGCCTGCGCCTTCCCGCGGTGCTCGCCGAAGAGTTTCCCGAGGTGCGCGGCCGCGTCAAGTTGCTGCCCAACGGCCCTCCGGTGCCGTATCCGGTGCAGTTCCGCGTGGTCGGCACCGAGCCCGGCCAGCTGCGCGCGCGCGCCGACGAGGTGAAGGCCGTGCTGCGCGAGAACACGAACCTCATCGGCGTGAACGACAACTGGAACGAGTCGGTGAAGGTGATCCGCCTCGAGATCGACCAGGCCAAGGCGCGTGCGCTCGGCGTGACCAGCCAGGCCATCGCGCAAGCATCGCGCACGATGTTCAGCGGCACCACGGTCGGCCAGTACCGCGAGAACGACCTGCTGATCGACATCGTGCTGCGCCAGTCGGCCGACGAGCGCGAGGCGATCTCGGACATCGGCAACGCCTACATCCCGACGACCACGGGCCGTTCGATTCCGCTCACGCAGATCGCCCGACCGGTGTTCACCTGGGAGCCCGGCGTGATGTGGCGCGAGAACCGCGACTACGCCATCACCGTGCAGGGCGACGTGGTGGAAGGCCTGCAGGGCGCCACCGTGACCGAGCAACTGCTGCCGCAACTGCGCAAGCTCGAGGCCGGCTGGCATGCGGCCGGGCAGGGCGGCTACCGCATCGAGGTGGCGGGCGCGGTCGAGGAAAGCAGCAAGGGCTCGGCCTCCATCGTGGCGGGCGTGCCGATCATGCTGTTCCTGGTGTTCACGCTGCTGATGCTGCAGCTGCACAGCTTCAGCCGTTCGCTGCTGGTGTTCATCACCGGCCCGATGGGCATCGCCGGCGTGGCCGCCGCGCTGCTGCTGCTGAACCGGCCGTTCGGCTTCGTCGCGCTGCTTGGCGTGATCGCGCTGATGGGCATGATCCAGCGCAACGCCGTGATCCTGATCGACCAGATCGAGAGCGACCGCGCGGCCGGCGTGCCGGCCTGGGACGCGATCGTCGAGTCGGCCGTGCGGCGCTTGCGCCCCATCGTGCTGACCGCTGCGGCGGCCGTGCTGGCGATGATTCCGTTGTCGCGCAGCGTGTTCTGGGGGCCGATGGCCGTGGCCATCATGGGCGGGCTGATCGTCGCCACCGTGCTGACGCTGCTGGCGCTGCCGGCGATGTATGCCGCGGCCTTCCGCATCAAGCGGGAGCCGCAAGCGGCCTGAAAAAGCGCTTTTCACGGGCCGTTTTCGCGCGGTCCGTAGCCCTTGCGCGAGAGTGGGTGAAATCCCCGAAAGGGGGAAGCCGGAAGGCCCCCATTCTTGCGTTTAAAATGCGCGGTTGACCGATTTCAGGCGGACGGTCTTGGGCCAGCGGGTTTTCCTGCAGCGCCGAGGCCGTCCGCCTTTGCATTCACCTGAAATTTGGCATCGCGCGGGTGGCGAAATTGGTAGACGCACCAGGTTTAGGTCCTGACGTTCGCAAGAACGTGCCGGTTCGAGTCCGGCCCCGCGCACCAGCCACACCCCTCACAAGGAAGACACCATGACCGTGAACGTTGAAACTCTCGAGAAGCTCGAACGCAAGATCACGCTGACCCTGCCGGTCGGCACCATCCAGAACGAAGTCGATTCGCGCCTCAAGAAGCTCGCGCGCACCGTCAAGATGGACGGTTTCCGTCCCGGCAAGGTGCCGATGAACGTCGTGGCCCAGCGCTACGGCTACTCGGTGCACTACGAAGTCATGAACGACAAGGTCGGTGAGGCCTTCTCGCAAGCCGCGAACGAAGCCAAGCTGCGCGTCGCCGGCCAGCCCCGCATCACCGAGAAGGAAGAGTCGCCCGAAGGCCAGCTCGCCTTCGACGCGGTCTTCGAAGTGTTCCCCGAAGTCAAGATCAACGACCTGTCGGGCGCTGAAGTCGAGAAGCTGTCGGCCGAAGTCGGCGACGAAGCCATCGACAAGACCCTGGACATCCTGCGCAAGCAGCGCCGCACCTTCGCCCAGCGCGCCCAAGACGCCGTGGCCGAAGACAACGACCGCGTGACGGTCGACTTCGAAGGCAAGATCGACGGCGAGCCCTTCCAGGGCGGCAAGGCCGAAGACTTCCAGTTCGTCGTCGGCGAAGGCCAGATGCTCAAGGAATTCGAAGACGCCGTGCGTGGCATGAAGTCCGGCGACAGCCGCACCTTCCCGCTGTCGTTCCCGGCCGATTACCACGGCAAGGACGTGGCCGGCAAGCAAGCCGACTTCATGGTCACCGTGAAGAAGATCGAAGCGTCGCACCTGCCCGAAGTCAACGAACAGCTGGCCAAGTCGCTCGGCATCGCCGAAGCCACCGTGGAAGGCCTGCGCGCCGACATCAAGCGCAACCTCGAGCGCGAAGTGAAGTTCCGCCTGCTGGCCCGCAACAAGAACGCCGTGATGGACGCCCTGGTGGCCAACGCCGAACTCGACCTGCCGAACGCCAGCGTGCAGTCGGAAGTCGCCCGCATGATCGAAGGCGCCCGCGCCGAGCTCAAGCAGCGCGGCATCAAGGACGCCGACAAGGCGCCGATCCCCGAAGAAGTCTTCCGTCCGCAAGCCGAGCGCCGCGTGCGCCTGGGCCTGGTGGTGGCCGAGCTGGTGCGTGCCAACGAACTGCAGGCCAAGCCCGAGCAGATCAAGGCCCACATCGACGAGCTGGCCGCCAGCTACGAGAAGCCGCAAGACGTCGTGCGTTGGTACTTCAGCGACAACAACCGCCTGGCGGAAGTCGAAGCCGTGGTCATCGAAAACAACGTGACCGACTTCGTGCTCGGCAAGGCCAAGGTCAACGAAAAGTCGGTGTCGTTCGACGAACTGATGGCGCAGCAGCAGTAAGCTGGTTTCCGTCGCTGCATGCAGCAACGCCGATGGGGCTTGTGCTTTGCGGCACGAGCCCCATTTCACTCAGGCGTACAGTTCAATCAGAACGAACGAATCCATTTTCCGGAGAGCAAATTCATGAGCGCACAGGAAATTCAAGGCCTCGGCATGATCCCGATGGTCGTCGAGCAGTCGGGCCGCGGCGAGCGGTCGTATGACATCTACTCGCGTCTCCTCAAGGAACGCATCATCTTCCTGGTGGGCGAGGTCAACGACCAGACCGCCAACCTCGTGGTGGCCCAGCTGCTGTTCCTCGAGAGCGAGAACCCGGACAAGGACATTTCGTTCTACATCAACTCCCCGGGCGGCAGCGTGAGCGCCGGCATGGCGATCTACGACACCATGCAGTTCATCAAGCCATCGGTGTCGACCATGTGCCTGGGCTTCGCAGCCAGCATGGGCGCCTTCCTGCTGGCGGCCGGCGAGAAGGGCAAGCGTTTCTCGCTGCCCAACTCGAAGATCATGATCCACCAGGTGCTCGGCGGCGCACGCGGCCAGGCCACCGACATCGAGATCCATGCGCGCGACATCCTGCGTACCAAGGACCAGATGAACCGCATCCTGGCTGAGCGCACCGGCCAGCCGCTGGAAAAGGTCAAGTCGGACACCGAGCGGGACTACTTCCTGACCGCTGACGAGGCCAAGGATTACGGCCTGGTCGACCAGGTTGTCGCCCAGCGCGGTTAAAACCGTCCGGCGCCGGCGCCCCGGGCGCCAATTGGCAAAAAACGGCGTTTTCCACACGGGAAACGCCGTTTTTGTTTAGTTATCATTGTCCATACCCTGTCACGAGGCAAAAGTCCATGGCCGAAAAAAAAGGCACCTCCAGCGAAAAAACGCTTTATTGCTCGTTCTGCGGCAAGAGCCAGCATGAGGTCAAGAAGCTGATCGCGGGCCCTTCGGTCTTCATCTGCGACGAATGCATCGACCTGTGCAACGAGATCATCCGTGACGAGCTGCCGGCCGGTGAGGAAGCGCGCGACGCGCGCAGCGACCTGCCCACGCCGCTGGAGATCAAGACCAACCTCGACAACTACGTGATCGGCCAGGAGCCGGCCAAGCGTATGCTGTCGGTGGCGGTCTACAACCACTACAAGCGCCTGCGCCACAAGGAAAAGAACACCAAGGGCGACGAGGTCGAGCTCAGCAAGAGCAACATCCTGCTGATCGGCCCCACGGGTTCGGGCAAGACGCTCCTTGCGCAAACGCTCGCGCGCATGCTCGACGTGCCGTTCGTGATGGCTGACGCCACCACGCTGACCGAAGCCGGCTACGTGGGCGAAGACGTCGAGAACATCATCCAGAAGCTGCTGCAGAGCTGCAACTACGAGGTCGAGCGAGCCCAGCGCGGCATCGTCTACATCGACGAAATCGACAAGATCTCGCGCAAGTCAGACAACCCGTCGATCACACGTGACGTGTCGGGCGAGGGTGTGCAGCAGGCGCTGCTCAAGCTCATCGAAGGCACCATGGCCAGCGTGCCGCCCCAGGGCGGGCGCAAGCACCCGAACCAGGACTTCCTGCAGATCGACACGACCAACATCCTGTTCATCTGCGGTGGCGCCTTTGCGGGGCTCGAGAAGGTCATCGAAAACCGCACCGAGGCCTCGGGTATCGGCTTCGGTGCCGCCGTCAAGAGCAAGGCCCAGCGCAGCATCACCGAGGTGTTCCGCGAAGTCGAGCCCGAAGACCTGATCAAGTTCGGCCTGATCCCCGAACTCGTGGGCCGCATGCCCGTGGTCGCCTCGCTGGCCGAGCTGAGCGAAGACGCGCTGGTGCAGATCCTGACCGAGCCCAAGAACGCAGTGGTGAAGCAGTTCACCAAGCTGCTGCAGATGGAAGGCGTGGACCTCGAAATCCGTCCCGCGGCGCTCAAGGCGATCGCACGCAAGGCGCTGGCCCGCAAGACCGGTGCGCGCGGCCTGCGCTCGATCCTTGAACAGTCGCTGATCGACACCATGTTCGAATTGCCGAACGCGACCAATGTCGACAAGGTGGTGGTCGAGGAATCGACCATCGACGAAAACAAGCCCCCGCTGCTCGTGTACCGCGAAACGGCGAAAAAGGCCTAAAGGACAAGGACGCTCATGTCTGGTCATACCCCATTGCCCCCCGAAGCCCTCGACCTGCCGCTGCTGCCGCTGCGCGACGTCGTGGTGTTTCCCCACATGGTGATCCCGCTCTTCGTGGGTCGCCCGAAGAGCATCAAGGCGCTCGAGCTGGCGATGGAAGCCGAACGCCGCATCATGTTGGTGGCCCAGAAGGCCGCCGCCAAGGACGAGCCCTCGGTCGAGGACATGTTCGAGGTCGGCTGCGTCTCGACCATCCTGCAGATGCTCAAGCTGCCCGACGGCACCGTGAAGGTGCTGGTCGAAGGCCAGCAGCGCGCCCGCGTCAACCGCATCGATGACGGCGAAACCCATTTCTCTGCCAACGTGACGCCCGTCGAGGCGCTCGAAGGCGGCGAGAAAGGCACCGAGGTCGAGGCACTGCGCCGTGCCGTGATGCAGCAGTTCGACCAGTACGTCAAACTGAACAAGAAGATCCCGCCCGAGATCCTGACCTCGATCTCGAGCATCGACGACGCCGGCCGCCTGGCCGACACCATCGCCGCCCACCTGCCGCTCAAGCTCGACAACAAGCAGGCCGTGCTCGACCTCGACGACGTCAAGGCGCGCCTGGAAAACCTGTTCGGCCAGCTCGAGCGCGAAGTCGACATCCTGAACGTCGACAAGAAGATTCGTGGCCGCGTGAAGCGGCAGATGGAGAAGAACCAACGCGACTTCTATCTCAACGAGCAGGTCAAGGCCATCCAGAAGGAGCTCGGCGAAGGCGAAGAGGGCGCGGACATCGAGGAGATCGAGAAGAAGATCAAGCTCGCCAAGATGTCCAAGGAAGGCCTGAAAAAGGCCGAGGGCGAGCTCAAGAAGCTCAAGCTCATGTCGCCCATGTCGGCCGAAGCCACGGTGGTGCGCAACTACATCGACGTGCTCATCGCCCTGCCGTGGAGCAAGAAGACCAAGATCAAGCACGACCTGGCCAATGCCGAGGCCGTGCTCAACGCCGACCACTACGGCCTCGAGAAGGTCAAGGACCGCATCCTTGAATATCTTGCGGTGCAGCAACGCGTCGACAAGGTGAAGGCACCCATCCTGTGCCTCGTGGGCCCGCCGGGTGTCGGCAAGACCTCGCTGGGGCAGTCGATCGCGAAGGCGACCGGCCGCAAGTACACCCGCATGGCGCTGGGCGGCATGCGCGACGAAGCCGAAATTCGCGGCCACCGCCGCACCTACATCGGCGCACTGCCGGGCAAGGTGCTGCAGGGCTTGAGCAAGATCGGCACGCGCAATCCGCTGTTCCTGCTCGACGAGATCGACAAGCTGGGCACCGACTTCCGCGGCGACCCGTCGAGCGCGTTGCTCGAGGTGCTCGACCCGGAGCAGAACCACACGTTCGGCGACCACTACGTGGAAGTCGACTTCGACCTGAGCGACGTCATGTTCGTCGCCACCTCGAACTCGATGAATATTCCGCCGGCGCTGCTGGACCGCATGGAAGTCATCCGCCTCTCGGGCTACACCGAGGACGAGAAGACCAACATCGCGATCAAGTACCTGCTGCCTAAGCAGCTCAAGAACAACGGCGTGAAGGACGACGAACTGGCCGTCACCGAATCCGCCGTGCGCGACATCGTGCGCTACTACACGCGGGAAGCCGGCGTGCGTTCGCTCGAGCGCGAGCTGTCCAAGATTTGCCGCAAGGTGGTGAAGGGCCTGCTGCTCAAGCAACTGACGCCCAAGGTCACGGTCGACGGCGAGAACCTCAACGAGTTCCTCGGCGTGCGCAAGTACAGCTTCGGCCTGGCCGAGAAGCAGAACCAGGTCGGCCAGGTGGTCGGCCTCGCGTGGACCGAGGTCGGCGGCGACCTGCTGACGATCGAAGCGGTCACCATGCCCGGCAAGGGCGTGATCAGCCGCACGGGTTCGCTTGGCGACGTGATGAAGGAATCGGTCGAGGCCGCACGCACCGTGGTGCGCAGCCGCTCGCGCCGCCTGGGCATCAAGGACGAGGTGTTCGAGAAGCGCGACATCCACATCCACGTGCCCGATGGCGCTACGCCGAAGGACGGACCGAGCGCGGGTGCAGCGATGACGACGGCCTTCGTGTCGGCGCTCACGGGCATCCCGGTGCGTGCCGACGTCGCGATGACCGGCGAGATCACGCTGCGCGGCGAAGTCACGGCCATCGGCGGCCTGAAGGAAAAGCTGCTGGCCGCCCTGCGCGGTGGCATCAAGACCGTGCTGATTCCCGAAGAGAACGCCAAGGACCTGCAGGACATTCCCGAGAACGTGAAAAACGGCCTCGAGATCGTCCCGGTGAAGTGGATCGACAAGGTGCTCGAGATCGCACTCGAGAAGATGCCCGAGCCGCTGTCCGACGAAGAGGTGGCCGCATCGGCTGCTGCGGTGGCCGAACTGGCCAAGCAGCGTGCTGGGGCACCGGCTTCCGAAGGCTCGGTCAAGCATTGATCGATTGATTGCAGAACTTGTGAAGCCTCAAAAAATTGGTATATAATTTGAGGCTCGAAACGCGGGAATAGCTCAGTTGGTAGAGCGCAACCTTGCCAAGGTTGAGGTCGAGAGTTCGAGACTCTTTTCCCGCTCCAGTTTTTGAAAAAGGGAAGCAACCAGCTTCCCTTTTTTTCGCAGTTCGATTTCGTTATTCAGCGTGGCGCGATAGCAAAGCGGTTATGCAACGGATTGCAAATCCGTGTAGCCCGGTTCGACTCCGGGTCGCGCCTCCACCCTCTCATCAAGACCGATCGGCTCCGATACGCAAGCCCCGCCAACCGACGTTGCCGGGGCTTGTTTCATTTGGGTTATCGTCGATGTTCAACCTGTGGCCCGGATGGTGAAATTGGTAGACACATCGGACTTAAAATCCGCCGCTTCCTTGATCGGGGCATACGGGTTCGACCCCCGTTCCGGGTACCACCATATTTACAAGGGAGTATTTGATGCCTCGCTACAACGCTCCATTTGAGATCCATGTGCACGGCGATGTGCCGCTGCGCGCGGACGCGAGCTTCGAGCAAATCCAGGAGGCGCTGAAGCCGCTCTGGAAATACGCGGGCGCCAAATCGCTGGCCGACGGTGCCACCAGCACCTACGAAGAAGAGCCGGGCATCCGCTTCGAGCAAAAAGACCACACGCTGCAGATCTGCTGGACCGTGCCGGGCGATGAAGACTTCCGCCAGGCGCTCGACGAGATGTGCATGGCCCTGAACGAACTCTCCGAGCGCGGCGCTGCGATCGAAGTCACCTTCTACGACACCGATTTCGACGAAGAAGAGGGCGACCCCGATGAAGAATCGCGCGACGATTTCCTGATGCTGTTCGTGGGCCCCAACCCGGCCGCGATCATGCAGGTGCAGCGCGACCTCTTGGTCGAAGACGTGGTCAACCTCATGGAGCGCCACTTCGACGGCGCCGAGCTGGGCGGCGTGGTCGCCGAAATCGATCGCCTCTTCAGCGACCGCTTCGACGCACTCGTGAATTCGCTCGAAATCGGCAAGCGTCCGCGCGGTGCCGGTGGTGCTGGCGGCGGCAGCGGCGGTGGTGGTCACGGCGGTGGCCGTCGTCCGCGCCACCTGCACTAACCCTCTCACTTCCCGCCCGGTCCCAAGGCCGCATGGCCCTGTTTCCAGCCTCCGCGTTGCGCCCCGGCGTGCGCAAGCGCGAGGTGTTCGGCTGGGCGATGTACGACTTCGCGAACTCGGGCTACACCACGGTCGTGATCACGGCGGTGTTCGCCGCCTACTTCGTCGGTGGCATCGCGAAGGGCGCGCCATGGGCCACCTTTGCGTGGACGGCGGCCCTCAGCACCTCGTACGCCATCGTGATGCTCACGATGCCCGCCATCGGCGCCTGGGCCGACCTGCATGGTGCCAAGAAGCGCGTGCTGGTCATGACGACCACAGGTTGCGTGTTCGCCACCGCGGCGCTCGCGCTCACGCCGGGTTTCGCGGGCGGCGCGATGGGCGTCGCGCTCGCGATGGCGCTGGTGATCGTCTCCAATGCGTTTTATTCCTACGGCGAGTCGCTGACCGGCGCCTTCCTGCCCGAACTGGCGACGGCCGAAGGCATGGGCAAGGTGAGCGGCTGGGGTTGGGCCTTCGGCTATGTCGGCGGCATGCTGGCGCTGGGGTTCTGCCTGGCCTACGTGCTGTGGTCGCAGGCGCGCGGGCTGCCGGCGGCCCATTTCGTGCCGGTCACGATGCTGATCACGGCGGCCCTCTACGGCGCTGCCGCCTGCGCGACGTTTGCGCTGCTGCCCGAGCGCGCTGCGCCGCAGGCCAGCCGCGGCCAGAACAGCGCGTGGCAGCAGCTGCGCGCCACGTTCCAGCAGGCCCGAGCCTACCGCGACTTCATGTGGCTGCTGGTCTGCACCGTCTGCTACCAGGGCGGCGTCGCGGTGGCGATCACGCTGGCGGCGATCTACGCAGAGCAGGTGATCGGCTTCGTCGCGAGCGAGACGATGGTGCTGATCTTCGTGCTCAACCTGGCGGCCGCGCTCGGCGCATTCGCTTTCGGTTATGTGCAGGACCGCGTCGGCCACAAGCTGTCGCTGGCCGTGACGCTGCTCGCGTGGATCGCGGTCTGCGTGATCGCCGCATGGGTGACGACCAAGGGCGGCTTCTGGTGGGCCGCCGCAATCGCGGGGTTGGCGATGGGCTCGAGCCAGTCGGCCGGCCGCGCGATGACGGGCTACCTCGCGCCGCCGCAGCAGCTTGCCGAGTTCTTCGGGCTCTGGACCTTCGCCACGCGACTGGCCAGCATCATCGGCCCGCTGAGCTTCGGCGCGATCACCTGGGCCACCGGTGGCAACCAGCGGATTGCAATCCTCTCGACCGCCGTGCTGTTCATCGGCGGGCTGTTGCTGCTGCTGCCGATCGACATGCAGCGCGGCCGCAAAGCCGCGCTGCAGGCTCGCTAGTCAACGACGCTCAGGGCAGCTTGTCGCCGAACAGGCTGTCGCGCGTCAGCGGGTAGCCGGCTGCCGGTGCGTAGCTCTGGACCCAGTTGGCCGAATTTTTCACACGCGCCGCGAAGGCCGTCAGGTCCGAGCGATCGAGCGAACCGGTGTAGATCGTGTTCGTCTGGTTGAGCGGATCGACCGTGAAGCTGAACGCCGTGCCCGCCGTCGCGAGCGCATCGGGAATGCTGCCAGCCTTGCCGCCGAGCGTGATGCTCGCGAGGTAGTTGCCGACCGAGGCGATCTCTCCAGCCTTGCCTTCGCTCAGCTCTTTGATGGTGCCACCCGAAATGGCATAAATGGTTTCCGCCTTGCCGATGCCCCCCGGCGAGCCGAGCGTGAAGCCCTTGTCCGCGATCGGGCTGCCCACGACGTCGGTCTGGATGGTCACGATGGTACCGGACGGCAGGTTCTGGTTCGCGGTCCAGAAGTAGGCCGTTTCCTTGGTGATGCCAGTGAATTCGGCCGTGCCGTCACCGCGGTCGCGGTCGGTGAACAGCACCTGCGTCCCACCGTTCACCGCCTTCAGCAGCACGAACGCATAGGCATCGGGCGCTTCGGCGTTGGCGGCCATGAAGAGCAGGTCACCGGCTGCCAGTGGCGTGGGCACGCCGGCCGTCGTGAAGCCCAGTGTCGTCGTGTCGTTGATGCCCGCGAAGGCATTGCCAGCCGCGTCGGTGATGGCGTTGGCATCTACCGTGACGTAGTAGCCGGCGTTCATTGCAAGCTTGGCCGTCGGCACCAGCGTCAGCACGTTGAAGGCTACATGCACGCGCGCGGAAGGGCTGTTGGCGTGGAAGGTCTCGACCACCGCGCCGTCGGCCGCGTGCAGCACGATGCGCCCGGACCCGAGGCGCACCGCCTCGTTGAACGACAGCATGACCGAGGTGTCGAGGTTGACGCCCACGCGGCCGGCCGGCGGTGACGCCTTCTGCAGCTTCGGCGCGGCCGTGTCGACCCACGGGGCGCCCAGGCGCACGACGAAACCGTCGAACTTCTGCTCGGCGGCGGGCAGGTCTTTCGAGGCCGTCCTGCCGTCCCACTTCGTGTCGCCGTTGTCCAGCAGCAGCTGCACCTGCGTGCCGGCCTTCACCGGGCCCGGCACCTCGACGATGGATTCAAAGCTGCCGCCCGTTTCCTTGCGCAGCGCCTCGAGGTCGTTCGACAGTTCGACCGGTGCGCTGTTCGGGTTGCCGTCCCAGGCGAACAGCGCGAAGTTGCGGTCGACCTCGGGCACTGCGGCGCCCGCCGGGCCTGCAACGATCAGGTAGTTGCCGTCGGTGCCCTTGTCGATCGAGCGGATGCCGCGGCCTCCCAGCTCCAGTTCGATGGGCGCGCCGAAGACGGCTTGCGTGGCAGTGCCGGCCATCAGCGCGGCGTGGTTCTGCAGCGGGACGATCAGCGCCTTCGCGCGCACCGAAGCGCCGGTCTGCGGCGCGCGGAAGCCCAGCCACAGGGCCGTGTCGCCCGGCGCGCTGGTCAGGCCTTCGATCGAGAAGCCGTCGATGCGCTCCGGCACGATGCCGGCGGCGGCCGACACGGCAAAGCCGAAGTGGTTGGCGCCGAGCCCGTGGGCGTTGCCCTTGTCCCAGGCGATGAGCTGAGCTTCGAGCAGCGAGAACTGGCCCACGTAGTCGAACGTGGTGGCCGCGCCGGTGCCGCCGACCTTCACCGCGAAGAGGTGCGAGCGGTCGGCCGCTGCGTCGCCGCCGTCCTTCTTGTTGCTATTGGAGCCGGTGAAGTACAGCGTGTCGCCGATGCGCGTGCCGGCTTCGAGGTCGAGTTCTTTGGCGAGCGTGGGACCTTTGTCCTTGTAGCTCCATTCCTTCACCGCCGCGCCGCCGGCGCGCGGGTACACGCGCAGCACGTTCGCTTCGTCGTCAGCCACGAGCATAAAACCGTCGGGCAGGGCGATGGCGGTCGATGCGTCGGACGAGCCTTCGGTGCTGTCTGCCTTGGGCGTGAACTGGGCCTTCGAGACGAGCTGGTCGGGCTCGGGCTGCACCACGACAGGCGGCGTGGTCGGCGGCGGGTTGGGCGTGGGCGGAAAGAAGCCGTTGAAGCCGCCACCGCCACTGCTGCCGCCGCAGGCGGCGAGCAACAACGACAGGGCGCCGGCGAGCAGCATGGGTTGGAAGGGAATGCGGGACGGGAGGGAAAGCGAACTCATGGTGCGTGGCCGTTCTTGGGAACAAACCGCGCATGCTGTTACTTTCGTATGACGGGTCCGTGAAAGACCCGCCGGATTCAGGTGCGCGTCAGGGCGCCTGCTGCAGCGACTTCGGCACCTTGTAGCGCTCGCCGTCATAGCGCAGCGTCACGGTGCTGAACTTCGCCGGCAGCGCTTTCTCGACGCAGCCTTGGTCTTCCTGTTCCTGCGCACGGCTTTGCACCAGCGTGCGGGACAGCTGCAGGTCGGCGAAGCCGTTGCTCGTGGTGCGGGTGACCGACAACATCGTGCGCAGCTTCTCGAAGTGACCGGTGCAGGTGGCGTCCCAGCCGCCGTTGTCGTGGTCGAGCTCGACCTCCTGCAGCACCTGGCGCAGCTTGTTGCCATGCTGGACGTACAGGCGCACGGTCTCGCTGGCCTGCGGGCCGGAGGTCGGGCTGTTGCCGCGGTAGCGCACGCGCAGGCCGAAGGCGCGCGTGTCGGGCGACAGCACGTAGCGCGAGGTGTCGACGCGGATCTCCTGGATCGCGGTGTTGGCGTCTTCGTCGAGCGCCTCGGGCAGGAAGATCCGTCCGATCACCGTGTCGCGGTCGGTGTTGCCGTTGTCGGGACGCTGGATCAGCAGCAGCGCGAGGTCGAAGACCTTGGCGCCCTTGTCGGTGGTCTCGCGCGGCATGGGCAGCACGACGATGCTGCGGCCGGGGAACGCCGGCCAGACCTTGCAGGCGGCAAGCCGCTCGTCGAGCGGTTGCCTGGGATAGAGCTTGGCATGCATGCGCTCGGCCAGCCCGCTTTCACAGGCGGCGTGGCCCAGGCCGGCGGTGGCGGCGAGGCCCAAAGAGATCAGTGCATGACGCAGGAAGAAGAGGGCGCGCATTGCCAATCGTGATGAGGTCAGGCGACGTTTGCTGCAGGCATCGAAGTGCCCTGCGAACGCGCGGGCAGCCAACGCGCGGCGGCTGCTTCGAGCACTGCCAGATTGCCGCTGCTATCGAGCACGAGCCCGCCTTCGCTGGCATCGTCGGGCAGGCGGCCGAGCGACGTGAGCACGCGACGCGTCTGCTGCGCGACCGGCGCACCGGTGTCGATGAAGCGCAGCGTCGGCGGGGCATGGCGCTGCAGCTCGTCTTTCACGAGCGGGTAGTGCGTGCAGCCGAGCACCACGGTGTCGACCTCGCCCGGACTGTCGCCGAAGGGACCGGCTTCCGCCATGTAGCGCTCGCACAGCGCGGCGATGGTGGCGCTGTCGAAGCCTTCGATGGCCTTCACGAGCCCATCGCACGGCACGGGCCGTACGGTCGTCGTGCCTGCAAAGGAATCGCGCAGCGCCGCGTACCGGGCGCTGGCCAACGTGCCGCGCGTGGCCAGCACCGCGATGTGGCCCGTGCGGCTCGTCGCCACAGCGGGCTTGAGCGCCGGCTCCAGGCCCACGATGGGCAGGGCGGGAAATTCGGCGCGCAGCACATGGATCGCCGCCGTGGTGGCCGTGTTGCAGGCCACCACCAGCGCCTTGATGCCGTGCGCGCGCAGCAGGTGTTCGACCACCTGGCGCGAGTGCGCGATGACGTAGGCGTCACCGCGCTCGCCATACGGCGCGTTCGCGGTGTCGGCGAAGTAGACGAAGCGTTCGGTCGGCAGCTCGGCCTGCAGCGCGGCGAGTGTGCTGAGCCCCCCGACGCCGCTGTCGAACACGCCGACGGGGTTCAAGCGACTTCCAGCGGAATGGTCTTGAACTCGCCGCTGGCGATGCGCTTTTGCCACTCGGCCGGGCCGGTGATGTGCGCGCTGGTGCCGCCGGCATCGACCGCCACGGTCACGGGCATGTCGACCACGTCGAATTCGTAGATCGCTTCCATGCCCAGGTCCGCAAAGCCCACGACCTTGGCGGTCTTGATGGCCTTGCTCACGAGGTAGGCGGCGCCGCCCACGGCCATGAGGTAGGCGCTCTTGTGCTTCTTGATGGCCTCGATGGCGACCGGGCCGCGCTCGGCCTTGCCGATCATGGCGATCAGGCCGGTCTGGGCCAGCATCATCTCGGTGAAGCCGTCCATGCGCGTGGCGGTGGTCGGGCCGGCGGGGCCCACGGCTTCGTTGCCGACCGGATCGACCGGGCCGACGTAGTAGATGACGCGGTTGGTGAAATCGACCGGCAGCTTCTCGCCCTTGGCCAGCATGTCCTGGATGCGCTTGTGCGCGGCATCGCGGCCGGTGAGCATCTTGCCGTTCAGCAGGATCGTGTCGCCCGGCTTCCAGCTGGCGACTTCGGCGGGCGTGAGTTTGTTCAGATCGACGCGCTTGCTCTTCTTTTCGTCGGGCGCCCAGTTCACGTCGGGCCACAGGTCGAGCGACGGCGGATCGAGGTAGACCGGGCCGCTGCCGTCCATCACGAAGTGCGCGTGGCGCGTGGCCGCGCAGTTGGGGATCATCGCCACGGGCTTGCTGGCCGCGTGCGTCGGGTACATCTTGATCTTGACGTCGAGCACGGTGGCCAGGCCGCCCAGGCCCTGCGCGCCGATGCCCAGGGCATTGACCTTCTCGAACAGCTCCAGGCGCAGCGCCTCGACCTTGCTCAGCTCGGCGCCCGAGGCGGCCTTGGCTTGCAGCTCGTGCATGTCCAGGTCGTCCATCAGGCTTTCCTTGGCCATCAGCGCGGCCTTCTCGGCGGTGCCGCCGATGCCGATGCCCAGCATGCCCGGCGGGCACCAGCCGGCGCCCATGGTCGGCACGGTCTTGAGCACCCAGTCGACCACGCTGTCGCCGGGGTTCAGCATGACCAGCTTGCTCTTGTTCTCGCTGCCGCCGCCCTTGGCGGCCACCGTCACTTCGACGGTGTTGCCGGGGACGATCTCGGTGAAGATCACCGCGGGCGTGTTGTCCTTGGTGTTCTTGCGATCGAACTGCGGGTCGCCCACGACCGAGGCGCGCAGCGTGTTGTCGGGGTGGTTGTAGCCGCGGCGCACGCCTTCGTTGATGGCGTCGTCCAGCGAACCGGTGAAGCCGCCCCAGCGCACGTCCATGCCGACCTTGAGGAACACGTTGACGATGCCGGTGTCCTGACAGATCGGGCGGTGGCCCGTGGCGCTCATCTTGCTGTTGGTGAGGATCTGCGCAATGGCGTCCTTGGCGGCGGGGCTCTGCTCGCGCTCGTAGGCTTTGGCCAGGTGGGCAATGTAGTCCGCGGGGTGGTAGTAGCTGATGTACTGGAGCGCGGCGCTGATCGATTCGATCAGGTCGGCCTGCTGGATCGTGGTCGTCATGGTGGGGAGTCTTCTTGGAGGGGGAACGCCCTCGATTATCTCAGCCAGCGATAGCGGCCACTTTCCCTGGCGCAATGCCCCTCGGGACGCGGCCAGCCCCATGAAAAAAGGGGCCGGAGCCCCTTCTGTGATCGCACCCTGGCTGTCTTGTCAGGGCGTGATCTGCGTCAGGCCGACGTAGCCCAGCGTGGTGAACGCCTCGAAGATGGCATTGGCTGCCTTGAGGTTCATGCGGATCTGTTTGCGTGCCACCGGCTTGGCCTTGTTCCCGATGAACACCGCGCCGCCACGCTCGATCAGAACGCGTTCGCTGCCGAGGTATGCGGCGAGGCCCGGGATCGCCCCGAAGCTCATCACGCGCGCGTCGCCCATCTGGGTGATCGTGTAGTTGCCCGATCCCACCACATCGCAATTGCGGGCCGAGCCATTGATGGCCCGCTGCTGGCACTCGTAGAAAGTGACCTTCGAGCTGTTGCCCCCGGTGAAACTCACGCGAATCGGTCGGTTCGTCGTGTAGTAGTCGGTTACCGTGGCCGCATCGCCCAGGGGCGCGCCGCCCACCGAGCCCAGGCTCAACGAGGTGGCTTGCCAACCGTCGTTGCGCGCGCCACTCGAAAGCGCCGTGCCTGCAAGGTTCGCCGGGCCGTTGAAGCAGGCCGTTCCGGGGTTGCGGGCGATGATTTCGTCGAGACTGCTCGCGGCGGCAAAGGGGGTGGTCGACACCGAGCAGGGCACGGCCGGGTTGGTGCGCGAATCACCGCCCGCCGCAACTTCGGCCGACGAGACGGTGACCTTGCTGGCGTTGCTCGCGCTGTAGGTCGGTGCATTCGACAAGTCCAGCGCGCCTTGGTAATACAGCGTCGATCCCGCCGGAAAAGTGAACGGTGCCAGCGTTATCCACTCGGAAGCGCTCAGGTTCGGACCCCAGTTCGAGTAGCGCTGTCCGTAGGCGCCGTTGGTCGAATAGGGGTAGGCCTGGATGTACATGAGCGTGGCCGCCATCGGATGGCCGCTGATGTCGACGGGCGTGCGCTTGCTGACGCCGAGGCTCGCGCCATCGCAATAGTCGGAGCTGCTCACTTGCCTGGCATCGCGCGCGGTGCTGGTGCCGGTGGCTTCGACGCCGATGGGGCAAGTCACCCACGCGCTGCCGTTCCAATGCAGATCGTCCTGCTGGTCCGGCGAACCGCCGGACGACCAACTTGTCAATGTGCCGTTGGTACTGCGGTTGCGGAAGTCGCGAAAGCGCGTCTTGCCGTTGATCGGCGTTGCTTCTTCCGTCGTGGACAGCAGGATGCGCCGATACCAGTTCGTGTTGTTCGTCAACGTCAGGAATTCGAGTGTGCCGCCGGCTTCGGGTGTTTCCGGCCTGGAAGCCGGAGGGACGGCGGCAATCGCCCTGGTCGTGCCCACCGCCATGCTCATGTTGGACCCCTGGAGCCGGTTCTCGCTCGGGCTGCCCGTGAACAAGTCCGCGATGAAGGTGATGAAGTCCTTGCATGCATCGGAGGCGAGGCCGTCGGCGCAGGAGGTGCGAGCGAACTGCGTGCTGAAATGAAAACCGAACGTGGGTAGCCTTTCGATCAGCAGGTTCTGCGTTTCCTTCGAGATGTCGGCGGCCGTGAGGCCTTCGAAGCCATCGGGCGTGAGGACCTGTCCTGTGGCGGTTGTGCTTATCTTTTGGGCGACCTTGACGAAGGTGGACGCCATCGCGCTGTTCGCGTTGTCTGCGCTGTAGTCCTCCAGCAGGTTTTTCGACAAGCCAAGCTGGAGTCGCAGATTGGTTTCGGCCTGCTCCGTGGTGGCCCCCGTGTTCTCGACGATCTGGTTGATCAGCGTCGTGAACGGCGTGACCAGCTGCGCCTTGTCCGCCGGGGCTTTCAGCACATAGGCCGTCGTGACGGGGCCCGATTGGGCGTCCACCGCGTCGGTGCCGATCAGCGCCACCACCGGCGCCGTGCCCCGGTCGGCGGGCGCGATCTGCAGCGTGGCGTTGCCTTCGGCATCCGTGCGCGCGCTGGGTTCGTCGGTGTCGAGCAGGCCGTTGTTGTTCTTGTCGAGGAACACCACGGCATTGCGAATGGCGCCGTCCATGACCTTGACCGCGAACCCGGCGTCCGCAGGCTCTTGCGGGGTCGGGTCGGAAGGGCCGGCCGGGTCGGTGGGTGCGGGCGTGCCTCCGATGGGAAAGAACGACCCGCCACCCCCACCGCCGCTGCCTCCGCCACACGCGGCCACGGCCATCAAGGCCACGCAGGCCGCACACACTTTTGAACGCAGGAACGCACTCGCCATCTTCTTCTCCTCGGTTGTTGAAGCACCCCCTCTAGGTGCTTGGCCGTGTGAAGTATTTCGATGGACAAGGGCGCGGGCATCGTTCAAATCAAGTACACGATGCGCAAAAAATTCAGCGCCGCTTCTTCAGCGCCCGTTCTTGTACGTGAAGACCTGCACGATGCCGCGACCCGGCGCATAGACGTAGGCGTAGTCGAGCCCGTTGTTCGTTTTCCAGCGGTACTGCAAAGCGCCCGCGATGCCGTCGTAGGTGCACGAGAGCTTCTCGACCTCGATCGACGACACGGCACTGCGCTGACCGTACAGCGTGTCGTAGCTGCGCTTCTGGCCTTGCTGCCAGAGGCCGACCGGAAACTTGCCTTCGTTGTAGGACTGGCCGAAACGCTGGTCGAAGACGCGGCCGATGGCCGTGCCGTCGGGCGTGAGCGCAAAGCGCTCGTACGAGCGGGGCACCGTGCGTTCGTACACCTCGAACTCCTTGCCGGCGTAGCCCACGTACTTCAGGGGGCCCTTCAGCGTGACGTCTCCCGCACCGAGCTTGCCGCTGGGGTGCACGTCGATGTAGGGGTAGCGTCGGTCGACCTCGGTGAACTTCAGCTCGCGGGTCTCGGGCATCGAGTTTCCCGTCAGCATCTCCACGGGAATGAAGCGCTCGGTGACGGCGGCATCGTGCTCGCATACGGGCGCCGTTTGCGCGGCGGCCATCTGGTGCGCGGCCAGGAGACAGAGGGCAGTGACGCCGGCGCGGACCGTGCAGGCGCGATGGGGTGAGGGCTTCATGGGCGGGGCTCCAGGGGTGGGTGCAGGATGTCCACGGCATCCGCACACCCGCTGCGGGCGCCGCGCTCCTCGGGAGAGTGTCCGTGGCGCCTCGCGCCCCGGCATCACTCAAATCAAGTAGAGGCGAAGGGCGGCGAAACCTTCAGCTTCGTGGCATGCCGGCCAGGCGGATCAGGTCGCTCTGGCGGCGCAGCCCGGTCTTGTCGAAGATGTTGCGCAGGTGCGTGCGCACGGTGTGCACGGAGATGCCATGACGCTGCGCAAACTCGGCCGGACGGGTGCCGTCGACCAGCTCGGCGATCACCCGCATCTCCGCTTCGGTGAGCCGGTACTGCGCGGCGATCTGCTTCAGCCGCCGGGCTTGGTGGTCCTCTTGCGGCTCGTCGATCATCAACAGTGCAAGGGCGGTCGGCCAGGCCAGGCGACACGCATTGCTTTCTTCGAGCGGAACCAGCCGCGCCGTCGCCGAAGCTCCCGCATCGTCGCTGCCGCGCTTCCAGAGCACATGCGTCTGCAGCAGGCCTTGCCGCACCAGGCGCAACGATGCAGCCACCGCGTCGGCATCCAGCGTGCCCAGCCGGACCAGCTTGCCGTGCTGCGTGGCCGCCCAGTCGTTGCGCGACAGCAGGGCCGTGCCTGCCGTGTTCGCGTACAGCACCTCGCCCGTGTGAGACAGCACCAGCAGCGGCTTGGGCACCACGTCGAGCAGCGCCAGGGAGGTCTGGCCGGCCTGTGTGCTGCGGCCGAAGGCCCAGTGCGCGTGCAGCGCCAGTTGCAGCGGGCCGTGCACCGATTCGAAGACGCGCTTGTCCTGATAGCTGAATTCCTCGAGCCCGGGGCGCCGGTAGAGGCCGATCGCCGTGTACGGCGCGACGAAGGGCTGCGTGCCGTCGTCGACGATCAGGGCGAGCAAGCCCTTCACGCCCGTGGGGGCCGCGAATTCATGGAAGTAGTCGAGCTTGTCCAGTGCGTCCCAGTCGCACAGTTCGCGGCCGATGCCGCATTCGCCCGAGCGCACGCAGATTTCCTTGTCCGCCGCGCCGGCCATCCAGGGGTCTTTGGCCGACCAGTACTCGACGTAGTCGGGCACCGTGTGGGTGGGCAAGCCGTGAGCGACAAACAGCGAGCGGTCGGCTGTCGTGCTGCGCGGGGTGTGGATGCACGCGGCCGTGGCGTCGAACCGCAGGCACAGCGCCTCCAGCGTATCGGCCCAGCGCGATGCGTTCGATGGCGCGCGTGAGGCCGCGATCACGGCATTCATCAAGCCAATGTCAGAGCCTGCCATCCGTCCCCCTCCCGCATTGTTTAGTGCGAAAGTGTAGGGGGCACGCGCCGTTCTCGCGTCTTTTTTCCTTGCCGGGGTGCGACGGCCACGGCGTTCCGTAGCCCGCCCGACGGGCTCTGCGCTGCTACTTTGCCGCGGCGCGCGCCTGCGCAATCCACCCGTCGAAGGTCGCCTGGTGCACGCGAATCCATCCGTCGGCGTGGCGCGTCACGTCCTGCATGCTGTTCGCGCCTTCGCTCATGCGCAGGTTCTGTGCGTTGATGTCGGCGATCGGCAGCTTCATCACTTCGAACAGGCGGCCGGCGGCGGGGTTCTTCTCGATGAAGGCCCGGTTGGCAACGATGCGCTGCTGGTTGGCCAGGAAGCCGTAGTTGCGGCCATTCGACAACCGCGTGTTCACCGGCTCGCCGGCCTGCGGCGGCGAGAACGGCACCTGCAGCCAGACCACGTCAGCGCCCGGACGCAGCACGGCGCTGACCCAGTAGGGCGTCCAGGTGTAGTAGAGGATCGGCTTGTCCTGCTTGAAGCGCGCGATGGTGTCGGCCATGAGTGCGGCGTAGCTGCCCTGCTTGTGGGTCACGCTGTCGCGCAACTGGTAGGCGCTCAGGTGGCCCTCGATGGCCAGCTCGCAGCCCCAGCCGGGGTTGCAGCCGGTGAGGTCGGCCTTGCCGTCGCCGTCGGCATCGAACAGCTTGGCGATGGCCGGGTCTTTGAGCTGCGCGAGGTTGGTGATGTTGTATTGCTCGGCGGTCTTGCGGTCGATCAGGTAGCCCTGCACCGCGCCGTCGGAGTACACGCCCTGGTGCCACAGCTTGGCGTCGCCGCCGCTGTTCTTGTAGAAGTCGGCGTGCAGCAGGCTCCAGTGGTTGGCCATGAAGGTGGCGTCGCCATTGGCAATGGCCAGATGCTCGGTGGCGGGCTCGAGGTCCTTCATCGGCTCGACCTTGTAGCCGAGCTTTTCGAGCGCGCGCATCACCAGCAGCGTCTGGAAGGCTTCCTCGGCGAGCGAGCTTTTCAGCGGCTGCACGGTGACGCCCTGGCCGGGCAGTTCGGCGGTGGCGGTTTGCGCGGCCGCACCCGAGGTACCGAAGGCGACGAGGCCCAGCGCCAGGAGGCTGCGGGCGAAGAAGAGGCGGGTGGTCTTCATGCGTGGATGTCCTCCGTGACGGTCAGTGCGCTTGCGTGGAAAGGGCGGGCACGGCGTCGTCGGCGTGCGGCTGGCCACGCGAAGGCGTGCCCACGAGGCGCTGCAGCGTGCGCAGCGCGAGGCCGGCCGGTCCCGTGTACCACCAGCGGTGGCCGGCGCTGCGGCGCGACTTGCCCATGGCCTGCGTCAGACGGTCCAGCGTGATCGCCAGCAGCACGATGCCCAGGCCGCCAACGGTGGCCAGGCCCATGTCGAGCCGGCCGATGCCGCGCAGCACCATCTGGCCCAGGCCTCCCACGGCGATCATCGAGGCGATCACCACCATCGACAGCGACAGCATCAGCGCCTGGTTGATGCCGGCCATGATCGACGGCATGGCCAGCGGCAGCTTCACCTTCAGCAGCATCTGCCAGGGCGAGGCGCCGTAGGCACGCGCGGCCTCGATGAGGTCGGGCCGCACCTGGCGCAGGCCGAGGTTGGTCAGGCGCACCAGCGGGGCGAGCGCGAAGACGATCGTCACGATCACGCCCGGCACGTTGCCGATGCCGAACAGCATCACCACGGGCACGAGGTAGACGAAGGCCGGCGTGGTCTGCATCGCGTCGAGCACCGGGCGCATCACGCGCTGGGCCCGGTCGTTGCTGGCCAGCAGCACGCCCAGCGGCAGGCCGATGACCATGCAGAACACCAATGAGGTCAGCACCAGCGACAGCGTGACCATGGCTTCGGGCCAGATGCCGAGCAGGGTCACCAGCATGAGCGACACGACGGTGCCGATGGCCAGCGCGCGGCCGGCGAACTGCCAGGCGAGCAGGCCGATGAGCGCAATCATCGGCAGCGCGGGCAGGGCGGTGAGCAGGCCCTGCACCGAGTTGAGTGTGCTGTCGATGGGCAGGCGCACGGTCTGGAAGAAGGGCCGGAAATGCTCGACCACCCAGCCCAGGCCCTGGTTGATCCAGGCCTCGACGGGCAGCGAACCGTCCCACAGGCGGTGCAGCGAGAAGCCACTGGTGGCGGTGTCGGCTTGGCCCGCGAGGGCGTGTGCGGTGTTCGCCGGCGCATCGAGCCAGGCGCTGGCGGTCGAGGTGTCAGGCGCGGCGGAGATTGCTTCCCACGGATCGAGAGTGGCGACGGGCGCGGCGGGCGTGTCCAAAACAGGGGCGTCCATCAGGGGCGCGTTCAGGTCGGAAGGCAATGTGGTGTCGTTCATCGTTCAAGGTCCTTCGTGAATTCAGTGCGGCTCGGCGGCGAGTGCGGGGGCGGCGTGCGGCGAGACGGGTTCGATCGGCGGCGTGTCGCGGTCAAGAAACTTGAGCAGCGTCGTCTTGCTGATCGCGCCGCAGAAGCGGCCGTCGCTGGCCACGACCGGCAGTGCACACGGCGCCTGCGCGAGCTGGCCGATGAGGCCGGCCACGGGGGCTTCGGCGTCGATGCGCGGCAGTTCATCGAGGAAGGCGTGGTGCAGTCCGAGCGGGCCCGAATGCCCGTCGAGCGCACCGCGCAGCGTGTCGGCCGAGACCACGCCCAGGAAGCGCTTGGTCGGGCTGGTCACGTAGGCGAAGTCACGGTCCTGGTCTTCGAGCAGCTTGAGCGCCGCGTGCGCGCCGCGCTCGGGGTGCTCGCACACCACGGTGAGCGATTTGCGCGCGATGTCGGCCGCCTTGAACACCGCCGCCGCGTCCACGCCGCGCACGAAGCTGCGCACGTAGTCGTCGGCCGGCCTGCGCAAAATCTCGTCGGGCGTGCCGACCTGGATCACGTGGCCGTCCTTCATGATCGCGATGCGGTCGCCGATGCGCATGGCTTCGTCCAGATCGTGCGAGATGAAGACGATGGTGCGGCGCTGCACCTGCTGCAGCCGCAGCAGCTCCGACTGCATCTCGGTGCGGATGATCGGGTCGAGCGCCGAAAAGGCCTCGTCCATCAGCAGGATCGACGGGTCAGACGCCAGCGCGCGCGCCAGGCCCACGCGCTGCTGCATGCCGCCGGAGAGCTCGTCGGGGTAGCTGTCGCCCCAGCCCGAAAGCCCCACCTGCGCAAGCGCCAGGTCGGCCTGCGCGAGGCGGTCTTTCTTGCGCGTGCCCGACAGCTCCAGGCCGAAGGCGGTGTTCTCGCGCACCGTCATGTGCGGCATCAGCGCGAACGACTGGAACACCATGCTGATGTCCTTGCGGCGCAGCGCGCGCAGCTTGCTGTCGGAGTGCTCGTTGATGTCGGCGCCGTCGATCACGATGCGCCCGGCGGTCGGCTCGATCAGCCGGTTGAGCAGCCGCACCAGCGTCGACTTGCCCGAGCCCGACAGGCCCATGATCACGAAGATCTCGCCGGCCTGGATCTCGAAGGTGGCATCGAACACGCCGATCGACTGGCCGGTTTGCGCCAGGATTTCCTTCTTGGAAAAACCTTGGCGGACCAGCTCGAGGGCTTGTTCGGGCGAATCGCCGAACACCTTGAAGACATGGTCGATGAGAATTCCTTTGGCCATATGCCGGGGCTCCTTGAGTGAAGGGTGGACACAGCACCGCCCCGAAGGACGGCAACGGCCACGCCATCAGCCCGATGAGGGAGCTGCCCGACAGCGCGCATGAAGATTGCGCATGCGCATGCAATGGCCCGGCGAGCCCCGAGGGCTGCCGACAGGCACTGAAAACGACGTGGCGACGAAGCCAGTGCCCGCCGGATGCTTCATTCGCAGACAACGGGCCTGGTCGAGGGGCGCCGCCTGGATGAGCGTGACGTGGCAATGGGGCCGGAAAAAGATCCGGCCGGTTTTGCCGGGCTGGGCCCGGCGTGGAGGACCTTGCACCGCGACGGGATTCACAGATCCGCGAGTAGTGCAAGGGTGACCAACATGACTTGTTGGTCGTCGGAAGCCCATGATTATAACTTTTTGGCATGACGCGAGTCAACCCGCAGGCGTATCGTGTCTGTGGGACCCAGGCGAAAGGCCTCGCCAGATGCGAGCCATTCTTATCGAGCCGATACTCGGCATCGTGCCCAATGAGCGGCGCAACCATCCAAGACTGCGGAGCCCTTTTTCTCATGACGACTTCTCCCAAGACCCGTGCCGAGCGCGACACCTTCGGCCCGATCGACGTGCCGGCCGACAAGCTGTGGGGTGCGCAAACGCAGCGCTCGCTGCAGAACTTCGACATTTCCGGCGAGCAGCAGCCGCGCGAAATCATCAAGGCGCTGGCGCAGGTGAAGCGCGCATCGGCCGTGGTCAACCACGCGCTGGGGCTGCAGGACGAGAAGAAGACCAACGCCATCGTGGCCGCGGCCGACGAAGTCATCGCCGGCAAGCACCCGGGCGAGTTCCCGCTCGTGGTTTGGCAGACCGGGTCGGGCACGCAGAGCAACATGAACGTCAATGAGGTGCTGGCCAACCGCGCGAGCGAAATCCTCGGCGGTGAGCGCGGGGAAGGGCGCCTGGTGCACCCGAACGACGACGTGAACCGCAGCCAGTCGAGCAACGACGTGTTCCCGACCGCCATGCACGTGGCCGCCGTCGAGACCATCACGCACAAGCTGCTGCCCGCGATTGCCAAGCTGCGCGGCACGCTGGCGAAAAAAGCGGAAGACTTTGCCGACATCGTGAAGATCGGCCGCACCCATCTGCAGGACGCCACGCCGCTCACGCTGGGCCAGGAGTTCTCGGGCTACGTCGCGCAACTGGCGCACGGCGAAGCGCATGTGCGCGCCGCGCTGCCGCACCTGTGCGAACTGGCGCTGGGCGGCACGGCCGTCGGCACCGGGCTCAATGCGCCCAAGGGCTATGCGGAACAGGTCGCGGCCGAACTGGCGAGGCTCACGAGCCTGCCGTTCGTCACCGCGCCGAACAAGTTCGAAGCCATGGCCAGCGTCGATGCGCTGGTGCATGCCCACGGCGCGCTGAAGACGCTCGCCGCCAGCATGAACAAGATCGCCAACGACGTGCGCTGGCTCGCGAGCGGACCGCGCAGCGGCATCGGCGAACTGAGCATTCCCGAGAACGAACCGGGCTCGTCGATCATGCCGGGCAAGGTCAACCCGACCCAGAGCGAGGCCGTCACGATGCTGGCCGCGCAGGTGTTCGGCAACGACGTGGCCATCAACATCGGTGGCGCCTCGGGCAACTTCGAACTGAACGTGTTCCGCCCGATGGTGGCGCACAACTTCCTGCAGAGCGTGCGCCTGCTGGCTGACGGCATGGTGAGCTTCAACGACCACTGCGCCGTGGGCATCGAGCCGAACCGCGAACGCATCACGGAGCTGGTGCAGCGCTCGCTGATGCTGGTGACGGCGCTGAACACGCACATCGGCTACGACAAGTCGGCCTACATCGCCAAGAAGGCGCACAAGGAAGGCACGAGCCTGCGCGAAGCGGCGATTGCGTCGGGGCACCTGACGGCCGAGCAGTTCGACCAGTGGGTGGTGCCGGAGAACATGACCGGTCGTTGATTCGGACAGCCCCATGAAAAAAGGACCCGCGAGGGTCCTTTTTCGTTGGCGCTTGATCGATCGATCAGTAGCCGATCGTGTAGCGCTGGCGGGAATGCGCAGGCTTCTCGAGTTCGTCGATGAACGCGATCGCGTAGTCCTCGAAGCTGATCCAGCTGCGGCCTTCGGCGCTCACCAGCAGGTCGTCGGTGCCGAGGCGGAACTTGCCCGTGCGCTCGCCTTCGACGAATTCGGCGGAGGGCGACAGGAAGGTCCAGTCGAGGTCCTTCTCGTTGCGCAGTGCGTCCAGGAACACGCCGCCGGCCGTGGCTTCGGCGCGGTAGGCATCGGGGAAGTTCGGCGTGTCGATCACCTTCAGACCGGGCGCCGCGAACAGGCTGCCGGCGCCGCCGACCACCAGCAGGCGCTTTACGCCCGCGCGCTTCACGGGCTCGATGACGGCCGCAGGCGGCACGGTGGCGAAATGCGCGGCGCTGAACACGGCGTCATGGCCGGCCACGGCCTTTTCGAGGGCGGCGGCGTCGAGCGCGTCGACATCCACGGCCTTCACGTTGGCGCGGCCCGACAGCTTCTCGCTGGCCTTGCGCGCGATGGCGGTGACGGTGTGGCCGCGGCGCAGCGCTTCTTCGAGAAGGCGGCCGCCGGCGCGTCCGGTGGCTCCGATGATGGCGATGTGGCTCATGAGGGACTCCAGTCAAAAGGTTGAGAAGGGCATGAACCGCATCTTAGGTTTCTGGTTTCGAAAGAAATACCTCGAATTCCGCGCTTCTTTATTCCTAAAATCGTTCGAATGGACCGATTGAACGCAATGCGGGTGTTCGTGAACGTGGTGGATGCGGGCAGCCTTTCAGCCGCGGCCGACAAGCTCGACATGTCTCGCCCGGTGGTCACGCGCTACGTGGCCGAGCTGGAGCAATGGACCGGCGCACGCCTGCTGCACCGCACGACGCGGCGCCTCAGCCTCACGGCGGCGGGCGAAGAGCTGTTGCCGCGCTGCCGCCAGGTGCTGGAGCTTGCGGGCGACATGCAGGCGGCGGTGCGCCATCCAGCCGAGGCCCCGAGCGGGCAGTTGCGCATCACCGCCAGCACCTCGTTCGCGCAGGCGCAGCTGGCCCGCGCGGTGGCCGATTACGTGCGGCGCTACCCGGGCGTGGCGGTCGACCTGGTGCTGCTCGATCGCGCGGTGAACCTGGTGGACGAGCGCATCGACCTCGCGATCCGCGTGTCGGCCGAGATCGATCCGAACCTCATTGCGCGCCGGCTCTCGGTGTGCCGCTCGGTGGTCTGCGCAACGCCGGCCTACCTGAAGGCGCACGGCCAGCCGCAGCGCGTGGAAGAGCTGGCGCAGCGCAACTGCCTCACGCATTCGTATTTCGGCCGCAGCCTCTGGAACTTCACCCGCAAGGCCGACGACCTGCCCGTTTCGGTGGCCGTGGCCGGCAACCTCTCGACCAACGACGCGGCCAGCCTGATGGCGCTGGCGCAGGCCGGGGCGGGCATTGCGATGCTGCCCACCTATCTGACGTCGGGGTTGCTGCAATCGGGCGAGCTGGTGTCGCTCTTTCCCGATCACGAGCCGCAGGTGCTGGGCGTGTATGCGGTGTACGCGTCGCGCAAGCACATGCCGTCTGCGCTGCGCACCTTGCTCGATTTTCTGGCCGAGCGCTTCACCGAAACGCCGGCCTGGGATACGCCGTAGCGGGGCTCAGTGGCGCGTGCTGGCGGCGGCCGCCTCGTTCATCAGCTTGTCGGTGTAGGCGATGGCCATGGCCGAGAACAGGAACGCGATGTGGATCACGGTCTGCGCGATCAGCACCTTGTCGGTGTAGTTGTCCGCGTTGATGAAGGTCTTGAGCAGGTGGATCGAGCTGATGCCGATGATGGCGGTGGCCAGCTTCACCTTGAGCACCGAGGCGTTCACGTGGCTCAGCCACTCGGGCTGGTCCTGGTGGCCTTCGAGGTCCATGCGGCTCACGAAGGTCTCGTAGCCGCCCACGATCACCATGATCAGCAGGTTGGAGATCATCACCACGTCGATCAGCGCCAGCACCACCAGCATGATCACCGTCTCGTTGAGCGAGCCGACCGGTGCGGTGGTCTTGTAGCCGATGCTCGTGATGAGGGCCTGCAGCGCGTCCTTGTTGCCGAAGGCGGCCTCGACCAGGTGCAGCAGCTCGACCAGGAAGTGCACCACGTACACGCCCTGTGCCACGATCAGCCCCAGGTACAGCGGCAGCTGCAGCCAGCGGCTCGCGAAGATGAGCCGGGGCAATGGCTTCAGCGGGGAACTGCGCGCTGGTACGGGCGCGTTCCGGGCGTCGAAAGGATCGGGGGCGGACATGGGAAGTAAGAAGACAGATGTAAAAAGTCGGGCGATTTTAGAGGTCTCCCAGTGACGCACTCGTGATAACCCTGCGAACTAACATCGACCCCGTCAGTGGCCCGTAAGTGCGTGCCCCGACATTACGGCCGCATTCAATCAGGAGACAAGAGCATGAGCAGCGCATCGAAGAACATTGAATCCGTCCTCGTCGAGAACCGCGTGTTCCCGCCCGACGCCCGCGCCACCGAAGGCGCCCGCATTGCCGGCATGGCCGCCTATGAAGCGTTGTGCAAGGAAGCCGAACAAGACTTCGAAGGCTTCTGGACCCGGCTGGCCAAGGACAACCTGCAGTGGACGAAGCCCTTCACCCGCACCCTCGACGAATCGAAGGCGCCGTTCTACGAATGGTTCGGTGATGGCGAGCTCAATGCCAGCGCCAACTGCCTGGACAAGCACATCGGCACCCCCGTCGAGAACAAGACCGCCATCGTCTTCGAAGCCGACGATGGCGCCGTCACCCGCGTCACCTACAAGGAACTGCTGGCCCGCGTGAGCCAGTTCGCCAATGCGCTCAAGGCGCAGGGCATCCAGAAGGGCGACCGCGTCATCATCTACATGCCGATGACCATCGAAGGCGTGGTCGCCATGCAGGCCTGCGCGCGCATCGGCGCCACCCACAGCGTGGTGTTCGGCGGCTTCTCGGCCAAGGCGCTGCAGGAACGCATCATCGATGCGGGCGCCGTCGCCGTCATCACGGCCAACTACCAGCTGCGCGGCGGCAAGGAGCTGCCGCTGAAGGCCATCGTGGACGACGGCATCGCGCTGGGCGGCTGCGAGTCGATCAAGACGGTGTTCGTCTACGAGCGCACGCCCACCGCGTGGAACCGCGTCGAGGGCCGCGACAAGACCTTCACCGAAGCGCAGGCCGGGCAGAGCACCGAGTGCGCGCCCGTGCCGGTCAATGCCGAGCACCCGCTGTTCATCCTCTACACCTCGGGCTCCACCGGCAAGCCCAAGGGCGTGCAGCACGCCACTGGCGGCTACCTGCTGTGGGCCAAGCTCACGATGGACTGGACCTTCGACATCAAGCCCGAAGACATGTTCTGGTGCACCGCCGACATCGGCTGGATCACCGGCCACACCTATGTCGCCTACGGCCCGCTCGCGGCCGGCGCCACGCAGGTCGTGTTCGAAGGCATCCCGACCTTCCCGCATGCGGGCCGCTTCTGGGAAATGATCGAGAAGCACAAGGTCAGCGTGTTCTACACGGCGCCCACCGCGATCCGCTCGCTCATCAAGGCGGCCGAAGGCGACGAAAAGGTGCACCCGAAGAACTGGGACCTGACCAGCCTGCGCATCCTCGGTTCGGTCGGCGAGCCGATCAATCCCGAAGCATGGATGTGGTACCACCGCAATATCGGCGGCGAACGCTGCCCGATCGTGGACACCTTCTGGCAGACCGAAACGGGCGGCCACGTCATCACGCCGCTGCCGGGCGCCACGCCGCTGGTGCCGGGCTCGTGCACCTTGCCGCTGCCGGGCATCATGGCCGCGATCGTCGACGAGACCGGCAAAGACCTGCCCAACGGCGCGGGCGGCATGCTGGTCATCAAGCGGCCCTGGCCCTCGATGATCCGCACCATCTGGAACGACCCCGAGCGCTTCAAGAAGAGCTACTTCCCCGAAGAGATGGGCGGCACGATCTATCTCGCGGGTGACGGCGCGGTGCGCAGTGCCGACCGCGGCTACTTCCGCATCACGGGCCGCATCGACGACGTGCTCAACGTGTCGGGCCACCGCCTGGGCACGATGGAAATCGAATCGGCGCTGGTGTCCAAGACCGACCTCGTGGCCGAGGCTGCGGTGGTGGGCCGTCCCGACGATGTGACCGGCGAGGCCGTGTGCGCCTTCGTCGTGCTCAAGCGCTCGCGCCCGACCGGCGAAGAGGCCAAGCAGATCGCCAACGAGCTGCGCGCGTGGGTCGCGAAGGAAATCGGCCCCATCGCCAAGCCCAAGGACATCCGCTTCGGCGACAACCTGCCCAAGACGCGCAGCGGCAAGATCATGCGGCGTTTGCTGCGCAGCATTGCCAAGGGCGAGGCGATCACGCAGGACACGTCGACGCTGGAGAACCCGGCCATCCTCGATCAGTTGTCGGAGACAAACTGATCGAGGAACCGGCCGCAAGGCCGGTGAGCGCGTAGCGCGGGGCCGGTGAAGACGGCACTCATATCGCGCAGCGATGTGATGTGTCCGGCAGAACCCGGCCATCCTCGATCAGTTGTCGGAAACGAACTGACCGCAGACGCGGCCATCGCCTACCGTTTCGGAACAGTTGTCACGAACCGGCTGTGGAGAGGTGTAGGACATGGCCGTTTGTGCGGCCATGCGCACCAAAGCGGGCTCCTTGCTGAGGTAAAACCGATGCCGTCACCGCGCGCCTTCACAGGCGTGCGGCTTTTGTCGGTCTTTTGCAAGGAGGCGCCACATGGGCGTGAGATCCGCTTTTCTGTTTGTCATCGTGCTGCTCATCGCCGGGCTTGCCGCGTTGAACTGGGGCACGCTGTCGGCTCCCACCGACGTGTCGCTCGGCTTCATGAGCGTGTCGGCGCCGTTGGGGCTGATCATGCTGGGGCTCACGGCCGTGCTCGCGGCCTTCTTCCTCGTGTACGTGCTGTACCTGCACAGCTCGGTGCTGCTGGAGACCAAGCGCCACACGAAGGAAATGCAGACCCAGCGCGACCTCGCCGACAAGGCCGAGGCCTCGCGCTTCACCGAGCTGCGCAACTTCCTGGAAGCGCAGGAGAAGCAGCACATGTCGCACAACGCCGATCGGCACACCGCGCTGCTGGCGCGGATGGAGCAACTGGAGCGCGCGGTCAAGGCGCGTTCGGACCAGACCGACAACACGGTGGCCGCGCACATCGGGCAGCTCGAGGACCGCATCGAGCGCCGTCCGGTGCCCAGCGACATCAACCCGAGCATCTGACCGGGCGCGCCGCGCGCTTCGTTTCTCTGCTGATTACTTCGTCGACAACACCCAGGCCGCGAGCTTCTTCGCATCGGCTTCGCTGACCTGGTTGTTGGCCGGCATCGGCACCGGGCCCCACACGCCGGAGCCGCCCTTGATGATCTTGTTGGCGAGCGTGTTGGCGGCGCCCTTGTCGTCCTTGTACTTGGTCGCGATGTCCTTGAACGACGGCCCGAGCACCTTGCGTTCGACCGCGTGGCAGCTCATGCAGTTCTTCGACGTGGCGAGGGCCAGGTCGGCAAAGGCGGGCGCCGCGAGGCCGAGGCCCAGGACTGCCATCAACATCGTTCTTTTCATGGGACTGTTTTCGTAAGGGCTGAGTTACATTCGATCCAACGCGATTGTAGGTAGCGCGGTGCACACGCACCGGCGGCGATACCGACCAACTCTGAGGGGATTCGCGATGTGGTTTTTGCTCTTGGGCCTGCTTGGTATAGCCCTCAAATATTTCGAAGTGGGCATGGTCGCCGGCTGGAGCTGGTGGATCGTGCTGAGCCCGTTCGCGCTGGCCCTGGCATGGTGGGCCTGGGCCGATTCGTCGGGCTACACCAAGCGCAAGGTCATCGAGCGCGAAGAGGCGCGCAAGCAGGCGCGCATCGACCGCCAGAAGACCAACATGGGCCTTCGCACCAGCAACGGGCAACAGCGCCCGCGCCGCTGACCACGCGGCTCCGTCACCCGCGCCGCATGCCAATCGGACGCGCGCCATGGACGACGAAGCCGCCACCCATGCCTTGCTCGTCTTCGGGCTGTCGCTGCTGGTCGGCCCGGCCGTTGGCGCATTGGTCGGGCGCTTCAAGACTTTCTTCTGGGGTGCCGGCATTGGCGCACTGCTGATCGGCTGCGCCGGCCTGTACGGCGCGGTCACGGTGGGCTGGCAGCGCTACCAGTCGATCGCGGGCACAGCCCCCACGCAAGGCAGCCTGGTCGAGTTCGTGGAAGAGCGCAGCAAGGACAGCAAGGGCGACGTCACCACCACGCGTGCGCCCGTCGTCGAATACACCGCCGCCGATGGGCAGAAGCGCCGAGTCAAAGGGCTCGGTGGCAGCCTGTCGGACAAGGAGTGGGGCGATGCGGTCGAGGTGCGCTACAGCACCGCTGACCCCGCCCAGGCCCTGGTGGCCGACTTCCAGAACATGTGGGGCATCGTCTGGGGGCTCGGCCTTTTCGGCGGCTTTCCGACGATGTTCGGCCTGTTCTTCAGCGGCATGGCGCTCAAGGAAGGCCGCAAGGGCCAACCGGCACCGGTGCGCGAGCCGACACCCCTGCAGAAGAGATGGCGCACGCGCGGCACGGTGCTGGCGAACGTGGTGTTCCTCGCCGGCTTCGCGCTGGTGTTTCTCTATCCCGACCCGAGCGCGATGAAGCAGTTCGGTGCGGGTTTCTTGACCATCGGCGCGGGGGCGCTGCTGCACTTCGTCGTGCAGAGCTTTCCCCCGGCGATGGATTTCGAAGCCCGGGCCATCTTCGCGATCGTCGGCCTGGGCTTCATGGCCTTCGGCTACGGCGCTTGGATGATGGGCTGAGCCCGCTTCAGAACTTGTCGAGCACCGCGCCCGAGCTCGCGCTCGAGGCGTTGAACGCGAACTTGGCCTGCACACCGCGCGTGTAGCGCGGGGCCGGGGCCTTCCAGCCTTCGCGGCGCTTGGCAATCTCGGCTTCGGGCACGTTCAGTTCGAGCACCAGCTTGTGCGCGTCGATGGTGATCGAGTCGCCTTCGTTGACGAACGCAATCGTGCCGCCCGCTGCCGCTTCCGGCGCAACGTGGCCGACCACCATGCCCCAGGTGCCGCCCGAGAAGCGGCCGTCGGTGATGAGGCCGACGCTTTCGCCCAGGCCCGCACCGATCAGCGCGCCCGTGGGGGCCAGCATTTCCGGCATGCCCGGGCCGCCCTTGGGGCCGAGGTAGCGCAGCACCATCACGTCGCCGGCCACGATCTTGCCGGCCAGGATGGCCTGCAGCGCCGACTGCTCATCGTCGAACACGCGGGCCGGGCCGGTGATGACCGGGTTCTTCAGGCCGGTGATCTTGGCGACCGCGCCTTCGGGCGACAGGTTGCCCTTCAGGATGGCCAGGTGGCCTTCGTCGTACATCGGCTTGTCGATCGGGCGGATCACGTCCTGGTCGGCGCGCGGCACGTCGGGCACGTCCTTGAGCACTTCCTCGATGGTCTGGCCGCTGATGGTGATGCAGTCGCCATGCAGCAGGCCGGCCTTCAGCAGCACCTTCATGACCTGCGGAATGCCGCCGGCCTGGTGCAGGTCGACCGCGAGGTACTTGCCCGAGGGCTTCAGGTCGCACAGCACCGGCACCTTCTTGCGCATGCGCTCGAAGTCGTCGATGGTCCATTCGACCTCGGCCGTGTGCGCGATCGCCAGGAAGTGCAGCACCGCATTGGTCGAGCCGCCGGTGGCCATGATGACCGCCACGGCGTTCTCGATAGCCTTCTTGGTCACGATGTCGCGCGGCTTCAGGTCCTTCTTGATCGCCTCGATCAGCACCTTGGCCGATTCCTTGGCCGAGTTGGCCTTTTCGTCGTGCGGGTTCGCCATGGTCGACGAGTAGGGCAGCGAGATGCCGAGCGCCTCGAACGCGCTGGACATCGTGTTGGCCGTGTACATGCCGCCGCAGGAGCCGGTGCCGGGAATGGCGCGCTTCTCGATCTCGTGCAGGTCTTCGTCGCTCATGTTGCCGGCGGCGTTCTGGCCCACGGCTTCGAACACGCTCACGATGTTCAGGTCTTGCCCCTTGTAGCGGCCCGGCAGGATGGTGCCGCCGTAGACGTAGATGGCGGGCACGTTGGCGCGCAGCATGCCCATGAGGCCGCCGGGCATGTTCTTGTCGCAGCCGCCGACCACCAGCACGCCGTCCATCCACTGGCCGCCGACGCAGGTCTCGATGCAGTCCGAAATGACTTCGCGGCTCACCAGCGAGTACTTCATGCCCTCGGTGCCCATGGCCATGCCGTCGGAAATGGTGGGGGTGCCGAACACCTGCGCGTTGCCACCGGCTTCCTCGATGCCCGCGATGGCCGCGTCGGCCAGCTTCTGCAGGCCCGAGTTGCAGGGCGTGATGGTGCTGTGGCCGTTGGCGACGCCGACCATCGGCTTCTTGAAGTCGCCTTCCTCGTAGCCCATGGCGTAGAACATCGAGCGGTTGGGGGCGCGGCTCTTGCCTTCGGTGATGTTCGCGCTGCGGCGATTGATCTGGATGGTCTTGGTGTCCATGGTGTCTCTTCTGTCGTGGGGAGATCGTGAGGGGAAGCGCCAAGTATCGGACTTCTGATTGATTGGTTCCAATCCAATTTGAAGCATGGATTGATATGCTCGGCGTATGAATGAAGCCCTCATCGACCTGCGCGCCTGGCGCCAGTTCGTGGCCGTGGCCGAAGAACTGCACTTCGGCCGCGCCGCCCTGCGCCTGCACATGACGCAGCCGCCGGTCACGCAGGCCATCGCCCAGCTCGAGAAAACGCTGGGCGTGGTGCTGTTCGACCGCACGCGCCGCCGCGTGGCGCTCACGCCCGCCGGCGAGGCGCTGCTGCCCGACGTGCGTGAACTGCTGGCGCGCGCCCAGGCGCTGCCGGCGCGGGCGCGCGCGGCGGCGGCGGGGCAGGTGGGGCGCGTACGCATCGCTTTTGTCTCGACGGTCGGCTTCGAACAGCTGCCGGCGTGGGTGCGCGAGTTCCGCGTGCTGTGCCCCGAAGTGGCGCTGGAGTTGGTGGAGGCCACCGGCGACGTGCAGCTCGAAGCCTTTGCGCGCGGCGAGATCGACGCCGGCCTGATGCTGCATTCGCCGGGCGCCGCGCCGCCGGGGCTGGCCTGCCTGCCGGTCGAGGTGGAGCCGCTGGTGCTCGCGCTGCCCGCGCAGCACCGGCTGGCCGAGGCGCGGCCCGTGCCGCTGGCCGAGGTGCTGGACGAGCCGCTGGTGATCTTTCCGCGCCGCATTGTGCCCTCGCTGCACGACGCGATCTTCGATCTGTACCACGCGGCCGGCCGCACGCCGCAGGTGGCGCAGGAGGCGATCCAGATGCAGACCATCGTCAACCTCGTGTCGGGCGGCATCGGCGCGGCCTGGGTGCCGCACAGCGTGATGCAGTTCCGGCGCGCCGGTGTGGTCTACCGGCAGGTCCACGAGTTCAAGGGCGTGGGCCGCCGCCGCGTGACCTTGCCGGTGTGCGAGACCAGCCTCGTGTGGCCAGCGCAGGCCTCGCATCCGGCGCTGGCGCGCTTCGTGGCCTTCGTGCGCGAGCGGGCCGGGCGCGTGCCGGCGTAAGGCTCAGGGGCTGCGCGACGCCCGGCCGGCGGGTGAGGGCATGGGCGCATCGAGCGAGGCGCCTAGCAGCGCGTCGAGCCAGCCCGCGAAAGCCTGCACGCGCCGCGACAGATTGCGCCGGTGCGGGACCACGAGGTGCACCGGCAGCGGCTCGGCGCGCGCGTCGGGCAGCACCTCGACCAGCTCGCCGGCTGCCAGGTGCGCGCGCACGTCGTAGGCCGGAATCTGGATCAGTCCCAGCCCGGCCAGCGCACACGCGATGTAGGTCTCGGCGTTGTTCGCCGCCACGCGGCTGCGCAGCCGCAGCGTCTGGGTCTCGCCGTCGCGCAGCTGCCATTCCCAGGGCGCGGCGCGGCCGCTCGTCGGCGAGGCGTAGTTGATCGCGAAGTGCTGCGGCAGGTCGGCCGGCGTGCGCGGCGTGCCGTGTTGTGCGAGGTAGGCCGGGCTCGCGCAGTTGATGAGCGTGAAATGCCCCAGGGGCCGGGCCACGAGACTGCTGCTGGCGAGCGGGCCGACGCGCAGGGCGCAGTCCACGCCTTCCAGCACGAGGTCGACCGCGCGGTCGCTGGAACCGAGTTCCAGTTCGACCGCCGGGTGGCGCGCAAAGAAGTCCGGCAGCGCCGGCGCGATCAGCAGGCGCGCGATGCGGCTCGGCACATCGACCTTGAGCCGTCCGCTCACGCTGCTGTGCGCGGGCTGGAACTGCTGCTCCATGTCTTCCATGTCGGCCACCAGCGCGCGGGCCCGCTCGAGCAGCACCTCGCCGTCGGGCGTGAGCCCCACGCGGCGCGTGGTGCGGTGCAGCAGGCGCGAGCCCAGGCGGGCCTCGAGTTGCTGGATGGCGGTCGAGATGGTGGCGCGTGGCAGCGCGAGCCGGTCGGCGGCGCGCGTGAAGCTGCCGGTTTCGGCCACGCGCAGGAAGACCTGGAGGAGTTCGATGCGGTCCATGGCGGCGTGGCTGATTGTTCGTAGTTTTCAGAACAGTCTAGCTTTGAATGAATGATTTATCTGCAACTTGGCGATCAATAGACTGGCTGCTCGGTCACACATCCCGACCCCGGTCTTTCGGGTTCTTCATTCATCCAGAGGAGTTCATCCATGTCCGCACGCACGCTCACGAACAAGGTCGCCGTCATCGCCGGCGGTGGCAAGAACCTCGGTGCCCTCATCGCCCATCTGCTGGTCGACGGTGGCGCCCGCGGCATCGCCATCCACTACAACAGCGACAGCTCGCGCGGCGAGGCCGAGCAGACCGCCGACGCGCTGAAGGCCAAGGGCGCCGACACGCTGCTGGTGCAGGGCGACCTCGCCGTGGTCGAGAACAACGTGGCGCTGTTCGACCAGGCCGTGAAGCACTTCGGCCAGGTCGACCTGGCGATCAACACGGCGGGCGTGGTGATCAAGAAGCCGATCCTCGACGTCACCGAGGCCGACTACGACAAGAGCTTCGACGCCAATTCCAAGGCCGCCTTCTTCTTCATCCAGCAGGCCGGCCGCACGCTGGCCGACGGCGGCAGCATCGTGACGCTGGTGAGTTCGCTGCTCGCGGCCTACACGCCGTTCTATGCGATCTACCCGGCGGCCAAGGCGGCGGTGGAGCACTTCACGCGCGCGGCTTCCAAGGAGTTCGGCGAGCGCGGCATCTCGGTGAACGCCATCGGCCCGGGCCCGATGGACACGCCGTTCTTCTACGGCCAGGAAAGCCCCGAGGCCGTGGCGTACCACAGCACCGCCGCCGCGCTCAGCAAGTACTCGAAGAAGGGCCTCACCGACATCGAGGACATCGCGCCCATCGTGCGCTTCCTGGTCACCGAGGGCTGGTGGATCACGGGCCAGACGATCTTCGCCAACGGCGGCTACACCACGCGCTGACCCGGCAACATCGGGCACGATCGATCCAGGAGGACAACGCAGATGCACACAGTCATGGTGATGGGCGGCGGCTTCGCGCTGCTGGTGGTGTTTCTTCTGGCCGGCCGCTTCATGGGCGACGGCTCGTCGATGGCGCTGGCCGCGGCGGCCAAGTGGTTCATTCCGGCGTGGTTCGTCGGCGCGGGCATCAACATGGCCGTGGGCGTGCTGAAGGCCGGGTACTCGGTGGCCGAGGAGCTGCCGATCTTCCTGTTCGTCTTCGCGGTGCCGGCCCTGGTGGCGGGATGGCTGTGGTGGAAGTTCGGGCGCTGACATTGCCCTGAATGCCCCCGTGCCGGCGGCGTCATCGCGCCACGGCACAATCGTCGGATGCTCATGTATCCGCAGATCAATCCCGTCGCCTTGCAGCTGGGGCCGGTGGCCATTCACTGGTACGGCCTGACCTACCTGGCGGCCTTCGCGCTGTTTTACTTTCTGGGCACACGCCGCCTGCGCCACGAGCCGTTCCGCTCGCTGGCCACGGCCGGCGTGTGGCAACGCAAGGACATTGAGGACATCCTGTTCCTCGGCGTCATGGGCGTGATCGTCGGCGGCCGGCTCGGCTACTGCCTGTTTTACAAGCCCGAGTACTACCTCACGCACCCGCTCGAAATTCTCTATGTGTGGCAGGGCGGCATGAGCTTCCATGGCGGCCTGCTCGGCGTGATCGGTGCCATGGTGTGGTTTGCGCGTTCGCGTGCGCGGCCGTTCTGGCAGGTGATGGACTTCGTTGCGCCCTGCGTGCCGACCGGCCTGGCCGCGGGCCGCGTGGGCAACTTCATCAACGGCGAGCTGTGGGGCCGCTTCAGCAGCCCCGACCTGCCGTGGGGCATGGTGTTCCCGCAAAGCGGCTCGACGCTGCCGCGCCATCCGTCGCAGGTCTACCAGTTCCTGCTCGAAGGGCTGCTGCTGTTCGTCGTGATGTGGCTCTATGCGCGCAAGGAGCGCAAGCAGGGGCAGGTGGCCGCCGTGTTCCTCATCGGCTATGGCGTGCTGCGCTTCGTGGCCGAGTACTTCCGCGAGCCCGATGATTTCCTGGGCTTGCGCGCGCTCAGCCTGAGCCAGGGCCAGTGGCTCAGCGTGCCGATGGTGATCGGCGGCATCGCGCTGTGGATCTGGTTCGGCCGGGCCGGCAAGACCGGCAGCACCGCGCGCGCCTGACGCTCCACGCACTCGCGAGACACCCGCGAAAAGCGGCGCAGCACCTTCGGGTGCGCGCCGCTTTTTTTCGTCCGTCTCAGGGTAATTCCGGGCCGCCTGGGCAGGGCGCGGCCCTTGCATTGCGTTAACTGTCCACTCACAATTATGCGTAATTACAGGAAATTACGCGAAACGCCCACCGACTTTCAGCGTCTTCAACGCATGCGCCTGGTCCCCAATTCCCTCCACGACGAAGTCGCCGCCACGCTGCGCGAGCAGATCTTCGACGGCACGCTGGCGCCCGGCAGTTTCGTGGACGAGGCGGCCCTGTGCGAGCGGCTGTCGATCTCGCGCACGCCGCTGCGCGAAGCGCTGAAGGTGCTCACGGCCGAAGGCCTGCTGCGCCACGAGCCGCGCCGCGGCTGCTTCGTGAACGAGGTGACGGAGCGCGACCTGGATGAGATCTTTCCGGTCATTGCGCTGCTCGAAGGGCGCTGTGCCTACGAGGCCGCGCGCAACGCCAGCGACGCCGAGCTGAACGAGCTCGACGCATTGCACGAGCGCCTGGTGCGACACGCCAAGGCCCGGCGCATCAACGACTACTACGCCACCAACCACATCATTCACGAGGCGATCATCAAGCTCGCCGACAACAAGTGGCTGGCGCAGGTGATCGGCGACCTGCGCAAGATCCTGAAGCTCGCGCGGCTGCAGCAGCTGCACGCGCCGGGGCGGCTCGACCAGAGCCTGTCGGAGCACCTGGCCGTGTTCGCCGCCCTCAAGGCGCGCGACAGCGAAGGCGCCGATGCCGCCATGCGCACCCACATGACGCGCCAGCGCGAAGCATTGCGCGAAGTCATGCAACAGCAGAAATCCCGGGTGATGCCGTGACACGCAATCCCACCTTTGATACAGCCAACGGCACAGGAGCAGATCGATGAGTGCGACCGAGTGGTTCCAGGCGCGCCTGCGCATGGGCGAATCGTCCAAGGTTCCCGTGGCGAGCCACGGTGCCACGAAGAGCCCGGCCCGCCACACGCCCAAGCCCAGCGCCCGCACCACCGCCGAGCGGCTGCTGGCCACGCTGCGCAAGGCCGACGAGGCGCTGTCGCCGCGCACGCTGCGCCGCGTGCTGGCCGAACTGCAGGCCGTGATCGATCCGCGCGTGAGCGAGGTCGAAGGCGGCCGCCGCGCCCATGCCATCGCGCAGGCCTACGCCGGCGCCTCGCCCGAAGAGCGCCGAGACTACTGGGCGCTCATGAGCGAGCATTTCGCTGCCGACGCGGGCAAGCTCAAGAGCGCGCGCGACCAGCACCAGGGCGCCGTCGGCACGCCCGACGAAGGGCAGGCCGAGCTGCGCCTGCGGCGCGCGCTGGTGTCGCCGCGCATGCGGCTGTTGCAGCGCTTTGCGGTCGAACCCGGCGGCATGCGCTTTCTGGTCGACCTGCGCGCCGACCTGCTGCCGTGCCTGAAGTCCGACAAGCGCCTGCTCGCGCTCGAGGCCGAGCTGGAGCACCTGTTTTCCACCTGGTTCGACGTCGCGTTCCTCGAGCTGCGCCGCATCGACTGGAACTCGCCGGCCTCGCTGATCGAGAAGCTCATCCGCTACGAAGCGGTGCACGACATCAAGAGCTGGTCCGATGTGAAGAACCGGCTCGACGACAGTGACCGCCGTTGCTACGGCTTCTTTCATCCGCGCCTGCCGAACGAGCCGCTCATCTTTGTCGAGGTGGCGCTGGTCGACCGCATCAGCGAAGGCATCATGCCGCTGCTCGACGAGGCCGCCGTGCCGGTGCAGCCGGCCAAGGCGACCACCGCGATCTTCTATTCGATCAGCAACACGCAGACCGGCCTGCGCGGCGTGAGCTTCGGCGATTCGCTCATCAAGCGCGTCGTCGAGACCCTGCAGGAGGAGCTGCCGCGCCTGAAGACCTTCGCCACGCTGTCGCCCATTCCGGGCCTGCGCACGTGGCTCGCCAAGAATGCCGCCGAGCTGCTGCCGCGCCTGGACGAGAAGCGCGAAGCCGAACTCGGCCGCCTCGTCGGCTCGGTGCCGCCCACGGCCGAGCGCCTGCTCGCAGCAGTCGATGCGGCCGCGGAACTCGACGCGAAATCACCGCTGCGCCAGTGGCTGCTGCAGGCCGCTGCCGAGTACCTGGGCCGCACGCTGGTCGACGGCACGCCGGCCGATCCGGTGGCGCGCTTCCACCTGGGCAACGGCGCACGCGTCGAGCGGCTCAACTGGGCCGGCGATCCGTCGGCCAAGGGGCTCAAGCAGTCGTACGGCCTCATGGTCAATTACCTGTACGACCTCAAGCGCCTGGACCGCCATCGCGCCTGGCTGGCCGAAGGCAAGATCGCAGTTTCGGGAGACATCGAAGGCCTGTTCCTCAAAAAAGGCTGAGTCCGTTCGCTTCGCCGCGGCAGCGCTGCGGCCCGCACCCTGACCGCCGGAGGGCGGCAACTTCCACAACGACGACGACAGGAGACAAGACAGATGACGCAACAGAGTTTTCAACGACGCGATGTGCTGCGCGTCGCCGCCGCTGCCGGGGCCGTGGCCCTTTGCGGTGGTGCGCGCGCCCAAGGCTGGCCGACCAAGCCGGTGACCATGGTGGTGCCGTTCCCGGCCGGCGGAGGCACCGACGCCTTCGCGCGCCCGCTGTCGGCCCAGTTCTCGCGCGCGGCAGGCCAGACGCTGGTCATCGACAACCGCGGCGGCGCGGGCGGCACCGTGGGCGCGAGCATCGCGGCCAAGCTGCCGGCCGACGGCTACTCGCTCTTCATGGGTGCGGTGCACCACGCCATTGCACCGTCGATCTACCCCAAGCTCGACTACGACCTCGAGAAAGACTTCGTGCCCCTGATGCTGCTGGCCAACGTGCCGCAGGTGGTGGTGGTCAACCCGAAGCGCGTGCAGGCCGCGACCATCCAGGAGCTCATCGCCACGGTCAAGCGCAATCCCGGCAAACTCAACTACGGCTCGGCCGGCTCGGGCACGTCGCACCACCTCGCGGGCGAGCTGTTCAAGCTGCAGACCGGCACCTTCATCACCCACATTCCGTACCGCGGCGCGGGCCCGGCGCTGTCCGACCTGATCGCGGGCAACGTCGACCTGATGTTCGACGGCCTCGGTTCTTCCGCACAGCACATCAAGGGCGGCCGCATCAAGGCGCTCATGGTCGCCGGTGCCAAGCGCAACCCCGCCTTCCCCGACGTGCCCTGCGCCGCCGAAGTGGGCCTGCCCGACTACACCGTCACCACCTGGTACGGCCTGTGGGCGCCCAAGGGCACGCCGGCCGAAGCGCAGACGCAGATCATCGAGACGATGAAGAAGGCGCTCGGCACCGACGAGCTCAAAGCCATCTGGGCCCAGAACGGCTCCGAGATTCCGAACGTCACGAACGCCGCCTACGGCCGCTTCGTCAACGCCGAGATCAAGCGATGGGCGACCGTCGTGAAAGCCTCGGGCGCCAAGCTCGAATGAGCGATCGGCAGGTCTCGCTGCGCCGCGACGGCGCCGTGGCGGTTGTCACGCTGTCGAACCCGGGGCGTCTCAATGCGATGACGCGCGCCATGTGGCGCGAGCTGCGTGCGGTGTTCGACGGGCTGCGTGCTGACGATGACACCGCGCTGCGCTGCGTCGTCGTGCGCGGGGAGGGCGGTGCCTTCTGCGCGGGCGGCGACATCTCCGAGTACCCCTCGTTCCGCTTCGAGGAAGCGAGCCTGCGCGAATTCCACGAGAACGAAGTCTGGGCCGCGCTGCAGGCGATGCTCGACTGCCCGCTGCCGCTGGTGGCCCAGATCGAAGGCGCCTGCATGGGCGCCGGCGTCGAGATTGCCAGCTGCTGCGACATCCGCCTGGCCGGCGCGTCGTCGAAGTTCGGCGCGCCCATCGCGAAGCTGGGCTTCCCGATGGCGCCGCGCGAAGCCGCGCTGGTGCATGGCGCCATCGGCGACGTGCTGGCGCGCGACATGCTGCTGGCCGCCGGCGTGCATGGCGCGCAGCGGCTGTACGACGCCGGCTTTCTCTTGCACGTGCTGCCCGACACCGAAGTGCCGGCCGCTGCGCAGGCGCATGCCGGGCGCATTGCCGCGCTGTCGCCGCAGGCCGCGCGCCTGCACAAGGCCACCTTCACCGCACTGAAGCGCGGCGGCGCGGCGGCACAGCAGCTGCTGGCCACCGCGTACGACTACGCCGACACCGCCGAGCACCGCGAAGGCATCGATGCCTTCCTGGCCAAGCGCCCTCCGAATTTCCGCTCGTCCTGAGCCTGCCGTTCGATGATGACGAAGATGATGAAGACGAAGTCCTCCCCCAACGCCAACCTGTTCGCCGCCTTGCGCGCGGCCTTTCCTGCCGACCTCGATGCCATCGCGGTCGAAACCGACAACGGCCTGCACTATTCGTGGCGCGACCTCGACCGCGCCAGCGCGATGATCGCCAACCTGCTCGACGGCCTGAAGCTCGAGAAGGGCGCGCGCGTTGCCGTGCAGGTCGAGAAATCGGTCGAGGCCATGCTCCTGTACCTCGCGACCCTGCGTGCGGGCTACGTGTTTTTGCCGCTCAACACGGCCTACCAGAGCGCCGAGATCGAGTACTTCATCGGCAACGCTGAACCCGCCGTGGTCGTGTGCACCGGCCGCAACGCGGCCTGGGTGCGACCGATTGCCGAAGCGGCCGGCACGCGCCATGTGTTCACGCTGGACGACGACCGCACCGGCACGCTGCTCGACGCCGCGGCGCGCTGCAGCGACCGCCATACCGTTGCCGTCAAGAAGCCCGACGACCTCGCCGCGATCCTGTACACCAGCGGCACCACGGGCCGCAGCAAGGGCGCGATGCTCACGCACCGCAACCTGCTGTCGAACGCCGAAGTGCTCAAGACCTACTGGGGTTGGAAGAAGGGCGACGTGTTGATCCACGCGCTGCCCATCTTCCACGTGCACGGCCTGTTCGTGGCGCTGCACGGCGCGCTGCTCAACGGGAGCAAGATCATCTGGTTCTCGAAGTTCGACCCCAAGCGCATCGTCGCCAAGCTGCCCGAGGCCACCGTGTTCATGGGCGTGCCCACGCTCTACGTGCGCCTGCTGGCCGAGCCCGGCCTCACGCGCGAGGCCGTGCGCAACATGCGCCTGTTTGTCGCGGGCTCGGCGCCGCTGCTCATCGAGACCTTCGACGAGTGGCGCGAGCGCACCGGCCACACGATCCTCGAACGCTACGGCATGAGCGAGACCGCCATGCTCACGTCCAACCCCTACGACCCGAAGAAGGGCGAGCGCCGCGGCGGCACCGTCGGCTTCGCGCTGCCGGGCGTGCAGTTGCGCGTGCGCGACGACGAGGGCAAAGACCTGCCCGTCGACGAAATCGGCGGCATCCAGGTGAAGGGCCCCAACGTGTTCGCCGGCTACTGGCGCATGCCCGAGAAGACCAAGGAAGAGTTCACCGCCGACGGTTTCTTCAAGACCGGCGACGTGGGCAAGATCGATGCGCGCGGCTACATCACCATCGTCGGACGCAGCAAAGACCTGATCATCAGCGGCGGCTACAACGTCTACCCCGCCGAGATCGAGGGCTACATCAACGAGATGGCCGGCGTGGCCGAAAGCGCCGTCATCGGCGTGCCGCACCCCGACTTCGGCGAGGTGGGCGTGGCCATCGTGATCCCCAAGGCCGGCGCCACGATCGACGCCGACGCCATCGTGGCCGAACTCAAGGCCAAACTCGCGAACTTCAAGATCCCGAAGCGCTGCTTCGTCGTTCCCGAATTGCCGCGCAACACGATGGGGAAGGTGCAGAAGGCGCTGCTGCGCGCCGAGCACAAGGAACTGTTCGCCGGCTAGGCCTGCACGGCCGCAGCCACCGGCTCGGCCGCGCTGCCCTCGGGCTCCGGCGTGAGCTGCACCACCACGGGCGTGCGCCGCGTCTTGTTCAGCAGCAGCTGCGTGACGTCGGGCCGCGCGTAGTGGCCGCTCGGGTCGGCCGCCGCCTTGGCGAGCGCGATCATGCCGAGGTCGATGTCGACGATCACCAGGCCTTCGGCGTCCTCGGCCAGCGGCGTGCCCAGCGGCGAACCGTCCGGGCCGTAGATGCGCGCATGCCCGCCGCCGACGCTCAGCATCTGCCGCTTGCCGTCGTCGGTGCACATCAGCTCGCTCATGGCCTTCGACACCGTGGCGCAGGGCGCGATGACGAAGCAGCCGCCCTCGACCGCATACACCTGGCTCGCGGCGTTGTTGACCTCGTGGCCCAGCGCATAGGCCGCGCCGCGGTAGAGCGAAAAGCTTGGCCACGCACCGCAGTGGATCTGCTCGTTCTGCGCATACATCGCGTACTTGCTCAGCGGCTGCAGGTGTTCCCAGCAGCACAGCGAGCCGATGTTGCCCAATGGCGTTTCAACCACGTGCAGGTCGGCGCCGTCGCCTTCACCGAACACGGTGCGTTCCACGTGCGTGGGCTTGAGCTTGCGGCGCGTCTGCACGGTGCGGCCCTGGTCGTCGATCAGCGCCTGCGCGATGTACAGGCTGCCCGCCGCTTTCTCGCTGTAGCCGAGCGAGAGCCAGATCTTGTGCTGGCGCGCCGCGGCCTGCAGGCGCTCGAACTCGGGCGAGCCGATGACCAGCGAGTTGTCGTGGTAGCGCTGCACGAACTGCATGCCCCAGGCCGGTGAGTCGAGCCACGTCCACCACGGGTAGCCGGGCACCCAGGTCTCGGGAAAGGCGATGAGCTGCACGCCCTGTTTCGCGGCCTGCGCCATCAGGTCGATGGTCTTGTCGATGGTGGCGTCGAGGTCGAGGAACACTGGGGCGGCCTGCACGGCGGCGACGCGCAGCTTGGGGTGGACGGTGGTCGGCATGGGGTGTTCTCCAGAGTGCAATGAACGTAACGAAATCCCCGCCGTGCGCACCGGGTTTGCGCGGTGGCATGCGGGTTGCATGAAGCGTAGATTCGCGCCGCCGGAACGCCTTGACCCGGATTGGCGGCGTTCTTGTTCCAGCGTTGCATGTGCCTTTGCGAAGGCCTTCCGAGGACCCCGATGACCCATCTGCTCAGCACCGATGCCGTTTCGCGCGACCAGCGGCTCGCGTACTGGACCGACATGATCTGCAACGTCTACGTGCAGCTCGAATGCGACGCGGTGCGCACCGGCGATCGCGGCGACGGCGGCGACTTCGAGGGCAGCATCCGCCAGCACGCGCTGCCCGGCCTCGGCATGTCGGTCGTGACCTCGCGGGCGCAGAAGGTGATGCGCACGCCGCGTCACATCGCCGCGTCGAGCGACGACTGCTTTCTTGTCAGCATCCAGGCGCGCGGGCAGGGCGTGGTGCGCCAGGACGGGCGCGACGCCGTGCTCGGCGCCGGCGACTTCGCGCTGTACGACAGCACGCGGCCCTACGAGCTGCTGTTCGACCAGCCCTTCGAGCAGATCGTGCTCAAGCTGCCCGGCGAGCGGCTGCGCAGCGAATTGCGCGACACCGAAGCGCTCACGGCCACCACCGTGTCAGGGCGCGAGGGCGCGGGGCACCTGCTGCTGGGCATGATCCGTACGCTGCGCGAAGACTTCGACGCGCTGCAGCCGGCCTCGGCACTGGCGGTGGCCCATGGCGTGCAGAACATCCTCGTGGCCGGCCTGCAGACGCTGCCCGCGGCGCACGCGCCGGCACTCAGCAACCTCACGGCGTACCACCTGGGGCGCGTGAAGCAGCGCATCGACGAGCAGTTGGCCGATCCGACGCTGTCGGTGGGCACGCTGGCGGCGCAGCTGGGCATGTCGGTGAGTCACATCCACCGCGTGTTCAAGAGCGAGCCGCTGACGCCGTCGCAGTACATCTGGGAGCGCCGGCTCGACGCGTGCAGCCGCGACCTGCTGGAGCCGCGCCTGGCAGGGCGGCCGGTGGGGGAGATCGCGTATGGGAGGGGTTTCAACGACGCGGCGCATTTCAGCCGCGCGTTTCGCGAGCGCTTCGGATGCTCGCCGCGCGAATGGCGGCGGCAGCGCGCGCAGCCATGACTGCGGCAACGGCGCATCGGCCGTTGCCGGGTGGCGGGCTTTTTACTGAACCAGCAGCACCGAGATGTCGGTCTCGGCCACGACCTTGGTCGCCACCGAACCCATCAGCGCGCGGCCCAGGATGCCGTGGCCGTGCGTGCCGAGCACGATCAGCTCGGCCTTCGATTCGCTGGCCGACTTGAGAATTTCTTCGGCCGCGTGGCCGTGGCGCGCGTCAGCGGTGAAGTTGGTCACGCCCTTGTCGGCGAACCAGGCCTTCACCGGGTCGAGCACCTTGGCGTTTTCCTCGGCGTAGTAATCGGTGACGATTTCCTTGCTGAGGTGTCGTGCCACGTGGCCGGAGATGCCGGTGCAGACATTCACCACCACCAGCTCATGGCCGTCCACGAACATGGCGCGGTTGGCGAGCAGGTAGTTGAGGGCTTTTTGCGTGTAGGCGCTGCCGTCGACGGCAATGAGGATTTTCATGGCTTTCCTTTTACGACTATGAACAACAGCTGCATAGGATGGCACAGGAACGCCGGTGAACGTTTGATATGCCTCAGCCCCGCAGGCCCTTCCAGAGCATGTAGGCGGCCAGCAGGTACAGGATGCTCGCGAACACGCGCTTGAGCTTCTTCACCGGCAGGCTGTGCGCGGCCTTGGCGCCCAGTGGCGCGGTGAACACGCTGCAGGCTGCGATTACCACGAGCGCGGGCAGCCAGATATAGCCGAAGGCGCCGGCCGGCAGGCCCTGCACCGACTGGCCGGCGAGCACGTAGCCCAGCACGTTGGCCACCGCAATCGGAAAGCCCAGCGCCGCGCTGGTCGCCACCGCGTTGTGAATCGCCACGTTGCACCAGGTCATGAACGGCACGCTGATGAAGCCGCCGCCCGCGCCCACCAGGCCCGAGATGAAGCCGATGGTGCCGCCCGCCGCCAACTGGCCGCCGGTGCCCGGCATCTGGCGCGTCGGCTTGGGCTTCTTGTCGAGGAACATCTGCGTGGCCGAGAAGCCCACGAACAGCGCGAAGAAGATGGCGAGCGCCGTGCCCTTGAGCAGCGCGAACACGCCCAGGCTGCCCGCGAGGCTGCCGATCACGATGCCGGGCGCCAGGCGCTGCACGATGTCCCAGCGCACCGCGCCGCGCTTGTGGTGCGCGCGCACGCTGGACACCGACGTGAAGATGATCGTCGCCATCGAGGTCGCGATCGCCATCTTCACTGCGAGGTCGGCCGGCACGCCGCGCTGGCCCATGATGATCGTGATGAACGGCACCATCAGCATGCCGCCGCCGATGCCCAGGAGGCCCGCGAGGAAACCGGTGCCCAGGCCGAGCGCGGCGAGTTCGGCGATCAGGAGCGGGTCGAGCAGGGCGGTGAAGTTCACGGGCGGATGAGGAAGAAAGGAGTGGCTGAAAAAGCAACGGCCCCGTGCGGTGAAGCAGGGGGCCGTGGCGGGAAAAGGTGTCTGCAGATGGTGTGCCGGACCCGCATCCTGAACCAGGGTTCAGGTGGGCGAGGGCAGCAAGACTTCGGGTTCATCTGACGCGAGATGATCACGCCCGTCTAGCGATGTACCAAGCCCGGCTCCGGAGAGCATTGGAACAAGGAAATATTAAGCCCGACACGTCTGCAGACGAAGTGGATTTTACGCCCCGTCTGCGTCGTGCCGCGTGCCTTCAGAGCAAATGTCCATCGCCCGCCAGGGCTTGATCGAGTCTTTGAATGAGTTGGGCGGCCTTCGGGTCGGCGTCGCCGGCGCTTTCTTCGGCGCGGGCGGCGGCAACAGGCGCCGGTGCGGCAGCAGCAGCGGCCTGCTGGGCCGCGAGATCGAAGGCCAGGTTCAGCGAGGCGAGCACGGCGATGCGGTCGCGGGCCTTCACCTTGCCTGCGTCGCGGATCTTGCACATGGCCGCGTCCACGCGGTCGACGGCCTCGCGCAGTTGCGCCTCGCCGCCGTCGGGACAGCCGAGCAGGTAGCTCTGGCCCATGATCTGTACTTCAATCTGCTTCATGCGTGATGGGAATCTTCGGAAGGGGGTTCGGCCGGCAGCCGTTCCAGCAGGGCATCGAGGCGGGTGCGGGCCGCGGCGAGCCGCGACTTCAGGCCGTCGCGTTCACGCGTGAGCGCATCGACCTGTTCCTGCAGCAGCGCATTGGTGCGCTGCACCTCTTCGTGACGCACAAGCAGGCGTTCCACACGCTCGGCGATCTGGTCGATGGGGCTGGAGGCGGGCATGGTTGGCGATTGTAGTTTCCCGGGAATTCGGAAGGTCCGGCGCACCGCGCGGGGCGCGCACCGGACGTGGCCGAGATTCTGGGGCCTGCGCCGCCCGCGATCAAACGCAGTGTGGTGTGTGCGCCCCGCGGGCGTCCCGTGGGCCTAAAATCCCGCCCGTTGGTGCTCGCGGCGTGGTTCGCACGGCGCAGTTCAACGGGAAGCAGGAGTGGACGCCCCCCGGGGCCGAAGCCGCCTGCGCTGCCCCCGCAACGGTCAAGCAGACGACGCCGCAAGGCGTCACCCCTTTCCATCCAGCCACTGGGCGCTCTGAAACAGGCGCCTGGGAAGGCGGCAAAGGGTCGATCTGCCAGCCCGGATACCGGCCAACAAGGCGGCTGCCGCATCGGCAGCCATGACGCCCATGGCGCCGGCGGGGAAGCCGGCCAGGGCATAGAAGTTCGTTCGGTTCACCCCATGATTTCCTGTGTTTCCCTCTCCAGCGGCCGCGCCAGCGTGCGCCGCAACCGTCCCGCGTGCCTGCCGTTGACGCTCGCCCTGGCTTCGGCCTTCGGCGGCCTGGTCCTGGTGCCAGTGGCTGCGCACGCGCAAGTCGTGGCAGCTGCCACGCTCGGCGAGACCGTCGTCACCGCCAACCGCACGCCGCAGGCGCTGTCGGACCTGGTGGGCGATGTCTCCATCGTCGACCGCAAGACCATCGAGCGCAGCGGCGCCACCGGTGTGGCCGACGTGCTGGCGCGCCTGCCCGGCATGGAGATCTCGCGCAGCGGCGGCGTGGGCAACGCCACCAGCGTGTTCATCCGCGGCGCCGAATCGCGCTTCACCGCGGTCTACCTGGACGGCGTGCGCATCGATTCGCAATCGACCGGCGGCGCCGGGTGGGAAGGCATTCCGCTCGCGCAGATCGATCGCATCGAAGTGCTGCGTGGCCCGGCCGCGGCGGTGTACGGTTCGGACGCCGTGGGCGGCGTGATCCAGCTCTTCACCAAACGCGGCGAAGAGGGCGTGTCGCCCTACGCCGGCATCGGCTTCGGCAGCCACGGCCTGCGCAAGATCGAAGGCGGCGTGAGCGGCAAGTCGGGCCTGCTCGACTACGCGTTCGGCGTGGCACATGAAGAAAGCAAGGGCTTCAACATCCAGCCCATCGCCAAGCGCACGCCGTCGAAAGACGGCTTCACCAACCCCGACCGCGACGGCTACCGCAGCACCTCGGGCAACCTGAAGCTGGGTTTCCAGATCACGCCCGACCAGCGCCTCGACGCCACCTTGCTCACCAGCAACACCGAAGCGGCGTACGACCCGTCGGTGAGCTTTCGCACCAAGCTGCCGATCACCTTCCGGGGCGATGTGTCGACCAACGAACTGCGCACCGCCGGCCTGACCTGGTCGGCCAAGTGGAACGACATCTACAGCACCCGCCTGCAGGTGACCGATTCGCAGACGGTCTACAAGACCCAGCCGTCGTTCTACCGCACCGAAACCAACCTGCGCGGCTACCTGTTCCAGAACGAATTCCGCTTCGGCGCGCACCTGGTCACCGCCACGCTCGAGCGCCGCGAAGACGCGCTCGAAAACGCGCCGACCACCTCGGCCAAGCTGTTCTCGCGCGACCGCTCGCAGAACGCCGCGGCACTGGGCTACGGCTACGTGAAGGGCCCGCATTCGCTGCAGCTGCACGTGCGCCATGACGACGACAGCGAGTTCGGCGGCAAGACCACCGGCAGCGCCGCCTACGGCTACGCCATCACGCCGAGCCTGCGCGCCACCGTGTCGGCCGGCACCGCGTTCCGTGCGCCCACGCTGTACCAGCGCTTCAGCGAGTACGGCCTGGCGAGCCTGCAGCCTGAGTCGAGCCGCAACGTCGAGCTGGGCCTGCAATACACGGCCGGGGCCACGCAGGCCGGCATCGTGCTGTACCGCAACCGGGTGCAGAACCTCATCGTGTTCGACGGCAGCGCCAAAGGCTGCCAGTCGTCGTTCGGCTGCTACGCCAGCACGGCGCGCGCGCGCTACCAGGGCGTGACGCTCACAGGCGGCCACCGCATCGGCGACGTCACCTTGCGCGCCTCGCTCGACTACCAGGACCCGCGCGACCTCGCCACCGACAACCTGCTGGCACGCCGTGCCCGGGCCCACGGCACGCTGGGCGCCGACTGGCGCGTCGCAGGCTGGACGCTGGGCGCCGAGATCCAGAGCTCGGGCAAGCGTTTCGACGACGCGGCCAACACCGTCAAGCTCGGCGGCTACACGCTGCTGAACCTGTCGGCCAGCACGCAGATCACGCGCGACCTGAACCTCGTGGCGCGCGTGGACAATGTGGGCGACAAGGACTACCAGTTCGCACGGCTCTACGCCAACGGGGGCCGCACCGCGTACGTCGGACTCAAGTGGACTCCGCAGTAAACACCCGCCGTTTCCCGCCTGGCGCCGCTGCCACATGCGCTGCGGTGCTCGTGGCTGCGCCGGCCTCCGGCCAAGGCAAGACCACCGTCGCGGCCGCGCTCGCGCGGCTGCACGTGCGCCAGGGCCGCCGCGTGCGGGCCTTCAAGTGCGGGCCCGACTTCCTCGATCCGCACTGGCTCGCGCTGGCCACCGGCGCGCCGGTGCATTCGCTCGACCTGTGGATGACCGGCGAAGCCGACTGCCGCGCCCGCCTGCATGCCGCCGCGTGCGAGGCCGACCTGGTCATCGTCGAAGGCGTGATGGGCCTGTTCGACGGCACGCCCAGTGCGGCCGAACTGGCCGCGCGCCTGGGGCTGCCCGTGCTCGCCGTGATCGACGCGCACGCCATGACCGGCACCTTCGGTGCGCTGGCCTATGGCCTGCAGAATTTCCAGCCGGGCCTGCCCTGGGCCGGCGTGCTCGCCAACCGCGTGGCCAGCGAGCGTCATGCCGACATGCTGAAGGACGCATTGCGTGAGCCCGGCGACTGGCTCGGCGCCTTGCCGCGCAGCGCCGACTTCGCACTGCCTGAACGCCACCTGGGGCTGGTCGGCGCGGCCGAACTCGGCGATGCCATGGAACGGCTCGATGCCGCGGCCGACGTGCTCGCGACCACGCCGCTCGGCCAACGCACGCCCGATCAGCTGCCGCAGGTGCGCTTCGAACACGAAGCCGCTGCCCCCATCGCACCGCTGCTGGCCGGACGCACCATCGCCATCGCGCGCGACGCGGCGTTCTCGTTCATCTACCCGGCGAATCTCGACGTGCTCGAAGCGCTCGGCGCGCGGCTCGCGTTCTTCTCGCCGCTGGCGGACGAGCCGCTGCCGCCTTGCGATGCCGCCTGGTTCCCTGGCGGCTATCCCGAGCTGCATGCGGCAGTGCTGTCGGCCAGCGATCGGTTGCGCCTTTCGCTTGCCAACCACGTGACCGCCGGCAAGCCCATCTGGGCCGAGTGCGGCGGCATGATGGCGCTGTTCGACGAACTCGCCACGCGCGACGACGCCGAACCGCACGACGTGCACCGCCTCTGGGGCGTGCTGCCGGGAAGGGCGGTCATGCAGAAGCGGCTGGCCGGCCTCGGCCCGCAGCAGCTGGACCTCGGCGCGCATGCCTTGCGCGGCCACACCTTCCACTACTCGCGCTGCGAGACGCCGCTCGCGCCCGCCGCGCGCACCGTCGGCACGCGCGGCGGCGAGGCGCTGTACGTGCACGGCCCCGTGCGCGCGAGCTACTTCCATGCGTGGTTCGCGTCCAGCCCGGAGGCGACCGCGCGGCTCTTCGGCGCCATGCCCCTCGAACTCGACAGCCACGCCGCACCGGCGCCTTCCGATGCCCCTCATTGAGCACGAATTCATCCTCGGCGGCCAGAAAAGCGGCAAGTCGCGCCGTGCCGAACAGCGCGCCGCCGACTGGCTGGCCCAATCGCCGACATCGCCCAAGTCGCGCCGCGCGGTGCTGATCGCCACCGCGCAGGCCCACGACGACGAGATGCGCGATCGCATCGCGCGCCACCAGAGCGACCGTGCCGAGCGCGTGCCCGGCCTGCAGACGCTCGAGGAGCCGATCGAGCTGGCGCGTGCCATCGTCACGCAGAGCGCGCCCGACACGCTCGTGGTGGTCGATTGCCTCACGCTGTGGCTCACCAACCTGCTGATGCCGCTGCGCACCGAAGGTGCCGCCATGGTCACGCGCACGCCCTCGGCGCACGCCACGCTACTGCTCATCGCGCTGCGCGAAGCGCGCGGCCCCGTGGTGCTGGTCGGCAACGAGATCGGCCTGGGCGTGATCCCGCTGGGCCGCGAGACGCGTGCCTTCGTCGACGTGCTCGGCCGCTTGAACCAGGACGTCGCCGCCGCCTGCCACCGCGCGACGCTGATGGTCGCCGGCCTGCCGCTGACGCTGAAGGCGCCCGCCGCATGAGCTTCGAATCCATGAAGACTTGGCTGCGCGCGCTCTCGCTCGGCCTTGCGTTGGCGGTGTGCGCGCAGGCTGCGCAGGCCATCGATGTGCTCGACGAGCGCGGCGTCACCGTGCATCTGGCGCAGCCGCCGCAGCGCATCGTCTCGCTGCTGCCATCGCTCACCGAAGGCGTCTGCGCGCTCGGCGCCTGCGACCGGCTGATCGGCGTCGACCGCTATTCCAACTCGCCCGCGCAGGTGCGCGCGCTGCCGCAGCTCGGCGGCGGGATCGATCCGAATGTCGAAGCCATCGTCGCGCTCAAGCCCGACATGGTGCTGCTTGCCAAGTCGTCGCGCGTGACGCAGCGGCTGGAGGCGTTGGGCCTGAAGGTGATCGTGCTCGAACCCAAGAGCCACGCCGACGTGCGCCGCGTATTGAGCGCGCTCGATCAGGTGCTCGGCACGCACGAGGCGCCGGCCGTCTGGCGAGCCATTGACGCGGCTGTGTCGGCCGCAGCGCAGTCGCTGCCCGCCAGTGCCAAGGGCCTGCGCGTGTACTTCGAGGTCAACACCGGCCCTTACGCGGCGGGCGATTCGTCCTTCATCGGCGAGACGCTCGCGCGGCTCGGCGTGAAGAACATCGTGCCAGCGTCGCTCGGCCCCTTTCCCAAGCTCAACCCCGAGTTCGTCGTGCGTGCGAACCCCGACCTCATCATGGTCAGCGTGCGCAGCGCGATGGGGCTGGAGCAGCGTCCCGGCTGGGGCGGCATCCGCGCGGTGCGCGAAGGGCGCGTGTGCCGCTTCGACGCCGAACAGACCGACGTGGTCGTGCGCCCCGGCCCGCGCATGGACGAGGCCGCGCGCCTGATGGCGCAGTGCCTGTCGGACAAGGGGCGGTGAGCGGCATGCATTCCGCCCACCTGCGTCGCGTGCTGCTGCTGGGTGCCGGCTTGCTCGTGCTGGGCGCGGCGTTGCTGCTCTTCGGCCTGGGCATCGGCAGCACCGGTTTCCAGAGCCTGCTGTCTGCACGGCACGATCCGGTGGCGTTGCAGATCGTGTGGGACATCCGCCTGCCGCGCACCCTCGGTGCATGGCTCGCGGGCGCGCTGCTCGGGCTCGCGGGTGCGGTGGCGCAGGGCCTGTTCCGCAATCCGCTGGCCGACCCGTACCTGCTGGGCAGCGCCTCGGGCGCGTCGCTCGGCGTGGCGCTGGCGCTGATGCTGTTCGGTGGCTCCGTCACCAGCACGCAATGGGTGATGCGCATCGGGCTCACGGGTGCGGCTTTCGTCGGCGCCGTGGCGGCGGTGCTGCTCACGCTCACGCTGGCGCGCGGCGTGCAACAGACCCTGCGGCTGTTGCTCGCTGGGGTGATCGTTGGCGTGGTGCTGGGCGCCGCCAAGGACCTCATCACCATCGCCTCGGCCGACATCCTGCAGGCGCTGCAGGGCTTCGTGCTCGGCAGCACGGGCCTGGTCGGCTGGACCGCCTGCGCCGTGATGGCGGCCGTCGGCGCGGTCTGCCTGCTGCTGGCCTGGGCGCTCGCGCCGGTGCTCGACGGGCTCGCACTCGGCGAGGCCACGGCGCGCAGCCTTGGGTTGCCACTCGGCGGCATGCGCGCCGCGCTGGTGGCGGTGCTGGCGCTGGCGACCGGCGCCGCCGTCGCGCAGACCGGCCTGATCGCTTTCGTCGGCCTGGCCGCACCGCACTTGGTGCGCTCGGTGGTCAAGACCACGCACGCGCGGCTGATCGTGCTGTCGGCGCTGATGGGCGGGCTGCTGCTGATGGCGGCCGACCTGCTGGCGCGCTGGCTGATCGCGCCGCAGGAACTGCCGGTGGGCGTGCTCACGGCGGTGCTCGGCGGCAGCTACCTGTTATGGCTGATGCACCGGCGCGGCGCGAAGGGCGGTGGTCTATGAGCCGCACCCGATCCGCCGCGCTCGAAGCGCACGGCCTCAGCGCCACGCTCGGGTCGGTCGAGGTGCTGCACAGCATCGACCTGTCGCTCGCCGCCGGCCGCTGGACCAGCATCGTCGGACCGAACGGCGCCGGCAAGTCGACGTTGTTGAAGGCGTTGGCCGGGTTGCTCGCACATCGTGGCGAGGTGAGGCTCTTCGGCGAGGTCCAGGCGGCAGTGCCGGCCCGCGTGCGCGCACGGCGCCTGTCGTGGCTGGGCCAGAGCGGCACGGGCGAGGGCAGCGCCGACGACCTGATGGTCTACGACGTGGCCATGCTCGGTCGCCTGCCGCACCAGCGCTGGCTCGCGGCACCTAGCGAAGCGGATCGCGATGCTGTGGAACGTGCACTGCGCAGCACTCAAGCGTGGGATTGGCGCGATCGTCCGCTGGGGCAGCTGTCGGGCGGCGAGCGCCAGCGTGTGCTGCTGGCGCGTGCGCTGGCGGTCGAGGCCGAGTTGTTGCTGATGGACGAGCCTCTGGCCAATCTCGATCCGCCGCATCAAGCGGACTGGATGCAGACGGCGCGCGAGTTGGTCGCGCAAGGCCGCACCGTGGTCAGCGTGTTGCACGAGCTGCCGATGGCGCTGGCTGCGGACGAACTGGTGGTGATGAATCGGGGGAGGGTGGTGCACCACGGTGCTTGCTCAGACCCAGTGACGCACGCTGCGCTGGAACAGGTGTTCGACCATCGAATTCGCGTGCATCGCGTCGCGGATCAGTGGATCGCGTTGCCGCTATGAAGCCTCGTGCATCAAGTCATTCAGGGCGCGCTCCCGCCGACGGGGCACCTTGCTCCGCGAATGTCCCCCGGCCTGCGGCCTCCTCCTTGATTTCGCTGCGCAAGGCACCCCATCGACGTGAGCGTCGGGCGGTGCGGTTGTTGATCGACCAGAACAACGACCGCGCTCAGTGTGCGCAGGGCACTGGGTGCTTCCCGCAGCGAAATCAAGGAGGAGGGCGAAGCCCGGGGGACATTCGCGGAGGGAAGTACCCGGTGGCCTGTGCACACGCCCTGAACCGCAGCGCCAAGAACACAAGCAAACGGAAAACCTCATGCAAATAGAAACCCCTCCCAGCGAAAAGCCCTACGAGAAGCCCGAAGGCGAACGCCGCGGCATCGTCATCGTCAACACCGGCGACGGCAAGGGCAAGAGCACGGCAGCCTTCGGCCTCGCGCTGCGCGCACACGGCCGCGGCAAGGCCGTGAAGATCTACCAGTTCATGAAGGTGCCTTCGGCGCGCTTCGGCGAGCACCGCATGTTCGAGCAGATCGGCGTGCCCATCGAAGGCCTCGGTGACGGCTTCAGCTGGAAAAGCCAGGACCTCGAACGCTCGGGCCAGCTCGCGCGCGACGGCTGGGAAAAGGCCAAGGCCGCGATCATGTCGGGCGACTTCTTTCTTGTGGTGCTCGACGAGATCACCTACCCGCTGATCTACGGCTGGCTGCCGCTCGAAGGCGTGCTCGAAACATTGCGCGCGCGGCCCAAGCACGTGCACGTGGTGCTCACGGGCCGGCGCTGCCCGCCGGAGATCATCGAACTGGCCGACACGGTCACCGAGATGCAGATGGTCAAGCACGCGTTCAAGGCCGGCATTCCGGCGCAGCGCGGCATCGAGGACTGAACCCGATGGTGGCGCATGCGTTCGCGGCCGACGAGGCCAAGGCGGTGTACCGCGCCATCCACGAGCGGCGCGACATGCGCCACTTTGCTGGGGGCGAGGTGCCGCCCGAGGTGCTGCGCCGCCTGCTCGACGCCGCGCACCACGCGCCCAGCGTCGGCTTCATGCAGCCGTGGCGCTTCATCCGCGTGCGCGGCGAAGGGCTGCGCCGGCAGCTGCACGAGGTGGTCGAGCGCGAACGCGTGCGCACCGCCCGCGCGCTCGGCCAGCGCGAAGACGAGTTCATGCGTCTCAAGGTGCAGGGCGTGCTCGACGCGGCCGAGCTGCTGGTGGTGACGCTGGCCGACGGCCGCGAGCAGCATGTGTTCGGCCGCCGCACCTTGCCGCAGATGGACCTGGCCTCCGCCTCCTGCGCCATCCAGAACCTCTGGCTCGCGGCGCGCGCCGAAGGGCTGGGCATGGGCTGGGTGTCGCTGTTCGAACCCGCCGAACTGAGCGTGCTGCTCGGCCTGCCCGAAGGCGCGGAGCCGATCGCCTTGCTGTGCCTGGGCCCGGTGCATGCGTTCTACGAAGAGCCGATGCTGCAACGCGAACGCTGGGCCAAGCGTGCACCGCTTGCCTCACTGGTGTTCGACGAAAGCTGGGGCCGGGCGTCGGACCTGTTCGATCCTTCTTCCACTTCATCTTCTTCCGTGGAGCCCACCTGATGCTGGCCTTCGACACCGTTCTCTTCGAGCTTGCGCGCCTGTTCCTTTGGCCCGTGACGCTCGGCGTGCTGCTGTCTTTCGTCTATGCGGTGTACTGCCTCGGTGCCTTCGGCATCGAGGGGTGGCAGCGCCGACGCGATCCGTCACGCGCGCTGGTGCTGCAACGCCACGCGCAGGCCAGCCAGGAGCAGATGGAGCTGGTCGTGCTCAAGCAGCTCGAAGGCGTGCGCCTGTGCAGCCGCGTGGCGCCGATGCTGGGGCTGATCGCCACCATGATCCCCATGGGCCCGGCGCTCGTGGCTGTGGCCTCGGGTGAATCGCAAGGCGTGGCGCAGAGCCTGGCGCCCGCGTTCGCGGCCGTGATCGTGGCGCTGGCTTCGGCGTCGATCACCTTCGTGGTCTACACGGTGCGCCGCCGCTGGCTCATGCGCGAGCTGGTGATGCTGCTCGATGCGCGGGACCGGTTGTCATGAGCCGCAGGCAGTTCTCGATTTTGAGCAGCCTGGACAGCGATGACGACGACCCGGTGCTCTCGACCATCAACCTGATCGACGTCTTCATGGTCGTCATCGGCATGCTGATGATCGCGGTCATCAACAACCCGGTGAATCCGTTCTCGCAGGACAAGGTGACGGTCATCCGCCACGAGGGCCAGCCCGACATGGAGATCATCACGCGCGAAGGCCAGAAGGTCACGCGCTTCAAGGCCAGCGGCGCGACGGGGCAGGGCGACGGCGAAAAGGCGGGCACCGCCTGGCGCCTGAAGGACGGCACGATGATCTATGTGCCGGCGGACGCGGTGCCGGCGTCGGGCGGGAAGTGACGCGGCTTTTCGTCTTCTGGCTCTGGCTTTTGTGCCTGATGGCGCAGCCTGCGATGGCGGCCGAGTCTCGCGTGGTCGTGTTGAGCACGGCGCTGGTGTCGCCTGCGCGCGTGGTGCGATTGCAGACGGCAGCGCGTGCGGCCGGCGTGCCGCTGCAGGTGGTGTCGGCCGCGCAGGACGCGCCCGATGCGCTCGCCACCGCGCTCGATGGTGCGCGCCTTCTCGTCATCGATGCGCCGCACCTCAGCGTCGCCCAGTCGGCGGCTGCGCGCTTCGGCGACGTCATCGCGCGCAGCCCGGTTCCCTACGTGCAGATCGGTGAATTCGCGCTCGTGGCGAAAAGCCAGAAGCCGCCTGAGGTGCCGCCGCTCGCGGCCGAGCGCGGCGTCGATGCGGCCTGGGCGCAGCGGCTGCGCGCCTACTGGCGCTTCCCTGGCGAAGCGAATCTGAAAGCCTCGATGCAGGCGATGGCACGCGTCGGCGATGCAGCCGGCCTGCCTGACCCCGTGCCGTTGCCACTCGCCGGCTTCTATCACCCCGACTGGCCGCGTGTCGAAACCAACGTCGCGGCCATCGAAGCAATGCCGGGCGGGCAGGGCACCGTCGCCATCGCGGTCAACAGCGCCACGCTCACCGGCGACGACACCGACTGGCTCGACCGGCTGATCGGCACGCTCGCGCAGCGCGGCCTGCGCGCCTACGCCTTCTACGGCCCGCGCCAGCAGAAGGACCTGTTCTTCCGCATGACGCACGCCGGCGAGGGCGAGCGTCGCGTGGCCGACCTCCTCATCAACGCCGCACTGGTGTTCAGCCCGAACGAGCGCAAGACTGAGCTCGAACGCATCGGTGTGCCCGTGCTGCAGACGTTGCCCTCGCTCGCCATGGATGCGGCGCAATGGTCACGCAGCAAGGACGGCCTCGCGCAGACCGACATCGCGGCCTACTACAGCCCGAGCGAACTCGCGGGCATGACCGACCCGATGCTGGTCACCGCGCGCGACGCCGTCACCGGCAGCCTGCAGCCGCTGCCCGCACAGATCGACGCCGTGGCCGACAAGGCCGCCGCGCTGCTGCGCCTGCGCCGCACGCCCGTCGCCGAGCGCCGTGTGGCGATGCTGGTCTACAACTACCCGCCGGGCGAGGCCAACTTCGGCGCGTCGTTCCTCAACGTGCCGCGCAGCGTCGACCGGATGCTGTCCGCGATGCAGGCAGCCGGCTACCGCACCGAGGCGCCGGGCGCGGACACGGTCATCGCGCAGGTGCAGGCCACGATGAAGGCCTACTACCCGACGCCGCAAGGCGGCGATGCGCTGCAGCCGCTGCTCGAGCAGGGACTGGCCGACACGCTGCCCCTGTCGCAGTACCTCGCGTGGTTCCGCGCGCTGCCCGTCGAGACGCAGCGCCGCATCGAAGCCTACTGGGGCCCGCCCGAAGCCTCGGCCATGTTGCGGCCCGTGGCCGGCGCGCCGGCCTTCGTGGTGCCGCGCGTGCAGTTCGGCCAGGTGGTCGTGCTGCGCCAGCCGCCGCGCTTCGAGCCCGGCACGCAGGTGGCCGACAGGGCGCAGCAGGTGTACCACCGCGCGGCCGTGCCACTGAGCCACGGCTACCTCGCGACCTACCTCTGGCTGCGCACCCGCTTCGGCGCCGATGCGCTGGTGCACGTGGGCACGCACGGCACGGTCGAGTGGTCGGCGGGCAAGGAGCGCGGGCTCTCGGTGCAGGACGATCCGCTGCTCGCGCTGGGCGACGTGCCCAACGTCTATCCGTACATCATGGACAACCTCGGCGAGGCGACCACCGCGAAGCGCCGCGGTCGCGCGACGATGGTGAGCCATTCGACACCGATGTTCGCGCCCGCGGGCTTCCGCCCCGGCGTGCGCGAGATGCATGACCGCCTGCACGACTGGGAAACGCTGGCGCCTGGCGCGGTGAGGACCGCGATGGAGCGGCGTCTCACCGCCGACTTCGTCGCGCAGCTCTACGACCGCGACCTGCAATGGACGCCCGCGCGCATCCGCGCAGATTTCGCGGGCTTCATCGCCGTGCTGCATCCGTACCTCGACGAGCTCGCGCAGACCGCGCAGCCGCTGGGCCTGGCGACCTTCGGCGAGGCGCCCGATGCGCAGCGGCGGCGCCAGACGATCCTGCAGATCCTCGGCAAGCCCGTGGCGCAGGCGATGGGCGAAGACCTCGACGAGATGTTCCTCACCGATGCGCAGGGCATTGCAGCGTCGAAGCCTGCGCGTTGGCTGGAAGCCGTGTTGGCGGGCCATGACACGGCCGATGCTGAACCTTTGCGCGCCCTGGCCGCGAGGGCCCGCGCGCTCGACGCGGTGCTGACCCACAACGAGGAAATCGAAGGCCTGCTCACCGCGCTCGACGGCCGCTACCTGAAATCGCGCTACGGCGGCGACCCGGTGCGCGACCCCGACAGCCTGCCGACCGGCCGCAACCTCTACGGCTTCGATCCCAGCCGCGTGCCGACGCGCGCCGCCTGGGACACCGGCGTCGCCGCGATGGACGACTGGATCGCTGCACACGCCCGCACCCACGGCGGCCGGCCGCCGCAAAAGATCGCCTTCACGCTCTGGGCCGGCGAGGCCTCGCGCCACCAGGGCGTGACCGAGAGCCAGGCCTTCCATGCACTCGGCGTGAAGCCGCGCTGGGACGAAGCCGGACGCATGGTCGGCATCGAGGTCGTGCCGGCCGCGGTGCTGAAACGACCGCGCATGGATGTGCTGATCAGCGTCACCGGTTCGTACCGCGACCAGTTCCCGCACGTGATGCGCTGGCTCGACGAAGCCGTGCAGCAGGTGGCCGCGCTCGACGAGCCCGGCAACGCCGTCGCGCAGCACAGCGAAGCGATGGCGCGCACGCTGCGTGCCGGGGGTGCGACGGCGGCCGAGGCGCGGCGCTGGTCGACGGCGCGCGTGTTCTCGAACGAGCAGGGCAGCTATGGCGCCGGGCTCGAGGAAGCGGTGCTCTCCACCGAACTCTGGAAGGGCCAGCAGCGCGGCGGCGGCGACGCGCAGATGGCCGGGCTCTACATGGACCGCATGGGCCACGCCTACGGGCGCGGCCTCGACGGCGCCGCGCGCACGGGCGCTTTCGCGGGCAACCTCGCGCAGGTCGACGCGGCGCTGATGGCGCGCACCTCCAACCTCTACGGCGTGCTGACCAACGACGACCCGTTCCAGTACCTGGGCGGCATTGCGCTCGCCGTGCGCCACCTCACGGGCAAGGACCCGGCGCTGTACGTGCAGAACCTGCGCGACGGCGCGGCCGTGCGCACCGACACCGCCGCCGGCGCCATCGCGCGCGAGATGCAGACGCGCTACCTGCATCCCCAGTGGATCGAGGCGCAGAAGGCCGAGGGCTACAGCGGCGCGCTGCAGGTGCTCAAGACCGCGCAGTTCCTCTGGGGCTGGCAGGCGACCGCGCCCGCTGCGGTGCGCGCGGACCATTGGCAGTCGCTGCACGAGGTGTATGTGCGCGACACCTACAGGCTCGGCACGCGGCAGTGGCTGGAGCGCGAGAACCGCGCCGCCTTCGCTCAGACGCTGGAACGCATGCTCGACGCCGTGCGGCTGAACTACTGGACCCCCGATGCCGCCACGCGGCGCGAGCTGGCGCAGGCCTACACGGAGGCGGTGCGCGCCACGGGGCTGCGGGAGCGGAACGAGGCGGTGCAGCGGTTCGCGCAGGCTGCGTTGGTGCCTTCGCCTGTGACTGCACCTGCGCCGGTCGTTGTCGCGCCGCCCATCGCACGCGTCGAAGCGGCGACAGCTCCGCCCGAATCGCCCGCCACGCCAGACCTGGCACAGCCCGTCACCGGCCTCCAGCTGAAGCCCATCACCGACACCCCATCGCCTCCGCCGCCATCCGCCGTGCTGCCGCGCCTGCTTGCCGCATTCAGCGCCGCCTTGCTGCTGGCCATCGGCGCGCTGGTGCAATGGCGACGCGGCCGCGCCATGCCCACCGCCTGATTCACGAGAATGCCTTCCATGCCCGCGCTCGATCCCTTCACCGTCTTCGCCCTCGCGCTGGTCGCCGCCCTGTGGCTGGCACTGGCCGTCGACCGCTGGCTGGGCGAACCGCCCGCGCCGCTGCACCCCGTCGTGTGGATGGGCCGCTACCTGGACTGGATCGGCAGCCGCCTCGCACCGCGCGCCGCCGACGCGAAGCCGCGCGACCTTCCGGGCTTTGCGATGGGCGCGCTCGGTTGGTGCGTGGGCGCGATGGCTGCGTTCGCCGTGGCGTCGGCGGTGCAGAGCCTGGCGATGCAATGGCTGCCAGTCTGGGCGATGGCCGTGGTGCTTGGGCTCGCGTTCAAGCCGCTCTTTGCGTGGCGCATGCTGCGCGACGAGGTGCTGGCGGTCGAGACCGCGCTGGGCGAATCGCTCGACGCGGGCCGTGCGCGGCTCGCGCGCCTCGTGAGCCGCGACGTCTCGGTGCTGAGCGAGCGCGAGGTGCGAGAAAGCGCCATCGAATCGCTGGCCGAAAACCTCAACGACTCGCTGGTGGCGCCCGTGTTCTGGTTCGTTCTGTTCGGCCTGCCGGGCGCGGCGCTCTACCGCTTCGCCAACACCGCCGACGCCATGTGGGGCTACCGCGGCGAACGCGGCGGTCGCGACTGGACCTGGTTCGGCAAGTGGGCCGCACGCGCCGACGATGTGCTCTCGTGGCTGCCCGCGCGCCTCACCGTGCTGCTGCTGGCACTCGCGGCCGGCCGCTGGCCGCGCGGCGTGGCCCGCGAAGCGCGCCGCACACCGTCGCCCAACAGCGGCTGGCCGATGGGCGCGATGGCGCTGCTGCTGGGTGTGCGGCTTGCGAAGCCGGGCGTCTATGCGCTGAACGGGGAAGGGCGCGCCGCCACCTCGGCCGACACCGCGCGCACGGCGCAGCTCGGCGAACGGGCGGCGTGGGGGCTGGCGGTGATCGCCTCGCTGGCGATGTTGTCGCCGCTGATGGCGAGGTGGGCATGACGAATCACGCCATGGTGCACGGCGGCCCCGACGAGACGGGCGCAGCGCCGCACGACTTCTCGACCAACGGCAACGCGGTCGGCTCGTGTCCCGTGGTGCTGGCCGCACTGCGCGAGGCCGACGCGGCGCACTATCCCGATCCGCGCTACACCGCACTGCGCGCCGCGCTCGCCGATTTCCACGGCGTGGCCGTGGAGCGCATCGGGATCGCCGCGAGCGCGAGCGAATTCATTCACCGCATCAGCGCGGTCGTGGCGCAGAACGGCGGTGGAGATGTCTGGCTGCCCGCACACAGCTACGGCGACTACGAACGCGCCGCCGGGGCCTGGGGCCTCGGCGTGCGGCGCGCGCCCGAAGAGGCCGAAGGCGCCGCGTTGCGCTGGTGCTGCGAACCGTCAAGCCCGTTCGGCCAGCCGCAGCCCGACATCGCGCAGCATGCCGCGAGCGATGCGGTCTGCGTGCTCGACATGGCCTACGAACCGCTGCGCCTCGAAGGCCAGCCGTCGCACGACGACGCGCAGCGCGACCGCGTCTGGCAACTGTGGACACCGAACAAGGCCATGGGCCTCACCGGCATCCGCGCTGCCTACGCCATCGCGCCCGCGAACGTCGACGTGGCCGGCCCGCTGCTGGAGCGGCTCGAGCGCATCGCGCCGTCGTGGCCGCTGGGCACACACGGCGTGGCGCTGCTCACCACTTGGACCACCGACGAAGCGCAAGGCTGGCTCGCGCGCAGCCTCGACATCCTGCGCGACTGGAAAGCGCGGCAGCGCGCCGTCTGCGAATCGCTCGGCTGGGAAGTGCTGCCCGGCGACGCCAACTTCTTCGGCGCACGGCCTGACACGCCATACCCGCCCCGCGCCGCCGCGCTGCGCGCCGAGGGCATCAAGCTGCGCGACTGCACTTCCTTTGGCCTGCCGGGGCACCTGCGCCTGGGTGTGCTGCCGCCGGCCAGCCAGCAGGCACTGAAGGCCGCGTGGGCGAGGGCCAGGGCCGCACGACACAGCGGCTGAACGCACCTCGCACCACAATAGGGCCGTCGCAAAAAAAGGAAAACAACGAGGCCCATGCTCTACGCCATCACCACGCTCTTTCTGTGCCAGCTCGCGGGCGAACTGCTCGTGCAGTGGCTGTCGCTGCCGATCCCCGGTCCGCTGATCGGCATGCTGCTGCTCTTCGTCGGCCTGCTCGTGCGGGGCGGCGTGCCGGAAGCGCTGACCGACACCTCGGGCCACCTGCTCCGCAACCTGATGCTGCTGTTCATTCCGGCAGTGACCGGCGTCATGCTGCATTTCGAGCGCGTGGGGCGCGAGTGGCTGCCGTTCCTTGCGGCCGGTGTCGTGGGCGGCGCTTTCACCATGGCGGTGACCGCGCTCACGCTGCGCTGGATGATCCGCATCACCGGCAAGGACGCTGAATGAACGCGCCCGCCAAGCTCTCTGAAATCTGGGTCTTCCTGGCCCAGTCGCCGCTGCTGTGGCTGTCGCTCACGCTGCTGGCCTACCTGGGTGCGCTGTGGCTGCATGCGCGCAGCGGGCGCAACCCGATGGTCAACCCGGTGCTGGTGTCGGTGATCGTCATCGTGGGCGTTCTGCTGCTCACGCGCACGCCTTACGACACCTACTTTGAAGGCGCCAAGTTCGTCCACTTCCTGATCGGCCCGGCCACCGTGGCGCTGGCCGTGCCGCTGTACAGCCAGGTCGGTCGCCTGCGGCGCCTGTGGCTGCCGATCGGCGTGGCGCTGCTGGTGGGCTCGGTGGCTGCCATCGTGTCGGCCATTGGTATCGGCTGGGTGCTCGGCGGTTCGCACGAGCTCTTGATGTCGCTCGCGCCCAAGTCGGCCACCATGCCGATCGCGATGGGCGTGGCCGAAAAGATTGGCGGCCTGCCGTCCCTGGCGGCCGTGGCTGCGGCCATCGCCGGCATCTCGGGCGCGATCATGGCGACCGGTTTGCTCAACCTGCTGCGCATCAAGGAACCCGCCGTGCGCGGCTTCGCTGTCGGCATGGCGGCGCACGGCATCGGCACCGCGCGGGCCATTCAGGTGAACGAAACCGCAGGCGCGTTCTCGGCGCTCGCGATGGGGCTGAACGGCATCGCGACCGCGCTGCTGGTGCCGCTGATCGTGAAGCTGATGAGCGTCTGACATTCGATCATTCATTCATTCCATCCATCGAGGAGTACGACCCATGTCCGAGTACACCGCCGAGATCATCTGGGAGCGGGGCGACCAGGACTTCCTGGCCAACACCTACAGCCGCCACCACGTGCTGCGTTTCGACGGTGGCGCGCAGGTGCCAGGCTCTTCGTCGCCGCATGTGGTGCCGCTGCCGTACTCCGATGCGTCGGCCGTCGATCCCGAAGAGATGTTCGTGGCCTCGCTGTCCAGCTGCCAGATGCTGTGGTTCCTCACCATGGCGGTGAAGCGCAAGTTCGTGGTCGACCGCTATGTCGACGCGGCTATGGGGGTGATGGAGAAGAACGCTGAAGGGAAGATGGCGATGACGGTTGTCACGCTGCGTCCGCAGGTGAGCTTTTCGGGCGAGAACCTGCCGACGCGGGAGCAGATCGAGCACATGCACCATCGGGCGCATGAGGAGTGCTTCATTGCGAATTCGGTGAAGAGCGAGGTGAGGTGCGAGCCGGTCTACTGACGCGAAAGAAGCCCCTCAGCGCTTCTGCAACCGCGGATTCTTCGCAAACAGATCCGCCGCCCAGTCCACAAACGCCCGCACCTTCGCGCTCAGGTGCCGGTTCGGCGGGTACACCACATGGATCGGCAGCGGGTCGCGCTGCCAGTCGGCCAGCACCTCGACGAGTTCACCGCTTTCCAGCAGCGGCTCGGCCGAGAAGGTGATGCACTGCGACAGGCCGAAGCCTGCGAGCACGGCCGTCATGTGGGCGTTGCTCTCGTTGACCGACACGCGGTAGGGGCCGTTGAGTTCGATGTACTCGTCGCCCTTCTTGAACTCGTGCGGGTACACGCGCCGGGTGGTGCCCGAGAAGTAGCTCACGACGTGGTGGCGCTTCTCGATGTCGTTGGGATGCTGCGGCGCACCATAGCGCTTGATGTAGGCCGGCGAGGCCACCGTGACGAAGTGCAGGGTGCCGATGCGGCGGGCCACCAGCGACTGGTCGCTGAGCTCGCCCGCGCGGATCACGCAGTCGACGTTGTCGCTGATCAGGTCGACGGTGCGGTCGCTCACGCCCAGGTCGACCTGGATGTCGGGGTAGCGGTCGCAGAAGCTGGCCAGGTTGGGCAGGATGATCTGCTGCGCCACCGAGGTGCCCACGTCGATGCGCAGCCGCCCCGTGGGGTTGGCCTGCGCATTCGTCATGCTGGCTTCCATGTCGTCGAAGTCGTTCAGCAGCCGCGCGGCGCGCTCGAAGTAGGCGGCGCCGTCGGGCGTGACGGTGACGCGCCGCGTCGTGCGGTTGAGCAGCTTCACGTGCAGGCGCGCTTCCAGCGCCTGGATCTGCTTGGTGACGGTGCCCTTGGGCAGGGCCAGAGAGTCGGCGGCACGGGTGAAGGTGCCGGCTTCCACCACGCGGACAAAGATCCGCATTGCCTGGATTTGATCCATCGAATGCCTGTTCAGGGAGACCGGCTTATGCCGGAAGGAGGCGGATTCTCACACAAGGAACGCGCCCCTACGGTATGCCCGATTGTTCTCCGTTTGGAAACAGAGTAGGGCTGTGTTTCCTGTTTCAACGCGCATGTAGCGCCTTATATTTCAACCATCGCCCATATCCCTGAGGTCGCCCATGTCACCCCGTCCATCGTCCCGGTCCGCTGAAGCTGCTGCGCTTGCCGCGGCACACGGCGTGGAGTCCGATCTGTCGATCGAGCTGCCCGGCCGCGAGCCCGTGGCTGCCCGTGTCTACGGTCAGCGTTCGCGGGGCGAAACCGTGCCGCTGGTGCTGCACTTCCATGGCGGCACCTTCATCTGCGGCAACCTCGACAACGGCCGCAACGTGGCCCGGCTGCTGGCCGGCGCGGGTGCGGTGGTGGTGTCGCTCGACTACCCGCTGGCCCCGGCGGCCCCGTTCCCGGAGCCGGTCGAGGTGGGTTATGCGGCGCTCGAATGGCTCTACAAGCAGCGCGTGAAGCTCGGCGGCAAGGGCGCCCAGGTGTACCTGGCCGGCGAAGAGGCCGGCGGCAACCTGGCGGCCAGCGTGGCCCTGGTGGCTCGCGACCGCGCCCATCCGCCGCTGGCAGGCCAGATCCTGCTGTCGCCCATGCTCGACCCGTGCGCCGGCACCGCCTCGCTGCGCAATGCCACGAACGACGAGGCCGAGTGCCGCTGGGCCACGGGCTGGGCCAAGTACCTGAGCTGTCCGTCGAACGCCACGCACCCGTACGCGGTGCCGAGCGGATCGCTGCGGCTGGCCGCCCTGGCACCGGCGCTGGTGCTGGTGGGGCCTGACGACGCGATGCGCGACGAGGCCATGACCTTCGCGGGCCGGCTGCGGTCGGCCGGCATCGAGGTCACGAGCAGCGTGCTGACCGGTGCCGACAACTGGCCCAAGGCGCTGTACGACACCGAGGCCGTGGGATGCGCATCCTGCGAAGCCAGCGTGCAGCAGCACTTCCGCGAGTTCTTCAGCGCCACCACACCGCCCCCGGCGGTCCCTGAGCCCAGCTAGACCCGCGAGGGTCCGCTCCGCCCCCTGAACCAAGCCGCCGCCTCCCCAGAGGCGGGTGGCAGGGCTTTCTGTTCTCTGAATTCCGCCTCCTGACGCCGCCAAGCGCCGGGATGGCCTGTTGCATCCCGAAAAAGTCATCGAGAAGGACGAACCATCATGTCGAACAAGAACGAACAATTGCTGTCTTCCACCGCCCGCAAGGGTCTGTGGCCCGCCGTGACCGGCCTCACCGCGGTGCTGGCCGTGGCCGCCGCAGTGGTGGGCATGTACAGCTTCAAGGCCGAGGCCACGGCCCCGGTGGCCGCGCAACAGGGCACGCCGGTGTCGGTCGCTACCGTGGCGTCGAGCGAGATCAACGCCTGGGACGAGTTCTCGGGCCGGCTCGAAGCCGTGGAGCGCGTCGATGTGCGCTCCCGCGTGGCGGGCGCCGTGCAGTCGGTGCACTTCCGCGAAGGCGCGCTGGTGAAGCAGGGCGACCTGCTCATCACCATCGACCGCGCGCCGTACGCGGCCGAAGTGGAGCGCGCTGAAGCACAGGTCGCCTCGGCGCAAGCCCGCCAGGCCTTCAGCCGCAGCGAGCAGGAACGTGCCAAGCGCCTGTGGGACGAGCAGGCCATCGCGCAGCGTGAACTCGACGAGCGCGTGAACGCCGGCCGCGAAGCCGAAGCCAACCTGCGCGCCGCACAAGCCTCGCTGCAGACCGCACGCCTGAGCTTGGGCTACACCCAGGTGCGCGCACCGGTCTCGGGCCGCATCGGCAAGCTCGAAGTGACCGTGGGCAACCTGGTGGCCGCCGGCCCCGGCGCACCGGTGCTGACCACGCTGGTGTCGGTGAGCCCGATCTACGCGAGCTTCGACGCCGACGAGCAGGTCATCACCCGCGCCCTGAAGGACCTGCCGGCCAACGCCGGCGCCCGCGGCCAGATCGACACGATTCCCGTGCAGATGGGCACCGCAGGCCTGGAGGGCACGCCCTTCACCGGCAAGCTGCAGCTGATCGACAACCAGGTCGACGCCCGCAGCGGCACCGTGCGTGTGCGTGCTTCGTTCGACAACAAGGACGGCGCGCTCATTCCCGGCCAGTTCGCCCGCATCCGCATGGGCCAGGCCCGCAACGACACCGCGCTGCTGGTGAGCGAGCGTGCCATCGGCACCGACCAGAACAAGAAGTTCGTGATGGTCGTGGGTGACGACAACAAGGCCATGTACCGCGAGGTGACGCTGGGCGCGCCCATCAACGGCCTGCGCGTGGTGAGCAAGGGCCTGAAGGCCGGCGATCGCGTGGTGGTGAACGGCTTGCAGCACATCCGCCCGGGTGCGCTGGTGGTGCCGCAGTCCGTGACCATGGACGCCAAGGCGGACACGAAGCAACAACAACCGGAACGCGTGGCCGAGGCCGCGAAGTCCTGATTTCGGAGGAGGGCGCCCTGGCGCCCGCCGGAGAACCAACATGAATCTCTCAAAATTCTTCATCGACAGGCCGATCTTTGCCGGCGTGCTGTCGCTATTGATGCTGATCGCCGGCCTGATTGCGCTGCGCGGTCTGCCGATCTCGGAGTACCCCGAAGTCGCGCCGCCTTCGGTGGTCGTGCGCGCAACGTACCCAGGCGCCAACCCGAAGGTGATCGCTGAAACGGTGGCAACGCCGCTCGAAGAGCAGATCAACGGCGTCGAAGGCATGCTCTACATGGGCAGCCAGGCGACGACCGACGGCGTGATGACGCTCACCGTCACCTTCCGCCTCGGCACCGATCCCGACAAGGCCCAGCAACTGGTGCAGAACCGCGTCTCGCAAGCCGAGCCGCGCCTGCCCGAAGAAGTGCGGCGCCTCGGTATCACGACCGTCAAGAGCGCACCCGATCTGACGATGGTGGTTCACCTCGTCTCGCCGAACAACCGCTACGACATCAACTACCTGCGCAACTACGCGGTGCTGAACGTGAAAGACCCGCTCGCGCGCATCGAAGGCGTGGGCCAGGTGCAGATCTTCGGCGGCGGCGACTACTCCATGCGCGTCTGGCTCGATCCGCAGAAGGTCGCGCAGCGTGGTCTCTCGGCTTCCGACGTGGTGGCTGCCATCCGTGGCCAGAACGTGCAGGCCGCGGCCGGCGTGGTCGGCGCATCGCCGGGCCTGTCGGGCGTGGACATGCAGCTGTCGATCAATGCGCAAGGGCGCCTGCAGAGCGAAGAAGAGTTCGGCGACATCATCGTCAAGAGCGGCACCGACGGCGCCGTGACCCGTCTTCGTGACATCGGTCGCCTCGAAATGGGCGCCGCCGACTACTCGCTGCGTTCGCTGCTCAACAACGATCCGGCCGTCGGCATGGGTGTGTTCCAAGCGCCGGGCTCCAACGCGCTCGACATCTCGGCCAACGTTCGCAAGACGATGGAAGAGCTCAACAAGAACATGCCGGAGGGCCTGGAATACCGCATCGCCTACGACCCGACGCAGTTCGTGCGTGCGTCGATCGAATCGGTGATCCACACGCTGCTCGAAGCCATCGCGCTGGTGGTGCTGGTCGTGATCCTGTTCCTGCAGACGTGGCGCGCATCGATCATTCCGCTGCTGGCCGTGCCGGTGTCGGTGATCGGTACCTTCGCGGTGCTGCACCTCCTCGGTTTCTCGATCAACGCACTGAGCCTGTTCGGGCTGGTGCTGGCCATCGGCATCGTGGTGGACGACGCCATCGTGGTGGTGGAGAACGTCGAGCGCAACATCGAGGCCGGGCTCACGCCGCGTGAGGCCACGTACCGCGCGATGCGCGAAGTGTCGGGCCCCATCATCGCCATCGCGCTGGTGCTCGTGGCCGTGTTCGTGCCGCTGGCGTTCATCAGCGGCCTCACGGGCCAGTTCTACAAGCAGTTCGCGGTGACCATCGCGATCTCGACGGTGATCTCGGCCGTCAACTCGCTGACGCTGTCGCCGGCTCTTGCGGCACTGCTGCTGCGCGGCCACGACCAGCCCAAGGACGCGTTGACGCGCGGCATGGACAAGGCCTTCGGCTGGCTGTTCCGCGGCTTCAACAGGTTCTTCCATCGCGGTTCCGAGGCCTACAGCGGCGGCGTCAAGCGCGTGATTTCGCGCAAGACGCTGATGCTGGTGATCTACCTCGCGCTGGTCGGCGTGACCTTCGGCCTCTTCAAGGCGGTGCCCAGCGGCTTCGTGCCGGCGCAGGACAAGCAGTACCTCATCGGTTTTGCCCAGCTGCCCGACGGCGCCACGCTCGACCGCACGGAAGAGGTGATCACCCGCATGGGCGAGATCATGAAGAAGAACCCGAACGTGGAAGACGCCATTGCCTTCCCGGGCCTGTCGATCAACGGCTTCACCAACAGCTCGAACTCGGGCATCGTGTTCGCCACGCTCAAGCCCTTCGACCAGCGCAAGCGCGCCGACCAGAGCGGCGGTGCGGTGGCGGGCCAGCTCAACGGTGCGTTCTCGAGCATCCAGGACGCGTTCATCGTGATGTTCCCGCCGCCGCCGGTGGCAGGCCTGGGCACGACCGGCGGCTTCAAGCTGCAGATCGAAGACCGCGCCTCGGTCGGCTACGACCAGATGGACGTCGCGGTGAAGGCCTTCATGGCCAAGGCGTATGCAGCGCCCGAGCTGACGGGCATGTTCACGAGCTGGCAGGTCAACGTGCCGCAGCTGTACGCCGATATCGACCGCACCAAGGCGCGCCAGCTCGGCGTGCCGGTGACGGACATCTTCGACACGATGCAGATCTACCTCGGTAGCCTGTACGCCAACGACTTCAACAAGTTCGGCCGCACGTACTCCGTGCGCGTCCAGGCCGATGCGCCGTACCGCGCCCGTGCCGAAGACGTGGGCATGCTGAAGGTGCGCTCGACCTCGGGCGAGATGGTGCCGCTGGCCGCGCTGATGAAGGTCAACTCGACCTTCGGTCCGGAACGCGCCATGCGCTACAACGGCTACCTGGCCGCCGACATCAACGGCGGCCCGGCCCCCGGCTATTCGTCGGGCCAGGCGCAGGACGTGATCACCAAGATCGCGGCCGAAACGCTGCCCAAGGGCGTGAGCTTCGAGTGGACCGAGCTGACCTACCAGGAAATCCTGGCCGGCAACTCCGCCTTCCTGGTGTTCCCGCTGGCGATCCTGCTGGTGTTCCTGGTGCTCGCCGCGCAGTACGAAAGCCTGACGCTGCCGATCGCGATCATCCTGATCGTGCCGATGGGCATCATGGCCGCGATGGCGGGCGTATGGATCTCGGGGGGTGACAACAACGTCTTCACGCAGATCGGGTTGATCGTGCTGGTCGGGCTGAGTGCGAAGAACGCGATTCTGATCGTGGAGTTCGCACGGGAGCTGGAGTTCGCCGGACGCACGCCCGTTCAGGCCGCGATCGAAGCCAGCCGCCTGCGCCTGCGCCCCATCTTGATGACCTCGCTGGCCTTTGTGATGGGTGTGCTGCCCCTCGTGCTCTCGACCGGTGCCGGCTCCGAGATGCGCAAGGCGATGGGCGTGGCGGTGTTCGCCGGAATGATCGGCGTGACGGCCTTCGGCCTGTTCCTGACGCCGGTGTTCTATGTGCTGATGCGCCGCCTGGCGGGCAACCGGCCGCTCAAGCTGCACGGCGAAGTGCCGCACGGCGACGACTTCGTGTCGGCCGACCATCCGGTGGCGCCTTCGCACGGCGGCGGTGGTGGCGGGCTGCATCCGGTGCCGGCCTCGCCGCGCCCCTCGCATGGCGCGCATGACTGATCGACAAGAAGAAAGAAGGTTTTCCATGACATTCGGAATCCCCACCCTGATGCGCCCCTTGCGCACCGCCATGCTGCCGCTGGTGGCGGCCCTCGTGCTGGCCGGTTGCGCCAGCGTGCCTTCGGGCATGCCCTCGGTGCCGACCGCGGCCCAGTTCAAGGAACAGCCGCAGCAGCAACCGGGTGCCACGGCCCCGGCCGGCTTCACCCGCGCCACGCCCGCCGAGGCGCAACCGCGCGGCGAATGGTGGCCGGCGTTCAACGACCCAGTGCTCAACACGCTGGTCGAGCGCGCCGCCGTCGACAACGCCAACATCCAGGCCGCCGCCGCACGGCTGGCCGAGGCGCGTGCGCTGGCACGCAGCGCCCAGGCCGACCGCCTGCCGCAGATCGGCCTGGGCGCCGGCGCCAACCGCGGTGCGGGCCTGGACAAGGCCACGGCCAGCACCCGGCCCGGCACCATGACCAACATCGGCGCCACGTTCTCTTACGAGGTCGACCTGTTCGGCCGCCTCTCGGGCGCAGCCGATGCGGCCAAGCTCGACGCGGCCGGCCGCGAAGCTTTGCTGCAAAGCACGCGGCTCGCCGTGCAAGCCGAGGTGGCACAGACCTACCTGCAGCTGCGCGCGCTCGACGCCGAGCGCGTGCTGGTGCGCGAATCGGTCGCCGCCTACCGCGACACGCTGCGCCTGACGCAGCGCCGCCAGCAGGCCGGCGACATCGCCGAGCTCGACGTGGCGCGCGTGCAGACCGAGGTGTCGTCCACCGAATCGGACGCGCTCGCGCTCGACCGCCAGCGCGCGCAGGTGGAACATGCGCTGGCCGTGCTGGTGGGCGATTCGGCCTCCAGCTTCGGCATGCGGCCCGACGACTGGGCCACCGCGCTGCCGGTCATTCCGCCGGGCGTGCCGTCCACCGTGCTCACGCGCCGGCCCGACGTGTCGGCCGCGCAGAGCGCTGTCATGGCGGCGCAGGCCCGCGTGGGCGTGGCGCAGACCGCGTGGTTCCCGAACATCTCGCTGACCGGCGCGGCCGGCTACGCCTCGCCCGAGATCGGCGACCTCTTCAAGTGGTCGGCCCGCTCGTGGGGCGTGGGCGCGCTGCTGTCGCTGCCGATCTTCGACGGCGGCCGGCGCGAGGCCGGCGTGCAGGGCGCCAACGCCCAGCTCGACGGTGCACTCGCCAGCTACCGCTCGCAGGTGCTGGTGGCGTTCCAGGAGGTCGAAGACCAGCTGGCTGCGATCCGCATCCTGCAGGAGCAGTCGGTGGTGCAGGCGCAGGCCGTGACCTCGGCGCAACGCGCCACCAGCCTGTCGGACACGCGCTACCGCAACGGCTACGTGAGCCAGCTCGACCTGCTCGACGCGCGCCGCAGCGAGCTGCGCAACCGGCGCCAGGCGCTGCAGGTGAAGTCGGCGCAGTACCAGGCGACGGTGGGGCTGATCCGTGCCATCGGCGGCGGCTGGGAAGTGCCGGCCATGGAGAAGGTGGCGACCCGCTGATCGGCGCCTTCCGGGCTCAGACGTTGTCGCCGGGGCCCGGGTGCGTCGCCGTGGCGGCCACCTGCTTCAGCGCGGCCGCACCCAGCGCGAGCGCGCTCGAATAGCTGGGCTGCGGCCGCACAGCGACCCGCAGCGGCCGGTAGCCGAGCGTGTCGGCGGTGCTGCCGGCGTCGTGGACGGCTTCGAGCAGGAGCCAGTAGAACCGGCCCGGCTCGCGTTCCTCGACCGTCAGCGCCAGATCGTTGAGGGCGGGCATTTTTTTCGGTGGGGCCCTGAGGGGCCCCATCCTCATTACGTGTGAGTCGGCCTGCCGGATTCAGTTCGGCGCTCAACGACAATCCCCGGATGAGTTCCAGAGCAACAAGCGGACCGGCGCGCTGCGTCATGGTCCTGGGCACCACGAGCGGCGCCGGCAAGAGCTGGCTGGCCACCGCGCTGTGCCGGTGGTATGTCCGCCAGGGGTTGCGGGTGGCGCCGTTCAAGGCGCAGAACATGAGCAACAACGCCCGCGTGGTCGAAGGCGGCGAGATCGGCAGCGCCCAGTACTTCCAGGCCCTGGCTGCCAACGCCGTGCCCGACGTGCGCATGAACCCGCTGCTGCTCAAGCCCGAGCGCGACACCCACAGCCAGGTGGTGCTGATGGGGCAGGTGAGCGAGTCGCTGTCGACCCTGCCGTGGCGCGGGCGCAGCGAACGCGTCTGGCCGCAGATCGTGCAGGCCTTCGACGAATTGCGCGCCGAGAACGACGTGGTCGTGATCGAAGGCGCCGGTTCGCCGGCCGAGATCAATCTCATGGCCAGCGACATCGTCAACATGCGCGTCGCCCGCCACGCGCAGGCGCGCTGCCTGCTGGCAACCGACATCGACCGGGGCGGCGCCTTCGCCCACCTGTACGGCACCTGGGCGCTGCTGCCCGAGGCCGACCGGGCGCTCATCCATGGTTTCGTGCTCAACAAATTCCGGGGCGACGCCTCGCTGCTGGCGCCCGCGCCGCAGCAGTTGCAGGAATTGACCGGCGTGCCCACCGTCGCCACGCTGCCGATGTGGTGGCAGCACGGCCTGCCCGAGGAAGACGGCGTGTTCGACGACCGCAGCCGCGCCAGTGGCGTGGTCACGCGCACCGTGGCGGTGGTTGCGTACCCGCGCCTGAGCAACCTCGACGAATTCCAGGCGCTGAAGAACGTGCCCGGCGTGCGCCTGGTCTGGGCCCGCACACCGGCCGACGTGGCCGGTGCCGACTGGATCGTGCTGCCGGGCTCCAAGCACACGAGCGGCGACCTCGCCTGGCTGCGCGCGCAGGGGCTGGACCGCGCCGTGGCCGAGCACGCGGGGCGCGGCGGCGCGGTGCTGGGCGTCTGCGGCGGGCTGCAGATGCTGGGCGAGGCGCTGGTCGATCCGCACGGCATCGACGGCAACGCGCCGGGACTCGGCCTGCTGCCGCTCGTGACCGTGTTCGAGCGCGAGAAGACCGTGCGGCACCGCGAGGCGACTTTCGCCAGCAATCTGGTCGCAGGCCCCTGGGCTGCGCTGTCGGGCGTGCGCATCGCCGGCTACGAAATCCACCACGGCCAGACCGCGGCCCACCCGCAACTGGCCCACGACGGCCGCGCCGTGATGCCCGCGGGCCTGGCCTGGCAGAACGCGCGCGGCAACGTGCTGGGCCTGTATCTGCACGGCCTGTTCGAAGACCCGGCCGCGCTGCAGGCGCTGTTCGGCACCACCGCGCCGACGCTCGACGCCACCTTCGACGGCCTGGCCGACTTCATCGACACCCACTTCGACGCCGGCGTGCTCGCCGGCCTGATCGCATGACCGACACCGACCTGATTCCCGCCGTTCCCGACATTGCCGACGCCGCACTCGCGGCGCGCCTGCAGGCCGCGCTCGACAACAAGACCAAGCCGGTCGGCGCGCTGGGCCGCCTCGAAGCGCTGGCGCTGCGCATCGGCACCATCCTCGGCACCGAGCAGCCCGTGCTCGACGCGCCGCAGATGCTGGTGTGCGCGGGCGATCACGGGCTGGCGGCGCGCGGCGTGTCGGCCTATCCGAGCGACGTGACCTGGCAGATGGTCGAAAACTTCCTGGCCGGCGGTGCGGCGGTGAGCGTGCTCGCGCGCCAGCATGGCCTGGCGCTCACCGTGGTCGATTGCGGCGTGCGGCGCGACTTCCAGCCGCGCCCTGGCCTCGTGTCGCGGCGCATCGGCGCCGGCACGGCCGACGCCTCGGCCGGCCCCGCCATGACGCCCGAGCAATGCGCCCAGGCCATCGCCAATGGCCGCGAGGTCGTGCGCGCGCTCCCGGGCAACGCGCTGCTGCTCGGCGAAATGGGCATCGGCAACAGCTCGTCCGCCGCGCTGCTGCTGTCGCGCCTGGCCGGGCTGGAGATCGGCCTGTGCACCGGTGCCGGCACGGGGCTCGATGCCGACGGCCTCGCCCGCAAGCGCGAGGTGCTGCGCGAGGTGCTCGCCTTGCACGCGGGTGCGACCACGCCGCTCGAGGCACTGGCCGCGTTCGGCGGCTTCGAGGTGGCGACGCTGGTCGGCGCGGTGCTGCAGGCGGCGCAAGAGCGGCGCGTGATCGTGGCCGATGGCTTCATCGCCAGCGCCGCCGTGCTGGTCGCGCAGGCGATCCGGCCGCAGGTGACGCAGCGCTGCGTGGCGGCGCACAGCTCGGCCGAGCCGGGACATGCGCTGCTGCTGAAGCAGCTCCGGCTCGAGCCCTTGTTGAACCTCGACCTACGCCTGGGCGAAGGCTCGGGCGGCGCGCTGGCGTGGCCGTTGCTCGAGTCGGCCTGCCGCATCCTGCGCGAGATGGCGAGCTTCGAATCGGCGGGCGTGTCGCGCCAGCAATGAACGGCGTGCGCCATTTCCTGCTGGCCGTCCAGTTCTTCACGCGCGTGCCGGTGACGGGAAAACTCGCTGCCTGGGTCGGCTTCAGCCCGCAGATGCTGCGCGCCGCTGCAGCGCATCTGCCGGCGATCGGCTGGATTGCGGGCGGGGTGGCTGCAGCGGTGTTCGTCGCCGTGGGTGCCGGCCTGCCCGGCGTCGGCGGGGCTTTTGCGGCGGCCGTGCTGAGCACCGTCGCCACCGTGATGCTCACGGGCGCCTTCCACGAAGACGGCCTGGCCGACGTGGCCGACGGCCTCGGCGGTTCGGCCAGCCGCGAGCGGGCGCTGGAGATCATGAAGGACTCGCGCATCGGCGCCTTCGGTGCGGTCGCGCTGGTGCTGGCGTTGGGCCTGAAGTTCGGCCTGCTGGCCGCGCTGGCCGCACGCGGGCTGGACGTGGTGGCGGTGTCCATCGTTGGCGCGCATGTGCTGTCGCGGCTGGCGCCGCTGTTCCTGATCCGCTGGCTGCCCTACGTGGGTGACAGCAGCGGCAGCAAGGCCAAGCCGCTGGCCGACGCGATCAGCGGCGGTGCGCTGCTCGTCGCCGTGCTCTGGGCCGTGCCCGTCGTGGCGTTGCTGCTGTGCGCGCACGACGCGGTGCACGTGGGCGTGGCGCTCGTGGCGCTGGCGCTCGCGGCCGGCTGGATGGCGCGGCTCTTCGTGCGTCGCCTGCAGGGCTTCACGGGCGATGGGCTCGGCGCCACGCAGCAGGTGTGCGAGCTGGCGATCTACCTCGCGTTGGCGTGGAAGGCATGAGCACTGCGACGGCCCAGCTCTGGCTGCAGCGCCACGCGCCGGTGATCGCGCCGCAGGGTCTGTGCTACGGCGCGACTGACATTGACGCGCACGTCGACGGCACACAGGCCGCGGCAGAGCGCATCGCGTCGGTGCTGCCGGCCGGCATCGTGCTGTGGAGTTCGCCGCTGCGGCGTTGCGCCATGCTGGCGGATGCCATCGTCGCGCTGCGGCCCGACTTGTCGGTGCGACGCGATGTACGCCTGGCCGAGATGAATTTCGGCGCCTGGGAAGGGCGCCTGTGGTCGGCCGTGGCCCGTGAAGAGTTCGAGGCCTGGACGGATCGTTTTGCCGACGCCCCGGCGGGCGGCGACGGTGAGAGCGTGCGCGGCTTCATGCAGCGCGTGGCTTCGGCGCATGCCGACTGGCTGGCGACCGGCGCCGACGCGCTGTGGGTCACGCATGCCGGCGTGCTGCGGGCGGTGCAACTGTTGTCGCAGGGTGTGTCGTGCCCCGAGCGGGCCGATCAATGGCCCAACGACGCGGCGGCTTTTGGCGACTGGCGCGTGGTCGCAGCGCCGGTCGCCTGACGAAGCGCTGTCAGTTCTTGGCGCGCCACTGCTCGCGCCAGAGACGGTCGAGCTGCCCCGCGAACTGCGGCGAAGGTCCGCCCACAAGCTGGTTCTGTCCATTGCGCTGCACCAGGCCGTAGAGCCGGCCCGAGCCCTGGTCGTAGAGCGCGATCGCGTTGTGGTCGTGGCAGTCGTGCGGCTTGCAGAAGGCATGCAGCAGGTAGCGCGTGCCGTCCACCGTGACCCATTGCGGCTCGGGCGCCGGACCTTCGCGGCGCACGAGCCACGGTTCGGTTTCGCGCGTGCCCAGCGCGGCGCGCCAGGCCTTGTCCATCGCGGGGCCGCGGGCGAGCGCCGCAGGGCTGCCCGTGGCGGGTACCGGCGGCTTGATCGTCACAGCGGGTTGGGCGGCCGGCGTTGCGGCGCGTGCCGAGCCGTCGCAGCGCCAGTAGCGCTGCTTCATCAGCTCCGGCCCCAGCTGGCCCATGACCGGCTTGTCGGCCTTCAGCGTGATCGACTGGCCGCGCGCATCGCGAAAGACCAGGAAATTCAACATCGCGTGGTCGCCCTTGTCCACGCGGCCCATCAGCGCGACATCGAAGTTCGGCGGCGGCGCCTGGTTGCCGAAGAAGCTGTGCGCCGTGTCCGGCTCGCGGCCCACGACGCGGCGCTTGCCGCGCTCGGCGATCAGCATGTCTTCGCGCACCTGCAGCGTCGGCGCCGCTGCGTCGGCGCAGTTGGCGGACCAGCGCCCGCCGTAGAGCGCCATCGTCTCCGGCGGCAGCACGCCGTCGCGCGACCAGGCGGCGCCCGCACTGCACAGTGCCGCGACGAAGAGGAGGGCAGCGGGCGGTGTCGTCTTGAAAATCGTTGTGGTCGTCATGTGCGATGTGTATGTGCCGCTCAGGCGGTCTTGGGGGCCGGCGTCTTGGGCTTGAAGGCGCAGAAGGTGGCGACCGCGCATTCCCAGCAGCGCGGCTTGCGTGCCACGCAGACATAGCGCCCGTGCAGGATCAGCCAGTGGTGCGCGTGCAGGCGGTACTCGGGTGGGATGCGCTTTTCGAGCTTGAGTTCCACGTCCAGCGGCGTCTTGCCGGGCGCAAGCCCGGTGCGGTTGCCGATGCGGAAGATGTGCGTGTCGACCGCGATGGTCTCCTCGCCGAAGGCCACGTTGAGCACCACGTTCGCCGTCTTGCGCCCGACGCCCGGCAGCGCCTCGAGCTCGGCGCGCGTGCGCGGCACCTCGCCGCCATGCAGCTCGACCAGCATCCGGCAGGCCTCGATCAGGTGCTTGGCCTTGCTGCGGTACAGCCCGATCGTCTTGATGTACGACTCCAGCCCTTCCACGCCCAAGTCGAGGATCGCCTGCGGCGTGTTCGCCACTGGATAGAGCCGGCGCGTCGCCTTGTTCACCCCCACGTCGGTGGCCTGCGCCGACAGCAGCACCGCGGCCAGCAGCTCGAAGGGCGTGGTGTATTCGAGCTCCGTGCGCGGCTCGGGGTTGGCGGCCTGCAGGGTCGCGAAGAAGAGGGGGATGTCGGATTTTTTCATGGGGCTTGGGAGGCGACGGCAAGGCGCTTGGCATTGGCTTTCATGCCGTCGAAGATGGCGCTTGCCACCTGTTCGGGGAATTGAGGGGGCAGTTGCGCTTCGACACGGGCGATGACACCGGGCACCGCATCGATGAGGTCCGCGCGCAAGGCCTGTGCATCGCCCAGGCCCGCGAGTTTGGCGATGACGTCCCAGTGGCGCGGCTGGATGTCGGCCAGCTTCCAATGTGCGTTGCGTCCGCGGATCGCCATGGCGAGCTTGGCCTTGTGCCAGCTGATGTGGTTCGGGCCCGCACCGATGACCGGCCACGCGGACAGCACGTCGTACAGCGGTGCGAGGCGGTAGCCTCCGCCGCGCTCCAGGAAGATCGAGAAGTTCTTTGCGTGGCCGTCTGTGGCGGCCAGCAGCCAGAAGATCATCTGCGCCTTCACGAAGTGGGCCTTGTCGGCAGCCGCCTGCGTGCTGCCGTCGAGCACGCGCAAGATTTCGCGCATGCCGGGGCCGCCGTCTGCTTCGTACTTCAGCGTGCCCGGCACGCCGAGGGCCTGGCAGAAGTCTTCTTGCGGCAGCCGTGCGATCCATTCCTGCGGCGTGCTGGCGTGCTGCATGGCGCGATCGAAGCGGCGCACCACGAGGACCTTGCGTGCACCGAACACCTCGATCTCGCAATGCGCCACAGGCAGGCCGAAGGCCTCGACGATGCGCGAGCAGAGCCATTCGTTCTCGACCGACGTATGCATGTCGGCGCGCATGTTCCCGACCAGCCCCAGCGGCAGCTTGAGGATGTGGGTGGTCGGCGTGGCGCCCAGGGGCCGGTACCAGCGGCCGTCTTGCTGCAGCAGCGCGGTCTTTTCCTGTGCACCCGCGATGGAAATGCGGAACTCCTCGTCGTCCCGCTGGCCCAGAACATGGCCCGATGACAGCGAGGCGTCGATGGCGCGCTCGACGCCGGCCTCGTCGAGCGGTTCGGCTTCGATGCGATCGAAGCCGACGGGCGATTCGTTGGGCGACATCAACTGCACCGCGCCCACGCAGTCGCGGCCGATGGCACCCAGCAGGTCAAAGGCGCCGATGCTGCGCGTGGCGAACTTCAGCCGCAGCCGCTCGCGAATGGCATCGTTGTCGGGGAGCAGGTTGTCGAAGTAGCTGCGCACCACCTCGCCGCGATGCACCGCATTGCCCGGCATGAACGGCAGCGACAGCGAGATGCGGCGCGCGGCGGGCGAGGCCACCCACGATTCGGCGTACTGGAACCGATGCTCGCCATCGCGCACCTCCCAGTCGCCCACCTTCTGGCCGTTGGTCCAGACGGCCAGCGCGTGCGTGGCTACCACTGCGCCTCTCCAGCGGCCGGGGTGACGGGCTGTGATGCCGGTACTTCCTCAAGCACGAAGCGATAGCCCATGGCAGCGGCCAACCTTGCCATCTGGTCGAAACTGGTGACGCCGGGCTCGGCCTCTATGCGGGCGATCCGCTTCTGGCTGACGCCCAGGCGCGTGCCGAGTTCTGTCTGCGTCAGCTGGCTCGATTGCCGCAAGGCTTTGAGCAGGGTGCGTAGCTGCTGTGGCGTTTCGATCGGGTAGGCGGTCATGATTACTACCTTTAAGGGGTAATTTCAGAATACTCCATTTGAGTAGTAAATTCAAGAAACTACCTTGGGGGCGTAAAGTACCGCGCGCCTTCCCGACAGACAATGACGCCCAGAAAGTGAGACCGACCATCATGCAATTCGCCTCCCGCCTCGACAACGTCGAAACCTCCGCCATCCGCGAACTCTTCAAGCTGCTGGGCAAGCCCGGCATCATCAGTTTTGCGGGCGGCTTTCCCGACAGCGCGATGTTCGACGTCGAGGGCCTGAAGGAGGCGAGCCAGAAAGCGCTCACCGAAGAGGCCGGCGGGGCCCTGCAGTACGGCGCCACCGAAGGCTACGAGCCGCTGCGCAACCAGCTCTCCGATTTCATGAAGACCAAGGGCGTCGACGTCGACCCCAGCGGCCTGATCGTCACCACCGGCAGCCAGCAGGCGCTCGACCTGCTCGGCAAGACCATGATCTCGCCCGGCGACAAGGTGATCGTCGAAGGCCCGACCTTCCTGGCGACCATCCAGTGCTTCCGCCTGTACGGCGCGCAGCTCATCAGCGCGCCCATCGACGCCAACGGCGTGAAGACCGACGAACTCGAGAAGCTCATCGCCGAGCACAAGCCCAAGTTCGTCTACCTGATTCCGACGTTCGGCAACCCCAGCGGCGCGATGTTGACGCTGGAGCGCCGCAAGAAGGTGCTCGAGCTGGCTGTGAAGTACCAGACGCTGATCGTCGAGGACGACCCCTACGGCGACCTGTACTTCGGCGAAGCGCCGCCGCCGTCGATCATGTCGCTCAGCAAGGACGTGCCCGGCAGCCGCGAGCTGCTGGCGCACTGCGGCAGCCTGAGCAAGGTGCTGAGCCCGGGCCTGCGCATCGGCTGGATGATCGCGCCGCCCGAGCTGCTGGCCAAGGCGACGATGTGCAAGCAGTTCAGCGACGCCCACACCAGCACCTTCGCGCAGGCCACGGCCGCGCAGTACCTCAAGAGCGGCCGCATGCCCGGCACGCTGGCGCATGTGCGCGAGGTCTACGGCCAGCGCGCCCAGGCCATGGGCGCCGCGCTGACGCGCGAGCTGGGCGATGCGGTGAGCTTCACGCAGCCCAACGGCGGCCTGTTCTTCTGGGCGCGCCTCACGGGCGCCAACGGCAAGCTGGCCGATGCCAACGAGCTGGCCAAGCGTGCGATCGAGAAGCTGGTGGCTTTCGTGCCCGGCGCGCCGTTCTTCGCCGAGAAGCCCGATGTGGCGACCTTGCGCCTGAGCTTTGCGACGGCCGACATCGCGAAGATCGAAGAAGGCGTGAAGCGCCTCGGCGAAGCCCTGTAAATCGTCAGGGGGACCGGTGCAGCCGGGGCGCCGCCAGCAGGTCCAGGTTCTCTGAAATGGCCGCATCCACGTTCGGATAGCGGCCTTTCATTTTGGAGAGCGTCATGATGGTCTGCAGCGCCTTCAGGTCCTTGACCGAGGGCGCGACCTTGATCTGCGCAATGGCCGCCGGGGCGTTGCCGCCGTTCACCAATGCCATCACCTTGCTTGCCCAGTCGTTTGCGCGTGCCATGTCTTCGTCACCTGTAATCCGTTGAATGCGCCGACTGTACACAGCGGGTTACCATCGACCATGAGAAAAACCTTCCAGCTTCAGGTCGAGGGCAAGCACCCCGACCGTCACCTCGAAGCCGTCAAGCACGAGATCCGCAAGTACATCAAGCGCGAGCGCCGCCGCGACCTGCCCGAAGGCGCCGACTTCTGGGACTTCGACTGCAAGTTCGGCACCGCCCAGGAATCCGCCGAAACCATCCACCTCACGGCCATCACCGGCCTCATCGACGGTGTGGTGAAAGAGGGCGGCACGCAGTTTTACGTCGAGATCCTGGCCAAGCCCGGCAAGCGCCAGCCGCGGCCTGCGGGCGCGCCCGAGCACGCCGAGAACGACGACGAGGAATAAACCCCGTCAGATGATCAGCGCCTGCGCCAGCCGCAGGCCATGCCGCTGCTCCGCCTCCTGCAGCGAGCGCGCAATCGACGGGTGCAGCCGCACCCCGTTCGCCGATTGCGCTTCCCGACGTTTCAATCCGCCTTCACCCGGCAGCCGCACAGGCCTGGCCGGGTCGACGGGCGCGTTGTCGCGGCACTTCGCCGCCACGTGGTCCATCTGGCGCAGGAAGGCTTCCTTGCCACCGAAGGCGTTCAGGTCGTGCAGCGTGAGGTGCACCGTCGCGCCCCAGCCTTCGGGCGGGTCGGCGCGGCCGTGGCCTGCGAGGCCGGCCGTGAGCGTCTCGACCAGCAACGCCATGCCGTAGCCCTTGTGGCCGTGGCTCAGGCCGCCCACGGGCAGCAGCGTGCCGGGCGGCTGGTCGAACAGCACCTGCGGGTTGTTCGACGGCTGGCCTGATGCATCGATGAGCCACTCTTCGGCGAAGGTCTCGCCGGCCGCGCGCTTGCGGTTGCTCATGCCGTTGGTGGTGATCGAGGCCGAGATGTCGACCATCACGCCGCCCTGCGACAGCGGAAAGCCCATCGCCAGCGGGTTCGGCGTGAACACGGCCTGCGTGCCGCCGAAGGGCGCGACGCTGGCGGAGTTGGGGTCGGAGCAGGCCAGCAGCATCAGCATGTCTTCCTGCAGTGCGCGCAGCATGTAGACCGCGAGGCAGGCGATGTGGTGGCTGCGGCGGATCACGAGCGAGGCCGTACCCAGTTCGCGGGCGCGCGGCACCAGCAGGTCCATGCCCTGGTCCATGAGCCAGGGGCCGGGCAGGCGCTTGCCGTCCCACAGCACGGCGGCGGGGCGGTCGGACAGCACCTCGGGTGCGCCGTCGCGCGTCATGCCGCCCGATTCGATTTCTTTGACGTAGCCGGCCAGCAGCGCGAGGCCGTGCGTGTCGTGGCCCAGCAGGTCGCCTTCGACCAGCGTGCGTGCCACGCTGTCGGCCATCGAGGCCGCGAGGCCCGCTTTCTGCAGCAGGGCGCTGGCGTAGTCGCGCAGCGCGTCGGCGCGGTAGAGCGGGGCGGCGTCTGTCATTTCAGGATCTCCAGCACGCGGTCGAGACCGCCTTCGTTGATCGCCACCATGGCCTGCTCGCGCACCTTCGGCTTGGCGTGATAGGCCACCGAAAGGCCGGCTTCGCCCATCATCGGCAGGTCGTTCGCGCCGTCGCCCACGGCGATGGTCTCTTGCGGCGAGATGCCCATGAGCGAGGCCACCTCGAGCAGTGTGCGGCGTTTTTCGGCACCGTCGCAGATGTCGCCCCAGCTCTGTGTCACGACCTGGCCGGTGAGCTGGCCGTCGGCTTCGTCGAGCAGGTTGGAGCGTGCGAAGTCGATGCCCAGGCGGTCCTTCACGCGGTTCGCGAAGAAGGTGAAGCCGCCCGACACCAGCAGCACCTTGAGGCCCGCCGCCTTGCAGGCCGCGACCAGCTCGGCGGCGCCCGGGTTGAGCTGCAGGCGCTCGTCGTACACCTGCTGCAGCGCGGCCACGGGCACGCCCTGCAGCAGCGCCACGCGGCGGCGCAGGCTTTCCTTGAAGTCCTTGATCTCGCCGCGCATCGTGGCCTCGGTGATCGCGGCCACCTCGGCCTTCTTGCCGACGGCATCGGCGATCTCGTCGATGCACTCGATGTTGATGAGCGTCGAGTCCATGTCGAACGCGATCAGCTTGAAGTCGGCGAGCTTCAGCGGCGGCTTCACGCGTTGGAGGACGAGGCCGGGGGAAAATTCTGTAGCGCTCATGCGGGGGCGATTTCCTTGACGAGGGGTTGTCCGAGGCTGCGCAGCACGTCGCGCACCATCTGCGCGCGGTCCTTCGGCTCTTTCAGCTCGCGCTCGATGCGCAGCTTCTCGTTGCCGGCGAGCTTGATGTGCTTGTTCTTCTGGATCAGCTGGATGATGGCCATGCCGTCGACCGGCGCGTCCTTCTTGAAGGTGATGTTGATGATGCCCGGCGCGGCATCGACCTTGATCACGCCGTAGGGCCGCGCGAGCACGCGCAGCCGGTGCGTGTCGATGAGCGTCTGGGCCTGCGGCGGGAGCTTGCCGAAGCGGTCGACGATTTCCTCGAGCAGCGTGTCGATCTGGTCGGGCGTCTTCGCGGTGGCGAGCTTCTTGTAGAACGACAGGCGCAGGTGCACGTCGCCGCAGTAGTCGTCGGGCAGCAGGGCGGGCGCGTGCAGGTTGATCTCGGTCGTCACCGACAGCGGCGACAGCAGGTCGGGCTCCTGCCCGGCCTTCAGCGAGCGCACGGCCTCGCTGAGCATCTCGTTGTAGAGCTGGAAGCCGATCTCCATCATGTTGCCACTCTGGTTCTCGCCGAGCACTTCGCCCGTGCCGCGAATCTCCAGGTCGTGCATCGCGAGGTAGAAGCCCGAGCCGAGTTCTTCCATCTGCTGGATGGCCTCGAGCCGCTGCGAGGCCTGCTTGGTCAGGCCCTCGGTGTCCGGCACCATGAGGTAGGCATAGGCCTGGTGGTGCGAGCGCCCGACGCGGCCGCGCAGCTGGTGCAGCTGCGCGAGGCCGAACTTGTCGGCGCGGCTCATCACGATGGTGTTGGCGGTGGGCACGTCGATGCCGGTCTCGATGATGGTCGAGCACAGCAACATGTTGTAGCGCTGGGCCACGAAGTCGCGCATCACGCGCTCCAGCTCGCGCTCGGGCATCTGGCCGTGGGCCACGGCGATGCGGGCTTCGGGCAGGATTTCTTCGAGCTTCTGGCGCCGGTTCTCGATGGTCTCGACCTCGTTGTGCAGGAAGTACACCTGCCCGCCGCGCTTCAGCTCGCGCAGCACGGCTTCGCGGATCACGCCCGTGCCCTCGTTGCGCACGAAGGTCTTGATGGCCAGCCGGCGCTGCGGCGCGGTGGCGATCACGCTCAGGTCGCGCAGGCCTTCGAGCGCCATGCCCAGCGTGCGCGGAATCGGTGTGGCGGTGAGGGTGAGCACATCGACCTCGGCGCGCATCGCCTTCATCGCCTCCTTGTGGCGCACGCCGAAACGGTGCTCCTCGTCGATGATGAGCAGGCCTAGGTTCTTGAACTTGATCGACGGCGAGAGCAGCTTGTGCGTGCCGACCACGATGTCGACCTGGCCCTCGGCCAGGCCCTTGGCGGCGGCCGAGATTTCCTTGGCCGAACGAAAGCGGCTCATCTCGGCCACCTTCACTGGCCACTTGGCAAAGCGGTCGACCAGCGTCTGGTAGTGCTGCTCGGCCAAGAGCGTGGTCGGCGCGAGAAACGCCACCTGCTTGCCACCGGTGACGGCGATGAAGGCCGCGCGCAGCGCGACCTCGGTCTTGCCGAAGCCCACGTCACCGCACACGAGGCGGTCCATCGGCTGGGGCGAGATCATGTCCTGCACCACGGCGTGGATGGCGGCCTTCTGGTCGGCGGTTTCCTGGAAGCCGAAGTCGTTGGCGAACACCTCGTAGTCGGCCGGCGAGTAGCGGAAGGCGTGGCCTTCGCGCGCGGCGCGGCGGGCGTAGATGTTGAGCAACTCGGCGGCCGAGTCGCGCACCTGTTCGGCGGCCTTGCGCTTGGCCTTTTCCCACTGGCCGGAGCCGAGCTTGTGCAGAGGTGCTTCGTCGGCGCTCACGCCGGTGTAGCGGCTGATCTGGTGCAGCTGCGACACGGGCACGTAGAGCGTGGCCTTGTCGGCGTACTCCAGGTGCAGCATTTCCTGCAGCAGGGGCTTGCCGTCGGCGTCGGTGCCCTGGCCCAGGTCCATGTGGATCAGGCCGCGGTAGCGGCCGATGCCGTGCGCGGAGTGCACCACCGGATCGCCGACATTGAGTTCGGACAGGTCCTTGATCAGCGCCTCGACGTCGCTGACCTGTTCCTGCTTCTTGTTGCGCCGGCGGGTGGTGGGCGCGGTGGCGAACAGCTCGGTCTCGGTGACGAAGTCGATCGCCTGTTCACGCCATGCAAAGCCCGAGGCCAGCGCAGCGGTCGCGATGCCGATCTTCTCGTCGCCCGAGGCTTCGAACTCGGCCAGCGAGTCGAAGGCCGGCGGGTTCACGCCGCTGGCGCGCAGGAAGTCGAGCAGGCTCTCGCGGCGGCCGTCGCTCTCGGCGATCAGCAGCACGCGGTGCGGCGTGGCGGCGATGTGGGCCTTCAGGCCGACCAGCGGGTCTTCGGCGCCGCGCACCACGGCGAAGGGCGGCAGCTTGTCGAACTCGGCGTAGGGCGCGTCGGTGGCGATGTCGCCGCGAATGGCAAGCTGCGCGTGCGGCTTGGCGCGCTGGTAGAACTGCTCGGCGTTGAGGAACAGCGCCTCGGGCGGGAGCGCGGGGCGCTCGGGGTCGCCCTGCACCAGGCGGTAGCGCTCGTTGGTGTCCTGCCAGAAATGCTGGAACGCGGGTTCGAGGTCGCCGTGCAGCACGACGGTGGCGTCGGCGCCGAGGTAGTCGAACACCGTGGCCGTCTCGTCGAAGAACAGCGGCAGGTAGTACTCGATGCCGGCGGTGGCCACGCCGTTGCCCATGTCCTTGTAGATGCGGCTCTTGGTCGGATCGCCCTCGAGCAGTTCGCGCCAGCGGCTGCGAAAGCGCGCGCGGGCGTCGTCGTCCATCGGAAACTCGCGGCCCGGCAGCAGGCGCACCTCGGGCACGGGATAGAGGCTGCGCTGGGTGTCGGGGTCGAAGGTGCGGATGGAGTCGATCTCGTCGTCGAACAGGTCGACGCGGAACGGCACCAGCGAGCCCATCGGAAACAGGTCGATCAGGCCGCCGCGCACGGCGTATTCGCCCGGACTCACGACCTGCGTCACATGGCTGTAGCCGGCCAGCGTGAGCTGGGCCTTGAGCTTCGATTCCTCGAGCTTCTGCTTGGCCTTGAAGTGGAAGGTATAGCCCGCCAGAAAGGCAGGCGGCGCGAGCCGGTACAGCGCGGTGGTGGCGGGCACCAGCACCACGTCGGCCTCTTTCTGGCTGATGCGCCACAGCGTGGCCAGGCGTTCGCTGATCAGGTCCTGGTGCGGCGAAAAGCTGTCGTAGGGCAGCGTTTCCCAGTCGGGAAAGAGGGCGCAGCGCAGCTCGGGGGCGAAGAAGGCGATTTCGTCGATGAGCCGCTGGGCGTCGTTCGCGTCGGCGGTGAACATCGCGGTGGCGCGGCCCGCGGCCTTCTCGCGCATGCCGAGCTGGGCCAGCAGCAGCGCATCGGCGGACAACGGGGGACGCGGCAGCGTGAAACGCTTGCCCGCCGGGAGAAGGGGGAGGTCCATGGAGCGGCTCGAAAAATGCACGACACCCCGCGCCGGACGGCGAGGGGTGTGCGAATGTCAATTCTAGAATGGCGGCCCCTTATTCGCTTGTCGGCCATTGGCCCGTGCCGCACCCCTCATGTCTTCTTCCCGTTTCTACGTGCTGATCCCCTGTGCCGGCTCCGGCCACCGTGCCGGCGGCACGCAGCCCAAGCAGTACCGGCGCCTGGCGGGCCAGTCGATGGTGGCCCACACGGTGGACGCGTTTCGCGCGATGGCCGGGCGTTTCGCGGGGGTGGCCGTGGTGGTGTCGCCCGACGACCGCGAGGTGCAGACGGCGCTGCCGCGCTTTCCCTCGAACGGCGAGCACCTGCTGCGCGTGGGCGGCCTGACGCGCGCCGCCTCGGTGCGCAACGGCCTGGCGGCGCTGCGCCAGAAGGGCGCGGGTGCGCACGACTGGGTGCTGGTGCACGACGCGGCGCGTTGCCTCGTCACGTCCAGCCAGATCGAGGCGCTGATCGCCGCCTGCGAGCACGACGCCGTCGGCGGCCTGTTGGCACAGCGGCTGGCCGACACGCTGAAGGTGTCGTCGACCGACAGCCGCTCGACGCAGACCCTGCCGCGCGCCGACAAGTGGCTGGCGCAGACGCCGCAGATGTTCCGCATCGGCATGCTGCTCGACGCGCTGGAGCGCGTGGGCGACGTGGTGACCGACGAGGCCAGCGCCATCGAAAGCCTCGGCCTGGCGCCGCTGCTGGTGCCCGGCAGCGCACAGAACTTCAAGGTCACGTTCCCTGAAGATTTCGCACTGGCCGAGGCGGTGCTGCTCGGCCGCAAGAAGGCCATGGCATGACAACGACCCCGTTCAACATCCGCATCGGCGAAGGCTGGGACGTTCACCAGCTGGTGGCGGGGCGAAAGCTCATCCTGGGCGGCATCGAGGTGCCGCACTCCAGCGGCCTGCTCGGGCATTCGGACGCCGACGTGCTGCTGCACGCCATCACCGATGCGCTGCTCGGCGGTGCCGGGCTGGGCGACATCGGCCGGCATTTCCCGGACACCGACGCCCAGTTTCGTGGCGCCGATTCGGCCGTGCTGCTGGCCGAGGCGGCGCGCCGCGTGCGTGCGGCGGGCTGGGAAATCGGCAACGTCGACAGCACCGTGATCGCACAGGCGCCCAAGCTGGCGCCGCACATTCCGGCCATGTGCCAGCGCATCGCCGACACGCTGGGCATCGCGCTCGATCAGGTCAATGTGAAAGCCAAGACGGCCGAGAAGCTCGGCCCGGTGGGCGAGGGGCGGGCGATGGAAGCCCGCGCCGCGGTGCTGCTGCACCGCTGACGCGTCAGCGCTTCAGGCGACCTGCTTCTTGCCCGGCAGGTCGCTGGGCTTGCTGGTGCTCGCCGGCATCGCGCGCGGCATCCGGATGTGGGCCGCGAGGCCCCGGCCCGGCGTGCTGGTGAGCGCGAAGGTACCGCCCATGCGCTCGATGTTCTTCGCCACGATCGACAGCCCCAGGCCGGCACCGGCCGCCGAGGTGCGTGCCGCGTCGCCACGGAAGAAGGGCTTGGTCAGCTGCACGAGCAGGGCAGGCTCGACGCCCGCGCCGTGGTCGCGCACCTTGATCAGCACCGCGTCGTTGTTGGCCTGCGCCTGGATCGTCACGTCGGCCACGCCGGTCGACGGCGTCTTGCCGTAGCGCCGCGCGTTCTCGACCAGGTTGGAGATCACGCGCGTGAGCTCCACCTCGTCGCCCATCACCTTCAGGTCGGCGGGCACGTCGACGTGGATGTTCATCTCTTCGTAGTCCTGCACGGCATAGGTGCAGGCGTCGATCACGTCGCGCAGCAGCACCGGGCGCTGGTCGACATGGTCGGGGCGGGCGTAGTCGAGGAACTTGTCGATGATCGCGTCGAGCTGCGCGATGTCGGCGGCCATGTGGTCGCGCGCGTCTTCGTCGGCCACGCTCATCTCGGTTTCGAGCCGCAGCCGGGCCAGCGGCGTGCGCAGGTCGTGCGAGATGCCGGCCAGCATGATGGCGCGGTCCTGTTCGATCTTGGCGAGCTGGTCGGCCATGCGGTTGAAGCCGATGTTCACCGCTCGGATTTCGTTGGTGCGGGCGCGCTCGTCGAGCCGGTGAGCCTCGTACTCGCCCTCGCGCACCTGCAAGGTGGCGCGCGACAGCTGCTTGAGCGGCAGGTTGATGAGCCGCGTGATCAGCGCCGCGCCCGCGAGCGACAGCGCCATCGCCGTGCTGAGCCAGACCAGCCAGGTGCGCCCGCCCACGCGGCTGAAGCGCGTGGGATCGAGCAGCAGCCAGTAGGTGTCGCTCTCGATGGTGAAGCCGATCCACAGGCCGGCCTCGTCGTTCACGCGGCTGGCCACGGTGGTGCCTTCGCCCAGTTGCGCGATCAGCTCTTCGGTGACGCGTTCGTCGAGCGCGCCGCTGGTGTAGGGCTGGAAGCGATCGTTGGGTTCGCGCGGCAGGATGCGCACGCCTTCCTGGTCGGCCAGCGTCTTGATGAGCGAGACCCGCGTGATCGCGTCCGAATACACGAGCGCCGCGCGCGTGAGGTTCACGAGCGAGGCGATCTGGTGCCCGGTCTGGATGGCGCGTGGCTCGTACTCGAGCGAGCGGAAGGTCTGCAGCCAGGCGACCGTGCAGCCGATCAGCAGCAGCGCGAGCAGAAAGAAGGTGCGCCAGAAAAGGCTGAAGCCCAGCTTGAGGCCGGGGCGGCGGTCACGTTGCGCGCTCGCTTCGAGCGGGCTCGGCATCGTGACCTGCGCACCGTCCTCCTGGGCCGGGTCAGGTCGGGCGGAATGGAGGCCGATGGCCACCTCTCAGCGGGGCGTCAGGCCGTGCCGTCCGGCACGAACACGTAGCCCACGCCCCAGACGGTCTGGATGTAGCGCGGCGCTGCGGCGTCGGACTCGACCAGCTTGCGCAGGCGCGAGATCTGCACGTCCAGGCTGCGGTCGAAGGGTTCGAACTCGCGGCCGCGTGCCAGCTGGGCCAGCTTTTCACGCGACAGCGGCTGGCGCGGGTGGCGCACCAGCGCCTTGAGCATTGCGAACTCGCCGGTGGTCAGCGAGAGTTCTTCGCCGTCCTTCTTCAGGGTGCGCGAGCCGAGGTCGAAGGCGAACGGGCCGAAGGTGACGGTCTCGTTCTCGGTGGAGGGAGCGCCCGGCGCCTCGAGCGGCGGACGGCGGCGCAGCACGGCGTGCACGCGGGCCAGCAGTTCGCGCGGGTTGAAGGGCTTGCCGAGGTAGTCGTCGGCGCCGACTTCGAGACCGACGATGCGGTCCACGTCTTCACCCTTGGCGGTGAGCATGATGATCGGCGTGCGGTCGTTGGCGGCACGCAGGCGGCGGCACACCGAGAGACCGTCTTCGCCGGGCATCATCAGGTCGAGCACGATCAAATCGACCGTGTCGCGCAACAGGATGCGGTTGAGCGCCTTGCCGTCCTCGGCCACGATCACTTCGAATCCTTCCTGCGTCAGGTAGCGGCGCAGGAGGTCGCGGATGCGGGCGTCGTCGTCGACGATCACGATCTTGTCGGTGCGAGCGGGAACTTGAGTCATTTCTACAACGTTGAATTTGTAACAGCGCCGATTCTGAAGGCGTTAGCACCCCATTGCTGCCGAATTCCGTAGTGGTTGACACTAAGTTACACAACTTGCGGGCGCTCGCGCTCTGGTCATCCGGGCTTTGCCCAGCGGTGGCACAGTCCGTGCTGCCTTATGACGATTGCTCGATGAGACCTTCTTTTTCTGCCTTGCCTCTGCTTTTTCTCGCCTGCGCTTGTGGTGCGACGTCCGTCGCTTCCGAAGGGTTTTTACGGGTCGGTGAAGTGCGCCGCAGCGAAGTGCGTGACGCCGTGGCTGCCCACCGGGCAGCCCAGCGCGAAGAGCAGCGCCGCGGCGAAGCGCTGGCAGGACGCCGCCTCACGGCGGGCGAGCTGTTCGAGCTGAGACAGCAGGTCCGCGGGCAGTGGGTGCCCGCAGGAACGGGCGTCCTTCTGAATTCGGCAGAATCACAGCCTGCCGAGCGCATCGTGCCGGTACCGCAGCCCGTCGCCCGTCCGCAAACCGTGCCGCGCAGCCTGCGCCACTGAAGACCGCGCGGGCGAGGGCTTTCCTCGCATCCACCAGGGAGAAAACCGTCTTGAAGACTGTTCGATTGATCGCGGCCTGCGCCGCGCTGACCTTTGCCGGGGCCGCCTTGGCCCAGAATGCCGTCATGCCTGCTCCACAAAACGTGCTCCAGCTGTCGGCCTCCGGCACCGTCGAAGTTCAGCAGGACCTGCTGAGCATGACCCTCGTCACCACGCGCGATGCCGCCGAAGCGGGCACCGTGCAGACCCAGCTCAAGACCGCGCTCGACGCTGCGCTGGCCGAAGCCAGGAAGAATGCGCAGCCGGGCCAGCTCGATGTGCGCACCGGCAACTTCAGCCTCTCGCCGCGCTACACGAAGGACGGCAAGATCAATGGCTGGCAAGGTTCGACCGAACTCGTGCTCGAAGGCCGCGACTTCGCGCGCATCACCCAGACGGCCGGACGCATCAGCACGCTCAGCGTGGGCAACGTCGGCTTCGGCCTGAGCCGCGAACAGCGCGCCAAGACCGAGACAGAGGCGCAGAACATCGCCATCGACAACTTCAAGCAGAAGGCCGGCGAGCTGGCCAAGGGCTTCGGCTTCGGCGGCTACACGCTGCGCGAGGTGTCGGTGAACGCGAACGACAGCGGCCCGATCCGTCCGCGCGTGATGGCCATGCAGGCCAAGTCGTTCTCGGCCGCCGATTCGGCCGTGCCGGTGGAAGCGGGCAAGACCAGCGTGGTCGTGAACGTCTCCGGCTCGGTGCAGCTCAAGTAAGCAAGCAGCGCACGGCGCCGGCGGGCCGATGCCGCCGGCGTTTTCCGGATCTCTCTATTTATTTACTGAGCCGTCCAGCCGCCGTCCATGGCCCAGGCGACGCCCCGCACCTGATCGGCCGCGGGAGAACTCAGGAAGACGGCCAGCCCGCCCAGTTGCTCGACCGTCGTGAACTGCAGCGAGGGCTGCTTTTCCCCCAGCAATTCGTTCTGCGCCTGCAAGGCCGAAATGCCTTCGCGTGCCGCGCGGTCGTCGATCTGCTTTTGCACCAGCGCCGTGAGCACCCAGCCCGGGCAGATCGCATTGCAGGTGACGCCGGTGGTGGCGGTTTCGAGCGCCACCGACTTGGTCAGCCCCACGATGCCGTGCTTGGCCGCGACATAGGCCGACTTCTGCGCCGAGGCCACGAGCCCGTGCGCCGACGCGACGTTGATGATGCGGCCCCAGTTGGCCTCGCGCATGGCGGGAATCGCCAGGCGCGTCGTGTGGAAGGCGCTCGTGAGGTTGATCGCGATGATCGCGTCCCAACGTTCGGTCGGGAAGTCTTCGACCTTGGCGACGTGCTGGATGCCGGCGTTGTTCACGAGGATGTCGACGCGGCCGAACTTCGACGCGGCGAACTTCATCATGTCCTCGATCTGGTCGGGCTTGCTCATGTCGGCCCCGTGGTATTCGGCACGCACGCCGAGCGCCTCGATCTGGGCCTTGGGGGTTTCGGCATCGCCGAAACCGTTGAGCACGATGTGTGCGCCCTGTTGGGCCAGCGCCTTGGCGATGGCGAAGCCAATGCCACTGGTGGACCCCGTGACAAGCGCGGTTTTGCCTTTGAGCATGAAGATCAATCTCCGGATGAATTAGGATGCAACGAGACCATTATCCGCACCCGAACCCCTCCGTTTCCATGACAGAACCGACCCTTCACGACGTGGCCTGCAACGACGCCCAGGGCGGTCATCGCATGGCCTATTGGCAATGGGGCGACGCGCACAGTGCGCATGTCGTGGTCTGCGTGCACGGACTGACCCGGCAGGGGCGCGATTTCGACGAGCTCGCGCAGGCCATCGTGGCGCGCGCGGGCGGCGATGTGCGCGTGGTCTGCCCCGACGTCGTCGGGCGCGGGCGCAGCGACTGGCTGCGCGACCCTTCTTTCTATCAAGTGCCTGTGTACGCAGCCGACATGGTGACGCTGATCGCGCAGCTGCACGGCGAACATCCCATCGACACGCTCGACTACGTCGGCACCAGCATGGGCGGGCTGATCGGCTTCGTGCTGGCCGGCCACAAGGAGCTGCCGCTGCCACGGCCCATTCGCCGCTTCGTTGCGAACGATGTCGGCCCCACGGTCGAGCCCGCCGCCATCCAGCGCATCGGGGCGTATGTGGGGAAGAGCGGCCAGTTTGCGAGCGTGCAGGCCGCGGCCGACGCGATGTGGGCCCTGTCGACCACTTTCGGGCCGCACACGCCCGAGCAGTGGCGGGCGTTGTCGCAGCACATGGTGGTGCCTGCGTCCGAACGCAGCGCCGACGGTGCCGCCAAGACCGCCAGTGCCGGCCCGGCAGGTGAGGGCGCCTGGGTGCTGCACTACGACCCGGCCATCGGCGTGCCGCTGCGCGCCATCACGCCCGAAATCGCGGCGCAGGGCGGGGCCGTGATGTGGAGCCTGTACGACGCCATCGAGGCGCGCACGCTGCTTACGCGCGGCGCGGTGTCCGATCTGCTGTCGCCCGAGACGGCAGCGGCGATGACGCAGCGCGGGCCGCGTGCCACGCTCGTCGAGTTCGAGGGCGTGGGCCACGCGCCGACTTTCGTCGATCCCGCACAGGTCGCCGTCGTCACGAATTTTCTGTTCGATTGAGGGCATCGTGAAGCGAGAGTCTGCGAGCCTTCAGACGGCGCCCGTGTCCGACGGCGTCATGGTTGATTACCCGCTGTCGGCCGCCACGGCCGACCGCTCGCCGGTCATGGAGAACATGCTGGCGCGCGCCCGCGCGTTTGCCGAGCCGCTGATCGCCGATGAAAAACTCGACACCGGCGAGAACACGCTGGCGCACGCCGATGCGGTGGCCGCCATCGTCGCGAAGATGGGCGGCTCCGAGGCGATGCAGGCCGCGAGCTACCTCGTGTATTCGTGCCAGCACCTGAACCGCCCGCAGGAAGTGATCGCCAAGGTCTTCGGCGACAACTTCGCGGCACTCGCCGTCGAGACCACCAAGCTCGTGCGTGTGCAGGAGCAGGCACGCACGGCCTCGCAAGGGCACCACGCCGAAGGCGCCGGCGCGCAGACCGAGAACGTGCGCAAGATGCTGCTCGCGTTCTCGCGCGACCTGCGCGTCGTGATGCTGCGGCTGGCCTCGCGCCTGCAGACGCTGCGCCATGCAGCAGCCAGCAAGCAGCCCGCGCCCGAGAGCGTGGCGCGCGAGTCGCTGCAGGTGTTTGCGCCGCTCGCGAACCGGCTGGGCATCTGGCAGGTGAAGTGGGAGATCGAAGACCTCTCGTTCCGCTTCCTGGAGCCCGACACCTACAAGCTGATCGCGCGACTGCTCGACGAGAAGCGCATCGAGCGTGAAGGCCACGTCGAGCAGTTGCGCTCGCAGCTGGAGCACGAGCTGCAGGCCGAGGGCGTCAAGGCCACGGTGCAGGGGCGCCCGAAGAACATCTACAGCATCGTCAAGAAGATGCGCGGCAAGTCGCTCGACTTCGAGCAGGTCTTCGACATCCTTGCGCTGCGCGTGGTGGTGCAGGACGTGAAGGACTGCTATGCCGCGCTGGCCTGGGTGCACTCGCACTTCCAGCCCATCGACGAAGAGTTCGACGACTACATCGCGCGGCCGAAGCCGAACGGCTACCAGTCGCTGCACACGGTGGTCCGTGAGATCATCGATGGCAAGGTGGGCAAGCCGATCGAGATCCAGATCCGCACCGAGGAAATGCATGACCACGCCGAACATGGCGTGGCCGCGCACTGGGCCTACAAGGAAGCGGGTCACAAGGGCTACGCGGGCGTCTGGGCGAGTGGCGAGTACGACGCCAAGATCGCCGTGCTGCGCCAGCTGCTGGCCTGGGAGCGCGACCTGTCGGGCGGGCTGCAGGGGCAGGGGCTGTTCGACGACCGCATCTATGTGCTCACGCCCGATGCCGCCATCGTCGAGTTGCCGCAGGGCGCGACGCCGGTCGACTTCGCCTACACGGTGCACACGACGCTGGGGCATCGCTGCCGCGGAGCGCGTGTCGATGGCGCGATGGTGCCGCTCAACACGCCGCTGTCGAATGGGCAAACGGTCGAGATCATGGCGGCCAAGGAGGGCGGGCCGTCGCGCGACTGGCTGAATGCGGAACTGGGTTATCTCGCCAGCCATCGCGCGCGCGCCAAGGTGCGGGCCTGGTTCAACGCGCAGATCACGCACGAGACCGTGGCGCGTGGACGCGAGGCCGTCGAGAAGCTGCTGCAGCGCGAAGGCAAGACGGCCATGCGGCTCGAAGACCTCGCTTCGCAGCTCGGCTTCAAGTCGGCGGACCACCTGTTCGAGGTGGTCGGCAAGGACGAGTTCTCGCTGCGCAACATCGAGACGCTGCTGCGTCCGCCCGAGCCGGCGCTGAATCCCGACGACGGCGTACAGATCAAGAAGGCGCGCGGCAGCGAGAAGTCGGGCAAGGGTGGCGTGCTCGTGGTGGGCGTGTCGTCGCTGATGACGCAGCTCGCCAAGTGCTGCAAGCCGGCGCCGCCCGATGCGATCCGCGGCTTCGTCACGCGCGGCCATGGCGTCAGCGTGCATCGCGCGGACTGCAGCAACTTCCGCACGATGGCTGCGAAGGATGGCGAGCGCGTCATCGATGTCGAATGGGGCCTGCCGAAGAAGGGGGCGGATGCGCCGGTCTACGCGGTCGATGTGGCAGTGGAAGCGGCCGACCGGCAGGGCCTGCTGCGCGATATCTCCGATGTCTTTGCGCGCGAGAAGATGAACGTGATCGGCGTGCAGACGCAGTCGATCAAGGGCACCGCCTGGATGACTTTCACCGTGGAAATCGCCGATGCCGCGCGCCTGACGCAAGTGCTGGGCGTGGTGACTGCAGTGACTGGTGTGCGATCTGCACGTCGGCGATGAAAAGGGCCATTTCTCCTGCTATACTCGATGCTTCTCTTAGGCGCGTAGCTCAGTTGGTTAGAGCACCACCTTGACATGGTGGGGGTCGTTGGTTCGAATCCAATCGCGCCTACCAAATCAAACACGGGTTGCAGCGATTTCGCTGCAACCCGTTCGTCGTTTGGACGGCGTGTTTGTCTTTGGATCGGCCTGGTCGTCACGAATGATCGACACAGGCGAAAGCCTTTCACGGGCGGCCCTTCGCGCGGTGCAGGCAAAGCGTCCGAGCCATGTGGTTGTGCTACCTTGAGCGGTCTGCCAACCTTCTCGAATTTCCTTGATAAGCGATCTGATGAATACGCGATCAACGCCTGTTGATCGGGCGCACGCCGACCAGCGCGTGGCCGCATTGCTCAAGCAAGCCCCTGTTGAATTTGTGCGCGCGGTCTACGGCATCAATGACATTGCCAGTGGCCGCATTGACACCATGGCCGCACGCGAGGTGGCGCGTGCACAACGACAGGGCATGCCGGTGACCGAAGAGCGCGCCGAGCAGCGCGCACGCGCCTATCTTCCGACGGCGGGACAGGAGCACTGTCCTCGGTGCTGGGTTGTCTACGGGCAGAAGATCCCGCTGCGATTCAGGTTGTCGACTCCGGAGCGTCCTGAAACTGCGGCGTGTCATGCGTGTGGCGCCGAGTACGTGACAGCGCCGGATGCGTGAAGAAAAATCACGGTCAGGGTAAACCTTGTCGCGATGCAGCAAAACCGCTCCCTAGAATCATCCGATGACATGGGCGTCCATGTGAAGGAGTCTGTAGTGCAGAGCAAGAAGTCCGGGGTGAAGCCGGTCCAGCGTGTGATCAAGAAGTACCCCAACCGACGGCTCTACGACACGGAGACATCCACGTACATCACGCTGACCGAGGTCAAGCAGCTGGTCATCAAGAACGCGCAGTTCGTGGTGCGCGATGCCAAGACCGGTGACGACCTCACGCGCAGCATCCTGCTGCAGATCATTCTGGAAGAAGAGGCGGGCGGCGCGCCGATGTTCACCGAGCAGGTGCTGGCCAACATCATCCGCTTCTACGGGCAGGCCATGCAGGGTTACATGGGCCCGTACCTCGAGAAGAACATCCAGGCCATGACCGAGATGCAGGCCCAGCTCACCGAAAAGGCCGAAGGCCTGACGCCCGAGATGTGGTCGCGCTTCATGACCATGCAGTCGCCGATGATCCAGGGGCTGATGGGCAACTACGTCGAGCAATCGAAGAACGTTTTCCTGCAAATGCAGGAGCAGATGCAGAAAAACACCGAGCAGGTGCTGGGCGCCTTTGGCATCAAGCGCCCCTGAGCGCCGCGCGATGGCCCGCCCGAATGGGGCGACTGTCCGATGAATGCCCCGCTGTCACCGATAGCTGGGACAATAGAGGCCTATGAGCGAAGTTGCCTCCCCTGAACGTACTGTCACGCCGACCGCCCCCAAGGTCGGCTTCGTCAGCCTTGGTTGCCCCAAGGCGTTGACCGATTCCGAACTGATCCTGACCCGGCTGAGTGCCGAGGGGTATCAAACCTCCAAGACTTTCGAGGGTGCCGACCTCGTGATCGTCAACACCTGCGGCTTCATCGACGATGCCGTGAAGGAAAGCCTGGACACCATCGGCGAAGCACTTGCCGAGAACGGCCGCGTGATCGTCACTGGCTGCCTGGGCGCCAAAACCGGCGACCAAGGCGGCAACCTCGTGCGCCAGATGCACCCGAGCGTGCTGGCTGTCACCGGCCCGCATGCCACCCAGGAGGTGATGGATGCGGTGCATGCCAACCTGCCGAAGCCGCACGACCCGTTCATCGATCTCGTGCCGAACACCTTCGGTGTGGCCGGCCTCAAGCTGACGCCGCGGCACTACGCGTATCTGAAGATCAGCGAAGGCTGCAACCATCGCTGCACCTTCTGCATCATTCCCTCGATGCGCGGCGACCTCGTCTCGCGTCCGGTGGGCGATGTGCTCAGCGAAGCCAAGGCCCTGTTCGAGGGTGGCGTAAAGGAACTGCTGGTGATCAGTCAGGACACCTCGGCCTACGGCGTCGACGTGAAGTACCGCACCGGCTTCTGGGACGGCAAGCCGGTCAAGACCCGCATGCTCGAACTCGTGCGCACGCTGGGCGAAATCGCCGAACCCTATGGCGCCTGGGTGCGCCTGCATTACGTGTACCCGTACCCGAGCGTCGACGAAATCATCCCGTTGATGGCGAGCGGCCAAGTGCTGCCGTACCTCGACGTGCCGCTGCAGCACAGCCACCCTGACGTGCTCAAGCGCATGAAGCGGCCGGCCAGCGGCGAAAAGAACCTGGAGCGGATCGCGCGCTGGCGCGAGACCTGCCCTGAACTCGTGCTTCGCAGCACCTTCATCGCCGGCTTCCCAGGCGAGACGGAGCGGGAGTTCGAGCACCTGCTCGACTTCATCCGCGAGGCCGAGATCGACCGTGCGGGCTGCTTTGCCTACAGCCCCGTCGAAGGCGCAACCGCCAACGACATTCCGGGCATGCTGCCCGAGGCTGAGCGCGAAGCTCGCCGCGCCCGCTTCATGGAAGTGGCGGAGGCCGTGTCGATCGCCAAGCTGCAAAAGCGCATCGGCTCGACGATGCAGGTGCTGGTCGATTCGGCGCCAGGCATGGGCCGCAAGGGTGGGGTGGGGCGCACGTATGCCGATGCACCGGAGATCGACGGCACTGTTCGCCTCCTGCCGCCCGAGAAGATCAGCAAGACGATGAAGGTCGGTGAGTTCACGCGCGCCCGCATCGTGGGCGCCGAAGGCCACGACCTGATCGCGTTGCCCGTTTGATGCACCTGATTCAAGCGGCCAAGAAAAAAGCCACCGGAGGCCGGTGGCTTTTTACAGAAGACCTGGTAAGGGTCTGTTCAGTATTGGTGCCCAGAAGAGGACTCGAACCTCCACGATGTTACTCGCTAGTACCTGAAACTAGTGCGTCTACCAATTCCGCCATCTGGGCTATTTTTGCTTTTCAGCAAAGACTACGATTATATCCACAAATTTGGCGCGATCTTTTGGCTGCGTCGAAATTTCAGCTTCTGCACGACATTGCTCGTGTGGTGGCTGCGCAGCCGAAGGCGGATGGGTGTGTTCGTGCGCGCATGGCCGGCATCGAAGGGCGTGATCTGACGATCGCGTCGCCCGTTTGATGCAGTTTCGAGCGGCCATGAAAAAAGCCACCGGAGACCGGTGGCTTCAATCGGATGACCTGGTAAAGGTCTGTTTAAACTTGGTGCCCAGAAGAGGACTCGAACCTCCACGATGTTACTCGCTAGTACCTGAAACTAGTGCGTCTACCAATTCCGCCATCTGGGCCCACATGACTGCAGAAGCAGCCACGTTTTGAATTTCAGGAAAGAAGGAGATCATATCAAAAATAATGTCACTTCCAGCAGCTTGTTGGACGAAATCGAAGGAACTGTTCAAGGACATCGCGACGGGCACGGCTTCGTGCAGCGCGACGACGGCGAGGCCGACATCTACCTCCCGCCGAACGAGATGCGCGCGGTGCTGCACAAGGATCGCGTCAAGGCGCGGATCGTGCGACAGGACCGACGCGGCCGCCCCGAAGGGCGCGTGGTCGAGATCGTCGAGCGACCCGAGCAGCCGATCATCGGCCGCTTGCTGCATGAAGGCGGGATCTGGCTCGTTGCACCGGAAGACAAGCGCTACGGCCAAGACGTCCTGATTCCGAAGGGCGCCACTGGCCCCGCCAAGGTGGGCCAGGTCGTGGTCGTCCAGCTCACCGAGCCGCCGGCACTGTTCGGCCAGCCCGTGGGCCGCGTGAGAGAAGTGCTGGGCGAGATCGACGACCCCGGCATGGAGATCGAGATCGCCGTGCGCAAGTACGGCGTGCCGCATGAGTTTTCCGCGGAGTGCCTGGCGCAGGCCAAGGCCCTGCCCGAGAAGGTGCGCCCCGCCGACAAGAAGGGCCGCATCGACCTCACCGACGTGCCGCTCGTCACGATCGATGGCGAAGACGCCCGAGACTTCGATGACGCCGTGTACTGCGAGCCCGCGAAGGTGGGCCGCGGCAAGGGCTGGCGCCTGTTGGTGGCCATCGCCGACGTGAGCGCCTATGTGCACACCGGCTCGGCGATCGACATCGATGCTTACGACCGCGCCACCAGCGTCTACTTCCCGCGCCGCGTGATTCCGATGCTGCCCGAGAAGCTATCGAATGGCCTGTGCTCGCTCAACCCCGAGGTCGAGCGCCTGTGCATGGTGTGCGACATGCTGGTTGCGGCCGATGGCGAGATCTACGCTTACCAGTTCTACCCGGCCGTGATGTTCAGCCATGCGCGCTTCACGTACACCGAAGTCGCAGCCATCCTTGGCAACACGCGCGGCCCCGAAGCCGCCAAGCGCAAGGACCGCGTCAAGGACCTGCTGAATCTTGCCGACGTCTACAGGGCCCTGCTCAAGCAGCGCGGCAAGCGTGGTGCGGTCGATTTCGAAACCACCGAGACGCAGATCATCTGCGACGACGCCGGCCGCATCGAGAAGATCGTGCCGCGCACGCGCAACGAGGCGCACAAGATCATCGAAGAGGCGATGCTCGCCGCCAACGTCTGCAGCGCCGACTTCATCGCCGAAGGCAAGCACCCGGGCCTGTTCCGCGTGCACGAAGGCCCGACGCCCGAGAAGAAGGAAATCCTGCGCGGCTACCTGAAGGCCATGGGCGTGGGCCTGAGCATCACCGATGATCCGCGCCCCGGCGAGTTCCAGGCGATTGCCGAAGCCACCAAGGAACGTCCCGACTCGCAGCAGATCCACACCATGCTGCTGCGCTCGATGCAGCAGGCGATCTACACGCCGTTCAACAGCGGCCACTTCGGCCTGGCCTACGAGGCCTACACGCACTTCACGAGCCCGATCCGTCGCTACCCCGACCTGCTGGTGCACCGCGTGATCAAGGCGATCCTCGGCAAGACGCGCTATCAGTTGCCGATGCTGCCGACGCCGGGTGAGGCGCATGCCAAGCTGGCCAAGCGCCTGGCTTCGCGTGTGAAAGCGCCAACGACCAAGCCGCAAAAAGCCACGATCGCACCGACCAAGGAAGTGCTGGCATGGGAAGCGGCAGGCCTGCATTGCAGCGCCAACGAGCGCCGCGCCGACGAGGCCAGCCGCGACGTCGAGGCCTGGCTCAAGTGCAAGTACATGCGCGAGCACCTTGGCGAGGAGTACGGCGGCGTGGTCACGGCGGCCACCACCTTCGGTATCTTCGTCACGCTCGATGCGATGTACGTCGAGGGCCTGGTCCACATCACCGAGCTCGGCGGCGAGTACTTCAAATTCGACGAGATGCGCCAGGAGCTGCGCGGCGAGCGCACCGGCATCCGCTATGCCATCGGCACGCGGGTGCGGGTGCAGGTGAGCCGCGTCGACCTCGATGGTCGCAAGATCGACTTCCGCCTCGTGCGCGAAGGCGAAGACCTGACCTCGCGCGCCATGAAGGACAAAGGCAGCGCACCGGTGAAGGCGTCGACCAAGCGAAGCGCCCGCCACAAGGCGGAGGCCGGTGGCGAGTCACGGTCGGAGCACGGCGGCGGCGGCGCTGCCGTGGCGCCCGCCGGCCCGCAATCGGCGATGCAGGCCTTCAAGTCGGCGGTGAAGAAAGCCGCCAACAAGATGCAGGGCAAGGGGCGCAAGCCCCGCCGCGGATGAGATGCGCCGTGCACACTACGTGTTTACCGTGTGTATGGACCAGCTGAAAAGGAGACATGAAGCATGAGCGTGGAAAACAACAAGGGCCGCATCGCGATCGTCACGGGCGCCGGGTCGGGCATCGGCCGTGCGGCCGCGCTGGCCTTGCTGGCTGACGGCTGGAGCGTGGCCCTTGCGGGGCGTCGCCTCGAGCCGCTGGAGCAGGTGGCAGAAGAATCGGCCGCGGGTGCGCGCGCCTTCGCGGTGCCCACCGACGTGGCCAATGCCGACTCGGTACAGGCGCTGTTCGGTGCCACAGTCGAGCGCTTCGGACGCGTCGACCTGCTGTTCAACAACGCCGGCGTGGGCAACCCGCCGGGCCCGTTCGAGGACTGGACGCCCGAGCAGTGGAAGGGCGTGGTCGACATCAACCTCACCGGCATGTTCTTCTGCATCCAGCAGGCCTTCCGCACGATGAAGGCGCAGACGCCGCGCGGCGGCCGCATCATCAACAACGGGTCGATCTCGGCAACCACGCCGCGGCCGAATTCGGCGGCCTACACCTCTACCAAGCACGCAGTCGAAGGGCTGACCAAGACCGCCTCGCTCGACGGTCGCAAGTACGACATCGCGGTGGGGCAGGTGGACGTGGGCAATGCCATGACCGAACTGGCCGCACGCATGGCCACCGGCGTGCCGCAGGCCAACGGCGAACTCGCAATCGAGCCGCTGATCGACGTGAAGATCGTCGGCCAGTCGGTGCTCTACATGGCGAACCTGCCGCTGGAAGCCAACGTGCTCTTCCACACCATCATGGCGACGAAGATGCCCTTCGTCGGGCGCGGCTAAGCCCTGCGCTCAGTCGGGCGCGCGGCGGGCCAGTGCGCCTGCCGTGAGCGGGGCCGCATCGGCCGGCCACGTGTCGGCGATGTGGCCGTGCTGCCAGACGGCTTCGCAGGCTGCTTCGAACGCGGGGCGGCGCATCGCGAGCGCCGCGCCGATCATGCCAGCGAGCACGTCGCCTGTGCCTGCAGTGGCAAGGCGGGCGTTGCCGGTCGGGTTGATGACTGGCGGCGCGTCGCCCGCATCGGCGATCACCGTTCCGGAGCCCTTGAGGACCGTCACAACACCGAAGCGCGACGCGAGCGCGCGGGCCGCAGCCAGGCGGTTGGCCTGCACGCCGCCTGTCGTATCGCCGAGCAGGCGGGCGGCCTCCAATGGATGCGGCGTGAGCACGGTGGGTGCCCCGGTCTGGCTTCGCGCGATCAGTTGCGTTTGAAGTGATGCATCGGCGGCGATCGCGTTGAGTGCGTCGGCGTCGAGCACCAGCGCGGCGGCCGTCGACAGCACGCGCGGCAGCAGCTCGCGCACGGCGTCGCCGCCACCACAGCCGCACACGACCGTCATGCCCGCGAGGTCCAGCGCATGGGCGTCGCGCAGCATCAGCTCGGGCTGCGAGGTGTCGACCGGCGCCGCGCGGGGATCGAGCAATCCGACGAACACGCGTCCTGCGCCCGCATGGAGGGCGGCCGAGCCGGCCAGCAGTGCGGCGCCGGCCATGCCCGAGGCGCCGCCGATCACCGCGACATCGCCGTAGCTGCCCTTGTGCGAAGCGTGGGTGCGCGGCCGAATGTCGGGCGCGCCTGCAAGGCGGGCTGTCGGTCGCTCACGGATGAAAGCGCTGCAGCCCAGATCATCGAACCACACCTTGCCGGTCGCGTCGCGGCCTTGGGCCGTGAACAGGCCGGGTTTCAGTGTGAGGAATGTGAGGGTGGCGCGAGCCGATGCCGGCGCGTGATCAACGTGAGAGGCCAGCTTGCCGGTGTCGGCATCGAGGCCCGAGGGCACGTCGAGGCTGAGCACCGGTTGCGTGCCCGCGTGCATTTGCGCGAGCCATTCGGCCATGGTGCCCGAGGGCGGTCGTGTCGACCCGATCCCGAGCAGCGCATCCATCGCCAGTTCGAAGCTCGATGGAGGCTCCGAAGCGAAGGTGACGCCCGCATCCCGCGCGCGCTGCAGCGAGGCCTTCGCATCCGGTGGCAACCGACTTTCTTCGCCCACGAAAGTGACGACCGGAAAGAAGCCTCGGTGCCGCAACTGCGCCGCAGCTTCAAAACCATCGCCGCCGTTGTTCCCGGGGCCGCAGGCGATCCAGATCGTTCGCGCGTGCGGCGCGAGCGCCATTGCGAGCCGTGCCGCCGCGAGGCCTGCACGCTGCATCAGCGTATGAGGGGGCAGGGCGGAGGCCGCGGCCTGCTCGATGCGGCGCGTGGCGGCGATGTCGAACAGATCGGCGGCGCTGGCGGACGTGATGCGATGCATCGATCCATTGTGCCGCCGACGCTGCGCCTCCTATCATCGGCCGATGATGCTCAAGACCTTCGGCTGGCTGCTGGTTCTGCTGCTGGCGTGCATTGCCGGCTTCATCGGCACGGCCGCCGCGATGATCGCTGGCGCGGCCTGGGCGCTCGGGCTGCTGATCGCGGTGTGGGGGTTGTTTCTGCTGGCCGAGGTGTTGCATCGGGTGCCGCTGCGCGATGTCGCCTGGGCTCTGGGCGTGGGTTATGGGCTCGGCGTGATCCGGTGGCTCGACGTGCCGGTGGAGGCGGGGTCCGGCACGCAGTGGCTGATGCTGGGCGTGGACCTGCTGGTGCTGGTGTTCTTCGGGCTGATTGCGCCAGCTGTTCTGGGGTTGATCGCCCAGCGGTTCGCGCCCCGCCCCAAACTGCCGACGGAAAAGCCGGCAAGCCCCGAGCAACTGCGCCGCTGGGGCCCTAAAGACTGAGTCGTTCGATCCCCAGGCCCTCGAGGTCGATGCCGGGGTCTTGTCCGCCGATCAGGTCGCCGAGCACGCGCGCGCTGCCGCACGACAGCGCCCAGCCACTCGAACCGTGGCCCAGGTTGAGCCATACGCCGGGAATGCCGCTGGCGCCCAGCACCGGTGGGCCGTCGGGCAGCATCGGCCGCGCACCTTTCCACTGCTGAATGCCCGACTGCAGCGTGGCCGCCCCCGGAAACCAGTCGTGCAGCACCTTGTAGAGCGTCTGGATCGCGGCCGGGCTCATGGCGTCCGGCGAGCCGCCGATCTCGGCGCTGCCGGCCACACGCACGCGTTGGCCCAGGCGGGAAATCGCGACCTTGTAGCGCTCGTCCATCACCGCACTGCGCGGCGCGTTGAGCGGCTCGCGCACCGGTGCGCTGACCGAGTGGCCGTAGACCGGCGCCAGCGGAATGCGCAGCCCCAGCGGACGCAGCAGCGCGGCGGACGACAGGCCGGCGCACACCACGATGGCGTCGAACTGCAGCGCGTCCGAGCCGCTGGCGAGCGTCAGCGCGGTGGGCGCCGCGCGGCTCAGCGGTGCGATGTCGCAGTTGAAATGGAACTGTGCACCCAGCGCCTCGGCCTCCCATTTGAGCAGCAGCGCGAACTGGCGGCAGTTCGCGACCTCGTCTTCCGGCAGGTGGATGGCGCCTGCCAGTGGGGTGTCGGGGTTGAGCGCGGGCTCGATCAGGCGGGCCTCGTCGGCGTCGATCTCGCGGAACACGCTGCCGGCCGACCGCAGCACCTCGAGCCCGGGCTGCACCAGTTTTTTCTCGCGCTTGGAGCGCAGCAGCACCAGGTAGCCGTCGCTGCGTTCGTAGCTCAGCTCGCGCGCTTCGGTCACCGCGTGCAGCCGGGTGCGGCTGTAGAAGGCCAGCCGCTGCATGCGGGCGCGGTTGGCCAGGTAGGTTTCGAGCTTGCAGGCCTTCTGCCAGCGCGACATCCAGCCGAGGTCGCGCGTGCTCAGCGGCCAGCGCAGCTTGATCGCGCCGTGCGAGGACAGCAGCGAGCGCAGCACCTTGCCGCGCATGCCTGGTGCGGCCCACGGCGTGACGTAGCCGGGGGCCACCACGCCGGCGTTGGCAAAGCTGGCCTCTTCGGCGGCGGCGCCGCGGCGCTCGAACACGGTCACTTCATGACCGTCGGAAACCAGTTCCCAGGCGGTGGTGACGCCGACGATGCCGGCGCCCACGATCGCGATTTTCATTGAAATGTTCTAGATAAAAGAGGCGGCTGACGCCCGCGGGTCGGGCGGTGACAGCTGTTATTTCTGTAGCGCGCGTTCGGCCTGGAGTGCCACTGCGAGCACGGCATCGTCGTGCATCGCGGCGTGCCACAGCATCAGGCCGACCGGCAATTCGCCGGCGACGTGGCAGGGCAGCGAGATGGCGCAGCCGTCGAGCATGTTGATGATCGACGGGTTGCGCAGCAGCAGCGCGTTGACGCGGAAGAACGCGTCGTCGCGCTCGGCGCCCGGCGCCACGCTGGCGATGGACGGTGCCGTGATCGGCACGGTCGGCGACAGCACGGCGTCGAACGGCGCCAGCGCCTTTTCGACGCGGGCGATCCAGTCGCGGCGGGCGTGGATCAGGTCGATGTACTCGTGCGCCTTCATGCCGGCGCCGCGCAGGATGCGCTGCGCCACGCGCGGGTCGTAGCCGGCGCCGCTGCGCTCCAGCAGCAGCCGGTGCCAGGCGTACGACTCGGCCGCCGAGAAGCCGCCGGTGGCGTTGATGGCCTGCAGGTCGGCCAATTCGGGCAGCGTGATTTCCTGGACGTGTGCGCCCGTGGCGCGCAGCGCGGCGAGAGTGCGTTCGAAAGCAGCGGCGACGACGGGCTCGACGTCGTCGAGGAAGACGTTCTTCACCACGGCCAGCCGGTAGGCCGACAGCGGCACCGAGCCGGGCGTGACCTGACGCGCCGAGAGGATTTCGTGCGCGGTGATGGCGTCGCGCACCGAGCGGGTCATGGCGCAGACGGTGTCGAGCGTGGTCGACAGCGGCAGGGCGCCGTCGGCCGGCGTGAGGCGGGCGGTGTTCTTGAAGCCGACGATGCCGTTCAGTGCAGCCGGAATGCGGATCGAGCCGCCGGTGTCGGAGCCCAGACCGATGAAGGCCGCGCCGCTCGCCACCGAGATCGCCGCGCCGGACGACGAGCCGCCTGGAATGCGCGGCGTGGCGGTGTCGCTCACGTTGGTCGGCGTGCCGTGGTGCGGGTTGACGCCGACGCCGGAAAACGCGAACTCCGTCATGTTGGTGCGTCCGGTCAGCACGCCACCGGCGGCGCGCAGTCGTGCCACTGCGAGCGCATCGGCCGGAGCGGCGGGCGCATGCGCGAGCACGGCTGAACCGGCGGGTGTCGGCTGGCCGGCGACGTCGAACAGGTCTTTGCTGGTGAAGGCGAGCCCGGCGAGGCGACTTTCGGGTGCAGACACGGCGGCGGCCGTGCGCGCCTCGTCGAACATCGTGCGGGTGAAAACGTAGGCGCAGGCCGGGGATTCGGAGAGGGCGATGGCGCGCTCCATTTCGGTGCGCGCATCTGAATCGCCAGCCAGAAGGGTGAGACGGGTGGCGTGAAGGTCGTTCATGGCTTCGAGGGTACCTTGGAACGGCTCGGTTCGAGGGAGGAGGGCGTGGCCGCCGTGCTATACTCTCTGGGTTTCGCTGGTTATGCGACAGTTTTGTCGCCGCCAGTCAAGCACATCCGCAAACCGGCCCAATCAAGGTGTTGCGACCCCGTCGAAGGGGCGCAAAACGGGCTGGATTTTAGACCCAACCTTTGGAGTAAATTCAATGTCGACCACCATGCGCGAAATGCTGGAAGCCGGTGTCCACTTCGGTCACCAAACCCGCTTCTGGAACCCCAAGATGGCTCCGTTCATCTTCGGTCACCGCAACAAGATTCACATCATCAACCTGGAAAAGTCGCTCCCGATGTTCCAGGATGCGATGAAGTACGCCAAGCAACTCACGGCCAACCGCGGCACGATCCTGATGGTCGGCACGAAGCGTCAAGCTCGTGAAATCGTGGCGGCAGAAGCTCGCCGCGCCGGCGTGCCTTTCGTTGACACCCGCTGGCTCGGCGGCATGCTGACCAACTTCAAGACCGTCAAGACCTCGATCAAGCGTCTGAAGGACATGAAGGCCCAGCAAGAAGCCGGCCTCGACAGCCTGAGCAAGAAAGAACAGCTCACGTTCTCGCGCGAAATCGCGAAGCTCGAGAAGGACATCGGCGGCATCCAGGACATGGCTGCGCTGCCCGACGCCATCTTCGTGATCGACGTGGGCTTCCACAAGATCGCCGTGGCCGAAGCCAAGAAGCTCGGCATTCCGCTGATCGGCGTGGTTGACTCCAACCACTCGCCTGAAGGCATCGACTACGTGATCCCTGGCAACGACGACTCGTCGAAGGCTGTCACGCTGTACGCCCGCGGCATCGCCGACGCCATCATCGAAGGCCGCAACAGCGCCGGCGGTGACGTGGTCAAGGCCGTTGCCGAAGGCAATGGCGACGAATTCGTCGAAGTCGAAGAAGGCGCTTCGGCCTGATTGGTGCTCTCGCGAGCCTGAAGAAGGGGCTTTGGTGCCCCTTTTTTTTAACTTGATTTTTGGATTTACGGAGATACACAAATGGCTGCAATCACCGCAAGCATGGTCGGCGAACTGCGCGCGAAGACCGATGCGCCCATGATGGAATGCAAGAAGGCCCTGACGGAGGCCGACGGCAACATGGAAAAGGCCGAAGAGCTGCTGCGCATCAAGCTCGGCAACAAGGCGGGCAAGGCGTCGGGCCGCATCACCGCTGAAGGCGTGGTCACGGCTTTTGTCGACGGCGCTGCCGGCGGCATGATCGAAATCAACTGCGAAACTGACTTCGTCACCAAGAACGACAGCTTCCTGGCCATGGCCAACGCTGCCGCGATGCTGGTCGCCAAGAACAACCCCGCCGACATGGCTGCGCTGGGTGCGCTGGCCTACGAGCAGGACGGTTTCGGCCCCACGCTCGAAGACGTGCGCAAGGGCCTGATCGGCAAGATCGGCGAGAACATGAGCTTCCGCCGCTTCAAGCACTTCGCCGGCAACGGCAAGCTGGCGTCGTACCTGCACGGCACGCGCATCGGCGTGATGGTCGAATTCGAAGGTGACGACACCTCGGCCAAGGACGTCGCGATGCACATCGCCGCCATGAAGCCGGTCGCCGTCCAGGCATCCGATGTGCCCGCCGACCTGATCGAAAAAGAGCGCGCCGTGGCCGCTGGCAAGGCCGAAGAAGACCGCAAGGTTGCCGAAGCCGAAGGCAAGAAGCCGCAGCCGGCCGACATCGTTGCCAAGCGCATCGAAGGCGGCGTGCAGAAGTACCTCAAGGAAGTCTCGCTGCACAACCAGCCGTTCGTGAAGAACGACAAGCAGACCGTCGAGCAGATGCTCAAGGCCGCCGAGACCACGATCAAGGGCTTCACCCTGTACGTGGTTGGCGAAGGCATCGAGAAGAAGGTCGACGACTTCGCTGCCGAAGTCGCTGCCCAAGTCGCTGCTGCCAAGGCTGCCGCCTGATCCGGCTGGCCTCCAAGCGGCGGTGCGCGACAGCGTGCCGCCGCTTTTTCACCGCCACGTTTTACACTCGCCCTCGCCAACCCTCTAAGGAAAATGCCCATGTCTGATGCCCGCCCAGCCCACAAGCGAATCTTGTTGAAGCTGTCGGGTGAGGCACTGATGGGCGATGACGCCTTCGGCATCAACCGCGCCACCATCGTGCGCATGGTCCAAGAGGTGGCCGAGGTCGTGCACATGGGCGTCCAGGTGGCGGTCGTGATCGGCGGCGGCAACATCTTCCGCGGTGTCGCGGGAGGCTCCGTCGGCATGGACCGCGCCACGGCCGACTACATGGGCATGCTGGCCACCGTCATGAACTCGCTGGCCCTCGCCGACGCGATGGACAAGCAGGGTCTCGTGGCCCGCGTGATGTCCGCCATTGCCATCGAGCAGGTGGTCGAGCCCTACGTGCGCCCCAAGGCCCTGCAGTACCTCGAAGAGGGCAAGGTCGTGGTGTTCGCTGCCGGTACCGGCAACCCCTTCTTCACAACCGACACGGCCGCCGCGCTGCGCGGTGCCGAAATCGGCGCCGAGCTGGTGCTCAAGGCGACCAAGGTGGACGGCGTGTACACGGCCGATCCGAAAATCGACCCCCATGCCACCCGCTACGCCACGTTGAGTTTCGACGAGGCGATCGCCAAGAATCTCGGCATCATGGACGCCACGGCCTTCGCGCTGTGCCGCGACCAGAAGTTGCCGATCAAGGTGTTCTCGATCCTCAAGAACGGCGCCCTCAAGCGCGTCGTGATGGGCGAGGACGAGGGCACGCTGGTGCATGCCTAGGAGTAAATGAGATGACCATTGCAGACATTCGCAGTGCGGCCGACGCGAAGATGAACCAGTCGCTCGCCGCCTTCCAGAACAACCTCACCAAGATCCGTACGGGCCGTGCCAACTCGGCGCTGCTCGACTCGATCCATGTCGACTACTACGGCTCGCAAGTACCGCTGAGCCAGGTGGCCAACGTGTCGGTGCTCGACTCGCGCACCATCAGCGTCCAGCCCTGGGAAAAGGGCATGGGCGCCAAGATCGAGAAGGCCATCCGCGAAAGCGACCTGGGCCTGAACCCGGCTTCGATGGGCGACCTGATCCGCGTGCCGCTGCCCGCCATGAGTGAAGAGCGCCGCAAGGAAATGACCAAGCTGGTCCGCAACGAAGGCGAAAGCGCCAAGATCGCCACGCGCAACCTGCGCCGTGACGCGAACGAAGCGGTCAAGAAGCTCGTCAAGGACAAGCTGGCCTCGGAGGACGACCAGAAGCGCGCCGAAGCCGACATCCAGAAGGTCACCGACAAGCACATCGCGGAAATCGACCGTCTGGTCACCGCGAAAGAAGCGGAGATCATGGCCGTTTGAGGCTCCGCATGGCCTCCTCGCCGCAAACGACGACCCCGCCGCACCACGTTGCCATCGTCATGGATGGCAACGGCCGGTGGGCCACCAAGCGCTTTCTGCCTCGCGTGGCGGGGCACAAGCAGGGCGTGGAGTCGCTGCGGCGCTGCGTCAAGGCCTGCGCCGACCGAGGCGTGGGCGTGCTCACGGTGTTTGCGTTCTCCTCGGAGAACTGGAATCGTCCGCCTGAAGAAGTTTCCGGCCTGATGCAACTGATGGTCGGGGCGCTGGCGCGCGAAGTGCCGCGCCTCAACGCCGATGGCGTGCGGCTGCATTTTGTCGGCGAACGCGCCGGTCTGTCCGACAAGATGGTGGCCGGCCTCGTGTCGGCCGAGCAGACCACGGCCCACAACACGCGTCTGATTCTCAACATCTGCTTCAACTACGGCGGACGCTGGGACATCGCGCGCGCTGCGGCCAAGCTTGCCGAGCAGGGCCTGCCCATGACCGAGATGAACCTCGATCGCGCCATGGCGCTGGCCCACGTGCCCGACCCCGACCTGTTCATCCGCACGGGCGGGGAGCAGCGGCTGTCGAATTTCCTGCTTTGGCAAAGTGCCTACGCCGAGCTGTTCTTCAGCGACAAGCTCTGGCCCGAGTTCGACGAAGCCGCACTGGACGAGGCCATCGCTGCGTTCCAGGGTCGCGAGCGTCGCTTCGGCCAGACCTCGGCGCAGGTTTCGGCTTCCGCGGCCTGACACGGCCCGACACCACCTTCCGCATGCTCAAACAACGCATCCTCACGGCGATCGTGCTGCTCGCGATCTTGCTGCCAGCGCTGTTCTACCGGAACTACATCCCTTTCGCCTGCGTGATGCTGGTGCTGATTGGCGCCGCTGCATGGGAGTGGGGGCGCCTCAATGGCTACGGGCAGGGCATGTCGCTGTTCCTGGGCGCCGAGATGGTGGCGCTGTGCGGGCTGTCGTGGTGGCTGGGCCTGCTGGAGCAGCGCCTGTTCCTGATGTGGACGCTGGCCAGCGCGGCTTGGGTGCTCGGCGGTGCGGCGCTGCTGCGCGTCGCGGTACCTGGCTGGCCGCGCATTCCGCGCGGGCTGCGGCTGGTGGGCGGCCTGCTGGCTCTGTGGGTCGCGTGGCTCGCGGCGGTGCAGGCGCGCATGGTCGGCATCAACTTTCTGCTGTCCATTCTGGTGCTGGTCTGGGTGGCGGACGTGTTCGCCTATTTCTCCGGCCGCGCCTTCGGCTTGAAATTCACGCGCGCCAAGCTGGCGCCCGCCATCAGTCCCGGCAAGAGCTGGGAAGGTGTCTGGGGCGGCATGGCCGGCGTCATCGTGCTGGCATTCGCCTGGGTCTGGGCCGACAAGAGCCTGGGCGCCACGGTGCCCAGCCTGTACACCCGCCTGCATGAGCGCGGCTGGTGGCTGCTGCTGATCGGGGCGGTGTTCCTGGCGGCGATGAGCGTCGTCGGCGACCTGGTCGAATCGCTCATCAAGCGCAGCGCCGGCGCCAAGGACAGCAGCCGCCTGCTGCCGGGCCACGGCGGCGTTCTCGACCGCGTGGATGCCCTCTTGCCGGCACTTCCCATCGCCATGATGCTGGCTTTCCTGTGAGCACTTCCAAACAACGTGTCACGGTGCTCGGCTCGACCGGTTCGGTCGGTGTCAGCACGCTCGACGTCATCGCCCGTCACCCCGAGCGCTTCGAGGTGTTCGCGCTGTCGGCTGCTACCAAGGTCGACGAACTGCTGGCCCAATGCGCGCGCTTCTCGCCGCGCTTCGCCGTCATGGCGAGCGCGCCGCATGCCGCGCTGCTGGCTGAAAAGCTCAAGCAGAACAACCTTGCAACCCGCGTCCTGCTGGGCGACGACGCTCTCGAAAGAATAGCTTCCGACGACGAAGTCGATGCCGTGATGGCCGCCATCGTCGGTGCAGCCGGCCTCGCGCCGTGCCTGGCCGCCGCGCGCGCCGGCAAGCGCCTGCTGCTGGCCAACAAGGAAGCCTTGGTCGTCGGCGGCGAGCTGTTCATGCGCACGGTGCAGGAGGGCGGTGCCACGCTGCTGCCCATCGACAGCGAGCATTCGGCCATCTTCCAGTCGCTGCCCGAAGACCCGTCCACCTGGGCGCGGCGCATCGACAAGATCATCCTGACGGCGTCGGGCGGCCCGTTCCGCACCCGCGCCCCCGACACGCTCGGCGCCGTGACGCCCGAGCAGGCCTGCGCCCACCCCAATTGGGTCATGGGCCGCAAGATCTCGGTCGACTCGGCCACGATGATGAACAAGGCGCTCGAGGTGATCGAGGCGCGCCACCTGTTCGGCGTGACGCCGGAGCAGATCGAGGTCGTCATCCACCCGCAGAGCGTGGTCCATTCGATGGTGCAGTTCACCGACGCCTCGGTCATCGCCCAGCTCGGCACGCCTGACATGCGCGTGCCGATCGCGGTCGGCCTAGCCTGGCCGGAGCGCATCGAGAGCGGGGCGGCGCGGCTCGATTTCCGCCAGATGGGTTCGCTGACCTTCGACGCGCCCGATCCGGCGCTCTTCCCCGGTCTGGGCTTGGCGTGGCACGCCCTGCGTGCCGCCTCGGGCACCACGGCAGTGCTGAATGCGGCCAACGAGGTGGCCGTGGCCGCCTTTCTCGACCGGCGCCTGCGTTTCGATCGCATTCATGCGGTCAACCTGGAAACTTTGGAGGCGGTCTTGCCCTCCAAGCCGGCATCGCTGGCCGACCTGCTGGCGCTCGACGCCAGCGCCCGCGAGGCGGCCAACGCCGCCGCGGCACGTTTCGCGGCCTGATTCCCTACAGCGCAGAGGACCCTGATGCTCACCGTCATAGCTTTTGTGGTCGCTCTCGGCGTTCTCATCGCGGTCCACGAATACGGCCACTACCGCGTCGCCGTCGCTTGCGGCGTCAAAGTAGAGCGCTTCTCGGTCGGCTTCGGCAAGGCCCTTCTGCGCTGGCAGCCCAAGCGCCAGCACCCGGGGCAGCAGACCGAATTCGTCATCGGCGCCTTTCCGTTCGGTGGCTACGTCAAGATGCTCGACGAGCGCGAAGGCCCGGTTGCACCCGAGGAGCGACACCGCGCCTTCAACACCCAGCCGCTGCGCTCGCGTGCGGCCATCGTGGCCGCCGGCCCGATCGCCAACCTGCTGCTGGCGGTTGTGCTGTACACGGCGGTCAACTGGATCGGCGTCGACGAGCCTGTGGCCAAGCTGGGGCGACCGGTGGCGGCATCGCTGGCCGAAGCGGCGGGCCTGCGCGGCGGCGAGCACATCACCCAGGCCGGTTTCGACGGCGATCTGTCGCCGGTGCAGTCCTTCGAAGACCTGCGCTGGCGCATGACGCGCGGCGCGCTCGACGGCCGCGACCTCACGCTCGAAGTGGCGGGCGAGGGCGGTCGGCCCGGCCGCCAGCTGGTCCTGCCTCTGAGCCGGATGGAGGCCAAGGACGCCGATCCACAGATGTTCCGCAAGATCGGCGTGGTCGCACCGCTGACCCGTCCCGAGATCGGCGAGGTCATGGCTGGAAGCGCGGCCGAGCGTTCCGGCCTTCGCAACGGCGACTTGGTCCTTGCCATCGGCGACACCCCCATCCTCGATGGGCAGCAGCTGCGCGAGGTCATCCGCGCCTCGGTCGATGCCACCGGGCAGGCGCGTACGCAGACCTGGCAGCTCCAGCGCGACGGCCAGCCGCTCTCGCTCGAGGTCAAGCCCGAAGTGCGCGAAGAGGGCGCCGCCAAGGTCGCGCGCATCGGCGCCTACGTGGGTGCGCCGCCCGAGATGGTCACGGTGCGCCAGGGCGTCATCGACGGCGTCTGGCGTGGCGTGGTGCGCACCTGGGAGGTGTCGGCGCTCACGGTTCGCATGATGGGCAAGATGCTGATCGGCGAGGCGTCAATCAAGAACCTGAGCGGTCCCTTAACAATTGCTGATTACGCCGGCAAGTCCGCCAGCCTCGGTTTGACGCAGTACCTGGTCTTTCTCGCGCTCATCAGCGTGAGCCTCGGGGTGCTCAACCTGATGCCGCTGCCGGTCCTCGATGGGGGGCACCTGATGTATTATCTTTGGGAGGGCCTGACCGGGAAAAGCGTCTCCGACGCCTGGATGGAACGGCTGCAGCGCGGCGGTGTCGCTTTGCTGCTGGTGATGATGTCGGTCGCACTCTTCAACGACGTCACGCGGCTCTTTGGTTAACTTTCTGCCGGCCCTTTCCGTGCCGGCCCAATTCACAGATGAACACAAACTTCAGTCGCTTTCGCCTGCGTAGCGTTGCCGCGGTGGTGGCCAGCACGCTGGCGGCCACGGCCGCTTGGGCCGTCGAGCCTTTCACGGTGCGCGATATTCGCGTCGAAGGCTTGCAACGCGTCGAGGCCGGCACGATCTTCGGATCGCTGCCCCTGCGTGTGGGCGACACCTACAGCGACGAACGCGGCTCGGCCGCGATCCGCGCGCTGTTCGACCTGGGGTTGTTCAAGGACGTCCGCATCGACGTCAACGGCAACGTGCTGGTGGTGATCGTCGAAGAGCGGCCCACGATTGCCGACGTCGACTTCGTCGGCGCCAAGGAATTCGACAAGGCGGCGCTGCAGAAGGCGCTGCGTGAAATCGGGCTGGCCGACGGCCGCCCGTTCGACAAGGCGCTGGCCGACCGCGCCGAGCAGGAGCTTAAGCGCCAGTACGTGAGCCGCAGCCTCTACAACGCGAACGTCGTGACCACCGTCACGCCCATCGAGCGCAACCGCGTGAACCTGACGTTCACCGTGACCGAAGGCGAGTCCGCCCGCATCCGCGAAGTGCACGTGGTCGGCAACAAGGCCTTCAGCGAATCGACGCTGCTGAGCCTGTTCGACCAGGACAGCGGCGGCTTCATGAGCTGGTACACCAAGTCGAACCAGTACTCGCGCGCCAAGCTCAACGCCGACCTCGAAACCCTGCGCTCGTACTACATCACGCGCGGCTACCTCGAGTTCCGCATCGATTCGACCCAGGTCGCCATTTCGCCGGACCGCAAGGACCTGAGCGTCACGGTCAACATCACCGAAGGCGAGAAGTTCGTGGTGGCGGGCATCAAGCTCGACGGCAACTACCTGGGCCGCGACGACGAGTTCAAGTCGCTCATCACGATCAAGCCCGGCGAGCCGTACAACGGCGAGCAGGTCACCGAGACCACCAAGGCCTTCAGCGACTACTTCGGCACCTTCGGCTACGCCTTCGCTCGTGTGCAGGCGCGCCCGGACATCGACCGCGTGAACAACCGCGTCACGCTGACGCTGCAGGCCGAACCCGCACGTCGCGTCTACGTGCGACGCGTGTCGGTCGGCGGCAACAACAAGACCCGCGACGAAGTGATTCGCCGCGAGTTCCGCCAGTTCGAAGCCTCCTGGTACGACGGCGACAAGATCAAGATCTCGCGCGACCGCGTGGACCGCCTGGGCTTCTTCACCGAAGTGAACGTCGAGACGCAGGAAGTGCCTGGTTCGCCCGACCAGGTCGACCTGACCGTCAACGTGGCCGAGAAGCCCACCGGCACGCTGCAGCTGGGCGCCGGCTACTCGAGCGCAGAAAAGGTCGCACTGACCTTCGGCATCTCGCAGGAGAACGTGTTCGGCTCGGGCAACTTCCTGGGCGTGCAAGTCAACACCAGCAAGTACAACCGCACGCTGTCGTTGACCACCACCGATCCGTACTTCACGAAGGACGGCATCTCGCGCACGATCAGCGTCTACCACACGACGACGCGTCCGTACTCCACGAACGAAGACGGCGACTACAAGCTGGTGAACCAGGGGGCCGCTATCCGTTTCGGCGTGCCGTTCAGCGAGCTCGACACCGTCTTCTTCGGCGTCGGTCTGGAGCGCTACGCGTTCGACCCGAATCGCTCGGCGCTGGCCGGCATCACCACGCCGCAGTCGTACCTCAACTACTTCCAATGCGCGAAGGACGCGAGCGGCTTGTTCGTTACCGGTTGCGACCAGAAGAGCGTCTGGGGCGTGCCGCTGACCGTGGGATGGGGTCGCGACAGCCGCGACAGCGCGCTGGTTCCCACCACCGGTCGACTGCAGCGCGCCAACCTCGAGCTGGGTGTGGGCGGGGACATGAAGTACCTCAAGACCAGCTACCAGTACCAGCAGTTCTTCGCGATCAACAAGCAGTACACCTTCGCGATCAACGGCGAAGTCGGCTATGCCAAGGCCTTCGGCGGCAAGACCTACCCGATCTTCAAGAACTTCTACGCCGGTGGTCTGGGTTCGATCCGTGGCTTCGAGCAGAACTCGCTGGGTCCGCGAGACCAGCCGCTGTGGCTCCAGACCGAAGGCGCCGCCATCGGCGGTACCAAGAAGGCCATCTTCAACGCCGAGCTGAGCACGCCGTTCCCCGGCGCCGGCAATGACCGCACGCTGCGCCTGTACGGCTTTTTCGACGTCGGCAACGTGTTTGGTTCCCGTGCACCCAACGTGACGGACGAGCAGTGGAAGGCTCAGAAGAAGTTGCGCGCCTCGGTCGGCCTCGGCATCAGCTGGATCTCGCCGCTGGGCCCGCTGCGCCTTGCGTATGCCTTCCCCGTCAAGTCCCAGAAGGAAGTGCTGAATGAACAAGGCTTCGTCGTGATCCCGAAGGATAGAATTCAGCGCCTCCAATTCCAGATCGGAACGTCTTTCTAAATGAAGCAATTGATTCGCGCCGCAGCCGGCGCGTTCCTGATTCCCGCTTTTGCCCTGGTGGCTGCGCCCGCGCAGGCCCAGGAGAGCTTTCGCATCGGTTTCGTGAATCCCGACCGCGTACTGCGTGAGGCGCAGCCGGCCAAGGCAGCGCAAGCCAAACTCGAGGCCGAGTTCCTCAAGCGCGAAAAGGACCTCACCGTGCAGGGCGAAGCGCTGAAGACGGCGTCGGAAAAGTTCGAGCGCGAGGCTCCGACCCTGTCGGAAAGCCAGCGCGTTTCGCGCCAGCGCTCGCTGGTCGACCAGGACCGCGACTTCCAGCGCAAGCGCCGCGAGTTCCAGGAAGACCTGAACGCGCGCAAGAACGAAGAGCTCCAGCAGGTCTACGAGCGCGCCAACCGCGTGGTCAAGCAGGTCGCCGAAACCGAAAAGTACGACGCCATCCTCCAGGAAGCGATCTACATCAATCCGAAGCACGACATCACCGACAAGGTGATCAAGGCGCTGAACGCGTCGGTCGGCTCCTCTGCGCCTGCGGCCGGCAAGTAACGCCGCGAACCGGCGTGTCGCTGCAGCTCGGAGCCATCGTTGACGCCCTCGGGGGCGAGCTTCATGGAGATGCCACGCTGTCCATCGAGCGGCTTGCGCCGCTGCAGAATGCACAGCCCGATGCGCTCAGTTTCCTGAGCCATCCCAAATACCAGCAGGAACTGGCCGCCTCCAAGGCGGCCTGTGTCATCGTGTCTCCCGCCATGCGCGAGGCAGCCGCGGCGCGTGGCGCCTACATCGTCACGCCCGACCCGTACTACTACTTTGCCCGGCTGACGCAGCTGTGGAAAGCGCACCATGCGCGCCTGGACGCCGATCGCATCCATCCCTCTGCCGTGATCCATCCCGAAGCCCAGGTCGACGCCACCGCGCGCATTGGTGCGCTGTGCGTGGTGGAGCGGGGCGCACGCATCGGTGCGGGAACCGTGCTGAAGTCGCGCGTCACGGTCAGCGAAGACTGCAGCATCGGCGAGCGCTGCCTGTTGCACCCCGGCGTGGTGGTCGGGGCCGACGGCTTCGGCCTCGCGCCGCACCAGGGTGCCTGGGTCAAGATCGAACAGCTGGGCGCAGTGCGCATCGGCAACGACGTCGAGATCGGCGCCAACACCTGCATCGACCGCGGCGCGCTCGACGACACCGTCATCGAAGACGGCGTGAAGCTCGATAACCTGATCCAGATCGGCCACAACGTGCGCGTCGGCAAGCACACGGCCATGGCGGGCTGTGTCGGCGTTGCCGGCAGCGCGACCATCGGTGCGAATTGCACGTTCGGTGGCGGCGCCATCGTGCTGGGTCACCTCACGGTGGCCGACGGCGTGCATGTGTCGGCGGCGACCGTGGTGACACGCTCCATCCGCAAGGCCGGCCAGTACACCGGCATGTTTCCGATCGATGACAATGCAAACTGGGAAAAGAATGCTGCAACGCTCAAGCAGTTGCACAGCCTGCGCGAACGACTGAAGGCGCTGGAAAAAGCCCCCTCGAAACAATGACGACGATGCAGGAACAGAACACCATGACGGACACGACGCTCGATATCCACCAAATTCTCAAGTTGCTGCCGCATCGCTACCCGTTTCTCCTGGTGGACCGGGTGCTGAGCATGGAAAAGGGCAAGCGCATCACGGCGCTCAAGAACGTGACGATGAACGAGCCGTTCTTCAACGGCCACTTCCCGCACCGCCCGGTGATGCCGGGTGTGTTGATGCTCGAAGCCATGGCGCAGGCGGCGGCGCTGCTGTCGTTCCGCTCGATGGACATCGTGCCCGACGACAACACGGTCTACTACTTTGCGGCCATCGACGGCGCGCGCTTCAAGCGTCCTGTCGAGCCGGGCGATCAGCTCACGCTGGAAGTCGAGATCGAACGCATGAAGGCCGGCATCTCGAAGTTCAAGGGCCGCGCGCTCGTGGGCAGCGAGCTGGCGTGCGAAGCCTCGCTGATGTGCGCCATGCGTCAGATCAACAGCTGATCCGGCGCATCGTTTTTTGCAAGGCATGACCCAGGTTCATTCGACAGCGATCGTCGACCCGAAGGCCCAACTCGACGCCTCGGTGTCGGTCGGTCCGTATACCGTGATCGGCCCGCACGTGCGGATCGACGCGGGCACCACCATCGGCCCGCACTGCGTGATCGAAGGGCGCACCACCATCGGCCGCGACAACAGGATCTTCCAGTTTTCGTCGCTCGGTGCGATTCCCCAGGACAAGAAGTACGCGGGCGAGCCGACCGAGCTGACCATCGGCGATCGCAACGTGATCCGCGAGTTCTGCACCTTCAACCTCGGCGTGCCGGGGGCGGGGGGGGTGACCACCGTCGGCAACGACAACTGGATCATGGCGTACACGCACATTGCGCACGACTGCCATGTCGACAACCACACCACGTTGGCCAACCAGACGACGCTGGCCGGCCACGTGCACCTGGCCGACTGGGTCACCATCGGCGGCCTGACCGGCATCCACCAATTCGTGTCGATCGGCGCGCACGCGATGGTCGGCTTTGCCAGCGCGGTCTCGCAGGACGTGCCGCCTTTCATGCTGGTCGACGGCAATCCGTTGGCCGTGCGTGGCTTCAATCAAGTGGGCCTGCGCCGGCGCGATTTCTCGGCGCAGCGGCTCGCCGCGGTCAAGCAGATGCACCGCCTGCTGTACCGCCAAGGCAAGACGCTCGAAGAGGCGCGCGCCGGCATCGCCGCGCTCGCGGCGGAAATGCCCGAGGCCGTCGGCGATGTTGCGCTGATGGAGGCCTTCCTCGCCAGTTCAACGCGCGGCATCGCGCGCTGACATGGGCGCGATGAGCACGAACGAGCAGCGCCGCTTCGCGCTGGTCGCGGGCGAAGCGTCCGGCGACCTGCTCGCGGGCCTGCTGCTCGACGGCCTCGAAGCCCGCTGGCCTGCGCTGCAGACCGCCGGCATCGGCGGTCCGCGCATGCTGGCCCACGGTTTCCAGAGTTGGTGGCCACAGGAAAAGCTCGCGGTGCGCGGCTACATCGAGGTCTTGCGGCATTACGCCGAAATCGCCGGCATCCGCCGCCAGCTCAAGGCCCGGCTGCTGCGCGAGCGTCCCGAGCTGTTCATCGGCGTCGATGCGCCCGATTTCAATCTCGATCTCGAAGCCGGCCTGCGTCGCGAGGGCATCAAGACCGTGCATTTCGTCTGTCCCTCGATCTGGGCCTGGCGCGCCGATCGCATCGACAAGATCCGGGCTGCCGCCGACCACGTGTTGTGCATCTTCCCGTTCGAGCCCGAGCTGCTCGAAAAGCAGGGCGTCGCGGCAAGCTACGTCGGCCATCCAGTTGCCGACGTGATCCCGATGACGCCCGACCGTGCGGCCGCCCGCGCCGCGCTGAAGCTGGACCCCGAGGCGCAGGTCGTTGCGCTGCTGCCCGGCAGCCGCCGTTCCGAAATCCGGTACCTCGCGACCCGCTTCTTCGCCGCTGCGGCGCTGATGCAGAAGGCCAAGCCGAAGCTGCAGTTCATCGCGCCGATCCTGCCGGGGCTGCGCGCCGAGGTCGAAGGCCTGCTGCAGGCCGCTGGTATGGCAGGGCGGGTGACGCTGCTTCATGGCCAGTCGCACGCCGCACTCGCCGCTTGCGACGTCACGCTGATCGCCAGCGGAACGGCCACGCTCGAGGCCGCGCTGTTCAAGCGGCCGATGGTCATCGCGTACAACATGAACGGGCTCTCGTGGCGCCTGATGCAGCGCAAGCAGCTGCAGCCCTGGGTCGGGCTGCCGAACATCCTGTGCCGCGAGTTCGTGGTGCCCGAGCTGCTGCAGGAAGCCGCCTCGCCCGAGGCGTTGGCACAGGCCACGCTCGAATGGCTCGACGCGCCCGCGAAGACGCAGGCGCTGCAACAAAGATTTTCCGCGCTGCATGTGCAATTGCAGCGCGACACGCCCACACTCTGCGCCGATGCGATCCAGAAAGTTCTTGAAGGCTGAACAGGTCCCGCTCGTGTGGGACGCGCCGGGCCTGATGGCGGGCGTCGACGAAGCCGGACGCGGGCCCCTGGCCGGCCCGGTGGTGGCCGCGGCCGTGATCCTGGACGACCTGCGCCCGATCCGCGGCCTGGCCGATTCCAAGACGCTCACGGCGCTGCAGCGCGAACGCCTGCACGACCAGATCCTCGCCAAGGCGCTGTGCTGCTCGATCGCGCAGGCGTCGGTCGAGGAGATCGACAGCCTGAACATCCTGCAGGCCACGATGCTCGCGATGCGTCGCGCAGTCGAGGGCCTGCGACTGAAGCCGGTCAAGGTGCTGGTGGACGGCAACCGGCTGCCCCGGCTCGACGTGCTGGCCGAGGCCATCGTCAAGGGCGACGCGCGGGTCAAGGCGATTTCGGCCGCGTCAATTCTTGCCAAAGTGCACCGCGACCGGCTCTGCACGCAGCTACACGACGAATTCCCTCACTACGGCTTTGCCGGCCACAAGGGCTACGGCACGCGTGAGCACCTGGAGGCGCTTCAACAGCATGGCGCCTGCATGCACCATCGCCGCTCCTTCAGCCCAGTGGCGGCGGCGCTGGCGCGCACGGCCGCTGCGACCTCGGGCGCCGCCGTCGTGACCGGCGAGATGCCGGTGGCGCTCGTGATGGGGGCCGCCGAAAACCTCGGTGCACGCCTCGACCCGCGCGCCGCCCCCTGAACCCCTCATGACCACCGACACCGGCCCGAGCCACATCAGCTCGCGAGACAACCCTTTGCTCAAGGACCTGCGTAAGCTTGCACAGGACCCGGGCGCCTATCGCAAGCTGGGCCGGCTCTGGCTCGAGGGCGATCACCTGTGTCGCGCGGCGCTGGCCCGCGGCGTGAAGCCGGCGGTGGCGGTGTTTTCAGAGGCGTTCTGGCCCTCGGCGCCCGCCGAATGGGTGCAAAGTGCTCTCAAAACGGTAGTGGTCGCCGATGACTTGCTGCGCGCGGTCAGCGGCCTGGAATCGCCCGCACCGATGGGGTTCGTGCTCGACCTGCCGAAGCGGCCCGAGATCCTGCCTGAGGCCCCGACCGTGGTGCTCGACCGCCTGCAGGACGCCGGCAACGCCGGCTCCATCCTGCGCAGCGCGGCGGCTTTCGGCTTCACCCAGGTGATCGCGCTCAAGGGCACGGCGGCGCTGTGGGCGCCAAAGGTGCTGCGCGCCGGCATGGGAGCTCACTTCGGCCTGCGGCTGGTCGAAGGCGTGGATATTGACGTCCTCGACGCACTCCGGGTGCCGTTGGTGGCCACGAGTTCGCACCGTGGCGAATGGCTGCACAAGGCCGATCTGCCGCACCCCTGCGCCTGGCTGATGGGCCACGAAGGGCAGGGCGTCTCGGCCGCGCTGGAGGCCCGGGCCAGCCACCACATCCGCATCGCACAGCCGGGCGGCGAGGAGTCGCTCAACGTCGCGGCGGCCGCTGCCATCTGCCTGCACGCAAGCGGAGCGGCCCTACAGGCCAAATAACACACCCAGTCCGAGCTACAATCGGGGGCTTACTCGCAAATCAGCGTCGCCCGGCCGCCTTCAACGCCAAAATCCCCTTAAGCAGCAGTCCGCAGGCAACGCGCCTGGGGCTCCGGGCGACCGTAACCATCCGGAGAACCCAGTGCTTTTGTCTCTCAAGGGAAGTTTCCCGCCCGCCATCCTGGCGCTCGCAGACGGCACGGTCTTTCTCGGCAACTCGATCGGAGCCGCCGGCTCCACGACCGGTGAAGTGGTGTTCAACACCTCGATGACCGGTTACCAGGAAATCCTCACCGACCCGAGCTACTGCCAGCAGATCGTCACCCTGACGTATCCGCACATTGGCAACTACGGCGTCAACGATGAGGACATCGAAGCCGACAAGATCCATGCCGCGGGCCTCATCATCAAGGACCTGCCCCTCGTCGCGTCCAACTTCCGCAAGACCGCCACGCTGACCGAGTACCTCGTGTCCGGCAACACGGTGGCCATCGCGAACATCGACACCCGCAAGCTCACGCGCCACCTGCGCACCCACGGCGCGCAGAATGGCTGCATCCTGGGCCTGGCCGCTGGAGAAGCCGTGACCCAGGCGCTGATCGACAAGGCCATCGCCGCCGCCAAGGCCGTGCCGAGCATGTCGGGCCTCGACCTGGCCAAGGTGGTGTCGGTCACGCAGACCTACGAATGGACCGAAACCGAGTGGAAGCTCGGCGCTGGCTACGGCGTGCAGATCACGCCGCAGTTCCATGTGGTCGCCTTCGACTACGGCGTCAAGAAGAACATCCTGCGCATGATCGCGCAGCGCGGCGCACGCATCACCGTGGTGCCGGCGCAGACGCCCGCGGCCGACGTGCTCAAGCTCAAGCCCGATGGCATCTTCCTGGCCAACGGCCCCGGCGACCCGGAGCCCTGCGACTACGCCATCGCCGCGGTCAAGGAACTGATCGAAACCGGCATCCCGACCTTCGGCATCTGCCTGGGCCACCAGATCATGGCGCTCGCCTCGGGCGCCAAGACCTTCAAGATGAAGTTCGGCCACCACGGCGCGAACCATCCCGTGAAGGATCTGGACAACGGCCGCGTGAGCATCACCAGCCAGAACCACGGCTTCGCGGTCGACGAGAAGTCGCTGCCGGCCAACCTGCGCCCCACCCACATCAGCCTGTTCGACAACACGCTGCAGGGCCTGGCACGCACCGACAAGCCCGCGTTCTGCTTCCAGGGCCACCCGGAAGCCTCGCCGGGCCCGCATGACATCGGCTACCTGTTCGATCGCTTCACGGCACTCATGGAAAAGAACAAGACGGAAAAGACGGAGAGCAAGAATGCCTAAGCGCACAGACCTCAAATCGATCCTCATCATCGGCGCCGGCCCGATCATCATCGGCCAGGCCTGCGAGTTCGACTACTCCGGCGTGCAAGCCTGCAAGGCGCTGCGCGAAGAGGGCTACAAGGTCATCCTGATCAACAGCAACCCCGCGACGATCATGACCGACCCGGCCACGGCCGACGTCACCTACATCGAGCCCATCACCTGGCAGACGGTTGAGAAAATCATCGCCAAGGAACGCCCCGACGCGATCCTGCCGACGATGGGCGGCCAGACCGCGCTGAACTGCGCGCTGGACCTCTGGCGCAACGGCGTGCTCGACAAGTACACGGGCGCGGCCACCAACAAGCCGGTCGAACTCATCGGCGCCACGCCCGAAGCCATCGACAAGGCCGAAGACCGCCTGAAGTTCAAGGACGCGATGACCAAGATCGGTCTCGGTTCGGCGCGCTCGGGCATCGCCCACACGATGGACGAAGCCTGGGCCGTGCAGAAGACGCTCGGCTTCCCGACCGTGATCCGCCCCAGCTTCACGCTCGGCGGCACCGGCGGCGGCATCGCCTACAACCCCGACGAATTCGAGACCATCTGCAAGCGCGGCATCGAAGCCTCGCCGACCAACGAGCTGCTGATCGAAGAGTCGCTGCTCGGCTGGAAAGAGTACGAGATGGAAGTCGTGCGCGACAAGGCCGACAACTGCATCATCGTCTGCTCGATCGAAAACCTCGACCCGATGGGCGTGCACACCGGCGACTCGATCACCGTGGCCCCCGCGCAGACGCTGTCCGACAAGGAATACCAGATCCTGCGCAACGCCTCGCTGGCCGTGCTGCGCGAAATCGGCGTGGACACCGGTGGCTCGAACGTCCAGTTCTCCATCAACCCGAAGGACGGCCGCATGGTCGTCATCGAGATGAATCCGCGCGTGTCGCGTTCGTCGGCGCTGGCCTCCAAGGCCACGGGTTTCCCGATTGCCAAGGTCGCGGCCAAGCTGGCCGTGGGCTACACGCTCGACGAGCTGCGCAACGAAATCACCGGCGGTGCCACGCCCGCGTCGTTCGAACCCTCGATCGACTATGTGGTCACCAAGATCCCGCGTTTCGCGTTCGAAAAATTCCCGCAGGCCGACTCGCGTCTCACCACGCAGATGAAATCGGTGGGTGAGGTGATGGCCATGGGCCGTACCTTCCAGGAGTCGTTCCAGAAGGCCCTGCGCGGCCTTGAAGTGGGCGTCGACGGCCTGAACGAGAAGACACAGGACCGCGAAGTGCTCGAAAAGGAACTGGGCGAGCCCGGTCCCGAGCGCATCTGGTACGTGGGCGATGCCTTTGCCATGGGCCTGAGCGTGGACGAAGTGTTCGCGCTGACCAAGATCGATCCGTGGTTCCTGGTGCAGATCGAAGAGATCGTGAAGATCGAGCTCGAGCTGGAAACCAAGTCGCTCGACGATATCGACAAGGACACGCTGCTCGCGCTCAAGAAGAAGGGCTTCTCCGACCGGCGCCTCGCCAAGCAACTCAAGACCACCGACACGGCCGTGCGCGAAAAGCGCCGCGCCCTGGGCGTGCGTCCGGTCTACAAGCGCGTCGACACCTGCGCGGCCGAGTTCGCGACCAACACGGCCTACATGTACTCGACCTACGAGGACGAGTGCGAGGCCGATCCGACGGACAAGAAGAAGATCATGGTGCTCGGCGGCGGTCCCAACCGCATCGGCCAGGGCATCGAGTTCGACTACTGCTGCGTGCACGCCGCGCTCGCGATGCGCGAAGATGGCTACGAGACCATCATGGTCAACTGCAACCCCGAGACCGTGTCGACCGACTACGACACCTCCGACCGCCTGTACTTCGAGCCGCTCACGCTCGAAGACGTGCTCGAGATCGTCGACAAGGAAAAGCCGCTCGGCGTAATCGTGCAGTACGGCGGCCAGACGCCGTTGAAGCTCGCGCTCGACCTCGAAGCCAACGGCGTGCCGATCATCGGCACCTCGCCCGACATGATCGATGCGGCCGAAGACCGTGAGCGCTTCCAGAAGCTGCTGCACGAGCTGGGCCTGCGCCAGCCGCCGAACGCCACCGCGCGTACGGAACCCGAAGCACTCGAAAAGGCTGCCGCCCTGGGCTACCCGCTGGTGGTTCGCCCCAGCTACGTGCTCGGCGGCCGCGCGATGGAAATCGTGCACGAGCAGCGCGACCTCGAGCGCTACATGCGTGAAGCGGTCAAGGTGAGCAACGACTCGCCGGTGCTGCTCGACCGCTTCCTGAACGACGCTGTCGAATGCGACGTCGACTGCATCCGCGACGCCGAAGGCGGCACGCTGATCGGTGGCGTGATGGAGCACATCGAACAAGCCGGCGTGCACTCGGGCGACTCCGCCTGCTCGCTGCCGCCCTACAGCCTGAACGCCGACACCATCGCCGAACTGAAGCGCCAGAGCGCCGCGATGGCCAAGGCACTGAACGTGGTCGGCCTGATGAACGTGCAGTTCGCCATCCAGCAAAAGGATGGCAAGGACGTCATCTACGTGCTCGAAGTGAACCCGCGTGCGTCGCGCACCGTGCCTTACGTGAGCAAGGCCACGGGCATCCAGCTCGCCAAGGTGGCGGCACGCTGCATGGCCGGCCAGTCGCTCGCATCGCAGGGCATCACGAAGGAAGTCACGCCGCCGTACTTCAGCGTGAAGGAAGCCGTGTTCCCGTTCGTCAAGTTCCCGGGCGTGGACACCATCCTCGGCCCCGAGATGAAGTCGACCGGCGAAGTGATGGGCGTGGGCAAGACCTTCGGCGAAGCCTTCGTGAAGTCGCAGCTGGGCGCGGGCACGCACCTGCCGAAGTCGGGCAAGGCCTTCATCTCGGTGAAGAACAACGACAAGGCGCGCGCCGTCGAAGTGGCACGCGGCCTGGCCAAGCTGGGCTTCGAACTGGTCGCCACCAAGGGCACCGCCGCGGCCATCAGCGCCGCCGGCATCGCCTGCGAGACGGTCAACAAAGTGACCGAAGGTCGTCCGCACATCGTGGACATGATCAAGAACAACGAAATTGCCTTGGTCATCAACACGGTGGAAGAGCGCCGCAACGCGATCACCGATTCGCGGCAGATCCGCACCTCGGCACTGCTGGCCCGTGTGACCACCTTCACCACGATCTTCGGCGCCGAAGCCGCGGTGGAAGGCATGGGCTTCATGGACGAGCTGGGCGTGATCTCGGTGCAGGAGATGCACGCGCAGCTGGCTGCTGCCTGATCGGGCACCGCCATCATGGAAACGCAGCTGGTCGAACTGGACTTGGCGGACTGGAACGCGGCCGCGCCCAACGAGGCGTGGATCGCGGAACTGGAAGCCGGCAAGGTCCTGTACTTCCCGCGGCTGGGCTTCGAGCTGCGGCCTGAAGAGCGCAGCCTGCTGACGCCCAGCCTGCTGTCGCCCGACGTACGCAACATCAGCCTCGACGCCCACGGCAAGCTCAAGGGCGCCGTGGGTGACGAGGCGGTGCAGCGTGCCACGGCGGCGATGGTGAAGCGGTTCCGTACGCAGGCGCAGCAGCTCATTCATGGCCTGCTGCCGCACTACACGCCGGCTTTGCGCCTGGCGCCGACCAGCTACCGGCCGGCCCAGGTCGAGACGCGCGTGCAGTCGTGGCGCGCCGACGACCGGCGCCTGCACGTCGATGCGTTTCCGTCGCGGCCCAACTACGGCGAGCGCATCCTGCGCGTGTTCACCAACGTCAACCCCGACGGCGCGCCGCGCGTGTGGCGCGTGGGCGAGCCTTTCGAGGACATCGCCAAGCGCTTCCTGCCGCGGGCCAAGCCCTATGCGCGCTGGCAGGCCAAGCTGCTGCAGGCACTGCACGTCACCAAGTCGTTCCGCAGCGAGTACGACCACCTGATGCTGCAACTGCACGACGGCATGAAGTCGGACATGGCGTACCAGGACAACTCGCCACAGGAGAAGGCCGAATTCCCGCCGGGTTCGGTGTGGGTGTGCTTCTCGGACCAGACCTCGCACGCCGTGATGGCGGGCCAGTACATGCTCGAGCAGACCCTTCATCTGGCCGCATCGAAGCAATACAATCCAGATTCGAGCCCGCTCGCCATCCTGAGCCGGCTGACCGGACGCAATCTCGTCTGATCTGTCCCCCCAATCGACCGCCGAACGGCATCGTTCGGCGGTTTCGCTTTATGGAGAACCAACAACATGGCCACCATTCCCATCACCAAGCGCGGCGCTGAAAAGCTGCGCGCCGAACTGCACCAGCTCAAGACGGTCGACCGTCCCTGGGTCATCAATGCCATTTCCGAAGCGCGCGCCCAGGGCGACCTGAGCGAAAACGCCGAATACGAAGTCGCCAAGGACCGCCAGGGCTTCATCGAAGGCCGCATTCAGGAAGTCGAAGGCAAGCTCTCAGCCGCGCAGATCATCGACCCGAGCGAACTCGACGCCGGCGGCAAGGTGGTGTTCGGCTCGACCGTCGAACTCGAGGAAGAAGAGTCGGGCGAAGCCGTCAAGTACCAGATCGTCGGCGAAGACGAAGCCGACCTGAAGCTGGGCCTCATCAACATCTCCAGCCCGATCGCGCGCGCGCTCATCGGCAAGGAAGAGGGCGACACGGCCGAAGTGCAGGCCCCGGGCGGCCTCAAGCGCTACGAGATCGTGGCGGTCCGCTACCTCTGAATCGGATGAAAGACCGCGTCGCGCTGATGCTGGCAGCCCTGTGGTGGGGCAGCCTCACCACGATCGGTTTCCTGGTCGTGCCGATGCTGTTCGCGAAGCTCGGCAACCCGGCGGTGGCGGGCAATTTCGCCGCCCAGCTGTTCGAGGCGCAAAGCTGGATTGCCATCGGCTGCGGGCTGATCCTGCTGATCCACTTTCGCCAGAAGGCCGACGACGGCATGACCCCGCCTGTGCTGACGGCCATCTTCCTGGTGCTGGCGGCGTTGTTGCTGGCGCTGCTGCAGCAGTACGCCGTGGCGCCGCGCATCGTGGCGCGCGACAACCTCAAGCTGTGGCACGCCGTGGGCACGGGCATGTATTTCGTTCAGTGGGTGTGCGCCGGCACGCTGCTGTGGCGCATGGGCGGCGCCGCTCGCGCGCCACGCTGAACCGGGGCGGCAGCAGCGACAGGTGATGTCGCCGCGGCCTCCGGCTCAATTACTCTTTCCAGTGCTTGGCGACCCAGCTCGCCGGCCGGATGTAGCGGAAGGCGCGGTTGCGCCGTCCCGCCAGCGCATCGGGCGGGTTGCACTCGCCGTGGAACACCATCACACGGGCGCCTTCGGGCACGAAGGGCTCTTCCCAGTAGTTGGTCGGCCAAGTCGGAATGCCGTGGTACTTGAAGCTCGGGCACCAGGCGGCCGGCCAGTAGGCCAGCTTGCCCTGCTTGTGCAGCACGTCCGACAGGTAGGCCTGCTCGTTGCGGTATTCGGCCTGCACCTTGTCCATGTTGGCGCGGAAGTACGCCAGCACGTCGGCGTGGGCGCCCAGTTCGAAACGGTAGACCGATGAATTGCCCGTGATCCGCTCGCGCCGCCAGGGGCGGGCGTAGTCGTGAATGATCAGGAACTCGCCGGGCTGCTCGAAGAAAGCGTCCAGGCTGCCGACGATCACCACGTCGACGTCCAGGAAGAGGGCGGTGCCGCGCAGGCCGTGCAGGTCCTGCTCGAAGGTGGTGAGCTTCTTCCACGCGCCGTCGCGCTGGCCCGGGGCCAGTTGGAGGTTGAGCGGCGGAATGGGCAGGCACGTCACTTCGGGTCGGATGCCGTTGCCGTCGTCGGTCAGGCAGACGAACTTGAAGTCGCCGCTGAGGTGGCGGCGCACCATGGCGTAGAGCCGGTTGACGTACTCGGGGCCGTACTTGGTGCCCCACTTCATGCAGAGGATATGGCGCTCGGCGCCTTGCGCTGCCACCAAGCTCAGTCCGCCTGGTTGCGTTTCTTGGCCGACAGCGGACGCTTGGCCTTGGCGCGCTTGATGGTGCCGCCAGGGGTGAGGCGCTGGTTGCCGAGCACGCGCAGGGTCTTGATTTCAGGGCGTTGGCCGCCGCGCTTGCTGTACTTGACGATTTTCACGTCGCGCGGGCCGGGCATGCGGTCTTCGTCGATCACACGCTCTTTTTCGGGCTTCGGACGCCACAGCACGAGCAGCTTGCCGATGTGCTGGATCGGGGCGGCGTCGAGCTCGTCGGCGAGCTCCTGGAGCATGGCGTCGCGGGCGAGGCGGTCGTCGGAGAAGACGCGCACCTTGATCAGGCCATGGGCCTTCAGGGCCGCGTCGGCCTCTTTTTTTACGGCAGGGGTGAGCCCGTCTCCACCGACCATGACGATCGGATCCAGGTGGTGAGCTTCGGCGCGGTGCACCTTGCGCTCGGCAGGGGTAAGTTGAATGGCGGGCATCCCCGTATTATCGACGCGTACACGAACACCCTCATGAGCACCAAAGCCAAAAGCAAAAAAGTCAACAAGGCGTGGCTTCACGACCACATCAACGACCCCTACGTGAAGCTCGCGACCAGAGAGGGCTACCGTGCCCGCGCGGCTTACAAGCTCAAGGAAATCGACGAGTCGCTCGGGCTGGTCAAGCCCGGCCAGCTCGTGGTCGACCTCGGCTCGACCCCGGGGGCCTGGAGCCAATACCTGCGGCGGCGCATGTCGCCGGGCGGGGCGGCGGCCGGCGACCTCAACGGCACCATCGTTTCGCTCGACCTGCTGCCGATGGAGCCCATCGAAGGTGTGACCTTCCTGCAGGGCGACTTCCGCGAAGACGCAATGCTGGAGCAGCTCCTGGCGGTACTGGCCGGCCGCAAGGCCGACCTGGTGGTGTCCGACATGGCGCCCAACCTGTCGGGCATCCACTCGGCCGATGCGGCCCGCGTGGCGCACCTGATCGAGCTGGCCATCGACTTCGCCCAGAACCACATGAAGCCCGAAGGGGCGCTCGTGGCCAAGGTATTCCACGGCAGCGGATATGACGAATTGGTCAAGATGTTCAAGGCCAATTTCCGCGTCGTGAAGCCTCTCAAGCCCAAGGCGTCACGCGATAAATCGGCAGAGACCTTCCTCATCGGCAGGGGATTGAAGGCGCTCGATACGCATTGATACCTTGCCGCAGAGCGCCCTCCAGGGGCGCAAACCCTTGTCAGCCTATGGCTGCTATAGGGAAATGTCCGCTTTTCGCAGCTTGAAAAGCCTAAAATGGGGCGCAATTGCGTACCCTCAGCGCGTATTTCATATTCCCGTCACGCGCTTTCGACTGGAGCTTCGTTTGAACAATCAGTGGTTTTCCAAAGTTGCCGTATGGCTCGTCATTGCCATGGTGTTGTTCACTGTGTTCAAGCAGTTCGACACCCGCGGTGGCGTCGGCTCGGGAACGGTGAGCTATTCCGAGTTTCTGGACCAGGTCCGCAACAACCAGATCAAGAGCGCCATCATTCCTGAGGGCGCCGGCGGCGGCGAGATCGTCGCTGTCACCAACGACGATCGCAAGATCCGCACGACCGCCACGGTGCTCGACCGCGGCCTCGTGGGCGACCTGATCGACCACAACGTCAAGTTCGACGTCAAGCCGCGCGAAGAAGGCTCGCTCCTCATGACCCTGCTGGTCAGCTGGGGCCCGATGCTGCTGCTGATCGGCGTCTGGATCTACTTCATGCGCCAGATGCAGGGCGGCGGCAAGGGCGGGGCGTTCAGCTTCGGCAAGAGCAAGGCCCGCATGATGGACGAGAACAACAACACGGTTACTTTCGCCGACGTCGCAGGCTGCGACGAGGCCAAGGAAGAAGTCCGTGAAGTGGTCGACTTCCTCAAAGACCCGCAGCGCTTTCAGAAACTCGGCGGCCGCATTCCGCGCGGTCTGCTGCTGGTTGGCCCTCCGGGCACCGGCAAGACGTTGCTGGCCAAGTCGATCGCCGGCGAAGCCAAGGTGCCTTTCTTCTCGATCTCGGGTTCCGACTTCGTTGAAATGTTCGTCGGCGTGGGCGCGGCCCGTGTGCGCGACATGTTCGAGAACGCCAAGAAGAACGCCCCTTGCATCATCTTCATCGACGAAATCGATGCGGTGGGTCGTCAGCGCGGCGCCGGTCTCGGCGGCGGCAATGACGAGCGCGAACAAACCCTCAACCAGATGCTGGTCGAGATGGACGGCTTCGAAACCAACCTCGGCGTGATCGTCGTGGCTGCCACGAACCGCCCCGACATCCTTGACGCCGCGCTGCTGCGTCCGGGCCGTTTCGACCGTCAGGTGTACGTCACGCTGCCGGACATCCGCGGCCGCGAACAGATCCTGGCCGTCCACATGCGCAAGGTCCCGCTGGGCCAGGACGTGAACCCGAGCGTCATCGCGCGTGGCACGCCCGGCATGTCGGGTGCCGACCTGGCCAACCTGTGCAACGAAGCCGCGCTGATGGCGGCCCGCCGCAATGCGCGTGTGGTCGAGATGCAGGACTTCGAGAAGGCCAAGGACAAGATCTTCATGGGCCCCGAGCGCAAGAGCATGGTCATGCCCGAGGAAGAGCGCCGCAACACGGCGTACCACGAGTCCGGCCACGCCCTCATCGGCAAGCTGCTGCCCAAGTGCGACCCGGTCCACAAGGTCACGATCATTCCGCGTGGCCGCGCCCTGGGCGTGACCATGAGCCTGCCGGCGCAAGACCGTTACAGCTACGACCGCGAGTACATGCTGAACCAGATCAGCATGCTGTTCGGTGGCCGCATCGCCGAAGAAGTGTTCATGCACCAGATGACCACCGGCGCCAGCAACGACTTCGAGCGCGCGACCTCCATTGCCCGCGATATGGTCACACGCTACGGTATGACCGACGCGCTGGGCCCGATGGTCTATGCCGAGAACGAAGGCGAAGTGTTCCTGGGCCGCTCGGTCACCAAGACCACGAACATGAGCGAGCAGACCATGGAAAAGGTCGACGCCGAAGTGCGCCGCATCATCGACGAGCAGTACGCCCTGGCGCGCCACCTGATCGAAGCGAACAGCGACAAGATGCACGCGATGGCCAAGGCGCTCCTCGAGTGGGAAACCATCGACAGCGAGCAGCTCGACGACATCATGGCCGGCCGCGCACCGCGTCCGCCCAAGGACTGGACGCCGCGCATTCCGCCTTCGGGCAGCGGCGGCAGTGGTGGCACGCCGGCCGTCACAACCGACCCGGCGCCCACGGCGGCCTGAGTGGGTTCAATGGCAAACAGCAACGGGGCCTCTGGCCCCGTTTTTCATGGCGCGGCGGTCTGGCAGACCTCGCGCTTTCGCATCGACCTCGCGCAGCCGCGCGTGATGGGCATCGTCAACGTCACGCCCGATTCCTTTTCCGACGGCGGCGCGCACGCGTCCACCGAGACCGCGCTCCGGCACTGCGAGCAGCTGCTGAAAGAGGGTGCCGACATCCTCGACATCGGCGGCGAATCGACCCGCCCCGGCAGCCCCGCCGTGCCGCTCGACGCCGAACTGGCACGCGTGCTGCCCGTGGTGCGCGACGCGGTGAAGCTGAACGTGCCGTTGTCCATCGACACCTACAAGCCCGAGGTGATGCGCGCGGTGCTCGACTTGGGGGCGGACATCGTCAACGACATCTGGGCGCTGCGCCAGCCGGGCGCGCGCGAGGCGGTGGCGGCGCACCCGAGCTGCGGCATCTGCCTGATGCACATGCACCGCGATCCGCAGACCATGCAGACGCTTCCGATGCAGGGCGACGTGATTCCCGAGGTGCTGGCTTTCTGGGGCGCGCAACTGGCACCTTTGAAGGCGCTGGGCATCGACCCCGCGCGCATCACGCTCGATCCGGGCGTTGGTTTCGGCAAGAGCGTGGCGCAGAACTTCGCGCTGCTCGGGCGACAGCCCGAATTGTTCGCAGCCGGTTACCCCTTGTTGCTAGGTTGGTCCCGCAAGTCCTCCATCGGAGCGGTCACGGGCATCGACAATGCATCCGGGCGTACCGTGCCCAGCGTGGCCGCCGCCGTGCTGGCCGTGGACCGGGGCGCAGCGGTCGTGCGGGTGCACGACGTGCGCGACACCGTCGCCGCCCTCGCCGTATGGCGTGCCATGCGCGCAGAAGCACCGCAGCAGCAACGAACTTCACAAGAGCAATAACAGCAAATGACCCGTAAATATTTCGGCACCGATGGCATCCGCGGCACGGTCGGCCAATCGCCCATCACCCCCGACTTCGTGCTGCGCCTCGCGCACGCCGTCGGCCGCGTGCTCAAGAAGACCCAGGCCCGTCCGACGGTGCTGATCGGCAAGGACACCCGCATCTCGGGCTACATGCTGGAGTCGGCGCTCGAGTCGGGCTTCAACTCCGCCGGCGTCGACGTGGTGCTGCTGGGCCCGCTGCCCACGCCCGGCGTGGCGTACCTCACGCGCGCCCAGCGCGCCAGCCTGGGTGTGGTGATCAGCGCCAGCCACAACGCCTTTCCCGACAACGGCATCAAGTTCTTCAGCGCGCAGGGCACCAAGCTCGACGATGCCTGGGAGCTGGCCGTCGAGGCCGCGCTCGAAGAAGCGCCGGTCTGGGCCGCCTCCGCCGATCTCGGCAAGGCCCGCCGCCTCAACGACGCGGACGGCCGCTACATCGAGTTCTGCAAGAGCACCTTCGCCAACGACCTGTCGCTGCGCGGCATGAAGCTGGTGGTCGATGCGGCCCACGGCGCGGCCTACCAGGTGGCGCCGAACGTGTTCCACGAACTGGGCGCGGACGTCACCAGCATCGGCTGTGCACCCGACGGGCTCAACATCAACAAGGGCTTCGGTGCCACGCATCCGGAGGCGCTGGTCACCACCGTGACGGCGCAAAAGGCTGACTACGGCATTGCGCTGGACGGCGACGCCGACCGGCTGCAGCTGGTCGATGCCAGCGGTCGCCTGTTCAACGGCGACGAGCTGCTGTATCTGATGGTGGCCGAACGCATCGCACGCGGCGAGAAGCCGGCGGGTGTGGTCGGCACGCTGATGACCAACAAGGCCGTCGAAATGGCCCTGCGCGCACAGGACATCGAGTTCGTGCGCGCCAAGGTCGGTGACCGCTACGTGCTCGAAGAGCTCGACAAGCGCGGCTGGCTGCTCGGCGGCGAAGGCTCCGGCCACCTGCTGGCGCTTGACCGCCACACCACCGGCGACGGCATCGTGAGCGCGCTGCAGGTGCTGCAGGCCTGCGTGCGCAGCGGCAAGACGGTGGCGCAGTTGCTCGAAGGCGTCACGCTGTTCCCGCAGACGCTCATCAACGTGCGCCTCGCGCCCGACCAGGACTGGAAGAGCAACGCAGCGCTCGCCAGCGAAACCAAGCGCATCGAAGCCGAACTGGGCGACGCAGGCCGCGTGCTCATCCGTGCGAGCGGCACCGAGCCACTGGTGCGCGTGATGGTCGAGGCGCGCGACGCCAAGCAGTCGCAGTCGTGCGCCGAGCGCCTCGCGGCCACGCTCAAGCCCGCCGCATGACGGTGATAACGACAGCGGGCCGCATCGAAACGCGCCTGGCCGACTACCGCGATCCGCTGCAGGCGGCGGCTGTGGTCGAGTTGCTCGACAGCTACGCACGCGACCCCGCCGGCGGTGGCACGCCGCTGCCGGCATCCGTGCGCGAAGGCCTGCCTGCCGCGCTGGCGGCGCGTCCACAGGCGTTCAGCGTGCTGGCCTTCGACGGCGACACGCCCGTGGGCCTGATCAACTGCATCGAAGGTTTTTCGACCTTCGCCTGCCAGCCGCTGGTCAATGTGCACGACGTGGTCGTGCGCGCCAGCCACCGCGGCCAGCGTGTGGCGCAGCAGATGTTCGCGCTGGTGGAGCAAGAGGCTCATCGGCGCGGCGCCTGCAAGCTCACGCTCGAGGTGCTGTCGGGCAATGCGCCCGCGCTGCGCAGCTACGAGCGCGAAGGCTTTGTCAGCTACCAGCTCGATCCGGAATTCGGCCACGCCGTCTTCCTGCAGAAGAAGCTCTGACACCAAAGAAAATGCCGCCGACGCGCAAGGCGTGGGCGGCATGGCCAGATTAGAAAGAGAAGGGCGCGGCGATCGCGCCCTTTCTTTTTTCTGGATCAGAAGCGCGTGACAGGCGCGTCGGCGGTGGCGCCCGACTTGTCGGCGGCGTACTTGCCCAGCTCCCACTTGGCGATCGCGTTGCGGTGCACTTCGTCCGGACCGTCGGCAAAGCGCAGCGTGCGCGCTTGCGCATAGGCCGAGGCCAGCGGGAAGTCGTCGCACATGCCGCCGCCGCCGTGAACCTGCATGGCCCAGTCGATGACCTGGCAGGCCATGGTGGGCGCCACCACCTTGATCATGGCGATCTCGGTGCGCGCGACCTTGTTGCCGGCCACGTCCATCAGCCAGGCGGCCTTCAGCGTGAGCAGGCGGGCCATGTCGATCTTGCAGCGCGCTTCGGCGATGCGTTCCTGCGTGACGGTCTGCGAGGCGACGGTCTTGCCGAAGGCCACGCGCGACGAGGCGCGCTTGCACATCAGCTCGAGCGCGCGCTCGGCCAGGCCGATCAGGCGCATGCAGTGGTGGATGCGTCCGGGGCCAAGGCGACCCTGGGCGATCTCGAAGCCGCGGCCTTCGCCCAGCAGGATGTTGCCGACGGGCACGCGCACGTTTTCGAAGTGCATCTCGACGTGGCCGTGCGGCGCGTCGTCGTAGCCCATCACGTTGAGCGGACGCACGATGCGGATGCCCTTGGTGTCGGCCGGCACGATGACCATGCTCTGCTGCGAATGCTTGGGCGCTTCGGGATCGGTCTTGCCCATGGTGACGAACACGGCGCAGCGCGGGTCGGCGGCACCGGAGATCCACCACTTGTGGCCGTTGATGACGTACTCGTCGCCCTGGCGCTCGATGCGGGTGGCGATGTTGGTGGCGTCGCTGGAAGCAACGTCGGGTTCGGTCATGGCGAAGGCCGAGCGGATCTGGCCTTCGAGCAGCGGCTTGAGCCAGCGCGCCTTGATCTCTTCCGAGCCGTAGCGGGCGATGGTTTCCATGTTGCCGGTGTCCGGCGCGGAGCAGTTGAAGGCTTCCGATGCCCATGGCACCTGGCCCATGATCTCGGCCAGCGGGGCGTATTCCTGGTTGGTCAGGCCCGCACCCTCATAGCCCGAGGCCGAGGCGCTGTCGACCGGCAGGAACAGGTTCCACAGGCCCTGGGCCTTGGCCTTGGCCTTGAGCTTCTCGACGGTCTGCAGGGCGGTCCAGCGCTTGCCGGCGACCGTGTTGGCGGCCAGTTCGGCGCTGTACTCGGCTTCGGCCGGGTAGATGTGGTCTTCCATGAAGGCGAGAACGCGCTTCTGAAGCTCCTTGGTTTTGGCCGAATATTCGAAATCCATGCTGTCTCCTGGTGGGGTTAAGGGGGAGGGCTGGCTATGCCTTTTGGGCAAATTGCCAGGCCATCTCGGCCATCGGCCGCGCGCCACGGGCGGACGCCACGGCTTGCTCGCTCGATGCGGTACCGGCTTCGACCCGTTTCGCAATGCCCTGCAGGATGGCAGCCATGCGGAACAGGTTGTAGGCCTGGTAGAAGTTCCAGTCGGGCGCCAGCGCCTCGGGCGTGCTGATGCGCGTGCGCTCGCAGTAGCGGCGGATGTATTCGCTCTCGGTGGGAATGCCCAGCGCCGCCACGTCCACGCCGCCGATGCCGCGGCCGGTGGTGGGAGGCATGTGCCACGACATGCAGTGGTAGCTGAAGTCGGCCAGGGGGTGGCCCAGCGTGGAGAGTTCCCAGTCGAGCACCGCGATGATCCGCGGCTCGGTGGCGTGGAACATCACGTTGTCCAGGCGGTAGTCGCCATGCACGATCGAGACCTTGGTCTCGTCGCGTGCGCTCGCCGGCATGTGGGCCGGAAGCCAGTCGATCAGGCGCTCCATGGCTTCGATGGGCTGCGACAGTTCGCCGGCACCGTCGGCCGAGGCCTTGTACTGCTTGCTCCAACGGCCGATCTGGCGGTCGAAGTAGTTGCCGGGCTTGCCGTAGTCGCCCAGGCCGCGCGCGGCAAAGTCGACCGTGTGCAGCGCCGCAATCACGCGGTTCATCTCATCGTAGTGGGCGGCGCGCTCGGCGTTGCTGAAGCCGGGCAGCGACTGGTCCCACAGCACGCGGCCCTGCATGAACTCCATGATGTAGAAGGCGCGGCCGATGATGGCTTCGTCTTCGCACAGGCAGTACATGCGCGGCACGGGCACATCGGTGCCCTGCAGGCCGCTCATCACCTTGAACTCGCGCTCGACCGCATGGGCCGAAGGCAGCAGCTTGGCGACCGGGCCCGGCTTGGCGCGCATCACGTAGCTCTGGGTGGGCGTGACGAGCTTGTAGGTCGGGTTGGACTGGCCGCCCTTGAACATCTCGACCGTCAACGGACCCTGGAAGCCCTCGAGGTTCTTTTCGAGCCAGGCCGCAAGCGCGTCCACGTCGAAGGTGTGCTGTTGGGACACCGCACGGGTGCCGATGAAACTGGAGAAGTCCTGGCTCATGTCGATTCTTTTAGTTGTCTGCTACGGAGATCTGCATCAGCGCCGAGCGGTCCAGCACGACCAATCCGGCCGGCTCGATCCGGATGGTGCCCTCGCGCTCCATCGTCTTGAGTTCCTGGTTGACCCGCTGGCGCGAAGCGCCGAGCAGCTGCGCGAGTTCTTCCTGCGCCAGTTGCAGGCCGATGCGCGTCTGGCTGCCGTCGTCCAGGCTGGGCACGCCGTAGCTGCGCACCAGGTGAATGAGCTGCTTGGCCAGGCGTGCGCGCAAGGGCAGGGTGTTGAGGTCTTCCACCAGCCCGAACAGTGTGCGGATGCGGCGTGCCTGCAGCCGCATCAGCGCTTCGTACAGCTCGACGTGGGTGGCCAGAATCTTCTGGAAATCGGCCCGCGCCACGCACAGCACCGTGGTGTCGCCGTGCGAGTAGGTGTCGTGCGTGCGACGTTCCCCGTCGAACATCGCCACGTCGCCGAACCAGATGCCCGGCTCGACGTAGGTCAGCGTCACCTGCTTGCCCGACACGGCGGTCGAGCTCACGCGCAACGCCCCCTTGGCACAGGCGATCCAGTGCTCGGGCGGGTCGCCGCGCGCGGCGAGCAGGTCGCCGTCCTTGTAGCGTTTGACAAAGGCGCATCGGAGGATGTCGTGCCGTAGTGATGGAGATAGGGAAGAAAACCAGCGACCACTGTTGATCGCTTCACGTTCTTCGATGGTAAGAATGGGGTCGTCCATGGTCTGTCCTCTCGGCGACTGAAAAGCTGGGGGGTGTCACGGGAGCGACGCCGTCAGGCGTTACTCGTAGCGTGGCGGTGTCTTGTCGAGGAACGCGGCAATGCCGATGCCCGCGTTCGCGTGGTGCAGGTTGCGCACGAAATGATCGCGCTCCTGCGAAAGCTGCGATGCCAGCGTGGCGCCGCGCGCTTCGCTCAGCAGCTCCTTGATGCTGGCCAGCGAATTCGGTGCGCGCGCGTTCAGGCGGGTGGCCAGGGCCATCGCGCCGGCCAGCGCCTGCCCGCTGTCGGTGAGCTCGTTGACGAGGCCGAAGGCATGCAGGCGCGCGGCCTCGATGCGCTCGCCGTTCATCAGCCATTCGCTCGCCAGCTGGCGCGGCAGTGCCTGCCCGAGGTGCCAGCTGAGGCCGCCGTCGGGCGAGAGCGCCACGTTGCTGTACGAGGCCGCGAACACGGCGTCGCGCGCGGCCACGACGAAGTCGCAGGCCAGCGCGAGCGAAAAGCCGGCACCCGCTGCGGCGCCCTCGACGGCCGCAATCACCGGCTTGGGGAAGGTGCGGATCGAGTCGATCCAGTTGTGCAGGCCCTCGATGCTTTCGGCCTGCACCGAGCGGTCGAGCTGGCGGTTGGCCAGCAGCCGCTGCAGCGAGCCGCCGGCGCAGAACCAGGCGCCTTCGCCCACGATGACGACGCTGCGGATCTCGTCACTGCTCTCGGCGCCGTTCAGCGCCTCGATGCCGGCGGCATAGATCTCGGGGCCCAGTGCATTGCGCTGGGTCGGGTTGACGATAGTCAGCACCATGGTGCTGCCTTCGCTGGTGCTCTTGAGTTCGGCGGTCATGGCGTGTGTGCCTGTTCGTTCGGTTGTTATTTATTCTTCTTCGTGCAGCAGGCTCAGGCCCAGTGCGCCGCGGCGGCGCAGCCACGGGCTCGGGCGATAGCGCGGATCGCCGTACACGGTCTGCAGGTTGAACAGCACCTCGAGCATGTTGGTCGGTCCGTAGAGGTTGCCCATGGCGAGCGGGCCGCGCGGATAGCCCAGGCCCAGCTGCACGGCGGTCTCGAGGTCGGCCGGCGTGCACACGCGCTGCTGGCACATGTCGGCGGCGATGTTGACGATGGCGCCGATCACGCGCTGCGTGACGAAGCCGCCGCTGTCGCGGATCACGCTCACGGCCTTGCCGTCGCGTGCGAAGAGGGCATGCGCGGCGTCACGCACGTCGCGGCGGGTGGCCGGGTTGGTGGCGAGCACGCGGCGCCTGGTGGCGGCGTCATCGATCAGCATGTCGATGCCGACGGTGCGCGTGGCGTCCAGCCGCTCGACGGCCGCGACCGTCGTCACGTCGAAGCCCAGCGGCGCGACCAGGATGATCGACTGCGGTGCGGGGGCGCTGCCGGTGTCGATCTGTGCACCCAGCGTGTTCACCAGGCGAAGCAGCTCGGCGCGACGCGCGGCACGCGGCGACACCCAGACCGCGGGCGTGCCCTCGACCACGGGCGCCGGTGCTTCGGGCGTCTGCTGCATCACGCCGTTGTCGTAGCGGTAGAAACCTTCGCCGGTCTTGCGGCCCAGCGCGCCGGCAGCCAGGCGCTGCGCGGTGATCACGCTCGGGCGGAAGCGCGGCTCTTCGAAGTACTGGTGGTAGATCGACTCCATCACCGGGTGCGACACGTCGAGCGCCGTCAGGTCGAGCAACTCGAACGGGCCGAGGCGAAAGCCGGCCTGGTCCTTCAGGATGCGGTCGATGGTGGCGAAGTCGGCCACGCCTTCGCCCACGATGCGCAGCGCCTCGGTGCCGTAGCCGCGGCCCGCGTGGTTGACGATGAAGCCGGGCGTGTCCTGCGCCTGCACGGCGCTGTGGCCCATCTGCGTGGCATAGCCGGCCAGCTGCTGGCAGACCTCGGGCGAGGTCTTGAAGCCCGCCACCACCTCGACCACCTTCATCAGCGGCACCGGGTTGAAGAAGTGAAAGCCCGCAAAGCGCGCGGGGTGCTGCAGGCCGGCCGCGATGGCGGTGACCGACAGCGACGAGGTGTTGGTGACCAGCGTGGCGGTGGGCGCGACCACGTCCTCGAGTTCGCGGAACAGCGTGCGCTTGACCTCGAGGTTCTCGACCACGGCCTCGACCACGAGCTCGCAGCCCGCGAGCGCCTGCATGCCGTCGACCGCCTTGACGCGCGCCACGTAGGCGTCGCGCGTGGGGGCGTCGATCTTGCCCTTCTCGTGCAGCTTGTTCCATTGGGCGGCGAGGGCTTCGCGGCCGCGCTCGGCGGCGCCTGCGAAGCTGTCGAGCAGCAGCACTTCGCTGCCGGCCTGGGCGGCGATCTGCGCGATGCCGCGCCCCATGGCGCCGGCGCCGATCACGCCGATTCGGGGGTAGTTCACTGTCATGGGATCAAGGTTCTCATGGGTTGGTGGGTGTCCGGGACGGCCGCGCCGGCGCGGGTGCGCGACGCGGACGGAAGCTCCGATTTTGCAATCTCGCGGGAGGCCCGCGCCCCGGGTGTTACGCGGGGCATCGGAATCAGGCCGGACGGCGGCTGCGGTCGATGGCGATGCTCAGGCCCATGGCCAGCAGCATCAGCGTGAAACCGACCCGGCTCATCCACTCGGTGGCGTCGTTCGCCAGCAACCAGCCGCCGAGCGCCGCGCCCAAAGCCTGGCCGATGTAGATGCCCGAGCTGTTGAGCGCCACCGAGCCCGGCGCCAGGGCGGGCGCCAGCCCCACCAGCCGCGCCTGCTGCGAGGAGTTGGTGGCAAAGCAGCCCAGGCCCCAGGGCACGAGCACCACCGCGAGCCATGCCAGCGTGCTGGCCAGCGGCCACAGCAGCAGGCTCAGCGCGATCAGCCCGGTCGTCAGCAGCACCATGCGCCCGGCGCCGACGCGGTCGATGTAGCGGCTCACGACCATGTTGCCGAGCAGGCCGAAGGCGCCGAACAGCGCCCACATCAGGCTCAGCGTGTTGGCGTCGGCGCCGAAGCCCTGCTTGAGCAGCGGGCCGAAATAGCTGAACAGCACGAACTGGCCGATGCCCTGCAGCGCCGTGACCGACACGATGCCCATCAGCACCGGGCTGCGCAGCACACGCGACCAGGCAGCGGCCGTGAGCGCGGCGGGCCGGATGCCGTTGGGCAGTGTGAGCCACACCGAGGCGGCGCTCACGACGCTGAGCGCCGCGATGGCCATGAAGGCCATGCGCCAGCCCAGATGGCCGCCGATCAGCGCGCCGATCGGCAGGCCCAGCACCGAGGCGACCGACCAACCGAGAAAGACGAAGGTCACGGCGCGCCCGCGCTGCTCGGGCGGCACCAGCATGCCGGCGCAGGCCGCGGCCTGGGGCGTGAAGATGGCGGGCGCGATCACCGTGAGCATGCGCACCGGCAGCAGCGCGCCGAAGCTGGGCATGAGCGCCGCGACCACGTGCCACGCGGCGTACCAGAGCAGCGTGAGGGCGAGCAGCTTGCGGCGGTCCCAGCCGGCGACTGCGGCGGCCAGCAGCGGGGCGCCCAGGCACATCACGAAGGCGGCAGCAGTGATCAACTGGCCCGCCGTGGCAACCTTGATCGCCAGCGAGACGCTGATTTCATTGAGGGTGCCGGGCACGACCATCACGCCCGTGCCGATCACGAAATTGCCGGCCAACAGCGCCCAGAGCGCGCCTCGCTGCGGCGCGGGCCGGCTCATGCGTTCACCGCCGGACCTGCAGCGCGCCGGGGTTCACGATGTTCGTGGGGTTGCCCTTGATGAAGCTCACGACGTTGTCGAACGCCTGGCCGAAGTAGCTCTCGTAGCTTTCCTGCTCGACATAGCCGATGTGCGGCGTGCAGATGCAGTTTTCGAGGCGCAGCAGCGCATGGCCCTGCAGCGGCGGTTCGCTCTCGAACACGTCGATGGCCGCCAACCCGGGGCGTCCACGGTTGAGTGCGGCCAGCAGGGCATCGGCCTCGACCAGTTCGGCGCGCGACGTGTTGACGAACAGCGCCGTCGGCTTCATGCGGGAGAGGTCTTCGAGCTTGATGAGGCCCTGGGTGTCCTCGTTGAGCCGCAGATGCACCGACAGCACGTCGGCCGCGGCAAAGAATTCGTGGCGGTTCTGTGCCACCTGGAAGCCGTCGGAACGCGCCTTGGCGCAGCTGGCCTCGCGGCCCCAGATCACGACCTGCATGCCGAAGGCCTGCCCGTAGCGCGCCACCAGCTGGCCGATGCGCCCGTAGCCCCAGATGCACAGCGTCTTGCCCTTGAGCACCGAGCCCATGCCGAAATTCGGCGGCATCGAGGCCGACTTGAGGCCCGACTGCTGCCAGGCCCCGTGCTTGAGGTTGCTGATGTACTGCGGCAGGCGACGCATGGCCGCCATGATCAGCGCCCAGGTGAGCTCGGCAGGTGCCTGCGGCGAACCCGAGCCTTCGGCCACCGCCACGCCGCGCTCGGTGCAGGCCGTGACGTCGATGTGGCCGCCGACGCGGCCGGTCTGGGAAATCAGCTTGAGCTTGGGCAGCTTCTCGATCAGTTGGCGGGATATCTGGCTGCGCTCGCGGATGAGCACGATGACGTCCGCATCCTTGAGGCGAACCGACAGTTGGCCGATGCCCTTGACCGTGTTGGTGTAGACCTTGGCGGCATAGGCGTCCAGTTTGGCGGCGCACTGCAGCTTGCGCACGGCGTCCTGGTAATCGTCGAGGATCACAATGTTCATGGCATGCCATTGTGCCTCGCAGCATTGGCAGGTCGCACGTGTGAACGTTTGGATACCCGGTGCCCGATGGCGCCCGGGAGGCTTGTTTCAGGCCGTTGTCGGTGAATCCGCCGTGCTCATGGGGTGTGCGCAGGTCGCGCAGGCACAGCGGGTTCGTTCGCACTTTCTCAGTGCAGGTGGCTGGGGCGGTGCGTGCCGCTCCCGGTTTCCGCGGCTTCCAGTGCCGCGAGCCGCTCGAGCTCGGCGCACACGTCGGCCATGCGGCCGGAAATCACGACCCGGTTGGCGCAGCCGCGCTGCGTGCCTTGGCGGTCGACCACGCGGACCACACGCAGCGGGCGGGCGGGTGTGGCTGCAGTGGATGGCGATGTTGCTGGCGCAGGGCTGCCCGCGGTGCGTGCCGTGCAGGCCGGGCGGATGGCCACGTAGCGCAAACCAGCGGCAGCGTCGCTGCTGTCACCGCGTGACGGGCGGCGGGCGGGCATCCAGCGGGTGGCCAGCGATTGCAGGGGCGACCAAAGGTCGGCGATGGCAAGGAGGGCGATTCCCATGTGAACTCCAAAAAAGTATGAGGTTGAACACAGGCAGGATTTCTTGAATCGGCCGCAACAGGGTGATGGCGACTTCGCGCCATACGCCCGCCACCTGTCGCGGCCGGATGAGGTGCTGCTGCGTGTGGGCAGCAAGCCCAGGACCTACATCAGCATGGTGTTGCGGATGAGGCCGACCGCGAGGCCTTCGATTTCGAAGGGCTCGCCGGGTTGGACGAAGATGGTCGGGTAGTCGGGGTTCTCGGCGTGCAGCTCGATCACCTGCTTGTTGCGCTTGAGGCGCTTCACGGTGACTTCTTCGCCGAGACGGGCCACCACGATCTGGCCGTTGCGCGCTTCCTTGGTGGCCTGCACGGCGAGCAGGTCGCCGTCCATGATGCCGGCGTCGCGCATCGACATGCCGCGCACCTTGAGCAGGTAGTCGGGCTGGCGCTGGAACAGCGTGTTCTCGACGTAATAGGTCTGGTCGACATGCTCTTGCGCAAGGATGGGCGAACCCGCCGCCACGCGACCGATGAGCGGCAGCGCGAGCTGGGCCATGCCGGGCAGCGAGAGCGAGAACTGGTTGCCTTCGCGGTGGCGCGTTTCGTGGAGCGAACGCAGCGCATCGCCCTTGAGGCGGATGCCGCGCGAGGTGCCGCTGACGAGTTCGATGACACCCTTGCGGGCCAGGGCCTGCAGGTGCTCTTCGGCGGCATTGGCCGACTTGAAGCCCAGCTCATTGGCGATTTCGGCGCGCGTCGGCGGCGCACCGGTGCGTGCGATGGCGGCCTGGATCAGGTCCAGGATCTGCTGCTGGCGGGCGGTAAGCTTCACTGCGAACTGCATAGTGGTTTCCTTGCGGCACTGGCTAGATATCCAGTACCTGTATTTTTAACCAGTTTTCAAAAGTTGACAAGCCATGACTCATTCCTCTTTGTCCGAGACGCGCCGCGTGGTGGTGCTGGGCACCGGCGGCACCATTGCCGGCAAGGCCGCCACCAGCGGCGACAACATCGGCTATACAGCGGGGCAGGTGGGTGTGGCGGACCTGCTGGGCGGCATCGAGGCGCCGGCCGACGTGACGCTGGTCGCGGAGCAGGTGGCGCAGCTCGACAGCAAGGACATGGACGCCGACACCTGGCGCCAACTGGCCGCGCGCTGCGCACACTGGCTGGCGCAGCCTGACTTGGCGGGCATCGTGGTCACGCACGGCACCGACACGCTGGAGGAAACCGCCTTCTTCCTGCACGCCGTGCTGGCGCCGGCCAAGCCCGTCGTGCTGACCTGCGCGATGCGTCCGGCAACGGCCCTGTCGCCGGATGGTCCGCAGAACGTGCGCGACGCGCTCGTGGTGGCTTCGACACGGGGCGCGCAGGGCGTGACAGTGGTGTGCGCGGGCACGATCCACAGCGGCCTCGATGTGCAGAAGGTGCACACCTATCGCCTCGATGCCTTCGCGTCGGGCGATGCGGGGCCGGTCGGCTATGTGGAAGAGGGCGAGGTGCGGCGTGTTCGCGCGTGGCCGCAGGGAGCGTCGCTCGACGCTTCAAGGTTGGAGGCGGTGTCGAAACCGTGGCCCCGCGTCGAGATCGTCGTGAGCCACGCGGGCGCAAGCGGTGCGATCGTCGAGGCGCTCCTGCTTCCGTCGGTTGAACCCTTGCGCGGGCTGGTCGTGGCAGCAACCGGCAACGGCACGGTGCACCACGCCCTGGAAGCCGCGGCGCTGAAGGCGCAAGCCGCCGGCGCCGCGGTGCTGCGCGCCACGCGCTGCGCGAACGGACGCATCCTGCCGAAACCCGGTGACGGGCTGCGGGATGCAGGCGCACTCACGCCGGTGAAGGCGCGGGTCGCGCTGGTGCTGGAACTCTTGGGAGTGGCCGCCCTGCCAGAGTCGGAAGGCGGATAGGAGAGCGGCTGACGGGGCAGCCGCTGCTGAAAATCAGCTGTTCAGTGCGGCCAGGGCGCGCTGCGTGATCTCGTCGACCGTGCCCACGCCCTGGATGGCGCGGTACTTCGGCGCGGCGGCCGGATCGGCCTTGGCCCAGGTCGAGTAGTACTCGACCAGCGGACGGGTCTGCTGGCTATACACGTCGAGCCGCTTGCGCACGGTCTCTTCCTTGTCGTCTTCGCGCTGGATCAGCTCTTCACCGGTCACGTCGTCCTTGCCTTCCACCTTCGGCGGATTGAACTTGACGTGGTAGGTGCGGCCCGATGCCGGGTGCGAGCGGCGACCGCTCATGCGTTCGATGATGTCGCCGAAGGGCACGTCAATCTCGAGCACGTAGTCGAGCTTGACGCCGGCTGCCTTCATGGCATCGGCCTGCGGAATGGTGCGCGGGAAGCCGTCGAACAGGAAGCCGTCGTTGCAGTCGGGCTGCGCGATGCGTTCCTTCACGAGGTTGATGATCAGGTCGTCGCTGACCAGTGCACCCGAGTCCATGATCGCCTTGGCCTGCAGCCCGAGGGGGGTGCCGGCCTTGACGGCGGCGCGCAACATGTCGCCGGTCGAGATTTGGGGAATGCCGTATTTCTGGCAGATGAAGGTCGCTTGCGTGCCTTTGCCTGCTCCGGGCGCGCCCAGCAAAATAAGTCTCATGGTGTCCTCGGAAGGTTCTTAGATTTTGTGTCGCGCCCCATGCGCACCCTCAGGCGCGCCGAGGCGGAATTGCGTCGAGGATAGCATGCGTGCCCGTGACAAATTGCCGCCGTTCCCCTCGGGGCGGCGGGCAGTTCACGCAGGCAAGCCGGCCGCGAAGACCGCGCGCACGCGCGCCAGGTCTTCGGGCGTGTCGATCCCGGGGCCCGGTGCCACGTCGCTGACATGCACCGCGATGCGGTGTCCGTGCCACAGCGCGCGCAGCTGCTCGAGCGCTTCGGTGGCTTCGACAGGCGCAGGCGACAGCAACGGAAATTGCCGCACGAAGCCCGCGCGATAGCCGTAGATGCCGATGTGGCGCAGCGGTGCGGGGCTGGGCAGCACCGAGGGTGCCGCTCCACCTGAAGAGCCGTCGCGCCACCAGGGGATCGGGGCGCGGCTGAAGTAGAGCGCATGGCCTTGTGCGTCGAGCACGGCCTTCACGACGTTCGGGTTCATGAAGTCGGCCAGCGAATCGATCGCATGGACGGCGGTGCTCATCGCGGCATGCGGGCGCGCGGCCAGCGTGGCGGCAACGGCATCGATCAGCGCGGGGTCGATCAGCGGTTCGTCGCCCTGCACGTTGACGACGATCGCGTCGCCGTCGAGCCCGAGCTGTTCGCAGGCTTCGGCCAGCCGGTCGGTGCCGCTGGCGTGGTCCTGGCGGGTCAGCAGGGCTTCGACGCCGTGCGCCTTGCAGGCCTCGATGATGGAGGCGTCGTCACCGGCCACCACCACGCGAAGGGCGCCGGACTGGCGGGCGCGTTGTGCCACGCGCACGACCATCGGCAGGCCGGCGATGTCGGCCAGGGGTTTGTTGGGAAGTCGCGTCGAAGCCAGCCGGGCCGGCACCAGAACGGTGAAGCTCACAGGCCCAGCTCTTCGTCGGACAGCGTGCGGGCCTCGTTTTCGAGCAGCACCGGGATGCCGTCGCGCACCGGGTAGGCCAGCCGCGCGCTGCGCGAGCAGAGTTCCTGCTTCTCGGCGTTCCAGGTCAGCGGGCCCTTGGTGACGGGGCAGACGAGCAGTTCAAGCAGCTTGGTATCCATCGACCGATGATAGCTTTGCGTCGAGGGCCGCGAAGAACGCTGGCGAGGGCTCGAAGTGCAGCGGCACGGCGAGCGCGTCGGGTGCCTGGTGCCAGAGCTTGACGGCGTCTTTTTCGGTGCAGATGAGGGGCAGCGCGGGGCCCGCCGGGCGTTGCCAGCCGCTGAAGTCGTGGTGGTCGGGCAGCGCCAAGGTGTCCGCGAGCGTGAGGCCCCGTGCGCGCAGCATCGTGAAGAAGGCTTCCGGCCGCGCGATGGCGGCGAGCGCGATCAAGGGTTGGCCGGCGAGCGTGTCCAGTGGGATGCGACGGCCGTCCTTCGCAAGCGCGTACGGCGCCAGTTCGCGGGTGGCGATGTAGCCACCGGCGAAGGCGGGCCGCTCGCCGCTGTGCAGCAGCAGGTCGCAGCGGCGTGGCCACGGCTCGCGCAAGGGGCCGGCGGGCAACAGCCAGCCGTTGCCGACGCCGCGGTCGTCGAACACGCAGATCTCGATGTCGCGGGCCAGCGCCAGATGCTGCAGGCCGTCGTCGCTGACGATGATCTGGGTGTCCGGATGTCGGACGAGCAGGGCGCGCGCAGCCTCGATGCGCTGCCGGGCCACGAAGACCGGCGCGCCAGTGGCATGGTGGATCAGCGCGGGCTCATCGCCGACGTCCTGCGGATCGCTGTCGCCCAGGACTTCGCGGCAGTCATCGGTGCGGCGGCCATAGCCGCGCGACACCACGCCTACGCGCAGCCCGCGCGCCTGGAGATGCCGCACGACCGCCATCACGACCGGTGTCTTGCCGGCCCCGCCCGCAATCACATTGCCGACCACGATCACGGGAACCGGCACGCGCCCGGTCTTCTGCCAACCCCATCGGTAGAAGGCGCGCCGCAGCGCGAAGAGGGCGCCGTAGACCTGCGACAGCGGCCACAGCACGCAGGCCAGCGCACCGCGGCGCAGCCAGGCATCCTGCAGCCGCGCGCCGGTCGACACTCAGTGACCGGCCTGGGCCGTCGACTGGGCGGCGAAGGTGATCTGCATCAGGCCGGCGCGGCGCGCGGCCTCCATCACCGTCACCACGGCCTGGTGCGGGCTGGCCGCGTCGGCGCTGATGATCACGACGCTGTCCTTGCCGCCGGTGGCGGCGGCGGCGAGCGCGGCGGCGACGGTGTCGACGCTGCGGTCTGCAAGCGGCGATTTGTTGATCACGTAGCGGCCGTCGGCCGACACCGCCACGATCACCTCTTTCGGGTAATCGCGCTGGGCGTCGACGTCCGCCGTCGGCAGTCGCAGCTGCATCTCGGTGAACTTGCTGTAGGTGGTCGACAGCATCAGGAAAATCAGCACGACCAGCAGCACGTCGATGAACGGGATCAGGTTGATCTCCGGCTCGTCGCGCGCGCCATGGCGAAACTGCATGCGGCCCCGCGAGCTCATTTGCGCAGGGCGTTCAGGTGGCGGGCAAAGCGCTCGCCCGAGAGTTCGAGGTTCAGCAGGTACTCGTCGACGCGGCTGCGAAAGTAGCGCCAAAAAATCAGCGTCGGAATGGCCACGATCAGGCCGAAGGCCGTGTTGTACAGCGCGATCGAGATGCCGTGCGCCAGCTGCGCCGGGTTGCCCGAGCCGACGGCACCGCTGCCGGGCGACTGCGAACCGAAGATCTCGATCATGCCGATCACCGTGCCCAGCAGGCCGAGCAGCGGCGCGGCCGAGGCGATGGTGGCCAGCGCCGGCAGGTAGCGCTCCAGCTTGTGCGCCACGGTGCGGCCCGAGGCCTCCATGGCGGCGCGCAGGTCTTCTTCGGTGCAGCGCGGGTTGGCGTTCAGCGCGCGCAGGCCGGCGGCCAGCACCTGGCCGAGCATCGAGTTGCTTTCGAGTTTGGTCACGACATCGGGGCCGGGAACCGCGCCGCGCGACACGGTGATGGTCTCGTCCAGCAGCTTCGGCGGCAGGACCTTGACGGTCTTGAGGCTGGTGAAACGTTCAATGACCAGCGCGAGTGCGATGACCGAACAGGCGAGCAATGGCCAGATTGGCCAGCCCGCGGCAACAATGATGGAAAACAAGAAAATCCTCCGGCCCGTAGACTGCAAATGCGCGGCGATTATCCACCGAGCCACCATCGGCTCGCGGCTTGTTTGTGTGTCGGCAAGGACGCACAGATTCTGTGGATAACTTTGTGATTAACCCGTGGCGCAATGGCTCCGAACCCGCATGGGACGGGCTTTCCGTTAGATCGATTGAATTTTGAGCAGCACTTTTTTCAATGAAATCAACAGCTTGCACGAGAACTCGTGCATCTGTTCCACCATACCCCTCCAAAGTGGGGGGCGCAGCGCCCGTTGTGGAAGAGTGGCGCTCGACGGCGGAGGGGCGCGATGAGCTTCAGGGAGCCGAATGCAGCGCCCGGGCCGCGTGTGTGGGCCGTGGGCGCGCTGTGCCGCGCGGTGGCCGACGCGCTCGACGCGCGCTTCAACCCTGTCTCCGTGCGCGGGGAAATCTCGGGTTTCTCGCGCGCATCGAGCGGTCATTGCTACTTCTCGCTCAAGGACGAGTCCGGCCAGTTGCGCTGCGCGATGTTCCGCCGCGCGGCGAGCCTGCTCGACTTCACGCCGCGTGATGGCGATCAGGTCGAGGTGCGCGGCCGGCTGGCGGTGTACGAACCGCGCGGCGACCTGCAACTGGTGGTCGAGAGCCTGCGGCGCGCGGGACAGGGCGCGCTGTTCGAGCAGTTCCTGCAGCGCAAGGCGCGCCTCGAAGCCGAAGGCCTGTTCGATCCGGCGCGCAAGCGGGCGCTGCCGTCCATGCCGCGTGCCGTGGGCGTCGTCACCTCGCTGGGCGCCGCGGCGCTGCACGACGTCGTGACCGCGTTGCGGCGGCGCGTGCCCCACATCCCCGTGGTGCTGGCCCCGGCGGCGGTGCAGGGCGCCAACGCGCCGGCCGAACTGGTGCGCGCGTTGCAGTCGCTCTACACACTGGAGGCGGCCGTCGACGTGATCCTGCTGGTGCGCGGCGGCGGGTCGATCGAGGACCTCTGGGCCTTCAACGACGAAACGCTGGCGCGCACCATCGTGCAGAGTCCCGTGCCGGTGATCAGCGGCGTGGGACACGAAACCGACTTCACGATCGCCGACTTCTGTGCCGACCTGCGCGCGCCCACGCCCACGGCCGCCGCCGAGCTGGTCAGTGCGCCGCGAGACCTGTGGCTCGGTGCGCTCGATCTGCTCGACGAACGACTCGGCGATGCGCTGGGTGCACGTCTGGACGTACTGGGGCAGCGACTCGATCAAGCGGCGGGGCGTCTCGGCCGGCCGTCCAATCTGGTGGCTCGCCAGCAGCTTCGCCTGGCCCACCATGCACAGCGCCTGCATTTCGCGGTGCTGTCGCGACGGGAGCGCCTGGCGCAGGTGCCGAAATCGATCGCGGCCGACTTCCCTTCGAAATTCGACCGCGCACTGGTGCAGCGGCGCGAGCGCCTGGAGCGCGTGGCGCTGCGCTTTCGGCTGCTCGATCCGGCGCTGGTTCTGCAGCGCGGCTACGCCTGGCTCACCGATGGCGCCGGCCGCGCGCTCATCAGCGCGAAAAAGCTGCATGCCGGCGATGCGGTCGTCGCTCGGCTCGCGGATGGCGAGGTCGACCTGACCGTGACGCATGGAGGGAGCAACAACGGGAACACGTCCGACGCGCCCTCGAAAATTACTTCCTAGAATCCTTCATTCCCCACAACCAACCCACGAGAAAAAACCATGGAACATGTGCTCCCACCCCTGCCGTACGCCATCGACGCACTGGCCCCCGAGTACTCGCAGGAAACCCTCGAGTTCCATCACGGCAAGCACCACAACGCCTACGTGGTGAACCTGAACAACCTGCAAAAGGGCACCGAGTTCGAAGCGATGACGCTCGAAGAGATCATCAAGAAGTCCAGCGGCGGCATCTACAACAACGCCGCGCAGATCTGGAACCACACCTTCTTCTGGAACTGCATGAAGCCGCAAGGCGGCGGCGCACCGACGGGCGCACTGGCCAAGGCCATCGACGCCAAATGGGGCAGCTACGACGCCTTCAAGGAAGCCTTCGTGAAGTCGGCCGTGGGCAACTTCGGTTCGGGCTGGACGTGGCTCGTGAAGAAGGCCGACGGCTCGGTGGACATCGTGAACACCGGCGCCGCCGGCACGCCGCTGACCACCGCCGACACCGCCCTGCTGACGGTGGACGTGTGGGAGCACGCGTACTACATCGACTACCGCAACCTGCGCCCGAAGTTCGTCGAAACCTTCCTGGCCAAACTGGCCAACTGGGACTTCGCAGCCAAGAACTTCGGCTGAAGCCGGCGCTCTCGCCATGAAAAAGCCGACCTGCGGGTCGGCTTTTTTACGGGCGCTGAGTCCAGAGTTAGCGCTTGGCTGTGGAGAACAGATCGCCGCCGAGCTTGGCCCCCTTCTTGATGTTCTTCTTGGCGAACCAGCCTTGGTTCATTTCGAGCACGTAGCGCACCGGTTCTTCGGAGCAATGCGAGTTCTCGGTCATCGGCTGCATGTCGACCAGGTTGACGATGCGGCCATCGTCGGCCACGAAGGCGGCGGTCAGTGGCAACAGCGTGTTGCGCATCCAGAAGCACTGTGTGGCCGGCTGATCGAACACGAAGATCATGCCTTCGGCCTGCGGCATCGTCTTGCGAAACATCAGGCCGATCTCGCGTTCACGGGGCGATTGCGCCACCTGTGCGTCGATCTTGTAGAGGCCGACCGACAACTGCGTGCGTGCCAGATCGGTTTGGGGTTGCGGTTGGATTTGCTGCTGTGCGTGGGCCGGCGCCAGGAAGGACGCGGACACCAGAAGCAGCGCGGCAAGACGCTGGAACATCGGATGACTCTTTCGGGGCCGCCATACACAAGGTCGGCCCGTGACCAATAAAAATGCCCGCTGAAGCGGGCATTGCCGGGAGCTTGAAAGCTTACACCTTCTTGGCGGCGGCCGCGTGGGCCTTGGAGACGTGACGCACCTTGTGCTTCTTGACCGTGTGCTTGGCCTTCGCCTTGTGGACGGCGGGGGCGGCCGGTGCGGCAACTGCGGGTGCGGCGGCTTGCGCAAATGCACCGGCTGCGAAGAGGCCGGCGACCAGGGCTGCGATCAGCTTGTTCATGAGAAATCCTTTGAGATTGTTGATATGGATCACCTCCCTGTGGAAGGCTTCCATTCAACGGACCTCAAGAACCCCGGTTGACAGTGGTCGAGCAAAACTGCGAACGAAAAAAAGCGCTCCTAAGAGCGCTTTTCTTGAGGGGACCGAACAGCTTACTTGGCGCCGGCCATGTCGGGCGTGCCGCCCTGGGTGGCCTTGCGCTTCACGCTGCCGTCCTTGTTGCGACGACGATCGTCGCGGGTCTTGGCGCGCTTTTCGCCAGCAACGCCAGCCTTGTCAGCGCCGAATGCGCCGCCTTCGGGCGTCTTGGCGGTGTCGCCAGCAGCGGGAGCCACTTGGCCAGCGGGCTTGGCTTCCTTCTTGGCTTCAGCGCGAGCTTGCGGCTTGCTGTTGGTCGCGTTGCCTTGTTCGGGCGTGGTACCGGCCGGGTTTTGGGCGTACGCGCCAGCGGCGAACAGGCCAGCGATCATGACTGCGAGAAGTTTGCTCATTGATGATTCCTCTATCGAGAATTGGTTGGAAACGCCTCCCGGCGAGCAGAAGGTCAGCCAGTAACGGGCGCTATCGCCCTACGGTTGACAATTGTCCGCTGATGGGTTGCGTCTAAAATGTACAGCGATTTGTTAGCGCGCTGTACAGCGATTCTCCTCGCTGTCTGAATTCGCAGACAGTCGTTCGAATTACGTCATTTCCCGGAGTCAAGCCCTCTCATGTCCAGCTATCAGCACATCAAAGTCCCGACCGAAGGCCAGAAGATCACGGTCAACGCCGACAATTCGCTCAATGTGCCCGATCAGCCGATCATCCCGTTCATCGAGGGCGATGGCACGGGGCTGGACATCACGCCGGTGATGCTCAAGGTGGTGGACGCCGCAGTGGCCAAGGCCTACAGCGGCAAGAAGAAGATCCACTGGATGGAAGTCTACGCAGGCGAGAAGTCGACCAAGGTCTACGGCCCCGACGTCTGGCTCCCCGAGGAAACCCTGCATGCGGTGCGCGACTACGTGGTCTCCATCAAGGGTCCGCTGACCACGCCCGTCGGCGGCGGCATCCGCTCGCTGAACGTGGCGCTGCGCCAGGAACTCGACCTGTACGTCTGCCTGCGACCCATCCAGTACTTCGAGGGCGTGCCCAGCCCGGTGCGCGAGCCGCACAAGACCAACATGGTCATCTTCCGCGAGAACTCGGAAGACATCTACGCCGGCATCGAATTCGAGGCCGAAAGCGACAAGGCCAAGAAGCTCATCAAGTTCCTGCAGGACGAGATGGGCGTCAAGAAGATCCGCTTCCCGGACACCTCGGGCATCGGCGTCAAGCCGGTCTCGCGCGAAGGCACCGAGCGCCTCGTGCGCAAGGCCTTCCAGTACGCGATCGACAACGACAAGCCCAGCGTGACTCTGGTCCACAAGGGCAACATCATGAAGTTCACCGAAGGTGGCTTCCGTGACTGGGGCTACAACCTGGCCGCCAAGGAATTCGGCGCCGAGTTGATCGACGGCGGTCCGTGGATGAAGTTCAAGAACCCGAGGACGGGCAAGGAGATCACGGTCAAGGACAGCATCGCCGACGCGTTCCTGCAGCAGATCCTGTTGCGCCCCGCCGAGTACAGCGTGATCGCGACACTGAACCTGAATGGTGACTACGTGTCCGACGCACTGGCCGCACAGGTCGGTGGCATCGGCATCGCTCCGGGCGCGAACCTGAGCGACACCGTCGCCATGTTCGAAGCCACCCACGGCACGGCCCCCAAATACGCCGGCAAGGACTATGTGAACCCGGGTTCCGAAATCCTGTCCGCAGAGATGATGCTGCGCCACATGGGCTGGACCGAAGCGGCTGACCTGATCATCAGCTCGATGAAAAAGTCGATCGCCAGCAAGAAGGTCACCTATGACTTCGCGCGTCTCATGGATGGCGCAACGCAAGTGAGCTGCTCCGGTTTCGGTCAGGTCATGATCGACAACATGTGATTGCAACCGCGGACGTTGCGACACGTCAGAAGCCTCTCAAGCCCTCGAGTTTCCGAAAGGACTCGAGGGTTTTTTCTTGCCTGCGGCGGTTTCGATATCGTTGTCGAATGACCTCCTTTGTCTTCTGAACGTAAGGAGCGGCGGGCAAACATCACAGATCAATAGGCGGCCTCTTGCGTTTAACTATTGGTAGAAACTGTGCTGCGATTTGCCCTGCAACGAGCCGCCAGAATCGCGCCCATTCCAAGAAGCATAGGGGCGCGAAGTGGGGAAAAAGAACGCAGAAATCTGCCCGACGACATCGGGCGTTCCAGATGAATCGATCGAACAAGGCGTGTACACCGCACGACAGATCGCGCAATGACGATCTCTCGGCGAGCGCTGTTCGGCAAGCTCAATCTCACCTTGTTTCGCGGCATCGAATCTGCCACTGCATTTGCCAAGTTGCGCGGCAATCCGTACGTTGAACTGACGCACTGGATTCATCAGCTCTGGCAGCTCAACGACAGCGATCTGCACCGCATCTGCCGGCACTACCAGATCGACGCGCAGGTCATCGAGAAAGACTTTGCATCGGCGTTGTCCTGCCTGCCGTCCGGTGCAACGTCGCTGACAGATTTTTCCAGCCACATCGAAGCAGCCATTGAGCGCGCGTGGGTGCTCTCGAGCCTCGAGTTCGGCGCGCATTGCGTGCGTGGTGCCTGGTTGCTTGCTGCGCTGCTTCAAACGCCGGAACTGCGGCGCGTGCTTCTTGGCATCTCATCTGCGTTCCAGCGAATCCCTGCCGATCAGCTGACGGAAGCCGTCAGCGCGATCGTGGCCGGTTCCCCCGAAGGGAGGGAAGGACCGCATGACGGCTCGGGGCTTCCGTCTGCGCTGCCAGGCGAGGCCAGCGCCGCGTTCGCCGATGCGGCGTCGGATGGCAAGTCGGCGTTGCGTCGCTACGGTACGGACCTGACCGAGCGCGCTTCTCAAGGGCAGATCGACCCCGTCATTGGGCGCGGGCACGAGATCCGCACGATGGTGGACATCCTGCTTCGCCGTCGCCAGAACAATCCCTTGCTCACGGGCGATGCGGGCGTTGGCAAGACAGCGGTTGTCGAAGGCTTGGCACTGGCCATCGCCCAAGGCGAAGTTCCTCCTGGCCTGAAGAACTGCCGGCTCTGGAGTCTCGACGTCGGTGCGCTTCTGGCCGGCGCGAGCATGCGGGGGGAATTCGAGTCGCGCCTCAAGGCCTTGTTGGAAGAGGCGAGCAAGTCGGTGCAGCCCGTCATCCTCTTCATCGACGAAGTGCACACGCTGGTCGGCGCGGGCGGGCAATCGGGAACTGGCGACGCAGCCAACCTGCTCAAGCCGGCGCTTGCGCGGGGAACCTTGCGCACCATCGGCGCCACCACCTGGAGCGAGTACAAGCGCCACATCGAAAAGGACCCCGCGCTGACGCGGCGCTTTCAGACGCTGCAGGTGGCAGAGCCCGATGAGATTTCCGCGATCGAGATGGTTCGCGGCCTCGTCGCCACATTTGCCGAGCATCACGGCGTGCTTGTGCTCGACGAAGCCGTGCGTGCCGCAGTGACGCTGTCACATCGCTACATTCCTGCACGCCAGCTGCCCGACAAGGCGATCAGTCTGCTGGACACCGCATGCGCGCGCGTCGCCATGTCACTCCATGCGCCTCCGCCCGAAGTCGATCAATGGCGGCATCGCATCACAGCGCTTCAAGTCGAGCTCGAACTGCTTGGCCAGGAAGGTGTTGTCGTCCAAGGCAGGCACGAAAGAGTGTTGCGCCTCGACATCGCCCAGTCAGAATTCAACGCAGCGCAGCACGCGTTGTCCCAGCATGAGGCGCGGTGGCAGGACGAGCTTGTCTTGGTTCGCACGATCCATGGATTGAGAACAAAGAAGAGGGAGGAGGCGGAAGAGGTGAGCCGCGCCGAGGGCAATGCACCCTCGGCGCAGTTGGCGGCCCTCGAGCTTGAACTTGCCGCGCATCAGAAAGACACGCCGCTGATATTCCCTCAGGTCGACGAAGCGGTGGTTGCTGGCATCGTGGCCGACTGGACCGGGATTCCGGTGGGGCGAATGGTCACCGACGAGGTTGCTGCAGTCGTCGCGCTTCAATCCCGCCTGGAAGCGCGCGTGATCGGCCATCCGCAGCATCCCTCCGTTGGATTGGCCCGACGCCCTCAGCAGGAGTCGTTCCGGCTGGGGCAGGCGGCGGCCTTGACTTTCGCGCCGCGTGAAATCGCCAGCGTGGTGCTGCCCGGCGAGTCGGAGCGCCGGATGTTGGGGGCTTCTCCGACGCGGTCCGGGAACAATCCGGCGCTCCCGATCGTGCGCCTGTACGGCCTCGGCCTTCTCGGGCCCAACGGCCCGCTGCCGCTGCATTTCACCGAACTGGTTCGGGACCGCACCGAAAACCACAACGACAGCACCCTGGCGGACTTCCTCGACCTGTTTCATCACCGCTACCTGACGCACATGTACCGGGCATGGGCGCAAGGGCAGGCCGCCGCCGGGCTCGACCGGCCGGAGGACGAGGCGTTCAGCCGCTACATCGCACGCCTGACAGGCCACGACCCGCTGGAGATCCGTGATTCGGTGCTGCCGTCGCATGCCCGGCTGGCGGCCTCGACCTATCTGGCCCGCGAAGCTCGCAATCCCGATGGGCTGGCGGCCACCCTTGCGCAATTCTTCGCCGTGCCCGTCCAACTGGATGAGTTCGTGCGCCACTGGATCCGGATCGATCCCGAGGACCAGAGCCATCTGGGGCTCGCGCGCAGCTCCAGCATCATGGGCCTCGGAGCCATTGCGGGGGAGGTCGTGGCCGATCGGCAGAACAAGTTCCGGTTGGTGCTCGGCCCGTTGAGCCTGGCGCAGTACCTGCGTTTCACGCCGCAGGGGCAAGACCTGGCGCTGCTCGTCGAATGGGTCCGTGGCTTTGTCGGCTACGAATTCGTCTGGGAGGTGGAGCTGCGCGTGCGCAACGACAGCACGCCGCCTGCGCGGCTCGAGGACACCGAAAAGCTCGGGTGGTCCACGTGGCTTGGCGGCTCCGTGGGCGCGGAGGAGGGGCGCCGGGCCGTCGATGCGCCCCGTTCATCCCCAGGCTACACCGTCGGGATGGTGTTCGAGCCCGAGGCCTACATCGGTTCGTGCCATCACGGCAACGCGACCGTGGCACGTTGATTTTTCCCCTGTGAGAACCTGCCATGACCGCTCCCATTCACACCGACGCCGAGCCAACCGTCTACGCCATGCCTGCCCGCATCGAGGCCGACAACCGGCTGTCGCCCTTCAGTGCCGCAGCCCCCTGCGGCCCGAGCCTCGAATACGACGCGGAATACGCCGTCTTGCTGGCACGCATGGCCCCGCGCGGCGATGCCCAGTACGGGCAGTTCGTTGGAGCCCCCGATGCGCCTAACTGGGCCGAGATCGAACGGGACTGCCGTCGACTGTTGCTGCGGACTCGGGATATCAATCTCTTTGTCTGGCTGTGTCGCGCGCGCACCCGGTTGGCGCAGGCACCAGGACTTGCGCAGTCGTTGGTGCTGCTGGTCGAGGCGCTCAAGACGTGGCCTGACGCGGTGCACCCTCAGTTGATGATCGAAGGCGAACGCGACCCGGCTGTGCGTGCCAATGCGCTTGCAGCGTTGGCCGATCCGGAAGGTCTGTTGAGCGACATACGAGAAGTCGTCGTCGCGGCCAATGCCGCGCGGCACTTGACGGTGCGCGAAGTCGAGCGCGCGTTTGCAATGCCCCGGTCGCCGGACGCCGCCAGTCCCGAGAGCATGACGCAGCAATTGGCAGACCTGGCGGTTGCCGCTTCGGGCGGTGACCAGGCGCCGCTGCGCCTCCTGGCGCAAGCGGGCGAGGCCGCTGCGCAGATCGTCGCGTGGGCCACGCAGCACCTGGGACAGGACGCGCCGCCACTGCACACGCTGGTGCGGTTGCTGGCCCCGTTCCAGCGAACCGGGTCATCGGTGTCACCTGATGTGGTCGCAACAATGCCTGGCCCGCTGCCGCCGTGGCCGGCCACTCCGCCAGTCGGCGAAGGGTTGGTGGCACGCGACGACATCCTGCGCGACATTCGCAAAGCCCGTCGATGGTTCGAAAGCCACGAGCCGAGCAGCCCCGTCGCCGTGCTGCTCAAGCAGGCCGAACGCATGACCGGTCTGCGGTTCTCACAGGTGGCCGATGCCATCCCGCTCGATCTGTTGCGCAAATGGGATGCCGACGAGGAGATCTCGCTGTGACGCTGATCCAGGCCAATTTCCTTGTCGTCTGTTTTTCGGTCGGTGCTGTGGGCGCCTTGCTGGGGCTCTGGGCGTTTTCACACAGGCTCGGCAGGCAACTCGACGCGCAGCGCCGTGCCTTGGATTCGGAGCGCGAACAGACGCGGCAGACAATCTGCGCCGAGTTGGCGCTGCTCGGACAGCAACAGACCGCGCACCAGGAAGCGCAGCGCCTCGCGCTGGCGCACTGGCAGTCTGAGCAAGACGCGCGGCGGCGGGCTGAATGGCAGGGGTTGTGGCCAGCGCCCCCCTCCTTGCCGGCCAGACGAGCAGGGCTGATTGCCCCGCCCGTTGCACCGTTCCCAGCACAGCGGACGCGATCGTCGCCACCCACACCCGCCTTGCACGAGGATTCAGAACCGCAGAAGTCGCCGGTCCCGCTCGTGCTGCCCCCTGTCTCTCACTGGGAGGCAGAGACAGAGACGGCACCCGAGCGCGAACTCACCGACGAAGAAATCGACGCCTTGCCGCCCGATCTACCGGTCGCGACCCGGGTGCCGGGCCGGAAATTGCCGGCGCCCAAGGGCCCCGTGCTGCGCAATCTGTAAAAAAAGACCGGCAATCTGCCGGTTTTTTTACGTCTGTCTTCGTGCTGTCGTACACGACGCATGCCTCTTGATTTGTCGAATAGGCGTCACCAAGTCTGTTGGCGTCGGCACGGTGCTTGCACGCTCTATAGAATCTTTTTCATGGCAACGAGAATTCCCAAAACTCCCAACACCCCACCGGCGCAGAAACCGGCGGGCGACGACGGAGATTCGGTCGTTCTGGAGCGCCGCCCGCAAAAAACGGCACCGCCCCAGATGTACCAGGTCGTCATGCTGAACGACGACTACACGCCGATGGAGTTCGTGATCGTCGTCCTGCAGGAATATTTCAGCAAGGACCGGGAAACGGCGACCCAGATCATGCTCAAGATCCACCTCGATGGCCGCGGTGTTTGTGGGGTCTATTCCCGCGACATGGCGGCCACCAAGGTCAATCAGGTGATGGAGGCGGCGCATCAGGCTGGGCACCCGCTGCAATGCGTCAGCGAACCTGTCGCGTGAACCAGTTGAATTGCACGCGCTCCAACCCATCTGAGAACTTATTTACAGCAAGGCAAAAGGAAATCACATGATTGCCCAGGAACTGGAAGTCAGCTTGCACATGGCCTTCGTCGAGGCCCGGCAGCAACGCCACGAGTTCATCACCGTGGAACATCTGCTGCTCGCTTTGCTGGACAACCCGAGCGCCGCGGAAGTTCTGCGCGCCTGCTCGGCCAACGTCGACGACCTGCGGGCGTCGCTCACCAACTTCATCAAGGACAACACGCCGCAAGTGGCGGGTTCCGACGATGTAGACACCCAGCCGACCCTGGGTTTCCAGCGCGTGATCCAGCGCGCCATCATGCATGTGCAGTCCACCGGCAACGGCAAGAAGGAAGTCACCGGCGCCAATGTGCTGGTCGCGATCTTCGGTGAGAAGGACTCGCACGCCGTGTACTACCTGCACCAGCAGGGCGTCACCCGCTTGGACGTGGTCAATTTCATTGCCCACGGCATCAAGAAGAGCGATCCGCCGGAAGCCGTCAAGGGCAGCGGCGAAGCGCCCCAGGGCGAAGGTGAAGAGGGCGGTGGCGAACGCAACGAGAAGGCCTCGCCGCTCGAGCAGTTCACCCAGAACCTCAACCAGCTCGCCAAGGACGGCAAGATCGATCCGCTGATCGGCCGTGAGTACGAGGTCGAGCGCGTCATCCAGATCCTGTGCCGCCGGCGCAAGAACAATCCGCTGCTCGTGGGCGAGGCCGGCGTGGGCAAGACCGCGATTGCGGAAGGCCTGGCATGGCGCATCACCCAAGGCGACGTGCCCGAGATCCTCGCCGAGGCGCAGGTCTACTCGCTCGACATGGGCGCGCTGCTGGCCGGCACCAAGTACCGCGGTGACTTCGAACAGCGACTGAAGGGCGTGCTCAAGTCGCTCAAGGACAAGCCGAACGCCATCCTGTTCATCGACGAAATCCACACCTTGATCGGTGCGGGTGCAGCCTCGGGCGGCACGCTCGATGCGTCGAACCTGCTCAAGCCGGCGCTCTCCAGCGGCCAGCTCAAGTGCATCGGCGCCACCACCTTCACGGAATACCGCGGCATCTTCGAGAAAGACGCGGCCCTGTCGCGTCGTTTCCAGAAGGTCGACGTGGTCGAGCCGTCGGTGCAGGAAACCGTCGACATCCTCAAGGGCCTGAAGTCGCGCTTCGAGGAACACCATGGCGTGAAGTACGCCGTGGCGGCGCTGCAGGCCGCGGCCGAGCTCAGCGCCAAATACATCAATGACCGTCACCTGCCCGACAAGGCGATCGACGTCATCGACGAGGCCGGCGCCGCCCAGCGCATCCTGCCGCCGAGCAAGCGCAAGAAGACCATCAGCAAGACCGAGGTCGAGGAAATCGTCGCAAAGATCGCGCGCATTCCCCCGGCCAACGTCAGCAACGACGACCGCAGCAAGCTGCAGACGATCGAGCGCGACCTCAAGAGCGTGGTGTTCGGCCAGGACAAGGCACTCGAAGTGCTGGCCTCCGCGGTCAAGATGGCGCGTTCGGGCCTGGGCAAGGGCGACAAGCCGATCGGCTCGTTCCTTTTCTCGGGTCCCACGGGCGTCGGCAAGACCGAAGCGGCGAAGCAGCTGGCCTACATCATGGGCATCGAGCTGATCCGTTTCGACATGTCGGAGTACATGGAGCGTCACGCGGTGAGCCGCCTGATCGGCGCGCCTCCGGGCTACGTCGGATTCGACCAGGGCGGTCTGCTGACCGAGGCTGTCACGAAGAAGCCGCACGCGGTGCTGCTGCTCGACGAAATCGAGAAGGCACACCCGGACATCTTCAACGTGCTGCTGCAGGTCATGGACCATGGCACGCTGACCGACAACAACGGGCGCAAGGCCGACTTCCGCAACGTCATCATCATCATGACGACGAACGCGGGTGCCGAGACCATGAACAAGGCGACCATCGGCTTCACGAACGCGCGGCAGGCCGGCGACGAAATGGGCGACATCAAGCGCCTGTTCACGCCTGAATTCCGCAACCGTCTGGATGCCATCGTCAACTTCAAGGCGCTCGACGAAAACGTCATCCTGCGCGTGGTCGACAAGTTCCTGCTGCAACTGGAAACCCAGCTCAGCGAGAAGAAGGTCGAGGTCACCTTCACCGACAAGCTGCGCAAGCACCTGGCGAAGAAGGGCTTCGATCCGCTGATGGGCGCACGTCCGATGCAGCGCCTGATCCAGGACACGATCCGTCGTGCGCTGGCCGACGAGCTGCTGTTCGGTCGCCTGACCGACGGCGGTCGCCTCGAAGTCGACCTCGACGAGAAGGACGAAGTGCTGCTCGACATCCAGCCGATCCCGAAGAAGGAAGGCAAGTCGAAGCCTGAAGCCGAAGAGGCCGCAACGGGCTGATCGAGCCGCTGTAAGAAACGAAGTCAAAGGCCGGTAGCATTCGCTGCCGGCCTTTTTCTTTGGGCCGGTCGAAAACACTCCGCCTCCACCCGCATTTGCCTTGATCCTCCCCGAACTCAGCCACGAATGGAAAACCGGCCTCTCCCTGGCATGGAGCGGCTACATCGCCGTGCTGTCGGTCTGGATCGTGATGCAGAAGCGCGCGCCGGTGTCCACCATGAGCTGGATCCTGTCGCTCGCGCTGCTGCCGTTCGCGGGCTTCATCGTCTATTACTTCCTGGGACCGCAGCGGCTGCGCAAGCAGCGGGTCAAGCGATTGCGCAGCCGGGCGAGCGCGCATGCGCAGGCCGACCTCGCGCGGTTGCGGGACGCGTCGCAGCATGCGCCGCCGGCGTTGCAGCAGATGGCGCGGCTGGGCACCGCCGCCTGCGGGCTGCCGGTGTCGAGCGCCACGAACGTCGAGTTGCTGTCGGGCGGCGCGCGCACCTTCGACGCCATCTTTGAAGCCGTGCGCGCGGCGCGTGACCACATCCACCTCGAGTACTACATCTTCGAGCCCGACCGCATCGGCACCGCGCTGCGCGACCTGCTGATCGAACGCGCGCAGGCCGGCGTGACGGTGCGTCTTCTGATCGACGCGCTCGGCTCCAAGCGCATCGGCCGCAAGTTCATGGCGCCGATGCTCGCGGCGGGCGTGCAGGTGGCGCTGTTCCACGACACCAAGATCGGCCGGCGCCTGCGCCCCGTGACCAACTACCGCACCCACCGCAAGATCGTGGTGTGCGATGGCCGCGTCGGCTTCACCGGCGGCGTGAACATCACCGACGAGGAAGACAAGCGCACCTACCCCGACGACGCCTACCACGACGTGCACCTGCGCGTCGAAGGCAGCGTGGTGCGCTGGCTGCAGACCACCTTCCTCGAAGACTGGACCTACGCCACCGGCGACGACGTGCGCCGCCTCGACGACACCATGGACCTGCTGCTGCCGCGCGTGGATGCGGGCGACATCCCGGTGCAGATCGTCACGAGCGGGCCCGACAACGCGCTCGAGGCCATCCATCGCATGCATGTCGAGGCGATCCATTCGGCCACGCACCGGGCCTGGCTCACCACGCCGTACTTCGTGCCGGGCGAGCCCGCGCTGATGGCGCTGACCAGCGCGGCGCTGCGCGGTGTCGACGTGCGGCTGCTCGTGCCGCGCCGCAGCGACTCGGCCATCGTGAGCGCCGCGGCGCGTTCGTACTTCGACGAGCTGATCGCGGCGGGCGTCAAGGTCTGGGAGTACAAGGCGCGCATGCTGCACTCCAAGACGCTGGTGGTCGACGACCATTGCGCGATGATCGGTACCGCCAATTTCGACAACCGCAGCTTCCGGCTCAACTTCGAAGTCAGTGCCGTGGTCTACGGACCCGCGCTGACCCAGCCGCTGGCGGCGCAATTCGAGACCGACCTGCACAGTTCCGGCGCCGTGCGCGCCCACCGGCCGCAGAGTTTCTGGCGCCGCCTCGGCGACGCCATCGCGCGACTGTTTTCTCCCTTGCTCTGAATGAACCACACCTTTCTCTGGCACGACTACGAAACCTTTGGCGCCGTGCCGCGCCGCGACCGTCCCTCGCAGTTCGCAGCCATCCGCACCGATGCCGAACTCAACGAGGTCGGCGAGCCGCTGATGATCTACTGCAAGCCCGCGCCGGACTACCTGCCCAGCCCCGAGGCCTGCCTGATCACCGGCATCACGCCGCAGATCTGCCTGGAGCGCGGCATTCCCGAGCACGAGTTCGCGGCGCACATCGAGCAAGCCTTCTCGCAGCCCGGCACCGTCGGCGTGGGCTACAACACGATCCGCTTCGACGACGAGGTCACGCGCTTCCTGTTCTGGCGCAACCTCATCGACCCGTATGCGCGCGAATGGCAGAACGACTGCGGCCGCTGGGACCTGCTCGACGTGGTGCGCCTCACCTACGCGCTGCGCCCCGACGGGATCGAGTGGCCGAAAAAAGAAGACGGCAAGCCCAGCTTCAAGCTCGAAGACCTGGCGCGCGCCAACGGCCTGTTGCACGAGTCGGCGCACGATGCGCTGTCCGACGTGCGCGCCACCATCGCGCTGGCGCGGCTCATCCGCGACAAGCAGCCCAAGCTGTTCGACTTCGCCTTCAGCCTGCACAAGAAAGACCGCGTGGCGATCGAACTCAGCCTGCCCGCCATGCGCGAGACCGCCAAGCCTTTCCTCCACGTGTCGGGCATGTTCCCGGTCGAGCGCGGCTGCCTGGCCGTGATGTGGCCGCTGGCCAGCCATCCGACCAACAAGAACGAGCTGCTGGCCTGGGACCTGTCGCAAGACCCGAGCGAGCTGCGCGACCTCGACGCCGAGACGCTGCGCCTGCGCCTGTTCACACGCACCGCCGACCTGCCCGAGGGCCTGACGCGGCTGCCGATGAAGAGCGTGCACCTGAACAAGTCGCCGATGGTGGTCGGCAACCTGCGCACGCTGGCACCGGCCATGGCCGAGCGCTGGGGCGTCGACATGGACACCGCCATGCGCCACGCCGCCATCGCGCGCGACCTGCCCGACATGAGCGCCATCTGGTCGCAGGTTTTTTCCCGTCCGAAGGAGGCGACGCCCGATGTCGATGAAGACCTCTACGGCGGCTTTGTCGGCAACGGCGACCGCCGTCGGCTGAACCAGCTGCGCGGGCTGTCGCCCGAAGGGCTCGCCAAGGAGCGCGTGGCCTTCGATGACGGGCGACTCGACGAAATCCTCTTCCGCTACCGCGCACGCAATTGGCCTGAGTCGCTGAACGAGGAAGAAACCGAGCGCTGGGAAGCGCTGCGCGTGGCGCGCCTGTTCAAGGGCGAGGGCGGGGCGCGCACCATCGAGGCGCTGTTCAGCGAGGTCGATGCGCTGTCCGAGAACGCCGATGAGCGCGGCGAGGAAATCCTGGGCGCGCTGTACGAGTACGCCGAGATGATCGCGCCCGAGGCCTGAAAGATCGAGGTCCCCGGCATGAGCGTTGCCCACTACACACTGTCTCGCGCAGGCGTGGCGGGCGCGCTGATCGCCGCGACATTGGCGCTGGCAGGCTGCGCCACGAGCCACTCCGGCAACTGCGCCGCAGGCTTCGACGCCTTCGAGCGCGACACCCTCTATTTCGGCCGCGCCATCCCCACGGGCGGCCAGGTGTCCGACGCCGACTGGGCCGATTTTCTCGACACCCGCGTGACCCCGGCCTTTCCGCAAGGCTTCACCGTGATCGACGCCGCCGGCCAATGGCGGGCTGCGTCGGGGCAGGTGGTGCGCGAGCCTTCGAAGCTGGTCGTGCTGCTGCACCCGCGCGATGCCAAGGCTGACGCGGCCATCGCCACGTTGATCGACACCTACCGCCAGCGCTTTGCGCAAGAAGCCGTGTTGCAGGAAAGGCAGTCCGTCTGTGCCCGTTTCTGACATCGTTCCCACCGTTCGCCGATTGATCCCCGCTGATGCGCCGGCCTACCGCGCGCTGATGCTCGACGCCTACGCGCGGCACCCCGAGGCCTTCACCTCCACGGTCGAGGAGCGCGCCAGCCTGCCGCCGGCCTGGTGGGAGGCGCGCCTCCGCACGGACGCCGATGCCGCCGAGGTGGTGTACGGCGCCTTCGATGGCGAGGGCGCGCTCATCGGTGCGGCGGGCCTCGGTCGCGAATCGCGGCAGCGCACACGCCACAAGGCCAGCTTGTTCGGCATGGCCGTGGCACCGACGGCGCGGCGCGTCGGCGCCGGACGGCAACTGGTGCTCGCCTTGCTCGCGCATGCGCGCACGCTCGACGGCGTGCGCGTGGTGCAGCTGACCGTGACGGAAGGCAATCGCCCGGCGCAGGCGCTGTACGAACGCTGCGGCTTCCAGGTCTTCGGCGTCGAGCCGATGGCCACCGTGCTCGATGGCGCGTTCTCGTCGAAGGTCCACATGTGGTGCGACCTCGGCGCGACACCGTCTTCGACTTAGTCGCCGCGCTCGCGCACCATCAGCAGCGCGGGGCCATCGGGCGTGACCACTTCACCCAGCGCGCGGAAGCCGGCCTTGGCATAGCTGCGAATCGCGCGTGCGTTGTGCGGCGACGGATCGGTCTGGATGCGCGTCACGGCCGGGTCGGCGAACAGTTGGTCGGTGAAAGCCTGCACCATCGCGCTGCCGAGCCCGCGATTGAGTTGGTCCGCATGCGCCAGGAACTGGTCGATGCCGCGCGCACCCGGATCTCGCTCGTCTTCCCACCAGCCGTTGCCCGAACCCATCACGACGTACGACTGGATGAAGCCAAGCGGCTGCCCGTCCAGCAGCGCGATATAGCCGCGGTCGGGCGAGTCGGGCGCCAGCATCGGCGTGAAGTCGGCCTCGACCTCGGCGCGCGTGGGCACGGGCGTCCACCACTCGGCCACGTGCGGGCGGCACAGCCATTCGTGGAGCATCGCGAAATCGGAAGCGTGTAGCGGTCGGAACGAGATCGGATGCATGGCGGGCGTCCTAGCGGGAAATCCGGTCGACGATGTCCTGCGCCAGCGACGCGATGGTCAGCGGCGCGCAGCCTTCGGCGTTGTTGCTTACGGTGACGAAGGCGTTCTGCCCGGCGCCCGTGGTGCCGGCGATCACCTTGGCGAGCGCGGCGCGGGTTTCGGGGTCGGGGTCGAGCACCTTGTCGAAGGGGCCGTAGAGCTTCTCGGCGTCTTCGTAGCCGAAGCGGCCGTGGCGGTGGTGCAGGTTCCAGCGGCACACGAGCGGCCCGGGCCACAGCGCGCGCAGCATCGGCAACTGGTCTTCGATGGGCGGCATCTTCGCGTGCAGGCCCATGCAGAAGGTCGCGCCCACGCTGCGCAACATGTCGGCGAAGACCGGGCACAGCAGCTGAGGGTCGCGCACCTCGACGGCGAGCACGGCGTCGGGCGCGGTCGGCTGCAGGTCGGGCATCGCCGCCAGCATCGCGCCGATGCGCGCGATCAGCGCGGGCTGGTCGGCCAGCAGGTGCGCCGGGATCGGGCTCAGCTGGAACACCAGCGCGCCGATGCGGTGGCCCAGGCCGTCGAGCGCCGGCTGCACGAACTCCTGCAGCGCGATTTCGTGGCTCAGGAACACCGGGTTGGCCTGCGTGCCGCGGCCGCTTTCGTCGCGCACGGTGGCGTCGGTGACGAGGCTCGGGGCCTTCACGACGAAGCGGAAATCGTCCGGCACCATGGCCGCGTAGCGCGCGTACTGGCTGGCGGTGAGGGCGCGGTAGAAGTTGCGGTCCAGGCTCACGGTGCGCAGCAGCGGGTGCTGCGCGAGCGCCGACAGGCCGTTCTTCGACAGCACGCTCTCGGCGTAGTCGCCGTCCCAGACCAGCCCGGCCCAGCCCGGGTAGCTCCACGACGAGGTGCCCAGCCGCAGTTGCGGCGGCAACTCGGCGGCGAGGGCGACCAGTGACGCGTCGGGTGCCACGGGCTTCACGGTCGCGCCGCGCGATTTCTTCGGCGAAGGCGCCGGCGCCTCGGCCGCTTCGTTCACCTGGGTCGGGCGCGGAAGTTCGGGGAGATCGGAAAAGAGGGAGTCCTGCACGTCAGCCATGTCTGGGTCGGCATTTTCGGCCAAGCGGGGAGGCCTGTCGGCGCCGGGCACAATCCGCGCCATGACACAGTGGTTGCGTACGCGGGGTGGTTGGTGGCTGGCGTGGGGGGTGCTCACGGCCGCCGGCGCCGTGTGGTTCGCGCGCGCCGAGCTGACCCAACTCCAGCAGGATTTCGAGACCGACGCGCGCATCGCGCACCGGCTCCTGAGCCAGCAGGTGGTGCAGTACGACGCCGTGCTGGCCACCCTCGCGCTGCTCGAACCTAACGCCGGCGCCGACTACCCTGAGCGGCGGCTGCCGTCGGTGTACTCGTCGATCCTGCGCGTGCAGCGGCGCGCGGCCGACGAGGCCTGGCCCGATGCGGAACACGCCGACGCGCTGGCCGCCGCCGAGGCCCGCTCGCGCGCTGAACGTCGCGCCGACCTCGCCGTGCTTGATCTGCCGCACGGCCGGTACCAACTCGTGATCGGCTCCGAGCCGCTCAGCTACGCGCTCGAGATTGACCTCGTCGGCTCGGTGCCCTGGCGCGACTGGCCGATGAATCCTCAGCGCAGCCCCGTGCGCCTGATCCTGCAGCGCGACGGCCAGCAGCTGGTGTTGCAACCCGGCCAGTCGGCCGAGCACGGCTGGCGCTACAGCCTGAGCAAGGCGCTCGCGTCGCCGAGCCAGCCCTTCGAATTGGTGGCCGAGCGCCAGGTCGGCTGGGCCGAGCTGCCGTGGCGCGCCATTGGCGGCTGGGCCGTGGCGATGGCGCTGTTGCTCGCAGGCCTCTGGGCCGCGCAGCGCCAGCGCATCGCACGGCGCCGCGCCGAAGAGCTGCTGCGCCTGGGCCAGGTCGCGCGGCTCAATGCGCTGGGCGAGCTGTCGGCCGGGCTGGCGCACGAACTCAACCAGCCGCTCACGGCCGTGCTGGCCAATGCCCAGGCCGCGCGCCGCCTGCTCGACGACGACCCGCCCGACCTCGCCACCGCGCGCGACGCGATGGGCCAGGCCGTCGAGCAGGCCCGCCGCGCCGCCGGCGTGGTCGGCCGCCTGCGCCGCGTGATCGAGCGCCCCGAGGCCGGCGGCGACGTGAAGCCGCTGGTGCTGCAGGAGGTGGTGCGCAGCGCCATGCACCTGCTGGCGCCCGAGTTCGCGCGCCACGGCGTGGCGGCCCAGTTCGATGCCAGCGCGCAGGCGCCCGTGCGCGTGCAGGCCGAAGCCGTGGCGTTGGAGCAGATCGTGCACAACCTGCTGATGAACGCGACGCAGGCGCTCGACCTCGTGCCCGCCGCCGAGCGGCGCCTCGTGGTTTCGGTCGGCCGCAACGGCGAGGAGGGCGTGCTGACCGTCACCGATAACGGCCGCGGCATCGCACCCGAGTCACTGCCGCGCCTGTTCGAACCCTTCTTCAGCACGCGCGAAGGCGGCCTGGGCCTCGGCCTGAGCCTGAGCGAAACGCTGGCCAGCGGCATGGGCGGCAGCCTGAGCGCCGCCAATGCCTCGCCGCGCGGTGCGCGCTTCACCTTGCTGCTGCCGCTGGTGGCACCCTCGACATGAACACGTTGACCGCCACCGCCGACCAGCCCCAATCGCCCCTCATCCACCTGATCGACGACGACCAGGCCGTGCGTGACAGCCTCTCGCTGCTGATCGGCACGGTCGGCCTGCGCGTGCAGGGCTGGGCCGATCCGCAGGCCTTCATCGACGGCTTCGACCGCGCGAGCGTCGGCGCCATCGTGCTCGACGTGCGCATGCCCGGCATCAGCGGCCTCACGGTGCTCGACCGGCTGGTGGCGCAGGGCGTTGACCAACCCGTGATCATGCTGACCGGCCACGGCACGGTCGAGATGTGCCGCCGCGCCTTCAAGGCCGGCGCGGCCGAGTTCCTCGAGAAGCCGGTGGACGACGAGCAGCTGCTCGAAGCCCTGCAGCAGGCCGTGCGCCAGCATGTGCGCACGCGCGAGCGCTCGCAGGCCGACAACGCGGCGCGCGAGCGGGTGGCGCAGCTGTCGGAGCGCGAGCGCGAGGTGCTGGCCTTCATCGTGCAGGGGCTCACCAACAAGGAGATCGCGCGCGTGCTGGCGCTGTCGCCGCGCACCGTCGAGACCCACCGCGCGAACCTGTTCGCCAAGCTCGATTGCGATTCGCTCGCGCAGCTGATCCGGCGCTACGCCGTGCTGGCGTCGGATGCGGGCGAAGAGGGCGCTCCGTAGAACTACGGAGTGCCGGGCGTAGCCGTACGAATGGCCGCGGCGGGCTGGTTTTTTTACAGTGACACCGTTGTCGGCACAGGCCGGCACGAACCCTCTCATCACTGGAGAAAAAACACATGCAATCGATCATCCGCGTGGCCGGCCTCGCCGTCCTGCTCGCTGCTTCCGTCGCCCAGGCCCAGACGCCGGCCCCCGCTGTTCGCACCGAGAAGAACATCTCGCTCGCGTTGGCCAACCAGATCGCCGCCGAGACCGTGGCCGCCTGCGCCGCCAACGGCTACAACGTCGCCGCTACGGTGGTCGACCGCGCCGGTGTCGTGCGCGCCGTGCAGCGTGCCGACAACGCCGGCCCGCACACGCTGGCATCGAGTGAACGCAAGGCCTGGACCTCGGCCTCGGCCAAGAGCCCCACGCAAGCCATGATGGAAGGCGCCCAGAAGAACCCCGGCGCCGCCAACCTCGTCTACCTGCCGGGCTTCCTGCTGCTGGGCGGCGGCGTGCCGATCAAGTCGGGCAACGAAGTGATCGGTGCCGTGGGCGTGGGCGGTGCGCCGGGCGGCCACCTCGACGAGCAGTGCGCCAACGCCGCGCTCGAGAAGGTCAAGGGCCAGCTCTGATGACGGCGCGCGGTCTCTGGTCGGCGGTGCTCGCCGCCGCAATCGGCTGGAGCGCCGCGCCCGGTGCGGCGGCCCAGGTGCCGCCGCTGGCTGCCGAAGTGCTGGCCTACGAAGGCCTGCACCGTGCGGCCTGGCACGGCGATCTGCCGAAGCTCAAGAGCCTGATCGCCTCCGGCGCCAGCCTCGATGTGCGTGACGCACGCGGCCGCACGCCGCTGCAGGTCGCCACCTATGCGCGCCAGCGCGACGCCGTGAAGCTGCTCGCCAAGGCAGGCGCGAACATCGACCTGCTCGAAGACGATCGCTACGACGCCGTGACCATCGCGTCCGTGGCCGACGACGTGACCACGCTCACGCTGCTGCTGCAACTGGGCGCCAAACCCGGGCAGACCACCAGCCGCTACGACGGCACGGCATTGATCGCCGCCGCGCACCTGGGGCACGACGAGGTCGTGCGCCGGCTGGTCGCAGCGGGTGCGCCGCTGGACCACGTGAACAACCTGCACTGGACGGCGACGATCGAATCGATCGTGCTGGGCGATGGCGGCGCACGCCACCAGCGCACCCTGGCCGCGCTGATCGCAGGCGGCGCCAACCTGCAACTGGCCGACCGCCAGGGCCTCACGCCGCTGCAACTGGCGAAGGCGCGCGGCTACAAAGAGATGGTGAAGCAGCTCGAAGCGGCACGCGCCAAGTAGCCTGTCGCATCGGAGTCTGGGGCGACTCGGGGACAATCGGATCTCCCCACGAGGAACCCGCCCCATGTACATGCCTCCGCAGTTCAACGCCAAGGACCCGGCCGTCGCGCTGGGCCTGATGCGCGCGCATCCCTTTGCCAACCTGATCTCGAACGACGACGAGGGCTTGCCCTTCGTCACCCATCTGCCCATCGTGGCCGAGCCGCGCGAGGGCGATGCGCTTGTGCTGCTGGGGCATTGCGCCAAGCCCAATCCGCACTGGCGCTACCTGCAGGCGCGACCGCGCGCGGTCGTGGTCTTCCAGGGGCCGCATGCCTACCTGTCGCCCTCGGTCTATCCCGACCTGGCGCGGGTGCCGACCTGGAACTACCTCGCGGTCCATTGCACCGTCGAAGCCCGGCTCGTCGAGACGCCCGAGGCCAAGGACGTGCTGCTCAAGAAGCTCATCGGCGACCACGAGCCGGCCTACGCCCAGCAATGGAAAGACCTCGGCGAGGAATTCCAGCGCAAGATGCTGGCCGGCATCATGGGCTTCGAGCTGCACGTGACGGCGCTGCAATGCAAGATCAAGCTCAACCAGCACCGGCCCGAATCGCATGCGGCGATGGAAGAGGTCTACCGCGCCGGTTCTCCGGACGAGCAGGCGCTGGCCGTGTGGATGGAGCGGCTCGGCATGGTCGCCGCAACGGAAGCGCGCTGAGATGCGGATGTTCGGATTGATCGGCCTCGTGCTGGCGCTGGTCGTCGTCGGCCTGCTGGCAAAGCAGCAGCTGTCGCGCCCCACCGCGGCGACCGCCACGCAACCGGCTGCGGTCGATGCGCGCGCGCAGGCGCAGCAGGTCCAGCAACAGGTCAAGGACGCCCTCGACGCCGCGGCCCAGGCCCGCAAGATGCCCGATGACAACTGAGCCGGCCGTATCGACATCGGACGCGCACTGGATGGCGCTCGCGCTGCAGGAAGCGCAGCACGCAGCCGACGCGGGCGAGGTGCCGGTGGGCGCGGTGCTGGTGAAGGACGGGCAGGTCATCGCGACCGGCCGCAACACGCCCGTGGCGCAGCACGACCCGAGCGCGCACGCCGAGATCAACGCGCTGCGCGCCGGTGCCGCCGCGCTCGGCAACTACAGGCTCGAAGGCTGCGAGCTGTTCGTCACGCTCGAGCCCTGCGCGATGTGCGCGGGCGCGATGCTGCATTCGCGGCTGGCGCGCGTGGTGTTCGGTGCCGCCGACCCCAAGACCGGCGCCGCGGGCTCGGTGCTCGACCTGTTCGCCGAGCCGAAGCTGAACCACCACACGCGCGTGCAGGGCGGCGTGCTGGCCGACGACTGCAGCGCGTTGCTGCAGCGCTTCTTCCAGCAACGCCGCAGCGTCGCGCGCGCGCAGGCCGAGCCGTTGCGTGACGATGCCTTGCGCACGCCCGTCGAACGCTTTATCGCGCTCATCGATTTCGACTTCGCGCCGCATCACGTCCAGGACCTGCCGATCCTGCAGGGCTGGCGTCTGCATTGGGTGGACGAAAGCGGTCCGCCGGGCAGTGATGGCCGCGTGGCTGATGCGCTGTGCCTGCATGGCCCGGGCGAATGGGGCTACTTCTTCCGCCACCTCGTCGGCACGCCCGGCCTGCGCACGCTCGTGCCCGACCTGATCGGCTTCGGCAAGAGCGACAAGCCCAAGCGCGAAGCAACGCATCGGCTCGAATGGCACCGCGACGTGGTGCTGGCGTGGCTCGATCAGATTCATCCCGAACCGCTCGTGCTGGTCCACAGCGAAGCAGGCGGCGAACTGGTCACACTGCTGCAAGCGGCGGCACCGGGCCGCTTCGTCGCGAGCCTCGTCGCCCCCGACAGCGGCGTGCGCGTCAAGGACGCCTGGCGCGCGCCGTTCCCCGACCGCGGCTACGAAGCCGCGCTGCGCGCGCTCGGTCCGCGCGCCGCATCGGGTGGGCCAACGGCAGCGCAGGCCGCCCCCCTGGCCCGGCAGATCCGGGACGCAATGGGATACTCGACGCCGTGACTTCCCAACATATCTACATCTACTCCCCCTCCAGTGCCATCCGCGACAAAGCCGCCTTCAAGCGCGGCGTGGCCCGGCTCAAGGCCCTCGGCCATGAGGTCGAAATCGACGAAGCCGCGCTGACGGCGCACCAGCGTTTTGCAGGCGACGACGCCACGCGGCTCGCCGCGATCTCGCGCGCAGCCGCAAGCGGCGCCGACGTGGCGCTCATCGCACGCGGCGGCTACGGCCTCACGCGCATCCTCGAGTCGCTCCCGTACAAGGCGCTGGCCAAGGCGATCGACAAGGGCACCGAGTTCGTCGGCTGCAGCGACTTCACGGCGCTGCAGAACGCACTGCTGGCCAAGAACGGCGCCATCACCTGGTCCGGCCCCGCGGTCGGCGAAGACTTCGGCGCCGAAGGCGGCCCCGACGACATCATGGAAGCCTGCTTCGACGACCTGTTGAGCGGGCAGGGCGAGGGCACCGGCTGGCGCATGCCGGTGCGCGATGCCGAGCTCAAGGTCAAGCCGATCGAAGACGCCGTGCTCTGGGGCGGCAACCTCTGCGTGCTGACCAGCCTGCTGGGCACGCCGTACTTTCCGGTGGTCGACAAGGGCGTGCTCTTCATCGAGGACACCAACGAACACCCGTACCGTGTCGAACGCATGCTCGACCAGCTCAAGCTCGCGGGCGTGCTGGCGCGCCAGAAGGCCGTCGTGTTCGGCCAGTTCACGGGCGTGCGCAACATCGCCGGCTACGACCGCGGTTTCGGCATGAACACGGTGATCGATCGGCTGCGCGCCAGCCTGAAGAAGGTGCAGGTGATTGCCGGCCTGCCGTTCGGACATGTGCAGACCAAGGTGCTGCTGCCGGTGGGTGCGAAGGTGGCGCTGGCCGCCGAAGGGCGCGACGTGTTCCTGGTGTGGGGCCATCGGCATGGCCACCATGGCCATGGCGATCACCACGGTCACGACCATCACCACGATCATTGAGCCGCGACGCGGGCGGCTGTCGATGCCGCTCGCTCGCCCAGGCCGTTTACTGGTTCGTGAAACGCTGATGGACGCGCGGACCCATCGAGCCGGGCAGGCCGCCCTTGAACATGCTGTTGATTTCTTTCATCTGGCGCCGCGCAGCCGATTCGCCGTCGATGGCGCTCAGCGCGACCATCACGTCCTGACGCAGGTACCAGAGGGTTTCCACATCGACCGCAAAGCGCACGCGTTGGCTGACACGCTGAACCGATTGGCCGCCGCGGCCCTGAAGCACCGACAGCATCGCGGTGCGGATGCGGCCGAGCTGACTTTCTCCCGCCTGCCGCGATCCCAGGCCGGGTACGTTCAGAAGTTGAAAAAGGCGGCGAAAGAGCAGCATGTCACGAAAAGCGTATTGCCCGGAACTGGAACGGTCGCTACCTTAAGCCTCAGTTGGCCGAGACACAAGATGTGAAACACCGTTTCTTGTTTGCAAACAACAAGCTTTAGCGGTCTCTTTTGTTGTCATTTGAGTTTTGAGTTCAAAAGTATTAAAAAACTTTAGCGCTCATCGGCACGATGCGGCAGTGGGCCCGCGCCGTGCAGCGTCAACAAGAAGCTTCTGCGGATCGTTCCTTGCATGTGATGGCGCATGTCGGGGAAACTTCCCGCAGGAGCGGCGAAAGGTCCAGAGCAACATAACCAGCGCTTGCTGCCAAGAAAAAACAGTATGGGTGTCAATTCCACAGTCGTTTTCGCGGACTTGACCGGAAGTACCAGGGTCTTCGAGGCCATGGGGAATGCACGTGCCACCGAAACCGTGACGCGGCTGACCCAGTGGATCGGGCGTGTGTGCGAGGCCCACGGCGGCCGGGTCGTGAAGTCGCTGGGCGACGGTGTGTTCGCCATCTTCACGGGCGGCGCCGCCGCCACGCACGCGGTGATCGAGTTGCAGCGCTACCACCAGAAGCGCCTGGCCGGCTGGCCCGTGCCGTTGCGCATGGCGCTGCAGATCGGCGTGGCCAGCGGCGACGTGGTCGAGGTCGAGGGCGACTGCTTCGGCGACGCCGTCAACCTGGCCTCGCGCCTGAGCGACCTGGCCGGCCCCGGCCAGATCTGGGTCACCGAGACGGTGATCTTCCAATTGCACGAGGGCGCCGTGCAACACCGTGACCTCGGGCCCATCAGCATTCGCGGGCGCACCGAGATGTCGATCGTCCACCGCATCGACTGGCAGGAAGACCTCACGAGCTTCCTCACGGTGCCGGCCGCGCTGCTGCCGGCGCGGCTGCCCGACTCCACCTTCGGCCACATCGAGCTCGCGTGGCTCGATGTGCGCTCCATGTTCCGCATCGACCAGCTGCCCATTCACCTGGGCCGCGTGGGCGACGCGCAGTTCGTGGTCAACGATCCGCGCGTGTCGCGGCTGCATGCGCGCATCGAAGAGCGGCAGGGCAGTTGCGTGCTGATCGACGTCAGCACCTACGGCACGTGGGTGCGCTTTCATGGCAACGGCGGCTCGAGCCACGAGATTGCGCTGCGGCGCGACGAATGCGTGCTGCACGGCCGCGGCGAGATCGGCCTGGGCGCACCGCTCAGCGACTTCAGCGCGCCGACCATCGCCTTCAACACGACCGGCGACGACGTCATGCTGTCGCGCAGAGCGGTCGTCGACTGAGAATTCTGTTCACGTTTGGCAACCAGCTGGTGACCTTCGGCGTGCACCACGCGGAGGCGAGCCACGTTGCATGACCACCCCGGCGCCGTTCGCGCCGGGCCTGGAGTCCCCATGCATTCCCCCAATGATTCTTCTGTTTTCAGATGGGCAGCCGTCGCCGTGATCGCGGCCGGCGCGCTGCTCGTCACGGGCGCTGCCAGCGCACGCACGAACTGGTCGGTGCAGATCGGCACGCCCGGCGCGGTCTATGCGCCGCCGTACTACGTGCCGCCGCCCGTCTATGCGTACCCGGCCCCGATCTACTACGAGCCGCCGCGGGCCTACTACCGGCCGCCGCCGCCCGTGTACTACCGGCCGGCTCCGATCTACGCGCCGCCTCCCGGACGCCCGTACTACGGCCCCGGCTATCCCTACCGTCCGCCGAACGATGATGACGACGACGAGGGTGACGACCGCGATTGATTGATCCCGTCGCCGCATGCTTTCGGGCATGCCAATTCTTGGCGTGACTCCTGACGAAAACGTCACAATCAGTCACATTTGTAAGTTCAAAGAATTCAATTCATGCCCGGAGGAGGGTTTCAGTCCGGGGCATGACACTTGCCTTTCATCGTTCAACAGGCGCGCAGAGTGCCCAAGGAGCGACAAAAAATGCAGACCAGCGTTCGGCCTTTCACCGATGTCGAGGCCGCCATGGCGGCGGTGGAGGCCCTGGACGGCGAGCTTCGCAAGTTCGAGCTGGCCGTGGGAGACAACCTCCAGGACAGCATCGGCCTGCAGATGGCGCAGATCACCGATCGCGCGCTCGCACGCGGCTGGGAGCCCAGCGGCTTCATTCAGAAGGAAGGTTTTCGCCTGTATCGCTACCGCGCGATGCGCTGAAGGCGAGGGCGCCGGTCAGCCCGGTGCCAGGATGCGCTCGAGCGCGTCGATGTCGATCGGCTTTTGCAGGTGGTGATCGAACAGCACCTCGCCTGGCGCGGCATTCGCCGCGTCCCGTTCCGAAAAACCAGAGATCGCCACCAGCAACCGCGGCGTGCCTTCGGCGGCGGTGGCACGCAGGCGTCGCGCCACCTCGGTGCCCGGAAAGTCGGGCAGGGTGAGGTCGATCAGCGCCGCATCGAAGCGCTCGCCGGCCGCTGCATCGAGCGCCTGTTGCGCCGTGTAGGTACAGCGGGCGGTGTGGTCCTGCAGTGTCAGCAGCTCCCGCAGCAGGTCGGCCGCAGCCTCGTTGTCGTCGACGATCAGCACATTCACAGTTGTTTTCTCTCGGCATCCATTGATTGCGATCCCCAGTATCGGCGCAGTGCCTACGGGAAGCCGTAACAAGGGCTTCGTTTGTTACTTCCCGCCGTCCTGGGTGGCAGCAGGCGTCTGCAGCGGCAGTTCGACGAAAAAGCGCGCGCCCTGGCCCTGCGTGCTCTCCACCCCGATGCGCCCTGCATGCAGCGTCACGATCTTGTGCGTGATGTACAGCCCCAGGCCCAGGCCGGCCGCGTGCTTGCGGCTGACGTCGGTGCGCTCGAACTGCTCGAAGATGCGCTGGTGGTCCTCGGGCGAAATGCCGATGCCCTGGTCGCGCACGCTCACCACGGCGTTGTCGCCTTCCCGCCGCACCGTCATCTCGACCGGCTTGCCGCCGCCGTAGCGCAGCGCGTTGGTCAGCAGGTTGGTCAGCACCTGTTCGATGCGGAATTCGTCCCACACGCCGCGCAGCGTGTCGGGCGCTTCCAGCGCGATGGTGCAGCCCGCGGCCTCGGCCTGGTGGCGCAGGTTGTCGACCACGGCGCGCGCCAGTTCTGCCAGATCGACCGGCTTGGTCTGGATCGACAACGCATCGCGCCGCAGCCGCGTCACGTCGAGCATGTCGTCGATGAGGCGCACCATGTTGCGGATCTGCCGCTGGTCGCGTTCGATCATGGTGGGCAGCTTCTCGGGCGAAAAACTGTCGAGCTTGCCCTTGGACAGGTGCAGCTGGCGCAACTGTGCCTCGAGGTACAGCGTGTTCAGCGGCGTGCGCAGTTCGTGCGACACCATCGACATGAAGTCGTCGCGCATGCGCACCGCGCGTTCCAGCTCGCGCTGCGTGTGCTGCAGCTGCTGCACCAGCTCTTCCTGCTTGCGGTGCGCGGCGGCCAGCGATTCCATCTCGTGGCGCAGCGCCTTGCGGTGCTGGTGCAGGTCGACGAACACGCTGACCTTGCTGACCACCGCGTGCGGGTCGAGCGGCTTGTGCAGGAAGTCGACGGCGCCGCTCTCGTAGCCCTGGAAGGCGTAGTTCATCTCGCGCCCGGCGGCGCTCACAAAGATGATCGGAATGTGCCGCGTGCGCTCGGTGCCGCGCATCAGCTCGGCCAGCTCGAAGCCGTTCATGCCGGGCATCTGCACATCGACGATGGCGAGCGCGAATTCGTGCTCCAGCAGCAGCGTCAGCGCGGCCTCGGCCGAGCCGGCGCGGTACACCAGCCGACCCGGCGCGCGAATCAGCGCCTCGAGCGCCAGCAGGTTCTCGGGCAGGTCGTCGACGATCAGCAGCTTGCTTTCGACCTCAAAGGGCATGGACGGGCTCCAGTTGCTGCAGCAGGGTGCGCAGGTCACGCAGGGGAAGCACGTGGTCGGGCGTGTGGCGCGCGATGGCGGCGAGGGGCATGGTGGAAACCAGGGCTTCTTTCGGGTCTTGCACGGCGGTGAGTCCGCCGGCGCGGTGGATGCACAACAGGCCTTCGGCGCCGTCTTCGTTCGCGCCGGTCATGAGAAAGCCCGCCACCGACGGCCCGTAGGCGTCGGCGGCCGAGGCCATGAGCACGTCGATGGAGGGGCGCGAATACAGCACGGGCGGCTCGCAGCTCAGCGAGAAGCGGCGCCCGCGCTCGATCGACAGGTGGTAGCCCGGCGGCGCGAAGTACAGGCAGCCGTCGGTCAGCGGCATCTTGTCGAGTGCCTCGTGCACGGGAATGGGCAGGCGCTGCGCAAAGATCTCGGCGAGGTGGCTGTCGTGCGATTCGGGCAGGTGCAGCACCACCGCCATCGGAATGCGCCAGCCCGCGGGCAGGCCGTCGAGCACCGCACTGAGCGCGTCGATGCCGCCCGCCGAAGCGCCGAGCACCACGGCCTCGACGCGGCGAAGCGGAAACGAACGGTGCGGGGTGCTGCCGCGCTTCATGCGACCTTGCGGTAGATGCGCTCGGCGCGCGCGTGCGTGTCGAAGCGGTCGGCGTAGCCCGAGAAGTCGATGCTCTCCTTCGAGCCCAGCCCCAGAAAACCGCGGTGCGACAGCGACTCGTGGAACAGCCCGAGCGCACGGTCCTGCAGCTGGCGGTTGAAGTAGATCAGCACGTTGCGGCACGACACCAGCTGCGTCTCGGCGAACACGCTGTCGGTGGCCAGGCTGTGGTCGGCAAAGATCACGTCGGCGCACAGCGAGGGGTCGAAGCGCGCGGCCTCGTAGGCGGCGGTGTAGTAATCGGAGAACGCACTGAGCCCGCCCGCGCGCTGGTAGTTCGACGTGTAGCCGCGGATCGCTTCGAGCGGAAAGATGCCCTGGCGCGCCTTTTCGAGCGAGGCCGGGTTGATGTCGGTGGCGTAGATCTGCGTGCGTTCGAGCAGGCCTTCCTCGCGCAGCAGGATGGCCAGCGAGAACACCTCTTCGCCGGTGCTGCAGCCCGCCACCCACACCTTGACCGACGGGTAGGTGTGCAGGATCGGCACCACGTGCCGGCGCAGCGCCAGAAAGTAGGCCGGGTCGCGGAACATCTCGCTCACCGGGATCGTCAGGAACTGCAGCAGCCGGCCGAACAAGGTCGCGTCGCGCAGCACACGGTCCTGCAGCACCGAGATGCTCGGGAACTCCAGCTGCTCCAGCGCGTACAGCACGCGGCGCTTCTGCGAGGCCGTGGTGTAGTTGCGGAAGTCGTAGCTGTACTTCAGGTAGATGGCCTCCATCAGCAGGCGCAGCTCGATCTCGGTGTCGCTCAGCGGCTGGGCCTGCGCGGGCGGCGTGGCCGACGCCGGAGCGGGGAGGGGCTTGCGGGTCACAGGCGCTCCATCTTCGGCATCCACACGCGCAGCAGCGAGAACAGGCGCTCCAGGTCCACCGGCTTGGCCAGGTAGTCGCTGGCGCCCGCGGCCAGGCACTGGTCGCGGTCGTCCTTCATGGCCTTGGCGGTGATGGCAATCACCGGCATCTTCACGAAGCGCGGGTCGGCGCGCAGCCGGCGCGTGGCTTCCAGGCCGTCCATCTCCGGCATCATGACGTCCATCAGCACGAGGTCGATCTCGCTCACCTGGTCCAGGCGCTCCAGCGCTTCGCGGCCGTTGCGGCCGATCTCGACCGTGGCGCCGCGCTGCTCCAGCGCGCTGGTCAGCGCGAAGATGTTGCGCACGTCGTCGTCCACCAGCAGGATGGTGCGGCCCTCGAAGATGCGGTCGCGCCCGCGCGCCGTCTTCAGCATGCCCTGGCGCTCGCTCGACAATTCCGCCTCCACCTTGTGCAGGAACAGCGTCACCTCGTCGAGCAGCCGCTCGGGCGAGCGCGCGCCCTTGATGATGATCGAGCGCGAGTAGCGCTGCAGCTCCGTCTCTTCGTCGCGCGTGAGGTTGCGCCCGGTGTAGACGATGACGGGCGGGAACGACACGATCTCTTCCGCCGCCATCTGCTTGAGCAGCTCGCTGCCCTGCATGTCGGGCAGGCGCAGGTCGGTGACCATGCAGTCGAACACGCGCGTGCGCAGCAGCTCGAGCGCTTCTTCGCCGGAGCCGACCGCGACGATCTCGATGTCGTCGTCGCCGATGAGCTTGATCACGCTCTCGCGTTGCCGTGCGTCGTCTTCCACCAGCAGCACGACCTTGACCTTCTGCGTGAGCTTTTCTTCCAGCCGCGCGAACACCTTGGTCAGCTCTTCACGCGTGGCCGGTTTCAGCGCGAAGCCGATGGCGCCCATGTGCAGCGCGGCGGCCTGCGCGTTGTCGGCGGCCGAAACCACGTGGATCGGAATGTGGCGCGTGTGCGGCGAGTCCTTGAGCTTTTGCAGCACGTCCAGGCCGGTGCTGTCGGGCAGGCGCATGTCCAGCAGGATCGCGTCGGGCACGAACTGCGTGGCCAGCTCGAAACCATCGGCCGCGCCGTGCGCCACCAGGCAGCGATAACCCAGCTCGTGCGCCAGGTCGTAGAGGATGTGGGCGAACTGGGGCTCGTCTTCGATCACCAGCACGCGGCGCACCTGGTCGCGCGGAATCGATCGGTCGTCCGCGAAGCGCGGGGCCGGCACCGCCGGCGCCGGGGCAGGGGGCGCGAGCGGCGGCGGCGACAGCACGGCCGGCGCATGGGCCGGCGAAGGCGTCGGCGTGGCGCGCAGCGTGCCCATCGAACCCAGCGGCGTGGCCGGTGCGAGCGGGGTCTGCGGCGCGCGCGCCGGCAGCTGCAGCGTGAAGGTGCTGCCCTGGCCGGCTTCGCTCTTGACCGTCAGCGTGCCGCCGAGCAGCTGCGTGAGGTCGCGCGAGATCGACAGGCCCAGCCCCGTGCCGCCATAGCGACGGCTGGTGGTGCCGTCGGCCTGGCGGAAAGCCTCGAAGATCAGCTCGTGCTGCTGCGGGTCGATGCCGATGCCCGAGTCGTGCACCGCAAAAGCCGCGCCGCCATCGGCCGTGGCCGACACCGTGAGCGCCACCTCGCCGCGCTCGGTGAACTTGATCGCGTTCGACAGCAGGTTCTTCAGGATCTGCTCGACCCGCTGCCTGTCGGTGACCAGAAAGGCCGGCGCGTCGGGTCGCAGCTCGAGCCGGAACTCCAGGTTCTTGTCGGTCGCGAGCGGGCGGAAGGTGTTCTCCAGGCTGTGGGCGAGCTTGTCGAGCGGCACCTCTTCGGGCACCAGCTCCAGCTTGCCGGCCTCGACCTTGGCGATGTCCAGGATGTCGTTGATCAGCACCAGCAGGTCGTTGCCCGAGGCGTAGATCGATTCCGCGAACTTCACCTGTTCCGACGACAGGTTGCCCTGCGGGTTGTCGCCCAGCAGCTTGGCCAGGATGAGCGCGCTGTTGAGCGGCGTGCGCAACTCGTGCGACATGTTCGCCAGGAACTCCGACTTGTAGCGGCTGGCGCGCTGCAGCTCGTCGGCGCGGTCTTCCAGGTCACGCTGCACGCGGCGCAGCGCGGTGTTGCGCTGGTCGAGCGCTTCGGTGCGTTCCGACAGCTGGCTGTTGGTCTGCTCCAGCTCGGCCTGCTGGTTCTCCAGCATCGCCTGCGAGGCGCGCAGCGCGCGCGACTGTTCTTCGAGCTCTTCGTTGGCGGTGCGCAGTTCTTCCTGCTGCACCTGCAGCTCTTCGTTGAGCTGCTGCGTTTCGGCCAGCACGTCCTGCAGTTGTTCGCGGTAGCGCGCCGCCGCCAGCGAGGTGCCGATGTCGTCGGCCACCAGGTCGAGCAGCTGCTCGCTGCGAGGGTCGGGCGCGCCCGGCAGGCCGAGTTCGATCACGCCGTTGGCGACCCCGTCGGCCGCCACGGGCAACAGCAGCACGGCCTTGGGCGCCATCTCGCCCAGACCCGAATTGACCTTCAGGTAGTCGGCCTGCACCGGATCAATCAGCATGCGGCGCTGCTCGGCCGCGGCCTGGCCGACCAGGCTTTCGGTGGGGGAAAACACCTGCGGCGAGGCCTCGGCCTCGCTCGAAAAACCGAAGCTCGCGGCGCGGCGCAGCGGACCGTGGCGCTCACGCACGTAAAGCGCACCGACCGAGCTGCCGAGGTGGCGCGAGAAAAACGCCAGGATCTTGCGGCCCATGTCGGGCGCGCTGAGTTCGCCGACCAGCTCGCCCACCAGCTCGGTCTGCGCGTTGCGCAGCCAGGCCTCTTGCGCCAGGCGATCGGCATGCGCCGCCTGCTCGCGCAGCACCACGTCGTAGCTGTCGGACAGCCGCATCAGCTGCCGGCGCCCGAAGAACGCGACCAGTCCCGAGAACACCAGCGTGAACAGCAGGAACAGGCCGACGACCCACCAGCTGGTGCGGTTGGCCTCGGTGTTGCGCTGGAAGCGCAGCGTCTGCTCGGTGTCCATGAAGGCCGTGAACTCGGCGCGCAGCTCGTCGGTCAGGCGCTTGCCGCGGCCCAGCCGCACCGTGGCCTGCAGGTCGACGCCGTTGCGCCGCGCCTCGATCATTTCTCGCGCAAACGTCAGCCATGACTCCTGCAGGCCCGCGATGCGGTCGACGCGTTCCACCTGCTGGCGGTTGTCCGACACCTGGCGGCGCAGCGCGTCGGTGTCGGCCTTCAGGCGCGGCAGGGCGGTCTGGTAGGGCTCGAGAAAACTCTCCTCGCCGGTGATCAGGTAGCCGCGCATGCCGGTTTCCATGTCGATGGAGCGGCGTTGCAGTTCGCTGGCGGCGCGCGTGACCTGGTCGGTGTGCTCGACCCAGCTCAGGCTCGACAGCAAATACAGGATCAGTGCGACGAACGCCACGGCGCCGATCAGGCCCCCGAGCAGCGGCAGCTTGAGGTTGCGGCTGAGCAGGCGGTCGAATTCGACGGGGTCGATCGCGGAGGGAGTTTTCATGGGCGCATTTGTAAGCAAAACTTGTCAAGTCTTGCCGAAAAAGTGCATTTGACCTGTCGGAGAAAGCCCCGATACCCATTTGTGTGACGTATTGCCGCATTCGGTGCTCGTTATACTGTGGTTTCATCCAGTATCGGCAGCATGCCTTCCGAACCCCAAACCCAGTCTCCCGCCGCGTCTGCCACCGTCTCGGCGGCGCACGTCGTGTCCGTCAAGGCCTTGTGCGCGTTCGGCGCCAAGGCGGGCGACCTCGACCTGCGCTTCGTGCCCGCGCCCAGCGCGCTCGAAGGCATGGCCGGCCACGCGCTGGTGCAGGCCCGGCGCGGCGGCGACTATCGCAGCGAGGTGCCGCTGGACACCACTTGCGGCCCCCTGCGCGTGCGCGGCCGGGCCGACGGCTACGACCCTTCGCAGGCGCGGGTGGAAGAAATCAAGACCTTCCGCGGCGACTTCGACGCCATCCGCGCCAACCACCGCGCCTTGCACTGGGCACAGGCGCGCTGCTACGGCTGGATGCTCTGCGAACAGGAAGGGCACGACAGCCTGACCGTCGCATTGGTCTACCTCGACCTGGCCAGCGGCGATGAAACCGTGCTCGAGGAGCAGCACACGCGCGACACCCTGCGCACGCACTTCGAGACCCTGTGCGCCTGCTACAACGACTGGGCGCAGCGCGAGGCCGCGCATCGCGGCGCGCTCGACGCCGCGCTGGCGCGGCTCGAATTTCCCCACGCCGCCTTCCGCACCGGCCAGCGCGAACTCGCCGAGGCGGTCTACCGCGCGGCGGTCGGTGCGCGATGCCTGCTGGCGCAGGCGCCCACGGGCATCGGCAAGACGCTGGCCACGCTGTTCCCGCTGCTCAAGGCGCGCGCGGCGCACCGGGTCGACAAGGTGTTCTTCCTCACCGCCAAGACCTCCGGCCGACCCGTCGCGCTCGACGCCTTGCGGGTGCTGGGGCAGGGCGGCGCCCGGCCGCGCGTGCTCGAGCTGGCCGCCCGCGAGAAGGTCTGCGAGTACCCCGACCGTGCCTGCCACGGCGAGGCCTGCCCACTGGCGCGCGGCTTCTACGACCGGCTGCCCGCCGCGCGCGCCGAGGCTGCGCAAGCCGGCTGGCTCGACCGCGAGGCCCTGCGCCAAGTCGCGCTCGCGCACGAGGTGTGCCCCTATTTCCTCGCGCAGGAAATGACGCACTGGAGCGACGTCATCGTCGGCGACTACAACTACTACTTCGACAGCAGCGCCTTCCTGTTCGCCAGCATGAAAGACGCCAACTGGCGCGTCGCCGTGCTGGTCGACGAGGCGCACAACCTGCTGGAGCGGGCGCGCGGCATGTACACCGCGAAGCTCGAAGGCGCGGCCCTCGAAGAAGCGCACCGCGCCGCGCCGGCCGCCGTGCGCGGCCCGCTCGCGCGGCTGTTCCGCGAATGGGACACGCTGCAGCAGGCGCAGACGGCCGACTACGACACCGCCGACGAGATCCCCGAGCGCTTTTTGCGCACGCTGCAGGCCGCCAACACCGCGATGGCCGAGCACTTCGCCGCCACGCCGGAGGCCGCGCAGGGGCCGCTGCAGCGCTTCTTTTTCGACGCGCTGCACTTCGCGCGGCTGGCCGAGGTCTTCGACGACCACTCGGTGTTCGAGCGCACCCTGGGGGCCACGCAGGAACAGCGCGGCCTGGCCATCCGCAACCTCGTGCCCGGGCCGTTTCTGGAAGGCCGCTTCGCCGATGCGGTGTCGGTCACCTGCTTCTCGGGCACGCTGTCGCCGTTCGCGTTCTACCGCGACGCGCTCGGCCTGCCTGAAGACACGGCGCTGCTCGACGTGGCGTCGCCGTTCAGCAGCCGGCAACTGCGCGTCGAGGTGGCGACCGGCGTCTCCACGCGCTTTCGCGACCGCGCCGGTTCGCTGCGCCATGTGGCGGACATCATCGGCGCGCAGTTCGAGCGCCTGCCCGGCAACTACCTGGCCTTCTTCAGCAGCTTCGACTACCTCGACAAGGCCTGCGCCGCGTTCTCGCTGCGCCACCCCGGCGTGCCCGTGTGGGCGCAGACGCGCGGCATGCGCGAGTCCGACCGCCACGGCTTCGTCGCGCGCTTCGAGGAGGGCGGGCAGGGCATCGGTTTCGCCGTGCTCGGCGGCGCGTTCGGCGAGGGCATCGACCTGCCGGGCAGCCGGCTCATCGGCGCTTTCGTCGCGAGCCTGGGGCTGCCCCAGTACAACGAACTCAACGAGATCACGCGCGAACGCATGCAGTCGCGCTTCGGCAAGGGCTACGAGTACACCTACCTCTACCCCGGTCTGCAGAAGGTGGTGCAGGCCGCGGGCCGCGTGATCCGCACCGAGGCCGACACGGGCGTGCTGCACCTGCTCGACGACCGCTTTGCGCGCGCCGAGATCCGCGAGCTGCTGCCGAGCTGGTGGCATGTGCAACTGGCCGGGGAAACCGAAAACGATGCGCGCCACCCGACGCCTTGAACACGCCGGCCAGCCCGACCTGTTCGGCGAGGCGCCCGTCGCAGCCATCGAGGGCCTGCGCTACGACAGCGAGTTCCTGTCGCGCGACGAAGAGTCCGACCTGTTGCGCATCGTGCAAGGCCTGCCGCTCGAGGAGATGCGCTACAAGGAATACACCGCGCGCCGGCGCGGCACCAGCTTCGGCGGCAGCTATGACTTCGACACGAACCGCCTCAAGCCCGGCGCGCCGCTGCCCAAGGTGCTGCATCCGCTGCGGGCCAAGGCAGCGGCCTGGGCCGGCGTCGCGCCCGAAGACCTCACGCACCTGCTGATCGCCGAGTACCGCCCCGGCACGCCGCTGGGCTGGCACCGCGACGTGCCCGATTTCGAGGACATCGTCGGCGTCTCGCTGCACGGCGACGCGGTGATGCAGTTCCGGCCCTACGTGCCCGGCGCGCCCGCCTCGGGGCCGGCGGCGCTCGAGTTCCTCATCGAGCCGCGCTCCGTCTACCTGCTGCGCGGACCGGCGCGCTGGGCGTGGCAGCACGCCATTGCGCCGACCGAGGCGCTGCGCTACTCGATCACCTTGCGAACCCGCTCGCACGACAGACTGCGCTGACGCGCAGCGCCTGTCTCCTCCGACCCACGGCCCCGCACAGGCGGCCAGCATGAAGGCTTCTTTCATCCCTTTGATCGAAGGAGCACGACATGCCAAGAGGCGACAAGTCGTCCTACACGGACAAGCAGAAACGCAAGGCCGAGCACATCGAGGAAGGCTACGAGCACCGCGGCGTGGCCAAGGGCGAGGCCGAGCGCCGCGCTTGGGCCACGGTGAACGCCGAAACCGGCGGCGGCAAGAAGAGCGGCTCGGGGCGCGGCAAGGCCGAGCACCACGGGCCGTCGCGCAAGGGCGGCCGCCTCGGCGGCGCGGCAGCGGCGAACCGCACCGCCGCCGAACGCTCCGCGTCCGCGAAGAAGGGCGCCGCCACACGCAAGCGCAACGCCGAGAAGCGCAGCTGACAAGAAACAAGGGCTCCCATGCACATCATTCTTGGCGCGACGGGCCATGTCGGCTCGGCGCTGGTTCAGGCGTTGCTCGCGCAGAACCAACCCGTCACGCTGGTCACGCGCGACGCCCGCAAGACCCAGGCGCAGCAGAACAAGGGCGCACGCGTGGCGGAGGTCGACATCTTCGACACGGCTGCGCTGCACCGCGTGATCGCCGGCGGCACGCGGCTCTTCGTGCTCAACCCGCCGGCCGCGCCATCGACCGACACCGTGGCCGAGGAACACCGCAGCCTGCGCGCCATCCTGGCCGCGATCGAAGGCTGCAAGCTCGAGAAGATCGTCGCCGCCTCGACCTACGGCGCGCAGCCCGGCGAGGGCATCGGCGACCTGGGCGTGCTGTACGACATGGAGCAGGCGCTGGCCGCCGGCCCCGTGCCGCTCAGCGTGCAGCGCGCGGCCTACTACATGAGCAACTGGGACGCCTCGTTGGAGACCGCGCGCACCGAGGGCAAGGTGCACAGCATGTACCCGCCCGACTTCAAGCTGCCGATGGTGGCGCCGCACGACATCGGCGAGGCCGCGGCCAAGCTCATGCTGGCGCCGCCCGAAGCCTCGGGGCTGCATCACGTCGAAGGACCAGCGCCTTACTCGCCGGCCGATGTGGCCGCCGCCTTTGCCGCAGCGCTGGGCCGGCCGGTCGAAGCCGTGCAGACGCCGCCTGCGCAGTGGGAGCAGGCCTTCCGCTCGATGGGCTTTTCGGAACCGGCGGCGAAGTCCTATGTCGCCATGACGCGGCTCACGCTCGAAGAGGCCTACGAGCCGGCGCATGCGCCGAAGCGCGGGGCCGTGTCGATGGATGCGTACATCGCCGCGCTGGTGAAAAAGAGCAGCGGCTGAACGGCCCGCTGGAATCGGCCACGGCCGTGTCCGAAAAGCATGGACTGGCCTGTTCGCACCCCGAGAACCGGACATTCGCTCGCTATCTTTGGCGGCAGCCGGACAACTTGCGGGAGCGCCTCTGCGAGCGGGGCTGGTGCGACCACGCTGAAGCCCCCATCGTTGCGACGAACGGCCGCGCTACGCCGCACAACGTCGCCCAAACCTCCCTCATCACGCCCCGCAAACACCCGCCCGAAGCGCGTTTGCCGCACCGTCTTTCCGTCGATACGATCCCGCGCCTTTGCCCTCGTTTCTCGCGATGGGTAATGCTTTTTTCGAACAAGAAAGGAATGCGCGGGTGCCCCCAACGACCACTGCTTCTCCGAACGCCAATGCCGGCTGGCAACAACGCAGCCGCCAACACGTCTGGCACCCCTGCACCCAGAGCATCCGTCTCGAGGTCGCGCCGCCGCTGCCCATCGCGCGCGGCGAGGGCGTCTGGCTGACCGACCACGAGGGCCGGCGCTACCTCGACGCCACCAGCTCGTGGTGGGTCAACCTGTTCGGCCACGCCCACCCGGCGATCAATGCTGCGCTCAAGGCGCAGCTCGACACGCTGCCGCACGTGATGCTGGCCGGCTGCACGCACGCGCCCGCAGTCGAGCTGGCCGAGCGGCTGGCGGCGCTCACGGGCCATGCGCTGGGCCATTGCTTCTATGCCTCCGACGGCGCCTCGGCCGTGGAGATCGCGCTGAAGATGAGCTTTCACGCCTGGCGCAACGCGGGCCGCGCCGACAAGCGCCGCTTCGTCGCGCTGCGCGGTGGCTACCACGGCGAGACGCTGGGTGCGCTGCACGTCACCGACGTGCCCGTGTTCCGCGACGCCTATGCGCCGCTGCTCGCCAGCGCGCACCTCGTGGCCTCGCCCGACGCGCGCGCTGCACGGCCCGGCGAAGACGCCGCCGCCGTGGCGAATCGCGCGGCCGACGAGCTCAAGGCGCTGCTGGCCGCGCAGCACGACAGCATCGCCGCCGTGATCGTCGAGCCGCTGGTGCAGTGCGCCACCGGCATGGCGATGCACGACCCCGCCTACCTGCGCCGCCTGCGCGCGCTGTGCGACTGCTTCGGCGTGCACCTGATCGCCGACGAGATCGCGGTCGGCTGCGGGCGCACCGGCACTTTCTTCGCATGCGAGCAGGCCGGCATCTGGCCCGACTTCCTGTGCCTGTCGAAAGGCATCAGCGGCGGCTACCTGCCGCTGGCGCTGGTGATGACGCGCGACGCCATCTACCAGGGCTTCGTCGACGACGACGCCGCGCGCAGCTTCCTGCATTCGCATTCCTACACCGGCAACGCGCTGGCCTGTCGCGCGGCGCTCGCCACGCTCGACCTGTTCGACCAAGAAGACGCGCTGAACCGCAATCGCTCGCGGTCCGCGCGCCTGTTCGCCCGCCTGCGCGAGGGGCTGGCCGACCAAGCCGTTGATCACCTGCGCCAGCGCGGAATGATCACGGCCTTCGACGTGCGCGCGCCCGGCCCGCGCTTCGCCGAGCGCTTCCACCTCGCGGCGCGCAACCATGGCCTGCTGATGCGGCCCATCGGCGCGACCGTGTACCTCATGCCGCCGTATGCCATCGCCGACGATGAAATCGACCAACTGGTGGACGGCACGCTCGCGACGCTGAAAGCCGTCACCACCGCATCCGGCCCCGTTGCCGAAGAAGGAGCCCGCGATGCTGCGCTTGCTTGAACGCCTGCAGGACGAGATCACCGCGCTCGATGCGCGCTCGCTGCGCCGCCGCCGACAGATCGCCGAGACCGCGTGCGCGCCCGAGCAGATCCTCACGCTGGCCGGCGCCACGGCGCCGCGCACCATGCTCGGCTTCAGCAGCAACGACTACCTGGGCCTGGCCGCGCACCCCGCGCTGGCCGAGGCGCTGGCCGAAGGCGCGGCGCGCTACGGCACGGGCAGCGGCGGCTCGCACCTGATCCTGGGCCACTCGCGCGCCCATGCGCAACTCGAAGAGCGGCTGGGCGAATGGATGGCGCCGCACATTCCCGAGGCGCGCAGCCTGTTCTTCTGCACCGGCTACATGGCCAACCTGGCGGTGCTGTCGGCGCTGGGCGACGCCGAGGCGGTGATCTTCTCGGAGACGCTGAACCACGCCTCGCTGATCGACGGCGCGCGGCTGGCCCGCGCCCGCGTGGAGCGCTACCCGCACTGCGACCTGCAGGCGCTCGATGCGCAGCTCGCCGCCTGCGACGCGCCGGTCAAGATCATCGTGAGCGACGCCGTCTTCAGCATGGACGGCGACATCGCCCCGGTGGCGGGTCTGCTTGCGCTGGCCGAGCAACACGACGCCTGGCTGGTGATCGACGACGCGCACGGCTTCGGCGTGCTCGGCGCCACCGGACGCGGCGCGCTGCAGGCGCTGGCGCTGCGCTCCGAGCGGTTGGTGCTGATCGGCACGCTGGGCAAGGCGGCCGGCGTGTCGGGCGCCTTCGTGGCGGCGCACCGCACGGTGATCGATTTCCTGGTGCAGCGCGCGCGGCCCTACATCTTCACCACGGCCGCACCGCCGGCGGTGGCGCATGCGCTGCTCACCAGCCTGGCGCTCATCGAGGGCGAGGAGGGCATGCGCCGCCGCGCGCAGCTGCGTGCCCGCATCACCCAACTGCGCAGCGGTCTGAAGCAGGTGCTGCCCGCCGACGGCAGCGCCTGGCTGGCCGATTCGCCGACCGCCATCCAGCCGCTCATCGTGGGCGACAACGCGCGCGCCATGCAGACGATGGAACGGCTCGACGCGCACGGCCTGCGCGTGGGAGCGATCCGTCCGCCGACCGTGCCCGCGGGCACCGCGCGCCTGCGCATCGCGCTGTCGGCCAGCCACACCGAAGCCGACGTCGCACGGCTCATCGGTGCGCTGGGCGAGGCCCTGGCCGAACCGCGGCCGGAGGCCGCATGACGACGGCGGCAGCGGCTGCACAGCGCCGCTGGTTCGTCACCGGCACCGACACCGGCGTCGGCAAGACGCTGGTGAGCAGCGCCATGCTCGCGCTGCTGGCCGCCTCGGGCCTGCGTGCGGTCGGCATGAAGCCGGTGGCGGCGGGGCTCGATGCCATCGATGGCGAATGGCGCAACGAAGACGTCGAGCGCCTGCAGGCGGCCGGCAACGTCGCCGCGCCGCTCGCCTGGCGCTGCCCCTACGTGCTGAAGGCGCCGATGTCGCCGCACCTGGCGGCGCGGGAAGAGGGCGTGCGTGTATCGCTGCCCGTGCTGCTCGATGCCTTCGAGCGGCTGTCGGCGCAGGCCGATGCGGTGGTGGTGGAAGGCGTGGGCGGCTTCTGCGTGCCGCTGGGCGACGACCTCGACACCGCCGACCTCGCGGTGGCGCTGGGCCTGCCCGTGATCCTCGTGGTCGGGCTGCGGCTCGGCTGCCTCAACCACGCGCTGCTCACCGCCGAGGCGATCCGTGCGCGCGGGCTGGTGCTCGCAGGCTGGGTCGCGAGCGTGGTCGAGCCGCAGATGCTCTCGCCCGAAGGCAACCTGCAGACGCTGCGCGCCCGGCTCGGTGCGCCACTGCTGGGCGTGGTGCCGCACCTGGCCGAACCCTCGGCTGCACGCGCCGCCGAACACCTCGACCTGCGCGCGCTGCGTGCGAGCGCGGCCCATGCCGCGCGTCGCACCGAGGCCCCGCGCGTGTCAGCCGCGACGGCCTGAATCCGCCAGCCGCTGGGCGCGCACGCCGCCCTGGCGCGTGAGCATCCAGCCCGGGTACTCGGGCGCCAGCGCGCTGGCCTTGTCGATGGCCGCGAGCTCGTCGGCCGTGAGCCGCACGTCGGTCGCGGCAATGTTGTCGTTCAACTGGTCGATGCGCTTGGCGCCGACGATCACGCTGGTCACGACCGGCTGGTGCAGCAGCCAGGCCAGCGCGATCTGCGCCACCGACACGCCGCGTGGTTCGGCGAACTGGCGCATGAGGTCGATGCAGTCGTAGGCGCGTTCCACGTTCACCGGCGGAAAGTCGAAGCTTGCGCGGCGGCTGCCTTCGGCGGTGGCCGTGTGGCGGTCGACCTTGCCGCTCAGCAGGCCGCCGGCCAGCGGGCTCCAGACCATCAGGCCGAGCTGTTCGCTGCGCAGCATCGGCACCAGCTCGCGCTCCAGGTCGCGCCCGGCCACGGTGTAGTACGCCTGCAGCGATTCGAAGCGCGCGAGCCGGTCGCGCTCGGCAATGCCCAGCGCCTTGGCGATCTGCCACGCGGCCCAGTTCGACACGCCCACGTAGCGCACGTGGCCCTGGCGCACGAGGTCGTCGAGCGCGCGCACCGTTTCCTCGATGGGCGTGAGCGGGTCGGTGCCGTGGATCTGGTAGAGGTCGATGTGGTCGAGCTGCAGCCGCTTCAGGCTGGCCTTCACGCCGTCCATGATGTGATAGCGCGAGGCGCCGGCCGAGTTCACGCCCTTGCTGCCGGTTTCGCCGAGCACCTTGGTCGCGACCACCACGCGGTCGCGCGGCACCTTGAGGTTCTTCAGTGCCTGGCCGGTGATGGTCTCGGACAGGCCGTCGGAGTACACGTCGGCGGTGTCGATGAAGTTGATGCCGGCATCGAGCGAGCGGCCGATGAGGCCTTCGGCCTCGCCTTGCTGCAGCTGGCCGATGTGGTCCCAGATGCCGGGCGCGCCGCCGAAGGTCATCGTGCCGAGGCAGAGTTCGGAAACCAGGAGGCCGGTGCGGCCGAATTTGCGGTAGTGCATCGAAAGGGGTCCTTTGCGTGAGGAGGGGCCGTCCGGCGGTCAGGCGTGCCGGGGTTGCCAAAAAGTATCCGGCCGGCAACCCCCGGCGGGCGAGCGTGTTTCTGCAAAGTCTTTGCCTATTTCTCCAGACCTCGCGCCGGGCCCGTGCAGATTCGAGGGCGCGGCGCTAAGCTGCGGGCAGCCCAATCCTCCATGGCCGTTACCGCGGCCGCGTCCCTTTTGTCAGAGGCCTACCCATGTCCGACGAAACCCCCGACACCGCCACCGTCCTCGCCATGCCGATGCCGCTGGACCCCGAACTCGATGCCGCCCGCGAAGAGCTGGTGCAGCTCATCCGCCACATCACGCGCGGACAGGACGGCACCGTCGAATGCGCCGTGCCCGGCCTGCAGGTGCACTGCATCAGCAAGCCCGACGGCCCCAAGCACGGCTTCGCCACACCGGCGCTGGGCCTCATTGCGCAGGGCTCCAAGCGGGTCATCGTGGGCGACGACATCTACGTGTACGACCCCATGAACTACCTCGTCACCTCGGTCGACCTGCCGGTGTGCGGCCAGGTGTGCGTGACCAGCGAGAAGGAGCCCTACCTGGGCGTGCGGCTGGAGCTGGCGGTCGACGAGATCGGCGACCTCATCGGCGACGAAAAACTGCCGGCCAAGGCCAACGCCCCGGCCTCGCGCGGCATGTACGTCAACCGCATCGCCATGCCGGTGCTGGAACCCGTGCTGCGCCTGCTGCGGCTGCTCGACACGCCCGAAGACATTCCGATCATGGCGCCGCTCATCAAGCGCGAGATCATGTACCGCCTGCTGGTGAACGGCGAGGGTGCGCGGCTGCGCCAGATTGCGCTGCACGACAGCCACACGCAGCGCATCGCCAAAGCCATCAGCGCACTGCGCACGAACTACGCGCAGTCGCTGCGCGTGGAAGACATGGCGCGCGCGGTGCACATGAGCGTGTCGTCGTTCCACCATCACTTCAAGGCCGTGACGGCAATGAGCCCGTTGCAGTATCAGAAGCAACTGCGTCTGCAGGAGGCGCGCCGCCAGATGCTGATCGCCGGCACCGACGTGGCGAGCGCCGCGCACAACGTGGGCTACGAAAGCCCGTCGCAGTTCGCACGCGAATACGGCCGCATGTTCGGCGCGCCGCCGCTGCGCGACAAGCGCCGCTGGCTCGGCGAGGCCGGCAACGACGCGTTGGGTGCGGCGTCGATGGAAGCCGCATGAGGGAAGCGGCCGCCGCACCCTGAGCAACGGCACGTTCAGCAGAGCGAGCGGTACTGCGAAGGCGTGAGGCCGCAGGATTGCTTCCACGCGCGCACCAGGTGCGCCGAATCGAAGAAGCCCGAGGCATGCGCGATGGCGGTGAGCGATTCGCCGCTCGTGCTGCACATCGCATGGCTTGCGAGCGTCAGGCGCACGGCCTGGCGCAGCAGGCGAAAGCTCAGGCCGGCCTGCGTGAAAGCGCGCTGCAGCGTGCGGCGTGAAGCGCCTACCGCATCGGCACATTGGTCCAGCTCGGCGAAGGGGTCGGCATACAGGCTGTCGACGCTGTCTCGCAACGCGGCGTTCGCATAGCCGAGTTCGCCGAAGTGGCGTGCGAGCGGCCTGATTTCTTCGTTGCGCTGGCGCAGCGGGCTGTCTTCGGCCATGAGGTGCGACACGCAGATTGCGCCCGCCTGCTCGCGCATTTCGTCTTGCAGCCCTGCAGCGCGCGTCTCGCGTTGCAGGCGAAGACCGGCATCGCAGGAGACCCGCGTTTCCACGCCCAGCGGCGCCATGCGGTTGAAGCCGTTCCATCGCATCTGGAAAGCGGATGCATCGTGGGCCGTGCGCATCAGCTCTGCGACGGGGTTCGCATCGAGGGCCAGGAGCTGCAGCATGCGCCGCTCCGCGCGCTGCATGGCACCTTGCCGCGTGGCGGCCTTCGCCACGGTCTGCGAATAGACATCGTGATCGGTGAGGCCATCGACCACGCGCTCGACCGCCCAACGGAACAGCGAGGCCGGGGCATCGTCCGTGTCGGCAAAGGATTCGCCGAGCAGGTGATAGCTTTTCCAGTGCGTCATGGTCTTGGGGAAGGTGGCCGGGATTCTAGTGACGGCCCGTGGCGCACAGATACAAGCTTCGGATGCAGGCCGCGAAAAACAATGCGGCTCCATTCATCAGGAGCGCATTCACCGTGGACAGACGTCAACTTCTTTCAAGCGCCGGCGCCAGCCTCGGCGGCATCGCCCTGGCCGGCTGCGCCGCCTTCGAGCGCCCGACGGCCGCGCGCCGCGACGACTTCGCAGGCCTGGACGCCACCGCGCAGGCCGAACTGGTGCAGCGCCGCGAGGTCACGCCCGGCGAACTGCTCGAAGCAGCGATCGCGCGCATCGAGGCGCTCAACCCCAGGCTCAACGCCATCGTGACGCCGCTGTACGAGCGTGCGCGCGGCGAGGTTCGCACACCGCTGCCGGCAGGACCATTCCGGGGCGTGCCCTACGCCATCAAGGACATGCTGGACCTGCAGGGCACGCGCCGCACCTCGGGCTCGCGGCTGCTGGCGCGCAACATCTCGCAGGACACCAGCGCGATCGTTGCGCGCTCGACGGCGGCAGGCCTCGTGATCCTGGGTAAGACGAACACGCCGGAGTTCGCGCTCAACGGCTCCACCGAACCGGTGCTGTTCGGGCCTTCGCGCAATCCGTGGGACGCGGCGCGTTCCTCCGGCGGCTCGTCGGGCGGTGCCGCCGTCGCGGTGGCCTCGGGCATGGTGCCGATCGCGCATGCCAGCGATGGCGGCGGCTCGATCCGCATTCCCGCGTCGTGCTGCGGCCTTTTCGGTCTCATGCCGAGCCGCAGCCGCATGGTCGGCTCGCGCGCCACCGATTCAGGTGTGGATCATTGTGTGAGCCGCTCTGTGCGCGACAGCGCGCGCCTGTTCGCATGGAACCAGCGACAGGATGCGCAGGCACCGCTGAAGCCCGCGCCGGTGCTCGAACCGCTGGGCGCACGGCGCCTGAAGATCGGCTTCTCGACCGCCAATGTGTTCGGGCAGCAAGCCGCGCCTTCAGTTCGTTCGGCGCTCGAAGAAAGCGCAAGGCTCTGCGCGAGCATCGGCCACCACGTCGAACCGGCGCGCCTGCCCGTGGACGGCGAGGCGTTTTTCACGCATTTCATGGTGGCGTGGAGCCGCGGTGCCGATCAGATGCGGCGCATGGCCGAGAGGCAGGGCCTGCGAGCCGAAGACGTGCTGGAGCCCTGGACGCTGTACCTCAGCGCGCATTTCCGCAGGCAACCCGCCGATGCCGGTGCGAAGGCCGGTGTGTATTTCGCGGAACTCTCGCGGCGCTTCGACGCCTTCTTCCAGAGCTTCGATGTGATGCTGACACCGGTGCTTCACGAAGAGCCGCCCCCCTTGGGTTTCCTGGGGCCGAACGTGCCCGGTTCGCAGATGTTCGAGCGGCTCATGACCTACGTGTCGTACACGCCGATCCACAACGTGGCGGGCACGCCCGCGATGTCGGCGCCACTCGGCCAGAGTGCATCGGGCTTGCCCATCGGCAGCCAGTTTGCGGCGCGCGTGGGCAACGAATCCATGCTGTTCGGCCTGGCCTTCGAGCTGGAGCGCGCCGCGCCCTGGGTGCAACGCAAGCCGGGAGCCGTGTAGCAGGGCTCTGAGCGAGGGCTCTGAGAGGGCCCAGGGCCCGCCCGGCCAATCGTCCAAACTAGCACTTGCCGCGATTTCTTGCGTCGTCGTGGAAATGCAGATTTCGCAAAATCTCGCTATCGTTTTGTTGCTGCAGCACCCATCCGCTTGTGGAAGCGGAACTACTCAACAACTCGGAGAGATGCATGCTTTGGGAAAAGAAGCTGGCGCAGTGGAGCGCCGCGGTTCGCGCACGGGCCAACCTGCCCGCGCGGCTCACCTTGTGGGACGGCCAGTCCTACGACTTCGGTGACTTCAGCGGGCCGGCGGTCACGCTGCACGTGAAATCGCCCGCGGCGCTGTCGCTGATGCTGCAGCCCACGCTCGACAACCTGGGCGAGGCCTACGTCAAGAGCAAGATCGACATCGAAGGCAAGCTCAGCGACGTGATCGACATCGCCTACGGCCTGGCCAGGACCTCGATGGACAAGCCAGGCGGTGCGCTGCGGCACATGGCGCGCTACTTCGCGCACACCAAGTCGTCGGACAAGAAATCCATCGAGTACCACTACGACGTGTCGAACGCGTTCTACCAACTCTGGCTCGACGCGAACATGGTCTATTCGTGCGCCTATTTCGAGAACGGCGACGAAGACCTGGCCACCGCGCAGCTGAAAAAAATCGACCACATCCTCACCAAGATCGAACTCAAGCCGGGGCAGACGCTGCTCGACATCGGCTGCGGCTGGGGCGCGCTGGTGATCCGTGCGGCGCAGAAGTTCGGCGCGCGCTGCGTGGGCGTCACGCTGTCGCAGAACCAGTTCGACCTGGCGACCGAACGCGTGAAGGCCGCCGGCCTGCAGGACCGCATCGAAATCCGCCTGCAGGACTACCGCGACGTGACGGGCCAGTTCGACCGCATCACCAGCGTCGGCATGTTCGAGCACGTGGGCCGCAAGAACCTGCCCGAGTATTTCAAGCGCGTGCAGGAGCTGCTGGCCGACGACGGCATCGTCATGAACCACGGCATCACCTCGTCCGACCCCGAAGGCGGCGGCGTGTCGTACGGCGGCGGCGACTTCATCGACCGCTACGTGTTCCCCAACGGCGAGCTGCCGCACATCAGCCTCGCATTGCAGGCCATGCAGCAGGGCGGGCTCGAAGCCTTCGACGTGGAAAACCTGCGCCGCCACTACGCGCAGACACTGCGCCACTGGAGCGACGCCTACGAGGCCCATGCCGACGAGGCGCGCGCGCTCGTCGACGAAGAGAAGTTCCGCATCTGGCGCATCTACCTCGCGGGCTGCGCCTATGCCTTCGAGAACGACGATGTGGCGATCTACCAGATCGTGGGGCGCAAGGCGGGCAGGGCGGCTACGACGCTCCCGTGGTCACGCCGCTATATCTACGAAGGCACGTCGGCGCTGCGCGCCTGAGCGCCTTAGCGGCGAGGGCCGCGTTGCGGCTACTCGAGCGTGAAGCCGATCTTCACCGTCACCTGCCAGTGCGCGATCTTGCCGTCGACCACATGGCCGCGCGTCTCGGTGACGGTGAACCACTGGATGTTGCGCACCGTCTCGTGCGCCTTCGCGATGGCGGTCTGCACCGCATCTTCGATGCTCGTGGGGGACGAGCCGGTCAGCTCGAGCGACTTGTAGACATGGTTCGACATGGCACTTGCTCCTTGGGTGGTTTCGCATCCATCGTAGTCAGTGCACGGGGTGCGGCGCAACCCTTGGGCGCGCGCGGATGCGATGCAAAACGCATCAGCACATTCGCAATCCGTCGTTGGCAAGGGCGCGGGCGCTTCGCAGAATCGGCGGCATCGATCCAGGGAAACCGTCCGCCATGCCGCTGCACACCGTCGTCTCTTCGTCCCCGGCCGCACGGGCCCGCCACATCCTCGCGCTGACCGCCGTCGCGTGGCGCATCGCGCCGGGCTCACCATCGGTTGTCATGCGCGTGGCGGAGCCGCCGCCACTGCGCCTTCGAAAGATCAACGCGCCTGCGTGCCACCTGCGGGCGAGCTGCGCAGCTGCTCCCTGAGAATCCGCCGGATCTCCAGGATCGCCAGCGGGTTCTCCTGCACGCTGTGCGCCGACGGAATCACCAGCTCGGACACCGCGCCGTCGAGGTGCGCGCTGGCGTAGGGCACGATGCCGTCGCTCGAATCGGCCTGCGCCACGCCGGGCGTGTCGTTGCCGATGATCGAGTGGTAGCGCACCTTCGGGTTCATCGGCAGCCCTGACGACAGGCGCACGAAAGGGTCGCGGTCGCTGAGGTTGTCGATGCTGTTGGGAATGCGCAGCGGGCCCATGTCCTGCGAACTCGGGGCTACGCGCATCAACTCGCGCGACAGGTCGTTGAGCTGGCCCAGCATCGCCACCGGCAGCGTGATGAGGTTGGCCACCCAGCGCGAGATGCGCTTGTTGGCGAACGAGGTGCCGCGGTGCGGCGACGCGATGAAGATGGCGTCGCTGACCTGGGGCAGCGGCTCGAAGCGCAAGTAAGGCCCCAGCCCTTCCTCGATGCGGCGGCGCTGGGCGGCCGGCATCGGGTAGCCCTCGCGCAGGGCGTTCCACAGCACATCGCCCGACGACGACACCAGCAGGCGCGAGAGCACGCCGCCCATGCTGTGGCCGATAAGCGTGACGTTGCGCGACGCCTCGGCGCGGCCCTGCGGATCGAAATGTGCCAGCGTCTGCGTGATGGCTTCGCGGATGGCGAGGTTGTTCAGCGGCAGCGGCGCGTTGGTCGGGTAGTACACCTGCCAGATCTGGTAGCGGCGGCGCAGCGTTTCGTCGCCGAGCACTTCGTTCGCCACGTTGATCCACGCCTCGGGGCTGCTGGCCAGGCCGTGCAGCATGACGATGGTGCGGCGCTTCGGGTCGTAGGGCTGCATCAGGTAGATGTGCGGCCGGGTCAGGCCCTCGGCGCCGCCGAACAGGCTGCGCAGCGCCTGCAGCGCGAAGTCGGAGCGGGCCAGCCACAGGCCGTAGCCCGAGGTGAAGTTGGCGGCCAGCGGAATCTCTTCGCCGGCCAGCTGGATCGTGCTGGTGCGGTAGGGGTCGAACACGGCGATGCGCAGCGTGCGCGTGGCCAGCACGTCCTGCAGGGTGGCGCCGTCGAACTGCAGCAGCGCGGTGAGGGCGGGGAAGGGCGTTTCGCTGAAGGGCGGCGCGTCTTCCTCGGCCTGGGCATCGGTCGGGCGGTCGCTGCCTGCGGCCACCAGCTCGGCGCCGAAGCCGTCGCGGCGGTAGATGTTGCGCAGGCCAGAGAAGGTCAGCGAGGCGGCGGGAATCAGCTCTTTGGGCGGGGGCGCGTCGGGCGCAAGCTGCACCGCCGACAGGTCGGCGTCGATGCGCCAGCCGCTCACCTGCGGAATGCTGTCCGGCGGCATCTCGTCCTTGCGGTAGCGGCTGAACAGGCCGGTGATGGCGCGCTGCACCGCGTAGTTGTAGTAGTCGCGCACCTGCGTCTGGCGGTCTTCGAAGGCCCGGTCGCGCGGCTTGCGTGCGGTGAAGAACAGGTAGGCGTAGGCATGGCGTGCGGTTTCGAGCCAGGCTTCGATGGCCTCGGGCGCCATGGGCTGTGCGGCCGAGCCGCCGTCGCCGCCCGCCAGCGCGAGCTGCAGCCACACCTCGGACAGCGCCGACATGCGCTGCTCGTCGCTCAGGCCGGCCGAGGTGGCGAGGTTCTGGCGGCAGGCTCGGCCGTCCTTGCGGCACTGGTCGGCGTCGGAACCGATGACGCGCAGCACCTCTTGTGCCGAGCTGCTGAGCTTGCCGGTGGTGAGCACGTCGCCGCGCCGTTGCGCGAGGTACTCGGCCGGCGAGATCGTGCCGACGGTGACGCCGGCGCAGCCCGTGAGCAGCGACAAGGCCAGCAGAAGGGCGAGGAAGCCGACGCGCCTCATGGCGTGGCGCCCGGCAAGCCCTTGCGGATCACCTGCGAGAAGTTCACGCCGGGCTGCTTGTCCGTGGCAATGGCCCGGTCGGTGATGCGGCCGGCGGCGCGCAGCGCGTCCATGCGCTGGCCCGGCGTGAGACCGCCGACGTCGTACAAATATTCGGGCAGGTAGCCCGAGGCCAGCAGGCGGTAGTCCATCGGCAGGCCGGGCACGACATGCTTGGCGAGGTCGTAGACGATGGTCGTGCAGTTGGCCGTGAGCGTGTTGTAGAAGCTCGGCGCGCGCGCCAGCGCTTCGGCCTCGCCCACGTAGCCGAGGAACAGCGAGCGCATCTCGGCCTGCGGCAGCTGCACGCGGTACATGTAGACGTCTTCGCCGCGCACGTTGGTGCGCACACGCAGGATGTCGTGCTCGTCGGCGGCCACCAGGCTGTTCTCGAACTGCTTGAAGAAGCCGCCGATGGACGAGAAGCTCTCGCCGCGTTCCTTGCGGATTTCGATGGAGAAGGTGACGTACTGGCCGTCGTCGAAGCCGAAGGACACCAGCGTGTGAGCGATGGCCGGGCCGGTCCAGTACGACAGCGACACGTCGACCGAGCGCAGGCGGTCGAGGTCGTAGCGGCGCGTGTCCCAGCGCACGGTGTAGTCGGTGTTGCTGCGCCAGTCGAAGTTGCGCACGTTCTCCATCGTGACCACGTTGCCCTCGACGCGCGGCTTCAGGTGGCGCGCCACATCGTCGGCCCACTCGCGGTTCTGCGAAGGCTCGATGGTGTTCCACCAGCCGAGCAGCATGGCGAAGCCGATGGCGTACGACAGCAGCGGGCGGGCCGCCTTGCCGCGCCACACGAGCACGATCGCCGCCAGGCCGAAGAGGCCCCACAGCACCATCGCGCCGACCTTGACGGGTGTCGCCACCGGCAGCTGGTACCAGAGGGCCGCGCAGGCCCAGGCGGCGGACAACAGCACGGCGAAGCTCAGCAGCAGACGGCCGAGAGAGCGCAGAAGGATTCGGAGCATGAAGCAACGCGGAGGTGGAGGGCGGCCGATTCTCGTCGAGTTGCGGCCGCCCATTCCGCTGTCGCCGGGCTACAGCGGGTAGGTCACGAGCTTGAAGTCCGGGTCCTCGGGGAAGGACTTCACCGTGAAGCCCAGCCGGCGCACCAGCTTGAGCATGTCGGGGTTGCTGGCCAGCACCAGCCCGTCCATTTCGGACAGGCCGCGGTCGCGTGCCACGTCGATGATGCTTTCCATCAGGCGCGAGCCGATGCCCTTGCCGCTGAACTCGTCGGCCACCACGAGCGAGAACTCGCAGCTGGTCTGGTCGGGGTTGGTGATGTAGCGCGACACGCCCACGATGCGCTCGGTGTCGAGCACGGTACCGTCGGGCGCGGTGCTGCGTTCCATGATGGTGGCGACCAGCGCCATCTCGCGGTCGTAGTCGATCAGGGTGAAGCGCGACAGCATCGACGGCGGCAGCTCGTGGAAGCGCGAGACAAAACGGAACCAGCGGCTCTCGGGCGACAGCCCCTGCACCAGCGCCTGCAGCATCTGCGCGTCGTTCGGGTGGACCGGCCGCACGACGTACGCGCCGCCACCGGGCAGCGGCCATTCGCGCCGGTAGCGCGCGGGGTACGGCATGATGGCCAGGTGCTGGTAGCCGTTGCCCGCGAGCCCGGCCACCGCCTGCGTGCTGCTGTCGACCACGATGCGCGCATCGACCGACACCGCGCCGTGCTCGTCCACGATGATGGGGTTGATGTCCATCTCGCGCAGCTCGGGCAGCTCGCACACCATTTCGGACACGCGCAGCAGCACGTCCTCGATGGCTTCCATGTTCACCGCGTTGGCGCCGCGCCATTCGCCCAGCGTCTCGGCCACGCGCGAGCGCTCGATGAGGTGGCGCGCCAGGAACTGGTTGAGCGGCGGCAGCTCCATCGCGCGGTCGTTCATGAGCTCGATCATGGTGCCGCCCGCGCCGAAGACGATCACCGGGCCGAAGGGCTGGTCGGTGACGAGGCCGACGTAAATCTCGCGCCCGCGCCGCGCGCGCACCATCTTCTGCACGGTCACGCCGTTGATGCGGGCGTCGGGCGCGAGCTGCGCCACGCGCTCCATCATCTCCAGGTAGGTGTCGCGCGCGCTGGTGCCGTTCATCACGTTCAGCGCCACGCCCTCGACGTCGGACTTGTGCGAGATGTCGGGCGAGTCGATCTTCAGCGCCACCGGAAAGCCCAGTTGCGTGGCGATCATCATGGCCTCGTTGGCGCTGCGCGCCAGCAGCGTGCGCGTGATCGGGATGTGGAAGCACGACAGCAGCGACTTCGACTCCATCTCGGTCAGCACCTTGCGCCGCTCGGCCAGCACGCTTTCGATGAGCAGGCGCGCGCCGTCGATGTCGGGCTTGGCCAGCGCCGAGAGCGGCGGCGGCGTCTGCTGCAGCAGCTGCTGGTTCTGATAGAAGGCCGCGATGTTGCCGAAGGCGCCCACGGCCGCCTCGGGCGTGCGAAAGCTCGGGATGGTGGCCTCGGCCAGCACGGCCCGCGCATTGCCGACCGAGGCATCGCCCATCCAGCACGCCAGCAGCGGCTTGGGCATGGGGCGCGGAATATCGGCCAGCGCGCGCGCCGTGGCAGCAGCGTCGACGCCGGCCTTGGGCGAGAAGATGGCGAGCACGCCGTCGATCTGGCTGTCGGCCGAAGCCGTGTCGATGGCCGCGCGGAAGTGCGCAGGCGTGGCGTCTTCCGACAGGTCGATGAGATCGGTGAGCGACGCGAGCGCGGGCAGCGAGGGCTGCAGCAGCTTCTGCGCGGGCGCGGAGAGGCGTCCCAGGTCGAGCCCGATTTCGTTGATCCAGTCGGCCGCGAGCACGCCGGGGCCGCCGCCGTTGGTGACCACGGCCAGCCGCTTGCCCACGGGCCGGTAGCGCGAGGCCAGGCACTTGGCGGCCGAGAACAGTTCGACGAAAGAGCGCACCCGCACCGCGCCCGCGCGGCGCAAGGCAGCGTCGAACACGTCGTCGCTGCCCACGATGGCGGCACTGTGCGTCTGCGCGGCCTCGTTGCCGGCCGGCTTGCGGCCCGCCTTGAGCACCACCACCGGCTTGGCATGCGAGGCCGAGCGCAGCGCGCTCATGAAGCGGCGCGCGTCGGCAATGCCTTCGAGGTACACGATGATGCTGTGCGTGGCGGCGTCGTTGGCCAGGAAGTCGAGCACCTGCGGAATGTCGACCGAGGTGTGCGGCCCGAGCGAGACCACGCTGGAAAAGCCCACGCCGTTCTGCCGCGCCCAGTCGAGCATCGACGCGGTGAGCGCACCCGACTGCGACACCAGCGCCAGCGGCCCGGTGCGCGCGAGCGGGCCGGCCACGCTTGCGTTCAGGTGCAGCGGCGGGCGCTGAAAGCCCAGCGAATTGGGACCCAGCAGGTGCACGCCTTCGCGGCGCGCGATCTTGCGCCACTGCGCGGCCTGATCGGCGGCGATGCCGGTGGAGATGACCACCGCGGCCTTGCAGCCGATGCGGCCCGCGATCTCGAGCGCGGCGGCCACGTCGCGCGGCGCCAACGCGATCAGCGCCAGGTCGGCATGCGTCTGCGCCAGCTCTTCGAGCGTGCCTTGGGTGCGTATGTCGATGAAGCGCAGCGTGCCGTCGAAGCGGTCGGCGCGGAAGGCTTCGCGCAGCGTGCGGCCCAGGCCGGTCTGGCCGCCCGGATCGCTGGGCTCGCCGACGAAGGCCGCGATCGACGTGGGGGCGAACAGGGGGGTCAGGAAATGCTTGTCCATGCCCTAGTTTGCCCGGATCGGGGCCTGCCGCAAGCACCGCGTGTACACTCGCCGGCTCATGTCGTGCCCTTCACTTTCCCCTGTTGCAGCATCCAGCGCCGCCGTTATCGGCCGCACGATGCCGTTCGCCGCTTGCGTGCGAACGAGCGACGCAGTGAATGCACGAATGATTACCACCATGACCGCCGCGGCCCCCTAGCTCGCGCAGGGTGGCCGCTCCGGCAGCCACCTGGTGTCTCTTCTCCCGAATGAACGAAACCCAGCTGGCAGCTGGGTTTTTTTGTTTTTGTCCTGTTCGTTCGTCGTTTGGAGAAGCCCATGTACCGCGATCCCGTCTCGTCCTTCCTGCCCCAGCCCAGCCGCCCCGCGGCCATTCGCCCTTTGCGCGTCGGCATGATCGGCATCGGCACCGTGGGCTCGGGCACCTTCCGCGTGCTGGCCCGCAACCAGGACCTGATCGCCGCCCGCGCCGGGCGCGGCATCGAGGTGACGATGGTCGCGGCGCGCAACCTCGCGCGCGCCCAGGGCATCGTGGGCGAGGGCGTCGCGCTCACGGTCGACCCGATGCAGGTCGCGACCGATCCCGATGTCGATGTGGTCGTCGAGGTGGCCGGTGGCACCGGCCCGGCGCGCGACTGGGTGCTGGCCGCCATTGCGCACGGCAAGCACGTGGTCACTGCCAACAAGGCGCTGCTGGCCGTGCACGGCCCCGAGATCTTTGCCGCCGCCAGCGCGCACGGCGTGGCCGTGATGTACGAAGGCGCGGTGGCGGTGAGCATCCCCATCGTGAAAGCGCTGCGCGAGGGCCTCACGGCCAACCGCATCGAATGGGTGGCGGGCATCGTCAACGGCACCACCAACTTCATCCTGAGCAAGATGCGCGACGAGGGCCTGGACTTTGCCGACGCGCTCGCGCAGGCCCAGGCGCTGGGCTATGCCGAGGCCGATCCGGCCTTCGACATCGAGGGCGTCGACGCCGCCCACAAGACCGCGCTGCTGGCCGCCAACGCCTTCGGCATGCCGGTGCGCTTTGCCGACGCGCAGATCGAGGGCATCACCGCGCTGCAGCGCCTCGACGTGGCCTGCGCCGAGCAACTGGGCTTTCGCGTCAAGCTGCTGGGCGTGGCACGCCGACGCGAGGAGGGCGTGGAGCTGCGCGTGCAGCCCGCGCTGGTGCCGGCGACGCACCTGCTCGCGCAGGTCAACGGCTCGATGAACGGGATCATGGTCAAGGCCGACGCGGCGGGCGTCACGATGTACTACGGCGCGGGCGCCGGCTCGGAGCAGACCGCCTCAGCCGTGATCGCCGACCTCGTCGATGTGGCGCGCCTGGACGGCACCCACGCCGGCCAGCGCGTGCCGCACACCGGTTTCCACGCGCATGCGGTGCGCGAACTGCCGGTGCTGCCGCGCGCGGCCGTGCGCAGCGCGCACTACCTGCGCGTGCCGGTGCAGGCGGCGACCGACATCGCGACCGTGGCCGATCTGCTGGCCGCGCAGCGGCTGCCGGTGCGGCAACTGGTGCTGGCGAACGGGCCGGCCGATGCGGCGCCGCAGGTGCTGGTGATCACCGAATCGGCGTTGCAGGGCGCGGTCGATCTCGCGCTGCATGCGTTGCAGGCGAGCCCGGTCGTCGCAGGCCCGGTCGTTGCATTGCGCGTGGAAACGCTCGACGACTGAAGGCGTTCAGGTGTCGGACGCGGGTGCGCGCAGTCGCGGCTCCCAGTCTTCGACGCGCCCCGCATCCAGCCGCTTGCGGAACGTCGCGCGCCAGCGTTCGGCCAGCGCGGGCAGCCCGGCCGCCTGTTCCCATTCAGGCACGAAGCGCGCGTCGCGCGAGAACAGCAGCGCGATGAGGCGCGACAGCGGCCACGCCGGATGCGGGCGTTCCACCCGCGTGGCTACGGCACCGGCCCGCAGCCAACCGGGCTCGAGCACGCGGTAGTACCAGCCCGTGCAGCCGCGCGCCTGCATCTCGCGCGCCATGCCGGGGACGCCGAAGTGCGCGTCGAGCTTCCAGCAGGGTTGTCGGCCTTGCGACACCTGCACGAGCGCATCGCCGAGCTGGATCACGTCGCCGATGCACACGGTCGATTCGTCCCAGCCGGTGGTCGAGATGTTCTCGCCGAAGGCGCCTGCGTGCGTCAGCAACTCGCTTGGGTGGCTCGCCGAGGCCCAGCCCGCGTAGTGCTCGCGCGGGTAGTGGTGCACGGCCTTCTCGACACCGCCATGGACGCGCAGGTCGGCCTGTGCGTCGCCCTGCAGGCCCGTGGGTGACAGCCACAGCGCATCGGACGTGGCCGTCTTGCGGATGCCGCTGCGCGACCGGCCGTCGGGCAGCAGGGCCACGGGGCCGACCAGCAGCGCGTCGATGGGCAGGGTGGTCTGTGAGGTCATGCGGGGCAGCCGTTGTCGTTGCACGCGCCATCTGGCGGCGCACCGTCCGCCGGTTGCGCGATGAGATGCGTGGGTACATCTTCAGCCGCGAGCTGCCCGATCGCGGCGCCCAGCGCCATGTCGTCGATCACCCCGAAATGGCTCATGCGCAGACGGCCCCGCCGGTCGATCAGCACCGTGCTCGGCGTGCCCTGCCACTGGTAGTCGCGCATCGTGGCGGGGATGATGCCGGTGGGCGAGGGCTGGTCGATGCCGATCGGGAAGCCCAGTCGGTACTCGCGCACGAAGGCGTCGAGCGCGGCGGGCGTCATGACGTCGTGGTGCTCGAACACCGAGTGCAGACCGATCACCGCGACGTCTTTTTCCGCGAACAGCTGCCGCGTCTTCTTCGCCTGCGGCAGGCCGTGCGACACGCAGGCCGGGCACAGCATCTGGAACGCGTGCAGCACCACGACCCGGCCCCGCAGCGACGCGAGCGTGACGGGCGCGTCGGTGTTGAGCCATTGGGACACCTGCAGCTCGGGCGCGTCGGGGTGCGGCCAGGCCATGTCAGGCCGCCTCGGTGCGCAGCTTCACCTGCGGGAAATCGACCGGCACCTGGAAGGCCACGTTCACGTAGTTGGTGAACAGGTTCAGCGCGACGTGGGCGAGGATCTCGACGATGTGTTGGTCGTCGAAGCCCACGGCGCGCAAGGCCTGCACGTCGGCGTCGTCGATCTGTCCGCGTGCATCGACCAGCTTCAGCGCAAAGCGCAGCGCCGCCGCCGTGCGCGGGTCGGCCGATTCGCCGGCCTGCGCGGCCGCCATGTCGGCGGCCGACACGCCCGCCTTACGGCCCAGCGCGGTGTGCGCTGCAAGGCAGTAGTGGCAGGCGTTGCGGTCGGCCACCGCCACGGCGATCTGCTCGCCGAGCTGCGCCGGAATGACGCCGCCGCCGAGCGCGCCGAACGATCCCCACAGGCTGCGCAGCGCTGCAGGCGAGTTGGCGACGGCGCGGAACATGTTGGGCGTCGCGCCGAAGGCGCCGTGGATCTGGGAGAGCAAGGCTTGGGCGTCGCCGGTGGCGGCGGTGTCTGAGACGAGGTTGATGCGGGGCATGAGGATTTCCTTCCAGTGATGACGATGGAAGCAGTGTCTCCCCGGAATCCGTATGATTTGAACGCTTTCATCCATTCAACATACCTTTTCGTCCAATGCCGAGCGCATCACCTTCGCCACCGATCGACAGGCTCTCGTCTCTCCTCGAGCGCTTCCGTGTCCGGGCCCACCTGTTCCACACGGGGCCGCTGTGCGGCGTGACGCACTTCGCGGCGAAGGAGGGGCGCAGCTTCCTGCATGTGATGCGGCGCGGCGAAATGGTGGTCACGCATTCGGCGCCGTCGGTGCGCTCGGCCGGCGTGCCGCGCAAGCTCGTCGTGAAGGAGCCCAGCCTGCTGTTCTATCCGCGCCCGCTGGCGCACGACTTCCACAACGCGCCCACGGAAGGATCGGATTTCGTCTGCGCCACGGTCGACTTCGACGGCGGCGAGGCGCACCCGCTGGTGCGCGCCTTGCCGCCGCTGGTGCAGCTGCCGCTGCATGCAGTCGACGGCCTCGAAGCTTCGCTGGCATTGCTGTTCGCGGAAACCGGGCGCGTGCTGTGCGGACACCGGCTGCTGGCCGACCGGCTGTTCGAGGTGGTGCTGATCCAGCTGCTGCGCTGGCTGCTCGACCATCCGCAGGAGAGCGGCGTGCCCGCGGGTTTGTTGACGGGTCTGAGCGACCCGCAACTGGCGCGCGTGCTGGTCGCGCTGCACGAGCGCCCGGGCGAGCCATGGCCGCTCGAACAGATGGCCGCGGAAGCCGGCATGTCGCGCAGTGCGTTCGCGGCGCGCTTCAAGTCGGTGGTGGGCGCCACGCCCGCGGACTACCTCGCGCAGTGGCGCCTGACGATTGCGCAGGCTGAGCTGCGCACGGGCGCGTCGGTCAAGACGATTGCCGACCGCCTCGGCTACGCGAATGCGTCAGCGCTGTCGCGCCTGTTCGCGCAGAAGGTGGGCGTGTCGCCGCGCGAATGGCTCGCGCGGCAGTCTGCTTGAGCGTTCAGTTCAATTTGCCGCGCGCAGGAAGCGCTCGGTCAGCAGCACCCAGTAGGCGCCGCCCACCGCGACATTGCTGTCGTTGAAGTCGTAGCCCGGGTTGTGGACCATGCAGGCGCCGTGTGCGTCGCCGTCGCCATTGCCGATGAGCAGGTAGCAGCCGGGCACGCGCTCCAGCATGAAGGCGAAGTCTTCGCTGCCCGACAGCGGCGGCGTCTGCCAGGTGACCTGCGCCGCGCCCACGAGTTCTTCGGCCACGGTGCGCGCGAACGCGGTTTCTTCGGGCGTGTTGACCAGCACCGCGTAGCCGGGCCGCCAGTCGATCTGCGCCTGCACGCCGAAGCTTTCGGCCTGCGCGGCCACGAGCGCCTTGACGCGGGTTTCGATGGTCTTGCGCACGTCGCGGTCGAGGGCGCGCACGCTGAGTTCGAGCACGGTGCTCTGCGGGATCACGTTGTTGGCCTTGCCCGCGTGGATGGCGCCCACCGTCACCACGGCCATCTGCAGCGGGTCGATGTTGCGCGAGACCACGCTCTGCAGCGCCATCACGGTGCTGGCCGCCGCCACGACCGGGTCGGCCGCGCGGTGCGGCATGGCGCCGTGGCCCCCCACGCCGGTGAGGGTGATCGTGGCGTAGTCGGACGAGGCCATGGCCGGGCCTTCGCGCATCGCCAGCCGGCCCTGCGCCAGGCCGGGCATGTTGTGCATCGCGAAGATGGCGTCGCACGGGTAGCGCTCGAACAGGCCGTCGTCGATCATGCGCACCGCGCCGCCACCGCCTTCTTCGGCGGGCTGGAAGATCAGGTTCAGCGTGCCGTCGAAGCGCCCGCGTTCGGCCAGGTGTTGCGCCGCTGCCAGCAGCATCGCCGTGTGGCCGTCGTGGCCGCAGGCGTGCATCACGCCGGTGTGCGCGCTGGCGTAGGCCAGGCCCGTGGCCTCGTCGATGGGCAGGGCGTCCATGTCGGCGCGCAGGCCGAGTCGGCGCGTGCCGTTGCCACGCACGAGCCGGCCCACCACGCCGGTGCCGCCGACGTGGCGCTCGACGGTGTAGCCCCAGGCTTCGAGTTTTTCGGCCACCAGCGCCGAGGTGCGGTGCTCGTCGAAGCCCAGTTCGGGGTGCTGGTGGATGTCGCGGCGGATGCCGATGAAGGTGTCGGCGGTGGCGTGCAGGTCGTTCAGGAGGGCGGTGGTGGTGCTCATTGGGGTTCCAGTCGGATGGACTTGGCGATGTCGCGGTAGCGCGCGGTTTCGGCTTCGTAGAACTTCGCGGAGTCGGCCAGCGTGGTCGATGGCGAGGCCTGCTGCGTCTGGGCGGCGAGCTGCTCGCGCACGCTGGTTTCCTTCAGCGTCGTGCCGATGGCCTGGTGCAGCTTCTGCACCACGTCCTCGGGCGTGTTCTTGCGCACGAAGAAGCCGCTCCAGGTCTTGTAGTTGACGTTCTTCAGCTCTTTGCCTTCGCTGGCCGTGGGCACGTTCTTCAGCAGTTCAGAGCGTTGTCCGCCGAGCTGGCCGAGGATCTTCAGCCGGCCCTGTTCAGCCAGCGCGCCCATGGCGGCGCTGTAGACCAGCACGGCAAAGTCGACCTGCCCGCCGCCGATGTCCTGCAGCAGCGGCGCGTTGCCCTTGTAGGGCGCGTGCATGAGCTTCACGCCGGTGTCCAGCTGCACCTTCTCAAGGATCAGGTGGTAGAGCGAACCGATGCCCACGCTGCCGTACGACAGCGGCTTGTCGGCCGACTTGCGCGCCAGCGCAATGAGCTCGTCGACACTGTTGGCCGGCAGGTCCTTGCGGGCGACGAAGACCATCACCGCCTCGGCGACGGGGTGGACCATGCGGAAGTCTTCGGCCTTGAGCTTGACGGCTGCATTGGCCAGCGGCGACAGGATGATCTCGTTGGGCGAGCCCTGGAAGATGTAGTAGCCGTCGGCCGGCGCGGCCAGCACCTTCTGTGCGGCCATGGCGCCGCTCACGCCGCCCAGGTTCTCCACGATCACTTGCTGGCCCAGCGCCTTGCCCAGCGCCTTGCCCAGCGGCACGGTGAAGATGCGCGCGGTGGCGTCCGAGGGGCCGCCGGCCGGGTAGGGAACCATCAGGTTCACGGGCTTGGTGGGAAAGCTGTCGGCGCTGGCAGGGCCCGCGGCCAGCATCAGCCCGCAGGCGAGGCAGAGCGCGGATCGGAAGAACGAGGTCGTCATCAAGTCATGTCTCCTGGGGTGGTGCCGGCTCGTGGGGCCGGATGCAGGGGAATGCTAGGAGTGACAAGAACGAACGTCCAATGCATTGTTGTCTGCATTAGCATGAGTCCAATGCATTCATGAAAACGAGGTTCCCGCCATGACGCTGGTTCAACTGAGGCACCTGATTTCGCTGGCCCACACGGGCTCCTTCAGCAAATCGGCCGAAGCCCTGCACCTGACGCAGCCCGCGCTCAGCCGCAGCGTGCGCGCGCTCGAGGACGAGCTGGGCATGCCGCTGTTCGACCGCATCGGCCGGCGCAACGAGCTCACGGCCTTCGGGCGCGAGGTGCTGGAGCGCGCGCGGCTGCTGGTGTCGGAAGCCGAGGCGCTGCGCGACCGCGGCCGGCAGATGCGCGAAGGCGAGGGCGGCACGGTCCGCATCGGCCTCGGTTCCGGGCCGGGTGCGCTGCTGATGACGCCCTTCCTGCTGCACATGGCCAAGCACCATCCGGCCGTGCGCACGGAGATCGCGCGCGGCAGCACCGACCTGCTGGCGCAGGCGCTGCGCGAGCGCAGCCTCGATGCGCTGGTGGTCGATGCGCGCGCGCTCAAGCCCGCGCCCGACCTGGCGCTGACCCACGTGTACGAGCTGCGCGGCGCCTTCCTGTGCCGCCGCGGCCATCCGCTCACACGGCTGCGCAAGGGCGTGAGTTTCGACGCCGTGCAGCGCTACCCGATCGCCTCGACGCCGCTGAGCGACGAGGTGGCACGCGGGCTGGTCCAGACCTACGGCCCGCAGGCACATCCCGCCAACTGCGTGACCCTGCAGTGCGAGGAGCTGCCCAGCATCGCCGACGTGGTGCGCCAGAGCGACACGGTGCTGCTCGCGGTGCACGAGTCGGCGCCCGACCTGGTCGAACTGCGGATGGAGCCGCCGATGCACGGCACGGCGCGCTTCGGACTCGTCACCCTGCGCCAGCGCACCGAGGCGCCGGCGCTCGCGATTCTTCGCCGGTTGATGGAAGCGCAGATGGGCGGGCAGCGGCCCGACAAGAAAAGAGCCTAGGCGGCCCGTGCGTCCGCGGGTGCGGCATCGGACCGCGCCAACCCCGACGCCACCGCCGCCAGGATGCCGCGCAGCCAGCGGTGCGCCGGCTCGTGCTGCGAGCGGTCGTGCCACAGCTGGTAGAAGCGCATGCGCGGAAAGCCCTGCGGTGCGGGCACGGCCACCAGCGGCAACGTGTCCACGAACTGCATGGCGAAGTGGCGCGCGGTGGTGAACACCAGGTCGGTGCCCACCAGCAGGTGCGGCGCCACGGTGAAGTAGGGCACGGCAATGCAGGCTTCGCGCGTCTGGCGCAGCGTGGCCAGGTGCGTTTCGACCACGCCGCGCTGCGACGCCGCGTACGGCGTGGGCACCACGTGGCGCGCCGCGATGTAGCGCTCCATCGTCATCGCGCCCTTGGCGGCGAGCGGGTTGTTCCTGCCCATGAGGCACATGAGGTCGTCTTCGAGCAGCAGCGACAGGTGCAGGCGGTCGGGCGGCTGCGGCCAGTTGCCGATGACGATGTCGAGCTCGCCCTGCGCCAGCGCACGCTCGTAGTCGTAGGTGACGCTCAGCGGGTGCACCACGAGCCGTGCGTGCGGTGCCTCGGCGCGGAACCGCGTGGTCACGTCGGCCAGGAAGCTCATCGCCAGGTAGTCGGGCAGCGCGAGGTGGAAGGTCATCGCGCTGGAAGCGGGCTCGAACTGCTCGGGGCCCGAAAGCATGCGGTCGATTTCGAGCAGCGCGCCGCGTGCGCGGTCGCGCAGCTGCAGCGCCCGCTCGGTCGGCACCATGCCGCTGCGCTCGCGCACGAGGATGGGGTCGGCGAACACCTCGCGCAGCCGGCGCAGCGCGGTGCTGATGGCGGGCTGGCTCTGGTTCATGCGCACCGCCACGCGGGAGACGCTGCGTTCGGCCACCAGGGCGACCAGCACGCGCAGCAGGTAGGTGTCGATCGGGGCGTGGGAGCGTGACATGGCGAAGAGAAATGGCCTCTGGGGGCGGTGCCGGCGGCAGGCCCCACATGGCAAACCGTTATGTCGCACATTCTAGAGAGCGTGATCCGGCGCGGCGATATCTGCCTACAGTTCGCCACCCACGGGAATGGCAGCGGCAAGCGGGCTCACAGAAGGCCCCAGGCGGCGCATCCCGTCCACACCCCAAATGGAGACAACCATGAGCATGGACGCCACGCTGGCGCCGATCCGGGAACACACCGCCACGGCGGAACTGGACGGCATCTACCGCAAGATCATCTTTCGCCTGATTCCCTTTTTGATGCTGCTCTGGGTGCTGGCCTGGATCGACCGGGTCAACATCGGCTTCATCAAGCTGACGATGCTCGACGACCTGAAATGGAGCGAGGCGTCGTACGGGCTGGGCGCGGGGATTTTCTTCCTGGGCTACTTCTTCTTCGAGGTGCCGAGCAACCTGCTGCTGCAGAAGATCGGCGCCAAGAAGACGATCATGCGCATCACCATCGGCTGGGGCCTGACCTCGATCGCCACGATGTTCGTGAAGAGCACCGAGATGTTCTACCTGCTGCGCTTTCTGCTGGGCGTGTTCGAAGCGGGCTTCTACCCCGGCATCATCCTGTACCTGACCTACTGGTTCCCGGACAGCCGTCGCGCCAAGGCCTTCGGCATGTTCATGTCGGCCTCGGCCTTCGCGGGCGTGATCGGCGGACCGCTGGCCGGCTTCATCATGAACAACATGCACGGTGTGAACGGCTGGGCCGGCTGGCAGTGGGTGCTGTTGCTCGAGGGCATTCCCTCGGTGCTGGCGGGCATCGCCACCTACTTCTACCTGACCGACCGGCCCGAGCAGGCCCACTGGCTCACGGCGCGTGAACGCCAGCTGGTGCACGACGACCTGGAGCGCGACCGCAAGGCGCTGGGCCACCGCGAGCACAGCATGCTGGCCTCGCTGAAGAACGGCAAGTTCTGGCTGTTGATCCTGATCTTCTTCTGCATCATCGCGGCCAATTCGTCGCTCACCTTCTACGGTCCGACGCTGGTGAAAGAGATCGGCTTCACCAACCCGCTGACCGTCGGCTGGATCATGGCCGGCGCCTACCTGTGCGGCGCGGCCGGGATGATCTGGAACGGCTTCCACTCCGACCGCCACCAGGAGTCGCGCTACCACTGCGCGCTGGCCGCGGCGCTCGGTTCGGGTGCGTTGCTGGTGGTTGCGCTGTTCCTGCGCCAGAGCCCGGGCCTCGTGCTGGCCGGCCTCACGCTGGCCATCGTCGGCACCATGAGCGCGATCCCCGTGTTCTGGCAGATGCCCAATCGCTTCCTGGCCGGCACCGCTGCCGCCGGCGGCGTGGCGCTGATCAACTCGATCGCCAACCTCGCAGGCTTCGGCGCGCCGTGGATGCTGGGCCTCATCAAGACCGCCACCGGCAGCCTTGCGCCCGGGCTGTATGTGGTCGCGGCGGTGGAAGTCTGCGCCGCCGTGCTGATCCTGCTGTTCGTGCCGCGTCTGCAGAAGACGAAGACGCCCGCGCGCTGATCAGCGCTCCCTCGCTCAACCCCTCTGTCTGAAACAAGGAGATGCTCTCCATGCCTTCTCACGCCTATCGCCTGGACCTCGAAGCGCTCAACGCCATGGACTGCGACTCTTTCGTCGCCGCGCTCGGGCCGACTTTCGAGAATTCGCCCTGGGTCGCACGCACGGCCTGGTCGCTGCGGCCTTTCGCCAGCATCGACGCCTTGCACGATGCCATGCTCGACGTGGTGCGCCACGCCCCCGACGCCCAGCAACTCGCCTTCCTGTGCGGCCACCCCGAACTGGCGGGCCGCGAAGCCCAGGACGGCACGATGACCGCCGAGTCGGTCGGCGAGCAGGGCAGCGCGGGCCTGAACGCACTGAGCCGCGAAGAGATGGCCGAGATCCAGCGGCTGAACCGCGTGTACCGCGAGCGGCACGGCTTTCCTTTCATCATCGCCGTGCGGCGCAGCACCAAGGGCCAGATCTTCGAAGCGATGCGCAGCCGCGCCGCCGAATCGACCGAGGCCGAGCGCCGTGCGGCGCTGGCGCAGATCGGTTTGATCACCCGCGGGCGCATCGACACGCTGCTGGGTTCTTCGATGCCTCAAGGAGCGGTCCATGCCTGAGAACGTCATTTCCCTTGCTGCCCGCCGTCGCTTCGCGCTGTCGGGCCTCGCGCTGGGCGCCGCAGCCCTGGCACCCCACGGCGCTGTTGCGCAAACGGCCGCACCGGCCGGCCCCGCGCAGGCCAGCGGTCCGATCGTGCTGCACGGCGTGAGCCCACGCCTGACCGTGCATGCGCTCGACACCTTCCACGGCAGCGCGGCGACCGGACTGCGCATCGATTTCTCGGTGCGCGAGGGCGACAGCTTCAAGCTGCTGCGCACCGTGACCATGAACGGCAACGGGCGCTCCGACGAGCCGCTGCTCATCGGCGACAGCTACCGCGCCGGCGACTACGAGCTGCTGCTGCACGTCGACGAGTACTTCGCGCGCAAGCAGTCGCGGCTGCCCACGCCGCCGTTCCTGTCGAAGCTGCCGGTGCGCATTCGCGTCGCCAACGCGGCCGAGCGCATCCACCTGCCGATCCAGTTCGGCCCGTGGAGCTACACCTACTCGCGCGGCAGCTGACGCAGCAGGCCCCGTTCGCACCCCATCGTCTGCAAGGAGTTTTCTTCTCATGACCGGCATCACGACCCATGTGCTCGACATCACCACCGGCCGCCCGCTCGTCGGGATGAAGGTCGACCTCTACGACGTGGCGACCACGCCGCCGACGCGCCTGAACAGCACGCGCACCAACGCCGACGGCCGCACCGACGCGCCCATGCTGCCCGGGGCCTCGGCGCGCACCGGGCAGTTCGAACTGCAGTTCCATGTTGGGGACCACTTCAAGGCGGCCGATGCGCTGTCGGACGTGGTGCCCGTGCGTTTCGCCATCGCCGATGCCACGCAGCACTACCACGTGCCGATGCTGTGCGCGCCCTGGTTTTTTTCCACCTATCGCGGCAGCTGACCGCGGGAGCTTTTTCTGAATGACAACACCCCATGACCCGAACGCAGGCGCGTACCTGCTCGACTCCATCCGCCTTGCCATGGGCAACGTCCGCGAACGCAAGACCTGGCCTTTCGGCGCAGTGATCGCGCGCGACGGCGAGGTGATTGCCACCGCCGTCAACGAGGTGGACGCCCTGTGCGACCCTTCGGCGCACGCCGAGATGCAGGCCGTGCGCGCCGCCGCCAAGGCACTGAAGAGCACCGACCTGTCGGGCTGCACCGTGTACGCCAGCGGCTACCCCTGCTCGATGTGCCTGACGGCGATGTACCTGGCGGGCGTGAAGGAAGTTTTCTACGCCTACTCGAACGAAGACGGCGAGCCTTTCGACCTCTCGGCCGAGCGCGGCTACGTCGAGATCGCACGGCCGCCAGAACAACGCGAGATGAAGCTGCATTCGATGCCGGTGCGCGACGAGGCAGATGAAGACTTGTACGAGGCCTGGCGCAAGGTGGCTGGCTGAAAGCGCCTCGGCAGAGCAGGGCGGTTCAGGAGGAGGGTGCGCCGGGGCGAACGATGACCGGCGCATGCTGCGCCATCAGCCCGGCGACCCACTCGATGAACGCACGCAGCTTGGCGCTCACGTGCCGGTTCGGCGCGAAGGCTACGTACAGGGGCATCGGATCGAGCTGCCAGTCTTCGAACAGCGGCACCAGTTCGCCGCGTTCCCGATGCGGCGCGGCCATGTAGTCCGGCAGCCAGAGGATGCCCAGGCCCGCGAGCCCGGCTGCGAGGTACGCGTTGCCGTCGTCGACCGAGAGCACGTAGCGGCCCTGCACGTCGATGTGTTCGCCGCCCCGGCGCATCGCGTACGGAAAGGTCTTGCCGTTGCGCGACCAGACGAAACCGACGATGCGATGGTGCGTGTCTTCCAGCGCGCGCGGGTGCACGGGCATGCCGGCCGATTCGAGGTAGCCCGGCGCCGCGTAGACACCGAGCCGCAGGTCGCCCACGCGGCGCGCCATGAGCGACGGATCGGTGAGCTCGCCGCCGCGCACGACGCAATCGACGTTCTCGCCGATCACATCGACCATGCGGTCGCTCACGCCCATGTCGAGCTGGATGTCGGGGTAGCGCGCATGAAAGGCCGGCAGCGCGGGCACGAGGATCGTGCGGGCCAGCGGGCTGGGCACGTCGACGCGCAGGCGGCCCCGGGGCAGGGCGGACGCGCTCGACAGGCTGGTCTCGGCGTCGTCCAGGTCGGACAGCAGCCGCACCGCGCGTTCGTAGTACGCCGCGCCATCGGCCGTGACGTTCACCTTGCGCGTGGTGCGGTTCAGCAGCGTCACCCGCAGCCTGGCCTCCAGCTGCTGCACCAGCTGCGTCACGGTGGTCTTGCTCATGTGCAGCGTGTCGGCGGCCTTGGTGAAGCTGCCGGCTTCCACCACGCGGGTGAAGGCCTGCATTGCATCGAAACGGTCCATGGATGGGCTCCTGCGGGGCGGTTGCCGTGATTGTTTGGGATCTGCAAACAGTGATTGTTGGCTTTGCCCGTTGATCGATGGCGAATGGCTTTCTAAAGTCCCTGCATCGTCATCACTTACCGCAGAAAGAAAGCACCCATGGCCGCACGCGACGTCGTTTTTCCCCCGGGGCGCCAGGCGCTATATGAACGCAACCGGTATTCGCCAGCGGTTCGCTCCAACGGTTTTCTGTTCGTGTCGGGGCAGGTCGGCAGCCGCGAAGACGGTTCGCCGGAACCCGAACTGGAGGCGCAGGTGCGGCGCGCGTTCGACAACCTGAACGCCATCCTGAAAGCGGCGGGCTGCACCTTCGACGACGTGGTCGACGTGACGGTCTTCATCGTCGATCCGGAATCGAACTTCGAAACCATCTGGAAGATCGTGCCCGAGTACTGGGGCGACGCGCCGCACCCGACGCTGACCGGCATCGGCGTGACGTGGCTCTATGGCTTCCAGTTCGAGATCAAGGTGATTGCGAAGCTGCCGTAGGCCCTGGGTTCCGCACTCAGATCAGGCCGATGTGGACGGCGAAGCTCACGGCCTGGGCGCGCGAATGCACGTGCAGCTTCTTGTAGATGCTCTTGATGTGCACGTTGACCGTCTGGCCGGTGATGCCGAGCCTGGCGCCGATCTCCGCGGAGACGTAGCCCGAGGCCACGCAACGCAGGACCTCGCACTCGCGCGGCGTGAGCGTCATGTCGTGCGACGGCGCTCTTGGTGGTGGTGGTGCGTCGTCCGCAAACGACTCGCGGGAGCGGTAATCCAGGCGGTGCAGCAGGCGCCGCGTGAGCCGTGGCGTGATGGCGGCGCCGCCGTTCACCACGTGCAGCACCGCATCGGCGAAGCTCTGCAGCCAGGCGTTCTTCAGCAGGTACCCCATGGCGCCCAGCTCGAAGGCACGCAGCACGTGGGCATCGTCCTCGAGCGAGGAGATCACGATGACCTCGCTGTTGCGGTGCAGGCGGCGTGCCTCGGTGATCAGCTCGAAGCCCATCTCGTCGCCGAGTTGCAGTTCGAGCATCAGCACGTCGAAGGTGTGCGTGGCCAGCATCCGGCGTCCCTCGCGCACGCTGTCGGCCTGGCCTTCGAGCTGGATGCGCAGGTCCGACAGCAGCTCCTGGGCGATCACGCGGCGCATGTACTCGTCGTCGTCGATGAGCAGCACGCGCACCGGCGAGTTTTCCTGGCCGACCAGGAAGTCGGGCCACAGCCTCGCGGCGGGCGCGCAAACCCCGGCGGAGGTCTTGTCGCCGGAGCTGATGAGCCTGTGATCAACCATGTGCTGCCCCCGGTTGGCGTGAGCGACGGATGCGGGTCGCTTCGAGCGCGGGCTGAAAGACGAAAAAGCCGGGCGCGTGTCAGTGCGCCACGGCGTCGAGGTGGTGCTTGACCGCGTAGATGTACAGCTCGAGCCGGTTTCCGACGCCGAGCTTCTGGTAGATCGACGTGAGATGGTTGCGCAGCGTGTGTTCGGTGACGAAGGCCTGTCCGGCCAGGGTCTTGTTGGAGGCGCCGCTGCCGCGCACCACGGTGCGGACGATGTCGCGCTCCTTCTGGGTCAGGCTGGCCTGCTTCGTGGATTCCGGGTCGGCCTTGGGCGGTTTCTTCACCGCGGTGAGTTCCGAGAGCACGCGGCCCATGGTCTGGGCATCGACGCAGAGTTCGCCGCGGTGCACGCGTTCGATCGCATCGAGCACCTGCTCGGCCGAGGCGTCCTTGCGCATCACGCCGCGCGCGCCGCGCAGCACCGCAAGGTCCAGGGTGCGCTGCTCGCGTTCGCCGGTCAGCACGACGACGCGCGACACCTCGTTCGACAGCAGCTGCGGCAGGATCTCAAGGGCGCACTGGCCGTCCAGGTCGAGGTCGAGCACGATGACGTCGGGCACCAGGCTCTGCGTGTGCGCCACGGCTTCTTCGCAGCAACTGGCGGTGGCGACGACCTTCATGCGCGGCTGTTCGCCGTCGATCAGCCGGGACAGGCCCCACAGCATGGTCTGGTGATCGTCCACCAGCAGGACGCCGATGGGATGGGCTTCGGTTGGCATGGGGAGCTCCTGGGGGTGTCGTCGTGTTTTTTTGCTCAGATGGGGATCTCGATCAGCACCTCGGTGCCGCCGCCCCTGCACCGGCTGACCTGCGCGCGGCCTCCGAGCGCCGCGGCGCGGTCGCTGAGGGAGCGGGGCCGGAAATCCGCGAAGTTCTCTTCGCCGCCTTCGTTCACGATGCGCAGGTGCAGGCAGCCGTTGCGGCAGCCGATGCGCACGCTGCCGTGCCGCGCCTGCGTGTGCTTGCAGATGTTGTTGAGGCCTTCGCCCACCATCTGCAGGACCTCCGCGGTCATGCGGTCGTCCAGGCGCACCTGGCCTTCGACGTTGACCGAAATCTCGATGCCGTAGAGGCCCTGGATGCGGGCGGCCTGGCGGTACAGCTGGGGGAGCACGAGCCCGCACGAACTTTCTGCGCCGTCCTTGACCGCGCCGGCAAAGCGCCGCAGGTCGGCGATCACGCCGTTCGCCACCTCGGCGAGCTTGTCGAGGTCCTCGAGCAGCGGGTTGTCGGCGGCGGCCTTCTTGCGCAGGGCGCACAAGCCCATGCGCAGCCCGATGTAGGGCTGCACGGCCGTGTCGTGCAGGTCCAGCGAGATCTTCAGACGCTCGGTCGCGGCCGCTTCGGAGGCCATGCGGTCAAGCACCTCGATGGTCTCGATGACCGGGAAGATCTGCTCCATGAGATGCGCGAGAAACAGTGCGTCGGACTTGCTGAAGTGGCCGTTGCGCGACGAGATGAACACGCGCCCCTCGCCCAGGCGCAGCGGCAGCGCGGCGCTGATGAACGCGCGGGCCTCGAGCATGGCGGCCACGGCGGCGCTGCGCAGGGCGCTGTCGCGGTCCTCGGGGCGCCAGCCGGTCGTGCCGGGTCCGTGCATGTGGCTGCGTGCAAAGAACAGGTTCAGGGGCCAGGGCAGGCGGTTTCTCAGCACGGTGTGCGGATGCCCGAGCGCCATCAGCGGCGAGTCGGCGATGCCCCCGAGCGTCTCGACACCGACGTGCTCGCACGTGTCGTCCCTGCGCAGCGTGCGCAGGGTCCAGTTGCCGGTGGCGGTGTCACGCATCATGAGGATGCAATGGCTGGCCCTGAAGAAGGCCAGCGTCTTTTCCATCGTGCGGGCGATGGTGCGGCCCGCGCCGAAGCGCGGGTTCGACAGCTGGCTGATGTCGCCCAGCAGGGCCAGGCGCCGCTGCAGGATGAGCTTGGAGCCGCCCCAGTGCACGATCATGTGGCCCAGCGCCAGCAGGAAGGTCGTGCGCATCAGCAACTGCGGTGCATCGTCGCCGGTGCTGGTGCCGAGCCCGCAGGCGGCGAACGATGCGACCGAGACCACCGTCACGCGGGCGCCTTCCTCGAAGCCCCAGCGGAACGAAGAGGTCAGGATGGCGAAGAAATAGAACAGGAAGAACAGGCTCTGCACGCCACCCGTCACGAAGACGATCAGCGTGAACCACATCACGTCGGTCCAGTGGACGGCCTTGCCCTGCACATAACGCCAACCCCCCTGCGTGCAGGCGTGCACCAGCACGCTATGCAGGAGGTACCCGCAAAAGGCCAGCCACACCGCGCCGGCCACCGGTTGCCGGGCCGGCCCTGCATCGACCGCCATCGCCAGCACCGCCGAAATCGACAGCACGAGCCGCATCCGGGCGGCCATGAGGGCATCCGTCGACAGGCTGCTGTCGAGGCTCGGGGCGGAGACGGGGGCACGCATGGAATGGCATCCTTCGCATGAACCGGTTCATGCGCCGCAAAGTTCGAAACCGGGCTGTAACAGCGTGGCGTTCATTTCTTATTGCCGATGACGTCGTGTATGTGAAGGTTTCACATTACTGCTTTGGTTTTCGAAAGGAACCTCGCCGGTGATCTGTGACGTCTGTTGCGCCTGGTTGCACTTGCGTCGCCGACGGGCCTTTTCGATCGCTGCACGAGGAGCGTCCGCCGCGGCCGGGGGCCGCGGCATGGCGAACGGGTACCCGTTTCATGGAGGTAGGGGGGAGGGCGCGCGAAGGGCGATGGGGCGTGTGCGCCGGACGCGCACATCCATCAGCGCGCCAGGACCGGCACGCCGCGCGACTCGGGCCGGGATTCAGGTTCGCCGTGGCACCAGCGCCGTCCGTCCCAGGGGCGTGACCCGCAGGACGGTGGCCTGCCGCAGCTTCTGCCGTGCGCGGCAGATCGGGGGGAGGGTGGCTTCCACCATCCCGGCGGCTTCAAGAACCGCCACGGAGTTGATCTCCGACGGGTCCTCGGTGTGGAGGGGAAAGGTCGAGTTGCCGATCCTGCGCAGGTAGTCGAGCGGCATCACGCTCCATTGCGGGCGTTCTTCATGAACCGAAGCGCCGCCGCCGCACAGCGTGGCGGCCTCCGCATGGCCTTCGTCCGTGATGGCAAAGACCTGGGCGCTTTCGTACCGCTGGTAACCGAAGTTGTCGACGTGGAACTCGGCTTCGATGAGTCCGGTGGCGACCAGCACCGAGGCGTGCCGGATGTCTGCTTCCGCAGTGAGCATGACCGGAAAACGCTTGTTCAGAAGCCGAAGAAGAAGGACGAGCGGCATGCGGTGCTCCTCGCAATGTCAGCGGTGCCGGCTGCGCCGGCAACGAACAGTCATCCGATGCGCAGCCCCGCAAGGGGTGGCACCCACCAGGCATCGGCCTGCGGTACCAGCGGGGAGCAACGGTCGCACTGAACTCGCAGGAACAGACACGGAAGCCACCAAAGTAAAAAATGTGATTTTTTCACTTTAGTCCCTTTTTCGTACTTTCGCCACGAATTTGGCGATAGATGGCCAAAGGTGCTAGGGGGCCCGCGCGCATGCAGCCACCGCGGAGTGGCGATGTCGAGCCGCATGGGGGAAAGCCCCGCCAGAGAGGAGGGACGGCGCGGGGCGCTCTGCCGCTGCTTCAAGGGGTGAATTTCACCCGCTGGGCGATCAGGATGCCGTCGATCACGCGGTCTCCCACGACGGTCACGCTCCGGCCGTTGGCCAGGTTCACAGCGGTACCGTTCTCGAACACGGTACCCGGGCCGCTGGCGTCCACCGGCTGGCCCTGGACCCTGAAACTGGCAGGGGAGAGATAACTGCCGATGGCGCCGATGAGCATGAACGAGGCCGGCCCGCCCGTCCCCGGCACATGCCGGATGCGCAGCTTCTTGACGACCAGCACCCCGCCGGACATGAAGCCGTCGACCTCCACCTTCACGCCGTTGCCGAGCGAAGCGACGGGGCCGCCGGTGATCAGTGCATTGGTGGCGTCCACCGGCGTGCCCAGCACCTCGAAGGCGCCGCGCGAAGCGAAATCGGTGATGACCCCCGCGAGCTGGAGCGCGATGCCGTTGCTCACCGGTATTGCGTACCACCCCTCCACCTTGGTCGCGGTGAACGCGTTCCCGATCGGCGCGGCGGTGCCCCGGGCGCGCACGATGACGCCGTTGGCCAGCGAGGAGGTGTCGATGCCCGCGAAGCTGGCGCCGCTGTAGTTGACGGTCAGTTCGCCGAGCATGAAGGTCTGGTTCGCTGCATCGAGGTTCTGGATGGCGGCCGTGACCAGCGGGGCGGTCAGTGGGGGCGCAATCTGCACGCGGGTGGCGCGCAGCGTGCCGGGCGCGCCGGGCAGGCCCCACACCTGGATGAGGCTGCCGTCAGCCACGCTGGCGAGCCCGCTCGCGTCGGCCCAGACCGTGGCCGAATCGATGCTCACGCGGATGCCCATCACGACGAAGCTGCCGGTCCCCACGTCGATGCGCGAGACGGCACCGCGCAGTTCGGCCCCCGACACGACCTGCGTCGCAATGCCGCGGGTGAAGTCGGGGTCGACCTTGCCGGCGACCCGCGCGCTCATGCCGATCTGGAGTTCGGTGGCGTCCTCGACGGCGATCGTTGCGGTGTCCGTCGTGTAGCGCAGGCCGTTCAGGATGATGCTGCCCAGGCCGTCCGCCGCGCCGATGCCCGCGGCGTCCGCCGTCACGCCGGTGCCGCCCGAACCGACACCGGAGCCGTCGGTGTTGCTGTTGCCGGCGGTGTCGCCAGAGCCCGCGCCGGTGCCTGCACCGGTCCCGGTCGCATCCCCGCCTAAACCCGTGCCCGCGCCGCCCGGGCTGTCGCCGCCGATTGCGGTGCCCGTTCCCACGCCCTGGTGCGTTGCCGACCCGCGGCCATCGCCTCCGCACGACATCAACAAGGCCGTGAGTCCGACAGATAACAAGCCAAGCATGAGCCGGCGGGGTGTCTTCATCGTGCTCATGATGTGCGCTCGCTTTCAGAGGACGTGGGCGTGGACGTGGGCGTGGACGTGGACGTGGACGTGGGCGTGGACGTGGGCGGTGTGCCCTCGTCTTCGTAGTACGTGTAGATGCCGACCCGGATTTGCCCTTTGGCGCGGGCCGGCGCACGACTGACCGCTTGCGCCATTTCCTGCGCGAGGTCGTGATGCAGGGCGGACCAGCGTTCACGCACCAGGCGGTGGATCTGTTCGCAATCGTTCAACGACAGCCCGCGCGCGTACACCGCGCGCTCGAGCATGCGGGGCTGCTCGCCCAGCGTGTTGGCGACGGCCGCCAGCAGGTGGTCCCGCCCGTTGTCGCCCAGGAAAGCCAGCATCGATTGCAGGTCTTGCACGGGCACGAAACCGTCGGTGGTGAGTTCGGCCACGCCTTCGTTTTCGGTCACCATGTTCAACCGGATCAACTCGTCAAGGATCGTGCGGTGGTGAACATTGCCGCGGCTGCTCAGGCGCGCGACCGCCTCGAACGAGGGCGCTGTGTGTCCCGCCGTGACGGGCAGGCGCCGGAACGAGGCGTCTTCGGTGAGCATCTGCAGCCACAGCGTGAACGTCTTGGCAGCGGCCGACAGTTCGGTGTGGGGCAGGGGGTCTCCGGTGGAGCGGACCTTGGCGGTCACCGCCTTGCGGTTCAGGCCTGTGGTGACGGACAGCTGGCTCAGGTTGGGCTTGGGAATGCCCTGGGTGCGCCATGAGCGCTGGGCTTCCTCGATCAGCAGGTCGCGCAGCAACTCCTCCAGGTGGGGATGCTTGACCCCCATCGCGAGGGCGAGCCTGACCACCGGTCGCAGGATGCGTGAGCAGGCCGCAAGGGCCCAGTCCAGCCGTTGTTCCATGAAGCCGCTTCCTGAACGTGCGATTCAAGCGGGACTTGGAGGCGTCGCCGCTACGCCATCAACGTGACATTGTCCTGCGTAACCCCGTTGAAGTGAACGCTTTGGACTACGGCGTCCGGCTGGTAGTACGGATGCAGTCCCGTGAGAGCGGCCTGATCAGGTTTGCGGCGTGCGGCCGTCAGCTTCTTGAATCCCACCTTTGTGGATTTGAACCTTGGCCTTGGCTTATGTGATTTTACATAATATACATTGTGTAAATCGCAGATAGCCACTCAGCGGCGGTTGTCCAGGTCGTAGCTGTCGGGACCATCGAAAAAATCTGATGTGCCGAGGCGCCAACGGAACCGAGTACCGCGCCAATCGCTATTGAAGACTTTCCCAGGACCTTCATCAGGCGGTCCCCCTTGGCTGTGCCCTGGTGCTTGAGCACAACGGCACGCACAAGAAATTCCGCTGGGTCAAGCCCGGCTACAGAGGCGATCAGCGCCTGATCTTCTGGCGCGCAAGACGCCGATCCATTCCGCCAGTTGGCGAGCCTTTGCGGCAGCACGCCAAGCGCGCGGGCGAGCGCAGCATCGCTTCCGGCTATGGCCCGTGCCTTGTCGATCAGTAAATTTAGTGCGGTCGTGTCGGACATGGTTACGCCCTTTCATTAACTGTTTCGTTTATAAACACGATTGTTTATATAAACGAAGTCGTTGAGGGATTATGGCGCTGATCTTGAAGACAGGGAAACAGGGCGAAGGCATGACCTACCGCCTCAGGCAGGGCCAATCCGGGGCAGGAATGCTGTCCGGTTGGATGCCGCCCGTTCAGCAGGGCTCGAAAAGCGAGGGTTGCAGCGGCCCGGAGGGACGCGCCTGCGCGGCCACCGGGCCGGTGTCGGCCCTCCCCGTTGGTAATCACGGGGAGAACGTTTGAATGACCCGCGCGGCTCGTAACGCCCTGGTTTTGGACGGTTCTGAGGTCAAGGTCCGGCTGCAAGCCGCACGCACGGCCTCACGTTCTAAGGTCCATATCGACTGGCTTCGGTTCACCGTCCAACGTCGCTATGCCGCAGTGCCTTCCGCCGCGCTGCTGTTCGGCCCTGAGCCGTTCAACATTTGGGAAGCGGCAGAGTACCGGGTCCACAAGGTGTTGGCCGATCTGCCGAACGAAGACCATTGGGCTGGTGCTCAGGCGATGCAGCTAGCCCAGGACGTGGCAGCGGCGCTCGGCTCTGATTTCGCTGTCTGTCCTGAGCTTCGCAAGGGTCACGATTTCTACCGTCATCGTTGGAGCATCGAGCGCAACGGCCAGGAATGCGGATGGGTCGGCTTCCTTGCGAGCAGCGAAAGCCCTCGCCAGCAGGCGCAGGCGAAGACCATCCATTGCAACCTCTACGGAGCGGCATGCACGTTCGCTGCGCACGGTTGGCATGACCGCGTGTCCAAGTTGGTCGAAGACGAGAAAGCTGAAATCACCCGCGTAGATCTCGCGCTTGATTTCTTCGATGGCATGCCCGGTGGCATGGACCGCTTGAAGGATGACTATCTCTCGGGAGCAATGGACGTCTACGGCAAGCGCCCGAAGACGCATCAACACGGCGACTGGATCAACAATCGCGAACGCAGTTTCTACACCGGCAGCAAGCAGGCGGGCAAAGAAACGAACGTGTACGAAAAGGGCCATCAGCTATTTGGTCCGGAGTCGGGCAACCCCTGGATTCGCATCGAGATTCGGTATGGGAACAAGCTGCGCGAGCTACCGGTAGACGTGTTGCGGCGTGCCGCTGACTTCTTCGCGGGTTCGTCGTCCTGGCATGCGCAAATGCTGGCGCTCGCCGATCAGCATGCAGAGCCCATCCCGATGAAGACACGCCCGCGCCTCGCTATCGAGACGGTCGCAGCGGAGGTGTCACGCAACCTTCGGTGGGCCTTCAACACAGCCGCACCAACCATCGCCGCCGCATGGGAATACCTCGGCGATGAGTTCTTGGAACTGGTCGGCGGGACCAACCGTCCAGGCCGCCTGCGAAGCTTCAACGCAACCGAGTTGCGTCAAGCATTCAGTACGCAAGTTCAGACGTTTTCTTCGCTCGCAGGCGCTGGCCCCGCCATGCAATCGGCGTAACTCGGCCACAAGGAAATCACCATGCAAATGCAATCGGAAGTGCTTGTGCACGGCATCAAGGAAAGTACCGGGACCTTCGAAGGCCGGGCGTTTAGCTCGACCGTCTTCCACTGCGAAGTGGACATGAAAGAGAACGGTGCAGGCCGTGCAATCGGGCACGTCACGCGCCCTTTCAAGCTCGGTGATCACAGCGAGTTCGAAAAGTGGGCCCACCTCGGCGCGACCCTCAACGCTGGCCCGATCCGCGCTCAAGCCACGTTCGAAATCGAGGCTGCACGCGAGGACGGCTCGAAGCTCGTGCTCGTGGCGATCAAGCCCATCGACATGAAGCAGCAACCGTCCAAGGCTCCGCAGGCATCGTGATGCGCTTCGTCGTTCAGTCTCTCGAAACCGGGCGGTTCCTCTGCCCTTCCCTAGCGGACGGACAGCCGGAATGGGTGCGCTCGCTGCGGGAGGCTGGCGGCGGTGTCGTCACTGATGAAGACGAAGCGCTCGACATGGCTATCGAGTACGCCGAGCAAGGCGAGCCGGTTCAGGTGATCGACCTCGACCGCCTCGGTACGTCTGACGACTACAGCGAGGGCACGCGATGACCGGCCTCGGGTTCCTCTGCCTTGTTGTGGTCGTCATGGCTCTCCCGGCGTTGCTGCTGATGTTGGGCGGCGCTGTCGAGCGAGCCGCGCAGCGTGGTCAACGCATCTTCAAAGCGAGGCGTCGGGACCACTCGACGGTCCCGCAGATCACCTGGAAGGACTCAGCGTGATTTGCGCGCAGGAACTTCCAGCATTGGCGGACGGCGCTAAGCCGCTCGCGATCACGGCGGCTCAACCCGCCGATCTTTCAACCTGTTCGTACTTGCTGGTCTCGGGCTCCGAGATCGCGATTGCGTCTGGTTTCACAGTCCCCTCGCCTGCCGACTTTGGCATCGCCTGGGTGTGGGGCTTTTCTCTCGTGGTCGGTTCCTACGTGCTTTCGTGGGGTGCCGGGGCGGTGCTGCGCTTCTTCAAGTAAAGGAAAAATCATGGACTTCTCGTCTCTCACTGGCGCAATCGATCTGAGCACCGTTGGCGTCGCCATCCTGGCCATCGCCGTCATCATGATGGGCCCCAAGGTCGCGTCGTATGGCGCGAAGAAGGTGCTCGGCTTCTTCCGCGGTTAAGCGGCTCGCCCGGGCCTTCGGGCCTGGGCATTTTTGCCATGTGGCTCATCCTCGCTTTCTTCTGCGGCGTCTGCTGCGGCTGCGCATGTGTCGCAGGACTCTGGAACACTTGACATGCTGCACCATCGCAATCGGCTCGGTGGCTTCGCTCATGTCTTCCGTCTTATCGCTGTAGTGTTCTTGGCGTCGCTGTCGTTTTCGACGCATGCGCTTGTGTCTAAGGGCACGGTTTACTCGTTCAATGCATCTTTGGCCGCGCCGGTGTATTCGACCTATGCCGCAGCATGTTCTGCTTGGGCTGACTCTCGGGCTGCTGCAACTGGCAAGCCCTATGCGTACCGTGTGACTGGCACTGCGCCGGCCCTCAAGTGCGAGGTTCGTCAAACTGACGATGCTGGCAACCCTTGGGTTGAGCGGACTATCTACAGTGGGCTCTCTTGCCCTGCTAACAGTACGTCTGTCACTGGTGGGTGTCAGTGCAATGTTGGTTTTGTTGACAACGCGACGCAGACTGCTTGCGAACCCAAGAAGGTTACGTGCACTGTCGGACAGGTCATCAGCAGCGGCTTCTTCGATACGGGTAGTGAGATTGCCAAGGGCCCGCCTTACATCGTTTGCTCTGCTGGCTGTGCTGCGGCTTTTGATGGCGAGTTCCCAGCAGGCACTGCGCTAGTCGGCGGAAAGAGGCACTATTTCGCTCAGGGTCAGTACGCCAACAATGGCAGCAATTGCGACTCTGGTGGTGGTCCTGGCGTCCCCACTGGTGACGGCAACGCGCCCGATCCTAATGAAGCTGTCCCTCCGGACACGTGCGGACCTGGGGAAGCGCCGGGTGTCGTCAACGGCAAAGCTGTGTGCGCGCCTGACATGTCCCAGCCGGGGGACGGCACGACGCCGCCGAAGACGCCGGAGGCGCCAACGTCCGACGACAAGAAGACCAGTCAAACGGACATCGAGTCGCAGACCAACCCGGACGGCTCGAAGACGGTTACCACGACTACGACGACACGTGGCGTGGACGGCACCAGCACCACCACGAAGACCGTCGACACCTACAACCCGGACGGTAGCAAGCGAAGCTCCAGCAGCACCACAACGGGCAGCGGCGTGACGAAGGAGGCCGACGACAAAGACAAGAAGGCCGAGAAATGCGAGAAAAACTCGTCCGACACCGGCTGCGGCGGCGATCCAAAAGCGGTTGACTCGAATGGCCTGTACACGAAGAAGGAGGCCACGGTAAAGGGCGCTCTTGAGAGTGCTGCGGCTACGCTCAGGGGCTCACCTGTCGGTGCTGCGGTCACCGGCTTTTTCGTCGTCGGTAGTGGTGGCTCGTGCCCCACGGCCACGGCCATGATTCCGTTTCTTGAGCGGACTATCACGCTCGACTTCTACTGCACCAGCTTCGCAACGAACGCCCTGCTTCTGCTACGCATCGTGCTGTTGCTGATCGCAAGCTGGATGGCGTTCCGCATCGCAATCGAGTGAGGCCGCATGCTCAAGCAATTTACTGACTGGCTTTGGTCCCTGATCGTCGCGGCCTTCGGCGCGGTGTGGGGCCTTCTACAGGACGCATTCATTGCGTTCTTCACCCTGGTCGTGAACGGGTTCGCAAGTCTCGTCGCGGCGATCCCTGTGCCCGCCTTCATCTCGGGTGGCCTGGGCAGTCTCTGGGCGCAAATGGACCCGGGCATGGTGTACCTGCTGAGTGAAGCGGGAGTGCCCGCAGCGTTCGCCGTGCTCGGCGGCGGCTATGCGTTCAGGTTGGCGCGCAAGTTCCTCACCCTCTTTCAGTGGTAGCAGCACATGGCAATCCTGTATTACGAAGGTCTGCCCGGTGCTGGCAAGTCTTACGAAGCGATGGCAACGCAGATCATTCCGATGCTGCAGAAAGGCCGCGAGGTCGTTGCGTACATCGAGGGCCTGGACCACGCGAAGATTGCGGTTGCCGCGGATCTGCCTGAGGAACGCGTTCGCGAACTGCTGTTTGTCATCACGCGTGAGGACATGCGCCCGCGCGAAAAGAAAGACGGCAAAAAGACGGTGGCCGTCGATGGGCTATGGATCGAGAAAGTGCGCGACAACGCGTTTCACGTCTTCGATGAAGCGCAAAACTGGTGGCCGAATCGTCACCGAGCCTCGGAGGGGTTGACGCAGTTCGTGACCGAGCATCGGCACCGTGGCATTGACATTCTGTTGATGGGCCAATCGCTGCTTGACGTGCTCGCGCTCTGGCGTCGTCGCGTGGATCAGAAGTTCACGTTCCTCAAGCTCACGGCCTTGGGCACCGACAAGCGCTATCGCGTCACTGTGTTCAAGGGCCAGGGCAATGACGAATTCGTCAAGGTCGCCGACAAGCTCGGCAAGTACGACCCGAAATACTTCGGCACGTACAAGAGCCATGTGTCCGAAGACACCAACACCGAGACGTACACCGACAACCGCGCGGTGTTCTGGAAAGGAGCGACGATCAAATACGGCGTGCCGGTGATGATGGTGTTGTTCATTGCCGGGTGCTGGAAGCTCTGGCAGTTTTTCCACCCTGAGGTGACGACGCCGAAAGCTGTAGCGGCATCGACCGGCCCGAGGCCATCGCCGACGAACGGAACGGCCCCGCCAAGCGCGCAAACGGCCCAGGTGCAGGCCAAGGTAGCCGATGCGAACAAGTCGCCGCAGGAACGCTATTTCGAAGACCTGAGCGGAAAGTACCGGATTCGTCTCTCTGGCTTGCTCGCAGGTCGCGGGCACGTTGCTGGCGTGGTCGAGTGGCTCGACGGGAATACGCGTGTGGTCGAGCGGCAAAGCCTCGACACGCTGCGCGATCTTGGCGTGGCCGTCATCGTCACTGGCCCCACTGTGCGGCTGCGTGTCGGTGAGTGGTCTGCCCTCGCCACGATGTGGCCGGTAGAAGACGCGGTGGGCCGTGTCTCCGAGGCGCGACAGGATGCGATTCGCGGTGGTGTTGATGGCCGAGGGGGATCGATGCAGACCGTTTCCGCGCCGGCTGGGCCCTCAGGGCTGTCGATCATCGATTCGCCACGGCGTGAGCCTGCTGCGCCGCTTGAACGGCAGTCGAGCGAAAACGGGTTCTCGCAACCCAGGGTCAAGGGCAACTCGCCGTGGTCCTTCCAGGCGAAGTAGGACCGTTGCATGCTGCTTTCCGTGGTGATCACCGTGGTCGAGGCGTCGATGTGCGGCGCGCTTATCTGCTGGCTCGTGAAGGACTTTCGGCGCTGGTTGCGCGAGGTCACGCAATAGCGGCGTTGCTCTCATGCTTCCCTGCTAGAAGACAAAACGCCGTAGCCCTTGTGGCGGAGGCATCTGCTCTCTGGTGCTGAGCGCCTTACGTGCCCCTGCCCTATCTCTGGCCGGCCAGGAAAACGCCCGCTGGCGGGCTCCTGTAGTGAAATCACCTCGGTATCACGTAGGTGTACTGAAAACCTAGCCAGGCGCGCACTCGAGGCGAGATTTCGGGGCGTATGGCGATACTTTCCCGTCGATCGCCAGAAACAAGAAAGGCCCCTCTCGAGGGGCCTTTTCATTGATGCTAGTCTTTCAGAGATTTACATAATTTCAAGCTACTGGCGCTTGACATAACCGTTTTTGTATCTGCGAATTCGGCCTTATATACATTGTGTTGATTAAGGATGGACGATTCCAGCCTCAATCAACCCGTCTGGCCACTCACCACTTCCCATCCTTCGGCACGGCCTTCACCGCATTCGCCTTCGCATCCCCAGCCGCCTTGATCAGCTCCGCCGACTCCGCCCGATTCGCTTTCACCGCAAAGTCGACCGCCGTCATGCCGAGCTGGTTCTTCATCGCCGTGTCCGCGCCTTCGGCCAGCAGCAGCTTCACGGCGTCGTTCGATCCGTACATCGCGGCCATCATCAGCGGCGTGGTGCCGTTGGGCGACTGGGCGTCGATGAAGGCGTGGTTCTCGAGCAGCAGTTTCATGATCGACAGTTGCCCGCTGCTGGCCGCGTAATGCAGCGGCGCCCAGCCGGTCTTGTTGACGGCGGCGTCGCGCTTGAGCAGCTGCACGACCAGGTCCTGCTGGCCCTTGATCGACGCCAGCATCAGCGGCGTTTCGTCCTTGGCGTTGGCCAGGTCGACGTTGAGTTGCGGCGATTCCATCAGCACCTGGACGACTTTCGGCGACGGCTCGCGCAGTGCGAGCAGCAAGCCGGTCTGGCCGTGTTCGTCGCGCGTATTCGGGTCGAAACCGCGGTTCAGCAGGGTGCGGACACCACTGGCGTTGTCGCCGCGCACGGCCCGGAAAAAGTCTTCGAACGACCCGGCATGCGCTGCAAAAGATGCAGCCATGACAACAAGATATATCGACTTCTTAAAGTAATTTTTCATAGTTTGACTTCCCTGAACAAAGCTTCGAAGTTGTCGCTTGTCGCCTTGGCGATGTCCTCTACGGGCACGTGTCGCAGTTCGGCGATCTGTTGCGCCACGAAGGGCACATACGACGGATTGTTGGTCTTGCCGCGGTACGGCACGGGCGCGAGGTACGGGCTGTCCGTCTCGATCAGCATGCGGTCCAGTGGCACGAAAGCCGCCACGTCGCGCAGGTCCTGGGCCTTCTTGAAGGTCAGGATGCCCGAAAAGGAAATGTAGAAACCCAGGTCGAGTGCGGCGCGTGCCACCTCGGCGGTTTCGGTGAAGCAATGGAACACGCCGCCGGCCGCCCTGCCCGCGCCGTCTTCGCCCTCCTCCTTGAGGATCGCCAGTGTGTCGGCCGATGCGTCGCGGGTGTGGATGATGAGCGGCTTGCGCGATTGCTGTGCGGCGCGGATGTGCACGCGAAAGCGGTCGCGTTGCCATTCCATGTCGGCGATGCTGCGGCCGCCCTTGCGCTCTTCCATCTGGTAGTAGTCGAGGCCGGTTTCGCCGATGGCCACGACACGCGGCCGTGCCGACAGGCGCACCAGGTCTTCCACGGTGGGCTCTGCGATGTCCTCGTTGTCGGGGTGCACGCCCACGCTGGCCCAGAAGTTGTCGTAGCGGGCGGCCAGGGCCTGCACGTCGTCGAACTCTTCGAGCTTGGTGCAGATGCACAGCGCCCGGTCGACCTTGGCGGCGGCCATGGCAGCGCGGATTTGCGGCATCTGGTCCGCGAACTCGGGAAAGGTCAGGTGGCAGTGGGAGTCGGTGAACATCGGAAAGGGTGAAGTGCGGCGCGCCTGTGGGAGATCGCGCCGTGTCCGGAGTTCCGCGCCACGAGGCGCGGCGGAGAAAGAACTCAGATGGTCTGAGTGGCGCGGTCGGAGGCCATGGAGCCACCGAGCGCGGCTTCGATGCGCGCTTTCAGCTGGCGCGACTTCTCGTCTGACGGAAAGCGCACGCCGACGCCCGGCGCCCGGTTGCCGGCGGCACGGGCCGGCGTGATCCAGGCGACCTTGCCGGCGACCGGGTAGCGCTGCGGGTCTTCGGGCAGCGTGAGCAGCACGTAGACGTCGTCGCCGAGCCGGTACTCGCGCGTGGTCGGAATGAAGATGCCGCCTTCGGCAAACAGCGGGATGTAGGCCGCGTAGAGCGCGCCCTTTTCCTTGATGGCGAGCTGGATGACGCTCGGCCGGGCCGGCGTGGCAGACAACGCGGCAGCGGCGGCAGAGGCTGGAACAGGAGCGGCAGGTGGGTTCATGGGCGGCGAGCGGCAGAGTTTAGGGTGCTTCGCGCCTCGCTCACAAGCGCTTCGAGCATGAGGCCGGCGTTGAACGGATGTTCGGCGGTTCGCGCGGCGCTGGCGAGCGATTTCGACCAGCGCGCCAGCGCCAGCTTGTGCGGCACCGGCGGCAGGTCGGCCGCGTCGAAGAAACGGGGTTCGGCGCCGTGGCCCACGGCCATCAGGTCGTGGCAGAGCTTCTGCAGCGCGACGACGGCCTGGGCGGGTGCCTGGTCGGTCAGCGCGCCCACGTCGCCGCGCGACACGGCCTTGGGCAGCAGCGACCACGCCTTGGGCGACTGGCCCGAGCGTGCCAGCCGCAGCGCATCGCTGGGCCGTCCGCCCGCGGCACGCAGCAGTTGCGCTGCATCGGCGGGCGGCACGTCTTGCGCCACGAGCCAGGCTTCGGCCTCGGCGGTTTCGGGCCACGGCAGCGTGAAGCCGAGGCAGCGGCTGCGGATGGTCGGCAACAGCTGCCAAGCGGCTTCGCTCGCGAGCACGAAGCGCACGTCCCCGACGGGTTCTTCGAGCGTCTTGAGCAGCGCGTTGGCAGTGATGGTGTTCATGCGCTCGGCCGGATACACCAGCACGACCTTGCCGCGGCCGCGCGCGCTCGTGCGCTGCGCAAAGCCGACCGCGTCGCGCATCGCTTCGACGCGGATCTCGCGGCTGGCCTTGCGCTTCTTGTCGTCGATGTCGGACTGGGCCTTTTCGTCGAGCGGCCAGCCGAGTTCGCCCATGGCGACTTCGGGCATCAGCACGCACAGGTCGGCGTGGGTGCGGACCTCGATGGCGTGGCAGCTGGGGCAGTGGCCGCAGGCGGCACCGCCCTCCTCCACTGGCTGTTCGCACAGCCAGGCGGCGGCGAGCGCCAGCGCGAGTTCGTACTGGCCGATGCCCGACGGGCCTTGCAGCAGCCAGGCATGGCCGCGCTGGCGCAGCAGCTCGGCCAGCGGCTGGCGCAGCCAGGGCGTCAAGGTGTTCACCGGCTCGCTCATCGGGCGGCTCCCTGCACCGGCGACAGCACGCCGCGCGCCACCAGCGCGGTGTCGATTTGCTGCCAGACCTGGTCACGCGCCTGGCTCGCGTCGATGCGCACGAAGCGCGACGCATCGGCGGCGGCGCGGGCCGCATAGCCCTGCGCCACGCGGCGGAAGAACTCGACCGGCTGGGCCTCGAACTTGTCGGGCACGCGCGCGCCGGCCAGGCGCTGGGCGGCGATTTCAGGAGCGAGGTCGAACCACACGGTCAGTTGCGGCTGCAGCAGTTGCGACGCCGGCAGACCGGCGCGACCGGCCTGCACCCACTGCTCGAGCGTCGAGAGCACGGCGGTGTCGAAGCCGCGTCCCGCGCCCTGGTAGGCGAAGGTGGCGTCAGTGAAACGATCGCACAGCACGACCTCGCCGCGCGCCAGCGCCGGTTCGATGACCTGCGCGATGTGGTCGCAGCGGGCCGCGAACACCAGCAGCGATTCGGTCAGCGGATTCATCGGCTGTTCGAGCACCAGCCCGCGCAGCGTCTCGGCCAGCGGCGTGCCGCCGGGTTCGCGCGTGCGCACCACGGTGCGGCCTTGCGCCTGGAAGCGGGCTTCCAGCGCGTCGAGGTGGCTGGACTTGCCCGCGCCGTCGATGCCTTCCAGCGTCAGAAACAGACCGCCATTGCCGATCGAGCTCATTGGGTCGCCTTGGGTTGGGCGCTGCTGCCGCCACCGCCACGCTGGTAGCGGTTGACCGCGCGGTTGTGGTCGTCGAGCGAGCTGCTGAACTGGCTCGTGCCGTCGCCGCGCGAAACGAAGTACAGCGACTTGCTCTGCGCCGGCTGCACGGCCGCCAGCAGCGCGGCCTTGCCGGGCATGGCGATCGGCGTGGGCGGCAGGCCGCCGCGGGTGTAGGTGTTCCAGGGCGTGTCGGTCTGCAGGTCGCGCTTGCGCAGGTTGCCGTCGAAGGTGGCGCCCATGCCGTAGATCACGGTCGGGTCGGTCTGCAGCGGCATGCCGACGCGCAGCCGGTTGGTGAAGACGGCCGCGATCTCCGTGCGGTCGTTGGCCTTGCCTGTCTCCTTCTCGACAATGCTGGCCAGAATCAGCGCTTCATCGGCCGATTTGAGCGGCAGATCGGCTGCGCGGGCCGCCCAGGCGGCTTCGAGCTTCTTGTCCATGGCCCGCATGGCGCGCTGCAGCAGCGCGATGTCGGTCGAGCCCTTCGAGTAGGTGTAGGTGTCCGGGAAGAAGCGGCCTTCGGGGTGCACGCCCGGCTTGCCCAGCGCGGCCATCAATGCGTCTTCGGTCATGCCCACGCTTTCGGGCTTGAGCTGTTCAGCCTTGGCGAGCGCGGCGCGCACCTGGCGGATGTTCCAGCCCTCGACCAGCACCACGCTGCGCGTGGCTTCCTCGCCGCGCACCAGGATGTTGAGCAGCAGCTTGGGCGTGACGCCGCGTTCCAGTTCGTAACTGCCGGCGCGCATCTGGCGGTCTTGCCCCGAGATGCGGAACCACCAGTACAGCAGCTGCGGCTGCACGTCGGCGCCCGCGTCGGCCACGGCCTGGGCGATGCCGCGCGGCGTGGTGCCGGGCTCCACGGACAGGTCGACGCTGGGCGTCGGCAACTTGAGCGGCTGGTGCACCCACCAGAGACCGGCGCCGCCGAGCGCCAGAACGGCCAGGGCCACGAGCAGGAAGAGCGTGAGGAAGAAGCTGCGCACGAATCCGAGGAAAAGACGGAGGAAGAAAAAGGGCCTGCCAGACGATGGACACAGACCCGCGGGAAAGACCGGCCCCATCGCTGCGACGGGGAATCCCTGCCGCCCCGAAGGAACAGGCACGGCCATGATAATTCAGCGATGACCACAGTCGTTCTCAACGGGGTGAGCACCCTGCCCCACCTCGGCGTGATTCGCGCCGAAGGCCCCGATGCCGCCAGCTTCTTGCACGGCCAGCTCACGCAGGATTTTTCTCTGCTCGGCGCCACCGAGGCCCGCCTGGCGGCGCTTTGCACGGCCAAGGGCCGCGTGATCGCCAGTTTCATCGGCATCCGGCCGCAACCCGAACTCATCCTGCTGGTGTGCAGCCGCGACATCCTCGCGGCCACGCTCAAGCGCCTGTCGATGTACGTGCTGCGCGCCAAGGTCAAGCTGACCGATGCCACCGAGCAGTTCGCGCTGCACGGCCTGGCCGGCACTGCCCTGACCGCCAACGGCCTCGACGCGGCCGTGCCGCCGGGGCGCCGCACGGCCATCGGCGAAGACATCAGCGTGGTGTCGCTCTACCCGGCCGACGGCGTGCCGCGCGCGCTGTGGATCGCCCCGACCGGCCAGAAGGCGCCCGTGGGCCCGACGCTCGACGTCGCCCTGTGGCCGTGGAGCGAGGTGCGCAGCGGCATCGTCACGCTGACCACGCCGGTCATCGAAGCCTTCGTGCCGCAGATGATCAATTACGAATCCGTGGGGGGCGTGAACTTCAAGAAGGGCTGCTACCCCGGCCAGGAAATCGTGGCGCGCAGCCAGTTCCGCGGCACGCTCAAGCGCCGCACCTACATCGCGCAGACCGACGCGCCGCTGGCCGCGGGCCAGGAGGTGTTTGCCGCCAACGACGCCGAACAGCCCGTGGGCACCGTGGCGCAGGCCGCACCCGCGCCCGACGGCGGCTGGTCGGCGCTCATCTCCATCCAGATCGCCGCGCTCGAAGCCGGCGGCCTGCACGCCGGCACGCCCGATGGGCCGGTGCTGTCGATCGACCCGCTGCCGTACCCGCTGCTCGAAGACATCTGATTCCCCCTGCGTCCCTGTTTTGTTTCCGGGGGCGCTTGGCGCTGTCTCAACGACAGCGCCATTTTTTTGCGCGGCGCTTAACCCCGTTCGCGAGGCCCCGCCGTAGAAGCCTGCATCGATCCACTCCTGGCAAGGAAGCCACCATGATGCAGCGCAGACTTCTTCTTTCCACCGTCCTGGCCCTGACCGCGCTGTCGGCGGGGGCGGAAAGCCCGGTTGTCCGGCCGTACGCGCCGCCGCCGGCCAGCCGCATCGGCGGGCTGATGCACATCAGCATCGTCGACCGCACGAACGGCGCCGAGCTGCCGGTCTACCGCCACCGCGGCGAGTACTGGGTGGCCGGCCGGCCCGGCGCGCGCTACGCGATCCGGGCGCGCAACGCGATGGGCGAACGCGTCATGGCCGTGATGTCGGTGGACGGCGTCAACGTCGTCACCGGCGAAACCGCCGGCATCGGCCAGAACGGCTACGTGTTCGGCCCGCGCGAACGCAGCGACATCACGGGCTGGCGCAAGAGCGATTCGCAGATCGCGGCCTTCGAGTTCGCCGCGTCCGGCAACTCGTACGCGAGCCGCACGGGCCGCCCCGACGACGTCGGCGTGATCGGCGTCGCGATGTTCCGCGAGCGCCGACCGGAACCGCCGCCGCCGGTCGTGACGCCTTATCCGTCGCGCGACGAGTACAACGGCGGCCTCGATCGCGAGCGGCGCAGCGAGGTTCCGCCGTCGATGGGCGATGCGCGCGCCAAGGCGGCCCCGCCCGCCGGCAACGCCGACATGGCCGCGGAGTCGTCGGCCGGCGCCATGGCCCGCCAGTCGGCGCCCAGCCCGAGCCTGGGAACGGCGCATGGACGGCGCGAGACTTCTTACGTCGGCAAGACGACCTTCGAGCGCGCCAGTTCGCAGCCCGACGAGGTGATCCGCATCCGCTACGACAGCCGCGAGAACCTGGTTGCCGCGGGCGTCATTCCGATGCCGCAGCGCTGGCCGCGCCCGTCAGGTCCGTCGCCGTTCCCCGGCTCGGACCCCGGCTACGTGCCGGACCCGCCAGCCCGCTACTGATCGGCTTGCTCAGCGCAGCGCGCGCCGCATCTCGATGTGCGGAATGCCGGCTTCCTCAAAAGGCTGACCGTGCACCGCGTAGCCGAGCCGCGCATAGAAGCGCTCGGCGCTGCGCTGCGCGTTGAGCGCCACCTCGCGGTCGCCGCGCGCGCGGGCCGCGTCTTCGAGCGCCTGCACCACAGCCGCGCCGTGGCCGCCGCTGCGCAAGGTGCGGTGCACCGCCATGCGGCCGATGTGCGACACGCCGTCTTCGGCGGGCAGCAGCCGGCCCGTGCCGATGACCTGCCCGAGGCGGTTGCGCGCCGCCGCATGCAGCACGACAGCATCGTGCGCGTCCCACTCCAGCTCCTTGGGAATGTTCTGCTCCTCGATGAACACGGCGCGACGCAACGCGCTCGCGCCTTCGCCGAGTGCGGCCCAGTCGCCGGTCTCGACCGTGCGCATCGGCTCGCCGGCCTCGAAGGCCATCAGCGTCTCGCGCAGCGCGGCGGGCACCGGCTTCGAGGTCTGCGTGGCCGGGTCGGCAAACACGTAGACGAGTTCGCAGCCGACCAGGAACTGGTCCTGGCGGAACAGCCCGCCCTGGAACACGATCGACGAATTGCCGATGCGCGCGCACTTCATGCCCACGTCGATCACGTCGTCCATGCGCGCCGAAGCGCGGAAGTCGATGGTCGCCTTGCGCACGTACAGGTCGCCGCCCAGCTCCAGCATGGCCTCTTCGTAAGGCAGCGCCATCGCCCGCCAGTAGTCGGCGATGGCGGTGTCGAAGTACATCAGGTAGTGCGCGTTGAAGACGATCTTCTGCATGTCCACCTCGGCCCAGCGCACGCGCAGGCGGTGGAAGAAGCGGAAGTCCGCGCGGACGGGGGTGTCGTTGGTGGGGGTGCTCATGGGTTCAATGCCTCTTTCAGTGCGCGGGCCGCGTCGTTCTGCGCTTGCAGCGCTTCGGGAATCGCGCGGCCCATCTTGATGAATTCGTGGATCACGCCACGGTAGATTTCCAGCTCGACCGCCACGCCCGCGGCGCGCAGCTTGTCGGCGTAGGCGATGCCTTCGTCCACCACCGGGTCGGCCTCGGCCAGCCCGATCCAGGCCGGCGCCACGCCGTCGACGTCGTCGGCCAGCAAGGGCGCAAAGCGCCAGTCGTCGCGGTCGGCGGGCGTGTTCACGTACTGGCCGAAGAAGAAGTCGATCATGGCCTTGGTCAGCAGCGGACCGTCGACATGGCGTCGGTGCGAGTCGGTGTCCTGGTGCGCGGCCATGCCCGGATAAATGAGCAGCTGCAGCGCCACCGGCAGGCCGGCATCGCGCGCCAAGATCGCGCACACGGCCGCCAGCGTGCCGCCGGCGCTGTCGCCGCCCACCGCCAGGCGCGAGCCGTCGAGGCCCAGGCTCGCACCCTGCGTGGCGATGAGCTGAAAGGCGTCCCACGCATCGTTCGATGCGGTCGGAAACTTGTGTGCGGGCGCAAGCCGGTAGTCGATCGACACCACCGCGCAGCCGCTTTTCTGGCTCAGCACGCGGCACAGCGTGTCGTGCGTGCGGATGTTGCCGACCGTGAAGCCGCCGCCGTGGAAGTACACGAGCACCGGCAGCACCTCGGCCGACGGCGCATAGAGCCGCGCGGGAATGGCATGGCCGTCGCGCGCGGCGATGTGGAAGTCTTCGATGCGCGCCAGCTCGGGCTTGGGCACCTCGAGCACGCCCGCGCCCTTTTCGTACGAGGCCTTGGCTTCGTCGGGCGTGAGGCGGTCCAGTGGCGGATGGCCCGCGCGGCCCATGCGTTCGACCACGCCGGCCATCTTCGCGGTGAGTGCGGGCTGAGCGAGACGGTTGTTCGTTGTAGTGGTCGTACTCACTTGAAAGACACCACCACCGGTTGCATGCGCGACAGCCCTTCGTAGCTCACCACCACCGTCAACCCCGCCTTGGGCGGCAGCAGCGGCGAGAACGAGCCCAGGCTGATCAGGTCGCCCGGTTTCAGCGCGATGCCTTCCTTGGCCAGTGCACCGGCCAGCCACACCACGGCATTGAGCGGGTGCTCGAGGATGTCCGAGCCCTTGCCGGTGGCCAGCTCCTTGCCCTGCCCGTCCTTCATGACCACGCGCATGTCGCGCAGGCTCTCGAGCATCCCCGACTGGCCGTCGGCCGTGGCCGGCACATCGACCGGCAGGCCACGCACACCGAGCCGCGCACCGACGTTGATGGCCGCCACGCCCGGGCCGTTGAGCTTGGACGGCGTCTGCACCGCGAGGTCGGGCAGCTCGATGAAGGGAATCAGCTGGTCGATGTTGGCCAGCACCTCGGCCGGCGTCCTGGCCTTGTGGATGTCGGCGCTCTTCACGCGCACCAGCATGTCGGCTTCGAACAGCGGCCGCGCACCGAAGGCCGCATCGACCACCGCGCCGCTGTCGAGCAGCATGCGCTGGTAGAGCACGCCCCACACCGGCTGGTCGTAGTTGAAGCGCTTCTGCACCGCGGGGTTGGTGAGGCCGGCCTTGTAGCCGACCACCTCGCCCAGGTTGCGCGCATGCAGCACGTTGAGCTTGGCGCGCGTGCAGGCGGCGTCGGCCTCGTTGAGGTTCTCGATGTCGGCGGCGGGCGTGCGTGCCGCCTGCGCGGCGGCGAAGTCGGCCACCTGGGTGTCGCTGAGGCAGGCGGCGTGCGCGGAGGCCGCCAGCAGCACTGTGCCGAGGGCGACAGACGCAAGGGTTTTGTTGGTGGGCAAGAATGTCCCCTCTTGTTAGATTCGAACGGTCAGCAATCGTACTGCCCTCGGGCGTTCACCCTCATGGCTCTCATCCAATACCTCACCCAGATCCAGTTCGAATTCGGCGCCATCAAGCTCCTGTCGAGCGAGTGCGCGCGCATCGGCATCCACCGCCCCCTGATCGTTACCGACGCCGGCGTTCGCGCGGCCGGCGTGCTGCAGAAGGCGCTCGATGCCATCGCCGATCTCGAGGTCTCGGTGTTCGACCAGACGCCGTCCAACCCGACCGAGGCCGCCGTGCGCGCCGCCGTCGAGCTCTACCGCAGCGGCCGCTGCGACGGCCTCATCGCCGTAGGCGGCGGCTCGGCCATCGACTGCGCCAAGGGCGTGGCCATCGCGGCCACGCACGAAGGCCCGCTCAAGACCTACGCCACCATCGAAGGCGGCTCGCCCAAGATCACCGAGCGCGCGGTGCCGCTCATTGCCGTGCCCACCACCAGCGGCACTGGCAGCGAGGTGGCGCGCGGCGCCATCGTCATCGTCGACGACCACCGCAAGCTGGGCTTCCACAGCTGGTTCCTCATGCCCAAGGCCGCCATCTGCGACCCCGAGCTCACGCTCGGCCTGCCGCCCCGGCTCACGGCCGCCACCGGCATGGACGCCATTGCGCACTGCATGGAAACCTTCATGTCGGCCGCCTTCAACCCGCCGGCCGACGGCATCGGCCTCGATGGCCTGGAGCGCGCCTGGGGCCACATCGAACGCGCCACCAAAGACGGCAGCGACCGCGAGGCGCGCCTGAACCTCATGAGCGCGTCGATGCAGGGCGCCATGGCCTTCCAGAAGGGCCTGGGCTGCGTGCATTCGCTGAGCCACAGCCTGGGCGGCGTCGATCCGCGCCTGCACCACGGCACGCTCAACGCCCTCTTCCTGCCCGCGGTGATCCACTTCAACGCCGGTGCCGAGTCGGTGCAGAAAGAACAGCGCCTGCAGCGCATGGCGCAGGCCATGCACCTGGATTCGGCCGGTGACCTCGGCGATGCGATCCGCGACATGAACGCGCGCCTCGGCCTGCCCGCCGGCCTGGCCGAAGTGGGCGTGACGCCCGCGATGTTCGAACAGATCATCGACGGCGCCATGGCCGACCATTGCCACAAGACCAACCCGCGGCTGGCCACGCGCGACGACTACAAGGCCATGCTCGAAGCGTCGATGTAAAACCTTTGCGTCACTCCTGCCGCGCAGGCGTGCATTCCCGTTTGTAAAAGGCCGTTTCGACGGCCTTTTGCATGGGCGCGTCATGGACATGACACGCGGCGTTTTCATACTGTCCCAGCCCCATCTGCAGAGGCTTCGCATCCGTGAAAGCCCGAGGGGTCAGGGAAGTGCCGAATGCCGCGTACCGTTCAAGTCCATACCGTCCTGAGCACCGAGCAGCTCAAGTTCCGCGCGATGCGGGGACACGAAGGACTCTCGCAACTCTTCGAGTTCGAGGTCGACATGGTCAGCACCAGCTTCAACCTCGATTTGAAGCGCCTGCTCGGCACCTCGCTCACGCTGGCCATTGCCGACGACGGCGCGCCGCGCTACCTCAACGGCACCGTGGTGCGCTTCGAGCTGGTCGGGCGCGCCAATGAAACCGGCCGCCACTACATCTACCGCGCGCTCGTGCAGCCCTGGCTGTGGTATCTCACGCGCACCACCGACTGCCGCATCTTCCAGAACCAGAGCGTGCCCGAGGTGCTCGACGCGGTGCTGGGCAAGTACGGCTTCCAGTTCGAGAAGCGCCTCACCGGCAGCTACCGCCCCTGGGAATACTGCGTGCAGTACCAGGAGAGCGACTTCGCCTTCGTGAGCCGTCTCATGGAGCACGAAGGCATCGCCTACCACTTCGAGCACAGCAACGGCTCGCACCTGCTGGTGCTGGCCGACGACGCCGGCGGCTACGCCAAGCTGCCGGGCCATGCCCGCATTCCGTACCGTCCGCGCGACCGCGTGGTGAATGCGCTGGAGCCCTGCATCGACCGTTGGCGCGTGGCCGAGCAGATCACCTCGGGCCGCGTGATGCTCGACGACTTCGACTTCCGCAAGTCGCGCGCCTCGCTGCAAAGCGTGCAGCAAGATCCCAAGGGCCACGACCACGCGACCTACGAAGTCTATGAATGGCTGGGCGGCTACAGCGAGCACCAGCAAGGCGATGCCTACGCGAAGATCCGCCTGCAAGAGCTGCAGTGCGCGCACGAGCTGGCCTCGGGCCATACCAACGTGGTCGGCATGGCGCCGGGCCACCTGTTCGAGATGACGCACTGCCCGCGCGAGGCCGACAACCGCGAGTACCTCGTCACCGAGACGCGCTACGACCTGCGCGAGCCCGAATATTCGAGCGGCGGCAGCAGCGAATCGGTGTGCGAGTTCGACTTCACCGTGCTGCCTTCGGGCGTGCCCTATCGCCCGGCGCGCACCACGCCGCGCCCGCGCACCAACGGCCCGCAGACCGCCACCGTGGTCGGCCCCGAAGAGATCTGGACCGACCGCTTCGGCCGCGTGAAGCTGCAGTTCCGCTGGGACCGCTACGGCCAGTCGGACGAAAACAGTTCGTGCTGGGTGCGCGTGTCGAGCAACTGGGCCGGCGCCAACTACGGCACCCTGCACATGCCGCGCGTGGGCCAGGAAGTGATCGTCGATTTCATCGGCGGCCAGCCCGACCGGCCCATCATCACCGGCCGCGTCTACAACAGCGACCAGATGCCGCCATGGGAGCTGCCCGCCAACGCAACGGCCAGCGGCATCCTCACGCGCTCCAGCACCGGCGGTGCGGCCAACCAGGCCAACATGCTGCGCTTCGAAGACCGCGCGGGCGCCGAGCAGATCCTGCTGCACGCCGAGCGCAACCTCGACGTCGAAGTGGAAGCCGACGAAACCCACACCACCGACGGCACACGCACCACGCTCATCAAGGGCCACGAGTCGGCCACTTATCAGGACGGCGAAACGCGCGACATCACCGCGGGCGCGACAGAAACCATCACCGGCGGCGACACGCGCGACGTGACCGGCGGCTTCAGCGAAACCGTGAGCGGCGGCGTGACGCAGCGCATCACGGGCGGCAAGACGCGCACGCTCAGCGGCGGGCTCACGGACACCATCTCCGGCGGCGTGACGCTCGCGATCAGCGGCGGCTTCAACGGCACCATCGACGGGCAGGAAATCCGCTTCGTGAGCGCGGGCCGCAACGACACGATCAACACGTCGAACACCGTGCACGTCAACGGCCCGTCGAACACCACGGTGACCGGCCCCACCGTGCACACCTCGCCGGACGTGACCTTCAACACCACGAACCACATCCACAACACGACGCAGCACGTGATCAACACCAACGTCTACAACACGACGTCGAACACCTACAAGAACATCACGAACGACTACACGAACAACTCGAAGACCTACATCAACAACTACGCCAAGAGCAACGACTGGCGCTGGTACCGCGCGGGCGGCGTGGGGGCACGTTTCTCGGCGGTCGGGGTGGCGCTCGACCTGTGGGGGCTGCGCCAGCAGAACTACCTCCTCAACTCGCAGTTCTCGGGCATTCGGCTCGACGTGGCGGTGTTCCGCTCGCAGAACTCGGCCACCGAGATCGAGGGAAAGTACCTCAAGGTCGCGAACATCGGCATGAAGATCGCGAGCGGCGGCCTGGCCTTCGCCGCCAAGGCGATGACCGTGAAGGTCTGAATTGCCGATGCCCGTCTGGGAGCAAATCCTCTGGAGCGTCTTCGCCGTGATGATGGGCGGGGCGCTGCTGGCCGGCGTCGCAGTGGTCGTCACCGCCACGCGCGAGCAGCGCAAGTACACGCAGGAGCGGCGCATCGGCAAGCGCCTGGGCTTTGCGGGCGTGGCCACGCACGGCGTCGTGGCACAGGTGCGGCGCTCCGAACACCAGCTCACGAGCCCGGGCAGCCACGGCCAGTGCATGGTCGCGCTCGAATTCACGCTGCAGATGCCGCCCACGTCCCCCGTGCCGACCGTGGTGCTGCGCACGCTGGTCGACGAGCTGCTGCTGCCCCGCCTCGCGGTGCCGGGCGCCACGCTGCACCTGGTCCAGGACCCGGCACATCCCGACGTGGTGTCGGTCGACCGGCAGCGCACGCCGCTCGAAATGGCACCTGCACGGAGCTAGCCGCGCCTTGAAAACCGTCAAGCCGCTGCGGCTGAGCGTCATCACGCGCCCCTTCCTGCGGGGCCGCCAGCAACGCCTGGGCGTCACGCTGATGGGCATGGTGTCGATGGACGCCGCGCCCGTGCTGCTGCCCGAGCCGGACTTCTGGAAGATCGCCGCCGAAGAGCTCGGCCCCACGGGCGCCATCGACCTGGGCATTCCCAAACCTCACGCCGAGTTCCTGGCCACCGGCCACGCCTACACGCACCACCAGGACGACAAGACCGCGTGCGCCGTCGCGATGCGCGTGGGTGAGCTTTCGCGCCAGCTGCTGGTGTTCGGCGACCGCTTCTGGCTCGACGGCCGCGCCACCGCGCCGCAGCCCTTCGAGTCGATGCGGCTCGACGCCACCCGCGCCTATGGCGGCCCCGGCTTCGCCGAGAACCCGCAGGGCATCGGGCACGCGCACGAAATCGTCAACGGCCTTCAGGTGCAGCGCCTGCCGAACATCGAAGTCCCGAAGCAGCGCATCGACCGGCCCGACCGCGAGACCGAACCGGCCGGCTTCGGCGCGATCGACCTGACGCGGCCCAGCCGCATGCGCCTGATCGGCCGGCAGTACGACGGCCACTGGCGTGAGCACCTGTTCCCCGGTTTTGCGGAGGACATGGACTGGCGCTTCTTCAACGCCGCGCCGCCGCAGCAGCGCTGGCCCGCGCGCGACCACATCCCCGGCGATACGCCCTACGAAATCTTGCACATGCACCCCACGCAACCGGTGCAGCGCGGGCGCCTGCCCGACTGGCGTGCGCGCGCCTTCATCGCGCGGCGGAGCGGTCGCGGTCGCGAGCCCGAGCAGTTCGACGAAGTGCCCATGCGCCTCACCACGGCGTGGTTCTTTCCGCACCGCGGACAGGTGGCGCTGATACACCACGGCGAGATCGACATCGTGGAAGACGACGCCGATGACGTGACGCATGTCATGCCGGCGATTGAAGCCGCGAGCGATGCGCCGCGCCCGCTGGCGCACTACTTCGCCCTGCTCCAGCGCCGCTGCGATCCCGAGACCGGCGCGCTGCATGCGGCGCGCGACGACGAACTGCTGCCCGCACAAGCCATCGGCCCCTGGCTCGACACGCTGGACGAGGGCGAGGAATCCGCCCTGGTGCGCAACATGCGCGAGCGCGGCGACCGGCTGCGCGCGGACATGATGCAGAAGGCGAGCGAGGCCGGTCACGATCCGCGTCTGCTGCGCGAACGGCCAATGCCAGAGCCATTCCGAAAGATGCCGACGCTTGCCGAACTGCCGGAATTCGTCGAGCGAACGAAGCGCTTCACCGAGGACCAACGCAAGGCGCTCGAAGACGGTCGGCGCGAACTCGAACGCGCGGGGCAACTCAACGCGGTCGAGTCGCGCCAGGTCGGGTTCGACTCGGCCGCGCTGGTGGCCGGCATCGACCGCACCACGACCAAAGGCCCGCCCGCCTTCGATGCACAGACCGTGCTGCAGGGCATGTTCGGCATCGCTGCTGCCACGGGCACGGCCGCGCTGCCGCCCGCGCAGCAGCAGGCCTTCGCAGAGGTGGTCGAGAAAGGCCAGCGTGGGCTGATCGACATGTACCGCATGGACGCGCAGCACCAGTTGCCGGCCGACGTGCTCGAAGGCGAACGCGCCGACGAGGCGCGTCGGCGTGTGCAGGACGCGATGGCCACCACGCGCGACCTCTCGGAGATGGACCTCACGGGCGCTGACCTGTCGGGCATGGACCTGCGCAGCGCGCGCCTGCACCGCACGCTGCTCGAACACGCGAACCTCGAAGGCGCCCGGCTCGATGGCGCCGATGCCACCGAGGCCGTGCTCGTGCGTGCGCGCCTTTCGCGCGCCTCGCTCGCGGGCTGCGTGCTGCACCGCGCGAACCTCAGCGTGGCCCATTGCGTCCACACCGATTTCACCGACGCGCAGCTGCATCACACCACGCTCGAGCAGACGCACTTCGACCACTGCGATTTCTCGCAGGCTTCGCTGGAACACCTGACCGTGCTCGGCCTGCAGGTTTCACACTGCCGCTTCGACACCGCACGCTTTTCCTACGTGACCTTCATCGAACAGACCCGCCTGCAGGACTGCAGCTTTCGCGGCGCCGTGCTCCACAAGGTCGGGCTGATCTCGTGCATCGCCGAGCGGCTCGACTTCACCGGCGCCAGGCTCGAAGCCTGCGCCTGGGCCCACACGCCGGGCGATACCGGCATCGTCTTTCGCGGCGCGACCCTGCACACCACCTGCTTCGTCGGCAGCAGCAGCCTGCGCACCATGGACTTCGAAGACGCGACGCTGGTGCAGTGCGGCCTGCGCGAGATGCCGCTGGACGGCGCGCGCTTCGTGCGCGCCACGCTCGACACGTGCGACCTGTCGGCCTGTAGCCTCACCGGCGCCGACCTGAGCGGCTGCGATGCGCCCGAAAGCCTGTTCATCCGCGCCGACTTCACGCAGGCTTCGCTGCGCGGCGCCAACCTCATGCATGCCAGCCTCCAGAAAGCCCGCCTGGTCCGCACCGACCTGCGCGAGGCCAACCTGTTCCGCGCCGACGTCTCGCAGACCCTGATCGACAGCGTGACCGACACGCACGGCGCGTACCTCGAACAGGCCAAGACCCTCCCGCGCCGCGCCGCGGATTCGGCCCGATGACGCCGGCCGAGCTGGCAGCGAAGATCCGCGGCGGCGAACACATCCAGGACCAGGACTTCCAGGGCATGAACTTCGACGGCATGGACCTGCGTGGCGGCAGCTTCGGCGCCTGCGACTTCCGCCGCGCCAACCTGCATGCCGCGCGATTGGGCGAATCGGTGTTCGACAGCTGCCGCTTCGACGACGCGGTGCTCGACGCCGCCGACCTGCAGCACGCCGCCTTCAACCGATGCGCCCTGCCCCGCGCGCACCTGCGGTCAGCGGCGATGGCGCACGCAGTCTTCAACGAAGCCGACCTGTGCGGTGCCGACATGGCCGAAGCGCAGGCGGGCCAGGCCACCTTTCACCAGAGCACGCTCGACGGCGCGGGCTTCGAGCGCGCGGACCTCACCAAGTCGGTGTTCGGCGAATGCCGCCTCGACGGCACGCGCTTCGGCGCCGTGGCGCTGAACACCACCGTCTTCTACCGCGCGGCGCTGCGCGGCACGCACTTCCGGGGCGCGAGTTTTCACAACGTGATCTTCGGCGAGGCCGACCTCGCGGGGCAGGACTTCTCGACTCAGTCCTTTCATCTCTGCCAGTTCATCGATGCCGACCTGACGGGCTGCAACTTCGCCGGTGCACGGCTGAGTCAGTGCAACTTCAAGGGCGCGAAGCTCGAAGGCGCGGTGCTGTCGGGCGTGCAGGCGCCCCAGTGCCTGTTCCCTGAAGCCGATCTGCGCCGGGCCGATGCGCGCGGCGGGCACTTCGACCAGAGCCTGTGGGTCGGTGCGCGGCTCGACGACGCCGACCTGTCGGACGCGCGGCTCGAACAGTGCGTGTTCCATCGCGCGAGCTGCCGCCGCACCGCGTTCGCCCGCAGCCACCTCGTGTACGCGGACTTCTCATACGCCGACCTCAGCGACGCCGACCTGCGCGGCGCCACCTTCCATCGGACCCAGATGCACCGCGTGATCGAGACCGGCGTGCGCTGGAGCGATCGTCTCGGCGTGCTCGACAGCGACCCGGCGCTGTTCGAGGCCGAGCGCTTTTCCGCGGCCCGCGCGAGCCGCCCACAACGCGCCGGCCGCGACACCTTCGGGCGGCCGCTGCCGACCGATCCACAGGACACCCTGCCATGAACCACCGCGCCGTTCGCGAGCTTGTCTCGCCGCTATCGGATACGCCTGAGACCGAGATGCACGCGCTGCTGCGCAAGCCGCTGCCGTCGATCGCCGCCCCGGCCTGGACCGGCAGCGCGCTCGGCACCGTCGTGCAATCGCTGCCCGACGGCCGCTTCGTCGTCGACCCGCAGCAAGGCGGCGCGCCCTGGCACTGCCCGCGCGCCGCGAGCTGCCTGCTGCAGCCCCACACCGGCGACGTCGTGCTCGTGGCCGGGCCGCAGCGCGACCAGCTGTTCCTGATCGCCGTCGTCACGCAGGCGGACCCCAGCCAGTCGCAGCTCGTGAGCGACGGCGACCTCACGATCCGCTCGCACCGCGGCGGCATCGCGCTGCAAGCGTCAGCATTCGCACTTCAGGCCGAAAAGGCCACCGTCGACATCACCGACATGGCCTACCGCGGCGCCGAAGTGCGCGTGACCACGCTGGTCGCGCGCTTCGTGGGCCGCACGCTCGAGACCGTGCTCGACCGCCTGAGCCTGCTCACGCGCTCGAGCTTTCGGCTCACCGAAGAGGTCGAGCAGGTGCGCGCGGGCCAGATCGACATGCAGGCCTCGGAAAGCCTGCGCCTGCACGCGAAGAACACCTTCGTGACCAGCCAGGCGCTGGTGAAGGTCGACGCCGAACAGATCCACATGGGTTGATGCAGACAGAGAAAAAGGAGCTTTCGCCATGTTCGCCAACGCACAGATGATGGGAATGGACCTCGCGTTTCCCGATGTCTGCAAGACACCGCCCGCGCTGCCCGTGCCCTACCCCAACATCGCGCTCGGGCCGACGGCCCTGCCCAACGCCTGGAACATCCTGTACGGCGGCACGCCCGTGCACAACATGGCGACCACCACGCCGATCACCAACGGCGACAACGCCGGCGTGCTGATGGGCGTGGTGTCGCAGACCGTGATGGGGCCGTCGCGCCACATCACCGGCGCGTTCACGGTGCTGCTCAAGGGCACGCCCTGCACGCGCATGACCAGCCTGGCGGTGCAGAACCGCTGCAACATCGTGGGCATGCGCATCGTGCCCAGCCAGTTCAAGGTGCTGGTGCTGGCGCCCTGAAGCAGCGAGGGGCGATCACTCCAGCTTGACGCCCGCCGTGCGGATCACCTTGCCCCACTTGGTGGTCTCTGCCGCGATGAACGCGTCGAACTCCTCGGGCGTGCTGCCCGCCGGGAAGGTGCCCATGGCATCGAGCTTGGCGCGCGTCTCGTCGCTCTTGATGATGCGCGCCACCTCTTCGGACATGCGCTTGACGATGTCGCGCGGCGTGCCTGCCGGTGCCAGCATGCCGGCCCATGTGCTGCCGGTGAAGCCCGCGAAGCCCTGCTCGATGAAGGTGGGCACGTCGGGCACGGCCGGCAGGCGCTTGTCGCCGGCCACGCCGATCAGCCGCACCTTGCCGGCCTTGCCCTGGTTGATGAGGCCCGTGGGCGCGTCGAAGAACAGCTGGATCTGCCCGCCCATCAGGTCGGTCAGCGCAGGCACCGCGCCGCGGTACGGGATGTGGATCATGTAGGTCTGCGTGAGCGACTTCCACAGCTCGCTCGTGAGGTGCGCCGCCGAGCCGTTGCCCGACGAGCCGAAGCTGATCTTGCCGGGATGCGCGCGCGCGTAGTCGATGAGCTCGCGCGCGGTCTTGAACGGCGCGTCGTTGTTCACCGCCGCGAGCAGCGGCGACACGCCCATGAGCGACACGCCCACGAGGTCCTTGCGCGGGTCGTAGGGCAGCTTGGGGTACAGCGTGGTGTTGGCCGTGTAGGCCGCGATGACGACGCCGAAGGTGCTGCCGTCGGGCGCGGCCTTGGCCACGGCATCGACGCCGATCAGGCTGTTGGCGCCGGGCTTGTTGTCGATCACCACGGGCTGGCCGAGCCGCGTCTGCAGGCCCACCTGCACCAGCCGCGCCATCTGGTCGGTGAAGCCGCCCGGCGTGTAGGGCACGACGATGCGGATCGGCTTGTTCGGCCACGCACTCTGCGCGAAAGACGGTGCGGCGAGGCTGGCAGCGGCGGCGGCCGTGGCAAGGGAAAAACGGCGGCGGGAGAGCGTGGCGTGCGGCATGGTCGGGAACCCTTCGGATGGCATGGATCAGACCATTCTCGAAGCGCCCTCATCCGCCAGCGCTCAGGGTTTGTCCCCGAAGGGACAAGGTGCGCTCAGAGCGGCAGGATGTCGCGCGAACGCCCGTCGTCGCCGAGCCAGGCCTCGAACTCGTCCGACAGCCGCGTCGCCTCGCGCGTGGCTTGGCCCCACGCAGAGATGCGCGCCTGGGCGTCGTTCGCGAAGCGGATGAAATCCTTGCGGTCGGGCAGCTTGCCGTGCGGCAGCGTCTTCACCCAGTCGGGATTCGGCGCGAGCACCACCATGCGGTCGAGAAAGCGCGTCGACTTGTGGCGCCAGCGCAGCCCCTTGTCGAGCCAGCCCGGCACCACGGCCTGCTGGAAATGCGGGTACAGCACGATGCCTTCGTCGGCCGGCTGATAGTCGAGGTGCAGGTGGTAGTCGGTGATGCCGCCATCCCAGTAGGCGCCGCGCGGCGCGCCCGGAATGTCGTGCACCGCGGCCAGCAAAAACGGAATGGAGCACGAGGCCTGCAGCACCCGGTTGAAGTTGGCCTCGCTCAGCGCGTGCTGTCGCGTACGGAAGTCGGTCGTGCCGAACGGCAAGGCCGCGCCGGGCGTGGAGAACACGCAGCGCTCCAGCCACGCGCCCAGGCTCTTGCGGTGCAGGCTGTTGCTCGCGAAAGCGCCCAGGTAGCCGACCGGCGTGCGCGCCCTGCCCTCGCGCCCGAGGATGTGGCGCCCGCGCGAGGTCACCACATGCAGCCGGTAGCGCGAATGGCCCAGCACCTCGCCGATGCGTCCGCCATAGAAGGTGTCGAGGCTTTCTGCGAAGCGCTCGCTGAGCTGGTGCGGACTGAGCCGCTTCTGGCCCGGCGGCACTTCGAACTGCTGGCGTACGTAGTCGTGCTCGAAGCGCCCGAACGCCGCCTCCGGGTCCGACAGGCACGCCGTCGCCAGCCGCCACGCGCCGATCGACGCACCCACCAGGTCCACCGGCTGGCTCGACTGCGTGAGCCAACGCCCGAAGATGAAGCGATCGAGCGGCCCGAGGATCAACCCCTTGGGCCCACCCGCCGCGCCGGGGATGGTGCGCACGTCCTGCGGGCGCAGGCCGTGTTGCTCGATGTGCTGGCGGGCCGCGGGGCCGGCGTAGATGCGCAGGGCTTTCATGCCGGCGGTGTCTGCAAGAAACGTGCAGCATGGCGTGGATGCGCTGCATCTCTCGCAGGAACGAGGGATTCTGTCCGCGCATGGGCTGAGAGCAGCAGGTCCTTGAGCGACGGTTTTACCGTCGCCTGCAACCGCCGCCATTCCGTCGCCTTCACCAGCACGGCGACTGCGTCGCCGCGCCTCGTGAGCACTTGCGGTCCATCGGCCAGGCTGGCTTCAAGAATCTCGTCGAAGTTCGCCTTCGCGTCCTGCACTGGCCAGGATGTCATGTCGGTCGCTCCCTCAGGCTGTTTTCGAGCTGGTTAGCGACCGTGCGCCGGCTCGCAGCATCGACTTCCGATGCTGCGAACTGCCGGCTTACTTGCGCAACCCCTGCAACTTGGCAAACGCACTCGCCATCTGCCCCGCCGGCTGCGGCGCGTTGTCGCGCCGGCCTTGCTGCTGCTGACCGCGGCCTGCGCCTTCGAAGCGGTTGTCGCGCGGGCCGTCGCGGCGTGCGGGGGCCGCGTCGAGCTTCATCGACAGGCCGATGCGCTTGCGGGCCACGTCGACTTCCATCACCTTGACCTTGACGATGTCGCCGGTCTTGACGACTTCGCGGGCGTCGTTGACGAACTTGTGGCTCAGCTGGCTCACGTGGACCAGGCCGTCCTGGTGCACGCCGAGGTCGACAAAGGCGCCGAACTGGGCGACGTTGCTCACGGTGCCCTCGAGGATCATGCCCTCGGTGAGGTCGGAGATGTCGTCCACGCCGTCGTTGAAGCGCGCCACCTTGAAGTCGGGGCGCGGGTCGCGGCCGGGCTTCTCGAGTTCGCCCAGGATGTCCTTGACCGTGATGACGCCGAATTTCTCGTTCGCGAACAGCTCGGGCTTGAGCGTCTTGAGCATGTCGGCGCGGCCCATCAGCTCGGCGATCGGCTTGCCGGTCTTCACGATGATCTGCTCGACCAGCGGGTAGGTTTCCGGGTGCACGCCGGTGATGTCCAGCGGGTCGGCGCCGTCGCGGATGCGCAGGAAGCCGGCGCTCTGCTCGAAGGCCTTGGGGCCGAAGCCGGTCACGTCGAGCAGCTGCTTGCGGGTGGAAAACGCACCGTTGGCTTCGCGCCAGCGCACCACGGCCTTGGCCACGCTGGCCGACAGGCCGGACACGCGGCTGAGCAGCGGCACGCTGGCGGTGTTCAGGTCGACACCCACCGAGTTCACGCAGTCTTCGACCACGGTCTGCAGGGTGCGCGCAAGTTCGCTCTGGTTCACGTCGTGCTGGTACTGGCCCACGCCGATGCTCTTGGGGTCGATCTTCACGAGCTCGGCCAGCGGGTCCTGCAGGCGGCGCGCAATCGAGGCGGCGCCGCGCAGGCTCACGTCGACATCGGGCATTTCCTGCGAGGCGAATTCGCTGGCGGAGTACACCGAGGCACCGGCTTCGCTGACGACGACCTTGTCGACCGTCATTTCGGGTGCGCCGGCCTGCGCGGCCATCTTGGCCAGCAGCTTGATGAGGTCGCCGGCGAGCTTGTCGGTCTCGCGGCTGGCGGTGCCGTTGCCGATGGCGATGAGGTTCACGCCGTGCTTGGCGCACAGCTTGCCCAGCGTGTGCAGCGAGCCTTCCCAGTCCTTGCGCGGCTCGTGCGGGAACACGGTGGCGGTTTCGACCAGCTTGCCGGTCGAATCGACCACGGCCACCTTCACGCCGGTGCGGATGCCGGGGTCCAGGCCCATCACGACGCGCCGGCCGGCGGGCGCGGCCAGCAGCAGGTCGCGCAGGTTGTCGGCGAACACCTTGATGGCGACTTTTTCGGCGTCTTCGCGCAGGCGGGTGAACAGGTCGCGCTCGGTCGAGAGCGCCAGCTTCACGCGCCAGGTCCAGGCCACGCATTTGCGCAGCAGGTCGTCGGCCGGGCGGCCGGCATGGCTCCAGCCCAGGTGCAGCGCGATCTTGCCTTCGGCGATGCTGGGCTTGCCCGGTTCGGGCTCGACGGGCAGCACGAGCTTGGCATCGAGCACTTCGAGCGCGCGGCCGCGGAACACGGCCAGTGCGCGGTGCGAGGGCACGCGGCCGATGGGCTCGTCGTAGTCGAAGTAGTCGCGGAACTTGGCGATGTCGGCGTTGTTCTCGTCCTTGCCGCTCATCAGGCTGGACTTGAGCAGGCCTTCGTTCCAGAGCCATTCGCGCAGGCTCTGCACGAGCACGGCGTCTTCGGCCCAGCGCTCGGAAAGAATGTCGCGCACGCCGTCGAGCACGAGCGGCACGGTGGAGAAATCGGGGCCCGGCTTGCCGTCGTCGAGTGTGGTGGCGGGCTGCAGGAAGGCCTGGGCTTCGGCGGCCGGGTCGAGCGTCGGGTCGGCCAGCAGCTTGTCGGCCAGCGGCTCGATGCCGAATTCGCGGGCGATCTGGCCCTTGGTGCGGCGCTTCTGCTTGAACGGCAGGTACAGGTCTTCGAGTTCCTGCTTGGTGGGCGCGAATTCGATCGCGGCGCGCAGCTCGGGGGTCAGCTTGCCCTGCTCGTCGATGGCCTTGAGCACCGCCACGCGGCGGTCTTCAAGTTCGCGCAGGTAAGACAGGCGGGCTTCCAGTTCGCGCAGCTGGATGTCGTCGAGGCCGCCCGTGACTTCCTTGCGATAGCGGGCAATGAACGGAACCGTGGCGCCTTCGTCGAGCAGTTCGACGGCGGCCTTCACCTGGTGCTCGCCGACCTTGATTTCAACGGCGAGCTGGCGAATGATTTTCTGCATGTCTTGAGCGCGTCCCTGGCAAAGCGCGGAAGTTTGCCATAGGCGAAGACACCGCCGGCCGGGTACCCCCGCGGCATGGTTACAACGTGCGCTCGGCCTGCGCCGCGACCCCCGCCTGTGGCAGCACGTCACCCGGCATCACGAGCCGGACGCGCAACCCGCGCGGCACCGCGTCCATGACGGCCAGCTCGCCGTGCAGCGCGTCGGCGCGCTCGCGCATGCTGCGCAACCCCTTGCCCCCGGCCTGGCCGGCCGCCGCACCCAGGCCGCGGCCGTCGTCGAGCACTTCGAGCACCAGCCCGTGCGAGCGCTCGCGCGGGCCGAAGCGCACTTCGACGCGGGTGGCCTGCGAATGGCGCAGCACATTCGACAGGGCCTCCTGCGCGATGCGGCACAGCTGCATCGCGGCTTCGGAAGACAGCGGCGGCGACAGCGCCACGTCCTGCACGTTCCACACGAGCGCGATGCCGAGCCGGTCGAACGCCGGTTGCAGGCGGTAACGCAAATGACCCAGACGCTCGCCGATGCTGGTGTCGGCCTGGTCGTCGAGGGAGTCGACCGTCATCTGCAGCTCCAGCAGGCAGGCCTGCAGGGCCATCGACAGCTCGCGGGCGTCGGCGGAGCGCGGGTCGTAGCTGGCCATGAGCGCCACCAGCCGCGAGCCGACGCCGTCATGCAGGTCGCTGGCGATGCGGCGGCGCTCCGCGAGCACGGCCTGCGCCTGGCGGTTGCGCTGCAGGCGACGCCGCGTGAGGTACCACGTGCCGACGATCATGCAAAGTACGGCGGCGTTGACCCCCTGCAGGGCCCAGAAGGCGATCGGCGCCTCGGTACCCAGCGTGGTGATCGCAGAGGTCGCGCGAATCGCCTGCCCCGCCACCGGTGTCAGGTGCAGCGCGAATGCCAGCCACACCCACAGCATCCTCCGCTGGCGTGAGGCGTGCGGCCAGAGCCAGATCAGGAGCACACACCAGGCAGCGATCGAAAGCCACACGAACTGGTCCTCCAGGAAGTACGGCGGGAGCTGGGGCGCGGGCGCGAGCATCGGTGGCTCCGCTGCGAACGCGGCGCGCCCGAAGCGCGCCCTAGAGCAGCCCCCGGTGCGAGGCGAAGCTCACGGCCTGCGCGCGGGTGTGGGCGTGCAGCTTGCGGTAGATGTTCTTGACGTGCGCGTTCACCGTCTGGGCGCTGATGGTGAGCTGCAGCGCGATCTCTTCGGTCACGTACCCCGTGGCTACAAGTCGCAACACTTCGCGCTCCCGTGCCGACAGGGTCGCCTTGCTGTCCGGCGGGCGCACCGGGCTCGGATTGGCGCGCTGGTGGTCCAGGTGCACGAGCAGCCGGCGCGCCAGCCGGGGGGTGATTGCGGCACCGCCGTTCACCACCTGCAGCACGGCTTGGGCGTAGCTCTGGAACCAGGCGTTCTTCACCAGGTAACCCGAGGCGCCGAGCTCGAAGGCGTGCAGCACCTGAGGCTCGTCTTCCAGCGCGGAAATGACGATGATCTCGGCGGCGCTGCGGTGCTTCTTGGCTTCTTCGATGAGCTCGAATCCGCTGCCGTCTCCGAGGCGGATGTCGACCATGAGTACATCGAATTCATGCTGCATCAGGAGGCGCCGGCCCTCGCGCAGGGAGCCGGCCTGGCCTTCGAGCTGGATGCGCAGGTCGCCCAGCAGTTCCTGGGCGATGACGCGGCGGACAAAGGGGTCGTCGTCGACGAGCAGGACACGAACGGGCTTGGTTTCCTGGCCCATGAGGTAGTCCGGCCACGGCAGGGTATCTGCCGAGGGCGCGAGGAGCCCTCCGAACTGGCCAGGATTGGAGAATTTCCTAGCGCCACCACCGACATCGGTCAATGAAATGTCGAGATCGTTTTCCATTTACGCCCCCTTGTCACAGATAAAAGTTGCGACTTCGTGAACAAAAGTTAATCGATTTCTACTCTTTTTCCGTCTATCGGTTTTTTTGATTACCTTGGTTTCTTTCGGTTGCAATATTGCCAGATTGTGAACCAAAGTGATAGTCCCCGCGAGGGGAACAGGGCCTGAAACCGGCTGCTTGCCTCCGCCGAAAACGCCTTCGGGCATTGCTTTCGCCATAGCCTTCCTCTACCCAGCCTGAGGCATTTTTCGTTCGCTTCCCCCCGCTGAAACTGCCTTCCGGTCGCAACGGAATCCCTTCACTCCGTGCTCGCTGACCGTCGCTGATGGCCGGATTCGCCGGCCATCGGGTTCGTTTCAACACTATCGAGGAAGCATCATGAAGAAGACTCTTATCGCCATGGCAGTGGTTCTCGTGGCTGGCATCGGGACCGCAACCGGCAGCAGCGTGGCGCTCGCCGTCACCAACACCACGACCGGTTCCTCCAGCTCGGCGGGCTCGGTCGCCGCCAGCTCCGGAACGGGCAGCGCACTCAGTTACAACGCCGCCAGCTCCACCTCGTCGGCCACGGCCAACGCGGCGGGTGGCGCAGCGGGCAATTCGTTCCTGCGCTTCGGTGGCGCCACGGCCAGCGGCGCGGCCACCACGCAAGGCCGCGTGACCAGCGTGGCTGCAACGACCGGCAACGGCGTGGCCGCAGGCGGTGCGAATGCACAGGCCAATGCGACCTCGAGCGCCAATGCCAACTACGCCGGCGGCGGTGCGAACCCCGTGAGCGGTGCTGCGGGCGGCGCAGCCGGCTCGACCACCAACAACACCGCAGCCACCGCTGCAGGCCCCGGCGGCGGTCTCGCCGTGGTGACGCGCACCTCGGGCACGACGGCTGGCTTCAGCGCCAATTCGGGTGCGGTCAACGGCATCGTCAACGGCACGACGACCTCGGCCACCTCGGGTTCGACCGGCGGCTCCTCGGGCGTCATCAACTTCGCCGTGGGCAACGCAGCGGGCTTCAGCAACGGCGGCGGCACCGCGGGTGGCGCGATCTCCGGCGCAACGGCCAACGCGCCCTGAGCGATCCGGACCATCGGTTGTGGACCACCCATGGGGAGGGGCACGCCCCTCCCCTGTTTCCCAAAGGAGTCGAAAAAATGAAAACATTGATCGCCCTGACCTTGCTGGGCTTGTCGGCGGGCGCCTTGGCGCAAACAACGGCGGGTGGTGCCAACAACCAGTCGTCGAGTTCGGCCACCACATCGGCGCAAGGCAACACCCAGGCGGTGAACTTCAACAGTTCGGCCCCCTCGGACGTCACCACGCGCTCGACGCTGGACAGCACACAGAACATCAACAACACCGGCGCGACGACCAGCGTCGTCGACTACCGCGGCAGCTACACCGTCAAGAACGTGCCCTCCGTGAGCGGCCCGAACCTGACGACCAGCAATGACACCTGCATGGGCAGCTCGAGCGCCAGTGCCAACGGCCCAGGGGTCGGGCTGAGCTTCGGCACCACCTGGACGGACGAACACTGCAAGCGCCTGAAGATGAGCCGCGAGCTCTGGAACAAGGGCATGAAGGCCGCGTCGCTGGCCATGGACTGCATGGACCCGCAGGCGCAGGCGGCCCTGGAGATGACCGGCTCGAAGTGCCCGCAGTCGATGACCGCCGAAGAGCGCGTGAGCGCCTTCGGACCGCAGGCATCGGGCAGCGGCGCACCGGTGGCGGCACGTCCGGCGGCGCCGGTGACACCGGTGGCCGCGGCGCCCGTCGCGCCTGCAGCGCCTGTCGCATTGGCCCCGGCGCCCGCACCGGTCGCGGCGGTGCAACAGCCCGCCGCACCGGCCACGCTGGTCGAGGCGATGCCCATGGCAACCCCGGCGCCGCAACCCGCGCCGGCCGTGGAAGCCGCGCAACCGGCACCGGTGATGGTGAGCGCCGTGGCACCGGTCGCGCTGGCCCCGCAGCCGGACATCCTGGAAGCGCGCATCACGCGCCGCCTGCCGGCTGACCCGGCCGACGAGGTGGCAGCCGCACCGGCCGACGCGCAATGAGGCCGGATCCGGAGTCCATCACCATGAACACCAGGACCGTCCCTCTCTGGCTGGCCGCCTGTTGCGTGGCGACGGCGTCGGTCGCCGCCACGCCGATCATCCGCATCGAGCGGATGCCACTGGGCAGCGGCCTGCAGAACGCCAGCGGCACGGAGAACGCCGAGCCGGTGGGCGACTACGGCGTCTGGCACGTGCCGCAGTACATGCCGGGGTTTCCGACCTCGGCCACGATCTGGCCGCGCGTCGTGATCATCCAGTGCAGCGTCGCGCGCTGCAGCGGCTATGAAGTGACGCCTGAACTGGGCCGGGGCGAGTACCTGTTCTTCCGGCCGGCCGAAGACAGCAGCGTCGGCCGCAAGTAACCATAGCAGGCATCGCCTTTCCGCACGATGCGCCGCCGGGTCCGCAAGGTTCCGGCGGCGCGCGGCCATGTGCGGATACCCTTCGCGGATGCACCACCCCCTCGTGCGCGCCTTGCGCGCCCTGTTTCGCGCCGTTGCCACCACGATCCTCGTGCCGGTGCTGCTGTTCGAGGAATGGGGCTGGGCACCGCTCGCGGCGCTGGTCGCGCGGCTGTCGCGTTTGCCCTTCTGGGCGCGGCTCGAAAACCTGCTGCGCGCCCTGCCGCCGTGGGGCGCTTTGCTCGCGTTCCTCGTGCCGGTGCTGCTGCTCTTTCCGGTGAAGCTGCTGGCGCTGTTTCTTTTCGGGCGCGGCCACGCGCTCAGCGGCATGGCCGTGCTGTTGCTGGCCAAGCTCGCGGGCACGGCCGTGGTCGCGCGGATCTTCCAACTGGTCGAAGGCTCGCTGATGCAGCTGGCCTGGTTCGCCCGCTGGTACCCGCGCTGGAAGGCATGGAAAGACCTCGTGCTGACGCGGGTGCGCGAGAGCCGCCCTTGGCGCATCGTGCGGGCGGTGCACCGGCGCGTGCTTCGAGGATGGCACCGGCTGCGGGCCGAGTGAATCTATTTTTACCCGGGTGTATTGTGTTTTATATTTTGCCCGGGTAATATTTGGAGATGAATCCATCTCCCACCACGCGACGTACCCTCATCAAGCAGTACAAGGACAGCGTGCGCCCCGCGGGCGTCTTCGTCGTCCGCAACCTGACGGACGGCCGCGTCTACGTGGCCGGCAGCCTCGACGTAGAAGGTGCCATGAACCGAGCCCGCTTCGAACTGAACCTGCGCTCGCACCGCAACAAGGCATTGCAGCGCGACTGGGTGGCGCAGGGCGCGACGCACTTCAGCTTCGAGGTGATCGACCGGGTGAAGGAGCGCGACGACCCCGCCTTCGACCGCGCGGCCGAGCTCGAAAAGCTGCTCGAGCTTTGGCGCGAAGAACTCCCCTGCACCGGTGACAAGGGCTACAACACACCATGAGCACCGACGCACTGGGCTTTTGCCTCGACCTGGGCCGCGCCCACGCCAGCCTGAGCCTCCAACTCAACGAAGACCTGGGCGCCTTCCATGGCCTGGACTACGAAGACTTCACCCTGCTCCACCTGTTGCTGCGTGCCGGCAACGGCCACATGCCGATGGTCGAACTTGCGCACACGCTGGGGTTGCCAATGTCGGCGTTGATCCGCAAGATGGTGCTGCTCGAAAAGACCGGCCTGGCCGAGCGCATGACGGGAACGGAGGGCGACAACCGGCGCCACGCGGTGATTCGCGGCGGCGGCAAGCAATTGATGCAGGCCGCCCTCCCGACCGTCGAGGCGATCTGCGCCGACGCCGTGAAATCGCTGGACCCGCAACGCCTGCCAGACCTCCATGCCGCGCTGCGGGTGCTGTGCGATCACGACACGCCGCACGCCTGAACCGTCCTGCGGGTAGATTACGAACCTCGTTTCGTTCCGCCCGGATCGACAACCCGAAAAGAATCCGCATGTCACCCGACGAACTACCGACCACATTCACTGCGTTTGCCGGCTTCCAGCGTGTCGCTGCCGGCACCAAGGCCCAGGTGCTCACGCAACTGCGCGAGCGCGGCGACGCCGCCGCCTGCCTCGTGTTCGACGACCAGACCGGCGAGCAGCTCGATGTCGATCTGCGCGACCCGAAGGCCATTGAAACCTCCGCGCTCGAAGCCGAAAAACACGAAGACGCGCCCCGTGGCGTCGGCCGTCCGCGCCTGGGCGTGGTGGCGCGCGAAGTCACGCTGCTGCCGCGCCACTGGGACTGGCTCGGCCGCCAGCCGGGCGGCGCCTCCGTGGCGCTGCGCAAGCTGGTCGACGACGCACGCCATGTGCACGCCGACCGCGACACCGTGCGTGCCGCGCGCGAAGCCACCTACCGCTTCATGACCGCCATCGCGGGCAACCTGCCCGGCTTCGAGGAAGCCACGCGCGCCCTGTTCGCGGGCGAGCACCAGCGCTTCACCGACCTCGTGGAACCCTGGCCCACCGACCTGCGCGTGCACCTGCACAAGCTGTCGGCCGGTGGCTGGGGTGCTGCATGAGCGCGGCGCCCGACAGCAGCAGCACCACCACCACCAGCAGCCCCGGCAACCCGAGCGGCCTGCGGGGCGTCCCCGTGGCGCCCGCGGGTGCGGCGCGTCCGCTGTGGAAGGTGTTCCTGTTTTTCCTGGCGCCGATGTTGCTCAGCAACATCCTGCAGTCGCTCTCCGGCACCATCAACAACGTCTACGTCGGGCAGATGCTCGGCGTGAGCGCGCTGGCGGCGGTCTCGAGCTTCTTCCCGGTGATGTTCTTCTTCATCGCCTTCATCATCGGCCTGGGCGCCGGTGCCTCGGTGCTCATCGGCCAGGCCTGGGGCGCGCGCGACGCGGCCAAGGCCAAGGCGGTGGCGGGCACCACGCTCACGGTAGGCCTGCTGCTGGGCCTGGCGATCGCGGTGTTCGGCGGCGTCTTCACCACGCCGATGCTGGCCATGCTGGGCACACCGCCCGACGTGCTGGCCGACTCCACGCGCTACGCCCGCATCATGCTGATCGCGATGCCCGGCGTGTTCCTGTTCCTGCTGGCCACGGCCATGCTGCGCGGCGTGGGCGACACCATCACGCCGCTGCTGACGCTGCTGATTTCCACGGCCATCGGCCTCGTCGTCACGCCCGCGCTCATCCGCGGCTGGGGCGGGCTGCCGCAGCTCGGCGTGGCGGCCGGCGCGTGGGCCTCGGTGCTGTCGTTCGCGGTCGCGACCACGTGGCTGGGCTTCCGGCTGCGCCAGAAAAAGAGCCCGCTCGCGCCCGACGCGGAGTTCTTCCGCTCTCTTCGCATCCAGCCGCAGCTGTTGAAGGCCGTGCTGAAAATCGGCGTGCCCACGGGCGTGCAGATGATCGTGGTGGCGCTGGCCGAAGTGGTGCTGCTGTCGATGGTCAACAGCTACGGCTCCAATGCCACGGCCGCCTACGGCGCGGTGAATCAGGTGGTGGCCTACGTGCAGTTTCCGGCCATCTCGATCGCCATCACCACGTCGATCCTCGGCGCGCAGGCCATCGGCGCGGGCCGCGCCCACCGGCTCGGCGCCATCGTGCAGACCGCGCTCGGCATGAACCTCGTCCTCACGGGCGGGCTGGTGCTGCTGGGCTACCTGTTCTCACGCCCGCTCATGGGCTTCTTCATCACCAGCGCGCCGGTGATCGAAATTGCGCAGAACCTGCTGCACATCATGCTGTGGAGCATGGTGCTGTTCGGCATGGCCTCGGCGGTGTCGGGGATCATGCGCGCCAGCGGTTCGGTGCTGGTGCCGACGCTCATCACCATCGCCTGCATCCTGGGTGTCGAAGTGCCGGTGGCCTGGCTCATGAGTCGCCACTTCGGCCTCGGCCTGGACGGCATCTGGATCGCCTACCCGGTCACCTTCGGCGCGATGCTGCTGCTGCAGACCGCGTACTACCGGCTGGTGTGGCGCAAGAAGTCGATCGGCCGGCTGGTCTGACCGGCGCCCCGGCGGGGGTCACTCCCCGTCGAAGGCCTTCTTCACCGTGGCAATGTCGAGCTTGATCATCTTCATCATGGCCGCCATCGCGCGCGCGGCCTTGGCCGGGTCCTTGTCCTGGAACATGCGGATCAGCGGCATCGGCGTGACCTGCCACGACACGCCGAAGCGGTCGGTGAGCCAGCCGCACTGCACGGGCTGGCCGCCGCCCTCGAGCAGCTTGTCCCAGTAGTAGTCGACCTCTTCCTGCGTTTCGCACGTCACGATGAGCGAAATGGCCGGCGTGATCTTGTACTCGGGCCCGCCGTTGAGCACCATGAACGACTGGCCGTCGAGCTCGAAGGTGGCCGTGAGCAGCTGGCCCTTCTTGGCGGGATTCACGTCGCCCCAGAGCAGCGTGTCGGTGAGGCGCGACTTCGGAAAGATGGCGGTGTAGAACTTGACCGCGTCCTCGCCGTTGCCGTCGAACCAGAGGCAGGGAATGATCTTCTGCATGGAATCTCCTTGGGTTGGATGATGAACTGAAGGGTTCAGTATCAAAGCCCGAACCGCGCGTTGTCAACCCGTGCGGCCGCTGTCACCGAGAAGTTCGCACGCACGGCGGCGGCCCGAAGCCCGTCGCCGCACGCGTTCACCAACGGTAGGTCGCCGTGGCCGTCGCCGTGCGCGGATGGCCGTAGTAGCAGTTGCGGTAGCCGCAGTTCGCGAAGTAGGTCTTGTTGGTGAGGTTGCGCAGGTTCAGCGCCAGGCTCCAGCGGTCGATGTCGTAGCCGAGCATGGCGTCGAACACCGTCGACGCCGGCACCTTGCTCGGCCACGCGGCTTCGCCGTCGCCGTAGTTCGAGCCCGTGTAGCGCGCGCCCAGCCCCACCTTCACGCCATTCGCAAAGCGGTAGTCCGCCCACACCGACACCCGGTGGCGCGGCACGGCCGTGGCCTGCTTGCCGATCTCGCTCGCTTTGCTGCTGGCCGTGACGATGGCCCGCGGCGTGTAGCTGTACGACGCCGTGAGGTTCAGGCGCGAAGCGATCTCGGCCGTGGCCTCGAGCTCCAGCCCGCGCACCGAAATTTCGCCTGTCTGCTTGGGCATGAACTCGGCGTCGTAGCTGATGTAGTTCTTGCGCCGCAGATCGAAGATGGCGGCGCTGTACATCGCCTTGCTGCCCGTGGGCTGGTAGCGCACGCCGGCCTCGTATTGCTTGCCGCTTTCGGGCTTGAACGGGTCGCCCGACACCGGGTCGATGGTGGCCGTGGGCGCGAACGACTCCGAGTAGCTCAGGTACGGCGCCCAGCCGCTCGGGTGCAGGTAGACCAGGCCCGCGCGGCTGGTGAACTTGTGGTCGCGAATGCGCTGGCGCGCGCCGTCGAGGCGGCTGTCCACGGTGCTGTCGGCGGTGTCGTAGCGCCCGCCCAGCGTCAGCGTCCAGCGGTCGCCCCACTTGATCTGGTCCTGCAGGTAGACGCCGGTCTGGGCGAGCCGGGTGATGCCATTGAAGTACGGCGCGGGCAGTTCGATCGGACCGCCGTAGCGCGGCGCGTAGATGTTCAGGGGCGAGGCGCTGCCGCCGCTGAAGGTGACCTGGTCGATGCGCGTGCGCTGGTAGTCCAGCCCGACCAGCACCTTGTGCTGCGTCTGGCCCAGGCGGAAGTCGGCCTGCAACTGGTTGTCGAGCGCCAGCGCGCCGATGTTCTCGCGGCTGCCGAACACGCTGCGCGACATCTGCTGGAAGTTGAGCGGGTCGTTCGGCACCTCGGGGTTCAGCGCCATGAAGCCTGTCAGCTGCGTGCCCGTGTAGTCGAGCTTCTGGTGCGCGTAGCGCGCGTTCTGCCGCACCGTGAAGGTGTCGTTGATGCGGTGCTCGAACTGGTAGCCGACCATCTCCTGGTCTTGATTGAAGCGGTCGAAGCCGGGCTCGCCGACGAACAGTTTCGAGGGAATGCGGGTGCCGATGGCGGTCGGATCGAGCGAGCCGACCTGCGGCCGTGCGCGCGTGTAGACGCCGGCGCGCGTGCGCGAGAACTGCGACAACAGCGTGAGCGTGGTGTCGCTCGACGGCTTCCACGTGAGCGCGGGCGCGATGTACATGCGGTCGTCGGCCTCCTTGCCCGCCGGCAGCTGCGCGTCGCGCACGAGGCCGGTGATGCGGTACAGCAGCTTGCCGTCGGCATCGATCGCGCCCGAGAAGTCGCCCGACACCTGCTTGCGGGCGTGGTCGCCCACCTGCAGTTGCAGCTCGCGCACGGGCTCCGCCGTGGGGCGTTTGCTGACCACGTTCACCACCCCGCCGGGGCCGCTCATGCCGTACAGCACCGACGACGGGCCGCGCAGCAGCTCGATGCGCTCGGCGCCGTAGTTCTCGGTGCGCCACACGCCCCAGGTGCTGTTGTTGCGCAGCGGCAGGCCGTCGAGATAGAAGCCCGGCGAATAGGCGTCGAAGCCGCGCAGCGAGATCCAGTCGTAGCGCGAATCGGCGCCGTAGGTGGTGGTCGACACGCCCGGCGTGTAGCCCAGCGCGTCCTTGAGATTGGCAGCGCCCATGGCCTCGATGCGGTCGGCCGTGATCACCGAGATCGATTGCGGCGTCTCGATGATCGGCGTGTCGGTCTTGGTGCCGGTGGCGCTGCGCCTGGCGACGTAGCCCTGCACGCGGCCCGTGGCGCTTTCTTCGCCGTCGGCCACGACCGTCACGGCCGGCAGCGTGGAGGTGCCGCCCGTGGCGGGCGCGGTCTTGATGACGGCTGCGTTGCCTTCCATCGTGGCAGCCAGGCCGCTGCCGGCCAGCAGCCGGTCGAGCGCCTGCCGGGCCGTGAGGCTGCCCGAGATGGCCGGCGCAGACTTGCCCGCGACCAGGTTCTGCTGCACGACGAGCTGGATGCGGGTCTGCCGCGCCCAGTCGTTCAGCGCCTCGGCCAGCGGCTGCGCGGCGATGCTGATCGGCTGCGGCGCGCCCTGCGCGCGGGCCAGCAAAGGCGCGTTCGCCAGGGCCAATGCAACGGCCAGGGCCAGCGGCGCGGGTGTGATCTTTGTTATCAAGCGCTTCGTCATCGAACGTCTTCCAGGTAGTGAATGCAAATGGTTCCTATCTGGGCTGACGCACGAGCCGGCGGAATCCCCGTAGTGCCGACTAAAAAATCTTTGCTTCTTTTGTTTTAGAGGGCCGGCACGAGCTCCGCGACCGCGCCGTTTTCCTTCAGCCGCACGGGCAAGGCGCTGGCCAGGGCGCGCCGCAGCGTGCGCGCGTCTCGCGGATCGAAGGTGCCGCTCAGGCGCAGCGCCGCCACGGCCGGGTCGTTCACCACCAGGCCGGTGCTGCCGTAGCGCTCCAGCTCGGCCAGCGCGCGGGCCAGCGGCGTGTCGACGAAGCTCAGGCGGTGCTCGCGCCAGGGCGCGATGCCGTCGCGCGGCACGGCCGAGACGGCGGAGAAGACACCCTGCGCATCGCTCTCCACCTGGCGGCCGGCGGTCAGGAAGACTTCGCTCGTCGCATCCGGCGCCCGGCGCAGCACGCGCACCTTGCCCTCTTCCACCGACACCCGCGTGCCGTCGGCGCCCGGCATGCCGGGGGTGTGGCGCACGGCAAAGCGCGTGCCGACCACCCGCACGCGCAGCGGACCGGCCAGCACGTCGAAGGGGCGTTTCGCATCGGACTGCACCGCGAACACCGCCTGGCCGTCGATCAACGTCACCTCGCGGCGGTCGCGGAACAGGCGCACTTCGAGGCGGGTAGCGGTGTCCAGCCGCAGCCGGGAGCCGTCGGGCAGCGGCACTTCGAGCTGCTGGCCGCGCCGGGTGGCGAAGGCCTGTTCGAACACGGGCTGGGCCTGCACGTGGTGCCACCCGAGGTAGCCGGCGCCGACCGCCATGCCGGAGGCGGCCAGCACGAAAGCCGGTTTCAGGAAGCCGCGGCGTGTGGGCGTGGCGGGCGCGCTGCCCTCGAAGCCGCTGCGCCAGCCTGCGACCGTCTCGGGCGCGATCGCGTCGAAGGCACGCCAGCGCGACTCCCATTCGCGAAACGCCGCGCCATGCCGCGCATCGGCGCCGAGCCAGGCCTGGAACGCACGCTCGTCGGACGCGCCCCAGTGCGCACGCTGGCGGCGGACGAACCAGTCCAGCACGTCTTGTCGCAGGCGCTGGGCTTCTTCGGACGGTGGCGACGTGAGGGTCATGGCGTGGGGATCGTTCTTGTCGTTCTCATGGGGGTAGACGCACGAGCGTGGTCAAACCCTGTAATGGTGCGTGTTCTGCGGTCGCTCATCTCACGGCGAATCACGGCTTCGCTCCAGGCACGCCCAGCATGCCTCCATCGCAATGCGTAACTGCATCTCGACCGTGCGCACCGAAATGCCCATGCGCTCGGCGACCTCGGCGTACGAAAGCCCGTCGAACTTGTAGAGCACGAAGGCTTCGCGGCAGCGCGGCGGCAGCCGGTCGATGGTCGCGACCATGGCCGCCATGCCCTGGCTGGACGACAGGATGGCGTCGGGCTCGAAGGTCTGCGGACCGATGCAGTCGTCGGCGTCGGGCGGTGCCTCATCCGGCGCTGCCGTGTCGCCGCCCGCGCGCACGCTGGTGCGGCGGTGGTGGTCGGTGACGAGGTTGCGGGCCGTGCGGTAGAGCAGCGCGCGCGGGTCGCGCACCACGCTGCCGGTGCGCTGCGCCTCGTACACCCGCACGTAGCTCTCCTGCGCCAGGTCGGCCGCGGTGGCGCGGTCGGATACCTTGCGGGACAGAAAGCTCAGCAGCTCGCGGTAATAGTGTTCGAACACAGGCGCACCACAGCCGGAAAAGGCGGATCGAAGTCCAGGGGCAGGTTGGCTTCGACACGGCGTGGCTACCTGAGAGATTCACAACAAAAGAAAACGCGAGATTATGTGCGGGTTCAACCCGCACATCGCCGAAGGGTAGGCATTTCGCCTGCCGCGCACGGCATTCGCGCGGGCTACCCTCCCCTTCGGCGCGCGCCAGATTCGCCCGGCCTCAGTTGCCGCACGCGGGGTGCTTCTGCCCTTCGGTGGCGTTCGGCAAGCCCAGGAAGTCGAGGATGTGCGGCGTCGTGCCGTCCACCTGCGTCAATGCGGTACCCCCGAGGTTGCCCAGGCAGTAGCTGGGCTTGAGCGGGTTCTGGTGGTTGTTGTTCAGGATCAGCAGCGTGCTGCGCTCCCCCGCCGTCTGCCCGCCGTGCCCGCTGCCGGTGCCGCCGTGGTCGGAGGTGACAACGATCAGCCATTCTTCATTCGCGTAGTTCGGCCGCGACGTGAGCGCCGTGAGCACCTGCTGGATCTGCTGGTCTTCGCCGGCGATCTTGCCCTGGTAGAACGCATTGAGCGGCTCGTAGCTCGGCGCGTGGATGTCGGCGTTGTGCAGGTAATAGAAGATGGCCGTCGGCGGGTGCTTCCAGCTCAGCCAGCCTTTCACGGTGTCGGTGGCCTGCTGCGAATTCTTGGCGGCATTGGCGACCACGAAGTCGGCCAGGGCCGGGCGCAGGTTGTGGGTGATGTTGAACCAGTCGCCCACCACCGCGGTCGTGGCCGTCGGCCAGGCCGCCTTGATCTGGTCGAACACGTGCGTCTTCTTCAGCGGCAAGGTGGTGGTGTTCGAGGTCACGCCGTGCTTGTCGGCCCAGAAGCCGGTGAACACCGACGACCAGCCGGGCCCGCTCACGGTCGCCTGCTTGGTGCCGCCCGCCAGCACGTTGCCGTGGAAGGCGCCGCCGGCAATCAGCGCCGACATCGCCGGCGTCTGCACGCAGCCCGCGCACTGGATGGCGTCGCCGCGCAGACCGTCCAGGCCGATCAGCAGGATGTGCTTGTTGCCGGGCACGGGGTTGGGAATGCCCTCGCCCGCAATCAGCGAATAGTGGTCGTAAGGGTTGCCGGCGTAGTCGGTCTTCAGGCCGCCCACGTCGCCGGCGCGCTTGTCGCTCAGGTCGCAGCGCTGCTGGGTCTTGTTGTAGTCGAAGGACTTGCACCACGCCGTGCGGCTTGCGTCGGTGCAGGCGTTGGCGCAGTCGGCAGGCGTCACGGTCTGCAGGGCCTCGACGTTGTAGCCGCTGATGGCCGCATTGGGCGTGTGCGCGAAAGGCTTCAGCGGATCGGGCTTGAGGCTGTAGTGGTCATAGGGGTTGCCGGCGTAGTCGGTCTTCAGGCCGCCCACGTCGGCGGCGCGCTTGTCGCTCAGGTCGCAGCTCTGGTTGGTCTTGTTGTAGTCGAACGAGACGCACCAGGCGCCGCGTGGCGCGCCCAGGCAGGCCGACGCGCACATCTCGGGCGTCGACTGCGTCAGGTTCTCGATGTTGTTGCCGGAGATGGCCGCGTTCGACGTGGTCGCGAAAGCGTCCAGCGAGGCGGCGCTTGCATGGCCCGCAAGCGCTGCGAACAGCAGGCCCGCCAGGGATGCACGGATCGATGACTTCATGAGGTCTCCTCATCACAGGGTCGTGGGGTGATTCCCGGGAGCTGCCTCACCGTCTTTCGCACGGTGAGTGCAACGCCGGGCGGAGTAAATCACCGGCGCCTGCCATCGATCCAATTCAAAAATATTCGATGTTGTATTGAGCAGAGCTATACATCGCCGTGTCACGAAACAGCCGCTAACGCGCGCGATTCGAGAACGCCATCACGCCGTCGTCCACGCGCCCGAGCCTCAGCAGGAAGATGTCGCGCAGGTAGTTCTGGTGCAGCTTCCACGGCGTATGCGCGCCCTGTTTCGGAAACTTGTCGAGCGAGCGCTGCACGTAGCCTGAGCTGAAATCGATCCACGGTTCGGGCGACAGATCGGGGCCGGTGTTGTGCGGCGTGCATTGGCGCCACCCGTGCTTGCGCATGTGGTTCAGCAGCCGGCAGACGTAGGCGCAGGTCAGGTCGCACTTGAGCGTCCACGAGGCGTTGGTGTAGCCGAAGGACGAGGCCAGGTTTGGCACGTCGCTGTACATCATTCCCTTGTAGTTGAAGGTGGTAGCGGGGTCGATGCGGCGGCCGTCCACGCTCAGTTCGATGCCGCCGAGCACCTGCAGTTCGAGGCCTGTGGCGGTGACGATGAGGTCGGCCTCGAGCTCGCGACCCGACTTCAGTCGCAGGCCCTTGGGCGTGAAGGTGTCGATGTGGTCCGTGACCATCGAGGCGCGGCCCGCGTTGAGTGCCGCGAACAGGTCGCCGTCGGGCACGAGGCACAGGCGCTGGTCCCATGGGTTGTAGCGCGGCGTGAAGTGCGTGGCGATGTCGTAGCCCGGCCCGAGCGCGTGGCTCACACCGCCCAGCAGCATGCGCTTGACGCGCGCCGGCTTGCGCCGCGCGAGCCGGAAGAACAGCATGCCGAGCGTCACGTTCTTCCAACGCGTGAGGCGGTACGCGGCCATCGCCGGCAACAGGCGCCGCAGGCGGTTGGCCATCGGGTCTTCGGCCGGGCGCGCCACCACGTACGTCGGCGAGCGCTGCAGCAGCGTGACGTGCGCGGCGGTCTTCGCCATCGCAGGCACCAGCGTCATCGCGGTGGCGCCGCTGCCGATCACGACCACGCGCTGGCCGCTGTGGTCCAGGTCGGCGGGCCAGTGCTGCGGATGGACGATGCGGCCCTTGAAGTCGCCCATGCCGGCGAAGTCGGGCGTGTAGCCCGCCTCGTAGCGGTAGTAGCCGCTGCACAGGAAGAGGAAGTTGCAGCGCCACTGCGCGAGCTGCTTGTCGGGCCCCTGCTCCACATCGACCGTCCAGCAGGCGTCGGCGCTCGACCAGGCGGCGCGCACCACGCGGTGCTGGTAGTGGATCTTGTCGTCCACGCCATGCTGGCGCGCGGTGTCGCGCACGTACTCCAGGATCGACGGTCCGTCGGCGATCGCCTTGGCCTGCGTCCACGGGCGGAACACGTAGCCCAGCGTGTACATGTCGGAGTCGGAACGCACGCCCGGGTAGCGGAACAGGTCCCAGGTGCCGCCGCTGCGTTCGCGCCCTTCGAGGATCGCGTAGCTGCGGCCCGGGCACTGCGCCTGCAGGTGGCACGCGGCGCCGATGCCGGAGAGGCCGGCGCCGACGATCAGGACATCGACATGCGGCGCGTTGGCCGGGTTTTCTGCTTCCATCGGGGGCTTGTCTCCTGGCTCATGGCTTGTTGTTGTCTGACTTTGCTGTGGGCGCGCGACGGATCATCAGCCAGGCACTCACCGCACTCAGCACGGCCAGGCCGGCGCTCAGCAGCATCACCCAGCGGAAGCCCGCGACGAACGATTCGGCCACCGCGCGCTTCACGGCAGCGGCAGTGGCCGCATCGGCACCCGGTGGTGCGCCGGCCGCGGCCAATCGGTCGCGCTCGGACGCGAGAAAAGACCGCACCTCGTCCGACGCGCCCATCGCCTGCAGCCGCTCGGCCAGCGCCGCGTCGAAGGCCCAGGCCATGATGGCGCCGAACACCGCAATCGCCAGCACCGCCGCCGCGCGCGACACCGCGTTGTTCACGCCCGAGGCCACGCCCGCAAGGTCGGGACCGACCGCGTTCATGACCGTGGTGGTGAGCGGCGCGACCGTCACCGTCATGCCGAAACCCAGCACCACCACCGCGGGCAGAAAGCCGCTCCAGTAGCTCGCGCCCACGCCCGGCAATGCGAACAGCGCAAAGCCCACCGCCGCGATGGCCGGCCCGATGACCAGCGGCAGGCGCGGCCCGAAGCGATCGACCAGCTGCCCGGCCCAGCCCGAGAGCGCGAACATCAGGAAGATGAACGGCAACAGCGCCGCGCCGGCCACGGTGGCCGAGTAGCCCTGCACCTGGATCAGGTTGAGCGGGAAGAAATACAGCCCGCCGCCCAGCGCCGCATACAGCAGCAAGGTCAGCAGGTTGGCGCCGCTGAAGTTGCCGATGCGCAGCAGCGACAGCGGCAACATCGGTGTGCGCGCCCGGCGTTCAGCGACGACGAAGCCGATGCTGCCCGCGACACCGATGGCCAGCGCCGCAAGCACGGCCGGCGAACGCCAGCTCTGCGTCGGCGCCTCGATGAAGGCGTAGACGATGCCGCCCAGCCCCGCGGTCGCGAGCAGCGCGCCCCACAGGTCGAGCCCGCCGCGTGCCGCAGCGCCTTTGCTCTCGGGCACGTGACGCCGCACGATCCACAGCACGAGCAGCGCCATCGGCACGTTGATGAGAAAAGCCCAGATCCACGAGAAGTGATCGACGAGAAAGCCGCCCAGCACCGGCCCCACCGCCGCGGTGATGCCGCTGAAGCCCGACCAGGTGCCGATGGCCTTGCCGCGCTCCTTCTCGGGAAACGAGGCGCTGATGAGCGCCAGGCTGCCCGGCACGAGCAGCGCGCCGCCGATGCCTTGAATCGCGCGTGCGGCGATGAGCTGTTGCACGTCGGCCGCGAGCGCGCAGCCGACCGACGACAGGGCGAACACGACGACGCCGATGGCAAAGATGCGCCGCCTTCCATAGTGGTCGCCGAGCGCGCCGCCCACCAGCAACAGCGCCGCGAGCAACAAGGCGTACGACTCGACCACCCATTGCGCCTGGAACGCCGTGGCGTGCAGGTCGGACTGGATGGCCGGCAACGCGACGTTGACCACGGTGCCGTCGATGAAGGCCATGCTCGAGCCGACGATGGCCGCGGCGAGCACCCAGGGCTTGGAGGCTTCGGGGCAGGCGCCCTCTTCCGTGGGTGGATTCGGCCCATGCAGGATCAGCGTGTCGTCGCAGGGCGCTTTGCCGATCTGTGCCATAGGGCCTCCGGTTCAGGGGTTGCCGGTGTTGCGCCTTCCCCCTTTGGGGGAAGGTTGGGATGGGGGCGTCTTCCAACTGAGCGCCATGCTTTTTCGAGCGCCGTCGTGCCCCCACCCCTGCCCTCCCCCAGAGGGGGAGGGAGAAAGACAAAGGCAACGCGTCAGATCGCGCACGCCGTCGCGCTCGGATTGGTCTGCGCTGCGTTCACGCTGCGCGCCATGGCCGCCGCAGCCGCTGCCGTCACGCGCTGCGCGCCCTGCGCCAGCGCGTCCATGCCGCTGCCGGTCGCCTCGCCCGCATCGAGCCGGCACACCACAGTGCGCGCTTCGTCGGAGCGGCGCAGCGTCCAGCTGAAGCCGGCGTCCACGCGCCCGCCGTCCACCAGGTCGAACTGCCGCACCTGCACCGCGACGCGCCACACGGGCTGCGAGGTCTGGCGGCCGCCCTGGGTCACGTCGAGCGCGCCGAGCCGGCCGGCGATGCCGCTGCCGAGCGCATCGCGCAACTCGTTCTCGAACGACGAAGCCCAGCGGTGCTGCTCGAGCACGTCGACCTGCACGCCGCCGGTCGGGCGGCGCACCACCATCTGCGGGCGCGCCAACCGCTCGGGCACGGCCACGGGGGCGAGTTCGATGTACGTCGGCGACGCCGCATTGGGCACACGCGGCGCGGCGTCGGTGAGCGCGGGCGGGCTCGCCAGCGTGTAGTAGTTGTCGGGCTTGCTCGCGCAGCCTGCCAGCAGCACCGCAGCGGCGGCACACGCGAGCGCGAAGGTCGTCGTCTTCATTTCTTGTCGTCCGGTTTGCCGCGCAGCAGCGATTCGGGATGGCGTTCGAGGTAGTCGGTCAGCACGCGCACCGAGCCTGCGGCGCGCGTCAGTTCACGCAAGGTCTGGCGCATGTCCTGCTGCAGCGGCGAGTCGTCGGCCAGCGTGCGTTCGGCCGTGTTGACGGTCTTGCGCACGTCCTTCATGGCGGCGGCCAGTTCGGGCGTCACGTCGGTGTTGATGCGGCTGACGGTCTGCTCGGCGCTCGTGAGCGTCTTGTTGAGCGTGGCCAGCGTGGTGCGCAGGTCGGTGGCGATCTGCTCGTAGGGCACCTTGTTGAGCTTGGTCGCGATTTCCTGCACCTGCGACTGGATCTCGTCCAGGCCGTTGGCCACGGTCGGCAGCTCGATCGGGCTCTTCGACAGGTCGATCTTCGCGGGCGGCGACTTCGGGAAGAAGTCGAGTGCCACGTAGACCTGGCCGGTCAGCAGGTTGCCGTTGCGCAGCTGCGCGCGCAGGCCCTTCTCGGCCAGGAAGCGCAGCCGTTCCTGCTGCGTCGCGCGCGACTCCACCCCCTGCGCACCGGCCCCGCTCTCGCGGCGGCGCAGGCGGTCGGGGTAGATCTGCACGAGCACCGGCATGCGGAACTCGCGCTCGGCGCGGTCGAACTCGACGCCGATGGATTTCACCTCGCCCAGCACCACGCCGCGGAAGTCGACCGGCGCGCCCGGCGTCAGCCCTCGCAGCGACTGGTTGAAGTACATCAGCAAGGTCTGCGAAGGCCCGTCGGGCTCCTTCATGGCGGTGGCTTCGTCCTGCGCCAGCACGAAGGCCGTGTTCTCCTTGGCCAGCGGGCCCATGGCGTCGTCGGGCGCCTGGAAGGCGATGCCACCGAGCAGGATGGTCGCCAGCGATTGCGTGCGCAGCGTGAAGCCGCTGGCGCTCAGCTGCGCGTCGATGCCGCTGGCTTGCCAGAAGCGCGTGTTCATGCCGACGAACTTGTCGTATGGCGCGTTCACGAACACCCGCAGCGTGACGCCGCGGCCGTCGCCGTCGAGCTCGTAGGCCGCCACCTGCCCGACCTTGATGCGCCGGAAGTACACGGGCGAGCCGACGTCGAGCGAGCCCACGTCGCGCGCACGCAGCAAAAACTGCTGGCCCGAGTCGCCGCGCGTGACGATGGGCGGCGTTTCGAGGCCGGTGAATTCGCCCGACGTTTCTTTCTCGACGCCCGCGTCGGCGCCGATGTAGGCGCCCGACAGCAGCGTGCCCAGGCCCGAGATGCCCGAGGTGTCGAGCCGCGGCCGCACCACCCAGAAGCGCGAGTCGGCCGAGGTGAAGCCCTCGGCTTCCTTGTTGAGTTGCACCAGCACGCGCACATGCGAGCGGTCGCGTGCCAGGCGCAGGCTCTGCACCAGGCCGATCTGCACGTCCTTGTACTTCACGGCGGTCTTGCCGGCTTCGAGGCCTTCGGCCGTCTTGAAGGTGAGCACGATCTCGGGGCCGCGCTCCATGAGGATGCGAGCCACCAGCGTCACGCCGACCAGCGCGGCGACGATGGGGATCAGCCAGATCAGCGAGGGCAGCCACTCGCGGCGGCGCGCCACTTTGGGTTTCGGCAGCGCGGGCGGGGCCGACGCTGCCGGACGGTCTTGCGGTTGCGTGTCTTCTTCACTCATGCGATTTTTTCTTCCCTGCTTTCAAATTCGGTTGCGTCCGCGTCGGCTTGCGGCACCGGGCCGTCCCACGTCAGGCGCGGGTCGAAGCTCAGCGACGCCAGCATGGTCAGCACCACCACCGCGCCGAAGGCCGCAATGCCCACGCCCGCGGTGATGACCGCAAAGCCCTGGATCTGCACCAGCCCGGTGAGCAGCGACACCACGAACACGTCGAGCATCGACCAGCGTCCGATGATCTCGATGATGTGATACAGCTTGGCCCGCTCGCGGCGGCGCCAGTTGCTGCGCCGCTGCGCCAGCACCACAAGCAAGAGCAGTACCGCCAGCTTGAACAGCGGCACCAGGAAGCTCGCGATGAACACGATGGCCGCCAGCCCCCAGGCGCCCGACACCCAGAAATAGATGACGCCGCTCAGGATGGTGTCGTACTGCGCGCCGAACAGCGTGCGCGTGATCATCACCGGCAGCAGGTTGGCCGGGATGTACATGATGCAGGCCGCGATCAGGAAGGCCCAGGTGCGGTTCAGGCTCTGCGGCTTGCGCGTGTGCAGGTGCGTGCCGCAGCGGGCGCAGGCGTCGCCGTCTTCAGCGTCGCGCCAGACGGCGGTGCAGTGCGGGCAGACGTGCAGACCGAGCCCGGCGGCCGTCGGCACGGGGTTCTCGTGGTCGTGCTCGTCGTCGGCCTGCGCCTCCCAGGGGCGGGCCGAGGCCAGGCGGGCGGGCAGCCCGCGCACGTTCATGCGCGCACCTCCGGCGCCTCTGCGCCCGCGCCTGCTGCCGCGGCGGCGGCGGCCGCATCTTCCTCATCGGCCTGACGGAAGGTCATTTCCCAGAACGCGCCGGGGTTGAACGACAGCACCGCCGTGAGCGTCACGGTGAGCGCCACGAACGCCCACAGCGCAGGCCCCGGCACCACCGTCGCCATGCTCGACAGCTTGACGATCGCCACCAGCACGCCGAGCAGGAAGACTTCGATCATTCCCCAGGGCCGCAGCGACTGCATCATGCGCACCAGCATCGCAAAACCCCAGGGCCGGTGCGCGCGGGCCAGCGGGATCAGCAGGTAGGCCAGGATGCACAGCTGCAGCAGCGGAAAGAGAATGGTCGTGGCCAGCACCAGCAGCGCCACCGGCGACATGCCCTCGGTGCTCAGCACTACCACCGCGCCGGCCAGCGTGGTCTGGCTGCGCAGGCCCTGCAGCTCGATCTCGACGATGGGAAACAGGTTGGCAATGGCGAACATGATCAGGCTGGCGACCGTCAGCGGCAGGATGCGCCGCTGCTGCGCACCCGGGTGGCGGTCGAGCTCGGTGCCGCAGCGCGGGCACTCGGCCACGTCGCGCGGCGCCAGCGGCGCACGGGCATAGACCGCGTCGCAGCCGGGGCAGACCACGGTGTCAGGTACTTCCTTCATGAGGCCGTACCCTACCTTATTCAGGCGTGCGGGCTTGTCGTCTTCAGCCGCAGACTGCTGAAAACCGCAGCCACCGCCGCGCAGCCCGCCGCCAGCACCAGCGCCACCACCGGACCATGTCCGCCGTGTGGGCTCCAGATGCTGAACACCGCCGCCAGCACCACGGCGCCCAGCGTCTGCCCCGTGAGCCGCGCCGTGCCCAGCATGCCGCTGGCCGCACCACTTCGGTGCGCGGGCGGCGAGCTCACGATCGTGTGGTTGTTGGGCGACTGGAACAGGCCAAAGCCCAAGCCGCACAGCGCCATGCGCCAGGCGATGTCGGCATTGCCCGGATGCGCCGGCAGCGCCGCCAGCAGCGCAAGGCCGGCGGCCAGCAGACCCAGGCCGATGCCGCCGAGCAGCCCGTCGGGATAGCGCCCGATCAGCCGCCCGGCGATGGGCGCCATCACCACGATGGCCAGCGGCCATGCGGTGATGAGCAGCCCGGCCTCGATGTGGCTGCGGCCGTACACGTCGAGCAGCAAAAACGGCAGCGCGATGTAGGCCAGCATCTGCGCGCAGAACGCGGCCACCGACGTGCCCATCGACAGCGCGAACACCGGAATGCGCAGCAGGTCGATGGGAAAGAGCGGCACCGCCAGCTTGCGTTGGCGCCGCAGATAGACAAAGCCCACAGTCAGCCCGGCCAACAGCGTGGCCCAGGCCAACCACGGCGTGCCTGCGGCCTGCACCCCGCCCTCGCGCACGCCCAGCTGGTCGACGCCCAGGAACACCAGCGAGAACATCAGCACGTTGAGCGTCACGTCGAGCAGCGAGAAGCGCGCGCCCGCCGCCGGCGCCGAGCGGTTGAACGGCAGCGCCCGCATGCCCAGCGCGAAGGTGACGATGCCCAGCGGCACGTTGATGGCAAAGAGCCACGGCCACGACGCCACCGACAAGATCGCCGCCGCCACCGAAGGCCCGGCCACCGACGAGGTGGCAACCACCAGCGAGTTGATCGCCATGCCCTTGCCCAGCTGTGCCGAGGGGTACGTGAGCCGCACCAGCGCCGCGTTGACGCTCATGATCCCCGCCGCACCCAACCCCTGGAGCGCGCGCGACGCGATCAGCGTGCCGAGCGAGTTCGCAAAGGTCGCGGCCAGCGACGACACCGTAAACACCGCCATGCCCACGAGGTACACGCGCCGGTAACCCACGAGGTCGCCCAGCGATGCCAGCGGCAGCAGCATCACCAGCGTGGCGATCTGGTAGGCGTTGACCACCCAGATCGCCTGCGCCGGCGTGGCCTGCAGCTCGCGCGCGATGCCCGGCAGCGCGAGGTTGACGATGGTGCCGTCGAGCACCGACACCGTGAGCCCGAGGATGATGACCAGCATCGCCCAGCCCCGCGCGGGCGCGGCCAAGCCGTCGAGGGGAAGCGGCTTGGCGTCGCTTGCTGTCGCGGCTGCCGGCATGTCAGGCTCCTTGCGCCCTGCCCTCGGTCGGCTCGGAGCGCACACCGCCGAGCGTGAGCCAGGTCAGCACCAGCGCGATGAGCGCGCCGGCGGCCATTCCCGCCACCATCGGCAGCGGACGACCGTTGGAGAACAGGCCCACCACCGCCATCGCGAGCGCGCCGGTCAGCATCTGCAGCGTGCCCAGCAGCGCCGAGGCCGTGCCGGCAATGGCGCCGTGCATCTCGAGCGCCAGCACGCCGGTGGTCGGGATCACGAGGCCCATGAAGCCCGAGGCGATGAAGTACAGGACGATCAGCACCCAGAGGTTGTCGCCGCCCATCGCGAAGTAGACGAACATCGCGACCATCGCCACGCCGCAGCAGACCACGCCGAACTTGACGAGGTTGACCAACCCGTAGCGCTCGCCCAGCGAGCCCGTGAACTGCGAGGCCGCAATGAAGGCCGCCGCGTTCACGCCGAAGGCCACGCTGTACATCGCGGGCGACAGGCCGTAGTGGTCGATCATCACGAACGACGAGTTCGCCAGGTAGGTGAAGAAGCCCGCCATCGCGAAGCCGCCGATGAACACCAGCCCGAGGTAGTGCCAGTCGCGCAGCAGCAGCCAGTAGGCGGACAGCGCGCTGCCCAGGCTGCTTTCGACGCGCTCCGAGGCCGGGCGTGTTTCGTCGAGCAGCTTGACCATCATGGCCAGGCCCGCCACCGCCGCGATGGTGACGGCCCAGAACACGCCGCGCCAGCCGGTGAACGCGATGACCACGCTGCCCGCGAGCGGCGCAAGAATCGGCGACACGCTGAACACCAGTATCAGCAGCGACATGAGCCGCGCGGCGTCGGTGCCGGTGTGCAGGTCACGCACCACGGCGCGCGGAATCGCCATGCCGGCGGCCGCGCCCAGGCCCTGCACGAAGCGCAACGCAATCAGCGTCTGGATGTCGGTCGCCAACGCGCAGCCCACGCTGGCGAGCGCGAACAGCACCAGCCCGGCATACAGCGGGGGCTTGCGCCCGACCATGTCGGAGATCGGGCCGTAGAGCAGCTGCCCCGCGCCGAGCGACAGGAAGAAGGCGGTGAGGCTCATCTGCACCGCGCCGATGTCCGCATGCAGGCTCTGCCCGATGGCAGGCAAAGCCGGGAGGTACATGTCGATCGCGAAAGGCCCGATGGCGGAGAGCAGGCCCAGCAGCAGGGCCATTTTGAAGAACGGAGAAGAACGCATCGGGTCGATTGTGGCGAAGGCTCGCAATCGGTGCAGGCGTGGGGTCGGCGGCTTTCGCCGCTAGTGCATTCGTTCTACCGGGCGGTACGGCGCCGTGTTCAGTACAGCGTTGATCGCTGCCGCGCGGGCAGTTCGCGGTCGTACGTGACGCCGTCGAAGGCCGCATCGGTCAGCGCGGAAAGGATGGCGCCCGGCGTCGGCACCGTGCGCGGTTCGTCTTCCGGCACCGGCGCCCAGAGCTTCGAACGCTGGATGGCGCGGGCGCACTGGAAGAACACGGTCTCGACGCTGATCTCGATCACGCACTGCGGCATGCGCCCTTCCACCGCGAAGCGCGCCAGCAATTCGGGCGCTGCGGTGATGCGTGCGCGTCCGTTCACGCGCAGCGTTTCGCCCACGCCCGGGATCAGGAACAGCAAGGCCACGCGCGGGTCGGTCACGATGTTGCGCAGGCTGTCGATGCGGTTGTTGCCGCGCCGTTCGGGCAGCAGCAAGGTCCTCTCGTCCTGCACCGCGACGAAGCCCGGGGCGTCGCCGCGTGGCGAGGCATCGAGCCCGCCGGGGCCGAGGGTCGCGAGCACCGCGAACGGTGATGCGGCAATCAGCGCCTGATAGCTCGGGTGCAGGTATGGCACCTCTTTCTTGAGCGAGGCCTCGCCGGGCTGGCCGAACAGGGCTTCGAGTTGCGCAACGGTGTCGATGATGGTGGTCATGGGGCGATGTTCTCCTGAATCGGGTTTGGTGCCGAGGCGCGCCGCACGCACGCGAGTGCCGCAACCGCCAGCAGCAGCGCGGCGGTGCCGTAGATCCACGGCGCCGAAGCAATGGGCAGCAGCACGCCGGCCAGCAACGGCCCGGCACCCGCGCCGATGTCGCGCCAGATTGCGCGGGCCGCGAGCGCCCGCACGCGCTCCGGCCCGGGCGTGCGACGCGCCACGATGGGCGGCAAGAGCGGCAGCTGCAGCGCGCGCAGCACCACGATCAGCGCCGCACAGCTCCACAGCCAGCCCAGGCCGAAGCCCACGAGCGCGAGCGACGTCACCAGCGACAGGGTCACGAGCAGGCGCTCGGCGCCGAAATGCTCCGCCATGCGCCCGCCCACCGGCCCGAGAAAGATTTCCGCGAGGTAGCGCAGCGCCATCAGCACGCCGGCCACGATCACCGCGCCACCGGGCAGCAGGTCCTTGCCGAGGTATGAGAGGCCGACGATGAAGAGGCCGTCGAGCGCCAGCCCTTCCATGAAGGACCAGCCGTCCAGCGCATTCGGCCGCGAGAAGCGCCGCGTCGCGACCGTCGATGTCGCACTGTGATGCGGCTTCGACGGCAGCCGCCGCGTGACGAGCAGCGCGAGCAATGACACCACCGCCAGCACGCCGAAGATCGCGCGCGGCCCGACCGTGTACGCCAGCAGCGCGCCGAGCGGCAACGCCAACACCGGCCCGGTCGCGATGAAGGCGCGCGACCGCCCGCTGCGCCGCGCGGCGCCGATCGGGTCGGCCGTGGCCAGGGCCTGCGTCGACAGATTGAGCGCCGCAAAGCACAGGCCCCAGGTCAACCGCAACGGCAGCAGCGCCCAGAAACCCGAGAGCGTGGCGTAGCCCAGCCCGCAGCACGCGGCAGCGACCACAGCCAGCGTGCAGCTCGCCCGGTCGCCATGGCGCGCATAGAAACGCGCCACCCAGCCGTAGCCCGCGATGCGCACCAGCCGGTTGGCCGCGAGCAGCAGACCGACCTCGGCCAGCGAAACGCCGAACTGCGACGCGTACATGGGCAGCAGCAGGTACAGCACCACATCGGCCGGCAGCGACAGGCCGAGCGCCATGGCGGCGTGGCGGGAATCCAGGTCGGTGGATCGGGCGGGAACCGTGGGGGAAGGCGGTGGTGCGGCGGACATCGAGCCCGTATCGTGCCCGCTCGCGCCACCCGCCGACAACCGACATTCCCGCGCGGCATGCGTGAGAAAATCGCACGCATGCCGCTTCGCGAACCGCCCCTTCATGCCGTGCGTGCCTTCGTGGCGGCGGCCCGCCACCTGAGCTTCACGCGCGCCGCGGTCGAGTTGCATGTGACGCACAGCGCGGTGAGCCGACAGATCAAGAGCCTCGAAGCCTGCCTGGGCGTGGCGCTGTTCGAGCGCCGCATCCGGCAGGTCACGCTGACGCCCGAGGGCCAGCAGTTCTTTGCGGAGACCGAACCCGCGCTCGCGCAGATCCATGCGGCGGCGCGTGCGCTGCAGCTGCAGGGGCCGGCGCGTGCGGTGCGCATCAACGTGCGGCCGTCGTTCGCCGTGCGCTGGCTGATTCCCCGTCTGCCGTCGTTCGTGGAACGGCATCCCGACATCGAGCCGCAGGTCGTCACCAGCACCGTCATGCCCGAGCAGGCGGCCGACAGCTTCGACATCGCCGTGCGCCGCGGCCTCGAGGGCTGGCCGTCGTCGATCAAGGTGCGGCCCTTCCTCGAAGACGAGGTGCTGGTGGTCGGTGCGCCCGCGCTGTTCAAGACGCAGCCGCTGCCCGACCTGCGCGCCCTCGCCTCGCATGTGCTGCTGTCGGCGCGCACGCGCAAGGACGATTGGGACGGCTGGAAGAAGCAGGTCGGCGCACCGCGCGCGCGGCCGGCCGGGCAGCTGCAGTTCGATCACCTGCACTTCGTGCTGCAGGCCGCGGTCGACGGGCTGGGCATTGCGCTGGCGCCGACCTCGCTGGTGGCGCATGACCTGGCGTCGGGGCGACTGCAGTCGCCGTTGCCTGCGTTGCGGATGACGCTGGAGCGTTACTACTACGGCCTCGCGCCTGACGCGGCACCCGAAGCGGTGTGCGTTGCCGGGTGGTTCGAGCAGATGAACTCGGGCTGACGCTTCCGCGTCCGTAAACGGCCAGCGACAGAGGGGTGCGGAACGCACGATGCAGTCTTTGCTTTCGTGTTCCGCCACATGCCCTCGCCCCTTCCCCGCTCCTTCTCCCACCTCGCGTGGGCCAACCTCGCGGCGCAGTCCGCCGAACAACTGAGCCTCGCGGCCGTGCCGCTGGTGGCCGTGCTCGCGCTCGGTGCCGGGCCCGGCGAGATCGGGTTTCTTGCGGCGGTGCAGACGCTGCCCTTCCTGCTGGTCTCGCTGCCGATGGGGCTGCTCGCGGACCGCATGTCGCGCCGACGGTTGATGGTGTGGGCCGAGGGGCTGCGTGCCGTGTCGCTGCTGGCCTTGCTCGGCATGGTGCTGTCGTCGACGCTCGGCATCGGCGGGCTGGCTGTGCTCGGGTTTCTCGGCGCGGTCGGCACCGTGGGCTTCAGCGTCGCGGCGCCCGCGCTGGTGCCAGCCCTTGTGCCGCGCGACGCGCTGGCGCTCGCCAACGGTCGACTGGAACTGGCACGCAGTGCCGCCTTCACGGCCGGGCCTGCGCTCGCGGGCGCGCTCGTCGCATCGGCCGGCGCCTCGTCGGCCTTCGTGCTGGCGGCGGTGCTGTCGGTGGCGGCCGTGGGCCTCTTGCTGCGCCTGAACGAAGCGCCCCGCCCCGCGGCCCCGTCACGCCATCCGCTGCGCGACGTACACGACGGCGCGCGCTTCGTCTGGCAGCACGCGTTCCTGCGGCCCATGCTGATGACCGGTGCGGTCTTCAACATCTCGTGGTTCGTGCTGCAGGCGGGCTATGTGCCTTATGCCGTGCGCGTGCTCGGCCTCGGCGCGCAGGCCGTCGGCTTCACGCTCGCGATGTACGGCGCGGGCATGGTCGTCGGCGCGCTGCTGACTTCGCGCGTGACAGCGCGGCTGCCCTTCGGGCGCGCGATCCAGGTCGGGCCGGCGGTGGCGGTCGCCGCAGCCGCGACGATGGCGGCCACGCTCCTCGTGCCGAGCGCGTCGCTGGCCGCGCTTTCGTTCTTCCTGTTCGGCGCGGGGCCGATGGTCTGGGTTATCGCCTCGACCACGCTGCGCCAGAGCGTGACGGCCTCGGCGATGCTGGGCCGGGTATCGGCGGTGTTCCTGACGGTGAATGCAGGCGCGCGCCCCGTGGGTGCGGCGCTCGGCGGCGTAGCCGGTGCGATGTGGGGCGAGCCCGCCTGCCTGCTGCTGGCGCTCGCGGGTTTTGTGCTGCAGGCCGCGATCATCTTTGGCTCACGCATTGCGGGGTTGCACCGCCTGCCCGTGCCGGCAGCCTGAGCCTTGCCGCTCAGAACAGCGAGCGCGTTCCGCTCGGCGTGGCGCCTTCGATGTCGAGCATGCGCAGCTTGGTCAACGCGCCGCCGCCCGCCGAGAAGCCGCCCGGCTTGTTGCCCGCAGCCAGCACGCGATGGCACGGCACGACGGGCGCGAAGGGGTTGTGGCCCATGGCCTGGCCGACCGCGCGCGAGAGGCCCTTGTCACCCAGTTCTTCGGCCACCTCTCCGTAGGTGCGCGTCTGCCCCGGCGGAATGCGCCGCGCGATCGCATAGACGCGCTGATGGAATTCGGACACGCCGCGCATGTCGAGCGCGATATCGCACAGGTCGTCGGTCGCGCCTTCGAGCAGCGCCTGCACGCCCGCGATGGCGTGCTGCGCATGCTGCGACGGTGGGGCTTCCTCCAAGTCAGGAAAGCGCCGGCGCATGCGCGCACGCGTCGCGGCTTCGCCCCGCTCTTCAGGCAGTTGCACGCCGACGAGCCCTTGCGGACCCCACGCCAGCGCACAGACGCCGATGGCGGTCGGGAACAAGGCAAAGCCGGGTTCGACAAGGGATGCGGCAGTCATCGAAGCATTGTGATTGAAGGTTGAAAAACGAGGCGCGAACAAGCGCTTGAAACCCTCTTCCGCAGAAGAGGAAAAGTACCGGCCAAACACCCCGAAATACCGGACTTTGATTCGGCGCTTCGAGGCCTTTCCGCTCATCGTTTCGAACGGACCGAACGTCGGCAAGCCGTTGTCGGACATGTGCATCGGCCACTAGTCTCGCGCCCAGAAGTTGTCGGCTGACATTCCAGAACGACAGGGAGGAAATGCACATGAGGCGACGCGATTCTTCGCGGCCGACGAGGCTGCGCAACCAGCGGGGACTGACGGCCATCGAGCTGATGGTCACGCTCGCGATCCTGGCGATCCTGCTCGGGCTGGCGGCTCCGTCGATGACGCGCTTCATCGTGCAGTGGCGGCTGTCCAATACGGTGAATGCGCTGACAGGCTCGCTGCGCACCGCACGCACCGAAGCCATCGCGCGTGCGCGCCCCGTCATCGTCTGCCAATTGCGCGCGGGAACCACGGTCGGCTGCGAAACCGGTGCAGGCGCCAGGGATTTCGCGGTTGGCTGGATCGTCTTCGTCAACAACGACCGCGACGCGGCCTCCGCCTATTCGGAATCGGCGGGCGACGAGCTGCTGCTGCGACAGAGCGCACTGCCCGGCATCGCGAAGATCACGCTGGGCAAAGCCGCAGACTTCGTCTTCCTGCCCAACGGCCTGGTGAGCTCGGGAAGCAACAGCGTCGCCGTCGAGGCCCCCGGCTTCGACACGCTCGTCACCACCCCGTGGGCGCGCAGGACTCTGTGCATCAGCAAGCCGGGGCGAATCCGCCATGCAGCGGATGGCGTCGATTGCTCGGGCAACGACGAATGAAGCACCCCACACAACGCGGCGCCACGCTGATCGAGGTACTGGTGGCCATCGTGGTGCTGGCCATCGCCCTGTTCGGCATGGCGGGGCTCACGTCGGCGGCCCTCAAGTACAACCAGTTCTCGCGCATGCGCGCCACCGGACTGAGCCTCGTGAACGACTACGCGGAGCGCGCCCGCGCCAACCTCGCGGGCTTTGCCGGCTACGCCCACACCAAGGCCTACAACGCCAGTGTGCGAGAGGCGGCATCCACCGACCCCACCACGCTGCCCGTCGCCTGCAAGATCGACACCTCCGTTCCCGACAAACCGGTCAACACCTGCGGGGCGGCCATTGCCACCTACGATCTGGCGCAGTGGCTCACCAATGTCGAGAACAGGCTGCCGGGCGGCACGGCCTACGTGACCACGGAACTGGTCGATGCGCCCTCCGGCGTGAACGGCCTGCCGGCCACGCGCGTGCTGAACATCTGGCTGATCTGGAGCGCCATCGCCGAAGACACGGGCTTCGGGCAGCGCCAGACCTGCCCCGTAGCCGGCGCCAACATCTCGGCCCCGGAAGAGGTGAACTGCATGTACTTCCGGATCACGCTATGAGTGCCGCCTTTGCTGTTCCCTCGCGCATGCGCAACCCGGCCCGCGGCTTCACGCTCATCGAGCTGATGATCTCGCTGACGATCGGACTGGTGATCCTGGCAGCCGCCCTGTCCACGTTCTCGACCTCCAGCCGCAGCAGCCAGCTGTCGCAGGCCGAGACGCAGTTGAACGAGGACGGCATCCTTGCGCTCAACCTGATCCAGCAGCAGCTCAAGCAGGCCGGCTATTCGCAGCAGCTCATCCCGGGCAGCGGCGCCACAGTGATGGGCAATTTCGCCGGATCTGCGGTGCGCGGCTGCGACGGCGCATTCACCGACGCCGCAGCCGCCTTCGACAAGCTCTCGTGCACGGGCAAAGGCAGCGACGCCATCGCCATCCGTTACGAAGCCACCACCGACAACACCATGCCCACGGGCACCGATGCCAAGCTGGCGACGAACTGCCTGGGCAACGGCATCAACGCGCTCACGGCGTCGCAGGTGAGCCCGCCTCCCACGCCGGCACCCGGCACGACCCCGCCGGGCAGCTACGCACTCGCCGACAACCGCTATCTGGTGACCGATGCGAGCACAGCCCCCATGCTGTCTTGCCGCGGCATGGAGAAGCGCGATGCCGTCAACGCGATCGGCACCTCCCAGCCGCTGCTGGCCAACGTCGAGAGCATGCGGATCCTGTATGGCGTCGCCAACCGGCCCAGCATCGAACTCGCGGCCACCTACGACCCGCAGCGGCATCAGATCGTCAAGTACCTGGATGCCGCGGGTGTCGATGCCCAGGTCAGCAGCGGCGTCCTTGCCGACCTCGCCGAAGACCGCTGGGGCCGCGTGCTGAGCGTGCGCATGTGCCTGCAGATGCGCAGCGACCGGCCCGTGCGCGACGTGCCTGCCGGCGGCTTTGCCTACAAGCGATGCGACAACACCGACCACACCGGCACCGATGGCTACCTGCGCAGGACCTTCACCACCACGGTGCTGCTGCGCAACCGAATGATCACCCCATGAACACGAAGCCGCCCCCTCCTGTGCGCCGCAACACCGGCACGAACGAACGCGGCGTGGTGCTGGTCGTCACGTTGATCCTGGTCGTGATTCTTTCGCTGGTCGGCACCTTCGCTATTCGCAATGCCACGCAGAGCGAACGCAGCATCAACGGCATCCGTTCGGCCGAAGTCGCCCGCGAGGCGGCTGAGACGGCGCTGCGTTTTTGCGAGCAGGTGGCCATGTTTGACGGCGACGGCAAGGACTACACCGAGTACGGCACCACCGGCATGCGCGCCCGGATCATTGCGACCACCATCGGCTCGGAGTTCGATGTGGGCGCGGCATGGCGCGACAGCAGCAGCTGGGTCGGCAACAGCGCGATCCTCGTTCCGAAGGACTACATCAACAAGAAGTCCACCGGCACCCAGGTCGACGCCGTGCAGCTGGAGATTCAACCGCGCTGCCTCGTCCAGAAGATTGCGACGACCTCGACGCCCCAGCTGACCGGATACCTGATCACCGCGCGGGGCTTCGCCAACAACGCCAGTTTCGACGGCACGACCGGGAAAGCCACGCAGGGCGCCGAAGCATGGCTGCAGTCCGTGCTGACACGCGACAAATGACCTTATGCCCCCCTCCTCGCCATGACACACCCACCTTCCGTTTCCCCTCGCGCCGACCACGGCTTCACGCTGATCGAAGTCATGGTCGTCGTCGCGATCGTCGCCATCCTGGCGGCGATTGCGCTGCCGAACTACCAGGAACACGTGCGCCGCTCCAAGCGCGCCGAGGCCCAGGGCCTCCTGATGGAAGCCGCCCAGTACATGCAGCGCTACTACTCAGCCAACGACCGCTACACCGCCGTCGCAGGAAAGATCGCCGTCGAAGCCGAACAGAAGATCGGCACCGACAGCATGCTGCCCGCCGCGTTGCGCCAGTCGCCCCGATCGGGCGCCGCCGCCAACTACACCTTCTCCGTGGTCGCGCGCGACAACCCGCCCTCCTACACCCTCAAGGCCACAGGCACCGGAAGCATGAGCGGCGATAGGTGCGGCACGCAGACCTTGAACAGCCTGGGGGCCAAGGGCGTCACAAACCAGGCCACGGGCCTTGGGGCCAAAGATTGCTGGCGGTGAACCACGCATGCCCTACCCGCACGAAGCTCCTCCTCCTCCGAACGCCAGGGAAGATCGCATGACCACCACGCGCCACATTCTTGTTCCCGCCTCTGCCACAGCCTCGCGCATGGGACGGGCGTTTGCCGGCCTCGCTGCGGCTCTGGGTGCGGTGCTCCTGCCCCTCGGCGGCGCGCTCGCCGCCACCACACCGAGCCAGACCCCGCTCTACAACGCCGTGCCGGGCGCCAAGCCCAACCTGATGTTTGTGCTGGACAACTCGGGATCGATGGACTTCGAAGCTCAGGACGGGTATGCGGTCGACGACAACTGCCCAAAAAGTGGATGGAATTGCGGGACCAGGTACGGCTGGTATGCCATGCGATCCAGCAGCGTCAACACCCAGTACTACAACCCGGCCATCACCTACGCTGCCAGGGTCAACGCAGACCGCAGCAAGCAAATCAATTCGACCACTTTCGTGGACAACCAATCGTCAAATAATTCCAAGCCTCAGCACGAAACCGGATGGACCGCAGGCGCAAAGAAATTCACCTACGTCCTGTGCAAAAGCGACATCTGCTCCATTGAGGCCAACAGGACTGTCCGCATCATTCAGTCGTCCGACACAGGCACCGTTCCACTGCCCGCGGGGCACAAACGAACGGACTGCGGGAGTACCACCGAGTGCACTGCAGCGCTGGAGCGCCAGAACATCGCGAACTGGTACGAGTGGTACCGCTCTCGCGCGCTTGCGGTCAGTAGCGCGCTGGGCTTGGCGATGCAAAGCTACGACAACAAGTTCAGGGTGGGCTACACGCAATACAACAACGGCGGAAGCAAGGCGTCGAGCATCGTGAGTGGCGTCAATTACTTCAGGGACGAAGCGGGCGCCACCGGGAGGAAATGGAAAACCAATTTCTACGAATGGATCTACGGCATCAACCCGGGAGGAGGAACACCGAGCCACAACGCCCTTGTGCTCGCCGCCAACTACTATGCCGGCAACGTAACGACGTCCATCACCTCGGCCCCACTGAGCAGTCCCTGGAAAAACGATCCCAACGACCTGACGAGCGGCGAACTGAGTTGCAGGCGTGCCTACGCCATCGTGCTGTCCGATGGCGCCTGGAACGCGGGCACTGCCCAAGAGATCGACACGCGCTACGCAGCCACCGCGGGAAGCATCAACTATGACGGCACGCCCTCCGGAAACGCGACGAAGTTTCAGTACGACCCGAAAGGCGCCATCGGCTACGACAGTGCGGATCTGGCCCAAAAACTGCGCGCCAGGAATCTCTATATCCCCTACATCGGTGGCAGCAGCAGCAACGGCTTCGCCGACCTGACGGCCCGCTACTTCTGGCACACGGATTTTTCCGGTGCCCTGGCCAACAACGTTCCCACAATGGAAGGCCAGCACAACCCCACGTTCTGGCAGAACATGACCACGTTCACCATTGGCTGGGGCCTGACGCCGTCCGGAGAGGGCAAGAGCACTGGATTGAATTGGGGCCAGATCGAAAAGTACAACAACGACTGGCTCGCCGGCAACCCGGTGACGCCGCCGCAGTGGGCAACCGGCAATCTGAATACGGGCACCACGGATGCGGACACCGCCCGGCGCGTCGACGACTTCATCCGTGCAGGCTTCACCGGCGGCGGCCGTGCCTACAGCGTGTACTCGGGCGACGACGTGCGCCGCGCGCTCGACAACGCCTTGAGCAGCATGGTCGGTTCCGGCAACGACGCGGGCGTGGCGGTGTCAGGCAACAGCAACGAGTTCCAGACGCTGGAAGGCCAGTACAAGTACACGACCGAGTACCAGACAGCGGACAACAGCGGCGACATCAAGGCCTTCGAGCTGGATGCCAATGGCGGCTACAGGACGATCGAGGCAGGCAAGCCGAAGCCAGCCTGGTCCGCCAATGCCAGGATGCCGACCGTCGACAAGCGAACGATCTTCGCGTTGTCGAACTACGACCCCAACACGCCTGCCACGGCCCTGCGCACTTCGCTCACCCACGGCACGAAGCTGAGCAATCTGCCCACCGACTTGCAGGCCCTGCTGAATGCCGACAAGCAGCAAGCCAGCGATGAGAGCTTTGTCCGCTACATGCTGGGACAGGACCCGCAGAAAGCTATCGACGGCACGGTTTACCGGCTGCGCAAGCAGCCCATCGGCGCCTCCGTCAACTCGCCGCCGGTGTTCGTGGGCGGACGTTTCGACATGGGCTATGGCGCAGCGCTCAGTTCGGTCGATGGCAAGGACAGCTACGTGGCCTACAAGGCGCTCAAGACCACGCAAGCGCCCACCATCTTTGCCGCCACCAACAACGGCAAGGTCCATGTGCTGAACGCCGCCAGGAACGAGGCAGGCGGCACCGAGCTGGCCGCCTTCATGCCCAAGGGCGCCATGGCCGCGCAGATCGATCTGGCCAACCCGAACTTCCGTTTCCGTTACACGCTCGACGGTCCGCTGGTCGAGCAGGATGTGTACGACAAAGCTGGCGATACCCCGGTCGCTGGAAAGAACACATGGCGCCAACTGGTGCTCGGAACAGGGGGGCGCGCGGGCCCCTTCATATACGGCCTGGAGTCGCCTTTGGACACCGCCAACCGAACGCCTACGCAGAACCACTTTCTCTGGGAAGTGAACAACAAGCACAACGACTACCTCGGTCTGGCCCACATCACCAACAACCCTGCCGCGGGCCAACTCGACGACGGCACCTGGGTCATGTTGACGGGCAACGGTCACTACCCGGAAACCAAGAAGGTCGGGCTGTATGTGGTGGAGGCGCTCACCGGAAAAAGGAAGGCCTTTGTTGAACTTCCCTCGGCGTTCGGCAGCGGCGCCACGGGCGGCAACCGCGGCCTGGGCGGCGTGGTCGCAGTGCGAGACACCACCCGCCGCATCGTGGCGGCGTACGCCGGCGACGCCAATGGCAATCTGTGGCGTTTCGATCTGCGAAGCGCCAAGCTGACGACGAGTGTGCCAAGGCGGCTGTTCACCACATCGGGCGGCAAGGCGCAGCCCATCTACGCCGCCCCGGCATGGCAGGTCCACCCTGGCGACGGCAGCACCTGCACCTACAGCGCCACCTCGTCGTGCGGCGCCATCGTGGTGATCGGCACAGGCATCCTGCTGGACGAAGACGATCTGCTGATGCCGGCCACGAAGCAGGCCCTGTACGGCATCTGGGACCAGACACCGATCGGGGGCGACGACAAGACCGGCGCCGTCCCGTTCACGACCTCGAATCTCGTCGCACAAACCATCACCCCCCTGGCCAAGCTGGGTGCCGGCCTCGAAGGCGGGAAGAACTTCTATCAGCTCAGCTCGAGCGCCGTCGACTGGAATACCAAGAAGGGATGGCTGCTGAACCTCGGCACCATCACCCACCCCGGCGCCATGCTCAACGGCGAGCGCGTGGTCGGCGACCTGGCCAACCTGGGCAGCAGCGTGATCGTCTCGTCCTTCCTGCCGGAGGACAAGGCGCAGGGCATCGAGTCCTGCACGGCCACGGGCAGCCTGCCCAACATCATCTACGTGCTGGACGCGCTCACCGGCAAGAACAAGAACTCCTTCGATGTCGATGGCAACGGCAGCTTCGACGCGTACTCGGTGGTCTCGATCTCCGGCGGCGGCTTCACGCGCGGCAACGTGAACTCGCGCAACATGGTCGGCCAGCCCAACGAGGGCCATCCGGACGGCAAGCCCAGGACCAGTTGCACCAACGAAACCGGCTTCCTGACCGGCGTGGGCGGCACGCAGAAAGCCGGCGATGGCTGCTCGGATTCGCGAACCTGGCGCCGCAGCTGGCGCCAGGTGGTCTCTCCACCCTTTTGAGTTCCGAAGAAGAAAGCCTCAGCGGCCTCAGAGCACCATGTGCCGCGCCAACAGCACCGCCACATGCACCGCCTCGCGCTGCGCCCCATCTTCGATCTGGTGCCGGCAGCTCGTGCCGTCCGCCACCACGATCGCATCGGGCCTGGCGCGAATGGCGGGCAGCAGGCTCGCCTCGGCCATCTGCATCGACACCTCGAAGTGGCTCGCCTCGTAGCCGAAGCTGCCGGCCATGCCGCAGCATGAGCTCTCGATCAGCTCGGGCTCGGCGCCCGGAATCAGCTTCAGCACTTCCATGATCGGAGTCACCGCGCCGAAGGCCTTCTGGTGGCAGTGGCCGTGCAGCAGGATGGGCGCGGTGGCCGGCTTCAGCGCGAGTTCGAAGCGGCCGGCCTTGCGTTCGCGGGCGATGAACTCCTCGAACAGCAGCGCCTGCTTCGCGACGACTTGCGCCTTGTCGCCGAAGCCCATCACCAGCGTTTCGTCGCGCAGCGTGAGCAGGCACGAGGGCTCGAGCCCGACGATGGGAACGCCTGCCTGTGCCAGCGGCAGCAGCGCGTCGATCAGCGCTCCGGCGCGCACCTTGGCCTCGTCCACCATGCCGCTGGCCAGGAAGGTCCGGCCGCAGCAGTGGTGCCCGCCGCCCTTCTCCACCGTGTGCAGCGCATAGCCTGCGGCGTGCAGCACGCGTGCGGCTGCAAAGACGTTCTCGCTTTCGAAAGTGCCGTTGAAGGTGTCGACGAACAGCACGGCGACCTTCTCGCCGCGCGCTGCAGCAGCCAGCACCGAGGCCTGATCGGAAAACAAGCCGGCGGCCACCGTGTCCTTGCCGCGCCAGAAGGTGTCGGTGCGCCATTCGGGCAGCGAGCGCTTGGCTGAAAAGCCCAGCATCTTCTCGCCCAGCCACGCCGCACCCGGCACGCGGTTGCGCAGGTTCAGCAGCCACGGCATGCGGCTGGCGCGGTGCGCGTAGTCGGGCATGTAGGCGACCAGCTTGTCTTTCAGCGTGTGGCCGTGGCGCTTCTTGTAGTGGTCGAGAAACTCGACCTTCATCTTCGCCATGTCGACACCCGTCGGGCAGTCGCGCTTGCAACCCTTGCAGCCGACGCACAGGTCCATGGTCTCGTGCATGGCTTCGCTGGTGAAGGCATCGGCGCCGAGCTGGCCCGACAGCGCCAGGCGCAGCGTGTTGGCGCGGCCGCGCGTCAGGTGCTGCTCGTCGCGCGTCACGCGGTAGCTCGGGCACATGGTGCCGGCGTCGAACTTGCGGCAGTGGCCGTTGTTGTTGCACATCTCGACAGCCTTCGCGAGGCCGCCGGTGCTGTCGCCGCCGGTGCCGGGCGCGGTGGTCAGCTCGGTCACGGGGTCGGCGTTGACGTTCCAGCCCGACCAGTCGAGCACCGGCTTCAGTTCGATGCGGCGGTAGGGCTTGGGCGCCGTGGGTGGCGCAAAGCGGAACAGCGCGCCGTCATCCATGCGCGGCGGGTCGATGATCTTGCCGGGGTTGAACAGCCCGATGGGGTCGAGCTGCTGCTTGATCGCGCGAAAGGCCTCGTTGATCGCCGGCCCGAACTGCCATTCGATCCATTCGCCGCGGCACAGCCCGTCGCCGTGCTCGCCGCTGAACGCGCCCTTGTACTTGCGCACCAGCGCGCTGGCCTCTTCGGCAATGGCGCGCATCTTGGCGCCGCCGTCGGCGCGCATGTCGAGAATCGGCCGCACATGCAGCGTGCCGACCGAGGCGTGCGCGTACCAGGTGCCGCGGCTGCCGTACTTCGCGAACACCTCGGTCAGCCCGTCGGTGTATTCGGCCAGGTGCTCGAGCGGCACGGCGCAGTCTTCGATGAAGCTCACGGGTTTGCCGTCGCCCTTGAGGCTCATCATGATGTTGAGGCCGGCCTTGCGCACCTCCCACAGGTTCTTCTGCCGCGCGTCGTCGGCCATCTCGACCACGCTGCCGGGCAGGCCGAGGTCGCCCATCAGTTCGACCAGCTGCTTCAGTTGCGGCAGCAGCGCGGCCTTGTCGGCGCCCGAGAACTCGACGAGCAGGATGGCGGCGGGCTTGCCGATCAGCGCCGTCTCCACCGTCGGCTTGAACGCCGGATTGGCCAGGCTCAGTTCGATCATCGTGCGGTCGACCAGCTCCACCGCCGTCGGCCCGAGCTTCACGATGTGCTGCGCCGCATCCATGGCCGCATGGAAGGTCGGGAAGTTCACGATGCCCAGCACCTTGGCGCGCGGCAGCGGCGCGAGCTTGAGCTTCAGGCTGCGCGTGTAGGCCAGCGTGCCTTCGGCGCCGATCAGCAGGTGCGCAAGGTTCACGCTGCTGTCGGCGGTGTAGGGCCGCTCGCTCTGGTTGTCGAAGATGTCGAGGTTGTAGCCCGCCACGCGGCGCATCACCTTGGGCCAGTGTTGCGCCATGGCGTCGCGATGCTCCTGCGCCAGCCCGTGCACGAACTGCGCAATGCCGGCCGCGCGCGCGCCGAGCGTGCCGACCGGACCGAACTCGACCAGCTCGCCACTCGACAGCCACGCGCTCGCGCCCAGCACGTTGTGCACCATGTTGCCGTAGGCGATGGACCGCGAGCCGCAGGAGTTGTTGCCCGCCATGCCGCCCAGCGTGGCCTGCGCGCTGGTCGACACGTCGACCGGGTACCAGAGCCCGTGCGGCTTGAGCTGCGCGTTCAGGTGATCGAGCACCAGGCCCGGCTCGACCGTTGCGGTGCCCTCTTCCACGTTCACATCGAGCACCTTGCGGAAGTGCTTGCTGTTGTCGATCACCAGCGCCGCGCCCGTGGTCTGGCCGCACTGGCTGGTGCCGCCGCCGCGCGCGAGCACCGGCACCTTCAGGTCGCGTGCGATGTCGATGGCGGTGGCGATGTCGCGTTCGTTCGTCGGCACGAAGGCGCCGACCGGCATGATCTGGTAGATCGACGCGTCGGTGGCGTAGCGCCCGCGCGAGCCGTCGTCGAACAGCACCTCGCCCTGCGTGTCGGTGCGCAGCCGGCGTGCCAGCAGTTCGCAGGTGTCATTGGGCGGAAGAACGGTTCCGGCTGGCTGCATGTGGCTGGCGGGATCGATGCGCATGGTGGGTGCTTAGCTCGCGTTGTTGCTCGTGGTCTTGCTCTTGCTCTTGGCAGCGGGATAGATCTGGCCGGCGCGCAGCAGCTCCAGCACGGTGTCGCGCTTGCGCAGCACGTGCGCCGTGAGCACCTTGCGCATGGCCTGCGCGTCGCGCGCGGCCAGCGCCTGCACCATCTGCTCGTGCTCCTCGACCGCGTGCTGCCACTTGGTCTCGTCCTGGTTGGTGCGAAAGCGCAGCGACTGCACGCGGGCGTTGATCGAGCGGTACGTATTCGACAGCACCGGATTCGCCGCCGCGTCGTTGATGGCCGTGTGGATGCGCGCATTCAGGCGGTAGTAGCCCGACAGGTCGCGGCGCGCGAAGCAGGCCATCATTTCGTAGTGCAGCGCGCGCACCTCGGCCAGTTCTTCGTCGGTGATGCGCTTGGCCGCCAGCTCGCCCGACATGCCCTCGAGCATCGCCAGCACCTCGAAGGTGTTGAGCACGTCGGCCTCGGTGAGCTTCACCGCCACCGCGCCGCGGTTGGGCAGCAGGTCGACCAGCCCTTCGGCCGCCAGCAATTTGATGGCCTCGCGCAGCGGCGTGCGCGACACGTTCAGCTGCAGGCACAGTTCGCGTTCGTTGAGCTTGGCGCCCGGCGCAATGCGCCCTTCGACCAGCATGGTGCGCAGGCGCGACGCGACCTGGTCATGCAAGGCCAGCCTGGAGATTTCGATGATTTCAGCGGTCATGTGATGTTCCCTTGCTTGCATTTTGAATGCAAAAAATAGCCGCCACAACACAGGTTGATAGGTGTAAACCAGCGTACTTAAATGCATTTTGAATGCAAAACTAGCTGCAAAAGGAGAGCCCATGCTGCAACTCGACATCCATCCCACCGGCCGTCACTTCCTCCAGATTCCCGGCCCCAGCCCGGTGCCCGACCGCATCCTGCGGGCCATGAGCCTGCCCACCATCGACCACCGCGGGCCCGAGTTCGGCACGCTCGGCTTGAAGGTGCTCGGCGGCATCAAGGAGATCTTCAAGACGAAGCACCCGGTCGCGATCTATCCCGCCTCGGGCACCGGTGCATGGGAAGCCGCACTCGCCAACACGCTCAGCCCCGGCGACCACGTGCTCATGTACGAGACCGGCCACTTCGCGTCGCTCTGGCAGAAGATGGCCACGCGCCTGGGCCTGTCGACCGAGTTCCTGGCCTACACCGGCACCGACGCCCACCTGCCCAACGCGCCCAGCTGGCGCCGCGGCGTGCAGGCCGAGCTCATCGAGGCGCGCCTGCGCAAGGACACCGAGAAGAAGATCAAGGCCGTGTGCGTGGTGCACAACGAAACCTCCACCGGCGTCACCTCCGACATCGCTTCGGTGCGCAAGGCCATCGATGCGGCGGGCCACCCCGCGCTGCTGTTGGTCGACAGCATCTCGGGGCTGGCCAGTGCGGACTACCGCCATGACGAATGGGGTGTCGACGTCTGCGTGAGCGGCTCGCAAAAGGGCCTCATGCTGCCGCCCGGCATCAGCTTCAACGCGCTCTCGCCGCGCGCGCTCGAAGTCTCGAAGACCGCCAAGCTGCCCAAGGCCTTCTGGGCCTGGGACGAGATCGTCGAGATGAACAAGGACGGCTACTGGCCCTACACGCCGAACACCAACCTGCTCTACGGCCTGTCTGAATCGCTCGACATGATCCTCGGCGAAGGCCTGGACCACGTGTTCGCGCGCCACCAGCGCTGGGCTGCCGGCGTGCGCGCCGCGGTCAACGCCTGGGGCCTGCCGATCCAGTGCGCCGACCCGGCCGTGTACTCGCCCGTGCTCACCGGCGTGATCACGCCCGAAGGCGTCGATGCCGACGCCGTGCGCCGCCTGATCCACCAGCGCTTCGACCTCTCGCTGGGCACGGGCCTGGGCAAGCTCAAGGGCCGCATGTTCCGCATGGGCCACCTGGGCGACAGCAACGACCTGACGCTCGTGGCGATGGTCGCGGGTGTCGAGATGGGCATGAAGCTCAGCGGCATCAAGTTGGCGGGCAGCGGCGTGCAGGCGGCGATGGACTATTTCGCGAGCCACCAGGCCGCTCCGGTCGGCCTGCAAAAAGCAGCCTGAACCGGGCGCCCGCCAACCCACACCGGCCGCAGCGCATCGCTCGAACGATGCGGCGGCCCCCCAACCCTGCCGGGCCTGCGCAAGCGGCTCCCGGCACGCATCGGATTCCCCAACCGACGGAGACAACGAAGATGCAAAGACGTTCCCTGATCCAGGCCGCCGCCGGTGCGGCCGCCACGCTGGGCGTGCCCCGGCTGTTCGCGCAGGAGTGGCCCACCGGCCCGGTGCGCATCGTGGTGGGCTTTCCACCGGGCGGCGGCACCGACGCGCTGGCACGCGTGGTCGCGCAGAAGCTCACGATCATGTGGGGCCAGCAGGTCATCGTCGAGAACAAGGGCGGCGTCGCCGGCGTGCTCGCGGCCGACTACGTGGCGCAGCAGCCCAGCGACGGCAGCACCCTGCTCATGGCCCACATCAACAGCCACGCGCTCGCGCCCAGCCTGCAGCCCAAGCTGCGCTACAACGTCGAGCGCGACTTCGTGCCGATCGTGCTCGTGGGCGTCACGCCCAACCTGCTCATCGCCAACCCCACGCAGAAGGCCCTCAGCGTGAAAGACATCGTCGCCGCCTGCAAGGCCGCCCCCGGCACCGTGAGCTTCGGCTCGGCCGGCCCGGGCTCGGCACAGCACCTGGCGCTGGAGATGTTCAAGCTGCAGGGCGGCGTCGATGCGCTGCACGTGCCGTACAAAGGCAGCGGCCCGCTGCTTGCCGACCTGATGGGCGGACAGATCCAGTTCAGCTTCGAGACCATGACCGCCGCCACCCCGCACGTGAAGAACGGCCGCGTGCTCGCCGTGGCGCAGACGCGCACCAAGCGCGCCAAGGGCCATCCGAACGTGCCGACGATGCAGGAGCAGGGCTTTGCCGGCTTCGAAGCGACCACCTGGTACGGCCTCGCCGGCCCCGGCAAGCTGCCACCGGCCATCGCGCAGAAGGTGAACCGCGACGTCAACACCGTGCTCGCGATGCCCGACGTGCAGGAGCGGCTTGACACCTACGGCGCGGAAGACGGCGGCGGTTCGCAGGACAAGTTCAAGCAGTTCATCAACACCGAGATCGCCAAGTGGGCGAAGGTCGTGAAAGACGGCAAGGTGCAGGTCGAGACCTGAGTTCTTGCGCTGTTGTTCAGGGCGACGCTCCCGCCGACGCGGTACCTTGCTCCGCGAATGTCCCCCGCCTTCGGCTCCTCCTTGATTTCGCTGCGCAAGGCACCGCATCGACGTGAGCGTGTTCAGAGCACCGGTTGATCGGCGAGCACAACGACAGCGCCCGGCGTGCTCAGGACACTGGGTGCTTCCCGCAGCGAAATCAAGGAGGAGCGAAGCGGGGGACATTCGCGGAGGGAAGTACCCGGTGGCCTGGGCACGCGCCCTGAACGAACCACAAGAGAAACTGAGAAGATCAAAGAATGACGCCCGACCAAAAAGCCCTCACCGAAGCCCTCATCGCCGCACGCCAGGCCAACCGCACGCTCGACGCCACGCCCTGGACCGACGCACTGCCAGACGCAACGCAGGCTTACGAAGTGCAAGACGCCGTAGCCGCAGCCCTCGGCTGGTTCGACGGTGTTCCGAAGACCTGGAAGTCCGGCGGCGGCTCCCGCAGCGCCACGCTCACACATGCTCCGCTGCCCCCGCACGGTGTGCGCCAGAGCCCTGCCAACTTCAGCGACCTCACATTCCACACCCCTGGCATCGAAGCAGAGATTGCACTAAGGCTCGGCCAGGACGTCACACCCGCCCAAGCCGCAGCACTCGACCACGACAACTCGGCCGCGCTCATCGACGCCATGGCCGTCTCCGTCGAAATCGTCGATGCCCGCTGGCAAGACCTCGCCGCCACACCCGCCTTGCTGCGCCTGGCCGACTCGCAGGTACACGGCGCGCTCGTGCTCGGCGACTGGCAACCGTACGCCGCCGTCGACTGGGCCTCGCAGCGCTGCGAAACGAAGATCGGCGACGCCGAAACGGTCGTGCGCGAAGGCACGCATCCGCTGGCCGACCCGGCGTGGCTGCTGCCGATCTGGCTGCGCCACCTCACGCGCCACGGCCAGACCGTCCCCGCCGGCACCGTCGTCACCACCGGCTCGTGGGTCGGCGTGTTGCCCTGCCGCCGCGGCGATCAGGTGACGGCAGAGTTCCCCGGCATCGGCGCCGTACGCTTGAGCGTGTAACGCCCACCGCTCACGCCCGAGCACGCCACCAGAAAATCGAGCACCGCCCGCACCCGCGCGGGCAGCGTGCCAGCCTTGCCGATGTACACCGCGTGGATCGGCTCGATCTCGCCCGGGTTGAACTCTTCGAGCAACGGCACCAGCCGGCCGGCATCGATGTCGTGCTGGATGTGATACAGCGACAACCGCGCCACGCCCGCCCCTGCAATCGCCAGCTGCCGCAGCGTCTCGCCGTCGCCCGCGCGCACCGGCCCCGCCACCGGCAGCATCACCATGCGGCCGTCGACACGCAACGGCCAGTCGGGCGTGTTGCGGCGGTAGCTCCAGCCCAGCCGGTTGTGCGCCTCCAGTTCCTGCGGCGTGCGCGGCGTGCCGTACTTCGCCAGGTAGTCCGGCGCCGCCACGATGGACTGGCTGGTTTCGCCGAGGCGCCGCGCCACCAGGTCGGACGACGGCAGCTGGCCCCAGCGGATCGCGATGTCGGCGCGCTCGTCCATCAGATCGACGATGCGGTCGGTCAGCGCAATGTCGAGCGTGATCTGCGGATGCATCTCGAGCAGACGCGGCACCAGCGGCACCAGCTTGTGATGGCCGAAGGACACGCTCGCGTTGATGCTGACGCGCCCGCGCGGCGCCGCCCCGGCCGCGGCACAACGCTCGGCCTCGTCCATGTCGGCCAGCACGCGCGTGCTGCGCTCATAAAAATGCAACCCCTCGGGCGTGAGCTGCAGCTTGCGCGTGGAACGGTGCACCAGTTGGATGCCCAGGCGCAGCTCGAGCCGCGCCACCAGCTTGCTGACGGCGGAGGGCGTCATGTCCAGCAGCCGCGCCGCCGCCGAAAAACCGCCCGCCTCCACCACCTGCACGAAAGCCTCCATTTCACCGGAGCGGTTGACGTCGATGCGCGGCATGGCTCTCCTTCGGTTGTGACTTGAATTCACAAGTGCATGTACTCGCGGCATTCTAGTCATCGAGTCCGATTGTCCGCACAGTACAGGCATCATGCCCATCGCTCTTCTTGCCCTCACCGCTGGTGCCTTCGGAATAGGCACCACCGAATTCCTCATCATGGGCCTGCTCATGCAGGTATCGACGGACCTTCAGGTCTCCATTACGGCTGCTGGCCTGCTGATCTCGGGCTACGCGCTCGGGGTCGCGGTCGGCGCGCCCGTGCTCACCATCGCCACCCGCAAGCTGCCGCGCAAGACCGTGCTGCTCGCGCTGATGGCGATCTTCACGCTCGGCAACCTCGCCTGTGCGCTCGCGCCCAACTACGAAATGCTGATGGCCGCGCGCGTCATCACCTCACTGGCGCACGGCACCTTCTTCGGCGTCGGCTCGGTGGTCGCTACCGGCCTCGTGGCGCCCGAGCGCCGCGCTTCGGCCATCGCGATCATGTTCACCGGCCTCACCGCCGCCACGCTGCTCGGCGTGCCCGCCGGCGCCTGGCTCGGCCTGCAGTTCGGCTGGCGCTCGGCCTTCTGGGCGGTCACGGTGATCGGCGTGCTGGCCCTCATCGTGCTCGCCGTGTTCGTGCCACGCGTGAAGGGCGAAGCCAAGCCCGCGCCGCTGCGTGAGGAGCTCGCCGTGCTGGCGCGCCCGCAGGTGCTGCTCGGCCTGGCGATGACGGTGCTCGGCTTTGCCGGCGTGTTCGTGGTGTTCACCTACATCCAGCCGCTGCTCACGCAGCTCACCGGCCTGTCGGAGTCGGCCGTGTCGCCGATCCTGCTGGTGTTCGGCGGCGGCCTGGCCGTCGGCAACATCCTCGGCGGCAAGCTGGCCGACCGCGCACCGATGGCCGCGGTGCTCGGCACGCTGGTGGCGCTGGCCGTGGTGCTCGGCGCAATGCAGTTCACCATCGGCACGCCGTTCACCGCCGTGGTGTTCGTCGGCCTGCTCGGCGTGGCCTCGTTCGCGACCGTGGCGCCGATGCAGCTGCGCGTGTTGGAGAAGGCTTCGGGTGCGGGCCAGAACCTCGCGTCGAGCCTCAACATCGCGGCCTTCAACCTCGGCAATGCACTCGGCGCCTGGGTCGGCGGCGTGACGATCGACCACGGCCCGGGCCTGCACGCCCTGGGCTGGGTGGCTGCACTGCTCACGCTCGTGGGCCTGGCGATTGCGCTCTGGAGCCGTTCGCTCGACCGCCGTGCGCAAAAGGCCGGTCAGCTGCCGGCCGACGGCGCCTCCGCACGGGCCTGACCCGGCACACCCAGCAACCGGCGCGCGAAGAACGAAAGGATCTCGTCGCGCGCCGCGATCGTCGGCTGGCCGGCTTCGTCGATCAGGTGCGCCGTCACCACGCTGTGCGGGCTTTCCACCACCTGCGAAAAGAACGACGGCAGGTCGCGCGTGTTGGCTGCGCTGTCGGGCAGCACGCGGGCCACGAAACGGTCGCCCAGCGCGTCTGCATACGCCGCGAAACGCTGGGCCCGGCAGAAGCGGTCGCCCTCGAAGCGATAGGCCATCACGGTCAGGTCTTCGCGCTCCAGGCGCTGCCGCACCTGGGCGATCTCTTCCGGAGAAATCTCGATGCCGCCGGGGTTGTCCAGCGGCAGCGACGGCTGCGACAGCACGGGCGCCAGCACCGCGGGCTCCAGCATCATCGTGAGCGCGAAGTTGCCGGTGAAGCACATGCCGATCGCACCCACGCCCGGCCCGCCGCACTCCGCATGCGCCAGGCGCGCCAACGCGCGCAGCCACTGCGTCACCGGGCTCGAGGCGTTGCCCGCGAAGGCGCGGAACTCGGCGCTCACGCAGGCGCGCTGGAACACGGCCTTGCCCTCCTCCGCGTCCGGCACGGCGCCGTCGCGACCGAACATCGACGGCATGTAGACCGTGAAGCCGGCCTCGCGCACCCAGCGGGCGAAGCGCGCCGCGTGCGGGCTGATGCCGGGCATCTCGGTCATCACGATCACCGCCGGGCCGGCGCCGGCCACGTAGACCGCCTTGGTGGCGCTGGCGAGCGTGATCTCGCGGCGCGTGAAGTCGTCGAGCGGATCGGTCCTGTCCATGGGCTGCGTCATGGTCGAAATCCAGAAGGTTGAGATGGCTGCCATTGCACCCGGTGCGGCGCTAGACTGCCAGTGTCCGTTTAGACATTGATCAGGCTATTTCAGCCATGCACGATTTCACCGTTCTCGTCCTTCCGGGCAGCTTCGGCACCAGCACCGCCGTCACGCTCGACGTGCTCGCCGCAGCCGCCACGCTCGCACCGCGCCACAAGATGCCCCGCCCCACCTGGCGCGTGGTGTCGCCCGAAGGCGGCATGGTGCCGCTGAGCAACGCGCTGCAGATCGACACCCTCGCCATGCCCCGCCGCGCGCGCACCGACGGCTCGACGTGGATCGTGCCCGGCCTCGGGGTCGACAAGCCCGCCGACCTTGCATTGCGCCTCACCGACGACAACGCCCGTGCCGCCATCGACGCGGTGCGACGCCATGCGGCACGCGGCGGCGCTGTTGCGGCCTCGTGCTCGGCCGTGTTCCTGCTGCAAGCGGCTGGACTGCTGCAGGCGCGCCGCGTCACGACCTCGTGGTGGCTGGCGCCCGAGCTGCGCCGTCTGGAGCCCGATTGCCATGTCGACGCCGACCGCATGGTGTGTGCCGACGGGCCGGTGAGCACCGCGGGCGCGGCCTTCGCGCAGTCCGACCTCATGCTCCATCTGCTGCGCACGCGCTTCGGCCCCGCGTTGGCCGAGGCCGTGAGCAAGGTGCTGTTGATAGACGGCCGCCAGGCGCAGGCCCCGTTCGTCGTGCCGTCGATCCTGTCCAACGGCAACGCGCTGATTTCGCGCCTCACGCAACGCATCGAAGCCGCGCTGCCCACACCGCCCAGCGTGGCCGCGCTGGCCGACGAGTTCGCGATGTCGCAGCGCACGCTGGCCCGCCGCGTGCGCGCCGCCACCGGGCTGGGCGCGCTGGCGCTCGTGCAGAGCGTGCGGCTCAACCGCGCCCGCATGCTCATCGAGAGCAGCCGCATGACCATCGACCAGGTCGCGACGCAGGTCGGCTACGAAGACGCCACGGCGCTGCGGCGGTTGATGCGCAAGTCGGCCGGCGCGCCGCCGAGCCGCTTCCGGTCGGCCTTGCAGACGGACTGACGCGGTTGCCGCAGAATGCGCCGCACCATGACCCGTCCGCTTGTCACCGTTCGTCCCGCTACCGCAGCCGATGCTCACACCTTGGCCGCGCTCGCAATCCAGGTGTGGCTCGACACCTACGCCACCGACGGCGTGAACGACCTGCTCGGACACTACGTGCTGTCGACCTTCACGCCCGCGGCGTTTGCTGCATGGTCGGAATCGGCCGAAGTCGCGTTGCGCGTGGCGCAGGTCGATGGCCATCTCGTCGGTTACGCGTTGCTGCAATTCGGCGCCGCACAGCCGCTCGCGCCGGGCCGTGACACCGAACTGCGCACGCTCTATGTGCAGTCACCCTTCCAACGCAGCGGCGTCGGTTCAATGCTGCTGCACGAAGCCCGCAGCGCCGCCCACGCACGCACGGGCAGCGACGGCCTGTGGCTCACGGTGAATGTGAAGAACCTGCGCGCCTGCGCGTTCTACGAAAAGCAAGGGCTCGCCGTGACGGGGCTGACGCAGTTCGTGCTCGGCGACGAACGACACGACAACCACGTGATGGCCACGTCGGGCCGCTGAACGCGCGTATCAGCCCAGCGGCAGCTCGATGCTCGCCGCCAGCGGCACCTCGGTGATGCGCTCGCTGCTCGCCACCACCACCCCCCGCCCCGGCTGCGCCATGCGCCGCTCGATCGCCTGCCACAGGCCATGGATCGAACGCGCATCGAGCGCGCCCACCGGATCGTCCAGCAGCACCACGGGCCGCCCCGACGCCAGCGCGGCGGCCAGCCCGACCTTGCGGCGGGAGCCTGTCGACAGCATGAACATCTGCTTTTCGAGATGCGGCGTGAGAGAGAAGGCCTCGACGAGGCGCTGCCACTCGGCCTTGTCGAAACCCGCATCGCCCTCGCCCAGCAAGGCCGTGCAAGCCTGCACGCTGAGCGGGTCGAAGGCTTCCGACGCCGGCTCGCAGAAGAAGACCTGGCGCCGGTAGGCCTCGGGTTCGGCGTCGAGCGCCACGCCGGCCACGCGCAAGTGCCCGGCCGATGCGGGCTGCTGGCCCGCGAGCACGCGCAGCAAGGTCGACTTGCCACTGCCGGTGTCGCCGTACAGCTGGGTGACACCCTCGCCGACGGTGGCGGACCAGCCGTTGGCCAGCGCGGGCTGGTCGGGGTAGGCGAAGTGCAGGTTCTCGATCTGAAGGAGGGAAGAAGTCGGGGAAAGTCTCATGGGAAATGACGTATCGAAACAGCAGTGAACGCGATTGTGTCGCCGCGGTGGCTCAGGGCGTGGGGCCGCCCAACGGCTGCAACCCCCTCACCCACTCGAACACCGCCGCCACCGCCGGCTCCGCGCGCCGCCCCTCCTGGCACACCAGATAGAACGGCAGTCCCGGCAGCTCGGGCCCGAAGGGCTGCACGAGGTTGCCGGCGCGCAGCTCGTCTGCGATCAGCGCCAGGCTCATCAATGCCACGCCCTGCCCCTGCAGCGCAGCGGACACGGTGTGCGTCTCGTCCGAGAACACCGGGCCGGCCGACACGTCCAGGCCCGGCACCTGCGTCTGCTGCTGCCATTCGAGCCAGGTGCCCGGTGGGCTCTTGCTGCTGGGCGCCGCGAAATGCAGCAGCGTGTGCCGCGTCAGGTCGGCGCGGCGGCGCAGCTTGAGTGCGGGACTGCAAGCCGGCGCAAAGACGTTGTCGAACAGCTTCTCGGCCACCATGCCGGGCCACTGGCCGCGGCCGTAGCGGATGGCGATGTCGGCCGTGACGCCGTCGAGCGCCACCGCGTCGTGCGATGCATGGATGCGCAGGTCGAGCTTGGGGTGAAGCGCACGCAGCGTGCTCACGCGCGGCAGCAGCCAGCGTGCCGCGACGGCCGGCGTGGCCGACAGCGTGATGGCCTGCCGCGCAGGCGGTGCGCGCAGCCGCGCGACCGCATTGGCCATGGCGCCGAACGACTCGCTCAGCACCGCCTGCAGCTCGCGCCCCTGCGGCGTGAGCACCAGTTGCCGCGGCTGCCGGATGAACAGCGCCACGCCCAGCGAGTCTTCGAGCTGTCGCACCTGGTGGCTGATGGCCGTGGGTGTGACCGACAGTTCGTTCGCCGCGAGCTTGGCGCTGCAATGGCGCGCGGCGGCCTCGAAGGCGCGCAGCGAGGCCAGCGGAGGCAGGGAATGCAGGAGGGCCATGGTGTTCGGCGTGGCGAATGGATGAATTGAATTTTCTGCAGAGAGAAAAATTCGTCGTTTGTCCGTCGCTGGATGCTTCGATAAATTGAGAACCATGTCAAGCAGACAGCTGAATTCCCTTCATCCAACCGAGGACCCCGCCATGACCACCACCACCCTGCTCCACATCGATGCCAGCCCCCGTTCCGGCCGTTCGGGCGCGGTCGTCCACGGCTCGCATTCGCGCCGCCTGAGCCACCACTTCGTCAGCACGTGGCAAGCGGCCCGCCCGCGCGATGAAGTGATCTACCGCGACTTCGGCAGCACGCCGCCGCAGGCGGTCACCGGCGACTGGATCCACAGCGCCTACACGCCCGCCGAAGCGCGCGAACCGTGGATGCACGAGGTGCTGGCCGAGAGCGATGCCTTCATCGCCGAGCTGCGCCGTGCCGACGTGATCGTGATGGGCACGCCCATGTACAACTACAGCGCCCCGGCCACCGTGAAGGCGTGGATCGACAACATCGTGCGCGTCGGCGAAACCTTCGACATGGATCCGGGTCTGGACGATCCCTATGTGCCGCTGCTGGCCGAGCGCCCACGCCGCACGGTGCTGCTCACCGCGCACGGCAGCAGCGGCTTCGGGCCTGGCGGCATGCAGGCGCATCTGAATTTTCTGGTGCCGGGCGTGAAGGCCGCACTGGGCCTGGTCGGGCTTCGCGAGGTGCACGACATCGCGGTCGAGCACGCGGAAGACCGCGGCCATCTGCTGGACCGCTCGATGGCCGAGGCGCTGTCGGGCATCGAGCAACTGGTGCGCGACCTGCAGGCGGAGGTGCAGGCCGGCTGAAGGCGGCCCGCGATGGGCCGCCTCATTGGGAAAAGATCAGTTCGAACGAAGCTGCTCGCGCAGCTTCTGGCCGATCTCGGGGCGCTCCAGGAACGGGTCGGCCGGGTTGGTGATCGACACGATGTTCTCCATGCGGCTCTTCACGTTGCCCAGCGCCTTGGGGTGGCTGAACACGTAGAACTGGTTGTCGCTGATGGCGTCGAACACCTTCGCCGCGACTTCGGCCGCCGTGATCTTGCCGCTGCTCACCGCCTTGTTGCTCATGGCCTGGCCGATGAGCTGGCTCTTGGTGAGCTCGGTGTCCTTCGGTGCGTTCGGGCGGTTGCGCTCGCTGCTCGTGATGCCGGTGGGCACGAAGTACGGACACAGCAGGCTGGCGCCGATCTGGTCGGTGACCAGATTCAGGTCCTGGTACAGGGTTTCGGTCAGGCTCACGACGGCCGCCTTGGCCGCGTTGTAGATGCCCATGTTGGGCGGCGTGAGCAGGCCCGCCATGCTGGCGGTGTTGGTGATGTGGCCGCGGTAGCTCGGGTCCTTGGCGGCGGCCTCGAGCATCATCGGCGTGAACAGGCGCACGCCGTGGATCACGCCCCACAGGTCGACGCCCAGCACCCATTCCCAGTCGGCCACGGTGTTTTCCCACACCAGGCCGCCGGCGCCGACGCCGGCGTTGTTGAACACGAAGTGCGGCGCGCCGAAGCGTTCCTTGACGGCCGCGGCCAGCGCTTCCATCTGGGCCGCGTCGGACACGTCGACCTTGCGCGCGAGTACCTGGACGCCCAGGGCCTCCATTTCGGCCTGGGCCTTGTCGAGTGCGTCCTGCTGCACATCGACCAGCACGAGGTTCATGCCGCGGGCGGCGCCGATGCGCGCGCATTCGAGGCCGAAGCCCGAGCCTGCGCCGGTGAGTACGGCGGTCTTGCCCTTGAAGTCCTGGATCATTTGCCGGTGTCCTTCTTGCTGAATGTGTCTGACGTTGAAGCGGAAGCCGCTATTGAAATACGGAACCGCCGCGCGCGCAGTCACGAAGGTGCCCGCTGCACGCCGACTTTTCGGTCATCACGTCAGGCTTCTGCTTTTTTCAGCACGTAGCCGATGCGCGGAAAGTGCACATGCACCCGGCCCGTGCGCTCGCTGTTGCGCTCCAGCGTGTAGTGCGTGCGCGTGGCGGCCACCAGGAGGCCCGGCGTCTCTTCGAGGCCGAAGCTCTCGGCGCGCAGGGTGACGGCGCTGCCCAGCGGAATGCCGTGGTCGTCCTGGAAGGTGCTGTCGGTCAGCAGCGTGTGCGGCGTGGCGGCCTTGGCGACGGCGACGGCCTCGTCGCTCGTGAACTTCGACGACGCGCCGTGGCCGATGGCCGCCATGCGGTCCATCCAGTCGAGCACCGCGGGCGTGAGTTCCAGGATGCCCTTCACCGCCTCGATGCGGCGCGTGTACCAGAGCGGGTGGTAGGCCGAGAAGTCGGCAATGCTGGGCACTTCGCCGAGCAGGAAGGGCTTGTCGTCGAGCATGTCCGACAGGCGGCGCAGGTACGACTTGTAGGCGCTGGTGGCGTCGGCCGGACGCAGGCGCGTCATGTTGCCTGCGCTCATCTTGCCGCGGTCTTCGCCGAAGGCCTTGATGGCTTCGGGCGGTGCCTTGGCAAACACTTCGGCCGCACCCTTGGGCTGCAGGTTCCACGCCATCGCGGCCCAGAACAGGCTGGTGTCGGCCCACTGCGCGAGGATGCGCGACATACCCTTCTCGGGCTCGGGGTAGAGCGTGGGCTCGGGCTGCAGGTGCTCCAGCACGTCGGCGATGAGCGCGCTGTCGCAGTACATGTCGGCACCGATCTGCAGGAACGGCGTCTTGCGGTAGCCACCCGTGAGCGCTTCCACATCAGGCTTGGGCATGATCGGTGGAATGAAGACCGACTTCCACGGCAGCTTCTTGGCGCCGAGGATCAGCCGCACCTTTTCCGAGAACGGCGAGGTGGTGTAGTGGTGAAGGATGAGGTCGGCCATGGTGTCTTTCGTGGAGGTGTTCTTGTGGGTGGTCAGCGCGGCATCGCGCGCTGGATGATCGAATCGAAATCGGTGCCCGCGCCCAGCGTGCCGAAGGCCTGGCCCCAGTCGCCGCCCAGGCGCGAGGCGCAGAAGGCGTCGGCCACGGCGGCGGGTGCGGTCTGCACCAGCAAGGCGGCCTGCACGGCCAGCGCCACGTCTTGCGCGAGGCGGCGTGCCTCGGTCTCGGAGGCCATGGCCTCGATGCGCGCGGGCAAGGCGTCGGCCAGGCGGTCGAGTGCGGCCTGCTGGCCGCGCGCCGGGGTCAGTTCGTGTGCCAGCGCGGCCACGGCGTCACCCTTGCGCAGGCCGCGCAGCAGGTCGAGCGCCATGATGTTGCCGGCGCCTTCCCAGATGGAGTTGAGCGGCATCTCGCGGTAGATGCGCGCCATGACGCCCTCGCCGCCCTCTTCCACGTAGCCGTTGCCGCCCAGGCACTCCATGGCCTCCTGCGCGAAGTGGCTGCCGCGCTTGCAGATCCAGAACTTGGCGACTGGCGTGAGCAGGCGCGCCATCAGGCGCTCGTGTTCGTCGCCTTGCTGGTCGAAGGCGCGGGCCAGCCGAATCGCCAGTGCTGTCGCAGCTTCGCTTTCGAGCGCGAGGTCGGCCAGCACATTCTTCATGAGCGGCTGTTTGATCAACGGCTTGCCGAAGGCGTGGCGCTGCGCCGTGTGGTTCAGCGCAATGCCCAGCGCCTGGCGCATGAGGCCGCTGGTGCCGAGCGAGCAGTCGAGCCGCGTCATCGTGCCCATCTCGAGGATCTGCGGAATGCCGCGCCCTTCTTCGCCCACGAGCCACGCGCTCGCGCCGTGGAACTCGACCTCGGAGCTGGCGTTGGCCTTGTTGCCGAGCTTGTCCTTCAGGCGCTGGATGTGGATGGCGTTGCGCGTGCCCTTTCCCATCCAATCCGGCAGCACGCGCGGCAGGAAGAAGCACGACAGCCCGGCCGGCGCCTGCGCAAGGATGAGGAAGGCGTCGCACATGGGCGCAGAGAAGAACCACTTGTGGCCGGTGATGGCGTAGCGCTCGCCCCAGGCGTCGCTGCCCTCTCGAACGGCCTGCGTGGTGTTGGCCCGCACGTCGGAGCCGCCCTGCTTCTCGGTCATGCCCATGCCCATGGTCACGCCGGGCTTGTCCTGCAGCGGCTTCAGCGCGGGGTCGTACCAGAGGCTGGCGAGCTTCGGGCCCCACTCGGCATGCACGCCCGCATTGCCGCGCAACGCGGGCGTGACGGCGTAGGTCATCGAGATCGGGCACAGCACCGACGGTTCCAGCTCGGTGAAGAGCATGAAGCCCGCCGCGCGCAGCACGTGCGGCGAGGCCGACATGCCCGTCCACGGCGTGCCATGCAGGCCCGCGCCCACGGCCGTTTGCATCAACGCGTGGTAGCTCGGATGGAACTCCACCTCGTCGATGCGCCGGCCGAAGCGGTCGTGCGTGTGCAGCTGCGGCGTGTGGATGTTGGCCAGCCGCGCATGCGCCTGCATGGCGGCCGTGCCGAGCGTGGCGCCCAGCTCCTGCAGCTGCGTGGTCTGCAGCGCGGGCGCGTTGAACGTCAGCGCATCGCGCAGGGGGCGGTTGGTGTCGAAGAGGTTGTAGTCGACCAGCGGTGTGGGCTGGTTGAAGACCTCGTGTGTCGAGTGCATTCGCATACCTCCATGCTTCGCATTGCGGTGCGCGCTTGCTTGGGGCGGCCCGGCGCGGCGCGCATAACCGGCCTCCTTGCCGTGCGTTTCAAAACATCAAATGAGCTTCACCAGTTGCTTGCCGAAATTCTTGCCCTTGAGCAAACCCAGGAAGGCCTCAGGGGCAGCTTCGATGCCCTGCGCCACCGACTCGCGCGGCTTGAGCTTGCCCGTGCCGACGAGCGTGCCGAGTTCGGTCAGCGCCTCGGGCCACACTTCCATGTGCTCGCTGACGATGAAGCCCTCGATCTTCAGGCGGTTGATGAGGATCAGCGCCGGGTTCGCGAGCGGCAGCGGCGCACCGTCGTAGCCGGCGATCATTCCGCACAGCGCCACGCGCGCAAAGGCGTTGGTGCGCAGCAGCACGGCGTCGAAGATGTAGCCGCCGACGTTCTCGAAGTAGCCGTCGATGCCGTTCGGGCAGGCTTCCTTGAGCGCAGCGCTCATGGTCTTCACGTCGGGGTGCTGGCGGTAGTCGATGCAGGCATCAAAGCCGAGTTCGTCGGTCACGTACTTGCACTTGTCGGGGCCGCCCGCAATGCCGACCACGCGGCAGCCGCGCGCCTTGGCCAGCGCACCGAAGGCACTGCCCACGGCGCCGCTGGCGGCGGTGATAACCACGGTTTCACCGGCCTTGGGCGCAATGATCTTCACGAGGCCGTACCAGGCCGTCACGCCGGGCATGCCGACCGCGCCGAGGTAGTGCGACAGCGGCACGTGCGTGGTGTCGACCTTTTTCAGCGCGCCGGGCTGCGAGCCATCGACCACGCTGTATTCCTGCCAGCCGCCGAAGCCGACGACCTTGTCGCCGACGGCGTACTTGGGGTGCTTGCTCTCGACCACTTCGCCGACCGTGCCGCCCTGCATCACCTGGCCCAGCGGCTGCGGTTGCGCGTAGCTCTTGGCGTCGTTCATGCGCCCGCGCATGTACGGGTCGAGGCTCATGAAGTGGTGGCGCACCAGCACCTGGTTGTCTTGCAGCGCAGGCGTCTCGCTCGTCACGAGCTTGAAGTTGCTGGCAACGGCTTCGCCATCGGGGCGGTTGTCGAGGTGGATCTGCTTGTTGGTGGGCATGAAGGTGTCTCCGGAAAGGGAATGGGGTTGTGGGTCAGTCGGTCGAGGGCGGACGCATCGCGTTCGCGCTCGCGGGGCCGGTCGGCAGCCGGCGCTTCACGTACTTGAAGGTGCCGGTCGCGTGGGCGCACACGCGCTCCTGCTCGTCGTAGATCTTGGCTTCGGTAAAAGCCAGCGTCGCGGTGCGATGCAGCAGCGTGCCGCGCGCATGCAGCGGGCCGACCGAAGGCTGCATGAAGCTGGTCTTCATCTCGATGGTGACCACGCCGGTCTCGGGCGTCACGCTGCGTGCAGCGGCGGCCATGGCGATGTCGAGCAGCGTCATGCAGGCGCCGCCGTGCGTCACGTCGAAGGTGTTCAGGTGCTCGGGCTTGGCCGTGTACAAGATCTCCGATTCACCGCCCTCGAACTTCGTGAGCTCGAAGCCAAGGTGGCGCGCGAACGGAATCTGGGTCGTGTACGAGCGGATGTTGATGTCGCTGGACGTTTCGGGCGAATCGGACATGTCAGGCCGCACCCAGCACCACGCTCACGCCACCGTCCACCGCCACCCATTGGCCGGTGATGTGCTTGCCGGCATCGCTCGCGTACAGCAAGGTCAGGCCCTTCAGGTCTTCGTCGTCGCCCAGGCGGCCCAGCGGCGCCGAAGCGGCCATGTGCTCTTCGCCCAGCGACTTGATGAGGCCGGCCGCCATCTTCGTCATGAAGAAGCCCGGGCAGATCGCGTTCACGTTGATGTTGTACTTGCCCCATTCGGCGGCCAGCGTCTTCGTGAAGCCGATCACCGCGGTCTTCGAGGTGTTGTAGGCCAGCGTCTGCATGCCGGGCGGGTTGCCGTTCAGCCCCGCGATCGAGGCGATGTTGATGATGCGACCGCGCTTCTTCGGGATCATGTAGCCATTGGCGACGTGCTGCGCGAGGATGAAGTAGCCGCGCACGTTGAGGTTCATCACCTTGTCCCAGGCCTCGACCGGATGGCTCTCGGCCGGCGAACCCCAGCTCGCGCCGGCGTTGTTGATGAGGATGTCGACGCCGCCCATGCGCTCCAGCGTTTCGTCGGCCAGGCGGCGGGTGTCTTCTTCTTTCGAGCAGTCGGCGGCGATCCAGCGCGCGTCGATGCCGGCGGCCTGCAGCTCGGCGGCGGCCTGCTCCAGGTCTTCGGCCTTGCGCGAGCTCAGCATGATCTTCGCGCCGGCTTCGCCGAGCGCATGGGCCATCTGCAGGCCCAGGCCGCGCGAGCCGCCGGTGATGAGCGCTGTCTGGCCCGTGAGGTCGAACAGCTGTTGGGTGGTGCGGGGCTTCGTCATGTCGGTGTCTCCGGTGTGGATGATGAAAGAAGAGGGTTCTGTTGGCGGTGACTTCGGGCCGTCAGGACGCAGCGTCGTCGGCTTCGACGGCGGCAGCCTTGCCGGCGGCCACGGCTTTCTTCAGCCGGCGCCAGTCGGCCTGGTTCACGTCGGCATAGCCTTCGGCGAAGTCGGCGAGCGCTGTGTTGAAGGTCTTGGAGCGCCCCAGGTAGCCGTCGATGGCCCAGGCGTCGCCACCCTTGGCATGCGCACGGGCCAGGCTGTAGCCGCAGGCTTCGGCAAACTCGAGCAGGTCGACCGGCTTGAAGTCTTCGAGCTTGTAGGAGGCCTTCATGTCGCGCAGCTGCCGCACGTAGAAGCCGCGCCCGCCCGGTCCCTGCGCCCAGCCCAGGAAGACGTCGCTGGCGGCCTGTGCCAGCCGCTGGCCCTGCACCACGCGCTGGCCCTGCACCACGCGCTGGCCCTGCACCAGGCGCTGGCCCGGCACCACGCGCTGGCCCGGCACCACGCGCTGGCCCTGCACCACGCGCTGGCCCGGCACCACGCGCTGGCCCGGCACCACGCGCTGGCCCGGCGACGCTGCGCCCGGTGCCGCGCCCAGCGGGGCTTCGAGCACCGAATCGCCGGCCTCCTTGCACTGCAGGAACAGCGGGTGCGCGCGGTCGGCCACGAACAGCAGCAAGAAGCAGCGCCGGCCGACCGAGCCGACGCCAGGCGTGAGCACCGCGACGTCGTGCAGTTCGTAGCGGTCGAACAGCCGCTGGCGCTCGGGCGGCAGGCTGTCGCGGTACTGCGCCAGGAAGGCCGGCAGCCCGGCGCGAAAGCGCTTGATTTCACGCGCCGTTGCGCGGGCGTCGTGGTACACGAACGGCGGCTGGTCGCGGATCATGAGGCGGCCGTCGACCGTCTCGGTCGCGCTGTCGGCGAACACGCGCGAGGTGCTGCGGCGCGCCTTCTTGATGACCGCGAGCTCGGTCGCGTCTTCGGCGCCGAGCTTCAGCAGGGTTTGCGACGTGAGCCGCGCGTACCAGGCCTCCAGCGTGTCCATGCGCGCAAAGGCCCGCATGCGGTCGCGGTAGGCCTCGGCCAGGTGCTCCACGGCCTCGCGCCCGATGCGCGGCTTGAAACCCCGGTCGCGCGCGGCCACCACGAACGAGGTGGCCAGCCGGCGCACGTCCCAGTCGAAGGGCCCCTGCAGGGTCTCGTCGAAGTCGTTGATGTCGAAGACCAGCGCCCGCTCGGGGCTGGCAAAGAAGCCGAAGTTCGCGAGGTGCGCATCGCCGCACAACTGCGTCGCGATGCCGCTGTGCGGCAGCCTGGCGAGGTCGTTCGCCATCAGGCTCGCGGCGCCGCGGTAGAAGGTGAACGGGCTGACCAGCATGCGGCCGTGGCGCACCGGCACCAGCTCGGGCACGCGGCCGCGGTTGGACGCCTTCAGCCAGCCGAGCGGATCGCGGTCCTTGGCGTCGGGTTGGGGCGCCTGCGCCCACTGGCCGAGCGCGCAACGCGTGCGCTGTGCACGGCCGAACGCCCGCCGCTCGGCCGGTGAGGCCGTGGCGTCGGGCGCGTGGGCTTCAGAGCTCATAGTCCATGCACTGGCGGGCTTCTCGCACGGCGCCGATGAAGGGCTTGAGCGCCACGTGCTGCGGATGGTCCGCATAGGCCGCGAGCGCGGCGGCGTCGGTGAATTCCGAGTTGAGGATCAGGTCGTAGGTGGCCTCGAGCCCGGGCTGGGCAATGACCACCTCGAAACGGTGCGTGCCGGGCGAGAGCTTCGCGCAGGCATCGAGCAGCGCCTTGGCCTTGAGCAGGTTGGTCGCCTTGTCGGCGCCTTCCGCGTGCTCCTTGAACTTCCACATCACGATGTGCTTGAGCATGGTCGGGTCCTTGCCTTGTTTTTTTACTTGAGCCGCGAACGCACGTAGATGAGCACGATGCCCACCGCGGTGACGACGACGCCGGGCACAGCCATCGACCAGCCCAGTGCGGGCTCGGTGCGGCCCGTGGCCAGCCCCAGGATCACAAGAAACAGGCCGCCGTAGATCAATATCCAGATCCACTTCTCGAGCCGCGCGTGCGGCTTGGGTGGTGTCGGCGGTGGGGCGGCGGGCGGGGGTGAGTTCGGGGCGGCGTTGGCCATTGTCAGAAAGCGTCCTCGGGCAAAGCGGTACAGGTCGGGTCACGGCTCTCCACCACGTTGAGCCAGGCACCGATTTTCGGCAGCTCGTAGTGGAAGAAGTAGTCCGTGGCGCCGATCTTGCCAGCTGTTACCGCCCTCTCCTTCTGCGCGTCGATTTCCAGGGCCCGCAGGGCCACGTCGAGCCAGAGCCAGGCCAGCACGGTGTGGCCGAAGGCCTGCATGTAGGGCACGGCGTTGGCCAGCGCGTCGGCCGGGTCACCGGTGGACCAGGCGGCCTCGGTGGCGCTGCCGATGCGCTGCAGCGCGGCGCCCAGCGCCTTGGCGTGCGGCGCCAGCGCGGGCACCTGGGCGGCGCGGCCGATGGTGTCGGTGACGCGGCCGGCCAGCAACTGCAGGCCGCGGCCCTTTTCCATCAGCACCTTGCGGCCCAGCAGATCGGCCGCCTGGATGCCGTGCGTGCCCTCGTGGATCATGTTCAGGCGGTTGTCGCGCCAGTACTGCTCCACCGGAAAGTCGCGCGTGTAGCCGTAGCCGCCGTGCACCTGGATCGCCAGCGAATTGGCCTCCAGGCACCACTCGCTGGGCCAGCTCTTGGCGATGGGCGTGAGCACCTCCAGCAGCAGGCGGGCGTCGTCGGCCGTCTGCGCATCGCCGGTCTTCTGCGTGTCGACCAGGCGGGCGCAGTACAGCTCCAGCGCCAGCGCGCCCTCGCAGTACGCCTTCTGGGCCAGCAGCATGCGGCGCACGTCGGCGTGCTCGATGATGCGCACCTGCGGCGCGGCCGAGTCCTTCACCACGGCGGCGCCGGCCGCTTCAGGCTTCTTCACCAGCCGGCCCTGCGGGCGGCTCCTGGCGTAATCGAGCGAGGCGTAGTAGCCGGCCATGCCGAGCATGGTGGCGGCGGTGCCGACGCCGATGCGGGCCTCATTCATCATGTGGAACATGCAGTGCAGGCCCTTGCCGGGCGCACCGACCAGGTAGCCCACCGCGCCGGCCTTGCCGCCGACCGGGTACTTGCCTTCGCCGAAGTTCAGCAGCGTGTTGGTGGTGCCGCGCCAGCCGAGCTTGTGGTTCAGGCCGGCCAGCGCCACGTCGTTACGCTCGCCCGTGAGTTCGCCCTGCGTGTCGACCATGCGCTTGGGCACGATGAACAGCGAGATGCCGCGCGTGCCCGGCACCAGCTTGCCGTTCTCGTCCGGGATCTTGGCGAGCACGATGTGCACGATGTTCTCGGTCAGCTCGTGGTCGCCGGCCGAGATCCACATCTTGTTGCCGGTGAGCCGATAGCGCGGGCCCAGCGGATCGTTCTGGTAGTCGGCACCATCGGGCACGGCGCGCGTGGCCACGTCGCTCAGCGACGAGCCGGCTTGCGGCTCCGACAGGCACATGGTGCCGGCCCAGCGGCCCGAAAACTCGTTCTTCGCGAACACCTCTTTCTGCATCTCGGTGCCGTGCACCATGAGCAGGTTGGCATTGCCGCTGGTGAGCATGTTCGAGCCGATGCTCACCGAGGCCATCGCGAAGAAGCTGTTGGCCGCCGCCTGCACCGTGTAGGGCAGCTGCATGCCGCCGATGTCGTAGTCTTGCGCGGCGCTCATCATCCCGGACTCGACGAAGGCCTTGTGCGCGTCGTGCGTGGCCTGCGGCAGGATGACCTTCTCGCCGTCGAAATGCGGCTCCTGCGTGTCGACGGTGCGGTTGAACGGCGCGTATTTTTCGCGCGCAATGCGTTCGCAGGTGTCGAGCACGGCGTCGAAGGTCTCGCGCGAGTGGTCGGCAAAACGCTCGCTCTGGTTGAGCTTCTCGGCGTCGAGCCAGTCGTAAAGCAGAAAGTCGAGGGTGGGACGCAGGCTCATGGTGATGTCTTCTTCAGGCTACGACTTCGCGGGTGACGAAGTCTTCTTCTTCGGGGAATCGGGCAGCGTGGCGATGGTGCCCTGCGCCAGCGCGCAGAGCTTCTCGGTGCCGTCGTCGGCCACCGCCACCACCTCGCAGGTGCACACGGCCTGCGAGCTGCCGGTGTGGACGGCCCGGGCGCGCGCAATCAGCCGCTGGCCGATGGCGGGCCGCACGTAGTTGATCTTGAATTCGGAGGTCACGACCGGCACGCGCAAGGCGCTGCCGCCCGCAAAGGTCAGCGCGTTGTCGGCCATGTAGCTCACGATGCCGCCATGGGCGAAACCGTGCTGCTGCTTCAGCTGCGCGGTGAGCGGCAGCTGAAGCTCGGCATGGCCCGGCGCGAGCGCGTGCAGCTCGGCGCCGATCAGCACGCTGAAGGGCTGCGCAGCGAGCACGCTGCGCCCATATTCCAGGACGGCTTCGGGCGAGACCTCCTGGTCAATGCCCAAGCCGGACATGGTTACAGGACCTCGAACACGCCCGCAGCGCCCATGCCGCCGCCGATGCACATCGTGACCACGACCTTCTTGGCGCCGCGGCGTTTGCCTTCGATGAGCGCGTGGCCCGTGAGGCGCTGGCCGCTCACGCCGTAGGGGTGACCCACGGCGATGGCGCCGCCGTTCACGTTCAGGCGATCGCCCGGAATGCCCAGCTTGTCGCGGCAGTAGATGACCTGCACGGCGAAGGCTTCGTTCAGCTCCCACAGGTCGATGTCGTTGACCGTGAGGCCCAGGCGCTTGAGCACCTTGGGGATGGCGAAGACCGGGCCGATGCCCATTTCGTCGGGCTCGCAACCGGCCACGGCAAAGCCGAGGAAACGGCCGATGGGCGCCAGGCCCTTCTGCTGCGCGTACTTCTCGTCGACCAGCACGCAGGCGCCGCCGCCGTCCGAGAACTGGCTGGCGTTGCCGGCCGAGATCAGGCCGCCGGGCATGGCCGGGCGGATGCCGCTGATGCCTTCCTTGGTGGTGCCGGGGCGGATGCCTTCGTCGTTCTCGATCGTGACTTCCTTGGTGCGCAGGCCCATCACGGGGTCGGCCACGCCGGCCAGCACGGTGATGGGAGCGATTTCTGCCTTGAACAGGCCGGCCTCGAGCGCGGCGGTGGCGCGCTGCTGGCTCTGTGCGCCGTATTCGTCCATGGCGTCGCGGCCGATGTTGTAGCGCTTGGCGACCTGCTCGGCGGTCTGCAGCATGTTCCAGTAGATCTCGGGCTTGTGCTTCACGAGCCACGGGTCGGCCAGCATGTGCGTGTTGGCTTCGTTCTGCACGCACGAGATGCTCTCGACGCCGCCGGCCACGTACACCTCGCCCTCGCCCGCGATGATGCGCTGGGCGGCGGTGGCGATGGTCTGCAGGCCCGACGAGCAGAAGCGGTTGATGGTCATGCCCGAGGTGGTGACCGGCAGGCCGGCGCGCAGTGCGATCTGGCGCGCGATGTTGGAGCCGGTGGCGCCTTCAGGCGTGGCGCAACCCATGATGACGTCGTCGACCGAAGCCGGGTCGATGCCGGCGCGCTGCACCGCGTGCTGCACGGCATGGCCGCCCAGCGTGGCGCCGTGCGTCATGTTGAAGGCACCCTTCCAGCTCTTCGCGAGCGGCGTGCGGGCGGTGGAAACGATGACGGCGCTGGTCATGGTGAGGTCCTTTGAAGATGGAAGGGAAAAGAGGAAGAAGACGGGGTCGTCATTGCGCCGGCGCGGCAGCGTTCGTGTTGCGCAGGAGCTGGTGGTAGAAGCCGATCATCTCGCCGTAGTTCGAGATGGCCAGGCGTTCGTTGTTGCCGTGGAAGCGCGCCAGGTCTTCGCCCTTCACGCGGAACGGCGAGAAGCGGAAGACGGCATCGCTCACGAGGCTGAAGTGACGGGAATCGGTGGCGGCGGTCATGAGGCCGGGCGCCACCACGGCGTCGGGGAAGCTCTGGCGCACGGCCTGCTGGATCGCGCGGTAGCCGGTGCTGTCGGTGGGCGACACCGGCGAGGGCTCCGAGTTGCCGGGGTACGGCTTGATCTTGATCTCGTCGTCGCCCAATGCCTTGCGCAGGTGCGCCTCGACGCTGGCGAGCGTGTCGCCGGGCAGCACGCGGAAGTTGACGGCAGCCTCGGCGCGGCCGGGCAGCACGTTGTCCTTGTTGCCGGCGCGCACGATGGTCAGCGCGGTGGTGGTGCGCAGCATGGCATTGCTGCTCGGGCTCTTCTCGAGCTGGCCACGCACGAGCGGCTCGGTGAGCCACAGGTTCGACAGCATGACGCGGTTGACGCCGCCCATCTCGGGGGCGAGCGCACCGAACATCTGGCCGGCCACGCCCTGGATACCGCCGGGCATCTGGTTGGCTTCGAGGCGCGCGAGCGCGGCGCTCATGCGGCCGATGGCGCTTTTTTGCGGCGGCATCGACGAATGGCCGGGTGCGGTGTCCAGCGAGAGGAAGAAGGTGCCGTAGCCTTTTTCGGCCAGGCCGATGAGCGCCGCGGGCTTGCTCAGGCCGGGCAGCACGCCGTCGAGCACGAGCAGGCCTTCGTCGAGCACCCAGTCGAGGCGCACGTTGCGCGACTTGAGCAGCTCGGCGATGGGCAGCGCGCCGCGCAGGCCGCTCACCTCTTCGTCGTCACCCATCACGAGGTAGACGGTCTGCTTCGGCTGGAAGCCGGCGCCAATGAGAAGCTCGATGGCTTCCATCTGCGCGAAAAGATTGCTCTTGTTGTCGAGCGTGCCGCGGCCCCAGACGAAGCCGTCCTTGATCTCGCCCGCGAAGGGATCGACCGACCAGGCCTTTTCGGTGCCGGACGCGATGGGCACCATGTCCTGGTGCGCCATGAGCGCGATCGGCTTGGCCGACGGGTCGGTGCCGGTCCAGGTATAGAGCAAGGCCTTCTGGCCCACCACTTCCTTCTTGAGGGTGGCGTGGACCTTCGGGTACTGCTGCGCCAGGTAGGCGTGCAGCTTGTCGAACTCGGCCAGGTTGGCGGCCGGATCGTCCAGGCTCGACACCGTGCGGATCGGGATCGCACCGGCCAGCCGCTTCGCAGCGGCCTGCAGGTCGATCTCGAGCTTCGGTGCGGGCGCCACCGCAAGCTGTTGCGATGGCGTGGTCCAGGTCTTGACCGCCACGGCCGCCACGAGTGCCAGCAGCACCAGCAGCAGCCCGAGGAAGATGCGTTTCAACATGGGCGGTCTTGATCTGGGTTCAGTTCAGTCTCAGCTGAAGGACTTGCCTTCGGCCACCAGCTTCTGGATCAGCGGTGCGGGCTGCCAGAACTCGGCGTCGTCGCGCGGGTTCTGCGCAAAGCGCTTCATCGTCTCGGCCACGTTGTACAGGCCGACCTGCGAGGCGTAGTGCATCGGGCCACCGCGGTAGATCGGGAAGCCGTAGCCGGTGAGGTACACCATGTCGATGTCGCCCGACTTGGAGGCAATGCCGTCTTCCAGGATGTGCGCGCCTTCGTTGACGAGCGCGAACACCAGGCGCTGCACGATTTCCGTGTCGGAGATCTTGCGCGGCGTGATGCCCAGTTCCTTGCGGTGGTCCTCGATCATCTTGTTGACGAGGTCCGACGGAATGGCGTCGCGCTTGCCGGCCTGGTAGTCGTACCACCCTGCCCCGGTCTTCTGGCCGAAGCGGCCCAGTTCGCAGAGCTTGTCGGCCGTGCGGCTGTACTTCATGTCGGCGCGCTCGGTGGCGCGGCGCTTGCGAATCGCCCAGCCGATGTCGTTGCCGGCCAGGTCGCCCATGCGGAACGGGCCCATGGCAAAGCCGAACTTCTCGACGGCCTTGTCGACCTGCTGCGGCGTGGCGCCTTCGTCCAGCAGGAAGCCGGCCTGGCGGCTGTACTGCTCGATCATGCGGTTGCCGATGAAGCCGTCGCACACGCCCGACACGACCGAGGTCTTCTTGATCTTCTTGCCGATGGCCATCACGGTGGCCAGCACGTCCTTGGACGTGGCCTTGCCGCGCACCACTTCGAGCAGCTTCATCACGTTGGCCGGGCTGAAGAAGTGCATGCCGACCACGTCTTGCGGGCGGTCGGTGAACGAGGCGATCTTGTCGACGTCGAGCGTCGAGGTGTTCGAGGCCAGGATGGCGCCCTTCTTGGCGACGCGATCGAGTTCCTTGAAGACCTTTTCCTTGACGCCGATTTCTTCGAACACCGCTTCGATGATGAGGTCGGCGTCCTTCAGGTCGTCGTAGCTCAGCGTGGTGCTCAACAGCGCCATGCGTTGCTCGTACTTGTCCTGCTTGAGCTTGCCCTTCTTGACCTGGGCTTCGTAGTTCTTCTTGATGGTGGCAATGCCGCGGTCGAGTGCCTCTTGCTTCATCTCGAGGATCTTGACGGGGATGCCCGCGTTCAGGAAGTTCATCGAGATGCCGCCGCCCATGGTGCCGGCGCCGATGACGCCGACGGCCTTGATGTCGCGCTGGGGCGTGTCTTCGGGCACGTCAGGGATCTTGCTCGCGGCGCGCTCGGCCATGAACAGGTGGCGCAGCGCCAGCGATTCGGGCGTGAACATCAGCGCGGTGAAGAGGCGGCGCTCTTCGGCCATGCCGTCGTCGAACTTCATCTTCGTTGCGGCCTGCACAGCGTCGACGCACTTCAGCGGCGCGGGGTAGTTCTTCGACATGCCGCCGACCATGTTCTTCGCGAACTGGAAGTAGGCATCGCCTTGCGGGTGCTTGCACGGCAGGTTGCGCACCAGCGGCAGGTCGCCGCCCTTCGCTGCGACCGACTTGGCGAGCTCGACGGCTTCGTCGAACACCGACTCGGCCGATGCGGCCAGCTTGTCGAACAGCTTCTGGCCCGGCAGGCTCGCGAGCAGTTCGCTCTTCACCGGCTCGCCGCTGACGATCATGTTCAGGGCAGTTTCCACGCCGAGCACGCGCGGCAGGCGCTGCGTGCCACCGGCGCCCGGCAGCAGGCCGAGCTTGACTTCAGGCAGTGCCACGCTGGTGCCGGGAGCGGCCACGCGGTAGTGGCAGCCCAGGGCCAGCTCGAGGCCGCCGCCCATGCACACCGAATGGATGGCTGCGACGATGGGCTTGGGAGAGGCTTCGAGCGAGAGGATCACGCTCAGCAGGTTGGGCTCTTGCAGCGCCTTGGGCGTGCCGAATTCCTTGATGTCCGCACCGCCCGAGAACGCCTTGCCGGCGCCCGTGATGACGATGGCCTTGACGGCGCTGTCGGCATTGGCCTTGGACAGGCCGTCGGTGATGCCGATGCGTGTCGAGAAGCCGAGACCGTTGACCGGCGGGTTGGTCAGGGTGATCACGGCGACATCGCCGAGCACTTTGTATTCAGCCGTCATGCTGCGTTCCTTGGTGTGTGAAGAAAAAGAAGAAAAAGCACGAGTGTTCTTTTTCGAGGATTCTAGGCGTTTTGCGCGTCGCAACAATGGCACGCAGTCGCTGTCGGGACAAGGGGAATCCGGGGCGTAGCCCGGACTCCCGGCTGGATCAGACCTCCAGCCACTCCCGGCGTGTATTGCCATCGGCGCGCAGGCTGTCGGGCGTGCCGTCGAACACGATGCTGCCGTGGCCCATGACGAGCGCACGGTCCGAAATCTGCATCGCGATGGTGAGCTTCTGCTCGATGAGGAGCACCGAGATGCCCTTGTCCTTCAGCGTGCGCAGGTACTGCCCCACCAGCTCGACGATCTTGGGCGCAAGGCCTTCGGTCGGCTCGTCGATGATGATCAGGTCGGGGTCGCCCATGAGCGTGCGGCACAGCGTGAGCATCTGCTGCTCGCCGCCCGAGAGCACGCCGGCCTCGGTGTGCTGGCGCTCCTTCAGGCGCGGGAACATGGTGTACATGTCGTCGAACTGCCAGCGGCTGCCCTTGCCCGTGCCCTTCTGCCCCAGCAGCAGGTTCTGGTGCACCGTGAGCTTGGGAAAGATCTCGCGGTTTTCGGGCACGTAGCCGATGCCCATGTGCGCGATCTCGTAGGCCTTGCGGCGCAGGATGTCGTTGCCCTTCCACTGCAGCGTGCCCTCGGCATGCACCAGGCCCATGATGGCCTTGGCAGTGGTCGAACGGCCCGAGCCGTTGCGACCCAGCAGGGCCACGATTTCGCCCGGGCGGACGTCGAAGGAAACGCCATGCAGCACATGGCTCTTGCCGTAGTAGGCGTGGATGTCGTGAAGCTTCAGCATGTCAGTGTCCCGCTCCCTGTGCATCGGCCACAGAGGACCCCAGATACGCCTCTTGAACCCGCGCATTGGCGCGAACCGCCGCCGGCGTGTCGAAGGCGATGACTTCGCCGTAGACCACCACGGCGATCTTGTCGGCCAGCCCGAAGACCACGCCCATGTCGTGCTCCACCGTCAACAGCGTCTTGCCGACGGTGACGTGCTTGATGAGCGAGATGAAGTGCGAGGTCTCGGTCTTGCTCATGCCGGCCGTGGGCTCGTCCAGCAGGATGACGCCGGCGCCGCCGGCGATCGTCACGCCGATCTCGAGCGCGCGCTGTTCGGCATAGGTGAGGTTCACCGCATGCACGTCGCGCTTGCGCTCCAGGCCGATCTGCTTGATGAGCTCTTCGGTGCGCGCGTTGGCGTCGTCCAGGTTCGAGAGAAAGCGCAGGAAGGTGTACTTGTAGCCCAGGCTCCACAGCACGCCGCAGCGCAGGTTCTCGAAGACGCTGAGCTTCGGGAAGATGTTGGTGATCTGGAAGCTGCGCGACAGCCCCAGGCGGTTGATTTCATACGGCTTCTTGCCGTCGATGCGCTGGCCGTTGAGCAGCACCTCGCCGCTGGTGGGCGTGAGCCGCCCGCTGATCAGGTTGAACAGCGTCGACTTGCCCGCGCCGTTCGGCCCGATCACGGCGATGCGTTCGCCGGCCTTCACCGCCAGGTCCACGCCGCGGATGATTTCGGTTTTGCCGAAATTCTTGCGCAGCGCCTTCAGTTCCAATGCGTATTGCGCGCTCATTTACGCCGCCTCCCGACGTTTGATTTCTGCTTCGATCTCTTCCTGCGCCTGGCCCCAGACCCGCACGAAGCGGCGCCGTGCCACCTCGAGCAGGCCCAGGCCGACGGCCAGGATCGCGATGGCGCCGAGCCAGCTGCTCATGCCCGCCGTGTTCAGCATGGTGCCGAAGAACTTCAGGTCCGGGCCCATCGCCGCGTTGAGCTGGATGTGATAGATCATCTCGATCAGCGCAGCCGCACCGATGACGACCGGCACCAGTGCCACGGCGAGCGCGGCGTACAGGCCCCAGAAGCGGTTGAACTTGCCGAACTTGGCCACGCGCAGGTTCATCATGACCAGGCTGGCGATGCCGCCCGGGGCGAACATCACCATGAACACGAACACCAGGCCGAAGTACAGCTGCCAGGCCTTCGACAGTTCGGACAGCAGGATCGAGGCGAACACCAGCAGCACCGCGCCGATGATCGGACCGAAGAAGAACACCGCGCCGCCCAGGAAGGTGAACAGCAGGTAGCCGCCCGAGCGGATGGCGTTCAGGCTGTCGGCCGCATTCACGATCTCGAAGTTGATCGAGGCCAGGCCGCCGCCGATGCCGGCAAAGAAGCCCGCGATGATGAACGCGAAGTAGCGCACGCGCTGCGTGTTGTAGCCGATGAACTCCACGCGCTCCGGGTTGTCGCGCACCGCGTTCAGCATGCGGCCCAGCGGCGTGCCGGTGAAGGCATACATCAGGGCGGTGCACACGAAGCAGTACGCGGCGATCAGGTAGTACACCTGGATCTGCGAACCGAAGTTGAAGCCGAAGAAGGTCGGGCCGTACACGCGGTCGGTGGTGATGCCGCCCTCGCCGCCGAAGAAGCTCGGGAACATCAGCGCCATCGAGGCCACGAGCTCGCCGATGCCCATGGTGATCATGGCAAAGGTGGTGCCCGATTTCTTGGTGGTCACGAAGCCCAGCAGGATGGCGAAGAACATCCCCGCCAGACCGCCGACGAGCGGAATGAGCACCAGCGGAATCGTCGGGCCGCCCTTGGTCGCCAGGTTCATCGCATGGATGGCGATGAACGAGCCCAGGCCGGTGTAGACGGCATGGCCGAAGCTCAGCATGCCGCCCTGCCCCAGCAGGATGTTGTAGCTCAGGCAGATGATGATCAGGTAGCCCATCTGCGAGAGCATCGTCAGCGCCAGGCTGCTCTTGAACAGCATCGGCGAGATGATCAGCACCAGCGCGAACAGCGCCCAGATCAGGTAGCGCCCGATGTTCCAGGGTTTGAAGCGGTAGTACCGCGTCGGGGTCGGGGAAGTGGTGGTTGCGGTGGTCATGGTGTCAGTCCTCCCGGGTGCCCAGAAGACCCTTCGGGCGGAAGATGAGGATCAGCACGAGGAACAGGTACGGCAGGATCGGCGCGACCTGCGAGATCGTGAGCTTGAGCAGCTCGTAGCCGAAGGTCTGGTCGGTCACGGCCACGCCCAGCGCCTGCAGCGCGGTGGCCAGCGAGTGGTCCAGCGCCACGGCGAAGGTCTGGATGATGCCGATCAGCAGCGACGCCAGGAAGGCGCCCGCCAGCGAGCCCATGCCGCCGACCACCACCACCACGAAGATGATGGAGCCGACCGAACCCGCCATGGCCGGTTCGGTGACGTAGGTGTTGCCGCCGACCACGCCCGCCAGGCCGGCGAGCGCGGCACCGCCGCCGAACACCAGCATGAACACGCGCGGCACGTTGTGGCCCAGCGCCTCGACCATGTCGGGGTGCTTCAGCGCCGCCTGGATCACCAGGCCGATGCGCGTGCGCGTGAGCAGCAGCCACACGGACACCAGCATCAGCAGCGCCACCAGCATGATGAACGAGCGCGACTTGGGGAACTGGGTGCCGTACAGCGTGAAGAGCGGCCCCTGCAGCGCCTCGGGCAGGCCGTAGGGCACCGTGGAGCGGCCCCAGACCAGCTGGACCAGCTCGAGGATGAGGTACGAAAGGCCGAAGGTCACCAGCAGTTCGGGCACGTGGCCGAACTTGTGGACCCGGCGCAGGCTGTAGCGCTCGAAGGCCGCACCCAGTGCGCCCACCAGCAGCGGCGACAGGAAGAGCGCAGGCCAGAAGCCGACGACGCCTGACAGGGTGTAGGCGAAATAGGCGCCCAGCATGTAGAAACTGGCGTGTGCAAAGTTGAGCACACCCATCATGCTGAAGATCAGCGTAAGGCCAGAGCTCAGCATGAACAACAGCAAGCCGTAGCTGACGCCGTTGAGCAGTGAGATGACGAAGAATTCGACGTTCATCGGTCTTCCGTGTCGGTTGAAAAAGAAAGAGGCCCGAGTGTTGAAGTCGGGCCTCGACCGGTCAGGGGGCGATCAGACGCCGATCAGGAGGCGCCGCCGGGTCGCTTCATCTGGCACGAGGTGGGCGTGCTCGAGACGTAGGGCTCGTAGTACTTCACCGGGGCCAGCGTGTAGCCGGTGTTTTCCGGGCTGTACGGGCTCTTCGCGTCGGCCTTCTGCCAGCGCGTGATCCACAGGCCCTGCTGCAGCTGGTGGTCGGACTTGCGCATCTCGACGTCGCCGTTGAAGCTCTTGAACTTCATGCCTTCCATGGCGGCGGCCACCTTGACGGGGTCGGTCGACTTGGTGCGCACGAAGGCTTCGGCGAGCATCGCGTACACGGTGTACGGCGAGGTCGTGTACAGGTCTTCGTTGAAGCGCTTCTTGAACTCGTTCATCATCGGCGCGATCGGGCCCGGGGCGTTGTAGTGGCTGTAGCCCACCATGTACACCTTGCCGTCCGAGGCCGCGCCCATGGCGGTCGGCGTGCCGTTGGTCACGGCGTAGTAGGTGTAGAACTTGACGTTCAGGCCCGAGTCGTTGGCCGACTTGATGAGCAGCGCGAGGTCGGAACCCCAGTTGCCGGTAATGACGGTGTCGGCGCCCGATGCCTTGATCTTCGCGATGTAGGGTGCGAAGTCGCGCACCTGGGCCAGCGGGTGCAGGTCGTCGCCGACGATCTGCACGTCGGGGCGCTTGCTCTTGAGGTTGTCCTTGGCGTACTTCGAGACCTGCTGGCCGTGCGAGTAGTTCTGGTTGATCAGGTAGACCTTCTTGATGTCGGTCTGGTCCTTCATGAAGGTGGTCAGCGCTTCCATCTTCATGGAAGTGTCGGCATCCAGGCGGAAGTGCCAGTAGCTGCACTTGCTGTTGGTCAGGTCGGGATCGACGGCCGCGTAGTTGAAGTACACGACTTCCTTGCCCGGGTTGCGGGCGTTGTGCTTTTCGAGCGCGTCCATGATGGCCAGCGCCGGGCCGGAGCCGTTGCCCTGCACCACGTAGCGCGCGCCCTGGTCCATGGCCGAGCGCAGCGCGGCGGTGGTTTCCTGCGGGCTGAGCTTGTTGTCGATGCCGATGACCTCGAACTTCACGCCGGCCGCGTTCTTCTTGTTGAATTCTTCGGCCAGGAACTGGAAGGTCTTGAGCTGGTTGGTGCCGACCGCCGCCATCAGGCCCGACAGCGGGTCGAGCCACGCGATCTTGACGGTCTCACCCTTCTGGGCAAATGCACCGGCGGCAGTTGCCGCGAGCACGGCGGCGGTAGCGATCTTCAGAGCGAACTTCAATCTATATCTCCTGGTCAGAACCGATATCAAAAACGCTGCACAAGCGTACAAGTCTTTGCCACCCCACCCCTCAGGGAATGCCCGTAAGGAAGGGGCCGCAAGGGCACGTATCTATCGCGCAGGCGACAGTGCATTTCCTGATTTACTACCCGTCGGTAGGTTTCTTCTACCGATGGGTAGGAAATGCGTTCACAAAGACGCCTAGGGGCGCTTCATCTGGCAGGTCGTGGGCGTGCTCGCCACATACGACTCGTAATACTTCACGGGGACGTTGGTGTAGCCGGTGTTCTCGGCGTCGTAGGGGTACTTGGCGCTGGCCTTCTCCCAGCGCGAGATGTACAGGCCCTGCTGCAGCTGGTGGTCGGCCTTGCGCATCTCGACCTCGCCGTTGAAGCTCTTGATCTTCATGCCTTCGAGCGCCGCGGCCACCTTGACGGGGTCGGTCGACTTGGTCTGCACGAAAGCGGCATCGAGCAATGCGAAGGTGTGATAGATCGACGACTGCGTGAGGTCGTCGTTCATCTTCTTCTTGTAGCCGGTCAGCAGCTTCTGGATTTCGCCGCCCATGTTGTAGTGGGCATAGGCCACGGTGTAGACCTTGCCTGCCGAGGTGGCGCCCATGGCCGTGGGCGTGCCGGCGCCCGGTGCGTAGTACGTGAGGAACTTGACGTCCAGGCCCGAGTCGTTGGCCGCCTTGATGAGCAGCGAGAGGTCGGAGCCCCAGTTGCCGGTGATGACCGTGTCGGCGCCCGAGGCCTTGATCTTGGCGATGTAGGGCGAGAAATCGCGCACCTGCGCGAGCGGGTGCAGGTCGTCGCCCACGATCTGGATGTCGGGGCGCTTGACCTTCAGGTCTTCCTTGGCGTACTTGGACACCTGCACGCCGTGCGCGTAGTTCTGGCCGAGGATGTAGACCTTCTTGATGTCGGTCTGGTCCTTCATCCAGGTGGTCAGCGCTTCCATCTTCATGGAGGTGTCGGCATCGAGGCGGAAGTGCCAGTAGCTGCACTTGCTGTTCGTGAGGTCGGGATCGACCGCCGCGTAGTTCAGGTAGAGCAGTTCCTTGCCGGGGTTGCGCGCGTTGTTCTTCTCGATGGCATCGATGATCGCCAGCGCCGGGCCCGAGCCGTTGCCCTGGGTGATGTAGCGCGCGCCCTGGTCTTGCGCCGAGCGCAGCGCGGCGGTGGTCTCCTGCGGGCTGAGCTTGTTGTCGATCGCGATGATCTCGAACTTCACGCCCGAGGCATTCTTCTTGTTGAACTCCTCAGCCAGGAACTGCGTGGTCTTGAGCTGGTTGGTGCCCACCGCGGCCATGAGACCCGACAGCGGGTCGAGCCAGGCGATCTTGACGGTCTCGCCCTTCTGGGCGAATGACGCTGAAACGCTCACCAACATGGCACAGGCTGCCACTGACTTGATACCGAAGTGCATGAAGAGTCTCCTGAGTGAAAGAGCCGGGGGACGCCAGCGTACAAGCGCCCTTTTCTTCGCCGCACAGGGATTGCCCGGAAGGAAGGCCGCCGAAGCGGCCTTCCTATCGCGTGCGCGACAGTGCGGGTGGGCTTTGGCCGTGCTTCAGAGGCCCGGCAGCTTGTAGTCCTTGAGCAGTTCGCGAAGCTTGGTCTTGAGGATCTTGCCGGTGGCGCCGATCGGAATGGCCTCGACGAACACCACGTCGTCGGGGATCTGCCACTTGGCGGTCTTGCCCTCGTAGAACTTCAGCAGCTCCTCACGGGTGACTTCGGCGCCGGGCTTCTTCACGACGGCGATGATCGGGCGCTCGTCCCACTTGGGATGGAACACACCGATGCAGGCCGCCATGGCAATGGCCGGGTGCGCGACGGCGATGTTCTCGATCTCGATGGAGCTGATCCATTCGCCACCGGACTTGATCACGTCCTTGCTGCGGTCGGTGATCTGCAGGTAGCCCTCGGCATCGATGGTGGCCACGTCGCCGGTGGGGAACCAGCCCCGGCCCGCGGCGTCGACGACCAGCGGGTTGCCGCCCTCGCCCTTGAAGTACTCCTTGACGACCCAGGGGCCCTTGACCAGCAGGTCGCCGTAGGCCTTGCCGTCCCAGGGCAGCTCGTCGCCGTTGCCGTCGACGATCTTCATGTCGACGCCGAAGATGGCGCGGCCCTGCTTCATGCGGATCTGCAACTGCGCGTCGGCGGGCAGCGACAGGTGCTTGTTCTTCAGCGTGCACAGCGTGCCCAGCGGGCTCATCTCGGTCATGCCCCAGGCATGCAGCACCTCGACGTTGTAGTTCTCCTGGAACGCCGTGATCATGGCCGGCGGGCAGGCCGAGCCGCCGATGACGGTGCGGTTGAGCTTGCTGAACTTCAGGCCGTTGGCCTGCATGTGGCCCAGCATCATCTGCCAGACCGTAGGCACGCCGGCCGCGAAGGTCACGCCCTCGGCTTCGATGAGTTCGTACACCGACTTGCCGTCGAGCGACGGGCCCGGGAACACGAGCTTGCAGCCCACCAGCGCGGCCGAATACGGAATGCCCCAGGCGTTGACGTGGAACATCGGCACCACCGGCAGCACCGAGTCTTGCGCCGAGATGCGCATGACGTCGGGCAGCGCGGCAGCGTAGGCGTGCAGCATGGTCGAACGGTGGCTGTACAGCGCGGCCTTCGGGTTGCCCGTGGTGCCGCTCGTGTAGCACATGCTCGAGGCCGAGTTCTCGTCGAAGGTGGGCCAGTCGTAATCGGTGGACTGCGCGCCCATCCAGGTTTCGTAGCTCACGAGATTGGGCACGCCGCTGTCGGCCGGCAGCTTGTCGGCGTCACACAGTGCAACCCATTTCCGGATCGTGGGACAACGCGCATGCACCGCCTGCACCAGCGGCAGGAAGCTCAGATCGAAGCACAGGATCTGGTCTTCGGCATGGTTGGCGATCCACGCGATCTGGTCGGGGTGCAGGCGCGGGTTGATGGTGTGCAGCACGCGGCCGCTGCCGCTCACGCCGTAGTACAGCTCCAGGTGGCGGTAGCCGTTCCAGGCCAGGGTGGCGATGCGGTCGCTGAACAGCAGTTGCTCGCCGTCCAGCGCGTTGGCCACCTGCCGGGCGCGCGATGCGATGTCGCTCCAGGTGCAGCGGTGGATATCACCCTCGACACGACGCGAGACGATCTCGCCGTCGCCGTTGTGGCGCTCGACGAACTCGATCAGCGACGAGATCAAAAGCGGTTGGTCTTGCATCAAACCCAGCATCTACGGACTCCTATGTGAAATGACTTCAGAAAGCTTTGCGAACGAGAGATTCACGCAAGCTTCGGCCACTTGCACAATGACACAAACCCGCACTGCATGATTGAACGAAGCGGCTCTTCAAGGGACCGTCACCGGCGTGATCCTGGCGGCCGTCGGCGTCGCGTCGAGCAGCATCTGCGAAGGCCACGTGCCCCAGGTTGCACCGAGTTCGGGCGTGTTCGGATCGCCGTTGCGCATGAACGCACCGACGCTGGCCATGACGGCCTTCGACAGCGCCACGCGCCCCTTCTCGTTGGCCTTGCCGCCCATCACGTTGCTGAGCAGCGAGCCCTCGAAGTTGCCGAACACGAACGGCAGGTCGAAGGCGTGCGCGGCGCCGTACACGTCGTTCCACGGCGCGGCCTCTTGCGACCAGTCGAGGCGGTAGTGCCAGAGGTTCGACTGGCGCGTCTTCATGGTGTTGAGCAGGTTGTCGCGGTTGGCGCCGAACAGGCCCTGCGTGATGGTGTCCGTGGCCGCGTTGTAGCCCAGGCCAACCGCACCTACCGGCAGGTAGGTCGGGTGGATGATGTCGGCCACCGTGAGCGTGGGCGCGGCATCGGGGTTGAAGCCGAACATCATCGAGAAGCGCTGGGCGTCGGTGACGATCCAGCCGGGGTCCGGGTAGCCGATGGTCTTCAGCAGCGACGCGAAGAGCTTGCCTTCGTCGCGCGTGTTTCCCGCGAGCATGGGCACCTTGACGTACTTGTCGGCCGCGATGGCGCCGATCGGGTCGGCCGGCAGTACCGTGCCGTCGGGAATGGGCGCAACGGCCCCCAGGCCGGCTGCAGCGACCTTGGTCAGCAGCGCCCCGCCCTCCTGCGCACGCAGGTACTCGGCAATCTGCACCGGCGTGCGCGTGCCGATGTACACCTTGGCCGCCGCGTCATCGGCCACAGTACCGTCGGCGACAAGCAGCTTTTCGAGGATCGTCTGGCCCTGCGTCAGCGACACCGACACTGGCTGCAGCGTCGGCAGCGTCCTCGCCGGCAGGTTGGTCGCGAGCGAAATGCCGCCGCTCATCTCGAAGGCCTTGTGGAACAGGCCCTTGGCCATCGGCGAGGTCATCACCGCCAGCAGGTTGGTCGCGCCGGCCGATTCGCCCGACAGCGTGACGTTGCCCGGGTCGCCACCGAAGTTGGCGACATTGCCTTGAATGAAGCGCAGCGCCGCCATGTTGTCCAGCAGCGCGAAGTTGCCCGAATCGTCGCCCGCGCTGCCGCCCGGCCGCAGCTGCGGCATGTTCAGGAAGCCCAGGATGCCCAGCCGGTAGCTGGCGGTGATGACCACCGCATTGGTGGCCTTGGCCAGCGCCGCGCCGTCGTACAGCGGATCGGCCGTGTAGCCTGAAATATTGCTGCCGCCGTGGATGAACAACAGCACCGGCAGGTTCTTGTCGGTGGTGGCCGGACGCCAGATGTTGACGAACAGGCAGTCCTCGCTGCCGACCGGCTTGCCTAGGTTGGTGCCGATGGTGGCGTCGTAGGTGTTGTTGGTGCCCGGGCTGAAGAGCCGGCCGATCTGCAGACAGGCGTTGCCGAAGGCCTTGGCCAGGCGGATGCCGGTCCACGCCTCGGGCTCGACCGGTGCGCGCCAGCGCAGCGCGCCGACCGGGGGCTGGGCAAATGGAACGCCTTTCCAGGACCAGGTGCCGGTCTTGGCGCTGTCGTCCACGCCTTCGACCTTGCCGGCCGTGGTCTGGCGCACCATGGGGCCGTCGGCGGCAGGTGCTGGAGCGGGGGCCGGTGCCGGCGCCGGTGCGGGCGGCAGGATCGGGAAGCCCGGCGACCCCGACGAGCCGCCGCCGCAGGCCGCGAGCGCCGCTGCGGCGGCCAGCGTGGCCACCGTTGCAATGGCGCGCGCCATCGCCGTTTGTCCTGCCGCACCCTGGTTTTGTGCTGTTGTCGTTGTCTTCATGTTTTGTCTCCACACCGGGTTAATCGGAATTCCTGGCTCGGCGCTCGGCACCCATACTGCGGGCCGCCATGCACTGGAAAAATTCTAGGAACCGGCGCCGTTTTCACCGCTATCGCAAGCGAGCCAATCGAATGACTTCAGAAGCCTCCCTGCCGCGCCATTCGCGCCGGCCGCCGCGCCGCCCCGGCTGTCCGCAGCCGGAGCTGCGCACCAGCTCGGCCGCATGGCTGGAAGGCGTGCTGTCGATGTTCCAGGCCGAGGGGCTGAACGTGCCCTCGCTGCTGCGCGACGCCGGCTTCGACCCCGAGTCGCTGCACCGCCAGAACGCCCGCTTCCCGGTCGACGAAATCTCGGTGCTGTGGCAGGTGGCCGTGGCGCACGCCGGCCGGCCCACGCTGGGCCTGGACCGCGACCTGGCCGCCACGCACAGCAAGCTGGGCACCGTGGGCCACGCCATGGCCTGCAGCCCCAACCTGGGCGCGGCGCTCACGCGGCTCGCGCGCTACATGGCCGTGATTTCCGACGCCACCGCTTTCTCGCTGCAGTCCGACGCGCGCGGCTGCTGGATGGTCATGGAGCACACCGGCGGCACGCTGCCGATTCCGCGCCAGCGCGTTGAATACGCGCTGCTCACCGTCTTCATGCAGTGCCAGTGGCTCACACGGCGCGAGCTGCAGCCGCTGGCCATGGAGTTCGTCTACCCGCCGCCGGCCGACGACCGGCTGCACCGCGAAGCCTTCGGCTGCGAGATCCGCTTCAACGCGCCCGCCAACCGCCTGCTGCTGTCGTCGGCCGACATGACGATGCCGCTGCCGACCCACCACGCGGCGCTGGGCGAGATGCAGGAGCACCTGCTCGACGACCAGCTCAACCTGCTGGGCCAGACCACCACCGCCAGCCTGGTGTGCGCCGAAATCGCGCGCCGGCTGCAGCACGGCGAGCCGCGCCGCCAGGACGTGGCCTCGGGCCTCGGACTGGCCGACCGCACGCTGCAGCGCCGCTTGCAGGAAGAGTCGGTGTCGTTCCAGTCGCTGCTCGACCGCACGCGCCGCGAACTCGCCAAGCAGTACCTGGCCGAACAGCGCCACACACTCGCGGACGTGGCCGACCGGCTGGGCTTCGTGGACGTCAGCAACTTCTTCCGCGCCTGCAAGCGCTGGTTCGGTCTGCCGCCAGCCCAGTACCGCGCCAGCCTCGCGCTCGACGGCGCCGGGGCGCTGCGCGGCGCGCTGCTGAACTGATCGAAGCCATCCACCCCACGTCGCCGATGGCCTCTGCGGCCCGGGGTTTCGTGGGCTGCCGGACAATCCGGGCATGAGCTTGCTAGCCGAAGACACCCCGGTCGCCGACCTGGGCCTGCGCTGGAAGCCCGGCTTCTCGACGCTGGGCCCCGCCTTTTTCACCGAACTGCGCCCCACGCCGCTGCCCGACCCGTACTGGGTCTGCCACAGCGACGCCGTGGCGCGCCAGCTGGGCCTGCCGCCTGGCTGGCGCGACTCGGACACCACGCTCGCCGCACTCACCGGCAGCCTGCCGGTCGCCGGCACGCGGCCTATTGCCACGGTCTACAGCGGCCACCAATTCGGCGTCTGGGCCGGGCAGTTGGGCGATGGCCGCGCGATCCTGCTCGGCGAGACCGAGGGCGGGCTCGAGGTGCAGCTCAAGGGCGCGGGGCGCACGCCGTATTCGCGCGGCGGCGACGGCCGCGCCGTGCTGCGTTCGAGCATCCGCGAGTTCCTGTGCAGCGAAGCCATGCACGGCCTGGGCATTCCGACCACGCGCGCACTGTGCGTGACCGGCTCCGACGCGCCCATCTACCGCGAGACCGCCGAAAGCGCCGCCGTCGTGACCCGCGTCGCGCCGAGCTTCGTGCGCTTCGGGCATTTCGAGCACTTCGCCGCCAACCAGCGCGAAGACGAGCTGCGCGCGCTGGCCGACTACGTCATCGACCGCTATTACCCCGAATGCCGCAATACCGCGCGCTTCAATGGCAACGCGTATGCGGCGTTCCTCGAAGCCGTGAGCGAGCGCACCGCCGCCCTGCTCGCCCGGTGGCAGTCCGTGGGTTTCTGCCACGGGGTGATGAACACCGACAACATGAGCATCCTCGGGCTCACCATCGACTACGGGCCGTTCCAGTTCCTCGATGGCTTCGACCCGCGCCACATCTGCAACCACAGCGACACCCAGGGCCGCTACGCCTTCAACCAGCAACCCAACGTCGCCTACTGGAACCTGTTCTGCCTGGCGCAGGCAGTGCTGCCGCTCATCGGCGACCAGGAAGTCGCCGTGGCCGCGCTGGAGTCATACAAGACCGTGTTCCCCAACGCCTTCGAAGACCGGATGCGCGCCAAGCTGGGCCTGGCCACGCCCGCCGAGGGCGACCGCGCGCTCATCGAGGGCGTGCTCAAGCTGCTGGCGGCCGAGAAGGTCGACCACACCATCTTCTGGCGCCGCCTGTCGAACCAGATGGCCGACGGCAATGTCGAGCCGGTGCGCGACCTGTTCCTCGACCGGCCCGGCTTCGATGCCTGGATGCTCTCTTTTTCAGAGCGGCATGCGCCATTGCAGCGGGCCGCGGCGGCAGAATTGATGCTGCGGACGAACCCCAAGTTCGTGCTGCGCAACCACCTGGGCCAGCAGGCCATCGAAGCCAGTCAGCAAAAGGACCACGCGGGTGTGGCAACCTTGCTGACGCTGCTCCAAACCCCATGTGAAGAACACCCCGGTGCCGACGACTACGCCGGCTTCCCGCCCGATTGGGCCTCCACGATCGAAATCAGCTGCTCATCATGACCACGCCCGTACAGAAAACCGACGCCGAATGGAAAGCCCTGCTCGCTGAAAAGGGCGCCGAACCCGCCGCCTTCGAGGTGACGCGTCACGCCGCCACCGAACGCCCCTTCACCGGCAAGTACGAAGCCCACTGGGACGACGGCACCTACCACTGCATCTGCTGCGGTGCCAAGCTGTTCGAAGCGGCCACCAAGTTCGACGCCGGCTGCGGCTGGCCCAGCTTCTCGGAAGAAGCCGTGCCCGGCGCCATCCGCAACATCGTCGACCGTTCGCACGGCATGGTGCGCACCGAAAACGTGTGCGCCAATTGCGGCGCCCACCTGGGCCACGTGTTTCCCGACGGCCCCACCGAAACCGGCCTGCGCTACTGCATGAACTCGGCGTCGCTCGACTTCCACAAGAAATGAAACTGCTCCTCGACTTCTTCCCGATCCTGCTGTTCTTCGGCGCCTACAAGTTCGCCGACATCTACACCGCCACCGGCGTGCTCATGGCCGCCACCGTGGTGCAGATGGCCGTCATCTACGCCATGGAACGCAAGCTGCAGGCGATGCAGAAGGCCACGCTGGTGCTGATCCTGCTGTTCGGCACGCTCACGCTGGTGCTGCACGACGACCGCTTCATCAAGTGGAAGCCGACGGTGCTGTACGGCGCCATGGCGATCGCACTGGCGGTGGCGCTGTGGGCGCTGAAGAAGAACTTCCTGAAGATGCTGCTGGGCGCACAGCTCGAGCTGCCCGAGCGCATCTGGGCCCGGCTCAATGTGGCGTGGATCGGTTATTGCCTCTTCATGGCACTCATCAACGGCTACGTGGCGGCGTACTTCACGACCGAGGCCTGGGTCAACTTCAAGCTCTGGGGCTATGTGTTCCCGATCGTCTTCCTGGTGGCGCAGGGCCTGTACATCGCACCGCACCTCAAGGAAGACAAGCCGACCGCATGACCGACGCCACCACCTTTCCCCTGCCCACCGTGGCCGCCCTCGAAGCGGCGCTGCGCGCATCGCTTTCGCCCACGCAGCTCGAAGTGATCGACGAAAGCGCGTCCCATGCGGGCCATGCGGGCGCCAACGCCGAGGGCTACGGCACCCATTTCCGGGTGCGCATCGCCTCCCCGCTGTTCGACGGAAAGCCCCGCGTGGCGCGGCATCGGCTTGTGTATGATGCCCTCCAAGTTTTTATCGCACAGGGTCTGCACGCCATCGCCATCGAGGTGCTCTGAGTCGTCCAATCGGTTGCTTGCCGCGTTCGCCGCGGCCGCCCACCCCTCTCCTTCTTTCCTCCTGATTCCTGCTTTCTTTCCCGCGCCTTTTCCTACACGCGCATTTCCTCTCCAGCCTGATATTCATTTTCATGAAAAAACACATCTTGCAGGCCGTTGCGGCCGCAGCGCTGATCGGTGCACTCCCCCTGACGGCCCTGGCGCAGAACGCCGCCATCGTCAACGGCAAGGCGGTGCCCAAGGCCCGCATGGACGTCCTGGCCCAGCAGCTGGCTGCCGCCGGCCGCCCGGTGACGCCTGAAATGCAAAACCAGCTGCGCGAGGAAATCGTGGCGCGCGAAGTGTTCATGCAGGAAGCGCAGAAGCAAGGCCTGGACGCCACCGAGGACTACAAGAACCAGCTCGAACTCGCCCGCCAGGCCATCCTGATCCGCGCGCTGTTCGAGAACTACCGCAAGACCAACGCGGTGTCCGACGCCGACGTGAAGGCCGAGTACGACAAGTTCGTGGCTGCCAACGGCGGCAAGGAATTCAAGGCCCGCCACATCCTGGTCGAGACCGAAGACCAGGCCAAGAAGATCATGGCCGACCTGAAGAAGGGCGCCAAGTTCGAAGACATCGCCAAGAAGCAGAGCAAGGACCCGGGTTCGGGCGCCAACGGCGGCGACCTCGACTGGGCCAACCCCGCCAGCTTCGTGCCCGAGTTCTCGGAAGCGATGATCAAGCTCAAGAAGGGCGAGACCACCCCTGCCCCGATCAAGACCCAGTTCGGTTATCACATCATCCGCGTCGACGACATCCGTCAGGCCCAACTGCCGAAGCTGGAAGAAGTGAAGCCGCAGATCACGCAGCAGCTGCAACAGCAGCGCCTGCAGAAGTACCAAGAAGAGCTGCGCGCGAAGGCCAAGGTCGAGTAAGCCTCGGCCCATCGCCCAACGAAGAAGCCCCGCAGTCGCGGGGCTTTTTTCATTGCGGCGTGATGTTGAAGTCTTTGACGAACCGGGCGTAGTCGTTCGACTCCTTGCGCACGAAGCCCGTGAAGTCCGCCGCCGAGCCGCCGATGACCTCGAGGCTGAGGTCGGTGAACTGCTTCTGCGTGTCGGCGTTCTTGAGCAGTGCTTGCACCTGCTCGTTGAGCTTGGCGATGACCGGCGCCGGCGTTCCGGCCGGCGCCACCAGGCCGACCCAGCCCATGAACCGGTAACCCGGCACGCCGGACTCGGCCACCGTCGGCACGTCGGGCAAGGTCGAAACGCGCTTGTCGCCCGTGACCGCCAGCGCCTTCAGCTTGCCGCTCCTGGCGTAGGGAACGGCGGTCGGCGAGGTTTCGAACATCATGTCGATCTGGCCGCCGACCAGGTCGGACAGCGCGGGCGCTCCGCCCTTGTAGGCGACGTTGAGCAAGTCGGTGCCGGTCATCTGCATGAAGCGGCGCGCGGCCACGTCCTGCGGGCCGCCCACGCCCGAGGTGCCGACGCTGAGCTTGCCGGGGTTGGCCTTGGCATAGGCCACCAGTTCGCCGACGTTCTTGAACGCCCACTTGGGATTCATGATGAGCACGTTGGGCTGGTCGGCCACGCGGATCACCGGTGCCAGGTCCTTGATCGGGTCGTAGGGCAGCTTCGCGAACATGTGGGCGTTGGAAGCCAGGCCGGTGTGCACCATCAACAAGGTGTAGCCGTCCTTGGGCGCCTTGGCGACGTAGTCCATGCCGATGTTGCCGCTGGCACCAGGACGGTTGTCCACCAGCACGGGCTGACCCAGCGCCGTCGAGAGCTTCTGGCCGACCAGGCGCGCCGTCATGTCGATGCTGCCGCCCGGCGGGAACGGCACCACCATGCGGATCGGCTTGGACGGATAGGCGTCCTGCGCGTGGGCGACAGGCACGATGCACGCCAGGCCGGCGGCAAAGCATGCGAACGAGGCGAGCGGGAAACGAAAGCGCTGGGTCATGGAGTTCTCCGGAGTTTCTTGAGGGTTGGCAGACGGGTCAATCGGCGGTGGCGCGCAGGGCGCGTTCGATGTCGGCAGCCCACGCGAGCAGCGCGGCATCGCGCATCGGCAGGCCTGCAAGGCTCAGGCCCACGGGCGCTTCGCCCGCCGCATGGCAGGGCAAGGAGATGGCGCAGCCGTCCATGAAGTTGACGATGGAGGGATTGCGCAACATCGCGGCGTTGACCGCGAAGTACTGCGCCTCGTCGGCTTCGAGCGCCTCGATGCGCGGCGCCACCAGCGGCACGGTCGGCATGAGCCAGCCGTCGAACTCGCCCAGGCGCATCGCCACGCGGCGTTGCCAGTCGGCCCGCTGCGCCTGCAGCGTGAGGTAGGCGCGCGCCGTGAAGTCCTTGCCGCGCAGGATGCGGTTGAGCACGCGCGGGTCATAGCCGCTGCCGCTGCGTTCGATCAGCTCGGCATGCCACGCCCATGACTCGGCGGCGCTGAAGCCGCCTGCGGCGTTGATGGCGGCGAGCTCGTCGAACTCGGGCACCGCCAGCTCGACCAGTTCCGCACCGGCGGCCGAGAGGCGCTGCAGCGCACGTTGGAACGTGGCGGCGACATGGGCGTCCATGCCGTCCTGCACCAGCGTGGTCGGCACCGCGAAGCGAGCCTGGCGCAGGTGCTGCGGCCGAGGTGTCTCGGACACGCCGGACAGCACCGCGTCCATCGCCGCGCAACCGGCCACGTCGAGCGCCATCACGCCGACCGCATCGAGGCTGTGCGAGAGCGGCACGAGCCCGGTGCCGGGCATGCGGCGCGCTGTCGGCTTGAAGCCGGTGATGCCGCACAGCGCCGCCGGAATGCGCGCCGAGCCGCCGGTGTCGCTGCCGACGCTCGCGACGCACATGCCGTCGGCCACGGCCACCGCCGCGCCCGACGACGAGCCGCCGGGAATGCGCCGTTCGCCGCGCTGCCACGGATTGGCCGGTGTCCCGTAGTGCGGATTGAGGCCGAGGCCTGAGTACGCGAACTCGGTCATGTTCGTCTTGCCGACCAGCACCGCACCCGCCGACAGCAGGCGCTGCACGGCCTCGGCGTCATGCGCGGCGGGCGGCGCATCGCGCAGCACGACGGAGCCGGCGGTCGTGGTTTCGCCGGCCACGTCGAACAGGTCCTTGACGGAGACCGGCAGGCCTTCGAGCGGCGAGCGCACGAAGCCGGCTTCGCGCAGGCTGTCGGAGGCGCGCGCCAGGTGCTGGGCGCGGTCTGCCAGCACACGGGTGAAGGTGCGCAAGCCTTCGCCGGAAGGATCGGCGATGCGTTGCAGCGCCGATGCAGTCAGTTCGGCGGAGGTGACACGGCCCGCGGCCAGATCGGCGCGGGCGGCTGCGAGGGAGATCGCGGCGGGCATGTGCGGTGGTCCCTTGTGCGTCAGGCGACGATGGGGAGCGAGACCGCGCGGTACTCGTGCGCGATGCGGCGGCCAGTGTGCTCGTCCACCAGTTCCATGCGAAAGCGCGCGGCCGGACGGATGCCGCCGATGGCGCCGACCGTGCCGCAGGTCATCGCGAAACCGTCGCCCGGTTCACCGTCGGCCGCGGCGCAGCGCGCCAGCAGATCGGCCGGCGGGCGCAGCGCGGCCAGCGTGCCTTCCTGGTACAGGCGCCATTCACCGCCCTCCTCGATCCACGAACGCAGCACCAGCGTGTCCCAGCGCTCCTGCACGTCGGCCAGCCGCCAAGCGCTGCGCGCCACGGGCTTGACGCAGATCTGCTTGGACAGCGCCACGCTGTGCGCTTCCAGCGCGCGGTCGGTGTGGTCCGAGCCGATCGAGACGAAGAACTCGCCCCCGTGCAGGAACAGCAGCGGTTCGACCTCGCCCGAGGTGTCGCCCCCCACCACCTGCACGACGTCGGACTGGCTCAGCTGCTGGGTGGCCACCCGGTAGAACAGCGGCACGGCGCTGGGCGCGGGCACGCCCAGCTCGGCGAGTTCCTCGATGTGGTGCTCGATGGCGGCGGTGTCGCGCCCGGTCCAGCCGGCGATCACGAGGTGCCTGGCCTCGAAGCTCAGCGTGTGCGGGGCATTCCCCTGGGGAAGTTCGAAAGACAGGTTCATGGCGGCGCTTGTTGAAGTTTCAGTGAAATTTCACAACGATATTACAGTGAGTCCACAAAAACTTCAAAGGGATTTCCCACAGGTACCATCAGGGCACCCCACCATGAAGACCTCGCGCCGATGAAAGCAGCCACGCCCGCCCGCAAAGCCCCCGCCCGGCGGCCCGAAGCAGCCATCTCCCTCAACGAGACGGCCTACCTGCGCCTGAAGGAAGCCCTGGTGACCCTGGCCTACAAGCCCGGGGAGTACCTCAATACCGCCCAGGTGATGGAGCGGCTGGGCGTGGGCCGCACGCCGGTCAACCAGGCGCTGCACCGCCTGTCGGCCGAGGGCCTGGTCCGCATCATTCCACGCAAGGGTGCGATGGCCTCGCCGCTGTCGATCAACGACGCGCTGGAGCTCATCGAGGTCCGGCTGGTGAACGAAGTGCTGTGCATGCGCCTGGCCGCGGCGGCCATCACCGAAGGCGAACTGGCCGAGCTGCAGGCCATCGCCGAGCAGTTCGAAGCGGCGGCGCAGCGGCGCGATGCGATGTCGGTGATGAACCTCGACCGCCTCTTCCACGAGAAGATCGCGGCGGCGGCGCGCAACGCGATGCTGCAGGACATCCTGAGCGTGCTGCACGCGCGCTCGCAGCGCTTCTGGGCGATTTCACTGGCCGCCGAGGGGCACCTGGCGGAGGTGATCGAAGAGCACCGCACCATCGTCGCCACGCTGCAGCGGCACGACGCCGACGCGGCGGCCGAAGCGGCGAAGACGCATGTGCTGTCGTTCAAGGCGTCGATGCTGAACAGCCAGCGCTGATCGACAGCGCTTCGGGCGCACCAACCCCCATGAAAAATGCCCTCCAGACCCAAGCCTGGAGGGCATTTCTTGTTGACCTGATTCAGGCCGCTCGCACGGCCTGAGGGTGCCCGATCAACCCACCCACTTGCGCGCGTTGCGCCAGATCTGCATCCACGGGCTCAGGTCGCTCTTGTCGCCCGAGGTCCAGCTCGTCTGGATGTTGCGGAACACGCGCTCGGGGTGCGGCATCACGGCGGTGAATCGGCCGTCCGGCGTGGTCACCGAGGTCAGGCCACCCGCGCTGCCGTTCGGGTTGAACGGGTACTGCTCGGTCGGCTGGCCGTGGTTGTCCACGAAGCGCATCGCGCCGATGGCCTTGGCGGCGTCGCCGCGGTGCTTGAAGTTGGCATAGCCCTCGCCATGCGCCACCGCGATCGGCAGGCGGCTGCCGGCCATGCCCGCGAAGAAGATGCTCGGCGATTCGAGCACCTCGACCATCGACAGGCGCGCCTCGAAACGCTCGCTCTGGTTGGTGGTGAAGCGCGGCCAGGCGTCGGCGCCCGGAATGATGTCGGCCAGCTCGGCGAACATCTGGCAGCCGTTGCACACGCCCAGGCCGAAGGTGTCGGTGCGGCCGAAGAAGGTCTTGAACTGCTCGGCCAGCTTCGGGTTGAAGGTGATGCTGCGCGCCCAGCCGATGCCGGCGCCCAGCGTGTCGCCGTAGCTGAAGCCGCCGCAGGCGACCACGCCCTTGAAGTTGGCAAGGTCCGCCCTGCCCGTCTGCAGGTCGGTCATGTGGACGTCGTAGGCCTCGAAGCCGGCTTCGGTGAAGGCGTACGCCATCTCGACGTGCGAGTTGACACCCTGCTCCCGCAGGATCGCGACCTTGGGACGCGACTGCAGGATGGCCGGCGCTGCGGGCTGCGCGTTCGGCAGGAACACATGCATGCCCGGATCGCTCGGCACACCGGCGGCGGCGTGCTCGGCATCGGCGCAGGCCGGGTTGTCGCGCTCGCGGGCGATCTTCCAGCTGACCGAATCCCAGACCTGGTGCAGGTCGTGCAGGCTGGCGCTGAACACCGACTTGGCATCGCGCCAGACTTCGAGCTTGCCCTTGCCGGCGTCCATCGTGGAACTTGCGGGCCGCGTCTTGCCGACAAAATGGCTGTGCGCGCTGAGGCCGTGGGCGCGCAGCACCTGCATGACGTCGTTGCGCTCGGCCGTGCGCACCTGCAGCACCATGCCCAGCTCTTCGTTGAACAGCGCCTTGAGCGTGAGTTCTTCGCGGCGTGCGCTGACCTGCTGCGCCCAGTTCTTGGCGTCGCCGGTTTCCATGCGGCTGTCGGAAATGCCGTCGCCTTCGGTGACGAGCATGTCGACATTCAGCGCCACGCCCACGTGGCCGGCAAAGGCCATTTCGCAGGCGGTGGCGAACAGGCCGCCGTCGCTGCGGTCGTGCATCGCGAGGATCTTGCCGTCGGCGCGCAGCGCGTTCACGGCGTTGACCAGCGCCACGAGCTGCGCCGGATCGTCGAGGTCGGGCACGGTGTCGCCGCTCTGGTTGAGCGTCTGCGACAGGATGCTGCCGGCCATGCGGTGCTGGCCACGGCCGAGGTCGATGAGCACGAGCGTGGTGTCGTCTTCGGTCGCGTCGAGCTGCGGCGTGAGCGTGCCGCGCACGTCGGCCAGTGAGGCGAAGGCGGTGACGATCAGGCTCACGGGCGAGGTGACCTTCTTGGCTTCGCCATCGTCCTTCCACTGCGTGCGCATCGACAGCGAATCCTTGCCGACCGGAATCGACACGCCCAGCGCCGGGCACAGTTCCAGGCCCACGGCCTTGACGGTTTCGTACAGCGCGGCGTCTTCGCCGGGCTCGCCGCACGCAGCCATCCAGTTGGCCGACAGCTTGACGCGCGACAGCTCGATCGGCGCGGCCAGCAGGTTGGTGATGGCTTCGGCCACGGCCATGCGGCCCGAGGCCGGCGCGTCGAGCGCAGCCAGCGGCGTGCGCTCGCCCATGCTCATGGCTTCGCCGGCAAAGCCCTTGTAGTCGGCCAGCGTCACGGCGCAATCGGCCACGGGCACCTGCCATGGGCCGACCATCTGGTCGCGGTGCGTCAGGCCGCCGACGGTGCGGTCGCCGATGGTGATGAGGAAACGCTTCGAAGCCACGGTCGGGTGCGCGAGCACATCGATGGCGGCCTTCTGCAGGTCGACGCCCGTGAGGTCGAGCGGCTTGAAGCTGCGCGCCACGGTCTTCACGTCGCGGTGCATCTTGGGCGGCTTGCCGAGCAGCACATCCATCGGCATGTCGACGGGCTGCACGGCGGCGCCTTCGTCGGCCACCAGCAGCTGGCGCTCTTCGGTCGCCACGCCGACCACCGAGAACGGGCAGCGCTCGCGCTCGCAGAAGGCCTTGAACTGTTCGAGCGATTCCGGCGCGATGGCCAGCACGTAGCGCTCCTGGCTTTCGTTGCACCAGATTTCCTTGGGCGCCATGCCCGATTCTTCGAGCGGCACGGCGCGCAGGTCGAAGCGCGCGCCACGGCCGGCGTCGTTGGTCAGCTCGGGGAAGGCATTGCTCAGGCCGCCGGCGCCCACGTCGTGGATCGCGAGGATCGGGTTGGCCGCGCCCTGCTGCCAGCAGTGGTTGATGACCTCCTGCGCACGGCGTTCGATTTCGGGGTTGCCGCGCTGCACCGAGTCGAAGTCGAGCTCGGCCGCGTTGGCGCCGGTGGCCATCGAGCTGGCGGCGCTGCCGCCCATGCCGATGCGCATGCCAGGGCCGCCGAGCTGAATCAGCAGCGAGCCGGCCGGGAACAGGATCTTCTTGGTCTGCGTGGCGTCGATGCTGCCCAGGCCGCCCGCGATCATGATGGGCTTGTGGTAGCCGCGCTGCACGGTGTCGAGGTCGCTGGTCACGGCCTGCTCGTACTCGCGGAAGTAGCCCAGGAGGTTGGGACGGCCGAATTCGTTGTTGAACGCGGCGCCGCCCAGCGGGCCCTCGGTCATGATCTGCAGCGGGCTGGCGATGTGCTCGGGCTTGCCGTAGTGGCCGTCTTCAGGCCACAGCTTCGACACCGTGAAGCCGGTCAGGCCGGCCTTGGGCTTGGAGCCGCGGCCGGTGGCGCCTTCGTCGCGGATCTCGCCGCCTGCGCCGGTCGAGGCGCCGGGGAACGGGGAAATGGCGGTCGGGTGGTTGTGCGTCTCGACCTTCATCAGCACATGGCTCAGGGTGCTATCTTTTTGATAGCTCTGCGAGCCTTCGACGGGAATGAAGCGCTCGATGGTCGCGCCTTCCATGACCGAGGCGTTGTCCGCATAGGCGATCACCGTGTGCTGCGGGTTCTGCTTCTCGGTATGGCGGATCATCGAGAACAGGCTCTGCGGCTGGGCCACGCCGTCGATGGTGAAGTTGGCGTTGAAGATCTTGTGGCGGCAGTGCTCGCTGTTGGCCTGCGCGAACATCATCAGCTCGACGTCGCTGGGGTTGCGGCCCAGGCGGGTGAAGGCTTCGACGAGGTAGTCGATTTCGTCCTCGGCCAGCGCCAGGCCGAAGCCTGTGTTGGCCGCCACCAGGGCGTCGCGGCCGCCGGTTTGCACGTCGACCTGCGCCATCGGCTGGGCCGGCAGTTCGCTGAACAGGCTGGCCGCCTGCTCGACCGCGGCGAGCACCGATTCGGTCATGCGGTCATGCAGCGGGCCGGCCACGGCGGCGAGGGCGTCGCCCTCGAGCACGGGGGCCTTGCCGATCAGCGGCGACTTGAGCTTCAGGTGGTACTGGGTGACGCGCTCCACGCGGCGCAGCGCCAGGCCGCAGTTGTGGGCAATGTCGGTGGCCTTCGAGGCCCACGGCGAGACGGTGCCCAGGCGGGGCGTGACCACGACCGAGGCGCTTGCTTTGGCCGACTGCGCCTCGAAGGGCTCGCCATAGGTCAGCAATGCGGCAAAGCGATCACGGTCGGCCGCATCGAGCGACCCGTCGGTGACCACCAGATGGACGAAGCGGGCCGAGATGCCCTCGATGCGCGGCTCGATGGCCTGCAGTTTCGGCAGCAGCTGCCGTGCGCGGAAATCGCTGAGTGCGCTGCCGCCCTCGAACAGGGTTACGACAGGAAGGGCTTGGGATGCGGGCTGCGTCACGGTCGATGGGGGGCCTGGGGGCCGCGTTGGGAATCAAGGAATCTGGGCGGAGGGCCGCTGACTGGGGTCATCCGCGTTAACCCGGGATTTTAGCCGGGTCAATGGGATAATTCGGGGCATGAGCATTACCTACAAAGACGCCGCAGGCATCGAAGCCATGCGGGTCGCCTGCCGCCTCGGTTCCGAGGTGCTGGACTACCTCACGCCCTTCATCAAGCCCGGCATCACGACCAACGATGTGGACCGGCTGGCCGCCGAATACATGGTCAAGCAGGGCACCACCTCGGCCACGGTGGGCTACATGGGCGCCAGCAGCGTCCCGTTCCCGAAGTCGCTGTGTACCTCGGTGAACCACGTGGTGTGCCACGGCATCCCCAATGACAAGCCCCTGAAGAAGGGCGACATCATGAACGTCGACGTCACCGTCATCAAGGACGGCTGGTTCGGCGACAACAGCCGCATGTTCGTGATCGGCGACGCCTCCATTGCCGCCAAGCGCCTGTGCAGCGTCACCTTCGAAGCCATGTGGCACGGCATCCTGCAGGTGCGCCCCGGCGGCCACCTGGGCGACGTGGGTCATGCGATCCAGAAGTTCGCCGAAGGCCAGGGCTTCTCGATCGTGCGCGAATTCTGCGGCCACGGCGTGGGCCAGCGCTTTCACGAAGAACCCCAGGTACTGCACTACGGCCGCCCCGGCACCATGGAAGAGCTCAAGCCCGGCATGATCTTCACGATCGAGCCGATGATCAACGCCGGCAAGCGCGACGTGAAGGAAGACTTCAAGGGCGGCCAGTACGACGGCTGGACCATCGTCACCCGCGACCACTCGCTGTCCGCCCAGTGGGAGCACACGGTGCTCGTCACCGAAACCGGCTACGAGGTGCTGACGCTCTCCGAAGGCAGCCCGCCGCTGCCGGCCTTCGTCACCTCGACCAAAACCTGACGCGCCCCAGCGCGCCCCCGCCGTGATCGAAGCAGCCAAGATCGACGTGGCGACGCTGCGCGAAGCCTATCGCGCGAAAAAGCTCGCCCTTTTCGACACCCTGCGCTTCGCACGCGCGCCCACCCGCAGCGTCCACACGGTGCTGCGCCAGCTCTCGGCGCTGGCCGACCAGACGCTCACTGCGCTCTGGAACGAAGCCGGCTTCGGCGACGCCTTTGCGCTGGCCGCGGTCGGCGGTTTCGGGCGCGGCGAGCTGTTCCCCTACTCCGACGTCGACGTGCTGCTGCTGCTGCCGCCCGACGGCCAGGACAGCGGCATCGAGCCGGCGCGCATCGAGGCCTTCATCGGCCAGTGCTGGGACGCCGGCCTGGAAATCGGCTCGAGCGTGCGCACGCTCGACGAGTGCCTGGACGAGGCCGCCAAGGACATCACGGTCCAGACCTCGCTGCTCGAATCGCGCCTGATCACGGGCGACAAGAAGCTCTTTGCGTCCTTCCGCCGCCAGTTCACGCAGGCCATCGACCCACAGGCCTTCTTCGTGGCCAAGTCGCAGGAAATGCGGCACCGCCACCAGAAGTTCGACAACACACCGTACGCGCTCGAACCCAACTGCAAGGAATCGCCGGGCGGCCTGCGCGACCTGCAGACCATCCTCTGGATGAGCAAGGCCGCCGGCTTCGGCAGCCGCTGGGACGACCTGGCGAAGAACGGCCTGGCCACGCCCTTCGAGGCACAGCAGATCAAGCGCAACGAAGCCTTGCTCTCGCTGATTCGCGCCCGCCTGCACGTGATTGCCAACCGCCGCGAAGACCGGCTGGTGTTCGACCTGCAGACCGCCGTGGCCGCGAGCTTCGGCTACGAGAGCGAGTCGCAGCGCAAGTCGAGCGAAGCGCTGATGCGCCGCTACTACTGGGCGGCCAAGGCGGTGTCGCAGCTCAACCAGATCCTGCTGCTCAATATTTCCGAGCGGCTGCAGCCCATCGACGAGCAGCCCACGACCATCAACGAGCGCTTCTACGAACGCGCCGGCCTCATCGAGATTGCGAGCGACGACTTGTACGAGCGCGAGCCGCATGCGGTGCTCGAGACCTTCCTGCTGTACCAGAAGACCATCGGCGTGAAGGGCCTGTCGGCGCGCACGCTGCGCGCGCTGTACAACGCGCGCCACGTCATGGACAGCAAGTTCCGCAACGACCCGGTCAACCACGTGACCTTCATGCGGATCCTGCAGCAGCCCTACGGCATCACGCATGCCTTCCGGCTGATGAACCAGACCTCGGTGCTGGGGCGCTACCTGCGCGTGTTCCGCAGCATCGTGGGACAGATGCAGCACGACCTGTTCCATGTGTACACAGTCGACCAGCACATTCTGATGGTGCTGCGCAACGTGCGCCGCTTCTTCATTGCCGAGCATGCGCACGAGTATCCGTTCTGCTCGCAGCTTGCGGCCGGTTGGGACAAGCCCTGGATCCTGTACGTCGCCGCCCTCTTCCACGACATCGCCAAGGGCCGCGGCGGCGACCACTCCACCCTCGGCGCACGCGACGTGCAACGGTTCTGCAAGCAGCACGGCATCGCACGCGAAGACGCGAAGCTCATCGAGTTCCTCGTGGCCGAACACCTGGTGATGAGCCAGGTCGCGCAGAAGCAGGACCTGAGCGACCCCGAAGTCATCGGCGCCTTCGCCAAGCGCGTGGGCAACGAGCGCTACCTCACCGCCCTGTATCTGCTGACCATTGCCGACATCCGCGGCACCTCGCCGCGGGTGTGGAATGCGTGGAAGGGCAAGCTGCTCGAAGACCTGTACCGCTTCACGCTGCGCGCGCTCGGCGGGCGCATGCCCGACCCCGACGCCGAGGTCGAGTCGCGCAAGCGCGAGGCGCTGGTGCTGCTCGCGCTGCACGCGCAGCGCTTCGAGGCGCACAAGGCGCTGTGGGACACGCTCGACGTCGGCTACTTCATGCGCCACGACGCCACCGAGATCGCCTGGCACGCCAAGCAGCTCTCGCGCTTCGTGCCGCCGAAAAACGTGCCCATCGACCCGAAGGCGCTGCCCATCGTGCGCGCGCACCTGTCGCCGGTGGGCGAAGGCCTGCAGGTGGTGGTCTACACGCCCGACCAGTCCGACCTGTTCGCGCGCATCTGTGGCTACTTCGACCAGTCGTCGTTCAGCATCCTGGACGCCAAGGTCCACACCACGAGCAACGGCTACGCGCTCGACACCTTCCAGGTGGTCACGACCTTCCAGCCCGATCACTACCGCGACCTCATCAGCATGGTCGAGACGGGCCTGGCGCAAACGCTCACCGAGGCCGGCGCCCTGCCCGCGCCGAGCATGGGACGCGTGTCACGCCGGGTGCGCAGTTTTCCGATCAAGCCGCGCATCAGCCTCGTGCCCGACGACAAGGCGCAGCGCTGGCTGCTCAGCATCTCGGCCAGCGACCGCGCGGGGCTGCTGTATTCCGTGGCGCGCGTGCTCGCGCGGCATCACCTGAACCTGCAATTGGCGAAGGTGACGACCTTGGGCGAACGGGTGGAAGACACCTTCCTGATCAGCGGGCCGGAGCTGCAGGGCCAGAAGACGCAGCTGGCCATCGAGACCGAACTGATGGCCGCGCTCGCCTGAGCGGCGCACAAAAATTCGCTTTCCCGAGATCCAGCGCGGCAGGTGTTGCGTAGGGGTGAGTTAAACGGTTTCCGATTGTGAACGCCGTTCGACATTTGTTGTCGATTATTAACAGCTCCAACACAATGCCCCGGTATGGACATCGCAGAGCCCGTTTTTCAGCACTACGAACGGCGCGCGTGCAGCGCACAGTGGTTGGCATTCAACCGGGGCATGGCCTCCGAACTGAGTGCCGGTCTGCCGCCTGAAGACATTCGCCAGCTTTTCTTCCGCATCGGCCAGCGCGTGGCCAACGCCTTGCCCGTGTCCCCGTGCGACACGCTGGCCGACCTGCAGTCGCAGTTCAATGCGCGCTGGGACGGCATCGACTGGGGCTTCAGCAGCCTGCGCGAAGAGGCCGACTGCCTCGCCATCACGCACGCGTGCAGCCCCCTGGCCATGGCCTTCGGCCCCGAGGCACTGGGCTGGAGCAGCGGCTTCTTCGAAGGCGTCTACCAGGCCTGGTTCGACGCCCAGCGCATGCCGCCCTCGCTGCGCGTGACGGCGCTCGAACGCCATGCGCCGGCAGGCCCCGTCGTCGCGCTGCGCCTCGCGAGGAGCTCGCCATGAACCCCGACGACCGCTCTGCCGAAGACGTCGCCGGCCTGTTTCGCAAGTTCGGCGGCGACGCCCACGCGTACAAGGAGTTCGAGCCCCCCGAGGCACAGGCGCAGGCCGCGAGCCCCTGGCCGCTGCTCTCGGGCGGGCCGATCGATCGCACGCCGGCGGCGGCGCCCGCGATGGCGCCCATGCCACCCGCTCCGTCCGTTCCGCCGGCGCCCTTTGCCGCGCCGGTGGCGCCGCTGTTTTCCGCGGCTGCCGGCCCTGCGCCGAACGAACTGCAGGCGTTGTTTGCCCGGCTCGCGGAGCCCGCGCGCACCGCGGTGCCGCCGGGTCCCATGTCACGCTGGCGCCGGCCGACGTGACGATGGTCGTCATCCCTGTCATTTCCTCCAAGGGCGGTGTCGGCAAGACGACCATTGCCGCGAACCTCGCCACCACCCTCGCGGCGCGCGGACGCCAGGTGCTGGCCATCGACCTCGATCCGCAGAACGCGCTGCGCTTTCATGTGGCGAACGACCCGCACCACGGCGGTGAAGAGGGCCTGCTGGCTGCGGCGGCCGGCCAGCTGCCCTGGACGCAGGCGATGTGCCCCGCGCACGGCGGCGTGGTGCTGCTGCCCTTCGGCACGGTGGACGACGAGCGGCTGATCGGCTTCGAGCACGAACTGTCCCGCCGCCCCGGGTGGCTGGGCGACACGCTCACGCGCTTCGGGTTGCCGCCCGACATGCTGGTGATCGTCGACACGCCGCCCGGTCCCACCGTCTATCTGCAGCAGGCGCTGCGTGCGGCCGACGTCTGCGTGATCCCGGTGCTCGCCGACGCCGGCTCGTTCGCCACGCTGCCGATCGTCGAGCGCATGGTCGACAAGTACTGCCGCGCCCGCGCCGGCTACCGGGGCAGCGCCTATGTCATCAACCAGGTCGATCCCGGCCGGCGCCTGAACCACGACGTGTTCGCGATGCTGCGCGTGCGCCTGCAGCAGGAGCTGCTGGGCGTGCTGCACCTGGACGCCTCGGTGTCGGAGGCGCTCGCCTCGGCCCTGCCCGTGCGGCACTACGCGCCCCTGAGCCAGGCGGCCGAGGACGTGTCGGTGATCGCCGAGCGGCTCCTCGCGCGCCTTGCCTCGCCCTTGCCCTCGTCCGCGCAGGCCTTTGCGCCACGCCAGGAACCGACCCGATGAAAAGCAATACCGGCGACACCGGCTACGTGCCGCGCGAAGCGCCCGGCTTCCTGCGCCTGTGGCCGGTGCGCCTGCTGGGCTGGCTCGTGGCGCTGGCCGTGCTGCCGGCGCTGGTCATCGCACCGATGACCTTCGAGCAGCAACTCGTGCTGTCGGTCGGCATCTTCGCCGCGGCGCTGGTGACGAACCGCTTCCGCGGCCGCTTTGCCGGGCTGGTGATGATCGTGCTGTCGGTCGTCGTGTCCTCGCGCTACACCTACTGGCGCGTGACCGAGACCATGTACATGGACAACCTGCTGGACCTCGTGCTGGGCGTGGGCCTGCTGATGGCCGAGCTCTACGCGTTCGTGGTGCTGCTGCTGGGTTATGTGCAGACCGCCTGGCCGCTGGAGCGCAAGCCGGTCCCGCTCCCGGAAGACACGGCGCTGTGGCCGACCATCGACCTCTTCATTCCGACCTACAACGAGCCGCTGTCGGTGGTGCGCCCGACGGTGCTGGCGGCCCAGTCGATCGACTGGCCGCGCGACAAGATCAAGATCTTCGTGCTCGACGACGGCCGGCGCGAGGAGTTCCGCACCTTCTGCGAAGAGCTCGGCGTGACCCACGTCACGCGCGACAACAACCGCCATGCGAAGGCCGGCAACATCAACGCGGCGCTGAAGAACACCACGGCCGAATTCGTCGCGATCTTCGATTGCGACCACATCCCGACGCGCTCGTTCATGCAGATCGCCATGGGCTGGTTCGGCCGCGACCCGAAGCTGGGCATGGTGCAGCTGCCCCACTACTTCTTCTCGGCCGACCCGTTCGAGCGCAACCTGGACACCTTCGGCCGCGTGCCCAACGAGGGCGAGCTGTTCTACGGACTGATCCAGGACGGCAACGACCTTTGGAACGCGACCTTCTTCTGCGGTTCGTGCGCGGTGCTGCGCCGGACCATCGTCGAAGAGGTCGGCGGCATCGCGGTGGAAACCGTCACCGAAGACGCCCACACCGCGCTCAAGATGCACCGCCGCGGCTACAACACCGCCTACCTGGCGCTGCCGCAGGCGGCCGGGCTGGCCACCGAAAGCCTGTCGGGCCACGTCGGCCAGCGCATCCGCTGGGCGCGCGGCATGGCGCAGATCTTCCGCATCGACAACCCGCTGTTCGGGCGTGGCCTGCACTGGGCGCAGCGGCTGTGCTACCTGAACGCGATGCTGCACTTCCTGTACGGCCTGCCGCGCCTGATCTACCTCACGGCGCCGCTGGCCTACCTGTTCTTCGGCGCGAGCGTGATCCACGCGTCGGCGTCGATGATCTTCGCCTTCGCGCTGCCGCACATCCTGCATGCCAACCTCACCAACAGCCGCATCCAGGGGCGCTTTCGCTACCTGTTGTGGAACGAGGTCTACGAGGCGGTGCTGGCCTGGTACATCTTCCGGCCCACGCTGGTGGCGCTCATCAATCCCAAGCTCGGCAGCTTCAACGTGACGGCCAAGGGCGGCCTGGTGCAGGAGGCGTACTTCGACACCCAGATCGCCCGCGCCAGCCTGGTGCTGCTGATGCTGAACTTCCTGGGCGTGTGCGCGGGCGTCTGGCGCCTGACCTGGGTCGATCCGCAGAACATCGCCACCGTGTGGCTCACGCTGGCCTGGACCGTCTACAACCTGATGATCCTGGGCGCCTGCGTGGCGGCGGCCAACGAGTCGCGCCAGGTGCGCAGCGCGCACCGCGTGGCGCTGGAGGTGCCGGCCACGCTGTACTTCGAAGACGGCACCTCGATGCGCTGCAGCACCTTCGACTTTTCCAGCGGCGGCCTGGGCATCGCGCTGCCGGCCGACGTCCCGCTCGCGCAGGACGCGAAGGTGGTGGTGGCGCTGTACCGCGGCGAGACCGAGTCGCGCTTTGCCGCCACCGTGCGCTTCAGCAGCGGACGACGCCTGGGCCTGCGCTTTGCGCCGATGACGCTCGTGCAGGAACGCGCGCTGGTGCAATGCACGATGGCGCGCGCCGACATCTGGGCCGCGCGCTGGGGCAACTACCCGCGCGTGGGCATTCACCGCGTGCTCAGCCACCTCGTGCGCATCAGCGCCACGGGCTTTCGCAACATGTTCGCCCACTACTACCGCGCCGCCACCTCCCGGCTGCGCCCCTCCGCGGCTTCGTCCCCGAAGCCGCCTGTCGAAGCGAAGGACCCTGTGTGACGACCTCCCTGCATGTGCCCGGCGGCATGGCGACCCTTCCGCGGCCGGCATCGCGCCGCGGCGCCACCCTGGTGGCGCTCGCGCTGGCTGCCGCGGCATCGGGCGGCGCGTGGGCCCAACCGCAACAGCCCCAGGCCCCTTCACCCGCACCGGCACGGCCGGCCACGCCGGTGGCGACCGCGGCCGCCCCCGGCGGCGCGGTGCGCGAGCTCAACCTCACGCAGCTGGGCATCGACTACGCCGTGCAGCTGCGCGGCATCAGCGGCACCGTGGGCATTCCGTTCAACGTGCGCGCCGACGAGCTGGTCACCGCCGCGTCGCTCAAGCTCAACTACGCCTACTCGCCCTCGCTCATCCCCGAGCTCTCGCACCTGAAGGTCACGGTGAACGACGTGCTCGTCGCCACGCTGCCGGTGAGCCGCGCCGAGGCCGGCAAGCCCCAGACGCAGGACATCCCGATCGACCGGCGCCTGATCACCGAGTTCAACCGCATCAACGTCGAGCTGGTGGGGCACTACACGCGCGAATGCGAAGACCCGGCCCACACCAGCCTGTGGGCGCGCATCGACGCGTCGAGCACGCTGCGGCTGAATGTGTCGCCGCTCAAGCTCACGAGCGACCTGGCCACGCTGCCGCAGCCCTTCTTCGACCGACGCGACGTGCGGCGCGCGCGCATTCCCTTCGTGTTCGGGGACGCCGAATCGCCGCCGTTGCTCGAGGCGGCCGGCATCGTGTCGTCCTGGTTCGGCGCCCTCGCCGACTACCGCGGCGCCACCTTCCCGGTGACGCGCGGCGAACTGCCGGCCGGGCACGCCGTGGTGTTCGTGCTGCCCGACACGCGCATCGCCAACCTCACGCTGCCGGCCGTCCAGGGCCCGGCGCTGGCGGTGGTCGACCATCCGCAGGACGCGGCGTCAAAGCTGCTGCTGGTGATGGGCCGCGACGCCGCCGAACTGCGCACCGCCGCGGCGGCACTGGCACTGAACAGCCGCGCGTTCTCGGGCGAGCGCACCAGCATCACCGCGTTCCAGGAACCGCCGCCGCGCAAGCCCTACGACGCGCCGCGCTGGGTGCCAAGCGACCGCCCGCTGCAACTGGGCGAACTCGCCGCCGCCGCCGACCTGTCGGTCTCGGGCTACACGCCCGACGTGGCGCGCGTGAACCTGCAGCTGCCGCCCGACCTCTTCACCTGGCGCAGCCGCGGCATCCCGCTCGACCTGCAGTACCGCTACACGCCGCGCGTGCGACCCGACCAGTCGACGCTCAACGTGAACGTCGACAACAACTTCATCGGCGCACTGCCGCTGCGCGCGGCCAACCCGGCCGGCGACCGCTGGTGGAACCCGCTGGCCGTGAAGGTCATGCCCGACGGCACGGTGGCCGAAAACCGGCAGGTCATGCTGCCGCCGCTGGCCTTGGGCCCGCGCAGCCAGCTGCGTTTGCACTACTACTTCGAACCCTCGGGCGGTCGGTGCCAGCCGCTGCTGGACAACGTGCGCGGCGCGATCGACCCGACCTCGACCATCGACGTGTCGGGCTTTGCGCACTACATCGCGATGCCTGACCTGGCGGCTTACGCCAACGGCGGCTTTCCGTTCTCGCGCATGGCCGACCTTTCGGAAACGGCCGTCATCCTGCCGGACGCGCCCGACGCCGCCGACACCGAAACCTACCTGGGCCTGCTCGGGCAGATCGGGCATGCCACCGGCTACCCCGCGCTGCGCGTGAAGGTCGGGCGCCCGGCAGAGGTTGCGCAGTGGGCCGACAAGGACCTGCTGGTGATCGGCAACCTGCAGAACCAGCCGCTGTTCGCGCAGTGGTCTGCCCAGATGCCGCTGCAGCGCAACGGCACGTCGCCGCAGCTGAAACTCAACAGCTGGCTGGACACCGCCATCGACTTCGTCATCGGGGCGCGCCAGCGCGAAGACCTGCCCGGCGCGATGCAGATCGCCATGAGCGACGACGGCCGCGACGCGGTGCTGGCGGGCTTCGAGTCGCCGCTGCGCAGCGGGCGCAGCGTGGTCGCCGCCGTCACCAACGCGGCCTCGAAAGAAGCCCTGCTGGCTGCGCTGATGACGCCCGACCTGCTCAAGCGCGTGCAGGGCAGCATGACCATCGTGCGCGACGCGCAGGTGCACAGCGTGCTCGGCCAGGACACCTACTACGTGGGCCGGCTGCCGCCGATCGCCTGGCTGAAATGGAACCTGTCGCGCAGCCCGCTGCTGCTCGCCGGGCTGGTCGTGGCGCTGGCCTTGCTGACCGCGGCGGTGGCGTTTGCCAGCCTGCAGTTGCGGGCGCGGCGCCGTTTGCATTGACGAGGATGCCCATGACACGCACCGCACCGTCTTCCCCCCTGCACATCGGCCGACGCCCCCTGCTCATGGCGACCGCGCTGGGCTGGGCCGCCTCGCGCGCCGCCTCTGCGGCGCCGGCCGCCGCACCGTGCCATCCCGCCTCCGACTGGGCCACCTTCGCCGCGCGGCATATCCAGCGCGACGGTCGCGTGATCGACTTCCACACGCCGCAGCAGCAATCGACCTCCGAAGGCCAGTCGTACAGCCTGTTCTTCGCCCTCGTTCACAACGACAAGCCGACGTTCGCGCGCGTGCTCGCATGGACCGAAGCCAACCTGGCACAAGGCAGCCTGGCCACCGACCTGCCGGCCTGGCAATGGGGCAAGAAGGCCGATGGCGGCTGGGGCGTGCTCGATGCGAACGCCGCCTCCGACGCCGACCTGTGGATCGCCTATGCGCTCATGGAAGCCGGCCGCCTCTGGAACGAGCCGCGCTACGCGAAGCTCGGCCGCAGCCTGCTGGAGCTGGTGGTGCGCGACGAAGTGGTGGCGCTGCCGGGACTCGGCCGCATGCTGCTGCCGTGGCCCGCGTCGGTGGCCAGCGGGCCGCTGTGGCGGCTCAACCCGAGCTACATGCCGCTGCAGCTGCTGCGCTACTTTCAGCAGGCCGATCCGCGCGGACCGTGGCGCGAAGTTTCGGACAACACGCTGCGCATGCTCGACGCGGTGGCGCCCAAGGGCTTTGCGCCGGACTGGTGCGCCTGGTCGCAAACGGCCAACGCCTTCGTCGCCGATCCCGAGAAGGGCGCGGTGGGCAGCTACGACGCCATCCGCGTCTACCTGTGGGCCGGCATGCTGTCGCCGCGCGCGCCTGAGCGCAAGGCGCTGCTGCAGCGCCTGAATGGCCCGCGCCAGTTGCTTGCCGAACGCCATCCCATGCCCGAATCGGTGGACACCGCCACCGGCGCCGGGCGCGGCACGGGCCCTGCGGGCTTTGGGGGCGCGCTGCTGCCGTACCTGAAGGCGCAGGAGCTGCCCGAGGCGCTGGCCACCGAATCGGCCCGGCTGCCGGGCGGTCGCGCCGAAAGCTCTTCCTCAGCGGCGCCAACCCCGCCGCTGCCGTATTACGAGCAGGTGCTGGCGGTCTTCGGCCAGGCCTGGCTCGACGGCCGTTACGAATTCGATCGCGACGGCCAGTTGCAAACCTCCTGGAGACTGCTATGTCGATCCACCCGAGCGGCATGAAGCCGTTGTGTCCACCGGCGCTGCGCCGGGGCCCGGGACGCATTCCCGCCGCGCAATGGATGGCCTGCCTGGGCCTGCTCGCAGCGGTCTGCGCGAGCGACCCCGCGCGGGCGCAGGCGAGCGCCAGCGCTGCGCTCGTCGAGCAAGGCAACTACTGGCAGGCCCAAGGGCGCGCGGACCTCGCGGAGGAAAGCTGGCGCAAGCTGCTGCGCGTCGATCCGCAGTCGGCCGATGCCATGTACGGCATGGCGCAGGTCGAGCTGTCGCGCGGCAATGCCGAGCCGGCGCGCACGTGGATCTCGCGGCTGCGCACCGCGCACCCGAACGACGGCCGCATCGCGCGCCTGCAGCAGCAGGCCCAGCAACCCGGCCAGGGCAGCACGCTGCAGCGTGCCCGCGCTGCGGCCCGCGCGGGCCGCAGCGCCGAGGCGGTCGAGTTGTACCGCAGTCAGTTCGACAACCGCCCGCCGCCGCAAGCGCTGGCGCTGGAGTACTACCAGGTGCTCAGTGCCACGCCGCAAGGCGCCGACGAAGCGCGCAAGGGCATTGAGCAACTCGTGAAGGACCAGCCCGACAACGCGAGCTACAAGCTCGCGCTCGCCCAGCTGCGCACCTACAGCGAATCGACACGGCGCGAAGGCATCCGCAGCCTCGTGGAGCTGGCGAAGCAACCCACCGTGGGCGCCGCCGCGCGCGCGAGCTGGCGCCAGGCGCTCATCTGGCTCGATGCGCGCGCGCCCGACATTGCGCTCTACCAGGACTATCTGGCGAGCAACCCGAACGATGCCGCCGTGTCGGCGCGCCTGGAAACGCTGACCGCCGGCAAGGCCGCTGCGGCCGCCTCGCCCGGCGTGCCGCTGGGCGAAGGCTTCCGCGCACTGGACCGCGGCGACCCCGCCACCGCCGAACAGCGCTTCCAGCAGGCGCTGCGCGCGAAGGCCGATGACCCTGAAGCCCTGGGCGGCCTGGGCCTGGTGCGGCTGCGTCAGGAGCGTTTCGGCGAAGCACAGGAGCTGCTGGAACGCGCCGCACGCGGCTCGGGCGGCAGCAAATGGAATTCGGCGCTGCAAAGCGCCACCTACTGGAGCCTGGTTGGCCAGGCACGCACGGCGCGCGAGAAGAACGACACGCGCGGCGCGCAGGCGCTGCTCGAGCGCGCGGTGCGCATCGACCCGCGCGAAAGCGTCGGCCAGATTGCGCTGGCCGACCTGCGCGCCGCGGCCGGCGACCTGCCGCAGGCCGAGCAGGGCTACAAGCGCGTGCTCGACAGCAAGCCGTCGAACGCGCAGGCGCTGCGCGGGCTCATCACCGTGTACGGGCGCCAGGGCCGCGCCGACGACGCGCTCGCGCTGGCGCGCCAGCTCCCGCCCGAACAGGCCGGCCAGCTTGGCGGCCTGCGCGAGATCCAGGTCGAGCAGGCGCGCGCCAAGGCTCGCCAACAGGCCGACGCGGGCGACGCGGCCGGTGCGCAGCGCACGCTCGAAGACGCGATGCTCGCCGCGCCCGACAGCCCGTGGGTGCGCCTCGACCTCGCGAACATCTACCGCCGCCAGGGCCTGGTGGCCGAGGCGCGCGGCGTGATGGAAGGCCTGCTGATGTCGCAGCCCGACATGCCCGACGCGCTCTACGCAAGCGCCCTGCTCGCCTCCGAAACCGGCGACGCAGCCGGCGGCATCCAGTACCTGGAGCGCATTCCCGCCGCCTCGCGAACGCGCGACATGGCGGCGCTGCAGCGCCGGCTCTGGGCCCAATCGCAGGCGCAGCGCGCGCAGGCGCTGGCACGCCAGGGACAAATCGATGCCGCGCGGCAGGTGCTCGGCCAGGCCGAGGCGGCGCTCAGCAGCGACATGCCCGCCGAGATCTGGGGCCAGCTCGCCGGCGCCTATGCGGAAATCGGCGATGCGCCGCGCGCGCTCGCCATGAGCCGCCAGCTGCTCGCGCGCAGCCCCAACCCGGGCATCGGCGACCGGCTGCTCTATGCGTCGGTGCTGCTCAAGACGAAGCAGGACGTCGAGCTGTCGGCGGTGCTGCGCCAGCTGCAGCCTGCCGGCATGACCGCCGCGCAGCGCAGCGACTTCGACAGCCTGCGCATCGCCTTCGCGTTGCGTCAGACCGATGCGCTGCGCGAGGCCGGCAACCTCGAGGCCGCCTACAACGCGATGGCCCCCGTGCTGGCCGAGCGGCCGGACGATCCGCGCGCGCTGGCGGCACTCGCGCGCCTCTATTCGGCCGCACGCGATGAAACCCAGGCGCTGGCGCTCTACCAGCGCGTGCTGCAGCGCAGCCCCACCGACCTGGACGCGCTGCTCGCCGCGGCCGCCAGCGCCAGCGCGCTGCGTCAGCACAGCGAGGCCGAGAACTACGTGATGGCCGCACTGAAGCAGGCGCCCGACCAGTCGCGTGTGCTGGCCGCCGCGGGCCGCGTCTACCGCAATGCCGGCGACAGCCGCAAGGCGGAGCAGTACCTGCGCGCCGCCGTGGAAGCCGACAGCCGCGTGGCCACGGGCGGCGTGCCCGGCGCGGCGCCGGCGGGCCTGCCCGCGGCCAATCCGTTCGCAGGCATGACGGGCGGCGCGCCAGGCGCGGTCGTGCCGGCCAGCCATCCCGGCGCGGGCGGCAATCCCTTTGCGCAGCCGCGCATGCATCCGATGGCCTATGCGGCGGCGCCGGTGTATCCCGCCGCGCCCGCAAGCCCTGGCTACCCGGTCGCAGGCGCGGCGCCGGGTGCGCTGCCCTGGACCTCCGGCGCGGGGCCGGCCCCGGCCACCGGCGGCAAGGGCCGACGCACCGCGGCCAAGGCGTCATCGCGCCATGCCAACGCCGAGGCACGCAACACGCCGCAGGCCACGGCCTACATCGCGACGCCGGTGCAGCCGTACCCGGTCGCGAACGCGCCGGCCGGCGCCTATCCTTCGCCCACCGCTGCGTATGCGCAGGCCGGCGGCATCGCCCCGCTGCCGGTTCCCGGCACGTCCGCTTCGGGCTGGAACGCGCCGCTGCGCACCGCCGCGCCCGCCGACACGGTGGCGGCGGAACTGCGCGAACTGCAGGCGCAGCGCTCGATCGACCTGACCGCCGGCACCGTCTACCGCAACCGCGCCGGCGAAGCCGGGCTGAGCCAGCTGTCGGACTTTCAGATTCCGATCCAGGCGCGCTTCCCGGTCGGCGAAGGCAAGGTCGTCGTGGGCGTCACGCCGACGGTGCTCGATGCGGGTACGCCGTCCGCCGACTACGCCACGGGCAGCCGCTTCGGCGGCGGCCCCGGTGCGGCGATCAACGGCCTGCTGGCCGGCACCAGCGCAGGCCAGCAGAATGCGGCCGGCGTCGGGCTGAGCGTGGGCTACGAAGGCAAGAACTTCGGCGCGAGCATCGGCACCACGCCGCTGGGCTTTCCCGAGACCAACGTGGTCGGCAACGTGTCGTATGCCGGCTCGTTCGGCGATTCGTGGAACGCCAAGGTCGACGTGTCGCGCCGCGCGGTCACCGACAGCCTGCTGTCGTTCGCGGGCGCCAAGGACCAGCGCACCAACGAGCGCTGGGGCGGCGTGGTCGCCACCGGCGTGCGCGGCGACATCGGCTACGACGACGGCACCTACGGCGTGTACGGCTATGCCGCGATGCACGGCATCACGGGCAAGAACGTCGCGAGCAACAGCCGCTTCGAGACCGGCGGCGGCGCGTACCTGCACCTGGTCAACAACCCGGGCTCCAAGCTCACGCTGGGCATGAACCTGGGCCTCATGGGCTACGACAAGAACCTGAGCTACTACACCTTCGGGCAGGGCGGCTACTTCAGTCCGCAGAGCTTCGTGAGCGTGGCCTTCCCGGTCGACTGGAGCGGGCGCAGCGACCGTCTGTCGTGGCGCCTGAACGCCTCGCTGGGCGTGCAGTCGTTCACCCAGAAGGCGTCGCCCTACTTTCCGACCGACAGCGCACGCGCGCGCGATGCGGGAGGCGCGGCCGCCTACGCCGCCTCGCTGGGGCTGAGCAGCGTGCCCTTCACCGGCATGTACGAGAAGACGTCGAAGACCGGCCTGGCCTACAACCTGGCCGCGATCCTCGAGTACCAGCTCGCACCCAAGATGTTCCTGGGCGGATCGATCGGCCTGAACAACGCGCAGAACTACCGCCAGCTGACGGGCGGCGTGTACCTTCGCTACGTGTTCGACGGCGCCGGGACGCTGGGCGTGCCGAGCGGCACGACGCTGCGTCCGCTGGTCTCGCCCTATACGCCGCTGCTCTGAGGAGGGGCGCGAGCGGCTGGATGCCCTGCACGATCGCGCGGTCGGCCTCGCCGACACGCATGTCGCGCATGCCGCGCATGTCGCGGCGCTCCGGATGACCGGCGGCTGCTAGCCGCAATAGGCGCCGAGGATGCGCCCCGTGGGATCGACCTGTGCGTTGAGCCGCGTGGCGTCCTGTGCCGGATCGGCGGGGGCCGTGGCGGGCACCGTGCGGGCGGTCTTTGCACCGGCGCGCTGGCGCATCTCGTCGAGCAAGGGGCGCGTGGCCTGCATGCCGAGCGCAAAGCGCACTTCGGGGGCCTGGCAACTCTCGGGCGGCGGCGTGAAGCTCGGCGGCGCCGGCACGTCGGAGGTCAGCGGGCGGTCCTTGGGCGGGGCCTCGCAGCCCGCGAGCACAGCAGCCAGAGCCATCAGAAGAACCCCGTGCCGGCCAAACGTCATGCGCATCTTGTCTTGCTCCTTGAAACCAGCCTGAAGCTTAGCCGCCCGCGGCGGCCCGCTCATGACCCCTTGCGTTGCAACGGGGACAGCAGCCCCAGGCGGATGCCCGTGATCACGGCCTCGGTGCGATTGTGCACACCCAGCGCCTGGAACAAGGTGCCGATGTACTCCTTCACCGTGTGCTCCGAAAGACCGAGTTCGCGCGCGATCGACTTGGTCGGCAGCCCGCGCGCCAGGCCGTGCAAGGTGTCGGCCTGCCGCGGACTGAGCGCGGGCCTGGCGACGCTCTTCGGCCCCAGGTGCAGGATCTCCTGAGGAAGGTAGACCTCTCCCGCGAGCACGGTCTCGAAGGCCCGCTTCAGGAAATCGGCCGGCATGCTCTTGGGCACGAAGCTCATGGCACCGGCCTCCAGGCAGCCACGGATGATGTCGACATCGGTCGATGCCGACACCACCACCACCGCGATGTCGGGTGCCGCCGCTTTCAGGCGCACCAGCGCATCCAGGCCGTACTCGCCCTTGAGTTCGAGGTCCAGCAGGCAGATCGCCAGGTCCGGGTGGCGCAGCGCCAATACGCAGGCCTCGTCGACCGTGGCAGCTTCGAAGATTTCGGCGCGGCTTTCCATGCTCTCGAGCAGCATGCGCAGGCCCGCACGAAACAACGCGTGATCGTCCAGCGTCATCACTTTCATGGCACACCCCCTTCGACCTTGTTGGTCGATATGCAGCCCCATTCTGACGCCGGCGAGGACGAGTGAACCCGCAAGGCCTTGGAACTAGATCACCCTCCACGCAAAAAACTATCAGCCCCCTGCGAAGGAGGGGTTGGGCCCCTGGTGCGATTGGAGGAGATTCCCCTCCGACCGCTGTTGCCGCCAAAGGAGGCCGACCATGAACGCCAGCTTTCAAGACCGCCTGATCTCGCTCGTCGCCGAATCGCAGCCCCAGTGGAAATCCGAACTCGCCCGCCAGTGCGGCGTCAGCGCTCCCACGGTGATCCGCTGGCTCACCGACCGCCACAGCTGCGCCGGCACCCTGCACCTGCATGCGATCGCGGCGTACTTCAAAGTGCCCGCCCGATGGCTGGCCACAGGCGACGGCCCGGAGCGGGTCCGCGCACGGCGCTCACATTGAAAGGGTTGTAAGCGAACCGCTGCGAACGGGCGCGCAGGCGGCAAGCCGGCCTCGGCCATGGCGTATGCTGAAAGCCCGTGCACGGCACCGCCGGCACGCTCCCTTTCATCACCCGCTTTCGACATGAGCACTTCTTCCCATCCCCTCACGGGCCAGCCGGCCCCGTCTGATCTGCTGGTGGACGTGCCGCGCCTCGTCTCGGCCTACTACACCGGGCGGCCCGACCCGGCCGTGCCGAGCCAGCGCGTGGCCTTCGGCACCTCGGGCCATCGCGGCTCCTCGTTCGACGACGCGTTCAACGAATGGCACGTGCTGGCGATCAGCCAGGCCATCTGCGACTACCGCAAACAGAAAGGCATCGACGGTCCGCTGTTTTTGGGCATCGACACGCACGCGCTGTCCACGCCCGCGTTCGCGAGCGCGGTCGAGGTGCTGGCGGCCAACGGCGTCGAGCTGATGCTCTCGAAGGACGACGAGTACACGCCAACGCCGGCCGTGTCCCATGCGATCCTGGTCTACAACCGCGGACGCACGACAGGGCTGGCCGACGGCATCGTCATCACGCCCTCGCACAACCCACCCGAAAGCGGCGGCTTCAAATACAACCCGCCGAACGGCGGACCGGCAGGCACCGACATCACCTCCGCCGTCGAAGCGGCCGCCAACCAGATGCTGGCGAACCAGCTCGAAGGCGTGAAGCGCATGCCGCTCGCGCAAGCGCTGAAGGCGTCCACCACGCACCGCCACGACTACCTGAACACCTACGTCGACGACCTGGCCCAGGTGCTCGACATGGACGCGATCCGCGGCGGCAGCATCGACTTGGGCGTTGATCCGCTGGGCGGCGCCGGCGTGCACTACTGGCCGGCCATTGCCGCGCGCTACAAGCTCCAGCGCCTGAACGTGCTGAGCCAGGCGGTCGACCCGACGTTCCGCTTCATGTCGCTTGACTGGGACGGCCGCATCCGCATGGACCCGTCGTCGCCCGACGCGATGCACGGCCTGGTCGCGCTCAAAGACCGCTTCGGCATCGCCTTCGCCTGCGACACCGACCACGACCGCCACGGCGTGGTCACGCGCAGCGCGGGCCTCATGCAGCCGAACAACTACCTCGCGGTGATGATCGACTACCTCTTCACGCACCGTCCGCACTGGCCGGCGCAGGCGGCCGTCGGCAAGACGGCGGTCAGCAGCCGCATGATCGACCGCGTGGCCGCGCAACTGGGCCGCCCGCTGTACGAAGTGCCCGTGGGCTTCAAGTGGTTCGTCGACGGGCTGGTCGACGGCTCGCTCGGTTTCGGTGGCGAAGAAAGCGCGGGCGCCACCTTCCTGCGCCACGACGGCAGCGCGTGGACCACCGACAAGGACGGCATCGTGCCCGCCCTGCTCTCGGCCGAGATCGCCGCGCGCACCGGGCGCGACCCCGGCGAGCGCTTCAACGAACTGACGCAGGCGCTGGGGCGCCCCGTGTCCGATCGCGTGGACGCGCCCGCCACGCCCGAGCAGAAGAAGCGCCTGTCGGCCCTGTCGCCGCAGCAGATCACCTCGACCACGCTGGCGGGCGAGAAGATCGAGAACGTGCTGAGCCACGCACCGGGCAACGGCGCGGCCATCGGCGGCGTGAAGGTCGTCACCGAGAACGGCTGGTTCGCGGCGCGACCGTCGGGCACGGAGAACATCTACAAAATCTACGGCGAGAGCTTTCTCGGCGACGACCACCTTGCACGCATCCTCGGCGAGGCGCAGCAGGTGGTCGACAAGGCGCTGTCGGCGAGCTGACGCGAGGCAACAGCGCATGGACACGCTCGTGCTGCGGCTGCAACCCGGCGACGACGTGCGCGCGGCGCTCGATGCCGTGCTGAAGCAAAACGGCATCGGCGACGCGGCCTTCGTGGTCTCGGGCATCGGCAGCCTGCGCGGCGCGCGCATTCGTTTCGCGGGCGCAGAGACGGTGACGCGGATCGAAGGCGATCTTGAAATCCTTACGCTCGCCGGCACGCTGTCGCCCGATGGCTCGCACCTGCATCTCAGCGTGTCGGATGCCGCCGGCCGGGTGTCGGGCGGCCATGCCGCACCGGGCTGCGTGGTACGGACCACAGCCGAGGTCCTCGTCGCGGTGCTGCCCGAATGGCGCTTCTCGCGCGAGCCCGACGCGCAGACCGGCTACGCCGAGCTGGCGCCCAGGCGCCGCTCCAGCCAGACGCTGTAGCGCGACAGCCCGAAGCACAGCAGCCAGTAGACGGCCGCGACGAACAGGTAGCCCTCGAGGTAGAACGGCCGCCAGACCGGATCGCCGCCCAGCGCGAGCCCGAGCGCGCCGGTCAACTCGAACAGGCCGACCACGGTGACCAGCGAGGTGTCCTTCAGCGTACCGACCACGCTGTTGGTCAGCGCGGGCACCACGAGGCGCAGCGCCTGCGGCAGCACGATGTCGCGCTGCACCGGCCAGCGGCCGAAGCCCAGCGCCATCGCCACCTCGGTCTGGCCGCGCGGCACGGCCTGCAGGCCGCCACGGATGATCTCCGCCAGATACGCCGCAACGAACAGCGTGAGCCCCATCAGCACGCGCACCAGCACGTCAGGCTGCCAACCTGCGGGCCACAGCAGCGGCAGCAGGAACGAGGCCATGAACAGCACCGAGATCAGCGGCACGCCGCGCACCAGCTCGATGTAGCTCGCGCTCAGCGTGCGCACCACCGGCCATTCGGAGCGCCGCCCCATCGCGAGCAGCAACGCCAGCGGAAAGGCCAGCGCCAGCCCGACCACGGCCAGACCGATGGTGAGCGGCAGGCCACCCCAGCGGCTGGTCGGCACCGTGCTCAACCCGGCCACGCCACCGTGCATCAGCCCGACGAACAGCAAGAGCGCCACGAGCCACAGCGGCACCAGCCACCAGCGCCAGCTGCGCGGCCAGGCGCTGAGCACGGTCACCGCAGACAGCACGACCACCGCGACGGCCGGACGCCATTGCTCTTCATACGGAAAGCGACCGAACAGCATCGGCCGCCACTTCTCGGCGACCACGCCCCAGCAGGCGCCGTGCTGAACGGCGCGGCAGGCATCCGCGTCGGGGCGGAACACGGCGTGCACCACGCCCCATTCGAACGCGTGGAAGCCGGCCCACGCGAGCAAGCCCAACAACAGCACCGTGGCGAGCGCGCGCAGCGGCGAACCCCACAGCTCGCTGCGCCATGCGATGGGGCCTTGAGCGACGTTTCTCATCGCCAGCCTCGCAGCGCGACGCGCGCGTTGTAGCGGTTCATGCCAAAGGAGATCACGAGCGACAGCAGCAAATACACCGTCATGATGATCGCGATGCACTCGAAGGCGCGTCCGTTCGAGCCGATGGTGGTGTTGGCCACCGACACCAGCTCCGGATAGCCCACGGCCACCGCGAGCGATGAATTCTTGGTGAGGCTCAGCAACTGGTTGGTGAGCGAGGGCACGATCACGCGCAGCGCCTGCGGCAGGATCACGATGCGCAGCTGCTGCACCGACGACAGCCCCAGCGCCTGCCCCGCCAGCACCTGCCCCTGCGACACCGACAGGATGCCGGCGCGAACGATTTCCGCGACGAAGGCTGCCGAGTACAGCGACAGCCCGGCGACGATGGTGACGTATTCCGGGCTCAGCGCGGCGCCGCCGCTCACGCCGAAATCACCGCGCTCGGGCCATTCGAAATGCGTGGGCCACCAACCGCCCTCGCCCGCCACGGGCCAAGGCACGCTGAGCCCGCCCTTGCTGAGCCACACGCCCGGCAGCAGGTGCACGGGCTCGGTCGGGTCGGGCAGCAGGTTGGCCATCGCGAAGGCCAGCATCAGCAGCTGCACCAGCAGCGGCACGTTGCGCAGCAGCTCCACGTACGCGGTGCAGATGCCGCGCAGCAGCACGTGCGGCGCGAGCCGGCCGATGCCGATCAGCGTGCCGAGCACCACCGCGAAGATGGCGGCCGGCACGGCTGCGCGCACGGTGTTGATCAGGCCCGCAAGAAACGCGCGCCACGAAGGTTGGCTGGCATCGAAATCGAGCCAGCCTTCGCTGATCGAAAAGCCTGCGGGCTCGGTGAGAAAGTCGAAGCCCGAGCGCACGCCGCGTGCGCGCAGCACCTCGAGTGCATGGTTCACCACCCAGGCGGCGCCCGCCACGACGGCCAGCACCAAAAGGGCCTGCACGAGCCAGGCCAGCCAGGCGCCGCGGCGCGAGGCCTGCCCACTCATCGAACAGGAGGTGCGTAGATCAGGCCGCCTTTGCTCCACAGGTTGTTGGAGCCGCGCGGCAGCTTGAGCACCGACTTGGGTCCGACGTTGCGCTCGAACATCTCGCCGTAGTTGCCCACGGCCTTGATGGCGCGGTACGACCAGTCCTTGTCCAGACCCAGCAGCTTGCCGAGGTCTTCACCGGCGCCGAGCAGGCGCTGCTGCGCCGGGTCTTTGCTGCCGGCCTTGAGCTGGTCGGCATTGGCTTGGGTGACACCGAACTCTTCGGCCTCGATGAGCGCGTTGGGCACCCACTTGGCGATGGCGAACCACTCGTCGTCGCCGCGGCGCACCAGGGGTGCGAGCGGTTCCTTGGAGATCAGCTCGGGCAGGATCAGGTAGTCGTCGGGGTTCGGCGCTTCCTTGTTGCGCAGGCCAGCCAGCGCCGAGGCGTCGGTGGTGAAAGCCTGGCAGCGGCCCGAGAAGAAGGCCTTGAACGAGGCTTCGAAGCTCTCGAACACCACGGTCTTCACCGGGATGTTCTGCGCGCGGAAGTAGTCCGACACGTTCTTCTCGTTGGTGGTGCCCGACTGCGTGCAGATGGTGGCGTTCTTGAGCTGCTTGGCGCTCGTCACCTTGAGCTTCTTGGGCACCAGGAAGCCCTGGCCGTCGTAGTAGGTGATGGTGGTGAAGTTGAAACCCAGGGAAGCGTCGCGCGTGAGCGTCCAGGTGGTGTTGCGCGCCAGGATGTCGATCTCGCCGGCCTGCAGGGCCGAGAAGCGCTGCTGCGAATTGAGCGGCACGAAGTCGACCTTCTTCGGATCGCCCAGCACGGCCGCGGCGATGGCGCGGCAGGTGTCGACGTCCAGGCCCGACCAGTTGCCCTGCGTGTCGGGGGCCGAAAAACCGGCCACGCCGTTCGTCACGCCGCACTTGACGGTGCCGCGCTGCTTGACCGCGTCGAGCGTCTTGCCGGCGAAGGCCGGGGCCGTGGCGGCCAGCGCGAAAACGGAGGCGGCGGCCAGCAGTGCCGGGCGGAATCGGGTGTTTTTCATCATGGGTGTGTGCTCCTCAACAGTAGGCAAAAGGCAGTGTACGGGGCGATGCAGGCCGGCGACAAAGAACCCCGCGTTGGATACATATGTCGATCCGTTCGCGGGCGACCGGTTGGCGGCGCGGCGAGTTTCACTACCATACGGCCCTTTCATCACTCCTGAACAGGAATCACACCATGGTCAAGTCCGACGACACCGGCAAGCTCATCCTGCGCGTTGCGCTGGGCATCCTCATCCTGCTGCACGGCATTGCCAAAGTTGGCAAGGGCGTCGACGGCATCGGCGGCATGCTCGCGTCGCACGGCCTGCCCGCGGTGCTGGCCTACGGGGTCTACATCGGCGAGATCCTGGCGCCGGTGCTGCTGATCGTCGGCCTGTTCACGCGGCCCGCAGCGCTGGTCGTGGCCGTCAACATGATCGTCGCGATCTGGCTGGCGCACCGCAAGGACCTGGGCGCGCTGAACGCCCAAGGCGGATGGGCGCTGGAGCTGCAGGGCATGTTCCTGTTCGCGGCGATCTCGCTCGCGCTCACGGGCGGCGGTCGCTTCGGGCTCAACAACAAGTAAGCAAGCAGGCGACGACTCAGTCGTCGTCGGCCGCATCGAGGCCTGGAAACAGGACCTCGGTGTAGCCGAAGCGCGAGAAATCGCGCACCCGCATCGGGTACAGCTTGCCGAACAGGTGGTCGACTTCATGCTGCACCACGCGCGCATGAAAGCCGTCGGCGGTGCGGTCGATCGGGTCGCCGTACAGGTCGAAGCCCGTGTAGCGGATGTGGGCGAAGCGCGGCACCACGCCGCGCAGGCCCGGCACCGACAGGCAACCTTCCCAGCCATCTTCCTCTTCGTCGCCCAGCGGCGTGATGACGGGGTTGAGCAGCACGGTGCGCGGCACCGGCGGTGCGTCGGGGTAGCGGGGGTTGAGGGTGTCGGTGCCGAAGATCACCAGTTGCAGATCGACGCCGATCTGCGGCGCCGCGAGGCCGGCGCCGTTGACCGCTTTCATGGTCTCGAACATGTCGCGCACCAGCAGGTGCAGTTCGTCGGTGTCGAAAGCGGCGACCGGCTGCGCAGTGCGCAGCAGCCGGGGGTCGCCCATCTTGAGGATTTCGCGGAAGGCCATGCGGGATTATGGCCAGCGCGCCACGCCCTCGCTGGGGCGTGTGCTTGCCTTGTGTCAGGGCTTGTCGGCCAGCGCCGGCGCGTCACGCCACGGCACGCCCGGCGGCGGGCGCATCGCGTTGCTCGGGTAGTTGGGCGACACGCCCGGGTGCGCAGGCGAAACGGCCGGCGGACGCATCTGAACCGGCGGACGGCCGGATGGATAGGTCGGCCGCACGGCTGGATAGCTGGGACGCACCGCGGGATAGCCGGGTCGGCCATAGTAGGGACGGCGGTCGTAGTACGGGCGACGGTTGTCGTAGTAGCCGCCACCCTGGATGTAGACCGGCGCCGGCACCACAACGGGACCAGGATCGGAGTAGTACGGATCGGAATAGCCGCCGGAGTAATACGGATCGCCAGGAACGGCCACGCAGCCGCCCAGCAGCGCGATGCCGCCGAGTGCGAGGCTGGTCGCGAGAACACGAATTTTTTGCATGAGGGACTCCTTGTCGGCCTTCTGTAATCGTTCAACGCCCGCTTGTAGACCCTGTTGACTGCGCGGATGTGAAGTCGCGTAACGGCCGGTAAGGGCCACAGTCAACGCCGCCGACCGCTTCAGGCCTCGGAAGCCGGCGGAACCCCGCTCGCGAGAATCTCCAGCATACGCGCCTCGTCGATCACGGTAACGCCGATGTCGCGCGCCTTGTCGAGCTTGCTGCCGGCTTCTTCCCCGGCCACGAGGTAGTGGGTCTTCTTGCTGACGGAACCGGCCACCTTGGCGCCGGCTGCCTCCAATTTATCCTTCGCATCGTCGCGGCTCAGCGTAGGAAGGGTGCCGGTGATGACGAAGGTCAGCCCCGCCAAAGGCTTGGGCGCGCGGACTTCGGGCTCGAACTCTTCCCAGGTCAGGCCGCAGGCCCGCAGTTGCTCGACCACTTCTCGGTTGTGCGGCTGGTCGAAGAAGGTGCGCAGGCTTTGCGCCACCACGGGGCCGACGTCGTTCACTTCGAGCAGTTGCTCTTCAGTCGCATCCATGATCGCGTCCAGCTTGCCGAAATGCTTGGCGAGGTCCTTGGCCGTGCTCTCGCCGACATGACGAATGCCCAGGCCGAACAGGAAGCGCGGCAGCGTCGTCTTCTTCGAGGCTTCGAGCGAGTCGACGAGGTTCTTGGCCGACTTTTCCGCCATGCGGTCCAGGCCCGCCAGCGTGACGAAGCCGAGCTTGTAGAGATCGGGCAAGGTGCGGATCAGGTTGGCATCGACCAGCTGCTCGACCAGCTTGTCGCCCAGCCCGTCGACATCGACCGCGCGCCGCGCCGCGAAATGCAGGATGGCTTCCTTGCGCTGCGCTGCGCAGAACAGGCCGCCGGTGCAGCGGTAGTCGACCTCGCCCTCCTCCCGCACCGCCTCGGAATCGCACACGGGGCAGGTGTGCGGCATCGTGAAGATGGCGCCGCGCTGGTCGTCGGGCTTGGCCAGGCTGTCGGGGGCGACGCCGACCACTTCGGGAATCACGTCGCCGGCGCGCCGCACGATCACGGTGTCGCCGATGCGCACGTCCTTGCGGCGGGCTTCGTCCTCGTTGTGCAGCGTGGCGTTGGTCACGGTCACGCCGCCGACGAACACCGGCGCCAGCTTGGCGACCGGCGTGAGCTTGCCGGTGCGGCCCACCTGGATCTCGATGCCGACCACCTCGGTGAGCTGCTCCTGCGCCGGGTACTTGTGGGCCACGGCCCAGCGCGGTTCGCGCGAGACAAAGCCCAGTTGCCGCTGCAGCGCCAGGCTGTCGACCTTGTAGACCACACCGTCGATGTCGTACGGCAGCGCATCGCGCTGGCGGCCGATGGTTTCGTGGAACGCTATCAGTTCAATAGCGCCAGTCGCCCGCGCGGTCTGCGTCGCGACCGGGAAGCCCCAGGCATGGAACTGCTGCAGCCAGTCGAACTGGGTGGCAATCTCGGGCCCGCCGTCGCTCGCGGGCGAAACCTCGCCGAGGCCGTAGGCGAAGAAGCTCAGCGGCCGCGCCGCCGCGATCGCGGGATCGTGCTGGCGCACCGCGCCGGCCGCCGCGTTGCGCGGGTTGACGAACACCTTCTCGTTCTTCTGCCCGGCGGCGATCTTCTCGCGCTGGCGTTCGTTGAGGGCATCGAAATCGGCGCGCTTCATGTAGACCTCGCCGCGCACCTCGACCACGGGCGGCGCCGCGCCTTTGAGCTTCAGCGGAATCTCACGGATGGTGCGGATGTTCTGCGTGACGTCCTCGCCCACCTCGCCGTCGCCGCGCGTGGCGGCCAGCACCAGCACGCCGTGCTCGTAGCGCAGGCTCATGGCCAGCCCGTCGAACTTGAGTTCGCAGACGTAGGCGATCTGCGCTGCGTCTTCGGCCAAGCCCAGTTCGCGGCGCACACGTGCATCGAAGGCGCTGGCGCCGGTCGGCGTGATGTCGGTCTCGGTGCGGATCGACAGCATCGGCACCCGGTGGCGCACCTTGGCCAGTCCGTCGAGCACCGCACCACCCACGCGCTGCGTCGGCGAATCGGGTGTGCGCAGCTCGGGAAACTCGGTTTCCAGCGCCTGCAGGCGCTGGAACATCTTGTCGTACTCGGCGTCGGGCAGTTCGGGCGCATCGAGCACGTAGTAGAGGTGGGCGTGGCGATGCAGCTGCTCGCTCAGTGCGGCGGCTTCGCGTGCCGCTTCGTCGCGCGTGGTCATTGGGGGTCCCTCGGGAAAAAGACGGATCAGCTGAAGAGGCGCCGCGCGAGCGGCGAGCCCGCGGCGAGGTCGCGTGCGTCGAGCGTGTCGTACAGCTGCTCGAGGTCGGTGCCGATCACGTCCATGGTTTCGTCGCGCAGCAACTGGCCGTCGCTGTCGGTCACCACGCCGTCCATCTCGCGGGCGAGCGTGGCAGCGGCTTCGCGCATGCGGCGGAACGGCTCTTCACCGCGATCGACCTGCGGCACATCGAGGCTCAGGCTGAGTTCGCGAATGGCCGATTGCGCCGGATCGTCGGCCAGCGCGGCCTGGGTGTCGAACGAGAGCCCGAGGATCGGCGGCAGGCCGGCCTCGCTGGTCGGCAGCACCATGCGCCCCGGGATGATCCCGGCGACGAAGCCCAGCCGCGCGGCGTTCTGCTGCACGTAGCCCGGGCTCCAGGCCGCGTGCAGGGCGCGCAGCACGAAGCCCAGTTGCGCGTCGTGCGCGCTGGCGAACTGGTCGAGTTCGCGCGCGCGCGCCACTTCGTCGAGCATCTCGGGAAACTCGGGTGCGCCGTTCACCGCGTCGGCGAAGGCCTGCGCCTTGACCACGAACTCGGAGTATTCAATCTCGTTGAGTGCCCCCGTGCGATTGGCCAGTTGCACGCCGACCTGGAAAGCGCGGTAGCGCTGCCCCGGTGCCGGCGGTTCCCACTGGCTGGTGAAGTCGTTCAAACCTTCGATGGCCACCGGCTTGCTGCCGGCGCGGCGCGTCGACGGCATGGCCGCCAGCGCGGCATCGCCCGAGGCCAGGCCTTCGAGCGAAATGGGCGCGATCACGTCGATCAGCGGATCGAGCCCGCCGCGGCGCTCGCCCGTGGGCACGGGCACGCCGCTGGGCGCGGGCAGGTCGGGATCGAACAGTGGCTCGTGGCGGTCGCTGCCGGCCACCTGGCTCGGATCGGCATGGAGCATCGGCTCCACGCCGCCGTCGCTGCCGCCGGCCAGCGCGCGTTCGGCTTCGGCCAAGGCGACATCGACCGCGTCGGGTTGGCGCGGCGCATTGCGGCGCGACATCAGGGTGTTGTAGGCCACGACGGCCGCGAGAACGAGGCCGCCGAGGATCGCCAGGGCGAGGGTGAGATTGCTCATGCGCGCGCCTGCCTTATGCCGCTTCGACCATCGAGGCCGCCGACTCCATGTCGACCGCAACGATGCGCGACACGCCCTGCTCCTGCATGGTCACGCCGATCAGCTGTTCGGCCATTTCCATGGCGATCTTGTTGTGGCTGATGAAAAGGAACTGGGTTTCACGGCTCATGGCGGTCACGAGTTTGGCGTAGCGTTCGGTGTTGGCGTCGTCCAGCGGCGCGTCCACTTCGTCCAGCAGACAGAAAGGCGCCGGGTTGAGTTGGAAGATGGCAAACACGAGCGCAATGGCCGTGAGCGCCTTCTCGCCGCCCGAGAGCAGGTGGATGGTCTGGTTCTTCTTGCCGGGCGGCTGCGCGAGCACCTGCACGCCAGCGTCGAGGATTTCGTCGCCGGTCATCACGAGGCGTGCATTGCCGCCGCCAAACAGCTCGGGGAACATGCGGCTGAAGTGCTCGTTGACGATCTTGAAGGTGCCGCCGAGCAGGTCGCGCGTTTCGGCGTCGATCTTGCGAATGGCGTCTTCGAGCGTGCCGATCGCTTCGTTCAGGTCGGCAGACTGGGCGTCGAGGAATATCTTGCGCTCGCTTGCAATCGCGAGTTCGTCGAGCGCGGCGAGGTTGACGGCGCCGAGCGCGACCACTTCGCGGTTCAGGCGGTCGATTTCGCTTTGCAGGCCGGTCAGGCGCACCTTCTCGGTCTCGATCGATTGCGCGACCGCTTCGAGGTCGGCGCCGGCATCGTCCAGCAGCTGCTGGTACTGCTCGACACCCAGGCGCGCAGCCTGTTCCTTGAGCTGGAACTCGGTGATGCGCTGGCGCAGCGGATCGAGTTCGCGCTCCAGCTGCAGCCGGCGCTCGTCGCTGGCGCGCAACTTGAGCGTGAGGTCGTCGTACTGGCTGCGAGCGGCGCCCAAGGCGGTCTCGCGCTCCAGCTTGAGCGACAGCGCATCCTGCAGGCCGGCTTGCGCGGCGGCATCCGACAGGCGACTCAGCTCGGCGCGGGCGCGCTCGTCTTCATCGGTGAGCGCCACGATCTGTTGCGCGGCGGTTTCGATGCTGCGGTTCAGTTCGCCGCGGCGCGCTTCGAGCGTGCGCTGCGAGAAGGTGGCTTCCTGTGCCTGCCGCTCGAGGCTGCGGTGCTGCTCGCGGCTGGCCGTGAGCGCGCGGCCGGCTTCGATGACGCGCTCGTCGAGCTGCGCATGGCGTTCCTGGCTGTCGGCCAGTTGCATGTCGAGCTCTTCGAAGCGACCTTCGGCGGCGATGCGTTTTTCCTGCAGTTCTTCGAGCTGGGCGTCGACCTCGCCGAGGTCGGCGGCCAGTTGCTGGCTGCGCGCGCGGGTCTGTTCGGCAAGCTGCGTCATGCGCAGCGTCTCGACCTGCAGTTCATGGGCGCGCGACTGCGTTTCGGCGGCTTCCCGGCGCGCGGCGACAAGGCGCTGCGCGGCGTCGCCGTAGGCGGCTTCGGCGCGGACCAGCGCGGTGCGCGCCTCTTCGTTGATGAGCGTCTGGGCCTTGAGCTGGCGCTCGAGGTTTTCCATTTCCTGCTGGCGGGCCAGGAGGCCGGCCTGCTCGGAATCGGGCGCGTAGAAGTTCACGCTGTGCGACGACACGGCGTGGCCGCTGCGCACGTAGATCACTTCGCCGGGCTGCAAGGTGGCACGCTGGGCCAGCGCTTCTTCGAAAGTCTCGGCCGTGAAGCAGCCGTGCAGCCAGTCGTTCAGCAGCGCTTGCTGGCCGGCGTCGTTCAGGCGCAGCAGGCTCGACAGCTTGGGCAGTGCGCCCGCGCCCTGCGGCACGCCGGCGGCGGGTGGGCTGTAGAAGGCCAGCTTGGCGGGCGGCGCGTCGTTGCCGAAGGCTCGCACCATGTCGAGCCGGCTGACTTCGAGCGCGCCCAGGCGCTCGCGCAGCGCGGACTCGAGCGCGTTCTCCCAGCCCTGCTCGATGTGGATGCGGCTCCACAGGCCCTGCAGGCCGTCGAGGCCGTGCTTGGCGAGCCAGGGCGCGAGCTTGCCGTCGGTCTTGACCTTCTCTTGCAGCGCACGCAGCGCTTCGAGGCGGGCCGAGAACTCGGCGTGGCGGGCGCCCTCGGTGTTGACGGCCTGCTGCTTGGCGCGACGGTCTTCGTCGAGCTGCGGCACGGCTTCCTGCAGTTCCTGCAGGCGGGCGTCGGATTCGCTGGCAGCTTCTTGCGCCGCAGCCAGCTGCTCCTGCATTTCGGTCAGCCGGTCTTCATCGGGCGCGGCCAGCGCGTTCTGGTCGGCGCGCAGGCGCTCGCTGCGCAGCGTGAGCTGGCGGCTCTGGTCTTCGATGTTGCGCTGGTCGGCGGCCAGCACCTGGATCTGCTGCTGCACCTGCGACACCGTGGCGCGCTGGGTGTTGGCTTCGTTCTGTGCACGCTGCACGGCCTCTTCGAGGTCGGGCAGGCGCGCGTCGTGCTCTTCGAGCTGCGCGGCCAGCAGGATGGCCTGCTCTTCGGCATCGACGCCGGCACCGGCCAGCGTCTCGATCTCGGCTTCGGCTTCTTCGCGGCGGCGGCCCCATTGACCCATCTGTTCGCGCAGTTGCACCAGGCGCTGCTCGACGCGCTGACGGCCTTCGACCACGAAGCGGATCTCGCCTTCGAGCCGGCCGACTTCGGCGCTGGCTTCGTAGAGCTTGCCCTGCGCCTGGTTCACCAGGTCGCCGGCACCGTAGTGGGCCTGGCGCACGGTTTCGAGTTCGGACTCGATGCGGCGCAGGTCGGCGGTGCGCGATTCGAGGTCGTTGATGGCCTTTTCCGAATCGGCCTTGATCTTGGCCTGGTCGGCGTCGCTTTCGCCGCGCTTGAGGAACCACAGCTGATGCTGCTTCTTCGTGGCATCGCCCTGCAGCGCGTTGTAGCGCGCCGCCACCTCGGCCTGCTTCTCGAGCTTTTCGAGGTTGGCGTTGAGCTCGCGCAGGATGTCTTCGACGCGCGTGAGGTTCTCGCGCGTGTCGCCCAGACGGTTCTCGGTTTCGCGGCGGCGCTCCTTGTACTTGGAGACACCCGCGGCTTCTTCGAGGAACAGGCGCAGTTCTTCGGGCTTGGATTCGATGATCCGGCTGATCGTGCCCTGTCCGATGATGGCGTAGGCGCGCGGCCCGAGGCCCGTGCCCAGGAACACGTCCTGCACGTCACGGCGACGCACCGGTTGGTTGTTGATGTAGTAGCTGCTGGTGCCGTCGCGCGTGAGCACGCGGCGCACGGCGATTTCGGTGAACTGGTTCCACTGCCCGCCGGCGCGGTGGTCGGCGTTGTCGAACACCAGTTCGACGCTCGAACGGCTGGCCTGCTTGCGCGTGGTCGTGCCGTTGAAGATCACGTCCTGCATCGACTCGCCGCGCAGTTCCGACGCACGCGACTCGCCGAGCACCCAACGCACGGCATCCATGATGTTCGACTTGCCGCAGCCGTTCGGCCCCACCACCCCGACCAGTTGGCCCGGCAGCAGGAAGTTGGTGGGTTCGGCGAACGACTTGAAGCCCGAGAGCTTGATGGAGTTAAGACGCACGACTTGTCGCCCTGCCTTGGCTTAGCGCCAAGGTATTGATTTGTAAGGAAAATTGCACGGGCCCGCAGCTTGAAGCGGGCCGCCGCCCCAGCGGTGGATGATAACGTCAGGGCATGAGTGATTCCCTGGCTTCTCCCCTCGCGGCGCGACGCACCTGCCTGCTGGCGGGCACCGCGGCCGCCCTGCTCGCACCGCTGGCGCTGACGGGCTGTTCATCCCTTCGATCCACCGAGCGCGCCGAACCCTACGGCAACCAGGAGTGGCTGCAATCCGCCACCAACCGCATCGCCAATTTGTCGTTGCGCGACAACCTGCAGTCGGTGCGTCGCGTACAGACCACGCTGTACCGGCGCAACCCACGCGAATGGCGCAAATCGGCCGCCAGCATGGAAGAAGCCACGCAGCGCACCTGGGACGCCGTGATGCAGGGCACGCCCTTGCCCGAACTGCGCGGCGCGACCGGCATCGATGCCATCCGATTGGCCTTCGAGACCGGCCCGCAGGCCTACCAGGGCGACCGCGTGGCGGCGCTGGTCGTCGGCTGGGCTTCCATGCTCAAGCAGGCCAACGGCAACACCTGGGACCAGACCATGATCGACGGGGTCGACGCCGAGAACAGCTACCGCACGGCGCGCAACTTCGAAATTTCGCTCTGGCTGATCTCCTCCAAGACCGGCCCCGACGGCCAACCGCTGCTGCTGGCCACCGAGATCAGCGATCGCGGGCGCAACCTCGTGGCCGACCGCGAGCTGTCGAAGGTGGTGGCACGGCTCGACCTTCTGGCCGCGCAAGCCGACGAGAAATACCGCCGGGCAGCCCTGGATTTCGGCCAGAACTGGGTGATGGGCGTGGTCATGCCACTCTTCACGCTGATCCCCAAGTAGCTTTTGCATCGGAAATATGTTTCCCAAATAGGCATTTGCGGTAATATCTTTCCGTGGACAAGCAGGAACTCATCACCGCCCTCACGGCCCGACGCGGGGCCACCGGCCTCACGAACGCCGAGATCGCACTGCGCTCCGGGCTCACCGAGCGCTCGGTGCGCAACGCCCTGAGCCTGAAGGGCAATCCGCAGCTGTCGTCGCTGCTCGCGCTGGTCGATGCGCTGGGGCTCGAACTGCAGCTCGCGCCCAAGGGTTTCGGCGAAGGCACCGCGGTCGATCCCGGCTACCGCCCGGTCGCCACGCGTGTCGGCCGGGCGCTGGCTGAAGCGCCCGCCGCGCCGCCCTACGTGCGAGGCCGCCGCTCACCGCCATGAACGTCAAGATCCTCGAGATTTCCCTCGGCGCGCACCGCCTCGGCAAGCTGTTCCAGTACGCCGACCTGTGCCGCTTCGTGGCGGAGCCCGAGCTGATCGCCAGCCCGCCGCCGGGCGTGCTGTCGCTGTCGATGGTGGCGAGCGACCCGGCGGCCCAGGCTGCGCTGTGGAGCGACGTGAAGAACCCGCTGTTCAACGCTCAGGGCGGCCAATTGCCCGGCTTCTTCCAGAACCTGTTGCCCGAGGGCGTGCTGCGCAGCCACATCGCGCAGCTGCGCGGCTGCCGCGACAACGACCACTTCGAATTGCTGGCGGCCTGTGGCGGCGACCTGCCCGGCGCCGTGGCCGCACGCCCGGTGTCGGTGGACCGCGGCACATTGCAACGGCTCATCACGCAGGACCAGGACGCGCTCGAGATGTCGGTGGTCGAGCTGCCGATGCCGCAGGGCATTTCGGTCTCGGGCGTGCAACCCAAGCTGGGCCTGCGCCGCCAGGGCGGTCGCTACGTGGCGCGCGTGCGATCGGGCGCCAGCACGCGCGTGATCGCCAAACTGCCGGTAGCCGGACGGCCCCACATGCCGCAACTCGAAATGCTCTCGCTGCAGATGGCCGGGGCGGCGGGCGTCGAGGTGTGCCACGCCGAACTCGCGCCGCTGTCGGCCATCGCGGCGGAACACAGCTATGCGCTGCCGGACGAGCCCGAGTTCCTGGCGGTCACGCGCTTCGACCGCGATGGCGCGCGCCGCATCCACTTCGAAGATTTCGCCCAGGTGCTTGCGGTCGATCCGATGCACAAGTACAGCGGAAGCTACCTCGACATGGCGCTCGCGATGCGCGCCTTTCCGTCGCTGGGCGAAGACGCCGTGCTCGAACTGGTGCGGCGGCTCGTGGTCAACGATCTGCTGGGCAACCCCGATGCGCACCTGAAGAACTTCGGCGTGCTATACCCCGATGGCATCGCCCCGCGTCTGGCGCCGGCCTACGACATCGTGGCTTACGCAGCGCTGCAGGGCGTCGAAGGCCATGCGCTCCCGCTGCTGCCGACCCCGGTGGGTGCAGCCGCTGTACGTCGCACCGCCATGTTCACACCGACCAACGTGCGCGCCTTCTGTTTCTCGGCCGGCGTGCACGAGCCGCGCATGCGGCGCGTCGTCGCCGACACGGCCCGCCTCGCGCGCGACCAGTGGCCCGCGATGATCGACGCCTCGGCGCTGCCGGCTCCGTGGAAGAAACGGCTGCAGCAGCGCTTGCAGGCACATCCCTTGCTGCAAGGCATGAGCAAGCGAGGCCGCTAGCCACAGTGGCGCCGCAAGCGAACCCTAGAATGAATCCGCCCTCCTCCACCCCTCAACCCATTCGAGGCAGCAACCAGTCATGAGCTCCATCAATTTCATCGGCGGCGAAAAAGGCGGTGTCGGCAAATCGGTCACCGCACGCGTGCTGGCCCAGTACTTCATCGATCGCAGCCGCCCTTTCACCGGCTTCGACACCGACCGTTCGCACAGCTCTTTCACGCGCTTCTACGAGGGCTTTGCCTCGCCCGTGGTGGTCGACAGCTTCGAGGGCCTGGACACGGTGGTCAACGGCTTCGAGACCAACCCGAAGCAGAGCGTGATCGTCGACCTCGCGGCGCAAACGCTGGCGCCACTGTCACGCTGGATCAAGGAATCCGACCTGTTCGACGTGTTCGAGGAAATCGATGTCACGGTCAACTTCTGGCACGTGCTGGACGACGGCAAGGACTCCACCGACCTGCTCGGCACGCTGATCGACACCTTCGGCAACCGCCCCAACTACATCGTGGTGCAGAACTACGGACGCGGCAGCGACTTCGGGATGCTGCTGGCGTCGCAGTCGCTGTCGAAGGCCAATGCGAACGGCGCGCGCGTCATTGCACTGCCGCGCCTGCACGAAGCCAGCATGCGCAAGATCGATGCGCAGAACACGAGCTTCTGGAAGGCCGTGAACGACCGCGAAGGCGCGCATGCGCTCGGGTTGCTGGAGCGGCAGCGTGTGAAGTCTTGGCTGGCTACGGCTTACGCTGCGTTCGATACGCTGCCGCTCTAGATCTTTTACGGGCGCCCGACAGGCGGCACGGCGCGGTCGGCCCCACTGTGCCGGCCCTTCGGGCTTCCCTGCGGTGCTCGCGTTTCGCGGGGTCTCGCAGAACTCGCCTTCGGCTCAGACAGCTGCGAGCCCTGATCCGCGAAACGCTGTGCTCCTCGGCGGCACAGAGGGGCCGCCCACACCGCACCGCCTGCCGGGCTCCGGGGATGCATGAGTGCCCCGTCCTTCAACGAGAAAGACGAATCTGGAGCGCCCCCTCTTGGAGGCGCCGATGCTTCAGATCATCCCGCCGTTGATCGAGATCACCTGCCCCGTGATGTACGCGGCTTCATCGCTTGCCAGGAACGCTGCCAGCGCCGCCACTTCCTGCGGCGTGCCGGCGCGCTTCACGGGCACCATCTGGTTGATGAGCGCAGGGTCGAACACTGCATCGGCCATCGGCGAGGCGATGATCCCCGGCGCGATCGCGTTCACCGTCACGCCGCGCGACGCCACTTCGAGCGACAGCGCCTTGGTTGCGCTGTTCAACGCCCCCTTGGCCGCGGCATAGTTCACCTGCCCCCGGTTCCCCGCGATGGCGGCGACGGACGAGATGTTCAGCACGCGACCCCAGCGGGTGCGCATCATCGGCAACAGCAGCGGTTGCGTCACGCGGAAGAAGCCGTTCAGCGATACGTCGATCACCTTGTGCCATTGCTCGGCGCGCATGCCGGGCAGCACGGCGTCGTCGTGCACGCCCGCGTTGTTGACGAGTATCTGCACCGCCCCGCCTTCGAGAATGCGCGCGCAGCCGGCCGCACAGGCCTCGTCGCTGCGCAGATCGTACACATGGCATTCCGCCTTGCCGCCGGCGGCGGTGATCGATGCGGCCAGTTGCTCGATCGCCTCGGGCCGCGAATTCGCGTGCAGCAGCACGGTCGCGCCGTCGCGTGCAAAACGCTCCGCCATGGCCGCGCCGAGCGCGCCGCTGGCGCCGGTGATCAGTGTGCGTTTTCCTTCGAAACTCATGACGGTGTGCTTCCCATGTCCGCCAGCGGCGTGTTCAAGACCACCACGGCGCGGCCCTCGGCCAGCAGGCGGCCGTCGTCGGCTGCCACCGTGAATTCATACAAGACCTGCCGGTCGTCGCCGGACAGCCGCTGGGCGCACACCTGCAACGCCCCGTCGATGTCGTCCAGCCGCGCCACCGCGAGCTTCACGTTGCGTGCGCTGGCCAGGAATCCGGCCGATGGCGTGCTGCCTTCGGCGGCCAGCAGGCCACCGTGCAGCGCCATCGCTTGCGCCGCGTACTCGATGGCGTTCGGCGCGAGCAGCCCGCTGTCGGTGCGCAGCGGGTTGTCCGCCTGGCTGTGCGTCGTGGTGCTGCAATGGATCGACTCGGCGTCCCAGCCTTCGAGGCGCTCCAGCAGGCACATGCTGCCGCTGTGCGGAATGCGCTGCGCAATGCCTGCGCGGTCGAGCGTCTGCGGTGCCGTCAAGCGACGGCCTCCAGGTCGGCCACCAGCAGCACGTTGGCAAACGGCGTGCCTTCGCTCATCGGAATGCTCTGCACGCGGAACCCCAGGCGCTGCAGCAGCGCGGACCATTCGGTCAACGGCCGGCCCCAGGTCGGCGAAACCTTGTGGCCGCGGATGCGCGTCACGGTGCGATCGACCCACTGGCTGATCGCGAAACCGCGCGTGCTCGACGCGTCGCCCACGCGCAGCAGCAGGCGCGCCTTCGGGTTGCCGCCGCGACGAAGCGCGTCGCGCACGCGCGTCAACACACCCTCCTGCGCGGTGAGGTCCACGTAGTGCAGCACGTCGAGGATCACGACCAGGTCGCAATCGGGCAAGGCGGCCGTGCACATGTCGGCGCACACGAGCCGCGGCGTGGGCTTCAGGTGACCGACCGACGCTTCGGCGCGCGCGACGTCCTTCGGCATCAGCTCGATGCCCGTGTAGTCCGCGGCGGCCGGCGTGGCGGCCCATGACGCGGGCCAGCGTCCTTGCTGCTGCATCGCGCTCATCGACGCCAGCAGGCTCACGAAGAGGCCCTGGCCGCAGCCGATGTCGACCACGCGCCGATGCTGCGCGTCGATCAGCCCGCGTTCGAGCAGGCCGCGGAACACCGGGTCGCGCCCGAGCTTGCCGCGGGCGAACTGCCAGGCGAAGGTGCCCCCCTTCTTGTAGGGAACGGTCGCGGCTTCGTGCAGCTCGCGCCAGGCGTTGTCAGTGGTCATCGTCGATGGCATCACGGCGCTCATGCGGTCTTCAATCCTTCAGGCAGGGTCACGGCACGCAATCCGTCGGTGCGCAGGCGTTGGAACAACAAGGGCAGGACCTCGAGCAGAACCGGTTGTCCTGCCGCGTTGCGCGCGGCGTTGCCGTCGTGCAGCAGCAGGATGTCGCGCGCCAGCAGGTTGCGGGCGAGGCGCGCCATCACCTTGGCGGCGTCGCCTTCGCGGGTGTCGAAACCGCGCCGCGTCCAGCTCACGAGCGAGAGGCCGAGGCGGTGCAGCACGGGTTCGAGAAAAGGGTTGCGCAGGCCGGCGGGTGCGCGAAAACAGGTCGGGCGCTGGCCGGTCACGTCGGTCAGGATGTCCTGCGCGCGCGCGATCTCCGCCGCGAAGCCGCGCGGCCCGAGGAAGGAGAAGTTGTGCCGGTGCTGCGCCGTGTGGTTCTGGATGCTGTGGCCGCGCGCGACGATCTCGCGCGCCAGTACCGGGTGCGCCTGCACGCGCTCGGCGATGCAGAAGAAGGTGGCGCGCTGGCCGTGGGCGTCCAGCAGGTCGAGCACACGGGGGGTGACGTCGGGCTCGGGCCCGTCGTCGATCGTGATCGCCACCTCGCGACGCGCACCGGCGGCCTCAGGCAAGCGCGTGACGTTCGGGCCGAGCAGGTTGCTGCGCGGCGTGAGCCCCGCGCCGGTGATCAGCGCATGGTTCAGCACCACCGCGCCGAGGGCCCAGGGCCATGTGCCGGGCATCAGAACGCCCGCGCCGAGGGCCGCCGCATGCACGGCCGCGCTGGCGCGCATGGCCGGCGGCCAGGGCCAGGATCCGGAGGCAACGACGGGGACAGAAGGCGACGACATGGTGGGGCCGGATTTTCCCATCAGCGCGGTCGCTGCGGGCTCGGGCCCTTCCCGGGCATCACGTTGCGTGCGAACGCGGCCGACAGCAGCAGCGCCAGCAAGGCGCCCGGCGCCACCACGCGGCCGATGGACGACAGCGCCGGGATGTCCGAGATCGCGATCAGCCCGAACGACACCACCGTCGTGAGATTGGCCAGCATCAGCGAGGCCAGCGTGTCTTCGTCGGCGCGCCCGGTCGTGCGCAGCTGGTCGAAGAACAGCGCGTAGTTCGAGCCCACGGCAACGATCAGCAACAGCCCCACGAGGTGCAGGATGCCGAGCGCGGCCTGCGCCAGCGCCATGCCGCCCAGCGTGAGCACCACCGCGAACAGCAGCGGCTGGCACACGGCCAGCAGACGGCGCCACGAGCGCAGGTACACGCCCAGCAGCACCACCACCGCCAGCGCGCCCAGCAGCACCTGCACGAAGGCCTCGTGCAGGTAGCGCTTGTAGAGGCCGCCGAGTTCGCGGCCGACGTCCACCACCTGCACCTCGGGCAGCCCGGCCAGTGCGGCTTCGAGGCGCCCCTGGTCGAAGCCCGGGCCGGGATGCAGCACGACCAGCGTGGACCAGCCACCGCCCGGCCGCTCGTACATCAGCGTGTTGACCACGGAGCCCAGGGGGCCGCCGATGAGGTCGGCGCGCTGCACGGGCGCTTGCTTGCGCGCGGCCTCCACGTCGGTCACGAAGGCGCCGAGCCGGGACGCCGGCAGCGGCAGGCCTTTCGTCGCTTCGGCCAAGTTGGCGCGCAGCGTGTCGGCATCGGGCAGGCTGGCCAGGCGCGCGGTCTGCGCCGCCACGCTCGGCAGCACGCGGGTCACGGTTTCGTAGCCGCTGAGCTCGCCCTTGTCGACCAGCGCGTCGAGGCGCGCGGCCGCGGCCTCGGTGTGGCGCAGCGCGGCCTGTTCGTCGTCGCCGAAGGCCACGACCAGCACGCCGCCGTCGCTCGCGCCGATGTCCTTGCGCAGCATCTCGTCGAGCTGCTGGGCCGAGCGCGGCACCGGGCTCATCGCACTCAGGTCGGCGCGCCACAGATGGCCGCCCTGCCACAGCACCAGCGCCAGCGCAGCGACGCCGAGCGCTGCCAGCGGCCAGCGCAGGCGCGGCAGGCCGCGCACCAGCAGGCCGGCCAGTCGCGCCATGTGTCGGCGCATGCCCATGCCGGTCGCGCCATCGGGCGCCAGCACCGGCAGCACGTAGCGCGTGGCCAATGCGGCCGACACCAGTCCGGCGATCGAGAACACGCCCAGCTGCGCCAGCCCCGGAAAGCCCGAGAACACCAGCGCCGCAAAGCCGCACACGGAGGTCAGCAGGCCGAGGCGCACCGTGGGCCAATGCACCTCGCGCCAGCGTTGCCAGCCGGTGCCGGCCACGGCCGCGCCGCGCGCCTGGATCAGGTAATAGATGGCGTAGTCGACCGTTTCGCCGATCAGCGTGCTGCCGAAGCCCAGCGTGAGCCCGTGCACCGAGCCGAACACGAGGCTGACCGACGCCGTGCCGACCACCACGCCCGTGGCCACCGGCAGGAAGGCGATGACGAGCGCGCGCGGCGAGGCAAAAGCCAGCAGCAGCAACACGCTCATGACGATGCCGCCGACCACCGCGAGGTGCATGGCCTCGGTCTTGATCTTTTCGCGGCTCATCACCGAGAACACGGGCGCTCCGCTCAGCAGCAGCTTGGGCGAAGCCTCCCCCATGCCGCGCGCGGCAGCTTCATAGGCGGCCTGCACACGCGCGATGGCGACGGCCTGCGCATCGAGGTCGCCGCCGGCCGCACGCGTCGTGGCGATCATGAGTGCGCGCGGCGCGTCGCGCGACATCCAGACGCCGCCTTCGCTGCGCGGCGCACTCGCCGGCACCAGCTCCATCGCGACGCGCTGGGTCTCGCCGGTCGGGTCGCGGTCGAGCAAGGGCTTGATCGCGTTGCCAGCCGGCGTGCCGAGCATCGACAGCGTGTCGATGATGGCGTCGCGCAACCCCGCCACCGTGAACTGCCCCGGCATCACGCCGGACGACAGCTGGTAGCGGTGCTCGAACACCCAGGTGCCGGCCTCGCTCCAGTCGCTCACGTCGCCGTTCTGTACCAGGTCGAAGAGCTTGCTCTCGCGCATCGCCTTGCCGACGGCGCGCGAGACTTCAGCACGCTGTTCGACGCTGCCGCCTTCAAAACCCAGCATCAGCGTGCGCGAGGCGACGCCGCTTTGCAGCTGCTCGATCAGCACGCGCTGACGCAGATCCGGGCTCTTGGGGAGAAAGGCCGACAGATCGGCGCCGATCTGGGTGCGCGCAATGACGACCGCGCCCAGGCCCACGACCAGCAGCCACGCCAGAAGAACGACGATGCGGCGCGACCACCCGGGCGGCCCGCCCGCCTGCGCCAGGCTCACGGCGTCGCGCGCCCGGGGGCGCTGGCCGGCACCGCCGACGGGGCGGCTTTGGGCGAGATGTTCATGACCGAGCGGTCGCCGCCCACGAACTCCATCTCCAGCCCCAGCACCTCGCCGCCGCGGCCCGTGATGCGCATGCTGCGCACCTGCGCGGCCAGGCGACTGTCATTGGGGGTCAGGTCGAGCGTCCACTGGTTGGCGGCGCCGGACACCGTGCTCTTGAAATAGCGCTGCAACGTGGTGCCGTCGCCGGTCAGGGTGCCGCGCATGGCTTCGACCAGGCCCAGCAGCTCGGGCATGCTGTCCAGCGCGAGCGTGCGGTTGCGGTTGCCGCGCGACAAGGTCAGCGTGTTGCCGTCGACCGCCATGGTTTCGATGCGCGGCGAGAGCGTGCGACGCACCAGCTTGTCGGGCGCCTCGAAGCTCAGCGTGCCGCTCGCGTCGAGCGGGCCTTCGAGGCCGTGCACGAAGCGTTGCTCGGTGAAGCGCGCCTCGCCGCTCTTTTGCCTGGACAGCAGGCCCATCAGTTCGGGCAGGTCGAACGCCGCCCACGCCGGCGCGGCGCAGAAAGCCACGGCGAGCACCAACACCTTGCAAAGCCGATCAAGCCGCATCTTCGAGCCAGAAATCATGAAAGTTGAACCAGTTGTACGGGTAGGCGCGGCACAGCGCCTCGAGGCGGGCCACATAGGCTTCGACCGCGCTGCGGATGCGGCGTTCACGTTCCGCGGCATCGGCGAACGGCGTGCCGAAGTCGGCCAGCGGGTCGAACCGGACATCGTAGCGGGCACCGCCGCCGTACATGCCGGCCATGAAGAACACCTTGCGGCGCAACAGCGCCGCAAGCCGGAACGGACCGTCGTTGAAGACGGCCGGCTGCCCCAGAAAAGGCAGCACGATGTTGTTGCCGCGCTGGTTCGCCGGCTGCTCCTCGCTGCCCGGCAGCGTGCGGTCGGCCAGCATGCCGCCGAGGCCGCCGCCGTCGAGCCAGTCGCGCAGCGCGAGCATGGAATGCGGGCGGCCCAGCGAGATCACATGCGGCCGCATCTCGGGCAGCGCGATCGCGTTCAGGATGGCGGTGATGCGCTGCGCGTTGTCGGGATACATCAGCATCGCCAGCCGCAGGTGGTTCTGGGGCGCCTGCTGCTTGCAGGCGCCAAGCACCTCGAAGCTGCCGATGTGCGCGCCGAGCAGGAAAGCGCCCCGCCCTTCGGCCACCTCGGCCTCGATCGGGGCATTGCCTTCGATCTTCAGCTTGAACAGGTCCATGCGCCCGCGCAGGAAGTACACGCGGTCGAGCACGGTCGAAGAAAACGCGTGCAGCAAACGGTAGCCGTCGACCCAGCCCGCACGCGGACCGATGGCGCGGAACAGGTAGCGCTTGATATGGCGGCGCGGCGCGGGCGCAAACAGCAAAAAGTACAGGCTGATCGGCGGCAGCAGCAGCCGCGTGACATGGCGCCCGCACACCAGCGCCATCAGGCAGATGAAGCGCAGCGCCAGCATGTTGCTGCGCTCGGGCGCGCGCGCCCAGTCGCCCTGCTGCGCCGTCGGGCGGGCAGTCTGCCGCGCCGCTTCGTCCAGGGCGCGCGTCTCGGCGTCGGTGTGCTTCATTGCGCCGACTCTGGCACAGCCGTCCAGCGGCCGGTGACAGCCACCACGCCGTCGCAGCGCACGTCGAAGCGCACCCCGCGGCCCGTTCCGGCCTCCGGTTGCAGCTCGATGGAGAGGGTGCTGCCGGGTCGCACCGGCGCGAGGAACTTGGCGGCCGCCAGCGTCGGGCTCGGGCCGAGCCGCGCCGACAAGGCCGGCACACGCCGCACGACCTCCATGACTTCGGCCAGCAGCAACGCGCCGGGCACCAGCGGCTGGCCGGGGAAATGGCCGGCGAAGGCCGGATGGTCGACCGGCACCGTGTGCGCCATCTGCACCGGCGTCTGGTCGTCGGCGAGTTGGGCCAGCGCAAATTCGCGCAGCGCCCGCACCGTGAGCTTGCCCGTGCCTTCGCGCGGGAAGGCCTTGACCTGCACCACGCGGCGCGGCACGAACACGGGCTCCAGGCGTTGCCGCAATGCAGCAATGATGTCGGTCGCCGACAGCGTCGGCGCGACGACGAACGCCACCGGGCGCACCACGCCGTCGGCCACCTCGTCGGGCAGCCAGAAGGCGCCGTCTTCGACGCCCGCGATGCTGTTGAGGTGGTAGTTCAGGTGCGCCAGCGAGCTGCGCCGCCCGGCGACGTGAATCAAATCGTTGGCGCGGCCGAACAGCCGGAAGCGTCGTGCGTCGAGCAGTTCGAGCACGTCGGCCATCGGCGTGGGTTCGGGAATGAAATCGCCGCTGAAGATGAAGCGCTCGGGGCCGTCGCCCTCTCCCGGCTCCGCGTGCACGCGGATCTCGCCGAAGGTTTCCCAGATTTCGCTGTCGGTCGTGCGGCGCGTGGCGACCTGGCCTGACTCGGTGCTGCCGTAGATTTCGAGCAGCACACCGCCCAATGCCTGCTCGGCCTGCAAGGCCAGTTGCGGCGAGAGCGGCGCGGTGGCCGACAGGATCAGGTCGACCGACGGCAACTCGATGCCCGACAGCAGCAGCGTCTTCAGATGGAACGGTGTGGTCACCAGCGCGCGCGGGCGCGGCACCGAGGCCAGCGCCTTCGCGACGTCGGCCGGGAAGAACGGTCGCCCGGTTTCGAAGGCCGCGCCGCCGAGCATCGCGAGCAGCACCGAGGACTCGAGCCCGTAGCTGTGTTGCACCGGCACGGTCGCGACCAGCGTGAGCCCTTCGAGCGTGGGCCGCTGCAGCACGCGGCACAGCCGCTCGACCGCGACTTCGACATCGCCGACCAGCGTGCGCCAGGCTTTCGCGTGCGGCTGCGGCACGCCGGTGGAGCCCGACGTGAGCAGGCTGGCCGCATGCCGGCCGCCGTCGATGACAGGCACCGGTGCATCGCCCGCCGGTCCCGGAACGGCCTCGACCGGCAGGCGCCGCATGCCGGGGGTGTCGAGCTGGGTGTCGTCGGTCAGTGCAAACAGATGCGGACCGCCGGTTTCGGTCAGGCGCGCCAGCGTGTCGGGCCGCGCATCGGGCGGCAGCAGGCTCGCATGGCCGCGCACCAGCGCGGCGCCCAGGCTCACGGCGAAGGCGTAGCGGTCCAGGCACAGATTGACGGCCGGACCTTCGGCGGGCAGCACGGGCGCCAGGCGCGCGACGTCGGCCAGGAACTGGCGCGCGCTGACCGGTTGGCCGCCTCGCCAGGCCAGCGGGGCGTCGGGGTTGCGGTCCGCGAGCAGCGGCAGGAAAGAGGAAGAAGCGGTGTCGATGGTCACGCGGGCTGCCTGCGCCTGTTTCATTGGCCGCCGGCGCCGTGGTCCACCGTCGAGGTGCCGTAGAACGCGCGCACTGCATCGACGAGCCGCGTGCGTTCGAATTCGGGGTGCAGGCGGTAGCGCACGAGGTGCTCGCCCACGAACAGCAGCGCCACGCTCAGCGGCGACAGCACGTTGGCCAGCAGCGACCAGGCCGAGAACGACATCGTCAGGTAGACCACGATCGACGACACGACCACCACGGCGAAGTACACCGTCCACACCTGCGTGAGATGCGTCGTGTACGACAGCATGTGCCCCTTCAGCGGGTGCACGCGCTGCGCGAACTGGGTGATCAGCGGCAAGCCCTTGCCGCGCAGCGTCGAGCCGAACCAGCCGCAGAGCGCGCCGTTGATGCCGACGTGCTGCAGCACATACAGACGGTTGGTGTCGCCCGCCTCACCGAGGAAGACGAGCGAGAAACCGCCGATGCCCAGCGCCGCGGCAGCGGCCAGGCCCCAGCGGCCGAACCAGCTGGCGGCAAAGCCCATGGCCGCGATCCACAGCGGGCCGAGCAACACCACCACGGCCCAGGGCTCGGTGGCGTGGAACAGCGTCATCCAATGGGAGAGCCCGGCATACGTGACCCCCACCAGCAGCAGGAGGACGAGTCGCCATCGAGACATGGATCAGGTGGCGCTGCGGTGCTCGGCGACGTGGGTCGCGAGCGTACGCAGCGACTGGAAGATCTGCTGGTTGCGCTCGTCGTCCGAGCGCAGCTGGAAACCGTAGCGTCGCGAAACTTCGAGCGCGACTTCGAGGATGTCGATGGAGTCGAGGCCCAGACCTTCGCCGTACAGCGGGGCGGTGGGAACGATCTCTTCAGGCGCGACTTCGAGATTGAGCGCGTTCACGAGCAACACGGCCAGCTCTTTTTCGATCGGCGACTGTTCGGATGCATCGCCAGTGGCGGGAATGGGGGGCTGAGCAGTCGATGACAAAAAAACCTCCTGAACTTTTTTCCTGGACGACCGTGCGGGGTCGTGAATTATAGGAGTGGCGGTTGATTAGACTGCGCGCTTCGATACGACCCGGAGCGCCCCATGGCCGACCCCCTTCTGATCGCACGCCACGACACCATCGAGTGCGCCCTGCTGCCCGGCCTGGCCAACCGCCACGGCCTGATCACCGGCGCCACCGGCACCGGCAAGACCGTCTCGCTCCAGACCATCGCCGAGCAGCTGTCGAACATCGGCGTGCCGGTGTTCATGGCCGACGTCAAGGGCGACCTGACCGGCATCAGCCAGAAAGGCGCCGTCGGCGAAAAGCTGGCCGCCACGCTCAAGGAACGCGGCATCGACGTGCCCGAGCCCGCCGCCTGTCCCGTCACGCTGTGGGACGTGTTCGGCGAACAGGGCCATCCGGTGCGGGCCACGGTGTCCGACATGGGCCCGCTGCTGCTGGGCCGCATGCTCGACGTGAACGAAACCCAGGCCGGCGTGCTGAACCTGGTATTCAAGATCGCCGACGACAACGGCATGCTGCTGCTCGACCTGAAAGACCTGCGCGCCATGCTGCAGCACGTGGGCGAGAACGCGAGCCAGTTCACCACCGAGTACGGCAACATCAGCGCCGCCAGTGTGGGCGCCATTCAACGCGGCCTGCTGCAGATCGAGACCCAGGGCGGCGACAAGTTCTTCGGCGAGCCGATGCTCAACATCTCCGACTTCATGCAGACGGTGGGCGGCAAGGGGGTGGTGAACATCCTGGCGGCCGACAAGCTCATGAACTCGCCGCGCCTGTACGCCACCTTTCTGCTGTGGATGCTGTCCGAACTGTTCGAGCAACTGCCCGAAATCGGCGACCCCGAGCAGCCGAAGCTGGCCTTCTTCTTCGACGAGGCCCACCTGCTGTTCAACGAGGCGCCCAAGGCGCTGGTCGAACGCATCGAACTGGTGGTGCGGCTGGTGCGCTCGAAGGGTGTCGGGGTGTACTTCGTCACGCAGAACCCGTTGGACATTCCTGATTCGGTGCTGGCCCAACTGGGCAACCGCGTGCAGCACGCGCTGCGCGCCTTCACGCCGCGCGACCAGAAGGCCGTGAAGGCTGCTGCCAGCACCATGCGCCAGAAGCCCGGCCTGGACATCGAGACCGCCATCACCGAACTCGCCGTGGGCGAGGCGCTCGTGAGCTTTCTGGATTCCAAGGGCCGCCCGAGCATCACCGAGCGCGTGTACGTGCTGCCGCCGGGCAGCCAGCTCGGCCCGATCACGCCCGACCAGCGCAAGGCGCTGATCGCCAACTCGCTGGTGGCCGGCGTGTACGAAAAGACGGTCGACCGCGAATCGGCCTACGAAAAGATCAAGGGCCGCGCCGAGAGCGCACCCGATGCGCCGGCCGCAGCCGGCAAGGGCGCGGCGGCCGAAGAATCGTCCGGCATGGGCGGCATGCTCAACGACATGCTCTTCGGCAGCACCGGCCCGCGCGGCGGCAAGCGCGACGGCCTCGTGCAGACGATGGCCAAGTCAGCGGTTCGCACCATGGGCACGTCGGTGGGCAAGGAGATCCTGCGCGGCGTGCTGGGCGGGATCTTCGGCAGCAAGAAGCGCTGAAACAGCGCCCCCGCTACCAGCGCAGCAGGCGCGGCCCCAGTGCCGCGCCCAGCAGCATCGGTACGGCGATTCCGCTCACATACCAGACCGCCAGGAACGGCGCCGTGAGTTCGGGGCAGCGCAGCGCATAGACCGCCGCGCCGAGCCCGCCGGCCAGCGCCCCTGCCGCAGCACCCGCCCACCCGGGCCGCGTCGGCGCCAACCCGCGCAGCGCCACGAAGGTGGCCGCGAACACGGGCAGTGCCATCACGCCGATGCTCAACGCACAGATGCGCCACGACTGCCCCATCAGCGACGGCATGCGCTCCTCGGCCGGCAGTGAAAACCAGGCGAGCGCCGCCAGCGCCCAGATTCCCAACACCGGCAGCACCCCGCCCCACCACGCGTGACGAACACGCACGCCGGGCCGGGCCAGCCGCTGCAGCGTCACGAAGGCGGCGGCCGCGACGCACAGCGGAAACAGCACCTTGACCCAGAACATCGGCCAGAACATCGCCTGCACCAGATCGCGCCGCAGCCCGTACGCGGCGAACAGGATCACGAAAGACAGCGGGAGCGCCGCAAGCACCGCCCACCCGATGCGCCCGCTGGCGCTGCGACGCTGCACGGCCACGTCGCCGGCGGCCAGCAGGTCGATGAGGTCGTCCGTCTTCATGAGGCTGCACCTGCGAACTTCGCGGCCAGGGCTTTCAGGCCCCGGTGGATGCCGACCTTCACGGCCGACTCCGACATGCCCGTGAGGCGCGCCGTCTCGGCCACCGAGAGGCCGTCGATCTTCACGTGCACGATCGGCAGACGCTGGCGTTCGGGCAAAGTCTGCAGCAGGCCGCCGAGGTCGCGTTTCGCGTCGCTGGCCTCGGTGGCGGAATCGGCGAACACGGCCAGGTCGTCGTCCAGCGGGTCATGCAGGTCTTCGCGGACCGACTTGGCGCGCAGCAGGTCGATCATCTTGTAGCGCGCAATCGCATGCACCCAGGCCGTCAACGGCTGGTCGGTCTGGTACGTGTGGCGCTGGTTGTGCATGGCGAGCAGGCATTCCTGGACAAGGTCTTCCACTTCATCGGGCCACCCAAAAAGGCGCTTGCCCAGAAAGGCGCGCAGGTGCGCGCTGAGCTTCTGCAGAAACTCGCGGTACGCGTCAGCATCGCCCCCGAGCCCGCGAAGGAACAGGCTGCGCAGCGCCGCTTCTGCGTCGCCCCAATCCGTCGTGCGTCCTGCAGTGGTTCGTGCCATCCGGCGGGCCGGTTACAGCCGTTGTCAAAAAGATTGCAAGCGATTGTGCCCTCCCCGGCGGGGCTCCGCTAAGCTGCGCCGATGCTGGCCGGACTCGTCTCGCACCCCTGGGCCTACCCGGCGCTGGAGGCGGTGCACATCGTGGGCATTGCGCTGCTGTTCGGCGGCCTGCTGGTGTTCGAGTTGCGCGCCCTCGGCCTGGGCCGCGAGCTGCCGGCGCCGTTGCTGGCCCGCCTCACGCTGCGGCCGGCCCTCGTCGGCTTCGGGCTGTGCGCCGTCACCGGACTCACGATGTTCTCCGGCCAGCCCGACGAACTGCTGGCGAACAACGCCTTTCGCATCAAGCTGGGCCTGATCGCGCTGGCTGGCGCCAATGCGGCGCTCTTTCACTGGCGCGGCGGCGCTGCCGCCATCGACCGCGTCGGCAAGGTGCAATGCCTTCTCTCGCTGGGGTTTTGGCTCGCTGTCATCATCTGCGGGCGCTGGATTGCCTATGTCTGACCAAGGAGAACGCGATGCTGCATCGACGCATGTTCGTGGCCGGTTCGATCGGCCTCGCCCTGCCCGCCTGGGCCCACCACGGCTGGAGCAGTTTTGACCAGGAGCGCCCGCTGTACGTGGAAGGCCGTGCCACCAAGGTGAGCTGGCGCAATCCGCACGGGGAGCTGGAACTCGAGCTGCCCGAGAACCTCGCGCTGCCGCCCGACCTGAAACAGCGGCCCCTGCCCAACCAGAGCGCATCGGTCGACGGCCCGGCGCTGCTGGCCAAGGCGCAACTGCCGACACGGCGCGATCGCAAGTGGCAGGTCGAGCTGGCGCCGCTCACGCGGCTGCAGGCCTGGGGCGTCGAGGAGATCAAGCCCGGCACGCCGGTGGCGGTGCTCGGTTTCACCTTCACCGGCGAAAAAGGCGACGCGGTGCTGCGTGCCGAGTACCTGTTCGTGCACGGCAAGACCTACGGCCTGCGCTCGTCGCCCGCCTGAAGCTCTGCGCGCGACAGCGCGGCCGGAGCGCGCGGGGCCCTCGCTTGCCAGCCGCACAAGTGCTCGGTACATTGCATTTTTTGAGGGCTCCCAATGTCCGTAGATAGCACCGCGATCCCTTCCGCATTGCCGGCTGGCACGGCACCCCACCCTGCGCTGCATCCCTCCACGTCGACAGGCCACATCCGCCTGACCTCGCACGCCGGCGGTTTCGGCGCCCTGCCCATCCAGTGGGGCGCGGCCACCGCCACCGAGCGCGGGCCCGTGGTCGGCACAACAACCAAACGCGCACACCGCAACGTCATCGGCACCCACAGCGGCTCGTACAGCGTCTACCGCGCCCTCGCCGTGGCGGCCGGCGCCCTGAAGCGCGAGCACAAGGCCGATCTCACCAACACCGCGCCCACCGACGTCATCGGCCCCTATCCGCAGTGGAGCGAGCCCGGGCGCATCGTCTCGCTCGACCCCTGGGGTGCGCTGGTGGCCGACGTGTTCTCCACCGAACTCGCGGCCGGCTACGACATCCGCCCGACCATCGCGATCACCAAGGCCCACGTGATCCTGCCCGAGGTGATCGAGGCGCTGCAAAGCGGTCGCCTCAAGGCCGACGGCCACTTCCTCACCACAGGCGGCGCCGCGATGGTGACCAAGGCGGCCATCGAACCCGTGTGGTACCTGCCCGAGGTGGCGCGCCGCTTCGGCTGCTCCGAGACCGACCTGCGCCGCACGCTCTTCGAAGAGACCGGCGGCATGTACCCCGAACTCGTCACGCGCTCCGACCTCGAGGTGTTTTTGCCGCCCATCGGCGGGCAGACGCTCTACATCTTCGGCAACCCGCGCGACCTGGCGAACCCCGCCGTCGAACTCACCGCGCGCATCCACGACGAGTGCAACGGCTCCGACGTGTTCGGCTCCGACATCTGCACCTGCCGGCCCTACCTCACGCACGCCATCGAGGAATGCATCCAGGGCGCGCAGCGCGGTGGCGTGGGCCTCATTGCCTACTCGCGCAAGGAAGGCCGCGCGCTCGGCGAGGTGACCAAATTCCTCGTCTACAACGCCCGCAAGCGCCAGGTCGGCGGCGACACGGCCGACCAGTATTTCGCGCGCACCGAGTGCGTCGCCGGCGTGCAGGACATGCGCTTCCAGGAGCTGATGCCCGACGTCTTCCACTGGCTCGGCATCAAGAAAATCCACCGCCTCGTGTCGATGAGCAACATGAAGTTCGACGCCATCACCGGCTCGGGCATCGAGATCGGCGAGCGCGTGAACATTCCCGACGCACTGATCCCGGCCGACGCCCGCGTCGAGATGGACGCCAAGATGGCGGCCGGCTACTTCACCCCCGGCCCCGTGCCGGACGCAGAGGAACTGAAAAAGGCCAAGGGCCGGGGACTGAGCGAATGAGCCGAAGCACCGACATCAACCTGCCCGCCGATGGTTCCGGCAGCCTGCGCCCCGGCGGCGCGGGCGATGTCGATCCGTCGATCGAATTCACGCCCGACACCGCCCACCCGGCCGGCGCCGCCACCTTGCTGCGCACCACCACCGCCATCCGCCAGCGTGCCGGCGCCCTGCTGGCGCGCGCGCGCCGCGACGAATCGCAGTGGTTCCGCATCGGCAACGACGACGCGCTCGAAGACGCCGCGCGCACCGTGGCCGAGGTCACGCGCGAGCGCTATCCGTGGGACACCATCCCGTACCACAGCCGCTGGCGCCACTTCGAGGCCGGCGGCGTCGACCGCCGCCAGCAACTCGACGCGCTGCTCGGCCAAGGCATCGACGCCCGCCAGCGCGCCCGCGCCTACATCGACCTCGTGCTCGTGAGCGTGCTGCTCGACGCCGGCGCCGGCCCCACCTGGCACTACACCGAATCGGCCAGCGGCCAGCGCTTCACGCGCTCCGAAGGCCTGGGCGTGGCGAGCTTCCATGCGTTCACGAGCGGGCTTTTCTCGTCCGACCCCGACCATCCGCTGCAGGTCGACGCGGCCGGGCTGCGCGGCCTCGTGACCGACCGGCTGGGCGACGCCTTCCAGGTGAGCGACGTCAACCCGCTCGTCGGCCTGGCCGGGCGCACCGTGCTGCTGCGCCGGCTCGGCGAAGCGATGAGCGAGCAGCCCGAAACCTTCGGCGACGACGGCCGGCCCGCCGGAATGTTCGATGCGCTCGTGGCGCCCTTCGGTGCGGCCTCGCCGCCCACGGCCGAGATCACCGCGCACCAGATCCTGTCGCTGCTGCTCGAGACGCTCTCGCGCATCTGGCCCGCGGCCAATGCCATCGACAGCCTGGCGGCCGACGGCAGCGACAACCTGGGCGGCACCGGCGACCCGGCCTTCGCGCTGGGCGACTGCTGGCGCCACAGCGCCGTGCGCGGGCCCGGGCTCACCAACGGCTGGATGCCGTTCCACAAGCTGTCGCAGTGGCTCACGTATTCGCTGCTCGAACCCTTCGAATGGGCCGGCGTGAAGGTGCGCCAGCTCGACGCGCTCACCGCCCTGCCCGAATACCGCAACGGCGGCCTCCTGATCGACAGCGGCGTGATCGTGCCGCGCGAGGCGGCCTTTCTCACCCGCCGCTGGAAGGCAGGCGACGAGTTCATCGTCGAATGGCGCGCCCTCACCGTCGCGCTGCTCGACGAGATTGCGCCGCGCGTGCGCAAGGTGCTCGACCGCACCGCGGAAGAGCTGCCCCTGGCCTGCGTGCTCGAAGGCGGCACCTGGGCCGCGGGCCGGGTGCTGGCACAGCGTTTGCGAGACGGTGCACCACCGCTGCTGATCGAGAGTGACGGCACCGTCTTCTAGTCTTTTAGACTCTCCTGCTTTTCCGCAACGGCACACCAAAAGAAGACTCCAATGAGCAACGTCCACCTCGTCGACCACCCCCTCGTCCAGCACAAGCTCACGCTGATGCGCCGCAAGGACGCCTCCACCAACAGCTTCCGCCGGCTCCTGAACGAAATCAGCATGCTCATGGCCTACGAGGTCACGCGCGACATGCCGATGCAGGACATCGAGGTCGAGACCCCGCTGGAGACCATGCAGGCCAAGGTCATCGACGGCAAGAAGGTGGTGCTGGTGTCGATACTGCGTGCCGGCACCGGCATCCTGGACGGCATGCTCACGGTGGTGCCGGGCGCGCGCGTCGGCCACATCGGCCTGTACCGCGACCCCAAGACGCTGACGGCCGTCGAGTACTACTTCAAGATGCCCGGCGAGATGGACAGCCGCGACGTGATCGTCGTCGACCCGATGCTGGCCACCGGCAACTCGGCCGTGGCCGCGGTCGAGCGGTTGAAAGAGCTCAACCCCAAGTCGATCAAGTTCGTCTGCCTGCTGACCTGCCCCGAAGGCATCAAGACGATGCAGGCCGCGCACCCCGACGTGCCGATCTACACCGCCGCCATCGACCGCGAACTCGACAGCCACGGCTACATCCTGCCGGGCCTCGGCGACGCCGGCGACCGCATCTTCGGCACGAAGTAAGGCTCGCCCCCAGGCTTCGCGCACTTCGTGTCGCTTCGCCAACCCCCTACCGGGGGCAACACCTGAGGCCTGGCAGAGCCAGTTCCTCGGTGTTTGCTGGAAGGGAGCCCGCCGCGAGGGCGGGCTCTGTTGGGTGGGCATGGGGATTGCAGCGCTGGTTTCTTTCATTTATCGAGGAGAAGACCGTGACAGCACGCCGTCAGTTGATCGTTCGTTCCATCGCCGTTGCCGCAGCCCTTGCGGCGGGCGCTCCGGGCCTTGCGCTCGCGCAGGCCAAGCTCAAGGTGGCGGCCGTGTACACCGTGCCTTTCGAGCAGCAATGGGTGGGCCGCATCCACAAGGCGCTGAAGGCGGCCGAGGCGCGGGGGGAGATCGAATACAAGGCGACCGAAAACGTGAGCAATGCCGACTACGAGCGCGTGATGCGCGAGTACGCCACGGGCGGCAACCAGCTGATCCTGGGTGAGGTGTTCGGCGTGGAAGCGGCGGCGCGCAAGGTCGCGAAAGACTTTCCCAAGGTCGCGTTTCTCATGGGCTCGTCGCTGAAGCCGCAGGCGCCCAACTTCTCGGTGTTCGACAACTACATCCAGGAACCGGCCTACCTCAGCGGCATGGTCGCGGGCGGCATGACCAAGAGCAACCGCATCGGGATGGTCGGCGGTTTCCCGATTCCCGAAGTCAATCGCCTCATGAACGCGTTCATGGCGGGCGCGAAGGAAACGAATCCGAAGGTGGAGTTCAGCGTGAGCTTCATCAACAGCTGGTTCGACCCGCCGAAGGCCAAGGAAGCGGCCTTCGCGATGATCGACAAGGGCGCCGACGTGATGTACGCCGAGCGCTTCGGCGTGTCCGACGCGGCCAAGGAAAAGGGCAAGCTCGCGATCGGCAACGTGATCGACACGCAGGCCCAGTACCCCGACACGGTGATCGCCTCGGCGCTGTGGAATTTCGAGCCTTCGGCCGACCGCGCGATCAAGCTCGTGAAGGAAGGCAAGTTCGCCGCCGAAGACTACGGCGTGTACTCGCACATGAAGCACAAGGGCTCCGAACTCGCGCCGCTGGGCACGTTCGAGAAGAAGGTGCCGGCCGACATCGCGGCCAAGGTGAAGGCCAAGCAGGCCGACATCCTGGCCGGCAAGTTCACCGTGAAGGTGGACGATTCGCAGCCGAAGTCGACCGCGAAATAAAACAAGAACACAGGGAGTTGCTCGAACCTATGACGCGTGCGCGATGGCAGACCGCAATCCATGGTGTGGCCGTCGCGGCGTTGGCCGCCGCGCTCGCCGCCTGTCAACCTGAGCCGGCGGCAATAACCCCGGCGGCGGCACCTGCCTCGGCAGCCGCTGCCGTTGCGCCGCCTGCGGTCGCGGCACCGGTCGGCATTCCGGCGGCGCTGCAGACGCGCGCCGACGCCCTGCTCGCCGCGCACCGCCAGATGATCGTGCTGATGACCGGCGAACGTGCGCTCGACGCGGCCGAGAAGCGCGCCGTCAGCGCCGTCGGGCAGCAGCTGTTTCACGAGATGCAGGAGCGTCAGCAGGCGCTGATCGCCCAGGCCGACAACACGACCGACCCGGCCACGGTGGCGGGCCTGAACGCGCTGCTCGACCGCATCGAAAGCGAGCCGAGCTGGTTCGACGCCGACCGGCTGGCGTTCAAGGAATTCCTCGGCGAACTGAGCACGCGTTACAGCCAGGCGCAGTCGCTGTCGGGGCTCAAGCTCGGCCGGCGCGCCAGCGAAGACCTGGCCGTGCTCGCCGAGATCGAACAGGCCTACGACCGCGAGCTGAAGGACGTGTTCGGCCGCTTTGCGCAGCGCGGCATCGAGCCCAAGCGCGAGAAGTGGGCCGACTACGTCGCCAAGCTGCAGGGCCTGTACTCGCGCGAGCAGATTTTGAAAGACTTCGGCGCCATCGTTCCCTACACGCAGCAACCCGGCGGTGCCAAGGAAAAGGAAAGCGCAGACGCGCGCGAGATCTTCGGCACCTCGCTGCCCGCCAAGACCGTGGTGCTGACCTTCGACGACGGCCCGCACGCCAAGCACACCGACGAGATCCTCGAGATCCTGAAGCGCTACGACGCACCCGCCATCTTCTTCCAGCTCGGCCGCAACCTGGGCAAGCTCGACGCACAGGGCAAGGCCCAGCTCAACGCCAACGGCGCGACGGCCAAGCGCGTGCTCGCCGCCGGCCACGTGCTCGCCAACCACAGTTTCAGCCACGGCATGATGGCCAAGATGACCGACGACGCGGTGCGCGTCGAGGCCAGCGAAACCGAAACGCTGCTCGACGCCACCGGCCGGCCGCAGTCCACGCTCTTTCGCTTTCCCTACGGCGCGCGCAACGAAGCCAAGCTGAGCACGGTCGAGGCGCTCAAGCTGCGCTCGATGATGTGGACCGTCGACTCGATGGACTGGGCCGACCCCGTGCCCAAGTCGATCGCCGACCGCGTGCTGGCCGAGGTCGACAAGGCCAAGCGCGGCGTCATCCTGTTCCACGACATCCAGGGCCGCACCGTGCAGGCCCTGCCCACGGTGCTCGACCAGCTGGTGGCCGACGGCTACCGCTTCGCCACCTGGCGCGACGGCAAGTTCGTCGTCAGCGCGTCGAAAAAGGCGGCGCCCGACGACGGCGTGGCCGCCACCTCGGGCGACACGCTCTACCGCGAAAGCCACGCGCTGGTGATCGGCATCGACAAGTACGCCAAGTGGCCTGGCCTGCACCACGCCGTGCCCGACGCCAAGGCGATGGAGCAAATCCTCGTCACGCGCTTCGGCTTCAAGCCCGAGAACGTCACGGCGCTGTACGACGACCAGGCGACGCGCGCCAACATCCTGCGCGCGCTGAATGAAAAGCTGACCGACGGCAAGCGCGTGAAGCGCGACGACCGCGTGCTCGTGTTCTTTGCCGGCCATGGCAGCACCCGCAAGCTCGCGAGCGGGCGCGACGTCGGCTACATCGTGCCGGTCGATGCCGCGCTCGACAACCTGCCGTCCGACGCCATCTCGATGCCGCAACTGCAAGAAGTGGCCGAGGCGCTGTCGGCCAAGCATGTGCTGTTTCTGGTGGACGCCTGCTACTCGGGCCTGGGCCTCACGCGCGGCGGTGCCTCGCAGGGCAACAAGAACTTCCTGACCGACAACGCGCGCCGCATCGGCCGCCAGATGCTCACCGCCGGCGGCGCCAACCAGCAGGTGGCCGACGACGGCCCCGGCGGCCACTCGGTCTTCACCTGGACGATGTTGCAGGCGCTGTCGGGCAAGGCCGACCTGAACGGCGACAGCGTCATCACCGGCACCGAACTCGCGGCCTACGTGGCGCCGGCGGTCTCGGCCATCGCGCGGCAGACGCCGGCCTTCGGCAGCCTGCCGGGCTCGGAGGGCGGCGAGTTCGTGTTCGCGCTGCCCGTCGAGCGCGAAGGCCTCAGCGGCGACAGCCTGCAGCTCGATGCCGCCGCGAGCCAGGTCAACAAGCGCATCGACCAGGCCAACGAGCAGGCCGTGCATGCCGCCGCAGCACCGAAGGCCACCAAGACGACCAAAGCCGGCCCGGCCGCCGTTGAGGTCGTGGTGAAGAACCTCGAAGGCGCCGACACCAAGCTGACCATGCCGGCCGCCGCGCCGCTCACACCGCGCGTGGCCGCCCAGCGCGCCAACGACCGCGGCCTGCAGCTGTACCGCGAGCGCCGCTACGACGAGGCCGAAGCCGCCTTCACCGAGGCGCTGAAGCTGCAGCCGCGCTTTGCGCTGGCGGCCAACAACCTCGGCTTCGTGTACTTCAAGCGCGGCAAGCCGGTCGAGGCCGCGCGCTGGTTCGAGCAGGCCATCGACATGGACGGCAGCCGCGCCCTCGCCTACCTGAACCTGGGCGATGCGTACCTGCAGGCCGGCAACGATGCCAAGGCGCTCGCCGCCTACACCACCTTCGTCGGCCTGGCACCGAAGCACGCGCGCGTTGCCGCGCTGCAGACCTGGATCGCCACACCCGACGCCGAACACCGCCCTCCACTCCCGCCCACCCACTCATGATGACGACGATGAACACTTCTTCGCTTCTCCAGCGCCTGCGCGCCCCGGTCCTGGCCGCCGCGCTCGGCCTCGTGCTGACGGGCTGCGTCGGCGTCTACAAGTCGTCGGACGTCGTCAGCATCAACAGCAGCACGCGGCTGGACGACACGCCGCGCCTGGCCGTGATCTCGGCCTTCGAGCCCGAGCTCAAGCTGCTGCTGACGCGCGTGCAAGGCCCTCGAAAACACAGCGTGAACGGCGTCGAGTTCACCACCGGCACGCTCGAAGGCAAGCCGGTGGTGCTGTTCCTCTCGGGCATCAGCATGACGAACGCGACCATGAACACGCAGCTCGTGCTCAACCGCTTTCGCATCACCGGCATCGTGTTCAGCGGCATCGCGGGCGGCGTGAACCCGTCGCTGCATGTGGGCGACGTGACGGTGCCGGCCCAGTGGGGCCAGTACCTCGAAGTGCTCATGGCACGCGAAACCGCGCCTGGCAAGTACAGCGCGCCGCCCTTCATCACCGACGCCACGCTGCCCAACTACGGCATGAACTTCCCGCGCCCGGTCGAGGTGCGCTCGGCGGCCAGGCCGGGCATCGAGCGCAAGTTCTGGTTCGCGGCCGATCCGAAGATGCTCGAAGTGGCGCGCAGCATCCGCAACGTCGAGCTGGCGAACTGCGGCGCCGGCAAGTGCCTGCCGCGCAAGCCGCAGCTCGTGGTGGGCGGCAATGGCGTGTCGGGCCAGGCCTTCATGGACAACAAGGCCTACCGCGAATACACCTACAAGACCTTCCAGGCCAACGTGCTCGACATGGAAACCGCCGCCGTCGGCATGGTCGCCTACAGCAACGGCGTGCCCTACATCGCTTTCCGCTCGCTCAGCGACCTCGCGGGCGGCGGCGACGGCGAGAACGAGATGGGCACCTTCATGAGCATCGCGGCCGACAACTCGGCCAAGGTCATGCTGGCATTCCTGGCCGCCTGGAAGTGACGGTGGCGCCCGAGCGGCCCCTTCGTCTTGTGTTGCTGCCGGGCATGGACGGCACCGGCGATCTCTTCGCGCCGCTGGCGCAGGCCCTGGGACCGCATGCTTCCATCGACGTCGTGCGCTACCCGGGCCGCCAAGTGCTGGGCTACGACGAACTCGAACCGCTGGTGCGCGCGCAACTGCCCACGCAGCAGCCCTTCGTGCTGCTCGGCGAATCGTTTTCCGGGCCACTGGCCATTTCCATCGCGGCCTCGCGCCCGCCAGGGCTGCAAGGCCTCATCCTGTGCTGCAGCTTCGCGCGCCGGCCCGCGCCTGGCCTCGCGTTGATGCGCGCGGGCCTGCTCGACCTGTCGATGAACCTGCTGCATTCGAAGCTGATGCGCGTGCCGATGCGGCACCTGCTGCTGGGCGGCTCGTCGGCGCCGCATCTGTCGGACATGCTCCAGGCCTCGCTGAAGCAGGTGTCGGTCGCCGTCATGACCCGCCGCATGAAGGAGGTGCAGCGCGTCGACGTGCGCGACAAGCTGCCGCTGGTGCGTGTGCCGGCGATGTACCTGCAGGCGATGCAGGACCGTGTGGTGCCGCGCGGTGCGGCAAGGGCTATTCAGCGCGGGCTGTCGGCGCTGCACCTCGTACAGCTCGACGGCCCCCACGGCCTGCTGCAGGCCTCGCCCGCCGCGTCCGCCCGGGCCATCGAAAATTTCTGCCGCGGCCTGCCGCCGTCATCCGTTTCCCCATGAACCCCACCGTGCTCCGCCTCCAGGGCATCACCAAGCGTTTTGGCGCCCTCGTCGCCAACGACGCCATCTCCCTCGACTTGCAGGCCGGCGAAGTGCTCGCGCTGCTCGGCGAGAACGGCGCTGGCAAGTCGACGCTGATGTCGATCCTGTTCGGCCACTACGTCGCCGACGAAGGCCGCATCGAGGTGTTCGGCGCCCCGCTGCCCCCGGGCAACCCCAAGGCCGCGCTGGCGGCGGGCGTGGGCATGGTGCACCAGCACTTCACGCTGGCCGACAACCTCAGCGTGCTCGACAACGTGATGATGGGCACCGAGCCGCTGTGGCGCCTGCGCTCGCGCCGCGCCGCCGCCCGTGCGCGGCTGCTCGAGGTCGCACAGCGCTTCGGCCTGCCGGTGCAGCCCGACGCGACCATCGGCAGCCTCTCGGTCGGCGAGCGCCAGCGCGTGGAAATTCTCAAGGCGCTGTACCGCGGCGCGCGCATCCTGATCCTCGACGAGCCGACGGCCGTGCTCACGCCGCAGGAGAGCGAAGCACTGTTCGCGACGCTCGCGCAGATGGTGGCGCAGGGCCTGTCGGTGATCTTCATCAGCCACAAGCTCGGCGAGGTGCTGCGGGTGTCGCAGCGCATCGCGGTGCTGCGCGGCGGCAAGCTCGTGGCCGAGGCGCGCACGGCCGACACCACGCAGGCGCAGCTCGCGCTGTGGATGGTCGGCCATGCGGTCGAAGCGCCGCAACGCCGGCCTGCGAAATCGGTGGGCGACGCGGTCTGCGTGCTCGACCATGTGAGTACCGCGTCGGCAAAAGACGGCGGGCAAGACCGGCTGCGCGAGGTGTCGCTCACGCTGCGCGCGGGCGAAATCACCGCCATCGCAGGCGTCTCCGGCAACGGCCAGGTCGCGCTCGCCGAGCTGCTGAGCGGCACGCGCCGCGCCGTCTCCGGCACCGCGCAATTCATGGGCCGCGCGCTGCCGCCCTCGCCCGCCCGCCTGGCGCAGCGCGGCGTGGCACGCATTCCCGAAGACCGGCATGCGGTCGGCGTGGTCGGCGACCTGCCGGTGTGGGAGAACGCCGTGTCCGAGCGGCTGCGCAGCCCGGTGTTCTCGCGCTGGTCGTTCATCGTGCGGCGTGCCGCCGCGCGGCTGCATGCCCGGCGCATCGAGAAAGCCTTCGACGTGCGCGGTGCCGGCCTCCTGGCGCCGGCCCGTTCGCTCTCGGGCGGCAACATGCAGAAACTGATCCTGGGGCGGGCGCTGCTGGCGCCCGAGCCAATGGAACAAGACACCGACAACAAGAAGTACCCGAACCGCGCACCGCGCCTCATCGTCGCGCACCAGCCGACCTGGGGCCTGGACATCGGCGCCGTCGCCTACGTGCAGCAGCAGCTCATCGCCGCGCGCGATGCCGGCGCAGCGGTGCTCGTCATTTCCGACGACCTCGACGAAGTGCTCGCGCTCGGCGACCGCGTGGCCGTGATGCACGGCGGCCACCTCGGCGAAGCACGCCCGGCTGTGGCCTGGACGCGCGAGGCCATCGGCCTGGCGATGGCCGGCGCCACGGCGCCGCAACGCCCGGGAGCCGCCGCATGATGCGCCTCGAACGACGCCACGAAAGCTCGCGCGCTGCGCTGGTGCTGGCCCCCATCGGCGCGGTCGTGTTCACGCTGCTGGTGAGCGCGCTGCTCGTGCGCTGGGCCGGTGCGCCGGTCGGGCGCACCTACGCGCTGCTGCTGCAGGGCGGCTTCGGCTCGGTGTTCGCATGGAGCGAAACGCTGACGCGGGCGATTCCGCTGATCCTCACCGGCCTGGCCGCCACGGTCGCGTTCAAGGCGCGGCTCTTCAACATCGGCGCCGAAGGCCAGCTGTTCGCGGGCGCGCTCGCCGCCGTGGCCGTGGGCGGCATGCACGGCGGCACGGGCTTCGAGCTGTCGCCGTGGGTGCTGTTCCCGCTGATGATGCTGGCCGCTGCGGTGGCCGGCGCGCTGATGCTGCTGGGCCCGGCGCTCATGAAGAACAAGCTCGGCGTCGACGAAGTGGTCACCACGCTGCTCATCAACTTCATCGTGCTGCTCGGCGTGTCGGCGCTGCTCGACGGGCCGATGAAAGACCCGACAGCGATGGGCTGGCCGCAGAGCGTGTCGCTGCAGTCCGACCTCGAGCTGGGCAAGCTCATCGCGCAGACGCGCGTGCACACCGGGCTGCTGTGGGCCGTGTCGCTCGCAGTGTGCGTGTGGGCGATCTTCAAGTACACGGTGCTGGGCTTCGACATCCGCGCGGTCGGTGCGAATGCCCGTGCCGCCGCCTTCGCCGGCGTGCCGGTGACGCGCACCGTGGTGATGGTCGCGCTGCTCTCGGGCGCGCTCGCCGGGCTGGCCGGCGCCATCGAGGTGGCGGGCCGCACCAGCTACGTCACGCTCGACATGTCGCCGGGCTACGGCTACACCGGCATCGTGATCGCGATGCTCGCGGGCCTGCACCCGCTGGGCGTGATCGCCGCCGGCGTGTTCGTGGCCGGCGTGCTCGTCGGCGCCGACACCATGAGCCGCGCCGTGGGCGTGCCGACCTACATCGCCGACGTGATCGTCGCGGCCTCGCTGATCGCGGTGCTGGTGGCGACGCTGCTCACGCAGTACCGCGTGCGGATGACCAAATGACGGCGCCCGTGACTTCGGTCTTGCCCCTTCCCCTTCCGGGGGAAGGCTGGGATGGGGGCAACGGCCTCCACAGCGAGCGCCGCGTGCCCCCACCCCGGCCCTCCCCCGGAAGGGGAGGGAGAAACGCCCCATGACCGACCTGCTCGACATTCTTTCCAACCCCGCCTTCTGGGTCGCGGTGCTGCGCATCGCCACGCCGCTCATCCTGGGCACGCTGGGCGTGCTGCTGTGCGAACGCGCGGGCGTGCTCAACCTCGGCATCGAAGGGATCATGGTCGCGGGCGCCTTCACCGGCTGGCTCGCGGTGTACGCCGGCGCGCCGCTCTGGGCCGGCGTCGGCGTGGCCGCGCTCACGGGCATGGCGTTCGGCCTGCTGCATGCCTTTCTGACCGTCGGGCTGGCGCTGTCGCAGCACGTCTCGGGGCTGGGCATCACGCTGCTGGCGACGGCGCTGAGCTACTTCGGCTACCGCGTGAGCTTTCCGAAGGTGAACACGCCGCCGACCATCACGCCTTTCGCGCCCATGGACTGGCTGCCCGTGCCCATCCTCAATGCGCAGACCGCGCTCACGCTGTTCGCGCTGCTGCTGGTGCCGGCCGTGGCCTGGGTGCTGTACCGCACGCCGCTCGGCCTGGCGCTGCGCATGGTGGGCGAGAACCCGCAGGCGGCCGAGAGCCAGGGCGTGTCGGTCGCGGTCACGCGCACCGGCGCCATCGTGGCGGGCTCGGCGCTGATGGGCGTGGCCGGCGCGTTCCTCACGCTGTCGGCCTTCAACGCCTTCTTCTTCAACATGGTGAACGGCCGCGGATGGATCTGCGTGGCGCTGGTGGTGTTCGCGTCGTGGCGGCCCGGCAAGGCCCTGCTCGGCGCGCTGCTGTTTGCGTTCTTCGACGCGCTGCAGCTGCGGCTGCAACAATCGGGCGATGCCGTGCTGCCTTACCAGCTGTACCTGATGCTGCCCTACCTGCTGTCGATCCTGGCGCTGGTGCTGGTGGCCCGCAAGGCCAGCTACCCGCAGGCGCTGATGAAACCCTATCGCAAGGGGGAACGCTGACATGCCAATGACGCTGCGCCGCCTCCGTCGCCTGCTGGCCGCCACGCTGCTCGCCATGGCCGGCAGCGGCGCCCATGCACTCGGTGCCGACTACGGCGCCGAGCGCTTCGCCACCCACGATGCCGTCACCTGGGTGCAGACCTGCGGCACCTGGGGCCCCGACCACCACGGCACCTACCGCGTGATCCACGCCGAAGCCTTCGCGCAATCGTTCCTCTACGTGCAGTGGATGGCGCGCGGCGAGGCCGACCGCAACTACAGCCTGTACGCCGTGCACACCACCGCCATCGCCGAGCTCGACAACGACCACGCAGAGATTTCACTGAGCGACCTGACCTGCCGCGCCACGCCGCGCGGCATCGTGGTGACCGCCAAGGCCGACGCGGGCCACGACGACAAGCTGCGCCGCGTGACCATCGAGGTCGGGCCGGCGCCTGGACAGTACCGCTTCCGCGCGCAACGTACGCGCTGAACGCCCCTCAAAAAAGACACCCCACCGATGCTCGACCTCCTCATCACCAACGCCACCCTCCCCGACGGCCGCACCGGCATGTCGGTCGCCGTGCAGGATGGCCGCATCGCCGAGGTCACGCCCGGCCTCGCCGCGCCCGCGCACGAAACGCTCGACGCGCAAGGCCTGCTGCTCTCGCCGCATTTCGTCGACCCGCATTTCCACATGGACGCCACGCTGAGCTACGGCCAGCCGCGCGTCAACCAGAGCGGCACGCTGCTCGAAGGCATTGCGCTGTGGGGCGAGCTCAAGCCGCTGCTCACGGCCGATGCGCTCATCGAACGCGCGCTCGCGTACTGCGACTGGGCCGTGGCCAAGGGCCTGCTGGCGATCCGCTCGCACGTGGACACGAGCGACCCCAGCCTGCTCGCGGTCGATGCGCTGCTCGAGGTGAAGCGCCAGGTGGCGCCGTACCTCGACCTGCAGCTGGTCGCGTTTCCGCAAGATGGCGTGCTGCGCTCGCCGGGTGGCGTCGACAACCTCACGCGCGCGCTCGACAAGGGCGTGGACGTGGTCGGTGGCATTCCGCATTTCGAGCGCACCATGGCCGACGGCGCCGCCAGCGTGAAGCTGCTGTGCGAGCTGGCCGCCGAGCGCGGCAAGCTGGTCGACATGCACTGCGACGAGTCGGACGACCCGCTCTCGCGCCACATCGAGACCCTGGCCGCCGAGACGCTGCGCCTGGGCCTGCAGGGCCGCGTGACGGGCTCGCACTGCACGTCGATGCACTCGATGGACAACTACTACGTGAGCAAGCTGCTGCCGCTCATCGCCGAAAGCGGCGTGAGCGTGGTGTCGAACCCGCTCATCAACATCACGCTGCAGGGCCGCCACGACAGCTACCCCAAGCGCCGCGGCATGACGCGCGTGCCCGAGCTGCTGGCGGCCGGCGTCAACGTCGCCTTCGGCCACGACTGCGTGATGGACCCGTGGTACGGCATGGGCTCGGGCGACATGCTCGAGGTGGCCCACATGGGCCTGCACGTGGCGCAGATGACCGGCCAGGCCGGCATCCACCAGTGCTTCGAAGCCGTGACCACGCGCGCGGCGCGCGTGATGCACCTGGACGGCTACGGCCTGGAGGCCGGCTGCGACGCCAGCTTCGTGCTGCTGCAGGCGCGCGACCCGGTCGAGGCCATCCGCCTGCGCGCGACGCGGCTCAAGGTGTTCCGCAAGGGCCGGCTGCTGGCCGAGACCCCCGCGGCCACCGCCGCGCTGCACCTGCCGGGACGCGGCGACCGCACGCGCTGGATGCTCGGCGAGCATTGATCGCCGGTCGCTCGCCGCGACCGAGGGGGCCCGCTCAGGCCGCGTGCGTGGTCGCGACGGTCATCTCGACCTCGACCGTCGCATTCTTCGGCAGCGCATAGACACCGACCGCCGTGCGCACATGCACGCCGGCTTCGCCGAACACGCGGTGCAACAGGTCGGACGCGGCATCGGCCACCTCGCTCTGCTGCGTGAAGTCGGCCGTGCACTGCACGAACACGCCGACGCGCAGCACCTTCTCGACCGCATCGAGCGAACCGAGCGCCCGGCGCAGCAGCGCGAGGCTGCGCAGTGCGCAGATCTGGGCGCCTTCGCGCGCGGTATCGAGCGACACGGCATCGCCCACGCGGCCGGTGACGACCACGGTGGTGCCCACGCGCGGCACCTGCCCGCTGAGATAAACGGTGCGGCCATCGCGCACCAGCGGCACGTAGTGGCCGCCGGCCAGGATCTCGCCGTCGAAGCTGTGGCCCAGCTCGGCGGCGATGCGGTCAGCGATCTGGTCGCGGCTGTGTGGTTCTGTCATCGGATGTCCAGGAAAACGGGCCTCGATTGTCGCCAACCGGTCCGACGCGAACAGGGACAGATTGCCCTCGCCGGAGGCAGAACAGTTCAGCCTTCGAACGCCAGGAACACCCGTCCGCCCTCGATCTTCACCGGGTAGACGCGCAGGTCTTCCGTGAGCGGCGCGCACATGGCCTTGCCGCTGCGCACGTCGAAGCGGCCCTGGTGCAGCGGGCATTCGATCTCGTGGTCCTCGAGGAAACCGTCGCACAGCCGTGCATGGCCGTGCGTGCAGATGTTGTCGGTGGCGTGGATGCCGTCGTCGGTGCCGTACAGCGCGATGTCGCGCCCCTGCACCTCGATGCCGACCACGTCGTCGGCGGGAACGTCGTCGACCGCCGCGGCGTCGACCCAGGTCATCGTGCTCATCGTGTGGTGTCCTCTTGTTCTCTCAATCAGGCTTGAGGCCGGCGCGGTCGATCACCGGTTTCCAGCGGCGCAGTTCCTCGTCCATGAACTTCGACAAGCCTTCGGGCGTGCTGCCCACCGGGTCGAAGTACGCGGTCTGCAGGCGCTTGACGGTTTCGGGGTCTTTCAGCGTGGCAGCGATCTCGCGGCTCATGCGCTGCACCACGTCGTTCGGCGTGCCCTTGGGCGCCATGTAGGCGAACCATGGCACGGCCTGAATGTCGGGCAGGCCCGATTCGCGCAGCGTGGGCAGGTCGGGCAGCAGCGCCGAGCGCTCGGCCGAAGTGACGGCCAGCGCCTTGATGCGCCCGGCCTTGACCTGCGGCATCACCGTGACCGGCGGCAGGCAGGCGTACTGCACATCGCCCTGCACGATCGCGGTCACGGCCTGGCCTGACGACGCGTACGGAATGTGCACCGCGAACGACTGCGTCTTGGCCTTGATGAGTTCCACGCCCAGGTGCGAGATCGAGCCGTTGCCGGTCGAAGCGAAGTTGAACTTGCCGGGGTTCTTCTTCATCGCGGCGAGCCAGCCCTTGACCGAATCGACGCCCATCGAATTGGAGACCGCGCAGACGTTCGGCGTGGTCGCGGCCAGCGACACGGGCATGAGGTCCTTGAACGGGTCGTACGGCAGGTTCTTGTAGAGGATGGTGTTGTAGACCAGCGGCGCATTCACCGACAGCAGGAAGGTGTAGCCGTCGGGCTGCGCCTTCGAGACCATGTCGGTGCCGCTGTTGCCGCCCGCGCCGGGCTTGTTCTCGACGATGAGCGGCTGGCCGACGCGCGCCGCGAGCTTGTCGTTGACGATGCGCGCGAGGATGTCGGGCGACGAGCCCGCCGCGAACGGCACGACGATGCGCACGGGGCGCTGCGGCCAGTCCTGTGCATGGGCGGCCGCAGCCATCGCCACGGCGGTGAAGGCGACGAAGAGGCGTGCGCGCGTCATGGCTGCACCTCCACGTCGGCCATGCCCCGATGGTCCTGCTGCTCGCGCGCGATGAAGCCCGCGATGAGCGCGCGGTAGGCGGCTTCGACCACCTCCGGGTAGGCGCCCTCCTTTTCGGCCAGCGCCTTCACCTTGTCGATCACTTCCTGCTGGCGCTGCGGCGCCGACACCTGGAAGGCATCGCGCTTGAAGCGGGCCGCGTCCTTCACATAGCGGCCGCGCTCGGCCAGCAGCGCGACGATCTGGCGGTCGAGCCGGTCGATGTTCTCGCGCACCTCGGCGAGGTTGGCGCACAGCGGCACATACGCGGGGTCGGTGAAGCGGCGCAGGGGCGCACCGTGGGTCTCTGGTTCTTTTTCTGGCATGGCTGGGTTTCAGATGGGGTAAATGATGGAGTTCGGGATCATTTCGCTGTCGAACACACAGAGGCGCGACGCGAGCTTCAAGCCCTCAGGGGTCTGCACGACCTTGTCGATGTAGCGACCGACATTGAACACGGTCGAAGGGCCGTCGAGCTTGGTGCGGAACACCGCGTAGTTGGCCTCGCTGTGGATCGCGCCGTCATCGTCGACACGGTGCACCAGCGGCAGGCCCACCACATGGCGCTGGTAGTACGGGTCGTGGAACAGCGTCTCCTTGATGCCGTAGACACGGTCTTCGAGCATGCCGCGGCTCTCGAACGAGAGCGTGGCCAGCGGCAGGCCGCGTTCGTGGTTCTCACGCGGCTGCAGGCGGTAGCTGCACGCTTCGGTGAAGAACGCGGGCCACAGGTCCCAGTCGCCCGAATCGACGGCGTGGGCATAGGCCGCGTACAGGCGCGACAGATCGAGGTAGGTGGAAGGGTCGAGCGTGCTCATGCGGCCTCCATCACCTCGCGCCAGTAGCGGTACATGCCGCGGATCAGCGTCTCGGTCACCATGTGATCGGTGTTTTCGACCTCGCGCCCGCCGAGCTCGGCCAGCGTGCGGTGAAACGGCTTCTGCTCGAAGCCTTCCTGCGAGAACTCGATCACCTCGCCGTCGTCGGCCGACACAAAGCCCGCCGGGCCGAACAGGTTGGCCTGGCGCAGGCGGCGCTGCGTCATTTCGGGCGTGTCGTCCTCGAAGCCGAAGTGCGTCCAGACGAAATCGAAGGCGTCATGGCCCACGGGCTGGATGTGCCGCGTCGACACGCTGTTCACCTGCTGCTGCAGGATGAGGCTGGGGAACAGCGTCATCATCACCGCCGTCGGCCCGCCCCACCAGGGCTCGGGCACGATGTCCAGAAAGCGCGGGTCCTTGAGCTGCATGCTCTCCTTGAAGCTCGAGACCTGCGTCACCTGCGCGGCCTTGCCGGCGCTGCCGCGCGTGGAGATCATGGCGGCGTGGCGGCCGCGCGCGTCCATCTTCAGCTCCGACTTGTTGTCGGCGCGCCAGAGCCCGAAGGTCACGAACCAGGTGTGCAGCAGGCCCGGGTGGTACGGGTCCTTGATGTTCTCCTGCATGAGCTTCCAGTTGCCCGGAATGCGCTGGCGGCTGTAGCCCAAAATGGTGAGCTTGCGGCCGTCGAACAGGCGGTCGAAATAATGAAGGATGTCGGGGCCGAGAAAGTCCTCGAACGATTCGACGTCATGGTCGAACGACGCAAACACCACGCCGCCGCGCGAGGCCACCTTGAGCTTGGTGAGCCCATGGTCCTCGGTCTTGAAGTCGGCCGGCATGCCGCCGTGCACCTTGCCGTCCTGCTTCACGCCGCGGCGGAACGGCACGCCCTGCAGGTCGCCCTTGAGCGTGTAGTTCCACTGGTGGTAGGGGCAGACAAACTCTTTCTTGTTGCCATGACGCTCGCGGCAGAACTGCATGCCGCGGTGGGCGCAGACGTTCTCGAACACGTGGATGGCGCCGGCTTCGTCACGCGACAGGATGACCGAGCGCTCGCCGATGGCGGTGCGCTTGAAGTCGCCCGGGTTCGGGATCTCGGCCTCCAGGCCGACGTAGCACCAGTGCTTGTCGTAGAAGAAGCGCTGCAGCTCCTTCTTATGCAGCGCCTCGTCGGTGTAGGCCATGAAGGGAATGCGGCTGGTCTTTTCGCTCTCCCAGCGCAGCTCGATGGGGAAGACGGCTTGCGTGGTCATCGGGACTCCTTTTCTTGTGTCGGTTCTTCAGGTGCCTTGCAGATAGAAGGCATCGGCGTGTGTCTGCTCGGGCGCCAGGCCGTGCGCCTGCACCAGCCGGCTCGCGGCCTCCACCATCGGCGGTGAGCCGCAGAGGTAGGCACGCCAGCCGTCGAGCCCCGCGGGCAGGTCGGCGCGGATCGCGTCGGTGATGAGCCCCAGCCGCTGGCCGTCGCGCGCGGGGCCCGCGACCACCACCACGTGCACCTTCAGGCCCGGGTGCTGCGCCTGCAGCTCGCGCAGTTCGGGCAGGCCGTACACGTCGGCGTCGGAACGCACGCCGAGGTAGACATGGATCGGCTGCAGCAGCCCCGCCGCGACCGCACCGCGCACGATCGACAGGATAGGCGCGAGCCCCGTGCCGCCCGCCGCGCAGAGCATCGGTCCGCGGTGCTTGGTGCGCAAATAGGCGGTGCCCAGCGGCCCGCTCACGCGCACGGTGTCACCCACGCGCAGTTGTTCGAAGATGTGGGCGGTGACGCGGCCGCCCGGCACGCGGCGCACATGAAATTCAAGCTCCGCGTCGCGGCTCAGCCCGGCCATCGAATACGGCCGCGCCAGCTCGGGGCCGAACTGCAGCTGTGCGTACTGCCCCGGTGAAAACTCCAGCGGCTTGTTGGGCTTGAGGCGCAGGCGGCGGATGTCGTGCGTGAGCACATCGATGCCCGTGACCGTGGCCTTGAGCACGCGCGCCGGATGCACCACGACCTCGTCGGGCTCGGGGATCTCGATGGTGCAGCTTTCGGTCAGCGTGCTCTGGCAGGCGAGCACGTAGCGCTCGCCCTGCCCGTCGGGCCGGATCGCGTTCTGGCCGCCGTCGAGCAGCTGGCCCGACACCACCTTGCAGCGGCAGGTGCCGCAACGCCCCGACATGCAGCTGTACGACACCGGCACCTGGTGCTCGCGCAGCACCTCGAGCAGGTTCGCGCCGGGGCGGACCTCGAGGGTGCGGGCAAGGGGGTGAATGTGCAGGTCCATCGTCGGGCTCTCTTTTTCTCGCGCCGGCGGCGGGCCGGCTTGTCTCTGGGAACGGATGATGCGCGGCGCTTGAAAATTGACCAATAGAATCTGGTGAATCGGCTGTATCACCAACGTGAATAAAGGTGCGCCATGCAACTCAAGGACATCGACCTCAACCTGCTGCTGGTGTTCGACCGCATGCTGGCCGAGAAGCGCGTGTCGGCCGTGGCCGCATCGCTGGGCCTCTCGCAGCCGGCCATCAGCAACGCGCTGGCGCGCCTGCGCAAGCTGCTGGGCGACGAGCTTTTTCTGCGCACCGCGCGCGGCATGGAGCCCACGCCCTTCGCGCTGCAGCTGGCCGAGCCCGTGGCCTACGCCATGGGCGCGCTGCACACGGCGCTCAACCAGCAGGTGGTGTTCGACCCCGCCACGAGCACGCGCAGCTTCACGCTCGCGATGACCGACATCGGCGAGATCTACTTCACGCCGCGGCTCATGGAAACGCTCTCGGCCGCCGCGCCGGGCGTGACCATCAGCACGCTGCGCAACAACACCGCGACCAACCTGCGCGACGAGCTGGAGGCCGGCCAGGTCGACATTGCCATCGGCCTGCTGCCGCAACTCAAGTCGGGCGTGTTCCAGCGCCGGCTGTTCCTGCAGCGCTACGTGTGCCTGTTCTCCGGCACACATCCGCTGGCGCGCAAGCGCAGCGTGTCACTGAAAGACTTCAGCGCGGCCGACCACGTGCAGGTGCAGGCCGCCGGCACGGGCCACGGCAAGGCCGACGACGTGATGGCGGCACAGGGCATCCAGCGCCGCATCCGGCTCAAGGTGCCGCACTTCGTGGCCATCGGCCACATCCTGCAGTCGAGCGAAATGATCGCGACCGTGCCCGAGCGCCTGGCCCGCAGCATCGCCGAGCCCTTCGGGCTGGTGTGGCGCCCGCACCCGGTGGCGCTGCCGCAGATCGCGATCAACCTGTTCTGGCACGCGAAGGTGCACCGCGACCCGGGCAACCAGTGGCTGCGCGGGCTGCTGTTCGACACCTTCGCGGACGACGACGGCGCTTAGGCGGCCACCTCAGCGGGCCAGCGGCCCAGCACCTCGTGCACGCCCTCGCCCACGTGGCTATCGATGAGCACCAGTGAATGGGCGGTCCACCGCACGGGCGCTTCGAGTGCGTGCTTTTCGAGCTTGCGCCGTGCATAGGCGACGGTCATGTGCGGCGTGAACGCGCGCGAGGGCTTCAGGCCGACATCGGCCAGCGCTTCGCCCAGGCGTTGCCTGAATTCCCGCAACGCCGCGACATTGGCTTCGTCGTCAGCGCACAGCACCAGCGCGCCCTTGGCGTAGCTCATGGATTTTTCGAAAACGACATCGAGTGCCGGCACGCGCACTGCGGCGGCAGCATTCGACGCCTGGGCCACCTTGTCGGCGGGCACCTGGTCGTGGTCGCCGAGGTCGAACAGCGTGACATGCAGGCGCTGCGCCTCGACCACCGTGCCCTTCAGGGCGTGTTGAGAATTCATGCGCTCGCCGAGCGCGGCGATCGTCGCGGCGTCTTGGGTGTCGGGAAGCAGTGCGAAGAAAAGCGAGTGCGGCAGCGGCGCCTTGCGAGCTGCCTTGGTGCCGCGCGGTCGCGGCAGGGGCCGCGGCGGGGGATCGATTCCGGGAAGAAGAAGCTGGGCTGACATGCCTCGATCATCGCCCATGGCAAGGGCCCTTCATGAGACCTTCAGCAAACGCGAAGCCCGTCTTCAGCTTGGTTTTTGAGAATCGTCGGACGGTGGCGGCAAGGCGAACAACGACTCGCCGCTCATCCACGCATTCAATCAATTAACCAACAGGATTTCATCTTGACGAAAACGCAAGCCCGCCTCGCACTCGCAGCCCTCTGCCTCGGCACCGCCGCCATCGGCGCCCAAGCCGCCGGTCTCGACAAGGACACCGGGCTGTATGTCGGCGGCGCCATCGGCCGCTCCAGCTACAGCCTGTCGTCCTCGAAGAACCACGTGCCCGTGCCATGGGGCGGCCAGAAGGCCAACAAGAGCGGCACCGCCTACAAGCTGTACGGCGGCTACCGCCTGACCGAACACTTCGGCGTGGAAGCCGGCTACGCCCGCCTCGGCCGCGTGAGCCAGTGGAGCTCGAACTACGGCGGTTCCAAACTGCAGACCGGCACCGGCCAGGTCTTCTACGCAGCCGCCACCGCACGCATGCCGCTGGGCGACGCCTTCGCCCTCAACGGCCGCCTCGGCGTGGCACGCGGACGCATCTCCGGCGACAGCAACTGGGCCCCGGCCAACCAGCGCCTCTCGGGCACCAGCACGGGCCTGATGGTCGGTGTCGGCGCCGAGTACCGCATGACGCAGAACCTCGCGATCACGGCCGACTACGACTACTTCGGCAAGCTGTCGAAGCAGGCCAAGGGCGGGATGTTCACGGTGGGGTTGAAGGCGAACTTCTGATCGACGGGTCACCCGCCAAAGAAGAAAGGCGCCTTGCGGCGCCTTTCTTCTTTTCAGGAGTTCACTCCCACTCGATCGTCGCCGGCGGCTTGCTCGACACGTCGTAGGTCACGCGGTTGATGCCGCGCACCTCGTTGATGATGCGGCCCGACACCTTCTTGAGCAGCGCGTACGGCAGCTCGGCCCAGTCGGCGGTCATGAAGTCGCTGGTCTGCACGGCGCGCAGTGCGACGACGTAGTCGTAGGTGCGGCCGTCGCCCATCACGCCCACGCTCTTCACGGGCAGGAACACGGTGAAGGCTTGGCTCGTGAGGTCGTACCAGCTTTTGCCGGTTTCGTCCTTGAAGTTGCGCAGTTCCTCGATGAAGATCGCGTCGGCGCGGCGCAGCAGGTCGGCGTATTCCTTCTTCACCTCACCCAGGATGCGCACGCCCAGGCCCGGGCCGGGGAACGGATGGCGGTAGACCATCTCGGGCGGCAGGCCGAGGGCGACGCCGAGTTCGCGCACTTCGTCCTTGAACAGGTCGCGTAGCGGCTCGAGCAGCTTCAGGCCGAGCTGTTCGGGCAGGCCGCCCACGTTGTGGTGGCTCTTGATGGTGACGGCCTTCTTGCTCTTGGCACCGCCCGACTCAATGACGTCGGGGTAGATCGTGCCTTGCGCCAGGAAGGTCGCGCCCTTGTGGCCGCCATCGCCGGCCTTGAGCTTGGCGGCCTCCTGCTTGAACACGGTGACGAATTCGCCGCCGATGATCTTGCGCTTGGCTTCGGGGTCGCTCACGCCGGCGAGCTTGCCGAGGAACAGGTCGCTGGCATCGACGCGAATGACCTTCGCGTGCAGCTTGCCTTCGAACATCTCCATGACCATGTCGCCTTCGTTCAGGCGCAAGAGGCCGTGGTCGACGAACACGCAAGTCAATTGATCGCCGATGGCGCGGTGGATCAGCGCAGCAGCCACGCTCGAATCGACACCACCCGACAGACCAAGGATGACTTCTTCATCGCCCACCTGCTCGCGGATCTTCTGCACGGCTTCAGCGATGTGGTCGCGCATGACCCAGTCGGGCTTGGCTTCGCAGATGCCGAGCACGAAGCGGTCGATGATGGCCTTGCCCTGCACGGTGTGCGTGACTTCGGGGTGGAACTGCAGCGCGTAGTAGCGGCGCGCCTCGTCGGCCATGCCGGCGATGGGGCAGCTGTCGGTGCTGGCCATGAGCTTGAAGCCGGGCGGCAGCTCGGTGACCTTGTCGCCGTGGCTCATCCACACGTTGAGCATGCCGTGGCCTTCAGGCGTGGTGAAGTCGGCGATGTCCTTCAGCAGCGCCGAGTGGCCATGCGCGCGCACGGCCGCGAAGCCGAACTCGCGCTTGTGGCCGCCTTCGACCTTGCCGCCGAGCTGGTGCGCCATGGTCTGCATGCCGTAGCAGATGCCGAGCACGGGAATGCCGAGATCGAACACGGCTTGCGGGCACTTGTCGGTGGTCTCTTCGTACACGCTGGCGTGGCTGCCCGAAAGGATCACGCCCTTGAGGTGGCCGTCGGCCGCGTATTCGCGCACCCATTCGTCGGTCACGTCGCAGGGATGCACTTCGCTGAGCACATGCGCTTCGCGCACGCGGCGTGCGATGAGCTGGGTGACTTGCGAGCCGAAGTCGAGGATGAGGATCTTGTCGTGTTGCATGGCGAAAGGACTCAGAGCGTTGAAATGTCGAACAGCTTGACGCCCGCTTGCGGCGCCGCCTGGATGAGGTGCTCGTCGAAGGTGGCGAGCGGAAGGTTGAGCGACTTGGCGAGCCAGAGATAGCCCGCATCGTAGAGCGAGACGCCCGCGTCGATGGCCACCGCGAGCACGGCCTTGTGCTGGGCCGGCGCGAGGTCGTGCAGCTCCACGCGGTGGCGAATGGCATCGAGCACGCTCCACAGGCCTTCGACGGCCGACGCCGGAATACGGCCGCTGCGCACGCCGTTGGCGAGGATGTTGGCGCACTCCCATTGCCAGGCATTGGGCGCCTGCGGCTCGACCTCGTCGCGGCGAATGGCGGCGTAGAGCCTGCGGGTGTGTTCGCTGGCCTGGTCGGGCAGAAGCCAGGCGGCGGTGACCGAGGCGTCCATGACGAAGGCGGTCATGGCTGGCGTCCTTGGTTCAGGAGCTCGCGGGTCGTGGGGCCGGGCTGGATGGTGGCGTGCAGCGCGTCGATCTGCCCGAGCTCGCGGGCGATCTGCTCGTCGGTGATGACGGGCTTGCGGCGCACCGGCAGCATGCGCACGACTTCCTTGCCGTGGCGGGTGATGCGAACCTCTTCGCCCTTTTCGACCGAGTCGATCAGGGCCGAGAAGTTGTTCTTGGCTTCAGCGATACCGATGGATTGCATTTGGGCCAGAAATTTTGAATCTGGCCCAAATTCTAAACCGAGTCTGGCCTGACTTTCAAGGTCTGGCCAGATTGGGGTTAAGGCCGGCGCCGGGCCGCCCCAAGGCGGCCTGCGGCCCCCTTGGGGGGCAGCGCCCCACACGCAGTGGGGGCGCGTGGGGGCCACATTACTCTGCGCGGTAGTTCGGCGCTTCCTTGGTGATCTGCACGTCGTGGACGTGGCTCTCACGGATGCCGGCCGTGGTGATCTCGACGAACTCGGCCTTGTTCTGCATGTCCTCGATGGTCGCGCAGCCGCAGTAGCCCATGCTGGCACGCACGCCGCCGGCCATCTGGTAGACGATGGAGACGATCGAGCCCTTGTAGGGCACGCGGCCTTCGATGCCTTCGGGCACGAGCTTGTCGGTGTTGGGGTTGCCGGTGGTCGATTCCTGGAAGTACCGGTCGGCACTGCCCTGCTGCATCGCACCGATGGAGCCCATGCCGCGGTAGCTCTTGTAGCTGCGGCCCTGGTACAGCACGATTTCGCCCGGCGCCTCTTCGGTGCCGGCGAACATGCTGCCCATCATGACGGTGCTGGCACCGGCTGCAATCGCCTTGGCGATGTCGCCCGAGTAGCGCACGCCGCCGTCGGAAATGAGCGGAATGCCCGTGCCGTGCAGTGCGGTGGCGACGCTGTCGACCGCCATGATCTGCGGCACGCCCACGCCGGCCACGATGCGGGTGGTACAGATGGAGCCCGGGCCGATGCCGACCTTGACGGCGTCGGCGCCGACGTCGGCCAGTGCACGTGCGGCGTCGCCGGTGGCGATGTTGCCGCCGATGACGTCGACCTGCGGGTAGTTCTTCTTGACCCAGCGCACGCGCTCGATCACGCCGGCGCTGTGGCCGTGCGCGGTGTCGACCACGATGGCGTCGACGCCGGCCTTCACGAGGGCTTCGACGCGCTCTTCGGTGCCGTCACCCACGCCGACCGCCGCGCCCACGCGCAGGCGGCCACTGGCGTCGCGTGCGGCGTTGGGGAAGCTGGTCTGCTTGGTGATGTCCTTGACAGTGATGAGGCCCTTGAGCTCCCAGTCGCTGTTGATGACGAGCAGGCGCTCGAGCTTGTGCTTGTTCAGCAGCGCCTTGGCTTCGGCCAGCGTGGTGCCGTCGGGCACGGTGATGAGCCGGTCGCGCTGCGTCATGATTTCGCTGACGGGCACGTCGTAGCGGTTCTCGAAGCGCAGGTCGCGCCCCGTGACGATGCCGACGACCTTGCCGGCGTCGATCACCGGGAAACCCGAGATGCCGAGCTGGTCGGACAGTGCCATCACCTGGCGCACGGAGTGCGTCGGCGTGATCACCACCGGATCTCGCAAAACACCGGACTCATAGCGCTTCACACGGGCCACTTCGGCGGCCTGCTGTTGCGCGGTGAGGTTCTTGTGCACGATCCCGATGCCGCCTTCCTGCGCGATGGCGATCGCGAGGCGGGCTTCGGTCACGGTGTCCATGGCCGCAGAGACGAGCGGCAGGTTCAACGTGATGTTGCGGGAGAACTTGGTGGCGAGGGACGTGTCCTTGGGCAGGACTTGGGAGAATGCTGGCACCAACAACACGTCGTCGAAGGTGAGCGCTTTGCCTAGAAGGCGCATGGGTGAGGCTCCAAAAGACGGATTGTAACGAGGGCTCCGCCCGCTTCGCCGGCACGGGTTTTTTCTGACCGTTGCAAAACCGCCGACTACGGATGTTGCCAAACGTAAGGCGCAGCTAAACTCCGCGCATGAATTTCCTGCATTGGCTGGTATTGGGTTGCGCGTGCGCGCTGCCGCTCTCGGCGAGCGCGCAATGGCAATGGGTCGACAACAGCGGCAAGAAGGTCTTCAGCGACCAGCCGCCGCCCACCGACATCCCCGAGAAAAACATCCTGCGCCGCGCCGGCCCTTCGCCGTCAGCCCGCGCACCCGCCCCGGTCACGCCGGCCGCCGAGGGAAGCAGCGAGACGGCGGCAGCCCCCAAGCCCACGGGCGTGGACAAGGAACTCGAGGAAAAGACCAAGAAGGCCGAGGCCGAGCAGAAGGCCAAGGAAGCGGCTGAAACAGCAAAGGTCGCCAAGGCCAAGGCCGAGAGCTGTGCCCGCGCACGCGAGGGCAAGGCCACGATCGACAGTGGCATCCGCCTTGCCAAGGTCAACGCCAAGGGCGAGCGCGAAATCATGGACGACGCTGCGCGCGCAGCCGAGCAGAAGCGGGTTCAGTCGGTCATCGACAGCGACTGCAAGTAAGTAAGCCGCCGACTCGCCCAGTGCAGGCGGCTCAATAGCCGTCCTTGCCACCCTTGCGCTTGTTCGCGAACAGGCCCGTGCCCCGCGCGCCCTGACGCTGGAAGCGTTCACGGCGCGCCACCTTCGGATCGACCGTGAGCGGACGGCACAGCTCGATGCGGTCACCGTCCTTCAACAGCTGTTCCCACGCCACCGCCCGGCCCCAGACACCGGGCGTCATCGTGTGCCGCCAGTCCAGATCGGGAAAGCGTTGCATGAGGTCGCTGGCCTTCACCGCCTCGCTCACCGCGGTGCCGGGCGCGAGCTGCAGAGCCTGCTCGAACACCTCGCGCGCCGCCGGCGAACAGCTCAGCGTGACCTCAATGCGGCTGTCGGCCATCAGCCTTCGCCGTAGACCTGTTCGGCGCGCTTGACGAAGGCCTCGACCAGGCTCGACGCAATGGTGTCGAACACCGGCCCCACCAGGGCCTGCAATGCGAAGTTGCTGAAGCCGTAGCTCATCTGCAGTTCGACGCGGCAGGCGCGTTCGCCCTGCTCGCCCACGGGGTGGAATTTCCAGGTGCCATCGAGGTTGGAGAACGGCCCGTCAACCAGCTTCAGCTGGACCTCGCGGCCGGGGATGTGGGTGTTGCGGGTGGTGAAACTCTGGTGCAGCCCGGCAAAGGCCAGGCCGACTTCGGCGGTCATGCCGGCCTCGTCCTGCTCGATGACGCGCGACTTGTCGCACCAGGGCAAAAACTGCGGGTACTTCGCCACATCGGTGACGAGCGCGTACATTTCTTCGGCGCTGTACCAGATGAGGACGGACTTGTGGACTGTTTTCATAGAATCGGCACCGCGTGCGCGACGGATTGTATTGAAGCCATGCGCCCCCAACTTCTCGAGCCATGGCCACCAAGAAACAAGACACCTCCTCCCGCATCGCCGACAACAAGAAGGCCGCCTACAACTATTTCTTCGAAGAACGCTTCGAGGCCGGCATGGTCCTCGAGGGTTGGGAAGTCAAATCGCTGCGCGAAGGCAAGGTGCAGCTGACCGACGGCTACGTGGTGATCCGCGACGGCGAGCTGTTCGTCGTGGGCCTGCAGATCAACCCGCTCAAGAGCGCCTCGACGCACGTCAATCCTGACTCGATCCGCACCAAGAAGTTGCTGCTGCACAAGGAAGAGATCAAGCGCCTCGTCGGCAAGGTCGAACAAAAGGGCTACACGCTGGTGCCGCTCAATTTGCACTGGAAGGCCGGCAAGGTGAAGTGCGACATCGCACTGGCCAAGGGCAAGGCCGAGCACGACAAGCGCGACACCATCAAGGACCGCGAAGGCAAGCGCGAAGTCGAGCGCGCCATGAAGAGCCGCAACCGCTGATTCTTTTTCTTTTCGCGCGCAGGGAATAAAAGACGCCCCCGTGGCGTTTGTGCGGTTGTCGACATCGGACCGTGCCGGTGACGACACCATCGCCCAGGAGTGTTCCATGCCGCCGTTGCCTGCTGTTGTTGTCCGCTCCATTGCCGGGTCTGCCGGGCGCTGAGCCGCCCTGCCATCGCTGCCCATGGACGTCCGCCTGCTGATCGACCACATCCCGAGCTTGCGCCGCTATGCGCGCGCGCTGACGGGCGATGCCTGGGCGGCCGACGACCTGGTGCAGGACACGCTCGAGCGCGCCTGCGGCAAGTGGCGGCTCTGGGTGGTGGGCAGCGACCTGCGCGCCTGGCTCTTCACGGTCATGCACAACCTCTTCGCCAGCCAGGTGCGGCGCCGGCCGCCGCCGCATGCGGTCGTGCCGCTGGACGATGTGGCTCCTGAGCTGCTGCAAAGGGGTTCCGATCCGGGCCGCGACCCGGGCCTCGGGCTCGACCTGCAGCGCTGCCTGATGCAGCTGCCCGAGGAGCAACGCGCCGTGCTGCTGCTGGTGACGCTCGAAGACCTGTCCTATGCCGAAGTCGCAAAAGTGCTCGGCATCCCGATCGGCACCGTGATGTCGCGCCTCTCGCGGGCCCGCCATCGCCTGAAGGAACTGATGGACGGCGCCGCCGCGCCCAGCCGCCCTGGCCTGCGCCGCCTCAAGTGATTTGAAGCTCTCGCCATGAACCGCCCCACCCTGCCCCCTACCGACGACGAGCTGCACGCCTGGGTCGACGGCCAGCTGCCGCCGGAACGCCGTGAAGTGGTCGAAGATGCCATCGCGCGCGATCCGGCCGTGGCGGCCCGCGTGGCAGCCTGGCATGCCCAGCGGGACGCCTTGCGCCGCCTGCATGGCGGTCTGCTCGATGAGCCCGCGCCTGCGCCGCTGATGGGCGTGCTCGAACGGCGTCGTGCCGAGACCGGTCGCTCTGCCCCCTGGCTGCGCTGGGGCGGCATGGCCGCCGGCCTGCTCATCGCCTTCACCGCGGGCTGGCTCGGCAATGCCCAATGGTCGGGCGCGCCGCGCGCCTCTGGCGCGACCTTGGCCCGCGCACCGGCCGTGCGCGAATTCGTCCGCGACGCCTCGGTGGCCCACGTCGTCTACACGCCCGAAAAACGGCACCCCGTCGAAGTGGCCGCCGCCGAGCAGCAGCACCTCGTGCAGTGGCTGTCCAAGCGCCTCGACCATCCGCTCAAGGTGCCCGACCTGTCCCCGCTCGGCTACACGCTGGTCGGCGGGCGCCTGCTGCCCGGCGAAACCGGCGCGCGCGCCCAGTTCATGTTCGAGGATGCGGCGGGCGAACGCATCACGCTCTACATCGGCACGCTCGACGCGCAGTCCGCGGACGCCGCAGCCTCGCGCGAAACCGCCTTCCGCTTCACCTCGGACGGCGCCGTGCCGAGCTTTTACTGGATCGACCGGGGTTTCGGCTACGCCGTGGCCGGTCGCCTGCCGCGCGATGCGCTGTTGAGACTCGCGACCCTGGCCTACCGCGAGTTATCGTAGCGACGGCATAAACTGCCGGTTCGCGCATTCACCTGGCTTGTTTTCGCGATTGATTTTTCAACTGAAGGAGAAACTGCATGAAATTGCTCAGCGCCTCGATCCTCGCAGCGGCTCTGCTCGCCGGCTGCGGTGGCATGTCCACCAAGACCGCTGGAGCGCCCGACACGCCCACCCGCACCGCCGACGGCGTGCTGGTCGGCCCGAACGGCATGACGCTCTACACCTTCGCCCGTGACACCGCCAACGCCGGCACCTCGGCCTGCAACGGCCAATGCGCCACCAACTGGCCGCCGCTCGGCGTGGCCGATGCCGCCAAGCCCATGGGCGGCTACACCATCGTCGTGCGTGAAGACGGCAAGAAGCAGTGGGCCTACAAGGGCTGGCCGCTGTACTACTGGGCCAAGGACACCAAGGCCGGTGACAAGACCGGCGACGGCGTGGCCAACGGCGCCTGGAAGGTCGCCCGTCCCTGATGCCGCTGAAGTGATGGCGTCGGTCTGAACCGGCGCTTTCAGCGACCCAAGCCTCGGCATCCGCCGGGGCTTTTTTCATGGGCGCGCACGGCAGAATGGCCCGATGACTTTTGCCGACACCCACCCGGATGCCTTCCAGGCGCTTCTGTCCCACGGCCTCATCACCGACGCGCAGCACGATGCCGCGCTCGCGCACCCCGAGGCCCCCGCCCTGCCGCCGATTCCCGGCCCCGCGCACGCCCTGGCCTGGATGCGCCTCAAGAACCTGATCACCGAGGAAGAAGTCGATGCCGCCGTGGACCGCATCGAAGCCGCATCGCCCGCCGACGCAGCGTTCACCGACGCGGAAGACATCGCCTGGGACGCGGAGGACCTGCTGGAGATCGGCACGACCGGCATCACGCACGAGGCCGTGGTCGCGCTGTTCAACGAAGGACTGATCGACACCGAGACCCGCGACCTGGCGCTGAGTGCCGCGCCCCTCACCGGCGCGCCCGCCGCCCTGGGGCCCGCGCTGGGCTGGCTGGTGACCGACGGTCTGCTCGATACGGAACCGTTCGAGGCGCTCCGCGCCCGTGTCGCCGCCGAGCCAGCCTTTGCGACGGCAGCCGACCATCGGCGCATCCTCGACGAGGCTCAGGCGATCGTCGCCGCCGACGAGCAGGAGACCGCCGACATGCTCAAAGAGTTCGCGCGCAGCCAACAAGCCAGCTGGCGCAATTTCGGAATGATCGTGGTGGCCGTCGTGATCGTGATCGGCTGGTACTTCTTCGGCCGCTAAGGGCCGCTGTGCGTCAGTGCGCGCCCGGCAGCGCGCTGTCCGCCAGTGTGGTGCGGCGCCCGCGCAGCGCGAGCAGCTCGTTGAACACCAGCGCCCCGATCACCAGCACGCCGCCCGTCAGCACGCTGGCCGCGGGCGTTTCGCCCGCGCCGAGCCAGGCCAATGCGATGCCGAAGATCACCTCGAGCAGCGCCAGCAACGCCACCTCGGGCGCTTTGAGAACCTGCGCGCACAGCACCGAGAGCACGCAGGGAATCGCCAGCTGAAAGACACCGAGGAAGGCCAGCAGCCCCAGGTCATGCAGGCCGGCGCGGAACGGCCAGGCCAGCGGCAAAGTGACGAGCGCGGAGATGGCAGCGCCAATCAGCACCGCGGGCACGAGGTCGACCTCCTGCCCCTTGGCGTGCGCATGCTGGACCACGGTCCATTGCGTCGCGCCCGCCAGCGGCACGCACAGCGCCACCAGCGTGCCGGCGAGCGACCCGCCGCCACCGCCCAGCAGCTGCGTGCCGTACATCCAGCCGATACCCAGCCCGGCGACCACGATGGCCGCCCAGGTGCGTGCGGGCAGCTTGTGCCCGATGAAGAGACGCGCAGCGAGCGCGGTGAAGAGCGGCCCGAGCGACATCGTGACCAGCACGCTCGCGGTGGAGGTGAGGGTCAGCGCCACCATGAAGGCCGTGAACATCACGGCCCAGCAGACGCCCGAGATCCAGAGCGACTGCCCGCCTCGGCGAAGCTGCGAGAACACCGCACGCCCCCGCCAAAGCGGCAAGATCACCAGCAGCGCCAGCATCGTGAAGAAGCTGCGCCAGAAGGTGATCTCGAAACTGTGGGCCTGCGCGAGGTGCCGTGTGACGACGCCCGCCGTGCCCCACATGAGGGTCACGACGGCCATCAGCCCGACTGCGGCGCCGTGCGTCAGGCGCATGGCCGATCGAAGGCGATCAGCCGTTCGACGTGTCGCGGCCGGCGCGCTTGCGGTCGCTTTCCTTCAGGAAACGCTTGCGCAGGCGCACGCTCTTGGGCGTGATTTCGACCAGCTCGTCGTCCTCGATGAACTCGACGCCGTATTCCAGCGTGAGGTCGATCGGGGGCGTGATCTTGATCGCGTCTTCCTTGCCGCTCACGCGGAAGTTGGTCAGCTGCTTGGTGCGCGTGGCGTTCACCACGAGGTCGTTGTCGCGGCTGTGGATGCCGACGATCATGCCTTCGTACACCGGATCGTTCGCCTTCACGAACATGCGGCCGCGGTCGTCCAGCTTACCCAGCGCGTAGGTGAAGATTTCACCGTCGTCCATCGAGATCAGCACGCCGTTCTTGCGGCTGCCGATCTCGCCCTTGTGGGCTTCGTAGCTGTCGAAGATGTTGCTGATGAGGCCCGAGCCGCGCGTCAGGTTCAGGAATTCATTCGTGAAGCCGATCAGGCCACGCGCCGGAATGCGGTACTCCAGGCGCACGCGACCACGGCCGTCCGGTTCCATGTTGACCAGTTCGCCCTTGCGCTCGCCCAGTGCCTGCATCACGCCGCCCTGGTGGGTTTCCTCGATGTCGGCCGTGACCAATTCGATGGGCTCGTGCTTCTCGCCGTTCACGGTGCGGAACACCACGCGCGGCTTCGACACGGCCATTTCATAGCCTTCGCGGCGCATGTTTTCCAGCAGGATGGTCAGGTGCAGTTCGCCGCGGCCCATGACTTCGAAGATGCCTTCTTCGTCGGTCTCGCTCACGCGCAGTGCCACGTTGTGCTGCAGTTCCTTTTGCAGGCGGTCCCAGATCTGGCGGCTGGTGACGAACTTGCCTTCGCGGCCGGCCAGCGGGCTGGTGTTCACGCAGAAGTTCATGGTCAGGGTCGGTTCGTCGACCTTGAGCATGGGCAGCGGCGCTGGCTTGTCCTTGTCGGTCACGGTGACGCCGATGCCGATGTCGGTGATGCCGTTGATCAGCACGATTTCGCCGGGGCCGGCTTCGGTCGATTGCACGCGGTCCAGGCCCTGGAAGGTCAGCACCTGGTTGACGCGGCCCTTGACGGTCTTGCCGTCCGGACCTTCCATGACCAGCACGTCGGTCATGGGCTTGAGCGTGCCCTGGCTGATGCGGCCCACGCCGATGCGGCCGACGAAAGTCGAGAAGTCGAGCGCGGAAATCTGCAGCTGCAGCGGCGCGTTCGGATCACCCTTTTGCGACGGCACGTGCTTCAGGATGGTGTTGAACAGGGCCGACATGTCGGGGCCCCACTGCTCACCGGCTGCGCCTTCTTCGAGCGACGACCAGCCGTTGATGCCCGAGGCGTACACCACGGGGAAGTCGAGCTGTTCGTCGGTCGCGCCGAGCTTGTCGAACAGGTCGAAAGCGGCGTTGACGACCTTGTCGGGGTTGGCACCCGGCTTGTCGACCTTGTTCACGACCAGGATCGGCTTCAGGCCCAGGGCCAGTGCCTTCTTGGTCACGAAACGCGTCTGGGGCATCGGGCCTTCCTGCGCGTCGATCAGCAGCACCACGCCGTCGACCATCGACAGCGCGCGTTCCACTTCACCGCCGAAGTCCGCGTGGCCCGGGGTGTCGACGATGTTGATGTGCGTGCCTTCCCAGGTCACGGCGCAGTTCTTGGCAAGAATGGTGATGCCGCGCTCTTTTTCGATCGCGTTGTTGTCCATCACCGTGTCGACGACCTTCTCGTGCTCGGCGAAGGTGCCCGACTGGCGCAGCAGCTGGTCGACCATGGTGGTCTTGCCATGGTCCACGTGGGCAATGATGGCGATATTGCGGATTTGCTTGGTACTCATGGTGTCGCTTCGGTCTGTGGTGCGTTCAAAAGAATTTGCTGAATTTCGATGGGGTTCAGCAAGCGCCCCGGGATCAGTTCGCCAGCGCTCACATGGGCGGTGCCCAGGAACGCCTGCGGGTCGGTGCCGAACACGGCCACCGCTTCGGCATCGGCCCAGCCGCCGCGGCGGCGCAGGCCCGAAAGAAAACGTGCCGCATCTTCGGCGGCGAGCGTGACGCGGCTGTGGCCCTCGACCAGCGCTTCGGCAGGCAACAGGCGTGCCAGGCGCTCGTCTTCGGTCATGGCTTCGAGCGCCTCGATCGAGACGCACTGCGCCTGCCCGAAACCGCCCGTGGCCGTGCGGCGCAGGAAGGTCAGGTGCGCGCCGCAGCCCAGTGCCTCGCCGATGTCTTCGCCCAGGGTGCGAATGTAGGTGCCCTTGCTCACGCTCGCAACGATGCGGATGCTTGTGTCGTCCAGCCGCGTCAGTGCGAGCTTGTAAATGACGACGTCGCGGGGCGCGCGCTCGATCTCGATGCCTTCGCGGGCGTACTCGTACAGCGCCTTGCCGTCTTTCTTGAGCGCGCTGTGCATCGGCGGCACCTGGCGGATCGGGCCTGTAAACAGCGCTTCGACGCGAGCCAGGTCTTCTGGCGAAACCTGCACCGGGCGCTCGGCGATCACCTCGCCCTCGGCGTCACCGGTGGACGTCTTGACGCCCAGGCGCGCAATCGCCTCGTACGTCTTGTCGGCGTCGAGGTGCAATTGACTGAATTTGGTGGCGGCGCCGAAACAAAGCGGCAGCACGCCTGTGGCGAGCGGATCGAGCGTGCCGGTATGGCCCGCTTTTTCGGCGCGCAGCAACCACTTGGCCTTTTGCAAGGCCTGGTTGCTGGAAAACCCCAGCGGCTTGTCGAGCAGCAACACCCCATGCACAGGGCGCCGCTGCACCCGTGTGCGTGGCGCGTTCATCGCTAGTCGTCTTTCGAGCGCGAAGCAACGGCCTGTGCGATGAGCGCATTCATGTCGGCCGCACGCTCGGTGGTGCGGTCGAACAGGAAGTGCAGCGTCGGCACGGTGTGGATGTGCAGGCGCTTGAACAGGCCGTTGCGCAGAAAGCCTGCGGCCTGGTTCAGCGCTTCGGTGGTCTCGGCCACGTCGCCTGTGAGCAGGCTGAAGAAGATCTTCGCGTGCGCATAGTCGGGCGTGACCTCGACCGCCTGGATCGTGACCATGCCCACGCGCGGGTCCTTCAACTCGCGCGCGATCAACTCCGTCAGATCCCGCTGGATCTGATCGGCGACCTTGAAGGCACGGTTGGGTGCGGCTGCTTTTCTTTTGGGCATTTGATCAATCACTAGCGTCGCGAGATCGGGCTCAGTGCAAGGCGCGCCGTCGCAGACAGTACTTCAGTACGGCAAGACGGCTGCAACGCGGCAATGAGCTCGATATCGCGGCGCGCGTCACAACGTACGCGCAATCTCCTTGATTTCGAAGAACTCGAGCTGATCGCCTTCCTTGATGTCGTTGTAGTTCTTGAGCTTGATACCGCACTCAAAACCTTCGCGGACTTCGCGGACATCGTCCTTCATGCGCTTGATCGAGTCGACTTCGCCGGTGTAGATCACCACGTTGTCGCGCAGCAGGCGGAAATGCGCGCTGCGGTTGACCGAGCCCGAAGTGACGTACGAGCCGGCCACAGTGCCGATCTTCGAAGCCACGAACACCGTGCGGATCTCGGCCGAGCCGATGATCTCTTCGCGGCGCTCCGGTGCCAGCATGCCCGACATCGCGACCTTGATCTCGTCGACGGCGTCGTAAATGATGCTGTAGTAGTTCAGCTGCACGCCGTTGCCTTCGGCCAGCTTGCGCGCACCGGAATCGGCCCGCACATTGAAGCCGATGACCACAGCCTTCGACGCGATCGCGAGGTTGATGTCGCTTTCGCTGATGCCGCCGACGCCGGCGTACACGATCTGCACCTTGACTTCTTCGGTCGCCAGCTTGAGCAGCGACTGGGCCAGTGCTTCCTGCGAGCCCTGCACGTCGGCCTTGATGATGATGCGCAGCGTCTGCACTTCGCCCGCCGACAGGTCGGTGAACATGTTCTGCAGGTTCGCGGCTTGCGCCTTCGCCAGCTTGGTGTTGCGGAACTTGCCGGCACGGTAGGTGGCGATTTCGCGCGCACGGCGCTCGTCGGCCATCACCATGAACTCGTCGCCCGCTTGCGGCACTTCGGTCAGACCCTGGATTTCGACCGGGATCGACGGACCTGCCGACTTGGTGGCCTTGCCGTCTTCGTCCAGCATGGCGCGCACGCGGCCATAGGTCGAACCGGCCAGCACCACGTCGCCGGTCTTGAGCGTGCCGGACTGCACCAGCACCGTCGCGACCGGGCCGCGGCCCTTGTCGAGCTGCGCTTCGATGACCAGGCCCTTGGCGGCGGCTTCGACCGGCGCCTTGAGTTCCAGCACTTCGGCCTGCAACAGCACCTGCTCGAGCAGGTCGTCGATGCCCTGGCCCGTCTTGGCGGACACGGGCACGAACGGCACGTCGCCGCCGTACTCTTCAGGCACGACTTCTTCGGCCACCAGTTCCTGCTTCACGCGGTCCAGGTTGGCGTCGGGCTTGTCCACCTTGTTGATGGCAACCACGATCGGCACACCGGCCGCCTTGGCGTGCTTGATGGCTTCCTTGGTCTGGGGCATGACGCCGTCGTCGGCCGCCACCACCAGGATCACGATGTCGGTGGCCTGCGCACCGCGGGCACGCATGGCGGTGAACGCCTCGTGACCCGGGGTGTCGAGGAACGACACCATGCCGCGTTCGGTTTCGACGTGGTACGCACCGATGTGCTGCGTGATGCCGCCGGCTTCGCCCGCAGCGACCTTGGCGCGGCGGATGTAGTCCAGCAGCGAGGTCTTGCCGTGGTCGACGTGACCCATGACGGTCACGACCGGTGCGCGCGGCAGGGCTTCCGCCTGTTGCGCCGACACGTCCTCGTCGGTGAAGGCTTCCGGGTCGTCCAGCGCGGCAACCACCGCGTTGTGGCCCATTTCCTCCACGATGATCATCGCGGTGTCCTGGTCGAGCGACTGGTTGATGGTCGCCATCATGCCCAGCTTCATCAGCTGCTTGATGACTTCCTGTGCCTTCACGGCCATCTTGTGCGCGAGCTCGGCGACCGTGATGGTCTCGGGCACGTGCACTTCCAGAATGCGCGCCTCGACCGGTGCGGCCGGTGCGTGCTGCTCGTCGTGACCGCCACGGTCGTTGCCGCGACGGCCGCGCGGGCCTCCGCGCCAGTTGCCGCGACCGACACCGCCGCTGGCATCGCCGCGGGTCTTGATTTCCTTCTTCTTGGCAGGATCGCCGGCCCAGCTCGACGAGAGCTTGGCGGACTTGACTTCCTTGCCTGCACCGGCTGCGCCGGGTGCTGCCGCTGCGCCTGCCGCGGCAGGCGCGCCAGGACGTGCGGGCGGCGTGGCCGGCTTGTGCAGCGTGCCCTTGACCGCCGACTTTTCGGGTTGCGGCTTCTCGGGCGCCTTGTGCGGCACCAGCACGCGGGCCGGTGCGTTCATCATGGCGCGGATGGCCTCGGCTTCGGCGAGGGCCTTGCGGCGACGCTCGTCGAGGTCCTTGGCGCGGGCAGCCTCTTCGTCGGCACGGGCCTTCGATTCAGCAGCGGCCTTGGCCTTGGCGTCTTCCTTGGCCTGGTTCGCAGCGTTTTGCGCGGCCAGCTTCGTGTCGGCAGCCTGCTTTTCAGCGGCGGCAGCGGTTTCTGCGGCAGCGGCGGCGGCAGCAACGGCGGCCGGCGCGGCGGGGGCAGCCACCGGCTGCTTCGCAGCTTCCTTGGCGGACGCAGCAGCGGCTTCAGCGGCCTTCTTCTCGGCGTTGAGACGTGCAGCTTCCTGCTCGGCCTGCTCTGCGCGCTCGGCCTTCTCGGCCTGCTCGCGTTCGCGGGCTTCGGTTTCTTCGCGCTGGCGACGCTTCTCGGCCAGCTCTTCTTCCTGGCGGCGGATCAGCTCGGCCTGGCGGCGTGCGTCTTCCTCGCGACGGGCCAGTTCGGCTTCGTCGATCTGAGGTGCGCTCGGTGCGGCGGACGTTTCGGCCGCCTGCTGCTGCGAGCTCTCGGCCGTGGCCGGGTGACCCTCATCTCGCTGGATGAAGGTGCGCTTCTTGCGCACCTCGACCTGGATGGTGCGGGCGCGGCCGGTGGCATCGGCCTGCTTGATCTCGCTGGTCGACTTCTTGGTCAGCGTGATCTTCTTGCGCTCGGGCTCGGCCGTGCCGTGGCTGGCCTTCAGGAAACCGAGCAAGCGCTGCTTGTCGGCCTCCGTGAGTGCATCGGTGGCGGCCGCTTTGGGCACGCCTGCGCTCTTGAGCTGGTCAAGCAAGGTTTCGGGAGTCTTCTTGAGCTCGTTCGCGAACTCGGCGACAGTGGTACTGGACATATTGCTTTCGTGCCTCCATACCGTCACTCTTGGCCGGCGAACCAATGTTCGCGGGCTTTCAAGATGAGGGCTTTGGCGTCATCGGCGCTCAGGCCGGTGATTTCGGTGAGTTCATCGACCGCGAGGTCGGCCAGGTCGTCACGGGTGTTCACACCCGCTTCAGCCAGCTGCGGAATCAGGTCGGGATTGAGGCCTTCGAGGTCGCGCAGGTTCTGCGAAACGGTCTCGACACCTTCTTCCTTGGCGATTTCCATGGTCAGCAGCGCATCCTTTGCACGGGCGCGCAGCTCATTGATGGTGTCTTCGTCGAAGGCCTCGATCTCAAGCATCTCGGAAATCGGCACGTAGGCCACTTCTTCGAGGCTGTTGAAACCTTCCGAAATCAGGATGTCGGCGATTTCTTCGTCGACATCGAGCTTTTCCATGAAGAGCTTGCGGCTGGCATCGGTCTCGACGGCCTGCTTCTGGGCCGACTCGTTCGCGTCCATGATGTTGATCTTCCAACCGGTGAGGTCGGAAGCCAGGCGCACGTTCTGGCCGCCGCGGCCGATGGCGATGGCGAGGTTTTCCTCGTCGACCACCACGTCCATGGCGTGCTTTTCTTCGTCGACCACGATCGACGAGACGTTCGCAGGTGCCAGGGCGCCGATCACGAACTGGGCCGGGTCTTCGCTCCACAGCACGATGTCCACGCGCTCGCCGGCGAGTTCGTTCGTGACGGCGTTGACGCGGGTGCCGCGCACGCCGACGCAGGTGCCGATCGGGTCGACACGCTTGTCATGCGAGAGCACGGCGATCTTGGCGCGCGAACCGGGGTCGCGGGCGCAGCTCTTGATTTCGAGCAGGCCTTGTTCGATTTCGGGCACTTCCTGGCGGAACAGCTCGATCATGAACTCGGGGGCCGAGCGCGACAGGATGATCGGCGCGCCGCGCAGCGTCAGGTCGACCTCCATGATCATGGCCCGCACGCGGTCGCCGTTGCGCAGGTTTTCCTTGGCGATCATCTCGCTGCGGCGCAGGCGGCCTTCGACGCGCCCGGCTTCCACGATGATGTCGCCCTTGTCCAGGCGCTTGACGGTGCCCACGAAGATCTTGTCGCCGCGCGACATGAAGTCGTTGAGCAGCATCTCGCGCTCGGCGTCGCGGATCTTCTGCAGGATCACCTGCTTGGCAGCCATGGCGCCGATGCGGCCGATCGGCACCGAGTCCACCGCTTCCTCGATGTACTCGCCGACTTCGATGTCGGACATCTCTTCCTTGGCCTCGAAGAGCAGGATCTCCTGGTCGGGCAGCTGCAGGCCGGCTTCGTCGGGAACGACGTGCCAACGACGGAAAGTTTCGTAGTCGCCGCTGTCGCGATCGACTGCCACGCGGATATCCACATCACCCTGATGGAGCTTCTTGGTGGCTTGCGCCAGTGCGGATTCGACCGCGCCGAAGACCACGTCGCGCTCGACGTTCTTCTCGCGCGAGATCGCATCCACCAACATCAACATTTCGCGATTCATGCCACCACTCCTCTTGTTCAGTCCGGAACACTCGTTCCGTCGTCAATATCCGAAAAACCCGGTTGGGTTTTGGCCTTGCGGCCCTTGAAATTCACAATCGGCGCGAGCCGCGCATCACGCAGCTCGTCCAATACGAAGCCCAGCGCATGCAACGGTGCAGGCGTGCGCTTCTTGCTCACTTTTTGACCGGGCTTGATCTTGGCCTCGTCGCTCCATACGAGCTGCCAGCCCGAACCGCTCTCCGCACGCTCCAGCGTGCCGCGAAACTTCTTGCGCGTGGCCGACACCTGGCCCGCCGCGGCAGCGCCCATGGGCGCCTTGAGGGTGATGTCGATCACCGCGCCCACGAATCGCTCGAAATCCTGTTCATTGCGCAAGGGTCGGTCGATACCGGGCGAGGAGACCTCGAGCCGCTTGTAATCGACCGCATCGACTTCCAGCGCGAATTGCAGCTGGCGCGTCACCTTCTCGCAGTCTTCCACCGTCACGAAGGGCTCGGGCGTGCCGGCCGCCACAGCTTCGGAGGTGGGGGGCGTCCAGGGCAAATCAATCGTCACGCGCAGCAATCCACCGGCCGAGCGCTCGACCTCGACCAGGTCGTAGCCGAGACCGGCCACGGTTTGTTCTACTGTTTGCTGCAATGCCACGTGTTTGAAAGCGCCTTCTGAATCAATGCCCAAGCCGCAGCACCCGCCCACCACGGATGCCACGACGCCAAATAATTGCTGCTTGAGAATGCATAGACCAAAAAAAACGGGCGGTTGGTACCCGCCCGTTTGGTCGTGAGCCTCGAATTATATGCTATTCGCGTGCATAAATGAAGGGCATCCGCTATTCAAACGGCCAACGGGCGCCTGTATTTCGACCAGACCACGGCAAACAGCACCGCGCCCAGCGCCAAAGCAGCCGCCGCCACCAGCAAAGGCAGCTGGAAAGAGCCGGTGCGCTGCGCCAGTGGCGCGGCAAACAGCGGCCCGATGATCTGCCCCACCCCGTAGGACGCCGTGGCATAGCCGATCAGCCCGGCCGCCGCGTTACCGCGCAGCCGGCGGGCCTCCCGCATGGCGAAAAGCGTGATCGCGGTGAAAGGCATGCCGAGCAACAGGCTACCCACTGCAAAACCTGCAATGGTCGGCCAGACCACCGAAAACACGACGCCGAGCGCCTGCAATGCATAGGCTGCGGCCAGCAGCAGCCGGTTGTCCCAATGCACCGGGGCGCGGGCGCCGATCAATGCACCCGGAATGATGGCCGCGCCGAACAACGGCCAGAAGAAATCCGGCCACGGCGACCCCGGGAGCGCCTGCCGGGCGATCACTGGCAGAAAGGTGGCCGTAATGATGTAACCAAAGCCTGCCAGTCCATAGAGCGCGACCAGCCAGATCGCATCGCTGCGCGCCGAGGCCGATCCGGCGGCGCCAGCGGCCGCGACCGGGACGGCAGCCGCCCCGCCGGTCGCCGTTGCCACCCGCTCGCCATCGTCGAACACCCGCCAGATCACGGCGATCAGCACCACGGCCAGCAACCCGAGCCCGATCCAGCCCGCCTCCGAACCCCAACGACCGAGCGCACCGCCCAGCAGCCCGGTCATGGCGATCCCGATGCCCGGCCCCGTATAGATCACGCCGGCCAGCATGGGCGCGTTCGTCTCCGCCAGCCGGCGCAGCCCCCAGCCCGAAGCGAACACGAAGACCCAGGCGCTCATCACCCCGGCCGCTGCGCGCAGCACGCCCCATCCGATGAAGCTGTGCAGCACTCCCATGCCGACCAACAGCGCCGCCGTGGCCAGCAGGCCGCCGCGCACCATACTCGACGCCTTGATGCCGATGGCCGCGCAACTGACCGCGCCAAAGAAATAGCCCAGGTAATTAAGAGAGGCCAATAGCCCACCGCCGGCCAGCTCGAGTTTTCCCTCGCTCAGCATGATGGGCAGCATGGGCGTGAAGGCAAAGCGCCCCAGGCCCATGGCCACTGCCAGCGTGACCATGCAGGCCAGCGCCGCGCGCCAGGCGCCGCGCCGGTCGTGTCCGATTCCCGACATTGCTTGCGATCTCCGTGTTTTTATTCCAGCAGCGCCGCGGCCACCAGCTTCTGTGTGTAGGGATGCTCGGGGGCATCGAGAACGCGCAGGGCCGGTCCGGATTCGAGGATCGCGCCGTCCTTCATCACGATGACCTGGTGCGCCATGGCGCGGATCACCTCGACGTCGTGCGTGATCAGCAGGTAGCTCAGCCCTCGTTCGCGCTGCAGCCGCTGCAGCAGGCCGAGCACCTGCTTCTGGATGGTCACGTCGAGTGCGCTCGTGGGCTCGTCGAGCACCAGCAACCGCGGATCGACGATGAGCGCCCGGGCGATCGCCAGGCGTTGACGCTGTCCGCCAGAGAACTCGTGCGGATAGCGGTCGAGCAGCGCGGGAAACTGCGCCTCGCTCAGCCCCACGTCGGCCAGCGCCGCGAGCGCGCGCACCCGGCGCGCGGCGGTGTCGAGCTCGGGCACATGCACGCGCAGTCCCTCGCCCACGATCTGCTCCACCGTCATGCGCGGCGACAGCGACGAGAACGGATCCTGGAACACCACCTGCATCGTGCGACGCAGCGCGAGGTCGCAGGCGCGGTCCACCGCCCAGCCCTTCCCCGTCACCTGCAGCTCGCCCTGGTGCTTGAGCAGGCCCAACGCGGCCAGCGCCAGCGTCGACTTGCCCGAGCCCGATTCGCCGACCACGCCCAGCGTTTCACCCGGGGCGATCCGGAAATCAGCGCCCTGCACGGCGACGAACTCGCCCTTGCGGAACCAGCCCGCAAAACCGGGGCGCGGCACCGGATAGCTCACGCGCAGCGCCCGCGCTTCGAGCACCGGCGGCGCTGCGCCGTCAACGGCGGCTTCGGCCACGTCGCGCGATGGATGGCTGTCGATCAGCTTGCGGGTGTACGCGTGTTGCGGCGCCTCGAACACCGTATCGACCGGGCCGTGCTCGACGATGTGGCCGCGCTCCATCACCGCCACGCGGTCGGCGAAGCGGCGCACCAGGTTCAGGTCGTGGGTGATGAGCAGCACGGCCATGCCGTATTTGCGCTGCAGGTCGGCCAGCAGTTCGAGGATCTGCGCGCGCACCGTGACGTCGAGCGCCGTGGTCGGCTCGTCGGCCAGCAGCAGGCGCGGCTTGCAGGCCAGTGCCATCGCGATCATCGCGCGCTGGCGCTGCCCGCCCGACAGCTGGTGCGGGAACGCCCTCGCCCGCCGTGCCGGCTCGGGGATGCCTGTGTCAGCCAGCAGCTGCACGGCCGCCTCTTGCGCGGCGCGCGCCGACAGCCCTTCGTGCAGCTCGAGCACTTCGGCGATCTGGTCGCCCACGGTGTAGAGCGCATTGAGCGCGGTCATCGGCTCCTGGAAGATCATCGCGATCTCCTTGCCGCGGATGCCGCGCAGCTCGCGCTCAGGAATCGACAGCAGGTCGCGCGCCCCGCGCTGATCTTGCGAGCCCGACAGGGTTGCCACGCCAGCGAGTTCGGCGTTCTGCACCAACCGCAGCAGCGAGAGCGCCGTGACCGTCTTGCCCGAGCCCGACTCGCCGACCAGCGCGAGCTTTTCGCCCGCCGCGATCTGCAGGTCGATGCCGTGCACCACCGGCTTGCCGCCGAACGAGACGCTCAGTCCCTTCACGTCGAGCAGGGGTTTGTTGTTCGTGTCGCGCATCGTCGTCATTTGTCGGCCTTCCGCGGGTCGAGCGCATCGCGCAGTGCGTCGCCCATGAAGGTCAGCAGCATCAGCGTGACGACCAGCACGCAGAAGGTGGACAGCGAAATCCACCAGGCGTCGATGTTCCCCTTGCCCTGGCTCAGCAGTTCGCCGAGCGACGGCGTGCCGGGCGGAACGCCGAGCCCGAGGAAGTCGAGCGAGGTCAGCGCGAGGATGGCCGCGCTCATGCGGAACGGCAGGAAGGTGACGACCGGCACCATGCTGTTGGGCAGGATGTGGCGCCACATGATCTGCAGGTTGCCCACGCCGAGCGCCCGTGCGGCGCGCACGTAGTCCATCTGGCGGTTGCGCAGAAACTCGGCGCGCACGTAGTCCGACAGTCCCATCCAGCCGAACAGGCTCAGCAAGATCAAGAGCAGCGACACGCTGGGCGTGAAGATCGCGCTGAAGATGATCAGCAGGTACAGCTCGGGCATCGCGCTCCAGATCTCGATGAGGCGCTGGAAGGTCAGGTCGATCTTGCCGCCGAAGAAGCCCTGCACGGCACCGGTCGCGATGCCCAGCACCACGCCGACCACCGTGAGCGCCAGCGCGAACAGCACGCTCACGCGAAAGCCGTAGATCAGCTGGGCCAGCAGGTCGCGCCCGCGCTCGTCGGTGCCGAGCAGGTTTTCATGCGAGGGCGCAGCCGGGTTCGGCGGCTTCGAGAAGTAGTTGAGCGTGGCCGGGCCGTAGCGATTGGGCGCATACAGCGCCCAGTTGTCGCCCTGGGTGATGCGCTGCTCGATGAAGGGGTCGAGGTAGTCGGCGGGGGTTTCGAAGTCGCCGCCGAAGGTCTTCTCGGAATAGTCGCGCAGCACAGGGAAGTAGGTCTGGCCTTCATAGCGCACCACCAGCGGCTTGTCGGTGGAGAGCACGTCGGCGAAGAGGCTCAGCACCACCAGCGTCGAGAAGACGACCAGGCTCCAGAACCCCAGTGGGTTGCGGCGGAAACGGCGCCAGGCACGGCGCCCGGGGCTCACGGACACGGCGGCGGCTTCAGTCAAACTTCACCCTCGGATCGACCCAGACGTAGCAAAGATCGGAAATGAGCTTGGTCACCAGCCCGATCAGCGTGAACAAGTAAAGCGTGCCCAGGAACACCGGGTAGTCGCGCCGCAGCACGCTCTCGTAGCTGAGCAGGCCCATGCCGTCGAGCGAGAACAGCGTCTCGATGAGCAGCGCGCCCGAGAAGAAGGCGCCGATGAACGCCGTCGGAAAGCCCGTGATGATCGGGATCAGCGCATTGCGGAACACGTGCTTCCACAGCACCTGCCGCTCGGCCAGCCCCTTGGCGCGCGCCGTCAGCACGTACTGCTTGCGGATCTCCTCGAGGAAGGAGTTCTTGGTGAGCATCGCGGTGATCGCGAAGCTGCCCAGCACCATGGCCGTCACCGGCAAGGTGATGTGCCACAGGTAGTCGACGATGCGGGCGCCCCAGCTCAGCGACTCCCAGTTCGGCGAGGTCAGCCCGCGCAGCGGAAACCACTGCAGCTGCCCGCCGAAGATCACCAGCAGCGCCACGCCCAGCACGAAGCCTGGAATGGCATAGCCGACGAGCACCAGCAGCGTCGTGAAGAAGTCGAAGCGCGAGCCCGCGCGCACGGCCTTGGCCACGCCCAGCGGCACCGCGATGAGGTAGCTGATGAAGAAGGTCCACAGCCCCAGGCTGATCGACACCGGCAGCTTCTCCTTGATGAGCTGCCACACGTCCTTGCTCTGGAAGAAGCTCTTGCCCAGGTCGAAGCGCGCGAACTGCTTGAGCATCTGCCAGAAGCGCTCGGGAGCCGGCTTGTCGAAACCGTACAGTGCCTTGATCTCGGCCACCTGCTTGGCGTCGAGCGTGCGGCCGGTGGGACCGCCGGAGATGCGGTTCTCTTTGTTGGTGAGTTGCGAGAGCAGCTGCTCGGCCGGACCGCCCGGCACGAACTGCACGATGGCGAAATTGAGCAGCAGCACGCCGAACAGCGTGGGCACGATCAGCAGGAGGCGTCGGATCAGGTAGGCGGCCATGGGTGTTCTTCTACTTGGCGCTCGGGTCGATCCACCACATCGTCAGCATCGCCGAGCCTGCCAGCAGGCGCTGCGGCAAGGGCGCGTCGGGTCGGCGCAGCTTTCGCTTGTGGGCAATGAAATACTGCTTGCCGTAGTACATCGGGGTCACGTAGTGCTGGTGGAGCAAGTAGCGGTCCAGCAGCCGCGCTGCCGCTGCGAGCGAGGCGCGGTCATGGCTGTTGACGATCACCTCGACGATCTCGTCGATCACCGGATCGCTGATGCCGCTCAGATTCTGGCTGCCCTTCTCGCTCGCCGATTTCGAGCCGAAATCGTCGTACAGCTCGTTGCCCGGACTCGACGAGCCGCCCACGAGGCTGATGGCCATGTCGAAATCGAAGTCATCCAGCTTCTTCTTCAAAAGGCTCGGGTCGCGCAGGCGGTACTCCAGCCGGATGCCCAGCTTGCCGAGGTTGCGCGCATACGGCGCCAGCACCACGTTGGAACTGCGGTCGGCGATGTCGATGGTGATCACGAACGGCGTGCCGGCCTTGTCGCGCAGCGCGCCGTCGCGGTAGGTCCAGCCGGCCTCCTTCAGCAACGCCTGCGCCTTCACGAGGTTGCGCCGCAGGCCATCGGCGGTGTCTCCGCTGCTGTCGGGGCGCGGCAGCTCGCCCTGGGTGTTGTCGAGATAGCGCTGCCTGTTCTTGAGCTTGTCGATCAGCGCCTGCTCCTCGGGGCTGACCGTGGGCTGGGCCATGAGGTCGTTGCTGTTCTGGAAGTAGCTCTGCGTGCGCCCGCGGCGTCCGTAGAACAGGTGGGCGTTGAGCCAGTCGAAATCGAAGGCCAGCGCCAGCGCCCTGCGCACGCGCATGTCGGCGAAGCGGGGCTGCCGCAGGTTCGGCGCCAGGCCCTGCATGCCCGTGAAGCGGCGGTGATCGATCTCTTCCTTGACCAGCTCGCCGGAGTCGAAGCGGCGTCCCTTGTAGCGACGCACCCACGCGATGATCGAGCGCTCTTCCATCGCGTCGAGCGCGCCGGCCTTGAGCGATTCTTCCTCGCCGAGCGAGTCCTTGAAGTACTGGTACGACACCGTGTCGTAGTTGAACATCCCCTTGCGCACGGGCAGGTTGGCGGCCCAGTAGTCCGGGCGCCGGCGGTACGAGATGAACTTGCCGTAGTCGACCTTGTCCACCGCGTAAGGCCCGCTCGCGATCGGCGGCTCAGTCACGATCTGGTCGAAAGGCTTGCCCTTGCCCCAGGCGCTGGAGAACACCGGCAGTCCGCCGATGATCATGTGCAGTTCGGCGTTCTGGCGCACGAAGTCGAAGCGGATGGAGCGCTCGCCCGTCACCACGGCCTCCTTGATGTCGGCCCAGTACGAGCGGAAGGTCGGCCCGGCCGCCTTGCTGCGCAGGGTGTCGAAGGAGTACTTCACGTCTTTCGCGAGCACCGGCGAGCCGTCGGAAAACCGCGCCTTGGGATTCAGCCGGAACGTGACGCTCAGGCGGTCGGGCGCCAGCTGGATGTCTTCGGCCAGCAGGCCGTACTGCGAGAAAGGCTCGTCCTCGCTCGGCGTGGTCAGCGAGTCGAAGAGCAGGCCGTACTCCGAGAACACGAAGCCGTTGGCGCTGTAGCCCATGCCCACCGGCGGCACGCCGCGCAAGGTGAAGGGGTTGAGCTTGTCGAAGCCGCCGGCGGCCGACAACGTGAGGTCGCCGCCCTTCGGCGCGTTGGGATTCACGTAGTCGAAATGCGTGAACGACGCCGGGTACTTGGGTTCGTAACCCATGCCCAGTCCGTGCGCTGCCCACGAGGGCAGCGCCAGGAGCGCCAACATCCAGAGCAGCCAACCTCGCATGCGAGAATTCTGCCCAAGATTTTCACGAGGCAACTTCATGGGCTTTCTTTCCGGCAAGAAACTGTTGATCACCGGTGTGTTGAGCAATCGCTCCATTGCATATGGCATTGCCAAGGCCTGTCACGACCAGGGCGCGGAACTCGCCTTCAGTTATGTCGGCGAGCGATTCAAGGACCGTATCACCGAATATGCCGCAGACTTCGGCTCGAAACTCATTTTTGACTGCGACGTGAGCGACGACGCGCAGATCGACAAGCTCTTTGCCGACCTCGCCCAGACCTGGCCCACCTTCGACGGCTTCGTGCACAGCATCGGTTTCGCCACGCGCGAGTCGATCTCCGGCGACTTCCTGGACGGTCTCTCGCGCGAAGGCTTCAAGATCGCGCACGACATCAGTGCGTACAGCTTCCCGGCCATGGCCAAGGCGGCCCTCCCCTACCTCAACGCCAAGTCGGCCCTGCTCACGCTGACCTACCTGGGCGCTGCGCGCGCACTGCCCAACTACAACACCATGGGCCTGGCCAAGGCTTCGCTCGAAGCCTCGGTGCGCTACACCGCCGCGTCGCTCGGCCCCAAGGGCATGCGCGTGAACGGCATCAGCGCCGGCCCGATCAAGACGCTCGCGGCGAGCGGCATCAAGGGCTTCGGCAAGATGCTCGCGGCCGTGGCCGACGCTTCGCCCATCGGCCGCAACGTGACCATCGAGGAAGTCGGCAACGTGGCCGCCTTCCTGCTGAGCGACCTCGCCAGCGGCGTGACCGCCGAGATCACCTATGTCGACGGCGGCTTCAGCAACGTGGTCGGAGGCATGGCGGAGTAATTCGCACCCTCGGGCGCACGGCGCCCACCCACGCTCCACTCCAGCGCACTCACCGTGTTGAACCGACGCTCCCTTCTCCTGTTCGCGGGACTGGGCACGGCCCTTTTCGGCCATGCCACCTTCGCGGGCGCGGCCGCGCCCGCCCTGATGCTGGCCGAGGTGTACCGCCCCGGCATGTCGCTCGCGGGCTACTGGGTCAGCGAGAAGTTCGACGGCCTGCGTGGCTACTGGGACGGCCAGAAACTCTGGACCCGCGGCGGCGAGCCCGTCGTGGCGCCCATCTGGTTCACCGCCTCGCTGCCCAAGCAGCCGCTCGACGGCGAACTGTGGGCGGGGCGCGGTCGCTTCAATCACGCGCTGTCGACCGTGCGCAGCCAGACGCCCAACGATGCCGCCTGGCAGGAAATCCGTTTCATGGTGTTCGACCTGCCGGCCCAGGGCGGCGACTTCAACACCCGCCTTGCCGTGCTACGCAAGCTGCTGCCGATCACCGATGCCCCGTGGGTCATGGCCGTGCCGCAGCAGCCCGCGACCACGCACGAAGAGCTGCAGGCGCTGCTCGACAAGACCGTGAAGATGGGTGGCGAAGGCCTGATGCTGCACCGGGGCGCGTCGATGTACCGCGGCGAGCGCAACAACGACCTGCTCAAGGTCAAGCCCTTTGAAGACGCCGAGGCCCGCGTCGTTGCGCACCTGCCCGGCAAAGGCAAACACCAGGGCCGGCTCGGCGCGTTGATGGTCGAGATGCCCGGCGGCCTGCGCTTCCGCCTCGGCACCGGCCTGACCGACGCCGAACGCGATCAACCGCCGCCGATCGGCAGCCTGGTGACCTACCGCTACAACGGCACGCACCCGAGCGGGCTGCCGAAGTTCGCCCGCTTCATGCGGATACGCGAAGGCTAGGACCAGGCACTCCCCCAGGCTTCGCGCACTTCGTGTCGCTGCGCCAACCCCCTCGCCGGGGGCAACACCTGCGGCCCGGCAAAGCCGGTTCCGCGGTGTTCCACGAACGGCCCCGAGCCGTTGGTTGTGCGGCTTACTTTGCCGGCTGACGCACGCAGTCCGCGTAGTACCGCTTCTTGCCCGTCTCGTCGATCCGCGCCACGAGGCCGTGGATGTCGGTCTCGAAGCCCGGGCACTGCAGGTTGAACTCGCGCGAGAACTTCAGGTAGTCGACGATCTTCTTGTTGAACACTTCGCCCGGAATCAGCAGCGGAATGCCCGGCGGGTACGGCGTGATGAGGCTCGTGGTGATGCGGCCTTCGAGCTCGTCGATCTCCACGCGCTCGGTCTTGCGGTGCGCAATGTGGGCGAAGGCGTCGCTGGGCTTCATGGCCGGCGTGAGGTCGCTCAGGTACATCTCGGTCGTGAGACGCGCCACGTCGTAGCGCGCGTACAGCTGGTGGATGTGCTGGCACAGGTCGCGCAGGCCCAGGCGCTCGTAGCCGGGGTGCTGCTGGCAGAACTCGGGCAGGATGCGCCACATCGGCTGGTTGCGCGCGTAGTCGTCCTTGAACTGCTGCAGCGCCGTGAGCAGCGTGTTCCAGCGGCCCTTGGTGATGCCGATGGTGAACATGATGAAGAAGCTGTACAGGCCCGTCTTCTCCACGATCACGCCGTGCTCGGCGAGGAATTTGGTCACCACGCTGGCGGGGATGCCGGTCTCGGCGAAGTTGCCCTCGAGGTCGAGGCCGGGCGTGACGATGGTCGACTTGATCGGGTCGAGCATGTTGAAGCCGTCGGCCAGCTCGCCGAAGCCGTGCCAGTTGCGCGGCGACTTGCTGCTCTTGCTCCTGGTCTTGCCCGGCTTGCCGTTCTTCTCGCCCGTCATGATCCAGTCTTCGGCGCGGCCGATGCCTTCGTCGACGAGCTTCTCGGGGCCCCAGACCTTGAACCACCACTCATCCTTGCCGAACTCTTCCTCGACCTTGCGCATGGCGCGGCGGAAGTCGAGCGCCTCCAGGATGCTCTCTTCCACCAGCGCGGTGCCGCCGGGCGGCTCCATCATGGCGGCGGCCACGTCGCAGCTCGCGATGATCGCGTACTGCGGGCTGGTCGACGAGTGCATCAGGTAGGCCTCGTTGAAGAGGTCGCGGTCGAGCGCGCGGTTCTGCGAATCCTGCACCAGCACGTGGCTGGCCTGGCTGATGCCGGCCAGCAGCTTGTGCGTCGACTGGGTGGCGAACACCAGCGATTCCTTCGGGCGCACGCGGCGCTTGCCCATCGCGTGGTACGCACCGTAGAACGGATGGAAGGCGGCGTGCGGCAGCCAGGCTTCGTCGAAGTGCAGCGTGTCGACGTAGCCGTCGAGCATGTTCTTGATGGTCTCGGTGTTGTAGATCACGCCGTCGTAGGTCGACTGCGTGAGCGTCATCACGCGCGGCTTGACCTTGTTCGGGTCCACGTCGGCCAGCAGCGGGTTGGCCTTGATCTTGGCCTTGATCGCGCTCTGCTCGAACTCGCTCTTCGGAATCGGTCCGATGATGCCGAAGTGGTTGCGCGTGGGCTTCATGAACACCGGGATCGCGCCGGTCATGATGATCGCGTGCAGGATCGACTTGTGGCAGTTGCGGTCGACCACCACCACGTCATCGGGCGCCACCGTGTGGTGCCAGACCATCTTGTTGCTGGTGCTGGTGCCGTTGGTCACGAAGAAGCAGTGGTCGGCATTGAAGATGCGCGCCGCGTTGCGCTCGCTGGCCGCCACCGGGCCGGTGTGATCGAGCAGCTGGCCCAGTTCTTCCACGGCGTTGCAGACGTCGGCACGCAGCATGTTCTCGCCGAAGAACTGGTGGAACATCTGGCCCACCGGGCTCTTCAGGAATGCCACGCCACCCGAATGGCCCGGGCAGTGCCACGAGTACGAACCGTCTTCGGCGTAGTCGATCAGCGCCTTGAAGAACGGCGGCTGCACGCCTTCAAGATAGCTCTTGGCCTCGCGGATGATGTGGCGCGCCACGAATTCGGGGGTGTCCTCGAACATGTGGATGAAGCCGTGCAGCTCGCGCAGGATGTCGTTGGGAATGTGGCGCGAGGTCTTGGTCTCGCCGTAGATGTAGATCGGCACGTCGGCGTTCTTGCGACGCACCTCGCCGATGAAGCTGCGCAGGCTCAGCACGGCCGGATCGAGGTCGGGGCCGACCGAAAACTCTTCGTCGTCGATCGACAGGATGAAGGCGCTGGCGCGGCTTTGCTGCTGCGCGAACTGGCTCAGGTCGCCGTAGCTCGTGACGCCCAGCACCTCGAAGCCCTCGCTTTCGAAGGCCTGCGCGAGCGCGCGAATGCCAAGGCCCGAAGTGTTTTCGGAGCGGAAGTCCTCGTCGATGATGACGATGGGAAAGCGAAATTTCATGAGCGGGGCTCCGGACAGGCGGTCAGACAGGCAATGAGCGAGGCGCGAAGTGTACGGAATTCGGATGACGGGTTGCGGCCGCCCCGTTCAAGCCCGCAGAGGCGCGCGATCGTGAAGCGCCCCAGCGGGCGCCATACCCCTACGCGACACAGGCGCATGGCACGCCATGCAGCAGAATGGCGACGGTCCAAGTAACAAAACAAGAGAGGAGTTGCCATGGGACATCCCACCTTCTGGTGGCTGATCGCAGGCGCGGCCATCGTGGCCGAGTTGTTGTCCGGCACGGTGTACCTGCTGCTGCTGGCCACGGGCTTCGCGGCCGCCGCCATCGCCGCGCACCTGGGCTTCGGCCTCGTCACGCAGTTGCTGGTGGCCGCCGTGGTCGGCGTGGGCTCGGTCGTGACCTGGTACCTGATCCGGCGCAACCGTCCGGCTGCGCCCTCCAGCGATCTCAACCTGGACATCGGCGAGAGCGTGTTCGTCGATGCCTGGAACCCCGACGGCACCGCCACCGTGCGCTACCGCGGCTCGCAATGGACCGTCGTGCTGCGCGCGGGCCATGCACCCTCTACCGGCGAACATCGCGTGGTCGAGGTCATCGGCAGTCGCCTCGTGGTCGACAAGATCTAGCAGTTCAATCGGTCAGTCAGAAAAACGTATTCGAAAAGGAAGCACACCATGGAATTTTCCGTTCCTCTCATCATCCTGGTCATCGCGATCATCTTCATCAGCCAGTCCGTCAAGTTCGTGCCGCAGCAGAACGCCTGGGTGCGCGAGCGCCTGGGCAAGTACCACGGCACCATGACGCCCGGCCCGAACTTCCTGATCCCCTTCATCGACCGCGTGGCCTACAAGCACAGCCTGAAGGAAATCCCGCTCGACGTGCCCAGCCAGATCTGCATCACGCGCGACAACACGCAGCTGCAGGTCGACGGCATCCTGTACTTCCAGGTGACCGACCCGATGCGCGCGAGCTACGGCTCGTCGAACTACATCGTGGCCGTGACCCAGCTCGCACAGACCTCGCTGCGCAGCGTGATCGGCAAGCTCGAGCTCGACAAGACTTTTGAAGAGCGCGACGTGATCAACGCCCAGGTCGTGGCCGCCATCGACGAGGCCGCGCTCAACTGGGGCGTGAAGGTGCTGCGCTACGAAATCAAGGACCTGACGCCGCCGAAGGAAATTCTGCTGGCCATGCAGGCGCAGATCACCGCCGAACGCGGCAAGCGCGCGCTCATTGCCGCCTCGGAAGGCCGTCGCCAGGAACAGATCAACATCGCCACCGGCGAACGCGAAGCCTTCATTGCCCGCTCCGAGGGCGAGAAGCAGGCCCAGATCAACAACGCACAAGGTGAAGCTGCCGCCATCACCGCAGTGGCCACGGCCACGGCAGACGCCATCGAACGCGTGGCCGCTGCCATCCAGAAGCCGGGCGGCGAACAGGCCGTGCAGCTGAAGGTGGCCGAGCGCGCCGTCGATGCCTACGGCAAGGTCGCTGCCGATTCGAAGACCACGCTCATCGTGCCGAGCAACATGACCGAGACGGCCGCGCTGATCTCGTCGGCCATGCGCATGATCCAAACCGGCAAAAGCGCCGACCCGAACTGAAACCGCTGAAAACCCGCGCTACAATCGTGGGCTCAGGAGCGGTGGATGAGCGGTTTAAGTCGCACGCCTGGAAAGCGTGTGAGGGTTAATAGCCCTCCGCGGGTTCGAATCCCGCCTGCTCCGCCAGAGAAGTCATGAAAACGGGGCCTTGTGCCCCGTTTTTCTTTGGCGCTCATCTTTCAGCCCACTGCTGCAGTGGCGCACCTTCCGCTCTTTCGAAGACTCTAGACTCGACCGCATGACGCGCAAGAGCTCCCGCAAGCCCCTCGTTTTCTTCGCCGTCGTCTTCGGCCTGGGCGCGCTCATCGTCTGGTACTTCAAGGTGCTGGCGCTCGGCTATTACTGGCTGAGCACCACGCTGGGCGCATCGCAGTGGGCCGGCACCTCGCTGTGGCTGCCGGGCTACCAGGTCGCGATCGAGGGCATGCCGATCCAGGGCCTCACGCGCAACACCTCGGGGCTGACCTTCAACACCGAGACCGGCACCCTTTTCACGGTGATCAACCGCCCGCCGCAGATCGCGGAGCTCACCACCGACGGGCGGCTGCTGCGCGTCATCGCGCTCGACGGCGTGAAAGACCCCGAGGGCATTACCTACCTGCAGGGCGACAGCTACGTGATCTCGGACGAAGACAGCCACCGCATGCACTGGGTGCAGATCGCCCGCGAGACGCAGCGCGTGTCGGTGGTCGGCCGACGGAGCCTGGGCATCGGGATCGACAAGCTGCACAACAGCAGCTTCGAGGGCGTCTCGTGGGACAGCGTACACAAGCGCCTGTACGTGGTGCGCGAGAAGCTGCCCATGCGCGTGCTGGTGATCACGGGGCTGGACCCCACCATGCCGTCCTCCGGTTTCAACATCGACATCAGCGAATGGAAATCGTCGCGCGCATCGTCGCTGTTCATGAGCGACCTGTCGTCGGTCACGGTGCACGACGAGACCGGCCATCTGCTGCTGCTCAGCGACGAATCGGCGCTGGTCGTGGAATACGCGCCGGATGGCCGCCCGGTCAGCATGCTGCCGCTGTGGCGGGGGTTCAACGGCCTGCGGCGGAAGGTGCCGCAGCCCGAGGGCGTAGCCGTCGGGCCCGACGGCACGCTGTACCTGCTGTCCGAGCCCAACCTGTTCTACCGCTTCGCGCCGGCAGCGAAACCGTCGTAGCCCGCCCGAACACGCCCGGTTTTTCCTTGACCGGGCACGCAAGGCCCTACCATGGCGGGCATCTCCTGCCCGCTCCGGTCAACGGAAGCCATGATGCCCAGCGATCTCCCGCGTTTCTTCGGCTTCGGCGCCTCGCGCGCCACCCCACGCGGCGTGATCAGCCTGCTGAACCGCTACCAGCGCGCGCTGCTGTACGTGGGCGGCACCGTCACCTCGCTCGTGCTGCTGGCCGCCACCGGCGTGATGCTCTCTTCGCAGGTGCGCGACTACGTGGCCGAACGGCAGGGCGAGTTCAACGCGCGCAGGGCCCTGCTCCATCTCGAACTCTTCGTGCGCCAAGGCTCGGTGCGCATCAACATCTTTCACGAGGAAGGCGCCTGGGAGCGGCGGGCCCGCGCGCCGCAGTCGCTGGTGGACAGCTTCGCCGCGCACGACGGCCGGCTGGTGCTGCCGAGCAACAAGGACTTCCCGCCGATGCTGCTGCTGGGCGATCTTTCGCCGCAGCGCCCGGCCGACGCCTTCTCGCAGTACCTCGGGCTGGCCGAGGAGGTCGGCTACCGCTCGGCGGCCTACACCAAGACGCTGACGCTGCACTCCAGCTACTTCTACGCGCCCGACCTGAGCTTTCTGGCCGTGGTGCCCGCCCCCGCCGCGGCCGACCTGTTCGAGCGCCACGGCGCGCGCAGCACCGAAGACCTGATCCGGCGCATCGCGCCCCCCGAACTCGGCGACCTGAACGACCCGGCCGTGGTCGCCCGCCTGCGCGACAGCGGCACGGCCGTGTGGCTGCCGCCGGCCGTGAGCCCCTTCACGGGCGAGACGGTGCTGCGGCTGGCGCAGCCCGGCTTTCACGACGGCAAGCCCTTCGTGGTGCTGGTGAACGACTACCCGCTGGACATCATCACCGCGCACCTGTCGAACGAGCGCCACGACGAGGTCTCGATGTTCGTGGGCGCGTCGGGCCGCGTGATCGCCGAGACGCACGGCCCCACCAGCACCGAGGGCCTGCAGGCGCGCGCGCTGCAACGCTCGCAGGCCTCGCTGGCCCCGAACGGCGCGACGCTGCAGTACGGCGACGGCCTCTTCACGCTGCGCGCGCCCATTGCCGACGCGGGCTGGACCTACCTCTACGCCTTTTCGTGGCGCACCATCGCGTCCGAACTCGGCCTGCGGCTCGCGCTCTACGCGGGCGCCATGCTGCTGCTCATCGCCTTCGTCTGGGCCGCCCTGATCCTGCTCGATCGCAAGGTGTTCCGGCCCGGCTATGCGCGCTCGCAGCGCATCGTCGAGAGCGAGAACCTCAACCGCACCATGGTCGCGACCACGCCGTCGGGCCTGGCGCTGCTGCGCTATCCCTCGGGCGAGGTGCTGCTGCAGAACCAGGTGATGCAGGCCTGCACCGACAACGCGCGGCCCGGCGACCCGCCGCTGCCGCAGCGCCTGCTGCGCCTGTACGACGACGCCCCGGGCGCGCCCGAATGGCTGCCCGACCTGGAGCTGCCGGTGACGCTGGCCAGCGGCGACGTCACCGAACTGCTCGTGAGCGTCGTGCGCACCAAGTACCAGGGCAGCGACGTGCTGCTGTGCAACTTCTCCGACATCACGACGCGCAAGAACGCCGAGCGCGCACTCGAGAGCGCCCGCGAGGCCGCGCACCAGGCCAACCACGCGAAGTCGGCCTTCCTGGCCATGATGAGCCACGAAATCCGCACGCCGCTGAACGCGATCATGGGCAACCTCGAGCTGCTGCAGCGCTCGCCGCTGTCGGCCGCGCAGAACGAGCGGCTGGGCGCCGTCACGTCGTCGTCGACCGCACTGCTGGGCATCATCAACGACATCCTCGACTTCTCGAAGATCGAGTCGGACCAGATGCGGCTGGAGTCGATCCGCTTCGACCTCGCCGACACCGCACGGCAGGTGATCACCGTCTTCACGCCGCTGGCGCAGTCCAAGCGACTCGCGCTCGACTGCGTGGTCGGCGACGACCTCGCCCCGCACTACCTGGGCGACCCGACACGCATCCGCCAGCTGCTGATGAACCTGCTGAGCAACGCCATCAAGTTCACCGACACCGGCGACGTGCTGCTCGAGGTCTACCTGAAGGACGACACCGACCCCGCGTCGCCCGTGGTGATCGGCGTGAGCGACACCGGCATCGGCATGACCGTGGCGCAGCAGCAGGCGCTGTTCCAGCCCTTCACGCAGGCCGACAGCAGCATCGCGCGCCGCTTCGGCGGCACCGGCCTGGGGCTGGCGCTGTGCCGCAAGCTGACCGGACTCATGGGCGGCGACATCCAGGTCGTGAGTGCGCCGGGCAAGGGCAGCACCTTCCTCGTCACGCTGCCGCTGCCAGCCGCACCCGCCCTGCCCGCGCGCGTGGCCGCGCCGCCGATCGCCGATACGCAGGCCGCCGCGCCCACAGCGCACATCCTCGTGGTCGACGACCATCCGGCCAACCGCGAGCTGGTGAAGATGCAGCTCGAAGCGCTGGGCTACACCTCCGACCAGGCCTCGGGCGGGCTGCAGGCGCTCGACCTGTTCGCCACGCGCCGGCACGACCTCATCATCACCGACATCAACATGCCGGGCATGGACGGCTACACGCTGGCGCGCGCGCTGCGTGCCCAGGGCTCGCGCGTGCCCATCGTGGCACTCACGGCCGACGTGGCGGTGCGCGAGCGCGAGCGCTGCGAATCGGCCGGCATCGACACCGCGCTGATCAAGCCCATCCTGCTCGACACGCTCGAGCAGACCGTGCGGCAGCTGACCCTGCGCGATCCGGGCGCCGCACCACCGCCCAACGCCGCATCGGGGCATCTTGCTTCTGAGCAATCAGAAAATGAATACGCTCAGCGCGCGGTAGATGCCGCACGATTGACCAGATCGCAGCTCGCCTCGACCCGCTCATACCCATCGGCCTTCGCGCCCTTCTCCCGCACCGGCATCTCGTAGCTGATTCGGCACATCGCCGCACCGCCCTCGGCCGCCATCACGGTCAGTTGCCCCTTGTCCTGCAGCCCGCGCGCAATGAACTTGCTGCCCTGGCCCACCACGCCGATCGGCTCCTGCTTTTCATCGAGCACCGTCGCGCCGAAGGGCAGCGCGGAACCGTCCGCCTGCTTCACCTGGAACAGCGCCGTGCGGCCCGACTTGGTCTCGTACTTCAGCAGCACGATGGCGCCGGCGCGCGGCGCCACCTGCTGGCTCGTCACCTGCAGTTCGACGTCGGTCGACATGCCCTTGGGGTCGAGCTCGACGCCGTTGCTGCTGTAGGGCGTGAGGTACGGCACGACGACATAGCCGCTGCCGTTGACCTTCACGCCGGGTGCGTTGATGAGGCGTGCGCCTTCGGCGTCCGGGGCTTCGACGATGCCGAAGGTTTCCGACAGCGAAGGCGCCAGCGTGATGCCGCCCGGGTGGGCGACCACACCGCCGCGCATGCCAACGGAGGCCTGCGTATGACTCGAGCCCACGCCCACGGTGCCCGACAGGTCGCCGACCGAGGTGCGGTAGAACAGGTTGGCGCTGGCCGCCGTCTGGCGCTCCTGCCCCGCGCCGGAGCCGTGGGTGAAGCTGGCGCCGTACGACAGGTCGCTGGCTTCGCCCAGCGAGCCCGACACCGTCGACTGCATGGCGAGGCGGCCCGCGCCGTCGCGCGACATGTTGGCGCTGACCGACACCGGGTTCGTCTTGCCCAGCGGAATCGACAGGCTGGCGCTGTACATGGTGCTCGACTTGCCGTCGGCCGCGCGCTGGCGCGACACCTGCACGCCGTAGCTCACGCTCTTGAAGCGGTTGTTGTAGCCCAGCGTGTAGCCGACATCGGAGGCCGGGCGGTTCCAGTAGCTGGTGGCCGACACGGTCGCCTGCAGCTGGCCCCAGTTGTCGCCCAGCTGCTGGCTGTAGGTGGCCTGCGCGCGGTTGCGCTGGCGGCTCACCGATTCGATGGACTGGCCGCGCTCGGCCACGTCGCGCACGCGCAGCGCGGTGTTCAGGTCCATGTAGCCCTCGGTCGAGTAGCGGTACGCGGCCAGCGCGATGTTGCCGCCGGTGCTGGGCAGGTCTTTCGAGTAGCTGACGCGCGCGCTGCCGCCGCCCATGCGCGGCAGGTTGGCCAGCGTGGTCGACGACTGCGTGTAGTCCACGCCGATGGCGCCGAACGAGGTGTTGAAGGCGCCGCCGAGCATCAGCGCGGTGTAGCCCTGCGACAGGTTCACGCCGCCGTAGGCGGTGAGCATGTTGGAGATGCCGCGCTGCCAGGTGGCCTGCACGAGGGCGGGGCTGCCCAGCAGCTGGTTGTTGCGCACCACGCCGGCCGACACGCTGAAGCGGTTGGCGCCCACGCGCAGCGACATCGGCACGGCCGCGTACGGCACGAGAAAAGTGTGCTCGCTGCCGTCCGCCTCGGCGACGGTCACCGCCAGGTCACCGCCGTAGCCGGTGGCGTACAGGTCGTTGATCTCGAAGGCGCCCGGGGCCACGGTGGTGTCGTAGACGACGGAGCCGCTTTGCTTGATGGTGACCTTCGCGTTGCTGCGCGCGGTGCCGCGCACGGTGGGCGCGTAGCCGCGCAGCGACTCCGGCACCATGCGGTCGTCGGTGGCCAGGCGCACGCCGCGGAAGGCGGTCGAGTCGAACAGCTCACCCGAGGTGTGGGTTTCGCCGATCGTCAGCTGGGCCGACAGCGACGGCAGGTCGCGCTGCACGAAGGTCGAGATGCGCTGGTAGCGGCTGCCGGTCTCGGAGCTCCACAGCAACGCGCCGTCGTGGCGAAAGCGCCAGACGTCGGCGTTGAAACCCCAGCGCGTGCCGAGGTACGCCTGCGTCTGGGTCTGCCCCAGGCGGCGCGAGTGGTTGGCGTAGAGGTTGAAGCTGTAGTCCAGAAAGCCGGCGGTGACGCCCTTGTCCCAGAACTCGGGGCTCACGTAGCCGCGCGCCTGGCGGTTCATGGCCACCTGCGGAATGCTCAGCTTGAGGCGTTGGTCGCCGAAGTCGAAATCGGCGCTGGCGCCGGGAACGATCTGCCCGATGGGCAGGCAGGTGCCGGCATCGGCCAGGCGCTCGAGCACGTCGGCGGGAAGCTTCTTCAGGTCGACGCCCGCGCGCTCCAGCTCGCGCTTGCCCAGGCAGGGCTGCGCGCTGGCGCCGTCGGCGGCGCCGTGTTCGCGCTTGAAGGTCACATCGGTGCGGCCGATCCAGCCGTCGTTCACGAGCAGGTCGACGCTGTACTTGCCGGGCGCCACGATGTTGCCCTTGCTGAAGCGGCTCAGGTCGACGCCCTGGCTGCTGCCCGGTGCGAGGAAGGTGGTTTCGAACTCGACCTGTGCGACCTGGGTGGCCGCCGTGTCCGCATGCGCGCCCACCTGCCAGGCCGACAGCGCAAGCAGCACCATCGCGCAGACGGGGCTGAGCAAGAAGTCCTGGCGGGAAGATCGGGGCTGGAAGTGGCTGTTCATGGCGGTACTCAGTGCAAAGGGACAGGGGCTGGACGCAGCCGTCCCCGGGAGGCCGGCGCACCGGCTTCCGAAAATGGCGTGTGGATGAAGAGGGGTGGAAAGGCAGACCCGGCGAGGGCCCACGAACCGGCGGCCCCTCCTAGCGCACGGGCCGCTGGCCCTTCACGGGACCACCGAAGTCGTTGATGGCGGAGTAGTCGATGCGGGCATCGCCCACGGGCCGTTCGTTCAGGCCGCCGAGCGGGAACAGCTGCGACCCCAGCGGCGGCACATAGCCCGCGCCGGCGTCGAAGCGCTTGCCGCCGACGACCAGTTCGAGCTCGCCCAGGTTCACGTGGTACGGCGTGGGGTTGCTGGCGCGCAGCGCATAGCCCTTGCCTGCTTCGGTGGGAACCACTTCCCAGCTCACCTGGGCGGGCGCTTCTTCCGAGCTGCCCGGCAGGCCCTGGGGGCGGAACATCAGCTTGATGCGCGAGCGGAACGCCAGCTGGAGCTGGTTGGACGCGTCGCTCTTGGGCGGCACCTCGAGCACGTTGAGCCAGAACAGCGATTCGCGGTCCTGGGCCAGCGGCTCCTTGGTGTAGATGATCCGCAGGGTCTGGCCCTTGTCGGGATCGAGTCGGAACACGGCGGGCGTCAGCGTGAACGGCACGTCGAGCTTCTCGGGCGCGACGCTGGGGTCGCCCTCGTCGAACCAGGCCTGCACGAGGCCGGGCTGCTTGCCGGTGTTCTTGACCTTGAGCGTGACCTCGCGCTCCTGCCCCGGGAAGATGACCCGCGTGCCTTCGATGATGACGCTGGCGTGTGCGACGTTGGCGAGGTTGGCGCCAAGGCCTGCGCCGATGGCAGCCAGGATGCACAGCTTGCGGAACATCTTCTTCATGGTCTTCTTCCTTCCGGGGGTGATGGGTGGGGTGTGGGGTGTGGGGTGGATCTGCGGAATGCCCGCTCCTGCCAAACCGTCTCTCGGGGGCACCTGAAACGGCTTGAAAGGCCTGCGAGTTCGGCCCGGCCGCCCTTGCGGGACGGCCTGGATGAATGGAAAGGGCTTACTCGTAGGTGATCGAGTACATGACGCGCGACTTGACGGCACCGGCGGTGGCTGCGCCGTTCGAGTAGTACTCGACGTAGTACTTCAGGTCGGCATTGCCGGAAGCCGGGACGTCCACGAGGTTCGTGTTCTGCGTGCCTTCGGCAGCGCCGGCCTTCACGGGCTGGAAACCGTCGTTGAGCAGCTGCAGTTCGACGTTGGCGGCGTTGCCGGCGCCAGCGTCCGCCGTCAGGCGACCGGCGCCATTGGTGGTCAGGCCCGATTCGAAATGCGCGCGAACCTTGGTGTCCGGCGTGCAACCGGTCAGCGTGATCGGCACGGGCACGCGGCCGGCGACTTCACCTGCGTTGAGCAGCGTCTTGGTCGAGACCGGCGGCAGGCTGACCGTGAAGCTGGGCGCACCGCCGTTGATGACGCACGAGCTGGACACGACGCTGCCCGAAAAGTCGATCTGGCCGTCAGCGGCATGAGCGGCGGGCGCCAGGGCGAGCAGACCGAGGGAAGCTGCGGCGGCGATGGAAAGGAGGTTCTTTTGCATGGTAGTACTCAAAAAATAAAAGGTGAATTGAAAAACACTCTTCGAAGCTGCCATTCCGCTTTTCGCGTCAGACACAAGGTGTTCCGAATGAGTGAATGAAGTTTATTGGCCTATCAGAGATTTCTTAATCAGCCAATGCCTAAAAGAATAGCGCTTCGCATAGGACGAATCCGATAAACCAAAGACTTTGGAAATCGGCCATTCGCTGGTCGAAAGGCTTATTCGTAGGAGATCGAATACATGACGCGCGACTTCACCACGCCGGCCGTGGCCGCACCGGTGGAGAAGTACTCGACGTAGTACTGCAGGTCGGCCGCGCCCGTGCCCGACACCGGAATGAAACTGGTGTTCTGCGCGCCCGGGGCAGCACCGGCAACCACCGGGGTGAAGCCGTCGTTCAACAGCTGCAGGTCGACGTTGGCGGCGCCGCCGGCATCCACGGCCAGACGGCCGATGCTCTTGGTGGTCAGGCCCGAATCGAAATGCGCGCGCACCTTGCTGCCCGCGGTGCAATTGGTCAACGTGATCGGCACGGGCACGCGCCCCGCCGTCTTGCCTGCTTCGCCCAGCGACTGGGTGGAGACCGGCGGCAGGGTGATCGTGAAGTTGGGCGCGCCGCCGTTGACGGTGCACGAGCTCGACACGACGCTGCCTGAGAAGTCGATCTGGCCGTCGGCGGCGTGGGCGGCGGGCGCCAGGACGAGCATGCCGATACCGAAGCCGACACCGAAGGCGGCGACGGTCGCGAGCGAAAGGAAGTTCTTTTTCATGGGGAGTCTCGAGAAATGAAAGGTGAATAAAAAATGCCCACCGCAGCCGTCATTGCGATTTCAATTCGTGATGCAAGCGGTTTCGAGTGAACAAATCCAGTTTATTCAATACACCTGTGCTTCCCCATAGGCCCGGGACTAAAACGCGGCCTCGAACATAGGACCCGTCCTATAAACAAAAGGGTGTCGAGAAATAAATAGAAACCCAGCGCAATTCGACCTACCATTCGAGTCGCCTGCTTTTTCCTATTCACATGTTTCCGCTGCCCTTTTCCAGCAACGCCGGTTCGACGTCCGCCCGGCAGGCGCACGAGCTGAATCTGCTGCGCCGCTACCAGCACGCGCTGCTCTTCGGCGGCGGCGCGCTGCTGTCGCTGCTCATCGTGCTGGCCGCCGGCCTCGTGCTGTACAACGCCGCCAGCAACGCGTTCGCGAACCTGCGGACCACGCTGGCCACGCACAGCGCGCTGATGCAACTCGACATCGAGGAAAAGCAGGCGGCCATGCGCCGTGGCGTGGTGAACGCCGAGCTGCTCTGGAACAACCATGCGCCGCCGGGTGCGGGCACCCTGGAGGCTTTCGTGCGCGACGGCGGGCAGGTGACCCTGCAAGCCGGGGCGCACCTGACACCGGCCATCGCCGCCGTCGACCCCGCACGCACCCAGGACCTGCACGAATTCGCGCCGTACCTGGGCATGCTCGAAATGCAGGCCTACAGCGTCACCGCCGTCGCGCAGCTGCGCAATTCGCCGCTCGGCGCCTACGGCTACTCGCCCGACCACCGCCTGCTCACGCTGATGCCCGCGCCCGAAGGCGGCCTCGCGGGCGTGCTGGCCCGCACCGGCCTGCCCGACACCGCCACGCTCATCGAAAGCCTGAGCTTCGACCTCGGCGACATCGCCCACGACCCGGCGTTGGCCGACCTGTGGCGCACGCAGCGGCGCGTGGCCTGGCAACCGCCGGCGCCCGATCTGCTGATGCCCGACGACGCCCCGTTCAAGCTCGTGCAGCCCGGCTTCGACGCGCAGGGCAAGCCCTTCATGGTGTTCGTGAGCAACCTGCCGTCGAGCGTGCTGGCCAGCCGCCTGCGCCACACGCCGGAAGACACGGCCGCCATGCTGGTCGATCGCCAGGGCCGCGTGCTGCTCTCGGCCGACCACACGGGCGCCGCCATCGACGGGCCCGCGCTGATGGAAACCGCACTGGCGCACAGCCTGCGCAAGGCCAGCCCCGCCCTGCCCCGCGAAACCTACCGCGCGGGCGTGTTCAGCCTGTCGACGCCGCTGAACGGCACCGACTGGTCGATGGTGTACGCCTACTCGTGGCGCACGGTCTTCCATACCCTGCAGCCGCAGTTGCTGCGCTACGGCATCGCCACCCTCGTGGTGCTCGGCGCGCTCTGGGGCCTGCTGCTGCTGTTCAAGCGCAAGCTGCTGGAACCCGCGTACCGCCGCTCGCAGCGGGTATTCGAGAGCGAGCAACTCAACCGCGCGATCATCGACACCTCGTCGTTCGGGGTCTGCCTGATCGCGCTCGACAACGAGCGCGTGCTGCTGCAGAACGCCATGATGCAGGCGTACACGGCAGCCGCCGCCTCGCCCGACCCGTTGCACCAGCAGATGGTTGCGCTCTTTCGGGCGCGGGCCCGCGATCGCACGCTGCATGACGCGGACATGCGCCTCGCACTGAAAAACGGCCAGGCCTGCGACCTGCTGTTGCAATGCACCCTCGTGCGCTACCAGGGCACCGACGCCCTGCTCTGCGGTTTCTCCGATGCCACCGAGCGCAAGGAACTCGAGAAGAAGCGCGAGGAGGCCCGCGAGGCGGCCGAGGCTGCCAATCGCGCCAAGTCGGTGTTCATCGCCACCATGAGCCACGAGATCCGCACACCGCTGAACGCGGTGCTGGGCAACCTCGAACTGCTCGGCCAGAACGCACGGCCCGAGGTGCAGGCGCGCCGCCTGCAGTCGGTGCGCCAGGCCTCGCGCACGCTGCTGGACATCGTGAACAACATCCTCGACCTGTCGAAGATGGAGTCGGGCCACCTGACGCTCGAAACCGTGCGCGTGGCGCTGCCCGACATCGCGCGCGCCAGCGTGGAAATGTTCGAGCCGTCGGCGCATGCCAAGGGGCTGCGGCTGGACTGCGTGGTGCACCCGGGCCTGGCGGCCGGCTACGAAGGCGACCCGACACGCATCCGCCAGATCGTCGTCAACCTGCTGAGCAACGCGATCAAGTTCACGACGACCGGCTCGGTGACGCTCGAGGTCGGCCCGCGGTCGGCGGGGCAAGCCTCGCCGGTCATGATCCGCGTGAGCGACACCGGCATGGGCGTGCCGGCCGAGCAGATTCCCCACCTGTTCGAGATCTACATGCAAGCCTCGGCCTCGACCGCGCGCGAGTTCGGCGGCTCGGGGCTGGGGCTGTCGATCTGCCAGCGGCTGACGCACAAGATGGGCGGCACGATCACCGTCAGCAGCCAGCCCGGCGCGGGCTCGTGCTTCACGGTGGAAGTGCCGCTGGTGCCGCTGGCCGACAACGTTGCCGCCGCACCGGAACCCAGGCCCGTCGCGTCCCTGCCCCCACGACCCGTGCGCCTGCTGGTCGTGGACGACCATCCGGCCAACCGCGCGCTCATCGGCGACCAACTGGGTGCGCTGGGCTTCGATGCCGACGTGGCGCCGGACGGCGAGGCCGCGCTGGCCCTGCTCGCCACGCAGCGCTACGACCTGGTGCTGACCGACCTGAACATGCCCCGCATGGACGGCTACACGCTGGCGCGGCGGCTGCGCGAGCGCATGCCATCGATGCCGCTCATCGCCATCACGGCGCACCTCGAGCAGGAGGGCTACCAGCAATGCTCGCTGGCGGGCTTTGCGGGCGTGCTGCTCAAGCCGGTGCTGCTGCCGGCGCTGGAACAGGCCATCCTCAAGACGCTGGGTGCGGCCTCGTCGCCCCTGACGGCCCCGGCCCCGGTCGCCCCCGCGGACAGCACGCCGTACACGCCGAACACGCAGAACACACCGCTCGACGCGCACCTGCACGAGGCGATGGTCTCGTCGCTGGTGTCATCCGCCGGGCAGGTCCGCCAGGCGCTGGAAACAGGCGACCGGCGCGTCATCGGCGACCAGCTGCATGCGGTGCGGGGCGCCTTCGCCATGATCGGCGAGCCGGCCATCGCCGCGATGTGCGCCCGGCTCAGCGCTTCGGCGAAGCGCGAGGAGATGGCCGTGCTCGCCCCTCGCTGGGTCGAACTGCAAGCGGCCGCCGAAGCGGCACTGGCACGGCGCGCGGCCTGAGCGCGCCCGGCTCGAAGCTCAACCGGTGACGGCCTGGCGCCGCGCCGCGTAGCGCAGCAACGCCGCGTACTGCACGAAGGCCTGCTCGGGCATCGCGTCGGCGTGCTGCGCACCCTGCGTGAAGTGGCAGCCGAGGCTGCGGGCCAGCGCGAGATCCTGTTCACCGTCGACGCCCTTCACCAGCAGCGTCGCGTCCTGCTCGCGGGCCATCGCGATGATGCTGGCGAGGATGTGGCGTGCATGCGGGTTCTCGCGCGCCTGCAGCAGCTGGCGCGCGCCGATCTGCAGTTCGCTGAACGGCACCTTGAACCAGCGGCTCAGGGTCGAATCGCCCAGGCCGAAGCGATCGATGGCGCAATGGAAGCCGCGCAGCCGCAGGTGCGCGACCGCACCGGCCAGCACGTCGTTGCAGCGCGCGCCGCCGTCTTCGGCGATCTCCAGCACGAGCCGGTCGGCGGCAATGCCGGCGCGCTCGGCCTGGTCTGCCACGCCCTGCGCCCAGGCGACCGAGGCCGCGACCGACGCAGGCACGCGCACGCCCAGACGCACGCCGTGGTCCTTGTGCATGTAGCCGAGCAACTCGAAGGCGCAGTCCAGCATGCGTTGCACCAGCGCTTCGCACAGGCCGGCGTGCGCCACGGCGGGCAGGAAATCGGCGGCGGGCAGCCAGGTGTCGTCGGGCCGGTACCAGCAGGGCTGCAGCTCGGCGCCGTGCAGCACGCCGGTGCGCGTGCAATGCCGGGGCTGGAAGTGGGCGGCGATCTGGCGCGTGGCCAGTGCTTCGCGCAGGACCTCCGCGGTGAAATCCGGTGCGCCCGTCGTTGACAGCGTGACGCCGTCCCTCGGCGGCGCGCGGTGGCGCCGTCCGCGCGCCATCGCCTGCGCCGCCGTGGCCATCGTTCGCATGGTGCACGGCTTGGCGATGGCCGAGAGCACGCGCGCCCCGCGGGCCCGGGCGTAGTCTTGCGCCGCCTGCAGGATGCGCGTCGGCTGGGCGCTCATGAGCACCAGCGCCGCGGGGCTGCCGGACTCGACCACGGCGTCGATCATCTGCAGCCCGGTCACCTCGGGCGTGTCGATGTCCACCACCAGCAGGTCGTGGCGCCGATGCTGCACCGCCTCGACAAAGCCATGGCCGCTGCGCGTCACGTCGACGCGCGGAATGCCCGCATAGCGCATGAAGGTGGCCAGCGCGAAGCCGGTGCGTTCGACCTGGTCGATCACGAGTGCGTTTCTGATCATGGCGGGCTGGGAGTGGAAGAGGATGTGTTGCATCTTCCCGGGCACGGCAAGAATCCCCCATCGGCCCCGTCCGAAAGTCGCGGCCCGTTCCATAGGACTGCGGCTGAACCCTGTTGCCGCGCAACAACTGTTGCCAATCCTGAGCGAGTTCGCATCTGGCGGTACGATGCGCGGCATCGACCCCGACATTCCCCCCTCACCTGCCGCAAAAGGAGCCTCGATGGCCGGACCTTCCCCCACCTTGCCGCGCGGCACCACCCCGCTGGACAAGACCCTGAAAAAGAGCGAGCAGGTGGCCGCAGACGTGCAAAGCGCCTCCGACGACCTGGCCGTCGTGAGCACCGTGCTCGAGCAGGAACTGCCGGACGACGTCCAGGTCGGCGAGGTGGCGCAGGCCATCGAGCACACCAGCCAGCTCGAGGAAAAGCTGGCCCAGTCGGCCGAGAAGCTGGCCGAGGTGAATGCGGCGCTGAGCGAGGAAATCGAGAAGCGCATCGAAGCGACCGCCGAGCGCAACGAGAGCCAGGCGCTGGCCGAGCAGCTCAAGGCCCGCCTGCGCGCCCAGGAGCCGTCGGGCAAGCACTGACCGGCGTTGTTTCCGGCACGGTTTCCGTGCGTCGTTCTCCCTTCTCCTACGCAAAGACCGCTTGCGCCACGCTACGCTATTGATTCACAGATCAAAAACGCGGCATGGCCCTCATCACGTTCCTCGTCGAGGACAACAAGACCATCAGGGACAACCTGGTCCCAGCCCTCGAGGACCTCGTCAACGGCCATGTCGTCGGCTATGCCGAAACCGAATCGGGCGCCCTCGCCTGGCTCGCCGCCCATCCTGACGCTTGGCAGCTGCTGATCGTCGACCTGTTCCTGAAAGAAGGCTCCGGCCTCGGCGTGCTGTCGGGCTGCCGTGAGCGGCGCCCGCACCAGCGCGTGGTGGTGCTGAGCAACTACGTCACCTCGGACATCCGCACGCGCTGCCTGGCACTGGGCGCCGACGCGGTGTTCGACAAGTCGCGCGACCTCGACGCCTTCATCGAGTACTGCAATGCCGACCGTCCCTCGGGCATGGCCGCGCTCTGAAAACAAACGTACGCGGCGTCTGCGCGCGCCCATGAAAAAAGGGCCCGAAGGCCCTTTCTCATTGAACGACCCGAAGGGTCGTATTCAGCGATGCGATCAGCGCACCACGGCGATCTGCGTGCGCACGCCACCCTTGTAGGTGAAGAGCGTCAGGGCGCCGTTCTTGATGTCGCCCTTTTCGTCGAAGGCGATCGGGCCGGTCACGCCCTTGTATTGCACCTTGCCGACTTCAGGCAGGTACTTTTCCGGGTCGGACGAGCCGGCCTTGGCCATGGCTTCGGCCAGCACGTTGACCGCGTCGTACACGTACGGAGCGTAGATCTGCACTTCGACGCCGTTCTTGGTCTTGAACTTGGCCTTGAAGTCTTCCAGCGGCTGCTTGAAGTCGCCGTCGACACCGCCGGCTTCGGCGCAGACCACCATGTCTTCACCGATGGCGTCGCCTGCCAGCTTCGGCAGTTCGCCGGTGCACAGGCCGTCGCCGCCCATGAACTTGACGTTCAGGCCGAGTTGCTTGACCTGCTTGAGCATCGGGCCGCCCACGGCGTCCATGCCGCCGAAGAACAGCACGTCGGGCTTGGTGGCCTTCAGCTTGGTCAGGATGGCGTTGAAGTCGGTCGACTTGTCGGTGGTGAACTCGTGGCCCACGATGGTCGCGCCGGCCGCCTTGGCAGCCTTCTCGAACTCTTCGGCAACGCCCTGGCCGTAGGCCGTGCGGTCGTCGATCACGGCGATGTTCTTGCCCTTGAGCGTTTCGACGGCGTACTTGCCCAGCGTGCCGCCGAGCTGCGTGTCGTCGGCCACCACGCGGAACGTGGTCTTGAAGCCCTGGCGCGTGTACTTGGGGTTCGTGGCCGACGGCGAGACCTGCGGAATGCCGGCGTCGCTGTACAGCTTGGAAGCGGGGATGGTGGTGCCCGAGTTCAGGTGACCGACGATGCCGTTGACCTTTTCATCGACCAGCTTCTGGGCGACGGCCGTGCCTTGCTTCGGATCGCCTGCGTCGTCTTCGGGAACCAGCACGAACTTGGCAACCTTGTCGCCGATCTTCATGCCCTTGGCATTCAGGTCTTCGATGGCCATCTTGGCGCCGAGCTCGTTGTCCTTGCCGAGGTGGGCAATGGGACCGCTGGTCGGGCCGACGTGGCCGATCTTGACGATCAGGGCATCGGCAGGAGGCGCAGCAGGGGCCGGGGCCGCAGCCGTGGGTGCCGGCGTCGCCGCCGGCGCAGCAGCTTCTTCTTTCTTGCCGCAAGCCACGAGCGTGAGTGCAGCCAGTGCGACCGCAGTCCATTTCAATTGCATGAGAACCTCCAGAACTTGGATGAAAAGATATAAAAACCGGTCGTTCGATCCGGGCGTTCAGACCTCGCAAGTTTCGCGCCGCAGACCAGCGGCACCCTCACGCCATTCCGACCTGCGGCGCAGTTTAGCCGAGGATTTATGCGCCGGAAGCTGGCGTAGACCCTGTGTTTTCCCCTGTGTTTTCACAGAGTTCAGCGGCCATGGATTCGATGACGAGCGCGCGCAGCACGGCCTCGATTTCGCCGCGCAGACGCGGCACCATTTCGTCGAGCTGATGCTGAACGGCCGCCGACACGGCGTCGCTCAAACGCTCTTCGAGCGACAGGTCGACACGCTGCAGTACGCGGTGCAGCAACTGCTCTTCGAGGCTGACGATTTCAGCCGGCGTGAGCGACACCGAAGGCGGCAACGCGACAACGCTCGCAGGGTCGGGCGGCGCAGGCTGCGACACGGGTGCGCCCGTGGGCCTCGGCGTCTCGGCGACCGGCACGGGCTCGGCCGGAATTTCGAGCACGGTCGTCAGCGTCGGGACGAACCGCGGCGGCGTGCGCAGCGTGCTGGCCATCAGGAAGCGCTCCTTGCGAAATCGTGCGGCTGGATCGTGTAGCCGCGGTCGGCGTAATGGCGCCAGCGTGTGCGCCCGACCTGGCGGTCGTTGGCCTCGTCGCTCACGATGTCGATCATGCGTTCGAAGCGCTCGAAGCCGGCCGGCACTTCGAGGCCGAGGTTGACCAGCATCTCGCGGTGCGGCAGCGAAGCCGCGTCCCCGCCTTCGGCGCACAGGATGACGGGCGAACGCGCGACCACATGGGCCGGCGCATCGGCGCGGCAGTGCGCGACGAAGTCGACCGGCGACATCTGCCAGAGCGCGGCGTCGACCGTGTCGAGCGCGCGCGCATCGCCCACCACCACCACGCGCAGGCCGCGTGTGTTCACGGCCTTGCGAACGAGCCGGCAAGCGTAGGTGAGCTTGTCGGGCGCGTTGTAGTGAAAGCCGATGTCGGTCACTGCGCGGACCGGGCCTTTCGGGTCGGCTTGGCCGGGGCCTTGGGCGAAGCGACCTTCTTCACTGGCTTGGCAGCCTTCTCGGCCTTCGACGCGGCAACAGCGGCATTGCTGCTGCCCGCGCGGTTTGTCAGGTACGACACCAGCAGACCGACGGGCCGGCCGGTCGAGCCCTTGGCCGCCCCGCTCTTCCAGGCCGTGCCTGCGATGTCCAGATGCGCCCAGGCGTAGTCGGCCGTGAAGCGCTGCAAAAACTTGGCCGCGGTGATCGCGCCGCCGGCACGGCCGGCGATGTTGGCGACATCGGCGAAGTTGCTCTTGAGGCCTTCGGCGTAATCGTCGTCCAGCGGCAGGCGCCAGCAGCGGTCTTGCGAGGCTTCGCCGGCCGACTCCAGCGCGGAAGCCAGCGACTCGTCGCTTGCGAACAGGCCGCTGCGCACGCCGCCCAAAGCCACCACGCAGGCGCCCGTGAGCGTCGCGATGTCGATGACGGCAGCGGGGTCGAAGCGCTTGGCATAGCTGAGCGCGTCGCACAGGATCAGCCGGCCTTCGGCGTCGGTGTTCAGGATCTCGATGGTCTGCCCGCTCATGCTGGTGACCACGTCGCCAGGCTTGACGGCCTTGCCGTCGTTCATGTTCTCGCACGAAGGAATGAGGCCGACGACGTTGATCGCCGGCTGGATCGCGCCGAGCGCGCGGAAGGTGCCGAGCACGCTGGCGGCGCCGCACATGTCGAACTTCATTTCGTCCATCTCGGCCGCGGGCTTGAGCGAGACGCCGCCGGTGTCGAAGGTGATGCCCTTGCCCACGAGCACCACGGGTGCGTCGTCTTTCGCGCCGCCCTGGTAGCGCAGCACGATGAAGCGCAGCGGTTCGGCCGAGCCTTGGGCCACGGCAGCGAACGCGCCCATGCCGAGCTTTTCGACTTCCTTCGGGCCCAGCACTTCGCACTTGATGCGCGGCAGCTTTGCCAGCCCCTTGGCGGCTTCGGCCAGCAGCGTGGGCGTGGCGTGGTTGGCGGGACGGTTGCCCCACTCCTTGGCCAGCTCGATGCCGGCGACCGTGGCGCGGGCGTCGTCGAAGGCCTTGGTGACCGCCGCGGCGGCATCGGGCACACCCAGCGTCAGGTGGCGGATGCTGCGCGGCTCGGCCTTCGACTTGGTCGTGGTGTAGACATAACTGGCATCGGCCGCGGCGGTGACGGCCGCAGCGACGGCAGCGGCATCGGCCGGCTGGGCGAAGACGATCACGACGCGCTTGGGGCCGTTGGCCTTGGCTGCGGCGACCGCCGCGCTCACGGCGCTGCGCACCGAAGCGGCCTTGCCGTCGCCGATGGCGGCGAGCAGCACGCGCGACGGCACCACGGCCTCGGGGCGGTACAGCGCGAGCAGCTTGCCGGCCTTGTCGGGCAGGTCACCGGCCTTGCGGGCGCTGGCGGCGAGCACGGAAACGGGGTCTTTGGCGATGGGGAGAGCGCTGCCGACCAGCACGATGAGGAGGTCGGATTTCTCGGCGGCGGCCTGGGCGACGGTGAGGGTCTTGAGTTGAAAGTCCATAATCCTTTTTTTCCTCGAACGATGTTATTCCATTCTTCCCTACGCAAGGAGCTGTCGCGCAGCTTCGGAGCGACCCTCGTCGTCCTGGTCACCATCGTGATGACCATGATGCTCATCCGTACGCTCGGGCTGGCGTCCAAGGGCAGCGTGAACCCACAGGAGGTGTTCCTCGTGATGGCGTACACGGTGCTCGGCTACATGCCGACCATCCTGAGCCTGAGCCTGTTCATCGCCATCGTCGGCACGCTCTCGCGCATGTACCGCGACAGCGAAATGGTGATCTGGTTCTCCAGCGGGCGCGGCCTGGCCGATTTCGTCCAGCCGCTGTTCCGCTTTGCCTGGCCGGTGCTGCTGCTCATTGCGGCCATGGCGCTGGTGGGCTGGCCCTGGGCCAACTCGCAGACCATCGGCATGCGCCAGCAGTACGAGCAGCGCAGCGACATCGAGCGCGTCACGCCGGGTGAGTTCCGCGAGTCCTCGGGCCGGCTGCGCGTGTTCTTCATCGACAAGGACACGCCCGACGGCGCCACCGCCACCAACGTGTTCATCTGGGCCGTCGAGCGCGGGCTGCAGATCACCACGTCGGCGCGCAGCGGGCGCATCGAGGATGTCGGCACGCAGCGCTACCTGATGCTGAGCAACGGCCAGCGCCTCGAACGCCCCCTGTTCACGGAGTCGGGCCTGAAGATCAGTGAGTTCAAGACCTACGGCACACGTGCTGGCGGCAGTGCCGCGACCACCACCGACAACACGCCCACGCGCGCCCGCTCCACCCTTTCGCTGCTGCGCGACCGCAGCGACGCCAACTCGGGCGAACTGGGCTGGCGCTTCGGCATGCTGTTGGCCGCCATCAACTTCGTGCTGCTGGCACTGACCGTGTCCAGCGTCAACCCGCGCGTGGGACGCAGCGGCAACCTGGTGTTCGCGCTGTTCGCCTTCGTCGTCTACTACAACCTGCTGAACCTCGGCCAGAGCTGGGTCAGTTCCGGGCGCTACGGCATGGGCTCGTTCATGTTGCTGCTGCACGGCGGCGTCTTCGTGTTCGCCACGGCCTGGCTCACGCTGCGCAACAACAACTGGACCCGTCGCAGCAAGTCCCCGCGCGTGATCGCCGGCGGCCTGCCGACCGCGCCGCCTTCCAAGATCGAGCCCTCTGCGTGAAAACCATCCGCCAACTGATCTACGTCGAGGCGCTGAAGGCCGTGGCCTTCGTGACGCTCGGCTTTTTGAGCCTGTTTTTCTTCTTCGACTTCGTCGACGAGTTGCAGTCCGTGGGCAAGCCCGAAAGCCTGGCCTACGGCCCGGTGCAGGCGCTGATGTACGTGCTGCTGCTGGTGCCCAGCCACCTCTACGAGCTGCTGCCGATCACGGTGCTGATCGGCTGCATCTTCGTGATGGCGCGCCTGGCGCAAAGCTCCGAATACACGATCCTGCGCACCAGCGGCCTGGGGCCGTGGCGCGCGCTGCGCACGCTGCTGCTGCTGGGGCTGGGCTTCGTGGTGCTCACCTTTGCCATCGGCGACTACATCGCGCCGCTGTCGGGACGCACCGGCCAGCTGCTGAAGTCGCGCTACCAGGGCACGTTCTCGCTGGTGGGCAACACCGGGGCCTGGCTCAAGGAAAAGCGCGGCGACACGTCGTATGCGGTCAACGTGCTGTCGATCTCGCGTGGTGGCTCGCTCACGACCACCCGCATCTTCGAATTCGATGCCGACGGCTATGTGAGCAAGCAACTGGTGGCCCGGTCGGCGAACATCCTCGACGACAAATGGACGCTCTCCGACGTCGAGCAGCAGGACTACCAGACGCGCAACACCGAGAAGGCCCGCATCGTCACCACCCAGATCCCGAAGATGGACTGGCCCACCTCGCTCACCGCCGAAATGGTGTCGGTCGCGCTACTGCGGCCCGACCGCATGAGCACCATCGACCTGTTCGACTACATCCGGCACCTGAACGCCAACGGCCAGACCGCCCAACGCTACGAGATCGAGTTCTGGCGCAAGGTGTTCTACCCGCTCTCGTGCCTGGTGATGGTCGTGCTCGCCCTGCCCTTCGCCTACCTGCACTTCCGCCAGGCCGGCATCACGACCTACGTGTTCGGCGGCGTGATGATCGGCATCAGCTTCTTCCTGCTGAACAACGTGTTCGGCTATCTGGGCAACCTCAGCAACTGGTCGCCCTGGCTCACGGCGGCGGCGCCAGGGCTCATCTATTCGGTGCTCTCGCTCACAGCCTTCAGCTGGCTGGTTCTCAGGCGATGACGACCACGCAGGTGCCGGGCACGGTGCTGCTCGCGCACGGCTCGCGCGACGCGCGCTGGCGCGAGCCCATCGAGGCCGTTGCAGCCCGCATGCGCGAAGACGACCCCGCCGTGCGCGTGCTGTGTGCCTACATGGAACTGGCCGCGCCCGACCTGCCGACCGCCGCCGCCGCGCTGATTGCCGACGGGGCCACCGCAGTCCATGTGGTGCCGCTGTTCCTCGGCATGGGCAAGCACGCCCGCGAAGACCTTCCGCTGCAGCTCGACGCGCTGCGCGAGCGTTGGCCCAAGGTCGCGTTCTCGCTCGCCCCGATCGTCGGCGAATCGCCTGAACTGGTCGCCTTGCTGGCCCGGCTTGCCATCAAATCCTGAAGTCCCGGTCATTTTTATAGACTTCAAAGGCATAATGAATTCCGCAATCAGACGGAATTTGATATGAATCTGCACCAGTTCAAGTTTGTTCAGGAAGCCGTGCGGCGCGGCCTGAACCTCACCGAGGCGGCCAAGGCACTGCACACCTCGCAGCCCGGCGTCTCCAAGGCGATCATCGAACTTGAGGAAGAGCTCGGCGTCGAGATCTTCGCCCGCCACGGCAAGCGCCTGAAGCGCATCACCGAACCCGGCCAGCACGTCATCGCGAGCATCGAACTCATCATGCGCGAGGTGGGCAACCTCAAGCGCATCGGCGAGCAGTTCAGCGCGCAAGACAGCGGCACCCTCTCCATCGCCACCACGCACACCCAGGCGCGCTATGTGCTGCCGGTGCCCGTGGCCAACCTGCGCGAGGCTTATCCGAAGGTCAACGTGAGCCTGCACCAGGGCTCGCCCGACCAGGTGGCGCGCATGGTGATCGACGAAATCGCCGAAATCGGCATCGCCACCGAATCGCTCGACGGATACGCCGAGCTGGTCACGCTGCCCTGCTACGAATGGCAGCACGTGCTGGTGCTGCCCAAGGACCACCCGCTGGCGGCCAAGGAGCGCGTGTCGCTCGAAGACCTGGCGCTCGAGCCGATCATCACGTACCACCCGTCGTTCACCGGTCGCACGCGCATCGACCATGCGTTTGCACAGAAGAAGCTGACGCCGCGCATCGCGCTCGAAGCCATCGACTCCGACGTGATCAAGACCTACGTGCGCCTCGGCCTGGGCGTGGGCATCGTGGCCGAGATGGCCGTGCGCGACGAGTCGAACGCCGACCTCGTGGTGCGCCCGATGGGCCACGTGTTCGGCCAGAACATCGCGCGCGTTGCGTTCAAGCGCAGCGCCTACCTGCGCAACTTTGTCTTCAAGTTCGCCGAGCTGCTGTCCGACCGCCTCGACCGCAACCTGATCGCGAAGGCCCTCAGCGGCCACCAGCAAGATTACGAACTCTGACCTTTCGCTTTTTCCCCCGCGACGACCGACCATGAGCACCGCCACCCCTTCGTCTTCTCCCCGCACGCCCGAGATCACCACCAAGCTGCCGGCTGTCGGCACCACCATCTTCACCGTGATGTCCACGCTCGCGGCCGAGAAGAACGCCGTGAACCTCGGCCAGGGCTTCCCCGATTTCCACTGCGATCCGAAACTGCTCGAAGACGTGACCGCCGCCATGGCGGCCGGCTACAACCAGTACCCGCCGATGCCGGGCATTCCGTCGCTGCGCGACGCCATTTCCGCCAAGATCGAGGCGCTCTACGGCCGCAGCTACAGCGCCGCGACCGAGATCACGGTCACGGCCGGCGCCACGCAGGCCATCATCACGGCCATCCTGGCCATCGTGCGCCCGGGCGACGAAGTGATCGTGCTGGAGCCCTGCTACGACAGCTACGTGCCCAACATCGACCTGGCCGGCGGCAAGGTCGTGCGCGTGCCGCTCGTGCCCGGCACCTTCCGCCCCGACTTCGACAAGATCGCCGCCGCGCTCACGCCGAAGACGCGCGCGATCATCATCAACACGCCGCACAACCCGAGCGCCACGGTCTGGACCGCGGCCGAGATGCGTAGGCTCGAAGACCTGCTCGCGCCCACCGACGTGTTCGTGATCAGCGACGAGGTCTACGAGCACATGGTGTTCGACGACGCACGCCATGAAAGCGTGGCGCGCTTCCCCGGCCTCGCGGCGCGCAGCTTCATCGTCAGCAGCTTCGGCAAGACCTACCACGTCACCGGCTGGAAGGTCGGCTTCGTGGCCGCGCCCGCGCCGCTGATGGCCGAGTTCCGCAAGGTGCACCAGTTCAACGTGTTCACCGTGAACACGCCGATGCAGCACGCGCTCGCGCAGTACATGGCGCGGCCCGAGCCGTACCTGGAGCTGCCGGCCTTCTACCAGCGCAAGCGCGACCTGTTCGCGGCCGGCCTGGCCGAGAAGACCCGCTTCAAGCTGCTGCGCAGCGAGGGCAGCTACTTCCAGTGCGTCGACATCTCGGCCGTGAGCGACCTGTCGGAAGCCGACTTCTGCCTCTGGCTCACGCGCGAGATCGGCGTGGCGGCCATTCCCCTGTCGGCCTTCTACGGCGACGGCTTCGACCAGCGCGTGGTGCGCTTCTGCTTCGCCAAGAAGGACGAGACGCTGCTCGCCGCGCTCGACCGCCTCGCGAAGCTCTGACGCCGGCGGGCCAGAGCATCCAGGCACCGCAATGGCGATGAACCGGCCGCGCTGGATCCTGCTGGCCCTGGGCCTGTCGTTCTTCCTGGTGGGCGTGGCCGACGCGTTCATGCCGCCACTGCACGGCAAGGACTACACCGCGCTCGACGTGGTGCATGTGTTCCTCATTTCGGCGCTGTGCTACATGTGGTGCCGGGCCGACGGCTTGGTGCGCGGCGTGCCCGCGCCCGGCCGCTCGGCGCTGCTTGCGGGCGTCTTTCCGGTGCTGGGCATTCCGGTCTACTTCTTTCGCACACGACCGTGGCGACGGGCGCTGCTGGCCACGCTGGGCGCCGCGGGATTCCTCGTGATGGGCCTGGTGCTGGCTGCCGTGGGTACCTTGTCGATCGAGTTCATGCGAAGCTGAAAGCCGCCCGGATGACCTCCGCCCGCCTCGTCACACGGGTCTGGGCACGGGGCTGAACGTCCTGCTCTCCGACGGCGCACGCGCCAAGCGCCGACGCGCACGGTAGGACAGTCCTGACCGCCGAAGGGGCGGCTCTCCGGCGCTTGCGGCGCCCCGGGGCGATGAGCATGAAGGCTCGTTACAACAAACGTCCCAGGAGAAAACCATGTCTCTCTCGTTCATTCTGCTGATCGTCCTGATCCTGCTGCTGATCGGCGCGCTGCCGAGCTGGGGTTACAGCCGGTCCTGGGGCTACGGGCCCAGCGGCGGCCTCGGGCTCGTGCTGCTGATCGTGGTGGTCCTCGTGCTCATGGGCCGCATATAGCGCCCACGCTGCCATGAAGAAAGCCCGCGTCGCCGCGGGCTTTTTTACGCCTGCAGTTGCGCCCAGGCCTTGTCGAGCCGCTTCACGCTCACCGGCTGCGGCGTGCGCAGCTCCTGCGCGAAAAAGCTCACGCGCAGTTCCTCGAGCAGCCAGCGGAACTCGAGCATGCGGTCGTCCACCACGCCCTTGCGCTCGGCCACGAGGCGCCAGTAGCGCTGCTCCTGCGGCTTCAGCTCGGCCAGCTTGGCGGCGTCGCGCGCGGGGTCGGCACGCAGCTTGTCCAGACGCAGCACGATGGCCTTGAGGTAGCGCGCGAAGTGCTGCAGCTGCGTCCACGGCGCGTCGGCGATGAAGCGCTTGCCGACGAGCTTCTGCAGCTGCTGCGCCGCGTCCTGCACCGCCTCGGGCTGGATCTTCGTGTCCTTGATCTTGCGCGCAGCCGCCGCGTACTCCACGAGGATGACGCCCGCGAGCCGTGCCACTTCGTTGGCGATCAGCGTGAGCCGCCCGCGCCCTTCTTCGAGCCGCTTCTTGAAGGCGAACTCGTCGGTCGGCAGCGGCTCCTGCAGGAACGCGCGGTCGACCGCCACGTCGATGATCTGCGTGCGCAACTCTTCCGACGTGCCCAGCGGCATGTAGGCGACCGACATCTTCTGCAGGTCGGGGATGTTCTTCTCGAGGTACTTGAGCGCGTCCTTCAGCTGCAGCGCGAACAGGCGGCGCAGGCCGGCGCGGTGCTTCGCGGCGGCCACGGCGGGCTCGTCGAACACCTCGATGGTCACGGCATCGCCCTCGTCGCGCAGCGCCGGGAAGCCGATGAGCGACTGCGAACCGCGCCGCACTTCCATCAGCTCGGGCAGCTCGCCGAAAGCCCAGGTCGTGTAGCGCTGGCCGGCGGGCAGCGCGGGCGTGGCCTTCTCGGGCGCAGCGTTCTTCGCAGGCGCCTGGCCTTCGGCTGCAGGCGCAGCCTTGGCGGTCGGCGACGCCTTCACGTTGAGCCCCGCGAGCGCCTGGAACGCACCGCGCGCCTGCGCGCCCAGCTCCGCCTTCAGCGCGCCGAGGTTGCGGCCCATGCCGAGCTGGCGGCCGTGCTCGTCGACGATGCGCAGGTTCATGAAGAGGTGCGGCGGCAGCATGTCGAGCTTGAAGTCGGCACGCTTCACGTCGATGCTGGTCATATCGCGCACGCGCTTGAGCAGCACGTCGGTGAGCGAACCGGTGCCGAAGAGTTCGGGCGCCGACAGTTCCTCGGCCAGCTTCGTCGCCGACTCGGGCAGCGGCACCAGCCGCGAGCGCGGGCGCTGCGGCAGGCTTTTGAGCAGCGCCTGGATCTTGTCCTTGAGCATGCCGGTCACCAGCCACTCGCAGCGCTCTTCGTTCACCTGGTTGAGCACGAACAGCGGCACGCTGACCGTGAGGCCGTCTTTCGCATCGCCCGGTTCATGCAGGTAGCTCGCGGCGCAATCGACGCCGCCCAGACGCAGCGTGGGCGGGAACGACTGCGTCGTGATGCCGGCCGCCTGGTGGCGCATCAGCTCGTCGCGCGTGAGATACAACAGCCGCGGCTGGTCCTTCGACGCGTGGCGGTACCAGTTCTCGAAGGTGATGCCGCTGGCCACGTCGGCCGGCAGCTGCGCGTCGTAGAAGGCGAAGATCAGTTCGTCGTCGACCAGCACGTCCTGCCGGCGCGCCTTGTGCTCCAGGCCTTCGACCTCGCGCACCAGCTTGCGGTTGGCCGTGAGGAACGGGAACTTGCTTTCCCACTGGCCGCCGACCAGCGCTTCGCGGATGAAGATCTCGCGCGCCGAGACCGGATCGACCTTGGTGAAATCGACGCGCCGACCGCTGTAGACCACCAGGCCGTACAGCGTCGCGCGCTCCAGCGCCGAGACCTGCGCGCCCTTCTTCTCCCAGTGCGGATCGAGCAGCTGCTTCTTCAGCAGATGCTCCGCCACCTGCTCGAGCCACTGCGGCTCGATGTTGGCGATGCCGCGCCCGAACAGCCGCGTGGTCTCGACCAGCTCGGCCGCGACGATCCAGCGCCCGGGCTTCTTCTTCAAGTGCGCGCCGGGGTGCTTGTAGAACTTGATGCCGCGCGCGCCGAGGTAGGCCTCGTCGTCCTCGAGCTTCCAGCCGACGTTGCCGAGCAGGCCCGCGAGCATCGACAGGTGCAGCGGCTCGTAGCCGGCCGGCGTGGCGTTGATGCGCCACTTGTGCTCGGTGACCACCGTGAGCAGCTGCGAATGGATGTCGCGCCATTCGCGCACGCGGCGGATGTTGATGAAGTTCTGGCGCAGCAGCTGCTCGTACTGGCGGTTGCTGAGCTTGTGCGTGTCGCCGTGGCCGCCGCGCGCGTCGGCGATCCACTTCCACAGCCGCAGGTAGCCGCTGAACTCGCTCTTCTCGTCGTCGAATTTCGAGTGCGCCTGGTCGGCCTGCTGCTGCGCCTCCATCGGCCGGTCGCGCACGTCCTGCACGCTGAGCGCCGAGGCAATGATGAGCACTTCTTCGAGCGCGCCGCGCGTGCGCGCTTCCAGGATCATCCGGCCGACGCGCGGATCGAGTGGCAGCTTCGCCAGTTCGCCGCCGGTGGCCGTGAGTTCGTTGGCGTCGTCGACTGCGCCGAGTTCGTTCAGCAGCTGGTAGCCGTCGGCAATCGCACGCGGCGATGGCGCTTCGAGGAACGGAAAGCGCGCCACGTCGCCCAGCCGCAGCGACTTCATGCGCAGGATCACGCCCGCAAGCGACGAACGCAGAATTTCCGGATCGGTGAAGCGCGGGCGCCCCGCAAAGTCCTTCTCGTCGTACAGGCGGATGCAGATGCCGTTCGCCACACGCCCGCATCGGCCTGCGCGCTGGTTGGCCGCGGCCTGGCTGATCGGCTCGACCAGCAGCTGCTCGACCTTGCTGCGGAAGCTGTAGCGCTTGACGCGCGCCGTGCCGGTGTCGATCACGTAGCGGATGCCCGGCACGGTGAGCGAGGTCTCGGCCACGTTGGTAGCCAGCACGATGCGCCGGCCGTGGTGGCTTTCGAAGATGCGGTCCTGCTCGGGGCCAGACAGCCGCGCGAACAGCGGCAGCACCTCGGCATTCCGGAACAGCGGCTGGTGGCTGACGTGGCGGCGCAGGTGGTCGGCGGCCTCGCGAATCTCGCGTTCGCCGGGCAGGAAGATCAGGATGTCGCCCGCGTTGTGCGGGTCGCGCCAGAGCTCGTCGACCGCGTCGGCAATGGCGTCGTTCAGGTCGTGCTCGCGCGACTCTTCGAACGGCCGGTAGCGCTGCTCGACCGGGAAGGTGCGGCCCGACACCATGATCGTCGGCGCGGGGCCTTTGGCCGAGGCGAAGTGCTGCGCGAAGCGGTCGGCATCGATGGTGGCCGAGGTGACGATCACCTTCAGGTCGGGCCGGCGCGGAAGAATCTCGCGCAGGTAGCCGAGCAGGAAGTCGATGTTCAGCGAGCGCTCGTGGGCCTCGTCGATGATTAGCGTGTCGTAGGCCTTCAGCAGCGGATCGGTCTGCGTCTCGGCCAGCAGGATGCCGTCGGTCATCAGCTTCACCGAGGCGTCGCGGCTCAGCCGATCCTGAAAGCGCACCTTGAAGCCGACCACATCGCCCAGCGGCGTCTTCAGCTCTTCGGCGATGCGCTTGGCGACCGAGCTTGCGGCAATGCGGCGCGGCTGCGTGTGGCCGATGAGGCGGCCCTTGCCGGGCTCGGCGTTTAGCTTGCCGCGCCCGAGCGCCAGCGCGATCTTCGGCAGCTGCGTGGTCTTGCCCGAGCCCGTTTCGCCGCAGACGATCACGACCTGGTGCGCCGCGATGGCGGCCATGATCTCCTCGCGCCGGCCGGAGACCGGGAGCGATTCTGGGAACTCGATGCGCAGGGGGGCGGGAGGTGTGAGGGTCGTCAAGGCAAGGCAGTCGTCGGTCGTTGCGCGCGGCGGCAGGCGGGCAAACCGCCAATTATCGCGGGGCCCCGCCGCTGTTGCATGGCATCCACAGCAAGGCCGCAGGCGGCAGGTGGCGCAGAAAATTTCGTAAAGACTCTTTACTCTACCGCATGCCGCCGCTACGATCGCGGCATGACCTCCTTCCTTGCCCCCCTCTCGATGCGCATCCGCTGCGCAAGCCACGTCGCTGCACGTGGCGGGGTCAAGGCGACCCGCCCGGCCTGACGAAGCCCGCGCGCCGGCTTCAGCTTCCTTTGCGGAACTGAACGCCCACCGCTCGCGTGCTTCGCATCGGTCGAAGCGCGCCAGCCCTGACCCGCACAGCGCCTGCACCACCGCCCTCCTCGCCCTCTTTGCATGCGGCGAGGAGAAGCGGCCGCATTCCTGTTTCCGTGTCCCCGAATCATTCGAAGAAAAAAGAACCTCATGTCGCAACAAGACATTTCCCGTGACCTGCATGCCACGCTGGCCGAGCGCACGCGCCACCTGCAGGCCATTGCCCATTCGCTGAAGGCCGAGCTGTTCGGCATCGACGAGATCATCGATCGCGTGATCGATTCGCTGCGCGCCTGGTACGTGCTGCCGCAGCTCATCAGCCGCCCGGTCGTCATCTGCCTGTGGGGCCTGACCGGCACCGGCAAGACGCAACTCGTGCGGCGCCTGGCGCAGCACCTGGGCTTTTACGACCGCTTCATCGAAGTGCAGATGGACGGCTTCAGCCACGGCTCGGGCCACCGCACCGCCGGCTCCATCTCGGCCATGCTCGCCGAGTCGGGCATCGCCGAGGGCGCGCCCGGCATCCTCGTGCTCGACGAGTTCCAGCGCTTTCGCACCGTGGACGCCAACGGCAAGGAAGCGCGCGTGGAGCGCTACCAGGACGTGTGGGCGCTGCTGTCCGACGGCCGCCTGCCGCCGTCGCTCTCGGTGCTCAGCGAGATCGAGTCGTCGCTGGCCTGGGCCGAGTACGACCAGGACCGCCGCACCGATGACGACGACGATGAAGACGAAGATGAAGGTGCCAAGGCAGGCAAGACCAAGCGCAAGCGCCGCCTGCAGCTCTCGCCCTGGGAAGCGCAGGAGTTCAAGCGCTGCCTGAAGCTGCGCGAGTCGCTGCTCGAAATCATGACCTGGAAGCCCGACGAGATCCAGGCGCGGCTGCGCGCCTTTCGCGCGTCGCAGGACAACTGGGAAACCGACTACTCCAAGCTGCTGGTCTTCGTCTCGGGCAACCTCGACGAGATGTACGCCGAGACCGCCAAGCGGGTGGAAGACTGCGACACCGACGCCGACATCTTCCACGCGCTGACCAGGAAGCTCTCGCTCATCGACGTGAAGAGGGCGCTGGCCGAACGCTTCAAGCCCGAGCAGGTGGCGCGGCTGGGCAACAACCACGTGATCTACCCGTCGTTCAGCCGCGCCACCTACGTGCGCCTGATCCTGTCGATCTGCGACCGCTACGTGGGCGAGATCCAGGAAAGCTCGGGCGTGCGCTTCGTGCTCGACGCGAGCGTGTACGAGCAGATCTACGCCAACGCCGTGTTCCCGGCGCAGGGCACGCGGCCGCTGTTCTCGTCGATCCACGCGATCCTGAGCGCGACGCTGGTCAACGCCGCGCTGTGGGCGCTCGAACAGGGCGCGCATGGCAGCGAGCCCGTGTGGCTGATGCTCGACCCCGGCGAAGTCACGCCCGGCGGCCCGCGCCTGGTCGCGCGCTTCCGGCTGGCGCGGCACGAGTTCCCCGTGGCGCTGGAGCTGAACCGGCTCAAGCAGCGCGCCAACGCCGACTTCCGTGCGCTGCTCGCGGTGCACGAGGCCGGCCACGGCCTGGTGTACGCCCTGCTCTTCGGCCGCGCGCCGCAAGAGATTCGCATCAACGTGGCGTCGTTCGAGGGCGGCTACAACAGCTACGTGAAGCGCAAGGCGTGGTCCAAGCGCAACCTGCTCGACAGCGTGTGCGTGAGCCTGGCCGGCCGCGCGGCCGAGCGGCTGGTGTTCGGCGAATCGGGCTGCACCACCGGCGCCGAGCGCGACCTGATGCAGGCCACGGCCACAGCGGCGCGCTACGTGCGGCACCTGGGCTTCGGCACGCGCTGGAGCCGCACCGACGTGACGACCGATTCGAACGACAACCTCAACACCGACGTGGCCGCCACCAACCGCGAGATCGAGGCCATTCTGGCGCGCGAACACACCCGCGCGCTCGGCCTGCTCGAAGCGCACGCGACGGCCTTCATGGCAGTGGTCGATGCGCTGATGGCGCACGGTTCGATCGCGCCGGACGAGCTTGCCGCGCTGCTCGGTCTGCCGCTGGCGCCGGTCACGCCGGCGGGCTCGGCCGAGGCGGCGGTGGAGCCGCTGGACGCCTACGCCGACCAGCTTGAGGCCTTCAAGGCCCGCGGCACGCCCGCCGCGGCCGGGGCCGGCCGGCTGCTGCGCGCCCTGGCATGACGCGCTGCACCAAAACCTTGCCAAGAATGCACAATCACGCCCCATGTCCACCGTCTTCAATTTCACCTTCGTGCCCTGGTTCCGCTCGGTCGCGCCCTACATCCACACGCACCGCGGCAAGACGTTCGTGGTCGCGCTCGCGGGTGAGGCCATCGCGGCGGGCAAGCTGCAGAACATCGCGCAAGACCTGGCCCTGATCCAGAGCATGGGCGTCAAGATCGTGCTGGTGCACGGCTTCCGGCCGCAGGTCAACGAGCAGCTCGCGGCCAAAGGCCACGAGGCCAAGTACTCGCACGGCATCCGCATCACCGACGCCGTGGCACTCGACTCGGCGCAAGAGGCCGCCGGCCAGCTGCGCTACGAGATCGAGGCCGCCTTCAGCCAGGGCCTGCCGAACACGCCCATGGCCGGCTCGACGGTGCGCGTGATCTCGGGCAACTTCATCACCGCGCGCCCCGTGGGCGTGGTCGACGGGGTGGACTTCAAGCACTCGGGCCTGGTGCGCAAGGTCGATGCGGCCGGCATCCGCCGCACGCTCGACTTCGGCGCGATGGTGCTCATGTCGCCCTTCGGCTTCTCGCCGACCGGCGAGGCGTTCAACCTGACGATGGAAGAGGTCGCGACCAGCGTGGCCATCTCGATCCAGGCCGACAAGCTGATCTTTTTGACCGAAGTGCCGGGCATCCGCGTGGACAGCGAGTTGCCCGAGAGCGAAGACAACCCGATCGACACCGAGCTGCCACTGGCCGCCGCCGAGAAGCTGCTGGCCTCGCTGCCGCCCGCGCAGAAGCCGACCGACACCGCCTTCTATCTGCAGCACTGCGTGAAGGCCTGCAAGGGCGGCGTGGAGCGCAACCACATCCTGCCGTTTGCGCTCGACGGCTCGCTGCTGCTCGAAATCTACGTGCACGACGGCGTCGGCACGATGGTGATCGACGAGAAGCTCGAGAGCCTGCGCGAAGCCACGGTGGACGACATCGGCGGCATCCTGCAGCTCATCGAACCCTTCGAGCGCGACGGCACGCTGGTCAAGCGCGACCGCACCGAGATCGAGCGCGACGTGGGCCACTACACGGTCATCGAGCACGACGGCGTGATCTTCGGCTGCGCGGCGCTCTACCCGTACCCCGAGGCGAAAACCGCCGAGATGGCCGCGCTCACGGTGTCGCCGCAATCGCAGTCGCAGGGCGACGGCGAACGCATCCTCAAGCGCATCGAGCATCGCGCCAAGGCCATGGGCCTGGAAAGCATCTTCGTGCTCACCACGGTCACGATGCACTGGTTCCTCAAGCGCGGCTTCCAGCAGGTGAATCCCGACTGGTTGCCCGAGGCGCGCAAGCGCAAGTACAACTGGGATCGCAAGAGCCAGGTGCTGGTCAAAAAAATCTGAAGAAAGAAAGACGCCCCGATGACGCTCGCCACCGCCCTGCTGTTCGCCATCGTGGCGTTCGCCGCCATCGCCACACCCGGTCCCACAGTGCTGCTGGCGCTCAGCAACGGTTCGCGCCACGGCGTGCGACGGGCGCTGCCGGGCATGCTCGGCGCGGTGCTGTCCGATTTCGTGCTGGTCGGCGCCGTGGCGCTCGGCCTGGGCGCGCTGCTGGCGGCTTCGGAGTTCTGGTTCTCGATGCTCAAGTGGGTCGGCGCGGCCTACCTGGCCTGGCTCGGGCTGCGCATGCTGCGTTCCAAGGGCGGCTTCCAGTTGCCGAACGCAGACGCGGCGGCCACCGTCACGGCGGGCGAAAGCCGGCGCATCTTCTTCAAGTCGTTCCTGGTCGCGGTGACCAACCCCAAGGGCTACATCTTCTGCTCGGCGCTGCTGCCGCAGTTCATCGACCCGGCCGCCGCGCAGGCGCCGCAGTACGTGGTCATTGCGCTGATCTTCGCGGGCCTCGACATGGGGGTGATGCTGGCCTACGCCTTCGTCGGCGCCCGCGCGATCCGACTGCTCACGGTGTCGGCCACGCGCTGGATCGACCGCGCCTGCGGCGGCATGCTGCTGGCGCTGGCGGGCTCGCTCGCCTTCTACCGGCGCAGCGCGGCCGCCGCCGTCTGACACCTCGCCCCCCGACCGCTGTCTTCAGGCAGCGGCGCTCCCCCACGATGTTTTTCCGGCCGACCGCGCCATCCCGCGGCCTGCCCGTGCTGTTTTTTTCAACGGAGGAAATGAAAGAATGAAGAAGTACCAAACCCTTCTGGGTGCCACCCTCGTCGCCGTGTCGGCGCTCGTCGCGGGCTGCGGCGACAAGGCGGACAAAGCCGCCCAGCCCTCGGCCTCTGCCACCGAAGCCAAGCCGGCCGCCCCCGCCCCCAACGACCAGAAGCTCGTCGAAAAGTACAACCTCTACGTCGACGTCTCGAACAACCTGCGCACCTCGTTCCAGGAAGCCCGCGAGAGCTACGTGACCGACCAGGTGCCGCTGCTGCAGGCCAAGGCGCCGCTCACCAGCCTGCGCATCCAGAACGACATCCTGGTCGACCGCTCGGCCAAGAAGCTCGATGCCGCCGCCGCCATCGCCGCGCCGCTGCCCGAGATCGACGAATCGGCCAAGGCTTTCTCGGCCGCGCTCAAGGTGCTGTCGCCCCTGAGCCGCGAGCTGAACGACTACGCCAATTCCAAGGGCTACCTCGCCGACAACGGCGACAAGGCGCGCCAGCTCAGCGACAGCTACCTGGCCGCGCTCACCACCGTCGCGCAGGCCGAAGCGGCCTTCGACAAGGGCCTGAGCGCCCGCGACCAGGCGCTCACCAAGGAAGCCTTCGAGAAGGCGCCCAAGGACACCGCCGCCTACTACCGCGCCGGCCTGATCTATCACGGCAAGCTCAACCACGCCGACGCCATGGCGCTGTTCGCCGCGCCCAACGACCCGCAGGCCCTGGCCGCCTTCGAGGCCTCGCTGGCGCTGGTGGCCGACTCGGCCGCGGGCTGGAGCAAGAAGACCGGCGAGCAGTCGGCCCAGAGCGGCAAGAGCTGCAGCGGCGGCATGCTGCAGATCAACGATTTCATCGGCCAGTCGCGCTCGCTGATCAAGGACGCCAAGGACGGTGTGTTCAAGCGCAAGGAAACCGGTGCGATGGCCCGCATGGGCCGCTCGGGCATCGTCGACGCGGCCAACCGCTACAACCAGAACTTCGCCAACATGATCGGCCAGTTCAACCGCCCGCTCTGCTGAGCGGGACAAGGGGCGCGGGGCGTGCGGGCCGCACGGCCCGTCGCCGATAATCCGGGGCATGAATCCCTTGCTTTCCAAATTGCAGCCGTACCCCTTCGAGCGGCTGAAGCAACTGTTCGCGGGCGTCACGCCCGCCCCCGAATTCGCGCCCATCAGCCTGGGCATCGGCGAGCCCAAGCACGCCACGCCGGCCTTCATCAAGGACGCCCTGAGCGCCGGCCTCGGCGCCCTCGCCGCCTACCCCGCCACCGCCGGCGAACTGAAACTGCGCACCGCCTTCACCGACTGGCTGCATCGCCGCTACAGCCTGTCGCTCGCCCCGGCCACCCAGGTGCTCCCGGTCAACGGCTCGCGCGAGGCGCTGTTCTCGCTCGCCCAGACCGTGGTCGACCCCAGCGCCAGCCCCAAGCCGGTGGTGATGTCGCCCAACCCGTTCTATCAAATCTACGAGGGCGCGGCGCTGCTCTCGGGCGCCGAGCCGTACTACGTGCCGAGCGTGCCCGCGCGCAACTTTGCCGTCGACTGGGACAGCGTGCCCGAGGCTGTGTGGGCCCGCACCCAGCTCGTGTTCGTCTGCTCGCCGGGCAATCCCACGGGCGCCGTGATGGCGCTGGACGAGTGGCAGAAGCTCTTCGCGCTGTCCGACCGCCACGGCTTCGTGATCGCCGCCGACGAGTGCTACAGCGAAATCTACTTCCGCGACGAACCGCCGCTGAGCGGCCTCGAAGCCTCGATGAAGCTCGGCCGGCCCGACTTCAAGAACCTGATCGCGCTCACATCCCTGTCCAAGCGCAGCAACGTGCCCGGCCTGCGCAGCGGCTTCGTGGCCGGCGACGCGGCCCTCATCAAGAAATTTTTGCTCTACCGCACCTACCACGGCAGCGCCATGAGCGGCGCCGTGGCCGCCGCCAGCATCGCGGCCTGGGGCGACGAGTCGCACGTGGTCGACAACCGCGCCCAGTACCGCGCCAAGTTCGCCGCCGTCACGCCGCTGCTCGAACCCGTGCTCGACGTGCGCCTGCCCGACGCCAGCTTCTACCTCTGGGCCGGCGTGCCCGAAGTGTGGGCTGGCGACGACGAAGCCTTCGCCCGCGCGCTCTACGCTCAATACAATGTCACGGTTTTGCCGGGGAGCTATCTGGCGCGCGACACCGACCACAGCGCCAACCCGGGCCGCGGCCGCATCCGCATGGCACTGGTGGCCGAAACGGCCGAGTGCGTCGAGGCCGCCCGGCGCATCGTCCGTTTCGTCAAAGACGGCCGCCGCTGACCCCCTGTCGCCCCGCTTCCCTGCCCCCTTTTTCACCCGAGACTTTCTCCATGACACAGCAACTGCAACAGACCATCGACGCCGCGTGGGAAGACCGCGCCAACATCTCGCCCGCCGCTGCCCCCGCCGAAGTGCGTGACGCCGTCGAGCACGTGATCACCGAGCTGAACAACGGCAAGCTGCGCGTGGCCACCCGCGAAGGCGTGGGCCAGTGGACCGTGCACCAGTGGATCAAGAAGGCCGTGCTGCTGTCGTTCCGCCTCAAGGACAACGAACAGATCCAGGCCGGCTCGCTGGGCTTCTACGACAAGGTGGCGACCAAGTTCTCGCACCTGTCGGCCGCCGAGCTGAAGGAATCGGGCGTGCGCATCGTGCCGCCGGCCGTGGCCCGCCGCGGCAGCTTCATCGCCAAGGGCGCGATCCTGATGCCCTCGTACGTGAACATCGGCGCCTACGTGGGCGAAGGCACCATGGTCGACACCTGGGCCACCGTCGGTTCGTGCGCACAGATCGGCGCCAACGTGCACCTGTCGGGCGGCGTCGGCATCGGCGGCGTGCTCGAGCCGCTGCAGGCCGGCCCGACCATCATCGAAGACAACTGCTTCATCGGCGCACGCTCCGAAGTCGTCGAAGGCGTGGTCGTCGAAGAGAACTCGGTGCTGGGCATGGGCGTGTACCTCGGCCAGAGCACCCCGATCTTCAACCGCGAAACCGGCGAAATCTCGTACGGCCGCGTGCCCAGCGGCAGCGTGGTCATCAGCGGCAACCTGCCCAAGAAGACCAAGTCGGGCCAGGACTACAGCACCTACGCCGCCATCATCGTGAAGACGGTCGACGCGCAGACGCGCTCCAAGACCAGCCTGAACGACCTGCTGCGCGATTGACCTAAGCACACCCCCATGCTGCGCGCACTGCGTGTCGCTTCGCACACCCCCTTGCAGGGGGCAACGCCAGCGGCCCGGCAAAGCCGGTTCCGCGGCGTTCCGCGCGAAGAGTCCCGTGCTTGCGCAGTCTGCGAATAATTCAGAGAACAACCGAGGAGAGAGACCGATGAACATGATGGAACGGATTCTTCGTTTGATGGCCGAGCGCAAGGCCTCTGACATCTACCTCTCGGCCAACTCCCCGGTGATGATCCGCATCAACGGCAACTGCCTGCCGATCAATGCGCAGGTGCTGCCGCCGACCGCGCCGCTGGCGCTGCTGTCGGAAGTGGTGCCCGAAGCCCGCATCCAGGAACTGGAAAACACGGGCGAACTCAACATGGCCGTCGCCCTCGAAGGCGCCGGCAACTACCGCATCAGCGCCATGCGCCAGCGCGGCAGCTACGCCGTGGTGGTGCGCCACATCGCCTCGGTCATCCCCAGCTTCGACGAGCTGAACCTGCCCGACATCCTGAAGTCGCTCATCATGGAAAAGCGCGGGCTGATCCTGATGGTGGGCGCCACCGGCGCGGGCAAGACGACCACGCTGGCCTCGATGCTCGATTACCGCAACGAGCACGCCAGCGGCCACATCCTCACGGTCGAAGAGCCGATCGAGTTCACCTACACCAACAAGAAATCGCTTGTGAACCAGCGCGACGTGGGCAGCGACACCACCTCGTTGCAGGTGGCCCTGAAGAACGCGCTGCGCCAGGCGCCCGACGTGATCCAGATCGGCGAAATCCGCGACCGCGACACCATGACGGCCGCCATTGCCTACGCGCAGTCGGGCCACCTGTGCGTGGCCACGCTGCATGCCAACAACAGCTACCGCGCGCTGAACCGCATCCTGAGCTTCTTCCCGGTCGAGGTGCGCCCCACCCTGCTGGGCGACCTGGGCTCGGCGCTGCGCGCCGTGGTGTCGCAGCGCCTGCTGCGCACGCCGGCCGGCGCACGCGTGCCCGCACTCGAAGTGATGCTGAACACCGCGCTGGTGGCCGACCTGATCGAAAAGGGCGACTTCTCCGGCGTCAAGGAGGCCATGGAGCAGTCGATGGCCGAAGGCTCGCAGACCTTCGAGGAAGACATCGCCCGCCTCATCACCGAGGAGCGCGTGACCCGCGAAGAAGGCCTGGCCAACGCCGACTCGCCCACCAACCTGATGTGGCGCCTGCAGAACCGCGACGCGCCCAAGAAGCAGGCCGAGGATCGCGACCTGACCGACCAGCTCGACGAACCGACTTTCACCGACATCACGCTCGACGTGAAGTTCTGACCGCCCCTTAATCCCCGCTCCCTCGATGTCCCGTACGCTCCAGCTCGCCGAACAACTGATCTCGCGCCCTTCCGTCACCCCCGACGACGCGGGTTGCCAACAGATCCTGGGCGAACGCCTTACCGCGCTGGGCTTCACGCTGGAAACCATCGAGAGCGGCCCGGCCGATTTCCGGGTCACCAACCTCTGGGCCGTGCGCCGTCCTGCGAATAGCAAGGCAACGAAGACGCTGGTCTTCGCCGGCCACACCGACGTCGTGCCCACCGGCCCACTCGACCAGTGGAGCAGCCACCCGTTCACGCCCACGCACCGCGACGGCAAGCTCTACGGCCGCGGCGCCTGCGACATGAAGACCTCGGTCGCGGCCTTCGTGACCTCCATCGAAGAGTTTTTGCAGGGCGAGCCCGACCCGGCGCTCACGCTGGCGCTGCTGCTCACCAGCGACGAGGAAGGCCCGGGCGTCGACGGCACCGTGATCGTCTGCAACGCGCTGACCGCACGCGGTGAAACCATCGACTACTGCATCGTCGGCGAGCCCACCTCGGTTGCGCGCTGCGGCGACATGATCAAGAACGGCCGCCGCGGCACCATGAGCGGCAAGCTCACGGTGAACGGCGTGCAGGGTCACATCGCCTACCCGCATTTGGCGAAGAACCCGGTGCACGCGGTGGCGCCGGCGCTGGCCGAGCTCGTGGCGATCAACGCCGCCGGCGGTTGGGACGCGCAAAGCAATCCCTACTTCCAGCCCACCAGCTGGCAGATCAGCAATTTCCATTCGGGCACCGGCGCAAGCAACGTCATTCCGGGCAGCGCGGTGATCGACTTCAACTTCCGCTTCTCGACCGAATCGACGCCCGAATCGCTGCAGCAGCGCGTGCACGCCGTGCTCGACGCGCACGGCGTCGACTACACGCTGGCCTGGACCGTCGGCGGCCTGCCCTTCCTGACCACGCCCGGCGAACTCGTCACGGCCGTGCAGGCGGCGATCCGCGAAGAAACCGGCCTGGACACCGAGCTGTCGACCAGCGGCGGTACCAGCGACGCGCGCTTCATCGCCAAGATCTGCAAGCAGGTCGTCGAGTGCGGCCCGGTGAACGCCAGCATCCACAAGATCGACGAGCACATCGAGGTCGCCGAGATCGAGACGCTGAAGAACATCTACCTGCGCACGCTGCGCGGGCTCGACGCGGCGCTTACCCAAGGCGCGCGATGAGCACCGTCATCGAACTCATCGAAGCCGGTGCCAAACGGCTCGAAGAAGCCGGCGTCGCGTTCGGCCATGGCACCGCCAACGCCTTCGACGAAGCCGCCTGGCTCGTGCTGTGGCGGCTGAAGCAGCCGCTGGACGACATCGACGCCGTGGCCGACACCGCTGTGTCGCCGGCCGATGCGGCCAAGGTGGCCGCGCTCATCGACGAGCGCATCGCCACGCGCAAGCCCGCGGCCTACCTCACGAAGGAAGCCTGGCTGCAAGGCGTGCCCTTCTACGTGGACGAGCGCACCATCGTGCCGCGCAGCTTCATTGCCGAGCTCATCGCGGACGGCAGCATCGACTACTGGCTGGGCGAACACACGCAGCGCGTGCTCGACCTGTGCACCGGCAACGGCAGCCTCGCGGTGCTGGCGGCGCTCACCTACCCGGACGTGACGGTCGATGCGGCCGATCTGTCGACCGAAGCGCTCGAAGTGGCCGCCATCAACGTCACGCGCCACGCGCTCGACGCGCGCGTCAAGTTGATCGCATCGGACGGCCTGAAGAACGTGCCCGGTACGTACGACCTCGTGCTGTGCAACCCGCCCTACGTGAACAGCGCCAGCATGGCTGCGCTGCCCGCCGAATACCGCGCCGAGCCCGAACTGGCGCTGGCCGGCGGCACCGACGGCATGGACTTCGTGCGCCAACTGTTCACCGACGCGCCCGCCCGCATGAGCGAGCAGGCCGTGCTGGTGCTGGAAATCGGAAACGAGCGCGACTACTTCGAGGCGGCGTTTCCGCAGCTCGAGGTGGTCTGGCTCGAAACCTCGGCCGGCGAAGACCAGGTGCTGCTGGTCACCCGGACGGCGCTGCTGGCCGGCGCCGGCGTGCGTTAGCGGCGCCCGCCCAAGCCCCTCTTTTTCGCCTTGCATGCAGCCTCGTGGCTGCGCCCCCTTTCATCGGGTGATGTCCGCCTTTGCCCCTTCGCGCCGGCTCGCTGAAGGTCGGACGGGATAATCCCCCCTACGGTTCCTATTTCATGATTACTCTCAAAAACGTCATTCTTCGCCGCAGCGCCAAGAAACTGCTCGACGGCGCCACCGTCAATCTCAACCCCGGCGAAAAGGTCGGCCTGGTGGGACGCAACGGCGCCGGCAAGTCGTCGCTGTTCGCGCTGTTCAACGGCACGCTGCACGAAGACGGCGGCGATTTCTACATTCCCAAGCAGTGGCGCATGGCCCAGGTCGCGCAGGACATGCCCGAGACCGAGGAGTCGGCCACCGACTTCGTGGTCGGCGGCGACACCCGCCTGACCGAGCTGCGCGCCACGCTGGCCGCCATCGAAGCTGCCTACGCCGAGAACCCCGACGATCCCGACATCGGCATGGAACTGGCCCACGCCTACACCGACCTGGCCGATGCCGGCGAGCACGACGCCGAGCCGCGCGCGCAGGCACTGGTGCTGGGCCTGGGCTTCAAGTCGCACGAGCTCGACGAGCCCGTCAACAGCTTCTCGGGCGGCTGGCGCATGCGCCTGCAACTGGCCCGCGCGCTGATGTGCCCGAGCGACCTGCTGCTGCTCGACGAACCGACCAACCACCTGGACCTGGACGCGCTCGTCTGGCTCGAAGCCTGGCTGCAGAAGTACGCCGGCACCATGATCGTCATCAGCCACGACCGCGAGTTCCTCGACGCCGTGACCGACGTCACGCTGCACATCGCCAACGCCCAACTCACGCGCTACGGCGGCAACTACAGCAAGTTCGAGGACATGCGCGCGCTGCAGATGGAGCAGCAGCAGGTGGCCTTCAGCAAACAGCAGGACAAGATCGCCCACCTGCAGAAGTTCATCGACCGCTTCAAGGCCAAGGCCAGCAAGGCCAAGCAGGCGCAAAGCCGCGTCAAGGCGCTGGAGCGCATGGAGCGCGTGGCGCCGCTCTTGGCCGAGGCCGACTTCACCTTCGAGTTCAAGGAGCCAGGCAACATCCCGAACCCGATGCTCTCGATCGACAAGGCGAGCTTCGGCTATGAGGTCGAAGGCGAAGCGCCCAAGACCATCCTGCGCGGCGTGAGCCGCTCGGTGCTGGCGGGCCAGCGCATCGGCATCCTGGGCGCCAACGGCCAGGGCAAGTCGACGCTGGTGAAGACCATTGCGCGCGAAATGGGCGCACTGGCCGGCGAAGTCACCGAGGGCAAGGGCCTGAACATCGGCTACTTCGCGCAGCAGGAACTCGACGTGCTGCGCCCACAAGACAACCCGCTCGAGCACATGGTGCGCATGGCGCGCGAACTCGGCAGCAATGCCAAGGAAGCCACCGGCGAGCAGGCCCTGCGCGGCTACCTGGGCAGCTTCAACTTCAGCGGCGACATGGTCAAGCAGCCCGTGGGCACCATGAGCGGCGGCGAAAAGGCCCGCCTCGTGCTCGCGATGATGGTCTGGCAGCGCCCCAACCTGCTGCTGCTGGACGAGCCCACCAACCACCTGGACCTCGCCACCCGCGAAGCCCTGGCCGTGGCGCTCAACGAGTTCGAAGGCACGCTGATGCTGGTGAGCCACGACCGTGCGCTGCTGCGTTCGGTGTGCGACGAGTTCTGGCTCGTGGGCCGCGGCGTCGTCACCGACTTCGACGGCGACCTGGACGACTACCAGCGCTACCTGCTCGACGAGGCCAAGCGCCTGCGCGAAGAGGCCAAGGTGGCCGTGCGCGAGGCGGACGCCGCGGCAGCGGCTGCGGCCGCCGCTGCAGCCGCCGCCCAAGCATCGACCAAGAGCAGCAGCAGCCACACCCCCGAGCAGCGCAAGCAGGACGCCCAGGAGCGCCAGCAGCGCAGCGAGCAGGCCAAGCCGCTGAAGAAGGAACTCGCCAGGATCGACGAACGCATGGCGGCGGCCAGCACCGAGCGCAGCACGCTCGAAGCCAAACTGGCCGAGCCGCTGCCGCCCGCCGAGATCGCCGACGCCGGCAAGCGCTTGAAGGCGCTCAACGACGAGATCGCGCAGTTGGAAGAACGCTGGCTGGCGCTGTCCGACCAGTTGGAAGCACTGGCAGCCTAAGCCCCCTGCCCGCGCGCGGCTTGCAACGGGCCGGCCTGCGCGGGCCGGGTAGCATGGCAAGGTCAGGGAACCCGCCAAGGAGCCACGCCGCATGCCTTCTTCGATCGAACTCGCCCGGGGCGATGAAAAACTCATCGCGGCCATCCACCGCAGCCGACGCCTGATCGGCCGCAAGGCCCTCATGGCCGCCGCCGCCAGCGCCATTCCGCTGCCCGGCATCGACTGGATGGCCGACGCCGCGCTGCTCTCGCGCCTCGTGCCGCAGATCAGTTCCGAGTTCGGCCTTTCGGTCACCCAGGTCGAAAAGCTCGCGCCGCACCAGCGCGAGCGCATCCAGAAGGCCGCCACCACCCTCGGCGCCCTGCTCGTGGGACGGCTCGTCACGCGCGAGCTGCTCATCAAGCTCGCCCGCCACGCGGGCATCCGCCTCACCGCCAAGCAGGCCACCAAGTACGTGCCCATTGCCGGGCAGGTCGTGTCGGCCGCGCTCGGCTATGCGGCGCTGCGCGCGCTGGGCGAACAGCACATCAAGGACTGCGTGCGCGTGAGCACCACGCTGGCCCTGACACCGCCTGAGCCTGCCGAACGGCTCAAGCCGGCCTGAGCCTGCCGCCTCAGTCGCCGGCGGGCGGCGGCGCGTAGTGCGCAGGGGGCCGCAGTGCCTCTTCCTTCATCCGCTGCTCGTAGGCCTTCAGCAGCGCGACGTAGTGGCGCGACATCACGTCGCTCACCCGCCCCAGCCCGATCTTGCTGACCGTGGGCTGCGGAATGCCCGTGCGTTCCTGGATCTGCTTTTGCGTCAATCCCAGCGCCCGCAGCGCCTGCACCAACTCGCGTGGCTTCATATCGAACCCTCCCTTTTTTTAATATTCTAGAGTCCAATACGAATATTCATCTGCGCTTGAATCTCCACCCCATGGAGACTATTGCTTCTCGTGCCCTGGCCGCACGCAAATTCGCCAAGATGACGCAGAAGCAGGCCGAGGCCGCTTCGGGCGTCAAGCAGTCGAGCATCTCGAAGATCGAGCGGGGCGACACCAGCCGGTCGATGAGCGTGCTCGCCCTGGCGCGCGCCTACCGCGCCGACCCCAACTGGCTCGACACCGGTGACGGCCCCGCCCCGTGGGACGAGGTACAGATTCGCCTGGCACGCGACAACGCCCACGAGCCGCCCGGCCCCTACCGCGTTACCCGCATCCCGCCCGCGGGCCCGGGCTTTGCACCGCAGACGCCCGGCACCGTGCCGCTGATCACGTGGGAGCACGCGGGCGAATGGCGCGGCGCCGAATCGCCGCCCCGGCCCACGCTGGCCGAACGCTGGATTCCCTGCATCGCCCACCACAGCGCCGGCAGCTACGCGCTGCGCGTGCGCGGCGACAGCATGACGTCGCCGCACGGCCACCTGAAGAGCTACCCAGCCGGATCGATCATTTTTGTCGACCCGCAACACACCACGCCCGACGACGGCGAGCGCGTGATCGCCAAGCTCGACGACGACGCGAGCGGCGAAGTCACCTTCAAGGTCTACAAAGCCGACGCGGGCCGCCGCTGGCTGCTGCCGCTCAACCCCGCGCACGAAGCGGTGCGCGTCCCCTTCACCGTGCTGGGCACCGTGATCGGCAAGTGGGAAGACGAAGACTGAGCGAAGACCGAGGACCGAAAGGGCCTCTTTTCGCGAGGTCAGGTTGCGTACAGATTCGCTGGGCACAGTGAGGTTTCTCCCAGTGGCCTGCACCTCTGATCCTCCCTCCTCCAGCAGGTCACCTTCCAGCCCGCCCTTGGGCGGGCTGTTTTTTTGCCTGCCCGCTACGCACCCGCCTTGATGGCTTTCAAGGGCTCTCTCGGTTCTGGTATATGATCGACGGTTGCCCGAAATGCTCGGGCATTTGCCTGGCCAGGCAAGCTGAATCTCATACCAGCGCGTCGAAGTCATAGCGACGAGAAAAACAACAATGACTTCCGCAAACGAATCTTTGCCGTAGCGTGGACCGCGTAAGAGTTCACGACCACATTCCGAACAAAGCCCTCCTCGTGAGGGCTTTTTCATTTGTGGCGCGCTGGCGGCGCCAAGGCGCCCGCCTTCCGTCAACCCCTCTTATTTCCTACACGATGTAACGGAATGCGGCTTACGCGGTTCCACGCGGCCACGGGAGACGATTCGTTCACTGTCAGCACAGCGAATAAAAAGGGAATCACATGAGCCTCAGGGACATCCGCGAACGCTACGGCGTGAGCTTCGAAAGAGGAAGCCGCGTCATCTGCGGTGGCCGGCTCGGAACCGTCGCCGGCGCGAGCAATTCGCACATCCGCATCAAATTCGACGGGCGGCAGATCAGCAGCCCGTGCGATCCGCTGGAGGTTCAGCCGTGCAGCGAAAGCACGGCGAACCTCGCGCCGCAGGCAGCGCAAGATTTGCACGCTGCAGCGTAGGGAGGGGAATCAGGGCCCGGCGGCGCCAGCGCTTTCCATGCGCGGCAGTACCTCCTCATACCCAGGCTCGATCTCCACATCCATCGACTGAAGAAAGCGGCTCACGCAGACATAGAAGCTGGCCGTGAGCACGAGCTCGACCACCGCTTCGTCGTCGAACCCGTTCGCCTTCAGTTGCGCGATCGTCTGCGCCGAAGCCGCAGGCCCGCGCGTGACTTCATCAGCCAGTTGCAGCACCGCGCGCTCCTGTGCGTTGAAGCGGTCGGAATTGCACCAATCGCGCAGCGCATCGATCTGCGCTTCGGCGACGCCCGCCGCCAGGGCCATCGGCACGTGATGCGCCCATTCGTAGGCCGCGCCCGACACCTGCGCGCCGCGCAAGATCAGCAGTTCGCGAATCGGTCGCGGTGTCTTCGCCTCCAGGCGCAGCGGCCACGCGAAGTCGAGCCAGCCCTTGAACAGGGCCGGCGCCGTGCCGAGCACGCGGTACAGGTGAGGCAGATGGAAGTCGGGACCACGGGCCTGACGCACCTGGTCGAACAAGGCGCGCGCATCGGGGTTCGACGGCTGCTCGGGCAGAAGGGGCACACGGGGCATGGCGTCTCCTTGGAAGATCAGGACGCCCGGGCATCGGGCTTCAGGTCGGGCGACGGGGCGTTGCCCGCTGTCGCGCCCGCATCGACCGGCAGGATCACGCCGGTAACCCAGCGCGCCTCGTCGCTCGCAAGGTAGGCCACGGCCTGGCCGACGTCCCAGCCCGAGCCTTCGGTCTGCAGCAGCGAGCGCAGGCGGCGCCGCTCCCTTGCCTCGGGCGTCATCCGGTCCGCGACCATGGGCGTGTAGACCATGCCAGGCGCGACGCAGTTGACGCGAATGCCCTCGGTGCCGTGGTGCGCCGCCATGGCGCGGGTCATGTTCACCACCGCGCCCTTCGACGTCGGATACAGCAACGCCGGCGTGCCGCCGATGAGCCCCGCGACGGAGGCGATGTTGACGATGGCGCCCCCGCCCACCTTGCGCATCTCGGGAATCGCGTACTTCGCCATCAGCATCATCGAGGTGACGTTGATGCGCAGGGCGCGGTCCCATTCCTCGAGGTCCAGGTCGACCGCGTTGCCGGCCGGTCCGCCGATGCCGACGTTGTTCACGAGGATGTCGACGCGACGCCAGGCCGCCACGGCCATCGCGACGGCCTGTTGGCACTGCGCGGCGTCGGCGACATCGACCTGTGCCGCGATCGACGTGCCGCCCTCCGCCGCGATCATCCGTTCGGTGGCCTGCGCCGCCGCAAGCTGCGCGTCGAGCAGCAGCACCCGTGCGCCACGGCGCGCGAGCAGGATCGCGCAGGCGCGGCCGTTGCCGATGTCGGCGCTGCGCGAGCCGGCGCCCGTGACGATCGCGACGCGACCGGCCAGGCTGCTGCTGGCCGGTTCGGCATGGCTGGGAAGAAGGCGTTCGGTGGTGTTGGTGGTGGTCATGGCGTGGGTTGCAGCTCCATGGAAGACAGCCGGCCGAGCGCGGTGCGCGCTTCGCCGAGCAGTTGGGCCACGATGGCCGACAGGGGTTCGATGCGCTGCGCGAACGCGATGGACGGTCCGAGCGACAACATGCCGCGCTGCCAGTCGCCGTTCGCGTAGCAGTGGTCGCGCGCCGTGCGCCCGCTGATCAGGTCGCCGAAGGCCGCGTGGTCGGCCGCGCCGGCACGCTCGATCTCGTCGATGCGCCGCGCGGTGTCGTTGCGCAGCACGCGCCAGGTGTTGCCCAGCGTGTGCAGCAGGCGCACGGTGGAATGCTCGTCGCAGCCAAGCAGGTGCTCCTTGTAGCGACGGTGCGCGCCGATCTCTTCGCACACGAGAAAGCGACTGCCCATCATCACGCCCTCATGGCCCTGCGCGAGCACGGCGGCCAGCTGGCGCCCATGGCCGATACCGCCGCCCAGCACCACGGGCACGCGAAACCGTTCGACGGCCAATGCGCCCATCAGCATGGTGGGCAGCTCGTTGGTGCCGGGATGGCCGCCCTCCTCCATGCCGATGAGCGCGACCGCATCGGCGCCCGCGCGTTCGGCCGAGAGCGCGTGACGGATGCTCGGCGCCTTGTGAAGCACGACGGCGCCGGCCTCGTGCAGCGTGCCGATCAGTTCCGTCGGCGCGTAGCCGGCCGTCTCGAAGAAGCGCACGCCGTGCGCCAGCGCGATGTCGAGCCAGCGCCGCACCGCCGCATTGGCCTCGGGGCGGCTCGACAGCGTGAGGTTCACGCCGAAGGGCTTGCCGTCGGTGAGCGATGCGCAGCGCACCAACGCCTTCGCAAAGTCTTCGTCGCTGTCGAACGAGCGCGGCGTGATGAAGCCCATGCAGCCGGCGTTGACGAGCGCGGCGACGTAGTCCGCGTCCGACAGCCACATCAGCCCGCCGCCCAGGATCGGGTGCGCGATGCCGAACAGGTCGGTGATGCGCGTTCTGAAGACCGGCGCCACGGCGTCAGTTCCGTGCGCTGTCGAGGGCCGGTGCGCCGCCGAGTCGGCCGGGTTGCACACCGGCCATGGGCACCGGATAGCGCGCCACGGGCAGCACGTCGCCGGCCTCGAACTTGTCGCGCTGCGCGAACTGCGGCAACGCGGCAACGCGCGAGGGTTCGACCACCGGCGCGGCGGGCACGTCGTGCCTTTGCAGCAGCGCGAAGACCTCGTCCGCGTCGCGATCCGCAAGCGCTTCGGCGATGCGTGCGTTGATGACGCCTGCCACGGACTTGCGTGCCTTCATCGCGCGGAAGGCCTCGCCGCCGTAGGGCGCCAGGTCGAGCGCTTCGCACAGGCGGACCCAGAAGTGGTCTTCGAGCGCGGCGATGGACACATGCCGCCCGTCGCGGCACGCGAACGCGCCGTAGGCCGTCTTGACCAGCGTGGCTTCGCGCTGCGCGTCGAGGCTGTGCGCGCCGGCCTCACGCCAGGCGCCGACGCGCGGGTTCATCCAGTGCAGCGCGCAGTCGGCCAGCGCCACGTCCAGGTGCTGCCCCTGGCCCGTGTGCTGGCGCTGGTACAGCGCGGCGAGCGTGGACGACAGCGCATACATCGCGCCGCACAGGTCCGCCACCGGCAGGCCGAAGCTCTGCGCCGGCCCGCCATCGGGCACGCCCGACACGGCCAGCACGCCGGCCGCGGCCAGATAGTTGATGTCGTGGCCCGGCAGGTCGGCCCACGGCCCGGTCTGCCCATAACCGCTCAGCGACACGTACACGAGGCGCGGAAAGTCTGCCCGCAAGCTGGCCGCGTCGAGCCCCAGGCGCGCCATCACGCCGGGCCGGTACGACTCGACCACCACGTCAGCGGTGGCGATGAGCGCGCGCACCTCTGAGCGCTGCGCGTCGTCCTTCAGGTCGGCCAGCAGGCTCTGCTTGCCGCGGTTGACCGCCTCGAACACACCGGGGCCCATGCGACGCACGTTGTCGCCGCCGGGCGGGCGCTCGATCTTGATCACGCGCGCGCCCAGCTCGGCCAGGCTCTGCGTGAAGAAGGGGCCGGGCAGCAGCTCGCTGAAATCGACGACGGTGATGCCGGCCAGCGGCGGCTGCTGCACGCTGGCGCTGCTCATGCGCCCTGCTCCACGCGCTCGATGATCACGGCATCGAGCGGCATCGCGCCCTCGCCCTTCGCGCCGACCCAGACCGGGTTCAGGTCCATCTCCTCGATGCGGTCCGCGTGGCGCACCACGAAGTCGGAGATGCGCACGAGCAGCGCCTCGAGCGCGGTCACGTCGGCCGCGGGCCGGCCGCGCGCGCCGTCGAGCAGCGGAAAACACCGCATCTCGCGCACCATCGCCGCCGCGTCGCGCGGTCCGATGGGCAGCAGCCGGCGCGTGACGTCGCGGAAGATCTCGACATAGATGCCGCCGAGGCCGAAGGTCATCACATGGCCGAACACCGGGTCGCGCGTCACGCCGATCATCAGTTCGACACCGCCGCGCGGCGCCATCTTCTCGATCAGCAGGCCGTCGATGGCGGCCTCGGGCTGGTGCTTCGCCACAGAGGCCATGATGTCGCGCCACGCCGCGGCCACCTGTGCCGCATCCTGCAGGCCGACCTGCACGCCGCCGATGTCGGACTTGTGCACGATCTGCTGGCTCGCGATCTTGGCGACCACGGGGAAGCCCATGCGATCAGCCTGTGCGCGCGCCTCCTCGGCGGTTGTAGCCAGCGCGTTCGGCAGCAAGGCGATGCCCGCGTCGCGCAGCTGCTGCTTGGCCTGCGCTTCAGAGAGGCTGCGCGTGGCGCCTTCGCCGAGCGGTGCGGCCAGCGGCGGCAGCGCGACCGGCTGGATGTCGGGATTCGCACGCTTCCAGCGCCCGTAGTCGACCCAGCGCTGGATGGCCGAGATCGCCTTGCCCACCGAGCGCGGGGGTGCGAACCCTGCGGCCACCAGCCGCTGGTAGCCCTCGCCGAGGCGGTCGCTCATCCAGATCGGCACGATCGGCGCAGCGCAGCCTTTCTGCGCATTGATGATGTTGTCGGCCATGCGCGTGGTCGTCTCGCCGTAGTCGAGCGCGATCGGCACGATGGTCAGGCCCAGGTTCGCGTCGTTGGCCACGCAGCCGAGCGTGGTTTCCACCACGGTCTTGTCGCTCAGCACCATGGCGGTGGTGTCGACCGGGTTGTCGATGGCCGCGTAATCCGGCAGCTTGGCGCGCAGCACCGCCGTGGTCTCGGGCGTGAAGGTGGCGAGCGTGAGCCCGGCCGAGCCCACGGCATCGGCCGCGAGCGCTGCCGTACCGCCCGACGAGCAATAGATGCCCAGCGCCTCCTGCGCGCCCGGCATGGCGCGGGCGAACAGCCAGGCGGTGTCGACCAGCTCGTCGATATCGTCGACCTCGATCACGCCGAACTGGCGGAACACCGCGCTGTTGACTTCGGCCGAGCCCGTGAGCGAGGCGGTGTGCGACTGCGCCGCGCGCCGGCCGTACTCCGACTTGCCGACCTTCAACCCGATCACCGGCTTGCCGTTGGCCGCCGCGCGCTGCACCGCCGCCACGAACTTCGGGCCGTCCTTGATGCCCTCGAGCAAGGTGACGATGACCTTGATGTCGGGCGCGTCCGCCATGTAGTGGATGAAGTCGGCCACCTGCAGGTCGACCTCGTTGCCGGTCGAGGCCCACAGGCCGATGCCGATGCCGCGCTCCATGGCCTGCATGACGTTGCGCCCGAGGCCGCCGCCCTGCGTCGCCAGGCCGATGGGGCCCTGCACCAGGTCGTGCGGGAACGAGGGCGAGAAGGTCAGGCCCAGGCGGCCGTTGACGTTGGTGAGCCCCGGGCAGTTGGGACCGTACAGGCGCAGGCCGCTGCGCTCGGCGATCTCCTTCATGCGCTGCTGTTCGCGCTCGCCCTCGGCGCCGGCTTCGCCGAAGCCCGAGCTCAGGATCACCGCGAAGGCCACGCCGCGCGCGGCGCATTCCTCGATGACCGTGAGCACGCCGCTCGCGGGCACGGCGACGACGGCCACGTCGGGCGTATCGGGCAGCGCGGCCACGCTGGGCCAGCAGCGCCGGCCACGAATCTCGGGCTTCGTCGGATTGACGAGGTAGACCTCGCCGCCGAACGCCGAGTGCGTGAGCAGGTTGGTGAGTGTGCGTTCGCCGATGCTGCCTTCGCGGTCGGACGCACCGACGAGTGCGATGGAACGCGGGTTGATGAGGCGCGACAGGTCGGCCGGGGTGTTGTGGGTGCGTTTCTCCATGGTGCGTGTTCCTTGCCGCGTCACGCAATGGCCGAGATGCCGAGGATCTCGCGCCCGACGATCAGGGTCTGCACCTCGGTCGTGCCTTCGGGAATGGTGCCGCCGCGCGTGTCGCGGAAGATGCGCTCGATCGGGTAGTCGGTCGAGTAGCCCAGGCCGCCGTGCACCTGCAGCGCCATGCTCGCCACCTCGTGCGCCGCCTCGGTGGCGTACAGCTTGGCGATGGAGCAGGCCATGCGCGCATCGTGCTGGGCATCGAGCGCGGCGGCGGCGCGCAGGCCGAGCGCGCGCGCGGCCTCCACGCGCACCGTCATGTCGACGATGAGTTTCTGCACCAGCTGGAAGCTGCCGATGGGCTTGCCGAACTGGGTGCGCGTGCGCGCGTAGTCGATCGACAGGTCGAGCGCCGATTGCGCCGCGCCGACCGCGCCCATCGCGATGTTGACGCGTGCACTGTCCAGGCCCACCAGCATGCGCTTGAGCGCGCTGCCCTCCTCGCCCAGCAGGTTGGCGCGCGGCACCTTCACGTTGTCGAAGTGCAGTTCGGCGGTGCCGGTGCTGCGCAGCACCATGGTGTCGACGCGGCGCACCTCGTAGGGCGAGATGTCGCGCTCGACCAGGAAGGTCGACAGCTGGCCCTGGCAGTCGGGGCTGAAGGTGCGCGCGACCACGATGCCGAAGTCGGCGAAGGCGCCGTTGGTGATCCACAGCTTGCGGCCGCTGAGCACGTAGTGGTCGTCCTTCAGGTCGGCGCGGGTCTGGACCTGCGCGATGTTGGAGCCCGTGCCGGGCTCGCTGATGGCGGTGAAGCAGCGGCGCTGCGAGGCCAGCAGCGGCTTGAGAAAGCGCTCCTTCTGCTCGGGCGTGCCTTCCGACGCGATCTTGTGGATCGGGCCGTTCGTGATGTTGAGCATGGTGCGCAGCGACAGCCAGGCGTAGCCGGCCTCTTCCATGAGCAGGGCCCAGGTGAGCTGGTCCATGCCCATGCCGCCTTCGGACTCCGGCAGGCGCCCGCCGATGTAGCCGAACTGCGCCAGCCCCTTCAGGATCTCGAAAGGAAAGGTCTTCTCGACGTCGTGCTTCGCGATGAGCGGCGTCACCTCGCTTTTCATGAAGCGGCGAATGCTGTCGCGCAGCAGTGCCTGGTCGGCGTCCGGGGTGAAATTCATCGAGAGGTCTCCTGGAGGTTGGGAAGAAGAAAAAGAGCGCGCGCCACGCCCCGCACGCGCTACGGCGTGGCGGGGTCCTTGGCGTTGCGTGGACGAAAAACGAGGGCCTGCACTTCCTGCAGGGCCGCAAGAAAAGGTTCGCGCTGCTGGCGCAGGCGGTCGGTGGGCCCGGCCACCGACAGCGCCATGGGCTCGCCGCCCACGTAGCCCGCAACGGCGAGCGCCGAGAGGCCGTCGCCGCCCTCGTTCTCGACCCAGATCCAGCCTTGCGCGCGCGTCTGCTCGACCTGCGCCTCGAGCACGGCGAGGTCGACGATGGTGCCTTCGGCGATCTTGCGCAGCGGCTTGAGCCGCAGCTGCCGCGCCGCTTCTTCGGGCGTGCCGAGCGCCAGGATGGCCTTGCCCAGCGCCGACACGTGCAGGCTCAGCTTGTCGCCGACGTTCTGCATGTAGCGCAGCGGATGCCGCCCTTCGGTGAAGGCCAGCACCTTGACCACGCCGCCTTCGACACGGCCGCACAGGCCGGTCTCGCCGGTCTTGTCGCGCAGCAGCTCGGCGGCTTCGGAGGCCACGGCGTAGAGCGGATCGCTCGCAGAGATTTCTTTCGCCACCGACAGCAGCCGCGCCGTCGGATAGAAGCGCCGGCTGCGCGCGGTGCGCAGCAGGTAGCCGAGCTCATGCAGCGTGTGCAGCAGGTCGGAGCAACTGCTCTCGGGCAGGTCCATGAGGCGCGCGAGGTCCGAGTTGGACAGCTCTCGCTTCTCGCGGGCGAACAGTTCGAGCAAGGACATGGTGCGGGCGGCGGCGGGGACTAGGGTTGGCATATTTCCTCCGATATTTCGTAGACAAGCACGAATATTAGCGGAGCGATGAAGGAATCTCTTCCCTTCCGTTTCCTTAGTTTCCAGCGATGCGTGCTGAAACTCATCGGCACATCCTCTCTTGTTTTTCTACGATCAATCGAAGTATATTGCGATTGCTCGTAGGAATCAGAAGCCAAAAACCAACTGGAGACATGCATGGACAAGTTCTGGAAACGGGCGCTCGGCAGCCTTTGCACCGTGGCCGCAACGCTGGGATCGCTGGGAATGAGCGCCGCGCACGCGGCCGGCGAGGCCTGGCCGACGCGACCGATCACCTTCGTCGTGCCGTTCACGCCCGGCGGCATCACGGACAACACCTCCCGGCTGCTGGCGAAGATCCTGGGCGACAAGCTGGGCCAGCCGGTGGTGGTCGACAACCGGCCGGGCGCCGGCGGCTCGATCGGCGTGGAGGCGGCCTCGCGCCAGCCGCCCGACGGTTACACCATGATCTACGGCACCCAGGGCACGCAGGCCGCCAACCTCGCGCTGTACAAGAACATCCGCTACGACCCGGTGAAAGACTTCGTGCCGGTGCATGCGATGTCGGAAACGCCGCTGATCCTGGTGATCAACCCCGCGCGGCCCTTCAAGACGGTGCCCGAGCTCATCGCCTACGCCAAGGCCCACCCCGGCAAACTCAACTTCGGCTCGGCCGGCCCGGGCACTGGCACGCACCTGACGGCGGAGCTGTTCCAGGTCGCCACCGGCACCAAGATGACCCACGTGCCCTACAAGGGCAGCAGCCCCGCCCTCACCGACCTGATGGCCGGCAACCTCGACCTGATGTTCGACTACCCGGTGGTCGTGATGCCCTTCGTCAAGGCCGGCAAGCTCAAGCCGCTGGCCGTGACCGGCAAGGGCCGGCTCACCGCCGCGCCCGAGATTCCAGCCGTGGGCGAGCTTGGTTTTCCCAAGGCCGAATCGAGCGCCTGGAGCGCGGTGTTTCTGCCCGCCAAGACACCGCCCGAGATCGCCAAGCGCCTGGGCGATGCGATCGCGCAGGCCATCGTCGACCCCGAAATGCTGCAGGTGACCGAGAAATTCGGCAGCGTGCCGCTCAAGGACCTGCGCGACGCCAAGCTCGGCGAGTTCGTCAAGACAGAAATGGTCCGCTGGCGCTACGTCGTCCAGGCATCCGGCGCCAAGCTGGAATGAGTCTGCGTTTTCCCCTTCTTCCGACACCCATGACCCAAGACCTGACTTCAATGAAGCCGCAGCGGCCTTCGCTCTACCGATTGGCCGCGGACGGCCGTTCGCTCGACTTTCTCTTCACGCAGTGCCCCGCCTGCCACGCGCTGAGCTTTCCGGCCAATGCGCCGGGCTGCATGCACTGCGGCCACCCGACGGCCGACGCCGAACAGGTGGCACGCCCCGGCGGCGGCACGCTGCTCGAATACGTGACGCTGCATGTGCCGCTCGTTCCGGGCATGCCCGCGCCGAGCATCGCGGGCGACATCCGCATCGCAGAACAGGTGGTGGAAGAAGGCGTGATCGCCGTCGATGACGAAAGCGCGTTGCACCCCGGCATGGCCCTGCGGGCGGTGGCCGCGCCGCTGGCGTCGGGCGACAGCTACGGCTGCACGTTCGTGCCTGCACAGGAGGCTGCGCGATGAGCAGCAACACCAACAGCAACTGGCTCGACGGCAGCGACGGCGTCTACGTCGCGGGCATCGGCCTGCATCCGTACCAGTTCCCGAGCGACACGCCCTACACCCACCTCGGCCTCGCGGCGGTGCGCGGAGCGCTGGCCGACGCGGGGCTGGACTGGAAGCAGGTGCAAAGCGCATATGTCGGCACCACCTCCATCGGCATGGCCGCGGGCCGCGTGATGTTCCGCCACCTGGGTTCGACCGGCCTCTCGGTCACGCAGGTCGAGAACGCCTCGGCTTCGGGCTCCTTCGCCTTTCGCCAGGCCTGCATGGAAGTGGCACACGGCATCAGTGACGTGGTGCTGGCGATGGGCGTCGACAAGCACGGCGACGGCCGCCGCGCCGCCAACAAGGACGGCCTTGAACGCCTGAGCGACACCGCCACCATCCCGGCCGTGAAGTTCGCGCTGATGGCGCGCAGCTACCTGCGCGAACGCGGCGCCGGCATGGCGTCGATGGCGAAGGTCGCGGTGAAGAACCACGCCAATGCTTCACGCAACCCGTACGCGCAATTCCGCAAGCCGCGCACGCTCGAACAGGTGCTCGCCTCGCCGAAGGTCGCGGGCGACCTCACGGTGCAGCAGTGCTGCCCGCGCGGCGAAGGCGCGGCGGCCACGCTGCTGGTGTCGGGCCGCGCGCTGAAACGCCTGGGCCTGGACCCGAAGCGCTGCGTGCGCGTGCGCGCCTCGTTCGCCAACAGCGAGCGCGACGAAACCACGTACGGCCAAGGCCCCATCGACCTCGTGCGCAGCAGCGCGCAGGCTGCGCTGGAGGCCGCCGGCATTGGCGCCACGCAGCTCGACCTGCTCGAGCTGCACGACGCCTTCTCCGTGGAAGAACTGCTCTACAGCGAAGCGGTCGGCGTGTGCGCGCCCGGCGAAGGCGCGGCGTACCTTGAGCGCGGCGACTCGCAGATCGGCGGGCGCTGCGCCATCAACGCCTCGGGCGGGCTGATCGGCATGGGCCACCCGCTCGGGCCGACCGGCATCGGACAGATCGCGGAGATCACGCGCCAGATCCGCGGCGAGGCCGAAGGCCGCCAGCACCCGAACGCACGCTGGGGCATGGCTCACATGATCGGCCTCGGCTCGGTGGCCATTGCGCACGTGCTGTCCGCGGCACAGGCCTGAATGCACACGACACAGGAAGACACCTCACGCCCATGACCACCACACCCCATCCCCCGCTGGAAACGCTGCAGTACGAGGTGCGCGACAACGTCGCCATCGTCACACTCAACCGCCCGGACCGCATGAACACGCTCGGCGGCTCGATGAAGCCCGACCTCGCGCGCGCCTTCTTCGAGTACGCCCGTGCCGACGACCGCGTGCGCGCGGTGCTTGTCACCGGCAGCGGCGACCGTGCCTTCTGCGCCGGCGCCGACATCAAGGAACGCGCCGGCAGCCAGGCCACCGGCACCGCGTACTTCGTCGCCCAGAAAGCCACGCACGACCTGTTCCGCAACATCGAGGAGTTCGAGAAACCGGTGATCGCCGCGATCAACGGCGTGGCGCTCGGCGGAGGCCTGGAGATCGCGCTGTGCTGCGACATCCGCATCGCCTCGGACACCGCACGCTTCGGCCTGCCCGAGATCAAGCTCGGCGTGATACCGGCCGCCGGTGGCACGCAGCGCCTGCCACGCCTGATCGGCGAGGCGCGCGCCAAGGAGTTGATCCTCACCGCCGACCTCGTCGATGCCGAGACCGCGCTGCGCTACGGCATCGTGAGCCGCGTGCTGCCGCAGGCCGACCTGATGCCCGAGGCCTTCGCCCTCGCGCAGCGCATCGCCGAGCACCCGCCGCTCGCGGTGCGCTTCGCCAAGCGCGCCATCAACCGCGGCATGCAGACCGACCTCGACTCAGGCCTCGAGTACGAACGCTACGCGGCCGCCATGATCATCGACAGCGAGGACCGCAAGGAAGGCATGCGGGCGTTCGTCGAGAAGCGCAAGCCGGTGTTCACCGGTCGCTGAACCTTTCCCATTTTTTGAACGACGACCCTCAAGGAACAACACATGAAACTCGGATTGGAAGGCCAGGTCGCGCTGGTCACCGGCGGCGGCCAGGGCGTGGGCCGGCAGATCTGCATCGAACTCGCAGCCGAAGGCGCGCGCGTCATCGTCAACGACCTCTTCGCGGAACGCGCCGAGGCGGTGGCGAAAGAGATCACCGACGCCGGCGGCCAGGCACTCGCCGCCCCCGCCGACATCACGCGCGCGGAAGAAGTCGACGCCATGGTCGAGAAAGGCACGCAGCACTTCGACGCACTCGTGACGGTGCTGGTGAACAACGCCGGCATCATTCCCGAGCGCCGCGAAAAAGGCGGACGCACGCCGCCCTTTCTCGACATGCCCACGGTCGACTGGGCCAAGATCGTCAACCTCAATGTCTACGGCACCATGCACTGCTGCCGCGCCGTGCTGCCGGGCATGGTCGGTCGCAAGCACGGACGCATCGTCAACATCATCTCGGAAGCCGGACGCATCGGCGAGGCCAACATGGCCGTGTATTCGGGCGCCAAGGCAGCCATTGCAGGCTTCGGCAAGGCGCTGGCGCGCGAGCACGGTCGGCATGCGATCACGGTGAATTCGGTCGCGCTCGGTGCGGTGTCGCACGCGGGCATCAAGGACGGACCGCTCAACATCCACGCGACGGTCGAGAACGACGAACGGCTGGGGAAGATGCTGAACGTGTACCCGATCTCGAAGGGTGTCGGCCGGCTCTCGCGGCCGGAAGACATTTCGGGCCTGGTCGCTTTCCTGGCGTCGGACCGCGCGCTCTTCATCACGGGGCAGACGATTGGCGCGTCGGGCGGGTTTGCGATGGTCTGACCGGCACTGGAAGGCGCGTTCGATAACGCGTTAAGCCAAAGAAAAAGCCAGCGATCAGAGATGATTGCTGGCTTTTTATATATCGCACGGTTCGGTGGTAGGACGTACTGGATTCGAACCAGTGACCAACGGATTAAAAGTCCGCTGCTCTACCAACTGAGCTAACGTCCCGGAACCATTTTTCTTGCTTCTTGCCGACGTTGAATCCGGCAAAGCCTCGGATTATAGCGTGCTGTTTCTCGCAATTTCGTCGAGCACCCACCCTGCCGCACATTGACCGAAGGTGGCGGTCACGCTGACCACCGATCCGTAGCCGTGGCAGTTGAGCGAACCGTCGCCCGAATCGATCTGGCACGACGCATCGGGCGGTGCCACGCTCTCGCGGCTGAACACGCAGGTGACGCCGATCTTGCGGCCTTCGCGCGGTGCGCCATGCAGCTTGCGCAGCCGCTGGCGAAGCTGGGCCAGCAGCGGGTCGTGCGTGACGAGCGACAGGTCGTCGATGTCGACCTTGTGCGCCTGCCGCTTGCCGCCCGCCGCACCGACCGTGATGAACGTCGTGCTGCGCGACACCGTGCGCGCCCATGCGGCCATGGCCAGCTTGGCCTTCACCTGGTCGCACGCGTCGATGACCGCGTGGACCGGCCCATGGGCGGCCTGCGCCGTCTCCAGCATCGACGCCCAGTTGTCGGGCTCGACGAACTCGTCGATGGCGAGCACCTGGCACTCGGGGTTGATCTGCGCGATGCGCTCGCGCATGGCCTCGACCTTGGCCTGCCCCACGGTCGAATCGAGCGCGTGGATCTGGCGGTTGATGTTCGACTCCGACACGTGATCGAGGTCAATCAACGTCAGGCGCCCCACCCCGCTGCGTGCCAGCGCCTCGACCGCCCACGAACCCACGCCGCCGATGCCGACGACCAGCACATGGACATGGCGGATGCGCGCGGCGCCGGCCACGCCGTACAGGCGCTCAAGGCCGCCGAAGCGGCGCGCAAAGTCAGGCGCCGCGGTGTCGGTCAAGACATCCGCGGCGGCCATGGGGAGGGACGAGGCTTCGGGCGAAGCGCTCAAGCGGACAGCTCCGCTGAAACGGTCATTGCATCAACGCAGGCGCGACAGACGCTCGCGACCCGCCTGCGCGGCTTCCGACTGAGGGTAGGCCTTGGTCAGGTCTTCCAGCGTGCGACGTGCGGCGCGCGTGTCTTTCAGTTCGATCTGGCAGTTCGCGATCGACAGCACGGCTTCGGGCGCCTTGGCGTGGTCGGGTGCGAGCGAGAGCATCGAGCGGAAATTGGCGATGGCTTCGTTGTAGTTGCGCGTGGCGTACTGCGCATTGCCGAGCCAGAACAGCGCGGACGCGTTGTAGCCGCTTTGCGGGTAGCGCTTCACGAACTCGGCAAAAGCGGTTTGCGCCTGTGCGAACTGGCCTGAGCGGAAGATGCCCAGCGCTGCTTCGAAATCGGCCTTTTCCTTCGGATCGGCGTTGAACTCGCGGCCGTCGATCGAGACCTTGGAAGGCTCGTTCTGGCGCAGCTTGTCGTCGATGGTGGTCTGGCGCGACTGCATTTCGCTCAGCGTGCGCGTGAGCTGCTCGTTCTGGCCGGTCATGCGCGCCAGTTCGCCGCGCATCTGCTCGATCTGGCTTTGCAGGTCGAGCAGGCTGCGGCGCAGCTGGCCATTTTCGTCGGCCAGGCGCTGGTCGGTCTGCTGGCGCATGGCTTCGACGCGCTGGCGCAGGTCGAGGATGGCGCGGCGCGCCTCGTCGTCCTCGAACAGCGCAGCCTGCGAGCCGGCCGACGCGCAGAGCAAGGCGGCGGCGAGGGCCGCGCCTCGCCACAGTGCACGTGGTTGCATCACCGGGTGTAGCGGATTTCAGCGCGGCGGTTCTGCGCCCACACTTCTTCACCAGAGCCCTGAGCCGCGGGCTTTTCCTTGCCGAAGCTCACGGCTTCGATCTGGCTGTCGTTCACGCCCAGCAGCGTGAGCGCACGGCGCACGGCTTCGGAACGCTTCTGGCCGAGGGCCAGGTTGTACTCGCGGCCGCCGCGCTCGTCGGTGTGGCCTTCGATCGAGATGCGACGTTGCGTGGCGCCCTTGAGGAAGCGCGCATGGCCGTCGATCACCGACTGGAACTCGGGCTTGACGGTGTAGCTGTCGTAGTCGAAGTACACGATGCGCTCGACGCCGACCGGACCTTGCGCCGTGTTGGCGTTCGGGTCGATGGTCACGGGCGCCACGGCGGCAGCGCCGCCCTGCTGGCCGCCGGCCGTGCCGCTGCGGTCGGAGACCGGCGTTTCGTTGAGCTTGGTGCCCGACGAGCAACCGGCGATGAGCGCCACGATGGCGAGCGAATAGATGGTGCGTTTCAACATGTGCGAACTCCTCAAGTAAATTTATCTGGTCAATGCTTATTGCTTTTGAAACGGACCCCAGTCCGGTTCGCGGATGTCTCCCGCCTGGCCCGCCAAACGGGCCTTGATTTTTCCGTCCAGCGTGGTCGTCATGAGCGCCTCGCGACCTTGCAGGTGCGTGGCATAGACGATCAGCTTGCTGTTGGGTGCGAAGCTCGGGCTCTCGTCGGCCGTGGTGTCGGTGATCGCGGCGACATTGCCGGAGGCCAACTCCATCACGTGGAGTTTGAACGCACCGCCGACCCGCGAGATGTAGGCCAACCACCGGCCATCGCCGCTGACAGATGGAGAAATGTTGTAGGTGCCGCTGAAGGTGACCCGGGTCGGGTTGCCGCCGCCGGCGCCCATCTTGTAGATCTGGGGCGCGCCGCCGCGGTCGCTCACGAAGTAGATCGTGCTGCCGTCGGCCGAGTACACCGGCTCGGTGTCGATGCTCGAGCTTTGCGTGAGGCGGCGCGGTTCGCCGCCGCTGGCCGGAATGGTGAACAGCTGCGAGCCGCCGTCGCGGCTGAGCGTGACGGCCAGCGAGCGGCCGTCGGGTGCCCAGGCCGGGGCGCTGTTGGAGCCCTTGAAGTTGGCGAGCAGCCGGCGCTGGCCGCTGGCCACGTTGTGCACGTAGACCACGGGCTTGCGCGACTCGAAGGACACATACGCCAGCTGCTGGCCGTTGGACGACCAGCAGGGCGAGATGATCGGCTCGGGGCTGGCCAGCGCGGCCTGCGCGTTCTCGCCGTCGGCGTCTGCCACCCACAGCGAGTAGCGGCTGCCGCCCTTGGTGACGTAGGCGATGCGGGTCGAGAAGATGCCCTTGTCGCCGGTCAGCTTCTCGTACACGTAGTCGGCGATGCGGTGCGCCGCCAGGCGCAGGTCGCCCTGCGGCACGGTGTAGCTCTGGCCGCCGAGGTCGCGGTCTTTGACGACGTCCCACAGGCGAAAGCGCACGTCGTAGCGCCCGTCGCCCATCCGGCTGACGCTGCCCACGACGAGCGAATCGGCCGTGCGCTGGCGCCACAGGGCGAGATCGGGTCGGGAGGATTCATCGAGCGCCTGGCCCGAGGCATCGACGCCGCGGAACTGGCCACTGCGTTCGAGGTCGGCCTGGACGATGTCGGAAATCTTCTGGGGCGAGGCGTCCTGCCCCCTGAAAGGCACGAGCGCGATCGGCAGCTGCGTCAGCCCCACGCCCGAGACCTCGACCCGGAACTGGGCCATGGCGGGAAGCATGGGAGAAGCAGCAAGGGCCGCGATGAGGCTGCGGCGCGCAATCAACGATGAAGAAGGAGTTGGGGAAAGATCTGGCAACGGCTTGTTCATGCGGTTCGGAGAGGTTTCCGGGTAAAAAGTTTCTCCCCGGCGTTTCACGGGCCACATGTTACACACTGGTTTGGACACGCCGTCACAAAACGTTTATCCGGCGAAATGGTCCTACAGAGGCTCTGAAAGGCGGCCGGAGCCGCCCCGTAAAATCCGCGGCCATATGCAAGCATCCCCCGGCAGCGAGAGCGCCCGCCCTCCCCTCATGCGCCGGCTGGCGCGACTCATGACCTGGTTCGGCAGTTCGCGCCAATGGTGGGCCGTGGGGCTGATCGGCGCCCTGCTGGCTGCGCTCACCGAGCCGCTGATGGCCGCCCTGCTCAAGCCGCTGCTCGACCGGGGCTTCACGCGCGGCGAGATGCCGCTGTGGTTCATTCCGGCCGCGGTGCTGCTGCTGTTCGCGGTGCGTGGCATCGCGCAGTTCATTTCGCAGTACGCACTCTCGCGCATCGCCAACGAAGGCATGCAGAAATTGCGCCGCGTGCTGTTCGAACGGCTGCTCGGCGCCGAGCTGGCGCTGTTCGCGCGGCAGTCGGCCAGCGCGCTGTCGAACACGGTGGTGTACGAGGTGCAGACCGGCGCCATGCTGCTGGTGCAGGCGCTGCTCGGACTCTCGCGCGACGGCTTCACGCTCATTGCGCTGCTGGGCTACCTGGTCTACCTGAACTGGAAGCTCACGCTCATCGTGGCCTTCCTGGTGCCCAGCATCTCGTGGATCATGAAGGTGTTCTCCAAGCGCCTGTACAAGCTCACGCAGCAAGGCCAGCAGGCCACCGACGAGCTGGCCTACGTGGTCGAGGAAAACGTGCTGGCCCACCGCGTGGTGCGCCTGCACGGCGCCGAGCAGGCGCAGGAGCGGCGCTTCGAGCAGCTGAGCCAGCGCCTCAACCGGCTGGCCGTGAAGTCCACCATCGCCCAGGCCGCCACCACGCCACTCACGCAGATGATGGCTTCGCTGGCGCTGTCGATCGTGGTGATGATCGCGCTCTGGCAAAGCGGCAAGCAGGGCTTCACGGTGGGCGGCTTCGTCGCCTACATCACGGCCATGCTGATGCTGATCGCGCCGATCCGCCGCCTCGCCGAAGTGGCCGGGCCCATCACACGCGGCCTGGCGGCGCTCGAGCGCGGCTTGATCCTCATCGACGAGGTGGCACCGGAATCCCAGGGCGACTACCGCATCGAGCACGCAAAGGGCCACATCGAGCTGCGCAATGTCGAAGTCAGCTATCGCGGCGAAGACGGACTGCGCGCCCTCGACGGCGTGAACCTCGTCATCGAGCCGGGCCAGGTGGTTGCTTTCGTCGGCCCGTCGGGCTCGGGCAAGACCACGCTGGTCAACCTGCTGCCGCGCTTCGTGCAGCCCAGCGGCGGCCAGGTGCTGCTCGACGGCCACGACACCAGCGAGTGGCAGCTCAAGAGCCTGCGCGCCCAGTTCGCGATGGTGAGCCAGGACGTGGTGATGCTCAACGACACGCTCGCCGCCAACGTGGCGCTCGGCGGTGACATCGACATCGCGCGCGTGCAGTCGTGTCTCGAGGCGGCCAACCTTAGCGCGCATGTCGCGACACTGCCGCAAGGCATCGAGACCGTGCTCGGCCACAACGCCACGCAGCTGTCGGGCGGCCAGCGCCAGCGGCTGGCGATTGCCCGCGCGCTCTACAAGAACGCGCCCGTGCTGCTGCTCGACGAAGCCACGTCGGCGCTCGACACCGAATCGGAACGGCTGGTGCAGGACGCCCTGCAGCGCCTGATGCAGGGCCGCACCACGCTGATCGTGGCGCACCGCCTGTCGACCATCCAGCATGCCGACCGCATCATCGTGATGGAGCAAGGCCGCATCGCCGAGCAAGGCAGCCACGAGCAACTCATGTCGCGCGATGGGCTTTATGCACGGCTGCAGACGCTGGCGGTGCGCAGCGCGGCGCCGGGGCAGGACCCGACGCTCTGAACGCCCCGTCAATCGTCTTCCGAACGATTGACCTGCCAGAAACCCTCGAAGTCGAAAGACAGCTGCCGGTGATGGCGGATGGCCAGGAGGTCGACCGTCGTCTGGTGGTTGTCGTCCGCGACGCGATACAGCAGCAGGTAATCGCCGGAAAGGTATTCGCGCACCTCCGCGCCGTCGTGGCGCTGCGTCAACGCCGCGAGGCGCTGGCGAACCTCGAGTGAATGCGCCGTGCGCGCGAAGAACCGGCGTCCGATGCGGGGGTGGCTCTCCAGATTGCCAATGACGGTATCGCCCAGCGCTTCCAGCAGCTGCTCGTAGGCGTGCAGTGCGCCGGCCGCGCCCCAGAAATCGGCGATCTGCGCCAGATTGGTTTCAAAGTTCGCAGTGAACCGGACCACCGCTTTGGCGGATGCCACGCCTCAGCGACCCTTGCCGCTCGCGCCCGGCGATTTTTTTGCTGCCCGCTTCAATTCGCCCAGTGCTTCGCGTGCGCCGCGCGTGCGGCCCGCCGCCACGTCAGCCAAACCGTTCTCGACCTCATCGATCAGCACGAGGTGAATGCGTTCGCGTTCCAGACGGTGGTAATAGTCGAGCCGGGCTGCATCGATCAGTGCCACGTAGCTTTCGCCATTCTTGGTGATGATCTTTTCGGAACCCGCCTTCACCTGGTCCGCCAGCTCGGACAAGTTGGCACGCGCCTGGGTCAGCGGGATCACGTCGGCGGCGGTGAAGGTCATGCGGAGCTCCTTTATTCAGGACAGAATTCCGTACATCCTACGCCACCGCAAACGCTCCAGGCTATAGCAGCACGATGTCGTACTGCCCCTGCCCGATCGCCGGTTCCGACTGCAGCGAGATCGGCTTGCCGATGAAGTCGCTCAGCCCCGCGAGGTGCTGGCTCTCCTCGTCGAGGAAGAGCTCGATGACTTGCGGCGACGAGACGATGCGGAACTCGCGCGGCGTGAACTGCCGCGCCTCGCGCAAGATTTCGCGCATCACGTCGTAGGCCACGCTGCGCGCGGTCTTCACGATGCCTTGCCCGCTGCAGGCCACGCAGGGCTCGCACAGCATGTGGGCCAGCGATTCGCGCGTGCGCTTGCGCGTCATCTCGACCAGGCCGAGCTGCGAGAAACCGCCGGCCGTGGTCTTCACGCGGTCGCGTGCGAGCTGCTTGCGGAACTCGGCCAGCACCTGCTCGCGGTGGTCGTCGCGGGCCATGTCGATGAAGTCGACGATGATGATCCCGCCCAGGTTGCGCAGGCGCAGCTGCCGCGCAATCGCTTGTGCGGCCTCGAGGTTGGTCTTGAAGATGGTGTCGTCGAAATTGCGCGCACCGACGAAGCCGCCGGTGTTCACGTCGACCGTGGTCAGCGCCTCGGTCTGGTCGACCACGAGGTAGCCGCCCGACTTCAGGTCGACGCGCCGGCCGAGTGCCTTCGCGATTTCTTCGTCGACCGAATACAGGTCGAAGATCGGCCGCTCGCCCTTGTAGTGCTGCAGCTTGCCGGCCGCCTGGGGCATGAATTCGAGGCCGAACTTCAGCAGCACCTCGAACTGCTCGCGCGAGTCGATGCGGATCGTCTGCGTGTCTTCGCTCGTCATGTCGCGCAGCACGCGCTGCAGCAGGCTCAGGTCCTGGTGCAGCAGCGACATGGCCGGCATCCGGCCCGAGGCCTCGCGGATGCGCGTCCAGGTCTTGCGCAGGTAGGCGATGTCTTCGGCCAGCTCGGCGTCGGCCGCGTCTTCGCCGTTGGTGCGCAGGATGAAGCCGCCCGTGTTCACGGGCACCACGCCGCCGCTCTCTGCAGCCGCGGCCGCTTCGATGAGCGCCAGCATGCGGTTGCGCAGCGACTCGCGCTGGTCGGGCGGAATCTTCTGCGACACGCCGATGTGGTTGTCCTGCGGCAGGAACACCAGCAGCCGGCCGGCAATGCTGATCTGCGTGGACAGCCGCGCGCCCTTGGTGCCGATCGGGTCCTTGATGACCTGCACCAGCAGCGACTGGCCTTCGAACACCTGCTTCTCGATGGGCACCATCGGCCCGCCGTTGCGGTGGTCGCGCTCGGGCGGCGTGGCGCTCGGGCGCGAGCCCGGCGTGAACGGCGAGACGATGTCGGCCACGTGCAGGAAGGCGGTGCGTTCCAGGCCGATGTCGATGAAGGCCGACTGCATGCCCGGCAGCACGCGCGAGACCTTGCCCAGGTAGATGTTGCCGACCAGCCCGCGCTCGAGCGTGCGCTCGACGTGCAGCTCTTGCACCGCGCCGTGCTCGACCAGCGCCACACGGGTCTCTTGCGGAGACCAGTTGATCAGGATGTCTTGCATGGAATTCTTAAGTATTGAAACCGGCCAGACGCGCATCACGAAGCAGCTGCGCGGTCTCGAACATCGGAAGTCCCATGATGCCCGAATAGGAGCCGCTGATGTGCTCGACGAACGCAGCCGCCGCACCTTGAATCGCATAGGCGCCGGCCTTGCCGAGCGGCTCGCCGCTGGCCGCGTACGCCGCGATCTGTTTCTTCGTGAGTGGGGCGAAGCGCACGCGCGACACGCTCAGCGCCGCATGGCGGCGACGGCCGTGTTGCAGCGCGACGGCGGTGAGCACGCGGTGCGTGGCGCCGGACAGGTGCGCGAGCATGCGTTCGGCGTCGCGCGCGTCCTCGGGCTTGCCGAGGATGGTGCGGCCGAGCGCGACCGTGGTGTCGGCGCAGAGCACCGGCGCATCGGCCAGGCCGAGGCGCTTGCGACGCGCAACGGCGGCATCGAGCTTGAGGGCGGTGACGCGCTGCACGTAGGCGGTCGGCGACTCGTTCGGCAGCAAGGCTTCGAGCGCCTCGGCGTCTTCGTCGGGGCCGGCCAGCAGGAGTTCGTGGCGCACGCCGAGCTGGCCGAGCAATTGGGCGCGACGCGGGCTTTGCGACGCGAGGTAGATGAAGTCAGGCACGTTCAGGTCTCCGTGGTGGGCCCCACCGCCGGCCCCGTGGTCATTCCCGGTGGTAGGGATGGCCCGCGTTGACCGACCACGCCCGGTAGAGCTGTTCGACCAGCAGCACGCGCGCCATGGCGTGCGGCAGGGTCAGGTCGGACAGGCGGATGCGTTCGTGCGCCGCGGCCTTGAAGGCCGGGTCGAGCCCGTCGGGGCCGCCGATGACCAGCGCGACGTCGTCGCCCTCGACCTGCCAGGTCTGCAGCCGTGTGGCCAGCGCCTTGGTGGTGAGCGCGGTGCCGCGCTCGTCGAGCACCACGATGCGCATGCCGCGGGCGATGGCGCCCTCGATGCGCTCGCGCTCGGCGGCATACAGCGTTTCGAGCGTCTTGGAGCCGCGCGGCTCGGTCTTGACGGCGCGCAGCTCGAGCTTGAGCTCGGGCGGGAAGCGCTTGGCGTAGTCGTCCCAGGCAGTCTGCGCCCAGTCGGGCATGCGCTGCCCGACGGCGACCACCAGCAGCTTCATGCGCGGCGGGCGGGTGCCTTCTTGGCCGGCGCCTTCTTTGCAGCGACCTTCTTGGCAGCCGGCTTGCCGACAACCTTCACCGGCACGCGTGCGGTGCCCGTGGCGGACTTCTTCGCAGGCGCCTTCTTGGCGACGGTCTTGCCCGCGGTCTTCTTCGCGGGCGCGCGCTTCGCCGGGGCCTTGGCGGCCTTGGCTTCCTGCTCGGCCGCGCGGATTGCGGTCTTGGCGGCGCTCGAACGGCGCAGGCTCGGCGTCTTGGCGGCGGCCGTCTTCTTCTCTTCGGCGCCCTTCACGGACGACGCGGTGGCCAGCGCGGGCTTGGTGGCGCCGAGCTTGGCGCGCACCGGCTTGTCGCCCCAGATCTCTTCGAGGTGGTAGTACTGGCGGATGGCGGGCTGCATGATGTGCGCCACGGCCGCGCCGCAGTCCACGATGATCCACTCGCCGTTTTCCTCGCCCTCGGTGCGCGGCTTGGCAAAGCCGGCTTCACGCACGGCGTCGCGCACGCTCGAAGCGAGCGCCTTGGTCTGGCGGTTGGAGGTGCCCGACGCCACGATCACGCGCTCGAACAGCGGCGAGAGGTGCTCCGTGTCGAATACCTGGATGTCCTGCGCCTTGACGTCTTCGAGACCATCGATGATGGCTCGCTGGAGTTTTTGGATGTCTTTTTTGGCGGCGGCTTCAGTGGTCATCAGGCAGAACGGTAGAGGTGGTGTTGGTCAATATAGCGTGCAACCGTGGGCGGAACCAGCGAGGAAATGTCCACACCCGACGCCACACGCCGCCGAATGTCGGTGGCGCTGGTGTCCATGGCGGCAGGCAGTTCAAGCGCCTCGAAACGCGCGCCAGCCGGGAGGCCGGGCAGCTGTTTCGGATCAAAACGAGTGACGTCACCCGTCGATAGTGCGCGATACGCTACAGAAACGATAGCAATGCCGAGTATATCCTGCCAGCCGTGCCAGGTCGGCAAGGCCCTGGCTTGGTCGGCGCCCATCACCAGAACGAGCTGTGCGCCGGGTTGCTCTTTCTGCAATTCGTGCAGCGTGTCGAGCGTGTAGGTCGGGCCATCGCGCAACACTTCGCGGCTGTCGATGACGACCTTGCCTTTCAGTTTGCCGAAAGCCAGCTGCGCCATCGCGAGGCGGTCTTCCTTCGGCGTGAGCGTGCGGCTCTTGTGCCAGGCCTGCCCTGTGGGAATGACGTGCAGCTCCGTCAGATCGAGTTGCGCCAATGCAGCTTCGGCCAAGGCAACGTGCGCGTTGTGCGGCGGGTCGAAGGCCCCGCCGAAGACGCCGATGCGCAGAGCGGAACCGGAGGGGCTCACACCCAGTCCCGGCGCACGATGAAGTCGCTGTACAGCGCGGCTTCGGGGCTGCCCGCTTCGGGCTCTTGCCGATACGCCCAGCTCGCGAGCGGCGGCATCGACAGCAGGATCGATTCGGTGCGTCCGCCCGACTGCAGGCCGAAGTGCGTGCCGCGGTCCCACACGAGGTTGAACTCGACGTAGCGTCCGCGCCGGTACAGCTGGAATTCGCGTTCGCGCTCGCCGTATGGCATGCCGCGGCGACGCTCGACGATCGGCAGGTAGGCCTGCAGGAAGGCATCGCCGACCGAGCGGATCAGCGCAAAGCCGTTCTCGATGCCGCCGTCGGCGAAGTCGTCGAAAAAGATGCCGCCGATGCCGCGCTGCTCGTTGCGGTGCTTCAAAAAGAAATACTCGTCGCACCAGGTCTTGAAGCGCGGGTACTTGTCGGCGCCACAGGGTGCGAGTGCGTCGCGGCACGCGGTGTGAAAGTGCACCGCGTCTTCTTCGAAGCCGTAACACGGCGTGAGGTCCATGCCACCGCCGAACCAGCACACGGGCTCGCCGCCGCCCGCGGGTTGCGCGGCCAGCATGCGCACGTTCATATGGACGATCGGCACGTACGGATTGCGCGGGTGGAACACCAGCGACACGCCCATGGCCTCGAACGGCGCGCCCGACAGCTCGGGGCGGTTCTGCGTGGCCGAGGGCGGCAGCTTGGCGCCGCGCACCTGCGAGAAGCCGACGCCGGCACGCTCGAACAGCGCGCCACCTTCGAGGATGCAGGTCAGGCCGCTGCCCTGCAGCGGCTCGCCGGGCTCTTTCTGCCAGGCATCGCGCACCGCGCTGCCGCCGTCCGCCGCCTCGACCGCCGAGATGATCGATTGCTGCAGTCCGCGCAGGTAGTCGCCGACCGCCTTCGGCTGGGTGGCTGGCATCAGGATTGGGGCGTGTTGCGCGCGCTCAGGGCGCGGTAGCCGATGTCCTTGCGGTACTGCGCACCGTCGAACTGCACGCGTGCCGCGACTTCGTAGGCGCGCTGCTGCGCCTGCTTGACGCTGTCGGCCAGCACGGTCACGCAGAGCACGCGGCCGCCGCTGGTCTTGAGCTCGCCGTTCTCGAGCGTGGTGCCCGCGTGGAACACCACGGCATCGGGCGCCTCGGCCGGGATGCCGCTGATGCGGTCGCCCTTGCGCGGCGACAGCGGGTAGCCGTGCGCGGCCATCACCACACCGAGCGCCACGCGACGGTCCCACTGCAGCTCGACCTGGTCGAGCGTGCCGTCGGTGGCGTGCCAGAACACCTCGAACAGGTCGGACTTGAGCCGCATCATGATCGGCTGCGTCTCGGGGTCGCCCATGCGGCAGTTGAATTCGAGCGTCTTGGGCTGGCCGTTGGCGTCGATCATGAGACCGGCATAGAGGAAGCCGGTGAACGGAATGCCGTCCTTTTCCATGCCGCGGATGGTCGGCAGGATGATCTCGCGCATCGCGCGCGCATGCACCTCGGCCGTGACCACGGGCGCGGGCGAATACGCCCCCATGCCGCCGGTGTTCGGGCCTTCGTCGCCATCGAGCAGTCGCTTGTGGTCCTGGCTGGTGGCGAGCGCGGCGACGTTCTTGCCGTCGCACATCACGATGAAGCTGGCTTCTTCGCCTTGCAGGAATTCTTCGATGACGACGCGCGCGCCGCCCTCGTTGTGCGACACGCCGAACTTGTTGTCGACCAGCATGAAGTCGACGGCTTCGTGGGCTTCCTGCGCGGTCATGGCGACCACCACGCCCTTGCCGGCGGCCAGGCCGTCGGCCTTGACGACGATCGGCGCGCCCTTGGCGTCGATGTACGCATGGGCCGCGGCTGCGTCGGTGAAGGCCTCGTATTCGGCCGTCGGAATCTTGTGGCGCTTCATGAAGGCCTTCGAGAAGGCCTTCGAGCTTTCGAGCTGCGCAGCCGCCTGCGTCGGGCCGAAGATGCGCAGGCCGTGCGCGCGGAACTCGTCCACCACGCCGGCCGCCAGTGGCCCCTCGGGACCGACCACGGTCAGCGCGATTTTCTCGGCCATCGCCCACTCGCGCAGCGCGGCGGGTTCGGTGATGTCGATGCAGTCGTAGCGTTCGTCGCTCACGGTGCCGCCGTTGCCGGGTGCCACGTAGACGCGGCTGACCCGGTTGCCCTGCGCCAGCCGCCACGCCAGTGCGTGCTCGCGGCCTCCTCCTCCAATCACCAGTACCTTCATTCGCGGGCTTTCGTTTGTCGCTGTGGTTGCATCATTGATTCGCTCAGTCGGACAGTGCGGCGTTGTGATAAACGTCCTGCACGTCGTCCAGGTCCTCGAGCACGTCGAGGAGCTTCTGCATCTTGGCGGCGTCTTCGCCGGTCACGTCCACGGTGTTCTCGGCGCGCATCGTGATTTCGGCGGCGTCGGGCTTCAGGCCTGCGGCTTCGAGCGCGTTTTTCACGGCCTCGAAGTCGCCGATGGCGGTGAGCACCTCGATGGCGCCGTCGTCGTCGGTGATGACGTCTTCGGCGCCGGCTTCGAGGGCCACTTCCATGACCTTGTCCTCGCTGGTGCCGGGCGCAAAGATGATCTGGCCGCAGTGCTTGAACTGGAAGGCCACCGAGCCTTCGGTGCCCATGTTGCCGCCGTACTTGGAGAAGGCGTGGCGCACTTCGGCCACGGTGCGCACGCGGTTGTCGGTCATGGTGTCGACGATGATCGCCGCGCCGCCGATGCCGTACCCTTCGTAACGAATTTCTTCGTAGTTGACGCCTTCGAGGTTGCCCGTGGCCTTGTCGATGTTGCGCTTGACGGTGTCGATCGGCAGGTTGACCGCCTTGGCCTTTTCGACCGCCAGCCGCAGCCGGGGGTTGGCGCTGAGGTCGGCGCCGCCGGCGCGTGCCGCCACCGTGATTTCACGGATGGCACGGGTCCAGAGCTTGCCCCGTTTCTCGTCCTGGCGGCCCTTGCGGTGCTGAATGTTTGCCCACTTGCTATGTCCGGCCATGGCTATCTCTCTCGCTGTCGTGTGTTTTCAAAGCAAGTGTGGAGTTTACTGTCCGGCGCACACAACGCTCCCCCGGCGCCCGGGATTTCCGCCCGGACCAATTGGTGATAATTGTTCGATGACGCCATCGCCTATTGCCGGTACGGGAAATCCCGACGCCCTGCCGCCGCACGCCCCGCTGCCGCTGTACTACAACACCGAAGCGGAGCATCAGGCATTCCTGCGGCGCATCTTCGACAGCACGGCCGCGGACTACGACCGCATCGAAGCCGTGCTGGCCTTCGGCACCGGCCCCGCGTACCGGCGCGACGCGCTGAAGCAGGCCGGCCTCGCGGCGGGCGCACAGGTGCTCGACGTGGGCATCGGCACCGGGCTCGTCGCCCGCGAGGCCCTGAAGATCATCGGCCCTACCGGCAAACTGACCGGCGTCGACCCCAGCGTCGGGATGATGGGCCAGGTCCGGCTGCCCGGCGTCGAACTGATTCAAGGCGTCGCCGAGGCCCTGCCCCGGCCCGACGCCAGCTGCGATTTCGTGAGCATGGGCTACGCCATGCGCCACATCAGCGATGTGGCCGCCGCCTTTTCCGAATTCCACCGCGTGCTGCGCCCCGGCGGCCGCGTGGTGGTGCTCGAGATCACCAAGCCCGAAGGCCGCATCGCCACGGCGCTGCTCAAGGGCTACATGCGCGCCGTGGTGCCGCTGATCGCCCGCGTGGTCGGCCGCCGCAGCGACACCTCGGAACTGTGGCGCTATTACTGGGACACCATCGAGGCCTGCATCCCGCCCGAGCGCGTCATGCAGGCGCTGGGCGCCGCCGGTTTCGGCGAGGTGCGCCGCTACGCGAGCCTCGGGGTCTTCTCGGCCTACACCGGCCGCAAACCCGAATCCACCGCCGACGAGGTTCGCTGAACGTGCGCCCCCAGGACGACCACCTTCATTCCCCTTTGCGCGTGGAGCGCCTCTCGCTGCCGGACAGCCTCGCGCTGGCCACGCACAGCCATGCCCCCTTTGCCGCACTCGGCTACGGCACGCCGCACGGTGTCGCCTGGATGCCCACGGTCAATGCGCGCGTGCTGTCGCCGCAAGGCGCGATGGCCGACGTGTGGCACGTGGGCGACGGAACCCAGGTCCGATCGGGCACCACCGGCATCGCGCGCTGGCGCACCGACGGGCACTGGCTGCTCGGCGCCATCGACCTCGATGAAGCTGTGGAAGGCCAGAGCCTGACCGAGCTTGCACAGCGCGCCTACCGCGACCTGTTCCGCACGCTCGAGCAGGCCGGCACGCCGCACCTGCAGCGCATCTGGAACTATCTGCCGCGCATCAATGCCGACGGCGGCGGGCTCGAACGCTACCGCCAGTTCAACCTGGGCCGGCAAGAGGCTTTCTTCGAAGCCGGCCGTGCCGCCTTCGAGGGCGCACCGGCCGCCTGCGCGCTGGGCATCCGTCAGGGCGCGCTGTCGATCCGATTCCTCGCGGGACGCGCCGCGCCGCTGCCGGTTGAAAACCCGCGGCAGGTGTCGGCCTACCGCTATCCCGAAACCTACGGCCCGCGCTCGCCGACCTTTTCGCGCGCCGCGCTGGCGGACATCGGCGACGGCCAGGTCGCGCTCTTTATCTCGGGCACGGCAAGCATCGTCGGCCACGAAACCGTGCACCATGGCGACGTGCGTGAGCAAACCCGCGAAACGCTGCGCAACCTCGAGGCCGTGATCGCCTCCGCCCTTGCGCAGACCACCGCGCGGTTCTCGCTCGACGCGCTCGATGGCGTGGTGTACGTGCGGCATCCGTCGGACACCGAGGCCGTGCGCGAGGTGATCGAAGCCGCGCTCGGCGCGCACGCGCCGATGGCCCGCCACGCGGTGTACCTGGAAGCCGACATCTGCCGCAGCGATCTGCTGGTCGAGATCGAGGCCCACACGGTCGCCGCCGGCCAGCTGCAGGCCGCCTGAGCGGTCCGCCGCCCGTCCGACCGACACCACCCATGAACGTGCTGCGTTTTCTCACGTCGATCCCGCTCGCGCTGATGCTCTACGCGCTGCTCCTGTTCCTCGGCCTGATCTCGCTGGTCTGGAACTTCGTCGCCATGCTGCTGTACCCGGTGCTGCCGGCCGCACCGGCGCGCGCGCTGGGCCGCATGACCATCGCCTTTGCCTACCGGATGTTCTGGTGGCTCGCGTCTGTCACCGGCATGATGCGCATCGACGCCTCGTGCCTGGACCCGATGCGCAACGAACCCGGCGTGATCTTCGTGGCCAACCACCCGACCATGCTCGATGCGCTGCTGCTGGTGGCACGGCTGCCGCGCAGCGCCTGCATCATGAAGGCCGAGCTGATGGGCAACATCTTCCTCGGCGCGGGCGCCCGGCTGGCGCGCTACATCAGCAACAAGTCGGCCCGCACCATGGTGCGCCTGGCGGTCAACGACTTGCGCCAGGGCGGCCAGCTCGTGATCTTCCCTGAAGGCACGCGCACAGTGACGCCGCCGCTCAACCCGTTTCGTCCCGGCACCACGCTGATCGCCAAGCTGGCGCAAGCGCCGATCCAGACCGTGTTCATCGACACCGACTCGCCCTACCTGGGCAAGGGCTGGCCGCTGTGGCGCGTGCCACCGCTGCCCATCGTCTTCACGCTGCGGCTGGGCAAGCGCTTTGCGCCGACGCAGGACAGCGATGCGTTGCAGGTCGAGCTGGAACACTATTTCCGTCAACACATGGAGCAGCGCGCCACCGACGCGCCCCCCGAATGCCAGCAGACGCCTCGCGCACCCACCTTGTCCTGATCCCCAGCTACAACACGGGCGAGCGCCTGTTCTCGACGGTCGCCGCGGCGCGGGCCCAATGGAACCCGGTGTGGGTGGTGATCGACGGCAGCAACGACGGCACGGGCGAGCGGCTGCAGCAGATGGCGGCCGGCGACCCCGGTCTGCGCGTGTGGGTGCTGCCGCAGAACCAGGGCAAGGGCTCGGCGGTGCTGCACGGCTTGCGGGCCGCGAAAGAAGCCGGCTTCACGCACGCGCTCACGATGGATTCCGACGGGCAGCATCCGGCGGACCTGATCCCCTCTTTCATGCAAGCCTCGCTGGCGCGGCCCGAGACGATGGTGCTGGGCCGGCCCGTGTTCGACGCCAGCGCGCCGCTGCTGCGGGTACGCGGGCGGCGGGTGTCGAATGGCTGGACGCAACTCGAAACGCTGTTCGCGGGCGTGGGCGATTCGCTCTACGGCTTTCGCGTGTACCCGGTGGTCGACCTGATCGCGGTGATGGCGCGGCAACCGTGGATGCGGCGGTTCGACTTCGACACCGAGGCGGTCGTGCGACTGGCCTGGCGCGGGGTCAAGCCGGTGAATATCGATGCGCCTGTGAAGTACCTGACGGCCGAGGAAGGCGGGGTGTCGCACTTTCGTTATGGCCGCGACAACGTGCTGCTGACTTGGATGCACACGCGGTTGATGGTCGAGTTTGTCTTGCGGCTGCCGGGCCTGTTGCTGCGCAAGCTGCGAGGCGCGCCGCCGTTTCAGGCTTAGGTCTCTTTTGAGGGGCGCCCGACAGGCGGTACGGCGCGGTCGGCCCCACTGTGCCGGTCGCTTCGCGGCTCCCCTGCGGTGCTCGCGTTTCGCGGGGTCTTGCAGAACTCGCCTTCGGCTCAAACAGCTGCAAGCCCTGATCCGCGAAACGCTGCGCTCCTCGGCGGCACAGAGGGGCCGCCCACACCGCACCGCCTGCCGGGCACCTGCTGTGGTGTGGGAGCTCTTCCCCTCTTCCTCTTCCTACTCGGCGATGGCTGCGCCGCCCAGCGCCTTGTACAACGTCATCGTGGCGTTGAGCTGGTTCAACCGGTTCTGCGCCACGGACACCTCTGCGATGCGGCGTTTGTCCTTGGCATCGAGCACCGGCTGCAGCGCGGTGGCGCCGGCGCGGTAGCGCACTTCCGACAGCGCTTCCGCGCGCTGCGCCTGCTGCAGCGCCACCGCCAGCTTCACGCTTTCGTCCTGCAGCTGAGTCCGTGACGACAGCGCGTTCTCCACCTCGGACAACGCGGTGTAGAGCGACTGGCGGAATCCGATGACCGCTTCTTCGTACTGCGTCTGCGACACAGCGACGGTCAGCCGCGCGGTGTTCCATTGCAGGAAAGGCAACACCAGGCCGACACCCAGCGTGGCGATCGGGTTTTTTAGCACCTCGCCCAGTGCATTGCTCCCCGCGCCCAGCGAGCCGGTGAGACTCAGCACGGGATAGAAGCTGGTGCGCGTCGCATCGACGTTCGCCAGCGACGCGCGCAGCCGCTGTTCCGCGGCACGCAGATCGGGACGACTTCCGAGCAGGTTCGCGGGCAGGCCGGCATCGATCACTGGCAAAGCCGTATCCGGCAGTTGCGACGGCTCCTCTCTCGGAGTGTCGGGCGGCATGTCGAACAGGATCGCCAAGGCGTTGCGCGCTTCGACGCGCTGCTGCAGCAGCTGCGTGTGCGCTGCTTCCTGGCTCGCGAGGTTCTGGCCGGCCTGCGCGACGTCGAGCCCGGACACTGCCCCCGCCGCGTACTTGGCGCGCACCAGCGCCTGGATGCGCCGCGCATCGGCCATGCCAGCTTCGCTCAGCGCGATGCGGTGGTTCAGGTAGCCGGTCTGCCAGTACAGCCCGGCAGTCGTGCCCACCAGCGCCAACGCCGTGGCCTCGCGGTCGGACCGGGTGGCCTGCAGCTCCCAGTCGGCGACGCTGCGTTGCGCCGACAGGCGGCCCCACAGGTCGATTTCGTAGCTCAGGTTCAGCGAGGAGTTCGCGCTCGACCCGGCCACGTTGCCGCGCTTCAGGTCGAAGCTGCGGCTGGTGCCGACTTGCCCCGCCACGCCCGGCGTGAGGTTCGTGTTCGCCAAGCCGGCCTGCAACTGCGCGCGCTGCACGCGGATGCTTGCGGCCGCCAGGTTGTTGTTGGTGCGCAGGGCGTTGTCGATGAGGGTGTCGAGCCGCGCATCGTTGAAGGCGGTCCACCAACGGGTCTGCGGTATGACCGCCGCGTTCTGCGGTATGACCGCCGCGTTCTGCGGCATGGGCTGCTGCTGTTGCCACGCCTGCGGCACGCCGAGCGGTCGCTGTTCGCGCCGCTCCGGTTGGAACAGCGTGCAGCCGCCGAGCACCAGCGCGATGGCGAGCGCTCCCAAGGTCAGGCGCGCGCTACTCACGGGCCAGTGCCTCGATCGGGTCGAGCCGCGCGGCGTTGCGCGCCGGCAGGTACCCGAAGAGCACGCCGATGAGCGACGCGCACAGGAAGGCCGACACCACCGCCCCCAGCGAAAAGATCATTTGCCATTGCTTCACGAACACCGAGAACAGAAAGCTGATGCCGTACGACAGCAGCACACCGATGAATCCACCGACCAGGCACACGAGCACGGCCTCGGTCAGGAACTGCTGGAGCACGTCGCTCTGGCGCGCGCCCACGGCCATGCGGATGCCGATCTCTCGGGTGCGCTCGGTCACTGACACCAGCATGATGTTCATCACGCCGATGCCGCCCACCACCAGAGAGATCACCGCGATCAGCGACAGCAGCAGGGTGAGCGACTGGCTCGTGCGCTCGGCCGTCTTCACGATGCTGTCCATGTTGAAGGTGAAAAAGTCCTTGCCGCCGTGGCGCAGCGTGAGCAGCCGCACGATGCTCTCTTCGGCCGCCTTGGTGGGCTGGTCGTCGCGGATGCGCACGGTGATGCCGTCGAAGTGCTGCTGGCCGAACAGGCGGCTCGCGCCGGTGCTGTAGGGCAGCCAGATGTTGAGCGACTTGTTCTCGCTGAACATGCTCTTCTTTTCCTGCGCCACGCCAATCACGGTGCACGGCAGGCTGCCCACGAGGATGACCTTGCCGATCGGGTCGGTGCCCTCGGGAAAGAGCTTGCGCCGCGTGTTCTGGTCGATCACCACCACCTGCGACTGCTGCCGCACGTCGTTGGCGTTGAACGGCGCGCCGCTGGCCATCTGGATGTCGCGCACGCTGAAGAAGTTGTCGCTGACGCCATTCACGTTGCCGCTCACGTCGGCGCTGCGGTAGCGCAAGCGCAGGCTGCGCAGGGTGGTGGGCGTGACGCTGTGCACGAAGGGCTGCGCGGCAATGGCCTGCAGATCGGCGGGCAGCAGCGTGCGAATGCTCGCGGCCTTGTCGTCGCCGAAGTCGCGGCCCGGGTAGATGTCGAGCGTGCTGGTGCCGATGGCCTTGATGTCGGCCAGCACGAAGCGCTTGGCGCCCTCCCCGATGGCCACGATCGACACGACCGAGGTGATGCCGATGATGATGCCCAGCATGGTCAGCGCCGTGCGCATGCGGTGCGCCATCATCGAACGCCAAGCCATGCGGAAGGCTTCGGAAAAACGCGCCCAGCCGGTGCTGAAGCGCGCGATGCCGAGCGTGGGGCGCGTCATCGCGGGTGGTGCCGGGGTGTCGTCCCCCACCGTCTGCGCGGGTGCGGCCACGGTCGGTACGTTCGGCCGGTCGCCGACGATCACGCCGTCGGCGATCTCGATGATGCGTTCGGTGCAGCGCGCCACCTGCATGTCGTGCGTCACGATGATGATGGTGTGCCCCTGCGCATGCAGCTCGCGCAGGATGCCGATGACCTCCTGGCCACTCTTGCTGTCGAGCGCGCCGGTGGGCTCGTCGGCCAGGATGACCTGCCCGCCGTTCATCAGCGCGCGCGCAATGCTCACGCGCTGCTGCTGGCCGCCCGAGAGCTGGCTCGGCCGGTGCTCGGTGCGGTCTTCGAGGCCCAGGCGCGCGAGCAGTTGCCGCGCCCGCGCATCGCGCGCCGTGCCCTCGGTGCCGGCGTAGACGGCGGGCACCTCGACGTTGCCGGTGGCCGTCAGGTGCTGCATGAGGTGGTAGCGCTGGAAGATGAAGCCGAAGTGCTCGCGCCGCAGTGCAGCGAGCGCGTCGCTGTCGAGCGTGCCCACGTCCTGGCCCGACACGGTGTAGGTGCCGGTGGTCGGCCGGTCGAGGCAGCCGAGGATGTTCATGAGCGTCGACTTGCCCGAACCCGAGGCGCCGACGATGGCCAGCATTTCGCCGTGGCCGATGTCCAGGTCGACATCTTTCAGCACCTGGACCTCCTGCTCGCCCGAGGGAAAGCTGCGGCCGATGCCGCGCAGGGTCAGCAACGGCTGCGTCACTGGCGCGGCCTCCGGTTGCCGCTGTCGTTGCCGCTGCCGTCGGTCTTCTCCAATGCCGACGCGTCGCCGGTGATGACGTTGTCGCCCTCCTCCAGGCCTTCGAGCACCTGGGCCTGGAAGTTGTTGCGGATGCCGAGACGCACCTGCCGCTTTTCCACGCGCTGGTCGGGCAGGAGCACGCGCACTTCATGGCGGCCGTCCTTGTCGCGCGTGCCGAGCGCAGTGAGCGGCACGGTCAGCGCCTGCTTCGCCTCGCCCAGCAGGATGGCGACCTGCGCCGTCATGTCGACGCGCAGCGTGCGGTCGGGGTTGGGCACGTCGAACAGCGCGTTGAAGAACACGGCGTTGTTGATCTTCTCTGGCGACGGCTGCACCGCGCGCAGCGTGCCGTGGTAGCGCGTGTCGGGGTCGCCGAGGATGGTGAAGTACACGGGCTGGCCCGCCTTCACGCGCACCACGTCGGCCTCGGACACCTGGGCCTTCACGGTCATGGTCGACAGGTCGGCCAGCTTCATGAGCGTGGGCACCTGGAACGAGGCCACCACGGTCTGGCCTTCGAGCGTGTTGATCGACACCACGTCGCCATCGATGGGCGCCATGATGCGCGTGTACGACAGGTTGGTCTGCGCCGAGGCCAGGGCCAGCTTCTGCTGGCGGATCTGCGCGTCGAGCGACACGGCGTCGGCGCGCAGCGCGCGCAGTTCGGTGTCGGCGCCTTCCAGGTCCTGGCGCGCGGCGGCGTCCTGCGCCAGCATGTCGCGTTGGCGCGCCCAGGTGAGCTCGGCCTGCTTCACGCGGACTTCCTTCGCGAGCTTCTGCGCCTGCAGGTTCTCGAGCTTGGCCTGCTCCTGCGCGAGGGTGTTCTGCGAGATGACGGGGTCGATCTCGGCGAGCCAGTCGCCCTTCTTCACGGGCTGGCCGAGCACCACCTTCAGCGACTTGAGTTGGCCCGACACCTGCGCACCCACCTCGACCTGCTTGAAGGCCTGCAGCACGCCGCTGGCGAGCACCGCGTTCTCGAGGTCGCCGCGCTGCACGGTGGCGGTGAGGTAGTCGGTTTTCTTCGGCGGGCTCAGCCAGAAGAAGGCCGCGATGGCCAGCACGACGAGCAAGGCCAGGCCGACAAGGAGCTTGCGCGATCGTCGCGAGGGAGTGGTGGGCATGCAGTGACAGTGGGATGAAACGGGCGGCGGAACCCGGGAAAGGATGCGATTGATCCTAGCCCCGGTTGCTGAAGGCCTGCTAAAGCACGCAATTTCGACGGGCCTTCGCCTCGGCCCGCAGCGGCGCAGCCATTGAAAACGGCGTGGCCCGCTGCCCTCGAAAGGCAGCGGGCCACGCCGCAAAAATTACTGAAAAAGAACTCAGCGCGCCGTGCGCCGACGCAGCAGCAAGGTGAGGAGCAACAGCGCCAGCACCGTGAATGCAATGAACGACCAGTTCGCCAGCGTCAGGCCGAACAGCGACCAGTCGATCTTGGAGCAGTCGCCGCCGCCGCGGAAGATCATCGGCAGCGCGCGCTTGAGCGGGAAGGTCTCGATCATTCCGTACAGGTCACGCCCGCACGAAACGACTTCGGGCGGATACCACTGCAGCCAGCTTTGCTGCGCCGCCGTGTAGGCACCGCCCACCGCCGCCGCCAGCGCCAGCACCCCGCCCGTCACCTGCAGGCCGCGGCTGTTGAACAGCGCCGCCAGGCCCGTGAAGAGCGCCACGAGCATCAGCGCGTAGCGCTGCACGATGCACATGGGACAGGGTTCGAGCCCGACCACGTGTTGCAGATACAGCCCGAAGGCCAGCATCAGGACACAGGCCAGGCAGATCAGCGCGAGCGCGCGGCGCGGCGCGCCGAAGTACCAATGGATCAAGGAGACACCCAATCTTCTTCTACGAACACCCTGGCCTTGCGGGGGTTGGCGACGACGGTGTCGCCTTCCTTCAAGTCCAGGTCGCGGAACTGTTGCGCAGGGAGTTGCGCTTCGATGATGGTTCCGGAGCCCGGATTATCTGGATTCGTTTCAGTGGGCTCAAGTTCCAGCCGCGCGATCGGTCCGACCACAATCGCGCGCGACAGCGTGGCGACGATGCCGGTGGCCCCCGCCACGTAGCGGGTCACGTCCAGGTCGTGCGGGCGCACGTAGGCCAGTGCCTTGGCGTCGCGCGCGGTGCTGTGCTCGGGCGAGTCGATGCGCATGCCATCCAGTTGCACGGCGCCGTTGTCGGCCCGGCCGTGGAACAGGTTCACGTCGCCCAGGAAGCCGTAGACGAACGGGCTCGCGGGCTTGTCCCACACGTCCTGCGGCGAGCCGACCTGCTCGATGCGGCCCTTGTTGATGACCACCACGCGGTCGGCCACTTCGAGCGCTTCTTCCTGGTCGTGCGTGACGAAGATCGAGGTGACGTGCAGCTCATCGTGCAGCCGGCGCAGCCAGCGGCGCAGTTCCTTGCGCACCTTGGCGTCGAGCGCGCCGAAGGGTTCGTCGAGCAGCAGCACCTTGGGCTCCACCGCCAGCGCACGGGCCAGCGCGATGCGCTGGCGCTGGCCGCCGGACAGCTGCGACGGGTAGCGGTCGGCCAGCCAGTCGAGCTGCACCAGCTTGAGCAGGTCGGTCACCTTCTGCTTGATCTGCGCGTCGCTCGGGCGCTCCTTGCGCGGCTTCACGCGCAGGCCGAAGGCCACGTTCTCGAACACGGTCATGTGGCGGAACAGCGCGTAGTGCTGAAACACGAAGCCCACCTGGCGTTCGCGCACGTGCACGTCGGTCGTGTCTTCGCCCGAGAAATGGATGCTGCCGGTGTCGGCCGTTTCCAGGCCCGCGATGATGCGCAGCAGCGTGGTCTTGCCGCAGCCCGAGGGGCCGAGCAGCGCGACGAGTTCGCCCGACTCGACGTCGAGGTTCACGTTGTTCAGCGCCCGGAAGTCGCCGAACTGCTTGCTGATGTTGCGGATTTCGATGCTCATGGTCTTGTTCTCTCGTCTTCTCAGGCCGCCGAAGGCTCGGGGGGACGCTCGGGCGGCAGCTCGGCGATGGCTTTCATTTCGCGCTCATGGCGCCACTCGATGACCGACTTGATCACCAGGGTGACCAGCGCCAGGATCGCCAGCAGCGAAGCCACGGCAAACGCAGCCACCGACTGGTATTCGTTGTAGAGCACTTCGACGTGCAGCGGCATCGTGTTGGTCTGGCCGCGGATGTGGCCCGACACCACCGACACCGCGCCGAACTCACCCATGGCGCGCGCGTTGCACAGGATCACGCCGTACAGCAGGCCCCACTTGATGTTGGGCAAGGTCACGCGCCAGAAGGTCTGCCAGCCGGTCGCGCCGAGCACGATGGCGGCCTGCTCTTCGTCGGTGCCCTGCGCCTGCATCAGCGGAATGAGTTCGCGCGCAATGAAGGGAAAGGTCACGAACACGGTGGCCAGCACGATGCCGGGCACGGCGAAGATGATCTTGATGTCGTGCTCCGCCAGCCACGGGCCAAACCAGCCCTGCGCGCCGAACACCAGCACGTAGATCAGGCCCGCGACCACCGGCGACACCGCGAACGGCAGGTCGATCAGCGTGGTCAAGAAGGCCTTGCCACGGAACTCGAACTTGGCGATGGCCCAGGCCGCGGCCACGCCGAAGACGAGGTTCATCGGCACGGCGATGGCGGCGGTGATGAGCGTGAGTCGGATCGCACTCCACGCATCGGGCTCCTTCAGCGCCTCGAGATAAGCGTTGAGACCCTTGCGCAGCGCTTCGACCGCCACGGCCGCCAGCGGCAGCACGAGGAACAGGAACATGAACGCGAGCGCGATGCCGATCAGCGTCCAGCGGACCCAGGCCGACTCGGTGGTGCCGGCCTGTGCGCGGCGGATGATCTTGGAAGGTGCGCTCATGTCAGGCTCCTGCGCGCTTGCGTTGCCAGGCTTGCAGGCCGTTGATGACCAGCAGCAGGATGAACGACAGCACCAGCATCACCAGCGCGACCGCGGTGGCGCCCGTGTAGTCGTACTGTTCCAGCTTGCCGATGATGATGAGCGGCGTGATCTCGGAAATCATCGGCATGTTGCCGGCGATGAAGATCACCGAGCCGTACTCGCCGATGGCACGTGCGAACGCCATGGCAAAGCCCGTGAGCAATGCCGGCGCAATCGCCGGAAAGATCACCCGGGTGAAGGTCTGCAAGCGCGTGGCGCCCAGCGACGTCGCGGCTTCTTCCAGTTCTTTCTCGGTGTCTTCGAGCACCGGCTGCACCGTGCGCACCACGAACGGCAGCCCGATGAAGATCAGCGCAATCACGATGCCCGCCGGCGTGAACGCCAGCTTGATGCCGTACGGCTCGAGCAATTGCCCGATCCAGCCGTTGCCTGCGAGCAGCGCCGTGAGCGAGATGCCGGCCACGGCCGTGGGCAGCGCGAACGGCAGGTCGACCAGCGCATCGACGATGCGCTTGCCCGGGAACTTGTAGCGCACCAGCACCCACGCCACGAGCAGGCCGAACACCGCATTCACCATGGCCGCGATCAGCGAGGCGCCGAAGGTCAGGCGGTACGAGGCCATCACGCGCGGCGCGGTCACCGACACCCAGAAATGCTCCCAGGTCATGGTGAAGGTCTTGAAGACCAGCGCCGACAGCGGGATCAGCACGATCAGGCACAGGTAGAAGACCGTGAAGCCGAGCGTGATGTGGAAACCGGGCAGCACGCGCTTGGCGCCTCCTGCCCGGTTGGAACGTGAAAAAGGCGCTCCCGCTGCCGGGAGCGCCGAAGAAGCAGCGCCACTCATTTACTTTGCGCCAGGCGTGTAGAGCTTGTCGAACTGACCGCCGTCATTGAAGTGCACCTTCTGCGCTTCGGTCAGGCTGCCGAACAGTTCCTGTACCGTGAACAGCTGCAGCGGCTTGAAGGTCGCGGCGTGCTTCTTGAGCACGGCCGGCGAACGCGGACGCAGTGCATGCTTGGCGGCGATTTCCTGCGCTTCTTCGGAGTACAGCCAGTCGAGGTAGGCCTTGGCGAGTTCGCCCGTGCCCTTCTTCTTGACGGTGCGCTCGACGATGGCAACCGGGTTCTCGGCCACGATGGAGATCGACGGGTACACCGAGTCGACCTTGCCGGTGCCGAATTCACGGTCGATCGAGACCACTTCGGATTCGAAGGTAATCAGCGCGTCGCCGATGTTGCGTTGCAGGAAGGCGGTGGTCGCGTCGCGGCCGCCGCGTGCCAGCACCGGCACGTTCTTGAACAGCTTGCCGACGAACTCGGCAGCCTGGGCGTCGGTGCCGCCCTTCTTCTTGATGTAGCCCCAGGCAGCCAGGTAGGCGTAGCGGCCGTTGCCGCCGGTCTTGGGGTTGACGATCACGACCTGCACGCCCGGCTTGATCAGGTCGTCCCAGTCCTTGATGCCCTTGGGGTTGCCGTTGCGCACCAGCAGCAGCATGGTCGACGTGGTGGGCGATGCGTTGTCGGGGAACTTCTTGTTCCAGTCCTTGGCGACCACGCCGGTGCCGGCCAGGAAGTCGATGTCGGTCGAGGTGTTCATGGTGACCACATCGGCATCGAGGCCGTCGGCCACGGCGCGCGCCTGGGCGCTGGAGCCACCGTGCGACTGATCGATCTTGACGTCCTTGCCCGTCGTCTTCTTGTAGTGCGCCACGAAGGCCGCGTTGTAGTCCTTGTAGAACTCGCGCGCCACGTCGTACGAGGCGTTCAGCAACCCCGTGCCTTGGGCGAAGGCGTTGCTGCCGGCGAGTGCGGAGGACGCCAGCGCGAGCACGGCGACGAGGGTCTTGATTCTGGAAGTCATGTGGTTGCCAGGTTGTCTGAAAATTCACGACCGGCCGACCAGGCGGCGGGTTCGTCGGTCAACGATTGCAGCAGGGCCAGGCCGAGCGGCCAGTCTCCGTGCCCCGAATCGATGTTGATGTGCCCCGCATTCTGCATGCGCACGAACTCGCTGCCCCAGGCGCGCGAATAGGCACCCGCGAGGCGGATAGGGCAATAGGGATCGTTGCTGCTCGCCACCACGATGCTGCGGTACGGCAGCGCCGCATACGGCACGGGCGCGAAGTCGGACAGCACCGCGCGACGCTCCGGGTCGGCCGGCGCCACCAGCAGCGCACCCTGGATGCGGGCGGCGGCCTCGGGCGGCAGGTGCGCCGTGGCAATGCAGCCCAGGCTGTGCGCCGCGATGACCACGGGGCCTTCGCTTTCGAGCACCAGCCTGGCCAGCGCGGGCACCCAGGCATCGCGCTTGGGCGAGGCCCAGTCGTCCTGCGCGACCCGCGCCGCGCCCGGAATGCGCGCTTCCCACAGGCTCTGCCAATGGCCGGGCCCGGAGTCGCGCCAGCCGGGCACGATGACGACACGAGTCTGCATGACGGCGCGGTCCTGCTGCTTCTTACTTGTTGGGCTGCGGCGTGATGCGCAGGTAAGGCTTGACGGCCTTGAAACCCTTGGGGAAGCGCTCGGCCAGCTCGGCCGGGTCCTGGATGCTCGGCACGATGACGACGTCGTCGCCGTCCTTCCAGTTCACGGGCGTAGCCACCTTGTGGCTGTCAGTGAGCTGCAGCGAGTCGATCACGCGCAGGATCTCGTCGAAGTTGCGGCCGGTGGACGCCGGGTAGGTGATCGTGGTGCGGATGACCTTCTTGGGGTCGATGATGAACACGCTGCGAACGGTGGCCGTGGCCGAGGCGTTCGGGTGGATCAGGTCGTACAGGTCGGCCACCTTGCGGTCGGCGTCCGCAATGATCGGGAAGTTGACGGTGGTGTTTTGCGTCTCGTTGATGTCCGAGATCCACTCCTTGTGCTTGGTGGCCGGGTCGACGCTCAGCGCGATGGGCTTGACGCCGCGCTTGGCGAACTCGCCCGACAGCGCCGCCGTCTTGCCGAGTTCGGTGGTGCACACGGGCGTGAAATCGGCCGGGTGCGAGAAGAACACGATCCACGAATCGCCGGCCCACTGATAGAAGTCGATCGGGCCTTCGCTGGAGTCCTGGGTGAAATTGGGGGCGGTGTCGCCGAGTCGCAGGGTTGCCATGGTCGCTCCAAGGAGGGGGTGAAGCCCTGGATTGTGCGAACCGCTGCTTCAATGGCAAACGAATATCTGTTTGTTTGGATATGACGTTTTTTGCATATAGAACTTGCGAAGCCTTGGCGTGACGCTATCTTTTCGATAGCAATCCGGCCTCAGAACATCCGCATCTGCTCGCTTTGCAGGTGCTCGGACAGGAAGTCGATCAGCCGCCGCACCGCCGGCACCAGCGCCCGCCGCGCCGGAAACACCATGTGCGCCACCACGGGCGACGGCCCCCAGCCGGGCAGCACCCGCACCAGCCGGCCCGCCTCGACGTCGGCGCTGCACATGTAGTCGGGGAGCAGGGTCGCGCCGACGCCGCCCAGCGCGCCGAACTGCAGCGTGGCGAGGTCGTCGGCCACGTAGCGCGGCGTGTGCACATGCAGGTGGCTGCGGCCTTCCGGACCTTCGAGCCGCCATTCGGCGCGCCCTTCTCCGTTGACCGACATGGCCGCGGTCGGCAGCTTCGCGAGATCGGCGGGCGTGCCGATCGGCCCGTGCTGCGCCAGCAGCGCCGGACTCGCGACCAGCACGCCGCGGCTGTGACCGAAGGTCTTGGCGACGAGCACGGTGCTGTCCTCGATCGCCGGGCGCACGCGCAGCGCGATGTCGATGCCCTCCTCGATCAGGTCCACCGGCCGGTTGATGACCCGGATGTCGACGCGCACCGCGGGGTAGCGTTCCATGAACAGCGGGATCAGCTGCGCCAACCCGCTGTGCGCGATGGTGACCGGGCAGGTCAACCGCACCAGCCCGCTCGGCTCGGTCTGCACCTGCGCCACCGCCTCGGCGGCCGCCTGCGCTGCGTCGCGCATCGCCGAGGCGTGCCGCAGATAGATCTCGCCGGCTGGCGTGAGCGACAGGCGCCGCGTGCTGCGCTGCATCAGCTGCACGCCCAGCCGCTCCTCGAGCTCGGCCACGCGGCGCGACAGGCGCGATTTGGGAATGCCCAGCGCCCGGCTGGCGGCGGCAAAGCCGCCCCGTTCGGCCACCTCGGCGAAGAACACCATGTCGTTGAGGTCTTGCATCGCTTCATTGTCCTGCAAACAGAACGATCTGATCAAATTTTGGCTACTTATCAATCACTCGCATCAAAAATAGAATTCTTCCAACGCCGGCCACTTCTCAGCGCCGACACCTTGCACAGAAAGTGATTGACTGACATGAAGCTGCTCCACATCGACTCCAGCATCCTGGCCGCCGGCTCCACCTCGCGCCAGCTCACGGCCGAAACCGTCGCCGCCTGGCGCGCCGCCCACCCCAACACCCAGGTCGAATACCTCGACCTCGCCGTGGACGCGCCCTCGCACTTCGGCCCCGACGCCCTGGGCATCAAGACCGGCGTGCAGGCCCAGCCGACCGAAGCGCAACTGCGCGAGAACGCCCTGTCGGAAAAGCTGGTGACCCAGTTCCTGGCCGCCGACGTCGTCGTGATCGGCGCCCCGCTGTACAACTTCACCATCCCGACCCAGCTCAAGGCCTGGATCGACCGCCTCGCGCAAGCCGGCCGCACCTTCAAGTACACCGACAAGGGCGCCGTGGGCCTGGCCGGCGGCAAGACCATCATCGTGGCGTCGAGCCGCGGCGGCATCTACTCGACCTCCGAAGGTGGTCAAGCGGCTGAACACCAGGAGAGCTACCTGAAGGTGATCTTCGGCTTCTTCGGCATCACCGACGTGCGCTTCGTGCGCGCCGAAGGCATCGCGATGGGTGACGCCCCCAAGGCCGCCGCGCTGGCCGCCGCCCGCGCCGACATCCTCGTGGCCACGGCCGAAGCCGCGAACCAGAAGAGCGTCGCGCAAGCTGCCTGAGTCTTGCCGGCCAGCCCACAGCCCGTTGGGTCTCAGTGACTGGGACCCAACGCGGCTTTTGGGCCTTTCTGTTGCCGAGGACCTCGCCACGGGGTGCCTTCGCGCTGGGCCAGTGCGGCGCGCACCCCATTTCACCGCGCACGCCTCAAATCGCCAAAAACAACAGACCTTTGCAAACATTTAGGTCTTTGGTTAATTCCATTTGAATCAAATACCCAAAACAATCCAACACTGATAATCTTTTTTGGCCAATTCGGCAGTCAACCACTTCCTCGGCCAATCATGCAAGAAAATCAGACAGACAGAGACACCCTGCTCGACACCTTTCGCTGCGACCTCTTCAATGGAAAGTCCATTGTGGTATCGGGCGCCACCAGTGGCATCGGGCTCGCAATTGCGCACGGCTTTGCAAGGCTCGGCGCGTCGGTCGTGGCCACCGGAAGCAGTCCTGAAAAGATCGCCAGGGAAAGGCAGAACCCGGCAAATCAATCCATTCGCTTCGAACTCCTCGATGCACGCGATGGCGACGGCATCAAGGCGTTTGCCGCAACCTTTGAAACGCTCGACGTTCTGGTCAATGCACAGGGCATTCTTTGCGGCGAGGCGGAACATACCGAGGAAGTCTTCCTCGATGTGATCGACGTCAACCTCAATGGCGTCATGCGCATGTCCTACGCCTTTCGCGAGCACCTGATCCGCGCGAAGGGCAGCATCATCAATATCTCTTCGATGCTCAGCTACCTTGTCGAGCCCGAAATTCCCGCCTATGCCGCGAGCAAGACCGGGCTTCTCGGCTTGACCCGAACACTGGCGCACGCATACGGTCCCCATGGCGTGCGGGTCAACACGATTTCTCCGGGGTACCACAAGACCGACATGACGAAAGTTCTATGGAGCGTGCCGAAGAGCCACGACCTGATTGCCGGTCATTCCGCGCTCAAGCGCTGGGGATCGACCGAAGACCTGGTTGGCGCCGCGATTTTCTATGCCAGCCCGGCCGCCTCGTTCATTACGGCCACCGATTTGCCGGTCGACGGCGGCTATGTCGTTGGAAATACGGTTCGATAACTGCTGGCCGCAAATCAATTGACATTGAAATTCAATCCATCAATTCAGCTGGAATAGCAAACAGCCAGATCGTCAGCCCCAAAAAGAAAGCCGCCCTCCAAAGGGGCGGCTTTTTCATGGGCGTCGATCGGCGCCCAGTTCGTCAGGCGGCCGAATGGCTCTTCACCCAGGCCACGTACTTGTCCATCCAGCCCTGCAGGAATTTCTGCGTGCCTTCGTTGCCGATGTGGCCCTTGTCGTCGAACAGGCCTTCCTTGGCCTGCAGGAACACTTCGGGGCCGCCCATCGTGGGCGCGTCGAGGTAGGCCAGGATGTTGCGCAGGTGCTGCTGCGCGAGCGCGGTGCCGATGGCGCCGACGGAAATGCCGACCACGCCGGTCGGCTTGCCGCCCCAGACGCTCTGGCCGTAGGGGCGCGAGGCGTGGTCGATGGCGTTCTTCAGCACGCCGGGAATCGAGCGGTTGTATTCGGGCGTGACGAACAGCACGCCCTGCGCGGCCGCAACCTCGCTCTTCAGGCGCTTCACCGAAGCGGCCTGGTTGCCGTCGTCGTCCTGGTTGTACAGCGGCAGGTCATCGATGCGCAGGGTTTCGAAAGTGAAGTCCGACGGCGCCAGGTGCGCCAGCGCCAGAGCGAGCTTGTGGTTGAACGAATCCTTGCGCAGGCTGCCGACGATGACGGCGATCCGGGTCTGTGCCATGAATGAAGCTCCTTGAGTGAGAGGGTCGGAATGACGAAGGCGATTATGCGAAGACCCCATGACCTTTTCCGGAAAAGTTCATGCATCGCTTTGTAGCGACGTGCGCCAGTTTGTGCATGAGCACATGACAAAAGCTTCGTGGCCCGGCGCGCCGCCCGCACCTACAGTCGCCGATTTTTCGCCGACGCCATGCACACCCTGTCCTCGCCTTCCCGCCGCCGCCTGCTCCAGGCCGGCACCGCCGCAGCCCTTGTCGCGGCCTCGGCTCCGCTGTTCGCCCAGACGCGCGCCCGCACGCTGCGCATCGGCTACCAGAAGTTCAACACGCTCAACATCCTCAAGGGCACGGGCCAACTTGAGAAAGCGCTCGCGCCGGCCGGCGTGAGCGTCGAGTGGCGCGAGTTCCTGGGCGGCAGCCAGCTGTCGGAAGCGCTGGCGGCCGGCGCCATCGACTTCGGCCATGCCTCCGACGGCATCGGCGTGTTCCAGCAGGCCAGCGGCAAGGGCCTGGTCTACCTCGCGGCCGAAAGCCCCTACCCCGGCGGCGTCGGCTTCCTGGTGCCGCGCGACTCGCCGATCCGCAGCTTGCGCGACCTGAAAGGCAAGAAGGTCGTCACGGGCCGCGGCTACAACACGCAGTACGTGCTGATCCGCGCGCTCGAAGCGGCCGGCCTGCGCTATGAAGACATCGAGCCGGTCTACATCGTCACGGCCTCCGACACCGTGGCCGCCTACCAGTCGGGCAGCGTCGCGGCCATCGGCCTGTGGGACCCGTTCCTGGCCGGCGCGCAGGTGGCGACCGAATCGCGCCTGCTGTTCGACGGCACCGGCCTGAGCGGCAACCGCACCTACCACTTCGCGCAGCCCGCCTTCGCGCGCACGAACGCCGACACCTTGCGCACCGTGTTCGCCGAACTGCGCAAGGCCAACGACTGGGCGCAGGCCCACCCCGGCGACGTGGTGGCCACGCTCGCACCGCAGCTCAAGGTCGAGCCCAAGGTGCTGGCGCTGGCGACCGAACGGCGGCACTATGGCGTCGTGGCGCTCACGCCCGCCATCGCCCGCGAGCAGCAGGGCCTGGCCGACGTGTTCGCGCAGCTGAAGCTCATTCCCCAGCCCATTGCGGTGAAGGATGCATTTCTCGACCTGAACCTTGTGTGACGACGACACCTCTCGCCCCGTGACCCGTTCCAACCGTTCCCCCATCCACTACGACGCGATCGTCATCGGTCTGGGCGCCCTCGGCGCGGCCACCCTCTACCAGCTCTCGCAACGCGGCGCGCGCGTGCTCGGCATCGACCAGTTCGCACCGCCGCACGACCGCGGCTCTTCGCACGGCGATTCGCGCATCACGCGGCTGGCCGTCGGCGAAGGCGACGAGTACGTGCCGCTGGTGCACCGCTCGCACGCCATCTGGCGCGAACTCGAGGCGCGCACCAGCCGCACGCTGATGACCACCACCGGCGGCCTCGTGCTCGCACCGCGCGACCGCGTGGCCGCACACCACGGCAAGTCCGACTTCGTGCGCCGCACCATCGCCTGCGCCGAGCGCTTCGGCATCGCGCATGAGGTGCTCGACGCGGCCGGCATCCGCACGCGCTACCCGCAGTTCCATCTGCAGGGCGACGAGATCGGCTACCTCGAGCGCGACGCCGGCTTCGTGCGGCCCGAAGACGCCATCGCCGCCCAGCTCGCCGTGGCCCGCGCCGACGGCGCACAGACCCGCACCGGCGAACGCGTGCTGGGCGTCGAGCCCGTGGGCAATGGCGACACCGTGCGCGTGCGCACCGAAACCGCCAGCTTCACCGCCGACCAGGTGGTGGTCGCGGCCGGCGCCTGGCTGCCCGAGTTCCTCGGCCGGCAAGCGCGCACCGACTGGCAGGCCGACTTCTCCGTGCACCGGCAGGTGATGCACTGGTTCGACACCGGCCCCACCGCTGCGGCCGACTTCGCGCCCGGGCGTTTTCCCATCTTCATCTGGATGTTCGGCGACGCGCAGGAAGACTACATGTACGGCTTTCCGGCCTCCGACGCGTCGCAACCCGCGTTGAAGGTCGCCACCGAGCAGTACGTCGACGCCACCACGCCCGACGCGCTCGAACGCGACGTGAGCGCCGAGGAAACCGCCGCCATGTACCGCGACCGCGTGGCCGGGCGCTTTCCGCAGATCGCCGGGCATGCGCTCAAGGCCCGTGCCTGCATGTACACCGTGACGCCCGACCGCCGCTTCGTGATCGACGCGCTCGACGGCCTGCCGAATGTGCTGATCGTCTCGGCCTGCTCCGGCCACGGCTTCAAGCACTCGGCCGGGCTGGGCGACGCCATCGCCGACCGGGTGCTGGGCCGCGAGAACGCGCACGGCCTCGACCTGCGGCCCTTTGCCCGCGAGCGACTGGTGGCCTCGCAACACCCCTGAGGCGTCCGCGCGCGATCCGGGGCATCATCGCTTCCGATCTTCAGTTTCTTCGGAGGCAACGCGCGATGCGATTCCTGATGGTGGGTGCCGGTGCACTCGGTGGTTATTTCGGCGCACGCCTGCTTGCAGCAGGCCGCGATGTGACCTTTCTACTGCGTCCGGGCCGCGTGGCCCAGCTGGCCACGACCGGCCTCGTGGTGCGCAGCCCCTGCGGCGACCTCGACCTGCCGACGCCGAAGCACGTGCTGGCCGAGCAGATCGACGGCCCGTACGACGTGGTCGTCGTCGGCTGCAAGGCCTACGACCTCGACGCCACCATGGACTCGTTCGCACCGGCCGTCGGACCCGACACCGTCATCCTTCCCCTGCTCAACGGCCTCGGCCACATCGACCGGCTGGTCGCGCGCTTCGGCGACGCGCGCGTGCTCGGCGGCCTGTGCATGATCTCCGCCACGCTGGACGACGAAGGCCGCGTGCTGCACCTGAACGACATGCACAGCCTGAGCTACGGCGAACGCGCCGGCGGCCGCTCGCCGCGCATCGACGCCATCGCGGCCCAGTTCGCCGGCGCGAACTTCGCTGCCACCGCGAGCGAAACCATCGCGCAGGACATGTGGGAGAAGTGGGTCTTCATCGCTTCGGCCGCGGGCCTCACGAGCCTCATGCACGCCTCCATCGGCGACATCGTGGCCGCCGGCGGCGAAGACGTGGCGCTCGCGATCTTCGACGAGTGCTGCGCCATCGCCGCCCACAACGGCTTCGCCCCACGGCCCGGTGCCATCACGCGCGGCCGCGCGGTGGTCACGAGCGCCGGCTCGCCCATGACCGCCTCGATGTACAAGGACATGGCCCGCGGCGCACGCGTCGAGGCCGACCACATCCTGGGCGACCTGCTGGCCCGCGCACCGTGCAGCGCATCGCCCACGCCGTCGGTGCTGCGCACGGCGTACGTGCATCTCAAGGCCTACGAGTTCCGGCGCGCCCGCGAGGCCGGTTGAACGGCCACCACGCCATGACCGACACGCTCGCCTTCCTCCACACGGCCGAGGTGCATGTGCAGACCTTCGGCGGCCTGGCCCGCGAGATCGCGCCCGAGCTGCGCGTGCAGCATGTGGTGATGGAAGAGCTGCTGGCCGATGCGCGCACGCTGGGCGTCGACCACGCCGGGCTGGTGACGCGCGTTCACGAGGCCATGCGCGATGCCGCCTCGGACGGCGCCTCCGTCGTCGTGTGTACCTGCTCGACCATCGGCGGCATCGCCGAAAAGACCGCCACCGGCGGCGCCTTTGCCGCCCTGCGCATCGACCGCGCCATGGCCGATCGCGCCGTACGCAACGGCCCGCGCGTGCTGATCGTCGGCGCCGTCGAGAGCACCATCGACCCGACCCTGTCGCTCGTGCTTTCAGCGGCGCGGCAGGCCGGCGTCGGCATCCGCGCCAGCACGCTGCTGGTCGAAGGCGCCTGGGTGCATTTCCAGTCGGGCGACACCGCGCGCTACATCGCCACACTGGCCGATTCGATCCGCGCCGCAGCCGAGGGCACCGACGTGATCGTGCTGGCGCAGGCGTCGATGGCGCCGGTGACGGCGTTGCTGGCGGACCTGGGAGTCGATGTGCTCAGCAGCCCGCAGTTGGGGGTGGCGCATGCGGTGGCAACAATGCGGGCCCGGCACGCGGCGCTGAATTCGTAAGAATCGGACACGCTTCGGACTCACAGTATCTATTCACTTAGAAATTCATTTGGTTTGAATTTCCCAATGACGGGTGGGATAATTTATCTATTCACATAGATATGCAATGCCGCCGTCCAACCCGTCGTCCCTGAGCGCCACCGCCCTCGCCTTCATCCGTTCGCAAGGCGCCGCCACGAGCGCCGAACTGCAGGTGCGGCTGGGCATCAGCCAGGCCACCGCCTCGCGCACGCTGGCGCCGCTCGTTCGCAGTGCGCAGGTCCTGAAGGTCGGTGCGGCGCGCTCCCAGATGTATGTGGCGCCGCGGCACGTCGAGCGCGTCGGCGCCGAGGTGCCGGTCGTCAAGGTCGATGCCGCCGGCCAGGCCTCGCCGTTCGGGCGCATCGTGCCGCTGCAAGGCGGGCGTTGCTGGATGGACGAGCAGCAAGGCCGCAGCGCCTTGCACGACGGCTTGCCGTGGTTCCTTTCGGACATGCGCCCTCAGGGCTTCATCGGCCGTGCCTTCGCGCAGGGGCACCCCGAACTCGGATTGCCCGCCAACCCCGAACACTGGAATGACGACGACGTGCTTCAAGCGCTCGCGCTGTGCGGCGAAGACCTGCCCGGCAACCTCGTGGTGGGCGCCGAATCCTTCCAGCGCTTCCATGCGTTGAGCGCACGCGCCGCCCGCCCTGTCTCGGTGAGCGACTACCCCGCCATGGCGGAGCGCGCGATGCAGGGCACCCTGCCCGGCTCTTCGGCCGGCGGCGAACAGCCGAAGTTCTGCACAGTGCGCGACGGCCGGCAGGTCATCGTCAAGTTCTCACTGGCAGGCACGTCGGCACTCGACCGGCGCTCGCGCGATCTGCTCGTCAGCGAGCACCTGGCACTGAGCACTTTGGCGCAAGCGGGCGTCTCAGCGGCCACCACGCGCATCTTCATCGAAGGCGGCCGCGTGTTCCTGGAGGTCGAGCGCTTCGACCGCTCGGCCCATGGCCGCATCGGCATGGTGTCGCTGATGGCGTACGACGCACAGCACATCGGCAAGATCGACAACTGGGCGGCCACGGCCAACCGGATGGCTTCGCGCGGCCTGCTGCGCGCCGACGATGCGCAGCGCCTGCGCTTTCTCGAAGCCTTCGGTCGCCTCATCGGCAACACCGACCGGCACTACGGCAACATCTCGCTGCTCATCGAAGGGAACGAATGGCGTCTGGCGCCCGCCTACGACGTGCTGCCCACGCTGTACGCGCCGACCAGCGGCGAATTGCCCGCACGCGACCTGGCGGCGATCGGGCTGGCGCCGACGGTGGACACCTTGCAGGAGTGGCCGCATGCCCGGCAACTGGCGGGCGCCTACTGGGAAACCTTGGCGGGCGACGACCGACTCTCCGGACCGTTTCGGACACTGGCCCGGCAGAACCGTCGGCTCATTGCCGAACTGCCAGTCGCCTAGCCCTCAGACTTCTGAATCGTCTCCCCCTTCAACGCCCCCATGTCGCGGATGTTGAAGCGGTGCTGCTTCCACCCCGCCATGGTGCGGCGGAAGTTGGCCAGGGAGATGCCGTAGTACAGCACCTTGAACATGCGCAGCGCGCCCCACATCGGCGTGCCCTTGTAGATGTCGCCGGCCAGCAGCGACATCAGCGCTTCCTTCACGCGGAACGGGTTGCCGGGGTACATGAACATGTCGCGGATGGTCGGGTTGGTCACGCGGTAGATGAACCACGAGTACTCGCGCGGGCCCTTGCGCATCATGGCCTCGAAGCCCTCGCGGGCGCGGGCCAGTTCGGCCGGCTGGTCGAGTGCGGTGGCCACCAGTTCGGCGCCGTCGAAGGCGCTGTGCATCGCAAGGTACACGCCCGAAGAGAACATCGGGTCGATGAAGGTGAAGGCGTCGCCCAGCAGCAGATAGTTGTCGCCCGTGGCGTGTGTGCTCGAGTACGAGAAGTTGCCCGTGGCGTGCACCGCGTCGTCGATCAGCGTGGCGTTTTTCAGGCGGTCGGCCAGCACGGGGCACAGCGCGATGGTGTCGTAGAAGAATTCCTTCAGCGATTTTTCGCGCGTCTTCAGGTAGTAGGGCCAGCACACCGCGCCCACGCTGGTCGTGCCATCGGCCAGCGGGATGAACCAGAACCAGCCGTGCGGAAACCAGCAGATGCTGATGTTGCCTTCCTTCTTGCCCTCGAGCCGCTCGGCATTCGTGAAGTGGCCGAACAGCGCGGTGCTGTTGTGGTCGGGGTTCTTCTGCTTGCAGCGGAATTTGTTGGCCAGCAGCGTGTCGCGGCCCGTGGCGTCGATCACGAAGCGCGCGCGCCAGCTGCGCTTGGCCCCGTCGTCCATCACGGCCTGCACGGTTGCGCCGTCGGCGTCGAAGGCCACGTCGCGCACCTTGCAGCCCTCGAAAGTCTGGGCGCCGCGCGTGGCGGCGTTGCGGAACAGCAGTTCGTCGAGTTCGGAGCGGCGCACCTGCCAGGCGGAGTCGAGCGACTTGTCCCAGCCTTCGGCGAACTCCACGTAGCTGCGGTGCTCATGCTCGGGCGACACGAACTCGATGCCGAACTTCGGCATGCCGATCTTCTCGACCTGGTCGCGCACGCCGAGCCTGTCGAACAGCTCGACGTTCGCGGGCAGCAGCGATTCGCCGATGTGAAAACGCGGGTGGTGCTCTTTTTCGACCAGCACCACCTGGCGGCCCTGCTGCGCCAGCAGCGCCGCGACGGTCGAGCCGGCCGGACCGCCACCGATCACGAACACGTCGCACGACTCGCTGACCGCGCTGACAGAAGGAGCGCCGGAAGAAGAAGAAACCTGAGGCTGGGACATGCGAAGACAAGCTGCGTGATGGACAGCGACAGAGCATAGCGCGCCCGCATCGCACGACGCAAAACGGGCTGGCGGCACGGACCGTGAGGCGGCACACTGGCGACCCTTTCTGCCCTCGAACCCTTGCGCGCCATGACCTTGCATCGCCTCGCCCTGCTTGCCGCCCTCTGCCTGCCTGCCGCATGGAGCCACGCGGCAGGCTTCAGCTTCATCGAGGTGCCGGCCGACAAGGACGGGCCGGCCTTGCGAGGCAGCACCCGGCGAGATCGCGTTCGGCCTGATCGCGATCTCGGCCACCAAGGACTGCCCCGTCGCCGGCACGGGGCTGCCGCTGGTGCTGATGTCGCACGGCTCGGGCGGCTCGTTCCTCGGGCACCACGATACGGCGGCGGCGCTGGCCGATGCAGGCTTCGTGGTCGCCGCCATCAACCACCCGAACGACAACTTCCAGGACATGGAACGCCGGGGCCATCTCTCGACCTTTGCCGCGCGGCCTGTCGACATGCGCCGGCTGGCGGATCACATGCTCGACGCGTGGCCGGGGCGCACAAAGATCGCCAAAGAAAAGGTCGGCTTCTTCGGCTTCTCCCGCGGCGGCTACACCGGCCTCGTGGCAACGGGCGCGGTGCCCGACTTCAAGCTCGGCCTGCGCTTTTGCACGCCGACCCCGAAGATTCCGTTCTGCGGCCAGATCCAGCGCCAGGAACTGCCAGCGCCCCCGGTGCGCGATGCGCGCATCAAGGCGGCGGTGATCGTCGATCCGTTGAGCTTCTTCGATGCCGAGGGGTTGAAGCAGGTCGCGGTGCCCGTCCAGCTCTGGGCCTCTGCGCGAGGTGGCGACGGGGTCACGCTGGACGACGTCGAAGCAGTCCGGCGCAACCTGCCTCCAACGCCGGACTGGCACATGCCCGCGAACACCGCGCACTTCGCGTTCCTCGCACCCTGCGCACCCGCCATGGCCAAGGCCTTGCCGGAAATCTGCAACGACGCCGGCGGCTTCGACCGCGTCGCCTTCCACGCCGACTTCAATGCCAAGGCGCTCGCCTTCTTCAGGCAGCACCTGGCATCGAAGCCCTGAGCCGGCTCAGCGCATGCGCCGCTGGCCGGCAAGCCGCCGCACCACCGTCACCAGTCGATCGATCTCGTCGAAGGTGTTGTAGAACGCCAGCGAAGGCCGCACCGTGGTCTCGACGCCGAAGCGCCGCAGGATCGGCTGCGCGCAGTGGTGCCCCGTGCGCACCGCGATGCCTTCGTCGTTGAGCGCGTGGCCCACCTCCTCGGTGGTGTAGCCGTCGAGCACGAAGGACATCACGCTCGCCTTGTCGGCCGCCGTGCCGATGAGCCGCACACCGGGAATCGCACCCAGTTGCGCCATGCCGTACACCAGCAGGTCGTGCTCGTAGCGCGCGATGTTCTCGATGCCGACCTTGTTGACGTAGTCGATGGCCGCGCCCAAGCCCACGGCGTCGGCGATGTTGCCGGTGCCGGCCTCGAACTTGTTCGGGATCGGCTGGAACACGGTCTTCTCGAAGGTCACGTCAGCAATCATGTTGCCGCCGCCCTGCCACGGGGGCATGTCTTCGAGCACCTCGCGCTTGCCCCAGACCACGCCGATGCCGGTCGGGCCGAACACCTTGTGGCCTGAGAACACGAAGAAGTCGGCGCCGAGGTCCTGCACGTCGACCCGCATGTGCGAGACCGACTGCGCCCCATCGACCAGCGCTTTCGCGCCCGCGCGGTGCGCCAGTTCGACGATCTCCTTCACCGGCACCACCGTGCCCAGCGCGTTGGAGACCTGCGTGACCGCGACGATCTTCGTGCGGTCGTTGAGCAGCTTGCGGTATTCGTCGAGCAGCACCTGGCCCGAGTCGTCCACCGGAATCACGCGCAGCTTCGCGCCCTTGGCAGCGGCAAGCTGCTGCCACGGCACGATGTTGGCGTGGTGCTCCAGGTTCGACACGATGATCTCGTCGCCCTCGCCCACGTGCTGGCCGCCCCAGCTCTTGGCCACGAGGTTGATGGCCTCGGTGGTGCCGCGCACGAAGATCACTTCTTCGACTTCGGGCGCGTTGATGAACTTGCGCACGCGCTCCCGTGCGCCCTCATAAGCGTCGGTCGCGCGCGCGGCCAGCTCATGCGCCGCGCGGTGGATGTTCGAGTTCTCGTGTGCGTAGAAGTACGCGATGCGGTCGATGACCGACTGTGGTTTGTGCGTGGTGGCCGCGTTGTCGAACCACACGAGCTGCTTGCCGTTCACGCGCTCCTGCAGGATCGGGAAGTCGCGGCGCACGGCGTGGACATCGAACGGGGGATGCTGGCCGGTGCCGGCGATCGGTGCCGCATCAGGGCCGCGCGGATCGGGCTTGGCCGGTGTGACGAAGCCGCTGGGCAGGCGCACTGCATCGACGAAGTAGAACTGCGGCTTCTCACTCCCTTGCACCTGGGATTGGCTCCCTCGCCCCTCTGGGGAGAGGGTTGGGGTGAGGGGCGACCCTGCACTTTGACTCGTCCGCAGACCCTCACCCCAACCCTCTCCCGCAAGCGGGAGAGGGGGCAAGACCTGCCCGGGGGGTGAGATAGCGGGGGTCGCTCCAGCCGACGGATCGCCATGGCTCTCGCTCAGGAAGTAGAACGGCGAGGCCGCAGCCTGCGGCGCCACGGGTGCTCCGACTTGCTGCGGCACGCCCTGCACCACACCGCCCGAACGCGGCTCGAAAGCCGGCGCCACGGACAACACGTTGTCCGGCACACCATTGCCCGCCACCGCATGCGGCAGCAAGGCCGGCGCGCGGTTCGCGAGCGAAGGCAGTTGGGTCGGCGATGCAGGCAGCACATTGGCGCCCGGAATCTGGCCCTGCGGAATCGGCGTGCCCGGCACGCTCGGCCCGAAGCCTGCAGGGCTCACCAGCGGCGAGCCCGGCGGTGCGATGTTGGCGGGAAACTGCGCGCCCGGCGGCGCGGAGAACATGGCGCTCGCTATGCGCGCGAGGACGGCCGGATCGAACGGCGCTTCGCCCGGGATCGGGGGTGTGCTGCTCACCGCGGCTTACTTGTAGGTGTCGGGATAGTCGTGGTACTTGCCGATCTCGACGTCGTCGAGTACGGCCAGCGCGTCGGTGGTCAGCACCGCGAGCGAGCAGTACAGCGAGATCAGGTACGACGCGATCGCATGGTTGTTGATGCCCATGAAACGCACCGACAGGCCCGGGCTCTGTTCGCCCGAGAGCCCCGTCTGAAAGAGGCCGACCACGCCCTGGCGCTTATCGCCCACGCGCAGCAGCAAAATCTTGCTCTTGCCATCGGCCACCGGCACCTTGTTCGACGGAATCAACGGAATGCCGCGCCAGGTGATGAACTGCGAACCGAAGAGGCTCACGGTCGGCGGCGGCGTGCCGCGGCGCGTGGCTTCACGCCCGAAGGCAGCAATGGCCAGCGGGTGCGTGAGGAAGAACGCGGGCTCCTTCCACACCTTGGTCAGCAGCTCGTCCAGGTCGTCGGGCGTGGGTGCGCCGGTCAGCGGAAAGATGCGCTGCTCTTCGCTCACCTGCGCCAGCAGGCCGTAGTCGGGGTTGTTGATGAGCTCGCTCTCCTGGTTCTCCTTGATCGTCTCGATCGTGAGGCGCAGCTGCTCCTTGATCTGGTCGTGCGGGCTGCTGTACAGGTCGGAGATGCGGGTGTGCACGTCGAGCACGGTGCTCACGGCATTCAGGTAGTGCTCGCGCGGGTTCTCTTCGTAGTCGACGAAGGTGCGCGGCAGCTGGTTCTCTTCTTCGCGCGAGGTGCACGTGACCTTGATCGACTCGGGGTTCTTGACCTTGTTGACGCGGTAGATGCCCGCTTCCACCGGCACCCACTGCAGCAGGTGCGTCAGCCAGCGCGGGCTGATGGTCTCGAGTTGGGGAACGGTCTTGGTGGCGTTGGCCAGCTGGCGGGCGGCGTTGTCGCCAAGGGCGGTGGTACCACCGACTGTTGCACTCATGGATCAAGGCTCCGTGGGTTGAGAGAAAGAAGAAAGCACTGTGGTCCCCAGTGTCCGGGGACCACGGGTTTCCCCTCAACAGGCTATAGCCGCCAAGTTGATCCGTCGTGCAAGGCGCGACTGTTCCAGTTGCTCGCAACGTGCGAGCAGGTTGACGATGTTGATGCCCAGTGCGGTGGCCAATTTCTGTGCCGTGACGATCGATGGAATCACGCGCCCGCGCTCGATCTCGCCCACGTACGAGCGGTTCAGATCGGAACGCTCTGCCAGCTGCTCCTGCGACCAGCCCTGCCCTTCACGCAGCTGGCGCACGGTAACGCCGAAGTCTTCGACAAAGGCCTTCATGCGCTGCCCGCCTTCGGTGCGCTGTTGTTCTGCAGGCTGGCCTGCGTGACGCTGGCGCCGGGCTTCACGTCGTCGGTGATCCACACGTTGCCGCCGATGACCGCGCCCTTGCCCAGGGTCACGCGGCCCAAAATGGTCGCGCCCGCATAGATGACCACGTCGTCCTCCACCACCGGATGCCGCGGCAAGCCCTTCTGCAGGTTGCCTTCGGCGTCGGTCGGGAAGCGCTTGGCGCCGAGCGTGACGGCCTGGTACAGCCGCACGCGCTTGCCGATGACGGCCGTCTCGCCGATCACGACGCCGGTGCCGTGGTCCATGAAGAAGCCCGCGTCGATCGTCGCGCCCGGGTGGATGTCGATACCGGTCTGCGCATGCGCCAGCTCGGCCACGATGCGCGCAAGCAGCGGCAGGTCGAGCTCGTAGAGTCGATGCGCAAGGCGGTGATGGATCATCGCCAGCACACCCGGGTAGCACAGCAGCACCTCGTCGACACTGCGCGCGGCCGGGTCGCCCTGGTAGGCCGCGAGCACGTCGCTGTCGAGCAGCCGGCGCAGGCTTGGCAACGCGTTCGCGAACTGGCGCACCGCCTCGGTGGCCGACGCATCGATCTCGCTCGCGGGGCGCGGTGCGAGCCGTGCGTTGAAGTTCAGCTCGAGCCGGGCCTGCACCAGCAGCGCCTGCAAGGCGGAATCGAGCGTGTGGCCGACATAGAAATCCTCGCTCTCGTGGCGCAGGTCCGGGGGGCCGAGCCGCATCGGAAAGAGCGCGCCCTTGAGCGATTCGACGATCTGCGCCAATGCATCGCGCGACGGAAACTCGCGCGCACCGGGCTCGCGCGAACGGCGCTGCGAATCGCGCCATTCGTCGCGCACCTCGTGCAGCGCGCGCACGATGTCGCTCACTTCGAATTGAGCCATGCGTTTTTTCCTCCCCTGTGTGCCTGTGTTTTTCGGATTCAGTCCTGTACCCACGGCAGGCCATGGAAGCGCCAGCCGTCGGAACCGCCGCGGTGCTGCCGCGCATCGATCTCGCCCTCGAAGCCTTCAAGCACGTTGAACACCTGCGTGAAGCCCGCTTTGGCAGCGACCTCGGCCGCCAGTGCGGAGCGCTTGCCGCTGCGGCACAGCAGCAGCACCACGGCCTCCTTGCCGCCGTCCTTGGCCAGCCTGGCTTCGAGTTCGCGCACGAAGCGCGGGTTGCGCGTGAGCGCCGTGCCTGTGGCCCATGCCACATGCAGGCTCTCGGGCACATGGCCGACGAACTTGCGCTCTTCACCGGAGCGCACGTCGACGAGCACCGCCTGACCGTTCTGCACCAGTTGCCAGGCCACGGGGGGCGTCACGCCGCCGGCGTAGGGCCAGCCGGCTTCGGCCGCTTGGGCCTTGGCCTGTTCGAGGGCGGGCGGCAAGGCGATGACATCTTCAATTTCCACGGACATGCGGTTCGACTCCTGTTGTGCGTTGGTCATTCCATCTTCCTTGATGGCGATAACCACCACTGTAGGAGTGCATTGAAGAAGGTCAAACAACTCAAAAGTCGATTCTTAACAACCTTGTGATCTATGGAGTTTTGGGCCCGGGTGCTTCAGGGCGCACTCCCGCCGACGGGGTACCTTGCTCCGCGAATGTCCTCCGCCCTTCGGGCTCCCCCTTGATTTCGCTGCGCAAGGCACCCCATCGACGTGAGCGCTGGGCAGTGCGGTGATTGATCGCGCAGTACAACGACCGCGCTCAGTGTGCGCAGGACACTGGGTGCTTCCCGCAGCGAAATGAATGCGAAGGGACTTCTCGCTTTCTGGTCACGGCATCGAGTGCCAAGATTGATTTGCGAAGTCAATCTGAAACCTTTGAAAGGAGAAGCCCCATGAACGAGATTACCCGAGTCGGCGTGGATTTGGCAAAGCGCGTGATCCAGGTCTTTGCGGTCGATGCCGCGGGCTTGCGCGTCACCGGGCGCGCCTTGGCACGCGATAAATTCCTGGCTTGGTGCGCGCAACTGCCCGCGGGCTGCCTGGTTGCCATGGAGGCCAGCTCCAGCGCCCATTACTGGGCGCGCAAGCTGCAGGCCTTGGGGCTGGATGCTCGCATCATCGCAGCCCCGCACGTCGTGCCCTATCGCCTGCAAGGCAAGAGCGGCAAGAACGACGCCAACGATGCCGCTGCCATCTGCGAGGCCGCCTCGCGCCCGCACATGCACTTCGTGCCGATCAAGAGCGTGGAGCAGCAAAGCATGCTGTGCATCCACCGCCTGCGAGAGGGCGTCAAGGCGGACCGTACCGCCTGCATCAACCGCATCCGGGGCCTGTTGGCGGAGTTCGGATTGGTGTTCGCCCAAAGCCCTGAGGCGTTGCGCCAGGCGCTTCCCGACGCGATGGAAGATGCCAGCAATGAACTGGGCGCTCTGGCCCGGTTGACGCTGCAGCGGGCCTATGCGCAATGGCAAGAACTCGATGCACACCTGCGATGGTGCGACGAGCGCATCGCCGCACACGGCAAGGCCAGCGATCAGGTGCGCCAGGCCGAGCAGTTGTTGGGCGTGGGGCCGGTCACGGCATCCGCGGTGGTGGCTACCGTGGGCGACTTCAAGCAATTCAAGAACGGTGCGCAGTTCGGCGCCTGGCTGGGTCTGACGCCCCGACAGAATTCCAGCGGTGGCAAGAACAACCTGGGGCGCATTACCAAGCGAGGCGACGCGTACCTGCGCACGCTGCTGATCCAGGGGGCCAAGTCGATCGTGTTGACGGCGCACAGACGCGACGATCCGATCTCGCGCTGGGTGCAGGCCTTGCGCGAGCGCTCTGGCTGGCAGAAGGCCGTGGTGGCGTTGGCCAACAAGAATGCGCGCATCCTGTGGGCGGTATTCGCACGCGGGCGGGCCTTCGATGCGCACCACGTCAGTACCAAACCACCAGGCGCTGTCGCTGCGGTCATCGCGGTGTAGCGCGATCCGTTTGAAAAGCCTTTGTTGTCTATTTGTTTGCCAGACGTGAGTTCCAAGATGCAATGAACAGGTCAGACCGGCAGCGGGCAAGCTCGACTCCCCCTTGGTGATGCCGATCGAAATGGGCATCACGAGAAATGAATGGAGCCCCGCTGAGCGGTTCGTATCTGGGTCCGCACGGCCAAGTGCCAGTGCAACAAGACCGTCGGTAGATGTGCAGTCTGTTCCTCGTTTCGTTGCGCCTGGTTCCTCACCGCCTTGCAGGCAATACAGCATGGCAAGAAAACAACCCTGAACCCGTGCTTGACCGCGCGAGAAGTCCCGGTACAAGGGGGAGGCCGCAGGCCGGAGGACATTCGCGGAGGGAAGTACCCGGTGGCCTGCGCACACGCCCTGAACCACCAGACGTGAAAAACCCCGGCACCAAAGACAGCACCGGGGAATCGCAAAGCCCGAGGGTCCGTCAGAGCTTGGCGATCGAAACTTCGGTCGACTTCACGAGGGCGACCACATCGGAGCCCACCTTCAGCTGCAGCTCATCGACCGAGCGTGTGGTGATGACCGAGGTGACGATGCCCCAGGCGGTTTCGACATCGACTTCGGAGACGACGTCGCCGCGGATGATCTCGCGGACCTTGCCCTTGAACTGGTTGCGGACGTTGATGGCTTGGATGGACATGGTGATTTCTCTTTCAGGGTTGGCAGGGGTTGTGAGTAAAAAGCGAACGGCGCTCAGACGATCTCGGCCACGTCGTCGAACGCCAGCCGGGGCCCGCGTTCGAAGGTGCCGGCGTGGTCGGCCACGCCGAGGTTGACGAGGAAGTTCGCGCGATAGCGGCCGTCGGGGAAGAAGGCCTTGTCGACCAGGTCGGCGTTGAAGCCCGACTGCGGCCCCGCGTCGAGCCCGAGCGAGCGCGCCGCCAGGATCAGGTAGGCGCCTTGCAGGCTGCTGTTGCGGAAGGCCGTGGCCTGCGCGGCGTCGGCGCTCTTCTCGAAGAAGGGCTTGGCGTCGTAGGCGGGAAACTGCGTGGGCAGGTGCTCGTAGAAGCGCGTGTCGTGCGCCACGATCACCGTCACGCCGGCCTGCAGCGTCTGCGCGGTGTTGCCCGCCGACACGGCTGGCTTCAGCCTGGCCTTGGCCTCTTCGCTGCGCACGAACACGTAGCGCGCGGGCTGGGCGTTGTAAGCGGTCGGGCCCCACTTCACGAGGTCATACAGCTGATGGATCAGCGCATCGGTCACCGGCACCGGCTTGAAGGCGTGCACGGTGCGCGCCTTGCGGAACAGCTGGTCGAGCGCGGCGTCGGGAATGGCTTGCAATGTGGTCATGGCTTGCAACGCTGCATCAGTTCGACGCGGCGGCGAGCGCCTGGTCGAGGTCGGCAATCAGGTCGTCGATGTGCTCGATGCCCACCGACAGACGCACCGTGTCTTCCGTGACGCCGGCCCTGGCCAGTTCTTCGGGCGACAGCTGCCGGTGCGTGGTCGATGCGGGGTGCGTGGCCAGCGAGCGCACGTCGCCGATGTTCACGAGGCGCGTGAAGAGCTTCAGCGCATCGAGGAACTTCGCCCCACCCTCGCGGCCGGCGCCGATGCCGAAGGTCAGCACACCGCTCGAACGACCGCCGAAGTACTTCTTGGCCAGTGCGTAGTCGGGATGGTCTTCGAGTGCGGCGTAGTTCACCCAGTTGACGGCCTTGCTCTGCTTCAGGTGCTGCGCCACCGCCAGCGCATTGCTGCTGATGCGGTCCATGCGCAGCGCCAGCGTCTCGATGCCCTGCAGGATCAGGAAGGCGTTGAACGGCGAGATGGCCGCGCCCATGTTGCGCAGCGGCACCACGCGCGCACGGCCGATGTAGGCGGCCGGGCCCAGCGCCTCGGTGTAGACCACGCCGTGGTAGCTCACGTCGGGCTCGTTCAGGCGCTTGAAGCGCTGCTTGTGCTCGGCCCACGGGAACTTGCCCGAATCGACGATGGCACCGCCGATGCTGGTGCCGTGGCCGCCGAGGTACTTGGTGAGCGAGTGCACCACGATGTCGGCGCCGTGCTCGATGGGCCGGCTCAGGTACGGCGAGGGCACGGTGTTGTCGACGATGAGCGGCACGCCGTGGCGGTGCGCAATTTCGGCGATGGCCGCGATGTCGGTCACGTTGCCGGCAGGGTTGCCCAGCGACTCGACGAACACCGCCTTGGTCTTCTCGTCGAACAGCTTCTCGAAGCTGCTCGGGTCGCGGTGGTCCGCGAAGCGCGTCGTGATGCCGAACTGCGGCAGCGTGTGCGCAAAGAGGTTGTAGGTGCCGCCGTAAAGCGCGGTGCTGCTGATGATGTTGTCACCGGCCTCGGCGATCGTCTGGATCGCGTAGGTCACGGCCGCCTGGCCCGAGGCCAGTGCCAGCGCGGCAATGCCACCTTCGAGCGCGGCCACGCGCTGCTCCAGCACGTCCTGCGTCGGGTTGTTGATGCGGGTGTAGATGTTGCCCGGCACCTTCAGGTCGAACAGGTCCGCGCCGTGCTGCGCGCTGTCGAAGGCGTAGGCCACGGTCTGGTAGATCGGCGGCGCCACGGCGCGCGTGGTGGGCTCGGGCGAATAGCCGGCGTGGACCGACAGGGTTTCGAATTTCCAGTTCTGCGACATGCGACTGCCTTTCAAATGGGGAAGGAATGAAACGACTCAGATCGCCCAGCGCAAGGCATGGGCTTGGGGTGTGAGCCAGCTGGCATCGGTGCTTTCGACATCGGTCTCTTCGGACTTCTGCAGCACCCGGTCGAGGATTCGTTTTTCGATGGCGGCAAAGGCCGGGTCGCCCTGCGAGCGCGGGCGGGCCAGCGCGATGTTCTCGTCGAGCGCGATGCGGCCGTCTTCGATGAGGATCACGCGGTCGGCCAGCGCCACGGCTTCCTGCACGTCGTGTGTCACCAGCAGCGCGGTGAAGCGGTGGCGCTGCCACAGGTTCTCGATGAGGCGGTGCATCTCGATGCGCGTGAGCGCGTCGAGCGCACCCAGCGGCTCGTCGAGCAGAAGCAGGCGCGGGTGGTGCACCAGCGCACGCGCCAGGGCCACGCGCTGGCGCTGCCCGCCCGACAGGCGCGCCGGCCATTCGTTCTCACGGTCGGCCAGACCGACATGTGCCAGCACTTCCTTGCCGCGCGCCTTGGCGTCGTTCGGCAGGCCCAGCGTCACGTTGTCGAGCACGCGGCGCCAGGGCAGGAGGCGTGCCTCCTGGAACATGATGCGCGTGTCGTCGTGCAGGCCGCTCACGGCCTTGCCGTCGGTGTACAGGCCACCAGAGGTGGCTTCTTCGAGGCCCGCGATGAGCCGCAGCAGCGTGCTCTTGCCGCAACCGCTGCGCCCGACGATGGCGATGAACTGGCCCGGCTCGATGGTGAGCTGCGTGTTGCGCAGCACCTCGCGCTCGCCATAGCGCTTGTGCAGGCCGCGCGCCTCGAGGCGCACGCCGCCGGCAATGGCGGGCGGTTGGATGTCTTTCAGAACGGCACTCATGAATTCAGGCCCCGGGGTTGAACAGCGCCACGTTCAGCGCATTGATTTTTCTGGGCAGCAGCTTTTCGGCGAAGAAGGCATCGGCGATGCGCTGCTGTTCGGCCAGGCCGCCGGCCGCCACGGGCCGCACCGCATAGCTGCGGCGGCTGTTGGCGTGTTCGATGGTCGGGGCGTCAAGGCCCCACACGGGCGCCAGCAAGGCCGCCGCTTCCTTCGGGTTCTGCTTGACCCACTTACCGGTTTTTTCCAGCTCGGCGTAGACCACGCGCAGCACGTCGGGCCGTGCCTTCGCGAACTTGGTGCTCGCCAGGTAGTAGCGCTGGTACGACGCGATGCCCGTGCCGTCGGCCAGGATGCGCACCTTCGACTGGCGCTGCGCGGCGGCCAGGAACGGGTCCCACACAACCCAGGCGTCGATGGCGCCCTTCTCGAAGGCCGCACGGCCATCGGCCGGCGTGAGGTATGCAGGCTCGATGTCCTTGAACGACAGGCCGGCCTTCTCCAATGCGGCGATCAGCAGGTAGTGCGCGCCGGCCGCTTTCGCAAAGCCGACCTTCTTGCCCTTGAGATCGGCCACGGTCTTGAGCGGCGAGTCGTCGCGCACGACGATGGCCTGCGCGGCCGGCGACGGGGCCTCCTGCGCCAGAAAGGTCAGGTCGGCACCCGCCGCTTGTGCGAACACGGGCACGGTGTCGGCCACGTCGGCGCTGATGTCGAGGTTGTCGAGGTTCAGCGCCTCGAGCAGCGGCAGGCCGCTGGTGAACTCGTGCCAGCTCAGTGCCACGTTGAGCGGCGCGAGCTGCTTCTCGAGCGTGCCCTGCACCTTCAAGAGCGCGATCAGCGTGGACGACTTCTGGTAGCCGAGCCGCACGGTGGCGGGCCGTTGTTGCTGCGCCAGCACGGCACCGGCGCTGAGCGCACCCAGCGTCGCAATGGCGGTGCGGCGATTGATGAGGAGGTGGTTCATGCGCCCTGCCCTCACTTCGCCGACTTCTTCTGGTAGCCCGGATGCCAGCGCAGCCACCACTGCTCCAGACCGCGTGCGAACAGGTCGGCCAGCTTGCCAAGCAGCGCGTACAGCAGGATGCCCACCAGCACGATGTCGGTCTGCAAAAACTCGCGGGCGTTCATCGTGAGGTAGCCGATGCCGGCCTGCGCCGAGATGGTCTCGGCCACGATGAGGATCACCCACATCAGGCCCAGCGAGAAGCGCAGGCCCACCAGGATGGACGACAGCGCGCCCGGCAGGATCACCTCGCGGTACAGCTGCCAGCGCGACAGGCCGTAGGTGCGCCCCATCTCGATGAGTTGCGGGTCGACGTTGCGGATGCCGTGGAAGGTGTTCAGGTAGATCGGGAAGAACACCGACACCGAGATCAGGAACAGCTTGGCCGATTCGTCGATGCCGAACCACAGGATCACGAGCGGAATCAGCGCCAGCGCCGGGATGTTGCGCACCATCTGGATGGTGGAGTCGAGCAGCGTTTCGAAGAACTTCACCGAGCCGGTCAGCAGGCCCAGCGCCAGCCCCGCGCCGCCGCCGATGGCGAGCCCCGCGAGCGTACGGCCCGCGCTCACCTTCACGTGCGTCCAGAGCTCGCCGGACACGGTGAGCGCCCACGCGGCCTTGACCACGTCGACCGGTGCCGGCAGCACACGCGTCGAGAGCCAGCCCAGCGACGACGCGATCTGCCAGGCGACGATCAGCCCCACGGGCACCAGCCACGGAATGAGCCGCTTCGCGACGTTGAGGCCGAAGCCTCGCAGCGCGCTGCCTGCGTCCCCTGCGGTGTTCGATGCCGGCGCCACCGCCGGCAGTTCCTGTACTTGTTGGGTCATGCGTGTCCTCTAGCTTTGGGAGACGAGGCGCGACGGCGCATCGAGGTTGGCGACGACCTCGCCGAAGGGGCCGCTCAGCGAGCCGCCCGCGAGTTGCGTCTTCGCCTTGCGCGAGAGCAGCGGGAACACCAGCTCGGCGAAGCGGTAGGCCTCTTCGAGGTGCGGGTAGCCCGAGAAGATGAACTTGTCGATGCCCAGCGCCGCGTACTCCTCGATGCGCGCCGCCACGGTCCTGGCATCGCCGACCAGCGCCGTGCCCGCGCCGCCGCGCACCAGGCCCACGCCGGCCCAGAGGTTGGGCGCAATCTCCAGGTCGGCGCGCCCGCGCTTGGCGCCGCCGGCATGCAGCGCGGCCATGCGGCGCTGGCCTTCGGAGTCCATGCGCGCAAAGGCGGCCTGGGCGCGTGCGACGGTGTCGTCGTCGACGCGGCTGATGAGTTCTTCGGCGGCCTTCCAGGCGGCGTCTTCGGTCTCGCGCGCGATCACGTGCAGGCGGATGCCGAACTGCACGGTGCGGCCCTGGCGTTCGGCGCGTGCGCGCACGTCGGCGATCTTTTTCGACACTTCCGCGGGCGGCTCGCCCCAGGTCAGGTAGGCATCGACCTGCTCGGCGGCCAGGTCGTGCGCCGCGGCCGACGAGCCACCGAACCACACGGGCGGATGCGGCTTCTGCACCGGCGGAAACAGCAGCCGCGCGCCCTTCACGCTCAGGTGCTTGCCTTCGTAGTCGTAGGTGCCGGTCTCGTGGCTGCGCGCAATGATCTCGCGCCAGATGCGGATGAACTCGGCCGACTGCTCGTAGCGCGCTGCATGGTCGAGGTACACGCCGTCGCCTTCCAGCTCGGCCTGGTCGCCGCCGGTGACGAGGTTCACGAGCAGGCGCCCGCCCGAGAGCCGGTCGAAGGTCGCGGCCATGCGCGCGGCCAGGCTGGGCTGGTGCAGGCCCGGGCGCACGGCCACCAAAAATTTGAGCTTCTTCGTTGCGCCGATCAGGCTGGACGCGATCACCCACGGGTCTTCGCAGGAGCGGCCGGTGGGAATCAGTACGCCTTCGTAGCCGAGGTGATCGGCCGCGCCGGCGATCTGTTGCAGGTACGGCAGGTCGACGGCGCGCGCGCCTTCGCTCGTGCCGAGGTAACGGCTGTCGCCGTGCGTGGGGAGGAACCAGAAGATCTGCATCACGCGATCCCCGCGCCGGCGGCTTCGAGCACGTTGATCTTTTTGGGGATCAGCTTGAGCGCGAAGAAGGTGTCGGCAATCTGTTGCTGCTCGGCCAGGATGGCCTTGGTGATCGGGCCGGTGCCGTAGGCGGTGCGGCCTTGCGACAGGTCGGCCACGGCCTTGGGCAGGCCCCAGATCGCCGACAGCTCGGCGGCCAGTTCGTTGCGGTGGGCGGCGCCCCATTGGTCGATCTTGTTGACCTCTTCGATCGCAACGGCCAGCACGTCGGCGTTCTTCGCCACGTAGTCGAGCGACGAGAAGTAGTAGGCGCGGTTGCCGACCACGCCCACGGCGTCGGCCAGGATGCGCGCGTCGAGCGACTGCTGCGCGGCGGCCAGGAACGGGTCCCAGATCACCCAGGCGTCGACCGAGCCTTTTTCGAAGGCGGCACGCGCATCGGCCGGCGGCAGGTAGACCAGGTTCAGGTCGCTGTACGCCAGGCCGTGCTTCTCGAACAGCTTGACGATGAAGTAGTGGACGTTCGAGCCCTTGTTGAGCGCGATCTTCTTGCCCTTGAGGTCGGCCACGGTCCGCAGCGCCGAGCCCTTGGGCACGAGCACCGCCTCGGCCTTCGGGCGCTGCACCGTGGCGCCCACGTAGGCCAGCGGCGCGCCGGCGGCCTGCGCAAAGATGGGCGGCGCTTCGCCGACATCGCCGAAGTCGATCGAGCCGACGTTCAGCGCCTCGAGCTGCACCGGGCCGGCTGTGAACTCGGTCCACTTCACCGTGGCGCCCAGCGGCGCGAGCCGCTTCTCGAGCGTGCCGCGCGCCTTGAGCACGCTCAGGTAGCCCTTCTGGTGGCCGATGCGCAACTGGCGCGCGGGGCTCTGCGCCAAGGCGGCGAACGACGACGGCAGCGCGAGCGCGGCAGCCGCGCCTTGAAGCAGGCGGCGGCGGGGAATGGCAATGCGGGTCATGGAAGGTGATCCTTTGAAACTTTTTCAGGGCTGGGCGGTGACGACCGCGTCGCTGACCTTGATGGGCTTGCCTTGCGCATGCGCCGAGGCGGCGGAGATGAAGCTCACGATCAGCGCGATGGCGGTGACGACGATGGCGCTGATGGCCAGGTCGCGCAGCGCCTGCCAGAAGGAGCGCGGCGCGACTTCGAACACGGAGTCTTCGGGAGCGACGGGGTTCATGCGGAATTCCTTGGTGCAAAAACGTGAGGCAAAGCGATCCCCCGGCCGCACGCAGGCGGCTTCGAAAAACGGGGAACGGAAAGAGGTCTGGCCGGGGCCGGGTTCAGCGAGGAACCCGGTCGTCAAACGCTACATCGCACACGAGAAAAGGGCACCGGCTCGAAGCCATGGGTCGCCGGCAACTTGAGGCCTTCGGTCGCGAGCACCTCGACGGCCTCGTTCAGGCGCTCCGCCAGGTCGTGGTGCACCTGGTAGGCGTTCTCGGGCGTCAGCGCGATCTGCGAATCGCTCGCGTAGACGCCCGGCAGGATGTGGCGCGCCGACAGCGACTGCAGCACGGGGCGCAGTGCGTAGTCGAGCGCGAGCATGTGGTGCGGGCTGCCGCCGGTGGCCAGTGGCAGCACCGTCTTGCCCTTGAGCGCGTTCTGCGCGAGGAGATCGAGAAAGACCTTCAGCACACCGCTGTAGGCCGCCTTGTAGACCGGCGTGGCCACCACGATCACGCGGGCCGCCGCCACCTGGGCAATGGCACGCTCGATGGCCGGATGCGCCCACTCGGCCAGCAGCAGCGCTTGCGCCGGCAGGTCGCGGATCGCGAGCCGCTCGATGCGCGCATGGCGTTGGGCCAGCCGCTCGCCCACCGCGTCGAGCAAGGCGGTGGAACGGGACGGGGCCGAAGGGCTGCCGGCAATCAGGAGAACGGACACAGGAAACCTTGGTTCGATGAAGAGGAGCGCTATTGCGTGGGGGCCGCCGCGCACGGCCGCCCGAAGCGGCCGGCCCGCCCCCAGCAGGGGGGTTGGCGAAGCGACACGAAGTGCGCGCAGCCTGGGGGGTTACTTTTGCTTCGGCGCGTAAATTTGATCGAAGGAGCCGCCATCGGCGAAATGCGCCTTGTCGGCCTTGGCCCAGCCACCGAAGGCCTCGTCGATGGTCACCAGCGTGAGCTTGGGGAACTGCTTGTCGTACTTGGCCTTGGCCTTGTCCGAGGTCGGGCGGTAGAAGTTGCGGCCCGCGATGTCCTGGCCTTCGTCGGAGTACAGGTACTTCAGGTACTCCTCGGCCACGGCGCGCGTGCCCTTCTTGTCGACCACCTTGTCGACCACCGCCACGCTGGGCTCGGCCAGGATGGAGATGGACGGCACGACGATCTCGAACTTCTCGGGGCCGAACTCCTTCAGCGCCAGGAAGGCTTCGTTTTCCCAGGCCAGCAGCACGTCGCCCACGCCGCGTTGCACGAAGGTGATGGTCGAGCCGCGCGCGCCGGTGTCGAGCACGGGCACGTTCTTGTACAGGTTGCCGACGAATTCCTTGGCCTGCGCCTCGCCGCCGTACTTGCGCTTGGCGAATTCCCAGGCGGCCAGGTAGTTCCAGCGGGCGCCGCCCGAGGTCTTGGGGTTGGGCGTGATCACCTGCACGCCGGGCTTGACCAGGTCGCTCCAGTCCTTCAGGCCCTTGGGGTTGCCCTTCTTCACCAGGAACACGATGGTCGAGGTGTAGGGCGCGGAGTTGTGCGGCAGGCGCTTTTGCCAGTCGGCCTTGACGAGGCCGCCGTGCTTGGCCAGCGCGTCGATGTCCCCGCCCAACGCCAGCGTGGCCACGTCCGAATCGATGCCGTCGATGATCGAGCGGGCCTGCTTGCCCGAGCCGCCGTGCGACTGCTTGACGCTCACGTCCTGGCCGGCCTTGGCCTTCCAGTACTTGGCGAAGGCCTGGTTGTAGTCCACATACAGCTCGCGCGTCGGGTCGTACGACACGTTGAGCAGTGTCACGGGGCCCTTGGCACCCGCCGCGCCCTGAGACAACGACGGCAATGCTGACAGGGCCAAGGCACCGGCCACGCCGGCACCCAGGGAAAGCTTGATAAAGTCGCGGCGAAGGCTCATGGTGTCTTGCTCTTAAAAAGGCATATCAATGAAGCTGCGTATTCTGAATACGACATATAGGAACTGGAACGACCAAGTTCTCAGTTCTAAATAGCCAAATCAACTAAGCACCCGCTTTCCCCCACAAGAGGCAATCAAATGGCACGCATGGTTCAGTGCATCAAGCTCGGCAAAGAGGCCGAAGGACTCGACTTTCCGCCGTACCCCGGCGACCTGGGCAAGCGCCTGTGGGAAAACGTCAGCAAGGAAGCCTGGGCCGCCTGGCTCAAGCAACAGACCATGCTGGTCAATGAAAACCGGCTGAACCTGGCCGACCTGCGCGCCCGCCAGTACCTGGCGCGCCAGATGGAAAAGCACTTCTTCGGCGAAGGCGCCGACGTGGCGCAAGGCTACGTTCCCCCTCCTGCAGCCTGAATTCGGCGTGGCCGCCGACGGCACCCCGCTCGGCGCGCGCTCCGGCGACCCCTCCCCCCTCGACATCGACACATCGGCGCTTTCGCGCCGTGTGTTTCTGGACGGCTGCGGCCTGCCCCCCGCCTGGTCCGGGCGTCCGCAATGGCGGATTCTCGAAACCGGCTTCGGGCCGGGCCTTCATTTCCTGACAACCTGGCAGGCTTGGCGCGCTGACCCGCGCCGGCCGCGCCTGCTGCATTACGTTGCGGTCGACGCCCATCCGGCGCCGGCCGGCGATCTGCTGCGCGCGGCTGAAATCGACCCGGCGCTGGCGCCGCTCGCCGAGCAACTGGCCCGCCAATGGACCGGGCTGCTGCCAGGCTTCCACCGGCTGGCCTTCGACGACGGCCGCGTGCTGCTCACGCTGTGCATCGGTGAGCTGCAGCCGATGCTGCGCGCCCAGCGCTTCGAGGCCGACAGCCTCTTTCTCGACGGCTTCGGCCCCGCGACCGCCTTGCCCGATACGCTCAAGGCGGTGTCGCGCTTCGCCCGCCAGGGCACCGGCCTCGCGGCCCGCACCGACGACGACGGGGTGCGTCATGCGCTGGCACAGAACGGCTTCCAGCTCGATCCACGTCCCGGCAGCCTGCGCGGCGTGTTCGCGCCCGCCTGGACCGTCCGGCGCCGCCAGCCGGTGCGTGAAGGCGTCGACGCGTCCGGCCATTGCGCGGTGATCGGCGCCGGGCTCGCGGGCGCCGCGGTCGCGGCCAGCCTTGCGCGGCGCGGCTGGCGGGTCACGGTGCTCGATGCGGCCGATGCGCCGGCCTCGGGCGCCTCAGGCCTGCCGGTCGGACTGCTGGCGCCGCATGTGTCGTCCGACGACGCCCTGCTGTCACGGCTCACGCGCGCCGGCATCCGTGCGACCTGGACCGAACTCGCGCAACGGCTCGACCACGGCCGCGACTGGGGCGCTTACGGATCGCTCGAACGCCGGCCCGACGGCGACGTGCGCGTGCCGCCCGGCTGGAGCACGGACGGGCCGAACGAATCGTGGCCTGCTGAAGCCGACCGGCTCGCAGCGGCCGGCCTGCCGCCCGACACGCCGGCGCTCTGGCATGCGCGCGCGGCCTGGGTGCGACCGCACCGGCTGATCGCTGCGTGGCTGAGCCAACCGGGCATCGAGTTCCGTGGCGGCAGCCACGTAGCGCGCCTCGCACGCACAGACGGCGGCTGGCAGCTGTTCGACGACGCCGGCACCCTGCTCGCCGAAGCCGACCGCGTGGTCGTGGCCGCAGGCTTCGAATCGCACGACTTCGCGCCCGACCTGCCGCTGCAGCCCGTGCGCGGCCAGGTCGCCTGGGGCCGGGCGGACGACAGCGCCCTGCCCGTCACCCCCATCAACGGCGACGGACACCTGATCGCCGGCGTGACCGACGGCGCGGCGCCGCAGCCGCTGTGGCTGATCGGCGCCACCTTCGACCGCGACAGCACCGACCTCGCCCCCACCGACGCCGACCGCCTTGCCAACCGCGAACGGCTCACGCGCCTGCACCCCGGCGCCGCCGCCGCGCTCGCGCCCGCCTTCGCGCGCGGAGAAACCCACGCCTGGGTCGGCGTGCGCTGCGCCTCGGGCGACCGCCGGCCGCTGGTCGGCCCACTGGCGCCGGGTGCCGACGACGGCCTCTGGGCCTGCACCGCGCTGGGCTCGCGCGGGCTGAGCTTTGCCACGCTGTGCGCCGAGTTGCTGGCGGCACAGTGGCACGGGGAGCCGCTGCCGCTGCCCGCAACGCTCGCCAAGGCGCTGGGCACGCAGCGGCTCTGGCCCGGATCGGACTGACCCGCTCCCCCGCCGTCACGCGCGCACCGCACAATGCACGATGGCCATCCAGTACGACATCACCCACACCACCGTCTACCGCTACAACAAGCCGGTCACCTTCGGCTTGCACCGCGTGATGTTCCGTCCACGTGACAGCCACGACCTGCGCGTGCTCGCCACCGACCTGCAGGTGAGCCCGCAGGCCCTCACGCGGCTCATTCAAGACCCGTACTCGAACTCCGTCGCGCTGGTGCAGCCGCTGGGCGAAGCGACCGAGCTGCGCATCGTGTGCTCGTTCACCATCGAGCATGTGCCGCCGTCGCAGCGCGACCTGCTCACGCTCGACCCGTCGGCCGAGTTCCTGCCCTTTGCCTACTCGGTGGAAGAGCGGCTGGACCTGGAGCACTACCTGCGCCCGTACCACGACGACGATGCCAACGGCACGCTGATCCGCTGGGCGCACCAGTTCCTGCACACCGACCAGCCCAACAGCACGCGCGACGTGCTCACGCGCATGAACGCGCACATCGGCCAGAGCTTCCAGTACAAGGCGCGCGACGAAGAAGGCACGCAGACGCCGCTCGAGACGCTCGCGCTGGGCAGCGGCAGCTGCCGCGACTACGCGCTGCTGATGATGGAAGCCACGCGCCGCCTGGGCATCGCGACACGCTTCGTCTCGGGCTACCTCTACGACGCGTCACTCGACAACGACACCGCGCAGCAGGCGCCCGGTGAATCCGTCACCGGCGCCGGCACCACCCATGCGTGGCTGCAGGCCTACCTGCCGGGCGCGGGCTGGCTGGCCTTCGACCCGACCAACAACCTCATGGGCAGCGGCCAGCTGATCCGCGTGGGCGTGGCGCGCGACCCCGCGCTGGCAGCGCCCATCTCCGGCAGTTGGTACGGCGACGCCGAGGCCTACGAAGGCCTCGAGGCCACGGTGATCGTGAAACGCCGCAAGGGTTGACTGCGCCCGCGCAGATGTCGCGCAGGAGATAGCAGCTACGGGAAAGCCCGGGCCGACGCGCCCGGCAACGCCCCTACGCTGCGCCGCCGGGTCAGTGAAATAGCACGGTCGTTCACCACGAACGGACGATGCACAGCGCTGCGCCGGGCACTTCTCGACAAACGCCCATAAGAACGGAGAGAGACAACCCATGCATTCCGCACGCCTGACACTCCTGGCCCTCGCAACCAGCCTCGCCGTCACATCCTGCGGCGGTGGCGGCGGTGGCAACGGTTTTGCCTTCACGCCCCTGCCGCCCGCGCCAGCACCCGCGCCGCCGGCGCCACCGCCTCCCGCACCGCCGCCACCCCCGCCCGAAGAAACGCGCGTGCAGGACACCCGCAACGCCTTCGCGCCCGCCGACCCATCGGCCACCACCTTCGCGGCGCTCAATGCCGACGCCAGCGACCTGGTCGACAACACCACCACCAGCCGCTGGGCCGGCATGCTGGGCGGCGCGCAGTACCACGTCGAAGTGCCGGCCAACTGGAACGGCAAGCTGGTGATGTACGCGCACGGCTATGCGGGCGAAAGCAACCTGCTGTCGGTGAACAACCCGTCGATCCGCCGCTACCTGATCCAGAACGGCTACGCCTGGGCCGCATCGAGCTACAGCAAGAACTTCTATGACGTGCGGGTGGGGGTGGAAGACACCAACGCGCTGGCACTGGAGTTCAACGAGATCGCCAAGGCCAACGGCCGCGAGCTGGCCGCGCCGACGAAGACATACATCACCGGCCACTCCATGGGTGGCCACATCACGGCGGCGGCGATCGAGGACGAAGCTCTCGCCACCGCCAACCACAAGGTGAAGTACAACGGCGCGGTGCCGATGTGCGGCGTGGTCGGCGATACCGAACTCTTCGACTACTTCGCCGGCGCGCAAGTCACGGCGCAGGCGCTGGCGGGCCTGCCGAAGTATCCGACGCCGAACTGGTCGGACATCTCCGCGCAGGTCACCAACACGCTGTTCACCAACTTCCCCTCCGTGCCCACGGCCACAGGCATGAAGTTCGTCTCGGTGGTGAAGAACCTGACCGGTGGCGAGCGTCCGATGTTCGGCCTCGGCATGGCGGCGGGCGGCTCGTTCGCGGCGGTGTGGGGCGTGTTCGGCAGCGACGGCACCGTGAACGGCATCCTGAACCGGAACACGCTGGACACCAACCGCTTCACCTACACCATCGACGGCGACGTGCCGGGCTCGACAGCGCTCAACAGCTCGGTGCTCAAGCTCACTGCGGCCGCCGACGCCAACCGCCTGCGCACCGACGGGCTGCGCTGGATTCCCAAGGCCAACGGCGAATTCAAGGTTCCGGTGGTGTCTCTGCACACGCTCGGCGATCTGTATGTGCCCTTCAGCATGCAACAGATCTACCAGAAGCGCGTGGCCGCCAAGGGCAACAGCGAGTGGTTGGTGCAGCGCGCGATCCGCGGGATCACGCACTGCGACTTCACCGTTCAGGAGCAGACAGAAGCCTTCGACGCGATGGTCAAGTGGGAGCAAGGCGGGCCGAAACCCGCGGGCGACGACGTCGTCACCGCCGCCACCGTGGCAGCACCGACCTACGGCTGCACCTTCTCGCGCAGCACGATCGGCGTGGACGACAGGGCACCGACGACATCGTCCCGTCCGTACGCCCTGGCCAACTCGGCTGCCTGCCCTCCCTGAGGAAGGCGCCTCAGCGCGCGGGCGGCACCGCCGCCCGCGCCGCTGCGAGCTTCGCTTCCAGCTCCGCGACGAGCGCCCTCGCCTCGTCGCCTTCCGGAATATTCCGGCCGCTGTCGCGCCATGCGACAGCGCTCTTGAAGCCTTCGGCTTCCGCCTGCCGGCGAAACCACATCCCCTCGGGGTTGTGCCGCGTGATGCCGTCGAACACGGTCGCGAACATCTGCGTCTGCTCCAGCCCCATCGAATGCCAGACCTGGTTGACGACCATCTTGTGCATCATGAGGTGCGAACTCGGCACGCCTGCGATGCGCTGCGCGAGCTTCAGCGTGGCGTCGTCGAGCTGCGCCGCCGGCACCGCGAAATTGGCCAGCCCCCAGTCGGCCGCCTGCGTGCCGGTGATGGTGTCGCCGGTGAACATGAGCTGCTTGGCGCGCAGCGCGCCGAGGCGGTAAGTCCACATCGCGGTGGTCGGGCAGCCCCACACGCGCGTGGGCATGTAGCCGATGCGCGCGTCGTCGGCCATGGTGAGCAGGTCGCAGCACAGCGCGATGTCGCTGCCGCCCGCCACCGCGTAGCCGTGCACCTTGGCGATGGTGGGCTTCCGGCAGCGCCACAGCGACATGAAGTCTTCGGTGTTGCGCTTCATGGCGGCGTAGTCGAGCATCGGGTCCCACGGCGTTTTCTCTTGCCGGCAGGGATGGTCGCCCTGGCCTTCGCGGCCGTGGCCCTCAGCGTAGTCGCCCAGGTCGTAGCCGGCGCAGAAGGCGCGGCCCGCGCCTTCGACCACGATCACATGCACCTCGTCGTCGGCCTCGGCCCATTCGACGGCGCGGCGGATGTCGGTGGGCGTGCTGTCGCCGATGGCGTTGAGCTTCTCGGGGCGGTTGAGCACGAGGCGCGCGATGCGCGGGTGCTGCGGGTCCTTGTCGATCAGGACGGTCTCGAAAGCGGGCATGGTCGGGGGTCTCCTTCGGTTCTTTTGGGGGATGCCGCTTCGCTTGTAGCATCGCCCGCCGCCCGCTGGCAAACCCGCCGACCGCCGGGTTCAACGACCCTCAGCGTCCCGTTGCGCTCCCGAGCCGAAACAGGAACACCGCGCCCTTGCCCGGCTGCGGCACGAGCCGGATGTCGCTGCCGTGCAGTTGCAGGATGCGTTGCACGATCATCAGCCCCAGCCCGCCGCCGCGCGTGCCACCGTCGGCAAAGGCCGGCCGCGTGAACAGGCCCTTCTGCAGCTCGCCAGGAATGCCGGGCCCGGTGTCGCTCACCTGCACCGCCACGCCGGCGTCGGACGGGCGCAGGCGCACCTCGATCTCGCCGCCGGCCGGCGTGTGGCGGATGGCGTTGTCCAGCAGGTTGGTCAGCACGCGTTCGATCATGCCGAGGTCGGCCGACACCACGGGCAGGTTCGGCGCGATGTCGGGCTTGAGCTGCTGGCGCCGCGCCTCGGCCGCGAGTTCGAACTTCTGGAACACGTCCTGCACGAGGTCGGCGAGCGCGAAGTTTTCTTTCTCGGGCTTGACCACGCCGTACTCGAGCCGCGCCAGCTCGAACACCTCTTGCGCGAGCCGACCGACCTTGCGGCTCTGGCCGAGCGCAATCTCCAGGTAGCGACGACGTTCATCTTCGCTGAGCGTGCCGGCCTTGAGCAGCAGCGTCTCGAGGTAGCCATGCAGCGAAGTGAGCGGCGTGCGCAGGTCGTGCGAGATGTTGGCGAAGAGCTCGCGCCGCTGGCGGTCCTGCAGGCTGAGTTCGCGCCATTGCTCGGCGATGCGGCGCGTCATCTGTTCAAAGGCCTGCTGCAGCTGCGCGATCTCGTCGTCGGCGCGGCGCGGCGGCGCGGGCATGGGCGCCTCGCGCTCCAGCGCCTCGATGCCCTCGGCTTCGAAACGGCGCACCGCCGCCGTCAGCTCGCGCAGCGGCCGCGTGATGAGGCGGAACGCCACCAGCCCGGCGATGAGCCCCAACAGCGCCACCAATGCCATCGACCACAGCGTGGTGCGCAGCACGGTGTCGGCCGAGAGGTTGGCGGCCAGCGCGTCGTGGTCTTCGCCTTGCAGCACCACGTACACATAACCGGCGTCGCGCCCGCCCATGCGCAGCGGCGCGGCGCTGAAGACCTTGGTGCCGTCGGGGCTGCGCGGATCGTCGCCCGCAATGGGCAGGCGCTCACCGGCCAGCAGCTGGCGGATGGGGCCGAGCGCCACCTTGTCGCGCTTGAGGTGCCCCGGCGGCGCGGCCTGGGCCTCGATGCGGCCGTCGAGTCCCAGCACGTAGACCTCGACGCTGGGGTTGACGGTCATGAGCTTGTCGAACAGGTCTTTCACCGCCACCGGGTCGAGGCCGCCGGGCTTCATGAGTTCGGTGTTCTGCGCGATGTGGGCCGCGAGCCCGAGCGACAGCCGCTGCGTCACCTCTTGCGCGTGCTGTGCGCCCGCGCGCATCTGCAGCCACGCCGAAGCGCCGCAGCAGGCCAGCAGCAGCACCGCGAAGGCGATCGACAGGCGCCGCGACAACGTGGCCCAAGCCATCATGGCGCGTCACCTTTGGGTGCAGCGTCGTCCGCCGCAAGCTTGTACCCACGCCCCCACACCGTGAGGATGCGCCGCGGCGCGGCCGGATCGGCCTCGACCTTGGTGCGCAACCGGTTGATGTGCGTGTTGACCGTGTGCTCGTAGCCATCGTGCTGGTAGCCCCAGACCTGGTTGAGCAGGTCGAGCCGCGAGAACACCTTGCCGGGGTGGCGCGCGAAGAAGTACAGCAGGTCGAACTCGCGCGGCGTGAGCTCGATGGGCTTGCCGTCGACGCGCACTTCGCGCGCCAACGGCTCGATGTCGAGGTTGCCCAGCGTGAGGCTGCCCGAATCGAGACGGGCGTTGCGCGCCAGCGCATCGGTGCGCCGCAGCAGCGCCTTCACGCGCGCCACCAGTTCCAGCACCGAGAAGGGCTTGGCCAGGTAGTCGTCGGCGCCCAGTTCGAGCCCGAGGATGCGGTGCACTTCGCTCGAGCGTGCGCTCACGATGATGATGGGCGTGTAGCGCGCCATGGCGCGAGCGCGGCGGCAGATTTCGAGGCCGTCGATGCCGGGCAGCATGAGGTCGAGCACCAGCGCGTCCCACTGGCCGCGCTCCAGTGCGCGCAGGCCGGCGTTGCCGTCGGCGGCGTGCTCGACCGCATAGCCCTCGTCGCGCAGGTGCATGCGCAGCAGTTCGGCAATGTGGGCGTCGTCTTCGACGATCAGCACGCGTTTGGCGGTGTCCATGGCCGCGATTGTCCCGCGAGACGGGCCCCGGAGTTATCACGATTCTTTGAACTTTGCGTGATGAATCGGCGAGGGGGTGCGCCCAACAATCCAGCCCATGCAGACACGCACCGCCCCTGACAAGCGACCGATCCACCCGCTGTGGATGCGCGCCACGCACTGGCTCAACGCGCTGGCCGTGCTCGTGCTGGTGGCCAGCGGCTGGCGCATCTACAACGCGGCGCCCTTCTTCGACTTTCGCTTTCCTGCATCGATCACGCTGGGCGGCTGGCTCGGCGGTGCGCTGCAGTGGCACTTCGCGGCGATGTGGCTGCTGGTGTCCAACGGGCTGGTCTACCTGGGCCTGAACATTGCCAGTGGCCGCTTCGCGCGCAAGTTCTTCCCGCTCACGCCGGCCGGCCTCTGGCGCGATGCGCGGGCCGCGCTCGGCGGCAAGCTCTCGCACGCCGACCCGCGCCACTACAACCATGTGCAGAAGCTGGCCTACCTGTTCGTGATCGTCGACCTGGTCGCGATCGTTCTGTCGGGGCTGGTGCTGTGGAAGTCGGTGCAGTTTCCCATCCTGCGCGAACTGATGGGCGGCTACGAAGCCGCGCGCCGCGTCCACTTCATTGCGATGGCAGCCCTGGTGGCCTTCGTTGCCGTGCACCTCGTGATGGTGGCGCTCGTGCCCCGCACCCTGCTCACCATGCTGCGCGGTCGCGCGCCCCACACCCCATGAGCCTCTTTTTCAAACGCCCTCCCCTGGTCGGTGTCGACGGCGATGCCGTGGTGCGCGAAGCCCGCGCCCTCATCGAACGCCAGCTCGACGCCCCCTCGCGCCGCATGTTCCTGCGCCGTTCGCTGACGCTGGGCGGCCTGTCGATGCTCACCGGTTGCAGCATCAGCGACGACAGCCACGTGGAAGCCGCGCTGAACAAAGTCTCGCGCTTCAACGACGAGGTGCAGGGCTGGCTCTTCAGCCCGACGCGGCTGGCGCCGACCTACACCGCGGCCGAGATCACGCGCCCCTTTCCATTCAACGCCTACTACGGCGAAGACGAGATCCGCGAGGTCGACGAGGCCACCTACCGCCTCGAAGTGAGCGGCATGGTCGCCGACAAGCGCCGCTGGACGCTCGCCGAACTGCGCGCGCTGCCGCAAGAAGACCAGATCACGCGCCACATCTGCGTGGAAGGCTGGAGCGCCATCGGCAAATGGGGCGGCGTGCGCTTTGCCGACTTCCTGCGCCACGTGGGCGCGGACCTGAGCGCGAAGTACGTCGGCTTCCAGTGCGCGGACGACTACCACACCAGCATCGACATGCCGACCGCGCTGCACCCGCAGACGCTGCTGGCGCTGAGCTACGACGACCAGCCGCTGCCGCCGAAGTACGGCTTCCCGATGAAGCTGCGCATGCCGACCAAGCTTGGCTACAAGAACCCGAAGCACATCCAGGCGATGTATGTGACGAACACCTATCCCGGTGGCTACTGGGAAGACCAGGGCTACAACTGGTTCGGAGGGAGCTGAGGGGCTGCCACAGCCGCTCGACTGCCGAAGAAAGCGCGAGGCCGTGTTCCAGCGTGGGACCGCGCCGATCTTGATGACAAAGAAACCCAACCTCAACTCAGGAAGATTCAAATGAACAAGCTCACCGCCACCCTCCTCGCCACCTGCATGGCCTTCGCCGGTGCCTCGGCCTTTGCCGCGGACGACATGGCCAAGGACGGCATGAAGAAGGACAGCATGGCCAAGGACGGGATGAAGAAAGACGCCATGGGCAAGGACGCCATGAAGAAGGACGGCATGGCCAAGGACGGCATGAAGAAAGATGCCATGGGCAAGGATGAAATGAAGAAGGACGCGATGGGCAAGGACGAGATGAAGAAGTAAGCCTCTTTTTCCGCCCGACCCGCCGCCATTGACGGCCGGCGGGATCGGGGCCACTGTCTCTCTCATCTGCGTTCCCTACGAAAGACCGCCATGAAATCCTTCGCCATCGCCGCCGGCACGCTCGCCGCCGCCGCTTTCGCCTGGCACGCGGCCCCTTCCTTTGCAGAGACCACGCGCCGCGTGCCCGCGCCGACGGTCGACCTGGCCACACCCGCCGACGCCACCACCGCCACCGCCGTGTTCGCAGGCGGCTGCTTCTGGGGCGTGCAGGGCGTGTTCCAGCGCATCGAGGGCGTGAGCAATGCGCTCTCGGGCTATGCGGGCGGCGAGGCCCGCACCGCGCGCTACAACGAGGTCGGCTCCGGCCGCACCGGCCATGCCGAGGCCGTGCGCATCAGCTACGACCCGCGCAAGGTCAGCTACGGCAAGCTGCTGCAGATTTACTTCTCGGTGGCGCACGACCCCACCCAGCTCAACCGCCAGGGCCCCGACACCGGCCCGCAGTACCGCTCCACCGTGTTCGCCGAAAACGCCGAGCAGGCCCGCATCGCCAACGCCTACATCGCCCAACTGAACCAGGCCAAGACCTTCGGCAACAAGCCGCTGGCCACCACGGTCGAGACGGCCAAGCCCTTCTATGCGGCCGAGGACTACCACCAGGACTACCTCACGCTGCACCCCAACCAGCCCTACATCGTGATGCACGACCTGCCGAAGATCGACGACCTGAAGAAGCTGTTCCCCGAGAGCTACAAGGCCACGCCGTCGCTGGTGCGGGCGGCCAAGGCCAGCTGATCAGCGATTGACGACCAGCGCGTTGCAGCGCGCGGTGACGACCTTGCAGTCCTTCGCGTGCGCGGAGCATTCCGCCATCGCTTCCGCCTGTGCCGCGCTCTGCAGCTTGTTGGCTTTCATCGAGAGCACGTTGCGGCCCATCACGACCACGCCGCAGCCTTCCTGCCAGACCAGCGTCATGCTGCGGCAGCCGGTGGCGGTGCCGCCGTTGCCCACGCACTGGGCGATGGCGTTGCTTTCGGCGTCGGCCTGGGTCGCCCGGTTGTCGACGCCGCCGAAAGCACCCTTCGACTTGTCGATGACATACGCACCCCACTTGTACGAGAAGGTGGGGTCCGGCGGTGGGGGCGCCAGGTACTCGTCGGGGTCGCTGTAACGGCCCGTGCCGCCGGGGATCACGAGCACGGGGTCCCGGGGTGGCGGCCGGCTGTTGTGGGGCCAGCCCGGCGCGTTCGGCGGCGGGCATCCGGGCTGGCCCGGCCCGCTGCAGGCGAGCGCCGTGCCAGACAACACGCAGGCCGCGCCCAGCAGAAAAAGGTGTCGCAACGAGATGCTCATCGCAGCGAATGTAGCCGTCGCCCGGGCCGCGCAGGAGTGCCCTAAGTCACTCCCACCGCCCTGTGAAATTCAAAGCAGCCTGGCCTGCTTCGCCTGCTCCATCAGCTCCGCCCGGAAGTTCGGATGCGCAATCGCAATCAGCTCCTGCGCGCGCTGCTTGGCCGACTTGCCGCGCAGCTGCGCCACACCGTATTCGGTGACGACGTAGTTGATGTCGTTCTTGCTCGTGCTCACATGCGTGCCCGGCGACAGCGACGGCACGATGCGCGAGATGGTGTCGTTCTTCGCCGTCGAGGGCAGCACGATGAAGGCCTTGCCGCCGCGCGAGCGATTGGCAGCGCGCACGAAGTCCGACTGCCCGCCCGTGCCCGAGTACGGCGCATGGCCCAGGCTCTCGGAGCCGCACTGGCCCAGCAGGTCGATCTGCATGGTGGCGTTGATGGCGATGAGGTTGTCGTTGAGCCCCGCCAGCGCCGGGTCGTTGGTGAAGTTGACCGGATGCATCTCCAGCCCCGGGTTGCGGTCCATGAAGCGGTACAGCTTGTTCGAGCCCAGCGCGAAGGTTGCGACCGACTTGCCCGGCAGGTAATTCTTGCGGCGGTTGGTGACCGCGCCGCTTTCCACCAGCGTGAGGATGCCGTCGCCGATCATCTCGGTGTGGATGCCCAGGTCGCGCTTGCCCGTGAGCTGCATCACCACCGCGTCGGGAATGCCGCCGTAGCCGATCTGCAAGGTGGCGCCGTCGTCGATCAGGTCGGCCACGTGCCTGCCGATGGCTTCCTGCACCGGGCCGATCTTGGGCAGGCCGACTTCCATCACCGGCTCGGTACTCTCGACGAGCGCCGCCACCTGCGAGATGTGCACGTGGCAATTGCCGTGCGCATAGGGCACGTTCGGGTTCACCTCGAGCACGACCGCGCGCGCCTTCGCCACGGCGGCCATCGTGTAGTCGGGGCCCAGGCTCAGCGCGAAGTAGCCGTGCGCGTCCATCGGCGAGGCCATGCTGAACACAACGTCGGCCGCGATCTGCCCCCGATCGATCTGCGCGGGAATCTCGGAGAAGTAGTTGGGAATGAAGTCGATCCAGCCGGCCTGCCCGCCGGCGCGCGTGGCGCCGCCGAAGAACAGCGCGACGTGGCGCACATGCTCGACCGTCTCCGGGTCGATGTAGGCGTACTTGCGCATCGCAAGAATCTGCGCGACCTTCACGTCGCGGAAGTCGCGGCGCTGCTCGGACAACGCCGTGAGCAGCGACGGCGGTTCGCCGACGCCGGTGGGCACGATGATCATGTCGCCGTTGCGCACCTGGCGCACGGCATCGGCGGCTAAGACGCGCTTCTGCGCGTACAGGGTCTGGGCAGTCATGCCTGCCACTATGCCTTCTTTCCGGGCTGTAGCGCGGGTGCTGTCGCTTGCGGGACCGGCGTGGCGCCGAACTCGCGGTGCACCCAGTCGCGCAGCACCATCGTCGCGGGCCGGCTCGCGGCGCGCGGGCTGTACACGAGGTCGTAGCGGTAGCTTTCGACCGACAGCGCGAAGGGCTGCACCAGCAGGCCCGACGCGAGCTCGTCGGCCACCAGCGCCAGGCTCAGCAGGCCGACGCCCTGCCCCGCGACCGTGGCCTGCACCGCGTGAATCTCTTCGGTGAACGACAGGCCGGCCTGCGCATCGACGTCGGTGCGGCCCGCGCGCGCGAGCCACGTGCGCCACACCGGCGCCAGCGTTTCGTCGCGCCCCGCGCGCCCCCATTCGAAGTGAATCAGCGAAACGGCGCGCAGGTCCTTCCTGGCCGCGACCGCCAGCGCGGGGCTGCAGACCGGCGCGTAGTGGTCCTGAAACAGCGGCTCGACGACCAGGTCGGCATAACGACCGTTGCCATAGCGGATGGCCGCGTCGGCCTCGGTGTCGAGGTCGACAACCTGGTTGGTGGCGTCCAGCCGCAGCGTCCATTCGGGATGCAGGTCGCGAAACGTTCCCGCACGCGGCGCCAGCCGGCGGGCCATGAAACCGACCGTGGACGACAGCGTGGCGATGCGCGTGCCCTTGAGTCGGCGCACGCCGTCGACGGCGCGCTCGAAGCTGTCAAAGCCGTCGCGCAGCGCGGGGAACAGCTGATGGCCGGCGGCCGTCAGGTGAACCTGCCGCGTGCCGCGTTCGAACAGGCGCACGTCGAGCGCTTCTTCCAGCTGCTTGATCTGGTGGCTGACGGCGGTCGGCGTGACGTGCAGCTCGTCGGCCGCCGCCTTGAAGCTCAGCCGACGCGCCGCGGCCTCGAACACGCGCAATGCGCCCAGGGGAGGAAGTCTTCGCATGCGGACAGATTAGCTCAACTCATCCATCGACTGAAAAATCAGCCTTTGTCGGGCGCCCTCTTCATCCCTAAATTCCAGTGGTCGCAGGAAGAAAACACTTCCACGGCTGATCTGAAATTCACCATCAAAGGCACCCGTCATGCAACTGCAACCCAAGCAAATCCATACGCAACCTGACCCCTACGCGCCCTTCCTGCTGTCGCAGGCCATCCAGCTCGGCAACCTGGTCTTCGTGTCCGGCCAGGCTGCCATCGGTGACGACGGTGAGATCGTCGGCAAGGGCGACTTCGACCGCCAGGCCGAGCAGGCCTTCAAGAACCTCGACCGCGTGTTGCGAGCCGCCGGCACGGGCCTGGGCAGCGTGGTCAAGGTGACGATCTTCCTGACCTCGATGAGCCACTTTCCGAAGATCGTCGAACTGCGCCGCCAATGGTTTTCGGCGCCCTACCCGGCCGACACCATCGTCGAGGTCTCGGGCCTGTACTCGCCCGACGCGATGATCGAGATCGAGGCCATCGCCGTCGCACCCGGAGACGCGCGATGAGCACACCGCTGTTCGCGCCAACGAATTTGAACGGACTGCAGTTGCCCAACCGCTTGGCCGTGGCGCCGATGACGCGCGTCAGCGCCTCGCCCGAGGGCCACGCCAACGGCACCATGGCGCGCTACTACGAACGCTTTGCGCGGGGCGGCTTCGGCCTCCTCATCACCGAAGGCATCTACACCGACGCGGCGTATTCGCAAGGCTATTTCCGCCAGCCCGGCCTGAGCGATCGCGAACAAGCCCGCGCGTGGCAGCCGGTGGTGAAGGCGATCCAGGGCGCGGGCGGGCGCGTCATCGCGCAGCTCATGCATGCGGGCGCGCTGTCGCAGTTCAACCGCTTTCGCGACCACACGGCGGGACCGTCGGCGATTCGCCCCCGCGGCACGCAGATGACGGCCTACCGCGGCGAAGGCGAGTACCCAGAGCCCCACGCAATGAACGATGCGGACATCGCCGAGGCGATTCGCGGCTTCGCCCGGGCCGCGCTGCTGGCGATGGAGGTGGCGGGCTTCGACGGCGTGGAGATTCACGGCGCGAACGGCTACCTGCTCGACCAGTTCATGACCGGCCACACCAACACGCGCACCGACCGCTGGGGCGGCGCCCTCGCGCAGCGCGTGCAGCTGACCGTCGAGGTGGTGCGCGCCGTGCGGCAGATGCTGGGCGCATCGGCGCCGGTCGGCGTGCGCATCTCGCAAGGCAAGGTCAACGACTTCAGCCACAAGTGGCCGGAAACCGAAGCCGGTGCGGCGACGGTGTTCGGGGCGCTGGCGCACAGCGGCATCGACTACCTGCACATCACCGAATTCGAAGCCTGGCGCCCGGCCTTCGGCGATGCTGCGGGGCCGAGCCTGCTGCAGCTCGCGCGCCACCATGCGCCAAGGATTGCGATCGTCGCCAACGGCAGCCTGCACGACCCGCGGCGCGCCGAAGCAGCGCTCGCGGAGGGCGCCGATTTCGTGGCACTGGGACGGGGCGCGCTGTCGAACGCTGACTGGCCGAAGCGACTCAAGGAAGGCCGCGCGCTCGCCGCCTTCGATCCGGCGCTGCTGTCGCCCGTGGGGGACATCAAGCCGGCGGAGCAACAACGCTAGATGATGTTCTTCTCGATCAACGGCCGGTTCTCCAGGATGCGCGCGAACGACAGCGGCGACAGGTCGAGGCTGCGGTAGTCACCGAAGCGGATCAGCTCGGCGATACCCCGCCCCACCGCCGGGCACTGCTGCAGCCCGTGACCCGAAAAGCCGTTCGCGAAGTAGAGGTTGTCGCAGTCCGGGTGCAGGCCGAGGATCGCGTTGTGGTCGAACAGATTCATCTCGTAATAGCCGGCCCAGGCGCCCGTCATGCGGACGGCTTCGAAGGCCGGAATGCGTTCGGCCAGCGTCGGCCAGATGAAGCTGTCGAAGGCCTCGTGGTCGACTTCGAGTGGCGCGTCGTCGGGGTCCTGGTCTTCCGGCGGCGCAAAGCCGCAGATGAACTGGCGACCTTCGGGCCGCAGCCAGATGCCGGAGGTGTCGATGACCAGCGGGCAGCCGGGCAAGGTCTCGGGGCATGAGAAGCTGAACACACTGCGGCGTCGTCCCCGCACCGGCAGGTCGATGCCCGCCCATTCGGCCACCTTCGCGGCCCAGGCGCCGGCGGCGTTGACGACGATGTCGGCGTCGATCGTCTCGCCGTGGTCGAGTTGCACGCCGGTCACGCTGCGGCTTTTGCGGCACAGCCCCATGGCATGCGCCTGCACGTACCGTGCGCCCTGCGATGCGGCCTTCTTGCGAAAGGCCTGCAGCAGGCTGTAGCCGTCGTACCAGCCCTCGCCCGAAAGGCCGAGCGATGCGAGCGCGATGCCCTCGGTCGAGAGCCACGGGAAGCGCGCCTTCAGTTCATCGGGCGTCAGCAGCGCCACGTCCACTGCGTGCGCCTTCTGCATCGCGTGGTTCTCTCGCAGCACGTCGACACCTGCCGCCGAGGCCAGGTACAGGTAGCCGGGCTCGACGAGGCCAATGTCCGGCACGTCGTCGCCCACGCGCAGCGTCTCGCCGAGCGTGCGAAAGAAGTCGATGCCGTACAGCGACATCTCGATGTTGATGGCGGTGGAAAACTGCTGGCGGATCGAGCTGGCCGACAGCGCCGACGAGGCCTGCCGGTACGAGAAGTCGCGCTCCACCACCGTGATGTCGAAGGCCTCGCCTGCCGGGTCGGCGCCCAGGAAGTACGCGATGGCCGAGCCGATGGCCCCGCCGCCGATGATCGCCACACGCCGCATGAGATGCCTTTCCGTGTCTTCGGTGCCTGGCCCCGGCCGTTGCCGGGGCTGCGCACGCTCCCGCCAGAATAGCGCGATGAGAAAAGACATTCCCAACCTCGGCGCGCTGCAGGCCTTCGAGGCCTCGGCACGCCTGGGGAGCTTCACCCGCGCGGCGACCGAGCTGGCGCTCACGCAAAGCGCCGTCGGCCGCCAGGTGGCGATGCTGGAGCAGCGCCTGGGCGTGCCGCTGTTCTCGCGCGTGCGCAAACGGCTGACGCTCACCGACGTGGGTCGCGAGTACGCCGCACGCATCCGCCGCCACCTCGACCAGATCCGCCGCGACACGCTGGAGATCAGCGCCGGCCACGAGATGGGCTTCGTGCTCGAGCTGGCCGTGGTGCCGACCTTCGCCACGCAATGGCTCATTCCGCGGCTGCCCGATTTCAGCCGGCTGCACCCGAACGTCACGGTGAACCTGTCGGCGCGCTCGCAGCCCTTCTCGTTCCAGGAGCACGCGTACGACGCGGCGATCTACTTCGGAGACCAGTTCTGGCCGAACACGCGCGGCGGGCTGATCTTTTCCGAAGGCGAGATGGTGCCCATCTGCAGCCCTGCGTTCCGCGACGCGCATGCCCAGTGGGACGAAGCCGGCTTCGAGCGCTGCCGCCATGTGCACCTGAGCACGCGCGCCCATGCGTGGCGCGACTGGTACGCGCAGCAGGAATGGGAATACACGGTGCACGCGTCGCGCGGGCCGCGCTACGAGCTGTTCACCATGGTGGTGGCCGCCGCGGCGGCGGGCATGGGCGTGGGGCTGGCGCCGCGCATCCTGGTCGAGCAGGAACTGCGCACCGGCGAACTCGTCATTCCTGTGGACCGGCACCTCGACGTGCACCAGGGCTACTACTTCGCGTACCCCGAAGGCCGGCCGGCCTCCGGGGCGCTGGAGCAGTTCAAGCAGTGGGTGCTGGGGCTGACACCCGCCTGACCGGTGAACCGCGTCAGACGGGGTTCGGGTTGCGCTCCAGGAAGCCCTGCTGGTGCCAGTACGGATAGGCGCGCGTCGTGGCGCTGGCCGCGTCGAGTTCAGCGACCTGCGCGGGCGTGAGGTTCCAGCCCACCGCGCCGAGGTTCTGTCGCAGCTGCGCTTCGTCGCGCGCGCCGACCACCACGCTCGACACCGTCGGGCGTTGCAGCAGCCAGTTGAGCGCGACCTGCGGCACCGTCTTGCCGACCTCGGCGCCGACTTTTTCGAGCGCCTCGACCACGCGATACAGCAGTTCGTCGGGCACGGGCGGGCCCATGTCGGCCGTCACGTGCAGGCGGCTGTTGGCGGGCAGCGGTTGGCCGCGGCGGATCTTGCCCGTGAGCCGGCCCTAGCCCAGCGGACTCCAGACCACGGCGCCCACGCCCTGGTCTTGCGCCAGCGGCATCAGCTCCCACTCGTACTCGCGGCCCACCAGCGAGTAATACGCCTGGTGCGCCACGTAGCGCGCATAGCCGCGCTGCTCCGACACCGCCAGCGACTTCATCAGGTGCCAGCCCGAGAAGTTCGACGCGCCCACATAGCGCAGCTTGCCCGCGCGCACGAGGTCGTCGAGCGTGGACAGCGTTTCTTCGACCGGCGTGCTCGCATCGAAGCCGTGCAGCTGGAACAGGTCGATGTAGTCGGTGCCCAGACGCTTGAGCGAGGCATCGACCGCCTGCACGAGGTGTTGGCGCGACGAGCCCACGTCGTTCGGCCCGTCGCCGCTGCGGAAGGTGGCCTTGGTCGAGATCAGCAGCCGGTCGCGCGGCCGGCCCTTGAGCGCCTCGCCCAGCACCGATTCGGCGGCGCCGCCCGAGTAGATGTCGGCGCTATCGAACATGTTCACGCCGGCGTCCATGCAGATGTCGATCAGCGTGCGCGCCTCGGCCACGTCGGTGCTGCCCCACGCGCTGAAAAACTCGCCCTTGCCGCCGAAAGTGCCGGTGCCGAAGCTCAGCACGGGGACCTTGAGGCCCGATTTGCCCAGATGACGGTATTCCAAAGTGCTACTCCTTGAATCGAACGAACAGACGAACGGGATGAATGACGCGGCCATTGTTGGCCGTCGCGGGGAACCCCGTCGCGCGTCGGGCTTTGCGGCCTTCGGCTCGCTACGATCGAACGATGCAGATCTCGATTGAAAACCCGAACCAGGCCGACGTCATCCAGCTGATCGACGACCTCGATGCGTACCAGAAGCCGCTGTACCCGCCCGAGAGCCACTACGGCATCGACCTTGCGGCACTGTCGGCGGCGCATGTGCTGTTCGCGGTCGCGCGCGACGACGCGGGCACGGCCGTCGGCTGCGGCGCGCTCGTCATGAACCCCGGCTACGGCGAACTCAAGCGCATGTACGTGCGCCCGCAGAACCGCGGGCAAGGCGTCGCGGCGAAGGTGCTGGGCTTTCTCGAGGGCGAAGCGGCGGCGCGCGGCTGCGCAATGTTCCGGCTGGAGACGGGCGTGAGCCAGCCCGAGGCACTGGCGTTCTATGCGCGTGCGGGGTATGCGCGGCGCGAGCGCTTCGGCGACTATCCGAACGATCCGTTGAGTGTGTTCATGCAGAAGACGATCGCGACAGCGGCCCCCCATCACCTCTAAGATCGCCCGGCTTCCGCCACCACGGCCATCACCATCAAGGAACACCACATGCAGACAAGAGGGATTCTTCGCCGGCTCATGTTCACAGCGAGCTGTGCCTTGCTGCTGGGGTTGTCAGGTTGCGGCGGCGGAGGGGGTGGAGGCGGCGGCGGCGGTGCGGCGATGCTGCCGTTGCCACCGGTCGGCGGCACACCGACACCACCGCCCGCGGACACCGGGCGCAGCCGGGTGGTCCAGGCCTCGGTGAAGTCGGAGGCCACGGGTGCAACCTACCCTCTGCACATCTACCTGCCGTCCGGCTACGACAGCGCGACGACGGCCTACCCCGCGATCTACATCACCGATGGCGATGCGATCTTCAACCAGAGCGTGACGCGCTTCCAGAACTTCACCGACATCCTCGAGAAGGCCGGCAAGAAAGCCATCGTGGTCGGCATCGGCGGCACGGCGCGCCGCAACACCGACTACCTGATGCCCGGCGCCCAGCCGTACCACGACTTTCTGACCGACCAGCTGGTGCCGTATGTCGAGTCGAACTACCGCGCCAACCCGGCCAAGCGCATGCTCTCGGGCCTGTCGAACGGCGGCGTCTTCACGCTCATCGCCTTCTTCACGGAAGGCGCGGCCGGCAAGTTCACCTTCCAGTACTTCTTCCCCTCCGATCCCCCCGTCAAAGGCGCAAGCGCGCAACTCGAACCGCTCGAAAGCCAGATGTACGCCAACAGCAGCACGCGGGAGATTCCCGTGACCTTGCTGTTGGGCTTCGCCGTTGCCAACACCGGCGGCCCGGAGATCACAGCCATGCACGACAAGATCGCAGCGCGCAACTACAAAGGCCTGCAGTTGAGCGTGAAGGGCTACCCCGGGGGACACACGCCGATGGACTTGCCGTCGTTCGAGGACATCGTGGCGCGATTCATCGATTGACGCGCGGCGTGTGGGATCAGGGTTTTTCCTGATCCTTGAACGTGTCGAATCGCAGCGCGCTCATCCGACGTCATCACAGAGGGTCGTCCTCTGTACTTCAGGAGAAAGCAACCATGGCTACCAACACCGTTCGTCTGCATCGCGTCCTGCGCACGTCCCCCGACAAGCTCTACCGCGCCTTCGTGGAGGCCAGCGCGTTCGAGCGCTGGCTGCCGCCCTTCGGGTTCACCGGCAAGGTCCACAGCATGGAGCCTGTGGTGGGCGGCGCGTGGCGCATGTCCTTCACCAACTTCACCAGCGGCCACAGTCATTCGTTCGGCGGCAAGTACCTGGAGCTTGTTCCAGGCCAGCGCATTGCCTACGACGCGAGCTTCGACGATGCCAACCTGCCAGGCACGATGAAGACCACCGTGACCCTGACCGCGGTCTCGTGCGGCACGGACGTGTCCATCGTGCAGGAAGGCATCCCCGAGATGATTCCTGTCGAGATGTGCTACCTGGGCTGGCAGGAATCGCTGGTCGCGCTGGCCCAGCTGGTCGAGCCGAACATTCCGGGTTGAGGGGCGGCTTCACGCACGCCGCGCTTCACAGCCGGCGAATCCCTTGAGCCCCGCAAGCTCATCGAGGATGGGGCATTCGGGGCGCTCGTCACCTTCGCAGCAATGAGCGAGACGCTCCAGCAATTGCTTCATGTGTGAGAGTTCCTCGATGCGCTGCGCCAGATCGTCGGCGCGTTCGAGCGCAACGCGCTTCACATCGAAGCTTGCGCGGCGCCCGTCTTGCCACAAGGCGTGCAGCTCGACGACTTCCGGCGTATCAAAACCCAGCGTGTGCGCCCGCCGCGCAAAGCGCAGTGTCGACACGGCGCGTTCGTCGTAGTGGCCGCCGTGTGCCGTGTCATCGAGCAGCCCGAGCGATTTGCAGTCTTGCAGCAGCTGCGCGGACGCACCGGAGCGCGCAACCACATCAGCAAGGGACAAGTGCGCCGCAGCAGCCGGCGCCGTGGGATGTTCCATGGAGTTCTCCTTCGAGCCAAAGCGCGAAGTCTCAAGCTTGACACCATGAGAGAGTCAAACTCAGGCAGTCGCATGACCTTGGCGTGTCAGGGGTCAGGCGTTCGCCACGCTTGACCTTCACACGATGGCAAGCTTGACACTGAGCGTCACTCTTTTGAAAGGACGACTCTCATGCAAGCGTTTGAAATCCAGTCGATGACCTGCGGCAGCTGCGCCGGCCGCATCACCAAGGCCATCAAAGACCTCGACCCGCAGGCCAGGCTCGAGGTGGACTTGAAGAACAGAACGGTACGCATCGACACCACCGAAGACGGCCCTTCCGTGATGGCCGTGCTGACAGAGGCGGGCTACCCACCCAAACCGCTGCCCGCATGAGCACACCGCGCGCGAACCCCTAGTTTCGGGTTCGCAGCGCGGCCACGGCACCTATTTGTAGATCCGCACCACCGCGTCTTCGAACGCCAGCACATCGGCGCCGACGTGCGTGGCGTTGAACTCCGTATGCAGGAGCTGCAGCCCGACGTACCCTCGCGCTGCCATCCGTTGGTACAGCTGCTTCACGTACTGTTGATTGCAGCTACTGATGCAGCTCGCCAGGATCAGCGTGACAGGCAGGGGCCGACCCGCCAACGCATCGAACATCTTCTGTTCCAGATCGTTGTTCTGAGCCTCCTGTTGCCAGAAAGCGCCCTCGATCGACACGAAGGAAGAAAACACCAGGTTGTCCGGCGCTTCGAGAAAGAGCGCCGTGGCCGCCAGGTTGCCACTGGTCGACAGGCCCGTGAGCATCCGGTTCTTGGGGTTGGTCCGGTACTTCGAATCGATGAAGGGAATCAGCTCCTTCGCCAGGAAGTCGTGGTACTTGAAGGCCCCGGGAAAGTTGTAGTCCTCCTGGCGCCGCCCGGTGTTCCCGATGCCGACGAGGATGGCCTTCGTTCCACGCTTCACCAGGATGTCCTTGAGATTCGCGAACCGTGTTTGCGGCAAGCCGTTGACGGCATCGCCGTCGAGCGCATAGATGACGGGGTAGGCATCGGTGCCCTGGTCGTACCCGGCGGGCAGGTAGACAGAAAGAGGATAAGGCGCGCCTGTGAAGCCCGACTGGATGGATTCGGACACCACACGGTCGGTCGGTGTCGGCGCTGGCGCCGGCTGCTGAGGCACGGGCCCTGCGGTCGGCGGCAGGATCGGCACACCGCCCCCGCCACCGCCCCCTCCGCCACCGCATGCGGACACGCCCGCGAACACCACACAGCAGCCCATCACCGCGAGCGCGCGGCGAAGCCATTCCAGTCTCATGTTGGTTCCTCGTTCCCCGACGCAAGACGCGCCGCTCGGGATACTCAGGGCTGACCAGAAGGCCGTCAATGTCGCCATGCGACCCCGGCACCGCAGTTAATTCGTTCGTTTTCAACGCGCCAGACCCCGCCCAAGGGATGAAAAGACAACATCAGGGTAATCCCTGAACGTCGCGCCCCAACAGCCCCGAACACGCCGCCCCGCAAGGGAAACACGCCCGATCGCGTGCTCGCCAAAGCCCCTCGCTCCTGGCCCGCTACTTGCGATATCGATCGGAAATGACAGAAAATTTTCATATCTGTCATATATTTGTAAACCGATTTTCATCACCCGCACCCACCCCGGTGCATCGCCCGCCCCATGAGCACCAACGTCGACACCCCAGGCACCACCGTGGCCCAGCGCATTGCGCAGGCGTTGCCGCGGCTGACGCGTTCGCACCGGCAGGTGGCCGACTTCGTGCTCGAGCACCCGCTGCAGGTCGCGACGCTGCCGATCGATGAGCTGGCCGCTGCGGCGGGCGTCTCGGTCGCCACGGCCAACCGGTTTGCGCGCGCGCTGGAGTTCGACGGCTACGCCGCCTTCCGCGCCGAGCTCGTGCGCGGCTTCGAGTCGCTGGTGGCGCCGGTCGAACGGCTGCGCGGCAACCTGGAGCACCCGACCACGGTGGCCGAGGTGTTCGCCACGGCGCTCGACGAGAGCCGCCGCAACATCGAAGCCACGCGCCAGTCGCTCGACTACGCCGCCTGCGAAGCCGCCGTGCAGCGCATCCTGAAGGCGCGCTCGATCTACATCGGCGGCTTCGGCGCCAGCGCATGGCTCGCGGGGTTGCTGCAGCACGGGCTCGACGGTTCGTGCAACGACGTGCGCATGCTCTCCAGCGTGAGCGGCGTGACGCATTCGGCGCGCTCGCTGATGCACTCGGGCCCGCAGGACCTGTTCATCGGCCTCACCTTTCCGCGCTACCTGACCGACACGGTGGCGCTGGCGCAGATCGCGCGCAGCCAGGGCTGCGCGGTGCTCGCGCTGACCGATCGCCCCAGTTCGCCCCTCGCGCCGCTGGCCGACGTGGTGCTCTATTGCCAGACCGAAACCAGCTACCGCCCCAACTGCGAGACCAGCGTGCTCGCGCTGATCGAGGCACTGACCAGCGCGGTCGCCCTGCGCGCGCCCGGCGCGGCGCAGTCGGCCGGCCGCATCCTGCAGGCGGTGCGTCCGTGGCTGCATGGCGGACTGGGCCAGGGCCATGCGCGCGGCCAGGTTTCCATGCCTCCCCTCCTCCCCGCCGCCGTCGCTTCCGACGCCGGCAAGAAAAAGAAGAAAGCTTCCCGATGAAGAACGTCACGCCCGTCATCGCCATCCACGGCGGCGCCGGCACCATCAGCGCCTCGACGACCAACCCCGAGCAGGCGCAGGCGTATCACGACGCGCTGCAGACCATCGTGCGCGCCGCGCAGGCCGCACTGCTCAAGGGCATGTCGGCGCTCGACGCCACCTGCCTCGCGGTCGAGATGCTCGAAGACTGCCCGCTCTTCAATGCCGGCTACGGCGCGGTGTTCACGCACGAAGAAACGCACGAGCTCGACGCGGCCGTGATGGACGGTGCCACGCTCGCGGCCGGCGCCATTGCAGGCGTGAGCCACGTGCGCCGCCCGGTGCGCGCCGCGCGTGCCGTGCTCGAAGACGGCGCCCATGTGCTGCTGGCCGGCGCGGGCGCCGAAGCCTTCGCGCGCGACCGTGGGCTGGAGATGGTCGAGCCCTTCTTCTTCTCGACCGACGCGCGCCGACAGCAGCTGTACCGCGTGCGCGACACGGGCCGCGTGGTGACTGACCACGAAGGCGCCGCCATGACCAAGCCGCCGCTGGACGAAGACAAGAAGTTCGGCACCGTCGGCGCCGTGGCGCTCGACATCCACGGCCACCTGGCCGCCGCCACCTCGACCGGCGGCATGACCAACAAGCGCGTGGGCCGCGTCGGCGACACGCCGCTCATCGGCTCCGGCACCTACGCCGACGACCGCACCGCCGCCATCTCGTGCACCGGCAGCGGCGAAATGTTCATCCGCGTCGCGGCCGCGCACGACATCTGCGCGCGCATGGCCTACGGCGGCGCCACGCTAGCAGCGGCCACGCACGCCGTGGTGCACCAGTCGCTGCCCGCCATCGGCGGCACCGGCGGCCTGATCGCCGTCGACCGCCACGGCAACCTGAGCCTGGCCTTCAACACCGAAGGCATGTACCGCGGCCACGCGCGCGGCGATGAAGCCCCGGTCACCGCCATCTTCGCCTGACGCATCTGCCCCTCTTTTCTCCCGCACCCGCCATGTCCTCCCCTGCCCTGAATCTGCCCGACGGCCGCGTCCTCGCCGTCGACGACCTCACCGTGCGCTTCTCGACGTCCGAGCGCACCGTCGATGCCGTCAAGAATCTGTCCTTTCACGTCGACCACGGCGAAACGCTCGCGGTGGTGGGTGAATCGGGGTCGGGCAAGTCGGTGACCTCGCTCGCGCTGATGCGGCTGGTGGAGCACGGCGGCGGTCGCATCCTCGGCGGCAGCATGGCCTTCCGCCGGCGCAACGGCGACGTGCTCGACCTGGCGCAGGCACGCGACAGCACGATGCGCGGCATCCGCGGCGCGGACATCGCGATGATTTTTCAGGAGCCGATGACCTCGCTGAACCCGGTGTTCACCGCCGGCGACCAGATCGCCGAGGCCATCCGCATCCACCAGGGCAAGAGCAATTCGGCCGCACGCGCCGAGGCGCTGCGCATGCTCGAACTCGTGCGCATCCCTGAAGCGCGCAACGTGCTCGACCGCTTTCCGCACCAGCTCTCGGGCGGCATGCGCCAGCGCGTGATGATCGCGATGGCCCTGTCGTGCAAGCCGCAGCTGCTGATTGCCGACGAGCCCACCACCGCGCTCGACGTGACGATCCAGGCGCAGATTCTTCAGCTGATTCGCGAGCTGCAGAAAGAGATGCGCATGGGCGTGCTCTTCATCACGCACGACATGGGCGTGGTGGCCGAAATTGCCGACCGCGTGCTCGTGATGTACCGCGGCGACAAGGTCGAAGCCGGCACCTCCGACCAGGTGTTCGCGTCGCCGCAGCACCCCTACACGAAGGCGCTGCTGTCGGCCGTGCCCAAGCTGGGCGCGATGCAGGGTACCGACCTGCCGGCCAAGTTCGAGCTCCTTCGTACCGAGTCCGGCACCGAAGACAGCACCGAGACCGTGCCCTGCACGAACACCACGCCGCAGACCACCGTGCGCGAAGACGCCGGCCCGATCCTGCGCGTGCGCGACCTCGTCACGCGCTTCGACGTGCGCAGCGGCATCTTCGGCCGCGTGAAGCGCCGCGTGCATGCGGTCGAGAAAATCAGCTTCGACCTCTACCCCGGCGAGACGCTCGCGCTGGTCGGCGAATCGGGTTGCGGCAAGTCGACCACCGGCCGCTCGCTGCTGCGCCTGGTCGAAAGCCAGAGCGGTGCCATCGAATTCGGCGGCAAGAACATCCGCGAACTGCCCACGCGCGAGCTGCAGGCACTGCGCCGCAACATCCAGTTCATCTTCCAGGACCCGTTCGCGTCGCTCGATCCGCGTGTGACGGTGGGCTTCTCGATCATGGAGCCGCTGCTCATCCACGGCATCGCCAAGGGCGCCGAAGCGCAGCAGCGCGTCGACTGGCTGCTGCAGAAGGTCGGCCTGCCGCCCGAAGTGGCGCAGCGCTACCCGCACGAGTTCTCGGGCGGCCAGCGCCAGCGCATCGCGATTGCGCGCGCGCTCGCACTGAACCCGAAGGTGGTGGTGGCGGACGAATCGGTGTCGGCACTCGACGTGTCGATTCAGGCGCAGATCGTCAACCTCATGCTCGACCTGCAGCGCGAGCTGGGCGTGGCGTTTCTGTTCATCTCGCACGACATGGCCGTGGTCGAGCGCATCAGCCACCGCGTGGCCGTGATGTACCTGGGCCAGATCGTCGAGATCGGCCCGCGCCGCGCGGTGTTCGAAGCGCCGCAGCACGCCTACACCCGCAAGCTGATGGCGGCCGTGCCGGTGGCCGACCCGTCGCGCCGCCACAAGCCGCGCGCGCTGCTCGAAGGCGAGATTCCCAGCCCGATCCGCGCCGTGGGCGACGAGCCCGATGTGCCGCCGCTGGTGCAGGTCGCACCGGGCCATTTCGTGGCACGGCACGCCATTGGCGGCGCCTTCTGATCTTCCGAATCCGACCCCGTTTTTTCACCCGCAGGCCCCCTGCATTTTTTCCACGAACCGACTGGAGTTCTTCAATGAAGCAATCTTCTTCCTCCCTGCGCTGGGCATCCGCACTGCTGGGCCTGGCCGCGCTGGCCGCCTCGGGCTCGGCACTGGCTGCCAAAGACGTGGTGCTGGCCATCGGCTACCAGCCGGAAACGCTGGACCCGTACAACACCAACACGACCATCACCACGGCCGTGACCAAGACCTTCTATGAAGGCCTGTTCCAGTTCGACAAGGACCTGAAGGTCCAGAACGTGCTCGCCGAGGGCTACGAGGTGTCGAAGGACGGCCTGGTCTACACGATCAAGCTGCGCAGCGGCGTCAAGTTCCACGACGGCACCGACTTCAACGCCGAAGCCGTGAAGGTCACGCTCGACCGCGTGCTGAACCAGGACAACAAGCTGCTGCGCTACAACCAGTTCAACCGCGTCGGCAAGGTCGAAGCGCTGAACCCCACCACCGTGCGCATCACGCTGAAGGAGCCCTTCGGCCCCTTCATCAACTCGCTGGCCCACGCCTCGGCCGCCATGATCTCGCCCACCGCGCTGAAGAAGTGGGGCAACAAGGACATCGCCTTCCACCCCGTGGGCACCGGCCCCTTCGAGTTCGTCGAGTGGAAGCAGACCGACGCCGTGAAGGCCAAGAAGTTCGACGGCTACTGGAAGAAGGGCTTCCCGAAGATCGACAACCTGCAATGGAAGCCGGTGCTCGAGAACAACACGCGCGCCGCGATGCTGCAGACCGGCGAAGCCGACTTTGCCTTCCCCATTCCCTACGAGCAGGCCGAGCTGCTGAAGAAGAGCGACAAGCTCGAAGTGGTGGCATCGCCCTCGATCATCACGCGCTTCCTGGCCTTCAACATGCTGCAAAAGCCGTATGACAACCCGAAGGTGCGCGAAGCCATCGGCTACGCCATCAACAAGGAAGCGCTGTCGAAGGTCGCCTTCGGCGGCTACGCCTTCCCCGCACAGGGCGTGATGCCCCAGGGCGTGAAGTTCGCCGAGAAGATGGCACCCATTCCCTACGACGTGAAGAAGGCCAAGGCCCTGCTGGCCGAAGCCGGCTACCCGAACGGCTTCGAGTCGGTGCTGTGGAGCGCCTACAACAACACGACCAGCCAAAAGACGATCCAGTTCGTCCAGCAGCAGCTCGCACAGGTGGGCATCAAGCTGCAGGTGCAGGCGCTCGAAGTGGGCCAGCGCACCGAGATGGTCGATGCATGGCCCGATCCGAAGACGGCCAAGGTCCGCATGTACTACACGGGCTGGTCGTCGTCGACCGGCGAAGCCGACTGGGGCCTGCGCCCGCTGTTCGCTTCGGAGTCGTGGGCACCGAAGCTCAACAACATGTCGTTCTACAAGAGCGACGTGGTCGACGGCGCCATCGCCAAGGCGCTGATCACCGTGGACGACAAGGAAAAGGCCGCGCTGTACAAGACCGCGCAGGACGAGATCCGCAAGGACCTGCCGCGCGTGCCGCTGGTCACCGAGCAGAACCTGTCGGCGCACGCCAAGCGCCTGTCGGGTGTGTTCGTGATGCCCGACGCGAACATCAACATCGATGCCATGTCGGTGTCTAACTAAGACCTCCCCCAGGCTTCGCGCACTTCGTGTCGCTACGCCAACCCCCTCACCGGGGGCAACACCTGCGGCCCGGCAAAGCCGGTTCCGCGGTGTTCCCCGAATGAGGATTTGACTGCCCGCTCCCCATGCTGAATTACTTTCTCAAACGACTGTTGGGCCTGATCCCGACACTGCTCATCGTGGCAGTGCTGGTGTTCCTGTTCGTCCACATGCTCCCCGGCGACCCGGCGCGCCTTGCCGCCGGCCAGGATGCCGACGAGCAGACCGTGGCCATGGTGCGCGCGGACCTCGGGCTCGACAAGCCGCTGCCGCAGCAGTTCGTGAGCTTCTTCACCCACATGGTGCAAGGCGACTTCGGCACCTCGATCCGCACGCGGCGGCCGGTGTCGACGGAGATTGCCGAGCGCTTTTTCCCGACGGTGATGCTGACCATCACCAGCATGGTGTGGGCGGTGATTTTCGGCATGGGCATCGGCATCGTGTCGGCCGTGTTCCGCAACCAATGGCCCGACCGCATCGGCATGACGCTTGCGGTGTCGGGCATCTCATTCCCCGCATTTGCACTGGGCATGCTGCTCATGCAGATCTTCTCGGTGCAGCTCGGCTGGCTGCCCACGGTGGGCGCCGCAACCTGGCAGCACTACATCCTGCCCTCGATCACGCTGGGCGCGGCGGTGGCCGCCGTGATGGCCCGCTTCACGCGCGCCTCGTTCGTCGAAGTGATCCAGGAAGATTTTGTGCGCACCGCGCGCGCCAAGGGCGTGCGCGAGCGCACGGTGATCATCAAGCACTGCCTGCGCAATGCGCTGATTCCGGTGGTCACGATGATGGGCCTGCAGTTCGGCTTTCTGCTGGGCGGCTCGATTCTTGTGGAGGCGGTGTTCAACTGGCCCGGCCTGGGCCGCCTGCTGGTCGATGCCGTGCAGATGCGCGACTACCCCGTGATCCAGACGCTGGTGCTGCTGTTCTCGCTCGAATTCATCCTGATCAACCTCGTGGTCGATGTGCTGTACGGCTACATCAACCCGACCATTCGCTACAAGTGAGCACGCAGCCATGACGCAAGCTTCCGGCGTGTCTGCCGAATCCATCGTTCCTCTTTCTCCCGTGGCCGTGGTGCAAACCGCGGGCAAGGTCCGCACGCCCTGGGGCGAGTGCTGGCGCCGCTTCAAGAAGCAGCCCGTGGGCATCGTCGCGGCCATCTTCGTGGGGCTGCTGGTGTTCATCGCGGTGTTCGCACCGTGGATCGTGCCCTTCGACCCCGAGAACTTCTTCGACTACGACATGCTGAACAGCGGGCCCTCGGCCACGCACTGGTTCGGCGTCGACCCGCTGGGCCGCGACATCTTCAGCCGCATCCTGGCGGGCACGCGCATCTCGCTGGCGGCCGGCTTTCTGTCGGTGCTCGTGGGCGGCTTCATCGGCACGGCCTTCGGCCTGCTGGCGGGCTACTACGAAGGCTGGTGGGACCGCATCGTGATGCGCATCTCGGACGTGCTTTTCGCCTTCCCCGGCATCCTGCTGGCGCTGGGCGTGGTCGCCATTCTGGGCAGCAGCATGACCAACGTGGTGGTGGCCGTGTCGGTGTTCAGCGTGCCGGCCTTTGCGCGCCTGGTGCGCGGCAACACGCTGGTGCTCAAGCAGCAGACCTACATCGAGGCCGAGCGCAGCATCGGCGCGTCCGACTGGACCATCATCGTGCGGCACATCCTGCCGGGCACGATCTCGTCGATCGTCGTGTACTTCTCGATGCGCGTGGGCACCTCGATCATCACGGCGGCCAGCCTGTCGTTCCTGGGCATGGGCGCGCAACCGCCGACACCCGAGTGGGGCGCAATGCTCAACGAAGCGCGCGCCGACATGGTGACCTCGCCGCACGTGGCGCTGTTCCCGAGCCTGGCCATCTTCTTCACCGTGCTGGCCTTCAACCTGCTGGGCGACGCCCTGCGCGACGCGCTCGATCCGAAGATCGACCGCCAGTAAATTCTTCGCTCTCTTCATGGCCTCGACGACCTCCCTGCCCTTCATCGGCACCCTGCCTGCGGGCACACGCGACGCCATCACCGACGTCGCGGGCGTCACGGTCGGCCACCGCACGCTGGCCGACGGCCCGGTGCAGACCGGCGTGACCGTGATCCGCCCGCACGCGGGCGACCCGTTCCGCGACAAGGTGCCGGCCGCGGCCGTGGTGCTCAACGGCTTCGGCAAGAGCGTGGGGCTGGTGCAGCTGGCCGAGCTCGGCGTGCTGGAAACGCCGATCGCGCTGACCAACACCTTCTCGGTCGGCACGGTGGCGACGGCGCAGATCCGCGACTGCGCCGCAGCCAACCCCGAGACCGGGCGCGCGCTGCCCACGGTGAACCCGCTGGTCTTCGAGTGCAACGACGGTTTCCTCAACGACATCCAGCGGCTGGCCGTGACCGAGGCCGACTACCTGCAGGCGCTGGCCGCCACCGATGCGGACTTTGCGCAAGGCTCGGTCGGCGCGGGGCGCGGCATGTCGAGCTTCCAGCTGAAGGGCGGCATCGGCAGCGCATCGCGTCGCGTGGCGATGGCCGACGGCGCGACGTACACGGTCGGCGCGCTCGTGCTCGCAAACTACGGGCGCCAGCCTCAGCTGGTGCTGGCCGGCCATGCGGTGGGCGAACGGCTCGCGGCCCTGCAACAACAAGCATCGACGGAAGCGTCGGAGCCCGAGAAGGGCTCGATCATCATCGTCGTCGCCACCGATGCGCCGCTCGACGCGCGCCAGCTGCGCCGCCTCGCACTGCGCGCGGGCGCGGGGCTGGCCCGCACGGGCTCGGTCTTCGGCCACGGCAGCGGCGACCTCGTGCTGGCGTTTTCCACGGCCTACACCGTGCCCGACCGCGCCGACCGGCCCATGCCGGCCGTCGCGATGCTGCACGACACGCTCCTCGACGGGCTGTTCCAGGCTGCGGCCGACAGCACCGAGCAGGCCATTCTTCATGCGCTGTGGCGCGCCACGCCCGTCACGGGCCGCGATGGCAACCACCGCGCCGCGCTCGGCGAGCTGCTGCCGGCGTCTTCCCTTTCACCTCTCGCCTGAAACACACGTCCATGAAAGTCCTGATCTCCACCGACATCGAAGGCGTGGCCGGCGTCTACCACCACGAGCAGGCGCGCCAGGGCAACCCCGAGTACGAACGCGCCCGCGTGCTGATGGCGCAGGAAGCCAACGCCGCGATTGCCGGCGCGTTCGACGCCGACGCCACCGAGGTGCTGGTGAACGACTCGCACGGCGGCTTTCGCAACATGCCGCCCGACGTGCTCGATGCGCGCGCCCGTGTCGTGCAAGGCAAGCCGCGCTACCTCAGCATGGTGGCCGGCGTGGAAGAAGGCGTGGACGCGCTGTGCATGGTGGGCTACCACTCGCGCGCGCAGGGCCGCGGCATCCTCGCGCACACGATCAACAGCTTCGCCTTCGCGAGCATCTCGCTCGGCGATCAGGAACTCGGCGAGGCCGGCCTCTACGGCGCGTTGGCCGGCGAGTACGGCGTGCCGGTCGTGATGGGCAGCGGCGACGACGTGTTCATCGCCGAGAACCGCGCGCTCTTTCCGCACGCGACCTTCGTGCAGACCAAGAAAGCGACCGGCTTCAACAGCGGCGTGTCGCTCTCGCCCGAGCAATCGCGCCAGGCAATCCGTGCTGGCGTGATCGAAGCGCTGGCCGCGCCTGCCAACGCCCGCCCGCTGGTCTTCAAGGGCCCGCAGATCGTCACGCTGCGCACCCAGTCGCCGATGATGGCCGACCTGTTCTGCCAGTGGCCAAGCTTCGAGCGCGTCGATGGCGTCACGCTGCGCTTCAGCGCCGACTCGGTGGAAGCCGCCGTGCGCATGCTGAACTGCTGCTCGGCGATGTCGGCGATGCTGCGCTGACGCTTTCTCAGGCTCGCTTTCCCGAGCTCGCTCTTATCCGGCGTAGCCCAGGGCCAGCGCCGCACGTCGGCCGCCCTGTTCCAGCTTGAACCCGCCGACGATTTTCGACAGGCTGCCCGCCTGCTCCTGAAGCGACTGGGCCGCCGCCGAAGCCTCTTCGACCAGCGCCGCATTCTGCTGTGTCGCCTGGTCCATTTGCGTGATGGCCTGGTTGATCTGCTCGATGCCCGAGGTCTGCTCCTGGCTCGCCGCACTGATCTCGCCCATGATGTCGGTCACGCGCTTCACACTGCCGACGATCTCGTCCATGGTGCGGCCGGCATCGGCCACCTGCCGGCTGCCCTCTTCGACCTTTTCGACGGAGTTGCCGATCAGCGTCTTGATTTCCTTTGCGGCAGCGGCCGAGCGTTGCGCCAGGCTGCGCACTTCGGAAGCCACCACCGCAAAGCCCCGACCTTGATCGCCGGCACGGGCCGCTTCGACGGCCGCGTTCAGCGCCAGGATGTTGGTCTGGAAGGCGATGCCGTCGATCACGCCGATGATGTCGACGATCTTCTTGGACGAGGCGTTGATCGAGCCCATGGTGTCGACCACCTGCGACACCACGCTGCCGCCCTTCACCGCCACTTCCGACGCGGACGTCGCCAGCTGGTTGGCTTGGCGCGCGTTGTCGGCGTTCTGCTTGACGGTCGAGGTGAGCTCTTCGATCGACGCGGCGGTCTGCTCCAGCGCGCTGGCCTGTGCTTCCGTGCGCGACGACAGGTCCTGGTTGCCCATGGCGATCTGCGTGCTGGCCGTCGAAACGGTCATCACCACGCCGTGCACCTGCAACAGCGAGCCTTGCAGGGCCGAGCGCATCAGGTCGAGCGCGTGCAGCAGGCGGCCCGTTTCATCCTTGGCATAGCTAGCCTGCGGCGCACCCGTCAGATCCATGTCGGCGATGGACTGCGCAATGGCTTCGGCACTGCGCAGCGGGTGCGTGATGCTGCGGGCCAGCAGCCAGGCCAGCAGCGCGCCCAGCACCAGGCTCACGGTGGAACAGACGATCAGCAGCGTGCGTGTCTGCGCCTGCAGGTCGTTGGCACGGGCCGCGGCGGCATCGAGTTGTTCGCGCTGCATGTCCACCACCTGCTGCACGCCAGCCAGGTAGCTGGTGGAGGTGGGCTGGAACTGGGCGTCGAAGGCGCGGTTGGCGCCTGCCAGGTCGCCCGTCAGCTTGAGCTTGCTTACTTCTTCCCGCGACGCCAGGTAGGCCTTGCGCAGGTTGCCGACCTTCTCGAACAGCTCGCGCTCCGCGGGCTTGACCAGCTTGGTCTCGATGAATTTCTGCAGCTCGTTGGTGTCCTTGATCGACTTGGCCGTGGCGGGCGCGAAGTAATCGATCAGGCTGGCGTCGCTGCTCTTGGCGATGGCGGCCGCGCGCTGCACGCCCGAGGTGGTGTGGCGCAGCCAGTCGGAGCCCGCGCGCTCGGTCTTGACGTTGTCCTGGATCATGGCGTCGATCTCCAGGCTCAGCTGCTGCAGCTTCAGCACCGCGGCGACGCTGGTGGCGAGAAACAGCGCCAGGATGGCGCCCAGCACGAGGGCGAGGCGCTTGCCAATTGAGACATTGCTCAGGAACATGATCGGACTCCAGAAACTCAAGGGGAACGGAACGACGGCGCAAGGCATGGGCAGCGCCGTCGAAATCGGGAAAAAAGAGCGGCACGGTGGCGGCTCTCCATGGCTGGATATCGGCAGGCCGGGTGAAAACTTTAGGCAACGTCCGCCACAACGTGCGGCGGCCGATCGCACGCCTGCCCGAACCTCGTTCTGTTCCTAGAATTCCCGGGTCGGCCAGCCTCGCATGGGCGGCCGCGCCTTATCCGGAATAAGCATCCAATCGTCCGGAAACCCGCATGGATGCTGGTGAATATGCTTATCCGGATAAGGCGCGAACCAAAAAATAGTTTGTTTCCATAAGGCCCGCTTTCAGAATCTCGGCTTCTTGCTGGGGCGCCCCGTTTCACGATCGGCACCGCACTTCCTCAAGACACACACGCACGATGTACCAATACACAGAATTCGATCGCCAGTTCGTTCACCAACGCGCTGCCCAGTTCCGAGACCAGCTCGAGCGCTGGCAAAAGGGCCGCCTGCACGAGGACGAGTTCCGCCCCCTGCGCCTGCAAAACGGCTGGTACGTGCAGCGCTACGCGCCGATGCTGCGCGTGGCCGTGCCGTACGGCGAGCTGTCGAGCAAGCAGCTGCGCGTGCTGGCCCGCATCGCCCGCGAGTACGACGAGCCCGAAGCCGAGGTCTACCGCAAGGCCATCGAGATCCAGGGCCAGCTCGGCAGCCACAAGCTGCCCACCCACTACGCCCACTTCACGACGCGCCAGAACGTCCAGTACAACTGGATTCCGCTGGCCAAGTCGGCCGACGTGATGGACCTGCTGGCTTCGGTCGACATGCACGGCATCCAGACCAGCGGCAACTGCATCCGCAACATCACGAGCGACGAGCGCGCCGGCATTGCCGTCGACGAGATCGCCGACCCGCGCCCGTTCGCGGAAATCATGCGCCAGTGGAGCACGCTGCACCCCGAGTTCGCGTTCCTGCCGCGCAAGTTCAAGATCGCCATCACCGGCGCCACCGAAGACCGCGCCGCCACCGGCTGGCACGACGTGGGCCTGCACGTGGTGAAGAACGAGGCCGGCGACATCGGCTTTCGCGTGCAGGTGGGTGGCGGCATGGGCCGCACGCCGATCATCGGCACCGTGCTGCGCGAGTTCCTGCCCTGGCAGCAGATCATGAATTACCTCGAAGCGGTGATTCGTGTCTACAACCGCTATGGCCGCCGCGACAACATCTACAAGGCGCGCATCAAGATCCTGGTGAAGGCCGAAGGCCAGCGCTACATCGACGACGTCGAGGCCGAGTACAAGCAGATCATCGAGCACGACGGCGCGCCGCACACCATCACGCAGGAAGAGTACGACCGCGTGGCCGCCTCCTTCGTGCCGCCGACGCTGGCCACCCGCGTGCTGCAAAGCGCCGAGAAGACCGACGCCGAGCTGCGTGCCTTCGCCGCCGACGACGTCATGTTCGCGCGCTGGCTGGCCCGCAACGTCGACGCCCACAAGAACCCCGCGCTGCGCGCCGTCACGCTGTCGTTCAAGCGCCTCAAGCAGGCGCCCGGCGACGCCTCGGGCGACCAGCTCGACACCATCGCCGAGCTGGCCGACCGCTTCTCGGCCGGCGAAGCCCGCGTGACGCATGACCAGAACATCGTGCTGCCCTGGGTGCACGCCGAAGACCTGCACGCGCTGTGGCTCGCCGCCCGCGCCGCCGGTTTCGCCAGCGCCAACGTGCAGCTGCTGACCGACATGATCGCCTGCCCCGGCGGCGATTTCTGCTCGCTGGCGAACGCCCGCTCCATTCCCATCGCTGAAGCCATCACCGAGCGCTATCAAGACCTCGACGAGCTCGACGACCTGGGCGAGATCGACCTGCACATCAGCGGCTGCATCAATTCGTGCGGCCACCACCACAGCGGCCACATCGGCATCCTGGGCGTCGACAAGGACGGCAAGGAGTGGTACCAGGTCACCCTCGGCGGCTCCGACGGCTCCGCGCTCAGCGGCGCACCGCAGGCCGGCAAAGTGGTCGGCCCCTCGTTCTCGGCGGCCGAAGTGCCGGGCGTGATCGAGGCCGTGCTCACCACCTACCGCGACACCCGCGAAAACGGCGAGACCTTCATCGACACCCTGCGCCGCGTCGGCCCCGACCCGTTCAAGGCCGCGGCCAACGGTGCGCGATTCAAGGTGGAGGAAGCAGCATGAAAAAGACTCTGAACATCCTGGCCGCCGAAGACCACATCGACGACGGCGACCCGAAGGTTTTGCAACTGGCCAACGATGCCGACCCGCTCGCCATCGAGGTCTGCCTGGCCGACATCGAACGCATCGACCTGCACTTTCCGAAATTCACCGACGGCCGCGCCTACAGCCAGGCCTTCCTGCTGCGCCGCCGCCTCGGGTTCACGGGCGACATCCGCGCCACGGGCGACGTGCTGATCGACCAGCTGGTGCAGATGGAACGCACCGGCTTCTCCAGCGCCGTGCTCAAGGAAGGCGTGGACGCCTCCGACGCACAGCGCCAGTTCGACCGCTTCGCCGCGTTCTACCAGGGCGACGCCGTGAAGACCGCGCCGCACTTCGTGGCCGGCGCCTGAGCAGACAAGAGAGTCCCATGAGCATCGCAACCGACATCGACTTCGCACGCATCAACACCGAACTCGGCCGCAACGCCGACGGCCTGGTGGACTGGGCCGTCGGCCTGGGCCAGCCCGCGATCATCACCACCAACTTCCGACCGTTCGAGGCCGTGATCCTGCACATGGTCACGCGCGCCAAGCGGGACGTTCCGGTGGTCTGGATGGACAACGGCTACAACACCGAGGCCACCTACCGTTTTGCCGACGAGGTGACGAAGCTCCTGGGCCTGGACTTGCACATCTACCTGCCGCGCCGCTCGCGCGCGCACCGCGAAGCGGTCGAAGGCCCGACGCCGGCGCTCGACGATCCGCGCCACGCCGCCTTCACCGAAGAAGTGAAGCTGGAGCCCTTTGCCCGCGCGCTGCGCGAAACGGCACCCAAGGTCTGGTTCACCGCACTGCGGGCCACCGACACGGCCGTGCGCGCGCAGATGGACCCGGTCAGCGTCAACCCGGACGGCCTCATCAAGGTGGCGCCGCTGCTGCACTGGTCGTCCAAGGAACTCTACGAATACTGCGAAGCCAACGGCCTGCCCAACAACTTCGATTACGTGGACCCGACCAAGGGCGAAGACAACCGCGAATGCGGCTTGCATCTGTCGCACTGAACGATCGATCTCCGCCTCCAGGACCCCATCCGATGAACGCCCGTACCGAAGCCGACCTGCTGCAGCCGCCCATGCATTCACCCGCGAACCTGTCCAACACGCACCTCGACGCGCTGGAAGAAGAAACCATTTTCATCCTGCGCGAAGTGGCTGCCGCCTTCGAGCGCCCCACCCTGCTGTTCTCGGGCGGCAAGGATTCGCTGGTGCTGCTCAAGTGCGCTGAAAAAGCCTTCGGCGTCGGCCGCATTCCCTACCCGCTGCTGATGATCGACACGGGCCACAACTTCCCCGAAGTGACGGCCTACCGCGACCAGCGCGCGCAGGAACTGGGCGCCGAACTCATCGTGCGCAGCGTCGAAGACTCGATGAAGCGCGGCACCGTGCGCCTGGCGCATCCGGGCGAATCGCGCAACGCGCACCAGTCGGTGACGCTGCTCGAAGCGATTGAAGAATTCCGCTTCGACGCGCTGATCGGCGGCGCCCGCCGCGACGAAGAAAAGGCCCGCGCCAAGGAGCGCATCTTTTCGCACCGCGACGCCTTCGGCCAGTGGCAACCCAAGGACCAGCGCCCCGAGTTGTGGACGCTGTTCAACACGCGCCTGGCCCCGGGCGAGCACTTCCGCGTGTTCCCGATCTCGAACTGGACCGAGCTCGACGTGTGGCAATACATCGAGCGCGAGAACATCGGCCTGCCGTCGATCTACTACACGCACAAGCGTGAAGTGGTCGAGCGCCGCGGCCTGCTCGTGCCCGTGACCGAACTCACGCCGCCGCGCGACGGCGAAACCGTGCAGGTGCGCGACGTGCGCTTTCGCACCGTGGGCGACATCACGACCACCTGCCCGGTCGAGAGCCTGGCCGCAGGCGCGGGCGACGTGGTGATCGAAACGCTGACGGTCGACGTCAGCGAGCGCGGCGCCACGCGCATGGACGACATGACTTCGGAAGCTTCGATGGAGAAGCGCAAGAAAGACGGATATTTCTGATGAGCACGACGACGGCAACCCTCGACACCAACGCCCTTCACGGCGACACCGGCACCGCCCTGCGCTTCATCACCTGCGGCTCGGTCGATGACGGCAAGAGCACGCTCATCGGCCGCCTGCTGGTGGATAGCAAGACCGTGCTGCAGGACCAGCTGGCCGGCGTGCAGCGCGGCGGCGAAACCGACCTGGCCCTGCTGACCGACGGCCTCTCGGCCGAGCGCGAGCAAGGCATCACGATCGACGTGGCGTACCGCTACTTCTCGACCGCCAAACGCAAGTTCATCATCGGCGACGCGCCGGGCCACGAGCAGTACACGCGCAACATGGTCACGGCCGTCTCGGCCGCCGACGCGGCCGTGGTGCTGGTCGATGCCACCAAGCTGGCCTGGGCCGCTGAAGTGGAAGACGGCACCGTGGTCAAGCGCGAGCTGCTGCCGCAGACGCGCCGCCACACGCTGCTCGCCAACCTGCTGCGCGTGCAGTCGATCGTGTTCGCGGTCAACAAGCTCGACGCCATCGACGACGCCGGCCTCGCCTTCGAGCGCATCTCGACCGCGCTGAACGCCTTTGCCGAAGCGGCGGGCGTGAAGGTCGCGGCCATCGTGCCGATCTCGGCCCTCAAGGGCTGGAACGTGGCCACGCGCCACGCCGACTGGGTCGGCTACGACGGCCCGAGCCTGCTCGAGCTGCTCGAAGACCTGCCCGTGACCGCCCCTGACGAAGACGTGCCCTTCGCCTTCCCGGTGCAGTGGGTCGAAAAATTCTCGGCCTCGGCCGACACCTCGCAGGGCCGCCGCGTGTTCTGGGGCCGCGTCGCCTCGGGCCATGTGGAGCCCGGCCAGCGCGTCACCGTGCTGCCGAGCAACCAGACCGCCACCGTGGCCCAGGTGCTGAGCCACACGCGCCAGCCCCAAAGCGTGCATGCGGGCCACAGCGCCGGCATCGTGCTCGACCGCGAGCTCGACGTGTCGCGCGGCGACTGGCTGCTGGCGCCCGAGGCCTTCGAGCCCGTGCGCGAGATCACCGCCACCGTGGCCTGGCTCGACGACGAGCCGCTGGTCGCGGGCCGCGTGTACTGGGCGCTGCAAGGCCATCGCTGGGTCAAGGCCAAGGTGGCGCGCATCGTCGATCGCGTGAACATCACGACGCTCGAGTCCGAGCCGGCGACCCAGCTCGAGGCCAATGCCATCGGCGATGTGGTGCTTGCGCTGCAGCAGCCGCTGGCCGTTCTGCCCTTCGCCCAATCGCGTGCGCTGGGGTCGCTGGTGCTGGTCGATACGGCCTCCCATCGCACCGCCGCCGCCGTGCTCGTGCAGACACCCGCCGCAAAGGCCTAAAATCTAGGGTTTTCCAGCCCCTTCTCCTGACGCTACAAGACAAATGACCCACGTCGTCTCCGAAGCCTGCATCCGTTGCAAATACACCGACTGCGTGGACGTTTGCCCCGTCGACTGCTTCCGCGAAGGTCCCAACATGCTGGTGATCGACCCGGACGAATGCATCGACTGCGCTGTCTGCATCCCCGAATGCCCGGTCAATGCGATCTACGCCGAGGAAGACCTCCCGGCCGACCAGCTCGCCTTCATCAAGCTCAACGCCGAGCTGGCTCTGGCCGACGGCTGGAAGAGCATCACCAAGCGCAAGCCCGCCCTGCCTGAAGCCGAGGAGTGGAAGGACAAGACGGGCAAGATCTCGGAGCTCGTGCGCTGAGCCAGGCGCCCGCACCGATCGAGACCGACGCGCTGATCATCGGCGCCGGTCCGGTCGGCCTGTTCCAGGCCTTCCAACTGGGCCTGCTCGAGATTTCCTGCCACATCGTCGATGCGCTGCCCGCCGCGGGCGGCCAGTGCGTGGCGCTGTACGGCCACAAGCCGATCTACGACATTCCCGGCACCCCGGTCACCAGCGGGCGCGATCTGGCGCAGTCGCTGCTGCAGCAGGTGGCGCCGTTCAAGCCGCAATTCCACTTCGGCGAGCAGGTTTCTACGCTGGCCCGCCAAGCTGACGACCGGCTCTTGCTGACCACCTCGACTGGCACCGCCTTCCTCGCGAAGACGGTGTTCATCGCGGCCGGCGTCGGCGCCTTCGTGCCCAAGCGCATCACCGTCGACGGCATCGCGCAGTTCGAAGGCTCGACGCTTTTCTATCACCCCGATTCGCTCGACCGCTTCGCCGGCCAGACGGTCGTGGTCAATGGCGGCGACGACATCGCGCTGGAAACCGCCATCGCCCTCACGGCCATCGCCAAGCAGGTGACGCTGGTCCACCGCCGCGACGGCTTCCAGGCCGACGAGGCGAACGTGACCGCCATGCGCGCCCTCGTGGCCGACGGCAAGCTGGCCTTCCGGGTCGGCCAACCGAGCGCCTTCGATGGCAAGCAATTGCAGATCACCACGCCCGACGCCACCACGGTCGACCTGCCGCTCGACGCGCTGGTCGCCTGCCTGGGCATTTCGCCGCGCCTCGGCCCCATCGCCGACTGGGGTCTCGAACTCGAACGCAAGCAGGTGCCCGTCGACACCGAGAAGTACGAAACCCGCGAGCCCGGCGTGTTCGCGGTGGGCGACATCAACACCTACCCGGGCAAGAAGAAGCTCATCGTCTGCGGCTTCCACGAGGCCACGCTGGCCGCCTGGGGCGCCGCCGCACGGGTGTTCCCCGGCAAGGCGATCCCGCTGCAGTACACGACCACCAGCACGCGGCTGCACGAGCTGCTGGGCGTGGCCGGTACTACCCCGCGCTGAGCACCGGCCGGTAGGCCTCGATGAAGCTGCCCACGGCAGCAACATAGCGGTCGATATCCTCCGCCGACAACGGCAGCGAGAGCACGACAAATCCACGCGGCGAGGTATAGATCCCCTGGCTCAGCAAGTGGAAGAACAGCAGCTGCCGCAAGCGCCCGTCCACCGCCGCCAGGTCGGCCACGCGCCGCACCTCGCCCCGCAGGAAATGCGCATTCATCAACGAGCCCACGCCGGTGAACTGCATCGCGACGCCTTCGCGTTCGCAGAGTGCGTTGAGCCCTGACCGCATCGCCTCGCCGCGCTCGGCCAATGCTGCCGCCGCCTCGGGCGTGAACAGCTGCGTGAGGCCTGCATAGCCGGCCGCCATCGTCATCACGTTGTTGTTGAAGGTGCCCGAATGCGCGAGCGCGCCGGTGCGCGGATCGAACTGCGCCATCACGTCAGAGCGCCCGCCGAACGCGCCGAAGGACATGCCGCCGCCGATGTACTTGCCCAGCGTCGTGAGGTCGGCGCGGATGCCCAGGCCGTTCGCGAGACCATGCGGTCCGAGCCGCGAGGTCATCACCTCGTCGAAGATCAACAGCGCGCCGACCCGCGTGGCCCCGTCGCGCAGTGCCTGCAGGAACTCGCGCCCGCCCGGAATGCAGCCGCTCGCGCCCTGCATCGGCTCGACCAGGATCGCGGCGATGTCTGCTGCGTACGCGTCGATCTGCGCGCGCGCCGTGTCTGCATCGTTGTACGGCAGCACGAGGAAATCGAAAGGCACGGTCGTCGGCGACGGCTGGTCGCCGAAGCCGAGCACACCGCCGTGGTAGCCGCCCGAGAACACGACGATCTTGCGTCGCCCCGTGAAGCGCAGCGCAGCCGTGAGCGCCATCAGGTTCGCCTCCGTGCCCGAGTTGGTGAAGCGCAGTTGCTCGACCTGCGGAAAGCGCTCGCAGATCGTCTGCGCGAGCCGGCCTTCGAGCAGGTTGTGGCCCGTGAGGTTGATGCCGCCCTGCATCGCCTCGATGACGGCATCGCGGATCTCGGGCGCCGAGTGGCCGTAGACGCCGGCCGTGTACTCGGCGATGAAGTCGGTGTACGGATGGCCGTCCGCGTCCCAGAGCGTGGCGCCCTCGCCCTTCGCGATGGTGAGCGGGAACGGCGCGTAGAACAGCACCGAGCGGCTGTTGGCGCCGGGCATGTAGCGCGTCTGCGCCTCGAAGCGGCTGAGGCTCAGCGGGTTGCCGTCGGTGAAGCGTTGATGGGCCTCGGCAAGGGCTTGGTCGATGGCGGTATCGGCGGCGGTCGTCATGGGAGACATCCTTTGGGTTGGGGTGCGCCTGGGTTGGCGCGCCCAATTGATCAATGCTCAATTAATAATATTTATACAATCAATTCACCCGCTGCACAATGCGCGCATCCATGAAGAAAAAAGCCCCCGAGCCTCGCCCCCGAACGGCCGGCCGCCCCGCCGGCGGTGCGGCGCTGTCGAAGCAGCGCATCGCCGAAGCAGCGCTGGCGCACATCGACGCGTTCGGCCTCGGCGCCTTCAGCATGCGCGAGATCGCGGCGCAGCTCGGCGTGTACCCGGCCACGGTGCACTGGCACGTCAGCACGCGCGAAGCGCTGCTCGCCGAGGTTGCTGCCACGGTCATGGCACAGGTCACGCCGCCCAAAGGCACGCTCGCCTGGCAGGCATGGATCGCCGAGCTGTTCCACCGCTGCCGCGCGGCGGTGCGGCAGCACCCGAACGTGGCGCAGCTGCTCGGGGCGCAGCTGGTGTCGAACGGCAGCCTGCCGACCGAACTGGTCGAAGGCGTGCTGACGGCGCTGACCGAGGCCGGCTTCGACGGCGAACCGCTGCGGGAGGCCTACAACTGCGTGATCGCCGCGATGCTGGGCTTCCTGACGATGGAGTTCTCGCCGCTGCCCGCCGACAACACGCAGGCCTGGGCCGAAGAGCTGCGCGAGCGCGTCCACACGATCCGCCCGCTCGACCACCCAGTGCTCGCGCGCCACCTGCCGCAGTTGGCGAACCAGGCCTTCATCCTGCGCTGGGACAACGGCACCACCGTGCCGCTCGACAGCAGCTTCGAGCGGCACATCCAGATCACGATCGACGGGTTGGAGGCTTTCGCGCGCAGGCTCAAGCCGGCGCAGTGAGCGGGCGCCGAGCGGTCGTCGCTACGCCGCAGTCTTCGAGAAGTCGGGAGCACGCTTCTCGGCGAACGCCGTGAAGGCTTCGCGTGCTTCGGGACTCTGGAGGCGCTCCACGAACTGTGCGCCTTCGAGGTCCATCTGGGCTGCAACGGACGCGCCTTGCTTCATCAGACCCTTCGTCGCCTTCAACGAGCCCGCGGCCCGGGCGGCGAGAAGCTCGGCAATCTTCCGGGCCTCGCCATGCAGGTCCGACACCGGCACGACCCGGTTCGCGATGCCCCAGGCCAGGGCCTGCGCAGCGGACACCGGCATGCCCAGCGCGAACATCTCGTAGGCGCGCACATGGCCGATGCGGGCAGGCAGCAGGAGGCTCGACGCCGCCTCGGGAACCAGCGCCAGGTTGACGAACGGCGTGGACAGCAGCGCATCTTCAGCCAGCACCACGAAGTCGCAGTGCAACAGCAAGGTGGTCCCCACCCCGACCGCGCGCCCGTTGACCGCCGCGATCAGCGGGCGTGTCGAACTCGCCAGTGCACGCAGGAAACGAGCGACATGGCGTTCTTCGTTGCCGGCCTTCCCGGCAGCCACGGCGGCGAATTCGCCCAGGTCGTTGCCCGAGGTGAACATGCCGCCTTCGCCTCGAATCACGATGGCCCGCACGGACGGGTCGCTCTCGGCGCCTGCGATGGCATCGGCCAGGCGGCCATACATCGCATTGGTCAGTGCGTTCATCTTCTCCGGCCTGGCCAGCGTGAGGGTCAGGACACCCTGGGTGGATTCGACGATCACGTGTTCGGTCATAGGTTCTCCTGGTTGCCCGCTCGCACCGTGCGAGAGGGGTGGAATTTAATTCGCATGCAAAGTATATGCTTCGCGTGCGAAATAAAATGCAGATAAGATGTAACCTGCAGCGCCTTCGCCCTAGGCCACAGGAATCCGATGAAAGCTCAAAAAAAATACAGGCTGGTGTTTCTTCTGAACGTCGCCCAGCGGGCGGTGCAGCGATGGAAAGAAACCCGCGGCGACGCCCTGCCCGCGTTGTCGGCAGCCCAGGCCGGCACGATGTTCTTCCTGTCGGCCCACGACGGTGCCTTGACGGGAGAAGTCGCACAGGCACTGAACATCGGTGCCCCGGCCATGTCCGGCCTTGCCGCGCGGCTCGAAAAGGCCGGCTACCTGACCCGCGCGCAAGACCCGAACGACGGGCGCGCATTCCGCCTCTACCAGACCGAGGAAGGGCGGCTTGCCGGACAGCGTGCAAAGGCCGGGCTCGGCGCGTTGAATGCACGGCTGACCCAAGGCTTCAGCGACGAAGAAATGGAAGTCGTCGGCCGGTGGCTCGAATCGGTGGTCAAGAATTTTTCCGCCGAGGGCGCGGGAAAGCACGAGGAATAGGTCCTCGGTCGCGGCACGCCGCCGGTGCGGCGGGTGCAATGCCCGCCGTGGCCGGATTCTTCCGTGCGCAGGAACTTTTCGGTGCGTCTGCGACACACGCGCCTAAAATGACATCTCGCTAGGGGTGCTGCGCCGGTTTCGACCGGTGTGGCTGAGAAAGTCCCTTTGAACCTGACTGAGGTAAGCCTCACGCACGCAAAGTAAACTGCGCCGAATGACGGCCAAGGTTTACAGCTACATGCGGTTCAGTGACGCCCGCCAGGCAGGCGGCGCCAGTTCTGAGCGTCAGGGCGCCTACGCTGCAGCGTGGGCACGCGAACACTCCCTCCTCCTCGACGAGACGCTCTCGATGCGCGACGAAGGCCTTTCGGCCTTCCACCAGCGCCACGTCAAGAAGGGCGCGCTCGGCGTCTTCCTGAAGGCCGTCGAGGACGGCAAGGTGCCCGCCGGCTCGTACCTGGTCGTTGAAGGCCTGGACCGCCTCTCGCGCGCCGAACCCATCCAGGCGCAAGCGCAGTTGACCGCCATCATCTCGGCCGGCATCTCGGTTGTCACGGCCAGTGACGGCAAGGTCTACAGCCGCGATCGGCTCAAGGCCAATCCGATGGACCTGGTCTACAGCCTCCTGGTGATGATCCGGGCGCACGAGGAATCCGATACGAAGAGCAAGCGGGTGCGCGATGCGATCCGCCGGCAGTGCCAGGGATGGATCGCAGGCACGTATCGCGGCCTCATTCGCTATGGCAAGGCCCCGGGTTGGCTGCACGTGGTCGACGGCCGCTGGGAAGTGATTCCAGAGCGTACCGAAGCGATCCGCACCGCCGTCGACATGTTCCGCCGAGGTCTGGGCACTGGCCACATAGCCAAGACGCTCCACGACGCCGGCCTGTCGATGAGCGCAGGCATGCCGACCTCGGGCCACCTGGTGCGCTTGTTGGCCAACCCCGCGCTCAAGGGAGAGAAGCACCTGGTGCTCGAGCCGGACACGCACGTGCTCGAGGGCTACTATCCGGCCGTCATCGATGCAGACGTCTGGAACGAGCTGCAGCAACTCGTGGGCCTTCGAAGCCGGCGGCACGTTCGGGGTCAGATCCCGTCGCTGCTTACTGGCTTTGGCGTGGCCGTGTGCGGGTACTGCGGCTCGCCGATGAAGAGCCAGACGATGGCGAACAAGCGTCGCAACAATGGCACCTTGGCCGACGGCCACCGGCGGCTGCAGTGTGTTCGCGTCAACAGCGGCGAAAGCTGCGCGGTGAAGGGCTCTTGCTCATCCGCCCCGATCGAGCGTGCACTGATGCGCTACTGCTCGGACATGGTCAATCTCCAATCGCTGTATGAGGGCGATCGGGGCGCGCTTCCTCGCAGCGAACTGGCGGTGGCATCAGCCCGGCTGCAGGAGATCGAAACGAAGCTCGAGCGCATTACAGAGGCGCTGCTCGAGAGCACAGAGGGCGCGCCGACGACGTTCATCCGCCGAGCTCGTGAGCTCGAGGCCGATCGTGATCTTGCACGCAATCAGGTCAAACTTGCCGAGCGCGCCATGGCCGAGGCCGCGCGGTCAGATCTGACCGGGGCCGACGAGCGTTGGAAGGCGCTCATCGAGGGCGTTGAAAACTTGGACTACGAGGCGCGCATGCGAGCGCGCCAGCTCGTAGCCGACACCTTCGAACGAATCGTCGTGTATCACAGAGGAATGCGGCCGGCCGCCGGCAAGAACTCCATCGACGTCATCTTGCAGGCAAAAGGCGGCACTGCCCGACAGCTGCGAATCACCGCAGACAACACGCTCACTGCGTGGGACGAAGTCGCTTCCACAGCCAGCCTCTGACGCAGGCCGGCTAGTCGGCTTGGTGAAGCGGCCGCAGCCAGTCGAGCGCGGCCGATCCCGGGTCCATCGCTCGCAGGCGCGGATCGCGTGCCAGGTCGCGGGCGACCTCCTCGAGCTGCTCAGGGTCGACGGTATGCCACTGCCGCTGCAGCCGGTGGGCGCAGGCCGCTACCCACAGCTCTTCTGGAACGTTTTCCATGACCGAAATACTACTGTATATTTAAACAGTGTATTGCGAAGTCTTCAGATACCACTACGAGGGCGCGGCATTGCCCACCAAGGAGGCGGTGCGGAACACCCGCAGGGTCGGCGAGTTCGTCTACATGGAGCGTATCCACGACCCTCGGCCAGGCCGCAGCCTGATGCTGGCCATGCTTCTCGCGGACGACCGGCAGACCTACCTCGTCCCCGCGCTCGATCGCGCGCAGATCTACCAGGTGCGCGGCGGCATATGCGTCGACGGGCTCGAGGTGATCCCGCGCGGCCGTGGCAGCAAGAACATCAAGTCGGATGACTACCCTCAACGATGGTTCTGCCGACCGGTGCCACGACCGGCCGCCAGCTGTGCTGCTGGCGTGCGCCTCGAGGCGCGTCGGCATGCCGAGGACATCAGCGCGGCACTCAACCGCTGGCCGACCCGACGGACATCCTGACCCGCTGGCCGGCAAGGCTCTTAACGATGCAGGTGGGCCGCATGGAACGAAATCCGACCATCCAAAGCCCGCATCGCTCAGCTGAGCAAACGAGAAGAATCGAACTCGGATACAGCGTTAAGATTTGTTGCTGAGATAACAAGTCGCGTTTGCACAGGGCGCCTCCAAAAGGAAAATATGGAATCCACAGAGCTGGGAGCGTTAAGAGCTTCACTTGCCGAAACCCAAAAGGCGCTTGCAGCGTTTTTTAGGCGAGAAGGCCCAGACGCCGGAAATCCTCGACAACTGGTTCAACTCTGGGGAGCCTTTACCTTTGAAATTGAAGGGGATTTAACCAATCTTGAGATGTACATCCCATCAGAAGATGCTCAAGAAATAGTAAATCATCTTAGCCTGATAAGGGCAGCAGCAGCAGACGTTCCGTCCGGTTCAATGGAAGAGTCTCAAGCTTACCAAGCGCTGGGACAACTAATTCAGTTAGTGCAAAAGAAATGGAATATTACAAGCACAGCCGCAAAAGCAAGGCTTTCGCAAACACTTAAGCTAGAAGAGGAAACGCAGGGACTTCGCTATCGACTCGCGCAGCAAATTTCGGACTTAGAATCCGCGCAGGTAGACTTAGCAAAATTTCTATCTCAAGCAAAACTCGAAATATCTTTATTAAAATCCGAACTCGCCAAAAGCAGTACAGATTTTGCTGCAACTATAGATAGATATCTGGCTCAAGAGCCGCGCCTCAACGATGTACTTGGAAAATCCAGCAAGGTTGGCCTTTCGGGTGCATTTAGTGCTCGAGCACGCCGTCTCTCGTTAGCGAAGTTCGGATGGGTACTCCTACTGGGCGCCTCGCTTGTGGCTATGTACTGCACTGGAAACTCCTTAATCTCGGCTCTACAAGCGGAAGTGAAATGGCCACAACTTCTCGTGCGATCTCTTCTTTCGTTACCGCTGGTGTGGGCGGCGTGGTTTGCTGCCAGGCAATACGGATACGCATCTCGACTTCAAGAGGATTACGAATTCAAGGTTGCATCTGCCACCTCGTATGAGGCATACAAAAAAGAGGCAACTCAAATAAACGAGGAGATGAAAATAAAATTAATGGAATCGGCCATCCAGACGTTCTCAGAAAACCCGCTTAGGATATACAACATCCCCAGCGACCCCGGAACTCCACTCCAAGAAGTCATGGAGAGCTTCTCGAAGTTGGACAAGGTTATCGATGCAACGGCGAAATGGCGGAAGCCGGCACCGGCGGCAGATTAGATTGCTTTGAAGATCCCGCAAATGGCCCACTAGGGCTCTATTTGTAAAGCCTCAACCGCGCGCAAAGCCCGGTCTCGGCACACGCGGTATTCCTGAATCGTGGCTAGTGCCCAATGCAGCAGCGTCTTGCCTGAGCTATCGGGCACCGGCGGCAGGTCCGGGCACGGCTGACGCAGGCTCGCCTGCAGGTTCACGTCCGGCGATCGCGTCGTTGAGGATGCGCAGCCCGTCATCGTCGAAGCAAGCATCGCGATACACAGGGCGCTCGACAATGCGGTCGACCTGCTGAGTGCGGTAGACATAGCGGATCTGTTCCTTGGCTTTGAAGGTTTCGTGTTTTGCAGCGGCCTCGTCGCCGCGCTCGATCTTTTTGACTTGGTCACGCGACGCCGCACGCGAGCGGTCCAGCTCGGCCGAGTCGTAGCGCCAGGCCTGCGTCTTCCAGCCACCGCCAAAGCCCAAGACGAGGCCCAGCAGCGCGATTGCGACGTAGCGGTACATCAGCCCGCCCCCAGCACCCGCAGGGCCGTGGTGCGCAGGCTCATGGTCTCGGCCAGCTGCAGTCGTGCGGGGCCGTTGACCTTGCCGCGGATCTCGTACATGTCGCCACGATCGGCGGCCGGGTTGAGCTTCTTGAACTCGGCCCAGAACCAGCACGCTGTCGCAGCGGCATGCTCGGGCAGCGACACGAGGCTGGGCTTGCCCACGTAGTCGAAGCCGAGCGCGGCGCCGGCGGCGGCGTAGGCATCGAGCCAGGTCAAATGCAGCAGTCCTCGGCCGTGATAACCGCGATACCGCAGCTCGCTCAGAGCGTCCGGCCGGCGCACGTAGTCTTCGGCTCGGTGCTTCCCTCCTTTTGCCGCAACGAAGAGGCTCGGGAAGATCAAGCGCAGGCGATCGGCGGTTCTGTAGTTCAGGTCCTCTTCCACGGCCGCGAGACGCTGCGTCTCTGCCGCCACGTTCGCCAGGAATGCCGCCGAGCGTGCGCAGGTGTCGATCTCGAAGCGCTCCATCTGCACCGTCAGGTGCCCGGCGTATAGGGCTGCAGCACCGGGCGTCGAGCCCGTGCAGCGCGCGAGTGTGTTTGCGTCCATCATTTGTCTCCGATAGGTGTGTGGTCGGTGCGGGTTTCGAGCGGTGGCCGCGTGCGCCAACGGCCCCAGCTGGTGAGCAATCCCACGAGGACCGCGATCGCAAAGGTCATCCCGGTCCAGCCGGGGAACTCGCCTGTCCAAGGCGACACGCCGAACATGAGTGCGCCGGCGCCGAGGGCCGAGTACTTGATTCGGACTCCTCGCCGGGTGTTGATGTCGGTCAGCCGCAGCCGGCACAGGCTCACGCCTGCGATGCCGAGGCAGACGAGCAGCGTGACGGTTGCAAAGATGTATTCACGAGCCATTGCCGTCTCCCGTCTTGTGGTCGCTGGCCCTCGCGCGGATGAGCACGTCGACCAGCATTGCGACCTTGCGCGCGATCCACTGGCCGATCTGCGGCCAGCGGTCACCGATCAGCCCGATCCCAAAGGCCATCGGGCCCAGAAGCCAGTTCACCTCGACACCGGGGAGGTACTTGTTCGCGACCACCGCGAGCGGCACCGTGAACAAGATCGCTGCGCAATTGGCCGCGAGAAAGAACCGCAGACCTTCTGCGCGCGTCGATGACGGACGCTGGCCGAGGCGAAAGTACGCGCCGAGCGTTGAGCCGAGCAGGATCACAAGGTACGGCCCAACCACGGCCGCGACGGCCGGGCTGAACACGGCCGTCGCGAACAGGATCAGCACCGCCACCGGATCAAGGTTTGGCTGGTTCATGAGCCTCCAGAAAAGAAAAAACCCGCCGACGCGGGTTGAAGGTTTGAGCCGAATGGTCGGCGATCGTGGAAACGCTCATGCTGCGTCGAGACGCTCTTTGATGTTGTTGAACATCAGCAAATGGCCAGCGTCGAAAGGATGAGGACCAGCAGGCTCGCACCAAGCCGTATCCCCAGCAGCGAACAGCGCGCGCGTGGATGCAAAGTGGTCGATGAAATCGAACTTTCTGTCGTCGGCGAATTGCCGGAGTGCTTCACGCACCTTCGCCATCCCGTATCGGTAGGTCGGCGGCACATCGACCACTGCCGGGACGGCATTTGCGCACATCACCACGGGCTGAACCTCCATCACCGCCAGGGCGTCAGCGATCCGATCCATGTTGTAGCGAAGCGTCGAGGGGCTCTCGGGCCGCCCATAGGACGACAAGATCGCGCGGTCATTGGTTCCAAGCTGCACGATCGCGAACTGGTCACCTTCCTGGCAGGCCGCGGCGACCATGTCAGTGTCAACGTACTTCGCGGCGGTGATGCCGATGATTCCTTGGTTGGTAACCCGCAACTTGCGGTTGATCGTGATTGCCTCCACCCGGAAGTTGTAGCGCGCTCCATCGCCAGGCACGAGCCGCAACTCGACAAGGGCATCGCGTTTGAAACCACCAAGAGCATGAGTACGAACGTTGCCGAACGACACAGGCAGACCGGTATCGCCGGTTTGTGTCGAATAGGTCCCGAGCGTTACCCCATTCACGATCAACTCGTATTTGGCTCCGTTCGCTTGCGCTGCGAACACCAAGTCGAACTCATAGCCGGTCATCGTCCAAGAAAGCCGCATGTTGTCCTGACTACTCGCGACGTTGCCTTGGACGTAGAAGCCAAGCTTCGTCGTGGGGCTGTAGACCTGGTTCCAAAGCCCGACGGGTGCCACCGCGTTCGTGTTGGAACGAATGAATGGGTCGTATCCTGGAAACAAATCCACCGAGTCGCTGTACTCGAAGATCGCCACGCCTGAAGGTGTGCCGGGCCAAGCCGACTCGGTGGCGGAAGAATCGTTGTAGTACTGCAGCCCCAGGTACTTGTGCAGCAGATTCGCCCAGCTTGGCGAAGCCCCGTTGTTTCGTGCATCAGCTAGCGTTCCGTTTCGCGGGGGCATGGGCTGGATAGGGTTTTGGCCCGTTGTGGTGAGGCCAAACGTGATGCTGTCCCCAATCAGAACGACGCCATTGAACTGGCACAGCGGGTTGCACAGTGCGAGCTTCAGCTCTCTCAGCCCCTTCGCTGGCGACGACTTCTCGAGCTGGAGAATTTTCGTATTCGCGGCAGTGAGCTGTGCAGCCTGCGCCACGATGGTCGCCTGCTGCTGCTCACCTCGAAGGGTGAGCCAAGTGGTCTCGTCAAACACGGGCCAGGCCGGGCCAGCCGCGACGCCACCTTTGAACGCCCAGCAGGCAACCATTTCGGGGCGAGCTCCCGCGGTCTGCGAGTAGTGAAAAATGCCGATGGACTTAGCGCCGGGCGGCACCACCTCCGAGAGTCGAAGAAACTGGGGAATCGCAGATGCAATGACCCCCAATTCGCCAGTGCTTCGCTGCATGTTGATTTGCGTGCCGAGACCGTTGAAGGCTTCCCCCAGAAAACGTCCAGCTCCGTATGCAGTACCGGCATTCGCCGATGACACGAGGATGTAGACCGTGACCGTGTCACCCTCGCCTGCGCCCAATTCGTCGAGCCAGATGAGTGGCCCTGCTGGAATGGTCGTGCCATCAATGACCCGACGTACCGCATAGCCGTCAAACGCGGGATTTGGAACTAGCTGATAGCCGCTGAAGTTGCCTGGCGTGTACTCAAAGTACCGCCGGCGCCCGAGGAACGATTCGCCGAAGGCCGAGCGACGAAAGAAAAGATCTGGCCAGCCGTTCACTTTTCCCGACTGACTCGGCTTGTTGACGGCATCAGCGGCTGGGATCGACTTGCCGACCTGCAGCACAGCCGCACCTCCAACGTTGCGGTACAGGTCGAGCGAGTCCCGCGACGAAGGACTCGGGACCGTGAAGTATTCGCCAAAGCCAACGCCAGGTGGAGTGCCTCCCGCGTCTACGCCTGCCGCGGGCGTCGGATAAGTTTTGCCGCGGGCCAGGGCGACCTGCGAGGCCGTTGCAGCAGAAACGGCGTATGCCTCGGCCCCCGCTTGCGCGGCCAACGATTCGGCCAAAATTCCGTGATCGCTGATGTAGGCCTCCACACCAGCGAGCGTGCGGCGAGTGCGACCCATCCGGTCGATCGCCGTTTCGTCTTCGGAGGTGGCGAACTCTCCAATGAAGTCGATGTCGACCTTCGCGTTGTTCAGATCACTGATCTTGATAGCTGGCATTTTGATCCTTCAGGCAAAGAAAAAGCGCCTCGATGGGCGCTCATTGGTTGTTGTGATCTGCGGTCAGTTGATGACCGAATCTTTCGGTGGAATCGGTTCGTCGTCGGCCGCGTAGTAGCTGTCGCTGTAGTTCACTACCGAGAGTTCGATGTACTGACCATCAGGGACCCCGATGCTCTGCACGAGAAAAGCCTGACGGTCCCGGGCGCCGTCGCTGCCGAAGGAAAATATCGTTCGGATGCCGTCCTGCCCTCCCTCGGTCTCGATGGCTTCGCTTGGAATGCTCTGCAGCACGACCTTGTTTGCAGCCGAGCCGGGCGTCACCGGAATGCTCTGCAGCGTCCCGTCACGGCGCATCAGCACGATGCCGTGGACTTCGCCCGGCACGAACGCGACCTCGCGGCTCAGCGTCAGCTCGAGGCCGCTCTGTGCGCGCACGTCGCCGTCGTAGGCTACGAACCGGGTGCTGTCGACCAGGTCGATGCGCGAGTTGGGCAACAGCGACCGTGCATCGGTCGTCACACCCGTGGTGCCCGTGATGCGCTGGCCAACCAGCTTCCGGTACTCGCGGTTGGCTCGCAGCCAGGCCTGCGGGAAAGATCGGATCCCGGGGATCTCGAATTTTTTGAGCTTGGTGTAGCTGTCGTCGAGCGGGAGCGTGATCGTTTCGGCCTGCCCTGTGTCGGGATCCTGGTAGACGAACTCGACACCGTCGTAGTCGGCGTCGTTGACGAACGACCGCATGAAGGTCTCGGCATCCGGCCGCTTGTTGCGGTGCGTGTACAGCGCAACGCTGTTCGCCTGAGGGCGATCGAAGGCAAGCCGGATCTTTCCACTCTGCCGGTACGCATCGCAGAAGCCAGCGTTGGCGATCGTCAGGATGGTCTCTTCCAAGCTGGTGCCGTCGCTGTCGAAGGTGTAGTTGAAAGTGGGCGCCTCCGGGTGCATGGCATAGGCAAGGCCGACCTGTGCAGACATCTGCACCATGTCGAGCTCCGCCAGCGGCCGGTTGCCGATCTTCGGATCCAGCGTCACGGCGGCGATGATGTCGTGGATCAATGCCGTCGGCTCCAGCGTGCCGGAAACGTGGCGCCCCTCCGGATCGAACGCACCGGTGAAGCCACTACCCGTCCAGCGCGGCAGCAGCCGACTCGCAATGCAGTTGAGTTGCCGGTTGCGCACGGCGGTAGCGCGAGGCGTCGCGCGAGTGACCGTGTGGACGGTCGTCTTGTTGCCGAAGTGAGCCTTGCTGACGGGCGAGACGCTGTAGAGATCTGCCCACTTGATCTCGTCGACCACGGTCCCATTGAAATACCAGTTGTAAGGCGTGAAACGCCGGACCCTCACCCTGGCCGGCCCCACCCATGAGGTCACGCGCTCAAGCGTTTCCCCGATCTCGTCCGTGATCGCTCCAGAGAGATCTCCTGTCGCCGTCTCCACGATGCCCGTGGGATTGAGGCTGCCGTCGAGCTTTTCGATCTCCAGGTTGTAGATGACGGACGTTGGCGAGCGGCCGCCGTTGTCGACGTACATGCCTTGCGGGGCCACGACATTGATCCAGACCTGTGTCCGATCCGCTGCAGGCAACGTCACCCAGTCGGTCCAGTCGGTGAGACCGTTGTTGACGACCACCGTGGTCTGGATTCTGGGCTCGAAACCGTAGTCCTCGGGGAACGTGGCGCCGGCAAGTACCACGCCGCCATTCAGCACCCCCGTGATCGTTCGCGTCCCGGCATAGCCCGGGTGAAGCACGACTCCGTCCACATGGATCGTGGGCGGAAAGGGGAATCCGTTCCAATCGACTTGCGAGCCAGTCGTCACCGTGATCTCCGCATCAGACGGCTTTGAAGCCACGGTGAAGGTGCCGTTGTTCCCTGCGTCCGGAAAGCCCGAAAACCCCACCAGGTCGCCCACCCCCAGCCGCAGGAACAGGATTGGCCCACCTGCTGTGTTGTCGATGTAGCGGCGCTCCCCGGCCACCACCTCAACAATCCCGTCGAGCGAGTAGTACTCATCGAGGCCAGAGATCGTGATGGTCTGCCCGACCTCGGCAATCGCGTTGAAGTTCGGCTTCCCAGTGAACTGCAGCACCTGATCGTTGGCGCTTCCCGGGACCTCGATCATCCCCATCTCGGTCGTGATCGTTCGCGTTGGCCCTGGCGCCGCGTACATGTAGTAGTCCTGTGCCGGCAGTTGCAGCTGGTTCATCGCCTTCAAGGTGATGCCGTCCGTCTCCACCGACCTGCGCACCGACACGATGTCGTCGATGATGGCGGGCCCGATCTGGAGCTGAGGCGCACTGCCATCGTTCGGACTGTGGAATGGCGGATACACCGCCGCGCTCGCATCGGTGATCGTGCCGATTTCGGTTTCACCATCGCGGACGTCGGACACGTTGTAGTAGCCGCGGCCGATGCAGTAGTAGCCGTACTCGACTCGCTGATTGCTCTGGTACTTGACGTACGAGGGCATCATCAGCGAAGGGACGCTCTTGACCGTGCCGTAGATGTCCTCGACGCGCTGAAGAATCCGCGCCTGATTCTCGCGTGCACCCAGGGCGTTATTCGGGCTCTGCTGTGTCCGGTTGACGTTCGACAGCGGCTTGCGCGACGGGGCGAGGATCGCCTGGGCGACGGTCAGAACTGCCGTGATGAGCAGGTTCGCCGCCCAGGCTGGCAGCGCCGCGCCAGGGCTCTCCAAGATCACGTAGTCATCTCCGCAAGCACAGAGGATCGCCTCGATGTCTTTGCTGATCTCGGTTTCCGCCGACGGCTCACCCTCGAAGATCTGCAGCGTCTTCTGCGGCGCCGCGCCGTAGTAGTCCAGCAGCCACTGCGCCAGGCTGTCCGCAGTCGCCTCGATAGGCGCGCACGGCGCGAAGGGATGCTCGAAGATGCGGATTCTCATGGCCGGCCCCAGAACTGCATTTGCGGGTAGGTATCGCCGAGGCTGGCCATGTCCTGGTACAGGTTGCCATCAGCCTTGCCGTGCAGCACCTTGCCCTCGTAGAACACGCCGCAGTGGTGCCAGCCCAGCTTCGGGAAACGACTCAGCAGCACGACGGTGTAGTTCGAGGGGACCTCGACCTGCTGGAACCCGTGCTCGCCCTTGAAGAGCGCCAAGCGGAACGTGGCCGCGATCTGCCGCACCGTGTTGTTGATCGTGCGGAATTCGGACACGCCCTCCCCGCGCTCGTTCGCATACACGTCGGCCACGAGACGCCAGCACGGGGGGTTCTCGTACTGTCGGCCGAGATAGTCGTTGACGTTCACAGAAAGCTCCTCAGCATGGGGATGTCGCGGGGGGTGTAGGTCTCGCCGGTGCGCGTGACGTTGAAGCGAGGCGACACTGCCGACAGCGTCGCGGCACCGATCTTGTAGGCCACCGACTCGACCTGCAGCACGGCCGTCGTCTGCGCGTTGGCCAGGTCGTCGCTGAGGTACTCGCGATATACCGCTCGCACCTTCTCGCTCGTGTCCAACGGGATCCGGTCCATCTCCCGGCGAAACTCGTCGTTGATGTCGGTCGTGTCGAGGTTGATGTTGAATTTCTGATCGAGATTTCCCTCGGTGCCGGCGAGCTTGATTTCCAGGTTCGCCGGCAAAATTTCGACGAGGCCGTCTTCGGTGACGATCTCGCCGGCGTAAGGCTCGCGCCAGAGCCGCCACACCTTCGTCATCGCCGAGTGGCTGAGCTCGATGGTTTGGATCGATCGAATGTTCTGCGGCGCCGAAGCCAGAAACACGCGCAGCTGGTGCTCGAGGTCGAGGGCCATCAGTCGAAGTCCAGCACGGTGGTGTCGACATTCGCAAACTGCGCGATCCGGCGCAGCAGATCGTCGCCCTGCTCGCCCTCCAAGTTCCAGAGGTCGATCAGCGCCTGCGCATCCTCCCTGGTGTACTGATAGACCGCTGGCTCCGCGAGCACCGAGAACGAGATGCGAGTGAAGACGCTGCGCTCGGCCCGCCGTTCCGCATAGCTGCCGGCGACCATGGTGCAGAGGTGATCTTCGAGGCCTTGCCCGCTGTCGATCGGCATGTAGAAGCTGATCGCGCCGCCGTCAATGATGCGGGCGAGGAACACCGCCCACACGTTGAACTTCTCCGGCGACAGCACCATGGCCACGGAGTACTGCCGCGGGCCTCGATCCCACATCAGACCCGCGCGAGGCAGGCCACCAGCGACCTCGGTGTTGAAGACGCCCGTGGGCGCACCGCCCGAGTACTCATCGATCAGCGGCTTGAAGCCGTTTGGAATTCTGGGATTTGCCATTACCGCGACCGCTGCAGGTTGTAGTTGCGCTGGAGACTCTTGCTGACCCGGCTGTTGGGGTCGGCAAGTGCGGCTTCCATCTCACGGATGGCGATCTCGGGACGGCCGTCGGGGCGGCGCGTCACGGACACCTTGCTCGATCCGTAGTTGTTGATGACAGGCGCACCCCATCCGCCGCCGCCGGCGCGGCCCAGTGCGTGGTTGGGGATGATGGTGCCGGCGGTGCGCGGCACGAAGAGTTCGGCGCCGCGCTCACCGACGATGCTCGCGCGGCCCACGGGCGGATCGCCACCGTCGGCGAACTTCATCAGCCCGCTCAGCCACCCGCCGAACGAGCCCATCATCTTCCCGAGATCGAACCCGCCCCCGCCGGCGCCGTCACCCTTTGCGCCCCCGCCGGAGATGGACTTCGTGAGCGTGTCGATGAGCGGCTTCGTCACCGTGAGCCGCAGGACGATCTTCGCGGTGTCTGCCAGCAGCGCCCGCAGCACGTCCGAGGCCTTGCCGCCATCCGTGGCGATCTTCTCGAAGGCGCTCTCGAACGATGAGCCCAGACTGCTCGCGAGCTGCTCGGTCGCCTTCGCATCCTCGGCCGCCTTCTCGGCGATACCCTTCTTGTCGATCAGCGCGCCGCGCTCGCGAAGCAACCGAATCTGCTCTTCCAGCGCTGCGGCCTCCCGGCTCATGTAGTCGCCGTTCGTCATCCGCGCGAGCTGCTCTTCCTTGAGCGCGATGTTGCTGCTGTTGCGGGCCTTCTCGATGGCGGCAATGGCCTCGGCGCTCTTGCCAATCAGCTGGATTTCTTGCTCGAGGCTCTTGTTGCTCTCGGCCAGCGACCTGACCTGGTCTTCCTGCGTTTTGGCGTCCTTGAGCAGCGCATCGTGCCGGGCATTCGCGCCCTCCATGTCGGCCTTCTGCTGCGCGGCCCGCGCCTTGGCGGCGTCGAGGTCGCGGGCCAGCGCCACCGCACGGTCGGCGCTCTCACCCTTCGCAAGCTTGAGGCGCCCTGACTGGATGTCGGCGAGCACGGTCTCGGCCGCGCTCAGCTCCTGGGTGGTCTGCAGCTGCTTCTGCAGGTTCTCGATGTAGCGCTGCAGCTCCGACTCTCGCGGGGACTTCCCGCCCGCCTTCGGCGTCGGCAGCGTGCCCACCGACGGCTTTTCCTCCGGCGGCTTGGGATTGATGCCGCCCTGCGCTTCATAGCTCTTGTCCTTCAGGTTCAGGAAGGCCTTCTCGGCGCTGCGCAGCTCAGCGGTTTTCGCCTCGATGTCCTTGGCGATGCCCGCCTTACTGCCGAACACGTCGAACTTGATCGCGGCCGCCTCGTCGTTAAGGGCGCCCAGCTCCTTGCGCAGGCTCTCGATGCGCTTGCTCTGCGCGTTGCTGGTCCAACCGAAGGCACGCTCGCCGAACTTGTCGAGGGCGGACATGACGCCGCCGTTCGACATGGCCTGCAAGATCTCGTTGACCGCCGGCAGCAAGTCCTTCAGCAGCGCGCGCCCGGCGTCGATGGCGTACTTCTGCAGCGCGAAGATCTGCTTGTTGAACGCCTCAGCCTGCGCGGCTTCCTCGGCGCTCACCTTGCCCACCAACTGCGTTTGCTCGGCCAGGTCCTTCAGGAACGGCGCCGTTTCTTTCACCGACTTGCCGAACAACTCCTGGACCATCCGCGCCTTGTCGCCGTCGTCGGCGTAGGTGGCCAGCGCCGCGGCGGTGACGCGCAGCGCCTCGGCCGGGTCCAGCTTGCGCAGCTCCGCGACGTCCAGGCCGATCGCCTTCAGAGCGAGCGATACGCCGTTCTTGCCGTCGGCCTCTTTCAAGGCGCCGTTGAACTTCGTCAGGATGCCCGAAACCGTGTCCAGGCTCGTGCCCGTGCGCAGCCCGATATCCTCCAGCGCGCTGATCTTCTCGACGGTCGCGCCGGTCGCGTCCGACACGTCGTTGAGCGCGTCGATGCCGTCGATGAGTTGCTTGCCGAAGTAGATCGCCGCCACGCCGGCGGACCCCAGCGCGAGGCTGACCCGCTCGCCGGCCTTCGCCACGGCGTCGTCGATCTCCTTCGCGCGCCGCTGCGCCAACTTGGCCGAGCGGTTCATGTCCGTCTCGAAACTGCCGGTTTTCGCCAGCAGGTCGACGGTGATGCTGCCGATGCTCATGTGCGTTTGCCCTGTCGTGAAAGTCCGGCGGCCTTGAAGAGGTCGCGATCGGCGTCGGTGAATCCGTCCTCGGGCGGGGGTGCGAGAAAGTCGAGCACGCGGTCGAAGTCGCCACCGCCGAAGGAGGTGGCCATCAACGCCGCGGGCCGGTGGTATCGGTGAAGGTCATCGAACGGCGCGTCGTTGTGGAACTCTTGCCAGGCAGCGAACTCGTTCTGCGTCATCACGCTTTGCCACTCGGAGACCGTGCGGCCGCCGAGCGCGAGGGCGAGGACGTGCCAGAACCAGTCCTCGCCCCTGGCCGCTATTCGTTTCCCGCGTCCTGCCCGTTCATCTCCAGGATGATGTCGAGCAGCGCACCTGACGCAGCCGGTTTCAGCGCGCAGGCTTGTTCGTAGGTCATCGCCGGCGAGCCATCGGCCTCGCACAGGCCGGCGCAGATCAGGCGCGCCAGGCTGCCGGCGCGCACGTCCACGTCGTCGGAGCGCTCCGCGATCTGGAACTTGCGGAAGACGACGGCCGGCACCTCGCGAAAGAAGAGCTTCCGCTTGACGCCTTTTTTGAGCGTGACCTCGCGCTCGTGCACCGTGTCCGATACAAACAGGTCGCTGTAGTCGCTCATGCCGTTTGCAGGTCCCAGGAGATCGGGCCGCTGCGCTGGACGATCACGGTGCCCTTCCAGATGTCGTTCGCGCCGATCTCCACGCTCACGTCGGACACGTAGCCCAGGAAGATCGCCGACACGCGGCCGACCGCGACTTGCATTTCCGAATCGACAGCCGTCGGTGCGGTCGCCCCCGAGCTGTAGACGCCCCAGGACACCTCGGCGCCGGAGGCCTTCAGTGCGAGCAGCGCTTCGTGGCTCAGCTCGGACTTGTGCACGTTGAATGCCAGGGTCACCTGGCCGGGCGAGCCGAGGCCGCCGACGAAGGTTTCGTCCTCGTCGTCATCCAGGCAGGTCGTCGGAATCTGACTGCGGGGCCCGCCGAGGCCCACGATGCTCGACACGCACACCGCGCGCGTCGCGGCGGTGGGAGCGGATGCCCAGAAGACCTCGGTCTTCTGGCTCTTGATGACTTTTTGCGTTGCCATGACTTTCCTTCCAGAAATGAAAAAGGCCGCTCAAAGGCGGCCTGTGGTTGCAGAAACTGAGACTTCAGCGGGGTTCGATGAAGTCGAATGCGAAGCTGATCCGGTAGCGCTTCGTCTCGGGGTCGCGCTCGTCAGCCAGGTAGGCCACGAGGTGGGCGTGCGGTTCGAGCGCGTCGCGCACGGCCCCGGCCAGCACGTCGATCTCCTGGCCGTCGTCGGACCAGCAGTCGACCTGCACGCGGAACGTGTCGGCGTCGGCGCCCTCAAAGGTGATCTGCGCATCTCCGGCCGGCACGCTCCACGTCACATACGGCTTGACGACGTTCTGCTTCGCCGAGCCGTGCCGGTAGACGCGCACGGGATCGGTGATCGGGTCGGTGCCGGCGCCGATGAGCGCCGTGACCGCCGGCGAGGCCTTCAGGAAGGGGAAGATGGCGGGCAGCATTACTTGCCCCCCTGCTCGAGCTTCTTGACGATGCGGTCGATGCCCTTGCCCAACTCGCTGACGGTCGTGTCCAGCGCTTTCTGGCGCGCGCTCATGTAAGCCGGCGTCATCCAGGGTTCGGCCGGCTGCTGCTCGGTGCCGATCTCCAGGTAGCGACCGGTCGCAATGGCCTTGGTGTCGCGTCCGTCGTACTTCTTGCGGCTGACCAGTACGCGATAGCGCTCGTTCGCGCCGCTGCGCTGGGGGTTCGGGTCGCGCCGCACGACAACGGCCTTCTCGAGGGTCAGGGTGCTCTCGTAGCCCGCCTCCTCCGTGTTCTGCGTCACGCGTCGGATCTGGGACTGCGCGGCCTTCTGGATGACGACGCCACCCTTTCGCAGCGCCGTCTTCACGGGCCCGCCGCGCTGGCTCACCACCGCGGGTGGCAGTGACTTCAGCTTGGCCAGCACGCCGTCGAGGCCCTTCATGGTTTCGGTGTCAGCCATGGGGCGCTCCAGCTGCGGCTAAGGCGACGCGGCTGGCCCCGCGAAGCAGGTTATCGGCCATCGGTCAGCCCCTTCTGGCATTTCAGCCGCAACTCACGGCGGCCGGTGCTGTCGGTGTCCATGCCCGTGATGTTGTAGTTCGCGCCGTCCCATACGACGCGCATGCGCTGCTCGACGCCGGGAAGCCAACGGAAATTGATGCGTGCGTCCGTGGGCGCCTCGACCGTCTGCGCATGAATCGCCTCGCGGCCGGCGCCAGTCAGGCACTCGGCGGGCACGTCGACGTAAACGTCGACCCACTGCAGCGTTTCGTCGCCGGCGGACTGGTCCTGCACGGACACCTGGTCCTGGATCGTCACGCGGTGGCGGTACTTGGGGGCGAGCATCAGATTCCCATCTCCACGCGGTACGGCATCACCATGCCTTCGGCGGCCTTGCGCAGCGCCGGGATGTCTTCGGGCGATGCGGCATCAACCTTCGCCTGCACCAGCAGGCACACCGCAGGAAACACCTCGGGGGCGACATTGGCGGGCGTGGCCACGATCTCGGGCTGGAGCACGCCACTGGCGTCGTACAGGGGCGGGAAGTCCTGCGGCAGCGTGGGCAGCTGGGTGCGATTCAGGAACCGGCAGATCTCCGATTCGCTGGCATCCAGGTGCTTCTGCAGCATGACGTCGTCTGCGCTGTGGATGTACCGCAGCGCCGCCTTCACGTCGGCCAATGGCGTGATGCTCACTGCGGGGCCCCGCCGTCGAGCAGCGCCGCGAGATCGGCCTTGAGCGTGGTGCCCTCGGGGATCTCGATCTTCAGAGCCGCAAGCGCCTCGCGCAGCTGCGGAATGGTGAGCCCGTCCGACGGCTTCTTCTCGGGCGCAGCCGTGGCCACGGCCTTGCCGTCGTCGTACTTGGCAACACCGGCCTCGTCGACCAGGTGCTTCGCCAGTTCGTCCGACACCGTCGCGACGTCGCCGGGTGCGAAGCCGCCGACGGCGCTGTTCGAGCCGAACTTGATGAATTTCACTCGCATGTGTTTCTCCTTGAAGAGCTTGTCGATGGAATGGGGTGGCTGCTGGAGCCACCCCGTCGTCATCAGGCCGGGGTCAGGTCGCCGCCGCGCACAGCGGCCGGCACTTCGGTCGCCAGCGCAAGCCGGCGTTCCGCGCGAATCGTCACCAGGTTCTTGGTGAAGTTGTCGGCGTCGGATTCCGACAGCTCGACCGTCACGCCCTCGCGGTTGTAGACCGTGTAGGCCTGGCCGAAAGCGCCGACGGCGAAGGTGTCAGCGGCGACGCCCACCGACTGGATCACCGGGATGCCGAACAGGCGGGTCACGCCGGCTTCGTCGACCGACACGCGCGACTGGCCGCCAGGCGTGACCAGCAACTCGATCTCGATCTCGGCCCAGTCGATCGGGTTGAGCAGCACCGCGTCGGCCGGGTAGCCCGCGGCCCACGAGGCAGCCATCACCTTGCGGATCAGGACCACCTTCTTCAGCACCGTGCCCAGCGCCGCGTCGGCGATGCCGTGTGCGGTGAAGTTGCCGGCATCGAAGATGCCCGAGATGTTCGGGGCAACCCCGTCACCGGTCACGAGCTGCGTCTCGACCTTGCGGTTGACGCCATAGCGCATGCGGTTGTTCACGTACGCGGCGAGCGCCGCGTTGTCGGCGGCCAGCTGGCGGCTGATCTTGATCCAGTGCGCGACGGTCGAGATCGGCATGTTCACCAGCGCGAAGGTGATCGCGGATTCGGGCTTGGCCACACCTTCAGCAGTCTCGCCCGCGTTGTTGGTGAACGACGATTCCTTCGTGAACTCGATCGCGTTGCTGGAGGTCGGCAGCGAGTTCAGGAAGGATTCCATGGTCAGCATCTGCGCGGCACCGGCCACGATGCCCACGCGGCGATCAGGGGCCACCGTGGCGTCGGAGCCGACGAGCGTGTTCTTCACTTCGATGCGCGCCTTCTGCGCACCACCGTTCTGGAAGGCCTTCAGCGAATCGGACTTGACCACCTGCGAACCCCAGGTTTCGACCAGCTTCGGCTCGGGCGTCACGAGGCCCTTCTGCTCGAGCTGCGTGAGCCGATCAGCGAACTCGCGTTGCGAAGTGCCCAGCCTGTCGAGCGCGGTCTTCGTGTCTTCGCTGACCTTGCCCAGGGTCTTCATTTCGCCCTCGGCCTTGTCGGACATCGCCTTCAGGTTGGTCTCGATCTTGTCGAGTTGCTGCGTCACGGTCTTCAGATCGATCTCGCCGACCATGCCCATGAGGCCGAGCGTCGCGAACAGGTTCGGGTGCGCGGCGACGAAGCCGACAACATCGACACCCGCGGCCTGCGCGGTGATCGATACGAAGGCCAGGGCGCAGACGGCCAGGCCGAGGATGGAACGGGTACGGATGCGGTTCATGTGAATTACCTCTCAGAAATAAAAAAGCCGCCCGTGGGCGGCTGCTGGTTGCGGAATGCGCGCTGCTATGCGCCGATCTGCGAGATCCGGGCGAGCCGGTCGTGCAGCTCGGTCAGAGCCTTCGCCTCGATGGTCTTGACGTCGGGTTCCCCCACGACGCCCATCACCTTCTTGACGCGAGCCACCAGCGCTACGGCGGCCCCTTTGCTGAGGCCGCCTGCATCCCGCAAGAAGCTCTCAAGATCTCGGATCGATTCGATGCCTTCGATGATCTCCACGAAGTCGCCGCCCTTCACGCTGGCCGCGTCGATGCGCGCGGCACCGTCGGCCGGGAACACGACCGGCGAGATTTCCATCAGCTTGGTCCACTTGCGGATGACGCGACCCTGCTCCGTGTCTTCGTAGTCGCCCGCCTTCACGTAGCCGCCGATGCTCAGCCCGTCCAGCGTGCCGTGGACCATGGCCGCGCGCACATCGGCGCTCAGCCCCAGGCCGGGCGTCAACTCGCCGTCGACGAACAGGCCGTGGTCGTCTTCCTTGGCCACCAGGTACTTGCCGATCGGCATCGACCACTCATGGTTGAAGAACATCTTCGGCTTGCCGTAGGTGCGGAGCGTCGACTCGAAGGCGCCCTTGATGAGCGTGTCGCCGTAGCTGTCGACGCCGCCGAAGACAGAGGCGTAGCCGGAGAACTTGCCGGTCTCGCCCTCCATCTTCAGGCTGACATCACTGAGCTTGAGGGTCTTGCGAAGAAGCATCTGTGCCTCCGGAAATGGTTGGTTTGACTTTGCCGAGCAGTGCGATCGGCAACAGGTTGGCCTGCACGGTCAGCACGTCGCCGCCCGGCAGCGGCTGCTCGTTCTCGAGCTGGCGCATTTCGTTGCGGGTGGCCAGCCCGTTCTGCACCTTCTTGGCCGCGATCTCGGCCCGGTCCTTCGCGTTTCCGCGAAGCAGCGCGTCGAGGTTGAACTCGATCGCCATGCGCGCTCGCTGCGCGGGTGTCATCACCCGCTTGCGCACCGCCTGCTCGATGTTCACGGCCATCGGCCGGATCGTCAGCTTGTAGAAGCCGTCGAAGATCTGCTCGATGCCCGTTCCCCATGCCGTCACGTTGGCGTGGTGCACCAGCACCGGGGGCGTGTCGTACCAGCGGCACAGCTCCTCGACGCCGTACTTGCGCGTCTCGAGCAGCTGCTGCTGCTCCGGCGTCATGCTGACCTGCGCGTACTTCATGTCCGCCTCGAGCACCTTCAGCCGCGAGGTCGAGCCGTCGGCCAGGTCTGCGAAGTTCACCTTGAGCGTTGCGCGCTGCTCCTTCGTCAGCAGGCGGTCGATCATGAGCACGCCGGTCGGCTTGCCGCCATTCGCGAACCACGTGGTCGCAGCGCCTTGCGCAGAGACGGCCTCGTTCATCGATGCCCGCATGAACTCAAGCTTCGACAGCCCCATCGTGCCGTTGCCCAGGTTCTTCAGGTGCAACACGCTGGATTCGGCGAGCACCGCCAGGTCGTCGCCGAGTCGGTAGGCATAGACCATGGTCCCGTCGTCGAGGACGCGAACCTCCACCTGGTCAGCGGGCATCGGCCACAGCGAGATGGCCTCGCCTGTGCGCTCATCCCGGTCGACGCGGGCGTATGCATTGCCCCGCAGATCGTGGTTCATCATCATCGCCCGCCAGAACTCGAACGGGGTCATTCGGCCGTTCGGCGACTCGTGCAGCAGGCCAAACAGCCGGCTGGACCTGGCCAACGTCTTCTGACCGTTGGTCTGGTCGTAGGCGAAGAACGGCAAGCTCGCGATCAGGGTCGCGCGGCGATCGATGCATGCCCACACCGTGCTGATCTGCAGCGCGCTGTCGACGCCCTGGCTCGGCTGGTTGGGAACGATGGCGGTGGCCGGCTGCAGCTGCTGCTGCCCGATTCGTTCGGCCAGGGCGCCGCTGCCCCAACCAAACCAACCGATGAAGGATGCGAGGCTGTAGGCCATTAGCTGCTGATAGGTTCGTTGATGAAGTCGTCGAGGTTCTCTGCCACTCGAACAGCTATGGCCCGGCCGAAGCCCATGATCACCGCCACGGGGCCGTCGATCTTGTTTTCCTCGCGCTCCTTGCGCGGGTAGATGTTGTCCTTGGCGTCCCGGTGGCAGACGACGTTGCTGAGCATCCAGTTCATCATCGGGTTATCGTCGTGCGTGATCTTTCCTTGCAGCACGAGAGCCTCGAAGGTCTTCATCGGCTCGCTCATGTTCTGCACCGTCTGGCGGTACTCCACCATCGGCGCGCCCTCGCTCAGCAGGTGGCTCGCAAGCTGCGTGGCCTGCCAAGGGTCGAAGGGCAGTTCCTCGACGTTCAGCGTGGAGACGTCTGCACGCAGGTCGTCTTCGATGACGTCGAAGTCGGTGACGTCCCCTTCGGTCACCTTCAGGTGCTTCGACAGGCGCCAGCCCTCGTACTGGCTGTTCGTCGAGCGCTCGATCGCCCGCTCTGGCAGGTAGAACCGGCTGAACAGGTAGTAGTGGTCGATCTCACGGTCGTAGAACAGGATCGGCGCGGCCGCGACGTCGACCTTGCTGGCCAGGTCCAGAGGAATCCAGCACGGCAGATGCTCGTAGTCCTGGCGCCGCAGGCTTGGGTCGGCGCATTTTTCCCATGCGACCATGTCCATCCAGGCGCTGTCGGAACTCACCCAGACGTCAAGGCGCTTCGTCAGGAAGCCGGCCATCGCCGACGGCATGGCCGAAGCCTTGCGCGCCGCAGCCTCCATGTCATCGCGCAGCACCGACACCAGCCAGTTCGGGTTCGCCTTCGCCCAGTTCGCCGGGTCGAGCGGATCGTCCTTCTCGTCGATCGTGTACACGATGCCGAAGGTGGTCTCGTCAACGATCACCCCCTGCAGCATCTTCGTGATGTGCGTGCGCCGCTCGTAGCAGATGCCGGCGCGGTTGCTGCCGCTGGTCGTGATGCTCCACAGCAGCGACTGCGTGCGCGCGCCGCGCGCGGAGTCGATCACGTCATACACGGCGCGGGTCTTGTGTGCGTGCAGCTCGTCGATCACGGCGCAGTGAACGTTCAGGCCGTCCAGCGTGCTGCCCTCGGCGGCCAGCGGAGAGAACTTGCTGGCAGTGTTCGCGACCGTGATGCAGTGCTGCATGATCGCGACGCCGCAGTACGTGCGCAGGCCGGGCGTGCGCTCGGCCATCAACTTCGCATCGTCGAAGACGATGCGCGCCTGGTCGCGCGTCGTAGCCGCGCTGTAGATCTCTGCGCCCTCCTCGCCGTCGGCCGCGAGCATATACAGGCCCACGCCGCTCGACAGCGCCGACTTGCCGTTCTTGCGCGGCACCTCGATATAGGCCTCGCGGAAGCGCCGCAGGCCGGTCACGTTGTGCACCCAGCCGAACACGGTTGTCAGGATGAAGCACTGCCACGGCTCCAGCGACAACAGCTTCCGGTCTCGTGCCCATTGCCCCTTGATGTGCGGCAGCAGCTCGATGAACTCGCACGGCCTGCTCGCCAGCTCCGGGTCGAAGCGCCAGGGCCAGCCGTCGCCCTGCGCGCGCGCCAGGTCGGCGAGCTGGCGCTTCACGGCCAGCTTCTCCCACTTCGCTGCCGGGCGAACGCCCGCGACCACGTCGCGCATGTACTGCGCGGCGCGTTCCACGTGGTAGGTCATCGCTGTGGCTGGGCGAACTTGGCGAAGCCGGCGCCCGGCGTCGGCGCCTCGGGCATGCCCGGCAGATCCGGCTGCAGGAAGTTGGACGGCGTGACGCGTGCGCGTGCCGAGGGCGACAGGCCGAAGTGGCCGAGATACCGGTTCACTTCCTCGCGGTGAGCCCGCAGGATCTGGAAGAGCACCGACTGCTGGGCGAAGCCATTCGGCGTCAGGCCGTGGCTCACCTGGTAGACAGCCTCGGCGTAGTCCATGCCGTTGTCGGTGTGCCCTTTGACCTTGGCGTTGAATGCCATCTCCAGCTCGGTGAGACGGCCCACCGCCTGGCAGTACAGCGCCAGTGCCGCACGGTCGAGGCCGCTGATCAAGCCCAGCTCCTCGAGCAGCGGCGTGATGCGCTTCCATTCCTTCGCGGCTTCCTTGCCCAGATGACGCGGCGCGCTCGGGATCTCAACGCGCGGGTTCACCCCGTCTGCAAGGTTGAGCGGGCGCTTGCCCGGGTTCCCGGACAGCAGCTTCAGCACATTCGGCTTCGGCAGCGGTCCTCGCGATCCTGTCATGGCTCAAAAATCCTTCAAAAAAATGGTTGCACCCCTCGGTGGAGGTACCCCCTCCCCCCGAAACTTGCGCGCGTAAAAATCCGACTAGACGCCCGGTTTCCCTTTGGGAGGGGCCGGACTTTTGACCCCCCTACCGTCGCAAAAACGCAACACTGTTGCATTATTGAGCCAGAGGCGAATCAGGGCCCGCGAGAGCGGCCCGTGCGGGCTCTGAGCGCCTCGGCGAGCGACTTGGCCTCGTGGCACGGCTCGCACAGCCCCTGCGTGTTCTCCACGCTGTCAGCGCCGCCCTCTTCGAGCGACAGGATGTGATCTCGCTGCGTTGCCAGCACCACCAGGCCGAGCGCCTGACACGTCACGCACAGCGGGTTCTCTTGGAACAGCGCGGCGCGCATCGCCTGCAGGCGCCGGCCCGTCACGCGCTTCGTTGCATTCGGCTTCTTCAGCCACATCGGCGCAGGGTGAAGCACACAACGGCCGCTGCCATCGCGCACCAATCGCCCGCAGCCGGGATGGGTGCACGGCCTCGGTGCTGCTGATGCCATTCGACACCCCCAATGAAAAAGCCCGGTCAGCGGGTGCTGCCGGGCTCGGATGCATGAGTTCCAGGTACGTGTCACTCAGAGTGCCTGAAATGTACCGAAACCTTCTATGTCGTAAAACTCCTTTTTGCCTGCGCCTTCTCGCGACGCTCACGGAACCACAGCATCAGGGCCATGTCGGCCTGCTCAAGCCTCGCGCTGATCGTCGACGGCGCAACGCCGAGCGCTGCGGCCGCGCCGGCCAGCGTGTAGCCCTGCGGGTACACGTGCTGCAGCGTGTCGTACAGGTGCTGTCGCGCAGGCCGCAGCGCCTCGACCGCGGTGTTGGTCAGCTCGGCGTCGACATCGTCAATCGGGATGATTGATTCGCGGTAGCCGCTGGCAGGCTCGCTCAGCAGGACCGACTGGGTGCTCCAGCCCAGGCCACCGCTGGACTCGCGCACCTTCCACAGCGCCCAGTTGTTGAGCCGAAGCCGCATGTACTCAATGCGTGCCATCGGTCGCCTTCGGAGCCTGGAAGAAGCACATCGCGTCGACGCCGAACGTGACCATGTGCCAGGCCACGTCTTCGGCGATCGGGCCCGCGAACGGCGTGCCGAGCGTGTGGCCTGCCTCAGCGGCATAGAAGCAGTTCGGCTCGCCAGCCACGCCTCGCTTGATCATGGCGTGCACGTACTCCTTGCCCCACTCAGCGCGGCGCATATCGACCATCGATGCCGTCTTCGGCATGGCACTGCGCATATCGACCTTCTTTGCTGCCTGAGTCATGCTGATCCGTCCTTTCCGTCCATCCGTCCATTGATTTCTATAGAGACAACACACACAAGTTCGGGCTCGGGCGCGAGCGCGCGAGCGCCCGCCTGCCCACCCACATACGCATGCCTGCGCATTGGTGACCATCCGCGCCGCGACAATGCAGCGGCCTCGACTGACCGTTGTGGAGAAACGGCGCCGCAAGGTCTCCATGCAGACGCATGGACGGATGGACGGATCGGGCTACGTCATGGGGCTATGCGATGACTTCCCTGCGGTTGCGCCACATCGGAGGCGCACTGCCCCCGCCGGTTCCCGGCACCCATCGCGAATCTCGCCTCCCATGGGTGATGCGGCACAGCGCATTTGTCGTGCACTGAGCTTTTCGGCCGCGCATGGCCTTCGCTGCTCAGATCGGCACGTCATCATCGTCCTGCGTTGAAGCCGCCTGCGCGTGGCGGCTGTCGTCGTCGTCGTCGTTGCCGGGCTTCGGGCTCTCCGGCCCCGGCGCTGCATTGGCTTCAGCTGGCGGCTCTGGTGGCCAGTTCTTCGGTCGCACCCAGCCATACGGGCGCGAGCCTGCGATCGGCACCGGGGAGCGCTTGCGCTCCCAGCCCTGCGCATCGAGCCAGCCTCGGATCTGCGACTCCAGCTGCGCGGTGCTCTTGCCCACGTCCGTGCCCAGTGCGCGAATCAGCATCGGCATCGTCACGAAGTTGCACAGCTCGTTCACCAGCATCGTGTCGCCCTTGTCGGTCGACGCAGCGCCCGGGCGGGTCAGAAGGCGCAGCAGCTCGCCCTGCACGCCGGTCTCTACCAGGCGCAGCTCCTGCTCGGGCACGAAGTACAGCTGCTCCTCCTCGAGCGTGGGCGCGAACCGCCCCGCTTCGCCGCCGGCGCGATAGAGCGCCACAGCCTCCGCGAAGAGCTGATCTCGCCACCGCATGAACCACTCGATGCGCAGCGGCATATCGATCCAGATCGGCCAGAAGCGCCGGTTGCCGGTGGTGTCGTAGAGGTACTGCCGCTTGTTGGTCGTGCAGATGATCACGCACTGGCGCGGGTGGTTCTGCACGTAGCGCCCGTAGCTGGCCCGGTATCGGTCGCTCGAGCTCGAGAAGAATGCCTTGACCTGTTCCGAGTCCGCCTTGCGCAGTGCGCTCATCTCCGACAGCTCGTAGACCCACAGGCCCTGCAGCTGGTCGAAGCCGTCCTTGTTGCCGCCGATGTCGAAGTGCGTGTCGCTGTAGCAGTCCTTGCCTGCCATCACCTCTGCCAGCGTGCTCTTGCGCCGGCCCGTCAGGCCTTCCAGGACCAGCGAGTAGTCGAACTTGCAGCCCGGCTCCATGATGCGAGCCACCATGCCGATGAGCCAGAACTTGCTGATCATCTGGAAGTACTTCAGCCGCTGGGGCGTCAAGGTCGACGGGTCGATCTGCGCGCAGTGCATGAGCCACTTCTCGGATCGCGGCTTGCCGTCATGCTTCAGGCCATTGAGGTAGTCGCGAACGGGGTGGAAGGGACGAGAGTCGGCCACCGTGTGTATCGCCTCGGTCACGGCCGCCCGGGCAGCGCCAGGCACGCGGTAGGTGGTGCTCAGCCAGTCGCTCAGACGGAGATCGTCGTTGTCGTCCATCGGGCCGCCGGCGGAGCGCCACGGCCAGGCGGTGCGCGTCGACATCTCGCCGCTCAGCTGATTGAAGCCGAGGCACGGCTCGAGCACCGGGTCGTTGCGAAGGCAGGCGATGACCGTCTTGCGCGTCATGCGCACCGAGCCGGTCTTCTCGTCGACGAACATCTCCAACCACCAGGGCAGCTCGGACTTGGCCCCTGCGGCAGCTGGAGGGTCCGATTTTTTTTCCTGCTCGACGCCCGGCGCCGGCGCGGCCTCCAGCAGGTCGACCGTCTTCAGCCGCTCGGCCCCGCCGAAGAAGGCCAGCACGCGGTCGAAGTCCCACCCGTCAGTGTGGATGGCGTCGTAGCAGTCCCAGCCGTCGGGCACGTCGAGCGGCTCGGGGATCGGCAGCATGCTGACGGTGCAGGCATGGGCCGACTGGAGCGTGGCGCCGATACCCAGCATGGCCGACATGCCCGGCTGCTTGGCCGCGGGCAGCAGCGGCTTCATGGCCTGCGCGGCGGCCAGGGCCATCGGGTCATCACCGCACTGCGCGCGCTCGGCCTTGTTCAGGATCTCGCGCTTGCCGTCGCAGTCGGGCCAGAGGAGCACCGTGGCGCCGGCCAGCCACTTCCAGTGCGCCTTCTTCCAGGCCTTGCACCCGCCCGGCCAGCTGGCCACGCAGTACACACCTGGCGCGCCCGCGTCGAGCAGCTGCTGCAGCGCCTCGGCCTTCCGCTCGCCTTCCACCAGGATGACCGTGCGGCCCTCGGGGTGCTTGCCGCCGGGGTAGTACAGCGGCCGCGGCGCGTCCCATTGCCGCCAGTGCCACCGGGCGCCGCCGTCCCTCGCGCTCACGCACCAGGTGTACGGCAACGTCTCCTTGCCGCCATCGCTGGTGCGAAAGCGCACCACGTAGCCGAGCAGGAAGCCGTCGACGCGGTACTCGGCCTTGTGGTCGATGTCGGCGTGCGTGCGGTAGTGGTGGCGCAAAGTCGCGGCCGGCGCGTTCTCGGGCACGGGCACCTGCGTTGTCCAGCCCTCGGGCTCTCGCTCCGGCCGTGACGAAGGCGGCGGCGCAGGTGGCGCCGGTGGAGGCGGCGGCCGCGGCGCGCCGCTCGCCGAAGTGACGATGTTCGCTTCTCGCTCCAGGCCGTAGTCCTGCGCGAGCTGCTTGGCCGCCTGGCCCATGTTCAGGCCGTGGATCGCAGCGTAGAGGCTGATCAGGTCGTTGCCGCGCTGGTCACCACCGAAGTCGGCCCATTTCCCGATGTTCACGCCCTCGACGCACACCTTCAGGCTTGCCGATTTCTCGGTGCGCCAGATGCTGTGTACGGCCCACTCACCGCTCTCCAGCTTGCCACCGGGCAGCCACTGCGCAACGAGAGTTTTCGCCTGCGAAAGCAGCGCATCCGCCAGTGCCGCGAAGTTGATATCGGGGCGCTGCTGAGACTTGTCTGTCATGCGTCAGACGATGGGGGTTGCCCAGCTCGCGAACATCTCGAGCAGGGGCGTGCACTGGATGCGGAGGGCTTCGATCTGCTGACGCGGGGCGTACTCGGCCACAGGCCGATTCCGGTACGGAACCTTGCGCGTGCGCACCACGACCAGGACGCGCGCGCGGTTCATGTTGCTGACGGTGCGGCGCGCGTCCATGAACCCGACCTTCGCGTGGCAGGCCATCTCGAGCAGCGTGGGCGACTTGTCGGCCGTCGTCAGTTCTTCCGCCGCCTTCAACAGCACCTGCCGAACCTCGCCGGCGGGCCTCATGCGCCTCCCTGCGGCTTGCCCGCCAGGTTGATCTCGGCCATGGCCTGCAGCAGCGCCTGAATGCTGGCGACCGCATCAGCTGCTCGCCGCTGGCATCGCAGCAGCTCGTTGTCCGAAATGTCGTTGTCGGCGAGCGAATTGCAGGCCTCGGCGAGCAGCGCCGCAGACTGGCTCGAGTGGCTGGCCAGCGCACGAACCGCCTCTGGCGTGTTCGCGCCCTCCGTTCTCGGTAGCGGGATGATCAACACGCCCAGCTCGGCGGCCAGCGCCGTCATGAAGTCGAGGGAGCCCGGCGTGCGCATCTCGATGCACAGGGCCGACATCTCGAGCGCATCGAAGACGCCCAGCTTGAAGCCCGGCGCTCCTCGCAGCTCCTTGTCCATCGTCGAGGCGGCCTTCTCCGACGTGGTGATCCGGCGCGCGAGCGCGAGGGTGCCGCCCGGGTAGGTCTTCGTCATGCGGCGCAGTGCGTCAGGTACGTTCATATCCGTCGAACTCAAAAAACGCCATAGCCGTCGCGCTCCGGACTGGAGAGACTCGGGCCATGACAACAACACAAAGACCCCGCCGCCTCGGCATGCCCAACACCGCGCACCTGCCCGCGCGCGGCGAAGGAGGAGAAGGGAAATGGCAAGCAGGCGCGCCGAAGTGGTCGGCGGCGGGGGGAAAGGGGTGCCCGCACCCTCGCGGGGTAGAGTCCGAGTTCCACAACACGGACCCCGCGAGGGGCGGACAAAATGAACTTGGAAGAGATCACGGCCGAGCTCAATCGGATGAGAATCCGCGACGCAGCACACCACGCAGCGCTCCAAATGCTCTACGCAGGAGCACCAGCAGGGCTTTCCGCTTCGTTGAGAGGGCTCGCAGATTCGTATCTCGAGCTGTCACTCGTGACGACCATTCCGGACGAATCGCGCAACCTGTTCCGGGACACGCTCTTTTCGATTGCCCCGGAACGCGCTCACTAGCACGCACCGCCTCACGCACCATGTGCGCGGTGGCGACTTCTCCGGTGGTGAAGTGCCAGCCGACATGCGCTGACCGACTCGCAGCAAGGACGCCAGCCTCCATGCGGCGGCGCCAGGCGATGGGCTTCTTGGGCTTCATCTCAGATGCCCTCAGCCTGTGCGTCGGACGACAATCCGCGCATGGAGAAGAAATCAATCTGGCAGCGCTGGAAGGCGAAGCATTGGGACGAGCGCATCGCGGACGCGTTCAGCGGGCCCATGTGGACTTCCCTGGGGTATCCCGTAGCTCCACCGCTACGAAAGGCAGCGCGCTGGATGCGCCGCAACGGCTGGGCGTTGACGGCCGCAGTGATCGGCGCCGTGGGGGCGTTGGCCAGCCTCATTCAGGCGCTCCGATAACGACGGCTTCCCACTCCCCATCGAGCAGCACGATGTGCACGCCGACCTCGTTGCGTCGCTTCATTGCGTACGCCCTCAAGTCAGCCCTCTGCTCAGGACTCAAAGGCCGCGGGCTGCGCAGGACCACCGTGCTGCCGGGCGGCGCGACGAGTGCTTCGAGATGGATGGGCTCTACGGCCTTCTTGGTAAAGGGCCACATGTCAGGCGCCCTCCCCGGCCAGCACCCGCTCGCAACAGTAGGTAGCGAAGTACATTTCAGCCATGGACTTCACCCTGATCAGCGGACTCGTCGGCTCGTTGAAAGCGACATACGACCTCGGCAACGCAGCCATTGGCGTGCGCGACGCGAACAAGCTCTCGGAGGCCGTCGTCGAGATGAACAACAAGTTGCTCGACGCGCAGCAGCGCCTCTTCGCTATCTCCGGGGCGGCGTGGGCTCTGCAGCAGCAACTGGTCGATGCTCAGCAGAAGAACCTGGAATTGGAGACAGCCCTGCAGGAGCGCGGCCGCTACTCGCTTGTCGAAATCGCCAAGGGGAACTTCGCCCTGAAGTCCAAAGTCGAGGCCTCCGGTACGGGGAACCCAGTCGATGCAGAGCCGGTGCACTATGTCTGCCAGCCTTGTTTTCACAAGGGGGTCAAGGCAGTGCTCGGGTTCACCGATACCGGCGACTCCTTCTCCAACTGGGCTTGCCCGGTCTGCAAACGGGAAATCTTCAGGGACTGACATCAAGCGCCCTCCTCGGCTGCGACGCCGGCCATGCACACGTCTGCACCGTCGGCAGTGCTGCGCACATAGTTCCAGTCGGAATCCGGCCGCAGGTCTTCGAAACGCACGGCCCGGCCGCTCTCGCGATCCAGGCTGATGCAAAGGGTCGCCCCCAGGCGCTGCCCCTTCGATATCGCCTTGCGGAGGTATCCGATCGAAGTCCCGCAGCGCTTCGCGTAGGCCGCCTGTTCGGCGGTCGAGAGGCTGCTCAAGTAGGCGCGCAAAGTGTCCATAAGGCCGGCACTTTACCCGTGGGTATAGATGAGGTCAATACCTTCAGGTCATTTACCTTATGGTAATCAGACTGAAGAATTCAGGTATGGATCTGACCGAGCACTGGCGTCAACGACTTCTCGAGTTGAAAGCCGACCTGGCCCTCACCCAAGCAGCTCTCGCCGCGAAGTTGGAAAAGTCTCCCGACTACGTATCGAGGCTGCTGTACGAGCCCGGCAAGAAGGGACGAAAGAATCTAGGCCTGCAAACGCTGCGCAATGCCACGAAGGCCTTCGAACTGCAGCCCGATTGGTTCGATCTCCCGCTGGGCGCTGCAATGCCAAGCGCCCAGGGAAAGGCCACGGGCCAAGCCCACAACGCGGCCCCTCCCTCTCCGATCTCACGTGGCGTGGCATGGCCCTTCGTTCGCGTAACCCCCCACCAATACAACCGGCTGAGCGCAGACCAACGCGACCATATCGAACGAACAATCCTCCTGCTCATTCCTCCTGATTCGGAGTCGGCTCGGCCGAAGAGGGCCAGCCAGTAGTCAAGAAATCCGCTCAGATCATCCCCTTCCCAGGCCTCATGCGGCAACGCCGCCGCAGCGATTGAGAAGTTTACCCGTGGGTATTGACAGGTAATTTACCTGTAGGTATTGTCGACCCCGTCATCAACGACGGAGGCCGAAATGGTCATTCCCTTCCCCGCCGCGCACGCGGCCCCCCAGCCGATCGCTGTCCTGCTCGACAGCTGCATCGGCTTCCTCGAGGGCTTCGAGGACGACCCCGAGCACCGCGTCGCGCCGCTGCTCAACCAGCTGCGCCGCGTCAGCGCCGACGGCTTGCACATGCTGCAGGTGCCAAACGTCGGGCGCACCTTGGCGTATGCCGACAGCGAATGCACCGTTGTCTGCCACGCGGGCAGCAAGGAGTTCGCGTTTCTCACAAGGCGACAGCACGGCTGCGACGCCATGGGGCGCTACCACTGGAGCGCTCAGCGCTATGACGACGCCGGGCGCGTGTGGTTCACCAGCGGGCTCGGCGTTGTGGACGACTTTGGCAACCTGGTCGAGGTGCCAGCGTGAGTGCCGCGCAAGACACGCCCGGGCACGGCATCGTGATCTCGCTGCACATCGGCCAGCGCGTTCGCCATCGTGACTACAAGGGGCAGCGGGTCACAGGCATCGTGCACGGCCTCTCGCTCGACTCTGATCGCGTGCTGGAAGCCGACATCGTGCTCGACGCCCCGATCGTCGTCCCAGCGCGCAATGAGGAAGACCGGGCGCTCAGCATCTGGCGCCAGCATGTCCCCGCGCACGAGTTGGCTCCGTTCGATGACCGCGACGAACTGATCGCCGAAATGCTCGCCGCACTTCACGGTGTGGTGCGCGTCGCCGATCGAGCAACGGTTGAGTTTGATGCCGCCCGCACCGTGATCGCCAAGGCCACCGGGAGCGCAGCATGAACTGGGGACGAACTGAGCACCCCTACAGCAAGGATGCATTGCTGGCGGCCGTGGTCGACGTCCCCCAGCCAGGCCAGCGCTTGCTGGCGGTGTCGCTTCGCCTGCCCTACGCGGAGTCGCCCTCGACCGTCTTGGTCGACGCGGACAAGTTGTCTCCCGCGATCCCGGCCGCAGTGAGCGACGCAAGCACCGCCAACACGTCAGCGTTGGACGGCTTGTCCAACAGCGACCGCGCGATGGCCTTGGCCGTGCGCAGGCGCTCGTACGTGTCGGTTGCTGCCGCTGTCTCGCTGGCCCTCGCCTTCTTGTACAGGGTGGTCAAGCGGCCATCGAATTCGTCGGTTCCGTCCATCGCTGGTTCCTCCTTGTGTGGAAGCCGCCATGGTAGCCGCGGCGACGAAAAGCAAAGCGGAGGACCGCGCGCATGAGCATCCTTCAAGCCCTTGCGGCCACGTGCATCGTGATCGCGCTCTACGGCTGGGGCGCGACGGTCGACGGCGCGAACCGGCTCACCGACGGCGCCGTCTCCGCTGTCGCCTCCACGGCGTGCAGCGGCCTCCAGGCCGCGCGCTACTCGAGGGCGGCACCATGAAGCGCGGCCCCGATCCGCGGGCCTTCGAGGCCCTGGCGCGCGAGGCCCTGCGCCCCACGCTCACGCCCTTCGAGCAGATGGTGCACGCCATCCTGCGCTACAGCCTCGGCCTGGGCGTCGTCGCCACGCTTGCCCTGTGCATGCTGGCCCTCGCGCTCGCCGAGGTTCCCGGGGGTCGTCCGTGATCGCCCCGGCCGTGCAGACGTCTGCACAGGCGCACGAGCCCGACCTGTTCGGCGACGCGCCGCTGCCGGCCGGCGCCGATCTGGACGCCTTCCACCTCCGCGTCGAGGGCGTTCTGCTCGAGGCCGCCGAAGTCGTCACCCGTCACGGGCCCGACGGCGTCGACGTGCCTGTCATCAGCATGGACCTGCGGCCGCTGTCCGGCGCCGACCTGAAGGTCCATGCCGAACTCGTGTTCTCGAAGCCCGAGTTCGGCAAGGCCCAGACGAAGGCGGGGACCCTGCACAAGGGTGCCTGCGTCGCCATCACCACGCCGCTGAAGGGCATCCGCCGGGACTGCCTGCCCGACGTGCGCTCGGTGGCCCTTCTCCCCTCCCCCAAGGCCCACCCATGAAGAAGCACATCATCGCGCTGACCGGCTACGCCGGCGTCGGCAAGGACACCATCGCCGACCTCCTGGTTGCGCACCTCGGCTTTCGGAAAGTCGCTTTCGCCGACGCGCTGCGCGCCGAGGTGGCAGACGGCTTCGGCGTCGAGATCCTGCACCTCGCGCACCCGAGCACGAAGAACCACCCCATCAGCGCGCTGGCGCTGCGCCGCGCGCCGCGCGAGCTGCTCGCCGCCATCGCGCTCAGTGGGATCGAGATTCCGCGCAATGGCTCCGGCCAACCCGCTGACGAATGGCTCGATCAGCCGCGCGCACCGCGCCAGATCCTGCAGTGGTGGGGCACCGAGTACCGGCGCGCCACCCATTCGCACTACTGGGCACGCCTGCTGCTGAAGCGCCTGGCCAACTACATACGCGACGGCGAGAAGCGGTTCGTCATCACCGACTGCCGCTTCCGGAACGAAGCCGACACAGTCCGCTTTCTCGGGGGCCACATCTGGAAGGTGACGCGCCCAGGCATCAACAGCACCACGACCTCCGAGGGCTCGCACGTGAGCGCGACCGACGGCAGCGAGTTCATGCCCGACGTGATTCTGGCGAACAGCCACGACGTGCGCCACCTGCAGCAGCTGGTGCTCAGCGAGTTCCTGTCCACCGAGACCGGCATTGCCGGCGCATCCGTCACGGTGCCGGCATGACGAAGTCGCGCGGCATCATTCAGAACCGCGTGCGCTGGACGCCTGTGATGGTCCAGCTGCTGCGCGACTGGTACCCGATCTATGCATCGGCCGTCGTCGCCGGCGCGCTCGACGTCCCGCTCGCTCGGGTCTACGCGAAGGCCAACGCCCTCGGGCTGTCGAAGTCGCCGGAGTACCTCGCGAGCGACATGGCCGGCCGCATCCAGCGCGGCATGCAGCACCAGGCGATGGTGGCCAAGAGGTTCCAGAAAGGCCACACGCCGTGGAACAAGGGGAAGCACGTCGTCGCGGGCGGCAGGTCCGCCGAGACGCGATTCAAGCCCGGCCAGCGGCCGCACACCTGGGTGCCGGTCGGCACCATGCGCCTGGTGCCGGGCGGCAGCGGCTCGAAGCAGCTGGTTCTCCAGGTCAAGGCCAACGACCTGCCCGGCCCGAACCATGTGCGCTGGCATCCGGTGCACCGAGTGGTCTGGATCGCGGCCAACGGCCCGGTGCCCGACGACCACATCGTGGTGTTCAAGCCGGGCATGCGCACCAACGTGCTCGAGGAGATCACCGTCGATCGCCTCGAGTGCATCACGCGCGGCGCGAGCGCCGAGCGCAACCATCCCCGCGCCAGATCGCCCGAGCTGGCCAAGCTCGTGCAGCTCAAGGGCGCCATCACCCGCCAGGTCAACCGCATCGCTCGCGAGCACGAGGAAAGGTCATCGTCATGAGCACCCCCCACATCACCCAGCTGCGCACGCAGCTGCTCGACACGCTCGCGGATCTGCGCAACCGCGAGCACCCCATGGAGCCCGATCGCGCCCGCGCGATCGCGCAGGTGGCGTCCGTCCTGGTCGACAGCGCCAAGGTCGAAGTCGACTACCTCAGGGCCACCAATCAGGCGAGCGCGCCGTTCCTCGAAGCCCCCCCCCTCGCAGGCACGCCGACCGCAGTTGGCCACACCCCGTCCACTGTCCACCGCGATGGTCCCGGCAACGGCATCACCGCGATCACGCGTCACACGCTGCAAGGCTGAACCATGTCCACCAAAGAATTTTCTGCCGACAGCGGCGCGGCGATCGAGGACACCGAACTCGATGACGGCGAGTTCGTCATGCTCGACGACGACATGGTCGTCGAAAGCCTGACCAACCCACGCCAGACATTCAACCTGCCACGCCTCAAGGAACTCGCCGAGAGCGTGAAAGTGCACGGTGTGCAGCAACCGATCGTGGTCCGCGTGCTGCCCGCGAGCCGGCTGCACGAGACGTTCGAAGGCCGACGCAAGGGCGCGCCCCTGCCCTCGCATGAGGTCATCATGGGCGCCCGTAGAAAGCGCGCGAACACGATGGCCGGCCGGGCCAAGATCCCGGCCATCGTCAAGAAGATGACCGACGCGCAGGTGCTCGAGGTCCAGCTCATCGAGAACCTGCAGCGCGACGACCTGCACCCGATGGAAGAGGCCGAGGGCTACGAGCGGCTGTGCAAGGAAACCAGCGTCACGAAGGAGCAGCTGGCCGACAAGGTGGGCAAGAGCCGCAGCTACGTCTATGCACGGCTCAAGCTGCTCGAACTGACCTCTGACGCACGCGCGGCCTTCTACGAGGACAAGATCGACGCCAGCCGCGCGCTGGTGATCGCCCGCATCCCCGATGCAGCCCTGCAGCACAAGGCCCTGCAGGAAGCCACGCGCAAGGACTTCAACGACGCGGTGCCCAGCTTTCGAGCCTTCGTGCGCTGGGCCCAGCAGAACGTCATGCTGCGGCTCGATGCAGCCCGCTTCAAGATCACCGACGCCTCGCTGGTGCCGGAGGCCGGCAGCTGCAAGGACTGCACGAAGCGCACGGGAGCGGCGCCGGATCTGTTCGCCGACGTCGACAGTGCCGACGTGTGCGTCGACCCGAAGTGCTTCCATGCGAAGGCGGCCGCGCACGAGGAGGCCGTGCTCGCCGTGGCCAAGGCGCGGGGGCAGAAGATCATCGGCGAGCGAGAGGCGAAGAAGCTGTGGTCCTGGGAGCACGGCAAGATCGACGGCTACGTGCGGCTCGACCGGCCCGATGAACGCGTGGGCGGCAGCAAGATGCTCAAGACGATCCTGGGCAAGGATGCGCCCGAGCCGATCCTCATGCAGAACCCGCACAAGGGCGGCGAACTGATCGAAGTGGCGCCAGCGGAGAAGGTCACCAAGTTGCTCAAGGAAAGCGGCCGCATCACGCCCCAGCAGTCACGCAGCGATCGCGTCATCTCGGCCGACGAGGCCAAGCGCAATGCCGCGGCGAAGTACGAGAAGACCTGGCGCAAGCGCGCGATCGCGGTGGTGCACCAGGTCATGGCCGATTCCGTCCACGGCAGCGAGATCGGCGAGAAGGTCGCTCGCCTGATCGCCTCGGAGCTGCTCAGCGGACTGCGCGGCGATGAACGGCAGCACGTGTGCGAGCTGCTCGGGCTGGGCAAGGTCGCAGACCAGGCCGCCATCGAGGACTACCTCGCGAACGCCGACGTCCTGCGCGCGGAACAGGCGATGTACCTACTGCTCATGCAGCAAGACATGCTCCAGCTGGTGAGCTGGTCGAACGGCACGCCGATCGAGGCCAAGCGCATCGCGGCCGTGGCCGAAGACTACGCGGTCGACCTGGCGCCGATCAAGAAGGCGGTCAAGGACGAACTCGAGGAAGCCGCGCGGCCGAAGGTCAAGGCTCAGAAGTCCGAGGACAGCGCGCCGGCGAGCGCAAAGGCCCAAGGCGCAAAAAAATCGACCGCCCCGCCTGCGGCGCAGAAACCACGCGCGAGGAAGCCTTCGGCTGAGGAGGTCCAGGCGCAGATCGCTGACGCGTTCCAGGCCATCGATCAGGCGCCTGACGGCGCAGGGCAGGAAAGCGCGGCTGACGCCGCTCGGGAACCAGTCCAGGCGCCTGGCGGCGCAGCTGAAGAGGAAGGCGCGGCACCTGCCGCGCGTTCGCTCACTCCGCTGCAGGCATGGCCGTTTCCGAAAGAGGCTCGCAGCAAGGTGGTGCAGGAGCCGATCGCCCTGGGCAAGCGCGTGCGGGTGCGTCCGACCATGTCGCACGGCGCGAACAGCGCCTACCTCGACAAGGAAGGCAAGGTCAGCGGCGAGGTGATGGGCGCCGGCACTCCGCGCTGGCAGGTGAACTTCACCGGTATCAGCCGCGTGGGCCGCTGGCCGAAGATCGCCGAGTTCGACGCCGAGGTGCTGGAAGTGGTCGAGGTGCCCGCATCATGAGCCACGGCCGCCCTCCCCGCCGCGTACGCTACGCGCCGACCGCCCACACGATGAGCCTGGTCGTGCGCAAGGTCACGCGGCTGACCGCCCACGAACTCGGCCAGGTGCTGGGCCCGATCGAATCCAGCCTGACCGCGCTGCGTGAAGGCGTGGCCTCGGAGCTGCAATGGTCGATCCTGGCCAGCTCCGTCGAGATCGCGATCGCCATCGAAGACAAGGGCGTCGTGCGCGGCATGCGCGGCCACCTCGAGGCCGCCGAACGAGCCCTGCAGGGCATCAAGCTGCGCGCCATGGCCACGGGCGAGTGGTTCCCCACCGCGCTGTACTACCAAGAACTGGACGACGTGAAGGCCGCCGTCGAACTGCATCGCTTCCAGCTCGAGCAGCTCAGCTCCGCCGAGGCCGTGAAGGCGATCGACCTGGCCAAGGGCCGTGTGCGCGCCGCCGGCGGCCGCGTGATCGAGGCACGATCATGAAGGCGCTGTCGATCCGCCAGCCGTGGGCATGGCTCATCGTGAACGCCCACAAGGACGTCGAGAACCGGACCTGGTCGACGGCCCACCGCGGTGAATTCCTCGTGCACGCCAGCAAGGGCATGACGGCGCGCGAGTACCAGGAGGCGCGCCGCTTTCTCGCAACCGACCATCGCCTGAAGCACCTGGTCGAGATCCTGCCGCCGGCGGGCGAACTCGAGCGCGGCGGCATCGTCGGATCGGCGCACCTGGTCGAAACCGACGTGCAGCTGTGGTCGCCTTGGTACATGGGTTACATCGGGTTCGTGCTGCGCGATGCCAAGCCGCTGCCCTTCATCCCGCTCAAGGGCGCGCTCGGGTTCTTCGACGTGGAGCTGCCTCAATGACCCACACCTGCCACGCCGAGGGCTGCAGCAAGGCCTGCCCGCCCAAGCACCTGATGTGCGGCCGGCATTGGGCCATGGTGCCCCAGTCGCAGAAGAACGAGATCTGGCGGCACTATCGTCCTGGCCAGGAGGTCGACAAGCGGCCGTCGACCGAGTACCTGCGCGTCATGAAGATTGCCATCGACCTGGTCGCCCGGGCTGAGGGCCAACAAGGGTCACTTCTATGATCGGCCACCAGCAGACCGGCGCCATTCAAGGCGTGGTCATCACAGCGGTTTCGCATGAGGGCTTGCGAGTCAGCGTCAACGGGAAGCCGGCGCGGCTGGCCATCGTGCTCGATGACGGCACAGTAGTCAGCGCTGGCGACGACGTGGCGCGCGAGGCGGAAGCGGTCGCGGTGAACTGCTACCGCAACCAGCTGCAGGGCAAAGGCTTCCTGCGCGTGCTCAGCGTGCCATTGGCTAAGACCGCCACGAAAACCTGAGCACAAGAACCGGGCCGAGCATCTCTCGGATCTGAAGAAGAAAACGCCCGCAATTGCGGGCGTTGAGCTTTATGAGCCAAATACAATTCGCCGGCTAATGCAGCGAGTGCCACCAATGTGGAAGCAGCGAATCTCCAACCGCCCGTTAACCCGTTCTCCAACTTGATATGTCAGCACCCAATCAGTTTCGATTCATGCCCATTGGCCCGACGGCCGACCGTGGCGACGGGGCGACTCCAGATAAGCTGGAATACGAAGAGTTTTATGTCGCGTACGGCGAATGCTTTTCCATATGGTCCGAGGTCGAACTCAGGCTGTTCGCGATATTTGCCTGTCTGATCAGGTCCCCAGACTACGAGGCAATGTCCTCCTCGTTTTATTCGACGACTGGTTTTCGCTCGAAGCTAGACATGGTTGATGCCGTAGTCACCAACTCGAAACGTGTTGGTGAAGAAGAAAAGAAAACCTGGGCCACCCTGCGACAGAGTGCCACCAGAAGTTCCAAGCGCCGAAATCACCTGGCCCACGGGACTGTTTATTTTGGGCGCGAGGCTAGCGAGCGACGGAAAATTTTCGTGGGAGATCCTCGTCAGCCGTATAAAAGGACTCGACTGCACACGCACGACCTCAGGGAGTTGCAAGAGTCGTTCTCTGCTCTTTCTCTCGAATTAGGCATGTTCTGGCAACGACACAGCGCGCAGCCTGTAGTCGCATAGGCCAGATATTTCGCAGACGCGCGCAAGCGCCTAGAATCGTTGCTCGCTAGGGGTGCTGGCCCGACTTGTCGGCCCGGCTGAGAAAACACCCTTTGAACCTGTTCCGCCATGTTTATTTGCATGGCTTGAGGTAATCCTCGCGCAGGGAAGCTGGTCCGGTGGCCTCTCACGTTCTCTCGCGTGACGGCCACGCCACTGGAGCCTCGCCCACCTGCCAAACCTTTTGCACTGGAGCAAACGGATGGCACACAACGACAACGACAGTTCCGCTTCGTCCGGCAACGAAGCGCTCACGCCCCTGCCCGTCTCCCGGCGCGTCTTCGGCTGGCACGACCACGCCTCGCTGTGGTTCAGCCTCGGCGTGGGGCTGCTGGTGATGCAGATCGGCGCCTACCTGGTGCCGGCCGTGGGCACGCGCGACGCGGCGCTGGCCATCGTGCTGGGCTCGCTGCTCGGCGCCGGGCTGCTGGCCTGGACCGCGCGGCTGGGCTGCGAAACCGGGCTGGCCAGCGCCGGCCTGATGCACGCCACCTACGGCAGCGCCTTCGCGCGGTTGCCCGTGCTGCTCAACATCGTGCAGCTGGTAGGTTGGACCACCTTCGAGCTCGTGATCATGCGCGAGGGCACGCAGGCCATCGGGCAGCAGGCCTTCGGCCCCGCACTCGGCACGGCCTGGGGCGGCGTGCTGACCACGCTGCTGTGGGGCGCGGTGCTGCTGGCGTTGCTCGCAGGCTCGATGGTCAAGCTGGTGCGCCGCTTCGTGAGCCGCTTCGGGCTGCCGCTGGTGGTGCTGTCCCTGCTGTGGCTCAGCTGGCAGTTCGCGACACAGCTGCACGCCAAGGGCCTGGACGCCTTCTGGGCACGGCCTGGCAACGGCAGCATGGGCATGTTCAGCGCGCTCGACCTGGTGATTGCAATGCCGGTGTCGTGGCTGCCGCTGGTGGCCGACTACGCGCGCCACGGCAAGCGCAGCGCCGCCGGCGGTCTGGGCAGCGCGTTCAGCGGCACGTGGATCGGCTACGCGCTCGCCAACATCTGGTGCTACGCGCTCGGCGTGATGGTCGTGAGCGTGGCCGAGCCGGGCACCAGCCTGGTCATGGCGCTGCTGCTGGCCCAGGGTGGCCTGGTAGCGCTGGGCCTGATCCTCATCGACGAACTCGACAACGCCTATGGCGACGTGTACTCGGGCTCGGTGTCCACGCACAGCCTGCTGCCGCGCTGGAGCGTGAAGCGCTGGGGCCTGCTGCTGGCGGTGCTGTGCATCGGCCTCGCGCTGGTGCTGCCGATGCACACGCTCGAACCCTTCCTGCTGCTGCTGAGTTCGGTGTTCGTGCCGCTCTACGGCGTGATCCTCGGCCGACTGGGCAGCGGGAACGCCGTGTCGGCGGGCGGCACGCGCACCATCGACTGGGGCGCGGCGCTGATCTGGCTCGCAGGCATTGCGGCTTACCACGCGCTGGCCAAGTGGGCGCCGCAGTTCGGTTCGGCGCTGCCGACGCTGGCGGCGACTTTCGTTCTGGCGTGGCTCAGCCGGCCGACAGCGGCAAGCGGTGGGTCGGCACTGGCGCAAAGCCGTGGTTGAGCGGACCGTGGCCCGCGCCCACCTGTACGTTCGCACCGGCGCTCATCGCGCCGAGGATGTACGCGCGTGCGCGCTCGACCGCCTCGGGCAGCGCCAACCCCAGTGCCAGGTGCGCGGCGATGGCCGACGAGAGCGTGCAGCCGGTGCCGTGCAGGTTGCGGCTGGCGATGCGCTGCGACGCGAGCCGCTTGCGCGCGCCGCTGCGCTCCAGCAACACGTCGACCACTTCGTCGCCCGGCAGGTGACCGCCCTTGAGCAGCACGGCCTTCGCGCCGAGCGCGAGCAGCTCGTCCGCCGCGCCGTCGAGCGCGTCGATGCCGCCGATGGCATGGCCGACCAGCAAGGCGGCCTCGTCGAGGTTGGGCGTGACCACCACGGCACGCGGGAACAGCTCGCGCACCAGCACCTGCACGGTCTCGGCTGCGATGAGGCGGTCGCCGCTGGTGGCGATCATCACGGGGTCGAGCACCACGTTCTTCAGCTGGTAGCGGTCGATGGCCCAGGCCACCACCTCGACCACCTCGGGCGCGTGCAGCATGCCGAGCTTGACGGCGTCGACGCCGATGTCTTCCACCACGGCCTGGATCTGCGCCTTCAGGAAATCGGGCGGCACGCCGTGGATGCCCGAGACGCCCACCGTGTTCTGCGCGGTGAGCGCGGTGATGGCCGTCATGCCGTAGCAGCCGAGCGCCGCGAAGGTCTTGAGATCAGCCTGGATGCCGGCGCCGCCGCCGCTGTCCGAGCCGGCGATGGAAAGCACGCGTGCGTAGCGTTGGGTGGGTGCGGGGGTCATGTTGAAAATTATCGGCGACGCGTGCTTTGGCCCGCGCCTCAGCGGTCTTGCTCCCTCTCCCCTTGGGGAGAGGGTCGGGGTGAGGGCATGGGCCTTTGCGAGCGCACGGCCTTCGCCATCGCCGTCGGCCCTCACCCCAGCCCTCTCCCCAAGGGGAGAGGGAGCAACAGCCGCGGAGAAAGACCATGAGCGTGCCATTCCAATCTGCGGCCATCCTCGGCGCGGGCCTCATGGGTCGCCTGATGGCAGTCACGCTCGCGCAGGCGGGTTGCAAGGTCGCGCTGTACGAAGCAGGCAGCCCCGAAGCCGAAGGCGCAGCCGCACGCGTGGCCGCGGCCATGCTCGCGCCGCTGGCCGAGTCGGCCGTTGCGCCGGTGTCGGTCGTGCGCATGGGCCAGCACGCGCTGTCGCGCTGGCCCGAGCTGCTCGCACCGCTGGCGCAGCCCGTGTTCTTCCAGCGCGAAGGCACGCTGGTGCTGTGGCACCGGCAAGATGCCGCCGAAGCCACGCGGCTCGCGGGCGTGCTGGCGCGCACCGGCGCGCAGGTGCCCGAGCTTGCACCGATGCAGGCACTCGACACCCCCGCCGCCATCGCCGAACTGGAGCCTTCGCTGGGCACGCGCTTCGCCCGCGGCCTGTACTTGCCGGGCGAAGGCCAGCTCGACAACCGCGCGCTGCTGGCGTCGCTGCGCGCCACGCTCGAAGCCGATGCGCGCGTGACGCTGCACTGGCAGTCGCCGCGTGCACCGTCCGACTTTTCGCCCGGCGCGGCGGGCCAGCCCGACTGGGTGATCGACTGTCGCGGCCTCGGCGCCAAGCCGCAATGGAACGCACTGCGCGGCGTGCGCGGCGAAGTGATCCGCGTGCATGCGCCCGAGGTCACGCTGCAGCGCCCCACGCGCCTCGTGCATCCGCGCTACCCGCTGTACATCGCGCCCAAGCCCGACCACCTGTTCGTGATCGGCGCGACCGAGATCGAGTCGGACGACATGTCGCCCGCCAGCGTGCGCTCCACGCTCGAGCTGTTGAGCGCGGCCTACGCGGTGCACAGCGGTTTTGCCGAAGCGCGCATCGTCGAGATCGCGACGCAATGCCGACCCACCCTGCCCGACAACCTGCCGGCCATCCGCCAGCCGCAACCGCGCGTGCTGCAGATCAACGGCCTGTACCGCCACGGTTTCATGATCGCGCCCGCGCTGCTCGACGCGGCGATGGAGCTGCTGGTGCACGGCCGCTCCACGCTCGCGCGTGACTTCGGCATGGACGTGCCCGACGCATGACGACGACCTTTGCAACGATGAACATCCTGATCAACGACAAGCCCTGCACGCTGCCCGAGGGCGCGCTGCTCGCCGACGCGCTCGCCGTGCTGCAGGCCGTGCCGCCTTTCGCAGTGGCGGTGAACCGCGAGTTCGTGCCGCGCTCGGCCTATGCCACGCACCCGCTGCACGCCGACGACCGCGTCGAGGTGATCCGCCCGGTGACGGGCGGCTGAACGAACGCACCAGAGACAAGACGATGGAGACGACACCCATGACCAATCCCGATCCGCTGGTCCTCTACGGCCAGACCTTCCACAGCCGCCTGCTGTTGGGCACCGCGCGCTACCCGTCGCCCGACGTGCTCGAAGCAGCTGTGCAGCGCGCCAAGCCCGCGATGCTGACTGCCTCGCTGCGCCGTCAGACCGCCAACCAGGGCTCCGGCAACAGCGACCTCGGCAACGGCTTCTGGGAGCTGCTGCGCAAGCTGGGCGTGCCGGTGCTCCCCAACACCGCCGGCTGCCACAGCGTGCAGGAGGTGGTCGCCACCGCGCAGATGGCGCGCGAGCTGTTCGACACGCCGTGGATCAAGCTCGAGCTCATCGGCGACGACTACACGCTGCAGCCCGACACGCTGAACCTCGTCGATGCGGCATCTCAGCTGATCCGCGATGGCTTCCATGTGCTGCCGTACTGCACCGAAGACCTCGTGCTGTGCCAGCGCCTCGTCGATGTCGGCTGCCAGGCCGTGATGCCGTGGGCCGCGCCCATCGGCACCGGACGCGGGCCGGTCAACCCGTATGCGCTGCGCCTGCTGCGCGAGCGGCTGAAGGTGCCGATGCTGGTCGACGCCGGCCTCGGCCTGCCCTCGCATGCCTGCCAGGTGATGGAGTGGGGCTACGACGGCGTGCTGCTCAACACCGCCGTCGCGCTCGCGCAGGAACCGGTCGCGATGGCCGGCGCCTTTGCCGATGCGGTGCAGGCCGGTCGCACTGCGTATCGCGCCGGCGCGATGGCCGCGCAGGATGCCGCGCAACCCAGCACGCCCGTGCTCGGCACGCCCTTCTGGCACCACGCACCGTGAACACGATGAACACCGTCGACACCTCCAACGCCCGCGCCGTGGCGCAAGCCATCGTCGCGACCCACGGCCTGCGCTTCGGCGCTGCCACATCCACGGCCGTGAGCGGCGCGCCGCACTTCACGTCGGACGACGCTGTCTACCGCGGCGCGAAGCAGGCCTGCACCGGGCTCGGCTTCATCGAGATCGATGCTGAATGCCTTGCCCACGCGTGGCGCGCGCAGACCGAACGGCTCAGTCAGTTCGACGCATCGGCATGGCCCGATGCGCCGGTCGATTTCGGCATGGGCCCGTTTCCGCCGACCGCGCGCGCCGACGCCTTTCCGCCCTGCCCCGAACGGCTCGGCCTCTACGCCGTGCTGCCGGATGCCGCCTGGGTCGGCCGCATGGCGCGCGCCGGCGTGCCGACAGTGCAGCTGCGCTTCAAGTCGGACGACGCAGCCGCCGTTGCACGCGAAGTGCAGGCCGCCGTCGACGCGGTGCGCGGCACGGGGGCGCTGCTCTTCATCAACGACCACTGGCAGGTCGCGATCGCGGCCGGGGCCTATGGCATCCATCTCGGGCAGGAAGACCTCGACGCGCTGTCGCCCGATGAACTGCAGCAGTTGCGCACTTCCGGCCTGCGGCTCGGCGTGAGCACCCATGGCTACGCCGAGATGGTGCGCGCCGACGCGGTGAGCCCGAGCTACATCGCGATGGGCGCGATCTACCCGACCACGCTCAAGCGGATGGCGACCGCGCCGCAGGGCGTGGCGCGACTCGCAGCTTATGCGCGCCTGCTGCGCGGCTACCCGCAGGTGGGCATCGGCGGCGTCGATGCCGTGCGGCTGCCCGAGGTGCTCGCCACCGGCGTCGGCTCGGTCGCCGTGGTGCGCGCGCTGGTCGCCGCCGACGATCCCGAGGCCACGGCCGCGCAATGGATGACGGCGATGCACGCCGCCCCGGTTTCCCCTGAACGCACAGAATGAACGCTCGACTTTTCTCGCACTCCCCGCTCTCGCGCGCGCTCGCCGCCGCCCTTCTTACTTTCGGTGCCTGCGGCGCGCATGCGCAATCGCAGGCCTTGCCCGAAGTCACCGTGAACGACGGCGCCGCCGCGCCGCAGGCCGACATCAGCGGCTTCGGTGACGTGCCGCTGCGCGAGCTGCCGCTGTCGGCCACGATCATCGACAGCCAGCAGCTGCGCACCAGCGGCGCACGCCGCCTCGCCGACCTGACGCAGTTCGACGCCTCGGTCACCGACGCCTACAACTCGGCCGGCTACTGGGACTACCTCACGGTGCGCGGCTTCGTGCTCGACAACCGCTTCAACTACCGGCGCGAGGGCCTGCCGATCAGCGCCGAGACGGCGATTCCGCTCGACAACAAAGAGCGCATCGAAATCCTGCGCGGCACCAGCGGCATCCAGGCCGGCACCAGCGCACCGGGCGGGCTCGTCAACTACGTGGTCAAGCGCCCGACCGAGCAAGACCTGCGCACGGTCCGCCTCGAAACCACGAGCCGCGGCAGCGTGCTCGGCGCACTCGACTTCGGTGGGCGCTTCGGCGAGAACCGCCAGTTCGGCTACCGGCTCAACATGGCCGCCGAAAAGCTCAACCCGCTCACGCACAACCTCGACGGCAGCCGCCGCATCTTCTCGCTCGCGGCCGACTGGCGCATCACGCGCGACTCGGTGCTCGAATTCGAGGTTGAGCAAAGCCGCAAGACACAGCCGAGCCAGAACGGCTACAGCCTGCTGGGCAACACGCTGCCCGCGCCGGTCGACCCGCGCATCAACCTGAACAACCAGCCGTGGTCGCAGCCCTCGGTGTTCAAGGCGCTGACCGGCACGGTGCGCTTCAGCCAGGCACTGAATGCCGATTGGCGCTGGAGCGCGCAGATCGGCCAGCAGCGCCTGAAGACCGACGACCGGCTGGCCTACGCCTTCGGTTGCGGTGCCGAAGGCAACTACGACCGCTACTGCTCCGATGGCACCTTCGACGTGTACGACTTCCGCAGCGAGAACGAGCGCCGCACGCAGACCGCGGGCAGCCTGAACCTCAAGGGCAACGTGATGACGGGCAGCGTGCGGCACGAACTGGGCTTCGGCCTGCTGCAAAGCCGCGTGCGCAACCGCTTCCAGGACCAGGCCTACAACTACGTCGGCACCGGCAACATCTGGGCGACCGCGATGACGCCGGCCGACCCGCGGCTGACCGACGCCAACACAAACCGCAACGAGCGCTCGACCGAGCTGTCGGTGCAGGACGCCATCCGCTGGAACGACCGCTTCACGACCTGGGTCGGCGCACGTCACACGCGGCTGTCGCGCGACAGCATCCGCACCGACGGTTCGCGCCCCACTGGCTATAGCGACGGCATCACCACGCCGTGGATCGCGGCCAGCTACACGATCCAGCCCGGGCTGCTCGCGTATGCGAGCTGGGGCAAGGGCGTCGAATCGCAGGTCGTGCCGAACAAGAGCTCGCAGTACGCGAACGCGGGCGAGGCGCTGCCCGCGCTGCAATCGCGCCAGTGGGAACTGGGCCTGAAGGGCGGCGACGCGGCGTTCAACTGGCAGGTCGCGTGGTTCGACATCTCGCGCCCGATGACCAACCTCGACCTGTGCGGCGAGTTCTGCACGGTGCGCAACGACGGCCGCGCGGTGCACCGCGGCCTCGAGGCCGGCGCGCAATGGACCGGCGGCCCCTGGCGCCTGGGCGGCAGCGTCGCGCTGATCGACGCCAAGCGGCGCGGCAGCACGACCGCGCCCGAACTCAACGGACAAGCGCCCACCAACGTGCCCAAGCAGGTGCTGCGCGCGCAGGCCGCGTACCGCTTCGCGTCGGTGCCGGGCCTTGAGCTCGCGGGACAGCTGTCGTACGAAGGCCGCCGCAACGTGCTGCCCGACGGCTCGATCCGGCTGCCGTCGTGGACGCGCCTCGATGCGGTGCTGCGCTACGACACCAAGCTGGCCGGCATGGCCACGAGCTGGACGCTGGCCGTCGACAACCTGTTCGACCGTCGCTACTGGAAGGAGTCGCCCTACCAGTTCAGCCACGTCTACCTGTTCCCGGGCGCGCCGCGCACGCTGCGCCTGGGCGTGAGCATCGCGATGTGACGATACGAACGAGGCGCTTCGTCTTCGTCACGGCCTCGCCGCCACGAATTCGTTGCGCTCGCGCCTCGATGCTTCCCGGAGTTTTTGGAAGCCCCAAAAAACACGCTATAATCTAAGGCTTGTTCCTCGATAGCTCAGTTGGTAGAGCGCCGGACTGTTAATCCGTAGGTCCCTGGTTCGAGCCCAGGTCGAGGAGCCAGAACAAAGCCGCAAGGCCTCTGAATGGCCCGCTACTCACAAGGTAGCGGGCCTTTTCATTTGTGGAGCCCCACGCGAACGAAGCACGCGGGGGCGAAGACTTGGAAGACGCGAAAAAAATCAATCGCTCTGCGCGCTTCACCCATCAAAAATGATCGCCGCCGTCTCAGAACGGCGAATTCATTGAATATAATTGAAGGCTTGTTCCTCGATAGCTCAGTTGGTAGAGCGCCGGACTGTTAATCCGTAGGTCCCTGGTTCGAGCCCAGGTCGAGGAGCCACCATTTGCTGAAGGCCCGTTACTCACAAGGTAACGGGCCTTTTCGCTTTTTGCGCCACACATCGGCCGCCGTTTCGCGGCTCGCGGGCCTGTCCCACACGGACACGCCACTCTGCGTGCAAAACTCCCTCTTTGTTAACAACTTCTGCGGCCCCACCCAGGACAACCCCGTCCACGCGCTCCGCCGGTCGGGCGTTGTTCGGGCTCAGTCACTCATAACAACCAAAGGGCATCACGATGAAACTCACAAGAATTCTTCTGGCCGCCGCCGTGGCCGCCGCCACCTTGCCCGCCGTGGCGCAGGTCTCCGTCAACATCAACGTGCCCGGCCTGATCCAGGTCGCGCCGCCCGCACCGCGTTACGAACCCGCACCGAGACCGCGCAGCGGCCAGGTCTGGGTGCCCGGCCATTGGCAATGGAACGACCGCGCCTACGCATGGCGCCCGGGCTATTACGTGGCGGCCCGCCCCGATTACGCCTACGCCCCGGGTGGCTGGGTGCGTGCCGACGGCGGCTGGCGCTGGCGTGAAGGCGACTGGCGCCGCGCCGAGCGCCGTGAAGAACGACGCAGCGATCGCCACCACCATGACCGCGGCGACCGCTACGACCATGACGACGATCACCGTGGCGGCGGTCACTGCCCGCCCGGCCAGGCCAAGAAGGGCCGTTGCTGATCGCGGCGCCTTCCTTTTCGGAAGGCCATCCGGTCAGTTCACAGTCACCTTGAAGAGGACCGCGCCCGTGCCGCCAGGCGCGAGCTGCCCGGTGAACTTCCAGTCCAACGCCCCCGCACCACCGACCACCTGTGTCGCCGCGCACGCCACCGGCGGCGCGGGCGCCACGTTGGCGGGCGTGTTCTTCGCGCACGCCGTCAGCGTCGCCGGGGTCGTGTCCTCCTGCGAACCGGCAAACCTCGTATAGACCGGCGTCGCATCGTTCACCGTCAGGCCGCTGATCGGTGTCGCGCCGTTGTTGGTGTAGGTGATGCGGTACTCCAGCGTCTCGCCCGACCTGGCCTCGTTGTTGAGTCCGAAGGTGCCGCCCTTCGTCACATTGCGCACTTCCTTCTTGAGCTCCAGCGCCATGCTCGACACCGTCGTGGTGTCGTGCACCGTATAGCTCGCGTTCAGGCCAGGCGACGCATTCGTGAACACGAAGTTGGCCTGCACCGTCGCGTTGTTGCGATCGCCGTCCATTGCATTGCCCGGAACGAAGGTCTGCAACACGACGCAGACGTTTTGTCCCGCCGTCGTGGTCATTGCCACCGCGGGCGGATACAGCACTGCTGCGCCGGCTTGCGGCACGCCGGTGCACCCGGGGTCGGCAAGCACCCTGGAACTCCAGCCGGCCATTGGCGGCGTGGCCACCTGGCTGGCAATGTCGAAGCTCATCGAACCGCCCGTTTGCGCCGTGAAGATGTGCGGGTGGTTGACGTTGGCGCCGGACATTCCGCTCTTGACGCTGTCCGCACCGAAGGTGTTGAAGGGAACATCGCCGAAGTTCAAGCCGCTACTGCTCGTGCCATTCCAGGTGAACGCGATGCGATCCGCGGTGCCCGCCGGCGCCCGCGTGTAGGTGTAGGTCTTGCCGCCGCCGCCGATGCTGGCACCCGAGGGCAACTGCGTGGGGCCGACAGAGGCTCCCGTCGAAAGGTGGCCGGCCGGCGTTGACTCTTCGACGCACAAGGCCGCGCCCATGGCCGTCGAAAGCGGCACGGGCAGGCTGTAGTTGCCCAGGCCATCCGTCGTGGCGCTCGAAAGAACGACCGCCGCGCAGTTCGTCAGCCGCACGGCCACGCCCCCCAGTCCCTTTTCGCCGCCATTGAGCAGCCCGTCGTTCGGCACGCCCGAACCCCAGCCGTTGTCGTCGAAGACCCGCCCCGTCACCGCGAAGCCTGCGCTGTTGACGAACGTGCATTGAATGTCGGCCCCTGCCACCATGCGACTGGCGGGAATCGTGAGGACGTTTCCCGTCAGCGTGCCAAAAGCAGCCGTCGGCGTGGCGCTCGCAGCGTCGACGCAACTGGCGCTCACCGGATTCGCGGGCCACCCCGCGGGAGAGGATTCCGTGATGCTGGCCCCCACAGGCGCCTGCTCAGTTCACCGCGAAGCCTGCGCTGTTGACGAACGTGCATTGAATGTCGGCCCCTGCCACCATGCGACTGGCGGGAATCGTGAGGACGTTCCCCGTCAGCGTGCCGAAAGCAGCCGTCGGCGTGGCGCTCGCAGCGTCGACGCAACTGGCGCTCACCGGATTCGCGGGCCACCCCGCGGGAGAGGATTCCGTGATGCTGGCCCCCACACCCACCGCCCCGGTGATCGTGAGCGAGCCCGTTGCGGTTGTCGCCCCCGCCACAGTGACGGAGTCGCTGAACTGGCTCAAACCGGACAACGCGAAGCTGAACTGATTGCTCCCGGCCCCGCTGATCACCTGCTTGATGATCCTGACCCATGGAACATCCGATATCACCCGCGTCGCCGGTGTGGTGGCGTCGCAGGCCTCTGCGCTTGCGTTCGTGCACGCCGGGTCTCCACCACCGCCGAGGTTGACTGTGTTCGTGCCGCCGGTGACCCCCGCGGCCAGTGCGGCGACGTTGACGGGAATCTTGACGGAAAAATTCCCCGGCGTGACGCCGGTGCCGATGCTGCACCCCGTCGCGCTGGAGCCCGCTGCAGCGCATGCACTCAGGACCACTCCGGTGCTCGTCCCTGCGATCAGGGTCGGCGGGCCGGCCAGGGTGATGCCCGCGGGCAAGGTGTCCGCCAGCGTGATCGGCGCCGTGGTCGCGGTGTTCGACACGGTGATGGCCACGGTATAGAACTGGTTGGGCGAACGCGTACCTGCCGACTGGCACTCGAAAACGGAGATCGGGGGAAAGGCTGGCGCCCTCGCCTCGCGCAATGCGCGAGGTGCGGCGCGGCCTTTATTTACTTGCCGCGCGGGGGCGGCGTGGTGGGCGCAGGTGCTGCCGTCGGCGGTGCGACGGCTTCGACCTTGGCGCGCGCGCTCACAGCTGCGCTGCCGTTGGCGGGCAATTGGCCCAGGCTCCAGCGCAACATGCGGTATTCGTTGTAGGGAACAGGCTCAGTTTTGCCATCGGGCAATTTGCGAACGAGCGGCTCGGTTTCGAAAACGGCTGTCTTGGTGGCGGCTTTCACGAGGCTCGCACCCGGCTTGGCGCTGCGTGGCAGGTACTCGAGCCCTTCGGGAATCGGCAGATCGGCCACCAGGCCTTTCACCGGTTTGCCGGTGTTGTTGGTATAGGTAGCCTTGTATTCGATGACGTCGCCCGGTTTGATCGTCGCCGCGTCCTGGAACTGCTCGTTGCCGTCCGGCCCCTTGACGACCTTCGATTGGGTCAACGCCACAGTCACGGCCTTTGTGGTGGCTGGTGCCCGTGGAGCTTCCACCGATGCCGCAGGTTGTGCCAAAGCCACAGCCACTCCCCCTGCGGCAAGAAGGCCCAGCCCTGCCCGGACCATCCGACGAACCCCGCCCCGGTCGCCTCGCGCCGTTGCCGGAAGCCCAATCCATGTGGATGCTGTCATTCAAAAATCCCTTAATTAACAATATTCAACAATCACATCGCAATTGCCCGCAACAGAAACCAGCTCATCACACGTAAACAGATGATTTCTCATTTGCTTGACACCATTGAATCGACAAACTCTTGCGTGCCGAATTCTTGCGCCATTAGCCTTTCATTACAACCGTCAAAACATGAGAAACCCCGAAAACGAGAAATATTGATCGCACACTGATCAATGGTTTTTCACTCTTTTTTAGTTAATTGGCGACAACCCTTTCACTTACATGCCAATGCGAACAATTCGCTCCAATCGCAAACTACTGAGTACAAGAGGGATTTGACGGCTGCATTTGTTGAGATTCGCTTTCATTTGAGAAGAAGTGTGAATTTTCGAATGATCTATTTCCAACAAGAATCAATTTCTATTTTTCGTTGATTTTTTATTCCTCAATTCTTAAATCCAATCAAATGGTTTTATTTGAAAGAAGAAAACCAACCACACCAGCACATTCAATTCATTGAAAAGCGAGAACCCAAGCCGTTTGCGACTGACGCTTCTCCGGCGTAAAAAAACAGGCTCCCAACCGCCGAGCCATGCTTTCCCAGCGGATCCGCCGACAACTCTGCATTCATGCTTTCCAGCAGATGGCGGATTTCCGTGGCGGTGCGACGGCGGACCAGTAGGGCCACAATTGGCCAATCTGGCCAGAATCACCTACACTCGCGCCCCATGGCCTCCTCTTCGCCCCGTCTACACCCTGCACGCGCAGCCCTGCCCATGGCAGCGGCCGGTCGTCGTGTGGGCGTCGTCGCGGCGGCGACCACGTCGGTCCTCCGACGCACGTCCGCACATTCCTGAGCCCGGCGGTCCGCTACCTTCTTCTTGATGCGCACACCTTGACCGCCGGGCACCACACCGCGCGGTAGCGACCCTGTCTGTTTCGAAGGCGGGTTGCGTTCATCTGGAGTGCTTCATGCTTTCAACCGTTCACGGGGAGCGCACGCTCACCGAACTCGATTACGTCCGTCTCAGCAAATTCGCGGACGCGCCTCTTCCCCCGGCCCTGTCCGATCTGCTCGACACGGCCGACATCCTTCCCTCGCGCGAAATGCCCTCGGACATCGTGACGATGTACACGCAGGTGGAAATCGAGGAACTGCCCGCCGGACAGCGGCAGAAGATCGTGATCTGCTATCCCGCCGACGCGAACCCGACCACGGGCTACATCTCGGTGTTTTCGCCCGTCGGCATCGGCCTGCTCGGCCAGAAGACCGGCGCGGTTGCGCACTGGAAGACGCCCGGCGGCGGCGAACACAGCGCGCGCGTGATCGCTGTGCTGTTCCAGCCCGAAGCCAGCGGCGACTACACGAGCTGACAGTGCACCGGTTCAGGTCGAAGGCCGGCGTCCCGCCGGCCGGTCAGTGCTGCAGAACGCCCGCGACGCCGGGGCCCCTGCTCTTCGCGCTGTCGATGGTCGCGCTGACGGAACTCGTGTTGACCGCCAGCGCCACCAGCACCGCACCCACGAACGACGGATCGGCGCTGCCGCTGTAGCCCGACGCCCCGGCAATGGCCAAGGCCTGCGCCACCTGCTGCGTCGTCAGCTCGACGGCGGCTTCTCCCACGACATTCCTCTTCTTTGTGGCCATCTGAAAACTCCTGCGAATGGAGTCCGGACTGTAACCAAGCACCCAAGAAGTGCCACGAATGTTCCTGACTGTGACTTTCGACACTGGCTGCCGCATCGGGCGGCCCGTATCGTCGCGCGGGCGCGGCGCCTGCCGGTGGATCGGGGCGCCACATTGTTTTCATTTGATGACGGACAGGGACATGCCTTTTTCCAAACTCTCTCTCGCCAGCGCACTCGCGGGCCTGCTGGCACTTTCCGGTTGCCAGACCATGGACATGCAGATGGGCGCCCCGTCGGCCAAGACCACGGCCACGGGCAGTGCCGCCGGTGGCGCCACTTCGGGCGAGAGCAGCCAGCTCGAGCGCTGCGACTCGCCGCTGGGCACCGTCTCGCTGATCGAGAACGTCAACGCCGGCTGGTACACCATCCTCACGGGTGAATACCGCCTGCCGCCCACGGCCAACCTGCTGCGCCTGCTGGTGCAGCAGTCGAACTGCTTCGTGGTGGTGGAGCGCGGCGCGGCCGGCATGAACGCCATGACGCGCGAGCGCGCGCTGATGCAATCGGGCGAGATGCGCGGCGGCAGCAACTTCGGCCGCGGCCAGATGGTGGCGTCCGACTACGGCCTGTCGCCCGAGATCGTGTTCAGCAACAACGATGCTGGCGGCCTCGGTGGCGCGCTCGGTGGCCTCGTGGGCGGCGGCCGTGGCCGGGCCATCGCGGCCGTCGGCGCCAGCCTGCAGACCAAGGAAGCCAGCGCGCTGCTGACGCTCATCGACAACCGCTCGGGCGTGCAGGTCGCGGCCTCGGAAGGCAGCGCCTCCAAGACCGATTTCGCGGGCTTCGGCGGCCTCGGTGGCCGCAGCGGCGCCGGCGGCATCGGCGGCTACACCAACACCGCGCAGGGCAAAGTGATCGCGGCGGCGTTCATGGACGCCTTCAACCAGATGGTCCGTTCGCTGCGCAACTACAAGGCGCAGACGGTGCGCGGCCAAGGCCTCGGCGGCGGCGGCCGGCTGGGCGTGGACGGCGGCGCGGCGCCGTCGCAAACCTCGGCACCGGCCGCTCGCAACCGCCGCAAGTAAGCAGGCACACGGGCCCCTTCAGGCCGTTCAGGCGGTCTCTTCGATCGCCTCCGTCAGGAACCGCACGAACGCCCTGCCCGCATCGGGCAGCGAGCGCCCCGCCAGGGTCTCGACCTCGAGGTGGCGCTCGTTCATTTCCCTGTCCTTCAGCGGAATCGCGACCAGCGCCCGTGTCTTGAGCAGCGTGCGGATCGACAGCGCGCCATAGAAGGCGATGCTGCCGCCGCCCGCGGCCGCGAAGCTCACCAGCGCATTCGCATGGTTGCTGGACATGGCCTGCACATACTGCAGGCCCTGCCGGCCGCAGCTGATGTCCAGCAGCTGCCGGATCGAGCTGCCCTCCGGCGGCAACCCCAACGGATAGCCCACCACCTGGCGCAGCGACAACTGCCGCTGCGCCGCCAGCGGATGCCCCTTCGCCATCACCGCGAAGATCGGGCTGGGATGCCGCAGCTCGACCTTGATGCCGGGCTCGGGCAGCGCGCTCAGTGTCATGCCCACATCGGCTTCGCCGTCGCGGATGCGGCGCGGGATGTCGGTCGGCGTGCTGACTTCCAGGTGAAAGCGGATGCCTTCGTACTTCTCGCGAAAGCGCGAGATCAGCGTGGGCAGGAAGTCGAAGGCGAAGCCCTCGGTGCTCACCACGCGCACATGCCCGCTGCGCAGGCCGCGCAGCCCGGCGATGTCGCTCGCCACCCGTTCGATGTCCTGCTGCGTCCGCTTGGCATGCGCGGCCAGCAGTTCGCCGGCCGCATTGGGCACCATGCCGCGCGCGTGGCGGTCGAACAGCAGCGTGTCGAGTTCGCGTTCCAGGCGCGCCACCTGCCGGCTCACCGCCGAGGGCGCAACGTTGAGCCTGAGCGCCGCTTCCTTCACCGAGCCGCTTTTCACGACCTCGAGAAAGTACCGGACGGCCGGCTCCTGCAGGGCTTGAAGTCGCATGGATTCCTCCGGGCTGCACGATGGCCAACGCATCGCGTCGATTGCCGATTCGGCAACGAATGATTCTAAACATTGCGCTTGTGGCAGCCGAAGTCCGCTCCTACGATGGAATTTCACAGGAGCACCATCCATGAAACGTCTCTTTGCACTGGCCCGCATCGCGCTGGTCTCTTGCCTCGGTCTTGCCTCGCTGGCCGCCTTCGCCGCGGAGCCGGTTTTCCCGTCGCGGCCGGTCACGCTCGTGATTCCGTTTCCGCCGGGCGGCGCCACGGACGTGAACGGCCGGATCATCGGCCAGCGCCTCGCCAAGGAGCTGGGCCAGCCCGTCGTCATCGAGAACCGCGCCGGTGCCGGCACGCTCATCGGCGCCACCTATGTCTCGAAGGCGGTGCCCGACGGCTACACGCTGCTCGTGAGCTCGGGCACAACCTTCACCGTCAACCCCGCCATCCGCCCCAACCTGCCGTACGACCCGGTCAAGGGCTTCGAGCCGATCGGCATTGCCGGGCGGCTTGCGCTCATCCTCCTGGCCAACAGCGAGGTGCCGGTGAAGACCGTCAAGCAGTTCGTGGACTACGTGAAGGCCTCGCCCGGCACGTATTCCTACGCCTCCTACGGCACCGGCACGACCTCGCATTTCGTCGGCGAGAGCATCCTGCATGCGGCCGGCCTGAAGATGACGCACGTGCCCTACAAGGGCAGCGCGCCGGCCATGACGGACCTGATGGGCGGGCAGGTCGCGTTCAGCGTCGACACCGTGAGCGCCGCCATCCCGCAACTCAAGAGCGGCAAGATCAAGGCCATCGCGGTGACGACGGCCAAGCGCTCCACGCTGCTGCCCGACGTGCCCAGCCTCGCCGAGAGCGGCTATCCCGACATCGACATGGACTCCTGGCTGATCCTCGCCGCACCGCGCGGCCTGCCCGCCGAGGCGAAGAGCCGGCTCGAGAAGGCGCTCGCCGCGACCATGGCCGATCCGGACACGCGGGCCAGGCTGAGCGCCCAGGGGCTGGAGCCGGTCTACAGCAATGCCGCGGCGGCCAGCGAGCTCATCCACCGGGAACTGCCTGTGATGCGCGCCGTTGCTGCCCGCGCCAACATCACCGCCGATTGATCCATAGCCCCTCGCGATGTCCACACCCAACGAACTCGTCGAACACTCCGCCGTCGAACTGCGCCGCCTCATCGGCAGCAAGGCGATCTCGCCCGTCGAATTGCTCGAAGCCTGCATCGCGCGCATCGCGCAGACGAATCCCTTCGTCAATGCGGTGACCGCGACCTGCTTCGACCGCGCGCGATCGGAAGCCGCCGCCGCCGAAACCGCCGTGATGCAGGGCGAGCCGCTCGGGCTGCTGCACGGCTTGCCCCTGGGCGTGAAGGACCTGGAGCCGACCGAGGGCCTGCTCACCACATGGGGTTCGCCGATCTACCGCGACCACGTGCCGCAGGAAGACATCGAGCTGGTCGCACGCCTTCGCAAGGCCGGTGCCATCGTGGCCAGCAAGACCAACGTGCCCGAGATGGGCGCGGGCGCCAATTCGCGCAACGAGGTCTGGGGTGCCACCGGCAACCCCTTCGATCCGAACCTGAATGCGGGTGGCTCTTCGGGCGGATCGGCCGCGGCCTTGGCGTGCGACATGCTGCCCGTGTGCACCGGCTCCGACACCGGCGGCTCGCTGCGCATTCCGGCCGCCAAGTGCGGGGTGGTGGGCTTCCGGCCCTCGCCGGGGGTCGTGCCCAGCGTGCGAAAGCCGCTGGGCTGGACGCCGATCTCGGTGGTCGGGCCGATGGGTCGCACCGTGGAAGACGCCTGCCTGCAGCTCGCGGCCTCGGCCGGGATGAACGCGGGCGATCCGCTGAGCTACCCGCTGGACCCCTTGTCCTTTCTCAAGCCGATGGACATCGACCTCGGCGGGCTTCGCGTGGCATGGACCGAAGACTTCGGCACTTGCGCGGTGAACGACAGCATCCGCGCCACGATGCGCCGCAAGATCGCGTCGATGCGGCACCTGTTCCGCCGCTGCGACGAAGTGCGCTTCGATCTGGGCGATGCGCACCGCTGCTTCGACGTGCTGCGCGCCGAGGCCTTCGTGGCGGGCATGCACGCCGCCTACGAGCGCGATCCGCAGAGCCTGGGCCCGAACCCGCGCGCAAACTATGAGATGGGTGCGCGCATGAGCCTGCTGGACAGCGCCTGGGCGCAGGCCGAGCAGACGCGCCTCATCAAGCGCTTCCAGTCCACCTTCGCCGACTACGACCTCGTGCTCTCGCCGACCACGCCGGTCTCGCCCTTTCCGTGGACGCAGCCGTATGCGGACACCATCAACGGCGAGAAGCAGGCGAACTACTACCGCTGGCTGGCGTTGACCTATGTCGTCACCCTCACGACGCATCCGGCGATCACGCTGCCCTGCGGCGTCGACCATGCGGGCATGCCCTTCGGGCTGCAGGTGGTGGGCGGCTTCCGCGCCGACCACCAGGTGCTGGGCGCCGCGCACGCGATGGAGAAGGCATTCGCTGCCGACGTGCAACTGCGCCGCCCGCGCCCCGACCTTTCGCTGCTGCGCCCCGCCGAGCCGGCGCTCACCTCGATCGTTCGCACGCCGCCGACGCTGGCCGGTGGCGCGAGCGAGGCTGCCATCGTCGCAGCCGTCTGACCGCATCGGCCGAAGGGCACAATTCATCTCCTCTGGAGGTGAACACGATGGATGGTCTGGAAGAGTCGGCGCAAGCAGCCAAGGGCAAGCTCGTTTATCCCTTTGCGGAGCTTCCGCCACGCGGCAAGTCGATCGAGGTCGCCACGGGCGTCCACTGGATTCGCATGCCGCTGCCCTACTCGCTCGACCACATCAACCTGTGGGCGCTGGACGACGGCGAAGGCTGGGCGGTGGTCGACACCGGCGTGCGCACCGAGGAAACGGCGGCCGTGTGGCGCGAGCTCTTCGCCCATTCGCCCGACACGCGCGGCCTCACCCGCGTTTTCGTGACGCACATGCACCCCGACCACGTCGGCATGGCCGGCTGGCTCACCCGCAAGTTCGGCGTGCGACTGTGGATGACCCGCTCCGAATACCTCATGTGCCGCGTGATGGTGTCCGACACCGGCCGCGAAGCCCCCGACGACGCCATCGCCTTCTACCGGCGCGCCGGTTGGGGCGAGGCGGCCATCGAGACCTACCGCACGCGCTTCGGCAACTTCGGCAAGCACATCCATCCGCTGCCCGACAGCTTCCGCCGCCTGCGCGACGGCGAGGTGCTGCGCATCGGCGCGCACGACTGGCGCGTCGTCACCGGCAACGGCCATTCGCCCGAGCACGCGTGCCTGTACTGCCCCGACCTGAAGGTGCTGATCTCGGGCGACCAGATCCTGCCGCGCATCTCGTCCAACGTGTCGGTCTCGCCCGTGGAGCCCGATGCCGACCCGATGGCCGACTGGCTCGCATCGCTCGCCAAGCTCAAGCGCGAAGTGCCCGACGATGTGCTGGTGCTGCCATCGCACAACGAGTGCTTCCGCGGCCTGCATGCGCGCATCGACCGGTTGCAGCACGGGCAGGAGCGCTCGCTCGACCGCTTGCGCAACACCTTGAAAACGCCCAAGCGCGCGGTCGATGTGTTCACGAGCCTCTTCGCGCGCAGCATCGCCGAGTCCGACGTGCCGTTGCTCGGCATGGCGACCGGTGAAAGCCTCGCCTGCCTCAACTACCTGCGGCATCGGGGCGAGATCGCGTGCGACATCGCCGACGACGGCGTGGCCTGGTACCGGCTGACGTCCACCGCCTGAGCGACGCTCAGACCTCGAGCACGACCTTGCCGATGTGCCCGGCACGCTCGAGGTAGCGGTGGGCCTGCACCACCTCGTCGAGCGCGAAGGTCCGGTCGATGCGCACATGCAGCGAGCCATCGGCAAGGCCTGCATCGATGAAGGCCAGCGCGCGACCCAACGCGCCCTCGTCGCGTGGCAACCCCATGGTGGCTGCGCCCGTGTGCTCCAGCACCTTGTAGACGTGGAAGCGCCAGCTCTTGCGGAACTGCGTCACCACCGGAAATCTGAACTCGGCACCGCCCGACAGGCCATACAACACGTACCACCCGCGATGCGCGACCAGGTCGCCGAGCCGCTCGACCTGCGCGCCACCCACGCCGTCGTACACCAGGTCGACACCGCGGCCCTCGGTGAGCGTCAGCACGCGCGCGACCACGTCTTCGTCGTCCGTCACGACCACATGCATCGCGCCCGCTTCCCGCAGCGCGTCGCGCTTGGCGGCCGTACGCGTGACAGCGATGGCGACGATGCCCGCTGCGCGCGCCATCTGCAGCGCCGCGATGCCGGTGCCCGATGAAGCCCCGGTGACCAGCATCACCCGACCGCGCTGCAGCCGCGCCATCTCGAACATCGGGAAGTAGCCCGTGAGGTACGCCATGTACGCGCCCGCAGCCTGCGCGGCCGACAGGTTGGCGGGATACCGCACCACATGCGAGGCCGGAAAGAGGATGCGGTCGCCGTAGGTCGGATACAGCCCCTGGCCCGCCCCCGGCAGCACAGCGACCTTGTCGCCCACGCCCAGCCCTTCGACGCCCTCGCCCACAGCCTCGATGACACCGGCAGCCTCGTTGCCCAGCCCGGCCGGCAGCGTCGCGTCTTCGATGTACAGCTTCTCGCGCCACAGCGCGTCGGCCCGGTTCAGTCCGATGGCCTGCACTGCGATGCGCACTTCACCAATGCCCGGCGCCGGCACCGCCACCTCTTCAACCTTCAGCACCTCGGCACCGCCGAACGCATGGAAGCGAACCATCCTGCTCATGAAACTCTCCTTCTTGAATGACCGATGGCTTCAATCTAGAGGCCGCAGCGCCATCAAGGAAATCGATTCAAGGGATAGTCGCTATGCGCACCATCGATCACGCCAGTACCCCGATGAAACCCATCGAACTCAACCGCATCGACCTGAACCTGCTCACCGTGCTGGCCGCGCTCATGCGCGAGCGCCATGTCAGCCGCGCAGCGGAACGGCTCAACCTCGGCCAGCCCGCGGTGAGCCATGCGCTGGCGCGGCTGCGCGAACTCACCGGCGATCCGCTGCTGGTGCGCCAGGGCCGCGTGATGGAGCCGACCGCGCGGGCGCTCGCCCTGATGCAGGGCCTGGGCCCCGCGCTCGCGCAGATCGAGGCCACCTTCCGCGCGCAGGCCGACTTCGAACCCGAGCGCGCCGCGCCGGTGTTCCGCATCGGCCTGACCGACGACCTGCAGATCGCGATGCTGCCCCGCCTGCTGCGCGCCCTGAGCGCCGAAGTGCCCGGCGCCAAGCTGGTGACACTCACCGTCTGCTACCGCAACGCCATGCGCTATCTCGACCAGGGCCGCGTCAGCGCGGTGATGTCGTTCCTGAAAGACCTGCCCGCCGATGCGAAGGTGCGCAAGGTCCGCACCGCGCGCTTCGCTGTGCTGCGCGCCGACACCGCGCCCGGCAAGCTCTCGCTCGACGACTACTGCCGGCGTCGCCACGTTCTCGTGACCTACGCCGGCGACCTCTGCGGCACCGTCGACGAAACGCTGGGCGAACTCGGACGGCAGCGCGACGTGGTCTTCTCGGTGCCGCAGTTCGGCAGCCTGCCTGCCGTGCTCGCCGGCACCAACCTGCTGGCCACGGTGCCCGAGCATGTGGCGATGGCGCTGTCGGCGCAAAGCGGCCTGCGTTGCGAGGCCCTGCCCTTCGACAGCCCGAGCTACCCACTGCAGATGGCCTGGCGCGCAGTGACCGACAAGGACCCGGCGCAGGTGTGGCTGCGCAAGGCCATGCTGCGGGCCGTCAACGATTAGGATGCCAATCCACTTCCTGGAGGACCCCGCATGCCGAGCACCGAGACCCACTTCGAACTGACCGCCAACGACGGCTACCCGGTGGAGGCCCACCGCTGGCAGGGCACCGCGCCGCGGGGCATCGTGCAACTGGCGCACGGCATGGGCGAACATTCGCTGCGCTATCGTCCGTTGGCCGACGCGCTCACGCAGGCCGGCTACGTCGTCTACGCGAACGAACATCGCGGCCATGGCGAAGGCGCCGCAGCGCGCAAGGAACTCGGCGAGTTCGGCCCGCGCGGATTCGCAGGCCTCGTGGACGACATGGCGCTGCTGAGCCGACACGCGCGCGCCGAACACCCCGGCCTGCCGCTCATCCTCCTCGGCCACAGCATGGGCTCGTTCGCCACGCAGTACTACCTCGTGCGGCACAGCGAGCTGCTGTCGGGCGCGGTGCTGTCGGGCACCTCGGCGCTCGACCTGCTGGGCGGCGCGCTGCAAAGCGGCTTCCGGCTCGAAGACATGAACGCCGCGCTGCCCGACGTGCGCACGCCCTTCGACTGGCTCAGCCGCGACCCGGCGCAGGTCGATGCCTACATCGCCGATCCGCTGTGCGGCTTCACCGTGTCGGCGGAAGGCATGGGCACCATGTTCGCGAACCTCGACGAACTCACGCCCGCCGCGATGCAGACGCGCATCCGCCCCGCGCTGCCGCTGTACCTGTTCATCGGCGACCAGGACCCGGTCAGCAACAAGGCCGAATGGTTCTATCCGCTGGTGCAGCGCTACCGCGACGCCGGCCTGCACGATGTGTCGTGCCACGTGTTCGGCGGTGCGCGCCACGAGACGCTGAACGAGACCAACCGCGACGAAGTCGTGGCCGTGCTGCTGGCCTGGCTGGCGCGCATCGTGCGATGAAACTCCTCGCCTTCGACGAGGGCCTGGACCAGCGCCACATCCTGCCCTACGACCCGGCATATGCCGAGGTGTTCGCGCAGGTGCAGCGGTATGTGCAAGCGCAGTTCGGGGGCTTGGAACTCGTGCACATCGGGAGCACGGCCATCGTCGGTTTGCGGGGAAAGCCGATGGTGGATATCGCGGCGATCACGCCCCAAGAAAACCTGCGCACGGCCCAGACGGAATTCGAAGCGATCGGGTTTCATCGCCGCCCTGTGTGGGTCGACACGGATGAGAAGCCCTATGTCTGCGCGGCCGTTCTGCACAGCGGCCGCAGGTTCAACGTCAACCTGCACATCTGCCATCGCGGCGATCCGGTGCACGTGGACTCGCTGGCGTTCATGGCAGTCCTCGACCGGCGCCCGGACCTGCGCAAGAAGTACGAAGAAGCCAAGGACCGCGCGCACGGCATCGACCCGGCCAACCCGCAGATCTACAACCGGGAAAAGGAAGCGGTGATCCGCGAGATACAGGCCCAGATCGAGCGGGCCTAGCCTAGAGCTAGAGGCTCGCCAGTATCCCGGTCGACGTGGCCTCCGCAGCCAGCTTCCCATCGGGGTTGTAGAGCGCCGCTTCAAGAAACGCCACGCGCTTGCCGCGCCGGATCACGCGCCCTTCGACACGCCCCTCGCCGGGGCCGACCTTCTCGTAGAAGCTCACCTTGATCTCCAGGCTGAAGACCGTCTGCGATTGATCGGTGTCGTGCATGACCGCATGGGCCATGGCGGCGTCGAGCCAGGCGGTGATGAAGCCGCCCTGGGCGATCGTGCCGTTCGTGTGGCAGTACTCGCGCCGCACGGTGAAAGCGGCCTTCAGCGTCTTGTGCTCGGCGTCCCAGCCAGTCACGTGGAAGTTGCCCATCGATTCGGACAGGGCCTGGCCCGAGCGGATGCGGGCTTCCAGTTCGTCGTTCATTGGTTTCGTTTGCAGCAGGTGAAGCAATGGGCATTCTCTGCCGAAAGCGTGGGCGCTACCGGTCGGGTGGGCGGCGCGCAGCGCCACACGGCTGGACAGCATCGCGCGCCAGCAGGGTACCTCCCTCCCTCGTCTATAGGATGGGCGCCACCGATACCTGTAGCTAGCCTTGCGGCACCTGCAACCCTCCCGATCGGAAACGGATCTGCCCATGCGCCTCGGCCTCGGTCTCGCTTTCGGAAGCCCGCCATGCCCCTGACCGCCACCCAGGTCGCCGTGGTCGAGGACGACAGCGGCATGCGCGAGCGCATCGGGCGCGTGATCGGCGCCGACCCCTCGCTGGCGCTGGCCTTCAGCGCCTCGAATGCGGTCGACATCCTGAACTGGCTCACGGACAACCCGGTCGATGTGCTGCTGGTCGACCTCGGCCTGCCCGACCACCCCGGCCTGCAGGTGATCCGCCAATGCCGCCGCATGCAGCCGGCCTGCGCGGTGATGGTGCTGACGATCTTCGGCGACGAGACCCACATGGTGCAGGCCTTCGAGGCCGGCGCGCGCGGCTACCTGCTGAAAGACGGCACCGAGGCCGACCTCGCCGCGCACCTGCGCCACCTGGGCGCCGGCGGCTCGCCGCTGCCGCCGGGCATCGCGCGGCAGTTGCTGCGCCGCTGGCAAGCGTCCGACGGTGCGCCCGGCCACCTCTCGTCGCCCGAGGCCGAAGTGCTCGACCGGGTCTCTCGTGGTTTCACCTATGCCGAAATCGGCGCGCAGATGGGAGTCTCCGCATCGACGGTTCAAACCCACATCAGAAACATCTACGGCAAGCTGGATGCGCCCCCACCCTCGCAAGCCGTGCTGGCGACCGGTCTTCCAGGCCGGCTTTCCTAGCCTCGTGAACCGCCCCGCCCTTTTCTTTCCCTCCCTGCGGGCCGTGCTGCTACTGCTGCTGTGGCTGGCCTTTGCGCCGCCCTTCGCGCATGCCGCCACCCCGCCAGGCACCACCGACGTGCGATCGGCCGAAGCCAGCCTCGAACCCGACGGCCTGCCGTTGCAGGTGCGGCAGGTGGCACTGCCCTTTCGCTGGGACCACGAGTTTCCGGGGCGCGGCGGCAAGGCCAGCTACCGAATCGTGCTGCCGGCGGACGCCGTCCGCGAGGGCGAGGCCCAGGCGCTGCTGATGTCGGGGCTGGGCAACCAGGTCACGGTCTGGTTCAACGGCGCACTGGTCGCGAACTACGGCGTGCTCGGCGACCCCACCTACGACGCCGCCAAGGCCAACCACCTGGTGCCGCTGGCCGCCGCGCTGCGCCGCGGCAACGGCCAGACGCAGGAGCTGCACATCCACGCCACCCTGCAGCGCCAGCGCGGCGGCGGGCTGGCCAGCGTGCTCTACGGCCCCGAGGCGTCCCTGGCCCCGCTGCACCGCTCGCAGCAGAACTGGCGCAACACCTCGGCCATCGTCTACGCCGTGAGCCTGCTGCTGATGGGCGGCCTGGCCGCCGGGCTGTGGCTGCGCCAGCGCGACGCGCTCTACGGCTGCTTCGCCCTGGCCGCGCTCTCGGGCGTGGCACGCAACCTCGACCGCGTGCTGACCGAAGCGCCCCTGCCCTGGCCGCTGTGGGGCGCGGTGGTGGCGGTCTGCTATGCCTGCCACATCGGGTTGATCGCGCGCTTCGTGCTGCTCGTGCTCGACCGCAACCCGCCGTGGCTGGTGCGATCGATCTACGGCGCGTTGGCGTTGTCGGTCACGCTGGCCTGCGCCTCCTTTGCGTTCGCACGGCCGGTGCTGTGGACCACGGGGCTGGCGATCCTGCAGGTCACGAGCACCATCTGCCTGCCCTACGTGGTGCACGGTGCGCTGGTGGCGCGTCGGCGCATCGCGGGCGTGCTGATGGCGGCGGGCACGTTGGCCATCCTGGCCGGCGCGCACGACCTGCTGCTGGTGCGCATGGGCCTCTTCGGCGGCGCCTACTACACGCTCACCTCGCACGCGATCTTCTTCTTCGTGATGATCCTGGCCGGCCTCGTGGTCGAGCGCTACAGCCGCACCGTGGCCGACTACCGCTCGCTCAACGCCAACCTCGCCGCGCGCGTGGCAGAGCGCGAAGAGCAACTGCGCGGCGCCTTCGAAACCGTGCGCAAGCAGCAGGAAGAACAGGCCGTGCTGCTGGAGCGCCAGCGCATCATGCGGGAGATCCACGACGGCGTGGGCTCGCAGCTCGTGGGCCTGCTCAACGTGGTGAACCAGCCCGCGCCCGACCGCGACGTGGTCGAGGAGCACGTGAAGCTCGCGCTCGACGAGATGCGCATGGCCGTCGATTCGCTGCAGCCCATGCACGACGACCTGACCACCGTGCTGGCCACGCTGCGCTACCGCCTGCAGCCCCGGCTGGACGCCGCCGGCATCGAACTGGTCTGGGACGTCGCGCTCATCCCCACGCTCGCGCCCTTTGCCGCGCAGGCCGCGCTGCAGCTGCAACGCATCCTCCTCGAGGCTTTCACCAACGTCCTGAAGCATGCGGCCGCCACGCGCATCGTGATGCACGTGGGCTGGCATGGCGAACAGACGCCGCCGCTGGTGCGCATCGTGCTCACCGACAACGGCCGCGGGCTGCAGGCGAACGAACGCCCCGGCGGCCACGGCCTCGCGAACATGCGTTCGCGGGCACAGGCCATCGGGGCGCGGCTGCAGATCGAGCGGGCCGACGCGCAGGCCGGCGGCACACGCGTCTCGCTCGACTGGCCCTGCGCGCTGCCCTGAGCGCGCCAGATCGGTCGGTCAGCCCAGGCGCACCGGCACGAAGATCTTGTCTTCGCCGCGCTGGATCAACAGCGCCACCGACTTGTCCGCCTTGGCCACCGCCTGGCGCACCTGCTCCAGGCTCTTGGCCGGCGTGCCGTTGATCGCCAGCAGCACGTCGCCGGCCTGCACCCCGGCCATCGCCGACGGGCCGGCCACGTCCTCGATCAGCAGGCCGCCGTCGACCGAGGCCGCGCGCTGTTCCTGCGGCTGCAGCGGGCGCAGCGCAAGGCCGAGCTTGCCCTGCCCCGCCGTGTTGTCGGCCTTGGCAACCTGCGCCGGCTTGTCGCTCGCATCGCCCAGCTTGGCCTGCAACTCCTGGCGCTCGCCCTGGCGCCACACCTCGAGCGTGACCTTCTTGCCCGGCGCCTGCTGGCCGATCACGGCGGGCAGGTCGCCCGAGGACACGATCGCCTGGCCGTCGACCTTGCGGATCACGTCGCCCGCCTTCAGACCGGCATGGTCGCCGGGGCCGCCCTTCTCGATGTTCGAGACCAGCGCGCCCTCGGGCTTGTCGAGCTTGAACGAATCGGCGAAGGCCTGGTTCACCTCCTGCACCGCCACGCCCAGGCGCGCATGCGTGGCCTTGCCGGTGGCAACGATCTGGTCCTTCACCTGCACGGCCACGTCGATCGGAATGGCGAACGACACGCCCTGGTAACCGCCACTGCGGCTGTAGATCTGCGAATTGATGCCGACCACCTCGCCGCGCGCATTGAGCAGCGGCCCGCCCGAGTTGCCAGGGTTCACGGCCACGTCGGTCTGGATGAAGGGCACGTAGCTGTCGTCGGGCAGCGAGCGGCCCTTGGCGCTCACCACGCCGGCCGTCACCGTGTTCTCGAAGCCGAAGGGCGAGCCGATGGCCAGCACCCATTCGCCGACCTTCAGGTCCTTGGTGTTGCCCAGCGCGAGCACGGGCAGGTTCTTCGCGTCGATCTTGAGCACCGCGATGTCGGTCTTGGCGTCGGCGCCGAGCACCTTGGCGCGGTACTCGCGGCGGTCGGTCAGCTTGACGGTGACTTCCTTCGCGTCCTTCACGACGTGGGCGTTGGTCATGATGATCCCGCTCGGATCCACGATGAAGCCCGAGCCCTGCGAGCGCACCGGCACGGCGCGCTGTGGTTGCTGCTGTTGGCCTCGCGGTCCCATCTGTCCCTGGAAGTGGCGGAAGAACTGGAACATCGGATCGTCGGGGTCGATGCCCTGCAGCTGCGCCATGGTGTCGTCGTCCGGGGCTTTCTCGGTGCCGGTCACGCTGATGTTGACCACGGCCGGGCCGTCGCGCGAAGTGATGGTCGAGAAGTCGGGCAAGGTGACCATGGCGGCTGGCGCGGCCACGGCGGAGGTGGTGGCCGGCGCGCCCACGGCGCGCGCGCTGGTGTAGGCCCCGGCGCCGACGGCACCGATCACGCCGGCGGCGGCCAACGCGATGACGAGGGCACGGGGAGAAATCAGGGCGGTTTTCATTCTTCGATTCCTTTCAATCCTGCGCCGGAGCGCAAACACGATGAAAGGAATGTCGCGGCCTTGACTTAGGCGTCGCTTAAACGGAATTCACTTTCTCTGGGGAAGCGAACACCACGCGCACGCACAGCCCACCGAGGCTTTGGGACTCTTCCAGCGCCACCGTGGCGCCATGCAAATCGGCGATCGACTTCACGATGGCCAGCCCCAGCCCGCTGCCCGGCGCCTGCGGCTCCCCCGAGCGGTAGAACCGATCGAGCACGCGTGCGCGCTCGGCCTCGGGCAGCCCCGGGCCGCTGTCGTCCACGCGCAGCTCCACCGCATCGGCGCGCTTCACGATGCCGACATCGACCCGCCCGTCTTCGGGTGTGTACTTCACAGCGTTGTCGATCAGGTTGCGCAGCAGCATGCGCAGCGCCTCGGGCTGGCCGCTCACGGTCGCGCCCGCATCGGATTGCGCGACGCCGATGTCGATGCGACGCGCCTGCGCGGCCGCCACTGCATCGGAGATCGCCAGGCGCGCCACCTCGGCCAGATCGACCGTCTCGGGCTTCGCGCCCGCGGCCATGCTGGCCTCGTGACGGGCCAGCGCCAGCATCTGCTCGACGAGGCGCGTGGCACGGTCGATGCCGGCCGACAGCCGACTCACGGCGAGCGTGCGCGCCGCATCGTCGGGCGCACGCTGCAGGCCCTGCACCTGCAGCTTGAGCGCGGCCAGCGGCGAGCGCAGTTCATGCGCGGCATCGGCCACGAAGTGCTTCTGTGCGTCGAAGGCATGGCGCACGCGGCCGAACAGCAGGTTGAGTTCCTGCACCAGCGGGCGCACTTCTTCGGGCAGGTTCTCCTCGCTCACGGGCGAGAGATCGTCGGCCTGCCGCGATGCCACCTGCCGGCGCACGCGTGCCACGGGCGCCAGCGACAGACTCACCACCCACCACACGACCAGCATCAAGAGCGGCGCCATCAGCGCCACGGGCACGATGGTGCGCAGCGCGAGCGAGCCGGCCATGTTCCGCCGTGCCGCCATGTCCTGCGCCACCTGGATCACCAGCCCGCGCGTCTGCATCGAGAACACGCGGTAGGTCGTGCCGCGCGCGCGCACGTCGGCAAAACCCAGCACCGCGAGCTGCGGCAGCGCGGCCTCTTCCGCCGATTCGAAGATGCGCACGCCATCGACCGTCCACACCTGCACCACGAAGTCGAAGTTCTGCTCCGCGCCGCCGAGCCCGCCCACGGCCGCACTCGGCGGCAGGCCCGCGCGCAGCGACAGCGCCATCTGCTGCATGTGATAGTCGAAGATATCGTCGGCTTCTTTCAGCACCGTGCGGTAGGCCACCAGCGCCTGCGCGCCGGCGGCGAGCACGATGGCTGCGAGCAGGAACACCAGCAGCCGCGCGCGCAGCGATCCGGTCAGACTGCTCAGAACTTTGTTCATGCGCGCTCCGTTCGTGGGACGCCACGGAACCGGCTTCGCCGGGCCGTAGGCGTCGCCCCCGGTAGGGGGTTGGAGAAGCGACACGAAGTGCGCGAAGCCTGGGGGGGAGTCATAGTTTTGGCACCATGTAGCCGACGCCGCGCACATTGCGGATCAGCTCCGCACCGAGTTTTTTGCGCAGGCCGTGCACATAGACCTCGACCGCGTTGCTGCTGATCTCGTCCTTCCAGCCGTAGAGCTTTTCCTCAAGCTGCGCGCGCGAGAGCACCATGCCCGGACGGGCCAGCAGCGGCTCGAGCACCGCCCATTCGCGCGCCGACAGAACGACCGGTTCGCCATTCACCGCGACCTCGCGCGTGGCCGGGTTGATGCTCACGCCCATGTGTTCGTACACCGGTTCGGCGCGCCCCGATGCGCGCCGCAGCAAGGCGCGGATGCGCGCCAGCAGCTCGTCGAGGTCGTAGGGCTTGAGCACGTAATCGTCGGCACCCGCGTCGAGGCCTTCGATGCGCTGCTGCACCGAATCGCGCGCGGTGGCGATCAGCACCGGCATGCGCTGCTTGCGCGCGCGCAGGGCGCGCAGCACTTCCAGGCCATCGCGGCGCGGCACGCCCAGGTCGAGCAGCACGAGGTCGTACTGCTGGATGCGCAAGGCCGATTCCGCCGCGTCGCCGTCCTTCACCCAATCGACGGCGTACTGCTCGGCCCGCAACAGGTCGAGCACGGCCTCGCCGATCATCACGTCGTCTTCGAGAAGCAGGAGTCGCATGGTGGATGTCCGTTGTCGGGGGTTCGAGGCCGCGCCGGCGCCGAAAGTTCAGCGCGCCTCAGTTCACAGGAGGGAGCGCACTTCGCGTGCGGCCTCGAACAGCAGCGGCAGCATCTCGCGCTGCAAGGTCTCTTCCTGGTAGCGCGTGCCCGACAGCACCACGTTGAGCGCCGCCACCGTGTGGCCCTGCATGCCGCGCAGCGGCACCGCGAGCGCCTGCACGCCGAGCTCGTGCTCTTCGCTGGCGAAACAGTAGTCGTCCTTGCGCACCTGCACGATCCGCTGGCGCAGGGCACGCGCCTGCGTGATGGTTTGCGGCGTGAGGCGTGGGAGGTGCCGGCCCTTGAGCCACTGCGTGAGCTGCGTGGGAGCCATCGCGGCCAGCAGCACGCGGCCGGTCGAGGTCGCGTGGGCCGGCAGGCGCGCACCGAGGTGCAGGCCGTAGGCCAGCACACGCGTCGGCGTGCCGTAGCTGCCGCTGCGCGCGACGATGACCACCTCTTCGCCGTCGAGCACCACGGCCGAGAACGACTCGCCCGTTTGCGCCGCGAGCCGGTTCAGCGTGGGCTGCAGCGCACGCGGCAGGCGCGACGAGGCCAGGTAGCTGCCCGAGAAGCGCAGCACCTTCGGCGCCATCCAGAAGTAGCTGCCGTCGGTTTCCAGGTAGCCCAGGTGGGCCAGCGTGAGCAGGTGGCGCCGGGCGGCGGCGCGCGTGAGGCCGGCACGCTCGGCTGCCAAAGTGGCGTTGAGGCGCTGGCGCTCGGTGTCGAAGCTTTCGAGCACCGCCATCCCCTTGGCGATGCCCTCGATGAAGTCGGCGCGGGCGATGGTCATTCGTCGTCGGGAGTTCGTCGTCGTGGGTCGGTCGATCGGTCGGCCGAAGAAGTGTTGCGCGATGATCGCGCACGCGTTCGCATGATCGCACAGAGCCTCGCCGACCGCCGCCCCAACCGGCCGGCCGCGCCCTACGCTTCGCAAAACCCTTTCGGAGACACGAAACATGCGCACCCAGGTCGCCATCATCGGCGCAGGCCCCGCCGGCCTTCTGCTCGGCCAGCTGCTGCACAAGGCAGGCATCGACAACATCATCCTGGAGCGCCAGAGCGGCGACTACGTGCTGGGCCGCATCCGCGCCGGCGTGCTCGAACAGGTCACGATGGACCTGCTGGCGCGCGCAGGCGTCGACATGCGCGCCAAGGCCGAAGGCCTGCCGCACGACGGCATCGAGCTGCTGTTCAAGGGCGCACGCCACCGCATCGACATGCACGGCCTCACGGGCGGCAAGCAGGTCACGGTGTACGGCCAGACCGAGGTGACGCGCGACCTGATGGAAGCGCGCACGGCCGAAGGCCTCACGACCATCTACAGCGCGGCGAACGTGAGCCTGCGCGACTTCGACACCGGCCGTCCGCGTGTGCGTTACGAGAAGGACGGCCAGACGCACGAGATCGAGTGCGACTTCATCGCCGGCTGCGACGGCTACCACGGCGTGAGCCGCGCCAGCGTGCCGGCCGACGCGATCCAGACCTACGAGAAGGTCTACCCCTTCGGCTGGCTCGGCGTGCTGGCCGACGTGCCGCCGGTGTCGCACGAACTCATCTACGCCAACACCGAGCGCGGCTTCGCGCTGTGCAGCATGCGCAGCGCCACGCGCTCGCGCTACTACGTGCAGGTACCGACCGAAGAAAAGGTGGAGAACTGGAGCGACGAGGCCTTCTGGAACGAGCTGCGCGCGCGCCTCGACCCCGAAGCACGCGAGCGCCTGGTGACGGGCCCGTCGCTCGAAAAGAGCATTGCGCCGCTGCGCAGCTTCGTGGCCGAGCCGATGCGCTTCGGCTCGCTGTTCCTGGCCGGCGACGCCGCGCACATCGTGCCGCCGACCGGCGCCAAGGGGCTCAACCTCGCGACGGCCGACGTGGGGTACCTCTCGCGCGCCCTGGAGATTTTCTACAACGAGAAGTCGGCCTCGGCGCTGGACCGCTACTCCGACCTGTGCCTGCGCCGGGTCTGGAAGGCCGAGCGCTTCTCGTGGTGGTTCACCTCGCTGATGCACCGCTTCCCCGAGACCGGCGCCTTCGGCCAGAAGATCCAGGAAGCCGAGCTCGACTACCTCGTGCATTCGCGCGCGGCGTCCACCGCGCTGGCGGAAAACTATGTGGGGCTGCCGCTCGAAGACTTCTGAGCGCGCTCCAGCGTCTGCTTCATCGCAGCGCCGCCGTGCGCCATCATGGGTTCGATGTACGCCGCGAGCCCGTCGGGCAGCACGTCGGTGATCCAGACGAAGCGCGCGCGGCCTTCGCCGTCCGCGAACACCTGCGCCGAGGCGTGGTGGTGCGTGGCCTTGCCGTCGGTCACGGTGTAGGCCAGCCGGCGGTGCTCGTCGTCGAGGGCCACGAGCAGCTCGCGCGCCACGAGGCCGTTGGCAAAGTGGACGATGCGGGCGCCCTGCCCGTCGAGTTCGCAGCCGGTGAGAAAGCCCGGCGCGAGGCGCGTGTGCACGGCGCCGAAGTCGCGCAGCGCATCCCACACCTGCGCCACATCGCGCTCGACGATGAATTCCTTGTAGATGGTGGCCATGGGTCGGTGCCTTTCGTGTCAGGGACAGACGGCCTCGACGTTGTTGCCGTCGGGGTCGATGAGGAAGGCCGCGTAGTAGGTCGGGCTGTAGTCGGCGCGCGGCCCCGCGCCGCCGTTGTCGGTGCCGCCGGCTTTCAAGCCGGCCTTGTGGAAGGCGGCGACGGCTGCGTGGTCGGGCGCGCGGAATGCGACGTGCGTGCCCGGGCCCTTGGCACCTTTCGCGGCGTAGAGCCACAACGCCGGTTCGCCGGCGGGGCCGAGGCCGGCGTAGCTTTCGTCGTCGTGGGAGCCCAGCACGTGGCCGAGCGGCGCGAGCGCGGCTTCGTAGAAGCGCCGGCTCGCGGCGAGGTCTTTGACTTTCAGTCCGATGTGGTCGTACATGGCGATGACTTTCTGCTTGAAGGGTGGATCAAGCGGTCATCGTGAAGCAGCGCGGCCAAGCGGTCTTGGAAAATCTTGCGGTCGCCCTTGGCAGCGAGCCGGAAACCGCGCGGCGACACGCCGGCCGCGCGATGGAAGGTGCGCACGAAGTTGCTCAGGTCGGCAAAGCCGGCCTCGAAGGCGACCTCGGTCACGGAAAGGTCGCTGTCCGCCAGCAGGCGCGCCGCGCGGCGCAGCCGGGAGCGCACGAGGTACTGGTGCGGCGTGACGCCGAGCACCTGCGAGAACAGGCGCAGGAAGTGGAAGGCGCTCAGGCCGGCCTGGGCGGCCGCGTCTTCCAGGCCGATCTCGCCCGCGGCGTGGGCCTCGATCCATGTCGCGGCTTCGACCGCACGGCGGCGATCGCGCGGCGTGGCCGACGGCGGCGCTTTGGGCTTGCCGCGCCCTTTCACCACGTCGAGGAAACGGCTGGCGAAGCCCATGCCCAGCTCGTCCAGGCCCACGTCGCTGCCGCCTTCGACTGCGACCTGCGCGAGTTCGCCGAGCACCATGAGTTCGGGCAGCGGCGGCAGCCCCGAGGCGCGCCAACTGCGCCGGTCGCCGCCGATCAGGTCGACGAAGCCCGGCGAGAAGTGGAACGACAGGCACTCGTCGCCGCAGGCAAAGTGCTCGTGGGTGCAGACGTAGTCGTCGCCCGGTGCGCCGACCAAGACCGAGCCGGCCACCAGTTCGTAGTCGCGGCCGAGCGCGCGGCAGCCGAAGCTGCCTTTGCGCACGTACGAGACCGAGTGCGTCTCGTGCATCTCGGTGAACGGCGCCGCGCCGACGCCCGCATCGCAGCGGTAGGTCGAGACGCGGATCGCGTCGGTCTGCAGTTCGGTGGTGACACGCATGATGACTTTCGTCGCCCTTCGATCACCGGCCGGTGGCGCTCAGTCGATCGTCTGCATGGCCTGCCACACGCGCGACGGGCTCAGCGGCATGTGCAGGCGAGGTGCGCGGGCCCCGAGCCCGTTGCGCGCGAAGGCGTCAGCCACCGCGTTGACGATGGCCGGCGTGGCGCCGATGGTGCCCAGCTCGCCGACGCCCTTCACGCCCAGCGGGTTGTTCTTGCAGGGCGTCGATTCGTCCATTTCCATCTGGAACATGGTGTCGACGATGTCGGCGCGCGGTGCGGCGTAGTCCATGAGGCTGCCGGTCACGGGCTGGCCGGTCTCGGTGTCGTAGACCACCTGCTCGTACAGCGCCTGCCCGATGCCCTGCACCGCGCCGCCTTCGAGCTGGCCGCGCACGATCATCGGGTTGACCACGCGGCCCACGTCGTTGACGGAGCTGTAGGCCACGACGCTGATCTCGCCGGTGGGCGGATCGAGTTCGATCTCGCAGATGTGGCAGCCGTTGGGCCAGCTCGGGCCGGCCACGGTGCTGGTGGAATCGACAAAGATTTCGCGCCCCGGCTGCTTGGCGGCCAGGGTGAACAGGTCGAGTTCGAGGTCGGTGCCGGCCACGATGAAGGTGCCGCGGCTGTAGACGATGTCGTCGATGGACGCCTCGAACTCCTGCGCCGCGAGTTCGCGCGCCTTGTCGATGGTGCGCTCGGCACCGATGCGCACGGCCGAGCCGCCCGTGAAGAGCGAGCGCGAGCCGGCGCTGCCGAAGCCGTCGCCGCGGTCGGTGTCGCCGAGCACCACGCGCACTTTTTCGATGGGCACGCCGAAGGCATCGACGGCCAGCTGCGCGAGCGAGGTCGCAATGCCCTGTCCCATCGCGTTGACGGCCGAGAACACCTCGATCACGCCATCGGCCTGCACCGACACGGTCACGCGCTCTTCGAACACGTTGCCGCCGGTCCATTCAAGAAAGGTGGCGATGCCCAGGCCGCGCTGCTTGCCGCGCGCCGCAGACTCGGCCGCGCGGGCCTCGAAGCCCTGCCAGTCGGCCAGTTGCAATGCCTGGTCCATCACCGACTCGAACTGGCCGGTGTCGTAGGTCTGCGCCATCGGGTTCTTATAGGGCATCTGCTCGGGGCGGATAAAGTTGCGCCGGCGCAGCGCGATGCGGTCGATGCCGGTCTGGCGCGCGGCCTCGTCCATCAGGCGTTCGATGGTGAAGATGGCCTCGGGCCGGCCCGCGCCGCGGTAGGCGCCGGTGGGCGCGGTGTTGGTGAGCACCGCCTTGAAATGGAAGTCGATGGTCTGGATGTCGTAGACGCTGGTCTGCACCCACGGGCCGATCAGCAGCTGGATCGCGACGCCGGTGCCGGTGGCGTAGGCGCCCACGTTGGCGAGCGTCTTGATGCGCAGGGCGAGGATCTTGCCGTCGGCGTCGAGCGCCATTTCGGCACGCGCCTCGATGTCGCGGCCGTGCGCGCTCGACAGGAACTCTTCGCTGCGGTCGGCCACCCACTTCACGGGCCGGCCCACCTGCAGCGCGGCGTAGGCCACGGCGATGTCCTCGGGGTAGGCGCCGGTCTTCATGCCGAAACCGCCGCCGACGTCGCCCACGACCACGCGCACTTTTTCTTTCGCGAGGCCGATGGCCGCGCAGACCGAATCGCGCACGCCGGACGGCATCTGGGTGCTCATGCGGATGGTGAGGCGGTCGGTCTTGCTGTCGTGCGTGGCGAGCACGGCACGCGGCTCGATGGTGAGCGCGACCACGCGCTGGTTGTTCACGTCCAGTGCAATCACATGGGCGGCACGCTCGAACGCGGCGGTGGCGGCTTCGCTGCTGCCATGGCGCATCTCCGCGGCGATGTTGCCCGTGGCCTCGTCGCACAGGAGCGGCGCGCCGTCGGCGGTGGCACCGGGGAGGTCGACCACCATCGGCAGTTCTTCGTAGTCGACCATGACAGCCTCGGCCGCATCGCGCGCCTGCTGCACGGTGTCGGCAATGACGCACGCCACCGGTTCGCCGACGAAGCGCGCACGTTCGTGCGCCATGGCGCGGCGCGGCGGGCTGGCGCTGTCGCTGCCGTCCGCGCGCTTGAAGCCCGCGGCGCCGGGCATGGGTTTGACGCCGGCCTCTGCGAGATCGGCCCCGGTGATCACGCGCAGCACGCCGGGCATGCCGACAGCCGCGGACGTGTCGACGGACGCGATGCGCGCATGCGGATACGGGGAGCGGAGAAAAACGAGATGCGCCTGTTCGGCGAGCGTGACGTCGTCGGTGTAACGGCCGGCGCCTGCGAGCAGGCTTTCATCTTCGAGACGGCGCACCGCCTGGCCGCTGCCGAAGCGCGTGGGGTTGGATTCAGTGGTCAACGTGGTCCTCTTGTGCTGATCCCCGGCGCCTGCTCATGCCTGCCGGATCCGCTGTGTACTGCGAAAGCAAGCTGAGCACTATAGGTTTTTCGACGGGTCTTGTGGGGTGTCTCTTGTGCCATCGGCGGTGGCACCAGGGCCGCAGCCTTGTGGACTGTTCCCGTGTGAGCGGGATTTTCCCTCAAGTGGCGGGCGTTGCGAGAAGCCGTGTATACCTGCAACCATGCGACAACTGCCTTGGCTCGAACCCGGAGACACACTGCCCGACCCCGCCTCGGCATGGGACGAAAGAGACCCCGTGCCCGGCCTGCTGGCGGCCGGCGGATCGCTCGATGTCGATACTTTGATGCAGGCCTACAGCCGCTGCGTTTTCCCGTGGTTCAGCGACGACCAGCCCATCCTGTGGTGGAGCCCCGACCCACGCATGGTGCTGCGCGTGAAAGACTTCCGGCTGCATCGCTCGCTGCGCAAGACCCTGAGCCGATTCGCCATGACGCCCGGCTGCGAGCTGCGCGTCGATCACGATTTTGGAACGGTGATCCAGGCGTGTTCGCAGTCGGCGCGCGCCGGCCAGTCGGGCACGTGGATCGTGCCGGACATGGTGCAGGCCTATACGCAATTGCACCGCGCGGGGCACGCACACAGCGTGGAAACCTGGATCGACGGCGAGCTGGCGGGCGGGCTTTATTGCGTGGCGCTGGGCCAGGCGGTGTTCGGCGAGTCGATGTTCACGCGGCGGCCCGACGCCTCGAAGATCGCGCTGGCCGGCCTGGTCGCGCTGTGCCGCCGCGCCGGTGTCGAAATGATCGACTGCCAGCAGAACACCGCCCACCTGGCCAGCCTCGGCGCCCGCGAAATGCCGCGCGCGCGCTTTGTCGCGCACGTGGCCAAGGCCCGAAAACAGGAAGGTCCACAGTGGCAATTCGACCCCGTATACTGGTCCGAACTCCTTTCCGAGCGACCCTCTCTTTCGACGTGACGTGACGTGACGCACCTCAAGGATCTTCCGCTTCACACGCTGCAGTTCTACGCGACGGCGCCCTATCCCTGCAGCTACCTGCCGGATCGCCAGGCCCGCTCGCAGGTGGCCACGCCCAGCCATCTGATCCACAACGACGCGTATTCCGACCTGGTGCTCAGCGGCTTCCGGCGCAGCGGCATGTTCACCTACCGGCCGTATTGCGACGGTTGCCGCGCCTGCATCCCACTGCGCGTGCTGGCGCACAGCTTCCAGCCGAACCGCAGCCAGCGGCGCACGGCCAAGCAGCACGCCGATCTGCAGGCGCGCGTGCTCAAGCTGTGCTTCGTGCCCGAGCACTACCAGCTCTACCTGCGCTACCAGACCGGCCGCCACTCGGGCGGCGGCATGGACCACGACAGCATCGACCAGTACACCCAGTTTCTGCTGCAAAGCCGCGTCAACTCGCGGCTGGTCGAGTTCCGCGAAACCCTGCCCGACGGCAGCCCGGGCGCGCTGAAGATGGTGTCGATCCTCGACGTGCTGAGCGACGGGATCTCAGCCGTCTACACCTTCTACGAGCCCGAAGACGGCGCCGGCTACGGCACCTACAGCGTGCTCTGGCAGATCGAGCAGGCCCGCAAGCTGGGGCTGCCACACGTCTATTTGGGCTACTGGATCGAGCACAGCGCCAAGATGAACTACAAGGCGCGCTTTTCCCCGCACGAAGTGTTGGTGGACGGCCACTGGCAGGCACCGAGCAATTTCACAAGGTAAAATTGGCGTCCGGTCATCACCGCCCAGCGCCATGAGAAAAAACCTATCCGACGTTCCCGCCACTCCCGTCATCCAGGTCATCGAGCGCATGTTCTCGCTGATCGATGTTCTGGCCTCGCGCGAAGAGGCCATTTCGCTGAAGGAAATCAGCGAAAAGACGGGGCTTCACCCGTCGACCACGCACCGCATCCTCAATGACCTCGCGGTCGGTCGCTTCGTCGACCGGCCGGAAGCCGGCAGCTACCGCCTCGGTATGCGCCTGCTGGAGCTGGGCAACCTGGTCAAGGGCCGCCTGAACGTGCGCGACGCGGCCCTGGGCCCGATGCGCGAGCTGCACAAGCTCACGCAGCAGCCGGTCAACCTCAGCATGCGCCAGGGCGACGAGATCGTGTACATCGAACGGGCCTACAGCGAACGCTCGGGCATGCAGGTGGTGCGCGCCATCGGCGGCCGTGCCGCCCTGCACCTGACCTCCACCGGCAAGCTGTTCCTGGCGGCCGACGATCCCCAGCGCGTGCGCACCTACGCCACGCGCACCGGCCTGGCCGGCCACACGCGCAACAGCATCACGCAGCTGCCCGCGCTCGAGCGCGAGCTGTCGAAGGCACGCCAGTACGGGATCGCCCGCGACAACGAAGAACTGGAACTGGGGGTGCGCTGCATGGCCGCCGGCATCTACGACGACCAGGGCAAGCTGGTGGCGGGCCTGTCGATTTCGGCCCCGGCCGATCGCCTCGACGAAGGCTGGCTGCCCAAGCTGCAGGCCACCGCCAACGAGATCTCGGGCGCGCTGGGCTTCAAGGACGGCATGGCTGCCACGCCTGCGTCGGGCGCGAACGTGACAACGGGCGCCTGAGTGCCCGTTTTCTTCGACTCTTTCTTCTCTCTGCTTTCCGGCGAGTCAGCCGGTTGGCCCTCCGCCAGGGCTGCAGACAGCCCGCTGAGCGGCCTCCCCGCTCAGGTCAGCCGGCGACCTGGAAGCCGCGCGGACCCGACACGGCGTGCGTGGCTTCGACCCAGCGGCGAACCCGCTCGGCGTCGGCGATGCGGCTGAACTTGCCGGCCGAATCCAGGAACACCATGATCAGCTTGCGCCCGGCCACCTTGGCCTGCATCACGAGGCACTGACCGGCTTCGGAGATGTAGCCGGTCTTCTGCAGGCCGATCTCCCACTCGGGGCTGCGCACGAGGCGGTTGGTGGTGTTGAACTGCAGCACGCGGTTGCCGACCTCGACCTGGTATTCCGGCGACGTGGACAGCGAGCGCACCGTGGCATCGGAATAGGCCGCGTTCACCAGCAGCGCCAGGTCTTGCGCGCTCGACTGGTTGCGGCTCGACAGGCCCGTGGGCTCCACGTAGCGCGTGTCCTTCATGCCGAGCATGCGGGCCTTGGCGTTCATGATGCTCACGAAGGTCGTGAGGCCGCCCGGGTAGGTTCGGCCCAGCGCGTGCGCGGCGCGGTTCTCACTCGACATCAGCGCCAGGTGCAGCAGCTCGCCGCGCGACAGCGTGGTGCCGACGGTCAGGCGCGAACGGCTGCCCTTTTCGGTGTCGACGTCGTCTTGCGTGATGGTGATGAGTTCGTCGTTCGGCAGACGGGCTTCGCTGATCAGCAGGCCGGTCATGAGCTTGGTGAGCGAGGCGATGGGCAGCACGGCGTGGTCGTTCTTGCTGAACAGCACTTCGTGGGTGTCCTGGTCGATCACCAGGGCGACGCTCGACTTCAGGTCGAGCACGTCTTCGGTGCCGTGCAAACCGGCCATCTGGCCGAAGGACTGGCGGGCCGGCGTCTCGACGCGCACCACCGAACGGCGCTGCACGGCGACGACGGTCTTGCCGTTTTTCTTGCGGATGGTGGCCACGACGTTGCGGCCGCCGCGCACGACCTTGTCGGCCTGCTCGGTGCGACCGCCGCGCGCCACTTTGGAAGCCGACGCATTGCGTTTGGCTTCGACGGGTGCCTTCGCCTTCTTGGCGACGGCAGACTTGGCGGCGGCGGGTTTTTCCTTCTTCGCGGCCTGGGCACCAGGCAGCAAAAACGCCGAGGCGCACAGCGCCACGGCGAGGAACTTGAAGGCGGGTAGGAACCGCTGGATGGAAACTCGACGTAGACGGGTTTCAGGCATCAATAAATCTCCAGCGGCAACAAACGAGGACCGCAGTGTATCGAAATCAAAAAAGGCACGCAATATCAGTTACTTGCATCCCCTTCTTCATTCGAATACCAAGGAACGCCTCAAAACCTAACCTTGTGCCGCCACTCTCTCAGCTTGGCTCTGTAACTTGTTGAGCGCACTCAAATAAGCCTTTGCCGAAGCGACCACGATGTCGGGGTCTGCGCCCACACCATTGACCACCCGCCCTGCGTTTTGTAACCGGACTGTAACTTCTCCCTGGCTTTCCGTCGAGCCGCTGATGGCATTTACAGAGTAAAGAACCATCTCAGCGCCGCTCTTGACGTGGGCCTCGATGGCCTTGAGAGACGCATCGACCGGCCCGTTGCCGTCGGATTCGCTGGTGACTTCCTTGCCCTGGATCGTGAACACGATCTTGGCCTGGGGCCGTTCACCGGTTTCGCTGTGCTGGGAGAGAGAGACAAAAGCGAACTGTTCACCAACGTTTGACAACTCTTCCGCGCTGACCAGCGCCAGGATGTCTTCGTCGAAAATTTCGGACTTGCGGTCGGCCAGCTCCTTGAAGCGCGAGAACGCGGCGTTGACCTCGGTTTCGCTTTCCATCGTCACGCCCAGGTCCTGCAGGCGTTGCTTGAAGGCGTTGCGGCCGCTGAGCTTGCCCAGCACGATCTTGTTGGCGCTCCAGCCCACGTCTTCGGCCCGCATGATTTCGTAGGTGTCGCGCGCCTTGAGCACGCCGTCCTGGTGGATGCCCGAGGCGTGCGCGAACGCGTTGGCGCCCACCACGGCCTTGTTGGGCTGTACGACGAAGCCGGTGGTCTGGCTCACCATGCGGCTGGCGGCCACGATGTGCTGGGTGTCGATGTTCAGGTCGAGCCCGAAGTAGTCCCTGCGCGTCTTCACGGCCATGACCACTTCTTCGAGCGAGCAGTTGCCCGCGCGCTCGCCCAGGCCGTTGATCGTGCACTCGACCTGGCGCGCGCCGCCGATCTTCACGCCGGCCAGCGAGTTCGCCACGGCCATGCCGAGGTCGTTGTGGCAATGCACCGACCAGATCGCCTTGTCGCTGTTGGGAATGCGCTCGCGCAGCATCTTGATGAAGTTGCCGTACAGCTCGGGAATGGCGTAGCCGACCGTGTCGGGCACGTTGATGGTGGTGGCGCCTTCGTTGATCACGGTTTCGAGCACGCGGCACAGGAAGTCGGGGTCGCTGCGGTAGCCGTCTTCGGGGCTGAACTCCACGTCGGCGATCTGGTTGCGTGCAAAGCGCACGGCCAGCTTGGCCTGCTCATGCACCTCGTCGGGCGTCATGCGCAGCTTCTTCTCCATGTGCAGCGGCGAAGTCGCAATGAAGGTGTGGATGCGCCCGCGCGCCGCGCCCTTCAGGGCTTCGGCCGCGCGTGCGATGTCGCGGTCGTTGGCACGCGAGAGGCCGCACACCGTCGCGTCCTTGATCGCGTTGGCGATGGCCTTCACGGCCTCGAAGTCGCCGTTCGAGCTGGCCGGAAAGCCTGCTTCGATGACGTCGACCTTGAGCCGCTCCAGCAGCTTGGCGATACGCAGCTTCTCGTCACGCGTCATCGAGGCGCCAGGCGACTGCTCGCCGTCGCGCAAGGTGGTGTCGAAAATAATGAGTTGGTCGGTCATCGTGGATCTCCTTTGTTCGTTCCCACCTTGCGCGTGCGGCTGGTGCCGGTGCGTCAGGCGACTTCAACCGCCGATTGTGCGCTGTGCGCGCCCCGGGTCCGTGCGCGCTGCACGCCCGACACGATCGCCTTCAGCGAGGCCGAGATCACGTTGGCATCGATGCCGACGCCGAACAGGGTCTGCGACTCGTCGACGCGCAGTTCGAGGTAGGCCACCGACTTGGCATCGGCGCCCGCGCCGATGGCGTGCTGGTGGTAGTCCATGACCCGCACCGTGTGGCCGGTGGCCTGGCTCAGCGCCTGCGTGAAGGCGTCGATCGGGCCGTTGCCGCGGCCTTCGATGGCACGCGTTTCACCGTCCCAGGGCAGGTCGCCGCGCAGCACCACCGTGGCCTCGGCGCCCTCGCCTTCTTCCTGGATCACGCGGTGCTGCAAGGCCTTGGCCGTCTCGATGCCGTATTCGTTCACGAAGATCTGCCAGAGGTCGGCGGCGGTGAGTTCCTTGCCGCCCACGTCCATCACGCGCTGCACGACCTGCATGAACTCCATCTGCAGGCGACGCGGCATCTCGAGGCCGTATTCGCTCTCGAGCAGGTAGGCCATGCCGCCCTTGCCCGACTGGCTGTTCACGCGGATCACGGCTTCGTAGCTGCGGCCCACGTCCTTCGGATCGATGGGGAGGTACGGGATGTCCCAGATGTCGCCGTCCTTGCGCGCGGCGAAGGCCTTCTTGATCGCGTCCTGGTGCGAGCCCGAGAACGAGGTGTAGACGAGGTCGCCCACATACGGATGGCGCGGGTGTACGGGAATCTGGTTGCAGTGCTCGACCGTGGCGCGGATCTCGTCGATGTTCGAGAAATCAAGCTCGGGCGAAACGCCCTGCGTGTAGAGGTTGAGCGCAACGTTCACGAGGTCGAGGTTGCCGGTGCGCTCGCCGTTGCCAAAGAGGCAGCCTTCGATGCGCTCGGCGCCCGCCATCAAGGCCAGTTCGCCGGCTGCCGTGCCGGTGCCGCGGTCGTTGTGCGGATGCACGCACAACACGATCGAATCGCGACGCTCGAGGTTGCGATGCATCCACTCGATCATGTCCGCGAAGATGTTCGGCGTGGAATGCTCGACCGTCGTGGGCAGGTTGACGATGCACTTGCGCTCGGGCGTCGGCGCCCACACCGCGGTGACCGCATCGACCACGCGCTTGGAGAACACGACGTCGGTGCCCGAGAACATTTCGGGCGAGTACTGGAAGGTCCACTGCGTGGCCGGCTGCCTGGCGGCGAAGTCATTGAACATGCGCGCATGGCTGCTCGCGAGTTCGACGATCTGGTCTTCGTCCATGCCGAGTACCACGCGACGCATCACCGGAGCCACTGCGTTGTAGAGGTGCACGATGGCGCGCGGCGCGCCTTGCAGTGCTTCGAAGGTGCGTTCGATGAGATGGTCGCGCGCTTGCGTGAGCACCTGGATCGTCACGTCGTCGGGAATGCGGTCTTCTTCGATGAGCTTGCGCACGAAGTCGAATTCGACCTGCGACGCCGAGGGAAAGCCGACTTCGATTTCCTTGAAGCCGATGGCCACGAGCGTCTCGAACATGCGCATCTTGCGCGGGATGTCCATGGGCTCGACCAGCGCCTGGTTGCCATCACGCAGGTCCGTCGACAGCCAGATCGGGGCCTTGGTCAGCACGGCGTCGGGCCAGGTGCGGTCCTTGAGGCCGATCGGGGCGAATGCGCGGTACTTAGCTTGAGGTTGCTTCAACATGTCGATTTCTCTGTGATGGTTGGAACTCAACCAGCAACCCCAAAAGACAAACGGCCCGTTGCTGGTGCGAACGGGCCGTGATGAGGGATTAGCGCGTGCGCTACCGTCTCCGCCCGTGAGGGAGGGCTAGTAGGGCCAGCAGCGAAATCTTGGTCATGAGGGTTGCGAATGTAGCACAGCCTTTGCGAGCCTGTGAAGGCCCGGACTTCAGTTGTGCAGCCCCCGCTCGTCGGGCTCTTCGGTCGAGGTGCTGATCACGCTCACCGGCTGGCCCTTGGCCTTGCGCCACGCGTACACCACGTAGCCGCTCAAACCGTAGGCCACGAACACGCCGAACAGCACCGTCGGCGGATGGATGTTGATGACCGCGATGCCCAGCGCGATCAGCACGATCACGACGAAGGGCACGCTCTTCTTCATCTGGACGTCCTTGAAGCTGTAGAACGGCGCGTTGGTGACCATCGAGAGTCCGGCATAGAGCGTGAACGCGAAAGTGATCCACGTGATCTGCGTCCACGAGAGATACAGCACCTCGCCGCCGCGCTTGCCCCACTCGGTCATGAGCCAGATGAAGCCGGCCACGAGTGCTGCGGCCGCCGGCGACGGCAACCCCTGGAACCAGCGCTTGTCGACCACGCCGGTGTTGACGTTGAAGCGCGCAAGCCGCAATGCCGCGCAGGCGCAGTACACGAAGGCGGCGATCCAGCCCCAGCGCCCCAGTCCCTTGAGCGACCATTCGTAGGCGATGAGCGCCGGCGCGGCGCCGAACGACACCATGTCGGACAGCGAGTCCATCTGCTCGCCGAATGCGCTCTGCGTGTTGGTCATGCGCGCGACGCGGCCATCGAGGCTGTCGAGGATCATCGCGGCGAACACGCCGAGCGCGGCGAGGTCGAAGCGCGCGTTCATGGCCATCACGACCGAGTAGAAGCCGCCGAACAACGCCGCCAGCGTGAACAGGTTCGGCAGGATGTAAATGCCCTTGCGACGCTTGCGCGGCTGCACATCGTCGGGGAGCGTGTCGTCATGCATTGAAATGGCCTCCGTCCCTCGTGGGAACCGCCCGGTCAGCCATCCATTCGATGGCTTCTTGGTCTGTGAATCGCATGTTTCGCAGTGTAGTTCAGGGGGCCCGTGGGCTCCCCTTCAAACAAAAGGGCCACCGCGATGGGTGGCCCTCTGAAACAGGTCTGAAACAGGGTGCCGAAACACCCTGCTGGCTCTTGCCTCTGAAGATCAGTTGCGGGTCTGGTCGACCAGCTTGTTCTTCTTGATCCAGGGCATCATCGCGCGCAGCTTTTCGCCGACGACTTCGATCTGATGCTCGGCGTTCAGGCGACGGCGGCTGATCAGCACCGGCTGGCCGGCAGCGGCTTCGAGCACGAAGCTCTTGGCATATTCGCCGGTCTGGATGTCCTGCAGGACCTTCTTCATGGCCTTCTTGGTCTCGTCGTTCACGATGCGCGGGCCCGTGACGTACTCGCCGTATTCAGCGTTGTTCGAGATCGAGTAGTTCATGTTGGCGATGCCGCCTTCATAGATCAGGTCGACGATCAGCTTCAGCTCGTGCAGGCATTCGAAGTACGCCATTTCGGGCGCATAGCCGGCTTCCACCAGCGTTTCGAAACCGGCCTTGATCAGCTCGACCGTACCGCCGCACAGAACCGCCTGTTCGCCGAACAGGTCGGTCTCGGTTTCTTCGCGGAAGTTGGTCTCGATGATGCCGGCCTTGCCGCCGCCGTTGGCGGTGGCATAGCTCAGCGCGAGGTCACGCGCCTTGCCGCTCTTGTCCTGGTGCACCGCGATCAGGTGCGGCACGCCGCCACCTTGCGTGTACGTGCCGCGCACGGTGTGGCCCGGGGCCTTGGGAGCGACCATCCACACGTCGAGGTCGGCGCGCGGCTGCACGAAACCGTAGTGCACGTTGAAGCCGTGCGCGAAGACGAGCGAAGCGCCTTCCTTGATGTTCGGAGCCACGTCGTTCTTGTAGACGGCGGCGATCTGCTCGTCGGGCAGCAGGATCATGACGACGTCGGCCGACTTCACGGCGTCAGCGACTTCAGCGACCTGCAGGCCAGCCTTGCCGACCTTGTCCCACGAAGCGCCGCCCTTGCGCAGGCCGACCACGACCTTGACGCCGCTGTCGTTCAGGTTCTGCGCGTGTGCGTGACCTTGCGAGCCGTAGCCGATGATGGCAACCGTCTTGCCCTTGATGAGGCTGAGGTCCGCGTCCTTGTCGTAATAAACCTTCATGATGTTCTCCAGATAGATATGCGAGTTGCAGTGTGTTGTTGTGCCGTTCGTCCTGAGCCTGTCGAAGGGCTCAATGCAGTCCCCGCTCGCGCGGAGGCTTCGACAAGCTCAGCCCGAACGGGCAGCGACTGAGCTCCGAATCATGGTGTCAGACCCGCAGGATGCGTTCGCCGCGTCCGATGCCGCTGGCGCCGGTGCGAACCGTCTCCAGAATGGCACTGCGGTCGATCGCCTCAAGAAACGCGTCGTTCTTGCCGTGATCGCCGGTGAGCTCGATGGTGTAGCTCTTGTCGGTCACGTCGATGATGCGGCCGCGGAAGATTTCCGCCATGCGCATCATTTCCTCGCGTTCCTTGCCCACTGCACGCACCTTCACCATCATGAGCTCGCGCTCGGTGTAGGCGCCTTCGGTCAGGTCGACCACCTTCACGACCTCGATGAGGCGGTTCAGGTGCTTGGTGATCTGCTCGATTACGTCGTCCGAGCCGTTGGTGACGATGGTCATGCGCGAGAGGCTTGCGTCCTCGGTCGGCGCCACGGTCAGCGATTCGATGTTGTAGCCACGGGCCGAGAACAGGCCCACCACGCGGGAAAGAGCACCCGGCTCGTTTTCCAGCAGCACTGCAATGATGTGTTTCATGTTGGCGTGACTCCTCTTTTCGCCGCCCTCCCCCGCGCACGGTAATGCGCGGGCTTGGCGGGCAATAGATTCGTCAATAAAAGTTGAGCGAACGAACGTTCCGGATCAGAGATCTTCGGAACCCAGCAGCATCTCGGTGATGCCCATGCCGGCCTTCACCATCGGGAACACGTTCTCGGTGGGATCGGTACGGAAATCCATGAAGACCGTGCGGTCCTTGAGCTTGCGCGCCTCACGCAGCGCGGGCTCCACGTCTTGTGGACGCTCGATCAGCATGCCGACGTGGCCATAAGCCTCGGCGAGCTTCACGAAGTTGGGCAACGCGTCCATGTAGCTGTGGCTGTAGCGACCGGAGTATTCGATCTCTTGCCACTGGCGCACCATGCCCAGGTAGCGGTTGTTGAGCGAGCAGATCTTGATCGGCGTGTTGTATTGCAGGCAGGTGGAGAGTTCCTGGATGCACATCTGCACCGAGCCTTCGCCGGTGATGGTGAACACTTCCGAATCGGGCTTCGCGAGCTTGATGCCCATGGCATAGGGAATGCCCACGCCCATGGTGCCCAGGCCACCCGAATTGATCCAGCGACGCGGCTCGTCGAAGCGGTAGTACTGAGCAGCCCACATCTGGTGCTGACCGACGTCCGACGTGATGTACGTGTCGGCGTCCTTGGTCATGTTCCAGAGGGTTTCGACCACGAACTGCGGCTTGATCACGTCCTTGTTGTCGCGGTCGTACTTGAGGCAGTCGCGCGAGCGCCAGCTCTCGATGGTCTTCCACCAGTCGGCCAGCGCGCCAGCGTCGGGCTTGGCGGTGCTCTCGCGGATCATCGAGATCAGTTCGGTGAGCACGTCCTTCACGTCGCCAACGATCGGAATGTCGACCTTCACGCGCTTGGAAATGCTCGACGGGTCGATGTCGACGTGGATGATCTTGCGTTCGTTCTGCGCGAAGTGCTTCGGATTGCCGATCACGCGGTCATCGAAGCGCGCGCCGACGGCCAGCAGCACGTCGCAGTTCTGCATCGCGTTGTTGGCTTCGATGGTGCCGTGCATGCCCAGCATGCCGAGGAACTTGCGATCGCTCGCCGGGTAGGCACCCAGGCCCATCAGTGTGTTCGTGACCGGGTAGCCGAGCATGTCGACCAGCGTGCGCAGTTCGTTGCAGGCGTTGCCCAGGAGCACGCCGCCGCCGGTGTAGATATACGGGCGCTTGGCCGCGAGCAGCAGTTGCAGTGCCTTGCGGATCTGCCCGCCGTGGCCCTTGCGCACCGGGTTGTACGAGCGCATCTCGACCTTGTCGGGATAGCCGCTGTACGGGGTCTTCTTGAAGGACACGTCCTTCGGCACATCCACCACCACGGGGCCGGGACGGCCGCTGCGTGCGATGTGGAAGGCTTTCTTCATCGTCATGGCCAGATCCTTCGGATCCTTGACGAGGAAGTTGTGCTTGACGATGGGGCGGGTGATGCCGACCGTGTCGCATTCTTGGAAGGCGTCGAGGCCGATGGCGGCCGTCGGCACCTGGCCGGAAATGATCACCATCGGGATCGAGTCCATGTACGCCGTCGCGATGCCCGTGACCGCATTGGTCAGGCCGGGGCCGGAGGTGACCAGGGCCACGCCGACTTCGCCGGTGGCGCGCGCATAGCCGTCAGCTGCGTGGACGGCAGCCTGCTCGTGGCGCACCAGCACGTGCTGGATGGTGTCCTGCTTGTAGAACGCGTCGTAGATGTAGAGAACCGCGCCGCCCGGGTAGCCCCAGATGTACTGGACGCCTTCGGCCTGCAGTGCCTTGACCAGCACTTCAGCGCCCATGAGTTCTTGCGTGGTGTTGCCGGCGCCAGAGGACGCGGCTGCTGCGGAAGCGAGTTCCGCCTTCGAGATTTCCATGATCAACCTTTGTGTTTTTTCGGGAACGAAAAACCTTGGGTGCCCCTTGCCAGCCCTTGTGGGGCCGCGCCAGGACTTGAGGCCAAAGCCATGAGCGGACTGATGTTCCGCCGGACCGTGACCCGTTTGCCTTTTGACTTGCAACGCGGATTATGACACTACCGGCGCGTTCAGACTCGCTTCAGGTGCCCTGTCTTGGCACAAAGGCATAATCCGCGGCATAAAAACATGAGCGTTCGCCAAACATCCTCCCCACGCGGCGCGTCCCGCCGCCCCCTCTCATTTGGCTACTGAACACGAACTCTCCGACTTCCTGAAAAACGTCGAACGACGGGCCTTCAAGCGCTCGGTCTATCACGTGCGGGACGAAGAAGCGGCCCTGGACATCGTGCAGGACAGCATGATGAAGCTGGCCCAGCATTACGGCGACAAGCCTGCCGAGGAACTGCCGATGCTGTTCCAGCGCATCCTGTCGAACTGCACGCTCGACTGGTTCCGCCGCCAGAAGACCCGCCGCGCCCTTTTCTCCAACCTCAGCGACTTCGAACCGGCCGACAACGGCGAAGATTTCGATCTGCTGGAGAACTTTGTCTCGCCAACCGACTCCAGGGAATCGGAGAGCGCCGAAGACACCACCCGCCGCAGCCAGGTCTTTCACGAAATCGAAGAACAGATCGCGGCTTTGCCCGGCCGTCAACGCGAGGCTTTCCTGATGCGTTACTGGGAGGAAATGGACGTCGCAGAGACGGCCGCCGCAATGGGCTGCTCCGAGGGCAGCGTCAAAACCCATTGTTCGCGAGCTGTCCACGCTCTGAGCAAGGCGCTCAAGGCCAAGGGAATATCGCTATGAACACTAAGGTTCCAACCTCTCAATCCAGCGCAGCAGAAGACCGCTTCGGCCAACGGCTGGCGGCCCGGCTGTCGGACGCCAACCAGGCGTTGCCGCACGACATCAGCGAGCGTCTGCGCATTGCCCGTTCGCAGGCCGTGGCTGCGCGCAAGCAAGCGCCGCAGCTGCGCACGGCATCCGCCGCGGTCCAGTCTGGCCACACGGTCACGCTGGGCGGCAGCTGGTGGACGCGCATCGGTTCGGTGGTGCCCCTCATCGCCCTGGTGGCCGGCCTGATCACCATCAGCGTGTTTCAGGACGACGACCGCGCCAGCGAACTTGCCGACGTCGACTCGGCCCTGCTGACGGGCGACCTGCCGCCCGCCGCCTATACCGATCCGGGCTTCGCCCAATTCCTGAAGTCCGACAGCGCCTCCGACTGAACACCTTGCCCGACCGAATGCGACGCCGCTCCGTTTCCCGTGCGAAAACCCTGCTTCCGTTGCGCCCGCTTCCGGCGGGCGCCGTTGTTTGGGCGGGTGCGCTGGCAGCCGCCGCCTTCGGCCTGACGCTGGCCGATGCCCAGACGCTGTCCGAGGCCACCAAGCCCGCCGCGCATGCCGCAGCCACCAATGGCGCGGCAAGCCCCAAGGCCGTCGCGACGACCAAGCCCCTCTGGAGCGACCTGAGCACCGAACAGCAGCACGCCCTGAAGCCCCTGGCTTCGCACTGGAACACGCTGAACGTCGGCCAAAAGCGCAAATGGCTTGCCCTGTCGCGCAACTACGCGAACATGCCCGCCGACGACCAGGTCACCCTGCACAGCCGCATGATCGAGTGGGCGGCACTGAGCAACCAGCAGCGCGCCCAGGCCCGCCTGAACTTCGCCGAGGTCAAGCGGGTCCCCGCCGATGAGCGCCGGCTCAAATGGGAGCAATACCAGGCGCTGAGCGAAGAAGAAAAACGCAAGCTCGCCGAGCGCGCACCGCCCAAGCCGCGCGGCGCCGCCCTGCCGGTGCGCCCGGTTTCGTCGCAAAAACTGGTGCCGGTGCCGGCCGTCACGCCGCCGGGGCAGCACACGCCCCGCATCGTGCCGGCCACGCCCCCCACGCCCGTGCTGCCGTCGTCATCCATCGTGGTGAACTCGCCGGCAACGCCGCCTGCCGTCACGGAGCGCACCGCCACGCCGGCCAGCACCATCGCCGCTCCCGCTGCGTCTGCACCGGGCGGCCTCACGCCTCCGCCGGTGCCCGCTGAGGCCCAGGTGCCGGCGCCGTCCGCAGCGTCGGCGCCCACGGCCACGTCCTCCGCCCCCTGACCGAAGGTTTCGATGGTTTCCAGTTCGCCCGAGGCCTCGGGACCCGGCCAGTCCGCCTCGCCCTCCGCTTCCACGCCCAACGCCCCCGCTCCCGCAGTGCCCGGCCTGTGGCGGCGCATGGCCTGCTGGCTCTATGAAGGCATGCTGCTGTTCGCGGTCGTGTTCGTGTCCGGCTGGCTGTTCAGCACGCTGGGCCAGATGCGCGACGCCATGGACGAGCGACGTCACCTGCTCCAGGCGTTTCTCTTCGTGGTGTTCGGCGTCTACTTCGTCTGGTTCTGGGCCAAGGGCCAGACGCTGGCCATGAAGACCTGGAACATCCGCATCGTCGACCGCCGTGGCCAGCCCGTCACCCAGGGCCGCGCACTGGCGCGCTACCTGCTGAGCTGGGTCTGGTTCCTGCCGCCGCTCGCCGCCATTGCCCCGTTCAAGCTGTCGGGCGGCGAATCGACCGTCCTGATCTTCGGCTGGGTCGCTGTCTGGGCCCTGCTGGCCCGTTTTCACCCCGACCGCCAGTTCTGGCACGACGCCTGGGCCGGTACGCGGCTCATCACCTCCAAGCCGATGAGCCGCCAATGAGTGCCCTGCCCGACCCCGCCGTGAACCCGCAGAAGGCCCGCAAGGGCTTCGAACGCGTCTGGCATGCCACCCTGATCTCGCTGCACGGCCTGCGCGCCGGCTGGAGCGAGCCGGCGTTCCGCCAGGAAGCCATCCTGTCGATGCTCATGATCCCGGCCGCGTTCTGGCTGGGACGCAGCTGGGTCGAGGTGGCACTGCTCGCCGGCAGCGCCATCCTGGTGATGATCGTCGAGCTGCTCAACACGGCCGTCGAAGCCGCCATCGACCGCATCGGCCCCGAGTGGCACGACCTCTCCAAGCGCGCGAAGGACATGGGCAGCGCCGCCGTTCTGCTGTCGCTCACGCTGTGCGGTGGCATCTGGGCCGCGGCCCTGTGGCAACGCTTCGTGTCATGAGCGGGTCTGCCGCCTGCGGCATGATCGCAAGATGACTCCTGAATTTTCGATTTGCGTGTATTGCGGCTCGCGCCCCGGCGAGCGCCCCGAGTTTTCCCAGGCCGCCCAGGCCGTGGGCCACTGGATCGGCCAGAACGGCGGCCAGCTCGTCTACGGCGGCGGCCGCACCGGCCTGATGGGTACCGTGGCCGAGGCCACCCGGCTGGCCGGCGGCCGCGTCGTCGGCATCATTCCCAAGGCCCTGGTCGACAAGGAATTGGCCAACCCCCTGTGCGACGAGCTGCACGTGGTCGACACCATGCACGAGCGCAAGGCCATGATGGGCGAGCGCGCCGACGCCTTCCTCGCGATGGCGGGCGGCATCGGCACCTTTGAAGAACTGTTCGAGATCTGGACCTGGCGCCAGCTCGGCTACCACGACAAGCCGACCGGCATCCTCAACACCGCCGGTTATTACGACGGCCTGCTGGGCTTCCTGGCGCACAGCGTGCGCGAGGGTTTCATGGGCGAATGGCAGATGGATCTGGTCCGCACCGGCACCGACGTGCCCGAACTGCTGACCGCGCTGCGCGCCGAAGTCCCCCTGCACCCCCGCGACGACAAGCTGTCAGAGAACCTCTGACCCGAGAGCCCCAAAGGCAGCCTCCGGCCCCATTCCAGCGAACACCGAGGAACCGGCTTTGCCGGGCCTCTGGTGTTGCCCCCGGCAGGGGGTTGGCGAAGCGACACGAAGTGCGCGCAGCCTGGGGGCGAGCTCTAGACTGCGTTTTCGTTTTCTTCGCCGGTGCGGATGCGCACGATGCGCTCCACCTCGGTCACGAAGATCTTGCCGTCGCCGATCTTGCCCGTGCGCGCCGAGCTCACGATGGCTTCGATGCAGCGCTCGACGTCGCTCTCGTTGACGACCACTTCGACCTTCATCTTGGGCAGGAAGTCGACCACGTACTCGGCGCCGCGGTACAGCTCGGTGTGGCCCTTCTGGCGGCCGAAGCCCTTGACCTCTGTCACCGTGAGGCCGGTGACGCCCACTTCGGCCAGGGCTTCGCGCACGTCCTCGAGCTTGAAGGGTTTGACGATGGCGGTGATCTGCTTCATGGTTTTGGTGCTCCGGCGGTTTCGTTGAACTTGCTGGTGATAGGGTAACGCCAATCCTTGCCGAAGCTTCGGTGGGTGACCCGGATGCCTACGGGCGCCTGGCGCCGCTTGTATTCGTTGATCCTGATGAGCCGCGCAACCCGCTCGACCACCGCGCGGTCGTAGCCCGCGGCAATGATCTCGTCGATGCCTTCATCGTCCTGCATGTAGCGTGCCAGGATGCCGTCCAGCACGTCGTACGGCGGCAGGCTGTCCTGGTCGGTCTGGTCGGGGCGCAGTTCGGCGCTGGGGGGGCGCGTGATGATGCGCTCGGGAATCGGCGCCGCGCCGGTGCCGTACGGGTCGTGGGCGTTGCGCCAGCGCGCCAGCGCGAACACCGTGGTCTTCAGCAGGTCCTTGATGACCGCGAAGCCGCCCGCCATGTCGCCGTAGAGCGTGCAATAGCCGGTGGCCATCTCGCTCTTGTTGCCGGTGGTCAGCACGATCGCGCCGAACTTGTTCGACAGCCCCATGAGCAGCGTGCCGCGGATGCGGGCCTGGATGTTCTCTTCGGCCGTGTCTTCGGGCCGACCCTTGAACTCCCCGGCCAGCGCGGCCTTGAAGGACTCGAAGGTGTCCTTGATCGAAATCTCGTCGTAGCGCACGCCCAGCCGGCCCGCCATGTCGCGCGCATCGATCCAGCTGATGTCGGCCGTGTAGGGCGAGGGCATCATTACCGCGCGGACCTTGTCCTTGCCCAGCGCGTCGACCGCGATCGCGAGCACCAGCGCGGAGTCGATGCCGCCCGAGAGCCCAAGGATCGCGCCCGGAAAACCGTTCTTGCCGATGTAGTCGCGCACGCCGAGCACCAGGGCGTCCCACAGCTGCGCTTCGGCGTCTCGTGGCGCGGCGATGGCCGACGGATCGGCCACGACAGCGACGCCGCCCTGCGCTCCATGTGCGAGTTCCATGAAAACCAGCCGCTCGCGAAAGCTCTCGGCCTGCGCGGCCAGTGCACCGTCGGCCTGCAGCGCGAACGAGGCGCCGTCGAACACCACCTCGTCCTGCCCGCCCACCAGGTGGGCGTAGACCAGCGGCAGGCCCACGGCGCGTGCGCGGTCGGCCATGCGCGCCACGCGCTCGCCTTCCTTGCCCACGTGGTACGGGGAGGCGTTGATCACCGCCAGCACCTCGGCGCCGCCGGCGCGCGCCAGCTCGGCCGGCGCGTCGAACCAGGCGTCTTCGCAGATCAGCAGGCCGACCGACACGCCGCCCGCCTCGAACACGCAGGTGCCCTGCCCCGGCGTGAAGTAGCGGCGTTCGTCGAACACCTGGTAGTTCGGCAGCTCACGCTTGGCGTAGGTCTCGAGGATGCGGCCTTCCTTGATCACGCTGGCCGCGTTGTGGCGCAGCTGCACGGCCACAGATCGGCTGCGCAGGCTGCCGCCGCTGGGATGCCCCACCACCACGACCATGTCTTTGAGGTCGGCCAGCGCGGCGGCGATGCCTTTCACGGCATCATCACAGGCTTCGGTGAAGGCGGGACGGAGGAACAGGTCCTCCGCCGCATAGCCGGCAATCGAGAGTTCGGGTGTCAGCAGAAGGCGCGCGCCTTGCGCGTAGGCCTCGCGGGCGGCGCCGACGATCTTCTGCGCATTGCCGGCGAGGTCGCCCACCACAAAATTGAGTTGCGCGATGGCGAGCTTGAGCGTCATACAGAAGGAAGAAAAAGGCTTGAACGATTATGTCATTCGGGTTCTGGCGTCGCCGTCGGACATCGACCCGCAAGCCTGGAACACACTGCTCGCGGCGCAGCCCGAGCCCTCGCCCTTCATGCGCCACGAATACCTCGCGGCGATGCACGACAGCGGCAGCGCCTCGCCCGAGCGCGGATGGACACCGCAGTTCGTCACGCTGTGGCGCGGCGAGGTGCTCGAAGCCGCCTGCGCGCTCTATCTCAAGGACCATTCCTACGGCGAGTACGTGTTCGACTGGGCCTGGGCCAACGCCTACGAGCAGCACGGGCTCGCCTACTACCCGAAGGCCGTGGTGGCGGTGCCCTTCACGCCCGTGCCCGGCGCCCGTCTGCTGGCGCGCGACGCGCAAAGCCGCACGCTGCTGGTGCAGGGGCTGGTGGCCGTCTGCAAAGAACAGGAACTTTCGTCTCTGCATCTGCTGTTCGGTGCCGACGCCGACATCGCCGCGTGCACCGAAGCCGGGCTCATGCTGCGCCACACGGTGCAATTCCACTGGACGAACACAACCCCCTCGATTGGCACACAGGCCGGCTACGCCGACTTCGACGCCTTCCTCGCGAGCCTCTCGCACGACAAGCGCAAGAAGATCCGCCAGGAGCGCCGCAAGGTGGCCGACGCCGGCGTCAGCTTCCGCTGGTCGCGCGGCGCCGACATCGCGACCGCCGATTGGGATTTCTTCTACCGCTGCTATGAGCGCACCTACCGCGAGCACGGCAACCCGCCCTACCTTACGCGCGACTTCTTCCAGCGCATGGCCGGCACGCTGCCCGAGGCGTGGCTGCTGTTCGTCGCGGAACGCGACGGACGCCCCATCGCCACCAGCCTGATCGCGCTCTCCACCGACGAGGCCCAACCGCTGGTGGCCTACGGCCGCTACTGGGGGGCGCTGGAGCGCGTCGACTGCCTGCATTTCGAGGCCTGCTACTACCAGCCGATCGCCTGGTGCATCGCGCACGGCGCCGCGCGCTTCGAGGGCGGCGCGCAGGGCGAGCACAAGATGGCCCGCGCGCTGATGCCGGTGCGCACCACGAGCGCCCACTGGCTCGCGCACCCGTCGTTCGCGGACGCCGTCGAGCGCTTTCTCGAGCGCGAGGGCGCCGGCATCGAGAACTACATGGACCACCTCGGCGAGCGCAGTCCATTCAAGGCGACCTGAGCGGCGTGGGAGCGCCGGGGGCTGCTATAAACCCGCCCGGCACTCAAACAACCACACACAACACACAGGGAGCACCGATGCCATTCGTCGGACTGGGACTGCACATCCTCATCGCGCTGTATTTCGCCGTGCATGCCATGCGCCACGGCAAGCAGATGTACTGGCTCATCATCCTTTTCAGCTTTCCATTGCTCGGCAGCATCGTGTACTTCGTCGTCGAGTACCTGCCCGCCTCGCGCATGCAGCGCACCGCCGGCAAGGTCGCGAACGCGGCCATCGGTTTCATCGACCCCGAACGCGAATACCGCGCCGCCGCCGACGCCTACGACCTGGCACCCACGGCGCAGAACAAGCTGCGCCTGGCCAAGGCCGCCCTCGACCGCGGTCAGGCGGCCGATGCCGTCGGGCACTACCGCGACGCGCTGAAAGGCCCCTTCGCTTCCGACCCCGAGTTGCAGTTCGGCCTGGCCAGCGCCCTGGTCGCCGAAGGCAGCCCGGCCTCGGGCCGCGAAGCGCAGCTGGCGTTGCAGGCCCTGCGTGCCACGCGCGACGACTACCGCAAGGACGAGGTGGCCGTACTGAACGCCCGCGCGCTCGCCGCCGAGGGCCGCACGCCGGAAGCGCGCGAAGCCTTCGAGACTGCGCTGAACACCTACAACACCGTGGAAATACGTGCCCGCTACATCGCGTGGCTGGCCCAGCAGGGCGACACCGCCGGTGCGCAGCGCCTGTGGGGCGAGCTGCAGCAGGCGGCGCGCCACTGGAACTCGCATGCGCGAGGCATCAACCGCGAATGGATGCGGCTGGCCGGGGATGCGGTCCAGGGCTGACGGCCCGGAGCATCCAGGCCGTCGCTCAAACGAAAGAAAAAATTACTTCTTGTAGGCGGCGATGCCGTCAAGAATTTCCTTCTTGGCGGCGTCGATGCCTTCCCAGCCCAGCACCTTGACCCACTTGCCGGCTTCCAGGTCCTTGTAGTGCTCGAAGAAGTGGCTGATGGCCTTCAGGCGCATCGGGTTCACGTCGTCGACCGACTTCCAGTGGCTGTAGATGGGCAGCACCTTGTCGGTGGGCACGGCCAGCACCTTGCCGTCGACGCCGGCTTCGTCTTCCATCATGAGGATGCCCAGGGGGCGGCAGGGCACGACCACGCCCGGCAGCAGCGGGTACGGAGCAATGACGAGCACGTCGACCGGGTCGCCGTCGCCCGACAGGGTCTGCGGCACGTAGCCGTAGTTGGCGGGGTAGTACATGGCCGTCGTCATGAAGCGGTCCACGAAGATCGCGCCCGATTCCTTGTCGACTTCGTACTTGATCGGGTCGGCGTTCATCGGGATTTCGATCACGACATTGAATGCGTCGGGAACGTTCTTGCCGGGGGAGACTTTGTCGAAGGACATGACGTTTTTCGAGTAGTTGAAAAGTATGAGACGGATGGGGACAAACCCGGAGTTTACTTTCCGTGTCACGGGCCGGTCGCACGCACGTGTGTTTTTGCCTGTAAATTGCAACCGTTGGCCAATCGGCTCCGCACCTCCGGTGCAGTGAGCTTCGAGGAAGCAACGCGGCGGAGAACATGGTCCCGTACGCGTTGCGCGCAGGGCCCAGGCTGTCCGTCTCCACAAGTCACAACGAACGAATGGAGAAGCAAAGCATGAGCGGCAACACCCCCCTGATTCTTGCCATCGTCTGCGGCCTCGTGGCCGTGGGCTACGGTTTCTGGGCCCGAAGTTGGATTCTCGCCAAGGACCCGGGCAACGCCCGGATGCAGGAAATCGCCGCGGCCATCCAGGCCGGCGCCTCCGCCTACCTCGCCAAGCAATACACCACCATCGCGGTGGTCGGCGTGGTGCTCGCGGTACTCATCGCCCTCTTCCTCGACCTGACGACGGCCGTCGGCTTCGTGGTCGGCGCGGTGCTCTCGGGCGCCTGCGGCTTCATCGGCATGAACGTGTCGGTGCGCGCCAACGTACGCACCGCGCAGGCCGCGACCAAGGGCATCGGCCCGGCGCTCGACGTGGCGTTTCGCGGCGGCGCCATCACCGGCATGCTGGTGGTGGGCCTGGGCCTCTTGGGCGTGACGGGCTTCTACTGGTTCCTGGCCGGCAGTGCACCGAAGGCGGACCACAGCCTGGCGGCCCTGCTCAATCCGCTGATCGGCTTTGCCTTCGGCTCCTCGCTGATCTCGATCTTCGCGCGCCTGGGCGGCGGCATCTTCACCAAGGGCGCTGACGTCGGCGCCGACCTGGTGGGCAAGGTCGAGGCCGGCATTCCGGAAGACGACCCGCGCAACCCGGCCGTGATCGCCGACAACGTGGGCGACAACGTCGGCGACTGCGCCGGCATGGCGGCCGACCTGTTCGAGACCTACGCCGTGACGCTCATCGCCACCATGGTGCTGGGCGCGCTGATGGTCACGGCAGCGCCGCTGGACGCGGTGCTGTACCCGCTCGCGCTGGGCGGCGTGTCGATCATCGCGTCGATCATCGGCTGCTTCTTCGTGAAGGCTTCGCCGGGCATGGTCAACGTGATGCCGGCGCTCTACAAGGGCCTGGCGGTCGCGGGCATCCTGTCGCTGATCGCGTTCTGGTTCGTCACGAGCTGGATCATTCCCGACAACGCCATCGCCACCAGCGGCAGCCAGCTGAAGCTGTTCGGCGCCTGCTTCGTGGGCCTGGCGCTCACGGCCGCGCTGGTGTGGGTCACCGAGTACTACACGGGCACGCAGTACAAGCCCGTGCAGCACATCGCGCAAGCCTCGACCACGGGCCACGGCACCAACATCATCGCGGGCCTGGGCGTGTCGATGCGTTCGACGGCCTGGCCGGTGATCTTCGTGTGCATCGCGATCCTGGCGTCGTATTCGCTGGCCGGCCTGTACGGCATTGCGGTGGCGGCCACGTCGATGCTGAGCATGGCCGGCATCGTGGTCGCGCTGGACGCCTACGGCCCCATCACCGACAACGCCGGCGGCATTGCCGAGATGAGCGACCTGCCCGCCAGCGTGCGCGCCGTGACCGATCCGCTCGACGCGGTCGGCAACACGACCAAGGCCGTGACCAAGGGCTACGCCATCGGTTCGGCCGGCCTCGCCTCGCTGGTGCTCTTTGCCGACTACACCCACAAGCTCGAGAGCTTCGGGCTGAACATCAGCTTCAACCTGAGCGACCCGATGGTGATCGTGGGCCTGTTCATCGGCGGCCTGATCCCCTACCTGTTCGGCGCGATGGCGATGGAAGCCGTGGGCCGCGCGGCCGGTGCGGTGGTGGAAGAAGTGCGCCGCCAGTTCCGCGAGATCCCCGGGATCATGGAAGGCACCGGCAAGCCCGAGTACGGCAAGGCCGTGGGCATGCTGACCGGCGCGGCCATCAAGGAAATGATGATCCCGTCGCTGCTTCCGGTGGTGGTGCCGATCGTGGTGGGCCTGCTGCTCGGACCGAAGGCGCTGGGCGGCCTGCTGATGGGCACCATCGTCACGGGCCTGTTCGTCGCGATCAGCATGTGCACGGGCGGCGGCGCATGGGACAACGCCAAGAAGTACATCGAAGACGGCCACCACGGCGGCAAGGGCTCCGAGGCGCACAAGGCGGCCGTCACCGGCGACACCGTGGGCGACCCCTACAAGGACACGGCCGGCCCGGCGGTGAACCCGCTGATCAAGATCATCAACATCGTGGCGCTGCTCATCGTGCCGCTGGTGGTCAAGTTCCACGCCGGCGATGCGGCAGCTGCCTTGCCGGCGAAGGTCGAGATGCCGCCCGCAGCCACCGCACCCGCTGCGACGGCACCGGCAGCCACGCCGGCCGCCACCCTCGCCTCGGCAGCCGTGGGGGCCACCGAAGCCGCGGCGGTGAAGGTCGAGAACGGCATCGTGAAGTTCTACTTCGCGAGCGCCAGCGCCGAGGTCGCGCCCAACGCCAGGGAGGCGCTGTCCGATGTCATCAAGGCCGTGCAGAGCGGCGGCACCGTGCTGGTGAGCGGCTATCACGACGCCAGCGGCGACCCGGCCAAGAACGCTGAACTGGCCAAGCAGCGCGCCATGGCCGTGCGCGATGCGATCAAGGCGGCGGGCGCACCCGAGGACAAGATCGAACTCGCCAAGCCCGAGCAGTCGCAGGCGGACGGGCCAGCCTCGGAAGCGCGTCGCGTCGAAGTGAAAGTGAAGTCCTGACATGCCGACCGCCGCCCGGCTCGAAGCCTTCATTGCCGCCGTCGAAGGCGGCGCGCATGCCCAGGTCATCGAAGATTTCTACGCCGAAGACGCCACGATGCGCGAGAACCAGGCCGAGCCGCGGCGCGGGCGCAGCACGCTGGTCTCGCAGGAAAGCGCCGTGCTCGCGCGTACCGAGTCGGTGGTGTCGACCTGCGTGCGGCCGGTGCTGGTGAACGGCGACCACATCGCCATCCACTGGATCTTCGAGTTCGCCTTCAAGGGCGGCGGCCGCATGCGCATGGAAGAAATTGCCTGGCAGCGCTGGGACGGCGAACGCATCGCCGAAGAGCAGTTCTTCTACGACCCGGCGCAGCGCAAGCCGGGCTGAGGATGCGGCGCCCGGACCGCGCGATCCGGGCTGGTTCTATGCAACATTTTCGATGTAACATTGAAACTGTCACATGAACACATCCACCACCGCCCCCGATTCCACCGCCCCGCAGGACCTCTCCATCGAGGCCCTGGCGGCGCGCTCGGGCGTCACGGTGCGCAACATCCGCGCCTACACCACGAGCGGCCTGCTGCCGCCGCCGCGGCTGCAGGGCCGGCTCGGCCTGTACGGCCCCGACCACATTCAACGCCTGGCGCTGATCCGCGAACTGCGCGAACAGGGCTTCGGCATCGAGGCGATCCGCCGCATCTTCACGCGCGCGCCGGCCTCCACCTGGCCTGACCTGCTGGCCGTGGCGCGCTCGGTGTCGGGCAGCCTGTTTGCCGAAGAAACGCCCGTGGTGGTGTCGGCCCAGGCGTTGGCCACCAAGTGGCAAGGCCAGATGACGCCCGCCCTGCTCGGTCGCGCCACCCGCGCCGGCCTCATGCGCGAGCTGCCCGACGGCCAGGTGCAGGTGCTGAGCCCGGCGCTCGGCCAGGTCGCCGAACAGCTGGCCGCTCTCGGCCTGCCGCTCGAAGCGGTCATCGGCATGCAGGAAACCATGGTCCGCACGCTGCGCACCGTGGCGCGGCGCTGGCTGCGCACGCTGGCCGACAGCCTGCTTTCCGGCGACACCCTCGATGCCGGCCGCGCCGCGCAACTGCTCGAGAAAGCACGGCCGTTGGCCACCGGGGCGGTGCAGGCCGCCTTTCCCGTGATCCTGCAGCAGGAGCTCGACGCCCTGCTGCACAAGACCGCCTGATGCCGATGACACGCCCTCGCCTCGCTCTTCTTCCGTCCCTGCTGCTGTTGTTGCCTGCCCTCATGGGCGGCGCGGCCTTCGCGCAGCAGCAGGCCCGCGGCGACACCAACGCCCTGGCACTGAGCTTCGATGCGGCGCGCCTGCGCATGGTCGAGCGCTCCGACAAGCTGGCCGCTGCGCGCATCGCCGTCGAGGCCAAGGAGCTGCAGAGCGAAGGCGTCAAACGCCTGGGCGGGCCGGTGGTCAGCATCTCGGGGCTGGCCTATGCGTACAACGCGAACCTGAACCTCGATCTCGATCCGCTCAACCAGAGGCTCGGCCAGATCGGCTCGTCGCTGCCGCCGTCGATCCAGAGCTTCGTCTCGCGCGTGCCGATTCCGCAGCTCCCCAACAGCTACACGCTGAACCGCCACGACACGGGCGCCAACGCCTCGGTGTCGGCCGTGTGGCCGCTCTACCTGGGCGGCGCGACCGACGCGGTGCGCGGCTTCGTCTCGGCCCAGGCGCGTGAGGCCCAGGCCGACGCCGAACAGGCGGGCCACGAGGTCGACACGCTGCTGGTGCAACGCTACTTCGGCGCCCAGCTCGCACAGCGCGCCGCCACGCTGCGCCTGCAGGCCGAGCGCACCATCGCCCAACACGACGCGGCCGCGCAGAAGATGCTCGCGGCCGGCGTGATCTCGCGCGTCGAGCGGCTGCAGGCCAGCGCCGCCTACGAAGAGGCGCGCCGCAACGCCCGCAAGGCCGAGAACGACGCCGCGCTCGCGGGCGTGGCCCTGGCGCGCACCGTGCGCGCCGAGGGCAGCGTCACGCCGCAGACGCCGCTGTTTCTCATCAGCGCGCCGATCGAACCGCTCGGCCACTTCATCGATGCGGCGCTCACGCGGCATCCGGGCCTGGGCAAAGTCGCGGCCAAGAAGGCGCAGGCCGAGCAGCTGCATGAAGGCGAAGAAGCTTTGCGTCGCCCGCAGGTCATCGCCTTCGGCACGCGCGAGATCAAGAGCGGCAACGCCGACTGGGTCGCCGGCCTCGGCGTGCGCTGGACGCTGTACGACTCGGTCGACCGCAACGCGCTCTCGGCCGCCTCGCACAAGCAGGTCGAACAGGCCGAGCGCACCGACCTTCAGGCGCGCAGCGACATCTCGCTGCTGGTCGAACGCAACTGGCGCGCGCTGGACAACGCGCGCCGCCAGTACCTCGAGATGAAAGTCTCCGTCGAACTCGCACAAGAGGTCGTCAAGCTGCGCACCGCCGGGCTACGCGAAGGCACCAGCACCACGCTCGACCTCATCGACGCCGAGACCAACCAGGCCAAGGTGCTGACCGAACGCGCGCAGGCCGCCAACGACTACGTGCAAGCGCTCGCGCAGCTGCTCGAGAGCGCGGGCCTGTCCGAGACTTTTTCCGACTACATCGCGCGCGCCGACGTGAAGGTGAACTGACCATGATGAGTGCCAAGACCCGCCGACTGATCGCCATCGCCGCCGCGCTGCTTGTGCTGGTGCTGCTCGTCTGGGGCTTCTGGCGCGCCGCGCAGCCGGCGCCCGAGGTGTTCCAGGGCCAGATGGAAGCGCGCGAGACCGACGTGGCCGGCAAGGTCACGGCGCGCATCGCCGAAGTGGCCGTGAAGGAAGGCGACCGCATCCAGGCCGGCGCCCTGCTCGTGCGCATGGACAGCCCCGAGGTTCGCGCCAAGTTGGCGCAGGCCACCGCCGCCGAACAGGCCGCGCAGGCCGTGGCCGACAAGGCGCAGCACGGCGCCCGCCCGCAAGAAATCGAAATGGCGCGCATGCAATGGCAGCGCGCTGAAACCGCCGCACAGCTCGCGCAGACCTCGTTCCGCCGCGTCGACGGCCTGGCCCGCGACGGTCTCGTGGCCGACCAGAAGCGCGACGAGGCCGAAGCCAACTGGAAGGCCTCGCGCGACGCCGCCGTGGCGGCCAAGGCGCAGTACGACATGGCACGCACCGGCGCACGCACCGAAGACAAGGCCGCCGCCAACGCCCAGGTGCGGCAGGTGGCCGGCGTGGTCGCCGAAGCGGAAGCCGCCAGGGCCGAGACCGAGCTGCGCAGCCCGGTCGCCGGCGAAGTGGCCAAGGTGCTCGCCAAGGTCGGCGAACTCTCGCCGCAGGGCGTGGCGGTGGTCACAGTGGTCGACCTGAACGACCAGTGGGTGGTGCTCAACGTGCGCGAAGACCGGCTGGCCCGCTTCGCGCTCGACAAGGAATTCGACGCCCGCCTGCCCGCCCTGCCCGAAGACCGGCGCACGGCCCGCTTCAAGGTGTACTACAGCGGCGTGCTGCCGGACTTCGCCACCTGGCGCGCCACGCGCGGCGGTGCCGGCTTCGACGTGCGCACCTTCGAGGTCCGCGCCCGGCCGCTCAAGCCCATCGAGGGCGCGCGCCCCGGCATGAGCGTTCTGGTCGACTGAAGCCGCACCCGCCATGAGCCTGCGCGGCTTTTCCACCGCCAGCGCCCGGCGCGAGTTCGCGCTACTGCGCACGCGCCCGTGGGACCTGGCCATGATCTCGTGGGTGCCGCTGCTCGCGGTGTTCCTGATCTGGTGGATCTTCTCGGCCGGCCTGCCCGAGCGCCTGCCGATCGGCGTGCTCGACCAGGACCACTCCGCGCTCTCGCGCCAGCTGGTGCGCTTCCTGGACGCCACGCCGGGCCTGCGCGTGACGCAGCAGTACGCCGACGAGGGCGAGATGCAGCGCGCGCTCACGAGCGGCGCGGTCGATGCGGCGGTGCAGGTGCCGCGCGAGCTGAGCCGTGACGTCAAGCAGGGCCGCGTCGGCCAGATCGTGCTGCTGCACAACGCGCAGCTGGGCACGCATTCCAGCCTGATCCAGCGCGACGTGCGCACCGCCGTCGCCACGGTGTCGGGCGGCGTCGAGCTCGCGGTGCGCAACAAGCGCGGCGAGTCGATGAAGGCCGCGCGCGTGAGCATGGACCCGGTCAAGGCCAGCATGGTGGCGCTGTTCAACACCTCCACCGACTACGAGCAGTTTCTCGGCGCCGCGCTCATTCCAGCGCTGCTGCACATCCTCGCGATGACGGCCGGCGCCTGGGGCGTGGGCCGCGAGCTGCGCGACCGCAGCCTCGGCGGCTGGCTCGGCGCCGCGCCGCGCTGGCCCGAGGCGCTGGCCGCGCTGGCGGGCAAGCTGGCGCTGCCGTTCGCGAGCCTGTCGGCCGTGGGCATCGCCGCCATGCTGTGGATCACCGCGGGCCGCGGCTGGCACCCGGTCGGCTCGGTGGGATGGACGCTGTTCGCGCTGGTGGTGTTCGTGGCGCTGTCGATCGCACTCGGCGCCTTCGTGTCGAGCCTCACGCGCTCGCTGCGCACCGCGCTGTCGGCCACCGGCTTCATCACCGCGCCGGCCTTTGCGTTCGGCGGCGTGGGCTTTCCGCTGGTCGCCATGCCGATGCTCGCGCAGCTGTGGGCCAGCCTGCTGCCCTACACGCATTACATCCGCGTGCAGATGGAGCAGCTGCAGATGGGCGCGCCCGTGGCGTACTCGGCCGCGACGCCGCTGTGGATGGTGGTGGGCACCGCGGTGCTGCTGGCCGTGTCGGCCACGCTGCTGATGCGTGCAGCCGCTGCACCGGACACGTGGGGAGGCCGCTGATGAGCGAACCCACCCAAGGCTTCACCGCCGCTTGGCGCGACACCGCGCTCGCCGTGCTGCGCGACAAAGGCGTGCTGCTGATCATGCTGCTCGCGCCCATCATCTACGGCTTCTTCTACCCCTGGCCCTACGGCACGCAGGCCGTCACGCGGGTGCCGGTGGCGGTGGTCGACCAGGACCACAGCGGGCTGTCGCGGCAGATCGCGCGCTTCGCGATGGCCAGCCCGCGGCTCGATGTGCGCATGGTCACGTCCGACGTGCACGAAGCGCAGCAGGCGCTGTGGCGCGGCGAGATCGAAGGCTATGCGCTGCTGCCGCAGGACCTCAAACGCAACGTGCTGCGCGGCACCCCGGCGGTGGTGACCATCGAGGGCAACGGCGCGTATGCGCTGCTGAACAAGGCGGTGCTGTACGGCTTCTCGGAAGCGGTGGGCACGGTGTCGGCTGGCGTCGAGATCCGCAAGCTGCAGGCCGGCGGGCAGAGCGCTGTCCAGGCGGCGCGCAGCCGCAGCCCGCTCAACACGCAGCTCGTACCGCTGTTCAACCCGAGCGAAGGCTACGGCAGCTACGTGGTGCCGGCGGTGGCCCTGCTGATCCTGCAGCAGACGCTGCTGATGGGCGCCGCGATGCTGGCCGGCACCTGGGCCGAGGCCCGGCGCCTGCGCGCGGGCATGGGCGCGTGGCTCGGGCGGCTGGGCACGCTGTCGGGCTTCGGCGTGCTGAGCGGCGTGTTCTATTTCGGCTGGGTGTTCTTCCTGCAGGACTATCCGCGCGGCGGCAATCCGTTCGGGGCGCTGGTGCTGCTGCTGTTCTACGTGCCCGCGATCTGCGTGCTCGGCCTGTTGCTGGGCTGCTGGTTCCGCGACCGCGAGCGCGCGTTGCAGGTGCTGCTGTTCACTGCGTTGCCGATGGCTTTTCTCTCGGGCTTCTCGTGGCCCGTCGAGGCCCTGCCCGCGCCGCTGCAGGCACTGCGCTGGCTGTTCCCGAGCACAGCGGGCATCCAGGCCTCGCTGCGGCTCAACCAGATGGGGGCGCCGCTGCACGACGTGTTGCCGTACCTGGGCGCGCTGGCGGCGATGGTGGTGGCGGGCCTGCTCGTGCTGTGGATCGCGGCCACGCCGCGCAAGATCGAACGGGTCTAACGGCGGCTGTCCGCCGCCACGGCGCGCACCAGCCGCGTGGCCGGCGCCACCAACTCGCGCAGGTCGCCCACGCGGTCCTGCTCGATGGCCTGCAGCACGAGTTCATTGATGCCGCCCACCACCGTCATCGCCATCTGGCTGCTCATGTGCGCCGCGGGCGCCTCGCCTGAATCGCTGCTGTTGATCGCCACCTGGATGAAGTTGGCGATCTCGCCGTTCACGCGCCGCCGCGCCGCGAGGCCCGGCAGGCCCAGCCCCAGGATCTCGACGAACAGCGTGCGCAGCAGCACTGGGTCTTGCGCGAGGTAGTCCATGTACGCGGTCATCGCCTGCTCCACCTGCGTGTGCCAGGGCTGGGCCGGGTCGAAGGCCTCGCTCACGGCCTGCAGGCCGAGCCGGCTGGCCGTTTCGTACAGCGCGATCAGGCACTCGGTCTTGGTGCTGAAGTGCTCGTAGAACGTGCGCCGCGACACGGCCGCCTCGCGCACGATGTCGGCGATGGTCGTGTCTGCGTAGCCCCTGGCCGCCACGGCATGCGCCATGCCCTGCAGCAGCCGCGTGTAGTGCTCGCTGGGCGCGCCGTCGGCGGCATCGGGCGTGACGGGTTTGTCGATGGTGGCAGTCATGTCGGATTCATTTTCCTACGCCTCGGTACTTGACAGTACCAATTCACAATTGCACCATGGCGGCACGCGGTACGGAGTTGTACCAACTTTTGCCCACGACCTCAGGAATTGCCTCCCCATGACCGAACTCGTTGTCCGCCGCCTGCTGATCGACCTGCAACCGCCCTTCTCGCGCGACTGGTGCGGCGGTGATGCCTTTTCGACGGCTTTCTTCAACGCCCTGTCGATGAGCTTCCCCTTCGGCGAGCAGTTCTTCATCGACGCCGTGCGCGACGCCATGGCCACGCTGCCGCCCGAGCTGCAGGAGCGCCACCGCGCCGACGTGCGCGGCTTCATCGGCCAGGAGGCCACGCACCGGCGCATCCATTCGCTGTTCAACGCGCACCTCGACCGGCAGGGCCTGGTCGACCGCTGGACCGCGCGCGCCAGTCAGCGCATGGAACTGATGGACGGCGCCGATCCGCGCCACGCGCTGGCCGTGACGGCCGCCACCGAGCACTTCACGGCCATGTTCGCCGAGTGGCTGCTGGCCCGTCCCGAGATCCTCGACGGCGCCGAGCCCCGGCTGCGCACGATGTGGCTGTGGCACAGCGCGGAAGAGCTGGAGCACAAGAGCGTCGCCTTCGACATCTACAAGGCCGCGGGCGGCTCCGACGAATGGCGCACGCGCTGGTTCCGCCGCGTGACTGTGATGTTCCTCGGCGACCTGATGCGCCAGACGGTCGACAACCTGCGGCATGAAAAGCAATTGTGGAAGTGGGCCACCTGGAAGAGCGCCGCGCGCATCCTGCTGGGCCGCGGTGGTCTGCTGCGGGGCAATCTCGCGGGCTGGCGCCTGTACCTGCGCAGCGACTTTCATCCCGACCAACAGGACAGCAGCCTCTCGGCGCGATGGCTGGCCGACAACGGCGCGCAGTTCACGCCCGTGGGCGCTGCTGCGGCAACGTCGGCCTGAGTTCGTCAGTCAGTAGATGCTGGCGCGGTGCGGGCTCAGCGCTCCCGCCTGCGTCGGCTGCCCGTCGGCGCGCAGCGTGAGGTCGTGCAGCGTGTCGAAATCCGACGGGGCGTCGGGCACGCGCATCACCACTTCGAGTTCGTGCATGGAAGCCACCCAGCGACCCGCCGGTGATTCTGCCGGTTCGTCGTTGGCGAACACGCCGTCGCGGATGTAGAGCGTTTCGCCTTCGGGGCGTTCGCCGTGCAGCTCGATCAGGCGTGCGATCGAGAAGTTGTAGGTCACGAGCTTTTCGCGCGTGCGGCGGTCCTTGCCGCCGCAGTTGAACGAGCCCTCGGCCGCGATCACGATGCAGGAGCCGTCCACCCCGCCGTCGATGGCGATCTCGTTGCCCGAGCGCCAGATGGCGTTGGGCAGGCGCACGCGGACCTTGTCGATCACGAGGTCGCGTTGCTTGTTGAGGGCACCCAGCGGCGGCACCAGCGAGCGCAACTGACGCAGGCGCTCCGCGAAGTTGTCGTCCATCAGGAATTCGACGTGGTGCGTCGCGCTGCCGGACGAGCGCTTGACGACCTGCATGACGACGTGGCGCGGCTTGTTCACAGCTCAGGCCCTCCACGCACAGAAAAATCCACGCCCGCTGCGGGGCACCGATCGCCTTCTTGCTGGATTTGAGTGGTCATCGGCTACAAATTAGAACTTTAGATTAGATGCAATTACTTGCATCATTTGTGTCCAACTGTATATCGATTGCAGCCAGGAGGGAAGGCAATCGACGATACGCCGATGAGGCCATGTCGCCAACGCGACGCGGCGTCGTGCTAGGGGTTCAGCTCGACGATGCTTCGGCCTCCAGGGCCTCGTCGAGCGCCTTGCACGAAGGTGCGCAGACGGTCTGCGACTTGCCCAGCACCTGGCGCGTGCGCAGCTGCGAACGCACGCGGTGCTTGCCGCACATGAAGCAGGACATCGTGGCCCCGCTGAACGACGCCGAGGCGCGGAACGGAGAGCCCGGCGCCTTCGATTTGTAGCGCAGCCCGTCCGCCACCACTGCCGTTTTCACTTCACCCTTGGCCATGCATCTTGTCCTTGTTCGATTCGTCACCGCGCATGGCGCGGGCAATGGCTTCCTTGGCTGCGCCTTCGGCGGCCAGGGAAACGTCCAGCGCCGAGCGGCAAAGGCCGGCGTGCTGGTAATTCATATTTTCGTAGACCTCGGGGGGCGGCCGGGTAGGCATCGAGCAACTGGCCCAATTCGGCACCGGGTTCGACGTCTTCGAACTCATGCACCAGATGCTCGACCACCGAGCGGTACTGCGCGGCGCCCACCGGCACGGCGCTGTGCTCAAGCCTCTCCAGCAGTTGAGCCAGCACGTGGGTCACTGCCAGATCGGTCTTGGGAGACGGATTTCGGGTCGTGTTCATGGTTTGCATGTGGGGACAGCATACCCCTATGCAAGGGGCGGGTCGCGCCGAAGTGGTTCTGGCGCCCCGCCCTCCTGCGCCGCGCGCATGCGCTGGAGCAGGCTGTGAAGCATTTCGGTCGACAAGCCATGGATCACCAGCCGGTGCCCGGCCCGCAAGGTCGACAGCGGCACCAGCGGATGCTTGTTGTTGACCAGGATCAGGTGCTCCGGCGCGTTCAGGATCGTGGCCGCGTAGATGCCGATGGTTTCGTCCAGTTGCAAGGAGTTGGCCGCGCGCCAGAAATCGTTGTCGGTCAGCATCAGCTGGTACAGCGGCGTGAACAGCTCGATGGCGCTTTGCAGGTCGAGAAAATTCAGCTTGCCCTGGGGCATGTCTTCCAGCCGCAACGCCGGCGACTGGATCATCGAGAAATCGACCTGCTCGGCCTTGCACAGCGCCAGCCCCTTGTCGCGCAGCGCCGTGTTCAGCCGGATCACGAAGTTGAACAAATTCAGGTCGTGCTTCAGGAACATCTCGTCCTTCAGCGCGTCGATGTCGGCCGGCTCCAGCGGCGACGTGCCCACGGGCGCGGGCGAGTTGCGCCCGATGAAGCTCAACACCTGCGAGCCCAGGTGAAAGTGCCGCAGGATCAGCCAGTTGGCCTCGGGCGACACGAAGCGCTTGAGCCCCCACGCCAGAAAGCGGTGCAGCAGCATCGAGTGCGACCAGTTGCGCGGCACGAACACCTTCACGATCTGGATCAGGATGATCGTCAGCCGTGCAATCGGCCGCAGGAACGGCAGCAGGTACTGGCGCGACGCCGAGCTCGAATCGGCCAGCCACGCGGACTTGACGTCGTCGGGCAGCGGCGTGCTCTGGTCGAGGTACAGCGCCAGCCACGGGCTGGGGTCGCGCTCGTCGTGCGCTTGCGTCAGGAATTCAGGCGTTCGGCTCATGCGGCATTCGTTCGGTGATGTGCTGGAACTGCATCAGGTACAGCGCCGCCGTGTGGCGCGCGGTGTCGGCAATCTGCCGGGCGGCGCGGGCCTGCCCTTCCACGGCCATCACCATCTCGACCGCGGCGAGCCAGCGGTTCAGGTGGTGCTCGTCGTTGTGGCCGTGGTACTCGAGAAAACGGAAGGCCTCGGGCGGCAGCTTCAGGCTGGCCTTGAGCAGCGGCAGCAGCGCCGGCACGATGCGCTGGCCCGTGCCTTCGATGATGTAGATCGCGCCCAAGAGGCCGATCGGATCGCGCGTGGCGGCCAGGCCGTGCAAATAGGCGTTGAGCGCTTCACCGCCCGGGTTGCGGCGCAACTCGTCGATCGACTCGACCGTGCCGCCGGCCTTGCGGTAGTCGCTGAAGAGGATGTTGAAGTCGTTCTGCTCCTCGCCCGCGTGCACGTCGATCAGCGACGACAGCATGCGGTACGGCGCGCTCAGCGAGGCGGCGCCTTCGCGCATCCACAGGCTGCCTTCGCGCACCTGCGGCACCCACTGCTCCATCCAGTTCAGGTAGTCGGGTACGGCAAAACGGCGCTCGCGGATCTGGCGGATCAGCGGCGTGCGCCACACGCGCGAGCGGTAGTCGTGCCAGATGGCGGCGAGTTCCGTCAGCAAGGCGCCCAGGCCTTCCGGTGCAGCGGCCGGGTCGTGCGGCGGTGCGATGACAAGGTCGTCGTCAGGCACGACCGCCGCAGCGCGGGGCGCGATCACGACAGGCGCCGCATCGACCGCCTCGACCTCGAGCAGCATGTACGCCGCCATGAAGCGCCCCGACTCCGGCACGTAGCAGAAGATCTGCTCGCCCGGCTTCAGCGCCTTGGTGTGCAGGAACTCCGCCAGCATCACGAGGATCGACGCCGCACCGGTGTTGCCGCGCCACGCCAGGTTGCTCCACCAGCGCTCGCGCGGAATCGCCAGGTCGGCCTTGGCCATCAGGTCTTCGACCACCGGGATGAATTTTTCCGACGAGTAGTGGCACAGGAAATGGTCGACCCGCTTCGGATCGACCCAGCCGTCGCGCACCAGCCCCGCGTACTCGTGGATGCCGATGTCGAACAGATGCGGCAAGAGGCGGATGTCCTGGCGCAGCGACAACGCACCGGCCGCCTCGGCTTCGGCCCACGAGCCGAAATCGAGATGGCCCCGCGCACGGTCTTCGGTGAGGCCCAGCTGCATGCACACCGGGTAGTCGCCCGAGAAGGCGCGCTGGTGCACCCACTTCAGCTTGAGGCGCAGCCCCGGCTTGCCGGCCAGCGCGGGCGTGCCGTCGGACAGCAGCAGCGCGCCCGCGCCATCGGACAGCATCCAGCGCAGGAAGTGCGAGTCGAAATCGGTCTCGTAGCCGCGCGCCGCGAAGCGCGAACGCTTGAACAGGCGCGACGGCATTTCGCTCGCCACCGCCAGCGCCGAGCGGTGCGCGCCCAGCTCGATGCCTTGCGCAGCCGTCTGGATCGCCGAGACGCCGGCCGCGCAGATGCCGTGCACCGAATGCGTTTCCATCGGCTGCGCCGCCAGCTCGCCCTGGATCATGTTGGCGAAGCCGGGCATCAGCGTGTCGCCGCCCGAGGAGCCGCTGGCCAGCAGCGACACGCGCGACAGCTCGGCGCCGCCGCGCTGCAGGCAGTCGCGGATCGCGCCGGCCGCCAGCTGCGCGTTGGTGTGGCGCGTCACGCCTTCTTCGTCGATCGCGTAATGCCGCGTAAGGATGCCGTTCTCGGCCAGGATGCGGCGCTTGATGCGCTCCGACATGCGGTTGAGCGGTGCGATGTACGCGTCCATGCGGTCGTTGGGAACAGGCTCGCCGGGCATGAAGTAGCCGGCGCTTTCGAGGTACACGCGTTGGAATGAAACGGGCATGGGTTCAGGCAATAGGTGAATCGGGAGGCATCAGCGAGCGGCTGCGAAAACGCGGCCACACGGTCCCCAGCACAAAGACGCGCACCATGTACGGCACCAGCCCGCCCTCGTTGAGCGCGGGTGCCACCTGCGCGCGGTAACGCGTGTGGTGCAGGTGCGTGAGCTCGGACCAATGGGCATGCGGGTTCTCGTGGTGTGCGGTGTGCAGGCCGATGTTGAACAGCAAGGGGTTCACCAGCCCCTCGAAATTGCGGGCGTAGTTCAGCTGGCTACCGCGGGTATCACCGGGTGCCTCCTTGCGCGGCGTCTTGCGGCCGTCGGCGTGCGCGTGCTGCAGGTAGTTGGTGGCCAGCAGCCAGTGCAGGCCGTGCAGCTGCGGCACGATCACGAACAGCAATGCCTTGGGCCAGTCGATCGCCAGCAGCACGGTCCAGCTGACCAGCCACAGCGCGTACTGCGCCATGCAGTAGCGCCAGGCGCCGCGGTGATGTTGATGCAGCCGCGCGAGCCAGCCGACGAAGACAGGCACCAACACCCACACGGCCTGGAACGGATGCAGCAGGTAGCCCCACAGGTGGTTGGTGTCGCCGCCAAAGCGGTAGGTGCGCGCCACATCCTTCGGTCCGTGCCGGTGGCGGTGGTGGTTGGCCACATGCGCGGGCCAGAAGACGAAGGTCGGGTGGCCCTGCAGCAGCGTGATCCAGAAGTCGGTCAGCCGATTCATGCGCCGACCGCGCCACATGCGCAGGTGCACATGGTTGTGATGGATCACACCGATGCCGAGCGTGAGAAACAGCATCAGCGCGTACAGCACCACATGAAAGCCGTGCACCCACTGCCACGCCGCCAGTGCAGGCAAGGCGACGAGGTACGCAAGGCTTTGCCAGTCGCGCCAGTGCCGCAGCCTCGGCAACCGATGGCGCGCGTCAGGCAGTCGTGGCGCCATGCTTCTTTCGAAAAGCCTGGAACAGCGGCTCGGCCGCATCCGCCGCGATGCGCGTGCGGAACAGCCGGTCCATGAACGTGAACTGGAAGCCGTAGTTGCCGTTGTGCACGGCGTGGTGCAGGTGATGCCGACGGCTCGCGGCGAACCAGTGGCTGTACGACACGCCGGGCACGAAGTCGTAGTTCGAATGCCCGATGCAGTTGAAGAACAAACTGAACACCGGCACCGACGCCAGCGACCAGAAGCTGAAGTCGTGCAGCACCATCGGCAGCAGGATCACGTTGCCGAGCATCAGCGCCTCGATCGGGTGAAAGCTGTAGGTGGCCCACGGCGTGGTCACGAACGAGCGGTGGTGCGGGCCGTGAAAGCGGCGCAGCCAGCGCGTGTGCAGCAGCCGGTGGTTGAGCCAGAAATGCACGTCGTTCCACACCGCGAGCACGAGGATCTCGATGCCGATGCGTTGCCAGCCCGCATCGGGCTCGAGCCGCGCCCAGCCCAGTTGCAGAAGCCCCCACGGAAACACCATGCCCAGCCCGAAGATCAGCACCGAGATGCCCGACTGCGTGAGTTCGCGCCGCAGCTGGCCGGGCTGCAACGGTCGCGGGTCGAGCACGCGCCCAATGCCCATCGTCGGCAGCACCCGCTTCGTGAGCAGCCAGGTGAGCGCGCCGAAACCCAGGTAGATGCCGCCGAAAAAAAGCAGGCCCCACAGCATGACCTGCGGGGCCGAAAGAGAAGTGAAGGTCTGCGCCATCCCCCGAGGCTACAACAGCATCTCGGGCACCAGCGGGGAGATCAGGGTGTTGTACAGGCGCTGGAAGAAACCCGACTCGGGCTCCGAGGTGAGGATCACTTCTTTCTCGCCGTCGTTCGTGAGCCATTCGAGCGTGCCGCCCTCCTTCGACAGCCGCAGCCGGTACGAGTTCTGCAGCTTGCTCACGTGGATGATGCGCAGCATCTCGCGCGCCAGCTGCGGGCTGTCGACCACCACGCCCATCTCGGTGTTCTGGCTGGCCGAGCGCGGGTCGAGGTTCATCGAGCCGACGAAGATGCGCGTCTTGTCGATGGCGGCGGTCTTGGCGTGCAGCCGGCCCAGCGAGGTGCCGAAGCTGCCGAAACGCATGCTCGCGGTGGTGCGCTGCGGGCTCAGCTCGTACAGGTCGGCGCCGCCTTTCAGCAGGCGCTCGCGGTAGCGTGCGTAGCCGGTGTGCACCAGCGGCTCGTCGTTGGCGGCGAGCGAATTGGTCAGCAGCGTGAGCTTGACCTTGCGCCGGGCCAGGTCCTCGAAGGCGGCCATGCCGCGCTCGCCAGGCACGAGGTAGGGCGAGGTCAGGTCGACCTCGGTCTTGGCGTCGAGCAGCAGCGCCCAGACCTTCATGGTCACGCTGGTGGCAATCGCGTCTTCGGCCGTCAGCGTCGTGGGCTTGGACGGCGGGTCGGCAATGGCGCGCGCCTCGCCCCACAGCAGGCCCATGCGGCCGCCGTCGAGCTCTTCGGCGATGGGCCCGTAGCCGAGGATGTCCGAAGGCGGCAGCACGACCTTCGGCGGCGGCCCGGCCATGCCGACCTCGTCGTCGAAGGTGGCGGCACCGGCCTCTTTGCGCACGATTTCGGCAATGGGCCAGATCTGGTCGCTGTTCCAGTAGGCGTCGAAGATGCTCTCGAGCTGCGGCACGACTTTGCCGACCACCAGCGCATCCATGTCGATGAAGTTCTGCGCCTCGCTCAGCACGAAATACTCGTCGGCGATGTTGCGCCCGCCCACCACCGCCATCGCGCCGTCGGCAATGAAGAGCTTGTTGTGCATGCGGTGATTGAGCCGGTGGATGTCGAAGATCGACACCACGAAGCGCGAGAGAAAGCCGTTGCGCGCGCAGCAGAACGGGTTGAACAGGCGCACCGACACATTGGGCGTCTCGGACAGCGCCAGCAAGAGCTGCTGGCTCTTCACCGTGTACAGGTCGTCCACCAGCACCCGCACCTTCACGCCGCGCGCCGCCGCCTCGCGCAGCGTGCGCAGCAGCAGCCGGCCGACGGCGTCGTTCTCGAGCTGGTAGTACTGCACCACCAACGAGTGCTCGGCGCGCTGCGCGAGTTGCAGGCGCGCGTCGAGCGAGTACACGCCCAGCGGCATGAGCCGGAAGCCCGAATGCTCACCGGGCGGCGTGGAGGCCGCGACGATCTTGGCGAGCGCCGTGCCCGGGTCGGCCGTGGCCGCGTGCTCGGCCGGGCGTTCGCGCGCCGGCGGCAAGGAGCCGCACGCGCCGAGCAAAGCCAGCAGCACGCCGGCCAGCAACGTGTGCAGGAAAGACCGGGCCCAGGCATTCATGATCATCGGGTTCCTCTTGTCGTTGTGGCTGCCATTGACCTGATGTACGCCGGCGCTTCCTCGGTGGTTTCACCGGAGCCCGTTTTTCGAAGCACCGTCCTAGAATTCGGTTCACTTCGCTTCGGAGTTACATCATGGCCCGATCGCTCCTTCTGCGCACCGCTTTGTGGGCCGCCGCCCTCGCCGCCGGGGTACCCAGTGCCCACGCCGCACTCGACATCGGCGAGCCCGCGCCCAAGTTCACGGCCACGGCCGCGCTCGGCGGCAAGACCTTCCGCTACTCGCTGGCCGAGGCGCTGGCCAAGGGACCGGTGGTGCTGTACTTCTTTCCGGCGGCCGACTCCAACGACTGCTCCATCGAGGCCCACGCCTTCGCCGAAGCCATCGACAAATTCTCCGCGCTCGGGGCCACGGTGATCGGCGTTTCGGCGGACGACATCGACACGCTCTCCAAGTTCTCGGTCAAGTCGTGCCAGAGCCGCTTTCCGGTGGCGTCCGACCAGGGCAAGACCGTGATCCAGGGCTTCGACGCGCTGATGCAGACCCGGCCCGACTTCGCCAACCGCCTGTCGTACGTGATCGCGACCGACGGCAAGGTCGCCTACTACTACCAGAACCTCAACCCCGACAAGCACGTCGAGCGCATGCTGAACGCCGTGCGCGCGCTGCCCAAAGCCACCGCGGCGAAATAAGGCGGGCCGGCCGGGGCGCCACGCGCGCGGCGTGCTTCGCGCAAAATCTCGCCCCATGCAGCTCAACTACATCGCCAACGCGGACGTTCCTTCCGCCTCTGGCCGCACCCTCCCCGTCATCGACCCGTCGGACGGCCAGCCCTTCGACGAGATCCAGCGCAGCAACGCCGCCGACATCGACGCCGCCGTGCGCGCCGCGCGCGACTGCTTCGAGGGCGTGTGGCACAAGGTCAGCGCCGCCGACCGCGGGCGCCTGCTCTTCAAGCTCTCGCAGAAGATCGCCGAGCACGTCGACGAACTCGCGCTCATCGAACAGCGCGACTGCGGCAAGCCCGTGAAGCAGGCCCGCGCCGACGCGGTGGCACTGGTGCGCTACTTCGAGTTCTACGCCGGCGCCTGCGACAAGCTGCACGGCGAGACCATTCCCTACCAGGACGGCTACAGCGTCTTCACCTGGCGCGAGCCGCACGGCGTCACGGGCCACGTCATTCCGTGGAACTACCCGATGCAGATCTTCGGGCGCAGCGTGGGCGGCGCGCTGGCGGCCGGCAACGTGTGCGTGGTGAAGCCGGCCGAAGACGCGTGCCTGTCGCTGATCCGCGTGGCACGGCTGGCGGCCGAGGTCGGCTTTCCGGCCGGCGCGCTCAACATCGTGACGGGTTACGGCCATGAAGTCGGCGACGCGCTCGCACGCCACGAAGGCATCGACCACATCAGCTTCACGGGCAGCCCGAAGATCGGCACGCTGATCCAGCAGGTGGCGGCCGAGCGGCACTGCCCGGTCACGCTGGAGCTGGGAGGCAAGAGCCCGCAGATCATCTTTGCGGATGCCGACCTCGACGCGGCCATTCCCGTGATCATCAACGCCATCGTGCAGAACGCCGGCCAGACCTGCTCGGCGGGTTCGCGCGTGCTGATCCAGCGCGACATCTACGAGCCCCTGCTCGAACGCCTGGGCCATGCCTTCGAAGCCCTGCGCGTCGGCCCCGCCGCGATGGACCTCGACGTCGGCCCGCTGATCCGCCAGACACAGCAGCAGCGCGTGTGGGACTTCCTGAGCGACGCGCAACACGCCGGCATCCCGATGGTGGCGCAGGGCGTTGTCGTCGAAGAAGCGCCCGAGACCGGCTTCTACCAGGCCCCGACGTTGCTGCGCGATGTGCCCGTGGGCCATCGCCTCGCACAGGAAGAAGTGTTCGGCCCCGTGCTCGCTGCCATGCAGTTCGCCGACGAAGACGAAGCCGTGGCACTCGCCAACGCCACCCAGTTCGGCCTCGTGGCCGGCGTCTGGACCGCCGACGGCGCGCGCCAGTTCCGCATGGCCAAGCGCGTGAAGAGCGGCCAGGTGTTCATCAACAACTACGGCGCGGGTGGCGGTGTCGAGCTGCCGTTCGGCGGCGTGAAGTCGTCGGGCTACGGGCGCGAGAAGGGCTTCGAGGCGCTGTACGGTTTCACCACTTTGAAGACCATCGCCATCAAGCACGGCTGAGTCTGACGACGCCGCGCCCGGGCGTCAGCCCAGCGCGGTGTCCAGCAACATCATGAGCACGAAGCCGATCATCAGCCCGCTGGTCGCATAGGTTTCGTGCCCCTTGCGGTGCGATTCGGGAATGATCTCGTGGCTGATCACGAACAGCATCGCACCCGCCGCGAAGCCCAGCCCCCAGGGCAACAGCATCGCCGAGTGCCCGACCACCGCCGCGCCGAGCACGGCACCGAGCGGCTCGACCAGCCCTGAAGCCATGCCGATCAGCACCGCGAACAAACGGCTGTAGCCGGCCGCCAGCAGCGCCACGGCCACCACCAGACCTTCGGGCACGTCCTGGATCGCGATGCCGGTGGCGAGCGCATCGGCGCGCACGCCGTTGTTGGCCGCGTAGCCGACGCCGATGGCCAGACCCTCGGGCACGTTGTGCAGCGCAATCGCGAACACGAAGAGCCAGGTGCGGCGCAGCTGCCGCCCGCTCTGCCCTTCGCGGCCCTTGATGAAATGCTCGTGCGGCAGCACGCGGTCCATGGTCATCAGCACCAGGCCGCCGAGCAGGATGGCCGCGCCGATCACGCCGCCCGCTGCCCAGTCGCCCCCGCCGAAGACGCCGGTCGACTTGGCCGCGTCCAGCCCGGGAATGATCAGCGAGAAGGCGCAGGCCGCGAGCATCACGCCGGCGCCGAAGCCGAACAGCGTGTCCTGCAGCTTGTCGGGCAGCCGCTGCGAGAACAGCACCGGCAGCGTGCCCAGCGCGGTCGCGAGCGCCGCCACCGAACCGCCGCGCAGCGCGTTCCACACCATCGGGTCGGCGCGCACGAAAGACCAGAACTGCGACGCCAGCGCCAGCGCGCCGGCCGCGACGATGGCAAAGCCGATCCATTCGCGCACCGTGCGCGTCGACCTGTGCGGCGGCTGTGTCGCCATCGTGCCCTGCGGCGAGTCGTTCATGGGCGGGCTCCTTGTCGAATCATCAGCCGCCGGTCGCGGCGGCAAGGCGGCGGGCCACTTCGGCCCAGTGCACCACGTTGTAGAAGGCCGCGATGTATTCGGGGCGGCGGTTCTGGTACTTCAGGTAGTAGGCGTGCTCCCACACGTCCAGGCCCAGGATCGGCGTCTTGCCGGAGCCGATGCCGCGCATCAGCGGGCTGTCCTGGTTGCCGCTGCTCTCCACGGCGAGCTTGCCGTCGGCGCCGACGACGAGCCAGGCCCAGCCGCTGCCGAAGCGCGTGAGCGCGGCCTTGGTGAAGGCGTCCTTGAAGGCGTCGAGGCCGCCCAGGTCGGCGTCGATCGCTTTCGCGAGCGCGCCCGAGGGCGCCCCGCCGCCGCCCTCGCCCACCGGGGCCATGACGGTCCAGAACAGGCTGTGGTTGGCATGGCCGCCGCCGTTGTTGCGCACCGGCGCGCGCAGCGCCTCGGGCAGTTCCTCGACACCGGCAATGAGAGCTTCGACCGGCGTGTCCGCGTGCGGCGTGTCTTTGAACGCCGCATTGAGGTTGTTCACGTAGGTTTGATGGTGCTTGCCATGGTGGATTTCCATCGTCTGCGCGTCGATGTGGGGTTCGAGCGCATCGAAGGCATAGGGCAAGGCTGGCAGGGTGTACGGCACGGTCGAAAGCTCCTTGGTTGAAGAGAGCCCTTTGCGTGGTGCTTGTGCTGCGTACTCAGGCGCTCAAATGATAGTAATTCTCATTGTCTGCGTCAAGATATCGGCGGCATAGATACCGCCAATCGGCCAGCTCGTCCGCACCGTTCCGCCGATACACTGCCCCGCGACCGGTTCGAACGGACGGCGTCAAGACCGTCCTGCCGGTTCCATCCTTCCACCACCGACGGAGACAACACGCATGACCTTCCTGAAGCGCCGCGCCCTGGTGCGCTCGGCCCTGCTCGGCCTGAGCCTCGCCCTGCCGCTGCTCGCCACCGCCCAGTCGCTGCCCACCGCCCGGCCCGAATCCGTGGGCCTGTCGACCGAACGCCTGCAGAAGCTCACCGACGTGCTCAAGGCCGATGTGGCCGCCGGCAAGATTCCTGGCGCGGTGCTGCTGGTCGCGCGCCAGGGCAAGGTCGCGTGGTTCGAACCGGTCGGCAAGCTCGACCCCACCGCCGGCACGCCGATGCCGCGCGACGGCATCTTCCGCATCTACTCGATGAGCAAGCCCGTCACCACGGTCGCCGCGATGATGCTGGTCGAAGACGGCCGCATGAAGCTCGACGACCCCGTGGCGATGTACCTGCCCGAGTACGCCCGCATGACGGTGGGCGTCGAGAAGCCCGGCGCCGACGGCAAGCCGGTGCTCGAGACCGTGCCCGCGCGCCGCCCGATCACCGTACAGGACCTGATGCGCCACACCTCGGGCCTGACCTACGGCTTCTTCGGCCCGGGGCTGGTCAAGCAGGCCTACAACACCGCCGACCTCGCAGCCGGCGACCCGACCAGCGCCGAGTTCTCGCAGCGCCTGGCCAAGCTGCCGCTGGCCTACCAGCCCGGCACGACCTGGGACTACAGCTACTCCACCGACATCCTGGGCCGCGTGGTCGAGGTGGTGTCGGGCCAGTCGCTGTACCAGTTCGAAAAGGCGCGCCTGTTCGACCCGCTGGGCATGAAGGACACGACGTACTACGTGCCCGAGCCCGCGCGCCAGCCGCGCATTGCCGAGCCGCTGCCGAACGACCGCAGCTTCGGCGTGGGCGCCGACCTGAACGATCCGCGTGTCGTGCGCAAGTTCGAATCGGGCGGCGGCGGGCTGGTGTCGACTGCGTCCGACTACGCGCGCTTCCTGCAGATGCTGCTCAACGGCGGCACGCTCGACGGCACGCGCTACCTCGGCCCGCGCACGCTGGCGCTGATGACCAGCGACCACTCGAATGCCGGCGCCGGCATTGCGCCGGGCCCGCTCTACCTGCCGGGCCCGGGCTACGGCTTCGGCCTGGGCTTCGCGGTGCGCCGCAACGACGGCGAAGCGCCCTACCCGTCCGGCGGCGGCGAGTACAACTGGGGCGGCGCAGGCGGCACCTACATGTGGGTCGATCCGAAGAACGAGATGTTCGTCGTGCTGATGCTGCAGTCGCCCAAGCACCGCACCCACTACCGCAGCCTTGCGCGCAACATGGTCTATGCGGCGGTGCTGAAGTAGCCCGCATGGCACGCAGCCGCGGGCCTTGGCGCAAAATCGGCATCGCCCCATGAAGAACAGCAGCAGCACCGTCATTCCGATCGCCCCCGCGGGCCACGCCGTCGTGGCCGCGCCCGATGTCGTCGTGCCCGCCACCGGCCTGCTGGCCGACCGGCTCGGCCGTCCGCTGACCGACCTGCGCATCAGCGTGACCGACCGCTGCAACTTCCGCTGCAGCTACTGCATGCCGAAGGACGTGTTCGACAAGGACTACCAGTACCTGCCGCACAGCGCCCTGCTGAGCTTCGAGGAAATCACGCGCCTGGCGCGCCTCTTTGCCTCGCACGGCGTGCGCAAGATCCGCCTCACCGGCGGCGAGCCGCTGCTGCGCAAGCACATCGAAGGGCTCATCGCCCAACTCGCCGAGTTGCGCACGCCCGACGGCGATCCGCTCGAACTCACGCTCACCACCAACGGCTCGCTGCTCAAGCGCAAGGCCGCCGCGCTGAAAGCCGCCGGCCTGCAGCGCGTGACGGTGAGCCTGGACAGCCTCGACGACGCCGTGTTCCGCCACATGAACGACGTCGACTTTCCGGTCGCCGACGTGCTGGCCGGCATCGACGCCGCCATTGCAGCGGGCCTGGGCCCGATCAAGGTCAACATGGTGGTCAAGCGCGGCACCAACGAGCAAGAAATCCTGCCGATGGCGCGCTACTTCCGCGACCACCACGGCGGCAAGGTCGTGCTGCGATTCATCGAATACATGGACGTGGGCGCCACCAACGGCTGGCGCATGGACGAGGTGCTGCCCTCGGCCGAGGTCATCGCGCGCATCGCGGCGGAGTTTCCGCTGGTGCCCCTTGAGGCCACCACGCCCGGCGAAACCGCCCAGCGCTGGGCTTATGCCGACGGCGGCGGCGAAGTCGGCGTGATCAGCAGCGTGACCCAGGCCTTCTGCCACGACTGCAGCCGCGCGCGCCTGTCGACCGAGGGCAAGCTGTACCTGTGCCTGTTCGCGAACGCCGGCCACGACCTGCGGCCGCTGCTGCGCGGCCCCGCGAGCGATGAAGACATCACCTCCGCCATCGGCCACATCTGGCAAGGCCGCGCCGACCGTTATTCCGAGCTGCGCGCACTGCGCGGCCCCGACGACAGCGCCCCCGACGCGGCGGCGCCCCGGCGCGTCGAGATGAGCTACATCGGCGGATGAGGCCGCCAGCCATGGGTACCGCACCGGCCATCGCACCGGCCGACATCACGGGCCTCGTGCTCGCCGGCGGACGCGGCACGCGCATGGGCGGGGTCGACAAGGGCCTGCAGCTGCTCCAGGGCGAGACGCTCGCCGCGCACGCGGTGCAACGGCTGCGCCCGCAGGTCGGCGGCGTGCTCATCAACGCCAACCGGAACTTCGCCGCCTACGAAGCGCTGGGCGTGCCGGTGTTCGCCGACAGCGTGCCCGACCACCCCGGGCCGCTGGCCGGCATGTTGAGCGGGCTCGAACACTGCCCCACGCCCTGGCTGCTCACCGTGCCCTGCGACACGCCGCGCTTTCCGCCCGACCTGGCGGCGCGGCTGGCCGAGGCCCTCGCCGCGGACGGCCACCACGCGCGCATCGCCATGGCCAGCGCACCCGAAACCGGCCCCGACGGCCGCACGGTGCTGCGCCCGCAGCCGGTGTTCTGCCTCGTGCACATCGAACTGCGCGACAGCCTGCGGCGCTTTGTCGAAGACGGCGGCCGCAAGGTCGGCGCCTGGACTGCGCAGCACGGCGCCGTGACCGTGCCCTTCGATCGCCCCGGCGACGCCCCCGACGCTTTCTTCAACGCGAACACGCTGGCCGAACTGCAGACGCTCGAACAGCCATGAGCCGCATCGCCGCCATTGCCGCCGATCTCGCGGACTGCGACGCGGGCGACCTCGACGTCGACACCGTCACCACCTTTCTTTCGCGCCTCGTCACGCCGCTGGCCGTGGCCGAATCCGAAGACCTCGCGCTGCGCGACGCGCTCGGCCGCGTGCTGGCCGACGACCTCATCTCGCCCGTGAGCGTGCCGCCGCACGACAACTCCGCGATGGACGGCTACGCCTTCGACGGCGCGCTGCTGCCGGCCAACGCGCCCATCGACCATTCGCTCACGCTGCGCGTGGCGGGCACGGCGCTGGCCGGGTCGGCCTGGCGCGGCACGCTGGGACCACGCGACGCGGTGCGCATCATGACCGGCGCGATGATGCCGGCCGGCCTCGACACGGTGATCCCGCAGGAGTTCTGCAAGGTCGACGGCGACCAGGTCTGCTTTCCGGCGCGTGTGCTGGGTCGCGGTGACAACCGCCGCCTCGCCGGCGAAGACCTGATGCAGGGCCAGCCGGCGCTGCGGCGCGGCGAGCGCCTGTCACCGGCCGCGCTCGGCATGGTCGCCAGCCTCGGCCTGGCGCGCGTGACCGTGCGGCGCCGGCTGCGCGTGGCGTACTTCTCGACCGGCGACGAAATCCTCTGCCTGGGCGACACGCCGCGCGAAGGCGCCGTGTACGACAGCAATCGCTACACGCTGTTCGGCCTGCTCACGCGGCTGGGCTGCGAGGTGGTCGACCTCGGACTGGTGCACGACGACCCCGCCACGCTCGCGGCCACGCTGCAGCGGGCGGCGCGCGCGGCCGACGCCATCGTCACCAGCGGCGGCGTGAGCGCGGGCGCGGCCGACCACACGCGCGACGTGATGCAGCAGCTGGGCGACATGGCCTTCTGGCGGGTCGCGATGCGGCCCGGACGGCCGCTCGCGGTGGGGCTGATTCCACGCGAGACCGCATCCACGCCCGTCGTGCTGTTCGGCCTGCCGGGCAATCCGGTGGCGGCGATGGTCGCCTTCCTGGCCTTCGTGCGGCCGGCGCTGCTGCGGCTCATGGGCTGCCACGACGCAGCCGCCGCCCCGCCGCCGCTGCTGCGCGCGCGCAGCGCCGGGCCCATCCGCAAGAAGCCGGGCCGCACGGAGTACCAGCGCGGTTTCGTCCGGCAGGTGCCGGGCACGCTGCCCGAGGTGCAGGTGGCGGTGCACCAGGGGTCGGGTGTTCTGAGTTCGATGGTCGAGGCCAACGGGCTCGTGGTGCTGCACCACGACCTGGGCCATGTGGACGCCGGCCAGGAGGTCGACGTGATGATCTTCGAAGGGCTGATCTAGCCGAGAAGACCGGCGGTCAGATCCGCCCCAATGCCTTGTCCACGCCCTTGTTGGCCAGCATGTCGGCGCGCTCGTTGCCCGGGTCGCCCGAATGGCCCTTCACCCAGCGCCATTCGATCTGGTGACCGCCTTCGGCCACCAGCTTGTCGAGCTTCTGCCAGAGCTCGACGTTCTTCACGGGTTGCTTGCTGGCGGTCATCCAGCCCTTGGCTTTCCAGCCGCGAATCCACTCGGTGATGCCCATGCGCACGTACTGGCTGTCGAGGTACAGCAGCACCTTGCAGGGCCGCTTGAGCGCGGCCAGGCCTTCGATCACGGCCGTGAGTTCCATGCGGTTGTTGGTGGTGTTGAGTTCACCGCCGAACAATTCCTTCTCGGTGGGCCCCGACTTGAGCCACGCGCCCCAGCCGCCCGGTCCCGGGTTGCCCTTGCACGCGCCATCGGTGTAGATCACGACTTCGTTCAAACTGACTGTTCCTTGTTTCTGTGGCTGCTCGATGCGGGCGACGCCGCCCGCGTCTGTGTTCTGTTCAATTCAATTCTTGCCCGCTTTGCTGCGGTGCACCTTGCCTGCGATGGGCACCGGCGCCGTCGCCCGCGCAGCCGCCCGGCGCCAGTCGGCGCTCAGCAGGCGCATGCCGCGCACACGCTTCACCGCCACCAGGAAGTAGGCCGCGCCGAAGATCGGCCACCAGCGCTCGCCGGCGGCGTCCATCCAGCGCGAGCGCTCCAGCCACGCTTCGCTGCGCACCGCGGGCCGGTAGATGCCGAAGCGGCCCGACTCCACCTCGAAGCTCAGGAGCCGAAGCCAGTCGCGCATGCGCCAGTAGCCGATGAACTCGCCCGCCTCGGGCAGGAAGGTCTCGCCCAGGCCCAGCCGGCGGTAGAGGTGGCCGCGGCGCTGCCGCAGGCCCCACAGGCTGGTCGGGTTCAGCCCGCAGATCACCACGCGCCCTTCGGGCACCAGCACCCGCTCGACCTCGCGCAGCGTGGCGTGCGGATCGGGACTGAGTTCCAGAGCATGCGGCAGTACCACGAGATCGAGGCTGTTGGCCCCGAACGGCAAGGCGGTGAAATCGGTCACCAGCGTGGCCTTGCCGGCCCGCACCGGATCGGTCAGCGCCAGCCAGCGGTGCGGCATGCGGTTGGTGCGCAGCCCGTCGACCTCGGCGGCGCCGAGCTGCAAGGCGTGGTAACCGAAAACATCGGCCACCGCCTCGTCGAACTGGGCCTGTTCCCAAGCCAGGAGGTAACGGCCCGGGGGGGTCGCGAACCAATCCTGCAAACCTATAATTTGACCGCTCATGACCCTTGTTCCGCTGCCCGCTTTTGCTGACAACTACCTCTGGATGCTGCACGACGGGCACCACGCCCTCGTGGTGGACCCGGGCGATGCCCAACCGGTGTTCGATGCGTTGGCGCACCACAAGCTGCAGCTGGCCGCGATTCTAGTCACGCACCACCACGCCGATCACACGGGCGGCGTGGCCGCGCTGCATGCGGCCACGGGTGCGAAGGTGTGGGGCCCCGCGCGCGAGCGCATCCCCGAGCCCTTCACGCCGCTGGTGCAGGGCGACGTTGCACAGGCCCTGGGCCTGCGCTTCGAGGTCATCGACGTGCCGGGCCACACGGCCGGGCACATCGCCTACTTCCTGCCGGCCTCGGCCGCGCAGGCCCCCGTGCTGTTCTGCGGCGACACCCTCTTCTCCGGCGGCTGCGGCCGCCTGTTCGAGGGCACGCCCGCGCAGATGCTCGCCTCGCTCGACGCGCTGGCGGCGCTGCCCGGCGACACACGTGTGTGCTGCGCCCACGAATACACACTTGCTAACCTGAAGTTCGCCCGCGCCGTGGAACCCGGCAACGACGAACTCACTCACTACAACGCGCGTTGCGAAAGCCTGCGCGCACAAGGCCAGCCCACGCTGCCCTCCCAACTGGCGATCGAACGCCGGATCAACCCCTTTCTTCGCAGCCGCGAAGCCACTGTCCTTCGAGCAGTGCGGGCCCATGCCGAGCTTTCCGCGGATGCCGCCGAAGCCGAGGTGTTCGCCGCGCTGCGCCAATGGAAAAACGACTTCCGATGAAATTTATTGTTGCCACCTGCCTCGCAGGTTCACTGGTACTCGCGGGCTGCGCGAGCACGGACAACAGCGCTTCTTCCTCCTCCACCACGGCCAAGGCCGGCACCGCCGCCGGCGGCACGGGCGCCCGCCCGTCGGGCAGCGCCACGCCGGTCTATCCGCGCGACCCCAACCTCAGCCCGCTGACCAGCGGCCAGGCGCATTCGCAAAGCGTGGTCACGCTGGCACCGCCCGCCGACATGTGGGACCGCATCCGCCGCGGCTTCAAGATGCCCAACCTCGAGAGCGACCTGGTACGCGATCGCGAGCAGTGGTACGCCAGCCGGCCCGACTACATCCAGCGCATGACCGAGCGCTCGAACAAGTACATCTTCCACATCGTCGAGGAGCTCGAGCGCCGCAACATGCCGACCGAGCTCGCGCTGCTGCCGTACATCGAGAGCGCCTTCAACCCGCAGGCCGTGTCGAGTGCGCGCGCCGCCGGCATGTGGCAGTTCATGCCCGCCACCGGCACCGACTTCGATCTCAAGCAGAACATCTTCCGCGACGACCGCCGCGACGTGGTGGCCTCCACCCGCGCCGCACTCGACTACCTGCAGAAGCTCTACGGCATGTTCGGCGACTGGCAGCTCGCGCTGGCTGCCTACAACTGGGGTGAAGGCAGCGTGGGACGCGCCATCGCCAAGAACCAGCGCCTGGGCCTGCCCACCACCTACAGCGACCTGTCGATGCCGGCCGAAACGCGGCTCTACGTGCCCAAGCTGCAGGCCGTGAAGAACATCGTGGCCAACCCGCAAGCTTTCAACGCCGAGCTGCCGCTGATCGCCAACCACCCGTACTTCCAGACCGTGCCGCTCACGCGCGACCTCGACGTGGAACTGGCGGCCAAGCTGGCCGACGTGCGCATCGAAGACTTCCGCGCGCTCAACCCCGCCGCCCACAAGCCCGTGCTGATCGCGGCCGGCACCCCCGAGATCCTGCTGCCCTGGGACAACGCGGCGGTCTTCAAGCGCAACTTCGACGCCTACACGCAGGGCCAGTACGCCAGCTGGACGGCCTGGGTCGTGCCCAGCACCATGACGGTGGCCGACGCGGCCCAGCGCTCGGGCATGAGCGAGTCGGACCTGCGCGCGCTCAACAACGTGCCGCCGCGCATGCTCATCAAGGCCGGCTCCACGCTCATCGTGCCGCGCGGCGCGCGCGTGAAGGAAGACGTGGCGGCGGTCGTGGCCGACGGCGGCCACCTGAGCTTCCAGCCCGAGATCGTCACGCGCCGCACCACCGTCAAGGCCGGCCGCTCGGACAACGTGGCGAGCATCGCGCGCCGCTACAACCTCAAGCCTGCCGCCGTGGCCGACTGGAACGACGTCAACACGAACCACGCCTTCAAGCGCGGCTACAGCGTGGTCGTCTACCTGCCGGTGCGCGCGTCGGCCTCGGCGCGCGTCGGCACGGGCGCGGCCCGCGGACGCGGCGCCGTCGCCGCCTCCAAGCGCGGCGGCACGCCGAGCAAGACTGCCGCACGCGGCAGCAGCAGCGCCAAGCAAGTCGTGGCGCGCCAGCCGCGCGGCGGCACGCCGTCCAAGCGCAAGCGCTGACCACCGCCCTGCCGGCGGGCGGTGCCGGGCCTCGACGAAAAAAGCGATATCAGGAGGACAGGCCATGGCAGTCGAAGGAAGCGCGGGCGATCTCATCAAGGTCGTCACGTTGTTGGGTGCGGCCGTCGTCGCCGTGCCGCTGTTCAAGCGGCTCGGGCTGGGCTCGGTGCTCGGCTACCTGGCGGCAGGCCTGGCCATCGGCCCCTTCGGCTTCGGTCTCTTCACCGATCCCCAGACCATCCTGCACACGGCCGAACTCGGCGTCGTGATGTTCCTCTTCGTGATCGGCCTCGAGATGCGGCCCTCGCACCTGTGGAGCATGCGGCGCGACATCTTCGGCCTGGGCAGCCTGCAGGTGGTGGTGTGCGGGCTCCTGCTGACTGGCGTGGGCATGGCCTTCGGCTTTCCGCTCGCCGTCTCGTTCGTGTGCGCGATGGGCTTCGTGCTCACCTCCACGGCCATCGTGATGCAGCTGCTCGGCGAGCGTGGCGACATCGCCGCGCCGCGCGGCCAGAAGATCGTCGCCGTGCTGCTGTTCGAAGACCTGCTCATCGTGCCGCTCCTGGCCATCGTCGCCTTCATCGCGCCGGTCGATGCGGCGCAGCAGGCCGCGGCGCCCTCGCGCTGGGTCGGCGTCGGCATCGGCGTGGGTGCGCTCGCAGCGCTGGTGGCGGCCGGCATCTGGCTGCTCAACCCGCTGTTCCGCGTGCTCGCCAATTCCAAGGCGCGCGAGGTCATGACGGCCGCGGCATTGCTCGTGGTGCTGGGCGCGGCGCTGCTGATGCAGCTCGGCGGCCTGTCGATGGCCATGGGCGCCTTCCTCGCCGGCGTGCTGCTGTCGGAATCGACCTTCCGCCACCAGCTCGAAGCCGACATCGAGCCCTTCCGCGGGCTGCTGCTCGGCCTGTTCTTCATCGGCGTGGGCATGTCGCTCGACCTCGCGGTGGTGGCGCAGAACTGGCAGCTCATCGTCGCGGGCGTGGTGTCCATGATGGTCGTCAAGGCGCTGTGCATCTACGGCGTGGCCCGGCTCGCCAAGAGTTCGCCCGCCGACGCGATCGACCGCGCCGTGCTCATGGCGCAAGGCGGCGAATTCGCCTTCGTGCTGTTCTCGTCGGCGCTCGCCGTCAAGGTCATCAGCCCGACAGTCAACGCCAACATGACGGCGGTGGTGGTGCTGTCGATGGCGCTCACGCCGCTGGTGGTGCTGGTGCACCGCCGCTTCGCGCCCGCCGTGCCGGCTTCGATGGAAGGCGTCGAGAAGGCCGAGGAACTCGCCGGCAACGTGCTCGTCATCGGCTTCGGCCGCTTCGGGCAGATCGCGATCCAGGGCGCGCTGGCGCGCGGCGCGTCGATCTCGATCATCGACAACGACACGCAGACGATCCGCGACGCCGCCGAGTTCGGCTTCAAGGTGTACTACGGCGACGGTGCGCGGGCCGACGTGCTGCACGCAGCCGGCGCGCACACCGCGCGCGCGATCATGGTGTGCATCGACGACCGCGCCGTGGCCACGCGCATCGCGGAACTTGTGAAGGCCGAGTTCCCGCATGCGCACCTGATGGTGCGCGCCTTCGACCGGGAGCATGCGGTCGCGCTCGTGAAGCTCGACGTCGACTACCAGATCCGCGAGACCTTCGAATCGGCGATGGCCTTCGGTCGCCAGGGCGTGGTCGCATTGGGCGCCACGCCCGAGGAAGCCGACGCAGTGATCGACGACCTGCGCCGACGCGACAAGGAACGGCTGGTGCTCGAGACGTCCGGCGGCCTCTTCGCAGGGCGCGCGCTGGTGCAGGTCAACACCGAGACGCGCCAGCCCCACTGAAGGCGCTGACCGCGCACGCGGCTCAGAGCTTTTCGGTTTCCCCGCTGCGCGGCTGCCACTTCATGAGCCGCTTCTCGATCAGCCCCACGAGCGCGTCGAGCGCCAGCGCAAAGGCCGTGAGCACCACGATGCCGGCAAAGACCGTGTTCACGTCGAAGGTGCCCTCGGCCTGCAGGATCAGGTAGCCCACGCCGCGCGCCGATCCCAGGTATTCCCCCACCACCGCACCGACGAAGGCCAGGCCCACCGAGGTGTGCAGGCTGGAAAACACCCAGCTCGTGGCGCTTGGCAGGTACACCGTGCGCAGCAGCTGCCGCTGGTTGGCGCCCAGCATCTTCGCGTTGGCCAGCACCACCGGGCTCACTTCGCGCACGCCCTGGTAGACGTTGAAGAACACGATGAAGAACACCAGCGTGACCGCCAGCGCCACCTTGCTCCAGATGCCCAGGCCGAACCACAGCGCGAAGATCGGCGCAAGGATCACGCGCGGCATCGAGTTGGCGGCCTTGATGTACGGGTCGAGGATCAGGCTCGCCGTGGGCGCCAGCGCAAGCCACAGGCCGCAGCCCAGCCCGAGCGCCGTGCCGATACCGAAGGCCAGCACCGTTTCGAGCAGCGTGGTGCCCAGGTGGCGGTAGATGTCGGCGTTGCCCTTCAGGCCTTCGGGAAACAGCAGGTTCGGCGGCACCTCGAAGGGCAGGAACCAGCTCCAGATGCGCCCCGCCACCACGATCGGCTGGCCGAGGAAGAAGGCGATCTGGTCGTTGCGCGAGGCCACGTGCCAGGTCACGAGGATCACGGCCAGCAGCATGAGCTGCCAGAAGCGCGCGTGGCGTGCGTCGAGGCGCGGCATCATGCGGCCTTTCTCAGTTGCTGCGCGTAGCCCTTGAGCACCTCGTCGCGCAGCACCTCCCAGATCTGGCGGTGCAGCTCGACGAAGCGCGGCTGCGTGCGCACCTCGGCCACGTCGCGCGGACGCGGCAGGTCGATCACGAACTCGCCGATCGGCCGTGTCGCCGGGCCGGCCGACAGCACGACCACGCGATCGCTCATTGCAATGGCCTCGTCGAGGTCGTGCGTGATGAAGAGCACGGCCTTCTTCTTCGCACTCCAGAGTTCGAGCACTTCGTTTTCCATCAGCTGTCGCGTCTGCACATCGAGCGCGCTGAAGGGCTCGTCCATGAGGATGATGTCGGGGTCGAGCACCAGCGTCTGCGCGAGCGCCACACGCTTGCGCATGCCGCCCGAGAGCTGGTGCGGATAGCGGTCGCCGAAACCCGTGAGGCCCACGCGCGAGAGCCAGGCCTCGGCCTGCGCCTGCGCCTCGGCGTCGGGCACGCCGCGGTACTGCAGCCCCACCTTCACGTTGTCGATGGCGCTGCGCCACGGCATCAGCGCCTCGGTCTGGAACATGTAGCCGGCGCGCTTGTTGACGCCCGTGAGCGCCTGGCCGAAGACCTTCACCCCGCCCGACGACGGCTCGAGCAGCCCCGCGCCCACATTCAGCAGTGTCGACTTGCCGCAGCCCGTGGGCCCGACGACGGAGACAAACTCGCCCGCGCCGATGCGCAGCGTGGTGTCGTCCACCGCCGTGTAGCGCTGGCCCGGGTCGTCCTTCGAATGGAAGGTGCAGCGGATGGAGAGGAGTTCGAGGGCGTAGTCGGACATGGCGCTCCGGAAGAAAAAACCCGGCCGGAGCCGGGTTGCTGGACGTTCGCAATCAGGCTTTGAACCTGTCTTTCGCACGCTTTGCAAAATCGTTGGTGTAGGTCCTGGCAAGGTCGATCTTGTCGGATTTCACCGCAGTGTCGAAGCTCGCGATGGCATTGAGCGCCGTCTTCGGCCCTTCGGCCGGCACGAGGCCGTCGGTGGCGATGGACTCGCGCACCTTGTCGAACGACGCGAGGTACAGCGCGCGGTCGCCGAGCAGATACGTCTCGGGCACCGTCTTGATGATGTCGCCCGGCCCCGCCGTCTGCAGCCACTTGAGGCCGCGCACGATCGCGTTGGCCAGCGCCTGGCAGGTGTTGGGGTACTTCTGGATGAAGTCGGCCGGCGCATAGAGGCAGGCCGCGGGCATCGGCCCGCCGAACACCTGCTCGGTGCCCTTGAGCGTGCGCGTGTCGCTGATGATCTTCACGTCGCCCTTCTGCTCGAGCATCGTCATCACGGGGTCGGTGTTGCTGATGGCGTCGATCTGGCCCGAGCGCAACGCTGTGAGCGCACCGGCCGCCACGCCCACGCCGATGAAGCTCACGTCGCTGGCCTTGAGGCCACCGCGCGAGAGCACGAGGTTGGCCACCATGTTGGTCGAGGAGCCCGGTGCCGAGACACCGATCTTCTTGCCCTTCAGGTCCTGGATGCCGGTGTAGCCCGCCATGTTCTTCGTCGACACGCCCACCGCGATCTGCGGTGCGCGGCCCTGCAGCACGAAGGCCTGAAAGAACTGGTTCTTGGCCTGCAGGTTGATCGTGTGTTCGTAAGCGCCCGAGCAGACATCGGCCGAACCGCCCACCACAGCCTGCAATGCACGCGCGCCGCCGGCGAAGTCGGAAATTTCGACCTCGAGTCCTTCGGCCTTGAAGTAGCCCAGCTGTTCGGAGATGGTGAGCGGGAGGTAATAAAACGCCGCCTTGCCGCCCACTGCGATGGAGACCTTGGTCTTCTCCAGCTTGGCCTGCTGCGCAAAGACCCGCGGCAATGCAATCGCTGCGGCAGCGACGGCGGAGGCGGAAATGAGGGTTCTGCGATGAAGCATGGCGCGGTCCTGCGGGCTCTGTGATTCTTGTGAAGTGAATCGAGCTTAGGCGTGCGCGCCGCCCGCCTGCATCGGGGTCATCCCGTGCGGGTTTTCACGTAAGCATGAAGGCCTCCTGGAGAAGCCTTCGCCAACGCGTTATCGGGCCAGAAAAAGTATCGCGATGTTGACCAGAAACGCGAGTGCCCAGACCGCGCTGCGCGCACTCGCCGCGCCGCGGATGTACAGGCCGAGATAGATCACGCGCAGCACCACGTAGGCCACCGCGAGCATGTCGAGCCGCGCCTGCGCCACGCCGAGCTGGTGCGCAATGAGCACCGCACCGATGAAGAACGGCAGACCCTCGAAGCTGTTGGCCTGCGCGCTGTTGGCACGCGCGCGCCAGCCGCTTTGCTTGGCGGCCCAGTCGCGCGGCTGCAGGTTGTCGCGCGGACCGAAGCTGCCCGCCTTCGCAGTCCATGCCGCGAGGTACGGCAGGCCGCAGGCGACGAACACGCACCAGTAGGCGACGGTGAGCAAGGAGAGGGTCATGATGGCGACAACAAGGAGGAAGAACGAACGCGGCCTGCGTGAGGCCGCGCTTCACCGGCGATCGACGAGCGCGTGCGCAATGGTGCCGAGGTCGACGTACTCGAGCTCGCTGCCGGCCGGCACGCCGCGCGCGAGGCGCGTCACGGTGAGCCCGTGCTGCTTGAGCGCTTCGCCGATCACGTGCGCGGTGGCCTCGCCTTCGGCCGTGAAGTTGGTCGCGAGGATGACCTCGCTCACCGTGCCGTCGCGTGCACGGTCGAACAGCTTCTGCAGGCCGATGTCCTTCGGCCCGATGCCGTCGAGCGGACTGAGCTTGCCCATGAGCACGAAGTAGTAGCCGCGAAAGGCGTTCGTGCGTTCGAGCGCGGCCTGGTCGGCCGGTGTCTCGACCACGCAGAGCTTGGTACCGTCGCGCCGCGAGTCCATGCAGACATGGCAGATCGGCGCTTCGGTGAAGGTGTTGCACAGCTCGCAATGCCGCACCTGGCCTGCCGCCTGCTGCAATGCGCGCGCGAGCAGCTGCGCGCCCTCGCGGTCGTGCTGCAGCAGATGGAACGCCATGCGCGAGGCCGACTTGACACCGACACCGGGCAACCGGCGCAGCGCATCGACCAAGGCGTCGAGCGAACTGGCGTCTGCCATGCCTCGCTTAGAAAGGCAGCTTCATGCCGGGCGGCAGGCCGGGCATGCCGGCTGTCAGCTTGCCCATCTTCTGCTCGCTGGTTTCCTCGGCCTTGCGCACGGCGGCGTTGAAGGCGGCAGCCACGAGGTCTTCGAGCATGTCCTTGTCGTCGGCCAGCAGGCTGGGGTCGATGGTGATGCGCTTGACGTCGTGCTTGCAGGTCATGACGACCTTGACAAGACCGGCGCCCGACTCGCCTTCGACCTCGATGTGCGCCAGTTCTTCCTGGGCCTTCTTGAGGTTGTCCTGCATTGCCTGCGCCTGCTTCATGAGGCCGGCCAGTTGTCCTTTGTTGAACATCGTTGGTCCTGTCTGTGATGGGTTGGTGATGGAAAGAATACGGTCGAAAAATGCGGCGAGGGCGGCGCCGGCTTCAGAGGGGCTTCAGCGATCCGGGCACGATCTTCGCATCGAAGTCGCGCATCAGCATCTGCACCTCGGGGTCGCTGCGAATGGCTTCCTCGGCCACCCGCTGGCGCTCGTCGGCGGCCTGCTTGTTGCGGCGCGCCGGGCTGTCGACCACGCCGCCGATCTCGATGGCCAGCCTCACATTGTGGCCGAGGCCCTGCAGCGCCGCCGTGAGCTTCTCGCGGCTGGAGGGCTGATTGAGGGTTTCGCGCTCGATGCGCAGCATCCACTGGTCGGTGTCGCGCGCCACCAACTGCGACTGCAGCGCCAGTTCGCGCGCCAGCGCCGCCACGCTTTCGGCGGCGACGAGCTGCATCACCGTGGTGTGCCAGAAATCGCCCTCTTCGCTCGGCGGGATCGGGGTGTAGGTGCTGCGCTGTTCTTCTTCGCGCGGCACGTCGCGCTGGCCGGGTGGTGGCTGCACGCGGATCGGCACGCCGACCACATGAGCTGCGGGCGCGTCGGACGCCTCCTGCGCGGCAGGCCGGGGCATGGGCTGGCGCTGCGGGGCATCGACCACCGTCAGCCGCTGGCCGGCCGGCATCGACTGCGCGGGCGGTTGCTGCGAAAAGGCGGGCGTGGAAGGCGCGGCAGCGGGTGCCGAATCGGGCACCGGAGGCCGGGAAACCGGGGCGGCTTCGCGCGCGGGAGCCCGCGGCGCGGCGCCACCGGCGTCATTCAGAGTTTTTTTTTCCGTGGAGGCCGCCGAAGCGGCCGCTTGGGAGGGCTTGAAGGCCAGCAGCCGCAGCAGCACCATGGTCAGTGCCGCGTACTCGTCGGGCGCCAGGCCCAGCTCGCCGCGCCCATGCAGGCACAGGCTGTAGAGCAGTTGGGTCTCGTCGGCGGGCATCAGCGACGCCAGGCGCGCCGTGTCGGCCGCGTCGGGGTCGGTGGCCGCATCGGCCGATTCGGCGCGCGAGGGCACGGCCTGCAGCACGGCCATGGCCTGCAGCACCGACGTCATTTCTTCGAGCGTCGACGCGGCGGACATGCCGTCGCGGCGCAGCGCCTCGGAGGTGTCGACCACCGTCTTGCCGTCGCCTTGTGCGAGGGCTTCGATGAGGCGGAACACATGGCCGCGATCGACGCTGCCGAGCATCTGGCGCACGCCGGTTTCGAGCAGCTCGCCGTTGCCGAACGCGATGGCCTGGTCGGTGAGCGAGAGCGCGTCGCGCATCGAGCCGCGCGCGGCGCGCGCCAGCAGACGCAGCGCCTGCGCCTCGGCCGGCACCTGCTCGGTCTGCAGCACGCCTGCCAGGTGTTCGAGGATCGTCTCGGGCGCCATCGGCCGCAGGTTGAACTGCAGGCAGCGCGAGAGCACCGTCACCGGCACCTTCTGCGGATCGGTCGTGGCCAGCACGAACTTGAGGTACTCGGGCGGCTCCTCGAGCGTCTTGAGCATCGCGTTGAACGCGGTGTTCGTGAGCATGTGCACTTCGTCGATCATGAAGACCTTGAAGCGCCCTTGCACCGGCTTGTAGACGGCCTGTTCGAGCAGCGACTGCACCTCGTCGACGCCGCGGTTGGAGGCCGCATCGAGCTCGGTGTAGTCGACGAAGCGGCCCGAATCGATGTCGCGACAGGCCTGGCACACACCACACGGCGTGGCCGTGATGCCGCCCTGCCCGTCCGGGCCCTGGCAGTTGAGCGACTTGGCCAGGATGCGCGACACCGTGGTCTTGCCCACGCCTCGCGTGCCGGTGAACAGATAGGCGTGGTGCAGGCGCTGCGTCGTCAGCGCGTTTTCCAGCGCCTGGACCACATGCCCCTGACCGACCATCTCACCGAAGGTTTTCGGACGGAACTTGCGAGCGAGCACGAGATAAGACATTGCGGGCATTCTAAAAGGCGCGGCGGGGGTCACTTCACGCTTGTTTCCCGTCCCCTCGAAATGATTCACGCCCCGGCAAAGGGGGCAAATTCACGCGGTTAGAATGCAGGTTGACGGGCCTCCCTGCATGGTGAAGTGGCCAACCGGGTCAGGTGGGGAACCAAGCAGCCCTAACTGCGTAGTCAGTGCCAGGGGTAAGGCTCGTCAACCTAACATCCAGAAGCCGTGAGTTCCTTTTTCAGAGAACTCACGCGCTGTGTCCAGGGGTTACCAACCCCGGGCACGCCAACCTCCCAGAATTTCGCGCAGCCCGCCATGAACATGGACATCCGGCCCGCCCGCCTGAGCGACCTTAAAGCGCTGGTGCGCCTCGACACCGTGGCCGCGCACGATGCGCGCCGCGCCGTGCAGATCCAGGGGTGGATCGAGGACCGCTTCTGCCATGTGATCGAGGTCGATGGCGACATCGCCGCCTACGGCGTCCTGCACCACCACTTCTTCGACTGCGGCTTCATCGAGATGCTGATGGTCGGCGAGAAGTTTCGCCGCCGGCGACTCGGCCTGAAGCTCGTCGCGCACTTCCAGTCGATCTGCGAACGCCCCAAGCTTTTCACTTCCACGAACCGCTCCAACGGGGCGATGCAATCGCTGCTGAAAGAAGCTGGCTTCCGGGAGAGCGGCCACATCGACAACCTCGATGCGGCCGACCCCGAGCAGGTGTTCTTTTGGCCCTGCGTCCGCTGAGTACGCCTGCGGCTACAGCCCCAGCCGCGCGATCGCGCCGCGCGCGGCAGCCGCCCCGCTGGCCATGGCCGCCGTGAGCAGGTAGCCCCCCGTCGGCGCCTCCCAATCGAGCATTTCCCCTGCCGCGAACACGCCGGGCAGCGCCGTCGCCATCAGCGCCGGATCGAGCGCGTCGAAGCGCACACCACCCGCCGTGCTGATCGCCTCGTCGACCGGGCGCGTTGCGACGAGTTTCAGCGGCACGGCCTTGATCGTGGCGGCAAGCTGCGCCGGGTCCTGCATCGCTTCCTTGCTCAGCGCTTCGTGCAGCACGCCCGCCTTGATGCCTTCGATGCCGAGTCGGCTCTTGAGATGGCTGCTCAGCGAGCGAGCGCCGCGCGGATGCTTCACCGCGGCGAGCACCTGTTCGGCACTGCGATCCGGCAGCAGGTCGAGCAGCAACGTCGCGCTGCCGTGGGCAGCGATCTCGTCGCGCAGCAGCGCCGACGCCGCATAGACCAGGCTGCCTTCGATGCCCGTGGCCGTGGCGACGAACTCGCCCTTTCGCGCGAAGTGGCGCCCCTGGCTGTCGGTGAAAGCGATCGCGACCGACTTGAAGGGCTGCCCCGCGAAGCGGCTCGAAAAATGCTCGCTCCAGCCTGCACCGTCGAAACCGCAATTGGCGGGCAGCAGCGGCGCGACCGCCACACCCTGCGCCTGAAGCCACGGTGCCCACGCACCGTCGGAGCCCAGGCGCGCCCAGCTTGCGCCGCCCAGAGCGAGCACCACAGCATCGGCCTTGGCCGTGACTTCGCCTGTCGGCGTCGCAAAGCGCAGTGCGTTCGCATCGAAGGGCCCGTCGCCCACCCAGCGATGGCGCATATGGAACTGCACGCCCGCGGCGCGCAGGCGATGCAGCCACGCGCGCAGCAAGGGCGCGGCCTTCATGTCGGTCGGGAACACGCGGCCCGACGTGCCGACGAAGGTCTCGATGCCCAGCCCCGCCGCCCATTCGCGCGCCTGCTGCGGGCCGAAGGCTGCGAGCAGCGGTTCGAGCAGCGCACGGCGTTCGCCGAAGCGCGTCACGAACACGTCGAAGGGTTCCGAGTGCGTGAGGTTGAGGCCACCGCGGCCGGCCAGCAAGAACTTGCGGCCCACCGAGGGCATCGCGTCATACACATGCACCTGCGCGCCGGACGCGCTCAGCACTTCGGCCGCCATCAGGCCGGCAGGTCCGCCGCCGATGACGGCGACGGTAGAGGAAACAGTCATTCGAGATTCACCAGTTCGCCCTGCCCGGTCAGGAACGCGGCGCGCACCGTGGCACCGGGGTAGGCATGTTGCACGGCAGCGCGGTAGCGCTGCATCTGTGCGATCAGGGCCGCGTCCCGTTCGGGGCGCGCGGCCGATTTGTAGTCGAGGATCCACCATGCGCCGGTGGCGCGCTCGCGCACCAGCCGGTCGATGCGCAAGGTGTCGCCCTCATGGACCAGCGTGACTTCATTGCCATGCCAGTCGATGCTGCGATCGTCCCACACCCAGGCCCCGGCGCCCGCGCGGATGCGCTGGGCCAGCGCCGCGGCACCGCGCGCCTGTTGCGGATCGAGCATGAACTCGCGCGCAGCCGCCCGCACATGGGCCGGTGGCAGCGCCTCGCCGGGCACCGCCCATTCGAGCAGCCGGTGCATGGCCTGGCCGAACGCGGCGGCGCGCGCGTCGACCGTGGCGTCTTGCGCCTTCTTCTTTTCGGGCACCGCATCGGTTGCAGCCACGAGCGGCGCGGGCAGGCGCTTCATCGCGAAGGTAGCCGATGCGGCTTCCGCGGCGGCGGACGCTTCGACCAGCGGCTCGTCGGCCTCGGTCGGCTCGCACAGCGGCTCCAGCCGCGTCCACCAGCTGCCCTCGTTGGCGCGCGATGGCTTCACCGACGACAGCACCAGCCGCTCGCGCGCCCGCGTGGTCGCGACGTAGAGGCCGTTGAGTTCTTCGCGGTGGCGCGCGTGCTGCTCTTCTTCGAGCAACGCGGCGGCGCAGGCCGGCGGCGTCTTCTCGCTGGCCAGGAACACGAAGCGCGTCGGCGCGCTGTCGCTGCCCTTCCATTCGACCAGCACGCCCATGGTCTGCGCGCGTGGCGGCGGGGCATCGCAGTCGAGCATCAGTACGGTGTCGGCTTCGAGGCCCTTGGCACCGTGCACGGTCAGCAGCTGCACGGCCTCGGGCGCGGCCACGGTGGGCGCGCGCACGCCGCCCGCGCGCAAGGCCCGCACCAACGCGTAAGGCGTCGCGAAGCGCGCACCGTCGATGTCGAGCGAGGCAGCGACCAGCCCGCGCAGGTTGGCCAGCGCGCTCTGGCGCAAGGCTGCCGGCACCGCGGCACCGAACTTCGCGAGCACGTCGCCGTCGTGAAAGATCGCGTCCAGCGCATCGTGCGGCGGCATCGCCATCAGCCAGCGCTGCCAGCGGCGCAGCTGCACGCCCGCCTCGATCAGCACGGGCGGCAAACCCTCGCCTTTCTGGATCAGCGAGAACCAGCTGGCCCCCGGCGTCTCGCGCTGGCAGCGGGCCAGTTGCACCAGCGTGTCGTCGTCGATGCCGAAGAGCGGCGACTTGAGCGCGCGTGCCAGCGACAGGTCGTGCGCGGGCGACACCAGCGCATCAAGCAGCGCGACCACATCCTGCACTTCGGGCGCATCGTTCAGGTCGTTCTTCTCTGGCTGTTGCACGGGAATGTGGCGGCGGCGCAGCACGTCCTGCATGGCGGACAGCCGGCTGCGGCGGCGCGCCAGCACCATGATCTGGCGCGGCGGCGTGCCGTCGGCGATGCGTTGCGCGACCCAGCGCGCGGCCTGCTCGCATTCCTTCTGCAGCAGCTGCTCTTCGGGCAGCACGCGCGGCGTGACGAGGCTGTCGCGCCAGTGCAGCATGCCGTCGTCGGCCGGCGCGGCGACCGCGGCGGTGTCCACTGCGTCGCGGTCGATGGCGGGCAGCTTCAGCAGTTCGCCGTCGTCGCCACGCTCGGTGGTGTGGGCGCGGTAGCCGTCGAACTCGCCGGCCGCCTGTGCGGCCAGCATCGCGCTGTTGACGAGGCCGACCACGGCGCGCGCATTGCGGTGCGTGTGGTCGCAGTTGAGCAGTTCGCCGCCCAGCCCTTCGCGCACGAACTTCTTGGCGGCGATGAACACCTGCGGCTCGGCGCGGCGGAAGCGGTAGATGCTCTGCTTGGGGTCGCCCACGATGAACACGCGCGGCGCACTGCCGCCCGCACCCGTGTAGGCGCTGAGCCAGCCATAGAGCGCCTGCCACTGCAGCGGGTTGGTGTCCTGAAATTCGTCGATCAGCAGGTGCGCGACGCGGGCATCAAGCCGCTCCTGCACCCAGCCCGACAGCGCGGACTGGCCCAGCAGGAGTTGCGCGGCCTGCTCGACGTCGTTCATGTCGACCCAGCCGTGCGCGCGCTTGACCTCGCCGAAGGCGCTGATCAGCAGGCGCGTGAGCCGCGTCATGCGCTGCTGGTACAGCCAGGCCGCGTGCTGGGCCTGCGCAGCGCACAGCAGCTGCAGCTCGGTTTCGGCCTCTTGCGCGGCAGGGAATTTCTGCAGGTTCTTGGTGAGCCGATCTTCGCTCGCGACGAAGAAGGTCTTGCGCAGCACGGCGAGCGCGTCGGTCAGCGCCTCGGGTGCGGGCTCGCCGGTGCCAAAGACATCGATGATGGCTTCGGCCGCCTTCTGCGGCGTCTTGTTGGCCTCGCGACCGAGGGCGGCGGCGCGGTCGAGCCAGCGACGGCGCACGGCCTCGCCGCGCAGCGCATCGGTCGGCACGTCCAGCCCCTGCAGGGTCGGGTACAGCACGTCGAAAGGCGTCACCGCATTCTCAGCATCGGACAGCGTGAACTCGACGCGCTTCGACAGCGCCTCGCCCAGCGCCTTCGCCGTCTGCGAGCGGCCGTGGGTGGCGACGACGGCGTAGTAGTCGGCCAGCGCGCGCGCGTCGCCGGTCACGGCTTCGAAGAATGGCCGCCACGTGTGGGTGCGCGCCTCGGCATCGTCTTCGAGCAGTTCGTAGTTCGCCGGCAGGCCCAGCTCGCGCAGCACGGCGAGCGGCGCGTTGCGCAGCAGGCCCGCAAACCACGCGTGGAAGGTGCGAAACTGCACGGGCCGCCCGCCTTCGAGCAAGCGCCGGTAGAGCCCCTGCAGGCGCGGCACAGCCGCCTGCGCGGCCTCGGGCGTCATGCCGCGCATCACGAGTTCGCGCTGCGAGGCGGCGGGGTCGAGCTCGGCGAACAGCGCGAGCCACTGGTCGAGCCGCTCGCGCATTTCGCCGGCGGCCTTCTTGGTGAAGGTGATGGCCAGGATCTCGTGCGGCTCGCAGGCCGACTCGCCCTCTTCGAGCAGCGCACGCACGATGCGAGACACCAGCATCCAGGTCTTGCCGGCGCCTGCGCAAGCCTCGACCGCGACCGAGCGCCGCGGGTCGCAGGCGACGGTGTAGAAGGCCTCGCGCGCGACGTGCCGGCCGTTGTGTTCGTAGGCAGCGCCGTTCATGGCGTGACCTCCCAGAAATCCTTGCGGCACAGGCCGCGCGCGGCGCAGAAATCGCACACGCTCCCCTCGCCCAGCGGCGGCAGCGGCGCGCCCTGCGCGATGCGCGCGAAGTCGTCGATGATGCCGGCGACCAGCGCATCGCGCGCCTCGACCACGGCCGGCTGCTCGACGGTCTGCGTGCCGGACGACTTCTCGCCGACGTTGACGTAGGCCGCATGCAGGGTGTCGTCAGCCACCAGCGCGGCATAGAAGGCGAGCTGCGTGTCTTCGGTCGGGTCTTTCACGCGCTCCTTGGTGACGGAGGCAGTCTCGGTCTTGTAGTCGATCACGAAGGGCTGGCCGTCGGCGGTGCGGTCGACGCGGTCGAGCCGGCCGACCAGCCGCAAGGTGCCCAGGGGTTGCTCTTTCCAGGGTTCGGCCTCGACGAAGACCGCCCCACCCGCTTCATGCTTCACGAGCCATTCGAGGTAACCGTCGCGCACCGCCGGCCACGCGGCGGCGAAGGGCAGGAACTCGGCATCGGAATAGCCGAGCGTCTGCGTGACATCGCGTGCGGTGTCAGCGAGCAGCGCAGCACGCGCTTGGGCATCGTTGGTCGGTGCGTCGCGCAAGGTCTCGTGGAACTGGCCGAGCACCGCGTGCAGCCAGTTGCCGAAGTCGCGCTTGTCGACCTCGGCATCGAGCTCGTCGGCGGTGCGCAGGCCCAGTTGGCGCAGCGCGAAGAAGCGATAGGGGCAGCGGCGCAGGTCTTCGTAGACGCTGGTCGACACGTTGGTGAGCGGCAGCTGCGCGCCCGACGGCGTGGGCCGCAGGGTCGGCGTGACAGCGACATCGCGTGGCGTGCGCGGATCAACGCCGGGCTGCAGCACATGGGCAAGTTGCAGGGCCTGCACGAGCGGACTCGGCCGCACGGGTTCGCCGCTGGCGTCGGAATGGCGCCAGACCAGGTCGCAGCACGGGTTGCGCGTGGCCATGGCCCAGGCTGCACGCTGCGCAACCTCCAGCACCTCACGCGACGCCAGCCCCAGGTCAAGGCGCTGCGCCGCGCTCCAGTTGCCCGGCGGTTCGGGTGACGCGGGCATGCGGCGGTCGTCGCAGCCGGGAATGACGACCGCGCCGAAGACGCGGCCCAACAGCTGGTTCATCGGCAGCACGGACACCTTGGGGGTCTCGTCGCCGGCGGGCGGCACGAAGCTGGCGTCTTCGAGCACGTCGCGCGCCCAGGCCGTGAATTCAGCGAGGCTGTGGCGCCCGCCGGGGAACTCGTCTTCTTCGCCGTGCGCGTCGGCATCAAGCCAGAGGGCTCCGATGACCTTGGCGCCTGCGAAGTCGGCGGTGAGCGCGTCCCACTGTTCGCCGGCTGTCAGCAGCTCGCGCAGCGCGCGGTGCCAGTCGGCCAGGGAGCGCGCGCGCGCCATCGGGGCGCGACGGGCTTCGATGGTGAGGGTGAAGGCGCGCAGGCCTTCGTCCTGCGGTTTGTCGCTGCGCGCGATCAACGCGCACCAGGCCTGCCAGTCGCGCACGCCTTCGCGTCGCAGGCGCATTTCGAGCGACTGGACGGCGAGCACATCGACCTCGGCGCCGCTCTTGAGCCATTCGAGCACCTGGTCGGTGGCGGCGTCGTATGCACAGGCGCGCAGTGCGCTCATCAGCGTGGCGGCGGCGCGCGTGGTGGAGAGCTTCCAGCCGGTTTCGTCGTGCGTGACGATGCCTTGCGTGCTCAGCTGCGCGCTGATGCGGCGGGTGAGCGCGCGGTCGGTGGCGACGAGCGCGACGGGCGCGCGGCCCTCGGCCAGGTGCTGCAGCACGCAGGCGGCTGCGAGCTGGGCCTCGTCTTCGGGGTCGAGCGCCACGTGGGCGTGCGCGGCAGACGGCGGTGCGTCGGCGGGCACGAGCGGAATGCGGATCGCGCGATCGCCCCACAGCGCGCACAACGCCTGTGTCAGCGGGTCGGTCTGGAAGCCCTCGAGCACGATCAGCGCATCGACCTGGGTGCGTGCCGCGTCGCGCAGCAGCACGTCGGTCGCGTAGCCCGAGTTCGCGGCCCAGGCCACGGCGACGCGGATCAACGCGCTTTCGATGCGGAACCATTCCGACTCGCTGCCCGCTTCAGCCACCTTGGCCGCGCTCTGTGCCCAGTCGCTGCTGCGCAGCTCCGGCGCCACGGCAGCGGCCAACGGCGCCAGTTGGTAGGCCAGCTCGACCACGCGTCCCGCGAGCGCGAAGCGTTCGGACTGGAAGCCCGACTGCGCGAGCAGGCCCTGCGCCGTGACCAGGTCGCGCGCCATGTCGAAGGCGATGTCGTAGCCGGAGGGCAGGAAACCGCCCGCGCTGCGCGCCCAGTTGTGCGTGGTTTCGAAGCGCGGCACGAAGCCCGGGCTGCCGCAGCGCGCCCACATGCCGCGCGCGACCGCCATCAGCTGCGCATACGGCACCAGCACCACGGTGCGCGCCGCATGCAGCTGCCGTTCGCCGAGCGCGCGGACGATCCGCGCGACGACGCCGTCGGCGGGATCGCACCACAGGGCCTGGACGGGGTGGCCTTCGTTCATGTTCTATCGAGGGGGTTGAGGGGGTCGGCGGCAGGGCCGCAAAGGGCTTTGGCTATCGCCGCCATAGCCGGGCCGCATGGCACGTCACCCCTTGGTTTCTGTCACAATGACCAGCACTTTAGCTGCACCGAAACTCTCTCTGCGCACAAGGACACATCACATGGCCAGCGAACTGATCAAACACATCTCCGATTCTTCCTTCGAGGCCGACGTGCTCAAGTCCAGCCAGCCGGTTCTGGTCGACTACTGGGCCGAATGGTGCGGTCCCTGCAAGATGATCGCCCCCATCCTGGACGAGGTCTCGGCCACGTACGAAGGCAAGCTGCAGATCGCCAAGCTCAACGTCGACGAAAACCGCGACATCCCCGCCAAGTTCGGCATCCGCGGCATCCCCACGCTGATGCTGTTCAAGGACGGCCAGCTGGCCGCCACCAAGGTCGGCGCCATGAGCAAGGCGCAACTCACGGCCTTCATCGACCAGCAACTCGCCTGAGGCATTTCTTCCGGCCAGCGCGCAATGCGTTGGCCGGGGCGATTTTCCTGTCATAATCGCCCTCAGTTCACCGGGCCTTTCATCAGGCAACCGGTTCGAGTTCCCCGGTTCGTGAGGCAGTTCTTGCCCCACATCAAACCTCCCCCCGTTCCCGTTTCGATTACCCCTCCAGGGGTCGTTCCATGCACTTAAACGAACTCAAGGCACTCCACGTGTCTGAAGTCTTCAAGCAGGCTGAGGCGCTTGAAATCGAAAACATCGGCCGCATGCGCAAGCAGGAGCTGATGTTCGCGATCATCAAGAAGCGCGCCAAGGCCGGCGAACAGGTCTTCGCCGACGGCGTGCTCGAAATCCTGCCCGACGGCTTCGGCTTCCTGCGCAGTCCCGACACCAGCTTCACGGCCAGCACCGACGACATCTACATCTCGCCCAGCCAGGTGCGGCGCTTCAACCTGCACACCGGCGACATGATCGAAGGTGAAGTGCGCACGCCCAAGGACGGCGAGCGCTACTTTGCACTGACCAAGCTCGACAAGGTCAACGACGGCGCACCCGAAGCCAACAAGCACAAGGTGATGTTCGAGAACCTGACGCCGCTGTTCCCCAAGGAACAGATGAAGCTGGAGCGCGAAGGCGTCAAGGGCGAAGAGAACCTCACCGGCCGCATCATCGACATCATCGCCCCCATCGGCAAAGGCCAGCGCGCCCTGCTCGTGGCACCGCCCAAGAGCGGCAAGACGGTGATGATGCAGCACATCGCCCACGCGATCAGCGCCAACTACCCCGACGTGCACATGATGGTGCTGCTCGTGGACGAGCGCCCTGAAGAAGTGACCGAAATGCAGCGCACGGTGAAGGGCGAAGTCATTGCTTCGACCTTCGACGAGCCCGCAGCGCGCCACGTGCACGTCGCCGAAATGGTGATCGAGCGCGCCAAGCGCCTGGTCGAGCTCAAGAAGGACGTGGTGATCCTGCTGGACTCCATCACCCGTCTGGCCCGCGCCTACAACAACGTCGTACCCTCGTCGGGCAAGGTGCTGACCGGCGGTGTCGACTCCAACGCGCTGCAGCGTCCCAAGCGCTTCCTGGGCGCTGCGCGCAATGTGGAAGAAGGCGGCTCGCTGACCATCATCGGCACCGCGCTGATCGACACCGGCAGCCGCATGGACGAAGTGATCTTCGAAGAGTTCAAGGGCACCGGCAACTCCGAAATCCACTTGGACCGCCGCCTGTACGAAAAGCGCGTGTTCCCGTCGATCCAGCTCAACCGCAGCGGCACGCGCCGCGAAGAGTTGCTGCTGGCGCCCGAGATCCTTCAAAAGACCCGCATCCTGCGTCAGCTCATGTACAACATGGACGAGATCGAGTCGATGGAGCTGATGCTCAAGAACATGAAGGCGACCAAGACCAATGTCGAGTTCTTCGACATGATGCGTCGCGGCGGCTGAGCTTCAGGCTCTCCCGCAAAAGCGCGTTGGCCCCACGGGTCAACGCGCTTTTTTCATGGGCGTTCGATACGGATGGCGCGGCCTTCGGTGGCGCTCTGGCGGCCGATGTCGAGCAATTCCATCAATGCGACAGCCTGCTCGGGCGGCACGGGATTCGGCCCCTTGCCGAGGATCGCATCGCGAACCGCCGCGTAGTAGTCGACGTAGTTTCCAGACTGCGTCGGCACTGCGTGAAAGTGCGGCGCGCCATCGCTGCCGATCAAAGTGAGTTCGCCATCGATCGGATCGGCGCCCCACCCTTCGGCCGGCGGTCGTTGGCCGGCGCGCAGCGCGTCTTCCTGCGGATCGACGCCGTGCTTGACGTAGCTGCCGCGCGTGCCGTGCACGATGTAGCGCGGCGCCGCATGGGCGGCGAGCGTCGTGGCGTGCAGCACCACGCGCAGCGGCGCATGGGGGCCCCGCTCGTAGCGCAGCACGGCGTGGAAATAGTCTTCGACCAGCGCGCCATCGCGCAAGGCAGCGGTGTCGAGCTGCAGCGTGTCGGGCCGGCCGAAGAGCTGCACGGCCTGATCGACCAGATGCGCGCCCAGGTCCACCCACAAGCCCGAACCCGGCACGGGCTGTTCCCGCCAGCGCTCGCGCACCTGGGGCCTGAAGCGGTCGAAATGCGATTCCAGGTACACCGGGCGACCCAGGTCGCCGGACGCCAGAACCTGCTGGAGCGTCAGGAAGTCGGCGTCGAAGCGCCGGTTCTGGTAGACCGAGAGCACGCGATTGTTGCGCCTCGACAACAGCTCAAGCTCCCGCGCCTCGGCCACATCGAGCGTGAACGGCTTGTCGACCACCACGTGCTTGCCCGCCTCCAGGGCCGCCTTGGCAACCGGATGGTGCTGGGCGTTGGGCGTTGCCACCACCACGAGGTCGATGTCCGCCCGGGCGACCAGCGCCGCCACGTCGGGCACCACGGCCACGTCCGGCCAGTCGGCGTGCACCTTGTGCGGCTGCGAACTCGCCACGGCCGCCAGTTCGAGCCCCGGAACGGCCGAAAGCACGGGCGCATGAAAGGTCTGGCCGGCAAAACCGTAGCCGACAAGACCGGCGCGAAGGGGTGTGGAAATCATGGGTGGGCCCGGTTTGCTCGCAATTGGGGCAGTATGCGATAATCATGGGCTCCGCGAAAAGTGCGGCTGGGCACGTCGCCCGGCTTCCTTGGCCCTCACACTTCACGTCAAAGGCCTCAGGGCGGCGCGCCAGATTGCTGGCACGCTGGTGGCTCTCGCATCGACCGCGCATTGATTCCAACAGCGCAAAAGGAAACACCATGGCAAAAGAAGGCATCCACCCGAATTACCGCGAAGTTCTGTTCGTCGACATGTCGAACGGCTTCAAGTTCGTGACCCGTTCGTGCGCTAGCACCAAGGAAATGGGCAAGACCGACGACGGTCGCGAGCTGCCCCTGTACAAGCTCGACACCACCAGCGAATCGCACCCCTTCTACACCGGCACCCAAAAGTCGGTGGACAACATGGGCGGTCGCGTCGAGAAGTTCCGCAACCGTTTCGGCAAGACCGCTGCCAAGTAATCAGGCACGCGCTCTGGCGTCGAGGGCAGCCCGGTTTACCGCGCTGCCCTTTTTCTTTCCAATCACCCGTCCGCCTCTTCCACCTGCCCCTTGAACCAGCCGACCCCCGCGATCGTTGCCCAGAATGCCGTACGCCGGCTGCCGCGCGTCGCGTTGCTGCTGCTGTGCGCGGCCTACCTGCTGCCGGGCCTGCTCGGCCGGGGCCCCTGGAAGAGCGCCGACATCACGGCCTTCGGCTACATGGCCGAGCTGGCCCGCAGCACCGAGGGCCTCGCCCGCTGGTTCGACCCGCTGCTGCTGGGCATGCGCCCCGAGACCCCCGCGCTGATCCCCTACTGGATCGGCGCCTGGGCGATCCAGCTCGCCCCGTCGTGGGTCAACCCCGACCTGGCCGTGCGCTTCGTGTTCGCGCTGATGCTGTGGGGCACCTTCACCGCGACCTGGTACGCCGTCTACTACCTGGCCCGCACGCCGCGCGCCCAGCCCGTGGCCTTTGCCTTCGGCGGCGAGGCACGTCCCACCGATTACGCCCGCGCCATCGCCGACGGCGGCCTGCTGGCGCTGATCGCTTCGCTGGGCCTGGCCCAACTCGGGCATGAAACCACGCCCGCGCTGGCGCAGCTGTACTTCGCCTCGCACCTGTTCTACGGCGTGGCCGCACTGCCCTACCGCCGCGTCGGCCCGGTGATCGCGCTCGTGGTCGGCACGCTCGGCATGACGCTGAGCGGCGGGCCGACGGTCGGCCTCGCGCTGGCGATCGGCAGCGCCGTGTACATGGCTTACGAACGCCACCAGCGCGCCAACCGTGTTGCAGAAGGCCGCAGCGACGACGAGAGCCCCGGCTTCACGCTGCCCGCCCTGCTGACGATGGTCGGCATCACCGTGCTGGCCGCCGCGCTGGTCTTCGGCCTGGGCCTGGCGCAATGGAAGATCACGCTGGGCAACTCGCTGCTGTCCGACGTGCGCAGCCAGGCCAAGCTGCTGCTGTGGTTCACCTGGCCGGTCTGGCCGCTCGCGCTCTGGACGCTCTGGCGCTGGCGCCGCCAATGGCTCGAGCGCCACGTGGCGCTGCCACTGTGGTTTGCGCTGGTGCCGCTGGCCGCCACCTGGACCACCGATTTCTCCGACCGCTCCCTGCTGCTGGCCCTGCCCGCCTTCGCCACGCTGGCGGCCTTTGCGCTGCCGACCTTCCGTCGCAGTGCGGCGGCGCTGATCGACTGGTTCAACGTGCTGTTCTTCAGCGGCCTGGCCGTGCTCGGCTGGATGTACTGGATCGCCATGTTGACCGGCGCGCCGCGCAAGCCGGCCGCGAGCGTCGCGCGGCTGGTGCCGGGCTTCGAGGCCGCGTTCTCGCCGGTCGCCTTCGTGCTCGCGCTGGCCGCCACGCTGGCCTGGTGCTGGCTGGTGCGCTGGCGCACCGGTCGCCATCGCGCCGCGCTCTGGAAGACGCTGGTGCTGCCGGCCGGCGGCACCGCCCTGTGCTGGATGCTGCTGATGACGCTCTGGCTGCCGCCCATCGACTACGCGCGCAGCTACATCCCGCAGGTGCGCGCCGTGACCGAGCGCATCGGCCACCCGCGCTGCGTCGCCGAACTGGCGCTGAGCCGGCCGCACATCGCGGCGCTGCGCCACCACGGCAACCTGAACCTGCAGCCGATGCTGCTGGGCAACGACTGCCCGTGGCTGCTCGTGAGCCCCGACACCATCGAGCGGCTGCACACCATCATCCCGATGGACCAATGGCGCTTCAGCGGCACCCTGCGCCGCCCCAGCAGCCCCGCGGACGACCTGCTGCTCTACGAGAAGATCGTGCGCTGACCCGTGAGCAGCACGAACGGGAGCGAACGCGGACTCATCGCACGGCACGCCGGCACGGTGCTGATCGGCCAGCTGGCCGTGATGGCCTTCGGCGTGGCCGACACCATCATCGCGGGCCGCTACTCCGAAGGCGCGCTGGCTGCACTCTCGGTGGGCGCCGCGATCTTCGTCAGCGTGTATGTCTCGCTGATGGGCGTGCTGCAGGCGCTGCTGCCGGTGTGGGCCGAACTGCACGGCGCCAACCGGGGCGGCGAAATCGGCCGCTCGGTGCGCCAGTCGCTCTACCTCGCAGCCATCGCCGTCGTGGTCGGCATGACCGTGCTGCTGCTGCCCGGCGCGGCGCTGCGCTGGACCCAGGTGCCCGCCGACATGCGCGGCGAGGTCGAGGCCTACCTCGCGGTGCTGGCCTTTGCGCTGGCGCCCGCCCTGCTCTTTCGCCTCTTCAGCACGCTGAACCAGAGCCTGGGCAAACCCAAGCTCGTGACCTGGCTGCAGCTCGCCTCGCTGCTCGTGAAGCTGCCGCTGTCGGTCTGGTTCACCTTCGGGGGTGCCGGCCTGCCGGCGATGGGGCTGGTGGGCTGCGCCTGGGCCACGCTGTGCGTGAACTGGGCCATGCTGGGCTGCGCGGTCTGGCTGCTGCGCCACGGCGCGTTCTACCGCGGCTACCAGCTGTGGGAGCGCCTCGAGGCGCCCGACTGGCGCCAGATCCGCCTGTTCGCGCGGCTGGGTGTGCCCGGCGGCCTCGCGGTGCTGGTCGAAGTGACGTCGTTCACGCTGATGGCGCTCTTCATCGCGCGCCTGGGCACCGCCGCGGCGGCTGCGCACCAGATCGCCTCGAACCTGCTGGCCGTGGCCTACATGACGCCGCTGTCGCTCGCCATCGCGACCAGTGCGCGCGTGAGCTTCTGGCTCGGGGCCGGCGACACCGCCAAGGCGCGCCATGCCTGCCGCCTGGGCTTCGAACTCACGGCGCTGTTCGCGCTGCTCTATGCCGGCGCCATGGCCGCGTTCCGCACGCAGCTCGCCAACGTGTATTCCGACAACCCGGCCGTGATCGCGATGGCCTCGGCGCTGCTGGTCACGGTGGCGCTGTATCACATCGCCGATGCGTTCCAGACGCTGTGCGTCTTCGTGCTGCGCTGCTACCGCGTGACGCTGGCGCCGCTGGTCATCTACTGCGCGATGCTCTGGGGCATGGGCCTGGGCGGCAGCTACCTGCTGGCCTACCGCGGCCTGGGGCCGTGGCCCGCCATGCAGTCGCCGCTGGCTTTCTGGCTCATGAGCGCCGCAGCGCTGGCGCTCACCGCATTGCTGTTCGTCGCGCTGCTGCGCTGGACGATGAAGGCGCGGGCCCGCTGAAGCCCGCGCCGCCTGCTCACTTGACCATCACGCGTGCTTCGCGCACGCGCGTCGCCGGGAACAGCAGCGCAAAGCGGCTGCCCTTGCCGACCGTGCTCTCGATGCGCAACTCCGCCCCGTGGCGCTGCGCGATGTGCTTCACGATGGCCAACCCGAGCCCGGTTCCGCCGGTCTCGCGCGAGCGGCTGCGGTCGATGCGATAGAAGCGCTCGGTGAGCCGCGGAATGTGCTCGGCGGCAATGCCCGGACCCGTGTCGCGCACGGCGTATTCACCGCGCCCATCGGGCAGCACCCGCCACGTCACGGCCACCTCGCCGCCGCCGGGCGTGTAGCGGATGGCGTTGGTCACGAGGTTCGACATCGCGCTCTGCAGTTCGGTCGGCGCGCCAGACAGTTCGGATTCGGCCTCCGACGTGAACGTGAGCTTGTGCCCTTGCGGCGTGAGCCGCCCTGACAGCCCGCGCCCTTCGTCTTCGCACTGCGCCAGCAGCGCGCGCATGCGCACCCACTGGTTGCCCGACGGCGCCGCACTGCCTTCGAGCCGCGACAGCGTCAGCAGGTCGTTCACCAGCGTTTCCATGCGGTGCGACTGCTGCCCCATGAGCGACAAATAACGCGTGCGCTCGTCGGCATCGAGCGGCAGGTTCTGCAGCGTCTCGACGAAACCCGCCAGCACCGTGAGCGGCGTGCGGATCTCGTGCGACACGTTGGCCACGAAGTCGCGCCGCATGGCCTCGGCCTGCTCCAGCGCCGTGATGTCGCGCGTGAGCAGCATGCGCCGGTTGCCGGCGTACGGATGCACCTGCACCGACAGCCGCACCGGATGGCCGCGATGCTGCGCATGCACGAGGCCGGGCGCATCGATGACCACATCGCGGCTGTAGTTCCACGAGGCCAGGTAGGCCACGAACGCCGGATCGCGCACGAGATTCGCCAGGTGCTGCAGCAGGTCGCGCTCGGCATCGATGCCGAACTGCCCCGCCGCCGTCTGGTTGCACCATTCGATGCGGCCCTGCTCGTCGAGCAGCACCACGCCGTTGGGCGAAGCCTGGATCGCGGCCAGGAACTCCTGCAGCCGGTCTTCGGCCTGCCGGGTCTGTTGTTCACGCTCGCGCAGCAGCTTGCGGATGCGCTCCGACAGCTCGCCCCACACGCCCGGTCCGCGCGACGGCAGCCCGGCCGCGTCGTTGCGCAGCACGCGCAGCAGGCGTTCGGCGCGCCAGGCATCGAAGCCCAGCCAGAGCACCGCGCCCAACCAGGCGCCCAGCCAGCCGTACTTCCAGCCGAAAAGGCCGACAGCGCCCGCCGCGACTGCGAGGGACGCTATAAAAAAAGTAGCAATACGAAAAGGCATGGCGGGCGATTATCCGCGCCCGCCGCCGAGGCTCACGGCGCTGCTCACACCGTGACTTGGGCCGTCAGCCGGTAACCCGCGCCGCGCACGGTTTCCACCATGGGCGCGGCCGCACCCAGCGACTCGCGCAGGCGCTTGACGTGCACGTCGACCGTGCGTTCCTCGATGTAGACGTGGTCGCCCCACACCTTGTCGAGCAGCTGTGCGCGGCTGTGCACGCGCTCAGCGTGCTGCATCAGGTAGGCCAGCAGCTTGAACTCGGTCGGGCCGACCTTCAGCGCCCCGCCCTGCCACGTGACGCGGTGGGTGGAGGTGTCGAGGGCAAGCTCGCCGATCTCGACGCGCTCGGTCACCACCTCGGGCGCGCGGCGGCGCAGCACGGCGCGGATGCGCGCCAGCATTTCCTGGGTGGAGAACGGCTTGGTGATGTAGTCGTCGGCACCGGCATCAAGGCCGGCGACCTTGTCGGGCTCGTCGCCACGCGCCGTCAGCATCAGGATCGGGATGGCCTTGGTGCGCGGGTCTTTGCGCCACTGGCGCGCGAGCTGCAGGCCGCTCTGGCCCGGCAGCATCCAGTCGAGCAGGATCAGGTCCGGCAGGAAGGCGTCGATTTCGCGCTGGGCGGCGGCGCCGTCTTCGGACCAGATCGGCTCGAAGCCGTTGTGGCGCAGGTTGACGGCGATCAGCTCGGCGATCGAGGATTCGTCTTCGACGATCAGGACTCTTGGTTTCTTCATGCGTTCTTGGGAGTCTTTGCGGCGACGGTCGTCACTGCAATGCCGACTCGATTTCCTCCATCGAAGTGTGCCGCACATCGGCGCCCTTGACGATGTAGATGATGAACTCGGCGATGTTCTTGGCGTGGTCGCCGATGCGTTCGATGGCCTTGGCCAGGAACAGCAGGTCCAGGCTGGCGGAGATGGTGCGCGGGTCTTCCATCATGTAGGTGACCAGCTTGCGCACGAAGCCGTCGAACTCCTTGTCGATGAGGTCGTCGTCTTTCAGGATCGACAGCGCGGCGGCCGTGTCCAGGCGCGCGAAGGCGTCCAGGGCAGTGCGCAGCAGGTTCGAGGCCAGGTCGGCGGCAATGCGCAGCTCGGTGGTGGGCAGCTGGCGGGCCGATCCGCTTTCGATGATCGACTTGACCATGCGCGCGATCTTGTTGGCCTCGTCGCCCACGCGCTCCAGGTTGGCGGTGGTCTTGCTGATGGCGATGAGCAGGCGCAGGTCGCGTGCCGTGGGCTGGCGACGCGCAATGATCGACGACAGCTCGCGGTCGATCTCGATCTCCATCGCGTTGACGCGGTGCTCGGTCTCCATCACGCGGTCGGCGGCTTCGGCGTCGAACTGCAGCAGGGCGTACACGGCCTGGTGGATCTGCGACTCGACCATGCCGCCGAGCTCCATCACGCGCGACGAGACGCCGTTGAGTTCGCTGTCGAACTGGCTGGAAAGGTGTTTCTCGGTCATGGTGTTGTTTCCTTTGACTTCAACTCAACCGAAGCGGCCGGTGATGTAGTCCTCGGTCTCCTTGCGCTGCGGCTTGAAGAACATCTGTTCGGTGGCACCGAACTCGATCAGGTCGCCGAGGTACATGTAGGCGGTGTAGTCGCTGCAGCGGGCAGCTTGCTGCATGTTGTGGGTCACGATGACCACGGTGTACTCGTTTTTCAGCTCGGCAATCAACTCTTCGATCTTCGCGGTCGAAATCGGGTCCAGGGCGGAACAGGGTTCGTCGAGCAGCAGCACTTCAGGCTTGATCGCGATGCCGCGTGCAATGCACAGGCGCTGCTGCTGGCCGCCCGACAGGCCCGAGCCGCTTTGCTGCAGCTTGTCGCGCACTTCGGTCCACAGGGCCGCCTTCTTCAGGGCCCATTCGACGCGGTCGTCCATCTCGCTGGCCGAGAGGTTCTCGAACAGCTTCACGCCGAAGGCGATGTTGTCGTAGATCGACATCGGGAACGGCGTGGGCTTCTGGAACACCATGCCGACCTTGGCGCGGATCAGCGCCACGTCCTGCTTGGACGTGAGCAGGTTCTCGCCGTCCAGGGCAATGGTGCCTTCGGCGCGCTGCTCGGGGTACAGCTCGAACATGCGGTTGAAGGTGCGCAGCAGGGTCGACTTGCCGCAGCCCGACGGGCCGATGAAGGCCGTGACCTTGTTCTCGGGAATCTCGAGGTTGATGCCCTTGAGTGCGTGGAACTTGCCGTAGTAGAAGTTCAGGTCCTTGACCGAGATCTTCGAGCGCGACGGTTGTTGTTGTGCGACGGTGTTTGGCATATGGGCGCCTTCTTGATTTAGTGTTTGTTGCGCGTCAGCACGCGCGCCAGGATGTTGAGGGCAAGCACGGCGACGGTGATCAGGAACACGCCGGCCCAGGCCAGTTGTTGCCAGTTCTCGTACGGGCTCATGGCGAACTTGAAGATCGTGACCGGCAGGCTGGCCATGGGCTGGCTCACGTCGGCGGTCCAGAACTGGTTGTTCAGCGCGGTGAAGAGCAGCGGCGCGGTCTCGCCCGCGATGCGCGCCACGGCCAGCAGGATGCCCGTGACCACACCGGCGCGCGCGGCACGCAGCGTGATGCTCAGAATGACCTTCCACTTCGGCGTGCCCAGCGCGTAGGCCGCTTCACGCAGGCCCGGCGGCACCAGCTGCAGCATGTTCTCGGTGGTGCGGATCACCACCGGAATCACGATGAGCGCCAGCGACAGTGCGCCGGCCAGGCCCGAGAAGGTCTTGAAGTAGGCCACCACCACCGCGTAGACGAACAGGCCGATCACGATCGACGGCGCCGACAGCAGGATGTCGTTGACGAAGCGCGTGACCGAAGCCAGCAGGCCCTTGGGGTTGTATTCGGCCAGGTAGATGCCGGCCATGATGCCGATGGGCGTGCCCACGAAGGTCGCCAGCATCACCATCACGAACGAGCCGAAGATGGCGTTGGCGATGCCGCCCGCCTCGTTCGGCGGCGGCGTCATTTCGGTGAACGTGGCGAGCGCCAGGCCGCCGATGCCCTGGCGCAGCGTTTCCCAGAGGATCCACACCAGCCAGAACACGCCGAACGCCATCGCGGCGAGCGACAGCGTGAGTGCGATCTTGTTGACGCGGTTGCGCGCGGCGAACCTCGCCTGGCGCGTCTCGGCCAAGGTCTTGGCGTTGATCAGGTTTTGCGCAGTGGTGCTCATTAAATAACCTCTGCGCTACGCGCGACGGTATTCGCTTTGGGAACGGCCCGGCAGCTCATGTCTTGGTTCCTTCGCTCTTCTTCATCTGCGCCAGCAGCATCTTCGACAGCGACAGCACGACGAAGGTGATGAAGAACAGCACGAGGCCGAGGTACATCAGCGCGGCCTGGTGCAGGCCCGCGCCGGCTTCGGCGAATTCATTGGCCAGTGCCGAGGTGATGCTGTTGGCAGCCTCGAACACCGACAGGGAGTTGAGCTGGTTCATGTTGCCGATCACGAACGTGACGGCCATGGTCTCGCCCAGTGCGCGGCCGAGGCCGAGCATAATGCCGCCGATCACGCCGGCCTTGGTGTAGGGCAGCACGACCTTCGAGACAACTTCCCAGGTGGTGGAGCCCAGGCCGTAGGCCGACTCCTTGAGCAGCGCGGGCGTCACTTCGAACACGTCGCGCATCACCGAGGCGATGAACGGAATGATCATGATCGCCAGGATGATGCCGGCAGACAGAATGCCGATGCCCACGGGCGGGCCCGACACCAGGGCGCCGAGGTACGGCACGCCGGCCAGCAGCTTCTGCAGCGGCTGCTGCACCCAGGTCGAAAGAATGGGGCCGAAGACCAGCAGGCCCCACATGCCGTACACGATGGACGGCACGGCAGCCAGCAGTTCAATGGCGGTGCCCAGCGGGCGCTTGAGCCAGTTGGGCGAGAGTTCGGTCAGGAACAGCGCGATGCCGAAGCTCACCGGCACGGCGATCACCAGTGCGATGAACGAGGTGGCCAGCGTGCCGTAGATCATCACGAGGCCGCCGTACTCGTCCTTCACCGGGTCCCACACGCTGCTCGTGAGGAAGCCGAGGCCGTACTTCGCAATGGCGGGCCAGGCGCCGACGACCAGCGACAGCAGGATGCCGATGAGCATCGCGAGCGTCAGCAGCGCGGCGCCCTTGGCGGCCCAGCCGAAGATGCGGTCGGCCATGGGGCCGGAACGGGGCGCCTTCACGGGCGGAGGAGGAGCGGCAGAGGTGCGCGCGCGCTCGGCCGCAAGGTCGAGGGAGGCGGCAGCAGCAGGAAAGGTGGATGACACGGGTCGCTCCGGCAAAGACGAAAGCGGCGCGTCCTGGAGCGAAGAGTTGCTCATGGGCGCGCCGTCCTGGAGGGTGGATGAAGGGTTGCTTCTTACTTGAACGCGACCGGCTTGCCCGATGCGTCCTTCACTTCACCCCATGCCTTGGCGATGGTGGCCTTCACGGCGTCGGGCATCGGCACGTAGTCGAGGTCGTCGGCCGTCTTGTCGCCGCCCTTGTAGGCCCAGTCGAAGAACTTCAGCACGGTGGTGGCGCTGGCGGGCTTGTCCTGCACCTTGTGCATCAGGATGAAGGTGGCGCCGGTGATGGGCCACGAATCCTTGCCAGCCTGGTTGGTCAGCACCTGGTAGAAGCTCTTGTTCCAGTCGGCACCGGCGGCGGCAGCCTTGAAGGCGGTGTCGTCGGGCGAGACGAACGAGCCGGCGGCGTTCTGCAGCTGCGCGTAGGTCATCTTGTTCTGCTTGACGTAGGCGTACTCGACGTAGCCGATCGAGTTGGGCAGGCGGTTCACGAAAGCGGCGACGCCTTCGTTGCCCTTGCCACCCGCGCCGGTGGGCCAGTTCACGGCCGTGCCTTCGCCGACCTTCGACTTCCACTCGGCGTTGACCTTGCTCAGGTAGTTGGTGAACAGGAAGCTGGTGCCCGAACCGTCGGCGCGGCGAACCGGGGCGATGGCGGCGTCAGGCAGGGCCAGCGAACCGTTCAGTGCCTTGATGGCGGGGTCGTTCCACTTGGTGATCTTGCCCAGGTAGATGTCGCCCAGCACCTGGCCGTTGAGCTTCAGTTCGCCTGGCTTGATGCCGGGAATGTTCACCACGGGGATCACGCCGCCGATGACGGTGGGGAACTGCATCAGGCCCTTGGCTTGCAGCTCTTCGTCCTTCAGGGGAGCGTCCGAGGCGCCGAAATCGACGGTCTTGGCTTCGATCTGCTTCAGACCAGCGCCCGAACCGACCGACTGGTAGTTGATCTTGACGCCGGTGGCCTTGTTGAAATCGGACGCCCACTTGGCGTACAGCGGTGCCGGGAAGCTGGCGCCGGCGCCGGTCACGTCTTGGGCGAGGGCGGGAAGGGAGAACAGCGCGGTCACGAGGCCGGCGGTTGCAAATTTGAACGTCGTTTTCATAAAGCTTCCTTGAGAAGTAAGAAGTAGTCCCTTTTGGGGCTCGAACGGACTCTAAAAAGCTTTTGTGACATCGATGTGACACCCCTCCTGTCGAGGGAAAATGCCGCTGCGCCGGCCGGGTTGTGTGTGACGCTGTCACATAACCGTCATTCGCCCCGCCTAACCTCCAGCCCTTGCCGTGACGCGATTTGGGGAGGCGGCGCCTGCTGTCACGGCGCTACGATCAGAGAACCGCCCTCTTCACTAGAACAATGCAAAACGGCACCCGCCTCGCAGCAGTCGATCTCGGCTCCAACAGCTTCAGGCTGGAAATCGGCCAGGTCGACCACGGACAGATCCACCGCACCGAGTACCTCAAGGAAACCGTGCGCCAGGGCAATGGCCTGGACAGCGCGCGCAACCTCACGACCGAAGCCATGCAGCGCGGCTGGGACGCCCTCGCCCGCTTCGGCGAGCGGCTGGCCGGCTTCAAGCGCTCGCAGGTGCGCGCCGTGGCCACGCAAACCTTGCGCGAAGCGCGCAACCGCGAAGAATTTCTGTTGCGTGCGCGCACCATCCTCGGCTTCGGCATCGACGTGATCCCGGGCCGCGAAGAAGCCCGCCTGATCTATCAGGGCGTGGCGCACCATCTGCCGCACACCGACGCGTCCGACCAGGAACGCCGCTTGGTCATCGACATCGGCGGGCGATCCACCGAAATGATCATCGGCCACGCGCTCGAGGCCGAGCGCATGGAGTCGTACCGCGTGGGCAGCGTCGCCTGGTCGATGAAGCATTTCGGCGAAGGCCAGTTCACCGCCCCCGCCTTCCGCGCCGCCGAAGTGGCGGCCAAGGCCGTGCTGGACGACGCACTCTCCAGCTACACCCGCGACCAGTGGGACGTGGCCTATGGCGCCTCCGGCACCATCGGCGCGGTGGGCGACGTGCTCGCGGCGGCCGGCGGCGAGGCCGGCCTCGTCACGCGCGACGGCCTCGACTGGCTGCTCGACCGCCTGCTCAAGGCCGGCAGCATCGACAAGCTGCGCATCGACGGCATGCGCGAAGACCGCAAGGCCGTGATCGGCGGCGGCCTGAGCGTGCTGCGGGCGGTGTTCGATCTGCTCGACATCCAGGAAATGAAGGTCGCCCAGGGCGCCCTGCGCCACGGCGTGCTGTACGAGTTGCTCGAGCGCGACGAGAGCGTGGCCGACATGCGCAGTGCCACGGTGACCCGGCTCGCCACCCGCTTCGCGGTCGATCCGGCCCAGGCCAAGCGCGTGAGCGAGACCGCCGCCGCGCTGTTCGTGCAGCTCGCCCCCGCCGCGCGTGGCGGCAGCACCTCGAGCCGCGCCGGCCGCGCGCTGCGCAAGCTCGGCTGGGCCGCGCAACTGCACGAGATCGGCGCGCTGGTCTCTCACAGCGACTATCACAAGCACGGTGCCTACATCCTCGACAACGCCGACGCGCCGGGCTTTGCGGTGAACGAGCTGCACGCGCTCGGCCAGCTGGTGCTGGGCCAGCGCGGCAAGCTGCGCAAGCTCGAAGCCTCGCTGGACGACGAGACTTTCGTGACGCAGCTGCTTGCGCTGCGGCTGGCCGTGATCCTGTGCCATGCGCGCCGCGACCCCGACCCGAAGGCGCTGAACCTCGCGGCACTCGGTGCCAGGGCCTTCACGATCGCCTGCGCGCCCGATTGGGCCGACGCCTATCCGCAGTCGGCACACCTGCTGCGCGAGGAAGTGCTGGCCTGGCAGAAAACCAGCAACTGGCGCGTGGAACTCAGCGGCGCCTGAGCCGTTTCACTTCGTGTCGATGCCGGCCGTCTGCGTGACGGCCGCTGCGCCGGCCTTGTGCAGCACCTCTTCCCCGAACATCTCGACATAGGCCGGCTGCACGATCTGGTCAAGCCCGCGCTTCAACCCTTCGCGAGCGCCTGCGGTGTCCTTGAGCAGGCCGTCGTACAGGAGGTAGGTCGGCTCGCTCACGTCGGCGACCTGCAAGGTCTGGCCCACGACGGACTGCTTCTCGTCCCTCAGCAGCTGTTCCACCCAGACGTACGGCTTGAAGCTCGATGTCGCATCGGCCGCGCCATAGGACGTCGTGATCCGCAGGATCAAGGTGCTGTAGCCGGGCGTAGGCGGGAGTTCCTGCACCTGCATCTGCGCATGCTCTCCGGTCGCGCGCATGAAAGGCGTCAGCTTCACCTCGCGGCCACTCTCCCGCAGGCGCGCCGCCAGTCGCTCGGCGAACTGCCTGTTGAGCGCCATGGTCGCTCCGCTGTTCTTCACTGCGGCCGTGAACTCCTTGCTGCGCTGGTCGGTCCGGGCGGCCATCGTCATTCGGCTGCCGGTATCGACGGAGATTGCCAACAGCGCAGCGATGGGCCCAAAAAACCCTGCGAAGCCCGTCAGCCCCGACCCGCCGCCATCCGTGACGATCAGCTGGTCCTGCGCGTTGTAGATGACCTCGACCTTCTCGATCGACCGGGTGGCATCGTGGCGGGTCTGCAGCGCAGGCGCGACGCTGTTCGCCGCGCACCCCGACAGCAGGGCTGCAGCAACAAGCAGAGAAATCAGCGTTTTCAACCGCATGTCCGCGTCTTCACGCGGCATGTTCTTGAAGCTTCTTGGCAGTGTGTGGAGCAGTTTCATGCGTGTCCCCCAGTGAGGTGGTCGACCGGCACCGCTTCTTCTCGCATCGGGGCAAAAGCACGTTGCCGTGGAGTCACACTGTAGAAATTGCGCCGCACGCGCGCATGAGTGGTTCGCCCCTTTTTCCGGGAGACAAGCGCCCTGCCGCCTCGGTCCGCGACCGTGACAAAGCGCCCGCCCGGAAGCGTCAGGCGGGGGTGTTGGCGGCGAAGGACCGCTGTAGCAGCTAGAGAAGCTCGGGCGCCTGCACCGTCACGACGACGGTCTGCACATCGCCGTCGCGCTCGCGGGTGCGGATCCACCACAGCGAGCCCTTGCGCACGGGGCAGCTGTCCTGCTTCAGGCCGAGCAGCAACGAGATCGCCTGCCCCAGCGACGGCTGGTGGCCAATCACCAGCACCACCGACTTGCCGTTGGGCCAACCGGTGGCAGCCAGCAGTTCGTCGGGCGTGGTGTCGGGCGACAGCTCGGAACGCAGCTTGTACTTGCGGCCCAGTGCCAGCGCGGTCTGCTCGCAGCGGCGCGCCGGGCTGCACACGATGCGTGTGCCGTCGGGCAGCTGCCGGTCGAGCCAGGAGGCCATGCGCTTGGCCTGTTTTTCGCCGCGCGGCGTGAGCGAGCGCTGCATGTCGTCACACCCTTCGGTCCAGTCCTCGGCTTCGGCGTGACGCCAGAAGATCAAGTCCATGCTCATCGTCTTTCGAACTTCTTCTTCAATTTCAATTGGCGGACGCATCACGGTGGTTTCCTCGCGATGCATAGCGGCCCATCAAGGCGGCCTGGGCGCCATGCGCTTCGATCGCGGGGGACGCACCCGCCTCGCCGGGGTGCGTGTCGTGGTCGACACGCCGGTAGACGCCGTCGCCGCCCAGGTCCCAGGCGTCGCGGCCATCGTGCAGGTAAGCCACCAGGCACTCGTCGATGAGGCGCTGGCGCAGGGTGGGATCGGTCACGGGCCAGGCCAGCTCGATGCGCCGCATCATGTTGCGGTTCATCCAGTCGGCGCTCGACAGGTAAAGCGACTCGTCCTCGCCATGGCGGAAATAGAACACCCGCGAATGCTCGAGGAAGCGCCCGATCACCGAGCGCACGCGCACGTTGTCGGTGAGCCCCGGCACCTGCGCCGGCAGCGTGCAGGCGCCGCGCACGATGAGGTCGATCTTCACGCCCTTCTGCCCCGCGCGAATGAGCGCGCCGATGATTTCCTCGTCGGTCAGCGCGTTCATCTTGGCGACGATGCGCGTCGGCTCGCCGTTCGCAGCAGCCTGCCCCAGCGCATCGATGCGCGCGACCAGGTTCTTGTGCAGGTCGAAGGGCGCGAGCCACATGCGGTTGAGCTTGGGCAGGCGGCTCTGGCTGGCCAGGTGGACGAACACGGCCTCCATGTCGGCCGTGAGCGCCGGGTCGGCTGTGAGGTGGCTGATGTCGGTGTACAGCCGCGCCGTGCGCGGGTTGTAGTTGCCGGTCGACAGGTGGCCGTAGCGGCGCAGCTGCTTGCCCTCGCGGCGCGTGACCAGGAGCATCTTGGCGTGGGTCTTCAGGCCCACCACGCCGTACACCACCTGCGCGCCGATCGACTCGAGCATCTCGGCCCAGTTGATATTGGCCTCTTCGTCGAAGCGCGCCTTCAGCTCGACCACCACCGTCACTTCCTTGCCGCGGCGCACGGCTTCGCGCAGCAGGTCCATGAGTTCCGAGTCGGGGCCGGTGCGGTAGATGGTCTGCTTGATGGCCAGCACCTGCGGGTCGAGCACCGCGTCGCGCAGGAAAGCCAGCACGCCGTCGAAGCTTTCGAAGGGCTGGTGGATCAGCACGTCGCCGCGCTGCAGCCGGTCGAAAAACGACTGCGCGGGCGACAGCGTGACGGGGAACGACGCCACATACGGCGGGAAGCGCAGCTGCGGCTCGCCGATCAGGTCGATGAGCTGCGTGAGCCGCGCCAGGTTCACCGGCCCGTGCACGCGGTACAGCGCCTGCGGCGGCAGGTTGAACTGCGCGAGCAAAAAGCTCGCGAGCGATTCGGCGCAGCTGGCCGACACCTCGAGCCGCACGGCCTGGCCGTAGTGGCGATGCTGCAGGCCCTGGCGCAGGGCGGTGCGCAGGTTCTTGACGTCTTCCTCGTCGACCGCAAGGTCGGAGTGGCGCGTCACGCGGAACTGCGAGAAGTCGCCCACCTCGCGGCCCGGGAACATGCTCGACAGGTGCGCGCGCACCACGCTCGACAGCGCCACGAACAGCGTCTTGCCGTCAGACACCTTGGCCGGCATCTTGATGAGGCGCGGCAGCACGCGCGGCAGCTTGACGATCTGGATCGGGTTCTCGCGGCCGAAGGCGTCCTTGCCGCCCAGGCGCACGATGAAGTTCAGCGACTTGTTCGCCACCTGCGGAAACGGGTGCGCCGGATCGAGCCCCACCGGAATCAGCAACGGGCGCACCTCGCGCTCGAAATACTCGCCGACCCACTTGCGCTGGGCCGGATTGCGCTCGCCATGCGACACGATGTGGATGCCATGCGTGGCAAAGGTCGGCATCAGCTCGTCGTTGTACAGCGCGTACTGGCGCGCCACGAGTGCATGGGCGGCTTCGGACAGGCGCTCGAACGACTCGACCGTGTAGGTGCCCTTGCGGTCGCCGGCGCTGCCCGCGCTCAGGTGCGGCGCGGCACGGACCTCGAAGAACTCGTCGAGATTCGACGACACGATGCACAGATAGCGCAGCCGTTCGATCAGCGGCACTTCGGGCCGGTGGGCCCAGTCGAGCACACGTTCGTTGAACGAGAGGATGCTGTGGTCGCGGTCCAGCAATGCGAACGGAGGCGCTTCACCGACGCGCAAAGGGTCAGCGGAGAGGGAGGGCATGGGCACTGATTCTGGAGCAAGCGGCACGGGAGAACACGACGGCTGAAATATGACAGTGTCAACGTCGTCCGTGACAGTTCCATGACATTCGCGTGACGCGCCCTCTCCCGCAGAGAGCGAACCTGACACATTCGGCGGCAGCGAAGCAACGTGCGGCCCGGCGTCGGGCCGGATGGCCGCCGGCTTCATGCGCCGAGGAAGTGCTTGCGGTAGCGCGCCGGCAGGTCGTCGATGCGCATGAGCATCGGCAGGTCGGCGGTGTTGAAGTCAGGGTCCCAGGCCGGCGCGCCGAGCACCTTGGCGCCCAGCCGCAGGTAACCCTTGATGAGCGCGGGCGGTTCCACGTCGAGCGCGCTGTCGAGCCGTTCGACCGGCAGCGGCAGGCGCGGCTGCACCTGGTATTGAATCGGCGCGAGGTGGCTGGCCGAGAGCTGGCGCCAGATGCTGGCCGCCGCGTCGCCGCTGGTCACGCCGTTGTGCGACATCGGAATGCTCGCGCAGCCGATCATGGTGTCGAGCTTGTTGCGGTGCATGAAGCCGGCCAGCGCGCCCCACAGCGCGAGGATCACGCCGCCCTGGCGGTGCTCGGCGTGTACGCAGCTGCGGCCCAGTTCGACCATGCGCTCGCGCAGGTCGCGCAGGCGGGTCAGGTCGAATTCGGTGTCGCTGTAGGTGCTGCCGACGCGGCGGGCCTGGGCGGGGGTCAGCACGCGGTAGGTGCCGATGACCTGGCCCGTGAGTTCGTCGCGCACCAGCAGGTGTTCGCAGAAGTCGTCGAACAGGTCGATGTCGTGGCCGGCCAGCGGCGTGCTCAGGCGCGCGCCCATCTCGCCGACGAACACGTCGTGACGCAGGCGTTGCGCGGCGCGCACGTCGTCCAGATGACGCCCCCAGCTCACCGTGATGCCCGGCTTGCTGGCCTCGGCGGCGGGCGGCACGATGACGGCCAGCGGCGCCTCGGGCACCGATGTGCGGGTGGCCAGTGCGGCGACGGTTGCGGCGGCGGCGGCGGCAGCGGCAACAACGGCGGGGGTTCCGGCTGCGGGTGCGGGCCACAGGGCTGCGCGCAGTCCGAGCTGCGAGAGCGGAAACGTCGGGTTCGGCAGTTCTTTCATGGGAAATCCCTTTCTGCTGACCGAGTCTGGACACGCGCAATGAAAGCGGCATGTCAGCGGCGTGGCAGCCACATGACGTTGTTACAGCGCGCGTCAGCGTCGCTTTGGCGCCGCTTCGGCGTCTAATGCGGGGCATTCGCGACACGGAGTTCGATCCCATGGCCACCGATGCACCAGGCGCCAACAGCCGCCTGCACCAGACTTTCCCCGTCCTCAGTGACGCCGAGATGGCACGCATCGCCAGCTTCGGCAGCGTGCAGCGCTTTGCGCGCGGCGAGCGCCTGTTCACCGCCGGCGAGACCGGCGCCGGCATGTTCGTGCTGCTCAAGGGCGTGGTCGCCGTCACGCAGCGCGACGGCCTGGGCCATGTGGTGCCGATCGCACGCCAGGGGCCGGGCGAATTCCTCGCCGAGGTCGGCCAGCTCAGCGGGCGCCCTGCCCTGGTCGACGGGCATGCCGACGAAGAGGTTGAGGCGCTCGTCGTGCCACCCGACCGCTTGCGCGCGCTGCTCGTGGCCGAGGCCGACCTGGGCGAGCGCATCACGCGCGCGCTGATCTTGCGGCGCGTGGCGCTCATCGAATCGGGTGCGGCGGGGCCGGTGCTGATCGGCCGGCCCGACTCGCCCGAGATGGCGCGGCTGGAGAACTTCCTGCGCCGCAATGGCCATCCGTATCACCTGGTCGATGCAGCCGCCGACGCCGATGCCGCCGCGCTGCTCGCGCAATATGGCTCCGACAAATTGCTGGCCGTATGCCCCGATGGTTCCGTGCTCGTCAACCCGAGCGACGAAGGCCTGGCGCGCTGCCTCGGCATGGTCGACACCGCGGCGCGCGACGAGCTCTACGACGTGGCCGTGGTCGGCGCCGGGCCCGCCGGCCTTGCGACCGCGGTGTACGCGGCCTCCGAAGGGCTGCGCGTGATCGTGCTCGACTGCCGCGCCTTCGGCGGACAGGCCGGCGCGAGCGCGCGCATCGAGAACTACCTGGGCTTTCCGACCGGCATCTCGGGGCAGGCGCTGGCGGGCCGTGCGTTCGTTCAGGCGCAGAAGTTCGGCGTCGAGATGCTGATTCCGGCGCAGGTGGAAGCGCTCGACTGCTCGCGCGAGAACGCGCTGGGCAGCCTCGCACTGAAGCTCACCGACGGTCGCACGATCAGCGCGCGCACGGTGGTCATTGCAAGCGGTGCCCGCTACCGCCGACCCGGCGTGCCGCGCCTGGCCGAATTCGAAGGCCGCGGCATCTGGTACTGGGCCTCGGCCATCGAGGCCAAGATCTGCGCGCAGCAAGAGGTCGCGCTGGTGGGCGGCGGCAACTCGGCCGGCCAGGCGGCGGTGTTCCTGTCGCGCCACGCGGCCAAGGTCAACGTGCTGGTGCGCGGGCCGTCGCTGGCGGCCAGCATGTCGCGCTACCTCATCGACCGCATCGAGGCCACGCCCAACATCTCGCTGCAACCGCACACCGAACTCGTGCGGCTGCACGGCGCGCCCGAAGAAGGCCTGACCGGCGCCACGTGGCGCTGCCACACCTCGGGCCAGGAGCACGACTGCCCGGCGCGCAACATCTTCCTGTTCGTCGGCGCGGAGCCCGAAACGTCATGGCTCGACGGCTGCGGCGTGTCGGTCGACCGCCACGGTTTCGTGCTGACGGGCCCGGCCGCGAGCAGCGGCTTTCCGGCGCGCCCCGCTGCGGCGCTCGAATCGAGCGTGTCCGGCGTGTTCGCCGTGGGCGATGTGCGCTCGGGCTCGGTCAAGCGCGTGGGCGGCGCGATCGGCGAAGGCGCCGCGGTGGTGGCGCTGATTCACCAGCACCTGTCGTCGAGTTCGGCCGTGGCCTGAACTTTTTCCAGACATACCCCATGCCCATTCAAGCCTGCGAACACGTTCCCGCCGACCTCGCGCCACCGCACACGCCCCGCGGCTGCGAAGACTGCCTGAAGACCGGCGACACCTGGGTCCATCTGCGCCTGTGCGTGCACTGCGGCCATGTGGGCTGCTGCGACTCGTCGAAGAACCGCCACGCCACGAAGCACGCGCGGGCCGAAGAACATCCCGTGATCCAGTCGATCGAGCCCGGCGAACACTGGATGTGGTGCAACGCGCACGAACGACAGGTGGGGTGACCAAGCCAGGGCGAGCTGGCAAACGGCCAATGCCCGCACCCGCACGCGTCCGGATGCGCGTGTATATGCTGCCGTTCTCCCGTCACAACCCTCTCAATCTGGAGCTCCGCGACATGCCCGCATCGCCCATCGAGGTCTATTCCTGGCCCACGCCGAACGGCCACAAGATTCACATCATGCTCGAGGAGTGCGGCCTGCCGTACCACGCGCACCCGGTGAACATCGGCACCGGCGACCAGTTCGCACCCGAGTTCCTGAAGATCAGCCCGAACAACAAGATTCCCGCCATCACCGACCCCGACGGACCGGACGGCCAGCCGATCTCGCTGTTCGAATCAGGCGCCATCCTCGTGTACCTCGCGGGCAAGACCGGCAAGTTCCTGCCCACGGGCGACCGCGAACGCTACGACGTGCTGCAGTGGCTCATGTTCCAGATGGGCGGCGTCGGCCCGATGCTCGGCCAAGCGCATCACTTCCGCATCTACGCGCCCGAAAAAATCGCCTATGCCGTCGACCGCTACACCAACGAGGCCAAGCGCCTGTACGGCGTGATCGACCGGCAATTGGCCAGGCACAAGTTCATCGCCGGCCAAAGCTATTCGATTGCCGACATCGCCATCTTCCCGTGGCTGCGCAGCTGGGAAAACCAGGGCATCACCCTCACCGACCACCCGCACCTGAAGGCCTGGTTCGACGGCATCGCCGCGCGCCCGGCCGTGCAACGCGGCGTGAAAGTGCTGGCCGACCTGCGCCGCCCGATCACCGATGACAAGGCCCGCGAGATCCTTTTTGGCAAGACCCAGTACGAGAAGCGCTGATCGGCCCCTTATTCGGGCTAGAATGGAAGGCTTGGCGGGGTGTAGCGCAGCCTGGTAGCGCATCTGGTTTGGGACCAGAGGGTCGAAGGTTCGAATCCTTTCGCCCCGACCAAAAGAAAAGTGAAAGCCTGCAACGATGAAAGTCGTTGCAGGCTTTTTTCTTTTCCGGGCCGGTCGCCATCACAGCGAGTTTCAAGCGCCCTTTAGACGTTTCGTAGCACGAACCACTGGTTTCCGTACATCAGGCAACGCCACTGCCTTGCTGTTACACGGCGACTGCAACTTTTTTCTTACGGGACTACCCGCGTGACACTCGGCGGTCACGCAGAATCGACTCAATCGTGATCTTGTTTACAAAGTAAGCTGAGTTGCGTTTACAAAGCCGAAGAGCTGAGTCAGGGATGGACGTCGCAGCAAACCCTCATCACCCCTGGACCCCTTTCCGATGCTGAATTACTTTTCCCGCTGTTCTTGCGGCCTCAGGCATCTCGTTCGCATCGAGCGCCGGCCATGGATGCGTCTCTTCTCGAGCCAGCGCTTCTACCAATGCGGCGCCTGCGGAAAAAAGCAACTGGCGTCCGAACGCGCGGTGAACGACGCCGTGTGGAAATACCGTTCGCAAAACCCCTGACAGCCCTCCACCGCAGCGACCCGGCAGGACATCGCACGGCCCAAACGGCCGTCCTTAGCAATCTGTTGCGCGTGCAGCCCTTTCGCTGCAGGCCCTTCGCACCCACAGAATCGAACGCGGGTGCTTCACGGTTGCGCAAACCGCGAAGCAGCGTCGGGGAAAGAGTGTCGACACCTTCCCGGTTTGAACTCTTCTGTGATGCTGCTGAATCTGTTTCTCCGATGTTCCTGCGGCCTGGCAGGCCTTCGTCGCATTGAGCGGCGAGCATGGATGAGGGTGCTGCCGACCCTCAGGTTGTATCGGTGCCGTGCCTGCTGCAAGAAGCAGCTCGTGTCGAAGCAGGCAGTCGAGACGGCCAGGGTCTCCTCCCGAGCCATCCAGGCGCATTCCCTCCTCCAGCAGCGCCCCTCGGCGGAGGCGTCGTGCATGGAGGGATGTAGGTAGAATCCGCGCTTCCCCGGTCAGAGGCAGAAGCGTTCAGGCCGTTGATTTTTCGGTCTGTTCCCGCATTTCTTGCGGCCCGAGAATTGAAGGCTCCGGCCCTCGCATCTCAACCGGAATCTGCCCGTAGCTCAGTTGGATAGAGCACCTGCCTTCTAAGCAGGTTGTCGGGGGTTCGATCCCCTCCGGGCAGGCCACCTAAGTGGTTGATTTAAAAGGATTTTCTCAGATCACGGAGAAAATTCGAACGACTAAAAGCGGTTCAAAGCGCTGTCACGCTACCCAAAAAGGTAGCGGTGCTACCCTCAATTTCTCGTACGCTTCTGCCCTATGGCGCAGAACATTCAAGAGCGAGACGGCCGCTTCCAACTCCGCATCAAGCACAAGCTGCTGGAGCGCCCCTACTTCTCGACTTTCGAGAGCGAGCAGGCGGCGATCACGTATCGCGACACCCTGAAGTCCTACCTTCGGCGCGGCATGGTGCCCCAGGGCCTGCAGCCAGATGCGCCAGCGGTCAAAGATCCGCTCGTGGTCGAGGTGATCCGGTCATATGAAAAGCTGGGGCCCGTCACGCCCTTCGATGCCGAAATGCTCAGCGCCACGATGGGCGAGTTCCTCGGGGTGCGCGTTTCCAGCCTGACAGCCGAGTGGGTCGACGCCTTCGTGAAGAAGCTCAAGATGGTGGCGAACAACTCTCCTGGCACGATCCGCAAGAAGGTCGGGGTGTACGGCCGCATCTTGGACTGGCACATCCGGCGCACCACGGCCCACGGCGCGCACAAGCAGACCAACCCTTTCCGCGGCCTGCCGAACGGCTACAGCACCTACACAGCCGATGAGGCCGAAGCGCTGCGCAAGGAGAGCGAGCGTTTGGCCACCGACCCATCGAGCACCGAAAAGCCGAAGAAAGCCAAGCGCGACCAGTCTCGTGAACGCCGTTTCGGCCCGGGCGAAGGCGACCGCATCGACATGGCGCTGCGTGGGGAGCGCCTCCCGGGTGCGAAGTGGGTGCGACCGCCCCATCCAGACCTGCAGATGCTCTACGAGCTCATCGTCGACTCCGGCGTGCGGCTGCGCGAGGGCTACACAGTGAAGGTCGAGTATCTCCAGCTCGACCGCGGCTTCACCAGGGTCGACGGGACCAAGGGCCGCGGCGGCGTGGCGAAGCCCCGCATCGTTCCGCTGAAGCCGGCACTGATCGCGAAGCTTCGTCCCTACGTCGAAGGCAAGACAGGGCTCCTTTTCCCGTTCTGGGACGGCACCGAGAAAGGGAAGAAGCTTGCGACCCGCGCGCTGGTGCAGGCGTTTCGGCGCCTGTTCGCGCACGCACGTGTGCCGGACTTCAAAGAGCACGACCTCCGGCACGAGGCCTGCTGCCGGTGGTTCGAACTGCGCGGCAAGGACGGCCACTGGCTGTACAGCGACGTCGAGATTTGCAAGATCATGGGCTGGTCCGACTACTCGATGGTGCTTCGCTACGCCTCTATCCGTGGCGAGGACCTCGCGGCCCGCATGGCCGCCTGATTCAGTTCTTGCACCAGATCCGTCGACCTGACCTGCATACTCACGTCATGCCCATTCCTCGCTCCTGGCCGCGTGTCTACGTCGCCGGCCCGGACGTGTTCCGAGCCGATGCAGCCGCCCACCTCAAAGGCCTGGCGACCATCTGCGAAGCGCATCAACTTCGCGCGGTCCTGCCCGCGGACGAGCACGAACCGGCAGGGCCACAAGTCCCGCCTGAAAATATTGCCCGGCGCATCTACCGGGAGAACATGAAGCGGCTGCGGAGCGCCCACGGCCTCATTGCAAACTTGGCTCCATTCCGAGGCCCTGAGCCCGACTCGGGCACCGTGTTCGAGGTCGGCGCGGCCATCATGCTGGGCTTGCCTGTCGTGGCTTATGGAGTGCCCTCGGGCAGCTACGCCGGCCGCGTTCCCTCATCGCCTGACGCGCACGGAATCCTGCGCGATGCCGCCGGCGCCGCGGTCGAAGACTTCGGCCTCCCCCTGAATCTCATGCTCGCGTGCTCGGCGGTCATCGTGCCGACGGCAGCTGAAGCCATCCAGGCTCTGGCGGTGCTCCTGTACCAGCGGAAGTAGCCATCAGCGCAGCTTGCCCATATCCTTCTGGAATGTGCAGCAACTACGAAACCGTCACGCGCGCCGATCGCCTGCTGTCGTTCTTCGGTGTCGCGCGCAAGGGTGAAGAGCCGCCGCAGGTCACGTGGCCCACCGGGCTGGCGCCGTTCATCCGCTTGGCCGAGGACGGCTCGGGCAATCGCCGCGTGGACGACGGCGCATTCGGCTTGGTGCCCGGTTTCGCCAAGGAGTTGGCCTACGGCCGCAAGACCTACAACGCCCGCACCGAGACGGTCGCCAAGCTGCCGAGCTTCCGCAACGCCTGGCGCAAGGGGCAACGCTGCATCGTGCCCGCCGAGGCCATCTTCGAACCCTTCTACGAGACAGCCGAAAGCAAGCCCGTGCGGTGGCGCATCCAGCAGCCCGGCGAGGTGCCCATGGGCATCGCCGGCATCTGGGAAACCTGGAACAACCCCGAGACCGGGGAAGCCGCCTTCAGCTTCGCCATGCTGACCGTGAACGCCGACGGGCACCCGGTCATGTCCCGCTTTCACAAGTGGGGTGAAGAGAAGCGCATGGTCGTGATCCTCGACCCTGAGGAATACGACCGCTGGCTGACCTGCCCTATGGCCGAAGCACCGAAGTTCTTCCAGCAGTGGATGGGGCAGCTTGATACCTACCCGGCGCCGCTCCCGCCGCGCGCGAAGAAGGCGAGTCCCAGCTCAGCGCCGCCGGCTGCCGAGCCGCCCGAAGAGCCGGGCCTGTTCTAGCCCGATACCACCCGTAGGCAGTAAACGCGAAATACCACCCGCAGATGGTATCGGCCGGCGAGTATCTATTCACAAAACGCCCGACGTCACCGGCTCCGGCGAGGGGGCGAGCGGCGAAAGTATCTATTCACCGCGCCCCGCGCTTGAACCGCTGCGCCGGGATGGCGCCGGGCCGCTTGACCTTCACCCAGTCCGGTGAGCGCACGCCCGGCAGGTAGACACTGTCGGCCCTCTTGGCCACCAGGCCCTCAAGCTTCAACGGGATCACCGCCTCGGCAAAGAGCCGCTCCGGCTGGCTGTCGAAGTGGCCGACGACAAGGAGCCCCGGCCGCGCTGGCTTGAATAGCTTGGCCAGCGCCGCCTTGCGCTGCACCAGAGGTTGCTGCGTGATGTCCACGCCACGGCTCACCAGCAGGTCGAAGACGCAGTAGACGACCGGTGAGGCGCCCTCGTACCAGCGCCGGCGCTTGGCGCGGTCTTGGAGCTTGTCGAAGTCGCTGCGGCCCAGCTCATCGAGCACGCAGACCTCCCCGTCGACGATGTACTGGCCACCCTTCACGCGCGCGAGGCTGTAGGCCACCTCTGGGAACCACTTCGTTGCGTCAGCCCCGTTGCGGGTGCGCAGCTGCACGGCGCCGTCGGACTCAGCGGTCATCCGGTAACCATCGAACTTGATCTCGTAGATCCACCCCGGCTCCGCGAAGTCGATGGGCCGCTCCTCGAGCAGCATGGGCGGGTAGTCGGCGAGCGTCGGCATGGCGCCAAGGTGCAACCGTTCGAGCGGCTCGGCTGTCGGCCAGATGACTGGGCAAGCCGTAGGCACAAAGCGAAAAAATCCTTCGCCCAGCGTTGGCCTGGGCGGAGGGTTGACTGGCAATCTTGGCGCTACGGCTGCGCGATCAGCGCGCGGTCGTTCTTCACGGTGTCGAGCAGAAGCTGCACTTCGTTGTCTCGCCCTTCAACAATGAGTCGGCCTCGCTCAAGAAGCTCTCGACTTTGTGCAGCCATGGCCGCGAGGACTGCGGATCGATCTGCAACACGCTGGCAGGCAGCGGGGTCGCTGAGGGCCTGCTCGCGATCAAGGGCGGCGAAGGTGCGGTATTGCTCGCGCACCCGGCCAAGCTCAGCAGCAACAGTGCGGCCACGGCTGGCCAGCACCGCGAGGCGCGCTTCGTATGCATCAGCGTTCTCCTTCTGGATTTCGGCGTGTGTCGCCATCAGCGTGACGGTGCGCTGCAGGTCGGCCAGCGCAGCCAGCGCGCGGGCGGTACTCTCTTCGGTCCGGCTGCGCTTCTCAGCGGCAAGGTCAGCGCGGGCGCCGGCCGCGCGCGTGCGCTCCACGCAGCCTGTGCCCCAGCCCGCGACGGCGAGGGCCAGCAGCAGCCAGATAGCGATGTTGCGCAGGTCAGGCATGGCCCTCTCCTATTGCGCAGCGAGGCAGGCGCTGTGTCGGGCCTGCTGCCGCACCCACACGCCCTTGCAGCCCTTGGGGCCCCAGTTCTGCTGCAGTCGGCAGTCGCGGCCGGCCTGGAAGCGCCAGGCCAGCAGCGCTTCACAGGCGCCGAGGTAGTCCCCACGCAACAGCCACGTCCGCGGCGACTTGGGCTTCAGCCAGTTGCCGATTCCATACTGCCCCTCGAAGTCCATGTAGAGGTCGTATTCCTCCTGGAACAGCTCCACATTTGGCAAAGAGGCGGCGAAGCGCCGCTCCTCGGCACGGTGCAAGTTGCGCGCGAGTTGGACGGCGCGCCAGCGCGTGATCGGGGGGTCTGCAAGCGTCACTCGCGTGCCGTCTTCGTAGCGGGTCGAGCCGTGGCCGATGGTCGGCACGTCGCCTTGGGTCGGAACGTAGGGATGCAGCACCTCGGTGCCGTCTGCGCGCACCGTCACCGGGCCGTCGCCTTCGTGGGCCTGCCATGCAGCGAATCCAGCGACGGAAAGGGTCAAGGCGGCAACTGCGATGCGGATGCGCTGCATCAGTCGTCCTCCCCCAGGGCGGCCAGGTCGGTGTCCGACTTCATGCCCCGGCGCAGGCGCGCAACGCGCAGCTCGTGCTCGACCAATTGCCGGCGGTTGGCCTCGCGCTTGTAGTACCACGCCAGCACTAGGCCGCCGACGGCGACGAACGCACCGACCAGACCGAAGAACTCGTTGGAGAGGAACCATCCGACGCCGGTCATGCCTACGCCGGTCGCGGAAGCCTTGCCGCCGACGGCGGCCAGGGTATCGATGGTTTCGTTTCTCATGAGCCCGGATCATTCCGGGCGCAGCTCGCGCTGTGAAACCCTACAGGGGATCAGCGTTCAACGATCCGCAGGAACACAGATCGATCATCGATCCGCGGCGGGGTGTTGGTGGTGGTGATGCGGCAGGTCACGCGCAGCTTGTTCGGGCCCGTAACAGGCTTGGTGCCGCCGGTGAGCCACACGGTGGCCGTGGTGGCGTCGTGCGACTGGTTCACCACCGTCAGCGACGAGTCGACGTTGAACTCGACCGATGCAATGGCGTCGCCTGGATTCAGCGCCAGCCAAGCCGACCAGTCGAAGGAATAGTCGAGCTGCGCGTCGGTGTCGCGGTCGATGACAAGGTCGCCCCTCGAGTCAGCGACGTAGGTGGTGGGCTTCAGTGTGGCCATGCTGGTCTTTCAGTCAGTCACGGCGATGCGCCGCCGCTCGCCCTGGAATTCAGCGGTGCGCAGCTCGGGCGTGGCCGCCATGCTTCTGACCTCGCGCGCGAAGGCGCAGCGCCGGCGTTCAGCGGCGACGATGAGGGTGCGTTCGTTGCGCTCGAAGGGATACACATGGTGGAGGTCAACAATCTGCGTCTCGGGCAACTGCAGATGCGCAACAGAGACGCCAACCACAGCCCGCAGAACAACGGTCTGGCCGTCGAGCGCTGCGGACTGATCCGCGTTGATGCCGGCCGGTGCGGAGAAATGGCCGTCCTGCACTACCGCCTCGGACGCTTGAGCGGCGACCGTGGCTGCAGGCACGCTGAAAGCCGCGAGCTGCGAAGCGTCGAGGGCGGACTGGCTCACCGCAGCACGCGCCAAGACACCGAACGCAGCGGATTGCGCAGTCGGCGCCGCCGATTGCCCGGCTGACAGGCTCGCCGAATCCACGTCGGTGGACAGGAGCGCCGATTGGGAGGCCGCGGACTCAAGTTGCGCAGCGGCCACCTCCGGCACGGCCCGGAAGGACGCCGCCTGGGCATGCTGCGGCACAGCCTGACTCACAGCGATAGCGGAGAGCACCGCGACCAGCACCGACTGCGCCGCTTGACCAACCAGCTGCGATACGCTCACGACAGCGCCAGCCTCTTCCGACTCGCCGAAAACGAAGTTGCCGTGGCCCTGGGGCGCGCGTTTGAAGACGAAGTTGCCGCTCATGGGATCAACGTCGGTGCGAGGTTGCTGGCCACCAGAGACTCGAAGGCATGCTCGTAGTCGTAGGCGATGGCCGTGTATCGCTCGCGCTGGTCGATCCAGTCGAACTGATACAGGCCGGTGGCCGCGTCGCTCCACGCCTCACGGATGAAGAGGCCATCACGATCTCGAAACAGGCGCACGCGCCGACGCAGCGGCAGATCCGTCGGTTCGGCATCCACCTTGATAGTGAAAGGACCGATGCGCCCAAGACCGCCATGGTAGATGTCGCGAACGAACAGCGTGGGCATGAGAACGGGTCTCGTCGCCTCCCGGCTGGTGGTCGTCACAGCCAGCGGGCTGATGACGCCTACAGGCACGGTGTAGTTGGTCAACGCCATGCCCCCTTGATGTCGAGAAAGAAAGCGCCGGCCATGGAACTTGGTATCGCGGCAGCCGACCAGGCCGGGCAAACCAGCAGCTTCTTCCCCGCCATATCGCCCGTCGCGTCGATGGTGTCGCGCGCGGAGAACGTGCCGCCTGGAATCCGCAGCAAGCTCGAATACGCGCCCGGGAACAGGCCACGCAGTTGCGAGTCGGTCGCGGTCACGCCCGGGTTCTCCGAGAACATGATTGGAGTTGTTCGAGCAGAGAGATCGGCCGCTGCCGGGTAGGTCCCAAAGCAAGCATCCACAGTGCCTCCCGAGAAGACATTTGAGGTCGCGGAAGCGGAGGGCGCGATAGCTGCGGTACGGTATCCGCGCGCCGACGTTCCGATCTGTGTCAGCGAACGTGCGACGTACGAAGGCGTGACTGCGGCCTGCGAGGGGGATGCGAGCCAGCCAATATTCCCGCCAGCGTCATCAGTCAACGAGGTGGACCCCACAAGAACGCATGCATATGCGTCGGCGGACTTGATGTTGTTGATGTCGCCGAACCAGTTGCAGTCGCGCCCGAGATAGGTCGAGCTCGCGGGCACTCGAACCGCCTTCATGAAGTAGAAGCCGCGCTCGTCGCCGAGGATTTCCCAAGGGATCGCCGTGCTGCCCGCCGTCGCTGACTTGTTCCAGAACATCCCACCACTGACCTGCGCGGCCGTGGGAAAGGCATTGGTGCCGGTGTCCACGTCTGTCATGGACTCATAGGCCACAACACGCGCCGACGTGGTGCCCGTGTCGTCCACGCGCAGGCAGAAGCCGGTGGCACTCGGCGCAGTCGACTTGTAGACCGCCTTGCCCGCGCCCGTAAAAGCCTTCAGCAAGCCCAGCGGCGCGATCTTGACTGTGATGGTCCCCGTCGCGGCGCCATCGGCCACGGCGGTCGGCCAGGAGATCGTGCTACCTCCCTTGGCCGTCAGCATCCAATCGCCATTCAACCCGCTCGGCGTGGCCCCGGCCACGCGCACAGTGATGTCCACGTCGGCATCATGTGGCGAAGAAAAGGTTGCCGTGGCGATGCCCCCGCTGACCACGAGGGAGGTCGCCGTCGCTGTACCCCAACCGTCGTTGACCGCATCAATCACGGAAATCAGACTGCCTGCGGCTCCGGTGAGGACCGGCGCTCCCGCGAGCCCACTGTGGTAGTACTTCTGCGCCATCACGCCCCCGGGAACGTCTTGGACCAGCCGGTGATGTTGACCGTCTGGCCCAACACGATGGAGGGGTTGTCGACGGTCGCGTCGCCACCGCCGCCGGTGATCGTCACCGTGCCCTGCTCATGGCAGACCGTGCCCGCGGTGTTGTAGATGCGATAGTGGGCGGCCGTACCAGCGGCCACCGCCGTCCCAGCGATGGGCGTGCCGCCGAGCGACTTCACGCCGCCCACGGCGGCCGGTGCCCAGTCGCTACCCAGCGCGAATTCGACAAGGAGCGTGCCCGCTGCAGCTGCAGCGCAGTTCGCAGGTTGCGCGCCGGTGCGCAGCTGAATTTTTGCCGAGGTGCCGATGGTGCCCTCCCAGGCATCCCCGTAGGCGTTCCGCACGGCGTCGGAGTTTTGGACTGACATGAAGAGCTCCTTGGATGCTCGTCATGGTGTCAATGGCCCCTCCTGGCGTCGAACCCCACAGGGGGCTACACGCCCAGGTCAGCGCGAGCGCGCGCTGCGTCCTCCTTCAGCTGCGCGCGCATCGCCTTCGGCGCTGTGTCCGCGATCCGCTCATCCTTCGACTTCCGCATCTCGCGCACGCGCCGCATCACGTCGGGGATGCGCACCTGCATCGGCTGCTCAGGGTTCTTCTCGTTCCACGTTGCGACCTGGTCGCGCGCGGCCTGCACCTTCTTCGCGTCGCCCTCGAAGATGCCCTGCGCCCACAGCGCGCGAATCTCCTGGGCGCGCAGGTTGTAGAAGGCCTTCGCCCCCTGGCTGATGCGATTCGCCTCCTGGATGGTGGCCACACTGCCCGGCTGGAAGCCGATGCCTTTCATCGCCGCTTCCAGCGCGCCGGTGTCGAGCACCTTGTAACCCTTGGCGTCGCGATACATGCCGGTGGCCGCCATGTCGGCGCCCTTCGCGGCATTACGCACCGCCGCCGGTGACATCTCCAGCACGCCGGCGCCCACGTCACCGGTGAGCACGCTGCGGCCGCCGGAAAGAATGCGGCTGGCGAAGTCGCCGGCCGGGCCCGCGATCTCGAGCACATCGCGCGCGTGGCTGGTCTTCTCCAGCAGCAGCCCGGTGCCGGGAATCAGGTTGCCCATGCCCAGGCGGCCCGACACGTCGAGCGGCGCGCCCGGCAGGCCGCTCACGCCCTTGTCGATGAACTGCGCGATACCGCGCGGCAGCATGCTCTCCAGGAACTCTTGCCGAGCCTTCTTCGATGAGAAGTTGTAGCCCATCATCTGCGCCAGGCCGTCCGCCGCATCCTCCAGGTCTTCAGCGAACGGAAGGCCACCGGCGCCGCCCATCAGCATCAGCATGCCCAGCGCCAACAGCGCCGCGCGCTTGCCCTCGGGCCCGCCCTGCGTGTACATGCGGTGCAGCAGCTCCAGGTAGGCGACCGAATAGGTCTTGAAGGTCATCAGCGTGCCGCCGACGGCGCCGCGGCCCCACTCCATCTTGTTGGCCTTCGAGTACAGGAACTGCGTCTCGGTGATGGCCTGGCGCGCGAACCCAGCAGGATCGGCAATGCCCTGCGCCTTCGCGGTGCGGTAGGCCGCGATGAAGGTGATGCGGCGGTTCAGCTGCTCGGCCGCACCGAACACCTTGCCCCACGCCAGCGACACGCGCGACAGCGCGTTCTGGCCCAGCGCGCGCAGGTCACCGGCCTGGGTTCCATCACCGGAGCGCAGCGTGCCCGCGCCACGCGCCTGCGCCATGAGCTGGTGCACCTCCTGCGGCGCCACGACGCCCTCGGCCTCGGCGCGCTTCAGCGCCGCGGCAAGGTCGGGTTCGAAGTTCTTGCCACGCGCTGCCAGATCCTTCGCAGCCCGCCCAATCTGCGCGGCCGCCGCCTTCGCGCCGCCGTACTGGCTCAACCAGGGGAACGTCACCTGCACGGGCTGCAGCGCATTCACCAGCGCCGATGCAATCGAGCCGCCCAGGTACTGCGCGAACAACAGACCGCGCACCGCCTGCGCTTCTTCCTGCGGGTTCTTCACATACTCGGCCAAGCGCACCGCGGCGTCCTTCAGCTCGCCCTGCGCCTTCGGGATTGCGGTCACGGCCTCGCCGAGGTCGCCCATGTGCAGGCCGGCGGCGGTCTGCCGCGCGTTGCTGTAGACGAACGTCGCCAGCACGCGGCCCACGTCTTCGCTGAAGCCGGCGATGCCCTTGCGGTGGATCAGCCGGCGCATGGCGCTGCGGTTGGTCTTCGTGAGGCGCAGGTAGTCCTGGAAGGCCTTGTCCTGCGCGCTGTCGCCGGTGGAGTCGAGGCCGAGGGCATTGCCGAACAGCTCCAGCGTCTCCGGCGTCACACCGGCGAACATCTTGAAGGCCTCCTCCGACAGCGTGCCCTGGCTGACGCCGGCTTCGCCGAACTCCTCGCGCATGCGCGCCGCCATCGTGTTGGCTTCGCGCGCAGTCTCGAACAGGCCGAAGTACTGGCGCTCGCCGGCGGCGTTCACTGCATCGACGGTGAAGCGCCCGAAGCGCGACAGCGGCGCATATCCGCGGGCCTGAAGGTCGCGAACCTTGTCCGCGCGGTCGATGATGCCGTTGGCGGTGTTCAGCAGCAGGGTCGCGCGGTCGGGCTGGTCGCCCGCCAGCTGCACCAGGTGGTCGCGGATCAGCACCGCGGCCGTCTGCGCATCCGGCGCATCCATCACCATGCCGCGCAGGCCCTTGGCGTCGTCGCCTGCGTAGCGCAGCATGTCGGCGCGCGCCATCGTGTCCAGGCTGCGGTCGGTGGCATCGCGGAACTCGCGGTAGAGCTCCACCTGGCCATCGTTGAGGTTGAACATGGAGCGCAGCTCGGCATCGCTCCAGACCACGCCCGGCTGCAGCATGCGCGACTCGAAGCGCGTGCCCACTGCCTTCTCGTAGGACTCCAGAGGCATGCCCTGCCACGCCTTCAGCATGCGCTCGTCGAGATGGCCATTGCGCAGCAGGCGCTGCGCCTTCTGCTCGGCCGTCAGGCCGGCGGCTGCATCGATCAAGCTCTGCACCTGCACGGCCTTGCCCTGTTCGTCGCGGGCCCATGTCAGCGTGCCCTCAAACACCGGCTTGGCGACAGCCTTGTTGTCTGCCGCGGCCACGGGCGACTTCTTGATGTCGCGCCACGTCTCGAGCTTCGGCAGCAGCTTCGGTGCCAGCTCCGCAGCGTCGTTGGCGAAGAAGCTCACGTCGTCCACGAAGCCCTGGGCGGCCTCGAACACCGGTTTGAAGGCGGGCGAGCGTTCGGCGAGGTTGTACATGGTGCCCACGGTCTTGTGCCACCAGGAAAGCGTGCCCGGCGCGCTGAAGGTCTTGTTCAGCTCGGCCGTGGCCGTCCGGGCATACCCCGCCACCTTCGAACGGCTGAACATGATGTCGGCGTCATCGGCCTCTGCGAAGGTCGATGCTTGGCGCTGCGGCGTTGCGTCATCCTTCGCGCGACTAAAGCTCGGTCCGGCGTCCGGCGCGTCCGTTCCGGCGCCACGCTCAACGAACTGGCGCGCCGGCAGGATGAAGTTGCGGACGATCTCGTCGTCGGTCAAGCGCAGCCCACGGAAGCCCGGCACGTGCTCGCGCAGCCAGGCGCGGATCGCTGCCACCGCGCGCCGCACGAAGTGCAGCTCGGGCGTGCGCTGCGCCATTTCGGCAAGCACCTCCTCGGCCGCCGCGCGTCGATCCAACTTGTTCACGCCGCGCAGGCCGTATTCCTTGATCTTGGCGTCGACCTCCGCGCGTCGCATCGTCGCGATCTGGTTGAGCACGCCGTCGAGTTGCTTGCCGAACTGGCCGCGCAGCCCGTGGTGGCCCAGCACCTCGTGATAGAGCACGCGGGCGGCGTCTTCGGCGCTCGGCAGGCGCGACGCCATCAGGTAGGCCTTGCCGCGGTAGTAGAAGCCCTCCGGCGCGCCGCGTGCGCCGCCGCTGCGCTGCTTCAGGTCAGCGCGCCGCGCAGCGGCCGGCACCACAGGATCGCCCATGTCGAACGCGACCACGACGTCAGGCCCATTGCCCCAAGCCGCACGAATGGCGTCCACGGTCTTCTGCACGCCGGTGACTGCCTGCATGCGGGCCTCCGGCGAATAGGACGGGCGACTGAGCGCACGCATTGCGTTCGCCACCGCAGGCGTCAGGCCTGCCAGGCCGTCGTCCGAACGGCGGAACAGTGCAACGTTCCCGCCCTCACCTTCCCGGGTCTGGATGACCTTCACGAGCCTGTCGAGTGCCTTGTTGATGGCGACACGCTCTGCGCCGTGCGGGAACGGGCGCTTGAAGCCCCACGGCGTCGGGATGGCGACGTTCTCGGGGCCGAAATTGAGGAACGGGCTCGCACCGCCGCGCTCCGCGATCCTGTCTTCGACGTAGCCCTGAAAGGCCCGCGCCGCCATCTCGTGCGGCGTGGTCCAGTAGTCGGTGCCGCGCCCCTGGTCCAGCTCCTTCGCGTCCATCACGAACTGGGTGGGCACCATGCGGGTCTTCTCGCTGCCCTGCTGCGCATCGGCCAGCATCTTGAGCCGGGCGCTGTACAGCTGCATGTCGACGCGCAGCTTGTCCAACGGGCCATTGCCGTCGGCGCCAAAGCCGTTGCGACCTCGCGTGGTCTTCATGATCGCGCTGACCTTCTCGAGCGCGTCGTTGGTCCAGCGCACGCCGGCCAGCACGCCACGGGACTTCGCAGTCTTCTCCCCGAGGCGCAGGTCGAGCGCGATGCCGTCGAGGATCTGCTGGGCCACCGTGTCGAACTCTGCAAGCTGCTCGGCCGTGGCCGGCTTGTTGTTTCGCTTGTAGTAGCGGGCATCGAGCGCCTGGGCAAGGCCCGTGCGGATATCCGCGAGCCGCTGCTGCACACCTTCGCGCGCCCGCGCCACGAAGCGGTCGGCATTCGCCGTGTCTTCCACGTAGTGCTCGGCCTTCTTGGCGATGGTTCGCATCAGGCCGTCGTAGGCTTCGCGCACCTCCGCACGCACACCTGAGCGCTCGCCGCGCAGGCCGCCGCTCGCTGCTTCGCCCTCGAACGCGGGTCCGACCTGCAGAGAGCGCGTGCCGTCCTTGTCCGTCACCCACTCGGTCGAGGACTTGCCGTCCTGGCGACCGAAATAGTGGTCCATGGCATGGAACCACTCGTGCGCGAGCGAGCCGGCGCCGTTCATCTTCGTCAGGTTGATGACCGCCTTCGCAGGCTCGTAGTGCGCGCGGGCGCCGCTCAGCCCGCTGCCCCGGGCGCCGAAGGCCAGGGCCAGCTCGCCGTCGAGGCTGATGGCCCGCGGCGGAATGCCCATGACCTCGGCCAGGTCCAGCAGGCCGTCGTAGGCATCGTTCAGCAGCTGCTGACGGTCGACCTGGTTGTTCCAGTTGCCGAACTCCACGCCACGGAAGCCGAAGGTGCCGCCGAAGTCACCGTCCTTCACGTCGCCGGTGCGGCGCTCGACGCCGACACGCTGCTCGCTGGATGGCCGCGGCAGGTCGGCCTCGCCGAAAGTGGTGTTGGTCTCGATGATGGCCTGAGCGTTCTCGGCCATGTAGCGCAGCGCAGCCTCGCGGCTCTCGAAGGCCTGCTCAACCACCTTCACGCGCTTGCGATCCGTCACGTCGCGCCAGATTTCGAACTTGCCATCGCGCGTGGGCACCGGTCGGTGCTTGAGGCTGACGGCCGCCAGCGGGATGGCCGCCTCGGCCGCCTCGCGCGTGGCGAAGTTGTCGCGCCCGACCTGTCGCGGCTGCTTCATAAAGTCCAGCGAGCGCTTGTCGCGAATGACCCAACGCCCCTCTTCGGCGGCGTTCCGGCTCTTGGCGATCTGCGAGACCTCGAATCGCCGAGCCCAGGCGGGCCGGTCGTCCTTCGGCGCGGCCGATGCGCGCGTTCCGGTCTTCTCGGCTCGATCCTTCCGGGCTCCGCCGATCTTCTCGCCGAAGTCCACGATCCGATCATCGCGCGGCGCAGTCTCACCCGAAGCCGGGGGCGCGTCGGATTGCGTCGGTCGGGTCGGGGCCTCACTCCCCTGAATCTGTGCCAATTCGGTCCGGTAGACGGCCACCGTGGTCGCGTTCGGGGCGGTCTGCCAGCCTTCCGGGGCCACCGGCTCATTGAACGCCACGCCGTCATACCCCATGTCCATCAGCCGCTTGCGAAACTCCTCCCCGGCAGCCTTGTCCGAATTCGCGGCACCGAAGAGGCGCTGCAGCTCGGCGGGTTGCCCGCCAGCGCGCATGTCGTAGATCCGGGCTTCCGGCGAAAGCCGCACGCGCAGGACAACACCGTCACTGTCGTACAGCGCCTCGCGCTGCTCCTCGGAAAGACTGGTGTCCTTGTTCGCCCTCTTCGCCACAGCATTGCGCGCGAAGAAGCGGGCATAGCCGGTGCGGTCGGACGTCAGGTAGACCGCGCGCCCTTGGTGGTCCTCGCCCGAACCCATCTTCCCGAGCCGGTCCGCGTCGAACCTCTCGAACGGCAGCGGTGTGCCGTGGTAGAGCTCACCGAACGACTCCCCGTTTTCAACAGGCTGGGGAACGGGCGCGGCGGCCGCCGGCACCGCCACCCGACCCGCCGGCCCCGTCTTCATTGCCCGCGGGTCAGGCTGCGTGCTGTGGGTGCGCGGGTCAGCATCGGGCACGTCCTCGAACGTCGCCGAGCCGGTCTTGCGTACCTCCTGCACGGTCACGCTCCACCGCCCCTCACCGTCGGCTGGCTGATAGCTGACGACTCGGTCGAAGCCGCCGTAGCCGCGCACCACGTTGCCAGGCGTGAAGTAGGTGGCGCGCGCCTCTTCGGCCTCACGCACGGCGCGCACAGCCTTCGTCTCGCGCTGCACCTTCGCCTTCTGCATCTTGGCCAGCACGCCGCGGGCTGGCTTGGCGACCGGTTGCAGGCTCGGCGACAACGCCTTCTTGAAGCGGCCCGCCGCCAGGCCGGCCTTGAATTCGTCCACCGACATCGCGGTGATGGGGCCCACCTTCCAGTCAGCGTCGTAGCTGCCCTTGTAGGCGGCCACGGCCTCGGCCTCGGTGTTGAACCCGAGCAGGGCCTTGGCCTCGTCGTAGGAGCCATCGGCGTTGAGCTGGTCCACCACGTAGACCGTCGACGCGGTGGCAGCGTGCGGGCCGACGAACACGTCGACGTGATCGCCGTCTGCGGCCTCGGTGCCCTTCACGTAGCCGTAGTGAGCGGCCATCGTGTTACTCCATTCGGTGCCGTCCGGCGACGTGCCGCTGCGCGTGCTGCCCTGCGGGTTCTCGATGCTGATGCGCAGGCCCTGTACGTCCGGGCCAGAGAGGTGGCCCAGCTTGTAGTTGCCGGCCTCCTTCTGCGCCTGCGTCGGTTCGGCCGTGTCGTTCCGTGGGCTCGTGGCGGCCTCGTGCGCCGCAGCGTCCACAGCGGCGGCGGGCGCGGCTTCCTCGCTCAGTGCAGGCTGGCGCTCGCTGCCGCGAGCTGCATCAGGTACAGCTTCGAGCACAGGGGAAACAGCTCCGCCGGTATCGGCGCCTCGCGCGGCAGCAGCTCCATCAGGCTGCGTGTCTCGTGCCGGCCGGCCTGCCGTGTCCGGCGCAGTACCAGCAGGGCTGCGTGCGCCGTCATCTGCCACCCGAACACCACGTGCGGCTGCAACATCTTCACCTCCTTGGGGTTGGGTTTGGACCTGCGCATCGCGCGCATCGATGGCCGCAACGATCTGCGGCGTGCGCAGGCCGTTGGGGTCGATGCCAAGCGACTTCGCGACCTTGCGCGCCTGCAGCGCGTTCGTGCGCCAGGCGCTCGGCCGCGCCGCCGCGTCATAAGGCACGGCGGCGCCCTGGGCCGGCGCAGGTGCCTCGCCCTTCGAAGCACCACGGCGCGCGCGGGCCTGTGCAACGCCTTCCTTCACAGTGGTGGGTGCAGGCGCGGGCGCAGGGGCAGCCACGGCGGGGGCCAGCGCGGCCAGCTCAGCCTGCACACGGTCACGCTCTGCGATGAGCCGGGCATCCCAGCCGGTGGTGCGGCCCTGCTGGTGCAAGAAGTCGAGACGCTCCTGCAGGTCGGCTGCGTGCGCTTCGACAAGCTGCTCGCGACCCGGTCGTTCAGCGGAGAAATCGAGGCCCACTTGCTCGGCATCGCCCTGCTCCTTCGCCACCTCAGCCGCCTGTTGCAACGCCGCCTCCTCGGCCAGCTGCTGCGACGCGCCGCTGTCCACCGCGACCACAGCCGCGGACGACAGCGGCCCGGCGGCCGGGTCCAGGCCCATGCGCTGCGAAGGCAGCAAGGGTGCGGCATCGGCCGCACCGATGGATTGAAGGATCTCGTCATCGGGACCGGTCACGGCACGCGACGCTTCGATCTCGGCCTGGCGCGCCGCCTCTTCGGCTGCGCGCTGCTGCGCCAGCACGGCCGCGCCGTCAGGGGGCGCAACTTGGGCCACGCTGGGCTCGCCGCGTTCCTGCTGGTTCAGCTCGTTGAGTCGGGTGATGGCGGTGCGGCGCGCATCCTCGGCGCCTGCGGTGTCGGGCGCTGGTGCAGGTGCAACCGCCTCGGGCGCCAAGCCCATCATGCGAGCGCGCTCTGCCGCACGCTGCTCCTCGGGAAGGCTTGCCAGATAGGCGTCGATCTCGGATTGCCGCCCCACCGTGCCGTCGGGGAAGCCCACCAGTGGGTCGGGTTCATTCGTGAGCAGCAGCGGTGCAGCGGCCGGCGCGGGCGCAGCGCCCCCATGCCCGCCGGTCAGCAGCGAAACGCCGCCGCCGGTGATGCCGCCCAGCGCAGCGCCCATGCCGGCCGCGGCTGCCACGCCCTTCGTCGGGTCGATGGTCGGATCGAACGGCACTGCCGCGCGCTGGCCCTCGTACTGCGTGATGCCTTCTTCGAACCCTTCCTGCACGGCTTCGATGGCTGCCGTCTTGCCTGCGCGCGCGAGTGCACCGCCGCCGAAGCCCTTGGCGCCGGCCACCAGGCGCTCTGCGCCGACCAGACTGCCGGCGGCGCCGACCACGGCCGGGATCACGCTGGCCTGCCGGCCCGCGGCCGTGGCCTGGTCATCGGTCGCGCCCGCCTTCGACGCGAGGTCGTAGGCCGTGCCGGCTGCATCGCCGCCGGCCATCGCGGCACCAGCAGCCGCACCACCAGCAAGGCCAGCGCGCTCCACTGCCTTCGCACCAGCACCGACAGCGCGCGCAGCCGCTCCGGCGCCCTTGATCGCCGCGCCGGGCCCGACGAACGAGCCCGCGGCCTGGGCCGCCGACAGCAGCGGGTTCTCCAGCACGTAGCCGCCGGCCGCCTTCAGCTCATCGCCGACACCGTCGGCGCCTTCCACGTCGTCGCGGAATTTCTTCTTCGACGCCTTGACCACATCGCTCTGCGATTCCTCGCCGGCCTTGATGATCTTGTCGTCGATGAACTTCGAGACGGCATTGCCGGGCTTCACGAAGTTGGCCGCGGCGGAGACGCCACCGGCCACCGCGTTGGCGGCCTCGATCACCGTGTCGTTCGCGACGGCAAGGGCACTGCGACTTGACGGCGGTTTGAGGTCCCCACTTTCCCAGTCCGTGGCAGAGGTGCTTGGCGGGCGGAGGTCGCCCTTTTCCCATTCGGTATCGCTCATCCCCCCAGTCTTCCGCCCGGGGCCTCAGGCGTCGAACCCTAGAGGGGGCAAATGCAAACGGCCCTCGCGGGCCGTTTCAAAGTCAGACGTGACGAGGGAAAAATGGAACGTGGCAGCTCAAGGTCGAATCACGATTTGGGGCTGAATGACTACGGCCGGGCGTTCCACAATCACCCCAGGCTGCGGCGCGGGATAGACAGGCTGCGCAGCATAGTAAGGACCATCGGATTGGCGCGAGCGCGATGAACCCCCTTTGCACTTTCGCTCTTCCTTGTATTCACCTTTCTCCCACTTCCGCTCAACCTTACAGCGGCCATCCCAGTACTCTTCTTTGTATTCACGGTCGCTGTGCCGACCTTTGCCGCGCCCGTGCCCACTTTCGTCCTTGTGCGGATCAGCCACGGCGGGAGCGACCAAACTGCCTGCGAACAGAGCAGCGAGGAAGAAATGACGATTGAGCTTCATGGTGGCTGCTTTCAAACTGTGAATTCTTCCCAGATCGTACTCACTAAGTTTTACGCCGTCGTCTGACTTGGCGAGTGAGCTTTGTAGGCCGAAGAGCAATTCTCCTCGCCGTGTATGCAAAACTGCCGCTCCAACCCCCTGTTACCCTTCGTTTCCACATGAAAGGGAGAGAGGAACAACGAGCGCTCCTTCACCCAATTCTCCGAAGTAGCCTACAAGGGCTCCCAAGTTTTCCCGCTCCATCGCGCGCTCTTCCCGGCGACGGTGGAGATCGTCCCCACAGGGCGTGTCGCGGGCGAGGCAAGCTCGGCAGGAGTTGCAGCACGTTGGCTACTACTGCCCTGCCCATCCACCCGCTGCACATCGCCCGTGGTCTTGTTGACCCGGTAGATGCTGCCCTCGGTTGAGCTGCCGTCCGCGTTCTTCGTCGTGGGAGTGACCTGCACGCTCCACTCCGGCGACGCCACCTTGCCCTGGGCCGCCAGCAAGGCCTGCTGCGCCTTCGCACGGTCGGCCGTCGACGCATTCGGGTCCAGCAGCGTGCGGCGCAGCGCGGCCTCATCCTGGGCCGCCGACACCTGCACATCGCGCAGCCGGTTTGCACCGGCCACCTCGTCGCGCCGGATCGAGTTGGTATCGGCTGCGCGGCGGTCCTCAGCGGCGATACGTTCACCCTGCATGCGCGCGGCGGCTGCTTCGCGCTGCGCGAGCGACTGGAAGCCCACGGCCGCGCGCTGCAGGCCGCCATCCTGGCGGACCTGCTCGATGTCAGCCGCCGCTCGCGCCTGCACCGGCACCGCTGCGGCTCGCACGGCACCCTCGTCGGCCTGGAAGCCACGGCGCGGCGACCAGGAACCGCGTGCGGCGGCCGTGCGCAGGTTCGCATCGTCGAAGAAGCGCTGGCGCGCGGCCTGCGCGTCGCCAGCCCCGTCGATGATGGTTGCACCGCCCTGAGGTAGCGTGGCGTTGGCGGCGCGGATCTCGGCGGCCTGCGCATTCGCATCCTCCGTCGACCCCAAGGCGTTGCGCCGCTGAGTGGGCGCGAAACCTTGCGTGCTCGCCGGCGAAACGTCGGCGACCGGTGCCGGCGCGGCAGTTGGGGTGGTGGCGACTGTCGCCGACGGCTCCTGGTCGAGCGGCTGCGGCGTCGCCATGCCAGGTGGTGCGAAACCGACCGGCGCGCGCTCGGACGCCGGTCCGGCGAACTGAGTGCTTCGCGGATCGGTCAGGTTGTTCATTCGCACAGGCGCGGTGGCCGCCGGCAGGTCGTTGGCCGGCTGGAAGCTCGAGGGGCCAGTGGCCACCACGCCGCGCCGCAGTGCCGCGTCGTTGGAATTCGTGCTGCGCGTGCTACTTGGCTTCGGGTAGACACCGAAGACTGCGCCACCGCCCTCTTCCTCTTTCACGGCTCCGCCATTCGCGAAGCCACGCGGCTGGTAGCCGAATCCGTCCTGCTCCGACGCACCCGGCAGGCCATCGGCAGGCGTCGCTGCTGCGCCGGGCGGCTGGAAGCCGCGACCAGCACCCGGCACCACAGGCACAGGCGCGCTGGGTGCGCGCGCGCTACGTGGCGCGAACCCCTGCGTGGCCGCCGTACCCGCCGTCGCTTGGTCGAAGAACTGCTGACGCTGCGCCGAGCTGTCGATGGCGCCAGGGCCAGCAGCGGCAGCGACTGGCGCTGGCGCGGTGCGCGGCGGAGGGAGCGTGACCGCGACAGTGCGAACGGTCGGCGCGGGCGCTGGTGCCGGCGGCGTCGAGTACGGGTCCACCACGCTCATGGTGCCACGCGGCGCGCCGCCATTGATCGAGGCCGGCCCTGAGACGTCGCCGCCGCTGTACGAGTTGCCAACGCGCGTCACGTCGCCGCCGTTGGCGAAGAACATGGGCGGCTCTGCGCCTCGTGGCTTGAACCCGCGCGCACCGCCGGCCGGGGCATGCGTGGCGCCCTTCATGGCGTCGAGCGCCTGAACGCCGACAGCATGCACCTGCTCGGGCGGCAGCTCGTACTCGCCATTGCTGACGCGCACCGGCACTGGCGCGCCCATGGTGGCCAGGTTTCCCTCGCCGAGTTGCGCGGTGGAGTCGGCCGGCATGATGTAGCTGCCCACCGGCACCGTCTTCTCGATGGAATCGGACGTGCCGGTACCGGACCCACGGATGGGCCCGCCGTTCGTCTTGGGCTCGGCCTTGCGTGCCGAGCGCGGTTGAAAGCCTTGCATGAGCTAACCTTTTTTGTGTCGCATCGCGTGATTCTTTATCTCGAAGAAAACAGACCAAAACCCCATAGGGGGGCGCGACGGATCACTCGTTACAATAAATTACCGCAATTTTTTGTTTAAGGTTCATGGCTCAACCTTTTGACCCCAAATCTCGCGACTACCTTGGGTATTTGATCGGATTAGTTTCGATACTTATTTCCGTCTATATCTCTTGGTATTTTTATGAAAAAAGCATCCAAAATCGAGAGCCCGTGTACTTTACCGAGCCTTTCCCACAGCTCATATTCAATCCTGTAAATAATCAGAAGATCCCTTTGAAAGTTTCCAAAGAGGACGGAACGCCTTTGGATAAAAGCGTCCATGTTTCACGACACGTTATCTTGAATCAGGGAAAGTTGCCAATATTGGCAGCCGATGTCTTGACGCCAATAACCGTAACCGTCGCTGATGCCGAGTTGATGATGGTCAAACCAGAACAGCAAAGTCGAGACGTTGTTCAATGCAAGATAAATAGCGTTAGCCCAACCTCTTTCACGATTGAATTCCGCGTCTTAGAGCAGCATGACGGATGCAGTGTGGCGGTTATCTACACCGGAAGTGCCTATCCGAAGTTCTCCGTTTCTGGCGAAGTTATCGGAACAAAGATAAAGTACACTCCATTTGACATCAATACGATGCTGGCGGAAGTGAAAAGTGGCACTGGTTCAAGCGCCAACTTCTTTGATACATTCTTCAAATACTTTCCCCGCTTTCTTTCAGCCGCGCTATTCATTCTTTTTGCTGGGTTTTTTTATTTGCAACGAAGCGAAATGGAAAGCAATAAAGAGAAAGTGAAGTTTTTCATACACTTCCTCATGGTTACCGTGATCTTTTTGGTTACTCTTTTCGTTAATCTCGATCCTCGGCGTTCCTTTATTTTTCAATCGGAATCCACTCCAATATTTTTGGTGCCAAAGGATTCGTGGAAAACCGTCGAAGCGACTGCAAGTTAAACGGCAGAGCTGTCTCCACCACTGATGGACGAGGAGGCATTGATTGCGTTGATGCCAGCGGAGGCCTGGGAGCCCAACATCTGAGCTGAAGCCTTCGCCAGATCCGCCCGAGCCTGAGCGGTCGCCACGATGGAGCGCTGGTTCGCTTCGTTCGTGCCAGCCTGCAACCGGGCATCCTCGATGGCCAGCTGAACACGCGGCTGCAGCGCCTGCACCTCGGCCGAGTACAGCGCGACCATCGAACGGTTCACGTCGAGCTCGAGCCCGGCCAGGCCGGTCGCCAGCTGCATGGCGGTCTGCGGGCCCATCATCAGTGTGCGGATGTAGTCGGCCATTGCGCTCATGGCCTTCGAGCGCAGGTCCAGCGTCTGCAGAACCGCGAAGCGCACGTTCTCGATCTCGGTGTCGAAGCTCTTGATGGCGATGTCGCGGCTGATCTCGGCCAGCTTGCGGCTGCGGTCCAGCTGGATGCGCTGCAGCCCGTGGACCAGCGCGCCGGGCGGCAGCGGGTAGCCGCGCGCGGCCCAGCCCGCGGTCAGGTTGTCCTCGGCCTCCATGCTCTCTTCCAGCACGCGGGCCTTGCCGCGCTGCCAGAGCTGCTGTTCGACGCCGGCATTGATACCGGTCCCGCCGTCCACGATGGCCTTGCGAAGCCACTCCACCGCCTGGTCGTAGGGCCCGAGCGGGAAGTAGTTCTGGAAGAAGTCGGCGATACCCTGCCCGATGAGGTTCACCAGCTTCTGCAGCTGGGTGTTGTACATCGCCTCCCCGTTCATGATGTTCGGGTCTTGCAGCTGCGGCGGCAGCGGCGGCACGTAGCTCTTGTCGAGCACGGGCACGCCGATGATTGGCGCCGGACCGATGTCGCCGAGCCCGGTGGCGATGCGCGCGTTCGATTCGTTGGTGCGCGTCTGGGAGTTGTCCCACATCGCGTTGATGACCTGCGTGGTCGTGACCGCGGCGCCGGCGCCGCCGGTGATCGGATCGGGAACGGTGACGATGGGCATTGCTAAATCTTTCGTTGAAGGTCGGCCACAAGGAAGTTGACCGTGTCGATTTCGAAGTCGGCGCCGTCTTCGTTGAAGAACTGCACCGTGACGTAGTTGGACTTCAGGCCTTTGCCCGGCGAGAAGCGCTGCTGTTGCATGTGCTCCGAGAAGCCGCGGGTCTTGTAGATGAACTCGCGCCCCTCGACGATGACCTTGAGGAACAGGTTCCCGCTGGCGGACATGCCCACGTAGCACTCGGCGATGGTCTTCTGCGAGGACGTGCCGAAGTCCAGCTTCCCGAGGTCAACGCTCGCGCGGATCGGCGCGCCCGCGTCGTCGTCGCCTTCCAGCAGGAACAGGCCGTCAGCGCTGGCGCCGTAGTGCTTGCCGTTGATCACCGCGAAGCTGTTGAACGGGTAGCTGCGGTAGACCGTGCTGCCTTTGGCGTCGGCGTGCCAGACCCAGGTGTCCTGGTCGGTGCGCCCCGTGGCGCCCTCCAACACACCGGTGGAGCCCGCCTGAATGAAGGTGCGCGCCACCACCTCGAGCAGCTGCTCAACCGCAACCGAGGGTGCAGCGCTGATGACCTCCCGAATCACTGCATCCAGCAGGGTCGAGGGGACGGCGGTGCCGCCGAGCGTGATGTGTTCCAGCACCGTGACCAGCAGCGTGGCGGTGCTGGCCGCCGTGGTGCTGGTGGCCAGCGTCTCCAACGCATAGGCCTCGTTGTTGCCCTCGGTGAAAGCAAACACCGTCATCATGGGCAGCGTGGCGCGAGCCTCACCGTAGGGGCCTTCGGCCACCAGCCCGGCGAGAGCCGGCAGTTCGGCCTGCACGTTCCCGATTTCGCCAGTCAGCCCCACAGCCGAGCCCATCAGCACCGGCAGCGAGATGTCGGCGCCGTTGGCACCAACGCCGGGGGCCATGCCGCCGTAGCTCATGCCCGTGAGCGCGGGCAGCAGGCCGATGGCGGCGCCGTACACGCTGGCGCTGCCGGACAGGCCCACCAGCGCGGGCAGCGCAGCGTGCGCGTAGTCGGTGCCGCTGCCTGCTTCGCCGTCGAGCGCCGGCAGGACCGTGAGGGCCTGGGCGTAGTCGTCCTCGAATGCGAACACCGTCAGCGGCGGCAGCGTGCCCGCGCTGTGTCCGTGCCCTTCTTCGACCAACGCCGGGTTGTCCACCAGGTCGCCCACGTCGTACATCGTGGCCGTGAGGTACAGCGGCTCGGGTCGATAGGTCCCGGGCTCGGAGTCGATCTCGTCGCCGTTCTGCCGGAACAGCACCTCGGCGCCGTCGTAGCGGATCTCGAACTCGTCGTCGGTCAGGAACTCGCCGAGTTCCGCGCCCGTGCGCGCGTTGTAGACGCGATCGCCGCCGAAGCGCAGGCCGTGCCGGATATGCCCGTAGCCGCCGTTGGGTACCGAGTACTCGGCCAGGCCGATGACCACGCCGCTGACGCCGACGGGTACGGTGAAGCGCGCCACGCCAGCCGGAATGCCCTTCGTTGAACGCGCAAAGGAGGTCCAGCCCGCCGGAGGCACGGAGACGCGGCCACCGGGCACGCCCTGCCGCTCTGCCTGCTCTGGCACCGTGACGATTCGGAAGCCGACGATGCCGTAAGTCGGCTGAGTGCCGCCCGCCGGGATCGTGACGCCTCCGGTGCTGGGCGGCTTGACGCCCTTCACGATCACCGAGTAGCCGGCAGGCAGCCAGGTGCCGTCTGGCAACTTGATGCCCGAGCCCGACGAACCCGACGTCGACGCGCTGGGCGCGCCGATATCCATCGACCATCCGTTGGGCTGGATGTAGCCGAAGATCGGCTCGGCGTAGCTGTAGGCCGGCCGGAAGGGGACGTAGGGGATCGCGGCGATGGTGTAGCCGTAGCCCAGGCGCTTGAGGGTGTTGCTCATGGTGGGGTGATCCTGTCGTCGGACAGCCACGGTGCGCCGGGTGTCGCATTCTTGGGGCGGCCGTCATCGCGCAGGTACACGACGGCGCCGAACGAGCGCGGGCCGGTGTTGGCACCTGCCGGGCCGGGCAGCGTCTCGGTGCTCTTCGTGGAGATGGTGGCGCGCTTGGTCCACGTCAGCCCGCGGTTCTTCGACTCGAAGAGCGCATGCGCCCCATCGTCGTAGACGGGCATGAAAAGCTGCGTCGGCGAGACAGCGAGCGGCACGCCTGCTCTGCCCGCCTGCAGCGGCATGTTGCCCACCAGTGCGAGCGGGCCGCCGGTGGTCTGGTAGATGGTCGGCTGCGCCGTCCAGTTGGCGCTGTAGTCGGCGTCGTTGAAGAACAGCAGCGCGCCGCCGCCTGGCGCGATGCACGCGCCGCGCTCCCAGCGAGGAAACGCCAGCGCAAGGTAGTCGGTGCCCGGCGCCGCGAAAGGCGGATCGAAGAGCGTGCCGAGCAGCGACACGGTGCCGGCCTCGAGGTCGGCCACGCCCACGCGCACACGCGCATTCGGGTAGCGAGTGCCAGGCGTCCACGGGCCGGGCGGGGCCTCATCCGGCGACGACAGCACGGCGTACACCAGCGCCGTGGTGCGCGACAGCGGCACGATGACGGCGCCCGTGTTCATCGTGGTGCGGTTGCACAGCTCCCAGGCGCCCAGCGGCCCGGTGTTGGCCAGGTACTGCGCCTGTTCATGTGCCGTCATCGCGGGGGCCGCGAACGTCACCCAGCTATGGCCGCCGTCGGTCGACGCGAAGAAGAACAGGCCCGGGTGCCCGGTGCGGTCGTAGCCCGGGATGGCCGCGCCGCGCCAGAAGAACGCACCGCCCATGCCCAGGAAGGTGCTCGGACCCAGCCGGTTGAAGGCGATGGGGAAAATGATCTGGCCGGGAATCTGGGCAGCGATCACGACGCGCTGCGTCTCGCCGTCGTCGAACGCTGCGGCGATGACGTGGTCGCCATCTGTGTTCACCGCCCCGTAGCACATGGCGTGCTCGTAGCGCCCTTCCCGCCGTGCGCCGATGGTCGAGAACGCCGCGCTGACGCGCGTGCCCGCGCCGTCGTTCGCGCCCACAGAGGCCAGCGGCGGCCGTGGCGTCGGCGTCTTGCCGTCGCGCGTGATGTAGGAGTCCACGCGGTACAGCCGATTCAAGCCGAACGCGGTGTTCACGTCGCCCACGTAGGTGAAGCCGGAGAGGGTCCAGGCCGTGCCGTTGCCGCGCGACAGCAGCTGCGGGATGCCCAGCTCAGACGCTGGCGCAGGGCCACGCAAGAAGAACGAGCCGCGGGCGTTCGTGGAGCCGCGCACCACCGTTGCGCCCTCTTCGATGCCGAGGGAGTAGAACCCGTCCACCGCGTTGGCGTCGACCTTCACAACGAGGTGCCCGCCCTTGTTACGGGCCTCGGCGCTGAAGCGGCGCTTGCGGCTCCAGCTCAGGCTGTTGTCGCCCTCGCCGGCCAACGAATAGGCAGCCGTGCGACCTGGGCCGCTCCACCCTCCCCGGTTCTTCGGAAACTCGTCGGTCATGCGGCCTCGATCTGAAGGATCGTTCCTGCCGGCACATTGGTATCTCCGGCAGTCAGATCGAAGCCTGGGCCGGCTGCGCCCTCGAAGGTCGAAAGCGCGAGGTAGTAGGTGCCAGCGGGAAGCGCCTCAACGATCTCGGATCGAAGTCCACCGCCGACTGCGTCCTCGCTTTCACCCACGACGTTGCCATCGGAATCGAAGAGCGCGAGATAGGTGTCGTAGTCGTCAGGGTTCGGCGACGCGACGGTAGAGAACTTCCAGTTGCCCGGACCCAGCGGCACGCGATACCAGATCGGCGTGCCGTCCAGCGCGCCCAGCGTCGTCTCGTAGGGAACCGTGTCGACCTCGATGGCGTCTTCGGGCGGCACGGCGCCGCCCGAGTCTGGTGGGGTCGTGGCGACGAACACCTCGTAGGCGTTCACCAGGCCAGTCCAGAACTGGGTCTTGGGAGGCTCAGGGTCGGGGCCGCCGACCCGCTCCACCAGCACGCGCGAGATTGTTGCGTGGCGGGTCAGGAGGAGCGAAAGCGGCGCGAAGGCCGGCTTCGAGTCCTCGGGGAGCACGTCGCTGGCGGGCCCTGGCGGAGGCGTGACGGTGCGCGTGGTGCCGAACCCCTCGAAGAGGCATTCGTCCGGCCCCACGGTGAGTTTGCAGGTGTACGGCGTGTTGGCATCGAAATCGAATCCGAAGTCATCGACCTCGCTGCTGGAACGCAGCAGCAACCGGTACTCCGACATGAAGCGGCGCACGTTCACCTCGGCATAGGGGGTGAACTCGAGAGGCGACCCTGGGTCGCCGGGATCAGTGTAGGAGGCACGCCGCCCGATTGAGATGACGCACATGCCATCGGTTCCCGGCGGCGTCGACGAGTCGATGTCGAACGTGAGGTCGAACGTCAGCACGAAGCGATCGAGCACAACCTCGGGCGGTTGCGCGTGGGGCGCGTTCGGGTCCGACGCATACCCCGGATACAGGACACGCGGGTTCGCCGGGTAGAAATCGTCGGCGCCCACGATGCCACCGCTGCCCGTCAGCACCGCAGGGAAAGTTGAGACTGCGTCCCACGGTGCGTCACCCCACGCGGTGCCGCTTTGCTGCGTCGCGCCCGGCACCCACGCAGCATCGCCCGCGACGTTGTAGTCGGGGACGTGGCCAGCGGAGGGGCCCGCGGGCCCATCGAAGGTGTCGTAGAACAGCGCGTCGGCGCTCGGCGGCGTACCGGTCGGCATGTGCTCAACCTGCCGGCATCGCGACCGAGTAGAAGTTCAGGCTCTGCGTGGCGCCGCCCGTGAGCGCGACCGAAGACAGGTTCATGTCGGCGCCGGCCAGCCCAACCGATCCCTGGATGCGCACAGCCGCGGTCGACGCGCTGCCGTCGTCGGCCGAAAGGACGTGCCGGTAGAAGAGCGCGTTGCCGGTGGCCGCGTTGACGCCCGACCAGACCTCGCCCGGAGCCTTCTGCATCACGCCGCCAGCAGCCGCGGCGAAGGTGATGCCGCTGCCGCCATTCTTGATGACCACCAGCAGCGTGGCGCCGCCGATGGCGTCGTCGGCCGAGGCCGGCACGGCGACCGTGTCGTAGATGCGGATTTCGCCGCCGTCCAGCAGCGACTTGAGCGAGCCGCCGGACAGCAGTCCGTTGCGCAGGCCAGTTGAGAGTTTCATGGATATCTCCTTAAACGGAAGCGAAAGCGAAGCCCGCGACCACGCGCAGCGTGCTGCCTGCGTCGACGGCCTTGGGGGAGGCGAAGCGCACCACCGAGATCAGCGTGCCGGTCGTGGCCGCCTTGGGGGAAGCCGACACGAGGAACACGCCTCGGATGGTCTTGGTGGCGTTGAAGACGAACTCCGCCTTGTTCGCGGTGTTGTCCACCGCGCCGGCGGCCACGGCCCCTTCGATGAACTCGAGGCGCGCGACAGCGTCGTAGGCCGTGCTCTCCTGCGAGGCCGCGGCGATGGTTGCTGCGGTGTCTGCATCGGTGGGCGTGAAGTCGCCCTCGAAGGGCGCAATGAACCACGTGCCGACCTGGGCACCGTTCTTGAAGATCACGGCCGCCATATGGTTGAGGCCTTCGGTCGGCACCTTGTTGTGCTCGACAGAGCATTGCGACACGGTGCCGTCCGGCGCCACCACCTCGACGGTGTAGGTCGCGCCGCTCTTGATTTCAGAGGTCATTGCTGGTTTCCTTTCGGATGACATCGGCGTCGGCCCACGCAAGGGCCGCCGCTCGGTTTGGTTGAACGCCGGCGCGAGTGGTGATGACGCTGGAAAGGCCGTCGCGCATGCGGTACAGGGTTGCGCCGAAGGACGCCGGCGGCAGGCGCAGGTACTTGGCCTGCAGCAGCTCGACAGCGCCGAAGGCGTCGCCGGCAGCGAGGCCCTGCGGCGTCTGCCAATACGCCTTGATCTCCTCGGGCGAGAAGACGCCGGTGCCAGCGATGGCGCCGAAGGGGAAGCGCGGCACCAGGGCCGCTTCGCCGAAGAAGTCGGTGATCCAGTACGTCTGCTGCTCGGTGCACACGTAGACACCGCCCTCGACCGGCTCCACCACCGTGAGCTTCGAGGGGAACGGCACATAGCCACGGGAAGGCTGGTAGATGCCGCTGGCGTAGGGCACCGACACGAACAGCACGTTCTCGTGCGCCACGAGCAGGCTGCCGTTGTGCATGCGCACGATGTGGCCGGCCGGCATGGGGGCGGTGTTGAGCGTGCGTGAGACACGGCCACCGGGCGACAGCACAGGCACCGACGTGACCGCGCCGTAGCTGGAGACGTGATCGCCGTTGGGGCCGGACACCCACACCGTGGCGCCGGCGGCGTCGGCTATGTCGATGCGCCCGCCGGCCGGCACGTCCACCTGCACGGCGTGCGTCGGAGCACTCTCTCCTTGCGGTCCAGCCCAGGTGAAGGCGACGATGTACAGGCCCTGCGGCAACGAACCGCCAGCGCTGGCCACCACCGTGGGCGCCAGCGCCGGCGCTGCCGACATCGGGTAGTCCGCCGCGCCCACGATGCAACGCAGCTCGAGGCCGTTGCTCCAGGTCACGATGCCGTTGGCTGCGCGCGCGTAGCTCAGGGGCAGCTTGGGCAGCCCGGCGCGCAGCACCGTCGACGCGATGCCGCCATCGCTCGGGGCCAGTGCGCACAGGGCATCGTCGACGACAGAAAAGGCTCCGTGCGCATCGCCCCACAGCGAATGCCAGTTGCCGGGCAGCTGCCGGTCGAATCCCTCGCGGCGCTTGAGACCGCCCCGGCCCGTCAGGTCCACGTTGTCAGCGCCCCAGAGGAAGCGCGCGCCCTTGGAGTCGCGCTGTGCCGCGTCCAGCTCCGTGGGGCGGAGCTTGTTGTTCAGGCCAAGAAAGGGGCCGACTGGTACATCGCGCGCCATCAGGGCCACCACGCGGCGCAATGGTGCGGCACGTCGGCGCGGGCATCCTTGCGTAGGTCCGCATCGGGGCGCAGGCCGAAATATCGTTCGAATGCCGCCAATTCACGCTGTGAGCGCGCCGCATCGAAGGCCTCTGCATCCTGAATGCCATAGGCGCGATGAAGTGCCCAGTGCAGCAGGAATCGGTGATGCACGGACGCAATTTCTGGCTCGGCCGGCACATCAGGAGATAGCGGCTCTTTCGGTAGACGCAGGCCTTCGAGGAACAGGGTGCAGGGCTGGGAAACCTCGCCGGCCAGCACGATGCGCACGTCCTCCTGGATCAGGTGAGCCGGCTTGCAGGTTGCGCGGCGCCATTCCGGCTCAATGCGGTTCATGGCGTCGCGGCTGACGATCTTCAGGATGATGGGATCGCCCGAGACCGGCACCAGCTCTGCGTAGGTGATCTCGAAGAAGCTGGTGAACGGGTAGGACCGCGTCGGCGCCGCAATCGGAAGCGAGACCTCATCAGGCAGCAACCGCTTGCGGATTGCCGCCTCTTCCTCCGCTTCGGTGAGCCAGCGCGCGATCTCGTCGTCGCACCAGAGCACATCGCTCTGGCCGCCGCCTTCACTACGCGCCAGGTCCCCCGACTCGATTCGGAAAGACTCGATGAGGTCTTCGACGTTCATCGTGCGCCGAACTGGTCGATCAGCTCGAGGGCCTTGGCCCGCATGTTCGGCAGAGTCAGGGTCTTCGGGATGGCTTGGTCGTATTTTTCACGTGCGAACTGCTGGACCGCATCTTTCTCCATCTGGTTGACCTGGTCCTTCAGGTCCATGAGTTTGGCCACGGCCGCCTTCTTGTCCTGCTCCTTCTTGTCAGCCTCGGCCAACAGTGCGTCGGTGTCGTCGCCATTCTGTCCCGGGTCGGTCGACGTGCCCGCCTCGGTCGTTTTCTCGCCCTTGGGCTCGACCACGGCCGCTTCGACCTGCTCGAACGAGTCCTTGTGCTTGAGAAAGCGCTGGGCCAGCGTGGCCGGAATGGAACGCTCTTGCCGCGGGGTGAAGGTCAGGCCGCTCTTGTAGAGGCGGTCGGTGTAGTCGGGCTTCCGCCCGATGTAGCGCACGGCTACGGTCGTAGCTTCACTCATGGTGGTGTCCTTGAAGTGGAAATGGCGCGAAGGGCCGGCGCATAGCCGGACCCGTCACGCAGATGGCTTACAGCGAACCGAGCAGCTCGCCGGACACCACCACCTTGATGTCGCTGACCTTGGCGTTGGCAACGACTGCCGTGGTCAGGGTCAGACGGGCGGGCTTGGGCAGCGTCACCAGCTTTGAGCCGGTGGCGCGCTTGCGACCAGCGGCGGCGAGGTCGATGCCGGCACCGAAGTAAGCCGCGTCCTGGGGGACCGAAGCCACGTCGACGCCGTCCTCGTAGGCGAAGCCCAACGAGCCGGTGATAGTGGCGGTCATGCCCGTGGTCACGAGGACTTGCGCATCGTCGAGGCGGAAGCCGGCGGGCAGCGGGCCGAGGTCCAGGACATCGCCGATGCCGATGGCGGCGACGCTGTTGCTGTTGGCGGCCGCGCCGGTGGCGGTGGTCTGCAGCGGGAACACCAGCGCGGTGACGTTGCCGTACGGCGTGTCCCCGAACTGACGAGTGCGGAATTGATTGATCTTCACGGTGGCCATGTCTGGGCTCCTGAAATTGATGTGGGTTCAGTGCGGCAACGCGCGAGGGCGGGCGAACCCGCCCTACGGGCTTAGTTGCGAGCGCCGAGCGTCTTGACGGCGGTGTCGATGACGGTCACGCCGTAGTCGGTGATCTGCTTGCCATCACCGTGGTCCACCTCAAAGCGGATCTTGGAAACGCCGCGGATGGCACCGATGAGCAGCTCCAGCTTGTCGCCGTGGTCCAGTTCCTTTTCGGACCAGAAGAACGGGATGCCGCCGCGCTTCTCGCCAGCGCTGGCCAGCGCTTCAGCGACGGCCTGGCCGCCCAGCAGGATGGCGCGGTCGATTGCGAAGTCGGTGCCGAAGCTCGCCGGCACGATGCAGGTGCTTTCGACCTCGGTGGCGACGTCGGCGCAGTAGCGGATCGTGTCGCCGGCGTAGAACCGGATGGGCCGGTTCTGCTTGACGATCAGGATGCCGTTCCACAGCCCCACGTCACCCAGGAACAGCGGGTGGTTCTGCGCGCGGGCCGCACGCGACATGGCGGCCGCCTGGAACTGACGGAAGTCCGGGTCGGTGGCGAACTTGAAGTACTGCGCCGGCGAGACCAGCAACACGCGGATGGGCGCGTCGTCGGCCATGATGTCGCCCTCGAACTTCACCGGGGGCGGCGGCAGAGCGATCTGCTCCATGTACGAGCGCAGCGTGTCCACCACGTCCATGTCGAGCACATCGGTCGACGCGATGTCGGCCTCGCCCGCGTTCACGGCGAACGGCTTGATGACCCCGCCGTCGGCGATGAAGTGCCGGTTCTTCGACGGAGCGCGCACCGGATTCACCATGATGTCGGCGAAGTCCGAATCGGCCTCGGTCGGCACCACCCATTCGATGTTGTTGTGGAAGCCACGCGCGCCGGCCATATGGACCGTCAGCGACTGGTCGACATACTTGTCCATCAGCGCTTGTGCGACCGGGCGGCCCAGATTACGGAAGTCCGCAGGGCTGCGGATGCTGGTCATGGTGTCGCCCAGGTTGACCGGGAAGCGTGCCTGGTTGACGCGCAGCCGGTCCTTGGACAACTTCATGCCGACGCCACGGCCTTCGGCCATCTTGCCGCCCATGATGGGCTTCGCACCCACGGGGTTCAGGAGGTGGAACTCCACCTCGTCGCCGGTGCCTTTGCCCAGATCCTGCGCGCGCACGATGGGCATGTGCTGCGTGGTCTGCTTGCGGATGGTCGCGGTCGCGCCGGCCTCGCCCTTGGGCATCTTGCCGGTCAGGCGAGCGATGGTGCTGTTGCGTGCGCAGTGCGTGGCGAATAGGCCAGCTGCCTGCTGAATCATGGCATTGGGGTCGCCCACTGCCATGTGCGTCTTGGTCGCGGTCATGCGAATCTCCTTCGATGGGAAGGGCTCCGCCATCCCGGCGGTGCCTTGCGCGGCGTTAGCCGCGACGGTTCAAAAATGCGTCGCGCTGGTCCTGCGTCATCGCCATGAGGCGCTCGGTCAGGTCAGGCCCGGACAGGCTGTCCAGCACCTCGTCTGCGCTTGCCGGACCTGCTCGGCCGCCGGGGAGATCCGACAGCGTTGCGGGGACGGCTACTGCAGCCTTCGGCGCAGTTGCCTTACCCGCGCTCGACGGCGCGGGCTCGTTCACTGCATTCGTCGCCTTCTTGAACGAATCGAACAACTCGATGACCTGTTGCGAGGTGCCCTGCTTGAGGACATCGCGAAAGCCATCGCGCACGAAGCTGGGCTGCGTGTCGATCCACGCATTCAGTTCCGCGCTCTCCACCATCGAATCCGCATCGGGGTGCGCCTTGTAGATCGCATCGATGTGGCCGGTGGAAGCGGTCTGTGCCTGTTGCGCTCGCAGGGGAGCCAGCGCCTTCGCCACTTCCGCATCCACTCGGGCCGCCACTCGGGCATCCACAAGGGACTCGATGCCTTTGGCCAAGGACTCCTCGGAGAAGTCTCCGAAGAGCGCCGGATCAGCACCTGCATCGATGGCCGCTTGCGCGGCCGCCACCTGCTTGTCCTGGTTCGTCGGCGCCTGGCCGGCATCAGCACGCTGCTGGGCTTCGGCCTCGAGGGCCAGGAGCTTTGCCTGCGTCGCTTCCGCCGTCGCCTTCCATCGCTGTTCGCCCTCGCGGGCGTCCACCAACTTCTGGTACGGGATGGTGTGCTTGCCGTCCTTCGCCAGGATCACGGCCGTGGCCGGGTCTGGCTGCTGTTCGGCAGCGGGTTGTTGTTCGCCGTTGTTCGGCGTCTGCGCAGCAGGTGCTGCAGCCTGATCGGGTTCAGTGGTGGCGTCGGGCTGCGTCACCTGTTCCGGCGCTTGCGCGCTGGTATCGCCCTCTACGGTCAGCTCGAGAAGCTGGGCCGCCTGTTCCGGATTCAGTCCGCCGCTTTCCGCGTGCGTTGCAATGAACTGTTCAACTTTTGTGGTCATGCATGTCCGCCACATTTCGCTGTGGCAGCAAAGGACATCAGCATTCGGAGCGCTGGGTAGGGCTTTCGCCCCACCCTGCACACCTCCAGCAGTGGGATTGCCCCGCTCTCTTTCGAGGGAGGCGCCGGCTCTCACGAGCGGGCTGCTTCACGAATCGCTTTCGCGTCTCGCTTGGGAGTGACTTTGCCGAGGATGTGCCTACTCGGGAAACCCTACAGGGGGTAGAAACGAAAAAGCCGCCTCGAGGGCGGCTATCAACGCAGTCTGTGAGGCGAATCTGACTTAGCGCTTCAATTCAACCGAGTGCGCTTGACTGGAGGTCTCCGTGGAGGCGTGCTAAATGCTTTGAGCGCGTCGGTAAAGGGTTCCGTCCTCAGTGAGGCCGCGTCCAAGTCACCATTTGCCGCCTTCAAGACCATAGTTGAAGCTTTTGCGAATATTTGTTCTGCTTCACCTGCATCCCATAGCTTGGCGCTCAACTGCTTGCATAGCCGCTCCATGTCATGAGAGTTCATTCGCGGCAAAGGAGAAGGCATCTCCAACAACCGAACGGCCAGAAGAATTTCATACCGCGCCGCCCTCAAGCTTCCATGCAAAGCTTGATTTCTAAAGAGGTATTCCAATCGATATGCTGCGAGGGCTGCAAGGTAATAGGGTTCGAGTTTGTCCCCTTCGGCAAAAAGATCGACGCCTACACGATCAAGGATTCGTCGATAACTTCTCGTTGCACGATGCGGCTCTTCTAAAAACATTGAAGCATAGGCACGAATAAGTCCCCCCGGGGTGACAATGCGTGTTTTTTCGATGCCTCCCGCATTACTATATTGACGCGAGCGACGCTCATAATAGAGCCGCTGACCTTCTTCAAAGGCATTGAAGTAGGCTTCAAGTTTCTTTTGAAAGTCCGAAAGAGCCAGTAGTTGCTCTTCGCGAACCTCCGTCTGGCGATTTGTCGCCTTAACGATAGACCCAATAATCTCATCGTCTTGCGTTGCGATCAATCGCAATGGAATCATTACAGAATCATCTATTGAAGCTCTCTGATCGTGAATTACGTGACTCGTTTGACAGCCATTCACGACTTGATAATCTTCAATGTAAAACCGGTTGGCCGTCGTCCGCATCGTCTTAGCGATGACAGTGACACCGTTATTCATAAGCGCAAAACGGGCTCGGGTATTTTTTGACTCCAATGTACTTCGCATTTCACTGTTGACTGCATTGAAGTCTTGCCAGTCACGCACGTTGTCATAAAAAATGCCTTTAAGCATTTCCCCACTCTCGTCTTCTATCAGCCGTAAAAATTCACGCGCAGGCAACAGACCTACATATGCTTCAGTTACGCCTTCAATCGTTGGAATCACAGTTTTTTGAGCAAACTCAAACTCCCGGGAAACGGAATTTCTACTTTCCCGGTACAAACGCTGAATACCTTCAGCATCTACGGGTTGAAACTCCACTGTCCTAAATATCCTCAGCGCAGTGAGATCATCTATCGCAGCCTTACGTCGCGCCTCCAATGCAGCGTCTCCAGTCCACGTGCCAGTGGTCACGTAGTACATACGACACACTGGGTTTCCACGCTTAAATTTGCTGCTTTGCTTATAAACAGCCGACATTATATTTGCGAGTTCGATAACATCCCGCCCGCGGGGCAGCGAAGGCTTCTCTTTGAAAAAATCTTGCACCCCGAAGGAAAATTGCCCAATCTTTGCAGTCTCAAATGCAGAGGACCGCTCAGCCTGAACAAATACAAAGGTTACATCCAAATAACCATTTCGCTCAGCCAGCTCATCAATTTCAGAAGAATTCTCTATTAGCGCGCCATTCGCAATAATGGCAATCGCATCAATTCCAGAATCGCCAGATGCCCCAATGACTACATCTGTGGTGTCGAGCGCTTCTGAAACGAATCTGCCAACTGTCAAGAGGGCTGCGAAATGCTCGAACCGCTTGTCTTCGGCGAGGGAAGAAAGGTCGTGCTCCGCAGATGACTCGTCCAGCAGTGATTTTGTGATGCGATCCATGGCGTTACGGGTTGGTACAGGTTGTCGCGATTGTGCAGTACCTCATTTGAGCGACCCGGTTTCGATCTCGCATCCTCCGCACACCGACACACATTGGGGCTCCGCACTCGCTACGCTGATGTGACATCGAAATTGTCAAAAGCACGTGCGGTCTCGATACCGTCCATGCCCAACGAGCCCGTCTGCGGCCGCGGAGGGAATGTCGGGCTGGTGTTCTCGCGCACCGGCGCCGCGGCTGCAGCAGCCTCTTTTTGGGCCACGGCCGCCGGCTGCTTCTGGTCTTGCCCCTGGATATAGGGGCTCTTGATGTTCATCGCCGCCGTTTGCGCCGGTGTCGGGAAGTTCGGATCGTCCCCGCCCGGGCTCGGCCGCCGGTAGCCAGCGCCCTGCATGATGGCGTCGGCGATGGGAGCGATCATCGGCATCTGTGCCACCTGCGCGCCACCCTGCATCGCCGCGAAGGCGGCCTGCACGCCCACCTGCACGGCATCGGCCATCAACTTCTCGATTTGGGCGTCGGTCAGCCGCTCCTTCATGTCCAGCTCGCGCGCCTTCAGGTCGTGGCCCGCCATCTTGATCTCCTGGGCCACGCGCTCCTGGATCTGCTTCTCGATCTCCTCGGGCGAGGCCTGCTGACCCGCCGCGCGCAGCGCCTCCACCAGTTCGCGCTTGAAGGGAACGTCCATGAGGCTGGCCAGGAACGGCATGGCCGCGGCCTGATACTGCGCGGGCAGGCTCTTGACCGCCTCGGACATGGAGTTGAGCTGCTGGCCGCGGAAGCTGCTGGTGCTGGGCACGTCCTCGAGGCTGACAAGCAGGCGCGTGCGCTGCAGGTCGTTGCTCAGGTAGGTGTAGCCCGCTGCGTCCTTCTCGAGCCGGTTCAGCACCACGGTGCGGTCTTCGCGCAGCGCATCGCCCTCGATGACCACGGTCGTCTCCTCTTCCCCGATGTCTTCCACCACCATTGCCATGAGCTGCTCGCCCACGAGCTGCCGTGCCGATTTGAAATGGTCCATCACGTCGGCGATGGATTGGTTCGACTGCTCGACCTGAGTCTGCTCCTGAACGCCCGAGCGCGCCGAGCCCTGGCGCCCGATGAAGCCCGAGGTGATCGCGCTCGTGCGCTCGATGGTTGCGCGGCTGTCGTCCAGCAGGCGGAAGTGCTGCTCGCTCAGGGTGTAGTCGCGCTTCACCTCGAAGCGGGCGCCAGGGTTGTTCCTGAAGTGCTCGGCATTGAGCACCACGTCGGCATCGGGCCGCGCGATCTGCCGGCGCAGCTGTTCGTCGGTCATGTCCACCGCGCCCTTCGTGCGCTCGACGCGGACCACGCTCATGCCCCAGCGCAGCTTGCTGGCACCGCTGTTGATCGCATCCTGCGCGTACTTCATGCCCCGCACGTAGCCGTAGGGGATGCCGGTCATGTCCTCCTGGAAGGCGATGAAAGGCACGTAGGGGAAGGAACGATGAGGGAACGGCGTCGGGCCGTCCAGCAGCAGGTAGGGCCCGAGCCAGAACGCACGGCGCACGCGCGGCACGACGGCTGCTCGAAGCTGCGACCGCGCCAGGCTGGCGGCCACCAGGTGGGCCCGGTTGCTGTCGTCGAACTCGACCACACGGCCGTCGGGCAGGTTCAGCACCATCACGTCAGACCAGCGGCGGTACCAGACCTCAGCGACGCACACCTCGCGGCTGGTCAGGTTGTACCAGCGGTTCTCGTCCCAGGTCCACGCGCGCGCAGTGTTCCAGGCGTTCTGCAGGCCCGTCGACGCGCCACCGTCGAGGTTGGCGAACGTGTCGTGCCAGGCCGGGCCCGCCTTCGACACCTGGGTGATCAGTTCCGCGTGCGCTGGGAACATCCGAGCCAACCGCTCCGGGCGTGTCCACTGCTGGCGGCGCAGGAAGCTCCACTTGTCCGGGTCGGTCGTCGTCATGTCCCAGTGGATCTCGTTGCGGTGGACCATGCGGCACCGGTACGGATAGCCGAACGGATCGCTGTCGCGCGTGACCTCCACCCAGCCGATGCCGCACGCGATCATCGAGCGGAAGGCTTCGGACATGGCCTTGTCGGCCTTGCTCTGCCGCTCGGCTTCGTTGAGCCGGAAGTTGATCGCGGCGGCCACCTCCTGGCCGCCCGCTTGTCCGTTGGGCGTCACGCGCCAGTCGGTGCGCGTGCGTGCCTCGTAGCCCTGGAGAGACAGCAGCGCGGGTCCGATGTTGTCCTCGACGGCCGGCGGAATACCGAGCGCCTGCTGGCGGCGCAAGAGTTCGCTGTCGAGCTGATTGCCGTCGGCGTAGTCCATCTCCTTGTCGGCGGTCGCCCGCCACGCTGCCTGCTGTTCGATTTCGAACAGGATGGACTCGTAGTCCTCGGTGCTCATGGGCCGCTCGGCGTCGGCCAGCAGTTCGTTGGTGGTGGTGGTAGTGTCGTTCGTCATGTTGTTCCTCAGGTTCGCCAGTCCGCTGGCGGCGCTTCTTGGTAGCCCTTGGTGCCCGCGGCGCTCTCCAGCATCCCCAGCTCCTTGGCCTGGGCCCACTGTCGGTATGCGTCGGCGCCCTCGCTGCACCCGTTGGACTTGTCGGGCTGGTCGATGTAGCGGTTGTCGGCGCGGCTGAACTTCTTGCGGTAGCCCTCGAGCCGAGCAATGCCCTTCTTGCACCGGCCCTCGTCGAGGTAGGCGCCCTTCATGTGCTTCCGCGTGGTGTTGATGCCCGTGATGAGTTCGGTCACGCGCGGCACGACCAGGAAGCGCTCACCGGGCATCAGGTCCTGCAGCATTTCCTTCGTGCTGCGGTTGGTGTCACCGAGCCGCTTGTGGTCCGCGTCGTGCGGCAGGAAGTGCGTTCCGAAGAGGTAGCCACGCTTGCGCATTTCGACCACGTAGAAGCGCAGATCTTCGTTGTGCGCCTCCTCGTAGTCGATGAAACGGTCTTCGCCGCGCAGGTCCTGGTGGAACCAGATGGCGCAGCCGTCGCTGTTTCCGATGTCCCAAAAGGTGTTGACGGGCACGTCGAGCACCGGCACGCGGGTCACGCCGCCGCGCCGGCGCAGGGCCAGCATGTCCTTGGCGTAGTAGTTGCCTTCGGTGCTGATCTGGAAAGCCTCGTCCGGGGTGGACGGGTATTCCTGCCACATCTTCTCCTCGGCACCGGCGAAGTCGGCCCGCTTCGTGGCCACGTACCAGGCACGCTGGTCGAGGTCGATCCGGCAGTCCATTGCCGTCTCGATGCCATCGAAGTACTCGTGTTCCTCGCGGCTGATCGCCACCGTGGTGCTGTCGAGCCGGTACCGCGGCTCCTGCCACCAGGCGTAGAAGTGGAAGCGGTAGTCGCGCGGCGTCAGCTTGGCCTTGCTGGCGTGCGTGGCCTGCGAGTCCTGCACCATCTTGTAGAAGGCGCCGTCGCGGCCCTCGGCCGTGCTCTCGATGACCAAGATGCCAGTGGTGGGCACGGCCGGGATCGAGCCCGTGACCACCTCCTGCGCCTTGTCTGGGAACTTCGCGCAGATCTTCCCGAACTCGGAAACGTGCAGCCGGTGAATCGTGCCCGAGCGCATGGACGTGGCCACGCGGATGCTGCTGTTGTTGTGCGCGAACAGCAGCTCGACCGCGCTGTCGCGCGCCAGCGGAAAGCGGTCGCGAATCTCCTCCGGCAGGCTGTTGTAGGCGAAGCGGACCTTGTCCCGGAAGATCGTCTCGGCCGCCTCGCGGTCCTGGGCAATGATGCCGCAGCGCTGGTCGGCATTGAACAGCGCGTGGTCGAGCCACAGGATGGCGATGAGCGTGGTGAAGCCGAGCTGTCGCGCCTTCAGGATGAGGTTCCGATGCCACAGCCGCCGGACGAATCGCTTCTGGGCCCGGTTGGGCCGGAACGGCAGCACGTAGGAGTCGCCCTCCTCGATCTGGCCATCAGGGCCGACCTTGTCGTCGCCCTTGACCATGATCTTGTAGAGGCATCCGCTGAAGACCCGCCACTCTGGATCTGCCAGGCAGCGCTGCAGCTCCTCCTCGTTCGTTGGGAGGGGCAGCAGAGGGGTGTCGGAGACGACAGCCACCGATCAGTCCCCGTCGTGCTCCGGGTCGTCTGCCACGGGCTTGAACCCGTTGCCGTTGCCCTTCGCAATGGCATGCAGCAGCGATGCGAGCGGGTCGGTCTTCTGCTGGTTGTCCTTCTCGTACAGGCCCAGGTGCTTGAACAGCTTCTCCATCGCCGCGCCCTTGTCGTGCATGGCGATCTCGATGCCGTACTTCGTCATCTTGGCGCCGGCGTAGAGCGCGAGGGCTCGGGGCGACAGCAGGCGCGTGTCGGCCAGCACGGTGCGTGGATAGCCGTCGCCGCCGCAGTCCGGGCAAGCTGGATGCGGTGGCTTGAGCGGGTCGAAGCCGATGCCGCCCTTCTCGTCGAAGTCAGCCAGGCTGCCAGCCTTCGCGGCGTGGTGCTCCTGGTCGTGGTTGAACTCGCCGATGGTGCGCTGGAACTTGAAGCCTTCACCGTGGCAATGCCGGCAGCACCCGACCTTGACCTGCACCAGCTCGCGCGGGTCGGCCACCATGATGTTCCACGCTTCCGTCACCACGCGATCAGCATTGACCTGGGTTCGCTCTTGCTGCTGCTTCCGCGCATCAGCGATGGCAGCCCATATGTACGGTTTTGACAGGTTCTCGGAACCCATCTGCCGTGCGGTGTCGACGCTGTAGCCCGCCCGGATGGCTGCCTGCGTGCCATTCAGGTCCACGAGGTACTCGTCGATGAAGCGCTGCTGCAGGGGGGTGAGGCTGACCTGTGGGCTCTCGACAGGTGCGGGTTTGACCTTCCGCGGTGCCCTCTTGGGCTTCACAGGCGCGGCTGCTGCCTTCTTGCGCGCAGGAACACCCGCAGCCTTCTTCAGGGCGGCGGGGGTCTTGGTGGTCTTCTTCGTTGCGGGGGCTGGCTTCTTGGCCGGCTTGCGAGTTGCCATGCTCGCGAGTGTTCCGGGCGCACGGCGAGGGGTCGAACCCTACAGGGGTGTGCTCGCACCTGAAGGTGAAGCCCTTTCAGGGGATGATCGGGGCACAACAACCACTGGAGGCCATCGCAATGCCGTATCCAACCCCTCAGGAGATCGCCGAGCGTCTCGCCAATCTCTATCGCGAAGAGTTCGGAGGGAAGAAGCGCGGGAAGTTCTGCATCTTCAAGGAAGACCTGCGGAATCTCGCAGGTAGGAAGCAGCTTGAACAATCAACGCTCCACCGTATTGGAGTGAAGCTGTTCAACGAGCATGAGCTGGCCTTCATCGACTGCGGCGAGTGGTTCGGTGTCATGCCTGCGAAGACCATCTGGAAAGTGTGGCGGCAGTACGCCCCATAGTTGAAAAAAGCCCGCCGAGCGAACCCGGCGGGCGAATCACCCGCAAGGTAGCAGGCGAGGAGACAACTGTCCGGCAAAAGCGCCGAGGGAATGTTCTCGCGGGACCGCCAGGCGGCGAATCCCTACAGGGGGTGTCGATGGTGGCCGGTGCTGGCTTCCCGGCTCAGGGTGGCGCGCATGTTTTCATGGCAGCCGGCGCTCCGGCCTAGGATGTCTGTCCACCTGGTTGCTTCCATTCGCCGCGCATCAGCCTGCGCATTCACCATCATCGAAGCAGGCCGGACTTGAAACCGGCTCAGGGCCTTGTCGGTTGACCCACAAGGTTGCGGACCGCCTTGTGGCCGTGCGTGTCCTTCCACGCCGCTGCTTCGATGATGGCCCCGACTCGGGGCATCCGTGGGGCCGGCGCCTGCTCGCCTCGGCTCTCCCCTTCCCTTCCTCCGTCCCTTCACCCGTTGCCCGGGTCGAATGCAGGTACGTCCGGCAGTCACGCTTCACAAAGTATCGAGGCCGGTTGCCGCCCGGCGCCAGCTGCACCACCACATGGGCGGAATCCGCTGGCGGCTTCCCCTTCCGGGGGCCATCTTCATGGTGTCTGGTTGCGGAGGACGGAATCGAACCGCCTACCTCTGGGTTATGAGCCCTGCGCGCTACCGGTGCGCCACACCGCGAGTGCAGTGTGCGACGGCTGCCGGACAGATGCGCGCCCTACAGGGGGTCGTCTGGCACTTCGCTCCCATTGCGCGCCGACACGATGGCGCGGCACACGGCCACCAGCGGGCCCGGTCCCTCCATCCACCCACCTCGCCCCTCGGGAAGACGTCCGCCTGGTTTGCCCACCACGACGGAGCACCACTGGTAGTGCTTGCCCGGCATCGGCGCGACGTGAATGGCGTGCCGCTCCAGTGCTTGGGCAAAGCCGGCCCAGTTCGTGGTGTACGGCGTGCCCGGCGCCTCTCCCAGCGCGCTCGCCACCCACCGCTCCAGCGTCTCGCCCGCCAGCTCAGAAACCTTCATTTCGCGCCCAAAAGTAATACTGTATATTTATACAGCATGAGCCGAATGCAGATCATGGACATGGTGCGGTCACGGGATGCCGGGCGGGTTATTCCTGGCTGGCAGCGCGGCCGGCTGCGGCCGTTCCGGGGCTTCCTACTGATCACGACCCAGCACCTGGCGCCCCTGCACCGCTTTGCGCAGGTCGGGCGCATGTACATGGTCGACCCCAAGGCGCCGGCACCACCGCCCCTGTGGGACATCCAGCCTATCGAGATGAGTGTGGACTTCTGGACCTTCGGCGGCATCGAACGCATCGACGATGGCCTCGGCGGCGCTCTCGACTACGCCCAGACCTGGGTCCTGGTGCCCGCGCGCGAGACGCTTGAGGGCTATCACGGGAGCGAGCGAATCTAGCCCGCTCCGTTGCGGATGCAGGCCTTCCACCGTCAGCCGTAGCGTGCGCCATTGGCCGCCGGCTTGACCGCCCGGGCCGGGGCCTCGAACAGCTGGGCCTGGTTCGGGTCCACCTTGGCCTCCAGCGCCGAGACTTGACGCCGCAGCTGTTTGATTTGCTCGCCCAGCTCCGCGGCCAGGATGGCGGTGTTGCGGCCCGTCTCGATGGCCACGGCCTGCGCAGCAGCGCCGGCCATCAGGTTCGCCAGCGCCCGGTCTTCACGGGGCGTCAGCTGGAGCACCTCGTCGCCGATCTCGATCTTGACCATGCCGTCGGGCATGACCGTCTTCGACATGGGCCGGGCCGGCGGGTGCTGCTGTGCCGGCACGAACACCCCGCGCTGCACGCGCAGGATGGCACCGTCGTCGACCAGCGTGCCAAGGCGGTCGTCGATCACCGTGAGCTTCAGGCCGGTGAGCTCGGCCAGCGTCTCGCGGGTAACGATCTGCTCCTTGGCGTGCAGGTCTTGCACGGCCTCGAGCACCAGTGCGGTTGTTGATTTCCGGGCATCAGCCATTTATTTTTTCTCCTCGTCTGGGTTCAATGCGGTCGAGCGCCCACTGGGCGGCCTTCCGTTCCTTCGGCGTCGCCGACTGCATGCCGGCAACGATGTCGTGCCAGATGGAAACCATCCAGCTGTGAGCCGCGGCGAAGCGCTCGATCTTCTCGGCCGCCGGCGCTGGGCCCTGGTCGAGCCAGCGGTGGCAGGCGTCGCAGCCATACACGTGCCACTGGTCGTCTGCCTTGCGCGCGCCGGCCTTGCCGTGCACCGACTGGTTGCTGTGGCACGCGACCGTGGTGGCCGGGTCCGGCCGGCAGACGCCGGGCACAGTCAGCAGGCAGCGCTGGCCGCGCGCCATCGCCAAGAGCGCCGGGTTGCGCTGTGCCTCGGTCTTCGGCATGCCGCCCCGGAAGTCCGCATCGTTGATCGCAGCCATGCGAACGATGTGGCCCGACACCTGCTGCACGCGGACCAGCACCGTGATGTCCGGGCCCGCGGCCAGGTCCACGCCGACGACCTTGGGCCGAGGTCGCTTGAACGCGGTTCGCTTCATGGGCGTGCTGCGCTTCATAGGCCGAAGTCCAGCACCAGCGACGGCTCTATCAGGCCCGGCATGTCGTCGATCCACACATTCACGGCGAAGCCGGCCTTGGCCGCCGCGTGCTTCTTGTAGGGCTGGCCGCCCGTGCACACGATGGGCACGCTGTCAGGCATGCGCGGCTCGCGCGCGAAGTCGGGCGGCGTGCGGCGCGCTGTGACGCACACCACAGCATGGCCGCGCGCCTGCGCCGTCGCGATGAACTGGCGCCACAGATCCGGGTCGGCGGTGAAGGTGTCGTCGTAGTCCAGGCCGAAGAGGATGCGCTTCATGGCAGAACCCGATCTACCCAGTGCTCCCGCACGCCGGGCCACGCCTTGCCATCCATGACGTCGCACGCGACAACGTAGGCAATGTTCATTTCGTAGGCGATGGTCGGCACGGCCTGCATGCTCTCGAAGTACCGGCGATGCACCTCCATCGCTTGTGCATGGGTGATGCCGCCGTCGAGCTGCGCCACGGCCGGGCGCGGGAATCGGGTTGCTGTCATTTCTTGCACCACCACTCCTCAACGATGGCGACGATCAGGCCCACGATGACGCCCAGGCCGACCAGTGGCGAAGGGTCGTGCATCCATGCGATGAAGACTGCTGTCATGCGGTGATGGCCCCGACGATCTCGCCGGTGTCCGGGTCCACCTGCATGCGCTCCCATTGCTCGTAGCTGGCGGGGAAGCTCACGCCCAGCTCGGTGGCGGCGAAGGCGCTCACTCGGTCGATGAGCTGGCTGTAGCCCTTCACGCCGAGGTCTTCGGTGCTGACACGCTCGCGCCGGCGCACCTTCTTGCCGGTGAGCGGGTTCTTCGTCGTGACGGTCTTGTGGCCCAGGTACTCGGCGCGGAAATGCTCTTTCCACACCGCAAGCGGGAACTGCGCGCCCTGCGGCCGCGCCTGGGTCGCAATCGTCTTCAGCACCACGCCGTGGTAGTACTTCCGCTGGCGGTCGGTCTTGGCGTCCTCGTGCAACCGGATTTCCAGCTCCAGGCGGCGGCCAGCGGCCCACTGCTGCTTGCACCACGGAGCCACGCGCTCGAGGAAGCTGGAGCGCGCACGCTCCTGGTCCGGCCAGACAACATGCAGGGCAAGGTCGCTCATCGAATCGATCTCCGGTAAAGGCGCGCCAGCATCGCGGCGTCGCGTTCGTGTTGGTTGCTGCGCGCGGTCCAGCCAGTGACGACGGCGAAGGCGGCCGCGTCCAACTTGGCGCCCTTCGCGGTCGGGCTGATACCGTGGGCAGGGATGCCCAGGTTGGCGCAGATCGAAGTGATCAAGCTGCACCAGGCGTCCACCTGGCCCAGCGAACGAGCCGTGGCCAGCGCCGCGCCGTAGTCCTTCTTCGTGCGCGCATTCCACGCCCGCTTCTCGAGACGGCTGTCTTCGAACACCACGCGCGCCGGCATCAGGTCGCGAAGGAAGTGATCGATGGCGTGCGGCTCGATGGTGCGCAGCCAAGTCAGCACGCCGTCTTCGTAGCAGGCCAGCCCCGTGCTGGCGCCAGGGTCCATGCCAAGGATGCGCGCCGTCACAGGAGCGCCCCCTGCAGCGAAGTGCGCAGCGCGCGCAACCGCACGTGCGCCGGTTTCACAGCCGCGTTGCCAGCCTCCCAGTCTTCGCCCCAGATGCTCTTGAGCGCGGAGACGTACTCGGGCCTCATGGCACCGTCCTGGCGCGAGCGCCAGAACTCGGGGCCGTTGGCAATGCCACGGGCAAGGCACTCGCGGCAGTTGGCCGTGTAGCCCGGGTGATCGGCGCGCACGGCAGCCAGGTCGCAGTTCGGGCAGCTCATGCGCGGCGCCTCCCCGAATCGTTGGCGGCGTCGAGGCCAGAGAACGGCGTCGCACGGTAGCTGCGCCAGCGATCACGCGAGCGCACTGCCTGTACCGTGGCTTGGCTCACGTCCAGCTCACGTGCGAGGCACCTGGTGCTCTCATCACCCTCGAGGATGCGCGCGACCTTCTCGTCCGTGAGCTTTCCCGAGGTCTTGCGCTTCGCTGTCGCGATGGCAATCCGGTGTAGCAGGGTCTTGGGCTTGCCCTTCATCTTCGCGCCGCTGTTGGAACGCTGCATGTGCTCGAACAGCACACAGTCGGAGGGGTTGGCGCAGGTCATCGCAATGGTGCTCGCGCGGTCGAGCTTGCGCTGCCGGATTCCCCAGACACGCCGACGAGCAGAGCGCTCGGTTCCGCCCCATGCGGCGTACATGGCCGGACCACGGTCAGGGTCGATGCGCCCGGTCCACAGCATGCAGCCGTCGACCGCCCGGCAGCGCCCGTAGATCTCGTCCAGCTCCTCCTGCTTCGACGGGTTCCAAGCTGCTGCAGCAAGGTGCCGACTGCCACCAAGGCGCACGAACTTGACGGCGCCGCTGGCCAGCAGGTTGTCGATGATCGGTCGCAGTTGGCTGCGTGCAGTCTTGGTCCTTGCGAGGTCATTCCAGCGAACCGGCTTGGTGCGGATGCGGGCGAACACCTCGTCGGCGTCGAATTCAAACTTGGGGCGGCGCGTGGTCATGCCAGTTCGGGCTCCGGGGTTGGGGTGAAGGCACCGTCGTTTGCCGGAGCCAGGTTGGCGAGGTTCTCGGCGCAAACGTCGAGGCTGCTGCGCTCGACAGCGCGGTAGGCGCTGATGCCGTGCGCGGCCGCGGTGGACAGCTGCCCCTGGCCGCGCAGCTGGCGCTCGGCGCACGAGAGGACGTGCAGGCGGCGCTGAGCGCCGAGTGCGATGGAGGCGACGTGCGCGATGCTGGTCATGCGGGTTCTCCTTGTCGTTGCTCGACGGCCCGGCGCACGCGGGCCGTGTACTGGGGAAAGGTTTCGCGGTTGACGCTCAGGTCGTGCTCGTTCCAACGGCCCACGCCGACCTCCTCGCCCTTCGCCTCGATGGACGTGCGGGACTCGTCCCAGGGCTTCGCGGGCATGCCGACGCCGGAAGCGATGGCCGCGGCCTCGCCGAGCTGGCGCTTGACGATGCCGAGCAGATAGGCGAAGCCCTTGGGAGGCGTGGCCTTGGCGCAGATTTCGGCCGCGGCCTCGAACGTCTCGACGGGCACGCCCTTGGCGATGAGGGCCAGAAGCTCCGGGTTCGACGGGCCCACATCGGCGATGCCCTTCGCTCGGATGGCCTTGCAGATGGACCCCGCCTTCGTTGGGCTTTGCCGATCACCCCCCACCTCTCCGGCCGTAGTTCGGGAGGTGGTGGTGGTTTCTTCTTTACCGGTACTGGTTCCGGTTCCGGTTCCGGTGCCGTCTCTCCCGGTGTCACTCCGGGTGTCGTCCTGCTGGTGTCCGTCGGCTGTCCCATGGGACAGACCCGTCCTTTCCGCCTCCTTCCGTTGGCGGTACTCAGCCTTCCGGCGGCGCTCCGCCTCGCGGGCGGACAGCATTTCCAGGACACGCTTCGTGACCGTGTCGTGGTACAGGCGGCCGTCCTCGGCCTCCCACCAGCCGCGCATGAGCTTGGAGCGCACCTTGGCGAAGGTCTTCATGGGCATGCCGATGCGCACCGCGATCAGCTCATCTTCGTTGGGCAGCGAGCCGCAGGGCTCCTGGCGCCAAGCCGAGAGCCACAGCATCAGCAGCCATGGGCGCACATCGGCGGGCGCCAATGCCCAGGTGTCCGACTGTTCGATGCGCTCGTGGTCCAGCTCGAAGCGCCAGCCCTTCGCGCGGGTGTCTGCGGGGTATGGAACTGTCTTCGTCACGTCAGTCCGCGCCCCCCATCGATGGATCATTCGCTGCAGCAGCGCGGCCGCGGCCCACGGCCTTCGTGACGCGAAACTCGAACAGGCCGGCGAAAGCCGGGTTCAGCAGCGCGAACAGGCGCGCCAGGTATGGCGTGTGCCAGTCGTTCAGCTTCCACGGGCCCGCGCGCTCGGCCAGCGCCGAGTTGTGGCGCAGCACCTCGATGATGGTGCGCGCGCTGTAGTGCTCGAAGCCGCGGCGCGCCACGCGCATGGCCTCGCTCTCGAAGGCGTCGTAGACATGCAGGTTCTCGGGCAGGTAGGCCATGAAGGCCGGCGTGAACTGTGCGGCGTGTTGCCGGGCCACCAGAAGTGGACGCTTGATGGTCAGTGCTGCAGTCACGCGGCCTCCAGTCGAAGAGATTGCTGACGCAGGCGGTCGGCCTGAAGCGGCTCGTTCGCTGCATTGAGGTCAATGCCAATGAACTGACGGCCCAGCTGCTGGGCGACCTGCCCGGTGGTGCCGGAACCGAAAAATGGGTCGAGGACGATGCCGCCGGCCGGGCAGCTGGCCAGGATGCAAGGCTCGATGAGGGCACGGGGGAACGTGGCGAAGTGCGCGCCCTTGTATGGCTCGCTCGGGATCGTCCAGACGCTGCGGCGGTTGCGCGTCGCCACCAGGTCTGCGACGGCCTCGTCGAAGCTGGCGTTCAACTTCGTTCCACTTCCAGCTTCAGCCAACTTGCGCGCGCGCCAGCCTGGGCCGCGCCCCATGCGCTCACTCTTGCCGTCGCCGTAGGCACTGTCGTTGCCAGCCTCCGCGCGCTTTGGCGGAAGCGCCGGGTACAGCCCTTTCTCTCGGCCGTCCTTGTGAAAGGCGCCGTGCGAGCCTGCGTGAGTGGCCCAGCCGTCCGGCGTCTTGTAGCGTGGCTTCGCCTCTGCGTCGTAGCCGTGCCCAAAGCCGGGTCGCTTCAGGCCCAATGCCTCAGCCGAGCGGCGCGCATGCGCACCGCCGGTCACGGGCTCCTGCATCGCGTCGAAGTCCCAGTAGTAGCGCTCTGACTTGGCCATCAGGAACAGGTACTCGTGCGCCTTCGTGCAGCGGTCTTTCGCGCTCTCGGGCATCGGGTTCGGCTTGTGCCAAACGATGTCCTGGCGCAGCCACCAGCCGGCATCCTGCAATGCGAACGCGAGCCGCCACGGCTGCCCCACGAGATCCTTGGGCTTCAAGGTGCCTCGCGCTGGCTTGCGCTTCTGCCCTTCCCTACGGCCGACATCGCCGCCGTCGCTCGGCTGCGGCCCCGAAGCTGTGGCGTAGCTATCACCCATGTTCATCCACATGGTTCCGTCATCGCGCAGCACCCGGCGGCACAGGTCGAACACCTCAACCATGGTCGCGACGAACTCCTGCAGCGTGGGCTCGCTGCCGATCTCGAACGCCTTGTCGGCGTGCCCATCCGGAAGATAGGAACGCAGGGCCCAGTACGGCGGAGAGGTCACAATGGCATGCACCTGCACGCCGTCAGCAATCATCTGGCGCAGCACGACACGCACGTCCCCGAAGTGGCAGCGGTTGAGCCAGTCCATCAAGATGCCTCCCACTTCATCAACACCACGTCGGTGGTGGTTCCTTCGAACTGGTTCTCGAGCACCTCCGACCAGTGCGTCGCGCCGCCGGGCAGGTAGGCCTTGCCGCGCGCCGATGCAGGCAGCACCGCCACCAGTACGCCGCGCGGCTTGAGCAGCCCAGCCGCCCGCTCTGTGTGCCGCTTCCAGCGGCCCTCGCTGTAGGGCGGGTTCATGACGATCCGGTCGAAGCGCGCGCCGTCGGGATGTTGAGCGTCTGCCCAGAGAACGAAGTCCGCCTGTACGACGTTGAATCCTCTCGCACGCAGAATTTCGCAGTGCAATGGCGCGATCTCGATGCAGGTGAGGTCGCCAGCTGTGAGGTGCTCGGCGAGCGCACCCTGCCCCGCGCTGGGCTCGAGCACGGCGTGCCCAGGCTGCACGTCGGCCAGCTCGACAGCTGCGCGCGCCACTGGACCAGGCGTTGGGTAAAACTGGTGCGACTTCTGGTCTGGAATGCAGCCGCTCGCGATGATCTCGTTGAGCACGTCGCCGGGCTCGTAGTCGAACTGGAAGTAGTCGAAGGCTTTGCCGAGCACGGCGGGCGTGCCGCCGACCGCCATCAGCACTTTTTCGGCTGCGGCGCGGACTGCCGCGTCGTATTCGCCGAAGTCGAAAGCACGGGCGTTGCGCACCTCGCGATGCCGCTCCGGGAAGCTGTCCGGAATGCGCTCGCGCACGATGCGCATGCGCGTCAACATTTCGACCACGGCGAAGGGCAATGGCCGGCCCATCATCCGAAAGGCCTTCGGCTGCTTCTTCGGCTTCATCCGGAACTGCGCTGGAATCGCGAGTGGGTGCAGGTGAGCCAATACCATGTTCAGGCGCCACGCCATGTCAGGGTGCACCTCGAGATGGGCGGTCCCCACCTTGTAGACACGAATGCGCAGCGCGCCGCCGTCGATCAGCAACCACTCGCCGCGGCGCTGACGCGCAATGCGGACCACCTCGTCGCTGGCCTGATACCTGGGTTCACCACGCCCCATGAACTTCGCGATCACGCAGCGCAGGTCGTTGATGTAGCCGACCCGCGAGCTTTCCACGGTGTCGTAACAAGTGAGGATGCGCGCAATGATCATCCGCCGGCCGAAGCCCTCGGGCACGTTGGTCACGTGACCGCCGGAGAGCGCACGGAAGATGCCGTCGACCCGCTCGGCCAGGAACTGCGAGCGCATGTTGATGAGGGACGACAACGTGCTGCGCACCGTGTCACCGGTGAAGTCCGGTAGCGGCCGCATCGCCCACTGCTGCTCGGGATCGAGGTAGTTGCCGGCGGCATCGAAACGCTCGGGCCATTGGTCCCGCTCGCGGCGCACGGCGTGCCAGTCCTTCTTCTGGCCGCGCGGAGCCCGCATCTGCTCATTCCACTCGTTGCGCCGCTGCTGGGGCATCATGTCCAAAACGTCGGTCAGCTGAAGCGCCTTGCTCCAGTACGCCGCGTTGAGCGCGCTGACGGCCCCGTCCTGGTCGAACAGCTGCTCAGCGGACACCTCCAGGCTGTGGCGCCCGCGGTCCTCGTTGCGGTTGCCATCGAGGAAGTAGTGCATCACGCTGCGCGGCACGTCGCCGCCCAGGAATGCAGAGACATCCGCGATACGCTGGCGATGGAACTCGTAGGAGCCTATCAGCGGCTCGAGCGCATCGGTGGCGGCAGGCGCGAAGAACGGCGTTCCGTCGTCGAGTACTGCATCGGTGCACTGCATCAGCATGCGCGCGCTCCCTTCGCGCCGAATTCGGGGCCCTCAAAAGGCCCTGTCAGTTTGCGCATCGCGTCGGTACGCTCCCCGTCATGAATCAGCCTCTCCGCAACCATCTGGCGCCAGGTCTTCCCGTAGCTGCACATGTAAACGAAGTCCCGCAACAGCGTGGAGGTGTCCGTGTCGCTCGCGGCGCAGTGCTGCAGGAATATCTTGTGAGTCGTCTCGTCAACCTTGGTCTTCAGGTCTTCGGTCAGCTTCCCGAGCGGCCCGGCGATGCCGCGGGCGAAAGCCGGCTCTTGGTCATGGTCGATGGTGGACATCTGGAATTGCTGGTTGGGTTGAAGTGGTCAGCCGACCGGCTGGAGGTCGGCGGTGCGCGCGAAGAACACGTCGCGGAAGACGGTGTGGCGCCAGCAGCCCGACGGAAACGGGTTGGCGTGCGCGATGTCGTCGCCCCGCTCGGCCGCGTGCGTGGCGAGTTCGACGACTTCGGCGTGAGCGAGCGTGGAAAGAGACTTGACGTGCATCAGCGGGCCTTCGAAGGAATGAGGTGGTGAGGTGTGGCGGAACAGCGCATCAGCCCTCCCCGTCCTGGTCGCGATCGATCGACACGTTGAGGACGCCGGCGCACCAGAGCACCACGCCGACGATCACGATGAAGAGCGCAGCCGCGCCTATGGCTTCGAACTCGCTCACGGGTCAGGCGCCCTGCTGCGCGAAATCCAGCACCGGGCGCCCCTTCGGGTGCGGCCAGGACTTGTCAGCAATGCGGCGCCACGGTTCGCTCGCGTTGAGCGCCTCGCAGTTCACTGCGCCGCCTGTCTCAAGCTCGAGGGCTGGGCAATGCTCGGCCGGCACCGGACGGGTGCCGGAGGCCCACTGCGAGATCAAGACGGGCGAAACGCCGATCTTCTTGCTCAGGCGAGAAGCCTCGCCACGACGGGCGGCGGAAAGGTATGTGCGAAGGTCCATACCCTGCACTTTAGCGTTACGCAAAATAAGCGTCAATAGCGCAACGCGCATATACGCTTTTCGCGTTTTGCTATCGAATGCCTGCCCATGAAGGACATCGACGAAATCAGACGCCTGAACCTCAAGCTCGTGGAGAAGGAGGCAGGAGGCCCAGCGGAAGCCGCACGACTAGTTGCGATGTCGCTCGCGCAGTTCGCGAACCTCCGCGATGGCGCCAAGGACTCGAAGACTGGCAAGCCTCGTGGCATGCGTAAAGAGACGGCCCGCCGTATCGAGGTCGCCGCCGGCAAGCCGGAAGGTTGGCTGGATACAGAGCACAACGCGAACGGAAACGCCGTAGCTCCAGCAACGCCCGCCGCCGCCCCGCACGCGACCGCCGACGAGGTTGTGATCGTCCAGTACGACATCAGCGGCGGCATGGACACCCGCGGACGCCTGGTTCTCGATGGCGAGACTTCGGGCGAAATCAAGAGCTGGCGAGTCGACCGCGAGTGGCTGAGGGTGCACGTCCCCGTCTACACCAGCCTGCAGAACTTGTGCATCGTCACTGGGTTCGGCCCGTCCATGAAACCGATGTTCAATCCTGGCGACCCGTTGCTCATGGATCGAGGGGTCAAGCTGGTCGACCATGAGGGAATCTACTTCTTTCGGATCGGCGACCAGGGCTACATCAAGATCATTCAGCGCGTGCCCAATTTCGACAAGCCAGGCTTCGTGTTGCGCATTCACTCTAAGAACAAGGAAGACTTCCCGCCCTACGACATCTCCCCTGCAAACCCCGACTTCCACGTGATCGGAAAGATCCTGACCGTGTGGAAGAGCGAACAGTACTGATCACCTTAAAAGGACGACCATGCCAGGCGTAGAGCCCTGCCCTCTTTGCAACCGTCCCGCCAGCTACGTCGAGACGCAGCGACCTCATCGCGGGAAGCGCTTCGAATGCGTGAATTGCACCCACTTCTTCATCGATGAAGTAGCCGAACAGGTGATTCTGAACATGGTCGAAAGCACTCGCAGCGAAGCGAGGGCGAAGGCGAGCAAGCAGGCACAGGCATCGGGGCCAGATCGCCTGTATGTGATGCGCGCGCCGAAGCAGAACGAGCTGGGCGGGGACGGTCACGGGGTTGCCCGCAGCACCATGATGTCAGAGTGGATTCCGCGCTGACCTGATCGGTGTTGCGTCGGCCTCGACGATTCGAAGACCGCTCTCACCACCCAAAACGATCTGACGGCCCGCTGTGACCTGGGCACCCTGCCGCACTCGCCATTGCGCCAGCTGCAGACCATTCGTGATTTCCAGGCGGCCATCGCCAAAGCCTGTCGCCAGGCCGCTGGCATAGACCTTGTAGACCCTCCCGGCCTCGGCATCTACGCCGATCCACACCGGCAGATGGTCGCCTCCATCGCCGACCTTCAAACCCTCTGGGTCGAGGGAGCGCAGGAACTCCTGCGCACGCGCTGACTGCTCCATAGACATCCTTTTCTTCGCCCGCGCCGCGCGGGTTTTTTTTCGCCCAACCAAGCCGGGCGGTCAAAGTATCGCAAAACTTTTCGCGTTTCGCTATTGACCTTCATTTTGCGTTTCGCTAAATTACCGCTCACGGCCACTTCGAGCCGATGAGGAGCGCAAATGCACAGCAACCCAGGGCACACAGCCCTCACCCGGCCAGCAGCACTGCCGGCCCCCTGCCCCGATTTCAGCGAAGAACAGCTGATCGCCTTCGACCGCGGCTATGCGGCCGCAAAGGACACCGGTGCGCTCGACCGCACGCAGGCCTTGGCCGCGCTGAACCTCGATCTGTCGCACAACCGTTCGGCGAGGCTCGCATGATGGCGACGCTGATCGCCCACGGGCTGGAGCTGCAGCGCCAGATCGCGGCATTGCGCCAGCGTTACGCCGATGCGCGCCGCGTGCGCGCCATGTCGGCTCACTTCGGATGGTGCGCAGCATGAGCACCGCCCGCAAGCCAGCCATTCCGATGACCATGAAGCTCCGCACCCTGACGATGGTGATGGACTTCCAGGGCTCGACCGCCGACGGCATCGAACTCGCCTTCTGCGCCCTACAGAGCAAGCCCAAGACCCGCGCGAAGTTGCTCGAAAAGCTCGCGGCCCAGCACCAGGACATGCTGGAGCGCGAGGCGCAACAGCCCGTGAACGCCGAGGGGAAAGCATCGTGAGCGCCGCGCAGCACACGCCGGACGCTGCGGTGATCTCGTGGGACATCAGCGAGCGCGTGCTCTCCGATGGATCGAGTGTGTTCGACATTGTCGGCACGAGCGACGAATGCCGCGTCACCTTCTACTGCGCCGACGAGCTGACTGCGATGGTCTTGTGCGGCCAGTTGAATAGCAGCTCGATCACGGGCGCCGTGGCTGAGCGACTGCGCGTCGGTGCTGCGCCGGAGGAGAAGCTGTGCACACGCTGCAACGAAGAATGGCCTGCTGATACCGGCTTTTTCCGGTCGCAGCCCAAGACAGGCCAGCCAAGCCGCTTGGCCCCGTGGTGCCGTGCGTGCGAAGCAGAGCAGAAGGCACAGGCCCGTGCGCTTTCTCGCGCCGCCATCGCCAAGGCCACCGGGAGCGCGGCATGAGCGGCCACATCACCCTCGTGGGCGCGGAAGACGTTGCCCGCGCCGGCCACAACATGCAGCAGGCCGCCGACGAAATGCGCCGCGCTGCCTCGTCGCTCGAAGGCACGGCGGAACGTCTCGTGCGCGCATTCGAAGATTCGGCGCTGCGCATGCAGGAAGCGGCCGAGCGTATCGAACGCGCCATGAAGGGAGACGCCCAGTGAAGCAGCTCGGCTACGCCTTCCCCCTCGTCCCCGCGCCCGCCGACCAGCCCACGCTGGTGGGCACCGTGAACGCGGACGACCACCGCCCCGGCTGCCTCCCCCGCTCGCTCGAAGACGCCTTCGGCCCCGGGCAGCGCTCCAGCACCGCGCGCCTCTTCGTCGAAGTGCCGCGCCGCCAGCAGGTTGAAGAAGCAGCGGTGATCGCGGTATCCGCCCTCGCCGGCCTCTTCGTCATCGCCCTTCTCATCTTCGAAAGGATCGCATCGTGAGCGTTCGCCTTGTCCACCCGCCGCGCCCGCAGACCGGCGCCGCCACCACGCCGCCCGGCTTCCCGCCGGCCGCCAACGACGAGGCCATCGGCGGCCTCTGGTTTCCGTCCACCGGCCGCGACAACCTTTATGTCGGCGCACTGGTGCTGCTGCTGATCCTGGCCGCCGTGCTGCTCGGCATGTACGGCGAAGGCCCACGCGATTCTTGGTTCTCTCTGTGGGGCATCGCGAAGTGAGCGCCGCACTCGCTCACTCGGAGCCCGAGGTTCTCGTGACCAAGGCGCCCGTGATCCTGGCGCCGCGCAACGAGATAGCGACGGTGATGCACGCCATCACTGCCGCAGCCAACGACCCGAACGTCGACGTCGACAAGATGGAGCGGCTGCTGAACATGCACGAGCGCATGCACGCCCGCGCCAACGAACAAAAGTTCAACGCGGCGATGACGAAGGCACAAGCCGCGATGGGCCCGATCTCGGCCGACGCGGTCAATCCGCAGACGCGCAGCACCTACGCCAGCTACGCGCAGCTCAACCGCGCCCTGCGCCCCATCTACACGAAGAACGGCTTCGCGCTCAGCTTCGACACCGACGACAGCCCGAAGGAGAACCACATCCGCGTGCTGTGCTACGTGTCGCACGCTGCCGGGCACGTGCGCACCTACAAGTGCGACATGCCGGCCGACGGCAAAGGCGCCAAGGGCGGCGACGTCATGACGAAGACCCACGCCCACGGCTCGGCGATGACCTACTCCCAGCGCTACTTGCTGAAGCTGATCTTCAACGTGGCCATCGGCGAGAACGACGACGATGGCAACGGCGCCGGCGCCGGCGCCGACCCTGGCGACGTGAGGCAAGCGACCGACGCCGACCGACTCACCGATTCGTTGTTCCATCGCCTCCGCGAAACGAAGACCGACAAGGCAGCCGCGGCGCTGTGGGCGGAAGGGGCGAGCGCGCTGGCGGCGACACAGCGCCGCGACCTCTACACCGAGTTCAAGGATGCGGTGATCGCCCATCGCCAGCGGCTGAAGGCAGGAGTTCGTCCGTGATCCTGCTGAACTACCCCCAGGGGAGCGAAGACTGGTTGCGCGCGCGTTGCGGCGTGCCCACGGCATCGCGCTTCTCCGACGCGAGAGAGCGCGTGGGCGGGCTCACCGACCAGCAGCGCCTCTACGTCGAGGCGCTGCAGCTGGGCATGAACGAACCGGACGCGCGCGCCAAGGCGGGCTACAAGATGAAGCCGTCGGCCGGCGCCATCACCAAGGCCCTCAACGGTGAGCCGACCACGGAGCCAGGCGCGGCCGCGATCAAGTACGCCTGGCTGGTCGCGTTCGAGACGATCAGCCGCGAGCCGCTCGACGACACGTTCGTCACCTACGCGATGCGCCGTGGCCGCGACCTCGAGCCCAGGGCCCGCATGGTCTACGAGGTGCGCACTGGCGCGATGGTCGAAGAGGTCAGCCTGATCCTGACCGACGACGAGCGCTTCGGGTACTCCTCGGACGGCCTGATCGACGACGACGGCATGGTCGAGATCAAGTGCCCGCTGGCCTGCGACAAGCTGGGCCAGGTCTGGGCGAGCCCGGAGACGGCTCACCTGGAGTACCTCGACCAGATCAACGGCGGCCTGTGGATCACCGGCCGCAAGTGGTGCGACCTGGTCGTGTACTGCCCCTGGCTGGAGCCCGTCGGCAAAGACCTGTTCGTGAAGCGCATCTACCGCAACGAGGACGCCATCGAAGCCCTCGAAGCGGACTTGATCGACTTCAGCCGGCTCGTCGAGAGCTATCTCGAGATCCTGCGCACGCCGAAAAAGATGTCCGGCGCCGACAAGGTCGCAGCGGCATCGCTCCCGGCCGCCGACACCAGCACCAGCACCGCTGCCGCTGAGGCCATGCCCGCCCCCCAACCCACCCTTTTCGCAGACCCCGCGCCGCTTGTGCGCGCCGGCAATGCAGTCATCGACAACCCCTTCTGAGAGGCCCTATGTCCGAACTTTCCACCGTCACCCCGAACGCAGTTGCCGCCCAGCCGCAGACCATTGCGCAGGCCGCGCTCGCGCTCTTCTCCCCACTCGAAACCGAGGTCAAGACCCTCGCGGAGCGGTACCGCGATGTCGCCTTCGACATGAGCACGCCGAAGGGCTTCAAGTCCGCCAAGGACGCACGGCTCGAGCTGCGCGAATCGGGCCGCTTTGCCCTGCAGCGCCTGCGCGACAGGACCAAGGAACAGCTCAACGACTGCAAGAAGGTGGTCGATGGAGAGGCCGCGCGCCTGATCGAGATCGTGAAGCCCATCGAAACCGCCGTCGATGAGCAGATCACGGTGCATGAAAACAAGCTCGCCGCCGAGAAGGCCGAGCGCGACCGAAAGGAAGCCGAGCGCGCGCAGGGGTACCTGGACGCCATCGCCAAGATCGAAGGCTACGCGGCCAAGGCCGAGGGCCTGCCCATCGAACGAATCGAAGCCGGCCTGGCCTACGTGCGCGAGATCGACGTGAGCGCCGCTGTCTTTGAAGACTTCACGGTGCGCGCCGCGGCCCAGAAGGACGTGACCATCCGCGCGCTGGAAAAGATGATCGCCGACGCCCGGGAGCGCGCCGCCGCGGAAGAGCTGCGCGCTGAGAACGAGCGGCTACAGGCCCAGCTCGAGGAACTGAGACGCCAACAAGCACCGGCCCCGGTGCCAGCGCCCGCACCGACGCCCGCCGCGGCACCTGCAGCGCAGGAAGAAGCCGTCGAAACGAGTGCGTCGGCCGAGCCACCGAGCCAGCCACCGGCAGTTGCTGCGCCTTCGCGCGGTCGCATCACGCATGCGACGGACCCCGCTCCCGCCTCCGTGCCGGTCCGCCAGTTCGCCGCGGGCGCCGTGGCCGCCAACGAGGCCGCGCCGGCCGGCGCCCCCACTCTGCGCATCGGCGACATCGCCGCGCGCTTGGGCTTCACGTTGACCGCCGAGCAGCTGCGGGGCCTGGGCGTCGAGCCCGCAACCCGCGAGCGCGGCGCCACGCTCTTTCACGAGCACCAGTTCCCCGCCATCTGCGACGCCCTCGCGCGCCGCGCCACCGAAGCCAAGGCCGCGCACGCGCTGCGCCTGGCCGCTTGACCGTCCACCACCAGGAGCAACCATGCCCGTGACCACTTCCGCACCCGCCGCCCACAACGACGAAGCCGAACTCATCGTGATCGCGATGAAGCCCGTGAAGTCTCAGCAGGTGGCCTCCATCGGCTACGACGCCGGCAGCAAGACCCTCGCCGTGACCTTCACCCGCGGGCCCGGCACCGTCTACCAGTACCCGGGCGTCGACGCCAAGGTGCACGCCGACTTTCTCGCTGCCGAATCCATCGGCACGTTCTTCGGCAAGCACATCAAGACGCGGCCCTTCAAGAAGTTCGCGCCGCCCAAGGCCGCTTGACCAGTTTCGGGTGATTCGTCGGCCGGGCAGCTCCTCCTCCATCCCTCCTCCCTTCCCGGCCGGCCCGCGCAAGCGGCACCCAATTTCATTCCTCGCACACCACAGGTGAACACCATGGAAATCCGAATCAACCTCGACCTCGAGGCAGCCGTCGCTGCCGCACTGACGCCCGAGAAGCTGGGCCCAATCCTCGACAAGCACCTCGCCGAGGCCATCAAGGACGCGATCAGCGAGGTGACGGGCTACAACAGCGAATTCCGCAAGGCCTTGAAGAATCAGCTCGGAGCTGTGCTCCCTCACGGGCTGGCGGTCGACGACGTCGCCAAGTTCCAGCAGGTGCTGAACCAGTCACTGGCCAGTCTGGTCGGGGGCATGAACGCCGAGTCCATCAACACCGCGTTGCGCAAGGTCGCGGGCGAGGCTCTGCCCGATGTGCCGGCAGTGGTGAAGCTGTCCGAACTGATGCAGCACGCGCGCGTCGGCTTTCGCAAGGACCAACACGAGCCGTTCTACGCCCTGCTGGAAACGTCGGACTACGGCACTCACTACCTGTACCTGCACGGCGACCCCGCTCCCGGATCATCCTCTGGCTACGGGAGCAGCAGAAGTCGAGAAGACGGCAAGTACCAGGCGCAGTACCGGCTATCGATCTTGAAAGAGGGAGAGGTGTACGCCCTAAAGCTGGACGGCCGCCAGATCACCCCGGCCTCGCGGCCCGACGTCATCAGCCGCTTCGATGCGATTTTGATGTCCATGTACGTCGGCCGCACGCGCCTGGAGATCGACATCGACGCCGACGACGTGGAAGCGGCAGCAGCCGAGCAATTCGACTGAGGCGGCCATGAGCGAGAACACCAAGATCGAGTGGGCCACCCACTCCACACGGCTACTCTGCTGCGTGCACCGCCTTGTGGCACGGCTTGCAAAGAGTGATCCCGTTCGCAAGATCCAAGCGCAGCTCAGGATAGCTGGCGAATGGCTTGAGATGGTGCGCGTTCAAGTTGCGGCCACGAGCGTCACCGCAGTGCTGGCACGTGAAGAGATCCCGGAGCATTACGTCGTAGCGCCAGCGCTTGTAGGCCTCGGTGAGTCGTTCCCCATGTCGCTCGGCGTTCTTACCGTCGACATAGCTGTGGCACTGGGCTCCGCGCGGTGCCCGCTCTCTCACGATCTTGCTGATTCGGGCTCTTGTCTCTGCGCTATGCCGCTTCCCCAGGCGCTGGCTCGGCCGTGCTCTCGCCGCTGTGCTCATGGCCGCTCGGGCCTCGGGCGAGTGCGTGCGCCCCTTGAACGTGGAAACCCGTCCCCGCAGCGACGAGTACGGGTCTGGAGCGCGTCGGCAGGTCTTGCAGCTCGCCGTGCGTCCATCATGTCGAGATCGATCCGCATCAAAAAGGGCGATCGACTTCCACTCCTTACAACACGTGCAGCGCTTCAGGCCGGCGGCCTTTCGCTCCAGGAACTCGGAGAGTTCCAAGCCGGCCTTCTTGGCCGCGATCTTCAGTGCACCTTCGGGGGTTTGAGCCATGCGCCAGCATACCGCTCGCACGGCGGCCGACTGCTGGACGGCCGCGAATGGAACGAGGTGCCAGCATGATCTCAGTTCGTAGCCTTGCGCGCCTGCGCGTGCGTAATCTCTGCGATGTACTGATTCGCAAGCGTGCCGTAGGAAATCTGGGCCTTTCCGAGGGCGAAAGTGAACGCCTGGCGCTGCGCCATGGAAACGCTAAAAGTCTTGTCGCGACGCTTGGCCAGTTGACGCATTTCTGCAGAGGCCTCCCGAAGCGCATCAAGGAGGTTGTATGCCGTCCTGACTTCCTCGTAGCTCGGCAAATCTTGAAATGGGAGCTGGCCCAATCGCGCAACCTCAAGGTCAGCCTCATCGACAAGCGACAGAGTGGAACTCCAGTCATCCCCGAAGCCGACATTGCGGGCGACGTGCGCCTCAGCTCGCTGAAGCGCGCCCATCGCTCGCTCAGCGATGGCCACATGCACTCCGACCTGCCTAGCGCGGTGCGCGGCCTCCTCTCGCGACCGACGCAGCGACTCTCCCTTGTACTGCCCTGCCGGCACGGCGATTGCGACCGAGATCGCAATCAGCGACCCGACAGCCTGCACCCAAGCAGGCGCATCGCTTTTCGACGCCCATATGCCAATCGCGTCCCAGCCCGGGTAGATCGCGAGAGCAAGGCCGCCAAAAAGCAGCACCAGCGCGAGGGCGCCGACGACCGCGCCTGGTGTTCCGAGTTCCTTCCGCATCTACCCCTCCGAGGTTGGGAGCCCGAAGTATGACCGAGCGCCCCATCCTCTTCAGCGCACCTATGGCGCGCGCCACGCTGCGCGACGCGAACCCAAAGACGCAGACACGGCGGGGCGTGAAGTGGCGCAATGTGCCCGCCGGCTTGAACCTCGGCTTCTCAGGTCTGGCCGTGTACAGCTACGCCCCGGGCCTCTACACGCTGGAAGGCCAGCGGCGTGACGGGGCCTGGGAGCGCCGCAGCAGCCCGATGCGCTGCCCATACGGGCAACCCGGGGACCGTCTCTGGGGCCGCGAGACTTTCTACGCCTGGGGCCGCTGGGAAACCCGCTACAGCGCCAAGAAGGGCCGCGACGAGTGGCACTTCGTGGACATGACGCTGGAGTGTGGCAAGACCTACCTCTACGCCGCCGATGGCCCGCGGCCACAGCCGCTCGGCGGCAAACGCGACGGCGGCGTCACACCGAGGTGGTGGAAGCGCCCAGCCATCTTCATGCCACGCGCCGCGAGCCGCATCCTGCTCGAGATCACGACCGTGCGCATCGAGCGCCTGCTGAGCATCAGCGAGGCCGACAGCATGGCGGAAGGCATCGAGCGCTACGCCGGCCCCCTGCGATGGGTTCGGTATCTCGATGCCATTTCCGGAGAGCCCATTCACAACAGCGCACGCGAGGCCTACCTGGCGCTCTGGAGCGCCATCAACGGAGCCGGCAGTGCCGCCGACAACCCGTGGGTGTGGACTGTCGAATTTCGGAGGTTAAAGCCGTGAACGCTCCCCGCGACCCGATCACCCCGTGGAACCCGTCGCGCAGCGCCACCGCGCGCGTGAGAAACCCACTGCCCGTGCCCGAGTGCTGCCCGAACTGCCGCTCGCCGGTCTTTATCGACTCGAACAGTTGCATCTACGGACGTGAGCACGGGGAATGGCCCTGGGCTCTCATGTGCACCGGCTGCGATTCCTACGTGGGGCTGCACCCCTTCACGGGCATTCCGCTCGGCACGCTGGCCACGCCCGAGATCCGCGCCGCCCGCAAGGCGGCCAAGGCCGCCTTCAACCCGCTGTGGGAGGGCGACCGGGCCCAGATGACCCGCACCGCCGCCTACGGCTGGCTCGCCGCCGCGCTCGGCATCGCCAAGGTCGAGGAATGCCACATCGCGTGGTTCGGTGTCGCGCAGTGCCGTGCCGTCGTGGCGGCGATTCGGGCGCGCGGCCCAGCACCGAAGCAACGCCACACCTGCCACTGGCCCGGCTGCGAGCGCGACGTCCCGCCGGCCATGTGGGGATGCAGCCCGCACTGGTTCACCCTACCCAAGCCACTGCGCGACGACATCTGGCGCACGTACCGGCCCGGCCAGGAAGTCACGAAGACCCCGAGCGATGCCTATGTCGCCGCCGCGCGCGCCGTGCGGCGATGGATCGCCGAACACCAGGAGGAAAAGACAGCATGACCATTTCGATTGAAACCAGCGAATCCGAAGCCCTGCCGTGGGCGCCGCGCGGCGCGGTTGCGACCGCCCGGCCCGCGCTCGAGACGGATGCGGCGCCCGTCGCCGACAAGTTCAAGGGCGACAACGCCCACCTGGTGCGATGCATCCAAGCCCTGCTCAACCTCGATGCGAGGGGCGCGCTGGTGCCGCACGGCATCGGGAGCCATGCTCGCGATCTGCTTAGCGCCGCCGCCTACCGACTGCCGCTCGTCGCGACACCGGCCGCACCGAGCGCGGGGGTGACGCGGGAATTTGCCATTCTCGTGAATCGCGAGGCCTGCCGCATGTTCCCCGAGAGTCGCGATGAGCGCATCGCTTTCGGTGAAGGTGCGCGATGGTCCGCCGCCCTTGCCCAGCAGGACGCGCTCGTCGCGAATGTGAGGGCCGAAGCAGGGCAGTTCGAAGCCTTCCTTGACCACTGGGTGGAAGGCACTCCCGATCCGCATAGAGAGATCCTTCGGGAGAAAGCACGCGCGAACATCGACCGCGAGGCGGGCGAAGATTTGAAAGAGGCATGGGAGGCTTGGCTGGCCGGCGCCGCGCAAAACGCCGCCGCACATGCAGCAGCACTGCAGGCCGTGACCGATGAAGCCATCTTGGCGCTGAACGCTGGTGAACGCTTCTTCAGCGAGTCGCCATCGAAGTACCCGGAAGCCGGCTTCGGCACCCAGTACCACGCGGGCAAGCCTGGTGTGCTGCAGTTCGCCCGGGCAGTGCTCGTCCTTGCCGCCCCCATTCAGGCAACGACGAGCCCTTCCAAGGGAGCGATGCTGTGAAGCTCTGGATCGACACCGAATTCAACGAGTTCCAGGGCGCGCTGATCTCGCTGGCACTGGTAGACGAAGTGGGCCGCGAGTTCTACGAGGTGCTGGAGTGCCCTGAGCCCGGCGCTTGGGTGGCTGCGAACGTCATGCCGATCTTGGGGCAGGCGCCGATCCCGCTCCCGCTGTTGCAGCAACGCCTGCAGGCGTGGCTGTCGCTGTACACCTTCATCCATGTAGTCGCCGACTGGCCTGAGGACATCGAACACTTCTGCCGCGTGCTGATCACAGGGCCAGGCCGTCGCATCAACACGCCGCCGCTCTTCATGGAAGTGCGGCGGGATATCGATGCCGTCTCGCAACTGCCGCACAACGCACTCGCGGATGCAAAAGCCAACCGCCTGGCGCATCTCTCGATGGATGCAAAGGGATGGCCACAGCCATGACCTTCGATCTATTCGCAGACCTTGAGCCAAAGGCCGCGCCACCCGCCCAGGCAGCGGCCGCGGCTCTACCACGCACCGACGCCGCACGGTACCCGATGGACCCGACCGGCGAGCCCAACCGCTGGCTGTACCGCGGCGTGCTGGTGGTCTACGACGGTCGCCGGCAGCCTGGCTCGTCCCTGGGCCACTGGCGAACCGTGGAAGGTATCGGCATGCCGGTGCTGCACAGCGACGACCGAGTCGAGGTCTGCCGCGCCATCGGCGCCCGACTGGACGGGAGCGACCACGCATGAGCTGCCGCGACATCATCATCCAGGCACTGCCGGGCACCCAGGCCGAGGTCGCGCAGTGCGTGCAGCGCAGTCGAAGGACCGTTTGCGTGGAGCTGGGCGCGCTGGTGACAGTCGGGCGCGAAGCGCACATCGGCGAATGGCTCACCCAGCCGCGCGGCGGCAAGCCCATCGCGGTCTACGTTGCGGGCCCTGGCCCCAACGCGCCGCGGCCGCCGCTCACACGCGGCGCGCTCTACACGAAGCGCAGCCGGATGCGCGACGCGCTCGCGCCGACCAGCTACGGAGCCCGAGCGTGACGCGCACCTACAAGGTCAAGGGCAAGGACGAGTTCGGCGTCGAGCTGGAGCGCACCGGCGACCTGGTGCGCCTGCGCACGCACACCCCGGGCTGGCCCTTCCCGGCCGAGCGCACCCTGCCGCGCCAGGCGCTGGTCTGGATCTGCGGCGACCCCGAGCCGCAGATGCCCCCGGCGCCGGCGGGCGACGACACGGTGCCACCCAACGAAAACCAACTGGTGCGCCGACGCGCACCACGCACAGCAAATCGAAAATTGAAGGACACACAACATGCCTGAATTGAGTGTGCGGCTGCTCACGTCGACCGAAGTGGCAGAGCTGCTTCGTTGCACAGCGCAGTCGGTGGAGGTCGCCGCGCGCGCCGGTCGGTTGCCTGGCATCCAGTACGGCCGCGAATGGTTGTTTCCTGAGGACGCCTTGTTCGAGGCTCTGCGCCTCGAAGCGCTCGCGAACTTGAAGGCGGCACTACGCGCCCCTGCGGCGCCAGCACCGCCCGCCGAACACGCTGCCGGTGCTCACGCCTTCATCGCGCAACCCAGCCGCCGCAAGGCCGCGAACAACAGCCGAACGAGGCCCCGGCCTGACCTCATTCCTCTCACCGGGTAGCGAAAACGGGTCGCAAACCGCTAAGTCGTTGTCAGTGTTGTATTTCTGCTGCCTTCTAAGCAGGTTGTCGGGGGTTCGATCCCCTCCGGGCAGGCCAATTCAGCATCCATCAACGTCCATTGGTGTCTTGTGGATCGCTCTTCTCCCTCTGAAAAGCTCGAGCGTTTGTCCATCAACCTCCGTTCGCGTCCTATCAAATCCAGGGGTGTTGGATTCCGCCGATCTCTGACCCTAGGGGGGTGCGGCGGAAAACTTGGACTACCAGGAGGTAGTTCATGTATTCCTACGAAGATCGGATTCGAGCCGTTGAGCTCTACATCAAGCTCGGCAAACGCGTCAGACCCACTATCCGTCAGCTGGGTTACCCAACAAAAAATTCTCTGAAGGGCTGGTATAACGAATACCAGCAGAAGCTCGACTTGCCAGCGGGCTATGCGGGCCGGCGACCCAAGTTCTCGCAGGAGCAAAAAGCGGCAGCTATCGAGCACTACCTCACTCACGACCGCTGCATTGCTGCCACCATGAGGGCATTGGGCTATCCCGGCAGAGGGACACTAACCGCGTGGGTTCGCGAGGCCATTCCTGAGGCCAGAAGGGCTGTCGTTGGAAGTGTGGGGCGACGAAGGTATTCCGGGGAGCTGATGCATGCGGGAGTCATGGAGCTTTGCACGCGTGAGGAAAGTGCGCAGGCTGTAGCCGACAAGTTCGGCGTGTGCCGGCCAACGCTGTACAACTGGAAGAACCAACTTCTGGGACGTGAGGCACCCGCATCCATGAAAAGCACCAATCAATCTCCGCCGTCGCAAGAGCGCGACGACCTTGAGCGCCAGGTTGAGTCACTGCGCCGCGAAGTCAGGCAACTTCGCCTTGAGCAGGACCTCTTGAACAAGGCCAACGAACTGTTAAAAAAAGGCCTGGGCGTCGACCTGCAGCTCCTGTCCAACCGGGAGAAGACACTGCTGATTGACGCCCTCAGGGAGCACTATGGCCTGCCAGAGCTCCTTGCACAGTTGGACCTTGCGCGTAGTTCGTACTTCTACCATCGGGCCCGCGCAGCGGTGGGCGACAAGTACCTGAAGGTGCGGCAATCCATCACCGACATCTTTGAGTCGAACCACCGCTGCTATGGCTACCGCAGACTGCAAGCATCGCTCACCAGACAGGACGTCGCGATCTCCGAGAAGGTCGTGCAGCGGTTGATGAAGCAGGAAAGCCTGGTTGTTCCAAAGCCCAGGAAGCGCAGGTATGCGTCATACCTTGGCGAGATCAGTCCAGCGCCTGAGAACCTCATCAACCGCGACTTCCAGGCCGCGGTCCCCAACGAGAAATGGCTCACGGACATCACGGAGTTCCAGATCCCGGCTGGCAAGGTGTACCTCTCGCCCATCATCGACTGCTTCGATGGAATGGTCGTCAGCTGGACCATTGGGACCAGTCCGGACGCTGAGTTGGTCAACACGATGCTGGATGCGGCCATCGAGACAGTGGCCGAAACTACTGACCGGCCTGTGGTTCACTCCGATCGGGGCGGCCACTACCGCTGGCCAGGTTGGCTATCAAGAATGAGCGACGCGAACTTCACTCGCTCGATGTCTCGCAAGGCATGCTCACCTGATAACGCAGCTTGCGAAGGCTTCTTCGGTCGGCTGAAGAACGAGCTGTTCTATCCTCGAGACTGGAAGAACGCCACCATCGAGCAATTCATCGAGGCGGTCGACTCGTACATCCGCTGGTACAACGAGAAGCGGATCAAGATCTCTCTTGGCTCTCTCAGCCCTATCGAATACCGGGTGAGCCTTGGACTTGCGGCATAAAACCAGTCCAAGTTTTTATCCGCACCCCCTTACTGCGTTTAGTGGGTCAATTTTCGGCAGCAATCAACATCGATTTGAACAACATCAATTGCTGATATGGCCGCGAGGTGTGTATTGAGTAATAGGCATTCACTGCCGATAATACTTTTCACACAAATACCCGATGTCGGCAAACAGACTGAAAAGCAGCTGTCTACGGACGCCAGCAACGAACCGTCTGCCGTCGATCACGCGCGGCACGATGTCTGCATTGAGGCCCATACCCGACTGCCAACGCCGAAGATACAGATGCCGGGCTTCGCGCCATGTTCCAGCCTGCTCTGAAATTTCCAGCGCGCCCTGTACGTCGATTCGCTGATACCGGAAGGTATTTTCAGCGCCGTGCTTCTTAGGCAGTTGTAGGCTAAAAAGTTCTTAGTCCTGCGATAGGCCAAGATCCGGAGTTCCGACCCCTTAGGCACCAAGTAACAATCTTCTTCTGAAGGCTCGAAAAAAATTCATCAGTCGGGGCAACGCTACTGATCACGCGCGCACGGCCGAGCGTTCTCATCGCGAAGCTCCGCCGAGCGACTTTCACGGCCTTTCCGCCTTGGCGATCTCAACGGACATCTGGTAGCTCACGCCCAGCCAGCGATTCGACAGCCGATCGATGGTGCCATCAGCGCGCATGTCCTTGACGGCCTTGCTCACGGCTTCACGCAAGGCTGGCTGATTCTTAGCCATGGCTGCGGCCGAGAGTTGATACGTGAGGATTGGGCCGACCTCCTTGATTGGCAGCTTGTTCACGGTGGCGTACTTCATGCCCCCGAAATGCGAGCTGATGAGCGCGTCGACGCGGCCGATGGCGAGATCGTTGAACACGAGTCCACCGTTGTCGTAAGTGACGATCTCGGACCCCAACAGATTTTCGCGAGACCATGATTCGTTGCTGGTGCCGGCGGTCACGCCAATGCGCTTGCCCTTCAGGTCGGGCCGGTCCTTGATGTCGTTGTTGGCAGTGCGCACGAAGATTCGGAAATCCTCCAGGCCGTATGCTGTGCTGAAGTCGACCTGTTTCTCGCGCTCGGCCGTTGGCGTGAGGTCGTTCATCACGAGGTCGTACTTGCCGGCCTTGAGCCCCTCGACGAAGTTCTTGAAAAGGTCGGCCACAAACTCGACCCGGGCCACGCCGATGCGCTTGGCCACTTCCTTCGCCACTTCGACGTCGTATCCCGCAGGCTGGTTCTTGTCGTCCAGCATGCTCCACGGCGGGCTGGCCTGTGTGTTCGCGATCCGGATCACGCCCGCTGCTCTCGCACTCGCGAGGATGTCACGCGGTTGCTGTTGTGCCCAAGCGGGCGTGGCCAGCACAGTGGCAATCGCCGAAGCGGCAACCAGTGTGCAGAGCAGTCTTCGATGCAGGGGGCGTGTTCGATTCATGTCGCGGTCCAGAGTTGTAGGTCGATCCAGTGGGCGCCATCTTGTCGCGCTGCACCGCCCTGCCGCAATCCGGCGTCGCTAGTTGCTCGATAAGCTGAACTTATGCACCAATCAGGGAAACTACTATCCCCTTTTAGGTGCCCTGCTGACCGCAGAGACCGGAGAGCGACCGAGGACCTCGCGCAATCGCTTGAAGTCCGCATCCAGCTGGATACGCATGACGCGCAGCAGTTCTTTGGCGTTGTCCGACAGCGGCATGCCGGGCCGAAACACAAGCAGCGAAGTCGCGGGAATGTCGAAGGCCATCGGCTTGAGCAGCAGGCCGCGCGACAGGTAGTCCAGGGCCATGACCGGATGCGCCATTCCCATGCCGACACCGTTCAGCGCGAACTCGCACACCGAGTTCGAATAAGGCGTCTCGATCACAGGCCGCAGGACCTTGCCCTGCGCCGCCAGCGCCTCCTCCAATGCGCGTCGTCCCACGTCTTCTGGATTGAGCGCAATGAACGGGTGCTCCGCCAGATCGTTGGCGTCGAGCACTTTTTTCCTGGCCAGCGGATGCTGCGCGTTCATGACGATGACGCCGCACACCGATGCGAAGGGCGAGTGCTCGAGGCCCGTCACCGACAACTCTTCCGCCATGAGGCCGAAGTCGAGTTGCCCGGCAGACACCTGCTGGTAGACCTCGCGCGAACTCATGACCTGGAACGACAGCTGGATCTGCCGCTTGTCGAGCCCGAACGCCGCGATGGCGCGCGGCATGAAGCCGGTGCCCAGCGCCGGGAGCGAGCCGATGGCCAGACGTCCGAGCCCGAACGACTTGAGGCTGCGGATGCGGTGCTCGATCATTTCCAGGCCAGTGAAGTAGCGGTCCACTTCCACCATCAGCGCCACGGCCTCCTGTGTCGGCACGAGCCGCCCCCGCACGCGCTCGAACAGGCGCAGTTCACAGGCCTGCTCGAACTTGCGCAGCGACTGACTCACCGCCGGTTGCGACACGCCCAGCAGGTTCGCAGCCTGGCTGGTAGTGCCGGCGCGCATCACCGCGCGAAAGACCTCGATGTCGCGCTTTTCCATCCATAACCTCCGTTTATCGAGCGAGTAATCCACGCTCTTGAGTTGATCGAACGCCTGACAAATACTCCAGCGCACCGAAAGACAACCTAACCTGGACGAATAGCATAGATGCAATCAATTGCCACAACTAATGACCAGTTCGAGAGCCTGTCGCCGCCGGTGATGCGCGCATCGACGGTCGTCTTCAAGACCTTCGACGACTTCGTCCAACGCAAAAGTCGGCAGCCCGACGGCTTCAGCTACGGCATCACCGGCACGCCGACGGCGCGAGGCCTCGAGAGAAAGATCGCGGCACTGGAGGGGGGGCGACATTGCGTCGTCACGCCTTCGGGGCAATCGGCACTGATGACCACTGTCATGGGCTTCGTGCGCGGCGGAGACCACTTGCTGGTATCGGCCGCGTGCTACGGCGCGCTCAAGTCCTTCGCGCTGAAGTGGCTCGCGCAAATGGATGTGGAGGTGGAGTTCTACCCGCCTGCCATCGGCGCGGAAATCGAATCGCTGATTCGTCCAAACACTCGAATGATCTGCATGGAGTCGCCCGGCACCGTGACCATGGAAATGCAGGACACGCCCGCCATCGCAGCGGTGGCGCGCCGCCGCGGCGTGCTCACGATGATGGACAACACCTGGGCCAGCCCACTGGGCTTCAGGCCGCTGGATCACGGCGTCGACTTCAGCATCGAGGCTGCGACCAAGTTCCTCGGCGGCCACTCCGACCTGCTGATGGGCAGCATCAGCATGAACGACCATGCACACTACGACGTGCTGCGCGAGACGCAAAGCATCCTCGGCCAGCAAGTGAGCCCGGACGACTGTTTCCTCGTGCTACGCGGACTGGAGACCCTCAAGTTGCGGCTCGAAGCCCAGAGCGCATCCACTCTGCGCGTGGCGCGGTGGCTGGCCGATCAACCCGAGGTGGAGCGGCTGCTGTACCCACCGCTTGAATCCGACCCCGGCCACGCCTTGTGGAAGCGCGATTTCCGCACCAATGGCTGCCTGTTCTCCCTGGTGCTCAAGCCCGGGCCCGAGCGCGCCTTCCATGGCTTCTTCGATTCGCTGAAGCAGTTCGTCATCGGCGCGAGCTGGGGCGGCGTGCACAGCCTGGCGGCCTACTATCCCGCGGCGTTGCAGGCCGGACGCGTGTTCCCTGCCACCGACCAGCCGGTGATCCGCCTGTCGATCGGGCTGGAGGACACCGACGACCTCATCGCCGACCTGGAGGCGGGGTTGGCGGGCTACGGCGCGCTGTTGCCCGCAGGTTGAGGAGGACAAGATGCTCGACCTGTTCCTAAGGGCATTGCCCTTGCTCGAGAAGGCGGTGCTGGTCACCCTCGGCCTCGGCCTGTCTGCATTCTTCTGTGGCTGCGTGCTGGGGCTGCTGATAGCGCTGGCGCGGATCTCTCCGTTTCGGCCATTGCGCTGGTTCGCCTTTTCGTACGTTTCGATCTTTCGCGGCACGCCGCTTCTGATACAGATCCTGCTGATCTACTTCGGTCTGCCGAGCTACGGCATCGTGATCTCTCCGATTCCCTCTGCGCTGCTTGCGCTGAGCCTGTTCGCCGCGGCCTACCTCAGTGAAAACTTCCGCTCCGGAATCATGGCCGTGGAAAAGGGCCAGTGGGAGGCTGCGTGGGCCATGGGCATGGGTTACTGGAAGACGCTGTTTCGCATCGTGTTGCCGCAGGCCTTCCGCATCGCCCTGCCCCCGGTGGGCAGCAGGCTCATCGGTCTCATGAAGGACACGTCGCTCGCATCGACCGTCACTGTCGTAGAGCTCACTCGCGTGGCCGAGCAGTTGGGCGCCACGACCTTTCGCTACATGGAGATGTTCCTCATCGTCGGAGCCATCTACTGGTTCATCAACCAGGTGCTCACCATCCTGCAGACCTGGCTCGAAAGCCATCTCTCGAAGCGCTACACATGAACACATCCTCCACTCACATCACTGCCCCGGTGCAGGTGCAAGGCCTGGCCAAGAGCTTCGGCGCGAACCACGTGCTTCGGCAGATCGATCTCACCGTGGCACGCGGTGAGGTCGTGGTCATCATGGGCCCCTCGGGTTCTGGCAAGACCACGCTGATCCGCTCACTCAACTTTCTGGAGATGCCCGACCGCGGCACCATCCGCATGTGCGGCATCGAGATTGGCGACGCGGGCCCGAAGCCTTCGGGGGACACCCGTCGCAAGATGCGCGAGATCCGCAAGAAGACCGCGATGGTGTTCCAGTCGTTCAACCTGTTCGGACACATGACGGCAGTGGAGAACGTGATCGAGGGAATGGTGTCGGTACAGGGCATCCGCAAATCGGCGGCGTTGCCACGCGGACTCGACCTGCTCGCGCAGGTCGGTCTCTTGGAGAAGGCCAACGAGTACCCGGGACGCCTTTCGGGCGGGCAGAAACAGCGCGTGGCCATCGCACGCGCCCTGGCCATGAACCCCGAGGTCATTCTCTTTGACGAGCCGACCTCCGCGCTCGATCCTGAGCTGCGCGGCGAGGTGCTCAAGGTGATGCGCGACCTTGCGGAAAAAGGCATGACGATGCTGGTCGTGACACACGAGACACGATTCGCGAAGGACGTCGCCGACCGCATCGTGTTCATGGAAGGCGGCGTGATCGCGGAAGACACGTCGCCCGATCATTTCTTCGGACCGTCCGCAAGCCAGCGCTCGCGAGATTTCCTTGGGTTGATCGAAGACTGATTGCCACACGCAGCAGGGCTGGAACGACCCAGCTGCGAAGGGAACTCAAGGCCCTCGGTCTGCGCGCGTTGACGTTTCGCAGTCAACGCGGCTTCTCACGGTCTCGCCTCGAACCGTGACTGAAGACTGTCACCACCGATTAAGAGATTGATGTGTTTGTTGCGTATCAGGCACCACTGTGCGTCCGTTCACGAGCCTACCGGCGCGCGCACCCCCTCCCTACGATCAACGGCATGCGGCCTTCTGCCGTGACCCGTGCCTGACAACCCCTGGGAGTTGAACGGCAACTTGCTGCCAGTCGCCTGGCAGATTAGGCCCGCGCAACCGGGCCGCCCTTTTGGAGATTCCGCCATGTCCCCCACAGATGACACCTTGCAACCCACGCGCGAGAAGCCGAAAGATCCGGTGCCCTCCCGTTACGCGCTGCGCATCGGCGATATCGACGCGCTGGTGGTCAGCGACGGCGTACTGCCGCTGCCCACCTCGACGATGGCCACCAACGCCGACCCGGCGGACCTGGCGAGCTGGCTGGACCAGATGTTCATGCCGCCCGACAAGTACGACTGGCCGCTGAACGTGATGGTGGCCCGCAGCGGCGACCAGACCATCCTCATCGACGCCGGCCTGGGCGGTCAGTTTCCGGGCTTTCCCCGGGCCGGGCAGTTTCCCCAGCGTCTGGCCGCGGCCGGCATCGAACTCGAGTCCGTCACCGACGTGATCTTCACCCACATGCACATGGACCACGTGGGCGGGCTGCTCGTTCCCGGCATCAAGGAACGCCTGCGCCCCGACGTCCGCATCCACGTGGCCAAGGCAGAGGTGGATTTCTGGATCTCGCCCGATTTCTCCCACACAGTGATGCCCAAGCCGGTGCCGGAGGTGCTGCGCTCGACTGCCAAGAGCTTCTACAACGAATACCGCGATCGCATCCAGACCTTCGAGGAGCACCGCGAAGTGGCACCAGGCGTGGTGGTCCGCCGTACCGGCGGCCACACACCAGGGCACAGCGTGGTCGACCTGGTGTCGGGCGGTGAGCGCCTGACGTTCGCCGGCGACGCCATGTTCCCGGTCGCGTTCGACCACCCTGACTGGCAGAACGGCTTCGAGCACGACCCGGAGAAAGCGGCCGAAGTTCGCATCGGCCTCCTGCGCGAAATGGCGCAGAACCGCGGGCTGCTGGTGGCCGCTCACCTGCCCTTCCCTTCCCTTGGCCGGGTGGCGATCGACGGGGACATCTTTCGCTGGGTTCCGATCATCTGGGACTACTGATCGCGGCCTGCGGCGCGCAAGCAGGCCGCCGGCCTGTTGCGCCGGATCGTCGATGCACAGAATTTTTCTTCTCTCTCGCGCTCTTCGCGAACGGGTACCTCAGCCGCACTGAGGGCGGAGCCACACATGACTCATCGCCTCAACTACATCAAGCAATCGCCCGAGCTCTTCAAGAAGCTGATCGAGTTCAGCACGCTCGTAGACAACGGCATCATCGAGCAGACGATTCGGGACCTCGTCGCCATCCGCGCCTCGCAGATCAACGGCTGCGCGTTCTGCCTCGACATGCACATCAAGGAAGCCAAGATCCACGGCGAACGCGAACTGCGCATTCACCATCTGGCCGCATGGCGCGAATCGACGCTGTTCGTTCCCCGCGAACGCGCGGCCCTGGCCTGGACCGAGGTGCTGACCAAGCTGCCCGAGCAGGGCGTGCCCGACGACATCTACGAGCGCGTGCGCACCCAGCTGTCGGAAAAAGAACTCTCGGAACTGACCTTCAGCGTCATGGCCATCAACGCATGGAACCGCGTGAACATCGCGTTCCAGACCGTGCCTGGATCGTCCGACAAGGCCTTCGGCCTGGACAAGGCCAACCTCTCCTGAGTTTCTTTCGCAGGCGTCGCCGCCGCTGGCGGTGCCGCTTGCTCTTCCTGCGCGATCCACCCCTCGCGCCGAAGACCGATGGCGTCTCGGGAGCACAGCCTCCTTCGCCCTCGATGGCTGCGCCTCGCAGACCATTCCCTTTTTCCCCGCTTCGAATTCCTTCTCTCGCCATCGCGGAGGCGCAGCCGTGCGTCTTTGAACAGCGCGCTTTCAATCGCACTCAAGCAGTGATACGGCGCCATTGATGCCACTGGCTCACTGCGGCGTTTCGCTCGAAAGGGCTACCGCATCGAACTGTCGAAACCTAGATTTGAGTGCAACAGATGCAGAACGCGCGAACCCGTTTTCCTCATCGCACGCTATGCCTGTCCATCCGCCGTCAACGGTTTTTCCGCCCGATGGCTCTCTCAAATTTTTGGAGCAGTTGATGACGAAAAGAATTCTCCTCGCGGCGCTGCTGGCCAGCCTCGCCACATCGATATCGATCTATGCGATCCACGCAGCCGGTGCTGTCGCGCCTGCGCCGGCGACGGTCGAGACTCCGGTCGCCAGCGCGTTCCATTCGCTCGATCAGTCGTATCCGGCGCCCCAGGAGCCTTTGGACCACACGCCGATCACGCCGACAGAAACAGTGGGTGCCGCGCCCTACGAGCCCTTCTGATCGATGTGTCTGCACGAACTCTGCCCCCCACGAAGAAAGCCCCCCATGTCCCTGATTGACCAAGAGCCCCCCGCGCGACGTCTCTTTCTACGCCAGATCGGCGGCGCTTCCAGCGTCGCAGCGCTTGCGGCGCCCGCACTGCTGAGCGGCCTCGGCAGCCCGCTCGCTTCGGCGCAGGGCAGCGCAACGCAGTCGACCGGTATCGCTCGCTCCACTGGCTACCTGTCGCTGGGCCCTCAGGAAGCCGCCTGCGTCGAGGCCCTCGTCAACGTGATGTGCCCGGCCGATGCAATGACACCGAATGGGGTCGACTGCGGCTTGCATCTGTACATCGATCACCAGCTGGCCGGTGGCTGGGGGCGTGGTGACCAGCTCTACCGACAAGGCCCTTGGCGCCCCGGCAAGCCGCAGCATGGCTACCAGTCGCCCCTCACACCCGGGCAGCACTTCAAGGCCGGTCTTGCGGTGCTGCGCCGCGCGGCCGGTCAACGCACCGGCAAGCCCATCGAGCAGCTCGAAGCCGGGCGGCTCGACGCCCTGCTGCAGGAGGTCTCTGCCGGCCAGGTGGATGACGAGCGCTATGCGCTCGGTGCCTGGTTCAACGACTTCTTCTATCCGCTGTTCGTTCAGGCCTGCTTTGCCGACCCGATGTACGGCGGCAACCGCGACAAGGCCTTTTGGCGCGCCGTTGGCTTTCCCGGCCTGCCCGCTTTTCACGGCCGGAACGTGGTCCAGTACCGCGGCCTGCCCTTCCCTGGCGCGGCCAAGCCGCAGTCGATCGATGACTTCAGCTGAAGGTCTGTTCCCATGACTCACAAACTTCCCAAACGCGCCGTCGTCTTCGTTGGCGGCGGCCTCACCGCCGGCTTGGCGGCGCGGCAGATGATGGATTCCGGCATCGACGTTCTGGTGCTCGAGCGCGGTGGAGATCTCGCCGGCAGTGCGGCCGCCACGTTGCCCAATCAGCGTGACGAACTGCGCTGGGCCGTGCGCAACAGCCTCGTGCAGAACTGGGCCAACGAGACCTACACATTGCGTCATTCAATCGGCGAGAGCGCGCTGCCGGTACGCCGCATGGAAGCCTTCCTTCCCGGCGAAGGCATGGGCGGCGCGGCCAATCACTGGAACGGACAGACCTGGCGCTGGGCCGAGTACGACCCGGCCCTGCGCACCCGGCTCGAGACGCGCTACGGCAAGGCGGCGATACCGCGCGAGATGACGGTGCAGGACTGGGGCGTCAGCTACGCGGAGATGGAGCCGTACCACGACCTGTTCGAGCAGCTCTTCGGCATCGCGGGGCAGGCCGGCAATGTCGGCGGGCAGCTGATCGAAGGCGGCAACCCCTTCGAGGCCCCCCGAAAACGCGACTTCCCGCAGCCCCCGCTCGAAATTCTCGAGTCGGGCCGCATCTTCAAGGCGGCCGCTCAACGCCTTGGCTACAAACCGTTTCCGTTGCCCGCCGCCAACTCGCCGCGCGCCTACACCAACCCCGATGGTGCAAGTCTCGCACCGTGCCAATACTGCGGCCATTGCGAGCGTTTCATCTGCGAGGCCAATGCAAAGGCCAGCCCGGCAGTGCTGCTGTATCCGCTGCTGCAGAAGCAACGCAGTTTCGAGGTCCGCCTTCACTCGCAGGTGACCGGGCTCGTCTACGACAAGCACGCCCGGCGCGTGACCGCCGTGCAGTTCATCGACCTGCAGACCGCGCAAACGTATGAGCAGCCGGCCGATGTCGTCGTGCTGTCCGGCTTCACCATGACCAACACCAAGCTTCTGCTCACGAGCGGCATCGGGCGCCCCTATGACCCGAAGACGGGCAAGGGTGTGGTCGGCAAGAACTTCTGCTACCAGGTGATGTCGTCGGTACCGGTGTTCTTCAAGGACCGGTTCATCAACCCGTTCATGGCGTCGGGCGCCTCGCAGATGGTGGTGGACGAGTTCAACGGCGACAACTTCGACCACGCAGGGCTCGGTTTCTTCGGCGGCGGCTACATCTACTCGAACGTGACGAACGGCCGCCCCATCAATTCCCGGCTCCACCCGGCCGGAACGCCCCGCTGGGGATCGGCGTGGAAGCAAGCCAACGCCGACTGGTATGCGCACGCCTTCAACGTCGCGGTGCACGGCAGCAACTACCCGCACAGCCAGAACTACCTCGACCTCGATCCGACGTACCGCGACGCGTACGGCCTGCCCCTGCTGCGCATGACCTTCAACTTTCACGAAAACGATCACCGAATGAGCGAGTACGTCACGAACAAGGCCGCCGGGATCGCGCGCGCCATGGGTGCCACCGCGGTCGGTGCACCGCAACCGCGGCAAGGCGACTTCGATACGCGCCAATACCAGACAACGCACACCACGGGGGGAACGGTCATGGGCGCCGACCCCGCAACGAGCGTGGTGTCGCCGCGACTTCAGCACTGGGATGCGCAGAACCTCTTCGTGGTTGGCGCCTCTGTGTACGCACACAACGCGGGATACAACCCCACGGGTCCGCTCGCGGCATTGGCGCTGCGCCTGGGCGACGACCTGGTGCGCTATGCGAAGCAGCCGCGCATGCTTTGAGGAGACTGAGATGCGAACACTCCTGCTCACCGCCTGCGCCGCAGCTTTCATGAACCTGGCGCATGGCCAAGCGGCCGTGCAGCCGCCCAAGACATGGACGACCTGTGCGGCATGCCATACAGCGCAAGGCGCGGCCGCCATCGGGCCGCCACTGGCCGGCGTGGTGGGCCGAAAGGCCGGCTCGTCGCCGGGGTTCGGCTACAGCCGAGCCATGAAGAACGCACAGATCACCTGGGACGACAAATCCTTGGCGGCCTTTCTCAGCGATCCGCAGCAAGCCGTGCCGGGCAACCGGATGCCTTTTGCGGGCGTCCCCGATGCCGGCGAGGTCGCGGAACTCGTCAGGTATTTGAAGACGCTGCGATAGCGGACAACTGCCCGGCGGCCGACGCCTTGCACGCCGGGCACACCTTCGGTCGGCTGTCACAGCGCCTTGATCGACGGAGTGAAGCGGGTCTGCGCAGTGCCAGAGCCGAATCCAAGCGGCCGCTTCGCACCGCATGCCCCTATGGCCCATGGGCAGCAGGGCCTAGGCCGATGCCGCGCAGCCTCCGGCTACGATCAAACGGATACTTGAGTCTCTGCCCATGGAAACCGTCGACCCGATCCGCCTTCCCAGTCAACCGCCTTGCGACGCGCGCGCCGAGCCGGCGACGACGTGAGGTGGCCCGTACCCCATCATTCAAATGAAGCCCGAGGAGTCACCTGACCTGGCGTCGGCAGAAGTCCGGTGGTACTTCGGCGTTTTCGTTCTCTGGGAGGCGCAGCGCCGACTCGAGCGCGCCGGCGAGGCCGTGCGGCTGGGGCCGCGCTCTTTCGATCTGCTGCTGCAACTGATCAAGCGCGCCGGCGAATTCGTGAGCAAGGTCGACCTGCTTGCGGCAGTCTGGGCGGGCGTGGTGGTCGAAGAGGCCAGCGTGCGCGTCCACATGTCCACGCTGCGCAAGGCACTGGGAGAGCCGGGTGGGAGCGACGAATGCAAGGAGTGGATCTCCAACATTCCGCTGCGCGGCTACCGCTTCAATGGACGTGTCCGACGCGAGGCTAGCGGCATCTTGACCAGGCCCGCGGCACCACCGCCCGATCCCGGTTTCACACCGCTGCCGGTTCGGCTGACCGAACTTGTCGGTCGCGAAGCCGATGTGGCGAACGCTCTCGAATCGCTCGCAGCCCACCGGCTGGTCACGATCGCAGGCACGGGCGGCATCGGCAAGACCCGGCTCGCGATCCACGTGGCGCAGAACCATCAGCACCGGCACGGCACGGAGATCGCCTTCATCGATCTGTCGTCGCTGATTTCCCAGGATCACGTGCTCGGCACGTTGGCACGCGCCGTGGGGGTGCCGGCCGACCTGCCGAACATCGTCGAAGCCATCACACAGCGGCTGGCGGGGCGCGCCGTGCTGTTGTTGATCGACAACTGCGAGCACGTGGTGGATTCACTGGCGCCGCCGATCGACGGCCTGCTTTCCGTGCTCCCCGGCTTGCGCATCCTCGCGACCAGCCGTGAGGCGCTTCGCGTAGCGGGCGAGTATGTCTTCCGATTGCCCGCGCTCGCAATTCCGGACGTCGAGCAGATTTCGCTCTCGCAGGCGCTGCACTGGCCCTCCGTCGAATTGCTTGTCGAGCGGGCCAAGGCCGCAGGTGCGGGTGCGTTCGACGAATCGCACGGTCCCCTGTTGGCCCAGATCACCAGACAGGTCGACGGCATTCCCCTGGCAATCGAACTGGTGGCCGCGCGCCTGGGCGTCCAACCGGTCGCCGATCTGGCGCGCAGGCTCGACGACCACATGCGCCTCTATGCCTTCAGCCGCGCCGCGCTTGCACGACACCGAACGCTCGCCGCTGCCCTGGACTGGAGCATCGCGCTGCTCAGCGATACCGAACTGCGGCTCTTTCGCTGGCTGTCGGTGTTCCGGGGCCGTTTCGATGTCGAGTCCGCGCTCGGCGTGAGCGCCGGCGGCATGGACACCGAGGTGGCATTCGACGCACTGATCTCGCTGGTCAACAAGTCGCTGGTCTTCTTCGACAGCAGCGACCCTGTCGCGCCCTACCGGCTGCTGGACACGACGCGAAGCTATGCCGCCGCGCTGCTCGCGCAGAGCGACGAACGGCCGGCGTTGCTGCGGCGCCATGCGATGCTCATGCGCGATCTCATGAAGGCCGCGGCGGCGGAGCTTTCGGACCTGACCGAAGAGGCTTGGGCCGATCGCTATGCGCACCGCCTGGACGACGTGCGCTTTGCACTCGAAGTCTGCCTCACGCAGCAACCCGACACGAAGATGGCCGCCTCTCTGGTGACGGCTTCCGCGCCCTTGTGGTTTCACCTGGCCCAGGTTGTGGAGTACCGCGACCGGGTCTCGGCAGCGCTAGCGCTGGTCGATCGGCAACCCACGCGCGACACGGAAACGGCGACCTGGTTGAACACGGCGCTGGTCAGTGCCCTGCTCCACACCGGCAGGTCCTCGCCTGAGCTGGAGGCTGCCGCGGACCAAGCCCTGGCCGGCGCGCTTGCCGTCAAGATCCCCGTGCTGGAACTGCAAGCTCGTTGGGGCCGGTGCACGCACGACATGTTCCGCGGGGAGTATTCGGCGGCCCTGGATCAGGCCCACACTCTCATGGCGGCCGCGCAATCCTGGTCCGACCCTGCGGCGCTCAATCTCGCTCACCGCGTGATGGCGATGGCGAACCACTTTTGCGGCCACTTTGGTGTGGCAAGACTGCACAGCGAAGCCTCCGTGCGCGTGGGCGGCGGCCTCGGCCATGCCCGGGCCAACATGGTGGGAGTGAACGCCATCGTTGCGGCAAAAGCCATGCTGAGCCGAACGCTTTGGGTGCAAGGGGAAACGGCCAAGGCCCTCGAAGAGGCCAGCGACGCGGTGGACCGCGCGCAAGCGGCCGGAAAGTCCGTCTCTTTGTGCTCCGCGCTGTATGGCGCCTGCCCGGTTGCGCTGTGGGCCGGCGAACTCGAGCTTGCCGCTCAATGGATCCATTTGATGACGGACGAAGCACAGCGCAAGGGCCTGGTGGGCTGGCTGCGCTATGCCGAGTGGTTCTCCCAGGGGCTGCAGTTGGGCATCGCGCCGGACCGGGACCTGTACGTGCGCGAGGTGGCCGGCCAGCTCGCGACCTATGACGCGCCCCACCGGGAGATGCTCGCGACCTTCTGCGTCGACTGGGTCGACGACGAGATGATCGAGCGCGTCTCGCGCGGAGGCAGTCCATGGGTCGCCGCGGAAGTCTGGCGCGCTGCCGGGTGGCGCGCGGCGCACAACGCTGCGCCCGACGAGGCCGAGGTCTTCTACCTGCGGGCCATCGAAACCGCCAGGCGACAGGGCGCCGTCGCCTGGGAACAGCGCGCCTCACTGGCACGGACCCGCCCGCCGGAGGCGCGATCCGTTCAACGCTGACACGTCCGGGCGCGAAATGCTTCCAGCGTCTGCGCCGCACGCAACTCCCAGGCAAGTGCGCCTTGCGAACGTGCAAGGGCATGGGCCTGTAGATAAAGCGTCTCGGCTTCGGCATCGTTGCCCTGCAGTTCCATGCGCCGCCCGGCAGCACGGCAAACCTCGGCAGCACTCCACTGGCCTTCGCCCTGCTCTGCGCGAGCCACCAATCGATCGTCCACCCACCGGTCGCAGAACGTGACCATCATTTCCCTGCGGGGTTCGTCCATGGCCAGGACCTTTGCCGCAACGGCATCGATGTGCGCGCCGACGTCGTCGACCTCGCCGAGCTTCATGGCGTCGGCGTAGCAAAGGGCCCAGTCGTGCCAGTAGGCGAAGCCCTTGGAACGGGTCTGCTGCAGCATCGTGTCGACCCAGGCGCGCGCTGCCCGCCATTCGCCGGCCCATATGGCCATCGGACAGATCCAGAAGAGCGCAACGCACAGGGACAGCGCGTGCTCCAGCGCCTGCGCCTCCTGCACACACCGGATGGCAGTGGCCATGGCAAGACGGCTCTCGCCCTGGATCCACAGCGTCCTGGCAAGAATGGCCAAGGCGGTGGTGCGTGCGTCGGGCTGGAACGCGTTGACATGGTTGCGCCGGATCGCGTCGTCCGCGTCCGCCGCCGCTTCCGCGTGCATCCTGGCCTGGGCGAACACGCCGCAGAAGTGACTGGCGAGCGCCAGCATGCGGTGCGAGAGATTGCGTGTCACCGCGTTGGTCGAGTGGCTCGCGAACTCGCTCAGGATCTGCGCATGCTGCAACGCCGGCGGGTACGCGCCGCGCGTGACGTTCAGCGCACAAAGGCCCCACCGAGCCTGGAATTCAAGCGTCTTCATCCTGAATTCCAGCGCGCAACCCAGCGCCCGCTCGCACGCCTGCGTCATCTCCGACACCGTGCCGCCGGTGTGCCACAGCGCGTTGTAGAGCGCGATCTCCAGCCGCCCGGCCGTCAGGCGGTCAGGTACCTTCAGCGCATCGACGTGATCCAGTGCCGCGCGAACCCGATCCCGGTATTCACTGACCTCAGACAGGCGGAACCACAGCGGTGCGGACGCGACGGTGAGCGCTCCGGCGATCGTCATGTCGTCGTGGTGGCCGATACACGCATCCAGCGCCGCACGAACGTCGTCCAGGGAGCCGCGGTAGCGCTGCGTCCAGGCATCGGCGTCCAGCGACGCGAGCTCCGCGGTGGCAATGCCCATGAGGTCCAGCATGAAAAGGGCGTGGCTTTTCGACACCGCGTCTTTCTCGCCCGCCCGCACGAGCAGCGCGTGCGCGTAGCTGCGGGTGGTGTCAAGCAGGCGGTAGGGCGAGTCCGCGGCCTGATCGGTGTCGTAGACGACGAGCGACTTGCTGGCCAGGCTCAGCAACGCGTCGGACGCCACGTCCGGGTCCAGCGCACTGGCTGCCACGCTCAGCGCCGCCGCGACGCCGAAGTAAGCACGAAACACGGACAACCTGCGAAACAGGAGCAGCTCGGCATCGCCCAGCAGGCCGATGCTCCAGTCCAGCGTCGCAGCCAGCGTGCGTTGTCTTGCCAGCACAGCCCGCCCGGCCGTCGAATGCAAGCGCATGTGATCGTCGAGCCTGAATGCCAGCTCGCTCACGGGTTGTGAGCCCAGGCGAGCCGCGACCAACTCGATCGCCAGTGGGATGCCGTCCACCTGCTGGCAGATCCGGATCAACGGACCGCTGCTCGCGTCGTCGAATCCGCGCGCGCCCGCGGCCTCCGCCCTTTCGATGAGCAACTGCACCGCCGGCGAGCGCAACGCATGCGCCAGGGAAATGGGCGGGGACTGCTCGACCGCCAGGGGCATCAAGCGAAAGACATGTTCGCCCCCCACGCGAAGCACCTCGCGGCTGGTGGCAAGAACCTGCAACCCGGGCAACGCGGCGAGGAATCTACCCAGGAGCGGCGACAGCCTCTCGATGACATGTTCGCAGTTGTCCACGAGCAGCAGCGTCGCCCGCCCTTCGAGGCGTTGGACCATGGCTTCCTCGATGTCCGGCACACCGCCTCGCACGCCGATGGCGCGCGCCATGGTCGTCAGCACGTGGTCCTGCGAAGTCAGCGGCGCGAGATCGACGAAGCAGACCTGGGCGTGCGGCGGCCTTTCCGGATAGCGCGCGGCCACGCAGATGGCAACGCTGGTCTTGCCCACGCCGCCGGGTCCGGCGACCGTGACCAGCCTGCTCGCCGCAAGCATGCCGAGCAGGCGCTCGACCTCCGCCTCGCGTCCCACGAGCCTGGAGAAGCGAGCGGGCAACCCGGCCGGCGCATCTCCCGGCGACGCATGGGCTACTTGCGTCACGGCAGCGGTCGGCACGAACTCGCCGTGCACCCGCCCCAGGAAGCGATAGCCGCGCAATGGGATGTTGGCGATCCATTCCAGGCACCCGTCCTGAGCACCGGGCCGACCCAGGGCCTTGCGCAGGATCGACATATGGACGCGAACGCTCGCCTCCTCGACCACCGTGTCAGGCCAGACCGCCGCGAGCAGCTCATCCTTGCCGATCACTTCGCCGGCGCGACCCACGAGCGCGACCAGCAGTCCGAGGGCACGCGATCCGAGCCGCACTGGCTGGCCGTCGCGCTCGAGCCTTGGCTCGGCTTCCGACAGGGCGAAGGCACCGAAGCGCCACCGGCGACTCTCAGACACGGACCAGCCCGCGCTGTGTCGCCTTCACGGCCACCTGCACCCTCGAGCCGACATGCAGCTTCTCGCAGATTCTGGAGACGTGTGCCTTGACGGTGGTGGCGGAAATGTCCAGCTTGCGAGCGATGCGCTTGTTGCAATCGCCGTTCACCAGGAAGCGCAGCACGTCTTCCTCCCGGGCGGTGAAGCCCGTGCGCGGGGCGCCGTGCCTGAAAAGCGTCTTCGTGCGCTTGCACAGGTAGAGAGGACCTCCTCGTGCCACCTGGCGGATGGCCTCCATCAGCTCGGCCGGGTCCGCGTCCTGGCGCAGATAGCCGCGCGCCCCGCTGGCGAGCGCCTGCATGACCTGCCCTTCCTTGTCCCGCCGCGTCACGACGATGACGCGCGGCGCATGCAGGCCGCCGGCCACGCCCGTCGGATCCGATGCCGACGCCGACGCCGAGGCCGAAGCAAGCAGGCTCAGTGCGCAGGCGTGGTCAGCCACGACCACGTCCACAACGCCCTCGTCGGGCCCGCCCCCCGCCGGCACGTGCAACCCCGGTTCCTGGTCGATGAGCGCGACGAGACCGGCCATGACGAGCGGGTCACCATGGCACACACGCACAGACAGATCGATGGAGCCGATCATGGCGATGCCTCCAGCAGCAGGCCGCGGCGAAAGGCTTCGCCGATCGCGGCGATCCGCGTCGGCTTCTGGAGCTTGCGCAGGATCGCCTTCACATGGGTCTTGACGGTGCCTTCGCCGATGCTCAGGCGCCGGCCGATGTCCTTGTTGGCCAGGCCCTGCGCCATGAGATGGAGCACCTCGAATTCACGGGCGGTCGGCGCGGCGGACGAGAAATTGTCCAGCAACTGGTCGGCCACCGGGCAGGACAGGTACCTGCGTCCCCCTGCAACGCAGCGCACCGCGTCCGAGAGTTCCTCGACCGAGCAATCATGCAGAAGGTAGCCGCGCACGCCGGCGTCCACGGCGCGGCGAATCTGCCATCCGGTGCTCTGGTCCGTGACCACAAGGAAAGACCTCGGCCCGGAGCCGCCCCGGCCAGGAGGGACATTCGTTGCCCTGTGAACGCCGGTTGCGTAATCCGTGACGAGCACGTCGACAGCGTCGCCGCCGCCATCGAGGTCGGGGAGGCCCGATTGAACGACGAAGTCAGCACGGGAGCGCAGCAGCGATGCGATGCCGGCGGCCACGTAGGGGTCTCGGTGCGCGACCGCCACATGGATCGGCCTGGCCTGGGTAGGCGCGGTCATGGGCTTCAATTCCTTCTGGAAGTCATGGGTGAAAGTCTGTGCAGTTGGCAGTCGCGCCGCCAGTTAAACCGTGTCAAGCCTTGTTAAGGGTCCGGATGCGCCAGGGCCTGCGCGACGGCGCCCCGGGTGACGGGAGCCTGCGGTTGCAGCGCGCCCCGGCAGCGCCCGAGCGCACCGCAGAGCAAGGCGACGGCACTCCCGCTCGTTGGCTGCTGCGACTCGGAGGCGGCGATCACCGCACCTGCGGCGACCGCGACCGTCACGATCACGGCGCTGGCAACGTTCTTGAGCCATTCCAACCAGACGCGGCGAGGAGGCAGCGAGACCTTCATTGGTATGCAAGCGCCAGGACACGAGCGGCGCGCAGCCTCAGGGCTGTGCCTTAGCGACCGCGTCTGCGGCTTCGGCGATCAGCCGGGTCACGAGCTTCGGCCGCGAAATCATGACCACGTGGGAAGCACCCTTGACCACGACCGTCTTCATCGACTTCGCACGCTCGGCCATGAAGGCCTGCGCGGCAGCCGGAATGTTCTTGTCTTGGTCGCCGTAGATGAACCAGGAGGGCAGGTTCTTCCACGCGGCAGCAGGCGACGCTTCGCCCAGGGCGCCCTCTGTGATGGGGCGTTGCGACACAGCCATCAACCGGGCAAGCGCCGGTGGCACATCTTCGGCGAATTGCTTGCTGAACTTCTCCTGCTGGATGTAGAGGTCCTTGGCGCCCTCCGGCAGGAGCACCGGTGCAGCCAGCGCCGAGCCGAGCGTGCTGCCGGGAAACTTGCCCGACAAGTCGGCCGCCGATTCACCAACCTCGGGGGCGAATGCAGCGACGAAGACCAGGCCCTGGACATTGGGCTTTCCCACCGCCGCAGCGGAAATCACCAACCCGCCATACGAATGTCCGACCAGCACGACGGGCCCAGGGATCGACCCCACGAGGGCTGCAACGTAGTCCGCGTCGGACTTCACGCCGCGAAGCGGATTGGCGACCGCGACAACGGGAAAGCTGCGCGCACGAAGGTCGCGCGCCACGTCGTTCCAGCTGGCCGATTCGGCGAAGGCGCCGTGGACCAGCACGACAGTGGGTTTTGCCGGCGCGCCCGATGTGGCCGCGCTTGCAGGTGCCGACAGGTGCAGCGACAGGATGCCGATGGCTGTGAATGCGCTTGCGAGTTTGGAAAAATTCTTCATGCTGATGTCCTTTGATGAATGAATGGCCTGACTTGAAAAAAGCGCATCCCTTGCGGGATGCATCGCGAGCGACAGGTCCAGGCGTTGGCCTTCGTTCGTTCTGAAAATCGGGCAGCGGCAATGAGCGGGGCTCAACATGCGCCGGAAATGTGGCTTCTGTGCGCATGGGCGCTGGCGCACGCCGGCGCAGGGTTGGCCTGGCGGGCGGCGGCTGCGGAGCAGATGTCATGCACGGGCGGTGTGGCACCGATGGCCGCGGTCGCAAATCGCAGTTCCGCGTGCGCCGCCTCACCGGCGGCGACCGCGCAGGCGGCCACGATGGCCAGCAGCGAGATACTCATATACCCCGCGCTCCAGATTCGGTCGATCGCGCCTCGCGGCGCAGCCTCCGCGGCCGCCTGCAGGGACTGCGCTCGCGCCTTGAGCGTGCGGCGTGTCGCGCCTGATGGCGCGCAGGAATGAATGCGCTGCGTCATGGTGACTCCTCAAGGGCGTGATTGCCCTGACCTCAGGACGGCTGGGCTCCGGTTCGCGAACATCGCGGCACGGCTCAAATGCTAGTTTTCGCATCTCGGTTGCGGTAGGCATGCCGCAGGTACTGCCGTGTTGCATGCCCGGCATCAATGTGCGGCGCACCGTCAGGCGCGTCGATGAAGAGGAAGCCACACGTTGAACTCGGCGCCGCGTCCGGGTCCCGCGGACGTCGCCTTCACGAAACCACCATGGGCGACCGCCAGACCGTGAACCAGCGCCAGACCGATGCCCAGCCCACCGCGCGAGCCGCCGTCCCCCGTGCCGGCTTGGCTGAACAGGCCGAAGACATGCGGAAGGAACTCACGCGCGATGCCGCAACCACTGTCCGCCACCGCGAGACGGGCGAAGCCATCTTCGGAAGAAAGGCGCACCTGAACCTCCGCGCCCTCGGGTGAGAACTTCATCGCGTTGTCCAGCAGGTTGCCCACGACCTGCTCCAGCCGCACCGAGTCGGCATGGCAGATCAACGGATCGGCCGTCTGCATCTGCGCGCGCAAGCGCCCCGAGGACCAGCGCGCACCGAAGGCGGTGACAAGGTCCAGCGCGAGGGCGCCGAAGTCGACCTCCGCGCGGCGCAGCGCCAGCTTGCCCGTTCGCAGGCGCGAGAAATCGAGCAGGTCGTCGATGAGCCGCGTCTGGCTTTCGATGGCGCGCTGCATCGCCTGAGCGATGCGCTGCAGTTGCGAGGGCTCCGCGGATGCAGGCAGGCGCTGCAGCAGGCTGGCGTTCATCTGAATGACATTCAGAGGCTGCCTGAGTTCGTGCGAGATGACGGCCAGCGCCCGGTCCCGGATCGTGCAGCGCAAGCCCGTTGCGGCTCGAACGTCGTGCGGGGTCTGAAGGGCGGATTGCGCGCCCTCGGTGTGATAAAGGTTCACGAGAAATCCGTGCTTCTTGATGCGGCCGCCCCGGATTCATCGCGGCGGGGGGCCTCTGTGACGAACGATGTTGTTCTCTGGTTTTTCGCGATGACACCGATCGTAGGCAGCCGCATCTCCTCGCAGAAGGGCGCTGCGGTGGCGCACCGTGTTGCCGGCGGAACACCAATCGGCGAGAGCCGGCGCGGTACATCGTTCGCGATCTCAGGACGCTTCGTTCACCCGAACCGGGTTCCTGAACGGCCCCTCATCGCGTCCAATCGCCCCGACATCGCCGACGGCGGTGATTGCTGCCCATGCAAAGCGCACATCGCGATCCCTGTCACAAACCGCCGGGGCTGGCCGTCTTGCATATCGAAGGGGGCTCATCCCTGCCGGTAGTCAGTTCCTCCCGCATCGCGGGGCCCGAACGTCTGCCGCCTTCAGCTTCTTGACTGGACCATCGAATGAAAAAATCTGCGCTCGAGGTATTTCCCATGGCGGGCTGGCGGGTCGCCGCCGTCCGACGCCGCGCGGGCCCACCCGCAGCGCAGGCCTTGCGAGGGCTCGCGAGTGGGTGACATGTATGACATCGCGGCGCGCTCGACGCCAGAGGAGACGCATGCCGGCGCGGCGCAGGGGCCGGGCGAAGTTCGCTGGCGCTTTGGCGCATTCATTCTCTGGGAGTCCCAGCGCCGGCTGGAAAGACTCGGGGCCAGCGTGCGCCTGGGCTCGCGCTCGTTCGAGCTGTTGCTGCAACTGCTCAGACGTGTGGGCGAAGTCGTGGGCAAGGACGAGCTGCTCGCCACCGTCTGGGCCGGGGTGGTGGTCGAGGAGTCCAGTGTGCGGGTCCACATCTCCGCGCTCCGCAAGGCGTTGGGTGAGCCTCGAGACCGGGACAACTGCAAGGAATGGATTTCGAACATTCCCCTGCGCGGCTATCGGTTCAATGGCACGGTTTTTCGCGAACAGGTCGGCATGCCGACCGAGGATCGGCCGCGGACGGCGGCTCTGCCCGCGCTGTCTTTCGCCAAGCTGCCGGAGCGCCTCACCCGGCTGGTCGGCCGCGACGCCGACATGGAGCGCGTGCTGGCTTCACTCGCCACGTGCCGGCTGGTCACCCTCGTCGGCACCGGCGGTATCGGGAAGACCCGTGTCGCCATCCATGCGGCCGAATGCCACGCAGAACGCACGGCCATGCAGCTGGCTTTCATCGACCTTTCATCGCTCGTCTCGCAGGCCCATTTGGTGAGCACGGTGGCCCGCGCGCTCGGCGCACCGGCGGACACCCCCGACACGACGCGGGCGATCCTGCAGCGCCTGGAGGACCGCGACGTGCTCCTGCTGATCGACAACTGCGAGCACGTGCTCGACGCGCTGGCGCTTCTTGTCACCGAACTGCTCGGCGCCCTGCCCGGCTTGCGCGTTCTCGCAACCAGCCGGGAGGCGATTCGCATCGAGGGAGAACACGTCGAACGGCTGTCGCCGCTCGCGCTGCCCGGCGCGCAGTGTGCCGATCTGGCCGAAGCCATGGCGTCGCCGGCGGTCGAACTGCTGGTTGAGCGTGCGAAGGCCGTGGGTGCCCGCGCGTTCGAGGATTCCGACGGCCGGCTGCTCGCCGCAGTCGCCCGGCAGGTTGATGGCATCCCGCTGGCCATCGAACTGGTGGCGGCACGCCTGGGCGTCCAGCCGATCGGCGACCTTGCTTTCCGACTGAATGACCACATGCGGCTGTACTCCGCGGGCAGTCGGGCCGCTCTGCCTCGGCACAGCACGCTCGCGGCCGCCCTGGATTGGAGCATTGCACTGCTCGACGACGCGGAACTGCGACTCTTTCGGCGGCTCTCGGTCTTTCGGGGGCGCTTCGATGTCGAGTCGGCGCTGAGCGTCACCCGGGCGGACATGGATTCCGAAGTGGCGTTCGATGCATTGATCTCGCTGGCGAACAAGTCGCTGGTGTCGTTCGACAACAGCGACAGCATCGCGCCCTACCGGCTGCTCGATACGACGCGCAGCTACGCCGCCGCACTGCTCGCGCAGACCGATGAAGGCCCGGCGTTGGGCCGGCGCCATGCGCTCTTCATGCGCGAGCTGATGAGCGCCGCGACGTCGGATTCGGGCGAACTCACGGTACAGGCCTGGAACGCACGCTACGCGCACCGGCTGGACGACGTGCGCAGCGCGCTGGACGCCTGCCTGGCGCAGCAGAACGACTGGGAAACCGGCGCCGCGCTCACCATCGCTTCGGCGCCCTTGTGGTTTCACGTCTCGCAGGTCGAGGAGTATCGCGACCGGGTCATCGCCGCGCTCGCATGCCTCGCGCAACCGCCTGATGGGGGCACAGAGACAGAGGCATGGCTGCAGATCGCTCTGGGCAATGCGCTGTGGCACACCCGCGGACCGGTCCCCGAGATGGGCGCTGCCTACGATCGGGCGCTTGCCGTGGCCATGTCGGTCGGGTCGGTCGTGCTGGAACTCCAGGCCCGCTGGGGCATCTGCGTGCTGCATGCGATCCGGGGCGAATACGCGGCCGCGCTGCACCACTCGCAGGTGCTGTTCGAATTCGCGCAATCGACCCCCGATCCCGCCGCGCTCAATCTGGCACATCGCATGACCGCGCTGGCGAGTCACTTCTGCGGCAACTTTTCTGCGGCCAGTGCCGGCGCCCAGGCGGCGATCATTGTGGGCGGCACCGTGCGCCAGACACCCGTCAATCTGTTCCAGGTCGATGCCGCCGTCGCATCGAACGCCTTTCTGGCCCGTACGCTCTGGCTCCAGGGCGATGCGGCGAAGGCCATGGCCACCGCCACCCACGCGGTGGCTCTTGCCGAGGCCGGAGGCAATGCGCTGTCGCTGTGCTTCGCGCTGTTCGGCACATGCCCGGTCGCCCTGTGGTCGGGCGAGCTGGAACTGGCGCGCAAATGGGTGCGCATGCTGCTGGACGAGGCCCGGCGCAGAGGGCTGGTGTACTGGCACCAGTGGGCGCACTGCTATGCACTCGGCCTGCAGGCGCTCACCGCGCACGACGCCCATCGGCATGTCCGGCAGGTGGCGCAGCAACTCGACGAATTTGACGCACCACGCAAAGAAATGCTCGTGACCTTCTGCGCCGACTGGATCGACGACGACACGATCGCGCGCGCCGGCGCCGGACACGGCCAATGGAGCGCGGCCGAGACCTGGCGCGCTGCGGGCAGGCGCTGCGAGCAGCGCGGCCTTGACGACGAAGCCGAGGTGTTCTACCTGCGTGCCATCGGCACCGCCAGGCAGCAAGGCGCCCTGGGATGGGAGTTTCGTGCGGCGATCAGCACCGCCCGGCTGTGGGATCGCCGAGGCAAGAGGAAGGATGCCCTCGAATTGCTGGACGAGATCTGCGCGCGCGCGGCGCCGCACGGAGAGCACCCCGGCCTTGCGCAGGCCCGCGCACTGCGCAGCGCGCTCTCCCGGACCTGACAGACTTTGCGCCGCATCGGGCTCACGGGGACAGGGCCTGAAGGCCGGGCATAACAAACATTGACAGGGCTTAACTGGCCCCGTCACGGCTTTGCGCGCAGAGTGACCGCTTCGCTTTCATGGGGGGATCTGGACACCCGATCCCTCGAACCGAGAAGCCGACTCATGACAACCTCTGCCCTTCCTTCGCCCTCTTCCCTCCCCCTCGCGCCACGCGCGGACCCGCTGGCCTCCAGCTTTGCCACCAGCTATGCCGGGGTGGTTGCCTTCATTGCCGTTGTCACGGAAGGCAGCTTCGCACGGGCCGCCGATCGGCTGGGCATCGGCCGCTCCGCCGTGAGCCGCAGCGTTCAGAAGCTGGAAGACCAGCTGAACGTGCGGCTCTTCCTGCGCACCACGCGAAGCACCACGCTCACACGCGAAGGCGACCTCTTCTACGCCAATTGCCACACCGGCGTCGACCGGATCGTGCAGGCCGTCGAAGAAATGCGGGACCTGCGGCAAGGCCCGCCCCGCGGGCACCTGCGCATCAACGCCGCAGTCGGGTTCGGCCGCCGGGTCGTCGCGCCGCTGCTGGGCGAATTTCGCGCAACCTACCCGGAGGTCACCATCGACCTGTTGCTGAACGACAAGCCGACCGACTTCACCTCCGACCGCGTGGACATCGCGTTTCGCAACGGCCGCATGGAAGACGCCCAGATCATCGCCAAGCAGATCATCCCCATGCAGTTGCTGCTGTGCGCCTCACCCGCCTACCAGGCAGCCCACGGACTGCCCGACAGCGTGGAAGCCCTGGCCGGGCACGAGTGCATCAACTTCCGCTATTCATCCGGCCGGATCTTCGAGTGGGAGTTCAAGGTCGGGGGTCAGCCACGCAAGCTCGTTCCGCAGGCCAAGCTCACCTACAACGATGCGGACCTGGTGCTGCAGGCCGTGCTTGACGGGCACGGCATCGCCCAGCTGCCAGGCTACCTGGCCTGCGAGGCGCTCAGGACCGGTGCGCTTGTCGCGTGCCTGACCCAGTACGCGCCCGACGACAGCGGCCACTACATCTGCTATCTGAGCCGCCAGCACCTGCCTTCGCGCATGCGCGTGTTCATCGACTTCATGACCTCGAAGATCCGGGCCGCCGACCTGGCTTGCCTCACCGACCTCAGCCCGAAGCTGCAGACCGAGGCCGGGATTGGTGCCGACGCGACAACAGCGTGAGTCCCTGCGCAGGCCTACTCGCTCGCCCTCGGCGAACCTAGCATTTCAATCGTTCCACGGCCTCTTTCCCAGCACTCGCGCACCGTGGTGCGACGTTTCAATTTCAACCGCAGGAAACCATGAAGACCACACAGAATCCTTCGCGCCGACACCTGATCGCGACCGGCGCTGCCGTCGCCACCGGCACCCTCGCCTTCGGCATGCAAGAAGCAGCCGGCGCAGCAACCCGCACTCGGCCCCTCCAGCCTTCGAGCCCTTCGCGGACGAGCAACACCATCACCACCCCCGATGGCACGCAGATCTACTACAAGGACTGGGGAGAAGGTCCCGTCGTGACCTTTTCTCACGGATGGCCGCTCAACGCCGATGCATGGGACGGACAGATGCTCTTCCTGGCGCGCAACGGCTTCCGCGTCATCGCGCACGACCGGCGCGGGCACGGCCGCTCGAGCCAGTCTTCGTCGGGCAATGACATGAACGGCTACGCCGACGACCTCGCGGTTCTCTTCGAGGCACTCGACCTGAAGAGGGCCACGATGGTCGGCCATTCCACGGGCGGCGGCGAGGTGGCGCGCTACATCGGACGCCACGGCAGCAAGCGCGTGGCCAAGGCCGTGCTCATCGGCGCTGTTCCCCCTGTCATGTTGAAGTCGGCGGCAAACCCCGAAGGCCTGCCGATCGAGGTGTTCGACGGCCTTCGCGCCGGGGTCGCCGGCGATCGCTCGCAGTTCTACAAGGAGTTCGCTCTCCCATTCTTCGGCGCCAACCGCCCGGGCGCGAAGGTGTCGCAGGGCATCCTGGACCAGTTCTGGCTCTGGAGCATGCAATGCGGCCAGAAGAACTCCTACGAGTGCATCAAGGCCTTCTCCGAAACCGACTTCACCGAAGACCTGAAAAAGATCGATGTGCCCACGTTGATCATGCACGGCGAGGACGACCAGATCGTGCCCATCCACGACTCGGCAAAGAAGTCCGTTCAGCTCGTCAAAGGCGCCAAGGCGATCTACTACCCCGGCGCTCCGCACGGGCTCACCGCCACGATGCAAGACAAGATCAATGCAGACCTGCTTGCCTTCCTCAAGAGCTGAACCACGCCCACGACCGACCGACCTCGAACCTGCACCATGCTGAATCTTTTGCTGCAAACCACGATCGAAGGAGACCCGGACGACTGGAACATTTCGCGATTCAGTCGCCTGGGTTCGTTTCTCTCGCAGCTTCAGGACGACAACGGTCGCCCCGCCTTCCAGGTGACTGCGCGCGACCGTTCGTCGCGCACTGCTCCCGACCCCGTGCTGTCGACGCTGGATGAATCGGACTTCGACCAGCTCTGGCTCTTTGCCGTCGATACCGGCGACGGCCTGACACCGGAGGACTGCGCGAGCATCAGCCGATTCCGCCGTCGCGGCGGTGGCCTCATGGTCACGCGTGACCACATGGACCTGGGCAGTTCGATCTGCAACCTCAGTGGCGTCGGCGCCGCACACCACTTTCACAGCCGCAACTGCGAGCCCGATACGAACCGCCAGTGCGTCGACAACCCGTTCTCGGGCGCCATCTCGTGGCCCAACTACCACTCGGGCGCAAACGGCGACTATCAGCGCATCCGGTCGGTCGGCAGCATTCACCCGGTGATGCGCGACAGGCGCTCGGCCACGGGCGTGATCCAGTACCTTCCCGCGCATCCGCATGAAGGCACGGTCGGCGTACCGCCCGGTGATTCGAGCTGCCGCGTCGTCATGGAAGGGCAGAGCTCGCTGTCCGGCAGGCGCTTCAACATCGCGGTCGCGTTCGAGCACTCCGAGCACGGTGGTCGGGCCATCGCGCAGTCGACCTTTCACCATTTCGCCGACTACAACTGGGACCCTTCGGCCGGTTGTCCTTCCTTCGTGGCGGAACCGGCCGGCGATGGAATCATCCGCTTCTCCGAAGCGCTTCGTTCGACGAAGCAATACGTGCGCAACGTTGCCTTCTGGCTCAGCGCCGACCAGCCCGCCTGAGGAGAAAACCATGCACGCGCCCTTTCGGATCGCCACCACGGGGGGCAGCTTCAACGCGTACGTCGCCCGTCCGCAGAAACTCCCCGCGCCGGCCATCGTCGTCATCCACGAAGTCTTTGGCGTCAACGCCGACATGCGCCAGACCTGTGATGAACTCGCGGCGCAAGGTTACCTGGCTGTCTGCCCCGACCTGTTCTGGCGGATCGCGCCGGGCCTCGACCTCTCCGACCGCACGCAAGCGGAGCTCGCGCAAGCCCAGGTCCTGTACAACGCCTTCGATCTCGATGCGGGTGTGAGCGACATCGCCGCCACCGTACAGGCCACCCGTGCGATGCCGGAGGTCACGGGCAAGATCGGCGTGGTCGGTTACTGCCTGGGCGGCCTGCTGGCCTTCCTCACGGCCGCGCGTGCGAGACCCGACGCAACGGTGGCGTACTACCCCGGCAACGCGGACAAGCATGTCCGCGAAGCGGACCGGATCGCCAACCCACTGATCGTTCACCTCGCGCAGAAGGACGAGTACATTCCCGCCGATGCGCAGCGGCAGATCGCATCTGCGTTGAACGGACAGTCGCAGGTGCAGGTCTACAGCTATCCCGGATGTGGCCACGCGTTTGCACGGCACCGCGGCACGGCCTACAACGCGGAAGCGGCGGCCCTGGCCAACCGCAGGACCGCGGATTTCCTGGCCCTTCATCTGCAGCCGCACTGAAACGCCTGATGCACCCGTAGCAGCAACGGCTTTCTCCAGCGAAAATCGCGGCACGGCCTTTCGCGGGCCATCACTTGATGGAGTCAACCATGCTGCGTCTCTACGACAGCCGTCTGTCGGGCAACTCCTGGAAGATCCGCATCCTGCTGAGCCAACTGGGCCTGGCGTACGAACGCGTCACACTGGATCTGCAGAAGGGCGAGACGCGCGAACCCGCGTTTGGCCAGATCAGCCGGTTCTCACGCGTGCCGGTCCTGGTACTCGACGACGGGCGCCCGATCGTCGAATCGGGCGCGATCCTTCTGCATCTTGCCCGAGGAACGCCCTACCTTCCCGACGACCCGTACCTGCAGGCGGAGGTCATGAGCTGGCTCTTCTTCGAACAGGCCGACCTCCAGAAAGCCATTGCCATCCCGCGCGTGCTTCACCTGCACGGCCTTGCCCAGGAAAGGCAGCAGGACATCGAACGGCTGCGCGTCGACGGGTACGCAGGCCTCGAAAAACTCGACCAGTGGCTGCGCGGCCGCACATGGCTCGTGGACACGCACTACACCGTCGCCGACCTGGCACTTTCCGCGTATGTGTCACTGGCCGACCAGGGCGGCTACGACATGACCCGCTTTGCCGGCATCCGGGACTGGCTGGTGCGCGTGCGCGCCCAGCGCGGGTGGGTACCCTTGACTCCCGAAGCCGGCCAGGCATCCGAAAGCTGAACCGCGCCCTCGATCGTTCGACATTCCGGGACCGTGCGTACAAGGTCCGACGCCTTCTCAATCACCGGCCGCCTCCCTACGATTTGCCTGCGTTCATCCACAGACGGATCGAACGAAAAGCTGCTCATTGATTGTTGGTTGGTGTGCCTGCCGCGCAGGCAGATGAGGAATGTGATGACGAGTCGTGCCTTGCTGATCGAAATGGCCGCCGCCGCGCGCGCCGCCGTTGCGGACCCCGCCCGCATCACCACCGTGGGCGCTGGCTCGCAACCGCGCTTCGAGCTCTTCCATGCGGCAAGCTCGCTGTGCTCGCAGAAGGTGCGCACGGTGTTGCTCGAGAAGGCGCTGCCGTACCGCTCCAACGACATGCGGATCCTGAGCACCATGGCAAGCGACGGGTTGGTGGCGGCCGAACACTACAACCCCGCCTACATCCGCCTGCGCCTGGTCGCCGCGCGTGAATTGAACCGTGCCTACGTCAGCGGCTACAGCGGACGGACCTCGGTCGAATCGGAAGGCTTCGACCCCTGCGTCGTGCCGCTGCTCGTCGACCACGACACCGGCCGCGTGATTGCCGATTCGCAGCGCATCTGCATCTACCTCGACGGCGTGTCGCGCGCCCCCGTCCAGCTCGTTCCCGATGCGCCCGATGCCCGTGCCGAGGTGATGCGCCAGGTCGGCATCGTCGACAGGATCGCGAACGGCGCGCTGCTCTACGGTTTTCATCCGGATGCGGACCTGCGGCCCGACGCGCTCAAGGCGTCGATGCAGACAGTCTATGACTACAAGGTCATGGCGCTGGAGCGATTGATCGGCGACAACGCGGGCGAGCCCGAACTGGTGGCGGCTTACCGCGCCAAGATCGTGAAGGAAAGCGGTGGCAAGAAGGTGTGCCACGACCCGGCGTTCCAACGCGCGGCGCGCGAGCAGACGAAGCAACTGCTGATCGACCTGGAGCGCGACCTGGCCGCAGGGTCGTTCGCGTGCCTGAACGGCCACACCTTTTCGCTGGCCGACGCGTTCTGGGGCGTCAACCTCGTGCGCCTGAACTACCTCGGTCTGGCGTCGATGTGGGACGCGCTGCCCCGTGTCGCGCGCTATGTCGATGCGCTGGCCAAGCGACCTTCCTTGTGCAGGGAAGCGATCCAGGCGTCGATCGACTCGATGCCGCACGCCCGCTACATGGATGCCATGGCGGACTGCCGGGCCGAAGCCCCGGCCTGACGCCTCGCGGCGCAGCGAAGCCGCTGCGCTCACCACGCTCCTTCCCCTCACCCGTCACGTCGTGATGGCGGGTGCGGTCGTCCCACGCCTTCCCGAACACGGAGAACAACCTTGAACGCCGACCGCCCGCCCCACCCCGTGCCCCCTCGTGCACCCGGCCTGCGCCCCGCGCTGGACGCCCTGGCCGCCCGGCGCACCACGGCCGTGGCGTTGATCGAACAAGCGCTCGACGCCGCACAAGCCAGCAAGCGCGAGCTGCGCGCGTTCGCCGCCATCGACCGGGACGGCGCGCTGGCCCGCGCGGCAGAAAGCGACGCACGCTATGCACAAGGCCGGCCACGGACGCTGGAAGGATTGCCCATCGGCATCAAGGACCTGATCGACACCCAGGGCATCGAAACCGGCTACGGCTCGGCCGCCTGGCTCGGACACCTGCCGACCGCCGACGCCGACGTCGTGCGCGCGCTGACCGAACGCGGCGCCATTCCCGTCGGCAAGACGGCCACGCACGAGTTCGCATGGGGCGTGACCACGGCCAGCGCCACCTTCGGCGACACCTTGAATCCGCTGGACCGCACGCGCATTCCCGGCGGATCCAGCGGCGGCGCGGCGGCGGCCATTGCCTGTGGCGCCGTGGCGGCCGGCCTCGGCACAGACACAGGCGGATCGGTGCGCATTCCGGCCGCGCTGTGCGGCGTCGTCGGCTTCAAGCCGACCTTCGGCGCGCTGCCCACCCGTGGCATCTTCCCGCTGGCTCCGACGCTGGATCATCCCGGCTTTCTTGGCGCGACAGTGGACGATGTCGCGATGCTGGCGGAGGCATTCCACATCGACATGCCGCCACACGACGTGCCTGCCTCCGTGCGCCTCGGGGTGTTGCGAGAAATTGCGCCCGTGCCGCTGGATGCCAACGTCGCGGCCGCGTTCGACACCGCCGTCGCCCGCCTCGGTCCCCTCTTCGCGTGCGCGACGCTCGATGCGCCCGGGCTGTTCGATGGCGTCTTCGAGGCCTTTGCCCACATCGTCCTCACCGAAGGCGGGGTCGGGCACTTCCGCCATAACGACGCTGACCGCATCGCGGCCGACTATGGGTGCGAGACCATCGAGCGGCTCGAACGCGCCAAGACCCTCACGCTGGGCGACTACGCACGCGCGCAGCAGACACGGCGCGACTTCACCGCCCGGCTGTACCGCGCCATGTCGGCGGTCGACTGTCTCTTGCTGCCGACCTGCCCTTGCACTGCACCACGGGTGGGCCAGGCATCGATCGACATCGGCGACTGGTCGGGCACGGTGCGCGAGGCGCTGATGACCTACACGGCGCCTTTCAACGTCGCGGGGTTCCCCGCCATTTCGATCCCCCTCGCCGCCCGCGACGGCCTGCTTCCCGCAGGGCTGCAGATCGTGGCGAAGCCCGGCCACGACGGCGCCCTGTTGCAGATCGCACAACAGATCGAGCGCGTGCTGCACGCCGACGCATCGACGCATTCCCACACTACCAGGAGCACACAGTGAGAGACACCCCCACCCCTCAGACCACCGAACGCCCCGCGTCCGCCGCTGCGGCGACCGGCCAGACACCCTACAGCGCGTGGATGCAAACCGACACGCTGCACTCGCTGCAGCGCACGGTCAGCGACCATCCGGGCGAGCACGCATGGATCGTGCATGTGCAGGTGTCCGAGCTCTACTGGATGCTCATCATCAAGGAGATCCAGTCGGCGCAGGCGTTCCTGCGGGCCGACGATCTCCCGCAGGCCTGGCGCACGTTGCAGCGCGTCGTTGCGCACCATGCACCGCTGGACGCCATCTGGCGTTCGATCGACTGGATGACACCGAACGACCTGCTCGCGATTTTGTCGCGCGCGGTCGCCACGCACGGTAAGGACACGGCGCTGCAGGGGTGGACCTACCGGCAGATGGTCTATCTGCTGGGCATCAAGCAGGCCGAGCATCTGCAGCATTTCGAGCCGCAACCTCATCGCAGGGAACAGCTCAACCAAACGCTGGCCGAACCCAGCCTGTACGACGACGTGCTCGCCTTCCTCCGGCGCCGGGGGCTGAAAGTACCGGCCGAGGTGCTCGCACGCGACCTGCGCACGCCCTACAAGCCCAGCCCCGACGTCGAGCAGGTCTGGCGCGATGTCTATGCCGACCCGCACGCGAACCTCGAACTGCAGCAGCTCGGCGAGACCCTGGCCGACATTGCCGAAGGCTTCTGCAACTGGAAATTCCGCCACCTGATGGCGACCCGGCGAACCTTCGGTGCCCGGCCGGCGTATTTCGGCACCGAAGGCGTAGCGTGGCTCGCGCCCACGATGGACGAGATTCCGTTTCCCGAACTCTGGTCGGCGCGCACCTTCATCGGCGACCCGCCGCCCGTGTGCCCGCACATGGCGCGGCAGGGGAAATGAACGCCCTGATCGTTCGCGATTTTCGGACCGTGCGTGCAAGAAGCAACGGCTTCTCAGGCACCGACCGCCTCCCTACGATTTCCCCAACGTTCACGAGATCGCGTGAACGCAATAACAAGACCTCAAGAGACAACCATGTCAGCCAACCTACTGATGGAGATTCTGGAAATGAACACGGCACCTTTCATCGATAACCTCATCCGGGATCGACGCAGCAAGCGAGGCTTTCTCGATCGACCCGTGCCGATCGAGACAGTGAAAGACATCCTGTCGACCGCGAGCCATGCGCCCAGCTCGAGCAACACGCAACCCTGGCGCTGCTACGTCGTGACCGGGGAATCCCGCGACCGCGTCACCCGGGCTGCCGTGGCGGAGTTCCGTGCCAACCACGCCACGCTGGTCCCGGAATACCCCTTCTTCCCCCAGCCGCTGCACGACCCATACGCCGCCCGCTTCAACACGTTCCGCGGCCAGCTCGGCGACGCACAAGGCGTGCATCGCAGCGACAAGACCGGACGCCTGCGCGACGTGGAGCGCCAGTTCCTTTTCTTCGATGCACCGGTGGGGATCATCTTCACGATGGACCGCCGCCTCGAATGGGCGAGCTTTCTCTGCTACGGCTGCTTCCTGCAGAACGTCATGCTGGCCGCCAGGGGCCGCGGCCTGGACACCTGCCCGCAACAGATCTGGTCGTTGCAACACCATGTGCTGCGCGCAGAACTCGGCATTCCTCAGGACGAGATGGTGATTGCCGGCATGTCGCTGGGCTGGGCCAACAACGGCATGCCAGAGAACCGTATGGCCCTGCAGAAAACGCCGGTCGAGCAATTCGCCTCGTTCACCCACTAGCCACCCACCACACTCACACAAGGGCACTCACATGTCGATCATCAAGGGCTTTCATCACCTGACCGCGTGCGTCAGCGGCGCGCAGGAGGACGTGGATTTCTACGTGAAGCTGCTGGGCCAGAGCCTGGTCAAGAAAACGGTGCTGCTGGACGGCGACGAGCCGGTCTACCACCTCTACTACGGCAATGCACAGGGCGACGCCGGCACGCTGGTCACGTCGTTTCCTTTCAAGCAGAAAGGCGTGAAGGGACGCCGCGGTTCGGGGCAGATCAAGGTCATCAACTACTCGGTGCCGGCGGGCTCGCTGGACTTCTGGCGCGAACGCTTCGCCGCCCGCGGCGTGACCTTCGACAAGGCCACCGTCGAGCGCTTCGGCGAGCAGCGCCAGCGCTTCCAGCACCCCTGCGGCATCGAGTTCGACCTCGTGGCCTCCGACAACGACACGCGTCCGCCGTGCATCGCAGACGACATTCCCGCGCAGTTCGCGATCCGCGGCGTGCACAGCATCACGCTGTCGCTGCGCGAGGTCGATGAATCCATCATCTTCATGAAGGAGGCGCTGGACTTCCACTACGCCGGCCAATCCGGGCCGCACCACCGCTTCGAAACCGCGGACGGCAAGCCGGGCACCATCGTCGAATTCGTGCACGAACCCGACCGCCTGCAAGGATCGTCGATCTACGGCGAGGGCACGATCCACCACGTGGCCTTTGCGGTGGACAACGTCGAGCAGCAGATGCAGATCAAGGACAAGCTGATGTCGATGGGGCACATCGACACCTCCGAATCGGTCAACCGCAACTACTTCCGCTCGATGTATTTCAAGATGCCCGGCGGCGTGATGTTCGAGGCCGCGACCACCGACATCGGCTTTGCCATCGACGAAGAACCCGGCCACTTCGGTGCGGAGTTCCAACTGCCGCCATGGCTGCGCGAGCGCAAGGACGAGCTGCTCGCGCGCCTGGAACCCATTGCCGTCTGACGGCGCACAAGACCCTTTCATTTTTTAGATTCCCACACAGGTCAACCCATGTCCAAACCCAAGGTTCTCATCGCTTTCTATTCCCGCAACAGCTCCACCGAGCTTCTGGCCAAGGCCGTCGCGCAAGGCGCCATGGCCGAGGGCGCCGAAGTGCGCCTTCGCCGCGCGCGGGAGTTCGTTGCACCGGAGGTCATGCGCCAGGTGCCCGAGTGGTCCGAACGGGCCAGCGAGATGAACGCGAAGTACGAAGCCCCGACCGAAGCCGACGCGGACTGGGCGGATGCGATTGTCTTCGGCACGCCGACGCGCTTCGGCTCCATTGCCGCCGAGCTCAAGGCCTACATCGACTCGCTCGGCGGCCTCTGGTTCCAGGGCAAGCTGAACGGCAAGGCCGGCTCGGTATTCGGTTCGACCTCTTCCAAACACGGCGGCAACGAGGCGACGCTGCTGTCGCTCTACGGCCCGATGGCGCACCTGGGCCTGATCATCGTGCCGCTCGGCTACGCCGATCCGGCGATGTTCGCGGCCGGCACGCCCTATGGCGCGACCCACGTCTCCAACCGAGACTCCGTGATGCCCGGCGCCGAAGACCTCGCCGTTGCAACCTATCAAGGCCGGCGAGTCGCCTCGGTGGCGCGCTCGCTGCGGGTGGCGCAGCCGGTGGCCGAAGCCGCCTGAGACAGGGATAGCAAGCGGAGGGTTGCAGCGCTATCCTCGACGACAGCGCTGGCGCTGCTGCTCATGCTGCAAAGCCTCCCTGCTCTCTCACCAGGATTGCGATGCTGGATCTGAAGGATGTCTTCTATTTCGTCCAAGTCGTCGACCGCGGAGGCTTCACGGCCGCCGGGTCGGCGCTTCGCCTGCCGAAGTCGACGCTGAGCCATCGCGTCCAGGAACTCGAGGGCTACCTGGGTGTGCGCCTGCTCAACCGCACGTCGCGCCAGTTCGGCATGACCGACATCGGCAAGGAGTTCTACCAGTACGCGGTCGCGATGCTGCACAGCTCCGACGTGGCCGAAGAGGCGGTGCGCCAGCGCCTGGCCGAACCTAGCGGCGTGATCCGGCTGACCACGGCCGTTGAGATTGCGCAGTTTGCACTGCGCGAGATTCTTCCCGTTTTCTTGAACCGGTACCCGAAGGTGCGCATCGTCGAGATCGCGACCGACCGGTACGTGGACATCGTGGGCGAAGGCTTCGACCTTGCGATACGCGGGCATACGGCATCGCTGCAGAACTCCACGCTGGTGCAGCGCGCGCTCGCCGATGTGCCCTGGTACCTGTTCGCAAGCCCGGCCTACCTTGCGCAACACGGTGTGCCTGATAGCCCCGCGGACCTTGCGCAGCACGCCAGCGTCGCGATGGCGCGCAACGGGCCGCTGGAGTGGCAACTGAAAGGGCCGGACAACGAAGAACTCGTCATGCCCATCGACCCGCGCTTTCAAAGCAACAACATGGTCGCGCTGAAGGAGGCGGCGTGCGCCAACCTCGGCATCGCGGCGCTGCCGGGCTATATCTGCAGGTCGGAGCTGAGGGACGGAACCTTGCAGCAGCTGCTGCCCGACTGGTCGGCGGCGGATGCGCGCATCTCGGCGCTGATTCCGTTTCGCACCGGGCTGCTTCCCGCGGTGCGTTCGCTGGTCGATTTTCTCGCCGTCGAAATGCCGGTCGTCACCGCCTTCGACCACCCGCGCAGCTTCGAGTGACGCGCCCGCGGCGCAAGGCTGCGTCGTCCACGAACATGGACGCTGTGTCTGGCAAAGAGCGGCTTGTGAGCGGCAGGTGAAGGGCCTATCTTTTCGGCCTTGACTTCCACAAGGCCGATCGAGATGAATCATTTGAATTGCTTGCCGCAAGACGGCATTTTCTGGGGCCAGCACATCCTGCAAGGCGCCGTGGCACGGCTCGGCGAGCACGGCATCCATCGGCCGATGACGTTCACCGTCGAACCGTTGACCAAGCTCTACCAGGAGTGCGTGCGGCCCAACCTGAAGCAGTCCGTGGGCAGCTTCATGGAACTGCCGGCACATGTGCCCGACGTGGCGGTGCAGGCCGGCCTCGACGCCTGCCTGCAGGCCGGTGCCGAATCGATCGTAGCGCTGGGCGGCGGCTCGGTGCTCGATGCGGCCAAGGCTGTTTCGCACCTTCACCAGGAAAAGACCGGTCGCTACCTGCCCATCGCGGCCCTGCCTACAACGCTCTCGGGCTCCGAGTTCTCTCACTACTTCGGCATCACCGAGACAGACGGTCCAGAGAAATTCAAACGCAGCTACGCGGTACGCGAAACGGTGCCTAAGGTGGTCGTGATCGATCCTGTGCTCGTGTCCGACACGCCGCGCGCATTGCTGCTGTCGTCCGCCATCAAGGGCATGGACCATGCGGTGGAGGGCATGCGCAAGGTGACGAAGGAACACCCCCACGCAATCATGGCGGCCAGCGGGCTGGAACGGTTCCTGAAGGTGCTGCAGAAGTGGCCGCAGGCCATGAACACGCGCGAGGCACTGGACAAGGGGCTGGTGACCCCTGACGACCTGCTGCAGCTGCAGCTGGCGGCCTGGCAGTGCTACTTCTCGCCGGCTTCGGTCATCTACGGGCTGAGCCATCGCATCGGCCACATCCTGGGTGGCACCTTCGGCCTGCCTCACAGCGCGACGTCCTGCATCACGCTGGCACCGGTGATTCGCGCCTGCGCGGATTTCTACGGCGACAAGCTCGGCATCTTCATCGCGGGCAATGCCGGCGCTTCGCGCGACGTGGATGCCCCCGCTCACTTGGCCGACAGCATCTCGCAGGTGGTGCGGTCGCTCGGCTTGCCCGATCGCATCGGCGCCTTCGATCTCGACCGGGCCAAACTCCCCGAGGTCGCTCGACTGCTGAAGAAGAACTACCCCAACGAAGTCGCCGACCTGGGCAACAACGCGAGCGTCAAGCTCGACACGCTGCTCGAGAGCCTCTGGTAAGTCCATGGTGAGAGCCCGGCCGCGAACGCATTGGTGCCTTGCAGACAACGCCGTGCTCCCTCTCGCATACCTACCGCCGAGGGCCGGCCGTTCCTAGGATCGATGGGTCCATCCCACCCTTCAAGGAGCCCCCATGCGTCTGCGCACCATCGTCACCGCCCTCGCCTGCTGCCTCGGTGCCTCCCTCAACGCCGTCGCGGCGGATGTGAAGTCCATCTCCCGCCTTGCCGCGGGCCCCGGCAACATCCTGTTCATCGCCGACTGGAAAGCCGCGCGCGTCCACGCGCTCTCGCTACCTGCGGCACATCAGCAGCCGGCAGGCACGGCGTTCAACATCCTTGACCTGGAGAGCCTGCTCTCCGCCCAGGTCGGCGGCGCCAAGGTCACCGTCGAGGACATGGTCGTGCGGCCTGGCACCGCGCAGGTGTACGTGGCTGTGAGCTACGGCGCCGCGAAGACGCCGGCACTCATCATGGTCACCAGCGACAAGAAGGCGCGCCGCGTCGACTTGAAGGCGGCGGCCTCTACGTCGGTCGCGCTGCGCGACGCGCCCACCTCGGACTACAGCTTCTGGAAGGAAACGCCTGAGCGCAGCTTCACCGTCACCGACATGAAGTGGCGCGAACGCGAACTCTTCGTTGCCGGTCTCTCCAACCAGGACTTCGCCTCGACGCTGCGCCGGGTGAAGTACCCCTTCGACGCGAAGCAGTCGATCACCTCGGTGGAGATCTACCACGCGGGCCACAACCTGATCGAGACGCGCGCGCCGATCCGCGCGATGAGCTTTGCGAGCTGGGGCGGCAAGCCCTACCTGGTGGCCGCCTACACCTGCACGCCGCTGGTGACGATCCCACTGGATGACCTGAAGGACGGCTCGCATATCCGCGGCAAGACCGTCGCCGAACTCGGGTACGGCAACACGCCGGCTGACATGATTGCCTATCCGCGCACCGAGCAAGGCAAGACCGAAGACTTCCTGCTACTGGCGAACTTCGACCGTGTGTCTAACGTCATCCCCGTGTCGCAACTGGAGGCGACGGGTTCGCGTCCTGGCATCGAGAAGCAGGTGCCTTTCGGCCAGCTCGCGGGTGTCGAAGTCATGCAGGCCCCGCTGGCCGGTACGCTGCGGCTGGACAATCTCGACGAGAAATCGTTCGTCGTCGTGCGTCGCCGGCTCGAGAAGGACGCGCTGCAGCTCGTTTCCATCGGCAAGGAACTGAGTTTTCGGCTGACCGACCACGTCTCGGAGTACGCCTTCGCAGAGTACAGCTTCAAGGGCGATAACTTCCAGCTGCAGAACATCAAACCCCGGCAGGACATCCTGCTAAAGGACGAAGGCTTCCCGGACCTGATCAAGGCATCGGAGTAAGCCGTGCGTCTTCGCCGACTATGCGGTGCCGTGGCGCTCGCCGTGACGCTGGGCGCGTCGCACGCCGGACCAGCCGCGCCATCCCCCGCAGTTACGCAAATGGTGCGCGTTCAGCCGTCCGCTGGCCAGGTGCCGGCCAACCTGCTGCGCCTGTTCATCGAGTTCGCGACACGGATCGAAGGCCCGGTGCTGCCGAGGCTCGCACTGCTGCGCCCCGACGGAAAGTCGCTCACGCAACCGTTTCTCGAGCAGGAACTCTGGTCGCCCAGCGGTCGAGTCTTGACCGTGCTGATGCATCCAGGCCGCGTCAAGACCGGCTTGAACGCGCGTGACTCCCTGGGGCCGATCTTGGTCGACGGAGACGACGTGACCTTGACGCTTGACGACCATCCCATCCATCGCTGGCGCGTTGGCCCCCCGGACACGAGCGGTCCCGTGGTGTCGGCATGGCGCCTGTCGTCCGTGCGCGCCGCATCGAAACAAGCACTGGTCGTGACGCTGGACGAAGCCATCGATGGCCGGGAAGCCAACTACATCGCGATCGCAGACCCACACGGCCGGCGCGTAAGCGGCCAAGCCCTGCTGAAAAACGGCGAGCGCACTTGGTCGTTCACGCCATACACCGCATGGCGCGCAGGCGAATACCGATTGATCGCCCGCGGCACCCTCGAAGACCCGGCCGGCAATCGCCTTGGCGGACGCTTCGAAACGCCCGCAGATGCGCCGGCGGCTGCACTCGCCGATGCCGCACTTGCATTCACCGTGGGCTCGACCTCGTCATTGGCCAGCGCGCGTCGCCCTTGAACTGCCGAGCCTCATGCATTCGACGACACCGCGAGCCCCGCGCTGCTCGAAGCACCCGCAAATCAAATGTCCGATCCTACTTTCCACTTCAGCCTCCGGCTACCGCAACTGCGTCGCAAGCGACATGGCGCGGCGATGGTCCTTCTCGGCATCGTCGCCTGCATTTCGCAGGCGGCGCGCGCTGACACGCCTGCGCACCACCCCTCTTCCCTCTTCTCTCAGTTCGGCTCGGCGCACGGTACCCGCACGCTGACCGCGGGGCTGACCTGGGACCTGCCCTATCGATGGCAACTGGGGCCGGGCGAGCTGAGCAGCTATCTGGAGACCTCTTACGCGTACTGGCGGATCCAGGCGGCAGACCGCGCCGGGCTGTCGCACCTGTCGCAGCTCGCGCTGGTTCCCGTGCTGCGTTACCGCCCTGACGAAGGCTCCTCGCCGTGGTTCTTCGAAACCGGCGTCGGGTTGACCGCCACCTCGTCGCGCTACAGGACCCGGCAAAAGAGCTTCTCGACCAGCTTCAACTTCAGCACGCACCTGGCGGTCGGCCGCAGCTTCGGCGCGCAGCGCGAACACGAGATCGCGCTGCGCCTGGAGCATTTCTCGAACGCAGGCATCAAGCACCCCAACCCCGGTGAGAACTTCCTGCAGCTGCGCTACGCACGCAGGTTCTAGCGGCGCTGCGCGAGATAGCGCGCCGGTGGCTGGCCCATGGCCTTCCTGAACATGGCGATGAAGGCACTCACCGAGTCGTAGCCCAGGTCATTGGCCACCTGCTGCACCGAAAGGCCTGAGGTCAGCCATTGGAGAGCCACGATCAGACGCAGGCGTTGGCTCCAGCGGCCGAAGGACATGCCCGTTTCGAGCTGCACCAGGCGGGTCAGCGTCCGCTCGCTCATGGCCAGGCGCGACGCCCACTGCGCTGCGGTGGTCCGGTCCGACGGGTCGCGCATCAACGCATCGAGGAGCCGACGCAGGCGCGGCTCCTCCGACACCGGCAGGTACAGGGCCTCGGTCGGCATGCGCACCAGCTCGTCCAGCAGCACGGCATGCAGCCGCTGCGCCCGCGGTTCGCACTGTGGGTCCCCGGCCATGACGACCAGGCGAAGAATGAGTTCGCGAAGCAAGGGGCTGATGCCCAGCGCGCAGCAGGTCGGCGGCATGACCGCGGCAGCGTCTTCAACGAACAGAAAACAGACATTCCCGCCCGGCGACACACGCAGGCTGTGGGGCACGCCGCCGGGAATCCAGAAGCCACCGTGCAGCGGCGCCATCCACAGCGCGCCCGGCACCTCGCAGGTCACGGTGCCGCGCAGCACCATCGCCAACTGTCCCTGCCGATGCTGGTGCGTCGGCAGCTCTTCGGCCAGTGCATGGGCGTGAATGCGCACGGCGGCCACGCGGGCCTGCATCTTGTCGAACTCGAAGGACCAGGGGCCTTGCGCATGCGCATCCCCTGAGTCATGTTGACCGGATTTGCGCATATTCAGTCGGACCACAGGCATTCGAATTGGCGCATCGTCACTAGATTCGACCGTGGCATCCCGCATCTCCTCGGACCTCCATGCATTCTTCTCAACCCGCTGACTCCTCGCCCCGCGCCGCGCTTCTCATCGCAGGCATCCTGCTCATTGCGGCCAGCCTCAGGGCACCGATCACCACTCTGGGCCCCTTGCTCGAACCCGTGCGCGAGAGCTTCGCCCTCAATGCGTCGCAGGCCGGCCTTCTGACCACGCTGCCCCTTCTCGCGTTCGCGTTGGTGTCGCCGCTTGCCGCGCCCCTGGCACACCGGTTCGGCCTGGAGCGCGTGCTCTTCGTGTCGCTGGCGCTGCTGGTTGCCGGCATCGCCGTGCGCTCGGCCGGCACCGTGTCGGCGCTGTATGCGGGCACCTGCGTGATCGGCGGCGCGATCGCCATCGCCAACGTCCTGTTGCCCAGTCTTCTCAAACGAGACTTTCCCCACCATGTGGCCAAGCTCACCGCCTGCTACGCGTTGGCGATGATCGCCGCCGCGGGCATCGCATCGGCCGTTGCCGTGCCACTGGACCATGCACTGGGCGCCGGGTGGCCGGCCTCGTTGGGCATCGTCGCCGTGCTGCCCTTCGTCGCCGCGTTGCTGTGGCTGCCGCAACTGCGTTTTCGTACGGTCTCGGCGCCCGGCCTTCCCACAGGCGCGCGGGGAGCATCGGTGTGGAAGGCTTCGCTGGCCTGGCAAGTGGCCGGGTACCTGGGTCTCACCTGCTTCATCTACTTCGCGGCGATTGCATGGCTGCCTTCGATCCTGCAGGAGGCCGGCTTCTCGAGCGCGCGCGCTGGCACGCTGCACGGATGGATGCAACTGGCGGGGGCCGTGCCCGCGCTGTTGTTGATGCCGCTGCTGCATCGCATGCCTGACCAACGCTGGCTCGCCTTCGCCTCGCCCGCGCTGAGTGCCTTTGGCTTGGCGGGCCTGCTGGTCGTGCCTGCACTGACGCCGCTGTGGATCTTCGCCTTCGGCATGGGCATGGGATCGGCACTGATCCTGAGCCTGGCCTTCGTCGGACTGCGCGCCGGCAGCCAGCAAATTGCCGCATCGCTCTCGGGCATGTCGCAGTGCATCGGCTACCTGCTGGCGGCCGTCGGCCCGACCTTGATCGGCTTCCTGCATGAAGCTGCGGGCAACTGGACGATGCCGCTGGCGGTCTGCCTGGTGCTGTGCCTGGCGATGTGCGGACTCGGGCTGTCGGTGGGCCGAGCCGTGCACATCGGCCATTGATACGGCTGCGCCCGAAGCCACACAGCCCGCGGGCTGCATGTGCGCCACGGCCCGCTGCGCGCCGCTCAGGACCTTCACGTCGCTGTCCGATTCGCCGGGCTCGATGGGCGACATGCGTGCTCCAGGTGTCGGGGTTCACAGGGATCGTAGAAGCACCTCGTCGACCGCGGTAGGTGCCATGGCGTGACCGCGGTGTTGCCCTGCGCGCACCAATGCGCCGCGCACCGTCACCGCGATTGGTGCGCCGGCGACAACACGGCGCACCCCGGCAAATGCCTACCGCCTCTGCGCACGCCTGCCTAGCATCGACTCGTTCGCCAGCTCCTCCTTCACGACGCGAGGCCGACCGCCCCGCCGAAAGCGAAGAACTCACTTCAAACCAACGGATTCCTCATGAAGCTCTATCACATGCCCGGCGCATGCTCCCTCGCCGACCTGATCGTTCTCCAGTGGATCGGCGCAGACCACGAGCCCGTGCGCATGAGCCTGGAAAGCATCAAGTCGCCCGACTACCTTGCCATCAACGCGGGCGGCACGGTGCCGCTGCTGGCACATGGCGACCTGACGCTCACCGAGAACGTCGCCATCCTCGGCTACCTGGCGGACCTGTACCCCGAGGCGCGCCTGCTGGGCGACGGCTCGCCGCGCGCCCGCGCCGAGGTCATGCGCTGGCTGGGCTTTCTCAACTCGGATGTGCACAAGGCCTTCAAGCCGATCTTCGTGCCCCAGCGTTTCCTGAAGGACGCGGCGATGGCGCCCGTGCTGGCCGACAACGCGCGCGGCCATGTGCGCGACTATCTCGCGCGACTCGACGACCAACTCGAAGGGCGCGACTGGCTCACCGGCGAACGTTCCATCGCCGACCCGTACCTGTTCGTGCTCTCGCGCTGGTCGGCCGCCAAGAAGGTCGACATGCAGGGACTGGACAACCTCGCACGCTTTGTCCGGATGATGGACGGCGACGCCGGCGTGCAAGCCGCGCTGGACGCAGAGCGCGATATGCCGCAGCAAGCCGGAACGCCATGAGACTTTCGCTGGCCGTTTGCCCCCAAGCCTGCGAACCGCGTTGCGCCACCTCGGGCGCGCTCGCCCGCTGGTACGCCGAACAGCCCGCCGTGCGGCGGCTGTGGGCCGTCCAGGCGACGGACGAGCCCATGCTGCGGGTCATCGTCATGCTGGAACCCTCGCTGGACGGCGACGAGATCAGCCCCGCCTGGATGGCGCACGGCAGCCGTTGGGCGCGCGATCTGCGCGAACGGCTGGCCGGCACCGTGCAACTGGAACGCATCGACGGGCCGTTGCCCGACGAGTTCGAGATCGAAGGCGAAGGTGCCGTACTTGCGGCGCTGTGCTGGCGCGATTCGACCGCGCCCGACGCCTGAACCCTTTCCCTTTTCCCTCACACCACACCCGGACCTTCACCATGAGCAAAGTTCTCGTTCTCTACTACAGCATGTACGGCCACCTCGAAACGATGGCCCACGCGATCGCCGATGGCGCGCGATCGGTCGAAGGCTGCGAAGTAGCCCTCAAGCGCGTGCCCGAGACCATGCCGGCCGACGCGTTCCGCCAGGCCGGCGGCAAGGCCGATCAAGCGGCACCGATTGCCACGGTGGCGGAGTTGCCGGACTACGACGCGATCATCTTTGGCGCACCCACGCGCTTCGGCAACATCGCCGGGCAGATGCGCACCTTCCTCGACCAGACCGGCGGCCTGTGGGCCTTGGGCGCGCTCATCAACAAGATCGGCAGCGCCTTCACCTCGACAGGCACGCAGCATGGCGGACAGGAAACCACCCTCGTGTCGCTGCATTCGACGCTGCTGCATCACGGCATGCTGGTCGCTGGCGTGCCGTACTCGTGCACAGGCCTGACGAACATGGCCGAGATCACCGGCGGTTCGCCCTACGGCGCCGCCACGCTGGCCGGCTCCGACGGCAAGCGCACGCCCTCGGATAACGAGCTGTCGATCGCCCGCTTCCAGGGTGAACACGTGGCGCGGCTCGCGGCGCGCCTGGCAGGCTGAGACTGCCATGTCCACTCGCCAGAGTGAAGTCGCTGGTGTCGAGGCCGTCATCCTGCCGCCAGTGCGCGATCTCGGAGACGGGTTCAAGGTTCGGCGTGCCTTGCCGTCGGCGCACCGGCGGATGGTCGGGCCGTTCATCTTCTTCGACCACATGGGACCTGCGACCTTCGCCGCTGGCCAGGCCTTCGACGTGCGACCGCACCCACACATCGGTCTGGCCACGGTCACGTACCTGATCGCGGGCGAGATCACGCACCGCGACGGCCTGGGCAACGTGCAGGTCATCCGCCCGGGCGAGGTCAACTGGATGACCGCGGGTTCAGGCATCGTCCACTCCGAGCGCACGCCCCCCACGCAGCGCCGGGCCGGCGCGTCGCTCTTCGGCATCCAGGCCTGGGTGGCGCTTCCGACAGCGCACGAGGAGGCCGAGCCGGGCTTCTTTCATCACGCCGCCACGACCATTCCCCGCACGGCATCGGAGGGCGCCACATTGACGCTGATCGCCGGACGCAGCGATGGTCTGGTATCACCGGTGCGCACGTACTCCGACATGGTGTACGCCGACATCGTGCTCGAGGACGCCGCGCGCTACCAGGTGAAGGCAGAGCACATGGAGCGCGCGGTCTATGTGGTGTCAGGCGCCCTCGAGGTCATTGGCCAAGCCGGCCGCTTCGAAGCCGGAGAACTCGTGGTTTTCAAGCCCGACGCCGAACTCGTGTTGCGCGCGGCCGGCGCTGCGCGGCTGATGCTGATTGGTGGGGAGCCGTTTGCCGAGCCACGGTACATCGAGTGGAACTTTGTCTCTTCTCGCGCCGAGCGCATCGCACAGGCCAAGGACGACTGGCGTGCACAGCGCTTTGCGGGCGTACCCGGCGACAGCGAATTCATCCCCCTGCCTGCGGACACGCCGCCCGCAGGCTCCGCTTCGGCGTGAAGAAAGAGGCTCGATCATGGCCCAAGGCACAGCGCGCATCGGACGCGACCACTACCGCACGCAGATCGACCTGGCCAGCGGCCAAACGCTCGTCTCGGACGAGCCCTCCGTTCTTGGCGGCGAAGGCGCCGGAGCCACGCCCTACGAACTGGTGATCGCCGGCCTGGGGGCATGCACCGCCATCACGCTGCGCATGTATGCCGACCTGAGGAGCTGGCCTCTCGAATCGGTGCAGGTCGACCTGCACCTGTCCCGGGAAGACAACGCCATGGTGATCGAAAGATCGCTGCGCCTGCTCGGTGTGGACGACGCCCAGAAGGCGCGCCTGGTCGACATCGCCGAGCGAACCCCGGTGACCCTGACGCTCAAGGCCGGCATCCCAATCCGAACGCATCTGCTCTAGACACAGGAACTCGCCCCGTGCCAACACGCCCCTTCGAAGTCATCAATGCCCAGGGACACCGCCTGTCAGGCAGCCTCGAAATGCCAGAGGGCATTCAGCGGGGTTGGGCGCTTTTCGCGCACTGTTTCACCTGCGGCAAGAACAACCTCGCGGCCGTGCGCATCGCTCGCGCGCTGGCCAGCGCGGGTATCGGCGTACTTCGCTTCGATTTAACCGGGCTGGGTGACAGCGAGGGCAGCTTCGCCGATGCGAGCTTCTCGCTGAACGTGCAGGACCTCGTGTGCGCCGCCGATGCCATGAAAGCCGCCGGCATGCCGGCGCGCCTGCTCATCGGTCACAGCCTGGGCGGCTCCGCCGTGCTCGCCGCGGCAGGCCGCATCGCGACCGCGCGAGCGATTGCGACCATTGCCGCGCCGTTCGACGTGGCCCAGGTGCTGCACCTGCTGGACCCGGCGGGTCTTGCGCGCCTGGAGACCGAGGGGCATGCGCTGGTCCAGGTGGTCGGACGGCCCATGGCGGTGGGCAGGGCCTTCGTGGACGACTTGCGCGCACACGACCCGGGTGCGCGCATCGCGGCACTGCATCGGCCGCTGCTGCTGTTGCACGCGCCGCAGGACCGGACGGTCGACATCGAGAACGCCACGCGCATCTTTCTGGCAGCAAGGCACCCGAAGAGTTTCGTCTCGCTCGATGATGCGGACCATCTGCTGTCCAAGCGCGAAGACGCCGAACAGGTCGCGCACCTCATCGCGACCTGGGCGGCCCCCTACCTGCCCGAGCCGCCCGCCGGGCACCCCATCGCGGCGGATGCCGAGGCCGAAGAAACGGGCTTGGGCAAATTCCAACTCGCGCTGCGCTCGGGCGGCTCGCGCTGGCTCGCCGACGAACCCGCCACGGTGGGCGGGCTCGGTTCAGGACCGACACCCTACAACCTCCTGTCGTCCGCGCTCGCCGCCTGCACGACCATGACGCTGCGCCACTACGCCGACAGCAAGGGCTGGCCGGTCGCGCGCATCCGCACCGCGGTGAGCCACCGAAAGGACAAGTCGGCCGCCCCGCCCGATGTCTTCAGCCGCCGGGTGTCCATCGAGGGCACCCTCACGCAAGCGCAACGCGAGGAGCTTCTTGAAATGGCGCAGCGATGCCCCGTTCACCGAACGCTCGAAGCGGGCGCGCGTTTCGAGCCTGTGGAAGGGGAGCCCCCGGCATGAGCGAGGCGCCGCGCCAAGCAAGCACACACCGCCTTGCGACACCCGAAGGTCCCCCGCGGAGCCCGCCTTCCTCTCACGAAGCGGCCGCAGATCTCATTCATCGGTGCGTCGAACGCAGCGGCCTATGCATGGGCCTGGTCGGGCTGGCCAAGCTGCGTGTCGCCCAGGTTCATGGATGCGACGCGCGCATCGACGCCCACTTCCTGTCCCTGATCGATGCGGGCTTTTCGATCGACAAGCTCGTGCTGGTGGCCGATTGGCGCGAAGCGGGCGCGGCACTGCGGCCACAGGAGCAGACCGCGCTCGCATGGGCGGAGGCGCTGGCGCGGCGAGGCACGACACCCGCTCACGATGCGCTCTGCCAGGAAATCCTCGCGCTGATGGGGCAAGAAGCGCTGGTGGGCTTGAGCCTTGCCATCGCACTGGAGAACGCACTGAGCCAGCCGACCCGCACGCCTGCACAGGGCGGCCGACACCAGCGACCGCTGCATCAGGGAAAGGACCAACGATGACTGCACTCGTCGCTGCGGCTGGTGCCGGCGCACCAGGACGTGCTGCCAACGCGCGATTGGTGCCTTGCAGACAACACCGTGATCCATCGCACAGGCCTACCGCACCCCAGGACCCGATCCTACGATTCATCCATCGCATCAACAAAGGCAAGACCATGATCAAGATCGCAAGAAGCCTCGGGCTCACATTCCTGCTCGCCGCAGGCGCTGCCCTGTCACAGCACGCCGCCGCGCACGGCGGGCCCAAGGACGCCAAGGTGACGCCGCTGCTGACCCAAGAGATGAAGGACATCCCCGGCAAGGAAGTGCTGATGATCACGGTGGACTATCCGCCCGGCGCCGCCGACCCCGTGCATCGTCATGACGCCCACAGCTACGTGTACGTGCTCGAAGGCTCGATCGTGATGGGCGTCAAAGGCGGCAAGGAAGTCACACTCAAGCCCGGCGACACTTTCTACGAAGGCCCCGACGACATCCACACCGTCGGACGCAACGCAAGCAAGACCAAACCTGCGAAGTTCGTCGTCATGCTCGTGAAGAACAAGGGCGCCGAGTTCTTCATTCCAGTGAAATAACCCACCGGTTGCATTCCACCCGCCGCAACGAAGATGACGGGTGTCAGATCGCCGAGGCGGCTGTAATGAGGCGTGCACTTTCCACCCGTTCGTGCACGGGACAGACTCACGTCGGCGCGGTGTCCCCGCGTAAATCCGACCAGCAACACGGCGACGCGGCGGGTGGAAGGCATCCCTTGCTTCCTGCAACAGGAAGCCGGCACACGCATACAGGACCCCGCCATGAAACTCTTCTACATGCCAGGCGCCAGTGCGCTGGCCGATCACATCGTGCTCGAGTGGTCCGGCCAGCCGTACGAGACGGTGCGCATGGACCGCCACAGCATCAAGACGCCGGAGTACCTGGCGCTCAACCCGACGGGCACAGTACCGCTGCTTGTGGATGGCGACTTCACGCTGACCGAGAACGTCGCCATCCTTGGCTACCTTGCGGACCTGCATCCGCAACTGCAGCTGGCTGGCGACGGTTCGCCGCGCGCGCGGGCGGAGGTGATGCGCTGGCTCGGTTTCCTGAACTCCGATGTGCACAAGGCGTTCAGGCCGATCTTCTTTCCCGAGCGCTACCTGCCGGACGACGGCCAGGCGGCGCGACTGGCTGCCACTGCGCGCAGCCACGTGCGCGAGTACCTCGCGCGGCTCGATGCGCAACTCGCCGGACGCGCATGGCTCACGGGCCAGCGCTCCATCGCCGATGCCTATCACTTCGTGATGCTGCGCTGGGCCATCGGCACGAAGGTCGGCTTGCACGGCTTGGACCACCTGACGGCCTTCGTTCGCCGCATGCATGCCGATGAAGGCGTGCATGCGGCGCTCGTGATGGAGGAAGGGCTGGCGCCGCGTACCCAACATGCGCGCAGCGCCCCGGATCAGCTGATGCGCCTGAACGAACGAATCCGCGACAACCTGGCCACCACACTGGCCGCCGAAGTGGTCGGCGTGGTCGAGTACAGCGAAGGCGACGGCCCCGAGCTCGAAGTGCGCCGTGGTCTCGTGCAGGTCGAAGTCGCCCGGATGGACACAGTCTTCAGCTGGCAGGACGAGAACTACCGTGCGCAGGCGGCCATTCCGTTCCAGAACTTCTCGCGTTACGTCAGCAATGGCGCGATCCGGCTCGACCTCTAGGCCCCTCCATGACCCCAGCCCCGGCCCCCTCCGAGCCGTCCGTGCCCGTGCCGCGTGAGTCGATGGACTACGACGTCGTCATCGTGGGCGGTGGACCCGCCGGCATGGCGGCGGCCATCCGAATCAAGCAGATCGATGCAGGCCTCTCGGTCGCGGTGCTCGAAAAAGGCAGCGAGCCCGGTGTGCACACGCTCTCAGGGGCGGTGATGGACCCTCGCGCCATCGACGAGCTACTGCCCGACTGGCGCACCTTGGGCGCGCCCCTGAGTCAACCGGTCACGCGCGATGAGTTCCTGTTCCTTGGCAAGCAACGTGCGATGCGCGCGCCCCGTTTCCTGACACCGCAGTGCTTTCGCAACGAAGGCAACTTCGTCGTGCGCCTCGGCCTGCTGGTCAAGTGGCTGGCTGCGCACGCGGAGAGCCTTGGCGTCGAGATCTTCGCGGGCTTTGCGGCGACTGAGATCCTCTACGACCCGCAAGGACGCGTGGCGGGCGTGGCCACCGGCAACATGGGTGTGGGCCGCGACGGCGAGCCGACGGCCGCGTTCCAGCCCGGCGTCGAGCTTCGGGGCAAGTACACGATCTTTGCCGAGGGCGCGCGCGGACAGCTCGGGCGGCAATTGATCGCCAGGTTCGGGCTGGACGCAGGGCGGGATGCGCCCAGCTACGCCATCGGCCTGAAGGAGCTGTGGGAAGTCGCCCCTTCCCGCGCCGAACCGGGCCTGGTCGTGCACACCGCAGGCTGGCCCATGGACCGCGAAACGTTCGGCGGCGGCTTTCTCTATCACCTCGACGGCAACCAGCTGGCGCTGGGCTTTGTCCTCGGGCTCGACTACCGCAACCCCTGGCTGAGCCCGTTCGAAGAGTTCCAGCGCTGGAAGACGCACCCTGCAATCCGCCGGCATCTCGATGGCGGCAAGCGCATCGGCTACGGCGCACGGGCCATCAACAACGGCTTGCCGCAGAGCCTGCCGCGCACCGTGTTTCCCGGTGGTGCGCTGGTCGGTTGCGAGGCGGGCTATCTTAACGCCGCGCGCATCAAGGGCAGCCATGCGGCCCTCAAGACCGGCATGCTGGCCGCGGAAGCCGCCTGCGCGGCGCTGCACGCCGGGCGTTCGGGCGACGAACTTGCGGACTATCCGCGCGCCTTCGAAGGCAGCTGGCTGCGCACGGAGCTGCACCAGTCCCGCAACTTCAAGCTGTGGTTCAAGAAGGGCTCGCTCGCCGGCACGCTGATGACCGGCGTCGAGCAGTGGCTCATGCCCAAGCTGGGCATTGCCGCGCCGCCCTGGACGCTGCACAACACGCGCCCGGACCACGCGAGCCTGCGGCCTGCGGACCAATGCCAGCCCGTCGCGTATCCGAAGCCGGACGGCGTGCGCAGCTTCGACCGCCTGAGCTCGGTCTATCTGAGCAACACGCACCATGCGGAAGACCAGCCGGTGCACCTGACGCTGCGCGATGCGGCGGTGCCGGTCGACGTCAACTTGCGCATGTACGCCGGCCCCGAAAGCCGCTACTGCCCCGCCGGCGTCTACGAGTTCCTGCAGAACGACAAGGGCGAGGACCGGCTGCAGATCAATGCGCAGAACTGCATCCATTGCAAGACCTGCGACATCAAGGACCCGACCCAGAACATCGTGTGGATCGCGCCCGAAGGGGGCGACGGTCCCACCTATGCATCCATGTAGATCGACCTGTTCGCCGCCGGCGAACGCCAAGGAGCCCATGCCATGAAGATCCCCCTCCCCTTGCCATCGTCCCAGCCGCAGGTGCGCGCATGACCGCCGGCTGCACGCACTTGGCCCAGATCCGCCCCGTCACGCCGAACACCAATGGATGCGAGGAATGCCTGCGCACCGGCGGCCGCTGGGTTCACTTGCGCATGTGCCTGACCTGCGGGCACGTCGGGTGTTGCGACTCGTCCCAGGGAAAGCACGCGACCGAACATTTCCACGAGACCGGCCATCCGGTCGTGCAGTCCGTAGAGCCCGGCGAATCCTGGCGATGGTGCTATGTCGACAAGCAGCTTGTCTGAGCCTCGGCTGCGATGCGATCGATCTCCACCTACTTTTCAGAGCCTTCCCATGAGCCCGCAACTTTCCGCTTTTGATCACAACGACACCGCCGATGCGGTGTTCGACGCCACGGGCATCGCTGCCCGCGCCAAGCGCGCCGGCGACCTGGCGGCTGACGCGACGCTGCCGGACGGCTCTGGCCGCCTGGTTCGTCTGTCGGACGTGTGGCGCAAGGGACCGCTCGTGCTGGTCTTCTACCGCGGCGGCTGGTGCGGCTACTGCAGCCTCCAGCTGCGGGCCTGGCATCAGCGCGCAGACGAGCTGGCACGACTCGGTGCCACGCTGCTGGCGATCTCGCCGCAGACGCCCGACCACTCGATGCGCACGGCCGAGGACAACCAGCTCGCGTTTACCGTGCTCAGCGATTCGAACCTCGAGGCCGCCAATGGCTTTGAGCTGGCCTTCACGCTGCCGCCCGAGCTTGTGAACTTCTACGGTTCGGTGGGCACCGACATTCCCGTGCTGAACGGCAATGGCTTGTGGGTTCTGCCAGTTCCGGCGACCTATGTGATTGACGAGGAAGGCCGCATCCGTTTCGCCCACATCGAGGAAGACATTCGAAAGCGCGCGGAGCCGGCCGATGTGTTGCACGTCATCGCAGACATGGTGAACGCCCGTGCTCTTTCGGTGGCGACCGGCAGCTGACGGCTGCAGCGCCCCAATGCGATGAAGCCCGCCAAGGACTGGCAGGCTTCCTTCGCTCGGACCCAACGTGCGTGGCTCAGTTGGGCGTGCCGCCGGGAACGGGCTTGCGGCGATTCGGCTTGCGCGCGTCGCGCGTCTGGTGGCGCTTCTCACCGGCGACGGCGGCCCTGTCCGTTCCGATCGCGCCTCCTTCGGCGGTCTTGTCCGTGTCGCCCGTGGGGGGGGCGATCTTGCCCTGCGTCTTGGCCGCCACCCTGGCCTGCGCGCGCACCTGTGGCTTGCTGTCGGTGATGGGCTGGTTCTCCGCCGATTGTGCGAAGACGCTCGCCGCGGCCAGGAAGGCGGCGGTCATGACGGTGATGTGCTTGAACATGGGATTGGCTTTCCGAAAGTGAATGGGATGACGCCGCGTTGGCCCGGGCGCCCCAAAAAATTCTAGGACGCGGTCTCGCCGCTTTTCACTTTCGACTGGTGCCATTTCGGAAACATGCCGAGTCCCCCGCGGGATTGTTGCGCGTGGGGCAACACCGTGAGGCCTCGCGCGTGGCTACCGGTCGCGACCTCCCGAACCTACGCTACGTCCCTGTCTAAGCGATCTTCGCAAACGGACGACTCAGCCGATTCTGAGTCCAGGCATGCGCCACCCATTCCCAGGAGCCAGTCATGACCCAACGTGTCAACTATGTCGAGCAGTCGCCCGAACTCTTCAAGAAGTTCGTCGAGTTCCTCAATGCCATCAAGGAGGGCGCGATCGAAGAGCCGCTTCGCAACCTCGTGTCGATCCGCACGTCGCAGCTCAACGGCTGCACCTTCTGCCTGGACATGCACGTCAAGCAGGCCAAGATCCAGGGCGAGCGCGAGCTGCGCCTGTACCACCTGGCCGCATGGCGCGAATCGACGCTGTTCATCCCGCGCGAGCGTGCGGCGCTGGCCTGGACCGAAGTGCTGACCAAGCTGCCCGAGCAAGGCGTGCCCGACGACATCTACGAGCGCGTGCGCACACAGCTGTCGGAAAAGGAAATCTCCGACCTCACCTTCCTCGTCATGTCGACGAACGCCTGGAGCCGTCTGAACATCGCCTTCAAGAGCGTGCCCGGCGCCTCCGACAAGGTCTTCGGCCTGGACAAGGCGAAGCTCGCCTGAGCCCCGCTGGCAGGAACCGTTTCCCATCAACCACCCGGCCCCTTGCGGGCTACAAGGAAATCATCATGAAGATCGTTGTCATCGGCGGCTCGGGCCTCATCGGTTCGAAGGTCGTCAGCAAGCTGCGCGACGCCGGCCATGAGGTCGTCGCCGCATCGCCTGCCTCGGGCGTGAACACCATCACCGGCGAAGGCCTGGCCGAGGCCCTGCAAGGCACGCAGGTGGTGCTGGACGTGGCGAACTCGCCTTCGTTCGAGGACAAGGCCGTGCTCGAGTTCTTCGAAACCTCGGGACGCAACCTGCTCGCCGCGGAAGCCGTGGCCGGCGTGAAGCACCATGTGGCGCTGTCGGTGGTCGGCACCGATCGCCTTTCCGAGAGTGGCTACTTCCGCGGCAAGATCGCGCAGGAGAAGCTGATCCGCGAATCGAAGATTCCTTACACCATCGTCCATTCGACCCAGTTCTTCGAGTTCCTCGGCGGCATCGCTCAGTCGGGCACCGACGGCGACACCGTGCACCTCTCGCCGGCCTTCGTGCAACCGATCGCATCGGATGACGTCGCCGCCGCCGTCGCGGACTACACCCTCGGCAGCCCCGTGAACGGTGTGGTCGAGATTGCGGGCCCAGAGCGTGTTCGCTTGTCCGATCTGGTGCAGCGTTTTCTCGCCAAGACCAACGATCCGCGCAAGGTCGTCCAGGACGTGCACGCGCGTTACTTCGGCGCGGAACTGAAGGACGACACGCTCGTGCCGGGCCCCAACCCGCGCATCGGTGCGCTCAACTTCGAAGCCTGGTACGCGCTGCCCAAGCCCGCACGCTGACACGAAGCCCGCCCTCGGCCGCGCCCTGACGCGACCGGGGGCTGCTGCCCCAAGGCTCCCCTCCCCCTCCTGGTGAACCCCATGCCCGACAGCCTCCAGCGCTCCACATTCGCCTCATCGAACCTGGCCGACGTCAGCCGCGGGCGCTATGTCATCGATCCCGTCCATTCGCATGTGCTGTTCAGCGTGTCGCACTTCGGCATCTCGACCTACCACGGCGAATTCACCGCGCCTTCCGGCACACTCGACATTCCACTGTCTGCAAATGGCAGCCAGACGCGCCTGGCGGTGTCCGTACCGGTCGCCAACGTGAGAACGACGAGCCGGATCCTCGACGACGAACTCAGAAGCCGCGAGTGGCTCGATGGTGAGCGGTTTCCATCGATCGCGTTCGATTTCGCTGCGCCTCTTTCCCTGTCCGAAAATTCGTTTCAGGTGGCTGGCGCACTCACCTTGCACGGCGTGACGCGCAACCTCACGTTCGACGTGAGCTTTGTCGGCGCCGGCATGAATCCGGCCAAGCAGATTTACACGATCGGGTTCGACATCCGGGGGCGCATTCGCCGCAGCGAGTACGGCGTCACCACCGCGCTTCCGATGATTGGCGACGAACTCGGCCTCGTCATCAGCGCGGCCTTCGAACTCGAAGTTTCGGCGGCCTGAGCGCAGCGCTCCTCTCCTCGAATTGAACGGAAGCCTGGAATGCCCACGCAGAAAGACAAAGCCGGCGTCGTCGCAGCGAAAGCGGCGCAACGCGGCCGATTACAACCCCCTTCCGTCGCGCTGCTCGACAGGTACAAGGGGCAGGAATTCGACCCGATCTATTCGACGGTCGTCACAGTGAGCGGCGGCGAAGCCGAACACGGACGGGCTTCGGGCGTGGCGCGCTCTGACGACGGCAACCTGAACGTGCAGCTTCGCCTTCCCACCGCCCTGGGCGGCAACGGCGACGGCACCAACCCGGAGCAGCTGTTTGCAGCCGCGTATGCCGCGTGCTTCCATGGAGCCTTGAACCTGCTGGCCGCGAAAAGAAGGATTCCGGTTCACGACGCCAACGTGCAGATGTCCGTCGCTTTCGGTCGCGACCCCGTCGACGGGCTGTTCATGCTCACGGCCGATGTCCGGATTCACTTGCCCGACGTCGAAAAAAGCGTGGCCGAGGAACTGGTACGCAGCACCGAGAGGTTCTGTCCGTACGCCAAGATGGCGCGCAGCGGCATCACCACCATCGTGGCACTGGCAACCTAGGAGTCTCCCCTCCGCGCCCCCTCGACGGCGCATCCATACCTTGCCTCGAGAAGTACTTCATGAGCAATCCCTCCGACACGCCGCGCAAGACGCCTCTGACCACTGCCTTCGGCGCCCCCGTGGTCGACAACCAGAACAGCCTCACCGCCGGCCCGCGAGGTCCCCTGCTGATGCAGGACGTGTGGCTGCTCGAGAAGCTCGCCAACTTCAATCGCGAGGTCATCCCCGAGCGCCGCATGCATGCCAAGGGCTCGGGCGCCTTCGGCACCTTCACCGTCACGCACGACATCACGAGGTTCACGCGCGCCAAACTCTTCAGCGCCGTGGGCAAGAAGACCGAGATGTTCGCCCGCTTCACCACCGTGGCCGGCGAACGCGGCGCGGCCGATGCCGAGCGCGACATCCGCGGTTTCGCGCTCAAGTTCTACACCGAAGAAGGCAACTGGGACCTGGTGGGCAACAACACGCCCGTGTTCTTCCTGCGTGACCCGCGCAAGTTTCCGGACCTGAACAAGGCCGTGAAGCGCGACCCCAAGACCAACCTGCGCAGCGCCACCAACAACTGGGACTTCTGGACCCTGCTGCCCGAGGCGCTGCACCAGGTCACCATCGTGATGAGCGACCGCGGCATTCCCGCGAGCTACCGACACATGCACGGCTTCGGCTCGCACACCTACAGCTTCATCAATGCGGCCAACGAGCGCTTCTGGGTCAAGTTCCACTTCAGGACGCAGCAGGGCATCAAGAACCTCACCGATGCCGAGGCTTCGGCCCTCGTGGGCGGCGACCGCGAAAGCCATCAGCGCGACCTGTTCGATTCGATCGGCCGCGGCGACTTTCCCAAGTGGACTTTGTACGTGCAGGTCATGGCCGAAGCTGATGCACAGAAGGTGCCCTACCATCCCTTCGACCTCACCAAGGTCTGGCCCAAGAAGGACTACCCGCTGATCGAAGTGGGCGTCATGGAGCTCAACCGCAACCCCGAGAACTTCTTCGCCGACGTGGAGCAGAGCGCCTTCGCGCCGGGCAACCTGGTGCCGGGCATCGGCGTGTCGCCCGACAAGATGTTGCAGGCGCGCCTGTTCGCATACTCGGACGCGCAGCGCTACCGCCTGGGCGTGAACCATCACCAGATTCCGGTGAATGCAGCGCGCTGCCCGGTGCACAGCAACCACCGTGACGGCACGATGCGCGTCGATGGCAACTATGGCGGCACGCCCCACTACGAGCCCAACAGCTTCGGCCAGTGGCAGGAACAACCCGACCACCGCGAGCCGCCGCTGAAGTTGTGCGGTGACGCGGACTTCTGGAACTTCCGCGAGGACGATGCCGACTACTACAAGCAGCCCGGCGACCTGTTCCGCCTGATGAGCCCCGCGCAGCAACACGTGCTGTTCGACAACACGGCGCGCGCAATGGGCGATGCCCCGGAGTTCATCAAGCGCCGCCACATCGAGAACTGCACCCGGGCCGATTCGGCCTACGGCGCAGGCGTGGCAAAGGCGCTGGGTCTGTAAGGCCGCGCTGCCTCAGGACAGAAGTTCGAGCTGCGCCGCGAGGAACTCGATGAACAGCCGCGCGCGCGCCGGCGCCTGGCGCCCGAAGGCATGCAGGGCCGATATGGTCACACGCGGCAACGGCTGCGATGGCAGCACGGGCACCAGTCGACCGGCATCGATGTCGTCCTGCACAAACAGGCGCAGGATCTGCACGATGCCCAGGTCGCCGAGCGCTGCGATGCGCAGTGCGACGCTGTTGTCCGTATCGAACACGCCGGGCGGATTCAACACGGTGCCATCGGCAAAGCGGATCGGAAAGGCCTTGCCGGCCAGCATGTAGCGCACATGCGCGTGGCTGTGCAGAGCCTCGATCGACGCGAGCGCGCCGCGACGCGCCAGGTAGCCGGGCGACGCCACCAGCACGAGCGGCAGGTCAGCGAGGCGTCGCGCGGTGAGGTCGGAGTCGGCCACCTGCCCTGCGCGAATGGCGATGTCATAGCCCTCGCGGATCAGGTCGACGTGGCGGTCGGCCAGACTCATCTCGAGCTTCAGCTCCGGGTGTTGGGGCAGGAACCTGCCGACCACCGGCTCCAGGAGGATGCGCCCCAGATCACCGGGCGCCGTGATGCGCAGCACGCCCTGCGCGACGCCAGCGGGCTGCATCACGTCGCCGGCCTCGTCGAGCGCGCGCAGCAGCGGCGCGATGCGCTCGTAGCAAGCGGCGCCTTCCTGCGTGAGCGACAGCACCCGCGTCGAACGCTGGAAAAGGCGCACACCGAAGCGTTGCTCCAACCGCGCCACGCCCTTGGAAACCGCCGATGGTGAGGTGCCCAGCACCCGCGCGGCCGCACTGAACGAGCCGGCCTCGACAGCAGTGGCAAAGGCCATCAATCCGGGTGCGTGAGCTAGAACATTCATTGAAGACTCCGAGGCACAAGTCTTTCCATTTTTGCCCACTACTGGAGTTCGCGTGGAGACCCTAGATTGAAGACTTCTCTCTTCGTTGAACAAGGAAACGCATCATGCAAAAACTCACTGGCAAGGTGGCCGTGATCACCGGCGGCAACAGCGGCATCGGCCTGGCCTACGCCCAGACTTTCGCGGCGGAGGGCGCCCACGTCGTCATCGTGGGGCGCCGCCAGGACGCAGTGGACACAGCGCTGGCCAGCATCGGCCCGGACGCGATGGGCTTCGTCGGCGACGTGGCCGACCTAGCGATGCACGACCGCCTGCTCGCAGCGGTGAAGGCACGCTTCGGCGCCATCGACATCTATGTGGCGAATGCAGGAACGGCCATCCTCGAGCCATCGTCTGCCGTCACCATCCACACCTACGACGTGCAGTTCGCGACCAACACGCGCGCGGTGTTCTTCGGCGTGACCAAGGCACTGCCGTTCATGCGCGATGGCGGATCGATCATCCTCACGAGCTCAATCGCCGGCAACAAGGTGATGGACAACCACGCGGTTTACGCCGGCAGCAAGGCAGCCATCGAAGCCTTCGCACGCAACTGGGCGCTCGAGCTCAAGGAGCGCCGCATCCGCGTCAACGTACTGAGCCCGGGTCCCGTCGACACGCCGATCCTCGGGAAGCTGGGCATCACGGACGCTGCGCGGCCTGAGTTCGACAAGAGCATGGCGGCAGCGATCCCGTTGGGCCGCATGGGCCAGCCGCACGATCTGGCGCAAGCGGCGCTGTTTCTGGCGAGCGACGACAGCGTGTTCGTCACGGGCGTCAACCTGAGCGTCGACGGCGGCATGGCGCTGACCTGACAGGCCGCGCGCCATGCCTGAAAACACGGCGCTCGGTTGTCAGGCCGGAGCCACGGTGCGCGGAGGGAGAAATCCCTTCGCATGGGCCAGGTCGGGCCACGGCATCACGGTTTCGCCGGCGACCAGCCACTTGCCGCCCTTGCGCCGAAGCCGCAGTTCGTAGAGCGCCGGATCGGCGTTCCGGCTCATGCGCCGAAAGAGGATCGCGGTGGCCTCATCGCCCTGCTCCTCGATGTGCAGGATGCGTTGTTCCGTCGACAGCGGTGCCTCGCCCGCATCGCGACGGCTTCTGAATTCGGCCATCATCTCCGACTTGGAAAAACGGGCGATCTCTCCCTGGGGCGTCAGTACCAGGAAGCCGAGGTCTTCGGTGTAGAGCGCTTCCATTTCATCCATCCGGTAGTGGCTTCCGGTGTCGGCGAGCACGTCGATGCTCGAGGCTTTCATCGTAGGAAGGGCTGCGTCGCTGCGGTAGGTCCGCGCAGGGACGCGCGCTGGTTCCGTTGCGGCATCAATGCCGGACGATCACGCGGTGCTCCGGACCTGCGGCCATGCCTTCTGGCGCCATCGCTTCAGAGGCGTGTCCACCAGATGCAGGCAGATGGCGGCCATCGTGAACGAGAACGCAAGGGTCGCGCTCAGCGTGATCCACAACGGCTGCGTATCGCGCAGCAGCAGCGCCAACGGGAAATGCCAGAGGTAGATACCGTAGGACAGCCGGCCGATGTAGACCATGGGCGCCGAGGCGAGAAACTTCGCTCTTCCGTGCTCTGCGGCGTAGCAGATCAGCACGAACGCGGACAACTCGGCCAACGTGATGCTCAGCGTGACCGCCTCGGTCTGGTGGCTCGTCGGCAGCGAAGGCAGGGCCATGAGGACCAGCAGCGCCACGCAAGCCATCGCAAGCACATGCTTCGATACCTTGAAATGGGTCAGCGCCGCAATGGCTCCGAGCAGGATTCCGCTCATCCGCGTGTCGAAGCGGAAATACGCCTGCGACCAGGTCCAGTTCATGGCCACGAAGAACCGCCATGCCGTCACGGCAAGGAATGCAAACACAAGCCATCGGACAGGATGCCGCGTTCGCAGAAGCAGCGGCAGTACCAGCGGCCACAGCAGGTAGAACTTCTCCTCCACGCCGAGGGACCACGTGTGCCCGATGGTGTAGGCCAGCTCCCAAAAGGCCAGCGCATAGTCGTAGACGTAGAGTGCGGCGAGCACGGCAGACAGCCAGCGATCTTCCGCCGGCCAGAGGATGGGGGCCAGCCCCACGTAGACCGCGATCATGAGCAGCAGCGTCGGATACAGCCGCAACGCCCGGCGCGCGTAGAAACGGCCGATCTCGATGCCGCCGTGGCGGTGCTCCGCCGTCAGCAGCGAAGTGATGAGATAGCCCGACAAGACGAAGAAGACGTCCAGCCCGATGAAGCCGCCATGCGCACCGGGGACCTCGCAGTGGAACAGGACCACCGAGAGGATGGACAGCGCGCGAATGCCGTCGAGCGCAGGGTTGTAGGGCAAGGACATCTGTCCGCGCTCAGCGAGTGGCCAGCGGGTCCGGCCTGCACGGCTGCAGGATCGTGGCACCGCACGCCGGATAGCTTGCCGGCCCCCTGACGTCCTTCAGTACGCCGAGCCGCACCACGGAGTCGTACGTCGCGTTGTGCAGCACATGAAGGCGCTGCTTCTGCGTGAAGGTGTCGAACACCAGGCCCCCGGTTTGGGCGGGCGTGTCGATCCAGATCCGCAGTCGCGAGCCCTTGCGAAAGTAGTGGCCCATCTTTTGGATCTCGACACGGGCAAGGACCGGCCGGCCCGGCAGCAGCGGCATTGGCTGCTCGGGGCGTTCAAGCCGGATGGGCAACAACGGCGTCGAGCGCGCAGTGTCCAGGGCGCGGTTCGACAAGCGCAACCAGCCCCGCTGGACATACGTCTCCTGCCCATCGGGCCGCAGTTCGGTGACGGTGACCTGCAGGTCGGCGTCGCCGGCACCGGCCGTGACCCAGAGGTCGGCGCTGCCCGGTCCGTAGACCATCATGTCTTCACCCAACGGTGTAGAGGTGTAGGCCACGCCCGTGGTCTTCCAGTCGGCGGACAGCGGCCCCCAGAAGCTTCTTCCCGCAATGTCGTTGACGACCACACCGGCGCCGGGATAGTCGAAGCCGTCGGCGGCTCCGGAACCAGGCGCATCGGCGAGGGCTTGGCCCGCAGCCAGGTGGAACGCCTTGACGGACAGGTCATCGCTGCGGATCGGCCCCCGTTGCACCACCCAGCGCGGCTTGGGAGAGACGCGTCGCTCCAGCGCATTGGCGCTCGCGCTTGCTTCGGCGGTCTCCATCCACACGGTGGTGCGCGGCGTGTCGCGTTCGAATCCGTTGTTTTCGCCCTTGACGAATCGGTCGAGAAATCGCACCGCCATCGCCTGGAAATCCGAGGCCAGGTACATGTCATGCCGGCCGTTGGTCTGCACCGACCACAGCATGGCCGGATCGAGCCGGGACTGGTAGTAGCCACTGCGCGGCGTGATGGCCTGGTCCTGGAACGCTTCGAGCGACAGCACGGGAACCTGCACGCGGTCGGCATGCGGTGCCAGGTCGAAGCTCTTCATATGGTCGTCCCGCAGGGGATGCGCCAGGAACAGGTGCATCACGGAGTTCGCATCCTCGGCCGCGAGGTTCTTCGGGATCTGCTCCAGGCAGGCCGCATCGCCCTCTTCCATGGCTGTCTGCGCAGCCACCTTCTCCCAGTACGCGCGCATGGAGCCACGCAAGGGCGTGATGAAACCGGGCGCCGGCACGCCGCCGGGCATCAGTGCATCGCGAAAGTCCGTCAGCACCATGCCGGGCACGATGGCCCGAAGGTGCGGCGGGCGTTGCTGCGCGGTCGCCAGTTGGGACGCCCCACCGTACGACCAGTTGACCATGCCGACCTTGGTGTCGGACCAGGGTTGCGACGCCGCGAATTCGACGGCTTCGGCGCCATGTCTTCCGAGTTGCGGACGCGTGTACTCGAGCGGGCCTGTGGAACAGCCACTGCCCGCGGCGTTGACGCCCATCACCGCATAGCCGGCCTCGACGAGGCGCTGGTCGAGCTCGACGGACATCGACGTCTTGTAGTGGAGGTAGGGCGTGCCGCCGATCGATCCGGCGTCGTAGCCGTTGATGCTCAGGATGACCGGGAACCTTCCCGATGCCTTCGGCAGCAGCACGCTGTAGCGCAGCCTGACGCCGTCGGAGGTCGTGAAGTAGCCAGCAATGCGCTTCGCCCAGAACGGTGCGGCCGGCCCCTGCGCGGGGAAATCGAAAGGCCGCGACGCGGGCAGGCCCGTGTCGGGATCCAGCAGGACATCCTGCCCATGTGCTGCGAGCGACGTGACGAAAGCCGTGGTGAGCGTGATGGCGGCGACGATGAACTTCTTCATGGTTCGTGTACTCAGGGGCTTGCTGGATCGGCGGCGGGTGGCGATGTTAGGGCATTGCTGCGTCACCGACAGTCCTTCACACGACAAACGTTGTGCCCCGGAAAGTACACCCGGGCCGACTCTGTCTTGTGACTGCGTTTGGCGAATGCGTACCGCGCCACCGAACCAATTGATGTCCGTCGCTCAACACGGTGCGGCCTCTCGCGTGGCTAGTGACAGGCCTCGCCGGAACCTACGATCGACGCGGCCTTCAATATCCCCACACACGCACCCTATCGAAGGTCCAGGCCATCGACTTCATGTGCGACTCGACGACGGAAAGATTCAGATGATGGATTCAGTGACCCCATTGAAAGGCGCATGCCGGAAGGCCGGACGCGCCGCCGCGTTTCACTGCGACAGCGACGGGATGAACCCGGCATGAACGATCGCGTGGACTTTCTGCGACGCGGCCTGCTGCGCAGCGCCGTGGCGGGTACCGGCATCGCCGGGCTGAACCTCGCCTTCGGTGGCAAGGTGGCATTCGCGAAGGGCATCGGATCACCGGCCCTGGCCCTGGCGCACCTGAAGAACGTCGATGCTGGCGTCCTGAACATCGCCTACTACGAAGCAGGGCCGGCGGACGGCCCCGCGGTGGTGCTTCTGCACGGCTTTCCGTATGACATCGAGGCCTACGCAGAAGTCGCCCCCATCCTGGCGGCCGCGGGTTGCCGGGTGATCGTCCCCTATCTGCGCGGCTTCGGCCCCACACGCTTCCTTGACGCAAGCACGCTTCGTTCGGGCGAATTCGCGGCGTTCGGTGCGGATCTGCTGGCGCTGCTCGACGCATTGGCGTTGCCGCGCGCCGTGTTGGCGGGATACGACTGGGGCGGCAAGGCGGCCAGTGCCGTCGCCGCCCTCTGGCCCGAGCGCTGCGCAGGGTTGGTGTCGGGCAACGGCTATGCATTCGCCGATCCGGCTACGGCATTGATCCCCGCGAAGCCCGACAGCGAAATTCCACTCTGGTGGCAGTTCTATTTCCAGACCGAGAGAGGACGCGCCGGCTACGCGAAGTACCGCCGCGAACTCAACCGGATCTTCTGGAAGCAATGGTCGCCGACGTGGCGCTTCGACGACGCGACCTTCGCCCGCACCGCCGCATCGTTCGACAACCCCGATCACGTCGATATCTCAATCCATTCATTCCGTCACCGCTTCGGCGCAGTCAAAGGAGACCCGGCCTATGCCGAGATCGATCGCAAGCTGGCCTTGCTGCCTGCGATACCGGTGCGCACGGTGACGCTGGACGGCGGCGACGATGGCGCCCATGCACCGACCGACGGTTCGGCCCAGGCGGCGAAGTTCACGGGGCCACGCACACATCGCGTGATACCGGGGGCGGGGCACAATCTGCCGCAAGAGGCGCCGAGCGCGTTTGCGGACGCGGTGCTCGAGCTCGTGCGCGCGGACCGTCGCACGCGTTGAGCTTGAGCAACATCGTGCCTCGAGGCGGTGCTTGATTCGGTGCGCCGCCGATCCTATACTTTCCAAAACAGGAAAGTATTAACTCCTCATGAACGCCCTCACACTGCACTACCACCCGCTCTCGTCCTACTGCCACAAGGTGCTGATCGCGGTCGACGCGCTGGGGATCGACGTAGAGAAGCGGTTGCTCAACCTGGGTGACCCCGAAGAACGTGCCGCGCACCTCGCGCTGTGGCCCACAGGCAAGATGCCGCTGCTGGTAGACCGGCTTCGGCCCGTGCCCGAATCGAGCATCATCATCGAGTACCTCCAGCGTCACCATGCAGCCTCGGGCCGCACCCTCATTCCGGAAGACCCGGACGTCGCGCTCGACGTGCGCTTGTGGGATCGCCTGTTCGACCTGCAGGTGATGACGCCGATGCAAGCGCTGACCGCCGACCTTCTGCGGCCCGAAGGCGGACGTGATGCACGCGGGGTAGCCAAGGCGCGAGAAGGCTTGTCGTCGGCCTACGCGTTCATCGACCGCCACCTGGAAGGGCGAACCTGGGTTGCCGGCAATGCCTTCAGCATGGCCGACTGCGCTGCGGCGCCCGCTTTGTTCTATGCAGTGACCTACGTGCCGCTGCCGGTGCAGCATGTGCAGCTGGCCGCCTACTTTGAGCGGTTGATGGACCATCCCTCGGTGGCAGCCACCATTGATGCGACGCGACCCTGGTTCAAGTTCTATCCCGGGCGCGCCGGTCTGTCGCGCCGCTTCTTCGATCCGGCGAGCGCCTGAGATGCGAGCAGCGATCGCCGAGCCCGCGCAGCTCGACCGCATGTTCTTCGCACTTGCCGACGCATACCGCCGCGGCATGCTCGATCGCCTGAGCCGCGGACCGGCCTCGGTGTCCGAGCTGGCCGCAACGCTCGGCATGGCGCTCCCTTCGGCCGTCAAGCACCTCGCCGTGCTTGTTGAAGGCGGGTTCGTCGCCTCCCAAAAGAGCGGCCGTGTGCGCACCTACACGGCCGAACCTGAGGCGTTCGATGCCATGGAATCGTGGGTCGCGAAGCGCAAGACGCTGCTCCACGCGCAATTCGACCAACTCGATGCCTATCTGGCCGAGCAAAAAGGCAAGTCATGAAGCACATCCCCGCCGCACACACCGACTTCGCCATCGAACGCGAACTCGACGCCTCGCCCGAGGACGTTTTTCAGGCCTGGGCCGATCCCGAGGCAAAGCGCCGCTGGTCCGACTGCCATGCCGAGTACACAACCGAGTACCGACTGGACTTCAGGCCGTTCGGCCATGAAACGCATCGGGTCGCCTATCCCGATGGCCGCATCCAGCAGCTCGAGAAAGTCTTTTTCGACATCGAACCCGCACGGCGCATCGTCTTCGCCTACGACATCCAGCTCGACGCACGCCGACTGTCGGTGTCGCTCGTAACGGTCGAGTTCTTGGCGCACAAGCATGGGACTCGCATGGTCTACAAGGAACAGCTCACGTACCTGGACGGTCATGAAGATCGCGCCGAGCGCATCCGTGGAACGGAAGAAGGCTTGGACCGGCTTCTGCTGGATATGGCACGGCGCTAGAACAGGTGCCCAGCCGTCTCTGCGCACTGCGCGGCGTCAGCCCGCTTCATCGCCACGACAGGGGGTTGCGTCGAAACCACCGATACCCTCATCGAGGTCTGCGGCACGGCGTGCACGTCAGAAGGTGTCAAACGTTGTTAAGGCGCTCGACGACAAACGCGGGATTGCGCCCGCGTCTTCCTCCGTGAGATTCGCTCCAAGCCACAAGGGCGTCGAACTCAGAGCCAAACCGCAGAGGCTCTTCTCGCCTTCCTCGCATCTTTGGTGTCTACGAGACAACAGGGTGATGCACTCTGGCCATCTACCGGCGTGCGATTCTCGTCAATAGCATCGGGTGCACTGAGTCAGTGACCAGCAGCTCCTTGCAGGCAACACCTGGAACTACTCACATGCACGGTTCATTGAGCGCCAACCTCCATGGATCGAAATCATTTCAAGGGTGACTTGATGAATCAAACTTTCAATGCGAGTTCTACGGCTGACGACGTTCTTGATGGTGTTGACCTTCGAGGCAAAAGAGTCCTTCTGACGGGGGTTTCATCCGGCCTCGGCGTCGAAACGGCGCGCTCACTGGTGGCGCATGGCGCGCACGTGATTGGAACGGCGCGTGATCTGCGCAACGCTCAGGCTGTCAGGACTGCCGTCCTTTCGAGTGCGGCGAATGGGGGAAGCTTCGATCTAGTGGAGCTCGACCTGTCGTCTCTGGAGAGCGTGCGCAGATGTGCGGACGGTATCGGAAAGGACGACTCGCGTTTCGACGTGATCATCGCCAACGCGGGAGTCATGGCCACGCCCGCAGGGCGCACACGCGACGGTTTCGAAACGCAGTTCGGTACGAACCATCTCGGTCACTTCCTCCTCGTGAACCGCTTGGAAGCAAGAATCGCTGACGGCGGCAGGGTCGTGGTCGTGGCGTCCGCGTCCCATCGCTCCGCCCCTTTCAGCCTCGACGACCTGAACTTCGAACACACCGCCTACGAGCCTCAACTTGCGTATGCGCGATCAAAGACGGCGAACATCCTGTTCGCAGTGGAATTCGACCGCCGTCATCGCGGGCGTGGTGTCCGGGCCGTCGCTGTCCATCCCGGAACCATTCGCACCGGACTCGGACGGCACATGGGGCAGGAAGCCATGGAAACGGCTATCGCGCAAATCAGCGCGTCGCTCGTGGCCGAGGGGCAAGCGCCATTCCAGTGGAAAAGTGTGGCGCAAGGGGCTGCGACCACCCTATGGGCCGGCCTGGTCGCCGCGCCGGCGGAGGTGGGAGGACGCTATTGCGAGAACTGCCACGTCTCCGAAGTGAACGACGGGCCTCTCAGCCCTTTTGCCGAAGGCGTTCGCTCCTACGCGTTGGACCCCAAGACAGCCACGCTGCTTTGGCGTCGCAGCGAGGACATGGTCGGCGAGACCTTCTGATTCGTGTACTCGGCAAACGCCATGGAGCGAAGCCCAGACCGTTCACGGCACCGCACTCCCGCTCCCGGGAGAAGCATTCTTCACTGAGCAGGATCTCCCGATGTCCGATCCCAACAATTTGCCCCGCCGCTCATTTCTGGAAAAGGCAGCAGTCGGTGTCGTTGCCTCCCAACTCGCAGCAAGCGTTCCAGCTTTTTCGCAGACGCGTGTCGCGTCGACGCCGCTCAGCCGCCTCGGGCCGCTCAAGAGCATCGAGGCCGGCGTGCTGAACGTCGGCTACGCGGAACTGGGGCCTGCCAACGGCGCGCCGATCCTTCTTTTGCATGGCTGGCCCTACGACATCCATACCTATGCCGAGGTTGCGCCGGTCCTGGCCTCACAAGGGTACAGAGTCATCGTTCCGTATGTGCGCGGCTATGGCACGACGCAATTCATTTCCAGCGACATGCCTCGCAACGGCCAACAGGCGGTGCTCGCCGTTGACATCATTGCGTTGATGGATGCATTGATGATCCAGAAGGCCACTGTCGGCGGCTGCGACTGGGGCGCTCGGACGGCCTGCATCCTCGCAGCCTTGTGGCCGGAGCGCGTCAAGGCTCTGGTCTCCGTCAGTGGTTATCTGATCGGCAACAGGGAGTCGGGCAAAGCTCCTTTGTCACCAAAAGCCGAACTTCAGTGGTGGTACCAGTACTACTTCGCCACCGAGCGCGGCCGTGCCGGCTACGAGAAGAATCGGCACGACTTCTCGAAGCTGATCTGGCAGATTGCTTCTCCCAAATGGGCTTTCGACGATGCCACCTTCGACCGCAGCTCTGCTGCCCTGGAGAATCCCGACCATGTCGCGGTAGTGATCCACAACTATCGCTGGCGACTCGGCCTGGCTGAAGGCGAATCAAAGTACGACGAGTTGGAGAACCGGCTCGCCAAGGCCCCAGTCATCACCGTTCCCACGATCACTTTCGAAGGCGATGCCAACGGTGCGCCGCACCCGGAGGCGAGCGCCTATGCCGGGAAGTTCTCAGGCAGATACGAACATCGCGTGGCCAACGGCGGGATCGGTCACAACCTGCCCCAAGAGGCGCCCCAGGCGTTCGCGGCTGCCGTGGCGGAACTCGCCCGCCTCTGATCCATTTTTTGCACGCCCCCGTTTCCAGGGACCGATACCAAAGCGGGGGATGGGCGTGACTTTCGGCGATTCAAAGAAAATCCTTCGCCTTCTGCCGCCGAGCCTCACCCAGGTCGTCATCGCTAGCAGATCGCCGGAGGAGGCTTTCGTACACGCGTAGTCCCGACCGTCCATGATGCTGGCAGTCTGGCGATACCAATGGCCGCCCGTTGAGAGCCCGGGTTCATGTGGTGTGAGGGGATCCCAAGCGGGGCGAACCGATCCTGATCGACGCGCCGGCGCGAGCCACTCAGCGTCCGAGGTCTTTGGCGGACACGCCACCGATGCCCCAGTTTTCCTTGGGCATGTCGTGCAGCCACACGCGCACGTTTTCTCTCGGCGCGTCGACGGCCTCGACGATGGCGCGGGTCACTTTCTCGATCAGCGCGCGCTTCTGCTCTTCGGTGCGGCCTTCGATGAGGTAGATCTGTGCAAAGGGCATCCGTGTACTCCTGTGGTGTGCGCTTCGGGGGTTGATGCCGGTCAGACGAAGCGCAGGCCCACGCTGCCCATGCCCTGCACCTTCAGCGTGATGGCATCGCCGGCCTGCACGGCGACGGCCTCGGTGATGCCGCCCGACAGAATCAGCGTGCCCGCCGGGATCTCTTCGCCGCGCGCGCCCAGGTGATTGGCCAGCATCGCAATGGCAGCGGCCGGGTGGCCGAGCACGGCGGCGCCTGCGCCGAACGCCACGGGCTGGCCGTTCTTCTCGAGCACGATGCCGACGGTGCGCAGGTCGACCTCGCTCGCGGGCACGGCGCGACCGCCCACCACGAAGCGCGAGGCCGAGGTGTTGTCGGCCACCACGCTCTTGAGATCGAACTTGAAGTCGCGGTAGCGGCTGTCGATCACCTCGATACCTGGCAGCACAAAGTCGGTGGCCGCAAGCACAGAACCGATGTGACAGCCCGGGCCGCTGAGCGCGCGCTTGGTGATGAACGCGATCTCGGGCTCGACCTTGGGGTGGATGAGCTCGCTCACCTTGCATTCGCCGCCTTCGGGCACGGCGTAGTTGTCGGCCATGAAGCCGAAGACCGGCGTGGTCACGCCCATCTGCTTCATCTTCGCGTGCGAGGTGAGCCCGGCCTTCAGTCCGATGATGCGATGCCCACGTGCGAGCTTGCGGCGGCGAATCTCGTTCTGGATGGCGTAGGCGTCGTCCCAGTCCATCTCGGGATACTCGTCGGTGATCTTGGGCGTGTCGCGTGCCTCCAGCTCGCAGGTTTCCAGGTGCTCGGCGAGCGCGGCGATGGTGTTCTTGTCGAGCTTCATGCCGTCACTCCTTCTTGTTGCTGCACGGCCTTGCGTGCGCGGGCCAGCGTAATGGCCGTGTCTTCGATCATGTCTTCCTGGCCGCCGACCATCCCGCGCCGGCCCAGTTCCACCAATATTTCTCGCGCAGGCACGCCGTACTTTTTCTCGGCGCGCTTGGCGAACAGCAGGAAGCTCGAGTACACGCCCGCGTATCCCAGCGTGAGTGAGTCGCGGTCGACACGGATCACGTGGTCCATGATGGGGACGACGCGGTCCTCGGCCACGTCCTGGATGCGGAACACATCGACGCCGGTCTCGATGCCCATGCGGTCGCACACCGCCACGAACACCTCCATCGGCGTGTTGCCCGCGCCCGCGCCTAGACCTGCGGCAGCGGCATCGATGCGGTTGGCGCCGGCCGCAACGGCCGCGACCGAGTTGGCCACGCCCATCGCGAGATTGTGGTGGCCATGGAAGCCCAGCTCGGTGTCGGCCTTGAGTGCCGCGCGCACCGCGCCGATGCGTGCCGTGACGTCGTCCGGCAGCATGTAGCCCGCCGAGTCGGTCACGTAGATGCAGTTAGCGCCGTAGCCTTCCATGAGCAGCGCCTGGCGCACGAGCATTTCGGGCGAGGCCATGTGGGCCATCATGAGAAAGCCCACCGTGTCCATGTCGAGCCGGCGCGCCATGGCGATGTGCTGCTCGGACACGTCGGCTTCAGTGCAGTGCGTGGCCACACGCACGGTGTGCACGCCCAGCCCGTGTGCCATGCGCAGGTGGTCCACGGTGCCGATACCAGGAATCAGCAGGGCCGACACCTTGGCTTGCTTCATCAGCGGGATCACGGCGCCCAAGTATTCCTCGTCGGAGTGTGCGGGAAAGCCGTAGTTGACCGAGCTGCCGCCCAGGCCGTCGCCGTGTGTCACTTCGATCAGCGGCACGCCCGCTTCGTCGAGCCCGCTGGCGATGTGCTTCATCTGTTCGAGCGTCATCAGGTGGCGCTTGGGGTGCATGCCGTCGCGCAGCGTCATGTCGTGCAGGGTGACGCGGCGGCCCTTCAGGTTCGTGTGCGTTGGGGTGGTCATGGGTGTGCTCCTAGGCCACGGCGGGCTCGGGTTGCGGGAGGCTGGCGAGCATCGCTTCGGCGAACATTTCGGCCGTGCGCGCCGCGGCGGCGGTCATGATGTCGAGGTTGCCGGCGTACTTGGGCAGGTAGTCGCCCAGGCCTTCCACCTCCAGGTAGATCGACACGCGGTTGCCGTCGAACACGGGCCCGTTCACGAGCCTGTAGCCCGGCACGTACTTGCGCACCTCGGCGATCATCTCGTGCACCGAGGCCGTGATGCGCGCCTCGTCGGGCGGGCCTTCGGTCAGGCAGTGCACCGTGTCGCGCATGATCAGCGGCGGCTCGGCCGGGTTGACGATGATGATCGCCTTGCCCTTGGCCGCACCGCCCACGCGCTCGACCGCACCGGCCGTGGTGCGCGTGAACTCGTCGATGTTCCTGCGCGTGCCAGGACCAACCGAGCGGCTGGACACGGTGGCCACGATCTCGCCGTAGGCCACGGGTTGCACGCGCGACACCGCCGCCACCATCGGGATGGTGGCCTGCCCGCCGCAGGTGACCATGTTGACGTTGGCCGGCCGCGCACCGCCCGCCATGAGCAGGCTCTTGAGGTTGACCGGCGGCACGCAGAACGGGCCGATGGCTGCAGGCGTCAGGTCGATCATGAGCACGCCCAGGGCATTGAGCTTGGCGCTGTTCTCCGCATGCACGTAGGCGCTGGTGGCGTCGAAAGCGATCTGCACGCCATCGGCCTTCACATGCGGCAGCAGGCCGTCCACGCCCTCGGCCGTGGTCTTCAGGCCCATCTCGCGGGCACGCTTCAGGCCGTCGGACTCGGGGTCGATGCCCACCATCCACACGGGTTCGAGCACCGGGCTGCGCTGCAGCTTGGCGAGCAGGTCGGTGCCGATGTTGCCGGGGCCGATCAGCGCGCACTTGATCTTGGTTGGGTTCGTCATGGGGTTGTCTCCTTCAATGGAAGCGCACCGAGCAGCCGCCCAGGCCGCCGATCGAGACGCGGAAGTTGTCGCCGGCCTTGGCGGGGAACATCGCGGCGAGCGCGCCCGACAGGATCACCTCGCCCGCCTTGAGCCCGATGCCCAGCGCGCCCAGAGTGTTGGCCAGCCACGCGACTGCGTTCACCGGCGAGCCGAGCGCGGCGGCGCCCGCGCCGGTGGCGATGATTTCGCCGTTCTTCTCGAGCACCATGCCGCAGGTCGCCAGGTCGATGCGGCGTGGATCGATCGCGTGGTCGCCTAGCACGAACACGCCGCACGAGGCGTTGTCGGCCACGGTGTCGGCGATCTGGATCTTCCAGTCGCGAATGCGCGAATCGACGATCTCGAAGCAGGGCATCACGCACTCGGTGGCGGCCAGCACGTCGGCGTTGCCGATGCCGGGGCCCATGAGGTCGCGCTTGAGCAAAAAGGCGATCTCGCCCTCGGCCTTGGGCTGGATGAGCGTGCTGCTGTCGATCGACTCGCCCTCGCCGACGATCATGCCGTCGAGCAGGTAGCCGAAGTCGGGCTGGAACACGCCCAGCATGTTCATCACGGCGCGCGAGGTCACGCCGATCTTCTTGCCGACGATGCGCTCGCCGGCGTCGAGGCGGCGCGCGATCATGCGCTGCTGGATGCCGTAGGCGTCGGCGATGGTGATGCCTTCATGCCGGCTGGTGAGCGGGTCCACGACGCTGCGCTCGCGCAGCGCGTCGTAGAGCTCGTCGCCGAGCCGCTGGATGAGGGTGGGGTCCATGGGGGTCTTTTCCTTTGCTCTCTCTCGGGGGGTGAATCAATCAATCAATCGGCTTCGTTGAGGAAGTCGCCGACCAGGCGGGCGAAGCGCGCGCTGTGCTCGATCTGCGTCCAGTGGCCGCAGCGGCCGAACACATGCAGCTGGCTGTTGGGAATCCACTGGCTCAGCGTGAGCGAGGTGGCCAGCGGAATCACCTGGTCTTCGCGGCCGTGGATCAGCAGCGTCTCGTGCGGCAGTGCGCGAATCGCGGCCTCCGGGCTCGCCATGGCGTCGACCCAGCGCTGGCGCGGCGCCGGGAACATCGCGCCGAAGGTCTCCTGGAAGCCGGGCCGCGTGCTGGCCTCGTAGCGCAACTGCGCGAGCTCGTCGGTGACGAGGGCGCGGTCGAACGCGAACACGTCCATGATCCGGCGCATGTTCGCGAACGAGGGCATGTAGCCCCACACCGCGTCGAGCCCCGGCGTGATCGCGAAGGGCACGCCCACGCTGCCCATGAGCACCAGCCGGCGCACGCGGTGCGGTGCGCGAATGGCGAGTGCCAACGCCAACGCACCGCCGAAGGAGTTGCCCACCACGTCGGCATGTTCGATGTCGAGCGCGTCGAGCAGGTCGAGCGCCTGCTGCACCCAGGCGTTCATCGTGTAGGCCGCGCCGGGCACGCGCTCGGTGAAACCGAAGCCGGCCATGTCGGGTGCGATCACGCGGCGCGTCTGCGCCAGCACCGGCAGCACCAGCCGCCAGTTGGCCCATGCACTCACGCCCGGTCCCGAGCCGTGGATGAAGAGCACCGGTGCGCCCTCCCCCAGGTCCTGCACGTTGGTGTGGAATGCACCCGTGCGGATGCTGTTCGCGATTTCGGGGTTGCTCACCACCAGGCCCTCACAGCTTGATGCAGACGTTGCGCAGCTCGGTATAGAACTCGAGCGAATGCACGCCACCTTCCCGGCCGATGCCCGACGACTTGGCGCCGCCGAAGGCGGTGCGCAGGTCGCGCAGGAACCAGCTGTTGACCCAGCAGATGCCGACCTGCACCTGCTTGGCCACGCGGTGCGCGCGACCCAGGTTCTCGGTCCACACGGTGGTTGCCAGGCCGTAGTCGGTGGCGTTGGCCAGCGCGATGGCTTCTTCCTCGGTGTCGAAGGGCGCGATGTGGCAGCAGGGGCCGAAGATTTCCTCGCGGATCACCGAGGCCGTCTCGGGCAGGCCGGTCCAGATGGTGGGCTGCACCCAGTGACCCTCGGCCAGCGCGCCTTGCATCGCCGGCACGCCGCCGCCGGTGACGACGGTGGCGCCTTCGTCTTTCGCCTTGCGGTAGTACGACAGCACCTTCTGCTGGTGCTCGCGCGAGATCAGCGGGCCGATACCCACACCGGCCTCTTCCGACGGACCCGGTTTGAGCGCTTCGGCCTTGGCCTTGAGCGCCGCGACGAACCTGTCGAAGATGGGTCGCTGCACGTAGACACGCTCGGTGCCCAGGCACACTTGGCCGCAGTTCTCGAAGGCCGAACGCGTGGTGCCGGCGACGGCCTTGTCGAAATCGGCGTCGGCGAACACGATGCCGGCGTTCTTGCCGCCGAGCTCGAAGGACACGGGCCGCACGCCCTTGGCGGCGGCGCCCATGATGGCCTCGCCGGTGCGCGTCTCGCCCGTGAAGGTGATGCCGTCCACGCCCGGGTGCGTGGTGAGGAACTCGCCGGCCGAATCGGGTCCGAAGCCATGCACCACGTTGTAGACGCCCGGCGGAATGCCGACCGCATTCATCACCTCGCCCAGCAGCGTGGCGGTGGCGGGCGTTTCTTCCGAGGGCTTGACCACCACGGTGTTGCCGCAGGCGAGCGCCGGGCCGACCTTCCAGGTCATGAGCAGCAGGGGCAGGTTCCACGGGCACACGACGCCGATCACGCCCAGCGGCGAGCGCACGGCGTAGTTCAGCGCCTGCCCGCCGTCGGGCGTGGTCATCTCGAAGCTCTCGGTGGGCACGTTCTTCACGATGTCGGCAAACACCTTGAAGTTGGCCGCGCCGCGCGGAATGTCGACGTGCGAGGCCAGCGCGTGCGGCTTGCCGGTGTCGGCCATCTCGGCCGCCAGGAAGTCGTCGAAGCGCCGGTTGATCTCGTCGGCCACGGCATGCAGCAGTTCGACGCGGCGCGCGACGCTCATGCGCCCCCACTCGCCGTTGAGCGCCGCACGCGCGGCGCGCACGGCCGCATCGACCTCGCTGCGGCCGGCCTCGTGCACCTTGCCGATGACGCGGTTGTCCACCGGCGCGCGGTTGTCGAAAGTCTTCGGGGTGGCGACGAATGCGCCGCCGATGAAGTTCATGAACTGTTTCATCGCAGCCTCTCTTTCAGGTCACCACGCTCAGGAAGTTTTCGTTGAGCTTGCGGTCGTGATAGAAGATCGCGCGCCCGAGTTCGTCGTCGGTCCACACCAGCGGCGGCTTGTCGGGGTAGAAGATGTAGCCGCCCGAGAAAACCTCGTTGCGGTTGCCGCTCGGGTCGAAGAAGTAGATGGTTTCGCCGCGCGTGATGCCGTGGCGCGTGGGACCGATGTCGAGCGACACGCGCCGCTTGGTGATGAGGTCGGCCGCCTTGAGCACCTCGCCCCAGTTGTCGAGCAGGAACGAGGCGTGGTGGAACTTGTTTTTCTCGGGGTGGCGGATGAACGCGATGTCGTGCGGCTTGGTCGAGCAGGTGAGGAAGGCCGCGATATACATGCGCTCAGGGCCGGCCACCACGCTCTCGGCCAGGTGAAAGCCCAACACCTCGGTGAACAGCTTCATGGTGCCGTCGAGGTCGTCGCCGTACAACAGGCAGTGGTCGAAGCGCGAAGGCGCCATGCCCTTGAGGTCGTCGGGGTAGACCTCGGGGTTTTCGTAGGGCATGCCGTTGCCGACCTTTTCCTTCTCGGCGAAGAGTTCGATGGCGTGGCCGGTGGGCACGGTGAAGCGGAAGCGCGGGCCAGTGCGCAGGTGCTCGCCGGCTTCGATCCACTGCATGTCGGTGGCCAGGCCGCTGGCCTTCAGGTCAGCGGCGAGCTTGTCGAGCGTGGCGGGCGAATCGACGCGAAAGCCCATGAAATCCATGCCGGCCTCGTCGGCCTCGCGCAGCACGACGCTGTGGTGATCGTGCTCGTCCCAGGCCTTGAGGTAGATGCGGCCCTGCGCATCGCGGCCGGTTTCGATCAGGCCCAGCACGTCGCGGTAGTGCGTGAGGGCAGCCCCGAGGTCGAGCACGCGCAGTTGCACGTGTCCGGGGCGAATGACGCCAGTGAGTGCCATGGAAGTCTCCTTTGGTTGGTGAGGGGAACGGTTCAGGTGGGGGAACGGGAATCGGATGGCGATGGCATCGACACCGCCAGGCGCCGTTCGATGCAGCGCGCCAGCTTCTCGACCGCACGCAAGGACAGGTCGCTTTGCGGGTAGGCGCGGCAGGCCAGCACGTAGCCCTGGGCTTCTTCTTCGACGCTCACGTGGCAGCGGCTCATGCGCTCGCGGCGCACGGCACCCGACTCGATGCGCACCTTGCAGACACCGCAGCCGCCGCCGCGGCAGCCCACCGGGATGCCCTTGCGGCCGAGCTGCTCCATGCCGCCGAGCAGTGTCTGGTCGGTGCGGCAGCTATAGCGCTCGTGGGTGTTGCCGATGGCGACAGAAAAGCTCATGGCCGGCTCCACCTCACAGCGCCTTGAACAGCGGGCTGCGCGGCGCCGCGGAAGCGGCATCGGCGGCGGTGAAGAACTTCTCGGTGTAGATGTCGCGCTCGAACAGGCGGCCCTGCATCAGCGTGGCGATGCAGGCCTCGGTCATCGGCGGCGGCCCGCACAGGTAGGCCTTGTGGCCGCGGAAGTCGTTCGCGAATTGCGCCTTCAGTGCCTCGTGCGCAAAGCCGCGCGCGCCGCGCCAGTCGCTGTCGGCGGGCAGGTTGGACAGAACGGGCACGTAGGTGAAGTTGGGGTGCTGGTCGGCCAACTGCTCGAAGAGTTCGCGGAAGTACAGCTCTTCGGGATTGCGTGCGCCCTGCACGAGCGTGATCGGCAAGGTGCAGCCTTCGGCGAGCAGGTCCAGCACCATCGACTTCGGGCTCGACAGGCCCGAGCCGCCGGCCACGAAGATCATCGGCAGTCCCGCCGACTTGCGCACGAAGAAGCGGCCGTTGGGCGCGGTGAAACGCAGGCGCTGGCCTACCTGCAACTCGTCGTGCAGCCAGCCCGTCGCGCGGCCGTTGGGCACGCGGCGGATGTGCAGCTCGACGAGGTGGTCGTCGGGTGCATTCGCGATCGAAAAGGCGCGTGCGCCCTCCACGCCCGGCACGTGCAGCATCACGTACTGGCCGGCCTGGAACGGCGCCGGCCGGTCGGTGCGCAGCCACAGGCCGCGGATGGTGGGCGTGAGCATGCGGGCCTCGACCAGCTCGGCGTCGAAGTCTTCCAGCGGCAGGAACTGCGCGTCGGGGTCTTCGTCGATCTCGGCTTCGATGACCAGGTCGGCCTGCGCCGTCGCGCAGCACGCGAGGACCTTGCCGTCGTCGCGCTCGAAGTCCATGAGCGCGAAGTTGGAGGCGTCGCCGTGCTCGCATTCGCCTTCGAGCACCTGCACCTTGCAGGTGCCGCACACGCCGTGGCCGCAGGCGTGGGGCAGCCACACGCCGGCGCGCAGGCAGGCGTCGAGCACGGTCTGGCCGTCGCGCACCGCCACGGCCTGGCCGAGCGGCTCGATCATGATCTGGAAGCTCATGGCAAGGCCCTCCCGTGCTCAGCTGAACGAGCCGCCGATGCCCGTGAGCCCGGGCGTGCGAAAGCGCAGTGCCGACTTGTGGACCAGGCCGTTGTCGGCCAGCGACTTCGACGCGTCGGGCGTGAAGGGCTTGCCGGAGTCGAACCACTCGGCGCGCGACCAGTCGATCTGGCCGAAGTCGGGGTGGCTGCCGTACACGCCGGGCAGCACGTCGCGCAGGAGCGCGCCGAAGGGCATGGCCGCGGGCAGCGGCAGGCACACGGGGGAGCAGAAGAGCAGGTGGTCTTCCCAGCCGATGTAGAGCAGGCGATTGCCGTGGAAGCGGTCTTCGCTGTCCATGACGGTGCCGGTGTAGCCGGGGGCGAGTGCAACAACAGACATGTCGGTCTCCTTTTTTTTGGGGTGAGCGCCGCCCGCGCCGTGCGTGAGGCACGGCGGGAGCGCGGGGGTCGATGGGGGTCGGGTGAGGCCTGGTCCTGGGTGCTCAGGCCACCTTGGGCTCGGCCGCCGACAGGTCCTGCCCTGTCCAGCGTTCCCAGTTGGCCTTGTCGGGCGAGGTGTTGAACTCGCCGTTGTCGGCGCCGGCGTTGATGTGGTAGTAGTCGAGCACGGCCGCCAGCGGGTTGAAGCCTTCCACCGTCGGGTCGGTGCCCTCAGGGAAGCAGTTGCCCTGGTAGATCTGATGCACCGGCAGCCAGGCCTGCACGTACTTCTCGGGCTCGCCGTCGAACACGTCCTTGCAGCCGTCGGAGCAGAAGTGGTACTTCATGCCGTGGTAGCTGCTCTCTCGGTAGCAGATCTTGGTGGGATCGTCAGGCTCGGTGAAGGCCATCGGGATCTGGCAGGTCTGGCACAGCATCGGCAGCGTGTTGTTGAACCAGCGCTTGCCCTGCTTCTCCTGCTCGGCCAGCCACTCGAAGCGCGGGCGGTACAGGCTGTCGAAGGTCTCGGGGTACTTCTCGGCCAACCAGGTCATCTCGTCGGGCTTGGGCACCCAGACATTGAAGTTGGCGGCGTGGCCGTAGTTGTTGAAGATGGCCCAGGCCTCGTGCGAGATGCGGCTCTTTTCCTTCGAGGCGACCTCGTGGTACTTGGGCATGCGGATGCCGTAGCGCGCGAGGTCTTCGAACAGCGCGCCGCCGTTCTTCTCGAAGTACATCTCCCAGGCCTCGGACCAGCTCATCACGCGCTTGGGCAGCATGTAGTCCATCATCATCGCGACCAGCGTGAGCAGGCGATAGCCGCGCCAGAACCACTTGTCGACCCACTTCTGCACGATGGGCACGTTGTCCGGGTCCTGCTCGAGGATGAACTTCACCACCTCCAGGCCCAGCGTCATGTGGCGCGACTCGTCGCTCTGCGCCGAGAAGCCGAAGGTGACTGTGGCCATGTCGCCGTTGTAGGCGGCGCCGCTCATGAAGGGCATGAACAGCAGGTTGGTCAGCACGTACTCGAACGAGAACGAGATGGCGGTGATGAACTCGAAGGGCCCCGCGCTCATCGCGTCTTCAAAGTAGCTCTTGGGCACCGACAGGTACCACACGCGGTCGTGCATGTGCTGCGGGTCGTGCAGGCCGTTGAAGTACTTGTTGAAGTGGCTGATGGTGTGGAACTGCGTCTGCGCATGGCGCAACTCGTCGATCGACTGCATCTGGCAGGCGACGCGCGCGCCCACGCCGCGCAGCGAACGCCCGGCCATGGCATAGCCGCGGTGCGCCGCGTACTCCAGCGGCGAGACGCCGGTGAGGAACAGCTTGAGCGTGTTCAGGTAGCGCGGGTCGCTGATGTTGAACTGGCCGTTGTTCTGCTGGAACGCATCGATGATGGCGTAGAGCTTCTTCTCCTTCTCGCCCTGGAACTTCCAGTAGGCGTCCATCGTCAGGCGGAACGGGTCTTCCCACTTGTCCCAGTCGTGGATCTTGATGCCCTCGAACTTGTCGAACGGGAACACGTCGTCCATCGACTGGTAGGTGGTCTCCCAGCCGAGGCCGCGCGTCATCATGGCGTAGCGCTCCTTCAGGCCGAGGCGCGGGGTCGCGGAGGTCTTTGCTGCTGCTTGGGTGGTCATGGCGTTGTCCTTGGTCGTGATCCGGTGAGGCCTGTACTCAGGCGCCCCAGTGAAGGGTGAATTCGTCGTCGGTCTCTTCGATGCTTCCGGACAGCGAGATCAGGCTCAGGTGCAGCTCCTGCAGGTCCCAGCGGCGGCCGACCAGGGCTTCGACGCTCTCGCGGCGGATCACGAGGCGGCCGGGCGCATCGATCTTCACCATCGCGGGGTACTCGGTGACGGTGGCCTCGGGGTTGTCGGTGACGATGGCTTCGACGATGGCGCGCGCGGCTTCGCCGGTTTGCAGCGCGATGAAGACGGGCGGTCGGGACAAGGTGGCGGTGATCATGGTTGGTCTCCTTGGTTCGATCGGTTCAGGCGGCAGCGCCCGTGCGCACCAGCCGGGCCACGCGCGCATCGAGCGCGGTGTGCAGCGTCTTCAGCACCTCGGCGCCCTGCGCACCGAGCGCCAGCGCGGCCAGCGGTGTCAGCGCCTGCACAGCCTGGTCACGCCAGGTTGCGTACCACTGCGCGAGCAGCGCGGCGTTGGCGGGCGACTCCTCGGCGGCGGTCTTCAGCGTGGCGTCGACCCAGCGCACGTTCTCGTCGAACCATTCGTTCATGAACTCGGTCAGCATCGCCAGCGCGTTGCCGGTGGCGGCGCTGTTCGCGTTCACGTAGTGGCGGTAGATCAGCGGGTACAGCAGGCCGTCGAGCACGAGGTTCTGGGCCACGAACACCTCGAACCAGTCTTTCGTGACGAACAGGTTTTCCATCAGGCGGCGCACGCCCTGCCAGGCCGGGTGCGCGAGCCAGGCTTCCTTGCCGGCGTCCAGCGCGCGGCCCGAGTTGCCGTCGATCTGCAGGCCGACACGCGAGAGGTACTGCGCGATGCCCAGCCGGTCCATGGCCGCATAGATGAAGGGCTGCGTGATCGCCGTGCCGTAGCCGTAGCCGCAGCAGTAGCTGTGGTTCATGTTGGCGCCCCACTCGTAGTGGCGCAGCGGCACCAGCACCTGCTGCAGCGACTCGCGCACGCCCGCATCGGCCTGGGCCAGCAGCTGGCGCTTCTCGGCGAACTCGAACTGGCGGTCGGCGCCTTCCCCCTGGCGCGCGCGGGTCATCGTGTACACGCCGTAGTAATAGTGGCGCGGGTCCTTGAAGCTGTACCAGTCGGCCATCACGAGGGCCGTGCGGCGCTTGTCGTACAGCGCGTGCTGCGGGTCCCACAGCGGCCGGTAGTGAAAGTTGGCCGTGGGCTGCATGTCGAGCGTGGCCTCTTGGTAACGCGAAGCCGGCTTGTCGCCGAGGCGCCGCGCCACATGCGAGAAGGTCTGCCGGATCGGCCGGACGTCGGAAGTTTTGATGTCGACTTGCACGTGGTGTCTCCTTGGTTATCGCGGGAAAAATACGGGGTCGTCAGTGGTCGATACCGGGCGCGCCGAAGCGCCACTTCATGCGCTCGAAGTCCAGTCGCGCGCCCTCTTCGGTGCTCAGGTGGCGCACCTCGTGGCGCGCGCAGAACTCGCGGAACTGGTCGAACTGCAGCACCAGCTCCACGGCCAACTCGGGGTCGCCGATGGCGAACTCGAACTCCACGAAGCGGGCGTTGCGCGTGCCGGTGACGCGCACGAAACACGGCTGGCCGGTCATCTGTCCGGCACTGCCGCTGCGAGGGTCGGGCTGCATCGAGCGCATCACTTGTTCAATCCATCAACAGGTGGACGGCACCAGCGCCGCCCGGCCTGATAAGGGCAACGGGCGTGCCAGCGTGGCTAAGTGATTGATTTACATGGACCCGCTGCGCCTGCGGGCCAGAAGCACCGGGAAGTCCCGGATGCTGGTTTGATCATTTGCTGCAGTGCAGCTTGATCAAATGGTGAAAACCGGAAAAACACCGGGCGCCGCCGGCGCCCGTTCAGGACGTCGGCAGGCCTTCCTTCTTGAGCCGGTAGGCCAACTGCGGGCGCGTGATGCCCAACAGGCGCGCGGCCTGCGACAGGTTACCCTTGGCACGCTGCATCGCGGTCTGCATGAGGCGCTGCTCGAGCGAGGCGATGTCGATGTTCTGCTCGAGGACGCGCTGGCACAGCGCGTCGAGCTCGCTCGCGTCAGCACCTGAAGCAGCGGCCCCAGTGGCGACCTTGCCGCTGGCGTCGAGCTGGTCGCCGGGCATCGCGCCCGGCGGGTGCATCCACAGGTGACAGGCCTCGATGTCACCGTGGTCGGGCGCCAGCAGCACCGCGCGCTCGATCACATTTTCGAGTTCACGGATGTTGCCGGGCCAGGCATGCTTTTGCACGTCGAGCGCGGCCTTGTCGGTGAGGCCGCGCAGCTTCTTGCCGTACAGCGCGCTGTACTTTTCGACGAAGCGCGCCACGAGCGCCGGAATGTCGGCGGTGCGCTCGCGCAGCGGCGGAATCTGGATCGGGAAGGTGTTGAGCCGATAGAACAGGTCGGTGCGGAACTTGCCCGCCTGCATGGCCTGCTGCAGGTTGACGTTGGTGGCCGCCACGATGCGCACGTCGACCTTGGTCGGCTGCTCGGCGCCCAGGCGCTCGACTTCGCCGGTCTGCAGCACGCGCAGCAACTTGACCTGCGCGGCCAGCGGCAGGTCGCCCACCTCGTCCAGGAACAGGGTGCCGCCGTGGGCGCGCTCGAAGCGACCGGCGCGCGCATGGTGGGCGCCGGTGTAGGCACCCTTCTCCACGCCGAACAGTTCGGCCTCGATCAGGTCGGCCGGAATCGCCGCGCAGTTGACGGCAATGAAAGGCTGCTTGCCGCGGGGCCCGTTGTCATGCAGCCAGCGAGCGAACACCTCCTTGCCGACGCCTGTTTCGCCGAGCAGCAACACGGTGATGGCGCTGTCGACCGCGCTGCGCATAAGTTCGAAGGCGGCACGGAAACCCGGCGACACGCCGACCAGCTTCTGGTCGTACTCGCGGCGCGGCTGCAGGCGGCGCAGGTGCTGCAGGCCGAGGTTGAAATCGATGAGCTTCTCGGCCACATGGTGCTGGCGGAAGTACTCGAGGTAGTGCTCGTCGTTCCACGCCTCGGCCGGTTGGCCGACGATGCGGCAGCGGCTGTCGCCCATGCTGGTGCATTCGACTTCTTTGAACACCACGAGCCGTCCCATGAAGGCGGTGGTGTAGCCCGAGGCATAGCCGATCTGCGACCAACACTGCGGATCTTCCCCGTAGCCGAAGTCGGCCACGTGGGCTTCGCATTCCCAGGAGTTCTCCCAGAGGAATTCGCCATAGAAATGCTTGGTGGCCACGTCCAGGTCGACCTGCACCTTCTGCACCGAGACGATGCCCTCGATGGAATGCAGGCGCGGCCCGAGCATGAAGGCGTCTTCCGCGCGCATGCCGGCAAGGCGCTCGCGCACGGCCACCTCACCGTCGCGCAGGCCCGAAGCAAAGCCCATGCGCACCAACAGCCCGCGCGCGCGCTCGATGCCCAGTGAGTCGAGCAGTTCGCGGCGCAGTTCAGCGAAGGCACGGGCATGCATGAGCAGCATGCGCTGCTCGTCCAGCCAAATATGGCCCGAGCCGGCGCTGAAGCGCAGGAGAGAAAGAAGTTCTCCCACCGTGTCCCCTTTACTTGTCTGGAATCGTTCCTGCCCCATTCTCCCGCAGGTATACGCAGTCAGCATGCCGAATATTTCAATGGCACGGACGGAAGAGATTACGTGTCACGCACGCGATTAACTTGGCACTGAGTCGGCTATCAGCAATGGCGGCTCATACCGAGCGGACGCACTCTCACGTAAAACTCAGATGGGTCGAAGTCGATTCGCCTATACCAAGCGCAATTTCGGCGGAACCCTTGGCGCTGAGTCAACATCAGCTGCCCCCGAAACTACGGATAGCCTGGTCAGCTGGAAGGTCAGCGCATTGATTTCATCCACGCTCAGACTCAAGCTCTCTGCGATTTCACGGCGCCCTTGCTTGCGGCTATGCAGAATTTCGAGCACCTTGGTGAGAAGTTGGGAGGTTTCTCTCTCCATCGGCTCTGGCTCATTCGTGCGATAGCCGCTTTTGGCAATCTCTATGCACAAGCTTCGATAGTTCCACTCACTGACCAGCCCAAGGGAGTTGAATCGATACGCCAACGCGGCTAGCGACACCCCCCAATAGTGCTTCAGCTTCATCAGATACTTGATGGTGTAGGCGGGTGGCTGGTTGGCCGCTACGCTTTCCTTTGGCATGAGAAAGGCTGAGGCAAACGCATCAGCTTGGCGCTCCATCTCCGGCCCATGGACCTGACCATGCTGCATGGTGTAGACGTCTCTCACCAGATGACCGAGTTCGTGAGCCGCATCGAAGCGGCTGCGCTCGGAAGATTTGACGGTGTTGAGGAAGACAAAGGGCTTGCCTTCGTACCAGGTACAGAATGCGTCCACCTCACGGGTTTCTTCGGCTAGGGAGAACACGCGGATGCCTTTGGACTCCAGCAGATGAACCATGTTGGGAATTGGCGCATTGCCCAGACCCCATGCCCTGCGCAGGGTCGCTGCCGCCTCTTCAGGGCCCAGGTCGCTCAGATCCGGCAGATCCGCCTGCGGCAGCGTGAAGCGTTCTTCAATCCACTGGTTGACCTTGAAGGCAATCGCGCCTGCCGCAAAGGCGCAGGCCTTCATGGCATCCGTCATTTTTGAGAGCTTGCGAAAACTCACCGCATGCTCTCTGATCTCCGGCATGTCATCGTCAATGAAAAAAAACTGCTGAGGGAATTTCAGCAGCTTCGCTATACGGGCCAGAAGTTCCAGGTCAGGAGCAGATGCTCCAGTCTCGTAGTTCTGCAAGCTACGGCTGGTGACACCCAACTCCTTGGCTAACTGCGCCTTGGTTAAGCGCCTTCTCACCCTGGCAAATGCAATTTGCTTGGGATTGATTTCAGACATGGTCAACTGCTCAAAACGTACCCGTCTTTGGCTCGACGTCCACTGCGGCCGGCGCGTTAGGCTCGTCCTTGCGGATAGTGAAGTCAGCTGGGTTGTTGGGGATGCTGCCCAGAATCAGACGAAGACCCCACTCCGTGATTTTCTTGTTGTCGAAGCCGGTCGGCAGAGACAGCTCGAAACGGACCTCGTTCAACACCTTGTCATAGTGGTACAGCAGAGCCCAAACTTGAGTTTCTTTCTGCTTTTCTTTAGCGAGCTTGAACGAGTCCAGGTTGAAGAGTTCCAACTGACTGTTCTGCTGAATGAAGTTCTCCGCCACGGCCCCCTTCTCGGCTTGGTTCGTGGGATCCTCAAAACCGTTCTTCCCCGTTTCGCTGTTGCCCGTCATCACCACGATGGAAATGGAACGATCGGGCGAACTGATGAAGGGGCAGTTTTTCTGCTCGTGGATATGCCACTGAAGTGCCGCCAACAAAGTACGCAGATCTTCAACGGTCTTCAGCCACTGCTGCACGCCTGCTGCCGTCGGAGCCGAAGCGCGCGTGACCTCGTTGCGCCCCGCCAGACCACCCCTGATGGCATCCTTGAAGAGGTTGGCCTTCAGGTCCAGATGCAGTTCTCGCAACCGTGCGTCCACCAGCGCCGGATCATCTACGATCGTGGCACGGCGAACGAAGGCGTTAGGGGCTGTCAGCTCAAATTTCCGCACGGCAATTCCTTTCGTGTTTCCGGAAAGCTTACCTCAAATCGAGGTTGATAAAGCGGAAAAAAATATCCCACATCACTACCGTGCCCGCGCCCTGGGGCGGCGCGCGCTGGCCGTGGATCACGGAGCAGCCATCCGCCCTCCGTGATGGCGTCTTACAAAACTATCCCGTTCGCGCACATCGCCTGGCGTACTACCGAAAGAGTCGATCAAGGCGCCCGCCAACGTACGCCAGCCACTTCACAGCAGTAAGCCTGTATTGGCATGGCATATGAAGTGCTGAAACAGTTCGGCTGCTGTCGCAGCTTCTCCAGCGCCGTCAGAGCAGGGGAACAAAAAGGGGAACAAACAAGATTTCGAACCATGAGAATCCATGATTCTCAACTCAAATAGCTCGATATTCGATCCCCTCCGGGGGGCCAATTGCGCCCCTGGCCGCAGCAGGTTTCTCTAACTTGCGATGCCGCTTCCCCATCTGCGGGACCCCAAGCGCCTCTTGCATCACTGCCAACGACGCGAACGGAATGCACGGCCTCCGTGTCGCTCGAATGCAGTGCCTGACGCTCAGCACCGCGCCCTGAACTGCTGATCGCGCGCCTCCTTGCGCTGCTCGGCGATCCACGATTGGGTCGCGCCGCTCTGCGGCTGCCGTGCCAAGCGGTCGTAGTACGCCACCCGCTCATTGAAGTGTGCGCAACGCGAGGTGCCGCCCCCCGTCACGCCCGGCGACATCGCACCGCGTTGCTGCGCAGCCTGTTGCTGCACTGCATAGCCTTGCCTGGTTTGCCGGTCGGCAACCTCCACCTGCTGCTCCCACGGCAGGCCGGCGGGGACCGGCTCGATGCGCTCGACCAGCGCACCCCGCTCGCGGCAGTGGTTCGCCGACCAGAACCGCCCGCCGCTGTTGCTCACGCAGAGAAACACCTGGGACGCGCCTGCCGCCTCGAGGTTGCGCACCGGCGGCGACACATCGATCACGCGGCCTCCACCAGCGCCACACGGCTCGCCGTTGTACTGGTTGCCGCATCGGTAGACCTGCTGGGCCTGGGCCATGCCGCTGGCGATCAGGAGAAGGCTGGCGAGGAAGGTGAGGCGCATGGCGCGATGGTAGTAGCGATGCATGCATCGCAGCTCACAGATCATCGACACCGGCTGCCGATGCCCTCAGAGTCACGCCCCGGACTTGGCACCCGCCGGCAGCAACGCCTCCCGCGCACGACCAGAGAGCGGCACGCTCTCGGGCAACAACGACAACGCCTGTGCGCCACGCGCCGCGGTGCCCACATTGGCCACGAAGGTCCGCCGCGCGTCGTGGAACTCGAAGATCAGGTTGAAGGTGCCGTAGGCCTCGCGCACATCGACCTCGCGGATGTCCGCGAACGGACGCTGGCGCTGGCGCAGGACGCGGTACACGAGCTGCCCGCTTTCGATGCGCAAGACAGGGTTCATGCTGTTGGTCGCCAGCGCCACCCACGGCAGTCCGCGCAGGCCAGTGAACGTGGCCACGACGGGAATCACCCCACCTTTGATCGCGAGCGGCGCAGCACCCGCACGGGGCGCCTTGGGCGTGCGAAGCTTCTTCCAGAGCCAGTAGAGGAACCAGAACGACAGCCCCTGAAAGACGATCACTCCGACGGTCCCAAGGACGGTTATCCAATCCATCTGCACGTCGCCTTCCTCTGCGAAACAAGCCTGGGCCTCCCCGGCGAGGCGCCATTAGAGCAGAGGGTTTGCAGCGCACATGCCTGCTGTTTGCCATTTGAATTGTTGATTCAATACTGTACATTTAAACAGTATTCTCAAGGAATCCACATGCAGAAGAACGCATCCCAGTCCAACGCGTGGGTGAGCCATGACCCAAGCTGAACTCTTCTTCCCCCGGCCGGCCACGCCGCCCTCGACCGTCTTCCACTTTCACGAGCCCGCCCCCATGGTCCTGCCTGAGGCATCCGAAAAAGACGAGCTGCGCGAAGCCTTCTCCGCCAAGCTGATCGACTACCCCCATTCGTCGGCCGACGCGGTCAGGATCGCAGAACAACGCTTCCGGCGCGAACTCGAGAAGCAACTGGGCGCCGACGTGCTTCCGGTGATGCGCGCCTTCCAGAACGCCAGCGAATCGAGCGACACCGACCTCACCAAGACCGAGATCGCCCTGGCCGCGCGCTGGATCAAGGCCTACGACACCGCGCGCAAGGCAGGCTTTCGCGACCTGGGCGACACGGACGAGGCGTACTTCGAGGTCAAGGCGGTCTGAACTGCGGCCCTGTGCGCATCCACCCCGGACGCGCATAAGAAAACACGAAAAGCGTATTTCCCTGCAAGGGTGTGGCGCGGGCACAGTCCCACGCCTGTATCGCTCTTTTCCCGGCGCGCCCTCGGGGCCGCCTGGCTCGCCATGTCATCCATCCACGACACGCCGACGCGCCCTGCCGCGCCCACGGCTTCCGCCCGCCCTTCCCCGCTCGCGCCCTCTTCGCAGCAACTGGCCGAGCGCTTTCGCCCCGTCTTCGACCGCATCGCCGAACACGCGGCGCAGCGCGAGAACGAGCGCGAGTTGGCCTACGCGCCTGTGGCCTGGCTCAAGGCCGCGCGCTTCGGTGCGCTGCGCGTGCCGCTCGAACATGGCGGCCTGGGCGCGTCGGTCGAGCAGCTGTACGACCTGCTCATCGAACTCGGCGAAGCCGACTCCAACCTGCCGCAGATTCTTCGCGCGCACCTCGGCTTCATCGAGCGCCTGTTCGCCGAGATCGACCCCGCGCTGCACGGTCCGTGGATGCGCCTCGCGGCCGACGGCGTGATCTTCGGCAACGCCACCACCGAACTCGGCGAAGGCGCGCTCGGCGCCCTGAAAACCACGTTGACGCGCGACAAGAAGCGCAGCGCCGATGCGTGGCAGCTCGACGGCGACAAGTTCTACAGCACCGGCACGCTCTACGCCGACTGGATCTCGGTCGCGGCGCAACGCCTGAACGACGACGGCAGCAGCGACCGCGTGATCGCCCTCGTGCCTGCGGAGGCAGCAGGTGTCGAGCGTGTCGACGACTGGCGCGGCTTCGGACAGCGCCTGAGCGCCTCGGGCACGACGCGCTTTCGGCAGGTGCGCGTGAAGCCAGAGCATGTGCTGCTGTACGTGCGCGACCAACCCACCCCGCTCACCGCGCACTTCCAGCTCACGCACCTCGCCACGCTGGCCGGCATCGCGCGCGCCATCGTGCGCGATGCGGTGGCCTTCGTGCAGCCGCGCAAGCGCGTCTACAGCCACGGCAGCGGTGCCACGCCGCGCGAAGACCCATTGGTGCAGCAGGTGATCGGCCAGCTCGCGAGCACGGCCTTCGTGGCCGCGTCAACCGTGCAAGCGGTGGCGCGCGGCCTCGGCGAGGTCGATCGGCATCTGCAGCGCGGCGAGGCCGTACCTGAGCAGCTGCTGTTCGAGGTGGAGCTGAACACCGCCAAGGCGCAGGCCGGCATCGTCGATGCGGTGCTGCTGGCGGGCACGCGGCTGTTCGATATCGGGGGCGCCTCGGCCTTGCAGGAAGACCGGCGGCTCGACCGGCACTGGCGCAATGCACGCACGCTGGCATCGCACAACCCGACGGTCTACAAGGGGCGCGTGGTGGGCGACCACCTGCTCAATGGCGCGCGGCCGACCTTCTACTGGGCCGTGGGAGCCATCGCGAGCTGAGACGCGCGGCGATGAAGGTGTTCAGACCCGCGGCAGCGCCGCGAGAAAAGTCGACACCACGATGGCCGCCGCGCGATCGAGCTGCAGGATGTCGGCCACGTCGAAGGCGTTCGGCGCCGTGTGGCCGCTGGTGCCGAGCGGCTTGCGGATTTCGATCAGCACTTCGGCGGCGAGTTCGCGATCGCTGCGCGGACGGCCGTCGGGGTGCATCACCCACTCATCGACCTGCTCGATGGGGATGCTGCGAAACACCCCCACGATCGGGACGTACTTGTAGCGGTCCTCGCCAACGAGGATGGGCACGCTGAGATTGCAGAAAAACGTATTCGTCGACATGCAGAACGCCGTCGCCAGCCAAAGCAAAAAGTTGATTAATTGTTTTCGAGTGTGACTCCGATACCCATTTTCCCGACCGCGGGCATACGGCAAGACGTGACCTTCTGCACACAAAGTGCCGCCAATTCCGTCGAATTGCTCGGGAAAACAACTACTTAATTCTTACATAAAGACACGGAGCGCGCACTTTGTGTACGATTTTTGGCATACGAAATGTTGTCATGGCACCTTTTGCGGCCCGAATTGGGCGCGCAAAACAGGCGCGCCTCGCGTTGTTTTTGCAACGCGAGGCGCTTGAAGACAACGAGCGAGAGATGCTCAGGCCGGCGCGCTGAACTGCGGCGCGCGCCGCTCGATGTTGGCCTTCACGGCTTCGAGCTGGTTCGGGCTGCCGATGAGCGCCTGCTGCTCGACCGACTCGGCGATCAGCAACTCGGCGGCGCTGTGCGCGAGCGAGGCGTTCAGCAGCCGCTTGCCGGCGCGGATCGCATCGGGGCTCCTGGCCGCAATCTCATGCGCCATCTGCAGCGCCTCGGCCAGCGGATCGGCGGCCACGCGCGTGGCCAGGCCCAGTCGCACGGCCTCTTCGCCCGAGAAGATGCGGCCGGTGAACGTGAGTTCGCGCACGACGTCGGTGCGCGCCAGCTCGCGCATCAGCACCATGCCCGCCATGTCGGGCACGAGGCCCCACTTGATCTCCATCACCGACAGCTTGGCGTCGGCCGCCACGAGCCGGATGTCGGCGCCCAGCGCCACCTGAAGCCCGCCGCCGAAGGCCACGCCATGCACGGCCGCAATGACCGGCACCGGCACGTCGCGCCACACCATCGCCACCTGCTGCGCGGCATTCGCGATGCCATGCGTGCGCGCAATGAGGTCGGTGCCGCCGGCCGCCGCGCCCACCACGTCGCTGGCGGCGCCCTGCCCCATGCGTTCGAACGAGGCCATGTCGAGCCCCGCGCAGAAGGCCTTGCCACGGCCCGCGATGACCACGGCGCGCACGCTCCTGTCGTCGCGCAAAGCTTCGCCGGCTTCGACCAGCGCGTCGAACATCGCGGGGTCGAGCGCGTTCATCTTGTCGGCGCGCGCCAACTGCACTTCCACCACGCCGTCGGCGTGGCGGGTCCATTCGATACGGTCGCTCATTGCATGTCTCCTGTCGGTCTCTATGTCGCTAGGGGGTATCGGTCCAGTATCGCGCGGGTGGACCGCTGGGCGATGATGCGGACTGTCGCCGACCCAACACCTCTGCTCCTTCGCCATGTCTCTGGACCGCCGTCACTTTCTCCTGCAATCGGGCGCGACCGCCGCCGTGGTCGCGCTGTTCGGACAAGGCTGCGCGCGTTCGCAGTTGCCGCCTTCCACAGGCGCGGCGAACCCATCGGGCTTCTTCACCAGCGTGCCGATCTCACAACGCGATGCGGTGGTGGTGCCGCCAGAGTACGAGTGGCAGGTGCTCTACCCGTGGGGCGCGCCCACGGGCCTGGCGAGCCGCATGCCGGCCTTCGCACCCGACGCCGCCAACAGCGCCGACGAGCAGGCCCTGCAGGCAGGCATGCACCACGACGGCATGCACTTCTTCGCGCTCGATGCGCGCGGCGAGCGCGGCCTGCTCGTGATAAACCACGAGTACACCGACGAGCAACTGCTGCACACCGACGGCGTGAAGGTCTGGAACGCCGACAAGGTTCGCAAGTCGCTGCATGCGATGGGCGTGTCGGTGATCGAGGTCCGCCGCACACAAGAAGGCTGGCGCCAGGTGCTGCCCTCGCCCTACGCGCGCCGCGTGCACGGCCGCACGCCGATGCGCATCGCCGGCCCCGCCGCGGGCACGCCATTGATGCGCACCGCCGCCGACCCGGCGGGCACCACGGTCTTCGGCACCTTCGCCAACTGCGCGATGGGCGTCACGCCCTGGGGCACCTACCTGACCTGCGAAGAAAACTTCCACGGCTATTTCGGCGGCCCGAAAGAGGCAGCCAAGAACGCGACACCCGCGCAGCGTCGCTACGGCACGGTGCCAGGCGCGCAGTGGGTCGAGTACTGGCGCTTCGACGAGCGCTTCGACCTGAGCCGTCATCCGAACGAGCCGAACCGCTTCGGCTGGGTGGTCGAGATCGATCCCTTCGACCCCGAATCGGTGCCCGTCAAGCGCACCGCGCTCGGCCGCAAGCGACAGGAAAGCGCGACCTGCACCGTGGCGAAGGACGGCCGCGTGGTGGTCTACATGGGCGACGACGCGCGCTTCGAATACATCTACAAGTTCGTGAGCCGCGACACCGTGCGCCCCGGCACCGATGCGGCCGCGCGTGCGGCCAACCGGCACCTGCTCGACGAGGGCACGCTGCATGTCGCGCGCTTCGATGCCGACGGTCGCGGGCGCTGGCTCGAACTCGTGCACGGCCGCCGCGGCATCGACGCGGCCAGCGGCTTTGCCGACCAAGCCGAAGTGCTGGTCCACGCGCGGCTCGCAGGCGACATCGTCGGCGGCACGAAGATGGACCGGCCCGAATGGATCGCCGTGCATCCGCACAGCGGCGAGGTGTACGTCACGCTCACCAACAACGCGCAGCGCGGCGACCTCGGCAAGCCCGGCGCCGATGCTGCCAACCCGCGCGCGCCCAACTTCTTCGGCGGCATCCTGCGCTGGCGCGAAGACGGCGGCGACGCGGCGAGCACCGCCTTCGCCTGGGACCACTACGCGCTCGCGGGCGACCCCGCGCAGCCCGGCGCCGGCACGCGCTACCCCAGCGACAGTGCCGACGCGTTCGGCTGCCCCGACGGCCTGCACTTCGACAGCGGCGGGCTGCTCTGGATCCAGACCGACATGAGCGGCCAGGCCATCGGCAAGCCGCCCTATGCCGCGCTCGGCAACAACCAGATGCTGTGCGCCGACCCGGCCACGGGCCGCATCCAGCGCTTTCTGACCGGGCCCAACGGCTGCGAGATCACGGGCTGCGTGGTCACACCCGACCGGCGCACGCTGTTCGTCAACATCCAGCACCCGGGCGAGTCGCGCGACGACGGCGACGCGACGCACAACAGCGCCTGGCCCGATGGCACGGCGCCCGGCAGTGCGCGACCTCGCTCGGCCACGCTGGCGATCCGCCGGCGCGACGGCGGTATCGTCGGCACCTGACCGTCACGCACATCACAACAACAGCCCCAGGAGACCCCTGTCATGAGCATCCGCATCGTCCGCCTCGGCACCCCGCGCGCACCCGGCGAGGGCCTGCGCATCGGCACCGTGCGCCGTCCGCCGCGCGGTGTGCCGAAGACCGAGTTCGCCTCGCAGAACTGGTACGACGTGTGGTACCCCAACCTCGCACCGTCCGCCGAGACAATGAAGCTGGGTCAGGAAGCCGAGACTCCCGCGCAATGGAACGCCTTCATGCGCAAGTACAAGACCGAGATGGGCGAGGCCGACGCGAGCCGCAGCCTCGACCTGCTCGCGGCGCTCTCGCACACCGCCGCGCTGGCGGTCGGCTGCTACTGCGAGGACGAGTCGCGCTGCCACCGCTCGCTGCTGCGCGGCCTGCTGGCCGAGCGGGGGGCGGACATCGCAGCCTGAGCGCGGTCGCTCAGACCAGCGGCGCGCCGACGAACACGGGCAGTTGCTCGGCCTGCGCCGTGTAGGCGGCGAGCAGCGGAAAGTCCGACGGGCGCACCACTTCGGGCAGGATGAATTGCGTGAAGGTCCAGGCCACCGCCGCCGAAATGCCGCCCTGCGTGATCGTGCGTTCCGCAGGTGCCGCCAGCGGCGCGACAGCCAGTTCGCGCTCCAGTTCCGCATACGCCGTGTTCAGCTGACCCTGCACGCGATCGACCCATGGCTGGTGCAGCTTCTCGGCAGGCCGCAGGTTGCGCTCGTAGACGATCTGCACCGTCTTCTCACAGGCCGCGAGCGCGAGCCCCGTGAGGCGCAGGTCGCGCAGCCGACCCGCCGGATCGGCAGGAAACAAGCTGCGACCCGCGACCGATTGCGCATGGTCGATGATGAGTGTCGAGTCCATCAGCACCGTGCCGTCGTCGCACACCAGCGTCGGGGCCTTGACCACCGGGTTGATCGCGCGGAACTGTTCGAAGGTGCTGAAGACCGAGATCGAGCGGTGCTCGAAATCAAGGCCGAGCAACCGCAGCGAGATGGCGGCGCGGCGGACAAAAGGCGAGTCGAGCATGCCGACGAGTTGCATGGGTTCTCCTGACAAAAGAACGCCACGATAACGCGACCTTCAGCGCTGCGCCTTGTCCTTCTGGTTCTGCGCCTCGATGCGTTCGCGCGCGGCCAGCCAGTCGGCGTCGCTCCACTCGCGCAGCTCGTAGAAGTTGCCGCCGGTGGCCAGCGCATTGCCGCCGTCCATCATGATGCTCTGGCCCGTGAGCCAGTCGCACTGGCCCGGCGCCATCAGGAACGACGCGAGGTTCTGCAGCTCGCTCATGCGTCCCACGCGTGCCATCGGGTTGGTCTTGATGCTGCGCGCACCGGGCTCTTCGCCGGGGTTCAGGCGCTTGCTCATGCCTTCGGTCGGGATCTCGCCGGGGCCCACCGCGTTCAGGCGGATGCCGTGGCGCGCCCACTCCACCGCGAGCGACTTGGTCATGACCTCGATGCCGGCCTTGCTCATCGCCGAAGGCACGACGTAGGGGCTGCCGTTGTCGACCCAGGTGACGATGATGCTCATCACGCTGCGATAGGCGTCGCCCGGCTTCCATTGGCCCGACTTGGCCTGCGCCACCCAGCGCTTGCCCACGGCCTGCGTCACGTAGAAGCTGCCGTGGAACACGATGTTGGCCACGGCGTCGAAGGCGCGCGGCGACAGGCTCTCGGTCGGCGAGACGAAGTTGCCCGCCGCGTTGTTGACGAGGCCCGTGAGCCCGCCGCTCTGGAACAGGCTCTCGACCATGTCGTCGACCTGCTGCGCGATGCGGATGTCGACGCCGAAGGCGTCGATGCGCCGATCGGGAAACTGCTGGCGCCAGGCAGCGGCGGTTTCCTCGCAGACCGCCTGGCGTCGGCCGCAGATGGCGACGTCGGCGCCCAGGCTCAGGAATCGCTCGGCCATGGCGCGGCCCAGGCCGGTGCCGCCGCCGGTGACGAGGATGCGCTGGCCGCGCATCAGGGATGCTTCGTACATGAGAGGTCTCCTTGGCGTTGCGGCAGCGGCAGGAGCGCGTGCTGCCATCGCCGCATGCTACGACCGACAGCGTGCCGTGGCTTGCGGAATCTGGCTTTGCCGACGGGTGAAAATGGCCGCGCCCCCTTTTCCCTGCACCTTCCGGACACACGACCCATGCCCCGTTCCGCCGATGCTTCCTTCCTGCCGCTCGACGGCGTGCGCGTGCTGAGTCTCGCGCTCAACCTGCCGGGCCCCGCCGCGCTGCTGCGCTGCCGCGCGATGGGCGCGACCTGCCTCAAGCTGGAGCCGCCCGGTGGCGATCCGATGGGGCTGTACAACCGGCCCGCCTACACCGCGCTGCACGAGGGCGTCGAGGTCCGCACGGTCGACCTGAAGAGCGAGGCTGGGCAGGAGCTGCTGCACGCCGAGCTCGCCAGCACCGACGTGCTGCTGACCTCGTTCCGCCCGTCCGCACTTCAGAAGCTGAAGCTCGACTGGGCCACGCTGCAGGCGCGCCACCCGGCGCTGTCGCAGGTCGCCATCGTCGGCGCGCCCGGCGAGCGCGCCGAGGAGCCGGGCCACGACCTCACCTACCTTGCCGAAAGCGGCCTCGTCACCGGCACCCAGCTGCCGCCCACGCTGTACGCCGACATGGGCGGTGCGCTGCTCGCGAGCGAGGCGGTGCTCAAGGCCATGCTGCAGCAGACCCGCCAGCGCGGCGGCGTGTACCTCGAAGTGGCGCTGAACGCCTCGGCCGACTGGCTCGCCCTGCCCCGCACCTGGGGCCTGACGAAGCCCGAAGGTGCGGTGGGCGGCGCGCACGCGGGCTACCGCGTCTATCCCTGCGCCGACGGCCGCGTGGCGGTGGCGGCGTTGGAGCCGCATTTCGCGGCGCGCCTGTGCGACGTGGCCGGCGTGGCGCCGCCGGACATGATGGCGCCGGCCACGCACACAGCGCTGGCCGCCTGGCTCGCGACGCGCACGCGCGCCGAGCTGGAAGCCATGGGCCGCGAGCGCGACGTGCCGCTGCTCACGCTGGCCGACTGACGGCGCTCAGAGCGCCGGCAGGCGCAGCTCGCTCAACTTGCGATCGAGCTTGATGAGCCAGATGCGCGTCGGCCGCTCCAGGTCGGAGCCGCGCGTGATGCGCGCGCTGACGGTGCCCGCGGGGCACTTGCTGAGCTCGCCCTTGACATCGACCGTGCAGTCTTCGACGCTGCCGGCCACGGTCTTGCCATCGGCGCCGAGCAGCACGGTGCCCAGGCCGAAGTCGTTGTCGTTCACCAGCGCCAGCGTCTGGTCGTCGACGACCGTCAGGCCCTCGGCCTTCTCGGCCAGCCAGCCCAGCACGTTGAGGTCTAGCAGTTCGGTCTTGCGCATCGTCACCACGGTCGAATAGTCGATGCCGTTCGACGGTGCCTGCGTGATGCTGCTGATCTCGAGGTTGTGATCGAACTCGGGGGCGGCGATGTTCGTCGCGTTGGCCGGCAGCTCCACCAGCATCAGCTTGTTGAACACCTTGCCGTCGCTCTTGCGCGCGCCCTGCTCGATGACGATGAAGCGGCCGTTGCCCAGGCTCACCACGTCGCCGAGCTTGGCGTTGCCGGTGCGGTCCTTGTCGTACTGGCTGCCGTCGATCGGGTAGGCGTAGAGCTTCGAAGTCTCGGTGGCCGGATCGAACGCGAGCCAGCGCGTGAACTTCGCGATGTGGCGCACGTCGGTGTTGGTGCCGCCGGGCGGCTTGGCCTTGATCGACTTGCCGTTGGCATCGCGCGGATCGATCGGGCTCTGCAGGAAGCCATGCAGCACGCCGCTGGCCGCGTCGAGCGCCAGGCCTTCCATGCCGCGGTTGGGGCGGCGCTGGGCCAGCACCGCCGGCAGGTCGGTGGCGCCGGGGCCGGGCGCGTACTTCTTCTCGACCAGGCCGGTGGCGATGTTCAGGCGCGCGATGAAAGGGCCGTACTCGTCGCTGGTCCACAGCACGTTGCGCGCCTTGTCGAGCACCAGCGTCTCGGGGTCGAGGCCGTGGGCGTCGTAGCCGGCCTTGGCCTCGTCGAACTTGTATTGGTCGTTCAGCGGGGTCTCGCCGGTCGAGCCCACGCCCGAGCGCGGCGGCAGGCCGGTGATCTTCGTGTTGGCGTCGCGCTTGAGCGGCACGCTGGTGCTGAGCACGGCGCCGGTCTTGCCGATGCGCACGATGCCGAAGCTCGGCGCGAACGATGGCGCGGGGAACACCTTGCTGGTGCTGGTGACACCATCGCCGGCGCCGGGCACGGGGGCGGTCGGTCCGTCGCCGTTCGGGCCGCGGTCGGTGATGGCGTAGAACTCGAGCGCGCCGTCGTCGGCCTTGCCTTTGAACGCCAGGCCCGAGCCGTAGGCCGGCAGGAAGCCTTGCGGAAAGTCGGCCTTGATGTTCGGGTTGTCGCCCTCGTAGGGCACGTGGAAGCGGGCCTCGGCCTGCAGCTGGTAGCGCGTGACGGCAATGCCGATGGCGCCGAGCTGGTTGGTTTGCGTCGAGGCTTCGGTGACCGGTGCGGCCAGGCGCGAGGCCAGCGTGTCCTCGAAGTGTTCGCGGGCCAGCATGCGGCGGTTCGAGTCGACCATGCGGGCATTGTAGGGAGCGGGCAGCGCGGCCAGCACCGCGTTGAGCGCGGTATGGAAGGCGTCGGGCGCGGCATTGAAGTCGAGCGCGCCGGCCGTCAGCGCGGCCTTGAGCGCGGGCGTCAGGCGGATGCCGTTGGCGGGGTCGCGGTCGTCGTCGAAGCTCTGCAGCGCGAGCAGGCGGTTGACCACCGCATCGGCCTTCACGTCGCTGCCGCCGGCCAGGGTCAATGGGGTGATCGTCTCGCCGCATGCGGCGCTGCCGAGCGCCAGCGCGCCGGCGCTGAAAGTGACGGTCTCGCCGTCGATGCAGCTGAACTCGCCCTTGGCGTTGGTGGCAGCCTTGGCGGCGTTGCCGGCCACGTAGTCGAGGCCTTCCACGGCGGCATCGAGGAAGGTGCCGGTCTTCGATTGCGCAGCGGGCGGGTTGGTCGTGCCGCCACCGCCACCCACGGGGAACGACCAGCCGCCCCCGCCGCCGCTGCCGCCGCCGCAAGCGGTCAGCACCGCGCCAGCACCCACGAGTGCCAGCCATCCCATCCTCGATCCTCTTGTTGTCTTGCGCATTGCCTGTTGTCCTTGTGATGCGCCCGCGCAAAGGCGCAAGCCCCGGCGATTAATGCCGAGGCAGATGACAAGCTCGTGAAACTGCAACCGAAAGGTTGCGTGGTCGGCGCCGTGTTTTCAGCGGCCGTCGCGCTGGCGGTCTTCGCGCTTCACCGCGAGGTAGGTGTCGAGGTCGACCTCGTGCAACTGGCGCGGATAGCGCTCGGCCGCCGCGAACCAGTAGCGCTGCCGGCGCTCGGCCGGATCGTTGCTGCCGGTGGCCAGGTAGGCGTCGAGCGTGAGGAAGTAGCGCATCGCATTGCGCTCCACCAGCCCGCGCAGGCCCCGGATGTACTCGGGCTGGCCGTCGGCGCCCTTGCCCACCACGGTGAACCCGACCTTGCTGCTCCCGAAGGTGGCCAGGTAGGCCTGCGTGGCGAGCCGCACCATCGTGTTGTGGTCGTAGCCGTAGCTGAAGTGCAGGAAGGTCTTGCGCTCGTCGAGCGCCACCGCCTCGAGCCGCACGCGGTAGTTGCTGGTGCCGAACGGGCCGGTGTCGGCCGACATCTCGACCTGCAGGTGCTCGGGCGTGGCACTGGCCACGCGGTAGACGAAAGGCAGTTCGAAAGCCTGGTCGACCGGCTTGTCGTAGCGGCGCACCACGAACAGCGTGAGCGTCTCCTTGCCCTGCGGCGAAGTGCTCACGCGGCAGCGCCGGTTGTTGATGTGCAGCGTGAGCAGTTCGCACCAGTGGTCCGAACCCTTGAGCGCCGCGCTGACCTTCGACAGCGGGTGCTCGACCACGGCATAGATGTCGCCCTCGAGGCCGCCCGGCGTTTCGGTGGAGTTGAGCTGCACGGGGCGCCCGAAGCGGCTCTGGTCGAGCTTGTCGCTGAGCTTCTGGTGCTCGGCACGCAGCGCCTGCGGGCCGGTGGGCGCGGAGGCCTCGGGTGCCGCCGCCTGCGCCAGCAGCGACACGCCACAGCAGGCGGCCGTCGCGAGGATGCGCTTCCACGAAACCGGCACGGGGGGCGAACTGCTCATCATGGGGCTACACGATACCCCGGTTCCGCCGCACCAGCAGCAGCATCGCGCCCGCCAGCAACGCCGCGCCCAGCCATTGCCGCGGCGCCATCGGCTGCGCGAGCCACAGCGCCGCGAGCCACGCGGCCACCAAGGGCTCGATCAGCGTGCCGACCACCGCCGCCGTCGGCGACAGCCGGCGCGCGCCCCAGGCGAAGGCCAGGTAGGCCACCGACGTGGTCGCCACCCCGGTGTAGGCCGCGCCCGTCCATTGCGCCGCGCCCGCGGGCCAGGTGATGCCGTTCGCGACGGCGACGCCGAGCATGCACAGCGCCGCGGCGCTCATGCCCCAGGCGGACGCGGTCACGGCCGGCACCCGCGCCGGCATGCGCGCGTTGCCCAGCACCACCAGCGCGTAGCAGACGGCCGAGCCGAAGGACCACGCCAGCCCTGCGCCGTAGCCCGCCGGCAAGGCGCCCCAACTGCCGGCCGGCATCACCAGCAGCAGCACGCCCGCCAGCGCCAGCACAAGGCCACCGAGCAGGCGCGCGCCGAAGGGCTCGTAGCCGCGCAGCACCGACACGCAGGCGACGATCAACGGTGCGCAGCAGATCGAGATCACCGTCGGCAACGCCGCACCCAGGTGCGCGATGCCCGCGAACCAGCAGCTCACGTTCAGCGCCATCGCGGCGCCGGTGCCGACGACGTGGCCTTGCTCGCGTCGCGTCAGATGGCGCCATCCGGCATCGGCAGCCGGTGAGCGCCGGGTCGCCTGCCAGTGCAGCCACCACAGCAGCGGCATGCCCAGCGCAAAGCGTGCGAGCGACAGGCTGTGCGGCGCGATGCCGCCATAGATCAGGAATTGCGCCACCAGGGCGCCGCCGCCCCAGAGCACGCCGGCCAGCAGCACGCCGCCCCAGGCCAGGGCGGCCGTTGTTCTTGCATTCATGTTGGAACTCTCCGTGAAGCCCACGGCCGCGGCGTTGTGTCGACGCATTGCGGGGCGGGCATGACCATCCGGCCACCGCCCGGCGTTCTTCATTCAGCGAAGGAGGCGGACGGCAGCGACCACTTGCGGGTCTGACGGGCGCGGCGCGAGACGCGCGCGAACGTCAGCGGCGGGTCGACGGAGGGGGAGAGTGATGCAGGTGCATGAGCGGCCGATGATAGAAGCGCGACCGCAGGCCCACAAGAGAGAATCGCCCGCATGTGCCCTGCCCTCTTTCACCTCACTTCATGAAGCGCCAAGGTCGACTCGTTCGTTGGGAGGCCGAACGCGGCTTCGGTTTCATCCGCAGCCCGGAGGTGTCGGCCGATGTGTTCGTGCACCTGCGCGACTTTCGCGATCGACAGCTGAAGCCGCAGGTCGGCATGGCGGTGCGCTTCGACGAAATACATGTCGGCGGCAAAGGGCCGCGGGCGGTGGCTGTGGAGGCTGCGACCACGGCGGCTGCCATGCCCCGCGTAGCATCACGCGCGCAGCCGCGCCAGCCTTCGAGTCGCCGAGCGGCCGGCACGCCGTGGGGCGCGTGGCTGATCGTGATCTATGCCGCTGGCCTGGGCGCCGCCGTGTGGCTCGGTCGACTGCCGCTGCTCGCGCTGGCGGTCGTCGCGGGGCTGAGCCTGCTCACCTTCGCGGCCTATGCCTTCGACAAGAGCGCGGCGCAGGCCGGGCGCTGGCGCACGCAGGAAAGCACGCTGCACCTGCTCGCGCTCGCGGGCGGCTGGCCGGGCGCGTGGTGCGCGCAGCGGCTGCTGCGGCACAAGTCGAGCAAGGCGAGTTTCCTCGCGATGTTCCGCGTCACGGTCGCGCTGCATGGCGCGGCGCTGGGGGCGTGGGTGTTCTGGCTGTCGAAGCAAGCGGTCTTTGCCTGACCGCGCCTTCGACTCAACGCATCAACGCACCTTGCGTGAAGGCTTGTTGAGCGGCTTGCCACCGCTGCCGTTGTCGCGCGGCGGCAGGCCGGTGTGCTGCGTGAGGATGCGGCCCTTCGAGGGCTTCACGGGCGTCAGCCTGACCGGCGCAGCGGCCTTGGCAGCCACCGGCGCAGAGGTCGAGTTCTTGCGGCGCGCACTCGTGTAGCCGCCGTCGGTCAGCGGCTGCCACGTCGGGATCAGGTGATGCTTGCCATTGCCGATGAGGTCGGCGCGGCCCATGCTCTTCAAAGCTTCGCGCAGCAGCGGCCAGTTGTTGGCATCGTGGTAGCGCAGGAACGCCTTGTGCAGGCGGCGGCGCTTGTCGCCACGCACGATGTCCACCGTCTCGCTCTCGCGCGTGATCTTGCGCAGCGGGTTCTTGTTGGTGTGGTACATCGTCGTCGCGGTGGCCATGGGCGACGGATAGAACGTTTGCACCTGGTCGGCGCGGAAGCCGTTCTTCTTGAGCCAGATCGCGAGGTTCATCATGTCCTCGTCGCTGGTGCCCGGGTGCGCGGCGATGAAGTACGGAATGAGGTACTGCTTTTTGCCCGCCTCGGCCGAGTACTTCTCGAACATCTGCTTGAACTTGTCGTAGCTGCCGATGCCGGGCTTCATCATCTTCGTGAGCGGGCCCTGCTCGGTGTGCTCGGGCGCGATCTTCAGATAGCCGCCGACGTGGTGCTGCACCAGCTCTTTCACGTACTCGGGCGACTGCACGGCGAGGTCGTAGCGCAGGCCGGAACCGATCAGGATCTTCTTGATGCCCTTGAGCGCACGCGCGCGGCGATAGATCTTGATGAGCGGATCGTGGTTGGTGCCCAGGTTCGGGCAGATCCCCGGGTACACGCAGCTGGGCTTGCGGCACGCCGATTCGATCTCGGGGCTCTTGCAGCCGAGGCGGTACATGTTGGCCGTGGGGCCGCCGAGGTCGGAGATGGTGCCGGTGAAGCCGCTCACCGAATCGCGGATGGCCTCGACCTCCTTGATGATCGATTCTTCCGAGCGGCTCTGGATGATGCGGCCCTCGTGCTCGGTGATCGAGCAGAAGGTGCAGCCGCCGAAGCAGCCGCGCATGATGTTCACGCTGAAGCGGATCATTTCCCACGCGGGGATCTTGGTCGCGCCGTCGTGGCTGCCGTTCTCGTCGGCGTAACGCGGATGCGGGCTTCGCGCATACGGCAGGTCGAACACGTGGTCCATCTCGGCCGTGGTGAGCGGAATGGGCGGCGGGTTGATCCACACGTCGCGCGCCGTGGCGCCCTCGCCGTGCGCCTGCACGAGCGCGCGGGCGTTGCCAGGGTTGGTCTCGAGGTGCAGCACGCGGTTGGCGTGGGCATAGAGCACCGGGTCGCTGCGCACCTGCTCGTAGGAAGGCAGGCGGATCACCGAACGGTCGCGCGGCGGCACGCTGATCTTTCCGCGGCCTTGCAGCGCGGGGTTGGGCACGAAGGTCAGCGGCTTGATGGCCGGGTTGACGACCGAGCCGGCGGCAGAGCCCGCGGCTTCGGCGGCCTTGGCGACGGCTTCGGCCTCGTCTTCCTTCGCGCACGTGGCGCCGTTGGCCTTGGCCTGGTCCGACACCATCAGGTACGGGTTGACGTGCGCCTCGACGCGGCCGGGTTCGTCGACGCTGGTGGAATTGATCTCGAACCAGCCTTCAGGCGTTTCGCGGCGCACATAGGCGGTGCCGCGCACGTCGGTGATCTGCTGCACCGGCTCCTTGGCGGCCAGGCGGTGCGCGATTTCGACGATGGCGCGCTCGGCGTTGCCGTACAGCAGCAGGTCGCACTTGGCGTCGACGACGATGGAACGGCGCACCTTGTCCGACCAGTAGTCGTAGTGCGCGATGCGGCGCAGCGAGCCTTCGATGCCGCCGAGGATGATCGGCACGTCGTTCCAGGCTTCCTTGCAGCGCTGCGAATACACGATGGCCGCGCGGTCTGGGCGCGAGCCGCCGACGTCGCCGGGCGTGTAGGCGTCGTCGCTGCGGATCTTTCGGTCCGCCGTGTAGCGGTTGATCATCGAATCCATGTTGCCGGCGGTGACGCCGAAGAACAGGTTCGGTTTGCCCAGCACCTTGAAGGGCTCGGCGCTTTGCCAGTCGGGCTGCGCAATGATGCCCACGCGGAAGCCCTGCGCCTCGAGCATGCGGCCGATGACCGACATGCCGAAGCTGGGGTGGTCGACGTAGGCATCGCCCGTGACCACGATGATGTCGCAGCTGTCCCAGCCGAGCGCGTCCATCTCCTTGCGCGAGGTCGGCAGGAACTTGGCCGTGCCAAAACGGGCCGCCCAGTACTTGCGGTAGCTGGTCAGCGGCTTGGCGGCACGCGCGAAAAAGGAGACGTCGACGGGGGCGTTCATCGGTGGGAGTTAACAGCGCTTCGGTGGCGCCGTGAAGGGCAACCCTTGATTTTAGGGTTTTCCATCATCTCTGTCGCCTCTGTCAGGCAGTGCCCCGCGATCAGCAAGGTCGGCATTTGATTGCCAAAGTCAACCAACCAAATGACAATGGCAACCATGACCGCTTCTGCCAGCCCCGTCGATCCGCTCGCCGTCAAGGCGATCCGCCAGTTCAACCGCTTCTACACGCGCCGCATCGGCGCCCTCGATCCCTACCTCGGCAGCGAGATGTCGCTGACCGACGTGCGCGTGCTCTACGAGCTGGCGCACCGCGAAACCCCGGTCGCCAGCGAGATCGGGCGCGATCTGGGCTTCGACGCCGGCTACCTCAGCCGCATCCTGCGGCGCTTCGAAACCCAGGGCTGGCTCACGCGCGAGCCGCACGCCCGCGACGCGCGCCAGAGCGTGCTGCGCCTGACCGAGGCCGGCCACGCGGCATTTGCGCCGTTGCAACAGAAATCGCGCGACGAAGCCGCCGCCCTGCTCGCCGCGCTGCCGCCGGCGCAGCAAAACCAGCTGGTGCAGGCCATGGGCACGGTGCAGTCGCTGCTCGATCCGGCCACGCCGCCGGCCCGCACCCAGGCCGCCGTGCTGCGCGATCCGGCGCCCGGCGACATCGGCTGGGTGGTGCAGCAGCATGGCGAACTGTATGCGCGCGAATACTGCTGGGACCAGCGCTTCGAGGCGCTTGTGGCGGGCATCGCGGGCGAGTTTTTGCTCAAGTTCCAGCCCGAGTGGGAGCGCTGCTGGATCGCCGAGCTCAACGGCGAGCGCGTCGGCGCGATCTTCGTGGTGCGCAAGTCGGCCACCGTGGCGCAGTTGCGCATGCTGCTCCTCACGCCGGCCGCGCGCGGGCTGGGCCTGGGCGGTCGCCTCGTCGACGAGTGCATCGCCTTCGCGCGCCGCAAGGGCTACAAGAAGATGACGCTGTGGACCAACAGTTGCCTCACGGCCGCGCGCAGCATCTACGCCAAGCGCGGCTTCCAGCTCACGCATTCGGAGCCGCACGAAGGCTACGGGCAGCCGCTGGTCGGAGAGACCTGGGAGTTGAAGCTGTAGCCGGAGGTCTTACTCCTTCCCCCTCTGGGGGAAGGTTGGGATGGGGGCAGGCCTTCGATCAAGTGCCGCGCCTGAACAAGCGCCGCCGTGCCCCCACCCCCGCCCTCCCCCAGAGGGGGAGGGAGAAACTCACTGCATGTACCAGCCGTGGCTCACCACGAGCGACTGCCCCGTCAACGCATTCGTCGGAAACGCCGCGAACATCAGCGCCACACGCGCCACGTCGTCCGTGGTGGTGAACTCGCCATCCACCGTTTCCTTGAGCATCACGTTCTTGATGACCTGCTCCTCGGTGATGCCCAGCGTCTTCGCCTGCTCGGGAATCTGCTTTTCGACCAGCGGCGTGCGCACGAAGCCCGGGCAGATCACGTTGGCGCGCACGCCGTGCTTGGCGCCCTCTTTCGCGACCGTCTTGGACAGCCCGATGAGGCCGTGCTTGGCCGTCACGTAGGGCGCCTTCAGCAGCGAGGCTTCCTTCGAGTGCACCGAGCCCATGTAGATCACGCTGCCGCCGCGGCCTTGCGCGTACATGTGCTCGAGGCAGGCCTTGGTGGTGAGGAACGCACCGTCGAGGTGAATCGCGAGCATCTTCTTCCAGTCGGCAAAACTGAACTCTTCGACCGGATGCACGATCTGGATGCCGGCATTGCTGATGAGGATGTCGATGCCGCCGAAGGCTTTGGCGCCCTCTTCCACCGAAGCATTGACCTGGTCCTCGTTCGTCACGTCGACGCCCACGCCGATGGCCTGCGCGCCCGTCGCCTTCAGTTCGGCGGCGGTGGCGTCGGCGGCTTCCTTGTTGAGGTCGGCAATGATGATCTTTGCGCCTTCCTGCGCGAACAGCACGGCGATTTCCTTGCCGATGCCGCTGGCCGAGCCGGTGATGTAGGCGACCTTGTCCTTGAGTTGCATGGTGAAGCGTCCTTGGAAGTGGTGGATAGGAAAAAAGCGAGCAAGAACCGGGCAAGCGCCCGGCCGCCTGCCCTCAGCGCGACAGCCCCGGCCGCTTGATGCGCCCGGTGCCCGGCTCGCCGAGGTCGAAGGTGGTCACGCCGTTCACCGTGGCGTCGGCGCGCAGCGTCTCGGGGTGGGCGAGCGTCTTGCCCATGTCGCGCACGCCCGATTCCCAGTGCTCTTCCACCGCGGCGCGCGAGAACTCGTAGTCCTTCGACTCCAGCTCGTACGACTTGTCGCGGTAGATCAGGTGAAAGATGTCGATCGGCTCGTGCGTGAGCTGCGCCTGCACCTCGACCACGCTCGGGTCGTTGCGCAGGCCCGGCGGCAGCTTGGCGATCAGGTCGGCAATGGCCTGCTGCAGGTTCATGTTGGCCGCGAGCGCATCGGTGTTCATGCGCGTGCGGCTCGAGTAGGTGATGTCCTTCTGCCGCTCCATCACGCCCGCCAGCGTGTGCGGCATTTCGCCGCGCGCGTTGAACAGGTCGACCTGCAGCACCACCAGCGCCTCGGAGCGTGGATGCGTGTCGAGCACGTACTGCAGGGGCGTGTTCGACACGATGCCGCCGTCCCAGTAATCGTCGCCGTCGATGTGCACGGGCGCAAAGCCCGGTGGCAATGCGCCGCTGGCCATGATGTGCTCGGGGCCGATGCGCTGGCGCGTGTTGTCGAAGTACACCGAGTTGCCGGTGCGCACGTTGACGGCGCCCACACTGAAGCGCGCCTCGCAGGCGTTGATGCGGTCGAAGTCGATGAGCCGCTCCAGCGTGGCCTTGAGCGGCGCGGTGTCGTAGTAGCTCAGCAACGGCGCAGCGCCGCCCATCAGCAAGGCCGGCGAATAGCGCGGCTCGAAGAAGCCCGGAATGCCGACCAGCGAGGCCATGGTGGCGCTCCACTGGTTCTGCGTGGCGCGGTCGCCCAGCCACGACGGCAGGCGCTGCGCCGGCCCCGAAGACACCAGGTGCCAGAACTCGCGCAGCCGGTCGACGCGCTGTGCGGGCGCGTTGCCGGCGATGAGTGCGGCATTGATGGCGCCGATCGACACGCCCGCAATCCAGTGCGGCTGCAGGTCGGTCTCGCTGAGCGCGGCGTACACGCCCGCCTGGTAGGCCCCGAGCGCGCCGCCGCCCTGCAGCACGAGCGCCTTGCGGGCAGCGCGCATGCCTTCGCGGCGGGCGATGAACGGATGGGGTGGTGCGGTGGAGGAAGCGGGAGAAGAAGAGGAAGCAGCGGTGGCGGCGCGAGGCTTTTTCTTGGGTGTCGTCGTCATGCGTTCATTGGACACCAGCCCCGCGACAGCTACCTGACCAGGGGCCTTTTCGCTGCGTCACTCAGCCCCGGACGGATCTCACATCTTCGGCAGCATCTGGCCGCGGATCTCGCCGGCCGGGTTGGCCGCCGTGTGGATGTTGGCATACCACTTGCCGGCCACGAGGTCGGCGGCCTGTGCCGGCGTGAGCGTGGCCTGGCCCTCGATCGGGCTGGCCGCATTCGCGAAGGGCAGCACCACGCCGGCATTCGCGCCCGCGGCGGCAGGTCCGTGGAAGTGGGCCGCCGTGGCCGGGCCGCTCAGGCCGTTGTAGGTGATCTTGTACTTGAGCACGTTGGTGTCGCGGTTGAGCCAGGCCTCGGCCATGCCGCTGCCGCGCGTCATGTTGGGCGGCACTTCGCTCGCCGCGTTCATCGCGCCGCTGAAACTCGCGACGTTCGACTTCGACATCATTCCGCAGCCGGCCAGCGCGACGGCGGCCAGGCCCGCGACGAGGGTGGTGCGCCAGAGTGTGCGAGTGCTGTTGTTCATGGTCGGGGTCTCCTGTGGATGAAAGCATTCAGCATAGGCAGACGACGCCTGCGGCCTTGTCGGTCAGCGCCCCTTCTTCGCACGCCTGTGCAAGAGAATGCAACGATGATTTCCGACGACACCCTCCCTTGTGCACACGACGTGGTCGCGTTCTGGCGCGATGCCGGACCCGAGCGCTGGTTCGCGAAAAGCGATGCCTTCGATGCCGCCTGCATCGACCGCCTGGCCGCCGCCCACCAGGCTGCGGCCAGCGGACGGCTCGACCACTGGGCCGACACCGGCGAAGGCGCCTTGGCCTTGCTGGTGCTGCTCGACCAGTTCCCGCGCAACGCCTGGCGCCAGAACCCGCACATGCTCGCCACCGACGGCCTCGCGCTGGCCGTGGCGCGCCGCGCCGTCGAAGCCGGCTTCGACACGCAGGCCGACGCCCTGATGCAGCGCTTCTTCTACCTGCCTTTCATGCACTCGGAGGTGCTGGCCGAGCAGGAACGCTCGGTCGCGCTCAACGCCACGCAGGACGCCAACACGCAGCGCTTTGCCGTGCTGCACCGCGACATCGTGGCGCGCTTCGGGCGCTTTCCGCACCGCAACCGGATGCTCGGGCGCACATCCACGCCGGAAGAGCAGAAGTTTCTCGACGAAGGCGGCTTCGCCGGCTAGGGCGTGTCGGCATGCGCCGGCAGCGGCACGTCGCGCGTCGGCGACGCGTGGCCTGCCGGCTCGGCCGCAGCGTCCTTCATCGAGCCGTAGGTGCGCGCATAGACCCAGGTGAACTCGGCGCCCAGCAGGAAGATCTGCGCCGAGTAGTACACCCACACCAGCACCACCACCAGCGAGCCGGCTGCGCCGTAGCCCGAAGCCACGCTGCTCTTGCCGATGTACAGGCCGATGAGGTGCTTGCCCACGGTGAACAGCAGCGCCGTCACCGCCGCGCCCACCCACACGTCGCGCCACTGCACCCTGGCGCGCGGCATGATCTTGTAGATCATCGCGAAGATCACCGTGACCATCGCGAAGCTGAAGGCGAAGTTCACCACCTGCGCCAGCGTGGCCCAGGCACCGAACATCGGCGACCACCACTTGCCCAGCGCGGCCAGTGCGGCGCTCGCCACCAGCGACACCATCAGCAAAAAGCCGATGCCCATGATCATGCTGAACGACAGCAGCCGCACGCGCAACAGGTTGAAGAGGCCCTTGCTCTGCGTGCGCGCGGGCGCGCGCCAGATGCGGTCGAGCGCGTCCTGCAGTTCGCCGAAAACGGTGGTCGCGCCCACTACCAGGAGGCCGATGCCGACCACCGTGGCCACGATGCCCTCGGTCGGCTTGTTGACTGCCTGCAGCATGCCCTGCACCGCCGCCGCGCCCTGCGCGCCCATGAGGCCCGAGAGCTGCGCGAAGATCTCGCCGCGCGCGGCCTCCTGACCGAAGACGAGGCCGGCCACCGCGATCACGATCAGCAGCAGCGGCGCAATCGAGAACACCGTGTAGTAGGCCAGCGCCGCGCCCATGCTCGGGGCGTAGTCGTTCGACCAGGAAGCGAAGGCGCGCCGGCAGAGATCGAAGAGAGCGCGTAGTTGCATGAGCATGAAGTGTTCCTCGGGTGGGCCCCGCGTCTGTCAGCGCGGCGCCCGGCATGTTGACAGGCTGCCTACGATAATCGCTCGCACATGCACCCGTCCGCACCCGCCGCGGCCCCGCCGCCAGACCACCCGCACCCGCAGCCCGCGTCGCCACGCGACCTTTTTGTTTCCTTCACCTGGCTCGCGCTGCAGGGCTTCGGCGGCGTTCTCGCCATCGTCCAGCGCGAGATGGTCGAAAAGAAGAAGTGGCTCACGCCCGACCAGTTCCTCGAAGACTGGGCCGTGGCCCAGGTGATGCCGGGGCCGAACGTGGTCAACCTCGCGCTGATGATCGGCGACCGCTACTTCGGCCTGCGCGGCGCCATCGCCGCGGTGGCGGGCATGCTCACCGTGCCGCTGTTCGTGATCCTCGCGCTGGCCGTGCTCTACGCGCACTACGCCGCCAACCCGCAGGTGGCGGCCGCGCTGCGCGGCATGGGCGCGGTGTCGGGTGGGCTGATTGCGGCCACGGGCATCAAGCTGATTCCGCAGCTGCGCAAGCACCCGTTGGGCTTTGCGACCTGCCTGGGGTTCGTGGCGCTGGTGTTCGCGGCCATCGCGCTGCTGAAGATTCCGCTGGGGTGGGTGCTGCTCGCGGTGGGCGGCGTGGCCTGCGTGTGGACCTGGAAGAAGATCTCCCCATGACCATCGTCATGCAATGGCACGACTGGCTGGCCCTCTTCGGCCAGTACCTGCTGCTGTCGCTGCTGTCGATCAGCGGCGCGATCACCACGGTGCCCGACATGCACCGCTACCTCGTGGCGCAGCACGGCTGGCTCACCGAGGCGCAGTTCACCTCGTCGGTCGCCATCGCCCAGGCCGCGCCCGGGCCCAACGTGCTGTTCGTCGCGCTGATGGGCTGGAACGTCGGGCTCAACGCGGGCGGCGGCATCGGCGCCGGCCCGATGGCCTGGCTGCTCGGCTTCTTCGGCCTGATGATCACCATGGTCGGCATCATGCTGCCGAGCACCACCCTCACCTATTTCGCCACGCGCTGGGGCCACCGCAACCGCACGCGCCGCGAGGTGCGCGCCTTCAAGCAGGGCATGGCACCCGTCGTGGTTGGGCTGCTCATCGCCACCGGCTGGGTGCTGGCTGGCGGCAACCAGTCGCCCGGCGTGCCGGCCTGGCACCTGTGGCTGCTCAGCGGCGTGGCCGCACTGGTGGTGTGGCGCACGCGCATCCACCTGCTGTGGCTGCTGGGCTGCGGCGCGGCGCTGGGCGCGGTAGGCTTCGTCTGAGCACCTTTCCCTTCTGCACACTTTTTTCTTTCAGGAGCCCTCTGCCATGTCGCAACTTCGTCCGCTCGGCCGTTCCAGCCTTCGGGTGTCTCCCCTCGCTTTCGGTGGCAACGTGTTCGGCTGGACCGTCGACGAGGCGGCCTCGTTCAAGCTGCTCGATGCCTGGCTCGACGCCGGTTTCAACTTCGTCGACACCGCCGACGTCTACTCGGCCTGGGTGCCGGGCCATGTGGGCGGCGAATCGGAAACGATCATCGGCAAGTGGCTCAAGCAGAGCGGCAAACGCAACCGCGTGGTGCTGGCCACCAAGGTCGGCAAGCCGATGGGCGAAGGCAAGGTGGGCCTGTCGCCCGCGTACATCCGCGAGGCCGTCGACGCCTCGCTGAAGCGCCTGCAGACCGACTACATCGACCTGTACCAGTCGCACGACGACGACGCGAACACGCCGCTCGAAGACACGCTGGGCACCTTCGACGCGCTCATCAAGGAGGGCAAGGTGCGCGCCATCGGCGCCTCGAACTACACGGCACCACGGCTGGCCGAGGCGCTCGACGTGTCGGAGCGCCTGGGCATCGCGCGTTACGAGAGCCTGCAGCCGCTGTACAACCTGTACGACCGCGCGGTGTTCGAAGACGAGCTCGAGCCGCTGTGCATCAAGCGTGAAGTGGGCGTGATCAACTTCTACGCGCTGGCGGCGGGCTTTCTCACCGGCAAGTACCGCACCGAGGCCGATGCGGCCAAGAGCGCGCGCGGCGCCAACACCACGAAGAAGTACCTGAACCCGCGCGGCCTGCGCATCCTCGACGCGCTCGACAAGGTGGCGCAGCAGTACAACGCCAAGCCCGGCCAGGTCGCCATTGCGTGGCAGATCGCACGGCCCGGCGTGACGGCACCCATCGCCAGCGCGACCTCGCTGGCGCAGCTCGAAGAACTGGTGGTCGCCACGCAGCTCAAGCTGGACGCGGGCACCATCGACATGCTCGACCGGGCCAGCGCCGAGACGCCGGCCTGAGTCTCGGCTAGCCGTCGACCGGGTTCAGCGGCGTCGCCAGAATCCGCTGGTAGAACGCCACGTCGAGCCAGCGACCGAACTTGAAACCGGCCTGCTGCACGGTGCCTGAATGCGTGAAGCCCAGGCGCTCGTGCAGCGCGATGCTGCCGGCGTTCGACGCATCGATGGCGCCGACCATCACATGCACTTCGCGCGCGATCGCCTCGGCCACGATCGCCTCCATCAGCGTGCGGCCAAGGCCCTCGCCGCGGTGCGCGGCATCGACGTACACCGAGTGCTCCACCGTGTACTTGTAGGCCGGAAACGCGCGAAAGCTGCCGTAGCTCGCGAAGCCCAGCAGCTTGCCGTTGTCGTCTTCCGCGCCGATCACCGGGAAGCCGTTGGCGCGCTTGGTGGCGAACCACGTCACCATGTTCTCGGCCGTGCGCGGCTTGTAGTCGTACAGCGCGGTGGAATTGACGATGGCCTCGTTCAGGATCGCCAGGATGGCGCCTGAATGGGCTTCTTCGGTGCAGGCGATGAGACGCATGGTGTTTCTCTGTCGTTCAATATAAGAGAATAATAATCTCATATGGGAAACGCTTCACCTTCCACCTCGCCGGCAGCGCCGGCCGACGGCCACATCGACGCGCTCATCGCCACCCGGCTGTTGGCGCTGCGCCAGGCGCAGGGGCTCAGCCTTGCGGACCTGGCCGGGTTGTCGGGCGTGAGCAAGGCAATGATCTCCAAGGTCGAGCGCGCGCAGAGCAGCCCGACGGCCGTGCTGCTGGGAAAGCTCGCCGCCGGCCTCGGGGTCTCGCTGGCGCAGCTTCTCACCGAAGACAAGGTGCAGCCGCAGCGGCTGCGCACGCGGGCCATGCAGGAGGTCTGGCGCGATCCCGACGCGGGCTATTTGCGCCGTCAGGTCGCCGAGCGGGGCGCGGGCAGCGGCGTGGAGCTGGTCGAGGTCGAGCTGCCACGCGGTGCGCAGGTCGGCTATCCGCGATGGAGCGGCACGCCGTACCGGCAGAGCCTGTGGATGCTCGACGGCGCGCTGCAGGTCGACTACGGCGACGAGCGCTTCGAACTCGCGCCGGGCGACTGCCTCGACTTCGGCGTCGACCGGCCGCTGGTCTTCAAGGCGCTGGGGCGCACCGCCTGCCGCTACCTGCTGGTCGCCGTGCCCGATTGACCGTACCCGCACGGTAGGCAAGCTCCCACACGCAGAGACGATTCAGGCCGGTTCGGGCCCGGGGGCGCGTCGGGATACTGCAAGGCATCTCAGCTAACGGAGCCACACGATGTCCTTTGCGCTTTACATGATCGGCTTTCTGATCTTCCTGGCCGGGGTCGCCTGGGGCGCCTCGGTGGCCGGCGTGCCCACGCTCTACATCGGCATCGGTGCGCTGATCCTGCTGGGCATCGGCGTCTTCAGCGCCGTGGCCCGCACGCGCAGCAAAGACCCGTCCTGAACGAGCCTGCCGGCTTCACAGATCAGTTCACACAGGCTTCACGCCCGGCGCACATGGCGTCGCTAACTTCGCAGGCGCACCACACCCCGTGGTGCGCTTTGCAAGTCAGCCGCCCATGTACGCCTCTTCTTCCTGTCTCTTTTCTCCCCACGCGCCTTCCTCGTCGGCCGCGCCCTGCCCCGCACCAGCTTTCGTGACCGACCCCGGTCTGGCCTGCACCCAGGTCGACCTGCTCGTCATCGGTGCAAGCTTTGCCGGGCTGGCCTGCGCGCGCGCCGCCGCCAAGGCGGGCCTCAGCGTGATGGTGCTCGAAAAGAAAGCCGCCGCCGGCGCCAAGCTGCACACCACCGGGATCATCGTCAAGGACGCGGTCGACAGCGTGCCATGGCTGGCCGAAGTGCCGCCCGCGCTGGTGCGACGCATCGACGGCGTGCGGCTGTACGCACCCGACATGCACCACGTCGACCTGCACGCGCCCGGCTACTGGTTCTGGGCCACCGACGCGCCCGCACTGCTCGACTGGATGGTGGACTCCACCCGGGCCTGCGGCGTCGAGGTGCGCCTGGGCACGCTGTTCGAGCAGGCGCTCTGGGTGAACGGCCGCTGGGAGGTGCCGGTGGCGCAAGGCCCTTGCATCCGCGCGACCTACCTTGTCGGCGCCGACGGCCCGCATTCGCGCGTGGCCAAGGCGCTGGGCCTGTCGCGCAACACGCGCTTCCTCTACGGCGTGGAGCACGAGTACCGGGGCGCGCGCATGGCGCCCGACCTGCTGCATTGCTTCATCGACAAACAACTGGCACCGGGCTACATCGGCTGGGCGCTCGACGGCGTCGGCGTGAGCCAGATCGGCCTGGCGCGCCGCATGGGGCACCACGACACGGGCGCGCTGCGGCTCGACCCGCTCTTGCGCAAGATCGCCCCCGTGGTGTCGCCCGGCGACGCGCCGCCGGTCGCCGTGCGCGCCGGAATGATTCCCTGCGGCGGCGTGCTGCCGGTGGTGGCCCGCGAACGGGCGTTGCTGGTGGGCGATGCGGCGGGCATGGTGTCGCCCGTGACGGCCGGCGGCATCCACACGGCGCTGCAGCACGGAGAGCGTGCCGGCGAGGCCGTGGCGCGCTTCGTGCGCGGCGAGGTGGACGACCCCGCCACATGGTTCGTGCGCGGCTACCCGCGCTTTTTGATGAAGCGCACGCTGCGGTGGGCCTTCGACCACTTCCAGAGCGACTGGATGTTCAACCGCCTGCTCGGCACGGCGCCGATGCGGCGTGCGGCGGAGCTGGTGTACTTCCACCGCAAGGGCCGCGGGGCGCTGGCCCGCTAGCCCTCAGGTGAGGCTCAGAGGCCGCGCTGGCGCATGGCCTCGTAGAGGCACACGCCGCTGGCCACCGACACGTTCAGGCTCTCGACCGCGCCGGCCATCGGGATGCTGACGAGTTCGTCGCAGGTCTTGCGCGTGAGCTGGCGCATGCCCTCGCCCTCGGCGCCCAGCACCAGCGCCAGCGGGCGCTTGAAGTCGCTCTGGTAGATCGTGCCCGGCGCGTCGTCGCTCGTACCCACGCACCAGATGCTGCGTTCCTTGAGTTCGTTGAGCGTGCGCGCCAGGTTGGTCACCATGAAGTACGGCACGGTCTCGGCCGCACCGCTCGCCACCTTGGCGACGGTGGCGTTGATGCCGGCCGCATGGTCCTTGGGCGCAATCACCGCATGGGCGCCGGCGCCGTCGGCCACGCGCAGGCAGGCGCCGAGGTTGTGCGGATCGGTCACGCCGTCGAGCACCAGCAGCAGCGGCACGGTGCCGGCCTCTTCGAGGCCTTCGAGCAGTTCGTCGAGCGAATGGATTTGCGCGGTGGGTTCGACCCGCGCCGCCACGCCTTGGTGGCCGTGGCTGCCGGCCAGCTTGGCAATGCGCAGGCTGTCGGCCTCGACCAGCCGCACGCCGGCTTCTTGCGCACGCGCAATGAACTGTTTCATGCGCGCATCGCGCCGGCTGGCATCGAACAGAACCTCGAGCACCGATTTCGGCGCGGTCTTGATGCGCACGCCCACGGCATGGAAGCCGAAGATCACTTTAGGGGAAGACATGCCCCGATTATCAAGGGCGCGACGCCTTCGCCCTCACGCCAGCGGCAATCCGCTGTTCGCGCGGGTGCGTTCGTCGTGCAGTTCCTGCACCACCAGGGCGTTCATGTGCACCTTCAGCGTGTTGCCCACGCTCCCCAGGTACTGGCAGGCGGCATACCCCTCGGCGGCCTTTTCGTAGCGCGCCACCCAGGCATCGCGGGCGGGCAGCCGGTCGGGCGACACCGGCCAGACGCCCGGCTGAGGCTTCAGGTGCTCGCCGATGCCGACGCGCCAGGGCTTGGCGCTCAGGCGGGCGCGAAAGCAGTTCTGGTTGCGGCACATGCGCGCGTAGACCTTGTCGGCGCCCAGCGTCTGGAACGCGTCGGTCACGGCGGCGTCGGACGGTGCGAAGACATCGTGCATCGCCAGCACGCGCAGGCCGGCCGGCGTGCGGTACAGGCGCAGGTGCCAGTCGGGATGCTGGTGGATGAAGCGCTCGACACGCGCACGGGCACCCGCCAGCGGATCGCTCTTGTCCTCGACCGCGGGCAGACCCTCTTTGTGGGCGCGCCAGAAGCCGAAGGCCGCCACCAGCATGAAGGCGGCCACGCCGGCCATCGCCGAGCGCGTGGCGTAGCCCGCGACCAGCGAACCGATGAATGCCGCGCCGATCACCGTCAACCCGCGTGCGCTGCCGCGTGAGCCTGGGCCGTCGAAGTCGACATCGACGAACAGCACGTCGGGCGTGTTGAGGCAGCGCGCGCCGTAGCCGTTGCGGGTGACGACGGCGTCGCCCTGGCGTTCGACGATCTCCTCGCGGATCGGCATGCCGTTGGCGCCGTTGTAGGCCAGCTTGCGCTCGCGGCGCTCCAGTTTTTCGCCGCCCACCACGATGCGGTCGAACGCCTCGCGGGTGCGCTGGTCAGCATGGGCCTGTGCGGCCAACGGGCTGTCGTCGGACCAACCGAAACGGCGCACGGTGAACTGCTGGCTGCCCACACGCTCCTGGATGCGGCCTTCGGCCCAGAACTGGGGAACGATCATGCGCTCAGGCGCCCTTGAAATACGACCACGCCGCGGCCGCAATCAGCAGCACGACGATCACCGGCAGCCACTTGAAGCCGCCGCCCGTCACCCGGCCCGGCTCGGCCATCGGGTTCACCGCCGCGCTCGACGGCAAGTGCCCGAAGTCGCCCACGGCAGGGTTCTGGTGCGCCTCGACGAGTTGCTTGGCTTCGGCCAGGCCCAGGCCGGTGGCCTCGCGCGTGAGGCGCACGGCCTCGACCTTCTGGCCCCGCGCCAGGGCTGCGAGTGCGGCCGCCGGCACCGCGGCGGGGCCGTTGCCCTGCATGCCGTTGCCCGTCTCGGCGGCCGCCTCGCCCCGGCCCCAGTCGCCTTCCTGCCAATCGGCCGGCGCGCCGGTGATGAGCGCGCCACTGTTGGCATAGCGCTCGACGGCTTCCTTGGACGACTTGAGGTCCATGCCGGTGCGATCGCGCACGATCTTGATGGCCTCGATCAGGTTGCCGCGCTCCAGCGCGGCAATGGCTTCGGGGGGAAGCTGGGTCATGAACTATCCTCTGTGTTCAGGGCGAGCGCCGCGGGGGCCGGGCGCTGTCTTCTTGCTGGCTCAGGCCGCCTGCGCGACCGTCGATTCGGGTGTTTTTTCGTTGAGCGCCACGCGCCCGGCCTCGATGGTGATGCGCCGCTCGCACTGCGAGGCGATGCTGCGGTCGTGCGTGACCAGCACCAGCGTGGTTCCCAGTTCGCGGTTCAGGTCGAACATCAGCTTCATGACCTGCTCGCCGGTCGCGAAGTCGAGGCTGCCGGTGGGCTCGTCGGCCAGCAGCAGGGCCGGCTGGACCACGAAGGCCCGCGCCAGCGCCACGCGCTGCTGCTCGCCGCCCGACAGCACCTTGGGGTAGTGGCCCAGGCGCTGGCCCAGGCCGACGCGGCCCAGCATCTCGGTGGCGGCCTTGCGCGCGTCCTTGCGGTTGGCCAGTTCCAGCGGCAGCATGACGTTTTCGAGGGCGCTCAGGTTGCCCAGCAACTGGAAGCTCTGGAACACGAAGCCCACGCGCTGAGCGCGCAGCGCGGCGCGCTCGTCCTCGTCGATGGCGAAGATGTCGTCGCCCGCAAGCTTCACGGTGCCGCGCGTGGGCGTGTCGAGTCCGGCAATGATCGACAGCAAGGTGCTCTTGCCGGAGCCCGAGGCGCCGACGATGGCGGCGGTTTCCCGCGCGCCCAGGGTGAAATGGATGTCCTGCAGAATGTCCAGCGTGCCGGCCGAGTCGGTGACGGACTTGAAGACATGCTCGACGGCGACAATGGCATCAGACGGAGGTTGGGACATGAAAGGCTTTTCGTTTTGAATCGACGTGACTTTATCTTGACCACCGCCGCGCTCGGCAGCGCGGGGACATGGTCGGGTGCTGCGGCCCAGGCGCAGGCGGCATCGACCGGCAAGCCGGTGATCCTCGTGCTCGGAGATTCGCTGAGCGCAGAGTACGGCCTCAAGCGCGGCGAAGGCTGGGTACCCTTGCTGGAAAAAAGGCTTGCGCAGCAGAAGATCGCAGCCTCGGTGGTCAACGCCAGCATCAGCGGCGACACCAGCTCCGGCGGGCGCGCCCGCTTCCCGGCCCTGCTGGCACAGCACAAGCCCAGCCACGTGGTGCTGGAGCTCGGCGCCAACGACGCCCTGCGCGGCCTGCCGCTCTCGAACACCGAAGACAACCTGCTGCAGATCACCAAGGCCGCGCAGGCCGCGGGCGCGCGGGTGCTGATTGTCGGCATCCAGGTGCCGCCGAACTACGGCGGCGACTACACGCGGCGCTTCGAGGCGGTGTTTGCCAAAGTGGCGGGCACGACCAAGTCGGCGCTGGTGCCGTTCCTGCTCAAGGGCGTGGCCGATGCGCCCGACGCCATGACGCTGTTCCAGGCCGATCGCATCCACCCGACCGCCGCGGCGCAGCCGCAGATCCTGGACAACGTCTGGCCGGAGCTGCGCAAGCTGCTGCCCAAATAACGCGCCCTCGCGCGACCAAAGAAAAAGCCGCAGCAGGCCTTCGCCTGCTGCGGCTTTTCTATGTCCGGGGGTGCGGGAAACGGGCAATCACCCGTTCTTGGTCGGCAGCTCGGGCACCGTGGGGGGATCGCGCTCGAGCGACGCCACGTCGGTCTCCGGATCTCCGGGCGCCAGTCCGTCGCTGCTCGGGCTGAGCTTGCGGTTCGCCTTCTCTCGAAGCTTTTCTTCCTTCTTCTTCTTCTTGGCCAGCTCTTTCTGACGCTTCTCGTAGCCGTAATTGGGTGTTGCCACTGCTTTTCCTTCAGGCGAGGCAGTCAGGGTGACTGCGATTCGGCCTACTGTAAGCGATAACGGTGCACCCCCAGCCCGGCGACGGCCCGGGCCCGGCGCTTTGCTTACATCTGCAGCAATGCCTGTTGCAGGTCGGCACGCAGGTCGTCCACGTCTTCCAGGCCGACCGAGAAACGCACCAGGGTGCCCTTGTACGGCCAGCGGGCGACGCTGGCGTCGCGCATCAAACCGATGTCGTAGGGCACGACGAGGCTGATCGGGCCGCCCCACGAATAACCGAGGCGGAAGAGCTTGAGGCTGTCGCAGAAGCGGTCGACCTGCTCGGTGCTGAAGCGCTCGTCGAACACCACCGAGAACAGACCCGCGGCGAGGTCGGTGGCGCCGCACAGCGCGCGCCAGTTGGCGTGGCCCGGTGAGTCTTCCAGCGCGGGATGCAGCACCTGCGCGATCTCTTCGCAGCCGTTGAGCCAGCCAGCCAACTCGCGCGCCGCGCGGTCGTGCGCGCCGAAGCGCAGCGCCATGCTCGGCAGCGAGCGCAGCAGAGTTTCGACGTCGCCCACGCCGATGCCGAAGCCCATGCGCATGTGGGTGAGCTTGAGCGCGCGGTGCAGGCGCTCGTCGCGCGTGACGACGCTGCCCATGAGCACATCGCCGCCGCCGCTCGGGTACTTGGTGAGCGCGTGCACCGACACGTCGACGCCCTGCCCCGTGCCGTTGAAATCGAAGGGCGCGAAGGCCAGGCCCGCGCCCCAGGTGTTGTCGAGCGCGGTCATCACGCCGCGCTCGCGGCAGACCTCGGCGAGCGCCGGCAGGTTGGGGAATTCCATCGTCACCGAACCCGCCGCTTCGAGCCACACCAGCCGTGTGCGGTGCGAGAGCTTGGCCTCCAGGTCGGACGGATTCATCGCGTCGTACAGGCGGTGCGTGATGCCGAAGTTCGCGAGCTCGCCAGTGGCCAGCGCCTTGTTGGGGCCGTAGGCGTTGTCGGGAATCAGCACCTCGTCGCCGGTCTTCAGGAACGCGAACGAGACCAGCGAGATCGCGGCCAGCCCGCTCGGCACGAGCAGGCATTCAGTGCCGCCTTCGAGCGTGGCCAGGCGTTCTTCGAGCGTGAAGGTGGTGGGCGTACCGTGCAGGCCGTAGGTGTAGCCGGCCTTGGTCTTCCAGTCGCGCGCGCGCATGGCAGCAACGTCGGCGAAGAACACGGTCGAGGCCTTGAATACGCCGGGCTGCGGCGCGGCGAAGGCGGCCGGCGGCGTGTAGGGATGGTGGATCAGGGTCGTGGAAGGCTTGCTCATGTGCAGATGCTAGCGCCCCTCAAGGAACCCTCGACGGCCGTGACATTCTCCGTGCGATATCGACGGCCTTGGCCGGATCGCCCGCGCATTGCGGATAGAGTTCGGGCTCCGAAAATAAAGGGAGGATTTTCTCAATGCGTCATCTGCTCATCACCCTCACGGCCGCTGCGGCCCTGTCCGCCTGCGGCGGCATGAAGAACCTGGATTCGAACGCGCTCGCGGGCGCGGGCGGCAGCGCCTTCAAGGCCATGTCGCTCACCGACGGCGACGTGCAGGCACTGGCCAACCAGTCGTGTGCCGAACTCGACAAGAGCTCCAAGGTCGCCCCCGCGACCGATGCCTACAGCAAGCGCCTGGAGCGCGTGCGCCAGGGCCTGCCGACCACCATCGGCGGCCAGCCCGCCAGCTACAAGGTCTACCTCACGAAGGACGTGAATGCCTGGGCCATGGGCAACGGCTGCATCCGCGTCTACAGCGGCCTCATGGACCTCATGAACGATGACGAGCTGCGCGGAATCATCGGCCACGAGATCGGCCACGTCGCCCTGGGCCACAGCAAGAAGGCCATGCAGACCGCCTACGCCGTGTCGGCCGCGCGCGGCATCGCCGGCGCCACCGGCAATGCGGCGATCACGCAGCTGTCGTCCTCGCAGATCGGCGACTTCGCCGAGAAGCTGGTCAACGCGCAGTTCTCGCAATCGCAGGAAACCGACTCCGACAACTACGCCTTCGACCTGCTGACCACGCAGAAGCTCAAGCGCGAAGGCCTCGTCACCGCGTTCCAGAAACTGGCCAAGCTCGACGGCGGCAAGAGCTCGATGCTCAGCTCGCACCCGGCCTCCGGCGACCGCGCAGCCAACATCCAGAAGCGCCTCGCAACGAGCAAGTAAGCAGCCCGGGCGAAGCGGCCCGTCGGCGCACAATGCGCCGATGGTCACCCGCCCGCCCTTTCCGGGGCCCGTCGCGCCATGCAGCTGACGCGGCCCCCGTCCCCTCATTTGCGGCCCTTCCTGCGGCTGCTGTGGGCCTCGGCGCCCGAGGGCGAACCCCCAACACGCACCGGCGCGCGCGAACACGTGCTGCCCACGGGCGGCATGCACCTCGTCTTCCGGCTTTCAGGGCCGCCGCTGCGACTCTTCGACGACACACGCGACCTGCGCGGCCACACGGTCGGCTACGCGATCGTCGGCGGTGCACGCGCCGCTTTCTACCTGCGCGATGTGTCGGTGGCGACACGCTCGGTCGGCGCGCAATTGCACCCCGGTGCCGCACGCCTGCTGCTGGGCGCGCCTGAAGACGCCCTGAGCGGCCGCCACATCCCACTCGACGCGCTGTGGGGCGAACGCCAGACCGGTGATGCGCTCGAACAGCTGTATGCATCGTCCGACGACCCAGCCCGGCAATTGGACGTGTTCGAAGCCTTGCTGACCCAGCGCCTGACCGCCGCCGCCCTGCCCCGCACCAGCCCGCGCGGCCTGCACCCCGCCGTGGCCGCCTCGCTCGGACAGATGAGCCACGACACGCCCGCATCGATCGCCACGCTGGTGGCGCACAGCGGCTACAGCCATCGGCGCTTCATTGCGCTGTTCCGTGCGTCAATCGGGCTTGCGCCCAAGGAATACGCCCGCGTGATGCGCTTCGACCGCGTGCTGGCGTTGGCCGCCGACGATCCCGCGCGCGCCTGGGCCGACATCGCGCTCGTCGCGGGCTACAGCGATCAGGCGCACCTGAGCCGCGAGTTCTCCGCGCTGGCCGGCCTCTCGCCGCAGGCCTGGCGACAGACCGGCGCTGCGTCGCCACGCCATGTGCCGGCCCTCCGTGCGGCAGGTCAAATTCCTTCAAGACGCTAGCGCCGGGGCTGCGCAGAATCGGCGCCACGGTCCCCGTTTCAACACCCGATTCAAGAAAGAAAGGCAGGTCCCGTTATGGCCATCCACGAGCTGTTTCCGTACCTCTGCGTCGACAACGCCGCCGCCGCCGTCGACTTCTATTGCCACGTGTTCGAAGTGAAGGAAATCTTTCGACTGACCGAGCCCAGCGGCCGCATCGGGCACGTCGAGCTGGACTTTCACAACGGCGCGATCCTGATGATCTCGGACGAGTTCGCCGAGTTCAACATCCGCTCGCCCAAGGCGCTCGGCGGCAGCGCCGTGACGCTGCACCTGCACGTGGACGACGCCGACGCGCTGGTTGCGCGCGCGGTCGCCGCGGGGGCCACGCTGGACATGGCACCGCAGGATCAGTTCTATGGGGAGCGTTCCGGCGTCTTCCGCGACCCGTTCGGTCACCGGTGGAACGTGGGTCACAGCATCGAGAAGGTGACGCCGGAGGAAATGCAGCGGCGCTACACCGCGATGTTCGACACCCCCGGCGGCGGCAGCAGTTGAGCGCGCCGGCCGGTGGTGCCAGGGCCGGTCGTCAGACCGACCACTTCTCGATCAGCTTCTCGGCGCCGAGCGAGTCGTAGCCCTCGAAGGGCTGGTGGATCCACGGGTTGGTGGCCAGGAACTCGACCGAGTAGTCGGGCGTGAAGGTCGACATTGCCTTGGTCCAGATGACCGCGCTGCGCAACTCGGTGATCGGCTTGTAGTTGTTGCGCAGCATGTCCATCACGGCGTGCAGCGTGTGGCCCGAATCGGCCAGGTCGTCCACCAGCAGCACCTTGCCGGCGATCTCGCCCTTGGGGGTCGTGATGAAGCGGGCGATGTCGAGATGGCCCTGGACCGTGCCAGCGTCGGCGCGGTAGGAGCTGGTCGACATGATCGCCAGCGGCTTGTCGAAGATGCGCGAGAGCACATCGCCCGGACGCATGCCGCCACGCGCCAGGCACAGGATGGTGTCGAACTCCCAGCCCGACTGGTGCACCTTGATCGCGAGCTTCTCGATCAGGTTGTGGTACTCGTCGTAGCTGACGTAGAGATGCTTGCCGTCTTCGGTCAACATGGTCTGGTTCGTTCCTGTTCAGTCTGCGAGGTAAGGGTGGCGCATCATGATCGTGTGATCGCGATCGGGGCTGGTCGACACCATGTGGATCGGCACGCCGGTGATCTGCTCGATGCGCTGCAGGTACAGGCGCGCATTGACCGGCAGCTTGTCGTGCTGCGTGACACCGACGGTGCTCTCGGTCCAACCTTCGAGGGTTTCGTAGATCGGCGTGCAGCGCTCGATTTCGTCGGCGCCCATCGGCAGGATGTCGGTGATTTCGCCGTCGAGCTCGTAGCCGGTGCACAGCTCCAGCTTCTCGAGGCCGTCGAGCACGTCGAGCTTGGTGATGCACAGGCCCGACAGGCCGTTGACCTGCGCCGAGCGCTTGAGCAGCGCGGCGTCGAACCAGCCGCAACGGCGGCTGCGGCCGGTGGTCACGCCCTTTTCGGCGCCCACGGTGCTCATGTGATAGCCGGGGGTGCCCGGCGTGGCCCAATCGAGTTCGGTGGGGAACGGACCGCCGCCCACGCGGGTGCAGTAGGCCTTGGTGATGCCGAGCACGTAGTGCAGCATGCCCGGGCCTACGCCCGAACCGGCAGCGGCGTTGCCGGCCACGCAGTTGCTCGAGGTGACGTACGGGTAGGTGCCGTGATCGACGTCGAGCAGCGTGCCCTGTGCGCCTTCGAACAGCAGGTTGGCGCCGGCCTTGTGGGCGTCGTTCAGCTCGCGCGACACGTCGGCCATCATGGGCTTGAGCAGCGCAGCGTGGCGCATGGCCTCGTCGAACACCGTGTCGTAGTCGATGGCGGGCGCACCCAGCACCTGGGTCAGCACGTGGTTGTGCAGCTCGAGCAGCACGCGCAGCTTGGCCGCGAAGCGCTCGGGGTGCTTCAGGTCCTGCACGCGCAGCGCGCGGCGCGCGATCTTGTCTTCGTAGGCCGGGCCGATGCCGCGACCGGTGGTGCCGATCTTTTCGATGCCGCCCTTTTCACGGTAGGCCTCGCGCGCGATGTCCAGCGCGGCGTGGAACGGCAGGATCAGCGGGCAGGCCTCGCTGATGCGCAGGCGCGAACGCACCTCGACGCCGGCTTTTTCCAGGCCCTCGATTTCCTCGAAGAGCTTGGCCGCCGACAGCACCACGCCGTTGCCGATGTAGCACTTGACGCCGGGCCGCATGATGCCGCTCGGGATCAGGTGCAGCGCGGTCTTCACGCCGTTGATGACCAGCGTGTGGCCCGCGTTGTGGCCGCCCTGGAAACGGACCACGCCCTGGGCGCTTTCCGTCAGCCAGTCAACCAGCTTGCCCTTGCCTTCGTCGCCCCATTGGGTCCCGACGACGACCACGTTTCTTCCGGTGGTTACGCTCATGCTCGTTCCATTGCTTCAAAAATTCAGATCGCTCGGACATTCCATTGGCCGGCCTGCTCGACGAGCTCGCGGTCGCAATGGAATTCATCGATTTCGCTGCCGTGGCCGGGCAGCACGCAGACTACCGTTTCGCCGGCCTTGCGCAATTGGGCAATCGCCTGACGCAGGCCGGCCGCGTCGCTCCAGGGCGCACGGATGGCAGCGCGCAGCGGACGCGCCGGCAGCACGCCGACGAGTTCGCGCACATCGAGGCTGAAGCCGACGGCCGGACGGTTGCGGCCGAACACGGCGCCTACCTCGTCGTAGCGGCCACCGCGCACCAGCGAATCGGCCGCGCCCGGCACGTAGATGCCGAAACGCATGCCGCTGTAGTAGGCGTAGCCGCGCAGGTCGGCCAGGTCGAAGCTGATCTGGCGCCCTGCCGTGCCGTTCAGGCCATTCAGCCCGGCGGCGAGCTGCTTCAGATCGGCCAGCGCTGTGGTCACGGCGGGCGTGTTCTTCAGGGCCTTGGCGGCCTCGTCGAGCACGGCGACGTCACCGTACAGGCCCACGAGGGCGCGCAGGCCGTCGCGTGACGCAGCGGGAAAATCCTGGGTGAGCGCCTGCAGCTCGCTCGCGTCCTTGGCGGCCAGTGCGGCGTGCACGCGGGCGATCGCGGCGGCATCGACCGGCACGCCGGCGAACAGCGCGCGCACGATGCGGGCGTCGGCCAAGTCGACGATCACGCCGTCGCGCAGGCCGGCGGCGTCGAGGCAGTCGAGCGCCAGCAGCAGGGTTTCGGTGTCGGCTTCGAGGCCGGCGTGGCCGTAGATTTCGGCACCGAACTGCAGCGGCTCGCGGGTGGCATGCGGGCGGTCGGGTCGGGTATGGACCACCGGGCCGCAGTAGCACAGCCGGGCCACGCCATCACGGTTCAGCAGGTGGGCGTCGATGCGCGCCACCTGGGGGGTGGTGTCGGCGCGAAGGCCCATGCTGCGGCCGGAGAGCTGGTCGACAAGCTTGAAGGTTTGGAGGTCGAGCGCCTCGCCGGTGCCCGAAAGCAGCGACTCCAGGTGCTCGAGCAGCGGCGGCATCACCAGCTCGTAGCCATAGCCACGGGCGGTATCGAGCAGCTGGCGTCGAAGTTCTTCGATGTGGCGCGCCTCGGAAGGCAGCACATCGGCAATGTGATCCGGGAGGACCCAGGCGGACATGGGGATCGGGGGCGTGGTTAAACCGGGATTCTACCGGGCCTGCGCTACCCCAGTACCCAGAGCAATGCCAAACCCAGCAGGATGCTACAAAGACCGAAGAAACGCAGCTGGCCGTCGCGCAGCTGCAGCAGTTGGCTGAAGCCGCGCCGCCACCCGCCCGGCGAGACGAAAGGCAGGATGCCTTCGATCACCAGGACCAGCGCCAACGCGCTCCAGAAGGTGTCGGCGCTCACGGCTCCAGACAGGAAAGCAGAGAAACGGAAGACCCGTTGTTACTTGCTACTTGCGCGCCGCGCCGCCCGAGCCGGAGCTCTGCATGGCGCGGAAGAAGTCCGAGGACGGGTCGAGCACCATCACGTCGCTCTTCTTGTTGAAGCTCTGCTTGTAGGCCTCGAGGCTGCGATAGAACTGGGCGAACTGCGGATCGCGGCCGAAGGCCTCGCTGTAGGTCGCGGCAGCCTGGGCATCGCCCTCGCCCTTGATCTTCTGGGCGTCGCGGTAGGCATTGGCCACGATCACTTCGCGCTGGCGGTCGGCATCGGCGCGGATCTTTTCGCCTTCGGCCGTGCCGGTGGAGCGCAGCTCGTTGGCCACGCGCTTGCGCTCGGCTTCCATGCGGCGGTAGACCGATTCGGTGATGGCTTCCACGTAATCGACGCGGGTGATGCGCACGTCGACCACGTCGACGCCCCAGGGCTTGGCGCCCTTCACGACGGCCAGCACTTCGCGCTGCACGTCGGCCATCAGGGCCTCGCGGCGCACGGAGATCAGGTCGCGCACGGTGCGCTTGTTGATGTTTTCCTGGAAGGCGTTGCGCACCACGCGGTTCAGCTGCATGGCGCCCGCGTTCTCGTCGAGACCGACGTTGCGGATGTAGGCCTGCGGGTCGGAAATGCGCCAGCGCACGTACCAGTCGATCACCACGCGTTGCTTTTCAGCGGTGAGCATGGGCTCGGTGTCGAGGCTGGAGAGCGTCAGCAGGCGCTTGTCGATGTACGACACGTTCTGGAACGGCGGCGGCAGCTTGAAGTTGAGGCCGGGCTCGGTGATGACCTGCTTGATCTGGCCGAGGGCATAGACCACGCCGAACTGGCGCTGGTCGACCACGAAGAGGGTCGAGCTCAGCAGCACGAGCAGGACGAGGACCGAGGTGGCGATGAAACCGATTCTGTTCATGTTGTTCCGGGCCTTTCTCAGCGCACGTCGCGGTCACGCGAGCGGCCGTCACGGGCGCGCACGTCGGTGGTGGCGGGAGCCACCGGGATCACCGACGACTGGGCCGGTGCGGTGCCGGCCACGCTGGGGCTGGCGGCGTCCACAGGCGTGGCCGCGTTGCCACCGCCTTGCTGCATCAGCTTGTCGAGCGGCAGGTACAGCAGGTTGGAGCCCTGCTTGCTGTCGACCAGCACCTTGGTCGTGCTGGCGTAGATCTGTTGCATGGCGTCGGTGTACATGCGGTCGCGCGTCACCTGCGGTGCCTTCTGGTACTCGGTCAGCACCGAGCTGAAGCGACCCGCGTCACCCTGTGCCTGCGCGACGATCCGCGCCTTGTAGGCCTCGGATTCTTCCTTCAGGCGCGACGAGGTACCGGTGGCCAGCGGCACGACGTTGTTGGCGTAAGCCTCGGCGTCGTTCTTGGCGCGTTCGCGCTCCTGGCCGGCCTTGAGCACGTCGTCGAAGGCGGCCTGCACCTGCTCGGGCGGACGCACGCCGCCCTGCTGCAGGTTGATGCCGACAACTTCGACACCGACCTTGTAGCGGTCGAGGATGGTCTGCATCAGTGCGCGCACGCGGGGTGCGATCTGGTCGCGCTCTTCGGCGAGCGCTGCATCCATCTTCATCTTGCCGACCACTTCGCGCACGGAGCTTTCAGCCACCTGCACGATGGTTTCAGCGGGCGACTTGCTCTCGTAGAGCCAGGCGCGCGCGTCGCTCAGGCGGTACTGCACGGCGAACTTGATTTCGACGATGTTCTCGTCTTCGGTCAGCATGGCCGATTCGCGCAGGCCCGTGGAACGCACGATGGCGTCGCGGCCCACGTCGGTCGAGCGGATCTGCGTGGTCACCACCACTTCGTGGCGTTGAATGGGGTACGGCAGGCGCCAGTTGAAGCCGGCATTCACCGTCGACTTGTAGCGACCGAACTGCGTGACCACGGCCTGCTGGCCTTCGTTCACGATGAAGAAGCCGGTGCCGAGCCAGATCAGGACCGCCACTGCGGCCACGAGGCCGATGCCGAAACCGGCATTCTTCATGTCGGGCTTGTAGCCGTTGCCGCCACCGCCGCCGGTGCCATTGGGGCGGTTGCCGCCACCCTTGCCGCCGCCGAAGAAACCACCGAGCTTGCGATTGAGATCGCGCCAGAGTTCGTCGAGGTCGGGCGGGCCCTGGTTGGGGCCTTGGCCGCGCGGGCGATTGCCGTTGCCGTTGTTGTTCTGGTTGCCGCTCGAAGGCGGCGGGATCGGGGCGCCGGGGGGGTCGGCATCGGGTGGCCGGTTGCCGGCCGGGCGGTCGCCGTTGGAGGACGGCTCGTCGCCGCGACCCCATCGGCCATCGTTCAGGTTGAACATGCCCAGAAACCCTCTCCGCGCTGGCTTTGCATTCATTCGCTTCGTTCTCGTGTCAGTGGCGGGATTGTGCCCAATCAAGGGGCCGCATCGTGCAATTCAGCGTCCGCCTCAGGGGTCATCGTATCGGCGACGGAACCCGACCGCCGGGCCAGCTCGGCCCGCAGCAACGGCAGGCCCTCACCGGTCTTGGCGCTGAGGAAGATGCGGGGAACCTGCACGCCGTCGATTTCCATCTCGTCCTGCAGATGCAGCGGATGTTGCGCGCTTTCAAGGGCGTCGAGCTTGTTGAACACCAGCAATTGCGGCACGTCGCCCGCGCCGATGTCCTGCAGCACCGATTGCACCTCGGCCATCTGCTCGGGATAGTGCGGGTTGGAGGCGTCGATCACGTGCAGCAGCAGGTCGGCATCGACCGCCTCCTGCAAGGTGGCCTTGAACGCATCGACCAGGCCGTGCGGCAGGTCGCGGATGAAGCCCACCGTGTCGGAGATCGACACCTGCCGGCGTGCATCGCCCAGATAGAGATTGCGGGTGGTGGTGTCGAGCGTGGCGAACAGCTGGTCGGCCGCATAGGCGCGGGCCTTGACCATCGCATTGAAGATCGACGACTTGCCCGCGTTGGTGTAGCCGACGAGCGAGATGTTGAAGGTCTCGCGGCGCTCGCGCTGCCGGCGCTGCGTGCTGCGCTGCTTCTGCACCTTGGCCAGGCGCTCGCGCGTGCGCTTGATCGACTCGTTGATCATTCGGCGGTCGAGCTCGATCTGCTTTTCGCCGGGGCCGCCGCGCACACCTGCACCGCCGGTCTGGCGCTCCAGGTGGGACCAGCGACGGACCAGCCGCGTGCTCAGGTACTGCAGACGAGCCAGCTCGACCTGAAGCTTGCCTTCGTGCGAACGGGCGCGCTGGGCGAAGATTTCGAGGATGAGGAAGGTGCGGTCGTAGACCGCGACATCGAGCTGGCGTTCGAGGTTGCGCTGCTGCGCAGGGCTCAGCGACTGGTCGAAGATGACCTCGCTCGCCCGGTGCATGGCGGCAAGCTCCTTGATCTCTTCGGCCTTGCCGCTGCCGACGAAAAGCGCCGCATCGGGCGCCTTGCGCTTGCAGGCCAGGCGGGCGACAGGCGTGAGGCCCGCGGTTTGTGCGAGCAGGCCGAGTTCTTCGAGCTCGCTGTCGAAATGGGGCAGCCCGAAATCGACGCCGACGAGAACGGCGGCGCCTTCCTGGCGGGGGATCGAATCAGACAAGCGGAATCAGAATAAGGAAAAAGCGCGGCGGGGTTGCCGCCGCGCTCCGCGCGATCAGGCGGCGGCGTCGTCGTTCTCGTTGGCCGAGAAGTTGACGGCACGACCCGGCACGATGGTGGAAATGGCGTGCTTGTAGACCATTTGCGTCACTGTATTGCGGAGCAACACGACGTATTGATCGAAGGACTCGATCTGGCCTTGCAGCTTGATGCCGTTCACCAAATAAATGGAAACCGGCACATGCTCGCGACGCAAGGTGTTCAGAAACGGGTCTTGCAGAAGTTGCCCTTTATTGCTCACGATATTCTCCGTGTTCAAGAGTAGTTGTTGGAGAGATGACCTTAACACAGGGTTTCTGCGCCGCAGCAATCGGGGTCAAAAGCCTTGAGAAAATAACGGTTCTCAAAAGACGGAACTTCCACTCCTGCTGCGGCTCATCGGCTGCCATCGGCGGCCAAGCTCCCCTACTTGTCCTTGTCCGCAAACGGATTTTGCGAGCTTTTGAACTGGATCCGCAAGGGCGTGCCCACGAGGTCGAATTCCTTGCGGAAACGCCCTTCCAGGAAACGCTTGTAAGCGTCGGTCACGTGCTCCAGCGAATTGCCGTGAATGATGATCACGGGCGGATTCATGCCGCCTTGGTGCGCATAGCGCAGCTTGGGTCGGTACATGCCACCGCGTTGGGGCGCTTGGAATTGCACCGCCTCCAGCAGCAGGCGCGTCAGCACCGGCGTCGACATCTTGCGCGTGGCCGACTTGTGGGCCTGGGCAATGGCCTGCCACACCGGGCCGAGGCCCTGGCGCTTGATGGCCGATATGAAATGCAATGACGCGAATTTCAGGAACGGCAACCGGGTTTCGATTTGCCGCTGGATCTGCTCGCGCTGGTAGCTGTCGACCGCGTCCCACTTGTTGATGGCGATCACCACGGCACGTCCGCTTTCGAGGATGTAGCCGGCAATGTGCGCGTCCTGGTCGGTCACGCCCTGCGTGGCGTCGAGCAACAGCAGCACCACGTTGGCCGACTCGATGGCCTGCAGCGTCTTGACCACCGAGAACTTCTCGATCGCCTCGAACACCTTGCCCTTGCGGCGCAGGCCGGCGGTGTCGATCAGCTCGAAGCGCTGCCCGTTGCGCTCGAACGGCACCGAGATGGCGTCGCGCGTCGTGCCCGGCATGTCGAACGCCACCAGGCGTTCTTCGCCGAGCCAGGTGTTGATCAGTGTGGACTTGCCGACGTTGGGACGGCCAGCCACTGCGAGCTTGATCGGCTTGTTGACGTCGTCTTCGTCTTCCTCGTCGTCCGGGTCGGGCAGATTCAGCGGCTCGAGCGCCAGTTCGACCAGGTCGCGCATGCCCTGCCCGTGCGCCGCGGACACGCCGTGCACGTCGCCGAAGCCCAGCTCGTAGAAGTCGACCAGCTTGGTGCCGTCGTGCATGCCTTCGGCCTTGTTGGCCGCCAGCACGCAGGGTTTGCCCAGCCGGCGCAGCTCGTTGGCGATGTCGTGGTCTTGCGCCGAGAGACCTTCGCGGGCATCGACCACGAAGATCACGACGTCGGCCTCGGCCACGGCCTGCCGCGTCTGCTTGGCCATTTCCTTGTAGATGCCGCTGCCGGCATCGGGCTCGAAACCACCGGTGTCGATCACGATGAACTCGTGCTTGCCCAGGCGGCCGTTGCCGTAATGGCGGTCGCGCGTGAGGCCGGCGAAGTCGGCGACGATGGCGTCGCGCGTCTGGGTCAGGCGGTTGAAGAGCGTCGACTTGCCGACGTTGGGACGGCCGACCAGGGCCACGACCGGCTTCATGGCCGGCCTTTCGATGGCGCGGTTTTCATGGTCGGGCCTTGGAAGTAAGAGAAAGACAAAAAATGATTATTCAGGGCGGTAACCGAAGACGCCGCCCTTGGCGGTCACGACAACCACCGTGTTGCCGGCCAGGACCGGCGTCACGGTGATGGCCGAACCATCGGGCGTGACGCGATTCAGCAGCGCACCGTCTTCGCGCGACACGAAGTGCAGCGTGCCGGTGCTCTCGCCGATGATCAGCGAACGGCCCACGGCCAGCGGCGCGGTCAGTTCGCGGTTCTTCAGGCGGCTCATCTGCCAGGCGCGTTCGCCGTCGGCGCGGCGCCAGGCGGTGACGCTGCCGTCGGATTCAGTGCCATAGAGAAAGCGCTCGTCGCCGCTCACGCCGTCGGCACCCGAGGCCGGCTTGCTCCAGAGCAGCTGCCCGCGCAGGGTGTCGACGCAGCCGACGCTCGCGTAGTAGGCGCGCGCGCAGACCGTGTCGCCGTAACGGCTCACGCTGCCGGTCAGGTCGACCAGGCGTTCCACGTCGTTGGTGCCGCGCGGCGCGGCGATGGGGGCTTCCCAGCGCGAGCTGCCGTTGCCGGGGTTCATGCCGACGAGTCGGCCGCCCAGACCGGCAACCAGCGTGTCACCGACTGCGATCAGCACGCCCGACTTGCGCAGCACGAGGTTTTCGCCCGGGCGCTGCTGTTGCCACAGGCGGCGGCCGCTCTGGCCGTCCCAGGCACTGACGCTGCGGTCGGCGGTCTGTACGAAGACGCGGCGGCCGGCCACCAGCGGTGCGGTGAAGGCCTGGGCCGACAGGCGCTGCTTCCACAGCACCTTGCCGTTTTCGATGGCGACCACTTCGTTGTTGGTGGTGACCACGGCCGTCAGCGAACCGTCGCTGCCGACACCGGCCGCCAGCGGCGCACCGGCGCTGGCGCGCCAGGTTTCGCGACCGGCGCGGGCGTCGATGGCGACGACCGTGCCGTCGCTGCCTGCCACGGTCACGATGTCACCGCTGACATCGGCGGTGAGCGGGAATTCGACGCCTGGAATCCGCACGTTCCAGGCCTGGCGCACGCCCATCAGGGACGGGTTGGCCGGCAACTCGGCGGGCTTGGGCTTGCCGGAGCCCGAGCAGGCGGCCAGCAGCGCGACCAGAACAAGAGCAGAACCCGCACGCAGGGCGGTCGATTCAGGCATGAAACGCTTGAAATTCATGGAGGTGTGCGATCAGGAGTTCTTGGGGACGGCGGGCGTCACGGTGACGGTCGGCGCCAGGGTCTTCGGGTCGACACCGACCGCGTTGAGCTTGATCTCGACCAGTCGGCGGTAGTCCGAGCCCGCGCCGAGGCCGGTCCAGGCCTTGCGGTACTCGGCCTGCGCCTCGTCGCGCTTGCCTTGCGCCATGTAGATGTCGCCCTTGCGGTCGGCCACCAGCGGTTCGAATTCGGTCGGCACCTTGCCGTCGAGTTGCTTGAGCGCGTCGTCGTAGGACTTGGCATCGAGCAGTTCGGCCGCGAGACGCAGCTTGGCGATGGCCTGGTAGCCCGGGTCGACGGCGTTCTGCGCGACCCAGCCCAGCGCTGCACGCGAGCCGTCGGCATTGCCCTTGTCGAACAGCGTCTTGGCGACCAGCAGGCCGGCCTGCTGCGCGTAGGCGGTGCCCGCGAAGCGTTCCTTCATGTCGGTCATCACGCGCTGGATGCGCTCGACGTCGCCGGACTGCGTGCTGCGCTCGACCTCGTCATAAAGGGCCGCGGCCTGGGCTGCCTTGGTGCGCTGGTAGTACTGCCAACCGTTCCAGGCCACGAAGGCGCCGGCGACGAGCAGCACGGCCCAAGTGATCAGGGTGCCGTAGGTGTTCCAGAAATGCTTGAGCTGGTCGAGCTGTTCCTGTTCTTCGAGGTCGAGATGGGTGGCCATGCGCTGTCAGAGGTTGGGAGCCGGCGATTGTAGGGTGGCGGCCCAGGTGGTCACTTCAGCAAGTGAACGGGCGGACTGCGCGACGCTGGCGTCGCGCAAGGCCTTGAGAGTCACTTCACCGCGCGCAAGTTCATCGGCGCCGAAGATCAGGGCGTAGGCGGCGCCACTGGCGTCCGCCTTTCGCATCTGTGCCTTGAAGCTCGCCAAGCCTTCGGCCGTGCTGGCGTGCATCTGCACGCGCACGCCGGTCTCGCGCAGTTGCTGCAAGGCGCGCAGCACGACAGGCATCGAGGCGGCGTCGGGCACGATGGCATAGACGTCGGGCACCGGCGCGGGCACTTCGGCGCCCTGCTCTTTCAGCAGGTCGAGCACGCGCTCGACGCCGATGGCCCAGCCCACCGCGGGCGCCGGCTTGCCGCCGATCTGCGCGATGAGGTCGTCGTAGCGGCCGCCAGCGCACACCGTGCCCTGCGCGCCGAGGCGGTCGGTCACGAACTCGAATACCGTGAGGTTGTAGTAGTCGAGACCGCGCACGAGGCGCGGGTTGATCGTGAAGGCGATGTCATTGGCCTTGAGGATGGCCTGCAGCCCCTCGAAGTGCGCCAGCGATTCGGCGCCGAGGAAATCGATCAGCTTCGGCGCCGACTCGACCACCTCTTTCATCGCCGGATTCTTCGTGTCGAGGATGCGCAGCGGGTTGCTGTGCAGACGGCGCTTGCCGTCCTCGTCGAGCTTGTCGGCGTGCTGCTCGAAGTGGGCGATGAGCTGCGCGCGGTGCAGCGCGCGCTCGGCGGGCTGGCCCAGGCTGTTGAGCTCCAGGCGCACGTCGGTCAGGCCGATGGCCTTCCACAGCGCGGTGGCCAGCAGGATCAATTCGGCATCGACATCGGGGCCGGCGAAGCCGAGCGCCTCGGCGCCGATCTGATGGAACTGGCGGAAGCGCCCGCGCTGCGGCTTTTCGCGACGGAACATCGGGCCGATGTACCAAAGGCGCTTGGGTCCTTCGTAGAGCATGTTGTGCTCGATCACGGCGCGCACGAGGCCGGCCGTATTCTCCGGCCGCATCGCCAGATGCTCCGACTGCCCATGCTTGTCCGAGCGGTCTTCGAAGGCGTACATCTCCTTCTCGACGATGTCCGTCACCTCGCCGATGCCGCGCACGAACAGCGCCGTGTGCTCCAGGATCGGGGTGCGGACGTTGCGGTACGCATAGCGCCCCATCAGGTCGCGCACGGTGGCTTCGAGCCACTCCCAGCGCGCCGATTCGGGCGGCAATATGTCGTTCATGCCTTTGACGGCATTCAGTTTTTCAGCCATGAGTCTGCGGAGGTGTCAGGCCAGGACAGCGTGATCGCTGCCGAAGCGCTTTTCGATGTAGGTTTCGACGAGCTGGTGGAACTCGTTGGCGATATTGTCGCCGCGCAGCGTGAGGGCCTTTTCGCCGTCGATGAAGACCGGCGCCGCAGGCGCTTCGCCGGTACCGGGCAGGCTGATGCCGATGTCGGCGTGCTTGCTCTCGCCGGGACCGTTGACGATGCAGCCCATGACGGCCACCTTCAGCGTCTCGACGCCCGGGTACTTCTTGCGCCAGACCGGCATCTGCAGGCGCAGGTAGTCGTCGATCTGCTTGGCCAGCTCTTGAAACGTGGTGCTCGTGGTGCGGCCGCAGCCCGGGCAGGCCGTGACGCTGGGCACGAACACGCGCAGGCCCAGGGCCTGAAGAATTTCGTTGGCGATCAGCACTTCCTGCGTGCGCGACTCGCCCGGCTGCGGCGTGAGCGACACGCGAATCGTGTCGCCGATGCCCTCCTGCAGCAGGATCGACAGCGCCGTGGCCGAGGCCACCGTGCCCTTGGTGCCCATGCCGGCTTCGGTCAGACCCAGGTGCAGCGGGTTGTCGCAGCGCCGCGCGAGTTCGCGGTACACCGAAATCAGGTCTTGAACGCCGCTCACCTTGCACGACAGGATGACCTGGTTGCCGGCCATGCCCATCGACTCGGCCAGCTTGGCGGATTCGATGGCCGAGGTGATCAGCGCCTCGTACATCACCTGCTTGGCGTCCCAGGGCGTGGCGCGCTGGCTGTTGGTGTCCATCAGGCTGGCGAGCAGTTCCTGGTCGAGGCTGCCCCAGTTCACGCCGATGCGCACCGGCTTGTTCCAGCGCATGGCCGCGTCGATCATCTGGCCGAACTGCTTGTCCTTCTTGTCGCCCTTGCCCACGTTGCCGGGGTTGATGCGGTACTTGCTCAGCGCCTCGGCGCAGGCCGGATAGTCGGTGAGCAGGCGGTGGCCGTTGTAATGGAAGTCGCCGATCAGCGGCACGTCGATGCCCATGCGGTCGAGCTGCTCGCGGATGTAGGGCACCTGCGCGGCGGCTTCGGGCGTGTTGACGGTGATGCGGACCATCTCGGAACCCGCAATGGCGAGCTCCTTGACCTGGATCGCGGTGCCGATGGCATCGACCGTGTCGGTGTTGGTCATCGATTGCACGCGCGTGGGCGCGTCGCCCCCCACCGTGACCGTGCGCGGTCCCCAGACCACACTGGCCTGGCGCGAGCGGCGCGCCTTGGGCGCGGCCGATTCAATGGGTTGGGGAGTGCAGTCGGTTGTCACGATTTCACCTCGAAACGCGCCACGCCGCCTCCGCGGGTGACAGGCTTCAGATCGTAGGGCTTTCCGTTCACCTGCACATCGACCGCCGATGCACGCCCCACCACCACGGACAGCGGCAGCGTGCCCGACAGCCCGACGGTTTCGCCGACCTGCAGGCTGCGGCGCAGCAACTGCTTGCCGCCGGCCTCGGTGACGGTGACCCAGCATTCCTCGCGCGCCACGAAGACGAGCTGCTGGCTGATCGCGGTGCTGGTGTTGGCGACCGCCGCCAGGGGCGCAGAGGCCGGGACGGCCGGCACGGCGGCCAGGACACCAGCAGCCGGTGCGGCATCCACCGGACCGGTCGGGGCCACGGCCTGCGTCGGCACAGGCTCCGAGACCCCGCCCTGATCGGGAGGCGGCATGGTCTCGGCCTCGTTCTTCGCCGTCAGTCGGCCAACGGAAGCGCCGATCTGGTCAAACGCCGATTGCGGCATCCAGAACAGCACGCCGGCGCCGATCAGCAGCAGCACCACGACCGTCAGCAGCGCGCGCGACGGCAGGCCGCCGGAGCGCCCACCGTTCCAGCGCGGCGTGTCGGAGACCACACGGGCGTTCAGCGTCCGATTGGTTTCGGCCAGCGGTGCGCGCTGGGCGCCCGGCAGCTTGGCGAGCACCGGCGCCGGATCGACGCGCAGTGCGCGGCACACGCTGCTGGCGAGGGCCCGCGCAAAGACGGGGTCGGGCAGCGAGGCGATGTCGTTGGCTTCAAGCGCGAGCAGCTTTTGCGGCGGCACCTTGAGCGCCGCGGCCACCATCTCGATGTGCAGGCCATGTGCTTCGCGCGCTTCGCGCAGCATGTCGCCGGCCGTTTTTTCCGCGACGTCGGCCTCTGCCAGCGGCAGTGCCGCGGACGTCCCGAACTCCGAAACCCGTTCAGTCATTGAAATTCCCGCGCTCGTACGCCATTGCCTCCCGCGATTGAGGGAAACGTCGTTGCAGTTGACCGCCCAGCTGCGCGACAGCCTCACGGTTGTTGAGCTTCCGTTCGATCTTGACGCCCAGCCAGAGCGTCTCGGCATTGGCCGACGGGCTGTTGTTGACACGTCGAGCGTAGAACTGCGCGCGCGACCACTCTTCGCGCTGCGCCAGCACCGAGGCCAGGTTGAAGCCGATCACCGGATTGCCGGCGTCGAGTTCGTAGGCCTGCAGCAGGCTGCGTTCAGCTTGCTGCCGCTGGCCGGCCTTGAGCTCGCAAACCCCCTGGGTCATGAGCGTCTTGGCGCGGTCGGCATAGCTGGGCACGGCCAGTGCCGCGGCGAACTGCTGCGCGGCGTCGCCGTAGCGGTTCTGCTGGCACAGCAACCAGCCGTAGTTGTGGCGCGTGTTGGCGTCGCGCGGATTGATCGCGACCGCGCGGCGGAAGCTGTCTTCCGCCTGGGCCGCGTCCTCGAGCCGCATGTAGACCAGCCCGCGCAGGTTGTAGGCATCGGCGTAACCCGGATCGATGGCCAGCACCTGCTTGAGTTCTTCGAGGGCAACCGAGGTCTGGCCCTGTTCGAAGTAACCGGCAGCCAGCTCCATCCGCAGGCGGGCGCGTCGGCGGTTGTTTTCGTCGGTGTGGGTCACGACAGGGGCGCCACTGTCGGCTCCGCTGCCGACAAGCCCGGTGGTGGTGGTTCGCGTGTTGACGCAGCCCGCGAGAAGAAGCGCCACGGCGACGCTCGCGATTCCTGCGCTCAGCACTCGCTGCACGCTCGCGGTCGTCGTCGGTAAGGCCATGCTCATTGCGTCAATGCTCCTGGGGAACGGTTGTTTTGGGGGTCTTGGCGCGAGGGTGCAGCACGACGGGGCGCTCGGCCACCTCCGCACGGCGCTGGGCCATGCGCTCGGCCGCACGGGTGCGATCCTTCACGTCGCCGGCGAGTTGTCCGCAGGCGGCGTCGATGTCGTCACCGCGCGTTTTGCGCACGGTGGTCACGAGGCCCGCTTCGCTCAACGTGCGGGCAAAGGCCAGCACACGCGGTTGCGGCGAGCGCAGCAGGCCCGACGCAGGAAACGGGTTGAACGGAATCAGGTTGAACTTGCACGAGACGTCGTGCTTGCGCACGAGCTCGATCAGCTGACGCGCGTGCTCGGGCTGGTCGTTGACGCCGTCGAGCATGCAGTATTCGAAGGTGATGAAATCGCGCGGCGCATGCACGAGGTAGCGCTTGCAGGCCTCGAGCAGTTCGGCGATCGGGTACTTGCGGTTGAGCGGCACGAGGTCGTCGCGCAGCGCATCGTTGGGCGCATGCAGCGAGACGGCCATGGCCACGGCGCAATCGGCACCCAGGCGGTCGATCATCGGCACCACGCCGGAAGTCGACACCGTGACACGGCGGCGCGACAGCCCGTAGGCGTTGTCATCGAGCATGGTGCGCAATGCGGGCACCAGCGCCGAGTAGTTCTGCAGCGGCTCGCCCATGCCCATCATCACCACGTTGGAGATGACGCGCTCGTTGCGCTTGAGGTGCTTGCGCAGGAAGTGCTCGGCGAACCAGAGCTGGGCGACGATTTCGCCCGTGGTGAGGTTGCGGCTGAAGCCCTGATGCCCGGTCGAGCAAAAGCGGCAGCCCACGGCGCAACCGGCCTGCGACGACACGCACAGCGTGCCGCGATCGTCTTCGGGAATGAACACGGCCTCGACCGCATCACCGCCGCCGACGTCGAACAGCCACTTGATCGTGCCGTCCTTGGATTCATGCTGCGTGAGGACCGACAGGGCCTCCACGCGCGCGGTGGTCGCGAGTTTCTCGCGCAGCGACTTCGCCAGATCGGTCATCTGGGTGAAGTCGGCGGCGCCACGCTGGTGGATCCAGCGAAACAGCTGCGTGGCGCGGAATTTTTTCTCGCCGAGTTTTTCGCAGAACGCAGCCAGCCCGTCGAGATCGAATTCGAGCAGATTGGCTGTGGTCATGAATTCAGGCGAGAAACGGCTTCAGCGTGCGTAGACGTTGAGGCCGGCGAAGAAGAAAGCGACTTCGGCGGCAGCCGTTTCGGGCGCGTCCGAGCCGTGAACGGCGTTGGCGTCGATGCTGTCGGCGAAGTCGGCGCGGATGGTGCCGGCGGCTGCCTTCTTCGGGTCCGTGGCGCCCATCAGGTCACGGTTCTTGGCGATGGCGTTCTCGCCTTCGAGTGCTTGCACGAACACGGGGCCCGAGATCATGAACTCGACGAGGTCCTTGAAGAAGGGACGCTCCTTGTGCACCGAGTAGAACTGTTCGGCTTCGTTGCGCGACAGGTGAACCAGCTTGGCAGCGACAACCTTGAGGCCGGCAGCCTCGAAGCGGGAGACGATCTTGCCGATGACGTTCTTGGCGACGGCGTCGGGCTTGATGATGGAAAGGGTACGTTCGATAGCCATTGAAATGCTTCCTGAGCTTTGATTTTGAAGTGTTTTGTCACAACTGCAGCGAATTTGTTTCGCGGCCCGTCGACAAAGCCTCTGATTTTAACCGGCGCGACCTGCGGGATTGGTGAAAACCCCGCGAAAGGCCGCGCTGCGACGGCTGGTTTTCAGCGTCCGCGGCGGCGGCTGCCGGCCGGGCCACCGAAGCCGCCACCGCCTTGCGAGCCCCCACCACCGCCGCGACGTCCCGGACCACCGCGCTGTTCCTTGCGCTGGCGCGAGAAGCTGTCGGCACCGATGTAGCCGACCGACGTCTTCATCGGATCGGGCTGGTTCGCAGCGCCGCCACCTGGCGCCCGATTGCCACCGCCGCCCTGCCCTTGCCCCTGGCCGCCCTGGCGGTTGCCGGGGCCTGCGTTGCCGCGGCGCCCTTGTTGCTGCGGCGGACCGCCGTTGCCGCCGCCCCGGTTCGGGCCACCGCGTCCTCCGCGCTCGCCGCGCGGCGGACGACCGTCGCCCAACGGGCTCGGGATCGGTGCTTCGCCGCGTGCTTCACGCGGCTGACCGCCGCCCATGCCGCCGACGTTGTTGCCGTTTCGGTTGTTGTTGTTGCCACGGCGCTTCTTGTTCCGGCCGTTGCGACCGCCGCCCTCCGGACCACCGGGGCCACGTTGCTGCGACGGACCGGCCGGGCGCGCCTGCGCACCGCCGGAGGCCTGGAACAGCGCTTGAATATCGCGCTCATCGAGCTCCATCCAGGCACCGCGCTTGAGACCGCGCGGCAGCACCATCGCGCCGTAGCGGATGCGGATGAGCCGGCTGACCGCGTGGCCCACCGACTCGAACAGGCGACGCACTTCGCGGTTGCGGCCTTCGGAAATGGTCACGCGGTACCAGCAGTTGGAGCCTTCGCCGCCGCCGTCTTCGATGGTGCCGAACTGCGCCATGCCGTCTTCCAGGCGCACGCCTTCGATCAGCTTTTTCTTTTCTTCGGCGGTGAGCGCGCCCAGCACGCGCACCGCGTACTCACGCTCCAGGCCGAAGCGCGGGTGCATGAGCTGGTTGGCCAGATCGCCGGAGCTGCTGAACAGCAGCAGGCCTTCGGTGTTCAGGTCGAGCCGGCCGACCGATTGCCACTTGCCCTGCTGCAGACGCGGGAGCTTGCGGAACACCGTCGGGCGGTTCTGCGGGTCGTCGTGCGTGACGACCTCGCCCACAGGCTTGTGGTACGCGATCACGCGCGGCGGCGGCGGTGCGATGCGGTAGCGGATCGGCTTGCCGTTGATCTTGACCTGGTCGCCGTACTGGATGCGCTGGCCGATGTGGGCCGGCTCGTTGTTGACCGAGATGCGGCCCTGCAGGATCAGCTGCTCCATCTCGAGGCGCGAACCCAGACCGGCCTGCGCCAGCACCTTGTGCAGCTTGGGCGAATCGGCTTCGGGCAGCAGCACGCGCTTGAGCGGCGGCACCTCGGGGCTCTCTTCGTCGGCATCGAACTGGCCCGAAATGACGTCGGAGAAACGGATCGGCTCGGGCGGCAGCGCATTGCGCTGCTCGCGCTCGGCGGCGCGACGGGCACGGTCGAGGTCGTCTTCCTCTTCGTCGGGCTCGTCTTCCTCGTCTTCCTCGTCATCGTCCGCGCGGTCGTCGTCCTGATCGGACGCCTGGGGACGCTTCGTTTCGACCGGTGCGGGCTCGTCTTCGTCGGCCGTCGCGGCTTTGGCAACCACGGGCGCCACATCGGGCTCCACCGCCGCGGGAGCTTCGGCCGCAGGAGCGACTTCCGCCGCACTCTGCAATTGCTCATCGGCAGCCGGAACCTCGACCGCCTTCTTCTTGCGGGGCGCACGCGGCTTCTTCGGCGCTGCTTCGGCCTCGGCCCCTGCTGCCTCTGCGGGCGCAACCACGGATTCAACCGCAACTTCCGTCGCCTGCTTGGGCGTGGCTGTCCGCTTCCGCTTCTTGACTTCGGGTTCGACCGGCAGCTTCGCTGCGTCGTCGGTGTCGGATGAGCTCATGGGGTTTTTCCGGGAGAAACAGCGTGGGGATCGTGGGGATCGGCCTCGTCCGCTGCGGGGGACGGGACGTCGGATGGGGGTTCTTCGGGCGCGATGGCCCCTTCGGGGTCGGCGGGCAACTTGCCGGCTTCTGGCTCGGACGCCTGGGGCGCTTCATCTACGGGCTCGACGGCTTCGTCGCCCTCGGTGATCGCCACCACCTCTTCGGCAAACTCCGCCGCATCGGTCGAAACGACCTCGGCCAGCTCAGCCGACTCGGGCGGCGCATCGACCATGTCGAGTTCGGGCTGCACGCCCTCTTCGGCCACGCGCACGGCGGCGTCTGCGGATTCGGCCACGGCGTCTTCCGCCGCGTCGACATCCATCGGCAGTCCCGGCTGGTCGCCCGAGGCCTGCTGCAGTGCATCGACCAGCGCCGCCTGCTGCGCGGGCGTTTCCACCAGCGGCAACTGGTCCAGCGAGGCCAGCCCAAGGTCGTCGAGAAACTGGCGGGTCGTCGCGTAGAGCGCGGGCCGGCCGACCGTTTCGCGGTGGCCGATCACCTCGACCCAGCCGCGGTCTTCGAGCTGCTTGAGGATCAGCGAGTTGATCGTGACGCCGCGGATGTCTTCCATGTCGCCGCGCGTGGCCGGCTGCCGGTAGGCAATGATGGCCAAGGTCTCGAGGGCGGCGCGCGTGTAGCGCGGCGGCTTCTCGGGATGTAGGCGATCGAGGGCGTCGCGCATCTCGGGCCGGCTCTGGAAACGCCAGCCGCTGCCGACGCTCACCAGCTCCAGGCCGCGTTGCGCCCAGTCTTCCTGCAGTTCGAGCAACAGCACCTTGATGGTGTCCACGCCCAGCTCGTCGTCGAACAGCACGCGCATGTCGCGCACCGGCAGCGGCTGGCTCGAACAGATCAAGGCGGTTTCGAGAATGCGCTTGGCATCCGCCGTATTCATGGTTCGCGTTATCCGGAAAAAGGCGCCTGGCGACGCTTGTTCAGATGGATGGAAGGGGTAGGCGTTGCCGGCACGCGGCGAGTGCAACGCAAGGCCGGCATCGGGTGGCCGGCGCGGCCCTCGGGCCGTCAGGCGCGATTGTAATCCAGCCCCCAGGTCTGCAAAGCCTGGGCCAGATCGGGCGGCGGCGGCGAGCGGAACTCCATCACCTGCTGCGTGACGGGATGCACAAACGCCAGCCGGAACGCATGCAGCGCCTGCCGCGACAGGCCCACTGCGGGGGCGCCGCCATACAACGCGTCGCCGACCAGCGGATGACCGATCGACGCCATGTGCACGCGGATCTGGTGGGTGCGACCGGTTTCGAGCGTGCAGCGCACCGCGCAGCCGTCGGTGTGGCTGTCGAGCCGCTCGATCAGCGTGCGTGCCGTCTTGCCCGCGTGGCGCTCCAGGTCGACCACGGCCATGCGCAGCCGGTTGCGCGGATCGCGGCCGATTGGCGCATCGACCTGCCGGGCCGCCGCGCCTTCCCAAGCCTTGTGCCCCATCGCCAGGTACTGCCGCTTCACGTCGCGCGCGGCGATCAGCGCCACCATGGCGTCCATCGCGGCCCGCGTGCGCGCCACCACCATCAGGCCGCTGGTGTCGCGGTCGAGGCGGTGCACGATGCCCGCGCGCGGCAGCAGCACGGCCTTCGGGTCGAGCGCCAGCAGTCCGTTCAGCAGCGTGCCGCTCCAGTGGCCGGGCGCCGGGTGCACCACCAGGCCGGCCGGCTTGTCGATGATCCGCAGGTGCTCGTCTTCATGGACGGTGACCAGGTCCATCGCCTCGGGCCGGAAGGCCTGGCTCTGAGGCGTGGGCCGCAACTCGATGCGCCCCGCCTGCCCGACGCGCACCGTGGCAGACACCTTGGTGAGCGTGCGCCCTTGCAGCTCGACGGCGCCGGCCTCGATGAGTTGCTGAAGGTAACTGCGCGAAAACTCCGGCACCAGGGCGGCCAGCGCGCGATCGAGCCGCTGGCCATGCTGCGCCTGGTCGATGGCGAAGGGCCGCAGCTCGCTCGGCTCCGCGAGATCGGCGCCCTCTTCAGCTTCAGGCCCTTCCGGAGGATCGGTCAGGGGGTCGGTCGATATAATTGAGGGCAACTGTTTCACGAAAGCCGTATGTGATGTTTCGCGCCAAATTATCGGTCCCTGCCTGGATCGCGCTCAGCGCGGCGGCCCTTCTCGTCGCCGGCTGTGGTTCCACCACCAAGGAAGACAAGACCGCGAACTGGAGCCCCAACCGCATCTACTCGGAAGCCAAGGACGAAGTCGGCTCCGGCGCCTACGACAAGGCAGTGCCGCTGTACGAGAAGCTCGAAGGCCGTGCCGCCGGCACGCCGCTGGCCCAACAGGCCCAGCTCGAGAAGGCCTACGCCCAGCACAAGGCAGGCGAAAAAGCCAACGCCATCGCCACGCTCGACCGCTTCATGAAGCTGCACCCGGCCAGCCCGGCGTTCGACTACGCGCTCTACCTGAAGGGCGTGATCAACTTCAACGACGACCTGGGCATGTTCGCGTTCCTGACGCGCCAGGACCTGTCGGAGCGCGACCAGAAGGCCGCCAAGGAATCGTTCGAGTCCTTCCGCGACCTCGTGACGCGCTTCCCCGAGTCGCGCTACGCGCCCGACGCGCGGCAGCGCATGAACTACATCGTGAACTCGCTCGCGCAGTACGAGGTTCACGTGGCCCGCTACTACTACTCGCGCGGCGCCTACCTGGCGGCGATCAACCGGGCACAGATCGCGCTGGCCGACTACCGCGAAGTGCCGGCGCTCGAAGAAGCCCTGTACATCATGGTGAAGTCGTACGACGCGCTCGGCATGAAGGACCTGCGCGACGATGCGCAGCGCGTGCTGACCACCAACTACCCGAAGAGTTCCTACCTGGCCAACGGCTTCAAGGGCAAGGACGACCCGTGGTGGAAGCTCTGGTAACCCAGAGCCAGCCGACCCGTTAGGTAGATCTCAGTCGGGTTTCTTGAGCGCGTCGATCGCGCTCTCGAAATCCGCTTCGGTTTCCAGCCGGCGCATCGGCGGCAACGCCGCCAGCAGCCGCCGGCCATAGCCCATCGCCACGAGGCGCGTGTCGCAGATCGCGAGCACGCCGCTGTCGGTTTCTCGGCGAATGAGGCGCCCCGCTCCCTGTTTCAACGCCACGGCCGCTTCGGGCAGCGAGTAATCGCTGAACGAGCTGCGCCCCTGCGCTTCGAGCCGCTGCGAACGCGCCTCCACCAAGGGGTCGTTGGGCGGCGGGAACGGCAGCTTGTCGATCACCACGAACTGCAGCGCGTCGCCCGGCGCATCGAAGCCTTCCCAGAACGACGCCGACGCGACCAGCACGCAGCCCGCGCGCCCGTTGCTCGCGCCTTCGCGGAAGCGGTCCATGAGCACGCGCTTGGGCAGCTCGCCCTGCACCAGCACCTCGGGCCGCGCCTCCGTCTGGAGCAGTTCGAACTGCTGACGCATCGCATCACCGATGGTGCGCAGCGCGCGCAGCGTGGTGGTCAGCACCAGCGTGCGACCGCCAAGTTCGGCAGCGCCATGCGCGGCCAGCTTGGCCACCTGCTGGCTGTGCGTGGGATCGTTGGGCTTCGGAAAAGCCCGCGGCACGTAGATCGCTGCCTGCGAGGCGTAGTCGAACGGGCTCTGGACGCGCAGCACTTCGGCGTCGCGCAGGCCGCAGGGCTCGGTGAACCAGCGCAGCGTGGGGTCGTCGCCCAACGTGGCGGAGGTGAACACCCAGGCGCGGCGGCTGTCTTCCTGCGGTGGCGGCGGGACCGCGCCGTGCTCGGGGTCTTCGTCGTCATCGCCCTCATTCCCGTATGGCAAGTCGGACTCCACAGGCTCGTCGGCCAGCTTGAGCACCCGTTTGCGCATCGCATCGGCGATGTCGAGCGGCGACTCGATCAGGCGCAGCTGCGTACCCACGTCGACCCAGCGCACCGAGTCGAGTTCGCAGGGTTGCGCGAAACGCGCGGTGCGCTTGGCGAGCTGGCGCGCGCGCTCGTGCAGGCGCACGAAGTCGGGCGAGATTTCGCTCACCGTGTCCAGCCCGTCGGCGGCCTGTACGAAGGCGTCTTGCAAGTCGTCGAGCGCGCCCTGCCAGGCCTCGGCATTCACGCCCTCGGGTGCAGGGCCGATCCAGCGCAGCTTGGCGCCCGGCCACTGCTTGCCGACCACCAGGCGCAGTTCGCGCGCCGCGCGTTCGACGCCCGCCACCAACTGCTGCCAGTCGACCAGCCCACGCGCATGCTGCAGGCCCGCGCCGAGCATGTCGCGCGCAAAGTCGAGCGCCTGTCCACTGCCGAGCTGCGCGCCGAGGAACTGCACGCCGGTTTCGTTGAGCTGGTGCGCCTCGTCGAACACGACGACGCTCACGGTCGGCAGCAACTCAGCCATGCCGGTCTCGCGCACCGCGAGGTCGGCAAAGAACAGATGGTGGTTGATGACCACGATGTCGGCCGCCAGCGCCTCGCGCCGCGCCAGGTTGACGTGGCATGACTTGAACTGCGGGCACTGCGCGCCCAGGCAGTTCTCGCGCGTGGAAGTGATCAGCGGGATCAACGGCGAACGTTCGTCGAGCCCCGGCAGCTCAGCCAAGTCGCCGGTGCGCGTGGCTTTCGACCACTGCTCGATCTTTGCCAGCGTGCGCAGGCTGCCGCGCTCGGGCAGCGAAGCGTCGTGGCGCGCCATGTCGAGCCGGTGCAGGCACAGGTAGCTGCCCCGCCCTTTCAGCAGCGCCGTGCGTATCGGCAGTGCGAAGGCTTCGACGAGGCGCGGCAGGTCGCGGCCGAACAGCTGGTCCTGCAGGGTCTTGGTGGCGGTCGAGAGCAGCACGCGCTCGCCGCTCAGCAGCGCGGGCACGAGGTACGAAAAAGTCTTGCCCACGCCGGTGCCGGCCTCGACCACGAGGATGCCGCCGTCGGAGATGGTGCGGGCCACGGCCATGGCCATCTCGGTCTGGCCGCCGCGCTCGCGGAACTGCTCGGCGGCCTGCGACAGCACCCCGTCCTGCGCGAACGCGTCGCGCACCTGGTTTTCGAGCGGCGACGTCACGCCGGCTCTTTCGGGTCGAGCGCGTTCTCGAGCCGGGCGATCTGGTCGCGCAGGGCGAGGCGGCGTTTTTTCAGGCGGCGCATCAGCAATTCGTCGGGCGGCGCACTGTCTTCCGAGAGCCGGTCGATGGTGGCGTCGAGGTCGGCATGCGCCATGCGCAGCTCGATCAGCTGACGGGAAAGGGAATGAAGATTGGAGTCCAACGGTGGGGGTGCGCGTGCCGCATGGGGCCGCGCGTGTTCATTCGATAATACGTCCTGACACGAACCCCAGAGAAGACAGAAAGCGCGCCTCTGGCGCCCCAGCGCTCATGACCCAAGGCTTTCGACTCGCCGCAGCCACCGGCCTCCACAAGGGGGACCGCCCCTACCAGCAGGACCAGGTGCTGTTGATGAGCCATCCGCGCACGCCGGGCTGCGTGCTCGGCGTCATCGCCGACGGCATGGGCGGGCGCAGCGGCGGGCGCAAGGCGTCCGACCAGGTGCTGATGACCGCGCGCCAGCTCTTCACCCGTTTCAGCCCCGAGCGCGACGACCCTGCTGTCGTGCTGCGCCAGCTGCTCGAAGACGCCCACACGGTCATCAAGCTCACGGCGCTGTCCAGCGAGCAGGAGCCGCACAGCACGCTGGCCGCCTTCCTCATGACGCCCCAGGGCGACTGCGCGTGGATCCACGCAGGCGACTCGCGCATCTATCACTTCAACGACGGCGCGCTGGTCAAGCGCACGCGCGACCATTCGTATGTGCAGGCGCTGGTCGATCGCGGCCAGATCAGCGAGGCCGAGGCCAACATCCATCCGCAAGGCAACATCCTGCTGGGCTGCCTGGGCATGACGACCACGCCGCCGCCCGTCGATCCGCACCACATTCCCAAGCTGCAGCCGGGCGATCTGCTGATGGCGTGCAGCGACGGGCTCTGGCACTACTTCTCGCCGGAAGAGCTGGCCAGCGTGCTGTACGCGCAGCCCCCGCGCGATGCGGTCGAAATTCTCGTGGGGGAAGCCCGGCGCCGCGCACGCGGCACGGGCGACAACATCTCGATCGCGGTGCTCAAGCTCGACCCGCTGCCTGCGGCGGCCTGAGCGCCCCCGCCCTTTGTCAGGGCGCCGGTGCTGGCGGCAACGGCGCACCGCGCGGCTTGGTGCGCTCGGCGTTCTGGCGTTCGCGGTTGGCGCGGTGTTCCGCCGCCCGCCTTTGCTTTTCTTCGAAGCGCGTGGTCGCGGCCGGCGCTTCGGCGCGGCGCTGCGCCGCCTTGGCCTGCTCGTCGGCATGGGCCTTCTGCTTGTCCTTGAACTGGCGCTGGCGCGCGTCCGCGTCGGCCGCCGTCGCGGCGCGGCTTGCCGCGTGATCGGCGGCACGCTGTTCGCGCGCCTTCTGGTCTTCTTGCGACTTCTCGCGCTGTTCGCGCGAATCCTGTGGGCGCTGATTGGCGGCCTTCTGGTCGAGCTTCTGCAGCTCGGCGGCGCCGCTGCGCTGGCGCTGGATGTCGTTGATCGCGGTTTCCTGCCGCTTGATGTGGTCGGTTTCCTTGCGACGGCGGCTGCGGCTTTCGCGCAGGCAGTCTTCGACCGCGAATTTCTTGTAGCAGGCCGCGCGCTCCTTCGCGTAGCGCGACTCGATGGCCTCGCGTTCAGTGGCCAGGCGGCTGCGTTCGGCTTCGAGGTCGGCGCTGCCCGAGGCCGCATTGGACTGGGCCCAGAGCGGCAGGCTGACCAACGCCAGGAACAGGGCAAGAGCGGTTTTTTTCATGTGAGTCGGGTGTCGACGATGCGGCGTTCCAGGGCGAGGAATTCGCTCGACTGCATTTCGGTGAGCCGGGACACCGTGCGCGGAAACTCGTGCGCCAGCGGGCCCTCCGTGTACAACGCCTCGGGCGGAACCTCAGCCGACATGATGAGCTTGCAGCGCCGGTCGTACAAGACATCGACCAGCCAGGTGAAACGGCGTGCTTCCGAGGCCATGCGCACGGGCATGTGCGGCACGTCGGACAGCAGCACGGTGTGGAACTGGCTCGCGATTTCCAGGTAGTCGTTCTGCGAGCGCGGCCCGCCGCACAGCGTCTTGAAGTCGAACCACACCACGCCGCCGGCCTTGCGCCGCGCGCGGATCTCGCGCTGCTCGATGTGCAGGATCGGGTTTTCGTCGGCCGTCTCGGCCAGCTTGTCGAAGGCGTGGCGCAATTCCTTCTCGGCCGCCGCGTCGTTCGGCGTGAGGTACATGCGCAGCTGCTCCAGCGTGCGGCGCCGGTAGTCGGTGCCGTTGTCCACGCTCAGAACTTCGAGCTTCTGGTTGAGCAGTGCAATGGCGGGCAGGATGCGGTCGCGGTGCAGGCCGCCCGGGTACAGGTCGTCGGGCTTGAAGTTCGAGGTGGTGACAAAGCCCACGCCGTTGTCGAACAGCGACACGAGCAGCCGGTGCAGGATCATCGCGTCGGTGATATCCGCCACGTGGAACTCGTCGAAGCAGATCAGCTTGTAGCGCTTGGAGATGCGCAGTCCCAGCTCGTCGAGCGGGTTCACGGTGCCCTGCAGGTCGCGCAGCTCGCGGTGCACTTCGCGCATGAACTCGTGGAAGTGCAGGCGCGTCTTGCGCCGCAGCGGCACGGCATTGAAGAACAGGTCCATCAGGAAGCTCTTGCCGCGCCCCACGCCGCCATACATGTAAACGCCGCGCGGCAGCTCCGGCCGGTTGATGAGCTTCTTCAGCGCGTTGGAGCGCCGGGCCTTGTACTCGCCCCACTCGGTGGCGCAACGGTCGAGCGCCTCGACGGCCGCGAGTTGTGCGGGATCGCTCTTGAACCCGCGTACCGCGAGTTCCGCTTCGTAAGCCTGTTTGACGCTCAAGGGATCGGATCGCTTCAAAAATGGAGAACCCCGACCGCCCCGCGAGGGTCGATCGGGGCCGGGTTCGCTCAAGAACCGGAGATCAGAAGTTGAGCGTGCGCTTGTCCACGGCCAGGGCCGCTTCCTTCGTGGCTTCCGACAGCGACGGGTGCGCATGGCAGATGCGCGCGATGTCTTCGGCGCTCGCCTTGAACTCCATGGCCACCACGGCTTCGGAGATCAGCTCGCTGGCCTGCGGACCCACGATGTGCACGCCCAGGATCTCGTCGGTGGTGGCATCGGCCAGGAACTTGACCATGCCGGTCGTGTCGCCCAGCGCGCGTGCGCGGCCGTTCGCCAGGAACGGGAAGGTGCCGGCCTTGTAGGCGCGGCCCGCGGCCTTGAGCTGCTGCTCGGTCTGGCCGACCCATGCGATCTCGGGGCTGGTGTAGATCACCCACGGCACGGTGTTGAAGTTCACGTGGCCATGCTGGCCCGCGATGCGCTCCGCCACGGCCACGCCTTCTTCCTCGGCCTTGTGCGCCAGCATCGGGCCGCGCACCACGTCGCCGATCGCCCACACGTTGGGCAGGCTGGTCTTGCAGTCGTCGTCCACGGCGATGGCGCCGCGCTCGTCGAGCTTCAGGCCCACGGCTTCGGCGTTCAGGCCGATGGTGTTGGGCACGCGACCGATCGAGACGATCAGCTTGTCGACTTCCAGCGTCTGGGCTTCGCCCTTGGCGTTGGTCCAGGCGACGCTCACGCCCTTCTTCGACGACTTGATCTCGCCGACCTTGACGCCGAGTTCGATCTTCAGCTTCTGCTTGTCGAAGGCCTTCTTGGCTTCCTTGGCGATCTGCTCGTCCACGGCGCCCAGGAAAGTCGGCAGTGCTTCGAGCACCGTGACTTCGGCACCGAGGCGGCGCCACACCGAGCCCATTTCGAGGCCGATGACGCCCGAGCCGATCAGGCCCAGCTTCTTCGGCACGGCGCCGATGCGCAGCGCACCGTCGTTCGAGAGGATGTTTTCCTCGTCGAACGGCGTGCCCGGCAGCGCGCGGGCGTTGGAGCCCGTGGCCAGGATGATGTGCTTGCCGCTGATCGATTCTTCAGCGGCGCCCGTCACCTTGATCTCGTAGCCGGCTTCGTCCGCCTTCACGAACGAACCACGGCCATGGAAGAAGCTGATCTTGTTCTTCTTGAACAGGTACAGGATGCCGTCGTTGTTCTGCTTCACGACCTGGTCCTTGCGGGCCAGCATCTTCTCGACGTCGAGGCCGAGGCCTTCGACCTTGATGCCGTGGTCCGCAAAGTGGTGGCCGGCCTGCTCGAAGTGCTCCGACGATTGCAGCAGCGCCTTCGACGGGATGCAGCCGACGTTGGTGCAGGTGCCGCCCGGTGCGGGGCCGCCCTTGCCGTTCTTCCACTCGTCGATGCAGGCCACGTTGAAGCCGAGCTGCGCAGCGCGGATTGCCGCGATGTAGCCGCCAGGACCGCCGCCGATAACGACGACGTCGAATTGCTTGTTTGCCATCTGTGTCTTGCTCCCCGGATCAGATGTCGAACAACAGGCGCGACGGATCTTCCAGCGCTTCCTTCATGGCGACCAGGCCCAGCACGGCTTCGCGGCCGTCGATGATGCGGTGGTCGTAGCTCATGGCGAGGTAGTTCATCGGGCGAACGACGATCTGGCCGTTTTCGACCACGGCGCGGTCCTTGGTGGCGTGCACGCCGAGGATGGCCGACTGGGGCGGGTTGATGATCGGGGTCGAGAGCATCGAACCGAAGGTGCCGCCGTTCGAGATGGAGAACGTGCCGCCGGTCATTTCTTCAATGCCCAGCTTGCCGTCTTGGGCCTTCTTGCCGTACTCGGCGATCTTCTTCTCGATGTCGGCAAAGCTCATCTGGTCGGCATTGCGCAGGATGGGCACCACCAGGCCGCGCGGCGAACCGACGGCGATGCCGATGTCGAAGTAGCCGTGGTACAGGATGTCGTTGCCGTCGACCGAGGCGTTGATCACCGGGTACTTCTTCAGCGCATGCACCGCGGCCTTCACGAAGAAGCTCATGAAGCCGAGCTTCACGCCGTGTTCCTTGGTGAACGCGTCCTGGAACTTCTTGCGCAGGTCCATGACCGGGGCCATGTTCACTTCGTTGAAGGTCGTGAGGATGGCGTTGGTCGATTGCGATTGCAGCAGGCGCTCGGCGATGCGGGCGCGCAGGCGGCTCATCGGCACGCGCTGTTCCGGGCGCTCGCCCAGGTCAGGCGCGGCAGGCGCGGCCACCTGTTGCAGCGCGGGCTTGGCAGCCGGTGCGGCGATGGCGGCGGCTGGCTTGGCGCCGGCAGCAACCGCGCCGAGCACGTCGCCCTTGGTCACGCGGCCATCTTTGCCCGTGCCGGCCACGTCGCTGGTCTTCAGGTTGTTGTCGGCCAGCAGCTTGGCAGCGGCGGGCATGGCGACGTCGGACTTCGAACCACCGGTGGCGGCGGCTGCCGCTGCGGGCGCAACAGCGGCCGGTGCGGCGGCGGGGGCAGCAGCTGCAGCAGCGGGCGCTGCGGCGGCGGCCTTGCCGTCGGTGTCGATCTTGGCGATCAACTGCTCGGCGACCACGGTGGCGCCGTCGGGCTGGATGATCTCGACCAGCACGCCGGCCGAGGGAGCCGGCACTTCGAGCACGACCTTGTCGGTTTCGATCTCGATCAGGATTTCATCGACGGCGACGGCTTCGCCGGCTTTCTTCTTCCAGGTGAGCATGGTGGCTTCGGCCACGGATTCGGAAAGCTGGGGGACTTTGACTTCTACGATAGACATTTGGAGTGAGCTCCGTTTTGTTCTTGAGGGTGTTCGTGTGAAAAGGGGCGGTTCTTACTTGGTCAGCACGAAGCCCTTGAGCTTGCCAAATGCGCCATCGACCAGCGCCTTCTGCTGCTCCTGGTGCAGGTGCGAGTAACCGACTGCAGGCGATGCCGAAGCGGCACGGCCGGAGTAGCCGAGCTTCTGGCCGTCCTGCATGTTTTCGTGGATGTAGTGCTGCACGAAGAACCAGGCGCCCTGGTTCTGCGGCTCGTCCTGGCACCACACGATGTCCACGAGGTTGGGGTACTTCTTGACCTCGGCGGCGAAGGCCTTGTGCGGGAACGGGTACAGCTGCTCGACGCGGATGATCGCCACGTCGTCGTTGCCCTGCTCTTCGCGCTTCTTGGCGAGGTCGTAGTAGACCTTGCCCGAGCAGGCGATCAGGCGCTTGACCTTCTCGGCCTTCAGGCCCTTGCTGTCGGGAATGACAGTCTGGAAGCTGCCCTTGGTGAACTCGGACAGCGGCGAGGTCGCGTCCTTGTTGCGCAGCAGCGACTTGGGCGTGAGGATGATCAGCGGCTTGCGCAGGTTGCGCACCATCTGGCGGCGCAGGATGTGGAAGATCTGGCTGGCCGTGGTGGGCTGCACCACCTGCATGTTGGTGTCGGCGCTCAGCTGCATGAAGCGCTCCAGGCGGGCCGAGCTGTGCTCGGGACCCTGGCCTTCGTAGCCGTGCGGCAGCATCAACGTGATGCCGTTGACGCGGCCCCACTTCACTTCGCCCGAGGCGATGAACTGGTCGATCACCACTTGCGCGCCGTTCACGAAGTCGCCGAACTGGGCTTCCCAGATGACGAGCGTGTTGGGGTCGTTCGAGGCGTAGCCGTATTCGAAGGCCAGCACGGCTTCTTCGGACAGGATCGAGTCGATGACGACGAACGGGGCCTGGTTCTCGGCCACGTTCTGCAGCGGCGTGTAGGTGCCGGTGTCGAACTTCTCGCGGTTCTGGTCGTGCAGCACGGCGTGGCGGTGCGTGAACGTGCCGCGCCCGCAGTCTTCACCCGACAGACGCACCGGATAGCCGCTGGCCACGAGCGAGGCGAACGCCATGTGCTCGCCCATGCCCCAGTCGACGTTCACGTCGCCGCGGCCCATGGCGGCGCGGTCGTCCAGCACCTTCTTGACGAGCGGGTGCACGGTGAAGCCTTCGGGCGGCGTCGTGATCTTCTCGGCCAGACGCTTCCACTCGGTGGTCGGAATGGCGGTGTCGCCAGCGTCGGTCCACTTCTTGTTGAGGTACGGGCTCCAGTCGACGGCGTACTTGCTCTTGAAGTTGGTGAGCACGGGGTCGACGGTGTTCTTGCCTTCGTCGAAGGCGGCGCGCTGCGCCTTGACCATGTCGTCGCCGAGCGTGTCGCCCAGGCCTTGCGCGGCCAGCTTGTCGGCGTACAGCTTGCGCGTGCCGGGGTGCTGGGCGATCTTCTTGTACATCAGCGGCTGGGTGAGCGAAGGCGTGTCCTGCTCGTTGTGGCCCAGCTTGCGGAAGCAGATGATGTCGACGACCACGTCCTTCTGGAATTCCATGCGGAAGTCGAGAGCGAACTGGGTGGCGAGCACCACGGCTTCGGGATCGTCGCCGTTCACGTGCAGCACCGGCGCTTCGATCATCTTGACGATGTCCGAGCAGTACAGCGTCGAGCGGCTGTCGCGCGGGTCGCTGGTGGTGAAGCCAATCTGGTTGTTGATGACGATGTGCACCGTGCCGCCGGTGGAATAACCACGGGTCTCGGCCAGCGCCAGCGTTTCCATCACGACGCCCTGGCCTGCGAAGGCGGCGTCGCCGTGAACGATCACGGGCAGCACCTGCTTGCCCAGCGGATCGCCGCGGCGGTCCATGCGGGCGCGCACCGAGCCTTCGACCACGGGGTTCACGATTTCCAGGTGCGAGGGGTTGAACGCCAGGCTCAGGTGGACCGGGCCGCCGGGGGTGGTCACGTCCGAGCTGAAGCCCTGGTGGTACTTGACGTCGCCGGAGGGCAGGTCTTCGGGAGCGGTGTGGTCGAACTCGGCGAACAGGTCGGCGGGCATCTTGCCCAGCGAGTTCACGAGCACGTTCAGGCGGCCGCGGTGGGCCATGCCGATCACGATCTCCTGCACGCCCTTGATGCCGGCCTGGTTGATCAGCTCGTCCATCGAGACGATGAAGCTCTCGCCGCCTTCGAGCGAGAAGCGCTTCTGGCCGACGTACTTGGTGTGCAGGAAGCGCTCGAGGCCTTCAGCGGCCGTCAGGCGGTTCAGCACGTGCTTCTTCTGCTCGGCGCTGAGCTTGGGGTTCGTGCGGGCGCTTTCGAGCTTCTGCTGCCACCAGCGCTTGTGGTTCTGGTCGGTGGTGTACATGTACTCGGCACCCATCGTGCCGCAGTACGTTTCACGCAGCGCATTGAGCAGGTCGCGCAGCGACATGGTCTCTTTGCCGAAGAAGGTGTTGCTGGTGTTGAACACCGTCTCGAGGTCGGCGTCGGTGAAGCCGTAGAACGAGGGCTCGAGTTCCGGAATGGCGGGACGCTCGGCGCGCTTGAGCGGGTCAAGGTCGGCCCAGCGGGCGCCGACATTGCGGTAGGCGGCAATCAGCTGCTGGACGGCGGTGCGCTTGCGGCCGAGTTCGGAGTCGGCACCGCTGGCCTGCACGACCTTGGTCGTGCCCTGCTTTGCCAGTTCGGCAAAGGCGTTGATGACCGGCAGGTGGGGGACGTCGCGGGCGCTCGTGCCGTCGGCGGCGGGAACGTTCTGCAGGGCGTCGAAATACGTGCGCCAGTTGTCAGGAACGCTGCCGGGATTGGAAAGGTAGTTTTCGTACATCTCCTCGACATAGGGCGCATTGCCGCCGAAGAGGTAGGTGTTGCCTTGATAGGCGGTGTACGCCGTGGGCGTAGAAGAATCGCTCATATTCCGCTGACCTTCGCTTCCCTGGAGGAAGCACTAGCTGGTTAAGAAACCTTCCGCGACACGGCTGGACCGATTGGCGGATGCGACTGTGGCTGGGGAAGGGCCTGAGTACCTTGGCATTGTGCCACGTCAACCATATGACGGCTGAACGCTGCTACGCAAGGCCCGCAACCCGGCCCCGGTTCACGGCGTCGGTCAGGTGGCGGACAGCAACTGCTTGATCTGCTGCAGCGTGGCCGGATCGTCGATGGTGGTCAGGTCGCCCGGGTCGCGCTGCTCGCACACGGCCTGGATGGCGCGGCGCAGCAGCTTGCCGCTGCGGGTCTTGGGCAGGCCGCTCACGAAGCGCACGCGCGCGGGCCGCGCCAGGGCGCCGAGCTGGTCGGCTACGACCTTCATGATCTCGCCCTCGAGCTGGAGCGCCGCGTCGGCGTCGGTCACGGCCAGGCCGTCTTTCGGCACGACGAAGGCCATCGCCACCTGCCCCTTGAGCGTGTCGGCCACGCCGACCACCGCCACCTCGGCCACGTTGGCGTGGCCCGAGATGCTCTCTTCGATCTCGCGGGTGCCCAGGCGGTGGCCGGCGACGTTGATCACGTCGTCGGTACGACCCAGGATGTAGAAGTAGCCGTCGGCATCGCGGATGCCCCAGTCGAAGGTCGAATAGACCATCTTGCCCGGCACGCTCTTCCAGTAGGTGTTGACGAAGCGTGCGTCGTCCTTCCATATGGTCTGCATGAAACCCGGTGGCGTCGGGCCCTCGACCACGACCACGCCCTTCTCGTTCGCGCCGGTGAGTTCCTCGCCGGTCGACTCGTGCAGGATCTTGATGCGGTAGCCGTACATCGGCACGCCCGGGCTGCCGAACTTGCTGGGCTTGGCTTCCACGCCATTGGCGATGGTGATCATCGGCCAGCCCGATTCGGTCTGCCAGTAGTTGTCGATGATCGGCACGCCCAGGCCGTCGCTGATCCAGCGCGCGGTCGGTTCGTCCAGCGGTTCGCCGGCCAGGAACAGCGCGCGCAGGGTCGACAGGTCGTACTTCTTGAGCAGCGCCGGGTCTTGCTTCTTGAGCACACGCACCGCGGTGGGCGCGCTGAACATCACCGTCACCTTGTACTTCTCGACCAGGCGCCACCAGATGCCGCCGTCGGGTTGCTGGTCGATGCCCTGCGTCGGCAGGCCCTCGTACATGATCGTCGCCATGCCCGCGATCAGCGGACCGTAGACGATGTAGCTGTGGCCCACCACCCAGCCGATGTCGCTGGTCGAAAAGTAGGTTTCGCCGGGGCGGCCGTCGAAGATGTGCTTCATGCTCGCGGCCAGCGCCACGGCGTAGCCGCCCACGTCGCGCTGCACGCCCTTGGGCTTGCCGGTCGTGCCGCTCGTGTAGATCGTGTAGCTGATGTCCGTCGATGCCAGCCAGGTGCAGGGCACCTGTGCATCGAGGTGCCTTTGCCTCAGTTCGCCGGCCAGATGGTCGCGGCCGGCGACCAGGTCCATCGGCGCCAGGCTGCGGTCGGCCAGCAGCACGGCTTCAGGCTTGTACTTCGACAGGCGGATGGCTTCGTCGAGCAGCGGCTTGTACGCGATGACCTTGCCGCCGCGCGACCCTGCGTCCGCGCTCACGACCACCTTGGGTTCGGCGTCCTCGATGCGGGTGGCCAGCGAGCCGCTGGCGAAACCGCCGAACACCACGCAGTGGATGGCGCCGATGCGCGCGCAGGCCAGCATCGCGAAGGCGGCCTCGGGAATCATCGGCATGTAGATGAGCACGCGGTCGCCCTTGCCCACGCCCAGTTCGACGAGGCTGGCGGCAGTGCGCTGCACCTCGGCGTGCAGCTCGGTGAAGCTGTAGCTTTTTTCGACGCCGGTTTCGGTCGACACGAAGATCAGCGCCGGCTGGTCGCCCCGCGTGGCCAGGTGCCGGTCGACGGCGTTGTGACACAGGTTGGTGGTGCCGCCGACGAACCAGCGCGCGAACGGCGGCTGGCTGGCGTCGAGGATCTGCTGCGCGGGCGTGTGCCAGTCGATCAGCTTCGCCTGCTCGGCCCAGAAGGCCTCGGGCGCATCGACGGACTGGCGGTAGAACTCTTCATAGCGGCTCATCGGGATCTGTCTCCTGTTTTATGGATTCCATTTCGGGGCGGCGCCGAAACTGAATTCATAATTATGGGAGTCGATCTTGCTGGAAGCTGACAGCCGCGGCAATCCGGGCGGCACCCGGTTGCCGGGCCGCCCTTCCGTAGAGATTCAGCGAATCAGCGCCTGCAGATCGCGAAACGCCGGGTGCTCGGCGGTGCGCAGCCACTCGAAGCCGACCATCTCGGTGGTCACGAGCTCGGCGCCCGCGCCGGCCAGCCGGTCGAAGGCGGCGTCGCGGTTGCGCTCGGTGCGCGAGCTGCAGGCATCGGTGACGACCCACACGTCGAACTCGTCCTCGAGCAGGTCGAGCGCGGTCTGCAGCAGGCAGACATGGGCTTCGCAGCCGGCGATCACGATGGTATTGCGCTCTTCGGCTTCGGCCGGGGGCTTCTGCAGGTGCTTGGGCAGGCTGCGGGCGTTGCCCTGCGGCGCTGCCTTGGCGGGCGGGCGCAGCCATTCGCCGAGCCCCTCTTCCACGCCGCTGAAATGCATCTTGGCCAGCGTCTTGCGGCAGAAGGCACGGATCTCGGGCAGGTTCTCGCCCAGCTTGGACGGGTTCTGCTCCGTGCCCCAGACCGGCACGTCGACCCACTGCGCCATCTGGCCCAGGCGTGCTGCATTGCGCGCCGCCGCTTCGCCTTCGAAGATCGCCGGCATCAGCCGCGCCTGGTAATCGACCAGGACGAGTTGGGATTGCGTGGCGTCGAGCAGCATGGACTTCTTCTTTCAGGTATCGGTTGAACTGGGCTGAACCGTACCACCGAAAAGAGCGGGTTTCACTGCGTCTTCCGCTGTTGCTGGAGGGCTCGACCGCTGCACCAGCTGCGCGAGGTAGGTCTTGAACAGCGCATCGGCCGACTGCTTGAACATGCGGATGCGCCCCGTGTGCTGCATCAGCAGCAGGCCGACGCCGTGCGCAAACAACGCCGTGTTCTCCTGCAGCGCGAGGTCGGCATCGAGGCCCAACGCCAGCAGCGCCTCTTCGCAGGGACGCAGGGCGTCGTAGAGGCGGTCGTTCAGTTCGTGGTCGAGCGCGTGCGTCAGTCCCCGGGGACGCATGCCGTGCACCAGATAGAAGCCGAGGTCGAGGTCGCGCGGGTTCGCCGCGTAGAAGTCGAACCAGGCCTGGGCCTTGGCGGCCAGGGTCTGGTCGGGACGGCTCTCGGACACCGCCACCTCGGCCACGGCGGCCTGCAGGCGCAGCAGCGACTCGTCGAGCAAGGCCGCGTAGATCGCCTCCTTGCTCTCGAAGTACGAATAGATGGCGCCCGGCGTGTAGCCGGCTTTCCTGGCGATTTCACGGATGCTCGCGCCCTCGATGCCGGCCTCCGCGAACACCGTGCGGGCGGCGTCGAGCACCAGGGCGCGGCGGGCGTCGGTGAGGGTCTGGCGGCGTTGGAGCTTGGCGTGCATAGGCGGGACTATAGCTCTCGACCCGTTCGCCGATCAATTTTTCAAACGTTGATCTAAAAATTGAACAATGTTTAAATCTTCAAGCCAACGGTCAGAAAAAGATCCCCACGAGCCCCTGGAGACAACCCCCATGAATGCCCCGCCTTCCGACGCCCTCTTGATGTCCGGCGCCGACTACCGTGAATCGCTGCGGCGCTACACGCCCACTGTGTTCGTCGACGGTCGCCGCGTTGCCAGCGTGGCCGACGAGCCCGCCTTCCAGCCCGGCATCAACGCCATCGCCCTCACCTACGACCACGCGCTGAAGTCCGGGTACGCGCCGCTCATGACCGCCGTGCAGCACACCAGCGGCAAGCGGGTGAACCGGCTCTCGCACATCAACACGAGTTCGGGCGACCTGCTGAACAAGCTCGAGGCCGTGCGGCTCGTGTGCCAGGAAACCGGCTGCGCCCAGCGCTACCTGACGCACGACGCGCTCAACGCCATCGCCCAGGTGTCGGCGCGCATCGACGACGCGCGCGGCAGCACCGAACACACGGCCCGCTTCCACGACTACCTGCACCGCATCCAGGACCAGGACCTGACCCTGGGCGTCGCCATGACCGACGCCAAGGGCGACCGCAGCCGCCGGCCGCACGAACAGGCGAACGTCGACAGCTACCTGCACGTGGTCGAGCGCAACGCGCGCGGCATCGTCATCTCGGGCACCAAGGCCATCGTGACCGGCGCGCCCTATGTGCACGAACTGCTGGTCATGCCCTGTCGCAACATGGGCAAGGAAGACGCCGACTTCGCCGTCTGCTGCGCCGTGCCGCTCGATGCGCCCGGGCTCACCATCGTCGCGCGGCCGGCCGGGCGGCCCGGCGAGAAGCTCGAGCACGGCGACGCCCTCTTCAGCCGCAAGTACGGCCAGAGCACCGGCGTGTGCATGTTCGACCGCGTGTTCGTGCCGTGGGAGCGCGTCTTCTATGCGGGCGAGTGGGAACACTCGGGCCACCTGACCTACAGCTACGCCACGCACCACCGCCACAGCTGCATCGCGGCCCGCGCCGGCTTCGGCGACCTGCTGATCGGCGCCGGCGCGCTGATGTGCGAGGCCAACGGCTTCGACCCCGGCAAGGAGAGCCACCTGCGCGAGCAGATGGTCGAACTCATCACCATCACCGAGGGCTTCTTTGCCTGCGGCGTGGCGGCCAGCGTCTACGGCAAGGTCGACGACCACTGCGAGGTCTTCATGCCCGACCCGGTGTTCAGCAACATCGGCAAGCTGCTGCTCGCCACCAAAATCTACGACATGCACCGCATCGCGCACTACGTGAGCGGCGGCCTCATCGTCACCCTGCCCGGCCCCGACGAAGACCACAACCCCGAGACCGCGGCGCGGCTGTCGGACGTGCTGCGCGCCAACCCCGCCATTCCCTACGAACAGCGCATCGAGACAGCCCGCTTCATCGAAGACCTCACGGCCGGTTACCAGGGCGGTTGGTACAGCGTGATCAGCCTGCACGGCGGCGGCTCGCCTGCGGCGATGAAGCAGGAGATCTGGCGCAACTACCCGGTGGGCTCGAAGGTCGAACTGGTCGAGCGTTTGCTCGAACGCGGCATCGCGGCCGACGGCACGCCGGCCGCCGCGCCGCACGACCCGGCACGCGCCATCACGAAGAACCGCCAGCCCGGCAAATGCTGCGACACCGGCTGCACCGTGCCCGAGCAACCCGTGATGGTCGACCTGCCGACGAAGACATCGCGGGCCTAGACTCCGGCGGATGCAGACCTTGTCACTCCTGCGCCGCCACCTCGCCCTGCTCTTCGGCGCCGCCTCGCTGCTGCTGCTCGCCAGCTGCGGCGGGTTGCGTGCGGCCGAGACGCCAATGGCCACCACGCTGGAAAAAAGCAGCTGCAGCCGAAACGCCGACACGCTGATCGTGCTGCTGCCCGGCGCGTACTCGACGCCCGAGGAGTTCGTGCGCGAAGGCTTCATCGACGCACTGAACGAGAACCGACTCGCGGTCGACACGCTGCGCGTCGACGCCCACATGGGCTACTACCACGACAGGACCATCCTCGAACGGCTGGAACGGGAAGTGATCGCGCCGGCGCGCCGCCAGGGCTACAAGGCGATCTGGATCGCGGGCATCTCGGTCGGCGGTTTCGGCGGGCTGCTGTACGCCCAGACGCACCCCGGCGACCTTGCCGGCCTGGTCGTGCTGGCGCCGTATCTGGGCGAACGCGTGCTGAGCCAGGACATCGCCAATGCCGGCGGCCTGTCGCGCTGGCGCGGACCGCTCGACGCGCCGCCAGGCAGCGACCCGCGCACGCCCAGCGAAACGCAGCTCTGGCAATGGCTGCGCGGCTATGTCGGCCACACCCGCACGTTCGGCGACCGACCGCCGCTGTACCTGGGCTACGCGCTCGACGACCGCTTTGCCTTCAGCCACCGGTTGCTGGCGGGCGCGCTGCCGGTGGAACGCGTGGTCACGACCGACGGAGGACACGACTGGCCCGAATGGCGGCGGCTCTGGCGCCGCCTGCTGCCGACGCTCCCGTTGCCGGGTTGCCCCGGCTGAGCCTTCAGTTCGGACGCAGGCGCAGCAGCTTGCCGTCCGACTCGTCGGTGAGCACGTAGAGCAGCCCATCCGGCCCCTGCTTCACGTCGCGGATGCGGGCCCGGCCGTCCGCCAGCAGCTTGTGCTCGGCGACGACCTTGTCGTCCTTCAGCTCGATGCGGTCGAGATACCCGAACTTCAGCGAGCCCACGAACAGGTTGCCCTTCCAAGCGGCGCCGTAGCGGTCGCTGGTCAGGAAGGCCATGCCCGAGGGCGCGATCGACGGCACCCAGTAATGCAGCGGCTGTTCCATGCCGTCCTTGCGGGTGATGCCCTCGCCGATCTTGCCGCCGCCGTAGTTCTCGCCATAGGTGATCACCGGCCAGCCGTGGTTGACGCCGGCGCGCGGGATGTTGATCTCGTCGCCGCCCTGCGGGCCGTGCTCCGTCATCCAGAAGCGGCCATCGGGCGCGAGGGCCGCGCCTTGCCCGTTGCGGTGACCGTAGCTCCAGATCTCGGGCAGCGCGCCCGCCTTGCCGACGAAGGGGTTGTCTTTGGGCACGCTGCCGTCCTTGGCGATGCGCACCATCTTGCCGTGGTGGTTGTCGAGCGTCTGCGCGTCTTCCTTGCGGCTGAAGCGGTCGCCGAGCGTGAGAAAGAGATGGCCGTCGCGGGTCTCGACGATGCGACAGCCGAAATGCGCGCGGCTCGCGACCTTGGGCTTCTGGCTGAAGATGACCTTCAGCGCCTCCAGCTTCGTGCCATCGGCCGACAGGCGGGCGCGTGCGAGCGCGGTGCTGTTGGCCGATCCGCCGGAAGCCTCTGGTTCCGAATAGCAGAAGTACAGGGTGCGGTTCTGCGCGAAGCCGCTGTCGGCCAGCACATCGAGCAGCCCGCCCTGCCCGCCCGCCGCGACGGGCGGCAGGCCCTGGATCGGTGCGCCCAGCTTGCCGTCTGCCGCCACCAGCCGCAGGCGACCCGACTTCTCGGTGACCACGAAACGGCCCTCCGGCAGGAAGGCGACGCCCCAAGGGTTCTCAAGACCGGAGGCGACGGTTTCGGTTCGCACCTGCGCCAAGGCCGTGACAGCCAGGGTGCAGCCTGCGAGCACCACGAGGCTTCCCAGGGAGCGGCGAAAGGAGAAATTTCGCAAGTTCATGAAGATTTCCTGAATTTGAGGACATCTTGACAACAAATGGAACATACATGTCGACTTTTAAGACTGCGAAGTCATATCAGCCGAGTCGTTTACATTCGAATCCTTATGCCGCATAAACGTTCACCGTTACATTTTTTCTTCCGCCGGATCGAAAAAACTCATGTAAATCAATGGTTTACGCACGCATTCAACAATTCAGATTAAATTGACATAACTGCGCGTCATCAATATCCTACGCGCCATGCGTTTTTTCGTCCTACCCGCGTCCCTCCTATTTGCCGTCGCTGTTCATGCGGCCCCTCAACAGGAAAAGACCGATGACGAGTTGGCACGAATGCTGGCCGACAAAGGCATCATCGGGCAGCTCAAGCAGGTTCGCCAAACCGTCACAGAGCGCACTTCCGACTTGGTGGTGACCGCCATCGGTTTCTTGGGCGTCCCCTACCGCCGCGGCGGCAACACCGCAGAATCCGGTTTCGACTGCAGCGGCTTCGTTCGCGCCATGTACAACCAGACGGTGGGCCACATGCTCCCGCGCCGCGCCGAAGAGCAGGCCGCCGCCACCGAGAAGATCGATCGCAGCCAGCTCAAGCCCGGCGACCTCGTGTTCTTCAACACCATGCGCCGCACCTTCAGCCACGTCGGCATCTACGTCGGCGAAGGCAAGTTCATCCACTCGCCCCGCTCCGGCGCCCAGGTCCGTGTGGAAGACATGAACGGCAGCTACTGGCAGCGTCGCTTCGACGGCGCCCGCCGCGTGCTCAGCGGCCAGGGCGACGAGGTCAAGGCTGCGGCCATGGCCAACGCCAGCGACTGATTCGATTTCCCCGAATCCAGGACGAAAAAAATCCCGCCGCGGCGGGATTTTTTGTGGGCGATCGAAAGGCGCGGTGGCGCCTTTCGATCAGGCCGCCTTCTTCGCCGGCGGCAGGTCGGTACAGGTGCCGTGCGCCACTTCCGCCGCCATGCCGATGCTTTCGCCCAGCGTCGGGTGCGGGTGGATGGTCTTGCCGATGTCGATCTCGTCTGCGCCCATTTCGATGGCCAGCGCGATCTCGCCGATCATGTCGCCGGCGTGCGTGCCGACGATGCCGCCACCCAGGATGCGGTGCCCACCTTCAGGACGGGCGTCGAACAGCAGCTTGGTGAAACCTTCGTCGCGGCCGTTGGCGATCGCGCGGCCCGACGCGGTCCACGGGAAGTGGCCCTTCTTGACCTTGATGCCTTCGGCCTTGGCCTGGTCTTCCGTGAGGCCCACCCACGCCACTTCAGGGTCGGTGTAGGCCACGCTCGGGATCACGCGGGCATTGAAGGCGGCGCTGGACAGTTCCTTGTCGCCCTTCTGCTCTCCGGCAATCACTTCGGCCGCCACATGCGCCTCGTGCACCGCCTTGTGCGCCAGCATGGGTTGGCCCACGATGTCGCCGATAGCGAAGATATGCGGCACGTTGGTGCGCATCTGGATGTCGACCGGAATGAAGCCGCGGTCGCTCACCGCGATGCCGGCCTTCTCGGCGCCGATCTTCTTGCCGTTCGGACTGCGGCCCACGGCCTGCAGCACGAGGTCGTACACCTGCGGCTCCTTCGGCGCGTTCTCGCCCTCGAAGGTGACCTTGATGCCTTCTTTCGTGGCTTCAGCGCCGACCGTCTTGGTCTTGAGCATGATGTTGTCGAAGCGCGGCGCGTTCATCTTCTGCCAGACCTTCACGAGGTCGCGGTCGGCGCCCTGCATCAGGCCGTCGAGCATTTCGACCACATCGAGGCGCGCGCCGAGCGTGGAATACACGGTGCCCATTTCGAGGCCGATGATGCCGCCGCCCAGCACCAGCATGCGCTTGGGGTCGGTGCCCATCTCGAGCGCGCCGGTCGAGTCGACCACGCGCGGGTCCTTCGGCATGAAGGGCAGGCTCACCGACTGCGAACCGGCCGCGATGATCGCGTTGCGGAACTTGACGGTCTGCTTCTTGCCGGTGGTGTCCCAGCTCGTGCCCGAGGTTTCTTCGACTTCCAGGTGGTACGGGTCGATGAAGTTGCCGACGCCGCGAAGCACCGTCACCTTGCGCATCTTCGCCATGGCCGTGAGACCGCCGGTGAGCTTGCCCACCACCTTGTTCTTGTGGCCGAGCAGCTTGGCGCGGTCGACGGTGGGTGCTGCGAAGCTCACCCCGAGGTCGGCGAAGTGCTTCACCTCGTCCATGACGGACGCCACATGCAGCAGCGCCTTCGACGGAATGCAGCCGACGTTCAGGCACACGCCGCCGAGCGTGGCGTAGCGTTCGATCAGCACGACCTTCAGCCCGAGGTCGGCCGCGCGGAAGGCGGCCGAGTAGCCGCCGGGGCCGGCGCCGAGCACGACCACGTCGCATTCGACATCGACCTTGCCGCCGTAGCTGGACGCCGCCACGGGCGCCGCTGCGGCCGGAGCCGGCGCAACCGCCTTGGGCGCGGGTGCAGCGGCCGCCGCAGGTGCGGGTGCTGCGGCAGCCGGCGCAGGCGCGGCGGCCCCGTCGACTTCGAGCGTCAGCACCACCGAACCTTGCTTGACCTTGTCGCCGACCTTCACGGCCAGCGACTTCACCACGCCGGCTGCCGAGGACGGAATTTCCATCGAGGCCTTGTCCGATTCGACCGTGATGAGCGACTGCTCGGCCTTGACCGTGTCGCCGACGTTGACCAGCACCTCGATCACCGCGACTTCGTCGAAGTCGCCGATGTCCGGCACCTTGATGTGTTGTTCGCTCATTTGGACACTTTCAGTTTGAGTGTGAGAACGTCGGCCGGCAGGGCCGAATTGCGATCGAATTCGCAGGCGGCGGCGATGCCCGCTTCCGCCACGTCGCGCGCGGTGCGCGACTTGTTGTCATAGGCCGCGTGCATGGCGCCGAGCGCGAAGCTGCGTCCCGAGCCGATGGCCCAGTACTGCTTGAACTCGAACACCTCGCGGTAGCTGTAGATGCCGTAGATGCCGCTCGGGTTGGCCAGCAGCATCGTGAACTGGCTCGACTCGTAGGGCTCGTGCTCGTCTTCCTTGGTCTGCATGAAGAACGAGTCCTTGAGCACCGGATGCAGCATCGTGAAGGTGCGGAAGATCTCGTGCTTGCTGCCGAACAACAGCTTCTCGCGATCCTGCGCAGCCAGCGCGTGCTGCAGCGCCAGGAAGTGCGCCGCGGCGCCGGCCACTGCAAACAGGCTCTGGCCGGCGGCATCCTCGACGGTGAAGATTTTCTGGTTGGCTTCGGCGTTGTGCGACATGCGCGTGTCGCCGAAGGTCACCAGCGAATCCGCCGCCATCGTGACCTGGCCGCCTTTGCGGACGGCCACAACCGTGGTCATAGCAGGATGCGGCGGTAGTCTGCGAGCACTTGCCCCAGGTAGGCGTTGAAACGCGCAGCCAGGGCGCCGTCGATCACGCGGTGGTCGTACGACAGCGACAGCGGCAGCGTGAGACGCGGCACGAACTGCTTGCCGTCCCACACCGGCTTCATCTGGCCCTTGGAGAGGCCGAGGATGGCCACTTCGGGGGCGTTGATGATGGGCGTGAAGTGCGTGCCGCCGATGCCGCCGAGCGAGCTGATCGACATGCAGCCGCCCTGCATGTCGGCCGAACCGAGCTTGCCGTCGCGCGCCTTCTTGGCGAGTTCGCCCATCTCGGCGCTGATCTGCAGGATGCCCTTCTTGTCGGCATCTTTCAGCACCGGCACCACGAGCCCGTTGGGCGTGTCGGCTGCGAAGCCGATGTTGTAGTACTGCTTGTAGACGAGCTGGTCGCCGTCCAGGCTGGCGTTGAAGTCGGGGAATTTCTTCAGCGCCGCGACCACCGCCTTGATCACGAAGGCCAGCATCGTGACCTTGATGCCCGACTTCTCGTTCTCCTTGTTGGTGGAGACGCGGAAGGCTTCGAGCTCGGTGATGTCGGCTTCGTCGTTGTTGGTGACGTGCGGAATCATCACCCAGTTGCGGTGCAGGTTCGCGCCGCTGAGCTTCTTGATGCGCGACAGGTCCTTGCGCTCGACCGTGCCGAACTTCGTGAAGTCGACCTTCGGCCACGGAATGAGGCCCAGTGCCGCACCGTCACCGCCACCTGCCGGCGCCTTGGCTGCCGAGGCCTTGGTGCTGGCCGCGCCGCTCATCACGGCCTTGGTGAAGTTCTGGACGTCGTCCTGCGTGATGCGGCCCTTGAGGCCGGAACCCTTGACCTCTTCGAGCGGCACGCCGAGTTCACGTGCGAACTTGCGCACCGAGGGCGAGGCGTGCGGCAGGCTGCCGGTGGGGGCAGACGTCGGCTGGTGGGCCGGCGCGGCCGTTGCCGGTGCGGCGGCCGCCGGCGCAGGTGCGCTGGCGGTTGCAGCGGCGGGCGCGGCAGCCGCGGCCTGTGCCGGCGCGGGCGCCGATGCGGGCGCGGGGGCAGCACCTGCGGCGCCTTCGAGCACCGCGATCAGGTCGCCGATGTTGACGGTGTCGCCGACCTTGACCTTGAGCTCCTTCAGCACGCCGGCGCCCGACGACGGGATTTCCATCGAGGCCTTGTCCGACTCGACCGTGATCAGCGACTGCTCGGCGGCGATGGTGTCACCCACCTTCACGAGCAGTTCGATGACCGCGACGTCCTTGAAGTCGCCGATGTCCGGCACCTTGATTTCGACCGGGCCCGAGGCAGCAGCCGGTGCGGCTGCTGCGGGCGCAGACGCCGCAGCCGCCGGAGCGGGTGCCGCTGCAGCAGGCGCAGCGGCCGGTGCCGGAGCGGCGGCAGCCGCGCCCTCGGCCTCGACCACCAGCACCACCGAGCCTTGCTTGACCTTGTCGCCCACGGCGATCTTGATTTCCTTGACCACACCGGCCGTGGACGACGGGATTTCCATCGACGCCTTGTCCGATTCGACCGTGATGAGCGACTGCTCGGCCTTGACCGTGTCGCCCACCTTCACGAGCACCTCGATCACCGCGACTTCATCGAAGTCGCCGATGTCGGGCACTTTCACTTCCACTGCTGCCATATCGTTGTCTCCCGCCGTCAGGCGCCGTTCGTTCGTTGGTTGTTGATGTTCAAGCGTAGAGCGGGTTGACCTTGTCGACATTGATGCCGTACTTCTTGATCGCTTCCACCACCTTGGCCACCGGCACGGTGCCATCTTCGCTCAGTGCCTTGAGCGCAGCCACCACGATGTAGTGACGATTGATTTCAAAGTGCTCGCGCAGCTTGGCGCGGAAGTCGCTGCGACCGAAACCGTCGGTGCCCAGCACCTTGTAGGTACGGCCCTTCGGCACGAACGGACGGATCTGCTCGGCGTAGGCCTTCATGTAGTCGGTCGACGCGACCACCGGGCCGGTCGTGGCACCGAGCTGCTCGGCCACGAAGGGCACGCGCGGCGTCTGGTCGGGATGCAGCAGGTTCCAGCGGTCGGCGTCCTGGCCGTCGCGGGTCAGTTCGTTGAAGCTCGGGCAGCTCCACACCGAAGCCGACACGCCCCACTCTTTCTCGAGCAGCTCTTGCGCGGCAAAGCTCTCGCGCAGGATGGTGCCGCTGCCCAGCAGTTGCACGGTCGGCGCTTCTTTGGCGCCCTTGGCGGCCTTGACCACCGGGCCCTGCTTGGACAGGTACATGCCCTTGATGATCTGCTCTTCGGTGCCGGGCTGCAGGCCGGGCATCGCGTAGTTTTCGTTGAGCAGCGTCAGGTAGTAATAGACGTTGTCCTGCTTCTCGACCATGCGCTTCAAGCCGTGGTGCAGGATCACGCCGACTTCGTGTGCGAAGGTCGGGTCGTAGCTCACGCAGTTCGGGATGGTGTTGGCCAGGATGTGGCTGTGGCCGTCTTCGTGCTGCAGGCCTTCGCCGTTCAGCGTGGTGCGTCCCGAGGTGCCGCCCAGCAGGAAGCCGCGGGCCTGCATGTCGCCGGCCGCCCAGGCCAGGTCGCCGATGCGCTGGAAGCCGAACATCGAGTAGTACACATAGAACGGCACCATGATGCGGTTGTTGGTGCTGTACGACGTGGCCGCCGCGATCCAGCTGGACATGCCGCCGGCTTCGTTGATGCCCTCTTGCAGGATCTGGCCGGCCTTGTCTTCCTTGTAGTACATGACTTGGTCTTTATCGACCGGGGTGTACTGCTGACCGTGCGGGTTGTAGATGCCGATCTGGCGGAACAGGCCTTCCATGCCGAAGGTGCGGGCCTCGTCCACCAGGATGGGCACGACGCGCGGGCCCAGGGCCTTGTCGCGCAGCAGCTGCGTGAGAAAGCGCACGTAGGCTTGCGTGGTCGATATCTCGCGGCCTTCGGCCGTGGGCTCCATCACCGACTTGAAGACGTCGAGCGAGGGCACCGTGAAGCTCTCGTCGGCCTTGGTGCGACGGTGCGGCAGGTAGCCGCCGAGGGCCTTGCGGCGCTCGTGCAGGTAACGCATTTCGGGCGTGTCGTCCGCCGGCTTGTAGAACGGCAGCTCGGCGATCTGGCTGTCGGGAATCGGAATGTTGAAGCGGTCGCGGAAGGCCTTGATGTCCTCGTCGCCGAGCTTCTTGGTCTGGTGGACCGTGTTCTTGCCTTCGCCGATCTTGCCCATGCCGAAGCCCTTGACGGTCTTGACGAGCAGCACGGTGGGCTGGCGCTTGTGGTTCTGGGCGGCGTGGAAGGCGGCGTACACCTTCTGCGAATCGTGGCCGCCGCGCTGCAGGTTCCAGACCTCGTCGTCGGTCAGGTGCTCGACCATCTTCAGCGTGCGCGGATCGCGGCCGAAGAAGTTCTTGCGCACGTAGGCGCCGTCGTTGGCCTTGAACGACTGGTAGTCGCCGTCGTTGCACTCCATCATGATCTTGCGCAGCGCGCCGTCATGGTCCTTCTCGAGCAGGGCGTCCCAGCCCTTGCCCCAGATCAGCTTGATGACGTTCCAGTTGGCGCCGCGGAACTCGCCTTCGAGCTCCTGGATGATCTTGCCGTTGCCGCGCACCGGGCCGTCCAGGCGCTGCAGGTTGCAGTTGATGACGAAGATCAGGTTGTCGAGGTTCTCGCGCGCGGCCAGGCCGATGGCGCCGAGCGATTCGACTTCGTCCATTTCGCCGTCGCCGCAGAACACCCATACCTTGCGGTTCTCGGTGTCGGCGATGCCGCGGGCATGCAGGTACTTCAGGAAGCGCGCCTGGTAGATCGCCATCAGCGGGCCCAGGCCCATCGACACCGTGGGGAACTGCCAGAACTCGGGCATCAGCTTGGGATGCGGGTAGCTCGACAGGCCCTTGCCGTCTACTTCCTGGCGGAAGTTGAGCAGCTGGTCTTCGGAGAGGCGGCCTTCCAGGTAGGCGCGGGCGTAGATGCCGGGCGACACGTGGCCCTGGATGTACAGCAGGTCGCCGCCGTGGTTTTCGCTCTCGGCGCGCCAGAAGTGGTTGAAGCCGGCGCCGAACATGCTGGCCAGCGAGGCAAAGGAGCCGATGTGGCCGCCCAGGTCGCCGCCTTCGGGCGGGTGGATGCGGTTGGCCTTGACGACCATCGCCATGGCGTTCCAGCGCATGTAGGCGCGCAGGCGCTGTTCGATCTCGAGGTTGCCGGGGCTGCGAGCCTCCACGCCGGGCTCGATGGTGTTCACGTAGCCGGTGTTGGCCGAGAACGGCATGTCGACGCTGTTCTGGCGCGCATGTTCGAGCAGTTGTTCGAGCAGGAAGTGCGCCCGCTCGGGCCCTTCGCTCTGGATGACGGAAGACAGCGCATCCATCCATTCACGCGTTTCCTGGGCGTCCGCATCGTTTGCGGCCGAGCCGAACAGGTTCTCGGGATTTGCCGACATGCTTGTCTCTCCTTTTAGGGCTGTGGCTGTAATTTAGTGCGCTGGGCACCGAGCGCGCCGGAGTTTCGCATAGAAGTTTCCCTATTTCAAATAGTGCTTGTTGATTTCTTATTATGAAATATCGATGAAGCACGTCTCTGGCAGGGCCTCTTCGCCGGGAGGGCCATCCCCTAAACTCCGCGCATGCCCCTTTCCTCCCCGCTCGCGGTCGCCCGCAGTGCCGTCAAAGCCTCGCCGCTGTCTTGGTGGCGCACGTGGTGGCGCAAGCAGACGCCCGTGCTGCAGGACGCCGTCGCGATGCTCGCGCCGATGGCGGCCGTGCTGTTGTTTCTCGCGGCCATCGTGTCCGCGTTCTGGTACCTGCGTACTGAAGAAGTCGAGCGCGAACAGGAGTCGGTGCGACGCGACGTCGAGTACGCCCAGCAGCGCATGCGCCTGCGCTTGCTGGAGCGCCAGGAACAGCTGATGCGCATCGCACGCGATGCCTCCAACCGCGAGATCGACCCCGTCGAATTCACGAGCCGTGCCGAGTCGCTGGTGAGCCAGTTCCCCGAGCTGCAGACCATCAGCTGGATCGACGACCGCCGCCGCTTCAAGGCCGGCTATGCCGCACCGAGCGTCCACCCGGCGCAGCAGCACCTGATCGGCGACGTGCTGCGCCCCGGCGACATCGAAAGCAACTACGCACTGGCGCGCGAGCTGCGCCAGCCGGTGTACTCGCAACCCGTGGCCGGCGGCGAGCCCGCCGCGATGCTGCAGCTGCACATTCCGCTGTTCGACCAGGGCCTGTTCGCGGGCGTCGTGCTCGGCGAGTTCTCCATCGACGGCCTGCTGCGCTACGGCATGCCTTCCGAAGTGCAGGCGCGCTACGCCGTCTCGCTGCTCGACGCCAAGGGCAACGTGATCGCCGGCAACACCACGCCGCTGAAGAACAGCGGCACCCGCCTGCTGCCCTGGACCGAAGCCACCAACGAATACGAAGTGCCGGTGTCGCCCGTGGGCAATGCGCTGATGCTGCGCGCGCAGGCCTACCGCACCTCGCAGGGCGTGGTGGGCAACGGGCTCTTCTGGCTTGTGTGCGCCCTCAGCGTGATGACCAGCTGGATGCTGATCGGCACCTGGCGCCACACGCGGCGCCGACTGCAGGCGCAGCAGCGGCTGGTGGCCGAAACCAACTTCCGCCGCGCGATGGAAAACTCCATGCTGACCGGCATGCGCGTGCTCGATCTGCAAGGCCGCATCACCTACGTGAACGCCGCGTTCTGCGCCATGACGGGCTGGAGCGAAGACGAGCTGGTCGGCCAGACGCCGCCCTTCCCATACTGGCTCGAATCCGACCGCGAGGTGATGAACGAGCGCCTCGAAGAAGAACTGCACGGCCGCGCCCTGCCCGGCGGCTTCCAGGTGCGCGTGAAGCGCAAGAACGGCAGCGTCTTCAATGCGCGCCTGTATGTGTCGCCGCTCATCGACGCGCGCGGCCACCAGACCGGCTGGATGACGTCGATGACCGACATCACCGAGCCGACGCGCATTCGCGAGCAGCTGTCCGCCTCGTACGAACGCTTCACCACCGTCCTCGAAGCACTTGACGCCGCCGTGTCGGTGGCGCCCATCGGCAGCGAAGAACTGCTGTTCGCCAACAAGCTGTACCGCCTGTGGTTCGGCTCCGACACCGTGGGCCACCTGGGCATGGTGGCGCAGGCTGGCGTGCCGCCGTCGAATGCGCACGACGAGGGCCTGGACGACGTCGACCCCTACGCCGGCCTGCCGATCGACACACTCACCGCCGCCCAGACCGCGAACAACGAGATCTTCGTGCCGCACCTGGGCAAGTGGCTCGAGGTGCGCTCGCGCTACCTGACCTGGGTCGACGGTCGACTGGCACAGCTGGTGATTGCCACCGACATCACGCCGCGCCGCGATGCCGAAGAGCAAGCCGCCGCACAGGCCGACAAGGCCCAGGCCGCAAGCCGCCTGATCACCATGGGCGAAATGGCCTCCAGCGTGGCGCACGAACTCAACCAGCCGCTCACGGCCATCGCCAACTACTGCAACGGGATGATGTCGCGCATCAAGGGGCAGACGATCGACAACGACGCCCTGCTCGCCGCACTCGAAAAAACCTCGAAGCAGGCGCAGCGCGCGGGCCAGATCATCCAGCGCATCCGCTCCTTCGTGAAGCGCAGCGAGCCCAACCGCACGCCGGCCGACGTCGCCACCATGGTGAGCGAGGCGGTCGAACTCGCGGGCATCGAACTGCGTCGGCGCAACGTGCGCCTGAACCACTACGTGGCCGCGCGGCTGCCGGTGGTGCGCGTCGACCCGATCCTCATCGAGCAGGTGATGGTCAACCTGCTGAAGAACGCGGCCGAATCCATCGACATCGCCGACCGCCCGCTGGCACGCCGCAGCGTCGAGCTGCGCGTGCTGCCCAAGGTGATCGAGGGGCAGAATGCCATCGAGTTCTCGGTGCAGGACACGGGCAAGGGCCTCTCGCCGGAAGTGATGGACCGGCTCTACGAGGCCTTCTTCTCCACCAAGCCCGAGGGCATGGGCATCGGGCTCAATTTGTGCCGCACCATCGTCGAGTCGCACCGCGGCCGGATGCAGGCGGAGAACATCTACAATGGCCCGGATGTGATCGGATGCCGTTTTTCCTTCTGGATTCCGGTGTTGGACGCTATCAGTTCCGTAGCAAGCGACGAGGCAAAGGTACCTGCATGAGTTTGATTCCGAAGAAGGGCACGGTCTATGTCGTCGATGACGACGAAGCCGTCCGCGATTCACTGCAATGGCTGCTCGAAGGCAAGGACTACAGAGTCCGCTGTTTCGAGTCCGCCGAATCCTTTCTCTCCCGATACGACCCGCGCGAAGTCGCCTGTCTGATCGTCGATATCCGCATGGCCGGCATGACCGGCCTCGAATTGCAGGATCGACTGATCGAACGGCGTTCTCCGTTGCCGATCGTGGTCATCACCGGCCACGGCGACGTGCCGATGGCGGTCGACAGCATGAAGAAGGGCGCCATGGATTTCATCCAGAAGCCCTTCAACGACGAAGAACTCGTGTCGCTGGTCGAGCGCATGCTCGAACACGCACGCGGCGCCTTCACGCAGCACCAGCAGTCGGCCAGCCGCGATGCGCTGCTGTCCAAGCTCACGGGGCGCGAGGCCCAGGTGCTCGAGCGCATCGTCGCCGGCCGCCTGAACAAGCAGATCGCCGACGACCTGGGCATCAGCATCAAGACGGTGGAGGCGCACCGCGCCAACATCATGGAAAAGCTCAACGCCAACACCGTGGCCGATCTGCTCAAGATTGCGCTCGGGCAAGCGGCCCCCGCGGCCAAGGCCTCCTGAGCTGCAGCTATCCCTCCGATAGCCACGCACCTTCCCCACGCCTGCGCAAGCGGGCGTTTTTACTTGGAAAATCAAAACCGATGACCGCCCAACTGATTGACGGCAACGCCCTCGCCAAAACCATCCGCGCCGAGGTGTCCGGCCGCACCGCTGCGTTGAAGGCCCGCGGCGTGAACCCGGCCTTGTCCATCATCCTGGTGGGCAGCGATCCGGCGAGCCAGGTCTACACCAAGCACAAGGTTAACGACAGCACCGAGACCGGCTTGCAGGCCACGCTCGAGACCTACCCCGCCGACCTGAGCGAGGCCGACCTGCTGGCGCGCATCCGCGCCCTCAACGACGACCCGAAGGTGCACGGCATTCTGGTGCAGCTGCCGCTGCCGAAGCACATGGACAGCCAGAAGGTCATCGAGACCATCTCGCCCGCCAAGGACGTCGACGGCTTCCACGTGGCCAGTGCCGGCGCGCTGATGACCGGCGCCCCCGGCTTCTGGCCCTGCACGCCGCACGGCTGCATGAAGATGCTCGAATCGATCGGCTACGACCTGCGCGGCAAGCACGCCGTCGTCATTGGCCGCAGCAACATCGTCGGCAAGCCGATGGCCATGATGCTGCTCGCCCAAAGCGCCACCGTGACCATCTGCCACAGCGCCACGCAAGACCTGGGCGCCATCACGCGCCAGGCCGACGTGATCGTCGCTGCCGTGGGCAAGCTCGACCTGCTGACGGCCGACATGGTCAAGCCCGGCGCGGTCGTCATCGACGTGGGCATGAACCGCAAGGCGGACGGCAAGCTGGCCGGCGACGTCGATTTCGACGGCGTGAAGGAAGTGGCCGGCTGGATCACCCCCGTGCCCGGCGGCGTCGGCCCGATGACGCGCGCCATGCTTTTGGTCAACACCCTTGAAGCGGCCGAACGCGCCGCCAAGTAATTTCCATGGCCATGACGAACAACCCCCTCCTCGACTTCACCGACCTCCCGCTGTTCGACCGCATCACGCCCGAACATGTGTCGCCCGCAGTCGACACGCTGCTGGCCGAGGCCGAGGCTGCGCTGCAGACGGTGACCGCGCCCGAGTTCCCGGCCGACTGGCTCGCGATCTCCAAGGTGCTCGACGTGGCCTCCGAACGCTTCAGCCGCGCCTGGGGCGCCGTCGGCCACCTCAACGCCGTGGCCGATACGCCCGAACTGCGTGCCGCCTACAACGAGGCCATGCCGCGCGTCACCGCCTTCTGGACCCGCCTGGGTTCCGATGAGCGCCTGTACGCCAAGTACAAGGCCATCGATCCGGCCACGCTCAACCCCGAGCAGCGCCAGGCGCACAAGAACGCGGTGCGCAACTTCGTGCTCGGCGGCGCCGAGCTGCAGGGCGAGGCCAAGCAGCGCTTTGCCGACATCCAGGAACGCCAGGCCGAGCTGAGCCAGAAGTTCAGCGAGAACGCACTCGACGCCACCGACGCCTTCGCGCACTACGCGCAGCTGGGTGAACTCGACGGCGTGCCCGAAGACGTGGTGAGCGCCGCACGCGCGGCCGCCGAGGCTGAAGGCAAGCAAGGCTACAAGCTCACGCTCAAGATGCCGTGCTACCTGCCGGTGATGCAGTTCGCCAAGAGCAGCGCGCTGCGCGAAACGCTTTACCGCGCCTACGTCACGCGCGCCAGCGAACTCGGCGATCCGAAGTTCGACAACACCGCGCTCATCACCGAGATCCTCGCGCTGCGCGAAGAAGAATCGAAGCTGCTGGGCTACAAGAACTTCGGCGAACTCTCGGTCGTGCCCAAGATGGCCGAATCGCCCGAGCAGGTCGTCAAGTTCCTGCGCGACCTCGCCGCCAAGGCCAAGCCCTACGGCGAGCGCGACCTCGCCGACCTGCGCGCCTTCGCTGCCGAGCAACTGAACCTTGTCGATCCGCAGGCCTGGGACTGGACCTATGTCGGCGAAAAACTCAAGGAAGCGCGCTACGCCTTCAGCGAGCAGGAGGTGAAGCAGTACTTCCCGGCGCCGAAGGTGATGGCGGGCCTGTTCAAGATCGTCGAGACGCTGTTCGAAGTGTCGATCCGTCGCGACAGCGCCCCCACCTGGCACCCGAGCGTCGAGTTCTACCGCATCGAACGCGCCGGCCAGAAGGTCGGCCAGTTCTACCTCGACCCCTCCGCCCGCGCCGCCAAGCGCGGCGGCGCCTGGATGGACGACGTGCGCGCCCGCTGGCTGCGCCCCGACGACGGCGTGCTGCAGACGCCGGTCGCGCAGCTGGTCTGCAACTTCGCCAGCGGCGTCGACGGCAAGCCGCCGCTGCTCACGCACGACGACGTGACCACCCTCTTCCATGAGTTCGGTCACGGCCTGCACCACATGCTCACGCAGGTGAACGAGCGCGACGTGTCGGGCATCAGCGGCGTCGAGTGGGACGCGGTCGAGCTGCCGAGCCAGTTCATGGAAAATTTCTGCTGGGAGTGGGACGTGCTCACCCACATGACGGCCCACGTCGACACCGGCGAGCCGCTGCCGCGCGCGCTGTTCGACAAGATGACCGCCGCCAAGAACTTCCAGAGCGGGCTGCAGACGCTGCGCCAGATCGAGTTCTCGCTGTTCGACATGCTGCTGCACACCGAACACCAGGCCGCCGCCGCCCCGACGGGCGCCGTGATGACGCTGCTCGGCAAGGTGCGCGCCGAAGTGGCCGTGATGCCCTCGCCGCCGTTCAGCCGCACGCCGAACACCTTCAGCCACATCTTCTCGGGCGGCTACGCGGCCGGCTACTACAGCTACAAGTGGGCCGAGGTGCTGAGCGCCGACGCCTACGCGGCCTTCGAGGAAACCGTGGGCGCCAACGGCGAGCCGAACATCGAGACTGGCCGCAAGTACCGCCAGGCCATCCTCGAGGCCGGCGGCAGCCGCAGCGCGATGGATTCGTTCAAGGCCTTCCGCGGCCGCGAGCCGCAGCTTGATGCGCTGCTGCGACATCAGGGCATGGCGCAGGCCCAGCCCGCTTGATACGGCGCGGAAGCTTGCGATACTCGGGAGGATGTATCCGACTTTTTACAAACTCCCCTCGCGCCGCCTGATCGGCCTGGCCGTCTTGCTGCTTTCGGCTGCTGCCAGCGTGCTGGCGCAGCCGGTCTACCGCCAGGTCGACAAGAACGGCAAGGTCACGTTTTCGGATCAGCCCCCCGTCGTCACCAACGCGCCGACGGGCGGGCCGCAACCGGCCGGCGTCAATGCACCGGCCAACAGCGGGCTTCCGTATGAACTGCGTCAGGTGGCGCAGCGCTACCCCGTCACGCTGTACAGCGGCGAAAGCTGCGGCCCCTGCAACGAGGCGCGCACGCTGCTCACTACGCGCGGCATTCCGTTCGAGGAACGCACCATCAAGAGCAACGAGGACGTCGAGGCCCTGCAGCGCCTGAGTGGACAGAACGCGCTGCCGCTGCTGACGGTCGGGTCGCAGCAGCTCAAGGGCTTCTCGGATGTGGAATGGTCGCGCTACCTCGATGCAGCCGGTTACCCCAAGAGCAACAGCCTGCCCGCCGGCTACCGCCCGCCTGCCGCACGCCCACTCGTCGCGCAGCAAGCCCCGGCGGCAGCAGCGCCCCGTGCAGCCGACACGCCGCTGCAGCCCCCGAACCCCGCGCCGGCTCCGCCTTCGAACGCACCGGGCCCGAGCAACCCGGCCGGCATCAAGTTCTAAAAAATGACGGGGGCCTTGGCCCCCGTTTTGCATCGCCGCCGGTCAGCCGGCGAACTGCATCGTCTTCACGCCCGACGCCGTGCCCAGCAGGCACACGTTGGCCTTCTGATGGGCGAAGACCCCCACCGTCACCACGCCGGGCCACTGGCTCACTTCGGACTCGAAGGCGCGCGGGTCGGTGATCCGCAGGCCGGTCACGTCGACGATGTGCTGGCCGTTGTCGGTCACCAGCGGCAGGCCGTCTTTCTCGCGCACCTGGGCAATGCCGCCCAGGCTGGCGAACTGGCGCATCACGCGGCGCACCGCCATCGGGATCACTTCCACCGGCAGCGGAAAGTCGCCGAGCGTCTCGACCAGCTTGGAAGCGTCGGCAATGCAGACGAAGCGCTTCGACTGCGCCGCGACGATCTTCTCGCGCGTCAGCGCCGCGCCGCCGCCCTTCACCATGAAGCCCTGGTGGTCGATCTCGTCGGCGCCGTCGATGTAGACGGCCAGCTCTTCCACCTCGTTGCTGTCGAACACCGGGATGCCCAGCGCGCGCAGGCGCTCGGTGGACGCGACCGAACTGGAGACGGCGCCCTTGATCTCGTCCTTGATCGTGGCCAGCGCGTCGATGAACTTGTTGACCGTGGAGCCGGTGCCCACGCCGACGATCTCGCCCTTGACCACGTAGGCCAGCGCGGCAAGGCCGACCTGGGCCTTGAGTTCATCCTGGGAAAGAGGGCTTGGGGAGGTGGGTGCGGTCATCGCGGAGAATCCTTGGCTCATTGAAGTCGAGAATTATCCGATGCCCCTGCTGCTGCCCTCTTCGCTCTATGGCCTGGCCCGCCCTTTTCTGTTCGGTTTCGATCCCGAGCACGCCCATGAAATCACCCTCGACGGGCTGGCCCGCACCCAGAACACGCCACTGGCCTGCGCCTACGCCGCGACGCGCGTCGAAGACCCCATCCAGCTCGCAGGCCTGAATTTCCCCAACCGCGTCGGCCTGGCCGCCGGGCTGGACAAGAACGCGCGCTGCATCGACGCCTTCGCGGCCATGGGCTTCGGTTTCGTCGAGGTCGGCACGGTCACGCCCAAGGGCCAGCCCGGCAACCCGAAGCCGCGCATGTTCCGCCTGCCGCAGCGCGACGCGCTGATCAACCGGCTCGGCTTCAACAACGAAGGGCTCGATGCCTTCCTCGCCAACGTGCAGAAGGCGCGCTTCCGCAAGCAGGCGGGCGGCGGCAAGTCGCCCATGCTGCTGGGCCTGAACATCGGCAAGAACGCGGCCACGCCGATCGAACGCGCGGTCGACGACTACCTGGCCTGCCTGGACGGTGTCTACCCGCACGCGGACTACGTGACGATCAACATCTCCAGCCCCAACACGGCCAACCTGCGCTCGCTGCAGAGCGACGAAGCCCTCGACGCCCTGCTGGGCGCCGTGGCCGAACGGCGCGAGGCACTGGCCACGCGCCACGGCAAGCGCGCGCCGCTGTTCGTGAAGATCGCACCCGATCTCGACGACGCCCAGGTCGCGGTGATCGCCGCCACGCTGCAGCGCCACGGCATGGACGGCGTGATCGCCACCAACACCACGCTCGCGCGCGACGCGGTGGCGGGCCTGCCGCACGCGCAGGAAGCCGGCGGCCTCTCGGGCGCACCGGTGCGCGAAGCCAGCAACCGGGTGATCGCGCAACTGCGCGCGGCACTGGGCAAGGACTTTCCGATCATCGGGGTGGGCGGCATCCTGAGTGCGGCGGATGCCAAGGCCAAGATCGCCGCAGGCGCGGACGTGGTGCAGATCTACACCGGCCTGATCTATCGCGGCCCCGGGCTGGTCCGCGAAACGGCCCAGGCGCTGCAGCAGGACCGCCGCAAGGCCTGAGCCGGTTCTTCTTGTCGCCTCAGCCGCGGCGCATGCGCCAGAGCACGGGCGCAATGACCGTGGCCCAGCGCAACAGCCGCTTCGGGCGAATCACCGCCACCGCCGCAGCAGCAGCGACGCCGACGGCCACCGGGTGTTCGCGCGCAAGGCGCAACGCCGTGGCCGCAGGCGATTCGTTGACCGGCTCGCCCGAAGCCGGTTGCGTGTCGCGACCGCCCTGCAGGGTGGCGATGCGTTCACGCTGACGCTCCATGCGGGCCAGCAGCTCTTCGCGCGTGGCGGGGCGCGGCGGACGCGGCGCCTCGTCATCCAGCTCCGGGTCCTTGCCGAGGTTGAAACGGTCCTGGACCCAGGCCCAGTCGCGCTCGAACTCCTGAAAGGTCGGAATGAAACTGCTGGAGGCGTTGCTCAGGCTGCGCATCAGGCCGATGGCGGCCGCCAGCCACAGCACCGTCCAGACACCGGCCACCACCCAGGCGGCGGTGACGCGGTACGGCGTGTCCCAGTAGTGCACGACCACCGCCATCGAGAGCAGCGCCACCGCAACGGTGGTCAACCCCAGCACGGCGACGATCAGGACCAGGGTCAGCTTCAGGCGCTGCTTCTCGTCCTCCCAGGCCATGCGCAGCAACTGCACCCGGTCCTCGGCCGCCAGCGCACCTTCGGCCGCGGCGATGCGCAACCGGCGGATGCGGGCATCGAGCCCGAACAGGGACAGCAGTTTCATGCGCCGCCTCCGCCCTCACCGGCCACGTCAGCGTGGCAACGGCGAATGAACGGACGACGGTGCGCGCTCAGGCCGGTGCGGTGACGCTCAGCGGCGGCCAAGCAACAGGCCCACCAGCACGCCGACGGCCAGTGCAGCACCGGCAACCTGCCAAGGTTCGTCGTGGGCGTAGGTGTTGGTCGCGGTGGCCGCCTGGCGCGCCTTCTTGGCGGCCAGCTTGCTCTTTTCGGAAGCCAGTTCGCGCGCAATGGCGAGCTTGGTGTCGATGCGTTGGCGCAGCGCCTTGATGTGGGGAACCGAGTCCAGGTCCTTGCTGGCCAGCACGCCGCGCACGTCGCTTGCGATGTCTTCGGCTGCTGCTTCAAGATTGTTGGATGCACTCATTGGAATCTTTCCTCCGTGATGACACCGGCACCGCGCCGGCGGCTTCACGCCAGCATATGGCGTGCTGTCATGTTACAGGCTCGAAAGCCCCTCATGCGCGACAGAGATGTGCTCAGTTGTGCCGAGCGCGTGCGATCAGGCCTCGGCGAGCAACTGCGCGACATGCCGTCCGATGGCCAGGGAACTGGTGAGGCCCGGTGACTCGATGCCGAAGAGATGGACCAGCCCCGGCACCCCATGCGACGCCGGCCCCGAAATCATGAAGTCGGCCGCGGGCTCGTCCGGCCCCGAGATCTTCGGGCGCATGCCCGCATAGCCGGCAATCAACGCACCGTCGGGCAATGCCGGCCAGTACCTGCGCACCTCGTCGTAGAAGCGATCGCCGCGCGCCGGATCGACCACGAGATCGTCGACGCTCTCGACCCACTGCACGTCGGGCCCGAACTTGGCCTGGCCGCCGAGGTCGAGCGTCAGGTGCACGCCGAGCCCGCCGGGCTCCGGCACGGGATAGATGAGCCGGCCGAAAGGCGCGCGGCCCGCGAGCGTGAAGTAGCTGCCCTTGGCGAAGTGCTCGCGCGGCACCGCCGATGCCGGCATGCCTTCGAAGCGGCGTGCCAACGCCGGTGCGCCCAGTCCTGCGGCGTTGACCACGGTGCGGCAGCGCAGGGCCGTACCATCGGCGGCGATCAGCACGACCGCGCCGTCCACGCATTCGGCACGCGCGATGGGCGACCTGAGCGCCAGAATGCCGCCCGCGTTCTCGAGGTCGCCGAGCAGGCTCAGCATGAGCGCGTGGCTGTCGACGATGCCCGTGCTCGGTGAATGCAGCGCCGCAACGCAATGCAGTTGCGGTTCCATCGCGAGGGCTTGCTGCGCGGTGAGCAGGACCAGGTCGTCCACGCCGTTGGCCGCGGCCTTGGCGCGGATCACGTCGAGTTGGCTCACCTGTTCGGCGGACGTCGCCACGATGAGCTTGCCGCAGCGGTGGTGCGGCACGCCGCGCGCCTGCGCGTAGCCATAGAGAGCGTCGCGGCCTTCCACGCACAGCGTGGCCTTCAACGACCCCTGCGGGTAGTAGATGCCCGCGTGAATCACCTCGCTGTTGCGGGAACTCGTTCCGGTGCCGATCGCCCCTTCGGACTCCAGCACCCACACCTCCCGGCCCGCGAGCGCCAACGCGCGCGCCACGGCCAGACCCACCACGCCAGCGCCGATGACGGCGCAATCGACTTCATCCATCGCGCGAGCTTAGCGCGGCGCGAGCGGAGCAAGAGGCGCAACAGGCGCTGGTCTCACCTCGCGCTGGGCGGCGGCTCGGGATCGGTGGGCTCGTCGGGCGCGTGCTCCGGCCCTTCGTCGGGCTCGACCGGCAGGTCGGGCGTGATCGGAGACGGAAGATCGGGTTGGGTGGCCATGGCTGCACTCCTTCGTTCGATCTCGTCGTTCTAGCGCGTTCTCACGCGCCTGCAAGCAGCCCACGGCGGAAGGCGTCGTCGGTGCGCACCGACAGCAGCCCTCCGCTCAGGCTCCCCTTCAACACTTCAACACTTCAACACTTCAACACTTCAACACTTCAACGAGAAGACTCCCTTTTCACGATGCATCGCAGGGCCATTCTAGGAATCGCCCTGGCTTCGCACATGAGCGAAGCGCCCTTTTGAGAGGGAGCCATGCGCCCTGCCCTGGCGCGCCTGCGCGCGTGACAAAGCGCCTGCCCGAGACCGTGCCGGCCACAGCGATGGCGGCGGGCGCGTTCCGGTGGCCGCTGCGTGTGGGGTCTGGTCGTGCATCGCGCGGCACATCGGCGTCGAAAAAAGCAGACCGTTCGACCTGAAAAATCCGCCTCCGCAAAACACGGCCGCCACCGTCCGGCGGCGAATTCCGGACGGAATGGCGGGGCCCGCGGCGTCGATATCCCGGGCCCGCCCGGGCCCTCCGGCCCACGCGAAAGAAATCAAACGGGATCAATGCCCAGGTCCGCAACGCGGCTGCTTTCCTGAATTCCGTCGGAAGCAGTCACGGGGTATTCGGGCGTTCCGTGTGCTGACAGAGGGGAAAGTACCCCATTTTCTGTAGCCATTCATTCCTCGAGATCAATTGACATCACCTCAATTGAAACCCTCTCCCGTGACTTCGGGATATTGCTTTTTTTGAACAATCCAACGCAACCAAGTAACAGGTTCGTCGAATTTTCGTGGCTTCACGCGAATTGATGAATAGATCAAAAACGAATTGAAAGCCAGATCAAATTTTCCGTTGGAGAAAAATATCTACCCCATTTGAGTCGTCGGCATCTTGAATGCCACCGCCATCCAACTTGACTCATTTTGCGAAAAATCTCCGAACAACCGTCAAGTTTTGGCTTGAATGCGCGGTTTGAACAGAAAAAATGTAGCAACTCGGACTTTCAACAGAAGCGCCTTACCAGCGAAACGTGGCCGAGGTTTCGAACCGACCTGTCGCCGCGACTCCACAAGTGGGTGACAAACCGCCCATGACCAATGGCCGTGGTACCTCAAACGTCACGATTTAGGTAGTTCTATTCAGAAATATGTATGTCCAGATGTAAACAAAGAGAAAAGACCCCAACGATCGCTCCCTCAAGTTCCTAGGATCGCGACAAACCAGGGCCAATTTTCAATTGAATTCAATTCGATCGAATTAATTGTTTTTTCACTCACAGTCTGCAGCCGGGCAATTGCATGGAAACCCACATTGCTTCGTCACCGGAAGTCACCATGGCTTCGGAGACCACGCTGGGCGATCTTTTCGTCTCGCCGCCTGCGCGCGCGGCAGCGGGCGAACGGCTCGGCGTCTCGCTGGCCCTCGACGCCGGCTTCGCGCAGCGCTGGCTGGCGTCGCTGGGTGCCACGGGGCACCTGCCCGACACGTTGTTCGTGGGCGCCTGGGTGCTGCTGCAATCGCACTGGCTGGGCACGGCCCTGCCAGTGCCGGCGTCCGCCACCGCAGGCGCGTGGCTGGCCCAGTTCGACCTCGACCGGCGCGCCATGCAGCGCACTTCGGAAACCCTGCCGCACCTGCGGCACCTGCGGCTCGACGCCCGCACGGAACTGCCCGCGAGCCTGCATCTGGACGTCGACGCGCGCCTGATGGACGCGCCCTGCGCCACCCGCCTGCTCGCCGCCATCGCCGACACCGCTGCCGATCTGCTGGCGCGCCCCGACGCAGCGCTCGACACCATCCGCGCCCTGCCCGACGCCGACCGCGACGACCAGCTCACTGCATGGACCACACCGCCCGCCGCGCCCGACCTGTCGCTCACGGTGCCTGCCGTGTTCCGTCGCCGGGCCGCGGCCACGCCCGACGCGGTGGCGCTGGTGGAAAGCGACGAAGCCATGCGCTACGGCGAGCTCGACGCGCGCAGCGACCGGCTCGCACGGCGCCTGCAGCAATCGGGCGTGCGGGCGGGCGACAACGTCGGGATGGTGTTCGAGCGGTCGATGGCTGCCATCGTCGCCATGCTCGGCATCCTCAAGGCCGGCGCGGCCTATGTGCCCGTGCCGACCGACTTCCCGCCCGAACGGATCGCCACCATGTTCGACCAGGCCGGCGTGACCCGGGTGGTGACGACCGATGCGCTCGCCTCTCTCGTGCCGGCCAACCGCGCCGCCGTACGCATCGACGGGCCTGACGAAGACCCCGCGGACCTTGCACCGTGGACGCCGCCGGCCCTCGACGGCGAATCGCTGGCGTACCTCATGTACACCTCGGGTTCGACCGGCGTACCCAAGGGCATCGAGATCAGCCATCGCGCCGTCCTGCGGCTGGTGGTCGATGTCGACTACATCGAACTCGCACCCGGGCGCGCGATGCTGCACGCGGCGCCGCTCGCCTTCGACGCCTCGACGCTCGAAGTCTGGGGACCGTTGCTGAACGGCGGGCGCTGCGTAATCCACGACGAAGGGGTACCCACCGGCGCCGGCCTCGCACGCACCATCGCCCGCCACGAGGTGCACACCGCCTGGCTCACGGCCTCGCTCTTCAACGCCGTGGTCGACGGCGATCCGCAGCACCTCGCGGGCCTGGCGCACCTCTTCACGGGTGGCGAGGCGCTGTCGGTACCCCATGTGCAGCGCGCGCTCGACGCCCTCCCCGGGCTCACGCTCAGCAACGGCTACGGACCGACCGAGTGCACGACCTTCGCGACCACCCATCGCATCGAGCGCGCCGCCATCGCGGCGGGCCTGCGCTCGGTGCCGCTCGGGCGTCCGATCAAGGACACCGTGCTGCGCGTGCTGAGCCCGACGCTGGCCCTGCTGCCCAGCGGACTCGTGGGCGAGCTGTGCATCGGCGGGCACGGCCTGGCCCGCGGGTACCTGGGGCAACCCGAACTCACGGCCGCGCGCTTCGTGCCCGACCCGTTCGGCGCGCCCGGCGACCGGCTCTACCGCACCGGCGACCTCGCCCGCTGGCTGCCCGACGGCACCCTCGAGTTCATCGGCCGCATCGATGGCCAGGTCAAGATCCATGGCCACCGCATCGAGACCGGCGAGGTCGAGGCCGCGATCCTTGCGCATCCCGCCGTGCAGTCCTGCGCCGTGGTCGCGCGGCCCGGTCGCGACGGCCAGCTGCGCCTGGTCGCCTACCTCGTCGCACGCACGCAGAAGCTCGCGTGGGACACGCTGCGCGCGCACCTGGCGGCCCGCCTGCCCGCGGTGATGCTTCCGTCGGCGCAGGTGTGGCTTGCGCAACTCCCCGTCACGCCCAACGGCAAGCTCGACCGCAATGCCTTGCCCGAGCCGGCCGCCGAGCGCCCCGAACTCGCGCAGCCTTTCGAGGCCGCGCGCGACGCGCTCGAGCAGCAGGTGTGCGACGCCTTCGCGCGCGCGCTGGGCATCGACACGGCCGGGCGCAACGACAACTTCTTCGACCTGGGCGGCAGTTCGCTGCTCGTGCTGCAGGTGCTCGCAGACCTGCAGCGCGAGGGCGCGCCGCCGCTGTCGACCAACCTGTTCTTCCGCCATCCGACGCCCGGCGCCATCGCGGCGCAGTTGCAGCCGGCCCAGGAGACATCGCCGGTTCTGCAGCCCCTGCCCGTGCGAAAAGACGTTGCCCGCGCCGCCGCCGACGCCCCGGAACCGATCGCCCTCATCGCCACCGCCGGCCGCTTCCCCGGCGCGGGCGACGTGGAGCAGTTCTGGGACAACCTCGTGGCCGGGCGCGACACCGTCAGCTTCTTCGACGACGCGAGCCTGGACGCCGGCGTCAGCGAGTCGCTGCGCCGCGATCCGGCCTATGTGCGGGCACGCGGCGTGATCGACGGCATCGAGGGCTTCGATGCCGCCTTCTTCGGCCTCGGCCCGAAGGAAGCCGCGCTCATGGATCCGCAGCATCGCGTGTTCCTCGAGATCTGCTGGGAGTGCCTGGAGCGCGCGGGCTACGTGCCCGACGAAGCGCCGGGCCCCGTGGGCGTGTATGCGGGCACGTACAACGCCACCTACTTCCAGCGCCACGTGGCCTCGCGGCCCGACCTCGTGGAGGCCGTCGGCGAGTTCCAGGTGATGCTGGCCAACGAGAAGGACTACATCACCACCCGCGTGGCCAACCGGCTCAACCTGCGCGGGCCGGCCGTGAGCGTCAACACCGCCTGCTCGACCTCGCTGGTCGCCATCGCCCAGGCCTTTCACGCGCTGCGCACGGGCCAGTGCTACATGGCGCTCGCGGGCGGCGCGTCGGTCACCTGCCCGCCGCGCAGCGGCTACCTCTACAACGAGGGCTCGATGCTCTCGCCCGACGGCCACACGCGCAGCTTCGACGCGCAGGCCAAGGGCACCGTGTTCAGCGACGGTGCGGCCGTGGTGCTGCTCAAGCGGCTGTCCGACGCGCAGGCCGACGGCGACACCATCTATGCCGTGCTGCGCAGCGCCTGCGTCAACAACGACGGCGGCGCCAAGGCCAGCTTCACGGCGCCCAGCGTGGACGGCCAGGCCGCGGTGATCCGCGCCGCGCTGGCTGCGGCGGACGTGGACGCACGCAGCATTTCGTACGTGGAAGCGCACGGCACCGCCACGCCGATGGGCGACCCGGTCGAGGTCGAGGCGCTGGCCGTTGCATACGCCGAGCACACCGACGCGCGCGGCTACTGCACGCTGGGCTCGCTCAAGAGCAACGTGGGCCACATGGTCACGGCCGCGGGCGCCGCCGGCCTCATCAAGACGGCGCTGGCGCTGCACCACGAACTGATTCCGCCCACCGCGCATTTCACGGCACCGAACCCGGCGATCGACTTTGCGCGCACGCCGTTCCACGTCAGCAACCAGCTGCAGCCGTGGCCACGGGCCGACCTGCCGCGCCGCGCGGGGGTCAGCGCCTTCGGTGTCGGGGGCACCAATGCGCACGTCGTGCTCGAGGAAGCGCCGGCGCAGCCGCTGCGCGCCATGCAGCCGGGCGTCCATGTGCTGGCGCTGTCGGCCCGCTCGGAGGCCGCCCTGGCGGTCGCGGCGCAGCAGCTGGCGACGCACCTGGAAGAACAGCCCGGGCTGGGCCTCGGCGACGCGGCGTTCACCCTGTGCGTCGGCCGCAAGGCCCATGCCTTCCGCCGCGCCGTGGTGGCCGGCGATGCGGCGCAGGCCATCGAGGCCCTGCGCTCGGAGAACGCGGCGTGGCGCGTGAGCGACCGGATCGCCGAGCGCGCGCCGCAGCCCGTGCTGATGTTCCCGGGCCAGGGTGCGCAGTACCCGGGCATGGGCCGCGCGCTGCATGCCGGCGACCCGGTGTTCGCGGCCGCGTTCGACAACGCCTTGCGCGCCTTCGACGGCGCACTGGACTTCGACCTGCGCGAGCGCATGTTCGCCGCCGACCCGCAGGCGCTCGCGCCGACGGCCGTCACGCAGCCCGCGCTCTTCACGCTTGAGTACGCGCTCGCACGGCGGCTGCTGTCGCTGGGCCTGCGTCCGCACGCGCTCATCGGCCACAGCGTCGGCGAGTTCGTCGCGGCCGTGATCGCCGGCGTGATGCGGCTGGAAGATGCCGCCCGGCTCATCGCCCGCCGCGGCGCGCTCATGCAGGCACAGCCCGCCGGGGTCATGCTGTCGGTGCGGCTCGGCGCGGAGGCGCTGGCCCCTCGGCTCGCGGCCTCGCCCCAGCTCTCGCTCGCCGCGGAGAACGCACCCGGCGCCTGCGTGGCCGCCGGTCCGTCCGAGGCCATCGCCGAACTGCAGGCCGCGCTCGAAGCCGAGGGCGTCGCCTGCCGGCTGCTGCAGACCTCGCACGCCTTTCACTCCGCCATGATGGACGCCGCCGTGGCGCCCTTCGAAGCGCTCGTGCGCCAGGTGGCGCTGCACGCGCCGCAGATCCCGATCTACTCCACGTTCACCGGCCGCCTGCTCGAAAGCGCAGAGGCCACGAGCCCGGCCTACTGGGCGCAGCACCTGCGCGGCACCGTGCGCTTCTCGCCGGCCCTGCAGAACGCGGCGGGCGACGCCACCCATCCGGTCTTCGTGGAAGTCGGTCCCCGCAACACGCTGGCCGCTCTCGTGCGCCAGCACCGCCTGCCAGGCCTTGCCCCGGCATCGAAGGCCGGCGCCGTGGCGGTGTCGCTGCTGCACGGCGAACCGGCCGACGAAACCCGGACCCTGCGCCTCGCCGCCGCGCGCCTGTGGACCTGCGGCGCCGAGGTCGACCTCGCCCTGCTCGCACCGCGCGCCGGAGCCCGGCGCGTGTGCCTTCCCACCTACCCGTTCGAACGCAAGCGTCTGTGGGTCGACATCGCGCCTGCCGCGCCGGTGTCGCCCGCCCTTGCGCCTGTCCTGCCCCTTCTGTCTGTCCTGCCTGTTTCATTGGAGCCGATCGTGACCGCTGCCGCGCCCTCGCCTCACCTGCCCCAGCCTTCTCCCCAGCCGCCCGATGCGTCGCGCGCGGCGTCGGTCGACGCCCGATTGCGAGCCCTGTTCGAAGACATCTCGGGCATCGACATGGCGCAGGCCGAGGGCCACGCCCCGTTCGGCGAGATCGGCATGGACTCGCTCACGCTGACCCAGGCCGCCACGCAGATCAAGAAGCGCTTCAAGGTCGAGCTGAGCTTCCGCCAGCTCATGGAAACCTACCGCAGCTTCGACGCGCTGGCCGCATACCTGCTGCAGAGCCTGCCGCCCGAGGCCGAGCCGGTGGCCGCGCCCGTCACGGCCGACGTGCCTGCGACACCTGTGGTGCAAACCGCCATGCAAGCCCCATCGCAAGGGCTCCCGCAGCCCACCGGCCTGCTGAACCAGGTGATCGCGCAGCAGATGGAACTGATGCGCCAGCAGCTCGCGCTCCTGTCCGGCGCCGCCGTTCCGGTGGCGGCAGCGCTGCCCGTGGTGGCAGAGGCCGTGCCCGTCGCGCAGCCACAGCCACAGCCCACGGAGGCACCGCTGCGCTACGACGTCAACAAGGCCTTCGGCGCCATCGCCCGCATCCACACCCAGCGCAGCGCCGAACCCAGCGCGCGGCAGAAGGCGCGGCTGGCCACCTTCGTGCGGCGCTATGTCGAACGCACGCAGAAGAGCAAGCGCTTCACCGAGGAGAACCGCGCCCACATGGCGGACCCGCGCGTGGTCAACGGCTTTCGCCCGCTGACCAAGGAGATCACCTACCAGATCGTGATCGAGCGCTCCAAGGGCTCGAAGATGTGGGACATCGACGGCAACGCGTACGTCGACGCACTCAACGGCTTCGGGCTGAACCTGTTCGGCTGGCAACCCGATTTCGTGCAGGACGCCGTGCGGGCCCAGCTCGATGCGGGCTACGAGATCGGGCCGCAGCATCCGCTTGCGGCCGACGTGACCCGCCTCATCTGCGAACTCACGGGCAGCGAGCGCGCCGGCCTGTGCAACACCGGCTCCGAAGCCGTGATGGCGGCGCTGCGCATCGCGCGCACCGTCACCGGACGCAGCACGGTGGTGGCCTTCACGGGCTCCTACCACGGCACCTTCGACGAAGTGCTGGTGCGCGCCGGCAAGGGCGGCAAGGGCCTGTCGGCCGCGCCCGGCGTGATGAGCGGCATGTTCGGCGACATCCGCGTGCTCGACTACGGCACGCCCGAGGCGCTCGCCTTCATCCGCGACAACGCCGCAGACCTGGCGGCCGTGCTGGTCGAGCCGGTGCAAAGCCGCCGCCCCGACTTCCAGCCGCGCGAGTTCCTGCACGACGTGCGCGACATCACCGCGAAGAACGGCTGCTGCCTCATCTTCGACGAGGTCATCACCGGCTTTCGCACCGCGCTGGGCGGCGCGCAGGAACTGTTCGGCGTGCGCGCCGACCTCGCCACCTACGGCAAGGTGATCGGCGGCGGCTTCCCGGTCGGCGTGATCGCCGGCAAGCGCGAGTTCATGGACGCGCTCGACGGCGGCGCCTGGCAGTACGGCGACGACTCGATCCCGGGCGTCGGCGTCACCTACTTCGCCGGCACCTTCGTGCGCCATCCGCTCGCGCTCGCCGCGGCCAAGGCCTCGCTCATGCACCTGAAGGAGGCCGGGCCCGCGCTGCAGGCCGGGCTCAACGCCAGCACGACCGCCATGGCCGCGGAACTCTCGGGCTGGTGCGAGGAGGTCGGCGCGCCGCTCGCGATCCGTCATTTCTCGTCGCTGTGGCGCGTGAGCTGGCTCGAAGACCACCCGCTGCAGGACCTGCTGTTCGCCATGATGCGCAGCCGCGGCGTGCACATCCTGGACAACTTCCCGTGCTTCCTCACGAGCGCGCACAGCGCCGAGGACATCGCTTTCATTCAGAGCGCCTTCAAGGAATCGGTCGCCGAGATGCAGGAGTCCGGCTTCCTTCCGCGCCGCGCTCCCGCCCCCACCCGCTTCGATGCGCGCAAGCCCGTCGAAGACGGCAGCGTGCTGGCCCGCGACAGCGACGGCCGGCCGTTCTGGCACGTACCCGAAGACGCCGCCTCGCACGAGCGCCTCATCAACGGAAAGGCCGCAGCATGAACGCCGCACTCAAGCCCACCGCGAGTGGTGGCCTCGTCGAATGCATCATTCCGACGACCGAATCGCAACGCGAAATCTGGCTCGGCGCCACGATGAGCACCGAGGCCTCGATGGCCTACAACGAATCGGTCGTGCTGCGCCTGCGCGGCATGCTCGACGGCACGGCCCTGGCGCGCGCCACCGACCGCCTGCTCGAGCGCCACCAGGCGCTGCGCGCCACGATCTCGCCGGACGGCACCTTCATGCTGGTCAGCCCCGCCGGCGGGAACCACCTGGTCCGGCAGGACCTGGGCGGGCTGGCGCCGGAAGCCCTCACGCAGGCGCTGGGCGCGGCCCACGCCGAGGCGGTGTGCACGCCGTTCTCGCTCGAACACGGTCCGCTGTTCCGGGCGGTGCTGTACCGCCTGGGCGATGCCGAGCACGAACTCGTGATGTCGGCGCACCACGTGGTCTGCGACGGCTGGTCGTGGGCGGTCATCACCGAGCAGCTGGGCCATCTCTATGCCGAAGAAACCGGCACCGGGCTGAAGCTCAAGGCCGCGCCGCTGTTCGCGGACTTCGCCGCCGAGGAAGCCGTCGCCGCCGCGAGCCCCGACATGCAGGCGCACATCGACTACTGGCTGGCGCGCTTTTCCGGCACCACGCAGCCGGTGCTCGACCTGCCGCTGGACCGCCCCCGCCCGGCCGCCCGCACCTTCAACTCGCGCCGCGCCGAACGCCTGCTCGACCGGCGCGTGGTCGGCGCCGTGCGCACCGCGAGCACCAAGGCCGGCGTCAGCCTGTTCACGGGCCTGTTCAGCGGCTTCATCGCGACGCTGCACCGCCTCACGGGCCAGGAAGACATCGTCGTCGGCATCCCGACCTCGGGCCAGCTCGCGCACGACGTGCCCGGCCTCGTCGGCCATTGCGTGAACCTGCTGCCGCTGCGCATCGCCGTGCATGCCGCCACGCGCTTCGACGCGCTGATGGACGAATGCAGCACCGCCGTGCTCGACGCCTTCGACCACCAGGCCCTCACCTATGGCGCGTTGCTGGGCCAGTTGTCGCTCGTGCGCGACCCGAGCCGGCTGCCGCTGGTGAGCGTGGCCTTCAACGTGGACCCCGACGTGGCGAGCAGCGCGCAGGCGTTCACCACGCTGGACGTGGTGCAGGACACCATCGCCCGCCGCTACGAGAACTTCGAACTCTTCGTGAACCTGCGCCCGCACGCCGGCAGCCTGCAGATCGAGGCGCAATACAACACCGACCTGTTCGACGACGTGAGCGTGGAGCGCTGGCTCGACATGTTCGAGTGCGTGCTGCAGTCGGCCGCGCACAAGCCCGACGAAACCATCGGCGGGCTCGAGGTGCTGTCGGCCGGCGCCGCGCGCGCGCTGCTGGCGCTGCAGCCCGCGCGCGTGCCGCTGCGCGGCGCGCCGCTGGCGCATGCCGGCTTCGTGGCGCGCGTGCCGCTGCAGCCCCACCGCCCGGCGGTGCGCGACGGTGCGCGCAGCTGCAGCTACGGCGAACTCGATGCGCTGTCCAACCGCCTGGCGCGTGCGTTGCGCGCGCGCGGCGTGGGCCGCGGCCAACGCGTGGGGCTGTGCCTCGAGCGCAGCCTGGAGATGGTCGTCGCGATGCTGGGCATCCTCAAGGCGGGCGCGTCCTACGTGCCGCTGGACACCGCGTTTCCGCAGGCGCGGCTGGACCACTACGCCAGCGACGCCACCCTCAGCCTGATGCTGACCTCGTCCGACATCGCGGTGGCGCCTCGCGACTGGCGCGCCGACGCCGAGCAGCGGATCTTCGAGATCGATCGCGACACCGCCTGGCGCCACCTGTCGGGCGACGCCCTGCCGCCGAGCAGCGACGACCCGGGCTCCGAAGACGCCGCCTATGTGATCTACACCTCCGGCTCGACCGGCCTGCCCAAGGGCGTCATTGCGCACCACCGGGGCGTGGCGCACCTGCTGCAGTGGATGCAGCGCGAATCGGGCGTCGGCCCGTCCGACCGCATCGCCGCCGTCACCACGCTGTCGTTCGACATGGCCGTGCCCGACCTGCTGCTGCCGCTGGCAACGGGCGCCGAGCTCGTGATGGTGCAGCGCGAGGTCGCCATGGACGGCAACCGCCTCTCGCAGGCGCTCGACGACGAACAGATCACGCTGCTGCAGGCCACGCCCGGCATGTGGCAGCTGCTGCTCGATGCCCAGTGGGCCGGCGGCACGCCCGGCTTCCGCGGCTGGACCGGCGGCGAGGCGCTGCGCCCAAGCATGGCGCTGGCGCTGTGCGAGCGCATGGAAGGGCTGTGGAACGGCTACGGCCCGACCGAGACCACCGTGTACTCCACGGCCTGGCATGTGCGCCCCGAAGAGATCGCTTCGCGCGGCGTGTCGATCGGCAGGCCCGTCGACAACACCGAGATCTGGATCCTCGATGCCGACCTGCAACCGTGCCCGATCGGCGTGCCCGGCGAAATCTGCATCGCGGGCGAAGGCGTCGCGCTGGGCTACCTCGACCGCCCCGCGCTGACTGCCGAGCGCTTCGTCACGGTGCGCATCTTCGGCACCACGAAGAAGGTCTACCGCTCCGGCGACCGCGGCCGCTGGCGCAACGACGGGCTGCTCGACCACCTCGGCCGGCTCGACTTCCAGGTGAAGGTGCGCGGCTACCGCATCGAGCCCGGCGAGATCGAGGTGCGCTGCTGCGAAGTCGCCGGCGTCTCGCGCAGCGTGGTCGTGGCCCGCGAGGACACCCCCGGCGACGTGCGCCTGGTGGCCTACCTGGCGCTGGTGCCGGGCGCCGGCTTCGACCTCGATGCGCTGATGGTGCACCTGCGCAAGCACCTGCCGGCCTTCATGCTGCCGCAGCACGTGGTGACGCTCGACGCCCTGCCGACGCTGCCCAACGGCAAGGTCGACCGCGTCTCGCTGCCGCCGCCGCAGGCGGTGGCACGCGACGAAGTGCGGCGCGGCGCCGGTCCGCGCAACGCGCACGAGCGCCAGGTGCTCGCGATCATGGAGAAGGTGCTGAGCCTGCCCGGCCTGGACATGCACGACAACTTCTTCACCATGGGCGGCCACTCGCTGCTGGCCGCGCGGCTCACCACGCTGCTGAGCCGCGAGTTCCAGGTCACGCTGCCACTGCGCTCGCTGTTCGAGGCGCCCACGGCCGAGAAGCTGGCCGCGGTCATCGAGGCCCTGCAGGGCGCGGGCGTCGGCCTGCAGGCGCCCATTGCCTGCCACCCCGATCGCCGCAGCGCGCCGCTCACGCCCTCGCAGGAACGCATCCGCTTCATGGAGCAGCTGTACACGGGCCGCTCGGTCTACAACGCCCCCTCGGCGCAGCGGCTCACCGGCAAGCTGGACGCGGCGCGCTTCGAAGGCGCACTGCGCGAGATGATCCGCCGCCAGCCCTCGCTGCGCACGTGCATCGGCTTCGACGAGGACAGCGGCCGGCCGATCCAGTCGATCGCGGCGTCGGTGGAATTCACCTTGCCGCGGGTCGACCTGCGCGGCCTGCCCGCTGACCAGCGCGAGGCCGAGCTGGCCGAGCAGATGCAGGTGCTGGCAGACCAGCCGATCGACATCCACAGCGCGCCGATGATGCGCGCGACCCTGTTCCAGCTCGACGACAACGAGCACGTCTTCCTGTTCGTGCCGCACCACCTGATCTGGGACGGCTGGTCCTTCGACCTGATGCAGCGCGAGCTGGGCGCGTTCTACGACGCCGCCGAACGCGGCCGCCCCCATAACCTGCCCGCGCTCGCCACCACCCACGGCGACTATGCCGAGTGGCTGGAGAAGTGGCTGACCGAGCCTGCTTGCGAGGAGCAGCTCGCGTTCTGGCGCGGCCGGCTCGCGGGCGCCAAAGCCGTGCGGCCGCCCCGGACCGACATGCCGCGCCGCGCGGGCAAGAGCGGCCAAGGCGGCGCGCACTGGATCCACATCGACCTGCAGAGCACGCAGCGGCTGCGCGAGGTGGCGCGCGACATGGACGTCACGCTCAGCATGCTGACCTTCGGCATCTATGCGCTGACCATGGCCCAGGCGACCGGCAACGACGCCATCGTCATCGCGAACCCGGTGCGCGGTCGCCAGCAGGCCGAGACCGAAGACGTCATGGGCTTCTTCAACAACGTGCTGCCGGTCTCGCTCGCGGTCGACATGGCGCTGCCGCTGCCCGACTTCATGCGCTACGTGAAGCAGGAGCTGCTGTCGATGATGAACCACCAGCAGGTGCCTTTCGAGCGCCTGATGGCCGAGCCCGGCTATGCGGGGCAGATCAAGCACGCCGGGCCCTACCAGGCGATGTTCTCGTTCCAGGACGCACGCGAACGCGCGCGCACCGTCGGCAGCCTGCAGACCCGCCAGGTGCACGTGATGCAGCACGGCGCCACCGACGACATCGGCGTGTGGCTGATGGACAAGCCGCACGGCCTGGAAGGCGCGCTGCTCTACAACGCCGACGTGTACCTGCGCGAGACCGGCGCCCAGCTGCGCGAGCGTTATCTCGAAGTGCTGGCCCGCGTCGCCGACCATCCGGAGGCCACGCTCGCGGAAATCGCCAGCACCGAAGGCTCGCCCAGCGCGCGCTATCTGCGCAAGCTGGCAGCCGAAGATACGGACAAGAGCGCGCCGGTCGATGACAGCGACAGCGACGCGCGCGAGGCGAAGCGGGGCCTGCTCAGCCCCGAGCACGCACAACTCGCGCAGATCTGGGCCGACGTGATCGGCATCGACGTCGACGAGATCCGCGCCAGCGACAACTTCTTCGACCTCGGCGGCGACTCGCTGCTGGTGCTGCGCGCCGTGCAGCAGGCCGCGCAGACGCTGGGGCACCGCGTGGAGCCGCGTCGCTACCTGTTCGAGAACCTCGGGCAGATCGCCTCTTCGGCGCACGGCACCCCGCACGGCGTGCCCTCGGACCTCGCCGACCTGGCCGCAGGCACGGCCGTGCATGCGCAGCGCGGCGGGCTGCTCGGCGCACTCGGCAGCTGGCTGCGCAAGGGGTGACCATGACCAGCGCCGCCAGCGCACTGACCATCGACGCACCGGTCTGCCGGTACGTCGACCTGGACAACTTCACCGACGCCCTGGCCGCCCGGGTCCTGTCGGACGACGAGCGCGCGCGCGCCGGGCGCCTGCGGTTTCCCGTCGACCGGCAGCGCTTCGAGGCGGCCCATGTCGCGCTGCGCCAGGCGCTGTGCGACCACACCGGCCTGCCGCACGCCGCGCTGGCACTGACCACCGGCGCCTTCGGCAAGCCGTCGCTCGCGGGCCATCCGCGCACCCAGTTTTCGCTGAGCCACAGCCAGGGCCTGGCCTTGATCGCCATCGGCGGGCGCGGGCCCTTGGGCGCCGATGTCGAGCTGCTGCGCCCGGTGCCGGATGCGGCATCCCTCGCGGCGGCGCATTTCACACGGCGCGAGCAGGAGGCACTGGCCGCCCTGCCCGCGCACGAACGCGACCGCGCCTTCCTGACCTGCTGGACCCGCAAGGAAGCCTGCCTGAAGGCCATCGGCGTGGGCCTGCTGGTGTCGTCGCAAAGCTTCGAGGTGGGCCTGGCGCCGGACTGCCGCAGCGTCGAGCTGCCGGTGGCCGGCCGCACGCTGGTGCTGGTGCTGGGGCCGGCACCCGCGCGGGCGGACAGCGTGGGCTCGCTCGCCGAATGGCGCCACACCGAAGCCCGCGTCCAGGCCTCGGGGGCCGGCTTCGAGGGCGGTCCCATGGGTCCCATGCCCTCCCTGAGCGCGCTCAGGGGAATGGCCGACGCGCGATGCGCAGGGGGTGTCGCATGACCCTCTTCACGCCGCTCATGTTCGGACCGGCCTCGCGCCAGGTCTTCGGCCTGTTCCACGCCCCCGACGAAGACCGCGGCGAACACACCGCGGTGCTGCTGTGCCCGCCCTTCGGGCAGGAGGGCCTGCGCACCCATCGCTTCTTCAAGGTGCTGGCCGAACGCCTCGCGCGCGCCGGCGTCGCCACCCTGCGCTTCGACTTCTACGGCTCCGGCGACTCGCCGGGCGACGAGAGCGAAGGCGAACTCGACGGCTGGCGCCGCGACCTGTGCGCCGCGCACGAGGAGTTGCGGCGGCACGCGCCCGACGCCGCCATCGTGTGGATCGGCGCGCGGCTGGGCGCCACACTGGCCGTGCTGGCCGCACGCAACGGGCTGTGCGATCCGGCGCGGCTGGTGCTCTGGGAGCCGGTGATCGACGGCCAGGGCTATGCGCGCCTGCTGCGCGAGCGGCATGTCGCGGCGATCGACACGACCTTCTGCATCCCCGACCTGTCGTGGCGCCGCAGCCTCGAGCGGGAGCCGGACGCGCTGCCAGAAGAAGCGCTCGGCGTGCGTCTCTCGCCGGCGCTGCAGGCGCAGCTGCGCGCCCTCACACCGCAATCGCTGCCGCTCACCGCGCTGCACGAGACCCTGGTGCTGGCCCCGCCCGACGACACGCCCACCGCGCAATGGGCGGCCGAGCAGCAGTCGCGCCACATGCCGGTGCGCCTGGCCTACCTGAGCCATCCGCTGGACTGGACGTCCGACCCCTATCCGCACAGCGCGATGGTCCCGGCCGATGCGCTCAGCCGCCTGCAGGGAGCCATCCATGAGTGACCTGACGCAAACCCCGGTGTGCTTCGGCCCCGGCAACGCACTGATGGGCATGCTCACCGTCCCCGCGCAGCGGGTGCCGGCGCCCGTCGCCTGCCTGATGTTCAACATGGGCGCGAACCACCGCGTCGGGCCGCGCCGCATCAACGTGAAGCTGGCGCACGTGCTCGCCGCGCGCGGCGTGAGCAGCCTGCGCTTCGACCTGGGCGGCATCGGCGACAGCGACGCGCTGGACACCGGGCCCGACCTGCAGACGCGCGCCGTGCACAGCCTGCAGGCCGCCATGGATGTCGCGCAGCGCATGCTGGGCGTCGGCCAGTTCGTGACCGTGGCCATGTGCTCGGGCGTGGAGCACGCCATGTCGGCGGCCGCGGTGGACGCGCGCATGGTGGCGCTCTCGCTGTTCGACGGCTTTGCCTTTCCCCAGCGGCGCACGCGCTGGGAGCTCACGGTGCGCCGTGCGCTCGCGGCGCCGCTGCACCCGTCGTTCCCGGGCAAGGCACGGCGCTGGGTGCTGCGGCATCTGCCGGGCAACACGGCCACCCAGGCGCTGCCGGGCTACTTCGTGGACCGGCGACCGCCCAACGTCAATGCGCTCTGGTTCGAAGCCACGATGAAGCGGCTGGTCGAACGCGAGGTGGCGGTGCAGCTCCTGTACTCGGGATCGCTGCACGTGTGCGACCGCGACCGCGACCAGCTCGGCGCCCTGCGCCGTGAACCGTTCATGCAGGGCCTGCAGTACGAGTTCATGCGCGAGGTGGACCACACCGTCTGCACGGTGAAGGGCCAGCAGCTCTTTCTGCAATCCGTCGGCGACTGGGTCGCCGCGCACTGCCTGGCCACCCCCGGCCCCGAGCGGAAGGGCCGCCCGGCGGCAGGCACCCCGCGCGCCATGGCGGCCACGCTGGCCGCGCCTTGAAACAACAACCGAAGCCAAGGAGAGACTCATGAAAACCGTCACCCCAGCGAATCCGCGCGGCGAGCGCCTCCTCGCCACCGAGGGCGCCCGCGCCCTGCCCGGTGGCCGCTTCCGGTCGCGCGCCATGGCGCTGCTGCTGTCGCTCGGGTTGTGCGGCTGCGCGCCCGGCTTCGGCACGCCGGGCCCGCTGCAATCGGGCAACGGCACAGCCGGCGGCACCGGTCGGGTGGAGGCCATCACGCCGGAGCTGATCCGCGCGCAGCTCGCCCTGAACACGGGCCTCCCGCCCGAGGTGAAGGCGTTGTTCGGCCGGCCCTCGGCCTACACCATCGGGCCGGGAGACGTGGTGGGCATCACCGTCTACAACAACCCCGAGCTGCAGCCCAACCTGGGCGCGGTGATCGCGCAGCAGAGCGACCCGACCGGCGTCACCGTGGCGCCGGGCTTCATCGTCGATGCCGCGGGAGAGATCAGCTTTCCCTACATCGGCCGCACCCGGCTGCAGGGGCTGACCGAGAGCGGCGCGTCGGAGCTGATCGCGAACCGCATCGGCAAGATCATCAAGGCGCCCCTGGTCAGCGTGCGCATCCAGTCGTTCCGCAGCCAGCGCGCCTATGTCGAGGGCGAGGTGCGCACGCCGGGTCTGCAGATCTTCACGGACATCCCGATGACGCTGTCCGAGGCACTCAACCGCGCGGGCAGCATCACCGCCGTGGGCGACCGTTCGCAGGTGATGCTCACGCGCGGCGAGCGCACGGTGGCCATCGACATGCTGCAGCTCAAGCGCTTCGGCGCCGACGCCAACAACATTCCGCTGCGCAACGGGGACGTCGTGTACGTCGGCAGCCGGGACGACAGCCGCATCTACGTGATGGGCGAGATCGTGCGGCCCTCGGCGCTGCTGATGCGCAACGGCCGCATGAGCCTGAACGAGGCCCTCGGCGATGCGGGCGGGCCCGACCTGTTCTCGGCCGACCCCGGACAGATCTACGTGATCCGCAACTCGCCGCAGACGTCCGACGCGCCGCAGATCTTCAGCCTGAACGCGAAGAACCCGACCGCGCTCGCGCTGGCCGACCGCTTCGAGCTGAAGCCGCGCGACGTGGTCTACGTCGACCGCGTGCCGCTGGTCTCGTGGAACCGGGTCGCCAACCTGATTCTTCCCGCCGCCCAGGTGGTCAACCTCGCGCGCGACACCGCCCGCAGCAGGTAAGCCGCACGGCGCCCCGGCCCGAAAACGAACAAGAAGGTGAAGCCCATGAATGCGCGTTGGTACCCCCCGCTTCCCGCTCCTTTCAGCCCGGAACCCGAGCGCGCCCACTCGCGGTTCAAGGAGCACGTCGACCTGCTGCTGGACAACCGGTGGCTGATCGCCTCGGTGACTGCCGTGGTGCTGGTGCTGGGCGCGGGCTACGCGCTCTTCGGGCCGCGGGTGTACGAAGCCAACGTGCTGATCCAGCTCGAGGATGCCGACCGTGCGCCCGCCGGCGCGGGCGATGCCGCGGTCAACGGCGTGGGCGTGAAGACGCCGACCTCGGGCGAGGCCGAGATCCTGAAGTCGCGGCTGGTGCTCGGCCAGGCGATCGACAACACCAAGCTGTTCATCGAGGCGCGGCCGCACTACATCCCGGTCGTGGGCGCCTTCATGGCGCGGCATTCGAAGACGCTGTCCACGCCGGGCTTCTTCGGCCTGCGCGGCTATGTGTCGGGCACCGAGCAGATCGCGGTCGCGCAGATGGACGTGCCGCCGGCCCTCGAGGGCAAGAAGTTCCTGCTGACTGCCGGCACCGACGGCAAATACACCCTGACGCACCCCGACCTCGACACGCCGCTGCAGGGCCAGGCCGGCGTGCCGCTGGACAGCTCGGTGCCCGGCGGCACGGTCCACCTGCTGGTGGCCTCGTTCGACGCCCGGCCCGGCGGCGCCTTCGAGCTGACGCGGCATTCCACGCAGCTCACCATGCTCGAGCTGCAGCGCGAGCTGCGCGTGATCGAGAAGGGCAAGCAGTCCAGCGTGATCGATGTGAGCTGGCAGACCGACGACCGCGCCCATCTGGCGAACCTGCTCAACGAGGTGGCGCGCCTGTACATGCGCCAGAACATCGACCAGAAGACCGCGCAGGCCGAGCGCACGCTGGACTTTCTGGGCACCGAGCTGCCCAAGTTCAAGCAGCAGCTGGAACAGTCCGAAGAGGCCTACAACCAGTACCGCAACCAGAACGGAACCATCAGCCTGGACGACGAGGCGCGCAACGCGCTGTCGCAGAACGTCGACCTGCAGGCCAAGCTGCTCGACGCGCGCCAGAAGCGCCTCGACCTGGCGAGCCGCTTCACCAGCGCGCACCCGATGCTGATCACGCTCGACGCGCAGATCGCCTCGTTGCGCAGGGAGCTGGGCGGCGTGGACACCCGCATCCGCCGCATGCCGATGCTGCAGCAGAACTCGCTGCGCATGCAGCGCGACATCAAGGTCAACACCGAGCTCTACGCATCGCTCCTGAACAGCTCACTGCAGATGCGCCTGGCCCGCGAAGGCCGCATCGGCAACGTGCGCGTGCTCGACCAGGCGCTGTCGCCGGAGAAGCCGGTGCGGCCCAAGGCGGTGATCGTGATGGCGCTGGCGCTGGTCGTGGGGCTGTTCCTGGGCGCGCTCATCGCGATCCTGCGCAAGGTGCTCAAGAACACGGTCGCCACCCCCGACGAGATCGAGATGCGCACGGGCCTGAACGTCTACAGCACGATCGCGCTCAGCACGCGGCAAGGCGCGCTCGATCGCGCCATCCGCCAGGGCCGGCCCGGGCTGAAGCTGCTGGCGGCCCAGCACCCGGACGACCCGGCGCTCGAAGGCGTGCGCAGGCTGCGCACCACGCTGGGCTTCCTGACGGCCGCGGCACCGAACAACCGCATCCTGCTGACCAGCGCGACGCCGGGCGCGGGCAAGACCTTCCTGTCGACGAATTTCTCGGCCGTGCTGGCGACCTCGGGCAAGCGCGTGCTGCTGATCGATGCCGACATGCGCCGCGGCACCGTGGCGAGCCAGTTCGGGCTGAAGCCCGCCGCCGGCCTGTCGGAGCTGATCGCCGGCACCTGCACGCTCGCACAGGCGGTTCACGTGCAGGTGCTGCCGCACCTGGACGTGATCACCACCGGCAAGCTGCCGCTCGATCCCGCCACGATGCTGGGCGCCAGCGCGTTCACGCGCTTGCTGGAAACCCTCTCGGCGCTCTACGACGCCGTGGTCGTCGATGCACCGCCCATCCTGCTGGCGACCGAGACCGTGGCGATGGCGCCGGACATGGGCACGCTGATGCTCGTGGCCCGCGCCGGCGACAGCGAGCTGGGCGACCTGGTGGAGAGTGCGAAGCGGCTGGCGCACGTGGGCGCGTCGTTCCACGGCGTGGTGCTCAACGCGCAGGACGCGCGGCAACGCCACAGCGCCTACGGCTACGACTACGGCCCCCACCGCCTGCCGCCGAACATCTATCCGCCCGCGCTGGGGCACACCGCCCACGCCGAACCGGAGCGCGCGACATCATGAGCACGCACCTGTCACGCACGCCGCAGCGTACCGCCGCCCGCCCCGTGCCGGTGGGCGGCTCGCGGCTCCTGCAGGTTGCCAAGCGCACGATGGACATCGTCCTGGCGGGCGCCTTCTTCCTGTTCCTGGGTTGGGCCTACGCGCTGATCGCCGTCGGCGTGCTGCTGACCTCGGGCGCCCCGGCCATCTACGTGCAGCCGCGCTACGGCCGCAACGGACGGATCTTCCGCTTCTACAAGTTCCGCACCATGGCGCCCAACGCCGATGCCGTGCTGGCGCGGCACCTGCGCGAGAACGACGCGGCCCGGCGCGAATGGGAGAAGTTCCAGAAGCTCGAACACGACCCGCGCATCACGCGCTTCGGTGCCTTCCTGCGCCGCTACAGCATCGACGAATTCCCGCAGTTCTGGAACGTGCTCAAGGGCGACATGAGCATGGTCGGCCCGCGCCCGTGCATGTTTGCCCAGAAGGAACTGTACGGACCCTACTGGGCGTACTACTGCGCCGTGCGCCCGGGCATCACCGGCCTGTGGCAGATCAGCGGGCGCAACGAAGTGAGCTACCGCCGCCGCGCGGCCATGGACGCCGAGTACGTCGCCACGCTCTCGCTGCTGCGCGACCTCGTGATCCTGCTGAAGACCTTCCGTGTCGTGCTCGGAGCGCGCGGTTCGCGCTGAGACCCGAGCTCACCCCCTCCTTCACTGAAAGAACGCCATGCGAATCTATGTTGCCGGTCATCGCGGGATGGTGGGCCAGACGCTCACGAGGCGCCTGCGCGAGCTGGGCCACGACGTCGTCACGCGCAGCCACGCCGAGCTCGACCTGCTCGACCAGGCGGCCGTTGCGCGCTTCTTCGCGAGCGAGCCCGTCGACCAGGTCTACGTGGCGGCGGCGAAGGTCGGCGGCATCCACGCCAACATGACCTACCCCGCGCAGTTCATCTACGAGAACCTGCTGATCGCGGCGAACCTCACGCACCAGGCCTTTCTGGCCAACATCAAGCGGCTGCTGTTCCTCGGCTCGAGCTGCATCTACCCGCGGCTGGCCGACCAGCCGATCCGCGAAGACGCCCTGCTCACCGGCAAGCTCGAGCCCACCAACGAGCCCTACGCGATCGCCAAGATCGCGGGCATCAAGCTCTGCGAGAGCTACAACCGGCAGTACGGCGCCACGCACGGCGTCGACTTCCGCAGCGTGATGCCGAGCAACCTCTACGGCCCCGGCGACAACTACCACCTGGAGAACAGCCACGTGGTGCCCGCGCTGATCCAGCGCTTTCACCTGGCCAAGATCAGCCGCACGCCGAGCGTGCTGATCTGGGGCAGCGGCCGGGCGCGGCGCGAGTTCCTGTACGTGGACGACATGGTCGAGGGCTGCCTGGACGTGATGAACCTGTCGCGCGCCGCCTACGACCAGCACACCGACCCGATGCGCGGCCACATCAATCTCGGAACGGGCGAGGACGTCTCGATCGCCGAGCTGGTGGAGCACATCCGTGAGGTCGTGGGCTACGAGGGCAGCATCCGCTACGACCTGGCACAGCCCGACGGCGCCCCGCGCAAGCTGCTGGACGTGTCGCGCGCGGCCAGCTTCGGGTGGCGCGCGACGGTGCCGCTGGCCGAAGGCCTGCGCCGCACCTATGCGGACTACCAGGCGATCCCCCGGACCGCCGCCGAGGCCGCGCACGCCTGAAGAACCGGACCCTGCCATGAGAACCCTCGTCTTCTGGTCCGGCATCGTCTGCGCCGCGCTGTGCGGGCTCATCGATCCCGTCTGGGGTTACGGGGTCGTGTGCGTGCTGGCGCTGGTGCAGTTGTCGATGCTGGGCGCCGCCGGCGGCAGCGTGTTCCTGCTGCTTCACTACACGGTGGTTCTCGTCTACTTCTCGCTGGCCCCGGCGATGCAGATTGCGGCCGATGTCGACTTCTGGGAGGTCGGCATCGTCGGGCCGGCCGCGCACACGCAGGCACTGATGCTCGTGCTGCTGTACATGGCCGGGGTGGAAGCCGCTCGGCTGGGCCTGCCCGCGCCGACGGCCGCGCCCTGGCCGGCGCAGCGCGCGCGCGCCGCCGGCGTCGCCCACCCCTTCCTGCTGCTGGGCTGCCTGGAGGTGGCGTTCGCCGCGCTCTTCCTTCATACCGACATGAACTTCGTGGCGCGCGGCACGCTGGGGGGAGAAGAGAGCACGCCGGTCCAGTACATCGTCTATTCCACGATGCCCAAGCTCGTGGTGCTGATGTGCTTCGTGGTGCTCGCGATCCACGCCCTGCGCCAGCGCACGCTGCGGGCCTGGTGCGCCGCGGGCCTTGCCTTCGCGCTGGCCGCCTTCGCCGCGAACCCGGTCAACACGGCGCGGCAGGTGATCCTGATCGGGCTGCTGCCGCTGCTCATCCATGCCCTGGGGCGCAGCCACCGGTGGACGCTCGCCGGCGTGATCTTCGGCGCCATTGCCGGCCTGGGCCCGGTGCTGAACCTGATCTCGCGGGACGCCATGTGGGGGGCGGAGCTGGCGACCTACCCCTTCAGCCTGGACTTCGATGCGATGTTCGTCGTCGCGGGCATCCTGGAGCGTGCGCCTTCCCCCGATCTCGGCTACGGGCGCTACCTGCTCTCGGCCTTTTCCTTCGTCCTGCCGCGCGAGCTGAAGATGTTCCCGGAGTTCGACCCGCTCGGCTGGCCGGCCGTGCTGGGCAACTTCTCGCAGAGCAACCTGTCGCTGCCGCCCTTCACCACCGCGTACTTCGACTTCGGCCTGGCGGGCCCGGTGCTGCTGGGCTTCGCGGTCTCGGCGGGCTTTCGCTTCGTCGACAAGGCCATCGACCCGCAGCGCACGCTGACGACCGGCTACCTCTGCGCACTGGTGCTGCTGGCCGCCTACGTGCCCTTTTTGCGCGGGCCGATCCTCGGCTGGGGACCGTTCGCCGTCTCGGGGCTGGTCGCGGCCGTCGTCGCCGGCAGCCTCGCGTCGGGGTTCCGCAGACCGGCAGCCCGCCCCACACCACCGACAGGCCCGGCACGCGCCGGCCTGCCGACGGCATGAGAACGCACGCAAACGGGAGCGACCATGGCCACCTATCTCTTCTACGACACCATCCGGCTCAACGCGTCGGCGGGCGGGGTGCTGAACGTGTCCGAGGTGCTGCTGCAGAGCATGCGCGGCGCACCGGAGCACCACGTGCAGCCGATCAGCGAGCGCCATCCGCGCCTCTACGCGGCGGCACGGCGGCTGAAGATCAGCCGCTTCATCCTCGACACGCTGCTCTACAACGTCCACCTGGCGCTCGGGTGGCTGCGCGGGGAGCGGGTGTACTCGCTGTTCCCGAACTACTTCCTGCCTTTCTCGCTGCTGGCGCCCTTCGGCCGCCATCGGGATTCGATCGTGGTGGTGCACGACGTGCAGTACAAGTCGTACCCGCAGTACTTCACGCTGCTCAAGCGCCTGTGGCTCGACTGGAACCTGCACCGCCTCGCGCGCAGCGCCGCCGACGTGGTCTTCATCAGCCGCAGCAGCCAGCAGGATTTCGAGCGGCACTTCACGCGCTGCGCGCACGCCGCGGTGATCTTCAATCCCGTGGATGCGGGCGCCGTCGCCCATAGCGCCGGCAGCCTGATCGCGCCCGGCGGGCGCTACCTGATCGCCGCGTACCACTACTACCCGCACAAGAACTTCGAGGGCATCCTGAAGCTCTTCGTGCGCATGAAGCGCCAGGGCCTGGTCGACTACCTGGACATCACGGGCAACGGCGCGCGCGAGGTCGAACGCATGGTCTCGGCCATGGCGCCCGCGTTCCGCGCCTGCGTGCGCCATCGGGGGCTGGTGTCGCGGGGAGAACTCCTGCGTCTGTACCAGGGAGCGACCGCCTTCATCTCGCTGTCCACCTTCGAGGGCTTCAACCTGTCGGCCGCGGAGGCGGCCACGCTGGGCGTGCCGCTGCTGCTCTCGGACCTGCCGGTGCACCGGGAGCTCTTCGCGGGCTACGCGTTCTTCATCGGCAACGAATTCGGCGGCCTCGGCGGCATCGAGCGCTACCTGGCCCACCACGAGCGCGCACGCCCCACCTGGTCGCTCTCGCGGGCCTGCACGCCGGGCGCGGTGGCCGCGAGCTACTTCACGTTGAAGCGCAACGCCGCTTCGCTGGCGCAGGCCACGTCATGACGAACCGCGCCCTGCCCCTTCTTCGCGCGCTTGCAGTGCTGGCGCTCGGGCTGGTCGCGTGGGCGGGGCTGGCCGTCGCGACGCGGCCGGCTCCGCCGGATGCGCCCCACGCGCAGGGCACGCAGGGCTTCGGCGTGATGGTGCATTACCTGCCCGACAAGCAGTCCATCGCCGGCATCGGACGCTTCGACGTCGAGGCCTTCGCCGCCGCGCTCGCCGAGATGCGCGCCCACCACCTCATCCTGACGCTCGGCCAGAACAACGGCCAGTTCATCGCGCCGAATGCCGCGCTCGAAGCGCTGTGCCCGCGCAGCGCCGCGCACCGTTCGCCGCGCGACCTGCCGCTGGAGATCGGCCGCGCGCTGCGGCGCCACGGCATCGCGCTGATCCTCTACCTGCCGTTCCGCGCGCCGCAAGGCGACCCCTACCTGATGGACTGCCTGGGCGACGTGTCCGAACAGCTGCCGCCGCCGCCGCGCTTCATCACCGCCTGGTCGGCCGTGGTCGAGAGCTGGTCGCAGCACTACGGCGCGCTGGCCACGGGCTGGTGGTTCGACGGTGTCTACAACACGACGGGCATGGCGCCGCTCGGCTGGAACAGGCTCTGCGCGGCCGCACGCAGCGGTGCCCCGACCCGATGGCTGGCCTTCAATGCCGGCGAGGGGGCGGCGCGCTTCGCCCTCAAGAGCGCGCCGTGCCAGAACCTCATGGCGGGCGAGTACCTGCAGCCCACCGCGCGCCTGGCCTCGCCGCCCTCCGAACTCCGGCTGCATGTGCTGACGCCGCTGGGCGCTTCGTGGGCCCAGCCGAGCGCGCCGCGTTTCTCGGCGGCGCAGCTGCGCGGCTGGATCGGCGACGCCAACGCCCGGGGCGGAATGCTCACGCTCGACATGCCGCTGGACGCCGACTTCCGCTTTATTCCCGCCCACGTCGCGCTGGTACGCAGCGCGACCGCGCCGCGGCCCTGACACGTATCGCGAAAACCCCGCCGACCATGGACCAAGCTCTCCCCTTCATCGTTGTGGAAGACCGCCAGAACAAGGCCCTGCGCCTGTGCTGCGAATCCGCGGCCATGGCGGCGGAGCACCTGGTCGTTCTGTCGGACACCGACGCCGGGCCGGCGTACGAACGCTTCTGCCAGGCCTACGTTCACCTGTCGAGCAACACGCCGGCGTTCGAGAAGATCTGCTTCCGGCGCTACTTTCTGCTGGCCAACCATCTGGCGGCGCACCCCGACTGCCGCGCCTTCGTGCTGATCGACAGCGACGTGCTGCTGTTTCGCGGCGTCGGCGCGCACATTGCGCGCCTGGTGGGCACCGCCGACTTTTCCGGCTCCGGCATCCTGCCCACGGACGGCTGGAACCCCTGCCAGATCTCGCCGCACGTGAGCTACTGGACAGCGGGCGGCCTGCGCGACTTCGTCGCCTGCCTCATGCAGATGTACAGCACGCCCGCGGGCCTGCACCAGCTGCGCGACATTGCCGAGCGCTTCGCGGCCCGCAGCGTGCGCGGCGGGGTGTCCGACATGACGCTGCTGTACCTGTGGGCGCAGGCCACGGGCAACACCGTGCCGATCAACCGCATGCTCGACGGCCAGGTGATCGACCACAACGTCAACGGCGGCACCAACCACTTCGTGCGCGAGTTCCGCGTGCGTGGCGGCGCCAAGCGCCTGGCCTTCGTCGACGGCCAGCCCTGCCTGCAGACGCCGGCGGGCGAAACGGTGCGCGTGCTCGCGCTGCACTTCCAGGGCGCCGCCAAGATGGCGATGCAGCCCGCGCTGCGTCGCCGGGTGTACACGGTCGCGGTGCTGACCTGGGCCCTGCAGATGGCGCGCAGGGCGAAGAACCGCGCGCACCGCGTCGCCTCGCGCGCGCGGCGCATGGCCGACAGCCTGGGCTTGGCGCACGCGCCGGCGGCGAAGCACCCCGCGGACGGGAGCACGCCATGAAGCCGGCCGCAGGCACCTCGTTCGCGCTGCCCGGCGTGCGCCTTGCGCAGCGCTTCGGCCTGGGAGCGCTTGCGTCGCGGCTGTACGTGTACCTTTCGGGTTTCCTGGCGATCTTTCTCATCGCGGCCCAGGTGGCGCCTGCGCGCTTCGGCGAGTACTCCATCTACCAGTCGGTGCTGGAAGTAGCGCTGGTCGTGGGCACGCTGGGAAGCGCGCTGCTGTTCTCGCGCAATGCCGCGAGCGTGCCGCCCCGGGTGACCCGCGGCGACCTGGTGCGCACGCTGGCGATCGGGCTTCCGCTGGCCGCGCTGCTCGCAGCCGGCGTCGTGGGTGCACAGCGCCTGCCGGTGGCCGGCGCGCCCTTCGTGCTGATCGTGTTGTCGCTCGCGGTCTTCGCCTTCAACAGCCTGCGCCTGTCGTTCAGCCGGGGCCTGGGCCATGCGGGCCTGCTCAACCTGGAGTCGGGCGTGCGCGCGACCGTTCTGGTGCTGGGCGTGGCGGCGCTCGCGGTGCTCGGTCTGGAGATCGGCGTGGCGCACCTGCTCGCCATCAACCTGCTGGCCTTGCTGCTCGTGGGCGCGGCCATCGTGCTGCCGGCGAACGGCGCATCGCCGCCGGCCGGGCCGCCCGTGCTGGCGCTCGCGTCGCAGGCCAGCGCCACGGTGTATGCGCTGCTGACATTCCTGCTGCGCAAGTCGGACCTGCTGCTCGTGGCGCTCTTCATGCCGCTGGGCTACGTGGGCGCGTTCAAGCTGGCCTTTCTTCTTGCGGAGGCGCCTTCGCAGTTCGTGCAGGCCTTTCTCGTCACGAAGACGCCGGCGATGCTGGACGCCAACGCAGCCAACCTCACGACCGAAAAGCTGCGGCTGGCGCGGCATTCGTTCCTGCTCGGCTGCGTGCTCTTCGTGGGGCTGGCAGGCCTGCTGGCGGTGGCCGCGCCGCTGCTGAAGCTCGGCCCCGAGGCGCGCGACATCTTCGTGTGCATTGCGCCGTACTTCCTGCTGAGGACCTACACGGTCCATCACGAAATGATGCTCTCGCTCAACGCCACGATGGGCTCGCTCGGATGGTGGACGCTGCTGGAGTTCGCACTGCGCATGGCCTCGTACGGCGTCGTGATCTCGCTCTTTCCGGACAAGCCGCACTACGTCTTCTTCATTGCCTTCGTCTCCGACTTCCTGCTGTACGAGCTGCGCATGCGCGCGCTGTTCGGCTTCTTTCCGATCGTGCGCCTGCTGCGCCCGGTCACTGAGAGGTCGCCGTGAAGATCCTGCTGTACTCGATGAACTTCGCGCCCGAGCTGGCCGGCATCGGCAAGTACTCCGGCGAGATGGCCGACTGGCTCCAGGCCAAGGGCCACGATGTGCGCGTGATCGCGGCGCCGCCTTTCTTTCCGCACTGGGCGGTGTTCGAGGGACATTCGGCCTGGGCCTATCGCAAGACCGAACACAACAGCCTCACGGTCTGGCGCGCGCCCACCTGGGTGCCCGCGCAGCCGCGTGCGCTGGCGCGCGTGGCGCACCTGGTCTCATTCATGCTGTCGAGCCTGCCGCTGCTGCTGGCGCAGGCGCGCTGGAAGCCCGACCTCGTGTTCGTCGTGGAACCGCCGCTGTTCTGCGCGCCTGCAGTGCTGTGCTTCGCGAAGATGCTCGGCATCCGGTCGTGGCTGCACATCCAGGACCATGAAGTCGATGCGGCATTCAGCCTGGGCCACCTGCGCGGTGCGGTCGTGCGGCGCCTCGCGCAGTCGATCGAGCGATGGCTGCTGACGCGGTTCGACCGCGTGTCGACCATCTCCGCAGCCATGATGGAGAAGGCCAGAAGCAAGGGCGTCGACGAAGGCCGGCTGGTGTTCTTTCCGAACTGGGTGGACATCTCGGCCATCCATCCTGTGCCCGTTGCGGACGGCGGGTACCGGGCCGAACTGGGCATTGCGCCCGAGGCCGTGGTCGTGCTCTATGCGGGCAGCCTGGGCACCAAGCAGGGCATCGAGCTGCTGGCCGAAGCGGCAGGCCTGCTCGCCGGCCGGCCGAACATCCACTTCGTCATCTGCGGCAACGGCCCCAGCCGCGGCCCGCTGATGTCGGCCTGTGCCGGCCTGGACCGCGTGCACTTTCTGGACCTGCAGCCCGCCGAGCGGCTCAACGAGTTGCTGGGCATGGCCGACATCCACGTGCTGCCCCAGCGCGCCGATGCCGCGGACCTCGTGATGCCCTCGAAGCTGGCCGGCATGTTCGCGAGCGGCAAAGCCGTGATCGCCACCGCGCACCCCGGCACCGAACTCGGCAACGCGGTGGCGGGCCGCGGCCTCGTGGTGCCACCGGGCGATGCGGCCGTGCTGGCCGACGCCATCGCGCAGCTCGCGGTGTCGCCGGTCCTGCGCGAAACGCTCGGTGCGGCGGGCCGTGCGTTCGCGCAGGCGGAGCTCGACCAGGACGCGATCCTGTCGCGCTTCGAGCAAGCGCTGGTTCGCTGCGTGGCAGACCGAGGCACGACAACGCCGTCCCCCTTGCGCGAGTCCCAACCATGACCCATTCAAAGATTCTCGTGACGGGTGGCGCGGGCTTCGTCGGAAGCCACGCCTGCGTGGCGTTGATCGCGGCCGGCTTCCTGCCGGTGGTGCTGGACACGCTGGTCAACAGCGACCCGCGTTCGCTGGAGCGCGTGGGACGCATCTGCGGCGTGCAGCCGCAGCTCGTGCGCGGCGACGTGCGCGACGCGGCGGTGCTCGACCGCGTGTTCGCCGAGCACGGGGTCGACGCGGTGCTGCATCTCGCGGGGCTGAAGGCGGTCAGCCGCTCGGTGAGCGACCCGCTCGGCTACTACGACGTCAACGTGGCGGGCAGCCTCGCACTGGCGCGTGCCATGGCGCGCGCCGGCGTGCGCACGCTGATCTTCTCGTCTTCGGCCACGGTCTACGGCGACATCGCGCGCTCGCCGATACGGGAGAGCGCGTCGTACGCGGCCGTCAATCCCTACGGGCGCTCCAAGGTGATGGTGGAGCGCATGCTCGCGGACCTCTCGCGCTCCGATCCCCGCTGGGGCATCGCGTGCCTGCGCTTCTTCAACCCCATCGGCGCGCACGAGAGCGGCCTGCTGGGCGAACACCCCCAGGGGCCGCCCGACAACCTCGTGCCGTACGTCTCGCAGGTCGCGGTGGGCGAGCGCGGGCACGTCGTCGTGCACGGCAACGACTACGAGACGCACGACGGCACGGGGGTGCGCGACTACGTGCATGTGATGGACGTGGCCGAGGGCCATGTGGCGGCCCTGCGGTACGCGGCGCTGCATCGGGGCCTGCTCACGGTGAACCTGGGCACGGGCCAGGGCGCGTCGGTGCTCGACGTGATTGCGGCGTTCGAACGCGCGTGCGGACACCGCATCGCGGTGCACATCGGGGCGCGCCGTCCCGGCGATGCCGCGGCCTACTGGGCGGACGTGCAGCATGCCCAGGACCGGCTCGGCTGGCGCGCGCAGCGAAGCCTGGACCAGATGTGCGCCGACAGCTGGCGGTGGCAGCTGGCGAACCCACGCGGCTTCGACGGGCCGGTGCCGGACTTCCCGGTCCGCACCGCCGATGGCACTGCGCCGGCGTCCCTTCCTCACCCACTCCAACCGGGGCAAGACCATGGCTGATCACACGCTCGTTTCTTCTGGCGACCCCGCCTCCGCCGTGATGCCGCCGCGCCACCAGGGCACCGCCACCCCCGTGTGCGCGCCCGCCGCCAGGCTGTGGCCCGACTTCCTGACGGGCCAGGAAAAATCGCCGGTGCGCGTGCTGCTCATCGACGACGACGAGTACATGCGCCGTGTGATCGCCCAGGAGCTGCTGTCGGACCTGCGCATCCAGCTCGAAGGCCAGGCGGACAGCATCCGCGAGGGACGCAAGCTGCTGGCCACGCACGCGTTCGACGTGCTGATGGTCGACCTGCGCCTGAGCGACGGCATGGGCTTCGAGCTGATCGCCGAGGCGCGCCGTCAGCATGGCAACGGCGAGATCATCGTCATCTCCGCGCTCGAGGACGATGCGCACGTGCTGCGCGCCTTCGAGCTGGGCGCCACGGGCTATCTGCTGAAGAACGCCTGGCTGCAGAGCTTTGCCGATGCGGTGCTGCACGTGGTGAACGGCGGCGCCGTCATCACGCCGCGGCTGGCGCGGCGCCTGCTGCACCGACTGAACCACCAGCCCCGCGAGCAGCAGCAACAGCAGCCCTTCGGCGGCGCGTCGCCGCCGCACGGGGCCACGCTGACGCCGCGCGAGAGCCAGGTCCTTCGCCACGTCGCGTCGGGCTGCGTCTCCGCGGAGATCGGCGCCAGGCTCGGCATCACCGGCCAGACGGTCAACGTGCACATCAAGAGCATCTACAAGAAGCTGCACGTGCATTCGCGCGCCCAGGCCGTGAACTTCGCCGTTCACACCGGCCTCATCTGAACCGGGCGACACGCCTTCGAAGCGATCCGATCCATCACCCCCTGCACAAAGGCTGGTCCCCATGAACACCCCCACCATCCATCCCGTGGTCCTGTGCGGCGGCAGCGGCACGCGGCTGTGGCCGCTGTCGCGCAAGGCGTTTCCCAAGCAGTTCGCGCCGCTCGTGGGCACCAAGAGCCTGCTGCACCTCACGCTCGAACGGCTCGCGACGCTGAACCGGACGATCACCTGCGTGGCGTCGGAAGAGCACCGGTTCCTGGTGCGCGAAGCGATCGAGAACGCGCACACGCTGGGCCGCCAGATCCTCGAGCCCGTGCCCCGCAACACGGCCGCCGCCATGGCCGCGGCGGCCCTGCTGGCCGACCCCGACGACCTGCTGCTCTTTGCGCCCGCGGACCACCACATTCCCGACGTGGCGCTGTTCGAGGCCACGATGCGCAGCGGCGTGGAAGCGGCCCTGGCCGGCCGGATCGTCACCTTCGGCGTGGCGCCCAGTTTTCCGAGCACCGCCTACGGGTACATCGAGGCGGCCGGGGCCACGGGCCATGGCGCCAGCCACGCCGTGGCGCGCTTCGTCGAAAAGCCGACGGCGGCGGTGGCCGCAACGCTGATCCTGCAGGGCAACTACTGCTGGAACGCGGGCATCTTCCTGGTCCAGGCCCGCACGCTGGTCGAGGCACTGCGCACGCATGCGCCCGACATCCTCGCCACCTGCGAACGCGCGACCGCCGCAGTATCGGTCGATGGCAGCTTCGTGCGCCTGGACCCCGAAGCCTTCGAAGGCTGCCGCAGCGAGAGCATCGACTACGCGGTGCTCGAGAAGCACGCCGACGTCGCGGTGGTGCGCTTCGAGGGCGCCTGGAGCGACGTGGGCAGCTGGAACGCGGTGGCCCAACTGCACCCGGCCGACGAGGCGGGCAACCGCGTGAGCGGCGCGGGAAGCGTGCTGAACTCGCGCAACACCTTTGTCCACGCGCCGCATCGGCCGGTGGTGGCGCTCGGCACCGAGGACCTGATCATCGTGGACACGCCGGACGCGGTGCTGGTCGCAGGTGCGGACTGCGCCGAACAGGTGGCCGAGGTGGTGCGCATGCTGGCACGCGAAGGCACGGTCGAAGCCACCGAGCATCGCCGCGTGGTGCGGCCCTGGGGCGCCTACGACAGCATCGACACGGGCGAGCGCTTCCAGGTGAAGCACCTGACCGTCAAGCCCGGCGGCAAGCTGTCGCTGCAGATGCACCACCACCGCGCCGAGCACTGGATCGTCGTCAAGGGCACTGCCAAGGCCACGCGCGGCGGCGAAGTGCTGCTGGTGCGGGAGAACGAGTCGATCTACCTGCCCTCGGGCACCATCCACCGGCTCGAAAACCCCGGCAAGACCCTGCTGGAAGTGATCGAGGTGCAGACCGGCAGCTACCTCGGCGAAGACGACATCGTTCGTTTCGACGATACCTACGGCCGCTGTCCCGCGGCCGAGAAGCGCGACGCGCTCGCGATGCCATCTGCTGTACCGCTTGCGGTCGAACGCGGCGTCGATGCGCCGGCCTGAGCCGTCCCTCATCTCATCTCACCTCACCTGACTGAAGCCATGAAAAAACGTGCTGTCGTCACTGGCATAACCGGACAAGACGGGGCGTACCTGGCCGAGCTGCTGCTGGGCAAGGGCTACACCGTCTACGGGACCTTTCGCCGAACCAGTTCGGTGAACTTCTGGCGCATCGAGTCGCTCGGCATCCAGGACCATCCGGAGCTTCATCTGGTGGAGTACGACCTGACGGACCTGGGCAGTTCGCTCACGCTCCTCAGGGACGCGGAGCCCGACGAGATCTACAACCTGGCGGCGCAGAGCTTCGTGGGCGCGAGCTTCAACCAGCCCGAAGCCACCACGAACATCAACGGCCTGGGCACCCTTCACCTGCTCGAAGCGATTCGCCTGACGAACCGCAAGATCAAGTACTACCAGGCATCGACCTCGGAGATGTTCGGCAAGGTCCAGGCCGTTCCGCAGAAGGAAGACACGCCCTTCTACCCGCGCAGCCCGTACGGCGTCTCCAAGCTCTTCGCCCACTGGATGACGATGAACTACCGCGAGAGCTACGGCATCTTCGGTTGCTGCGGCATCCTCTTCAATCACGAGAGCCCGTTGCGCGGCCGCGAATTCGTGACGCGCAAGATCACCGACGCGGCGGCGAAGATCAGGCTCGGCAAGCTCGACGTGCTCACGCTGGGCAACCTGGACGCCAAGCGCGACTGGGGCTATGCGAAGGAGTACGTCGACGGCATGTGGCGCATGCTGCAGGCCGACAAACCCGACAACTATGTGCTGGCCACCCAGCGCGCGGAAACCGTGCGGGAGTTCGTCGACATGGCGTTCAGGGCCGCGGACTGCGAGCTGCAGTTCGAAGGGGTGGGACAGGAAGAAGTCGCCATCGACCGCAAGACCGGCAAGGTCCTCGTGAAGATCGATCCCAAGTTCTATCGCCCGGCGGAAGTGGAACTGCTCATCGGCGATGCGTCGCATGCCAGGAAGACGTTGGGCTGGGAGCCCCGCACGACGCTGGAGGAACTGTGCACGATGATGGTGGAGGCCGACCTGCGGCGCAACCGCGAAGGCCACTCCTTCTGAGCGCACCGGAGTGCGCTGGCCGCGCGGCGGGCCCGTTCAGAATGGCACTGCGATTGCACAGGACAAACGAAAACGGCACCCGAAGGTGCCGTTTGTCGTAGGTCTGATTGGTGGGCGGTGGAGGTTTCGAACCTCCGACCCCAGCAGTGTGAATGCTGTGCTCTACCCCTGAGCTAACCGCCCTGAGACACTGCTTTTGAGTTCAGTGTCTTGAACACGTTTCGCGCTGTGCGAAGCCTCAGATTATGCCACAGCTTTTCAAGCGTTTTGGCGGAACACCGTTTTTCCACCGCTGGATTTGTCGAGTTGCGACAACACCGCCTCGTGCGCGGCGAGTTCATGCTCGGCCGCCGCGATCACCGGCAGCTCGAACTGGCTCAGGTCGACCGCCACGACCGTCATGCCTTGGGCAGGCTCGTTCGAGGCCACATCGATCAGCAGCGCATCCTGCCCGCGCGTGAGATTGATGTACACGTCGGCAAGCAGCTGCGCGTCGAGCTTGGCGCCGTGGAAGGTGCGGTTCGAGCGGTCGACACCGAAGCGGTCGCACAAGGCGTCGAGCGAGTTGCGCTTGCCAGGGTAGACCAGCTTGGCCATGGCCAGCGTGTCGGTCACTTCGCTCACGAAGGTCCTGAGCGGCGGCAGGCCGGCGCGCTCGAATTCCTTGTTGAGAAAGCCGACGTCGAAGGCCGCGTTGTGGATGATCAGCTCGGCATCGCGCAGGTACTCGACGATGTCCTTGGCCAGCGTGGCGAACTTCGGCTTGTCGCGCAGGAAGTCGGTGGTCAGGCCGTGGACCTTGAGCGCGTCTTCGTGGCTCTCGCGCTCCGGGTTGAAGTAGATGTGCAGGTCGTTGCCGGTGAGCTTGCGCGCGAACAGCTCCACGCAGCCCAGCTCGATGACGCGGTCGCCGTTCTCTGCAGACAGGCCCGTGGTTTCCGTATCAAGAACGATCTGACGTGACATCAGTGGTTTTCCTTGGCGTGGTTGATCGTGTACTTGGGAATCTCGATCGTCACATTGTCCTGCGCCAGGATGGTCTGGCAGCTCAGGCGCGACTGCGGCTCGAGGCCCCAGGCACGGTCGAGCAGGTCTTCTTCGCCTTCTTCGGCTTCGTTCAACGAGTCGAGGCCCGCGCGCACGATCACGTGGCAGGTGGTGCAGGCGCAGCTCATCTCGCAGGCGTGCTCGATGTTGATGTCGTTGTCGAGCAGGGCCTCGCAGATCGAGGTGCCGGCGGGCGCGGTGATCTCGGCGCCTTGCGGGCAGTACTCGGGATGCGGGTAGATCTTGATCGTGGGCATGAAATTGTTCTGTCTACAGGGATTCGACCTTGCGGCCTGCGAGCGCGCGCGCAATGCCCGCGTTCATGCGCTGGGCGGCGAAGGCTTCGGTGTCGTTGGCCAGCGCCTTGGTGGCGGCTTCGATGGCCGCGGCTTCGTTGCTGCTCTTGGCTGTTTCGCGCAGCCGCGCCATCGAGGCGTCGATGACAGCGCGTTCTTCGCTGCTCAGCAGGTCGCCGTCGGCATCGAGCGCACTCTGCGTGGCCAGCAGCATGCGATCGGCATCGACGCGCGACTCGACCAGCGCGCGGGCCTGCATGTCCTGCTGGGCGGTGGAGAAGCTCTCCTGCAGCATGGTCGCGATCTGGTCGTCCGACAGGCCGTACGAGGGCTTGACCGCCACGCTGGCCTCGACACCGCTGCCCTGCTCCTTGGCGCTCACGCTCAGCAGGCCGTCGGCGTCGACGGTGAACGTGACGCGGATGCGTGCTGCGCCGGCCGCCATCGGCGGAATGCCGCGCAGCGTGAAGCGTGCGAGGCTGCGGCAGTCGGACACGAGGTCGCGCTCGCCCTGCACCACGTGCAGCGCCAGCGCCGTCTGGCCGTCCTGGTAGGTCGTGAAGTCCTGCGCCATCGCGGTCGGGATGGTCTGGTTGCGCGGCACGATGCGCTCGACCAGGCCGCCCATCGTCTCGATGCCGAGCGACAGCGGGATCACGTCGAGCAGCAGCAGCTCACCCGCGCCGTTGTTGCCGGCCAACTGGTTGGCCTGGATCGCGGCGCCGAGCGCCACGACCTCGTCAGGGTTCAGGTTGATCAGCGGCTCGCGACCGAAATGCTCGGCCACGGCGCTGCGGATCTGCGGCATGCGCGTGGAGCCGCCGACGAGCACGATGCCCTGCAGGTCTTCGGGCTTGAGCTTCGCATCGCGCAGGGCCTTGCGCACGGCGGCGAGTGTGCGGTCGGTGAGTGCCCGCGTGGCAGCAAAGAATTGCGCGCGGGTCAGCGTGAACTCGACATTGCCGCCTGTGAGCGCGGCGCTGAAGAGGACAGACTCGGCGTCGGTCAGTGCTTCTTTCGCGGCGCGCGCGGCCACGAGCAGTGCCGCGCGGTCGTTGTCGTTGCCAGCTTGTCGATCGGTCTGCGCGAGCACGAAGTCGGCGATGGCGTGGTCGTAGTCGTCGCCGCCGAGGGCCGAGTCGCCACCTGTCGCGATCACCTCGAACACGCCTTGCGTGAGCCGAAGAATCGAGATGTCGAAGGTGCCACCACCGAGGTCATAGACCGCGTAGACGCCTTCGCTCGCGTTATCGAGGCCGTAGGCAATGGCTGCGGCGGTCGGCTCGCTGATCAGGCGCAGCACGTTCAAGCCCGCGAGTTGCGCCGCATCCTTGGTCGCCTGGCGCTGGCCTTCGTCGAAGTACGCCGGCACGGTGATGACCGCGCCGTAGAGCTCGTCGTCGAAGGTGTCTTCGGCGCGGTAGCGCAGCGTGGCCAGGATCTCGGCGCTGATCTCGACGGGCGACTTCTCGCCGGCCGAGGTCTGCACCTTGACCATGCCGCCGTCGTCACCGCCGATGCGGTACGACATGGCCTCGCGGTTCGCGATGTCGGCCAGGCCGCGGCCCATGAGCCGCTTGACCGACGTAATGGTGTTGGCGGGGTCCTGTGCGCGCGCGGCCACGGCATCGAAGCCGATCTGGCGGCGGTCGCCGTCGAGGTAGCGCACGGCCGAGGGCAGCAGCACGCGGCCCTGGTCGTCGGGCAGGCATTCGGCCACGCCGTTGCGCACCGAGGCCACCAGCGAATGCGTGGTGCCCAGGTCGATGCCCACGGCGATGCGGCGCTGGTGCGGGTCGGGCGCCTGGCCGGGTTCGGAAATCTGAAGAAGAGCCATAAGGGCTTATTGTCCCAACTGATCGAATTTTTTTTCGACGTCCTCGCCGAAGCGCTCAATGAACATGAGGGCTCTCACTTGCTGAACGGCACCGGGGTAGTCGCCCTTCTCGTCGATCAGCCAGTCGAGCGACGAGAGTGCGCGGGCGCGGGTGCTTTCGACGTCCGCTTGCAGCACCTCGACGGCGGCGATGTCGCAGGCGTCGTCGAGCGCTTCGCGCCATTCCATCTGCTGCATGAGAAAGGCACCCGGCATCGCTGTGTTGTTCTCCGCATTCAGCGGTGCGCCGTTGAGTTCGCAGAGATAGCTCGCGCGACGGATCGGGTCCTTGAGCCGCTGGTAGGCCTCATTGATGCGCACCGACCACTGCATGGCCACGCGCTGCGCCGCGGCGCCTTGCGCGGCAAAGCGGTCCGGATGCACCTCGCGCTGCAGTTCCTTCCAGCGCGCGTCGAGCACGGCGCGGTCCTGCGCGAAAGTTGCCGGGACGGCGAACAATTGGAAGTCGGTGTCGTTGAGGTTCATGGCAATAAAAAGCCGCCAGCACATGACATGGTGGCGGCTGTGGTCGCAGTCAGCGACGACGCATCAGATGCGAAAACTTTCGCCGCAGCCGCAACGGTCGCGTTCGTTCGGATTGATGAACTTGAAGCCCTCGTTCAGGCCTTCGCGCACGAAGTCGAGCTGCGTGCCGTCGATGTAGGCCAGGCTCTTCGGGTCGACCAGCACCTTCACGCCGTGGTCTTCGAACACCACGTCTTCAGGCGTGAACTCGTCGACGTACTCGAGCTTGTAGGCCAGGCCCGAGCAGCCGGTGGTCTTCACGCCCAGCCGCACGCCCACGCCCTTGCCCCGTTTGCCGAGGTAGCGGGTGACGTGGCGCGCAGCGGCTTCGGTCAGCGTGACGGCCATCTCAGTGAACAGCAGCTTCGGCGGTCGACTCGGTCTTCACGCCGTGCTTCGCCTTGTAGTCGCTCACGGCCGCCTTGATGGCGTCTTCCGCGAGGATCGAGCAGTGGATCTTGACCGGCGGCAGCGCCAGTTCTTCGGCGATTTGCGCGTTCTTGAGGGCCGCAGCTTCGTCGAGCGTCTTGCCCTTGACCCATTCGGTCACGAGCGACGAGGAAGCGATGGCCGAACCGCAGCCGTAGGTCTTGAAGCGCGCGTCTTCAATCACACCGGTTTCGGGATTGACCTTGATCTGCAGCTTCATCACGTCGCCGCAAGCCGGTGCGCCGACCATGCCGGTGCCTACCGAGTCGTCGCCCTTTTCGAAGGAGCCGACGTTGCGGGGATTTTCGTAGTGGTCGATGACCTTGGAAGAATATGCCATGGTGTACCTCTCAAACTTTGTTCAATCGTGGAGCCGTGGGCTGGCCTGGGTCAGTGGGCCGACCACTGGATCGTGCTGATGTCGACGCCGTCCTTGAACATCTCCCACAGGGGGCTCAGCTCGCGCAGCTTGGCGACGTTGTGCTTGATGGTCGAGATGGCGTAGTCGATTTCTTCTTCGGTCGTGAAACGGCCGATGGTCATGCGCAGGCTGCTGTGGGCCAGCTCGTCGCTGCGGCCCAGGGCGCGCAGCACATAGCTGGGCTCCAGGCTGGCCGAGGTGCAAGCCGAACCCGACGACACCGCCAGGCCCTTGATGCCCATGATCAGCGACTCGCCTTCGACGTAGTTGAAGCTCATGTTCAGGTTGTGCGGCACGCGGCGCTCGAGGTCGCCGTTGATGAAGACCTGTTCGACATCCTTCAGGCCGTCGAGCAGGCGCTTCTGCAGGCGCGCCGCATGAGCGATGTCGTCCTTCATCTCGAGCTTGGCGATGCGATAGGCCTCGCCCATGCCGACGATCTGGTGCGTGGGCAGCGTGCCCGAACGCATGCCGCGCTCGTGGCCACCGCCGTGCATCTGCGCTTCCAGGCGGATGCGCGGCTTGCGACGCACGTACAGGGCGCCGATGCCCTTGGGGCCGTAGGTCTTGTGCGAGGCAAGGCTCATCAGATCGATGGGCAGCGTCGTGATGTCGATCTCGACCTTGCCGGTGGCCTGGGCCGCGTCGACGTGGAAGATCACGCCCTTTTCGCGGCAGACGTTGCCCAGCGCAACCACGTCCTGGATCACGCCGATTTCGTTGTTCACGAACAGCACGCTGGCCAGGATGGTGTCGGGACGGATGGCCGCCTTGAACTTCTCCAGATCGACGAGGCCGTTTTCCTCGACGTCGAGGTAGGTCACTTCGAAACCCTGGCGCTCGAGTTCGCGCATGGTGTCGAGCACGGCCTTGTGCTCGGTCTTCAGGGTGATCAGGTGCTTGCCCTTGCCCTTGTAGAACTGGGCCGCGCCCTTGAGGGCCAGGTTGATCGACTCGGTGGCGCCCGACGACCAGACGATTTCACGCGGGTCGGCATTGATGAGCTCGGCGACCTGGCCGCGCGCCTTTTCGACCGCTTCTTCGGCTTCCCAGCCCCAGGCGTGGCTGCGCGATGCCGGGTTGCCGAAGTGTTCGCGCAACCAGGGAATCATGGCGTCGACCACACGCGGGTCGGCCGGCGTGGTGGCGCCGTAATCGAGATAGATCGGGAAATGAGGAGTGACGTCCATGGCTGGCTCGGGCTGGCGTGGGGGTTGTGTTCTGGGATCGGGGCAAACTCAGGCGATGCCCGCGGGCACCGCCGGACTCATCAGGTCAGGACTTCGCGAAGACGTTGCCGAGAGCGAAGACCGAATTCGGCGCATTCACGCGAATGGGTTTGACCACCGGCTGGGCCGAGATGGCGCGCTTGACGACCGGCTTGTTCTCGATCTGCACGCCCTTGGCGATCTGGTCGTCGACCAGCTTCTGCAGCGTGACGGAGTCGAGGAACTCGACCATGCGCTGGTTCAGCGAGGCCCAGAGTTCGTGTGTCATGCAGCGACCCTGCTCACCGAGGCAGTTTTCCTTGCCGCCGCACTGCGTGGCATCGATCGGCTCGTCGACGGACACGATGATGTCGGCGACCGTGATGTCTGCCGCCTTGCGTCCGAGGCTGTAGCCGCCGCCGGGGCCGCGGGTCGACTCGACCAGCTCGTGGCGGCGCAGTTTGCCGAACAGCTGTTCGAGGTACGACAGCGAAATCTGCTGCCGCTGGCTGATCGCAGCCAGCGTGACCGGACCGGTGTTCTGACGCAACGCCAGATCGATCATTGCTGTGACCGCAAAACGGCCTTTGGTAGTGAGACGCATCGCAAGCTCCTTCAAGTGCTTACCGTTGAAATGACACCACAGCCTTGGGCCGCGGTGACTTCGTCTCCGCCCTGCCCGCCCCTGACGCTGGTGAACCAGTCGGTAGGAGTCGGTCCTTCATCGCGAAGTTCTTTGTTGTTGAGTATTTCGGTCAAGTATAGCAGAAGCCCCTGAGTTCTGCTCGGGTAAACCCCAGCGCGGCTCGCTTGAAGAAAGCGAACTTATGACCTAGCCAAAATCAGGCCGCCAGCCCCGGAATGTTGTCGCCGCCCGATGCCCCGAATGCCTGCTCGCGCAGCAGCGCCAACTGGTCGCGCACCCGGGCCGCTTTCTCGAATTCGAGGTTGCGGGCGTGCTCCAGCATCTGCTTTTCGAGGCGCTTGATTTCCCGCGCGATGTCTTTCTCGCTCATGTCCTCGACCTTGGCGCGTTCCAGGTCGAGCTTGGCCATTTCCTTGCCGGTCTTCTCGCTGTAAACGCCGTCGATCAGGTCGCGCACCTGCTTCACGATGCTGCGCGGCGTGATGCCGTTCGCCTCGTTGTGGGCGATCTGCCGGGTGCGGCGGCGCTCGGTTTCGCCGATAGCCTTCTTCATCGACTCGGTCATCCGGTCGGCGTAGAGGATGGCCTTGCCGTTCAGGTTGCGCGCCGCCCGGCCGATGGTCTGGATCAGCGAACGCTCGGCACGCAGGAAACCTTCCTTGTCGGCGTCGAGGATCGCCACCAGCGACACCTCGGGAATGTCCAGCCCTTCGCGCAGCAGGTTGATGCCCACCAGCACGTCGAAGGCGCCCAGGCGCAGGTCGCGCAGGATTTCGACCCGCTCGACCGTGTCGACGTCGCTGTGCAGGTAGCGCACCTTCACGCCGTTGTCGCCCAGGTAGTCGGTGAGCTGTTCGGCCATGCGCTTGGTCAGCGTGGTGATCAGCACGCGCTCGTTCTTCTCGACGCGGATGCGGATCTCGCCCAGCACGTCGTCGACCTGGTGCGTGGCGGGACGCACCTCGACTTCGGGGTCGATCAACCCGGTGGGCCGCACCAGCTGCTCGACGACGTTGCCGGCGTGGTCTTTTTCGTACTGCGCGGGCGTGGCCGACACGAAGATGCATTGGCGCACCCGCTTTTCGAACTCCTCGAGCTTGAGCGGCCGGTTGTCCAGCGCGCTCGGCAGGCGAAAGCCGTACTCAACCAGCGTGACCTTGCGCGCCCGGTCGCCGTTGTACATGGCGCTGAGCTGGCCCATCATCTGATGGCTCTCGTCAAGGAACATCAACGAGTCCTTCGGCATGTAGTCGGTGAGCGTGGCCGGCGGGTCGCCGGGCTCCGCGCCCGAGAGGTGCCGCGTGTAGTTCTCGATGCCCTTGCAGTGGCCGATTTCGGCCAGCATTTCGAGGTCGAAACGCGTGCGCTGCTCCAGCCGCTGCGCCTCGACCAGCTTGCCGGAGCCGGTCAGCTCCTTGAGCCGGCCGGCCAGCTCGATCTTGATGGTTTCCACCGCCGCCAGCACCTTGTCGCGCGGAGTCACGTAGTGGCTCGACGGGTACACCGTGAATCGCGGCACCTTCTGGCGGATGCGCCCGGTGAGCGGGTCGAACAGCTGCAGCGACTCGATCTCGTCGTCGAACAGCTCGAAGCGGATCGCCAGCTCGCTGTGCTCGGCCGGAAACACGTCGATCGTGTCGCCGCGCACCCGGAACGTGCCCCGCGCAAAGTCCTGCTCGTTGCGCGTGTACTGCATGCGAATGAGCCGCGAGATCAGGTCGCGCTGGCCGACCTTGTCGCCGACGCGGGCAATCAGCCGCATCTCCATGTAGTCCTCGGGCGTGCCGATGCCGTAGATGGCGCTCACCGTGGCCACGATGACCGTGTCGCGCCGCTCCAGCACGCTCTTGGTGGCCGACAGGCGCATCTGCTCGATGTGCTCGTTGATCGACGAGTCCTTCTCGATGAACAGGTCGCGCTGCGGCACGTAGGCCTCGGGCTGGTAGTAGTCGTAATAGCTCACGAAATACTCGACGGCGTTCTTCGGGAAGAACTCGCGGAATTCGCTGTAAAGCTGCGCCGCCAGCGTCTTGTTGGGCGCGAACACGATGGCCGGACGGCCCAGCCGGGCGATCACGTTGGCCATGGTGAAGGTCTTGCCCGAGCCCGTCACGCCCAGCAGGGTCTGGTACACCTCGCCGTCGAGCACGCCCGCCACCAGCCCCTCGATCGCCTTGGGCTGGTCGCCCGCCGGCGGATAGGGCTGGAACAGCTCGAACGGCGAGCCGGGGTAGCGGATGAATTCGCCGGGTTTGGCCGGCCCGATCGGGTCGACTTTCTTCAGGTCTGCTATGGCTTCGGTGTTCTCTGGCATGGCTGTTCCCGACAGGTGGCGTGGCGCCGGTAAAATTCAAGGCAACCGGAAAGGATAAAGCCTCCTCCGGTTGCCAGCGAAGCTTTCATCCCAAAGGACCTTTCCATGTCTATGTTCACCGCGGTCGAAATGGCGCCGCGCGACCCGATCCTCGGCCTCAACGAGCAATTTGCAGCCGACACCAACCCCCTCAAGGTCAATCTCGGCGTCGGCGTGTATTACGACGACAACGGCAAGCTGCCCCTGCTCCAATGCGTGCAGGCCGCAGAGCAGAACATGATGAAGGCCCCCTCGGCCCGCGGCTACCTGCCGATCGACGGCATCGTGGCCTACGACAACGCCGTCAAGGGCCTGGTCTTCGGCACCGACAGCGAACCCGTCACCTCGGGCCGCGTGGCCACCATCCAGGCCATCGGCGGTACCGGCGGCCTGAAGGTCGGCGCCGACTTCCTCAAGAAGCTCAACCCCAACGCCACGGTGCTGATCAGCGACCCGAGCTGGGAAAACCACCGCGCGCTGTTCACCAACGCCGGCTTCACCGTCGAAAGCTACCCCTACTACGATGCCGCCCAGCGCGGCATCAACTTCGACGGCATGCTGGCCGCCCTGAACGCAGCGCCGGCCGGCACCATCGTCGTGCTGCACGCCTGCTGCCACAACCCGACCGGCTACGACATCACGCCCGAGCAGTGGGACCAGGTAGTCGCCGCCGTCAAGGCCAAGGGCCTCGTGCCCTTCCTCGACATGGCCTACCAGGGCTTCGGCTACGGCCTGAAGGAAGACGGCGCAGCCGTTGCCAAGTTCGTCGACGCCGGCCTGACCTTCTTCGTCTCGACCTCGTTCTCCAAGAGCTTCAGCCTGTACGGCGAGCGCGTCGGTGCCCTGTCGGTGCTGTGCGAGAGCAAGGAAGAAGCCGGCCGCGTGCTGTCGCAACTCAAGATCGCCATCCGCACCAACTACAGCAACCCGCCGATCCACGGCGGCGCCGTGGTGGCCGCGGTGCTCGGCACCCCCGAGCTGCGCACCCTGTGGGAAAAAGAGCTGGGCGAGATGCGCGTGCGCATCAAGGCCATGCGCCAGAAGCTGGTCGACGGCCTGAAGGCCGCCGGCGTGAAGGAAGACATGAGCTTCATCACCACCCAGATCGGCATGTTCAGCTACTCGGGCCTCTCCAAGGACCAGATGGTTCGCCTGCGCAACGAGTTCGGCGTGTACGGCACCGACACCGGCCGCATGTGCGTCGCCGCGCTCAACAGCAAGAACATCGACTACGTCTGCGCGTCGATTGCGAAGGTCATCTAGGTGACAACCGGGTGTGAGTGAATCGACTTTTTGACGATTCGTTCACATTCGGCCACAGAAGGCGAATCCAGCCCGCTCCGGGCTAGGGTTCGGCCCCCTGCGCCGCGGCAAATGCACTGATATATTGCACTGCAACATCCACTCAAAGACCCGCGATGCTCTATCAACTCTACGAAGCCCAGCGTTCCCTGATGGAGCCCTTTTCGGACTTCGCCCAGGCCGCCTCCAAGCTCTACGGCCCTGGCGCCGTCTGGAGCCAACTGCCGATGGCACAGCGCATGGCCGCCGGCTATGACCTGATGTACCGGCTGGGCAAGGACTACGAGAAGCCCGAGTTCAACATCAAGTCCGTCAAGGTCGAAGGCGAAGACGTCGTCATCCAGGAGGCCGTCGAGCTCGACAAGCCTTTCTGCGAACTGCGCCGCTTCAAGCGCTTCACCGACGAACCGCACATTCTCAAGACGCTCAAGAGCCAGCCCGTGGTGCTGATCGTGGCGCCGCTGTCGGGCCACTACGCCACGCTGCTGCGCGACACCGTGCGCACCATGCTGCAGGACCACAAGGTCTACATCACCGACTGGAAGAACGCGCGCCTGGTGCCGCTGTCCGAAGGCGAGTTCCACCTCGACGACTACATCAACTACGTGCAGGAGTTCATCCGCCGCCTGCAGGCCGAGTACGGCAACTGCCACGTGGTGAGCGTGTGCCAGCCCACCGTGCCCGTGCTCGCCGCCGTGTCGCTCATGGCCAGCCGCGGCGAGGCGCTGCCCCTCACGATGACCATGATGGGCGGCCCCATCGACGCGCGCAAATCGCCCACGGCGGTCAACAACCTCGCGACCAACAAGAGCTTCGAGTGGTTCGAGAACAACGTGATCTACCGCGTGCCGCAAGGCTTCCCGGGCGCGGGCCGCAAGGTCTACCCGGGCTTCCTGCAGCACACGGGCTTCGTGGCCATGAACCCCGATCGCCACGCCACCAGCCACTACGACTACTTCAAGGACCTGATCAAGGGTGACGACGCCAGCGCCGAAGCCCACCGCAAGTTCTACGACGAGTACAACGCCGTGCTCGACATGGACGCGGACTACTACCTCGAGACCATCCGCACCGTCTTCCAGGACTTCGACCTGGTCAACGGCACGTGGGACGTGAAGAACCCCGCCGGCCAGGTGGAGCGCGTGCGTCCGCAGGACATCCACGCCACCGCCCTGCTCACCGTCGAAGGCGAACTGGACGACATCTCCGGCTCGGGCCAGACCCAGGCCGCGCACAGCCTGTGCACCGGCATCGCCGATGCCAAGCGCGAGCACTACGAGGTCAAGGGCGCGGGCCACTACGGCATCTTCAGCGGACGCCGCTGGCGCGACCTCGTCTACCCGAAGGTGCGCAACTTCATCGCCGCCAGCGACGAGCCCCAGCGCCGCGCCGGTGCGCGCGAAGCGCTGCCGGCCGAAGACCGCGTCAAGCCGGGCCAGAAGCTGAAGGCCGTGGCAACCGCTGCGGCCCGCAAGACGCCGGTCGCCGCCAAGAAGGCGGTTGCCGTGAAGGCCGTGCCGGCCGCCACGAAGGCGCCGGCCGCAAAGAAGAAGCCCCGCGCCAGCGCCGCGCGCTGAGCCGCGCGCATCACCCACCGTGAACGGGCTGGCCGCACGCATCAACGACGCACTGCCTCAAACGCAGTGCACACGGTGCGGCTACCCCGATTGCGCGGGCTACGCGCAGGCCATCGCCGACGGCGAGGCCGACATCAACCAGTGCCCGCCGGGCGGCGCCGAGGGCATCGAGCGCCTCGCGCTGCTCACGGGCCGCCCCGCACAACCACTCGATCCGCAGTTCGGCACCGAAGGCCCGCGCGCCATGGCGGTCATCGACGAAGCCTGGTGCATCGGCTGCACGCTCTGCCTCGATGCCTGCCCGACCGACGCGATCATCGGCATCAACAAGCGCATGCACACAGTGATCGAGGCGCACTGCACGGGATGCGAGCTGTGCATTCCGGTCTGCCCGGTCGATTGCATCTCACTCGAAGTCGAGACACCAGGCCGCAGTGGCTGGCAGGCGTGGTCGCAGGCGCAGGCCGAGGCCGCACTGCAACGCTACAAGCTGCATGCCCAACACCGCGACACCGCGAAGCGCGAGGCCGAACCGGCGCCCGCCGCCGCCGAACCGCAAGCCGCCGACACGCGCAAGCGCTCCATCGTCGAAGCCGCGCTGGCACGCGCCCGCGCCGCCGCCGAACAACGCGCCACGAAACCATGACCCTCGACACCTTGCTGGTCTATGCCGTCGCCTCGCTCGCCCTGGCGGTGATTCCCGGCCCGACCATGCTGCTGGCGCTGTCCAACGGCATTGACGGCGGCATGCGACGGGCCAGCTGGGGCATCGCGGGCGCATCGCTGGGCAGCGTCTCGCTGATCGCGGTCGTGGCGCTCGGACTGGGCTCGCTGCTCGCGGCCTCGGAATGGCTCTTCAACGCGATCCGCGTCGCGGGCGTGGCCTACCTGGTGTGGCTCGGCATCAAGCTGTGGCGCAGCGAAGCGACCGACTTGGGCACCGCGCTGGCCAAGTCGGCCATCGAGGTCCGTCCGCATGGCCGCATCGCCCTCGTGCGCAGCCTGATGGTGGCGCTGTCGAATCCGAAGACGGTGCTGTTCTTCGCCGCCTTCCTGCCGCAGTTCATCGACACCGCCAAGCCCCAGGGTATGCAGTACCTCGTGCTGGGCGCGATCTTCGTGGTGCTCGACACCTGCGTGATGCTGGCCTATGCCGGCGCCGGCACGCAGGCCGTGCGCTGGCTCTCGCGCCGCGGCCTCAAGGTGCTCAACCGCAGCTGCGCCGTCGGCATGTGGCTGCTTGCCGCCACCCTCGCCTTCTGGCGCCGCCCGACCTGAGCCCTATCGAACTCAGCCCTTCTGCGGGCGCTTGAAGAGCAACAGCAGCACGCCCGCCAGCACCACGCCCACGGCGTACCACTCGAAGCGCGTGACCGTCTCGTGGGCGATCCACACGCCCAGCAGCATCGCGATCACCGGATTGACAAAGGTGTAGCTCGCCGCCAGCCCGGCCGGCGCCTGCGCGAGCAGCACCATGTAGGCGTTGAAGGCAATCAGCGAGCCGAACACCACGAGGTAGACCCACGCCCCCAGCGCCACGGGCTGCGGCGGCCAGCTCATCGTTTCGCCCGACACCGCGGCCAGCACCATCAGCACCACGCCGCCGCACAGCATCTCGCTCGCGAAGCCCATCGCGCCGGGCGCCAGCGGCAGGCTGCGCTGGCTCAGCACGCTGCCGAGCGACCAGCACACGCAGGCCACGCAGATCGCGATCAGCCCCTCGGGCGAGGCCTTGAAGCCGCTGCCCTGCGTGAGCATCAGCACGCCGGCCAGCCCGAGCGCAATGCCCGCCGCTTCGAGCCGCGCGGGCTTCACGCCCCAGATCAGGTTCAGCAGCGCGATGAGCAATGGAATGACGGCGATGAACGCCACCACCAGCCCCGAGCCGATCGACACCTCGGCCAACGCCGTGCCGCCCATGCCGCCGCCGAGCATCAGCGCGCCGACGACCAGCGCATTGCGCCACTGCAGGCGCGTCGGCCAGGGCGTGCCGCGCCAACGCATCCATGCGGCCAGCAGCACGCCCGCGACCAGGAAGCGCGAGCCCATCTGCAGGAACGGCGGAAAGCTGATCAGCGCGTACTTGATGGCCAGGTAGGTCGAGCCCCAGACCACCCAGGTGGCGGCCAGGCAGAGCCAGAGCAGCGGCGTCAGCCGGGGGCGTGAAGAAGCAGGCGCGGGCGGCACAGGTGGTGCGGACGGTGCGAGTGTCGACATGGCGAGGGTGTCTCTTCTTGGTATGTGGTGGCTGTCATGGTATGAAAGCCACCCGCCGGCAGCCATGCGAATTTCATGGTTCTGCTCGCACCGCACCGTCGATTTAAAGGACTTCCATGGACTTCACCTTGACCCCCACGCTGGACGCCCATGACACCCGCATCCTGGCCGAACTGCAGGCCGACGCCCGCCTGAGCATGGCCGAGCTGGGCCGTCGCGTGCACCTGAGCCAGCCGGCCGTGACCGAGCGCGTGAAGAAGCTGGAAGCCGCCGGCGTCATCACCGGCTACCGCGCCACCGTGAACCTCACGCGGCTGGGCTACGGCATCCGCGGGATCATCCGCGTCGGGCGGGCCGACTACGACCTCGTGGTGAAGCTGGTGCAGGAAACGCCCGAGTGCGTCAATGCCTACAACGTGACCGGCGAGGACAGCTGGATCCTCGAGATCGCGGTGATCGACGTGCCGCACCTCGACGCAGTGCTCGCCAAGTTCTGCATCCTGACCGAGACCGCGACCTCGATCATCCTGAACCCGGCGCGCGAGCACCAGCCGATGCTGCCGCCGCAACGCGCCGACGTGAAGCCGCCGATGCGCAAAGCGCTCAGCGCGTAGCGGCGAGCGCGTTGAAGGCCGTCACCACCTCGGGCGGCGCCTGCACCATCTCGACCAGCACGCCCTCGCCCGAAATCGGGAACTCGTCGTTGGCCTTGGGGTGCAAAAAGCAGATGTCGAAACCCGCCGCGCCCGTGCGGATGCCGCCCGGCGCAAAGCGCACGCCCTGCGCCGTGAGCCATTCGACGGCCTTCGGCAGGTCGTCGATCCACAGGCCGACGTGATTCAGCGGCGTGGTGTGCACCGCCGGCTTCTTCTCGGGGTCGAGCGGCTGCATCAGGTCGACCTCGACCTTGAACGGGCCGCTGCCGATGGCGCAGATGTCTTCGTCGACGTTCTCGCGCTCGCTGCGGAAAGTGCCCGTCACCTCGAGCCCCAGCATGTCGACCCACAGCTTCTGCAGCCGCAGCTTGTCGGGGCCGCCGATGGCGATCTGCTGGATGCCCAGCACCTTGAAGGGACGCGGCGTGGTCATGCGCAGCCGCCTTCTTGTGCCGCCTGCTCCTGCGTGCGGTGCGAGCGCAGGCCGAGCTTGCGCAGCAGCTGCACGTCGGCATCGGCGTCGGGGTTGCCGGTAACGAGCAGCTTGTCGCCGTAGAAGATCGAGTTGGCGCCGGCCATGAAGCACAGGGCCTGCACCGCCTCGCCCATCTGCTGGCGGCCGGCCGACAGGCGCACGCGCGCGGTCGGCATGGTGATGCGCGCCACGGCGATCATGCGCACGAAGTCGAAGGGATCGACCGGCTCCGAGTCGGCCAGCGGCGTGCCGGGCACGCGCACCAGGCTGTTGATCGGCACCGACTCCGGGTACGGGTCCATGTTGGCGAGCTGCGCGATCAGCCCGGCGCGGTGCACCGGCTGCTCGCCCATGCCCACGATGCCGCCGCAGCACACGCTGATGCCGGCGCTGCGCACAGCCGCCAGCGTGTCCAGGCGGTCCTGGTAGGTGCGCGTGTCGACCACGTCGGTGTAGTACTCGGGCGCGGTGTCCAGGTTGTGGTTGTAGTAGTCCAGGCCGGCCGCCTTGAGCTGCTGCGCGTGGTGCGGCTCCAGCATGCCGAGCGTGGCGCACGTCTGCAGGCCCAGGCCCTTCACGGCCTCGACCAGCACCGCCACCTTCTCGACGTCGCGGTCCTTGGGCGCGCGCCAGGCGGCGCCCATGCAGAAGCGCGTGGCGCCGGCGTCCTTGGCGGCCTGCGCGGCGCGCACCACCTCGTCGACCTCCATGAGCTTCTGCGCCTTCACGCCAGTGTCGAACTCGGCCGACTGCGGGCAGTAGCCGCAGTTCTCGGGGCAGCCGCCGGTCTTCACCGACAGCAGCGTGGCCAGCTCGATGTCGCCTTCGGGGAAATGCCGGCGGTGCACGGTCTGCGCCTCGAACAGCAGTTCCATGAAAGGCTTGTCGAGCAGCGCCTGGATCGCCTCGACGGACCAGGGGCCCTGGGGCGTCGTTACGGCCTTGGCCGGGCGGTGCAGCGTGATTGCTGCCTGTTGCAGGTCGTTGGCACCCATCAGTTGAACTCCAGAATGATTTGGTCGACGGCGAGCGATTCGCCCTTGGCCGCCGAGATCTTGCCCACCACGCCATCCTGCGCGGCGAACAGCACGTTTTCCATCTTCATGGCCTCGATCACGGCCAGCTTCTCGCCGGCCTGGACCTGCTGCCCCGGCTGCACCGCCACCTCGACCAGCAGGCCCGGCATCGGCGACATCAGGAACTTGCTGAGGTCGGGCGGTGCCTTGTAAGGCATCAGCTCGAGCAGGCGCGCGCCCAGCGGCGACAGCACCATGGCCTCGATCTGCGTGCCGTCATGCGACACGCGCAGTGCCAGCGGGTTCTTGCCCGCGCCGCGCTCCACCTGCGCCGTGAACGGCTTGCCGTTGACGGTGCCCTGCACGCGCGCCGCGCCCAGCGCGAATGCACTGTCGATCTGGTAGCGCTTGTCGCCCACCGTGACGCTGCTGGCGCCGGTCTTGCCCTGGAAGTCGCTCACCGACACCGCGTGGTGCACGTGCTTGCCTTCAGGGCCCAGCTCGACCACCACGAATTTCTCGCCCACCTTCACGCCGTGGCCCGCGAGCTGCCCGGTGATGCCCGAGGCGCGCGCGCGGTAGCGGCGGTTGACGAAGGCGGCCAGCGCCACCAGGAACGACGGATCGGCGTGCGGCACGTCTTCCGCATGGAAGCCCTTGCCGTAGTGCTCGGCGATAAAGCCGGTGTTGAAATCGCCCGCCACGAACTTCGGATGTGCCAGCAGCGCCGCCTGGAACGGGATGTTGCTGCTGATGCCGCGGATCACGAAGCCGTTGAGCGCTTCGCGCATGAGCGCGATGGCCTCGGTGCGGTCCTTGCCGTGCACGATGAGCTTGGCGATCATCGAGTCGTAGTACATCGGGATCTCGCCGCCGTCGTACACGCCGGTGTCCACGCGCACGCCGTGCAGGTGGCCGGTGTCGCTCGCGAACATGCTCTCGGCCGGCGGCTGGAACTTCACCAGGCGGCCCGTCGACGGCAGGAAGTTGCGGAACGGGTCTTCGGCGTTGATGCGGCACTCGATGGCCCAGCCGTCGCGCTTCACGTCGGCCTGCGCCAGCGGCAGCTTCTCGCCGGCCGCCACGCGGATCATCAGCTCGACCAGGTCCAGGCCGGTGATGCACTCGGTCACCGGGTGCTCCACCTGCAGGCGCGTGTTCATCTCCAGGAAGTAGAAGCTCTGGTCCTTGCCGACCACGAACTCCACCGTGCCCGCGCTCTGGTACTTCACGGCCTTGGCCAATTGCACCGCCTGCTCGCCCATCGCCTTGCGCGTGGCGTCGGTGATGAAGGGCGACGGCGCCTCCTCGATCACCTTCTGGTGGCGCCGCTGAATGGAGCACTCGCGCTCGTTCAGGTAAATGACGTTGCCGTGCGAATCGCCCAGCACCTGGATCTCGATGTGGCGCGGCTCCTCGACGAACTTCTCGATGAACACGCGGTCATCGCCGAAAGAATTGCGCGCTTCGTTGCGGCACGAGGTGAAGCCCTCGAAAGCTTCCTTGTCGTTAAAGGCCACGCGCAGGCCCTTGCCACCGCCGCCGGCCGAGGCCTTGATCATCACGGGGTAGCCGATGTCCTTCGCGATCTCGACGGCGCGCTCGGCCGTCTCGATGGCGTCGTTCCAGCCGGGGATCGTGTTGACCTGGGCTTCGTTCGCGAGCTTCTTCGAGGCGATCTTGTCGCCCATCGCTGCGATCGAATAGTGCTTCGGGCCGATGAAGGCAATGCCCTCTTCCTCGACCTTGCGCGCAAAGGCTTCGTTCTCCGACAGGAAGCCGTAGCCCGGGTGCACGGCCTCGGCGCCCGTCTGCTTGCAGGCCGCGATGATGCGGTCGGCCTGCAGATAGCTCTCACGGCTGGGCGCGGCACCGATGTGCACGGCCTCGTCGGCCAGCTCGACGTGGCGGGCTTCCTTGTCGGCATCGGAGTAGACGGCCACCGTGAGGATGCCCATCTTCTTGGCGGTCTGGATCACACGGCAGGCGATTTCACCGCGGTTCGCAATCAGGATCTTCTTAAACATTTGTGGTCTCCGCGGTGAAACCGCCGCACGCTGCGCGTGCCATGCAATTTGACTTCGTCGCTGCGCCGCTTCGCGGCTGGTCGCCGCGGTTGGCAATCAGGATCTTCTTGAACATGTTCTTCTCCGCGCTCACAGGGGGATGTTGCCGTGCTTGCGCCACGGGTTCTCGAGCTTCTTCTCGCGCAGCATCACGAGCGAGCGGCAGATGCGCTTGCGCGTTTCGTGCGGCAGGATCACGTCGTCGATGTAGCCACGCGCGCCGGCCACGTACGGGTTCGCAAAGCGGGCCTTGTACTCGGCCTCTCGGGCGGCGAGCTTCTCGGGATCGTTCTTGTCTTCGCGGAAGATGATTTCCACCGCGCCCTTCGCACCCATCACCGCGATCTCGGCGCGCGGCCAGGCCAGGTTGACGTCGCCGCGCAGGTGCTTGGAGGCCATCACGTCGTACGCGCCGCCGTAGGCCTTGCGCGTGATGACGGTGATCTTCGGCACCGTGCACTCGGCGTACGCATAGAGCAGCTTGGCGCCGTGCTTGATGATGCCGCCGTACTCCTGGCCGGTGCCGGGCATGAAACCGGGCACGTCGACGAAGGTGACGACCGGAATGTTGAAGGCATCGCAGAAGCGCACGAAGCGCGCGGCCTTGATGCTGCTCTTGATGTCCAGGCAGCCCGCCAGCACCAGCGGCTGGTTGGCCACGATGCCGATGGTCTGGCCTTCCATGCGCGCGAAGCCGATCACGATGTTCTTCGCGTAGTCGGGCTGCAGCTCGAAGAAGTCGCCGTCGTCCACCACCTTCAGGATCAGTTCCTTGATGTCGTAGGGCTTGTTCGGGTTGTCGGGCACCAGCGTGTCCAGCGAGTAGTCGGGCCGGTCGGCCGGATCACCCTGGCCGTCGTTGCCCAGGCGCACCGGCGGCTTCTCGCGGTTGTTCAGCGGCAGGTAGTTGTACAGGCGGCGCAGCATCATCAGCGCCTCGACGTCGTTCTCGAACGCCATGTCGGCCACGCCGCTGCGCGTGGTGTGGGTGATGGCGCCGCCGAGTTCCTCGGCCGTCACGCTCTCGTGCGTCACGGTCTTCACCACCTCGGGGCCGGTGACGAACATGTAGCTGCTGTCCTTCACCATGAAGATGAAGTCGGTCATGGCGGGCGAATACACGGCGCCGCCGGCGCAGGGGCCCATGATCATGCTGATCTGCGGCACCACGCCCGAGGCCATCACGTTGCGCTGGAACACGTCGGCATAGCCGCCCAGCGACGCCACGCCTTCCTGGATGCGGGCGCCGCCCGAATCGTTCAGGCCGATGACCGGTGCGCCGACCTTCATGGCCTGGTCCATCACCTTGCAGATTTTTTCGGCGTGGGCTTCGCTGAGCGCGCCGCCGAAGACCGTGAAGTCCTGGCTGAACACGAACACGAGGCGGCCGTTGATCATGCCGTAGCCCGTGACCACGCCGTCGCCGGGGATCTTCTGTTCGGCCATGCCGAAGTCGACCGAGCGGTGCTCGACGAACATGTCCCATTCTTCAAACGTGCCGTCGTCGAGCAGCAGCTCGATGCGTTCGCGCGCCGTGAGCTTGCCCTTGGCGTGCTGCGCGTCGATGCGCTTCTGCCCGCCGCCGAGTCGCGCCTGGGCGCGCTTCTTTTCGAGTTGTTCGATCAGTTCTTGCATGGTGTGTGCTTCCGAAGCTGTGGTTCTGGATTGCTGGGAGAGTCTTGTGGGGGCCGAGGTGTCACACCCGGGCGGTGATGGCTGCCGCCGCGAGCAGCTGGCGCGCCGCCGTCGAGGCCGGCAGGCTGCCCTGCGCCACCTGCTGCGTGAGCAGCGGCAGCAGCTCGCGCACCTGCGCATGCTGGCGAAACGCCTGCTTGAGCCCGGCGTCGATGCGTTCCCACATCCACGCGGTCGCCTGTTTTTCGCGGCGCTTCGCGAGCTTGCCGTTGGCGGTCTGCAGCGTCTTGAATTCGAGCACAGCGTCCCAGAAGGCGTCGACGCCGGTGCCTGCCAGTGCGCTCAGCTGCAGCACCTTGGGCAGCCAGAAGCGGCGCTCCACGCCGCTGTGGGCGTCGTGCACCGCGTGCGCGTGGTCGGGGTTGCCCTGGTGGCCGAAGAGGCGCAGCGCGGAAGTGATCTGGGCCTGCGCGCGCGTGGCGGCGTCGCGGTCGATGTCGGCCTTGTTGATGGCGACCAGGTCGGCCAGCTCCATCACGCCCTTCTTGATCGCCTGCAGGTCGTCGCCCGCGTTGGGCAGCTGCAGCAGCACGAACATGTCGGTCATGCCGGCCACGGCCGTTTCGCTCTGGCCCACGCCGACGGTCTCGACGATGACGATGTCGTAGCCCGCGGCCTCGCAGACCAGCATGGCCTCGCGCGTCTTCTCGGCCACGCCGCCGAGCGTGCCGCTCGAGGGGCTGGGCCGGATGTAGGCGCGCTCGTGCACCGACAGGCGCTCCATGCGCGTCTTGTCGCCGAGGATGGAGCCGCCCGACACGGTGGACGACGGGTCGATGGTGAGCACGGCCACGCGGTGGCCCTTGCCGATCAGCAGCAGGCCCAGCGTTTCGATGAAGGTCGACTTGCCCACGCCGGGCACGCCCGAGATGCCCAGGCGGAACGACTGGCCGGTGCGCGGCAGCAGCGCCGTGAGCAGCTCGTCGGCCTGTGCGCGGTGGTCGGTGCGCGTCGATTCGAGCAGCGTGATCGCCTTGGCGATGGCACGCCGCTGCACCATGCCGTCGGTCGCGGCAATGGCGCGTTCGAGGGTCTGAACCGTGCCGCTCATCCGCAGGCCAGTTCCGTGCAGCGCCAGCGGTAGTGCAGGTCGACGCCCTCTTCGCCCTCAAGCACGAAGCCGTGGCGCAGGTAGAAGCGGTTGGCGTCGCTCTGCACGAGCGCGGTGAGCTTGATGTCGCGGCGCTGTTCGCGCGCCTGGGCCTGCGCCCAGTCGATCACCCATTCGCCGATGCCCAGGCCCTGGAAGCCGGTGCGCAGGTAGAGGTGATCGAGCCGCAAGGCATCGGCGCCTTCGGGCTTGAGCGTGACGAAGCCCACACGCTGGCTGCCGTCGAGCACGATGTGGTGCATGAAGGGCACCACGAAGCCCGCGCTCAGGCGTTCGCGCGAACGCGCGGCATCGAAACGGCCGACACGCTCCAGGCTCGGGCGCATCGCATCGATGCGCAGGGCCAGCATGTCCTCGAAGTCATTGGAGTCCACCGGCTGCAGGGACAGCCGTGGCAGAAGATCGCCCACGATGTACCTCGACCGGTCAGGCGGCGACGGCCGCGCGGATCTGCTCCAGCACGTCCTTGGCGCTGGCCGGAATGGGCGTGCCCGGGCCGTAGATGCCCTTCACGCCGGCTTCGTAGAGGAAGTCGTAGTCCTGGCGCGGAATCACGCCGCCGACGAAGACGATGATGTCGTCCGCGCCCTGCTTGCGCAGCTCTTCGATGATGGCCGGCACCAGCGTCTTGTGGCCCGCGGCGAGCGTGCTCACCCCCACGGCATGCACGTCGTTCTCGATGGCCTGGCGCGCGCACTCTTCGGGCGTCTGGAACAGCGGGCCCATGTCGACGTCGAAGCCCAGATCGGCGAACGCGGTGGCAACCACCTTCGCGCCGCGGTCATGCCCGTCTTGCCCAAGCTTGGAAATCATCACGCGCGGACGGCGGCCTTGTGCTTCAGCAAAGGCGTTGATCTCGGTCTTGAGCGTTTCCCAGCCTTCGGCCGAGTCATAGGCGGCAGCGTACACACCGGTCACCTTTTGCGTGTCGGCGCGATGGCGGCCGAATGATTTTTCGAGGGCGTCGGAAATCTCGCCGACGGTGGCGCGCGCACGCACCGCGTCGATGCTCAGTGCTAGCAGGTTGCCGGTGTTGTTTTCGGCGGCTTCGGTGAGCGCGTCGAGCGTGGCCTGCACCTTGGCGTTGTCGCGCGAGGCGCGAATGCTCTGCAGGCGCGCCACCTGCTGGTCGCGCACCTTGACGTTGTCGATCGACAGGCTGTCGATCGCGTCTTCGGTCTTGAGCTTGTACTTGTTGACGCCGACGATCACGTCCTTGCCCGAATCGATGCGCGCCTGCTTCTCGGCGGCGGCGGCTTCGATCTTGAGCTTGGCCCAGCCGCTGTCGACAGCCTTGGTCATGCCGCCCATGGCCTCGACCTCTTCGATGATGGTCCAGGCGGCGTCGGCCATGTCCTGCGTGAGCTTTTCCATCATGTAGCTGCCGGCCCAGGGGTCGATCACGTTCGTGATGTGCGTCTCTTCCTGGATGATGAGCTGCGTGTTGCGCGCGATGCGCGAGCTGAACTCGGTGGGCAGCGCAATGGCTTCGTCGAGCGCGTTGGTGTGCAGCGACTGCGTGCCGCCGAACACCGCGGCCATCGCCTCGATGGTCGTGCGCACCACGTTGTTGTACGGGTCCTGCTCGGTGAGGCTCCAGCCCGAGGTCTGGCAGTGCGTGCGCAGCATCAGGCTCTTGGGGTTCTTGGGGTTGAACTCCTTCATGATGCGGCACCACAGCAGACGCGCCGCGCGCATCTTCGCCACTTCAAGATAGAAGTTCATGCCGATGGCCCAGAAGAAGCTCAGGCGCCCGGCAAAGCCGTCGACGTCGAGGCCCTTGGCCAGCGCGGTCTTCACGTATTCCTTGCCGTCGGCCAGCGTGAACGCAAGCTCCAGCGCCTGGTTGGCGCCGGCTTCCTGCATGTGATAGCCGCTGATGCTGATCGAGTTGAACTTCGGCATCTTCTGCGCCGTGTACTCGATGATGTCGCCAATGATCCGCATGCTCGGCGCCGGCGGAAAGATGTACGTGTTGCGGACCATGAACTCCTTGAGGATGTCGTTCTGGATGGTTCCGCTCAGCTGGTCTTGCGCCACGCCCTGCTCTTCGGCCGCGACCACGTAGCCCGCCAGCACCGGCAGCACCGCGCCGTTCATCGTCATCGACACGGAGACCTTGTCGAGCGGGATCTGGTCGAACAGGATCTTCATGTCCTCGACCGAATCGATCGCCACGCCGGCCTTGCCGACGTCGCCGGTCACGCGCGGATGGTCGCTGTCGTAGCCGCGGTGGGTGGCCAGGTCGAAGGCCACGCTCACGCCCTGCCCGCCGGCGGCCAGCGCCTTGCGGTAGAACGCGTTCGATTCTTCGGCGGTCGAGAAGCCGGCGTACTGGCGGATGGTCCAGGGGCGCACCGCGTACATGGTGGCCTGCGGGCCGCGCAGGTAGGGCTCGAAGCCGGGCAGCGTGTCGGTGTACTTCAGGCCTTGCAGGTCGGCCGCGGTGTACAGCGGCTTCACGCTGATGCCGTCAGGCGTGATCCAGTTCAGCGCATTCACGTCGCCGCCGGGCGCCGACTTGGCGGCGGACTTGGCCCAGGCGTCGAGATCGGCCGGCTTGTAGGTGGGTTCGGGTGTGCTGCTGCTCATGGAAGGCGCCGCTCCAGGCGGTGGTCTGACGGGATTCGCAAGGACGCTTGCACGGATTTGCAAGCCGTTCGCGAGTCTAACCCATCCGTAATTATTAATTCAAACGCATTTTTTGAAGTACAGTGCAGCCCATGTCCGCCGTCACCCTGACCCCCCGCGCCCTCTATGAAGAGGTGGCCGAGCTCCTGCGCCAGCGAATTTTCCGCCGCGAGCTGGAGCCCGGCAGCTGGATCGACGAACTCAAGCTGGCCGAGGAATACGGCATCAGCCGCACGCCCCTGCGCGAGGCGTTGAAGGTGCTGGCCGCCGAAGGGCTGGTGACGATGAAGGTGCGCCGCGGTGCGTACGTCACCGAGGTGTCGGAACAAGATTTGGCCGATGTGTACCACCTGCTCTCGCTGCTCGAAAGCGACGCCGCCGGCGTGGTGGCCGAGCGCGCCACCGACGACCAGCGCGCCGAGCTGAAGGCGCTGCACGCCGAGCTGGAAGCCGCCGCCGCCCCCGGCAAGGAAGACCGCGAGCACTTCTTTGCGGTGAACGAGCGCTTCCACATGAGCCTGCTGGCCATTGCCAACAACAAATGGCGCGACCAGATGGTGGCCGACCTGCGCAAGGTGATGAAGCTGAATCGCCACAACTCGCTGCTGAAGGCGGGGCGCATTGCCGAATCGCTCGCGGAGCACCGCGCGGTGATGGCGGCCATCGAGGCGCGCGACGCCGCCACCGCCATGGCGCGCATGCGCGAGCACTTCCTCAACGGCCTCGAAGCCGCTGTATAAGGCTCGCCCCCAGGCTGCGCGCACTTCGTGTCGCTTCGCCAACCCCCTTCCGGGGGCGACGCCTGCGGCCCGGCAGAGCCGGTTCCGCGGCGTCCCACGAGAGGGCCTGCGCCTGCGGCGCGGCCTCGTTCAATCCAGAGTGAGGGTGCCGGCTTCGGTGGCTATGCGGTGGGCGATTTCCAGCATGCGGGGGGCGACGCGGGTCAGCATGGTCTCCCTCGGCAGCAGGTAGGCGGGGCCGCCGCAGCTGACGCCGTAACGCTCGCCGCGCGGGCCTGCGAGCGCGAAGCCCAGGGCGTGGATCTGGGGGTTCCATTCGCCAAAAGAGGTGCAGTAGCCCAGGCGGGCGTGCTCTTCGAGGCTGGCGATGAGGCGCGGCTCGATGGTGTGCCAGTTCTCGCCGGTTTCGAGCCGGATCTGCTCCAGCAATGCCGACTGCTCAGGCCCGGGCAAGGCGCCGATGTAGGCGCGGCCGGAAGCCGAGGTGGCGATCGACATGCGCGAGCCGACGTCGATGCGGGAGCTGATGAGCGCCGAGCGCGGCCGCAATGAATCGATGACCAGCATGTCGAGGTCGTCGCGCACCGCCATGTGGATGCTGGCGCCCGACAGCTCGGCCAGGTTGCTGAGGTGCGGACGCGCCAACGACCTCAGGTCGAAATTGCGCAGGTAGCGGCTGCTCATGTCGAGCAGCACCGGCCCCAGGCTGAAGCGCTCGCTGTCCTGCGACTGCCGCAGGTACCCCGCACCGACCAGCGTCGCCGTGAGGCGCGACACCGTGGCCTTCGGGATGCCGGTGGTGTCGGCCAGTTCCCGGTTTCCGACGGGTGCCGCTGACATCCCGATGACCTTCAGCAACGACAACCCCCTGGCAAGCGCACTGACTTCTTCCTTGCCGCCCACAGCTTCACTCATAAGACAGAACCTTTTTCTTGTTTCCCTGACCGTCTTATTCTTGAGCAAAAACACGTGCTTGGATCACACTTGTTGTTGCATTGTCATGAAACTGTATTTCATCGCACGTCAACTTCACTCAATTGTGTTGACTGTCTACAAAGTCGGGAGCAACGGCGAAGAAGATCAGGCGGCTTGGGCGGCGACGGGTTCGTGCGCCAGCGCCATCACTTCGTGCGGCGGGCGGGTCTTCAGGCGATGGTCGCTCCAGACCTGGCGCCAGCGGCGCGCGCCGGGCAGTCCGTTGCGCAGGCCCAGCATGTGGCGCGCGATCGACCACCAGTTCGTGCCGTGTTCGGTCGCCTCGCGGACCATGTAGTCGCACATCTGCGCCTCGATGTCTTCGCGCGTGAGCGTCTGCGGGGCCTCGCCGTAGAACTCGGCGTCCCACTCGGCCAGCCACCAGGGGTTGTGGTACGCCTCGCGGCCGATCATGGCGCCGTCGAGCAGCCGCAGGTGCTCGTGCACCTGGGCGTTGGTGGCGATGCCACCATTGATCGAAAACTGCAGCGCCGGAAAGTCGTGCTTCAGGCGGTGCACCAGCGCGTAGCGCAGCGGCGGAATCTCGCGGTTCTGCTTCGGGCTCAGGCCCTGCAGCCAGGCGTTGCGCGCGTGCACGATGAACGTGCCGCAGCCCGCCTCGCTCACCGCGCCGACAAAGTCGCGCACGAACTCGTAGCTCTCGATCTTGTCGATGCCGATGCGGTGCTTCACCGTGACCGGCACATCGACCACGTCGACCATCGCCTTCACGCAATCGGCCACCAGCTGCGGCTCGTTCATGAGGCAGGCCCCGAAAGCGCCGCGCTGCACGCGCTCGCTAGGGCAGCCGCAGTTCAGGTTGATCTCGTCGTAGCCCCACTCCTCACCGAGCTTCGCGCAATGCGCGAGGTCGTTCGGCTCGCTGCCGCCGAGCTGCAACGCCACGGGGTGTTCCTCGGCATGAAAACGCAGGTGGCGCGGCACGTCGCCGTGGATCAGCGCGCCGGTGGTCACCATCTCCGTGTAGAGCAGCGCATGGCGCGTCATGAGGCGGTGGAAGACGCGGCAATGCCTGTCGGTCCAGTCCATCATGGGCGCGACGGAGATGATTTTTTCTTTCAGATTCAAGGACTTGTCGTTCATACGCGGGGCGCTCGCTCGGGGGCGTAGTTTCTCACGCGACGGTTTTTGGCGAGCCGCTCGCCCGGTAGTTCCCCGGCGTCACGCCGAAGCATCGGCGGAACCAGCGCGAGAAATGCGCCTGGTCGGCAAAGCCGCATTGCGCCGCCACCTCGGCCGGCCCGTGGCCTTCGCGCAGCAGCACCTTGGCGCGGGCGATGCGCGCCAGCCGCGCGTACTGGGCCGGCGCCATGCCGACCGCCGCGCGGAACAGGCGATGGAAGTGCTCGCGCGACACGCCGAGTCGTTCGGCCAGCGATGCGGGTTCGATGCGGCAGGCGTCTTCGGTCGCGAGCAGGTCGCACACGGCTTCGACGCGCGCATCGCCCGCGGCGCGCGCGACCGCCACGAGCGGGTCGGTCGTCTGTGTGTGGAAGATGGGGTCGAGCAGATCGCCGACCCGCGCACCGTCGGCCACCGACGCCGCCTGCGCGAGCGCATCGACGGTCGCTTCGTCGCGCCAGACGTCCTGCCGCAGCGACCCGCGCCGGTCCGCCGGCCAGCCCCTGCGCGCCGCCACCCAGGCGTGCGGCACGTACAGCATCACCATGAGAAAGCCTTGGGCGCTCACGCCGGCCGTGTGCAGCGCGAACGGCGGCATCAGCACCAGCTCACCCGCTTGTGCCGACCGGGGCGCGCCCGCGCAGACGAACTCGCAGCGGCCTTCGAGGATCGCGCCCACGCTCCACTCGGCGTGCCAATGCAGCGCGAAGTGCGCCTTGGGATCGCCCGCGAACATCACCTCGACCGGCGTGCCGTCGCTCAGCGGCAGGCCGATCACGTGCGAGGTCGTCGGGGCGGGAAACGTCATGGCCCGCCGAGGGTAGCGCAGCCGCCCGCCTGGGGCAGCGCCCTCGTCACACCGCGATCGCGCCGCGCACCGTGAGGCCCATCCAGCCCGCGCTGGCCTGTGTCGCCTGCACGGGGCCGAGCAGCGCGAGTTCTTCGACCGGGTGCTCGTGGAAACGCAGCGTGGCCTCGCCTTGCACCCAGCCTGTTTCGACGCGGTCGATGATGTCGGCGCGCAGGTAGCGCGGCACGGCGACGCTGCCTGCTTGTGTCAGGTCGGGCCAGCCGATGGCGCCGATGGTGGGCGCGGCCAGGAAGCCGAGCGGCCCGCTCGCCTCGCCCGACAACGTGACCGTGGCATCCACCAGCCGCCGCTCTTTCACGCTGAGGCTCGCGCCGAGCTGGCTGCCGGCCGCCATCGGTGCGGCGGCCGGATGGATCAACGGCAGGCTGCGCGTGAGCCAGGTCTGGCCGATCTTCTTGGGCCAGCCCTGCAGCCAGCCGCGCAGCATCGAGATGTCCTGGTCGACGTAGATGAGCGGGCAGTAGAAGCAGCGGCTCGACGTGTCGCCGCGCGCCGGTTCGATCTCGAGCACCACGATGGTCTCGCGGTACTGCGCGTACACCGGGTCGAGCATTTCGCGCCCGTGGTCGCCGCAGGATTGCCAGTCGGCGAAATGCACGCAGCCATGGCCCGTCGCCACGCCGACGTCCGGCGGCACCAGCGCCGCGCCGCGTGCGGCATCGAACGAAAAACCCACATTGACCAGCCACCCGGCGTAGTGCCACGGCGGCGCCTGCACGAGCGCGCTGCGGCCCGAAGCGGTGAAGGGCGCAGCGAAAGAAGACCAGGAGGAAAGCGACATCGAACAACCTGTCGTAGCGGAGTCCAAGAAGCCCCGCACGATAGGCACCGCCCGCGCCCGCGTCTTGTACGCCAGTGATGCGCTGCACAAACCTGCGTGTCGTGGGCACGGGGGACACCATGTGGCGGCGTTGTCCGACTCCGCGCCGCCGCCGTGTCGAGACAATGGGGCGGCTTGGCAGAGGCGCCCCGCGCACACAGGCCACGCATTTCATTTCCAGGCTCCGCACCGATGACCCGCATCTACCTCATAGAAGACAACCCCCTGATCGCCACCACCCTGACCGATGGACTGCGGGAATTCTCCGGATGCGAAGTCGTTGCCACTGCCAGCACCTCCGACGAAGCCATCGACTGGCTCGACTCGAACCCCGATGCGTGGGACGCCGCCGTGATTGATGTGTTCCTCGCGAAGGGCAACGGCCTGACGGTGGCCAACCATCTGAAGGAACGCAAGTCGCCCGTGCAACGCACGGTGGTCTTCATGAATCACGCGACCTCCGAAGTGCGTGAAGGTGCGCTGTCGGCGGGCGTCGATGCGGTGTTCGACAAGTCGCTGCAGCTCGAAGACTTCTACGACTTCTGCCGCACGCTCGGCATCCAGACGCGTCGCTGAACGACTACGCGCTGGCCGCGCGAATCGACTCGGCCAGCAAGCCCCAGCCCTTCTTCAACAACCGCTCCGGACGGATTGCGAAACTCCACCGCCACCATCGCGCCAGCCGTCGGCCAGCGCGGCATCGGGCGCCGTCGTTTCGTGGGTGGTCATGAGGGCGTCGTGGCTCATTCGCCGAGCGCATCCAGGTCGCCCATCACGCGGCGCTCCAGGATGTCGCTGGCACGGCTCAGGTGGGCGTGCATGTGCTTGGCGGCGACTTCGAGCTTGTTCTCCTCGACCGCATCGAGGATCTGCAGGTGCTCGCGGCACGACTTGCGCAGCAGGTCGATGTTCACCAGCGGGTAGTCCGACAGATCGGAGATGCGGCGCAGCCGGTTCTGCTGCTTCACCGCATCGAGGATGAAGCGGTTGCCCGATGCGCTGGCCAGCAGCTCGTGGAACTGTGCGTTGGCCTCGAAGAACTCCATCCACGAATGGCGCGAGGCGTGCGCGAGCAAGCTCTGCTGTTGTTCGCGGCAGGCCAGCAGCCGCTCGTGCTCGACCTTGAAGCCGGGCTCGCGCAGCGACGCGCATTCGACCACCAAGCGAAAGCGGTAGCTCTCGCGCTCGCTCTCGACCGAGTCGAGGGTTTCGGTGAACTCCCAGCGCTGGTAGTGGCGACCGCGCAGCACGCCGTCCTGCAGCAGCGTGGTCATCACGTTGCGCAGCAGCGGGCGCGGCACGCCGTAGGTCTGGGCCAACTCGAGCTCGTTGACGCGCGTCGGCAGCTTGCCCGCGAGGCGGTCGCGCAGCACGCGGTAGTAGAGCGTTTTCTCTTCGTCTTCCGGCATCTCGCGGCGCGCACGGTCGAGCGCCTCGCGGTCGGCCACCAGCGTGTAGCCGCGGTTGGGCACATGCGCCAGCAGCGTACGCTCGTGCAAGAGGCGCAGCGCGGCGCGCACCGGCGTGCGCGAAATGCCGAGCCGGCCCGCGAGGTCGGTCTCCGTCATGTGGCGGCCGTTCTCGTAGCCGCCGGCCAGGGCCTGGTCGAGGATGTAGCGGCTCACGCGCTGGGTGAGCGGCGGGACCGACTTGTTGTCCATCTGCGTCTGCATCGGCATCTGCTGCTGCGGGGCCATCCATGGGTCTCCGGAAACACGGGCTGGGTGCCAATCATCGCGGGTGTTTTGTATTTTTGGGCCAAAAAAACCATGTACATCCCGCGCCAAAAATACAATTTGGATTTCAAGATCGGCCCCACGCCGACCCGGACGACGGGTCGTTTCCCAAGGAGAAAAACATCGTGGCTTCCGCCGATACCCTGACAACGCCACCCGGTTCGCTCGACGCGTTCTGGATGCCCTTCACGCCCAACCGCAAGTTCAAGCAAGCGCCGCGCCTCATCGTCGGCAGCGAGGGCCTGTACTACGACCTGGCCGATGGCCGCCGCGTGCTCGACGCCATTGCCGGCCTGTGGTGCGTGAACGCCGGGCACCGCAACCCGCGGGTCAGCGCGGCGATGAAGGCGCAGATCGACGTGCTCGACTACGCCTCCAACTTCCAGATCGGCCACCCCGCCGCCTTCACGCTGGCTCAGCGCCTCACGCAGATGGCGCCGGCCGGCATGGACCACGTGTTCTTCACCAACTCGGGTTCGGAGTCGGTCGACACCGCGCTGAAGATCGCCGTGGCCTACCACCGGGCGCGCGGCGACGCGGGCCGCTACCGCCTCATCGGGCGCGAGCGCTCGTACCACGGCGTGGGCTTCGGCGGCATCTCGGTGGGCGGCATCGGGCGCCAGCGCAGCACCTTCGGACCGCTGCTCAACGGCGTGGACCACCTGCCGCACACGCTCGACCTGGCGCGCAACGCCTTCTCGCGCGGCGAGCCGGCGCACGGCATCGACAAGGCCGACGCGCTCGAAGCGCTGGTCTCGCTGCACGACGCCTCCACCATCGCCGCCGTGATCGTCGAGCCCGTGGCCGGCTCCACCGGCGTGCTGCCGCCGCCGCGCGGCTACCTGAAGCGCCTGCGCGACATCTGCGACAAGCACGGCATCCTGCTGATCTTCGACGAGGTCATCACCGGCTTCGGGCGCGTGGGCAGCAACTTCGCGTCCGACCTGTTCGGCGTGACGCCCGACCTCATCACCACCGCCAAGGGCCTGACCAACGGCGCCGTGCCGATGGGCGCCGTGCTCATGCGCGGCGCGGTGCACGACGCCTTCATGCACGGCAGCGTGAGCGCGGTCGAGCTCTCGCACGGCTACACCTACTCGGGCCATCCGCTGGCCTGCGCCGCCGCCCTGGCCACGCTCGACGCCTACACCGAAGACGGCCTCATCGCCCGCGCCGCCGAACTGTCGCCCTATTTCGAAGACGGCCTGCACAGCCTGCGCGGCCTGCCGGGCGTGATCGACGTGCGCAACGTCGGCCTGCTGGCCGGCGTCGAGCTGCAAGGCTGGGCCTCGGGCCCCGGCACGCATGCGCAGGCCGTGGCGCAACATTGCCTGGACCAAAGCGGCGTGCTGGTGCGCTCGGTGGGCGACACCATTGCGCTGTCGCCGCCGTTCACGCTGGAGCGCCGGCACATCGACCAGATCATCGACAGCCTGCGCGCCGCCATCGCGCAGACCGCACAAGCCACCGACATCGCAGCCTGAGTCCCTCACGCTGCACCGACAAGACAAGCCCCGGAGACCAGACACACCATGGACATCGAATCGTTCCCCCTCTACGACATCGAAGGCGACGCACAGCAGCGCGGGCGCCAGTACGGCCGCGCCGCCGGCGACCGCATCGACCTGAGCCTGCGCACCTACCGCGCCGCGTTCGAGCGCGTGGGCCTGAGCTGGGAGCGCACGCGCGCGCTGGCACGCCGCTTCATGCCGATGGTCGAAGCTTTCGACGCCGGCATGCTGCGCGAGATCGAGGGCGTGGCCGAAGGCGCGGGCGTGCCGGCCGAAGACATCGTGGCGCTCAACGCGCGCAGCGAAATGCTCTACGCCTTCCAGCAGCTCGAAGCCACCGAGCCGCCCGACGGCTGCACCGGCGTGGTCGTCATGCCCTCGGCCGCGCGCGACGGCAAGCTCATCCACGCGCAGAACTGGGACTGGCGCGTCGAGAGCCTCGAACTCGGTGTGGTGCTGCGCATCCAGCCCGACGAAGGCCCGGCCATGCTCACCTTCGCCGAGGCCGGCACGCTGGCACGCGCGGGCCTCAACAGCGCGGGCATCGCCGTCACCGGCAACTTCATCAAGGCCGACAACGACGGCAAGCAGCAAGGCGTGCCGCTGGCGCTCATTCGCCGCGGTATCCTGCAGTCGACGCTGTACGCCAACGCACTGGGCGTGGTGTGCCGCAGCGCGCGCTCGATCTCCAACAACATGATCATCACGCACGCCGAAGGCGAGGCCGTGAGCCTGGAGACCTGCCCCGAGCAGGTGTTCTGGCAGCAGCCCGAAGGCGGCATCCTGGTGCACGCCAACCACTTCAAGACCCCGGCGGCGCTGGCGCGCGTGGTCGACCGCAGCCTGGAGACCACGCCCGATTCGCTCTACCGCGACCGCCGCGTGACCGAGGCGCTGCACAACAAGCGCGCCGTGGGCCTGCTCACCGAACAGGACGTGCTCGATGCGCTGCAAGACCGCTTCGGCGCGCCGCGCGCCGTGTGCCGCAGCCCGAGCGCGGGCCCCGGCGGTGCCTCATCGGCCACCGTGGCGACCATCGTCATGGACCCGGCGGCACGAAAGATGCGCATCGCGCCGGCGCCCTTCAAGGCGCACCGCTTCACCGAGTATTCCCTCTGATCCGCCCGCCCCGCCCAGCCATCGCCAGGAGTGTTGCCATGAACCTGCCCACGCCCCCGTCCCTCCCTCCCGCTGCGCGCGCCGCTGCCGCGCTGGCCCTCGGCCTCGGCCTGGCTGCCAGCGCGGCCTTTGCCCAAGCGCCCGTCGGTGCCGGCCAGACGATGCGGATCCAGATCAACTCCGACATCCGCTCCACCGACCCCGGCGGCAACCGCGACGACAACACCGACAACGTGCTCATCCACGTCGTCGAAGGCCTGGTCGCGCTGCGCGAAGACACCTCGGTCGGCCCGATGCTCGCGAGCAAGGTCGACACCTCGGCCGACGGCCTGACCTACACCTTCACGCTGCGCGACGGCGTGAAGCTCCAGAACGGCGCGGTGCTCACCGCCGACGACGTGGTGTGGAGCTGGCAGCGCTACCTCAAGCCCAACAGCGGCTGGCGCTGCCTGCCCGAGTTCGACGGCAAGGGCATGACCAAGGTGCTCGCGGTGGAAGCGCCCACGCCGAAGACCGTGGTCTTCAAGATCGAGCGCCCGAGCGCGCTGTTTCTCACGATGATGGCGCGCCCCGACTGCGGTGGCGCCGCCATCGTGCATCGCAGTTCGCTCGGCGCCGACGGCCAGTGGAAGGAGCCCGTGGGCACCGGCCCCTACAAGATCAAGGAGTGGAAGCGCGGCCAGTACATCGAGCTCACGCGCTTCGACGGCTACAGCGCGCGCCCCGAAGCGCGCGACGGCCTCACGGGCGGCAAGAAGGCCGAGATCGAGAACCTGCGCTTCGTCGTCATTCCCGACTCGGCCGCGGCCAAGGCGGCGCTCTACAGCGGCGGCATCGATGCCTTCATCAGCCCCAGCCCTGCCGACGTGGTCGAGATGCGCGGTCGCAGTGACGTGCGCGTCGACACCACGCCGGTGATGACCATGGTGGCGCTGCTGCTGCAGACCACCGACCCGCTGCTGAAAGACGTGCGCATCCGCCGTGCACTGGCCTTGGCGCTCGACACGCCCGAAATCGCCAAGACGGTCACCGAGGGCCTGTCGGCTGTCAACAACTCGGTCGTGCCTTCGTCCAGCCCGTTCTACAGCGCCGTGCAGGCCGGCGGCTACAAGCGCGACATCGCCGGTGCGAAGAAGCTGCTGGCCGAAGCCGGCTACCGCGGCCAGCCGATCAAGCTCGTCGCCAACAAGCGCTACGAGGCGCTGTACTCGGCCGCCGTGCTGGTACAGGCCATGGCCTCCGAGGCCGGCATCAACGTCGAACTCGAAGTGCTCGACTGGGCCACGCAGCTCGACCGCTACACCAAGGGCCAGTACCAGAGCATGGCCTTCATCTACTCGGCGCGCATCGACCCCTCGCTCAACTACGAGATGGTGTCCGGCGACAAGGCCGCGCAGCCGCGCAAGGTGTGGGACAACCCCGCCGCGCAGACCCGGCTCACCGAGAGCATGGTCTCGCGCGACAAGGCGCGCCGCCAGGTGCTGTTCGACGAGATGCACAAGCAGATGCTGCAGGACGTGCCGATGGTCGTGCTCTTCAACGCCAGCGACGCCACCGCCATGCGCAAGAGCGTGACCGGCTTCAAGGGCTGGGCGCCGGCCAAGCCGCGGTTCTGGAACGTCCGGCTCGACGCGCGCGGCTGACGGGGCGCCGCCGCCATGCTTGCCTACCTCTTGCGCCGGATCGCCATGACGGTCCCGACGCTGCTGCTGGTGTCGATTGCCGTCTTCACGCTCATGCGGCTGATTCCGGGCGACCCGGTGCAGCTCATGCTCGGCGAAGGCGCCGACCCCGCGCAGCTCGAACTCGCACGCCAGCAGATGGGGCTCGACCAACCCCTGGTCACCCAGTACTTCGTGTGGCTGCGCCAGGCGCTCGCCGGCGACCTGGGCGTGTCGACCACCAACGGCCTGGCCGTGCTGCCGCTGATCTGGGAGCGCTTTCACGTAAGTGCCGTCATCGTGCTCACCGCCGTGGCGCTGGCCTCGCTGATCGCCGTGCCCGCCGGCCTTATCGCCGCCTGGCGCAAGGACCGGCCGACCGACCTCGCCATCATCGGCGCGGCCACGCTGATGCTGTCGGTGCCGAGCTTCTGGCTCGGCCTGCTGCTGCTGATGTTCTTCGGCCAGTACCTGCACTGGCTGCCGGTGGTGGGCTACGTGCCCATGTCGGAAGACTTCTCGCAGGGCCTGCTCTACGTGATCTTGCCGATCGTCACGCTGGTGCTGGTCGAGACCGGCGTGCTCACGCGCATGTCGCGCGCCAGCACCATCGAAGTGCTGCGGCTCGAATACGTGACGCATGCGCGCGCCAAGGGCGTGCCCGAGTCGCAGGTGCTGCGCCGCCACGTGCTGCCCAACGCCTTCAACCCCACGCTCACCATGATCGGCCTCATCCTGGGCCATCTGCTGAGCGGCATCGCGGTGCTCGAAACGGTGTTCACCCTGCCCGGCCTGGGTCGCCTGATGATCGATTCGATCTTCGCGCGCGACTACCCGGTGCTGCAGGGCTGCCTGCTGTTCACGGCCTGCATCTACGTGGTCATCAACCTGATCGTGGACATGTGCTATCCCCTCTTCGATCCCCGGGTGTCGGTGCAGTGAAAAAGATCAAGACCCATACCCTCGTGGGCGGCGTGCTCATCGGCGTGCTGCTGGTGCTGGCACTGGTGGCCGCGCTGTGGACGCCCTACAACCCGCTGGGCATCGACCTGCGCGGCAAGCTGCAGCCGCCGTCGATGGCGCACTGGCTGGGCACCGACGAGTTCGGGCGCGACGTGGCCAGCCGCGCCATGCGCGCGGCCTCCACCAGCTGCCTCATCGCGCTGCTCACGGTGGCGCTGGCCACCGCCATCGGCCTCGTGGTGGGCGTGGTCGCCGGCTTCGTGCGCGGCTGGACCGACCGCGTGCTCATGGCCTTCAACGACACGCTGCTGGCCTTTCCGGGCCTGCTGCTGGCGCTGGGCGTGATGGTGATCGTGGGCGCCAACCAGTGGGGCATCGTGCTCGCGCTGAGCATGGCCTATGCGCCCTCGGTGGTGCGCGTGGTGCGCGGCACCGTGCTGTCGCTGCGCGAGCGCGAGTACGTCGAGGCCTCGCGAATGATCGGCAACGGCGAGATCTACACCATGTGGCGCCACATCCTGCCCAACTGCGTGGCGCCCGTCGCCGTGCTGGCCACCAGCATGTTCGGCTGGGTGCTGCTGTCGGAAAGCGCCCTGAGCTTCCTCGGCCTGGGCGTGCCGCCGCCCGCGCCCACCTGGGGCAACATGCTCTCCAGCGCACGCCCCTACATGGCCTCGGCCGTGTGGCTGTGCCTGGTGCCGGGCCTGTGCATCGCGCTCACGCTGCTGGGCATCAACCTCTTGGGCGAATCGCTGCGCGACCGGCTCGATCCGCGCACGGAGAAGTCATGACCCATTCCTCCTCTTCCACAGCGCCCGTGCTTTCGGTGCGGCACCTGAAGATCGACCTGCACGGCGGCGCGCAGACGCTGGTGCACGACCTCTCGTTCGACGTGCGCCCCGGCGAGTTCCTTGCCGTGGTCGGCGAATCGGGCAGCGGCAAGACCATGGCCGCGCGCGCCATCCTGCAGCTGCTGCCGCCCGGCATCGCGCAAAGCGGCGGGCAGATCGTGTTCGATGGCGAAGACCTGAGCACGCGCGACGTGAAAGCCATGCGCCCCATCCGCGGGCCCGGCATCGGCATGGTGTTCCAGGAGCCGATGGTCTCGCTCAACCCGGTGCACCGCATCGGCGAGCAGATGGCGGAGGGCCTGCGCATGCACACCCAGCTGTCGGCCGCCGAGATTCGCGCGCGCTGCCTCGACATGCTGCGCCGCGTGCAGATCGCCGACCCCGAGCGCTGCATGCACGCCTACCCGCACGAATTTTCGGGCGGCATGCGCCAGCGCATCATGCTGGCCAGCGTGATGCTGCTCAAGCCACGCCTGCTGATTGCCGACGAGCCGACCACCGCGCTCGACACGCTGAGCCAGCGCGAAGTGCTCGACCTCATGGTCGGCCTCGCGAAAGACCAGGGCACGGCCGTGCTGCTCATCACACACAACCTCGGCCTGGTCGGGCGCTATGCGCAGCGCGCCATCGTGCTCGAAAAAGGCCGGATGGTGGAGACGGGCGACGTGCCCGCCATCCTCGTCGACCCGAAGCAGCCCTACACGCGCAAGCTGGTCGATGCCCTGCCGCGCCGCCAGGCCGCGAAGCCGGCCCAGTCCATGCAGCAGCAGCCGCTGGTGCAGGTGCGGGGCCTGTGCGTGAGCTACCCCGGCCCGCGCGCGGGCTTCTTCAAGCGCCATGCGCCGGTGCAGGTCATCGACCAGCTCGACCTGGACATCCACCCCGGCGAGATGGTCGCGCTGGTGGGCGGCAGCGGCTCGGGCAAGACCACGCTGGGCCGCGCCATCCTGCGGCTCGCGCCGTCGCGCGCGGGGCAGATTCTGTTTCGCGGCGACGACGTGCGCAGCGCCGACCGCGCCGCGCTGCACCGCTTCCGGCTCGCCTGCCAGCTGGTGTTTCAAGACCCGTTCTCGTCGCTCGACCCGCGCATGCGCGTGCAGGAGATCGTGGCCGAGCCGCTGCGCCACCTGCCCGCGCTCGATGCTGCCGCGCGCCTGAAGCGCGTGCACGAGACGCTTGACGAAGTGGGCCTGGACGGCCTGGGCGCGCGCTACCCGCACGAGCTTTCGGGCGGCCAGCGCCAGCGCGTGGCGATTGCGCGTGCGCTGGTGCGCCGGCCCGCGTTCGTGGTGGCCGACGAGCCCGTGTCTGCGCTCGACATGACCATCCAGGCGCAGGTGCTGCGCCTCTTTCAGAGCCTGCAGGCGCACCACGGCTTTGCGTGCCTGTTCATCAGCCACGACCTCGCGGCCGTCGAGCAGATCGCCGACCGCGTCGTCGTGATGGAGCGCGGCCGCATCGTCGAGCAAGGCCCGCGCGACGCCGTGTTCGACCAGCCGAGCCATGCGTACACGCGGGCGCTGCTGGCGGCCACGCCACGGCCGCTCGCGTCGCTGGACGAAGCTGTCTCCCGTCCGCGCGAGAAAGTGTTTGCGTGAAGCGCTGGAACGGTGGGGCGATCCGCAGGGCGTTGCCGTGGCCGGGGCTCATGCGGCAGCAGATGCTGGTGAGCTGATTCGCGGCGGCACAATCGTGCGCGTGCCACGCCTACTTCACCTCCTGATCGCCGGCCTCGCGCTCGCGTCCTCCTTCGCCCATGCCGCCGACCCGGTGCTGCTCGTCACCTCGCCCGTCGCGCTGCAGGCCGCCGAGAAATCCGGCGCCGGCTTCGGCCGCTGGTTCAACGTGCCCGTCGCTGCGAGCGGCATCGCCACCAATCAAGCGCTCGTGCGCTCGCCGGCCTGGCAATCGATCGCCGATCCACTGAAGGGCAGCCTCGCCGCCCTGCAGCGCCGCGACCCGCAAGCCGGCGTCGGCATCGCACGCTACCCGCACCGGATCTTCGACGCGCGCTGGCTTGCCAGCCCCGACGCTTTCTTCGAACTGGTCGGCGTCGCCAATCGCATGGACCGCCGCCCCTTCCAGCCCGGCGCCTGTGGCGAGACACGGCTCGTGTACCGGCTGGCGTACCGCTCGGCCGCGATGCAGTCGCGCCTGCCGATGACCGTCGCCGTCGAGCTGCGCGGCGATGCGCCCGATGCCGACGGCAGCTGCGCCAGCGCCGCACGGCGCTGGCAACCGCCGCAGGCAGCCATGAAGGACGAAGCCCTTGGCCGCTGGCTCGTGTCGGCCGACGGCCCGCTTGCGCCGCAGCAGCTTGCACAAGCCCGCATCGCGCAGGTGACGACCAACCTGCAGAGCGTGCGCTGGCCCTCGGCCGTGCGGCCCGACCTCGGCGGCCATGCCGAGTACCTGCTGCGCGCCTTCCGCTGGAACGCGGGCGCGCAGCGCTTCGACGCAGGCCCGTTGGAGAACACACCCGATATCGCGAAGCTCAAGGCCGACGTGCCGCTGCGCAAGGCGCTGCTGCAATGGCTGCAGCAGCCCGACACGCTGCGCGCGCTCGACAGCGCCACCGTGCGCATCCCTGATCGTTTTCTGGCGACCGAGTCTGTCTCCGTCGCGCCGCGTGGGCTCGAGCGCCTGGCGAACCGCCCCTTCGAACAGTTGTTCGCGCCCGGCGACTGGCAGCCCGTGCCCGGCAGCCGCACGCTGCAGTCACCGCAGGCCGTTCTGCGCCGGCTCGACGACCTGAGCTGCGCAGGTTGCCACCAGAGCCGCGCGGTCGCGGGCTTTCACCTGCTGGGCCTGGACCGGCGCGGCGCCTCGCGCACCTTCACGACCGGCAACGCCCTCGCGCTGCCGCACTCGCCGCATCTGCAGGATGAGTTGGCGCGACGCGAACGCTATGTGAAGGCCGCGCTGACAACGCCCGTGCCTGACCCGTTCCGCCCGCTGGCCTCGCCGGACGACGAGAACGCCGCGCCCGAAAAGGCCACCGTGGGTGCGAGCTGCGAGCCCACGCGCATCACCGCATCGGCCGACCCGTGGCGTGATCGCGCGCAGAAACTGCCGCGCACCGCAGCCACGACTTGCGAGGGCGCGGATTCGGTCTGCGAGAAGACATCAGTCGGCTTTCCTGGGGGCATGTGCTCGGGCCGCTGCGATCCGAAAGACCCGAACGGCACCTGCGGGGGCATCGCCATCCTTAGCGACTTCAATCAGTGTCTGGCGGCGAAGCAGCCGTTTGGCGATTGCCTGAGCAAGCACACGCGACCGGGGAATCTGCGCAGTTGCTCGGCGCAGAAGCCTTGTCGCGAGGACTACATCTGCGCGCAGGCGGAGGGGCAGCCGGAAGGACGCGGGGCGTGCATTCCGCCCTACTTCCTGTTCCAGATGCGGGTGGACGGGCACTCCTGAGCACCCGCCGCGCTCACTCGTTCGACGTGGGGCGCATCAGGTACGAGGAGACTGCGGCCAGCACGCCCAGCACCGCCACATAGATGCCCACGGGCACGATGCTCGAATAGGTCGCCACCAGCGTGGCCGCGATGATCGGTGCCAGCCCGCCGCCGATCGCCGCCGCAAACTGGATGCCGATCGACAGGCCTGAGTAGCGCAGCTCCGGCGGAAACTGCGCCGCGTAGAGGTTGGACTGCGGCGCGAACATCAGCGCGTAGTTCAGCCCCAATGCCACCACCATCGCCACGGTGTAGGCCGTGAGCGAGCCGCTGCCGATCGCCTGGAAGAGCGGCACGGCCATCGCCGCCAGCAGCACGCCGCCGAACACGTAGAGCCGCCGCGCGCCCACCTTGTCCGCGAGCCAGCCGCTGGCCGGAATGGTAAAGACCATGACCCCCGAGCCGACGATCAGCGCATGCAGCGCGTCCGCCCGCGAGAACCCCAGCCGCGTGGTCGCGTACGAGATGGAGAACACCAGGATCGTGTAGATCAGCGTGACCTCCGCCAGCTTTCCTCCGATGGTCAGCAGCAGCGGACGCCAGTGCGCCACCAGCACCTCGCGCGCCGGCAGCACCGCCGTCTTCTGGCGCATCTTGACCTGCACGAACTCCGGCGACTCGTCTACCTTCATGCGAATGAACACGCCCAGCACGATCAACACCGCACTGGCCAGGAACGGCAGGCGCCAGCCCCAGCTCAGGAAGCTGTCCTCGGGCAGCTGTGTGACCAGTGCGAAGGCCCCCGACGACAGCAGCACCCCGATGGGGGCGCCCATCTGCGGCATGCTCCCGACCAGCGACTTCCACTTGGGCGGCGCGTGCTCCACCGCCATCAGCATCGCGCCGCCGAGCTCGCCGCCGAACGACAGGCCCTGCCCGATGCGCAGCAGCACCAGCAGCACGGCGGCCCACAGCCCGATCGACTCGTAGGTGGGCAGCAGCCCGATCAGCACCGTGCAGATGCCCATCAGCAGAAGGCTCAGCGTGAGCATCGACTTGCGGCCCAGCCGGTCGCCGTAGTGCCCGAAGACGATGCCGCCGATCGGGCGCGCCAGCATGCCGCTAGCAAAAGTGCCGAAGGCGGCCAGCGTGCCCACGGTGGGGTCGAAGTGGGGGAAGAAGAGCTTGTTGAACACCAGCGCCGCGGCGGTGCCGTAGGCCAGGAAGTCGAAGGCCTCGATGGCCGTGCCGACCATGGTGGCCACGCCGATCTTCCACACGCTCGGGTGCGGCTTGGCGACGGTGCCCGCGACGGGCGAGGCGATGCTGCTCATGGCTGCTCCCCGGTGATCTGCCGCGCGAACATCGCGAAGCTGGCGTTGACGATGCTCCGCTGCAGCAGGAAGTCGTGCGACTCCTTCGCCAGCACCGGATCAACCGGCTTCAACCGGCCGTAGGCTGCTTGCGCGATCAGTTGGTTGCGAGCCGCGCGCTCGATCAACACCGACAGGTAGAGCGACTCCTCGATGGTCGGCGTGGCCGCCAGGAAACCGTGGTTTGCGAGCAGCACGCAGCGCTTGCTGCCCAGCGCGGCAGAGATGAGGTCGCCCTCGACGTCGGCGATCGGCAGGCCGGGCCATTCGGCCAGGAAGGCGCAATCGTCGAAGAACGGCGTGGCGTCCATGTGCGCAACCTGCAGCGGCTCGCCGGTCATCGACAGCGCCGAGATATACGGCGGGTGCGTGTGGATCACGCAGTTCACGTCGGGCCGTCGCTTGTAGACCCACAGGTGAAAGCGTACGGCCGGGTTGGGCACGCCCCGGCCTTCGAGCACGCGCAGCGAATCGTCGATTCGCATGACCGATTGCGCGCGGATCTCGCCGAAAGCATGCGCCAGCGGCGTCGTCAGGAACGTGCCGTCGCTCTGGCGCACCGTGATCTGACCTGCCAAGGTCTCGGAGTGCCCTTCCTTCGCGAGGATGCGGCAGCTCAGTGCGAGCTTCTCGGCCTCGCTCCATCGGCCGTAGCTGAGGCCGTCGAACGACGGCGCGGGGGTGGTGTCGTGGGTGTCTGGATTCTTGTCTCTCACGCGATGGCTCCTGTACATGGACGGATGGCGGCCACTGTAGGAAGCACGCGGCGGTTTCCTCTTGCGCGTGGGTGCACGCGCATTGACCCTGCGCGCCAACCGCGTGACAACGGTGTCGACCGCCTGCCTGGGCGGTAGTGGAAAGTCTCGATGCATGCGCTGCGCTCGCCGCCCTAGACTGCCCCCGCTTGGCACGAAGCGTGCGGGCACTACGGCAACACGGCAAGAGCCCCACCCATGCACCACGACACGGCACCCGACCTGAGCCTTGCGCCCCGTTTCCGCCCGTTCTATCCGGGCGACGTTCAGGGCTATTCCAGTGCGCTCGACTCGCTGGTTTATCCCGGTGCGCTGCGCGTGCAGGACCACAATCCGCGCATGAGCCTGGAGGCCTGCCGCCTCGTGGGCGGCGGCGTTGCCATCAGCTTCACGTCCACTCCGCTCGAGGTGCGCCACGACGACACGCACGCGGCCCCCCACGGCGCCGGCGATGTGCTGGCCATGATTGCCGTCGAAGGCGAAGGCAGCGTCGAGCAGGGCGGCCGGCAGCTGCCCTTTCGCCCCGGCGACATCACCTTCCGCACCACACGGCAGCCGTCCACCTGCACGCTGGCCACGCCCGGCAAGCTCGTGATGTTGCGCGTGCCGTCCGAGCGCTTCTTCGGCATCTACACCGACCTGCACGAGCGCTTCGTCGCTGCCATCGCGCAACCGGATTCACGGCTGGCCGAGGCCGCTCGCACGCACATGGCACAGGTGTTTCCGGGACCGGCCCAGCTGGCGCCAGCGCAGGCCTATTTTTCGGAGCAGTCTTTCGTCTCGCTGCTGGCCGCTACCTACTGCGAATCGATCGACAACAACGCCACGGCCGGCCAACACCGCGAACGCGACCGCTGGCAGCAGCTCGCTGCATTCGTCGAAGCGCATCTGGGCGACCCCGAACTGTCGGTCGATGGCGTGTCGAAGGCGCTGGGCATCTCGCGCCGGCTGGTGCACCGCCTGTTCGAGCAACGCCACACCCGCTACGGCGCGTACCTCAAGGCGCGCCGGCTGGAACGCGCAAAGCACGAGCTGGCCAACCGCCAACTGGCCCACCTGAGCGTGGCCGAGATCGCCTACCGCCACGGCTTCGGCGACGCGAGCCACTTCAACCGGGCGTTCAGCAGCCATTTCGGCGCGCCGCCCGGCGCCTTCCGCAAAGCGCAGGCGCAAGCTCAGGCCTGAGCCTTCTCCTCATACCACCGATCCTTCCCCAACATCACCCGGTGGTGCCCACACCCCGACGGCATCATCGGAAAACAGTTCTCCTGCGCCGCCACCTGCACGTCGAGAAAGAACGGCCCCTTGCTCTCCAGGCATTCGGCCAGCGCCTCTTCCAGCTCCGCCGGATCGGACACCCGCCGCGCCCCCCAGCCGAAGGCCTTGGCCAGCGCCACGAAGTCAGGCAGCGCCTCGTTCCAGCTGTGGCTCAGGCGGTTGCCGTGGTTCAACTCCTGCCACTGGCGCACCATGCCCATGTAGCCGTTGTTGCTCAGCACCAGCTTCACCGCCGTGCCGTGCTGCATGGCAGTCGACAGCTCCTGGATGTTCATCAGCACCGACGCGTCACCGCTCACGCACACCGTGAGCGCGTCGGGGTGCGCGATCTGTGCGCCGATGGCTGCGGGCAGCCCATAACCCATGGTGCCGGCGCCGCCCGAGGTGAGCCAGTGGCGCGGGCTGTCGAAGCGCAGGTATTGCGCGGCCCACATCTGATGCTGGCCCACGTCGGTCGAGACGATCGCATCACGCCCCGCGATGGCCCGCTGCAGCGACGACATGAGGTGCTGCGGCAGGATTTCTTCGGTCGACGGCGTGAAGGCCAGGCAGTCTTCGGCGCGCCAGCGCTCGATGCGCGCCCACCACGGCGCCAGCCGCTCGGGCGCAAACTCTTCAGGCAGCAGCCCCAGCAGCGCTTCGACGATGGCGCCGCAGTCGCCCACCATCGGCACGTCGACGTGCACCACCTTGTTGATGCTGCCGGGGTCGATGTCGATGTGGATCTTGCGGGCGTGCGGACAGAACTCGTCGAGCTTGCCCGTCACGCGGTCGTCGAAGCGCGCGCCCACGCACACCACCAGGTCGGCCTCGTGCATCGCGAGGTTGGCTTCGAGCATGCCGTGCATGCCCAGCATGCCGACGAACTTCGGGTCGGACGCGGGGAACGCGCCCAGCCCCATCAGCGTGAGCGTGCACGGCGCGTGCAGCCGGTGCACGAGTTGCGTGAACGCCTCGCAGGCCGCCGGCCCCGAGTTGATGAGCCCGCCGCCGCCATAGAGCACCGGCCGGCGCGCGGTCGAGATCAGGTCTGCGGCGCGCTGCAGCATCGCCCGCGGCGGCAGCGGCGCGCGGCCCGTGCGCAACGCGCGCAGCGGTGTCGGCGCGCTGCCGTGCGTGAGGCGCATCAACTGGATGTCCTTCGGCACGTCGAGCAGCACTGGGCCCGGACGGCCGGTGGTGGCGATGTCGAGCGCGCGGCGCACCAGCGCGGGCACGTCGTCGGCCGCGCGCACCTGGCGGTTCCACTTGGTCACCGGGCGCGACATGCCCAGCGCATCGCTTTCCTGGAAAGCCTGCGTGCCGATCACCGCCGTCGCCACCTGCCCGCTGATGCACAGCACCGGCACCGAATCGCTCATGGCGTCGAGCAGCCCCGTGATCGTGTTGCCCACGCCCGGCCCCGACGTGACCAGCACCACGCCCACGCGGCCCGTGCTGCGCGCATAGCCCTCGGCCGCATGCACCGCCGCCTGTTCGTGGCGCACCAGCACATGGCGCAGCCGGGGTTCGCCGTGCAGCGCGTCGTACAGCGGCAGCGCCGCGCCACCGGGGTAGCCGAAGATCGTGTCGACGCCGCACGCGACCAGCGTGTCGAGCAGCGCTTCGGCGCCGTTGCGCACGCGGGGTGGGGTCTCGATCTCGGGCAGGGCCGGCGAGAGGGAGGGCGAGGATGTGGGGGGAAGGTCGAGCAGTCGCATGCCGTCAATTCTTCCGCTCTTGAGGCAAAATTTGCTTCTTTCTTTTGGCTGTTTAAGCTCGAAACATGAAAACCAATCGCCAAACATCGTCAGACAGCGAAGGATCTTTCGACAAGACCGATCTGGCGATCTTGCGGGTGCTGCTGCTCGACTCGCGCAAGACCCTGCAGGAGATCGGCAACGAGGTCGGCCTGTCGCCCACCAGCTGCTGGACGCGCATCAAGAAACTCGAGGCCTCGGGCGTCATCAAGCGCTACACCGTCGACATCGACCCGGCCAAGCTGGGGTACCACGACTCGGTCATCGTGCAGGTCACGCTCGAGAGCCACACCGACGAAACCCTGTACGACTTCGGCCGCACCCTCGCCACCATTCCCGAGATCCAGGAGGCCTACCTCGTGTCGGGCGACTACGACTACTACATCCGCATCGCCGTGCGCGACACGCGCGACTACGAGCGGCTGCTGCGCGAGAAGCTCTACAAGATCCCCGGCATTCGCCACAGCAAATCGCACTTCGTGCTGCGTGTGCTGAAGGAAGCGACCGTGCCGCTGATCTGACGGCGCCCTGCTCTTCTCTTTCTGCCCGCCACGTCACTTATCCGCGCGATTCGAGACTTACTGGCGCATTCGGTCCACCAGCGGGTGCCGCGCTTCTCTACAGTGGATGCCCCTGTCACCCGACGCCCTTCTATGTGGGGCAAGGAAGGCAGGACCGCTTCGCCTCGCGGCGGGCTATCGATGCGGCAACGCGCATCGGTGCGAACGCGAGGCAGAAAAGGCGACGGCCAGGGTGCTGACACACCCTGACCGTCTAACCACATGACGTGCACACACTTTGGAAAGAGAGCACACCAAATGGCTACTTCAACTATAGCCCGGCCTCGCACGCCGGCATCCCCCGACACCGCCTGCGGGCCCACCCCGTCGGACCTCCTCGAAAACAAACTCGCGCAACTGAATTCGCTGCTGTGGTGCTGCCACGGCGACGGCAACCGATGGTTCGAAGACGCGGGGCCGGAGCATCTGGACAACGTGCTGTGGATTGCGGCGGAGTTGGCGCGCGATGCGATGGGGTTGTTTCAGGCGTGTGAGGTGGGGAGAGCTGCGCAGGGGTGATGCGGGCGATGGCAAAAAGGGGACGGCGCACGTGCAGCCATGCGCCATTTCGCTTGGCCGTCCGCCACCTCTTGCCCCGAGAAGCGCTCCCCGGGCTGCGAGAGAATCTAAAAATGGATCAAGCCACCCACCACAAGATTGCCTCCTTCATCCTGGCAGCCGACGGCCCGCTCGATGGACTGCTGATGGGCTCGAAGGCATGAGCAAGACGACCAAGCCAACGCGCCGCGCGGTGGCCGCGAGTTCAGAGGCCGCCTTCGGCGAGGTGGTCCAGTTGATCCAGGGGGCGCGGCAGCGCGTGGCCAAGGTGGTCAACGCCGAAGTGATCGAGCTCTATTGGCGCATTGGCCAGTATCTGCATCAACGCATCGAAGCCGATGGCTGGGCCAAGGGAACCGTGGAGCAACTGGCGGCCTACATCGCCCAGCGGGAGCCAGGCCGGCGCGGCTTTTCAGCCCAGAACCTGTGGCGCATGCGGCAGTTTTTTCAGGCGTATCCGCCGGGGTCAAAACTCTCAACACTGTTGAGAGAAATTCCGTGGTCCTCGCATTTGCACATTCTCAGTCGCACCAAGCGCGAGGAGGAACGCGAGTTCTACCTGCGCATGACGGCGCAGCAAGGCTGGCAGGTGCGTGAAGTGGCGCGGCAGATCGACAGCGGCCTGTTCGAGCGCGCCGTGCTCCACCCGCCCAAAGTCTCAACAGCGTTGAGAGAAATACAGCCGCAGGCTGCGCAGCACTTCAAGGACGCCTACCTGCTGGACTTTCTGGCCCTGCCAGACCCGCACTCCGAGGCCGAGCTGCACCGCAGCCTCTTGATGAACCTGGGCCGGTTCCTGACCGAGCTGGGGCGGGACTTCTGCTACATCGGCAGCGAATACCCGGTGCAGGTGGGCGCACAAGACTTTGCGTTGGACCTGCTGTTCTTCCATCGTGGCCTGAACTGCCTGGTGGCCATCGAGTTGAAGGTCACCGCCTTCGAACCCGAGCATCTGGGCAAGCTGAACTTCTACCTGGAAGCCCTGGACCGCGATGTGAAGAAGCCGCACGAGAACCCGGCCATCGGCCTGCTGCTGTGCGCCAGCAAGGACAGCGAGGTGGTGGAGTACGCGCTGAGCCGCACACTCTCGCCTGCGTTGGTGGCGCAATACCAGACGCAGCTGCCAGACAAGCAGATGCTGGCGGCGAAGTTGCATGAGTTTTATGCGTTGAGTGCGCCGGATGAAGTGGATTCAGTGACGCGCAAAAAGAAGGATGGTCGAGCGTGATCGGAGAACCCAAGCATCGAACGCTGATTGCCCTGAGCGGACTGCCCGGCACAGGCAAGACCACCATCGCGCGCGAACTCGTGGCGCGTGTTCCTTCGGTGTACCTGCGCATCGACGCTATCGAACACGCGCTGAAGACTGCGAGTGAAAACGCTGAAGACGTGGGCCCGGCGGGCTATGTCGTCGCGTACGCACTGGCTCGGTTCAACCTCTCACTCGGCATGTCCGTCGTTGCTGATTGCGTCAACCCGCTGTCGGTCACGCGTGAAGCGTGGCGTGCCGTGGCGACGGAGACGTCATCGCATCTGGTGGAGGTTGAAGTCGTGTGCTCTGACGTTGCGGAACACCGCCGACGCGTGGAGAGCCGGGAGGCCGACATTGCGGGCTTTGCGTTGCCGAGCTGGGAGGCTGTGCTTCGGCATGACTACGAGGCTTGGGGCACGGAGCGCTTGGTGGTTGATTCGGCGCTTGTGAGTGCGGGTGAGGCGGCGGACTTGATCTGGCGGCGAGTGCGTGAGCGGTAGATCGATGCGGTCCCGTTTCGTCGATGCCTTTCTGGGCGCCATCGTGCTCGGCCCCTGGGCGGCGATGTTTGCCTATCTGGGCCTCGCACCGCTTGCCGCCTACTGGCTCGACGGCACTAAACATCGAACGGGACCCGGACGCGGCGCCTCGTATTGGTGGAGCTTCTCGGAGGCCGTGAGCGCTCAGTACCCGGTTCTCACGTGGCTGCTGGAACTCAGGAGCCATGTCGTTTTGTGGAGCTGCCTGGCTGGCATGGTGATCGGGCCGGTGGTTGCGTGGATGATGAGCAGCCGCTTGAACCGCATGCGTCGCGGCATCCGTCTGTGAATGGGAACCAGCGAGCTTCAATGAACCCAACTCTGCGCGCCGCCCTCGACTCGGATTGCGAGTTTGCGTTCGATACCAAGCGACAGGCACTCGGCCCCTACATTGCTGCGCGATGGGGATGGGATGACGACTTCCAGCGGAACCTGCATCTGAGCAGATGGCGAGAGCGCCCGTGGTCGGTCATTCTCAAAGGTGCAACGCCGGTCGGCACGATCGCCACATGGGAGGTCGATGGTCACCGCCGGATTGGCGATTTCTACGTCTTGCCGGCCTTTCAGCGCGCGGGCATTGGTTCAGCGGTGCTTCGTCACGTGTTGGAGCAAGGTGACCGGGACCACCAAGCGGTGCGACTGGAGCATCTGAAGTGGAACCCGGTGGGAGCGCTCTACGGGCGTCATGGGTTTGTGCACGAGAGCTCCAACGACACGCATTGCTTTTTGGTTCGTTGGTCAGCCGCTCGATCTCGATGAGGCTGGTCGACGGTCACGCTCGGCCCCATCGGATCGACGGACTGACTTCCGTCATCGGCCACATGGCCTTCGTTTAAGCTCAAGCGACAAAACTCTCTCAGAGGTTTCGCCATGCTCCAAATGCGCCCCGGGTGTGAATGCTGCAACCGAGACTTGCCGCCGGATTCAGCCGATGCCCGCATCTGTTCTTTCGAGTGCACGTTCTGCAGCGAGTGCGCGAGCGGGCGTCTCGCAGGCACGTGCCCGAACTGCGGCGGAGAGTTGCTTCCGCGCCCGTCGCGGCCGGCTGCCAAGCTTGAGAAGTTTCCGGGTTCGACCACGCGGGTGTTCAAGCCGGAAGGTTGTGCGGCGGCATCGTGAAGTTGCGACGAGGCCAGACGCATGAAGGGCAACCTCCAACTGGTCGACACGATGTACTACCTGGTCAACAACCATCACTTCGATGTCACTGGAGTCGACTCTACGAGCTAGCGAGAAACAATAGTCCTGCTTCGGGTCGTGGCAGTAGATGTATGCCATTCCATCGTAGGAACCGCTCTTTACCGAGGCACTGACAGTTGCAAGTAATCGCATTTGTTTGGTCGGAGCGAAGTATCGAAGTTGCCCGGAAGTATCGCCGAGCCGCCTGCACGAGCCTCCAGTTCGACGAACATGCCGTGACGACGGAACGCTGAGTACGCAGGCGGCTTCGTTACTCGACGGTCACTCGAAATATGAGATCGAGTTTCTGCCAGGAAACTGGAGCCGACAGAGTGTTGAGGACGCACTGGCAGCCATCTTCCGTGGGAAAGATGGCTTGACTGTGAGCGGCTGAGCTATCCGCCGCTCATAGACCTGAGCACCGTTCGGCCACAACCGGGCAGGTCCGACCGCTCTAGACTGAGCCCATGAATCAACGCGTGTTTCCCGATCCAGACCGATACGCCATTTGCCCACTGGAAGGCCCCGTCTTACCCTTCTACGACGGTGCATTTGAAGCCGCCTATGTGCTTCTTAGTCCGTTCATGCGTCCCAAGTCGACCACGTTCGACCTGACCAATGCCGCGCGGGAAGACTGGAGTGCGGACGAGCTTTGCCAAACATTTGAATCAGTCCGGTGGTCGCAGGTGCGTGACCTCTGTGGATTTCCTTCGATCGCGTCAATCGATGTGGCACTGAGGACAATGATCGGCGGCCTGAGAAAGGACTTTGCCGACGAGGAACTTGCCGACGTACTAGCGAATTCGCTGAGCCAGCACAGATTGCTTGCCCCTGTTGAAGGTCTTTTTCCAGAGTTGATTCAGGATCCGGTCCTGTCGTTCATACAGTCGCTCGCGCAGGAATGGCTTTGGGTGGGTGACGAGTTCTGCACTGAACGCAAGCTCTGCTGGATCGACGATCTAAAACCAGCAAGCGCCAAGGTCGCGCTCACGAGCGGAAGTGTGTTCACCCCAGACAAGGCCAACCTCTGGACTGTCCATTGGGACAGCCACTTCACAATTTTTTGCTCGTCGAGGCCGAACGTCGAACGCCTTGCCCGACATCCCACCCTGGAAGGTTTCGTGTGCGCTCCCGAAACCGAAATCTATTGGAGCTTGCAAAGCGTTTAGCGGCGACGAGTACGCAAGTGACTACGAACTTTTCCTTCTTCGTCGTTGAAGACGAACTGGCCGCCGGGCTGGTGAAGAACGCGCGCATCCAACTGTAGTTTGAACGCGCTGCCAATGGCCAGGTGATCGCGCTGGTGTTGTACGCAGGCGGCGAGTTCCGCATGCGGCGGACTACGAACTGAGTTCAGAGCCTCGCGGCGATTCATCGCTTTACCATCGCTGATTTTTTCTTCGGGCTTTGCACGAATCGCACTCCCAACCTACGAAAGAGCCGCTCATGACCGAGACCGCCAAGGTAAAAGGACCCGCCTCGTACTTCCCCTCCATCGAGAAGAACTACGGCCAGCCGATTTCGCATTGGATGGACATTCTTCAGGCTGCTGGCCCTCTGAAGCACATGGAGCTTGTGAGCCAACTCAAGACCCAGCACAAGATAGGTCATGGGCATGCGAATGCGTTGGTTGCCGCATTTCTTGCGAAGAAGTAACACTGGCCCTACCGCTCCTCAATGACACCCCAGAAGCAGCAACTCGAACAGCATTTGGAGGACCGTGATCTCGTCTCGATCTACCGGACGGGCATCGACGATTCGCAAATCCAAGGCTTCGTGTTGGCGGTCTCGTCAGAACTGGTCCTGATTCAGTACGTCTACGACTTCCGACTGGACGGCCTGATGGCACTCAGAACCGAGGACATCACGCAGGTGGAATTGACGGCCACCAACAGCCTTCAGAAGCAGCTGATCTTCGAGGAAGGCTTGGGAGCGCAGGTGCCGTTTGGATTCGAGTTCGATGTGCGCAGTTGGCCCGCGTTGATTGCGCACCCGCTTCGATTCGCGCAAGCAGGGCTTCGACGTCTACCTGCGCGGGCGCTTCGATGCGCTGTCGATGGAACACGACGTGACCCTCGGCGCCAACTACTCGAAGTTTGTGTCGACCGACCGGTATGCGCGCCGGTTCAGCGGCGGCGGCAACATCTTCGCCATCGACCACAACCGCCCGGCGCAGAGCTACGACACCATCCTGGCCGCCGGCGGCACGAAGAGCCACACGCACTACGACGTGCGGCAAAAGGGCATCTACGGCAGCTGGCGGGCCAAGCTCGCCGAGCCGCTCACGGCCATCGTCGGCGCGCGCCTGAGCTGGTACGACTACCTCTACGCGAGCCAGTCCGCGGGCTTCACAAGCACCGTCAGCACGTCGGCCGAAGTGACGCCATACGTCGGCCTCGTGTTCGCGCTCAACAAGCAATGGTCGGCCTACGCGAGCTACACCGACGTGTTCGAGCCGCAGACCGAACGCACCGTCTCGGGTGAAGGGCTCAAGCCCATCATCGGCAGCAACTACGAGGTGGGTCTGAAGGGCGAGCTGATGGACGGCCGCCTGAACACCTCGCTGGCCGTGTTCCGCTACGACCACACCAACCGCGCCGTGACCGACCGCGACGGCGGCTTTGCCTGCGACGGCTGGTACTGCTCCAAGTCGTCGGGCAAGGTGCGCAGCCAGGGCTTCGAAGCCGAGGTCAGCGGCGAGGTCGCGCCGCGCCTGCAGCTCACTGCCGGCTACACCTACAACACCACCAAGTTCCTCGAAGACCCCGACAACAAGGGCCAGGTCTTCGGCCAGTGGACGCCCAAGCACATGCTGCGCGTGTGGAGCAACTACCAACTGCCCGGCGACTGGAGCCGGCTCAGCGTGGGCGGCGGCTTCAGCATCCAGAGCCACACGCTGGGCTACGACCGCACGTACAAGGTGCCCGGCTTCGCGGTGTGGAGCGCGCGCCTGGCCTACCAGCTGACGCCGGAGGTGGCACTGGCCGTCAACATCAACAACATCTTCGACAAGCGCTACTACATCCCGGCCTACAACGAGACCAACGGGAACAACAACTACGGCGATCCGCGCAATGTGCTGTTCACGGTGAAGTACACGCCGAAGCTGTGAAGGTGGGAAAGGGGCATGCGGTCGGCGTGCCCCTCTTTCTTGCGCCGCCAAAGCGTGGAAAATCTTCTCGTCATGAACTCCAACCCGATGCGACTGCGTGGACAGAGCGCGCGGCAGTTTCTTGCAATGCAACCAACCCAGGCCGACTTCTTCATCGACAAAGGCTACGTGCGGCTGGAAGGCTTCCATCCGCAGAAACAGATCGCGGGCCTGCGGCAGAAGTTGCACGATGAGATCAAGCGACTGAAGGCCTTGCCTGGCGGCAAGGGCCTGTCGAGCTCGCTGCAGAAATTCCCGCTCTTCCAGCAGATCGGCAAGCTGTCTGCGCTCGTCAAGGTGCCCGGCGTGCATGAAGCGCTGGTGACGCCGCTGCTGATCGACTGCGTCACCCAACTCGGCGGGCGCGCGCCCACAGCCATCCAGGACACGCAGCTTCTGCTCTCGCCGCCTCTTCAAGGCGCTTCGACCTTCACAGGCTTGAACTGGCATGTCGACGTCTCGGCATCACCGCAAGATCCCCTACCGGGCATCCAGGCCTTCTTCCTGATCGACGATGTGGCGCCGGGCGGCGGCGCGACCCTGGCGCTGGCCGGCTCGCATCGCGTCGGCACGCCGGGATGGCCTTCGGCTTCGGCGCTGCGGCAGGTGCTGAAGACGACCGGCGACCTGAAGCAGCAACTTCACCCGCTGGGCATCGGCCTCGTCGAGATGTCGGGGCGCGCAGGCGACGTCTTCCTGATGGACCTGCGCCTCTTGCACACGCCCTCGGTCAACGCGACGAAGAACGTGCGGATGATGGCGACGACGCGCTGCTTCATGCACACCTGATGGAACGGCCGCGCGTCACCGAACACGGCAAAAGGATACGGAAGGCAACTTCTGGTGCACAGCCATTTGCGGGGCACCCCACTAGTCCCACGCAGGAAGGTGCTGCAAGGCGTCGTTGGGACGATCCACGATGTCGACGCCGGTGAGTTCGGTCCCGCCCGGCAAGAGCCTCACGTCGCAGATGATGTCCCAGCCGTGGCTTTCGGTGCGCCGGGCAAGGCAGACCTCCTCGCCGGCAGCAATGAGCTTGACGCAGTCGCCGACGCTGATTCGCTGTGCCGTGCCAAGGGAAAACTCTGTCGAACCGAACTCCTTCTCCACGACCGGGTGAATGGCGACGAGATCCATCTTCCCGTCCGTGAAGTGAACCGCGGTAATTGCATGCTGGGCCATCTTCGACCTCCATTCGTGTAGCGCTCCGACAGGGCTGCGGTTCGACTGTACGCCCGCGGCAGCAAGTTCTCTTGCGTCATTCCGAAAAGCCGACGCACGCGAAGGGCGGCGCCTGCGAAAGCATCTACAAGCTCCCCGCAATCTGCTCCCGCAGCCACCGATGCCCCGGGTCGCGATGCCGCCGCTCGTGCCACAGCATCGCCATCTCGTAGCCCGGCACCTCCAGCGGCGCCTCCACCACGCGCAGCCCCGGCGCGCCGCGCGCCAGGCGCTCGGGCAGCATCGCGACCATGTCGGTGCTGGCGAGCACGGACATCATGAACAGGAAGTGCGGCACCGACAGCGCCACGCGCCGCGTGAGGCCCTGCGCCGCCAGCGCCTCGTCGGTGGGGCCGACAAAGCCGCCGCCGCCCAGCGACACCACCACATGCTCCAGCGCACAGAACTGCGCGAGCGTGGGCCGGTGCTTCAGACGCGGGTGCCCTGCCCGGCCGGCCAGCACATAGCGCTCGTGGAACAGCACGCGCCGGTGCAGGCCGGGCGGCGCGCCGACGCTGGTGTGAAAGAACAGGTCGATCTCCGCCTGCTCGAGCTGGCGCGCCATGCGCGTCGGCACGGCCTCGACCACGGCGAGCCGGGTGTTCGGTGCGGCCTCACGCAGCCCGGCCAGCGCCGGCAGCAGGATGGCCGACTCGGCGTAGTCGGCCGCGGCCACGCGCCAGGTGGTGGTGGCCTGCGCGGGGTCGAAGGGCTGGCTGGGCGCCAGCGCGCGGCCCAGCGACGCGAGGGCTTCGCGCAGCGGCTCGCGCAGTTCGTCGGCGCGCGCGGTGGGCCGCATGCCGCGTTGCGCGGGCACGAGCAGCGGGTCGTTGAAGAGCTCGCGCAGCTTGGCGAGCTGCACGCTCACCGAGGGCTGCGAAAGGTTCAGGCGCTCGGCCGCGCGGGTCACGTTGCGCTCGGCCAGCAAGGTGTCGAGCGTGACCAGCAGGTTGAGGTCGAGGCGGTTGAAATTGTTCATGGCGATACCTGGCATTCAAACTATTCATTTCCAATATAGCGCCACGGCTCCTAACCTGAGGGCATCTTCACTCGAACCTCATCACACCGTGAACATCCTGCTGGTCATTGCCCATCCCGAAGCCGCCTCGCTGAACGGCTCGCTCCATCGCTTCATGGTCGAACGCCTCACCCGTGCGGGCCACTCCGTGCGCGTGTCCGACCTGTACGCGATGCGCTGGAAGCCCGCGCTCGACGCCGACGACTTTCCGGCGCGCGACACCACCGCGCCCTTCGACCCCGTGCGCGATTCACTGCAGGCTTTCGAGGGCGGCACGCAGACCGCGGACATCGCCGCAGAGCAAGAGAAGCTGCTGTGGGCCGACGCGGTGATCCTGCAGTTCCCGCTGTGGTGGTACTCGATGCCCGCCATCCTCAAGGGCTGGATCGAGCGTATCTACGCCTATGGCTTTGCCTACGGCGTGGGCGAACATTCAGACACACACTGGGGCGATCGCTTCGGCGAAGGCACGCTGGCCGGCAAGCGCGCGATGCTGGTGGTGACGACCGGCGGCTGGGCCTCACACTACACCCCCCGCGGCATCAATGGGCCGATGGACGAGCTGCTGTTTCCCATTCACCACGGCATCCTCTACTACCCGGGCTTCGACGTGCTGCCGCCGTTCGTGGTGCACCGCACGGACAAGGTCGATGCCGCAGCCTATGAGCGCATCACCGGCGAGCTGGGCGAGCGGCTCGATACGCTGTGGACCACCGACCCGATTCCGTTCCGCCCGCAGAACGGCGGCGACTACGAAATTCCCGCACTAACGCTGCGCGAACACATCGCGCCGGGGCGCGCAGGCTTCGGGGTACACCGCAAAAGCAGCGAATCTGAAACTTTGGTTTCCGAACGCGGCCGCCTTTAACCACGCCGAGAACAGGTGGATTTGCAGGAGACTTCAAATCGTCGCGACAACGCAGCAAGATGCGCATCCGCCGATTCGTCCGAAGGAGCTTGTCCATGTTCGCCACGCCAGAACGCACCGTCAAGATTCCGGGCCCCGACCATGCGATCGCCATCACGCCGAATCCGATGCGCGTGGTGGTGTCCGTGGGAGGGCATGTGATTGCCGACTCGCGCGATGCGCTGACATTGCGCGAATCGCATTTCGGCACGGTGCACTACCTCCCGCGCAAGGACGTTCGCATGTCGCTGCTGGAGCGCACCGCGCACGCAACCTACTGCCCGTACAAGGGCGAGTGCGCCTACTACAGCATTCCGGCCGGCGGCGAACGCTCAGTGAATGCGGTGTGGACCTACGAGTCGCCCTACGAATCGGTCGCACCGATCAAGGACTACGTGGCCTTCTATCCGGACCGCGTGGGCACGATCGAAGAACGCTGCTTCTGACGACGGCTTCACCCCGTTCGTGAAAAAACCGGCCCTTGCTTTCGCAAGGCCGGTTTTTCTTTCTCTGACCCGCTGACACCTCGCCATGGGGCAAGGTGCGCGCGCCTGATACCCATCAATTACAGCGGCAGTGCGTCACCGCGTGCAGCGGCGCGGGCTTCGGCACGCACCGAGGCGCGGTCCAGGCCGCTGGCCAGCACCGGGGCCACGCGGGAGGTCACGGCTTCGCTGTAGGGGTTCTCACTGCGCGCAGCGACCACGGCCTGGGCGCGGACGGCGTCGCGGCTCACGGTCGAAACGAACACCTGGGCGGGGCCTGCATCGGCGCCGGTAGCGTAGGGGTTGGCGCTGCGTGCGGCCACCACGGCTTCTGCGGCGACATCGGCGCGGCTGGCGGCCGAGGTCAGGCGATGCACGCCTTCGTAGGTTTCAGCGTGGGCGGCGCCGGCAACGGCCATCAGGGCAACAGCAACGGCGGAGAGGAGCTTGGAGGCGGTCATGTCGGTTTCCTTCTTCAATTCAGTTCAGTGGTTCAAGTGTTTGACTTGGAGGGGTTGAACCGGTCTTGGGTGGGTCACCGTCCCTCTTTTTTGAAGGGCGGCCAACTCGCTCGGGGCCTGTTCATCCGGATCTGCTTGGGGGCCGGTCCGTGAGATGAATTGTGCGGCGATATCTAGGTAAAAACCCGCGGCAAAAGGAACCACGGCGTTCCCGAAACGGAAACAATGCGGCGCGCCGGAGCCTCAACCCCCAGGTCAGTGCCCCACCGACTTCGAGAACACGTTGACCACCACCACGCCCGCGATAATCAGCCCCAGCCCGAGGATGGCCGGTGCGTCGAGCGTCTGGCCGAACCAGAGCCAGCTCACCACCGAAATCAGCACGATGCCCACGCCCGACCAGATCGCGTAGGCGATACCGGTGGGCAGCACACGCAGCGCGAGCGAGAGAAAGTAGAACGACACCGCGTAGCCCACCACCGTGGCCACACTGGGCCAGAGTTTCGTGAAGCTGTCCGAGGCCTTGAGAAAGCTGGTCGCGAGCACTTCGACGACGATCGCGACAGCGAGGTAGGCATAGGTCAAGGTCATCGCCGGACTTTAATCGCGCGCGATGCGAGGCCGATCAGGGCGGCAGCAGCAGCGGTCCGCAGTTGGTGTCGGTGACGAACACCGCCATCAGCTTCGCGGGCTTCACCGGGTCGGGGTTCTCCGCGAACATGTGCAGCGTGTTGGGCGGCTCGAAGAAGGTCTCTCCGCTCTGGAAGGTGCCCACGGGGCCGCCGCCCAGTTGCGAGCGGATGGTGCCTTCGAGAATGATCGCCGTCACCGAGCCCGGATGCCGATGCGCCGGCGAATAGGCCAGCGGCGGAAAGTCGACCAGCACCGTCGTCACCGACTTGCCGGGCACATTCGGCAGTGCCTCGCACGACAGCACCTTGACCTGCGTGGCCGGCCGCGCCGTCGCTTCCGAGCCCGCGGGCACCGGCGCGGACGCGAACATTGGCCGCGCCACCGAACTGCACACATCGGAGAACCACTGCACGGCCTCCTGCTGGCCCGTGCGCGGCATCAGCGCCCAACTGGCGGCGAGCACCAGCGACAGCCCAGCAAGGATCGACGGTGTGTGAGACAGACGCACGGCCTTCATGACGCCACCTCCTGCGACCGCCGCAGCGCCGCATGCCAGCCCAGCTCGCGCTTGGCCTTCTCGCTGCTGACCTCGGGGCTGCCCTCTGCAATGTTGAAGACGCCGCCGCGCGCATGCCGCATCGCGAGCAACGCGGCCCAGGCCGCGGCCTCGACATGCACCGGGCTCGCGCCCTTGGGTGCCGCATTCGACGTGCCGGGCCCATAGAGTTGCCCATAGCGCAGCACCGTTCCCGTGAGCCCGACGGCACCGCGCACGCTGCGCTCCAGCGCCACCACGCCGTCGATGCTGATGCGGCGACCGCCTTCGGCCCCGAGGTCGAGCGGATCCGCTTCGGTGTGCGGCGTCGGTCCGGGTGCATAGGCCCAGGCGATGCTCTGCGCAATCACCTGCTTCGCACCGGCCGCCAGCGCCGCCGCGACGAGGTGCCGCGTGCCCTCGATGCGCACACGCGCATTGCGCACCACCGCCTCGGCCATGAGCGCCGGGTTCAGGTCCTGCGGCAAATCGGTGAGCTGGTGGATGACGACCGTGGGCGCGATGCGCACCAACGCGTCGCGCAAGGCCTGCGCGTCGAACACATCGACGACGACCGGTGTCACACCGCGCGCCTCCAGTACCGCCGCGCGATCGGCACGGCGGGTGCCGCCGTACACCGCGTGGCCGGCCTCGATCAACAGCGGGATCAGCGCGGAGCCCACGGCCCCGGTCGCGCCCGCCACGAATACCTTCTCGCCCATGGCGTGTCCTTCTTTCCTGCTGGCTGTTCGAAGCCACGAGCTTAGGATTTCGATGCACCAGACGAAAGAACCAAGAATCGTCAGAATTACTGGGCCATGATCAACCCACCAAGCAATGCCCTCCCCGGCATCGACCGCTCGACGTTGACCCCGCTGCACCGCCAGGTCTACGAGCGCTTTCGCACGGCGATCGAGCGCGGCGTGCTCCGCCCCGGCGACCGCGTGGCGTCGGCACGCAGCCTGGCGGGCGAACTGGGCGTGGCGCGCGGCACGGTCGAGGCGGCCTACAGCCAGCTCGCGGGCGAAGGCTATTTTTCTGCTCAGGGGCAGGCGGGCACGGTGGTGTCGCCGTCGCTGCCGGTGCAGCGCGCCGTGCGCGCCGGCTCGCGCCCCGTCGTCGAGGGGCCTGCACTGGCCGGACCGATCGCCCCGCCCCCGCTGCAACTCGGCATCCCTGCACTCGATGCCTTTCCGCGCAAGCTCTGGGCGCGCCTGGTCGCCCGCCGCGCGCGCGCCATGGGTGCGGCCGACCTGTTCTATGGCGACCCCGCGGGCTACGCGCCGCTGCGCGAGACCATCGCGGCCTACCTGCTGGTGTCGCGCGGCGTGGCTTGCCAGCCCGCGCAGGTCTTCGTCACCGGCGGCTACCGCGCGTCGCTCGCGCTCGTGGCGCGCACGCTGCTCGCGAAGGACGATCGCGTGTGGACCGAAGACCCCGGCTTCGCCCCCACACACGACGTGCTGCGCAGCGCCGGCCAGCGCGTGGTGCCCGTGCCGGTGGACGACGAAGGGCTGGTCGTCGCGCGGGGCGTGCGCCACTTGCCGAAGGCGCGCATGGCGATCGTCACGCCCTCGCACCAGGCGCCGCTGGGCGTGTCGATGTCGCTGGCGCGCCGGCTGCAGCTGCTCGAATGGGCCTCGCGCGCCAAGGCCTGGATCGTCGAAGACGACTACGACGGCGAGTACCGCTACGCCGGCGCGCCGCTGCCCGCGCTCAAGAGCCTCGACGGGCACGACCGCGTGCTGTACGCGGGCAGCTTCTCGAAGGTGCTGTATCCCGGGCTGGCGCTGGGCTACCTGGTGGTGCCCGAATCGCTGCGTGCGCGCTTCGAGGAGGCGGCGCGCATCGCCTCCAACGGCTGCCCGCAGATCACGCAGGCCACGGTGGCTGACTTCATGCGTGACGGGCATTTCTCGCGCCACCTGAAGAAGATGCGCCTGCTCTATGCGCGCCGACGCGCCCTGCTGGTCGAGGCATTGCAGAAGGCTTTCGGCGACGGCGTGCGCATCGATCTGCAGGCTGGCGGCATGCATCTGATTGCGCGCTTCGATGCGCGCACCGAGAGCGACCTCGTGCTGGCCCGTCGCGCGCAAGAGGCCGGCCTGAACTGCCAGCCGCTGTCGGCCCGGGGGACAGCGGCCTTCGACGGCCAAGGACTGCTGATGGGTTTCACCAACGTTGCCACGCCGACCCAGGCGCGACAGCTCGCCACGCGGTTGCGCGCGGCGTTGGGCTGAGGCTCAGGCGCGCAGATCGACTTCAGGCCGCATCGACGACGCGCCGTTCCAGCGCACCTCGAAGCCCGCGTTGCGGAACTCGCCGACCACGAGTTCGCCGACGCGCTGCATGTCGGCATCGCCGCCTTCGGGCGCGCCCCAGAACGCGAGCGAGAGCTGGCTCGTGCGCTTGGCGCGGTTCTGGTCCTGCCGTGTGTAGAAGCAGAAGCCGTGCACGCCGGCCTTCTTGCCGCCGCGCTCGCGGAACGCTTCGGAGCAATCGGAGAAGCCATCGGACTGCGTGTCGCCCGCATCCTGCAGTGCGACCAGGCCAGCTTGCGTCAGCGCGTCGAACACCTCGGCGATGCGCGCTTCGGCCGCGCGCCACTGCGCGGTGCTCATCTTCACCGGGTCGGGTTCGGGCGGCGGCGGCTCGGGCAGCGCGTGGCCGGTGATGCGCGACAGCAACTCGGCGACCTCTTCCTCCATCGCGTTCTCCGTGATGTGGTTGCCGTGGCTGTCGCTCACGTCGGGGTTCGCGCCCGCATCGATGAGCAGTTGCACGGGCTCTGTGGTCGGCGAGAACTCGGCCGCGAGGTACAGCGCGGTGCGGCTGTCGGTGCCGGCGTATTCGAGCGGGCTGCCGGCGTCGAGCAGCAGTTGCAGCACGGCAAGGATCGGTTCGAGCTCCGCCTCGTTCGTGCCCATCGCGGCGCACTGCAGTGCGGTGAAGCCTTGCTTGTTGACGGCGGCCAGGTCGGCCCCGGCCTCGATGCACGCGCGCACCGTGTCGACATCGGCTTCGCTCGCCGCGTCGAAGATCTTCTTCGGATTCATGGCATCCCCTGTTGGTTTTTTTGGATTCTGCCGCAGGCGCGCTGCACTTCACAGACCGTGCGAACCTCGCTACATTCGACGCCTCGATCAACAAACCGGACTGGAGGTGCGCGATGGAAGACACTGCTATTCACTCTCCCGCCCCCGTACGGTTTGCCGGGTCGCATCCGAACTGCTGCTGAAGCGCTTTCCGCGCCCCAGGTGCCGCTGAAGGCACCACCAGCCAGCCCGTTCGACCCTCGCGGTGTTCTGCCGCGACACGCCGTCCGATTCAGACAACGCCACGCCGGCACCTAAGTGCCGCGTGCGGTTAGTTCCCTTTTCGAATCAAGGCTCACCATGCTTGAAACCCGTGCCGCCGATGCGCGGCAGTTCACGACTTTTTCTTTCGATCCGCAGCAGGCGTCCGCTGAAGAATGGACGCAGGCGCTGGCCTACTGGCGCCAGCGCCACGACGAAGACTTTCCGGGCGAGCCGCAGCCCGCAGACGCCCACACCCAGCAGAACGTGCAACAGCACACGCCGCTGCACGTGGTGCATCGCGTGCTCGCGCGAGACGCGCAGGGGCGCATCGTCGGCAGCCTCAACATGGGCGTGCGCCGCGAAGGCTCGCCCGACTACGCGACCTTCGCGCCTTTCATCGACGTGTGGGGCGGCGTGCTGCGATCGCACCAGCGCCAGGGCGTGGCCAGCACCTTGCTGCACCGGCTTCTGGCGCTGATGGAGGCCCGCGACCCCACCACCGCGACCTTCAAGGCCCACCTGCCGGAAGGCCGGGCGTTTCTCGCAGCCATCGGTGCGACCGAGAAGCACCGCAGCATCGAGAACCGCATGGCCTTCGACAGCCTCGACTGGGCGGCGCTCGCCCGCTGGCGCGCCGATGCCCTCGCACCCGCGCACGGGCTGCGCCTCGAGATCCACGCCGGCCGCGTGCCCTTCGATCGGTTGGCCACGCTGATGGCGCCGCTGTCCGCGCTGCTCGAAGACGCGCCCACCAGCGCGCTCGAACGCGCGCCGATGCGCTTCGAGCTCGAAGGCTTTCACGCCTGGTACGCCGAAATCGACCGCCGCGGTGGTGAGCACTTTCTCGTGCTGCTGCGCGACGCCAACGACGAGGTGGCCGCCGTGTGCGACGCCAGCTGGAACCAGCTGTACCCCGACCGCATGTTCCAGCGCCTCACCGGGGTTGCCCGCCATTGGCGTGGCAAGGGCCTGGCCAAGGGCGTGAAGGCGATCATGTTGCAGCTCGTGCGCGAGCGGCACCCCGAGGTGGTGATGGCCGTCACCACCAACGCAGAGGCCAACGCGCCCATGCTCGCCATCAACCGCCGGCTCGGCTTCGCCGCGCACAGGCATGATGCGGTCTACCAGATCGGCACGGAAAGCCTGAGGGCCTTCCTCTCGACCCACCCCCTGGCTGTGCCGGAGGCGCACGCATGAAGACACCCCCCAGACTGCAATCCCTCGTCGACGAGGGCCTGATCGACAGCGTCGTGCGCCAGCTCATGAGCGGCAAGGAAGCCATGGTCTACGTCGTGCGCTGCGGCGACGAAACCCGCTGCGCCAAGATCTACAAGGAAGCCGACAAGCGCAGCTTCCGCCAGGCCGTCGACTACACCGAGAACCGCCGCGTGAAGAACACGCGCGAAGCGCGCGCCATGGCCAAGGGCACGAAGTTCGGCCGCCAGGTCACCGAGGCCATCTGGCAGAGCGCCGAGGTCGATGCGCTCTACCGCCTCGCCGCGGCCGGCGTGCGCGTGCCCACGCCGCACAACTTTCTCGAAGGCGTGCTGCTGATGGACCTGGTGACCGACGCCCATGGCGACGCCGCCCCGCGCCTGAACGACGTGGCCTTCTCGCCCGAAGACGCGCTGCTGCACCACGCCAGCCTGCTCAAGGAAGTGATGCGCATGCTCTGCGCGGGCATCGTGCACGGCGACCTGTCGGAGTTCAACGTGCTGCTGGCCGAAGACGGCCCGGTCATCATCGATCTGCCGCAGGCGGTCGACGCAGCCGGCAACAACCACGCCAAGCGCATGCTGCTGCGCGACGTGGAGAACCTGCGCAACTTCTTCGGACAGTACGCGCCCGCGCTGCTGAAGACGCACTACGGCGACGAGATCTGGCAGCTCTACGAGCGCGGCCTGCTGCGGCCGGAAACCGAGCTCACGGGCACCTTCGTGCGCGAGACCGGCCCCGTGGATCTCAGCAATGTGCTGCGCGAGGTGGACGACGCGCGTGCGGAAGAAGCGGCGCGGCTGCTGCGGATGCAGACGCCGCGACAATAGCGGGCTGCTTCCGCCCGCCCCGATGACTTCCCACGCCCTGCCCCAGCGCCAACCCTTTTCAACCGCCGCCCGCCACATCGCCCGGGCCGCGGCCTTCGTGGCACTGGGCCTGGGCCCGGCGGCGCACGCGGGCACCATCCGCCTGGAAGACGACCGCGGCCGCGTGCTCGAGCTGCAGGCGCCCGCCAAACGCATCGTCTCGCTGATGCCCTCGCTCACCGAAACGGTCTGCGCGCTCGACGCCTGCGACCGGCTCGTGGGCATCGACCGCCACGCCAACTGGCCGGCGGCGGTGAAGGGCCTGCCGCAGGTGGGCGGCATGGACGACGCGAACATCGAGCGCATCGTCGCGCTCAAGCCCGACCTCGTGCTGCTGCGCCCGCGCAGCCGCGCCGCCGAGACGCTGGAGCGCCTGGGCATCAAGGTGCTGGCGCTCGACGCCAAGACCCATGCCGACATGCGCCGCGTGATGGAAACGGTGGCCCGCGCCACCGGCAAGCCGGGGGCGGGCGAGGCCTTCTGGCGCACCCTCGATACCCGCCTGAACGCAGCCCGCGCCCGCGTGCCGCTGAACTGGCAGGGGCGGCGCGTGTACTTCGAGGTGCATGGCGGCGTGGCGGCGGCGAGCGAAAGCTCCTTCATCGGCGAGACGCTGGCGCGCCTGGGCCTGGCCAATGCGGTGCCGGGCTCGCTCGGCCCCTTCCCCAAGATGAACCCCGAGTTCGTGGTGCGCGCCAACCCCGACGTGCTGATGGTCTCGGCCCTCGGCGAAATCTCGGCCATGGCTTCGCGGCCCGGCTGGTCGGCCATGTCGGCCATCCAGCGCGGACGCGTCTGCAGCTTTGCCTCGGCGCGCTTCGACCTGATGATGCGGCCCGGCCCGCGGCTCGACGAGGCGGCCGATGCCATCGTGAATTGCCTTGCGTCGCTGGATGCGCCGCGCAACTGACTTGCCCATCCACCCCATGAACCTCGACATCGTTCCCGCCGCCCACTTCGGCACCGACGAACTCACCGCGCTCTGGAACCGTTCCTACGAGGACTACTTCGTGCCGATCGCGTTCGACCGCGCGATGTTCGAGCGCCATGTGCGGCGCGCCGAAGCCGACCTCGCACTCTCGCGCGTGATCGTCGTCGATGGCGACGCCTGCGGCCTCTCGCTCGTCGGCCGGCGCGGGCCGCGTGCCTATCTCGCGGGCTTCGGCATCGCGAGCGCGCAGCGGCGCCGGGGGCTGGCCAAGCAGCTCATCGAGGCGCAGCTGCGCGACCTGTCGGCGGCCGGCATCGCGCAGGTGCAGCTCGAAGTCATCGAACAGAACCCGGCGCGGCAGCTTTATGAGCAGGCGGGTTTCGTTGAAGTTCGCACGCTCGAGGTGCTCGAAGGCAGCTTCGAATCTCCCGCCAATGCCGCGAACCCGACGACGCCCGACACCGGCACGCTCGCCGCTGTGCATGCGGCCTGCACCGCCCTCTCGCGCCCGACCTGGCGCCGCGAGTGGCCGACCGTGCAAGGTGCGCTGGCGCACGACGGTGCCCTCGCGCTGGGGACCGCAACGGGCGGCTACGCCGTCCTTCTGCCCACACCGCTGCCGCTGAACACGCTGCTCGATGCCGCCGCGCCCGACGAGGCCTCGGCCCATGCGCTGCTCGACGCGCTCGCCCAGGCGCGCCCCGGCGCACGCTGGCGGCTGGTCGACGAGCCCGAGGGCAGCCCGATGCACCGCGCGCTGACCGCACGCGGCGCCACGCTTGTCATCCGCCAGATCGAGATGACCGCGACACTCCAGCCCACCTCTTCCGATTCCTCTTCCGACTCCTCGCGCCCCGTCCGTTCATGAAGCCCCACAAGCGAACCTCGTCCACCCCGTTCATCCGCGTGGGCCCCAGCGGCGTGCACGGCCTCGGCGCCTTCGCCACGCGCGACCTGCCGGCCGAAGCCTTCCTCGGCCTCTACGAAGGCCGCCGCTACACCAAGCAGGAAGTCGCGGCCAAGGTCTGGGACGACCAGCTCACCTACCTGTTCACGTTGACGACCGGCGAAACCATCGACGGCGCCAAGGGCGGCAACGCCACGCGCCACCTCAACCATTCCTGCGAGCCGAACTGCGAAGCAGTCGAGGAGTTCGACGAGGCGGGCGAGATGGTGCTGCGGTTCCAGACGATGGAGGCGGTGGAGGCCGGCGACGAACTGTTCATCGACTACTCGCTCACGGCGGACGACGGCTCGCCACCCTCGAAGTACCCCTGCCACTGCGGCTCGCCGAACTGCCGCGGGACGATGCTGGCGCCGGTGGAGGCTGTGGCGGAGAAAGACGGGTCGGCCACCGCGACCGATGTGGCGCCGGCCGTTTCAGACCCGCGCAGGCCGCTCAACGAGCTGCCCTGGTGACGCCGCCTCAGTCGCCCAGGCTCAGGGCGACTCGCTCTTCACGCTGCGCAGTTGCGCCTCGGCGCGTTCGAGTTCGGTGCGCAGCGTGCGGATCTCTTGTTCCAGCTTCTCGATGCGCGCTTCGCGGCTCAGCGGCGCCAGCGCCTGGCAGCGAAGCTGCAGCGCGCTCAGGGTGTCGGCCAGCTCGCGCCGGCGCAGCATCTGGCCGCGCGAACGGGCCAGGGCCATGTCGCGCTCGAGCACCGCTTCTTGCGCCACGCAGTTTTCGGCATTCAACGGCTGTGCGGGGGGTTCGGCTTGTGCAGAGGCGATGGGCATTGCCAGGGTCAACGCAAGGGCCAGGAGACGGGGTTTCGGACGCATGCCGTACGGTACCTGAACTCCCCGACGGAACAGGCCTTCACCCCTTCAGATCGCAGCCGTTCCGGTCGGCCAAGGTCGCACCTGTGATTCAGGCGCTGAGGTAGCGCGCATCCCACTGCGCCGCCAATTGCCGGGCCCGGTGCAGCGGCGTGCGGGCGCGCTCGAAGTCCATCACGCAGGCGACGTCCGCCGCCGCGGGGCGCGTGGGGCTTTCGTTGCTGCGGCCGTCGGTCAGCAGCCAGAGCCAGCGCTGGCGGGTCTCGTGCTTCGCCAGCAGTTGCTGCGCGCGTTGCACGCCCAGCGCCAACGGCGTGCCGCCGCCAGCCGCGATGGGCGCGACCCAGTCGTCGTTCCAGGCGCTCGCACGGCGCGGCGGCAAGCGCAGCTCGACCACGTCGCCGGCAAAGCACAGCAACGCCACCTGGTCGCGCCGCTGGTAGGCCTCCTGCATCAGCGCGAGCAGCTGACCCTTGGCGCGCGCCAGCTGGCCGTCGTGGCGCATCGAAGCCGAGCAGTCGAGCAGGAAGCAGTGCAGCGTGCCGCTGCGCGCCTCTTGTGGGCGATGGCGCAGGTGCGCGGCGCTCAATCGATCGGCGCCGCGCGCGACGAGCGTGCGCGGCCAGTCGAAGGCGGTGCCGGGCGCGGCGGCGCCGTGCCATGCGTCCCGTTGCGTGCCCTGCCTCCGGTCACCCTGGCGTGCGCCAGCGGGTGCGGCGTCCCGGAGGCTCAGGCTTTTTTTGGGACGGCCTGCTGAGTGGAGATCAGCGGACGCAGCGGCTTCACGCGCTCGATGCCGACGGGCTCGGGCGGCATGGCGCCCCAGTCGCCGTCGCCCGCACCGCGCGCGGGTGCATCTGCCGGGTTGCGGCCAGGCGATGGCATCGGGGGTTCCGCCGCCGCCTCGGCCGCTGGATGGCGCCTATGCAGCAGCACCGCCTCGGCGACGCGCTGCACATGGTCATCAGTGATCGATGCCGCACCTTCCCACGCCGCGAGCGCGCGTGCGGACCGCAGCATCACGAGGTCGGCACGCAGGCCGTCCACGCCGGCCGCGATGCACAGCGCGCCGACGGCTTCGTGCACCGCATCGCCATACGACAGTGCCGCAGCGTCTGACACAAGGCCGCGCGCACGCGCCAGCGCAGCAGCGAGCGCAGCTTCTTCATCCGCATGCGCCGCACGAAAGCCCTGCGGATCGGCATCGAAAGCCAGCCGTGCCCGCACGATGGCCTGCCGCTCGGCCGCATCCTGCAGGTTGCGCAGCCGCACGCACAGGCCGAAGCGGTCGAGCAGCTGCGGTCGCAAGGTGCCCTCTTCCGGGTTCATGGTGCCGACCAGCACGAAGCGCGCGGCATGCCGGTGCGAGATGCCGTCGCGCTCCACCACGTTGACGCCGCTGGCCGCCGCATCGAGCAGCGAGTCGATCAACGCGTCGGGTAGCAGGTTGATTTCATCGACGTACAGCACGCCGCCGTGCGCGCGCGCCAGCAGGCCCGGCGCGAACCTGAGTTCGTGGCCGGCCAGCGCCTGCCCGAGGTCGAGCGTGCCCACGAGGCTTTCGAGGCTCGCGCCCAGCGGCAACGTGACGAAGGGCGCGCCGGGCAGCAGCTCGGCCAGCGCGCGCGCGGCCGTGGTCTTGGCGGTGCCGCGCGGACCTTCGATGAGCACGCCGCCCAGCGCGGGATCGACCGCGGCCAGCAGCAGCGCCTGGCGCAGCTGCGGCTGGCCGGCAATCGCGGCAAAAGGGAACGGCACCGGCATCGGGGCGGCTGTGGTCATCGGGGGCTTCCTTCCATCTGCTGCTCGTGGTCGAGCAACAGGTTTTCCAATTGGTTCTTGTAGTCGCCGGGCGACTGCCAGAGGCCGCGCTGCATGGCTTCGAGCAAGCGGTTGAGCATGTCCTGCAGCGCGCGCGGATTGTGCGCGGTCACGAAGTCGCGGGTGGCCTCGTCGAGCACGTAGGCGTCGGCCACCATCGCGTACTGGTGGTCGCCCACCACGCGCGCGGTGGCGTCGAAGCCGAAGAGGTAGTCAACCGTGGCGGCCATCTCGAAGGCGCCCTTGTAGCCGTGGCGCTTCACGCCGTCGATCCACTTGGGGTTGACCACGCGCGAACGGATCACGCGGCTGATTTCTTCCTTCAGCGTGCGCACGCGCGGCGCCTGCGGGTTGCCGTGGTCGCCGTGGTACATCGCCGGTTGCTGTCCGCTCAGGTGGCGCACGGCGGCGGCCATGCCGCCCTGGAACTGGTAGTAGTCGTTGGAGTCGAGCAGGTCGTGCTCGCGGCTGTCCTGGTTCTGCAGCACGACGTTCATCGTGCGCAGTCGGCGCACCAGCGCATCGCCCGCAGGCACGCCGTCGCTGCCCTGCCCGTAGGCGTGGGCGCTGCCGCCGACGTAGGCCCTCGACAGGTCGTCGTCGGTCTGCCAATCGCCGTGGTCGAACAGCGGCTGCAGCCCCGAGCCGTAGCTGCCGGGCGCGGAGCCGAACACGCGCCAGCCGGCCTGCATGCGCGCCTCACCGGGCGCCACGCCCTGCGCTTCGAGCGCCGCGGCCTCGCGCAGGATGCGTGCGCGGATCGGGTTGCGCTCGGCGTCTTCGTCTTCCTGCGCGGCCACGGCCTGCACGGCGGCGTCGAACATCTGCACGGCGTTGGGAAAGGCATCGCGGAAGAAACCCGAGATGCGCAGCGTGACGTCGATGCGCGGACGCCCGATGCCGACCGTGGGCAGCACCTCGAAATCGACCACGCGCTGGCTGCCCGGCGCCCACTTGGGGCGCACGCCGATGAGCGCGAAGGCCTGCGCCAGATCGTCGCCGCCGGTGCGCATGGTGGCGGTGCCCCACACCGACAGGCCCAGCGCGACCGGGTAGTCGCCGTGCTCCTGCAGATGGCGTTCGACCAGCTGCGCGGCGGATTTGAGCCCCAGCATCCAGGCCGTGGGCGTGGGGATGGCGCGCGTGTCGACCGCGTAGAAGTTGCGCCCGGTCGGCAACACGTCGGGCCGACCGCGCGAAGGCGATCCGCTCGGGCCCGGCGGCACGAAGCGGCCTTGCAGTGCACGCGACAGCTGACGCAGTTCTTCCCCGCCGCACGCATCGAGCGCGGGTGCGAGGTGGCGTTCGATGCGACCCATCACGGCAGCGGTGCGCGGCAGATCGGGCGGACAGGCTTCCGCTTCGAGCAGCTGCTGGGCCAGCAGCTCCAGCCGCTCGCGGGTGTCGCCCTGGTGGCGCCACGCCTCGTCGCTCACGGCCGCCAGCAGCGCGGGCCGCGCGCCCTGCCAGGGCTTCGCCGCGTCGATGTCGAGCGGGTCGAAGGCTTCGCCCGGCAACAGGTCGGCCGCGAGCGCGCCGAGCAGCCCGGCGTTCTCGCCCGCGCCGTCGCCGGCCGGGTAGCGCGCGAGCGCGAGCAGCGTGTCGCGCCGCAGCCGCGCGCGCGGCGAGTCGCCGAACACATGCAGGCCGTCGCGGATCTGGGTTTCTTTCAGCTCGCACAGGTACGCATCGACGCGCGCGAGCACGGCATCGTCTTCCGCGCCCGGCATGCCCAGTTCTTCGACGAGGTGCTGAGCGCGCACGGTCGTAAGGATCTGAGCGCGCAGCACCTTGGCGCGGCGCGCGTCGACCAGCAGCGCGTCGTAGTACTCGTCGACCTGCCGCTCCAGGTCCTGCAGTGGGCCGTGGTTCTCGGCGCGCGTGAGCGGCGGCATCAGGTGGTCGACGATCACGGCCTGCGTGCGGCGCTTGGCCTGCGCGCCCTCGCCGGGGTCGTTGACGATGAAGGGATACACGTTGGGCAGCGGCCCGAGGATCGCGTCGGGCCAGCAGGTGGCCGACAGCGCCAGGCTCTTGCCCGGCAGCCATTCGAGATTGCCGTGCTTGCCGACGTGGACGACCGCGTCGATGGCGAACACATCGCGCAGCCAGAAGTAGAACGCGAGATAACTGTGCGGCGGCACCAGCTCGGCGTCGTGGTAACTCGCGTAGTCGGCCAGGCCCAGTGGCCCGAGCGCACGCGCCGGCTGGATGCCCACGAACACGCGACCCAGCCGCAGCCCGGCGATCATGAAGCGGCCTTGGCGCAGCATCGGGTCGTGCTCGGGCGGGCCCCATTGCGCTTCGATGGCGGCGGCCATGCCCTCGGGCAGCGCCGCGAGTCGAGTGCGGTAGTCGGCGAGCGCGTAGCTCTGCCACGCGGGCCGCGCGGCCCATTGGGCGGAGTCGTTGGCGATGCCTTCCTGCAGCGTGCGCATCAGCGCGTCGCCGTTCGCGGGCAGTGCGTCGAGCGTGTAGCCCTCGGCCTGCATCGTGCGCAGGATGGCCATCACCGAGGCCGGTGTGTCCAGCCCCACGCCGCTGCCGATGCGGCCTTCGCTGCCGGGGTAGTTCGCCAGGATCAGCGCGACGCGCTTCTCGTCGGCGCGCAGGCTGCGCAGCCGGCACCAGCGACGCGCCAGCTCGGCCACGAAGGCGATGCGATCAGGCTCGGGCCGGTAGCCCACCACCTCGGTCTGCGTGAGTTCGCAGCGGTGCGACAGGCCCTTGAAGCTCACGGCGCGCGTGATGATGCGGCCGTCCATCTCGGGCAGGGCGATCTGCATCGCGATGTCGCGCGGGCGCAGGCCCTGGCTGTCAGCCAGCCAATCTTCGCGGTTGCCGCCGCTCACGATCACCTGCAGCACGGGCGCATCGCCGGCCAGCGCCGGGGGCTCACCGCTCTCGTCCGAAGCGCCCTGCCCCAACGCAGCGAACGCCGTGGTGTTGAGCACCAGCTGCACGTCGTGCGCGATGCACAACGCGCGCAGTGCGGAGAGGCACAGCGGGTCTTTCAGCGAATCGAGCGCCACGGGCAGCGGGTTCAGTCCTTCGGCATGCAACGCGACGGCCAGCGCATCGAAGGCCTCGGTGTTGCCCGACAGCAGGTGCGAGCGATAGAACACCAGCGCCACCACGGGCGCATCCGCATGCCAGCCGGCCCGCAGGTCGTCGATGCCCACAACCGTGTGCGTCGCGTCGATGCCACCGGGCACATGCAGCGCCACCTGCGGCAGGCTGCGCGGCGGCAACGGCGCCTCGCCATGGCCCAGGCCATGGAAGGCCACCGCGCGCAGGAACTGCGCCGCGTTGCCCGCGCCGCCCGAGCGCAGGTACTGCCAGAGCTGCCGGCTCACGCCGCGCGCCGCGGTGCCGCGCGCGAGCAGGTCTTCGTCTTCCTGCAGGTCGCCCGAGAACATCGCGAGCTGCTGGCCCTGGCGCTTGGCGAGCTTCTCGAGCTGCTGCAGCCCGTAGGCCCAGGCCGATTCGGCCCCCAGGTGATCGACCACCACCACGCGCGCATGCCGCAGCACCTCGTCGACGTACAGGTCGAGCGACGCCGGCTGGCGCAGGTGCATGAGATTGGCCAGCCGCAGCGACGGGTAGCCGGGGTCGGTGGCCGCCAGCGCCGTGCGCGCGGCGGCGAGCAGCGCGAGCGTGGTGTCGGCCGAGCTGAGCACCACGATGTCGCCCGGCGTCTGGTCGAGCCGGGTGACGACGCTCGGATCGTCCTCGACGAAGCGTCCGGGCTGGGTGCTCAGCAGGTGCATGCGTTGATCAGGCGGGCACGGCGGCCACGCCTTCGAGCGCCGTGCGCAGCGCGGCCTCGTCGAGGTCTTCGCCGATGAACACGAGCCGCGTGCGCTGTGCTTCGCCGTCGCGCCAGCGGCGGTCGAAGTGGTGGTCGAAGCGGCGACCCACACCTTGCACCAGCAGGCGCATCGGCTTGTTCGGCACGGCGACGAAGCCCTTCACGCGGTAGATGGTGTGTTGCTCGACCAGCGTGGTCAGCACGGCGATGAGCTGGTCGCGGTCCACGGGCGGCAGCTCGATCACGATCGAGTCGAACTCGTCGTGGTCGTGGTCTTCCTCGTGGTCGTGGTGGCTCTCGCGCAGGTGGATGGTGCTTTCGGCGGCGCGGCCCTGGCCCAGCAGCAGCGCGAGCGGCAGCTTGCCTTCGGTGGCGCCGACGATCTTCACCTCGGGCGGCAGCTCCTCGCGCACCAGCGCCTCGACCTGCGCGCGCGCGGCGGCGTCCATCAGGTCGGTCTTGTTGAGCACCACGAGGTCGGCGGCCGAGAGCTGGTCTTCGAACAGCTCATGCAGCGGCGACTCGTGGTCGAGGTTGGGGTCGGCGCGGCGTTGCACGTCGACCTGCGCGGGGTTCGCGGCGAACTGGCCCGACGCGGCGGCGGGGCCATCGACCACCGTCACCACCGAATCGACGGTGAAGATGTTCGCGATGTCGGGCCACTGGAAGGCCTGCACCAGCGGCTTGGGCAGCGCCAGGCCCGAGGTTTCGATGATCACCGCATCGATGTCGCCGCGGCGTTCGGCCAGCTGCAGCATCACGGGCAGGAACTCCTCCTGCACGGTGCAGCAGACGCAGCCGTTGGCCAGCTCGTAGAGCGCGCCTTCGCGCTCGTTGCCTTCATCGTCGCAGCCGATGCCGCAACCGCGCAGGATGTCGCCGTCGATGCCGAGTTCGCCGAACTCGTTGACCACCACCGCGATGCGGCGGCCCTCGGCATTGCCGAGGATGTGGCGCAGCAGCGTGGTCTTGCCGCTGCCGAGGAAGCCCGTGACGATGGTGACGGGGATCTTGGCGTTGCTGTTGGATGTCATGGAATGGATGCTTTCAGGCGCCGAGGGCGCACAGGGAACCGGGCGCCGGCGAGCGGCGCCCCCTCTTCAGATGGGCGCGAATCAGACGGCGCTGTACAGGCGGCGCTCGACGAGGGCCGTGCCCTGCAGGCGGCGCCAGGCCTTGGCCGCAGCCAGCACGCCCAGGTCGACCAGCGGCTCGATCAGCACGACGGTCATGTAGGCCGCGCCGAAGCTGGCGATCTGGCTGATGTTCTCGAGGCCGGTGCCGCGGCCGTAGAGCGCCCAGAAGCCGACCCACACCACGATGCCGCCCTGGTAGGCCACCGACAGCTTGAAAGCCTGCTGGTAGCTGATGTCCACATAGGCCATGTTCGCGGGAATGATGCGGCGTGCCAGCGCGGCGGTGGCGAACAGCGGCACGAGCAAGGTCGTGACGTTCATGCCGTACTGGGGCAGATCGGGCGGTGCGAAGAACAGGCTCTGGATGAGCAACCCGCCCGCCAGGCCAATGGCCGCGGGCGCAAGCCCGAACAGGAGCATCAGCGTGGTGCCCAGGATCAGGTGCACCTCGGACACGCCCACGGGATGGTGCGGGAACAGCTCGAAGAAGCAGAACACGAGCATCACGGTGAAGACCGAGCGCAGTGCCAGGCCGATGGGGCCGTCCTTGCGCAGGGTATCGAAGGCGACTTTGCCCGTGTAGGCCAGCGCAGCCGCCCCTGTGGCATAGCTGAGAAAGATCTTGGATCCGTCGACGAGACCGGGTTCGATGTGCATCACGCACCTCCTGTAATGCACCGAAGTGCGAAAGTTGATTGTTGGGGGAGGGACTGGCTTGCGCAAGTCCGCGTCAGTGGAACCACCGCCAGGGCGGCGGTCCTGTGCATCGATCTGCGAACTTCATGGCCGCGCATTCAGAAGCTCACCAGCGCCGACAGCTCGAACGAGCGCGGCCGGCCCAGCAGCCACTGGTTGCCGCCATTCGAGAACGAGACCGGGTATTTGCGGTCGGCCAGATTGAACGCGCGCAGTGCGAGCTTGAGCGACGGGTTCGCCTGCCAGCTCACGCCCGCGTCGGCCACGGTGTACGAACCGATCTGCCGCGTGTTGGCCGCATCGGCCTGCCGCGCGCCGACGTGGCGCACGCCGAACTCGGCCTCCCACTGCGGCAGGAAGCGCCAGTGCAGCCACAGGTTGGCCGCCACCTCGGGCACGCCGGCCGGCGTGTTGCCCGCGCGCGAGACCAGCGACTTGCCGACCGGTTCGTTGAAGTCGTCATAGCGCGCTCGCAGCCGCGCGGCGTTGGCTTCGAGGCGCAGCGTGGAGGTCAGCGCCAGGTCGAGCGTCGCTTCGATGCCTTCGGACGACTGCTTGCCGACCTGCTGCACGACCGTCGGGTCGTTCGCGTCACGCGACAGCAGCTTGTTCTTCTCGATGCGGTAGGCCGCCACGCTCCACGCGCCGCGGCCTTCGGCCAGCTGGCGCTTGTAGCCCACCTCGACCTGCCTGCCGGTGCTGAGTTCGAACGGCACCTGCGTGGCCGACGTGCTGATGAGCCCGGTCAGCGGATCGGCCGCGCGCGCCACCTGCGCATAGAACGACTGCGCGGCGTCGGGCGCGTAGACCACGCCGAGGCGGCCCGTGGCGTATTCGAAGGTCTTGTCCAGGCGCGGGGCGCGGTTCTGCGGATCGGTGCGCACGATCTTCGCGTGGTCCCAACGCAGGCTGCCTACCACCGACCACTGTTCATTGAAGGCCAGCTTGTCTTCGGCGAAGAAGGCGTAGGTGCGGGTCTCCGTCTTGTAGCGCGGCAGGTAGGCCGTGGGCGACACGTAGGAGCCGGGGTTGAACACGAAGGCGTCGACCACCGAGCGCCCGCCGTAGGGCGTGTCGCTCGCATTCAGGAAGTCGATGCGGTTCACGTCGAAGCCGACCAGCACCTGGTTCTTCAGGCCGAACAGCGCATGCCTGAAGGTGGCGTCGGTGCGGTTGCCGATCTGTTCCTGGTCGTGGCCGATCTCCAGGTAGTCGCCGCGCGTCACGCGGTTGGTGGTGGCGCTGTAGGTGTAGGTTTCGCTGTCGCGCCAGTGGCGCTTGCTGTCCAGGCGGTACAGCTGGTTGCGCACGGTGACGGCGTCGTTGGGCGTCCACTGCGCATCGAGGCGGGTCCAGCGGTCGCGGTACTTCACCTCGGCGTCGTCGAGGTTGTAGTTCTGTTCGCGGTTCAGGCGGCTCACGCGGCCGTTGATGAGCGGCACGCCGAAATAGCGCTGCGGCGTCTGGCGGCCCTCGTCGTGCGAGAGCGTGAACTGCAGCTGCGGCGACACGTCGAGCCGCACCGCGCCGCCCACCGCCAGGCTCTCGGCCTCGCCGCGCACCATGAAGCCGTCGGTGCTGCGGTGGCTGATGTCGAAGCGGTACGACAGCCTGTCGTTGACCGCCCCGCCGCTGCCGAAAGCGACCTGGCGCGTGGCGTCGGAGCCCACGGTCACGAGCGCCTCGTTCTGAATCGGGCCGCGCGTGGGTTTCTTGGGCACCACGTTGATCGCGCCGCCGATGGCACCCTCGCCGAACATCACCGAGGCGGCGCCGCGCAGCACCTCGATGCGGTCGGTCGACCAGGTGTCGAACGGAAAGGTGACGGTGCCCGCGCCCACGTACAGGCGCGTGCCGTCGTACAGCTGCATCACCGAGCCATGGCCGTTGAAGCCGCGTGCCGACAGCGACGAGCCGCCGTTGCCCGGCGCGGGCGCGCCCGTGATGCCGGTGGCGCGGCTCGCGGCCTCGACCACCGACACGTCGCCGCGTGCGCGGATCGTGTCGCCGGTGAGCACCTCGATGCTGGCGGGCGTTTCGAGCGGCGTGAGGCCCAGGCGGCTGCCCGTTTGCGTGGGCTCGTCCAGGGCCAGCGGCGTGTGGCGGCTGGCCTCGATCTGCACGGGCGCGAGGCTGGGGCGGCCCGCCGCGTCACCCTCACCCGATTGGGCAATGGCTGGCCCGCATGCGAGACCGAGCCCCAGCGAAAGCGCTGAAAGGCCCGGCAGGCCCGGGCGATCGCGCAAAGGCGGCGATGCCTGATTCATTCGATTTTTCTCCGGCCCGCGTCCCCGCAGGCTCCTGACCGATCAAGGACGAAGCGGGAAAAGAGGCTGGGGGCGGTGCCGTTTCGCGCGAGGGAAAAGCGGCAGGCCCGGACACGCTCTCCCGCAGCGTCCGAAGGCGGTTGCGAAGGCCGGTATCCGGGCTCGCGGAGTGCGTCGGGGTGCACATCGAAATGAATGCACCTGGGCGCCGACACCCTCGCCTTCCCACGCCGAAGCGCAGTGGCTGCCCGGGCGAAAGATCGCCGGGGCCTGAGGGTGTCGATATCCGCTGACCGTTGCGGGGGCAGCGCAGGAATGGAAGCGTCGTTCAAAAAATAGACGCCTCGCACCTGCTTCCCGTTTAACCCCGCCGCCAGTCCTGTGACTGGTCGTGCAGGGCACCTTCGAACCGTGGGGTGTCGGATCACACCGGTGTGAACCAATGTTTCCGACCGCCGGGATTATAGGGAGCGCCTCCCCGTGGCGGCCTCAGACCGGCTTGCCGTCGGGCCCGAACAACCGCCGCAGCACCGCCACGCCGGCCACCAGCGCGTTCGAATAGGTGGCGTAGGGCTGGTGGGCGGCTTCGAGTGGCGCGTACTCATGGGTGATGTCGCCGGGCGAGCCATCGACGGCTTCCATGAGCACCCAATAGAACTCCCCCTCTTCCAGTTCATGGACGGTGAGTGCGATGTCTCTGGACGCAGGCGAAGGCGAAGGCATGACGGCAGCAGGCAAGGAGTGAAAAGAGGAAAGAGCCACCCCTGGAACGAATGAAAGGCGCCAGCGGTTGTCAGTATTCGGGCTTCTCCTACAGAGGCGGCCCGTTGCGACGCCTATGTTAGGAGCAGGGAGCGGCACCAGAAGAAGGACGCAGCATGAAACATTTCACACTTGAACCCAACATGCGCTCGAGCATCGGCGGCGCGTTTTACCCGAGCGGCCATGCCCTGGTGATGTTTCCCAGCGCGGAGGACGCGAACCGCATCGGCCACGGCCTGATCGACAAGGGCATCGTGAGCGGCGACGAGGTCTACCTGCTGCCCGCCGAGACGATCCTGAAAGAGATCACGCCCACCGTTGCGGACTCCGACAACCCCCTGCCCTCCGCCGGCACCGACGGCGCCACCGTGCGCGCCTACACCAAGCTCGCACGCGACGGCCACACGGGCCTCTTGATCCGCACCAAGGACGGCGCGATCACCGAGCGCGTGATGGAAATGGTGCGCACCGTGCCTTATTCGATGGCGCAGCGCTACCGGACGCTGGTGATCGAAGACCTGTAGCCAGGCCCGTCGGCCTTCAGGCCGGCACCGCCATCGCCGCGGCGCGCTGCACCACATCACGGGCCATGGCCTGGGCGAGTTCCTGTTCGCCGAGGAACACCTTCGCGTCGGTTTCGTCGGCCAGCAAGCGCGCTTCCTGCTCGTTGTGGCTGCGCACGACGGTCTGGATGGTCGGGTTCAGCGTGCGGGCGGTTTCGATCATCTGGCGCACGTTCATGGCGTCGGGCGTGGCCACCACGAGCACGCGGGCGCGCGCCACATGCGCCTGGATCAGCACGGCCGGGTCGGCGGCGTCGCCCCACACGGCGGGAACGCCGGCCTCGCGCAGCTTCTCGACCAGTTCGCGGTTCTGCTCGGCCACCACGTAGGGGATGTCGTTGGTCTCGAGCTCGGCGGCGATGCGCCGGCCCACGCGGCCGTAGCCGACCAGCACGACCTGGCGCGACAGGTACCTGGCCTCGGTGGTCATCGGCAGCTCGGCCAGCGGGTCGCTGCGCATGTCGAGTTCGCGCGCGAACTTCGAATGCGCGTGCAGCCATTTCTGCAGCGGCGCGATGAGGCTGAACCACAGCGGGTTGGTGGCAATGGAGATCAGCGCGCCGGCCAGCACCAGGCTCTGCCCTTCCACCGGCAGCAGGCCGAGCATCACGCCCAGCCCCGCGAGGATGAACGAGAACTCGCCGATCTGCGCCAGGCTCGCGCTCACCGTGAGCGCCGTGGCCAGTGGGTAGCGGAACACCAGCACCAGCGCGCAGGCCGCGAGCGACTTGCCCAGCACGATGACGAGCACCACGGCCAGCACCTGCAGCGGGCGGTCCACCAGCACCGACGGGTCGAACAGCATGCCGACCGACACGAAGAACAGCACGGCGAACGCGTCGCGCAGCGGCAGCGATTCCTGCGCCGCGCGGTGGCTGAACTGCGACTCGCGCATCACCATGCCGGCGAAGAAGGCGCCCAGCGCGAACGACACGCCGAACAGCGCCGCCGAGGCAAAGGCGATGCTCACGGCCGCCGCCACGACGCACAGCGTGAACAACTCGCGCGAGCCGGTGCGCGTGACCTGCCAGAGGATCCACGGGAACACGCGCCGCCCGACCACGAGCATCAGCAGCACGAAGCCGCCGACCTGCAGCAGCGTGAGGCCCAGCGTCTGCCAGACCGGCGCGCCGTTGCTGTCGGCACTGGTGCCGCCGAGCGCGCCCGCCAGCGGCGGCAGCAGCACGAGCACCAGCACCATCGCGAGGTCTTCGACCACCAGCCAGCCGACGGCGATGCGGCCCGTGAACGAATCGAGGATGCCCAGGCTTTCCAGCGCGCGCAGCAGCACCACCGTGCTCGCCACCGACAGCGCCAGCCCGAACACCAGCGCCGCGCCCCAGCTCCAGCCCCACCACACGGCCAAGCCGCCGCCGAGCAGCGTGGCAACGACGATCTGCGCGATGGCGCCGGGCAGCGCGATCTTGCGCACCGCGAGCAGGTCGGCCAGCGAGAAATGAAGGCCCACGCCGAACATCAGCAGCATCACGCCGATCTCGGCCAGCTGCGCGGCAATGCCCGCGTCGGCCACGAAGCCCGGCGTGAACGGGCCAATGATCACGCCCGCCAGCAGGTAGCCCACCAGCGCCGGCAGCCGCAGCCGCGCCGCGAGAAAGCCGAACACCAGCGCCAACCCCAGGCCGGCGGCAATCGTGTTGATGAGCGAGACGCTGTGGGGCATCGGTCCATTTTGCAGGAACGACCCCCAACCTTTGAAGCCCGCAGGCTTTCGCGCGGCCCGCGCCTACACCCTTTTGCCACTCGCGCCGCCTATCGCAAGCATTTAGCAGTTCTATGTGCGCCGACATCTTTCTCACTGAGAATTTGAGCGGTCCCCCGTCACACCCTCACACAGGAGCCTCCCCCATGAGCAACGAGAAGAAGACCGAAGCGAAGTGCCCGTTCAGCCAGGCCACCGGCGCCGGCACCACGAGCCGCGACTGGTGGCCCGAGCAGCTGCGCCTCGACCTGCTGCACCAGCACTCCGCCAAATCCGATCCGCTGGGCACCGGCTTCGACTACGCCAAGGCCTTCCAGAGCCTGGACCTCGCCGCGGTGAAGCAAGACCTCGCCGCGCTCATGACCGATTCGCAAGACTGGTGGCCGGCCGACTTCGGCCACTATGGCCCGCTCTTCGTGCGCATGGCCTGGCACAGCGCCGGCACCTACCGCATCGGCGACGGCCGCGGCGGCGCCGGCCGGGGCCAGCAGCGCTTCGCGCCGCTCAACAGCTGGCCCGACAACGTGAGCCTGGACAAGGCGCGCCGCCTGCTCTGGCCGATCAAGCAAAAATACGGCCAGAAGATCTCGTGGGCCGACCTGCTGATCCTCACCGGCAACGTCGCGCTCGAAACCATGGGCTTCAAGACCTTCGGCTTCGCCGGTGGCCGCGCCGACGTGTGGGAACCCGACCAGGACGTGTACTGGGGCCGCGAGAAGACCTGGCTCGGCGGCGACGTGCGCTACGCACAGGGCTCGCCCGGCGTCGAGAAAGACCGCGGCGTGCTCGTCAAGGACGACGACAGCAAGGTGCCGCACACCCGCGACCTGGAGAACCCGCTGGCCGCCGTGCAGATGGGCCTGATCTACGTGAACCCCGAAGGTCCGGACGGCAACCCCGACCCGATCGCCGCGGCGTGCGACATCCGCGACACCTTCGCCCGCATGGCCATGGACGACGAGGAAACCGTGGCGCTCATCGCCGGCGGCCACACCTTCGGCAAGACCCACGGCGCGGCCCCAGCCTCGCACGTCGGGCCCGAGGCCGAAGCGGCCGGCCTCGAAGACCAGGGCTTCGGCTGGAAGAACAGCTTCGGCACCGGCAAGGGCGGCGACACCATCACCAGCGGCCTCGAAGTGACCTGGACCACCACGCCGACGAAGTGGAGCAACAACTTCTTCGAGAACCTGTTCGGCTACGAGTGGGAGCTGACCAAGAGCCCCGCCGGCGCGCACCAGTGGGTCGCCAAGGGCGGCGCCGGTGCAGGCACCATTCCCGACGCGCACGACGCCACCAAGCGCCACGCGCCGACCATGCTCACCACCGACCTGTCGCTGCGCCTGGACCCGGCCTACGAAAAAATCTCGCGCCGCTTCCTCGCCAACCCCGACCAGTTCGCCGACGCCTTCGCGCGCGCCTGGTTCAAGCTCACGCACCGCGACATGGGCCCGCGCGCCCGCTACCTCGGGCCCGAGGTGCCGGCCGAAGAACTCGTCTGGCAAGACCCGATTCCGGCCGTCGACCATCCGCTGGTCGATGCCGCAGACGTCGCCGCGCTGACGAAGAAAGTGCTGGCCTCGGGCCTCACGCCCGCGCAGCTGGTGTCGACGGCCTGGGCCTCGGCCTCCACCTTCCGCGGCTCCGACATGCGCGGCGGTGCCAACGGCGCCCGCGTGCGGCTGGCGCCCCAGAAGGACTGGGCCGTCAACCAGCCCGAGCAACTCGCGCAGGTGCTGACGGTGCTCGAAGGCATCCGTGGCGAATTCAACGCAGCGCAGGCCGGCGGCAAGCAGATCTCGCTGGCCGACCTGATCGTGCTGGCCGGCGGCGCAGGTGTCGAACAGGCTGCGCGCAACGGCGGCCGTGAGGTGAAGGTGCCCTTCTCGCCGGGCCGCGCCGATGCCTCGCAGGAACAGACCGACGTGTCGTCGTTCGAACCCCTGGAGCCCGCGGCCGATGGCTTCCGCAACTACCTGAAGGGCCGCTACAGCGTGCCCGGCGAAGCGCTGCTGATCGACAAGGCGCAGCTGCTCACGCTCACCGCGCCCGAGATGACCGTGCTGGTCGGCGGCCTGCGCGTGCTCGACACCAACGTCGGCCAGACCCGCCACGGCGTCTTCACGAAGACGCCCGGCACGCTGAGCAACGACTACTTCGTCAACCTGCTCGACATGGGCACGGAGTGGAAGGCGGTGTCGGACACCAAGGAAGAATACGAAGGCCGCGACCGCAAGACCGGCGAACTCAAGTGGACCGGTACGCGCGTCGACCTCGTGTTCGGCTCCAACGCGCAGCTGCGCGCCATTGCCGAGGTCTACGGCGCTTCCGACAGCCAGCAGAAGTTCCTCGATGACTTCGTGGCCGCCTGGACCAAGGTGATGAACCTGGACCGGTTCGATCTGGCTTGAAGCGTGCGCCTTCGGGCGCTTTCACGGCGGTCGGGGGCTTTCGCCTCCGACCGCCGTTTGACTTGTTGCGCCATCTTCGACTCGGGTGCTTTCGATGGTTGAAATGGTTGTGGCTTCGGCCCCAATGAAAAAACCCGCCGAAGCGGGTTTTGTTTTCAGGGTGCGGCGCGCATGCTCAGTGCATGTGGAGGCCGCCGTTGACCGAGAAGTCGGCGCCGGTGCTGTAGCCGCCTTCATCGGTGGCGAGCCACGAAATGATGGAAGCGATTTCGCTCGGCTCGCCCAGGCGCTTGACCGGAATGGTCGCCACGATCTTGTCGAGCACTTCCTGGCGGATGGCCTTGACCATGTCGGTGCCGATGTAGCCCGGGCTCACGGTGTTCACGGTGACGCCCTTGTTGGCCAGCTCCTGCGCCAGCGCCATCGTGAAGCCGTGCATGCCGGCCTTGGCGGCCGAGTAGTTGGTCTGGCCCGCCTGGCCCTTGGCGCCATTCACAGAGCTGATGTTGATGATGCGGCCCCAGCCCTTTTCGACCATGTCGCCCACCACCTGCTTGGTGACGTTGAACATGCTGTTGAGGTTGGTCTCGATGACCGCGCTCCAGTCTTCCGGCGTCATCTTGAGGAACATGCGGTCCCGCGTGATGCCGGCGTTGTTGACGAGCACGTCAATCGGCCCGTGGGCCGCCTTGGCGGCGGAAAAAGCCTCGACGGTGGATTGCCAGTCGCCGACATTGCCGACCGACGCATGGAACTCGAAGCCTTCGGCTTTCTGTTCGGCCAGCCATTTGGCATGGTCGCGCGTGGGGCCGCAACCTGCGACCACGGTGAACCCGTCCCTGTGCAGACGCTGGCAGATGGCTGTTCCGATGCCACCCATGCCTCCGGTGACATATGCAACTTTCTTGCTCATGAGATTTCCTTGATTGAAGCTAGCAAAAAGCCTGAACGGCCGCCTTCACTCTAGCCATTTTCAGGCCACACAACCCTGAGGGAGAACACTGAGCCAAGCTTGCAACCAGCTGTCACGGACATCGCCTCGGCGGCACTCTATATGCTTGCGGCTGCGCGACCGTGACACGGCCCCTGCCGGCCCCCCTCCCATCCAGCCACCCAGGAGTTCGCACGCATGAATTTCGGAATCATCGTCTTCCCCGAGGTCGAGGAGCTCGATTTCATCGGTCCCTGGGAAATGCTCACCATGTGGAGCAAGCTCGCTGGCGGCCCTGCCAACTGCTTGGTGGTGGCGCAAACGCACGGCCCGGTCGTCTGCGCCAAGGGGCTGTCGATCAACCCGCATGTGTCGTTTGCCGACTGCCCGCCGCTCGACTTCCTGCTCGTGCCCGGCGGCATGGGCACGCGGCGCGAGGTCGACAACCCCGCGATGGTGCAGTTCGTGGCCGCGCAGGCGCCCGGCTGCAAGGCGCTGATGTCGGTGTGCACCGGCGCCTTCGTGCTGCATGCGGCCGGCCTGCTCTCGGGCCGCACCGCCACCACGCACTGGGGATCGCTCGACCGCCTGCGCGCGCTCGGCGACGTGAAGGTGGTCGAGCAACGCTTCGTGCAGGATGGGCATGTGTGGACCTCGGCCGGCGTCTCGGCCGGCACCGACCTGATGCTGGCCTTCATCGCGCATGCCGCGGGTGAGGAAGCGGCGGCCAAGGTGCAGCTGCAGGCCGAGTACTACCCGGCCGACACGGTGTACGGCCACACCTCGAGCCACGAGCGCGCGCCGTCGTATGTGCGGCGGCCCGGGTCGCGTGCGGGCACAACCGCCTGATCGTTCTTTCTTTCGTTTGTTGGATCGATCGAACGGTCGGTCATTTCTTCTTTCTTACTTCTTTCGACCTCCATGTCCACGCCCGACTTCTCCGATCTCGAACCGCTTGCCGTGCTCGCCGCCCGCGTGGGAGCGACGCTGCGCGAGCGGCGCCAGACGGTGGCGGTCGCCGAATCGTCGACCGGCGGGCTCGTCTCGGCCGCGCTGCTCGCGGTGCCGGGCGCCTCGGCGTACTTCCTGGGCGGCGCGGTCATCTATTCGCGCCGCGCCGGAAAGGCCCTGCTCGGTCTCACGCCCGAAGACATGGGCGACATGCGCGGCGAGACCGAGCCCTATGCGCGCTTCATGTCGGGCCGCATCCGTGATGCGCATCGATCGAAGTGGGGCCTCTGCGAAAGCGGTGCGGCGGGGCCGTCGGGCAGCCCGTACGGCGACGCGCCCGGGCATGTCTGCATCGCCGTGACCGGCGCGGACGGCCTCGTGGTCAGCCGCACGATCGAAACCGGCGCGACCGACCGGCCGTGGAACATGGATGTGTTCGCGCGACTGTTGCTGAAGCTGTTCGAGGAGACATTGCAGACGGCCGGTGACGCATGACCGAGACGGTGATATCGGCCGCCTCCGAAGAAGAGGTCCGCTCCTGGGCCGCCGGTTGCGCGAGTTCAACTACGGTTTCGTCGGCGAGTACCCCGAGAGCCAACCCGTGTGGCTGAACGCCAAGGATGCACAGGGCCGCCTGATGGGTGGCCTGCGCGGTTTCGTGTTCCTCGAATGGCTGCGCATCGACGTGCTGTTCGTCGAAGAGGAAGCCCGAGGCATTGGCCTGGGCCGCCGCCTGCTCGCCGAAGCGGAAGCGCGCGGCAAGGCGCTGGGTGCCGGGAATGCCGCGCTTGAAACCTTCGAGTGGCAGGCGCGAGGCTTCTACCTGAAGCAAGGCTATGAAGAGTTCGCCCGCATCGACAACTACGCGCGCGGCAACTACCTCGCCTACATGAAGAAGAAGCTGTGAGCCCGGGGCATTGCGGCCCCTGACCCCCAACCTCTCAAGCTGCCGTCTTCAATCCGCCTGCACCCCCGCAGCCCGGATCACCTTCCCCCACTTCTCGATCTCCGCCGCCAGGTGGCTGCGCAGCGCCTCGGGCGTGACCTTGTCCATCGGCACGGCCTCGGTGCTCAACTCGGCGAAGCGCTTCTTCACGTTGTCGTCCTGCAGCGCGGCGCGCAGGGCCACATTGAGCTTGTCGATCACAGCCGGCGGCGTGCCCTTGGGCGCGTACACGCCGTGCCACACCTTCACATCGAAGCCCTTGAGGCCCTGCTCGTCGAGCGTGGGAATGTCGGGCATGCTCGACAGGCGCTTGGGCGTGGTCACGCCGAACACCTTCACGCGCTGGCCGTCCTTGATGACGGGCGCGGTCTGCGTGGTCTGGTCGCACAGCAGGTCGACCTGCCCGCCCATCAGGTCGTTGAGTGCGGGGCCTGCGCCCTTGTAGGGCACGGTCGTGAGCTGCACGCCGATCTGGTGCGCGAAGAGCATGCCGCACAGCTGCGAGACGGCGCCGATGCCGGCGTTGGCGAGCGAGACCTTGTCCTTGTTCGTCTTCACGTAGGCCAGCAGCTCCTTGAAGTTGTTGGCCGGAAAGTCCTTGCGCGACAGCAGGGTCATCGGCACGTCCATGACCTGGCCGATGTACTCGAAGTCTTTCAGCGGGTCGTAGTTGAGCTTCTTGTACAGCGCGGGCGCGGTGGCCATGCCCATGTGGTGGATGAGGATGGTGTAGCCGTTGGGCGCCGCCTTGGCCACGCGGGTCGGTGCGATGGTGCCGCCCGCGCCCACGGTGTTCTCGACCACCACGGTCTGGCCGAGCGACTTGCCCATGGGCACGGCGAGCATGCGCGCCACCACGTCGGTGGGGCCGCCGGCCGAGTACGGCACGACCATCACGACGGGCTTGTCGGGCCACGCGGCCTGCGCGGCGGCGGGCGATGCGGCGGCGAGCAGGCAGGCGCCCGCCGAGGCCGCGATGAGGGCTTTCAGTTTCCAGGTCTTCGTTGCGTTCACTTCTTTGTCTCCTTTTGGTTTGTCGATGAATCAGTGGGCCGGCGATGAATCGCTTGGGCCTTGCGGTGCCGCCAATGCCAGCCAGCGCTCGGCCAGCCGCACCACAGGCCCGTCGACCATGCGGCCATCGAGGCTCACGACGCCGCCGCCGGCCGCGCGCACGGCCTCGGTGACGCGGTGCGCCCACGCAACCTCGTCGGCCGTGGGCCCGAGCGCGGCCTGCACGAGGGCGACCTGCTCGGGATGGATGCAGAGCTTGGCGCCGAAGCCGCCGCGCCGGGCGCGCGCGGTGTCGGCGGCGAGACGCTGCGCATCGCGCCAGTCGGGCGTGACGCCGTCGATGGGCGTGGCGAGCCCCGCTCGGCGCGACGCCAGCACGAGCGCGAGGCGCACGGCCCCCAGCTCGACCTCGTCGGCGTCGCAGGCCATGCCGAGGTCGGCCTGGAAATCGAGATGACCGAAGGCCAGCCGCAGCACCTGCGGCGCACCCGCGATGGCATCGACTGCGGCGAGCCCCGCGGCCGATTCGATGAGCGGCACCAGCACGGCCTTCGGTCCGACCGTGGCGGCCAGCCGATGCAGTTCGTCGGCATGCTCGGCCTTGGGCAGCACGACGCCGGCGATGAGTCCGTCGGCGATCCATTCGGCTGCGCGCGCGCAGTCGTCGTCATGCCACGGCGTGCCGCTGGCGTTCACGCGCACGAGCAGCCGCCCTCGCCCTCCGGCGGGCAGCGCTGCGAGCGAGGCACCGAGCGCGTCGCGCGCTTCGGCCTTGCGCGCGGGCGCCACGGCGTCTTCGAGGTCGATGATCACGGCGCCCGCGCCCGTCGCCAAGGCGCGCGCATGGCGCTCAGGCCGGTCGGCCGGCACGAAGAGAAAGGCGCGCGCCAACGCCAGCGCTTGCTTTGCGGACTCGCTCATACCGCCCCGGCCGCGCGCAGCGTCGCGATCGCGTCGTCGCCACGGCCCAGGCTGCGCAAGATGGCGTCCGTGTGCTGTCCGACCGCCGGCACCGGGTCCATGCGGTAGTCGAACGCGCTCTGACGACCGGCTGGCAGCAGCGCCGGAATGTCGCCGGCCGGCGAACCCACCTGGCGCCAGCGTTCACGCGCCTGCAGCTGCGGGTGCGCCCACAGCCCGGCCATGTCGTTCATGCGCGCATTGGCGATCTGCGCCGTGTCGAGCCGTTCGAGCACCTGCGCCGCGCTCAGCGCGCCGAAAGTGTCGACGATGAGCGTGCGCAGCGCCTCGCGGTGTTCGTTGCGCCGCGCGTTGCTGTCGAAGCGCGGGTCGGTCGCGAGCTCGGGGCGCAGCAGCACCTTGTCGCAGAAGGCGCGCCACTCGCGCTCGTTCTGCAGGCCCAGCATCACGGTGCCGCCGTCACCCGCGGGGAACGGGCCGTAGGGGTAGATGGTGGCGTGCGAGGCGGCGCTGCGCGGCGGCGGCGCTGCGCCGTCGTAGGCGTAGTACATCGGGTAGCCCATCCACTCGGCGAGCGATTCGAGCATCGACACGTCGATGTGCGAACCCTTGCCCGTCTTGCCGCGCTGCATCAGCGCCGCGAGGATGCCGGTGTAGGCGTACATGCCCGCCGCGATGTCGGCGATGGAGTTGCCCGACTTGCACGGGTCGTCTGGCGTGCCCGTCACCGACAGGAAACCGGCCTCGCTCTGGATCAGCAGGTCGTAGGCCTTCTTGTCGCGGTACGGGCCGTCTTCGCCGTAGCCCGAGATGTCGCAGACGATGAGCGCGGGGTGCTTCTCTTGCAGCACCTGCGCGCCCAGGCCCATGCGCGCGGCGGCGCCGGGCGCGAGGTTCTGCACCAGCACGTCGGCGCCGGCCACCAGCTCTTGCAGCACCGCGAGCGCGGCGGGCTGCTTGAGGTCGAGCGTGAGGCTTTCCTTCGAGCGGTTGACCCACACGAAGTGCGAGGCCTCGCCGTTCACGCGCTCGTCGTAGGCGCGCGCAAAGTCGCCGCCGCCGGGGCGCTCGACCTTGATGACGCGCGCGCCGAGGTCGGCGAGCTGGCGGGTGCAGAACGGCGCCGCGATGGCGTGCTCGAGCGAGATGACGGTGATGCCGTCCAGGGGTCTTGTCATGGGCGTCTTTCTTTCCTTGCGTCAGGCGAGCACGGCGGTCGCCTGCATCGTGAGCCAGCCCTCGGCGTCTTCGCCCCACAGGCTGAAGGTCTTGCCGTCGGTGCTGCCTTCGGCGGGCTTGCCGTGCACGCGGAACGGCGCGATGTCGAAGGTCGGGCGCACGGCGCGGAACTCGAAGCGCGCGAGCTGCGCATCGGCCGGCGCGTTGCGGCGCAGCAGGTCGACCAGCAGCGTCGCGATCAGCGGCCCGTGCACGATGAGGCCCGGGTAGCCCTCGACCTGCGTCACGTAGCGGCGGTCGTAATGGATGCGGTGGCCGTTGAAGGTCAGCGCCGAGTAGCGAAACAGCAGCACGTCGTCGGCCACGAGGTCGCGGCTGAAGGCGGCGTCTTTCGGTGCCGGCGTGGGCGGCGGCGTGGCTTCGCCGGGCGCGGCGGCGGCGCGGTAGACGATGTCGTGCTCTTCGGTCAGCGCGAGCCCGCGCGCATTGCGCACCTCGTGGCGCACGAGCACGAACACCAGTTCGCCCGTGCGCCCGGCCTTGTGCGTGACCGACGCGATGGTCGACGTGCGCTCGACCGCATCGCCCACCTGCAGCGGATTGCCCGGCTCCCACGTCAACCGGCCGCCGGCCCACATGCGGCGCGGCAGCGGCACGGGCGGCAGGAAGCCGCCGCGCTTCGCATGGCCGTCGTCGCCGATCTCCGACTGGCGGTGGTGCGGCAGGAAGTAGAGCCAGTGCCACAGCGCGGGCAGGCGCGTGCCCGCCTCGGGCAACGGGTCGTCGCGGTCGAGCGTGGCGGACAGGCCGCGCACGGGCGCGGCGGTGAGGTCGTCGCGCAGCGTTTCGCTGCGGCCCTGCCAGGCCTGCAGCCGCGCGAGAGCTTCGGCGTCGATCAGTGGAGATGTCATGGCGTGTGTGGCAAGAAGAGAAATGAGTCGATGGGTCAATCGACCGCGGCGCCCGAGGCCTTGACGATGCGCGCCCACTTGGCGAGGTCGCTGCGCAGCAGCGCCGAGAACTGTTCGGGCGACGTGGGCGCCGCGATCTCGACACCTTGCTGGTCGAGCTTGTCGCGCAGGTCCTTGGCCGCGAGCGCCTTGCGCGTCGCGTCCTGCAAGGTGGCGAGCACGTCGGCGGGCACGCCCGCGGGCGCGAACAAGCCGATCCACAGCGTGCCGTTGTAGCCCGGCACCTGCTCGGCGATGGCGGGCACGTCGGGCAGCACGGGCGAGCGTTTTTCGCCGCTCACGGCCAGCGCGCGCAGCTTGCCGGCCTTGATGTGCGCGAGCGCCGAAGGCAGGCTCGCGAACACGATGGGCAGTTGCCCGCCGAGCACGTCGTTGATGGCAGGCGCCACGCCCTTGTACGGCACGTGCTGCATCGAGATGCCGCCCATGCTGTTGAGCATTTCGCCCAGCAGGTGGTTGAGCGTGCCGTTGCCGGCCGAGGCGTACTGGTAGTTGGCGCCCTTCTCGCGCGCCAGCTTCAAGAATTCGGCGAAGTTCTTCGCGGGGAACGACGGGTTCACCAGCAGCACGTTGGGCACGGCGCCGATCAGGCCGACGGGCTTGAAGTCTTTCTCGGGATCGAAGCCCGGATTCTTGTAGAGCGCGGGGTTGATCGCCTGGCTGCTGCTGATCGTCATGAGCAGCGTGTAGCCGTCCTTCGGGCCCTTGGCGACCAGTTGCGTGCCGATGTTGCCGCCCGCGCCGGGGCGGTTGTCGACCACCACGCTGGCGTTGTTCAACACCTCGCCGAGCTTCTGGCCCACGAGGCGCCCAACGATGTCGTTGGTGCCGCCCGCGGCCTGCGGCACGACGAGCGTGATGGGGCGCGAAGGGTAGGTTTGAGCGGCGGCCGGGTTGGCGGCCAGCAAGGCGGTGGCGGTGAGGCCGAAAGCGAGCAGCGCCTTGGCGCGAAGCCGCAAGGCAGGGGTGGTGTTGTGTGTCTCCATGGCCGCATGGTCTGCTGCCGGCCCCGCCTGCGCAATCTGCGATTTCGGAACCCAGGCTTCTGAAATTCCGAAGGCTTGGCTACCATCGCCCCATGCTTTTCGACCTCACCGACCTGCGCCTGTTCGTGGCCACGGCCGAGCTCGGCAACCTCACGCGGGCGGCCGAGCGCCAGCACCTGTCGCTGGCCGCGGCCAGCGCGCGCATCAAGGCGCTCGAGACCCAGGCCGGCCTGCAACTGCTGCAGCGCGAGGCCCGCGGTGTGCGGCTGCTGCCGCCGGGCGAGGCTTTTTTGCACCACGCGCGGCTGGTGCTGCACCAGGCCGATCAGTTGCGTGCCGACCTGCTCGAGTACGGCGGCGGCCTGCGCGGCCACCTGCGCGTGTTCGCCAACACCACGGCGGTGACCGATTTCCTGCCCGAGATCCTGCCCGGCTTCCTGGCCGCCAACCCGCGCATCAACGTCGACCTTCAGGAAAAACCGAATGCTCAGATCCCGCGCGGCGTGCGCGACGGGCGCGCCGACATTGGCATCGTCGCCGGCCAGATGGACACCTTGGGCCTGGACACCATCCACTTCAGCACCGACCGGCTGGTGCTCGTGACCTCGCGCCAGCACCGCTTTGCGCGGCGCCGCCGCATCTCGTTCGCCGAGACGCTTGACGAAGACGCCATCGGCATGCAGCAAGGCAGCACGCTGCAGGCCTTCCTGGGGCAGATCACCGACAACCTGGGCAAGCGCCAGAAGCTGCGCATCCAGCTCGGCAGCTTCGACGCCATGTGCCGGATGATCGGCAGCGGCGTGGGCATCGGCGTGGTGCCCGAGTCGGCCGCGCGACGCAACCAGGACAGCATGCAGCTCGCGCTGGTCGAGCTCAGCGACCCGTGGTGCGTGCGCGAACGCTACCTGCTCGTGCGCGACCGCGCCGCCCTGCCCGTGTACGCGCAGGCGCTGGTCGAGACGCTGTGCCAGCACTACGCCAGCGCGCAGGTCGAAACCGGCTGACGGCCCGATTTCCGGCCAAAAACAGGCACTTGCAGGCGGCTTGTGAGAAACCCGATGTCTTCCCCATTTTCTGTGCACAACTTTGGGGGTAAGTCAGGGGTCGCGTTGTAAAGCCGTCGCAAGTTGTTGTTTTATAAGGGGAATAGTTAGTCTGCTTAAAAATTTTGCAGTGCACAACTCTGGCGGCCAAGAGGTCCAAAAATGGCTGCAAAACAAGAAAGTCAAGTGAAAAAACAGGGGGCTGCCTGTGCTAGGCCGCCCTTTCAAACCAACGACTTGCCGCCGGTTGTGCAGAAGTCCGCTTCAATCCCCACTTTCTGTGGGCAACTTTGGGGGTAACTGGGGTGGAGCTTTGTAAAACGAATGCAAGTTGTTGTTTTACAAAGAGATTCGACACATTGCTCATTTTTTGAGCGGTGAACAAATGGGCCGGCCGCTCGGACGCCAGCCATTCGATTGAATCCAAAGGTTCTCAGTGCGCCGAATCCGACCGATGCGGGCGCGAAAGAGCGCCGCTACAGTCGCCCTGGCATGCTCGAAGCCCTCAGCTCCCCCTGGTCCTGCCTCGGCGCCATCGCCGGGCTGCTGATCGCGTTGCTGGTGCATTGGCTGGCCCCCGCCGACATCGACACCGTGCACGCCGGCGCGTGGCTGGTGGGCATCGGCTGGCTCGCGGGCCTGGCCTGGGACCTCGTGGATTCGGACCGGTCGAAGTAATCCGCAAGCGAGCCCCGCGAAGAGCGGGCACAAAAAAAGGGAGGGGAGGCAGCGGCCCTTGCGAGCCCCTGCCTCCCCTCCCCGTACCGGTTCAACCGGTGATCAGTCTCAGCGCTCGATCGTCAGCGCCACGCCCATGCCGCCGCCGATGCACAGCGAGGCGATGCCCTTCTTGGCGTTCTGGCGCTGCATTTCGTGCAGCAGCGTCACCAGGATGCGGCAGCCCGACGCGCCGATAGGGTGGCCGATGGCGATGGCGCCGCCGTTCACGTTCACCTTGTTCACGTCCCAGCCCATTTCGCGGTTCACGGCGCAGGCCTGTGCAGCGAAGGCTTCGTTGATCTCGAGCAGGTCGAGGTCGGCGGCCTTCCAGCCGGCGCGCTGCAGCGCCTTGGTCGACGCGGGCACGGGGCCCATGCCCATGATGGTCGGGTCGAGGCCGGCGGTGGCGTAGCTGGCGATGCGGCCCAGCGGCTTCAGGCCCAGGGCGGCGGCCTTCTTGGCCGTCATGACCATCACGGCGGCGGCGCCATCGTTCAGGCCCGAGGCATTGCCCGCGGTCACGCCACCGGCCTTGTCGAAGGCGGGGCGCAGGCCGGCCAGCACTTCGGCGTTGGTCTTGCGGTTGATGAACTCGTCCTGGTTGAAGACGAGCGGGTCGCCCTTCTTCTGCGGAATGCTCACGCCGACGATTTCGTCCTTGAACTTGCCAGCGTCTTGCGCGGCAGCGGCCTTGGTCTGGCTGGCCAGGGCCAGCTCGTCCTGTGAGGCGCGGTCGATGTTGTACTGCTTGGCCACGTTCTCGGCCGTGATGCCCATGTGGTACTGGTTGTACACGTCCCACAGGCCGTCGACGATCATGGTGTCGACCAGCTTCCAGTCGCCCATGCGCTGGCCGTTGCGCGAGTTGGGCAGCACGTGCGGCGCCATGCTCATGTTTTCCTGGCCGCCGGCGATCACGATTTCGCTGTCGCCCGTGGCCACGGCCTGCGCCGCCAGCATCACGGCCTTCAGGCCCGAGCCGCACACGGCGTTGATGGTGAGCGCCGGCGTTTCCTTGGTGCCGCCGCCCTTGAGCCATGCCTGGCGCGCAGGGTTCTGGCCGGCGCCGGCCGCGAGCACCTGGCCCATGATGGCCTCGCCCACCTGGTCGGCCGAAAGGTTGGCGCGCGCGATCACTTCCTTGATCACGAGGGCGCCCAGCTCGGTGGCGGGAATGCCGGCGAGCGAGCCGCCGAATTTGCCGACCGCCGTGCGCGCAGCCGAAACGATGACGATGTCTTCCATGAGGTTCTCTCCGTTGAGGTGATTTGAAATCGGTTGCGATCTTGCGGGAGCTGGCGCCCGTTCAGGCCTTGGCCTTCACGTAGCGTCCCGGCGCCGGTTCGATGGCCTTGTAGGCCTTGCCGTTGCCGTAGCCCTTGGGCGCGGGGATCTGCTTGCCCGCGTGGCCCTTGAGCCATTGTGCCCAGTCGGTCCACCAGCTGCCCGGCTGCTCCTGCGCGCCGGCCAGCCATTCGGGCTGGGTCTTGGGAAACTTGCCGTCCTCGCGCAGCCAGTGGCTGCGCTTGTTCTTGGCGGGCGGGTTGATCACGCCGGCGATGTGGCCCGAGGCGCCCATCACGAAGCGCTTCTTGCCCGTGAGCAACTGCGTGGACGCGTAGGCGCCGCCAATGGGCACGATGTGGTCTTCGCGCGAGCCGTAGAGGTAGGCCGGGACGTCGATCTTGCCGAGGTCGACCTTCTCACCGCACACGGTGAGCGCGCCGGGCTTGGCCAGCTTGTTCTCGTGGTACGTGTTGCGCAGGTACCAGGCGTAGAACGGGCCCGGCAGGTTGGTGGCGTCGCTGTTCCAGTACAGCAGGTCGAAGGCTGGCGGCGTCTCGCCCTTGAGGTAGTTGCCGACCACGTAGTTCCACACCAGGTCGTTCGGGCGCAGGAAGCTGAAGGTCGAGGCGAGGTCGCCGCCGGGCAGCAGGCCGCCCTTGCCCAACTGCATTTCGCGGTACGCCACCATGGGCTCGTCCACGAAGATGTCGAGGATGCCGGTGTCGCTGAAATCGAGAAAGGTGGTCAGCAGCGTGACCGACGCGGCCGGCTTCTCGCCGCGTGCCGCAAGCACGGCCAGCGCGGTGCTCAGGATGGTGCCGCCCACGCAGAAGCCCAGCGTGTTGATCTGCTTGCTGCCGCTGATTTCCTGCACGGTATGGATGGCCTTGATGGCTGCGTTCTCGATGTAATCGTCCCAGGTGGCCTGGGCCATCGACTCGTCGGGGTTGCGCCAGCTCACCACGAACACGCGGTGGCCTTGCGTGTTCGCATAACGAATGAGCGAGTTGTCGGGCTGCAGGTCGAGGATGTAGAACTTGTTGATGCACGGCGGCACCAGCAGGAACGGCCGCTCGTACACCTTGGCGGTGAGCGGCTTGTATTCGAGCAGCTGGAAATACTCGTTTTCAAATACCACGGCGCCTTCGGTGGTGGCGACGTTGCGCCCCACTTCAAAGGCGCTTTCGTCGGTCATGCTCACATGACCCTGCTTCATGTCGTGCAGCAGGTTCTGGATGCCCTTGGCGATGCTCTCGCCCTGCGTGTCGATGGCTTTCTTCTGCGCCTCGGCATTGAAGGCGAGCGAGTTGCTGGGCGATGCCGCCGCCATCCATTGCTCGACCGCGAAGCGCAGGCGCGCCTTGGTCTTGTCGTCGGCGTCGATGGCCTCGGCCATGCGCATCATGGTGCGGCCGTTGAGCAGGTACACGGCGGCCGAGAAAGCCGCCATCGGGTTGCTGCCCCAGGCCTCGGCGGCAAAGCGCTTGTCGCCCTCGGGGCGGGCACCGAAGCCGCGGCGCCACAGGTCGGTGGCATCGGTCAGGTACTGCTGCTGGATCGACTGAAGCTGCTCGGGATCGATGGAGAACTTGGGCAGTTCGGGCATGCCCGTCGCACCCGGAAACTGCGGCATCTGGGGCAATTGCCATAGCGGCGTGCCGCCGATGTCGAAAGCGGCGGCACCTCCTGAGCCCCCAGCTTTCTGGAAAGCCTCCATGGCCTGGGTCCAGCCCTGCGTGAGGGCTTTTTGAAGGGGCGCGAACGCATCGGCCCCCGTGTCTTCTTGCTTCATCATGTCTCCTGGCCGTGGCCTGGGTCGATACGAACGGATGGCTTGCGTGTTTTGAGTATGCTGCATTCGCAAGGCACTCACAACGCCGCGCTTTCACTAATCCATTGAAACGAAACGTCTCTGCCTGTGTTCATCCATTTGATCGTGATCGGCTGGCTCTATGTGGCCGTGATGATGGCGGTGGCCGAGGCTACCAACACCACGGGCACGGTGCTGGGCGCCCTCGTCACCTTCCTTCTTTACGGCCTGGCGCCGGTGGCGCTGGTGATCTACCTGATGGCCACGCCGGCACGCCGGCGGGCAATCAAGGAACGCGAGGCGCAGGCCCAGGCACAGGCCCAGGAAGCCGCGCGCCGCGCCGCCGCGGAAGCCGCAGGTTCAGACCTTCCAGACCAGCGCGGCGAAGCGCCCGCTGACGCCGTCGCGCCGGTGCGAAAAGAACCGTGACGGCTGCGCGACGGTGCACCACGCATCGCCGCTGTCGTTGCCATGGAGCGACTCGACACCCGCCGCACGCAGCCGCTGCCGCGCGAGCGCAGGCAGATCGGCCAGCCACTTGCCTTCGGCCGCTGCCGGCGTGAAGCACGACGCCGCCTCGGGCGACTGCGCCTCGAAGGCGGCCTTGACCTCGGCCCCGACCTCGAAGGCCTTCGGGCCGATGCAGGGGCCGAGCCAGGCCATGAGGCGCGGCGCGCCGCCATCGTCGTCTTGCGCGAAGGCGCGCACGGTCTGTTCGAGCACACCGCCGGCCAGCCCGCGCCAGCCCGCATGCGCAGCTGCCACGCGGTGGCCGCGTGCGTCGGTGAAGAGCACGGGCAGGCAGTCGGCCACCATGACCGTGCAGGCGCGCGCGGTGGTCGTGGCGGTGCAGGCATCGGCGACGGTGCCGTCTTGCACGGCATCGTCGAGCGACACGACACCCGTGCCATGCACCTGCTGCAGAAATACCGGCTGCGTGCCGATCGCCTGCTGCAGCCGGCGGCGGTTCTCGGCGACGTGCGCGGCATCGTCGGCCACGTGGTCGCCGAGGTTCAGGCTGTCATAGCGCCCGGCCGACACCCCGCCGTCGCGCGTGGTGCACAGCGCGCGCACGTTCGGCGGCGCGGGCCACTCGGGCACCAGCCATTGCGGATTCATCGCGAGTTGCCTGCTCAGGGCTCGGCGTCGGGCGACTGCGAAGGCTGCGCGCGCTGGAAGGCGTCGAGCTTCATGCAGGCATCGAAGGCGGCCATGGTGCGCGGCAGGCCGCTGAAGTCGCAGTCGAAGCGGCGGCCGTTGAAGATCTGCGGCACGAGGCAGCAGTCGGCCATGGTGGGCGTGTCGCCCCAGCAGAAGGTGCCGCCCGGGTGCTGCGCGAGCTGGCGCTCGAACGACAGCAGGCCTTCGCGCACCCAGTGGCGGTACCAGGTGTTCTTGGCTTCGTCGTCGACCTTCAGTTCCTTCACGAGGTACTTGAGCACGCGCAGGTTGTTCAGCGGATGGATCTCGCAGGCAATCGACTGCGCCAGCGCACGCACGTGCGCACGGCCCACCGGGTCGGTCGGCAGCAGCGCCGGCTCGGGATGCACTTCGTCGAGGTATTCGATGATGGCCATCGACTGCGAGAAGCGCTCGCCTTCGTCTTCGAGCAGCGGCACGAGCATGTCGGGCGAGATCGCCGAGAACGGGCCGGTGCGGTGGTCGCCGCGCGCGATGTGCACGGGCACGTAGTCGTAATCGAGGCCCTTCAGCTGAAGGGCGATGCGCACGCGGAACGAGGCGGAGGAGCGAAAGTAGTTATGCAGCTTCATGATTTCTCAAGGATAGCGCCCTTGAACTTCACCTTCAGGAGCGGGGTGTGGCCGGGAGCACGCAGCGGAAATCGTGCAGCCGGGCGTCGGGGTTTTCTTGCTGCCACGTGTCGAGCAGCTCGCGCGCCGCGGCTTCTTCGCGCGAGGCAATGCCCAGGCGCCACGGCCCGAGCGTGCCGGGCGCCTCGTCGGCGCCGTGGTTGTGCCGGCCCTCGCCGAAGGGACGGCCTTCGGAGCAGGCGCGGCAGAGCATCTCCATGCTGTCGGTCCAGTTCTCGGCGAAGCCATCGGCGGCCTTGAAGCGCTGCACCAAGGCCTCGATGTCTTCCGAGCTCACGCCTTCCACCGAGACCTCGTAGGTCGCGTGTTCCGAAGGTGCGATCAGTTCGAGCGCATCGAACACCGGCACCTCGCGTTCGCCGCGCAGCCGGTAGCCGTTGGGCGCGCCGTCGTGCAGCACGAGGTCGCCGTAGCGGTGGCCGCAGGCGGGCGTGGGCACGTTGCGCAGGATGGCGCGCGCCGGGTCGATGCGGTCGGCCCACACCACCTCGGTGCCCTCGTCGCCGTGCACGCGGATCGGCGTGAGGCCGACGAAATAGTCGACAGGTCCTTCACCGTCCGGGATGCCGATGCCGTACTGGCGCCACGCGCGCCGCGCCGTGGGCCAGTCGCCCAGCGCGGTGGCCGCGATGCCCAGGTTCCACAGCGCGCCTTCGTGGCGCGGCTCGCACTGCACGGCGCGGGCGTTGGCCTGCAGCGAAGCGGCCCAGTCGCCGCGGTACTTGTGGATGAGCCCAGCGTTGTACCAGGGCGCCGACCAGTACGGATGGGTGGCGCTGGCCTGCGCGTAGGCGGCCAGGGCGCCGTCTTGGTCGCCGGCATCGTCGCGTTCGCGACCGAGTTCGTTGAAGGCGGTGGCCTTGCCGGCTTTGCCGAGTCGGATGGGCATGGTGAAGCGAGGTGGAACGGGAAGGAAAAGGGTCGGGGAAACGCGCAGAAGCGCCTATTGTGGGCCGCCGCAAAATCCCGGGTCCGGCGTGCCGGCAAGGGCGTGCCGCCTCTGGCACACTGCCGGTCTCCCCTCCCGTTTCGCTGAAAAAGGACACCTTTCCATGGCTTCCGAGTTTGTTTTTGCCCCGCCCGCCACCGTTTCGGTGCCGGTCGTCGGTCAGCCCGCCCGCTTTCCGGTGCACCGCATCTACTGCGTGGGCCGCAACTACGAAGATCACGCCAAGGAAATGGGTTTCACCGGCCGCGAGCCGCCCTTCTTCTTCATGAAGCCGGCCGACGCGCTGGTGACGGTCGATGCCGGCCAGACCGGCACCATGGCCTACCCCACGCTCACGAAGAACCTGCACCACGAGATCGAGCTCGTGGTGGCCATCGGCACCGGCGGCAAGAACATCCAAGCGGCCGACGCCCACAAGCACATCTACGGCTACGCCGTCGGCCTGGACATGACGCGCCGCGACCTGCAGAACGACATGAAGAAGCAGGGCCGCCCCTGGGACATCGGCAAGAGCTTCGAGCAGAGCGCACCCATCGGCCCGATCGTGCCGGTGGCGCAGGCCGGCAACGCCGAGCAGGCCGAAATCTCGCTGCAAGTGAACGGCGAAGACCGCCAGCGCAGCACCGTGAGCAAGCTGATCTGGAACGTGGCCGAAACCATCGAGCACCTGTCGGCCGCCTGGGAGCTCCAACCCGGCGACCTGATCTTCACGGGCACGCCCGAGGGCGTCGCGGCCGTGGTGGCCGGCGACACGCTGGTGGGCCAGGTGGCCGGCCTGCCCGCGCTGACCGTGAAGATCGCCTGACGCCCGCGCGGTCCGCTTCATGCTCCTTCGCGTACCCATCAAGCATTGCAAGAACTGCGGCACGGCGGTGGTCTACCGCGTGCCGGACGACGGCGATACCAAGCAGCGCGCCGTGTGCCCGGCCTGCCACACGATCCACTACGAGAACCCGCTGAACGTGGTCGGCACCATCCCCGTGCTGGGCGACAAGGTGCTGCTGTGCAAGCGCAACATCGAGCCGCGCTGGGGCAAGTGGACGCTGCCTGCCGGCTTCATGGAGCTCGAGGAAACCACCGCCGAAGGCGCGGCCCGCGAGACCGATGAAGAGGCCGGTGCCAACTTCGAAATGGAAGGCCTGTTCGCCGTGATCAGCGTGGTGCGCGTGGGCCAGGTCCACATGTTCTACCGCGCCCGCCTGCTCGACGACACCTTCGACCCGGGCCACGAAACCATCGAGGCGCGCCTGTTCACCGAGGAAGAAATTCCCTGGGACGAGATCGCCTTTCGCACCGTGCGCCAGGCGCTCGAACACTTCTTCGAAGACCGCAAGCGCGGCAGCTTCGACCGCGTGCACGAACTCAGCATCGTTTGACCCAACGCTTCATGATCAAGACCCTTCGCGCCACCCTCCTCTGCGCCGCCAGCCTCGGCTTTGCACTCGCGGCCTCGGCGGCCAAGGCGGAGACGGTCGGCGAGGTCGACACCGCCTTCAAGCTCATCGGCCCCGACCACAAGATCGTGATCGAGGCCTACGACGACCCCAAGGTCAGCGGCGTGACCTGCTATGTCTCGCGCGCCAAGACCGGCGGCATCGCCGGTGCGTTCGGCGTGGCCGAAGACAAGGCCGAAGCCTCCATTGCCTGCCGCCAGGTCGGCCCGGTGAGCATCACGCAGCCGCTGCCCAAACGCGAAGAGGTCTACACCGAACGCTTGTCGGTGCTCTTCAAGCGCCTGCGCGTGGTGCGCATGGTCGACCCCAAGCGCAACACGCTGGTCTACCTGACCTACTCCGACCTGCTGATCGACGGCTCGCCCAAGAACAGCATCACGGCCGTGCCGGTCGATCGCGGCACGCCGATTCCGCTCAAGTAACAGGCCGCTGAAGGGCTGCTGAAGGGCACGGCGCGCGAGTTTGCTAGCATCGTCCAGCCGGTCTGCGCAGCGGATTCGGCCGTCGACGGAACCCTCCGCAACGAATCCGTTCCAACAGCGTCATGCACCTTCAGACTTTTGTTTTACGTACCGCCGCCACGCTCCTCGTGGCTGGAGGCATTGCCGCCTGCACCACGCCCGGACCCGGGCCGCAGCAGCCTGTTCCGGGGCCCAGCGCCACGCCGCAGCCGCCGCGCCAGGCGCTCTTCATCCGCCCCGCCGCCGGCACCACCGTGGGCCGCTTCGACGGCGTGCGCAACAAGGGCCTGGACATCGCGGGCAACCTGGGCGACCCCATCGTGGCCTCGGCCGACGGCCGCGTGGTGTACGTGGGGGGCGAACTTCGCTCCTACGGCAACATGGTCATCGTGAAGCACAACGAGACCTTCCTCACGGCCTACGCACACGCCAAGACCATCCTCGTGAAGGAAGGCACCGTGGTGCGCCAGGGCCAGAAGATCGCCGAAATGGGCAACAGCGAATCCGATCGCGTGAAGCTGCATTTCGAGATCCGCAAGAACGGCACCGCCGTCGATCCCGAGCCGTACCTCAACGGCCGTTTGCAGCAGTAAACGTAAGAGCCGTTACAGCAGGCTTTCGGGCACCAGCGGTGCCAGCAGCTCCAGCCGCCAGCGGGCCCAGAAATGGGTTTCGGGCTCGGTGTGCAGGATGGTGTCCGCCCCGTCGCCCGACGCCGGGCTGACCCACTCGATGCCGCCGCGCGGCCCCAGCTGCAACTGGTAGGCGCCGTCCAGCCGCATGAAGCCGATCAGGCTCGTGAGCTGCTGCGCAATCTGCGGGCTGAAGATGAACAGGCCGATCTCGGTGTTGTGCAGCGCCGAGCGCGGATCGAAATTCATCGAGCCTACGAACACCACCTGCCCGTCGATCACGGCCGACTTGCCGTGCAGCCGCCCGCTGGCCGAACCGTAGATGCCGAAGCGCTTCGTCTGCTCCACGCGCTTGGGGCTCAGCTCGTACAGCTCCACGCCCAGGCGCAGCATCTGCGCGCGGTAGCGGCGGTAGCCGATGTGCACCAGCGACTCGTCGGTGGCCGCCAGCGAGTTGGTGACGATGGTGTAGCCCACGCCGTTGCCGCGCACGATCTGCATCGTCTCCATGCCGCCGCGCCCGGGGATCAGGTAGGGCGTGGTCAGCAGCACCCCGTGCTGCGCGCCGCGCAGATAGCGCTGCACGTTGTAGAGCACGCTGTCGGTGGCCTGGTCGGCCGGCAGCCCGCGCCCTTCTTCGGTGGGCGCCAGCGCCTTGGCGGGCGCATCGGCATAGGCCTCGGCGCGCGCCCAGCTCAGCGAGAGCTTGCCGGCGTTGAGGTCCTTGGCCAGCGGGTTGTTGCCCAGCAGATCGGTCGATTCGGGCTCTTCAGGGTGCAGCGTCTCGGGCCCGGCCGTGAGCCGGTCGAAGCGCTCGCGCAGCGCCTGCGCCGACTCGCCGCCGCGCGGCACCAGCGACTCGATGGGGTACACGTACAGGCTGTTCCAGTACATGTCGAACAGCGACGACAGCCGCGGCACCACGGCGCCGGCCACCAGCGTGTCGATGTCGATGAAGTTCGAACCGCCGTCGCGCAAAAAATACTCGTTGGCGATGTTGCGCCCGCCCATGACCGCCATCGTGTTGTCGACCACGAACAGCTTGTTGTGCATGCGGCGGTGCACGCGGTCGAAGTCCAGGATCGACCACGCCCAGCGCGTGCCGAAGCGCGAGCGCCCGGCCGGGAACGGATTGAACAGCCGCACCTCGACGTTCGGGTGCGAGGCAAAGCTGGTGAACAGCGGGTCGGCGCCCGCCGTGTACAGGTCGTCCACCAGCAGCCGCACGCGCACGCCGCGGTCGGCCGCATCGCGCAGCGTGCGCAGCAGGTAGCGGCCGGTCTCGTCGTTCTGCACGAGGTAGTACTGCACGTCGATGGAGCGCTGCGCGCGGCGCGCCAGCTCGATGCGCGCATGCAGCGAGAACTGCGGCATCGGCAGCAGGCGAAAGCCGCTGAGCGGCTCGCCCGGCGGCGCGGCGGCGCGCACCAATCGGCCCAGCGCGGTGTCCGCGCCATCGGTGATGGCGCTCGAGGGCTGGCGTACCACCTCGGTCGGCAGGCCGGCGCAACCGGCGAGCACGAGCATCGCCAGGCTGCACAGCAGCCAGGCGAACCACCGGGCGCGCGGCACGTCAGCCCGAGGTCGTGGGTTGCGCATGAATGACAGGGATTTGGGAGGGCAAGGGCACGGGAGCGAAGGTGAAAAAACGCCGCTGCCGCACGGCGCGATGCATGACCGCGCCCACGGGTGGCGGTTTCTACCATGCGCGGCGCCCGCGCGCTTTCAACGCCCCGTCGGTGCGTGTCAGTGCGCGCGCTCGGGCGTCCACTGGCGCACGAAGTGTCCCGCGCGCACGTTCGCACGCGCCACGGCCGAGTCCCACGACAGCTGCTGCGTGATGACCAGGGCGCAGCGCGTGATGCCGTCCAGGCTCAGCGCCGCGATACCGGCGTAGGTGCCCTTCGGCGTGCGCGTGAGTTCGAACCATCCCGTCCAGCCGCCTGGCAGGTGGAGATCGAGTCGAACCATGCCCATGATGAATTCATCATAGGTCTTTTGTTTTCAATTCAAAAACATTCGGCCACAAAAGCATGGCCTCAGACATGCAGGCCCGACCAGCGCCCCACCGGCAAACGCTGCAGCGCCTGGCGCAGCGTGGAATCCACGCGCCGCAGCGACAGCCCGTGCCGCACCGCGACCTCGTGCCGCGTCAGCTCGTGCACGCGCAAGGCCACGAAGATGTCCTGGTGGCGGTGCGGCAAGCCCTGCATCGCGCGTTCGACCGCCTTCAGGTCGGAGCGCGCCTCCGCGATGAGTTCGGGCCCCGGCGCGTGGTCGGCCAGCTCGGCGAGCGTGTCGTCCGCCTCGCCGGCGTACTGCCAGGGCCGCTCGGCGCGCAGGCGGTCCATCGCGGCATTGCAGGCCACGCGGAAGATGTAGGCCACCGGGTTCTGCAAGGTGTCCGTGAAGGCGGCGTCGGCCAGGCGCAGCCAGGCATCGTGCAGGCTTTCGGTGGCGGCGTCGGCGCAGCCCAGGTGCATCGACAGCCGCCGGTGCAGCTGCGCGTAGTGCGCCACCAGCAGCTGCGGGACATCCGTCGGCGCAGGGGCGACCCCCGCGTCATCGCCGCGGGGCAGCAGGCAGGCGTGCGACATGGCGTGTCGCCGCTCAACGGCCGCGCGGCAGGCCGCGCCGTTCGGACTCGTTCAGACGGGCGAGTTGCGCGTCGGTGAGCGCACCGTGCCCGACCATCTGCACGAACCCCGACGGGTCGTAGCTCGCCTGCTCCGCCGGCTTGCGCCGCACCTCCGGCGATTCGGGCGCGCCGGACGCGGGCTCGTTGCCGAAGCCCAGCACGCGCACCGAGAACACCGACGGCAGGCTCTGCCGCGCCGCCGCGCGTTCGCGCTGCATCACGTCCTGCGCCGCCGCGGTGGCCTGCGACGCCGCGGCGCTGGCGTTGGTCAGCGCGCCGACGTTCACCGACGTCACCACCGGCAGCCCCGTGCTCTTGCCCTGCACCGCCACGTTGGCGGCGTTCACGACCTGCAGCGCCGCCAGGTTCACGTTGCCCGACACGCGGATGCCGGCCTCGCCCGCGTCGATGGTGCCCAGCGGCGCGATCAGGTCGATGTCGCCGGCCGGCACTTCGGGAATCGGGTTCAGCGTGGCAATGCCCGCGCCCGTGCTCGGCACGTCCGACGACAGCACCACGTTGCCCCAGCGGTCGTACACGCGCTTGGGCGGCGTGTAGACCACGGTGGTTTTCGAGCCGCGGCCCGCGTTGATGTCGCCCTCGGCCGACCAGCCCAGCACGCTGCCGCCGAAGGTGGTCATGATCCGGCTCTGGCCCAGCAGGATGCTGCCCAATGCGTAGAGCGAGATGTCGCCCGCGCCCTGCGTGATGACGCCCGGAATCAGCGTGCCCACGGCCTGGGGCGCCGTGCCCTCGATGCCGAACACCTGGCGCCCGCCCGGCGTGAGCATCGCGATGTCGCCGCCGAACAGCGTGTTGACGCCGGCCGAGCCGAACAGCGTGATGTCGCCCCTGTAGCTGGTCCCCGGAAACAGCGACGCGATGGCGTTGCGTCCGCGCAGGTAGCTGCCGTAGCGCACACCAGCCTCGTCGTTGTATTCGCGGCCGCCCGCCTTCAGCTCAGCGAAGTACACGCCGCGCAGGTAGCTGCGCTGCTGCTCGGACGGCAGCGCGTTGAAGAAGACGAGCGCCTCCTGTGCACCGCCGTTGCCGCTGTAGCCCTGCGAGGCTTCGAGCCAGTTCACCAGGTACAACTGGCTCGCCTGGCGGTAGTCGTTGGCGAGCACGCGGCGCGGCGTTCCGGTGTCCGCGTCGAGGCTGGCCTGGCGTTGCGCCATCCACGCCGCCGCGCCGTTCTCGTCGCCGCTGTAGCCATGCTCGGCGCGCAGCCAGTCGCCCAGCGTGAGCGTGCCGTTGTAGTTCTTCACCACTTTGCCGGCCTGGTCGGCCAGCGGCTGGCCGCTTTGCATCAGGTTGGCCGGGTCCAGGTAGCGCTGCGCGAAGCCCCTGTAGTCGGGCCCGCTTGAGCCCACGCCGGCCAGCATGGCGATGCCCGCACCGGGCCGGCTGTCGCCCGGCACCACCGCGCCGAGGCTGCTCACCGAGGCCTTGTTCTCCATGCGGATGTCGCGGCCCGCCGTGATCTCCAGCGTGCCGGGGCCGGCCACGTTGAAGGTGCTGAACAGGATGTCGCGGCCTGCCGAAACCACCGAGATGTCGCCCGGCCTTGCGTGCGCGAACAGGTTGCCCGTGCTCTCGTAGGAGGTCTGCGCCTGGCCGCCCGAGGCCTCGGTCTGCCCGACGGGCGTGCCGCTCGCGACGATGTCGCGCCCGGCCCGCATCCACACCGGCTGCGCGCCCTCGTACCAGGTCTGGCCGGCACGCGTCGCGTCGTCAGGCCCGAAGCGCAGGATGCGCCCGCTGCTCACGCCGACCAGGTCGCCGTGCACGGCGTAGAAGCGCGCCGGCTGCGTGCCCACCGCTTCACCCGACACCGTGTTGGGGCCGAAGGCGAACAGCGGGCGCATGCCGCCGCCGTCCAGGTTGTTGCCACCCGACAGGTTGCCGAGCACCGTGCCGTCGCCGGTCGTGCCCTGGAAGGCCGGGTGCAGCGGCGTCGCCAGCGCCGAGGCGGCCGCGCCCGATGGGCTCACGGTGTTGCCGCCCGCATAGATCGAGTCGCTGGCCAGGAACTCGAGCGCGCCACGGGCTGACGGCGCCAGCACCAGCGGCGTGCCCGTGCCGGTGCCCTGGAAGGTCGCGGCGTCGCCGTAGAACAGGCTGCCGCTGGCGGCCACCGCGCTCAGGATCGACGGGTATACGAATGCCGAGTCGGTCGCGGGCACGCCCGCGCCGCCGGTCACCGGTACCAGGTTGCCGCCCGCAGCGAAGAGGCCCAGGGCGGTGTGCGGCGTCCACAGCGTGAACCAGCTCTGGCCTTGTCCCGCGAGGCCGTTCGCGCTGAACGGCGTGGCATTGGCGAGGTCCACGCGCGTGGGGTCGATCACGCCCTTGACCACCAGGTCGCCGCGCGTGGCGAGCGTGTAGTTCGCATCGCCCGGCGCCAGCACGATGCCGCCTTGCGCCATGCCGCGGGTCGCGGTGTACAGGTCGTAGGCGCGGGCCTCGCGGGGCGACTGTGCCCGCTCGGAGAGACCATAGATCAGGGGCAGGCTGCCGAGGGTGCCGGCCTGCAGCTGCACGTCGCCCCGGAGGTTGACGATGAGCCCGTTGAGCCCCGCGTCGGCGTCGCCGCCGGTGCCCTCGACGAAGGGCGTGTCGAGCGGATTGAGGGCGCCTCCCACGCGCACCTGCACGTCGCCGCCACCCGTGAGGCTCAGGCGGCCGTCGGCCGCCACGCGGCCGGTGCCGCCCACCGCCAGCACGAGGCCCTGGCTGCGCCGGCTGTCGGTGGACGAATCGATCCTGGCGCCGCGCCGCGCCAGCAGGCCTGCGTTGCCGCCCACGTCCACGCGCAGGTCACCGCCGCCCAGCGTGCCGAAGCCGGTGAAGCCGAGCAAGGTGTCGGCCGCTCCGTTCGCGCCGACATAGGAGCCGAAGTTGATCCACCACGCCGTGGGCTGGTCCTGCCCGCCACCGAGGCTCTCGCCCGTGCCCTGGCGCCACAGCCAGTTGCCGATGGCGCCGCTGCTGAAGCCCTTGTCGGCGGGATTCGGTCGCCTCGAGCCCGTGCCCCCGGCGATCAGCGTCATGTCGCCGGTCAGGTCGCCGCCAGCCTGGAGCGTCAGGTTGCCCCCGGAGGCCGGGTACCAGGCGCGTGCCAGGTTCTGCGCGCCGCCGTCGACGAACTTCTCGTAGCCGCCGTTCGCGTCGTTGAGCACCGTGCCGTTGGCGCCTACCGCGCGCGACAGGTTGTAGGGGTCGCCGGCATGCGTGGCCTGCGACGAGGCGCCGGCGGTGTACACGCCGAACAGTGAATCCATGCGCAGGTTGCCGGCGGCCAGCAGGTCGAGATCGGCCGCGCCGGTGCGCACCACGCTGAAGCGCGCGCTGCCAGGGACCATCGCGTATTCAGGCTTGCTGTTGGACACGCAATAGTCCGGCACGTCCTTGCAGAAGGACTCCACGTCGCCCACGATGGCCGGATCGACAGGGTCGCCTACCTTGACGGTGATCCCGCTCCAGGACAGTTCCTCGACCGCTTGCGCAGACCAACCGAATCCGCCTTTCGGTGGCAACAGCTTGCCGAACATGCCGTAGTGGCTGTCCGCCAGCCGCAGGTCGCCCTGGCCCGCCGCCGGATGCACCTGCACGATGCGGTTGTCCGCCGCGTTCAGGTCCGCACCCGCCACCAGCCGCAGCGACCACGACTGCGAGCCTTCGGGCAGCATCGCCGCCGCAGCCCACAGCCTGCCGGCGCCGTCCGGGCGCAGCTTCACCGAGGTCACGCCGGCGGGCAACTTGATGTTGGTGGCGGCCGGCAGCAGCGCGCCCAGCGGCAGCGTGAGGGCGCCGTTCAGCACGAACTTCTTGCCGTTGCCCGGCAGCGGCACGCCCTTGGGCCACACCACGCCCGACAGCGTGGCCGCCGACGGCAGGCGCATGCCGGCCCCCAGGCGTGTGCCCACCGGCAGCGTCACGTCGGCGCCGCTGACGATGCTGCCCGCCGCGAACAGCAGCGCGCCCGACGCGTTGCGCACGTCGGCACTCAGCACCGTGCCCACCTTCAGTTCGAGCGCCTTGGCCAGCACGCCGGCCACCGGCATCACTTGCCCGGTCACGAAGAGCGTCGACTTGAGCGGCAGGTCGTAGTTGAGCGTGCCGGCGCCGCCTTCGAAGGTCGTGCCGTCGGCGAGCACCACGCCGCCGCGCGGCAGCACGGTGTCGCCGCGCAGCAGGTTCACGCCGGGCAACAGCAGCCAGCCGCCGTCGTCCTGCGTGGCGGGCGGCGGCGCAAAGCCGTCGTTGATGCTGCCGAAGATGTCGAGGTTGCCGCCCGCGCGGATGGCGAGCGCACCCACCTCGCCCGAGCCGTACACGCCGGTCTTTGGCGTGTGCAGGTTGGCGCTCGCATAACGGTAGCCCGACAGGTCGATGTCGCCCTGCACCACCAGGTCGCCGTCGGCGGTCTTGCTGACGATTTCCACGCCGGGGCGCAGGTGGAAGGCATCGGCATAGCGCGCGTTGTTCAGGCCCGCGAGCTTGCCGTTCATCAGCGCGCCGTTGGCCAGCGCATGGTCGATGAAGGCCGTGCTCTGCAGGTGCTTGGCGTCGAGGTACGCCTGGTCGATGACCTGGTAGGGCCGGCCGGTGGCCGCGACGTCGGTGCCGAAGCGCGCATCGTCGTAGCGCCACATGCCGTTCACGGCGATGGAGCGCGCGCCGTCGATGGCGATGTTGCCGCTGGCGTCGATGCGGAGGTCGCCGACGGTCTCGCCGGTGCGGCCCGCGTTGAGCTCCAACGTGCCGCGCGCGCGGCCGTCGTTCTGGCCCGGCTCGCCGCCCACCTTGGCGTCGGTGCCGTGGCGCAGGTCGATGCGCGAACCCGAAGCGAGCATGAGCTGTCCGTCGTTCGACGTGAGTTCGACCATTGCGCGGTTCGGCGAATCGATGATCTGGCCGTGGCTGTCCACGCGCAGCGTGCGGCCGTGCGCGTCGAGCACCGCGCTGCCGGCCAGCGTGAGGTGGTGCTTTGCCGCCAGGCTGATGCGGCCCACGCGCTCGCCGCTCGCGTCGATGGTGCCCGTGACGGTGAGGCTGCCGTTGTCGAGCGACACGTTCACCTCGCCGGCCTTCAGGCCGTCGCCGATGGCAAGGTCGCCCTGGCGCAGCTGGAAGCTGCGCGCGCCGAACACGCCGCCGTCGTTCAGCCGCTGGTTGAGCGCCGCAAACTCGGCGTCGCCGAGTTGCCGCGCGCGCACTTCCACGCTGCCCGCCAGGAACGGCACGCGCGTGCCGCCCGCGTCGTAGTGGCCGCCGCTCGCGCCGAGGATGCGGCCCTGCAGGTCGACGGTGCCTCCCGCGCCGCCGGCATCGTCGAGCGCCATCGCCTTCAGCGTGCCCGCGCGGTTGTTCTGCGCCGACATGTCGATCACCGAGCCCGCCGCCTGCCGCAGGTTGCCGTGCAGGCTTTCGAGCACCACGTCGCCGCCGGCGCTGTACTTGCTCACGTCGTTGAACGCCACCGTGCGGCCCGACAGGTCGAGCACCGCGCGGTCGGTCAGCGTGAGGTCGCGCTCGGCGCTCACGGTGAGCTTGCCGCTGGGCAGCGCCACGGCGGTGTCGAGCGTCACGTCGCGTCCGCGCAGGCTCAGTTCGGCGCCCAGCGCCGCATCGCCGGTGGCCGCCGCCGGCGCGCCCGCGGGTGCGGCCACGCGCAACGCGCCGCCCGCCGTGATGCGGTTCACCGAGCCCGCCTCGCCCGTCAGCAGCGGCGAGAAGATGTTCAGGTTGCCGCCGCTGTACGCGTAGCCCTTGCCGGCTTCGTACGCGCCCTGCGACTGGTAGACCGAGAGGCTGCCCTTGTGGTTGGCGCTCACGCGCTCGCTGGCCTTCAGGTTCACATCGGCAAAGCCCAGCACCAGGCGCGCCGTGTCATCCAGGCCGCTCGGCTGGCTGTTGGGGCCGTAGCCGAACTCGATGTGCTCGGCCTCGATGTTCAGCGTGCCGCTGCCGGTGCCCGCGCCACCGCGCACCACGGCCGAAGGCGCCGTGGTCGCGCCCTGCCACACCAGGCGACCGGTGCGAATGGTCGCCACGTCGCCCGCGTCGCCCTGGCCGTAGATGGCGGGCGTGGCCAGCACCAGCTGCGCCATCGTCGCCTTGCCGGTGGCGGGGTCGATGGTGTCCAGCGCCGCGGTGCCGAAGAAGTTGACGCCGCCGCTGGCGCTCAGCTCCAGGGTCTCGAGCGCGGGCGCGCCGTACTGCCGGTCGCCGCGCAGCAGGCGGTCGAGCAGGGCCTGGCTCATGGCCAAGCCCGGCGGCAGCGTGTTGCTTTGCGCGGCGGCAGCCAGCGCGGCGCTGTCGCCCACGTTGATGCCGCGCACTGCCAGCGTGAGGTGGCGCGTGCCGTAGCGCACCGCCTCGTTCATCTCGAAGCGGTCGGGCGTCACCATGGCGATGGTGCCTTCGGAATACAGCTCGGTCTGCCCGCTGCACGACGCGCTGGCGCACACGCCGATCTGCAGGCTGCGGTTGTCCGACGTGGACTGGGTCTGCGGCACCGGCAGCGTGCTCACCCGGCCGTTGGAAACCATCAGCATCTGGTCGTTCGCGGCATAGACGAAGCCGTCGTCGGCGTCATACGCGGCCTTGCCGCGGCCGAGCGTGTGGATGCGCGCGCCCTGCTCGACCACCACGCTGAGCGGCGAGCCCTCGGTCACGCCCACCGCGGCCAGGAATACCTCGGGCGCGGACAGCACCGCCCCCTGGCGCAGCACCACGCTCCACGTACCGTCGCCGGTCTGGATGACGTTGCCGCCCTGCCCGTAGTCGGCGCCCTGCAGACCGCCGATGACGAGGCGCGCCGCGCCCATGCCGCTGAGCGCGCCGGCGTCGAGCGTGACACCCTGGAAGCCCGCCGTCGCCGGCGTGCCGGCCGCGACGATTTCGAGACCGCGCTGCGCCTCGCTGGCCGTGGCCACCACGGAACCGCCCCGGCCGCCCGCGTCCACCCGGAAGCGCGCCGTGCCGTCGAAGCGGAAGGCGTCGGCGCCCGCACCGGGTGCGAGATTCAGGTGCAGGTTGCGCGCGTCCGCCGGCAGCATGGCGCGCGGCACGCCCACGCGCAGCGCGTCGGCGCGCACGAAGTCGGCGTAGCCCATCTCGTTGTATTGCGAGTAGCTGCGCAGCACGTCGCCCGAGGTCACGATGGCCTGGCGGAACAGCGTGTCGCCGATGCCGGTGCGGCCCACGCCCAGCTGCGCGGCCGTGAGCCACGAGCCGTTGCGCATCGCCAGCGTGCCGGTGGGCGCGCCCCGGCCGGCCGCGCCGTTCAACTCCACGCGGAAGGCGCCCTTCTGCAGCGCGTAGGTCGAGGGCATCAGCGTGTACGTGCCTGCGGGCAGGCCCGGCACGCCCGCGCCGATGGTGATGTGCTGGCCGACGAGCGGATCGACCGCGCCCTTCTCCGCGCCCGTGGGCGCCACCGCCGGCTGCACGCCGGGCACGATGGCGTACACCGGGTTGGTCGCGAGCCCCGGCAGCGTGAAGCCGCCGTGCGTGCCGACCTGCATCAGCGGACTGAAGCGCGCGTCGGTCGAGCCGCCGCGTCCGCTCACGAAGCCCGCGCCCGTGAGGTTGCCGCCGCCCGACAGGTCGAGCGTGGCGCCTTCCTGGCCCTGCACGCTGGCCCCCATGAACGTGAGGCCGATCGTCTGGTTGCGCTTGTAGACGTCGCCCGCGCCCACGCCGGTGAGCTTCACCTGCTTGCCGTCGTACAGGTAGTTGATGCCGTCGACCGTGCCGCCATAGGGCATGTTCAGCCCCGCGCCGCTCACCGACGTGAGGCTGCCGGGCAGCAGCCTGACCTGCGTGGTGCGCTCGTCGCCGAGCGTCAGTTGCCCGAGCGGCACCCGCACCACGCCGCCTTGTTCAATGACGTCGGCGCGCAGCGACAGGTTGCCGAACGCCGAGTACGGCACCTCCGGAATGGCGCCCGTGCCCTCGATGCGCAGCACCGTGTCGGGCCGGTAGGTGCCGTCGGGCGCCATGCCCGCGGACACGAGCGCCACCACGCCCGTGGCCGGGTAGATCTGCGCAGCGCGCAGGGTCAAGCTGCCGGGCACGACCAGGCTGGTGGAAATGCCGACGTCGGACGCGCCTTGCAGCAAGCGCAGGTCGCCGGTGCTGGCCAGCGCGACGTGGCCGAAGGCGGCCAAGTCGACCACGGGCGATTCGCTGGCGCTGTCGCGCATCGCCACCTGGCCGCTGACGCCAAAGCCCATGCCGTCGCGGATGTCGATCAGGTCGCCCGCCACGTCGAGGCGGGCGCCGGAGGGCACGCGCACCATGCCGCCTCTGGCGACCGGCGAGGACTGGACTTCACGCGTGAACGACGGCATTGCGCCGGCCAGCCGCACCTGCGCGGCCGCCAGCGACACCTGTGCGTCGTCGGGCGCGTCCGTGCCGAGCGCAAGTCCGCCGGCGTAGATCTGCAGGCTCTGCCGCATGCGCAGATCGACACCGTCTTCGAACGCCAGCGTGGAGCCGGCAAACAGCGAGAGGTTGTCGAAGCCGCCGCGGCGGACCGTGTCGGTGCCGATCCGGCCCTGGCCGTAGGCAAGGGCGCCGTCGTCGACGCTGGCCTGCAGGGTGTCGGGCGCGAGCGGTGCGCCTTGTTCCACGCCCAGCACCAGCACGCGGTGCCGGCGCACCCGGTCTTCCGCCTGCTGCAGCGGGTCCAGGTGCAGGCGCAGGCCCGGCGTGTCGAGCACCACGGCCAGCGTGCCGCCGGCCGCGCGTGCACCTCCTGCGACTGCGCGCAGCGTGCCGTCCAAGTGCAGCCCGTTGTACGACGCGAGCGAGATGCTGCCGCCGTTGCTGGCCACGTCAGTGGCGCCCAGGCCGGGCACGTCGAGCATTGCATGCGTGCCCGAGGCATCGAGCAGCGCGCCCGGCCGCACGACGATGAAGTTCTGCGACGCGGTGGTCTTGCTAGACACCGCATCGATCTCGCCGCCGACCACGATGCTGCCGCCGTCGCGCACCAGGCCGTAGCGCTTGCCGTTGGCATCGGTGGCGGCGACCGCGTGCGCCGATGCGTCGAGCACCGCCTGCCCGCCGATCCAGATCGAGCGGGCATGGGCGTGTGCGTTGGCAATGTCGGCCTCGAGGTCGGCGATGTCCACCGTCTTCAGCACGATGCGCCCGCCGTTCGCGCGCAGCGTGCCGTCCACCGTGAGCTGGCCGGCGCTGCGCAGCTCGATGGCCTGGCCCGGGTCGACCTGGATCGCCGCGCCCTTGCCCACCACGGCCTGCACCGTCGGCAGTTCCTGGGCGAGCGTGGTCGGCGTGCCGGCCTGCAGCGACAGGCTCGCGCCCTTGCGCTGCGTGAGCACGGCCTTGGTGGCGTCTTCCTGGTAGAGCGGCGGCGTCCACACCTCGAGCGCGTCGGCCGGACGGCTGCCGGTGACGATGTCCTGCGCGTTCGCGCCGAAGCGGTACACCGGCATCGTCACGTCGACCTGCGCACCGTCGGCCACGGCCAGGCCGTGGTTGCCGATGAGCGCATAGCGGCTGAAGCCCTTGTCGAAGAAGCCGGCGTCGAGCATCAACGTGTCGGCCTGCGCCATGCCCGAGGTGTCGCCGATGGCGATGCGCATCGTCTGCACGGTCAGCGCGCCGCCGCCGTCCACGCCATGGCCGCGCAGCACCGCGCCGTCGAGCGCGACATGGCCGCTGCCGGCGTTGTTGGCGCCGTCCGCCTCGAGCGTGACGCTGCCGCCCTTGCCGCCTTGCGGCTTGGCCTTGGCCAGCAGCGCCGCGCCGGACGACACATCGACCACGCTGCCGGTGCCCAGCACCACGTCGCCGGTGCTGCGCACGGACACACTGCCGCCGTTGCGATACGCCACGCCGCCCGCATCGACGGGGTTCGTCAGCAGGTTGGTCCACAGGCCGCGGGTGTCGAGCGTCGCGCCGCCCGCGAGCACCACCGATGTCGTGCCGCCGGGGGGCGCGGTGAGCGTGCTCGTGTCCTTCAGGTAGTTGAGGCTGACCTGTTCGAGCACGTTGCCCAGCTGGATGCTGCCGCCGCGCGCGACGAGGTCGGCGTTGACCTTCACGCCCGGGCTGTACAGCGTGATATTGCCGCCGTCGCCCGCCTGCAGCGCCGTGTCGACCGCGATGCTGTCGGTGGCCGCGAGGCGCACCGCGCCCAGGCGAAAACCGCTGAGCTGCGCTGCGTCGAGCACCAGCGTGTCGCGGCCTTCGACGGGCAACGCGGTCGCGAGGTCGAGCCCCGCGGCCATGCCGTCGGCGGCATCGCCGAGCACGACGTGCTTGATGCCGGCGCTGTCGAGCCGCCGGTGGATCACACCGGTCGCCTTGTCGTAGTAGGCGTCGTAGCGGCCCACGACGAACTGCCCGCGCTGCGCCACCGCGCCGGTCGACTGCTGGTAGCCGTCGAGCCCCGCCTGGCGCGCCTGCGTCTGCCGGTCGCCCTGGAAGGTCTCGCCGACGATCTCGCCTTCGAGCACCGCGGCCTGCGTGCCGACGACGAGCAGGCCGGCATCGCGGCCCACGGTGTAGCCGCTTTCCAGCCGCGTCTGCGGGCCGATCAGCGGGTTGTAGAAGAAGCCGGTGGTGCTCTTGCCCCAGCGCGCGTGTTCGTCCTCGAAGCCTTTGTAGACGCCCGTGTAGCGCAGGTCGCCCGGCGCCTTCGACACTTCGTACAGCCGCCCGTCGGCGCCCTTGAGCCAGCTCTGGTTGAGCTTGCCCGTGAGCACGTCGAGCGTGCCGCCCGAGATGTTGATGCTGGCGCCGCGCTGCGTGACCAGCTCGCCGCCGCTGAAGCCCACCACGCCGCCCTGCGCCATCCATTCGCCCACGCCGTGCGCCTGCGTGCCGAGGTAGCCGCCCACCTCGAGCAGGCCACCGCCGGTGTACCAGCGCTCGCCCTGGTAGCCGCCGGTGCCGCCGGGCACGAAGACCAGCGAGCGCCGGTCGATCCACAGGTCGTTGTTGTTGAGGTTCCTGGTGTCGCGGTTGAGCGGCGCGTCGCGCTGCTCGTTGCCCTGCACGTTGATCTTGATGTTGTTGGATTCCATCGCGAGCTTCACGCCCACCGCACCCGACACGTCGATGCGCGCGCGTTCGCGCACGAGGCTGCGCTGCTTCGCGTCGACCACCACCTGGCCGCCCGTGGCCAGCGTGAGCGAGTCGGCCTGGAACTCGACCGTGCCGCCGCTGGCGATGTCGACGCGCGAGAGGTCGCGGCGGTCGTTGCCCGCCAGCATGATGTTGCCGGCGCCCAGCTGGACCGCCGGCGCCATGAGGCCGGTGCGCTGGCTGTCGAGCGCGGTCGCGCCGCTGGTGTCGAGCACGATGGCCGTGGTGCTGCCTTCGCCGAGCGTGACCTGGCCCGTCGCACCGATCGCGTTCAGGTGCACCGTGCCCCGCGTGTTGACCGAGGTGCTGGAAAGAACGACGCCGCCCTGCACCACCTCGCGGCCGGCCAGCGTGACGTCGCCGGTCGGCGCCTGGATCAGCCCGGTGTTGCGCACCGTGCCCGCCGGGCTGTTCGTGGCCAGCGTCACCGCGACTTCGTTGCCGCGCGTGGTCGAGCCCAGGTTGCCGTCGGTGCCCACGCCCTTGCGGATCGTGAAGCTGTCGCCCGCCGCCAGCATCGCCTGCCCGCCGGGCGTAGCGATCTCGCCGGCGTTGTGCACCTCGGCGCCCAGCAGCAGCACATAGCCGCCGCCCTGCGTGGCCGAGCCCGGCGCGGGCGTCGAAAGCCGTGCGCCGGCCTGCACCTCGACACGGCCTTGCGCGTTCTTGAAGTTCGGCGCGTTGCCGTTGGCGTACACGCCGTGGGCCTGGAACTGCGCGTCGTCGATCTGCGCCGCCGCGGCCACGAGGTTGCGCGTGTCGACCTGGCTGCTGCCGCTGAACACGATGCCGTTGCGGTTGGCGACCATCACCGTGCCGTCGGCCTTGATGCGCCCCTGGATCTGCGAAGGCCGCGCCTGCGGATCGTTCACCTTGTTGAGCACCGCCCAGTCTTTCTGCTGCGCGAAGGCCACGGTGGTGTTCTTGCCGACGTTGAAGGTCTCCCAGTTCAGGATGGCCTTGTCGGCCGTCTGCTCGACGGTGACGACCGTGCGGCCATCGACCTGCTTCTGCGACTCACCGGTCAGCGCGCGCGCATTCGACCAGCCGGCGGTCAGCGAATTCGTGTCGACCTTCAGGCCGCCTTCGGCCAGGCCGTCGGGCACCGAAGGGTCGTTCTGCGCGGCGCGCCGCGCGGCCTCCTGTGCCGCCTGCTGCGCCGCAATGCCGCGCGCCGCGAGGTTCAGGTTGCCGATCGATTTCTGTAGCTGCTCGCCGGCGCGCTGCTGCTGCGCGAGCGGGCTCGTGAGGTACGCCGCCGGCGATCCGTTGGGCATCAGGCCGGTGGCCGTGGCGTTGGCCTGCGCCGCGCCCTTGGCGTTGAACCAGGTCGGGCTGAAGGCGCGCTGCGCGTGGGCCGGCGCAGTGGCTGCGCCGGCGGCCAGCGCGAGCGCCATGGCCTGCGCCAGCGGCGAAATCCGGAAGCTCCTCGCATGCACGGCAGCGCCCTGGCGGCGGCTGCGGTGTCCCTCGTGTGTGTTCATCTGGCGACCCGTAAAGAATGAAATGCACAGGCACGGAATCCGTGCCCCTTACGGGACAGACCGGGGAACGCAAACAAAACCGCTAACTTTCTGAAGCAATCCTGAGCGCACGCGAGGGCCAATCAGGCTGTCACATGCATCAGCTAAGGAGCAGGACGCCGCCCGGCAGCGCGCGCGCCTCCAGGTCGTACGAGCGCTGGATCTGCACCAGCACCGTGTCGAGCGAAGCGATGGCGAAACGCCCGCTGACTTCGCGCCCCGCCAGGCGCTGCGCCAGCAGCACCACGCGGCCCGGCCGGTAGCGGTTGATCTCGTCGATCACATGCGCCAGCGGCGTCTGGCGGAACACCAGCACGCCGCTGCGCCAGGCCGAGGCCTGGCCGGTTGCCACGCCCGCCACCGGCCCGAGCGCGCCCGCGTCGTACAGCACCTGCTCGCTGGCCTGCAACTCGCGCGTGCCGCTCGGGTGCGTGACACGCACGCGCCCCTCGAGGCAGGTCACGCAGCCCCGGCCCGCGAGATAGCGCACCTCGAAACGACCGGCCTGCGCCTCGCTGCGGGCCGCGCCCGCCACGACGCCGAAGGGCTGCGGCCCGGCCACCAGATCGACCGCCGCCTCGCCCGCGATCAGGTCGATGCCGACGACGCGGCCCTCGACGCTGCGCCGCTGCACGCTGGTCTGCGTGTTGAGCGTCAGGTCGACGCCCTCGGCCACCTGCACCGCGCGCTGCTCGCCGGTGGCCGTGCGGTAGTCGGCATTCCATTCGCCGAGCGACGGCCACAGGCCCAGCGGCGGAGAAACCACCGCCACGCCCGCGGCGCCGGCCGCGCCCACGGCCGCGCCGAGGAATGCGCGGCGCGCGGCCACGGGCCTCGGCGACGACACGGAAGGTCGTTGAATTTCGGCCGGCATGCCGCCGATGGCCGGGTCGAGCGCCTGCCACAGGCGCCGGGCCTGCGCGAGCGCGGGCTGGTGCAGCGGGTCGCCGTCGCGCCAGCGGCGAAAGCCTTCGACGTCGTGCTGCGTGGCCGCGCCGGACGACAGCCGGCGCAGCCAGGCCTGCGCTTCGCGCAAGGCCTGGGCGTGTGCATCGGGCGGGGTCATCGGGGCGTCAACCCGTGCGCGTTGAAAGATTTGGCATACCCAAGAGACGGCTCTCGAGGCGGTGAACCGCAGTTTATTTTTCATGCCGCTCCTTCGCGTCGGGCACGCGGTCCGCGCGGCCCATGCGGGCGGCGATGTGGTCATGCGCCTCCTTGAGTTCCTTTTCGACCGTGCGCAGCGAGATGCCGAGCCGCGCCGCCACCTCGCGCTGCGGCAGGTGCTGCCAGCGCACCATCACGAGCACCTGCCGGCGCCGCGGCGGCAGGCGCTCGATGAGCGCGCGCAGCGCGGCCAGTTCCGCGCGGTCTTGCGCGATCTGCGCGGGCCCCGGCGCGGGGTCGGGCGTTTCGTCGAGCAGCGCCTCGATCTCGTCGGACGTGGCCAGGCGCCCCTGCTTCGCGACCTGGTCGTAGGCCAGGTTGACGGCCACGCGCAACAGGTAGGCGGCAGGGTCCTGCACGCCGTCGATGTCGTCGCGGCTTTCCAGGCGCAGCCAGGTGTCCTGCAACGCATCGCCGGCGCGCTCGGCGTTGCCCAGCCGCCGCGCGAGCCGCTGCTTGAGCTCGTCGTAGCGCGCGACCAGGAAGTCGCGCAATGCGGGCAGCGCGTTCTCGGGCATGGCGATGGCGTCAGTGCCGCACCGGGCATTCGAGCCCGGGCGTCTGCGAGCGCGGCAGGATCAACATCGTGAGCGGCTGCGCCATGTCCGGCGGCGGCGCGCGGTCGATGCGCAACTGCCGCAGGGTGTCGAGGATCGCGTCGTCGCGCACACGGTCGCCGCTGGTGTGCAGCAGGAAGGCATGGGCGATGCGGCCGGTGCCATCGATCACGAAACGCATCGCGGCGCGGTAGCCGCCCGGCGCCGCGCGCGGGTGGGCGCACAGGGCCTCCCAGATGCGGGTCTGGACCAGCCCGTCGTAGCCGCGATCAACAGTCGCAGGTGCGGTTCGCACCGCGTCGATCGGCTGTGCCGGCTTCGGCACAGCAGGCGCGAGCTTGAGCACGAAGGCGGTCGTCGCTCCCACACCGGCGTCGTCGGCGACCAGGCCCGTGCCTGCGAGCAGCGCATCGAGTGCGGCCTGCGCATCGAACACCCCGTGCACGGGCGCGGCATGGCGTCCGGCCACGCGTTCGGCATCGAAGAACACGGGCAGCCCCGTCACGCGGCCGTACTGCTCCAGCGCCGCGGCCAGTGGCTGGGCCGCGATGTCGAAGGCGATGCGCGTTTCGTGCGGCCGACGGGGCGCCGCGTCGGACTGCGCGCGGGCGGTCGTCCACGGGGCGGTCATGCAGGCGACCAGCGCAAGGAGGGCCAGGGAGACAAGGGGAAGAGAAAGAGGGGCATGCCGCATGAGTTCGATACGCCCGGCGAAAGCCACGGCCCGGGGGCATGTCGAAGCGGATGCTAGGTTCGCTGCATGACGTTCGGATGACTTGGCCGGTCAGCGCGACGCCTTCTCAGCACTTCGGCGACCCCGGCCGCGCGCAGATCGGCACGAAGATCCGCGCCCCCGCGCGCTGCACCAGCAAGGCCGCCGAACCGTCGGCCCCATCGAGCGCCTGCGCCAACGCCTCGGCGCTGTCGATCGGCTGGCCGTTGAGCGCCAGGATCACGTCGCCCGGCTGCACGCCCGCGCGCGATGCCGCGACGTTCACGCGCTGCACCAGCAGCCCGCCCTCCACGCGCAGAAACTGCCGCTCGGCCGGTGCCAGCGGACGCACCGCGAAGCCCAGCCGCGACGGCATCGAAGCCGCCGCCGCATCGCCCTGCAGGCGCGGCGTGTCGTAGCCCTCCACCTTCACTTCGACCACATGCTCGGCGCGGTCGCGCCACACCATGAGGCGCGCGCGCTGCCCCGGCACCTGCTCGGCGATGAAGCCGAGCGCATCGGCCGCCTGCACCACCTCGCGGCCCTGCACCGACAGGATCACGTCGCCGGTCTTCAGCCCGCCGCGCGCCGCCGCGCCGCGCGGCTCCACGTCGGTGACCAGCGCGCCGGCCGGGCGCGGCAGGCGGAAGGTGTCGGCCAGCGCCTGCCCCACCTCCTGCACCGCGACGCCGATGCGCCCGCGCGTGACGGTGCCGGTGGCCAGCAGCTGGTCCTTGATGCGCATGGCGGCGTCGATGGGAATGGCGAACGACAGCCCCTGGTAGCCGCCGCTGCGGCTGTAGATGCGCGAGTTGATGCCGATCACCTCGCCGCGCAGGTTGAACAGCGGCCCGCCCGAGTTGCCGGGGTTGATCGGCACGTCGGTCTGCAGGAACTGCATCGACTCCGCGCCCGGCAGCAGCCGCCCCTTGGCGCTGACGATGCCGGCCGTCACCGAGTTGCCGAAGCCGTAGGGCGAACCGATGGCCGCCACGCCGTCGCCCGGTTCCACGCCTGCCGGGTCGCCGATGCGCACCGTGGGCAAGCCTGTCGCGTCGATCTTAAGCAGCGCCACGTCGGCCAGCGCATCGAGGCCGATCAGCCGCGCCTGGAACTCGCGCCGGTCGGGCAGCTTCACGCGGATCTGCGTGCCGTGCGCGACCACGTGCGCGTTGGTCAATATGAGCCCGTCGGCGCTCACGAGGAAGCCGCTGCCCAGGCTGCTGTCGTCGGCCTCTGCCGGCGGCGCGCGCAGCAGCCAGCGGTCGCTGAAGCGGCGCGCCGGCACCGATGGCCGCTCCACGCCGATGTGGACCACAGCCGGCCCGTAGGCCTTGACCAATGCCGCGAGCCCCGGCACGGGCCACGGCATGGCGGCGTGCAGCGGCGCGACGGCCGCAAGGCCCAGCAGCGCCGTACAAAGGCGCCGGCGCGATCGCTCAGGTGCGCGCGACAAAGCTCAGCGTGAGTTGCAGCACCATCGGCTGGCGCATGTCGCGCGGCGGCGGTTCGGCCAGCGGCTGCGCGGTGAGCAGCGCGCGCAGGTCGGTGTCGGCCTGCGCATCGCCCAGCGAATCGAAGGCCACGCGCTCGACCTTGCCGCTGCCTGCGACCCACACGCGCACCACCACGGGCGCGGGCGGCACGGGCTGGCCTTCTTTCAGCACGCGGTCCTGCATCCATGTGTGCAGGCGCACCACGGTGTCGCTGGCCGGGTCGCTCAGCGACGACTGCAGCTGGTTGCTCGCGAGGTTGGCGTAGCTGATCCAGTGCTGCGGCACCTGCGGCTGTGTTTGCGCGGATGCCGCGAGCGGCGCGGCGGCCGCCGACAGCCCGAGGCCGAGCCAGCCGAGCGCCAGTCGCAGGCGGCGCCAGCCGCGGGTCGTGTCGGAAGAAGAGGTCATGGAGGTTCCAGGGAAAGTCGAAAGAAGAACGCTCAACCGCACAGCACGCCGACCGACAGGGTCGAGGCCCGCGCGCCGGGCGACTGCTGCGGGCTGAGCTGCGGTTCGCGGCTGTGCGTGTAGGCGATGCCGTGGGTGTCCAGAAAGTCGCGCAGGCGCGAGGCCGGCACCGCGCGCACCCGCGTCACGCCGCCTCCCACGCCCGCGGCCGAGGCCGCACGGCTGAGCACCATGCCCGACGCATGCGGCGCGGCGGCGACACGCTCGACCACCACGCCGAGCAGCAGGCCGTCGGCGCCCAGCACCGCGCTGCCGCTGGCGCCGGGTTGCACGCCCGACAGCAGGTGCAGGCCTTCTGCGCCGGACACGGCGGGCACGGTCAGAGCGTTGCTCAGCAACGCGGTGCGGTCGGGCATGCGCTGCAGCACCGCGTAGGCCTCGGCGAACACGCCCACGCTGCCCGCTGCCGACGTGCGCTCGCTTGTCGCGAGCGTCGCGTGCAGATACGGCGTGAGGGTGGTGCGCAGCACCGCGACGTCGAGCGCCTCGCTCTCGGCGATCACGCGGGCCTGCGCCACCTGCGCGCCCTTGAGGGCGAACAGCGAACGGCAGTCCGCCACCGCATGGCGCGCGGTCAGCACGTCGCCGGCGGCGTTGAGGAAGACGCCACTCGCGGTGGCCTCGGGCGGCGCGCCATGCGCCGCACCCGCCAGGGCAGCGAACGCCAGGACGAGCAGGAACGGCGCCCACGAGGACAGGCGGGGACCGGGAGAAGACAACAACAGAAGGGGCATCGGACAGTCACGAAAGCTCTGAAACCAAGACGGAACAGCGCGCCCGGGAATGTCGTTTGTCACAAAAACTTCATCTGCCGCCGCCTGCCGCCCTTCCCTGTCACTGCCCCAGCAAGCGCCGCTCCTGCGCCGTGAGCTTGGTCTTCTGCGCATCGCCCAGCGGCCCGCGGCCCAGAACCTGCACGGGGCTGCTCTCGTCGTAGCCCACCGGGCGCGCCGTGGCGCGGCCCGCATCGGACGGCGCGGCCGCACCGTCGGCGGGCTCGTTGCCGAAGCCCAGCACGCGCACCGAGAACACCGACGGCAGACTCTGGCGCGCCGCCGCACGTTCGCGCTGCATCACGTCCTGCGCCGCCGCCGTGGCCTGGGAGGCCGCGGCGCTGGCATTGCTCAGCGCGCCCACGTTCACCGACGCCACCACCGGCAGGCCGGCCGACTGGCCCTTGACCTGGATGTTGGCCGCGTTCACCACCTGCAAGGCCGCGAGGTTCACGCTGCCCGACACGCGGATGCCCGCTTCGCCCGCGTCGATGGTGCCCAGTGGCGCGATGAGGTCCATGTCGCCCGCCGGCACTTCGGCGATGGGCGCCAGCGTGGCCAGGCCGGCGCCCGAGCTGGGCACCTGCGACGAGAGCTTCACGTTGCCGATGTTGTCGTACACGCGCTTGGGCGGCGTGTAGACCAGCGTGGTCTTCGAACCCCGGCCGGCGTTGATGTCGCCCTGCTCCGACCAGGCCAGCACGTCGCCACCGAAGGTGGTCATCACGCGCGACAGGCCCAGGAGCAGGCTGCCTTCGCTGAACAGCTGGATGTGTCCGCTGCCCTGCGTGATGACGCCCGCGCTGCCCGGCGGCACCGCGCCCTGCACGCCCACCACGATCTGGCCGCCCGGCGCGAGCATCTGGATGTCGCCGCCGAAATCGGTGTGCACGCCCGAAGGGCCGTACAGGATGATGTCGCCGGTGCGCACGATCTCCTGGCCCGCCGCGTCGAGGTCGGGAAACAGCGTGGCGATCATGCCGCGACCGCGCAGGTAGCTGCCGTAGCGCGGGCCGTCCACGTCGTTGTATTCGCGTCCGCCCGCACGCAGCTCGGCGAAGTACACGCCGCGCAGGAACACGCGCTGTTGCTCCGGTGCCAGCGCCTTGAAGTACGCGAGCGCGCTGCCCGGGTCCTTCACGTCGGCGCTGGTGGCGACGAAGCCGTAGCGCTCCTTGAGCCATGCGGCCAGCTCGGCGTCATACGTTTTCACCACGCGGCCGGGCTGGCTCGCCAGCGACTGGCCGGGGCCCGACTCGGCGCGCTTCGCGGGGTCGAGGTAGCGGTCGACGATGGCCGAGAAGTCGGGACCTGCGGCGCCCATGCCGGCCATCATCGCAATGCTCGCGCCGGGGCGCGTGTCGCCCTCGGCCAGTGCACCGCGGCTGACCACGCTGGCGCGGTCGTCCTGCGTGATGTGGCGGCCGGCCGAGATTTCCAGCGCGCCGGGGCCCGCGACCTGCACGTTCGCATACAGGATGTCGCGCCCAGCCTCGATCAGCGACACGTCGCGCGGGTCGTTGTTCACGATCAGCGCCTCGGTGCCGACGATGTCGCGCCCGGCGCGGATGCGTGCCGGTGCGGCCGAGCGGTACCAGGTCTCGGGCACGGGTTGGCCGCTGGAATCCACCTTGCGCGCCGTGCCGCTGGCCAGGCCCAGGATGTCGCCCTTGGCCGCGTAGAACAGCGAGGGCGGCGCATCGGCCGCGTGCAGCGCGCGGCTGCCCAGCGTGTCCGGTCCGAAGGCGAACAACGGATGGCGGTCGACCTCCCCATAGTTCGGCACGCCGAGCGACCCGGTCAACGAGCCCTCCGAACTGGTGTTGTAGACCACCGGCCGCTGCATCGCGTCGTAGCCGACGAACGCAGGCGCCCATGGCGTGGGCAGCGGCGTGACCGCACCCGACATGCCCACCGGATAGCCGCCGCCGAACAGCGAGTTGCCGGCCAGGAACTCAAGCGCGCCCGAAGCCGACGGCGCGAGCACCAGTGCACGGCCCGGCGCCTGCGTGCCGGGCGTGGCCGAGAAGCCGTGGTACAGGCTGCCCGAGGCCGCCGTCGCGCGCAGGATCGACGGATAGACCGTGACGTTGTCGCTCATGTTGATGCTGCCGAGGTACCGGCCGCTGGGCTGCAGGTTCGCCAGGTCGGTGCCGGGCGTGAGGTTGCCGCCGGCGCTGAACAGGTTGATCGCGGTGCGGTCGGTCCACAGCGTGAACCAGCCCTGGCCGATGCCGTACTCGGTGCCGCCGAGCTTGAAGGCCGAGCTGTTCGGCACCCGCGCGCGGCCTGCGTCGGCCACGCTCGTGAGCACCAGGTCGCCCGGCGTGTCCAGGTACATCGCCGAGTCGCCCGGCACGAGCACGATGCCCGCGTTGCCGATGCCGATGGTCGGGACGAAGGGGTCGATCGGGCGTGTGTCCATCGCATCGCCTTCCTGGCCCGGAATCGAACGCTCGGCCTTGCGGTAGCGCAGCTCGATGCCGCCGATGGCGGCGGCCGACACGGTGGCCGCGCCGCGCAGGTTGACCAGGGCGCCATTGAGGTCCTGGTACTGCGCGTTGACGCCATAGCTTGCGTATTGCGCTGCGGCCAGGTTCGGATTGACGACGCCGCCGATGCGCAGCTGCAGGTCACCGCCGCCGGTGAGCGTCAGCTGGCCGTTCGCATCGACACGGCCGGTGCTGCCGACCGCCGCCACGATGGCTTCGCTGCGCTGCCACAGCGGGGCGTTGCCCAGTCGCGTGGTCAGGCCCGCGTCGCCGCCCGCGCGCAGCGTGAGGTTGCCGCCGCCCAAGGTGCCCATGCCGGTGAAGCCCACCAGGTAGGGCTCCGGGCTGCTGTCGGTGCTGAACTCCACGCCGGCCGGCAGCGCGTAGGTGCCGAAGTTGATCCACCACGACGTGGCGATGCGGTCGCTGCCGGCCAGGGCCGTGCCCGATCCCTGGCGCCACAGCCAGTTGCCCACCGCGGCGCTCGGCATCTGTGCGCGCTCGCCCGCGAAGTGGCCCCAGACGTCGCCGACGACATTGCCGCCCACCGTGATGTCGAGGTTGCCGCCGTGCTCGGGATACCAGGCCTGGTAGGCCGCGAGCGCGGCGCTGTAGTCCGCCGTCTGCGGCCCGATCACCGAGCCGCCGACCGCGTTGCCGCGTGCGAGGTTGAACGGGTCGAGGCCGTTGGCATCGCGCAGCGGCGCCGAGCGCGTGCCGGCCGTGTAGACGCCGAACGGCGACTCCATGACCAAATTGCCGGCCGCCGCCAGGCCCAGGTCGCCGGTGCCGGTGCGCAGCACGCTGAACATCGGCGACAGCGGCGTGTATCTGGTGACGTCCTTGACGGGGTTGATGACCGTCGTGCAGATGCTCGGCCCCCATTCGCAGAGCGTGACGTAATCGGGCAGGACTGGCGTGCCCTCGACGAAGCTCGGGTCCAGGTCGACGCCCCCGGGCCCCCAGAAATAGGAGAGGCGCGTCGGATCGACCTTGCAGGCATCCGGACCACCCCAATCGCAGTAGCCCACCGAGAACTCGAGCTCGCCCACCGGTGTTCCCTCTTCGTAGCCGAGTGCAGGGCCGCCTGGGCCCCACACAAAGCCGGTGCCGCCGGGCATGAGCCTGACGTTGTACATCGCGTGGCTGTCGGCCAGGATGAGCGCGCCGTGCTTGGCGGGGTCGACCGCGCGGCGGTCGGCCGACTCCAGGTCGGCGCCGGCCGTGAGCTGCAGGCTCCAGCTCGTCGCGCCCTGCCCCAGCATCGGCGCCACGGCCCAGTTGCGGCCCTGCACGCCGTCGACTTCGGGCCGCAGGTTGACGGCCGCGTCGCCGGGCAGCTGGACATCGGTCATCGACGGAATCAGTGCGCCGCGTGCCAGTGCGATGGTGCCGTCGGCCTTCATCGCGACCGGCAGGCGCACGCCCTTGGGCCACACCAGCGCCTGCACGCTGGCCTCGCCGCGCAACGCGGTGCCTGCGCCCAGCTGCATGCCGCTGTCGAGCGTCACGGCCTCGCCCAGCACCGTGCCCGCCTTCAGACGAAGGCTGCCGTCGGCGTAGTAGACGTTGGCGCGCAGCACCGTGCCGGCGGGCAGCGTGTAGGCCGCGCCCAGGGTCGCAGTCACCGGCAGCACCGTGCCGGTCGGCAGCACCATGGCTTCGGCGGGCACGTCGTAGTTGAGCAGCGCGTCCTTCGGGAACACGGTGCCCTTGTCGAGCACCACGCCGTCGATCGGCACGACGATGTCGCCGCCGTCGGGCGTGAACGGGGTGCCGAACTTCGTGCGCTGCTCGGCGAGGTACCAGCCCTTGTCGTCGGGCGTGGCCGGCGGCGGCGCGAAGCCGTCGTTGATGCTGCCGTACACGTTGAGGTTGCCACCCGCGCGGATCACCAGCACGCCGGGCTCGCCGAAGCCGCGCCGCGCCGGGTCGTTGCGATCGGCACCCGGGCCGTAGCGGTAGCCAGAGAGGTCGATGTCGCCGACCACGCTGAGGTCGCCGTCGGCGGTCTGGCTGACGATCTCCACGCCGGGGCGCAGGTGATAGCTGCCCAGGCCCGCGAGGCGCGCCGACAGCGAGGTGTTGGCCAGCGCCTTGTCGATGAAGGCGCTGTTCTCCGGGTCGACGACTTCATCGAAGAATTTCTGCGTGATCAGCTGCGGCGTGCGGCCGGTCACGTCAGGCTCGGTGGCGTATGCAAGGTCGCTGTAGGTGCGGAAGGCGTTGACCGCGATGGTCTTTGCGCCCTGGATCGCAGGCGTGCCGTTGACGCCGATCGCCACATCGTTGTCGCCGCGTCGCGGTGCGTTCAGCGCGAGCGTGCCGCGCGCCGCACCGTCGTTGCCTTGCGCCGCGCTCACGCCCGTGCCCGCGCGCAGGTCGATGGCCACGCCGCTGCCCAGCGTCAATGTGCCGTGCGTGCTGGTGAGGTCGACGATGGCCCGGTTCGGGCTGTCGATGATCTTGCCGTAGCTGTCCACGCGCAGGCCGGTGGCGTGCGCGTCGAGCGTGCCGTTGACCGTGAGGTCGCCCTTGGCCGCGAGGCGGATCGCGCCCACCTGGAAGCCGCTCGCGTCGATGCGGCCGTTTACCGTGAGGCTGCCGCCGTCGACCGCGACCTCGACCACGCGCGCCTTCACTTCGTCGCCGATGGCGAGGTCGCCCTGCTTGATCTGGAAGCGCCGCGCGCCGGTCACGCCGCCTTCGTTCAGGCGCGTGTTCAGGCCCGCGAAGTCGGCCACGGTCTGGCCGCGCACATTGATCTCGGCCGCGTCGTAGGGCACCACCGTGCCGCCCGCGTCATAGGCGCCGCTGGCCGTGCCGAGGATGCGCCCGCCCAGGTCGATGCGGCCCGCGCCCGCGCCCAGCGCCGTTGCCTGCATCGTGCCGCCGCGGTTGTGCGTGGCCGACAGGTCGATCACCGAGCCCGCCGCCTGCACGATGTTGCCCGCGGTGCTGGTCACCTCGAGGTCGCCGCCGCGGCTGTAGCGCGTCTGCTCGAAGAACTTCACGGGCTGTCCCGCGAGGTCGATGCGCGAGTTCGCGGTGAGCGTCACGTCGCCGCTGGCCGTGAGCTGCAGCTTGCCCGAGGGCAGGCCGACCGTGCCGTCGATGGTGATGTGGCGGCCCGTGAGCGCCAGTTGCGCGCCCAGCGGCACGTCGCCGGCCGACTGTGCGCCTGCCGGTGCGCTGACGACGATGTCGCCGCCCGCCGTGATGCGGTTGTTCGAGCCGGCCTCGCCCGTGAGCAGCGGCGCGCGCAGGTTCAACTGACCGCCCGTGTACTCGTAGCCCTTGCCGGTCACGTACGCGCCCTGCTGCTCGTACACGCCCAGCGTGCCCTTGGCGTTGGCGGTGATGCGCTCGCTCGCGTTCAGGTTGACGGTGCCGAAGCCCAGCGCGAGACGGTCGGCCGAGAAGCCCGCGTCGGGCTGCGTGTTCGGCGCGTGGCCCAGCACGATGCGCGTGGCCGATACGTCGAGCGTGCCGTGGCCCAGCAGGCTGCCGATGGCGCCGCCCGGTGCGTTCTCGCCCGGGAAGATTTCGCCGCTGCCGGGCGGGCGCGGCGTGAGGCCGGTCCAGATGAATTCGCCGGTCGTGATCTTCGCGGTGTCGCCCGCGCCGCCGTAGCCGTAGATGGCCGGCGTGCCCAGCACCAGCCGCTCGATCGACGACACGCCGGTGGTGGGGTCGAGCGTGTCCAGCGACACCGCGCCGTAGATGTTCACCGACTCGCGCGCGTTCAGCACCAGCGTCTCGACCGCGGGCACGCCCTCACCCTTGTTGCCGGCCAGCAGGTTCGCCAGGATGCCCTGGTTCATCGACAGGCCCGACGGCAGCTGGCCGTTGGCAGAGGCCTGCTGCAGCGCCGCGTCGCTGCCCAGGTTGACCGAGGACACGGCCAGCAGCAGGTTCTTCGCGCCGTAGCGCACGGTGTCGGCCATCGTGAACGAGCGGTTCGTGGCCACGGCCAGCGTGCCCTCGCCGTACAGCGTGGTCTGGCCGCTGCACGCACCGCTCGGGCAGATGCCGACCTGGATCGTGACCGGCGTGGCCTCGGCAACGGGCGGCATCAGGTTGATCCAGCCGTTCGACAGCCCCAGCACCGCGGTACGGCCTGCCGAGAACACCACGCCGTCGGTGGAGTCATAGGCCGGCGCACCGGCGCCCAGCGTGTTCAGCGACGCGCCCTGCTCCACCTGGATGCCGTCGCCGTAGCCGCCGGCCACGAGGAAGATTTCCGCGCCGCGCAAGGTCGCGCCGCTGCGCACCACGATGTGACCGGTGTTCGACTTGAAGGTCGCGTAGTTGTCGGCATAGGGCAGATCGATGCGGCCGCCCACGATCATCCGTGGCGCGCCGAAGGCATTGAGCTGGTCGGCCTGCACCGACGCGCCCCCGAACCCGGCCGTGCGCCCGGCGCCCGGCGCCGTCACCTCGAGGGCGACGGCCGTCACCGACAGCGTGCCGCCGAAGCCTGCGCTGCCGGCCGCCGGGTTGAACCGCGCCGTGCCGTCGAACTGCAGCATCGACACGCCGTCCTTCGGCTTGGAATAGAAGTAGTCGAGCTGCAGGTTGCGGGCGTCGGCCGCGATCTCGCCGCGCACGCCGCCGCGGCGTGCCGCATCGGCCGCCACGAAGGCGTCGTAGCCCATCTCGTTGTAGGTGGCGTGCTGCTTCACCACGGCCGCCGGCGTGACGACCAGCGGGCTGGCCAGCGACGACTTCACCGCCGTGTTCGCCACGCCGAGGTAGCCGCTCGCCACGTACGAGCCGTAGCCGGCCGGCAGCGGCGCGGCGGGCAATGCGCTGGGCGCGCCCACTTCCACGCGGAAGGCACCGGGCAGCAGCGCATAAGTCGAAGGCAGCAGCGTGTAGGTGCCGGCCTTGAGGCCGCCCACGTCGTGGTCGAGCGTGACCTGCCGGCCGATGGCCGGCTCGCCCGCACCCGCGTCCGGCGACACCGGCGCGTAGCCGCCCTGGAAGCCCGGCACGATGGCGTACACGCCGTTGCCCGCCTGGCTGAAGGTGTTGGCCGGGTTGGCATTGGCCAGCGGCGTGCGCAGCACGTCGACCGAGCCGCCGCGCCCGCTCACGAAGCCCGCGCCCGTGAGCTCGCCGCCGCCCGACAGGTCGAGCAGCGCACCGGCCTGGCCGACCACGCTGTCGCCCGTGAGCAAAATGCCGCTGCTGCCGATGGCGCGCTTGTCGATGGCATTGCCCGCAACGCTGTAGCCGATGCCGTCGGTCGTGCCGCCGTAGGGCATGAGCAGGCCGACCCCGCTGACCGAGGTGATGCTGCCCGGCAGCAGGTCGACCAGGCTGGCGCGCGCCTCGTAGGTGCTGCGCCCGTCCTGTCCCAGGATGAGGTTGCCCAGCGGGGCGCGCACGATGCCGCCCTGGCGCACCGTGTCGCCGCCGAGCGCCAGGATGCCGAACGCCGATTGCGGCATGGCCACGTCGCCCTCGACCTGGCGGCGGATGTCGAGCACGCGGCCCGTGTCGTAGCCCGCGCGGATCTGCGCATTGGCGCCTGTGGCGGGGTAGATCTGCGCGGCGGTGAGCGTGAGGTCGCCCATCGTCGCCAGCTCGGTCGTGGTCGCGCCGAGCAGGCCGAGCGCGGGCGTGCCGCCGAGCAGGCGCAGGTCGCCGCGGCTCGTCATGTTCACGGTGTCGAAGCCGCGGCGGTCCACCACCACCGCGGGGCCGGCCGTCAGGGCAATCTCGCCGTGCGCGCCGAAGCCCACGCGGTCGCGGATGTCGATGTGGTCGGCCTCGGCCGTGAACACCGCCTCGCTCGTGCGGGTCGATGCGCCGTGGCGCCAGGTCGTGGTGTAGACCACCTCGCCGTCCTTCGTCGGCGCACCGGTCACGCCGGCCAGCCGCAGATAAGACGAGGCGAGCCGCACGTTCGAGTCGGTCGCCGCGCTGTCGGCCAGCGCGAAGCTGCCCGCGTAGATGCGCAGGCTCTGCGCCGTGGTGAGGTCGACGTTGCCGTCGAAGCTCAGCAGGCCGTTGACCAGCAGCGACAGGTTGCCGAAGCCGCCGTCCCGCACCTGGTCGACGCCGAGGCGCCCCTTGCCGTAGGCCAGTGCCGCATCGGCATGGCCCGGCCTGAGCGTGGCCGGCAAGCCGCTGGGCTGCTGCGTCTGCGACAGCACCAGCTCGCGCGACTGCCGCACGGCGTCGTCGGGGGCGAAGAACCTCGAGAACACCGGCGCTTCGAGCGCCACCGCGAGCGTGCCGCCGGCCGCATTCGCGCCGCCCGCATGGGCACGCAGCGTGCCGTCGAGGTACAGGCTGTGCGCCGACTTCAGCACGATGCTGCCGCCGTCGCTGGCCACGTCGAGTTCGCGCCACAGTGAGCCGACCGCCGGCACGTCGATGCGCGCGTGGCTGCCCGAGGCATCGAGCACCGCGCCGGGGCGGATGACGATCGCGAGGTCGGGGGCGTGGGCCGCGCCCTTGGCTTCCCAGTCGAGCCCGCCGCCAATCGAAATGGTGCCGCCGTTGCGCACCGTGCCGTAGCGGCGGCCGTCGCTGTCGATGCCGGTCTGCGCGCGCGCCGCCACGTCGAGCACGGCACCTTCGCCGATCCACACCGAGCGCTGGTGCGGCTGCAGCGACGGGCTCTCGGGCATCGTGAAGGCCGGGGCCTCGATGTCGATGCCGATGCGTCCGCCCCAGGCGTTGAGCCGGCCGTCGATCACGAAGCTGCTCTTGCCGCTGCCGAGCAACTGGATCGAGCGGCCCGCGTCGACGGTCACCACCGCGCCCGCGCCGATGGCGAGGTTGCCTCCTTCGGTGTTGCGGCGCTGCGAACGCAGCACGAGGTCGGCGCCCTGGCGCTGCACGACCTGGCGGTTCACCGCGTCCTGCTGCAGCAGCGGCGGGGTCCACAGCTGCAGCGCGAGGCCGCCTTCATGGTCGGCACCGGCGCCGGGTGCGATGCGGTAGACCGGCATGACCACGTCGAGCTGCGCGCCCGGCGCGACCGTGAGCCCGGCATGGCCGTTGAAATCGTAGCTCGAGAAGCCCGACTGCAGGCGCGATGCGTCGAGCACGAGCTGCGTCGCATCCGACAGCGCGGGGTCGAGGCCGATGACCAGCGCGTTGCCCGTTTCGAGCTTCAGCGTGCCGCCGCCGTTCACGCCGTGGCCGCGGATCTCGCCGCCCAGCGACAGGCGCCCCTGCGCATCGGTGCTGGTGGCGGTCGAGTCGGCTACCAGCGTCACGTTGCCGCCCTTGCCGCCCTTCTGCTTGCCCTTGGCCAGCAGAGCGGCACCCGACGACACGTCGATGAGACTGCCCTGCCCGATCGTCATGCCGTGCGTCGGCTCCATGCGCACGGTGCCGCCGTCGATGACCGCGAGCGTGGCCGTGTCTTCAGGGGACGTGCCGATGTCGACGCGGCGTCCGCGCAGGTCGAGCGTGACGCCGTCGCGCACGGTGAGCGACGAGTCGGCGTCCTTCACCAGCGCGCGCGGCTGGGCGCCCGCCACCGGCGACGTGAACACATTGCCGGCCTCCAGCGTGCCGCCGCGCACCGTGACGTCGGCGCCGATGTCGATGAACGCGCCGAGCAGGTTCAGGCGCCCGCCGTCGGCGAGCGTGAGTGCCTTGTCGACGTTGACGCTGCCGCGCGTGCCGACGTCGAGCACCGACAGGTGCTGCGCGTTCAGGTGCGCCGCGTCGAGCCACAGCGTGTTGATGCGCTCGTCGGCCAGCGCGTCGGCCGCGGCCATCTGCTGCGTGATCGCCGCCACGTCGCCGAAGCGCACGTCGGTGTCGAACAGGTCGATGCGACCCAGCGCCCCGTAGTGCCCCACCGCCAGCACGCCGCCGCGCGCCACCGCCGTCTGCGACTGGCGGTAGCCGTCGTCCAGCGCGGCGTCGCGGGCGCGCGTCTGCTGCGCGCCGTTGAACACCTCGGCCACGATCTCGCCTTCGAGCACGGCCGTGGGCGCGCTCACCACCAGCCGGCCCGCGTCGCGCCCGACGGTGTAGCCGTTTTCGAGCACGCGCTGCGGCGCGATCAGCGGGTTGTAGAAGTAGTCGGTGTTCGCCTTGCCCCAGCGCACGTGCTCCGCCTCGAAGCCCTTGTAGACGCCGTCGAACAGCAGGTCCGACGGGGCCTTGTCCAGGCTGTAGAGGCGCCCGTCGCTGCCCTTGAGCCAGGTCTGGTTCATGAAGCCGGTCTGCACGTTCAGCGAACCGCCCGACAGGTTGACGTTGGAGCCCGCCTGCGTGACCACCTCGCTGCCGCCGAGCACCACCGTGCCGCCCTGCGCGGCCCATTCGCCGATGCCGTGGCCCTGGTTGCCCAGGTAGCCGCCGACCTCGAGCAGGCCGCCCGCCGCGTACCAGCGCTCGCCCTCGTAGCCGCCCACGCCGGGCGCCACGCGCACGAGCTTGCGCCGGTCGATCCACACGTCGTTGTTGAAGAGCGCGCCGCTCTCGCGGTTGCGCGGTGCGTCGCGCGTCTCGTTGCCCTGCACGCTGACCTTGACGTTGTTCGACGCCATCGACACGTTCACGCCCACCGCGCCCGACACATCGAGCCGCGCCCTGTCGGCCACGAAGCTGCGGCGCGTGGCACTGGCCGCGATCTGCCCGCCGGTGGCCAGCGTGAGCGACTCGCCCTCGAAGCGGATGTCGCCGCCCGAGACGATCTCGATGCGCGACTGGTCGCGGCGGTCCGACAGCCGCGAGAGGTTGTCGAAGAGGCCCGGCGGCACGAGCGCGCGTGCGGCGTCCTGCGCGGCCGATTCCTTCAGGAGCGCATCGCGCTGGCTGTCGAGCGCGCTGGCCTTGCCGTCGTCTTCGATGAGCACGGCCGTGACCGCGCCCTGGCCCACCGCCACGTTGCCGCGCGTGTCGGCGGCCGAGTTCAGCAGGTGCACCGTGCCGCGCGCGGCCACGGTGGACGTGGCAAGCGCCACGCCGTCCTGCCGCACCTCGCGGCCCGCGAGCGTGATGTCGCCTTCGCGCGCCATGAGCAGGCCGGTGTTGCGCACCTTGCCCGAGGTGCTGTCGGCCGCGAACTGCGGCGCGATCTCGTTGCCGCGCGTGGTCGAGAACGCGTTGGCCTCGGTGCCCACGCCCTTGCGGATCACGAAGCTGTCGCCCGCCGCGAGCTGCACCTGGCCCTTGCGCGCGGCGATCTCGCCGGCGTTGGCCACTTCCTTGCCGAGCAGCAGCACGTAGCCGCCGCCCTGCGTGACGGAGCCGGGCTCCTTGGTGGTCAGCCGCGCGCCGGCCTTCACCTCGACCTTGCCCAGGTCGTCCTTGGCCGTGGCGAAGCTCGGTGCGGTGTCGTTCGAATAGATGCCGCGCGCCTTGAACTGGTCGTCGCCGATGTGGGCGGCAGCGGCCACGAGGTTGCGCGTGTCGGTCTGGCTGGTGCCGCTGAACACCACGCCGTTGCGGTTGGCGATGAGCACCGTGCCATCGGCCTTGATCTGGCCCTGGATCTGCGACGGCCGCGCCTTCGGGTCGTTGACGCGGTTGAGCACGGCCCAGTCGGCCTGCTGCTTGAAGTCGACCGTGGTGTTGCGCCCGACGTTGAAGGTCTCCCAATTGAGGATGGCCTTGTCGGCCGTCTGCTCCACGGTGACGACGGTGCGGCCGTCGACCTGCTGCTGCGAATCGCGGTTCAGCGCGCGGGCGTTGAGCCAGCCGGCACTGAGCGAGTTCGTGTCGACCTTCAGGCCGCCGTCGGCCAGGCCGTCGGGCACCGAGGGATCGTTCTGCGCGGCGGCGCGCGCCGCGGCCTGTGCGGCCTGCTGCGCGGCAATCGCCTGCGCCGCGAGGCCCAGGTTGCCGAGCGACTGGCGCAGCTGCTCGTTGGCCTTCTGCTGCTGCGCCAGCGGGTTCGTCAGCATCGAGGCCGGCGTGCCGTTCGGCAGGTAGCCCGTGACCGTGGCCGTGCCCTGCGCCACGTTCTTCTGCGCCATCCATGCGGCGCTGAAGGCGCGCTGCGCGTGGGCATTGCCCGCCAGGCCCGCCATGGCCAGCGCGAGGGCGGCGGCGTGCGCGACCGGCGCGCGGCGGAATGTCTTGTTGCTCATGTCATACCCCAGAGAAAAACCGTTCTGGAGAAGAGACCGGGCTCACGGGATGCGACCGACACGCGCGGCACGAAAGTTCGGGAGAATTTGCGAACGAAGACGAAGCGCTGCTTTTTTCACAGCGGCGTCACAGAGCACGGCTACCCGAGCAGCACGATGCCCGCAGGCAGCGAGGTGAGCTTCGCGCCGTAGCTCACGGCAATCAGCGTTTCGACGTGCGGCAGCTCGTCCAGCCGCAGCCGCGCCTGCACCTTGCGCTGTCCGAGCTCGGCGCGCGTGACGATGAGCCGGCCCGGGCGGTAGCGGTTGATTTCGTCGACCACGGCCGCAAGCGGCGTGTCGTCGAACACCAGCACGCGCTCGCGCCAGGCGCCTACTGCCGCGAGGTCGGGCGCGCGCGCCACCTCGGCCTCGCGCCGGCCGCCGTAGCGGATCTGCTGCGCCTCGCCGGCGATGAGCACACGCTCGCCATCGCGCAGCTCGACCGAGCCCGCGAAGCAGGTCACGCACACCTCGCCGCCGGTGGCGCGCACGTTGAAGCGGCTGGCCGCCGCGGCCACGAGGCGCGCGCCGCCCACCGTCATGGTGAAGGGCGTGCGGCGCGCCGCATCGAGCAGCACCTGCGCCTCGCCGCCGAGCATGTCGAGCACCGGCGGCTCGCCCTCGGCGCCGCGCGCAAGGTTGAGGCTGGTCTGGGTGTTCATCTCGACCACCGCGGCGGCATCGGCCAGCACCACGCGGCGCTGCTCGCCGGTGCCGGTGCGGTAGTCGGCCGTCATGTCGGACAGCCCAGGCCACAGGCCGGCGGGCGGGCGCACCACGAGGAAACCGACGGCGCCGGCCGCGAGCGCGGCGCCGAGGAACTGGCGGCGGCCGAACGCGGGCGGGCGCGACACGGCGATGGCCGCGCGCGGCGGCACGTCCATCGCGGGCATGCGCTGCGCCAGGGCTTTCGCCGCGGGACGCGTCAAATCCCACAGGCGCGTCGCCTCGGCCATCGCCTGCGCGTGCTGCGGACTGCGGGCGCACCAGCGGCGGAAATCCTGCGCGTCGCCGGTGGTCGCGCGGCCGGAGGTCAGGCGCACGAGCCAGTCGTGCGCCTGCGTGTCCAGCGCGGCGCGGTCGCGATCGGTCGGGGTGGGAACAGCCATCATGTCTTCTCAGACTGTTTTCCCGCGCCGGGACCGAACCGCTGGATCACATCGCGCCCCAAACGGCCGGCGCAATGCACCAGCGCGGCCTTCACCTCGCGCTCGACGATGCGCACCGACACGCCGTAGCGGCGCGCGAGGTCGGCGTGCGGCGTCTCGTCCACGCGCGAGGCGATGAAGATGTCGCGGCGGCGGCGCGGCAGCTCCTCGAGTGCGCGTTCCAGCGCCTGCACTTCGCTGCGCGCCTCCGAGACGCGGGCCGGGTCGTGGCTGTCGTCGGAAAAGTGCAGCAGCTCCTCAACCTCGACGAAGTCGAGCAGGCGCCCGTGGGAGATGCGCCGGTCTTCCGCCACGTTCGACGCGATGCGCAGCAGGTAGGCCATCGGGCTTTGCACCGGGCCGGGGTCGCTCATGCGCTGCACACGCAGCCAGGTCTCGTGCAGCACGTCGTCGGCCCGCTCATCCGAGCCCAGGCGGCGACGCAGCCGGTTGCGGAACTCGATGTAGCGGCTGGTCAGCAGGCTGCGCAGAAAGCCGGGGGTGTCCTGTTCCACGGCGTGCTCAGGGAGAGATTGCTGCGTCGCAGACGTCGGGGCGGTCGCCGGTGCGCGGCAGCAGCAGCACCGTGAGCGGCTGGTCGGCCTCGCCTTCGGGCGGGCGGTCGAGCACCAGCGTGTTCATCGCGGCTTCGAGCGCGGCGTCGCGCTGCGCGAGGCCGGTGGAGCTGAGCAGCCGCGTGCGTCGCACGTGGCCGGTGGGCCCGACCCACAGCTGCACGAGCGCGCGGTAGGTGCCGGGGCGCGCATGCGGCCAGCGGCACAGCGTGCGCTCCAGCGCCTGCTGCACCACGCGGGCGTCGCGCGACGACATCGCCGGCGCGGCAGGTGCGGCGGGTGCCGTCGCAACCACGGGCGGCGCGCTCTCGTCCTGGATCAGCGTGAAGGTGCGCGCATCGGTGTGGCGCGCGGTCAGCCGCGTGCCGGCCAGCAGGCGCTGCAGCGCCTCGCGCGGTGTGAACACGCCGTGCAGCGGCGCGGATTCGAGGCCGGCGGTGAGCTGCCCATCGAAGAACACGGACTGCCCCGTCGCCTGCGCATAGACCTGCACGGCGGTGGCCAGCGGCTGGGCCGGCAGGTCGAAGGCGATGCGCCCCGCCGCATCGGGCGATGGCGCGGGTTCGCCGGCATGCGACACGGCCGCGAGGGACAGAATTCCGAGGATCAGGGTCAAGACACACACCCACCGTGACCGAGCAACGCGAGACATGCCGGGTCCTGTGACGAAGGAGGAATTGCAGGCGCCGGGGCGGTGCCGGGTACTGCTTTGGTGCTCGGAATGCTAGTGACGCTTTGTGACAGCTTGAATGCAATGCAGCCGCGAGCAACGGTTCGAACCGCACCCGTCGCTGGCGACAATGAGCCCATGACGTTCGACCTCTTCGACGCCCCGCCACGCGCCGCGCGCGAGCCGATCGGCCCGGCCGCCTTCGTGCTGCCGGGCTTTGCATTGCCGCGCGTCGACGCGCTGCTCGCCGCCATCGCCGACGTGTCCGCGCGCGCGCCGTTCCGCCACCTGGTCACGCCGGGCGGCTTCACCATGTCGGTCGCACTGACCAACTGCGGCGCGCTCGGCTGGACCAGCGACCGGCGCGGCTACCGCTACAGCGCGGTCGATCCCGACAGCGGCGCGCCCTGGCCCGCGATGCCCGAGGCCTTTGCACGGCTCGCGCGCGACGCGGCGGCGCTGGCGGGCTTCGACGGCTTTGCGCCCGACGCCTGCCTGGTCAACCGCTACCAGCCGGGCAGCCGCCTCTCACTGCACCAGGACCGCGACGAGCGCGACCACGGCGCGCCCATCGTGTCGGTGTCGCTGGGCATGCCGGCGGTGTTCCAGTTCGGCGGGCTCGCGCGCGGCGACAAGACCGCGCGCATTCCGTTGACGCACGGCGACGTGGTGGTGTGGGGCGGCGTGGACCGGCTGCGCTTTCATGGCGTGCTGCCGCTGAAAGACATGCCGCATCCACTGGAAGCTCAACTCGGCGCGCAGCGCATCAACCTCACCTTCCGCAAGGCCGGCTGACGCGCACGCATGACAGACACGACGACCACCTCCACCACCGAATCCCCCGGCCGCGCGATCCGCGCGCTCTACGCCGCGCTGTGGCACTTCGCCGCCGGTGCACGCGCGCAGCTGCTCGGCGCCACCGCATTGCTCGCAAGCTCGCAGCTGATTCGCCTCTCGCTGCCCTACCTCGCGGGCCAGGCCATCAACGCGCTGCAACGCGGCGACCTGCCCACGGCGGGCCGCTGGATCGCGACGCTCGCGGCCGTGTACGTCGGCGCGTGGGCGCTGCACGGGCCGGGCCGCATCCTGGAGCGCAACGTGGGCCTGAAGGTGCGCGAGACGCTGGCCGACCAGCTCTATGCGCGCATCGCCGCCGCGCCGCTCGCCTGGCACGACAGCCACCACTCCGGCGAGCTGCAGCACCGCGTGCACCAGGCCAGCCGCGCGCTGGCGGACTTCGCGCAGAACCAGTTCATCTGGCTCACCAACGCGGTCAACTTCGTCGGGCCGCTGGTGGCGCTGGCGCTGCTGTCGCGCACCAGCGGTGTGACGGCGCTCGCGGGCTATGTGCTGATCGGCGTGGTGATCGTGCGCATCGACCGCGCGCTCATGAAGCTCGCGCGCGCCGAGAACGACGCCGACCGCCGCTACGTCGCCGCGCTGCTCGACTTTCTGGGCAACGCCTCGACCGTCATCGGCCTGCGGCTGCAGGGCGCGTCGCGCCTGTTGCTGCGCCGTCGCATGGCGGCGGTTTCTCTGCCGCTGAAGCGCACCGTGGTGCTCAACGAAGGCAAGTGGTTCGCGGTCGACCTGATGGGGCTGGCGCTGACCTGGGGCCTGGTGGTGATCTATGTGTGGCAGGCGCGCGCGCCGGGCCAGGCCGTGATGCTGGGCGCGGTGTTCATGATCTACCAGTACGCGCAGCAGGCGGCGGGTGTCGTCACCTCGGTCGCCGCCAACTTCAGTTTCTTCGCGCGCATGCACACCGACTACAGCAGCGCCGAGCCGATCTGGCACGCGCCGGCGAGCGCCACGCTCCAGGCCCCGCCCGAAGAAGTGCCAGCACATGAACGCATTGATGCAGCAGCGCCGTGGACGCAGCTGCAGATCGACCAGCTGCAATGGCGCTACGCACCGCGCGGCACCGTCGCCGACGACCCGGCGGCACCGACGCGCAGCGGCCTGCACGACGTGGCGCTCTCGCTGCGCCGGGGTCAACGCGTGGCGCTGGTGGGCCCGAGCGGCGGCGGCAAGAGCACGCTGCTGCGCGTGCTGGCGGGGCTGTATGCGCCGCACGGCGGCACGCTGGCGCTCGACGGCGTGCCGACCGACTGGGCGCGGCTGCGCCAGCTCGCCACGCTCATCCCGCAGGAGACCGAGCTGTTCGAGGCCAGCGTGCGCGAAAACCTCGCCTTCGGTCGCCCCTGCGACGACGAGCGCCTGCGCGCCGCGCTGCACACGAGCACCTTCGACGAGGTGCTGCAGGCCACGCGCGGCGACCTCGACAGCGCGATCTCGGAGCGCGGCTTCAACCTGTCGGGCGGACAGCGCCAGCGGCTGTGCCTGGCGCGCGGCGTGCTCGCGGCCGAGGGCAGCTCGCTGCTGCTGCTCGACGAGCCGACCAGCGCGCTCGATGCCGCCACCGAGGCGCGCGTGCTGGAGCGCATTGCGGCCGCATTTCCGCAGGCCTGCGTGATCGCGTCGGTGCACCGGCTGAGCCTGCTCGACCGCTTCGACACGGTGATCCTCATGGAAGCCGGCCACGTGCGCGACCACGGTCCGCGCGACGAGGTGCTGGCGCGCCAGCCGATGCTTCGGGAAGCGTCACGCGGTAACAAACAGTAGGACCCCTCCTGCGCCAGAAGGCGGCTTTCGCACCGGCCGCGCCGGCATGTCTTCTGCAACAGTATCGGCATCCATTTGTTCACGTCTTGCCCTGCGCGGCTCTGTTTTGCGCACCGGCTGCGTTCCAATTGCATGGTCCTTCCTTCCGCGAGCGTTCTCCGCCACATGCGCCCATTCCGTGCCACCCTTTCGCTCGCCCTGCTGGGTACCCTCTTGGGCCTGTCGGCCTGCACCACCGGCACCACCGCCGCCCAGCGGCTGGCCGCCGCGAGCAAGCCGCCCCCGACCGACTGCGTCGCATGGGTCGGCGCCGACCGCAATGCGCGCGTGGGCGGCTACCTGCTGCCGCAGGCCGGCACCGCGGTGAACGCCGGCGGCCCGCGCGTGTGCGTGCCCGTGCTCATGAGCGCCTACCCCGTGCCCAGCAATTACGCGGGCGGCGACTACCACGTGGGCCAGTTCACCGACGACCAGCTCAAGGCGCGCTGGCGCACCTGCAAGGCCGAGCCGGACTGCTTCGCACGGGTGAACGCGCAGATGCAGCGCTGGCTGCCGCCCAACAAGGCGCGCGCCACGCGCGTGACCGGCGCGGTCGATCCGGCCGGGCGCATCGATGCCGACAGCCCCAAGGTCGACCTGAAGCAGATCCGTCGCCCCGCCTTCTTCGCGAAGGCGCCCTACCGCGAAGGCATTGCCGAAGCCGACGCGCGCACCCACATCGTCGAATTCACCGTGCCGCGCGACACCTTCGAGCGGCTCGACCTGAAACTCAGCGACCCGATCAAGCTGCGCGGCTGGTACCTCGAAGGCGCGGGCGTGGACGACGGCAGCGGCCGCAAGGTGCGCGCCCTCGCGGTCATGGCGGCGGGCGGCGGCGGGCAGCTCACGGCCATCCAGCATCCGGACGAAGTGGCTTACCGCATCGACGGCGCGAGCGGCCAGGCCGTGCCGGTGTCGTTCCCCAACGGCACCACCGAGGCCATGGGCCAGCGCTGGTGGCGCGAGAACCTGCACGCGCTGAACCAGGCCGGCTTCGACGTGCTGGCCTACGACCGGCGCGGCGAAGGTTTGTCGGGCGGCGTGAGCGACACCAACACGCTGGAGCAAGGCGAAGACGTGTTCCGCGTGCTCGCCCAGCTCGAACACGGCCAGGGCCTGCGGCTGCTCACGCCCTCGGGCCAGCTGCTCGAGGGCAACGCTGCGCGCGGGCGCCTGCTCGCGGGCCAGAAGGCCAGCGAGATTCCGCTGGTGCTCGGCGGCTACTCGCGCGGCTCGATGTCGACCGCCTGGGCCCTCACGCGCAACTACGTGGCCGCCTGCAGCTTCGACATGCCCGTGCCCAACTGCACGCCGGCACGCGGCTGGCGCAACATCCGCGGCGCCATCCTGCTGTCGTCGTTCGCCAGCGGCGCGGGCTACCTGCCCGATGCGCCCGACCTGGCCGACCGCAACCTGTTTTTGGGCGGCATGGCGGCGGAGCACCACATCCTTTTTTATCCGAACTCCGCCACGCTCGCGGGCATGGACCGCTGGCCCGCCGCCTTCTTCGGCAAGGGCCTGTGGGACCGCGCCGAATCGCTCGAAGGCACCCTCGCCGCCTACAACCGCATCCGCGGCGTGAAAGAGATCGTGCTGTCGCGCGGGCCGCACGCCATCGAGACCTGGCCCGAGTCCGAACGGCGCTACCTGCGCGAGCGCATGGTGGCCTACGCCAAGGTCGTGATCGTCGGCGGGCGCACCGTGCCGGGCGCGCGGCCGTGGAAAGACTTCAAGTCGCTGGTCGCCACCACGCCCGATGTGTGGGAGCCCTCGTCGCGCCCGGGCACGGGGCCCGGACGACAGCCCTGACGTCAACGGTCGGCCGCCACAATGGCGGCATGGACCTGCTCAAGACCCTCGGCCTCTTCATCGCGACCGCGCTCGCGGAAATCGTCGGCTGCTACCTGCCCTACCTGTGGCTCAAGCAGGGCCAGTCGATCTGGCTGCTGGTGCCCGCGGCGCTGAGCCTGGCGCTCTTCGCATGGCTGCTCTCGCTGCACCCGACGGCTGCCGGCCGCGTGTATGCGGCCTACGGCGGGGTCTACATCGGCGTGGCAATCCTGTGGCTCTGGGCCGTGGACAAGGTGACGCCTTCCACCAGCGACTGGGTCGGCGTGGCCGTGTGCTTCGTCGGCATGGGCATCATCATGTTCGGGCCGCGCCACGCGGCTTGATGGCTTCGTGTTCACCCTGAATCTTCGGGACTGGGCGCGCCGCATCAAGCGCGACGCCGTCACCCTCTGGTTCGCCTGCCGCGACCCCGCCACGCCGTGGCTGCCGAAGGCGCTGTGCTGGTTCACCGTGGCCTATGCGCTGAGCCCCATCGACCTGATTCCCGACTTCATTCCCGTGCTCGGCTACCTCGACGACGTGCTGCTGCTGCCCGCGCTGATCTGGCTCGCGGTGCGCCTGCTGCCGGCCGAGGTCATCGTGCGCAGCCGCGAGCGCGCCGAAGACTGGATGGTGCGCAACGGCCGCCAGCCGACGAGCCGGGTCGGCATGGCGTTGGTCGTCGGCATCTGGGTGCTGGTGGCGGCCGGACTGGCCTGGTGGCTCTGGACGCGCTGAGCGGCCGTCAGGCGGCGCGGCTGCGCGAACTCTTGCGCGGGCTCTCGGTGCGCGCCACGCGTGCGGCCTCGGCGGCGGCGTTCACCTGCTCGATCCACAACAACGCATCGACGTGCGCCATGAAGCGCTGCAGGTACTGCGGCGACAGGTCGCGCATCAGCGTGAGCGCGCGCTGCACGAGGTGGTGCGTGTTGAGCGGGCCGGCGTTCTTCGGCACCTTGGCGAGCGATTGCGTCACGCGCTGGTCGGCGGCAAGCTTCGACCAGGTGCTGCGGAAATAGCTCAGCGTCTTGAGTTCGGGCGCGGTCGACAGGCTGGGCACTGCATCGCCGTCGGTCGCTGTTGCGTCAGTTGGAGGCGGCAACGGCGCGAGCTGGGCGATGTGCACCATCAACTCTGCGAGCGCGGTGTGAAGCGGTGCATCGGCCGGTGCGTCTGCCTCGGGAGCGACCTTGTCGAGATCGGCGCGGTAGGCGGCCATGAGGCTGGCCAGCCGTGCATCCAGCAGGCGCCGCGCCTCGCCCTCGTGCGCCGCCGCGCGCTGCGCCATCGCCTCGATGAAGCGGAAGCGCACCGGGTCGAAGCGGTCGTCGCCGCGCGCGCGCCAGGCGTCGAGCGCTGCGACGGCGTCGACCTGATCGTCCGGCGCTGTGTCGTCGTTACTCACGGGGCTTCGCAGCGTCGGGCATGTTCTTGGGCCGGGGTGTCGGCGCCATCTCCACGCGCCGGTTCTTCGCACGGCCTTCGGCGTCGCCGTTCGAAGCCACCGCCTGCTCGGCGCCGAACGCGGCAGCGAACACCGACGACGAGGGCACGCCCTCTTCGATCAGCGCGCGCGTCACGGTGAGCGCGCGCTGGGCGGACAGCTCCCAGTTGTCGGCGAACAGGCGCGCGCCTTCGCGCATCTGCCGGTCGTCGGTGAAGCCGCTCACCATCAGGATCTCGTCGCGCGTCTTCAGGTAGGCGCCCAGCGGGCCGGCCAGGCTTTTCAGCAGTTGGCGGCCACCGGGTTGCAGGTCGGCGGAGTTGAAGGCGAACAGCACGCTGCCGCTGATGCCGATGCGGCCGTTGTTGAGCGTGACGCGGCCCGCGGCAAGCGGGCCGGCCAGTGCCTGTTCGAGCGCCTCGCGCCGCTGCGATTCGGCGCGGCGCTGCTGCACCTCGGTTTCGAGGCGGCTCGCCAGGTCCAGCTGCATGCCGAGCACGCACACCAGGATCAGCACGAACGCGCCCAGCATGCCCGCCATCAGGTCGCCGAACACCGCCCACACGGGGACGGTCGGCTCCAGGCCGGCGTCGAGGTCGATCTCGTCGCGCATCACGTCATGCCTCGCTGCCCACGGCCGTCTGGCGGCTTGCGAACTGCTGCAGGTCTTCGACGATCTGCTTCTGCGACATGATGCTCAGGTCGATCACCTCGCGCGCCTGCGCCACGTAGTAGGCCAGCTGCTCGTCGCTGCGCGCCAGCGACTTGCCGAGTGCGCCTTCGATGCGCTGCAGATGCGCCACCAGCTTGTCGTTCGACTCGCCGAAGCGCTGCACGGCAAAGCCGAAGGCCTCGCCCAGGCTCGCCACCTCGACCGCGCCGCCGGTGATCTGCGCGGCGATGCCGGCCATCTTCTCGGTCTCGCTCTCGACCTTCTCCGTGAAGCGGCTGCCCACGCGTTCCATCATGTCGGCGGAAGCCGTGACGAGCGCGTCGATGGCGCTGCGCTGTTCGGTCGAGGCATGGTTCACCGCGCCCAGCAAGGTCTCGAGCGTGCCGAGGATGCGGCTGCGCTCTTCGAGCATGTCGTTGTCGCGCGCCATGCCGTCGGACAGCTTCTGGCGCAGCTCGGCGATCACGTCGGCCGCGGCCTTCGGTGCCTCGGCCGCCACCTGCAGCAGCTGCGCGACTTCGGCGACGGTCTGCTTGGCATTCGCCTCGGCCTGCGCCGACATGTCGCGCACGGTCTGCGCGAGCGTCTCGCTCATCTGTTGCTGCTGGCTCAGGCTGTGTGCGCCGGCCTGCTGCCATTCCTTCTGCAGCGACGCGGCCATGGTCTCGAGCGAGCCGCTCCAGGCCGCGAGGCGTTGCGCGTCGCGCGTGGCGAGTTCGGTCTGCAGGTTGGCATGCGCCTCGCGCACGGTGTCGAGCAGCGACGCGGCGGCGCGGGGCGCGTCCGACGCGGCCTGCAGCAGCTGCGCGACTTCGGCGACGGTCTGCTTGGCGTGCGCCTCGGCCTGCGCCGACACGTCGCGCGCGGCCTGCGCCAGCGTGTGGCTCAGTTGCTGCTGCTGGCTCAGCGTGTGTGCGCCGGCCTGCTGCCATTCCTTCTGCAGCGACGCGGCCATGGCTTCGAGCGACTGGCTCCAGGCCGAAAGGCGCTGCGCATCGCGCGCGGCCAGTTCGGTCTGCAGGCTGGTGTGCGCTTCGCCCACGGTGCGCAGCAGCGCGGCCGAGTGCTGCTCGAACGTGGCGGCCGCGGCGGCGAGCGCCTGGTGCGAATCGCCCGACAGTTTTTCGCTGACGCGCTGATGCTGCGCGAGCGCGCTGCCCCAGGTGTCGGACACGCTGCCCACGGTGCTCTCGAGGCGGGCGGACACGCCATCGACCAGCGCAGCCGAGCGCTGCTCGAAGGTCTCGGCAAAGCGTTCGAGCGTGCCGCGCAGGTCGCTCGACAGCGCCCCGCTCGCGCGCTCGTGTTCGGCCAGCGCGGCCTTCCAGGTGTCGGCGACGCCAGCGGTCGAGGCCTCGAAGCGGCCCGTGAGGCCTTCGAGCTGCCGTTCGACGGCCTGCGCCATGCCGCCTTGCAACGAAGCGGCTTCGCGCGCGATGCCGAGCATGGCCGCCTCGACCACGGGCTGGATCGTTGCGCCGGCGATGCGGGCGGTGTCGGTGAGGCTTTCCTTCAGCGAACGATCGACCGATGCGGCCAGACCGCTGTACGCGGCCTCGGCCTTCTCATGGAAGCTGTCCTGGCTGGCAACGAGGCGGTCGTTCTGCGACTGGGTCTGGCGCTCCAGCGCGGCCATCATCGTCTGCAGTTGGCCGACCAGCTCGGGCATGACCTTCGCCACGGGCTGGATGGTTTCGCCGGCGATGCGGGCGCTGTCGGCCAGGCTGTCCTTCAGCGAACGATCGACCGAGGCGGCCAGGCCGCTGTACGCGGCCTCGGCCTTCTGGTGGAAGCTGTCCTGGCTGGCGACGAGGCGGTCGTTCTGCGACTGTGTCTGGCGCTCCATCGCGGCCATCATCGTCCGCAGCTGGCCGACCAGCTCGGGCATCACCTTCGCCACGGGCTGGATCGTTTCGCCGGCGATGCGGGCGCTGTCGGCCAGGCTGTCTTTCAGCGAGCGATCGACCGATGCGGCGAGCCCCGTGTAGGCGGCCTCGGTCTTCTGGTGGAAGTTGTCCTGGCTGGCGACGAGGCGTTCGTTGAGCGACTGGCTCTGGCGATCCATCGCGGCCACCATGGCCTGCAGCTGGTCGACCAGCGCGGGCATTGCGTGCGCCTGCTGCTGCATGAGCTTGAACGATTCTTCGCGGCGGTGCGCCAGCGAATGACCGCGCAGCGACGTGGCGATCTGCGCGTCCAGCGCCTGCCCGGCCAGCAGGCGTTCGCGCCGGCAGAGCGCCGAGGCCAGGCCCAGCATCGCCGATGCGGCCACGCCCGCCACCGAGGTGCCGAAGGCCAGGCCCAGGCCGCGCACGGGCGCCGACAGCGAGTTGCGGATGGCCTGCACGTCGGTCGCGCTTTCGAGCGCCAACCCCGTGCCGTTGAGCGTGACCACCATGCCCAGGAAGGTGCCCAGCATGCCCAGCAGCACCAGCAGGCCCGCGAGGTACGGCGTGAGCGCCGGGCCCGGCAGTCCGACGCGCTCGCCCTCGATGCGCAGGCGCACCGCGTTGCGCAGCGAAGGATGCAGATTCGCGAGCCAATCGCCGAGGCTGGACGGCGGCGCCGAGAGGTCGTCCACCGCGCGCGACAGCGTGTTGGTGGCTTGGTGGAAACGGTGCAGCTCCAGCGCGCCCATCAGGTAGAACGCGCCGATCAGCGCCGTGATCACCAGGGCCAGCGGGTTGTGGCCCACGTAGCTGGCACCGACCCAGCACACGACGGCCAGGCCCACGAGGAAGACGGCGTAATGGAAAAATCTGTTCATGAAAGCTTGTTGTCTCTTGGGGGGCTGCAGGCTAGCGATCGCGAAGGGCTTCGAGCAGGCCTTCGACCGGTTGCATGCGAATGTCCAGTTCGGCCCGCAGCACGCTTTGCATGTCGCGGCCGAACACGTTCAGCCAGCCGCCGGCGGCGGTCGGTGGCGGCTGGGGGGTGTCGGGGTTGGCGTCCTGCGTGGCCTGGTTGGCCTCACGCAGGCGCTTGAAGTGTTTCTCCAGCAGCGCCGGCACGCTCGCCAGCAGGCTGCGTTCGCGGGCGCCCACCACCTGTTCCAGGATGGCGTCCACCGCGGCCAGCCGGGCCAGCTCGGGCGAGCGGGTCGCGAGCCGGGCCCGCAGGCGGGCGCGCAGCGGTTCGAGGGCGGTCTCCATCGCCTGCTGCCGCGCGAAATAGCGGCGGCGGTACGGCGGAAAGTCGTCGTTCGCGCCCGGCAGCACCGAAGCCACGCCGCCGTCGGCATTGCCCTTGGCCAGCGCCGCCTTCAGGCGCGCGCACTCCTGCGCTTCCTCGGCGCCCTCGGACGCCCGGGCGCCGGACACGGCGACGCCCAGATCGGAATCCAAAGCTGCTGACAAGGAGATGGCATCGGTCCAACTGAACCACTGACTCAAACGATCCGCGAGGGCTTGCCTGGATTCGGGAACGTCGGTGTCGCTCAATTGAGCGAGCAAGCGAGTGAGCGCCGAGCCGGTGAAGCCTGTGCGCCGTGACACTTGCACCATACCGAGAGAGGGGGGAGAAAACCGGGCAGTTTACACCGGTCAACAAGCGGCTTTCCCTCTGTGAACTGGTACACGGAAGGCATCCGGAAGTGAAACAGTCTGCGACAGAAATCCGAGAAATCGGGGCCGCGTTGCGGCATCAACCATTTCCTTCCCGGCGCACGCCGAATACCCGAAACAGGTGAGTGCGCATGTTTACATTTGTCGCAAGAATGAATACTTTCATTTCCCAGAAAGCCGAAGAGCCGCAGAGCTCGGTGAGGGTGGGGTCTGGACAGCCTGGTCGTTGGACACATGTCGTCATCGCAATCGGTTTCCGCCTGCCCCTGCCATCTCGCAGACATGGATCGCCAGCCGCGCACCGCGTGGATGCGCCTGCTGCCCTGGCTGCGCCTGTACCGCTGTTCCCGTTGCAACAAGCCCCGGCTCCTGTCCAAGCAGAAGGTAGACAACGCCCGCCTTCAGCACGCGGCCCAGGTGCGCGCACGCGGCGGCTGAAGGCGCCCGCCGGTTGCTTGCCTGCCATTCCTGCCGCGGGCAGTGCGCCTCGCCGCCGATCCACGGCCCCATGCACCTGAGGCTCCGGCGGGGGATGCTGCTTTTGCGGCCCTGAGTCCGCCGGCCCCCTGGCTTCAGCGTGTGGCCGGGTTACCCAGGGTCTGCGCCTTCGCACAGGCAGTCAGACGCCTCGGTGAGGTACCTCACCCTCTCCAGAAGCTTCCGAACCTGCCCCATGCCCATTCGCCGCCCTTGCAGGGGGCCAATCTATCCGTATGCAATCCAATGCAAATATAGTTACCAAATGTTAACGGAATGCGATTTCAATTGCTTATGAACACCAAAGTAGTAATGTGAACTCGTCACACGTTGTGGTCTTTGGTAAGAAAAATGTATTCCGAGCTGTCACTGCCGAGCGCTCCCGCCTGTACCGCGATGTCTCGCGGTGCCTGACATGGTCCATGCACCGGATGCGTCCCCATGCGAGTCCACGACTCCGCCCCCCGCATCGACGCCAGCCTGGCGGCAGACGCGCTCATGGTGGGACGCATGCGGCTCGTGCTGTCGATCTCGGCCCTGCTGGCGATCACGGTCGACGCCGCCGATAGCCGGCAGCAGGTTCCCCCCGCGGTCTGGCTGGCCTTCTTCGGCTACATCCTTCACAGCCTGCTGATCCACGTCTGCACGGCGGTGGGACAGCCCCACTTCCAGGGCAAGGCGATCCACTGGTCCGACGTGCTGTGGTTCACGCTGATCCTCGCGGTGACCGACGGCACCCGCAGCCTGTTCTTCCTTTTCTACTTCTTCGCGATCCTCACCTCTTCGTTCCGCTGGGGCTTCGAGGAAGGCGCCCGCGTGACGATCGCGTCGGTCGCCTCGTTCATTGCCTGCGGGCTGGCCGCGGGCACCGACGACACGCCGCAGCTGCTGATGCGCACCGCCTTCCTGCTCGCGCTCGGGCACATGATCGTGTACTGGGGCGGCTCCAAGCTCGCGCTGCAACGGCGCCTCGCGCTCTTGGGCGACGTGAGCCAGCTGTCGAACCCGCGCTTCGGCGCCGGCCGCACCATCGCCCGCACGATGGAGCGCACGCTGGCCTTCTTCAAGGCCAGCCATTGCATCCTGCTCACGCGCGACCGCGCCACGGGCACGTGGCTGCTGCGCACGCTGCACGAGGACGACGACTGCGAGCAGGTGCGCATCGAGACCATCGGCCGCCTCACGGCATCGCCGCTCATGGCCCTGGCGCCCGACAGCATCGTGCGGAGCAACCGCCTGCCCTGGCCGCTGAACCACTTTCGCGCGCAGCATCAAGTCTTCGAAGCGGGTACTACCGCCTGGCGCAGCGCCGACGAAGAAGGCGCACAGCGTTGCGCCACCATCGCCGCCATGCTGGAGGCCCGCGCCTTCATCAGCGCACCGCTGCCGATGCGCCTGGGCGAAGGCCGGGTGTTCATCTCGTCGCGCGACGGCCGGCTCGGCAAGTCCGACGCGCTGTTCCTCGCCCACCTCATGGCGCAGATCTTCCCGGTCATCGAGACCATCGAGGTGCTCGACCGGATGGCCTCGGAAGCCGCATCGACCGAGCGCCTGAAGATCGCACTCGACCTGCACGACACGGCCATCCAGCCCTACATCGGCCTGCGCATGGGCCTGTGCGCACTGCGCAAACGGGCCGGCGCCGACAACCCGCTGCGCGAAGACCTCGACAAACTCTCGGACGTGGCCGACGGCGTGATCGCCGACCTGCGCCGCTATGCCGGCGAAGTCAGGCACGGCGCCGACGATGCCGGCGGGCTCGTGCGGCCCCACCTCGAACGCCAGGCCGCGCGGATCAAGGGCCTGTACGGCATCGACATCGACATCGTGATGGCCATCGACGCCCCGCTGCACCTGGACGACCGCGTGACCGCGGAGCTGCTGCAGATGGTGAGCGAAGGGCTGAACAACATCTGCAAGCACACCCATGCGCGCCATGGCAGCGTGCGCATCGACTGCAAGAACGGCCAGCTGGCGTTGTGCATCGAGAACGACGCCTGCCAGGAAAGCTTCACCGCCTTCCACCCCCGCTCCCTCACCGAGCGCGCCACGGCCCTGGGCGGCCAGGCGCATGTCGACCGATGCGCGAATGGCGGCACGGCGGTGCGGATCGAAATCCCGATCTGACCGCGCCGCAGACACTGGAGGAGTCCGTCATGCAAACCCTTGACCACCTTGACCACCCTATTGCCGTCCTGCTCGTGGACGACCACAAGACCATGCTGTGGGGCCTGTCGAAGCTGATCGACGGCGAACAGCCGCGCATGAAGGTGGTCGGCACGGCCAGCTGTTGCGACGAAGCGGTGGCCACGGCGCAAAGCCTCGCGCCCGACGTCATCGTGCTCGACCTCGACCTGGACGGCCATAGCGCGCTGGACATCCTGCCGCGGCTGCTGGCCAACGAGAGGTCGCGCGTGATGGTGCTGACGGCGGAGAAAGAGCAGCGCACGCTCGACCTGGCCGTGCTGCGCGGCGCGCGCGGCGTGGTGGGCAAGGACGCCTCGGCGCAGCAGCTGCTCGACGCCATCGAGCGCGTGTCCCGCGGCGAGCTCTGCGTCGACGCGCAGGCCATGGGGCGCGTCTTCTCCGAACTCACGGCGGCAAAGAAGCCGCAGAAGGCCGACCCCGACGCGGCCCGGCAGGCCACGCTGACGCACAAGGAGCGCGAGATCATCCGCATCGTCGCGACGGGCTGCGGCGCCTCCAACAAGGCGCTCGCCGAGCGGGTCTTCGTCGCCGAGCACACGCTGCGCAACCATCTCTGCGCGATCTACCAGAAGCTGGGCGTCACGAACCGGCTCGAGCTGTACATCTACGCGGTCAAGCACCAGCTCGACACGCTGGCGGACTGAACGCGGCAACCGCGCACGCGGCGCGCCGCGTGCGGGCCCCTTCATTGGTGCCCGGCCAGCATCGGCCCGATCATCCGGATCACGCGGATCACCGCCGGCGTCAGGATCACGAGCGAGATGCACGGGAAGATGCACACGACCAGCGGCAGCAGCATCTTGGTCGGCACCTTCGCCGCCAGCTCCTCGGCGCGCACCTGGCGCTTGTGGCGCAGGTCGTCCGAGAACACGCGCAGCGACTCCCCGATGCTGGTGCCGAAGCGGTCCGCCTGGGTCAGCATGGTGGCGAAGGTGCCTATTTCTTCCACGCCCGTGCGCAGCGCCAGGTTGCGCAGCGACTTCTCGCGCGTGCCGCCCGCGCGCATCTCCAGGTTGGTCCAGTGCAGCTCCTGCGCGAGCGCCCGGCTCTTGATCTGGATTTCGTCGGTGACCTTGGCCAGCCCCGCGTCCAGTCCGAGTCCCGCTTCCACGCACACCAGCATGAGGTCGGCGGCGTCGGGAAAGTTCTCGAAGATCTCGCGGCGCCGCGCACGGATGCACAGGCGCAGCACGAGGTTGGGCAGGTAGCAGCCCGCCAGCGCGGCCAGCGCGAGCCACAGCAGCATCGTCATGCCGCTCTCCGACCCCGTCGCGCGCAGCATGAGGAACGCGACCGCCGCGAAGCCCAGCGGCAGCAGCGTCTTCAGGCCGAAGTAGATGAGGGACGCATCCGGATGGCGGATGCCGGCGTTCAGGAAGCGCACGCGCAGCGGCGACAGGTCGGCATCACTGGTCGGCGACGACAGCTGCGCGAACGGACCGACGAGCTTGACGGCGGTCTCGGTCCAGGCCGTCTTGCCGGCCGGCAGCGCCACCGCCTGCAGCCGCTGCGCGGCACGCGTCGGGGACCACCACACCGCCAGGCCGATGACCGCCAGCGACACGGACAAGAAAACCAGAATGGGGAACAGCAGGGCCATGGCGCTTCTCCTTCAGACGCGAATCTTCACGATCTTGCGCAGGAGCACGATGCCCACCAGCATCAGCACCAGCATGTAGCGCATCACCGACTGGCCGATCGGATCGGTCCACAGCGGCGACATGAACTCGGGATTGAAGATGTTCATGAGCGCCGCCAGCGCGAACGGCATGACGCCCAGGATCCAGGCCGACAGCCGCCCCTCGGACGACAGCACCCGCACCCGCGCGAGCAGCTTGAAGCGCGCGCGGATGAGCCGGCTCAGATTGCCCAGCACCTCGGTCAGGTTGCCGCCCGAATCGCGCTGGATCAGCACCGACACCACGAAGTAGCGCAGGTCGGTGAGCGGCACGCGTTCGCTGAGGTTGGTCAGCGCCTGCTGCAGCGAGACGCCGAAGTTCACCTCGTCGGCCACCAGGCGGAACTCGCCGGCGATCGGGTCGGGCATTTCCTCGCCGATCATCTGCAGGCCGCTGGCAAAGGAGTGGCCCGCGCGCAGGGCGCGCGTCACGAGGTCCAGCGCGTCCGGCAGCTGCTTTTCGAGGCGCTCCAGCCGCTGGCTGCGCTGATGCTGCAGGTACAAGACGGGAAGCGCCGCCGCCACGGCCCCGGCCAGAAGCGCCAGCATCACGGGCTGGTGCGCCAGCCACACGGCGCAGAACGCGAACACGCCCAGCGCACCGCAGGCCAGCAGAAAGCTGGACACCGTCCAGTCCAGCCCGGCCTGCAGGATGAAGCGGTCCAGCCGGTGCGCCCGCGGCAGCGCCAGCAACTGGCGCTGCATCCAGGGCACGTTGCTGAGCATGCGCTCCCTGGCGAGATGGGCCTGCGAGGTGCGGTCGGCCGCGGCGGACATCGCCTGCAGCCGCTTCTCGATCTTGCGTGCGTCGGGCCCCTTGTAGGACCGCCACAGCAGGTAGAGCCCCTCGATCATGAGCAGCGCGGTCACGAAGACCAGCACCGTGACCGTGATGAGCGTGTCACCCCCCAGGTTGTCGAACATGGCGTGCTCCTATTCGTAGTGCTTTTCAGGATCGAAGATGTTGTCGGGCAGCACCACGCCGAACGCATGCAGCCGCTCCATGAACTTCGGCCGCACGCCGGTCGCGTGGAAATGGCCGCGCACCTGGCCATCAGGCCCCATGCCCGTCTGGTGGAACGTAAAGATCTCCTGCATGGTGACGATCTCGCCCTCCATGCCCGTGATCTCCTGGATGCTGGTGATCTTGCGTCGCCCGTCGATCAGCCGCAACACCTGCACCACCACCGTGATCGCCGAGGCGATCTGCTGGCGCACGGTGCGGTGCGGCAGGTTCAGGTTCGCCATGCCGATCATGTTTTCCAGCCGGGCCAGCGCATCGCGCGGCGTGTTGGCGTGGATGGTCGTGAGCGAGCCTTCGTGGCCGGTGTTCATGGCCTGCAGCATGTCGACCGCCTCGGCGCCGCGCACCTCGCCGATCACGATGCGGTCGGGCCGCATGCGCAGCGCGTTGCGCACCAGCGCGCGCTGCGTGATCTCGCCCTTGCCCTCGATGTTCGTCGGCCGCGTCTCCATGCGCGCGACGTGCGGCTGCTGCAGCTGGAGCTCGGCCGCGTCTTCGATGGTGATGATGCGTTCGGACTCCGGAATGAAGCCCGAGAGAATGTTCAGCAGCGTGGTCTTCCCTGCCCCGGTGCCGCCCGAGATCAGCATGTTGACCTTGGCCTGGGCCAGGCCTTCGAGCATCTGCGCCATCGGCGGCGTGAGCGACTTGAGGTCGTTCACGAGGTTGGTCATGCGCAGCGGGATCTTCGCGAAGCGACGGATCGACATCATCGGACCGTCCAGCGCCACCGGTGCAATGACCGCGTTGACCCGCGACCCGTCTGGCAGCCGCGCATCGACCATGGGGCTGGACTCGTCGATGCGGCGCCCGACCAGCGAGACGATCTTGTCGATGATGCGCAGCAGGTGCTTCTCGTCGGTGAAGCTCACGTTGGTCAGCTCCAGCCGCCCTCGCCGCTCCACGTAGATGCTGGTGGGCGAGTTCACCAGAATGTCCGACACGGTCGGGTCGGCCATCAGCAGCTCGATGGGACCGAAGCCCAGCATCTCGTGCTGGATGTCGCGAATCAGCGTGCGCCGCTCGATGTCGTTGAGCGCCTCGGGCTCCTCCTGCAGGAGCCGCCCCACCATGGTCGAGATTTCCTGCCGCAGCGCGTCGGGCTTCAGGGTTTCGAGCGCCGCCAGGTCGAAGCGCTCCAGCAGCTTCAGGTGCATGCGCTCCTTCAGCTGCTTGTAGGTGTCCGAGGCGAAAGGCGACGTGGTCAGCTCGACGACAGGCCCCGCCGGCCGGGCGCCGGCATCGCCGTCGATCGCATTGAGTTGGTCCCTGAATGACATGGTTGGCACCTCCGCCTGGGTATTGATGGAATCCGTCCTCGCCCTGCGTCAGGCACGGCGGAACAGCCGCCCCATGAAGCCGGGCGCCGCCTCCGGCCGCGGGCTGAGCGTGTGAGCAATCTCGTCGAGGCGCTTGGCTAGGGCGCTGCCGCGCGACATCTCCGCCAGCGGCACGCCGCGGTTGATGGACGCGTCGACATCCTTGCCGCCGTCCGGCACCGTGGTGAACGTCGCGCCGGGCAGCGACCGGCGCATGTCCGACAGCCCGATCTCGCCGCCGCCGGTGCTGCGGTTCACCAGCAGTTCGACCTTGCCGGGCGCGTAGCCCAGCGACTTGAACACCTGCACCAGGCGCGTCACGTTGCGGATGTGCGGCAGGCTGGCCTGCAGCACGGGGAAGATGCGCTCGGCGCGGTCGAGCACGCGCAGCGTGAGCGTGTCGATGCGCGTGCCGAGGTCGAAGATCACGAAGTCGTACTGCGCGAGCGCCACCTGCAGGATGGCATCGACGTGCTCGGCCTTGACGTCCATCGCGCGCGCCAAGTCCTCCGGCGCGGGCAGGATGCTGTAGCTTGGCGACACGCGCACCACGCTCGCCGCGAGCAACGAGGCATCGAGGCGCGCGATGTCGCGCGCCACGTCGGCCATCGTCGCGGTCGGGCGCAGGTCGCTCACATACGACAGCGCATCGCCGAACTGCAGGTTCAGGTCGATCAGCAGCACCGAGCGCTCGCGCGACAGCTGGTGCGCGATGTTGGTCGCGAGAAAGGTCGCGCCGCTGCCGCCCTTGCAGGGCATGAACGCCACCACCCGCCCCGGACTGCGCGCCTGCGAGCCGGCCATCTTGAGGGCAATGCGGTCGACGGCGGCCTCGAGCGCGGCGGTGTCGGACGGCGACGGCAGCACCTCGCGAACGCCCGCGCGCATCGCATGGATCAGGAACTCGGGCGTCTGCATCGCGCACAGCAGCACCACCGCCACGGTCGGATGCCGCAAGGTCAGCGCCTCCACCAACGAGAGCTCCTGCGGGTCGCAGCACATGCCGTCGACCAGCATCAGGTCCGGCGCGACCTTCTCGACGACCGCCTGCATGCGGCTCTTGCCGCCTTCGAAGAGCGACACGGCATGGCCGCGCGGCTCCAGCACCTTGCGCATGTCCTGCAGGTGGTTCGGATTGGGAGAAACGATGGCGATCTTCATGGTCGTGTCCGGTGTGCTGTCAGGAACAGATGTCCGCGCTGTGCGGGTCTTGCCGCATGACCTCGCGGGGCAGGAAGGTGGAGAAGCCCGGCATCGGGATGAGCGGCGCCACGGCCCCCACGATGGGGGAGATCCATTGGTAGTTCAGGCCGGTGATGCTGACCGTGACACCCTGGCAGGTGCTCGCCGTGCAGTCCAGGGGAACCCACGCCACGCTCACCGTCTGCACCTGCGGCAGCAGGGCCTTCATCCGGGCGAGCACGAGGGCCTGCTGCATGGTGTCGTCGCACACCACGGCATAGCGCGCGCCGGCGCGCGTCGCCTCGTTGGCCGCGTTCCAGGTGAACAGCATGCGGGCGAAGTCCACGATGCCCAGCACCAGCATCAGGAAGATCAGAAGGCCCAGCGCGAACTCGATGGTGGTCGCGCCCTTGACGTGGTGTCTCATGATGGCGCCCTCATGGTGGCGGTGATGGTGCTGAAGACGATGTTGCCGTTGGCATCGGCGAACTGCACGCCGAACACCGACGGAAACAGCGAGTGGAAGGTGTAGCCGCTGATGCGCACCGTGACCGTGTTGATGATCGGGTCCGCCCCCGCCAGTTGCCAGGTGCAGCAGCTGCCGGCCGGCACGTTCGCCAGGGTCAGGCCGCGCGCCAACGGCACGCCGGTGCCGGCGGTGTTGCCGTACACGATCAGGTTGCGCGCCTGGTCGATGTTCGTGCCGGGCGTCTGCACCGAGAGATAGCGCACCGCGTCGCGTGCCGACTTGGTGACCGTGTTGTATTCGTACATGGCGCGCCCGAACTCGGTGGTGATGAAGGTGAGCAGCAGCAGCAGCGGCATGATCAGCGCCAGCTCGATCAGCGCGGCGCCGCGTTGCCGGTGAAGAGAGGTTGTCTTCTTCGTCATGGCGCTCACCTCACAAGGACCGGAACCAGCGGGCCCACCGAACCACCGGGCAGACCGCTGGTGGTGCAGGGACTCGCCGTCGGCGAAACTACGCCGGCGTTGCCGAGGTACTCGAGCTGCGTGTCGCCCATGGGAATCTGTAGCGGCTGCAGCATCAGGAAGCAGAGGTAGTCGATGACGTGAGAAGAACCATCGACCACAGGCGCCGTGACGATGCGGCGGTCCATGCCGTACTGCCTGTGCCCCCCCGCCACATTGCCGGGCGCCGCGAGCTTCTGGAAGCTGTTGAGCGTGAGGCCCGTGCGCGCTTCGCAGCCGCCCAGGCTGATGCCGGTGTCGTCGCACGACGCGAAGGCCGCGCGCTTGGTCACGAAGTTCTGCGCGCTGGTGGGCGCACCGGCAGGCGGGCTGCCGTCGTAGGCATTGGGTGGCGAACCGTCCGAACGCGCGGGCCAGTTGGTCGTGGTGTAGGCGTAGCCCGTGTAGTCCGGACGCCCCGCGCTCGGACCGCCGCTGTTCTTGTAGACACCGAAGCGCTGGTTCCACACTTCCGCAATCACGGCCTGGACGCCGGGCGTGCCGATCGGGTCGCCGATCCGGGTCTCGCAGTCGTTGCCGCTCAATTCATCCCGGGTTTCGTCGGCGCTGTTGGTGCCGTTGAGGTTGGCCCAGCCGATCTGGCCGCCGACCGCGGCGTTCTGGGCCCTGATCAACGTCAACCACTCGCCCCGGACGAAGCCGTAGTCGGGTGCGGTCCCACCGGGCCTGGGCTTGACCAGGACCGGAATGGGACACGTGGTCTGGGCGCTGCCACGGGTTGCCACGGCGTTGGCCGCGACGCTGCGCGTGGACGGGTTGCCGGCGTAATCGCCGGAGAACGCGCCCATGGCCTTCATGAGCCAGATCTGGATGTTGGGTTGGGTGTGGGTGCACTGCGCATAGCGTGCGTTGGCCGACGCGGTGGTGACCACGTAGGACGCATCGCGGAACGTGATGTCGGCCGCTATGAGCTTGCCCTGGCCGCTCCAGGTGGCCGACTGCAGGTTCACGTTGTTGGCATTGCCGGCGGTTTGACCCGCACTTTGCGCCCTGCTGATGGCCGTGCTTTCCCCGTTGAGTTCATTCGCGGCGGCCAGCGCGCAGCTGTCCACCGCCGTCTGCAGTTCGGTGCGGGCGACGAAGAGGCGGCCGAAGTCGAGCGCGATGCCCATGAAGCCGAGCAGGAACAGCATGAACAGCGCGACCGTGATGATCATCGCGCCGCGCTGGTGGCGAGGGGTGCGGCTGGCTTTCATGGTGGGTCCTCGGGATGGACGATAAAAAATGAGAACACCGGATGCGTCAGGCGCAGCCGTTGCCGCTCAGGCAGGCGACCAACCGCACGTGCAAGCCGTCGATGCTCGCCGCGATCGTGGCCGGTTGCAGCGCGATCACCAGCACGATGGAGATGACGGCGATGATCAAGGCGTACTCGACCACCTGAGCGCCGTCCTCATCTGTCAGCAATGACTTGAACATGGTGATGACCCCATTTCGTTGTGGACGGAAATTGCGCAAGGCATCGGAATTGCGGAAGAAAGCAAGCCTCGAGGTAAAGCCCACCTTCTTCCGCCCTCCCCACACGCTTCAGACGCAGCCGCCGTCCGTCGACGTCAGGCAGAGTCCGACACGCTCGATGAAGGTCCCGAAGCTGCCGTCGTCGGCCGTGAGGGCCTTCAGGGCAACAACCAGTGCGATCGAAACGACCGCGATGATCAGGGCGTACTCGACGACCTGAGCGCCTTCTTCGTCGCGCAGCAAACCGCTCGCGGACTTCCCGATGGTTTTGAAAAACTTGTTCATGGCTCTTTCCTTTCAAGGGATGGACTACAAAAAATCAGATTGAGAAAAAACAGGGAGATCGAATGTCATGCGTGTCGTGGCGTTCTCCTTTCCATGTGGAAGCTGATGTGGAACGGGTCCGCAAAGTCGCGGTCTTTCATTTCCCCGAGCCGCCGCCCTGGCCACCGATCTGCCCGCCAATGTTGATGACATTGACTGCCGGTGGTGGCTTCTTGTAGGACTCGTGGTACTGCACCATCGACTCGCGCGACGCGCGGCCGTCCATGCCTGTGACCGGATCGCCGTTCTTGCCGGCGTTCGGGTTGAGCGTCATCTTCTTTCTGGCGTCGCGCACGGCGTCGCCGAAGCGCGCGTCGTAGTGGGGCGTGACGCTCGAGCAGCCGGCTGCCAGGAGGCATGCGAGCACGAGGGGTGTCGATCGGATGAACATGGCGGGGCTCCTCACGGGGTTTGGCTGGCCGGGGCGGCCGGGGCCGGGGTGCTGCTTTCGAGGGCGCCGTTCAGGTACATCTCGGCGCGGCTGGGCAGCACGTGGTTGTCGGTCGGCACGCGCGGCGGCTCGGCCAGCGGACGCACCAGGCGCGGCGTGATGACGAACATCAGCTCGGTCTGCTCGTTCTGGAACTCGGTGCTGCGAAACAGCGCGCCCATCACCGGCACTTCGCCCAGGCCCGGATAGCGCTTGACCGCCTCCGTCGCGTTGCTCTTGATCAGGCCGGCGATGACGAAGCTCTGCCCGTCGTTGAGCTGCACCGTGGTGTCGGCGCGCCGCACCGTGAGCGACGGCAGCACGGACGTCACGCCGCCGACCGTGGTGAAGGGCGAGCCGGTCTGCGTCAGGTCCGACACCTCCGACACCATCTTCAGGTTGATGCGGTCGCCGTTGAGCACCGTCGGCATGAATTTCACGCCGATGCCGAACTCCTTCTCTTCCAGCGTGATGGTGCTTCCGTTGGCGCCGCTGCCGGTTTGCGACACCGGAATGAAGATCTTGCCGCCCGACAGGAAGCTGGCGTTCTGGCCGCTGATGGCCATGATGTTGGGCTCGGCCAGGACGCGCACCAGGCCGTCGTCCTTCTGGCCGTCGATGGTCACCGCGCCGCGGCCGATGCGCAGCGCCTCGACCAGGCCGCCGCCCGCGCTCAGGAAGTTGGAGATCAGCGAGTAGTTGTGCAGGCCGCCGCCGCTCATGCGCGAGATGCCGACACGCGCACCCAGCCGATCGAGCAGGGTCTTGCTGACCTCGGCGATCTTCACTTCGAGCATCACCTGCTGGGGTGCGCCGACGCGCAGCAGGTTCACCACCTTCTTGCCGTCGGCGCCGTAGGCCGAGGCCAGGCTCATCACGTCGTCCAGCTTCAGCGCGTCGCTGATCTCGCCGGTGAGCACGATGGAGCGCTCGGCGCTGCGCACGCGGATGCCACGCTCTTCGGGCATCAACTCGGCCAGCTTGGCCTGCAGCGCGCCGGGATCGATGGTGACGATCACGTCCTTGATGTGACAGGTGCCGTCGGCACTCTGGAGCACCACGTTCATCGAGCCGGCCTGGCGGCCGCGGAAGAACAGGTCGGTCGGGCTCAGCAGCGTGACCTCGATGTCGCCGACGCCTTCACTCTTGGGCACGGGGGGCGCCGCCGCGCCCTGCGGCGTTGCCGCCTGCGCGGCCGCCTGGCCCTGAGGCTGGCCGCTGACCACGATGCGCACGGCACGCACCCTCAACGGAATGACCACCGACTTGCCGAGCACGGCATAGGTCGGCTCGCTGTCCGGGATGATGGCGGTGCAGCGCCGGCTGGCCGGGGCCGCAGGCGCTGCCGCAGCCAGTGCCGCAGGCGCAGGCATGGCGGCGGCCGTGACCGGGGCGGTTGCCACGACGTCCGCGGCCATGGCGGGGGTCGCCACTGTCGCGAAGGTCGCCAGCAGACGGGCGATGGTTGTTGTGAGTGGGCGCACTTGGTGTTCCTCCTGGCGATCGATCAGAAACAGGTGAGCGAACGGCCGGCGTGCTGGATCACTTCCACGCACTCGGAGGCTCGCGGCGTGGCGGGTCCTGCCGGCCGTGCACGCGGACGGGCCGGTGCCGCTGCGGTGGAGACCTGCACGAGATCCTTCTTCTCGCCGAACAGCTGCCCCTTGGTGATGCCCAGGGTGGCGACCGTGGTCTTGTCCATCTGGTTGCGAAGCACCAGCGACAGGGTGCCCACGCTGCGTGCCAGGTCGAGCTTCTCGGAGTCTTCGAGCGAGAGCTCGAGCGTCACCGCGCTCACGACCTTCGGCTTGGTGTCGTCGCGGTTGGCCTCCTGGGCCACGGCCAGCACCAGCACCTTCTCGAGCACGGTCTTGCTGATTTGCAGCCCGTCTTCGCCGCGCCCCTTGTCCTGCTGGGCGTTGACCATCACGTCGACGTAGTTGCCCGGCAGTGCGAAGCCGGCGACGCCGACGACGTCGTTGACGCGCACCGTCATGGCCCGCTTGCCGCTGGCGATCACCGCCGACAGCCCGCCCTGCGTGCCCACCGGCGCCAGCTTGCCCTCCATGAGCGCTTCGCCGCGCAACACGCCGACCTTCACCACCCGGTCGTTCAGCGCCTTGATGTCGCTGAAAGCGCCGTTCGGTATCGAGCCGCTGGGCCAGTCGACCGTGGACAGCATCTGCGCGTTGACGCGGCTGCCCAGGTCGATGTCGACGGCGGCCACCACAACCTTGTTGGATGCGATGCCGCTTTGCCGCGAGACCCAGCCGGTCGCGTAGACCGCGGCCGCCAGCCCGAAGAGCAGGGCCAGAAAGATCAGCCCGATCGCCTTGATGTTCTTCATACCAACCTCCGCCAGGGGTGAAACATGTAGGAGCTAGACAAAGCCCAGCTGGTGCGCCAGCACTTGGACCACCGTGCCCGCCGCGATGCAGATGCCGTAGGGCAACTTGCCCACGGACTGGCCCGCCTGCAGGCGCCCGTCGGGCCGAACGCCCGCGATGCTGGAAATGACCATGCCCTGCGCCGCGGCCTTGACGTTGCCGAGCATGTGAACCAGGCGGCGGCGATGGATCGCGAAGGCCAGCGCCGCGACACCGCCTGCAATGAAAGTGAAGAGCAAGGCCATCAGCGTCTGCTGGGGCCCGAGGAACGCGCCCGTCATCGCCATCAGCTTGACGTCGCCCGCGCCCATGATTCCGAGCGCATAGAAGGGCAGCATCGCGGCGAAGCCGACGGCCAGGCCACCGAACGCACTCAGTGCGCCCGACGACGGCGTGCGTGCCGCCATGGTTCCGTAGACGATCGCGAAGAACGCGCCGCCGAAGGTCAGCCAGTTGGGAATGCGATAGAAGCGCCAGTCGTTGAAGGCGGCCGTGGCGAGCAGCGCGAGAAGCACGAGCATGCGCACGTCGGTCGCCAGCATCGCGAGCAGTTCCAGGAGAGCGTTGAATTCCTGCATGGCGGGCTCCCCGTGTTCAGGCGCTGCGCCGCAAGGCGAGCACCAGCAAAAGGGCCACGACCATCACCAGCGCACCGATCAGCGCGAACTCCATGAACGACATGCCGGCGTCTTCGCGCAGCAGGCTCAGGGCGGTTCTCGGCAGAACTTCGAGCGGTTCCATGCGACTTCCCCGGTGGTGGTGACCGGCCGAAACCGCTGGCCTTCCCGGCGTGGGAAGAAGCGTTCGGCATGGGGATGACTGTAGGAACCGGGCCGCGTCCGCACATGAGCGGAGCGCCCTTTTCTGGGGGAGTCAGGCGCCCCGCGACGGCGCGGGGGCGGGCATGACAAAACGACTACCTGACAGGGCAGGCGACAGGCAAGGCGACAGCGCAGGCGCGCTTCAGATCACCTGCGCGTCACGCAGCGCCGCGAGCTGCGCCTCGCCCAAGCCCAGTTCGCCATACACCTGAGCGTTGTGCTGCCCGGTGCGCGGCCCCGTGCCGGCCGGCCGAACGCCTTCGCGCCCCACGAAGCGCGGCACCGCCGCCGGTGCCGGCACCGTGCCGAACTGTTCGTCGGGCACGTCGATGAAGGCGCCGCGTGCCTGCATGTGCGGGTCGGCCTGCAGGTCGGCGATCGAATACACCTTGCTGTAGGGCACGTCTTCGCGGTCCAGCCGCACGACCAGCTCCGCGAACGGGAGGCTGGCGCACCAGTCGGCAATGATGCGGTCGAGCGCCTCGAGGTGGCGGATGCGCGCGGCGTTGTCGGCAAAGCGGACGTCGCTGAGCAGGTCTTCGCGACCGATCGCGCGGCAGATGCGCGCAAAGATCGGCCCGCCCGTTCCCACCAGCGTGAACCACACGCCGTCGAGCGCGCGGAACACGTTGGACGGCGCGGTGTAGGTGGCGCGCGAGCCGGTGCGCTCGCGCACCACGCCGCCGATGCGGTGCTCCGCCGCCAGCGGATCGAGCAGGCGCGACATCGCCTCCGTGGCCGACAGGTCGATCTCGGCGCCCCGCTGCTGTTCGCGCGGCAACGCGTTGCGCTCGGCCAGCGCGGTGCTGATGGCAAAGGCACCGAACAACCCGGCCACCACATCGCCCAGCGGATAGTTCATGTGCTGCGGCGGCCCCCCGGGTTCGCCGGTCAGGTGCGTGAAGCCGCTCATCGCTTCGAAGATGCGCGCAAAGCCCGGACGTCGCGCATACGGCCCGGTCTGGCCGAAGCCCGTGAGGCGCAGCACGATGAGGCGCGGGTTGGCCGCGTGCAACGTGGCGATGTCCAGGCCCCACGCATCGAGCGTGCCGGTGCGGAAGTTCTCCACCAGCACGTCGAAGCCGGCGATGAGCTGCAGGAACAGCGCGCGGCCTTCGGGCTTGCGCACGTCCAGCGAGATGCCCTTCTTGCCGCGGTTCGCGGTCTTCCAGAACAGCGGATGGCCTTCGTGCACCGGCGTGAGCCCGCGCAGCGGATCACCGCCGCCCGGCAGCTCGAGCTTGACGACGTCGGCGCCCATGTCGCCGCACAGCGTGGCCGAGAACGGCGCCGCGAGCACGGTCGCCATGTCGAGAATGCGCACCCCGTGCAAGGGGGCGTGGTCAGCGTGCAAGTTCATCAGTTGCCCTTCAGGTCCACGCGCTTGAGGACGGGGTCCCACAGCTTGCGGTCGGCGGCGATGCGTTGGCCGTAGGCGGGCAGCGACGGATCGAGCGTGGCCGCACCCAGCTTGGCCAGCTTGTCCTTCACCGCAGGCAAGGCCTTGGCCAGCGCCGCGCGCAGCGGTCGCATTGCCGCATCAGGCGTGCCCTTGGGCGCGACGATGCCCACCCACAGGCCGCTGTCGAAGCCCTGCAGGCCCAGCTCGGCGAAGGTGGGCACGTCGGGCGCCGAGGGCGAGCGCGTGCGGCCGGTCTGCGCCAGGATGCGGATCTGCCCGCTGCTCATGTAGGGCAGCGTGCCGCCGAGGTTGTTGCACATCACGGGGATGTGGCCGGCGATCAGGTCGTTCACCGCCGGCGCGTTCCCCTTGTAGGGCACGTGCTGCATCTTGATGCCGGCCTGGTGGTTGATCATTTCGCACACCAGGTGCGACGGCGTGCTCGGGCCCGCGGAGCCGAAGGCGAGTTGGCCCGGCTTGGCCTTGTCGGCGGCAATGAGCTCGGACAGCTTCTGGTACGGCGTCTTCGCGTTGACCGCGATGACGTTCGGCAGGTCGGCCACCAGGCCCACGGGCACGAAGTCGTCCACCGGGTTCCAGTTGAGCCCCTTGTGCACGTAGGGCAGGAAGATGTTGGTCAGCCCCGCCATGAGCAGCGTGTGGCCGTCGGGCGTGGACTTGGCGACAAGCTCGGAGCCGATGAGGCTGCCGGCGCCGGGCTTGTTCTCCACGATGACCGGCTGGCCGAGGGCTTGGCCCAGTTCCAGCGCGACCTCGCGCGCCACCAGGTCGGTGCTGCCGCCAGCGGGGAATGGCACCACCAGCTTCACGGGGCGGTCGGGGAAGGCAGCCACGGCCAGCGAGCCGGCCAGGCCGAGCGCAAGGGCTGCGGCCACGTGTGAAAGTTTCTTGGTCAAGGGCGTCATCGTCAGTCTCCGGTTTCTGTGTGTGTATTCAGCGCGTCAGTGCGCGAGGAAGCGACGGCCAAGCGTGGCGCGGTGCAGCTCGGAGGCGCCGTCGTAGATGCGGAACGGCCGCAGCTCGCGCACGATGAGGGCGATGGGCGCGTCTTCCGACATGCCCAGCGCACCGCACATCTGCGCCGCACGGTCGGCCACGCGGTTCAGGGCTTCGGAGACGAACACCTTCGTCATCGCCGACGCGGTCTTCACCGACACGCCCTCGTCCATGCGGCGCGCGCAATCCAGGCTCATGAGCCGGCTGGCATGCAGGTCGATGTGGCAGTCGGCCACCATCGCCTGGATCTGCTGCAGGTCGGCCAGCCGATCGCCGAACGAGGTTCGCTCGCACACGTAGGCCTGCGCGATCTCGAGCGCGCGCCGCGCGCGACCCATGAGCCGCAGGCAGTGCGACAGGCGCGCAGGCTCCAGCCGCTGCTGCGCTTCGGCGAAGCCCGAGCCCACCTCGCCGAGCACCGCGTCGCCGCCCACACGGCAGGCGGTGAAGCGCAACTCGCCGTGGCCGCCGACGGCGAACGGATCGATGGCCTTGATGGCGCGCACCAGCGAAAGCCCCGGGTGGTCCATGTCCACGATGAACTGCGTGGGCCCTTCGTCCGTCTGCGCCAGCACGATGCAGAAGGCCGCGCCCACCGCGCCGGTGATGAACCACTTGTGGCCGTCGATGACCCAGCCATCGCCCTCCCGCCGCGCGGTGGTGCGCAGCATCGACGGGTCGGAGCCCGCGCCGGGCGCCGGCTCGGTCATCGCAAAGCACGAGCGGATGCGGCCCTCGGCCAGCGGCCGCAGGTAGCGCTGCTGCTGCGCGGGCGTGCCCCGGCGCAGCAGGCTGATCATGTTGGGCTGGTCGGGCGCCGCGCAGTTGAGCGCGGCCGGGCCGAGGTAGCTGCGTCCGGCCTCTTCGAACACCGCGGCGCGCTCGACCCACGACAGGCCCAGCCCGCCCTCCTCCGTCGGCATCTGCGGCAGGTACAGGCCCAGCTCGCGTGCGGCGGGGCGCAGTTGCGAGAGCACGGCGTCCAGTGCCAACGGATCGTGCACATGGGCGTTCGATTCGAGCGGAATGCAGTGCCGCTCGACGAAGTCGCGCACCCGTTCCATGAGGTCCGCGTGCAGGTTCATCGCGTGCCCGCTTCGCGCAATGCCAGCTTGGCGATGTTGAGCTGGTGGATCTGGCTCGTGCCCTCGTACAGGCGAAACAGGCGCACGTCGCGGTAGTAGCGCTCGATGGGGCTGAAGTCGGCCACGTAGCCGGAGCCGCCGAACATCTGCACCGCGCGGTCGGCCACGCGACCGCACATCTCCGACGCGAAGTATTTGCACATCGAGGCCGACAGGGCCACGTCCTCGCCGCGATCGCGTGCACGCGCCGCTTCGAGGATCATCGAGCGCGCCGCGTAGATGTCGGTGCGGCTGTCGGCGATCATGGCCTGCACCAGCTGAAAGTCGGCCACCGCCTGGCCGAACTGGTTGCGGCTGCTGGTGTGCGCCATGGCCAGGTCCAGCATGCGGATCGCCGGGCCCGTGCACAGCGCCGCCAGATGCAGGCGCTGCTTGTTGAGCACCTTCATCACCGTCTGAAAGCCCGCGCCCTCGCGCCCGCCGATGAGCTGGTCGGCGTGCACGCGGCACTCGTTGAAATGCACGTCCGACACGAACGAACCGGCCTGGCCCATCATGCGGTAGGGTTCGCCCGTCGTGAGACCCGGGCCGCGCTCGACCAGGAACGCCGACACGCCCTTGCTGCCCTTCGAGCCCTCTTCGGTGCGGGCGATGACGGTGAACACATCGGCCACCGGCGCGTTGGTGATGAAGCGCTTGCTGCCGTTGAGCACATAGTGGTCGCCCTCGCGGCGCGCGGTGGTCTGCACGTTGCTCGCCTCCGAGCCTGCCTCGGGCTCCGTGAGCGCCAGGCAGCCGGTGAGTTCGCCGGTCGCCATGCGCGGCAGCCAGCGCTGCTTCTGCGCCTCGGTGCCGTCGGCCACCAGCGCTTCGGAACCGATGCCCGTGTTGGTGCCCACGCGGGCACGCAGCGCCACCGACGACTGCGACAGCTCCATCGCGCACAGCACCAGCTCTTCGGTCGTGAGGCCCAGGCCGCCGTAGGCCTCGGGAATGCTCCAGCCGAAGTAGCCCTTGCGCCGCAGCTCGTCGACCACATCGGGCGGGATGTCGTTCTCGCGGCTGACCTGTTCTTCCAGCGGATGCCAGCGTTCGCGAACGAAGGCGCGGATGTCGGCCCGCAGGGCCTCGAAGTGGGGGGTGTCTCGGATCATGGTGAGCGCGACTGTAGGAAGCAGGTCCACAATCACCGGCACTGAATTTCAATTATTGAAACTGCGATTCACACCCATGCCCCGCCCTGTCCAGAATCGCCGCCATCCCATGAAGGACTCCGACGACCTGCGCCGGGTACGGGACGAAGACCCGTACTTTGCCGGCACCCTGGCCAAAGGCCTGCTCATCCTGCAGACCTTTGTGAGCGACCCGCGCGCGCACGCCAACAGCGAGTTCGCCACCAAGCTGGGCCTGCCGCGCCCCACCGTCTCGCGCCTGTGCCGCACCCTGCTGGCCATGGGTTTCCTGGACCACGACGAACGGCTCGACCGCTACTTCATCGGCCCCGCCGCCGTCGCGCTGTGCTATCCCTACGTCATCAACACGCCCCTGCTTGCCATGCTGCGCCCGGCCATGCAGCAGCTGGCCGACCGCATCGAGGGCGCGGTGTCGGTCGGCGTGACCAGCGATCTCGACGTGGTCTACCTGGAAACCTGTGCCCACGAAGGCGGCACCCTCAAGCGCCCCGGCGTCGGCGCCGTGCGCGGCATCGTCGAAACCGCCATGGGCCGGGCGTGGCTGGCGCAAGTGCCCGCCGGTGAGCGCCAGGAGTTCCTTGCCCGCGTGAAGCGCGAGCGGCCCGAAGAGCACGCGCGTTGCCTCGAGGGCGTGCGCGAGAGCGTGGCGAACTACAGCAAGCGCGGCTTCGCGATCAACCTGGGCGATTCAGGGTTCGGCGTGCTTGCCGCGGGTGTGGCGGCGCGGGTTCGCTACGGGCCGCGGCGGCTGCTGTTCAACTGCGCGGTGCCGGGGTTTCACTGGAAGAGGTCGCAGTTGCTGGACACGATCGGGCCGGGGCTGGTGCAGCTGGTGGGGGCGGCGGATCGGCAGTCGGGGTTGCGGTGAGGTCAGGCGGATCGCGGAGGTCGCGATCAGCCCTTTGGAAGACACCCCGCTGCGTTGCGCAGCCTGCCGAACCCTCGCGCAGCACGCCAGGCCGCGATGCTCTTAAAATGCGAGTAATTCTCAATTGCATCGCTTCCCCTCTTCATGCCTTCCGCCGACACCCGCACCGTGCAGGCGCTCTACACGGAGCACCACGGCTGGCTCAGCACGTGGCTGCGCCGGCGCCTGGGCTGTGCGCACAGCGCCGCCGACCTGGCGCAGGACACCTTCGTTCGCGTGCTGCTGCGCCCACAGGTGCTGCCCACGTTGCGTGAGCCGCGCGCCTACCTGACGACGCTGGCCAAGGGCGTGGTCAGCGAACACTGGCGCCGCCAGGCGCTGGAGCGCGCGTACATCGAGGCGCTCGCGCTGGCGCCCGAGGCGCTGGCGCTGTCGCCTGAAGAGCGCCTGCAGTTGCTGCAGACGCTGGACGCCATCGACGCGATGCTGGACGGCCTGCCGCACAAGGCGCGCGAAGCCTTCGTGCTGTCGCAGCTCGAAGGCCTGACCTACGCACAGATCGCCGAGCGCCTGGCGATCAGCGAACGCACCGTCAAGCGCCACATGGCCCTGGGCTTCGAGCATTGCCTGGCGTTGGTGGAATGATGAGCGCACTGCCACCCGTACCCGCACCCGACACCGCCGTGCTGCGCGAAGCCGCGCAATGGCTGGTGCGGCTGCACTCCGGCCGCGCAGGCGAAGCGGACCGCGCGGCCTGCGAAGCCTGGCGCCATGCGGACCCGGCGCACGAACGCGCATGGCAGCGTGCTGAACGCCTCTCGCAGAAGTTCGGCGCCGTGCCGGCGAGCGTCGGCGTGCCGGTGCTGGCCCGGCAGGCGCGCGGCAACCGACGGGCCGCGCTGCGCACGCTAGCGGTCTTGGCGACGGCCGCACCGGCCGCCTGGATCGGCTGGCGCCTGGCGCCGTGGGACAGCTGGGCTTCCGACCACGCCACCGCCACCGGCGAACGGCGCGACGTGCAGCTGGCCGACGGCAGCCGCGTGCTGCTCGACACCGGCAGCGCGATCGATGTGCGCATCGACGGCACGCAACGCACGGTGCGGCTGCGCGCGGGCGCGATCCGCGTCACGACCGCCGCCGATGCACGGCCTTTCATCGTGGAGACGGTGCAGGGCCGGCTGCGTGCGCTCGGCACGCGCTTCACGGTGCGCCAGGACCACGACGCGCTCGAGAGCGCATCGCCCGATGTGCGACTGGCCGTGACCGAGGGCGCGGTCGAGATCACCTTGCGCGGCGCGTCGTCGCCCGCGGGGATCGTGCCGGCCGGCCAGCAGACCGTGTTGAGCGCCCAGGGTGCCTCGACGCTGGCCGCCGTCTCGCCCGAGAGCCAGGCGTGGACGCAAGGCGTGCTGTATGCCGAGAACATGCGCCTGGCCGACTTCTGCACCGAGCTGTCGCGCTACCGACCCGGCCTGCTGCATTGCAGCCCGGAGGTGGCGAACCTGCGCATCTCCGGTGCGTTCCAGCTGCGCGACACCGACTACGTGCTCTCGATGGTGGCTACCACGCTGCCCGTGCAGGTGCTCACGCGCACGCGCTGGTGGGTGACGGTGGTGCCGGCCTGACGCAGAAATTTCTCGCCAATCCCTGTCCCTTTTTGAAGCTTCGTCGGGCAAGCCATGGAGCCGTGCTGTGAGTACGGCAAGAACAGGACCACCGAACCATGGCATTGCCCTCCTCCCGCACCGCGCGCCTGCGCCCACTTTCCCCTTGCATGCCCCCGCGCCCGAGCGCCGTAAGCCAAGGCGTGCGCACCCTCTGCCTGGCCTTCGCGCTCGCCGCTTCGGGCGCCGCGACCGCACAGGCGAACCCGCCGGCAGCCACCACCGCGGCCTACGACATCCCCGCCGGCGCGCTGGGCCCCGCGCTGTCGCGCTTCGCCGCACAGGCCGGCGTCACGCTGTCCTTCGAACCCTCGCTGACGGAAGGCCGCCGCACCGGCGGATTGCGCGGCACGCACGCGGTCGGCGAAGGCTTCTCGCGGCTGCTCGCGGGCACCGGCCTCGAAGCGGTCGCACGCGCAGGCGGCGGCTACACGCTGCGCCAGCCGGCGCCCAACGCGGCCACCTCTGCCGCACCGGCAGACGCGCAGAGCAACCTGCTCAGCGAAGTGCGCGTGACCGCGCAGGCCGAGCGCAGCGCGATCACCGAGGGCTCGAGGTCGTATGCGAGCCGCATCGTCACCGTCGGCAAGGGCGAGCAGACGCTCAAGGAGATTCCCCAATCCGTCACGGTGGTCACGCGCCAGAAGATGGACGACCAGAACCTCTACACCGTCGACGACGTGCTGGCCCAGACCACCGGCATCACGATGTACGACAGCCCGATGGGCGGACGCTATGTCTACTCCCGGGGCTTTCGCGTCGACACCTACCAGTTCGACGGCGTGAACCGCGCCTTCTACTACCCCCAGGCCAACAGCTTCACGAGCAATGCCGCCACGCTGGACCGCGTCGAGGTGGTGCGCGGCGCCACGGGCCTGCTGCAAGGGGCAGGTTCGCCCAGCGCCACCATCAACATGGTGCGCAAGCGCCCGACGGCCGACAAGCAATTGCAGGTGTCGGCCAGTGCGGGCTCATGGAACAACTACCGCACCGAGATCGACGCCAGCGGACCGCTCAACGAAGCCGGCACGCTGCGCGGCCGCGTCGTCGCCAGCGGCAACGACCGCGACTATTTCTACGACACCGCGAAGAGTCGCACCGGCGTGCTGTACGGCGTGCTCGCCGCCGACCTCGGGCCGAAGACCGTGCTCACCATCGGTGCCAGCCACGAAACGCTGCGCGCCACGCCGTTCTTCCAGGGCTTGCCGAGCTACAGCAACGGCGCCGACCTGCACCTGCGCCGGTCGACCTACCTGGCAGCCGACTGGAACCGCTGGAAGAGCGCGCAGACCTCCGCGTTTGCCGAACTCGCGCACCGCTTCGACGCCGACTGGTCGCTCAAGGTCACGGCGGGTTATGTGCGCGAGGCGCAGGACATCAAGTACGCCTTTCCGCTCGGGGCCGTGAACCCGGTGACCGGGGCCGGCAATGTCATGTACGGCGGCCTGTTCGACTTCAAGACCGACAACAAGACGCTCGACCTCGCCGTCGACGGCAAGTTCGACGCCTTCGGCAGAAGGCACGCGGTGAGCTTCGGCGCCAACACCGGGCGCATGTTCAACCACAGCGACTTCTCGCTGATGCAGCTGCCGGGCGTGGCCAACAACGTCTTCCGTCCGGTCTCGGCGATCCCCGAACCGAGCGACGCGACCTTCGTCGCCAGGCGCTATCGCGGCGGCGACACCGAAACAAGCATCACCCAATCGGGCGCCTACGGCGTGGCACGCCTGAGCCTCACCGACCCGCTGACGCTGGTCGCCGGCGCACGTGTCACGCGCTACAGGGCCAACGACCGCGACCGCATCACCGGCGAGCCGGCCACCGAGCCGTACCGCGAGAACGGCGTGCTGACGCCTTACGGCGGACTGATCTATGCGCTCAACCCGCAATGGTCGGCGTACGTGAGCTATGCCGACATCTTCCAGCCGCAGAACGCGATGACCGCCGCCGGCGACATGCTGCCGCCCGTCAAGGGCCGCAACTTCGAAGCGGGCCTGAAGGGCGAGCTGCTCGACGGCAAGGTCAACGCCTCGGTGGCGCTGTTTCGCCTCGACCAGAACAACCGGGCGCAGGAAGACCTGGTCAACGTCTGCACGCGGAGCACCTACTGCTACATGTCGACCGGCAAGGTGCGCAGCGAAGGCCTCGACGCAGAGATCAGCGGCGAAGTGGCGCGCGGCTGGCAGGTGTTCGCGGGCTACACGTTCAACCACTTCAAGTACATGAACGACACGGCCAACGCCGGCATCGACTTCGCCAGCACGTACTCGCCCAAGCACATGCTGCGCGTGTGGACCGAATACCGCCTGCCCGGCGAACTGAACGCCTGGACACTGGGCGGCGGCGTGAACTTCCAGACCGCGAGCTCGCGCACCACGGGCTCCATCAAGCTGGAGCAGGCCTCGTACGCCGTCTGGAGCGCGCGTGTCTCCTACCAGGTCAACCGCAACTGGTCGGCCGCGCTGAACGTGAACAACCTGTTCGACAAGACCTACTACCAGACCGTCGGCGCGCCGGCCTGGGGCAATGTCTACGGCGAACCGCGCAGCGCCATGGTGACCTTGCGCGGCACCTTCTAGACGGGATGGTGGCAACGGCAACGGCAATGGCGCGGCAGGCACTCAGGGAACCGGCGATGGGTCCCTGAAGTACCGGGTCGCCGGAGAAAAAATCCGGCCCTTCCCGGTGACGGATGTCAGTTCCGCCATCGCCTGCAAAAGCGCGGCGGCGCTCACCGGCTTGAACAGCATCGGCACCCCCGATGACTGCGCACGCCGCAGCTGTTGCGGGGCCGTCTCGCCCGTGATCAGGAGCAGGGGAATGTCGAGCTGAAAGCGCTCGAGCAGGCGCAGGCCGACCTCGAGTCCATCTCCCCCGTCGGCCAGCCGGTAGTCGCACAAGAGCATCGAGAACGGACGGCTTCTCGCATCCGGGTGCGTCAGGGCTTCGACCGCATGCGATTCGTCGGTCACCGCCACGACATCGACGGCGTGTGCACGCAGCAGTGCCGCCATGGCCAGGCGAATCTCCGCTTCGTCATCGATCAGCAGCACGGGCCCGTGCAGGTTCGGCGCGGCAAGGCTGCGATGCGCGGGAATCTCCAGTTCATCGAGCAACAGTTCGGCCGGCGGCGCCAGCGCTGCATCGGCTTGCGGCAGGACCACGCGGAAATGCGTGCCGCGCCCCGGCCGCGAGTGCACCTCGATCGGGTGGGACATCAGGTGCGACAGGCGCTTGACGATCGACAGCCCGATCCCGAGTCCGCGCGCCCGGTCGCGGCCCGGATTGTCGATCTGATAGAACTCTTCGAAGATGCGGCTCAACTGCTCCGGTGCAATGCCGACGCCGGTGTCGCGAACCTCCAGCCACACCTTGTCTCCCCGCCGCCGGGCGACCACGCTCACGCCGCCCTCATGGGTGTACTTCAAGGCGTTGTCGACCAGATTGGAAAGCAGGCGAAACAGCAGCTGAATGTCGCTGCGCACCCACATGCCACTGGCACGGATGCGCAATTGCAGACCCTTCTGTTCCGCGTAGGGGGTGAAGGTCTGGTTGAGGACAAGAAGCAGCGCATCGAGTTCCAGTGCCTGCGGCTCGGACACGACAACGCCCGCGTCCAGATGCGACACGTCGAGCATCGTGTCCAGCGACGCGCCGAGCGCATCGACGGCGCGCATCAGGCGTTTGGCATTCGTTCTTTCAGGATGGTCGTGCAGTGCGGTTTCCATGGCCGCGCCGAACAGTGCAATGGCATGCATGGGCTGGCGCAGGTCGTGGCTGGCCGCGGCAAGAAAGCGGGTCTTTTCTGCGCTGGCTCGCTCCACGGCGGCGATGCGTTCGCGCAACTGTGCAGCCAGCATCTCGTTCTCGAACTGCAGCATCAAGGAGGCTGTCAGCCGCCTGTTCTGCTTCACGCCTTCGTGCAGAGTCAGGACCAGATTGGCAAAACTGAAAAGCGCCAGGAACCAGTGCAGCGTGCCGCCGTGCCAGATCAAGGCAAGGATCAGCCCGCCCATCACGGGGATGCCGCAGCCGAACATGGCTCCCTTGATCGGCCAACGCGCCTGAATGGCCCGGGTCCAGCTGACCATGATCACGACGATCACCACGGTCGTCATCGCCGGGCTCTGGATGAGCACAAGGAACAAGGCGCAGGGCAGCGCTGTGGTCACGCTGACCAGCGTGACGATCCACGTGTACCGGCGCGCCCAATCGCGGCTTTCGGACAAGGGGACTTCCGGCGTCCACCGCGGCGCGAGCAAGGCATACAGGTTCATCGACACGACGGCGGCGACCATGCCGATCACCAGCAGGTGGTGGTTCGAATCGATGTTCAGGTAGCCGAAGATGCCGATCGCAATGGCGAAGCCGATGTGCGCACAGGTGGCCGTCGTGTGCGCGGCATACACCGAGGCCACGTGTTCGCGGAGCACCCGCTGGTCCATATCGGTGGCCGCCGTGGCCTGATGCACCGATCGCGCAGCGTCATTCATGAGTTGGGCCCCTTCCTTCGTTTTGCTTCGGTGATCGCGTTGCGCCTCCCCCGGTGAATCAACGCAGGCTGCTGATCAGTTCCGCCCGCGATTGCACGCCGAACAGCAAGAGAATCGTCGACACATAGTTTTTCACCGTGCCTTCGCGCAACTCGGCCAACTGGGCGATCTCCTTGTTGGACTTGCCTTCGAGAATCATCTGCAGCACACGCGCCTGGCTTCCTGTCAGGGCGCCCAGGCCACCGCTGGCGGAACGGCGGGGCGCCCGGTCGACCCACCTGGAAGCACGTGGAAGGCCATCGACCACGTCCCTTCCGAGCAGACCGCAGGCACGGATGAAGCTCACCACCTCCTTGAGGTTGGCCGACTTCGGCAGGAACGCGCTGGCGCCCTGGGCCAACGCACTTTGGGCAATGGCGTTCTGGGCCAGCGCGGTGGCGCCGGCGCCCGACAGCGCGACCACGCGGGCCTGGGGATAACGCTCGAGAAAAACGGACACGCCGCTCAGACCTCGTGTGTCGGGAAGTCCCAGATCGAGCAACACCAACCCGATGCGCTCCTGAGAGCGCTCATACACAGCCAGTGCCTGCGCCATGCTGCTGGCTTCGAAGACCTCGACCGCAGGCCCGTGGGGCGAGGCCTGCGCCTGGAGCAAGGCACGCACACCCAGGCGCACCAGGTCGTGGTCGTCCACGATCAGGATGGCTGATGCCCGGGTCGACACAGGAATGCTCATGGCGCGCATGTTAGGGTCATGCGGCGCCGGCTGATAGTGACGAAAGTCAACTCGCCGGCGCGCAAGCTGCCGCGGGCGGGGGATCGGCGGTTGGCTTCGCAGGCCGCGGCGTCAGGCGGCCAGCTTCCGCGCGATCAGGTCCTTCATGATTTCCGTCGTGCCGCCGTAGATGCGCTGGATGCGCGCGTCGGCGTACAGGCGGGCGATCGGGTACTCGGCCATGTAGCCGTAGCCGCCGAAGAGCTGCAGGCATTCGTCGACGACCTTGCCCTGCTGCTCGGTGCACCACCACTTGGCCATGTAGGCGGCCTCGTTGTCGAGCATGCCGTCGAGCATGCGCTGGGTGCAGTCGTTGACGAAGCTGCGCACCACATGCGCAATCGTGGCGCACTCCGCCAGCTTGAAGCGTGTGTTCTGGAAGTCGAACACCGTCTGGCCGAAGGCCTTGCGCTCCCGTGTGTACGCCACCGTCAGCTCCAGCGCGCGCTCGATCACGGCCGCCGCCGGCACGCACAGCAGCAAACGCTCGAAGGGCAACTGGCTCATCAGCTGCACGAAGCCGTCGCCTTCCTTTTCGCCCAGCAGTTGGTCAGCCGGCACGCGCATGCCGTCGAAGAACAGCTCGGCCGTGTCCGACGCATGCTGCCCCAGCTTCTCGAGACGCCGGCCGACGCGAAAGCCCGGCAGGTCTTCGGTTTCCAGCACCACCAGCGACACGCCGCGGCTGCCGGCATCGCCGGTGCGCACCGCCACCACCAGCAGGTTGGCGGTGAAGCCGTTGGTGATGAAGGTCTTGGCACCGTCGATCACGTAGTCGCCGCCTTCGCGCCGGGCGCGCGTGCGCAGCGCCTTCAGGTCCGAGCCGCAGCCGGGCTCGGTGAGCGCGATGCCGGCCAGCAGCTCGCCGCTGGCGAGCCGGGGCAGCCAGCGCTGCTTCTGCGCCTCGGTGCCGTAGTCGAGGATGTAGTGCGCGGCAATCGAATGCACGGCCACGTTGGCCGGAAACTCGGCCCTGGCCAGCTCGTCCTGCACGACCAGCTGATGGGCCAGCGTGGCACCGGCGCCTTCGTAGGCTTCATCGAGTTCGGGCAGCAGGAAACCCATCTGCCCGAACGGTCGCCAGACCTCGCGCGGAATGAAGCCCTGGCGGCGCCAGCCGTCGAGATGCGGCGACAGCTCGCCGGCGATGTAGCGGCGCACCTGGTCGCGGAACGCGTCGATTTCTTCGTCCATCCAGCGATGGCGATGCAGTCGGGGCAGCATGTTCCGCGCTCCTAGGCCGAAGCCCGATCGGCTTCCTGCTTTCTCAGGATGAACCGCTGGATCTTGCCGCTCGGCGTCTTCGGCAGTTCGGCAATGAACGCGATCTCGCGCGGATACGCATGCGCGGCCAGCCGGCGCTTCACCAGTTGCTGCAGCTCGCCCGCAAGCGCCTCGCTCGCCTGCACCTTGGCACGCAGGACGACGAAGGCCTTGACGATCTCCGTGCGCTCGGGGTCGGGCTTGCCGATGACGGCCACTTCCGCGACGGCTGGGTGCTCCATGAGCGCGCTCTCGACATCGAAGGGGCCGATGCGGTAGCCGGCGGACGTGATGATGTCGTCGCCGCGCCCGACGAAGCTGATGCTGCCGTCCTCGTTCAGCTCGACGGTGTCGCCGGTCAGGTAGTAGACGCCGGTGAACGATTGCGTCGCCTGCTTCCAGTAGCCTGGAAAGTAATACAGCGGCGAGCGGCTGCGGTCGATGGCCAGCGTCCCCGGCACGCCCGGTGCGAGTTCGTTGCCCTCGTCGTCGAGCACCGCGACGCGCACGCCCGGCAACGGAAAGCCTGCGCTGCCAGGATGCACCGCGTGCTTCAGCCCATGGAAGTTGCACACCACCATGCCGATCTCGGTCTGGCCGTAGTGGTCGCCGATCGGGCAATCGAGTGCGTCGCGGAACCAGCGCATCACCTCGGGGTTGAGCGGCTCTCCCGCGCTGCTGACCACGCGCAGCTTGCCGCGAATGCGTGCGGCCAGTTGCGGGTCGGCCGCCATCATCAGGCGGAAGGCGGTCGGCGCGCCGGCGAGGTTGGTGATCTCGTATTTTTCGATCAGCCGGTAAGCGGTCTCTGCGGAGAACGGGCCGTCGTAGAAGAGCGTGGTGTTGCCGCTCAGCAGCGGCCCGATGGCGCCGAAGTAGAGCCCGTAGGCCCAGCCCGGATCGGCGATGTTCCAGTAGGACTCGCCGTCGCGCAGGTCCACGGCGAGCCGCATGTACATGCCGATGGCCATCAACGCGCGATGCGGCACGGCCACGCCCTTGGCCAGGCCCGTCGTGCCCGAGGTGAACAGCATCATGCAGGCGTCGTCGCCGCCGCGCATGATGGGCTCGAACGATGGCGGTTGCCGCGCCATTTCGCGCAGGTAGTCGACATCGCCCGGCGGCAGGTGGTCGTCCGCGCCGCGCGCGATCGTGACGATGCCCGGCCACGTCGCGCTGTCGTCGAGCTTGTGGCGGTTGGCCGTGTCGGTGACGATCAGCACCGCTTCGGAGGCCGTGACGCGGTGCTCGATGGCCTTCGGGCCGAAGGCCGTGAACAGCGGCTGGTACACCGCGCCCGCACGCCATGTGCCGAGGATCACTGCCAGCAGTTCGGGAATCCGCGGCAGCAGGCCCGCGACCCGGTCGCCGGGCTTGACGCCCCGGCTTGCGAGCAGGTTGGCGAAGCGCGCCGATTGAGCCTGCAGTTCCTCGTAGCTGAGCTCGCAGGTGTTGCCGTCCTTGTCCTCCCAGCGCAGGGCGATGCGGCCCGGCGCAACGTGCCGGTCGCAGGCCTCGACGCAGGCGTTGATGCCGTGCTCGAAACTGCCTGCGAACGATGTCTTGAAGTCTTCGAGGTCGAAGGCCTCGACGAAGGACGCGTAGTCCGGGGCGGCGACTGGCGAAGAAGAATGGGGCGATGGCACGGTGCGTCCTTTGTCTCTCGTGGTGTTCATGCGGCGCTTGAGAGGCCGATTCGGCCGCACTTTATGCCGCGGGTTTCGATTGCGCATTGCGCGTTCCCGCCAATGTGATTGGCGGGATTTGCCATGTCCGCGCGCGCAGCGGGCTATTCGGGCAGCGTGGCTCGGTAGGCCCCAGGGCTGGCCCCGGTCCATTTGCGGAAGGCGCGATGGAACGCACTGGGCTCGGCGAACCCGGCCCTGGCGGCGATCTCGCTGACGCTGAGGCCTGAATCGCTCAGCAGGCTGATCGAAAGATCGCGCCGCAGCGTGTCCTTGATGGCCTGGAAGGGCTCGCCTTCCATCGCGAGGCGCCGTATCAGCGTTCTCTCGGCGAGCCGGAGTTTTCGCGCCATGTCTGGCAGATCCGGCCACGCCGACGCGTCGGTGCCTCGCAGGACTTTGCGCACCCGCGCGGCGGCGCTGTCCTGGTCGCGGTACTTGACGAGAAAGTTCGTGGGTGCGCCGCGCAGGAAGCGCTGCAGCGTCTCTTCGTTCTGCACCACCGGCAGGTCGAGAAATCGCTCCTCGAACACCAGCGCCGTGCGGTCGGCGCCGAAGCGGATTTCCTGGCCGAACAGCAGGCGGTATTCCTCGGGGCTGTCGGGCGCCTCGGGCGAGAACTCGGCGCGCAGGATGGGGATGCGCCTGCCGACCAGCCAGCAGGCCACGCCGAAGAAGATCACCAGGATCGTGCCGTGCGCGAACAGGCGCTGCGCGCCGGGCCGCTCGTTCAACCGGAATGCGGCCTCGTGCGGCTGCCGCTCGATGGAAGGCTGCATGTCATCCATCACGCCGCCGTAGAACCGCATGATCCGGCGCAGCGCCTGCTCCAGGTTCTTCGCGCCCATCGCGCAGCGGCATGCGAGCGCGAAGCTTCCGTAGCGCACCGGATGGGCGTCCATGCCGAAGAATTCATCGCCCGTTCTTTCAGCCACCCCGTGCCACATGCGGCCATAGCTTTCCGGGGACACGCGCGCCTGGTCCTGGTGAAGCAGTCCGAGCGGAATGCCGGCCGCGCCGAGGATGGCGCCGATGTCGACACCGCGCTGCATGGCGTCGTGCAGCGCTTCGCGCACGAAGCACATCGCGATGGTGTCGCCACCCCTCGTGTGCTCGGGCGTTTTCATGGCGCAGCGGATCGGGTCACGACTGGCAATCGGCCGCTTCGCGGCGCGTCATCTTCTTGTCCGACAGGTACTTGTCGGCATTCGCCTTGACCAGCGGCTTGATGATCTGTTCGTCCGCCTGAACAAACTCCGAGCTGGCGTTCCACTTGCCGCCGTCCCACGTCTGAACGCGTGCCCAGGCCGAACCCATGTGATCGGCGCAACTGGTGGCAAGAGGACGCATGACATCGGCCAGCCCCAGGGCTTCCAGGCGCTTCGCATCCAGCGCCAGGTTTTCCAGGCCCCAGCGCACCTGCTCGCCGGTCATGACCTTGCCCTTGCCGAAGCGTTCCTGTGCGCGGCGCACGCCTTCGACGGCGAGCATCTGCATCAGCATGCCGCGCACGTAGAGCACGGAGCCGACCTCGTCCCGCGGCCCGCTGCCGTTGCCCTTGTCGTGCACCTTCTGGAGGATGTCCTGCATGACCTTCAGTTGCTGGCCCGAGGCATGCAGCGTGAGGGCGTTGTAGCCCTTCGCGCCCTGCCCCACGTCCTTGACGTCGGGCTCGGCGCCCGACCACCACACGCCGTACATCTTCTCGCGCGGATAGCCCGTGGCCACAGCCTCCTTGAGCGCGGCCGAATTCATCACGCCCCAGCCCCAGAGGATCACGTAGTCGGGCCGCTGCTGGCGCACCTGCAGCCATGCCGACTTCTGCTCGATGCCCGGCGCAGTGACAGGAATGAGCGGCAGCTCGAAGCCGTGCATCTTCGCGCGCTCCTGCAGCAGAGGAATCGGCTCCTTGCCGAACGGCGAGTCGTGATAGACGAGTGCGATCTTCTTGCCCTTGAGTTTGTCCATGCCGCCTTCCTTCTTGCCCAGGCCCTGGACGATGATGTCGGCCGCGGTCCAGTAGCTGCCCATCAGCGGAAAGTTCCATTTGAAGGACTGGCCATCCTGAGAGATCGAGAGGCCGTAGCCGGGCGTGATGAGCGGCATCTTGTCGGCGGGCACCTTGTCGGTCAAGGCGAAGGTGACGCCCGTTGTCTGCGGCTCGAAGAGCGCGACACCGGGCCGGCCCTTGAGCCGCTCGTAGCACTCCACGCCCTTGTCGGTCGCGTAGCCGGTTTCGCATTCCTCGTAGGTCAGCTTGACGCCGTTGACACCGCCGTCGCGGGCATTGACGAGCTTGATGTAGTCCTGCTTGCCATTGGCCAGGGGCGTGCCATTGGGTGCATAGGGGCCGGTGCGGTAGACCAGCAGCGGAAAGAACTGCTCCTTGGCTTGCGCATGCGCGGGCGGCGTTGCGAGCACGCTGCCGAAGGCGCCGGCGAGCAAGGCGGTGGTCAGTGCGAGCGATTTCAGTGTCATGGCTGTCTCCTTGTGAAGTACCTGGGTACCGGATCTGCGAGATCTCGATGGCGCGAAGTGCCTGCGCATCGAAATTCGGGCCGATGGTAGAAACCGCTTTGACGGGGACTTGTCATGCCGATAACAATCCAAGGGAAGTTCCCTATCCGTACGTCCCCATCTCTCATGAGCACCAGCAAAAGTCTCCCCGCAAGACGGCGTCCTGCCACCACAGCAGAACTGCAAGGCATCCCATGGCTGCCGTCGCTGTCGGCGGCGGAGCGCGAGCGCGCGGTGGCCGAATTGGTGGTCGGAGAGGTTCTTCCCGGCGAGCACGTGTGCCGCCTCGGCCGTCCGGCGACCTACTGGTTCGGCGTGCTGCACGGCCTGCTCAAGATGAGCAGCAACAACAAGGCCGGCCAGACCATGACCTTCCTCGGCGTTCCGCCGGGCGGATGGTTTGGCGAAGGCACGATGATCAAGAGGGAGCCCTACCGCTACGATTCCCTGGCATTGCGATTGAGCCTGGTCGGAGCGCTTCCTGTCGACACCTTCCATTGGCTGCTGGATCACTCGATCGGGTTCAACCGCTTCGTGATGGGACAACTCAACGAGCGGCTCGGGCAGTTCATCGGCGCACTGGAGATCGACCGCATGACCGACATCGACGCGCGCGTGGCCCGAAGCCTCAGCGCGCTTTTCAATCCGGTGCTGTATCCCGGCGTGGGCGACATGCTGCGCATCACGCAGCAGGAACTCGCGTCCATCGCGGGCCTGTCGCGCCCCCGGGTCAACACGGCGCTCGCCGCGCTGCAGAAGAAGGGCCTGATCCGCGTGGAGTACGGCGGGTTGAAGGTGCTGTCGCTCGACGGCCTGCGGTCATCCGACTAGACGCTCGAAGGCGGGGCCACGCAGGCCGTCACTCCTTCTTCAGTCCGATCTGCTGCGCGATCTGCCCGAAGCGCGCCAGGTCCGACCGGGCGCGGTCCAGCGCCTCGCCGGGTGAGCTGCCCATCGGCATCCACCCCGCATCGATCAACCTCTTCCGCATCTCAGGCCGCGCCATGCCCTGCACGATCACCGCATTGAGCCTGTCGATGATGGCCTGCGGCGTGCCCTTGGGCGCGGCCAGCCCGAACCACCCCGAGGTCACGAAGCCGGGCAGCCCTGCCTCCTGCGCCGTCGGCACGCCGGGCAGCGATTCGCTGCGCTCGCGCGTCGTGACGAACAGCGCACGCACCTTGCCGGCCTGCACGTTCGCAACCTGCGCGGCGGCGTTGTCGATCATGGCGTCGATGTGGCCGCCGAGCAGGTCGGCGATGGCGCCGGTGCCGCCCTTGTAGGGAACGACGTTGGCCGAGATGCCGGCCTCCTTCATGAACATCATCTGCGTCAGGTGGGCCTGCGTGCCGACGCCCGCATTCGCGAACGAAACCTTCCCCGGGTTCGCCCTGGCATGCGCGATGAACTCATTGAGGGTGCGCGCGGGGAAGTCCGGCTTCGTCACGACCACGAAAGGAATGTCGACCAGGATCGTGATCGGCGCCAGGTCTTCGACCGGCTTGTACTTAAGGTCGTAGAGATAAGGGTTGACGGCCATCGTTCCGCTGGCCATGAGCACCAGCGTGTGTCCGTCCGCTGGGGCGCGCACCACCTGCTGCAACGCCATCGATCCACCGGCGCCCGGCTTCGCGTCGACGATGACCGGCTGACCGAGCGCCTTGGCCATGAGGTCGGCGATCTGGCGCGTCATGGCGTCGGTGGCGCCGCCGGCCGCGTAGGGAAACACGATGGTGATTGGCTTGCCGGGATAGCCCGGCCCGGCCGCGCGCGCCGCGGTGGCGAGCGATGCCGCACACAAAGACGCGGCGGCATTCAGCACGAAGGTTCGGCGAGGGATCGTCATGCGGGCATCTCAACGTATCGGAGCGAAAGAAGCAAGGGCGCAGCCTGTTCGGCAAAGCGCATCAACGCGGGGACCATGTTGGCTTGGTACCAGTGTTCCTCGTGCAGCAGGTTCAGCGAACCGATGGTGCAGCCGCCGTGCCGGATCGGCACGTTGATGGCAGACCGGCAGCCCAGCGTGTCGATCAGCGCGTGGTCGGGAAACGCACGGCGGCAGGCTTCCTGATCGGAGCAGATGCGCGCGCGACCGCCCTGCACCACCTCGCGAAAGAAGTCGTTGTCGTGGTGCAGCGGCTTGGTGCCGCCGCACGGATAGGCCACGGGGTCGCTCGTGTACAGGCGCCGCGACACCGCAAGGCCGGGGTCGATCGCCAGCACGGTGAAAAGCCGGTGCCCCGGAGACCGCCGCAACGCGTGGTCCAGGGCCTCGAAGGAAACCTGCGCCATGTCACTCACTGCGCGATGCCCAGTTTGTCGATGATGGGCCCCCAAGCAGCCGACTCGCGCTGCGTGAACTTCAGGACATCGGCCGGCGCCGACTTGACCGCGATCAGCATCTGGCCGGCCAGGCGCTCCTTCATCTCGGGCGTGTCCAGGGCCTTGTTGATCTCGGCGTTGAGCCGCGCGACCGCGTCGCCGGGTGTGCCCGTGCGCGCGACCAGCGAGTACCAGCCCGGCACGTCCATGTCGATGCCCAGCTCCTTGAACGTGGGCACGTCGGGCAACTGCGGCAGCCGCCGCTCGCCGGTGACAGCCAGCGGCACGAGCTTGCCGCCCTTGACCAACGGCACGACGCCGACGGGAACGGTCGTCATCACCGGCGTGTCGCCCGCCATCACGCTGGTCAGCGCGTTGGGGCCACCGGCGCCGCTGATGGGAACGTGCTGCATCTGGATGCCGGTGCGCGACTTCAGCAGCTCGCTCGCCAGGTGCGTGGAGTTGCCGATGCCAGCGGATGCGAAGCTGAGCCGCTGCGGCTCGGCCTTGGCCATCCTGATGAGGGCGGGCAGCGTCTTCACGCCCAGGCTCGGCGACACGACGGTCACGAACGGGGTGTTGGCAATGACGGCGACGCCGGTGAAGTCGCGCGCCGGTTGGTGACCCAGCGACTTGTACAGGTGCGGGTTCCACGACATGTTCGAGACGCCGGCCAAAAACAGCGTGTAGCCGTCCGCGGGCTGCGACAGCACGTAGGCCGCAGCCAGCGTGCCGTTGGCGCCCGGGCGGTTCTCCACCACGACGCTCTGCCCCAGGCTCTTGCCGAGCACGTCGGCCAGCGTGCGCGCCAAGGTGTCCGGCCCCGAGCCGGCCGGCTGCGGAACCACGACCTTGATCGGCTTGGAAGGAAAGCCCTGCGCGAAGGCGGGTGCGGCGAGCAGCGAAGCTGCAACGGCCAGCGCGGAAAGCATGGTGCGGCGGGTGGTCATGGGGAGGTCAGTTCGATGGGTTGCGAAAGCAGGAGTGGGCGGTCTCAACCCACGGTGGCGTACTCGAGCGACTTGGGCGTGGCGGTGAGCACGCGCGGCGTCGCGCCCACCACGACCGTGTCGTCGATGCGAAAGCCGCCCACGCCGTAGACGTACAGGCCGGGTTCGGCCGAATAGACCTCGTTGTCGAGCAGCGGGCGCTGGCTGAACGCCATGTCCTCCGGGTACTCGTGGTGCACGATGCCGATGGCGTGGCCCGTGCGGTGGCGGATGCAGTCGGCAAAGCCGGCGCGCTCGATCACGGCCTGCGCAGCGGCGTCGATCGCGCACACGGGCCGGCCTGTCACGGCCGCGCCGATGGCCGCATCGGTCGCGTCGCGCGCGGCCGTCCACAGCGCCTTCTTCTGGTCGTCGGGACGCCCGCAGAACCAGGTGCGCTCGTTCTCGATCGTCAGGCCGTTGAGCCGGGGAATGATGATGTTGACGAGCACGTCGCCTTCTTTGATGCGCGCGCCGCAAGAGGCACCGTCGCCATGCGGCAAGGCCGACGCCGGGCCGCTGAGCGTCCAGCACCGCACGACCTCGAACTGCTCGCCGGGAAAGCGCTCGGCGGCCTCCTGCACAAACAGGCTGGCCATGGCGCAGTCCATCTCCTGCACCAGGCGGCCGGGCTTGATGGCTTCGCGGTAGCGGTCCTGCAGCCAGTCCGTGAGCCCGGCCATGGCCTGCATCACGGCCAGTTCCTCGGCATGCTTCTGCCAGCGCAGGCTGCGCACTTCCGTGGTGGCGACGCGCACGTTCAGATCGGGCAGCAGGCGCTGCACGGCGGCCATCACGCCGCTGCCGGCATCCAGCGCAATGCGCGAACGTCGCAGGCCGGCGCGGCTCAGGCGCTCGGCAAGGATTTCGGGGAGCTGCGACACGAGCGGCAGGCGGTTGCTCACCATCGGATGCTCGGCATAAAAGGTGACGTCGGTGATCCACACCTTGTGCGCTTCCATCGAGAAGCGCATGTGGTTCGTGGACAGCTCGTTCATGACCAGGAAGCCCTCGCCCTGGCGCGGCACCACCGCGAAGATCGGTCGCTCCCACGGCTGCACGTCGGTGTGGAAGTTGGTCGCAAACTGAAAGAAATCCGCAGTCTTGAACACCAGTGCATCGACGGCGAGTTCGTCCATCAACCGGACCATCTGGTCGTGGCGGTACCGCCAGACGGCTTGCGTCAGCTTGGGCATGTGTCGTTTCCTTGAAAGAGCCGGAGGCCTCCGGCGGGTTGTGTTCTGACCAGCTCGGGGGTGCGGGCTACAGCGCGTCGAACTCGACCACGCCGGCCTTCATCACCAGGGGAATGCGCTCGCCCTGCCCCATCAGGCAATCGAGGTTGCGCATCGGATCGCCATCGACCAGCAGCAGGTCGGCCAGCGCGCCCGGGATCAACCGGCCGAGCCGGTCGCTCATGCCCAGCACCTCGGCGCCGATGAGCGTGGCGCTGGCGATGATCTCGGCCGGCGACAGCACTTGCGCGCGCAGGCGGAACTCGTCGCTCTGCAGGCGGTGCGACTCGCCCAGCAGGTCGGTGCCGAAGCCCATCTTCACGCCGGCCGACTTGTAGATCTCGAGCGAGCGCAGCCCGGCGCCGCGCACGTCTTCCACCTTGACCACGCTGGCCGGCGGCAGCCCCAGGGCCGCGCCTTCGTTGGCGAGCGCGTCGTAGGTCACCAGCGTGGGCACCACGTAGGCGCCGTGCTCGGCCATCAATGCTGCGGTGGGCGCGTCGACCAGGTTGCCGTGCTCGATCGTGCGCACGCCGCAGCGCACCACGCGCTGGATCGCGGCCGGGGTGTAGGCATGGGCCAGCACGTAGGTGTTGCGGGCCGCTGCTTCGCCGACGATGGCGCGGATCTCGTCCTCGCTGTAGCCCAGCGCGTCGACCGGGTCAGTGGGCGATGCCACGCCGCCGCCGGCCATGATCTTGATCTGGTCGGCGCCCATCTGCAGTTCTTCGCGCGCGGCCTTGCGCACGGCGTCCACGCCGTCGGCCACGCGAGCCAGCATGCCCACGCGGGCACAGCTGGGGCACACGCCGTTGGCGATCAGGTAGTCGGAGCGCGCGCGGCCGTCGCCATGGCCGCCGGTCTGGCTCAGCGCGCGGCCGGAGACGAACAGGCGCGGCCCCTGCGCCAGCCCCGACTGCACCGCCTGCTTGAACGCGTCGCCCGCGCCGGCCGCGTCGCGCACGGTCGTGAAGCCGCGGCGCAGCATGCCGCGCAGGATCGGCAGGCTGCGCAACGTCACCAGCACATTGGGCATCTGCGCCTGGCGCTGCAGGTTCAGGTCGATGGCCACCACGTGCACGTGCAGGTCGATCAGGCCGGGCATCACGGTCTTGCCGGCAGCGTCGATGACCCGTGCATCGCGCGCCACGATCGGCCGGTCGGACACCTCGCGGATGGTGTCGCCTTCGATCAGGATGTCATGGCGGTCCTGCAGCTCGGGCTTCAGCGGATCGAGCAGGCGGGCGTTCTTGACGAGGATGGTCTGGGTCATGGAGTCTGTCTGCCGGGTTCCGGGGCATGGGCGGTGAGGAATGACGGGATCGTAGGATCGCGTCACAATTCCGAAAAATTTATATGCTGAATCCACTCCATTGACCGCGTGAATGGTTTCAGCCCCCCGCCCATGAACTACCGCAACGCCGATCTCAACCTGCTGAAGGTCTTCGAAGCCCTCATGAACGAAGGCAACGTGACGCGCGCAGCGTCGAAGCTGTCGCTCACGCAGCCCACGGTCAGCAATGCGCTGCGCCGGCTGCGCGAGACCTACGGCGACCCGCTGTTCGTGCGCAACGGCGCGGGCATCCGACCGACGCGGCGCGCGACGGAGTTGTGGGCGCCGCTGGCGCGGTCGCTGCGCACCATCCGCGGCACGCTCGAGGGCGAGAGCTTCGATGCCTCGCAAAGCGACGCGCGCCTGACGGTCTCGATGACCGACTACGTGGCCTGCATCGTCGCCCCGCGCCTGCTCGAGCGGCTCGGCGAACTTGCGCCGGGCATGCGCTTGCACACGCACCCCGGCACGGTGGTGGACTTCGGGCAGTCGCTGGACGACAACCGGGCCGACTTCGCCATCGGCGCCTACAACGACGACGTGCAGCGCCCCGGCTTCATGCGCTCACGCCGGCTGTGGTCCGTCGACTTCGCCTGCTTCATGCGCAACGACCATCCGCTGGCGAAGCTCGACAAGATTCCGCTGAAGAAATTTTTGACCGCACGCCACCTCGACGTGAGCCTGGCGGGCCGCGTCGGCGGCATCTACGACCGCGTGCTGCAAAGCCGCGGCCTGCAGCGCAACCTGGTCTCTACGGTGAGCCACTATTCGGCGGCCTACGAAGCCGTGCGCCGCTCCGACCTGATCGCCGTGCTGCCCTGGTCCGAGGGCCTGGAGACGGTGCGCATGACGGGCCTGAAGCGCGTGGCGCCACCGCTCGCGGCGCCGGCGCGCACCGTCGAGCTGGCCTGGCACGAGCGGCACGAGACTTCGGCGCTGCACCAGTGGTTCATTGCCCTGGTGGTCGAGATGCTGGCGCGGGAGCCGGCTGCGCGCACTGCGCGCGCTAAGCCCGGAACCAGACCTTGAGCGTCACGTACATCGCGTAGCCCAGGCCCAGGACGCACCACGCGATGAAAAACAGGTTGGCCCAGTAGTCGCCCGCATGCGCCGCCAGCGTGTAGACCTGCCCCGCGCAGCCTTTGCCGACGCAAGGAATTTCGCCCCGAACCAAGGCGCGCAGCATGGCGAAGAAGAGGTAGCAGGTGACGCCACCGGCCATCAGGAATCCGACGGGCCCCACGATGCCCTGGGTGAGTTCGCCCTTCTCGTCGCGGTACCCCTTGCGGAGCAGGTTCTGGCCGGCCCTGTACCAAGCGTATCCGAGCAGGAGCATCAGAGCGTAGTAGAAGAAGGTGCGCATGTCGGGGGTCGTCGGGGTGTGGCGGGAGTGGGTGCTTCGGCAAGGATCGTAGCCGAGCGAAGCCCCTTCTCCGCCCGACCGCGCGCCCCCGCTACCGCGCGCTGGCCACGATGGCGATGCCGCGGATCTGCCCGGCGCTGGGCGCATCCACCGGCTTCGCGTAGCGCGTTGGCGCAAAGCGGTGCAGCAGCTCGGCCTCGCGGATGCGCGCCGCATCCAGGTTCGCCAGCTTCACATGGCCGAAGCCACGCACCGACAGCGGCAGGGCCGCGATGCGTGCGGCGGTCGACTGGTTGCCGGGCGTCAGTTCGGTGGCCATCTCTTGCAGCAAGCGGTCGAAGTGATCGATCAGCTCGCGCTCGGTGCGGCGCTCCGCCGTGTGGCCGAACAGGTCGAAGGGCGTGCCGCGCAGGCGCTTGCCGTGGGCCAGCCATTTCATCGCCGGCAGCATCCACGCACCGAGGCGAATCTTGGCCGGCGCCTGACCGTGCGCAGGGCGTGAGAGCAGCGGCGGGGCCATGTGGAACTCGAGCTTCAGGTCGCCTTCGAACTGGTCCTTCAGCTTCTGCAGGAACGCGCCGTCGGTGTACAGGCGCGCGACCTCGTACTCGTCCTTGTAGCTCATGAGCTTCAGCAGGCTGCGCGCTGCGGTGCGCGTGAAAGGCAGGCTCGCGTCGCCGCCCGGCAATGCGGACTCGACCGCCTGCAGTGCCCGAATGCGCTGGTCGAAGCGCTGCGCCCATGCGGCGTTCTGGTAGCCGGTGAGGTGGCGGTGCGCATCGGCCAGCAGCGCGTCCAACGGACGGTCGTCGACCTGATGCGCGGCTGCCTCGACCGGCGCTGCGCGCAGTTGATCGAGCGCCGCAGCGTCGCCGGCCGCGAGCCGCCCCAGCGAGAACGCCGACTGGTTGGCCGCCACGGCCACGCCGTTGAGTTCGATCGCATGCATGAGCGCCTCGAGGCTCAGCGGCACCAGGCCGTGCTGCCACGCGTAGCCGGTCGCGACGATGTTCGCGGCCAGCGTGTCGCCGAGGAACTCTTCCGCGAGGCTCTGCGCATCGAAGGTCTCGACCTGTTCCTCGCCCGCGACGAAGCGCATCTTCTCCAGCAGCAGGTCGACGTGCAGGTCGGCGTCGGGGTTGCGCAGTGATTCGGCCACGGGAATCTCGTGGATGTTCGCCAGCACGCGCGTGCGCCCGTGCCGCACGGTCTGCAGCGCATCGGCCGAAGCACCCACCACCACGTCGCACGCGAGAATGGCATCGGCCTGCTGCGTGTCGATGCGCACCTGGTTCAGCCGCTCGGGCGTGTCGGCCAGCCGCACGAAGCTGAGCACCGAGCCGCCCTTCTGCGCGAAGCCCATGAAGTCGAGCACGCTGGCCGACTTGCCTTCGAGGTGCGCGGCCATCGCGATGACCGCGCCCACCGTCACCACGCCGGTGCCGCCCACGCCGGTCACGAGCAGGTCGTACGGGCCGGTCCACGCGTGCGGCGCGGGATGCGCGAGCGCGCCCACGCGGTGCAGGAACGCATCGCGCCCGGCCGCCAGCGCCCCGCTCTTGCGGCGCAGCTTGCCGCCGGTGACGCCCACGAAGCTGGGGCAGAAGCCCTTGGCGCAGGAGTAATCCTTGTTGCAGCTGGTCTGGTCGATCTTGCGCTTGCGGCCCATCGACGTCTCGTGCGGGAGCACGGCCACGCAGTTGCTCTGCACCGTGCAGTCGCCGCAGCCTTCGCACACGGCCTCGTTGATGAAGAGGCGCTTGGGCGGATCGGCCAGCTCGCCCTTCTTGCGGCGACGGCGCTTCTCGGCGGCGCAGGTCTGCTCGTAGATGAGCACGGTCACGCCGGGCATTTCGCGCAGGCGGCGCTGCACCTCATCGAGCGCGGCGCGGTCGTGGAACTCGGTGCCGGCCGGAAACTTGTTCTTGATGGCATCGTAGTGATGGATGGCATCGCTCACGACCACCACCTTGGTGACGCCTTCCGATTCCACCTGCCGCGCAATGGCGTCGACGCTGATGACGCCGTCGACCGGCTGCCCGCCGGTCATCGCGACCGCGTCGTTGAACAGGATCTTGTAGGTGAGCGTGGCCTTGGCCGCGACGGCCTGGCGGATCGCGAGGTAGCCCGAGTGGTAGTAGGTGCCGTCGCCCAGGTTTTGGAACACGTGCGGCGTCTTGGTGAACATGGCGTGCGAGATCCAGTCGACGCCCTCCCCGCCCATCTGGATCAGGCCTGCCGTGCTGCGGTCCATCCAGTTGGCCATGAAGTGGCAGCCGATGCCCGCGCGCGCCGTCGAGCCTTCGGGCACCTTGGTGCTGGTGTTGTGCGGACAGCCGGCGCAGAAGTACGGCACGCGCTTGACCGCATCGCTCGCGTTGCCGAGCAGCTCGGGCGGCGTGAAGTCGCGCACATGCTGCAGGTGATCGCCCAGGTCGTGGTTCTCGGGAAAATGCACCGCCAGCCAGTGCGCGACCAGTTCGATGAGGCGCGAAGGCCGCAGCTCGCCGAGCGCCGACACCAGCGGCTGGCCCGCGTGGTCGTGCTTGCCCACGAGCACGGGGCGCGCATCGGGCGGTGCGTTGTAGAAGATGTCGCGTAGCTGCGTCTCGACCACCGCGCCCTTCTCTTCCACGACGAGGATCTCGTGGAGCCCGCGCGCGAATTCCTTGAGGCGCGTCTGCTCGATCGGAAAGCTCAGCCCGATCTTGTACAGCCGCACACCCGCGCGCGCGAGTTGCTCGGGCGAGAGTTCGAGCCGGCGCAGCACCTCCATCAAATCGTGGTGCGCCTTGCCGCAGGTGACGATGCCGACCTTCGCGTGCGGGCTCACGATGACGTGGCGATCGATGCTGTTGCGCTGGGTGAACGCGGCCACGGCCGCGAGCTTGTCTTCCAGCCGCGACTCGATGCGCAGCGACGGCAGATCGGGCCAGCGGTAGTGCAGACCGTCGGGCGGCGCGGCGTGGCCGGTGGCGGCGCGCACGGCATCGGCGTCTTCCCAGGCGGCCACGCGTGCGTTCACCGCGTCGAGGTCCACCGTGCCCGCGCTTTCGACGATTTCGGACAGCGCCGCCATGCCGACCCACGCGCCCGAGTAACGCGACAGCTCGTAGCCATACAAGCCGAATTCCAGGTACTCGGCCACGCTGGCAGGTTGCATCACCGGCATGCGCCAGGCCATGAAGGCATGGTCGCTCTGGTGCGGCATCGACGACGACACGCAGCCGTGGTCGTCGCCCGCCACCACCAGCACACCGCCGTGCGGCGACGAGCCATAGGCGTTGCCGTGCTTGAGCGCATCGCCCGCGCGGTCCACGCCCGGGCCCTTGCCGTACCACATGGCAAACACGCCATCGACGGTGCGCTCGGGGTCGGACTCCACACGCTGCGTGCCGAGCACCTGCGTGGCCGCGAGCTCCTCGTTCACCGCGGGCACGAAGCGGATGCCGGTCTGCTTGAAGCGCTCGCCGGCCTTCCAGATGGCCTGGTCGACCATGCCCAGCGGCGAGCCGCGGTAGCCGCTCACGAAGCCCTGCGTGTGCAGGCCGCGCGCCGCGTCGCGCTGTTTCTGCATCACCAGGATGCGGATCAGCGCCTGCGTGCCGGTGAGGAAGACCGAGCCGGCATTGGCCCAGAGGTTGTCGGACAGTTGGTAGTCGGGCCGTCTGAGTGCGGTCGCTGGGTGTGGGGCGTTCATGCCCGGAATTGTTCTGCCGCCCCCCGAGTAAGTGTTTCTTCAATACACTGGCGCAGACCCTTGTTTGAAGAAGAATCCACTCGAAAATCACGATGAACGTCGGTTCTGTTTCTCTTGACGAGCATTGCCTCAAGATTCTTTCTGCACTGCAGCATGACGGGCGGCAGACCGTGCAGCAGATTTCCGAGGCCGTGGGCCTGTCGCCCACGCCCTGCTGGAAGCGCATCAAGGACATGGAAGCGGCCGGCGTCATTCGCGGCTACACCGCGCTCGTCGATCCCGAATTGGTGGGTTTGCATGTGTCGGCCGTGGCCGAAGTGAACCTCGACCGGCACAGCGAGGCGATGGTGCAACGCTTCGAAGAAGCCGTGGCCGCGAGCCCGCAGATCATTCGCTGCGTGTCGGCCACCGGGCCCGCCGACTACATCCTCAACGTGACTGTGCCGGACATGAAGCACTACGAGCGCTTCCTGCACGAGGTGCTGTTCAGCCTGCCCGGCGTGACGCACGTGCGTTCGAGCATCGTGCTGCGCGAGATCAAGTCGGAGGCGGCGCTGCCGCTGGGGCACCTGCTGGATGCGAAGGCCGGCCTGCCGGGGTCACGACGGACATAGTGAGCCGCTGAACAGCGGCCCTGCTTACTTCTTCCGCCGGATGACGTACGCGTTCTGCGCGAGCTCGAAGCCGAGCGTCGGGTAGTAAGACATCGCGTCGGGGGCCGACAGCAAGATCAACGACACCTCGTCGCCGATGATCGCCTGCGTGCGCTTCACGAGTTCCGTGCCGATGCCATGGCCTTGGTACTTCTTGTCGACCGCCAGGTCCGACAGGTAGCAGCAGTACGCATGGTCGGTCAGCGAGCGCGACAGCCCCACCAGTTCGTCGCCGACCCATGCCGACAGCAAGAGGCTGGGCGCGGCGAACATGCGCGCGATGCGGGCGAGATCGGTGGTGGGACGCTTGATGCCGGACTGATCGAAGACGCGGGCGACGTCGACGGGATCAAGAGGAACGTTGTGACGGTAGTCGATGGTGATGTGGTTCATGAGATCAAACACGTGGAGTCCATCCGACTTTAGCCGGACAGGAAGCGCGATCTCGATCTCGCGTGGCTAGAATCGGCGCTGCAAAAATCGACTCTGATCTCTTCAGAGCTCCATCCAGCCGTAAGCGTTTACGTCAACCAACGCATCACCAGTGGCACCCGCGGCCGACTGGCGGTGTGCGTTGGTCGCTTCGGCACTCATCGTCCCCGCTCATTCGACCGGCCGGTGCCGCCTTTGAAAATTCAAGGAGCGGCGCTCAATGACGAACGTCCAAAAAACAAACTCTTCTTCCCTGCGCACCCTGGTCTGGATGACCCTCGCGCTTTTTTTCGCCTACCTGTCCGTCGCCATGTCGATGCCGGCGGTAACGCTCCATGTGTCGCAGACGCTGGGCATGGGCAATGTCGCGTCCGGCCTGGGCGTCGGCATTGCGTTCTTGTCCACCATCCTGAGTCGCGGCTGGGCGGGCCGGCTGGCCGATGAACGCGGCGGCAAGTTCGCCATGTTCCGGGGCCTTGTCCTCTATGCGGCTGCGTCGCTCCTGTGCTGGGCCTCCTCGCTGCCGGTGCTGGGCCATGGCGTCGGCGCGTACCTGGTTCTGCTGATCGGGCGTCTCGTGCTGGGCCTCGGCGAAAGCTTCGCGCTCGTCGGCATGCTGGGCTGGGCGATGGCGGCCATGGGCCCCGCGCGTTCGGGCCAGGTCATGGCGCTTGTCGGCACCGGCATGTATGGCGCGTTTGCGGTCGGCGGTCCTCTGGGCCTCTGGCTGTTGGAAAGGCTCGGCTTCGCCGGCCTGATGGCGGGCAGCATCGCCCTGCCGCTCGTCAGTGGCGCGATGCTCTGGTCCATTGCCCCCGCCGTGTCTGCACAAGGGCGCCGCGCACCGTTCTCCGATGTGCTGGGACTCATCTGGAAGCAAGGCGCGGTCGTGGGTTTGCAAGGCGTCGGCTTTGCGGCTTTGGGCGCGTTCTTTCCCTTGTACTTCCTGGCCCATGGCTGGCAGGGTGCCGGCTATGGACTGACCTGCTTCGGCGTTGGCTTCGTCCTGGTGCGACTGCTGGCGGGTCGCCTGCCCGACCGCATCGGCGGCACCCAGGTGGCGCTGGTCTCGTTGGCGATCGAGGCTGTGGGCCAGGCGCTGCTCTGGCTGGCGCCCCATCCCGTCGTGGCCATGGTGGGCGCATTGCTGACCGGCATGGGATGCTCGATGGTGTTCCCCGCCATGGGACTGGAGGCCGTCAAGCGCGTGCCCGCCCATCTGCGCGGAACGGCCATCGGCGGCTTCGCGGCGTTCCAGGATCTGGCGTACGGCGTCACCGGCCCGATGGCGGGCCTGATTGCCGACCACTACGGTCACTCGAGTGTGTTCCTGGTGGGGTTGATCGCGACGGTTGTCGGGATCGGGATGACGTGGCGGCTTGCGAGGGTGTCTCGCGCTGAGCGCGTATCGACGTTGGCTTGAGGCTGTTGCAGGTTGATCAGACCGAACCCAACCGCACCTCGCTGAACCGCATGCGCCGAAGGTCGCCCTGCGACTCCAATCGCCCCGACGCGACGAGCAGCGCGACCCGTTTCGCGAAGAAGGCATCAGGAACATCCTCCAGGTGATCGGGCATCGACAGCATCGCCATGCCAACCACGCGCGCCACCTTCCGCCATTGACTGGACGCTTGCGACAGAAGCGCCGCATCGATGAGCGCCAGGTCCGGCTCTGGTAGCTTGGCTACCCGCTCACGCTCAGCGGGTGAGAGTTCTGTGTCGAAGGTGTCGTCGTCAGTCATTGTTCTGAAACCCCGTGACGCGTGCACCCGGATGGGCATTCGCTTCCGGGCCAGATTCTGCTAGATACCCCACGCCTGCGAAGCACGCAACGCCCACATAGACTGGCGAAATGTCCCAGCCCACGCCCACCTTCAGCGCTCCATCCGCCACCAACAACTACGCCGAGAAAACCGCCCGCCTAGTACCAGGCCTGCACGACCTGCAGACGATGGCGGCCCTGCTCGTCGCCGAACGGGCACCGGATGCGGCGAACGTGCTGGTCATCGGCGCCGGTGGCGGCATGGAGTTGAAGGTGCTCGCGCAGGCGCATCCCCGATGGCATTTCGTCGGCGTCGATCCGTCACAGCCCATGCTCGATCTCGCTGCGGAAACGCTCGGCCCGCTTGCCGAGCGTGTCGCGCTGCACCATGGCTACACAGACACCGCCCCCGAAGGCCCTTTCGATGCAGCGACCTGCCTGCTGACGATGCACTTCCTGACGCTCGATGAACGCAGGTCGACGTTGATGGAAATTCGTCGCCGCCTGAAACCCGGTGCGCCGTTCGTCATGGCGCATCTCAGCTTTCCTCAGGCGGAGGGAGAGCGGGAGTTGTGGCTCTCGCGTTATGTCGCTTTCGCGGCAGCTTCCGGTGTCGATCCGGACAACGCGCGCAAGGCGGCAACAGCCATCGGTTCGACGCTGTCGCTGCTCAGCCCGGAACAGGAAGAAGCATTGCTGGAAGAGACGGGTTTCACCAACATCCGCTTGTTCTATGCGGGCATGGCGTTCAGAGGCTGGGTCGCGCAAGCAGCCTGACCCGCCCTCTCACTCCGGCGTCTGCAACTCCGCCCACGCCGTCAACATCTTCACCTGCGTGCGCAGCCAGCTCGTCGACATCGACTGCGTGCCCCACACCGCGATGCGGCCCGCGTGTTCCCCCATGAGCCAGAACTGCCGCACCGCGAGAAATGCGGCGATGGCCTCGACATCCGCCGAAGGCAGCGGGCGCGCGCTGCGGTAGCCCGCCAGATAGCTGCGCCAACGCGCCAGCAATGTCGCATCGAGCGTTCCGCCCACGGTACGTGGATGCATCGCCCACAGGTACACGCACAGGTCGTAGGCCAACCAGCCAGGGCCCGCGTCATCGAAGTCGAAGAACGAGGCAACGCGCGTTCCGTCCAGGCCTTCCGTCACAAAGTTGTTCATGCCGTGGCAATCGCCGTGCCCATGGACACGCGTCAGGACCGGCATCGCGGTGATGCGGGCTTCGAGCGTGCGCGCGATGGCGCTGAACTCCGGACGCAGCGCGTCGGTCATCGTGGGCGCGGCTTGCAAGCGCTCCAGCGACGCGTGCAGCAGGTCGGGCAATTCCAGCGTGTAGCGGCTGGCGGGGCCGTGGTAGTCCTGCGCGGCTTCGTGCAACAGCGCCAGGCCGCGGCCGGTGGCCTCCACGTCGGGCAGCATGTCGCCGGGGATGTCGCCATCGAGGTGCTCGAACAGGATCAACGGGCGCTCGCCCTCGGGCAAGTCCATCGCGACAGCATGTGCGCCATCGCGTGCAGCCAGCGCGCCGGCCACGGGCACGCCCTTGGCCTTCAGGTGCGCGAGCAGCGCCGTTTCGTAGCCGATGTTGGGGGCGCCGCGCGGACGATCGGCACTCAGGCGTGCAACGGCGCGGCGGCCGTCGGCAAACTGCAGACCGTAGACATGGTTGAAGCTGCGCCGCAGCAACTCGCACGACCGGACCTCGCCGAGGTCGTAGGCCTGCGCCACCTTCTCTGCGATGGCGGCGCCCGTGGGCGTGGTCTGGGCGATCTGGGCGTAGCGGGTGGGCGTCGTCACGGGTGCGGCCTTTCGGGAACGTGGGCGGCGGGCGATTCTGCCCTACCCTCCCGCCGCCTTGCCGCGTTGCGTCAGCGCCCCGGATCGCGATTGAGCAAAGCGCCCTCCTCCCCCACCTGCCGCCACGCAGGCGCCAGCGCCTTGCGCGCCGCATTGAGCTCGGCCATCGAGATGTGCAGCTCCGCCATGGTCTGCACCAGCAGTTCGAGCAGCGCGGCGCGTTGGCGCAGCCGCACGGTCTCGGCGCGGCGCGCGCGCTGGGCCTGGCGGGCCGCGGCCTGGATGGCGCGGCCCGTGGGCGAGTCGTGCGTGGGATGGCTGTGGTGGTCGTCCACCGACAGGCCGGGTGCGGCGCGCATGGGCAGCATCACGCGGCGGCGGGCACACCCTGGAGGGCAGCAGCAGCAGCTTCGCCGTTGGCCGCATCGCCGCGCGTTTCAGCAGCGGGGCCGTAGTTGCGCAGGTGCAGGAAGAACTCGCCCATCATCTGCATCCACAGGCGCACGGCAAAGGCCAGGTAGGCGGGGCTGACGCCGCCGGCCACGACGACGTCCATCTCGAGCACGACGAAATCACCGTGCTGTGCCACGCGCGCGAAGCGCTTACTGCGGTGCCATGCGGCAAGCACGGCCTCGGGCAGCGTGCCGCCCTGCACGCGCAGCGGGCAGCTCAGGGTGAAGTCGGTGTACTGGGTGGTGGTGACGGCGTTGCCCCACAGCACCTGGAAGCCGATGCCGTGGCTGGCGCTGTGCAGGCGCACCACGCCATCCTGTTCGATGGCGGTGACGGCGCCGCCGGCGGCCTTGATGGCGTCCGACACCTGGTCGGGCGTGACGGCGTCGAGCATGTCGAACGGGGCCGGCGTGGCGGCGATGTCGTCGGCTTCCGGGGTCGTGGCGGTGGTGTTCATGGTGTGGTTCTTCTTTCGGAAAAAGGGGAAATGGGTTCAGTTGGTTTTCTTGAGCGCGGCGTCGAGCGCGGCGCTGTCGATGCTCACTTGCGCGGGCGGCGCCAGCTGGGCCATGTAGGCCTGCACCAGCTGCTGTTGCCGCTGCTGGCGCAACGCGGCCTGCAGTTGGGGCTTCATCTCCTCGAGCGTGGCGGTGCGCGCGGGCTGGGTGTCGAGCACCTTGACGATGTGAAAGCCGGCCTCGGCCTGCACCGGTTCGCTGACCTGGCCCTGCTTGAGCTTGGCCACGGTGTCGCGCAGTTCGGGGAGGATGCGCGCGAGCGGCAGCGTGTCGACCTCGCCACCGCGCTCGGCGCTGCGGCGGTCCTGCGAGCTGGCGCGCGCCACCGCGGCGAAGTCGCCGGTGCGGGCCTGCTTCGCCAGGCGGTTCGCTTCGTCGCGCACCTTGGCGATGGCGGCCGGGTCGCGGTCGGGTGTGGCCAGGTAGATCTGCGCCACGCGGTAGGCGGCCGGCAGGTTGAAGCCGGTCTTGCCCTGGTCGTAGGCGGCCTTCACCTCGGCGTCCGACGGAAAGTTGGCGGGCACCTGGCTCACGGACTCGAGGTAGCTGGTGGCGACGATGCGCGCAGTGATCTCACGCGTGGCGGCGTCGATCTTCGCCTTCACGTCGGGCCGGTCGGCCCAGCCCTTGGCGCGGGCGTCGCGCAGCAGCGCTTCGCTCACGAGGCGCTGGCGCAGCCAGCCGTCGAGGCTCGCGCGGTCGGCCTTGACAGCAGCGCGTTCGGCCTCGGGCAGGGTCTGCAGCAGCTTCTCGATTTCGTCCTGGCCGATGGTGACCTCGCCGATGCGCGCGACCACGGCGGGGCCGGGCGCGACGGGTTGCTGCGCGGCGGCCACGCCGACCGACGAGACGAGCAGCACGCCGGCGGCGGCGCGCAAGCGCCGGCCGATCACGGCTGCGGGGGTTGCTTGTGGGTGGGTCATTGCGGCTTTCCTTGCGTGGTGGGTGCAGACGCGGCAGCAGCGGCCGCCGGTGCCGGCGCGCTCACGGCGCGCACGTCGAAGCGGCTCTCGTAGAGCTTGTCGCCGTACTGCTGCGCGATCTGTTCGTACTTGACGCGGCTTTGCGCCGCGAAGGGCTGGCGCGAGGCGAGCACGCTGCCCACATCCATGGTTTCGTAGGCGCGCAGCACTTCCTGCCCGACGGCGTACAGCTGCGTGTTCTTCGCTTCGCACTGCGTGAGCGCGGTGCGTTGCAGCGCAGCCTCGCCGGCCAGGCGCTGGCGTTCGGCCTCGGAGGCGCGCGCCATCTTCAGCAGTTCGTCGTAGGCGCCGCGGTATTGCGCGATCTGCGCGCCCGCCTTCTCGCTCGCGGCCTGGGCTTGCTCGCGCAGCTGCGCGTTGCCGGCACTGGCCTGCCCGCGTGCATGGCGCTCGGACGCGAGCTGGGCCTGGCTGGCGGCCAGTTCCTTCTTCAGCGTCTCGAACTCGGAAGCGGCCGGTGCCGCGCCAGATGACGCGGGCGCCTTACCCGCAGGCTGACCGGCCTTGAGCGCGGCCAGCTCGTTCTGCGCCTGCTGCAACTGCGTGGTGGTGGTGCGCAGCTGCGCGCGCAGCCGCTCCTCCATGCTCGCGCCTTGCGCCTGCTGGGCCTGCGCCACACCGGCGGTGGCGGCCAGTGCGGCGAGGGCCAGCGCCGGAAAGATCGTTCGGGACACGGCGAACTCCTTCTTTTGCTTAGAAACGCGCATTGAATTCAAGCTGCAAGGTGTCGATCGACAGCGGCGGGCCGTAGACCTCCTTGGTCGAGATCCAGCGGCCGGTGAACCACATGTTCTTGTCGATCGCGTACGAGCCGCCCAGGAAGTAGCCGCGCGCGTTGGTGCCGCCACCATGGAAGCTCGAATCGTTGTAGCCGTCGGGCATGGCATCGGGCTCGATGCGCTTGTAGCCCGCGAGCACGTTCCAGTCGCCGCGCGCGGCCGGTGCCGGCTTGCCGTAGGTGGCCTGCACCATGTAGGCATTGCCGCCGCTCTTGAAGTCGGACTGCGTGGTGCCGCCGGTCGGGCCGAAGTTGTTCACGATGGCGCCGCGAAGGCCGCCGCGGGCCCAGATGCCGTTGGCGTCGTAGGCGTTGTTGCGCACGAAGTTGGCGTCCAGGCGCAGGTTGTTGCCGGCCACCTGGGTGTCCCAGCGCAGGTTCAGGTCGATCAGGCGGAACTTCGAGGCCAGGCCCACGTACTGCGGCTGCGGCGTGCCGGCCGGGTTGAGCGGGTCCAGCGAGATGTCGCGCAGCAGCATGAGCGTGTTGCCCTTCTGCATGAAGGCCGGGCGCGACCAGTCGGTGCTGCAGCCGTCGGCGCCCGCATACAGCGCGCAGGGCTCGGAGACCTGGCCGCTGATGTTGCGGAAGTTGTAGTACGCCAGCGCACCGCGCACGCGGTTGTCTTCGTTGATCTTCCAGTCGGCGCCCACCTGCGCGCCGAGCAGCCACTTGTTCTCGCTCTTCATCTTGCGCTGGCTGCGCGTGGGCGAGCCGTCGGCCGAGTACTCGAGCGGAATGAGGCCCAGCGTGCCGAACAGCGAGAGGTCGCGGTTCGCCGAGAGCTTCTTGTCGAACTGCGCGGCAATGCCGTCGAAGTTCAAGTCGCTCGAATACAGCAGGTCGGTCGACATGAAGGGGTTGCCGAAGCGCCCGCCAGTCACGGTGAGCCAGTCGGTCGGCTTGTGCGAGATCCACATCTGGTCGAGCCACACGCTCTTCTTGCCCAGGCCGCCGCCCAGCGTGGTGGTGGTCGAGACGGGGCTCTCGTCGCTGCCCGAGGCCAGGCGCACGCCGGCCTTGGTGTTCTCCGACAGGTCGGCCAGCAGGCCGACGCGGGCGCGGGCGCGGAACAGGTTGCGGCGGTCCTGGCGGGTGTTCAGGATCGACGGCAGCGACAGGTTGGTGTTCGGGTTGACGTCGTAGCCGCTGCCCTGGTTGAGCGAGGGCCAGTTGATCTCGATGTCGCTGTTGTTGCCGGCGTAGCTGCGCGATTCGTTGCGCACGCGCACGTCGCCTTCGAAGCGGATGCGCTTGCTCCACTCGGGCGTCTCGTTGGGCGCGGCCCAGCCTTCGTCCTTGGCCTGCGCCATGACCTGCGCCTTGACCTCGTCGCGGATCTGGTCGCGCACGGTCTGCGAGATGTAGGGCACGCGCACGTCGCCGGCTTCGAGGCGCATGCCGCCTGCGACCGTGGCCGATGCCGCGGTGGCCGACACGGCCGCCTGGCGCTGCGCCTGCTGCGCGGCGATGGCTTCGGTCTGGGCCTGCGCCAGCAGCGCTTCGCCGACGTCCTTGGCGAGCGTGCCGCTCTGGATGAGGCCGCGGATCAGCTTGACCATCGCGGATTCGCCGGCGGGTGCGGCGGCGGTCTGGGCCATGGCGGTGCCGGCCGACAGCACGAAGGCGGAGGCCACGGCCGCCGCGAGCGCGCACTGGCGCAGGGCCGGCATCGCGCCCCGGCGCGGGAGGGTGTTGTGGAGGGTGTTCATCGCTTCGTTCACTGGAGGGAAGGAGTCGTCGGGCCGGGCGTCGGCCGTAGAAAGATGGAAAGTCATGCGGATCACGGCCGGCGTCCCTTCATGGACACGCGCATCGGAAAGCGCATCGACGCCGGCGGACGTTCTTCGATGCGGTCGAGCCCGCGCAGCAGCGCCAGCACGGCTTCGTCGATGTCCTCGGTGCCGGTGCCGCGCACCAGCTGGGCGCGCGTGGTCTTGCCGTCGGCGCCGAGCCACAGGTCGATCTGGATGTCGTCGAACACCAGCTGGCGCGTGCGCGGATCGCGCGACAGCGCCTGCTGCAACATGCTCGACACGTAGCGCGCATACGAGCCGCTGCCCAGACCGCCGCCACCGCCGGTGCCGCTCATGCCGCCGCCGCTGCCGGCCTGGATGCCGAAGGCGTCGTTGCCAGCCTGGCCGGCGCTGTCCATGGTCACGGGGTCGCCCAGGTCTTTCGACGGGCTGGGCGGTGCGTCGTCCTTCGGGGCTTCGAGCGGCTCGACCGGCTTGGGCTCGGGCTCGACCACTTCGGGCTTGATCTTTTCCGGCTCGGGCTCGGGCAGCTTCTCGGGTTCGGGCGGCGGTGGCGGGGGCGGCGGCAGCATCAGCGTGGGCGCATCGGCCACCACGCGCTTCTGGCTCGCGGTGTCGGACAACAGCCGCCACACGAGCAGCGCCAGCGCCACGACGATCACCAGGCCGATGACCATCCCGCCCCAGCGGCGCCAGAGCGCGGCCGTGCCACCTGCGCCGCTGGAGCGCGGCGCAGGCGAGGCAGAAGAAGAAATCGGGTCGCGAGGGTTCACGCTGCGGTCCTCACTTCTGCTTGCCGGTCACGAGGCCGATCTGGTTCAGCTCGATGCGGCGCAGCAGGTCGAGCACGTCGACCACCTTCGCGTACTGCACGCTGGCATCGCCGCGCACGATCACGGGAAAGTCGGGCGACAGCGCCTTCTCTGTGCGCAGGCGCTCCTCGAGCTCGGGCAGCGTGACCGGATACGCGTCGAGGAACACGTTGCCCGCGTTGTCGATCGTGATGGCCTTGGTCTTGGGCTTCTCAAGCGCCACCGAGGCGCTGGCCTTCGGCAGGTCGACCTTGATGCCCGGGATGCTGGCGTTGCTGGTGAGGATGAAGATCACCAGCACCACCAGCAGCACGTCGACGAAGGGCGTGATATTGATGCCGCCCGTGCGCTTGCGCACGGCGAACTTCGCGGCTGTGTTTGCCATGGTGCGCGGTCCTCAGGCGCGGCGCGCCTGCACGGCCACCGGCAGCGAGCGGCCCTCGCCCTGCTCTTCGGCCAGGCGCGTGACGAACTCGTCGACGAACACGGCCATGTCGGCGCCGATGGCGTCCGAGCGCGAGGCCAGCCAGTTGTAGCCGAACAGCGCGGGAATCGCGACGCCCAGGCCGGCAGCGGTACACAGCAGCGCGGCGGCCATGCCGGGCGCGACCGAGTTGATGTCCACGGCGCCGGCCATGGCCGCCACCACGAACACCAGCATGATGCCGATCACGGTACCGAACAGGCCCACGTACGGTGCGCCTTCGATGGTGGTCGAGAGCCAGTTCATGCGCTTGGACATGCGCTCGGTCTCGCGCACCATCACGCCGTCCATCGCGGCGCGGATGGCGCCGATGGTGGAGGCCGACACGGCGTTCAGGTCGTAGCCGCGGTCGTGGCGGCGGCGCATCTCTTCGATGGCCACTTCATACAGGCGCCACAGCGAAGAATCGGTACGCACCTCTTGCGGCACGGTGTTGTTGGTGGCCAGGCGGTCGAGCGGCGCGCCGGCCGCTTCGCGGAAGTGCTCGATGAAGGTCGCGTTGGCGCGCGAGGTGGCGCCGAAGTTGCGGCCCTTGCCGATCATGATGGCCCACGACAGCACCATCATCAGGCCCAGCAGGCCGACGACGATCCACGCGTCCAGCGGCATCGCGGCCAGGATGAAGCCGAAGTGGCTCTTGCCCGCCTGCTGCTCGTCGGCACCGAAAGCGGCCAGGCGCGACTCGGCGCCTTGCGACACGGCGTCGGCCAGCAGGAGCGCGTCGGGGCGAGCAACCTTCGACAGGCGCACTTCGTCGATCGCGCCGGTGAACGGGGCGAAGCCTTCGGCGGGCGCAGTGCCCGACGCAGCGGCTGCGGCCGGTGCATCGGCGCCAATCGCGGCGGCGGTGTTCAACGCAGGCAGCTTGGCCGCCAGCGACACGGCCGGACGGCCGCCCACATACAGCGCGACGCTGTCGCCTTCGGCCTTCACCGCAAGGTGCGACCACTGGCCGGCCTGCATCGGCTGGCCCGGTGTGCTGCGCTGGCCGTTCACCTGCACGAAGGGCACGCCCTGGTCGATGCCGACCACGAGTTCGCCGGCGCCGTCGCGGCGCGCATAGATCGCCTGGCGCGCGCCGAGCGAATCGGGCTTCACCCAGGCGGAGAAGGTCAGCGTGCCGCCGGCCGTCACGGCCAGCGACGGCGTGGCGGGCAGCATCAGCGCGCCGCTGCCGAGTTGCGCGCCCTTGCCGATGACCGTGCCTTCGACGGGCACCGCCGCAGTCTGGCCGTTGTTGCCGTAGGCCGTGGTGTCGCGCGGCGGCACCGCGCCTTCGGCGAAGTGATAGACCAGCGTGTAGTCGGGGTCGAAGCTGCGCTGGCCGTTGCCCGAGGCCGGGGCCTTGGGGTTGCCGTAGTACATCCAGAGCTTTTGCGGCGTGCCGGCCGAGACGTTGGGCACGTCGACCCAGATCAGCGCCATGCCCAGCAGCGGATCGAACTGTTCGATCTGGTGGTTGAGCACGGTCTTGTCGTCACCCGCGACAAAGCGCAGGTCGGCGCCGGTCTCGCTCACGCCTTCGAACTTGAAGTTGCCCGTGTGCAGGCGCACCAGCACCGGCACGCGGCCGGCATCGCTGCCGATGGCGCCGGCCTGCGGGCCGCCGTCGATGGTGACGGGTTTGCGGTAGGCCCACTCGGCCTGCCACCAGGCATGGGCCAGGCCCGGCAGGAGCGTGCTCAACAGCGTGAGCGCGATGAAAAGAAGTCGTCGCATGACAGGGTTCTCCGGAAAGCTCGTGGAATGAGAAAAAAATCGAATGAAAGAGGAAAGGCCGTCAGTAGCTCGCAGTGATGCTGAAATTCACCTGCGGGTCGTGTTTCTTGGTGCGCGGCCCGTCGACCAGCGGATAGCCGATGTCGACGCGGCCCGAGAAATAGGTGCCGACCTTGAAGGTCGTGCCCACGCCCACCGAATACAGCGAGAAGCGCTCGGCCTGCTCGGGCAGCGGGCTCTTCAGGCGCAGCCGCGCCGCATCGACGAAGGCGTACACGCGCCAGTTCTCGACGGTGCTGCCCAGGAAGGTGAGCGGCTTGCTGCGCAGTTCGACCGAGCCGACCACGCCATAGTCACCCGTGGCTTCGGCCGAGAGATAGCCGCGCACCGAGTTCATGCCGCCCGCGGCGATCTGCTCGCTCGAGACGAGCGGCGAGTCGGTCATCTGCGCGTTGACGCGGAACGCCACCTGCGTGCCGCCTTCGAAGCTGTGCGCGCCGTTGAGGTCGGTCTTCAGCACCATGAAGCTGGGCGAGGCCTTGTAGCGCTTGTAGTCGAAGGCCTCCCAGTCGCTGCCGTACTTGAACGAACTGCTCGTGCCCGCCACCAGCGACACGCCCACGCCGTACTGGCTCTTGTCGGTCTGGCGGAAGCCCGAGTACGACAGCGTGATCGGCGCGTACTTGAGCGGCACCGTGTCGCCGCTGCCCTTGAGCGTCAGCGCTTCCTTGTTGTTCTTGAAGTCGATGCCCACGCTGAAGGCGTGCCACCAGTTGCCGCTGTTCGGCACCGTGTAGGTCGCCTTCAGGCCGATCGAGTGGCCCTTGCCCAGCACGGTGGTGCCGCCGACGGTGGCCACGTTGCTGTCGGACACGAAGGCGTTGGCTTCGAGGCTCCAGTTCGTGCCCTTGAGCGGCGCGTTGTACGAGGCCGAGAACACCTGCGTCTGGTTCAGGTCCTGCGGCGCGCCGAAGAAGCTGATGGAAGCGCTGTGGCCCATCTGCCAGAGGTTGTCGTGGCCCAGCGAAGCGCTGGCGCGCAGCTTGCGCGTGTCGGCGCTGTAGTCGTTGTTGAGGCCGACGCTGCCGCGCCACGGGCTCTGGTCTTCGACCTTCAGGTCGACGTCCATCGTGCCCGGCATCGCACCGGGTCGCACCAGCGGCATCACCTGGCGCTTGGGGCCGCGGTTGAGCGCGGTGAGCTCGGCCTGCGCGGTGTTGAAGTTGGGCACGCCGCCCTCCTTCAGCGCCGGCACCTGGTCGCGCACGTCGAGGGGCGAGTTGTACTCGGCGCCCACCACGCGCACGCGGCCCACGCGGGTCTCGTTGACCTGCAGGAACACCACGCCCTGGGTGACCTGTTGTTCAGGCAGGTCGACGTACACCGACTGGTAGCCCGCCGCCTGGTAGGCCGCGAGCAGCGCGTCGCGTGCGCCCTCCACGTCCTTCAGCGTGCGCTCGGGGCCGAGGAACGGCGTGACCGCGTTTTCGATGGCGCGGGCGTCGAGCACGGTGTTGCCGCGCACGATGTATTCGGCGATGTCGACCTTGCGGGCCGGCTCGGTGGCCGCGGCCGCGGCCGGCGCCGGCGTGGAGACAGCGGCAGGTGCTTGTGCGAAGGCGCCCATCGGGGCACCGATCGCCATCACTGCCAGCCACACCGCTCTCCAGCAGGTCGGCGGCGCGTTGTTCTTCATGTCATGCATTTACAGCTCGGTTCTCAAGGATGAAGCTCGCGTGGCAGCGGCTCATGGTGGAGAGCCTTCATGTCGCTGCTGCGTACCGATACCTAGACGCACGGCGCGCGCGGCGACTGCCGTTTGTCACGAAAACTTCATCAAGAAATCGGGAGGAGGTCCGGCGCGGTGGGGTTCGCGCGGATAAGAAGAAGGGCCTCGGCGTGGGAGGCCCTTGTTTGTTTTTGGTCGTGAAGCGGTGCTTCATCGACGGCCGCTTGCCTCCATCCCGGCCTTCCCCCGGGAGGGGAAGGAGCAAGACCGCCAGGCCATCGCTTGCCTGTGTTTGTATTTCTCCCTCCCCTCCCGGGGGAGGGTCGGGGTGGGGGCACGACGGCCTTCACCACAACGACGGTCAGCCCTTCGACAACCGTCTTCTTCCTGTCTTGCAAGCAGTCCAGACTGCGCGGTCGATCGCCGCATCCGCTCGGCGATCCTTCATCTTTTCTTCAGGGGACGACGATGCACGTCGGTGTGTGGCTGTGGGGTGTGGCGCTCGGCGTGGCTTGCGTCGGCGCGGCTGCGCAGCCATCGTCGGCCGACGACGGCGACAGCAGCTGCGTTGAAGTGGTGGTGAACGGCGAGCGCACGCCCGCCTACGACTGCCTGACCCGCAAGCTCTCGCCCACCCTGCCGGCACGCGGGCCGGACGACGCGGCGCCCGGGCTCGCCTCGGAAGCGATCACGCAGCGCCCGGGCAATCAGCTGGGGTTGTTCAATCGCGCGGCGACCGGGCATCGCATGGGCAACACCTTCGGCACCTCGGTGCATCCGCAGCGTCCGCCGCCGGTGGTGCCGACGTCGCCGCTGCTGTCGCCCCGCCGCTGAGCGACGCCATGCGCAAAGAAGGGACGGGCGTTCAGAGTTGCTGGGTCACCAGCACGACGAGCCCGGCCAGCGAAATGGCGGCGCCTGCGGCTTTCCTGAAATTCTTCAACATGGCATGCACTCCATCGGTAGCACCCGATGGTGCCCCGCCGACGGGCGCAGCGGATTTGGCAATCCCGATGGCTGGAATAGAAAAACTTCAACCGCCAGGCGATGCGTCCGGTCAGCCCGGCTGCAGGGCCGTGCGGGTTTCGGCGAGCGACAGGCGCTCGCGGGCGAACTGGCTGGCGCGCAGGCGCACGCGCGCCACCGCGGCGTCCATCGAAGGCTGCTGCATGAAGACGACCACGCCGCGCTTGAGCCCGCGCAAGCTGAGTTCGGCGACGCCCGCATAACGGCCAGCTGCGGTCTGGCGGATGTCGATCTTGCTGGACCAACCGTCGGGCAGTTCGACGAAAAGATGTTGCTGTGTGGCGCTCATGACGGAGTGAATCCTAGGGCTACTACCGACGCCAGCCGAGCAAATAGTCCCTAGGTATTAGCATTTAATTTCTTTTGATAACAATTTCACGCCCAGCGCGAGAAAAGGGACCTCATGTGTAAACACCGGCATGACTTTCGGCACTCGAACCGAAGCGCCGCGCCGTCTAGGATGGAGCGGCCGTGATCCGTCTCTCCCTTTCCGCGCGTCCGCCCGATCTGCCTGCCTCCCCCGCCGCCGCATGAAGGATGAGACGCACACCGCCGAACACCTCTACACCGTCGAAGTCGAGGGGCGCAACGTCACGGTGCGGGACGTGATGGTGGCGGCGTTCACCTACCGCATCAAACTCGAGGAACTGCTGGGCTCCCCCCGACAGGTCGTGCACTGCTACCGGCTCTGGCGCCGGCTCGAGCAGCCCGACGAGCCGCCCATGACCCGCCTGGACATCAAGTACGCGACCGCCTGGCGCGACGCGCACGAACAGGCCTGGCAGGTCGCGCAGGTGTTTCTCACCGAGCCGCACACCAAGACCTTCGTGCTCCGGCTCGCCATTCCCTGACCTCTGACCCCTGACGCTGCGCGTCAGCGCATGTGCGCCATGTCGCGGATGTCGGCGCGCAGTGCGCTGCGGTCGGCGCCCAGAAGCGGCAGGTTGATCAGCAATTCGAGCCGCCGACGCAGCGAATACAGCACCTGGATCGCGCCGTGCGCGGCGTCGTCCGGGCCGGTATCGGCGCCCGCCACGTCCGGATAAGGCCACAGCGCCGCATCAGGCTGGCCGGGCCAGCGCGGCTGCAGCGGTTCGAGCGCCGGATCGAGCGTGATGACGAAATCCACCCGGGGCGACCCCGCGCGCGCGAACAGATCCCAGCCGCGCGGCGGCGATGTCGGCAAGGCCATGCCGGCGCTGCCCAGCGCCTCGACGGCGGCGGGGTGCACGTCCGCCGCGAGCCGCCCGGGCTGCCCGCACGAGCGCACCGCGAAACGCTTCGAATCCAGGTGAGCGAGGCAGGCCTCGGCCAGCACGCTGCGCAGCGAATTGCGCCGCGAGACAAAAACGACTTCGATCCGTTGCTGCATGTCGAACGACTATAGCCACGGGGTGTGGCAGGTGTGTGCCGGGGCGCGCCGACCCTCTTGCGCTCGTCTGTTTACCTTTGGCAATGCGGGCATGACAAATTAGTGTAAACACTGGTAAACCGTGGGGAGATGCCCGGCGTTAGAACCGAATGTGGACATCCGACCCTTCCCTTGTTGCCCTCGCCTTCCTGGTCGGTCTTGCTGCGGGCGTGACGCTCATGAGCATGCTGGCGGTCCTGCGTTCCGACCAGGATCTCCCGCCCTCCGAGCGCACGCGGCGGTAAGACGCAGAACCCGAGGCCCTCTGCCTCCAGCACTGCACCGGCCGGTGTAAGCGGGCGCGCTTGTTTTTGAGCGCCGCGGGCCGTGCCGCCGTGCCGTCCCGTCGAGCGTTGCACGCCACCTGCCAAGCCTGCTCCGGATGCAAGTTTGTCGGCCTGCGTCAACCCCCGGTCCGCTGTCGCATCGCTTGCGACGACGAGGTAACACCAAATGATTAGCCGCCTTGCGCGACCTGCGCACCGCCTGTGAGCGCCCCTGTTTCGCCCCGGACAGGTGCCCTCGCGCGGGCACTCACCGCAACGCGCCCCACACCCGGCAATATTTAACGCAAAGCAACGATTGTTACGCTCTTTGTGTCGTTGCAGATGCACGTCTGTTGCATTCGTGCGGCCTTCCGGACACGGCACGACGATACTGTTTCCGCCTCAATGCTTGCGTTCCTTGCGCGGCAACTGCGCGCCGGGGGACACGACGTGAGGCACATCATCCAACTCGCTCATGTAAGAAGAAATGAACAAACTGCTCGCACTCGTCATCGTGGCTGCTGCCATCACCGCTTGCTCCAAGCAAGAGTCCACGCCCGCAGCACCAGCCGCACCCGCAGCACCTGCGGCCACGGCACCGGCCACGCCGGCACCCGCTCCGGCCGCCAGCGCACCGGCCGCCGCAGCGCCCGCTGCCACCACCACGGCATCGGCCGACGTGCCCAAGGAATGCCAGGAATACCTGGACAAGGTGAGCGCCTGCGTGGGCAAGCAAAGCGGTGCCGCCGCCGACGCGCTCAAGGGCAGCCTCGAGCAGACCAAGGCCACCTGGGCCAGCTACGGCGCCAACGCCGCACAACTCGGCGCTGCCTGCAAGGCCGCTTCCGACGCCTTCGCCGCACAAGCCACGGCCATGAAGTGCTGATGCGCTGAGTCGCTGACGCCGGCGAGGCCACCCTCGCCGTGCGACGCGACACACACCTCCTCGTCCGCGACGAGGAGGCGCCGTCCCCACAGCGGACGGCACCATCCAGGCCCGCCGGACTGCAAGCTTCCGCGTCAGCCACGGACCTTCCGTCCGAACTCACCTTTCCAGCACAAGAACCGTCGCGAGCCCTACTCAGGCCACGGCCGCCGCCGCCCCGCGCTCGCTCGTGATCTCGGCGCCTTCACGCATGGTCTTCGTGACCGGCGTGTTGGCCACCACCTCGAGCAAACGGCTCCACTGCACATCGGTCAGCGGCCCGCTGGCGTGCAGCACGCGATGGATGTGCGCCTTGCCGTCCGCATCCTTCGTGAAGCTCAGCTCGGCCTTGAACTCGCCGAGCTCCCAGCCCTTGCGCTGGGCATACATGCGCAGCGTGATCGCGGTGCAGGCGCAGAGCGCGGCCAGGTAGTAGTCGTACGGCGCCGGTCCCGCGCCCTGCCCGCCCAGCGACGCCGGCTCGTCCGCCACGAGCTGGAACTTGCCGACCTGGATGCGGTGATTGAAATTGACGCCGGTCGAGACGATCGTTGCGCTAACGCCGTGGGCCATGGGGTGTGCTCCTGTTGACAAGCACGCATTCTGGCGCGGCCGGAACGCCCAAGACATCGGTGCCATCGGGGTTGATCCAGGCGCCCATAATCTTCGCCGGGCGGCCATGCCAGGGGTCGCCAGCCACCCGTTACCCAAGCCGCTGTACACGGGCGCGCCGCCTTCCTGCCTGGCATCGACGGAACGACACCATGAGCGCACTGCACATGTTTCTACCGGTCTCCGAGCCCGCGCGCAGCGAGGCGCTGGCGCAGTTCATCAAGACACACCACATTCCCCGCCATCTCGTGAGAGGCATCTCGCACAAGACGCCCGACGAGTGCGGGCCGCCTGCGCCGGTTCGCACCCCACAGGAATTGCCACAGGCGTCGGGCCTGCCAGCGACTGCATCGGCGCAAGGCTGACAAGTCTTCGTCTCGCCGTTCGTGCACAAGGTGCGAGCGCGTGCGTGCGTGCGCCCTTCTTCCAGCGCAACGCGCCAACTGCGGCGCCGGCCTTTCGCATCGAAAATCCACAATCGCTACACCAACAATCGGTCACACTGGCGACACCACAAAAAGGAAGTTCGCGTTGGTGCGACATACTTCACGCATGCGAATTAATCACATCGAAGCCAGCCATCCATCGATGCGCTCGTTTCGCGAGCCGGCCATGACGGAATTGAGGGTCAGCTGGGAGCACACCTTTCCCGACGACGGTTCGAAGCTGGTCGTTCATTCGAACTGGATTTCCAACACGCCCGCCACGCAGGCCTACATCGAGGCCATGATTGCCCGCGTCGCGGAGATGGACCCCGCGCCCCTGTGCAGCTTCGAGAAGCGCCAGGCGGTGCCGTCGCGCTCGTTGCCGCCGGACCTCGGCACCTTCACCTCGGCCGAGTTCTGGAAGGTGGCCGGGATCCTGCACCTGCAGGCCACGCCGTCCCTCGCGGCGGCGCGCCTCGTGCTGGTCGAGGGCATGCGCCCGGCCAAGGCAGCACGGCAGCTCAACACGAGCCCGCAGGCGTTGACCAACACCCTGCGAAAGATCCGCACCGAGCGCGCGACCTCCTCGCGCCTGGGGCGGATGCCGCCCGACGACACCCCGCCGCAGGCGCCCTGAGCAGCCACCGGGCAGCCCCTGCGGACCGCGCCATCGGTCACTGCCCCTGCACGTCCTCCTGCCCGTCCTCCTGCCCGACCGGATGGCGGGCCGCATAGCGCTCCAACAGCAGGTACAGCACGATGCCGCCGGCCAGCGGCAGCAGGTAATAGAGCGCGCGGTACGCCAGCACGGCGCCCATGAGCGTGCCCTGGCGCACGGTGCCCGAGAGCAGCGCCAGGTAGACGGCCTCGAGCACGCCGAGGCCGGCCGGGATCGGCGTCACCACACCGACGATCGACGCCGCCAGCAGCACGCCCAGCACGGTCGCGTACGGCACCTTCTGGCCGAGCAGCAGGTACATGGCGCCGCCCATCACGGCCCAGTTGACGCTGGAGAGCGCGAGCTGCACCAGCGCCAGCTGCGCCGACGGCAGCTCGAGCCGCCGTCCCTTCACCTGCCAGTGGCGGCCGTGCAGGAAGACACAGGCCACCACGTAGGCGACGGCCAGCAGCACCATCAGCACGCCGAGCGCGCGAAAGGCGTCGACGCCCAGGTGCGCCTCGCGCGGCGGCGCGATGGCGCCCGCCGCGAACAGGCCGCCGGCCAGCAGCCCGTAGCCGAGCCAGTTGGTCGCCAGGCTGATGCCGACGATCTGCGCCACCGTGGCCTCGTCCAGCCCGGCGCGCGCATAGAGCCGCGCACGCAACGCGATGCCGCCGACCAGCGACCCCAGGTTGAGATTGAAGGCATAGCTCACGACCGCGATGGCCCAGCTTCGCCAGCGCGGCAGCCGATGCCGCGTGTGGCGCCGCCCGATCAGGTCGAAGCATCCGTACAGCGCATGGCTCAGCGTGGCGACCCCGAGCACGCCGAGCAGCAGCGTCGCGGGATAGCGCTGCAGCGCCTCCCATGCACCTGCCCAGTCGACCTTGTGCGCGTGCGACAGCAGGAGGCCCAGCACCACGAGCCCGAGCACCGGCAGCGCCCAGCGACGGCAGCGGTGCCACAGCGGCGGCTTGCCCGCGCCCGCCGCGGGGCCCGACGCGATCGTGGTGACATGGCGATTCATGAGGAACCTCCCGTGCCGCGCAGCACCGCAAGGAGCGCCGCTAGGTCGAGCGGCTTGAGCAGGTGGTGGTCGAACCCGGCGGCGGCGATGCGCTCCTTGTCGCCCTGCTGGCCCCAGCCCGTCAGCGCGACGAGCACAAGGCCGCTCAGTGCCGCGTCGGCGCGCAGCCGGGTCGCGAGTTCGAAGCCGTCCATGCCCGGCATGCCGATGTCCAGGATCGCGAGCCCCGGCAGCGGCCCCTCGGCCACCAGCGCGAGCGCGGCATCGCCGCTGTAGGCCACGCGCGGCGAGGCGCCCATCGAGCGCAGCAGGTCGCCCAGCGCATCGGCCGCGTCGCGGTTGTCGTCGACGATCAGCACCGTGCCCGGCAGCGTGGCGGGCCAGCCCGCGATGGCAGGCGCCGGCACGGGCTGCGGACCGCCCCGGTCGCCGATCAGCGGCAGGCGCACGCAAAACGTCGCCCCTTGCCCGAGCCCCGCGCTGGTGGCCTCGACGCTGCCGCCGTGCAGTTCGACCAGGCTCTTGACCAGCGTCAACCCGATGCCCAATCCGCCCTGCGCGGCCTTCGACGTGCTGCTCACCTGCACGAACATCTCGAAGATCGAGCGCAGCATGTCGGGCGCCAGGCCGGCGCCGTTGTCGCGGACCTCGATCACGGCGCTGCGCGCCTCGCGCCGCAGCGCGACGTTGATCTGCCCGCCCGGTGCCGTGTACTTGGCGGCGTTGTTGAGCAGGTTCGAGAACACCTGCGTGAGCCGGACCGCGTCGCCGCGCACCACGAGCGCTTCGCTGGGCAGGTCCATGCGCAGCGCATGCTTGGCGCCCTCGAGCATGGGCCGGCTCAGCTCAAGGGCGTCCTTGATCACCGCGGGGAGCGCCACGGCCTCCATGCGCAGTTCGATCTTGCCGCGCGTGATGCGCGAGACTTCCATGAGGTCGTTCACCAGACGCACCATGTGGTCGATCTGGCGGCCCATGAGCTCGTAGTAGCGCAACGCCTCGGCGGGCTCGTGCGCCTTGCGCTTGAGCAGCGTCAGCGCGGTGCTCATCGGCGCCAGCGGATTGCGCAGTTCGTGCGCCAGCGTGGCCAGGAACTCGGTCTTGCGCTGGTCGGCCTCGCGCAGCCCGCTCAGCAGGTCGCGCATCTGGTACTGGCGGTTGCGCGCGCGCAGCGCCGCACGCACCGTGCTCACCAGCGAGGCCACGCGCACCGGCCGTTCAATGACCGTGACGTTGGCCAGCCGGCGCATCGCATCGGCAATGACCGCCGAGTCCGCGCCCTGGCGCGCCAGGATCAGCACCGGCAGGTCGGACCACGGCGGCTGCGAGGCGAGCGCCTCGGTCAGCGCGGCGGCGGCCGGATCGGACAGCGCCTCCTCGGCCAGCAGCACCGCGCCGGCCCCCTCCTGCACGCCGTGCACGAGCGCGCAAAGATCGGGGCAGGCGTGCGAAGCGACCTGGGCGCGTTCGAGCACGGCGGTGGCCATGACGGCGTCCCTCGAGGTCATGGTGCGCAGAAGGATGCGCTGTTCGATGGCAGCGGGCGGCGTCGCACTCACGATGCGCGCTGCACGCCGTCGATCGGCACGGGGATGCCCGTCAGGATGCCCCGGAAGTTGCGCAGGGGCTCACCCACCTGCAGCCCGGTGCCCGTCATCGAGAAGTCGCGGATGCTGCGCTCGTGCGCACCGCCGCGCTTCTTCAGCACCGAGATGGCCTGGCGCACTTCGCCGTCGAGTTCGAAGTAGCGCAGCAGCACCACCGCGTCCGCGAGGTAGCTGGCGTCCACCGGCGTCTGCATCTGCATGCCGATGAGGCCGTGCTGCGCGCCCACCAGCAGCGTGGCCACGCCGGCCTGCCCGAGGTACGACAGCAGCTCGTGCAGCTGCGCGATGAGAAAACGCTCGTCGGGCATGGCGTTGAGGTAGCCGTTCAGGCTGTCGATCACCACCACCGCGGCCTTCGACTCCGTCACCGCCAGCCGGATCAGGTGCACGAACTCGCCCGGCGACAGCTCGGCGGGATCGACCTGCCGCACCAGGATGTGGCCCGAATCGATGTACTGCGACAACGGCATGCCCATGCTCTCGCAGCGCGTGCGCAGCGTCTGCAGGCTCTCGTCGAAGACGAAGAGCGCCGCGCACTCGCCGCGCTGGGCCGCGGCCAGCGCGAACTGCACCGCCACCGTCGACTTGCCGGTGCCCGGTGCGCCGACGAACAACGTGCTCGTGCCGCGCTCGATGCCGCCGCCCAGCAGGATGTCGAGCGCGTCCAGGCCGCTCGGAATGCGCGCCTGGTTGGGCGCGGCCGCATGCTCCGACGCCACCAGCCGCGGGAACACGCGCAGCCCGCCGCGCTCGATGCGGTAGTCGTGGTAGCCGCCGCGAAAGCGCTGGCCGCGGTACTTGCTCACCAGCAGCCGGCGCCGCGCCGTGCCGTAGTCGGAATGGGTCTGCTCCAGCCGAAGCACCGCATGCGCGATGCTCTGCACCTGCAGGTCATGCTTCATGGCGGTCATGTCGTCCAGCAGCAGCACGGTGCACTGGCGGCCCGAGAAGAACTGCTTGAGCGCCAGGATCTGGCGCCGGTAGCGCAGCGAACTGCCGGCCAGCAGGCGCAGCTCGGACAGCGAATCGAACACCACCCGCGAGGGCTTGATCACGTCCACGTCGGACAGGATGCGCAGCGTCGTCTCGCTGAGTTCGACCTCGGACGGATGGAACATCGTGTACTGCTCGTCGGGCTCGAGCGTGGCTTCCGACGGAAGCATCTCGCGCACGTCGATGCCCGTCAGGTCCCAGCCGTGCGATTGCGCGACGCCCTTGAGCTCCTCCGCGGTTTCCGACAAGGTGACGTAGAGCACCGATTCGCCGCGCCGCGCGCCTTCGAGCAGGAACTGCAGCGCGATGGTGGTCTTGCCGGCACCCGGCGTGCCTTCGATGAGATAGAGCCGGTTCGATGTGAGGCCGCCGCCGAGCACGTCGTCCAGGCCGGGCACGCCGACCTTCATCAGGGTCTCGGCGTGCTGCGCCTGCGCCTGTTCCTGTGCTTGCTTTTCCTCTTCCGTGGCCGCGTCGGCCGCGCCATCGCATTTCATTGCTTCCTCCATCGTTGTGGCACACGGGAAGGATTTGACGGGGAGACCGGCGCCGCGGCTGTAGGGCATCGCCGTTCCCGCGCAGAAGAAAAAACCAACGCGCCACGCGGGCCGGCGCTGAACGGCGCGCCCGGCGCCGGCATTCTCCGGATGTCAGGAGGTGTCGCGCGTCTTGTGTTCGGCGTCGCCGGGCTCCTTGAGCTTGTCGTTGCCGACCTTCTTCATCAGGTCCTCGCCTTCGGCGTCCTTGCCATCCGTAGGCACGGATTCTTCCTGCGTGATCTCCGGCTCGTCGGAGGCGGGCTTGCGTGGTTGGTGCTGCGATGCGGGGTTCGGGGTCATGAGGCGATCTCCTGGATGAGCCTCCCACCGTGCGGCGTGCGTTGCCGCGGCACGCTCAGGCAATGGCGGCAGCCGTCGTCAGCCAAGACCGACGACGGCGCGCTTCATGCCGTCGCGACCGCGTCGACCGGCGCTTCGCTCGCTTCGATGAAGAGCCGCCGGATCATCGGGAAGCGCGCGCGCACCTGCTGCTCGATGGCGGCGATGGCGTCGGCCGCCTCGCCGGTGGCGGTGCCGTCCTTGAAGTTCACGTCGACGATGGCCAGCACCTCGTTGGCGCCGATGTACATCGAGAGCACGCGGCCCACGTCCTGCACGCTGGGCTGCTGCATCGCCAGGCTGCGGATCGCCCGCGCCGTCTCGGGCCGGATGCCCTCCCCGATGAGCAGCCCGCGCGCCTGGCTGATCAGCAGCACCGCCACGCCGGCCAGCAGCAGGCCGATGACGACCGAAGCGGCGCCGTCCAGCGCCGGCATGTCGAAGCGGTGGCTCGCCCAGATGCCGAGCGCCGCCACGCCCAGCCCGGCCAATGCGGCCGAGTCCTCGGCAAGCACCGTGTAGGTCGTGGGGTCCTTGCTCTGGTCGAGCGCCTGCCAGAACGGCCGGCCCCGCGCCTCGCGCCGGAACTCGCGCAGCGCAATGAAGAAGCTCGTGCCCTCGAACAGCGCCGCCAGGCCCAGCACCACGTAGTTCCAGGTCGCATCGCGCATCGGCTCGGGGTGGCGGATGTGCTGGATGCCTTCGTAGAACGACACCCCGCCGCCCAACCCGAAGATGAGCACCGCGACGATCAGGCTCCAGAAGTACAGCTCCTTGCCGTGTCCGAAGGGATGCTCGGCGGTCGCGGGCCGCTGGCTCAGGCGGATGCCGACCAGCAGCAGCACGCCGTTGAACGTGTCGACCGCCGAATGGATGCCCTCCGACAGCATGGCCGAGCTGCCGGTGATGCCGGCCACCACGAACTTGGTGACCGCGATGGCGACATTGGCCGCGATCGCGCCGTAGATCGCGATCTTCGAGGCGGCCATCAGCGCCCGGGCTCAGGGAAGGCCAAGGTAGATCCGCAGGTCGTCCTTCACCGTGCCCGCGGACGCGACCGCCATGCGCAGCCGCTCCTCGGTCACGCCGAAGCACCGGGTCCAGTAGTCGACCGCCTTGGGGTCGGTGATGTCGATGCGCTCGTCGTCGTCATCGGGGGGAACGCGGATCTCCATGGTGTCCAGCATCGCAGGCCTCCGGGCAGTTTGTGCAGTTGGGGGGGGGGAGACGGCAGTGTGGCTGCCGGCAAACACGATGGTGCCGGTCGGATGCCACGGTTGATGCAGGACATTTGCTACAGGCGGCCCCCTGCCCCGCCCGCGCCCGCGTCATTCGGTCTCGGAAGGCCCCAGCGTCTTGAGATCGGCGAACTTGGCCGCCATCGTCGGGTTGCCGCGCGTCAGTTTCTTGATCGTCACATCCTGTGCCTTGTCGTTCGCCAGGCGCAGGTTCCGGTCGGTACCGAGCAGGGCTTCTTTCGTCTTCTGCAGGTGGTCGATCGACTTGTCGATCTCTGCAATGGCCTTCTGGAAATGGCCGGAAGCGAGGTCGTAGTTGCGTGCGAACGCGGTCTTGAAGGTTTCAAGCTCGGACTCGAACTTCGTGATGTCGATGTTCTGCGCCCGCACGAGCGCCAGCTCCGATTTGTACTTGAGCGAGTTCATCGCCGCGTTGCGCAGCAGCGTGATGATCGGCAGGAAGAACTGCGGCCGCACCACGTACATCTTCGGGTAGCGATGGAACACGTCGACGATGCCGGTGTTGTAGAGCTCGTTGTCGGGCTCCAGCAGCGAGACCAGCACCGCGTACTCGCAGCCCTTCTCGGCGCGGTCCTTGTCGAGCTCCTTCAGGAAGTCTTCGTTCCGGTTCTTCGTCGCGGTGCGATCGCTCTCGTTCTTCATCTCGAACATGATCGAGACGATCTCGGTGCCCGCCTCGTCCGCGTCGCGGAAGATGTAGTCGCCCTTGCTGCCGGTGCGCGCGTCGTTGTCCTTCTCGAAATAGGCCCGGGGAAACGCCATCGAGCGGATGCGGTTGAACTCGGTCTCGCAGTGCTGCTCCAGCGTTTCGCCCACCATCTTGGTCGACAGGCGCGCCTTCATGTCCCGCAGGCGCTCGATGGCGTCGTCGCGGTCCTTGATCTGCGTCTCGTACTTGTCCTTGAGCGCCTTTTCGGCCAGCTGCTTTTCGAGTTCCGCCCGCTCCAGGCCGCTCTTGAGCTGGTCGCGCTCCTTCTCTACCGCTCCGACGGCCTCGCTGATCGCGAGCTTCTTCGCCACCTCGATGGCGTCGAGCCGGGCCTTCAGTTCCTGGATCTGCGCGTCCTTCTCGGCGGCGCCCTTCTGCAGTTCGCCCACGTGCCGGGCCTCGGCGAGGGCCTGCGCGGCCAGCTTGTCCTGCCTGGCCTTCTCCAGTTCGTTGGCGAGCGCGTCACGCTCCCTCTCGACGGTGCTCAAGGCCTCGCTCACGGCGAGCTTGCGCGCGACGTCGCCGGCGTCGAGCCGGGCCTTGAGTTCCTGGATCTCGCCGTCCTTGGCTGCGGCGGCTTTCTGCAATTCGCCGGCGGCCTGGGCCCGGGCGAGTTCGACGGCGTTGCGCTTGTCCTGCGCGGCCAACTCCAGCCGTTCGTGCAGCTGCTTCTCGAAATCGCCGTCGCGCACCTGCTTCAGGATGTCCGCGTACCCGGCCTCGTCGATCTTGAATGCCTTGCCGCAGTGCGGGCAGATGATTTCATGCATCGCGGCTGCCTCCGGCCATGCGTGGATGACTGGGGCGGGCGGATTGAACTCTCATGCGCAACTTCCAATGTGTCTTCGTTGGGGGGATGTTAGGCGCTGCCGGGCGCACCCCGGCGCGGGGGCCTGGGGCAACCAGCTTGCATCGCCGCGGTCAATCCCGTACGCTGGCCCGACGTCCACGCGCAGCACCCGAGCCCCTGCGGGCCGCCGGGCCGCCCTTGCGAAGGCGCAAAGGAGTCCAGCCATGCCAAGCCGATCGAACGGCCTCGCGGCCGAAGTGCAAGCCGTGCGAACCCTGGCGCTCGTGGGCGCCGCGGCTTCCGGCAAAACCTCTCTCGCCGAGGCCTTGTTGTTCAAGGCAGGTGCCATCGGGGCGTGCGGCAGCATCGAGCGCGGCAGCACCGTCAGCGACCACGACCCGCTCGAGCGCCGCATGCTGCATTCGCTCAACGCGTCGGTGCTGCACCTCACGCATGCCGCCACGCGCATCCACCTCATCGACACGCCCGGCGGCCCCGACTTCCTCGGCCAGAGCCTGCCGGCGCTGGAGGCCGTCGAAACTGTGGCGGTGGTCATCAATGCCGCCACCGGCATCGAGCCGATGGCGGTGCGCATGATGGACTACGCGGCCTCGCGCCACCTCGCCCGCATGATCGTCGTCACCAAGATCGACTCGCAGGGCGTTTCGCTGGCGGGCCTGCTGGCCGACATCCAGGCCACCTTCGGCCGCGAATGCCTGCCGCTGAACCTGCCCGACGGGGTCAACCGGCAGGTGATCGACTGCTTCTTCAACCGCTTTGGCCGCTCCGACTTCGGCCCCGTCGAAGCATCGCACCGCGCGCTGGTCGAGCAGGTGGTCGAGGTCGATGCGGCCTTTGTCGACCGCTACCTCGAGGAAGGCGACGTGGACCCGTCCGAGCTGCATGCGCCGCTCGAGCAGGCGCTGCGCGAAGGCCACCTGATCCCGGTGTGCTTCACCTCGTCGCGCAGCGGCGCCGGCGTGGCGGAGCTGCTGGACGTGATCGTCAAGCTCCTGCCCGACCCGACCGAGGGCAACCCGCCGGAGTTCATCGTCGGCGAAGGCGCGCAGGCCCAGCCCATGCAGGCCCGGCCCGACCCGTCGCTGCACGTGCTGGCGCATGTGTTCAAGGTCACGATCGACCCCTATGTGGGCAAGATGGGCATCTTCCGCGTGCACCAGGGCACGCTCACGCGTGACAGCCAGCTCTACATCGGCGACGGCCGCAAGCCCTTCAAGGTGGGGCACCTGTTCATGCTCCAGGGCAAGGACCATGTCGAGGTGTCGCGCGCGCTGCCCGGCGACATCGTGGCGGTGGCCAAGGTCGACGAAATCCATTTCGATGCCGTGCTGCACGATGCCGCCGAAGACAGCCACGTGCACCTGGCGCCGCTGCCGTTCCCGGTGCCGGTGTACGGCCTGGCCATCGAGCCCAAGCGCCACGGCGACGAACAGCGCGCCTGGGAAATCCTCGGCAAGCTCGCGGCCGAAGACCCGTGCCTGCGCATCGAGCACGTGGCCGCGACCAACGAGACGGTGCTCTACGGACTCGGCGAGCTGCACCTGCGCATCGCGCTCGAACGCCTGCGCGAGGTGTACCACTTCGAGGTGCTGACGCGGCCGCCGCGCATCGCCTACCGCGAGACCGTGACCGCGCCGGCCGAGGGCCACCACCGCCACAAGAAGCAGTCCGGCGGTGCCGGCCAGTTCGCCGAAGTCTTCCTGCGCATCGAGCCGCTGGCGCGCGGCGCAGGCTTCGAGTTCGCCGACGAAGTCAGGGGCGGCGCGATTCCGAACCAGTTCATCCCCGCGGTCGAGAAAGGCGTGCGCGAGGTGCTGGCGTACGGCGCGATCGCCGGCTACCCGGTGGTCGACGTGCGCGTCGTGGTCTACGACGGCAAGCACCACAGCGTCGACAGCAAGGACATCGCCTTCGCGACCGCCGGCCGCAAGGCCTTCATGGCCGCAATCCGCGAGGCCCGCCCGGCGGTGCTCGAGCCGATCGTGCAGATCGAGATCGCCGTGCCCGAGCACTCTGTGGGCGATGTGACGAGCGACCTGTCGTCACGGCGCGGCCTGGTCACCGGCACCACGGGCCAGGGCGGCGGCACGGTGGCCATCGGCGGGCAGGTGCCCGAGGTCGAGCTGGCCAACTACCAGTCGCGGCTGCATGCGATGACCGCCGGCCAGGGCCGCTACACCATCGCGTTGTCGCACTACGAGGCCGTGCCGCCGGCGGTTCAGAAAACGCTGATGGGTGAGTACCGGGGGCACGAGGAGGACTGACATCAGCGCGGCGGGTGTCGCGTCATTTCAGCTTCGCCACGGTCAGGCCGCGCGCCTCATCACGCGCTGCCGCGTGCGACCAGCTCGAAGCCCAGGTCGAGCGTTCGCGTGTCGGGCGTCTCGTTGCGCAGGCGCCGCACCAGGATGCGCGCCGCTTCCTCGCCCATGCGCACGGTCGGCACGGCAATGGTCGTGAGGCCGGGGTTCAGTTCGCTGGCGACCTCGTAGTCGCCGAAGCCCATGACGGCCAGCGACCGAGGCACCGCGATACCCTGGCGCTGGCACGCCAGCAGCGCGCCCGCGGCCAGCAAGTCGCTGGAGAACAGCAGCAGGTCGCTGTCGGGATGGCGGGCGCGGGCGATGTCCAGCAGCGCCCTGCCGCTGGCCATGGTGTAGGGCAGTTCGTCGGCCACCACGGTGCGCGGCGCAAAGCCCGGGTAGTGCTGCGCCACGCCGGCAAGGTAGCCGTCCATCCGTTCGCGCGCGCGGTCGTCGCCGGCGCGCAGCGAGCCCACGAAGGTCGGGCGTGCATAGCCGCGTCGCCGCGCGTAGGCGACGGCTTCGGCCAGCGCCGCCTGGTTCGAAAAGCCCACGAGCTGGTCGATGGGCGCGTCGGTCCAGGCCCAGCTTTCCACCACCGGGATCGCGGCGCGCACGAGCATGTCGCGCACGGCGTCGGTGTGGTGGGTGCCGACGAGAAAGAAGGCGTCGGGGCGGCGCCCGAGCAGGTTGCGCACCACGGCCTCTTCGCGCTCGTGGCTGTAGTCGGTGTGGCCGATGATGACCTGGTAGCCCGCCTGCAGCAGCACGTTCGACAGGCCCTGCAGCGTCTCCGCGAAGATGGAGGCAGCAATCTGCGGGATCACCGCCGCCACCGTCATGCTGCGGTTGGACGCCAGGTGGCTGGCCGCGTGGTTCTGCACGTACTGCGTGCTGCGGATCGCCTCGCGCACGCGCTCCACCGTCTGCGGCGAACAGCCGTCGGGTTCGCGCAGCACGCGCGAAACCGTCTGCGCCGACACGCCGGCCACGCGCGCCACGTCGGCCATGGTGATCGAGTTGGTGCCGAAGCGGCGGCGGATCTGGCGTTTGTCGGTGTCGTTCATGGGCAGGCTCCGCATTCTGCCGTCAACCGGCGCATTGTCCGGCAGGCGGCGTCGTCATGCGCCGGCGCGCGTGCCCGTTCCCGCAGCGGCCAGCAAGGCGCGCCCGGCCAGGTTGTGCATCAGCGCGCCGATGCCGAAGGTCCACGGCGGGATCGCATCGCTGCGCCCGACCCGGTTGACCAGCGTGCCCAGCCGCTCGGCATGAATCGCCACGCGGTCGCCCACGTGGTGGGTGAAGCCCGCGCCCGGCGCGTCGCGGTCCTGGATGGGCGCGAACATCGTGCCGCAGAACAGCAGGATGCCGTCGGGGTACTGGTGGTGCGCACCCATGGCATGGCGCACCAGCTCCAGCGGGTCGCGGCTGATGCGCGCCATGGAGCTCGCGCCTTCGAGCACGAAGCCGTCGTCCTCGCCTTCCACGCGCAGCGACACCACGGTGGCGCGCACGTCGTCGATGCCGAAGTGCGCATCGAACAGGCGGATGAATGGGCCGATGGCGCAGGCGCCGTTGTTGTCCTTGGCCTTGCCGAGCAGCAGCGCGCTGCGGCCTTCGAAGTCGCGCAGGTTGACGTCGTTGCCCAGGGTGGCGCCCACCACGGCGCCGCGCGCATCGACCACCAGCACCACCTCGGGCTCGGGGTTGTTCCAGGTCGAGCCCGGATGCAGGCCGACCTGCACGCCGGTGCCGACCGAGGCCAGCGGCGCCGCCTTGGTGAAGATTTCGGCGTCGGGGCCGATGCCGACCTCGAGGTACTGCGACCACAGGCCCTGCGCCAGCAGCACCGCCTTGAGCCGGTCGGCCGCGGGCGAGCCGGGGCGGATGCCCGAGAGGTCGTCGCCCACCACGGCCACCACCTGGCGGCGCACCGCCTCGGCACGGCCCGCGTCGCCGCGCGCCTGCTCCTCGATCACGCGCTCGACCATGCTGGCCGCAAAGGTCACGCCGGCCGCCTTCACCACCTGCAGGTCGTTCGGAGCGAGCAGATGGCGACGGGCGATGTCCGGCCCGTACTCGGCGGTCTCGGCCAGCCAGTCGGACAGCGGGCCGAGGGTGCGACCCGTCGCCGCCTGCACAGCCTGCACAGCATCCGTGCGGTCGAGCAGCGCCGACATCGTGGGCGCCAGCGCGCCGATGTCGAACAGCTGCCCGTCGCGCACTGTCACCAGCGTGGGCCCGCCGCCGGGGCCGGGCACCCACACGCGGCCGACCAGCAGCGCGCGGTCGGCGTCGTGCGGCAGCGTCGCCGCCACGCTCAGAGCGTCTTGCCAGGCCTGCATCTCAGCGCCCCTTGAACTGTGCGGGGCGGCGCGCCTTGAAGGCCGCGCGGCCTTCGTGCGCGTCGTCGGTGGCGAAGCACACGGTCTGCAGGTCGCGTTCGTACTGGATCGCCATTTCGAGCGGCATGGCATAAGCGGCGCGCACGTTGGCCTTGGCCGTTTCGACCGCGATCGGCGGGCGGCTGGCGAGCGTGGCCGCAATCGCTTGCGCGCGCGCGAGCAACTCGGCAGCCGGCACCAGCTCGCTCACCAGGCCCCATTGCAGCGCCTGCCGCGCGCTGATGGGGTCGCCGCCCATCAGCATGAGCGAGGCGTTCGAGGGCCCGATGCTGTGCGCCAGCATGTACGACATGCCGCCGCCGCCGATCCAGCCGAGCTTGACTTCGGGTGCGCCGAGCCTGGCGTGGTCGGCCGCGATGCGGATGTCGCAGGACATCGCCGTCTCCAGCCCGCCGCCCAGCGCATAGCCGTTGATGGCGCACACCACGGGCTTGCGCAGCGCGCGGATCGCGTCGCAGTAGTCGGGCCGGTTGCGGAAGGTCCAGGGCGAGTCGTAGCCGTCGAGCTCGGCGATGTCGCTGCCGGCGCAGAAGGCTTTTTCGCCCGCGCCGGTGATGACCACGGCCCGCACGTCGGCGCGGGTGTTGCAGTCGTTCACGTGCGCCACCAGCGCATCGGCCATCTCGGGCGTGACGGCGTTGAGCTTCTCGGGGCGGTTGAGGGTCAGCGTGGCGATGTGCTCGCGCACCTCGAACAGGATGTGGTTCATGGCGGATGCTTTCGAGAGAACAAGGAGGTGACGTTCAGACTTCGCTGCCCGCGGGACGGCGGCTCGCATACAGCGACTGCAGCGCGGCCAGTGCCGGCGCGGCGGCCAGGCGGTCGGCCAAGGCGTTGCGCACCAGCGCCGAGGCCTCGGTCTGGAACGGGATGTAGCCCGGGTGGCGCGGCCGCACGATGGCCTGCTCGAGCGTGGCCTGCGTCTGCGCATAGAAGCCGTTCCAGGCCGCGTTGACGCGCGCGTCGGCCCAGGCCTCTCGCGCACTCGGCTGGCCGTCGGCAAAGGGAATGAAATCGCGCTGCATCGCCGGGCCCATGAGCGCGGCGAGATGGGCGCGCAGCGTGTCGTCCACCGTGGCGCGGCGGCTCACGGCCAGGCCGGTGCCGCCGAGCGTGGAGCCCAGGCTGCCGCCGGGCCCCGCCGGCACATCGCCGAAGCGCAGCGGCTGCCGGCCTTCGCCCGCCACCGCGTAGTTGACGTAGCCGTACACCAGCGGGCAATACACCGCCTCGGCGTTGCGCGCCATCGCGTCGAGGATGCCGATCGGGTTCAGTGCCGCCCAGCCGCGAAACGCCAGCGCATTCAGTTCGCTCAGCAGTTCCCACGCGGCCACGGCGCCCTTGCCCGCGAACAGGCGGCCGGGTTCGCTGGCCGCCGGTGCGTCGCCGTGCGCGGCCGCCATGCTGAACAGGCTGAGCGCGGCGTGCGGCCCCGCCAGCGACAGGCACACCGGCTGGCGCCGCGCGAGTGCGAGCACCTCGCTCCACTGCTGCGGCAGCGGGCCGTCGAGCCGGTCTTCGCGCGCCGCGGCCACCTGCGTGGCGGCGTCCAACGGCAACGCCCACTGCGTGCCGCCGTAACAGTAGCTTTCGAATGAACGGCCGATGCTCTGCGCGCGCCAGCCGGCGAGCGTCGCAGCGTCGAACAGCGATTCGAGCGGCTGCAGGCAGTCGCCGGCCACCGCGTCGCCGATGTGCGGATGGTCGAGCACGATCAGGTCGTAGCGCTCGGCCAGGTCTTCGATCGGGTGCGATTCGAAACCTTCGAGCGGCTGGCGCTCCCAGCGGAGGTCGAGCCCGTCGGCGCGCGCGCGTTGCGCGGCGCGCTCCAGCGCGACGTAGCCGCGCGGGTGGTCCCAGGTCAGGCCTCGGTAGGCACGGGGGGCGCTCACAGCGTGTCTTCCCCGATCACCTTGGCGCTCATCAGCGCGTCGATGCGCTCAGCGCCCCAGCCCAGCTCGCCGAGGATTTCGCGCGTGTGCTGCCCCGCGAGCGGCGCGCCGCGGCGCACGCTGGAGGGCGTGCGCGTGAACTGGATCGGAAAGCCCGGCGTCTTCACCTTGCCCTCGGTCGGATGCTCGTACTCGACGAAGGTGCCGTTGTGCACGACCTGCGGGTCGTTCATCACGTCGGCATAGCCGTACACCGGGCCGGCCCAGATATCGGCCGCACGGAAGGCCTCGAGCCAGTCGGCCGTCGGGCGGTGGCGCAGGCGGTCGCGCGTGATGGCGAAGATCTCGTCGCGCCGCGCGAAGGTGTCGCGCTCGTCGTCGAAGCCGGCCAGTTCGGGCGCCTCGATCACCTGCGCCAGCGCCGCCATCTTCGGGAACGCCAGCGCCAGGAAGCCGTCCTGCGTGGCGAACACGCCGTACGGCGCGCGGATGTACACGTGCGCATGCGGCTCGGCCGTGCGCTCCTGCGGCTTTCCGGCCACGCTGAAGACCGACAGCTCCTGCATCTGCAACGCCACGATGGCGTCGAGCATGTTCACCTTCACCAGCTGGCCCTCGCCGGTGCGCTCGCGGTGCAGCAGCGCGGCAATCACGGCTTCGAAGGCGGTCGAGGCCGTGATGGCGTCCACCAGGTACTGGCCCGCGGGTGTGGGCGGTTCGCCGGCGCGGCCGGTCGACAGCATCGCGCCGCTCATGGCCTGCAGCAGCAGGTCCTGGCCGGGCCAGAGCTTGTAGGGGCCGTCTTCACCGTAGCCCGACATCGACACATAGACCAGCTTCGGGTTGATCTTCGAGAGCGTCTCGTAGTCCACGCCCAGGCGCTGCGCCACGCCGGGGCGGTAGTTCTGCAGGAACACGTCGGACGTGCGCACCAGCTCGTACAGGGCGTCGCGGCCCTCCTCGTTCTTCAGGTCGACCGCCAGGCTGCGCTTGTTGCGGTTCAGCGAGAGGAACGACACGTTGATGCGGTTGCCGCGCGCGCCGCCGGCCGACACGTGGCGCTGCCATTCGCCGGTGACGGGCTCGACCTTGATGACGTCGGCGCCGAGGTCGCCCAGCCGCTGCGCGGCGAACGGGCCGGCCATGGCGATGGAACAGTCGAGAACGCGAAAGCCCTCGAGGATGCTGGATGGTTTGGTCATGGAATGGTTGACGGGTTGGGGGAATCGATTCACTGCACCTGGCGCGGCGTCTGCGCCAGGTTGCGGCCGGTGGCGGCGTCGAACAGCACGGCCTGCGCGAGGTCGAGGTCGACCGTCACCGCATCGCCGGCGCGCAGGTCGGTGTAGCCGGGCACGGTCACCATCACGTCGGCGCCGGCGTTGCCTTCTTCGTCGTGCAGCGTCTGCGCGTGGCTCAGGCTCACCGCCACGAGCGACTCGGCGCCCACGTGCTCGACCAGCGAGACCGTGCCGGCCAGGCCCGGTCCGCTGCGCGACACCGACATGGCGTTCGGTCGCACGCCGAGCACAGCGTCGCCGCCCTGCCCGTTCGCCAGGCCCTGCAGTTGCGCCGGCATGGCCATGCGCACGTCGCCGACCGCGAGCACCTGCGCATCGGCCTGCACGCGCAGCAGGTTCATGGGCGGCGTGCCGATGAAGCGCGCCACGTACAGGTTGGCTGGCTGCTCGTAGATGTCGCGCGGGCTGCCGAACTGCTGCACCACGCCATCCTTGAGCAGCGCGATGCGCGTGCCCATCGTCATGGCCTCGACCTGGTCATGCGTCACGTAGACGAAGGTGCCGCCCACGCGCTGGTGCAGCTTGGAGATTTCGGAGCGCATGGTGGTGCGCAGCTTGGCGTCGAGGTTGGACAGCGGCTCGTCCATGAGAAACACCTGCGGCTCGCGCACCATCGCGCGGCCCAGCGCCACGCGCTGGCGCTGGCCGCCGGAGAGCGTGCGCGGGAACTTGTCGAGCCACTCGGTCAGCGCCAGCGTGCGGGCGGTGCGCTCCACCAACTGCGAGACCTCGGGCGAGCGCTCGATGCGCCGCTTGGCCATGCCGCCGAGCAGCGGAATATGGAACCACCAGCGGTGCTTTCGCATGATGAGCGGGAACGCGATGTTGCGCCGCACCGTCATGTGCGGATACAGCGCATACGACTGGAACACGAACGCAATGTCGCGCTCGGTGGGCGGCAGCGCGTCCACGCGGCGTTCGTTGATGTGGATCTCGCCGCCGCTGACGCTCTCGAGCCCCGCGAGCATGCGCAGCAGCGTCGACTTGCCGCAGCCCGAGGGACCGAGCAGCACGAGAAACTCGCCGTCGGGCACGTCGAGCGAAACGCCCTTCACCACGTGCTTGTCGGCGAAGTCCTTGGTGATGTCCTGGAGCTTGATGGAGGCCATGGGGCTTCTCCTTTTCTGTGTGTGTCTGTGTGCTGTGAAGAGGTCGCGGCTCAGCCCTTGACGCTGCCGGCGGTCATGCCGGAAACGACGTGGCGCTGAACGACCAGGTAGAAGATGACCGCGGGCAGCGTGTACATCACGCCCACAGCCATGACCGCGTCGAGCGGCGTGCTGAGCTCGCCGATGAAGCCGGCCAGGCCGACCGACGCGGTGTGCAGCCGCTCCTCGGTGATCAAGGTCTGCGCGAACACGTACTCGTTCCAGCCGTGGAAGAACGAGATCACCGCGGCCGCCGCCAGCGTGGGCGCAATCAGCGGCACCACCACCTGCAGCACGATGCCGATGCGCGAGCAGCCGTCGATGCGCGCGGCTTCCTCGACCTCGATGGGCACGCCGTCGATGGCGCCCTTCAGGATCCAGGTGATCACCGGCACGGTGAACGCCGTGTTCGCCAGGATCAGGCCCGAGAGCGTGTTCAGCAGCGACATCTGCGAGAAGATCGCGTACAGCGGCACCACCAGCATCGCCTCGGGCAGCATCTGCGTGGCGAACAGCCCGAAGCCGATGGCGCCCTTGCCGCCGAAGCGAAAGCGCGACAGCGCATACGCCGGGAACACCGCCAGCGCAATGCTCAGCACCGTGGTGCCGATGGCCACCCAGGCGCTGTTGAGCAGCCAGGTCGCGACCGGCTTGATCGCGAACACCTCGCCGTACACCGGCAGCCGCGAGAGCGAAGGCAGCAGCTGCGGCCGGTCGCCGAACAGCGCCTCCGACGGCGTGAGCGAGGTCACGAGCATCCAGTAGATGGGAAACGCGGCGGCCCCGAGCAGGGCCAGCACCGCCAGCATGCGCAGCGCATGGCGCCCGGACATCGGCGCGGGCATGGAGATGGACGTGGCGGCGCTCATCCGCGTGCCCCCTGCTTCTCGGCGCGTGCGGTGTAGCGGAAGTACACCAGCGTCACGGCCAGCGCGACCACCACGCCCACCATGCCCACCGCCGCGGCCTGGCCGAGGTGGTGGTTGACGAAGGCGCGGCGGTACAGGTCGATGACCAGCGTGTTCGTGGCGCCCACCGGGCCGCCCTGCGTGAGCAGCCAGATGAGGTCGAAGCGCCGCAGCGACCAGATGGTGGAGAACAGCGCCAGCAGCGCCACCGACGGGCGGATGGTGGGCCACACCACCGCCTTGAACACGCTCAGGCGGTCGGCGCCGTCCATCACCGCGGCTTCGCGCAGTTCGGAGGGCACGCCCTGCAGCGCGGCCAGCAGCACCACCGAGGCGAACGGAAAGATCTGCCAGATGGTGGTGAGCAGCACCGCGGGCATTGCATGCTGCATGCTGTCGAGCCAGTTCTCGTGGCCCGACTCGATGCCGAAGAAGCGCAGCGTGTGGCCGAACACGCCGTACTGGGCGTTGTAGATCCAGATGAAGATCAGCGCCACGGCCACCGGCGGTGCGGCCCACGGAATGGTGACCGCCGCGCGTGCGATGCCGCGGCCGCGAAACGGCCCGTCGAGCAGCAGCGCCGAGGCCAGGCCCAGGCCGATGGCCGAGGCCACGCAGGCCACCGTGTAGAGCAGCGTGGTCCAGATCACGCGGTGGAAGTCGGGGTCGCTCCAGAGGTCGGCGTAGTTCTGAAGGCCGACCCACTCGCCCTGCGCCGGCGAGAGCAGCGAGGTCGAGGTGAAGCTCAGCATCAGCTCGCGCAGCAGCGGGTAGCCCTGGAACACGAGCAGGTAGAGCGTGGCCGGCAGCACCAGCGCGTAGGGCAGCAGCGGATGGCCCTCGAGGCGATGCGGACGGCCAGCGCGGACCTGCTTGCGGGCCCCGGGCTTGTCGGTGGAAGAAAGCACGGCCGCCATGTCAGCGCTTCAGCACGCGGGTCAGCACGGTCTGCTGCGCATCGTTCATCGCCTTGGCGGGATCGACGCCGCCCTGCAGCACGCGGATGACCTGCTCGATCACCACCTGCTGGATCTCGGGCGCCTTCACTTCCAGGCCCTGCGGCAGCGCAGGCACGCTGTTGGCGGTCTGCTGGTCGTACACCGTGATCCAGGGCCACTTGGCGACCTCTTCGTCGGAGCGCGGCACGTTGATCGCCACGCTGGACGCGCCGTGGATCAGCTGCAGCTCGCGCTGCGCCTCGGGCGTGAGCATCCACTTGAGGAAGGCGCCCGCAGCCGCCTTGTTCTTGCTGTTGGCGTTGATGCTGATCGGCGCGAGGATCATGCCCTGCGCGCGCGTGGGAAACGGCGACGGCCCGGCGCCCACCTCGAAGCCCTTGGCCTGCGTGGCCAGGTTGGCCGCGACGCCGCCGTTGTCGATCTGCATCGCGATCTTGCCCTCGGCGAACATGCGCCGGTAGGTGGCCGCGTCGGCGCCCTTGGGCGTGGCGGCGGCGTCGTACATCTTCTTGTACGCGGTCACGCCCTCGATCACCTTGGCGCTGTTGATCGTCGGGTTGCCCTGCTCGTCGGACCAGCGACCGCCGAAGCCGTAGACGTAGTTGCACAGGTCATACCAGAAGCCGCCGCGCTCGGCCATGGTGGCTCGGTAGGCGTAGCCGTAGTTGCCGGCGGCGGTGGCGGCCTTGGCCGCGGCCAGGAACTCGTCGAAGTTCGCCGGCGCCTTGCCCTTGAGCAGGGCCTTGTTGAAGACCATGGCGTAGTTGCTCACCTCGAACACCACGCCGTAGCGCGCGCCGCCGACCTTCATGTACTTGTCGGGACCGGTGAGCGGAAACGCGCCGTCGGCGATCACGTCGTCGATGGGCGCCAGGCGCTTGGCGTTCACCGCGGCATAGAACTCAGGCAGGTCGAAGCGCACGAGGTCGGGGCCGGCGTTGCCGCCCATCTGCGTGAAGATCGTGCTCGCGAACGACGAGAACGGAATCGTCACCGGCTGGATCTCGACCTTGTCCTGGCTCTGGTTGAACTTGCCGATCCAGGCGCGCATCTTGTCGCCGCGCGCGGGCTCGGCAAAGCTGGCTGCAGCGAAGGTGACGACCTGCTTGTCGGCCGCGTGGACGGTGCCGACACCAGACAAGGCGAGTGCGGCCAGGCCGGCGAGCCCGGACAAACGCGCGAGGGCCGAACGGCGACCTGGGTGGCCTTGGCCTTGGCCTTGGCGGCTTTGAAATTGGCGAGGGTTCATGTCTTTCTGTCTCCTGGTCGGCAGGGCCTGCCGGTCACGTCTGTGCGTTGATGGAAAGTTGGATTAGCGCTGCTTGTTAGCGGTAACTGTTAGCGCTAACATTGAGAACTGTAGTCTCACATCGGCGCAGGCGCCTGCGGGATTTCCCCTAAATCAAGGTGTGAAGAAGAAGGCCGTGCCGACGGTCACGGCGGTCACTGCATGACCCAGCCGCCGTCGACGTTCAGCGTCTGCCCGGTGACGAAACCGCTGCCGTCGGCGGCGAAGAACAGCATGGCGTTCGCGATGTCGTCGGGCGAGCCGCGGCGCTTGACCGACTGGTGCTCGAGCACGAAGCGCTCGTAGCCCTGCGGGTCGGGATGGATCTTCTCGGCGTCGGTCGGAAACGCGCCCGGCGACACCGCGTTCACCGTGATGCCGTGCGGCCCGAGCTCGCGCGCCATGGCGCGCGTCATGCCCAGCAGCGCGCCCTTCGACGTCACATACGGCAGCAACAGCGGCCAGCCGCCGTACATCGTGATGCTCACGACGTTGATGATGCGTCCGTGCTGCTGGCGCTTCATGTGCGGCAGCGCGGCCTGCACGCAGACCAGCGCCGCATCGACGTTCACGCACTGCACCTGGCGGTGCTCCTCGACGCTGTAGTCCTCGATGGCGCGCGACGGGTAGATGGCCGCGTTGTTGATGAGCACGTCGATGCCGCCGATCTCCTCGAACAGCGCCGCCAGCTGCAGGCCCAGGCCGCGCGCGTCGGACAGGTCTGCGCGCACGAAGCGCACGCGCTCACGCACCGCCGCCGCCTCGTCGCTGCCGGCCGCGAGCAGCCGCTCGCCCTTGGCCGTGTCGATGTCCAGCGCGTGCACCTGCGCGCCGGCGCGTGCGAAGGCCCAGGTGATCGCGCTGCCGAGTCCGCCGGCCGCGCCGGTGATGAGCACCTTGCGCCCTGTCATGTCCATGGTCGTCATGTCTTCTGTCTGTCTGCTTGTTGGGTTGGAAGGTGCCGCTCAGGGCAGGTTCTCGCGCACCGCGATGCCGGCGCGCACCGGGTCGACGCCGGCCAGCGCATCGCGCCCGGCGCGCAGGTTGGCGAAGATGCGCACGCAGTTCATCACCTCGGTCTGCGGGTTCTGGTTGATGACGGCGTCGAGCGTGCCGTCGATCAGCAGGGCGCGCGTGTCGGGCGTGATCTCGTGGCCCACGAACACCACCTTGTGTTCGAGCTGCGCCTCTTTCAGCGCGCGGCCGATGCCGTCGGAGGCGCCACCGATGTTGTAGAGCGCCACGAGGTCGGTGTGCTGGCGCAGCAGCGTGCGCGTCTGCAGGTAGTTCTGCTGCGCGTCGTCCTGGCCTTCGCGCAGGCCCACCACCTGCAGGCGGGGAAACTGTTCGGCCAGCACCTGCAAAAAGCCGACTTCGCGCTCTTCGTGGCCGCGGTAGCTCAGGCTGCCGGCGATCAGGCCGACCTTGCCGCTCTCGCGCCCCAGCATGCGCCCGAGCAGGTAACCCGCGGTGCGCCCCGCGGCGCGGTTGTCGATGCCCACGTAGGCGGCGCGACGCGAGCCCGGCAGGTCGGACAGCAGCGTGAGCACGTGCACGCCCTCGGCCACCAGCGTGTCCACGGCCTCGCGCACCCGCGGGTGCTCCAGCGCCACGAAGGCAATGCCGTCGCACTGGCGGCCCTGGCGCAGCAGCCGGGCCGCGAGCACCTCGGCGTCGAAGCCCTCGATCGCCACGCGGCGGCAGCGCACATTGAAAGGTTCGAGCTGCTTCTCGACGATCTCCACGTGGTCGCCGAGCATGCGGATGAACTGGTTGGTGCCCGCAGGCAGCACGAAGCTCAGCGCCATCGGCCGTGGGCGGATCACGCGGTGCAGGTTTTCTTCGGGCAGGTACTGCAGCCGCGCCGCCGCCTTGACGACGCGCTGCACGGTGGCCGGGCGCACGCCCTTGCGCGCATGCAGCACGCGGTCGACGGTGGCCTTGGACACGCCCGCCTCGCGGGCCACGTCTTCGAGCCGCGCGCGGCCGAAACCCTCGTCGGGCGCAGGGGTCGGGTCTTTCATGCCACCGAGTATTCCTGCTGCGGCCGTCTCGCGCACACGTTCCAGTTCCATCGCGGCGCCGCTCAGTCCCACCGGCCCGTGACCTTCGGGTATTCGGCCTCGGGCTGGGTGCAGATGGCGCGCACGCGCGCGTCGAAGGCCTCGATGTCGCCCTGCCCGTCGAGCACGGCGAAGCGCGTGGTGTAGCGGCGTTCGTCGCCGTGTTCCAGCCAGATCAGCTCGCCACGCTCGCGCGCAAAGGGCTTGCCCAGCACGTGGTTGGTGCTGGGCTCGATGCCCATGGCGTACTGCCCCTTCTGGAAGTTCTGCCACTGGAACTGGCAGGGAAACTCGTCGCGGTTCACCTCGACCGACAGGCCGATGCCGCGTCCGCCGTCGAAGCGGTCGTTCACCAGCGCGACCGGAATGCGGCCCTGCGCATCGGCCGCCATCGCATGCTCGTACACCTGCTCGTGAAAATCGTGGCGCGGGCCTACCTGCGTGCGGTAGCCGGCCGACTGGCGCTGCAGTGCCTCGGCATGCGCGGCCCACGGCGTGTGGCGCACGGGCGCGATGTAGCGGCTGCCCTCGTCGAGCACCGGATGCCCGACGTTGATGTGATAGCAGAACATGTGCGGCGTGCGATAGAAGCCGTGGTTCACCACGCGGTCGTGCAGCGTGAACGCGCGATCGCCGACACGCGCCTCGATGCGCCGCACCAGGTGCAGGTCTTCGCCGAACACGGTCGACTGCTGGATCACGCCCTCGCACCACAGGATGCATTCGTCGCCTTCCCAGCGCTCGCCGTAGCCCGTGAGCCGCGCCGGGATGTTCGCCACGCGGCCGTGCAGCCCGCTGTTCACCGCCTCGCGCGGGCCGTAGTGGTAGTGGCCGGCGGGGTCGCGGTCCATGAACAGCGTGTGGTCCAGCCCGCAGGTCACGAGCAGGCCCGAGAACGAACGCAGCCAGCCCAGCCCGCCCTCGTCGGCGTTCTCGTGCAGGCCGGGGTGGCGAAAGCCCGTGGGCGACTGCCAGCCGATGGCCGCGCCGCGGTACTCGCAGGCGCCCACATCCATCGCGCGGTCGACCAGCACATGGAACGCAAAGCCCGCACCGGTGCGGAACTCCAGGCAGCGGATGCCGCGCTCCACGCCGTCGCCGAGCGTGACCAGCCGCACGCCCGCGAACTGCGACAGCGTGCCCGCGTGCTCGCGCAGCGACTGCCGGGTCCAGCGGCGTCCGTACAGCTGCGTCACGCGCCCGCCTCCAGCAGGCGCGTGTCGAGGAACTGCTTGGCGCGCGGCACGTCGGACTCGTCCAGGTGCTCGATGATGATCGGGATGTTCGGGTGGTGCTGCGACAGCCGCTTCAGGTACAGGTCGTAGTTGAGCGCGCCCAGGCCCGGCGCCGGCAGCTCGATCTCGCCCACGCCGCGGAACTGGTGCGCCTCGGAGGCGTCGATGTCGGCGAACTTTTCGCCCTTGTCGGTGCCGCTGCTGCGCTTGACGTCCTTGGCGTGTGCAATGCGCACCTTGTCGCCGAGCGCGTCGAACATCTGGTTGAGCACCTGGTCCATGCGGTCGATGTTGTGCGTCTCGAAGTAGTTGGTCGGGTCCATCAGCAGGCCCAGGCCCGGGTGGTTCACGTCGGCGAACAGGCGCAGCGTTTCCTCCACCGAGCCGATGATGTTGTTCACGTAGGTCTCGACCAGGAACACCGCGCCGTGGTCGTACGCCTCCTGCGACAGCTCGCGCACCACCTTCACGCAGTCTTCGTAGGCGCGCTCGGTCTTGTTGTCGGGGTGCGAAGACCAGTCGCTCTCGGGATTGACCGTGCCGGTCTCGCTGATCACGAAGGGCGTTCCGCAGTCGCGCGCATGGCGCAGCGTGGCCTTGAGGTAATCGTTGCGGCGCTTGCGCTCCGCCGCGTCGGGATGAACGATGTTGGTGTACGCCGAGATGCAGCTGATCGGCAGGTTGTGCGCGCGGAAGGTGTCGCGCACGCGGTGGCACTTCTCGCGCGTGATCGCCTCGGGCGTGGAGAAATCCATGTCCTTGAACGCGAGGTCCAGCTGCACCGTGTTGAAGCCCTGGGCCTTGATGCGGCGCGCCGATTCCTCGAGTGCATAGGGAAAGTAGCCGCTGAAAATTCCGACTTGAATCATGTCGCTTGTCTCCTGTGGGTTGTTCTGCAAACGCCGCCGTCGGCGGCCCGGGGTCTCACACGCCGTAGTCGGACAGCGCCACGGCGCGCTTTTCTTCGAGCGAGCGGTAGCCCGCCTCGACCAGTGCCATCGTCTTCACGTTGTCGGCCACGTCGAGCAGCGGCGGCTCGCCGCTGTGCAGCGCCCATTGCAGCTGCTCCATCACGCCGGCGAAGGCCTGCGGGAACCAGCGCGTGCTCCATTGCGGCTGCACCCAGGCGCCGCCGGTGCTCCGGCGCGAGGCAAAGCGCAGCGTGCTCGGGCTGCCCTCGGGGTAGTCGGGCCAGCCGATGGTGCCCTCGGCCACGCCCTCGGTGCCTTCGACGCGCCACTTGATGTAGATGTCCGATTCGAAGCCGTCGCCGTGCGGCCCGGTCCACACGTCTTCCAGGCTCACCGCCATCACGCCGCTGCGAAAACGCAAGGTCGAGCACACGATGCCGTCGCGGTGCGCGAAGCCGGTGCGGGGGTCGGGCCGCGCCGCGGTGTAGATGTCTTCGGGCTCGCCGAACAGGAAGCGCAGCACGTCCAGGTGGTGCACGCTCATGTTGGCCAGCGTGAGCCGGCCGTAGCCGCGCAGGAACTCCTGCCAGTGCGGAATGGCGCGCATCTCGATCGTCGCGAGCACCGGCGTGCCGAGGTCACCCCGATCGAGCAGTTGCTTGAGCACGCGCATCGACTGGTCGAAGCGCATGTTCTGGTTGACCGACAGCAGCTTGCCGGCGCGGCGCGCCTCATCAGCGAGCGCGCTGGCCGTCTCGAGGTCGAGCGCCAGCGGCTTCTGCGCGAGCACCGCCTTCACGTGCGGCTGCGCCAGCGCCAGGCGGATGAGCGCGGGCTGCAGGTCGGGCGGGTAGGCGATGTCGACGATCTGCACCTGCGGGTCGCGGATCAACGCCTCGGGGTCGTCGTGCACGGTGGCAATGCCGTGGCGCTGCGCCACCTCGGCGGCCTTGGCGCGCGTGCGCGAGGCGATGGCCACCACCGGGAAACCAGCCTCGCGGTAGGCCGCGAGCTGCACGTCCGCCATGATGAAGCCGGCCCCCACGGCCCCGATGCGGAACTCGCGGCAGCGGATCGGCGCGTCGGGCACCAGGCCTTCGAGCCCGCTCATTGCGTGCGCTCCACACGGAAAGTCGTTTGCCGACACGGCAACCACATCGCCCGATTCTTCATGCTTGTCTCCAGCTTCTTTGTCGCAGATCGAGGCAGTCGTTGTGCTGCCCTGCGACGAAGATTAAGGGACGGTGCTGCGCGGCTCAACGCAGCGGCATGAGGTGTTTTGAGGTGAGGCCGGATCGGCGCCTCAATCGATCTTGATCCCCGCCGCCTTCACCACATCGGCGTACTTCTTCAGGTCCGCCTGGATTTGCTGGCCGAATTCCGCCGACGTGTTGCCCACCGACGTGATGCCGAGCTTGGCCAGGCGCTCCTTGACCGCCGGCTCGTTCACCACGGCGTGCAGCTCGCGCTGAATGCGATCGACGATGGGCTTGGGGGTTTTGGCGGGCGCGAGCAGACCGATCCACGAACTCGCCTCGAAGCCCGGCACGGTTTCATCCACAGTCGGCACGTTGGGCAGCGACGGCAGCCGCTGCGTGCTCGAGATCGCGATGGCGCGCACCTGCCCTTTCTCGATGAATGGCAGTGCGCCGGCCACGGCGGTGTAGAGCATCGGCAGCTGGCCGCCGACCACGTCGGTCAGGGCCTGGCCGCCGCCCTTGTAGGGCACGTGGATGAAGTTGGCGCCGGTCTTCACTTTGAGCATTTCCGCGGCGATGTGGGGCGTGCCACCCGTGCCGGAGCTGCCGTACGACAGGCCGCCCGGGTTGCTCTTCGAGTACGCGATCAGCTCGGGCAAGGTCTTCGCGGGCACCGAAGGGTGCGTGACGATGACGAGCACCGCATCGCCGATCTTGCTGACGGGCACGAAGTCTTTCACGGTGTCGAACGGCACTTTCGCGAACACGTGCGGGTTGATGACCAGCGTGCCGTCGAAGCCCAGCACCAGCGTGTAGCCGTCGGGCGCCGCGGCCGCAACCATCTGCGTGCCGATGTTGCCTGAGGCACCGGGCCGGTTGTCGACCAGCACCTGCTGGCCCAGCCGCGCACCGAGGCGCTCGGCCACGACGCGCGCGCCGGTGTCGGTCACGCCGCCGGGCGTGAAGGGCACGACGAGGCGGATCGGCTTGTTCGGGTAGTCCTGCTGCGCGTGCGCCGGCGTGGCGGTGATGCCAATGCCGATCGCGAGCGCGCTCGTGGCCGCCATGGCCAGCGCCAGCACGCTGCGGCGGGGAATCTTGCAGATGTTCGTCATGGGTCTTGTCTCCGTTCTTTTGTTGATTGAATCTTCAGCGCGCCCAGCGTTTTTCGAAATCCCACACGTCCTGAAAGCCGATGAGACCGCAGAACTCGTTGAAATCGAACAGCGGCACCTCGGGCGCCTGGCTGACGCCGCTGTGCTTGAGGTGGCTCAGCGCGCGCTCCATCGCGGCGGCGGCCGACAGGCTGGTGAGCGAGGGATAGATGGCCAGCGCAAAGCCGATCTCTTCCAGCACCGTCGCGGGCAGGATCGGCGTCTTGCCGCCATCCGCCATGTTCGCCAGCATCGGCGTGTCGAATGCGGCGCAGGCCTGGCGCATCTCTTCTTCGGACTGCGGCGCCTCGAAGAACAGGATGTCGGCCCCGGCTTCGGCGTACGCCTCCAGGCGGCGCATCGCCTCGTCCACCCCGAGCGAGGCGCGCGCGTCGGTCCGGGCGATGATGAGGAAGTTGTCCTTGTCCTCGCGCGCCTCGGCGGCCACCTGGATCTTCTCGACCATGTCTTGCGTGGGCACGCAGCGCTTGTTGGGCGTGTGGCCGCACTTCTTCGGAAACTCCTGGTCTTCGAGCTGGATGGCCGTGACGCCGGCCGCCTCGTAGCCGCGCACCGTGTGGTGCACGTTGAGCAGCCCGCCGTAGCCGGTGTCGGCATCGGCGATGACTGCCCCCTGGCTCGTGCGCACCAGCGTCGCCATGCGGTCGAGCATCTGCGTGTAGGTGGCAATGCCCGCGTCGGGCAAGCCCAGGCTCGAGGCGGTGAGCCAGTAGCCCGTGCCGTAGACGATGTCGAAGCCGACCTTGTTCGCCACAGTCGCGGCAATCATGTCGTGCAGGCCGGGCGCGACGATGAACTCGCCGCGGTCGAGCTTCTGTCGCAGGATGGGGTTCGCCATGCCCGCTTACTCCGCCGTGATGCCGCCGCGCTGCGCGACGAGCGACCACTTCTTCGTCTCGCTCGCCAGGAAGGTGCGGAACTCGGCCGGTGGCGTGAGCGTGATGTCGGCGCCCTGGTCATGCATCTGCTTTTGCACCGCGGGGTCGGCCGTGACTTTCTTCAGGTCCTGGTTGATCTGCGCCACGATCGGCGCCGGCAGGCCGGCCGGGCCGAACAGGCCGTACCAGCTCAGCGACTCGACACCGTTCAGGCCCGCTTCCTTGAAGGTCATCGCATCGGGGAACAGCGGCATGCGGCGATCGGCCGCGACGCCCACCACGCGCAGCGCGCCCGAGCGCACGTGCGGCAGCGCCGTGAGCACGCTGGTCACGCCCATCGGCAGGTGGCCGCCGATGATGTCGACCATGATCGGCGCGCCGCCCTTGTAGGGCACGCCGGTCAGCTTGAGGTGGCCGACCTGGCGGATCAGTTCGCCGGTCAGGCGCGTCTGCCCTTCCGAGTAGCCGCAGCCCAGCTCGTCCTTTCGCGCCGCGGCCAGCAGGTCGGCCAGCGTCTTGTAGGGACCGTTGGCCTGCACCACCAGCACCGAGGGCGAATTCGCGATGTTGGTGATGGGCGTGAAGGCCTTGTCGGTGTCGTAGGGCAGCGACTTCATCAGCACCGGGTTGACCGCGTGCGAGCCCACCACGAGCAGCAGCGTGTGGCCGTCGGGCGCCGCGCGCGCGACGGTGCTGGAGCCGATCACGCCGTTGGCGCCGGTGCGGTTGTCGACCACCACCGACTGGCCCCACAGCTCCGACAGGCGCTGCGCCATGAGGCGGCCGACGATGTCGGTGCCGCCGCCTGCCGAGTACGGCACCACGAGGGTGACGGCCTTGCTCGGGTACTTGGCGCCTTGCGCGAAGGCGCCGCCGCCCGAGCCGATGGCGGCGAGCGACGCGAGGCCGGCGAGCATCTGGCGCCGGTTGGGATGAGGAAGGTGAAAGGTGGGGTTCATGCAAGTCTCCGGGTGTTGTCTTGTGTGTCTTTCTCACGCTGGCGGCGCAGCCAGGTGATGGCGCGGCCGCCGAGCGGCTTGCGCAGTGCGTCCTGTGCGAAGTCGACCGCCGCGAGCAGGCCGGCGAGCGAGATGCCGGTGGCGAAGCCGCTGCGCTCGGCCATGAGCACGAGGTCTTCCGTCGCCACATTGCCGGCTGCGCCGGGCGCAAATGGACAGCCGCCGATGCCGCCGACGCTCGCATCGAAGCGGCGCACGCCGGCTTCGAGCGCCGCCCATGCATTGGCCACGCCCATGCCGCGCGTGTCGTGCAGGTGCACCGCGAGGCGCTCGATCGGCACCACGCCGCGCAGCGCCGCCACGCGCGCCTTCACCTGGCCCGGCGAGGCCGAGCCGATGGTGTCGGCGATGACGATCTCGTCGGCCGCCGCCGCATGCATGCGGGCCGACAGGCGCAGCACGTCGTCCAGCGGCGTCTCGCCCTCGAAGGGACAGTCGAAGGCCACGGCCACATAGGCGCGCGTGCGCAGGCCCAGCGCACGCGCGGCGGCGATCGTCTGCTCGCTCACCTCGGTCGCCTGGTCGAGCCCCATGTTGATGTTCTTGCGGTTCATGGTCTCGGTGGCCGAGAGCACGACGGCGATCTCTTGCGCGCCGGCCGCGTGCGCGCGCTCCAGCCCCTTGAGGTTGGGCACCAGCACCGAGGTGCGCAGCGCCGCGAAGCGCGCCTGCACCAGCGGCACGAGCTCGGCGGCGTCGGCCATCTGCGGCACGGCCTTCGGCGAGACGAAACTGGTCGCCTCGATGCTGCGCAGGCCGGCCTCGACCAGCAGTTCGATGAGTCGCAGCTTGCCTTCGGTGTCGACGTGGACCGCCTGGTTCTGCAAGCCGTCGCGCGGCGCGACGTCGGTGATGTGAATCGCTTCCTTCGCGCTCATGCAATCGCCCCTTCGGCGCGCAGCGCTTCGAGCTTGTCGGGTGCGTAGCCGACGAGGTCGACCAGCACCTGTCGCGTGTTTTCACCGAGCGCCGGCGGGCAGGTGAACGCCCTGCCCTGGTCGGCCGCCGACAGCTTGATCGGGTTGCCCGGCATGCGCACGCGCTCACCGGTCTTCAGCGGCACCTCGACCACCATGTCGCGCGCCAGCACCTGCGCATCGTTGAGCGCCTGCTCGAAGTTGTTGACCGGGCCGCACGGAATGCGCGCCTCGCGCAGGCGTTCGAGCCAATGGGCCGTCGGTTGCTTGCGCATCGCTTCGCCGACCACCGCATCGATCTCGGCCTTGGCCGCGAAGCGCACCGGCTGCTGGCGGTATTCGGGCTTGCGCAGCGCCGGCAGGTCGATGAACTCGACGAAGCGATCAAAGAACGGATCGCCGATGCAGGCAATGATCACGTGCCCGTCGGCCGTCGGGTAGCTGTTGTACGGCACATGCACGAAGTGGCCGTTGCCGATGCCTTCGGGCACGTGGCCCGACAGCAGGTGCATCGTCGCCATGTAGTTGAGCAGCGAGATCTGCGCATCGAGCATCGACACGTCGACGTGCTGGCCCTTGCCGGTCTGGTCGCGCTCCACCAATGCAGCCAGCACGCCCATCGCGCCGAACATGCCGCCGCCGAGGTCGCCGATCGGGATGCCGCTGCGCGTCGGGCCCGTCTCGGGCGTGCCGGTGATCGACATGCCGCCGCCCATCGCCTGCACCACCTGGTCGAAGGCCGGGCGCTGCGTGTGCGGGCCGGTCTGGCCGAAGCCGGTGACCGAGCAGGTGACGATGCGCGGGTTCACGGCGGCAAGCGACGCGTGGTCGATGCCCAGCCGTTCGGTCACGCCGACGCTGAAGTTGTCGAACACCACGTCGGCCTTGCGCACGAGGTCCAGAAACACCGCCTTGCCGGCCGGCGTCTTGAGGTCGACGCACACGCTCTGCTTGTTGCGGTTGAGCGTGAGGTAGTACGCGCCCATGCCGTCGCGCGAATAGTGCGGATCGTTCTCCAGCAGGCGGCGGGTGCCTTCGCCGCTGCCGGGCGGCTCGACCTTGATGGTGCGCGCACCGAGGTCGGCCAGCAGCATGGTGCCGTAGGGGCCGGACAGCATGTGCGTCAGGTCCAGCACGGTGATGTGTTCGAGTGCCACGTTCAATGTCTCCGAAAGGTTGGCGAATGCCCCAGCTATCGCAGGGGGCGTGCCAGCGCCCGGAACGCGCGCAAGTGATTGATTTGAAAGGGATTGGCGTTCCGCCGACTGTCAATCGACGTTGCATTGCGACATCGATGAAACATCACTATGTTTCAATGCGACATGCCCAGCGACCGCGCTTCCCCTCACTTTTTCCCGGCTTCCGTGCGCAGCGGTGAACTGCCGCGCCTGTGCTTCCTGAGCTACCGGCAGATCCGCGGGTTCGCGATGCCGGTGGTGGCGGAGTACACCGGCCGCGCCGAGATCGAGGTGGTCGACGGCACCTTCGGCGACGCGCTCGCCATCGCGCGCGATCGCCTCGAGCGCGGCCTCGTCGATGCCTTCGTGAGCGCGGGCTCGAACGCGAGCATCCTGCGCGCCGGCCTGCAAGCGCCCGTCGCCACCATCCAGCTGAGCGGCTTCGATCTGCTGCAGGCGCTCATCAAGGCGCGGCGCATGTCCAGCCGCGTCGGCGTCGTCATGTACGGCCAGACCATTCCCGAACTCGACGAGGTGAAGGACCTGCTCAACATCGAGGTGGTGCAGCACGCCTACCAGACGCCCGACGACGCGCGCCAGCGTTTCGAGCAGCTGCGGCGCGAGGGCTTCGAGGTGATCGTCGGCTCCAGCCTCGTCGTCGAACTCGCGGAACAGGCCGGCCTGCACGGGCTGCTCGCCTACTCGCTGGGCAGCGTGCGCAAGGGTTTCGAAGACGCGCTCGAACTCGCGCGCGTGGCGCGGCTCGAAGCCGGCCGCTACGAGCAGCTCAACGGCGTGCTGCACAACCTGCAGGAGGCCGTGCTCGCGGTGAACCGCGACAACCGCGTGATCGCGGTCAACCCGCCGATGCAGCAGCTGCTCGGCCCGCCGCACGCGCGGCTCATCGGCCAGTCGCTGGAGGCGATCGAGCCCGAGCTGTCGCTGCAGCCGACGCTCGACAGCGGACAGGTCGAGCGCGCCGTGGTGCAGCGTTTTGCGCAGCGCGACTGGGTGGTCAACCGCACGCCGATCCGCGAGCACGGCGAGATCGTCGGCGCCGCCCTCACGCTGTACGACGCGCGCACCATCCAGGAAGCCGACACCAGCCTGCGCATCCAGCAGGGCCGGCGCCAGAGCGCGGCGCGCCACCGCTTCGCCAACCTCATCGGCCAGAGCCCGGCCTTCGTGCGTGCGGTGCAGACCGCGCGGCGCTTCGCGCGCACCGACCTCACGGTGCTGATCGCCGGCGAGAGCGGCGTCGGCAAGGAGCTGTTCGCGCAATCGATCCACAACGAAAGCGTGCGCGCGGGGCGGCCCTTCGTCGCCGTCAATTGCGCGGCCTTTCCCGAAGCGCTGCTGGAAAGCGAGCTGTTCGGCTACGAGGAAGGCGCCTTCACCGGCTCACGCCGCGGCGGCAAGCGCGGCCTGTTCGAGGCGGCGCACACGGGCACCCTCTTCCTCGACGAGATCGGCGACATGCCGCTGCAGCTGCAGACGCGCCTGCTGCGCGTGCTGCAGGAGCGCGAGATCACGCGGCTCGGCGCCACGGCCGCCATTCCGGTCGACGTGCGCGTGATCGCCGCCACGCACCAGCCGCTGAACGACATGATTGCCGAGCGCCGCTTCCGGCAAGACCTGTTCTACCGCCTCAACACGCTGCGCCTGCCGCTGCCGCCTTTGCGCGAGCGCCGCGAAGACATCGCGCCGCTGGCCGAAGCGCAGGTCGACCGCTGCCTGCAGCGGCTGGGCACGCGCCTGGACCCGGTGCGCGCGCTGGCGCCGCTGCTGCCGCGCCTGCGCGCCTACGACTGGCCCGGCAACATCCGCGAGCTGGAAAACCTCGGCGAGCGCATCGCCGTGTTCCTCCTGCAGTTCGACCGCCTCGAGGACGTTCGCTACGACGAGCTGCGGCACGACCTGCCGGAGCTGTTCGCCGATGCCGCCGCCGAGATGGCCGACGACACTGGGCTGAACGCTGCGCGCGTGGCTGCGGCACTGCAGGCCCAGGGCGGCAACCGCCAGGCCGCAGCCCGGCAACTCGGCGTGAGCCGCTCCACGCTGTGGCGCTGGATGCGTGAACACGGCACCGAGGCAGCGGGCTAGAACAGTCCGCGTTGCGAAGTCGTCAAGGCCATGAAGCTGTCCCCCATCGGTTGAAGGATGGCATCGGCGATCGGCTGCAGCTGCCGCGTCAGGTAGTGCTCGTAGTCGATGCGCGAGCGGCGGGTTTCCAGCGGCTCCGGCCCGTTCTGCGTCATGACGTATTGAATCCAGCCGCCCTTCTGATACTGCTGGGGCCGGCCGACGCGGCCGTTGTGGTCGTCGGCAATGCGCGCGGCCCGCACCTGCGGCGGCACGTTGACCAGGTACGCATCGAGCTGGTGGCGCAGGCGCTTGCGGTAGATGAGCAGGTCGTCCTTGGCACCTGCCAGCGTCGACCTTGCATAGTCGGCCACGAACGCCTTGTACGGCTCGCCCTGGAAGATGCGTGACAGCAGGCCTTCCTGGAACTGGCGCGCCAGCGGGGTCCAGTCGCTGCGCGCCATCTCGAGGCCGCGGTACACCATCTCCTCCTTGCCCGCGGCGTCCACGCTCAGGCCCGCGTAGCGCTTCTTGCTGCCGACCTCCGAGCCGCGGATGGTGGGCATGAAGAACTTCTTGTAGTGCGTGTCGACCTCGATCTCGAGAAAGCTCTCCAGGCCCTGCTCGTCGCGCAGCGTGCGCGCCCACCACGCGTTGATGTCGGCCGCAAGGCGGGCCGCGACGGCATGCGCCTCTTCGTTGGTGTGGGTGCGCTTGAGCCAGATGAAGATGGAGTCGGTGTCGCCGTAGATGGCCTCGTAGCCACGCTGCTCCACGAACTCGCGCGTGAGCTTCATCATCTCGTGCCCGCGAAGGGTCACGGCGGACACCAGCTTGGGGTTGAAGAACCGGCACTCGGACGCGCCCAGCACGCCGGCGAAGGAGTTCATGAGCAGCTTCAGCGCCTGCGACAGCGGCTCGTTCTTCGTGCGCTTGGCCTCGTCCCGCGCGCGCCACAGCGTGGTGACGATCTCCGGCAGGCAGTGCCGGTCGCGCGAGAAGACGGTGCCCTGCGGTCCCTGGATGAGCCCGCTCGGGTCGGCGGCGTTCGAGCCCTCGACGAGCCCCACCGGATCGACGAGAAAGGTCCGGATGATCGAGGGGTACAGGCTCTTGTAGTCCAGCACCACGACGGAGTCGTAGAAGCCCGGCTTCGAGTCCATCACGTAGCCGCCGGGATAGGCCTTGCTCGCGATCTCGCCCACGCTCGGCGCCACGTAGCCCATGCGGTGCATGCGCGGCAGGTAGTGGTGGCTGAACGCGGCGATGGAGCCGCCGAAGTGGTCGGCCTGCAGGCCCGTAGCCTGGGCCCGCTCCATCATGAACTGCAGCAGCTTCGCCTTGTCGAAGATGCGCAGCACCAGCTCGCAGTCGCGGATGTTGTAGAGCGCCAGCGCAGGCTTGTCTTCCTGATACCGCCGCTCGATCTCCGCCATCTTGTCGTACGCGTCGCCGATGGCCTTGCCTTCGCCGAGCAGCGCTTGCGAGACGGACTCGAGGCTGAACGACGGAAAGCTCCACACCGCGGCCTTGAGCGCATCGATGCCGTCGAGGATGACGCGGCCCGGCGTCGGCGCGAACAGGTAGCCCTGCTTGCCCGGATGGGTGCGCCACTCGATGGGGCGGCGCTCGCGCCCCAGGAGGAACGGCACGCCGCAATCGTCGGCGGTCTTCTGCAGCACGCGCAGGTCGAACTGGATGACGTTCCAGCCAATGACGACGTCGGGGTCGTTGCGCTCGAACCAGTCGTTGAGCTGCTCGATCATGGCCTTGCGGGTCGGGCAGTAGACGAGCGAAAAATCCATCGGCTCGTCCGGTGCGGACGGCGGTTCGCCGAGCATGAAGACGACACGCTCCGGCATGCCGTCCAGCGCGATCGAATAGAGCCCTTCATGCTGGCTCGTCTCGATGTCCAGCGACACGACCTTCAGCACCGGCCGGAACTCGGGCGCGGGCTTGAGCTTGCAATCGACGATCGCGGCGCCCTCTGCCCGCCCGCCTTCGACCCGCACGCCGGCGGTGATGAAGCGCTCCATCAGGTAGCGGTCGTGCGGGCGCACGTCGGCTTCGAGCAAAGGGATGCCCTGCGCCTGCAGCGCGCGTGCCAGCCGGCCGAGCTGACGGAAGTGCGTCGCATAGACACCGAGGACGGGTTCCTGCTGGAAGCTCTGGAGCTCGAGCTCGCGCAGCTGCACGCCCGGCATGGCCGCGAGGTGGGCTTCCACCGCCGCCCGGTGGCGGACGGCAACGAACGCGACGCTGCTGCGGGAGGTCAGCACCACTTTCCTCGGCCCTGCCTCCGTGGCCAGCCAGTACGCGATCTCGGTGCCGGCGTGTGCATCACGCCAGTGGCGCGTGAGGATGAAGCCGTTGAGGTCGGTGGATGTCACGAGAGCTTGGGGATTCGGGTCGAGGGGAAAGCGGACTTGGGGTGGGGAGATTTTCACCCGGCCGTGTCGGCGGCTGTCGCCGCAACTTCCAACGCACGCGTCCGACTGCATCCCAAGGATTACCATCGACCGGGCCACGCCGCCCCTCTCATGCCCATGAACGTCGACACCGCTTCCGTGCCCCCTGCCATCGCCCAGGAAATGCCCGCCCCCGACGGCCCGCTGTCGCGTGCGCGGCCGGGGCGTGAACGCATCATGGCGGCCATCCGCACGGCGGCGGTGACCGAGTTCAGCCTGCACGGCCTGAAGGGCACCTCCACCCAGGCCATCGCCGCGCGCGCCGGCCTCACCAAGCCCCAGCTGCACTACTACATCGCCGGCAAGGAAGAGCTCTACGAAGAGCTGCTGATGCAGGTGCTGCATGCCTGGAAGGTGGTGTTCTCGTTCGAGGACGCCAGCGGCCCGGCCACGGTGCTGGGCGACTACATCCGCAAGAAGCTCGACCACGCGTTCGACAACCCCGAGATCTCGCGCATCTTCACGCGCGAAGTGCTCGACGGCGGCCGCAACCTCGACCGCTACTGGCCCAACGCGCAGGCCTGGACGCAGAAGAAGGTCGACATCATCAACGGCTGGATCGCGCGCGGGCAGATGCGCCCGCTCGATGCGCGCCTGCTGCTGATGCACATCTGGGCCATGACCCAGAGCTACGCCGACTACGCGATCCAGACGCGCGTGATGCTCGGCCTGCCGCCGGACGCGCCCATCGACCGCGAACCGATCGCGCGGGAACTGGTGGCGTTCGTGCTGGGCGGCTGCGGCATCGAAGCGTAGTCATCCCCTCTGGGGAGCACCTGTTCGGCGAGTGACTTTCGACACTGTTCGCCGCAGTGCCGCGCCTCTACCTTCGCACGGTCCCAGCCGGATGTCCCGGCCTGGTGCATCCGTACACAGGAGGAAGAGGATCATGAATACACGAATGTTCTTGGCCGCAGCAGGTGTCGCCGTGGCGCTGGCGGCCTGCGGGGGTGGCGGCGGAGGCGGCCCGTCGTTCGGGCTGCCGCCGCCGCCGGATCAGGTCCCACCGCCGCCTGCGCCGCCCCCTCCACCGCCGCCGCCCCCGGCGCCCGCGCCCGCCCCAGCACCGGCGGCGATCAGCGCCCACTACAAGTTCCTGAACTTCCAGCAGGACCGGGACCCGGCCACCGAGCCGGCCGAGAAGCGCTACGACGACTACATCGCCCTGCTCAACCGCGAAGGCGCCGCGGGCTACCGCTATGTCGACGGCCTGTCGAGCGGCAACATCGTGTCGCTGCAGGACCATTTCATGATGGTGAAGGACACCGAAACCACCTACACCTACGAGTACAAGCGCTTCGAGGTGGACATCATGTCGAGCGACGCGCTGCCGCGCCTGCTGCAGCAGATGAAGGAGCAGGGCGCCAAGGGCATGGTGTTCGTGAAGCTGCTCGGCATGATCGACATCAACTCGAACAACAACGGCGAGTTCGGCATGCTCTACCGCAAGGACGCGGGCTCGTCGGCCACCTTCGACTTCGCGGCGGCCGACATTCCGCCGACCTCGGGCGACTTCGCGAACCTTGCGAACGCGATGGGCGCCCAGGGCTTCAGGCCGTGGGTCACGCCGCTGCTGCGCGGGCACACGCAGCAGTTCTTCGTCAAGGACCAGAGCAGTGCCGCACGCTACGAACTCAAGGCCGTGCTGAGCCCGCTGAGCGTGGTCGACGGGGACGAGGACGACGTCAAGGCGCAGATCCGCGAACAGGGCGCGGCGGGCTACCGGCTGCTGAAGGCGCGCTTCATGGAGGACTCGAAGCAGTTCATCTTCTACGTGAAGGACACGACGCAGTCGAGCCGCTTCGAGTACGAGTTCCTCGACAACCCCGACAGCATCTTCGGCCTGCAGGAAGCCAATGCGACGCAGGCCAACGGCCAGACCGCGCTCGGCCTGCGCTACTTCGGCCTGCCCGACACGCCCGTGTTCCTGCGCTCGCTGTCCTGCACCGGGCCGCTGTGCCTGACGCCGGACGGCAAGGAAATCTCGGACGGCAGCTGAGGCCGGACGACGGCCGCTCCGCCGGGCTGCTTCGACCAGCGCTCGAGTCCGTCGAGCAACGGCAGCAGCCCGCGCGAACGCGGCGTCCGCGTGTAGCGCACGGTGCGCGGAAAGGCCGACGCCGCCTCCCCCGGCGCATCGGCGGCTGGCGCTACGTGATCGACCGCGCGTTCGAGTAGACCCCCGGGGCGGTTTCCGCCCGCGCGAGCCCCAAGCCGGTGCACCCGGACTGGCACGCCGTTTGCATAACCTGACCACTTGCTCTGATTAATTGGTCAAATTCATGCAGCCGTGCGTCGCCCGCTCCTTTTTGATGGAAACCAGCGCCCCCGTGCACCCGGCGGGGGCGCGTTTCCTATGAACGGCATGAACGGCATGAACGCGCCCGTGCTGCTCGACAACGCGCGACTGCCGCGCTGGCTGCTGCCCGCCGACTGGCCGCAGCGCGACGGCGTGCCCGAACTCACACGCGTCGCCATCGAGGCAGGCCGCGTCCGGTCGGTGCGGCCCGCGACGGACATCGGCACGCCCGGGTCCGGTTGGGACCTCGCCGGCACGCTCGCCCTGCCCGGCTTCGTCGACGCCCACACGCACCTGGACAAGGCCTTCACGCTCCCCCGCATGCAAAAGGTGCAGCCCGGCCTGCTCGGCGCGATCGACGCGATGCTGGCCGACCGCGTGCGGTGGACGTCCGCCGATGTGCGCGAGCGCGCATCGCGCGGCCTGCAGTGGGCCTGGGAATGCGGCACCACACACGTGCGCACGCACGTCGACTGGTGGGAGCCCGACGCGGTGCCGCTGGCCTGGCCGGTGATGGCCGAGCTGGCGCAGGAATGGGCCGGCCGGGTGCGGCTGGAGCAGGTCGCGCTCATCAAGCTGCCGCTGTTCGAAGACGCGGCGCAGGCGCTGCGCCTCGCGAAACAGGTGAAGGCCACCGGACCGCATGGGCTGCTCGGCGGCTTCGTGCATTCGACCAACTGGAGCGAGAACGCGCTGCGCAATCTGCTCCATGCAGCGCAGGCCTGCGACCTGGACATCGACCTGCACGTCGATGAAGAACTCAATGCAGCGGCAGTCGGCCTGCAAACCACCGCGCGCATCCTCCGCGAGATCGGCTTCGAAGGCCGCGTGGTCTGCGGCCACATCTGCGCGCTCGCGGTGCAGCCTGAATCGCAGGCCCTTGCCACGCTCGATGCGGTGGCGCGTGCGCCGATCACCGTGATCTCGCTGCCCGCCACCAACCTGCTGCTGCAGGACGCGGTGACGGGCCGCACGCCGCGGCTGCGCGGCATCACGCTGGTGAAGGAAGCGCGCGAGCGCGGCATTCCGCTGCTGTTCGCGAGCGACAACGTGCAAGACCCTTTTTGCCGCCTCGGCAGCTTCGACCCGGTCGAGGCGCTGGGCACGGCCGCGCTGGTGGCGCAGCTGGACGAACCCTTCGACATCTGGTCGCAGGCGCTGTGCCGCGGCGACTGGCTGCAGCGCACGCCCGCCACGGCGGCGCCCACGCTGGTCGGCGCGAAGGCCGACCTGGTGCTCTTCACCCAGGCCGACCGCCACGGCTGGCCCTCGCGCACCGCCACCCGCGTGGTGCTGCGCGACGGCCGCGTGACGCACGGCGACGCCACGCCCTTCCTCCCCAAGTAAGCAAAGAACAAGGACACCCATGCTCCACGGCTACATCCCGCCCCACCGCTTCCTGCCCTACCTGAGCTGGACCGAAATCGCCGCGCTGCCCGATCGCGAGAACACGGTCATCGTGCTGCCCTGCGGCGCCATCGAGCAGCACGGCCCGCACCTGCCGTGCTCGGTCGACAGCGTGATCGCCTCGGGCGTGATGGGCAGGGCGCTCGAGAAGCTGCCGGCCGAGGTGCGCGCCTTCGCGCTGCCGACCATCACCTACGGCAAGTCGGAAGAGCACCTGCACTTCCCCGGCACGATGACGCTCACCGGCACCACGCTGCTCTCGACCGTGACGGAGATCGGCGAGTCGGTCTACCGCGCGGGCTTTCGCAAGCTGCTGTTCGCCAACGGCCACGGCGGCCAGCCGCAGGTGCTGGAGATGGCGGCGCGCGAATTGCGGCTGCGGCATGGCGACTTCGTGGTGGTGCCGCATGGCGTGTCGCGCCTGCCGAACGCATCGAGCAAGCAGATCAGCGAACAGGAAAAGCGCCTGTCCATGCACGCCGGCCATTCAGAGACCGCGCTGATGCTCGCGCTCGCGCCCGACACGGTGCGCATGGAACGTGCGGCGGCCAACTTTCCGCCGCCCTTCCCGATCAAGCTGCTGTCGGCCGATGGCCGCCCCGCCTGCGCATGGACCGCGCGCGACTTCGGCCCGAGCGGCGTCATCGGCGACCCGACCAGCGCCACGCGCGAACAGGGCATCGAGATTCTCGAGACGCTCTCCGACAGCTGGGCGCAGGCGCTGACCGAGCTGCATGCGCTGCGCTGGGTGGTGCGCGACGAGCCCACCTGGGAGCGCGGCCACCAGCAGGGCTTCATCCAGCAGTCGTTCGTTGCCGCGGCCTGAGGCGCGCGTCTTGCGTCGGCTTTCTTCTTCTTTTTCATCCCGCCTTCGAAAGGTCTCCACCATGCGTTCCTTCGCTCTTTCCCTGGCCGGCGCCGCCGCGCTGTCGCTCCTCACGGCCGCTGCGCCCGCGCAGGCCCAGGACAAGTTCACCTACATGACCAACTGGTATGCGCAGGCCGAGCACGGCGGCTTCTACCAGGCGGTGGCGCAGGGCATCTACAAGAAGCACGGCCTGGACGTGACCATCAAGATGGGCGGCCCGCAGGTCAACATCACGCAGATGATGGCCGCGGGACAGGCCGACTGCATCATGGGTTCGAGCGACATCCAGATGATGCAAGTGCGCGAAGGCGGCGTGCCGGTCGTCAACGTGGCGGCCTTCTTCCAGAAGGACCCGCAGGTGCTCATCGCGCACGATGACGTCAAGAAGTTCGAAGACCTGAAGGGCAAGACGCTGCTCATCGGCGCGCAGGCCAACCGCGGCTACTGGCCGTGGCTCAAGGCCCGGTTCGGCCTGAAGGACGAACAGACGCGCCCCTATACCTTCAACATCCAGCCCTTCGTGGCCGACGCGAACACCGCGCAGCAGGGTTACCTGACCTCCGAGCCCTACGCCATCCAGAAGGCCGGCGTGAAAAGCACCGTGCTCATGTTCAGCGACCACGGCTATCCCTCGTACGCCGTCACCGTGTCGTGCATGGACAAGACGGTGAAGGAGCGCAGCAAGCAGGTCGCCGCCTTCGTGAAGGCCTCGGCCGAAGGCTGGAAGAGCTACCTGGCCGACCCGGCACCGGCCAACGCGCTCATCAAGAAAGACAACCCCAACATGACCGACGACCAGCTCGCCTACAGCGTGGCCAAGCTGAAGGAGATGGGCATGGTCACGGGCGGCGACGCGGCCAAGCTCGGCATCGGCGTGATCACCGATGCGCGCGCCAAGGCGAGCTACGACTTCCTGGTGGCTTCCAAGCTGCTCGACCCGGCCAAGGTCGATCTGGCCAAGACCTACACGACCGAGTTCGTGAAAGAAGCCAAGGTCTTGCCCTGAACCTCGCCGCGCTATGAACCGCATCGAACCCCACACCCTGGCGCCACCGGCCGATCTCGCATCGCCGGTGCCCGCCGTCGAAATCCTCTCGGCCGAGAAGACCTACCCCAACGGCACGCAGGCGCTGCTGCCCGTGGACCTGTCGATTGCCGAGGGCGAGTTCGTCACGCTGCTCGGCCCCTCGGGCTGCGGCAAGAGCACGCTGCTGAAGATGGTGGCGGGCATGCTCGAGCCCAGCGACGGCCGCTTGCTGGTGTGGCGCAAGCCCGTGAGCCAGCTGCATGACAGCACGCGAAAGATGTCGTTCGTGTTCCAGTCGGCCACGCTGATGCCGTGGGCCAGCGTGCAGACCAACGTGCGCCTGCCGCTGGACCTGGCCGGCGTGCCGCGCAAGGAAGCCGATGCGCGCGTTGCGGAGTCGCTCGCGCTGGTGGGCCTGGAGAAGTTCGCCGACGCCTTGCCGCGTGCGCTGTCGGGCGGCATGCAGATGCGCGTGTCGATTGCGCGCGGCCTGGTCACGCAGCCCGATCTGCTGCTGATGGACGAGCCCTTCGGCGCGCTCGACGAGATCACGCGCCACAAGCTCGACGCCGACCTGCTCGACCTGTGGCGCAAGAAGAAGCTCACGGTGATCTTCGTGACGCACTCGATCCACGAGGCGGTGTTCCTGTCGAGCCGCGTGGTGATGATGGCCGCACGGCCGGGCCGCGTGGTCGAGCAGTTCCAGATCGACGAATCGTATCCGCGCAAGGCCGACTTCATGGTCACGCCCGGGTTCGCGCGCTACGCGAAGCAGTTGCAGGACAGCCTGCTGCGCGCCAGCACCACCGAAGAAGAGGCCGCGCCATGAAGACAGCGACCCAACCCACGGTGCCGCTGCTGAGCCAGCCGCGCGTGCAGCGCGTGCTCTACCCGGTGCTCATCGGCGTGCTGCTGGTGGCGCTGTGGCAATGGATGGTGGTCGCGATGGAGCTGCCGCCCTACCTCGTGCCCTCGCCCTACCTCATGATGCAGACGCTGGTGACCGACTGGGCGCCGCTGGGCAGCGCGCTGCTGGTCACGCTGAAGATCACGGTGCTGTCGTTCGCGCTGGCGACGGTGGCGGGCGTGCTCATCTCGTTCCTGTTCGTGCAGAGCAAGCGCATCGAGACCGCGCTCTTTCCGTACGCAGTGCTGCTGCAGGTGACGCCCATCGTGGCCGTGGCGCCGCTGATCATCATCTGGGTGAAAAACCCGGTGGCGGCCATGACGGTGTGCGCGGCGCTGGTGGCGCTGTTCCCGATCATCAGCAACACCACGCTCGGCCTGCGCAGCATCGACCCCGACCTGCAGAGCTACTTCAAGCTGAACCGCGCCACGCGCTGGCAGCAGCTGGTGCGCCTGCGCATTCCGAGCGCGCTGCCCTACTTCTTCGGTGGGCTGCGCATCTCCAGCGGCCTGGCGCTCATCGGCGCGGTGGTGGCGGAGTTCGTCGCGGGCACGGGCGGCTCGGGCGCGGGGCTGGCCTACCAGATCCTGCAGGCGGGCTTCCAGCTGAACATTCCGCGCATGTTCGCGGCCCTGCTGCTCATCTCTCTTACCGGCGTCGCGCTCTTCGTGCTGATGGCCTGGCTCACCAAGGTGGCGCTGGGCTCGTGGCATGCGAGCGAACTTTCCCAGGATTGACATTGACCATGAACGCTCCCGCTTCCGCCATCGAACAACTGCTGCTCGAACTCCCCGACCTCGACTGGATCACCGACGAAGGCCGCGTCACGCGCCTGTCGCAAGACTTCTCGTGGTTCAGCCCGGTGCTCACGCGCCAGCTGAAAGACAAGCGCGCCGACGTCGTGGTTCGCCCCCGCACCGAAGACGAAATCCGCGCCGTGGTCGGCGCCTGCGCGCGCCGCAGCGTGCCCATCACCATCCGCGGCAGCGGCACCGGCAACTACGGCCAGACCACGCCGCTCGCAGGCGGCGTCGTGCTCGACATGACCGGCTACAACGCCTGCCTGTGGGTGCAGCCCGGCGTGGCGCGCGCGCAGGCCGGCATCCGCCTGGGCGAGCTCGAGAAGCAGACCAAGCCCACCGGCCAGGAGCTGCGCTGCGTGCCGTCCACCTACCGCAGCGCGACCTTGGGGGGCCTCTTCGGCGGCGGCTTCGGCGGCGTGGGCTCGATCAACTACGGGCCGCTGAGCGCGCCGGGCAACGTGATCGGCATCCGCGCGATGACCATCGAGCCCGAGCCGCAGGTGGTCGAGCTGCGCGGCCCCGACGCCATGCGCATGCACCACCTGTGGGGCACCAACGGCCTCGTGCTCGAACTGGAGATTGCGCTGGCACCCGCCCATCCGTGGCTCGAAACGCTGGTGACCTTCGACAGCTTCGAGAACGCGCTGAACTTCGCCGACAAGCTCGCGAACGCACCGGGCATCATCAAGCGTGGCGTGACCTTCTTCGCCGCGCCCGTCGCCGACCACCTCGCGCAACTGGCCGCGCACCTGCCCAAGGGTTGCCACACCGTGCTGTCGCTGGTGGCCGAGTCGAACGAGCCCGCGATGATGCTGCTGGTGGAAGCACACGGCGGCACCGTCGGCTACCGCAAGACCGCGGCCGAGGTGCAGAAGAGCAACCGCACGCTCATGGAGTTCACCTGGAACCACACCACGCTGCACGCGCTGAAGATCGACCCGACGCTGACCTACCTGCAGAGCGGGTTCATTCCCGGCAAACATGTCGAGCAGATCATCGAGATGGAAAAGCTGCTGGGCGGCGAGGTCCTGATGCACGTCGAGTTCCTGCGCAACGTGGCGGGCCTGCTGACCTGCAGCGGGCTGCAACTCGTGCGCTTCAGCACCGAGGAGCGGCTGAACGAGATCATCGACATCCATCGCGCCCGCCACGTGCACATCAACAACCCGCACGTGAACATCGTGGAAGACGGCAAGGCCGGCGGGCCGCTGCCACCCGAAGTGATCGAGGTGAAGAAGCGCTTCGATCCGATGGGGCTGCTCAACCCGGGCAAGCTGCGCGACTGGCCGGTGCCTGTCGCGGGTTGAGCCAATCAGCCGGCGGGACCGGCCTCGCTGCCGATCAGTTCGCCGCGTCCATGCGCAGCCGGTACGCCACGCCATCGCGGCCGGGGTCGGCGCCGCCGTGCAGGCCATCGGCCTGGACCTGCACACCGTGCACCCAGCCGATGGTGTAGTTGTACGGGTTGCGGCCAATGGCGTAGCCCTGTGCTTCCAGCGCGCGCGTGGTGGACCGCGGAATGCGGTTGCACACGTCGATGGAATTGCTGGTGGACGAGAAGCGCGGCGCCGACACGGCTGCCTGCATTTCCATGCCGTGGTCGATCACGTTGAGCAGCACCTGCAGCACGCCCATGGCGATCTGCGTGCCGCCGGGCGCGCCGAGCACCACGTCGAGTTCGCCGTCCTTGAAGGTCATGGTGGGGCATGACGAAGTGAAGCGGCTCTTGCCCGGCTGGATGCTGCCGGCGCGGCCCGGGCGCGGGTCGAACACGCCCATGCAGCCGTTGTAGAGGAAGCCCATGCCCGGCGTGATGATGCCCGAGGGCATGGCCAGCGAGTGGGTCAGCGAGACGGCGTTGCCGTCGGCGTCGACCACGCTCAGGTGGGTGGTGTCGCGCGGCACGGGCGCGCCGGGGTTCACGCGCTCCACGCTGAAGCGATGGCCCGCGCGGATCTGCCTGGCCACGTCGCGGGCCATGTCCTTGGACAGCAACTGATCGAGCGGCACGTCGAAGAACTTCGGGTCGCCGATGTTCTGGTCCTTGTCGATCGTCGCCTTCTTCATGGCCTCGCACACCGTCTGCAGGTAGGCGGGGCTGTTGTGCTCCAGGCCTGCCAGATCGAAGTGCTCGAGGATGTTGAGCATCTCCAGCAGCATGGCGCCGCCGCCCGGGGGCTGGTTGGTGGTGATGGTGCGGTCGCGGTAGCGGCCCACCAGCGGCGCGTTGCGCTGCACCTGGTAGCGGGCCAGGTCGTCGTGCGTGATCAGCGCGCCCAGCGACTGCAGGTGCGTCACCATCTTGTGCGCCAGGTCGCCCTGGTAGAACGGGCGCGCGCCTTCGTCGGCAATCTGGCGCAGCACGGCGGCCATGCCTTCGTTGCGCAGCGGCGCACCGATGGGCTTGGGGCGGCCGTCGGGGCGGCAGTACAGCTGGCGGCTGTCTTCGCAGTACTGCAGGCGCTCCAGGTTGCCGACGCGGCCCATGGTGGGCTCGTCGGTCCAGAAGGCGTGCATGCCGGGGCGCACAAAGTAGCCGTCCGCGGCCCAGCGGATGGCGGGCTCCACCACCTGCTGCCACGGCAGTCGGCCGTGCGCCTGATGCATGGCCTCCAGGCCCTTGAGCGTGGCCGGCGTGCCGATGGACTGCGGGCCGATGTCGTTGACGCGGCCCTTGAGGATGAAGCCGAAACCGTCCTTGGTCTCGCCCTCCAGCAGGTGCTCCCACATGTCTTCCCTGGCCGCCAGCGGCGCGGGCGAGTGGAAGTCGAAATACTCATGCACCTGCGCGCCGGGCAGGTACACGGCGGCGGTGCCAAACCCTGCGATGCCGCACATCAGCGGATCGACCACGGTCTGCGCCAGCGCGGTGGCCACGGCGGCGTCCACCGCGTTGCCGCCTGCGCGCAGGATGTCGATGCCGGATTCGGCGGCCTCCGGCTGCGGGCAGACCACCATTGCTTCTTTTTTCATGACTTGTGTTTCGCGATCGCCGGCTTACTTGGCGCTGAGGTTCAGCGCCCCGAGCGTGGGGCCCCAGGCCTTGGTGTCACGCGCCGCCGTTTCCATGACCAGCGCGGAAGGGCCCGACATGGCAATCACGCCCATGCTCTTGAGCTTGGCCTGCACGTCGGGACTCTTGTGGAAGGCGGCAGTCGCCTTGTTGAGCTTTTCCACGATGTCGGGCGGCGTGCCGGCGCGTGCCACCACGGCACTCCAGCCCATGTTGTCGAAGCCCTTCACGCCCAGCTCGCCCAGCGTGGGCACATCGGGCAGTTCGGGGGTGCGCTGTGGCGACAACACGGCCAGCGGATTGAGCTTGTGGTTCTTGATGTGGGGCAGCGCCGTGCCATACACCGGTGCCATCACTTCGGTCTGCCCACCGATGGTGGCCAGGATGCCGTCGGCCTCGCCCTTGTAAGGGATGTGGGTCATCGAAATGCCCAGGGCATTGCTCACCAACTCGACTGCCAGATGGGTGGAGTTGCCCAGGCCGGCGGACGCGAAGTTCAGCTTGCCCGGCGCCGCCTTGGCTTTGTCCGTCAGGTCCTTGAGCGTCTTGATGCCCGTGGCCGGATTGGCCGACAGCACGAACGGCACCGTGGTCAGCATGGTCACGCCCACAAAATCCTTCTCGGGGTTGTAGGGCAGCGGCTTGTAGGTGAACTGGTTGAGCACCATCAGCGACACGCTGCCCAACAGCAGCGTGTAGCCATCGGCGGGCGCATTCAGCGCGGTCTGTGCAGCAATGATGCCGCCCGCACCGGGCTTGTTCTCCACCACGATGGTGGCGCCGATGGCCCTGCCAGCGTGCTCGGCCCACAGGCGCGCGATCGTGTCGCTGCTGCCGCCCGGCGCCTGCGATACGACCAGGCGCACAGGCCGGCTGGGGTAGGAGGCTTGCGCGAACACGGTGGTGGCCGTGGTGGCTGTGACTGCCGCGACCGCGACACCCATCAGGATCTTGTAGACGTTCGTGATTGCTTCAGGCACAGGAATTCCTCTGAGGGTCTTACATAAAAGATGAAGTAATTTTCATGACAACGCCGCCATCCACCTAGTGAAAATGCAAAATGGAACCATGAAGGTTTACTCATGATCGAGCGTTCAGAAGGCCTCTCCTGGGCGCGGGGCATCAAGGTCCGGCATCTGGAATCCTTTCTGGTGCTGGACGAGGCGGGCACGCTGACCGAGGCGGCGGCGCGGCTGCACATGACGCAATCTGCCATGTCGCACTGGCTGGCAGAACTGGAACGCGTGGCGGGCACGCCGCTGGTGGTGCGCGGGCGCAAGGTGCAGCTGACGCCCGCGGGGCATCTGCTCAAGCGGCTGGCCATCACCGTGCTGGGCGACATCGTCCGCACCGGCCGCGAGATGCATGCGGTGGCCGCGGGACGCGTGCCGCGCCTGAACGTGGGCAGCGTCTGGGCCGGCATCGCCGGCGGCCTGCCCGAAGCCGTGACCGCGTTCCAGCAGCGCCATGCCGACGTGGCCGTGTCGATTCACGACGGGCTGTTCGACGACCTGCTCAAGGGCCTGGACACGCGTGCCATGGACGCCGTGATCGGCGTGCTGGATGCCAGGGCGCACCAGCCGCAGCTGGCGCACCACGTGCTCTTCGACGACCAGGTGAGCATCGTCATCGGCCAGGGCAGCAAGCACTGGAACAGCCACCAGCCGCTGGGCTTTGCCGACGTGTTGCGCGAGCAATGGGTGATGCCGCCCCTTGGCACGCTCACTCGCATCCAGATGGATGCCTACCTCATCGAGCAACAGGCCTCGTGGCTGGTGCCCAAGGCAGAAACCGCCTCGCTGGCCATGATGCAGGCCCTGCTGCACAAGGGCGACTATGTCGGCGTGTGTGCGGAATCCATGGCGGACTACATGGCCTCGCTGGGGCTGTTCCGGAAGGTCGCCACTGATTCGAACATCCGCTTCGGCCCGATCACCGTGGTGTGGAACCGCGAGCATGTTTCAGCCACGCTCATGGACTTCATTGACTGCCTGAAGGCGCATGCGCGAGGCTTGCCTGCCGCACACGTGCAGGAGGCGCCCGGCGCTTAGCGGCCCGCGAAGGCAAGTGCCTCAGTTCGATTCGGAAGCCTCGTAGACCACCACTGCCGCGGCCAGGTCCTCCAAGGCGGTGCCTACGGCCTTGAAGACGGTTCGCCCATCACGATCGGCGCGTCCCTGAATCCGGCCCGCAGCCAGATCGGCCAACTCCCCCGCTACATCGTCGGCGGTGAACACGCCGCGCGACATCGGTCCGAGCAGTTCGCCGCTCTTTTGCAACGCTTCTTGCGTATCGACAAACAGACGTGCGCCCGCAAAGCAGGCATCGTCGGCTTCGCGCATTTGCGGCGTGAAACTGCCGATCAGGTCGAGGTGGCTGCGAGGCCGCAGCCACGCGCCCTGCACCACCGGCTGCGTGGCGAGCGTGGCGCAGCTCACGATGTCGACGTCGTTCACCGCCTTGGCAAGGTCCGGCGCAACGGCCGCCTCGATGTTCTGCGCGCACAGCCGCGCAGCGAGTGCCTTCGCCGCAGATTCGTCACGGTCCCACACCACCACGCGTTCGATGGGACGCACGGCGCGGTAGGCCTCGGGAATGAGACTGCCGACACGCCCGCAGCCGACGACCAGCAGCCTGCGCGCGTCGGCTGGCGCGAGGTAGGACGCGGCCAGGGCCGAGGCGGCAGCGGTGCGGCGCGACGTGATCTCGTTGCCGTCGATCTGCGCCAGCGGCTCGCCCGTGCGTGCGTCGTACAGCACATAGGTCGAGAACAGTCCGGGCAGGCCGCGCCGCGCGTTGTCCGGGAAGATGGTCACGGTCTTGATGCCCAGGTAGCGGTCGTGCTGCCACGCCGGCATGACCAACACGGTGCGGGGCGAAGCATCCGTCCCGGCCTGGAGCGAATGCGTGTGCCGCAAGGGCACTTCGCAGCCGGCGATGAACATCTCCCGAAGGGCCGGGATCAGGCGGTCGAAGGGCAATGCACGGCGGGTGCTTTCGGTATCGATGATTTTCATGGGGTCGCGGATGGAATCAGGTGAATGGAGGTGCCGGCCGTCAGGCCTCGAGCACCACGTCTTCGAGCGGGATGGCCTGGCAGGCCAGGCACACGGCCGGGTCTTCCGGTTCGCTGCCGTGCAGATGGCGCACCTTGCCGCTCAGCAGGCGCACGGCGCAGCTCTCGCACTGGCCCACGCGGCAGCCGCTGGCCATCTGCACGCCGAGCGATTCGCCGAAGCTCAGCAACGTGCCCTGCCGGGGCGTCCACGTCGCGGGAGCGTGGCCCGAGCGCGCGAAGCTGACGGTGAAGTGCTGGTCGCCGTCGGTGGGCGGCGTGGCGGGCGAGCGGAACACCTCGCTGAAGATGTCGAAGCGCGGAACGCCCCGCGCCACCAGTCCGGTGGTCACCGCGTCCATCATGGCCGGCGGTCCGCACAGGTAGAAGCGGGCGCGCTGCGCGATCACCGCGTCGTCCACCACGCCCGCGTCGATGAAGCGGGCCGACTGGTAGTCGATGCCCTGACGCTCCTGCCGCCGTGGTGCGTTGTAGTGGTCGACGACCTGCAACTGCGGCAGCCGCGCGCGGTGCTGCGCAATGCGCTCGCGAAACGCGTGGGTCGTGCCGTTCTGGTTGGCGTAGTAAAGCCAGATGGTCGGCCCCGGCGCGCCGTCGGGCAGCGATTCGAGCAGGCTGATGAAGGGCGTGATGCCGATGCCTCCCGCGAAGAAGACCAGCGGTTGCGGCGAGTGGCGCGGCAGCACGAAGCCGCCGGAGGGCGCCCGCAGCGCGAGGGTGTCGCCGACCTTCAGCGCGCGATGCAGATGGCTCGACACGCGCCCCTCGTGCGGCGTGCCGTCGGCCGAGCGGCCGCGCTGGTGGCGCACGGCCACGCTGTAGCTGCGCCGGCCCGGCACCTCGGCCGCGCCTGTGAGCGAGTAGGCACGCGTGACCTGCGTGCCGTCGTCCAGATGCAATTGCATCTCGAGGTGCTGACCGGGTCGGTAGTCGGGCAGTTCGCCGCCGTCGACCGCTTCGAAGTGGATGCCCAGCACGCCGTCGGCCTCGGACCGCAGCGCGCTGATGCGGAAGGGGCGGTAGCCGGGCCACTTGCGCTGCCGCATCTCTGTGGCCGGGTCGCGTTCGATGTCGCAGAGAAAGGAGCGATGCGGCACCGAACCACTCACCGGGTCGCAGCTGTCAGCGGAGATCAGCGCGTTGAAGTTGCTGCCCAATGCGCCTTCGATTGGCAGGCCGTCGCGGTCGAGCTCGGGGCAGCTCTGCCACCAGCCGAACTCGGCCACGATGACGTCGTCCGCCAGTTGCGGCGTGATGCGTGCGACGAAGCGGGCCTCGCCCACGCGCGTGCGGATGCGCATCCAGTCGCCGTCCACGATGCCTTTGGCGGCCGCCAGCGCGGGGCTCAGTTCGGCCACCGGATCGGGCGCGCGCTTGCGCAGCGAAGGCAGGCTGCGGTGCTGGCTGTGGCAATAGAAGCCGTTCTTGGCCGAGCTCAGCACATACGGAAAGCGGCCCTGGCGCGTGGCCTTCGCATCGCGCGGCGTGTCGGCCGGTTCGACAAAGGTGGCGACCGGCGGCTGGCCGTGGCGCAGCAGGGTTTCGGAATAGAGCTCGACGCGGCGCGTCGGGGTGTCGAAGCCGCGCACGCCGGTGGGCGTGGCGCGGGCGTACTTCTGTTCGCTCGCATCGATGGCGCAGGCCATGCCTTCGGGCCGGGCGCGCAACTGGTCGACCGTGAGGCCGAGCGGCTCGAGCATGTGGTTCCAGCCCGCGTCGAGGCTGCCGCCGAAGAAGTCGTCCCCCATGCCCAGGCGGACGGCCAGATCGAACAGCACGTCGTTGTCGGATCGCGATTCGCCGCGCGGCGTCACCATGCGCTGGCGCAACTGCACCCAGCCGGCCGCGCGGTCGTCGATCTCGAAGCCGATGCGCAGGCCTTCGCGCTCCCAGGGTGTGTTGACCGGCAGCAGGATGTCGGCGTACCGGGCGGCAGGTGTTTCGAACAAGTCGCAGTGCACGTGGAATTCGAGCTGCGACAGCGCCTGGTGCGCGAGCGCGGTGTCGGCCTGCGACACGGGCAGGTTGGTGCCAAAGGCCATCATCGCGCGCACCTTGTAGGGCTCGCCTTCGAGCATCGCGCGGTAGGTGTCGCGCGCCGTCACCCACCCGTGTGCGGGAGGGCCGATCGGTCGCTCAGCCAGACCGAGCGCCTTGGCGCGCTGCGTGTCGGGCAGCAGTGAGAGCGCGTTGACGGCGTTGACGCGTGGACCGACGCGAACGCGGTTCGCGCCGATGCGATCGAAGCTGCCGCACAGCGCATACAGCGTGGCGACCGCGCGTTCGGCTTGCGTCGCGTTGGTGTGCTGGCCGATGCCAGTCCAGGCGTGATAGGCCACGCGGCGGCACGTGCCGAAAAGCTCAGCGACCGCGCGCAGCGAGGCTTGCGCAACGCCGGTGATGCGTTCGACATTCGGCGGCGTGTAGGCGGCGCAGCCCTGGGCCAGCAGTTCGAAGGCGGGCGCGCACGACAAGCGATGTGCGCCCACGTCGATCTCGACCGCGCCGCGCAGGCGAAAGTGGGCTCCGTCCTGGGCTTGCGCCGCCTGCTCGGTGTCATAGGGCACCGCGCAGCCCTGCGCGTCGTTCCACGCCATGAAGCGATTGCCCTGGGCATCGGGCCACAGGTCCTGCTCGCGCAGGAAGTGTCCGTTGTCGCCGCGCACCAACAACGGGGCATTGGTCCACGCGCGCACGAAACCTTCGTCGAAGCGCGCGTCCGCGATCAGCAGGTGGATCAGCCCCAGCGCCAGTGCCGCATCGGTGCCGGGCCGCACGGGCAGCCAGGTGTCGGCCTGCCGCGCGAGCGCCGTGGGGCGCGGGTCGATCACCACCATCTTCGCGCCGTTCGCGCGGCCCCGGCCGATGGCGTTGGCTTGAGCCAGCCAGGTGTTCGCGGGGTTGTGACCCCACAGCACGATCAGATCGGCCTGCGCGTAGTCGGCCGCAGGCATGCCGCAGCCGAAGGTGAAGGCGTGCGCGAAGTCCTTGTGCCAGTTGCAGACCTCGGTCGCGTAGCAGATGTTGGGACTGCCGAAGAGGCGCACGAAGCGCTCGATCCAGTCGATGCTGTCCGTCAATGGCGTGCCGCTGGGCGTGGTCACGGCGAACACCACCGACTCGGCGCCGCTCTCGGCCTTGATGGCGCCCAGGCGCTGCGCGGTCTCGGCCAGTGCCTCGTCCCAGCCGATGCGCACCCAGCCCGGGTCCGCGTCGGTCTTGGGCCGGGTGCGGCGCATCGGGTAGCGCAGGCGGTGCGGGCTGTGCACAAGCTCGGGCGCGGCCTTGCCCTTCATGCACATCGCCTGGCCGGTGGGGTGCGAGGCGTCGGGCCGCACCGACACCAGCATGTCGCCCTGCACCTCGTTGAGCGTGCCGCAGCGCGAACGGCAGAGCGTGCAGTAGCCCTGTTTGGTTTGCGTGGGCGCCGTCGTCGTCATCACTTTCATGCGGAATCTGGGCGGCTCAAGGCATCACCGGCGCGACATAGCTCAGCGTGCGGCCGAAGGCCCAGAGCATGAAGAGCACCAGCGGCGCATGAACCAGCAGTTGCAGGAAGGTAAAGCCCACGATGTCGCGTGCCTTCAGCGACAGCACGCCCAGCAGCGGCAGCATCCAGAACGGATTGATCAGGTTGGGCAGCGCCTCGGCCGCGTTGTAGACCTGCACGGCCCAGCCCAGGTGCACCTTCAGGTCGTTGGCCGCCTGCATGACGTAGGGCGCCTCGATGATCCACTTGCCGCCGCCCGAGGGAATGAAGAAGCCCAGCACGGCGGAATACGCGCCCATCACCACGGCGAAACTGTCGACGCTGGAAATGCTCACGAACAGGTGCGCGATGCGGTCCGACAGCGTGATGCCTGCGTCGCCCTTGGCGCCGGTCAGCATGGCCGCGATGGCACCGTACAGAGGGAACTGGATGATCACGCCCGCCGTCGACGGCACCGCACGCGACACCGCATCGAGAAAGCTGCGCGGGCGCCAATGCAGCAGCAGCCCGATCATGAGGAACAGCAGGTTGTAGGTGTTGAGGCCCGAGATCGCGATCAGCGGGCTCTTGGCCATGAACTCCTGCGCCAGCCAGCCGAAGCCCAGCGCGCACAGGAGCAGCGTGAGCAGCGGGCTGCGCTCGAACCACTCGCCGGGGCGGCGCTCGGCGGGCTCGGCGGAAGCGGGCTTGGCTTCCGTGAGGTCCACGCCCAGGTCCTGCGCCGTGACCGCGTGCTTCGCGTCCGGCGCCGACCACAGTGCGATGGCCACCGACACGACCATCAACACCAGCGCCATGGCGACCGACTGCCACAGGAAGATGGTCTGGCTGAACGGGATCACGCCGGTGATGTCGAGAATGCTCTTGGGCAGGCTGCTGGCGTTGGCCTGCAGCTGCGCGGCCGACGAACTGAGCCCCAACGCCCAGGTCGCGCCCATGCCGAGATAGGCCGCCGCACCGCCGGCGCGGTAGTCCATGCGCAGGTCGAGCCGGCCGGCCAGCGCGCGCACATAGAGCGCGCTGAAGATCAGCGAAATGCCCCAGTTGAAGAGCGAAAAAATCATGCTGATCGCCGCCACGTACGCGACGGCCTGGCGCCCCGACACGGGCAGTGCGGCCAGCTTGCGGATGAGTCGCGCGGCCGGCGGCGAGGTCGCCACCACGTAGCCGCCGATGGCCACCAGCGCCATCTGCATCGTGAAAACAATGAGGCTCCAGAAGCCGTCGCCGAAAGACTTGGCCACCGCCTGCGGGCTCGATCCGTTCAGCAGCGCGGCACCCGCGACCACCACCACGGCGATGGCCGCGAACACGAAGGCGTCGGGAAACCAGCGTTCGGCCCAGGCGGTGAAGCGCAGGCCCAAGCGGCTCAACAGCCCGGCATCGGCAGAGGCCTCGTGGGGTACCGGAGGATGGGCGCCGGGGCCGGCGGAAGTGTGTGATGTCGATGGCATGGGGGTCTCCTGCTGCTGCTTCTGGAACGGTGGACGTCCTCGTCACACGCCTGACATGGCGTGCTGCCCGGATGTTAGGAATTGCCATCGACAATTCATAATTTCTATTTTCAATAGAGCGATATAGGATGTGTCTATGTCGATAACGATCAAGCAGCTGCAACACTTCGTCGCTGCAGCGCACACGGGGCAGGTGTCCCGCGCAGCCCAGCGCTGCTATGTGAGCCAGCCGTCGCTGACCACGTCGCTCAAGAACCTGGAGTCGACGCTGAAGGTGCAGCTCTTTACGCGGCACTCCGACGGGCTGCGGCTCACGGTGCAGGGCGAGGGCTTTCTTCGGCATGCGGAGCACATGCTGCACACGCTCGATGCGGCGGTGGAGGAAACGCGCAACTCGGTGTCCGCGGTCGAGGGACGGGTGCAGATCGCCATCACCGACACCGTGTCCGAGTACATGCTGCCGAAGATCATCGGCGCGATGCGCAGGCAACTGCCGCTGGTCGAGTTCGAGCCTGTGGAGCGCAACCGGCTCGAGATCGAGAACGGCCTGCGCAGCGGCGAATTCGACCTGGCCGTGGTCCTGGTGTCGAACCTCTCGCGCGCGCCGGACATCCGTCGCGAGAACCTGCTGAAGTCGGAACGCCGCCTGTGGACGTCGTTCGACCATCCGCTGGTGACGCAGAAGTCGGTGTCGCTGCGCGAGATCGCGCAGATGCCCTTTGTGCTGCTGGACATGGACGAGCACGTGGACACCGTGAGCCGCTACTGGAGCGCGATGAAGCTCAAGCCCAAGGTCGTGTTCCGCACCAAATCGATCGAGGCCGTGCGCAGCCTCGTTGCACAGAACGTGGGCGTAACGATCTTGTCGGATCTGGTGTTTCGCCCGTGGTCGCACGACGGTGGGCGCATTCGCAGGACGGTGGTGTCGAGCGCGGTGCCCTCGATGGACCTGGGTCTGGCCTACCGGCGCGGGGCCGTTCTGTCCGAGGCCACGGCGGCCTCTGCGAGCACCTTGCGGTTGCTGGCCAAGACACTCACGAGAGAGTCACAGCCGCGCATGGACGACGAGCCGCAGTAGCTTTCTCGCCGCGGCGGTCCGCCGCGCGCGCGCATGGGACCCAAGTCCTATGCGGCAAGAACTTCATGCGTCGACATCGACTTGTCGAACAGGGAGGCGATGCGATCGCCTGCCGGAGAGCAGGCCAGGAAGCACGGCCCCCGTCAGTCCCACGTCCGATTCCCACCTCGCTGAAATTGCCGCCGGTACGCAGAAGGCGTCGCCCCCACGATCTGTCCGAAGCGGCGCGCGAACTGCGTGGGCTCGCCGAAGCCGGTGCTCTCGCCGATCTCCGCGGCGGAGGCGCCAGTGAAGACCAGCAGCGTCTTGGCGCGCTCGATCCGGCGTTCGGTCACCAGCTCCAGGAAGGTCTTGCCCGTTTCGCTCTTCAGCAGGTGGGCCAGGTGCGTGGGCGACACATGGCTCGCATGCGCCGCGTCCGCCAGGTTCAGCTCCTGCGCGAGGTTGCGGCTGATGTAGCGGATGCAGCGCAGCACCGCCGGCCGGTACGACTGCAGGGCCAGCCCCTGCGCCTCGCAGTTGCGAAACTGCTCGCCGTAGCGGCGCCACACCATGCCGATCAGGTGGAGCAGATGGCTGCGAATGAGCAGGTGGCTGGCGGTGTCTTCGCCCGGCGGCCGCTGCGCTTCCTGTGCCATGCGTTCGCACAGCGCCTGCAGCTGCTGGGTCTCGGTGTCATCAAAGCGGAAATCCAGGCAATGCTGGAACCGGAAAGGCGCGAGCTCGGGCGCGCGTGACAACGGCACCTCCGACAGCTCGAACACATCGAGGTCCAGCGACGGCAGCAAATACTCCTTGCTGATGTTGATCACGTGGAACACGCCGTCGGCCGCGTTCGGGATGTAGTGCACCAGGAACGGCAGCACGAAGCTCACCGTGCCGGCGCCGATGGCGCGCTGGCTGCCGCCGATGTAGTGTGTGGTTTCGCCCCGCGTGTTGACGTAGATCTGGAAGTACTCGTGCCGGTGCGGCACCGGATTCGGCAGGCAGTTGCTCTGGTCGTGGATGCCGAAATAGGCGCGCTGTGCCCGCGCCGCCATCGTGTAGTTGCTGATGGCGGCACGCGCGGCACCGGCGCGGGGCGGCGGCGCGAATTCGTCGGGGGAAGGCGTGGGTGGCATGAAGAGCGGATCTCAAGATCGCAAGGATTGCATATCTTTGCGCAAGCCTGCGCGTTGAGGTGAGAAGGCCTCGTTCCTAGACTCTAGCCACTCCTTTCCAAACCATCCAGAGAGACAAACCCATGTCCCCTCAACCGACGGCCGAGCGCGCGACCGATAGCCGTAGCGACGCCCTTCAAGTCCAGCCCATCTCCATCGACATCGTGGACAGCGACCAGCGCTTTCCGGTGCGCCGCGTCTACTGCGTGGGCCGCAACTACCTGGCCCACATCCGGGAGATGAAGGAAGGCGACGAGCGCGATCCGCCGTTCTTCTTCCAGAAGCCGTCCGACTCGGTGGTGACCGACGGGCGCGTGCCCTACCCCTCGCTGACGGACGACTTCCAGTTCGAGTTCGAACTCGTCGTGGCCATCGGCAGCGACGCATCGAACGTGTCGCCCGAAGACGCGCTGGACCACGTGTTCGGCTACGCCGCGGGCCTGGACATGACCCGGCGTGACCGCCAGCGCGAATGCAACAAGCGCGGCCTGCCGTGGGAACAGGGCAAGTCGTTCGACCACTCGGCGCCCTGCGGCCCGATCCATCCGGTGGCGAAGGTCGGGCACATCCGTTCGGGAACGCTGAACCTCTCGGTGAACGGCGCGGTGCGGCAAGACTCGGTGCTCGAAAAGATGATCTGGAACGTTCATGAAATCGTCAGCGAGCTCTCGAAGCAATACCGCCTGCTGCCCGGCGACCTGATCTTCACCGGCACGCCCGAAGGGGTCGGCCCGGTGCAACGCGGCGACAAGCTCACCGGCCGCATCGACGGGCTCGCGCCCCTGCAGGTCGAGATCGTCTGAGCCCGCAACAGCAGCACACGGAGACCCCATGAAACCACTCGAACGCATCTCGTACTCGTCCATCGCGGACCGCCCCGCCTTGAAGCTGCCCGGCGGCAAGCGGCTGGCCGTCTGGGTGATCGTCAACGTCGAGGAATGGAACATCGACGAGACCATGCCCCGCACCGTGCTGACGCCACCAGCCGGCGGCTCGCCGATGCCCGACATCCCGAACTGGGCCTGGCACGAGTACGGCAACCGCGTCGGCTTCTGGCGCATGCTGGAAGTGATCGACGCGCTCGGCATCAACGCCACGCTCGCCATCAACGGTTCGGCCATCGGCGCCTACGAGCCCATCGCCAGGGCGGCAAAGGAACGCCAGTGGGAGTTCATCGGCCATGGCTTCGGGCAGCGCAACATGCAGAAGGTGCCCGACGAGGTCGAGGACATCGCCAAGACCACCGAGGCCATCCGCGCCTACACCGGCAAGCGCCCGCGCGGCTGGCTCGGCCCGGGGCTCACCGAGACCTGGCACACCCCCGACATCCTGGCCGAGCAGGGCTACGAGTACGTGTGCGACTGGGTGCTCGACGACCAGCCCGTGCGGCTGAAGACGCGCGACGGCGGCTCGATCGTGAACGTGCCCTACACGCAGGAATGCAACGACGTGGCGATGATGCTGATCCAGCACCACAAGGCCAGCGAGTACCGCGACCGCGCCATCGACCAGTTCGAACAGCTCTACGCCGACGCGAAAGATTCGGCCCGCGTCATGGCGCTGGTGGTGCACCCGTACATCATGGGCGCACCGCACCGCCTGCGTTACTTCCGCGAGGCGCTGGCGCACATCCAGCAACACGACGACGTGGCCTTCCTGACCGGCGAGCAGATCCTCGACTGGTACGGCGCGGCAAGCACCGCAGCCACCGCGGCCTGACCCTTCGCCGGCACAGCGCCGGCGACCCCGTGCAACGAACGAACAACAAACAGATTTCTCGCTCGACGAGAAGGAGACGACACGTGCATTCCTCAACCTCGGTCATTTCCCCAGCCGCCGGTGGCGCGCGCCGCGAGGCGCCCATCACTGCGCTGGAGATCGGCATGTTCCTGGTGCTGCTCGCCTCGTACGCGCTCAACGCGATGGACCGGCAGATCTTTCCGCTCATTGCCGCGGACGTGCGCAAGGAGTTCGGCTTCAGCCTGGCCGACACCGGCCTGCTGTCGACCATCTTCACGCTGGGCATGGCGGTGGCCGGCGTTCCCACGGGCTACCTGCTGGCGCGGCTGTCGCGCAAGACGGTGCTGCAGATCGGCATTGCGATCTTCTCGCTGGGCACGCTGCTGGCGGCCTACTCGCACGGCTTTGCCGACATGATCGTCTACCGCGCCGTGACCGGCATCGGCGAGGCGATGCAGCTGACGGTGGTGATCGCCATTGCCGCGAGCTACTTCGCGCGCTACCGGGCCACCGCCGTGGGGGCCATTAACTTCTCCTTCGGCATCGGCGCGATCCTGGGGCCGCTGCTCGGCGGCCAGCTGATCGGCGTCGAGCGCGACTGGCGCCTGCCGCTCATCGTGTTCGGCGTCGCGGGCTTCGCGGCCATGGCGATCATCGCGCTCACCGTGAGCAAGCGCATGACCGAGAACGTGGCGGCCACCGGCGGGCGCACCGACCAGCGCGGCGCCACCACGCTGTGGAACCGCAACACGGCCCTGCTGACCGGCATGAGCGTCATCGGCGGGCTCTGCATCTACGGCTACCTGGGCATGTACCCGACCTTCCTGCGCGAGCACCTGCACTACACGCCTTCGGACACCGGCCGCGTGATGAGCACCTTCGGTTTCGGTGTGTTCGCATCGATCTTCGGCGGCTGGCTGGGCGACCGCTTCCATCCCAAGCTCGTGCTCTCCGCAAGCTTCGTGGGCACCGGCCTGCTGGGCTTCCTGATGTTCTCGGGACCGACCGACATGGTGGTGCAGTCGGCGTTGTCCTTCGCGTGGGGCTTCGTCGTGAGCGGCGTGCTGTACGTGAACCTGGCGGGGTATCACATCAAGGCGGTGCATGCCTCGCTCACGAGCCGCGCCACGGGCGTGTTCGTCACCACGCTGTACGGCGCGGGTGCGGTCGCGGGCTTCGTCATCGGCGGCATCGCTTCGCGCTTCGGCTGGAGCACGGCCGGGCTGGTGCAGATCACGCTGCTGGCAGCGCTCGGCGTGGGGCTCACGCTGCTGCTGCACACCGACCGCATGTCGCTGCCGGCGCGCAAGCCGTGATGCTGCTCGACGGGGCGCTGCTCGGCGGCGCCGCGGCCCTGGCCGGTGCGCTCAACGCCGTGGCGGGCGGCGGCAGTTTTCTGACGCTGCCGGCGCTGGCGATGGTCGGCGTGCCGCTGGTGTCGGCCAACGCCACCGGAACCGCCGCGCTGCTGCCGGGCTACCTGGCCGGTGCCTGGGCATTGCGCAAGGAACTGTCGGGCCCGATGTCGCCTTCGCTCCTGCGGTTGGGTGTGCTGTCGGTGCTCGGCGGCGCGGCCGGTGCGGCGCTGCTGCTGTCGACCTCGAACCATGCCTTTGCCCGCATCGTGCCGTGGCTGCTGCTGGCCGCGACGCTGCTCTTCGCGATCGGACCCGGCCTCGTGCGTCGCAGGATCGCCACCGCCGACAACAGCCACAAGCCCCGGGGCCGTTGGCTCGCCGACCTGGGCATCTTCGCGGTCGCGGTCTATGGCGGCTACTTCAACGGCGGCCTCGGCATCCTGCTGCTCGCCATGCTCGGCGCGCTGGGGCACACCGACATGGGCCGCATGAACGGCATCAAGAACTTCGTCTCCGCGATCCTGACGCTGATCGCCGTCGCGATCTACGCGGCCAGTGGCGCGATCGTCTGGACCTACGCGCTGTGGATGGCCCTCGGTGCCACGGTGGGTGGCTATGCCGGCGGCATGCTCGCACGGCGACTGAAGCCCGAGGTGGTGCGCGGCTTCGTCGTGTTGACGGGGTTGGCGATGACCGCGGCGTTTCTTCTCAAGGCGTATTGAGCGGGCTTTCGTTTCCTCTTCTTTCCATCACTTCAATCACTGGCAACTACTGGGTCTGGACATGCAAACAACCAAAAGAGACTTCACCCGTTTTGTAGGCGCCCTGATGGTCGCCGCCACCGGTGCGCCAGCGCTCGTCGGCTCGGCGTCGGTGTCGGCCCGCACCGCGCGTGCGCCCGCATCGCCCAGCATCCGCCGTGGCAGCTACCTGATCCGCAACGGCGCGGTCATCACGGTCGACCGCGCCAAGGGTGTGCTGCCGCGTGCCGACGTGTGGGTCCGCAACGGCGTGATCGAGAAGATCGGGCGGGGCCTGAGCGCACCGGCCGGCGCGGAGATCATCGATGCGACCGACATGATCGTCATGCCGGGCTTCGTCAATTCGCACTATCACATGTGGAGCGCCATCGGCCGCAGCTTCACCGCGCGCGACGGCGGCTTCTCTTACTACCCCGCCAAGAACGCGACCTCGACCCTGTACACGCCCGACGACTTCTACAACAGCGTGATGCTGGGCTGCGCCGAGCTGGCGAACGGCGGCACCACCACCGTGCACAACTGGTCGCACAACACCCGCTCCCCGGCCCATGCCGATGCCGAGCTGCGTGCGCACCAGCACGCGCTGCTGCGCGCCCGCTACGCCTACGGCCACGTCGACAAGATGCCCGCCGACGAACTCAACCGCTACGACGACCTGGCGCGCGTGCGGCGCGAGTGGTTCGGCGAGCGCTCGCCGTTCGACGGGCTGGTGCACCTGGGGCTGAACCTGCGCGGCCCGCAGCAGAGCACCGACGCCGTGTTCCACGAAGAGATGAAGGCCGCCAAGGCCAGCGGCTTGCCCGTTGCGATCCACGCACCGCAGGAGGCACCGAACAACGTCGATGCGGTCGACTACGAACGGCGCGGCTACCTCGGCCCGGATTTCATGCTCGCGCACTACGTGCCCGCCAGCACCGCCGACCTGGCGGCCATGGCGCGCACGAAAACGCCGCTGTCCTTTGCCACGCACTCCGAGTTGCGGCTCAGCGGCACCGGCGATGCGCGTGCCGCGCTCTTCGCGATGCGCAACGCGGGCCTGACCATTTCGTTGTCGAGCGATGCGACCTCCATCGCACCGCCGGACATGTTCGAGGCCATGCGCTTCACCTGGAACCTGGGCGTGCCGTGGGCCGGCACGCCCAGCGCGCAGTCGAAGGCGATCGGCGTGCCCGAGGCGATCGAGATGGCGACCCTCAACGGCGCCATCGCCATGGGGCTGGGCGACGTCACCGGCTCGATCACCGAAGGCAAGCGCGCCGACCTCATCCTGGTGCGCACGCAGGACCTGAACATGGGCCCGGTCGGCAACGTCGAGACCGCCATCGTGCAAAGCGGCAGTGCGGCCAACGTCGACACCGTGATGGTCGACGGCCGCATCGTGAAGCGCAACGGGCGGCTGCTGGCCTACGACACGCGCGGCATCATGGGGCGCGCGCGGCAATCGGCAGACCGGATTCGCGCCGCGGCGAAGGAAACCCTCACGTCCTGAAGCCCGAGCCGCGCTTGCTGCAGCGGCTTCGCGGCAGACTCGCGCGGACCGAGGCTGCCGACAACGTCAATCGCGATCCTCGTAGTAACGGCGGTGCTGCTCGCGCTCCCATTGCCGGCGACGCCATTCACGGCGCTCTTCCCAACGTTGCGCGCGGCGCTCTTCCCACCGTTGCGCGCGGCGCTCCTCCCAACGAGCGTTGGGCTCGTAGTAGACCGGTGCCGGAACGGAGTAGACCGGCTGTGCGGGCTGGTAATAGGTCGGGGCCGGCCGCGAGTAGACAGGCGCCGGCTCGTAATAGACCGGTGCGGGCTCACCCACGACCACGCCGGGCAGGTTCACGCCGATGGACCAGCTGGTGCCCGCGTTGGCGGATGCAACGGTCAACAAGGCGCCGGCAGCCACGAGACCTGCGGCAGCCAACTTGAGAGCGGCTCTGGGAAAAGTCATTTCAACTCCTTGGGGGCAAGAAATAGCCCCGATGCGTCACCAACGCCCGGCTGCACGGCGCCGCGTACATCGCCACGGTGAAGAACGTTCCCAAATGTCACACCATCGGCCCATCGCCCGGTGTGGAACCGTTTTCTCTTTTTCGTTTTTGATTCGATTCCTGAGCGCGCTCTGTATCCGCAACTCTTCAGGGTTATCACTGTAGAAACGTTTCCACGCCCGCTTCAAACTTGGGCCATGACCGGCGCCGCATTCCTCTCTCCTGCACCTTCCGCACGGCTGCCGTTGCGGCCACCGCCCTACGAACCCGAGGTCGCGGCGGCGATACAAAGCACCGCGTTCAAAGGCCTGTCGCCGCTGAACCTTCGGCTGGCGCTCGCGAATCACAGCAAGCTCGGTCCGGCCTTCCAGGCCATGGCGCATGTGGTGCTGTTCCAGTGCGCGCTGCCCGAGCGCGACCGCGAGATCGCGATCATCCGCACCGGCGCGCTCACGCGGTCCGAGTACGAGTGGGGGATGCATGTCAGCATCTACGCAGAGAAATGCGGGCTCGATGCCGTGCAGGTCCGCGAGCTCACCGAAAGCGACGACTGGCACGCGCTGTCGCCGACGCGATGGACCGACAAGGAACGCCTGATCGTCCGGATGGTGGACGAGCTGCACCGCCATTCCACGGTCTCCGATCAGACCTGGCAGTCGCTTTGCGCGGGCTGGCCGCAGGCGCAGGTGATCGAGCTCATCTTCGCGTCGAGCTTCTATCACATGGCTGCCTTTTTTCTGAACAGCGCCGCCGTGCCGCTGGAGCCAGGCGCGGAGCGCTTTTCTGCCCCGCTTGCGCAAGCGAAGGTGGCGGCATGAAGGCCAAGGTCACCATCCGCGAAGTGGCCAAGGCCGCCGGCGTGGCCATCGGCACCGCGTCGCGCGCGCTGAACCGCACGGGGCGTGTCAGCGAACAGGCCATCGCCGCGGTCACCAAGGCGGCACGCGACCTCGGCTACACCCCCGACGCGGTGGCGCAGAGCATGCGGACCCGCTCCACGGGCGTGGTCGGGCTGCTGGTGTCGGACCTGGCCAATCCGCTGTATGCGCGGATCATCACGGCGGTCGAATCGCGGCTGCTGACGGCCGGCTATGCACTGCTGGTGGCCAGCACCCACAACGACGGCCAGCGGGAGAAGACGCTGGTCGACCTGTTCCGGCGCCGGCGCGTCGACGGGCTCATCCTCGGCCCCTGCCAAGAGGAAACCCCGGCGTACCTCGACCAGCTGGCGGCGGACGGCCCGGTGATCGCGCTGGACCGCGACTTCCAGGGCGACAACGCGGGCGTGCACGTCGACCACTGCCACGGCGCCCTTCAAGCCACGCGCTACCTGCTGAACCTGGGCCACACGCGCATCGCGCTGCTCACGCCCGGCAGCGTGCTGCGCCCGGGCCGCGAGCGCATCGTGGGCTACCGGGACGCCTTCGCGGAGCGCGGCCTGCAGCCCGACCCCAAGCTGATCCGCGCGGAGAAATCGGCGATGGACTTCGCCTTCAGCGAGGCCCTCTCGCTGCTGGGCTCGCCCGCGGCGCCCACGGCCTTCCTCTGCCTGGGCACCCGCATCCTGTCGGGCGTGCTGCAGGCGCTGCGCCACTCGGGCCGCCTGGCGCCCGATGACGTCAGCGTCGTCAGCATCGGCGACACCGACCTGTCGCAGCTTTTCAGTCCGGCGATCACCTCGCTGACCTGGGACCTGGAAGCGGTCGGCACCGCGGTGGCCGAACTGCTGCTGCGGCGACTGGACAGCACGGCACCACTCGAGCAGGAACGCATTCTTCTGACCACGCAGATGGTGCTGCGCGAATCCTGCGGCCCGGTCGCCAAGGCAGCCACCGGTGCCGTCGCTGCCCGCAAGACAACGAGAACCGCCCCATGACGCAGCGCCTGAAGGACAAGGTGGTCCTCGTGGTCGGCGCCGGCTCCATCGGCGGCGACATCAGCAACGGCGCGGCCTGCGCCGTCACGTTCGCACGCGAAGGCGCGACGGTGATCTGCGCGGACCGTTCGCCGGAAGCGGCGGCGGCGTCAGTGCGCCGCATCGAGGCCATCGGCGGCATCGCCCAAGCCTTCGAGGCCGATGTGCGCAGCAGCGAGCAGATCCGGCAGATGGTGGCGCACTGCATCGCGCGCTTCGGCCGCATCGACGTGCTGCACCACAACGTCGGCATCGAGGAGTTCGGCGAGTTGATCGAGGTCACGGAAGAGTCCTGGGACCGCGTGCACGCCATCAACCTCAAGGGCCCCATGCTCACGGCGCGCGAGGTGGTGCCGCACATGATCCGCCAGGGCGGCGGCTCCATCATCAACATCTCCTCCATCGCCAGCCGCAAGTGGAGCCCGATGCAGTTCCTGTCGTACAGCACCTCCAAGGCGGCGCTGAACCACATGACGCGGGTCGTGGCCCGCCAGTACGCGCAGCACCAGGTGCGCTGCAACGTGATCGTGCCGGGCCTGATCGACACCCCGCATGCCGCCGCCCTCTTCAAGGACGAGAAGGAGGCGCAGGCGGGCCGCGAGATGCGCAACGCGCGCTGCCCCATGGGCCGCCAGGGCACGGCGTGGGACGTGGCCCATGCGGCGCTGTTCCTCGCCTCCGATGAATCCAGCTACGTGACGGGCCTGGAGCTGGTGGTCGACGGCGGCCTGTCCCTGTAGGTCGGTATCCGAACCATCCCAAAGAAGGAGACAACACCATGCGCAAACTGTGGATTGCAGCGCTCGCGGGCCTCGCGTTCGCCGCCCATGCCGAAACGCCCGCGGACTATCCGACGCGGCCGATCCGCTTCGTCCTGATCTCGGCGGCGGGCAGCGGCGGCGACGCGCTCGGCCGGCTGCTGGCCGACAAGATGGCGCCGCTCGTCAAGGGCGTCTTCGTGATGGACAACAAGCCGGGCGCCAGCGGCGCCATCGCCACCGACTTCGTCGCCAAGGCGCCGGCCGACGGCTACACGATCGGCATCGGCGGCGCGACCACGCACGTGCTGCTGCCCGCGAGCAACCCCAAGCTCTCGTACGACTCGGTCAAGGACTTCGCGCCCATCGGGCAGGTCGGCACCGCCTCGATCCTGCTCATCGCGACCAACGACTTTCCGGCGAACAACGCCAAGGAGCTCATCGCGCTGGCCAAAAAGTCGCCGGGCAGCGTGCAGTACGCCAGCTGGGGAATCGCCTCGACCGGCCATTTCTGTGGGGAGCTGTTCAACCTGCGCACGCAGGCGCAGATGAGCCACATCCCCTACAAGTCGGTGGTGCAGATCCAGACCGACATGCTGGGCGGCCACGTCAAGCTGGCCTACGTGGACATGGCGTCGGGCTCGCCGATGGTCAAGTCCGGCAAGGTGAAGGCGATCACCGCCTGCACCTCGCGCTCGCCCAGCCTGCCCGACGTGTCGAGCTACGACGACGAGGGCATCGATTTCGCGGGCAAGCGCATGGGCGCATTGCGCTGGGCGCTGTACGCACCGGCGGGCACGCCCAAGCCCATCGTGAGCAAGCTGTCCGCCGCGCTCAAGCAGGTGCTCGAGATGCCCGACGTGAAGACCCGCCTGCTCGACCTGGGCATCACCGCCGCCTTCGTCGGCGGCGACGAGCTGCGCACCATGACCGCCGCGGACATCGAGGGCTGGAAGCAGATCGCCAAGGCCGCGAACATCAGCAATGAGTGACGCCGCCCTCCTCCCCCTGCTGCAGGGTCGCGTCGCCCTGATCACCGGCGCCTCGCGCCCGCGCGGCATCGGCCTGGCGACGGCGCGGCTGTTCGCCCGGCACGGTGCCCGGGTGGCGCTGCTCGACCTGGACGAAGACGAGGCACAGGCAGCGGCCGAGTCGATCGGGCCGGCGCACATCGGGATCGGCTGCGACGTGCGCGATGCCGGCGCCTGCGCGTCCGCGGTGGCGCGCGTCCTGCAATGGGCCGGCCGCATCGATGTGCTGGTGAACAACGCCGCCATCACGCAAAAGCGCAGCGTGCTGGAAGTGAGCGCCGAGGACTTCGAGCAGGTCGTGTCGATCGCCCTGCGCGGCACGCTGCAGATGGCGCAGTGCGTGATCCCCACCATGGTCGCGCAGCGCAGCGGCTCGATCATCTGCATCTCGTCGATGTCTGCGCAGCAAGGCGGCGGCGTGTTCGGCGGCAGCCACTACTGCGCCGCCAAGGCCGGCGTGCTGGGCTTCATGCGCGCCATCGCCAAGGAGCTGGGCCCGCAGGGCGTGCGCGCCAACGCCATCGCGCCCGGCTTGATCATGACGGACTTCTCGCGCGGCGCGAACTCCGACGACAACAAGCACGCGCTGGGCAAGACATTCCCGCTGGCCCGGGTCGGCCAGCCCGAAGACATTGCGGGCGCATGCCTTTACCTGGCGTCCGACCTGTCGTCCTTCATGACGGGCGCCACGCTCGACGTCAACGGCGGCGCGTACATGCGCTGAGCGCACCACCAAGGCACCAAGGAGTCCATTCAATGAGCATGCTGTTCGGCAGCGCACGCCAGGTCGGCTATGTCGTCCACGACATCGAGAAGGCCATGGCCCACTGGTCCCGCACGCTGGGCGTGGGGCCGTGGTTCTACAAGGAAGAAGTCGGCACGACCGAGTTCAATTACTACGGCAAGCCCTCGCGCCTGCCCCGGCTGTCCATTGCGCTGGCCAATTCCGGCGACCTGCAGATCGAACTGATCCAGCAGCGCGACGACGCGCCGTCGCTCTACCTCGATTCACTGCGCCGCGGCGGCGAAGGCGCCCAGCACCTGGCCTACTGGACCGACGACGGCTTCGACCCGGCCGTGCAGCACCTGCTGTCGATGGGCTACGTCGAGGGCCACAGCGGCCGCATGGGGATGCGGGGACGCTTCGCCTACTTCGTCCATCCCGACCTGCCCGGCGGCATGTTCGAAATCTCCGAGATGGCCGGCGGCAAGGGTGAGTACTTCCGCGAGATCCGGCGCGCAGCCCAGGGATGGGACGGCAAGGACCCGATCCGCCGCATGGGCGCAAACGCCGCCGCGCCCACGCCATGACGGTCGCGGTTCAACCCATTCGACAAACAGCAGGAGACCCCGTGGACACAGCAACGCTTCAGGCGGCACGCATCCAGACCGTGCGCGACCACATGGCGCTCGAATGCACGCAGGAGTGGGATGCGGTGATCGACACGTTCCAGCATCCGCGCTACGAGATGCACGGAAGCGGCGTGGTGTTCGACGGCGAGGAGGAAGTGCGCGGCTATTTCAGCAGCTCGCGCACGCCGTTTCCCGACCTGGCCAACGAGATCATCGCCATCGCCGCCGACCAGGACACCGTGCTGGTCGAGTTCTGGCTCAGCGGAACGCACCTCGGCCCGCTGCATGCCAACGGCAACGTGTTCGACGCGACCGGCCGGAAATTCCGCATCCGCATGGCCGCGACCTTCGAGTTCGCACCGGGCAGCGACAAGATCGTGTGCGAGCGGCCCTACTCCGCGGCCGATGCGAAGCTGCGAGCGCTGGGGTTGATCTGAAACAGCGCGAGGCCCGGCCGCATTTCGCAGGGGCCGGGCTGCCGCCGCACGAGGCGCTGGCGCGCAACGCGCTCAGGCGGCGGGCGTGAAAAGCACCGTCCCTTGCGCGAGCACGCTGGTCCGGTCGTCCGCGCTCTTGATCGCACCTTGCAATTCGAGGACGCAGCCGCCCTTCGCATGCGCGGCCATCGACGTCACGCACCACTCGATGAGCACGGTCTCGCTCGCCCGCACGGGACGCAGCAGGTCGACCGAGAAGTTCATGCCCAGCACCTTCCCTTTCGTGGCGAAGTGGCTGGCGGTCAGCCCCATGAGCAGCGAGGTGGTGTGGGTCGCGCTGGCGATCAGGCCGCCGAAGCGCGTGCCCTGTGCAAACGCCGCATCGTGGTGCAGCGGGTTCTCGTCTCCCGCCGCCAACGCGAAGGCACGCACCTGCGCTTCGTCGAAGGTGTGGGGTCGCGAGAAGCGGTAGCCGGGCGCGACCGGCGCCAGGGCTGCGGCGGCTTCGCACTCAGCCATGGCTGGCGAGCCGGGTGATGGCGTCCTGGCTTCCGGCCTGCTGGCGCAGGCGGAACTTCTGGATCTTTCCCGTGGCCGTCTTCGGCAAAGGCGTGAAGATCACGCGGCGCGGGCACTTGAAGTGCGCCAGCCGTTCGCGGCAGAACGCAATGATCTCCTGCTCGGTGGGCGCGGCGGCACCGGTCTTCAGTTCGATGAACACGCACGGCACCTCGCCCCACTTGGGGTCGGGCTGCGCCACCACGGCGGCATGCAGCACCGCCGGGTGTCCATGGACCACGTCCTCGATTTCGACCGACGAGATGTTCTCGCCGCCCGAGATGATCACGTCCTTCGACCGGTCGGTGATCTGCGCATACCCGTTGGCATGCAGGACGGCGACGTCGCCGGTGCGGAACCAGCCGTCGGCGAGCGCCTTGCGCGTGGCCGCCTCGTTCTTGAAGTAGCCCATCATCACGGTGTGGCCGCGCAGCATGAGCTCGCCCGCCGATTTACCGTCGGGCACGACGGGCGCGAGCGTGTCGGCGTCGCCGACCATGAGGCCTTCGAACATGGCGGCGCGCACGCCCTGGCGCACGCGCAGCGCGCCCTGCTCGGCGGGCGCCAGATCGTCCCAGCCGTCCTGCCACACGCAACTCACCGGCGTGCCCGACACTTCCGTGATGCCGAAGACGTGCTCCACGTCGAAGCCCATCGCCAGCACTGCATTCAGCACGGCGAGGGGCGGCGGCGAGCCGGCCGTGAGCACGCGCACGGGGCGCGGCAGGCGGGTGTCTTTCGCCGCGTCCGCGAGCATCGCCATCACGACGGGCGCTGCGCAGAGGTGATCGATCGGGTGCCGCTCGATGGCCTCCAGCACCGCGTCGGCGGACACCCGGCGCAGGCAGACATGGGTGCCCGCGGCCGCCGTCACGGCCCAGGTGAAGCACCATCCGTTCGCGTGGAACATGGGCAGGGTCCACAGATACGTCGGCGCGCGGGGCATCGCCCAGTTCGTGATCTGCAGCAGGCTCATGAGGTAGGTGCCGCGGTGGCTGGCGACCACGCCCTTGGGGTCTCCGGTGGTGCCGGAGGTGTAGTTCAGCGCAATGGGTTGCCACTCGTCGCCGGGCCACCTGCCGGAGAAGTCGGCGTCCCCGCTCGCCAGCAGCGATTCGTAGTCGGTCTCGCCGATGGGTTCGCCGGGTGGTGCGAGGTGGTCGTTGATGTCGATGACCGCGGGCGCGCGGTCGAGCAGCTTCAACGCAGCGGCCACCGTGGCGGCGAACTCGCGGTCGACCAGCAGCAGCTTGCATTCGCCGTGGCGCAGGATGAACGCGATGCCTTCGGCGTCCAGGCGATGGTTGATCGCGTTGAGCACCGCGCCGGCCAGCGGAACGCCGAAGTGGGCCTCGAGCATGGCCGGCGTGTTGGGCGCGAGCACCGACACCGTGTCGCCCGGCGCGATGCCTCGCATCGTCAGCGCGGACGCCAGGCGGTGGCAGCGCTCGCGCGTCTGCGCCCAGGTTCGCGTCAGATCGCCGTGCACCACCGCCACGCGGTTCGGATGCGCGAGCGCCGCGCGGTCGAGAAAGCCCAGCGGCGTGAGCGGCACATGGTTCGCCGCGCAGCGTTCGAGGCCCCGTGCATAGGATGGCGCGCTCATGCGGTGGTCTCCTTGGTGGTGTCGTGGAAGGTCGTGAAGGCGGACACGGGCTCGCGCTCGGTGACCAGCGAGTTCTCGACCGACGCTGGGTCGGCATAGCCCAGGCTCATGCCGCAGACCAGCATCTGGCCGGCGGGAATGTCCAGCAGGTCCGCGATCTGGCGATGGAATTTCAGGAACGCGGCTTGCGGGCAGGTGTGGAGGTTGCGGCCGCGCGCGGCCACCATCACGCTCTGCAGGAACATGCCGTAGTCCAGCAGGCTGCCTTCCTGGAGTTCGCGGTCCACCGTGAAGAACAGGCCCACGGGCGCATCGAAGAAGCGGTAGTTGCGCCCGTGCTGCAGGTGCATGCGCTGCTTGTCGCCCTTGGCGATGCCGAGCAATCCGTAGAGGTCCCAGCCGACCTTGCGGCGCCGCTCCAGGTACGGCGAAAACCATTCGCGCGGGTAGTAGTCGTAGGGTTCGAGCAGCTCGCCCGACCGGCCGGGATCGTCGTCGAGCGCGGCAATCGCAGCCGACAGGCGGGCCTTGGTGGGCCCCGTCAGCACATGCACATGCCAGGGCTGCATGTTCATGCCGGAAGCGCTGTAGCGCGCGGTCGAAAGGATCGCCTCGACCTCGTCCCTGGGCACCGGCCGGGGCAGGAACGCCCTGACGCTGCGCCGGGTGGCAATGGCCCAGTCGACCGCGCCCCGCAGCGCCTGTGCCTCCAGCGGCGACGCCATCGTTCGGTTCATTCCGGTTTCCTTTCGTTCTGACTGTCGCGAGATGCGGTGTCGAAGGAAGGTTAGTTCTGCACGCGCCGCGCTTCCATGCCCGCGCGTCCCGATCTGGATGGGGCGTTCGGACATCCCGCGCCCCGGCAAACGCCGGGAGCTTTGGCTTATCCCGAGGTGGGCGCAGACGAGCGATAGGCGCCGGGGCTCACGCCCGTCCATTTCTTGAAGGCGCGATGGAAGGCGCTGGTTTCCTGGAAGCCGGTGCGGGCCGCGACTTCGGCCACCGTCAGCGAGGCGCTCGACAGCAGGTCGATGGCGATGTCGCGCCGCAGGTCGTCTTTCACGCGCTGGTAGCTCACGCCCTCCTGCTGCAGGCGGCGTTGCAGCGTGGTGCCGGAAACGCAGAGTTCCTGCGCGAGCTTTTCGAGTTCGGGCCACGCCTCGGGCATCTGGCTGCGCAGCCGGTGGCGCACCTGGGCGCTGGTGCTGGCGTCGTTGCGGTACTTGACCAGCAGGTTGGCCGGCGCTTTCCGCAGGAAGTTGTCGACCGTGGCCGGCGACTCCGCGATCTTCAGGTCCAGCAGGTCGCTGGCGAAGCTGATGTGCGTGGTCTGGCCGTTGAACTTCACGTTCTCGCAGAAGCGCGTGCGGTAGTGGCTGTCGTCGGCGGGCGGCGGGCACCGGAACTGCATTTCGCGCAGGGGAATGCGCCGGTGCACGAGCCAGCACGCCAGGCCGTGGACCAGGATGAACCAGGTGCCGTAGCCGAACAGCCGGCGCAGCACGCCGCCGTCATGCAGCACGACGCGCGCCTCGTCGCCCTCGCAGACCAGCTCGCCGCGAAAGTCGTCCAACGTGGCGTGAAGGAACCTCAGGATGCGGCGCAGGGCATGCGCCAGGTTGTCGGCGTTGACTGCCGCGCGCGTCATGAGCGCATAGCCGCCGCGGCGAAGACCGTGGCTGTCCAGGCCGAAGAACTCGTCGTCCATCAGGTCGGCCAGCGCCACCCACATCTGCGAGTACGCCGCCGCCGAGACGCGCGCACGCGGCGCGTTCAACAGTTCGCGATCGATCTTGGCGCTTTCGAGGACGCTGCGGATGTCCATGTTCCGCAGCGCCGCGGCATGGATCGCCTCGTGCACCAGTTCAATGGACACGGTTCCCTTCAAGCCTGCAGACTTCATATGAACTCGCTCAAGAATCAGTGAGGGGACAAGCCCTTTTATAAGCGCGTTTCGCGCGCACGGGATGCGGCCTCGAGGAGCCCGCGGGTCCAGGGCGCCGGGGCCGAAGAGCAGCCGCCGCGTATGAATCGATGGCGCTTTCGTATGAAATTCCCGGGTCGCTGTCCGACAAACCGGTCGCCCGCAGCCTCCGTATCCAAGGTGGGCCTCTTCCACAACCAGCTCCTACCGAGGGTGACAGCAATGAACTTCGTTCGAATTCCTCTGCATGCCTGCGTTCTCGCGGCATGCGCGATGACGGCATCCGGCGCTTTTGCCTCCAGCCACCGCGAGGCGCCCTCGATTGCCGGCATGCCGAAGGTGGACGCCACCGATTTCTACATGTTCCGCAGCTACGAAACCGGCCGCCAGGACTACGTGACGCTCATCGCCAACTACCAGCCCGACCAGAGCCCGTACGGCGGCCCGAACTACTTCACGATGGACCCCAACGCGCTGTACGAGATTCACCTGGACACCGACGGCGATGCGGTCGAGAACATCACTTTCCAGTTCCGCTTCAAGAACACGCTGCGCGACATCCAGCTGCCGATCGCGGGCAAGCAGGTCTCCATTCCGCTCGTGCAGGCCGGCGGCATCACGGGCCCGAACCAGGCCACCAGCAACCTGCGCGAGACCTTCACGCTGAACATCGTGCGCGGCGACCGCCGCACCGGCGCCAGCGAGGCCGTCACCGCGGCCGGCGGCACCCGGGAATTCGACAAGCCCACCGACAACATCGGCGACAAGACCTTCGGCGGCCCCTCGGGTTATGCCGCCTATGCGGCGCAGCACCTGTACAACGTCAACATCCCGGGCTGCGCGGCGCCAGGCCGCGTGTTCGTCGGGCAGCGCAAGGACCCGTTCAGCGTGGCGCTGGGCCAGGTCTTCGACCTGATCAACCTGAACCCGCTGGGTGCGCCGAACGGCAACCCCGACGCGCTGGCCGGCAAGAACGTCACCACCATGGCGCTCGAAGTGCCCATTGCCTGCGTCACCACCGCCGGCAAGCCGATCATCGGCGGCTGGACCACCGCGAGCGTGCGCCAGGGGCAGCTCGTCGCCAGCCCGCCCAAGCGCGGCCACGGCACCACCACGCTGGCCGGCGGCGCCTGGGCACAGGTCTCGCGCCTGGGCATGCCGCTGGTCAACGAGGTCGTCATCGGCCTGAAGGACAAGGACCGCTTCAACAGCTCCAGGCCGAAGGACGACGGCCAGTTCGCCGACTACGTGACCAACCCGACGCTGCCTGCGCTGGTGCAGACGCTGTTCCCCTCGGCACCGGCGCCGACGAACTTTCCGCGCACCGACCTCGTGGCGGCCTTCCTGACGGGCGTCGAGGGCGTCAACAAGCCCGCCAACGTGACCGCCTCGGAAATGCTGCGCCTGAACACCGGCATTGCGCCGACACCCAAGGCAGGCCAGAACAACCTGGGCGTGCTCGGGGGCGACACGGCCGGCTTTCCGAACGGCCGCCGTCCGGGCGACGACGTGGTCGATGCCGAGTTGCGTGTCGCGATGGGCGTGCTGTGCGTGGCCACCGGCGCCACCGACACGCTCAAGGTCGGCTGCAAGCCGTCCGACGCGCCCGCAGGCGCCGCGGCGATCACCGACGGCGCGATGCAGAGCGCGGCGCAGTTCCCGGAAACCTTCCCCTACCTGAACACGCCGCTGCCGGGCGCGCAGTAAGGACAACGCCATGAACCACACGTTCTATCGCATCGCCGGCCCGCTCCTGGTCGTCGCCACGCTCGCGGGCTGCGGCGGCGGCGGTGGGGGCGGCGGAGGTTTCAGCTTCTATCCGTTCCCGCCCGGCACACAGGGACAACAGCCGCCGCCCACGACGCCCCCGCCGCAGGCGGATGCGTACGACACCTTCATTGCCTACGTGAAGGCGTTGGTGAACGGCGGCGGGCTCGACACGGCCGAAGCCGCCGACGTGGCGGTGTTCGACTCGCCGCCGACCTCCGAAACGAAGGACCCGGTTTCCACCGAGTGATGACCGTGCGACGACACCTGCTGCCCGCGTCCGCATGGCGGGCAGGTGCCGCCGTCCTCGCCATGGCTGCCGCGATGGCGTCTGCCGGCGCCGCCCCGCGCGTGCCCGCCGACGACAACGAGGTGGTCGAATCGCTGCCGACGGTCGCCGGATGGTCGCGCGAGGCGCGTGCGATGCGCCGCGAACTGCAGCAACGCCCGACGGACGCGGCCGTGGCCATTGCCGCGGCCGCCCGCTATCTCGAGCTGGCGCGCTCGCAGGGCGATGCACGCTACGCCGGCCATGCCATGGGCGCCCTCGCCCACTGGGCTGCCCTCCCGCCCTCCGGGACACCGCCGGCCGTGCTGGTGATGCGCGCCACCATCGCGCAGTTCCTGCATGACTTCGACGGTGCGGAAATGCTGCTGAAGGCCGCGCTCGCGCGGCAGCCGTCCAATGCCCAGGCACTGATCACGCTGGCCACCATCTACCGCGTGCGCGGCCGCTACGACGACTCGGACGCGGCGTGCCGCGCGCTCGGTCGCGTCGGCCCGGCGCTCTACGGCCTGGCCTGCATGGCGGAGAACGCGGGGCTGCGCGGCAACCACGGCGAAGCACGCGACGCATTGAAGACGCTGCTGGAAGCGCCCAGCCTCCAGGCCCGCGAACAGGCGGGCACGCGCCAGTGGCTGCTCACCAGCCTGGCCGAAATCGAGGAGCTCGCCGGGCGCCCCGCCGAGGCCGGCGTCGCGTATCGCCTCGCCCTGCGAGCCGAGCGCTCGGGCTATCTGCTGCTTGCCTACAGCGACTACCTGCAGCGCGCCGGCCGGTCCCGGGAGATTCCCGCCCTGCTCGACACCGAGGCGCGCAGCGATGCGGTGCTGCTGCGCATGGCCATCGCCGCGCGCGGCCTCGAGGGTGCACGCACGGCCACGGCCGCGGCCGAACTCAAGGCCCGCTTCGACGCGGCGGCCGAGCGGCCCGGCACCGACGCAGTCCATGCGCGCGAAGAAGCGATGTTCGCGCTCGACGTCGAGGGCGACGCAAGGCGCGCACTCGACCTCGCCAGGCTCAACGTGCAACTGCAGCGCGAACCCATCGACCTGCTGCTGTTCGCACGCGCGGCCGTCGCGGCCAAGGACGAGCCGGCGCGTGCCGAAGTCAGGGCGCTGGTGCGGCAGATCGGCCTGCGCGATGCGCGCGTCGATGCGCTGCTTTGAAACGCCATGCCATGACCCCACGCACCTGTCGCTCGCTGCTGGCCGCGCTGTTCGTCTGGATGCTCGCCTTCGCCGTGCTTCCGGCGCATGCGCACAAGGCCAGCGATGCCTACCTGCAGCTTTCGCGCGATGGCGACCGCATCGACCTGCGCTGGGACATCGCGCTGCGCGACCTCGATGCGGTGCTCGACCTCGACGCCAACGCCGACCAGAAACTCTCCTGGGGCGAGGTGCGCACACGCCTGGGCGACATCCAGGCCTATGCGCTGGGGCGGCTGCGGCTTCAGGGGGGCCAATGCGTGCCTGCCGACACCCGACCGCCTGCGATCGACAACCGCATCGATGGCACCTACCTCGTGCTGCAGATGCAGGCGCCCTGCAGTGCGGCGGCCGCTTTGTCCATCGACTACCGGCTCTTCCAGGACGTGGACCCGACCCACCGCGGCCTGCTGCGCGCGCAGACCCCAAGCGCCGCCGCACCGATGCTGCGCTCGCTGGACCCCTCGGCCGGCCCCGTCTCCATCGAATGGGCGGACACCCCGGAGGCATCGCCGCCTGCCCGCTTCTTCGCCGACGGCATCCACCACATCCTGATCGGCTACGACCACATCCTGTTTCTGATCTGCCTGCTGCTGCCTGCCGTGCTCCAGCGCAAGCACGGCGTGTGGACACCGGTGCTCGCCTGGAAGGACGCCGCCTGGCCGATGCTGGGCATCGTGACGATGTTCACCATCGCGCACTCGATCACGCTGGCGCTGGCGGGGCTGAAGATCGTGACGATCTCGCCGCACCTCATCGAGCCGGCGATCGCCATCACCATCATCGTCGCGGCGCTGGACAACATCCGGCCCGTGCTGCGCGGACGCCGCAGGCTCTTCAGCTTCCTGTTCGGACTGATCCACGGCTTCGGCTTCGCCGGCGCCCTCGGTGAAATCGAGCTGCCGACGCGCCAGTTCGTGCTTGCGCTGCTGCAATTCAACCTGGGGGTGGAGGCCGCACAACTGGCGGTGGTGGCCGTCGCGCTCCTGGTGCTGCTGGCGCTGCGCAACTGGCGGCGCTATCCGCCACTGGTGCTGCACGGCGGCTCGATGGCGGCGGTGGTCGTCGCCACGGTGTGGCTGTGCGAGCGCGTGCTCGACGTCAAGGTGCTGCCGTTCTCCTGAGCACATGGGAGACGGTGCCAAGGGAAGGCACACGCGCTGAATCCGACCGGCGGCGGATCGCGTACCCGCTGCATACCCCGATGAACCGCTTCACCATTTCACTCGACGAGCAGCTCGCGCGCCAGTTCGAGATGCTCATCGCGCAGAAACGCTACACGAGCCGCTCCGAGGCCGTGCGCGACCTGATTCGCTACGGGCTGGGTCGCGCCGGGCTCCGGGGCATGCAGTTCGATGCCGTGGTGTCGGCGTGCATCGCGAGCGTCAGCTACGTGTACGACACGCGCGAGGTTGCCCTCGCGGCACGGCTGCAGGCGCTGCGCCATGAGAACCACGGCATGGTGACCGCTTGCAACCAGACGCCGCTTGACCATGGCAGTTGCCTGGAGTGCGTGGTGCTGCGCGGCCCGATTGCCGCCGTGCACGACGTGGCGGATCAGCTGATGTCGCTGCGCGGCGTTCGCCATGGCCAGGCGAACGTGGTGGCGCTGGCGGACGATGCGGCACCGCACGTCCACACGCATTCATCGGCCCCCCCGCATTCGCACCTCACGCCGTTGAACTGATGCCGGATGGCATCGCTCAGAACGTCCAGCGCGCGCTGACACGTGCGCTGCGCGGCTCCATCGGATGCACATGCCGGTCGTTCACGCCGCCGTTGCACGCGCCGGACACCACCTCACCCGCCGCGCACGATGCATAGGCGTACTCGATGTCGTTGCCCTTCTTGCCGGCCAGGTTGAACACGTCGAGCCCCAGCGTCAGGTGCCTGTGGACGGCATAGCGCGCACCGAAATTCAGCAGCGTGGCCGAGCGCGAACGCGTGCTGTTGGTCGTATCCAGCGCGCGCGGCCCCAGGTAGCGCAGCCGCAGCGATGCCGTCAGCGGACCGTCGATGTACGTGAGGCCCGCGGCAAAGACGCGCTCGACGGCGTTGTCGACGTGGTTGCCTTCGCCTTCGGACGCGAACCCCCTGAAGCGCGCACGCGACACCGCGCCGTCGAGCTCCACGCGCCAGGCGCGGTCGAGCTTCCAGCGCATCGTCGCCTCGATACCGCGGCGGCTGCTCGCGCGCCCCGGCTCGGTCGACCCGGCATCGCCGACGTAGACCAGCTCGGAGTCGAGCTTGAGCTGCCACAACGCCACCGTCGCCGTGAAGTTCTCGTCGGGCTGGAAGCGCCAACCCACCTCCGCGCCCCGGCCCTTGGCCAGCGCCGGCACGCGGTCGGCGGCGGTGCCGCTCGCGGGATCGATGGCGATGGTTGCGCCGCGCACGTCGTTGCTGTGAAAGCCGACGCCGGCGTTCAGGTAGATCTCGTGCTGCGGCGTCAGCGCGAAGGCGAGGCCGGCCTTGGGGCTGGCGATCGAATCGCGACCGCTGCCGCTGTTGGCCGCGCCATGCACGGGCTCCCGCCCGTCGACCCGGTAGCGCAGCATGTCGCCGCGCACGCCCGCGTAGCCGCGCAGCCGGTCGGTGAAATAAACCAGCTGCTGGCCGTACACGGAGAACAGGTCTTGCGACACCTTGTCGTTGCGCACCGTCGAGAGCCGCTCGCGGGCCTGCGTGGCGTAGAGGCCCACTTCCGAGATCCGGTCGCCGCGCCAGCTTGCGCCGAAGCTCAGGATGCCATCCAGCCCGCCGAACCGGGTCGGCATCGTGCGCGCCGCCTGCGCGCCGAAGATGCGCCGGCGGTCGGTCTGCTCGAACTGGTCGCCGTTGACCGGGTCGTTCAGGAAATAGGTGAAATCGGAAAACAGGTCGAAGCGGTAGTCGATCGCGTAGGCGCTGACCGTCGTCGTGTCGCCCGCCGCGCCCTTGCCGAACCACTTGCCTGACAGGCTCACCCGCTGCGTGTTGCCGCCGTCGGTGGCATTGAGTGAACCGAAGCGCGACAGCTGGCCGCTGTCGACCAGGCGTTGCGGAACCTGGTCGGTCGAGGTCCAGCGGCTCTTATAGGCCATGCCGGTGAGGCTGACACCGCGCGTGGGCGAGCCTTGCGAGTAGCGCACCGCGGCGCTCACCTTGCGCAGGTTCTCCGGCACGTCCCACGGCCCGTCGTTTCCCTCGAGCTCGATGGCGCCCAGCCAGGTCTGGTCCTCGCGGGTGCGCGAGCCCGCGGCCAGCAGGCGCTTGAAATTGTTGGCGCCGAGCGTGACTTCGGCAAAGGGCGCGTCCAGCACGCTGAGGTAGTCGAGCGATGCACTGCCCGCCAGAGAGAAGTCGCCGCTCTCGGCGAAGTAAGGCCCCTTGCGGTAGCGCACACCCGACACGAGCTCGGGAATCAGGAAGTTCAGGTCGGCATAGCCCTGGCCGTGTCCATGCGTGGGCATGTTCACGGGCATGCCGTCGACCGTCACCGAGAAATCGGTGCCATGGTCGAGGTTGAAGCCGCGCAGGAAGTACTGGTTGGCCTTGCCGTCGCCCGAGTGCTGCGTGGCGACCACGCCGGGTACGGCCTCGACGATGTCGCCGGGCCGCAGCTTGGGCCGCGTCTGAAACGACTCGCGCTGCGCCGCGCCTTCGCTCGCGCTGTCAGCCGAACCCACACCTGCATCCCGCGGACCGCGCACCTCGATCTCGGGGAGATGGCTTTGCTGCGCACAGACGGCGGCGCTGCCGAAGAAAACGCCGAACCAGACGCGATGAAATCCCGTCGAAAACTTCGGCATTGCCGCTCCTGAAGATGAGGAAGAAACTGCCGGCCGGAACTCGCGACTCACGAAGCCGCGGCGGGCCGGGACGCCACGGGATGGCGCCCAGGGCGCTGTGCCTTGGGTCTTGCCTGGGAAGGAGAAGCTTGTCGACCGCGTGAATGGCGTCTGTTCATGGGTGAGATTCCAATGGGTTGTTGCCGACCCGACGCGCACCGGCTTGAGTCAATACGGGGACTTTGCGGGACTGGATTCGGATTGCGGGACAACCCTCACGCACGCATCCACGCCGTGAACTTGGCCGGCGTGTTGCAGCGCAGCTCGCCTGCCGTCGAGCGTTCAACTGGTGCGCTGGCAGCCGGTGCAAGCCAACGGCACAATTCCGCCATCACAAGGCATTCACCGAGTACCTTCCAACCTGCCTCGCGGCAAATTGCCCCCCATCTCTGAATGGGCCGCGCCCCGTGCAACCTCTCCCACTGCGCTCCTTCGCCAACTGGCTGGTTCCCATCGCGCTCGCCTGCCTCGTGCTGGCCTTGCAGGCGGGCGGTGAGCCGGTGTACGAAGCGCTGCGCTACGAACGCGCGGCCGTGCTCGGCGGGCAGTACTGGCGCCTGCTTTCGGCGCATGCGGTGCATCTGGGCTGGGCGCACTGCCTGATGAACGCCGGCGGGCTGGTGCTGTGCGCCGCGCTCGCGGCAGGCAGCCGCACCGGGCGTGCCTGGGCCGTCGCGATCGTCGCGCTGGCCCTCGGCGTGGGGATGCTGCTGGTGGCCGCATCGCCCGAGGCCACGAACTACGCGGGCCTCTCGGGCGTGCTCTACGGGCTGTTCATCTGGGTGCTGGCACCACGTGCCTGGCGCGGCGATCGCGTGGCCTGGATCGTCCTGGTCGCCGTCATCGCACGCATCAGCTGGCAGATGTTCCATCCGCCTTCGGATGCGCAGCGTGCGCTGATCGGTGGCGAGGTGATGGTCGAGGCTCACCTGTACGGCGCGCTGTGCGCACTGGCGCTGTGCCTCTGGCAGGCTGCGTGGCCGCGCTTGCGGCGGGCCCGAGCCGGCACCGAGGCCTGACCTCGGCGCCGGCTTCACCGCGTCAGGACCGGCGGCGGCGGACGAGCGCAAGCGCCGCGAGGCCGGCCAGCACCAGGGCGAGGTCGCCCGCGCCGAGCGATCCGCCGCGCCTGCTGAACGGGAAGGCGATCGGCATCACCGGCGGCGGGGGCTCCGTCGTCGGCGGCGTTGTCGGCGGCGGCTCGTTGTTCGACCCGTAGGGCTCGATGTCGTAGGCATAGAGCTTGACACTCGTCCCCTCCTTGGGACTCTCCGCCTGCATGGCGACGAACCCGCCAACGGACCCCTGCCGCTGGCTGATGGCGTTCCCGGCGTCCCTGTTCGGCGTCTCGCCATCGACCACTTCCTTCAGAACATAGTGTTGTTTGACACCGTCCTTCTCGGTGTACAAAAACATCTTCATCTCGCCGGTCTTCGGGTCGATGGGCGTGTTGAACCAGACCGCCTGGTCCAGCGCTCTCTCCGCGATCTGCGAACCCTCCTGGCCGTTCGTCTGTCGCGTGATCAGCGAATGCCGCCCCGCCACGACGGTGCCACTCGCGCCATTGCCTCTGAACACGACATGCGGGTAGGCATTGCTGCCATGGATGAAGCTCTGCATCGTGTGCCCTTCCTGGGCGGCGTAAGGTCCTGCGGCAGGACTCTTCGCTTCTTCGAAGACGAACTTGAGGTTGTCCTGCGCCAGGGCGGGCTCGCTCGCGGGCGCATTCACATTGGCCAATGGCAGAAGCATGTCGCCACGGACGATGACGGGCGTGCGCGACAGCGATTCCGGCGAGGCCGTCGTCGCGGGCTTGGTTCGGTTGGTCAACGCAGCGGCCTGTGTCTGTCCGTTGAATTCCGACTCGCCGGACACGACCATGTAGGTCCTTCCGGGTTCGATTCTCGTGACGAGCCGCCAGGCTTTTTCCGTCGCCGCATGCCTGTGCAACCGCAGTCCGAAGGGGTTGGCGACCGGGTCCTGCGATGACAGGACGAGCGTGTTGCGACCATGTTTCGGCACCGTCTTCGTTTCGACAACGCCGGACGCTCTCGCCATGCCGTCGCTCCCGTAGGTGGTCTTGTACTGTTTGAAGGGCGTCACGCCGTCGCTGAAGCGAACGTCCGCATAGGACAAGGGTGCCTCCAGGGCGTTGGCGGCATCCATCCACCCGACGGTCATCTTTCCAAAGGACAGGACGAACGTCGCCGTGTTCTGCGCAGAGGCCGTTGCCGGTGCGGGCCCCCTCGCGGTCACCGTGACATGGCAGGGCTTGCCGGGAACCACCGCGCAGTCGGGCGGGTTGAACTTCATGCTTTCAACGGCAAACCCCGAGGGCAGGGAGACGTTGGCAGCGGTGAAGACGACGTTCTTCGTGTCGGCCGGCACGTTGATGTCGAGCATCGCCTGGGCGTTCTTGCCGCCCCAGGTCCGGGCTTTGAAGGATTCGCCGCCATAGCTGAAAGTCGCGGTGACGCCGTTCGGCGGCAAGCCCGCATCGATGAGGTACTGCTCCGGGTTCGTCGTGGCCCAGTACGCCTCCTTCGGTCGGCCGACGCCGGACCATGGATACCCGTTGGTGTGATAGCCCGGGTCCGTCATCCCCCACCACGTGACCCGGTGCACGCCTCCCTTGTACTCGGGGTGACGGCCTCCCGGGCCGGCAGCGTATTCCTTGAGCAGGCTGAAAAGTTTCGCGTACTGGATGCCCTGCTCCATGAACAGGGCCTCCATTTCAGGGCCATTCTGGATCCGCAGGCCTTTGTCCAGGCCCAGGGTCGGCGCGAGATCGAGCTCGGTCAGATCGACGTTCGCTCCGGTTTCGAGATAGGTCTTGAGGGTCCGCTCGAAGGCGTCCAGGTTGAGCCTCATGTCCCAGTGGCCCTGCGTGCCGATGACGTCGATCAGCGGCCTGGGCTTTCCCTTGGCGTCCAGAAGTACCCGCCCTTTGCCTGCGGCCGATTCAGCCGCGTACCGTTCATTGAATTCCTTGACCATCGCGGCGATCGCCGTGGCCTTCGAGGCGCGCTCGTTGTCGTTGAAGTCGTTGTAGTTCAGGATGGCCGTCGTGTTCTGGCGCGCGTAATAGAACGCGTCGTACATGTAGTCCCAGCTTTTCCCACCCTTGGCATAGGCCTGGGCCCATCGGGCCGGCCGCTCTTCGGGGCTGTAGCCGGTTCGCAGGGCGTTCCTCCAGTCGGCGGGGTTGTCGGGGTTGTCCTTGAACGCTTCGTTGACGACGTCCCAGGCGTAGGCCTTGAAGGGTTCCCGATCGAAATGGCCGGCCACGGTCCGGACGTAATGTTCCAGATTCGTCTTCGCCGTTGCGTAGTCCCACGACGTTTCCCATCCGCCACTCGGCATCAGGACGTTGGGGGCGGGCCACTGGGCCGACTGGTTGTGCCAGAGCAGCACGTGCCCTGTGACCTTGACGCCGCGCGCATTGGCCGCGCTGATGTCGGCGTTGATGCCCGAGGTCAGGTTGGTCAGGAAATTGGGGGTGGGATTGCTCATCCCCCCGTTCCAGAAATCGGGCTTCATCGCGTTGCTGGGCGTCACCGCGTTGAAGTGTTTCAGGGTCATGGCGGCGACCGAGTCTTCACCCGGCACCACGTCGGAGCCGAAGTTGCGCGCGTCGAGATTGGTGCTGCCGATGAGGAAGTGGTTCTTGTACACCTCCTTCAGCGCCGGCCAGTCGGCAGGGTTCGCAGGCCGCTCGGCCGCCAGGGCGGCGTTCGCGATCACAAGTCCGGTGGGCAGCGCCATCAAAAGACGCTGGAAGTCGAGTCTGCTGAACCTGGTCCCGATCCTCCTCATGATTCCGACGACCGGAGCGTTCTCGTTGGGTGGCTCTGCGGCAGACGCCTTTGCGCATATCGCAGATCGACGTTCGATGGTCAGATGCATGCTTGTCTCCTTGGGTTGAAAGGAATCACTCCCGGGCGGGAACGCGCTCCGGACTTCAATGGACATCGCCGAACACCGGCACCTCCCTCACGGCGAGTGCGGGGTCCCCATGAGGCGCCCGGCCGTCACAGCCGCGCTCCCTGCAGCAGGCCGCGCTCGGCCAGGTTGCCGATGAAGGCCCGCAGGCCGAAGCGCCAGGGCGGTGCGGCCTCGCAATGCGTCACCCGGTTCCTCAGGCAGCCCAGCCAGGGGCTGTGGATGCTGACCACGTCGCCCAGCTTGTGGGTGAAGCCGCCGCCGGGCTCGTCGCGGTCTTCGGTGGGCGCGAACAGCGTGCCCAGGAACAGCATGAAGCCGTCGGGATACTGGTGACAGGCCAGTGTCTGCGCCACCAGGTCGACCGGGTCGCGGCTGATGCTGGCCATGGTGTTGATGCCTCGCAGCATGTAGCCGTCGTCGCCGGTCACGTGCAGGTGCACGGTCTCGCGGCGCAGCTGGTCGAGGCCGAAGTGGCCATCGAACAGGCGGATGAAGGGGCCGATGGCGCAGGACGCGTTGTTGTCCTTGGCCTTGCCGAGCAGCAGCGCGCTGCGGCCTTCGATGTCGCGCAGGTTGACGTCGTTGCCCAGCGCGGCGCCGACGATGTCACCGCGGCTGTTGACGGCCAGCACCACCTCGGGCTCGGGGTTGTTCCAGGTCGATTCCGAGCGAATGCCGATGTCCTGGCCATGTCCCACCGATGCCAGCACCGGCGCCTTGGTGAAGACCTCGGCATCGGGACCGATGCCGACCTCCAGGTATTGCGACCACAGCTTCTGCTGCTGCAGCAGGCTCTTCAGCGCCAGCGCTTCGGCCGAGCCGGGACGGATGTCGGACAGGCTGGTGCCGATCAACGCCGTGATCTGGCTGCGCAGCGCGAGCGCACGACTGGCGTCGCCGCCGGCCTGCTCCTCGATCACGCGTTCGATCATGCTGCCGGCAAAGGTCACGCCAGCGGCCTTGACCACCTGCAGGTCGCAGGGCGCCAGCAGCCAGGGAACGGCGGGGTCCTGGCCTTCCGCCTGGCTGTTGTCGAGCAGCGCATCGACACTGCACAGGTACTCGCCGGCCACCGCACGCACGGCTTGCGCCGGCTGGTCGGTCTCCAGCAGCGTGCTCATGGTGGGGAAGTGCCGGCTCAGATCGAACACGCCGTCGGGGCGCAGCACCACCACGGCCGGGCCTGCGGGCGTGCCGACACGCCAGACGCGACCGACCAGCGTTCCGGCCAGGCCGTCCTGCGGCAGCGCCTGGTGCAGGCCATCGGTGCGCACCGGCATGGCCGTCGTTGTTGCAGTCATTCAGATTTCCTCGGGGCTTGATCAATGGTTGTGGTGCGGCGTGCCTTCGGCGATGCGGCGGCACATGGCCTCGCAAGGGGATGGGCTGGGCGGCATCTGCAGCGCAGGCAAGTCGCGACGACCGGCCTTGCGATCGACGCGAATCACGTCACCGGCGTGCAGCCAGCGCAGCCCACCGCCTGCTGCGCGAAGCGGGGCCGGCCCCTGCGGCCGGCAGTGCAGTCGCCAGAGCCAACGATGTGATTTTCATGATGTCTCCGGAATGGAATGTGCGGGGTGCAACGGCCTTGCCGCGCGTCGCCGGCTCTCTGCGAAGCCATGCTTGATGGACCCGAAGGCTAGGTGACGGCCCTCTGCCGGTCCACTGACTTTTTCGCTAGCATCCATTCCAAATGCTGATGAGTTCAGGCAAGACCTCTGACAAACCCCTGATGCTGGCGCAAGTCTCGCGTCTGCGTTTTCGGCACCTGCAGTTCCTCGACATCCTGGGCAAGACGCGCAATCTGCGCCTGACCGCCGAGCAGATGTACATCACGCAGTCGGCGGCCACCAAGGTGCTGATGGACATCGAGGAGATGCTGGAAGCGCGCCTCTTCGATCGCCTGCCGCGCGACATGCAACCGAACGAGCTGGGACTCTTCACCCTGCGTTATGCGCACTCGGCACTGGACGGCCACCGCAAGTTCGTGGACGAGTTCAGCAACCTGAAACTCGGAGGGCACGGCCATCTGTCGATCGGCGCCATCTCGGGTGCGGCAGCGCATCTGCTGATTGCCGCGGTGGCCGAGCTGCAGCGCCTGCGGCCGCTGCTGGTGGTGAAGGTGCTGGAACAGAGCAGCGATCAGCTGATCGTGTGGCTGGCCGAACGCAAGATCGACGTGATGATCGGCCGCTTCACCGACGAGTCTCAACGCGACCAGTTCCACTACGAAAACCTGACCGGTGAAGGGTTGCAGATCACCGCAGGCGTGCACCATCCGCTGCGCGGACCGAAGGCCCCTGGACTGAGGGAACTGTCGAACTGGCCGTGGATTCTTTATCCGACATCCACGGCGCTGCGCAAGGTGTCGGATGACATCTTCCGCAGCACAGGCCTGTCGCTCACCTCGGGCATCGTCGAGACGCCGTCGTTTCTGTTCGCGCTGGAGCTGATGCAGAGCACGACCATGCTGTCGCTGCAGCCCGCCGCGCTGGTGGACAAGTATGTAAGGCGCGGCCTGCTGACGCGCATCGCGGCCGAGCTCCCCAACCGCGTCCCCGACTTCGGCCTGATCACCCTGCAAGGCGAGCCCCCCAGCACGCCCGTGTTGGCGTTCATGGACGTGATCCGCCACATGGCGGACCGCGAGGCCGAAGCGGCATTGGCCGAACGAACGACGCCCGGTGCCAGGCCCAAGCCACGGGGTCGCACGTCTTCGCGCTGTTGAGCCGGCGGTCGAAACCCGGCTGGTTGTGAGCCGCATGCGGCGGCCAAGGGAACAAGCCAGGGCCCAGCGCCGCGAAGCCAGCGAGGAGATGTCGTCGATGCGGCTTGTTTCCCATGCAACACCCCGACCTCGTCAGCGTCACAGCGGTGTCGAGGCTGCCGAGGGCGTGGACTGTGTCATTTGCAGGTCAACGACACCGAAGTCCGGCTCGAACAGGTAGCTCATGAACATGCCCGTCGAGATGACGACCCACTCCGTCTGGTGCTGGCTGCGCAGCAGTTCGCGCACGTCCAGCTGTGCGTCGAAGATATCCTGCGGACTGCCCCGACCGATCACGTCGAAATCGACGCCGAACTGCCATGGGAAGTACCTCGGGATTCGCGCCTGCGATGCGGCCCGCGCCAACTTCATTGGCGTGTCGATTCCGGCTGCATAGCCCGCGCAACCGATCACCGCGTCATATCGCGCGCGAACACCTCGGCGAGCTCGTCGATGGCTCTCTTCACGAGATCGCCCGCGACGATCTCGATGCCAAGTTCCCGGAGCTCCGCGATGTCCTGGCGCTTGCCTTGCTCACGTGTACGGCCACGAACATCTGGCCCAGCGCTCCAATGAAAAAGGGCGTCCGGTTGATGAAACCGGACGCCCTTGGACGTTTTGTTGGTCGGTGTGAAAGGATTCGAACCTTCGACCCCTTGCACCCCATGCAAGTGCGCTACCAGGCTGCGCCACACACCGAAGCTCTCGATTATAGCGGGCTAAATTCAGTGTCCGACAGTCAGCAGCTCACGAATTTCAAAAAGCTCGCGGCGAAGGTGCAACAACTGCGACAGGTCGACGGTCTGCGTGGTCGCTGCAGCCCCGGGCTCGTCCTGCACGGCAGCGTCGAATTCCTCCTGACCGATCTCGATGGCCTCCAGGCCTTCGAGCGGCACTTCGCCTGCCTTGCGGCGATCGCGCTCGCCCTGCGTGAGTTCCTGCAGCTTGTTGCGCGCACCGCTGATGGTGAAGCCCTGGTCGTAGAGCAGGTCGCGGATGCGGCGGATCATCAGCACTTCATGGTGCTGGTAGTAGCGACGATTGCCGCGCCGCTTCATCGGGCGAAGCTGCGTGAACTCCTGCTCCCAATAGCGCAGCACGTGCGGCTTCACACCGCAAAGCTCGCCGACCTCACCGATGGTGAAGTAGCGTTTGACTGGAATCGGCGGGAGCGCTTTCTCCATTATTTCCATTGAAATCAAGACTGTGCGCGGGAAACCTCATAGATTACTCTACGCGGCAGCACAGCACCAAGCACTATTCCGCGCCCAGGCTCCACTCGACTTCGGAAGTGCCGTCCTGCGGCTCGATGCTGCCCTGGATCTGCTCCTTGAGCTTCGCGCTCGCATGGAAGGTCGCCACGCGGCGTTCGCCGATCGGAATGGCCTCACCGGTGCGCGGGTTGCGCCCCGGACGCGGCGCCTTCACGCGGATCTGGAAGTTGCCGAAGCCCGAGATCTTCACGTCCGTGCCCTCGATCAGGCTGCTGGCGACGAGCTCGAAGAACGCCTCCACCATGTCCTTCGACTCACGCTTGTTCAGGCCGATCTGCTCGAACAGCAGGTCGGCCAGGTGCGCCTTGGTGAGCGCCGGCGTTTCGAGGGCTTCGAGCGTGAATTCGGCGGCGTTCATCTTCATCCCCTCAAGCGGCCGCCCAGGGTGGCGCCCAGTTGTTCGACGATTGCACGGACAGCAGGTTCGACCTGCTCGTCCGTCAGCGTGGCGGCATCGCTCTGGAAGGTCAGGCGCACGGCCATGCTCTTCTCGCCCGGTGCCAACGCACCCGGCGCGGCGACTGCGCCTTCACGCAAGGGCTGCGGACGGTAGATGTCGAACAGCGTCGCATCGCGCAGCAGGCCCGAGGCGGACGCGCCCGCACGGATGGCCTGCATCAGCGCATCGTGCGACACCGCTTCGGCCACGACGACCGCGATGTCGCGCTCGACAGCCTGGAGCTTGGGCACCGGCTGCGCCACGGGCACGGCCCGCGCCGTGACGGCGTCGAGGTCCAGCTCAAACAGCACGGGCGCCTGGGTGAAGTCCCACTTCTGGCGCCAGCGCGGGTGCAGCTCGCCGATAAAGCCGACGGCCTGGCCGTCCAGCAGCACACGGGCCGAACGGCCGGGGTGCAGCGCCGGATGCTCGGCCGCCTCGAAGGTCGGCACGCGCGGCGCGAGCAGCGCTTCGACGTCGCCCTTGACGTCGTAGAAGTCGGCGCGCTGCGGCTTGCCGTCCCAGCGCGACGCTTCGGCATCGCCCCAGGCGAGACCGGCCACGCGCATGGGCTGGTTCACACCGCGCACGGTGCTGTCGGTGGTGACGACGGTGTCGTCGCGCAGGAACACGCGGCCCAGTTCGAACACGCGCACGCGCGGTGCCTTGCGGTCGAGGTTGAACTTGAGCACCTGCAGCAGCGAACCGAGCAGCGACGAGCGCATGACGCTCATCTGGCTCGCAATGGGGTTCAGCAGCTTGACCGGGTTGGCATTGCCCGCGAGGTCCTGCTCCCAATGCGCTTCGACGAAGCTGAAGTTGATGGTTTCCTGGTAGCCCAGCGCTGCAATGCTGCGACGCACCGCGAAGCGGCTGCGCTGCGCTTCGGGCCGCACGCGGGCGGTGATGGGCGCGAGCGGTGCGGTGGTCGGCAGGTTGTTGAAGCCGATCAGGCGCGCCACTTCTTCGATCAGGTCTTCTTCGATCAGCAGGTCGAAGCGGTGCGGCGGCGGCGTGACGGTCAACGTGCCTTCGCCTTCGACGAGGGCGAAGCCAAGGCGGTTGAGCGCGTCGGCGCATTGCGCCTGCGTCAGCGGCATGCCGATGACGCGCGCCGCGCGGGCCACGCGCAGCGTGACGGGCGCGGCTTCGGGCAGGCGCAAGGTCTGGTCGTCCATCTGGCCCGCTTCACCGCCGCAGATCTCGACGATCAGTTGCGTGATGCGCTCGATGATCTGCACCGTGCGGCTCGGGTCGACACCGCGCTCGTAGCGATGGCCGGCATCGGTCGAGAAGTTGAAGCGGCGCGAACGGCCTTGCACGGCCTCGGGCCACCAGAAGGCGGCCTCGACGTAGATGTTGCGCGTGTCGTCGGACACCGAGGTGGCGTCGCCGCCCATGATGCCGGCGAGCGATTCGACTTCGCGGTCGTCGGAGATCACACCGACTTTTTCGTCGACGGTGATCGTCGTGCCGTTGAGCAGCTTGAGCTGTTCGCCCGCCTTGCCCCAGCGCACCGTGAGGCCGCCATGGATCTTGTCGAGGTCGAAGATGTGGCTGGGCTGGCCGTACTCGAACATCACGTAGTTCGAGATGTCGACCAGCGGCGTCACGCTGCGCTGGCCGCATCGCGCGAGGCGCTCGACCATCCAGGTAGGCGTGGCGACCTTGGTGTTCACGCCGCGCACGATGCGACCGGAGAAACGACCGCACAGGTCAGGCGCTTCGACCTTGACCGGCAGCACGTCGGCGAACGACGCGGCCACGGGCACGATGGCCGGCGTCTTCAGCGGTGCGCCGGTGAGCGCTGCGAGTTCGCGCGCCACGCCGTACACGCTGAGGCCGTGTGCCAGGTTGGGCGTGAGCTTGAGGGTGAGCAGTGCGTCGTCGAGCTTGAGCACGTCGCGCACGTCGGCGCCGACGGGTGCATCGGCGTCGAGTTCGAGCAGGCCGCCGTGGTCTTCGCTCAGCTTCAGTTCGCGTGCCGAGCACAGCATGCCCTGGCTCTCGACGCCGCGCAGCTTGCCCAGCTTGATGAGGAAGGGCTTGCCGTCTTCACCCGGCGGCAGTTCGGCGCCGACGAGGGCGCACGGCACCTTGATGCCGACGCGCGCATTGGGCGCACCGCACACGATGTTCAGCAACGCGCCCTGCCCCACATCGACTTGGCACACGCGCAAGCGATCGGCGTTCGGGTGCTGCTCGGCTTCCTTGATTTCGCCGACCACGATGCGCGTGAAAGGCGGCGCCACCGGACGGCGCTCTTCAACCTCGAAGCCGCCCATGGTGAGCGTTTCGGCCAGTGCGGCGCTGTCGAGGGGCGGGTTGCAGAACTCGCGCAGCCAGGATTCCGGGAATTGCATCTCTTCGATCTCGATCTGGTTTTTCTATCTGTGGAGGGGGCGTGCTTACTGGAACTGCGAGAGAAAACGCAGGTCGCCGTCGAAGAAGAGGCGCAGGTCGTTCACGCCGTAGCGCAGCATGGTGAGCCGGTCGGGGCCCATGCCGAAGGCGAAGCCGATGTAGCGCTCGGGGTCCAGGCCCATGTTGCGCACGACGTTCGGGTGCACCTGACCCGAGCCGGCGACTTCGAGCCAGCGGCCGGCCAGCGGGCCGCTCGCGAACTGGATGTCGATCTCGGCGCTCGGCTCGGTGAACGGGAAGAAGCTCGGGCGGAAGCGCAGCACGAGGTCGTCGCGCTCGAAGAAGGTGCGGCAGAAGTCGGTGAAGACGACCTTCAGGTCCTTGAAGCTCACGTTCTCGCCGAGCCACAGGCCTTCGCACTGGTGGAACATGGGCGAGTGGGTGGCGTCGCTGTCGACGCGGTAGGTGCGGCCCGGTGCGATCACGCGGATCTCGGGCGCCTTCACGGTGCCGGTGGTGTCGGCGGCAGCAGCGGCGAACTCAGCCGCGTACTTCTTGGTGTGCTGGTGGGCGTAGCGCACCTGCATCGGGCTGGTGTGCGGACGCAGGTTGTAAGGAATGCCGTCGTCGCCCTTGAGGTCGACGTAGAAGGTGTCCTGCATCGAACGCGCCGGGTGGTTCGGCGGGTTGTTCAGCGAGGTGAAGCTGTGCCAGTCGCTCTCGATCTCGGGGCCGTCGGCAACGTCGAAGCCCATGCTCGAGAAGATTTCTTCGATGCGCTCCAGCGTGCGGCTCACGGGGTGCAGTCCGCCGCCGGCGCGGTGGCGGCCGGGCAGGCTCACGTCGAGCGCTTCGGCGCGCAATTGCAACGAGAGTTCTTCGTCGGCGAGTTGCTGGCGACGGTCGGTCAGTGCGGCCTCGATGGCCTGCTTGCCGACGTTGATCGCGGCGCCGCGGGACTTCTTCTCTTCGACACTCAGCGCCGCCATGCCCTTCATCAGCTCGGTGATGCGGCCCGACTTGCCAAGGAACTGGGCCTTGGCGTTTTCGAGCTCTGCGGGCGTTTTCGCTTCAGCGAAGGCGGCGCGTGCGGTGTCGACCAGGGAGTCCAACTCGTTCATAGCAACAAAAATCTTCGAGGGGAAATAAAAAAGAGCTGGAGCCTTTTCAAGCGCCAGCCCTTGAGCCGTGGGCGCAAGAAGCCGTCCGGAGACGGCGACCTGCTGTGCAAAATCAAGCAGCCAGCTTGGCCTTGACCTGCTCCACGATGCCGGCAAAAGCGGCCTTGTCGTGCACGGCGATGTCCGCAAGCATCTTGCGGTCGATCTCGATACCCGCCTTGCGGATGCCGTTGGCGAACTGGCTGTAGGTCAGGCCCAGTTCACGCGAGGCGGCGTTGATACGCGCAATCCACAGCTGACGGAACACGCGCTTCTTGGTACGACGGTCACGGTAGGCGTATTGCCCAGCCTTCATCACCGCCTGTTTGGCGACGCGGAAGACATTACCGCGGCGACCGCGAAAACCCTTGGCGAGTGCGAGAACTTTTTTGTGGCGGGCGCGAGCCGTTACACCACGTTTGACGCGAGGCATGTGTTTACTCCTTGTTCGTCTGAATTAAATGCCACGGCCGGGCAGCATGGCGGCGACAGAAACCATGTTGGTTTCATGCACTGCGACTGCACCACGGAGGTGACGCTTGTTCTTGGTGGTCTTCTTCGTCAAGATGTGACGCTTGAAGGCTTGACCGCGCTTGACGGTGCCACCGGGACGAACGCGGAAACGTTTTTTCGCGCTGCTCTTGGTCTTCATTTTGGGCATATGAATGCTCCTTTAGTTTGTGCTCGTGAGGCGCCGCGGATACTCCACGGACTTGTTGGCCCCGAGACACTTCTTTATCTCGCCCCCGCCTGCACTTCTTTCGAAATGCGGGCCAAGGCGAAATCCCTTCAAAACCCGTCTACTGCAAATGCCTCAGGCGGTTGCCGTGGGCGCCGCCGTCGGCGCAGCATCTGCTGCCGGCTTCGGCGCCGCGCTGCCAACCTTCTTGCGGCCCGGCGCGATCATCATGATCATCTGACGGCCTTCCAGCTTCGGGAACTGCTCGACCATGATCGTGTCGCCCAGTTCGTCGCGAATGCGCTGCAAGAGTGCCAGACCGAGCTCCTGGTGCGTGATCTCGCGGCCGCGGAAGCGCAGCGTGATCTTGCATTTGTCGCCCTCTTCAAGAAAGCGCTTGATGTTGCGCATCTTGATGTTGTAGTCGCCATCGTCGGTACCGGGCCGGAACTTGATTTCCTTGACCTCGATGACCTTCTGCTTCGACTTCGCCTCGGCTGCCTTCTTCTGCTCGTGGTACTTGAACTTTCCGTACTCGATCAGGCGGCACACGGGCGGATTGGCCGCAGCAACGACCTCCACCAGATCCACGTCGGCCTCACCCGCAAGGCGCAAGGCTTCGGAAAGGCTCATGACACCCAATGGCTCGTTTTCCGGGCCGACCAGGCGGACTTCCGGGGCCATGATTTCCCGGTTCAGGCGGTGTTGGCGTTCCTCGCGGTGGCGGCGGTCGCGAAATGCAGTAGCGATGGTCAGAATCCTTCAAAGTTTGCTACAAAATCTGTAGCGATCGCCGCTCAGTCTTCGCGGACAGGCGGCACGACTTGGCAGAGAAACATATGGGGTGTTTCAGAGACAAATCAACGCTTGTCAGCAACGTCCTGGACGAGCCGTTGCGTGAACGATTCGAGGGACATTGCACCGAGGTCTTGATTGCCCCGGGCGCGCACTGCGACGGCACCTGCTTCCTTTTCCTTGTCACCCACGACGAGGATGTAAGGGAGCTTTTGCAACGAATGCTTCCGTATTTTATACGTAATCTTTTCGTTGTGCAGATCAAGCTGAACTCTAAGCCCTTGATTTTGCAGCGTTTTCGCAACTTGCGCAGCGTAATCGGCCTGCCCTTCGCTGATATTGAGCACCGCTACCTGCACCGGAGCGAGCCATGCGGGCATCGCGCCGGAGTGGTGTTCGATGAGCATGCCGATGAAGCGCTCGAGACTGCCGACGATGGCGCGGTGCAGCATCACAGGGTGGGCGCGGCCACTCGATTCCGTGACGTACTCGCCGCCCAGTCGCTCGGCCGTGTTGAAGTCGACCTGCATCGTGCCGCACTGCCACTGGCGGCCGATGGCGTCGCGCAGCGTGTACTCGATCTTCGGGCCGTAGAAGGCGCCATCGCCGGGCGAGATGATGAAGTCCACGCCCGAGCGGCGCAGCGACTCCATCACCGCATGCTCGGCCTTGTCCCACAGCTCGTCGGAGCCGACGCGGTTCTCGGGCCGCGTCGCCACCTTGTAGAGGATGTCCGTGAAGCCGAAGTCGGCGTAGACCTTCTGCAGCTGTGCCGTGTAGGCGATGCATTCGTCGAGGATCTGGTCTTCCGTGCAGAAGATGTGGCCGTCGTCCTGCGTGAAGCCGCGCACGCGCATGATGCCGTGCAGTGCCCCGCTGGGCTCGTTGCGGTGGCACTGGCCGAACTCGCCGTAGCGCAGCGGCAGATCGCGGTAGCTGCGCAGATCGCTCTTGAAGATCAGCACGTGGCCCGGGCAGTTCATCGGCTTCAGCGCGTACTCGCGCTTCTCCGATTCCGTCGTGAACATGTTGTCGCGGTAGTTCTGCCAATGGCCCGTTTTCTCCCACAGGCTCTTGTCGAGAATCTGCGGACCCTTCACTTCCCAGTAGCCCGTGTCGCGGTAGATGCCGCGCATGTACTGCTCGACCTGCTGCCAGAGCGCCCAGCCCTTGGGATGCCAGAACACCACGCCCGGCGCCACTTCGTCGATGTGGAACAGGTCGAGTTCCTTGCCCAGCTTGCGGTGGTCGCGCTTCTCGGCCTCCTCGATGCGCTGGATGTACTGGTCGAGCTGCTTCTTGTCGGCCCAGGCCGTGCCGTAGATGCGCTGCAGCTGCTCGTTCTTGGCGTCGCCGCGCCAGTAGGCGCCGGCCAGCTTCGTGAGCTTGAAGACCTTCAGGAAGCGCGTGTTCGGCACGTGAGGGCCGCGGCACATGTCGACGTATTCCTGGTGGTAGTACAGGCCCATGGCCTGCTCGTCAGGCATGTCTTCGACGAGGCGTAGCTTGTAATCCTCGCCGCGCGACTTGAAGACCTCAATGACTTCCGCGCGCGGCGTCATCTTCTTGACGACGTCGTAGTCCTGCGCGATCAGCTCGCGCATGCGCGCCTCGATAGCGGCCATGTCCTCGGGCGTGAACGGGCGCTCGAACGAGATGTCGTAGTAGAAGCCTTCGTCGATCACCGGCCCGATCACCATCTTGGCCGTCGGGTACAGCTGCTTCACCGCATGGCCGACCAGGTGGGCCGTCGAGTGGCGAATGATCTCCAGGCCCTCGTCGTCCTTGGGCGTGATGATCTGGAGCTTGGCGTCACGGTCGATGACGTCGCTGGCATCGACGAGCTTGCCGTCGATCTTGCCGGCCACCGTCATCTTGGCGAGGCCGGGGCCGATGGACTGGGCCACTTCGGCCACCGAAACCGGGCCGGGGAACTCGCGGCGCGAGTTGTCGGGGAGCGTGATCTGGATCATGTGAAAACCTCGGGGAGAAAAACAAAAAAGCGCGGTGGATGCCGCGCTTTGCTTGGTTGGTGCGCTGGAAAAACCAGCGAGCGCGGGGCTACCGGCCCTTTCCTTCGAAGAAGAAAAAGCCGCTGAATCCTTGCGGGGTAGTTCGCGGTGTCATAACCAAGGTGCCTTTCTCGCTCTTGTTGAGTGCAGAGTCGGCGATTCTAGCCGCTGCCTGCCTGGGCCGTGAGGCCGCGCCCATTCGTCGAAATGCCCACAAAAAAGCCCGGCACGGGGCCGGGCTTTGGGGCGACAGCGCAACGCGCCGTCACTCAGCGATCAGCGAAGGCAGCTCAGTGGAACTGCTCTTCTTCGGTCGAACCGGTCAGCGCCTTCACGCTGGACGAGCCGCCCTGGATCACGGTGGTCACGTCGTCGAAGTAGCCGGCGCCGACTTCCTGCTGGTGCGACACGAAGGTGTAGCCCTTGTCGCGCGCGGCGAACTCGGGTTCCTGCACCATGTTCACGTAGTGCTTCATGCCTTCGCCGTTGGCATACGCGTGGGCGAACTGGAAGGTGTTGAACCAGTTGATGTGGATGCCGGCCAGCGTGATGAACTGGTACTTGTAGCCCAGCTCCGACAGGTCTTCCTGGAACGAGGCGATCTGCTTGTCGTCCAGGTTCTTCTTCCAGTTGAACGACGGCGAGCAGTTGTACGACAGCAGCTTGCCGGGGCAGGCGGCATGCACGGCTTGCGCGAATTCACGGGCGAAGCCGATGTCTGGCACGCCGGTTTCGCACCACACCAGGTCGGCGTACGGCGCGTAGGCGACGCCGCGGCTGATGGCTTGCTCCAGGCCGTTCTTGACGCGGTAGAAGCCTTCTTGCGTGCGCTCGCCCGTCAGGAACGCCTTGTCGTTGGCGTCGTGGTCGGACGTGATCAGGTTCGCGGCTTCCGCGTCGGTGCGGGCCAGAACGATGGTCGACACACCCATGACGTCGGCAGCGAAGCGGGCCGAGATCAGCTTCTCGCAGGCTTCCTGCGTCGGCACGAGCACCTTGCCACCCATGTGGCCGCACTTCTTGACGGCGGCCAGCTGGTCTTCGAAGTGCACGCCGGCAGCGCCCGACGCGATCATGTTCTTCATCAACTCGAAAGCGTTCAGCACGCCGCCGAAGCCGGCTTCAGCGTCGGCCACGATCGGCAGGAAGTAGTCGATGAATTCCTTGTCGCCCGGGTTGATGCCGCGGCCCCACTGGATTTCGTCGGCGCGCTTGAAGGTGTTGTTGATGCGACGGACCATCGTCGGCACCGAGTCGTAGGCGTACAGCGACTGGTCGGGGTACATCGTTTCCGAGGTGTTGCCGTCGGCGGCGACTTGCCAGCCCGACAGGTACACGGCTTCCAGGCCAGCCTTGGCTTGCTGCATGGCCTGGCCGGCGGAGATCGCGCCGAAGGCGTTCACGTAGCCCTTCTTGGCGCCGCCGTTGATCTTGGCCCAGAGCTTTTCAGCACCGCGCTTGGCCAGCGTGTGCTCGATGGGGAGCGAACCGCGCAGGCGAACCACGTCGGCGGCGCTGTAGCCGCGCTTCACGCCCTTCCAGCGCGGGTTGGTGGCCCAGTCCTTTTCGAGGGCGGCAATTTGCTGTTCGCGGCTCAGTTGTTCGTTCAGGGTCTGGGGCATGGTCACTCCGTGAGGTTGATTGAAGGTTGGCGTTGCGGCCGTGAAGTTACTGTAATCCGATTGCGGACTCTTATGTCTTATAGAAGACATATTTTTGAATCAACAAAATCAACAACTTACAGAGATATTTCTCAATGAGAAATTATTTTTCTCATATCGAGAAAAAATATTGCGGCGCAGCAGTACGATTTTTCGCGATACGGAATCACTCTTTCGGTTGTGAAAACGAGCGCGCTTCGCCTTCGGTTTCCGCCGCATGCGCGATCCAGTCGCCGCTGCGGATCACGCGACGGCCCGCGATGCGCGTCGGATGGATCTCGTAGACCAGGCACTCGACCGATTGCGCGCCCACCGCCACGCGCACGCTGCGCCGGATGTACTCGCCCGAATCGTCGTCGGCCACTTCTTCGAGCCGGTCGAGTTCGCGCTCGACCTCCGGCGCGATGCGGTAGACCTCGCCCTTCACGCGCCCTGCCCCGCCGAGCACCACGCCCGGGTACGCACCCAGGTCGTACAGCGTGCCCGCAATGACGGCCTCGCCGACAAACACCGGCGCCGGCCGGTAGCGCGCGATGTCGTTGCGCCCGCCGCGCCGCAGCGTGCCGTAGACAAGAACGTGGGGCATCATCGAATCCATCCGATCAACAACCAGCGCCCAGTCTATTGAACCCCGCCGCTTCCACCTCCGGCCGCCTCGTGGCCTACGGCTGCCTGGCCTTGAGCATGTCGCTCGTCGGCATCTACGTCGCCCTCTCCAAGCCGCTGGTGGCCGCCTTCCCGGTGCTGCTGCTGGCCTGGCTGCGCTTCGGCATCGCGGCCCTCGCCATGCCGCATTGGCTCCAGCCCACGCCCGACGAGCCGCCCATGAGCGCACGCACGCGCGGGCTCGTCTTCCTCGAATCGTTCCTCGGCAACTTCCTGTTCTCGATCTGCATGCTGTTCGGCGTGAGCCTCACCAGTGCCGTGTCGGCGGGCGTGATCATGGCGTCGATCCCCGCGGCAGTCGCGGTGGCGAGCTGGCTCTTCCTGCGCGAGCGCATCACGGTGCGCATCGGCCTGGCCATCGGCTGCGCCGCGCTCGGCATCGGCCTGCTCGCGTTCACGCCTGCGCATGCGCCGGCCGCCACCGGCAGTGGGGTCGCAGCGCCGTCGATGCCGTGGCTGGGCAACCTGCTCGTCTTCTGCGCGGTGCTCTGCGAAGCCGCCTACGCAGTGATCGGCAAGTCGCTCACCGGCAAGCTGGGCCCCAAGCGCATCGCCTCGCTCATCAACCTGTGGGGCTTCGTGCTGTCGATGCCCTTCGGCATCTGGTTCGCGCTGCAGTTCGACTTCACCGCCGTGCGCTTCGGCACCTGGGCGCTGCTCGTGGCCTACGCACTGGCCGCCAGCATCTGGACCGTGTGGCTGTGGATGACCGGACTTCGCCACGTACCAGCGGCACAAGCGGGCGTCTTCACTGTCTTGCTGCCCGTCAGCGCGGCGCTCGTGGGCGTGCTCGTGCTCGGGGAAAACCTCACTTCGCCGCAGCTGATTGCGTTCGCGATCGCGCTCGTGGGCGTGGTGCTGGCGACGTGGCCTGGGCGACGAACGTGAACAACGCCCCTTCTCCCCTCTGAAAAAACAACAGCTCCCAATGAAAAAAGCGCTTTTTCCCTTGGAAACGCGTTTTTTCTCATTTAGCATCCGCACTGCCACTGGAGACGCAAGTTTTTCATTGGTGAACGTTCAACCAAAAAAGGAAATCAACCATGGCAACTGCAAAGAAGGCTCCGGCCAAGAAAGCTCCGGCAAAGAAGGCCGCTCCCGCAAAGAAGGCTGCGGCTCCTGCAAAGAAGGCCGCTCCGGCCAAGAAGGCAGCGGCACCCGCCAAGAAGGCAGCAGCTCCTGCAAAGAAGGCTGCACCGGCGAAGAAGGCTGCTCCTGCAAAGAAGGCTGCTCCCGCCAAGAAGCGCACCCCCAACGCTGCGTTCATGAAGGCCCTGACCCCCAGCCCGGCACTGGCCGCTGTGGTCGGTTCGACGCCTCTGCCGCGCACCGCTGTGGTGAGCAAGCTGTGGGACTACATCAAGAAGAACAACCTGCAAGACAAGGCCAACAAGCGCAACATCAACGCCGACGCCAAGCTGAAGGAAATCTTCGGCAAGGCCCAGGTTTCGATGTTCGAACTGGCAGCGCTGATTGGCAAGCACGTCAAGTAAGCGTTCGGGGGCCTCATGCTCCTGAGTCAAAAAGCCCGCGTCATGCGGGCTTTTTTTTCGCCTGCAGCAAGCCGCCACCCGCCTCGAAGAAGCGCGCGGGCGTGCAGCCGAAGTGCTTGCGGAAGGCCTCGATGAAGGCGCTCACCGAGCTGTAGCCCACCGTCAGCGCCACGGCCGTCACCGACCCGCCCAGGCTCAGCAACTCCACCGCCTTCAGCAAGCGCGCCTGCTGGCGCCATTGCGCAAAGCTCCATCCCGTCTCGGCGGCGAAGCGTCGCGTGAGCGTGCGGCGGGCCATGCCGATGCGATCGGCCCACTCGTCGAGGCCGTCGGCCAGCGCCGGATCGTTCGCCAGTGCGCTCGCCATCGCCACCAACCGCGGGTCCTGCGGCATCGGCAAGTGGAGCGACTCGCGCCCACCGGCGGCCAGCTCGTCGATCAGCACACCCACCAAGCGCGCGCGGCGGGGCTCCAGCAGTGCATCGGACGCCTCCAACGACATCAACCGCGCCAGCAGCTCCCGCACCAACGGCGTGGCGGCAAAGACGTGAGGCCCGTCCGGCAGCGCCGCCGCAATCGATGCGTCGATGTGCAGGCTCCATCCCGACGTGGCACCGAAGCTCTGCGCGGCATGGGCGCAGCGGGCGGTATCGATTGGCCCCGCGCCGCAAGCCGAGCAGCGCCCCGCTGCCTAGCATCGGACGCATCTCCACCAAGGAACCGCCATGAAAGCGCAAGACATCATTCCCGATGGGCAGGACTTCGCCGTCATCGACGGCCACACCGTCCGCAAGGGCTCGGTCGGCGCTTTCCTGGCGAATGCGCGCGTGCTCGAAGACGCCAATGCGCCAGCCGACGCACGCCGCATCGCCCGCGACGACCTGCTGTCGCTCGTCCCCACGCTCGATGCGCTGGGCCTGTTCGACGTCTTCGAACTGCGCTCGCCCGCGTTGCGCGACGAGGTGGCCCGTCATCGCGCCACGCTCAGCCCTGCGCCTGCTGCTTCGCCGCACGCGTGATCGACGCCAGCGTGCCGCGCGTGGTGATCACTTCGGGGTCGAGCGGAATCTCGATCAGCGTGCCCGTGTCGGCCGCCAGCGCGCGCAGCAGCGCGGCTTCGAACTGCGCCGTCTCGGTGACGCGCTCGGCCGCGTAGCCATACGCGCGCGCCAGCCCGCAGAAGTCCGGGTTGCGCAGCGCGGTGCCGCTGGTGCGTTCGGGGTACTCGCGCTCCTGGTGCATGCGGATCGTGCCGAACATGCCGTTGTTGAGCAGCACGACGATGCTCTTGCCGCCGTGCTGCGAGGCCGTCGCCAGCTCCTGCCCGTTCATCAGAAAGTCGCCGTCGCCCGCAATGGTGAAGGCCACGCGCCCGGTCGCAATGCTCGCGGCAATGCCGGCCGGCACGCCGTAGCCCATCGCGCCGCTGGTCGGCGCCAGCTGCGTCTTCGCACCCTTGGCGAGCCCGTGGTAGCGGAAGTAGCGGTGCACCCAGCTCGCGAAGTTGCCGGCGCCATTGGTGATGGCCGCATCCGCCGGCAGGTGCTTCTGCAACAGCGCCACCACGGCCGCCATGTCGACCGCGCCGCGCGGCGTCTCGGCCGGCATGCCGGTGAGCGCCTGCGGCTCGAGCCAGGCTTCGTAGTCGGCATGCAGCTGCTGCGTCCAGTCTTCCCACGGCAGCGAAGGCGGCGCGCTCAGCACCTCGAGGCTGCGCGCGGCGGCGCTCATGCCGGCGTTGATCGCCAGGTCGGCCTGGTAGACACGGTTCAGCTCCTCGGCGCTCGCGTGGATGTGCACCAGCGTCTGCCTGGCCTTCGGCGCTTCGAGCAGCGTGTAGCCTCCGGTCGTCATCTCGCCCAGTCGCGGGCCGATGGCCAGGATCAGGTCGGCGTCCTTCACGTGCTGCGCGAGCTTCGGGTTGATGGCGATGCCCACGTCACCCGCGTACAGCGGATGGTGGTTGTCGAAGGTGTCCTGGAAGCGGAAGGCGTTCGTGACCGGCAGGCGCCAGTTCTCGGCGAAGCGCTGCAGCGCCTGCGCGGCCTGCGTCGTCCAGCCGCCACCGCCGGCAATCACCAGCGGGCGCTGCGACTTCAGCAGCAGCTCGCGCAGCGTGCGCAACGCGCCGGGGTCGCTCCACGGCTGGACCGCCTCCACGCGTGCCAGCGGCCGCGCGGCCGTCTCGGTGCGCAGCATGTCTTCGGGCAGCACCAGCACGACCGGGCCCGGCCGGCCGTTCATGGCAGTGGAGAAAGCACGCGCGATGTATTCGGGAATGCGGTCGGCGTCGTCGATGCGCTCCACGCGCTTGGCAAAACCCTTGGTGCTCGGGCCGAAGAAGCTGGCGTAGTCCACTTCCTGGAAGGCCTCGCGGTCGCGGAAGTCGCTGCCGACGTCACCCACGAACAGCACCATCGGCGTCGAATCCTGGAACGCGTTGTGCACGCCGATCGAGGCATTGGTCGCGCCCGGTCCGCGGGTCACGAAGCACACGCCCGGCCTTCCGGTGAGCTTGCCGTGCGCCTCGGCCATGAAGGCCGCGCCGCCCTCCTGCCGGTTCACCACGAAGCGTGCGCGCTCACCGTACGCATGAAAGCCGTCGAGCACCGCCAGGAAACTTTCGCCCGGCACACCGAAGGCGACCTGCATGCCCTGTTCGACCAGGCACTCGACGATCAGGTGGCCGGCGGGTTGTGATGTACTCATGAAAAATTCGAACCTCAGTTGCAAATGTCTCCGGCAATTATGTGCGCCCGCCTTCCACGCCTTGTCTTAATTCCCCAATTGGTTAAATTCGCGTCATGAAGGCCCCCAAGGACTCTTTGCCCGAAACGCTCGAGCCGCGCTCGCGCGACGCCGACCGCTCGCAGCTGGCCATCCTCGCGTCGGCGCGCGACGAGTTCGCCGCGCGCGGGCTGGCCGGTGCGCGCATGGACAGCATCGCCGAGCGCGCAGGCCTGAACAAGCGCCTCATCTACTACTACTTCGGCAGCAAGGACGACCTGTTCCTGGCCGTGCTCGAGCGCGTGTACGCCGACATCCGCGCCGCCGAACAGCGCCTGCATCTCGACGAGATCGAGCCCGTCGAGGCGATCCGCCAGCTGGTGTCGTTCACCTGGCACTACTACCTGGAGCACCCCGAGTTCATCACGCTGCTCAACAGCGAGAACCTGCACGGCGCCTCGCACCTGAAGCGCTCCGACCGCATCCAGGAGATGAACTCGCCGCTGGTGCAGCTGCTCGCCACCGTGCTGGAGCGCGGCAAGAAAGACAACCTCTTTCGTGCCGGCGTCGACCCGGTGCAGCTGTACATCTCCATCGCATCGCTGTGCTACTTCTACCTCTCGAACAACCACACGCTGTCGGCCATCTTCGGGCGTGACCTGCGTGCCCCCAAGGCGATGGCGCAACGCCTCTCGCACATGACCGACCTCGTGCTGGGCTACGTCCTGCACTGACCGGCATCGGGGGCGCGCCCCGCTGCGGGCGCGCCCACCCCTCTCCCTCGTTCTCCGGGTAATCACTAGGCAGCCGCCGTTGACGCTGCGGCGCAGCCGTTCCTAAAATCGGCAATTCACTCGTTGGTGAATTGATCGATCCAAGAATGCGGCCCGACCGCGCGGAGACACACCTTGAAGCCCCTTGCCAGCACTGCACGCACCACCGTCCTTGCCTCGCTGACCTGCATCGCCGCCCTGTTGCCGGGCTTGGCCGCAGCGCAGAACGGCTACCCCACCAAGCCGATCCGCGTGATCGTTCCCTTCGCCGCCGGCAGCACGACGGACATCATTGCCCGCGCCATCGCCGACAAGATGAGCACCAGCATGGGCCAGACGCTGGTCATCGACAACCGCGGCGGCGCCAGCGGCACCATCGGCCAGCAGGCGGTGGCCACGGCCGCGCCCGACGGCTACACGGTCATGATCCATTCGTCGTCGCACACGGTCAGCCCTTCGACCTTCGCCAAGCTGCCGTTCGACACGCTGCACGACTTCGCGGGCGTTACGCCCATTTCGTCGCTGCCCAACGCGCTGGTCATCTCGCCCAGCAAGAACATCAAGACCCTGCCGCAGCTGCTGGCCGCCGCGCGCGCCAAGCCCGGCAGCATGAACTTCGCTTCGGCCGGCCAGGGCAGCGCCACGCACCTGAACGCCGAGAAGTTCAAGATGGCCGCGAAGATCGACGCGACCAACATCCCGTTCAAGGGATCGGGCGAAGCCGTCACCGAAGTGCTCTCGGGCCGCGTCGACTACTACTTCTCGCCCATCGCGCCCGTCATCGGCCAGATCAAGGACGGCCAGCTGCTGGCACTGGCCGTGGGCTCGCCCAAGCGCGCCGCCGCCCTGCCCGACGTGCCCACCACCACCGAGGCCGGCGTGCCCGGCTCCGAGTTCAACTTCTGGATCGGCATGATGGCGCCCGCCAAGACGCCGCGCGACGTCGTCAACCGCCTGCACGACGAGGTGGTCAAGGCGCTGGCCACGCCCGAGGTGAAGGAGCGCTTCCTCAAGCTGGGCGCCGACGCCTGGACGCTCAAGCCCGAGCAGTTCGATGCCTACATCAAGGACGAGATCGCGAGCAACGCGCAGCTCGTGAAGGCCGCCGGCCTGTCGGTCCAGCCGTAGTCCGACACAAGAGGCTGCCGTCGTCATCGCCATGTTCCGCAAGCTCCTGCTCTCCCCGGCCCTGCGCCCGTTCTTCCTGATCCTGTTGCTGCTGGTGCTGTGGGACCTGACGATCCGCCTCTTCAAGATTCCGGCCTACCTCATTCCCCCGCCGTGGGAGGTCGTGAAGCAGCTCGTGGCCGAATGGCCGCGCCTGCTCACCGAAGCCTGGAAGACCACGCTCGCCACGCTGGGCGGCTTCGGGCTGACGATCGTCATCGGCATTCCGATCGCGATGGTCATCGCCTACTCGCGCCTGGTCGAGTCGTACGTGTACCCGCTGCTGGTGTTCTCGCAGAGCATTCCGAAGGTCGCGATTGCGCCGCTGTTCGTGGTGTGGTTCGGCTTCGGCATCCTGCCCAAGGTGATCAGCGCTTTTCTGCTGGGCTTCTTCCCGGTGGTGGTGTCGACCGTGATGGGCTTCAAGTCGGTCGAGCCCGACATGCTCGACCTGGCCCGCTCGATGGGCGCGAGCCGCCTGCAGACCTTCTTCAAGATCAGCCTGCCGCAAGCGTTGCCCGCGATCTTCAGCGGCCTGAAGGTGTCGGTCACGCTGGCCGTGGTGGGCGCGGTGGTCGGTGAATTCGTCGGCTCCAACTCGGGCATCGGCTACGTGCTGCAGGTGGCCAACGGCAACTTCGACCTGCCCTTGATGTTCGCCGCGCTCGTCGTGCTGTCGAGCATCGGCGTGATCCTTTTCGTCGCCGTCGACCTGGTCGAGCGCGTGATGATTCCGTGGCATGCCTCGCAGCGCCACGTGCAATGAGTTCCTTCGCCATACCTAGAAAACCCCCGGAGACAACGCCATGAAGAAACTGCTGCTTCCCTCGCTGCTCGCCGCAGCCGCGCTCGCCACCTTCGCCATCGCACCTGCCCACGCGCAGGGCGACAAGCCGAAGGACAAGGTCACGCTGATGCTCAACTGGTACCTGTACAGCGAGCACGCGCCCTTCTTTTTGGGCAAGGAGAAAGGCTTCTACGCCGAGGAAGGCATCGAGCTCGACATCCAGGAAGGCCGCGGCTCCGCCGTCACCGCGCAGGCGGTGGCCGCCAAGTCGGCGACCTTCGGCTACATCGACGTCACCACGATGATCAAGGCTGCTGCCAAGGGCGCGCCGCTCAAGTCGACCGGCGTGCTGTTCCAGGTGAGCCCGATGTCGGTCATGGGCTTCAGCGAGAAGAACATCAAGACGCCCAAGGACATCATCGGCAAGACCGTGGCCGTGACGCCCGGCGATTCGATGTCGCAGATGTGGCCGCTGTTCCTCAAGGTCAACAACATCAAGGCCGACCAGGTGAAGATCGTCTCGGGCGACGGCCAGACCAAGCTCAATGCGGTGACCAACGGCCAGGCCGACCTGCTTCTGGGCTACGTGATGGACCAGGCCATCAAGCTGCAGGACGCCACCGGCAAGCCCGTCACGCCGATCCGCTTTGCCGACTCGGGCGTGAACCAGATCAGCTCCGGGATCATCACCCACAAGAACCTGCTGACCGAAAACCCCGACCTCGTGAAGCGCTTCATGCGCGCTTCCACCAAGGCCGCTGAAGCCGCCGAGAAGAGCCCCGAGGCGGCCGTGGACGCGATGCTCAAGGCCAACCCGAAGGCCGGCGTGCGCGACACGCTCATCGTCGGCATGAAGCAGAGCGTGGCGCTGTATCACACGAAGGACACGGCCAACCAGCGGCCGTTCCGCGTGGCGATGAAGAACGTCAACGACTCGCTCGATCTGCTCGTGCAGTACGGCGGCATGGATGCATCGACGCGCGGCAAGCCCGAGGACTACGTGACCCTCGACTTCCTGCCGAACTGATTTCCTGCCCCTCACGCATTCCATGTCCCAAGTCAACCTGATCGAAGCGCGCGGCGTCTCGAAGACCTATCAAAGCAAGGACGGCCCGGTCGAGTCGCTCAAGCCGCTGGACTTCGCCATCGAGGAAGGCGAATTCGTCTCCGTCGTCGGCCCGTCGGGCTGCGGCAAGAGCACGCTGCTCAAGATGGTCGCGGGCCTGCTGCCGATCAGCGGCGGCGAACTCACGCTGGCCGGCAAGCCGATCCAGGGACCGCAGAAGGACGTGGGCATCGTGTTCCAGAGCGCCGTGCTGCTGCCCTGGCGCAGCGTGGAAGACAACATCCTGCTGCAGGCCGAGATGCGCCACCTGCCCAAGCCCGCCTCGCAGGCCCGGGCACGCGAGCTGATGGAGATGGCCGGCCTCAAGGGCTTCGAAGGCAAGTACCCGTGGCAGCTCTCGGGCGGCATGCAGCAACGCGCATCGATCTGCCGCGCGCTGCTGCACGACCCGTCGGTGCTGTTGATGGACGAGCCCTTCGGCGCGCTCGACGCGATGACGCGCGAGAAGATGAACCTCGAGCTGCAGCGCATCTGGATGGCGTCGAAGAAGACCGTGATGCTCATCACCCATAGCATCCCCGAGGCGATCTTCCTGTCGGACCGCGTGATCGTGATGAGCGAACGCCCCGGCTCGATCGCCGCCGTGTATGACATCGACCTGCCGCGCCCGCGCACGCTCGACATGATGGCCTCGCCCGAGTTCGGCCAGTACACGAAGCTGGTGCGCGCGCATTTCTTCTCGCAGGGCATCCTGGACCACTGAACGCGAGCCATGGACGCGCCCCGTTTCCACATCGAAGAGATCCGCTTCGCCGAGCGCGACGTGGCGCTCCGGCTGCCGTTCCGCTTTGGTGCGGCCACCGTCACCGCCTGCCCGCAGGTCTACGTGCGGGCCCGCATCCGCTTCGCGAACGGCGGCACGGCCGAAGGCTGTGCCGCCGAGATGATGGTGCCCAAGTGGTTCGACAAGAACCCGACGCTGACCAACGAACAGAACTTCGAGCAGCTACGCTTTGCGCTGCGCGATGCACGTGACGCCTACGTCGCCGAAGACGACGCGCAGACCGCGTGGACGCACTTCGCCTCGAACTACGCTGCGCTGCAAGCCCGCGCGAAGGCCAAGGGACTGCAGGCGCTGGTCGCCAGCTACGGCCCCGCGCTGATCGACCGCGCCGTGATGGACGCGCTGTGCCTGCACACCGGCACGAGCTTCGCAGCGGCGATGAGCACCAACCTGTGCGGCATCGACATCGCAGGCAGCGGACTCGCCGACGATCTCGCGGCCTTCGACATGCCCGCCTTCCTCGGCCGCCAATCGCCGCGCACCAGCATCGCCGCACGCCACACCGTCGGCCTGGCCGATGCGATCGACGACAGCGACGCGCTGCCCGACGCCCCCACCGACGGCCTGCCCACCACGCTCTCCGCCGCCGTGAAGCGCTACGGCCTCACGCACTTCAAGCTCAAGCTCTGCGGCAACACCGCGCAGGACATCGACCGCCTCCAGCGCATCGCCCGCGTGATCGACGGCCACGCACAGCTCGTGACGCTCGACGGCAACGAGCAGTACGCCGATGCCGACGACTTCGCCGTCTTTCTCGACCGCATGCTCTCGACGCCCGTGCTGTGGAAGCTCGCGCAGAAGACCGTCTTCGTCGAGCAGCCGATTCGCCGCGATGCCGCCTTGCAGCGCGACGTGTCGGCGCTCGGCAAGCGCATTCCGCTGCTCATCGACGAATCCGACGCCACGATCGATGCCTTCGTGCAGGCCCGCGCGCTCGGCTACACCGGCGTGTCGAGCAAGAGCTGCAAGGGCTTCTACAAATCGGTGGTCAACGCGGCGCGCTGCGCGCACTGGAACGCGGCAGAAGACAAGCCGCGCTACTTTCTCTCCGGCGAAGACCTCACCATGCAGGCCGGCATCGGCGTGCAGCAAGACCTCGCGCTCGTCGGCTGGCTCGGCCTCTCGCATGTCGAGCGCAACGGCCACCACTACGTCAACGGCCTCGCCGCCGTTCCCGAGGCCGAGCAGCAGGCGCTGTCGCAGCTGCACCCCGGCCTCTACGAAACCAGCGACGGCGCCACGCGCCTCGCCTTGCGCGAAGGACAGTTGTCCCTGTCCTCGCTCGCCACCGCGCCCGGCTTTGCCACCGGCAAACCCGGCGCCGGCATCTCGTGGGACGCCATGCGTTCCGTCTACTGAAGCACCCCTCTCGCATCCCAAGGAAGAAAACGATGGCCACCCAACGTCTCGGAATCATCATGCACGGCGTCACCGGCCGCATGGGCATGAACCAGCACCTGATCCGCTCGATCTGCGCGATCCGCGCGCAAGGCGGCGTCACGCTGTCGAACGGCGACAAGGTCATGCCCGACCCGATCCTCATCGGCCGCAACGCCGAGAAGATGGAAGCGCTCGCCAAGACCCACAACATCGCACGCTGGGGCACCGACCTCGACAAGGCGCTGGAGAACAAGGACGACACGATCTTCTTCGACGCCGGCACCACGCAGATGCGCCCCACGCTGCTGGCCAAAGCCATCCGCGCCGGCAAGCACGTGTACTGCGAGAAGCCGATCGCGACCAACCTGAACGAAGCCGTCGAAATCGCGCGCCTGGCCGAAGGCTCGGGCCTGAAGCACGGCGCCGTGCAGGACAAGCTCTTCCTGCCCGGCCTGCGCAAGCTCGACATGCTGCGCCGCGCTGGCTTCTTCGGCCGCATGCTCAGCGTGCGCCTGGAGTTCGGCTACTGGGTGTTCGAGGGCGACCTGCAGCCCATCCAACGCCCGAGCTGGAACTACCGCAAGGAAGACGGCGGCGGCATGATCCTGGACATGATGTGCCACTGGCGCTACGTGCTGGACAACCTGTTCGGCGAAGTGAAGTCTGTCTCGTGCATCGGTGCCACGCACATCCCCAAGCGCTGGGACGAAGCCGGCCAACCGTATGAAGCCACCGCCGACGACGCGGCCTACGCCACCTGCGAACTCACGGGCCACAACGGCGAACCGGTGATCGCGCAGATCAACATGAGCTGGGCCACGCGCGTGCGCCGCGACGACCTCGTGACCTTCCACGTCGACGGCACCGACGGCTCGGCCGTGGCCGGCCTGTCGAGCTGCCGCGCCCAGTCGCGCGTCGCCACGCCGCGGCCGGTGTGGAACCCCGACGAGAAGCAGATGATGAATTTCTTCGACCAGTGGCAGGAGATTCCGGATTCGCAGGTCTACGACAACGGCTTCAAGATCCAGTGGGAGCACTTCATTCGCCACGTGGTCGAGAACGAGCCCTACAAGTGGACGCTGCCGGAAGGCGCCAAGGGCGTGCAGCTGGTCGAGGCCGCGCTCGAGTCGTGGAAGGACCGCCGCTGGGTCGATGTGCCCACGCTGAAGGTCTGAAGAAGAAGCTGCCATGGCACTGTCGCTGACCCTCCCCACCGCGAGCGGATCGCTCGCGCCCTACGCCCTGCGCGGCACCGCGCCGGTGAAGCCCGAAGCGGGCGTCAAGTTCAACCGCATCGCCTACTCGGCCGCGCACGTCGTGGCCGATCCGCTCGCGGCCGTCGATCCGTGGCTGCAGGCGGCGGTCGATTGGGACACCACCATCGCCTACCGCCGTCACCTGTTCTCGCTGGGCCTGGGCGTGGCCGAGGCAATGGACACCGCGCAACGCGGCATGGGCCTGGACTGGCCCACGTCGCTCGAACTCATTCGCCGCTCGCTCGATGCGGCGAAAGACGTGCCCGGTGCGCTCGTCGCCTCCGGCTGCGGCACCGACCACCTGAACATCGACGACGTGAAGAGCGTCGACGACGTGATCCGCGGCTACGAAGATCAGATGGCCGCCATCGAAGCGCTGGGCGGCAAGCTGATCGTGATGGCGAGCCGTGCGCTGGCCCGCGTGGCGAAGAGCCCTGCTGACTACGAGCGCGTGTACGACCGCATCCTGAGCCAGGCGAAGCAGCCCGTGGTGCTGCACTGGCTGGGCGACATGTTCGACCCGGCGCTGGCAGGCTACTGGGGCACGAAGGACGTCGATGCGGCCATGGACACCGCCGTGGGCATCATCGCGGCGCATCCGGACAAGGTCGATGGCATCAAGATTTCGCTGCTCGACAAGGACAAGGAAATCGCCATGCGCCGCCGCCTGCCGAAGGGCGTGCGCATGTACACGGGCGACGACTTCAACTACGCCGAGCTGATTGCCGGTGATGGTTTCGGCGACGAGCCGATGCACGGCAAGAGCGATGCGCTGCTGGGCATCTTCGACGCCATCGCGCCGGCTGCGAGCGCTGCACTGGGCGCACTGGCGCAAGGCAACACCGAGAAGTTCCACGCGATCCTCGGCCCGACGGTGCCGCTGTCGCGCCACATCTTCGCGGCGCCCACGCGCTTCTACAAGACGGGCGTGGTGTTCATGGCCTGGCTCAACGGCCACCAGACGCACTTCACGATGGTGGGTGGCCAGCAGAGCACGCGTTCGCTGCAGCACTTCGCCGAGCTGTTCCGTCTCGCGGATGCGGCCAATCTCTTGGAACAACCCGAGCTTGCGGTGCGCCGCATGAAGACGCTGCTGGCTTTGCACGGCGTGGAAGGTTGACCCGGGCCATGCGTGATTTCTCGCAGAACCACGACTGGCTGTCGATCAACACGGCCACCATCCGCAAGCAGTCGGGCACCGAGGTGCCGCTCGACCGCCTCATCGACCAGTGCGCCGAGCGCGGCATCCGCGCCATCAGCCCGTGGCGCGACCAGGTCGCGGCCGTCGGGCTCGACAAGGTGGCGAAGCAGCTGAAGGCGCATGGCATCGGCCTCTCGGGCTACTGCCGCGGCGGGTTCTTCCCGGCGCCCAATGCGGCGGGCCTGAAGGCCGCGCTCGACGACAACCGCCGCGCCATCGACGAAGCCAAGACGCTCGACGCGCCCTGCCTCGTGCTCGTCGTCGGCGCCCTGCCCGGCGCGCTCGACGGCAAGGCCGCGTACACCGACATCGCCCGCGCACGCAGCGAGGTGCGCGACGGCATCGCCGCATCGCTCGAATACGCCCGCGAAGTCGGCATGCCGCTGGCCATCGAGCCCCTGCACCCGATGCAGGCCGCCGACCGCGCCTGCATCAACACGCTCGAACACGCACTCGACCTGTGCGACGAACTCGACGCAGGCAAGACCGGCATGCTCGGCGTGGCGCTCGACATCTATCACGTGTGGTGGGACCCGAAGCTGCAACAGCAGATCGCCCGCGCCGGCCGCGAGCGGCTGCTGGCGTACCACGTCTGCGACTGGCTCACGCCGACGCGCGACCTGCTCTCCGATCGCGGGATGATGGGTGACGGCGTGGTCGAGCTGAAGAAGATTCGCGGCTGGGTCGAGGATGCGGGCTTTGCGGGTTTCAGCGAGGTCGAGATTTTTTCGAACCTGGAATGGTGGCAACGGCCTGGGGCGGAGACGCTCGACGTTTGCATCGAGCGGCACAAGACGGCGGTCTGAGCGCGGCTGTTCAGGGCGCGTGCCCAGGCCACCGGGTACTTCCCTCCGCGAATGTCCCCCGCTTCGCTCCTCCTTTATTTCGCTGCGGGAAGCACCCAGTGTCCTGAGTACACTGGGCGCTGTCGTTGTGCCATCCGAACAACCACCGCGCTGAACCCGCTCACGTCGATGAGGTGCCTTGCGCAGCGAAATCAAGGAGGAGGCCGCAGGCCGGGGGACATTCGCGGAGCAAGGTACCTCGTCGGCGGGAGCGACGCCTGAACTGCAACTGGCCACGAAGCGAGAAGCGGCGACCTGTGCTGCAATCCGCCCCATGGCTGACCCGACCCTCGACGACCTGCGCCGCTACGCCGTCGCACGCACCCTCTTCACGCCCACGACGCTCCCCGCCGCGATCCGCAAGCTCGGCTTCGTGCAGGCCGACCCGATTCGTGCGCCGGCGCGGGCGCAAGACCTCACGCTGCGCCACCGCGTGAAGGACTACCGCGCGGGCGATCTCGAAAGCCGCTACGCGCGGCTCGCGATCGAGGAAGACTGCCTCGTCAACTACGGCTTCCTCCCGCGCGAGCACCTGGCGCTCATGCATCCGCGCGAAGCCAAGCAGGCCTGGGACGCCGACACGCGCCGCAAGGCCGCCGACGTGCTGGCCTATGTGCGCGAACACGGGCCGGTGCATCCGCGCCAGGTCGAGCAGCACTTTGCGCATGGCCGCATCCAGAACTACTGGGGCGGCTCGAGCAATGCGACCACGCACCTGCTCGACGGCATGCACTACCGCGGCATGCTGCGCGTGGTGCGGCGCGACAGCGGCACGCGGGTCTATGAAGCGGTGAACCATCTGCCCGCCGACGACAGCCCCGCCGGACGCGCGCGGCGCGCGGCCGCGCTCATCGAACTGATCGTGCGCAAGTACGCGCCGCTGCCCGCGGCCAGCCTCACCTACCTCGTGCGCCTGCTCGGCTACGGCGCGCCGCATCTTTCTGCGCAGACGCAGGCGGCGCTGCGCCTGGCACGCGAAGAACTGGCGAGCTGTCGCATCGACGGCACCACCTGGTACTGGCCCGCCGACGAAAATCCCGCCTCGAAGCGCCATGCGCCCGACGAGGCGGTGCGCCTGCTCGCGCCCTTCGACCCGGTCGTGTGGGACCGCCGCCGCTTCGAGTTGCTGTGGGGCTGGACGTACAAGTTCGAGGCCTACACGCCGGCGCCGAAACGGCAGTTCGGCTACTACGCGCTGCCGATGCTGTGGCACGACCGCGTGATCGGCTGGGCCAACGTGAGTGCGCCAGAAGGCCGGTTGCAGCCGGCGTTCGGCTACGCCGATGCGAAGAAGCCGCACGGCGCGGCCTTCCGCACCAGCCTCGACGAAGAACTGCACCGCATGACGCAGTTCCTCGCCGGCCGCTGACGCGGCCTTTTATAATCGCCCGCCTCAGCCAGCCGCCCGCGCCCGCCGCGAGCCCGCCAGCCGTCTTCGAAGGAACGAAGACGCAGCAGCCCGAGCGACGACACCACCGGTCGTCGCACCCGGCCACTGCCCCCACGACGCCGTAGACACACAACACCAGCCGGTGCGCTTTCCTTTCGGAAAGTGCCACGGCACGCACGCGTTCGTTCGTTTCGTTTTTCTGATCGCACCGGAGAAGCCATGGCGCGCCCGATCGCCCGCCGCAGCCACTCGCCCGCCCTAGACACATCCGACGCAGGACACAGGAGAAGCTGCACATGACATTCAAGAACCATCGCCCCGGAACGCCGCGCACACGGCGCGGCTATGCCGCGTTCGCGGCCACCGCCGTGGCACTCGCCGCCAGCGCCCACGCCCACGCGCAAGAAGCCGCCGCGACCGAAACACGGCAAGCCCTGCCCACCGTCACCGTCTCGGGCGACGCGGGCGAGACCGCCACCGGCCCCGTGACGGGCTTCGTCGCGCGGCGCGGCAGCACCGCCACCAAGACCGACACACCGCTCATCGAAACGCCGCAGGCCATCTCGGTCGTCACGCGCGACCAGATGGAAGCGCAAGGCGCACTCACGCTGCGCGAAACCACCAACTACACGGCCGGCGTGGTGTCGAGCTACTTCGACAGCCGCGGCGACTCGTTCAAAGTGCGCGGCGGTGACGCCGTCCAGTACCTGGACGGCATGCAACGCACCTACGGCGTCTACAACAGCAGCAAGCCCGAGCCGTACATGCTGGAGCGCGTGGAGCTGCTGCGCGGCCCCTCGTCGGTGTTGTACGGCCAGGGCGGCATCGGCGGCGTGCTCAACCTCGTGTCGAAGCGCCCGCAGGCCGAGACGCAGCGCGAGGTGCAGCTGCAGCTGGGCAGCCACTCGCGCAAGCAGATCGCGGCCGATTTCACCGGCTCGCTCGATCCCGAAAGCAAGTGGATGTACCGTCTCGTGGCCGTGAACCGCGACAGCGGCACGCAGGTCGATCACGTGTCGGACGACCGCATCGCGATCGCGCCCTCGCTCACCTGGCGCCCGAACACCGACACCTCGCTCACGCTGCAGGCGTCGTACCAGAAGGACAAGAGCGGCTCGCTGATCGGCTTCTTCCCGTGGCAGGGCACGCTGCTGCCCTCGCTGTATGGCCGCATCCCGACCTCGACCTTCACCGGCGAACCGGGCTTCGACCGCTTCGACACGCGCAGCACCTCGCTCGGCTACCTGTTCAGCCACCGCATCAACGACACCTGGACGGTGCGCCAGAACCTGCGCTCGACGGAGAGCAAGGTTTGGTACAACACCTCGTACACCAGCTTCGCGGCCAACCGCCTCACGGGCCGTCCGGCGCGCCCGGTGTTCAACGCCGACCAGCGCACCATCGAGCGCGACCTGAGCAGCGACATCAACGGCGGCAAGATGCTGCTGCTCGACAACCAGGCCGAAGCGCACTTCAAGACCGGCGAGGTCGAGCACACGTTGCTGCTGGGCGCCGACTTCCAGCGCAACACCACCTCCAAGCTGTCGGGCCGCGGCCGTGCAGGCGCGCTCGACGTGTACGCGCCGGTGTACGGCAACTACACGGCACCCACCAGCTACACGCGCGCACCCGAGGTGGTGCAGAAGCAGGCGGGCCTGTACGTGCAGGACCAGGTCAAGTACGGCCGCTGGATCGGCCTGCTGGGCCTGCGCCATGACAAGGCCACCACCGACACCGAAGGCCGCCCCGCCGCGGCCGCCGACGACAAGGCCACCACCAAGCGCGCCGGCCTGGTCTACCTGGCCGACGGCGGCTGGGCGCCGTACCTGAGCTATGCCGAATCGTTCCTGCCGCTGGGCGGCGTCGACACGTCGAACAATCCCTTCAAACCGCAGCGCGGCAAGCAGTGGGAAGCCGGCGTGAAGTGGGAGCCCGCGGGCCAGCGCACCTCGTTCATGGCGGCCGTGTACGACCTGCGCGACACCAACCGCAAGACCACCGACCCGACCAACCCGCTCAACAGCGTGCAGCTCGGCGAAGTGCACGTGAAGGGCCTGGAGCTCGAGTACAAGGGCAGCATCGCGCGCGACTGGGACTGGACCACGTCATACGCGTACACCGACGCGCGCGTGTCGAAGAGCAACGGCTCCGACCTGGGCAAGCGCATCTCGGGCGTGCCCAGGCACACGGCCTCGGCCTGGGTGACCAAGCGCTTCTCGATCGGCGGGCTGCACGGCTTCTCGGCCGGCGGCGGCGTGCGCTACATGGGCAAGTCGTACGACGGCATGGACAACAACCCCGTGCCCGCGGTCACGCTGTTCGACGCGATGTTCGCGTGGGACAACGGCCCGCTGCGGCTGGCGCTCAACGTGGCCAACCTGACCGACAAGGTGCAGATCACCACCTGCCTGGCGCGCGGCGACTGCTTCTACGGCCAGCGCCGTACCCTGACTGCCAGCGCCACGTACCGCTTCTGAAGAAAATCCCCGCGCGGGCGAAGGTCTGGCGCGCGCGTGACAACCCCGCGCTGCACGGGGCTTCTAGAATCGCGCCGTCGTCCGGTTCGCCGGACGGCAAGCGTTCTCAGGGCGGGGTGCAATTCCCCACCGGCGGTGATGGCGACGAAAGTCGCACAAGCCCGCGAGCGCCTTGGACCTGCCACAGGTTCGAGGGTCAGCAGATTTCGGTGCGATTCCGAAGCCGACGGTCACAGTCCGGATGAAAGAGAGCGCGAAATGCGGGCATGCCCGCGCGCCTTGCTTTGCTCTTTGTGGGCATACCGGCGCGCGAGCGGGCCTGTGGTTTCGTGCGCCCTGATTCAGGAAACCTGCTTTCTAGAGGCACACCATGAGTCAGATCAACGACCTTCCCCTTTCTGCCGTTACCGCGTCGGGTTCGCCGCGCGGCCAGCGCATCGCATTCGTGCAGGCGCAATGGCATTCCGACATCGTTCACCAGGCACGCGACGCGTTTCTCGAAGAGATGGCGCGGCTCGGCGTGGCGCGCGAGCTCATCGACATCTTCGATGTGCCCGGCGCCTTCGAGATTCCGCTGCACGCCAAGCGCCTCGCCAACTCGGGCAAGTACGCGGCCATCATCGGCTGCGCGCTGGTGGTGGACGGCGGCATCTACCGCCACGAGTTCGTCGCCAACACCGTCGTCAGCACGCTGATGTCGCTGCAACTGGAGACCGACGTGCCGATCTTCTCGGCCGTGCTCACGCCGCACCATTTCCACGAGCACGTGGAGCACCGCAAGTACTTCCACCGCCACTTCGCGATCAAGGGCACGGAAGTGGCCGAGGCCTGCTTCAAGACCCTCGAGGCGCTGGACAAGGTCGACGCGCTGCTCGCCGCCTGACCCCGCAGTTGGCAAGCGGCGCAAGCCTGCAGTAACCTGCGCGGATGGCCTCTCCATCCGCTCCAGCGGCCGCAGCAGCTGCCGACCGCTACACCCTCTATGGCGCGCCCGGTTCGGGCGCCACGCCCATCCATGCCGCGCTGACGCTGATCGGCGCGCAGGTCGACACGGTCGACGTCGCTCCCTGGGAGGGCGAGTCCGAGCGCGAGCGGCTGACCGGCGTCAACCCGATGCAGCAGGTGCCCGCGCTCGTGCTGCCTTCGGGCGAGGTGATGACCGAGAGCGCGGCCATCCTCATCTGGCTCGGCGACCGCTACCCCGAGGCCGGGCTCTGCCCCGCGCCTGACGATCCGCTGCGCACGCGGTACCTGCGCTGGATGGTCTATTTGCCGGCGTCGATCTATTCGATGTTCTGGGTGCGCGACGAACCGACGCGCCTCACGCCCGAGCCCGCGGCGCAGGCGACGATGCTCGAACGCACGGCCGAGCGCATCGCGCAGTGCTGGCACCTCATGGACACACAGATCGACGAGCCCGCGCCCTACCTGCTCGGCGAAAAGATCAGCATGCTCGACCTGTACGTGACCGTGATGTCGCGCTGGACGCCGACCCGCCGGCGCTTCTACCGCGTGGCGCCGCGCATGGCGCGCGTGGTGCGGCGCGTAGACGCCGAGCCGCGGCTGGCGGAATTCTGGGCGGCGCGCTTTCCCTTCTCGCTGGACACGAGCGCGCCGGGCGGTTGAACCCGGTTTCCTATCATCGACCCCATGACCGCACGCACACCGACCACCGCCTACCCGATGACGATCTACCACAAGCCCAACTGCAGCACGTCGCGCAACGTGCTGGGCTTGATCCGCGAAAGCGGCGTGGAGCCCGAGATCGTCCTGTACCTGGAAACGCCGCCCTCGAAAAAGAAGCTGCGCGAGCTGGCGAAGGCCATGGGCCTGACGGCGCGCGACCTGTTGCGCACGAAGGAAGCGCCTTACGAAGAACTGAAACTGGCGGACGAAACGCTGACCGACGACCAGCTGTTCGACGCGATCGTGACGCATCCGATCCTGTTGCAACGCCCGATCGTCGTGTCGCCGCGCGGCACGCTCATGTGCCGGCCGTGGGAGTGCGTGCGCGAGATCCTGCCAGCCTGAGGCTCTACTGCGCGAGCGCCCACGCGACGTGCTCGCGAACCAGTTCACTCGGGTGCTCGGCACGCGTGGCCAACGCTTCCTTCGCGCCGGCCTCGCCTGACCTCGCTGCATTGCCCAGCGCCACCGCGATGTTGCGCAGCCAGCGCTCGTGGCCGATGCGGCGGATCGGGCTGCCTTCGGTGCGGCGCAAAAAGTCTTCCTCGCTCCACGCGAACAGCTCGGCCAGCGTGCGGCCCGTGAGCCCCTCGCGCGCGTCGAAGTCGGGCAGCGTGCTCTTCTTCGCGAACTTGTTCCAGGGGCAGATCAGCTGGCAGTCGTCGCAGCCGTAGATGCGGTTGGCCATGAGCGGGCGCAGCTCCGTCGGGATGGCGCCGGCGTGCTCGATCGTCAGGTACGAGATGCAGCGGCGCGCATCGAGCCGCTGCGGCGCGACGATGGCGCGCGTCGGGCACACATCGATGCAGGCGCTGCAGCTGCCGCAGTGCGCGCTGACGGGCTCGCTCGGCGGCAGCGCCATGTCGACGTAGATTTCGCCGAGAAAGAACATCGAGCCCGCGTCGCGGTCGAGCACCAGCGTGTGCTTGCCGCGCCAGCCCTGGCCGCTGCGCGAGGCCAGTTCGGCCTCGAGCACCGGCGCCGAATCGGTGAAGGCGCGGTGACCAAAGGGGCCGACCTCTTCGGCGATCTTCTCGGCCAGTTTGGCGAGGCGGTTGCGCAGCACCTTGTGATAGTCGCGGCCCCGCGCATAGACCGACACGATGGCCTCGCCGGGCCGCGTGAGGCGATCGAACTCGACGGCCTGCCAGTCGCCCGGCGTGGCGCGCGGCAGGTAGTCCATGCGCGCGGTGATCACGCTCACCGTGCCCGGCACCAGCTCGGCGGGTCGCGCGCGGCGGGTGCCGTGTGTTGCCATGTATTGCATCTCGCCATGGAACCCATGGGCCAGCCATTGCATCAGACCGTCCTCGGCGCTCGACAGATCGACGCCCGCGATTCCGATTTGGGAGAATCCGAGTTCCCGGGCCAAGGCCTGAATACGAGCAATGAGTGGATGGCTGACGATCACTTGCCGATTGTAGAAACGCGCACCCTGCGCTGGCAGGGCGAAGACGACACCGACGCACTGGCGCGCGCGCTCGCCGCATCGCCCGCGTTGCGCGACGCGTTCATCGCGCTGCAGGGCGACCTGGGCGCCGGCAAGACCACCTTCGTGCGCCACCTGCTGCGCGCGCTCGGCATCACCGGGCGCATCAAGAGCCCCACCTACGCGGTGGTCGAGCCGCACGAGGCGCCCGATGGGCTGGCCATCTTCCACTTCGACTTCTACCGCTTCGCCGATCCGCGCGAATGGGACGACGCGGGCTTTCGCGACATCTTCGCGGGCCCGGGCCTCAAGCTGGCCGAGTGGCCGGAAAACGCCGCGGGGCGCACCCCACCTGCCGACCTAGCTATTAAAATAGAAGCAATGACCGACGACACCCGCAGCGTGACCCTTCTTGCGAACACCCCTCGCGGCAGCGATCTGCTGGCGTGCCTCGCCGCATGAAGGCGACCGGCCTGAAACGGCGCGTGCTGCTGCAAGGCGGCAGCATCGCGCTGATGCTGGGCGTGCACCAGATCGCCCGCGGCGCCAGCATCCTCGCCGTGCGCGTGTGGCCCGCCGCCGACTACACCCGCGTGACCATCGAGTCCGACGCCCGCCTCAACTCGCAGCAGCTGGTGGTCGGCAGCCCGCCCCGGCTGGCCGTGGACATCGAGGGCATCGACCTCAACACCGAGCTGCGCGACCTGGTCGGCAAGATCAAGCCCGGCGACCCGTTCATCAACGGCCTGCGCATCGGGCAGAACGCACCGAAGGTGGTGCGCATCGTGTTCGACCTGAAGCAGACCGTGCGCCCGCAGGTGTTTTCGCTGGCGCCCGTGGCCGCCTACAAGCACCGGCTGGTGCTCGACCTGTACCCCGAGCAGGCCATCGACCCGATGGAAGCGCTGATTGCCGAGCGGCTGCGCGATGCGCCCAAGAACGGCAGCAGCACCGCGCCAAGCAACGGCCCGGCTGTCGCAACCGCGCCGCCCGCCGCGCCCTCGCCGGCGCCCGTGCGCCCCGGCGTGCCGCCCGTCGACCCGCTGGGCGACCTGATGGCGCAGCAGGCCATGCGCCCCGGTCCGTCGGCGCCCGCGCCGGCGCTGCCCCCCGGCGGCATGCCACTGCCGATGCCACCGGCACCACCGCCCGCCGTGGCTGCAGCGCCGCCGGCGCGCCCCGTGACACCGCCCGGCCCGACGCCGCGCGCCACGGCCAGCCGCACCGACCGCATCATCATCGTCGCGCTCGACCCCGGCCATGGCGGTGAAGACCCCGGCGCCATCGGCCCGAACGGCACGCGCGAAAAAGACATCGTGCTGCAGGTGGCGCACCGCCTGCGCGACCGCATCAACGCGGCCAGCGTCAACGGCAGCCCGATGCGCGCCTTTCTCACGCGCGACGCCGACTTCTTCGTGCCGCTGGGCGTGCGCGTGCAGAAGGCGCGGCGCGTGCAGGCCGACCTGTTCGTGAGCATCCACGCCGACGCCTTCACCACGCCCGCCGCGCGCGGCGCCAGCGTGTTCGCGCTGAGCCAGAGCGGCGCCTCGAGCAGCGCCGCGCGCTGGCTCGCCAACAAGGAAAACGACGCCGACAAGGTCGGCGGCGTGAACGTGGGCAACCACGAGGCGCAGGTGCAGCGCGCGCTGCTCGACATGAGCACCACGGCGCAGATCAACGACAGCCTGAAGCTCGGCGGCGCGATGCTCGGCGAGATCAAGGGCATCGGCGCGCGGCTGCACAAGGCGCAGGTCGAGCAGGCCGGCTTCGCGGTGCTGAAGGCGCCCGACATCCCGAGCGTGCTGGTCGAGACGGCCTTCATCAGCAACCCCGAGGAAGAAGCCAACCTGCGCCGCGCCGACTACCAGGAGAACCTGGCCGACGCGCTGATGCGCGGCATCCAGCGCTACTTCGCGCAGAACCCGCCGCTCGCGCGCAGCCGGCAGCTCTGACCTAAAAGCCCGCGACGCGGGCGCCCCCCGCGGCCGCATAAAGGCCGGCACCGAAGACCGCGTGCGTGACCAGGCTCTGGAACCGCGCCATCGCTGGGCGCGGCGTGCGGCGCGCCGCGAAGCCCGCGCCCATCGCGGGCTGCATCACGCAGAACGGCAGGACCACGGTGCCGATGCCGACGATCAACGCAGGAGCGAGCGTCGGCTGACGCGCCCAACCCAATCCCCAGCCCGCGAGCAGCACGGCTGCGAACGCGATGCCGAGCAGGTAGTGCGCGGTCCAGCCGATGACGCCTTCGCCGGCCACGCGCGGCGACTTGCCGATGGGGTCGTGAAAGAAGCGCCCCCGCGTCAGGTGCACGAGCCAGCGGCCGACGAGCGCGTAGTCGAGCGAAGGAATCCCGAAGAGGCGCCGACGCAGCACCGCCCAAAGGTCCATCACCACCGTCGCACCAGCGCCGATCCACAGCGTGCGCAGCGCGAACTCGACGGCCTCAGACACGGTCGCGCTCCTGCGCCGAGGCACGCGCGGCGATCATCCAGCAGGCCGCGACAAAGCGCACCTCATCGCCCTGCACATAGGGCGCAAAAGCGGCGTGCAAGGTCTCGACGACCTTCGCGCGCGTCTGTGCATCCGTCTCCTGCAGGATCAGCCCGACCGGCCCGAGCCGCGTGAAGTAGTCGACCAGCGCCGTCGCAGGGAACGCGCATTCGACCTCGAACGGCTGGATGTCGACCTCGCCCCACCCGCTCGCCTCGAGGATGCCCGCGACCCGTGCGCGGTCGGCAAACGCGAACTGGCCCGGTGCGTTCGGCCGGCGCGGCGGCAAGCCGGGCAACAGCGGTGCGGCGGCGCGCTCGGCGGTCGTCATGAACGGGTTCTCGGCCCCGCCGCGCCAGGCGATGCAGCGCAGGGCCGCACCGTCCGTCGCAGCGCGCCGCAGGTTCGCGAAGGCCTGCACCGGATCGTCGAAGAACATCACGCCCAGGCGCGAGATGACCATATCGAACGCGCCCGGCTCGAAGGCATGGCCCTGCACGTCGGCGCAGACGAAGCGGGCCGACGGCAGCGCCTCGCGCGCGGCGCGGGCCTTCGCCGCCTCGATCATCGGCGCCGAGATATCGACGCCAAGGCACTGCCCCGTCGCGCCGAGCTGCCGCGCCACTGCGAGCGTCGTGCGGCCGGTGCCGCAGCCGACGTCGAGCACGCGACGGGCGCCCACGGCGCGCACCGCGTCGGTCAGCCGCGCTTCGAGCGGCTGGAACATCGCGTCGAGCACGGCCTGCGTCTGGACCCAGGCGCTGCCGGCGCGGCCGTTCCACAAGGCGGCCTGTTCTGCATTGGCGGGAGATGTGTCGTCGTCCATGATCGTTTTCCTTCAGGTGCCGTCGAGCGGCGAAGGCTAGACTGTGCCAATTCAAGTCGACTTGAAGTCAAGAGGGAGCAGCACATGGACATTTCGGAAGTCGCGCAACGCGCCGGCGTTCCCGCCTCGACGCTGCGTTTCTATGAAGAAAAAGGGCTGATCGCATCGACGGGCCGTCACGGCCTGCGCCGCGTGTTCGCGCCTGACGTGCTGGAGCGGCTGGCGCTCATCGCGCTGGGGCGCGCCGCCGGTTTCTCGCTGGAGGAGATCGGCCGCATGTTCTCGCCCGAAGGCAAGCCGCACATCGACCGGCAGCTGCTTGCCGACAAGGCACAGGACCTGGACCGCACGATCCGCCAGCTCACGGCGATGCGCGACGGCCTGCGGCATGCCGCGGTCTGCCCCGCGCCCAGCCACATGGAATGCCCGACGTTCCGCCGCATCCTGCGGGCGGCGTCGTCGGGTGCACTGGAAGCCCCGAAGAAAAAAGCGCCGAAGCCGCCCAAGCCCCGCGCCGCCTGACCCCACGCGTTTGCTTGCAGGCGTTGCGTCCGGCAACACGCGCCCTGTCCCACGCTGCGCGGCCCGACCCTGCGCACAGGCACGTGCGGCAGGCTCCTACACCGCGAAATGCGTACTTTTGACCATGATGAGCCATCACTCCTCGAAAGGTGGACACCATGTTGAAGACACGTCTCTGGATCGCCGCTGCAGCTGCCACTTCGGTCATGACGCTGGCGGGTTGTGCGAGCGGTCCCAACCAGAACCTGGGCACCGGTATCGGCGCACTCGGCGGCGCGGCGGTGGGCCATGCAATCGGTGGCAACACCGGCTCCACGCTCGGCGGCGCAGCCATCGGCGGCGTCATCGGCAACCAGGTGGGCCGCAGCGTCGACGAACGCAACTACTACGAGCAGCAGCAACAGCAACGCTACCCGCGCGGCAGCGGCTACTACCCGTACAACGGGCCCCGCTACTGATCATTCATTCACACCCTCAACGAAAAACGCGCCCTCGGGCGCGTTTTTTTGTGGGGTGAGTTTGCAGCGACTCAGGCCTGCGATGCCGCCGCCCGCGCCTTCTCGGCCTTCGAGGCGCGCCACGCGCCGAAGATGGCCAGCAGTCCGGGCACGAAGATCAGCGCCCAGATGATCTTGTCCAGGTGCAGCCGCACGAACGGCAGGTTGCCGAAGAAGTAGCCCGCGGTGGCAATGCCCAGCACCCAGAGCAGCGCGCCGCCCACGTTGTAGGCCGTGAACTTCGCGCGGTTCATCTCGGCCACGCCCGCCACGAAGGGCGCAAAGGTGCGAATGAAGGGCATGAAGCGTGCGAGCACGATGGTGATGCCGCCGTAGCGCTCGTAGAAGCCGTGGGCCTGGTCGAAGGCCTTGCGGTTGAAGAAGCGCGAGTTCTCCCACTGGAACACCTTGGGCCCGAAGTAGCGCCCGATCGAGTAGTTGCACTGGTCGCCCAGGATGGCCGCCACGATCAGGATGCCGCACGCCAGCGGAAAGCTCATGAGCCCCACGCCGCACAGCGCGCCGACGATGAACAGCAGAGAGTCGCCCGGCAAGAACGGCATGACCACCGCACCGGTCTCGACGAACACGATCAGGAACAGCAGCGCATAGACCCAGGGGCCGTAGGCGACCACGAAGGCCTCGAGATGTTTGTCGACGTGAAGAATGAAGTCGACGAGAAAGCTGATGATTTCCATGGGCGCGGATTATCCTTGTTGGCATGCTGCCCCCTTTCCGAATCACCCCATGATCCAGATCCGCGAAGCCCTCGATGCCGACTGGCCCGCTATCTGGGCCGTCCTCGAACCGACGTTCCGCCGCGGCGACACCTACACCTACCCGCCCGATGTCACGGAAGAAGAGGCCCGCCACTCGTGGATGAAGGTGCCCACGCTGACCTTCGTGGCCTGCAACGACGAAAGCGCCGTGCTGGGCACCTATGTGATCCGGCCCAACCAGCCGGGCCAGGGCGCACATGTGAGCAACTGCGCGTATGTGGTGTCCGAGGCCGCGCGTGGCCTGGGCGTGGCTTCGGCGCTGTGCGAACACTCGCAGCAGCAGGCCTTGCGCATGGGCTTCCTGGCGATGCAGTTCAACTTCGTCGTGTCGACCAACGCGCGCGCAGTGCAGCTCTGGCAGCGCATGGGCTTCGCCATCGTCGGCACCCTGCCGGGCGCGTTCCGGCATCCGCAGCGTGGCTTCGTGGATGCCTTCGTCATGTTCAAGCAGTTGCAGCCTCTGCCCGGCGCGGCATGAAGAAGATCGAGCCCCGGCTCCTGCAGGCCTTCGTGGCCGTGGCCCGCGAGGGCTCGGTGTCGCGCGGCGCGCAGCGCCTCTTTCTCACGCAGCCAGCCGTGAGCCTGCAGCTCAAGGAGCTGGGCGCGCTGGTCGAGCTGGAGCTGTTCCAGCGCACGCCCACCGGCCTGCTGCTCACGCGCGACGGCGCGGCGCTGCTCAACCATGCGGAGCATGCGCTCGAGGGTCTGAACGATTTCGCGGTGGCGGCCGAGCGACTCAAGGGCGGCGTGCGCGGCTCGCTGCGCATCGGCACCATCCTCGACCCCGACTTCACGCGGCTCAGCCCCTTCCTCACCGAGCTGGTGGCGCTGGCGCCCGAGCTCGAGACCGAGCTGCACCAGGGCACGAGCGGCGACGTGCTCGCCCAACTGCTGAACAAGGAACTGGACATCGGCTTCTACCTCGGCGACCCCGAGGCGACCGACCTGCCGCAGGCCAGCGCCGCCGCGCGCCGCCAGGAAGGCGGCCTGCTGTTCCATTCGCAGGTGCTGGCGCGCTTCAACTACCAGGTGATCGGCCCGAGCGGCTGGGCGCCCCAGGTGCTGGGCCGCGAGTGGCCCGAGCTGGCGTATCTGCCGTGGGTGCTGGCACCGCCGACCTCGTCGCATTCGCGGCTGCTGGCGCCCGTGCTGCAGGCCCACAAGCTGGTGCTGAAGAAGGCTGCGCAGGCCGACCAGGAGATGTCGATGCTGGCGCTGGTGCGCGCCGGCGTGGGCATTTCGCTGGCGCGCGATGCGCTGGCGCTGCAGGCCAGCCAGCGCGACGGCCTGGTCATTGCCGACCGCGTGAGCATCGGCTGCGATCTGCGCTTTGTCTGCCTGGCCAGCGCGCTCAAGCGGCCGGAGGTGGACTGCGCGTGGCAGGCACTGTCGCGCGTCTGGCGACAGGCCTTCTGATCAGCTAGGCGCGCGCCCGACCGTCGCGCACGGCCGCAGGCGCTGCCGCCGCCCCGCTCTTCTTCGCCACGCGCCAGCCCTTGGGCATGAGCGCCAGCATCAGTGCGGCCAGCAGCGCTGCACTGCCCAGCGTGTACAGCCCCGCGGCCGAGCCGCCGTGGTTCTGTTCCACGTAGGTCCGCAGGTTGGGCGCCACGAAGCCGCCGAGGTTGCCGATGGAGTTGACCAGCGCAATGCCCGTGGCAATGCCCAGCCCCGACAGCCGCTCCGACAGGAAGGCATAGAAGATCGGCGTGCCCGACAGGTAGGTCGACGCACCGATCGACAGCGCCGCGATCGCGAAGACCGGCGAGCCATGCGCCGACAGGCACACGCACACGCCGAAGATCGTGTACAGCGTGGCCACGGTGACGCGGCGACGGTCGTGGTGACGGTCGGACCAGCGCGTGACGAAGTACACGACGAACAGCGCCAGCAGCCACGGAATGCTGGTGACGAAGCCGACCAGCAGGCCGATCTTCTGGCCCAGGATCTGCGCCACCTGGGTCGGGAGATAGAAGATGAGGCCGTAGGCCGCGATCTGCACGATGAAGAAGTTCAGCGCGAAGAACATGACCCGCGGATTGCACAGGGTCTGCCACACGGTCTGCGGGCTGTCGGCCGACTTTTCTGCCGCTTCCTGGTCGAGCACGGCCTGCAGCGCGTTCTGCTGCGCGGTCGTGAGCCAGGGCGCGTTGTGCGGCCGGTCGACGATGACGAAGAAGGCCACGATGCCCACCACCACGGCCATCAGGCCCTCGATGAGGAACATCCACTCCCAGCCCTTGAGGCCGCCGATGCCGTTCATGTCGAGCAGCGCACCGGAGATCGGCCCGCCGATGACGAGCGCGCCTGCAAAGCCGAACAGCAGGATGCCGTTGGCCTGCGCGCGCACCTTCGCCGGGAACCAGTAGGTCAGCGTGAGCAGCACGCCGGGGTAGAAGCCCGCCTCCGCGATGCCGAGCAAAAAGCGCAGCACGTAGAACGAGGTCTCGGTGGTCGCGAACATCATGGCCGACGCCACGAGCCCCCAGGTGACCATGATCCGGCACAGCCAGATGCGCGGACCGACGCGCGACAAGATCACGTTGCTCGGCACTTCGAAGATCGCGTAGCTCACGAAGAAGATGCCGGCGCCGAGCGCGAAGGCGCTGTTGCTCAGGCCGGTGTCGATCTGCAGCGCCTGCTTGGCGAAGCCAACGTTCACGCGGTCAAGAATCGACATGATGTACATGACGATGAGCATGGGCAGCAGGCGCCAGCGCGCCTTGTGGATGGCGCCTGTGACCAGCTCGCCGTAGGGACTCGTGGTTGTCATTGTTGTTGTCTCCTGAATAGGTATGTCTGTCTGAAAGCCGTGAAGGCTAGCCGCGTGCGACCGCGCCGTGGACCGGGTTGGTCACCGCACCAAGCCCGTCGATCTCGACCGAGACCACGTCGCCGCGCTTCAGGAAGCGTGGCGGCTTGAGGCCCAGGCCGACGCCGGCGGGCGTGCCGGTGAGGATCAGGTCGCCGGGCTCCAGCGTGATGGCGCGCGAGAGGTACGCCACGAGGAACGCGACCGAGAAAATCATTTCGCTGGTGTTGGACGACTGCACGGCCTCGCCGTTGACGAGGCAGCGGATGCCCAGCGATTGCACGTCGGCCACTTCGTCGCGCGTGACGACGGTGGACGCGAGTGGGCAAAAGCCGTCGAGCGACTTGCCGCGCACCCATTGCGCCTCGCCCAGCTGCACGTCGCGCGCGCTCACGTCGTTGGCGGCGACGTAGCCGAACACATGCGAGAGCGCATCCGCTTCGCTCACGCCCTGTGCGCGTTTGCCGATGACGACGCCGAGTTCAGCTTCCCAGTCGACCTTCTCGGTGAAGCCTTCGGGCCAGGTGATCGCGTCGCCATCGGCCGCCAGCGTGTTGGTGAACTTGGCGAACACGACGGGCTTCTCGGGGATGGCCAGCCCTGTTTCGATGCAATGGTCGCGGTAGTTCGCGCCGATGCAGATGATGTTTCTCGGCGCGAACGGCAGCGTGGGCTTGACGTCGGCGAGCGGGATTGGTTGGCCTGCATCGTTCCAGGGCTTGCCTTCGACGATGTCCTGCATGCGGGCCGCATCGACGGGCTGCAATGCGCCGTCCTTGATGTAGCCCACGCGGGGGCCTTGGGGCGTTTGAACGCTCATCCACTTCATGTCTGACTCCTTCTTTTGATTTGAAAAAAACCTTGTGCGGGTTTGTTCAGGGCGTGTGCTCAGGCCACCGGGTACTTCCCTCCGCGAATGTCCCCCGGGCTTCGCCCTCCTCCTTGATTTCGCTGCGGGAAGCACCCAGTGCCCTGAGCACACTGGGCGCTGTCGTTGTGCTGGCCCGATCAACGACCGCGCTGATGACGCTCACGTCGATGGGGTGCCTTGCGCAGCGAAATCAAGGAGGAGGGGCGCAGCCCCGGGGGACATTCGCGGAGCAAGGCTCCCCGTCGGCGGGAGCGTCGCCCTGAACAACAGCAGTCCTCAATGATTCCGACGCGGAATCCCGGCGGTCTGCGCCACGCGCTGGTACTTGGTCGCCGGCTTCAGCACCATGCCTTCGGACAGCGTGTCCACCATCGCGCGCTGGATCTCCTGCCATGGCGTCTGGCTCGCGGGAATCGGGTAGCCGCCCTTCGCCTCGAGGTCGCGGGCGCGCGCTTGCAGCACCTCGTCGTCGACGAGCATGTTGACGGTGCGCTCCTTCAGGTCCACGCGCACCTTGTCGCCGGTCTGCAGCAGCGCCAGGCCTGTGCCTGCGGCGGCTTCGGGCGAGGCGTTGAGGATCGACGGCGAGCCCGAGGTGCCCGACTGGCGGCCGTCGCCGATGCAGGGCAAGGCCGACACGCCGCTCTTGAGCAGGTGCGAGGGCGCGCGCATGTTGACCACTTCCGACGAGCCCGGGTGGCCGATGGGGCCGACGCCGCGCATGAACAGGATGCAGCTCGCGTCGATGTCCAGCGACGGGTCTTCGATGCGGGCCTCGAAATCTTCCGGGCCGTCGAACACGATGGCGCGGCCCACGAAGGCGTCGAGGTCGCCGGCCTTGCTCAGGTAGCGCGCGCGGAACTCGTCGGAGATGACGCTGGTCTTCATGATCGCGCTGTCGAACAGGTTGCCCGACATCACGAGGAAGCCGGCGTTCTCGCGCAGCGGCTGCTCGAAGGGGCGGATGACGTCGGCGTCTTTCACCGGTGCGTCGGCGCAGTTGACGGCCAAGGTGTGGCCGTTGACGGTGCGCGCGTCGGTGCGGATCAGGCCGTGGCGGTGCAGCTCGGCCACGACGGCGGGCACGCCGCCCGCGCGGTAGAACTCTTCGCCGAGGTACTTGCCGGCGGGCTGCATGTCGAGCAGCAGCGGCACCTCGAGGCCGACCGTTTCCCAGTCCTGGATGTTGAGCTCGACGCCCGCATGCTTGGCGATGGCGATGAGGTGGATCGGCGCGTTGGTCGAACCGCCGATGGCCGAGTTGACGACGATGGCGTTCTCGAAGGCCGAGCGCGTGAGGATGTCCGAGGGCTTGAGGTCTTCGCGCACCATGTCGACGATGCGGCGGCCGGTTTCGTAGGCCATCTGGCCGCGCTCGCGGTACGGCGCGGGAATGGCCGCGCAGCCGGGCAGGCTCATGCCCAGCGCCTCGGCCAAGGCGTTCATGGTCGAGGCCGTGCCCATCACGTTGCAGTGGCCGGCCGAAGGCACGGTGGAGCCGACGAGGTCGATGTAGCCGGGGAAGTCGATGCTGCCCTTGGCGAACAGCTCGCGCGCCTTGAACAGCGTGGTGCCGGTGCCGGTGCGCTGGCCTTCGTGCCAGCCGTTGAGCATGGGGCCGCCCGACAGCACGATGGCGGGGATGTTGGCGGTGGCCGCGGCCATCAGTGCGGCGGGCGTGGTCTTGTCGCAGCCGGTGGTCAGCACCACGCCGTCGATCGGGTAGCCGGTGAGGATTTCGACGAGGCCCAGGTAGGCCAGGTTGCGGTCGAGCGCGGCCGTGGGGCGGCGGCCGTTCTCCTGGATCGGGTGCATCGGAAATTCCATCGCGATGCCGCCCATCTCGCGGATGCCTTCGCGCACCCGCAGCGACAGCTCGCGGTGGTGGCGGTTGCAGGGCGTGAGGTCGGAGCCGCTTTGCGCGATGCCGATGATCGGCTTGCCCGATTGCAGCTCTTCGCGGGTGAGGCCGTAGTTCAGGAACCAGGCCAGGTGCAAAACCGAGAGTTCGCTGTGTTCGGGGTTGTTGAACCAGGCGGCGGAGCGCAGGGGGCGGGGTGTCGTCATGGCATCGGCTTTCAGGGGGTCGGCGAACGCGCGCGGCGGCCCCCTGCGCGGCATGGCGGCGTGCCATGGCGGTGTCCTGGGTGTCTCCGGTGCGTTCTTGTTGTGCGAATACGTTGGCGAGAGGGAGCTTAGGTTTTCGCCTTCGCCAAAGCCAATGAGATCGGTTGAGGATCGGTATAAGCGCGCCAAATACACCGCCCGGACACCCCCGATACCCCCGCCATCGGCCCCGCCCGGGCGCCGCTTTTAGAATGTTTCCGGTGAGTGCCCTCCCCTCCTCCCTCCCCCCCGCCGAACGCCGCCCGATCCGTGAACTCCCCGACGAGCTGATCAGCCAGATCGCCGCCGGCGAAATGGTCGAGCGCCCCGCCTCGGTGGTGCGCGAACTGCTCGACAACGCGCTGGACGCCGGCGCGCGCCAGATCACCGTGCGGCTGGCCTCGGGCGGCGTGCGGCTGATCTCGGTCGAAGACGACGGCGGGGGCATTCCGCGCGAAGAACTCACGGTGGCCCTGCGCCGCCACGCCACCAGCAAGATCGCGAGCCTGAGCGACCTCGAAACGGTCGGCACCATGGGCTTTCGCGGCGAGGCGCTCGCGGCCATCAACGCGATTGCCGAACTCAGCATCCTCTCGCGCTTCACCGGCGCCGACAGCGCCTTCGTGCTCGACGGCGGCACGGGCGAGCTGCGGCCCGTGGCGCGCTCCGTGGGCACCACGGTCGAGGTGCGCGAGCTGTTCTTTGCCACGCCCGCACGGCGCAAATTTTTGAAGACCGACGCCACCGAGCTGGCCCACTGCATCGAGGCCGTGCGCCGCCATGCGCTGGCGCGGCCCGAGGTGGGCTTCGCGGTGTGGCACGACGGCAAGCTGATCGAACAATGGCGCGCCGCCGCCACGCCCGAACAGCGGCTGGCCGACGCGCTGAGCGACGACTTCGTGTCGCAGAGCGTCTCTGTGCTGCGCGAAGGCGGCCCGGTGCGCGTGGTCGGCCGCGCCGGCATTCCCGACGCAGCGCGCTCGCGCAACGACCAGCAGTTCTTCTACGTCAACGGGCGCTTCGTGCGCGACAAGGTGCTGTCGCACGCGGTGCGCAGCGCCTACGAAGACGTGCTGCACGGCCAGCGCCAGCCGGTGTACGTGCTGTACCTGGAGATCGACCCCGCGCGCGTCGACGTCAACGTGCACCCGACCAAAATCGAGGTGCGCTTCCGCGACGGACGCGAGGTGCACCAGGCGGTGCGCCATGCCATCGAGGACGCCCTGGCCGCACCGCGCGCCGGCGATGCGCTGGCACCGGCCGACGCACCGCCGCAGCCTTTCTTCAAGCAGACGCCGCTGCCGCCGAGCGCGAGCTGGTCGCAGCCCGCGATTGCGTTCCAGGCACGCGAGCGCGGCACCGGCGACTTCGAGGCCATGTGGCCGCGGCGCTCCGAGGAACAAGGCCATGCGTTGGTCACGGGCGCGTCGCAGTGGCAGACGGAAGCGCCGGCGATGTCGTTCCGCGCGCCGGTCGGATTGCCGGACACCGAAGCGCCCGCGCCAGCGCCCGCGCCTGTCATGAACCAGGACGCCTGGCCGCTGGGCCGCGCGCTGGCCCAGCTGCAGGGCATCTACATCCTGGCCGAGAACAGCCAGGGCCTCGTGATCGTCGACATGCACGCGGCGCACGAGCGCATCGTCTACGAGCGGCTCAAGACCCAGCTCGACGGCGCAGCCATCACGAGCCAGCCGCTGCTGATTCCGGCCACCTTCGCGGCCACGCCGCAGGAAGTGGCCACGGCCGAGGCCTGCGCCGAGGTGCTGCCCACGCTGGGGCTGGAGATCACGCCTTTCTCGGCCCGCACGCTCGCGGTGCGCGCCGTGCCCGGCACCCTGGCCGACGGCGACCCGGTGGAGCTGGCGCGCAGCGTGCTCGCCGAACTGGGCCAGCACGACGCGAGCACCGTGGTGCAGCGCGCGCAGAACGAGCTGCTGTCGACCATGGCCTGCCACGGCGCGGTGCGCGCCAACCGCAAGCTCACGATCGACGAGATGAACGGCCTGCTGCGCCAGATGGAAGCCACCGAGCGCTCCGACCAGTGCAACCACGGCCGGCCGACCTGGCGCCAGCTGTCGATCCGCGAGCTCGATTCGCTGTTCATGCGCGGGCGCTGAGCCTCAAGGTTTCGCGTCATCGGCGGCTGCGCCGACATGCTGCAGCGTGACGGCAGCCAGCACCGCAAGGATCGCGATGCTGACGGCGCTGGTGGCCGCGGCTGCATTCAGCCCCGCGAGGAAGGCGGCTTGTGCCTGTTCCAGCACACCCGCAGGCAGTTCGCGCGCCACCGAGGTGGCGCCGGCCAGGCTGTCCGATACCGCGCGCTGAAGGGCCACGGCCATGCCGTCGATCGGCTCGCCCATCCGCGTGCGATACACCGCCGTCGTCAGGCTGCCCAGCGTGGCGATGCCCACGGCCAGGCCCAGCTCCTGCACCGTTTCGGACAAGGCCGAGGCGGACCCGGCCTTCTCGGGCGGCGCGGCGCCCACCACCAGGTCGGTGCCCAGCGCGGCGATGGTGCCCAGGCCGAGGTACACCAACGAGAACGAGGCGGTCACCAACGCAATGCCATGCGGCGTGCGATCGAGCTGGCTCAGCATCAGATAGCCCACGACGGACAGCCCCAGTGCGCCCGCCATCACATGGCCCGGCCGGATGCGCCGCGCGAGCAGCGGCGCCGTGATGCCAGCGACCAGCATGGCCAGCGCTGGCGGCCCCATCCACAGCCCCGCCGCGAGCGGTGACAGGCCCGCCACCAGTTGCAGGTACTGGGTCACCAGCAGCATCGTGCCGCCGACACCGACGAGCCCCACCAGCAGCACCACCAGCGCGACGCTGAAGGCCCGGCTGGCGAACAGGTCGAGGTCGATCAGCGGATGGCGCAGCCGCCGCTGCCGCCGGACGAACAGCAGAGCAAAGGCCAACCCGCCGAAGAGTGCCAGCGCGGCACCGACGCCGATCCCGTCCTTGGCGACCTGCTTGATGCCGTAGACCACCGGCAGCAACGCGAGCAGCGACAGCGCGACGCTGGGCAGATCGAGCCGACCTTGCTGCGGCGCGCGGTACTCCGGCAGCAGGAACGGCGCGGCCACCAGCAGCAGCCCGACGACCGGCAGCGCGACGAGAAAGGCCGCGCCCCAGCCCTGGTGCGCCAGCAGCACGCCGCCCACCACCGGCCCCGCCGCCATGCCCAGCGCGAACATGGTCGCCCACAGTCCGATCGCCAGCGCGCGCTGGTGCGGGTGCAAAAACATGTTGCTGATCAGCGCCAGCGTCGACGGCATCAGCGTCGCGCCCGCCACGCCGAGCACGGCACGCGCGGCGATCAGCTGGTTGGCGCTGGTCGAAGAGGCCGCAATCACCGACGCCACGCCGAACGCCGCCGCCCCCACCATGAGCAGCTTGCGCCGCCCGATACGGTCGCCCAGCGTGCCCATCGTGACGAGGAAGCCGGCAATCATGAAGCCGTAGGCATCGACGATCCACAGCGCCTGCGCGCTCGTGGGGCGCAGGTCGAGGGCCAGCGCGGGCAGCGCGAGGTGCAGCAGCGTGAGGTCGAGGCCGAGCAAAAGGGTCGGCAGCGCCAGCAGCGCGAGGCCGGTCCATTCGCGGGCGCCTGCGCGGCCTTCGCGCCTCGCAGCGGGAGGCCTTTCGGCAAGGGAAAGTGAGTCGCAAGGTGCTGTCAAAAAGGGCCTCCGGGTGCGTGTTCGGGTTGCGGAAGCCCCATCTTCAGGACAAGATAATCACATTACAATTTAAGTGTTTATCCTATTACTGGAGACAATAGCCGTGATCGAACGCAGCCTCAGCCGCACCAAGAACGAGCTGTCGGAGTTCCTGACCCGGCACCGCCGGAAGCTGACGCCCGCCGATGTCGGCCTGCCCTCCCAGGGCCGGCGCCGCACGCCCGGCCTGCGGCGCGAAGAGGTCGCGGTGATGGCCGGCGTGGGGCTCACCTGGTACACGTGGTTCGAGCAGGGGCGCGAGATCCAGGTGTCGCAGAAGTTTTTGCTCGGCGTGGCGCACGCCTTGAAGCTCGACGACGCCGAATGCAGCCACCTGTTTCTGCTGGCCCACAAGCGCCCTCCGCCGCCCGAGGCCCATCAGCAGGTGTCGGTCACGCCGCACATCCAGCAGCTGATGGACGACCTGCCGAACCGCCCCGCCTACGTGTGCAACCTGCGCTGGGATGTCGTGGCCTGGAACGCGGCGGCCGAGGCGCTGTTCGGCTTCAGCGGGCGCGAACGCGAGGTGCGCAACCTGCTGCGCATGGTGTTCGCCGACCCCGAACTGCGGCGCCGCTTGCCCGCCTGGCGCGACGATGCGCCCCGGCTGCTGGCGCAATTCCGTTACGACTTCGCTATCGCGCCCGACGATCCGGCCATGCTCGGCCTCGTCGCGGACCTGAAAGAACTCTCGCCCGACTTCCGCCGCTGGTGGGACACCCCCGACAGCGCGCCCGCCCGGCGCGGCCTCGGATGCATACAGATGGCCGACACCGGGCCGTTGGACTTTCACCACGAAATGTTGGTGGTCGACGAGCACCGGCACCTGCGCATGGTGGTGTATTTCGCGCAGCCGGCACCGGGCTGAGCACCGCCGCTGGCGCGCTAGATAAGCGCCGTCAGCGCCCGTTTTGAGGGTTTTCGAGGGTTTTTGCGCGTCATCCGCAGCGCGGGCACGCACGTTGCATGGTCTCGTGCGAAGCGCCGGCGAGCGCCGCACAGGGAGGGCTGACACGCGATGCCGACGCGTTTCAGAAAGCAAGCAGATGAACTTTCGGCCGACTTTCGCTGTCCCTCCACGCAATGATCAAACGCTGGCCCCTCCTCGCGTCCATCTTTTCGCTCTGTGCCCTTCTGGCCGCCGGCTGTTCGACCCTCGACGAACGGCAGCGTGAGTGGATCTTTCAGCCCAGCGACCGCAGCTGGGGCAACTCGGCCCAGATGACCGAAGGCATGCAGGACGTCTGGATCGACTTTCAATCGTCCATCACCGGTGAACCGGCGCGCCTGCACGGCCTGTGGCTCGGCGGCGCCCCCGAAACCACCGACACCCCCGTGCTGCTGTACCTGCATGGTGCGCGCTACAACGTGGCCGGCTCGGCGCCGCGCATCCAGCGCATGCACGAGCTGGGCTTCTCGGTGCTGGCCATCGACTACCGCGGCTTCGGCAAGAGCTCCAAGGGCCTGCCCTCGGAAGCCTCGGCCCGCGAAGACGCCCGCGCCGCCTGGACCTGGCTCGCCGCGCGCCATCCGCGCCAGCACCGTTACATCTTCGGCCACTCGCTGGGCGGTGCCATCGGCATCGATCTGGCGGCCACGGTGGGCGACGAGAGCGGCACCATCGTCGAGAGCACCTTCACCTCCATCGCCGACGTGGCCAGCAGCTTCAAGTGGGGCTGGCTGCCCTTCGGCCCGTTCATCACGCAGCGCTTCGAGGCGATTCGCACCGTCAAGGACATCGGCGCACCGCTGCTCGTGGTGCATGGCACCGCCGACAGCCTGATCAACCCGACGCTCGGGCGCAAGCTGTACGAGGCGGCCACGGTGCCGAAGATGTTCGTGCTGGTCGAAGGCGGTTCGCACCACAACACCAACTCGGTGGGCGCGACGCAGTACCGCGCGGCGCTGTCGCAACTGTTCCGCATGAAGCCCGAAGGCAGCAGCACCGTGGCGGACAGCCGGCCGCAGCCGCGGCTGGTATCGCCGCAGCCTGCGGTGCCTTCTTCGTTGCCCTCCGCCGCGCTGTCGCCGCAAGAGGTGCGGGGCCAGGCGCACACGCCGCCCGCCCCCGCTGCCATCTAACTAACAACCAAACCGGCTTTTCAGCCGGTTCCGTTCCCGCCTCAGGCCGAGGCCAGGTCGAACGGCAGCTGGCGCAACGGCTTGCCCGTCAACCGCGCCACGGCATTCGCGAACGCAGGCGCCAGCGGTGGCAGACCCGGTTCTCCCATGCCCTTGGGCGCATCGGCACTCGGCACGATGTGCACATCGAACTCGGGCATCTGCGTGATGCGCGCCACGGTGAAGTCGCCGAAGTTGCCCTGCTGCACCACGCCGTCCTTCAACGTGATGGCGCTGCCCTGCAGACAGGTCGACAGCCCCATCACCGCTGCGCCCTGCACCTGCGCTTCCACGCTGCGCGGGTTCACTGCCAGATTGCAGTGCACGCCGGAGGTCACGCGGTGCAGCACGGGCTGGCCGTCCTTCACCGACGCTTCGACCACATAGGCCACCACCGACTCGAAGGACTCGTGCACCGCCACGCCCCAGGCGCGGCCTTCGGCCAGCTTCTTCTTGCCGTAGCCGCTCTTGTCGACCGCCAGCTGCAGCGCGGCGCGATGGCGCGGGTGCTTGTCGCCGAAGAGGTTCATGCGGTAGGCCACCGGGTCTTGCTTGGTGGTGCGGGCGATCTCGTCGATGAGCGTTTCCATCACGAAGGCGGTGTGCGTGGAACCCACGCTGCGCCACCACAGCACCGGCACGTTGACCTGCGGGTGATGCACCGTGAGGCGCATCGGCACGGGGTACGGATCGCGCATGCCTTCGACGGCCGTGGCGTCGATGCCGCCCTTCACCATGGAGCCGGCGAACACCGTGCCGCCGGTGATCGACTGGCCCACGATCACGTGGTCCCACGCGAGGATCTTGCCGCGTTCGTCGAAACCGATGCGTGCGCGGTGCAGGTGCATGGGGCGGTAGTAGCCGCCCTTGATGTCGTCCTCGCGGCTCCACAGCAGGCGCACGGGGGCGTCTTTGAGGCCGGCAGTGCGCGCGGCCTTGGCGATTTCGCAGGCCTCGACCACGAAGTCGCTCGAGCCCACGAAGCGCCGGCCGAAGCCGCCGCCCGCCATCTGCACATTCACCTTCACCTGCTCGGGCTTGAGCTTCAGCGTGCGCGCCGCGGCCTGGCCGTCGAGGTCGGCCGACTGCGTGCCGACCCACAGCTCGGCGCGGCCGTCCGTCAGCTTCACGGTGCAGTTCTCCGGCTCCATGGGCGCGTGGGCCAGGTAGGGAAACACGAACTCGGCGTCGAGCTTGTGCGGTGCATTGGCCAGCGGCGCCATGTCGGCGTCGAACTTGCGATTGCCAGGGCGGCCGGCCAGTTCACGGTACTGCGCCAGTTGCTTCTCGCTGTCGACCTTCTCGACGGCGGCGGTGTCCCACTGCAGCTTGAGCGCATCGCGGCCCAGCTTGGCCGGCCAGTAACCGTCGGCCACCACGGCCACGCCCTCGGCACCGCGGTCCAGCGGAATGCGCAGCACGGCCTTCACGCCCTTGACGGCGCGCGCGGCGCTGTCGTCCACAGAGGCCAAGCGCGCGCCGAACACCGGCGGATGCGCGACCACGGCCGACAGTTGGCCGGGCTGCTTCACGTCGATGCCGAAGTCTTGCCGCCCGCTGCTCTTGGCGCGTGCGTCCAGGCGCGTGGTCGGGCGTCCGATGATGCGGAAGTCCTTCGGGTTCTTCAGCGTGACCTTCTCGGGCACGGGCAGCGCCATGGCCGCTTCGGCCAGTTCGCCGTAAGTCGCCTTGCGGCCGCCCGGGCCGAACACGGTGCCGGCCTGCGTGCGCAGCGTGGCCACGTCGACCTTCCAGCGCTGCGCGGCTGCCGACAGCAGCATGGCCCGCGCACGCGCGCCGAGTTCGCGGTACTGCGTGTAGCTGTTCTTGATCGAGTTGGAACCGCCGGTCAGGTGCATGCCGAACAACGGGTCGGCGTAGGCGGCATCGTTGGTGCCGTTGCGGCTGCGCACCAGGGCCCAGTCGGCATCGAGCTCTTCGGCCAGGATCATCGGGAGGCCGGTCTGCACGCCCTGGCCGAATTCGAGGCGGTTGATGGTCACCGTGACCTCGCCATTCGGCGCGATCTGCACGAAGGCCGACGGCTGTTGCGTCGGCTTGAGCGCACCGCCCGCCTTGGCCGGGCCGTCGGCCTGCGCCATGGCCATGTGGGGAAAGGCGCCGAGCACGAAGCCACCGGCGCCGGCCATCTTCAGGAAGCTGCGACGGGGCAGCGTGGCGACCTCGTCGGCTTCATCGGTCTCAGGCCGGGCCATCAGGCGCTGCAGCGCGCGCGGCAGTTCGTTGTAGTCGATGTTTGGCAGCATGTCGGCTCCTTAGGCGAGGGTCTTGGCCGCATCGGCCACGGCGGCGCGGATGCGGGCGTAGGTGCCGCAGCGGCAGATGTTGCCGGCCATGGCCGAGTCGATCTCGTCCGTGCTGGGCTGCTTGCCCTTGGGCAGTGACTGCAGGAAGGCCGTCGCACTCATGATCTGGCCGCTCTGGCAGTAGCCGCACTGCGCGACGTCGTGCTTGACCCACGCGGCATGCACGGCAGCGCCCACGCGGTCGCTGCCGCCGGTCACGGCTTCGATGGTGGTGATCTTCTTGCCCTCGGCCGCCGAGATCGGCGTGATGCACGAGCGAATGGCCTGGCCGTCCATGTGCACGGTGCAGGCGCCGCACAGCGCCGCGCCGCAGCCGAACTTGGTGCCGGTCATGCCCAGCGTGTCGCGCAGGGCCCAGAGGATGGGGGTGCCGGGGTCGGCGTCGACCGTGTGGTCACGGCCGTTGACGTGGAGCGCGCTCATGTTGTTGTTCTCCGTGGGTTGAGTTGAAGGATTCGATTCACTTGGCGCCGTCGAGCACCCATTGCGCGAGCGCCTGCAGGTCGGCCTCGGGCACCTGGGGTTGCGCGGGCATCGGCATCGCGCCCCACTTGCCCGAGCTGCCGGCCTTGATGCTGGCGGCCAGCTGCGCGGCCGTGCCCTTGCCGTCGCCGTAGCGCGCGCCGATCTCTTTCCAGGAAGGGCCCACCACCTTCACGGCGGCCTGGTGGCAGGCCATGCACGCGTACTTCTGCGCCAGCGCGGTGCTGGCGGCGGCGGGTGCGGACCAGGCGATGCTCGCGCCGGTGGCCAGGGCGGCCACGAGCGAGGCGGTGATGCGGCGGTCGATGCCGCGATGCGGGTTTCGTTCGTCGTGGGTCATTTCTTTTTTCATCATCGTGGAGGGGAAGCACGGTCCTCGCGCCGCGCGCGGCAGGACTTCACGGCGGCCAGTGTCCGATGAAGCGCCCACGGCCACTTGCCCAATCCGCGCGCGTTCTTGCCTGAAACAACGAGACTGCGCCGGAAACGCCAGTCGCATGAGAAGCGCCCGATAGACTTTGCGCAAGCAGCCGAAAGGATTCAGATGGAAGTGCTACAGCCGACGCAGCCAGACGACTCGGCCGTCCTCGGTGCCCTGGCCACGGCCGTCGGGCGCATTGCCCGAAACGACGGCGACCACGCCACCGCCATTCCCGAACTCTCGCTGCACCGTCGCAGCGCCGCGACCGAGCCCGTGCATTGCATCTACGGCTTCGGCCTGGGCATCACGGTCGGCGGACAGAAGCGCGCGGCGCTCGGCGAAGAGATCTATGAATACGCCGCGGGCCAGTCGCTGCTCATCACGGCCGACCTTCCCGTGGTGGCGCACGTCACCCGCGCCAGCGCGGCGCAGCCCTTTCTGGGCCTCATGCTCAAGCTCGATGCGCGCGCCATCGTGCAGGTGGCGACCGAGATGGCGTTGCCGCCGCCGTCCAGAGAGCCTCACAACCACCGCGCCCTGTCGCTGGGCGCACTCGACCCGACACTGCTGGGCACGGTGACGCGGCTCGTCGAGCTGCTGGCCGAGCCCCAGCTCGTTCCCCAGCTCGCGCCGCTGCTGCAGAAGGAAATCATCGTGCGCCTGCTTGCCGGCCGCCACGGCCCGCAGCTGCAGCGCCTCGTGACCGTCGGCTCGCCGAGCCAGCAGGTGGCGCAGAGCCTGGCGTGGCTCAAGATGAACTTCACCAAGCCCGTGCTGGCCGACGACCTCGCCGCGTCCGCGCACATGAGCCCGTCGACCTACCGCCAGCACTTCCGCGCCGTGACCGGCATGAGCCCGATGCAGTACCTGAAGCAGTTGCGCCTGCAGGAAGCGCGGCAGCTGATGCTGAACCAGAACATCGATGCGGGCACGGCCGGCGTGCGCGTGGGCTATGAAAGCGCCTCGCAGTTCAGCCGCGAGTACGCGCGCCTGTTCGGGGCGCCACCGCTGCGCGACATCCGCCGGATGCGGGACGCGACCGTCGTCATCGCCTGAAGCACTGCGTCGCAAGCAAGCCCCGCGCTGCCGCCCGGCGCGCGCCATTTGCTACCCTCGACGCATGCCCCCCGCTTCCCCTGTTCCCCCGCGCTACATCGCGCTCGCCGGCCCCACTGCGTCCGGCAAGACCGCCGTGGCCCTGGCCGTGGCGCAATTGCAGCCGGTCGAGATCATCAGCGTCGATTCGGCGCTGGTCTACCGCGGCATGGACATCGGCACCGCCAAGCCCACCGCCGCCGAGCAGGCCGCCGTGCCGCACCACCTGATCGACATCCTCGATGCGCGCGACAGCTACAGCGCGGCCGCCTTCGTGGCCGACGCCACACGGCTTATCGACGCCATCCGCGCGCGCGGCGCGCTGCCGCTGCTTGTGGGCGGCACCATGCTGTACTTCAAGGCGCTGTTCGACGGCATCGACGCCATGCCCGCTGCCGACCCCGCCGTGCGCGCGCGCCTCGATGCCGAAGCCGCCGCGCTCGGCTGGCCCGCGATGCATGCGCGGCTCGCGCAGGTCGACCCCGTCACGGCCGCGCGGCTCGCGCCGCAAGACAGCCAGCGCATCCAGCGCGCGCTCGAGGTGTGGGAAAGCAGCGGTCAGCCGCTGTCCAGCTTCCATGCGAGCGACACCAAGGCCGCCAAGGCCGTCGACGGTGGCGTACTCGTGTCGCTCGAACCCAATGACCGCGCCTGGCTGCACGGCCGCATTGCCGAACGCTTCGACGCCATGCTCGCAGGCGGTTTTCTCGACGAGGTGAAGGCGCTGCGCGCGCGCGGCGACCTGTCGCCCGACCTGCCCTCGATGCGCTGCGTCGGCTACCGCCAGGCCTGGGAGATGCTCGACGCCTGCGGCGACGCACCGCCCGATGCCAAGGCCCTGAACGAGTTGCGCGAGCGCGGCATCGCCGCCACGCGCCAGCTCGCCAAGCGGCAGATCACCTGGCTGCGCAGCATGCCGCAACGCACCGTCATCGCCTGCGATGCGCCCGACGCGGTGCAGACCGCCGTGCAGCACATCGCGCACATTGCACGCGGGGCGACGCCCGCATGACCCTGCACCTCTCCAACCTCGGCAAGCACTACGGCGACGCGCCCGTCTTCGAACACGTGAGCCTGCAGGTCGAGCCCGGCGAGTTCGTCGCCATCGTGGGCGAATCGGGCGTGGGCAAGTCGACCTTGCTCAACTGCATGGCCGGCCTCGACAACTGGGACGAAGGCAGCGTGTCACACGACGGCACCGACATCGGCGCGCTCGACGGCGAAGCCCGCGCACTCTGGCGCCGCCAGCATGTGGGCTTCGTGTTCCAGGCCTTCCATGTGCTGCCGCACCTCGACGTGGCGCAGAACGTATCGCTGCCGCTGATGTTGCTCGGCCGTCCGCGCGAAGACGCACGCGTAGCCCACATGCTCGACGCCGTCGGCCTGCCCGGCATGGGCGCGCGGCTGCCGCAGACACTGTCAGGCGGTCAGCTGCAGCGCGTGGCCATCGCACGCGCGCTGGTGCATCGGCCCGCGCTGCTGCTGGCCGACGAGCCCACCGGCAACCTCGACCCGTCCACCGCCGCGAAGGTGATGGACCTGCTGATCGGCCAGACACGCGAGCATGGCGCGTCGCTGGTGCTGGTGACGCACTCGGAGAGCGCGGCGGCGCGTGCGGACCGCTTGCTGCACCTGACGGTGAGCGGTATCCGGGCCTGACGGGTGAAGCGCCCATCGACACCCGTTCCGGGCGCGTTGGTGATGATCGCCGTGCTCTACCTGGCCACCGAGCTGTGGCAACTCGCCACACGCCCCACGCTCATGGTCGGCGTGCGCATCCTGGTCTATGCCTTCGTGTTCCGTGCGGCGCTGCGTGGCAGCCCATGGGCGGCCGGGCTGTGGGGCATCGCGAGCGCGGTGGCCACGGCCGCGTGCTTGTACGCCCTGTGGATCATTGCCCGGCACGGTGCAGTCGGCGTCTCGGCATCCAGGCTCGCCTACCTTTCTCTCATGACGGCCTTCTTCGCCGCGGGCACGCTCTACATCGTCCGCAGCCAGAACCTGAAGGCCTTCCAGCGATCGCGCCGCGTCGGCGGACCGCCCGATGGCGCGCGCGTCACGCTGCGCCACGGCCATCTCTCACTGATTCGCTACCGACGCCCTGAGGTGCGCGTCGCGCTGGACGCCATCAAGCGGATCGCGGTGCGCTCGCACACGAAGGTCGACAACCTGCCGCACGTGTGGATCGAGCTGTGGGCCGACAGCGACCGCGACGCCCCAGCTGCCGAGGTCGGCACGCTCGCCGACAACTTCACACAACTCGAGGCCTGGCTGCTGGCGCTGCCGGACTTCGATGCAGCCGGCTACCGTCAGCTGCTCGACTGCGGCGAGAACGCGCGCCGCGTCGTGTGGCAGCGCACGCCGTAAGGCTCAGGCCGTGCCGCTCAACAACGCGGCATAGCGAGACAGGTCGACGTTCCCGCCGCTGATCACGATGCCCACGCGCTGGCCTTCAATGGCCTTCGCAGCCGCAATGGCGCCCGCGAACGCGAGGCAGCCCGTCGGCTCCACCACCATCTTCATGCGCTCCGCGAAGAAGCGCATCGCCTCGACGAGCTGCTCGTCGGTCACCGTGAAGATGTCATCGACATCGCGTTGGATGATCCCGAAGGTGTATTCGCCCAGGTGCTGTGTCTGCGCGCCGTCGGCAATGGTGTTGGGCGTTTCGATGTGCACGATCTTCCCTGTGCGCAGTGACTGCTGGCCGTCGTTGCCGGCTTCGGGCTCCACGCCGTAGACCTTGCACTCGGGCGACAGTGCGCGCGCCGACAGGGCCGAGCCCGACAGCAGCCCACCGCCGCCGAGGCACACGAACAGGTGATCGAGCGGGCCCGTCTCTTCGATGAGTTCCTTCACCGCCGTACCCTGCCCCGTCAGCACATCGGGGTGGTCGTAGGGCGGAATCATCGTCATGCCGCGTTCCTGCGCGAGCCGCTTCGTCAGCGCCTCGCGGTCTTCGGTGAAGCGGTCGTACATCACCACGTCGGCGCCGTAGCCCTTCGTGGCCGCGACCTTGGCGGCGGGCGCGTCCTTGGGCATGACGATCACGGCCGGCATCGACAGCAGCCGCGCCGACAGCGCGATGGCCTGCGCGTGGTTGCCCGACGAGAACGCGATGACGCCGCCCTTGCGCTGCGCCGCGTCGAACTTCGACAGCGCATTGAACGCACCGCGGAACTTGAACGCGCCCATGCGCTGGAAGTTCTCGCACTTGAAGAAGAACTGCGCGCCCCAGCGTTCATTGGCGGTGGTCGATTGCAGCACCGGCGTGCGGTGGGCATGGCCTTCGAGCCGCGCGGCCGCGGCGATGACGTCGTCGTAGGTAGGGAGTTGCATGCATCGAGCTTAGCGGCGGCGCCCCCTTCCTTACAGTCCCGATGGGTAAAAACCCGGGGATGCGTCCGGCGCCGGAACTCCGTACTCTGTATACAGAGTTCAAAAAAGGCCCACCATGCCCGCCCAGTTGCTCAGCATCGAAGTCGCTCCCGACCTCGTCGATCAGGTCTACCGCGCCCTGCTCGGCGCCATCAGCAGCGGCGCGCTCGCGCCGGGCGAGCGGCTCACGCAGGAGGACATTGCGGCGCGGCTTTCGGTGTCGCGCCAGCCGGTGCTGCAGGCGCTGCGGCTGCTCAAGAAAGACGGCTTCGTGCAGGACGCGCCCGGCCGCGGTGTGTTGGTGGCACCGCTGGAGGCCGAGGCGATGCGCAAGGTCTACCAGGTGCGCGGCGCGCTCGACGTGCTGGCCGCGCGGCTGGCGGCGCAGCAGCGTTTTCGCATCGACCCGAAGCTCATCGAACGCGGCCGGCGCGCGGCGCGCGGGCGCAATGTCGAAGCCATGATCGATGCCGACGTGGCTTTTCACCAGGCCATCTACGCCGCCTCGGGCAACCCGCTGATCGGCCAGAGCGCCGACCCGCACTGGCGCCACCTGCGCCGCGCGATGGGCGCGGTGCTGCAGGCCGAGCCGCAGCGCGAGTCGCTGTGGGACGAGCACGAAGCCATTGCCGACGCCATTGCAGCGGGCGACGTCGAACGCGCCGCGCGCCTGAGCGACGAGCACGTCTCGCGCGCCAGCGACGCGCTGGCCGAACGGCTCGCGCAGCAGCTGGCGCGCATGGCATCCGCATCCGCATCCGCATCTGCAACCCCCACCAAAAAAGGAGACAAGGCATGAAGCTGACCCCCGAGCAACGCGCGCAGTTCGAGCGCGAGGGCTACCTGTTCTTCCCCGGCCACTTCTCACCCGAAGAGACGAAGGTGCTGACCGAGGCGGTGCCCGACCTGTACAGCAAGCGCGCAGCCTTCAACGTGCGCGAAAAGGGCTCCGACGCCGTGCGCACGAACTTCGCGGCGCACCTCATCAGCGAGCCCTTCGCGCGGCTGGCGCGGCACCCGCGCATGGTCGGGCCGGTGATGGACCTGTTCGACGAAGCGGTCTACATGCACCAGTTCAAGATCAACGGCAAGATGGCCTTCGAAGGCGACGTGTGGCAGTGGCACCAGGACTACGGCACCTGGCTCAACGACGACCTGATGCCCACCGAGCGCGCGATGAACGTGGCCATCTTTCTCGATGAAGTGACCGAGCACAACGGCCCGCTGATGTTCATTCCGGGCAGCCACCGCAAGGGCGTGGTCGATGCCAAGCATGACCTCACGACCACCAGCTACCCGCTGTGGACGGTCGACAACGACCTGATCCGCCAGCTGGTCGATCGCGCGGGCGGCACGCAGGGCGGCATCGTCTCGCCCAAGGGGCCGGCCGGTTCGATGATCCTGTTCCACAGCTGCCTCGTGCATGCCTCGGGCAGCAACCTGTCGCCCTTCAACCGCGTGGCCGTGTATCTGAGCCTGTGCGCGGTCAGCAACCACATCCGCCGCCACAAGCGGCCCGAGTACATCGCGCATCGCGACTTCACGCCGATCGAGATGCTGCCCGACGACTGCCTGCGCCAGCCCTACCCCGTCGACGTGCCGTGGAAAGACGGTCTGCCCGAGAGCGCGCTGCGCACCTCGCTCGACGTCATCGATTCCGTGGAAGCCTGAACACCATGAGCCTGCACACCCGCCTGCAACAACGCGCCGCCGAAGGCCGCCCCATCCGCATCGGCCTGATCGGTGCCGGCAAGTTCGGCGCCATGTACCTGGCGCAGATTCCGCGCACGCCCGGCGTGCAACTGGTCGCCATTGCCGACCTCTCGCCCGCCGCCGCGCGCGTCAACCTCGAGCGCGTGGGCTGGCTGGCCGAGCGCAGCAACGCCGGCTCGGTGCACGAGGCGCTGAAGACCGGCGCCACCTGGATCACCGACGACTGGCAGGCCGTGACGCGCGAGCCCAGCATCGACATCGTGGTCGAGTGCACCGGCAACCCGATTGCCGCGGTCGACCATTGCCTGGATGCGTTTGCGCACGGCAAGCACGTGGTCAACGTGACGGTCGAGGCCGACGCCTTCTGCGGCCCGCTGCTCGCGCACAAGGCGCAGCAGGCCGGCGTGGTGTATTCGCTGGCCTTCGGTGACCAGCCCGCGCTGATCTGCGACCTGGTCGACTGGGCGCGCACCTGCGGCTTTCCGGTGGTGGCGGCCGGGCGCGGCCATAAGTGGCTGCCGCACTTCACCGAATCGACGCCCGAAACCGTGTGGGGCAACTACGGCCTCACGCCCGAGCAGGCGAAGCGCGGCGGGCTCAACCCGAAGATGTTCAACAGCTTCCTCGATGGCTCCAAGCCCTCGATCGAAAGCTCGGCCGTGGCCAACGCGACCGGCCTGGGCGTGCCTTCCGACGGCCTGCTCTATCCGCCCGCGAGCGTGGAAGACATTCCCTTCGTCACCCGCCCGCGCAGCGAAGGCGGCGTGCTGGAGCGCAAGGGCATGGTCGAGGTGATCTCGTCGCTCGAGGCCGACGGCCGCAAGATTCCCTACGACATCCGCATGGGCGTGTGGGTCACGGTCGAGGCCGAGACCGACTACATCAAGAACTGCTTCGAGGAATACAACGCCCACACCGACCCGAGCGGGCGCTACTTCACGTTGTACAAGCGCTGGCACCTGATCGGGCTCGAAGTCGGCATGTCGGTCGCCAGCGTGGCGCTGCGCGGCGAGCCCACCGGCGTGGCCACCGGCTGGAACGCCGACGTGGTCGCCACCGCCAAGCGCGACCTCGCGGCGGGCGAGATGCTCGACGGCGAAGGCGGCTACACCGTCTGGGGCAAGCTGCTGCCGGCCGAGCGCTCGCTGCGCCTGGGCGGCCTGCCGCTCGGGCTGGCGCACAACGTCAAGCTCGTGCGCCCCGTGAAGAAGGGCCAGAGCCTGAGCTGGGCCGACGTGGCAATGGACACCAGCACCGCCGCCTACCGGCTGCGCCAGGAAATGGAAACGCTGTTCACGCCCGCGGTGCACGCCCGCGCCGCCTGAGCACCGGCTGAACGGGCCCCGCAGCCGCGGGGCCTCTCGTTGCGCCAAAGGGCGAACAGATCAAGAATCTTCTGCTCGGCACCGCTCCGGTGTCGAAATGACCGGTTGCGGGCCGTCATTGTGGTGAGCGCTCTTGCTCGGCAAGCTTTTCCTTCACGGAGAAACACCATGCAGTACATGTTGATGTTCTACCAACCCGCGGCCGAATTCGAACAACGCAACGACGCCTCGTCGCAGGCCTACCGCGCCAGCTGGGTCGCGTACGCCGACGCGGTGCGCCAGTCGGGCGTCGCGCTCGGCGGCCACGGACTGCTGCCGCCCATGACCGGCACCACGCTGCGCGTGCGCGGCGACAAGCGCCAGGTGCAGGACGGCCCCTTCGCCGACACCAAGGAGCAGCTCGGCGGCTACTTCGTGGTCGACGTGCCCGACCTCGACGCCGCGCTCGAATGGGCCGCGCGCGCGCCCTGCGCCGCCAGCGGCGGGGTCGAAGTGCGGCCCGTCTTCACCGCCACCGCAGCGGCGGGCACGAGCCAGACGTGACCACGCCGGCGGCATATGACGCCGCCGAACGCGCGGCACACACTTCAGCCGAACGCGCGGCACGCGCGTCGTACGGGCGGCTGCTCGCCATCCTGTCCGCGCGCACGCACGACATCGCGGCCTCCGAAGACGCCCTGGCCGACGCCTTCGCCCGCGCGCTCGAGCGCTGGCCCGCCGACGGCGTGCCGGTGCAGCCCGACGCCTGGCTGCTGAGCGTCGCGCGGCACCGCAAGCTCGACGCCTGGCGCCACAGCCGCGTGCAGGACGGCGCCACGCAGACGCTGCTGCTGCTCGCGGGCGAGATGGACGAGGCCGACCCCGATGCCGCCACCGTGCCCGACGAACGGCTGCGCCTGCTCTTCGTCTGCGCGCACCCGGCCATCGACGCCGCCGCGCGCGCGCCGCTCATGCTGCAGACCGTGCTCGGGCTCGATGCCGCGCGCATGGCCGGCGCATTCCTCACCTCGCCCTCCGCGCTGGGCCAGCGGCTGGTGCGCGCCAAGGCCCGCATCCGCGCAGCCGGCATCTCTTTCGAGTATCCGCAGGCGCGCGACCTGCCGCACCGGCTGCGCGACGTGCTCGACGGCATCTACGCCGCCTACGGCACCGGCTGGGACGACGTCGACGGCGCCGACGCCCTGCCCCGCGGCCTGACGACCGAGGCCATCGACCTCGGCCGCATCCTGTGCCGCCTGATGCCCGCCGAACCCGAGCCGCTGGGCCTGCTCGCGCTGATGCTGTTCTGCGAGGCGCGCACCGCCGCGCGCCGCACCGAGACCGGCGCCTACGTGCCGCTCGACCAGCAGGAGATCACGCGCTGGGACCACGCACTGCTGGCCGAGGCCGAGCACCATCTGCGCATCGCGTCGGCCATGCAGTCGCTCGGGCCGTACCAGCTCGAGGCCGCGATCCAGTCGGCCCACTGCGAACGCCGCGCCGGCGCACCGGTGCCGCCCGAAGTGCTGGTGTCGCTGTACGAAGGCCTGCTCGCGCTGCGGCCCAGCATCGGCGCGCAGGTCAGCCTGGCGTGTGCGTTGGCGAATGCGCGCGGACCCGAGACCGGGCTGCGCGCGCTCGATGCGATTCCGTCGGATGAAGTGGCGAGCTACCAGCCGTTCTGGGCGGCACGCGCGCACTTGCTCGCGGCCGGTGGCGCGCGCGTGGCGGCGCGGCAGGCCTACGATCGGGCGATCGGGCTGAGCAGCAATGGGGCGGTGCGGGCGTACCTGCACGCGATGTCGGAACGGGCCTGAGGCTCAGTCCTGCGGCGCCGTGGCCGCAACCCCGACCCGCCGCCCTTCAAGCCGGCTGCCACCTTGCGTCAGCGTGACCCCATTCACTTCGCCAGCATCCCCCCGCCGGAACACGAACTGCGCGCCGATGGCCGTCACCGCAAAGCGGTCAGGCCCGGTCGGCGTGAGCCCGTTGTAGCCCTTGCCCGACTCACGTGCCAGCAAACGCCCGTCGCGCACGGTGAAACCCAGCACCTGCGCCTTGCCGACGCGGAACTCGCCCGCGTAGTCGGCCAGGCGTTTCGGATCGATCGGCACTTCCGCCGTGGGCACCGGGTAGCGGCTCTTGCCGATGGCGAGCATCACGGGCTGCAGCGGGGCGCGCTGGTTGCTGGCGAGCACGATGAGCGCTTCGCCGGTGTCGGGCGCCAGCAGCCAGAGCGTGCGGTAGCCCTCGGTGACGCCCGCGTGGTAGTAGGTGCGCCGGCCGGTCTCGGGGCCGCGCACCATGACGGCATAGCCGATCTCGGCGCCTTCGTAGCGCGCGAGCGGCGTGAGCAGGCGTGCGGCGGCCGGGCCCAGCGGGCCCTGGGCGCCCGCGAGGATCGCGCGGCTGAAGGCCAGCATGTCGGCGGCGGTCGAGCGCAGTGCGCTGGCCGGCGCGTAGGCATGCATGTCGAAGCGCTGCTGGCGCTGGTCGCCCGCGAACGGCGGCGCCATGCGCGAGGCCTTGTCGCCGAGCGGGATCACGGTGTCGTTCATGCCCAGCGGTTCGGTGATGCGCGCCCGCACCAGCTCGCCCCACGAGGTGCCGTAGCGCAGCGCCAGCAGTTGCCCGAGCAGCGCCATGCCGAAGTTGCTGTAGCGCGCCTCGCACGGCGCCGCGACGGCGGTGAGTCGGATGCGCGCGAGCGCGGCCCAGAACATCGGCAGGTCGAAGCTGCGGAACTGCTCGGCCAGCGCGGCACCGCCGGTGACGCCGTCGGCCATCACGGGCAGGCAGCCGGTGTGCGTGACGAGCTGCTTGAGCGTGATCGCGGCCACGGCGGGCGGCACGCCTCCGGCATGGCCGGCCAGCAGCTTGCCGACGCTGTCGTCGAGCGCCACATCGCCGCGCTCCACGGCCTGCGCCAGCAGCAGGCCGGTGAAGACCTTGGTGACCGAACCGATCTCGAACATCGGCTGCTCCGCGCTGGCGGGCGCAATGGCGCGTGCCACCAGCGGCTCGGGGTTGTGGGCGATGCCGTAGCCGGCCTTGTCGCCGCGCAGCACGCCGACCACCAGCGTGCCGCGTTCGGCGCCGAGCGCGGTGCGGGCCAGCACGGCCGGGTCGCTGGCCAGCGAGAGCGGTGCGGCGGGTGCGGACGGCGGTACGAGCTGCGCGCTCGCCGCGCCCGCCAGCCAGGGCGCGAGAAGCCAGGGTGCCAGCCAACGGCGGCACCAGGCGGAGGGCAGAAGCCGCATCGTCGGAATCCTCGGACGTGAAGTCGGAACAGCCGCCATCCTGCCACGGCGGCCACAATGACCCCATGCGTGCATTGCTTTCGACTTTCTCCTGGCAGGAACTGCGCCACCACCCCTGGCGCAACGCGGCGGCCGTGCTGGCCGTGATGCTGGGCGTGGCGCTGGCGTTTTCGGTGCAGCTCATCAACGCCTCGGCACTCGACGAGTTCTCCAGCGCGGTGCGCTCGGTGAACGGCCAGCCCGACCTCGAAGTGCGCGCCGCGCAAGGCGGCTTCGACGAGGCCGTGTTCGGCCGGCTCGTACGCCGGCCCGAGGTGGCGCTGGCGAGCCCGGTGCTCGAGTTCCAGGGCCTCGCGCTGGGCGGCGACGGCCGCCAGCTGCCGCTGCGCGTGATCGGCGTCGATGCGCTCGCGCTGCCCACCATTGCGCCCGCGCTGATGCCGCAGTCGGCCGCCGGCGCCGAGCGCTTCGCGCTGTTCGCGCCCGGCCATGTGTTCCTCAACGCGGCAGCGCGCCAGGCGCTGCAGCTACCGCTGCAGCCCGTGGCCGGCGAAAGCCTGCAGCTGCGCAGCGGTGCCGCGTGGCAGCGCCTCGCGGTGTCGGGCCACGTGACGGCCGGCGGCGCGGCGCTGGCGGTGATGGACATCGCCGCCGCGCAGGAGCTGTTCGGCCAGCTCGGCCAATTGAGCCGCATCGACCTGCGGCTTGCGCCGGGTACCGACCGCGCGGCCTTCGTCGCCGCGCTCGAAAAGTCGCCCGACTGGCCCGCGGGCCTGAAGTTCGCCGAGCCCGGCGATGCGGCCGAACGCGTGAGCAACCTGTCGCGCGCCTACCGCGTCAACCTCACGGTGCTGGCGCTGGTGGCGCTGTTCACGGGCGCGTTCCTGGTGTTCTCGGTGCTCGCGCTCAGCGTGGCCAAGCGCGCGCAGCAGTTCGCGCTGCTCGGCGTGCTGGGCCTCACGCCGCGCGAACGGCTGCGGCTGGTGCTGGCCGAATCGCTGGTGCTCGGGATCATCGGCAGCGCGGCCGGCCTGGCACTCGGCACCGCGCTCGCGGCCTTCGCGCTGCGCGTGCTGGGCGGCGACCTGGGCGGCGGCTACTTCGAAGGCGTCGCACCCCGTCTGCATTGGAGCGGCGCCGCTGCGCTGCTGTACGGCGGGCTCGGCGTGGTCGCTGCACTCGTGGGCGGCTGGTGGCCCGCGCGCGCCGCGCAAGCACTGCCCGAGGCGCAGACGCTCAAGGGTCTGGGCGCCGCACCCGCACAAGGCCGCCACCACTGGCTCGCACTCGGGCTCATCGCCGCGGGCGCAGCGCTGGCCAACCTGCCGGCGATCGGCGGCATTCCGGTGGCAGCGTACCTGTCGGTGGCCTGCCTGCTGGTGGGCGGCATCACCGCCCTGCCCTGGCTCATCGCGCTGCTGTACGACCGCGTGGCGCCCGCGTTCGCGCGGCGCGTGCTGCCGATGCTCGCCGTCGAGCGCGCGCGCCGCATGCGCGGCACGGCGGCCGTGGCGGTGAGCGGCGTGGTCGCGAGCCTGAGCCTCGCGGTCGCGCTCACGGTGATGGTCGCGAGCTTTCGCGAATCGGTCACGCACTGGCTCGACGTGGTGCTGCCGGCCGACCTGTACGTGCGCGCCACCTCGGGCGGGCGCGGCAGCGGCAACAGCGGCGGCACCAGCAGCACCGACACCGCGACCTTCGCGCCAGCCTTCGTGCAGGCGCTGGCGCAGTTGCCCGGCGTGGCGCGCACCGGCACGCTGCGCACGCAATCGTTGCAGCTCGACCCCGCACAGCCCGCCGTGACGCTGATTGCGCGCAGCCTCGAAGGCGGCGTGGTACGCGGGCTGCCGCTGGTCGGCGAGGCGCTGCCCGTGCCGCCCGGGCAGACCGGCATCTACGTGAGCGAGCCGATGGTCGAGCTGTACGGCGCGAAGCCGGGCACCGCGTTCGCGCCGCTGTCCGATGCGATGCGCACGGCGACGCCGCAGGTGTTCTTCGTGGCCGGCGTGTGGCGCGACTACGCGCGGCAGTTCGGCGCCATCGCGATGGACGCGCGCGACTTCGAGCGCATCACCGGCGAGCACGACGTGAGCGACGTGGCACTGTGGCTCGCGCCCGGTGCGTCCGAAGCAGAAGTGCAAGCGGCCGTGCGCGCACTCGCATCGCGGACCTCACGCGAAGGCGCGGTCGAGCTTGCGTCCGTCGGCCAGATCCGCGCGACCTCGCTGCGCATCTTCGACCGCAGCTTTGCCGTCACCTACTGGCTGCAGGCCGTGGCCATCGCCATCGGCCTGTTCGGCATTGCCGCCAGCTTCAGCGCGCAGGTGCTGGCGCGGCGCAAGGAGTTCGGCCTGCTCGCGCACCTGGGCTTCACGCGGCGGCAGGTGCTGGCCGTGGTGGCCGGCGAAGGCGCGGCCTGGACCGCCATCGGCGCGGTCGCCGGCCTGCTGCTCGGGCTGGCCGTGTCGGTGGTGCTGGTGAAGGTGGTGAACCCGCAGAGCTTCCACTGGAGCATGGACCTGCTGGTGCCGTGGGTGCGGCTGCTGGCGCTGTGCGCCGCCGTGGTGGCGGCGGGCACGTTCACGGCGTGGATGGCGGGGCGCGCCGCGGCGGGGCGCGATGTGGTGCTGGCCGTGAAAGAGGACTGGTAGCGCCCTCTTCCATCGCCATTCCTTCTAGCGCCCTGGCGTCAGCTGGATTCTCTCCACCGTCTCTTTCTCGACAGCCCCGCGGCTGTAGACCAGCGGCACGTACTTGCCTTCGAGCCACAGCGGCGCCAGGTCGCGGTAGTTCGGGCTGTCGGGGTTGCCCGACTGGCCCGGCGTGTTGATGACCCGCGACGCGTCCCAGTTGCCCACGTCGAGCACCATGCGGAACGACGCGCCCGAGGTCAGCTTGTAGTCGTTCGCGCGGTAGGTGGCGGCCATCGGCGTGAACGACGAGCCGGACATCGGCCAGTCGCCCACCTCGAGCTTCTTGCGCGTGGCCGCATCGACCACGCCGCCCAGCGGATGCCGGAACTCGGCACGGTGCAGGGCGCCCCACTTCCACGCCGCCGGGTCGGGGCCGAGCTTGGTAGACAGCTCCTGCATGGCGGCGGGCAAGGTCGTCAGCAGCAAGGCATCGCGCTGCGCGTTGCTGACCCAGCCGGACGGGTTCTCCAGCAGCAGCACCATGCGCGTGTTGTCGCCCGGCGCGGCCAGCACGGCACCGGCGTCGCCTGCCCCCGCCTTGAGCACGGCCTGGCGCAGGAACTTGCTGCTCCACACCTCGTACAGCGCAGCGGCCGCGCTGTCGCGGTCCATGGCGCCGTTCCAGCCTTGCAGCAGGCGCAGCGCCGCGGCGGTCTGGGCGTCGTCGCTGCGCTGGCCGGCCAGCAGCTTCAGCAGCCGTTGCGCCGGCGTCGCGACGATGTCGTTCTGCATGCGCTCCGAGTCCTCGATGGTGAAGCGCGAACCTGCCGCCACCTTGGCCGCGAACAGCTCCTTGAGCCGGCGCGCGCGGGCCGCATCGCTCCACTCGTAGCCCACGCCCTTCTTCGCGGCGGGATGGTCGGGCGGGATGTTGTTCTCGTTGGCCGTGACCACGTAGCCGCGCGCGGGGTTGAACTCCGACGGCAGCTCGTCGCCATGGCGGAAGCCCGACCATTCATAGCGGCCGTCGCCGGGCACGGGCATGAGGCCGTCCCAGTTCGGACGGATGGGCGTGAGCCCGCCCGGAATCCAGCCGACGTTGCCGCTGCTGTCGGCATACACCTGGTTTTCGCCGGGTGCGCCCCAGCGGTTCATGGCGGCGCGGAACTGGTCCCAGTTGCGTGCGCGCATGTAGTCCATCGAACCGAAGTACGGCGCCATGCCGGGCTCCAGCCACGCGGCGCGCAAGGCAAACGCGCGGCGCTTGCCGGGCTCCGCGAGCAGCACGGGGCCATGGCGCGTGAAGGTGTTGACCACCTCGCGCGGCGCGCTCTCGCCCTTGACCGCGATGCGCTCGGTGACGCGCGTCATCGGCTCCCAACGGCCCTGGTAGCGGTACTCCTCGGGGTTGCCCGGGTTCAGCTCGTACACGTACAGGTCTTCCTGGTCCATGTAGAAGCGCGTGAGGCCGAAGGCGATGGTGCCGTTGTGGCCGATCGACAGGCCCGGCAGGAAGGGCTCGCCCGCGCCGATGGCGTCCATGCCGGGCGCGCTCAGGTGCGTCATGTAGCGCAGGCTCGGTGCGCCGTGCGAGCGGTGCGGGTCGTTGGCCAGAATCGGCCGGCCCGTGGACGTGAGCTTGGGTGCGATGACCCAGTTGTTGCTGCCGTAGGCGGCCGTGGGGTCGCCTTGCGATGCGCGTTGATCCGCTTCGTCCTGCTCGGCCTTTGCGGCCATCGACTCGGCGCTGCCGGGCAGCAGCGCGACCGGCGTGGAGGACGCGCCCGCGTTCATGCCCACGCGCGTGTTCTCCTTGGTGAAGCGCGGCGAATCGGTGGCCCGCAGGTAGGCCGCGCGCAACTCTGCCGCGGGGATGGTGCACGGGTCGAAGCCGTCGGGCACCTTGGGCGTGACCGGCGGATCGAGTTCACGGCGCAGCCAGTCGGCCTTGGCGCCCGGCGCGCCGGCGCAGAAGGCACGTGCGCGGTCCACCTCGGACGTGAAGTTGAGCGTGAGCCCGTGGTGCCGGATGCGCACCACGTCCTCGGGCGACCAAGTGGACGGCTGGTAGCCCAGCAGCGCGAACTCGGTCGGCAGCAGCGCGGGCTGTGCGCGCACCTGCGCCACGTAGGCATTGACGCCGGCCGTGAAGGCCTCGGCCACACGCTTGGCGTCGGAGCCGTAGGCGAGCCATTCGCGGTACATGTCGCCGCGGTAGAGCACGGCGCGCGCGGCGCGGTCGCTCTCGACCCAGGCGGGGCCGAAGTCCTTGGCCATTTCACCGAGGCCGCGCTTGCGCCACAGGTCCATCTGCCAGAGCCGGTCGCGCGCGGCGATGAAGCCCTGCGCCACGAAGGCGTCGTAGAGCGTGCCGGCGTACAGGTGCGGCACGCCCCAGCGGTCGACCAGCACCTCGGCGGGCTTCTCGAGGCCGGGCACGGTGAAGGATGAGGCGGGGCGTGTGGGTGTGTTGCTGCCCGGCGAAGTGGACGCACAGCCTGCGAGTGCAAGGACCGCAAGCGACACGGCGCCCAGGGAAAGCCGATGGCTCGTTCTCTTCATGTCTCTCGTCTCCTGTCTTGTTGTGGATTGGCAGCGCACAGTATCCCGATTTCCGCCGCTTTCCGTCACCCGCCGGTGACAGGGCATGACTTGTAGACTGGCACGCTATGCAGCCCACCCCTTCATCCTCCTCCTGCGGCGACTGGCTCTCCGGCGCGATCCGCCGCATCGAAGCCGACTACCAGCGCAGCGCCGACACGCACCTCATTCCGCTGCCGCTGCCCGCGCTCGCCGCGCACGGCATCGACCTGTACCTGAAGGACGAATCGACGCACCCGACCGGCAGCCTCAAGCACCGGCTCGCGCGCTCGCTGTTTCTCTATGCGCTATGCAACGGCTGGGTGCGCGAAGGCACGACCATCGTGGAAGCCTCGAGCGGCTCCACCGCAGTGAGCGAGGCCTACTTCGCGCGGCTGCTGGGCCTGCCCTTCATCGCGGTGATGCCGCGCAGCACCTCGCCCGAGAAGGTCGCGCAGATCGCCTTCTACGGCGCGAGCTGCCACTTCGTCGACCACGCGGCGCAGGTGTACGACGAGGCCCGCGCGCTGGCCGAGCGCAGCGGCGGCCACTACATGGACCAGTTCACGTACGCCGAGCGTGCGACCGACTGGCGCGGCAACAACAACATCGCCGAGAGCATGTTCCAGCAGATGGCGCGCGAGCGGCACCCGGTGCCCGCGTGGATCGTGGTGGGCGCCGGCACCGGCGGCACCAGCGCCACCATCGGGCGCTATGTGCGCTTTCGCTGCCACGACACGCAGGTGTGCGTGGCCGACCCCGAAGGCTCGGTGTTCTCGGCCTACCACCGCAGCGGCGACACGACGCTGACCGCACCCGGTTCGCGCATCGAAGGCATCGGCCGTCCGCGCGTGGAGCCCAGCTTCGTGCGCACGCTGGTCGACCGCATGCTCGAAGTGCCCAACCTCGACTCGGTGGCCGCCATGCATGCGCTGTCGGCGCTGCTGGGCCGCAAGGTCGGCCCGTCGACCGGCACCAACTTCGTCGGCATGCTGGCCGTCGCGCACGAGATGCGCGCGGCCGGCCAGCAGGGCTCGATTCTTTCGCTGCTGTGCGACGCGGGCGAACGCTACCTGCCGAGTTACCACGACGCCGACTGGGTGCGCAACGCCTTCGGCGACATCGCGCCGGCGCAGCAACGCATCGACGCGCTGGTGGCGGGTTGATGTCTACGCGCCCACCCGGTGGCCTCATCGCGCGGCGGCAGCTCCTGCTGCTGGCCGCGCTGGCCGCCTCGGGCGCGCCGCATGCCGGATGGGCCCTGCCCGCAAAAGCGTTGCAGTTTCCGCGCGACTTCGGCAGCCACCCCGAGCTGCGCACCGAGTGGTGGTACATCACCGGCCACGGGCAAACCGCCGCGGGCCGCGCGTTCGGCTTCCAGGTGACCTTCTTCCGCTCGCGCGTCGATGCCACGCAGGCCATGCGCTCGGCCTTCGCCGCCAAGCAACTCGTGTTCGCGCACGCGGCCGTCACCGACCTCGAAGGCCGCGTGCTGCGGCACGACCAGCGCATCGCGCGTGCGGGCTTCGACGTGGCCTCGGCCAGCGAAACCGACACCGACGTGCGGTTGCGCGACTGGTCGCTGGTGCGCGATGCCGGCAGCGGCACCTACACCGCGCGCATTCCGGCCGGCGAGTTCACGCTCGACCTGCGCTTTGCGCCGTCGCAGCCGGTGCTGCTGCAGGGCCGCGAAGGCCTGTCGCGCAAAGGCCCCGACCCCGAGCAGGCGAGCTACTACTACAGCGAACCGCAGCTGCAGGCGCAAGGCCGCCTCACCTTGCAGGGCCAGGCCCCCTTCGAGATCGCCGGCACCGCGTGGCTCGACCATGAATGGAGCGAGGCGCTGATGCACCCCGAGGCCGTGGGCTGGGACTGGATCGGCATGAACCTCGACGACGGCAGCGCGCTCACCGCCTTCCACCTGCGCCGCCGCGACGGCAGCGCCTTGTGGTCCGGCGGCTCGTTCCGCCCGCGCGGCGGCGCGGCGCGCATCTTCCAGCCCGGCGAGGTGCGCTTCGACGCCCTGCGCAGCTGGACCAGCCCGCGCACGCGCGCGAGCTACCCCACGCACTGGCGCATCGACACGCCCGCGGGCCGCTTCGAGGTGCAGGCGCTGCTCGACGACCAGGAACTGGACAGCCGTGGCTCGACGGGCGGCGTGTACTGGGAAGGCCTGAGCGAGCTGCGTGATGTGCAGCAAGGCCAGCGCGTGGGGCGCGGGTACCTCGAGATGACGGGGTATGCGGCGCCGCTGCGGTTGTGAGCCGAAGCACAGTGCGAAGGGCTACTTCACGCCCTGGCTCAACGCCTGCGCCGTGTTGCGCGACAGCGCGCGGACGTAGCCATCGATTGCCGTAGCGACCGGCGCAAGCTCGGTGCTGCTCAGCCGTTTGAGGTCGCGCGGTTCCTGGAAATCCTTGAGTTGCCGCACCCGTTGCCGCTGCTGGGCGAGCATCGGCTCGTAGGCCGCGAGGTTCAGCGGCGGGTCCATGACGAAGACCTTGGCTTCGATCGCGGGCACCGCGAAGTACCGCGTCGACGCCAGCATGCCGCGCGTGAAGAGGCCCGAGTTCTGCATGACGCTCTCGCCGCAGGGGCCGCCGGTGCACTCCATGCGCGCCTGCGTCCGCGTCGCCTCGACGAGAACCACCGCAGCGATCTGATCGTCCTTCAGTTTGCGTGCAGCCCACGCCTGCGCAGGATTCGCGATCCATTGATCGTGCTTGAAGATGGCCAGCGCGTTGACGGAGGTCGTGGCAAAGCTCGTCAACCGAACCACCTGGAAGCCCGCCTTCTCCAGCTCCGACGTGAAGGCCTCGTAGACCTTGGCCGTGGGGTTCCAAGGGAACGGGTACGGGGTCGAGAAGTTGTTGAAGACGGTCGTGCCCACATGCATGTGTTCCGCGGATGCGGGCATCCGGACGAGCAGGCCGACCTTGGCGCCCTTCGCGAGCTTGCCGCCATCCGGCGGCAGCGTCGGCGGGGTCATGCACCCCGTCAGCGCGAGCGCCATGAAAAGTGCGAGCAGTCGTCTGCGCATGGGGGCCTCCTCCCTCTTCTTGTCGGTGTGGGCCTGTGCGGCCGGGTGCGGATGATTGTGCCGAGCGCTGCATGCGGCGTCGCCACCGGAACCGGTGGTTTTGGACAGGGTCGGCTTGTCAGTGCCGATGAGGGGCACGACTCACGCGGAGACCGTCACGCCATTGCGCTCCAGCACCGCCAGCAGCTTCGGAATGTCCGGCGCCGGCCCCACCGGGATCTCGCGGTCGATCGCGGTGAACATCTGCGCGGCCATCGCGCCCTTCCCGGTGATCTCGAGCATCTGGCCGCCGCCCTTGCCGTAGTGAAAGCCATGCACCGTGCCGCGCGGCACATGCACCAGCGTGCCGGGCTGGCACCGGTGGGCCTGGCCGTCGCAGTGGAACTCGACCTCGCCGCCAAGCACGTAGAACGACTCGTCCCAGTCGTGGCTGTGCGGCGGCGGTCCCGTGCCTTCGTCACCGCGCTGGAAGGTGACGCCGTAGCTCTGCGTCGAGGCGTTCGACGCCAGCACCGTCACCTGCGTGCCAAGCACGTTGAGCGGCGTTTCGCGCCGATCGGGTGTGAGGACAAAGTACGGAAGGGCCATGGCCGGCTCCTCGAAGTGGGAGCCAAATTCTGCGCCCCGCGCACAGGGGGCACAAGCGGTGGCTCCGCAGGGAGGGTAACCACCTCGCTTTGACGCCCTGACGGCGCAGACGATGCGCACGGGCATCGTCTGCCGCCGTCGCGGCGCCTGCGTCGCTACTTCGTGCGACGCCGATCGATGAACGCGATGATCTCGCCCATGATGCCCTTGCGGAAGGCCAGCACGCAGATCACGAAGATCAGGCCCGTGACCATGGTGACCGACTCGCCCAGCGTGTTGAACCAGTCGATGGTGGTGACGCGCGCCAGGAAGCTGCCGAGTTCGCCGATCTTGTTTTCCAGCAGCACCACCACCGCCGAGCCCACGATGGGACCCGACAGCGTGCCCAGGCCGCCGACCAAGGTCATCAGGATGACCTGGCCCGAGGCGGTCCAGTGCACGTCGGACAGCGTGGCAAAGCCCAGCACCAGCGTCTTGAGCGAACCGGCCAGGCCCGACAGCGCGGCCGAGATCACGAAGGCCAGCAGCTTGAAGCGGCCCACGTCGTAGCCCAGCGAGAGCGCACGCGGCTCGTTTTCCTTGATGCCTTTGAGCACCTGCCCGAACGGCGAGTGGATGGTGCGCACGATCAGCAGGAAGGCCGCGACCACGACGACCAGCGCCACGTAGTACATGGTGAGGTCGTTCGACAAGTCGATGACGCCGAAGAGCTTGCCGCGCGGCACGCCCTGCAGGCCGTCTTCGCCGCCCGTGAACTTGGCCTGCAGCGCGACGAAGAACATCATCTGCGCGAGCGCCAGCGTGATCATCGCGAAGTAAATGCCCTGGCGCCGGATGGCCAGCACGCCGAACAGCCAGCCCAGCAAGGCGCCGGTGAGCGTGCCCGCAATGAGGCCCAGCTCGGGCGTGAGGCCCCAGACCTTGATGGCGTGGCCCGCCACGTATGCCGAGCCACCCAGAAAGGCCGCATGGCCGAAGGACAGCAGGCCCGTGTAGCCCAGCAGCAGGTTGAAGGCCGCGGCGAACAGTGCGAAGCACATGAGCTTCATCACGAACACCGGGTAGGCACCGAAGAACGGCGCCAGCACCAGCGCAACCAGCAGCAAGGCGTAGACGACAGTGGAGATTTTTTTCATGTTCATGCCGTTCGCCTTACTTCTCTTTGCCGAACAGGCCGGCGGGGCGAATCAACAGCACGATGACCATGATCACGAACACAACCGTCGAGGAAGCCTCGGGATAGAAAACCTTGGTGAGCCCTTCGATCACGCCCAGGCCCAGGCCCGTGAGGATGGCGCCCATGATGGAGCCCATGCCGCCGATCACGACCACCGCGAACACCACGATGATGAGGTTCTGCCCCATCAGCGGCGACACCTGCATCACCGGTGCGGCCAGCACGCCGGCGAAGGCGGCGAGCGCACAGCCGAAGGCGTAGGTCAGCGTGATCATCAGCGGCACGTTGACGCCGAAGGCCTCCACGAGCCGCGGGTTCTCGGTGCCGGCGCGCAGGTAGGCGCCCAGGCGGGTCTTCTCGATCACGTACCAGGTCGCGAAGCAGATCACCAGCGACGCCACGACGACCCAGGCGCGGTAGTTGGGCAGCACCATGAAGCCCAGGTCGGTGGCACTCGACAGCGCATCGGGCGCGTCGTAGGGCAACCCCGACACGCCGTAGACCGAGCGGAACACGCCTTCGATCAGCAGCGTGAGGCCCAGCGTGAGCAGCAGGCCGTAGAGGTGATCGAGCTTGTAGATCCAGCGCAGCAGCAACCGTTCGATGACCACGCCGAACAGGCCGATGAGGATCGGCGCGGCGATCAGCATCACCCAGTAGTTGACGCCCAGGTACTCCATGGCCATCCAGGTGAGGACGGCTCCGAGCATGAACAACGCGCCGTGCGCGAAGTTGATGACGTTGAGCAAACCGAAGATCACCGCCAGCCCGAGGCTCAGGATGGCGTAGAACGAGCCGTTGACCAGCCCCAGAAGGAGCTGGCTCAACAAGGCGGGAAGGGAAATGTTCATAAGCGTTTCAACGAACCCGGGCGCCGCAGGGGCGCCCGCGGGAGGTCACTTCCAGAGGGCGCAGCGGCTTTCGGCCTTGGTCGTGAAGACTTCTTCGCCCTTGAGCTTCTGGATCACCTTGTAGTAATCCCACGGCTGCTTGGATTCGGCCGGCGACTTGACCTGCACCAGGTACATGTCGTGCACGAAGCGGCCGTCGGCGCGGATGTTGCCCTTGGCATAGAAGTCGTCGATGGGCGTGGACTTCAGCGTGGCCATGACCTTGTCGGCATCGACCGTCTTGGAGGCCTGCACGGCCTTCAGGTAGGTCATGGTGGCCGAGTAGTCGGCGGCCTGGATGTCGGTGGGCATGCGCTTGGTCTTCTCGAAGAAGCGCTTGCCGAAGGCGCGCGTCTTGTCGTCGAGGTTCCAGTCCCAGCTCGTGGTGAGCAGCAGGCCTTCGGTGTTCTTCAGGCCCAGGCTGTGCACGTCGGTGACGAACACCAGCAGGCCCACCATCTTCATGTTCTTGGTGATGCCGAACTCTTTCGCGGCCTTGATGCTGTTGATGGTGTCGCCGCCAGCATTGGCCAGCGCCAGCACCTGGGCCTTGGAGTTCTGCGCCTGCAGCAGGAACGACGAGAAGTCGGAGGTGTTCAGCGGGTGCTTCACGCTGCCCAGCACGGTGCCGCCCTTTTCCTTCACGACCTTGGTCGCGTCGGCTTCGAGCGCCTGGCCGAAGGCGTAGTCGGCGGTCAGGAAGTACCAGCTCTTGTCACCGCGGCCGATGACGGCCGAGCCGGTGCCCTTGGCGAGCGCCACGGTGTCGTAGGCGTAGTGCACGGTGTAGGGGGTGCACTGTTCGTTGGTGAGCGCCGAGCTGCCGGCACCGTTCACGATGAACACGCGCTTCTTCTCCTGCGCCACCTTGGCCATGGCCAAGCCGGTGCCCGAGCTGGTGCCGCCGAACAGCATGGTCAGGCCCTGCGTGTCGATCCACTCGCGCGCCTTCGAGGCGGCGATGTCGGCCTTGTTCTGGTGGTCGGCCGTGAGCAGCTCGATGGGCATGCCGTTGACCTTGCCACCGAAGTCGTCGATGGCCATCTGGATCGCCAGCGCGCCGTTCTTGCCTTCGACGTCGGCGTACAGGCTCGACATGTCGGTGATGAAGCCGATCTTGACCTTGTCCTGCGCCTGGGCGGCACCGGCGGCCAGCGCGGCGGCGGCGAATACGGCGGAGAGAGCGAATGTGGTGGTCTTCATGAATGGTGTTCCTGTGGGGTGTTCGGTGGTGTCACTTCCAGAGCGTGCACTTGGACTCGGCCTTGGTGGTGAACACGGTGTCGCCGGGCAGCTTCTTCACGAGCTTGTAGTAGTCCCACGGCGTCTTCGATTCGGCGGGCGACTTGACCTGCATCAGGTACATGTCGTGCACGTAGCGGCCGTCGGGACGGATCTGGCCGGTGCCGAAGAAGTCGTTGATCTTCATCTTCTTGAGCTCGGCCATGACCTTGTCGGCATCGTCGGTCTTGGCGGCGTCCACGGCCTTGAGGTAGGTCATGGTGGCCGAGTAGTCGGCGGCCTGGATTTCGGTGGGCATGCGCTTGGTCTTGTCGAAGAAGCGCTTGGAGAACTTGCGGGTCTCGTCGTTCAGGTCCCAGTACCAGCTGGTGGTGAACTGCAGGCCTTCGGTGTTCTTCAGGCCCAGGCTGTGCACGTCGCTCAAAAAGATCAGCAGGCCGGCCAGCTTCATGGTCTTGCCGATGCCGAATTCTTTCGCCGCCTTGATGCTGTTGACGGTGTCGCCGCCCGCATTGGCCAGGCCCAGGATCTGTGCTTTGGAGTTCTGCGCCTGCAGCAGGAACGACGAGAAGTCGGACGCGTTGAGCGGGTGGCGCACCGCGCCGACGATCGTGCCGCCCTTGGCCTTCACGACGGTGGAGGTGTCGGCTTCGAGCGCATGGCCGAAGGCGTAGTCGGCCGTGAGGAAGAACCAGCTCTTGCCGCCGCCGTCGACCACCGCGGAGCCGGTGCCCTTGGCGAGCGCGACGGTGTCGTAGGCGTAGTGCACGGTGTAGGGCGAGCACTGTTCGTTGGTGAGCACCGACGAGGCCGCGCCGTTGTTGAAGTACACGCGCTTCTTCTCGGCCGCGACCTTGGCCAGCGCCAGGCCGACGCCCGAGTTGGTGCCGCCGAAGACCATGCTCAGGCCTTGCGTGTCGATCCACTCGCGCGCCTTCGAGGCGGCGATGTCGGGCTTGTTCTGGTGGTCGACCGTGAGCAGCTCGACCGGCTTGCCGGCCGCCTTGCCGCCGAAGTCGTCGATGGCCATCTGGATCGCCAGCGCGCCGTTCTTGCCTTCGAGGTCGGCGTACAGGCTCGACATGTCGGTGATGAAGCCGATCTTGATCTTGTCCTGGCCTTGCGCCTGGGCGGACGCAGCGAGCGCCAGTGCGGTGAAAGCCAGGGCGAAAGCGGTGAGCTGATTTTTCATTGGGTGTCTCCGGCAGTAGCAAGAAGGGGTGAAAGAACTCAGACGCCGAGCAGCTCGGTCAGCACGGGCATCTTGGCTTCGAGTTCGGACGCACCGAATTTCTCGACGATGCGGCCGTGCTCCATCACGTAGAAACGGTCGGCCAGCGGCGCGGCGAAGCGGAAGTTCTGCTCGACCATGACGATGGTGTAGCCCTTGGCGCGCAGCGTGGTGATCATGCGGGCCAGCGCCTGCACGATGACCGGCGCCAGGCCTTCGGAAATCTCGTCGAGCAGCAGCAACTTGGCGCCGGTGCGCAGGATGCGCGCCACCGCGAGCATCTGCTGCTCGCCGCCCGACAGGCGCGTGCCCTGGCTGTGGCGGCGCTCGGCCAGGTTGGGGAACATGGCGTAGATCTCGTCGACCGACATGCCCGGCCCCGCGCCCTTCAGCTCGGGCGGCAGCATCAGGTTTTCTTCGCACGAGAGGCTGGCGAAGATGCCGCGCTCTTCGGGGCAATAGCCGATGCCCAGGTGCGCGATGCGGTGCGTCGCCATCGAAATGGTCTCGACGCCGTTGACCTTGATGCTGCCCTTGCGGGCGCCGGTGAGTCCCATCACGGCGCGCATCGTCGTCGTGCGGCCCGCGCCGTTGCGGCCCAGCAAGGTGACGACTTCGCCCGGCTGCACGACCATGTCGACGCCGTGCAGCACATGCGATTCGCCGTACCAGGCCTGCAGGCCCTTGATTTCGAGTGCAGCGGTCATGTCAGTGAGCCCCCTGCATCTGGCCGTCGGTGGTGCCCATGTAGGCTTCCATCACCTGCGGGTTCTTCGAGACTTCGGCGTACGGGCCTTCGGCCAGCACGGCGCCGCGCTGCAGCACCGTGATGGTGTCGGCAATGGTCGAGACCACGCTCATGTTGTGTTCGACCATCAGGATGGTGCGTCCGGCCGACACGCGCTTGATGAGCTCGGCCACGCGGTGCACGTCTTCGTGGCCCATGCCTTGCGTGGGTTCGTCGAGCAGCATCAGTTCGGGTTCCATGGCCAGCGTGGTGGCGATCTCGAGCGCGCGCTTGCGGCCGTAGGGCAGGTTGACGGTCTGTTCGTCGGCCAGGTCTTCGAGGCCCACCTCGGCGAGCAGTTCGCGGGCGCGCGCATCGAGCGGCTTGAGCGACTTCTCGCTCTTCCAGAAGTGGTACGAGGTGCCCAGCTTGCGCTGCAGGCCCAGGCGCACGTTCTCGAGCAGCGTGAGGTGCGGGAACACCGCGGAGATCTGGAACGAGCGGATCACGCCGCGCCGCGCAATCTGCGCCGGGCGTTCGCCCGTGATGTCGTGCCCGTTGAACAGGATCGTGCCGGCGGTCGGCTCGAGGAACTTCGTGAGCAGGTTGAAGCAGGTCGTCTTGCCGGCACCGTTGGGGCCGATGAGCGCGTGGATCGAGCCGCGCTTCACCGAGAGGTCAACCTTGCTGACCGCGGTGAATCCCTTGAATTCCTTGGTGAGCTGGCGTGTTTCAAGAATGACGTCGCTCATCTCGCGGCGTCGTCCGTGTGCGGAAAAAAGAAATCGGTCATGCGGTCCATCTCAATGCGCCACCATCGAGCGCGGACCGATTGTTGGGGGCCGCTATGCAATTGCATACTGGGGCAAATGCCTATGCTGCACTGCAACCATTCACAGAGTGCGCGGCCTCTGCGCGAGCGACTGTCGTCCCGACGACATTGCGCACTGCAACACGCCCACCTGCGAACGCGCGATGCGTGCACGCGCACAGGCATGAGGCGCTCGACCGTGCATGCGCCCTTCGCGAAAAACTTGCGCGCTCGCTGCACTGCAACGATGCTCTTTCACCCGGATTGAATCCATCACCGCCATGCCGAACCAGCCGAACTTCCGCTCGCCCGAATTCCTCACAGGCCACATCGCACACACGCTGGCGTTCTACGCGCCGCGCAGCCGCGATGCCTCGGGCGGCTTCTTCCATTTCTTCAAGGACGACGGCACGGTGTACGACCGCCGCACGCGCCACCTCGTGAGCAGCACGCGCTTCGTGTTCAACCACGCGATGGCGTGGCGCCGCTTCGGCCGGCCCGACGACCTTGCGGCGGTGCGGCACGGCCTCGCGTTTTTGCAGACCGCGCATGCGCAGCCGAATGGTGGCTATGCATGGCAGATCGACTGGGATGGCCATCAAGCCACCGTGCAGGACGGCACGCAACATTGCTACGGCATGGCCTTCGTGCTGCTCGCGCACGCGCATGCGCTGATGGCCGGCGTCGAGGAAGCGCGCGCCGGCCTCGCGCGCACCCGCGACCTGATGGAGCAGCATTTCTGGGAGCCGGCGCACCAGCTGTACGCCGACGAGGCCACCCCAAACTGGCAGGTCGGCCCCTACCGCGGCCAGAACGCCAACATGCACGCCTGCGAGGCCATGCTCGCGGCCTACGACGCCACGCGCGAGCCCTTCTACCTCGAGCGCGCACGCGCGCTGGCCGAAAGCATCACGGGCCGGCAGGCCGCGCTCGCCGACGGGCTGGTGTGGGAACACTACCGCCAGGACTGGTCGGTCGACTGGGACTACAACCGCGGCGACAAGACCAACATCTTCCGGCCCTGGGGTTTCCAGACCGGCCACCTCACCGAATGGACCAAGCTGCTGCTGCAGCTCGACAGCCACCTGGGCCCCGACGCGCCCGGCACCGAATGGATCGTGCCGCGCGCGCGCCACTTCTTCGACACCGCGATGCAGCGCGGCTGGGACGCCACGCACGGCGGGCTGGTCTACGGCTTCGGGCCCGACGGCGCGGTGTGCGACGGCGACAAGTACTTCTGGGTGCAGGCCGAGAGCTTCGCCGCCGCCGCCCTGCTCGCGGTGCGCACGGGCGACGCCGGCTACTGGGACTGGTACGACCGCATCTGGGCGTACAGCTGGAACCACTTCGTCGACCACGCGCACGGTGCGTGGTACCGCATCCTCACGCCGCAGAACGCGAAGATCAGCGACGAGAAGAGCCCGGCCGGCAAGACCGACTACCACACGATGGGCGCGTGCCATGACGTGTTGAAGGCGCTGGGCGCGTAAAAAACCCCAGGGTCCCGAAGGAGCCTGGGGTGATGAGGAGAAGGAGGCGCGTTGTCAGTGCGCGCCGGCCGCCGCATCGCCGCCCGCGCCGCCCTTTTGCGGCCGCGCCAGCCACACCAGCGGAATCAGCAGCAGGAACAGCACCGCCGAGGCATAGAAGATGTCGTTCGTTGCGAGCATGAACGCCTGCTGGTCGACGAGGCGGTTGATCTGCCCGAGCACCTGCTCGGTGCTGAAGCCGCTGCCCGTCAGCCCCGCAATGGCGCTGGTGGCCGCGCTGTTGCCGGGGTTCACCGACTCCACGAGCTGCGCATGATGCAGCGCCGCGCGGCTGTCCCACAGCGTGGTGGCGATCGACGTGCCCATCGCGCCCGCCGTGATCCGCAGGAAGTTCGACAGCCCCGACGCGGCCGGAATGCGGTCGGGCGTGAGGCCCGACAGCGTGATGGTCACGAGCGGGATGAAGAAGAACGCCATCGCGATGCCCTGAATGATCGTCGGAATGATGATCGTCACGAAGTCGGCCTGCGTGTTGAAGTTCGAGCGCATCCACAGCACCAGCGCAAACACGAGGAACGAGAAGGTCGCGTAGCGGCGCGGGTCGATCTTGGCCACCGTGAGCCCCACCACGGGCGAGAAGAAGATCGCCAGCATCCCGACGGGCGCCATGATCATCCCCGCCTGCGTGGCGGTGTAGCCCATCCACTGCTGCAGCCACAGCGGCAGCAGCACCACGTTGCCGAAGAACAGGCCGTAGGCAATGGCTGTGGCCACCGCACCCGACCAGAAGTTGCGGCGCTTGAACAGCGACAGGTCGACCACCGGGTGCTTGTCGGTCAGCTCCCAGACCAGGAAGAACGCAAAGCCGACCACGGCCACCACGGCCATCGTGACGATCTCGGCCGAGTGGAACCAGTCGAGCTCCTTGCCCTTGTCGAGCATGAGCTGCATCGAGCCGACCCACAGCACCAGCAGCGCCAGCCCGATGGCGTCGATCGGCACCTTGTGCGTCTTGCTCTCGCGCTTGTGATACAGCGTCCAGGTGATGGCCGCGGCCACGATGCCGACCGGGATGTTGATGTAGAAGATCCACGGCCACGAGATGTTGTCGGTGATCCAGCCGCCCAGCAGCGGCCCCATCACCGGCGCAACCAGCGTGGTCATCGACCACATGGCCATGGCCAGGCCCGCCTTGGCGCGCGGGTAGCTCGACAGCAGCAGCGTCTGCGACAGCGGAATCATCGGGCCCGCGACGAAGCCCTGCAGCGCGCGGAAGGCGATCAGCGTGGTCATGTTGGGCGCCAGGCCGCACAGCAGCGAGGCGATCATGAACAGGATCACGCTGGCCATGAACAGGCGCACCTGGCCGAAGCGCTGTGTCATGAAACCCGTGAGCGGCACCGCGATGGCGTTGGCCACCGCGAAGCTGGTGATGACCCAGGTGCCTTGCGTGGTGCTCACGCCAAGGTCGCCCGAGATGGCCGGCAGCGACACGTTCGCGATCGACGAGTCGAGCACGTTCATGAAGGTGGCGGCGGACAGCGCGACCGTGCCCCACACGCGGGCGGAGCCCTCGAGCGGGGGGTGCGCGATGTAAGCGGGAGCAGCAGTGGCCATGGCGCGGGTGTGAAGGTTCAGCGAATCAGCGCTGCGATCAGCCCGGCTGGCCCTGCGTGGCGACGTGCGCGGCCGGTGCCGCGTTGGAGGCCGCCGGACGGCTCACGGCCGCCGTGGGCGCGCCGCGGCCGAGGTTGGCGGCCACGATGCGGTCCACCTCGGCGTCAGCGCCGCGGTCGAGCTGGCTGTAGACCTGCGTCTGCGCGAAGGCGGTGCTGCGCGGCGCGTCGGCCAGCATCTTGCCGGTCTTCTGCGTGATGTCGATCTCGGCGTCCATCGACAGGCCGATGCGCAGCGGGTTGGCCTTGAGCTGCTCGGGGTCGAGCGCGATGCGCACGGGCACGCGCTGCACCACCTTGATCCAGTTGCCGGTGGCGTTCTGCGCCGGCAACAGCGCAAAGGCGGCGCCGGTGCCCACGCCCAGGCCGGCGACCTTGCCGGTGTACTCGACCTTCTTGCCGTACACGTCGGCCGTGAGCTTCACGGGCTGGTCGATGCGGATGTTGCGCAGCTGCACTTCCTTGAAGTTGGCGTCGACCCACAGCTGGTGCAACGGCACGATCGACATCATCGGCGTGCCGGCGGCCACGCGCTGGCCCAGCTGCACGGTGCGCTTGGCGACGTAGCCGTCGACCGGTGCGGGCATGGCCACGCGCTGCGTGGCGAGGTAGGCCTCGCGCACCTTGGCCGCAGCGGCCAGCACGCTCGGGTGCTGGGGCACGCTGGTGCCTTCGGTCAGCGACTGGTTGCTGGCCAGCGCCTCGCGCGCGGCGACCACGCCGGCCTGTGCGGCGGCCAGTGCGCTCTTGGCGTTGGCCAGTTGCGTCTCGGCGTGGTTGAGTTCTTCCTTCGACACGGCGCCGTTGCCCGACAGTGCACGGCGGCGCTGCAGGTCGTCCTGCGCCTTGGCGATGTCGCTCTGGGCCTTGGCGATGTCGGACTGGCGCAGCGTGACCTGCGCGGCCAGCGAGCCGTTGTTGGCGTACAGCGTGCGCACCTGGCGCACGGCCTGTGCGAGCGCGGCCTCGGCCTGCTCGAGCGCGACCTTGGCATCGGCCGGGTCGAGCTGCACCAGCGGCTGGCCGGCCTTCACGAAGTCGGTGTCGTCGGCGCCGATGGCCATGACGGTGCCGCCGATCTGCGGCGTGATCTGGATGACGTTGCCCTGCACGTAGGCGTTGTCGGTGTTCTCGTAGTGGCTGGCGACCAGCCATTCGTACAGGCCCCAGCCGCCACCGGCGACCAGCACCACGGCGGTGAGGGCGGTGAGTGCGCGGCGGCGCTTGCCGTTGCTTGCAGGCGCCTCGGGCGCTGCGGTGGTGGGCCCGTTGGAAGGCGTGGCGGAAGCGGATGTCGGAGTGTTGTTATCGCTCATGATGGAGTTCTTTCCGAAGAAGGCGGATCAGCAAATCAGTTCTGGGTGGCAGCCGTCGGGGCCGCAGCCGTGGCGGTGGCGGGTGGCTGCCAGCCGCCGCCCAGGGCGCGCGCCAGGCCCACCTGCGTGTCGAGGGCGCGGGCCGCCAGGTCGACCGCGAGCCGGCGCTGGGCCAGCACGGCGGTTTCGGCGGTCAGCACGTTGAGGTAGTTGCCCAGGCCCGCGCGGTAGCGCTGCACGGCAATGTCGTAGGCGCCTTCGGCGGCCGTCTGCGCGGCGCGCTGCTCGGTCTGCTGGCGCGTGATCGACTGCGCGCTCGACACCTGGTCGGCCGCGTCGCGCACGGCGTCGAGCACCGTGGCGTTGTAGCTTTCGATGGCCACGTCGAGGTCGGCCGACTTGCCGCGCAGGTTGGCACGCAGGCGCCCGCCTTCGAAGATCGGCAGGTGGATGGCCGGGCCCACGCCCCACTGCTCGCTGCCCGACTTGAGCAGCTTGCCTAGCCCCAAGCTCTGGAAGCCGGCAAAGGCCGTGAGGTTCACGTTGGGATAGAACTGGGTCTTGGCATTGGCCACGTCGCTGGTGGCGGCTTCGACGCGCCAGCGCGCGGCGGCGATGTCGGCGCGGCGGCCCAGCAGGTCGGCCGGAATGTTCGCCTGCAGCGCCATCGGCTTCACGCCGGCGAGCACCGGCGGCTTGAGCGAGGCCGACACGTTGGGCTGGCCCACGAGCGCATCGAGTGCGTGCTGCTGCAGCGCGATCTGCTCGTTGAGCGCTTCGATCTGCTGGCGCGCTTCAGGCAGGCCGCCTTCGCTCTGGCGCAGTTCGAGGCGGGTGTCGAGGCCGGCCGAGACGCGGTCGCGCACGAGCTTGAAGGTTTCGTCGCGCTGGGCCAGCGTGCGCCTGGCCACTTCGACCTGTTCGTTCAGGCGCGCCCACTGAAAGTAGCTGCGCGCCACGTTGCTAGCGAGCAGCACGCGCGCGGCATCGGCGTCGGCCGCGGCGGCATTGGCTGCGCCGAGGGCGGTGTCGAGTGCGCTGCGGTTCTTGCCGAAGAAGTCGAGCTCCCAGCTCGCGCCGAGCTGCAGCAGGCCGATGTTCTGCGTCGAGCCGCCCAGCGGCGCCGGGTAGATGTAGTTGCTGTTGAACTTCTGGCGGTTCAGGTTGAGGTCGGCGCCGACCTTGGGCAGCAGCGCCGCGCCGGCGATGTCCGCCGAGGCCTGCGCACGCACCAGCCGCGCACGCGCGACTTGCAGGTTCGGGTTGCCGGCCACGGCCTGGTCGACCAGCGCGTTGAGCTGGCTGTCGCCGAAGGCCTGCCACCACTGGCTGTCCAGGCTGGGCACCGTGGCGCGCGCGGGGTCGGCCGCGATGCCGAGCGTGGACGCATCGCGCAGCGTGGCGTGCGAGGCGATGCCGGCCATGTCGGCGCAGCCGGCGAGCGCGACCACCGCCAATGCGGCGGCCACGACAGGCGTGCGACGCAGCGCGCGCACGGCGAAAGACTCAGTCATTCTTCTCTCCACGGGCCGCGAGGCCCTGTGCGTTGTCGAGGATGCGGCGCAAGTAGTCCTTGAGCTGCTCCCATTCTTCGGTGGTGAAGCCGGCCAGGTACTCGTTCTGCACCCGGCTCAGCACATAGGGCACTTCCTTCGCGGCCGCACGGCCTTCGTCGGTGAGTTCGATGTTGACCACGCGGCGGTCTTCGAGCGAGCGCACGCGGCGGCACAGGCCCTTGGCTTCGAGGCGGTCGAGCAGGCGCGTCATGGCGCCGGTGTCGAGCTCGCAGGCGCGGGCCAGTTCGGCCACGGTGGTGGCGGCGCCGACGTGCAGCTTGTACAGCGGCACCCACTGCGGATAGGTGGGGCTGCCGGGCTCGCACATGCGCGTGCCGACCGTCTGGCCCACGGACGTGACGATGCGGCGCATGAGGTAGCCGATGCTCTCTTCGGCGCGGTAGTCCTCGGCGCGATAGAAATCGACGGGCGCGCGCACGGCCTCGTCGGTCGTCGGAGGAACCGGGGAAATGGGGGCATCGCTCATGCGGAAAATATTAGTTGCCATGGCAATTACTGTCAAGGCGACCTTTGTGAAGGCAAGGGCTCGGTAGAATCCGCGCCCATGGCTTCTTCCCCTCCGTCGTCCTCCGCAGCCAAGGGTTCGCCCCGCTCGCTGTCGGGGTTGCGCCCCTTCCTTCGCCCCTACCGCGTGCAGATCGTCCTGGCGGGGGTCTTCCTGGTGATGGCGGCCGTCACGACGCTGGCGTTCCCTATCGCCCTGCGCAGCCTGATTGATGGTGGCTTGGTCAGCGCCGACAAGGGCGCGCAGACCATGGCGCTGCGCGAGCACTTCGGCGCCCTCTTCGCGGTGGCCGTGGCGCTGGGTCTGTTTTCGGCCGCGCGCTTCTATACGGTGAGCTGGCTCGGCGAGCGCGTCACGGCCGACCTGCGCAACGCGGTCTACGGCCATGTGCTGCAGCAGAGCCCGGCCTTCTTCGAGACCACGCAAACCGGCGAGGTGCTGTCGCGCCTCACGGCTGACACCACGCTCGTGCAGACGGTCGTCGGCTCGTCGCTGAGCATGGGCCTGCGCAATGCCGTCATGGGCGTGGGCGCGCTGGCGGTGCTGGTCTGGACCAATCCTTATGTGATGGTGCAGGTGCTGGGCATCCTTGTGCTGGTGGTACTGCCGAGCATGTGGTTCGGCCGCCGTGTGCGCAAGCTGTCGCGCGCCAGCCAGGACCGCGTGGCCGACTCGAGCGCCATCGCGGCCGAGGTGCTGAACGCGATTCCCGTGGTGCAGAGCTACACGGCCGAAGGCCGCGAGGCCGACCGCTTCAACGGCTCGACCGAGAACGCCTTCCAGACCGCCGTGCGCCGCACGCGCGCGCGCTCGGTGCTCGTGGCCTTCATCATCATCGCCACCTCGGCCGCCCTGCTCTGGGGCCTGTACGAAGGCACGCAGGCCGTGCTGCGCGGCGACATCACGGCCGGCCACCTGGGCCAGACGGTGGTGTACGTGGCGATCCTGGCAAGCGCCACGGCCGTGCTCGGCGAGGTGTACGGCGACCTGCTGCGCGCAGCCGGCGCCACCGAGCGCCTGATGGAACTGCTGCATGCCCCGACGGCCATCGCCTCACCCGCACGCCCGGCGGTCGCGCCCGTTCCCGCGGCGGGCAGCGCCATCCGCTTCGACGCGATCACCTTCCATTACCCCTCGCGTCCGGGCACGCCGGCGTTGCGCGATTTCAGCCTGGACATCGCGCCCGGCGAAACCGTGGCGCTGGTGGGATCGAGCGGCGCGGGCAAGAGCACGGTGTTCCAGCTGCTGCTGCGCTACTACGACCCGCAGTCGGGCCGCATCGTGCTCGACGGCGCGTCGCTCGATGCGCTCGCGTTGCACGACCTGCGCACCCGCATCGGCCTCGTGCCGCAGGACGCGGTGATCTTTTCGGCCAGCGCCTTCGAGAACATCCGCTACGGCCGGCCCGAGGCCAGCGCCGACGAGGTGCACGCCGCAGCGCGTGCGGCCTTTGCGCACGACTTCCTGCAGGCCCTGCCCGAAGGCTACGACACCTTTCTGGGTGAACGCGGCGTGCGGTTGTCGGGCGGCCAGCGCCAGCGCATCGCCATCGCGCGAGCCATCTTGAAGAACCCGCCGCTGCTGCTGCTCGACGAAGCCACCAGCGCGCTCGATGCCGAGAGCGAACGCATGGTGCAGGCCGCGCTGGAGTCAGCGATGGAAAACCGCACCACGCTCGTGATCGCCCACCGCCTGGCGACCGTGCAGAAGGCCGACCGCATCATCGTGCTGGACCACGGCGGCATCGTCGAACAGGGAACGCACGCGGCGCTGGTCGCGCAAGGCGGCGTGTACGCGCGGCTGGCCGCACTGCAGTTCACGGCCTGACCCGATCGGGACGGTCGGTTACTGCAGGGTTTCTTTGAGCGCCGCCGGTATCGGCAGCGCCATCACCGGAATGCCTTCGTCGAGCAGCGCCTCGGTCTGCTCCGGCGTGGCCTGGCCGCGGATGCCGCGTTCGGCGGTTTCGCCGTAGTGCATCTTGCGTGCCTCGTCGGCGAAGCGGTCGCCGACGTCTTCGGTCTTCGCCAGCACTTCGCGCACGGCGCGCATCCAGCGGGCTTCAGGTGATGAAGTCGAGGTGGCTGCCGGTGCTTGAGCGGATGGCGATGCGGGCGCCGATGGCGTGTGGGCTACATCGCGCCCTTCTTCCTTCGGCGCCTTGGCGTTGCTCAAGTTCAGGCGCGGTGCGCTCAGCAGCTTGACGATCGAGGTGTCGCCGCAGACGGGGCACTCGACGAGGCCGCTCGCGAGCTGGCTGTCAAACGCCTCGTTGGACGCGAACCAGCCCTCGAAGCCGTGGCCGTGCGTGCAGCGGAGATCGAGAACCTTCATGCGCGGATTATCCCGCGCCGCCTTGCGAGGCTGCGGCCTGCCAATCCAGTGCCCATGCGCCCGAGAGGACGTTCTGCAGCCACAGGGCGCAAGTGAGCGTCTTTGCGTCGGTCACGGTGCCGTCGCGGCACCAGCCGATGAGTTCCTGCGGCGTGGCAGTGAACACGTCGAGAAACTCGCCATGGTCGAGCTTGCGCTCGCCCAACGAGAGGCCGCGTGCAAAGTAGATGTGGATGATCTCGGTCGAGTACGCCACTGCCAGGTGCATGGCACCCGCATGCGCCCATTCGCGCGCGGTGTAGCCGGTCTCTTCGAGCAGCTCGCGCTGGCCGCACAGCAGCGGATCTTCGCCGGCGTCGAGCTTGCCCGCGGGAAACTCGACGATCACGCGGTCCACCGGGTAGCGGAACTGGCGCTCCAGCACCACGCGGCCGTCGTCGAGCAGCGGAATCACCACCACCGCGCCGGGATGCACGACGTACTCGCGCGTGGCGTTGTGGCCGTCGGGCAGGCGGATGGTGTCGCGCTTGGCGTGCAGGAACTTGCCCTTGAAGAGCTCTTCGCTGCTGACGAGCGCTTCCTTCAGATGCAAGTCGGCGGTGGTGGCGATGGGAGAAGTCATGTCGGTCAGTGCCTGTGCTTCATCAGGTAGCGCCAGGTGAACCCCGGGAAGGCCAGCACGACGAACAGCGAAGCCGTCACCGCGTAGAACTCCCAGCCCTGGGCTGCGATCTGCCCTGCCCTGCGTTCGAACAGCAGGCCGATGCCGCCGGCAATGAAGTACAGCACCACCAGTTCGCCGAAGCGGATGGCGAGCGACTTGTGCTTGGCCGACAGCGGCACCGCCCCGAACAGGCGCTCATTGAGGAACGGCAGGTTCGCGGCCGCCAGGGCCACCAGCAGCACCACCCAGACCGACGCGGTTTGCGACACCGTGTTGCGGACCGCGTCAGTGGGCCAGCGTGGCCGCGATGGCGTCGTAGCACAGCGTCATCAGACCGCCGGGCAGCACGCCAAGAATCAGGATCAGCGCGCCGTTGATCGTGAGCACGGTGCGCACGTCGAACGAGGCCGACACGGTGGTCGCCGTGACAGGCGCGTCGAAGTACATGACCTTGACCACGCGCAGGTAGTAGAAGGCGCCGATCAGCGACATGACCACGGCGAACACCGCCAGGCCGATATAGATGGCGGCACCCGAGGCGATCAGCGCCTGCAGCACGGCCAGTTTCGCGTAGAAGCCGACGAGCGGCGGCAGACCGGCCAGCGAGAACATCGCGATGGCCATCACGCCGGCGTACAGCGGGCTGCGCTGGTTCAGGCCGGCCAGGTCGGTGATCTCTTCGCTTTCGAAGCCTTCGCGCGCCAGCAGCAGGATGATGCCGAAGCTCGCCAGCGTGGTCAGCACGTAGGTGATGACGTAGAACATCGAGGCGCTGTAGGCGGCCTGCGCGTTCTGCGTGCCCTGCTGGTCGGAACCCGCCACCAGGCCCAGCAGCATGAAGCCCATCTGAGCGATGGTCGAGTAGGCCAGCATGCGCTTGAGGTTGCTCTGCGCAATGGCCGCCAGGTTGCCGATCACCAGCGAGGCGATCGCCAGCACGGCCAGCATCTGCTGCCAGTCGATGGCCAGCGGCTGCAGGCCGTCGACCAAGAGGCGGATGATGATGCCGAAGGCAGCCAGCTCGGGCGCGGCACCGATCAGCAGCGTGACCGCCGTCGGCGCGCCCTGGTAGACGTCGGGCACCCACATGTGGAACGGTGCAGCGCCGACCTTGAAGGCCAGGCCCGCCACGATGAAGACCAGGCCGAACACCAGCACCTGGTGGTTCACCTTGCCGGTCGAGATCGCCTTGAAGACTTCGTTCAGGTCGAGCGAGCCGGTCGCGCCGTACATCATCGACAGGCCGTACAGCAGGAAGCCGCTGGCCATGGCGCCGAGCACGAAGTACTTCATGGCGGCTTCGCTGGCCACCGCGTTGTCGCGGCGCAGGGCCACGAGCGCGTAGCTCGACAGCGTGAGCAGCTCGAGGCCGAGGTAGATCAGCAGGAAGTTGCTGCCACCGATCATCACGAACATGCCCAGCAGCGCCAGCATGCTGATCGTGAACATCTCGCCGCCGCGCAGCATCTCGCGGTCGGCCGCGTAGGGACGGCCGTAGACCAGCGTCACCATCAGGGCGAGCGAGGCGAAGCACTTGAGCCAGTTGCCCATGGAGTCGCTCACCACCATGCCGCCGAAGCCGTAGGCGGTCTTGCCGCCGACAGCGGCCAGGCCCGTGAGCACGGCGACGGCCGCCAGCGTGAGCAGCGTCAGGATGTAGGTGCGGGTGCGGCGCGGGCTCGTGTCCGACAGGTCGACCAGCGCAATGATGCAGGCCATGACCAGCAACACGATTTCGGGGTAGATCGTCACCCAGCTGAGTTTGTCAATCATCTCGTTCTCTTCTTCAGCGTGGCATCAGACGGGCAGCTTCGAAATCGCCACATGGCGCAGAAGCTCGACGACGGAGGCATCCATCGCGTCGGTGAAAGGCTTCGGATACAGACCCATCCAGAGCACGGCGATCGCCAGCAGCGACAGCATCAGGAACTCGCGGGCATTGATGTCCTTCAGTTCCTTGACGTGGTCGTTGGCGACCGGGCCCAGGTACACGCGCTTGTACATCCACAGGGTGTAGGCGGCACCGAAGATCAGTGCGGTGGCGGCCCCCAGGCCGATCCAGAAGTTGGCCTTCACGGCGCCCAGGATCACCATCCACTCGCCCACGAAACCGGCGGTGCCCGGCAGGCCGCAGTTGGCCATGGCGAACAGCAGCGCGAACGCGGCGAACTTGGGCATGGTGTTGACCACGCCGCCGTAGTCGGCGATCTGGCGCGAGTGCACGCGGTCGTACAGCACGCCGATGCCCAGGAACATGGCGCCCGACACGAAGCCGTGGGCAATCATCTGCACGATGCCGCCGGACACGCCGAGCTCGTTGAAGATGAAGAAGCCCAGCGTCACGAAGCCCATGTGGGCCACCGACGAGTACGCCACCAGCTTCTTCATGTCCTGCTGCACCAGCGCAACGAGGCCCACGTAGATCACGGCGATGAGCGACAGCGCGATCATGAGCCACGCCCATTCATGCGAAGCGTCAGGCGCGATGGGCATCGAGAAGCGCAGGAAACCATAGGCACCCAGCTTCAGCATGACCGCGGCCAGCACGGCCGAACCGCCCGTGGGGGCTTCAACGTGCACGTCGGGCAGCCAAGTGTGGACCGGCCACATCGGCACCTTGACGGCGAAGGCCGCGAAGAAGGCGAAGAACAGGAAGGTCTGCGCGGTCGAACCCAGCGGCAGCTTGTGCCAGCTCAGGATGTCGAAGCTGCCGCCCGACTTGTTGTACAGGAAGATCAGCGCGACCAGCATCAGCAGCGAGCCGAGCAGCGTGTACAGGAAGAACTTGAACGCCGCGTAGATCTTGTTCGGACCGCCCCAGATGCCGATGATCAGGTACATCGGGATCAGCGTGGCTTCGAAGAACACGTAGAACAGGATGCCGTCGAGCGCGGAGAACACGCCGATCATGAAACCCGACAGGATCAGGAACGCGCCCATGTACTGGTTCACGCGCTCGGTGATCACTTCCCAGGCCGAGATCACGACCACGACCGTGATGAACGAGGTCAGCAGCACCAGCCACAGCGACATGCCGTCGATGCCCAGGTGGTAGTTGACGTTGAAGCGCGAGATCCAGCTCGTCTTCTCGACGAACTGCATCGCGGCGGTTCCGTTCTGGAAGCGCGTAAACAGCGGCACCGTGACCAGGAAGCTCACGATGGCACCGACGAGCGCGACCCAGCGCACGCCCTTGGCGTGCTCGTCGCGGCCAAACGCCAGCAGCGCGGCGCCGAATGCGATCGGCACCCAGATGGCAAGGCTCAACAAACCCATTTTTCTTTTTCTCCAGCGTTCGGGCTCAACGTTTGAACCAGACGAAGTACGTCATCAGGATGAAGATGCCCAGCAGCATCGCAAAGGCGTAGTGGTAGATGAAGCCCGTCTGCAGCCAGCGAATGACACCTGCGACGCGCCCCACCACCTTCCAGGACCCGTTGACGATCGTGCCGTCGATCAGGCCTTGGTCACCGCCCTTCCACAGGCCGGTACCGAGCATGCGGGTACCGCGGGCGATGATGTTCTCGTTGATCCAGTCGAGGTAGTACTTGTTCTCGAGCAGGCGGTACAGCGGGCCGAAGGTCCGCTTGATGGCGGCCGGCAGCGCCGGGTTCATCATGTACATGTAGTACGAGAGCGCCACGCCGGCCAGTGCCAGCCAGAACGGTGCGGTCTGCAGGCCGTGGATCGCCATGGCGACCGGGCCGTGGAAGGCTTCCTTCAGTTCGCCCATCGCGTGGTGCTTGGCACCATCGACAAAGATCGCGTCCTTGAAGAAGCTGCCGAACAGCATCGGATCGATGGTCATGAAGCCGATCACCACCGAGGGGATCGCCAGCAGCACCAGCGGCAGCCAGACCACCATCGGCGATTCGTGCGGCTTGTGGGCGTCGTGGCCATGGCCGTGATCGTCGTGACCGTGATCGCCATGCGCATCGTGCGCATGGTCGTCATGGTGCGCGTCGGGGTTCTGGTCGTAGCGTTCCTTGCCGTGGAAGACCAGGAAGTACATGCGGAACGAGTAGAACGCCGTCACGAACACGCCGGCCAGCACCGCGTAGTAGGCGAACTGCGCGCCCCACAGGTGGCTTTCATGCACGGCTTCGATGATGCTGTCCTTCGAGTAGAAGCCCGAGAACAGCGGCGTGCCGATGAGTGCGAGCGAACCCAGCAGCGAGGTGATCCAGGTGATGGGCATGTACTTGCGCACGCCGCCCATCCAGCGGATGTCCTGGTTGTGGTGCATGCCGATGATCACCGAGCCTGCGCCGAGGAACAGCAGCGCCTTGAAGAAGGCGTGCGTCATCAGGTGGAACACCGCGACCGAGTAGGCCGAGGCACCGAGCGCCACGGTCATGTAGCCGAGCTGCGAGAGCGTCGAGTACGCAACCACGCGCTTGATGTCGTTCTGGATGATGCCCAGGAAACCCATGAACAGCGCGGTGATGGCACCGATCACGAGGATGAAGCTCAGGGCCGTGTCGCTCAGCTCGAACAGCGGCGACATACGCGCCACCATGAAGATGCCGGCCGTCACCATCGTTGCCGCGTGGATCAGCGCTGAGATGGGGGTCGGGCCTTCCATCGAGTCGGGCAGCCACACGTGCAACGGGAACTGGGCGCTCTTGCCCATCGCGCCGATGAACAGGCAGATGCAGATCACCGTGATGAGCATCCACTCGGTGCCCGGGAAGGTGATGCCGGCCAGCATGTTGGCCTTGGCGAAGGCTTCGGTGTAGTTCAGCGTGCCTGCATAGGCGGCGATCAGGCCAATGCCCAGGATGAAGCCGAAGTCGCCCACGCGGTTGACCAGGAAGGCCTTCATGTTCGCGAAGATGGCCGTGGGCTTGTTGAACCAGAAGCCGATCAGCAGGTACGACACCAGGCCCACCGCTTCCCAGCCGAAGAACAGCTGGAGCATGTTGTTGCTCATGACGAGCATCAGCATCGAGAAGGTAAAGAGCGAGATGTACGAGAAGAAGCGGTTGTAGCCGTCGTCTTCCTCCATGTAGCCGATGGTGTAGATGTGGACCATCAGCGACACGAAGGTCACGACGCACATCATCATGGCCGTGAGGCCGTCGACCAGGAAGCCGACTTCCATCTTCAGGCCGCCGACGATCATCCACTCGTAGAGCGTCTGGTTGAAGCGGGCACCGTCGACGATGACCGACTTCAGCGTCAGCGCCGAGATCACGAAGGCGACGAACACGCCCAGGATGGTCAGCGAATGCGTGACCTTGCGGCCGATGTGGTTGCCGCCGAACTTCGTGCCAAACAGGCCGGCAAGTGCGGCGCCGACCAGGGGTGCCAGCGGCACGGCCAGCAAGGTGGATGCGGAAAGGGTTGCGCTCATACTGCTGTCAACCCTTGAGCGAGTTGAGTTCGTCGACGTTGATGCTCGACTTGTTGCGGAACAACAGGACCAGCAACGCGAGGCCGATGGCCGATTCGGCCGCCGCCACCGTCAGGATGAAGAACACGAAGATCTGGCCGTGCATGTCGCCCAGGTAGTGCGAGAAGGCCACGAAGTTCATGTTGACCGCGAGCAGCATCAGCTCGATGGCCATGAGCAGCACGATCAGGTTCTTGCGGTTCAGGAAGATGCCGATCACCGACAGCGCGAAGAGCATCGCGCCGAGCGAGAGAAAGTGTCCGAGCGTGATCGTCATGCCTTGTTTTCCTTTGCAGCATCCGCTGCCGGGGCCTCAACCACCGGCTCGGCCGCACGCGTGACGGGCATCTGCACGATGCGCACGCGGTCGCGCGCCTTCACGCGCACCTGGTCCGACGGGTTGACGTACTTGCTGTCCTTGCGGGTGCGCAGCGTCAGTGCAATGGCGGCAATGATGGCCACCAGCAGGATGACGGCGGCGATTTCGAGCGGGTACAGGTATTCGGAATACAGCAGCTTGCCCAGCTCGAGCGTGTTCGAGCTGTTGGGCGAAGTCGTCGCCATGGCGCGCGGGCCTTCGCCCAGACGGAAGCCGCCCATGAGCACGGCGGCCATTTCGAGTGCGATGAGCGCACCCACGCCTGCGGCCAGCGGGAAGTGCTTCCAGAAGCCCTCTCGCAGGCCGTCGACGTCGATGTCCAGCATCATCACGACGAACAGGAACAGCACCATCACGGCGCCGACGTACACGAGCACCAGTGCGATCGCGAGGAACTCGGCACGCAGCAGCAGCCAGATGGCCGAGGCCTGGAAGAAAGCCAGCACCAGGTACAGCGCGGCGTACACGGGATTGCGGGAGGTGATGACGCGGAAGGCTGCAAACAGCAGCACCGCGGCAAAGAGATAGAACAGACCGGTCTTGACGTCCATTGGAATTCGATTGGTACGGGTTTCGAGCGGAGCCGGCTCAGCGGTACTTGGCGTCGGCCGCCTTGTTCGCCGCGATTTCTTTTTCGTAGCGATCGCCCACGGCCAGCAGCATGTCCTTGGTGAAGTACAGGTCGCCGCGTTTTTCGCCGTGGTATTCGAAGATGTGCGTCTCGACGATCGAGTCGACCGGGCAGCTCTCTTCGCAGAAGCCGCAGAAAATGCACTTGGTCAGGTCGATGTCGTAGCGCGTGGTACGGCGCGAGCCGTCGTCACGCACGTCGGACTCGATGGTGATCGCCAGCGCGGGGCACACGGCCTCGCAGAGCTTGCAGGCGATGCAGCGCTCTTCGCCGTTCTCGTAGCGGCGCAGCGCGTGCAGGCCACGGAAGCGCGGCGACAGCGGCGTCTTCTCTTCGGGGAACTGCACGGTGATCTTGCGCGCGAAGGCGTACTTGCCCGTGATGGCCAGGCCCTTGAACAGCTCGAACAGCATGAAGCTGCCCAGGAAGTCCTTGAGCGAGAACGGGGCGGAGGCCAGCTTGGAGGAGCGCGAGAGCCCCCCGGCGGTGTGTGAAGCAGTCATGATGTCGTCGCTTCCTGCTTATTTCCAGATGTTGAACGGCGTCTGCATCCAGCCACCGACCACGACCAGCCACACCAGGGTGACGGGAATGAAGATCTTCCAGCCCAGACGCATGATCTGGTCGTAACGGAAGCGCGGGAACGTCGAGCGAACCCACAGGAACATGGTGACCACGCAGAAGGTCTTGAGGCCCAGCCAGATCCAGCCTGGAATGAAGCTCAGGAACTCGAACGGCGGCAGCCATCCGCCGAGGAACAGGATGACGGTCAGGATCGAGACCAGCCACATGTTGGCGTACTCGGCCAGGAAGAACATCGCGAAGCTCATGCCCGAGTACTCGATCATGTGGCCGGCCACGATTTCGGACTCGCCTTCCACCACGTCGAACGGGTGACGGTTGGTTTCGGCCAGGCCCGAGATGAAGTAGACGACGAAGATCGGCAGCAGCGGCAGCCAGTTCCACGACAGGAAGCCGATGCCCAGGTCCTGGAACATGCCCTTGCCCTGCACCGTCACGATGTCGGACATGTTCAGGCTGCCCGTGACCATCAGTACCACGACGAAGCAGAAGCCCATCGCGATTTCGTAGCTCACCATCTGTGCCGAGGCGCGCAGCGCGCCCAGGAAGGCGTACTTCGAGTTCGAGGCCCAGCCGGCGATGATCACGCCGTACACCTCGAGCGAGGTGATGGCCATCACGAACAGCAGGCCGGCGTTGATGTTGGCCAGCGCCACATCAGGGCCGAAGGGAATCACGGCCCATGCGGCGAGCGCCGGCATGATGGTCATGATGGGGCCGAGCAGGAACAGGCCCTTGTTGGCGACCGTCGGAAGAATGATTTCCTTGGTCATCAGCTTGAGCGCGTCGGCGATCGGCTGCAGCAGGCCCAGCGGCCCGATGCGGTTCGGGCCCACACGGATCTGCGTGAAGCCGATGGCCTTGCGTTCCCACAGCGTGAGGTACGCCACGGCACCCATCAGCGGAATCACGACGACGATGATCTTGATCAGCGTCCAGATCACGGGCCAGATGACGGCGGTCCACCAGCCTGCGGCCACCAGCCCCAGGCCGAAGCCATGAATGGTGTCGATCATGCCAATGCCTCCTCGGCCTGAGCCGGCGCACCCGGTGCGGTCGATGCGTTGCGCGCATCGGCGGTCAGTTGCAGCGACGGTGCGCGACGCACGATCGAGTCGAGCTGGTAGATGCTCGCGACCACGGGCGCAGCCACTGGGCCGCTGGCAGCAACGGCCTTGGCGGACGTGGCGTTGCTCAGCGCGTTCGCCGGCACGGTGCCCTTGTCACCGACGGTGGCCAGCACCTCGGCGGTCGATTCGAAGGCGAAGCCCGGCAGGCCGAGCAGGTTCGCCAGCACGCGCAGCACCTTCCAAGCCGGACGCGTTTCGCCTTGCGGCTTCACGACGGCATGGAAACCTTGCAGGCGGCCTTCGGCATTGACGAAGGTGCCGGGCGTTTCGGTGAACGGGGCGATGGGCAGCAGCACGTCGCTGAACTCGAGGTTGGCCTTGAAGGGGCTCAGCGTGACCACCATCTGCGCATTGCCGATGACATCGGCGGCGGCAGCACCGGCGGCCGAGTCGAACACCGGCTCGGTGTTCAGCAGCAGCACGGCCTTGAGGCCGGAGCCGGCGGCGAGCATGCGACCGGCATCGAGACCGCCGTTCTGCGGAAAGGCACCCACGAGCTGTGCGCCCACGGTGTTGCCCGCTTCGGTCAGGTAGCCGACGGTGGCGCCGGTCTGTGCGCCGATCCAGTTCGCAAGGGCCAGCAGGCTGCTGGCTTGCGCGTGGTGCGCGGCAGCGTTGCCGAGCAGAATCGCCTTGCGCTCGCCGCTCAGCAGCGAGGCTGCGATGGCTTGTGCGGCGGCATCCGGTTCGTTCTTCGGTGCCAGCGGTGCGGCAGCGCCCTGGGTCTGGCCGATGGCAACGGCCACGGCGGCCAGCGCCTCGACCCATTGGTCGGCTTCGACGATGGACGCTTGCGCCACGTCGATGGCCCAGGCACCGCGGTCGGCCATGAGGCTGGACGAGGTGATCACCGACAGCGCGGCGCCCTTGCGCACGGCCTGGCGGATGCGCTGTGCGAACAACGGATGTTCCTTGCGCAGGTTCGAACCGACGACCAGCGCGCGCTGCACTTGCGTGAGCGAGGCGATCGACGTGCCGAGCCAACGCACGCCTTCGAAGGCCGTGAATTCGGCGTTGCGCAGGCGGTAGTCGATGTTGTCGCTGCCGAGTTCACGCGTGAGCATGGCGGCGAGTTGCAGCTCTTCGAGCGTGCTGTGCGGGCTGACCAGCGTGCCGATGCTTTGCGCACCATGGTCGGTCTTGATCTGCTTGAGGCCGTTGGCAACGTATTCAAGCGCCGTCTGCCAGTCGACCTGTTGCCACTGGCCGCCCTGCTTGAGCATCGGCTGCGTCAGGCGTTCCGTGCCGTTGAGCGCTTCGTACGAGAAGCGGTCGCGGTCGGCAATCCAGCATTCGTTGACGTCTTCGTTCTCGAGCGGCACCACGCGCATCACGCGGTTGTTCTTGACCTGGACGATCAGGTTGGCACCGGTGGAGTCGTGCGGGCTCACCGACTTGCGGCGCGACAGTTCCCAGGTGCGGGCGCTGTAGCGGAAGGGCTTGCTCGTGAGCGCGCCGACCGGGCAGATGTCGATCATGTTGCCCGACAGTTCGGAGTCGACCGAGTCGCCGAGGAAGGTTTCGATTTCGGAGTGCTCGCCGCGGTGCGACATGCCGAGCTCCATCACGCCGGCCACTTCCTGGCCGAAACGGACGCAGCGCGTGCAATGGATGCAGCGGCTCATTTCCTCCATGCTGATCAGCGGGCCGACGTCCTTGTGGAACACGACGCGCTTTTCTTCTTCGTAGCGCGAAGAAGAACCGCCGTAGCCCACGGCCAGATCCTGCAGCTGGCATTCGCCGCCCTGGTCGCAGATGGGGCAATCCAGCGGGTGGTTGATCAGCAGGAACTCCATGACGGACTGCTGGGCCTTGATGGCCTTGTCGCTCTTGGTGCGAACGATCATGCCCTGCGTGACGGGCGTGGCGCAGGCCGGCATCGGCTTGGGCGCTTTTTCCACGTCGACCAGGCACATGCGGCAGTTGGCCGCGATGCTGAGTTTCTTGTGATAGCAGAAGTGCGGAATGTAGGTGCCCGCCTTTTCGGCCGCATGCATCACCATGCTGCCTTCGGTCACTTCGACCTTCTTGCCGTCGAGTTCGATTTCGATCATGTCTGTATTTCTTCTCGCACTCAGGCCTTGACGGGCGCCGTCGGGACGTGACCCGGAATCAGGGCCTCGAACTCATGGCGGAAGTGCTTGATCATGGCGCGCACGGGCATCGCTGCCGCATCGCCGAGCGCACAGATGGTGCGGCCCATGATGTCGCCGGCCACGGAGTCCAGCAACTGCATGTCGCTGGGCTTGCCTTGCCCGTTGTGGATGCGGTCCACCACGCGGTAGAGCCAGCCCGTGCCTTCGCGGCAGGGGGTGCACTGACCGCAGGACTCGTGCATGTAGAAGTACGAGAGGCGCTTGAGCGACTCGACCATCGAGCGTGTGTCGTCCATGACGATCACCGCGCCCGAGCCCAGCATGGAGCCGGCCTTGGCGATGGAGTCGTAGTCCATGGTGCAGGCCATCATGATGTCGGCCGGCAGCACCGGCGACGACGAGCCGCCGGGAATCACCGCCTTGAGCGTGCGACCCTTGCGCACGCCGCCGGCCAGTTCGAGCAGCTTGGAGAACGGTGTGCCCATGGGCACTTCGTAGTTGCCGGGCAACTCGACATCACCGCTCACCGAGTAGATCTTGGTGCCGCCGTTGTTCGGCTTGCCGCACTCGAGGTAGGCCTGGCCGCCGTTGCGGATGATCCAGGGCACCGCTGCGAAGGTTTCGGTGTTGTTGATGGTGGTCGGCTTGCCGTACAGGCCGAAGCTGGCCGGGAACGGCGGCTTGAAGCGCGGCTGGCCCTTCTTGCCTTCGAGCGATTCGAGCAGCGCGGTTTCTTCGCCGCAGATGTAGGCACCGAAGCCGTGGGCCGCGTGCAACTGGAAGTTGTACGTGCTGCCCATGATCTTGTCGCCGAGATAGCCCGCGGCACGCGCTTCTTCGAGGGCGGCCTCGAAGCGGTCGTAGCTCTGGAAGATCTCGCCGTGGATGTAGTTGTAGCCCACGCTGATGCCCATCGCATACGCGGCGATGGCCATGCCTTCGATCACGATGTGCGGGTTGAACTGCAGGATGTCGCGGTCCTTGCACGTGCCGGGCTCGCCTTCGTCCGAATTGCAGACGAGGTACTTCTGGCCGGGGAACTGGCGGGGCATGAAGCTCCACTTCAGGCCGGTCGGGAAGCCGGCGCCGCCACGGCCGCGCAGGCCCGAGGCCTTCACTTCGGCGATCACCTGGTCGGGCGTGAGGCCCTCGGTGAGGATCTTGCGCAGCGCCTGGTAGCCGCCGCGTGCCTCGTAGTCGGCCAGATGCCAGTTGGTGCCGTCGAGGCCTGCATAGATCTGAGCGCCGATGTGGCGGTCATGGAAGCAGGTCTGGACACCGGTGGCCTGGAATTGCGAGAGAACCTGTTCGGGCGTTATCACGAAGCCTCCCCTGGCTTGGCACTGCGCAAACCGTCGATGAGCTGGTCGAGCTTGTCGTTACTCATGAAGCTGCACATGGTGCGGTCGTTGACCAGCATCACGGGCGAATCGGCGCAAGCGCCCAGGCACTCGCTCTGCTGCAGCGTGAACAGGCCGTCGTCGGTGGTCTCGCCCATCTTGATGCCGAGCTTCTTCTCGAGGTGCACGAGCGCGGTGACGCCGTCACGCAGTTGGCATGGCAGGTTGGTGCACACGTTGAGCTTGAACTTGCCCACCGGATGCTGGTTGTACATGTTGTAGAAGGTCGTCACTTCGTGCACGGCGATGGGCGCCATGCCGAGGTAGGCGGCGATCTCGCGCTCGCGCTGCACGCTCACGAAGCCTTCGTCCTGCTGGACGATGGCGAGGCAGGCCATCACGGCCGATTGCTTTCCGGCTTCGGGGTACTTCGCGACCTCGCGCGCAAAGCGCTCGAGAATGGCGGCCTTCAACGGCGCCGAAGGCACCGCGTCATGGTGATGGGTTGAGGAAGTCGTCATTCGCTCTTTCTCACCTGTCGATTTCGCCGAACACGATGTCCATCGTGCCGATCACCGCGACAGCGTCGGCGATCATGTGGCCGCGCGACATTTCGTCGAGGGCAGCGAGGTGCGGGAAGCCCGGGGCGCGGATCTTCAGGCGGTACGGCTTGTTGGCGCCGTCGCTCACGAGATAGATGCCGAACTCGCCCTTGGGGTGCTCGACGGCGGCATACGCTTCGCCTTCGGGCACGTGGAAGCCTTCGGTGAAGAGCTTGAAATGGTGGATCAGCTCCTCCATGTTCGCCTTCATCGATTCGCGCGCGGGCGCGGCGACCTTGTGGTTGTCGGTGATGACCGGGCCCGGATTCACACGCAGCCATGCCGAGCACTGCTGGATGATCTTGTTGGCCTGGCGCATTTCTTCCACGCGCACAAGGTAGCGGTCGTAGCAGTCGCCGGTCTTGCCGACGGGCACGTCGAACAGCATCTGGTCGTAGACGTCGTAGGGCTGCTTCTTGCGCAGATCCCATTCGACGCCCGAGCCACGCAGCATCGGGCCGGTGAAGCCGAGGTTCAGCGCGCGCTCCGGCGTGACCACGCCGATGCCCACGGTGCGCTGCTTCCAGATGCGGTTGTCGGTGAGCAGCGTTTCGTACTCGTCGACCATCTTCGGGAAGCGCTTGCAGAAGTCGTCGATGAAGTCGAGCAGCGAACCCTGGCGGTTCTCGTTCAGACGTTCGATCGCCTTCGCGTTCTTGATCTTGCTGACCTTGTACTGCGGCATCGAATCCGGCAGGTCGCGGTAGACACCGCCCGGACGGAAGTACGCTGCGTGCATGCGCGCGCCGGACACGGCTTCGTACATGTCGAACAGGTCTTCACGCTCGCGGAAGCAGTAGATGAGCATGTTCATCGCACCGCAGTCCAGACCGTGCGCACCGAGCCACAGCAGGTGGTTCAGCAGGCGGGTGATCTCGGCGAACATCACGCGGATGTACTGCGCGCGGATCGGCACGTCCAGGCCCATCATCCGCTCGATAGCGAGGCAGTAGGCGTGCTCGTTGGACATCATCGACACGTAGTCGAGGCGGTCCATGTAGGGCAGCGACTGGATGAAGGTGCGCGATTCGGCGAGCTTCTCGGTTGCGCGATGCAGCAGGCCGATGTGGGGGTCGGCACGCTGGATCACTTCGCCGTCCAGCTCGAGCACCAGGCGCAGCACGCCGTGTGCTGCGGGGTGCTGGGGACCGAAGTTGAGTGTGTAATTCTTGATTTCGGCCATATCTGTCAGTGCAAACCGCCGCCGTAGTTGTCTTCGCGGATCACGCGCGGCGTGATTTCGCGCGGCTCGATCGAGACCGGCTGGTAGACCACACGCTTCTGCTCTTCGTCATAGCGCATTTCGACGTGACCCGACACCGGGAAGTCCTTGCGGAACGGGTGGCCGATGAAGCCGTAGTCGGTCAGGATGCGACGCAGGTCGTCGTGGCCGTCGAACACGATGCCGTACAGGTCGAAGGCTTCGCGTTCGAACCACGTGGCGGCACTCCAGACGGGCTGAAGCGAGTCGACGACGGGCAGGTCTTCATTCGGCGCGAACACCTTGAGGCGCACGCGCTGGTTGAGGCTCACGGAGAGCAGGTGCGAGACGACGCAGTAGCGCTCGCCCTGCCACTCGCCTTCGCGGTAGTCGGAGTAGTCCATGCCGCAGAGGTCGATCAGCTGCTCGAAGCGGCAGCCGGGCGCATCGCGCAGCAGCAATGCCGCATCGATGTAGTCGGCGGCGCTGACCACAACGGTCACCTCTTCGAGCGCGAGCGTCACGCTCTTGGCCTTGGCGCCGAGGGTCTCGGCGATGGTGGCGCGCAGCACCTCCGGCGAAATTGCAAAGTCAGTCATCGTCGGCAATCTCTCAAGCGCGGGCAATGGTATTGGTGCGGCGAATTTTCTGCTGCAGCTGAATCACGCCGTACAACAGCGCTTCAGCGGTGGGCGGGCAACCCGGCACATAGACGTCGACCGGCACGATGCGGTCGCAGCCACGCACCACGGAATAGCTGTAGTGGTAATAGCCTCCGCCGTTCGCGCAGGAGCCCATCGAGAGCACCCAGCGCGGCTCGGGCATCTGGTCATAGACCTTGCGCAGCGCCGGCGCCATCTTGTTGCACAGCGTGCCGGCCACGATCATCAGATCGGACTGACGCGGGCTGGGGCGGAACAACATGCCGAAACGATCGATGTCGTAGCGGGCAGCGCCCGCGTGCATCATTTCGACCGCACAGCATGCGAGGCCGAACGTCATCGGCCAGAGAGATCCGGTCTTCGCCCAGTTCACGACCGAGTCGTAGGTCGTGGTGACGAAGCCTTCTTTGAGAACGCCTTCAATGGCCATCGTGTTGCTTCCTTGTCATTCCCAGTCGAGCGCGCCTTTTTTCCACTCGTAGACAAAGCCCACGACGAGGATGGCGAGAAAGATCATCATGGCCCAGAAGCCAACAGCGCCGATTTCCTTGAGCGCAATGGCCCACGGAAAGAGAAAGGCAATTTCGAGATCGAAGAGGATGAAGAGAATCGCGACGAGGTAATAGCGCACGTCGAACTTCATGCGCGCATCCTCGAAGGCTTCGAAGCCGCACTCGTAAGGCGCGTTCTTCGCAGCATTGGGCCGATTGGGCCCAAGGATGTATCCGATGACTTGCGGGGCGACGCCTACGCCGACCCCGACCAGAATGAACAAAAGGACGGGAAGGTAGGAATCGAGGTTCATCGAGAAATTTTCACCGCTTGCCACCGACAGAAGAGCCTCTGGATAGAGATCTTCTGCCGGTGAGATTTGGTGCGGTCGGCGAGACTCGAACTCGCACAGCTTTCGCCACTACCCCCTCAAGATAGCGTGTCTACCAATTTCACCACGACCGCGGTTTTAAACTGTCCAGATGGCATGAGGTGCCGTTGAGGCATTTGGCTTTCTGAACAGATTTAGAGTTTACCCTGAAATGAAGCCGTTTCTCACAGACGGCTGCATGAAAACAACCTGATTACTTGGCCGGAATCTGGCCGGTGCCCGAAACAGGAGCCGCAGGCGCCGAAGCAGCCTTGGCAGGCGCTGCTGCAGAGGGGATTTCACCCGCAGCGCCCGTCGCAGGAGCAGCCGGTGCAGCAGGCGTGCCCACGGCGGCGCGCTCCAGCAGGCTGCCACCGCCCGCAGGACGTGCGTGACTGAAGTAAGCCAGCAACAGCGTGCAAGCAAAGAACACCGCAGCCAGCACGGCCGTCGTGCGCGAAAGGAAGTTGGCACTGCCGCTGGCACCGAACAGGCTGCCCGCACTGCCGCTGCCGAAGGCCGCACCCATGTCGGCGCCCTTGCCGTGCTGGATCAGGATCAGGCCGATCATTGCCAGCGCCGACAGCATTTGCACGCCGACCAGAAGATTGAGGACCACGTTCATTCGTTCTTACTCCTAAGTGATGGCTGCCGTTGCCGCGATCAGCGTGCAGCGGCAGAAATGATCTGCAAAAAGTCGGGCGCCTTCAGCGAGGCGCCACCGATGAGGCCGCCGTCGATGTCGGCCTGCGCCAGCAGTTCGGCGGCGTTCGCCGCGTTCATGCTGCCGCCGTACAGAATCTTGATGCCCGCGGCATGCTCGCTCGCCGCATGGTGCAGTTGCGCACGCAGCACGGCGTGCACCGCCTGCGCCTGCTCCGGCGAAGCCGTCTTGCCCGTGCCGATGGCCCAGACCGGCTCATAGGCCACGACGATCTCGCTGATGCAGTGGCCGTTCAGATGAATCACCGCCGCCAGCTGACGCTTGACGACCTCTTCCGTCTGCCCTGCTTCGCGCTGTGCCAGCGTCTCGCCGACACAGACGATCGGCGTGATGCCGTTCGCCAGCGCCGCCGCCGTCTTGGCCGCCACCACGTCGTCGGTTTCGCCGTGGTACTGGCGACGCTCCGAATGGCCGACGATGGCATAGCGCACGCCGAAGTCCTTCAGCATCGCCGCCGATTGCTCACCGGTGAACGCACCTTGCGGGTGGGCCGAGATGTCCTGCGCACCGAGCGCCAGCGACGGCGTGTCCGCCAGCAGCGATTGCAGCTGGGCAAAGTACGGCGCAGGCGCACACAGTGCGACACCGCACGCCGCCGGGCTGACAGCCAGCCCTTGCTGCAGGGCCTTCACCAGCGCCTCGTTGGCGGCCAGGCCGCCATTCATCTTCCAGTTGCCGGCAATCAGTTTCTTGAAGGTTGTCATCGCGTTGTTTGTCTCACCAAGTCAGCACGATCTTGCCGATGTGCTGGTTCGATTCCATCAGGGTGTGCGCCTGGGCTGCGCCGCTGGGCTCACCCGCTGCAGCGTAGGTGCTGTGAATCACGGGCTTGACCGCGCCGCTTTCGAGCAGCGGCCAGACCTTCTCGCGCAGCGCCTTGGCGATGGCGCCCTTGAACGCCACCGGCCGCGGACGCAGCGTCGAGCCGGTGATCGTGAGCCGCCGACGCAGCACGAGGCCCGCGTTGATCTCGCTCTTCACACCGCCCTGCACCGCAATGATCACGAGCCGGCCGTCTTCGGCCAGGCATTCGATCTCGCGTGCCACATAGTCGCCCGCCACCATGTCGAGCACCACGTCCACGCCCTTGCCGCCGGTGAGCTGCTTCGCCGCTTCGACGAAATCGCTTGTGCGGTAGTTGATCGCGTGGTCGGCGCCGAGTTTCAGGCAGGCTTCGCACTTGTCGTCGCTGCCGGCCGTGACGATCACGGTCGCGCCGAGCGCCCTGGCGATCTGGATCGCCGTGACGCCGATGCCGCTCGAGCCGCCCTGGATCAGCAGGGTCTCGCCCTTCTGCAGCCGGCCGCGCTCGAACACATTGCTCCAGACGGTGAAGAAGGTTTCAGGCAGCGAGGCCGCCTCGATATCGCTCCAGCCCTTGGGCACCGGCAGGCACTGCGCCACAGGCGCCACGCACAGCTCGGCATAGCCGCCACCAGCCACCAGCGCGCACACGCGGTCGCCGACCTTGAAGCCCGCATCAGCCAGCGCCTTGGCGTCGCCCGACACGATCTCGCCGGCCACCTCAAGGCCCGGCAGATCGGAAGCGCCGGGCGGCACGGGGTAATGCCCCATCCGCTGCAGCACGTCCGGACGATTGACGCCGCTGGCCGCCACGCGGATCAGGAGCTCGCCCTCGCCGGCGACCGGGTCGGGACGCACAGCGACGCGCAGCACCTCGGGGGCGCCGTACGAAGTGATCTCAATGGCTTTCATGGGGTCTCCGAGACTCGGATGCCCGCACGGGGGCGGGCATCAATGGCTGTCCACGAGAGGCGACGGCACCAGGCCGTCGCGCCTCACTGCTTACTCCTGCGGTTCGCGCGGGGCTTGCTGCTGCGACTCGCCAGCGGGCTGCTGTTGCTGCTCGCCGCGGGGCTGTTGCTGCTGGTCGTTGAAGCGCGGTGCGCGCTCGCCACGATCACCACCACGGTCGCCGCCGCGATCGCCACGGTCCGAACGCTCACGGCGGTCGCCACCACGGTCACCGCGATCGCCACGGTCTTCACGCGGCGGGCGCTCGCTGTATTCCATGCCGGCCGGACGCTCGGTCAGGGCCTTCATGGACAGCTTGACGCGGCCCTTTTCGTCCGTCTCGAGAACCTTGACCTTCACGATCTGGCCTTCGCTCAGATAGTCGGTCACCTTCTCGACGCGCTCGTGCGCGATCTGGCTGATGTGCAGCAGGCCGTCCTTGCCGGGCAGCAGGTTGATGAGCGCGCCGAAGTCCAGGATCTTGGTGACCGGGCCTTCGTAGACCTTGCCGATTTCGACTTCAGCGGTGATCTGCTCGATGCGGCGCTTGGCGAACTCTGCCTTTTCCGGATCGGTCGAGGCGATGGTGATGGTGCCGTCTTCGTCGATGTTGATCGTCGTGCCGGTTTCTTCCTGCAGGCCACGGATGACCGAGCCGCCCTTGCCGATCACGTCGCGGATCTTCTCGGGATTGATCTTCAGCGTGGTCAGGCGCGGCGCGAAGCTGGAGACTTCGGCCTTGGCCTCGCCCATCGCTTCTTGCATCTTGCCCAGGATGTGCATGCGCGCTTCCTTGGCTTGCGCCAGTGCGACCTGCATGATTTCCTTGGTGATGCCCTGGATCTTGATGTCCATCTGCAGCGCGGTGATGCCGTTGGTCGTGCCGGCCACCTTGAAGTCCATGTCGCCCAGGTGATCTTCATCGCCCAGGATGTCGGTCAGCACTGCGAAGCGGTTGTCTTCCTTGATCAGGCCCATGGCGATACCGGCCACGTGCGCCTTCATGGGCACGCCGGCGTCCATCATCGAGAGGCAGCCGCCGCAGACCGAAGCCATCGACGAGGAGCCGTTCGATTCGGTGATTTCCGACACCACGCGAATGGTGTACGGGAATTCCTCCTTGGTCGGCAGCACGGCGACGAGCGCGCGCTTGGCCAGGCGGCCGTGGCCGATTTCGCGGCGCTTGGTCGAGCCCATGCGGCCCACTTCACCGGTGGCAAAGGGAGGCATGTTGTAGTGGAACAGGAAGCGGTCTTCGTACTCGCCGGCCAGCGCGTCAATGCGCTGTGCGTCGCGTTCGGTGCCCAGCGTGGTGATGACCAGCGCCTGCGTTTCACCGCGCGTGAACAGCGCCGAGCCGTGGGTGCGGGGCAGCACCGAGTTGCGGATCTCGATGGGACGCACGGTGCGCGTGTCGCGGCCGTCGATGCGGGGCTCACCCGACAGGATCTGGCTGCGAACGATCTTCGATTCGATCGAGAACAGCAGGTCGTTGACCTTGCCGGCGTCGAAAGGCTCGCCGCCTTCCTTCAGCGATGCCATCACGCTGGCATTGGCTTCGCGCAGTGCTTGCGTGCGGGCTTGCTTGCTGCGAATTTGATAGACAGCGCGCAGCTTTTCTTCGGCCAGGCCCTTGACCTTGGCGACGAAGGCTTCGTCTTCGGCAGGTGCCTGCCAGTCCCACACCGGCTTGCCGGCGTCGCGCACGAGGTCATGGATCGCGTTGATCGCGATGTTGGCTTGTTCGTGGCCGAACACCACGCCGCCGAGCATGATTTCTTCGCTCAGTTGCTGGGCTTCGGATTCGACCATCAGCACGGCAGCTTGCGTGCCGGCGACGACGAGGTCCATCTGCGAATCCTTGCGGGCCGTCTGACCCGGATTCAGCACGTACTGGCCGTTGATGTAGCCCACGCGGGCGGCACCGATCGGGCCGCTGAACGGGATGCCGGAGATCGACAGCGCGGCGCTCACGCCGATCATGGCGGCGATGTCGGCGTCGACTTCAGGGTTGAGCGACACGGTGTGGATCACCACGTGCACTTCGTTCAGGAAACCTTCGGGGAACAGCGGGCGGATCGGGCGGTCGATCAGGCGGCTCGTCAGCGTTTCGTGCTCGCTGGGCTTGGCTTCGCGCTTGAAGAAGCTGCCGGGGATCTTGCCCGCAGCGTAGGTCTTCTCGATGTAATCGACGGTCAGCGGGAAGAAGTCTTGGCCGGGCTTGGCGGACTTGGAGGCGACCACAGTGGCCAGAATCACGGTGCCGTCGATGTCGACCAGCACGGCGCCATTGGCCTGACGGGCGACTTCGCCCGTTTCCATGACGACGGTCTTGTCGCCCCATTGGAAGGACTTGGTGATTTTGTTGAAGAGGCTCATTATTGCTCCTATTTTGATAGCGAATCACACAGGATTCGCAAGGGTCGGAGGCTGCTCAGAACACGATGCCATTCCAGCGAAGCTCGGGGCGAACTTCATTGGAATGACACAGCTTCGCTCTGTTGGGCACTCCGAAAGTGGATCGCGAAGTAAAAAACGCCTGAGCTAGCGGACTAACCCAGGCGTTTTTTCATGCGATTCGAATTACTTGCGCAGACCCAGCTTGGCGATCAGCGCGGTGTAACGCTCGGCGTCCTTGGACTTGAGGTAGTCGAGGAGCTTGCGACGGCGGCTGACCATGCGCAGCAGGCCGCGACGACCGTGGTGGTCCTTGGCGTGCGTCTTGAAGTGGGGGGTCAGCTCGTTGATACGGGCGGTCAGCAGTGCGACTTGCACTTCAGGGCTGCCGGTGTCGTTGGCTGCACGGGCGTTGTCTTTGACAACTTCGGCCTTGATGGAGGCTGCGATCATGTTGAATTTCCTTGTTCCGGGATGTTTGACTTGCGGTGAGCACTGGAACTGCCCTCACCGTGCGCCTTGCGGCATGCAAAGCTTTGGGAGTATACATCGGCCGGCTTGACCGCTCCTTCCCGCCGCCTTCCGTCGAGCGAAACCAGCCCCACGGCCCCCAGCACGCAGGCGGCGCCGGCGATCTGGGCCCACCCCACCGCTTCCCCCAGCCACCACGCGGCCAGGACCAGGGCCGACACCGGCATCAGCGCCGTGAACAGCGCCGCCTCGGCGCCCCGCAGCCGGGCGGCGCCCGCGTACCAGAGCAGGAAGCCGGCCACCGTCGGCACCAGCGCGTAGTAGGCCACCCCGGCCAGCGCCTCGGCCGGCACCGGCTGGAGCCACGCGCGCTCCAGCAGCGCCGGAACCACGGACAGCAGCAGCCCCAGTGCGACCATCGCCGTCGACTGCACGAGCGGCGCCAGCGGCACGCGCAGCCGCTTGTGGAGCAGGATGAAGAGCGACTCGAGCGCCACCGCGCCCAGCACCAGCAGGTTGCCGAGCAACGCGGTCGGCATGCGCTCGCCGCCCTCCCCACCCGGACGCAGCGTGATCGCCAGCACGCCCAGGCTCGCGAGCACGATCCCGCCGATCAGATAGCGCCCCGGTCGCTCGCGCAGCGCCAGCACAGCGACCAGCGCGGCCATGGCCGGCAGCGTGCCGGTCACCACGCCCGCGTCGGCGGCGGGCGCCCAGCGCACGCCCAGAATCAGCAGCACCGTGTAGCCGACGCTGCCCGCCGCCGCCTGGCACAGCAGCAGCACGGCGTCGTGGCGATCGGGCCGCGGCCACCGCACGCGCATGAACCACATGAGCGCCGCAAAGACGGGCAGCGCCAGCCCAAAGCGCAGCGCGGTCGCCGTGAACGGCGGCAGGCCACTCGCAATGAGCTTGCTCGCGACCACCGTGCTGCCGACCGTGACCATCGCAAGCGCGCACAGCCACATTCCCTTGCTTCGTTCCGACATGTTTCTTCGCCTTCCGATTGCGTTGGCAACCACAAAGGCGCGAGCGTCTCCCGCCGGGGCATCGGCGGTCTTGAACGAAATTGCAGGAAGGGGACGACTCAGCCGCAGCGCGCGGCCGCATACGCCCCGGGCGTGAAGCCCAGGAAGCGCACGAAGGCCCGCGTCATGTGGCTCTGGTCAGCGAAGCCCGCGTCGACTGCGGCATCGGCCAGCGCCCTGCCCTGCGCGATCAGCCGGCGAGCGTGCGACAACCGGCACTGCTGCAGCCAGGCGTGCGGCGGCAGTCCGAAGGCAGCTGAAAAGCCGCGCAGCAACTGGTAGCGGCTCAGGCCCGCCTCACGCGCCAGTTCGGCGAGCGTGGGCGCATGGATGCAGTCGTCGGCGATACGAGCCCGTGCGCGCTCCATCGCTGCCGGCGCCACACGCTGCGATGACTCAGGAGCCCGCGCGCCAGGCGCATCGCGCAGCAGCTGCAGCACGCCCTGCTCCAGCGCCAGCGCGTCATCCCCTTCGACGACGGCCGTGAACAATCGATCAAAGCCCAGCCGCAGCGCCGGATCGCTCAACACGGGCCGCGTCAGCTCGAACCCCAGCGGAACGCCATCCGACAGCAGCGCAGGCGACAGATGCAGCATCCGCCAGGCCCGCGCTTCACCGCGCATCGCGACGCCGTCGTGCACCTCGCCCGGGTTCACCGTGATGACGTCGCCCCGCACCGCTTCGACCGCACCCCGTCCGCTGGCCGAGCGCTGCCCGCCGCGGTCCATCACGCCGATGCCGAACACGTCGTGCATGTGGCGCGGAAAGCTGCGGTTCGATTCGGCCGCGATCGCCTGCAGGCCCGGCAGCGCCGATCCGCGGATGCGCACGGCATCGACGGGCGTGGACCTCGACGCCATGCCCAAAAACCTCAGCCCTGCTGCTTCGCCAGCCAGCCGCGCAGCCGCTCGACGCCCTGCACCAGCCGCTGCGGGTCTTTCGACGCGAAGCACCAGCGCAGCCAGCCCTGCGCCTCGGGCGCGAAGGCGTTGCCCGGTGCGAGCCCCAGGCCCGCTTCGGCGACGAGGCGCTTGGCGAGCTCGAGCGAATCGCCAAAACCTTCGAGCCGGAAGAAGGCATACATGCCGCCCTTGGCCGGCGCCACCTGCACGCCCGGCAAGGCCGCCAGCAGCGGCACCAGCGTGTCGCGGCACTGCTTCAGGTGTGCGACCACACGCGGCGTAATGTCGGCCGTGTGCTCAAGCGCCGCGATGGCGGCGCGTTGCGTGAACACGCTGGCGCACGAGGTGTTGAACTCGATCAGCTTGCCGATGCCGTCGACCATCGCCGGCGGCAGCACCAGCCATCCGAGGCGCCAGCCGGTCATGAGGAAGCTCTTCGAGAAACTGTGCGTCACGACCAGGCGGTCATCCGGCGTCGAGATATCGAGGAAGCTCGGCGCACAGCCATTCGGCGTGGGCTCGAAGTACAGGCGCTCGTACACCTCGTCGGCCAGGATCCAGGTGCCGGTCTCGCGGCAATGGTCGAGCACGGCCTGCTGCTCGTCGCGCGTCATCGTCCAGCCCGTGGGGTTGTTCGGTGCGTTGACGATCAGCAGCTTCGTCTTCGGCGTGACCGCCGCGCGCAAGGCGGGCAGGTCGAGCGTCCACTGTCCGTTCACCGGCACCAGCGACACGGTGCGCACCTGCGCGCCCATGATCGCCGGCTGCGCCGTGAGGTTGGGCCACACGGGCGTGACGGCGACCACGTCGTCGCCCGCATCGACCAGCGCCTGCACCGCGAGCATGAGCGCGCTCACGCCGCCCGAAGTGACGGCGATGCGCGAGGCCTCGACCGCCGGATGCAGGCGGCTGGTGTAGCGCGCAATGGCTTCGCGCAGCTCGGGCAGGCCGAGGTTGTGCGCGTAGAAGGTTTCGCCGCGCTGCAGCGACTCGATGGCCGCCTGGCGGATCACCTCGGGAGTGACCTCGTCGCTCTCGCCGAACCAGAAGGCGAGCACGTCGTCGCGGCCCATGCCGGCATTGGCGACTTCGCGGATCTTCGAGGCTTCGAGGTGGTGGATGGCTTCACGCATGTCTGGGAGTTCCTGTGCTGTCGGGTGTCGTTCGCTCAAAGGCCATTCAAGGGCGCTTCATCTTGCAAGAGGTCGGCTGCTCGGCGCGCTCGGGCGCGATCGTCTTGATCACGCGGAACCCGTAGCCCGAGCCCTCGACGTCGAACTGCACGCCGGGCTTGCCCTGCTTGTCCATCACGCCGACGACGAGCGGCTGCTGGAACTGATGGTCCGCCGCGCGCATGCGGCCGCGCTGGCCGTACAGGCTCACGTCGGCCTGCTCCAGCGCACGCGCCAGCGGCACGGCCTCGGTGCTGCCCGCGCGTTCTAGCGCCTGCGCGAGCGACTCGACCAGCAACTGCATGCGCATGTGCACGTAGTCGTCCGCCGGCCGCGGAAAGCGCGTGCGAAAGGCCCGGTAGAAGGCTTCGGACTGCGGCGTCTGCACGTTCGGCAGCCAGTCGGCCACGGCGACCACGCGGCCGATGCCCGCGTCGCCGATGGCGGCGGGCGCGCCCAGTGCGTTGCCGTAGAAGGTGTAGAAGGTGCCGTTGAAACCGGCTTCGCGCGCGGCCTTCACGAGCAGCGTGAGGTCGTTGCCCCAGTTGCCGGTGACCACCGCCTGCGCGCCGCTGGCGAGGATCTTGGTGGCGTAGGGCGCGAAGTCCTTCACCTTGCCCATGGGGTGCAGCTCGTCGCCGACGATCTCCACGTCGGGGCGCTGTGCGCCGAGCTGGCGGCGCGATTCGCGCAGCACGGTCTGGCCGAAGCTGTAGTCCTGGCCGATCAGGTAGACGCGCTTGAGCGCCGCGTCGTCTTTCACCACGTCCATCAGCGCGGCCACGCGCATGTCGGCATGGGCGTCGAAGCGGAAGTGCCAGAAGCTGCAGCGCTCGTTGGTCAGCACCGGATCGACGGCCGAGTAGTTCAGGAAGATCACGCGCCGCGACGGGTCGCGTTCGTTGTTCTTGTCGATGGCATCGATCAGCGCCGCCGCCGTCACCGACGAGTTGCCCTGCAGCACGATGCGGGTGCCGTCGTCCATGGCCGCGCGCAGTGCCGACAGCGCTTCTTCGTTCTGGCCCTTGCTGTCGTAGCGGTCGAGCTGCAGCGGTCGTGCGCCGCCGGGCAGCTTCACGCCGCCGCGTGCGTTCACGCGCTCCACGGCCCACAGCAGGTTGCGAAACACGGCCTCGCCGGTGTTGGCAAACGGGCCGCTCATGCTCTCGATGAGCGCCAGCCGGATGGGGGCGGGTGGCGGGGCCTGGGCAAGGCCGGCGAACGGGGTCGCGCATAGCGCCGCCGCTGCGAATTTCAAGGCCTGGCGGCGCCAAATAAAGGGGGATTTCATTGTCTTGAAACGCGTGCCGATGCGCCTAGATGAGGTGTCAAGCGGCACTCACGATGGAAAGGCCGCGCAGTGTAAGGGACACACATTCCATGTCCCCGTTGTGTTCATTCATCCAGGAGTTTCAGCCATGTTCTTCACCCCCACCCTGCGCACCGCGCATTTCGCTCCCCGTGCCCACGACCGTGCTTTCGAGCGCTTCGTGAACGAGGCTTTCGCCGGCGCCCGCCGCTCGCCCCTGGTCGAGCAGGACGACAAGAGCTGGACCCTGTCGCTCGACGTGCCCGGCCTGTCGCGTGACGACCTGTCGGTGGCCATCGAAGGCGCCGTGGTTCGCGTCGAAAGCAAGGCCGAAGCCAAGCGCCAGATCAAGCTCGCCTACGAGCTGCCGCAAGCCATCGACCTGGCCACCAGCGACGCCAAGCTGGAGAACGGCGTGCTGACCCTGAAGCTCGGCAAGCTGGTGCCGGCAAGCCAGGTTTCGAACTTGCAGATCAACTAGTCCGAGCGATGCCCCCACGAAGAAAATGTTAGTGACAGCTTGTTTTGACTTTAAACAAGCGTCGTATTCACAATAGTGCCGTATAACGTCACATGATGTGACGATTTATTAGTACTTTCTTCTTCGTGGGCATCTCGTAAACGCATCGAGTTCCCGGGACGGTGCGGACAGCGGGTGTGCCTCAAGGCACCATGAAAACGCACCTGCAGTCCGCCGATGACACCGAACGGTCCGACACGCTCCTGATCTTCCTGCCAGGGGCTTACCTCAAGCCCGAAGAGTTCGAGCGCGAGGGTTTCATCAGTGCGGTGCGCGAGCGGCACCTGGCCGCCGACGCGCTGCTGGTGGATGCAGACGTCTCCTACTACTACGACCAGACCTTGAGCGAGCGGCTGCACGCCGACGTCATCGAGCCCCAGCGGGCCAAGGGCTACACCTCGATCTGGCTGGTCGGCATTTCCATTGGCGGTTTCGGTGCGCTGATCCACGAACTGGCGCGGCCAGGCTCGGTGGACGGCATCGTGGCGCTGGCGCCCTACCTCGGGCGCCGCGTGCTCGGCGCGGAGATCAAGAAGGCCGGCGGCCTGCGCGCCTGGCAGGCGCCCACCGGGCCGCAGCCCGACGAAGAACCCGACCGCAAGCTCTGGCCCTTCTTCCAGCAGTACCTGGCGCCCAAGCCCGCCAAAGACCTGCCGCCGCTGTACCTGGGTTTCGGCCTGGCCGACCGCTTCGCCAGCAATCACAAGCTGCTGGCCGACGCCCTGCCGCCGGGACGCGTGTTCACCACCGAAGGCGGCCACGACTGGCCCGAGTGGCGCCAGCTCTGGCGCAATGTGCTCGACGTGCTGCCGCTGCCCTCGCTGCCCTCGCTGCCCGCGCTCGTGCGCGGCGCACGCGCGCCGGCTAGGCGGTTTCCGGCAGCGGCGTCTCGGGCGTCATCAGCGATGCCATCGGCCATCGCGGCTTGACGTCGAAGGCGTAGCGCTCCGAAGCCTGCGACAGACCCGACTGCAGCCGCATCGCAGCGGCCATGGCGATCATGGCGCCGTTGTCGGTGCACAGGTGCAGCTCGGGGTAGTGCACGCGCACCTTGCGCTTCGCACACGCCGCGTTCAGCTGCTCGCGCAGGTTCTTGTTGGCCCCCACGCCGCCCGCCACCACCAGCCGCTTCAGGCCGGTCTGGTCGAGCGCCGCCAGCGACTTCTTCAGCAGCACCTCGACGATCGCCGCCTGCGTGGACGCCGCCAGGTCGGCCTTGCGCACGTCGAGCTGGTCGCCGAGCTTCTTGGCCTGCGTGAGCACGGCCGTCTTCAGGCCGGCAAACGAAAAGTCGAGATCGCCGCTGTGCAGCAGCGGTCGCGGCAGCTTGAAGGCCGCGGCGTCGCCCTCTTCGGCCAGCTTCGCGAGCCAGGGGCCGCCGGGGTACGGCAGGCCCATGAGCTTGGCGCTCTTGTCGAAGGCCTCGCCGGCCGCGTCGTCGATGGTTTCGCCAAGCAGTTCGTAGCGGCCCACGCCGTCGACCCGCATCAGCTGCGTGTGGCCGCCCGACACCAGCAGCGCCACGAACGGAAATTCGGGCGGGTCGGCGCTCAGGAACGGCGACAGCAGGTGCCCTTCGAGGTGATGCACCCCCAGCACCGGCTTGCCCAGCGCCACGCCGAGCGCGCAGGCCACGCCCGCGCCCACGAGCAGCGCGCCGGCCAGCCCCGGGCCGCGCGTGTAGGCCACCACGTCGATCTCGGCGAGCGAGCGCCCGGCTTCGGCCATGACGGCTTCGGTGAGCGGCAGCACGCGGCGGATGTGGTCGCGGCTGGCCAGCTCGGGCACCACGCCGCCGTAGGCCTGATGCATGGCGATCTGGCTGTGCAGCGCGTGCGAACGCAGCAGCGGCAGCGCGTCGCCGTGCGACTCGACCAGCGCCACGCCGGTCTCGTCGCAGGATGATTCGATTCCCAACAAGAGCATGGCGCCGAGTGTAGGGGCCGCCCGTCGGCGGCGCCCGCGAAGGGGCAAGCGAGGCACGGAAGTTGCACGAGTCAAGTGCGCTCCCCCTACCTCCCCACGAATGACTTCCGGCCTGAGCTTCCTGATTGCCGCGCGCCGATGCGAGATCGACGCGCTGGACCAGCTCGCGCGCACCAGCGAACTGGTCGGCGCGATCGGGCGGCTCGTGCATGCGCTGCAGCGCGAGCGCGGCATGTCGAACGTGTTCCTGGCCTCGCACGGCGGGCGCTTCGCCGACCAGCGCGGCCCGCAGATCGCCGAATGCCTCGCGCTCGAACAGCAGGTGCGCGCGGGCTTCGACCGGCTCGAAGCCGAGCACTACCGCGTGGTGGGTGCCGGCCACGGCGCGCGCCTGTTCAGCCGCATCGCCTGGGTGCTGCCGGGCCTGGACGCCCTGCCCGCGCTGCGCCAGCGCATCGACGCGCTCGAGCTCCAGCCGGCGCAGGCCGTGGTCGCCTTCGCCAAGCTGGTCGCCGGTCTGCTCGCGGTGGTGTTCGAAGCGGCCGACGGCGCCACCGATCCCGAGGTCTCGCGCCTGCTGGTGGCGATGTTCAACTTCATGCAGGGCAAGGAATTCGCGGGCCAGGAGCGTGCCTTCGGCGCCGCCGCGTTCGCGCTGGGCCGCGGCGACGAGGCGCAGCGCCAGCAATGGCGGCACCTCATCGAGTCGCAGGAGCGCTGCTTCCAGGTCTTCATCGATTTCTCGGGCGACGCCGTGCGCGGCCTCTGGCACGACAGCCAGTCCGACACCGTGCTGGCCGAGCTCGAACGCCTGCGCCGCAAGGGCGCCACCTCGGTGCCGGCCGACGCGCTGCTGAGCCAGGCCTGGTTCGACTGCTGCACGCGGCGCATCGACGCCATGCAGACGGTCGAGAACCGCCTCTCCGCCGACCTGCGCGCACTGTGCGACCACAAGACCGCGCAGGCCCGCAGCGAACTGGCCGCCTACCGGCAACTGCTCGGCACGCTGGCCCCGCAAGCCGGCGGCGCGCTGTTCTTCGACGATGCCCAACAGGCGCACGACGCCACGCCGGCCCAACTCGGGCGCCACCTCGAACGCTCGGTGCTCGACATGGTCCAGGAGCAGTCGCAGCGTCTGCAAGCCATGAGCGACGAGCTCGACACCGTGCGTGCCTCGCTCAACGAACGCAAGATCGTCGAACGCGCCAAGGGCCTGCTGATGGCGCACCGCCGCCTGAGCGAAGCCGAGGCGCACAAGATGCTGCGCCAGACCGCCATGAACCAGAAGCGCCGCCTCGTCGACGTGGCCGAGTCGATGCTGGCCATGGCCGACTACCTGCCGCTCGAGCCCGCACCACGGCGCTGACCCGGCCGCTTGGATTGGTGCAGCGCACAACAGTTGTGCGTCGCCCGGTTTCGCAGGCCGGCAGGAACTTTCCCCTGCACCGGCGCGCCTTGCCAGCTATCTTTTCCATAGCTCCCAACGGCGATTCCGGGCTGGCACAACGCTTGCATGGAGCTTGGCACAGACCGCAAGGTCTTGAGGCAGGTTGCACCCAACGGCGGGTGCGGCCCACCGATCCGGACAAAGGCGTCCCCATCCCGCAAGGGCTCGTTCACGAGCGGCCCCTGCGCGGTGCGGACGCCTTTTCGTTTTTGTCTTTCACTTCTGGAGCCCCGCCCATGTCCGATCTGCTGCTGAAAACCAAACTGAGCCGGCGCCGCGTGCTGCAGGCCGCCGCCATCGGCGCCGTGGGCATCGACCCCGCGCTGCGCGCCGCCGTCTGGGCCCAGGGCTCGGACAAGCCGGAGAAGGAAGAAGTGAAGATCGGCTTCATCCCGCTGACCGACTGCGCCAGCGTGGTGATGGCCTCGGTGCTGGGCATCGACAAGAAGTACGGCGTGAAGATCGTGCCCAGCAAGGAAGCCAGCTGGGCCGGCGTGCGCGACAAGCTCTCCAACGGCGACCTCGACATGGCCCACGTGCTCTACGGCCTGGTGTACGGCATGCACCTGGGCCTGAGCGGCCCGAAGAAGGACATGGCCGTGCTCATGACCCTCAACAACAACGGCCAGGCGATCACGCTGTCGAAGAAGCTGGCCGACAAGGGTGCGGTCGATGCCGCCTCGCTCGCCAAGCTGATTGCGACGGAAAAGCGCGAATACACCTTCGCCCAGACCTTCCCCACCGGCACGCACGCCATGTGGCTGTACTACTGGCTCGCCTCCGCCGGCATCGATCCATTCAAGGACGTGAAGAACATCACCGTGCCGCCCCCGCAGATGGTCGCCAACATGCGCGTGGGCAACATGGACGGCTACTGCGTGGGCGAACCCTGGGGCCAGCGCGCCATCATGGACGGCATCGGCATCACGGCCATCACCACGCAGGACATCTGGAAGGACCACCCCGAGAAGGTGCTCGGCTGCACCGCCGAGTTCACGAAGAAGTACCCGAACACTGCGCGCGCCGTCACCGCCGCGATCCTCGAGGCCAGCAAGTGGATCGACGCCGGCCTGCAGAACAAGAACAAGATGGCCGAAACCATCGCTGACAAGAGCTACGTCAACACCAGCGTGGACGCCATCAACCAGCGCATTTTGGGCCGCTACGTCAACGGCCTGGGCAAGAGCTGGGACGACCCCAACCACATGAAGTTCTACAACGGCGGCGCGGTGAACTTCCCGTACCTGTCGGACGGCATGTGGTTCCTCACGCAGCACAAGCGCTGGGGCCTGCTGAAGGAACATCCGGACTACCTGAAGGTGGCCACCGAGATCAACCGCATCGACATCTACAAGCAGGCCGCCGCCGCCACGCAGACGCCCGTGCCCAAGGACACGATGCGCAGCAGCAAGCTCTTCGACGGCACCGTCTGGGACGGCAAGGACCCGAAGAAGTACGCCGACTCGTTCAAGTTGCATGTCTGAGGAGAAACACACCATGGTCAGCGCTGTCTTTCACTCGCCCCTGAACGCATCCCTCCCTCTCCCGCATGCGGGAGAGGGCCGGGGTGAGGGTGCGGCCCACGCCAAGGCCGCCCCGCTCCCCCGCGCGGAGAAAGAGAAGAAGCCACGCACGCCTCTCGACCTGCGCGCCTTCTGGATGCGCGTGCTCCCGCCGCTCCTGGGCTTCGGCCTGCTGGTGCTGGTCTGGGAGATCGTGGCCATGAAGAGCACCACCGGCTTCCCCACGCCGCTCGCCACCTGGCAGCAGGCGCTCACGGTGTTCAGCGATCCGTTCTACAGCAAGGGCCCGAACGACCAGGGCGTGGGCTGGAACGTGCTGTCGTCGCTGCAGCGCGTGGCGCTGGGCTTCGGGCTCGCGGCGGCGGTCGGCATTCCGGCCGGCTTTGCCATCGGGCGCTTCGAGTTCCTCTCGCGCATGTTCAACCCGCTGATCAGCCTGCTGCGCCCCGTGTCGCCGCTGGCCTGGCTGCCCATCGGCCTGCTGGTGTTCAAGGGCGCCAACCCGGCCGCCATCTGGACCATCTTCATCTGCTCGATCTGGCCGATGGTCATCAACACCGCCGTGGGCGTGCAGCGCGTGCCCAGCGACTACATGAACGTGGCCAAGGTGCTCAACCTCAGCGAATGGAAGATCCTCACCAAGATCCTCTTTCCCGCCGTGCTGCCCTACATGCTCACGGGCGTGCGCCTCGCCGTCGGCACCGCCTGGCTGGTGATCGTCGCGGCCGAGATGCTCACGGGCGGCGTCGGCATCGGCTTCTGGGTGTGGGACGAGTGGAACAACCTCAACGTCGCCAACATCATCATCGCGATCTTCGTGATCGGCATCGTCGGTCTGGTGCTGGAGTTCGCGCTCATCAAGCTCGCTACCGCATTCACGTTCGAAGAGGTGAAGTCATGAGCCGCACGGCCGCTCCGAAGGCGAATACCGCAGCGCTGCTGCGCGGAGGTTTCCAATGAACGACGATTCGAAGTACATCGAGATCCACAACGTCGAGCAGGCGTTCAAGACCCCCAAGGGCCGCTTCGTCGCGCTGCGCGACGTGAACCTGAACGTCGCCAAGGGCGAGTTCGTCACGCTCATCGGCCACTCGGGCTGCGGCAAGTCGACGCTGCTGAACCTCATCGCCGGCCTGACCACGCCCACGCAGGGCGTGCTGCTGTGCGCCAACAAGGAGATCAAGGGCCCGGGCCCCGAGCGCGCCGTGGTGTTCCAGAACCACTCGCTGCTGCCCTGGCTCACCTGCTTCGAGAACGTGTACCTCGCGGTCGAGCGCGTGTTCGCGGCCACCGAGAGCAAGGCGCAGTTGCGTGAGCGCACCGACGCGGCGCTCGCGCTGGTCGGCCTCACGCCCGCGGCGCAGAAGCGGCCTGGCGAAATCTCGGGCGGCATGAAGCAGCGCGTGGGCATCGCCCGTGCCCTGTCGATGGAGCCCAAGGTGCTGCTGATGGACGAGCCCTTCGGCGCGCTCGACGCCCTCACCCGCGCCAAGCTGCAGGACGAGCTGCTCGCCATCGTGCAGAAGACGCGCAGCACGGTCGTCATGGTCACGCACGACGTCGACGAGGCCGTGCTGCTGTCCGACCGCATCGTGATGCTCACCAACGGCCCGGCCGCCACCATCGGCGAGGTGCTGGCGGTGGACATCGCGCGCCCGCGCAACCGCGTGGCGCTGGCCGAAGACCCGGCCTATGTGCATGCGCGCAAGGCGGTGATCGATTTTCTCTACACGCGCCAGGCGCATGTGGAGAAGGCCGCGGCCTGACCCAGCAGGCGCAGCACCACGGGCGTCAGGACATGATGACCTGCAGGCTGTGCTCGTACCAACCCGTGAGGCGCTCGAAGGTGTCCACGAGCGCCTCGCTGGAACGCACCAGCGTGGCGCGCCCTTCGGGGCTGTCGAGCGCCTGCACGCCGCCGACGAGGCGCAGCCACTCGTCGCGCGCACTCACCAGCCCGGCGCGGATCTCGGGCGAGCTGAGCGGCGCACGCTCCAGTTCCAGCAGTGCGGCTTCGAACTCGTTCATGGTCGGCAGCAGCCGGTCGCGCGAGGCGCCGGCCGCGAGCGTCGAGGCCAGCAGCGCGTCCTTGGCGAGCCGCTGCGCGCGCATGCGCTGCCGTCCGCAGATGTTGACGATGCGCAGCGCGCGCCGTGCACCCGACGCTTCCAGCGCATCCGTCAGCGCCTCGGCCGCCGACAGCAAGGCCTCGCCGCGCGCATCGATCGCCGCAAGCCCCTGCGACGCGGGCTTGGCCGTCAGCAACGCCGCCAACCCGTTCCACGCGGCCTGCACCTCGCCGAGCGCCTGCACGCCGGCCGGGCCCAGCTCGAGGGCCGTCAGATGATCCAGCGTCTGCTGCACGCGCTCGGTCGATTGCGTGCGCAGCACGCGCGCACGCTGCGCGTCGATGCCGGCCGCGAGCTGCGCCGCCACGCGCACCAGCCGCTGCGAGAGCATGCGCAGCTGGCCCGCGCGGTTGATCGCCTCGGCCCACTGCGCGGCCTCGATGACCGAGCGCGACACCTCGCCCAGCCGCAGATTGGCGTGCATCGCCGCGCCGCGCAGCAGGCCGAAGGCCTCGTCCTCGCCGATGCCGCGCGCGGACATCAGCAAGCCCTTGGCGCGATCGACCCACTTGCGCTCGTCCATGCGCGTGCGCAGGCCGTCGAGTTCGGTGCGCAGCGCGGCCTCGCGCGTCCAGCGGGCCTGCGCCTGTGCGATCAGTGCGGTGAGCGAATCGACGCCTTCGTGGGGTACCCACCCGTGCACGCCCGCGGCGACGAGCGCGGCGTGCTGCGCGCCGTCCAGCGGCGCGCTCATCACGCCCAGAGCGCACGGCGGTGCGCCGCCCCAGGGGGCCAGTGCTTCGAGCAACGCGTCGAGCTGCGGCTCTGTTTCATCCAGATGCACCAGGACCATCGACGGTGCAAGCGCCTGCGTGCGCTGCACCAGCGTGTGGCAGCCCGCACGCCCCAGCACAGTGGCACCCGCGACGCCCGCGGCATCGATCGACTGCTGCAGCAGCGCTGGCAAGGGCGCGCCTTCAGCGGGTTCGGGGGAAAGGACGACGAGAAGGGGCATGGCAGCAAGGAGTGGCAAGGCCCCGGAAGCATAGGCCACGCCAGCCTGCATTCGCGGGCACGCCTCTTGCATCGAACAGGGCACGGTGTAACGAAGCACCGCTTTGGTGAGGCTGCAGGCTCCTGCATCCAACCCGGCCGTTTCCAGGCCGGGCCCACCCCCATGCCGACGGCGTTCGCCGGCGGTACCCCGACTCCACCCCTGTCCGTCGACACGGCCGCCTCCCGGTCGCGCCGCGGCTTTTTGCACGTTTGAACACCATGTCCGGTTTCAGGAATTTCTTGCAGTCAGGCCACAGTCCGACCCTGTTCGCGGCCTTCCTGTACTTCTCGTTCTCCTGCTGCATCTGGGTGCTCAACGGCGCCATGGCGCCCTTCATCGGCGAGACCTTCGACCTCTCGCCCGCGCAGAAGGGCCTGATGCTGTCGGTGCCGATCATCGCGGGCGCGCTCATGCGCTTTCCGCTGGGCCTGCTCTCGCAGTACATCGGCCGCAAGAAGGCCACGCTGGTCGAGATGGGCCTCATCGCCGTGGCGATGCTGTTCGGCTTCTTCTTCGTGAAGAGCTTCAACGACCTGCTCGCCATGGGCGTGCTGCTGGGCATCGCGGGTGCGAGCTTCGGCGTGGCGCTGTCGCTGGGCTCGGGCTGGTTCCCGCCGCAGCACAAGGGCCTGGCCATGGGCCTGGTGGGCGCGGGCAACGTGGGCACGGCCGTGTCGGTGCTGGTGGCGCCGCCGCTCGCCCTGTGGCTGGGCTGGCAGGCGGTGTACGGCGTGGCCGCGGTCGCGATCCTGATTCCGATGGTGGTGATGGTGGTGTTCGCGAAAGAGCCGCCGGACGTCAACGCGCACTCGAGCTTTCGTGAACACATCGCCTGCCTGTTCGAGAAAGACGGCTGGGTCTTCAGCCTGATCTACGGCGTGACCTTCGGCGGCTTCATCGGCCTCACGACCTTTTTGCCCTCGTACTACTACGACCAGTTCGGCGTGAGCAAGGTGCAGGCCGGCCAGCTGACGATGCTCGCGGCCTTCATGGGCGCCGCGGTGCGCATCGTGGGCGGCTGGCTGTCCGACCGCTGGGGCGGCGTGAACACGCTCACGGTGGTGCTGCTGGTGGTGGCCGTGGGCCTCGTGCTCGTGGGCTTCTCGTCGAGCTCGCTGGCACTCACCACGCTGCTGCTCATCGTGTGCTTTGCCGCGCTGGGCGCGGGCAACGGCGCGCTGTTCCAGCTGGTGCCGCTGCGCTGGCCCGCGAGCACGGCGGTGGCCGGTTCGATGATCGGCGAGATCGGCGCCCTCGGCGGCGGCCTCGTGCCCAATGCCATGGGCCTGTCGAAACAGTATCTGGGCAGCTATGTCTGGGGCTTCGTGTTCTTCGCGCTCCTGTCGCTCGTGATGCTCGGCGTGATGCGCGTGATGCAGATTCGCTGGACGCGCACCTGGGCCGAAAAAGGTGGGCGCGCGCGCGTCACGCCCGCCCCTGCTGCAAAGCCCTCGCCCGTTCGCAAGGCCGCCCGCTCATGACCCTGTCCGCCCGCCCCCGCTCAACGTGGCAGGAAGAGAAGCCACACGATGAGCAGCACGTTGAACAGCACGGACACGCCGAGCGCGAGCTGGTACAGCGCGAGCGGGTCGCGGCGGATCAGCGGCGTGGCGGCGGGCGCGTTCACGGGGCGCGAGGCGCCGCGCTCCAGCGCGAGCAGCATCTCCTCGGCGGTCTCGAAGCGTTCGCGCGGATCGCGGGCCACGGCCTTGCGCACGAGGTGGTCGAGCCACACGGGCACGTCGGGCCGCAGGCGCGAGAGCGCAACCGGATCGCGCCGGTAGCGCGCCACCTGGTAGGGCTCGATCTCGCCGTAGGGCAGGTGCCCGCCGAGCCACTGGTACAGCGTGGCACCGAGCGCGAACAGGTCGCTGCCCGCATCGGCCACGCCACCCTCTTCCCACTGCTCGGGGTTGATGTAGCTCGGCGTGCCCGCATGCAGCTCGCGCTGCGCTGCGCCCTCGCGTCCCGAGATCGCCACGCCCAGGTCGAGGATGCGCCAGCGGCCGTCGTCGCCCCGGTGCAGGTTGCCGGGCTTGATGTCGCGGTGGATTACGCCGTGGCGGTGCAAGCGCCCGAGTGCGCGGCTCACCTCGATGGCCGCGGCGACCACCTCGGCCACGCTGCCGCGCGCGCCGTCCTTGCGCATCTGCTCGAGCGTGCGGCCACCATGCCAGTCGAACACGATGTACAGCGCGCTCGCATCCGCGGCGCGCTCGTGCACGCGCACGAACCCGCCGCCCTCACCCACGCGCTGCCCCAGCCAGGCTTCGTGCGCCAGCATCGCGCGCTCCTGCGGGTCGCTGGCGCGCGAGGGATGCAGCGTCTTGAGCGCAACGAGTTCGCGCGTGACCGGATGGCGCGCCTGGTACAGCAGGTGCACGCCGGTGTCGGCCACGGGCGCGGTGACGACGTAGCCGTCGAGCACGTCGCCCACCTTCAGCACGGGCGGCGGCGCGAGGCGGCGGCCGTCGCCGAGTTCGTCGTCGAGCTGGCGCGCGTCGAGCCCCACCACGCGGATCACCAGCGCGGTCGCGTTGTCGCGCGTGCCGGCGTCGAGCGCCGCAAGCACCAGCGCTTCGCTTGCTGCCTCGGCGTCGCCCTGCAGTGCGAGCGCGGCCACCTGCTGCGGCCTGAGCACGCCGTGCACGCCGTCGGTGCTGAGCACGAAGCAGTCGCCCACGCGCACGTCGCCCTGCACGTAGTCGACGCGCACCTGGTCGTCCAGGCCGATGGCGCGCGTGAGCCGGCTGCGCATGTCGGGGTGGTCGAAGGCGTGGTCTTGCGTGAGCAGCTGCGCGGGCTCGCCGTCGGCGCGCACGCGCCAGGCGCGCGTGTCGCCCACGTGGGCCAGCGTGTAGCTCTGGCCGTGCAGCACCAGTGCGGTGAGCGTGGTGAGCGCCGTGCCGGCGCCCTCCTGCTTGCCCTGGCGCCGGCGGTTGTGGTCGGCGAGCCAGCCGTTCTGCGCGCCGATCAAACGGTCGAGCGCGGCGGTCGGCTCCCAGGTCGCGGGCGTGGCGAAGTAGTCGGCCAGCAAACCCATCACCGTGGTCTGCGCCGCCTCGCGGCCGCGCCCACCACTCGACACACCGTCGGCAATGGCCGCGATGAGCCCGCGCGCTTCGTCGCCCGCGGGTGCATGCACCGCGCCGGCGAAGTCTTCGTTCGCGTCGCGCGGCCCGCGCTGGCTGCTGTAGCCGATGTCCACTTCAAAGCTCATGGCGCGATTCTGACCGCGCGCCGCGGGCCGTCGTTCGGTTGATTTCCCTGAAAGGCCCCGCCCCATGAAGAAAATGAAACTCGTGATGGTCGGCAACGGCATGGCCGGCGTTCGCACGCTCGAAGAGCTGCTGAAGATCGCACCCGACCTGTACGACATCACCGTCTTCGGCGCCGAGCCGCACCCGAACTACAACCGCATCCTGCTGTCGCCCGTGCTCGCGGGCGAACAGACGGTGGACGAGATCGTGCTCAACAGCTGGGAGTGGTATTCGGACAACCACATCACGCTGCATGCGGGCAAGAAGGTGGTGGAGGTCGACCGCGTGAAGCGCATCGTGCGCGCCGTGGATTCGCAAGGTGGCGTCACCGAAGCCCCCTACGACCGCCTGCTGATGTGCACCGGCTCCAACCCCTTCATGCTGCCCGTGCCGGGCAAGGACCTGAAGGGCGTGATCGCCTACCGCGACATCGCCGACACCGACTACATGATCGAGACCGCGCGCACGCACAAGAACGCAGTGGTCATCGGCGGCGGCCTGCTCGGCCTCGAAGCGGCCAACGGCCTGATGCTGCGCGGCATGACCGTCACCGTCGTGCACGTCATGCCCTGGCTCATGGAGCGCCAGCTCGACGACGTGGCGGGCAAGCTGCTGCAGAAGTCGCTCGAAGACCGCGGCCTGAAGTTCCTCATGGGCGCGCAGACGCAGGACCTCGTCGGTGGCGACGATGGCCGCGTGAAAGCCATCCGCTTCAAGGACGGCACCGAAGTCGCGGCCGACCTCGTGGTGATGGCCGTGGGCATCCGCCCCAACGTCGAGCTGGCCGAGAAGATGCGCCTGCACTGCAACCGCGGCATCGTCGTGACCGACACCATGCAGACCGTGACCGACGCGCGCATCTACTCGGTCGGCGAATGCGCGGCGCACCGCGGCATCGCCTACGGCCTGGTCGCGCCGCTGTTCGAGCAGGCCAAGGTGGCGGCCAACCACCTCGCGCTGTTCGGCATCGGCCGCTACCTGGGCTCGCTGACCTCGACCAAGCTCAAGGTGACGGGCATCGACCTGTTCAGCGCCGGCGAGTTCATGGGCGGCGAAGGCACCGAAGAGATCGTGATGAGCGACCCCTTCGGCGGCGTCTACAAGAAGCTGGTGCTGAAAGACGACAAGCTCATCGGCGCCTGCCTGTACGGCGACACGGTGGACGGCAGTTGGTACTTCAAGCTGCTGCGCGACGGGCGCAGCGTGCACGACATCCGCGACAAGCTGATGTTCGGCGAATCGAACATCGGCGACACCGGCCACGAGGGCCACAGCAAGGCCGCGAGCATGCCCGACGACGCCGAGGTGTGCGGCTGCAACGGCGTGAACAAGGGCACCATCTGCAAGGCCATCAAGGAAAAAGGCCTGTTCACGCTCGACGAGGTGAAGAAGCACACCAAGGCCAGCGCCAGCTGCGGCTCCTGCACCGGGCTGGTCGAGCAGATCCTGATGTTCACGGCCGGCGGAGACTACTCGGCCACGCCGAAGAAGAAGGCGATCTGCGGCTGCACCGAAGCCAGCCACCAGGACGTGCGCGACGCCATCCGCAAGGAACACTGGCTCACGCACGACGACGTGTACCGCGGCATGGGCTGGCGCACGCCCAACGGCTGCGCCACCTGCCGCCCGGCCGTCAACTACTACCTCATCAGCACCTGGCCCAAAGAGGCCAAGGACGATCCGCAGAGCCGCTTCATCAACGAACGCAGCCACGCCAACATCCAGAAGGACGGCACCTACTCGGTCATTCCGCGCATGTGGGGCGGCCACACCACGCCCGACGAACTGCGCCGCATTGCCGACGCGGCCGACAAATACAAGATCCCGACCGTCAAGGTCACGGGCGGCCAGCGCATCGACCTCTTGGGCGTGAAGAAGGAAGACCTCGAAGGCGTGTGGAAGGACATCGGCATGCCCTCGGGCTTTGCGTATGCCAAGTCGCTGCGCACGGTGAAGACCTGCGTGGGCAGCGAGTGGTGCCGCTTCGGCACGCAGGATTCCACGCAGATGGGCAAGGACCTGGAGCGCGCGCTGTGGGCCATGTACTCGCCGCACAAGGTCAAGCTGGCCGTGTCGGGCTGCCCGCGCAACTGCGCCGAAGCCGGCATCAAGGACGTGGGCGTGATCGGTGTCGACTCGGGCTGGGAACTCTACGTGGGCGGCAACGGCGGCATCAAGACCGAGGTGGCGCAGTTTCTCGTGAAGGTGAAGACCGCCGAGGAAGTGATGGAACACGCCGGCGCCTTCCTGCAGCTGTACCGCGAGGAAGGCTGGTACCTGGAGCGCACGGTGCACTACATCGGCCGCGTCGGGCTGGACTACGTGAAGAAGAAGATCCTCGAAGACGTCGAAGGCCGCCAGGCCCTGTGGGAACGGCTGCAGTTCGCGCTCGACGGCGAGCCCGACCCGTGGTTCGAATCGGCGCAGGCGTCAGTGGACGTGCGGCAGTTTGCGCCGCTGAGCGTGTGACCGGAGAGCCCACTTGAAACGACGACTCTTCATTGCGTCTTCCGCCCTCGCCGCACTCACCCCGGTGGGCGCCAGCGCGCAGGTGGCCGACCTCAACGACGCCATCAACAAGGCCGGCCGCCAGCGCATGCTGTCGCAGCGCGCGAGCAAGGCCTACCTGGCGCTGGTGCAGAAGGTGGAGCCGCGCAGCGCGCAGCAGGTGCTCGACCGTTCGGTGGCGCTGTTCGAGCGGCAGCTGGGCGAGCTCAAGGCCTTTGCGCCGACGGCCGTGCTGCGCGCCACCTACGACGGCCTGGACGGCGCCTGGCGCGCGTTCCGCTCCGAGCTGGCCGACGCAGCGCCCGGCCGGGACGCCGCCGCGCGGGTCGTGGCGCTCGACGCCGCCGTGCTCGCGCTGGCCCACCAGGGCACGGCGCAGTACGAGGCCGCGTCGGGCAAACCGGTCGGGCGACTGGTCAACATCGCGGGGCGCCAGCGCATGCTGTCGCAGCGCATGGCCAAGTGCTACCTGGCCGCGGCGATGCAGATCGACCCGGCCGGCAGTACCGCCGAGATCGCCAAGGCACGCACCGAATTCCTGGCCGCGCTCGAGCTCCTGCGCAACGCGCCTGAAGCCACCGCGCAGATCCGCCAGGAGCTGGTGCTGGCCGATGCGCAATGGATGTTCTTCAACCGCGGCCTGCAGCGCCTGGACGGTGCGGGCGCGTCGCCCGCGCTGATGTCCGACGTGTTCGTGAGCAGCGAGAACCTGCTCGCGATCATGGACCGCGTGACCGGCCTGTACGCCGAGATCAAGACCTGATCCGCGCCCGACCAAAACAAGAGAGCCCCACCATGAGCGATTGGAAAGCCATCTGCCGCCTCGACGACATCCCCGTGCTCGGCGCGCGCCGCGTGATGCGGCCCGCCGGCCTGGACGTGGCCGTGTTCCGCAATGCCGAGGACCAGGTCTTCGCGCTGCTCGACCGCTGCCCGCACAAGGGCGGCCCGCTGAGCCAGGGCATCGTGTTCGGCACCAGCGTGGCCTGCCCGCTGCACAACTGGGCCATCGGCCTGGACGACGGCTGCGCCCGCTCGCCCGACGAAGGCTGCACGCCGAAGTTCGCGGTGAAGCTCGAAGACGGCGTGGTGCACCTCGATGCCGGCGAGCTGGCCACGCACGCGCTCGACCTCGAACGCCCGGTCGCCGGTCCGAAGGTGTTGTCCCCTCTCCCTCTGGGAGAGGGCTAGGGTGAGGGCCGCAGCGTGCGCATGAACAACGTCGTCACCATCGCCAAGGCCGCGAGCCCCCACCCCAACCCTCCCCCGGAAGGGGAGGGAGCCATGCGGGAAACGAAATCCACCTGCCCGTACTGCGGCGTCGGGTGCGGCGTCATCATCGAATCGCAGGGCGACCAGATCACCGGCGTGCGCGGCGACCCCGACCACCCCGCGAACTTCGGCCGCCTGTGCAGCAAGGGCTCGACCCTGCACCTCACGGCCAGTGCGACCGTCACGCGCCAGACGCGCTTGCTGCAGCCGATGCAGCGTGCGGTGCGCGGCGAAGCGCCTGCGGTCGTCGGCTGGGACACCGCACTCGACAACGCCGCCGGCAAGTTCGCGCAAGTGATCCGCGACCACGGCCCCGACGCGGTCGGCTTCTATGTGTCGGGCCAGCTGCTCACCGAGGACTACTACGTCTTCAACAAGCTGGCCAAGGGCCTGGTCGGCACCAACAACATCGACACCAACTCGCGCCTGTGCATGAGCAGCGCCGTGGCCGGCTACAAGCAGACGCTGGGCGCCGACGCGCCGCCGGCCTGCTACGACGACCTGAAGCACGCCGAGTGCCTGTTCATCGTGGGCAGCAACACGGCGTGGGCGCACCCGATTCTTTTCCGCCGCATCGAGGACGCGAAGGCCGCGAACCCGGCGCTGAAGATCGTCGTGGCCGACCCGCGCCGCACCGACACGGTCGAGATCGCCGACCTGTTCCTGCCCATCCAGCCCGGCACCGACGTGATGCTGTTCCACGGCATGCTGCACCTGATGCTGTGGGAAGGCTGGACCGACACCGCCTACATCGCAGCCCGCACGAACGGCTTCGACGCGCTGAAGGCCACGGTGCGCGACTGCACGCCCGACACGGTGGCGCAGGTGTGCGGCATTCCGAAAGAAGACCTGCTCGCGGCGGCGCGAATGTTCGCCACCTCGCCCGCCACGCTGAGCCTGTATTGCCAGGGCCTGAACCAGTCGTCGAGCGGCACGGCGAAGAACGCCGCGCTCATCAACCTGCACCTGGCCACCGGCCAGATCGGCAAGCCCGGCGCGGGCCCGTTCTCGCTCACGGGCCAGCCCAATGCGATGGGTGGGCGTGAAGTGGGTGGCCTGGCCAACCTGCTGAGCGCGCACCGCGACCTCGCGAACCCGGACCACCGCGCCGAAGTGGCTGCACTGTGGGGCGTTCCGTCGGTGCCCGAGAAGCCCGGCAAGACGGCGGTCGAGATGTTCCAGGCCGCGGCCGACGGCGAGATCCGTGCGCTGTGGATTGCCTGCACCAACCCCGCCCAGTCGATGCCCGACCAGGCCACGGTGCGCCGCGCGCTCGAACGCGCCGAGTTCGTCGTGGTGCAGGAAGCCTTCGCCACCACCGCCACCTGCGCCTTTGCCGACCTGCTGCTGCCCGCCACCACCTGGGGCGAGAAGGAAGGCACCGTGACCAACAGCGAGCGCCGCATCTCGCGCGTGCGCCCCGCCGTGGCCGCACCGGGCGAGGCCCGCAACGACTGGTCGATCGCCGTGGCCTTCGCGCACCGGCTCGAACGGCAGCTGGGCCGCAGCTTCACGCTGTTCCCGTACGAGAACGCCGAATCGGTCTGGAACGAGCACCGCGAATCCACGCGCGGGCGCGACCTCGACATCACCGGCCTGAGCTACGCGATGCTCGAGACCGCCGGCCCGCAGCAGTGGCCGCTGAAGGAAGGCGAGCGCACCGGCCGCGTGCGCCTGTACGAAGACGGCGTGTTCCCCACGCCCGACGGCCGCGCGCGCTTTGTCGACACGCCCTACAAACCCGTGGCCGAGGCCCGCGAGGCGCGCTTTCCCTTCTCGCTGAACACCGGCCGGCTGCGCGACCAGTGGCACGGCATGAGCCGCACCGGCACGGTCGGCAAGCTGTTCGGCCACGTGGCCGAACCCATGGTGCAGATGAATGCGCAGGACATGGCGCGCCGCCAGATCGCCGAGGGCGACCTGGTGCACCTCACGTCGAAGCGCGGCTCGATCCTGCTGCCGGCGCGCGCCAGCACCGAGATCGGCCTGAGCCAGGCCTTCGTCGCCATGCACTGGGGCGAGGAGTACCTGAGCGGCTGCTCGTCGACCGGCGTGCGGCTCGCGGGCATCAACGCGCTCACCACGCCCGCCTACTGCCCGACCTCGAAGCAGCCCGAGCTCAAGCACACGCCCGTGAAGATCCTCAAGGCCGAACTGCCGTGGTCGCTGCTGGCCATGGCCTGGCTGCCCGCCGGCGACGCGCTCACGGCGCAGCGCGCGCTGCAGCCGCTGATGGCGCTGTTCCCCTTCGCCACCTGCGTGCCGTTCGCGAGCAATGCACAGGGTGAAGAAGAGCGCAGCGGCGTGCTCTTTCGGGCCGCCGCGCACGACGCGCCCGACGCGGCGCTGGTCGACAAGATCGAAGCCCTGCTGGGCCTGCAGACCGCTGACACCCTGCGCTACGCCGACCACCGCCGCGGCCAACGCCGCGCCGCACGGCTCGTGCGACGCGCCGACGGCAGCGCCGGGCTCGAAGCCTTTCTGCTGGGCGGTGACACCAGCGCCGAAGCCTGGATCGCCACCCTGCTGCGCGAGGAACTGCCCGCGCAGAGCTACGGCCGCCTGCTGCTCTCGCCGGGCGCCCGCGCGCCGGTGGCCGTGCAGTCGCGCGGCAAGCCGGTGTGCGCCTGCTTCAACGTGACCGACCGCGCCATCGAGGCCGAACTGGTGCGCTGCACCGGCAGCCCCGACGAGCGGCTGGCGGCGCTGCAGGGGGCGCTGAAATGCGGCACCAACTGCGGCTCGTGCGTGCCGGAGTTGAAACGGATGATCCGCGTGACGCCTGCCGAGGCGATGGCGGAAACCCTGTGATCCCGTGTGTTTCTCCCTCCCCTTCCGGGGGAGGGCGGGGGTGGGGGCAAGCGGCGTACCCATCGAGCGCTCTGCCCGCCCCCATCCCAACCTTCCCCCAGCGGGGGAAGGGGCAAGACAAAGGCATAAGCCGACTCACATTCCGGCATAAGCGTTGCAGGACAATCCGCCTACCCATGGGAATCAGCCACTACATCAAGGAAATCGGCCGCGGCGCGCGAGGCGCCCGTCCGCTCACGCGCGAGCAGGCCGCAGACCTGTTCGGCCAGGTGCTCGACGGCACGGTCACCGACCTGGAAATCGGCGGCTTCTGCCTCGCGATGCGCATCAAGGGCGAGACGCCCGAGGAGATGGCCGGTTTTCTTGACGCCACGCACGCGCGGCTGAACCCCGTGACGGCGAGCGGCGGCCCGCTGATCGCGCTGCCCAGCTACAACGGCGCGCGCAAGCTGCCCGTGCTTACGCCGCTGCTGGCACTGCTGCTGGCGCGCGAAGGCCTGCCGGTGCTGGTGCATGGCAGCGCGAGCGAAACCTCGCGCGTACTGGCATCGAACGTGCTTGCAGCCCTGGACATGCCCCCGATGACCACGCTCACCCCGCTCGCCGCCGGCCAGGTGGGCTTTGCCCCGACCGAGCTGCTGAACCCCGCGCTCAAGCGCCTGCTCGACGTGCGCCGCGTGGTGGGCCTGCGCAACCCCGGCCACAGCGTGGTCAAGCTCCTGCGCCCGACCACCGGCCCCTGCGTGGTGGTGGCCAGCTACACGCACCCCGAATACGCCCGCACGATGGGCGAGACCTTCGAGCTCACGGGCATGACCGCCCTGCTCTCGCGCGGCCTCGAAGGCGAAGTGGTCTCCGACCCGCGCCGCACCGCGCAGATCGACGGCTTCGTGCGCGGCGTGCGCAGCGAACTCCAGGCCCAGGCCGCCGGCACCGCCGCCGACGTGCCCGGGCTGCCGAAAGAAATCGACGTCGCCACCACGGCCGAGTACACGCGGCGCGTGCTGGCCGGCGAGCTTCCCGTGCCCGAAGCCATCGCGACGCAAGTCAGGCACATCACCGAACTGGCCTCCCACGCATGAACCACGCACTTCCCCTCATCACCGGCCGCTGCACGCTGGTGGGCGCCGGCCCCGGCGACCCCGAGCTGCTGACCGTCAAGGCCGTCAAGGCGATCCAGGCCGCCACGGTGCTGCTGGTCGACGACCTCGTGAACGACGCCGTGCTCCAGGCCTATGCCCGGCCCGGCGCGCGCATCGTGCACGTGGGCAAGCGCGGCGGCTGCAAGAGCACGCCGCAGGCCTTCATCGAGCGGCTCATGATCACCGCCGTGCGCGAGGGCGAAACGGTGGTGCGCCTCAAGGGCGGCGACCCGTTCATCTTCGGGCGCGGCGGCGAAGAGGTGGAGCACCTGCGCGAAGCCGGCATCGAATGCGCGGTGGTCAACGGCATCACCGCCGGCCTGGCCGCCGTGACCTCGCTGGGCGTGCCGCTCACCCACCGCGACCATGCGCAGGGCGTGGTGTTCGTCACCGGCCACGCCAAGACCGGCGCGGGCGCGGGCGAAGACCCGACCGACTGGCGCGCGCTGGCCGCCACGGCGCACAACGCACGCCTCACGCTGGTGATCTACATGGGCGTCTCGGGCGCCGGCCACATCGAGCGCGAACTGCTGCACGGCCTGCCGGGCGACACGCCCGTGGCCGTGGTGCAGCACGCGAGCCTGCCGCAGCAGCGCCACCTCGTGACCACGTTGCAGGGCCTGCAGGCGCGCATCGCCGATGCCGGGCTGGCCAGCCCGGCGGTGATCGTGGTCGGTGATGTGCTGCAGGGGCTGGCCGCAGCCGCGCTGCCGGCGGATGCCGGCCGCTTCGGTACATAGGTACCGGCCCCGGCCGAAAACGGCCATGGCGCCGCCCTGAGCGACGCCTAAAATCCCGCCCGATCCAACGAACAAGAAGGAAGAGGCAGGGATGCTCGACAAACTCAACGAATTCACCGAAAGCCACGGCGAGCTGCGCCGCGGGCGCGGGCTGGTCACGGGCACCATCGCCTTCAGCCTCGCGGCCCTGTGCTTTCTGGGCGTGCTGGCCTTCCACTTCCCGCAGTACCTGACCACGCCCGAGCTGCGCAAGAGCTACAACGTCGACGTGATGCGCGTCATTCTGCTGACGGCGCTGGTCATTGCCGGCGGGCTCTCGCTGGTCAACATCATCTTCAACCGCTCGCGCTGGCTCTCGTCGGCCGCGTTCCTGCTGGTGGTGGTGTCTGCGCTGCTCGGCGGGCACAAGGTGCCGGTGCACGACTTTGCCGACCACACGCCGTACATCGGGCTCGATTGGTTCATCCTCGACCTGCTGGGCTCGTCGCTGATCTTCATCTTCATCGAGAAGCTGTTTGCCTTGCGCAAAAACCAGCCCGTGTTCCGCGAAGAGTGGCAGACCGACTTTCATCACTTCGTGGTGAACCACATGATCGTGGGCTTCGTGCTGCTGGCCACCAACCTCATGGTGCACAAGCTCTTCGGCTGGGCCGCCAACGACGGCATCCGCGGCTGGGTGGGCAACCTGCCGTTCTGGGCCGGCATCCTGCTGATCATTCTGGTGGCCGACCTCGTGCAGTACTGGACGCACCGCGCGTACCACGAGGTGCCGGTGCTGTGGCGCCTGCACGCGGTGCACCACAGCGTGAAGAGCATGGACTGGATGGCGGGCTCGCGCCAGCACATCCTCGAGCTGCTGATCACGCGCACGCTGGTGCTGGCGCCCATCTACGTGCTGGGCTTCAGCAAGGACGTGATCGACGCCTACATCGTGGTGGTCGGCTTCCAGGCGGTGTTCAACCACTGCAACGTGAGCGTGCGCCTGGGCCCGCTGCGCTACCTCATCGTGACGCCCAACTTCCACCACTGGCACCACAGCCAGGACATCGAGGCGCTCGACAAGAACTACGCAGCGCACTACGCCTTTCTCGACTACATCTTCGGCACGGCCGTGAAGACCACCAAGCTCTGGCCCGAGAAGTACGGCGTGCTGGGCGACTACGTGCCCAACGGCTTCTTCAAACAGCTGAAGTTCCCGTTCGTCTGGAAGGGATGACCATGGCCTCCCTTCTTCGCGCTGCCGCGCTCGCGGCCGCGCTGCCACTGCTGCTCTCGGCCTGCGCCACGCGCATCGAGATGCCTTCCGAAACCTCGGGCCTGCGCCTGCGCGTGCAGAGCTCGGTGATTGCCCCCGGCAACGGCGGCGAACTCATCGGCGCCGAGGTGCTGGAGCCCGGCGACATCCTGCTGACCTCGATTGCCACGGTGAACTCCTTCGGCATCCGCCTGGGCACCTTCTCGCCGGTGAGCCATGCCGTGCTGTACCTGGGCGACGGGCTCATCGCCGAGGCGGTGGGCACCGGTGTGCGCGCGCGCCGGCTGGCCGACGTGGTCGACGAAGAACAGATGGTCGTGGCCTTCCGCGTGCCGGGCCTCGAGTCGGCCCACGTCGAGAAGATGCGCGACTGGGCGAATTCCAAGGTCGGCACCCGCTACAACACGGCCGGCGTGCTGCTGAACGCGCCCTTCGTGCTGAACCGCCGGCTGTGCGAGCTGCCGCTGATTCCCTCGGCCGTCAGCGCGTACTGCATCAGCGGCATGGCGATGGTGCAGCTCGGCGCCAGTCGCAACGACCAGTTCTTCTGCTCGCAGTTCGTGCTGGAGGCCTACCGCCAGGCCGGCGCGCCGATCACCGACGCCGACCCGCGCTGGGTGAGCCCGGCCGACCTGCTCCACATGCGCGAGGGCGACGTGCCCTCGATTGCCGCCACGCAGCCGCTGCGCTACGTGGGCCACCTCAAATACAACCCGCCGCCCGTGCTGGCGGCGGACGGACCCGCTTGAGCTCACCTTCTTCCTCTTTTGACGTTGTCGTCGTCGGTGCCGGCGCAGCCGGTCTGTTCTGCGCCGCGCTGGCAGGCCAGCGCGGCCTGCGCGTGCTGCTGGTCGACCACAGCGAGAAGGTCGGCGAAAAGATCCGCATCTCGGGCGGCGGCCGCGCCAACTTCACGAACCGCGACCTCGACGTGCGCGCCCCGCAGCGCCATTTCGTCGGCGACAACCCGAATTTCTGCCGCTCGGCGCTGTCGCGCTACGCGCCGCAGCAGTTCATCGACATGGTGCAGCGCCACGGCATCGCGTTCCACGAGAAGCACAAGGGCCAGCTGTTCTGCGACGGCTCCTCGCAGCAGATCGTCGACATGCTGCTGGCCGAATGCGCCACCGGCAACGTCGAGCGCTGGCAGCCGTGCAAGCTGGGCGACATCGCCTTTGTCGACGGGCGCTACCGAATCAATAGCACGCGCGGTCCGATCGACACGCCCAAGCTCGTGGTGGCGACCGGCGGCCTGTCGATTCCCCAAATTGGTGCCAGCGATTTCGGCTACCGGCTCGCCGAGCAATTCGGCCTGCGCCTGGTCACGCCCCGCCCGGCGCTGGTGCCGCTGACCTTCGGCGGCGACGCCTGGGCGCCCTATGCCAGCCTGGCCGGGCTGGCGCTGCCGGTGCGCATCGAGACCGGCGGCAAGAAGGACAAGATGGCCTTCCTGGAAGACCTGCTGTTCACCCACCGCGGCCTGTCGGGGCCGGCGGTGCTGCAGATTTCGAGCTACTGGAAGCCCGGCGCCCCGCTGACGCTGGACTTCGCGCCCGGCGTGAACGTGGCCGAATCGCTGGCCGACGCCAAGCGGCGCTCCAAGAAGCGCATCGCCAACGAACTGGCCGCGCTGGTGCCCTCGCGGCTGGCCGACGCCTGGGTCGGCGAAGACCCGGCCCTGCAGCGCCCCGTCAACGAAGCCACCGACAAGGCGCTGACGGTGCTGTCCGAGCGCATCGCCCGCTGGCAGATCACGCCCAGCGGCACCGAGGGCTACAAGAAGGCCGAGGTGACGGCGGGCGGCGTCGACACCCGCGATCTGTCGTCGCAGACCATGGAATCGAAGCAGCCTGGCCTGTATTTCATCGGCGAAGTGGTCGATGTGACGGGCTGGTTGGGCGGATACAACTTTCAGTGGGCCTGGGCGAGCGCACATGCGTGCGCACAGGCACTCTGAAGGCGCCCCTGAGGTTTTTTCCAGGACACCGAGGAACCGGCTTTGCCGGGCCTCAGGTGTCGCCCCCGGCGAGGGGGTTGGAGAAGCGACACGAAGTGCGCGCAGCCTGGGGGAGTGCTATACTCGCGGGCTAACTTTTGGCCTTCCCTCAACGGCCACAAAATTGTTCAGTTGAGGAACCCCGGCTTGGGGCCTCGATCTCCCCCGGCCAAATCCATTTCAACGATTCATCAATGACCACCATCCGCGTTAAAGAAAACGAGCCCTTCGACGTCGCCCTGCGCCGCTTCAAGCGCACCATCGAAAAGCTCGGCCTGCTGACCGACCTGCGCGCCCGCGAGTTCTACGAGAAGCCGACGGCCGAGCGCAAGCGCAAGAAGGCAGCTGCGGTCAAGCGCCACTACAAGCGCGTGCGCAGCATGCAGCTCCCCAAGAAGCTGTACTAAGCAACGCCCAGGGCAGCTGGCCCCGACGAAAGTCCTCGCCAGCGCCCCGTTGCACCAGCCGCGCCAGGGAAACCTGCCGCGGCTTTTGTTTTTTCCGAAAGGTTGCGAAGAATGACTCTCAAAGAACAAATCACCGAAGACATGAAGACGGCGATGCGCGCCAAGGATTCGGAACGCCTGGGCACCATCCGCCTGCTGCTCGCGGCCCTGAAGCAAAAGGAAGTCGACGAGCGCGTGGAGCTCGACGACGCCATGGTCATCGCCATCGTCGACAAGATGGTCAAGCAGCGCAAGGACTCGATCGCCGCGTTCACCACCGGCGGTCGCAGCGACCTGGCCGACAAGGAAGCCGCCGAGATCAAGGTGCTCGAGGTGTACCAGCCCCAGCGCATGAGCGCCGACGAAGTCGCCACCGCGGTGAAGGCCATCGTGGCCGAGCTCGGCGCGGCCGGCCCCGGCGACATGGGCAAGGTGATGGGCGTGGTCAAGACGCGCCTGGCCGGCAAGGCCGACATGGGCCAGGTCAGCGCCGCAGTCAAGGCCGCCCTCACGGGCGCCTGAGGCGGCCACCGCCATGAAGAACGGCAGCAGCAGCCCGCTCGGCGCCGCGCCCGTCGCAACGATCCCCAAGGCCTGCGCCTGCCTGGTCGATGCGCGGGGCCGGCTGCTGGTGTTCCGTCACCCCGAAGACGGCAACATGCAGCTGCCCAAGGGCACCATCGAGCCCGGCGAGTCGCCCGAGGCGGCCGTGCGGCGTGAGCTGCTCGAAGAATCGGGCCTGGTGTTCGCCGGCCGGCTGGAGTCGCTGGGCACGCTGGAGCGCGAATGCGAGGCTGGTGTCGAAGGCAACACGCACCGCCATCCGCAGCGCTGGCACATCTTCCTGATGCGCGACTCGCGCCCCCTGCCCGAGACCTTCGAGCACATGGCCACGGGCAGCCCTGAAGAAGAGGGCCTGGTGTTCTCGTTCTACTGGCTCGAGGCCGACGCGGCCATCGAAGACTTCGCCCTGCCCTACCGCCAGACCATCGAGCGCGTGCGCGAAGCCTTGCTCGCCGCCAGCTGATCGATCACCCGCTCAGGCGGACATGACGGCGCGCAGCGCCATGTACGCCCCCAGCAGCGCCAGCCCGATCAGAAAGCAGCGTCGGAACACGGCCACCGGCAACCGCTGCCGCAGCCAGGTGCCCAGCACCATGCCGCCGATGGCCGGCACCAGCATCGCGACCGACCCGCCCAGCACCGCCGCCGGGTAGCTCCCGTTGGCCGCGAGCCCCAGGGCCAGCACCACGGTCGAGGTCGTGAACGAGATCCCCATCGCCTGGATCAGCCCATCGCGCTGGAAGCCCAGCGCCTGCAGGTACGGCACGGCCGGCACCGCGAACACGCCGGTCACGGCCGTCACCAACCCCGTCGCAGCGCCCACCATGGGCCCGAGCCAGCGCGCCTGTGCGTCGCTCACGTGCAGTTGCCGCCCCGTCAGCCCCCACAGCGCATAGATCACCAGCGCCACGCCCAATGCCAGCGAGGCCCAAGTCCCGGCCGGTACGCCCAGCCACCACGCTCCGGCGAGCGTGCCCACCACGACGCCGGCCTGCATGCGACCGATGCGGCGGAACACCGCGCCGAAGCTCGCGCTCGGTCCGGTCTGCCAGAGGTTGGTGACCAGCGACGGCACGATCAACAGCGCCGCCGCCTGCGCGGGCGACATCCACAGCGCGAGCAGCGCCATCGCCACGGTCGGCAGCCCGAGGCCGATCACGCCCTTGATCAGGCCGGCCAGCAGGAACACCGCGGCAGCCGCCGCCCACAGGCCCATCGCTTCATTGGAGATCATCATCGCCGCGGAGTCTGCCGACGGGCGCATCGGCTGGAAATGCGGCTTTCGCGCAGCCAGCCTCAGGCACAGGCTGAGGCTGGCGTGCTACCTTGCGACTCACCATGCGATTCGACCTGACCGACCTGCGGCTCTTTCTCCACGTCGTCGAAGCCGGCAGCCTCACGGCCGGCGCCGGCCGCTCGCACATGACGCTGGCCTCGGCCAGCCAGCGTGTGCGCGGCATGGAAGACGCGCTCGGCACGCCGCTGCTCACCCGCCACGCGCAGGGCGTGCGCCCCACCGAAGCCGGCCGCACGCTGCTGCACCATGCGCGCGTCGTGCTGCAGCAGATGGAACGGCTGCGCGGCGAACTCGGCGAGTACGGCCAGGGCCTGAAGGGCCATGTGCGCTTCATGTGCGGCACCTCGGCGCTCACCGAACACCTGCCCGAGGTGCTGAGCCGCTTTCTGGCCGAGCATCCGCGCATCTCGGTCGACCTCGAGGAGCGCGCCAGCCCCGACACCGTGGAGGCCCTGCGCAGCGGCCTGTGCGACATCGGCATCGTCTCCGACGCGATCGAGAGCGACGGCCTCGAATGCCACCCCTTCCGCCGCGACGACCTCGTACTCGTGATGCCGCGCGGCCACGCGCTGGCCAGCCGGCGGCGTGTGCACCTGGCCGAGGTGGTCGACAGCGAGTTCGTCGGCCTGCCCGCCGACAGCGCGCTGCAGCAGCTGATCACGGGGCATGCGCGCGCACTCGCCAGGCACCTGGCCTACCGCGTGCGCGTGCGCAACTTCGAGGCCGTGTGCCGCATGGTCGAGTACGGCATCGGCGTGGGCATCGTGCCGCAGACCGCGGCCGAGCGCTGCGCCCGTTCGATGAAGATCGCGCGCGCCTCGCTCGCCGACCCGTGGGCCGAGCGCACGCTGATGGCCTGCGTGCGCTCGTCGGAAGACCTGCCGCTCAATGCGCGGCGCATGCTCGACTACCTGATTGCGCCACCGCCGGCAGCGGACGCTACGCGGAAGTGACCGGCCGCCCCTGCTGCGCACGCGCCGCAATGAAAGCCTCGAAGGCCTCGCCACTGGTCTTGCGCGGCACGTAGCCGAACTGGGTCTTCAGCGCGGTGTTCAGCAGCACCGGCCGGTAGCGCAGAAAGTCGAGCTGCTCGGGCCCGTAACGGCTCACGCCCAAGGCCGAGCCCGCGGCCAGCGCCGCCTGCAGCACGCCGGCCGGCCAGGCGATGGCACGCTTGCCCAGGCGCGCGGCAATCTCGTGGATCGTGAGCGCACCGTCGCCCGCGAGGTTGTAGCAACCGGGCGGCGCGCCGCCGAGCGCATGGGCGATGGCGCCGGTCACGTCCTCGTCCCACACGAACACGAAGGGGCTGTCGCTGCCGCGGATGGCGATCAGCTTCTTCTTCTCGAACAGCGCGGTGATCTGGTTATCGACGCGCTCGCCGAGGATGGTGCCGATGCGCAGCACCGTCTGCGCCAGCGCAGGATGTTGCCTGCGACATTCGGCCAGCATTTCTTCCACCTGCCGCTTGTGGTCGGCATAGGCGAACACCGGGTTGCCGCGCAGCGGCTGCGACTCGGTGATCCAGGCCGGGTTGTCCGCGTGGTAGCCGTAGGCCGCGCCACTCGACGACACCACGATGTGCCCCACGCCGCGCGCCACGCAGGCGTCGAGCACGTTGCGCGTGCCGCCCACGTCCACCGAATGTTCGAAGGCGCGGTTCGAGTCCTTGCCGGGCGTGACGATCGACGCGAGGTGCACCACCGTGTCGATCGCGTGTTCGGCGAGCACGTCGGCGATGCCGTCGTCGCGCACGTCCTGCTGCAGGTAGACCACCCCGGGCAGACGCCGCGCGGCGGGCACCTCGCGCACGTCGAGTGCCACCAGGGTGTCGAAGGTGCCTTGCGCGGCCAATGCGGCGAGCACGCTGCGCCCGAGGAACCCGTCGCCGCCAGTGATCAACACACGCCGCGCGTGCGCCTTCCAGGTTTCGCTCATGGCGTCGCAGGCTTGCGCCCCCACCAGCTCGCCAGCGCCAGGCCCGCGATGATGTCCCAGAAGCCCCACACGCCGGCCACCACGGCCATGCCGCCGAGCCCGCCGAAGAAGCTGAAGATCAGCACCAGCCCGAGCCCCGCGTTGCGGATGCCCACTTCGATGGACACCGCGCGCCGGTCGTAGTCGCCCAGCCCCGAGAGCCGCGCGCACAGGTAGCCGGTGCCGAAGGCCAGCGCGTCGTGGATCACCACGGCCAGCAGCACCAGCCCCACGTAGTCGAGAAAGTAGCGCCAGTTGCCGGCGATGGCGCCGACGATGAAGGCGATCAGCGCCAGGAAGCTCAGGATGCGCGCCGGCTTCTTGATGCGCGCCGTGAACCTGGGCAGCTGGTGCGCGCAGGCCACGCCCAGCACGAAGGGAATGCCGATGATCATCACGATGTGGCCCAGCATGTCGAGCGGGTCGAGCGCGATGGTCTTGAGCAGCACCGAGGCCGTGGGATGCAGCCCGCCCCAGAACGCGAAGTTCAGCGGCATGACGACGATGGAGAGCGCATTCGAAATGGCCGTCATCGACACCGACAGCGCCACGTTGCCGCCCGCGCGGTGCGTGAGGATCTGCGAGATGTTGCCCGGCGGGCAGCAGGCCACGAGGATCATGCCCAGCGCGATGCTCGGCCCCGGCTGCAGGATCAGCGTGAGCACGAAGGTCACGGCCGGCAGCACCACGAACTGCGCACCGATGCCCACCGCCATCGCGCCGGGCATGCGCGCGACGCGCTTGAAGTCGTCGATGCGCGTGTCCAGCGCAATGCCGAACATCAAAAAGCCCAGCACCACGTTGAGCAGCACCAGCGAGGCCGGGTTGAAGTGCAGGCGGATCTCGTCGACAGGCAGCATGCGGAGAACCTCGTGAAGAAAGACGATCGGTCAGTCAGTCAGCCAGTGACGCAGCGGCCTGGCGCACGGCCGCGCGGTAGGTGTCCTTGTGGACGTAGTACGCCATGCGCTCCAGCTGCAGGTACTTGAAGCCGCCCGACAGATCGGGCGGCGGCCCCTGCACCGCCGCGCGAAGTGCGGTCGCTTTGGGCGAGCCCGCCGCGTGCGCGCGGAAGTAGCGCGCCAGCAGTTCGGCCTGCTCGTAGCGCCCCTGCCAGCCGATGCCGCTCGCCTCGATCATGCCGAGCACGCCCAGCGTCTCGAAGCGCGGCGAAAAGATGTTGAGGTACAGGCGCGGTGCCATGCCCTGCCAGTTGAGCAACTCGCGGTCGATGAACGGGTAGTGCAGCGCATAGCCCGTGGCCGTGAGGATCAGGTCGTAGTCGCGCGCGCTGCCGTCCTTGAAATGCACGGTGCGCCCCGCGAGCCGCGCGATGTCGGCGCGCACGCCGATGTCGCCATGGCCCACGTGGTGCAGCACCAGCGAATTCACCACCGGGTGCGACTCGTACATCTTGTAGTCGGGCTTCGGAAGGCCGAAGCGCACCGGGTCGCCGGTGAACCACTGCAGCACGGTGGCGTCGACCTTCTGCTTGAGCCACGGCGGCAGCGGGCGCTTGCCGCCCAGCGTGTCGGCCGGCTTGCCGAACACGTACTTGGGCACGAAGTAGTAGCCGCGCCGCACCGAGAGGTCGACGCTCTGCGCGTAGTGCACCGCATCGACCGCGATGTCGCAACCCGAGTTGCCCGCGCCGACGATCAGCACGCGCTTGCCCTTGAAGAGCTCGGCGTGCTTGTAGCTGCTGGTGTGCAGCAGCTCGCCGTCGAAGTGGCCTTCGAACTGCGGGTGCTTGGGCTCTGACAGCGTGCCGTTGGCAATCACCACGCCCTTGTACTCGTCGGTCTCGACCGTGCCGTCGGGCGCCTCGACGCTCACGCGCCAGCGCGTGTCGGGCGCGTCGCTCACCGGCTCCACGCGCAGCACGCGCGTGCCGAAGCGAAAGTGCGCGCGCAGGCCGAAGCGGTCGGCAAAGTCGCTGAAGTAGCGGCGCAGCTCGCGGTGGCTCGGGTAGTCGGCCACGGTGTCGGCCATCGGGAACTCGGCGAACTCGGTCGTGCGCTTGCTCGAGATCAGGTGCGCCGAGTGGTAGACCGTGGAGCGCGGGTTGTCGATGTCCCAGAGGCCGCCCACGTCGCTGTGCGCCTCGAAGCCCTGAAACGGAACGCCGAGCTTCTGCAGATTGCGGGCGCCCGCGAGGCCCGAGGGGCCGGCGCCGATGAGAGCGATCTGTTCGTGCGTGGGAACGGTGGCGGCAGAAGGCGTCATCGGCGGGGAGGTTCTTTCTCTTTCTGGGAGTTCAGGCCGGGAATGGCGGTGGCACCGGCCTCGCCCACGCGCGGCTTGCGCGGCTGGCCGCGCAGCAGGCGGTCGTGCAGCGGCGCGGGCAACAGGTCGAGCGCTTTCGACAGCCAGCCGATGCGCCGCGGCAGCACGATCTTTTCGCGCCGTGCGGCCAGGCCCGCCAGCAGCTGGTGCGCCGCCGCGTCCGCTTCGAGCAGCCCCGGCATCGCGAAGCGGTTGCCGGCCGTGAGCGCGGTGCGGATGTAGCCCGGGCTCACCGTGTGCACCGTGAGCCCCGTGCCGCGCAACTCGGCGCGCAGGCTTTCGAGATAGCGGATCAGGCCGCCCTTGCTCGCGCAGTAGGCGCCGTTGCCCGGCATGCCGTGCCAGCCCGCGATGCTCGCCACGCCGACGAGCGCGCCGCGCCCTTGCTCGCGCATCGGCTGCACGAAGGGCTGGAAGGTGGTGGCTGCGCCGAGCAGGTTGATCTCGAGCATGCGGCGGAACACGGCGAGGTCGTCGGCCTCGGCGGTGTCGTAGCCGCCGGCCACGCCCGCGTTGGCGATCACGAGGTCGGGCGGGCCGAAGCGCTGCATCCAGTCGGCGGCCATCGCCTGCATGGCGGGGCCGTCGGACACGTCGGGCGTGTAGACCTTGCAGCGCGCCTCGGCCGGCGCGGCGAGCGCCGCGAGGCGTGCGGTGTCGAGCCCCACCAGCGCGACCCGCGCGCCCTGCGCGATCAGCTCACGCGCCAGCGCCTGCCCGAGGCCGCCGCAGGCACCGGTGAGAACGACATTGCGAAACGGCAAGAGCATGGGCAGGAAAGCGCGCAAGGCTGCGAGTGGCAAAACGCAGCCACTGTAGCCGCGCCCTGCCGCTGCATTCCCCAGCGTTTCCCCTTGCCCCGCGCCCTTGCGGAACGTTCAGGCGGCTTCGGCGGCGGGAAATTGAATCTGTATCTTCACATCCGTGACGCGCCCGGCCGCAGCCTCCTCGAACGCGGCGATGCCGTCCTCGAACGCGAAGGTGCGCGAGATGAAGGGCTTCACGTCGACCTGCCCCGACGCGATGAGTGCCAGCGCGCGCGGGAAGATGTTGGCGTAGCGGAACACCGACTCGATGCGCGCCTCCTTCGCCTGGATCGCGACGATGTCGAAAGCCACCTTGGCGGCGGGTATGCCCACCAGCACGAGGCAACCGCCGGGACACAGCAGGTCGAACACGTGGTCGAAGGCGCGCGTGCTGCCGCTGGCTTCGAAGACCACGTTCGCGCCCCAGCCGTCGGTGAGTGCCTGCACGGTGTCGGCGAGGCTCGTGCTGCGCACGTCGACCGTCGTCACCGCCGGGTTGTTCGCGAACAGCGCCAGCTTCTCGGGCACGAGGTCGGCCAGGATCACGCGCGCCGCGCCGCCCGCGAGCGCGGCCAGCGCGGTCATCGCGCCGATGGTGCCGGCGCCGATGACCACCGCCACGTCGCCCGGCTTCAGCGCCGCCTTCTTCGCGGCCTGCAGGCCGATGGCCAGCGGCTCGACGATCGCGCCTTCGCCGAAGCTCACGTTGTCGGGCAGGCGGAAGGTGAAGGCCGCCGGGTGCACCACGTAGGGCGTGAGGCAGCCGTGGATCGGCGGCGTGGCCCAGAAGCGCACCGCAGGGTCGAGGTTGTAGAAGCCTTCGCGCACGGCGCGCGAGTCCATGTCGGGAATGCCGGGCTCCATACAGACGCGGTCGCCGGGCTTCAGGTGCGTGACTTCCGCGCCCACCTCGGCCACCACGCCCGAGGCCTCATGGCCGAGGATCATGGGCGCATCGACGACGTAGGGGCCGATGCCGCCGTGCTGGTAGTAGTGAACGTCGCTGCCGCACACGCCCACGGTGTGCATGCGGATCTTCACGTCGCGCGGGCCGAGGTGCAGCGCCACGTCGATGTCGCGCAGCGTGATCTCGTGCGCCTTTTCCAGAACCAGTGCTTTCATTGAATCTTTCGGTGAGGGAGTGTGAAAGGGGACGGCGACTCAGTGCAGCGCGCCGTCGGGGCGCAGCAGCGACGCGCCCGACTCCACGTCGAACAGATGCACCTGCTGCGCATCGGCGACCACGCGCAGCCGCTCGCCCAGGCGCGGGCTGCCTGCAGACGGCAGCAGCACGGCGATCTCGTCGGTGCCCTGCCCGATGCTCACGAGCACTTCGTTGCCGAGGTACTCGGCGAGCAGCACCTCGCCCGCGAAGCCGCCGTCGCGGCCATCCACCGTGTCCAGGCGCAGGTGCGCCGGGCGCACGCCCAGCGTCACGCGCATGCGGCCGTTGAGCGCGAAGCGGCGCGCGTCCACGCGCACCGAGCCGCCGCCGCCGCGCAGCTCGCAGTGGCCATCGGCCATGCGCTGCACCTCCATCTCCATCAGGTTCATCGGCGGCGTGCCGATGAAACCGGCCACGAAGGCCGAGCGCGGGCGCTCGAAGATTTCCTGCGGCGAGCCGACCTGCTCGATGCGCCCGTCGCGCAGCAGCACGATGCGGTCGGCCAGCGTCATGGCCTCGTGCTGGTCGTGCGTGACGTACACCGTGGTGGTCTTCAGCGTCTGGTGCAGCTTCGCGATCTCGATGCGCATGTGGTTGCGCAGCTTGGCGTCGAGGTTCGACAAGGGCTCGTCGAACAAAAACACCTTCGGCGTCTTGATCATGGCGCGCGCAATCGCAACGCGCTGCTGCTGGCCGCCCGACAGTTCGGTGGGCTTGCGCTCGAGGTAGCGCGCCAGGCCCAGCGTGTCCGACACCTCCTTGATGCGGCTGTCGATCTCGGCCTTGGGCACCCTCAGCCGCTTGAGCCCGAACGCGATGTTGTCGCGCACCGTCATGTGCGGGTACAGCGCGTAGTTCTGGAACACCATCGCGATGCCGCGCTCCTGCGGCGGCAGGTCGTTCACGCGCTGGCCGCCGATGTGCAGGTCGCCGCCGCTGATGTCTTCCAGGCCCGCGAGCATGCGCAGGATGGTCGACTTGCCGCAGCCCGACGGGCCGAGGAACACGACGAACTCGTTCTGCGCAACTTCCAGGTCGAATGCGTGGACGACCTGTGTGTCCCCGTAGCGCTTGATGAGGTGGTGACAGCGTATGGCAGACATTTTTTGTTCTGGAGAGAAAGGAGTGGCGGCGGCGCTCATGCGGCCTCCCGCTTGCGCTTGAACGCGGCATTGAGAAAGCCGCTCAGCACGCCCACCATGAGCAGCGGCGGCAGCGACAGCAAGATGACCGAGGCATTCAAGATGCCCCACGGCACATCGCGCCCGAGCTGGCTGAGTTCCGACGCCACGATGGGCAGCGTCTTGGCCTCCGAGGTGGTGAGCATCAGCGCGATGAGGAACTCGTTCCACACCAGCACGAAGCCGAAGGCGATGGCACCCACGAGCGAACGCGCGGCAATCGGCAGCGCGATGCGAAAGAAGATCGCGTAGGGCCCGTAGCCGTCGACGCGGCCCGCTTCTTCCACTTCCTTCGGCACCGCCTTGAAGGCCGGAATGGCAAGCCATATCACGGTCGAGAGCGTGAGCAGCGTGTACGTGGCGATGAGCGCGACGCGCGTGTCGTACAGCTCCAGCTGCAGCCAGATCACCATGAGCGGAATCGCCACGGCCACCGGCGGGAGGAAGCGCATCGACAGCACGAAGAACTGGATGTCGTTGCCCCAGCGCAGCGGGTAGCGCGCCAGCGCGTAGGCCGCAGGCAGGCCCAGCAAGGCACCGATGATCACGGCCGCGCCGACCACCACGATCGAGTTGACGAGCCCCGCGCCCACGGCCTCGCGGTTCAGCACGTAGAGGTAGTTGTCGAGCGTGGGCGTGAAAAAGAACTTCGGCACCGACGAGACGATGTCGACCCGGTTCTTGAACGAATTGAGAAAGGTCCAGAGCACAGGCACGAGCGCCGAAAGTCCCGCTGCGATGAGCGCCAGCCGCGCCAGCAAGGTTCCGATGGCAAAGTTCTTCATGACGGCTTGGTCCATTTCCAGATGTAGGTGAACGCGACCGTGGAGGCGACCATCATCAGCACCGCCATGCTCGACGCGTACGAGATGCGGCCCGACTCGATGAAGCCCTGCGAAAAGGCGTACATGTCGAGCGTCTCGGTCGAGATGCCGGGGCCGCCGCGCGTCATCACGTAGATGAGGTCGAAGGCGCGCAGCGACTCGACCATCTTCACGAAGGTCAGGCTGATGAGCGGCGCCTTGAGCATCGGCAACGCCACGTAGGCGTACACCTCCCACGTTGTCGCGTGGTCCAGGCGCGCGGCCTCGAAGGGCTGCGGCGGCAGGGTCTCGAGCAGCTTCAGCACGATGACGGCGAAGAACAGCCCCCACTGCCACACATCGACGAAGGCCACCGTCAGCAGCGCCAGCACCGGGTCGGCGAACAGGTCGAGCGGCTCGCCGGTGATCGCCTTGTACGGCCAGGTCACGAGGCCGAACAGCGGATGGAAGGCGAACTTCCAGACGAAGGCGGCCGACACGCGCGGCAGCAGCACCGGCACGATGAACAGCATCGACAGCACCTGGCGCCAGCGCGGCGTGGTGCAGCGGTGCATCAGCGTGCCCATGAGCACGGCCAGCGCCATGGTGGCGCTGACGGTCAGCACCTCCCACACCAGCGACACGCGCACCGAGTTCAGAAAGCGCCGGTCGGAGAACAGCTGCACGTAGTTGCTGAACCAGACCCAGCCGGTGTCGGCCTGGCCCAGCTCGCGGTCCTGCAGCGAGATGGCGATGGCGAACACCGTCGGCACCAGCGCCAGGACGGCCAGCACGAGCAGCCCCGGCCCGATGAACACGGCCGGCAGCCGTGTGGTGTGGGAACGCATGCTCACTTCTTGCGACGCGCGATCAGCTGCTTGGCGTAGGCGTCGAGTTCGTCGAGCCCGCCCTGGATGTCGGTGCGCGAGCCGGTGATCAGCTCTTCAAGAATGATCCCCCAGCGGTCGCCCAGGTCGGGCCAGGCCGGGTCTTGCCAGAAGTTCACCGCCGTCACCTTGCCGGTGTCGGCCAGCGCCTTGCCCAGGTCGGCGCCGTAGCGCTGGGCGAACTCGGGGCTGCCGAGCACGCTGGTGCGATTGAGTTCGCCGAACTGGCCTTCCGCCAGGCGGCGCCGCTCGTTCTCCTTGGACGTGGCCCAGGCAATGAACAGGCCCGCGCACTTCTTGGCGTCTTCGGTCTTGTTGGCGCGCGCGCCGATGGCCAGGCCGTGGCCGTAGCCGCCACCCGTGAGCGGCGCGGGCGGCACGGCGTAGGCGATCTTGCCGACCACCGTGGACATCTTCGGGTCGAGCGCGTTGCCCGCGAGCGGCGTGGATTCGACCAGGATCGCGACCTTGCCGGCCAGGAAGGCGCCGGTCGATTCGTCCCATCCGCCGGTCTTGGTGCCGGGCGCGGAGTACTTGAAGAGATCGAGGTAGGTCTGCGTCGCCTTCACGGCGGCGGGCGAGTTGAAGACCGGCTTGTCGCCGTCGAACCACTGGCCGCCGTAGCCGCGGAAGAACGGCATCCAGCGCCACACGTTGGCACCCGAGCCGCGCTGGCCGCGCAGGGCCACGCCATAGATGCCGTTGGCCGGGTCGTTGAGCTTCTTGACGGCGGCCACGAACTCGTCGAGCGTGGCGGGCGGCTTGATGCCCGCCTTCTCGAGCAAATCCTTGCGATAGACCATGAGGTCGCCGCCGCCGGTGAGCGGCGCGAACCAGGTCTGGCCGGCGAAGGTTGCGACCTTCTGGCGGCCGGCGTCGAAATCGGCGTAGTCGTAGCTGGCCGGGTAGTACGGCGTGAGCGGCACGATCCACTTCGACTGGACGAACTGCGCCACGTTGGCCTCGTCGACGTAGTACACGTGGTACTTGCCGACCGTGGACGCATCGGCGCGCGACTTGGCGCGGCGGTCGTTCTCGTTGAGGTTGTCCACGCTGAACGAGGCTCCGCTCAGGCGCTTGAACTCGTCCTTCGATTTCTCGAGCAGCGTCAGGCCTTCGCGCGGCTGCGACAGGACGCGCACGTCCTCCTTGCAGACCTGGGCCAACGCGGCGGGCGCCAGCGTGGCGAGCGCCAGCGCGAGGCCGGCCAGACGGTACGTGGGGGGAAGCGGCATGTCGTGTCTCCTTCGTTGTCGGTGCAAATTGCCAACGAAATGTCGACAAATGCAGCGAAACGAAGGTTAGGCGGCCGCTCCGGGGGGCTGCGTACACGCCCACCGGGCGCCTGATACTTTGATGCCAAGCCCTCTCGGGGTTTCGCCCGAGAGGCAAACCCGTATCAGAGCAGGGTCAGGCGGCCAGCGGGGTGTTCTGCGCGCTGCGCAGGCCGAAGCGGTCCTGCGCCTGCTGCCGATAAGCCGAGGGCGTCATGCCCTTGAGCTGCAGGAAGCGGCGATTGAAGTTGGCCAGGTTCGCAAACCCCACCTCGTAGCAGATCTCGCTGACCAGACGGTCGGACACCTGCAGCATCTCGCAGGCCTTCGTGATGCGCAGCCGCGTGACGAAGTCGGTGAAGGTGCTGCCCATGTGCTTGTGGAAGTAGCGCGAGAAGCTGCTTTCGGCCATGTTGGCAATGGCGGACACGGCGGGCAGCGACAGCTCTTCGGCCAGGTGCGCGTGCAAATGGTCGAGCACGCGGCGCATGCGGGTGTTGGCCGTGGGGTCTTCGTCGGTGGGCTCGGCGTTGCTGGAAATCTGGCGCCAGTCGCTCCAGTTCGCGAGTTCGTGCAGCAGGCCGATGAACTCCGACAGCCGCGCCATGCCCTCCTGCTTCTGCACGCGCACGAAGCGCTCGCGCACGAGGTCGCCGATGCCGAAGAACTCGATGCCCAGCCTGGCGCGATCGAGCATCGGCAGCACCGCTTCGAGTTCGGGGAACAGGTCGACACCCTTGCGCAGCGGTTCGTCGCGAAAGTGGATCACCATGCTGCGGTGGGGCACGCCTTCGGGCGGCACGTCGTGCGAGATCCAGGTGTGGGGCAGACGCCCGCCCACCAGGGCCACATAGCCGGGCTCGAAATGGCCGATGTGGTTGCCCACGAACGCATCGCCGCTGGTGCGGTTGATGCACTGCAGCTCGAACTCGTCGTGGTAGTGCCAGCAGTCGAAAGGCCAGGGCACGCCGTGCTGCAGGCAGCGCACCGAGCTCTGGCTCGCCGGCTCGAAGCCCAGGCGCGGGTCGCGCAAGAGTTCGTGTTCGAGGGCCGGCTTGCGCACGGCGCTGGTTTTGCTCATTTCCTGTCCCCCCTGTCTTTGAAATCGGAGGTCGTCGAGCCAGCGCCGTGCCGGGGCGGCGCCTGTCAGGCGCCGGCCACCTTCATGCGGTTGACCAGGATCGACCCCGTGGTTTTTGCGCCGAAAGTGTAAGCATCTGCGCCAATCGCCTCGATTCCCATCAGCATGTCGCGCAAATTGCCGGCAATTGTGATTTCTTCCACTGGAAAGGCGATGCGGCCTTTTTCGACCCAGAAACCGCTCGCGCCGCGCGAGTAGTCGCCGGTCACGTAGTTCACGCCCTGCCCCATCAGCTCGATGACGAACAGGCCCGTGCCCAGCTTGGCCAGCATGGCGTCGAGGTCGTCGCCGTGCTTCGTGAGGCGCGAGCTCAGCGTCAGGTTGTGCGAGCCGCCGGCATTGCCGGTGGTCTTCATGCCCAGCTTGCGTGCCGAGTAGGTCGAGAGAAAGTAGCCTTCGAGGCGCCCGGCATCGACCACCTTGCGCGCGCGGGTGACCACGCCTTCGTCGTCGAACGGCGAGCTGCCCTTGCCACGCATCACGTGCGGGTCTTCGGCAATGTCGACGTGTTTGGGCAGCACGGGCTTGCCCAGCGAATCGAGCAGGAAGGTGCTCTTGCGGTACAGCGCCCCGCCGCTCACGGCCTGCACCAGCCCGCCCAGCAGGCCCACGGCCAGCGGCGACTCGAACAGCACCGGGCATTCGACCGTCTTGATCTTGCGCGACTTGAGGCGGCTCAGCGCCCGTTCTGCGGCGTAGCGGCCCACGGCCTGCGGGCTGGCGAGTTCGTCGGCCGAGCGCATCGAGCTGTACCAGGCGTCGCGCTGCATGCCGTCGCCCTTGCCGGCGATGGGCGCCACCGAAATCGAGTGCCGCGAGCTGGCGTAGCCGCCGCGGAAGCCGTGCGTGTGGGCGCTGAAGAAATGGCTCTGCTGCGCCGAAACGCCCGCGCCTTCGCTGTTGGTGATGCGCTTGTCGGTCGACAGCGCCGCCGCCTCGCACTCCAGCGCCATGGCCGCGGCCTGCTCGCTGGTCACATCCCAGGGGTGGAACAGGTCGAGTTCGGGGTGGACCTTGGCGATGTCGGCTTCGTCGGGCAGGCCGCTCACCGGGTCTTCGGCCGTGAAACGGGCGATGTCGAAGGCGGCTGCCGCGGTCTGCTGGATGGCCGCCTCGGAGAAGTCGGAGGTGCTGGCGTTGCCGCGGCGGTGGCCCACGTAGACCGTGATGCCCAGCGACTTGTCGCGGTTGCGCTCGACGTTCTCGAGTTCGCCCTTGCGCACCGAGACGCTCAGGCCGCAGCCCTCGGAGGCCTCGGCGCCGGCGTCGGTGGCCCCGAGCTTTTTGGCGTGGGCCAGGGCCGAATCGACCAGGTTTTCGAAGAAGGAACGGCTGTAGGCGAAGCCAGAATCGGCGCGCGAGGAGGATGTCGTCATGTGGTGGCTATGATACTTGCGCCCCCTGTTTCACGTTTTCCCTTCCGCGCCCCCTGTGCGCGTTGCAGCGCCGCACGGCGCAGCCCAGAATCCACCCCATGTCCCGCAAACCCAAAAAAGGCTATTTCGTCCGTGGCCACTTCGTTGCCGAAGGCAGCGAACTCGACCTGGAGCTCAAGCGCGAGCTCAAGGGCGGCACCGACGAAGCCAGCCGTACCGAACTCAAGCGCGAGAGCGCCGAACTGCAGAAGCTGGGCGAAGAATTGCTCACCCTGCGCGCCGGCCTGTTCGACGCCCTCCCGCTGAGCGAAAAACTGGTCGATGCCATCGCCGAGGCGAAACGCATCACCAATTTCGAGGGCAAGCGCCGCCAGATGCAGTTCATCGGCAAGCTCATGCGCGCCCTCGACCCCGAGGTGCTCGACGCCGTGAAGCAGGCGCTGGCCGAGCAAAGCACCGTGCCGGCCGCCGAAGCCGCCGCGCTGCACGAGGCCGAGCGCTGGCGCGAACGCCTCATCGCCGACGACGACGCCCTCGGCGGCTGGATCGAAACCCACCCCGCCACCGACTCGCAGCAGCTGCGCGCTCTCGTGCGCCAGGCCCGCAAGGACCTGAAGTCCGGCCCCGCCGGCGAAGCGCCGCGCCAGGGCAAGGCGTATCGCGAGATCTTTCAGCTTGTGCGTGCGCAGCTGGCGGTGCATGGCGGCGCCGACCACGCCGAAGCGGCTGCGGCGCAAGACCGCGAAGAAGACGCATGAGCCCGCGGCCTCTGCCTTTCTCCCTCCCCTCCCGGGGGAGGGCCGGGGTGGGGGCACGGCGGCTTTCGAACCTCCATGGCGTCATTGGCGCCGCATGCCCCCATCCCAACCTTCCCCCAGCGGGGGAAGGAGCAAGAACACCATGAGCGCACCTGACTCCGTCCGCATCGGCATCGTCTCCATCAGCGACCGCGCCTCCAGCGGCACCTACGAAGACAAGGGCCTGCCCGCTTTGAAAGAATGGCTGGGCCGGGCGCTGAAGAACCCGCTCGAATTCGAAGCCCGCCTGATCCCCGACGAAACCTCGCGCATCAGCGCCACGCTCATCGAACTGGTCGACGCCGGCTGCTCGCTCGTGCTCACCACCGGCGGCACCGGCCCCGCGCTGCGCGACGTGACGCCCGAAGCCACGCTGGCCGTGGCCCACAAGGAAATGCCCGGCTTCGGCGAACAGATGCGCCAGATCAGCCTGCGCTTCGTGCCGACCGCCATCCTCTCGCGGCAGGTGGCCGTCATTCGCGACCAGAGCCTCATCCTCAACCTGCCGGGCCAGCCCAAGTCGATCGCCGAGACGCTCGAAGGGCTGAAGGACGCCGACGGCACGCAGATCGTCCCCGGCATCTTCGCCGCCGTGCCCTACTGCATCGACCTGATCGGCGGGCCGTACCTCGAGACCGACGACACGGTCTGCAAGGCCTTCCGGCCCAAGTCGGCCGTTCGCGCCGCGCGCTGAGGCGGCACCGCCCGCCTCGCAAAAACGAGCAGCACGGCGCCTTGAGCGCCTTGAGCGCCTTGAGCGCCTTGAGCGCCTTGAGCGCCTTGCGTGACCTTGCGTGACCTGCGTGACCTGCGTTGTGCCATCGCGTACGACTTTGTCCTCACTCGCAGGCAACGACACCTTCACCAACGTCGGCACTGCAGACGTGGTGCATGGCGGTTCCGGCGATGACGCCATCCGCATCCACAGCGGCGACTTCGCAAGCCTCGACGGCGGCCTGGGCATCGACACGCTGGTGATGGACGGCAAGTCGATGCACATCGACCTGTCGGCCCTGGGCATGAAGGTGCAGGGCTTCGAGAAGTTCGACCTCGGCGCGGGCGGCAACACGCTGGCGCTGAGCGCGAGCGACGTGCTGGCCGGCGGTGTGCGCGACATGGTCATGGCCGACGGCAAGGTGCAGATGCTGGTCAACGGCGCCAACGGCGATGTCGACCTGCTCGGCGGCGGCGACGGTTGGACCCAGGGCAGCAACACCAATGTCGGCGGCGCGCCCTCGCGCACGACGAACGCAGGCTTCGGTGTTCTATGTGCCGTAGCCAATGGCTTTGTTTGCACTTTCAACGCCCCTCTGTTCCTTCATGCCTGACTTTCAGACTCGTCCCATGGCTTCGCCTGGCGGCTCTTCCTAGAGTGCCCGATCCCCCAGACCGCTTGATCGAACCGCGTGCGTTCATGTGTCGTCCGGCCTCCTGTCCCCGTCCAGAGCAGAGAAATTACATCCATGGCATCAGAGAAAACCACCATCGCCGTCGACGACACGAACATCGGTCGCGCAGCGAGTGCGGGCATGTCGACGTTCACGGTGCAGCCGCCCGTATTGGACGGGGCCTTCGACAACGCCGGTGACATCCAGGGCAACCTTGCACCCGGCAGCATCACCGACGACCGCCAACCCGAATTCCACGGCCAGGGCACGCCCGGCGACACCATCGTCATCCAGGACAACGGCACCGAGATCGGCAAGGCCAGGGTCGGTGCAAGCGGCCTGTGGAGCTTCACCCCGTCGACCGACATGGGCGAAGGGCTTCACGCCATCACCCTCATCGCGCGCGATGCCTCCGGCAACGAGAGCGCCCCTTCCGCCCCGTTCAACTTCGAGATCGACGTCACCCCGCCCGACGCCAGCCAGCTGGCCATCACCGGCGTGCTGGACACCGTGGGCGGCATCACCGGCAACATCACGTCCGGTGCAGCCACCGACGACGCGCGTCCGCTGATCAGCGGCACCAGCTCCGGCGTGCCCGGCCACACCGTCATCGTGAGGGTCAGGGACGCGTCGGGTGAACGCGAACTGGGCCGCGCCGTCATCGGCGAGCACGGCAACTGGACGCTGCAGGTCGACGTCCCGCTGGCCTCCGGCCAGAACATGCTGCGGGTCTACGAAGTGGACGTCGCCGGCAACGAGACCGCACTGACCGCGCCGTACCGCGTGACCGTGAACACCGAAAAGCCGGCCGCTCCCGTCATCGAGAGCGTGTTCGACGACGTGGGCACGCCGCACATGCTGCTGCCGGGCGAAGTGACCGACGACGCCAGGCCCACCCTCTCGGGCACCGCGCCGGCGAAGCACACCGTCCAGCTCTACGACGGCGCCACCTACCTTGGCGAGACCGTCGCCGACGCCCGAGGCAACTGGAGCTTCACCCCCACCGTCGCGCTGCCCGAAGGCCCGCACAACATCACCGCCACGGCCACCGACAAGATCGGCAACGTGAGCGAGCCCTCGGGCCCGTTCCCGCTGACCACCGACTACACGGCGCCCGCCGCGTCGGACGCGGTACTGAGCGACAACGTCGGTCCGGTGCAAGGGCCCATTGCCCACGGCTCCGTCACCGATGACAGCACGCCGACCTATGCAGGCAACGCCGAGCCGAACACGACCGTCGTCGTCTACGACCACGGCAAGGAAATCGGTCGCACGCAAACCAATGGTGCGGGCGACTGGACATTCACGCCCACCGTGCCGCTGACCATCGGCCAGCACAGCTTCAGCCACACGGTCGTCGACGAAGCCGGCAACAGCAGCGCGCCCTCCAAGGTGATCGACTTCAGCATGAACGACAGCGGCGATGACCACGCCAGCCTGGCTGAAAGCAAGAAGTCGATCAGCGTGACCTTCATTGCCGACATCTCCAACAGCATGGCGGGGGCCAAGAGCGCCAACCAGGTCCAGTCGATGAAGGCGCTCGCCGAGGCGTACGCCAAGATGAACGTGCCGGCCACGTTCAGCCTGATCGCCTTCGGCAACAGCGCCACCCACAAGGGCACCTTCACGTTCACGGGCGACAAGGACCCGAACTACGCCAAGCTGATCGCGGCGATCAACTCGACGGTCTCCGCCTACCAGAACACGAACTTCGACAACGCGCTGACCCTGGCAAGCCAGCTCATCAAGGCCGAGTACGCCGCCGCGGGCAACAACCCCTTCAAGATGAAGCAGGTGTTCTTCCTGTCGGATGGCTACCCCTACCCCTACGCCACCAGCGCCGCAACGCTGAAGCAGTGGCAGGCCCTGATGGACGACCCGGACGGAAAGTCGGTGACGTCGAACCCGATCGAGGTCACCACCGTGGCCATCGGCGCGAGTGCCGGCCTGCCCGCCCTGAACCAGGTCTCGACCAGCGGAACGACGGTGGCCGTCGCCAATCCGGCCGATCTGAAGGACGCGGTGATCGACCAGATGTTCGTGTCCTGGGCCTACGGCAGCCTGCTGAAGAACGACACCCAGGTGGTCATGGACGCCAAAGCGAAGATCAGCCAGTTCACCGTGGGCAACGAGGTGTTCCGCATCACCGCCGCGGACCAGCTGGCGGTGGACAACGCCAGCGGCAAGGTCGGCGCAACCTACGACAAGGCGTCGGGCGTGCTCACGCTGAAGACCGACGCGGGACAGCTCACCGTGTTCATGAAGAGCACGATCGGCCACAGCGCCGGCGACTACATCTTCCGCGCGTACGCCAGTGACAACGACGAGCTGACCCTGGGCGGCAGCATCGAGCACGTGTTCGGCTACACGGCCGTCAACAGCAAGGGCGAAAGCCAGACCTCCAAGCTGTACATCACCGACAAGCTGCCGCAGGTCGGCACAGACTCGGTGACCGTCACCCAGATGGGCAAGGACGAGGGCGTGGCCGGAAACTACGTCACGGCAGACAACAGCGGCGGCCGCCTCATTGCCGGCACCCTCAAGGCTGCGCTGGCCGACGGCCTGTCGCTGCAGGTGTCGACCGACGGCGGCGCCAGCTGGCACAACGCGGCGCTGAACGGCGGGAACTGGGCCTTCGTCGACACGCAGGCACACCCCGGCGACTGGAAGATCCAGACCCGTGTCGTCGACGACAAGGGCAACAACAGCGGCGTTCTGACCACCCAGGACGTGGCCTGGGTCTCCGCCGCGGCAGCACCGACCATCGTGCGCATCGCGGAGGCCGAAGGCGTCTACACCACCACCAAGGCGCAAGACGGCTCGCAGGTGCTGCTGTCGCTCGCCGGCACGGGCGCGAAGGTCGGCGACAAGGTGCACGTCCAGTGGGGCGCGAGCACCTACGACCAGGTGCTGACGCAGGCGGACATCACCAACGGCACGGCCACGCTCAAGGTTCCTTCGAGCGTGACCTACTCGTACCAGGGCGCGGCCAAGGACTTCGCGGTCACCGCACAGATCATCGGCAAGGACGGCGCGCTCGGCGCGGTGTCCCAGCCGTACAACGTGGTGGGCACCTTCACCACCACGATGGTGGGCGATACCCTGCAGAAGGCCCCCGTGGGCGACGTGTACACCGGCACCGGCTTCAAGGTCACGACCTCCGGCACACTGGCCAAGACGGCCGTGACCACGACCACGCTGGCCGGGCTGACCCTGAGCGATGGCGCACAAGCCAACGCCCTGTTCACCCTGGACAAGCCCGCGAACTACGTCTCGCTGCGCCTGACCGGCATCGACAACGCCACGGGTGCCCGGATCCAGGTGTTCGACGTCAAGGGCAACCTGATCCACACCGCGGACTTCATCGGCGGCACCGACGCGCGCCACACCAAGACCTTCACCTACACCTCGGCGGCGCTGGTGGACATCGGCTCGTTCAAGGTCGTCACCCAGAGCCCGAGCGTGACCCTGGACGCGTTCAACCACCGCGTGGTGAACCACGTGGCGGAAACGCGCGACCCGAACCTCATCGAGTACGCACCCGAGACCTTCTACGGCGGCGCGGGCGACGACGTGGTGTCGCTGCAGATCAGCGCGACGACCTACTTCAACCAGGCCATGGCGGCCGTCCATGGCGGCAGCGGCATCGACACGCTGAAGCTCGTGGGCGCCGCGCATGCGCTCAACCTGACCAAGGCCGCGGGCAAGCTGAGTTCCATGGAAGTCATCGACATCACCGGCACGGGCAACAACACCCTGACCCTGTCGCTGGCCGAAGTGCTGAACAACGGCGGCCTCGACCTGTTCCACACGGGCGACAAGAGCCGCGTGCAGATGATGGTCAAGGGCAATGCCGGCGACATCGTCAACCTGAGCGACCTGCTGCCCAACAAGAACGACCAGGGCGACTGGCTCAAGAAGGCCAGCGTCAACGTGCAGGGCGTGGTGTACGACGTGTACCAGTTCTCGACGCTCGCGGCCGAGCTGCTGGTGCAGAAAGGTGTGACCGTCAAGCTCAGCAACGTGGCGCTCAAGGCATTCAGCGTCGACGATGTCGCATCGGATGACGTGCTCGACCATTCGACGCACAGCTACACCGCGGGCGACGACGCACTCATCGCCAGGCTCGGCTTCGCCGACCGCCTGAGCGGCGGTGCCGGCAACGACACCTTCACGAATGTCGGCACGGGCGACCTGGTGTACGGCGGTTCGGGCGACGACGTCATCCATGTCCTCAGCGGCGACTTCGAGCGCGTGGACGGCGGCCTCGGCATCGACACGCTGGTGATGGACGGCAAGGCCATGCACATCGACCTGTCGGCCTTCGGCCTGAAGATTCAGGGCTTCGAGAAGTTCGACCTCGGCGCAGGCGGCAACAAGCTGTCCTTGCATGCGGCCGATGTGCTGGCCGGTGGCGTGCGCGACATGGTCACGGCCGACGGCAAGGTGCAGATGCTGGTGAACGGCGCCAACGGCGACGTCGATCTGCTCGGCGGCAGCGATGGCTGGACCCAAGGCGGCAACACCACGGTGGGCGATGTGACGTACAGCGTCTACACCAACCTCGCCGGCACCGCCGAGCTGCTGGTCGAAGACAAGGTCCACGTGACGATCATGTAAGCCCACTGCCGGCGCGCACCGCGCCAAGTGCCCCCAACGCGACAGCCGCCCCGTGCAGCTGTCGCGTTTTTCGTTTCCTCTTCTTCCTTGTGCAGCCGCAGACGACTTTGTTCACACTTTCAGCACCCGCTTATTCTTTCTTGCATAGCTTTCGGACTCGTCCGATGGTCTGCCACAGCTGTTCTTCCTAGAGTGCTCTATTCCCGAAACCGATTGATCGAGCCGTGCGCATCCGCACGCCGATGCGGTCTTTTTTTCTCCATTCAGAGCACAGAAACTACATGGCTTCCGAGAACACGAACGTCGTTGCCGACGACAAGAACATCGATCACGCAATGCGCACCGGCGCATCGACCTACGCGCCCCTGCCCCCCGCAGCAGGCGGCGTGCTGGACAACGCCGGCGACATCCAGAACGCCCTGGCATCGGGCAGCATCACCGACGACCGCCAGCCCGAATTCCGCGGCCAGGGCACGCCCGGCGACACCATCGTCATCAAGGACAACGGCACCGAAATCGACCGTGCCGAGGTGGACGACAACGGCCAGTGGAGCTTCACGCCCTCGACCGACCTGATCGAAGGCCACCACGCCATCACCCTCGTCGCGCGCGACACGGCCGGCAACCTGAGCGAACCCTCGGCCCCCTTCAACTTCGAGATCGACGTCACCCCGCCCGATGCCAGCAAGCTGGCGATCACGAACGTCATGGATGCCGTGGGCGCCGTCACCGGCCACGTGAGCTCGGGCGGTACCACCGACGACGCACGGCCGCTGCTCAGCGGCATCAGCTCGGGCGTGCCCGGCCACACCGTCGTCGTGATGGTCCGGAACAGCACCGGCACCCACGCGCTGGGTGAAGCCGTCATCGGCGAAAACGGCAACTGGACCTTCCAGGTCGACACCCCCCTGGCCGCAGGCCAGAACACCTTCATGCTGGTCGAGACGGACACCGCGGGCAACGAGACCGTGCCGACCGACCGATACCACGTGAGCGTCAACACCGACAAGCCGACCCCGCCCGTCATCGAGAGCGTGTTCGACGACGTGGGCGCGCCGCACATGCTGCAACCCGGCGAGACCACCAACGACACCAAGCCCACCCTCTCGGGCACTGCACAGGCCAACCACACCGTCAAGTTCTATGACGGCAGCACCTACCTGGGTGAGACGGTGGCCGACGCCAACGGCCAGTGGACCTTCACGCCCAAGTCCGCACTGACCGACGGCGCACACGGCATCACGGCCACGTCCTCCAGCCCGCTGGGCCAGACCAGCGGCGCCAGCGATGCCTGGAATTTCGTGATCGACACCACGCCTCCGACGCAGACCGCCGAGCTCATCGACATCGGCAAGGACAGCGGCTTCAGCGCCGACGACTACCTGACCAATGACGGCAGCGCCGGACGTCTGCTGCACGGCAACCTGTCGGCACCGCTGACCGCGGGCGACACGCTGCAGGTGTCGACCGATGACGGCAAGACCTGGACGACGGCCTTCTTGGCCGATGGCAAGTGGAGCGCGCAGGACGACAACAGCCACACGGGTGACTGGACGGTGCAGATGCGCGTCGTGGACGAGGCGGGCAATGCAGGCGCTGTGGAATCACAGGCGATGACGCTGGACACCGTGGCGCCTGGCGCGCCGACCAAGGTCAGCGTGGTGAATGGCGGTGTGCAGGTTGAATTCAATCCGGCGGATGTGGCTGTGGGACACAAGCTCAGCCTGATTTTGCGTGGTGATCATTTTGACTACGCATTGACTGCGGCTGATATTGCGGCTGGGAAGGTATTTTTTGCAGACCCAACTCAAACTACGGTTGATTTTGAAGGGTTCCCAGTCAATGGGCCTTTTTTGCCATCCATGACTTTTGGGGATTTGACTATTTTTAATCCTGACGGACTGCAACTACGGAACGATGCAGAGGGACATGGTACTGTTGGATTGGAGGGGAGTTATCTGTATGCGTACGCCTCTAGACCGGTGCCGCCTATTACATTCCAGTTTGCAACTGGAAAAGAAGCCTTCTCTTTCAGAATTGCCGACCAAAATACTGGGGGAGTAGTGAAGGTATATGACGTCGCCGGAAAACAAATAGGAAGCGTCAGTTACCCTGCCGCGACCTACGCTGCGCAGTATGCGGATGTATCTTTTACGGCGCCTTCTGGATTGACGATTGGAAAATTTATAGTCGAATGTGATTACGACCCGGGCGGATATTTGGTGGACAACGTAAATTTCGGATCCGCACAACTAACCCAGTCAGATATTTCGGTTGCAATTGTTGATCCCGCCGGAAACACCTCGGACTACAAAGACAGCTCAAGCCTGAACGCTCCCGCACAAGCGCAGACCTTGACCGATGCGTCGGCGGGTACGTTGCACGGTGGCTCCGACAACAACGTGTTCACCGTCACCGACGTCAAGCACCTGGCCGATTCGGCCATTGCAGGCAACGGCGGCCTCGACACGCTCAAGCTCACCGGCGCCAACCAGACGCTCGACCTGACCGGCCTCGGCCACAAGGTCAGTTCCATCGAAACCGTCGACATCACAGGCACGGGCAACAACACGCTCAACCTGTCGCTGGGCGACGTGATGGAAAACGGCGCCGTCGACCAGTTCGTGACGAACGGCCGGGTGCAGATGATGGTCAAGGGCAACGCCGGCGATGCCGTGTCGCTCACCGACCTGCTGCCCAACGGCACCGACCCGGGCGACTGGGTCAAGGGCGCCAACGTGACCATCGACGGCGTGGTGTACGAGGTGTACGCGCACTCGGGCTTCAAGGCCGACCTGCTGGTGCAGCAAGGCGTGACCGTCACGCTGCAGATCACCATCGACCGCGTGATGGACGACGCGGGCGCCATCACCGGCGCCATCGACAAGGGCGGCTTCACCGACGACGCCACCCCGACGCTGCACGGCAAGGCTGCCGCGGGCGGCACCGTGAAGATCTACGACGGCAGCACCTTGCTGGGTTCGGCCGTGGCCGACGCCAGCGGCAGCTGGAGCTACACGCCAGGCACGGCGCTGCGCGACGGCCTGTACTCCCTGAGCGCCACGGTGACGCCGGTGGGCGGCAGCGAGAGCGCCAGGACCGCCGTGTTCAACCTGACTGTGGACACGCAGGCGCCGTTCGCGCCGGTCATCGTGTCGGTGTACGACGACCAAGGCGCCCTGACGGGCAACCTGATCAATGGCACCACCACCGACGACGCTCGTCCCGAATTCAAGGGCAAGGCCGAAGCGGGCAGCACCGTGAACGTGTACGACGGCAGCACCCTGCTGGGCTCAACCGTGGCCGACGCCGGCGGCAACTGGGCTTACACGCCGGGCACGGCGCTGAGCGACGGCGCGCACAGCGTCACCATCACCGCCACGGACAAGGCTGGCAACACCGGCGCGCCGTCGGATGCCTTCAGCTTCACCCTCGCTGTGGCGCCGACCCAGACCGCGACCGTCACCAGCATTGGCAAGGACAGCGGTTTCAAGGACAACGACTTCCTGACGAATGACGGCAGCGCCGGGCGCCTCATTCAGGGAATATTGAGCGAACCGTTGGCAAATGGCCAGTCGGTCCAGATTTCCACCGATGGCGGGAAGACTTGGTCCGCCGTCGTGATTCAGGAAAACGGTGGGTGGTGGTTTGTTGATCCCCATAGCCACACGGACGAGTGGGAGATTCAAACTCGAGTCACAGGATCAAATGGCGCTGAAAACCTGAGCGTGCAAATCGTTGATATGGACGATGTTGCCCCCATGGCACCGACCTCCGTCGTTGCAAATGGCGCTCAAATTACAGTAACTTTTGACGGCAGCACTGCATCATTCGGCGATCGAATTTATTTGATCAATGGAACTTATCGCTTTGAATACACATTGACTGAAGTGGATATTTCCGCGGGTCAAATAATCATCAATCCGCCCATCGACTTCCTCATCGGATACTCCGTAGGAATGGTTGACGCAGCCGGAAACTCTTCTGAACTCCTTAAATCCTTTCCCATAAAATTAACAGAGGATTTTGATACCGATAGTCTTTTGCAGTTTAGAGATGTTGGTGACACGATAGATACAGGGGCGCTGTTGTTAACAAAAAAAGAATTTGGCCCCTACAAATCAATTGCCGATGGAATCTCAGAAAATGCTTGGGCAGCAACGAGGCTACCGGGCTGGGGAATTTCGGGCGTAACAAATGCTTCGCTAAAGGGAATGCAAGCCGAATCCATCGAGTTTGATTGGAAAGACTCTCAATCAATTCAGACTATTATTTTCTATGACATCAATGAAATTGAAATTTTCAGAAAAACCTTTGGCGGAGGAACGCCCGAACAAAACCTTCATGGACACTCTAAATTTACAATGCCGGCCGGAAAATCTTTTGCATCATTTGACGTAAAGCTTGGCCCATTTCCAAACCAGCCATCAGATTGGATTTTAATTGATAACATTCAAATCAATTCAACCCAACCTTCAACCAGTACCCATGCGATCGCAGATATTCAAATCATTGGGGTGGACTCGGACTCCTATTACGGTGGAGCGTCAAGCAACGTTTTCTCCCTCGCCGCTGTGTCCTACCTGTCTGGCAGGACCGCTATCAACGGCAATGGAGGGGTGGACACCCTCAAACTGACTGGCGCCAACCAGACACTGGACCTGACCGCGCTCGCGGGCAAGGTCAGCTCCGTCGAAATCATCGACATCACCGGCACGGGCAACAACACGCTCAAGCTGTCGCTGGCCGAGGTGATGGAAAACGGCGCCAAGGACCAGTTCGTGACCGATGGCCGCGTGCAGATGATGGTCAAGGGCAATGCCGGCGACAAGGTGACGCTGTCGGACGCCCTGCCCAATGGCATCGACCTAGGGGACTGGGTCAAGGGCGCCAACGTCGCCATCAGCGGCGTGGTGTACGAGGTGTACGCACACTCGGGCTTCGGCGCCGAACTGCTGGTGCAGCAAGGCGTGACGGTCACGCTGCAGAACAACGCCGGTGCCGGCACGTTCCACATCAACCCGGAAGCCGAAGCTTTTGTGCTCGACCACGCGACGCAGGCGCACACCGACAGCGACGACCAGATCATCGCCAAGCTCGGCTTCGCCGATCGACTCGAAGGCGGCGCCGGCAACGACACCTTCACCACCGTCGGCACTGCCGACGTGGTGCATGGCGGCTCCGGCAATGACACCATCCGCATCAACAGCGGCGACTTCGAGCGCATCGATGGCGGCCTGGGCATCGACACGCTGGTGATGGATGGCAAGTCGATGCACATCGACCTGTCGGCCCTCGGCATGAAGGTGCAGGGCTTCGAGAAGTTCGACCTGGGTGCCGGCGGCAACACGCTGGCGCTGAGCGCGAGCGACGTGCTGGCTGGTGGTGTTCGCGACATGGTCACCGCCGACGGCAAGGTGCAGATGCTGGTGAACGGCGCCAATGGCGACGTCGATCTGCTCGGCGGCAGCGATGCTTGGACCCAGGGCAGCAACACCACGGTGGGCGATGTGACGTACAGCGTCTACACCAACCTCGCCGGCACCGCCGAGCTGTTGGTCGAGGACAAGGTCCACGTGACGATCCTGTAAGCCAAGCCACCGGTGCGACCCACGCCGTGTGCAACGCAAAACGCGACAGCCGCCCCGTGCGACTGTCGCGTTTTTCTTTGGTGGCTTGCCTGCGCGCTCGTCAGCCCGCAGCAGTCACCGCAGACCCGAACCCGTGGCTCTCGCCCGCCTGCTCGCACGGCACCCGCTCCACCTGCACCGTCGAATGGTGGATGTCAAATTTCTCGGCCAACAGCGCACGCAGCCGCAGCATCAGCGGCGCGAGGTCGCCCACCTGCGGCGTGCACACCACGTGCACGCTCAGGCTCACCTTGCCGCTGGACAGTGCCCACACATGCAGGTCGTGCAGGCCGGCGACGCCCTCCTCGGCCTGCAGCGCGCGCTCGACCTCGGGCAGGTCGACCTCGTCGGGCACGCCTTCGAGCAGCACGTTGAGGCTCTCGCGCAGCAGGCGCCAGGTGCGCGGTAGCACCCACAGGCCGATGGCGACGGCGATCACCGAATCGACCCAGGCCCAGCCGGTGAAACGGATGACGAGCGCGCCGACGATCACGCCGACGGAGCCGAGCATGTCGGCCCACACTTCGAGGTACGCGCCCTTCACGTTGAGGCTCTTGTCCTTGCCGCTGGCCAGCAGGCGCATGCCGATGAGGTTGACGACGAGGCCGCCGACGGCCACCCACAGCATGGTCATCGACTGGATCTCGGCCGGCTGCGCGATGCGCCGCCAGGCCTCGTAGAGCACGTAGATCGCCACGAAGAACAGCAGCACCGCATTGACCACGGCCGCGAGGATCTCGAAGCGGTAGTAGCCGAAGGTGCGGCGCTTGTCGGCCGGCCGCTTGCCCAGCCAGATGGCCGCCAGAGAGATGGCGAGCGCCACGGTGTCGGTGGCCATGTGGGCCGCGTCGGACAGCAGCGCGAGGCTGCCCGACACCAGCCCGCCGATCACCTCGGCGACGAGGTAGGTCGAGGTCAGCGCGAGCGCCCAGCGCAGCGCCTTCTCGTTGCCACCAGCAACGGCTGTGGCGTGTGAATGCTCATGGGCCATGGGAACCTCGCAGTGCGGGATCGAGCGGTGCGCCGTGTTGTTGCTCCGCGTTGGCCTCCTGCACTTCGTCTTCATCGCGCCGGTGCGCGATGCGGTACAGCAGCGGCAACACCAGCAGCGTCAGCGCGGTCGACGACAGGATACCGCCGATGACCACGGTGGCCAGCGGGCGCTGCACTTCGGCGCCCGTGCCGGTGGCGATGGCCATGGGCACGAAGCCGAGCGACGCCACCAGCGCGGTCATGAGCACCGGGCGCAGCCGCGTGAGCGCGCCCTCGCGAATGGCCTCGTCCAGCGGCAGGCCGCCTTCGCGCAGGTTGCGGATGAACGAGATCATCACCAGCCCGTTGAGCACGGCCACGCCCGACAGCGCAATGAAGCCCACCGCCGCCGAGATCGACAGCGGAATGCCGCGCAGCCACAGCGCGACGATGCCGCCGGTGAGCGCAAACGGAATGCCGGTGAACACCAGCAGGCCGTCCTTCAGGTTGCCGAACATCGCGAACAGCAGCGTGAACACCAGCAGCAGCGACACGGGCACCACCACCTGCAGGCGCTGCGTGGCCGAGGCCAGGTTCTCGTACTGGCCGCCCCACACGGTCCAGTAGCCCGGCGGAATGCGCACGGCGCGCATGGCCTCCTCGGCCTCAGCCACGAAGGAGCCGAGGTCGCGACCGCGCACGTTGGCGCTGACGACGATGCGGCGCTTGCCGTCTTCGCGGCTCACCTGGTTGGGTCCGGGCGCGAGGTCGAGCGTGGCCACTTCGCCCAGCGGGATGAAGCTGGTGCGCACGCCCTCGCCGCCCGCGCCACCCGCGCTCTTCGGCAGCGCGATCGGCAGGCGGCGGATGGCTTCCAGGTCGGTGCGCAACGTCTCGGGCAGCCGCACGAGAATGTCGAAGCGGCGGTCGCCGTCGAACAGCGTGCCGGCCTCGCGACCGCCCACGGCGGTGGAAATGGTGTCCTGCACATCGCCCACGTTGAGGCCATAGCGTGCGGTCTTCTGGCGATCGATGTTCACGGTGAGCATCGGCAGGCCGGTGGTCTGCTCCACCTTCACTTCGGCAGCGCCGGGCACCTTGCCCAGCGCAGCCGACACCTGCGCGGCCGTCTGGTTGAGCACTTCCATGTCGTCGCCGAAGATCTTCACGGCCACGTCGCTGCGCACGCCCGAGATCAGCTCGTTGAAGCGCAGCTGGATCGGTTGCGAGAACTCGTAGTTGTTGCCCGGCAGCTTCTCGACCTCTTCCTGCACGGCGGCGAGCAGCTCGTCGCGCGTGCGCTTGGGCTGGGGCCACTCGCTCTCGGGCTTGAGCATGATGTAGCCGTCGGAGATGTTCGGCGGCATCGGGTCGGACGCGATCTCGGCCGTGCCGGTGCGCGCGAACACGCGCTCGATCTCGGGGAACTTGTCTTTCAGCGTGCGCTCGAGCTGCTTCTGCATCTCGACCGACTGCGTGAGGCTGGTGCCCGGAATGCGCAGCGCCTGAATGGCGAAGTCGCCCTCGCTCAGGCTGGGCACGAACTCGGTGCCCAGGCGCGTGGCCAGCAGGCCCGACAGCACCACCGCCACCACGGCCGTGGTGATGACCAGCGGCTTGGCGTTCATCGCGCGCGCGAGCAGCGGCGCGTAGCCGCGCTTGGCCCACAGCATCAGGCGGTTTTCCTTCTCGCTGACCTTGTTGCCGATGAACAGCGCCACGGCGGCCGGGATGAAGGTGATCGACAGGATCATCGCGCCCAGCAGCGCAATCACCACGGTGAACGCCATCGGGTGGAACAGCTTGCCCTCGACGCCCGTGAGCGCAAAGATCGGCAGGTACACGATCATGATGATGAGCTGGCCGAACAGCAGCGGCCGGCGCGCCTCCTGCGAGGCCGCGAACACTTCATGGAAACGCTCGTTGCGCGTGAGCGCCCTGCCGTGTTTTTCCTGCGCATGCGCCAGGCGCCGCACGCAGTTCTCGACGATCACCACGGCGCCGTCGATGATGATGCCGAAGTCGAGCGCGCCCAGGCTCATGAGGTTGGCGCTGACCTTCTGGTTCACCATGCCGGTGAAGGTGAAGAGCATCGACAGCGGAATCACCGTCGCGGTGATGAGGGCCGCGCGGATGTTCCCCAGAAACAGGAACAGGATCGCCACCACCAGCACCGCGCCCTCGAAGAGGTTCTTCTTCACCGTGGCGATGGCCTTGTCGACCAGCACGGTGCGGTCGTACACCGTCACGGCCTTCACGCCCGCGGGCAGCGTGCGGTTGATCTCCCGCATCTTCTTGTCGACCGCCTGCGAGACGGTGCGACTGTTCTCGCCGATGAGCATGAACACCGTGCCCAGCACGACCTCGCGGCCGTTGTCGGTGGCGGCGCCGGTGCGCAGTTCCTGGCCGATGCCGACCTCGGCCACGTCGGACACGCGCAGCGGAATGCCGCCGGCGTTGCCCAAAATCACGTTGCCGATGTCTTCCACCGACTTCACCTGCCCCGGCGCGCGAATGAGGTATTGCTCGCCGCGCTTCTCGATATAGCCCGCGCCCACGTTGGCGTTGTTGCGCTCCAGCGCGGTGACCAGGTCGGTCATCGTGAGGCCGTGCGCCAGCAGCTTCGCGGGGTCGGGTGCGATCTGGAACTCCTTGGCGTAGCCGCCGATGGCGTTGATCTCGGTCACGCCCGGCACGTTGCGAAGTTGCGGCTTGATGATCCAGTCTTGAATCTCACGCAGGTCGGTCGGCGTGTAGGGCTTGCCGTCGGCCTTCTTGGCGCCCTCTTCCGTCTCGACGGTCCACAGGTAGATTTCGCCCAGGCCGGTGGAGATCGGACCGATCACCGGCGACACGCCGGGCGGCATGCTCTCGCGCGCCGACTGGATGCGCTCGTTGACAAGCTGGCGCGCAAAGTAGATGTCGGTGCCGTCCTTGAAGATCACCGTCACTTGCGACAGGCCGTAGCGCGACAGCGAGCGCGTCTGCTGCAGACCCGGCAGGCCGGCCATGACGGTCTCGATGGGGTAGGTCACGCGCTGCTCGGCTTCGAGCGGCGAGTAGCCGGGCGCGGACGTGTTGATCTGCACCTGCACGTTGGTGATGTCGGGCACGGCGTCGATGGGCAGCTTCTGGTAGCTGAAGACGCCGAGCGCCGCCATGCCGAGCACGGCGAGCAGCACGAGCCAGCGCTGCGCGATGGAGAAACCGATGATGCGTTCGAACATGCGTCGGTCCTCAATGCGTGTGCGTGGCCGAGCTCTTGCCCTGCTGCGACTTCACGACGAAGCTGCCGCTGGCCGCATAGGCCGCGCCGGGCTTCAGTCCGCCCACGATCTCGATGCGCTGGCCGTCGCTGCGGCCGGTCTTCACGTGCTGCGGCAAGAAGCCGCCGGGCACGCGCAGAAACACGGTGGGCTGGTCGTCCACGGTCTGCACCGCTTCGGCCGACACGGTGACGGGCGCATCGGCCTCCGATGCCACCAGCTCCACGTTCACGAACAGGCCCGGGCGCCAGGTGCGCTGCGGGTTGGTGAGCGTGACGCGCGCGGTGGCAGTGCGCGTCTGCGCCCCCAGCAGCGAGCCCACGTACGACACGGTGCCGCGCGCGGCCTGCTCGAAGGAACCGGCGCGGATGGTCACGGCCTCGCCGACGCGCACGAGGTTCAGACTGCTGGCCGGCACGCTGATCTCGGCCCACACGGTCGACAGATCGGAAATGGTGAACACGTTGACCGCCTCGCCCACCGATTCGCCGAGCGAGATGTGCTTCTCGACCACCATGCCGTCGAACGGTGCGCGCAGCTCGTAGCGGCCCAGTGCCGACGAGCCGGGCGTGGCGCCCAATGCCAGCAGCTTCTGGTTGGCGTTGGCAACGGCAATCTGCGCTTCCTGCATGGCCTGCTCGGCCTGCAGGTAGTCCTGCTGCGGGGAGATCTTCTCTTCCCACAGTTTCTTCTCGCGGTCGTGGGTGGTGCGCGCCAGCGCCAGCCGGCGCTGCGCGGTCTGCAGCTCGCTGCGCTGCTCCGAGAGCGCGGGGCTGGAGATCACGGCCAGCACCTGGCCGCGCTTCACTTCCTGGCCCAGGTTGGCCGACACGCTGTCGACCACGCCCGCCACGCGCGGCACCACATGGGCCGTGCGGTCTTCGTTGAACTTGATCTCGCCGGGCAGCTGCAGCGAGGTCTTGATGCGCGCCGGGCCGACGCTGTCGATGGCGATGCCGGCAGACTTGACCTGCTCGTCGGTGAAGGGGATCTTTTCTTCGTCTTCCTTGTGGGCGTTAGCGGCGGCCTTCTGCGGCTCTGCCGATGCAGGCGTTTCCTTGCCAGCGTCCTTGCCCTCTTCCGCGTGGTGTTCCTTGTCGCCATGGCCTTCGTCGTGCGAATGGCCGTGGTCGTCTTCCTTGCCCTTGGCGTGGCCCTTGTCTTCCTCGTGGTGCTCGCCGTCGGCATGGCCGGCGGACTCCGAGTGGCCGTCCGCCTCGGGCTTGGACGGCGCGGTGCGCAGGATGAGCGCACCGGTGATGAGGCCTGCGAGCAGCACGGCGGCAATGGCGATCCACTGCTTGCGGCCGGCGGAGGGGGTGCGGTTGTGTGGTGTGGTCATGGTCGGAATTCGGTTCAGGGGGTGGCGTCAGCGCACGTTCGCGGAGGGGTCGTCGCCCTCGGTGCCCAGCAGGCGGTCGAGTTCGCCGGCCGCGCGGTGCGCGTCGGCCAGCGCGACGAGGTACTGGTTGCGCACCTGGAACAGCGTGCGCTGCGCGTCGAGCGCCTCGAGAAAGCTGAACTTGCCCAGCTCGAAGCCCTTGGTGGCGGCGCGGTAGGCGGTCTCGGCGCCGGGCAGTGCGTCGCGCTGCAGCGTCTCGGCGGTCGCGCGCGCAGAGCGCAGGCGCTCGCTCGCTTGCGCCACGTCGGCGCCCAGTTGCAGCTCGGCGGCGGCGAGCTCGTCGCGCGCCTTGTCTTCGCGGCTCAGTGCTTCGGTGATGTTGCCGCGGTTGGTGTCGAAGATCGGCAGCGGCACCGACAGGCCCACCACCACCTGGTTGCGCCGGCTGCTGCTCACGGCATCGCCCTCGCCTTCCGACGCGGGCACGCGCTTGACGCCGAGCGACACGGTCACGTCGGGAATGCGCCGGGCCTGTTCCAGGTCGCTGAGCGCGCGGCGGCGCTCGACCTCGAGCCGGGCCTGCCGCAGCACGGGCGCATCCGGCAGGCGGCGCGCCACCTCGGGCGCGGCAGCTTGCGCGGGCAGCTGGTCAACCGCGCCTTCCACCTGCGTGAAGCGCGGCGCCGGGTTGCCCCACAGCGCGGCCAGCAGCTGGCGCGACGCGCGCAGCGTGCCTTCGGCCTGCAGCAGTTCGACGCGGATGCCGGCCTCGGCCACGCGCGCCTTGGTCTCTTCGAGCGGCGACACCTTGCCGGCCGCCACGCGGTTCGCCGCGGCGCGGGTGGCGATCTGCGCGAGCCCCACCGAGTCTTGCGCCAGCCGCAGGCGCTCCTGCGCGGTCAGCACATCGAAGAAGGCGGTGACGGCCGACGCACGCAGTTCTGCGCGCCGCGCCGACAGCGCCGACGCCGCCTGGTCGCGCGCACGCTCGGCCGCCGTGACGCGCGCGGCGCGCTTGCCGCCCAGCTCGATCGGCTGGCTCAGCTGCAGCGTGGTCGTGCGGTTGTTGCGGCGCACGTCCTCCAGCTGCGTGTCGAGCGTGGGGTTGGGCCAGGCGCCGGCCTGCACCACGGCGCCATCGGCGGCGGCCTGCTCATGGCGCGCGGCCGACAGGCCCGGGTTGGCCTGCAGCGCCAGCGCAACGGCGGCGCGCAGGGTCAGCGGGCCTTCGGGCTCCAGCGTGCGGGCGACAGCCGAAAGGGACGACGAGGGACCGGCTGTCTGCGGGGTCTGCTGTGAAAAGGCCGGGGGTACCGCCAAGGCCAACACGGCCAGCGGCACGAAAAGCGTGCGCATCGAATTCTCCTGGGTTGCAAAACAACGGACGGACGAATTCGGCGAGAAGCGCTCAGCTGATGGTTGAAATCAGAAAAGAGAAAAGGTGCGGTGCTCTCGCCGAATCAGGCGGCGAGAAGCCAGTCGGGGCGCACCGGCACTTCGGCGATGTGCGAGGCGAAGCGTTCGGTGGAAGCGGCGCGCAGCGCCTGCGAGGCGATGGGCGCTTCGGCCGGCAGCGCGGCGGCGGTGTCCGCATGCTGGGCCTGCCCGAAGTGGGCCACGATGCAATGGCCGACCGCCGCGTTGGGCTGGCGGGTGCTGTCTTTCTTGGCGCCGTCACCCGCGTGGGTGCGGTCGGTGCCGCGCGGCTCGTCCTCGTGGTGGCCCCAGTGGCCGCCCCGCGTATCGCCTTCGTGCAGGCAATAGGCTGCCGATGCCGCCCAGCTGTACTGGAAAGGCAAGAGGAACAGCAGGAAAATCAGAAGCCAGCGGCGCATGGTTGACAAAAGTATATCGACGGCGCGTGATGCGCCGAGCGACAAAAGCCCTGCGAACCGAGGGCCCGGCGCACTGTACGACGCCATGTCGGCGCTTTGTCTTTCAATAGGATTACTAAATCGTAACCAGCCTTCCGAAAGGCATTGGGTACGATCCGTACCATGCGAATTCTTGTCATCGAAGACGAACCCAAACTGGGCGACTACCTCAAAAAAGGGCTGGAGGAGAACGGCTACGTCGTCGACATTGCCCGCGATGGCATCGAAGGCCGCTACCTCGCCACCGAAGGCGAATACGCGCTGGTGCTGCTCGACGTGATGCTCCCCGGCATCGACGGCTTTGCCGTGCTGCAAGCCATTCGCCGCACGAAGAACGTGCCCGTGCTGGTGCTCACCGCACGCGACAAGGTCGAAGACCGCGTGCAGGGCCTGCAGCAAGGCGCCGACGACTACCTGGTGAAGCCCTTCTCTTTCTCGGAGCTGCTGGCGCGTGTGCAGGCGCTGCTGCGGCGCGGCAAGACGCAGGAACCGACGGTGCTGCGGCTGGCCGACCTGGAGCTCGACCTCGTGAGCCGCAAGTGCGTGCGCAACCGCGCACGGCTGGACCTCACGGCCAAGGAGTTCACGCTGCTCGTGGTGTTGCTGCGCCGTCGCGGGCAGATCCTGTCGCGCTCCACGCTCGCCGAGCAGGTGTGGGACATGAACTTCGACAGCGACACCAACGTGGTCGAAGTGGCCATTCGCCGCCTGCGCAGCAAGATCGACGACCCCTTCGACGTGAAGCTGCTGCACACCGTGCGCGGCATGGGCTACGTACTCGAAGACCGCTCCTGGGCATGAGCCCGAAGCCGCATTCGATCCAGAGCCGGCTCTCGTTCTGGCTCGCCGCGCAGACGCTGTTCGGCCTGAGCATCGTCTGCCTGGCGATCTACTTCGTCACGGCCTGGAGCTTCGGCGCCAAACAGCGCGACGCGCTCGACCAGAAGACAGTGCTCGTCGAGCACCTGCTCAAAGAGGCAGAGAAAGGCGGCGACCTGGTCTTTCTGCGGCACAAGCTCAACGACTTCTTCTCGATGCAGGACGACGTGACGCTGACGATTGCGAACGCGGGTCACGAACTCTTCCAGTCCGTGCCACCGCCGCAGGGCCGCTGGCTGCGGCGAACCATCGTCGTTCCCTGGCAGAACGCCAACTTCCACACCAACCTGTCGGTGCAGGTCGGCGTGAACATCGCGCAAGACACCCGACTGCTTGAAAGGCTGGCCTGGACGCTGCTGGGCGCAGTGGTGCTCGGCACGGCGCTGGTGTCGCTCACCGGCACATGGCTGGTGCGGCGCGGGCTGCGGCCGCTGAAGGTGCTGGCCGAACGCACCGCGGCCATCACGCCCGATCGCATTCACCGGCCCATCGACGCCGACGCCTTCGCGGAAGAACTTCGCCCCTGGATCACGCAGTTCAATGCGCTGCTGATGCGCGTGCAGCGCGCCTACGTGCAGCTGGAGTCGTTCAACGCCGACGTGGCGCACGAGCTGCGCACGCCGCTGGCCAACCTGCTGGGCTCCACCGAAGTGGCGCTCACGCGCCCGCGCAGCAATGAAGAACTGCAGGGCGTGCTGGCCTCCAACCTCGAGGAGATGGGGCGGCTGTCGGGCATCGTGACCGACATGCTGTTTCTTTCGAAGGCCGACCGCGGTACTTCGGCGCGTTCGAAGGCGAGCGTGAATCTCGCGGACCAGGCACGCGACGTGATCGACTTCTACGACGCCATGCTCGACGAGGCCGGCCTGCGCGCCGAGGTGCATGGCGAGGCCGTGGCCGAGGCGGATGCGGGGTTGATCCGGCGCGCCCTCTTCAACCTGCTGGGCAATGCGATCCGCTTTGCCGAGCCGGCCTCGACGGTGCGCATCGAGATCGCAGCAGCCGTTGACGGAGAACACCACACCATTGCCGTGATCAACCGCGGTGCGCCCATCGACCCCGAGGCGCTGCCGCGCCTGTTCGAGCGCTTCTACCGCGCAGCCCAGGCGCGCGACGGCTCCACGCGCCACCACGGGCTGGGCCTGTCGATCGTCGAAGCGATCGCGCGCATGCACGGCGGCGAGGTGTTCGCGTCGAGCCAGAACGGCGAGACGCGCATCGGCTTCAGCGTGCGCCGCAACGGCTGAGAACGCCGAGGTGCAGGCTCAGGACTCGGCGTGCGCCGTCTCGGCCGGCCGGGCCTTGCGGCCGATGCACAGCGTCATCAGCGGCCCGGTCATCGCGGTGGTGGCGAGCGCCATCACCAGCAACATCGTGAACAGCTCGGGGCCGATCAGGCCGACGTCGAGGCCGATCTTCATGACGATGAGTTCCATCAGCCCGCGCGCGTTCATGAGCGAGCCGGTGGCCAGGCTGTCGCGCCAGCTGTAGCCCGCGATGCGCGCGCCCGCCGCGCCGCCCGCGATCTTGCCCACGGTGGCCACGCCCACGATCAGCAGCATCGCGCCCAGGCTCGCGCCCGAGAACGCGTTGGCGGTGGTGCCCAGCCCCGCGAGCGCGAAGAACAGCGGCATCAGCACGACGATGGAGATGGGTTCGATGCGCTCGCTCAACGAGCGCAGCAGGCGGTCGTCACGCGGCAGGCAGGCGCCGAACAGGAAGGCGCCAAACACCGCATGCAGGTGCAGCCATTCGGTCAGCAGCGCGCACAGCAGCAGGCCGATCATGAGCGAGGCCATCAGCGTGGTCGACGGCTCGCCGTCGGGCGCCTTCACGCGCAGCAGCCACGCAAAGGCCGGCTTCAGCCCGAAGAACAGGAAGGCCAGCAGCACCACCACGCCGACCGAGGTCTTGAGCAGGCCGGCATAGCCCTCGCCCGCGCCGATGGTCGCGACCACGAAGGCCAGCAGGATCCACGCGAACACGTCGACCACCGCCGCCGCGCTCAGCGACAGCTGGCCGAAAGGCGTGCGCGTCATGCCGCGGTCTTTCAGGATGCGCGCCATCACCGGAAAGGCCGTGATCGACAGCGCCGCCGCCATGAACAGCGCAAAGGGCCAGAAGCCCACGCCGGCCGGTGCGAGCGTGGGGTGCAGCATCGGCGAGATCGCGATGCCCAGCACCACCGGCACCGCCACGCTCAGCACGCCCACCGCCCCGGCCGCCTTGAGTTGCGCACGCATGTTGCGCGTGGCGCGCAGCTCCAGCCCGACCACGAACATGAACAGCACCAGCCCCACCGTCGCCAGCGACGACAGCCCCTGCAGCGACTCCTTGGCGAACAGCTGCACGTGCAGCGACGGAAAGAGCGTGCCCATGACCGCCGGCCCGAGCATCAGCCCCGCCGCCATCTCGCCCACCACGCTCGGCTGCCCCACATGGCGCAGCACCCAGCCGCACAGGCGCGCGGTGGTGAGGATGACGACGAGTTGCAGCAGGAGGGTGGTGACGGACATGGGCGGGGGCGCGGAGCGGGCGAAAAGGACGGCCGATGTTAGTGCCACCGCCGCCCTGCCCCGCAGGCCCTCATGCCTCGCGCAGATTCACTCCTTGGGCGTGCGCATCAACCGCAACCCGTTCGCCACCACCAGCAGGCTCGCCCCCATGTCGGCGAACACCGCCATCCACATGGTTGCGCTGCCGAACACCGCGAGCACGAAGAACACGCCCTTGATGCCGAGTGCGAGGGTGATGTTCTGCCACAGCACGGCATGCGCACGGCGCGACAGGCGGATGGTCTCGGGAATGCGGCGCAGGTCGTCGTTCATGATGACCACGTCGGCCGCTTCCATCGCGGTGTCGGTGCCGGCGCCGCCCATGGCGAAGCCGATGTCGGCCTTGGCGAGTGCGGGGGCGTCGTTGATGCCGTCGCCGGTCATCGCGACGGCGCCGTAGCGCTGCTGCATCGCCTGGATGGCGTCGAGCTTTTCTTCGGGCAGCAGGTTGCCGCGCACATCGTCGATGCCGGCATGCGCGCCGATGGTCTTCGCGGTGGCGGTGTTGTCGCCGGTCAGCATGACGGGCGTCACGCCCAGCGCGCGCAACTCGGCCACGGCGGCCTGCGACGAGGGCTTGATGGTGTCGGCCACCGCGAACAGCGCGAGCACCGAGGTGTCCGATGCGAGCAGCGTCACGGTGCGGCCGGCCTCTTCGTGCCGCTTGAGTTCGGCTTCGAGTGCCGGCGTGCACAGGCCGCGCTCTTCGATCAACCGGTGGTTGCCGAGCACGTAGCTCTGGCCTGCATGCGTGGCCTGCACGCCGCGCCCGGGCAGCGCGGTGAAGTCGCCGACTTCTTCGACCGACCCACCCAGGCCCTGGGCAATGGCCTTCGACACCGGGTGGTCGGAACGGCCCGCGATGTTGGCGGCCAGTGCGTACACCGCGCCTTCATCGCCACCCGCCTTGTCGATCAGCACCGACTCGACCAGCTTGGGCTTGCCTTCGGTGATCGTGCCGGTCTTGTCGAGTGCCACGGCCTTGAGCTTGCGCGCCTCTTCGAGGTAAGTGCCGCCTTTGATGAGGATGCCGCGCCGCGCGGCCGAGGCCAGCGCGCTCACGACCGTCACGGGCGTGGAGATGACCAGCGCGCACGGGCAGGCGATGACCAGCAGCACCAGCGCCTTGTAGATCGCCTGCACCCAGGTCCAGTCCATGAGCCACGGCGTGAGCACCGCGACGGCGAGCGCCAGCACGAAGACGGTGGGCGTGTAGATGGCGGCGAACTTGTCGACGAAGCGCTGCGTGGGCGCGCGCGAACCCTGCGCCTCTTCGACCGCGTGGATGATGCGCGCGAGCGTGGTGTTGGCCGCCACGGCCGTCACGCGGAACACCAGCGCGCCGGTCTGGTTGATGGTGCCGGCAAACACCGCGTCGCCGGCGGCCTTGTCGACCGGGATGCTCTCGCCCGTGACCGGCGCCTGGTCGATGGCACTGGTGCCTTCGAGCACCACGCCGTCCAGCGGCACGCGCTCGCCGGGGCGGATGCGCGCGACGGCGTCGAGCGCCACCGCGTCGGCGCGCACGGTCTGCCAGCTGCCGTCGGGCTGCCGCACTTCGGCCTGTTCGGGCGCGAGCGCGAGCAAGCTCTGGATGGCGTTGCGCGCGCGGTCGACGGCGCGGGCCTCGATGAGTTCGGCGATGGCGTACAGCGCCATCACCATCGCGGCCTCGGGCCACTGGCCGATGATGAAAGCGCCGGTGACGGCGACGGCCATCAGCGCATTGATGTTGAGGTGCCCACGCACCAGCGCGGCGAAGCCCTTCTTGTAGGTGTCGAGGCCGGCCAGCGCGATGGCCGCGAGCGCGAGCCCCATCTCGGCGGCCATGAAGCCCACGCCGTCGAGCGCAAGGAACGACACGGTCTCGGCCGCGATGGCCAGCACCAGCGCCGCCACGAGGCGCGCGAGGCCCGTCGACATGCCGGCGAAGCGCGCGGGCTCCGCCTTCTGCGCACCCGTTGCGGCCACGGGCTCGGGCTTGAAGCCGGCCTGGCGGATGGCTTCGAGCGCGGCGGGCAGCGCGCCGTCTTCGGTCGTGAGGGCCAGCGTGCGTTCGCCCAGCCGGAAGCGCAGACCCTTCACACCCGCGACGGGCTCGAGGGCGCGGCGGATTTCGGACTCTTCCACCGCGCAGTCCATGGTGGGAATGCGAAACAGCACGGCGCCCTTGGGCAGGTCGGCGGGCTCGGTCGACGCCGGGGTGCTCCCGCACACGGGGCTGCCGCAGCAGGCCGTTTCCGGCGCTGCGGGAGCGTGGGCATGCGCGTGATCGTGTGCATGGTCGTGCCCATGGCTGTGCCCGTGGTCATGGCCGTGGTCATGCGGCGCAGCACGCGGCACCGGCGGTTTCAGGGTGTTCTGATTCGTCATGCATTCATTGGAAACCCTGAAGCAGGTGTAGAGTCAACCGTTGATTGCCACTTCCTTGAGATGCCGCATCATGAAAATCGGTGAACTGGCCAAGGCCACGAACACGCCGGTCGAAACCATCCGGTACTACGAGCGCGAACAGCTGCTGCCCGTGCCCGCGCGCACCGACGGCAACTACCGCATCTACGACGACGAGCACACGCAGCGCCTGGGTTTCATCCGCCGCTGCCGCTCGCTGGACATGACGCTCGACGAGATCCGCAGCCTGCTGAAATTCCGCGATGCGCCGCAGGACGACTGCGGCGAGGTGAACCAGCTGCTGGACGACCACATCGGCCACGTGGCCTCGCGCATCGCCGAGCTGAAGACGCTCGAAAAGCAATTGAAGGCGCTGCGCCTGCAGTGCGGCGGCCCCGAATCGGCGAGCGCCTGCGGCATCCTGCAGGAGCTGGACACCGCCGCGCTCACGCCCGAGCCCTTCGGCCAGCACGCGGGCCATGTGCACGGCACGCTGCACGGCGCCTCCGCCAAGCGCGCCTGAAATCGATGCTCAGCCTGGCCCCGGGCGATGGCCGCCGGCAGCGGTCGATTCAGTAGGTCACCGTGACCGTGACCGTGTCGCTGTAGCTGCCCGGCGTCACATTGGGCTGGGCCGGGACCCGCCCATAGACCGGGATGCTGCTGCCGGGGTTGCCGCTGCCGTCCACCGTGTCGGTGCCGACGGTGTTGCCCCAGCGCAGCGAGCGCGCGGCATCGCGGTACAGCTCGTACTGGACGTAGTCGCCCCCAGCACCTGCAGCGTCCGCCATGCGCCGCTGTGTCCCCGTCGCGTTCGCGCCATTGCTCAGCCCCACCTTCCAGGCCGTGCTGGGCGGGCAGAGCATTGTGATGGCGGCCGCGCCGTTGACCGCGGACGTCAGCGAGTTGGCACTGCCGAAGTCCAGGTCGGTGGCCGCCACGCTGACGGTGCAGGCATTGGAATAGGTGGCCGTGACCTGCGTGTAGAAGGTCGTCCTGCCCAGGTACTTGGCCGAACTCGCGGTGCAGCTGTCGGGCGCATTGCCGCTCTTCATGCCCCAGACGACCTCGGAGTTGTAGATGTTGGCCTGGTAGCCGCCCGCCACCAGCGATTGCCCCGACGGCACGCGGCCGTAGAGCGGGATGTTCAACGCGACGTTGCCGCCGCCGGCCGGCAGCACGAACGAGCCCCCCGCGCTGGCATAGGTGCCGCCGCCCGGCGGTGGGCCGACGATGCCGCTGCGGGTCGCGTCGGCATAGATGTTGTAGGCCATCTGCGCGCCGTTCCAGTTGGTCATGTAGCGCGGCGCGTAGCCGGCGATCTCGTTGCCCTGGGAGACGTACACGCAGTAGTTCATGTACATCGTCTGGCCGGTGTCGTTCTGGCAGGCGAAGCCGACCGTGGCGGTGGTGTCCGCCGCGGCCGACGCCGTGACGGTGCCGAAGGCGAAGCTCGGCTGGGTGGCGACCCAGCAGCTCGGGTCGGCATGCGCCGCGCCCATGGACAGCAGCCACGCGGACACCAGCGCCAGCACAAATCTCAACGTACGCATGTCAACCGCTCTTTCTGCAAACCACTGCCCTCGGGGCGCCGCCAATCGAACTGCGCCTGGCACATCGCGCCATCGGGCGTGCGAACGGCCAGCGTGTTGCGCGCGTCCAGCGTGTCCAGGTACACCCAGCCGTCATAGCCCACCACTGCCCCGCTGCCGCCCTGCGCGTTCACCTGCACGCGGCTGCCCAGCGGCAAGGGCTGACCTTGTGCGTCCATCAGGGCCACGTGGGCGGCCCGCACGGGCGTGATGCTGAAATGCGCCCGCGCCCCCGACCGGCCGGCGGGCGTGATGAGGGCCTCGGCGCGCGCGATGCGCACGTCGGCGGGCAGGTCCATCGGGTCGATCGCCAGCTTGTTGTTCTGGTAGGCGTTCACCGGCACGACCAGCAGCAACCCGCTCGCATTCGTCTGCCCCACCGGTCGATTCTCGAGCTTCACGGGCACGCCGGCCACGCCGTCGGTGTCCACCACCGCAAAGGCGTCGTCGATGCGCCGCGCGGCCAGCACGCCGCCGCCCATCAGCACCAGCGCACCGCTGGCGCCCGCATAGGCGTAGCGGCTCGCGCGGCCTGCGCCCATCTCGCTCACGCCGGCCTGCACGCGGCCATAGGGGCCCAGGTAATTGACTTCGGCCTGCCCGCCGGTCGTACCGCCGCCCGTGCGTGCGGTGGCACGCCAGCCCCAGCCACCGTCGCCGAGGGGGGACTGCTGCGCGCTGACGGTGCCGACCGTGCCCTGGTCGCCGCTGCGCTGCACACCGGCGCTCACGCTGGTCTGCGCGTCCCACGACCAGCTCAGGCCGACGAAGATGCTGCGGTCGCTGCGCTTGTCCAGGTTCTGGTTCATGCCCACCGAGACCGAGGACGCGCGCCCGATCGAGCGGAACCAGTTCACGCTGGCATAGCGCGACGCGCTCTGCCCCATCGGGCGCAGGTAGAGGTAGCTCACGCTGACGTTGCCCAGGCCGCCCATGTCGTAGCCCACGCTCGCGCTGGCGCTGCCCTTGGCCGGGGCCGAGCCGTAGGCCGTTGCCACGTCGCGGTAGTCGCCCTGCGTGCGCGTGCCGTTCAGGCCCACCGACAGGCGCTCCTGGCGCCACAGGTAGCCCAGGCTGGTCTGCGTGCCGCTGCGGCTGCCACCCGGGGTGTCGGCGTCGTGCCGGCTGCCCGACAGCGCCCCCGACAGCGTGCCCGCGGCGCCCAGTTGCCACACGCCGCCCGCGCCGGCCAGCGCCAGGCCGCGCGCCACTTCGCCGTGCGCCTCCAGGGTGAAGCTGTCGCTGAGGCCCCGGCGCCAGGTGCCGGTCAGCACCGGCTGCTTGCCGTAGTCGAAGGAGCGCAGGCCGTAGTTGCGGCGCACCACGCCCAGGTCGACCGTCCAATCGGTGAGGCCGGGCGCCAGCAGGCGGTTGCTGTCGAAGAGCGAAAAGCTCAGCGTGGCGGCGCGACCCAGCGCGTCGGTCACCACCACCTGCGCCGTGCCGGTGCTGTTGATGCGCGGCAGCGCGTTGAGCTGAAAGGGCCCCGCCGGCACCTGGCCGCTGTACTGGCGGATGCCGTCGATGAACAGCTCCACGTCCGAAGGCATCGTGGCCGAGCCGATGAAGCTGGGCAGCGGTGCGGTCTGCCGGTAAGGCTGCAGGCCGAAGTCGCGCGACAGCTGGATGCCGCCGATGCGCGTGGCGCGCGACCAGGGCACGGCGCCGGTGAGCGTGTCGCCCACGCGCAGGGTGAGCATCCTCTCGGGGAAGGCCATGCTCCAGGTGCTGTCCATGCGCACGGACTGGTCCTTCGAGCCACTGTGGTCGCGCGTGCGCTGCATCAGCCAGGTGGTGCTGAGCACGCTGGCGCCGCGGAACGCGCGCAGCTCGCCGAAGGCGCTCAGGCTGCTGCTGCCGCCCCTGCCCCGGGTTCCATAGAGGTCGTAGTTCAGCAGCAGGCCGGTGGACGTGCTCAGCGGCTGCGCGGTGACGGCCGCCTGCCCCACCGTGGCCGTGGGCAGCTGCAGCATCGCCAGCGGCGCGGTGAGCGTCAGTTGCTGGCGCGCGGCGTCGTAGTCCGCGGCCAGTCCGGGCAGATCGCGCAGCGGCAGCCATTCGGCACCGTTGTCGGGCAAGGAGAAGCTCAGTTCATGCAGCACCGCGCGCGAAGCCCACAACGTGCCCGCCTCCAGGCGAAACGGCTGCAGTCCGCGCGCCATGCCATTGAGACTGACCTCCAGGTACAGCGTCATGGCGCCCGGCACGGCTTGGGCGGCGGGCGCTGCCAGCGCGGGCAGCGCGGTCAGGGCGGTCAGGGCCAGCGCAAAAGGCGCCAGCGCGAACGGGGCCAGCCAGGCCCTCGCGACGTGCACGGCCTGCTCAGTTGGCCAGCGGCGCGAGATCGGCGGCTGTGTTTCTGCCATCGATCATGACCTGCCAGCGACCGGGGCCGGCCACGGCGCCGGGCGGTGTTTTCAGCGGCCAGCGCATGGTGGCGCCGGGCAGCACATAGCCCAGCAAGCCGTTGTAGGCGGTGACGGCACGGCCGTCCGCGCCGGTGAATACAAGGTCAGCCAGCTGGGCATGCACGCCGCCGCTGTTGCTGACTTCCAGCACGGCCTTGCCGTCCTCGCGGCGCAGGCTCCAGCGCAACTGCGCGGGGACCGGCTCTGCGCCCGCCGGCGCAACGAAGATGGGCAGCGAGTGCCGCATCACGAAGTTCAGGTTGCTCTTCTTGCCATCGGCCGCCGCGCCCGCCGCCTGGGGCACGGGCAGTTCGTCCACCAGCACGCGGTAGGCCTCTTCCGCCGCACCCGCGGGCGGCGGGCCGTTGCGGATCACGCGCACCAGTTGCCGTCCGTTGACGGGCAGTTGCAGCAGGGGCGGGCTGACGACCAGTCCGTCCGCCGGCTCCGTGCGGTCCTGTCCATCGACCTGCGTCCATCGGAAGACGCGGATCTGCGCATCGAGCGGCGCCGTCCCCGTGTTGCTCAGCCAGAGCCCGTCGCCCTGCCGTGTCGGCGCGAGCGTCAGGGTGACAGGCGAGACCTGCAGGCCGGCCGCCTGGACCGCACCGCCGCCGAGCAGGCATGCGCCCCACAGTCCCCCGATGGCAAGTGCACGTCTCACGATTCAGCGCGGGCTCAGTACGTGACCGTCACGGTCACGGTGTCGGCGTAGCTGTCCGGCGTGAAGTTGGCGTTGGTGTTCTTGGCGTAGACCGTGTGGGTGATCGCTGCACCGGTGCCCGAGCCGCCGACGACATTGGCGCCGGTGCCGGTGGTGTTGCCCCACACGGTGCTGTTGCCCGAGTTGGCGTACAGCGCGTAGGGCACCTTGTCGGTGTTGGTGGCCGAATTGGCGACGGACGACATGGCGCCCGTGCCGTTGGCCGTTCCGCCGTTGCCCGACGAAGGCAGCAGACCGACGGTGTACGGCGTGGTCTTGGAGCAGGTGACCGAGATGGTGTTGTTGCCCGTCTGGTCGATGGCCGTGGGCAGCACGGACGTGCCCAGGCTGATGTCGGAGCCGCTGCCGGCCGTCACCGAGCAACTCTTGACGATGGTCATCTTGACCTGAAAGCTGGCACCGGCCGTCTCAGCCAAGGCTGAACCGGATGCGAAAGCGAGGGTGGCGGTAACCGCCGCGGCGACTGCGTGCTTGAACATGAGGGCGCTCCAAATGTAATGAATAAGACCTGTGAACTGGGTTTTTGCAATCATTTTTTAAACTATTTGATTACAAAGTGGCGCAAGGATGCCCCAAACCGGTCCGTTGGCCCTCAGATCCATGGAGGCCGGGCTCAAGTTTCGTGATGTAGTTCTCGTAACAATTGGAAAACTGTTTGCTTTGTTTACATTTTGCCAACAGTTCAAGGGTCGCATGCGTGCACGGAATGGGTGCATGACGTGGCCGAACGCCCGTTGCCGAAGTGAATTCCAACCCCGGCGGGGCTCGGCGGCTGCCGGGGCGCCTCCCGTCTCCTTGATCCGGCTATGCGAAGCGCGCAGCCTTCACGGGCGCGCCAGGCCGCAGCCCAGCCCGAAGCGGCCGCGAGTGCCCTGCGCCTCGCCGGTCTCAGGCCGTTGCCAGCCGCCGCCGCGCCTTCACCGCCGACGCCAGCCCTTCGAGCACCGGCACCGTCTGCGCAAAACCGATGCAGGCGTCGGTGATCGACACGCCGTGCTTCAGTGGAACACCCGGCTTCAGGTCCTGCCGGCCTTCTTCGAGGTGGCTCTCGATCATGATCCCCGTGATGCGCCGCTCGCCGGCCGCGATCTGGGCGGCCACGTCTTCGGCGACCACGATCTGCCGCTGGTGCTGCTTGCTGCTGTTGCCGTGCGAGACGTCGATCATCACTTGCGGGCGCAGGCCGTTGGCCAGCAGCGCCTCGCAGCTCGACGCCACATCGGCCGCCGAATAGTTGGGCGCCTTGCCGCCGCGCAGGATCACGTGGCAGTCGTCGTTGCCGCGTGTCTCGAAGATCGCGGCCATGCCCATCTTGGTCATGCCCATGAAGGCATGCGGCGCGCGGGCCGCAAGAATGGCGTCGGCCGCGACCTTCACGCTGCCGTCGGTGCCGTTCTTGAAGCCGACCGGGCAGCTCAGGCCTGACGCCAGTTGCCGGTGGCTCTGGCTCTCGGTGGTGCGCGCGCCGATGGCGCCCCAGGCGATCAGGTCGGCAATGAACTGCGGGCTCAGCAGGTCGAGAAACTCGGTGCCGGTCGGCAGGCCCAGCGTGGTCAGCTCCAGCAGCAGGCGCCGCGCGCGCTCCAGGCCTTCGTTGATGGCAAAGCTGCCGTCCAGGTGCGGGTCGTTGATGTAGCCCTTCCAGCCGACGGTGGTGCGCGGCTTCTCGAAGTAGGCGCGCATCACGATGACCAGGTCGTCCTGCAGCGAATCGGCCACCTTCTTCAGGCGCTGTGCGTATTCGATGGCCTGGTCGTGGTCGTGGATGGAGCACGGGCCGACCACCACCACCAGCCGGTCGTCGCGGCCGTGCAGCACGTCGGCAATGGCCGCGCGGCTGCCTTCGACCAGCGCGAGCGTGTTGTCGCGCACGGGCACGCGCTCCTGCAGCAGCGCGGGGGTCATGAGCGGGCGCACGGCGCCGATGCGCACGTCGTCGATGCGGGTGGTGTCGAGCGTGCTGTCGCGGGAGCCGACTTCGGCGTCGTGGAGGGGGTCGTCGAGGCGGGGCATGGTCGTGGGTCTTGTGTCGAGGAGGGTTTCCTCGATTGTCCCCTCGAAGCCGGCCACCGCCGGCGCGACCCCGCCCTCCCTCTCCCTCTTCTACTTGCCGATGAGTTGCGTGAGCTTGTCGGCCTCGAAGCTCTCGCCGCGCGCCGCATCGCCAGGCACGCAGTCCTTCGTGCCCGGCTGCGCCGACAGCTTCTCGATGGCTTGCCACAAGAGCGCGATCTGGTGCTCCTGGCTCGACGCGTTGTCGATCAGCCCGCGCATGGCCTGGCTCAGCGGGTCGTCGTCCTGCGTGATGCCGTAGGCCGTGAACTTCTGCGGCGCGGACACGTCGGCGCTCTCGCCCTCTTTCGACGGGATGATGCGCGCGGGAATGCCCACCGCGGTCGCCCCGGCCGGCACCGGCTTGATGACCACCGCGTTGCTGCCGATCTTGGCGCCGTCGCCGACGACGAAGCCGCCCAGCACCTTGGCGCCCGCGCTCACGACCACGTTCTTGCCCAATGTCGGGTGGCGCTTGGTGCCCTTGTAGAGCGAGGTGCCGCCCAAGGTCACGCCCTGGTAGATGGTGCAGCCGTCGCCGATCTCGGCGGTTTCGCCGACCACCACGCCCATGGCATGGTCGAAGAACACGCGCTCGCCGAGCTTGGCGGCCGGGTGGATCTCGATGCCCGTGAGCCATCGCGCGCAGTGCGCGATGAAGCGGGCCGGCCACTTGAAACCGTGGGTCCAACAGGCGTGCGCCCAGCGGTGCAGCACCACGGCATGGAAGCCGGGATAGACCGTGATCACTTCCCAGGCGCTGCGGGCGGCGGGGTCGCGTTCGAGGATGCACCGGATGTCGGCGCGCAGGCGAGAGAACATCGCTGCCTTTGTTGTCGTTATATCGATAGGGGCCGGGCAGTCTAAAGCCGGGCGTCTTCGCTTACGCGCGATGGGGTTTTGCGGCGGTTCAGCTGCCGCGCGGCGGCCGGGTCGCGTCGCTCATGGCCTTGGCAATGCCGCGCAGGATGTGGATTTCCTCGGGCGTGGGCTGCGCGCGGTTGAACAGCTGCTGCAACCGCGGCATGAGCTTCTTGGGCGCCGCCGGGTCGAGAAAACCGATGTCGACCAGCGAGCGCTCCCAGTGGTCGAGCATGCCGGCCACGGCCTGGGCGTCGGCCGCCTGCACCGGGGCGATGGCCTCGCGCACGCCGTAGCCGCCCAGTGCCAGGCGCCATTCGTAGGCCACCACCTGGATGGCCGCGCCCAGGTTGAGCGAGCCGAATTTCGGGTCGGTGGGAATGGTCAGCGCCACGTTGCAGCGGTAGACGTCCTCGTTGCGCATGCCGAAACGCTCCGAGCCGAACAAAAAGGCCACGTGCTGGTCGCCCTGCTGGGCCAGCGGCTCCAGGTGCTCGCGCGGCGTGCGCGTGGGCGGACCGAAGTCGCGCGGGATCATGGCCGTGGCGCACAGGTGGGTCACGCCGTCGAGGGCTTCATCGAGCGTTTCGACGATGCGGGCGTTGTTCAGCACGTCCAGGGCGCCGCTGGCGCGCTGGATGGTTTCCTCGCGCCGCAGCACGTTGGCCCAGCGGGGCGTCACCAGCACCAGGTCGTCGAAACCCATGGTTTTCATGGCGCGGGCGGCGGCGCCCACATTGCCGGCGTGGCTGGTCTGGATGAGGATGAAACGGGTGCGCATGACGGGTGGGGAAGACACAAACGGGCTGAGCCGGTAAAATGCCCGATTCTCGCCGCCCGCATCGCCGGACCGCTTCCAGGGGACCCGCCCCACCCGTTCTTCTCACAATCCAGAATGTCGTCCCCCAACCTGCATCCCATGCTCAATGTGGCCGTCAAGGCCGCACGCGCCGCCGGCGCCATCATCAATCGCGCTGCCCTCGACGTCGAGGCCGTGCGCATCTCCCAGAAGCAGGTCAACGACTTCGTCACCGAAGTCGATCACGCCAGCGAGAAGGTCATCATCGAGACCTTGCTGGGCGCGTACCCGGGGCACGGCATCCTGGCCGAAGAATCGGGCACCGAATACGGCGCCAAAGACTCCGAATTCGTCTGGATCATCGATCCGCTCGACGGCACCACCAATTTCATCCACGGCTTCCCGGTCTATTGCGTGTCGATCGCGCTGTCGGTGCGCGGCAAGATCGAGCAGGCTGTTGTTTTCGACCCGTCGCGCAACGACCTGTTCACGGCCACCAAGGGCCGCGGCGCCTACATGAACGAGCGCCGCATCCGCGTGTCCAAGCGCGTGAAGCTCAGCGAGTGCCTCATCTCCACCGGCTTCCCGTTCCGCACCGGCGACAACTTCAAGCAGTACCTGGCCATCATGGCGGACATGATGCCCCGCATGGCCGGCCTGCGCCGCCCCGGCGCCGCCGCGCTCGACCTGGCCTACGTGGCCGCCGGGTTCACCGACGGCTTCTTCGAAACCGGCCTGAACCCCTGGGACGTGGCCGCCGGCTCGCTGCTGGTGACCGAGGCCGGTGGCCTCATCGGCAACTTCACGGGCGAGCCCGACTTCCTCGACCAGCGTGAATGCCTGGCCGGCGCCCCGCGCGTGTACGGCCAGCTGGTGCCGCTGCTCGCCAAGTACTCCAAGTTCGCCAACGTGGACGACAAGCTGCGCGCCAGCGACCGCGTGCGCGCCGTGTCGGCCTCGACCCGCTCGACGCCCGACGAGGCCTCGACCGACCTGTACGCCCGCAGCACCGTGACCGACCAGACCGCCGCCTCGCTCGACGGCAGCGTGGAAGCCCCCGCGGCTGCACCCGCCGCGCCGGCCGCCCCGCGCAAGCTCACCCGCATCAAGCGCGAGGCGCCCGCCGAGGGCGACGCCTCCGCCAAGTGATGACGGGGCCGGGCGCCGCCGCGCGGGTTCGTGCGGCGTTGCGCATTGCGCTGAGCCACTACGTCGCGAGCGGGCTCACCGTCGCGCTCGGCCTGCTCGTGATCTCGGGCGGGGTGCACCTGTGGCTGGGCACCCTGGCCGCCTCGGCCGCCGCCACTGGCGTGATCGTCACGGCACCGCCCGACCTGCCCGGCCCGCGCCGCGGCAAGTTTTTGCAGATGCTGCCGGCGCCGCTCATCGGCCTGCCGCTGTTCTTCGCGGTGCAGATGCTGCACGGCGCACCGATCCGCCTCGGGCTGCTGCTGGTGCCCGCCACCTTCATGGCCTTCGTGGCCATGGCCTGGGGCAAGCGCGGCATTCCCATCGCCATCGCGGTGATGTTCTCGATGATCTTCTCCATGGCCACGCCGGCCCCCGCCGGGCTGTCCGACGCCATCGCACGCACCACCGAGTTCGGCCTGGGCGCCGGCCTGTACGTGGTGTGGGCCACGCTGGCCAACCTGCTGCTCAACGGGCGCTATCGCACGCAGTCGATCGCCGACGTGCTGTTTTCGCTGGCCGCGCTCATGCGCACCGAGGCCAGCCAGTTCACGCCGCAGGACGAAACCCGCGACATCCGTGACACCCCCGCCTCTTTGCTGGGCCAGTTGCTGCGTGAGCAGGCCGCGCTGGCCGACCAGCTCCAGGCCACGCGCGACATCGTGCTCGAGTCGCCGCGCACGCCGCGCCGCCAGCGGATGGCCGGCATGCTCGTCATCGTGCTCGAGATGCGCGACCAGCTGCTCGCCAGCGAACTCGACCTCGATGCCCTGCGCGCCCATCCGTCGCACGCCCAGGCGCTGGTCGAGATGCGCCGCATCCTCGAAGAGCTGGCCGACGAAACCACCGGCCTGGCCGATGCGCTGCTCATGCGCCGCCACCCCGCCGCCGTGGCCGACCGCCGGCCGCGCCTGGCCGCCATCCACGTGACGGCCGACGACGAAGACACGCACGGCCAGATGGGCCCGTCGGCCGCCATGCTCGCGCGCGGCCTGGCCAGCCGCATTGGCCACATCAACGACGAGGTGCTGCGCCTCGCGGCCATGGCGCGCGGCGACGTCGAGCCCAACCTGGCCGTGGTGCGCGCCAACTGGCAGCTCTTCGTGAGCCCGACCGACTGGTCGCTGCGCCCTTTTCTCGCGCTGTGGCGCTGGGACGCGCCGCCGCTGCGCCACGCCATTCGTGCGGCGCTGGCCATCGCGGCCGGCTACGGCATCGCCGTGTCGATGCCCTGGGGTTCGCACGACTACTGGATTTTGCTGACCATCGTGGTGGTGCTGCGCGGCAGCCTCTCGCAGACCCTGGAACGGCGCAACAGTCGCGTCGCCGGCACGCTGCTGGGCTGCGTGCTCGCGGTGGGCCTGCTGTCGGCGCACCCCTCGGCGCTGATGCTGCTGGTGAGCGTGACCATCGCGCAGGCCATTGCCCACAGCTTCGCGGTGCGGCGCTACCTCGTCACCGCCGTGGCCGCCACCGTGCTGGGCCTGCTGCAGGCCCACATGCTGAACACCGGCACGGCGCCCATCTTTGCGCTGTTCGAACGCATCGCCGACACGCTCATCGGCGCCGCACTGGCCTGGGGCTTCTGCTACGTGCTGCCTTCGTGGGAGCGCACGCAGATCCCGGCGCTCGTGGCGCGCGTGCTCACCGCGCAGGCACGCCACGCGCGGCTCGCGCTCGGCCTGGGCCAACTGCAGGCCATCCAGAGCAGCCCCGAGCTCGAATGGCGGCTTGCGCGCCGCGAGGCCTACGACAGCCTTTCGGCGCTGGTGCAGGCCACGCAGCGTTCGCTCTCCGAACCGCGCGCCGTGCAGCCGCCGCTCGAACCGCTCGAGCATCTGCAGGCCCACAGCTACCAGCTGCTCGCGCAGCTCAGCGCCGTCAAGTCGATGCTCGTGCTGCGCCGCGACCGCCTCACGCCGGGCGACATCGAAGGCCCGCTCGTGCGCACCGCGCAACGCATCGAGGCCGCCCTGGGAACCATTCCGATCGCAGGGCCCTCTCACCCCGAGAGCACGGGTGCCACCACTGTCGGCGGCCCCATTCCCTTGCCTGACCCGTTCGACAACGACATCAGCCCCTGGCTGGTGCGCCGGCTCGACCTGGCCACGGCGCTCGCCACGCAGCTGCGCGACGACGCAGCGCGCATTCTTCAACCACTGAACGACAACACCCCAGAAGCAAAGACCACCACCGCCTGATGACCCAAGAGTTCCTTGCACACCCCTGGTTCGGCACCTGGATTGCCGCCCTGATCGCCGTTCCCCTCGCCCTTCTCGCCCACCGCATCGGTGGCATGGTCCTGCGGCGGATCACCCGCCCCGCCCCCGCCGTGCATGCGATGGTGGTCAACTGCACCGCCCCCGCGCGGCTGGTGCTGCCGCTGACGGCACTCATGATGGTGTGGCAGGCGGCGCCCGAAGACCTGCGCTATCTGGGCAGCGTGCGGCATTTCACGGGGCTGCTGCTCATCGCGGCCAGCACCTGGTTCGTGCTCAAGGCCATCAGCGGCTTTGCCGACGGCGTGCTCGCGCAGCACCCGTCCGACATCTCCGACAACCTGCAGGCGCGCCGCGTGCTCACGCAGACCCGCGTGCTCGCGCGCACCGCCATGTCGATCGTCGTGGTGGCCGGCGGCGCCATGATGCTCATGACCTTCCCGGGCGCGCGCCAGGTCGGCGCCAGCCTGCTGGCCTCGGCCGGCGTGATCGGCATCGTGGCCGGCCTTGCGGCCAAGCCCGTCTTCAGCAACCTCATCGCGGGCCTGCAGATCGCGCTGTCGCAGCCGATCCGCATCGACGACGTGCTCGTGGTCGAAGGCGAATGGGGCCGGGTCGAAGAAATCACCGGCACCTTCGTGGTCGTGCGCATCTGGGACGACCGCCGCCTCATCCTGCCGCTCACCTACTTCATCGAGAAGCCCTTCCAGAACTGGACCCGCCACTCGGCCGAACTGCTCGGCTCCGTCTTCTTCTACCTGGACTACGGCATGCCCCTGGCACCGCTGCGCGCCGAGGTCGAGCGCATCGTGAAGGCCGCGCCCGAGTGGGACGGCCGCTTCTTCAACCTGCGCGTGACCGACGCCACCGAACGCACCATGCAGGTCCGCGTGCTCTGCACCGCGGCGACCTCCGGCCTGGCCTTCGACCTGCGCTGCAACGTGCGCGAAGGCGTCATCGATTTCATGCAGCGCGAGTACCCGCAGTTCCTGCCGAAGATGCGCTTCGAGGGGACGGATCCGGCGATGGCGCAGCCGGACGTGTTGCGGCACGCGGCGGCGGGCTGAGAAATTGCAGGTAGCCGAGCGGGCTGCACGATTCATCTCCAAGCCTCTGCAGAGGCTAGCGAAAAACACGGAGCCTCGTTGGCCGTGCATGGCAATCAAGTGGCTATCTCGCGGTGACGGCGGCTTGGAAAAGTGCATAGATCTCTCGCTGCCAATCGCCAGTGCCATCGATGCCCGTCTGGGCCAGCACTGTCTGAGTAGGAACATCGATGAGCACGCGTTGCCCTTCTGCGCCACTGAAGAGTGGCCTGGTTCCATCAGACTTTGTGTGCCAGATGAATGCCTTGTAAGCAGCAGGAAACGGTGTGCCCAGGGCGCCGTAGCGAACCTGTGCTTCGTTTGACTCCCAGCGGCCATAGCTCTCCATCCATTCTCGGCTGACGATTTGCTTACCGTTCATTTGGCCGCCCTGTGCGACTAACCGACCTAGGCGACTCCAGTCACGGAGGGTCGCGGCAAACCCAATACAGTTGAACTCATTGCGATGACGATCCGTCAGCCATGTCGCATTGGCCTCAGCACCCATCGGTCTCCAGAGGAACTGCTCGGCGTACTCTGACAAGCTCATGCGAGTGGCAGCTCTCAGAACCATCCCAATAGTCAGTGGGCATAGCTCGTTGTAGTTGAATCGACTGCCTTCGACCTCCCGTCGCACATTCCAATCGCGCACTGTCGGTTTGATATCTGCACGCGGACCGGTAAGCGCGGCTGGATAAATCGTGTTGTTGGCTTGATCGTGAACAATCTCAGCGCCGCTCGACATGTTCATCAGGTTGCGGAGGCTGACCTCGCCGTGAAGCGTTCCCGCCAGCCACGGCACGTAGAGAGACGCTTTGTCCTCCAGTGAGGCAATCAGTTTCTGATCAATTGCGATGCCTAAAAGAAGAGACGTAACACTCTTCGACATGGACCAACCCATCATGCGCATTTCGGGCGTACGACCAAACTGGTACTTTTCCCACCAGACTTCTCCGCGTCGCGCGATCAGCAAGCCCGTCACCGGTGACGTCGCCATATAGTCGTCAGGCGTCTTCGAAACGCCATTGAAGTGATAGCGCAGGTCGCTTCGGGGTCTATCTTGCAGCGGGTCTTCCTGCCCGCACTGAATCGTGCGACTTGGCAGCATCGCCTCAAAACCGCCGGAAAAATTTCCTACGCGCATCCGCTTATCGCGGGAGAGGCCGCGAGGCGTCCCCCAGCCTGTCGGATAGCCAGACGCACGCCCCCACGGATCTTCGTCCTCCGCCAGCGAAATCATGGGATGCATGATCGCGGCCCCACCTGAAAAGAGAAGTACTCGGCGGCGCATGTTGGTTCTGATATTTGAGGTGACCACTGGATTCAGCCCGAGTATGAGTGCATGCGCCTTCGTAGAAGGAAGGGCGCTTCCCAACTCTTTTGCAATCGCTTGAGCCGCGATTCCGGAGCTAATAGCGAAGTCCCCTTTGAATCCGGCGCTCTTCGATCATTGCCCAACGTGCAAAGCGCCAGATTCTTTGGTCGCACCTAAGAAGAGCAACAGAGGGGCCTGAAATATCTCGCAAGTCCCAGCGCCCTTACCGTGCAGGCACCACCACCGGCGCCCCCAACCGCGAGGCGCGCTCCCAACCCGGTTGCGACTGCGCGCGCTCCAGCTCCGCCGCCACCTCCGCCCGCGTGCGCGGCTGCGAGGCCTTCACGGGAATCGGTGCGCCCCAGCGCAGCACGCCGGCCCACTCGGGGCTTTGTTGCGCGGCGCGCAGTTCGGCCACCACTTCGGCATCCGTCTTGCCCGGTCCGGCGTTTTCAGGGTGTTCCTTGATGCCCGCTTCGTTCGCCGCGAAATGCGCGCCGGCCTCGACGTGCTGCGGGCTGCGCGACGCAGCCGGTTGCGCACCGGCCACGAGCGGAACCGTCGCTGCGGCCACGGCCGCCAGCATGAAAGCCATCTTGCTGTTCTTCATGTGTCATCTCCTTCGAATGGCGCCGAAGAAGAACACCCTCATCGGCGATGGCGGTGTCTTGATGACCGCCATGCCGACACACTAGAAATGCAACGCCGTCGCGATGCGGACGGCGCCATTACAACGAGGCAATCGCCTGCAACTCAGTCGGGCAGCGAGCCCGCCGGCGCCGCCACCGCGCGCGCCGCGATGGGCACCGACATCACGATTGACGTACGGGTCTCGCCCAGGTGGTTGATGCTGCTCACGAACGACTCGAGGTGCTCGATGTCGCGCGCGACCACCTTCAGCACGTACGAGTCCTGCCCCGTGACGTGAAAACACTCGAGCACTTCACGCCGGCCGTCGAGCAGCTTCAGCAGCCGGGCCTTGTCGGGTTGCGCGGTCGTGATGCCGACGAGCGCGGTCACGGTGTAGCCCGCCTTGCGCGGCGGCACCACGGCGCGGTAGCCCTCGATGACGCCGGCTTCTTCGAGGCGCTTCACGCGCTCCGAGGTCGAGGGCACCGACAGCGCCACCTGCCGCGCGAGCGCCGTGAGCGAGGTGCGCGCGTCCTGCTGGAGCGCGTCGAGGATCTGCCAGTTCTTGGCGTCGATTTCCATGGATCTAAGGCCCGATTGAGAATTTCGCTTCCGATTTCAGGCAACGCATGCCGTGCACCTGAATTTCGCCATTCTCGTCACGCGGGCCGCATCGAACAATCGTCGGCATGGACTTCCCTCTCTTTCTCAAGGCCCTGGTCATCGGGCTCTCGATTGCCGCACCGGTCGGCCCCATCGGCCTGCTGTGCATCCAGCGCACGCTCGCGCACGGCCGGACCATCGGCTTTCTCAGCGGCCTCGGCGCTGCGCTGGCTGATGCCTGCTACGGCGCGATCGGTGCGTTCGGCGTGTCGGCCGTGGTGTCGACGATGGTGGCTGCGCGCGTGCCGCTGGCGCTCGGCGGTGCGGCGTTTCTCGCATGGATGGGCGTGCAGCTGCTGCGCGCGCCCGCCGCCACGCAGGCCCGGGCCGCGGAAGACGCGGCCACGCCGGTGAAGGCGCTGCTGTCGGTGTTCGTGCTCACGCTGGCCAACCCGATGACGATTTTGTCGTTCGTCGCCGTGTTCGCCTCGCTCGGCAGCGGGCATGTGGGCAGCGGCAGCGGTGCGGCACTCACGATGGTGCTGGGCGTGTTCCTCGGCTCGGCGCTGTGGTGGCTGGGCTTGTCGAGCATCGTGTCGATGGTGCGGCACAAGCTCGGCGCGCGCGTGCTGCAGGGCATCAACAAGCTGTCGGGTGCGCTGCTGCTGGGCTTTGCGGTGTTTCAGCTGTCGACGTTGCTGTCGCGCTGACGAATCAGCTACCCGGCTTTGGCCGCCGGCTTGCGGCGCGCGGCGGGCTTGCGCGCACCCAGCGCACTCGCCAGCGCCTTCGTCGCCCAGTCGCGCAAGGCATGCGGATCATCGAGCGCATCGACCGGCGCCTCGTAGTAGCTCGCGACCTTCACGGTCGAGGCGCTGGTGGCGTACGAGAACGGCACCGCGCCCAGGCGCTCGAAGTCCGGCCGCGTGCCGTCGTCCACGCGCAGGTACAGCGTGCCCTTCATCACGAAGGCGAACTGCACGCCGGCCTGCACGAGGCCGAAGCCGCCGAAGAAGCGCTTCACCTCGATGGGGCCCATCGCGCCCAGCGACTCGGCCAGCTCGAGCGCCCGACCGTGCGAACGCTCGGCACCGCCGGCGACCGCCACACCCTTCACGCGGCTCAAGCGACCGCCTTGCGTCGCGCGTCGGTCACAGGCGCGCCGCCATGCACTTCGAGCAAGCGCAGCAGCGCCTCGGAGCTGTGGGCCTTGGCCCAGTCGCGTTCGGAATCGCCGATGCCGACCAGGTGCAGGAAGTCGAAGCGGCCAGAATCGAGCTGCGCCGTCGCGGGGTAGTGCTTTGGCTCCATCAGCACCACATGGCGCAGGGCCACGGTGCCTTTCTCGTGGATCGCTTCGCCGACGGGAATGCGGTCGCCGTAGTCGAAGGGCTGCTTGTCTTCACCGAAGTGCGAGTGCGCGAGCAGCACGTTGCAGGCGAGCAGGCGGCGCAGCAGCTTGATCGCCCACTGGTCCTGCGGCTGCGACGGCACTTCGATGACCAGCTCGGAGCCGATCCACGAATAGCCTTCGGGGTCGTAGTCGGCCGGCTCGGTTTCCCAGGGCGTGGAGGCGCCCGAGGTCACGTACAGCCAGGTGTTGCGCACGGGCGTGGGTGCGAACTCGAACACGCCCAGGTGCAGCCAGCGCGGATCGACGTCTTCGGCGCCCAGCGCCTTGAACTCGTCGAAGTCCAGCACGTAGATGCCGGTGCGCTCGGGGCCGAACAGGCGCGGGTAGAGCGTCTCTTCGCGGTAGGCCCACACGTCTTCCATGGAACTCATTGACGCATCCTCCTCGTTGGAACGACGGGATTCTCGTCGCTCAGCGTGAACTGTGCGAACTGCGCGAACTGCGCGAACGATAGAGCGCCGGCCATTCGAGATTCGTGAAGGCGCGCAGCACCCACTCCACCGGGCCATATGCAAAGCGTGCCAGCCACCAGCGGCTGATCACCAGTTGCGCGCCGAAGATGCCGAAGGCGACCATCAGGCTCACGAACGGACCGAACTCGCCGATGAGCCGCAGCCCGTACGCCAGGAAGAGCCACGCGCACACCGCCGACTGCAGCAGGTAGTTCGACAGCGCCATGCGCCCCGCCGGTGCGAGCACCCGGGCGAGCCATGCGCCGCGCGGCGCATCGAACAGCAGCATCAAGGCGCCGACATAGGCGGCCGTGAGCAGCGGCGCGGTGAAGAGCCCGATGGTCAGGGCCAGCACGTCCCAGCGCGAGCCCGGAGCGAAGACGCTGCTCCACGCATAGAGCGCCGCGCCCGGCACGCCCACGAGCAGCCCCGGCACCAGCAGCCGCTTGAACAGCGGCCGGCTTCGCCGCGCCCGCGCGAACAGTCGGCGCCGGCCCTCGATGACGCCCGCGAAGAACATCGCCAGCGCCATCGGCGCCTGGATCAGCCCGAGCACCAGCCACACCTGCGTCAGCTCGTACAGGTGCTGGCCGACGACCGTCAGGGGCGTGCCGCGGTAGGCCGCGAGCGCCGACATGGCCTGCGCCCACGCGGCGTGGGTGTCGGGCGCGTCGCCGAGCAGCGCCACCAGCACGCCCACGACGCCCCACACCAGCGCCGTCGCCAGCACCAGCCGCCGCGCCCAGCGCGCCAGCAAGGCATCGCTGCGCGCGCGCACCGCCAGCAGCACGACGCCGAGCACCGCATAGGTCGTGAGGATGTCGCCGTGGAACAGCAGCACCGCATGCAGCGCGCCGATGAGCCACAGCGCGGCGAGCCGGCGCGACAGCCGTGGCACGAAAGGCTGGCCGCTGCGTTCGGCCGACTGCATCTGCAGCGTGAAGCTGTAGCCGAACAGGAACGAGAACAGCAGGTAGAACTTGGTCTCGAAGAGAAAGGCGATGGCAAAGGCCGCGGCGCGGTCCAGGCCCGTGCGCATCATCGGGTCGGGCAGCGGCAGGCCGTAGAAAGGCGAGGCGAACGCGCCGATGTTCACGACCAGGATGCCCAAGAGCGCAAAGCCGCGCAATGCATCGACAAGCGACTGGCGCTCGACGGGAGCGGGCGTGGCGTTCATGCGCGCCTCCCGGGCTTCGCGAGAAAACGGCTCGCCACGCGCCGCAGCATCGGCGCCTCGCGCGCCGGGTCGAAGCCCGTGTCGAGCGCCAGGCGCGAGAACACGCCGTCGATCAGCGCGGCGATCCAGTTGGCCGATTGCACGGGGTCGAGGTCGGGGTCGATCTGCCCGCGCGCCGCCGCCTTGCGCAGCAGCGCGGCGAGGCCGTCGCGCATGTCGGCGTCGCCCGCGGCCACGCTGGCACAGACCACCGGGTTGCGCAGGGTCTCGGCGGCCACCTCCAGCGCCAGCCGCGAGTAGCTGCGGTCGGAGGCAAAGACCATCACCACGTCGAGAAAGGACAGCACCACCTCCAGCGGATCGGCCGGGTCGTCGTCGATTGCGGCGAAGTACGCGGCCGTGTCGCGCCGCTCTTCTTCGGCAATGGCTTCGATGATGGCGTTCTTGCTCGCGAAGTAGTGAAAGAGGTTGCCGGGGCTCATGCCCGCGGCGGCGCAGATCTGTGCGGTGGTGGTGGCGTGGAAGCCGCTGCGGGCAAAGCAGTCGGCGGCGGCCTCCATGATCTGGCGGCGCTTGGCCTGCTGGCGTTCGGGGTCAACTTTGCGCACGGTGGTTCTCGCGGATGGCAGTCATTCGCCATTATTAGACCGAGCGCTCGATCTATTCTGAAGGAACCCTGAAAAATCCCTTCAGGAAGCGCGCGTGGCCGCGATGGCCCGGATGGTGTCCAGCAGCAGCCGCGCGCCCTCGCCCGTCTCGCCGCCGCGCCGCACGGTGACGCCCACGGGGCCTTCGGTGCTCGCCGTGTCGACGGCCACGCGCTTCAACTCCCCGCGCGCCACGAAGCCTTCCACCGCGCCCTGCGGCGCAAACCACACCGCGTCGGAGCGCTGCAGCAGGCTCACCGCAAAGCTGGTGTCGGTCGCCTCCACGAGCCGGGCCGGCAGCGCAAGGCCTTGTGCGATGAGGAACGCGTCGGCCGTGTGCCGGATCAGCGTGCCCGACACCGGCAGCACCAGCGGATAAGCAGCCAGCGCGTCGAGCGTGGGTTTGCGCCGCGACGCCAGCGGATGACCGGGCCGCACCACCAGCAACAGCACCTCGCTGTAGAGCTGCTCGAAGGCCAGGTCGGCCATGGCCGAGGCCTGCGCGAGGCGGCCCAGCACGAGGTCGATTTCGCCCTGGCGCAGCTGCGTCATCAGCTGCGCGTTGGTGCCGCTCACCACGCGCACGCGCATCGCCGGGTGCGCCGCATGCAGCCGCGCGACCGCCTCGGGCAGCAGGTGCGCCGCCATGTTCGGCAAAGCGCCGACCACGACGCGCAACTGGTCGGCCTCGGGCTGATCCATCGCCAGGCCCAGGCCTTCGCGCAGGCCGCGCAATGCCGACACGGCATGCCGCACCAGCACCTCGGCGGCGGGCGTGAGCTCTACGCCGCGGCGGCGGCGCAGCAGCAGCTGGCGCCCGACGATCTCTTCGAGCTCGGCCACCGTCTTCGACACCGCCGGCTGCGTGAGCGACAGCGCCTCGGCCGCGCGCACGAGGTTGCGCTCCTGCGCCACCATGACAAGGCATTGCAGGTGGCGCATCTTCAGGCGCTCAAAGTTCATGGCTGACATGCAGTTCTCCTCGAAGCCCGTAGGGCGACGTGCTTTCAAATATAACCAAAGGGAATAGCTGGCAGAAGAGAGTTCAGTTGTGCCGCGCCGCACAGCCTTCTAGAGTGCCGTGGATACGGAGACAGACAAAGCAGCCCATGACCACGATTTTTTCCTCGAAGCCCATCACTTCATCCTTCGGCACGCGCCGCCGCCTCACGCTCGCCGCCGCCTGTGCCGCACTGGCCCTCGGCCTCGCCGCGCCGGCCGCGCACGCCCAGGCGACGTATCCCGCGAAGCCCGTGAAGTTCCTCGTCAACTTCCCGGCCGGCGGCCCCATCGACATCCTCGGGCGCGCGCTGGCCGATGCGCTGCAGAAAGACCTGAAGCAGCCCTTCGTGGTCGACAACCGCCCCGGCGCGGGCGGCAACATCGGCGCCGATGCCGTGGCCAAGAGTGCGGCCGACGGCTACACCGTGCTGCTGGGCATCGACAGCACCTTCACCATCAACCCGCACCTGTACGCGTCGATGCCCTTCGCGGCGAAGGACCTCAAGCCGCTGATGATCTTCAGCTCGTCGGGCCTGAGCTTCACCACCGCCGCCTCGGTGAAGGCCAAGACGCTGCCCGAGTTCATCACGCAGGCCAAGGCCGAGCCCGCCACCTTCAGCTCGGCCGGCAACGGCAGCCCGGGCCACATTGCCGCCGAGATCTTTGCGGGTGCGACCGGCGCGAAGATCGTGCACGTGCCCTACAAGGGCAACGCCCCGGCCGTGATGGCCATGCTCGGCAACGAGGTGCAGGCCGGCATCGTCGCCACGCCGGGCGTGCTGCCGCACATCCAGGCCGGCAAGCTGCGCGCCCTGGCCGTGACCGGCCGCCAGCGCGCACCGCTGCTGCCCGAGGTGCCCACCGTGGGCGAGCTGGGCCTGAAAGACCTCGAGTTTGAAGTGCTCTACCTCGCCATGGTGCCGGCCGCCACGCCCGAGCCCGTGATGCAGACCCTGCGCCAGTCGCTGCAGAAGGCGCTGGCCCTGCCCGAACTCAAGAGCCGCCTGGCCTCGCTCGACATGGTGCCGCTGGCCGAAACCGATGCCGCCGCCACCACGCGCCTGGCCACGGCGCAGGCGCGCTACGGCCGCATCGTCAAGGCGACCGGGATGAAGGTGGACTGACGGCCTTGGCCTTGCCGGTGCGCGCCATGCCCGTGTTCTTCTTGCCGTTGCCCGCTGCTGCAGCCGCAGCCGCCGCCGCGTGGCGCCCCCGGTCGGCCTTGGGCAGCACCGCCTGCGCCACCATGGTTTCGGCGTGCGCCTGCAGCCGGAGCAGCGCGTCGTCGAAGCGCGCGGCATCGTCTGCGTCGAGCGTGCCCATCAGCTCGGCGTTGATGCGCGTCACCAGCGGAAACAGCTCGTCGTACAGCGCCTGCCCCGACGCCGTGAGGCCCAGCCGCACCTGCCGCCGGTCGCCCGCCAGCGCCGTGCGCGTCACCAGCCGCTTGGTCACCAGCGAACCCACCGCCTTCGACGTGCGCGCCCGGTCGAGCTGCGCATGCTCGGCCAGTTGCGACGAGCCCAGCTCGCCCCGGCTGGCCAGCACCGCGATCAGCCGCCACTCGCGCCGCGTGATGCCGAAGCGGCCCTCGCACAGCCGGATCACCATGCTGCCCGCCACCGCGAGCAGGCGCGACAGCCGGTACAGCAGCAGGTCGTCCAGCGGGCGGCGCGGCGGGGTGGCGGCGTCTTCGGTCATGGGGCGGGGTCTCGAAAGGCCGGGTAAATCCGGGCGATGGTTGATTTGATCAATCGAATGTAGCGTCTCCAGAATCGTCCGCAGCCGCGGCCAACCGCCCGGCCCCTGCAGTACGTACGCCGAACGAGACACGGAGACATTGACGATGCCCCAGCTTCCCGACCCGACCCGCCGCCGCACCCTCGCCACCCTTGGCGGGCTGGCCCTTGCACCGCTTGCTCCGCTTGCGTTTGCACAGCAGCCGCCCGCCTTCACCCCCGGCCAGCCCATCAAGGTGCTCATCGGCGTGCCCGCCGGCGGCACGCAGGACGTGCTGACCCGTGCCATTGCCCACCAGGTGCGCGAGTCGCTCGGCCCGCTCATCATCGACAACCGCTCGGGCGCGGCCGGCCGCATTGCCGTGGAGGCCGTGAAGAGCGCGGCGCCCGACGGCCACACCCTGCTGCTGGGCACCGCGAGCATGATGACCATGTTCCCCAGCGCCTACCGCAACCTGTCGTACGACCCCCTCAAGGACTTCGTGCCGCTGGTGAACGCCGCGCGCTTCGAGCTGGCGCTCACCGTGCACAAGGACGTGCCCGCCAACACGCTGGCCGAGTTCATCACCTGGGCCAGGGCGCAGGGCGACAAGGTCAGCTTTGGCTCGTACGGCGCCGGCACGCCCTCGCACTTTCTGGGCGAAATGCTCAACCGCGCGGCCGGCCTGAAGATGACGCACGTGCCCTACCGCGGCTCCACGCCCGCGCGGCAAGACCTCATGGGCGGCACCGTGCCCGTGTACTTCGACACCATAGGCGGCGCGCAGCAGATGCTGCCCACCGGCCGCGCCAAGGTGCTCGCCACCAGCGGCGACAAGCGCTCGCCGCTCATGCCGCAGCTGCCCACCTTCGTCGAGAGCGGCTACAAGGACGTGGTGGCCACCGCGTGGTTCGCCTACTACGCGCCGCTGAAAACGCCACCCGCCACCGCCGAGAAACTGCGCGCAGAAATCATCCGCGCCGTGAACTCGCGCGACGTGCGCCAGCAGCTGCTGCAAAACGGCATGTACCCCGTGGCCGACGGCCCCGAGGCGCTCGTGAAGACCATGCGCGAAGACATCGCCCGCTGGGCCGGCATCATGAAGGCCGTGAACTTCCAGGCCAACGACTGACCGACCGATAGACAACCAGGACACCCTTCATGATCCCGCGCCCCCTCTCCGCTTCTTCCGCCTCCTTCAACCCGGCGCGTCGCCGCCTCGCCGCCTTGCTGGCCATGGCCGGCATCGTGGCGGCCATCGCCGCCCCCAACATGGCGCGCGCCCAAGCCGTGCTCGACAGCCCGCTGCGCATCGTCGTCGGCTACGCGCCCGGCGGCGCCACCGACCGCGTGGCGCGCATCGTGGGCGACAAGCTCACGGCCCAACTCGGCGTGCCCGTCATCGTCGAGAACAAGCCCGGCGCGGGCGGCCGTTTGGCCGCGCAGCAAGTCAAGGCCACACCCGCCGGCCAGAACGTGCTGATGCTCGCCAACCCCGCCGTGATGATCGTGGCGCCGCTCGTCTTCAAGGACAACGGCTACGAGCCCGAGCGCGACTTCGTCCCCGTGTCGCACGTCAACGCCTACGACTTTGCGCTGGCCGTGTCGCCCACCCTGCCCGTGCGCGAGCTGAACCATTTGCTCGCATGGATGCGCGCCAACCCGCAGCAGGCCAACGTGGGCGTGCCCGCCACCGGCAGCCTGCCGCACTTCTTCGGCCTCATGGTGGGCGAGAAGGCCAAGGTGCAGACCCAGGTGGTCGGCTACCGCGGCTCCGCCCCGCTGCTGAACGACTTGATCGGCGGCCAGGTGCCCATTGCCGTCGACACCGAAGACGTCGTGCTGCCGCAGCACAACGCCGGCAAGCTGCGCATCCTGGCGCTGTCGGGCGAAAAGCGCTCGCCCTTCGCGCCGAATATTCCGACCTTCAAGGAAGCCGGCCTCGACCTCGCCGCCACCGGCTGGAACACCTTCTTCGCGCCGGCCACCATGCCCAAGGACAAGGTCGAGCGCCTGGCCACCACCATCCACGCCGTGATGCAAGACCCCGACACCCAACGCAAGTTCAAGGACGCCGGCATGACGCCGGTGGTGAGCACCCAGGCGCAGACCGCCGCGATGCTCAAGGCCTACAAGGCGCAGTGGGCACCGGTGGTTCAAAAGTCCGGCTACCAGCCCTGATTGATAAACCCGCCAGCGACCTATGACGACAAGCAGCAGCACCCGCCCCAACATCATCTTCATCGTGGCCGACGACCTCGGCTATGCCGACCTCGGCTGCTACGGCGGCCGCGAGGCGCCTTTCGGCCGCGTGTCGCCCGTGCTCGACGGCTTGGCCGCCAACGGCTTGAAGCTCACGCAGGGCTACTCGAACTCGCCCGTGTGTTCGCCCACGCGCTTCGCGATGATCACCGCGCGGTATCAGTACCGCCTGCGCGGCGCGGCCGAAGAGCCCATCAACAGCAAGAGCCGCGGCAGCACCACGCTGGGCCTGCCCACCGAGCACCCCACCCTGCCGTCGCTGCTGAAAGACAGCGGCTACAAGACCGCGCTCATCGGCAAGTGGCACCTGGGCTACCCGCCCAGCTTCGGCCCGCTGCGCTCGGGGTATGAAGAGTTCTTCGGCCCCATGTCGGGCGGTGTCGACTACTTCACCCACTGCGATTCAGCCGGCCGCCACGACCTCTGGTACGGCGAAGAAGAGCACAAGGACGACGAGGGCTACCTGACCGACGTGCTGTCCAAGCGCGCCGTCGACTACGTCGAGCGCATGGCCACGCAAGAGGCGCCCTTCTTCCTGAGCCTGCACTACACCGCCCCCCACTGGCCGTGGGAAACCCGCGACGACGCCGACAAGGCGCCGCTCGTGAAGGACAACCTGTTCGACCTGTCGGGCGGCAACATTCATGTGTACCGCCGCATGATCCATCACATGGACGAGGGCATCGGCTGGATCATGGCCGCGCTCGAAAAGCACGGCATCGCCGACAACACGCTCGTCGTGTTCACGAGCGACAACGGCGGCGAGCGCTTCTCCGACAACTGGCCGCTGGTCGGCGGCAAGATGGACTTGACCGAAGGCGGCATCCGCGTGCCATGGATCGCGCACTGGCCGAAGGTGATCGCCAAGGGCAGCGAGAGCACCCAGTTGTGCATGACCATGGACTGGTCGGCCACCATGCTCGACGCCGCCGGCGTGAAGGGCGACGCAGCGTACCCGCTCGATGGCGTGTCGCTGATGCCCGTGCTGAAAGACGCCACCCAAACCTTCCGCCGCCCCCTGCACTGGCGCATGAACCACCGCGGCCAGGAAGCGATGCGCGACGGCGACTGGAAGTACCTGAAGGTCGACGGCAACGAGTACCTGTTCAACATTCCGGCCGATGAGCGCGAACGCGCGAACCTGGGGAAGAAGGAGCCGCAGCGGCTGGAGGCGATGCGGGCGCAGTGGCAGGCGTGGAACGCGACGATGCCTGCGATTCCGGAGGATGCGACTGTGAGCCTTGGGTATTCGGTTAAGGATATGCCGCAGAAGTAAGCTTCTCAGCGGCGACGGGTTCTTACTTGTTCAACTTGTAAATCAACTGCGGCAAGCTGAAAAGTCGCTCAGCTCCGTGTCGCTGCGGTAGCGGTTGCAGCACTGCTGTAGTGCTGTAGTGCTGTAGTGCTGTAGTGCCCGAACGCTACAGCGTACTAGCACTCATGCACGGAAACATAACTGTCCCCCGACGCTTCTCTGAAATTCCAACCGGAAAAGTTGCAAATCGCAAAACTGCGAAGGCTGAAAATCTCTGCTCCGCTCGTATGCACACCTACGTTTTTGTCTTCTTCCAGAACGGCACTCCAACACTTCGCAATGTGTCGCCACCCACTAAAGAAAGACTGACGTCAATCCAGTCGTAGAGTGCAGGTGACCCAAACGCGCTTTTTGCCTGAGACCCGGCTGACGGCTGAATCGCTCCATTGCGCCAAAAGGCTGCGGTGTTGGATTCCGCCGATCTCTGACCCTAGGGGGGTGCGGATAAAAACTTGGACTGGTTTTATGCCGCAAGTCCAAGGCTCACCCGGTATTCGATAGGGCTGAGAGAGCCAAGAGAGATCTTGATCCGCTTCTCGTTGTACCAGCGGATGTACGAGTCGACCGCCTCGATGAATTGCTCGATGGTGGCGTTCTTCCAGTCTCGAGGATAGAACAGCTCGTTCTTCAGCCGACCGAAGAAGCCTTCGCAAGCTGCGTTATCAGGTGAGCATGCCTTGCGAGACATCGAGCGAGTGAAGTTCGCGTCGCTCATTCTTGATAGCCAACCTGGCCAGCGGTAGTGGCCGCCCCGATCGGAGTGAACCACAGGCCGGTCAGTAGTTTCGGCCACTGTCTCGATGGCCGCATCCAGCATCGTGTTGACCAACTCAGCGTCCGGACTGGTCCCAATGGTCCAGCTGACGACCATTCCATCGAAGCAGTCGATGATGGGCGAGAGGTACACCTTGCCAGCCGGGATCTGGAACTCCGTGATGTCCGTGAGCCATTTCTCGTTGGGGACCGCGGCCTGGAAGTCGCGGTTGATGAGGTTCTCAGGCGCTGGACTGATCTCGCCAAGGTATGACGCATACCTGCGCTTCCTGGGCTTTGGAACAACCAGGCTTTCCTGCTTCATCAACCGCTGCACGACCTTCTCGGAGATCGCGACGTCCTGTCTGGTGAGCGATGCTTGCAGTCTGCGGTAGCCATAGCAGCGGTGGTTCGACTCAAAGATGTCGGTGATGGATTGCCGCACCTTCAGGTACTTGTCGCCCACCGCTGCGCGGGCCCGATGGTAGAAGTACGAACTACGCGCAAGGTCCAACTGTGCAAGGAGCTCTGGCAGGCCATAGTGCTCCCTGAGGGCGTCAATCAGCAGTGTCTTCTCCCGGTTGGACAGGAGCTGCAGGTCGACGCCCAGGCCTTTTTTTAACAGTTCGTTGGCCTTGTTCAAGAGGTCCTGCTCAAGGCGAAGTTGCCTGACTTCGCGGCGCAGTGACTCAACCTGGCGCTCAAGGTCGTCGCGCTCTTGCGACGGCGGAGATTGATTGGTGCTTTTCATGGATGCGGGTGCCTCACGTCCCAGAAGTTGGTTCTTCCAGTTGTACAGCGTTGGCCGGCACACGCCGAACTTGTCGGCTACAGCCTGCGCACTTTCCTCACGCGTGCAAAGCTCCATGACTCCCGCATGCATCAGCTCCCCGGAATACCTTCGTCGCCCCACACTTCCAACGACAGCCCTTCTGGCCTCAGGAATGGCCTCGCGAACCCACGCGGTTAGTGTCCCTCTGCCGGGATAGCCCAATGCCCTCATGGTGGCAGCAATGCAGCGGTCGTGAGTGAGGTAGTGCTCGATAGCTGCCGCTTTTTGCTCCTGCGAGAACTTGGGTCGCCGGCCCGCATAGCCCGCTGGCAAGTCGAGCTTCTGCTGGTATTCGTTATACCAGCCCTTCAGAGAATTTTTTGTTGGGTAACCCAGCTGACGGATAGTGGGTCTGACGCGTTTGCCGAGCTTGATGTAGAGCTCAACGGCTCGAATCCGATCTTCGTAGGAATACATGAACTACCTCCTGGTAGTCCAAGTTTTCCGCCGCACCCCCTTACTGCGTTTAGTGGGTCAGTTTTCGGCAGCATTCAACATTTCTTTTTTTCGCGTTGAATTCTCTTCGCTTGAGTCTGTAGCACTTCAGGTATCTCAGAATTCCGTTGAGTTCTACGCCTAGTTCGCCAGCCCGGTTCCCTGCTCCGTCAGATGCTGATAGTAGTTCGCCATGGTTTCCCTCGGGTAGTCGAGCATCGCCATTCACCGGACGAATATCCTGGGTACATGCCTAGGCTTCAAATGACTTCTGGTCCTGCACTGCAGACCCAATACGAATCGACGCTCACCTCTTGCAAGGCCGGAAGACACGCGAGGCGAACCGCTGACGGTCACGAAGACGTAGCGGCCGAACAATCTCTACCCCCTCCCACTCTCCCCCAACAACCTCTCCGCCTCCCTCGCCAGATCCGCCGCAATCCACAGCATGTGATCCCGGTGTTTCTCTCCGGCTTCTTCGAACCAGCCGTTGCCGTCGCCGTAGCAGCACCACAGCAGGGAGTTCAGCTGGGCCAGTTTGATTTCGAGGAGGTCTCGGGCGTCTTCGCCTGTGGGCGTGACGGAGGCCGCGCCGCTCTTGCGGCGGGAAGATTTGGGCGTTGAACGCCCAGCGATAATTTGCTCAGCCATTTGGTGTGCTCTTTCTGAAAGGTTGGCACGTCGTTTGGTCAGACGGTCAGGGTGTTCACGCACCCTGGCCGTCGCCTTTTGTGCCTCACATTCGTGTCGCTGCTTCACAAAGAGGCATCGACACCCGCCGTGAGGCAAGGCGGTTCATTCACTCGCTCGTCAATCAATCGATCAATAGATGCATGGGGAGAAGGCGTTTCCTTTCACGGGGTTCGTCGGCCGCTACAGCGGGCCGTCTTGTCGCGGGGGCATTCACTGTAGAGAAGCGAAGCCGCGCAAGAGAAAAGAATTCGTCGAGGATTCCTCGAATCGACGAGGTATCTGCCGCGGCGCAGCGGCGAGACACAGAGCGATGACAGTCGGTCTGTAAGCAGCGTGCTGGAGCAGCCGGCCGACTCAACTGGCCCGGCCTTTTCTCGCCCAAAGCCTGAAACCCGCGCGACCGTCAGGGTCTGCTTTGGGGATTGGCTTGTCTTCTATTTCGATATATCTAGAATAGTTTCAGACACGATCAAGAAAGACAACCCCATGCGCCACTCCCACCACGCCCCGGACCACCCTCACCATTGCCACGCCCCGCGCGGCGAACACGACGACGGCCTCTCGGGGGGCGGCCGCGGGCTGCGCGGCGGACGCGGCGGCGGCGCGGGCCGGGTGTTCGGCCATGGCGGGCTGCGCTTCGTGCTGCTGCAGCTCATTGCCGACAAGCCCTCGCACGGCTACGAACTCATCAAGGCCATCGAAGACCGCCTGGGCGGCACCTACGCGCCGAGCCCCGGCGTGGTCTACCCGACGCTCACGCTGCTGGAAGAACTCGGCTACCTGAGCGTGGAGACCGCCGACGTCGGCGGTCGCAAGCGCTACAGCATCACGCCGAGCGGCCAGGAGTTTCTGGCCGCCAACCGCGAGACGGCCGACGCCATGATGGCCCGCATGGCGGGCGGCGTGGACGGCGCCGGCCCGCGCGCCGGACGGCCGCCGCAAGTCACCCGCGCCATCGAGAACCTGAAGCTCGCGATGCGCCTGCGCCTCGGCGGCGCCCCCCTCACCGAACAACAAGCCCACGAATTCGCCGCGGTGCTCGACAGCGCCGCACAACAGCTCGAACGCATTTGAACCAACCTGAAATGACCGACCTCACCACCACCACTTCCTCTTCTTCCAACACGCCCGACCGCACGCCGCGCCGCGTGCGCCACGAACTGCGCTTTCGCCAGCTCACGGTGAAGACCGTGCAGCGCGTGACGCCGCACCTGATCCGCATCACGCTGACCGGCGACGCGCTCGAAGGCTTCACGAGCCCCGGCTTCGACGACCACGCGAAGCTGTTCTTTCCCGATGCCGCCACCGGCCAGCTCACGCTGCCGACCGCCGGCCCCGACGGCCCGGTGTGGCCCGAAGGCGGTCGCCCGGCCATGCGCGACTACACGCCGCGCCGCCACGACGCGCAGGCCAACACGCTCGAGATCGACTTCGCGCTGCACGACGCCGGCCCCGCCACGCAGTGGGCCGAGCAGGCCAAGCCCGGCGACATCGTCGGCGTGGGCGGCCCGCGCGGTTCGTTCATCGTGCCGACCGAATTCGACTGGCACCTGCTGATCGGCGACGACACCGCGCTGCCCGCGATCGCACGTCGCCTGGCCGAACTGCCCGCCGGTGCGCGTGTGGTGGTGCTGGCGGAAGTCGACAGCGCAGCCGACGAGATTCCGTTCGAGACGCAGGCCGACCTCACGCTGCGCTGGGTACACCGCCAAGGCGCGGCGCCGGGGCTGAGCCCGGTGCTGGTCGATACGCTGAAAACGATGGAACTGCCAGCTGGCGATTTCCATGCGTGGGTCGGTTGCGAATCGGCGATTGCGAAGGCGCTGCGCGCGCACCTCGTGGGCGAGCGCGGTGCGAACCCGAAGTGGGTTCGGGCGTCGGGTTACTGGCGTCGCGGTGCCGTTGCGACGCACGACACGCACGACGAGTAAGCGCGTGTTGGTATTGCCCCTTCCCGTCCCGGGGGAAGGCTGGGATGGGGGCAAGCGGCCTTTGAAAAGCCGCTGATGGTTGAAAGGCCGCGAGCCCCCACCCCACCCTCCCCCGGAAGGGGAGGGAGCAAATCCCTTAAAGCCAGCCGACGCGCCTGAATCGGTAGTACAGATAGCCGCAAGTACTGACGATCAACCCCAGCGCCATCGCATACCCATAGCGAAACTTCAGCTCCGGCATGTGCTCGAAGTTCATCCCCCAGATGCCCGCGAACGCGGTGCACACCGCGAAGATGCTGGCCCACGCGGCCAGCCGCTTGGTCACTTCGCTCTCTTCGATGGTGACCATCGAAAGATTCACCTGCACCGCGGTGGCGATGGTGTCGCGCACCGCGTCGATCGAGCCGTTGATGCGCACGAGGTGGTCGCCCACGTCGCGAAAGTACTCCTGCGTGCCCACGCAGATCTGCGGCACGCGCCCGCCGTGCAGCTTGCCCGCCGCCTCCACCAGCGGCGCCACCGCGCGCTTGAGAATGAGGCTGCGGCGCTTCAGGTCGTACAGCTGCTTGATCTTGTCGCGCGCCGCGCCGCCCTGCGCAAAGATCTGCTGCTCGATGGATTCGAGTTCCACTTCGAGCGCGTCGATCACCGGGAAGTAGCGGTCGACCACCGCGTCCATCAGCGCATACAGCACAAAGCCCGCGCCGTTTCGCAGCAGGTCGGGCTCGCGCTCGCAGCGCTCGCGCACGCCCAGAAAGCCCTGCTGGCTGCGGTTGCGCACCGACAGCACGTAGTTGCGGCCGACGAACACGTTGACCTCGCCCACGTTCACGCTGTGCCCGCCCTCGCCTTCGGACGAGGGTTCGACCAGGTGCATCACGACGAACAGCGAGTCGCCGTACTCTTCGACCTTGGGCCGCTGGTGGCCGTGCTGGGCGTCTTCGACGGCCAGCGGGTGCAGGTCGAACTCCTCCTGCATCTGGGCCAGCTCTTCGGGCGTGGCGTCGCTCAACGCCACCCACACGAAACAGCCGCGCCGAGAGATGTACTCGCTGATGTCCTCGACGGGAATGTCGGCGAGCTTGGCGCCGTTTTCATAGGCCACGCAGTTGATCAGCATCGGGACGTTTCCCTCTTCGAACTTGAGATGAAGTCAGGCAGCCGCATCGGTCGGTGCGATCGCGGCCAGGGCGACGGTCTCGGCCAGCGAAGCCTCGATGGCTTGTGTCTCGCGCGCGAGCAGGGCCAAGCCCTTGTCGGCGAACACGCGGTGGCTTTCCACGTCGGCCCACAGGCTTGCCGCGGCTTCCGCGCACGTCAGCGACGTGAAGCGGATGCGGCCCTTGGCCAGCGCCACGAAGCGCTGCTCGCGCAGCGGATCTGCCCGGTCCCAGGCGCCGCCGATGAGCACGCGCTTGCCGCGCTTGATGCGAGGCTCGCGCTCGGCGAAGAAAGGCAACTTGGCGCTGACCCAGCCCAGCAGGCCGGTGTTCAGCGCGGTATCGAAGGCGGAAGGGGCAGCGTGCGCCTTGGCAAATTCGCGCAGCGTGCCGAGCTGGTAGAGCGCCGGGTCCTTGGCACCGCCCGTGCCTTCGACGGGGCGGATGACGGACGGGCCGCTGTTGCCCGTGCCCGGGCGCCCTTCGGGCCGTTTCGACTTGCGCAGGTCCGCCAGTTGGGCCGGCGACATGCACAGATAGAGCGCCGCGAGTTCAGCGGGCAAGGTGGCGGTGTCCGGGAGCGCGTCCGCTGCAGGGCCTTTGATTTCATCCGAGGGGGCCATGGGCGCCTTTGTTCTTCACGCGGGGTTTGCGCCGATGGATTTTAGGAGGGGCGGTGCGGGCCGCCGGCCGCGTCAGTGGTCGCCTTCGGCCTCCCCGTCCGGTTCTGGCGCCTCGGGCGCGTCGGCCGGCAGCCATTGCAGCTCGTCCGGCATGTACGGCTGCGACCACCGCATGCCGTCCAGCCGCACGCGCAGCGTGAGCCCTCGCACGGTGGTCACGGTGCCGGTCTGCCCGCGCACCACCACCCTGGCGCCCTTGCGGGCAGGCACCTGAAATCGGTTCCGGATGTTCTCGAAGCTCACTGGGGTCTCCCTCCAAAGTTCTTATGCGTCCGCGCGGTCATGCGCGTGACTACGTTCGGATGCAACTTCCGGATTCAAAGTTCTGAGCCGCAGCCACGATGCGCCGTTGATCCGCGTCAGTTCCAGACAAAGTTCACATCCTCGGAACCGGAAAGGTATTTGGCGGTGCGATGCTGCGCGGGCCGTCTCGACAATGCCGCGCCAGGCCAGAAGCACATGACCGCCCGGCGATCCATCCCAGGAAAACAATCCATGACGACCGACACCGCCATCCGCCACGTCACCCCGCCGGGCGCCAACCTCTTCCTTGAACTGGGTTTTGCGCCGACCAAGGCCCGTCGCCTGCACGCCGCGTCGCAGAAGCAGATCAACGATGCGCGGGTCGAAATGCTCAGCCGCGTCAGCAAGCCGGTCACGCTGACCGTCGGCTGATCCCTGCTCGCCCGTCCCCGATAATCGCCCGAGTGAAAACGACGACTGCCCACCCCGCCCCTTCCCTCAGCGACTTCTCCGGGCACACGCCCATGATGGCGCAATATCTGGGCCTCAAAGCCGACCATCCGGACACGCTGCTGTTCTACCGGATGGGCGATTTCTACGAACTGTTCTGGGCCGATGCCGAAAAGGCCTCGCGCCTGCTCGACATCACGCTCACCCAGCGCGGCCAGTCGGCCGGGCAGCCGGTGCTGATGTGCGGCGTGCCCTTCCACTCGGTCGACACCTACCTCGCGCGGCTCATCAAGCTCGGCGAATCCGTGGCCATCTGCGAGCAGGTGGGCGAGGTCGGCGCCAGCAAGGGGCCGGTCGAACGCAAGGTGGTGCGGGTGGTCACGCCCGGCACGCTGACCGATTCGGAACTGCTCAACGACAAGAGCGATTCGCTGTTGCTCGCGGTGCATGCGGGCACGCGCAATTTCTGCGGCCTGGCCTGGCTCAGCGTGACGGGTGCCGAGCTGCGCCTGGCCGAATGCCCGGCCGATGCGCTCGAAGCCTGGATCGCGCGCATCGCGCCGAGTGAGCTGCTGTACAGCGCCGAGGTCACGCCCGCGTTCGAACAGCGCCTGAAGGCCGCGCGCGCGGCCGTGCCGTTCACGCTGTCGCTGCGTCCGGCCTGGCAGTTCGACCCGGGCCTGGGCGAGCGCAAGCTCAGCGAGCAGATGGGCAGCCACAGCCTCGCGGCGTGGAACGCCGAATCGCTGGGCAACGCGCACGCCGCCGCCGCCGCGCTGCTGGGCTATGCCGAGCACACGCAGGGCCGCGCGCTGTCGCACGTGCAACGCCTGTCGGTGGAACGCGACGGCGACCTGATCGAGCTGCCGCCGACCACGCGTCGCAACCTCGAGCTGGTGCAGACGCTGCGCGGCGAAGATTCGCCCACGATGTTCTCGCTGCTCGACACCTGCATGACCGGCATGGGCAGCCGCCTGCTCAAGCGCTGGCTGCTCTCGCCGCGCCGTGACCGCAGCGAAGCGCAAGGCCGGCTCGATGCCATCGGTGCGCTGCAGTCCCCCGGGCCCGGCGCCACTGCCGCGCCCTGGCGCACGCTGCGCGAGCAGCTGAAGAACACCAGCGACGTGGAACGCATCGCGGCGCGCATCGCGCTGCGCCAGGTGCGCCCGCGCGAACTCGTGGCGCTGCAGCTTGCGCTGACAAAGGCCGAGCAACTGGCGCCGCTGCTGCCGGGCGCGGCCGCGCTGCTGGCGCAGATCACCGAACGCCTCGCACCGCCGCCCGGCTGTGCCGACCTGCTGGTGCGCGCGATCAAGCCCGATCCGTCGGCGCTGGTGCGCGACGGCGGCGTGATCGCCACCGGCCACGACGCCGAGCTCGACGAGCTGCGCGAGATCAGCGAGAACTGCGACGACTTTTTGCTCAAGCTCGAGATCAGCGAGCGCGAGCGCACCGGCATCAGCAACCTGCGCGTGCAGTTCAACCGCGTGCACGGCTTCTACATCGAGGTGACGCAAAGCGCGCTCTCGAAGGTGCCCGACAACTACCGCCGCCGCCAGACGCTGAAGAACGCCGAGCGCTTCATCACGCCCGAGCTGAAGGCTTTTGAAGACAAGGCACTGAGCGCGCAAGACCGTGCGCTGGCGCGCGAGAAGTGGCTGTACGAACAGCTGCTCGATGCACTGCAGCCGTCAGTGCCCGCGCTCACGCAACTGGCCGGCGGCATCGCCGCGCTCGACGCGCTGTGCGCACTGGCCGAGCGCTCGCACACGCTGAACTGGCGCGCGCCGACGTTCGTGTCGCACCCGTGCATCGAGATCCAGCAGGGCCGCCACCCGGTGGTGGAGGCGCGGCTGGCCGAGAAGTCGTCGGGCGGTTTCATTGCCAACGACACGCAGATGGGGCCGCAACAGCGCATGCAGATCATCACCGGCCCGAACATGGGCGGTAAGTCGACCTACATGCGGCAGGTGGCCATCGTCGTGCTGCTGGCCTCCATTGGCTCGCACGTGCCGGCCACGGCCTGCCGGCTCGGGCCGATCGACGCGATTCACACACGCATCGGCGCGGCCGACGACCTGGCCAACGCGCAATCGACCTTCATGCTCGAGATGACCGAGGCCGCGCAGATCCTGCACAGCGCCACGGCGCAGTCGCTGGTGCTGATGGACGAAATCGGCCGCGGCACCAGCACCTTCGACGGCCTGGCGTTGGCGGCCGGCATCGCGGCGCAGCTGCACGACCGCAGCAAGGCCTTCACGTTGTTCGCGACCCACTACTTCGAGCTCACCGAGTTCCCGGCCACGCACCACGGCGCGGTGAACATGCACGTGAGCGCGACTGAATCAGGCCGCGACATCGTGTTCCTGCACGAGATGCAGCCGGGCCCGGCCAGCAAGAGCTACGGCATCCAGGTGGCGCGCCTCGCGGGCATGCCCGCGGCGGTGGTCAACCATGCGCGGCAGGCGCTCGACGCGCTCGAATCGCAGCATGCGCAAACGCGTGCGCAAGTCGACCTGTTTGCGCCCCCGCCCGCCGCCGAAACCCCCATGGTCAGCGCCGTAGAATCCGCGCTGGCTGCCCTCGACCCGGACACCATGAGCCCGCGCGAAGCCCTCGACGCGCTCTATGCCCTCCAGAAACTGAACGCACGTGAACGCAGTACCGCATGAGCGGGCCCAGTTCCTGCAAGGCGAACCCATGACTTATTGCGTAGGCATCAAACTCAACGCCGGCCTGGTGTTTCTCTCCGACTCGCGCACGAACGCGGGCGTGGACCACATCAGCACCTTCCGCAAGATGATCGTCTACGAACAGCCGGGCGACCGCGTCATGGTGCTGCTGTCGTCGGGCAACCTGAGCATCTCGCAGTCGGTGCGCGAAATTTTGCAGATCGAAGAGCTGCGCGAAACGCGCGAAGACGGCTCGCAGGGCGACCCCATCACCATCTGGAACGCCAAGAGCATGTTCGACGCCGCGCGCGTGCTGGGCTCGGCCGTGCGCCACGTGTACGACCGCGACGCCGAGGCGCTCAAGCATGCGGGCCTGGACTTCAACGTGTCGTTCATCTTCGGCGGACAGGTCAAGGGCGAAGGCATGCGCCTGTTCCTGGTCTACGCCGCAGGCAACTTCATCGAAGCCACCACCGAGACGCCTTACTTCCAGGTCGGCGAATCGAAGTACGGCAAGCCCGTGCTCGACCGCGTGCTCACGCCCGAGACGCCACTCGACGAAGCCGCCAAGTGCGCGCTGGTGTCGATGGACTCGACCATGAAGTCGAACCTGTCGGTGGGCCTGCCACTCGATTTGGTGGTGTACGAAGCCAACAAGCTCGAAACCGACCGCGTGATCTGCATCGACGCCGACAACCCCTACTACCGCATGATGCACAACAGCTGGGGCCAGAAGCTGCGCGAAGTGTTCGACAGCATCGAAGACCCGGTGTGGGACGACAGCGCCACCGACCACCCGCTGCGGATGCCGGCCACGCGCCACAGCCCGCTGCGCAAGATCTCCACGCCCGACGAAAAGCTCATCTGAATCTGTCCGTGCCTCCTGTCATCTTTTCGCACGGCAACAGCTTTCCGGCGAGCACCTACCGCGTCGTTCTCGACAGCCTTCGCAACCGGGGCTTTGATGTCGACGCCATCGAGAAATTCGGGCACGACCCGAAGTACCCCGTCACCGACAACTGGCCGCACCTCGTGCAGCAGCTGGCCGACTTCGCCAAGCTGCGCGCCGACCGCGCGGGCGGCCCGGTGTTCCTCATCGGCCATTCGCTGGGCGGCTTCCTGAGCCTGATGTGCGCGGCGCGCCACCCCGAGCTGGCGCGCGGCGTGCTGCTGATCGATTCGCCGATCCTCGGCGGCTGGCGCGCGAACACGCTCAACGTGGTCAAGCGCACGCCGTTCATGAAGAGCATGTCGCCCGGCGCCACCAGCCGCAAGCGCCGCAACAGCTGGGAGCACCGCGAGGCGGTGTTCGAGCACTTCCGCAGCAAGAAGGCGTTCGCGAAGTGGGACGAGCAGGTGCTGCACGACTACATCGACCACGGCACCTTCGACAGCGAAGACACGCGCGCCCTGAGCTTCGACCGCGACGTGGAAACCGCGATCTACAACACCCTGCCCCACACGCTGGGCGGGCTGCTGCGCCGCCACCCGCTGAAGTGCAAGGTGGCGTTCATCGGCGGACGCCAGTCGGTCGAGATGAAGCAGGTGGGCATGGCGATGACCGAGCAGGTCACCAAGGGCCGCATCACGATGCTCGACGGCAGCCACCTGTTTCCGATGGAAAAGCCGCTGGCCACGGCGGCGGCCATCGAGGCGTCGCTGCGCAACCTGATGTAGGTGGCGCTCAGGCGCTGCTGCTGCCCACGCGGCAGGCGACCGCATCGCCGACGCGCAGCACACCGCCGCGCAGCACCCGCGCCGTCACGCCGCCATGCCCGCGCATGGCGTTGTAGCCACCGGCGCCCAGCAGTTCTTCCATGCGCGAGCAAGGCTCGCAGGGCCCGGTGATCTCGAGCAGCACTTCGGGCCCGAGCGCCAGCACCAGCGGCTGGTCGCGAAACAGCGAGCGCGCCGCCAGCAGGTTGAGTCCCGACACGACGAGGTTGCGGCGCAACAGGCCGGCGTCGACACCGTCCATGCGCTGCGCGAGCGCCGCGACAACCGGCAGGTGCTCCGCCTGGATCAGCGTGACCTGCCGCTTGCCGCCGCCGCGCCCGGCGCTGCTGCGGTCGCCTGCCAGGCCCTGCGCTTCGATCGCCAGCACCTCGTCCACCGATTCGACAGGCGCACGCCGCGCGGGGCGCAGCAGGATGGCGTCGAGCCGGCCGGAGTGCGGGAACTGCCGGGTCAGGGCGTGGAGATCGGGCATGCGCCGCATTGTCCACGCGGACTTTTTTTGCGCACCGCTGTCGGCCCGCCGCATACTGGCGCGTCCTTGGGGTTGAACCTTCCGTCGAAGGAACAGAAGCGACACGCACCGCGCCGACGATGACCACCACCGAGCTGAGCTGGATCGCCACCACGCTGACCGCCGCGCGTCCGCGCGCGGTGGCGGCGCTGCTGCGCTACTTCCGCGACCTGGACACGGCCGAGGAAGGGTTCCAGGAAGCCAGCCTGCGCGCGCTGCGGCACTGGCCCGAGCAAGGGCCGCCCGACGATCCGCTGGCGTGGCTGATCCTCGTGGGGCGCAACGCGGCGCTCGACGAGCTGCGACGGCGCGACCGGCACGATCCGCTGCCGGAAAGCGATGACGGCGATGCGGACGCTGCCCTCGATACCGACCTCGCCGAACAGCTCGACCAGTCGCACTACCGCGACGACGTGCTGCGCCTGCTTTTTGTCTGCTGCCACCCCGCGTTGCCGCTCGCGCAGCAGATCGCGCTGGCGCTGCGCATCGTCTCGGGGTTGTCGGTGGCGGAGATCGCGCGCGCCTTTCTCGTCGGCGAGCGCGCGATGGAGCAGCGCATCACGCGCGCCAAGCAGCGCGTGGCCGCGGCTAGCCTGCCCTTCGATGCGCCCGGTGTGCGCGATCGCGGTGAGCGGCTCGCGGCCGTGGGCGCGGTGGTCTACCTGCTGTTCAACGAAGGCTATGCGGCCAGCGGCGGCACGGCGCATGTGCGCGTCGCGCTGTGCGAAGAGGCGATCCGCCTCGCGCGCCTGCTGTGCGAACTGTTTCCCGACGAACCCGAGACCGCCGGCCTGTACGCCCTGCTGCTGTTGCAGCATGCGCGCGCCGAGGCGCGGCTCGACGCCGACGGCATGGTCGTGCTGCTCGAAGACCAGGACCGCACGCGCTGGCACCGCGCGGCGATCGACGAAGGCCTGGCCCTGCTCGATGCCGCGCTGCGCCAGCGCCGCATCGGGCCGTACCAGCTGCAAGCAGCCATCGCGGCCACGCACGCACGGGCCGCGCGCGCGGCCGACACCGACTGGGCCGAGATCGACCGGCTCTACGCCGGGCTCGAACGGCTGCAGCCCTCGCCCGTGGTGACGCTCAACCGCGCGGTGGCCGTGGCGAAGGTGCGTGGGCCCGCGGCGGCGCTGGCGGTGGTCGATGCGCTGGCGGTTCCGCTGTCGGCGTACTTTCACTTCCACGGCCTGCGCGGCGGCCTGCTCATGCAGCTGGGCCGCGCAGACGAAGCGCGCCGTGCGTTTGCCGACGCGCTCGCGCTGGCCCGCACCGCCGCCGAGGCCGCGCACATCCGCCTGCTGCTCGACCGCCTGAGTGCGGGCGCCGCTTCCGACAACCTCCACGCAAAGGACGAACGATGCTCTATTCCATCCTGATCTACGGTTCCGAAGCTGCGGCGGCCGGCTGGGCGCCCGAGGTCGAAGACGAGATGCTCGAGCGCCACACCGACCTGCGAGACGAGCTGCAGGCCGCGGGCCGGCTCGGCACCGTGCTGCGCCTGATGCCCGACACCGCCACCACCGTGCGGCACGCCGGCGCCGCGCATCCGCTGGTGACCGACGGGCCTTTCGCCGAAACGAAGGAGCAGCTCATGGGCCTCTACATCGTCGAGTGCGAGTCGCTCGAAGAGGCGCGACATGCGGCGCGGCGGCTGGACTTCGAGGGCGGCGTGTTCGAGATCCGCCCGGTGACCTGGTACGACCCGGGCGTGATTGCACCGCGCATTCCGCAGGTCTGAAAAAACACGCACCGCTGTCGGATCGCCGGGGCCTGCGCCGTCCTTGGAACGAGCGCCTGCATGTCGCAGGTCGCCATCCCAAGGAGAAGCGCTCATGCCCTCGACCATTCAGTCTTTGAAAGACCGCTGCGCCGTGATCCACGGCGGCAGCGGAGCCCTCGGCGGTGCCGTCGCCCGTGCCTTTGCACGCGAAGGCGCCCATGTGTTCGTCACCGGCCGCAGCCGCGACAAGCTCGATGCGGTGGTGCGAGACATCACCGCCGCCGGCGGCCACGCGCAGGCCGCGGTGGTCGATGCGCTGGACGAAGCCGCGATGCTGCGCCACGCGGCCGAGGTCGCCGAGCAGGCCGGCGGCATCGACCTCGCGTTCAACGCCGTCGGCATCTTCCACGTGCAGGGCCGGCCGCTGGCCGAGCTGTCGCTGGAGGACTACTTCGTCCCCGTCCACGCCTACACGCGCAGCAACTTCCTCACCGCCAAGGCCGTGGCGCCGCACATGGCGGCGCGCGGCGGCGGCGTGATCCTGTCGGTGTCGACGCCGGCCTCCCGCCTACCCGGTCCGGGGTACCTCGGCCATGCCGTGGCCTGCGCCGGCGTGGAGGGGCTCACGCGCCACATGGCGGGCGAGCTGGCGGCCTTTCGCATCCGCACCGCCTGCATCCGTTCGCACGCGATTCCCGAGGCGGTGGCCGCGGGCTCGCACAGCGGCGAGGTGTTTCGGCCGGCGGCCGAGCGCATGGGCCTCACCGTCGAGCAGATGCTGGCCGAGCGGCCCGAGGGCCTGCTGGTGGCGCGCCTGCCCTCGCTGGACCAGTTGGCGGGCACCGCGGTGTTCCTGGCGTCGCCGCTGGCCGGGGCCATGACCGGGGCAATAGTCAACCTGAGCGGAGGGGTCATCCTTGATTAGGCTTGTCGGCGCTTTGAATTAACATCAAGATACAAATAGGAACTTTAGAAACAGTCGTTTCATTTAAGAAAAAACGTTGCACCACGTACATCACGGCTCAAAAATGTCGTCCTATGTCTGCCCCTCTCCTGGAAGACGTTGAAGTGGTCTCGCTGAGCCCTGCGCTGGTGGTCGAAGACGATCCGGCAATGCGGGAGCGCTTGGCGTACGTGCTGTCCACGCTCGGCTGCGACGAGCCCCAGATCGCCTGGGCCGACAGCGTGGCCGCCGCGCGCTCGCTGCTGGAGCAGCAGCATTTCGGCGTGGCGCTGGTCGACATCGGCCTGCCCGACGGCAGCGGCGTCGACCTGATCGAGTGGATGAACGTGCACCACCGGCTGGTGCCCGCGGTGGTGATCTCGGCCTGGCGCACCGAGGCCGTGATCTTCGCGGCGCTGCGCGCCGGCGCCATCGGCTACCTGCTGAAGGAACGCGACGACCTGGAGCTCAGCATCGCGCTGCGCAGCATCGAGCAAGGCGGCGCGCCGATCGACCCGGCCATCGCACGCCGCATCCTCGGTTGGGTGGCGGCGCAGTTGCCCGCCCCGCCGCCGCCCTTCGACGCGCCGACGCTGGCCCCCGTCGCACTCACGCCGCGCGAGCGCAAAATCCTCGAGCTCGTGTCGCAAGGGATGAGCAACCGCGACATGGCGGAGGCGCTGTCGATCTCCAGACTGACCGTGGAATGCCACACCAAGAACATCTACCGCAAGCTGGCCGTCAACTCGCGCACCGAGGCGATCTACCAAGGACGACGGCACGGCCTGCTGCGCTGAGGTTCTTCTTCGCGGGCCTTGCGCTCTGGGCCCTGTGGTTGCTGCTCTCAGCAGGCAGCGCACACGCACAAACACCTGCTGTTCCTGAACTGCGCGCCGAAGCCGCACGCGGCACCGGCTGGGACGACACGAACCCGCCCGCCGACGGCTGGACGCCCGTCGCCCTGCCCGACAGCTGGGCCACGCGCTGGCCCGGTTTCGACGGCGTGGTCTGGTACCGGCTGACCTGGGAGCAGCCCGCGCCGGTGACCGAGTCCGGACTGCTGCTGCACTACCTGAACATGGCCGGCGAGGTCTCGCTCAACGGCACGGCGATCTGGCGCGACCGCAGCCTGGTCGAGCCACTCACGCGCGCGTGGAACTCGCCGCGCTACTGGCTGCTGGCCGCGCCGCAACTGCGCGCCGGCACCAACACGCTGCTGGTGCGCGTGTCGGGCCTGTCGGCCTACCAGGCCGGGCTGGGGCCGGTGAGCCTGGGCACGCCCGCCGCCATGCAGGCCGAGTTCGGCCGCGAGCAGCTCATGCGGCGCGACCTGCAGGTGTTCGGCCTGGCGACCAGCGCGGCGGTGTCGGCCTTCTTCGCGGCGTGGTGGCTGCTGCGGCGGCGCGAAACAGCCTACGGCTGGTTCGCCGCGATGTCGGTGCTGTGGCTGCTGTTCGGCTACAACCAGATCGCCACCAGCCCCTGGCCCTTTGCCAGCAATCACAGCTGGCAGGCGCTCAACACCTCGCTGCTGCTGTTCTTCAGCATGTCGTATGGCGTGTTCGTGCTGCGCTTTGCCGGGCGGCGCCTGCCGCGCCTCGAAATCGCGGCGTTCGCGATAGCAATCATCGGCGTGCTCGACCTGTGGTTCGCCGGCACCGCGAACCTGCCCACGCACCGCGCGATCTGGACCCTGGTCGGCGGCCTCACGATCATCGCCGTGAACAGCGCCGGCATCTTCCACGCGCTGCGCCACCGCGGCAGCCCGATGCGCTCGCTCGCGCCGTTCATGGCGGTGTCGGCGCTCACGGGCGCGCACGACCTGCTGGTGTTCACGCAGGTGATCGACAGCAACATCTACTACACGACCATGTCCTCGTACGTGCTGCTGCTGGGCATGGCGCTCACGCAAGCCGGGCGCTTCGTGCAGAGCCTGAAGCGCATCGAGAACTTCAACACCGAGCTGATCGAGGAAGTGAACGCCGCCAAGGCCGAGCTGGCGGCCACGCTCGCGCAACAGCACGCCCTCGAGCTGGCGCACGCACGCATCGGCGAGCGCGTGAACCTGGTGAGCGACCTGCACGACGGCCTGGGCGGCGTGCTGGTGGGCAGCATCGCGACACTGGAACGCACGCCCGGCAACCTCAGCGCGCCGCAGCTGCTGGCCATGCTCAAGAGCCTGCGCGACGACCTGCGGTTGATCATCGACGCCACCGGCCGCGACGACGGTGCGCGCGCACTCGGCGAACTGCTGGCGCCGCTGCGCTACCGCAGCGCGCAGCTGCTCGACGCCAACGGCATCGACTGCCGCTGGAAGGTCTCGGGCATCGACACGCTCGAGCTCGCGCCTTCGCAGAGCCTGGACCTCATGCGCTTCCTGCAGGAGGCGCTGACCAATGTGCTCAAGCACAGCGCGGGCCGCCGCGTGGACGTGACGGTGGCGCGCGCGGGCGCCGAACTGCAGCTCAGCGTGCGCGACGACGGTCGCGGCTTCGCGGTTCACAGCGTGAGCGGCGGCGCGGGGCTGCGCAACCTGCACACGCGGGCGCGTCGTCTGGGTGCCGAACTGCAGTTGCAGTCACAGCCCGGCGACACGCAGGTGGTGCTGCGGATGCCGTTGGGCGGTGCGACCGTTACTTGACCAGCGCCAGCGTGCCCTTCATGAGCGACGCGTGTCCGGGGAACGAGCAGAACCACGCATAGCTGTCGCCGGCCTTGAGCTTGGCCACATCGAAGCTCACGGCATCGGTCTCGCCGCCGCCGATGACCTTCGAATGGGCAATGACACGGGCATCGCCCGGCTTCACATAGGCCTTGTCCAGCCCTGCGCCGATGCCGTCCGCCGCCACGCCTGGCGCGTCGGCGGCCTTGCTCAGCACCCAGTTGTGGCCCATCGAAGCCTTGGGCATCTTGCCGACGTGCTTGAGCTTCACGGTGAACTGCTTGCAGCTCGCCGGCACCGCGATGGCGGTCTTGTTGAACTGCATCGCGTCATTGCCTTCGATCTCGATGTCGCAGGTGGCGGCCAGCACGGGGCCGGCGAGCAGCGCCGTGAAAAGCAGGGCCGCGGTGGTTTTCGTCTTCATCACATGGTTCCTTGGATTCGGTGCCGACTCGGCACGCCTCACTGTGCGGCCGGCGGGCCGCAAGGCACTTGCGATGAATCAATGCGCACTGCGAAAAACCTCAGAGTTCGAGCACCAGTCGCCCCTCGCACGCACGCGAGCAGCAAGCCATCATCTTCGTGTTCGCATCGCGCTCGCTGCGCGTGAGCACCACGTCGCGGTGATCGACCTTGCCGGCGAGCACGCGCACTTCGCACGAGCCGCACAGGCCTTCTTCGCAATCGCTCTGCACATCGACATTGGCGGCACGCAACGCCGTCAGCAAGGTCTGGTCGGGCGGCACGGTGATGACGAGGCCGGAGTCTTTCAGCTCCACCTCGAAGGCATGTTCCTTCGACGGGTCGAGCGTGGCGAGCGTCGACTCGAAATGCTCGACGCGCAACGCGCCTTCGGGCCACGCGGCGCAACACGCTTCGAGTGCTTCGAGCATGCGCAGCGGGCCGCAGGCGTAGACCTGTGCGCCGGGCACGGGCGTGGCCAGCAACGCAGGCAGGTCGTTGCGCCGGCCTTCGTCGGCCGCATGCACGTGCAGGCGCTCGCCGTGCAGCGCAGCCAGCTCGTCGACGAAAGCCATGGTGGCGCGGCTGCGGCCGCTGTAGTGCAGTTCGTAGTCCATGCCCAGCGCCTTCGCACGCCGCGCCATCGCACTCACGGGCGTGATGCCGATGCCGCCGGCAATGAAGATCGCCTTTGCCAGCGACTCGTCGAGCCGGAAGTGGTTGCGCGGGCCGCGGATGCGCAGGCGGTCGCCCACCTTCACGTTCGCATGCACCCAGGCCGAGCCGCCGCGGCCTTCGGGCTCGTGCAGCACGGCGATCTCCAGCGCGTGGGCTTCGTCGGGGTCGCCGCACAGCGAGTACTGGCGCGACAGCTCGGGCGTGCCGCACTCCACGTCGATGTGCGAGCCCGGCGTCCAGCGCGGCAGCGGCTTGCCGTCGGGCGACACGAGGCGCAGCCGCACGATGCCGTCGGCCACCGGCGTCACGCGCTCGACCACCACGGGCCGCGCGATGGCGTGGGCCGACGGCTCGCCGATGCGCACGGGCACCTGCACGTCGCGCAGGCCGGCATTGGCGCGCTCGGGATTCGCGCGCGGGTCCCACTCGACCCACAGGTGCTCGGGCCCGCGGAACGAGGTGTTGGGCACGTAGCTGAAGCGCTGCTCCGACAGGCGCATGTGCGGCAGGCGGCGCGTGAACTCCTCCAGGAAGATCTGCATCTCCATGCGCGCCAGGTTCTTGCCCATGCACTGGTGCGAGCCGTAGCCGAAGGTCAGGTGGTCGCTGGCGTTGTCGCGGCGGATGTCGAACAGGTCGGCATCGGCGAAGTGGCCTTCGTCGTGGTTGGCCGACGAGGTGACGATCAACAGGCGCGAGCCCGCCGGCAGGTCTACGCCGCCGACCTGCGTGTCTTTGGTGACGAGCCGGCGCCAGGCGGCCACCGAGCCGTTGTGGCGCAGGCACTCTTCGACCGCGTTGGGAATGAGGCCCGGGTCGTCGCACAGCTCCTGCCACACCTGCGGATGCTGCAGCAGCAACTTCACGGCGTTGGCGGTGGCGTTGGCGGTGGTCTCGTGCGCGGCGACGATGCCGGCCATCATCATCGAGTGCAGGTACGAGTCGGTGACGACCTCGGGGTGCTGCATCTGCTTGCGGATGCCGTACTGCATCCAGCCCGGTGCATCGGGGTCTTGCCGCATCTTGTCGAGCACCTTGCCGGCGTACTGCCAGAAGTTGCCGACGGCGTGCGCCACGGCCACCTGCTCCTCGGGCTTGGGGCGGCCCCAGGTGTTGACGGTGTGCGCGATGGAGTATTTGCGCAGCGTGTCCATGTCTTCCTCGGGCACGCCGAGAAAGTGCAGCGCCACGGTGAGCGGAATTTCCCACAGCATCTGGTCGACGAGGTCGGCGCGGCCATCGTCGATGAAACGGTCGACATAGCTGCGCGCGAGTTCGCGCACCAGCGGCTCGTGGTGCTTCAGCGCCTCGGGCGTGAACGGGTCCATGAGCGCGCGGCGGCGCGGCATGTGGGCCGGCTCGTCCTCGTTCACCAGCGTGCGGTTGAGCGCAAAGCCGTAGCTTGCGAGCACGGCATTGGCTTCGTCGCCGGTGGGCGTGATCTTCTCCAGTGCGTTCGACGGGCTGAAGGTGAGGTTGTCGCGGAACACCGCCTTGATGTCGTCGTAGCGCGTGATCACCCAGTAGCCCAGCTTGGGGCTGTAGAAGATCGGCTCCTGCTCGCGGGCCCAGCGCACGTACTCGGGCGGGTCTTGCTGGTAGCCGTCTTCAAAGGGGTCGAACTCGGCGGCGCGCTGGCTCACGGGGCAGCCGGTGGGCGTGCTGTGCGAGGACAGCGCCCCGTGCGCGATGGGGCAGCCGGAAGTGCGAGAAGGCATGGCGGTGTCGGACATGGCAGCAGACTCAGTCGAGCGTGATCTTCAGGTCGCGGATCAGCTTGTGCCAGCGCGCGGTCTCGGCCTTGAGCAGCTCGGTGTACTGCGCGGGCGTGTTGCCCACGGGCTCGACGCCGAAGTCGACCATGCGCTTGTTCACCGAGGGCTCGTGGATGGCGGCCACCAGCTGGCGGTTGAGCGTGTTCACCACGTCGGCCGGCGTGGCCGCGGGCACCACCACGCCGACCAGCGCGGCGGCCTCGACGTTCTTGTAGCCGAGCTCGGCGAAGGTGGGCACGTCGGGCAGTTGCGGCAGGCGCGTGGGGTTGGCCACGGCCAGCGCGCGCACCTTGCCGCCCTTGATGAAGCCGGCGCCGGCGGCCATGTCGACCATCATGGCCGGCAGCTGCCCGCCGACCACGTCGGCCAGCGCGGGCGCCGCACCGCGGTACGGCACGTGGACCATGAAGAGCTTGGCCTCGACCTTCAGCAGTTCCATCGCCAGGTGGTGCGGGCTGCCCGCGCCGGCCGAGGCGTAGTTGATGCCGCCCGGCTTGGCCTTGGCCTGCGCGATGAAGTCCTTGGCGGTGGCAAAGCCTGAGTTGGCGCCGACCACCAGGATCATCGGGAACTTGCCCATGAGCGTGACGGGTGCCAGGTCTTTGGTGGGGCTGTAGCTCAGCGACTTGTACAGCGCCGGGTTGAACACCAGCGTGCCGTTGTCGGCCGAGAGCACGGTGTAGCCGTCGGCCGGGGCGCGCGCGGTTTCGGCGGCGGCCAGCGCGGTGTTGCCGCCCGGCTTGTTGTCCACCAGCACGGGTTGGCCGACCTGCGTCGACAGCGTCTGGGCGACAGTGCGCGCGAGGAAGTCGGAGCCGCCGCCGGCCGCGTACGGCACGAGCCAGCGGATCGGCTTGTTCGGGAAGGCAGTCTGGGCGCTGGCGACGGTGCCCAGGGCGGCGAGGGACAGGACCGCAAGGCCGCGGGCGAAGTGCTTCTTCATCGGGTGTCTCCGAAGTGGATATTGTGTATTGCGTAATTATCATACGCATTGCGTAATCGTTGATCCACGGGTTTACCCGGCCGCCTGGGCCGCCACCTAAGATGCCGACGACATGACCTCCCCCGCTGAAGCACCCCCGGTTCCTTCTTCTCCTCCCCGCGAGCGCCGCCAGCGCGTGCAGTCCGCCGAGACCGGCATGGCCGTGCTCAAGGGCCTCGCGCACCTGGGCGGGCGCAGCAGCCTCACGGCCCTGGCCACCCACGTGGGCGAGAGCCCGGCGAAGGTGCACCGCTACCTCGCGAGCCTGATGGAAGAAAGCCTGGTGCGCCAGGACACCGCCTCGCAGCACTACTACCTGGGGCCCGAGGCGATCCAGATCGGCCTGGCCGCCATGCGCCAGGCCGACCCGATCCGCGCGGCCGAGCCCTGCCTGATCCGCCTGCGCGAATCGCTGGAGGTGACCTGCTTCGTCGCGGTGATGGGCAACAAGGGCCCGACCATCGTGCGCTTCGAGGAGCCGGGCCTGCCGGTCACGGTGAACGTGCGCGCCGGCTCGGTGATGTCGATGCTGTGGTCGGCCACCGGCCGCGCCTTCCTGGGCCTGCTCGACGAGTCGCGCGTGGTGGCGCTGGCCGAGCAGGAACTGGCCGAAGCCACCGCGGACATGCGCGCGCTGCTCGATGCCGCCGACCCCATCGGCACGCTGCGCCGCGAGGTGCAGCAGGCGCACTGCGCCATCGTGAAGGACACCTACCTGCGCGGCATCAGCGCCGTGGCGGCGCCGGTGTACGACTACGCGGGAAGGGTGTGCGCCGTGATCACCGCACTGGGTGCCACGGGCGGGTTCGACCCGTCGATCGACGGGCCGATCGCCATCGCCGTGCGGCGGGAGGCGAAGGCCGCCGGCGCGCTGCTGGGCGCGACGGCCTGAGACCGAAGAAGGCTTATTCCGCCCAGACGACCGTGCCGGTCCACGCCGTGGCCAGCACCACGATGCCGAAGGCGATGCGATACCACGCGAACGGAATGAAGTTGTGCGTGCTGATGTACTTCAGCAGCCAGCGCACGCACAGCCATGCGCTGATGAACGAGAAGGCCAGGCCCACGGTGAACATCGGAATGTCGGCCACCGACAGCAGCGCGCGCTCCTTGTAGAGGCTGTAGGCGCCCGCGCCGATCAGCGTCGGAATGGCCAGGAAGAAAGAGAAGTCGGTCGCTGCCTGGCGCGACAGGCCCAGCAGCATGCCGCCGATGATGGTCGAGCCGCTGCGGCTGGTGCCGGGGATCATCGCGAAGCACTGCACCAGGCCGACCTTGAGCGCGTCCCAGGGCGTCATGTCGTCCACGTGCTCGACGCGCACCGAGCCGGGCGGGCGCTTCTCGGCCCACAGGATGATGAAGCCGCCGATGATGAAGGTGCTCGCCACCACGGTCGGAATGAACAGGTGCGCCTTGATCATCTTGCCGAACAGCAGGCCCAGCACCACCGCGGGCAGGAAGCCGATGACGACGTTCAGCACCAGCCGGCGCGCCTTGGGCTGGCGCGGCAGCGCCACCACGGTCGAATGGATCTTCTGCCAATAGACCAGGATCACCGCGAAGATCGCGCCGGTCTGGATGGCGATGTCGAACACCTTGGCCTTGGCGTCGTCGAAACCCAGCAGCGAGCCCGCAAGAATGAGGTGGCCGGTCGACGAGATCGGCAGGAATTCGGTCAGACCCTCCACGATGCCCATGACAGCGGCCTTGACCAGCAAAACGATATCCACGCGTACTCCTTGTAAGAGCGGCGATTATCGCGAGGCCTTCGGTCAGGTCCTGTTCAGGCCCTCGGCCGCAGGAAATACCCAGTTCAGGTGATGTTCGACGTCGGCGCATTAATACATATTGGTAACAGTTATTCACCTGCGGCCGAAGGAGCATCCATGTCAACGTTCACCACCGGGAGTGAACTCGGGGACTGCGTCGCTGAAGAACGCCCCTCGACGCTCGACGACCATGTCGAAGACCGACTCAAGAGCCCCTGCCAGCGGGAGCGGGAGCAGTGCCACGGCATGCTGCGCGTGGCCGAAGCCACCGGCGCCTCGGCCTACGAGCTGCGCCAGCTGACGCAGCGCCTGGCCGACATCGACCGCTGCGGCGCCGGCGCCTGCATCGTCGCGCAGGGCCATGTGGAGGCCGACCGCATGGCCTCCGGCCTGCAGGCCGACGCCGCCCTGTGCATCGACTTCCGGCTGCTGGAGCCGCTGGGCCCGGCCCACGACAAGAAATGGTTTGCGCGCTGGAAGTTCTGGAGCTTCCTGCTCGGCGCGGCCGGTCCGGTGGCCGCGCTCACGCTGCAGGGCCTGGCGCTTCGCCCGAGCGAGCCGCACGACGCGCACGCCGACCTGGTCGCCAAGTCGCGCAAGGTGCTCGAAAGCTGGCGCCGCACCTCCGACACCCTCTTCTGGCACGCGGTGGAAGACTATGTGCGCCAGCAGGCCTTCTCGCTCGAAACCCAGGCCTACCTGATGCACTGCGTGGCGTCGGTCTTCGCGGCCGATGCACCCATGCTGACTGACGCGCAGCGCGAACGGCTGGCCGCCGTGCTCACCGACACCTACTGCGACGCGCTCGGCACCGCGGCGACCATGCCGTCGTCGGACATCTACCGGCGCCTGGCGCAGGGACTCGAAACCGACAGCGGCAACGCCGGCCCGGGCCGTCCGCTGGGGCGCGGTGAAGCGGCGCAGGTCGCGATGACGACGCTGTTCACGGTTGTCGGCAACGGCGGCTCACACTGAAGTTGTAGAAGCACGACGGCGCAGCGCACGCACCGCGCTGTCGACCGTCGTGAGCACCGGCAAGCCGCTCGCCGCCTCGCAGGCGCCACGCGCGCGCGCCATGCTGAACTGAGCCAGGGCAATGCGCGTGCAGCCGCGCGCACGCAGCGCGGCGGCCTGTTCGGCGATGAGCGCATCGTGGCGCTGCGCGTCGCCCGCATCGAGCGCGGCCAGTGCGCCCTCGGCCAGCGCCAGCTCGAGCGCCATGCCCGAAGGAAACTCCGGCGGCATCGATTCCAGCGTGCGCGCAAAGGTCGCGATCAGGCCCAGGCGGCCTTCACCCTGCACGGCCTCTTCGATCATGGCCTCGTTGGGCTTGAGCACCGGAATGCCCGCATGCCGCTGCGCCACCGCCTCGATGCACGGCCCGAAGGCCGAGCAGGTGAACAGGATGCCGCGCGCGCCCGTGTCCACCGCGTACTGCGCCAGCCGCTGGAAGCGCTCGTGCATCGCCGCGTCGAGCCCCTTGCCGTCGCGTGCGAGGTCGGCCGAGAGGCTGTCGTCCAGCAGGTTCATGCGCACGGCCTCGGGCCAGTCGCGTGCGAAGGCTTCGTTGATGGGCGCGACGGAATGCGAGAGCGCGTGGATGAGGGCGATGCGTGTCATGAAATCAGAGGAAATCGAAGCGCTCAGATTCCTTTGGACGACGGGTTGGCAAACGCGTCCTTCGTCTCGGCATTGAGCGGGTAGTTGATGTTGATGCCCTTGGGCGGAATCGGCGACATGAACCACTTGCTGTAGAGCTTTTCCATCTCGCCGGACTTCATCATGCCCGACACCACACGGTCCACCAGCGCCTTGAAGGCCGGGTCGTCCTTGCGGAACATCAGCGACTGGTTCTCGGTGCGCAGGCTCTCGCCGGTGATGACGAAGTCCTTCGGGTTGCGCGCGTTGGCGACCTGGCCCGCGAGCAGGATGTCGTCGAGCACGAAGGCCTGCGCGCGGCCGCTCTCGACCAGCAGGAACGAGTCGGTGTGGTCCTTGCCCGAGAGCTGGTTCACCTCGAGGCTGCGGCCCTTGTCGGCGGCGCGGAGCAGGCGGAACGAGGTGGTGCCGGCGGTGGTGACCACGGTCTTGCCCTGCAGGTCGGCAATGCTCTTGATGCCCGAATCGGCCTTCACCAGGGTGCGCACGTTGTAGCGGAAGATGTCCGGCGAAAACGCCACCTGCGACTGGCGCTCGACCAGGTTGGTGGTGGAGCCGCACTCGATGTCCACCGTGCCGTTCTGTACCAGCGCGATGCGATTGGCCGAGGTCACGGCCTGGTACTTGATGTCGAGGGCGGGCAGCTTCAGCTCGCTCTTCACCGCCTCGACGATGCGGTTGCAGATCTCGATGCTGTAGCCCACCGGCTTCAGGTTGCCGTCGAGGTACGAGAAGCCGAACGAGGCCTCGCGGTAGCCGAAGGTGATGGCGCCGCTGGCCTTGATCTTGGCGAGCGTGTCGCTGGCGGCCTGCGCCTGCGCGGCGGTGGTCGGCAGCAGCGCGGCACAGGCCAGCGCGAAAGCGGCGGCGGCGATGGAAAGCGATGGACGAAGCTGGGGCATGGAACGCTCCTCGGGACGGCGGTTGAAGAAAAAGGGAACGGGGTCGAACGCTCAGCGCGTCGCGCCGCGCGTGACGGCATCGACCGAGGCCGCGAGCCGCGCGACGATCTCGTGCAGGTGGTCGCGCGTGGCGATGTACGGCGGCGCCAGCAGCACGTGGTCGCCCTGGCGGCCATCGACGGTGCCGCCGAAGGGGTAGCACAGCAGGCCGCGCGCCATTGCGTCTTGCTTGAGGCGCGCATGGAGCTTCAGCGAAGAGTCGAAGGGCTGCTTGCTCGCGCGGTCGGCCACCAGCTCGACGCCCCAGAAGAAGCCGCGTCCGCGGATGTCGCCCACATGCGGGTGGTCGCCCAGCGCCTCGGCCAGCATCGCGCCGAAGGCGATGCCGTCGTCGCGCACCTTGCCGACCAGGCCGTCGCGACGGATCACCTGCTGCACCGCGAGTGCCGCCGCGCAGGCCATCGGGTGGCCCAGGTAGGTGTGGCCGTGCTGGAAGAAGCCGCTGCCCTTCGACATGGCCTCGACGACCTTGCGCTGCGCCAGCACCGCGCCGATCGGCTGGTAGCCGCCGCCCAGGCCCTTGGCGATGGTCATGAGGTCGGGCGCCACGCCCTCCTGCTCGCAGGCGTGCAGCGAGCCGGTGCGGCCCATGCCGCACATCACCTCGTCGAGGATCAGCAGCACGCCGTACCTGTCGCACACCGCGCGCACCGCCTTGAAGTAACCCGGCACGGGCGTGAGCACGCCGGCGGTGGCGCCGCCCACGGTCTCGGCCACGAAGGCGATCACGCGGTCGGCGCCCTGCGCGACGATGGCCGCCTCCAACTCATCTGCCAGACGCAGGCCGTACTGCTCGGCGCTTTCGTCGGCGCGCTGCTCGCGGTACGGGTAGCACGGCGCGACGTGCGTGGCCGGCACGAGGATGGGCGCGAAGGGCTCGCGGCGCCAGGCGTTGCCGCCCACCGCGAGCGCGCCCAGCGTGTTGCCGTGGTAGCTCTGGCGGCGCGCGATGAAGTGGGTGCGCTGCGGCTGGCCGATTTCCACGAAGTACTGGCGCGCCATCTTCAGCGCCGACTCCACCGCCTCCGAGCCGCCGCTCACGAGGTACACGTGGCTCATGCCTTCGGGAGCGGAACCGATGAGTTCGTCGGCCAGTTGCTCGGCCACCTCGCTCGTGAAGAAGCTGGTGTGGGCGTAGGCCAGTGTGTCGATCTGCGCGTGCATCGCCGCCATCACCTCGGGGTGGCCATGGCCGAGCGAGGACACGGCCGCGCCGCCCGACGCATCGAGGTATTCGCGCCCGTCGGCGTCGCGGATGAACATGCCCTGCGCGCTGGCGGCAACGGGCGGGGTGTGGCGAAGGTGGCGGTGGAAGACGTGCGTCATGGCGGCTGGCAACTGGACTGACGTTGGAACTAACGTTTCGGATGAATTATTCTTTGGAACATTTGTTCCGTCAACTCCCGTGGTTTCCCTGCTCCGGTACATTCGTTCCAGACACCCCGAGAAAAGAGACACCGCCATGGGCGCCCGAGAACAGATCCGCCAGCGTTTCAACGAACTGAGCCCTGCCCTGCAGCAGGTCGCGCGCTACGTGCTCGACCACCCCAACGAAGTGGTCACGGGCTCGATGCGCAATGTCGGCACGCGCGCGCAGAGCACGCCGGCCACGCTGGTGCGCTTCGCCCAGCACCTGGGCTTCGACGGCTGGCCGCAGCTCAAGGAGGCCTTCGCCGCTGACATGGGCCTGGGCACCGAAATGTATGGCGTGCGCGCCAAGCAGCTGGTGGGCCGCGCCGCCGACCAGGGCCTGACGGGCGAGATGTTCGAGGTGCAGCGGCGCAACCTGGAGCTCACGCACCAGCAGAGCGGGCCGGCGCTGCTCAAGGCCTGCGTGCTGCTCGAGAAGGCGCCGGCCGTGCATGCGGCGGGCTTTCGCGCGTGCTTTCCGATCGCGTTCTCGTTCGTGTACGTGTACCGGCTCTTTCGCACCAGCGTGCACCTGGTCGACGGCCAGGGCGGCTCGCTCGAGATGCAGCAGCGCGCCTTCGCCAAGGGCGACGCGCTGGTGGTGGCGAGCTTTGCGCCCTACTCGCGCGAAGCTTTGCAGGTGGCCGAAGCCGCGAAGGCGGCCGGCTGCCGCATCGTGGCGATCACCGACAGCGTGACCTCGCCGCTGTCGCTGCTGGCGGACGAGACGCTGCTCTTCACCATCCACAGCCCCTCGTTCTTCCCCTCGGTGGCGGCCGGCGTGGCCGTGACGGAAGCGCTGGTCGAACTGCTCGCGAGCCGCGCGGGCAAGCCGGTGATCCGGCGCATCGACCAGGCCGAGGCGCAGCTGTTCGAGTCGGGGGCCTACCTCATGGCGCCGGTGGCGCGCGGCGGCTAGAGAAGAAGCTTCAGGCGATCGCGCGGGTGCGGCCGGCGCTCTGGCGCAGATACAGCACCAACAGGTCGCGGTTGGCGTTGATGTGCTCGCGCATCGCGGCTTCGGCGCCGGCCGACTCCTGCCGGCCGAGCGCGTCGACGATGCAGCGGTGCTCTTCCAGCGCCTGCAGGGCCTGGCCGTGGCGGTACATCAGCATCGCGGCGTCGCGCTTGTGGGGGCGCGAGCGGCTGTCGAAGATCACGGGCAGCTGGCAGGCGCGCTGCACGGCCTCGCTGAGCCAGCGGTTGTCGGCCAGCGACAGCAGCTTGTGATGGAAGGCCTGGTTCAGGTCCTGCCACTGGTCGGCGCGCTCGTCGGTCCATTCGCCGCTGTCGTGCAGCAGCGCGTGCTGCTCGTCGACCATGGCCGTCAGTTCGGCCAGTGCCTCGCCGCCCAGCCCGCGCTCGCTGAGCAGGCGGCAGGCCATGCCTTCGAGCGTGGCGCGCACGCTGAAGGCGTCGAACACGTCCTTGGCGTCGAAACGGCGCACCTGGAAACCCCGCTGCGGGTGATAGACCAGCAACCCCTCGTCGGCCAGCCGTGCCATGGCACCGCGCACAGGGGTGCGCGACACGCCAAGCTCATTGGCGAGCGAAATCTCCATCAGGTGGGCGCCGGGGGCGATCGCACCATCGAAGATGCGTGTGCGCAGCGTGTCGGCCACGGACAGGGCGCGCGTCCGCGAGGGGTCTGGGGGGGTCATCGAAAGTCGGAAACAGGGGCCGGCCCGAAGCGGGCCGCGCGGATGGTACGGCGGCGTATCGAAGCTTCATATCCCCAATTTCCGTAAAAATTCGGTTCTGGCGACTTTTTCGAGAATTACGGCGAAATTATTAACTTCTGTAAACAAACACCCCGGTTTCTGCGTTATCGCCCCGCTGTTTCGGCCGCCAGGTGGATCGCGGCGCGAATCCGGGGGTAGGTGCCGCAGCGGCAAATGTTGCCGCGCATGGCGTCCGAGACCTGGTCGTCGCTGGGTTTGGGGGTCGCCTTGAGCAGCGCGCAGGCCGACATGAGCTGGCCGCTCTGGCAGTAGCCGCACTGCACCACGTCGACCTCGGTCCAGGCCTGGCGCAGGGCGTCGGCCTCCCGGCCTTTCAGCCCCTCGATGGTGGTGACCTCGCGCGCGCCCACGGCTTCGAGCGGGGTGACGCAGGAGCGCACGGCCTCGCCGTCCAGGTGCACGGTGCAGGCGCCGCACAGCGCCTTGCCGCAGCCGAACTTGGTGCCGACGAGCTTCATTTCGCCGCGCAGCACCCACAGCAGCGGGGTGTCGGGCTCGGCGCTCACGGTGGCGGTCTGGCCGTTGATCTTCAGCGTGGTGGTGGTCGTGGTCATGGGGTGTCCTTCTTGTTCTGGGAGGGTCAGGCCAGCCGCAAAGGCAGGCTGCGCAGGCGCTGGCCGGTCAGCGCGAACACGGCGTTGGCCACGGCGGGCGCGATGGGCGGCGTGCCCGGCTCGCCGACGCCGCCGGGCGGCACCTCGGCGCCGGTGCCGGCGAGGATGTCGACCTCGATGACCGGGCACTCGTCGATGCGCAGCGGCGTGTAGTCGTGGAAATTGGTCTGCTGCACCTGGCCGCGCGCCACGGTGATCTCGCCGCGCAGCGCCGCCGACAGGCCGAACACGATGCCGCCTTCCATCTGCTGGCGGATCAGGTTCGGGTTCACCGGCAGGCCGCAATCGATCACGCACACCACGCGGTGCACGCGGATCTGCCGCTCGGGCGTCACCGACACCTCGGCCACCTGCGCCACGATGCTGCCGAAAGCACGGTGAATGGCCACGCCGCGCGCGCGCTTGGCGCCGTCGGGCCCGTCAGCCAGCGGCTCGCCCCATTGCGACAACTCGGCCACGCGCTGGAGCACCGCCAGGTGGCGCGCGTCCTTGGCGAGCAGGCCGGCTCGGAAGGCCACCGGGTCCTTGCCGGCGGCCACGGCGCATTCGTCGATGAAGCTCTCGACGAAGAAGCCGTTCTGCGAATGCGCCACCGAGCGCCAGATGCCGGTGGTGACGGCCGACTCGACCGGCACGTGCGCCACGCGGGCCTGCGGAAAATCGTAGGCGGTGTTCCAGGCGCCGTCGGTCGAGTTGTCCATGAACGACGGCGCACCCAGGCTGGAGCCGGCGCTCGTGGTCTGCCACGCGACCAGCGCGCCCGCGGCGTCGAAGCCGGCCCTGCACCGCGCCACGTAGGCCGGGCGGTAGAAGTCGTGCGTCATGTCTTCCTCGCGCGACCAGATCAGCTGCACCGGTGCGCCACCGGCCTCGCGCGCGAGCTGCGCGGCCTGCACCAGGAAGTCGATGAAGTAGCGCCGCCCGAAGCCGCCGCCCAGGTAGGTCACGTGCAGCGTGACCTTCTCGGCGTCGATGCCCAGCGTCTTGGCGACCGCGGCGCGCGCAAAGCCCGGCGCCTGCGTGGGCGCCCAGACGGTGGCGGCGCCGTCCTTGAACTGCACGGTGCAGTTCATCGGCTCCATGGTGGCGTGCGCCAGAAAGGGCACGCGGTACTCGACCTCGATCGTGCGCGCAGCGGACTTGAGTGCTGCGGCCACATCGCCGGTGTCGAGGCGCGCGTTGCCCGCATCCGCGTCGAGCGTGCGCGCGAGGCGGTCAATCATCTCGGCGCTCGACAGGCTCGCGGCCGGGCCGTGGTCCCAGGTGATGTCGACCTTCTTCAGCGCGCGCATCGCGTGGTACGGCGTGTCGGCGATCACGGCCACGCCGCCCGCCGTGCTGCCGGTGCCGACGAGGCTCGCGGCCACGGGTTCGAGCGCCATCACCTTGCGCACGCCGGGCAGTGCCTCGGCGGCTTTCGCATCGAAGTGCGCGACGCGCCCGGCCAGCGTCGGGCACATGGCGATGCTGGCGTACAGCAGGCCCGGTGGCAGCACGTCGATGCCGTAGGTGGCGGTGCCGTTGAGCTTGCCGGCGTTGTCGATGCGCCGCTGCGGCTGGCCGATGACGCGAAAGTCGGCTGGCGCCTTGAGCTTCACCGCCGTGGGCAGCGGCTGCTGCGCGGCCTTCGCGGCAAGCTCACCGAAGCGCGCGCTGCGGTTGGAGGCCGGGTGCAGCACGCGGCCCGCCTCGGTGCGGCACTCGCTGGCGGGCACCTGCCACTGCGCGGCGGCAGCGCCCACCAGCATGAGCCGCGCCGACGCGCCGGCCTCGCGCACTGGACCCCACTGGTCGGTGACGCTCGACGAGCCGCCCGTGCCCGAGAGCCCCGGGATCGTGCGCAGCAGCTTGCCCACGACCTGGTGCGCGGCGCGCTTGCCGAAGCCCTCGTCGCCGGGCTTGAACGGCAGCGCGTCGAGGATCATGGCCTGGTTGTTGTAGATGGCGTCGAAGCCGGCCTGCTCAAGCCGCACCTGCGGCATCGAAGCGTCCATCTCTTCGGCCAGCAGCATCGCCAGGCCGGTGTGGGTGCCCTGCCCCATTTCCGATTGCGTCATCACCAGCGTGACCGTGTCGTCGCTGCCCACCTTGACCCAGCCGTTGAGCGCCACCTGCCCGTTGCCCGCCGGCAGCGGGGCGCCGGGCACGAGGCGCGACGCCGCCGGCGTAGCGGCCCAGCCGACGACCAGGGCGCCGGCGGCCCCGAGGGTGCCGAGCACGAAGTGGCGGCGTTTGAGTGTGGGCATGGGGGGTCTTTCTTCAGTGGGGGTCTTGTCGTGCGTGCAGAAGGTGTGCCGTGGTCAGGGCGGCACGGCGATGCCTTGCCAGAACATCTCGAAGCCGGCTTCGGCGTAGTCGAAGACGGGTTGTTCATCACCGGCCTGCGCGATGTAGCCGACAGTGGTCTCGGCCATCGCCGTGAGCATCGCGCCCAGGAACTCCATCGGGCGCTCGACGACTTCGCCGCGCCGCATGCACTCCTGCGCTGCCGCCTCCAGCCGCGCGAACGGCACCATGCCGGCGGCGCGGCTCTCGTTGCTCAGTTCGTCGGACACCTTGAGTTGCGCCAGCACGCGCAGCTTGCCGGGATGCGCCACGCCCCATTGCACGTAGCGGTCCCAGATGTGGCGGAACTGGGTGCGCGGGTCGGCGGCTTCGGGCCAGTCGGCCAGCATCACGCCGGCCAGCTCGGTCTTCAATGCGCGGTACAGCGCGTCGGTCAGCAGCGCCTTGCTCGCGAAGTAGGTGAACAGCGTGCCCTCGGCCACGCCCGCGGTGCGCGAGATGGCCGAAGTCGGCGTGGCCCACACGCCGCGCCGGCCGAACTCGACCAGCGCCGCCTCGAGGATCGCGTTGTGCTTGTCTGCGCTGCGGGGCCGGGCCATGTGTGGATGCGCTCCATCGCTCGTTTAAATGAGTGTTCACTCAAGTATAGGAACGCAGTGCCGATCCGCAAGCCCGTGGAACCACGGTGTCACGCGGCAGTCCAACCAGCGTCGTGGCGTCGTGCTGCGACAGGAGGTAAAGACCATGAAGCATGTGAAGCATTGGCAGGACCCCGTCAACGCCGCCGCCGGCGTGTGGCTGATCGTCTCGCCGTGGGTACTGGGCTTTCAGGGCAACGCGCTCGCCATGTGGACCATGGTGGCGACCGGCATCGTGCTGGGCGCTGTGGCCTTGGGCGCGACCTTCGTGCCGCACCAGTGGGAAGAGTGGACCGAAGTGGCGCTGGCAGCGTGGCTGGCGGTGTCGCCCTGGTTGCTCGACTTCCGCATGGTCGAGCCGGCGCTGGTCAACGCGGTGCTTGTGGCCGCGCTGATCATGGTGCTCGCCCTCTGGGTCCTGGTGACCGACAAGGACTATCTGGGCGGTGCCATCGACCGTCCGGCGTGATGGGGAGAGAGCGATCGTGTGATGTGAGCCGAGCGGCGACCACCGCCGCGAAGCGACGACGCCCGGTCCGGTGTTCCTGCACGCAGCGAGCACTGGTCGGGCCGACGGGCCAGGCAGGTTCCCCTGCCCGCCCGCGACACCCGCCCCTTACGGCGTGCGGGAAGCGGCGTTGTTGTTTGAAGTGCTGTTGCCGGCCGGGCGGGCATCGCCCATCCAGTCGGCCTGCCAGCCGCCGCCCATGGCCTGGATCAGCGCGATTGCCGCGGCCTGGCGATTGACCTGAAGCTGCACGAGCGCGCGCCGCGCGCTCAGTGCGGCGGCCTGCGCCTGCACCACCTCGGTATAGCTCACCTGCCCCGCGCGATAGCGGTTGAGCAACTGCTGCTCGGTCTTGTCGGCCGCTGCCGTGGCCTCGCGGCGCAGGCCTTCCTGCTGCGCCAGCGTGGCGCCAGTCGTCAGCTGGTCTTCGACAGTCTGGAACGCGGCCAGCACGGTCTGCCGGTAGCGCGCCACGCTGGCCTCGTGGCCGGCCTTGGCGGCATCGACGCTGGCGCTGATCGCCCCCGCATCGAACACCACCTGCGCCACCGACAGGCCCAGCCCCCACAGCGTGTTGGCCGAGCCGAAGAGGTCTTTCACGCGGCTTGCGTTGCTGCCGACCGAGGCCGTGAGCGAGATGTTCGGGTAGTAGGCCGAGCGCGCGATGCCGATCTGCGCATTGGCCGCGGCCACCGCGCGCTCCGCCGCCGCAATGTCGGGCCGGCGCTGCAGCAGCGTCGAGGGCACGCCGGTCGGAATGCCTGGCACCGTGGGCGTCCAGCGCGCGGGCGGCAGGCTGAAGTCGGCCGGCGCCACGCCCACCAGCATCGCGATGGCGTGCTCCAGCGTGGCGCGCGTGCGCTGCAGGCCCACGCGATCGGCCTTGGCGTTCACCAGCTGCGTCTGCGCCTGCAGCACATCGGTCTGCGCGGCGATGCCGGCGGCATAGCGGTTGCTCGTGATCTCGAAGGCGCGCTGGTAGCCGAGGATGGTTTCGTCGAGCAGCACGATCTCGGCGTCGGCCTCGCGCAGCGAGAAGTAGTTGGTGGCCAGGTCGCCGACGGCCGACAGCCGCGCCGAGGCCAGGTCGGCCTCGCTGGCCTGTGCGTTGGCCTGCGCGCTGTTCACGGTTTCGCGCAGGCGGCCCCACACGTCGGGCGTCCAGCTCGCGCCCAACGTGGCGCCGAAGGCATTCGACGGGCTGGCCGAGGCGTTGCCGCCCACGGTGCCCGAGCGCCTGCCGCTGCCGTCGAGCGACACCGACGGGAACAGCCCCGCGCGCTGCTCGCGCACCAGCGCCTGGGCCTGTGTGTAGTTGGCGACAGCGGCGGCGATGTTCTGGTTCGACACCTGCACGCGCCCCGCGAGTTCGTCGAGCGTGGCGTCGCCGAAGAGCTTCCACCACTCGCCGCGGTCGAGCGCGTCGGCCGGCGCGGCGGGCAGCCAGCCGTCGGCGGCGGGCTGTTCCTTCCAGCCGGCGGGCGCGGCGGATGCGGGCAGCTGGTAGGCCGGCCCGACGGCACAGCCGGCGAGCACGGCGGCCAGCGCGAGCGTGCTCAGCGCGAAGAAGCGGCGTGAAGAACCAAAGGAAGAGATAGAGGCATTCATGGTCGTGGATCTCAGGCGGCCGGGGCGCGGCTCAGCGCGTGTTCGTTCTTGCCGCGGCGGCGCAGCTTGTCGAGCAGCAGGTACACCACCGGCGTGGTGAGCAGCGTCAGCAGCTGGCTCGCGATGAGCCCGCCGATGATCGCCACGCCCAGCGGCCGGCGCAGTTCGGCGCCCTCGCCGAAGCCGATGGCCAGCGGCAGTGCGCCGAGCGCGGCGGCCAGCGTGGTCATCAGGATGGGACGGAAGCGCAGCAGGCAGGCCTCGCGCACCGCCTCGAGCGGGCTCAACCCGCGCGAGCGTTCGGCCTCCAGAGCGAAGTCGATGATCAGGATGGCGTTCTTCTTCACGATGCCAATCAGCAGGAACACGCCGATCAACGCGATGATGGAAAACTCCATGCGGAACATCAAGAGCGCCAGCACCGCGCCCACGCCGGCCGAAGGCAGCGTCGACAGCACCGTCACCGGATGCACCAGGCTCTCGTACAGGATGCCCAGCACGATGTAGATCACGACCAGCGCCGCCAGAATCAACATCACCTGCTGGCCCTGCGACTGCTGCGCGCTCAGCGCGGTGCCGGCAAAGGCGCCGCGCACGTTTGTCGGCATCGCGATGTTGGCCTCGGCCTTGGCAATGGCCTCGCGCGCATCGCCGAGGTTGGCGCCTTCGGCGAGGTTGAACGAGATGGTGGTGGCGAGTTCGCCGTCTTCATGGCTCACCGAGGTCGCGACCGATTGCTCCTCGAACTTCGCCACCGCCGACAGCGGCACCAGCGTGGTGGGCGTGTTGCTCAGCACGTTGCCGGTCGAGGCGTTGCGCAGGCCGGCGTTCGCCGACACCGGCACCGTCGCGGCGGCGCTGGTGGAGGCGGCCGTGCTGCTTGTCGATGTGGTGGTCGTTGCGGCCACCTGCGTGGTCACGGCCTGCCCGCCCACCACGGAAGTCTTGGTGGCGGGCACGTACACGTCGCGCAGCGCGTTCGGGCTGCTCGTGTAGGCCGGCGCCCATTCCATCACCACGTGGTACTGGTTGAGCTCGGTGTAGATCGTGGCCACCTGCCGCTGGCCGAAGGCGTTGTACAGCGCGTTGTCGATGGCGGTGGAGGTCAGCCCCAGGCGCCGCGCGCTGTCGGGGTCGACCTTGGCCACCGTCTCCACGCCGTTCTGGTCCTGGTCGGTGTCGATGTCGGTCAGCGTGGGCTGCTGCTTCATCTCGTCGGCCAGCTTCACGGCCCACGTGCGCAGGTCGGACAGGCTGTCGCTCTTGAGCGTGTACTGGTAGGTGGAGTTGCTGGAGCGCCCGCCCGAGCGCACGTCCTGCACCGGGCCGAGGAACACGCGCAGCCCCGTCACCTGCGCCAGCTGCGGACGCAGCCGCGCGATCACCGCCAAGCCGCTGTCCTTGCGCTGGCTGGCCGGCTTCAGGTTGACGAACATGAAGCCGCCGCCCGCCCGCCCGCCGCCCGTGAAGCCCACCACGGTGTCGACCGCCTCGTCCTTGCGGATGATGTCGACCACCTCGCGCAACTTGGCCGCCATGGCCTGCGACGAAATGCTCTGGTCGGCACGCAGGCCGCCGTTGAGCTGGCCGCTGTCCTGCTGCGGGAAGAAGCCCTTCGGCGCCGCGCTGAACAGGTAGACATTGAGCCCCACCACCGCCAGCAGCACGAACATGACGATCGCCTTGCTGTCGAGCGCCCAGTCGAGCGCGCTCTCGTAGCGCTTGAGCATCCAGTCGTAGCTGCGCTCCGCCGCGCGGCCGAACCGGCCCGGCGGCTTGCCGTTGCCGTGGCCGTTGTTGCCGCCGGGCTTGAGCATCCAGGCGCACATCATCGGCGTGGTGGTGAGCGAGATGACCAGCGAGATCAGCACCGCCGCCGACAGCGTCACCGCGAACTCGCGGAACAGCCGCCCCACCTGCCCGCCCATGAACAGCAGCGGAATGAACACCGCCACCAGCGACACGCTGATCGACAGCACCGTGAAGCCGACCTCTTGCGCGCCGAGCAGCGCCGCCTTCATGCGCGACATGCCGGCCTCGATGTGCCGGCTGGTGTTCTCGAGCACCACGATCGCGTCGTCCACCACGAAGCCCGTGGCCACCGTGAGCGCCATCAGGCTCAGGTTGTTGAGGCTGAAGCCCAGCAGGTGCATCACGCCGAACGTGCCCAGCAGCGCCACCACCGTCGCCACCGCCGGCACCACGGTCGCGCGCACGCTGCGCAGGAACAGGCTGACCACCAGCACCACCAGCAGCACCGCGATGACCAGCGTCATCTCCACCTCGCGCAGCGAGCTGCGGATCGAGTTGGTGCTGTCCGACGCGACCTGCAGCGTCACGTCCGGCGGCAGTTGCGCCTGCAGCTCGGGCAGCAGCGCGCGCACGTTGTCGACCGTTTCGATGATGTTGGCCGAAGGCTGCCGCGTGATCAGCACGATGATCGCCGGCTCTCCGTTGAACAGGCCCAGCGTGCGCGTGTCTTCCACGCCGTCGATCACGTCGGCGACCTCGCGCAGGCGGACCGCAGCGCCGTTGCGCCAGGCCACGACCATCGAGGCGTAGTCGCTTGCGCGCAGCGCCGGGGTCTGGGTGTAGATCTGCAGCTTGCGCCCTTCGCCTTGCACCATGCCCTTGGGGCGGTTGGCGTTGGACGCCTGGATCGCGGCGCGCACGTCGTCGGTGCTGATGCCGTAGCGGTTCAGTGCGAAGGGGAGCAGTTCGATGCGCACGGCGGGGAGCGAACCGCCGCCGATTTCCACGTCGCCTACGCCGTCTACCTGGGACAGGCGCTGGCTGACGATGTTCGAGACTGCGTCGTAGATCTGGCCTGGGGTTTTCGTCTTTGACGTGAGGGCCAGGATGATGACTGGCGAAGCTGCTGGGTTGGCTTTGCGGTAGGTGGGGTTGCTTCTCAGCGTGGCGGGCAGGTCTACGCGGCTGGCGTTGATGGCGGCCTGGACTTCTCTGGCGGCGCCGTCGATGTTGCGGCTGAGGTCGAATTGCAGGGTGACTCGGGAGGAGCCTACCGAGCTGGTGGACGTCATTTCGTTGACGCCTGCGATTGTTCCCAGGTGTCTTTCCAATGGCGTCGCTACGCTTGTGGCCATCGTCTCGGGGCTTGCTCCGGGGATCGAGGCTCTTACCGAGATGACTGGGTAGTCGACTTGGGGGAGCGGGGAGACTGGGAGGACGAAGAACGCGGCTATGCCTGCCAGGGCGATGCCTATGGTCAGGAGGACTGTGCCTATGGGGCGGCGGACGAAGGGGCGCGACAGGTTCATCGCAGTGCCTTCTTTTGGGTTCCGAGGCCGGGTCTCGCCCCGGCGGGCGACCTACTTTTCTTTGCTTCGCCAAAGAAACGTAGGCAAAAGAAAGGCGACCCTGCTGTCTGCGTCCCTGCGCTTCGCTTCGGGCAACCTGCGGTGCTCGCGTTTCGCGGGGTCTCGCCCAAACTCGCTTCGCTCAAACAAGGGCGAGCCCTGATCCGCGAAATGCTGCGCTCCTCGGCGCATACAGAAGGGGTTGGGGGACCGACACGCCATCGCTGCGCTCGGCGCCTGGACACCTCACGAGCCTTCGCTGCGCTCGGCTTGAATTGCTCCCTCTCCCCTTGGGGAGAGGGTTGGGGTGAGGGTCCGCGGCACAGAAACACCGGCTCGCGCGCATGAAGGCCGATGCCCTCACCCCCGCCCTCTCCCCAAGGGGAGAGGGAGCAAGTCCGATCGCCGAGCGAAGCAAAGGCCCGATCGCAGGCCGAGCGAAGCGACGGCCCGCCCGGTATCGAAGCCCCTCTGTATGCGCCGAGGAGCGCAGCGTTTCGCGGATCAGGGCTCGCAGCTGTTTGAGCGCAGCGAGTTCTGCGAGACCCCGCGAAACGCGAGCACCGCAGGTTGCCCCGTAGCGAAGCGCAGGGGTCGCAGACAGTGGGGTCGCCTTTTCTTTGCTTACTTTCTTTTGGCGAAGCAAAAGAAAGTGAGTCCGCCGCCGGGCGGAACTCCCGGCCTCGGAAAACAAACAAGCAGCAGGAGCACAGACAGATCAAACCGTCTCCTCCTCAAGATCAGCAGAAGACCGACGAGCCCCTCCACCCAACCGATCAAACGCCAAATAAATAACCGGCGTAGTAAACAAAGTCAGCAGCTGACTAACGATCAGCCCCCCAAAAATCGCAAGCCCCAGAGGACGCCTCAACTCAGCCCCATCCCCAAAACTCAACATCAAAGGCACAGCAGCAAACAACGCAGCCAGCGTCGTCATCAAGATAGGACGAAACCGCAACAGAGCAGCCTGATGAATAGCTTCACGCGCAGACTTCCCTTGAGTCCGCTCCGCATCAATAGCAAAGTCGATCATCATGATCGCGTTCTTCTTCACGATGCCGATCAACAGAATGATCCCGATGATCCCAATCACCCCCAGGTCATTGCCGGTAATCATCAAGGCCAACAAAGCCCCAACCCCAGCAGAAGGCAACGTAGACAAAATCGTCAACGGATGCACATAGCTCTCGTACAGCACCCCCAACACGATGTACACACAAACCACAGCCGCCAGAATCAACCACAGCTGATTCGACAAAGACTTCTCATAAGCCCCCGAAGCCCCCAGAAAAGTCATCGTCACACTGCCCGGCAACCCGATCTCTTTCGCAGCCGCGCGAATCGCCGCAACAGAACCACCGAGTGACACCCCCGGCGCCGTATCGAAGTTCAACGTACTCGCCGGATACTGCGCCACGTGCGTGATCTGCAACGGCGCCTGCCGCTCGCTGATCTCCGCAAAGGCCGACAACGGTGTCGCCGTGCCCGACCCCGCAATGAGGTTCAGCTGCCCCAGCGTCTGCGGCGTGTTCACCATCCCGGGCTGTGCTTCCAGAATCACGCGGTACTGGTTCGTCTCCGTAAAAATGGTCGACACGATGCGCTGGCCGAAGGCGCTGTACAGCGCGTCGTCCACCGAACTCGCGGTAATCGACAGCCGCGATGCCGTGTCGCGGTTCACGTTCACATACGCGGCCAGGCCTTGCGCGCCAGCATCGCTGCTCACGTTGCGCACCTTGTCCGACTCCTGCAGCTTCGCCACGAGCTTCTGCATCCACTCGGTGACGAGCGCGCTGTTCACACCTTCCAGCGACACGCGGTACTCGGTCGGGCCGGTCTCGGCATCGATGGTCAGGTCTTGCGTGGGCTGCAGGTACAGCGTGAGGCCCGCCACCTTCTGCACGCGCTCGCGCAGGCGGTCCATCACCTCCTGCTGGTTGTCGTGGCTCTTGGTCAGGTTGATGAGCATGCTGCCGGTGTGCAGCATGGTGTTGTTGGCCGCGTCCACGCCGACGAAGGAACTGAGGTTCTCGACGTCGGGGTCTTCAAGAATGGCGCGTGCAGCCTGCTGCTGCAGCTGCGCCATGCGCTCGAAGGACACGTCTTGCGCGGCCTGCACGCGGGCCTGCAGCTGGCCGGTGTCCTGCGTGGGAAACAAACCCTTGGGGATCGTGAGGTACAGCAGCACGGTCAGCACCATGGTGAGCAGCGCCACCAGCAGCGTGAGCGGCTGGTGCGCGATCACCCAGTGCAGCGAGCGGTCGTAACGCACCATCACGCCGTCGAAGAAACGCTGGGCGCGCGCGCCGAAGCCGGTGCCGGTCGCGTCCTTCTTCGGTTCGTGCTTGAGCCAGCGCGCCGACATCATCGGCACCAGCGTGAGCGAGACCACGCCCGAGATCAGGATGGTGATGGCGAGCGTCACGGCGAACTCGCGGAACAGCCGGCCGACCACGTCGCCCATGAACAGCAGCGGGATCAGCACCGCGATCAGCGACACGGTCAGCGAGATGATCGTGAAGCCGATCTGCGCGGCGCCCTTGAACGCGGCCTGCAGCGGCTTCTCGCCCTCCTCGATGTAGCGCGCGATGTTCTCGATCATGACAATCGCGTCGTCGACCACGAAGCCGGTCGCGATGGTCAGCGCCATCAGGCTCAGGTTGTTCAGGCTGTAGCCCAGCAGGTACATCAGGCCGAAGCTGCCGATGAGCGAGATCGGCACGGCGATGCTGGCGATGACGGTGGCGCGCAGGCTGCCCAGGAACGCGAAGATCACCAGCACCACGAGCACCACGGCCAGCACCAGCTCCATCTCGACGTGCTGCACCGACGAACGGATGCCGGCGGTGCGGTCGCTCAGCACCTCGATCTGCAGGCCCGCGGGCAGGCCGGCCTGCAATTCGGGCAGCTGCGTCTTGATGGCGTTGACGGTGGCGATCACGTTGGCGCCGGGCTGGCGCTGCACGTTCAGGATGATGGCCGGCGTGAGCTGCACCTCGCCATCGACCTTGCGCCCGGACCAGGCGCCCAGCTGTGCGTTCTCGGCGCTGTTGACCACGCGCGCCACGTCGACCATGCGGATCGGCGCGCCGTTCTTGTAGCTGACGATGAGGTTCTTGTAGTCGTCGACCGTGAGCAACTGATCGTTCGAGTTGATGGTGTAGGCGCGCTTGGGGCCGTCGAAGCTGCCCTTGGCGCCGTTGGAGTTGGCCGCGCTGATGGCGGTGCGCAGCGTATCGAGGCCGATGCCGTTGGCCGCGAGCGCCTGCGTGTTGGCCTGGATGCGCACGGCCGGGCGCTGCCCGCCGCTGAGCGATACGAGGCCCACGCCCGAGACCTGGCTGATCTTCTGCGCGAGCCGGGTGTTGACGAGGTTTTGCACCTCGGTGAGCGGCAGCGTGTCGGAGGTGATGGCCAGCGTGAGCACGGGCGCATCGGCCGGGTTGACCTTGGCGTACACCGGCGGCGCGGGCAGGTCGGCCGGCAGCAGCGAACCGCCGGCATTAATGGCGGCCTGCACTTCCTGCTCGGCCACGTCGAGCGTCTGGCCCAGCGAAAACTGCAGCGTGATGATCGACACGCCCGCCGCGCTGGTCGAACTCATGCGGTCGAGCCCCGACATCTGGCCGAACTGGCGTTCGAGCGGCGCGGTGACGGTGTTGCTCATGACCTCGGGGCTGGCCCCGGGGTAGAGCGTCTGGACCTGGATGGTCGGGTAGTCGACCTGCGGCAGCGCCGCCAGCGGCAGAAAACGGAACGCCACCAGGCCGGCCAGCACGATGGCCAGCATCAGCAGCGAGGTGGCGACCGGCCGCAGGATGAACGGGCGCGACGGGCTCATAGATATACCTTCGTGCTTCGCACTGCGGTGCGAGCTTGTTTGGGGCGGCCCGGCACGGCGCTCATGGACTGCGCCGTCCCTCACCGCCGCGTTCGCCGCCGGCGCCGCCGCGCTCGGACTGACGTTGCCAACGCTCCAGCGCGGCCGGGTCGCCGCGGTCGAGCGCTTCGAGGAAACGCTTGCGGCGTTCGAGTTGTTCGGGATCGTCCTTGGCCGCGTCGAGCATGCGCTGGCGCTGCTCGGGGGTGGGGAGCTTGGCTGCAGGGGCTGCAGCGGGTGCGGGCGTTGTTGCCGCAGGTGCTGCGGCCGGCGCAGTGGGTGCCTGCAATGGCGCGGCAGGCGCAGCCGCTTCGGACGGACGCGCACCGCCGGCGCCTTCCTGCCGACGTCCGCCGCGCCGTCCGCCCGGCGCTGCTGCACCAGAGGCCGCACCGGCGGGCCGGTCGACCGTGGTCTGCACGCGCGCGCCGTCCTTCAGTCGATCGCCGCCTTCGGTCACCACGGTTTCGCCGGGCTGCAGGCCCTTGGTGATCGAGGCGAAATCGACACTCGATTCACCGCGTGTCACCGGGCGCTGCGAGGCCGTGTTCTCGGCCGTCACCACGTACACGTAATCGCCGTTCGGACCGTGGCGCAGCGCCGTGACCGGCACCACCACCGCGCTGCTCACGGTGCGCAGCAGCAGCCGAAGGTTGACGAACTGGTTCGGGAACAGCGCGCCGTCGGCGTTGGTGAAACGCGCCTTGGCCTTCACGGTGCCGGTCTGCGTGTCGACCATGTTGTCGAGCGTGGAAAAGGTGCCCTCGGCCAGCCGGCGCGTGCGCGTGCGGTCGAAGGCGGTGGTGGCGAGCGTGGCGCCCTGCCCCAGCCGCTCCTGCACCTCGGGCACGCGGTCTTGCGGAATGGAGAACTCGACGTCGATGGGCGCGATCTGCGTGATGGTGGCCACGCCGCCCGTGCTGCCCGTCGAGATGTAGTTGCCCGCGTCCACCGGCCGCAGGCCGATGCGCCCGCTCACCGGCGCCGTGATGCGGCTCCAGGCCAGGTTGAGCTTGGCCGTGTTCTCGTTGGCGCGGTCGATGGCCACCGTGCCTTCGAGCTGCTTGACCAGCGCGGCCTGGGTGTCGACCTCCTGGCGGGCGATGGAGTCCTGCCCGAGCAGCGTCTGGTAGCGCTGCAGCGTGACGCGCGCCGCGGCCAGTTGCGCCTCGTCGCGCTGGCGTGCACCGGCGGCCTGCGCCAGCGCGTTCTCGAAGGGCTGCGGGTCGATGGTGGCGAGCACGTCGCCCTTCTTGACCATCTGGCCTTCCTTGAACAGCACGGCCGTGAGCACGCCCGACACTTGGGGCTGCACCGTCACATTAGCCAGCGGCGTGACCGTGCCGAGTGCTTCGAGCTGCACCGGAATGTCGGCCTGCCGCGCGACGGCGGTGCCGACGGTGCTGGAGGCCGGGCCGCCGCCACCACCACCCGCTCGCCCACCCGGTCCACCGCCGCCGGGCCGACCCTGGCCCGGTCCGCCCGCGCCGGGCGCTGGTGACTTGGAACGCTGGATCAGATACCAGGCGCCGCCCCCGAGGGCCACCAGCAGAAGCAGGGCCATCAGGCTCCCGAACCAGCGGCGCCGGCGCGCCGGAGGATGGGTCGGCGACACGATGGGTGGCAGGGGCTCGGGGGGCGTGTGGGAATCCATGGGCGGTGCGTGCGAAGGGGTGCGAAAGAGCGACCTGAAGGGAGGCGGCCTAGAGTACAGCGCGAAATATCACTCCCCAAGTTTTCCGTGCCGTAAAGCGACGGTAAAGCTTCCGATGGACATCTGCCGCGCCCTTCCGCCCGCCGTTCACGCCGGCGATCGGCGCTTTACGCCGCTCATCGGCATTTCGTCGCAGGGCCGTGGCGGCAGCCGCGCGGCATCGGCACAGTCCGCTCCATCGATTCGCTGCCCTCTTTGTCTTCTTCCCACCGAACGGAGCCTTCCATGCTGATGCAGATCCTTCTTCACACACCCAAGTGGGTGTTCGCCGTGTTCGTCATGCTGGCCTGGCTCGGCGGCCGCCAACTCGTGGCCAACCGCGTGGGCCTGAACCGCGTGCTGGTGATGCCGGTCGCGATGGCCGGCCTCTCGTTCTACGGCGTGGTGTCGGTGTTCGGTGACTCGGCCGGCGCGCTGCTCGGCTGGGCCGTGGCGGCGCTGCTGCTCGTGGCGCTGGTGCTGCGCCGCCCACTGCCCGCGACCACGCGCTACGACGCGGCGGCGCGCCAGTTCCACGTGGCCGGCACCGCCATGCCGCTGATACTCATGATGGGCATCTTCTTCACCAAGTACGTGGTGGGCGTGTCGCTGGCCATGCACCCCGAGCTGCGCCACCACGCGGCCTTCGCCCTGGGCGTGCCGGCGCTGTACGGCGCCTTCAGCGGCATCTTCGCGGCCCGTGCCGCGCGCCTGTGGCGGCTGGCCGCCGCCTCGGGTGCGATGGTCAGCGGGGCGCGCGCGGCCTAAGATTCCGGTCCCGTTCCGACCCTTGCGGCCAGAACAGTCAGGACCGAGTTCCACCCCTTCCCCAAACCACCTCATCCTGACCTGTCTGTCCAAGGAGAACTCTCATGAACACATCCACCCCTTCGAACCGTGCCGACGCCGACCTCGAAAAGCGCGCCCGTCGCCGCGCCGGCGCCAAGATGGGCTGGTACATCCACGCCTTCGTCTACGTGGTCGTCAACCTGGGCCTGGTCGGGCTGGCCGCCTCGCGTGGCCACACGTGGGCCGTCTACCCGCTCATGGGCTGGGGCCTGGGGCTGCTGATCCACGGCGCAGTGGTCTGGTTCCTCGCGCCCGGCGGCGGCTTCTACGACCGGCTGGTGGCGCGCGAGCGCCGCACCCTGGGCGCCGAGGACCGTTGATGACGGCAGCGGCGGACACCGCCCGCCCGTCGCGCTTTCGCGCCGAGAACCTCCGGGACATCCTGCGGCACGGCCTGATCACGGTCGCCTTCTGCTGCGTCATCGCCGCGGCATTGACGGTCTCGGGCATGGGCAGCTGGGATTCGCAGATGGTGTATTCGCTGTCGATCGGAACCATCAGCTGGCTGGTCATCGACACCGGCCGCCTGTTCATCAGCGGCAGGAGCGACGTGCTCTGGCCGCACGGCCCCTGGGGCTTCGTGCTGGTGGCCTTCGGTGTTGTGCTGGGCTTCCTCGGCGGCGGGGCCATCGGGGACGCCTGGGTCGGCCGGCCGCTGTTCGACTTCAGCGGCTTCGCCCGGCACCGGATGGCCTCCACCATCGTCATCACGCTGGCGGCCACCATCGGCATGTGCTACCTCTTCTACAGCCTCGGACGCAGCAAGCACATGCAACGCCAGATCGACCTGGCCCAGCGCAACGCCACCGAGGCCCGCCTCAAGCTGCTCGAAACGCAACTCGAGCCGCACATGCTCTTCAACACGCTGGCCAACCTGCGCGCGCTCATCACCGTCGACCCGCCGCGCGCCGTGGCCATGCTCGACCGGCTCAACAGCTATCTGCGCATGACCCTCAACGGCTCGCGCGCGCTGTCGCATCCGCTGTCGGCCGAGTTCGACCGGCTCGGCGACTACCTCGAGCTGATGTCGGTGCGCATGGGCGAACGCCTGCGCTACACGCTCGACCTGCCCGACGACCTGCGCGATACGCCGGTGCCGCCGCTGCTGCTGCAGCCGCTGGTCGAGAACAGCATCCGCCACGGCCTCGAGCCCCAGGTCGAGGGCGGCGAGATCGCCGTGCGCGCGCGCCGTAAAGCGGGCGAACTGGTCATCGAGGTGAGCGACACCGGCGTCGGGCTCGGTGCGGCGCCACCACAACCGTCGGAAGGCGGCGGTTTCGGGCTCGAACAGGTGCGCGAGCGGCTGGCCGCCGTGTACGGTGAACAAGGTCGGCTGAGCCTGCGCCCTGGGCAAACTGGTGGCGGTACATGCGTCACCCTGAACCTTCCCCTGTCCGCCTGAACAGGCCCAACGACGAAGACAAGCAGACGATGCCCCTCACCGCCCTCATCGCCGAAGACGAACCCCTGCTGGCCCAGGCCCTGCAGGCCGAACTGGCCGCCGCCTGGCCCGAGTTGCGCGTGGTCGCCACCGCCCGCGACGGCCGCAGCGCCGTGCGCGAAGCGCTGAGGCTGCTGCCGCAGGTGCTGTTCTTCGACATCCGCATGCCCGGCCTCGACGGCCTGGGCGCCGCCGCCGAACTGGCCGACAGCTGGCCCACCGACGAGGCGCCGATGCCGCAGCTGGTGTTCGTGACCGCCTACGACGAGTACGCCGCGCGCGCCTTCGAGGCCGAGGCCATCGACTACGTGCTCAAGCCCGTGCAGCCCGAGCGCCTGCGCAAGACCGTGGCGCGGCTGCGGCAGGCATTGGCGGCGGCGGCACCGTCGATGACGCCGCCCGTCCCCGCCGACGAAGCGCTGGAGCGCACCCTTGCCCAGTGGCGCCAGGTGCTGGGCGCCGCCGGCGGTGCCCCATCGGCATCGGCATCGTCGTCATCCGTGCCGCTGCGCATGATTGCCGCCAGCGATGCCGGCGGCGCGACCGTGCGCATGGTGCCGATCGACGAGGTGCTGTATTTCGAGGCCGCCGACAAATACCTGCGTGTGCTCACCGCCACGCAGGAGTACCTGATCCGCACGCCGCTCAAGCAATTGCTGCCCCAGCTCGACCCCGACGCCTTCTGGCAGGTGCACCGGGCGGTGGTGGTGCGCAGCGCGGCCATCGAGGCGGTGCACCGCGACGAGGCCGGCAAGCTGCACCTGGCGCTGCGCGGGCGGGCCGAGAAGATCCCGGTCAGCCGGCTCTACGCGCATCTGTTCCGCGCCATGTGAAATCTGCGCGGCGAGCGCGCAGCAAAAAGCCGGCCTTTTCGGGGCCGGCTTTTTTCATTCCGTCACAAACGGCGTTGTAAATCAGCGCCAGTGGCCGTGTCCGTGGCCATGACCGCGGTGATAGCCGCGACCGTAGTAGCGCGGGCCGTAATAGGCCGGCGGTGCGTAGTAGACCGGTGCCGGACGGTAGTACACCGGCGGCGACGGACGGTAATAAACCGGGGGCGGCGGCGCGTAGTACACCGGGGCCGGCGGTGCATAGACCGGCGCCGGGTAATAGGCAGGACCGCCCACGCCGACCGCCACGCCGGGCACGCCGACGCCGATCGACCAGCTCACGTCGCCGCGGGCGCTGGCCGAGGTGGCCGCAAAGAGGGCACCGAAGGCCACCGCACCGGCAGCGGCCCATTTGAAGAAGGTAGAACGTGTGACGCTCATGATGTGGATCTCCTTGTTGAGGGGGCGTTGTGCGCCCATGTGTGTATTGAACGCCCCAATTGCAAAGCAGGTGGACGCTGCAATGTGAAGAGCGTTGCCAAAAGTAACCCCGACAGACCCCCCTCTAGAATGATGCGATGACCTCCCCGACCGACAAAAGCGGCACCAAAACGACCGCTGCACCGAGCAATTTCCTGCGCCATGTGATCGAGAACGACCTCGCACAGGGTGCCTACGCAGGCCGCACCTGGGGCGGTTCCCCGGGCGACGCCGCCCACCACGCCCAGGGCATGCCCGACCCCGCCAAGGTGCGCATGCGCTTTCCGCCCGAGCCCAACGGCTACCTGCACATCGGCCATGCCAAGAGCATCTGGCTGAATTTCCAGCTGGCCAAGGAATACGGCGGCGTGTGCCACCTGCGCTTCGACGACACCAACCCCGAGAAGGAAGAGCAGGAGTACGTCGATTCCATCCGCGACGCCGTGAAGTGGCTCGGCTACGAAACCTACCTGGCCGACCGCCCCAGCGCTCCCGGCACGCTGCAAGAGCACGAGTACTTCGCCAGCAACTACTTCGACTTCATGTATGAAGCCGCCGAGTACCTGATCGGCGCCGGCCTGGCGTATGTCGACGAGCAGACGCCCGACGAGATGCGCGCCAACCGCGGCGACTTCAACACGCCTGGCACCGACAGCCGCTTCCGCAGCCGCACACCCGAAGAAAACCTGGCGCGCTTTCGCGAGATGCGCGACGGCAAGCTCGACGACGGCGCCGCCATCCTGCGCGCGAAGATCGACATGGCGAGCCCCAACATCAACATGCGCGACCCCGCGCTGTACCGCATCCGCCGCGCCACCCACCACAACACGGGCGACAAGTGGTGCATCTACCCGATGTACACCTACGCGCACCCGATCGAAGACGCGCTGGAGCAGATCACCCACTCCATCTGCACGCTCGAATTCGAAGACCAGCGCCCCTTCTACGACTGGCTGCTCGACCGCCTCGCCGAAGGCGGCCTTGTCGCCAGCCCGCACCCGCGCCAGTACGAGTTCGCCCGCCTGAACGTCACCCACGTGATGACCAGCAAGCGCAAGCTGCGCCAGCTGGTCGAAGAAAAGCACGTCGACGGCTGGGACGACCCCCGCATGCCCACCATCGCCGGCCTGCGCCGCCGCGGCTACACGCCCGCCGCCCTGCAGCTGTTCTGCGAACGCAGCGGCACCACCAAGTCGGGCGGCTGGATCGAGTACGCCAGCCTCGAGGCCGCGCTGCGCGACACCCTCGACCCCGTCGCGCCGCGCGCCATGGCCGTGCTCGATCCGGTGAAGCTCGTCATCACCAACTGGGGCGACCTGATGGGCGGCGACGATGTGCTCGACGATTGCTCCGCCCCCGTGCACCCGCACCACCCCGAGATGGGCAAGCGCGAGTTCAAGCTCGGCCGCGACGTCTGGATCGAGCGCACCGACTACGAAGACGTGCAGCCCAAGGGCTTCTTCCGCCTGTTCCCCGGCAACAAGGTGCGCCTGAAATACGGCCACGTCATCGAATGCACCGGCGCCACGCGCGACGCCGACGGCAAGCTCCTCGAAGTGCAGGCCACGCTGGTGCCCGACACCAAGAGCGGCACGCCGGGTGCGGACGCGATCAAGGTCAAGGGCAACATCACCTGGGTGGCCGCGGCCGATGCCGTGCAGGCCGAGGTGCGGCTGTACGAACGCCTGTTCGCCGAAGCCAACCCCGGCAGCGGCGAGCTGCTGGACGAGCTGAACAAGCACAGCCTCGAGGTGTGCACGGCATTCGTCGAGCCGTCGCTGGCGAAGGCCGAAGCTGGCGTGGGCATCCAGTTCGAGCGGCATGGCTACTTCGTGCGCGACGCGAAGGCCGGGGCAGACGGCAAGCCCGTGTTCAACCGTGCGGCGGGGATGCGGGACAGCTGGGCCAAGTAAGGCCGGTTGCCGCGCTCTCCCGCAAAGCCGGGGCTGTCATGGCTCCGGCTTTTTTCATGCGCCGATCAGTCTTCATAACCTATTGATTTCAAATAGTTTTCCGTATAAATTAAAACTCTTGGTTTTTATACGGAAAATCATGGATTTCCAGGACATCGGCGACGACGCCCGGCGCCAGTACATCGATGCCAGAGCCACGTTCGAGGCACTCGAAGCGGCAGAAATGCAGGCTGCGGGCGTGCGCGGCGGCATGTACTGGAAAACGGTGAACGGCATCGAGTACCTGGTGCGCACCAGCACCCGCAACGCGCAAAAAAGCCTCGGGGCCCGGAGCCCTGAAACCGAGGCCATCCACGCAGGCTTCGTTCATCGAAAGGAAGAAGCCGAGGGACGCGTCAAGGATCTCGGCGAAGCACTCGCACGCCATCAGCGCATGAACCGGGCACTGTTCGTCGGCCGCGTGCCGACCATCGTCATCGACATCCTCGACATGCTCCAACGCGCGGACATCGCGGAGCACTTCACCGTGGTGGGCACGCACGCGCTCTACGCCTACGAGGCAGCAGCGGGCGTGCGCCTGCAGAGTGCTGCCGTGGCCACACGCGATGTCGACCTGCTCTGGGACACCCGCAAGCGCTTTCGATTGGCAACGCAGCTCAAGCGGCTCGACTCGTCCATGCTGGCCTTGCTGCGCAAGGTCGACAAGACCTTCGCGTTGATCGCCGATCAACGCTACACGGCGGTCAACAGCAAAGGCTTCGAGGTCGACATCCTGCGTCGCGAAGCGCAAGAGCAAGACCCCCACCCGGCACAGCTCAGCGACGCTGAAGACGATTTCTGGGCCGTGCAAGCCCACAACGCAGAGCAGTTGGTGAGCGCCCCGCGCTTCTCGGCCGTGGTGGTCGGCACCACCGGGCACATGGCGCGCATGAACACTGTGCATCCACTCGCCTTCGCGCGCTTCAAACGGTGGCTGGCCCAGCGGCCTGATCGCGATCCTCTCAAGTCAGGACGCGACAGCTTGCAAGCGGACACTGTGGAAGAACTGGTGCGAGACTATCTGCCGCAATTGGCCGATACGCCACGCGACGCCACCCGCCCATGAATCTGCCAACCGACTCCCGCCTCATCCGCTTCAACAAACCCTACGGTGTCCTCAGCCAGTTCACGCCCGAGGGCCGTTGGCGCGGCCTGAAGGACTTCATCGACCTCCCCGGTGTCTACGTCGCCGGACGCCTCGATGCCGACAGCGAAGGCCTGCTGTTGCTCACCGACGACGGCAAGCTCCAGGCGCGCATCGCCGATCCGCGCTTCAAGATGGAGAAGACCTACTGGGTGCAGGTGGAGGGCGTGCCGACCGACGAGGCACTCGCGGCGCTGCGCAACGGCGTGCAGCTCAACGACGGCCCCACACGTCCCGCACGGGCACGCCTGCTCGACCCGCCACCCGCCGTGTGGAACCGAGAGCCCCCCATCCGCGAGCGCAAGCTCATTCCCACCGCGTGGCTGGAGCTGGCGATCAGCGAAGGCCGCAACCGTCAGGTACGTCGCATGACGGCGGCCGTGGGGCTGCCGACGCTGCGCCTCATCCGCGCCGCCATCGGGCCCTACACGCTCGACGGACTGGGGCCCGGAACCTGGCTGGAACAGAACGGCGGCTGAGCCGCCGCACCCCCACCAACTCTTCATTCGAATCCTGTCCATGCACATGAACCTTCCTTTCCCCGACCTCCCCTCCTCTGCCGCGCTGAACCGCCGCAGCGCCGTGCTCGGCGCCCTCGGCTTGCTGGCCCTGCCGGCCGGTGCCGCGGCCCCGAACAAGAAAAACAAGCCGCAGGCGCCCGACGTCTGGCCGCATGCCTTGCTGGTGCCCGGCGGCATTGCCCGCCTGTCGCTCGGCCCCGCGGCCACGCGGCCCAAAGCCTTCACCGGTGATGTGCCGGTGCTGGTGCTCGGCGATCCGATCGAATGGACCGCGCTCGTCGGCATTCCGCTCGCCACCTCACCGGGCGAGGCCCACATCAGCGTGCGCGCCGAGGGCAAGCCCGAGCGCCAGATCGCCTACACCGTCGCCCCGAAGCAGTACCGCGAACAACGCCTGACGGTGGCGCCGCGCACGGTCGATCTGTCGCCCGAAGACGAGGCGCGCTACACCAAGGAACGCGACCACCTGGCCGGCGTGATGGCCACCCTCACCGGCCTGCGCCCCGACGCCGCGCTGCAGATGCGCGTGCCCGTGCCGGGTCGCCGCTCCAGCTCCTTCGGCCTGCGCCGCGTGTTCAACGGCCAGTCGCGCAATCCGCACAGCGGCATGGACATCGCGGCCGGCACCGGCACGCCCGTGCGCGCGCCGCTGGCCGGCAAGGTGATCGACACCGGCGACTACTTCTTCAACGGCGGCACCGTCTGGCTCGACCACGGCGGCGGCCTGCTGACGATGTACTGCCACCTGAGCCGATGGGACGTGAAGGTCGGCGACGTGCTCAAGGTTGGCGAGCCGCTGGCCGCCGTGGGCGCGACGGGGCGGGTGACAGGGCCGCACCTGCATTGGGGGGTGATGCTGAACCGGACGATGGTGGATCCGGCGTTGTTCGTTGCGGGTTGAGGCCGCAGAAGAATCGCCGGCACTACACTGCGCAAGATGCGTCCCTCCGAAGCTCTGTCCCGCCATCGCGACCGCATTCGCGAGATTGCGCTGAGCCACCATGTCAGCGACGTCCGGGTCTTCGGATCGGCGCTGCGAGGTGACGATGGGCTCGACAGCGACCTCGATCTGCTGGTGGAGCCCACGGCGCAGACCACGCTCATGGACATCGGGGCCATTCGCCACGAACTGAAGTGTCTGCTGGGCATGGAAGTGGATGTGCTCACGCCCAACGGCTTGCCGCCGAAATTTCGTGACCAAGTGCTGCGCGAGGCTGTCCCCCTATGAGTCGGGGCGATCCGCTGCGGGTGCCGGACTACCTGGGCCACATCCTGCAAGCCATCGACAACGTTCAGGACTACACGCACGGCGCCACACTCGATGGCTACCTTGCGGATCGCCGGACGCAGGATGCCGTGGTGCGGAACCTGGAAGTCATCGGTGCTGCGTGCAACAACGTCGTCAAGCACCATGCAGACTTCGCCTCTGTGCATTCAGACATACCGTGGCGCTTCGCCTACGAGATGCGCAATGCGCTCGCGCACGGCTACTTCACGGTCGATCACGCCATCGTCTGGCAAACCATCCTGCGCGATCTGCCGCCTCTGCGGGAACAGATCGAAAAGCTCCTGAAGTCTTCATAGCGCCGGGGCTCCAGTGCTGCTCTTCACCGAAGCCTGCCTCGACACCTCCTTCGCGCGCACCACCGAACACCGCGAAGCCCTCGCCCTCCTCAACACCCGCCTGCACCCCGCCCTGCAGCGCATCGTCGCCGCCGAAGTCGCCGCAGGCAACCGCGTCGTCGACGTCGGCATCGACTGGCCCGACGTGGGCTCGGTGCACGTCACGCTGCACACGCACTTCACCGGTCGACACGCCGGCAAGGAAGCCGCGTTCAGCCTCTGCGACGACCCGCACTACTGGCACGCCGACTACAGCACCGCGGAAAAACCGCGGCACCTGCTGATCTGCTGAACTGAAGAACGCCGCCTTCAGAGCGGCTTCGTCAGATACACCGCCTCGCGCCCGACGATCGTGCGCTGCGCGGGCATGAAGATCGTGCAGTCGTCGCACGGCGCGCGGATTTCGTCCGGGCCGTTGGTGGCGATCAGCTCGCCCTTGGCAAAGGTCTCGAAGCCGATCAGCGGACGCACGAAGGCGAAGTCTTCCGACTTGATGACGTGCGTCTGCAGCAGCTCGAAGCGGCGCTGCTCGCCAGGAGCGGGCACGCCCGGGTCCTTGTCGATGAGGCCGAAGTGCGCCAGAAAGTCGAGCGAGATGGCGGTGGCCAGCTCGGAGGCCGAGCGCAGGAAATGCTGGCCGCACTCGGCCACCAGCGCCACGCCCTTGCCGTCGGCCTTGCCATGCTGGCCGTGCTGGATCAGCGGCGTGCCCGAGCCCAGGCCGTCGGGCATCACCAGGTGCACCGATGGGCGGCCGATGGCCATGGCGGCCTCGGCGTTGCGGTCGAAGGCCGGGTACACCCAGAACGGGATCACGGGCTGGCTCGTGGAATGAATGTCGAGGATGTGGTCGGCCGCGCTCACCACCGGGCGCAGCACGCGGGCGCGGCTCAGCTCGGGGCTGTCTTCGCTGCCGTCGAGCCATTCGGGCGACCACACGCGGTTGAGGTTGTGCACCAGCTGGCGGCTGTCGAAGGGCAGCGCCTCGTTGAAGGACTCGTACGCCGCCACGTTGGCAAAGCTGATGGTGAGCGTGCCGATCTTCGGGCGCACGCCGGTGTCGAGCAGGTGCGTGGCGGCGGTCATGCCGCAGATCTCGTTGCCGTGCGTCAGCGCGTTGATCAGCACGTGCGGGCCGGGCTTGCCGGACTCGAAGCGGTGCACGTAGTCGATGCCGACGTTGCCCTCGCGGTACGCGGACAGGTCGCGGGGGAGGACTTCGAGGGCGGGGGGCGATTGGGTCATGGGGGATGGTGTCGAATGAAGCGGCCGGACGAGTTTGCTACAGGTCACAGATTTGTGCCTTTCTTCCCAAAAACAGCGCCTTGAGCCGCAAATTCACATTTACGAATCATTTTTTGAGCCGATTTATCTAAAATGCGGCTCATGGCCACCTTTGCCCCGCTCTACATCTGGCAGCAGCCCGACTGGCCGCAGCTTCGATTCGACCTGTCCGAAGCCAGCCCGGCCCTGCTCCGCGCGCGTGAACTCCGAGGGGAAGTGAACGGCATGGCGCGAGCCATCGGCCTGGAAGGGCTGGTCGGCGTCGAGCAGGAACTGTGGACGCAGGAAGCCGTGGCCACCGCCGCCATCGAAGGCGAGCGGCTGGACCTCGCCGCGGTGCGTTCCTCGGTCATGCGGCGCCTCGGCACCGACGATGCAGGCCCGACCGACCGGCACATCGACGGGTTGGTCGAAGTCATCCATGACGCCACGACGCACTTCGATGCACCGCTCGACACAGACCGGCTGTGCCGCTGGCAATCAGCGCTCTTTCCGGGTGGCACGACCGGCATCCGGCGCATCGCGGTCGGCCGTTACCGGGATCACGCCGATGCCATGCAGATCGTGAGCGGCCTGCCCGGCAAGGAGGTGGTGCACTACACGGCGCCTCCTTCTTCCACCGTCCCGCGAGAAATGGACGCCTTCCTCGCATGGTTTGCACAGACACGGCACGCGGGCATGGACGGCATTGCGCGCGCCGCCATCGCGCACCTGTGGTTCGAAACCATCCACCCGTTCGAAGATGGCAACGGTCGCGTCGGCCGCGCTGTAGCCGACATGGCGTTGGCGCAGGACACGGGCGCTTCCACGCGGCTCTTCAGCCTGTCGAGGCAACTGCTCAAAGACCGCAAGGGCTACTACGACGCGTTGGCTGTGGGCCAGTCGGGCAACGCAGACGTGACGCCCTTCGTGCAGTGGTTCGCGCAAGCGTTCGGCGAGGCCTGCGTTGCGTCGAGCCAGGTGATCCAGTCGTCACTCGAGCGCTCCCGCTTCTGGGCACGGCATGCACAGCACCCGCTCAACGAGCGGCAACGGGCCTTGCTGCGCCGGCTGCTCGAGGCCGGCGACGGCGGCTTTCTCGGCGGCCTCAATGTGGAGAAGTATCTGAAGATGGTGCGGGTGTCGAAAGCGACAGCCACGCGCGATCTCTCGGAGCTCGTGCACAACGGCATGCTGTACACCGTGGGCCAGGGCAAGGCCGTGCGCTACTACATTGCCATGCCCGGGTGGACGCACGGTGTTGCGGTCGAAGCCAGCTGAATCCGCTGCGCCCACGTCAACTCATCAATTCACCAATTCACCTCCCGCTCCGGCGTCGCAGAAATGTGGTGAATCGACAGATCCGCCCCGTCGTATTCCTCTTCCTGCGACAGCCGCAGCCCCATCGTCACCTTGAGCACGCCGTACACCAACGCGCCGCCGATCAGGGCCCAGACCACGCCAAGCAAAGTGCCGATGAGCTGCGCCCACAGGTTCACGCCGCCGATGCCGCCGAGCGCCTGCGTGCCGAAGATGCCGGCTGCGATGCCGCCCCAGGTGCCGCACAGGCCGTGCAGCGGCCACACGCCGAGCACGTCGTCGATCTTCCATTTGTTCTGGGTGCGCGTGAACATGAAGACGAAGATGGCGCCGGCCACGCCGCCCGCCACGAGCGCGCCCAGCGGGTGCATGAGGTCGGAGCCGGCGCACACGGCCACGAGGCCGGCGAGTGGGCCGTTGTAGACGAAGCCGGGGTCGTTCTTGCCCATGGCCAGTGCCACCAGCGTGCCGCCGACCATGGCCATCAGCGAGTTGACGGCGACGAGGCCCGAGATCTTGTCGATGCTCTGTGCGCTCATCACGTTGAAGCCGAACCAGCCCACGCACAGCACCCACGCGCCCAGCGCCAGGAACGGAATGTTCGACGGCGGGTGCGCGCTCAGCGAGCCGTCGCCGCGGTAGCGGTTGCGGCGCGCGCCCAGCAGCAGCACGGCCGGCAGCGCGAGCCAGCCGCCCACGGCGTGCACGACGACCGAGCCGGCGAAGTCATGGAATTCATGGCCCGTGACGGAGGCGATCCAGGCCTGGATGCCGAAGGCCTTGTTCCAGGCGATGCCCTCATACAGCGGATAGACGAAACCGACGATGACCGCGGTGGCGATCAGCTGGGGCCAGAACTTGGCGCGCTCGGCGATGCCGCCCGAGATGATGGCCGGAATGGCCGCTGCGAAGGTCAGCAGAAAGAAGAACTTCACCAGTTCGTAGCCGCTTCTTGCCGACAGTTCGGTAGCGCTGACGAAGAAATGCGTGCCGTAGGCCACACCGTAGCCCACCAGGAAGTACACGATGGTCGACACCGAGAAGTCGACCAGGATCTTGACCAGCGCATTGACCTGGTTCTTCTTGCGCACGGTGCCCAGTTCCAGAAAGGCAAAGCCGGCATGCATGGCCAGGACCATGATGGCGCCGAGAAGGATGAACAGCGCATCAGCGCCCTGTTTGAGTGCGTCCATGAGAGCTTCTTGCAGGTTTTTGGTTTGATTTGGTGCGTCGCACCCGAACGGCTCGGGGCGCCGGCGCAAGAAAGCAAAAATGGTGCCTGCAGGCTCTTGGATGGTGCGAAACGACCCAAGAACGGGCTGATTCCGCGGAGCGCGCACCGGATCGGAACGCGCCGAAACGCTCAGCCCGCGCCGCCGCGCAGCGCGTCGCGGTAGCGCCGGCTGCAGGGCACGGTCGTGCCGTCGTGCATGTGGAGCCGGGCGTCCCCGCCGTCGAGCGGCTCGATCTCCTTGATGCGGCCCAGGTTCACCGCGTGGCTGCGGTGCACGCGCACGAAGGTGGCGGGGTCGAGCTGGGTCAAAAAGTCGGTGAGCGTGGCGCGCAGCAGGTAGTCGTGGCCGTTGACGTGCAGGCCGACGTAGTTGCCCTCGGCCTGCAGCCAGTCGATGTCGGTGGCGGCGATGAGGAATTCGCGGCGCAGCTTGCGCACGAGAAAGCGTTCGGGGCGGGCCAGCGGCGGCGACGCTACCGGTAGGGGCACTTCCTGCACAGAGGGTTCGACTCCCTCCCTCTTCCCCAAAGCCTCGGGCATCGGCGCCGCACCCTCCTCCGGCGGATCGAGCACCCGCGCCTCGCCCTGCAGCCGCAGCATGAACAGGCGGTAGGCCCAGACGCCGAAAACCATCGTGACGTAAACGCGCACGTCCTTCAGGTACTCGTAGCCCCATCGCCCCATGGCGCCGACGAAGTCGTAGGGCTCGCCGGCGGCGGCATACACCGCGGCGCGCAGCCCGAACATCGCCGTCACATGGGCCAGGCTCAGGAGCACGCTGGCCACCAGATGCCCGGCGAGAAAGCGCACCCAGTGGTCGCGCGCCAGCGGCGACAGCCGGCGCTCCACGGCCACGAGCACCGGCACCAGGGCCAGCAGCGCGATGTGGCTCGACACCTCCCAGGTCACGACCTCCCAGTTCGCGCGCGGCACGGCGCGGCTGCGGGCGTCGATGAGCGCGACCACAGTGCTGATCACGGCCTGCACCGTCATCAGCACGATCCAGAAGCCGACTTCGACATACCGCCGGATCGGTTCGTAGCGCTCGTAGAGGTTCTTGCGCGGCTCGCTCATGCGGGGATTCTCGCGAACCGGGGCCAGATTTCGTCCCTGGAAGGCCACCGCTCGTCACAAATCCGGGGCGATCCGTCCCGGAGAGGGGCCATCGGGCGGGTGCGGGGACCACGATGAGCGCCGTTTCTTCATTCCGGGAGCCCGCCATGCCCTCCGATTCCGATTCCGTTTCCATGTCGACGCCCCAGCGCCGCCACGACATCGACGCCCTGCGCGCCCTCGCCTTCCTGCTCGTCATCCTCTATCACGTGGGCATGTACTACGTGGCCGACTGGCCCTGGCACCTGAAGAGCCCGCACGCGGCCGAGTGGCTGCCGTGGCCGATGCGGGTGCTGAACCTGTGGCGCATGGACCTGGTGTTTCTCATCTCGGGCGTGTCGCTCGGCTTCCTGAGCCGGGGCCAGGGCACGTGGGGCTTGCTGCGCAGCCGCGGGCTGCGGTTGATGCTGCCGCTGGCCTTCGGCATGGCGGTGGTCGTGCCTTACCAGGCCTATGCCGAGGGCGTGGCGCGCGGGCTGGTGGCGCCGGGCTTCGGCACCTTCCTGCTGCGCTATCTGTCGATGGGCGCGCCGTGGCCCAAGGGCGCCTTCACGGGCGCGGAATTCGGCATCACCTGGAACCACCTCTGGTACCTGCCCTACCTGTTTCTGTACACGGCGCTGGTCGCGTTGACGCTGCCGCTGTGGCGCTCGGCCGCTGGGCAGTGGGTGCGCCGGCGCTTCAACGGGCTGCGCGGCTGGCAGCTGCTGGTGCTGCCGGCGCTGCCGCTCGTGGTGTGGACGGTGCTGCTGGCGCGGCATTTCCCGGCCACGCACAACCTGGTGTGGGACTTCCACCTGCACAGCATCTACTTCACCGTGTTCCTTTACGGCTACTGGATGGGCGTGGACACGGGCATCGGGCGCGAGCTCGAACGGCTGCGCCGCGTGTCGCTGCTGCTGGCGGTGGCGGCGATCGGCGCATTCATCGCGCTGCGCATCGGGGCCGTCGCTCCGCCCAAGGGACTGCTGATGGACGTGCTGCGCAACGCCTACCTGTGGCTCGCGGTCGCCACCATCCTCGGCCACGGCCACCGCTACCTGAACCGCCCCTGGCCCTGGCTGCGCTGGGCCAACGAATCGGTCTACCCCTGGTACATGCTGCACCAGACGCTGATCGTCGCGGGCGTGGCGCTGCTGGCACCGCTTGCACTGGGCCCGGTGTGGGAGCCGGTGGCACTGGTCGCCGTGACGATCGCCGGCTGCTGGCTGCTGACCGACGGACTGATCCGCCGCGTCGGCTGGTTGCGCCCGCTGTTCGGGCTCAGGCGCAAGCCCGAGCCTGCGGTGGTCACGCCGCCTGCTTCGGCTTCGGCGTCGTCGACGCCTCGTCCACCGGCACCAGAATGGCGCTCGCCGTCGCCACGAGCTTGAGCTTGTCTTCGCCTTGGCCTTCAGGCTGCGCGAACAGTTCGGCGCCGACGAACACCTGCTTGCGCCCCGCCTTCACCACGCGCCCGCGCGCCACGAAGGCTTCGCCGATCGCGGGCGAAATGCAGTTGATCGAGAAGTGCGAGGCCAGCACTCGGCCGGCCACGGTGGCGGCCGCAAAGCCGCTCACGGTGTCGAGCAGCGCGGCGATCATGCCCGCGTGCAGGAAGCCGGTGTACTGGCCCATGTCTTCCTCGCGCCATTGCATGCGCAATTCAGCTTGCCCATCGGCGGCCTGTGTGACGTCGAAGCCGGCCCAGCGGTTGAAGGCTGCGGAACGGTTGATGGCCTGGATCGTGTCGAGCATGGTGGGTGTCCTCTCAAGATGAACGTGGATGGAAAGTGAGGCCCACTCTAGAAAGCCGGGCCGCCGCGCGCCGTCTCTTGGGTGACCGATTCGCCGCCGGCAGATGCCTGCGCGACAGCAGCGCGCCCGCGTCACATCGGCGTCATGAAAAAAACTTGGCAACGCCTTAACCCCGTTCGCCCGCCTCGTCCGTAGAAGCAGAGATTCGTCACTGACTTTCTTCCGGAAGGCTTTCCATGCACATACCGTTCTCCGCCCGTCCCCTCCTGCGCGCCACCGCGATCGCGGCCCTCTGGCTGGCCGCGGGCGTCGCTGCCCACGCGCAGCTGCAGGCCGATGCCTCGCGCATCACGCAGGTGAAGGTCTATCCCGGCAGCGCCGCGGTGGAGCGCGTGGCGCGCGTCGCGGCGGGCAGCCGCTCGGTCACTTTTGCCTGCCTGCCGGCCGGTCTCGACGTGCAGAGCCTGCAGGTGTCGGCCGGCGCGGCGGTTCGCGTGGGCGAGACCTCGGTGCTCAGCGAAGCGCGCGAGCTCTCGGCGAACTGCGCGACCAGCGCGCTCGACGGCCGCATCCGCGAGCTCGAAGACCAGAAGGCCGCGCTGCAGGCCGAGACCGATGCGCTGGGCATGGTCACCGGTTACCTCAAGGGGCTGGCGGGCGGCGAGTCGGGCCCCGGCGCGCGTGCACCCGTCGACGCGCGCAACCTCACAGCGGTGACCGATGCGATGCGCCGCTCGGGCCAGGACGCGCTGCTCAAGCAGCACCAGATCCAGCGCCGCCAGACCGACCTCGACCGCCAGCTCAAGCCGCTGCTGGCCGAGCGCGGACGCACGCAGGGCCAGGGCGCGCAGGTAACGGCCGTGACGGTCACGCTGGCCGCCAGTGCCGATGCCGACGTGAAGCTCAGCTACCAGGTCAACGGCCCGGGCTGGACGCCGAGCTACCGCGCGCTGCTCGACACCACGACGCGCAAGGTGCGCATCGAGCGCCAGGCGCTGGTGGCGCAGGCCACGGGCGAGGACTGGCGCGGCGTGAAGCTGGTGCTGTCCACCGGTCAGCCGCGCCGCGAGACCACGGGGCGCACGCCGAACGCATGGCGCATCGGCATCGAGCCGCCGCCGCGCACGAATGCCGACGCGGCGTACATGGCCGCGCCGATGGCCGCCGCCCCGGCGCCCATCGCCGCCGATCGCAAGATGGCCATGGAGCGCGTGCGCGAGCCGCTGTTCGACGTGAGCGTGTTCGACAACAGCTTCGCCACCGAATTTGCCGTGCCGCAAAACATCGACATTCCTTCCAACGGCCAGCGCGTGACCCTGGCGCTGGGTCAGCACGAAGACACGGCACAGCTCGCCGCACGCACCAGCCCGCGCGTGGACCCGAGCGCCTTCCTGGTCGCCGAGATGGCACAGCCCACGGGCGTGTGGCCGGCCGGCCCGATGCAGCTGTACCGCGACGGCAACTTCGTCGGCCAAGGCCGCTGGAACGCGCCGAGCGACGCGAAGCTCACGCTCTCGTTCGGCCGCGACGAACTGGTGCGCGTGCAAGTCGAGCCCGAGCGCGACAACCAGGGCTCGGGCGGCTTCGCGGGCTCGCGCGCAGAGCGCCAGGTTCAGCGCGCCTACGTGGTCGAGAACCGCCATCGCACGCCGATCGCCGTGCAGGTGCTCGAGGCCGCGCCGGTGTCGGTCGACGAGCAGGTGCGCGTGACCACGCGCTTCTCGCCGCAGCCGGTTGATCAAGCGTGGAACAAGCAGCCGGGGCTGGCGATGTGGCGCTTCGATCTCGACGCGGGGCAGACGGCGCGCGTGTCGGCGGACTACACGATCGGGTATCCGAAGGATGCGCGGTTGCAGATGCGCTGAGCGCGCACCGCGGCGACGTCAGAAGTCGAACTTCGCCGACACCTCGAAGGTCCGCCGCGGCGCCAGCAGCACCTGGCTCGCGGCGCGGCCGGTCCAGGTCGCATAGAGCCGGTCCGTCAGATTGCGCACGCGGAAACTCAGCAGTGCGTTTTTCAGGCGATAGCTCACGGCCGCATCGACCGTCGTGAAGCCGTTGATGCGAATCTGATTGGCGTTGTCGGTGTACATCGGCCCCGTGTGATTCAGCGATGCGAAGTATTCGAACTTCGAGCCATCGGGCCGGTAGGTGACGAAGATGTTGGCCATGCGCTCGGGCACGTTCGGCGGGGTCTTGCCCACGCGCGAGACGTTGCCGGCTTCCACCAGTGTGTCGAAGCGCGCATCAAGCGCCGCCAGGTTGCCCGCCAGCGTCCATTCGCGCGTGGGCTTCCACACGGCCGACAGCTCGAGGCCGCGCGACGACTGGCGGCCGTTGTTCACGGTGGTGGCGGCGTTGTTCGGGTCGCGCGAGAGCACGTTGTCGAGCTCGATCTTGTACAGCGCCGCGGTCCACTCCAGGTTGGCTGCGGGCAGGCTCTGCTTGAAGCCCACCTCGGCCTGCTTGCCGCGCGACATCGGGAACGCGGCGTTCGACGCCGACAGCAGGAAGAGCGAACCCACCGGCAGCGTGGCGTTGGTGTACTGCGCATACAGGCTCGACTGCGGCGACAGGTCGTACACCGCGCCGATGCGCCCCGAGGTGGCGCGGTAGCTCGCGCCGAAGCGCGCGACGCTGCCCGCGTTCAGGTCCCAGATGCGGCGGTCGACCTCGGTGCGGTCGTGGCGCAGGCCGCCGACCAGCGTGAGGTCGCGCATCGGCTTGAGCGCGTCTTCCACGAAGACCGAGGCGACCTTCACGCGCGAGAAGGTGTCGGCGCGGTTGCCGGCGCCGGTGGTCAGCGCGGGGTTGTCGTCGAAGTAGCCGGTGTACGGATCGAACACCGGTACGCGCAGTTGCATGGCAGTGGCCGCGCTGCTGTTCGAGAAGCGGCGCTGGCTGCCGAAGCGCGTCTCGCTGTATTCGCCACCGACGACGAAGCGGTTGTCCAGGCCGGCGATCTTCCCCTTGTGCGTGGCGTCGAAGCGGTCGAGCCAGAAGTCCTGGTCGTGCGTGATGAGCGTCTGGTCGCGCGCGATGCTGGCCGGCGGCACGAAGGTGGCGCTCTCGGAATTGCGGAACATGCGCTTCGACTGGTTGGCCGAGAACTCGTTGCGCCACGACCAGCCGCCGCCCGCCTGCCCCGTGAGGCGCGCGCGCAGCCAGTAGGTCTCTGACGAGTTCTCGTCGTCGCGCACGTTGTAGTTGGTGCGCGCCATGCGCCGGTCGATCACGCGGCCGTCGGGCGTGCTGACGACATTGGTCGGCTGCGTGGCGAAGCTGCGCGGCACGAGCGGCGTGCCCCAGTAGGCGTCGTTGTCGTCGCGCAGGTAGTCGAACGACAGGTCGAGCTTCACCGAGCCGCCCAGGTCCACCAGCAGGCCGCTCGTGAAGTGGTCGATGCGCTCACCGTTGCGGTCGATGGTGCCCACCTGGGTGTCGTTGCGGCTGTAGTCGAGCCGGTAGGCACTGGCCTCGCCCAGCGCGCCGCCGAAGCCGAAGGCCGCGCGCGAAGAGCCGTAGCTGCCGTACGAAAGCAGCGCCTCCTTGTGCGGGTTGCTGCGGTCGGGCCGCTTGGTCACGAAGTTGACGATGCCGCCGATGGCGCCCTCGCCGTCGAGCACCGAGGCCGGGCCCTTGAGCACTTCGATGCGCTCGTAGTTCCAGGTGTCCTGCACGCGGTTGGTGACGCCCGCGCCCGAGCTGCGCACGCCGTCGTAGAGGTACATGAGGCTGTTGAAGCCGCGCAGCGACAGCGTCGTCGGCGACGAGGGCGGGCCGCCGCCCGACAGGCCCGCCATGCCGCGCAATGCTTCGCTGAAGGTGCGCGCGCCGCGCTGCTGGATCGCGTCCTGCGACAGTATCTCGACCGAAGCCGGCGTCTCGCGCACCGACAGCCCCAGGCGCGAGGCCGTGCTGCTCGACTCGTCGAGGTGCAGGCTGTTCGCGTCGCGGCTGCCTTCGATGGTGACGGTGCCGAGTTCGGCGTTGCTGCTGCTGCCTTGCGCGGAAGCAACCTGGAAGGCGGTGAAGGCGGCCAGCGCGACGGCGGTGCGGGTGAACGGGGTCATGGAACGGTGCAGTGAAGGAAATGGAAAAGGCGATGCATCAGGCGACCGAGAAACGCCGCAGCCGCCAGGCCGCGAGGCCGAACAGCAGCAGGCTCGGCACCAGCAGTTGCAGCACGGTCAGCGCGGCCTGTCCGCGCACGAGGTCGGCGGGCTCCTCCTGCCATGCGAAGGTGGGCATGCGCTCGAAGTCGGCCGGCACGAGCGCGTCGCGCGCATCGATGCGCGGGAAGAAGAAGGCCTTCCACGCTTCGTGGTGCGCCACGGTCTGCGCGTCGAAGCGCGCATGGCGGCGTGCGCCGTTGCCGGCCAGCGCGGTCATGCCTTCGTAGGCCACGGCCGCCGGCGACACGGCGCCGAAGCGGCCCAGCAGTGCCTGCTGTTGCGCCTGCTGCGCATCGAAGCGCGCGAGCGCGGGGCGGATCGCTTCGTCGACCTCGCGCTGGATGCGGTAGTTGGCCAGCGAGCGGCCGGCGATCTCGATCTTGCCGTCGCGCGGCACGAGGATGGCGCCCTGCCCCACGTGCTGGTACTCGGTGCCCAGCAGGTCCTGGTGGCGCTTCATCGCCTCGGCTGTGACCACGCGCTGGCGCGTGGCCAGCTCGGTGCGCGAGGGCGCGGGGCTGGCCTGCGTGACGGCCAGGTTGAGCAACACCGGCGCGACCAGCACCAGCAGCACCCAGGCGATGACAAGCACCATCGCATTCGTTGCCGACGAGGCGCCGAAGGCGTTCACGGCCACTACCAGCGCGAACCAGAACAGCGCGTAGGCGCCGACCAGCAGCGCCCACCACAGCGTGGCGCTGCCCGCGCCGCCCGCCGTGAGCCCCGCATGGCGTGCGATCCACAGCACGGCCACAGGCAATAGCACGGCCGGCCCCAGCAGCACCGCGGCGCGCACCGTGAGCTTGCCCGCGAGCAGCGTGCGAAGCCGTAGCGGTTGCGACAGCAGCAGGCGCAAGGTGCCGTTCTCGCGCTCCGCCGACAGCAGGTTGTAGCTGAGCGCAAAAATCAACAGCGGGAGCAGATAGACGATAACGAAGGCCAGGTCGAAATGCCCGCTCAGCAGGTGCCACGGGTTCTCGATGTCGCTCGGGTTCATGAACACGACGCGGCTCTGGTTCGTGACCTCGTACTGGCTCGGGAACAGGTCGCTCTGCCCCAGCGCGACCGGGCCCAATGGCGCAGTCGGCAGCAGCACGTGCTGGCCGCCGTAGCTGCTCGCCATGCGCGAGGGGTCGGCCGGGTTCTCGAAGGGCGTGGGCTGCGCGGTGCCGGCGAAGATGGCGTCGAGCAGCGTGCGCTGCGCGGTGCGTGTGTCGCGATCGGCCTGCGCCACCGCGGCCTGCGCGCGGTCGCGCTTGGCGGTCTGCAGCAGGCCGTTGCCGAGTGCATAGGCCACGAGCAAAAGGAACAGCGCGCCGACGACCCACAGGCCACGCTCGGCGAGCATCAGGCGCACTTCCTGGCGCATCACGGCCAGCAGGCGGCGGCCTTGGGGAGGATGGACGGACATGGGTGGCATCCCCTCTCAGAGCGCGCGCTGGCGCAAGGTGGCGAAGGCCGCGAACGCCGCCGCGAGCAGCAGGCCGACGCACAGCACGAAGAAGCTGCGCGCCTGGTGCCGCAGCGCCCACCCCGCCCCCGGCGGGTGGTAGTCGAAGGGCGGCACGGTGGCCCAGAGGTCGGCCGGGGCCTGGTAGGAGAAGTGGCGGTCGCCGAGCGGATCGGCATGCGCCACGAGGTCCTTGCTCATCAGGTCCTGGATGCTGCGGCGATGCTGCTCGGCCGCCGTGGTGAAGCGGCGGTGGTGCGAGAAGTCGGTGCCCGCCATGCCCATCGAGAAGCTGCGCACCGCGAGCAGCGGCAGCAGCAGGCCGCTCCACTCCTGCACTTTCTGCTGTTGTTCCCAGGTGTCCCACAGGCGGCCGTAGTGGCGGTCGTACACGGGGTACGAGGCTTGGTCGTCCAGGCGCAGCGCGATGCCCCACTTGCTCAGCGGCACGTCGCGGCCCCAGCGCTCGGTGGTGCCGAAGTTCTGCTGCCAGACCTGGTTCGACACGGCCTTGAGTTCCGCGCCCAGCGCCTGGTTGAACTCCAGCCGCGTCGGGCTCGGGAACCACGTGCGCGAGAGTTCGGAGAGCACGCGCGGCGCCATCACGGCCTGCCCGATCCACAGCGCGAGCAGCACGGTGATGGCCATGCGCGAGGTGGCCGACAGCGCCGACACGCCCAGCACGAGGCACACGAAGATGCCGAGGTACACCGCGTAGCCCAGCGACCAGGCGCCCAGCCGCAGCAGCGCATCGATGCGCCCGCCGGGTTCCGCGCCCACCGCCACGGCAACGGCCGCGACCAGCGCCGCCGGCACCAGCAGCACCGCGAGCAGCGCCGACAGCGCGAGCGCCTTGCCGGCCAGCAGGCGCAGCGGCGCCACGCCCAGACTCAGCGTCTGGCGCAGGATGCCCTGCTCGCGCTCGCCCGCGAAGGCGTTGAAGCCCAGCACGATCACCAGCAGCGGGCCGAGCACCTGCAGGATCCAGCCCACCGACAAATTGCCGAAGCGCTGCAGGCCCGTCGCGTCCTGCGCGGCATTGAACTTGACCTCGCTCTGGCGGTGCGCCTGCAGCCACACGGTGCTGCCGATGTAGGGGTTGATGCCCGCATCGACCATCGACAGCGGCGGTTCGGGCTTGAAGGCATGCATGCCCTGGTGCGCGGCATCGTGCGGGTGGCGCTTGTCCTGGTGCAGCCAGTCGCGGTAGTCCATGGCCTGCGCGGCCACCTGCTCGGCATGCGCGCCGCGCTGGTGCGCCCAGCCGACGGCGAGCGCGGTGAAGAGCAGCACGGCCACGAGTCCGCCGGCCCAGTACAGGCGGCCGTCGCGCAGGCGTTCGGTGAATTCGCGTCGGGCGATCCAGCGCATCAGCATCTCGTCAGGCCCTCATGTGTTGAAGGTAGAGCGACTGCAGATCGGTCTGGCCGATCTGCGCGCCGTCGAGGCTGTCGACCAGCCGGCCGCGCTTCATGATCCCGACGCGCGTGGCGGTCTGCTGCGCATGGAACAAGTCGTGCGTGGTCGTGAGCACGGCCACGCCGCGGTCGGCCGCGCGGCGCAGCAGGTCGGAAAACTCTGCCGCGGCATGCGGGTCGAGCCCCGAGGTGGGCTCGTCGAGCAGCAGCGCCTTGGCCTGCTTGGCCAGCGCCACCGCGATCCACACCTTCTGCCGCATGCCCTTGGAGTACATGCTGACGCGCTTGTCGGCGGCCGAGTGGTCGAGCCCCACCTCGGTCATCAGCGCGAGCAGGCGCTCGCGCGGCAGTTCGTGGCCGAGCGCCAGGCCGGCGAAGAAGCGCAGGTTCTCCAAGCCCGAGAGCGTGCCGTACAGCGTGACCTGCTCGGGGATGTACGCCACGTCCTGCTTGGTCGCGACCGGATGGCGCGTGACGTCGGTGCCGTTGATCTCCACCGTGCCGTCGGTCGGTGCGATGAAGTTCAGGAACAGGTTGATGGTCGTCGTCTTGCCCGCGCCGTTGGCGCCCAGCAGGCAGTAGATGTCGCCGCCGCGGATGTCGAGGTCGAGACGGTCCAGCGCGGTGTGCGCGCCGTAGCGTTTGGTGAGGCCGGAGGCTCGGAGCATGGCGGAGGGATTCCGATGGAAGAAAGAAAGGAAAGACGCGCGCAGACACGCCCCGGCGTTCGCACGCCGATGCGGTCATCGAGGGGAAATGAAGGCTGGCGGCGACGCCGCCAGGCGGTCAGCGCTTGTTCTTGTTTTTCGCGCCGCCCTGCCGCGCCTTGAAGCGCGGGTTGGACTTGCAGATGACGTAGGTGCGGCCGCGCCGCGTCACCACCTGGCAATCGCGGTGGCGCTTCTTGGCTTCTTTGAGCGAGGACAGGACTTGCATGGACGTGACCGGGGAGTTCGTTCGGACACGCGAATATACGTTATTGCGAATTCATTCTCAATAACTTTATCGACCTTCCCCGGCACTCCGGGGCCGCACTGCCGTCAGTGCGGCGGGTGCGCCTTGGGTGCTTTCGCACCGGCCTCGACGCACACCGCGCACAGGCCATGCAGCGTGACCTCGTGGTGCGTCACCTGAAAGCCCTTGGGCGCCAGGTCGTGCATCGGCCCCGGGCACGCGTGCAGCAGGAACACCTGCCCGCAGTGCGAGCAATGGAAGTAGTGATGGTGGTGGCGCCCTGCATCGCCGCTCTCGCCGGCGCCGTGCGAATGGTGGTCGTGCGGGTCGGCCTTGCAGGCCACTTCGTAGCGCGCCGGTTCGCCCGGCAGCTCGACCTTGGCGATCTCGCCGTCGGCCAACAGCAGCGCGACCTGGCGGTACACCGTCGACAGGCTGATCTCGGGCACGATGGCCCGTGCGTGTTCAAGGATTTCGGGGGCGGTCAGCACGCGGCCAGCGTCGCTGAAGGCGGAGAAAACGGCGTTGCGCTGGCGCGTGAGACGTTGCATGTCTCGATGATAGGGGCGGCTCGCGCGGCCTTCAGCGTGCCGCGCGCAAGACCTTCACTCGTCTGCCGTGCGGCTGGCGTCCGCTTCGGTCGCCTCTGGTTTCTGCTTGCCCTTCTTGCCGCGCGCCGCCTTCTTCGCGGCGCGCTCGGCGTCGGCGCGCTGGCCGGCGGCCAGCCATTGCGCGAACTCTTCGGGCGTCTCGAGCGTGATGCGCCCCAGGTTGCCGGCGCGGAACTCGTGCATCACGATTTCGGCGGCCTTCTGCAGGTTGACCTTGCCCTTGCCCAGCAGCGCCCCGCGCTTGCGGCCGATGGTATCGAGCACGTCCTCGTCTTTCATGGACGCCAGCGTGGCCGCGTCGAGTTCCGTGAGCTTGAAGCGCGCCACCAGGCCCTCGGCGTAGTTCGCCTTGAGGTAGTCGAGCAGTTCCAGCGCCACCTCTTCCTCATCGAAAGCATTGCGCCCCACCGCGCCGCTGGCCGCGAGGTTGTAGCCGCTCTTGGGCACGATGATGCGCGGCCACAGCATGCCGGGCGTGTCCCACAGGTAGAAGTCGTCGGCCAGCGTGATGCGCTGCTCGAGCTTGGTGATGCCGGCCTCGTCGCCGGTCTTGGCCTTGCGTCCGCCCGTCAGCGTGTTGATGAGGGTCGACTTGCCCACGTTGGGAATGCCGCAGATCAGCACGCGCATCGGCTTGGCCATGCCGCCGCGGTTGGGCGACAGCTCGTGGCAGGCCTTGACGATCTGCTGCGCGGGCGTGGTCTGGCTCGCATCGAGCCCGATGGCGCGCGTGGCGGGCAGCGCGTTGTAGTGCGCGAGCCAAAGCTTCGTGCGCTCGGGGTCGGCCAGGTCCTGCTTGTTGAGCACCTTCAGCGTGGGCCGCCCGGCCGTGAGTTCGGCCAGCATCGGGTTGGCGCTGGAGCCGGGCAGGCGCGCGTCGAGCAGCTCGATCACCACGTCGATGTCCTTCACCCGTTCGGTGATGGCCTTCTGGGTCGAATACATGTGACCGGGGAACCACTGGATCGCCATCGATGGATGCTCTTTCTTTCGCGCTGTCTGGAAGGGGACCGGCCTCGCAGGCCGGGTGCGCATTGTGAACCGGGAAACGGCCGGATTCCTCGATGCTTCACTTTTGATAGCGCCAACTGGCGTATTCACTGGCTTTCTGGCTGCCCGATCACCCCTAGAATCCGCGCGGCTGCGCCTGCAGCCGTTTCAAAAAGTCACAACGAGGGAGATCCTTTCATGGTCCAGCGCCTTGCCGCCGCCGCCCTGCTCGCGGCCACCACCATCCTGTCCGCCACCGTGGCGCATGCCCAGCGCCCGTCGCCGCCGCCCGGCCCGCTGACCGACGGTTTCCTGTGCTGCAACATGCGCACGTACGGCGACTCGATCAGCGACATCAACTACGACGAACAGGGCACGCGCATCGTCGCCGTGGGCACGCCGGCGCGCATCACGGCCTACGACTTCCGCTTCTTCAACGTCGATCTCGCAGGCAAGCCGCAGCGCATCAAGAACGACTACAGCCGCAACATCACGCTGATCGACTTCGCCAAGCGCTACGTGGTCACCGAAGACCCGAAGCGAAAGATCGCGAGCTTCCCGCCCGCGGTCGGCGCGGCCATCGTCGCGGGCAAGGTGATGCCCGGCATGACGCGCGAACAGGTGCTCATGGCCATCGGCTACCCGGTGGCCGGCGAGAACCCGAGCCTGGACGCGCCGGTGTGGCGCTACTGGCGCGACAGCTGGTCGGAGTTCCAGGTGGCCTTCGACGAAAAGGGCCTCGTGAAGAACGTCGTGGGCGACGCCGTGGCGCTGAGCCGCGTGCTCGCCACCGCGCCCTGAGTTCCCTCTGAAAGTCGCCGGGGTTCGTGTGCACGGCGTGACACGCGCAACACCCCGCAGGTTTTTGCATCGCGCGGGGCGGTTCCGCCCCTATGATTTGTCCGAAGCACGGCACCGCCACATGCGTCGGCCGGATCGAAACCCCTGAATGGAGTGCCCGCGATGAAACCTGTCTCCGAACTGCTCAAGCGCCACGATTCCGCCGCCTGGCGCACCGCGCCCGACACCAGCGTGTTCGACGCGCTGGCCACGCTGGCGCATTTCGAAGTGGGCGCGCTCATGGTGATGGACGGCGAGAAGCTCGTGGGCTTTCTGTCCGAGCGCGATTACACCCGCAAGGTGGCGCTGCAGGGCAAGAACTCCAAGGAGGTGAAGGTCGCCGAGATCATGACGCCCGACGTGATGACCGTCACCCCGCAGACCCAGACCCACGCCTGCATGGCGCTCATGAGCCAACGCAAATTTCGCCACCTGCCCGTGGTCGACGGCGACAAGGTGGTCGGCATGATCTCGATTCAAGACCTGATGGACGACATCATTTCCGAGCACGAGCAGACCATCACGCAGCTGACCTCGTACATCCAAAGTTGACGCGCCGGCCTGAGCCCAGGCTGATAAGGGCATCGCACCTACGCACAGGGGTACTCTTCAGGTGCACAGTGAAGGCTTGTTCACCATCCAGCAGGAACATCCGCAATGCAGATTCAGGTCAACACGAGCAATGGCATCACCAACAAGGACACGCTGGAGCGCTGGGCCGACACCGAGATCAAGCAGCACCTGAGCCGTTTCGTCGAGGACGTGACGCGCGTCGAGGTGCACCTGAGCGACGAGAACCACGACAAGGCCGGCGCCGGCGACAAGTGCTGCGTGATGGAGGCGCGCCTGGCGCATCACCAGCCGCTCGCGGTGACACAACACGCTGCCAGCCTCGACGAGGCCTTCCGCGGCGCGGCCGACAAGCTCAAGCGCCTGCTCGACAACACGCTGGGCCGCCTCAACCACCGCACACGCGATTCGATCCGCAAGGACGGCGAAGGCTTCGTCGCCGAATAGCCCGGCGCTTCCACCAGGGCCCGCCAGGCAGCGCGGGCCCTCTCAGGCCCGCAGCGCGGCTCAGCCCCGGCCGGCGTTCGCCATGCCCTTGGCCACTTCATTCGCGCCCTGGGCGGCACCGCTCTGCGGCACGGCCTCGCCCTCGCGCGCAGTCACTTCCGACAGGCGCGCGGCCAGCTGCTCGGGCGTGTCGGCGGCAATGCCCAGCCAGGCGCCCTGCGTGAGCGTGATGTGCGCGGCCTCGAAGGTGCCGGCACCGGCACAGAGGATGGTGCGGTTGGGCGCGTCCTGCGCGGCCAGCACCAGCATCGCGGGCACCACGGCTTCGGGGCGGAAGGCCTCGAGCATTTCCTTGGGGAACAGGTCTTCCGTCATGCGCGTGGCAGCGGTGGGCGCCAGGCAGTTCACGCGGATGTCGTTCTTGGCGCCTTCGATGCTCAGCGTCTGCATGAGGCCCACCAGCGCCAGCTTGGCAGCGCCGTAGTTGCTCTGGCCGAAGTTGCCGTACAGGCCCGACGACGACGTGGTCATCACGATGCGACCGTACTTCTGCTCGTTCATGAGCGCCCAGACGGCCTTGGTGCAGTTCACGGCGCCCATCAGGTGCACGTCGACCACGAGCTTGAAGTCGTCCAGCTCCATCTTGGCGAAACTCTTGTCGCGCAGGATGCCGGCGTTGTTGATCAGGATGTCGACGCGGCCCCAGGCGTCGACCGCCTGCTGGACCATGGCCTGCACGGCCTCGAAATCGGTCACCGAAGCGCCATTGGCGATCGCCTCGCCGCCGGCCGCCTTGATCTCGTCGACCACCGCCTGCGCAGCGCTGACCGAGCCGCCGGAGCCGTCGCGTGCGCCGCCCAGATCGTTGACCACCACCTTGGCGCCGCGCGCCGCCAGCGCCAGCGCGTGCTGGCGGCCCAGGCCGCCGCCCGCGCCGGTCACGATGGCCACGCGGCCCTGGAAGTCGATGGAGGTGCTGTTGCTCATGAGGTCTCTGCTCGCTGTCTGTTGGGGGTTGGAAAAGACGGGCGCCGCGGGGCGGCAACCCGGCGTTTTACCTCAGTTCCCCGCCCCGTTCGCGCCCGCGCAGCCCCGCGGCGAGTCACCCATGCGACGGCTGGACCGTGGCGCAGTACGCGACCAGCTGGTCGAGCTCGGCCGATTTGTCGAAGAAGGCGTCGGCGCCCAGCTGCTGCGAGCGCTGGCGCATGTCGGCGGTGGCGTAGTTGCTGAGCACCACCACCTTCTGGTGCGGGGCGCGGTGGCGGCAGGCGTGGATTACGGCCAGCCCGTTGCCGCGCTGCAGGAACAAGTCGATGATGGCCAGGTCCCAGTCGCGCTGGTGGTGGCTCAGCCAGTCGAGCGCTTCGTCGGCCGTGCTGGCCGACGCGACCACATGCGCATCGGCCACATCCTCGAGAAAGCCGACGAGGTTCTCGCGGATCACGGGGCTGTCCTCGACCAGGTAGGCATGGAGCGTCATGGTGAGTGTCCCGGATCCGAAGCTTGGCTGCGCATGACGCCATCTTCCGGGTTACCCACTGCACTGCGGTGAGCCGGACAGGCCAATGGCTGTAGGCCATCGGCCAGCGGCGCTGTCGGTGCGCGCCGCCCGGCCGTCGCTTCAGGCGGCGACCGGCAGGCGGCCGGGGGCCATGCCCAGGCGCGCCGGCGAGACGTACTGCTCGCGGTAGATCTCGAAAGGCATGGTGTCGGCCGCCTCGATGCGCTTCTGCGCCTGGATCGACTCGGCCGTCATGCGCTCGAACTCCGCCTGCTGCTCGGCCGAGAACGGCAGCGCGAGCAGCGCGGCGCGGGTCTGCTCCGATTGGGCGCGCACGAAGCCGACGAACGAGTTGCCGTGCTGCTGCTCGATGGCCGCGAGCACGCGCGCCGACGGCAGGCTGTCGGGGTTCTCGAGGCCGGCCCGGGCGGCACGCACCGCGTCGACGTGCTGCGTGCCGCCTTGCGCCGCGTCGAGCGCGGCGGCAATTGGCATGCATTGTTCGACGAGTTCCAGGCCCCAATCGGCCAAGCCGATTTCGCGCCCGTCGCGGCGCAGCTTCAGGCCCGGCTCGCGGCCGCGCGCGGCCGTGAGGTGCTGGTTCTGCGCCAGGTCGGCGATTTCCTGCGGCGTGTCGTCGGGGCTGTCGCTCAAAAGGCAGTGCAGCAGGAACACGTCGATGAAGCGCATGGTCTGCGCGTTGATGCCGACGGTCTCGAAGGGGTCGAGGTCCATCAGGCGCACCTCGACGTACTCCACGCCGCGCTCGCGCAGCGCATGCAGCGGGCGCTCGCCGGAATGAATGACGCGCTTGGGGCGGATGGTGCCGTAGAACTCGTTCTCGATCTGCAGCAGGCTGGTGCCCAGTTGGTTGTAGTCGCCGCCGAGGTTGCGGATGCCGATGGCCTCATAGGCCGGCCACGGACGCGTGAGCGCGTCCTGCAGCGAAGCGCCGTAGCCTTCCAGGCTGTTGTAGCTCACGGCCAGCGACGCCTGGGCCTCGCTCTGGTAGCCCAGGGGGCCCATGCGCAGCGAGGTGCCGTGCGGCATGTACATGCTGCCGTCGCCCAGTGGCTGCAGCGCGTGCGGGCGGCCCGCGACAAAGCTCGAACACAGGGCCGGCGAGGCGCCGAACAGGTACAGCAGCAGGAAGGCGTGGCGGCGGAAGTTGCGGATGAGCGCGAAGTACTCTTCGCTCGACACATCGGGCAACGACCAGTTGTAGTGGATGCCCGAAATGGTCTGCATGCGGCGGCCATAGCGGTGGCTCAGGCCCATGCGGTACACGCTCTTGGCACGGCCCACGTTCGACGAGCCATAGCGGCCGATCGGAATGGTCTCGTCGGTCGGCAGGCCGCAGGGCATGCTCGACACCCACAGGCGCTCGTCGCCGAGCTGGTCGAGCACGCGGTAGGTGAACTGGTGCACCCGCGTGAGCTCTTCAATGGCCGACTCCACGCCCGCGTGCACGCCCGTGATGAGTTCGAGCTGCGACTCGCTGAAGTCGGTCGTGATGTGCGGGTGTGTGAGCGCCGAGCCCAGCGCCAGCGGATGCGGCGTGAGGGCCAGCTTGCCGTCGGGCAACGCGCGCAGGCTTTCCTTCTCGATGCCGCGACGCATGCCCTTCAATCGCGCGGCCGGGAGTGCGCCCAGCCTCTCCTGCAATCTGTTGCTCATGTTCTTATGACCCATCAATCTTCTGTGGGGCTGGAAGGTAGCACGGGCGGACTGGCACTGCTGAAGCAGGGAATCCCGCATCCGGCTATGCTGTTTTTTGCTACCTTTTTCATAGCTGCCTTCTCAAACATCACGCGCATTCCAGTGCGAAACGGGGGCCAAACTCAGGCCTTGGCGCGGCCTGCCGACAGGTCGATCTCGTCCGACTGGTAGACATGGATCGACGGCATGCCGTCGGCCATGGCCGCGAGCGCCTTGGCGAAAGCGCGCGATGCGTCGACGCGAAAGTGCGCCTGCAGCGCCGCCATGTCGTTCCAGCGCTCCACGAAGGTGAGCCGCAGCGGGTCCTGCACGTCGGTCGTGACGTCGTGCGAAATGCAGCCGGGCTCGGCGCGCGAGCGCAGCACGTGCTCCACGCTGATGGCCAACATCGCCTGCAGGGTGTCGGCCTTGGCGAGGGCGTGTCCGATGACGAGGATCATGGCGGTCTCCTTCCGTGTCTCTCTGTCTGTCTCGTGGGTTGCCGCAGCGGCCCGCTGGCGCGTCAGCGCAGCACGCGCAGCAAAAAGGCGTTCAGGTCGGCCACTTCTTCCATGCAGACCGAATGCGCCATCGCGTACTCGTGCCATTCGACGCTGTAGCCCAGGGCGGTGAGTGCGTCGCGCGATTGCGTGGCGCGTGCCAGCGGCACCATCGGGTCCTGCCGGCCATGGCCGAGGAACACGGGCGTGTCGTGGTTGGCCGCATGGCGCTCGGCCGCGGTGCTCGCCGCCAGCGGCAGCCAGCCCGACAGGCCGACGATGCCGCCCAGGCGCTCGGTGTGGCGCAGGCCGGTCAGCAGCGCCATGGCGCAGCCCTGCGAAAACCCGGCCACCACGATGCGGCTGGCGGCGATGCCGCGGGCCTTCTCGTTCGCGATCACGGCCTCGATGGTGGCTTGCGAGCGGCGCAGGCCCGCGGCGTCTTCCTGCACGTTGAAATCGGCCCCGGCAATGTCGAACCATGCCGGCATCTGGTAGCCGTTGTTCAGCGTGACCGGAATCACCGGCGCATTGGGAAACACGAAGCGCACGGGGCCCACGGCCGACAGGTCGAGTTCGCCCGCAATCGGCACGAAGTCGTTGCCGTCGGCGCCCAGGCCGTGCATCAGGACCACCGTGGCGGTGGGGTTCGGGGCGGTTTCGATTTCGATGGGAGGACGGGACATGGTCAACGAAGGTATTCAGGAATGCGAATGTCCGGACCTTAGCGCATTCGGGCACCCCGGGCCGCCGCGAAACGGCCGGTTGGCTGACTTGCACCTCGCAACATCCGGCGTGCGGGTTTCTCTGCGCGCCCTTGCCGTCGCAAGGACGCGCCGGATGCAACACAATGGCGTTTCGCATGAAGACCCCCACCCCGCCCCCGAAGACATCGTCGCCTGCCCCCGCCTTCGACAGCGAGGCGCTGCTGCGCGGCAGCGGGCTGCGCGTGACGCGCGCCGCCCAGACCGTGCTCGAACTGCTCGAGCACGGCTCGCAGCCGCTGACCCACGAGGAAGTGGCCGCCGCCTACACCGCCGCCACGGGCGAACCGCCCGACCGCGTCACGCTCTACCGCGTGCTCGACCGGCTGGTCGAAGCCGGCCTGTGCGACCGCCGCGTGGCCGCCGACCGGGTCAACCGCTTCGCACGGCACGTCGACACCGCCTCGGGCAACACCTTCGAATGCGACCAGTGCCACAAGGTGCTGGCGCTGCCCTCCGACCCCGAACTGCCCAAGGTGATGGGCCGGCTCGGCAGGGCGCTGCGCAAGCAGGGCATCGACACGCGGCACACGGCGCTCACGCTGCACGGCATGTGCGGCGACTGCGCGCGCTAGCGGCGAGCCGCGCGTGTACGTCTCCCGTCATCACCGCCAGCCCGACCTCGGCGCGAGCCACGCGCTGATCGACGCGCATCCGCTGGGCGCCTGGGTCGTGCCGGCCGCCGATGGGCTGGTCGCCAACCACCTGCCCTTTCTGCTCGACCGCTCGCGCGGCCCGTTCGGCACGCTGCTCGGCCACGTGTCGCGCGCGAACCCGGTGTGGCGCCAGCTCGATGCGTCGGCGCCGTCGGTCGTGCTGTTCCAGGGGCCGCAGGCCTACATCACGCCCGGCTGGTACCCCGGCAAGGCCGAACACGGCCAGGTGGTGCCGACCTGGAACTACGCCGTTGCCCACGCGCACGGCATCGCGCGCGCCATCGACGACGAGGCCTGGCTGCTCGACCTGCTCGCGCGCCTCACCGCGGCGAACGAGGCCGGCCAGCCCGTGCCCTGGCAGACCACCGACGCGCCCGAAGCCTTCATCCGCAAGCTGGCGCGCGCCGTGGTGGGCATCGAGATCCCCATCGACCGCCTCGAGGGCAAGCTCAAGGCCAGCCAGGACGAGGCCCTGCCGGACCGTCAAGGCACGGTGCAGGGGCTGGCCGCCGTCGGCAGCGAGAACGCATCGGCCATGGCGCGGCTGGTGCAGCAGGCCCTGCAGTCCGGCAGCGCCGCCGACTGAACTTCCCTACGCGTTCCACGACGGAAACGGATCGGGCAGGTTCTGCCACCACGAAGGGCCGAAGCGCATCTCGTTCGGCGTGAGCAGGCAGGCATCGAGCCGTGCGCGCAGGCCCGCTTCGTCCATGTCGATGCCGATCAGCACCAGCTCCTGGCGCGCGTCGCCGGTGGCGTCGTCCCAGTTCTTGCGGATGAGTTCGAGCCCGTCGGGGTCGGTCGGCCAGTGTTCGCGCGGCACGGCTGCCCACCACAGGCCCGCCACGCCGTAGCGGCAGGCACCGCCGGCCTGCGACCACGAACCCGCGCGGGTCGGGCGGCTCGCGAGCCAGAAGAAGCCCTTGGAGCGCACCACGCCCTCCCACTCGCTCTGCACCAGGTCCCAGAAGCGCTTCGGATGGAACGGCAGGCGCGACCGGTACACGAAGCTGCGGATGCCGTAGGCCTCGCTCTCGGGCACGTGCTCGCCGCGCAGTTCGGCCAGCCAGCCGGGCGCCTGCTCGGCCTGCTCGAAGTCGAACAGGCCCGTGTCGAGCACGCGGTCGAGCGCGACGCGGCCGAACTCCGATTCCTCGATGCGCGCACGCGGGTTGAGGCTGCGCAAGATGGCCATCAGCCGCGCGCGTTCTTCCGCCGTCACGAGGTCGGTCTTGTTGACCACGAGCACGTCGCAGAACTCGATCTGCTCGATCAGCAGGTCGACCACCGTGCGCGTGTCTTCGTCGCCCAGCGACTGGCCGCGCTGGCCCAGGCTGTCGGACGAGCCGTAGTCGCGCAGGAAGTTGAAGGCATCGACCACCGTGACCATGGTGTCCAGCCGCGCCACGTCGGCCAGGCTCTGGCCGTCTTCGCCCGCGAAGGTGAAGGTCTCGGCCACGGGCAGCGGCTCGGAGATGCCGGTCGACTCGATCACGAGCTGGTCGAAGCGCCCTTCCTTGGCGAGCCGCTTGACCTCGATCAGCAGGTCTTCGCGCAGCGTGCAGCAGATGCAGCCGTTGCTCATCTCGATCAGCTTCTCGTCGGTGCGCGACAGCGCGGCGCCGCCTTCGCGCACCAGCGCGGCGTCGATGTTGACCTCGCTCATGTCGTTGACGATCACCGCCACGCGGCGGCCCTCGCGGTTGTGCAGGATGTGGTTGAGCAGCGTGGTCTTGCCAGCGCCCAGGAAGCCGGACAGCACGGTGACGGGAAGGCGATCGGCCATGAGGGACTCGTTCTTCAAATGCAATGGAGTTGCATTATATGAACTGTCGCAACTCGGTTGCATTTATATCGCCACGCACATCCCGGCCGCACGCTCGCCTTACCATCCGACGCATGACCGACTTTTCCGCCTTCGTCGCCCCGCCGCCCTCCGACGCACCGCACGCCGCCATCGTCGAGGCCGCGTCGGCCTGCCTCGACCGCTTCACGGCGGCCTTCAACGCTTCGGACACGCGCGGCATGGACGCCGAGCTGCACTTTCCGCACACGATGCTCTCGGGGGCACAACGGCTCGACTGGCCCGTGCCCGGCCAGCACCCGGTCGATCTCTTCGACACGCTCAAGGCCGGCGGCTGGGCGCGCACGCAGTACGAGAAGAAGGAGCCCGTGCTCGTGAGCCACGACAAGGTGCACTTCGTCGTGCACTACACGCGGCGCGATGCAGCCGGCGCGGTGCTCAGCACGCACGCCAACCTCTGGATCGTCGTGCAGGCCGAGGGGCGCTGGGGCATCGCCCTGCGTTCGTACTGATCTTCAAAGACAAGGACCACAAGGACCGTTTCCCATGCCCCTCTCCGCACTGCAACTCGTCTGGCCGTCGCCCGAGCACCTGCCCGGCTACATCGCCGCACTGGAGCGCGGCTGGTCGCCCAACAACCTGCGGGCCGAAGCCGGCCGCGAAGAACTGGCGCTGATCCGCACCGACCCCGAAGGCTTTCTCGCCGGCCTCGTCGACCGTGAGGCCAAGGGCCCGCCCATCGCGCTGCCCACCGGCGGCACCGTGCCCCGGTTGCCGGGCTACCGGCGCTGGCTGTGGGACGGCGAGTTCTGCGGCAGCATCCAGCTGCGCTGGCAGCCGGGCACCAACGCCCTGCCTTCGTACTGCCTCGGCCACATCGGCTACGGCGTGGTGCCGTGGAAAAGCGGCCGGGGCTATGCCACCGCCGCGCTGCGCGCGCTGCTGCCCGATGCGCGCGCCATCGGCCTAGACCACGTCGAGATCACGACCAGCCCCGACAACCTCGCCTCGCAGCGCGTGATCCGCGCCAACGGCGGTGTGCTGGTCGAAGAGTTCATCACCGAGCCCGGGCTCGGCGGCGCGCCCGAGCTGCGCTTTCGCATCGACGTGCGCGAACTGTCGTAGCTCGGCCTACATCTCGAACGGCTCGACGTGCCGGCCGTCGATGTCGGTGAAGCCGTAGGCACGCGCGAGGTCGCCCACGCGCAGCACCTGGCCGGTCTTGTCGAGCACCTGCGCATCGCCCGCCAGCGCGGCCACTGCGCGGCCCAGGTAGCGAGGCGATTCGGTGCGCGCCAGCGCGGGGCGTTCCTGCCAGTGCGCCTCGTCGGTCTTGTGGCCCGCGAGCACGAACTCGGTGCGCATCCAGCCCGGCGACACGGCCACCGACGCCACACCGTGCGGCTGCAACTCCTGCGCAATGCCGAAGGCCAGCCGCGTCATCGACGCCTTGGCGAGGTCATAGAACAGGTTCCCGCGCAGGTAGTGGCCGCGGTCCCAGAAGGTGGTGGTGACGATCAGGCCCTGCTTGCGCGCCACCATGCCCGGCGCTGCGCAGCGGCTGGCCACGAGGTGGTTGCGCACGCCGCGGTCGAACATCGAATCCCAGTTGGACAGCGGGTGTTCCCAGAACGGCGCCTCGAAGACACCCGTGAAAGTTTCGTGGCCGCCCCAGGCGTTGTTCACGAGCAGGTCGAGCCGGCCCTGCTCGCGCTCGACGCGCGCGAACAGCGCCGCCACCTCGTCTTCCTGCGTGTGGTCGCAGGCCACGGCGATGCCGCGCCCGCCGAGCCGCGTGACCTCGTCGGCGGTGTCGTCGATGGTGCCGGGCAAGGCGGCCAGCTCGGACAGCGCGAGCAGCTGTCCGTAGCTGTCGGCCGGCCGCCCGCGGGTGCTGCGCCCGGTCACGTACACGGTGGCGCCGGCCGCGCCCAGTTCCTGCGCGATGCCACGGCCCGCGCCGCGGCTGGCGCCGGTCACCACGGCCACGCGGCCCGCCAGCGGACGAAGCGAGGCGTCAGGGGTGGAGGGGGCTTCTGTCATTCTTGGTTGCTCCTTCGTTCGGTGAGAGTCCTTTGGCAGGACGAGCCGCCACGATAGGCCGGCCTCAGCGCGCCGTCTTGGAAGAAACCGAAACCCGGCGCCCAAGGAACTCGGTGGGCGTCACGCCGCACAGGGCGCGGAACTCGTTGACGAGGTGCGACTGGTCGTAGAACCCGTGGTCCAGCGCCATGTCGGCCCAGGCCGGCGCGCTGTGCAAGCGCAGCGCGCGCAGGCAGGCATGCAGCCGCGCGAGCCGGCCCCAGGCGCGCGGCGACAGCCCGACGTGCGCATGAAAGATCTGCTGCAGCCGGCGCTCGCCGACGCCGACGGCCTGCGCGACCTCGCGCAAGGCCTGGCGCCCGTCGGCGGCGGCGATGAGCCGTGCGGCGTGCATGGCGGCGGCCGGCGGTGCGCTGTCGCCGGCTTTCTGCAACCGCTTCATCAGCGCCTGCTGCAGCAGGTCGGCGCGTGCGACATCGCCGTGCGCGTCGGCCATTTGCGCGAGCAGCGCCGTGCCCTCGCCGCCCCAGAGTTCGTCGAGATGCACCGCGCGGCCCGCGATCTCGCCGGCCGGCACGCCGAGCAACACGGCTGCCGCGCCGGGACGCAGCGCCACCGACAGGCCTTCGACCGTGTCGCGCATCCGCACTACGGCGGGCGCCGCGAACGCGCCGATGGCTTCGACCGCCTGGCCCGGCGCGTCGTCGGCCGAAGGCGCATCACCGAAGTTGAAGACGAGACGGATCGCGCCGTCGGGCAGCACGCGCTCGCGCATCTCGTGGCCGGGCGCGAAGGTCTCGCGGTACATCATCAGGTGCGAGACATGCGACTGCAGGGCCGGCGCAACCGGCAGCACCTGCAGCGTGTCGTCGGGCACGCCCGATTCCGGCCCGTGCAGCGGGTCGTCGTGGAGCCGGAGGAAAAGACGTTCGCCCATGGCGGTCGATTGTGAGGAAAAACCCGCCGCCGCGCGCCCCGGCCCGATGGTTCGACAATCGGCCGGCTTCCCTTGTTCATCTTTCGTTCGCATGCCCGATTCCGCCCTCCCCGTGCTCTATTCGTTCCGCCGCTGCCCGTATGCGATGCGGGCCCGGCTCGCGCTGGTGGCGAGCGAACAGCATTGCGAACTGCGCGAGATCGAGCTGAAGCGCAAGCCCGCCGAGATGCTCGCGGCCTCGCCCAAGGGCACGGTGCCTGTGCTGGTGCTCGACAGCGGCGCGACGGTGCTGGAGCAAAGCCTGGACGTGATGCTGTGGGCGCTGCGCCGCCACGATCCGCTGCGCTGGCTGGCCCCGGAGCGCGACACGCTCGATGACCTGCTCGCGTTGATCGCCGCCTGCGACAACGACTTCAAGCCGCTGCTCGACCGCTACAAGTACCCGGCGCGTTACCCCGCATCGGAAGGCTCCGCACGCGACGAGGGCGCGCGCTTCCTGCAAGGGCTCGAAGACAGGCTCGCGATGTCGGCACAGCTGGCCGGCGCGCATGCCACGCTGGCCGATGCGGCACTCATGCCCTTCGTGCGCCAGTTCGCGATGGTCGATATGGCCTGGTTCGATGCGCAACCATGGCCACGCCTGCAGGCCTGGCTCACGGGATGGACCGCGTCGGATCTGTTCACGCGCGTCATGCACAAGTACGTGCCCTGGCAGACGGGTGAGCCGGGCGTGGACTTTCCGCCCGGCTGATCAATACACGTCGCGGCGGTATCGGCCCTCGGCGATGAGCGCGTCCATGCCGCTCTCGCCCAGCACCTCGATGAGCGCTGCGTCCACGCCCGGCGCCATGCCTTCGAGGCTGCCGCACACGAAGACGATCGCGCCCTCTTCGTCCACCCACTGCTTCAGCGCTTCGGCGGCATCGCGCAGGCGGTCCTGCACGTACACGCGCTGCGCCTGGTCGCGCGAGTAGACGAAGTCGGCGCGCGCCACGAGGCCACCGGCCTGCCATGCCGCGACTTCCTCCGCGCCGAAGCCGTCGTGCGCGGCCTGCCGTTCGCCGAACACCAGCCAGTTGCGGCCATGCCCGCGGCGTGCACGCTCGCGCAGCAGCGCGCGCAGGCCCGCGAAGCCCGAGCCGTTGCCGATGAAGACACAAGGCCGCGCATCGTCGGGCAGCGCGAAGCCCGGGTTGGCGACGAGGCGCAGCGCGAGCTCCGCACCCATCGGCGCGCCGACCGTGAGCCAGCCCGAGGCCACGCCCAGGCCGTTGTCGTGCCGCGCCTGCCGCACCAGCAGTTGGACGGCGCCGTCGGACGAAATCGATGCGACCGAGTAGCTGCGCGGCGCGGGCGCCGGGGCGCCGTCGTCGTGCATCTGGCGCGGCACGATCTCGACCAGCGCACCGGGCGCCCAGTTCGCTGCGTCATTGCCATCGACGCGCCGCAGTTCGATCTCGAACAGCGGATCGCCCTGGCTGCCGGCGTTGAGCAGCCGTCGGCCATCGAGCCGCCATGCGTCGAAGCGCGGTGCGGGCGTTGCGTCCGATGCGGGCCACGTGGCGTCGCGCACCCCGAAGCTCTCGCGCAGCGCATTGTGCCAACGTGCGAGCGCCAGCGGGTCTTCGCCGTCCACCTCGATCATTGGGAACAGCGGCTGCGCGCCCTGGTTGCGAAGGTCGTGGTCGAGCTTGCGACCGAAGCCGCAGAAGGTGGCGTAGTGGCTGTCGCCGAGTGCGAGCAGGCCGTAGCGCAAATGGCGCAACCCCGGGCCGCTTTGCCGCGCGAACGCACGGGCGAAGGCGCGCGCGTTGTCGGGCGGATCGCCCTCGCCGAAGCTGCTCGCGACCCACAGCACCTGCCGGAAATGCAGCAGCGCATCAGCGCTCAACGCAGACACGGGCCGCACCACCGCCGCAACCCCGGCGGCTTGCAGCGCACCCGCCGTCTGCAGCGCGAGGCGCTCGGCATGGCCGGTCTGACTCGCGAAGGCGACCAGCACCTGCCCCGCATCGCCCGAGGTGGCGGGCACGGCGGCCGCATCGAGCCGCGCACGCTCGGCGCGCACGGCCTTCGCGGTGCGGCGCCGGCCGAGGTACATCATCCAGCCGCTGATCGCGAAGAGCGCGAGCCCCAGGCTGGTGAGCATCATCACGATGCGCCCCGGCAGGCCCCAGTAGGTGCCCATGTGCAGCGGATAGATGCTGTTCACGAAGCGGCCCATGGGCCGCTTGTCGGCATAGCGTTCGTGGCGCAGCGTCTCGCCAGTCGCGGCCTGCAGGTACAAGCGGTTGCGCGCGCGCTCGTGCTCGGCGTGCGTGCGCAGGTAGACGGCCTCCACCTGCGTGCCGTTGCGCGCGGGCAGCCGCAGCGTCACCTGGGTCCAGTCGCCGCGCGTGGTGTCGGTGAATGCTTGCCAGACGCGCGCCAGGTCGAGCGTCACCGGCGCATCGGCCGGCGCGCGTTCGGCGCGCATCACGCGGGCTTCGCCGACGGCGCCGTCGACCACCTTGCGCAGCCCGTCGAAGGCCCAGTACATGCCCGTGGTGGTCGACACCACGTAGGCCAGCAGCGCGACGGTGCCGACCACCGCATGCAGGTTCCACAGGAAGGCGCGGCCGCGCAGCGCGAAGTCGATGCGCAGCCACTGGCGCCACGCGAAGGGGCGGCGCGGCCAGCGCAGGTACAGGCCCGACAGTGCGAGCAGCAGCAACAGGCCGGCCAGAGAACCGGTGATGGGCTTGCCGTCGTCGCGCGGTAGCAGGAGCCAGCGGTGCAGCTCTTCGACGAACTCGAAGAAGTGCTCGCCCACGGGATCGGGCAGCAGCGCGCCGGTGGTGGCATCGACGAAGCGCGTCTCGCCGCGCCGCTCGCCGGGCGGCGGCGCAAAGCCGATGCGCGCGGCGCGCCCGGGCTCGGTCGACACGGCCACGGTCGAAATGCGCCGCCCCGGCATCTCGGCCTGCACGCGCGCGACGAGCGCAGGCGGTGCCAAGGCGGGTGCGGCCGCCGCCGCCGGGGTCGGGTTCAGCAGGTCGGTGATCTCGGCGCGGAACGACAGCGTCGCGCCGCTCAGGCCGATGACGACCACCACGCTGCCCGCCGTGATGCCGATGAACCAATGGATCTGGAACCAGACGCGACGCAGCAAGGCCATGAAAAACAGACAGCAGAAAGAAGGGGAAGCGAAAAACAGAAAGCCCCGCCGCGGCGGGGACTTCACTCAACGAGTCAAAGATCGACCTTGACCAGGGCCTTGATCGTACGCGGCGTGCCCACCGCCAGCCGCGTGCCGGCCGCCGACCAGTAGCGCTTGTCGCCCACGTTGTCGATGTTCAGCTGGAAGGTGGTGCGCTTGCCCATGAGCTGCGCGACGTAGCGCGCGCCAAGGCCGAAGACCGTCGCGCCACCGATGAAGCCCTGGTTCAGGTCGTCGATCGGGCGCCGCCCGGTGAAGTACGCGCCGCCGTTGACCGACAGCCCCGGCACCGCCGCGATGTCGTACGAGAGGAACGCGCTCGCCGTGGTGCGCGCCGTGTTCTCGGGTCGCTTGCCGTCGTACTGCGCATTGATGCGGCGGAACTCGGCGTCGAGCCACTGAGCCGAGAGCTGCCACGCCAGCGCGGGCGTGAGCCGGCCTTGCGCCGACACCTCGAAGCCGCGGTAGCGCTGGCGCCCGCTGGCCACGAAGGTGTTGGCGCTGTCGGTGTAGGCGCCGGGCCGTTCGATGTCGAACAGCGCACCCGACAACAGCGTGCCGCTGCCGGTCAGCCAGCGCAGGCCGACTTCCTTCTGCCGGCTCACGCCCGGCGGCATGCGCGTGTTCTGGTTGGCGGTGCCGGCCGGCGCGACCTCGCCCTCTTCCACGCCCTGCGAGTACGACACGTAGGCCATGAGATCGGGCGTGAACTTGTAGCTCAGCGCCGCCAGCGGCGTGGTCTTGCGCACGCTGTAGTCGAGGGCCGGCAGCGTGGCGCTCGCGCCCTGCCAGCTCTGGTAGCGCGTATGGCGCAAGCCGGCCACCAGCTGCCACTGCGGCGAGAAGGTGATGCGGTCGAGCGCGTACAGGCCCAGCTCCTCGCTGTCTTGCGCGCCCGAAGTGGGCCGCGACGGCATCGCGCTCAATGCCAGCGCGCCGATGGGCACGGGGTTGTAGAGGTTCTGCAGCGTGGTCGCGCCGCCGTAGTTGCGCTGGAAGACCGGCGCCTGCGTCTTGTCGCTGCGCGCCGCGCCGAGCGTCAGCTCGTGCTGCAGCGGGCCGGTGGCGAAGGTGCCGAACAGCTCGGTGCGCAGCAAGTCGGAGCGTTGCTCAAGATGCTGCACGTTGCCCGTGAGGCGGCCGATGCCGGTGCGCACGTTGTAGTTGCTGAACTGCGCCAGGCGCCGGTCGCGCTCGGCCTCGGAATGGCCGGCTTCCACGCTGATCGCCCAGTTGTCGCTCAAGGCGTAGTCGGCGCGCAGTTGCGTGTTGGTGACCTCGGCCTCGAACACGGCCCAGGGTGGCGCCAGCAGCTTGTGCGGATCGGGCAGCGCCGGCAGCGCGATGACGCCGTTCACGGCCGCGAGCCGCGCGATGCCGGCCTGCTCGGTGATGCGCTTGCGGTAGTGCTCGATGTCGGCCTTCAGTGTGAGCCGCCGGTTCACGCGCCAGTCGAGCGCGGCCGAGACGAATTTGCGGTCGCCGTCGACACCATCGATCGTCGAGCCCAGCTGGCCGCCGGCCGCATTCAGTCGCAGCCCGAACTGGTCGTTCTCGCCAAACTGGCGACCGATGTCGACCTGCCCCTGCAGCCCGCCCTGGTTGTCGACGCTCATCCCGAGCGAGGTCACGGGCGTGCGCCCCGCGCGCTTGGTGACGAAGTTGATGACCCCCGCCGGCGTGGTGAAGCCGTAGTACAGCGCCGATGCGCCCTTGAGCACTTCGACGCGCTCCTTGTTCTCCATCGGGATCTCGGACACGTTGGGAATCGCGAGCGCGCCGTTGAGGCGGTAGTTGGTGCGGTTCTCCACGGCGATGCCGCGGATGACGAGCTGGTCGAAGGTGTCGCCGCCGTTCTGCTGGCGCGTCACGCCGGCCGTGTTGCGCAGCACGTCGTACACGCCGGTGGCGCCCTGCAGCTCGATCACCTCGCGCGTCACCGTGTTGACCGTGGCCGGCACGTCCATGACCGACGCGCCCCGGAACGTGCCCGCCTCGACCGTCTCGGCCAGGAAGCCGTTGGCACGCGAGGCTTCGACGTTGACGGTGCTCAACTCACTCGCTTCGCTTGCGGACGCAGGCACGGATTGCGCGTGCGCTGCCTGCACGGCGGCGAGCGCGAGGCTCACACAAACTCTCTTCATTCAAAACCCTTGGATGTTCTGGCGGCGCACCTCCTGGCGGCCTGATGGCACTTCCGGTGTGCGGAAGCGGGAGGGGATTATGGATGAGAGAAATTCTCATTTGATGGCTATCGCGAGCCCTCGCCGATAGGATCAGGCGTCAGAGCGTTCCATTCGAAACGCCATCACGGAGGAAATTCATGACTGCCCCTCAGAAATCGACCGGACGGGAACCGGCGCATCCCATCGTCCACTGCGTCGAGAGCGAGGCCCTGCCATGAAGACGGCGAAACGCCTTGCGCTCGGCGTGCTGGCCTGGGTCACCGTGGTCCCGCTGGTGGAACTTCTCTTCCTGTGGCTGGGCACCTCGGTCTTTTTTGCTTCCCCCGAAGCCTCACGCGTCATCCTGTACGTGATCGGGGCATGCCACATCGGCATGGCCGCGCTGCTCTATTGGTATTGCGTACCCAGCGTGCCGCACTGGGGCCGACGCGCGGCCTACTTCGTCGGCTTCGTGGCGCTGCTGATGGTCGCCAGCGCCGTCGTGGTCTTCGGCGTCCAACTGCTCGTCGCGATGCTGCTGATGTTCTGGCGTTGAGCAGAGGCGATGGGCGTGGCCCGGCGGCGCTTCCGGCGTGCGGAAACGGCAGGAATCCCGGATGAGCGGACGCCTCATTTGAGAACAGTGTTTTGATGCTCGCTCCTCTAGCATCGCCTCCAGAGCGTTCCATTTCGAAACGCCAATCAGGGAAAAAAGTTCATGACTGCCAATGAAAAATCGGCTGGGCGCGCACCGTCCCTCGACCTCGACGTTCACGCGGTACAGGCGGGTGGCCCCGAGCCCCAGCGTTCACCCATTCAAGGGCGAGGCGCTCCGACGAAGACGGCAGGACGCCTTGTGTTTGCCGCGCTCGCCTGGGTCTTCTTGGTCCCACAGGTGCGATTCCTTTGCCTGTGGTTGGGTTGGTCGGTCTTTGATTCCGACGAGGGCATGCGCCTCACCAGCTATGCGGCAGACGGAATCCGCATCCTCCTGGCCGCATTGCTCTACTGGTATTGCGTGCCACGCGCGCCGGACTGGGGCCGGCGCGTGGCCTACTTCGTCGGCTTTGCTTTGCTGCTGACGGTCGCTGGCCCTCTCGCGAATCTCGGCGTCACCCTCGTCCTCGGGACGCTGATGTCCTGGCGTTGAACCAAGGCCATGGAGGCTTGACGGCCCTTTCGGCGTGCGGAAGCGGCACGGATTCCGAATGCGCGGAAGCCTCATTTGAGAACAGTGTTTTGGCGTGCGCGCCCCTAGCATCGCCTCCAGATGCGTTCCATTTCGAAACGCCAATCAGGGAGGAAATTCATGACTGCCAATGAGCATTCGGCACAGAAATCCATGCTGTACGAAGGCCATCCGCTGAAAACGGCGGGGCGCCTCGCACTCGGCGTGCTCGCCTGGACGGCCTTGATCCCGCTCGCAGGAGTTTTCGGCATGTGGCTGAACCAGTCGCTTTTCCATTCCAGCGAGGCCGCGCGCGTCATCGCTTATGCGATCGAGGGCGTGCTGATCCTCGCGGCCGCGCTGGTCTATTGGCGCTGCGTACCGAGCGCGCCGGATTGGGGCCGACGCGTGATCTATCTCGTCGGCTTCGCGCTGCTGCTGGCCGGCATCGGCTACGTTGCCCTTGGCGCCGCCGTCGTTCTCGTGGTGCTGCTGTTCGGGCTTTGAGCCACACCTCTCTCCGCTACCCCTTCATCGCCGCAGCCGACGCCCGCTGAATGCACTCAATGAAATGCTGCGCCGCCGGCGTCGACGGTTGCCCGCGGCGGCGCACCACGCACACGTTCAGTATCGGCATCGTCTCGCGCACCTCGACGCGCCGGATGCCGTGGCGCTTGAAGCTGAGCCCTGCGAGCGGCTCGACGAAGAGGCCGATCAGATCCATGTGGCCCACCAGCGCCAGCGCCACAGTGACCGAGTGGCCCTGCAGCACGCGCGTGGGCGGCGACAAGCCGAGCGGGGTGAACAGCGGTGCCACGGCGTTGGTGCCGCCATGGTCGTCGCCGGGCAGGACCCATTCGGCGGCATAGAGGTCGTGCAGCGAGCGCGCATTGCGCAGCGGATGGCGCTCGCGCAAGCCGACCACCAGTTGCACCGGAAACAGCTCCAGCGCCTCGAACTGCGGATCGAGGGTGCCGGGTACGACGTGCGCCACCGCGAAGTCGAGGTAGCCGTCGCGCAGCCGCGCGAGCATCCATGGCAGCACGGCCTCGCTGAACTGCACGTCGACGGCGGGCAGGCGCGTGTGGAAGTCCTTGAAGGCGGCGGGCAGCACGGTGAGCGCGAACGAGGCGCTCACGGCCAGCGAGACCGAGCCGGTGGCGCCGTCGCGGATCTGCGCAATCTCGTCGCGGGCACGTTCCATGTCGGCCAGCAGCAGCCGCGCGCGCGGCGCAAAGGCCAGGCCGAATTGCGTGAGCCGCACGCCTTTCACACTGCGCTCCACCAGCGGCGCGCCGACCTCGCGCTCCAGCTCGCGCACGATCTTGGTCACTGCCGGTTGCGAGATGCCGAGCACGCGCGCGGCGGCGCGGATGCTCATCTGCTCGACCACGGCCACGAAGGCATGCAACTGATTGGGCTTCATCTTTGGAGTGACAACCAAAAGTTATCGTTGACGCCCAATTATTGTCTTTTCATGACAGCAGCGAGTCTCTAGCATCCGCCGCGGCCAAGGCCCAACGCGGCCTGCGCTATCGAGCCACACCCAGGAGACACATGAACACCCGCGCTTCCCAGCCCTTGCCCACCTCTTCGTCGTCGCCTGCACGCCGGCGCCAGACCATCGTGGCCACGACCATCGGCAACGGGCTGGAGTTCTTCGACTTCACCGTCTACGGCTTTCTCGCGCTGGTGATCGGCAAGCTGTTCTTCCCGACCTTCAGCTCCTACGGCCAGCTGCTGCTGACGGTGGCGAGCTTCGGGGTCGGCTTCATCATGCGGCCGCTGGGCGGCATCATCATCGGCGCGTATGCCGACCGCGCGGGCCGCAAGAAGGCCATGACGCTCACGATCTTCTTGATGGCGCTGGGCTGCGCGCTGATCGCCTTCACGCCGACCTACGCCAGCATCGGCGTCGCGGCGCCCGTCATCATCGTGTTGGCGCGGCTGATCCAGGGCTTCTCGGCCGGCGGCGAGGTGGGCGCATCGACCACGCTGCTGGTGGAGCACGCCACGCCGGCCAACCGCGGCTACATGGCGAGCTGGCAGTTCGCGAGCCAGGGCCTGGGCGTGATGCTCGGCGCCGTGGTGGTGGGTGCGCTCACCTTCTCGCTGACGCCCGAAGCCATGCAGAGCTGGGGCTGGCGCGTGCCGTTCATCCTCGGCATGCTGATCGCGCCGGTGGGCATGTACATCCGCCGCCACCTCGAGGAGTCGCTGCACATCTCGCCCGAAGACGCCAAGGCGCCGCGCGAGAGCAGCTTGAAGATCGTCTGCACGCAGCACGGCAAGACGGTGCTGGCCGCCATCCTCGCGCTGGTGGGCGGCACCACGGCGGCGTACGTGGTCACCTTCTACATGCCGACCTATGCGGTGCGCGAGCTGGGTCTCACGCCGTCGGTGGCGCTGTTCGGCGCCGCGCTCACGGGCCTGCTGTCGTTCGCGCTCGCGCCCTTCGTGGGCAAGTGGTCGGACATCGTCGGCCGCAAGACGCTCATCCTCTGGAGCCGCATCGTGATGTCGATCCTGATCTATCCGGGCTTTCTGTGGCTCAACGCATCGCCGACGCCCGCGGTGCTGTTCGTGGTGCTCGGCGTGCTGAGCATCGGCCTCGTGGTGCAGACGGTGCCGGGCATCACGATGCTGCCGGAGATGTTTCCCAAGCGCGTGCGCGCGAGCGGCATGTCGCTGGTGTACAGCGTCGGCGTGGCGCTCTTCGGCGGCTTCGCGCCCTTCATCAGCACCTGGCTGGTCAACGCCACCGGCAGCAAGCTCGCGCCGGCCTGGTACCTCGTGGCGATGACGCTGGTGTCGCTGCTCGGCTTGCTCTGGCTGCGCGACCACACGGGCCGCGACATCGACGCGGCCAACGCCCACGCGCCCGCCTGATACCGTCTTCCTCCTTCCCGCCTTCATGCACAGGAATCTTCCCGCCATGTCCCAGCCTGCCACCGCCGCCACACGCCATTTCTCGGGCACGTACGTCGAAGCCCGCGCCAAGTTCCTCGAAGCCGCCGCGGCGCGCGGCGCCAGCATCGAATCGTTCGTGCACCCGACGCACCGCGGCGCGCTGGGCGAAGAACTCGCCACCGACGTCGCGCTGATCGGTGCGGCCGACGCGAAGAAGGTGCTGCTCGTCACCTCGGGCACGCACGGCCCCGAGGGCTTCTGCGGCTCGGGCGCGCAGGTCGCCACGCTGAACGACGCCGACCTGCTCGCGCGCCTCGAACGCGCGGGCGTCGCGCTGCTGCTGGTGCATGCGGTGAACCCGCACGGGTTCTCGCACCTGCACCGCACCAACGAAGACAACATCGACCTGAACCGCAACCACATCGACTTCAGCGCGCCGCTGCCGGTGAACGCCGCGTACGCCGACGTGGAGCCGCTGGTGCTGCCCGCCAGCTGGCCGCCGACGCCCGCCGACGACGCGGCCGTGGCGAGCTACATCGCCACGCACGGCATGACCGCCTTCCGTGCGGCCGTCACGCGCGGCCAGTACACCTCGCCCGACGGCCTGTTCTACGGCGGCACCGCGCCGTCGTGGAGCAACCGCACCATCCGCGCGATCTTGCGCAGCTACGCGGCCTCGGCCACGCACCTGGGCTGGATCGACGTGCACACCGGCCTGGGCCCCTACGGCCACGGCGAAAAGATCTACCCGGGTCGCAACACGCCCGAAGACTTGGCACTGGCCCACGCCTGGTGGGGCGCCGACGTGTTCGCGCCGTTCGCGGGCGACTCGGCCTCGGCCGACGTGTCGGGCCCGGTGATCTCGACCGCGTACGACGAATGCCCGAACGCGCGCGTCGCGCCCATGGGCCTGGAATTCGGCACGCTGCCCGACCTGGAAGTGCTCGAGCGCCTGCGCGCCGACACCTGGCTGCGCCGCCATCCCGAGGCGCCCGAATCGCAGAAGCGCGAGATCCGCCGCCGCCTGCGCGACGCGTTCTACTGCGACAACGACGAGTGGAAGGGCATGGTGCTGGGGCAGACGCGCGTGGTGCTGCTTCAGACCCTGCAGGGCCTCAAGAACGCCTGACCCGGCGGACTTCGGTTCAGCCGAAGTTCGGCGCGCGCTTCTCGCGCAGCGAGGCCACGCCCTCGCGCACGTCGGCGCCCGCGAAGCCCATGAACTCGAGCGCCAGCGAGGCGTCGAAGGTCGGCCCGGCCTGGCGCAGCCAGTTGTTCAGCGCGTACTTGGTGAAGCGGATCGCGCTCTGGCTGCCGGCCGCGAGGCGGTCGGCGATTTCGTAGGCGCGCGGCAGCAGGTCGGCCTCGTCCACGGCCAGCGACACCAGGCCGATGCGCTCGGCCTCCTCGCCGCTCACGGGCTCGCATAGCAGCAGGTGGTACTTGGCCTTGGCCATGCCGCACAACAGCGGCCACACGATGGCCGCATGGTCGCCCGCCGCCACGCCCAGGCGCGTGTGGCCGTCGACGATCTTCGCGGTCTTCGTGGCGATGGAAATGTCGGCCAGCAGCCCCGCCACCAGCCCCGCGCCCACGGCGGGGCCGTGCATGGCGCTCACGATGGGCTTGTCGCAGTTGATGAGGTTGTAGACGAGGTCGCGCGCTTCCTTCCACACGCGCTGGCGCACGGCGTCGTCGGTGGTCATGTCCTGCACCATGCCCAGGTCGCCGCCGCCCGAGAAGCCCATGCCTTCGCCGCGCAGCACGGCGCAGCGCACCGTGTCGTCGGCCGCCACGTCGCGCCAGATCTCGGCCAGCTCGCGGTGGCCGTCATGGCCGGCCGTGGGCAGCTTGCCGTTGGCGGCGCGCATCTGGATGTCGAGCACCGCGCCGTTCGCGCCGCGGCGCGTGAGGGCGAGGGTCTGGTAGCGGGTGTAGTCCATGCGTGTGTCTCCGCCCCGCACGCACGGCCATGGCGCGGGGACTTCGTTCGATGAAGAAGAGAAGGAAAGGCCGGAGGCCTATTTTTGCGCGGCCAGCTCGCGGCAGCGCTTCAGGTTCGCGTCGAAACGCGGCGCCAGGCCCGGCTCGCAGACGTCGTCGGCGGGGGTGAGCTTGCACATGCCGACCACCGCGTAGTCCATGACGGCCGCCGTGCACATCGGGTAGGCGGCCAGGTCGGGGTTGGCCTTGGCCTTGAAACCCCAACGCTCGGAAAACTGCACCGTGCGCGTCATCGCGCCGAAGAAGAAGCTGCGGTCCTTCGCGGCGACGGCGGCTTCCATGCGCGGCAGCTCCTCGTTGAGGTAGCCGACCGAGTCCATCGGAAAGCCGGCGGGGTCGGGCTGCGGCTGCGCAAGGGCCGTGGCGGCCACCAGGGCCAGCGAGGCGCCCACGCAGGCGCGTCGGAACGGGAGGAAGAAGGCGGAACCGGTGGGCAGGAAGCGGTGTGGCATGGCCTGCGATTCTGCAACGTTTGGAAGCATTTTTGCGCGCCGACCGATGCGCGCACGCGACGTTTTGCGGCGGCCCACGGCCTCCCCGCGCGGCGCGGGACAATGGCCGTCTCCGTTTTCCCTTGCAAAGACCCCCATGGCCCGACGCCCCCAACGACCGCTGCGCACCATCGAGCGCGGCATCCTCTGCCTCCTGATCGGCGCCGCCGTGCTGCTGGGCCCGCGCTTCCTGCAGGGCACGCGCTGGTTCGACATGGTGGCCGGCGCGTACCTCGTCGGCTGGTTCGCGCTCGCACTGGGGGTGGCGCTGGTGGGCGTCGGCCTGTTCCAGCGCGGCAAGCCGGACCGCTGAGGCCCGGCCCGCCAGATCAGCAGGCGCTCAGTGCGCCGCCTTCTTGCCGCGCAGCTTGCCGACCAGTTCCACCACGGCCAGCACGATGGCACCGGCCACGATGCCGACGACGGCGTTGACGCCCATCGAGCCCAGCGTGCCGAACACGCCGCCCGTGGCCTTGGCCCAGTCTTCGACCGCGTGGCCGAACGCCGGCACGCCGTGCACCAGGATGCCGCCGCCCACGAGGAACATGGCGGCCGTGCCGGCCACCGACAGGCCCTTCATGAGCCACGGCGCCGCCGCCAGGATGCCGCGGCCCAGGCCGCGCGCCGCCGCGCTGCTGCGCTGGCTCAGGTACAGGCCCGCGTCATCCAGCTTCACGATGCCGGCCACGAGGCCGTAAACGCCCACCGTCATGATCAGCGCGATGCCGACCAGCACGCTGAGCTGCGTCGTGAACGGCTGGCCCTGCACGGTGCCCAGCGTGATGGCGATGATTTCGGCCGAGAGGATGAAGTCGGTGCGCACGGCGCCCTTGATCTTGTCCTTCTCGACCGCGACCACGTCGACCGTGGTGTCTGCCACGGCCTGCTGGTGGCGCGCGGTGTCGGCCTCGTGCTCCTTCTTGTGCAGGAACTTGTGGACCAGCTTCTCGGCGCCCTCGAAGCACAGGAACGCGCCGCCCACCATGAGCAGCGGCGTCACCAGCCAGGGCAGCCAAGTGCCGATGGCCAATGCGGCCGGCACCAGGATCGCCTTGTTGACGAGGGAACCCTTGCACACGGCCCACACCACCGGCAACTCGCGCTCGGTGCGCACGCCGGTGACCTGCTGCGCGTTCAGCGCGAGGTCGTCGCCGAGCACCCCGGCGGTTTTCTTGGCAGCAACTTTGGTGAGGACGGAGACGTCATCGAGCACGGAGGCGATGTCGTCGAGCAGCAGGAGCAGGCTGGTGGCCATGGGCGAAAGTCAGGCTGTGGAAGAAGCGGCGAGCTTATCCGCAGCCAGGGTCGCTACCGTTGAAGACCGTACGGTGCGACCGGGGTGGGTCGTGGAACACCGCGGAACCGGCTTTGCCGGGCCGCAGGTGTTGCCCCCGGAAGGGGGTTGGCGTAGCGACACGAAGTGCGCGAAGCCTGGGGGAGAGTCAATCGACCACGCGCTTCAAGCGGATTTCTTCGACGCGGACGGTGCCCAGCGCCGTGGTCTTGGCGGTCTTCATCTCGCGCTTGAAGCCGGCGAGTTCGTGGAAGCGCATGGCGCGGTCGTTGCGCAGCGGCACCCAGATGGTGACCGTGGTGCAGCCTTCTTCGACCAGGCCTTCGCGGGCGGCGTCCCACAGGGCCACGCCGGCGCCCTTGCCCCAGTGCTCGGGCTTGACGTAGATGGCCCAGATCTCGCCCGTGGTGGGCGGCGTCTTGGGGTCGCGCGAGCGGTCGAAGCCGACGAAGCCGACGATCTCGCCGTCGTGCGTCACCACGTGGACCTGGGGTTCGCTGAATTCGATGGCCTCGCGCCACTTGGCCTCGCGCGAGGCGGGGGCCAGCACGCGCAGGTCGTCTTCGGACAGGATGCCTTCGTAGGCAGCCTTGGCAGACAGGGCATGGACTTCGGCGACGGCCTTGGCGTCGCGCATCGTGGCGGGGCGAACTTCGTAATCGGACATGAAAGCGGAAAAACGTGTGGAACCGGCTATTGTCGCCGCACCGCTAAACTGCCGGCTGCATCCGCACGTATCAACTGGAGAAAGCATATGGCCAAGGGTCAGCAACGCACCAACAAGGAAGCCAAGAAACCGAGAAAGGACACTTCGCCGCCGAAGGCCCCCACCGGCGGCATCGAGCCCGTGCGCACCGTCACCACGGCGGTGATTCCGCGCGGCAAGCTCAAGAACAAGTGACCGACGTCCCCGCGCCCGCCCCCAAGCCGGCGCAGCCGCGCAACCCCTTGCACGGCCTCACGCTGGAGGCCATCGTGACCGCGCTGGCCGACTACTACGGCTGGGAGCAGCTGGGGCACCTGGTGCCGATCCGCTGCTTCATCAGCGAACCCAGCGTGGGTTCCAGCCTCAAGTTCTTGCGCAAGACGCCGTGGGCGCGCGACAAGGTCGAGAGCCTGTATCTCTTCATGCTGCGCGAGCAACGCCGCGAACAGCAGCAACAACAGCAACCGCCCCAAGAACCTCCCGCGCAATGAAGGTCCGCCTCGAACCGTCGGGCCTCGAATTCGAGGCCGAGGCGGGCGTCACGCTGCTGCATGCGGCGGAGGCGGCCGGCATCGAGCTGCCCAGTTCGTGCCGCAACGGCACCTGCCGCACCTGCATCTGCCAGCGCCTGTCGGGCGAGAGCCGTCACCTCATCGAATGGCCGGGCCTGAGCTTCGACGAAAAGATCGACGGCTGGATTCTTCCGTGCGTGGCCGTGGCGATGAGCGACCTCACGCTCGACACGCCGCAGGCGCGCGCCCTCTTCGACTGAAGATCAGGACCGCGCCGAAGCCGAAGCCGGTGCGGCCACCACCATCCGGTCACGCTGCGCCAGCGACGGGAACAGCCGGAACCAGGTCAGCGCCACCAGCATCGTCCCCACGCCGCCGAGCACCACCGAGCCGACCGGCCCCAGCAGCGCCGCCGTGGCGCCCGATTCGAACTCGCCGAGCTGGTTGCTCGCGCCAATGAAGATCGAGTTGACCGCGCTCACCCGTCCGCGCATGGCGTCCGGCGTTTCCAGCTGCACCAGCGTCTGACGGATCACGACGTTGACCATGTCGGCCCCGCCCGACACCGCGAGCGCAATGAGCGACACGACAAAGCTCTTCGACAGCCCGAACACCACCATGCACAGCCCGAACGCCCCCACGGCCAGCAGCAGCGTGCGCCCCACGTTGCGCTCGACCGGCCGGCGCGTGAGCGCAATCGACATCACCAGCGCGCCCACCGCCGGTGCGCTGCGCAGCAGACCCAGGCCCCAGGGGCCGGTGTGCAGGATGTCCTTGGCGTAGATCGGCAGCAGCGCCACCGCGCCGCCCAGCAGCACCGCGAACAGGTCGAGCGACACCGCGCCGAGCACCGGCTTGCGCAGCCAGATGAAATTGACGCCCGCGAACACCGTGGCCAGGGTGACCGGCTCGCGCGCGGCCGGCGCATGGTCGTAGCGCAGCCGCAGCACGAGCACGCAGGCGATCACGAAGCACAGCACGCTCGCGCCGTAGACCACCGCCATGCCCGCCACGAACAGCAGCCCGCCGAGTGCGGGCCCGCCGATGATCGCGCCCTGCATGCCGGCCGAACTGAACGCCATCGCGCGCGACAGCAGCAGCGGCGGCACCAGCAGCGGCGTGAGCGCCTGCTGCGCGGGCATCTGGAAGGAGCGCACCGCGCCGAGCACCAGCGACAACCCGAGCAGCAGCCCGCGCGTGTCGTTCTTGTGCAGCACCGCGAACAGCAGCGCCAGCGCCACGGTGCCCTGCACCGCGAAGCACACGGCCACGATGCGGGCGCGGTGGTGCCGGTCCACCACGTGGCCGGCCAGCAGCGCCAGCAGCAGCGCGGGCACGAACTGGTACAGGCCGACTAGGCCCAGGTCCCACGCGCTGCCGGTCAGCTCGTACATGTGCCAGCCGATGGCCACGAGCATCATCTGCGAGGCGGCGGTGCCGAAGAGGCGCGCCACCCACAGCTGCATGAAGGGGCGCTCGCGCCTCAGGTCGGAGAAAGAAGGAGACGAGGAAGGAGCGGCGCCGGGCATATCGGTCGAGGATAGCCCAGGCTTCTTCGGCCTTTCCGAGCCTCTCTACACTCGTTGTCCCCATGACCGCTTCGCCCCCCGACCTGCTCCCCGTTCACGAAGATGCCCACCTGCTGGTGCTCGACAAGCCCGCCGGCCTGCTGTGCGTGCCCGGGCGCGGCGACGACAAGCAGGACTGCCTGAGCGCACGCGCCCAGCGCCAGTGGCCCGACGCGCTCATCGTGCACCGGCTCGACATGGGCACCAGCGGCCTCGTGGTGATGGCCCGCGGCCTGGCGATGCAGCGCGCCCTGAGCGCGGCCTTTGCCGAGCGCGAGGTGCACAAGCGCTACGAAGCCGTGGTGGACGGCGTGATGCCGCAACACGGCGACTGGTCGGTCATCGATGCGCCGCTGATGGCCGACTGGCCGCGCCGGCCGCTGCAGAAGATCGACCCTGCGGGCAAGCCCAGCCTCACGCGCTGGCGCGCACTGGCCAGCGTGTCGCCCCCCGGCGGGCCTGCGGCCACGCATGTGCTGCTGGAGCCGCTCACCGGCCGTTCACACCAGCTGCGGGTTCACCTGCTGTCGATCGGGCACCCGATTCTGGGCGACGCGCTGTACGGCGACGCCGCGCTGCAGGCACGCGCACCGCGCCTGCTGCTGCATGCCAGGGAATTGGCGTTTATGCATCCCGCGACGCGGGAGCCGTTGCACTTCGAATCTGCGGCGGAATTTGCGGCGCAGTGGCTCAGTGGCCCTTGACGACGAGCACCGGCATGGTGGCGTCCTGCAGCACGCGCTGCGTCACGCTGCCCAGCAATAGTTTCTCGATGCCGCTGCGGCCGTGCGACCCCATCACGATCAGGTCGGCCGCGATGGCGATGGCGGTGTCGACGATGCCTTCGTGCACGACGTGGCCGTCGATCACGCGCTGGTCGCTGTGAAGGCCCTCGGCCGCCAGGGCGGCCACGCCGCGTGCGAGCGCCGCATTGGCGCTGGCGGTGGCCGCCGCGAGGTATTCGTTCTGGCCGAGCGCGTAGTCCGCGCCCACGCCGATGAAGGGGTAGTTGTCGATCACGTGGATCAACGTGATGCGGCTGCCGAAAGCCAGGGCGAGACCGCTGGCCTTGCTGACTGCGAGCATGGAAGTTTCGGAGCCGTCGATGGGGACCAGGATGTGATTGAACATGGCGGGACCTCGCTTAGCGTTCGCAGACAGACAGACTGACGGACCCGGTTCGCGCCGGGTCGGGCCCCGAATTTAACCGCTCTGCAGAACCCGCCCTGTAGGACTCCAACCAGCGAGGCCCGCAAGCGTCTCAATCCCCCTGGAAACCCTCGGACCGGCAGGTGACGACCAGCGTGTCGCGCCACCCATCGCCGCCCTCTTCCAGCGGCTGGATCGGTGTCGATTCGTGGATCACGCGCGCATCGTCGAGCAGCAACAGCGTCCACGGCTCGGTCATGGTGAAGCGTTCGCCGCGCCGGCCGTTGGCCTCGAACACGCGCGTCTCGCCGCCCTTGATGCCCTGGCGCCCGATGAGCGCCACCGCCACCAGGTCGACACCGTCGCGGTGCGCGCCTTCGGGCGTCGGGCGGCCGATGCCGCCGGCGGTGTCGATGCGGAACTGGTGCGCTTCCACGAACCAGCGCTGCGGTGCGCCGCGCATGTCGCTGCTGACCTGGCCGAGCTGCTGCATCAGCCGCTGCCACACGGGCTGCGCCACCGTGGCGTCGAGCATCGGCGCAAACCAGCGCTGCATGCCGCCGTGCAGCGCGTTGTATTCGACCGGCTGCCAGTGCGCGCGGTGCGGCACCGGCGCCAGCGTGGCGTGGGCATCGACCGTGAAGCAGGCGTGGCGCCGCGTGCGGTAGCGGCCGCCGTCCTTCAGGTACTCGTCGGGCGGCAGGTCGTTCCAGTCGGCGTGCAGCGCTTCGAGCTGCGCCAGCGGCACGTCGAGCCACTCGCACACGCCCTGCGGGCTCAGCACCGCGTAGCCGTGCTCGCGCAACGCACCGGCCAGTTCGGCCGGCGGCGTGAACGGGGGAGCGAAGGCGGCGGTGCTCACTGGGCGCTGACCTTCACGTCCTTCCAGAACGCGACGCGGTCACGAATTTCTTCGGCTTCGGGCTTCGGGTCCGGGTAGTACCAGGCGGCGTCGGCGTGCAGTTCGCCGTTGACCAGCAGCGAGTAGTAGTTCGCCGAGCCCTTCCACGGGCAGGTGGTCTTGTGGTTGCTGAAGGTGACCACATCGCGATTGAGCGAACTCATCGGGAAGTAGTGGTTGCCTTCGACGAGCACGGTGTCGTCGCTTTCGGCGATGGTGACGCCGTTCCAGGTTGCTTTCATGGGATCGATCTCCGGGGGAGGTGCAAGGTGCCGATGCCGCGTTGCGCGCTCGGGACAGTGACTATTGTGACGCTGGCGCGAGGTGCTTTCCTTGCGCCGGGTCATCCCGGCCCGATGCGGGCAGGGTTTCCGTTGCCGCGTCAGCCGCGACCGCGCCCCGTGCGCCCCGAGGCCGGCTCGAGAAACAGCTGCCGGAAATAATTGCGGAACGCCGTCATCGCCGGCGAAAACTCGACGCCCTGTTTCCACCCCAGGCCGATGTTCATGGTCGGCACCGCGTCACGCAGGTTGATGGTCTCGATGCGCTTGCCTTCCAGCGACCACGGGCGGTAGACCATGTCCGACAGCACCGTCACGCCCAGCCCGTTGGCCACCGTGCTGCGCACCGCCTCCACCGAACTCGTGCGCAGCCGTATCTGCGGCTGGTGCGGCGTCTTGCTCCAGTACTTGAGCGCAGTGGCCGCGGCCTCGTCGACCGTGAGCATGATGTAGGGCTCGGCCGCCACGTCGGCCAGCGTCACCTCGGCCTTGTCGAGCAACGGATGCTTGGCCGGCACCCACAGCCGGCGTTGCGAGCCAAAAAAAGTTTCGAGCGACAGCTCGCGCAGCACCACGTTCGACGTGAGCACCACACCGATGTCGTAGCGCTGCGTGATCAGGCCCTCTTCGATGGCCTCGCGCGCCACCTCGTGCACCTTCACCGTCACCTGCGGATGCAGCTGCTCGAAGCGCTGCAGGTGGTGCGGCAGAAAGTAGCCCAGCACCGTGTAGCTGGCGGCAATGGTGAGCGAGCCCTCGACGTTCTCGCCCTCGTGCGGCATGCGCACGGCTTCGTCGGCCGCCGACAGCACCGCGTAGGCGTGGCTCAGGAAACGGCGCCCGGCCTTGGTGAGTTCCACGCCGTGCGGGTGCCGCTCGAAGAGCTGCTGTCCCATCATGTCTTCGAGCTCGCGGATCGCCGTGGTCACGGCCGACTGCGAGATGTTCAGCTGCAGCGCCGCGTGCGAGATGCGCCCCACCTCGGCCACCGCAGAGAAGTACTTGAGCTGGCGAAGGGTCAGGGACATGGCGCCGTCTTCCTAGGGTATTTACGGATACGCGCTGCTGCCTCGGGCGAAAACCCGATACCGCGCGATCGCTTCCCTCCAGCGTAGCGCCCATTCCAGCGGCTTGCAGCATCTGTTTTTCAGATATCGACCCGCCTGAAAACAATGCTTTTCGGCCTGCCGACCGCTGGCTAACCTTCGCGCCAACCTGCACCGCCCCCCGGCGATGCACACCACACACAAAGGCGGAACGACGTGACGAAGACAACGCGGATCGATCTGAATTCCGACATGGGCGAAGGCTTCGGCCCCTGGACCATCGGCGATGGCGTCGACGCGCAGCTCATGCCGCTGATCAGCTCGGCCAACATCGCGACCGGCTTCCATGCCGGCGACCCGAACATCATGCGCAGGATGGTGCTGCTGGCCCGCACGCACGGCGTGGGCATCGGCGCGCACCCGGGCTTTCGCGACCTCGTGGGTTTCGGGCGCCGCCACATCAACGCCCCCGCCGACGAGCTGGTGAACGACATGGTCTACCAGCTCGGTGCGCTGCGCGAGTTCGCACGCCTGGCCGGCATGACGCTGCAGCACATCAAGCCGCACGGCGCGCTCTACATGCATGCGGCACGCGACGAGGCGCTGTCGCGCGCACTCGTCACTGCGCTGCAGCAGATCGAGCCGACGCTGCGCCTGTTCTGCATGGAATCGTCCGTCACCTTCCAGGTGGCGCGCGAACTCGGTCAGCCGGTGGTGCGCGAGTTCTATGCCGACCGCGACTACGACCTGAGCGGCTCCATCGTCTTCACGCGCCGCGTCGGCGCGCTCGACCCCGACGCCGTGGCCGCCAAGGTGCTGCGCGCGTGCACCGAGGGCGTGGTGCGCACGGTCGAAGGAGAAGACGTGGCGATCGGCTTCGACTCGGTCTGCATCCACAGCGACACGCCCGGCGCGCTCGCGCTCGTGCAGGCCACGCGGCGCGCCCTTGCCGACAACGGCATCGAAGTTGCAGGCCTCGCCAGGCCAGCCTGAGTTTTTTCACCTTTCCCGATCTTGTTCCAGGAGTGCCCCGATGCCCGCTACCCATGAAGTCCTGAGCCCGCTGCCGGGCACCTTCTACCGCCGCTCGGCGCCCGACGCGCCGCCGTTCAAGTCCGAAGGCGACACCGTCGCCGTGGGCGACGTGCTCGGCCTGGTCGAGGTGATGAAGCAGTTCAGCGAAGTCACGGCCGACGCGGCCGGGCGCCTGGCCAGCTTCGCCGTCGAGAACGGCGAGCCGGTCGATCCGGGCCAGCTGCTGGCTGTCATCGAAACGGCGTGAGACACCTGCCAATGACCGCCGCATTCGACACACTGCTGATCGCCAACCGCGGCGAGATCGCGGTGCGCATCATCCGCGCCGCGAAAGAGCTGGGGCTCAAGACCGTCGCGGTCTACAGCGACGCCGACGCGCAGAGCCTCGCCGTACAAATGGCCGACCAGGCCGTGCGCATCGGCCCGGCGCACGCCACCAAGAGCTACCTGAGCATCGATGCGATCCTGCAGGCCGCCGCTGACAGCGGCGCCGGCGCGGTGCACCCGGGCTACGGTTTTCTTTCGGAGAACGCCGAGTTCGCCGAGCGCATCGAGGCTGCGGGCCTGGTGTTCGTGGGCCCGACGCCGCATGCGATCCGCACCATGGGCGACAAGGCCGCGGCGCGCGCCGCCGCCATGCGCGCCGGCGTGCCCACCGTGCCCGGCAGCGCGGGCGTGGTGACCGACCCCGACACCGCCGTCGAAGTCGCGAAGGACATCGGCTACCCGATCATGATCAAGGCCTCGGCCGGCGGCGGCGGGCGCGGCATCCGCGTGGCGCACGACGAGGCCGAGCTGCGCCAGCAGTTCGCCACCGCCACCGCCGAAGCGCAGGCGGCCTTCGGCAACGGCGAGGTCTACCTCGAACGCTTCATCCGCCAGGCGCGCCACATCGAAGTGCAGATCCTGGGCGACGGCCAGCGCGTGGTGCATTGCTTCGAGCGCGAATGCTCGCTGCAGCGGCGCCGCCAGAAGGTGTGGGAAGAAGCACCCTCGGCCGCCATCAGCGAGGCCACGCGCGCCGCGCTGTGCGAATCGGCGTTGCGGCTCGCGAACGCCGTGGCCTACCGCGGCGCGGGCACGCTCGAATACCTGTACGACGACGACACGCGCGAGTTCTTCTTCATCGAGATGAACACGCGCATCCAGGTCGAGCACCCGATCACCGAGATGATCACCGGCGTCGACCTCGTGAAGGAGATGCTGCGCATCGCACTCGGCCAGCCGCTGCGTCTGCAGCAGGAAGACATCCGCCTGACCGGCGCGGCCATCGAGGTGCGCATCAATGCCGAGAACGCCGCGAAGAACTTCATGCCGAGTCCCGGCCTCGTGTCGCAGCTCGTGGTACCCGGTGGCCCCGGCGTGCGCTTCGACACCTTCCTGTTCCCCGGCTACACCGTGCCCGCGTACTACGACTCGCTGCTCGGCAAGCTCATCGTGCACGACACCGACCGCGCCAGCGCGCTGGCCCGCATGCGGCGCGCGCTCGACGAGCTGCAGGTGGAAGGCATCCACACGACGATCCCGCTGCACCGCGCGCTGTGCGAGGACGCCGATGTAGCGAAGGCCGCTTTTCACACCGGCTTTCTCGAAACCTGGCTCGCGGCAAATCCATTGCCCGACGCTCCTGCCTTGATGAAGGTGACCGCATGACCGCTGCAAGCACCCTCCCCGCCCAGGCCCGCTACAGCTTCGGCGGCGACGAGCACATGTTCGTCGAGATCAGCGAAGAGATGTCGCTGCCGGCCTTCTTCAAGGGCATGGCGATCTGCAACGAACTGCGCCGCCGCGCCCTGCCCGGCGTGACCGAGATCTGCCCGGCCAACGCCGCCTACCTCGTGCGCTTCGACCCCGACACGATCGCGCCCGACGCGCTGCTCGCCACGCTGAAGGAAATCGAAGCGGGCCTGGGCGATGCCGACCTGCAGATGCAGACGCGCATCGTCGAGATTCCGGTGCTCTACAACGACCCGTGGACGCACGAGACGCTGATGCGTTTTCGCGAGCGCCACCAGGACCCGTCGAGCACCGACATCGAGTACGCCGCACGCATCAACGGCCACGCCTCGGTCGAGGCCTTCATCGAGGCGCACTCGTCGGCGCCGTGGTTCGTGTCGATGGTCGGCTTCGTGGCCGGCCTGCCTTTCCTGTTCCAGATGGTCGAGCGCCAGCGCCAGATCCAGGTGCCCAAGTACCTGAGCCCGCGCACCGACACGCCCAAGCTCACGCTGGGCCACGGCGGCTGCTTCAGTTGCATCTACTCGGTGCGCGGCGCGGGCGGCTACCAGATGTTCGGCGTCACGCCCGCGCCGATCTTCGACCCGGCGCAGCGGCTGTCGTACCTCAAGGAGCTGATGGTGTTCTTCCAGCCCGGCGACATCGTCAAGTGGAAGCCCATCGACCGCGCCGAGTACGACCGCCAGATCGCGCAGGTCGAGGCTGGCACGTACACGCTGCGCATCGCGCCCGTGTCGTTCTCGCTCAATGATTTTCTGGCCGACCCCGACGGCTACAACCAACAGCTCCTGAAGGTGCTCCATGGCGATTGAAGTGCTCAAGCCCGGCCTCGCGACCAGCGTGCAGGACGCCGGCCGCCCCGGCTACTACCACCTGGGCATTCCGCTGTCGGGCGCGCTCGACCAGCAAAGCCTGGTGCTCGCGAACCTGCTGGTCGGCAACGACGAAGGCGCGGCCGTCATCGAAAGCACGCTGCTCGGGCCCGAGCTGCAGTTCGACGCGCCCACGCTGGTGGCCGTGACCGGCGCCGACGCGAAGATCAAGCTCAACGGCAACGAGGTGCCGCGCAACACATCGTTCGCCGTGCAGGCCGGTGACAAGCTCGCCTTCGATTTCATGAAGCTCGGCGCGCGCATGTGCATCGCCGTGGCCGGTGGCATCGACGTGCCGGTGGTGCTGGGCAGCCGCTCGACCTACGGCCTGGGCGCGTTCGGCGGCTTCAACGGCCGCAAGCTGCTGGCCGGCGACAAGCTGCCCGTGGGCACGCCCGCTGCCGGCGCCCGCGCGGGCCGCACGGTCGATGCCGCGCTGCTGCCAGTGCTCGAAAAAGAAGTGGCCCTGCGCGTGCTGCCGGGCATCTACTTTCATCGCCTGCAGGAGGTGTCGGTGCAGAGCTTCTTCGCCGACACCTGGACCGTCGGCTCCGAGGCCGACCGCATCGGCTATCGCTACAAGCACGGCACGCCACTGAAGTTCCAGGACCGCACGCCGCCCTTCGGCGCGGGCGACGACCCGTCGAACATCGTCGATGCGGGCTATCCGTACGGCTCCATCCAGGTGCCGGGCGGGCGCGAGCCGATCATCCTGCACCGCGATGCGGTGTCGGGCGGCGGCTACGCGATGGTCGGCACCGTCATCAGCGCCGACATGGACCTCATCGCCCAGATGCAGCCCAACCACAAGGCGCGCTTCGTCGAGGTCGACATGGCGCAGGCGCTCGAAGCCCGCGCCGAACGCCGACGACGGCTCGATCGCCTGCGGGCCGCACTCGCGGCCTGACGCGTTCCCCTTCCCCCTTTTCTTCACCGCTGTCACCCAAGGAGTTCTTCATGAACAGCTCGCCCCTGCGCGTTTCATTGATCGCCGCTTCGCTCGCCGCCGCCCTGGCGTGGCACGTCCCGGCCTCGGCCGCCGACTGGTTTCCCTACAAGGCCGAAGCCACCGAGCCCGCCTTCTCGGCCGAGGGCACGAAGAAGCCCATCGACTACACGCCGCTGGCCAAGGCGTCGAAGAAGTGGGACATCTGCGTGTCGTTCCCGCACATGAAGGACGCCTACTGGCTCGGCGTGGACTACGGCGTGATCGAAGAGGCGCGCCGCCTGGGCGTGAAGCTGCAGGTGGTCGACGCGGGCGGCTACACCAACCTGGGCAAGCAGGTCTCGCAGATCGAAGACTGCGTGGCGCGCGGCGCCAACGCGGTGATCATCGGCGCGATCTCGGGCGACGGACTGAACAACGTCATCAAGGCCACGGCCGCCAGGAAGGTGCCGGTGATCGACCTGGTGAACGGCATCAGCTCGCCCGACCTGTCGGCCAAGTCGCTGGTGTCGTTCTACACGATGGGACAGTCGACCGGCGAGTACCTCGCCAAGAAGCACCCTGCCGGTTCGCCGGCGGTGAAGGTCGGCTGGTTCCCGGGCCCGGCCGGCGCAGGCTGGGTCGAGGCCGCGCACAAGGGCTTCATGGAAGCGATCAAGGGCAGCGCCGTGACGGTGCTCGACCCGAAGTACGGCGACACCGGCAAGGAAGCACAGGCCAAGCTGGTCGAAGACGTGCTGCAGGGCAACCCCGACCTGGCCTACGTGGCCGGCACGGCAGTGACGGCCGAGGCCGCCACCGGCATCCTGCGCGCGCGCAACCTCGACAAGAAGGTGCAGGTGCTCTCGTTCTACATGACGCCGGGCGTCTACGAAGGCATCCAGAAGGGCCGCATCGTGGCCTCGCCCGCCGACTCGATGGTGATCCAGGGCCGCATCGCCGTCGACCAGGCCGTGCGCCTGCTGGAGAACAAGGACGTGGTGAAGCACGTCGGCCCGAAGATCTTCGTGGTCGACAGCAGCAACATCAAGAGCGTGAAGCAGGCCGACATCCTGCCGCCGACCGGCTTCAAGCCGGTGTTCGAGGTCAAGTAAGCCGGCCATGGCACCTGTGCTGCTGCAGACCCTCGGCCTGGGCAAACGCTACCCCGGCGTGCTGGCGCTCGATGCGGTGGACTTCGAGCTGCGCGCCGGCGAGGTGCACGTGCTGTTCGGCGAGAACGGCGCCGGCAAGTCCACGCTGATCTCGCTGCTGGCCGGCGCCAACGTGCCGACGGCGGGCGAGATCCGCATGCACGGCGCTCCGGTGAAATTCTCGAACGTGCACGACGCGCGGCGCCACGGCATCAGCGCGGTGTTCCAGGAGTTTTCGCTGATCCCCACGCTGTCGGTGGCGCAGAACCTGAGCCTGGGCGAAGAGCCGTGCAAGGGCGGCCTGCTCGACCGTGCGGCGGTGCGCAAGCGCGCCCGCACGATGCTGGCCGACCTGGGCTTCGAGATCGACGTCGATGCGCCCGTGGCGGGCCTCACGCGCGCGCAGCAGCAGATGGTGGAAATCGCCAAGGGCCTGCGCGGCGAGGTGTCGGTGCTGATCCTCGACGAGCCCACGGCCTCGCTGACCGACACCGAGACGCAGCGCCTGTTCGAACTGGTGGCGCGGCTGAAGGCGCGCGGCGTGGGCATCGTCTACATCTCGCACCGCATGCAGGAGATCGCGCAGATCGCCGATCGCATCACCGTGCTGCGCGACGGGCGCAAGGTCACGACCGTCGAGGCCCATGCGACCAGCGCCGACCGGCTCATCGAGCTCATGAGCGGGCGGGCCATCGACAACATCTACCCGCGCATCACGGCGAACCCCGGCCAGGTGGTGCTGCAGGTCGAAGGACTCGTTTCGCCCAACGGTGTTCGCCATGCCAGCCTCACGGTGCGGCGCGGCGAAGTGGTCGGGCTCGCGGGCCTCGTGGGCTGCGGCAAGTCGGAGCTGTTCCGCGCGATCTACGGGCTCGACCCCGTGAGCGAAGGCCGCGTGCTGTTCAAGGGCCAGCCGCGCACCGGCGCGACGGTGCGCCAGCTGCTCGACGACGGCCTCTTCTACCTGCCGCCCGACCGCAAGGGCGAAGGGCTGGTGCTCGGCTTCACGTCGCGCGCCAACATCACCCTGCCGCTGGTGCACGGGCCGCTGCGCGGTCGCGGCGGCTGGCTGCGCAAGCGCCTCGGGCGGCGGCTTTCGACGACGGCCGCCGAGCGCGTCGAACTCGCGCCGCGCAACCTCGAACGGCCCGTGGGCCTGCTCTCGGGCGGCAACCAGCAGAAGGTGCTGTTCGGCAAGGGCATGACGCGCGACGCCGCGCTCTACGTGTTCGACGAGCCCACGGTCGGCGTGGACGTCGGCACCCGCAGCGCGCTGTACGAGGTGATCCGCAAGCTCTGCGAAGGCGGTGCCGCGGTGGTCGTGATCTCGTCCGACCTGCCCGAGGTGCTGCACCTGAGCCACCGCGTGTACGTGATGTGCCGCGGCGAGATCGCCGGCGAGCTGCACGGCGACGCCATCCAGGAAACCGCCGTGCTCAACCTGTTTTTCGGCCCCAGCGAGAACCCATCCCCATGACTTCGCCTTCCCTCATCGCCGCCCCGGCGGCCCCCACGCCCGGCCTGGCCGGGCGTGCCCTCGGCCTGCTGCGCAGCCTCTTCCTGCGCCTGGGCGTGCTGCCCTTCATGCTGGTGATTGCCTGCGTGGTGTTCGCCACGCTGTCCGACCAGTTCCTCACGGCGCAGAACCTCGTGAACCTGCTGCGCCAGTCGGTCTACCTCATCCTCGTGTCGATGGGCCAGATGCTGGCGCTGGTCACCGGCGGCTTCGACCTCTCGGTGGGCACCGTGATGGCGATCACCTCGGTGGTCTCCGCGCTCGCCATGCAGGCGCTGGGCGTGGCCTTTCCCGACGCGGCCTGGATGGTGGTGCTCGTGGGCTGCGCCTGCGGCATGCTCGCCGGCCTGGTGGTGGGCCTCGTCAACGGCTTCGGCGTGGCGGTGATCGGGGTGTCGCCCTTCATCGTGACGCTGGGCGTGCAGTCGATCGGCTTCGGTTTTGCGCTGTTCCTCACGGGCGGCGTGCCGGTGTCGGGCATGCCGGCGGAGTTCAGCGAGCTGTTCGGTTTCGGCACGGTGCTCGGCGTGCCGGTGCCGATTCTCGTGACGGCCGTGTGCGTGGTCGGCATGGGCGTGCTCATGGGCCGCCTGCCGACCGGCACGCACCTGCTCGCCGTGGGCGGCAACGCCAAGGCCGCGGCGCTGTCGGGCATCGACACCCGCCGCGTGCTGCTCATGGCCTACCTGCTGTGCGCGGGCCTGGCGGCGGTGAGCGGCCTGCTGCTCACGGCGCGCGTGGAAACCGGCGAGGCCAACCTCGGCGGCACCGTGGCGCTCGAATCGATTGCCGCCTGCGTGATCGCGGGCGTGAGCCTGCGCGGCGGCATCGGCCGCGTGCCCAACGTGGTGATGGGCGCGATCTTCATCGGCCTGGTGCAGAACGGCATGAACCTGGCCAGCGTGGGCTCGTACCTGCAGATGGTGGTGCTGGGCGCGCTGCTGATCGTGGCCGTGGTCGCCGACCAGATCCGCCATCGCATGGTGGCACCGGGCAGCCACTGAGCGCCCCTCAAACACAAGCAAACGAAGGAACCTCGCATGACATCCAAGACCAACGCCGCCATCGACGCGCGCCGCATCGCCGCCACGCCGCGCGGCATCGGCATCGGCTTTCCGATCTACGCAGAGCGCGCGCTCAACGCCGAGCTGTGGGACGTCGAAGGCCGGCGCTACATCGACTTCGGCTCGGGCATCGCGGTGCTCAACACCGGCCACCGCCATCCGCGCGTGGTCGAGGCGATTCGCGCGCAGCTCGATTGCTTCACCCACACGGCCTACCAGGTGGTGCCGTACGAAAGCGTGGTGTCGCTGGCCGAGCGCCTGAACCGCCTGACGCCCGGCACGCACGCGAAGAAGACCGCCTTCTTCACGACCGGCGCCGAAGCGGTCGAGAACGCCATCAAGATCGCGCGCGCCGCCACGCGCCGGCCCGGCGTGATCGCGCTGGGCGGCGGCTTTCACGGCCGCACCTTCATGGGCATGGCGCTCACGGGCAAGGTGGTGCCGTACAAGACCGGGTTCGGCCCCTTCCCCGGCAGCATCTTCCATGTGCCCGCGCCGATCGCACTGCACGGCGTGTCGGTGGACGATTCGCTGCGCGCCATCGAGCAGCTGTTCAAGGCCGACATCGAGCCCGAGCAGGTGGCCGCCATCATCCTGGAGCCCGTGCAGGGCGAAGGCGGTTTCTATGCCGCGCCGCCCGAGTTCATGCGCGCGCTGCGCGAGATCTGCGACCGCCACGGCATCCTGCTGATCGCCGACGAGATCCAGACCGGCTTTGCGCGCACCGGCAAGTGGTTCGCCATGGACCACTACGACGTGGTGCCCGACCTCATGACCATGGCCAAGAGCCTGGCCGGCGGCACACCGCTGTCGGCCGTGTGCGGGCGCGCCGAGATCATGGACGCACCCGCGCCCGGCGGGCTCGGCGGCACCTACGCCGCCAACGCGCTGGCCATTGCAGCGGCGCATGCGGTGCTCGACGTGATCGAGGCCGAACGGCTGTGCGAGCGCGCGCAGATACTGGGCGACCGGCTCAAGGCGCGCCTCGAAGGGTTGCGCGCGAAGGTGCCGCAGATTTCGGACGTGCGCGGCCTGGGCGCGATGGTGGCGGTCGAGTTCGCGGGGGCCGACGGCTCGCCCGATGCCGCGTTCACGAAGCAGGTGCAAACCCGGGCGCGCGACGCGGGTTTGCTGCTGCTGACTTGCGGCGTGCACGCCAATGTGGTCCGCTTCCTGTTCCCCCTGACCATCGAAGACGCGGTGCTCGGCGAAGGCCTCGACATCCTCGCCGCCGTGCTGCAAGCCTGAGACACACCCGCCATGCCATTGAAGCTCCAAGACCCGACCCTGCTGCGCGAGCAGGCCTGCATCGCCGGCGCCTGGGTGAATGCCGACAACGGCACCACCGTCGCCGTCACCAACCCCGCCACCGGCGAGCAGATCGGCACCGTGCCGATGTGCGGCACCGAAGAAACCGTGCGCGCCATCGCCGCCGCCGAGAAGGCCCAGAAGGCCTGGGCCAAGGTGCCCGCCAAGGAACGCTCGGCCATCCTGCGCAAGCTCAACGACCTCATGCTCGCGAACGTGGACGACCTCGCGCTGATCATGACCACCGAGCAGGGCAAGCCCCTGGCCGAGAGCCGCGGCGAGATCGCCTACGCCGCCTCGTTCATCGAGTGGTTCGCCGAAGAAGCGCGCCGCGTGTACGGCGACACCATTCCCGCGCCGCAGTCCGACCGCCGCATCCTCGCGCTGAAGCAGCCCGTGGGCGTCACCGCGGCCATCACGCCCTGGAACTTCCCCACCGCCATGCTCACGCGCAAGGCCGGGCCCGCGCTCGCGGCCGGCTGCGCGATGGTCGTGAAGCCGGCCACGCAGACGCCGTTCTCGGCGCTGGCCTTTGCCGTGCTCGCCGAGCGCGCGGGCGTGCCGAAGGGGCTGCTGTCGGTGCTCACGGGTTCGGCCAGCCAGATCGGCGGCGAGATGACGCGCAGCCCGATCGTGCGCAAGCTCACCTTCACCGGCTCGACCGAGGTGGGCCGCACGCTCATGAAGCAGTCGGCCGACACCATCAAGAAGCTGTCGCTCGAACTCGGCGGCAACGCGCCCTTCATCGTGTTCGACGATGCGGATGTCGATGCGGCCGTCGAAGGCGCGATGGTCTCCAAGTACCGCAACACCGGCCAGACCTGCGTGTGCGCGAACCGCCTCTACGTGCAGCGCGGCGTGCTCGAGGCCTTCACGCAGAAACTCGTGGCCAAGGTCAACGCACTGAAGGTCGGCAACGGCACCGAAGCCGGCGTGAACCAGGGCCCGCTGATCGACGCCAAGGCGGTCGAGAAGATCGAGGAGCACGTGGCCGATGCCGTCGCCAAGGGCGGCACCGTGCTCGCGGGCGGCAAGCGCCATGCGCTGGGCGGCCTGTTCTACGAACCGACCGTGATCGGCGGCGCCACGCCCGACATGCTGTTCGCGCGCGAAGAAACCTTCGGCCCGCTGGCGCCGATCTTCGCGTTCGACACCGAGGCCGAGGCCATCGCCGCGGCCAACGACACCGAGTTCGGCCTGGCCGCGTACTTCTACAGCCGCGACATCGGCCGCATCATGCGCGTGGCCGAAGCGCTCGAATCGGGCATCGTGGGCGTGAACACCGGCCTGGTGTCGACCGCCGAGGCGCCGTTCGGTGGCGTCAAGCAATCGGGGCTGGGGCGCGAGGGCTCGAAGTACGGGCTCGACGACTTTCTTGAAGTGAAGTACGTGTGCCTTGCGGGACTGGACACCTAACGAGTCAACTCAGGAGCCAGTGCACGCTGAACAGCCGCTCGGGGTCGGTCCACACCGCCCCGACGCGGAAGCCCGCGCGCACCGCGAGACTCTGCAGGCCTTCGACGGTGAACTTGTGCGAGTACTCGGTGTGGATGGTTTCGCCTTCCTCGAACGAGAACTGCTCGCCGCGCATCTGCACGCTCTGCGCGCGCCGGCTCACGAGGTGCATCTCGATGCGGCGCATCGGCGCGTTGTAGAAGGCCGCGTGCGAGAACCCGTCGAGGTCGAAGTCGGCCGACAGCTCCGCGTTCGCACGCCGCAGCAGGTTGAGGTTGAACGCCGCCGTCACGCCCTGCGCATCGTTGTAGGCCGCGTGCAGCCGGTCGGGGTCTTTCACCAGGTCGACACCGATCAGCAGGCCGCCGCCGCGCAGCATGCGCGCCGCGAGCTGCAGGAACGCCAGCGCCTCGTCGGGCTCGAAGTTGCCGATGGTCGAGCCGGGGAAGAAGCCCACGCGCCGGCCCGCCCCGGCCATGGGCGCGGGCAACACGAGCGGCATGGTGTAGTCGGCCGCGATGGGCTGCACCGCGAGCGCCGGGTAGTCGGCCTTCAGGCGCGCCGCCGCGGCCTCGAGGTGCTCGCCCGAAATGTCGATCGGCAGGTAGCGCTTGGGTGAGTCGAGCGCGTCGAGCAGCAGCCGCACCTTGGTGAGCGAGCCGGCGCCGAACTCGACGATCTCGGCGTTCGGCCCGATCTGCGCGGCGATCTCGCCGGCGCAGGCGCCGAGGATGCCCAGCTCGGTGCGCGTGGGGTAGTACTCGGGCAGCTCGCAGATGCGGTCGAACAGCTGCGAACCGGCCACGTCATAGAAGAACTTGGGCGAGATGTGGCGCGGCGTGCGCGCCAGGCCCGTCTGCATGGCGCGGCCGAACTCGGACCACGGGGCGGTGTCGGGCGTGGGGGCTTCTTCCTCGCGTTGCAGGTGGCTGGCGAGGGCGAACGAAGAGGTGGTCGGGTTGCGCATGGTGCTCGGCTCCATCGAGGTCGATCAAAGGTCTTTCGCGAGCCGCAGCCCCGAGAACTGCCAGCGTGCCGCCGGCGGAAAGAAATTGCGGTAGCTCGGCCGCGTGTGGCCGGTCGGCGTGGCCACGCTGCCGCCGCGCAACACCAGCTGCCCCACCATGAACTTGCCGTTGTATTCGGCCGCGATGCCGGGCAGCGGACGAAAGCCGGGGTACGGGTCGTACGACGAACGCGTCCACTGCCAGACGTGGCCGCTCATCTGCGCGATGCCGGGCGCGTCGAAGGCGGCCTCCCATTCGAACTCGGTCGGCAGCCGCGCGCCGGCCCATTCGGCGTAGGCGGCAGCTTCATAAAAGCTCAGTTGCGCCACGGGCGCATCGGCCTCCATCGGCCGCACGCCATGCAGGCCGAACACCTGCCACCCACTGGGCGCGGCATGGCCGCTGCCCGCCCCCAAGGTGGCGATGCGCGCGTCGTCGGCTTCGAGCCAGTAGGCCGGATGGCGCCAGCCCTGGGCCTGCACCGTGGCCCAGCCGTCGGACAGCCACAGCTCGGGCCGCCGGTAGCCGCCGTCGGCAATGAACTGGGCGTAGTCGCCGCAGTTCACCAGCCGGTCGGCGATGGCGTAGGGGCGCAGCAAGGCGGCGTGGCGCGGCGTCTCGTTGTCGAAGCAGAAGCCATCGCCCGCATGGCCGACCTCGACCGTGCCGCCCGGCTGCGCCAGCCAGCGCACCTCGGCCGGCATAGCGGCCAGCCGCAGCGCCGGGCCGCTCGCGGGCTTGTAGGCCGGCAGCAGCGGGTTGCACGACAGCGCATGCAGGATGTCGGTGAGCAGCAGCTCCTGGTGCTGCTCCTCGTGGTTCAGGCCGAGCGCGACGATCGGCTCGATGGCCGCCCAGTCGAGCTTCCCGGGCGCCGCAAGCAGCGCGAGCACCGCCTCGTCGACGTGGCGGCGGTAGGCATGCACCTCGTCGAGCGACGGCCGCGTGAGCAGCCCGCGCTGCGGCCGCGGGTGGCGCGGCCCGAGCGCCTCGTAGTACGAATTGAAGAGGTAATGAAAGCGCGCATCGAAGGGCCGATAGTCCGGCGCGTGCGGCTGCAGCAGCACGGTCTCGAAGAACCACGTCGTGTGCGCCAGATGCCACTTGGTCGGGCTGGCATCGGGCATCGACTGGATGCACTGGTCCTCGGCGGACAGCGGTGCGGCGAGCGCCAGGCTGGCGGCGCGCACCGTGCGGAATCGCTCGCGCAGGGCGTTCGCCACGGGGGCGTTCGGCCGGGAAAACGTCATGGAGTCTCCAGTCGGGTCAACGGGAAGTTGTAGCCCATACCGGTGACAGGACCACGTAGGACAAGACGCCGCCGCCTCGCCGCCGCAAGAGCCTGTCCTGCGTGCAATCGCCGCTGGGCCTCTGCGTATGATTCGAACGATGCAAACCACCCCTGCTTCGCCCCGCCCCCACGTTGTCATCATCGGCTGCGGTTTCGGCGGACTCGAGGCAGCGCGCAAGCTGCAGCGGGCCGACGTCGATGTGACGGTGATCGACAAGACCAACCACCACCTGTTCCAGCCCCTGCTCTACCAGGTGGCGACCGCCGGCCTCGCGGCGCCGTCGATCGCGGCGCCGGTGCGCGCGCTGTTCCGCAAGCAGGCCAACGTGACCACGCTACTGGCCGAAGTGACGGGCATCGACCCGGCCGCGCGCAGCATCCAGCTGGCCGACGGCAGCCACGTGGCCTACGACCACCTGATCGTTGCGGCCGGCGCCACGCACAGCTACTTCGGGCACGACGAGTGGGCGCCCGCCGCGCCGGGCCTGAAGACGCTGGCCGACGCGTTCGAAATCCGCCGCCGCGTGCTGATGTCCTTCGAGACGGCCGAGACCACCACCGACCCCGAGCGCCGCCGCGCGCTGCTCACCTTCGTGGTGATCGGCGCCGGGCCGACCGGCGTCGAGATGGCGGGCACGCTGGCCGAGATCGCCAAGCACACGCTGTCGGGCGAGTTCCGCCGCATCGACCCCGGCAGCGCGCAGGTGCTGCTGGTCGAGGGCGGCCCGCGCGTGCTGCAGGCCATGCCCGAAAGCCTGAGCCAGAAGGCGCTCGAACAACTCGAAAGGCTCGGCGTCGAAGTGCGGCTGAACGCGCGCGTCACCGCCATCGACAACGCCGGCCTCGAAGTGCAGACCGGTGGCGGCCCCGACGGCGCACCGCTGCAGAGCTACCGCATTCCCAGCAGCTGTGTGGTGTGGGCGGCCGGCGTCGCGGCCTCGCCGCTGGGCCGGCTGCTCGGCAACGCCACGGGCGTCGAGTGCGACCGCGCGGGGCGCATCAAGGTCGAGCCCGACCTGAGCCTGGCGGGCCACCCCGAGATCAGCGTGGTGGGCGACCTGGCTGCCGCCATGAGCCACGCGCCCGGCAAGCCGCCCAAGCCGGTGCCCGGCGTGTCGCCCGGCGCCAAGCAGGCCGGCCGCGCGGCGGCCGCGAACATCCTGCGCCGACTGGCGGGCCAGCCCACCGTGCCGTTCCGCTACGCCGACTACGGCAACCTGGCCACCATCGGGCGCAACTCGGCCGTGGTCGACCTGGGCACGCCCTTCGGGCCGCTGCGCTTCAGCGGCCGGTTCGCGTGGCTGTTCTGGCTGTTCGCGCACGCGTACTTCCTCATCGGCTTTCGCAACCGCGTCGTCGTGATGTGGGACTGGGCCAGTGCCTACTGGAGCTTCCAGCGCAACGCGCGCGTGGTGGCCGACGTGCAGGGCCGCAGCGAGTCCTGAGTCACAGCAACGCCGCGCGATGACGTTGCTCTGGTGGGTCGTGTTTCATGCGCTCGATGCGCTGTTCTGGCTCTGGATCCTGCGCTGGGGCGGCGCCGCCTGGCTCGAAGGCAGGTTTCTCTCGGGTTTTCTCGTGAACATCTTCGCGCCACGCTGGAGCGCCGAGGGCCTGCGCATGTTCGCGCTGCTGATGCTGGTCGTGTGCGCCATCAGCTTCGTCTGGGGCCTGCTCATGCCCGAAGTGCGCTGCTGGTACTCGGGCCACTGCTGACCCATTGATGTCGCGAGGTGCCGTCAGGCGCTCATGACAAGGGTTCGAAGCGCACGTCGCCCCACGGCTGCGAACCACCGCCGTTGTTGTTGTTGTGGTTGCGCGGCTGCTCCCGCCGTTCGCGCCGCCAGTCCCACGGTGGTGTCGGTGCCGTGCCGGCCCACAGGCCCAGGTGCTGGGCGCGCGCCGTCGCCTCGAGGCGGAACAGGTCGCCGCCGCGCTTCTTCACGATGCCGTGGTAGTCGTAGACCCAGGCCCAGCCCTCGGCCACCATGCGGCGGCCGGCGTCTTCGCCGTTGCAGCGCACGTCGGCCACGGTGCGGCCGTAGCGGTCGGTGTCGCGCTCGGTGATGACGGCCTTCTCGGCGTAGCACAGGCGGCTCAGCGCCTGGCGGCTGCGCTGGCCGTAGGGCTGCGCTTTCTCGGGTGCGTCGATGGCGGCGATGCGCACCTTGACCTGCTCATAGGCACCGCTGCGACCGCAGCGCGCGGTGAGCGTGTCGCCATCGCTCACGCCGACGACGAGGCAGGTGCGCGGCGACGCGGCGTGGGTCAGCAGCGGGAGGGAAAGACCGAGGGACAGAAGCAGGAAGACGGGGCGAAAGCGCATGCGGAAAGGGAACGGAACACGGGGCCGGGAATGGCCGACGATTCTCGGCGCGAAGTGAACGCGCCGCCCTTCGGATGCATTTGTTTTCGTCTTCGCGTCAGCGCGTGGCGGGTGCGCCCGTCGACTTGCGCACCACCAGCCATCAAGGTGGACTGACGGCGGGCGCCGCGCTCGCCACTCAGCGCAGCAGCCCCGCCAGCACCGGCACAAGCCCCACACCACCGGCCACGGCGGCAGCACCGGCACCCCACGCGACGGCGCGCGGGCGGTACGGCAACAGCAAGGCCACCGGCAACGCCCCGGCCGACAGGAAGCCCAGCCACGCGACCGGCCCGACCGTCGGGCCCCACGCCATCACGCACGGTACGACGGATGCGGCCAGCAACACGGCCCCCATCGCGCGCAACACGATGCGCCGGCGCGCAGGCACGTCGCGCCCGCGCGTCAGCTGCTCGTGGTGCCGGTCCATGGCAAAGCTCAGGCATGCCATGCCTGCATACGCCAGCGCGAAGCCGAGCAACGAAGCCCATACCGTCGTCATCGCACCCCCTTCCGCAGCAAATGACGCAGCGCGCCCAGCGCCGCAAGGCCGAAAGCAACCACGCCCAGTTCGACCCCGAGGCTTTCCCAATCGCTGCGCAGCAGCTGCGCCAGCAGGTGATCGCCTGTGGTGAGGAAGTTGACCACCGGCAGCAGCAGGCACAGCGCGGCGAGCGCACCGAGTTGCTCGCGCCACGCGCGCGCCGGCTGGCGCACGAAGGCATGCGCCAGCGCCAGCGCCCACAGCGCGAAGAAGACCTGCAGTTCGCGGTCGGCGCGGTGCCCGATGCCGACCGGCACCAGCCGGTTGGCCCACAGGTAGCCCACGCAGGCGATGGCCAGCCCGGCGATGGCCGCGACGTTCAGCGCCTCAATCAGCCGGTAGACCCGCGCCGTCGCACCGCCGAACTCGCCGAGGTGCTTCTGCCGGCGCTTGACGATGAACAGCACGGCGCCCGAACCCATCATCGCGGTGCCCGCGAGGCCGCATAGAAAGTAGAGCCACTTCATCGGCCAGCCGCCGAAGGTGACCATGTGCAGCCCGCCCATGGCCGACTGCGCGGTCATGGTGGCGCCGCCGTCGGCGGCGCCCGGCAGGCGCACGCGCTGCACCTCGCCGGTGGCGGCCGAGAACTGCACCATGCCGGTCGTGGCAGCGCTGAGCCGTCGCAGCGAATCGTCGTCGCCGTTCCATCCGTACACGCCGATGCGCGCGCCCGCGTCGCCCGGGTGGTCGATGACGACCGCGCGCACGGGCTGGCCCATGCGCTCCTGGCCGCGCGCGGCGAACGGTTCGAGCACGGGCACGGGCATGGCGCGGCCGGTGGCGACGGGGTTTTCGCTGTCGCTCAGCTCCGACACGAAGCGCATCTGCGCCGCCGGGCCCGTGCCGTAGTGCAGCACCTTGGGGGCCGGCATGAAGCTGGTGCCCGAGATCACGAGGCCGGTGTAGGCGATCATGAACTGGAAGGGCAACGTCAGCACCGCCACGGCGTTGTGCGCGTCAAGCCAGCTGCGCTGGCCCTTCTTCGGCCGGAAGGTGAAGAAGTCCTTGAAGATGCGCTTGTGCGTGATGACGCCCGACACCAGCGCCACCAGCATCGCCATCGTCGCAATGCCGATGATCCAGAGGCCGACGGTGCCGGCATGCAGCTCGTAGTGAAAGTCGACGAAGTGGTGACCGCCCTGCGTGGCGCGTGCCGCGTGGCCGGGCTCGTCGTTCAGCGGCTTGCCGGTGACGGGGTCGAGCGTCACGCCCACGTACTCCCGGTTGGCATCGAACCAGAACACGCGCAGCTCGCCGCCGCCCTGCGCGTCCGAAGGCCACAACTCCCACATCGGCGCGCCCGGGTGGTGCCTGGCCATGTAGGCCATGCCCCAGGCCAGGCGCTGCGCGCGGTCTGCGGTGGGTTCGCCCTTTGCCTTCTTGGCCGCCGCGGCGGCTTCCTCGGCGTGGTGCTCCGGGGTCATCCAGTGGGTGATGGGCTCGTCGAACACAGCCAGCGTGCCGGTGAGGAACACCGCGAACAACAGCCACGAGAACCACAGGCCGCACCAGGTGTGCAGCCAGGCCTGGGCCTGGCGGAAACCGCCGCCCTGCGAGGGCGCCTTGGTTGCCGGCGTGCTCATGCCCCGCCTCCCGCGCCGCGCAAGGCCAGGCCGAGTCCGGCCAGCACCACGGCCGGCAACACCAGGCCGGCCCAGGCGCGCGGCAGCGACACGGGCGCGAACGCCCAGATCACGGCGACGGTGTAGACCGCGAAGCTGAACTGCATGCCCCCGAGCGCGGCCTCGGCACGGCCGGACGGCAGCACGGCGGCCAGGAAGACGGCGGCGGCCGAGGCCAGCGCGTAGCCGCCAAACACGGCGGCCGCGACGCGGGACAGCAGCCGCAGGGCGGGAGAAAAGGAGGAAGAGCGGGTGTTCATCGGGGACGGGGAAGACGAGGGAGCGGGGCGCGGAAATGCGCCCCTCCCCTACATGACCAACGAGAACGGAAAAAGGGTCACGCCCCGGCTGTTTCGGCCGTCAGAACGCGTAACTGAGCGTCGCCACCGCGTTGCGCGGCGTACCGAAGTAGGCCTGCCCGTCGATGTTGCTGTAGTACTTCTTGTCGAAGAGGTTTTCGATGTTCAGCTGCAGCGCCAGCTTGGGCGTGAAGGCGTAGCGCGCCATCAGGCTCACGACCGCGCGCGAGCCCTGCTGGTAGCGCAGGTCGACGTCGCCCACGCTGTACGCGTAGTAGGTGCGGTTCTGCCAGTTGACGCCACCGCCCAGCGTGAGCCGGTGCCATTCGCCGGGCAGGCGGTAGGTGGTGAACAGCGTGGCCTGCGTGGTCGGCATGGTGGTGTTGATGCGGTCGCCGTTGCCCTGGCGGCCCAGCGTGCGCGCGATGCCCGCGCTCAGCTGCCAGCCCGGGGCCAGCTCGCCCGACACCTGCAGCTCGATGCCCTTGCTGGTCACGCCGCGCGCGCCGTAGTAGGCGCCTTCGGTCGAGTTGGGCACGAGCCTGGTGCCGTCGCGCTGCGCCACGTTTTCCTGCTCGGCGCGGAAGACGGCGATCGAGGTGTTGAGCTTGCCTTTCAGGTGCTCGCCCTTGAGGCCGATCTCGTAGCTCTTGCCGGTCACCGGGTCGAGGTACGAACCGCCGGCGTCGCGGTAGTTCTGCGGCTGGAAGATGTCGGTGTAGCTCGCGTACACCGAGTAGTTCTGGCTCAGGTCGTACACCAGGCCCGCGTAGGGCGTGAACACCTCGTGCTCGCGCGTGGCCGGGGCGTCGGCGGTCAGGCGCGTGGAGCGCCAGCTGTTCTGCCGGCCGCCCACGATGAGCTTGAGCGAATCGGCCAGCGACAGGCGCGCGGCGCCGTAATAGCCGGTCTGGCGCGTCTTGGTGATGCCGGAGACCTTCAGCGGGTCCCAGGCCGGCTCGGGGTACGACGCGGCATTCCACTGGTAGAAGTTGCCGGTGTCGGGCAACGCGCTGGTGCGCGGATGGCTCGCCTCCACGTAGCGCGACTGGCTGTTGGTGACACCCACCACCAGCTCATGCGTGCGGCCCAGCAACGTGAACGGGCCGGTGGCCTGCACGTCGAGGCTGTTCTGGCGGAACTCGTGTTCGAAGTAGCCGGGCAGCGAGCCCAGGCCGCGGCCGGTGAAGCGGTCCAGCCCGCCGAAGAGGTACAGCAGCTTGGCGTTCTGCTGGCTGTCGCGGTGCGAGGCGTTGGCCTTGAGCTTCCAGCCGTTGTCGAACTGGTGCGTGAGGTTCGCGAAGGCCGTGGTGGTGGTCGTGTCCCAGTGGGTCCACGGCGTGCCGATGGTCTTGGAGCGGTCCCAGCGCGTGGCCGTGCCGTCGCTGAAGGTCAGCGGCAGGCCGCCCCAGGTCGACGACGTGGGCCGCGTGGCCTGCGACTCGATGCCCACGCTCAGCGTGGTGCTCGGCGAGAGGTCGGCATCGACCACGCCGTACAGCACGTGCTTGCGGCCGTGGTACATGTCGATGAAGGAGTCGCGGTCTTCCGTCATGCCGATGATGCGGGCGCGCACGCGGCCGTCTTTCGTGACCGGGGTCTGCAGGTCGACCGTGCCGCGGCGCAAATTCCACGAGCCCAGCGCGAGCGACGCGCTGCCGGCGAACACCTTGCTGTCGGCGTGCTTGCGCACCAGGTTCACCGAGGCCGACGGATTGCCCGCGCCGGTGAGCAGCCCGGTCGAGCCGCGCACGACCTCGATGCGGTCGTACAGCACCGGGTCGTTGGTGGAGGCGCCGAAGAAGTCGGTGGTGACCGTGGTCGGCACGCCGTCGTACTGGTAGTTGTCGATGTAGAAGCCGCGCGCGTACAGGTCGGTGCGGTCGCTGTCGGAGCTCACGGCGAACACGCCGGGCACGTTCTGCATGGCCTGGCCGAGCGACAGCAGGTTCTGGTCGTCGATCTGCTGGCGCGTGATGACGGTGACCGACTGCGGCGTCTCGCGCGGCGACAACGACATCCCCGTGGCCGCCGCCGTGGCGCGCGTGGTGTAGCTGCCGGTGCCTTCGGTGGTGCCGCTGCGGTCGGCGTCGGCCGTGACGGTGACGGGCGAGAGCGTGTCGATGCCGCCCTGCCCCGCGACGGGCCCGCCCGCCTCGCGGCGGTTCAGCGTGTAGCTGCCGTCGGTGCGCGCCACCACCTGCAGGCCGCTGCCCGCAAGCAGGCGCTCGATGGCCTCACGCGCGGTGTAGCGGCCCGACACGGCGGGGCTGCTTCGCCCCTGCGTCAGCGCCGGGTCGAACGACAGCGCGATGCCGTTGCCGGCCGCGAAAGTCGCGAGCGTGCGGCCGAGCGGGCCGGCGGGAATGTCGTAGGCGCGGGACGCCGCCGCGTCGAGCGACGACGATGCCTGCGCGAAGGCCGGCCCTCCCGCGCCGGCCAGGCCGCCGAGGGCGAGCGCCATCAAGGCATGGCGAAGGACGGTGTTCAGGCGGCGCTCTGCGAACGGGCGCAAGGCGGACGGGCGGGATGCGGACATGGAGACGGGCCTTTCGGTTGGGCAACGACGGTGAGTTCTTCACCCTCCTTGCCAGCCGAAACGAAAAAAAGTCTCACCCCCGGATCGAAATATTTTTCGAGGCGCCCGCCGCTTCTGCATCTTCTTGCGCCGCGCGCGGCACGAGCGTGACCCAGTAGCCGCGCAGGCGCGTGGCCGCATCCACCGGATAGGTCGACACCAGCATGCGCAGCACGCCGTCGGTGTCGGCCAGCGGAAAGGCGCCCGAGATGCGCAGGTCAGCCACGGCCGCGTCGCACTGCAGCAGGCCGGGGCGGTAGCGCGACAGCTCGGCGGCGAAGTCGGCCAGCCGCATGCCGTCGGCGAGCAGCATGCCCTGCGTCCAGGCCAGCACCGAGGCATCCGCCGGGCTGACGTTGTCGATGCCGTCGGCCGTGAAGCGGGCCTGCTGCCCTGCCGGCAGCACGCGCGCGGCGGCGCGGTCGGGCGTGATGCGCACCGCGCCTTCGAGCACGGCGATGTGGGTGGCGCCGTCCGCTTCCTTGCGCACGCTGAAGCGCGTGCCCAAGGCTTCCAGCGTGCCGCCAGCGCTGGCCACGCGGAACGGACGATGCACGCCGGCGGGGTCGGGCGCGGTGGCGATGAAGATCTCGCCCGCGTGCAGCACGATGAGGCGCTGCGTGCCGTCGAAGTGCACGTCGACCGCGCTGGCGGTGTTGAGCGTGAGGCGGCTGCCGTCGGCCAGCCGCAGTTCGCGGCGCTCGCCGGTGCCGGTGCGGTGGCCGGCCATCCAGCCGCGCTCGCCGGCCGCCTCAACCGCCTGCCAGCCGAGCCATCCGGCGGGCACGGCCGCGAGCAGCGCGGCCAATCGGCCGAGGGTGGCGCGGCGGTTGTTGCCATTCCCACGCGCGGGTCGCGCGAGCGAAGACATCGCCAGCGCCGGCGGCAGGCCGCCGAGCTTGTTCATCAGCAGCTCGGCGCGCGCCCAGGCGCGGGCGTGGTCGGGATGGCTCTGGCGCCAGCGCTCGCAGGCGCGGCGGTCTTCGTCGGTGACGGCGCTGTCGTGCAGCCGCATCAGCCATTCGGCGGCTTCGTCGAGCACGCGCGGCGCAAGTGCCGATGTTTCGAAATTCATGGCGCTCATCCCATCACCGCCAGGCAGCCCCGGAAGCCCTGCTGCATGTAGCGCTTGACCGTGACGAGCGACACGCCCAGCTCGCGCGCGATGTCCTCGTACTTCATGCCGTCGAGCTGCGACAGCAGGAAGGCCCGGCGTGCGAGCGGCTTGAGGGCGTCGAGCATGGCGTCGATCTCGTGCAGCGTCTGCAAAATCACCAGCCGCTGCTCGGGCGACGGCGCCTCGGGCTCGGGCATCAGGGCCAGCGCTTCGAGGTAGGCGCGCTCCAGCGCCTGGCGCTGGTACCAGTTCACGAGGATGTTCTTGGCCACGCTCGTGAGGTAGGCGCGCGGCTGCGCAATGACCTCGGGGTTGCGCGCTATCAGCAGCCGCGCGAAGGTGTCCTGCGCCAGGTCGGCCGCGTCACACGAATTGCCGAGCTTCTTGCGCAGCCACGACTGAAGCCAGCCGTGGTGGTCGCTGTAGAGGGTGTGGACTTGCTGGAAGGCGGCTTCGGCAGCGGACATGGCGGGCGGCACGGGGGCGGGAGCTCCGCCTACAAATAAGAATTATTCTCATTTTAAGCAAAAAGACCGCAGTGCCGCCCTCCCCGTGCTTCCGAGCGCCTCGGCTCAGGCCTGCCGGGCCAGCGCGAGCGCGTCCGCTCCGGCCGGATAGCGCAGCGTCGCCTCCGTGTCGTTCGCGGCACGCCAGACAGCCTCGGCCACGTCGGCCGCCGTGGTCAGGTCCGTCGGGTTGCCCAGTGCCGCGAAGACGCTCTGCGCGAGCGGCGCGTAGTCCGGCGGGATCAGGCCCTGCATGCGCTGCGCCCCGTTCTCGGTGAACCGCGTGCCGGGCCCGTAGCCCGGCTCGACGAGCTTCACGCGCACATTGAACGCCGCCAGCTCGAAGGCGAGCGAGGCGGTGAAGCCCTCGATGGCCGTCTTGCTCGCGGTGTACGCAGCCACGAGCGGCATCGGCGCGAGCGTGACGGTCGAGGTGACGTTGACCAGCAGTCCCGAGCGCCGCGTCCGGAACTGCGGCAGCACGGCCTGCGCCATGGCCATCATGCCGAAGGTGTTGGTCTCGAACACCTCGCGCACGGTGGCCATGGGCGTCGCCTCGAAGGCGCCGAAGAGACCGACACCGGCGTTATTCACGAGCACGTCGATCGGGCCCGCGTTCTCGATGGCGGCGGCGATGCTGTCGGGTTGCGTCACGTCCAGCGGCAGCACGCGCAGGTTCGGCGCGTCGGGAAAGAGGTCGTCGCGCGGCGTGCGCATGGTGGCGATGACGCGCCAGCCCTGGGCGTGGAAGTGGCGTGCGGTGGCCAGGCCGTAGCCGGACGAGCAGCCGGTGATCAGTGCGGTTTTCAATGGCGTTCCTTGGAGGTGGGTGATGAAGAGCCCCAACGATAGGAGCGACCAGCCGGACTCGCTACCATCCAGCGTCGCCATTTCTTTTGCAGGAGTCCATCCATGGCCGATCCACTCGCCGAGGTCATCGCGCTGCTTCGGCCGCGCGCCGTGTATTCCAAGGTGATCGCGGGCGCCGGTGCCTGGGCCGTGCGCTACACGGCCTTCGGCCAGCCCAGCTTCTGCACGATGCTCGAGGGCGACTGCATCCTGGCGGTCGATGGGCAACCGCCGCTGGCGCTGGCCGCCGGCGACTTCCTGCTGATGCCGGCCACGCCCGGCTTCACGCTGTCAGGGCTCACGCCGGCGCCGCCGGTGTTTCTCGATCCGCATGAACAGGCGGCGCGCGAGGACGCCCACGGCGAGGTCCGCCACGGAGATCGCGAAGGCCCGCCCGACGTGCGCATGCTCGGCGGCTACTTCGCCTTCGACTCGCCGGACGCTGCCTTGATGGTGTCGCTGCTGCCCTCGGTGCTGCACATGCGCGGCGTCGCGCGGCTGTCGCTGCTGGTGCAGCTCGTGCGCGAAGAATCCATGGCGCAGCGACCGGGGCGCGATCTCGTGCTCGGGCGGCTGGTCGAGGTGTTGCTGATCGAGGCGCTGCGCTCGGCGCCCGGCGACGGCGCGCCGCCGGGGCTGCTGCGCGCGCTGGCGGACAGCCGGCTGGCCGCCGCCGTGCGGCACATGCACGCGGACCCCGCGCGTTCATGGACGGTGGAAGAGCTCGCCGGCAAGGCCGCGCTGTCGCGCTCGGCGTTCTTCGAGCGCTTCTCGCGCGCCGTAGGACTGCCGCCGATGGAATACCTGCTCGCGTGGCGCATGGCGATCGCCAAGGACCTGCTGCGCCGCGGTGGCTGCGCGCCGGCAGACGTGGCCGCGCGCGTCGGCTATGCCTCGGCCAGCACCTTCAGCACGGCGTTCAGCCGCCATGTGGGCCAGGCGCCGGGCCGCTACGCGCGCCAGCTGTAGCCCACAGGGGCGACGGCGATCAGGCCGCCGTGCCTTCCTTCTCCTGCAGCAACCGCCACATCACCTTCCCACTCCCGCTCTTGGGCAGCGCATCGACGAACTCCACCTTGCGCGGAATCTTGTAGACCGCCATGTTCTCGCGGCACCAGTCGATGATCTGCTGCTCGGTCGTGTCCTTGTGCGTGGCGCGCAGCACCACCACGGCCTTGACCGATTCGCCGCGGTAGTCGTCCTTGGTCGAGATGACGCAGGCTTCCTGGATCGCGGGGTGGCGGAACATCAGCAGCTCGACCTCGGCCGGCCACACCTTGAAGCCGCTCGCGTTGATCATGCGTTTCAGGCGGTCGGTGATGAAGAAGTAGCCCTCCTCGTCCATGCGGCCCATGTCGCCCGAGCGGAAGAAGCGCTTGCCCTCGAACTCGACAAAGGCGGCCCTCGTGGCGTCGGGACGCTTCCAGTAGCCCTGGAACACCTCGGGGCCGTGGATGATGATCTCGCCCGATTCGCCGATGGGCATCTCTTGCAATGTGTCGGGGTCGACCACGCGTGCGTCGGTGCTCATGAACGGAATGCCCAGGCACTGCTGCTTGGGGTGGTCCGAGGGGTTGGTGTGCGAGGGCGCGGCGGTTTCGGTGAGGCCGTAGCCTTCCTGGTACTTCAGGCCGTACTGCTCGAACAAGCGCTGCGCCACGGCCTGCGGCATGGCGGCGCCGCCGCCGCCGATGTGGGTCATGCTCGTGAGGTCGTAGCTCGCGAAGTTGGGGCTGGCCATGAGGTCGATGACCATGGTCGGGATGTTGGTCCAGCTCGTGACCTTCCAGCGCGAGATGAGCCGGCCCGCCACGTCGCGGTCCCAGCGCGGCATGATGACCAGCGTGGCCGCCGCGAGGATCGAGGTGTGCATCATGCTCACCACGCCGGTGATGTGGAACATCGGCACCACGGCCAGCACCACCGCCTCCGACGTCGCCTGGCCCCAGAGCTGGCCCGCCATCGCGTTGTGCATGAGGCTCGAATGGTGGTGCACGCAGCCCTTGGGCAGGCCGGTGGTGCCGCTGGTGTAGGGCAGCAGCGCCATGTCGTTGGCGCCCACCACATGCGCAGGCGCCGCGTGGCCGGCCGCGAGCGCGTCGGTCCAGGCCATGGTTTGGCCGCCGGCCAGCGCGGGCAGCGGGTGGCGCGTGCCGAGCCAGTCGGCCCAGGCCGGCGCGGGGGCGTCGTCGCCGGTCACGTTCGCATCGAAGGCGTCGGTGAACTGGGTCACGATGACATGCGACAGGCGCTGCTCGGCCGGCAACGCGTCGCTGGCCTTGGCCAGTTCGGCCGCGAGGTCGCCGGTGGTGATCGCCACCTTGGCGTCGGGGTCGACGATGTAGTGCTTGAGTTCTTCGGCCCGGTTCATCGGGTTGACCGGCACCACGACGGCGTTGGCGCGCAGGATCGCGAAATGCGCGATCACCAGCTGCGGGCAGTTCTGCATGTTCAGCACCACGCGGTCGCCGCGCTGCACGCCCAGCGCATGCAGCGTGCCGGCCAGCCGCTCGACCTGGTCGGCCACCTCGCGGTAGCTCAGCACGCGGCCGAAGAAGACCAGCGCGGCCTTGTCGGGATAGCGCGCCGCCGAGGTCGCGAGGTTGTGCCACAGCGACGTGGCGGGCACGGTGATCGAATGCGGGAGGCGCTTGGGCCAGAACTTGTAATGCGGGCGTGGTTGCATGGTCTGTGAACAGGCGGAAGGAAAGAGAAAAAGAAGCGGTGCGAAAAAGGCGCAGCGCGCCAGCCTAAGACGCAGCGGCCGCCGCTCCCATCGGGGAAGCCCTCGGGGCGTCACCTTGGCGACGCCCATTAGTCGTACGTTGGCCGTGCGGACGCATCGGCTATCGTGCGGGCTCCGCTTCACCTGCGCCTGTCTGCCATGCCTGATTCCGCCCGCCCCACCCTCCGCCGACGGATCGTCCTCTTCGGTGCCACGCTGGCCGCGACAGGCTGCGCGCTGCTCTCCAGGTTCGGACCGCAGGAGCCGGCGACATCCTCGCAGTCCAAGGAGCCGCCGACGTGGTTCATGGCCGACTGCTGGCTCGGCACCGAGGAGGTGGTTCCGCCCCTCCCCAGAAAAAGCAGCAAGGGCGGCGGCTCGATGTTCGGAACCCTGACGCTCGCCACCGGCAGCTTCCAGTGGCGCGTGAACTACGCGCGCCTCAGCGGGCCGGCGACGCTCGCGGGCTTTCATGGCCCTGCCGCCAAGGGCAGCAACGGCCCGCTGGTGATCCAGCTGCCGCCGCACAGCCGGGCCGAGCTGCGCGACCCGGACGGCGACGGCTACGAGCTGACCGGCACGAGCACGTTGACGCCGGCACAAATGGCCGACCTCATGGCCGGTCTCTGGTACGTCAGCGTGTCGACCCAGGCCTGGCCGGCGGGCGAAGTCCGGGGTCAGCTGAAGCGCAGCACGTCCGGCGTGCACGGCGTCTGACATCGGCCCAGCGCGCGATCATCGCCACGCGCGATGCGCCCTGCGACTACAGACAGCGGCGGCTTTCGGAGCGATACCTGCGGTTCTCCCTCCGAGCAACCCACCACCACCCCGACTGAAGGAATCGCCATGGCAGCAGAAAAGCACGCAAGCGTTCACTGGGAAGGCGCCGGCAAGACCGGCAAGGGCCAGGTCAGCACCGAGACCGGCGCCCTCAAGGACTATCCCTACGGCTTCGCCAGCCGCTTCGAAGACGACCGGCGCGGCACCAACCCCGAAGAGATCGTGGGCGCCGCGCACGCGGCCTGCTTCACGATGGCCTTTGCCTTCGCGCTCGAAAAGGAAGGCCTGGCCGCCACGAAGATCGACACCCGCGCCGCCGTGCGGCTGGCCAAGGACGGCGAAGGCTTCAAGATCGACCGCATCGCGCTGGAACTCGACGCCAGCGTGCCGAACCTGGACGAGGCGAAGTTCCAGCAGATCGCCGCCGCCGCCAAGGCCGGCTGCCCGCTGTCGAAGGCGCTGGCGAGCGTGCCCGAGATCACGCTGAAGGCGACGCTGGCCGGCTGACCGCGCTGCTTATGATCGTCTCCACAACAAGGAGACGGATCATGAACAAGCCCACCCGGACCGCACTGGCGGTCCTTTCTTTCGCCCTCGGCACGCTCGGCACCACGGCAGTGATCGCCGCCTACCCCGACAAGCCGATCAAGGTCGTCATCGGCTTCCCGGCCGGCGGCCCGCTCGACCAGCATGCGCGCCTGCTCACCGACAAGCTGCAGGCCGTGCTCGGCCAGCCGCTGATCGTCGACTACAAGCCCGGCGCGGGCGGTTCGGTGGGTGCGGACGCGGTCGCCAAGAGCCCGGCCGACGGCTACACGCTGATGCTGGCCAACACCGGCGTGGCGGTGATCAACGGCGCGCTCTACAGCAAGCTGCCCTACAACACGCAGCGCGACTTCGTGCCGATCGCGCGCACGGCCATGCAGCCGCTGGCGCTGCTGGTCACGCCCAAGCTGCCGGTACAGAACCTGAAGCAGTTCATCGACTACGCCAAGGCGCGGCCCGGCCAGATCAACTACGGCTCGGCCGGCAACGGCGGCATCAGCCACCTCGTGCCCGAGATGTTCAAGACCGCGACCGGCATCTTCATGGTGCACATCCCCTACCGCGGCAGCGCCCCGGCCTTCACCGACCTGATGGGCGGGCAGGTGCAGTTCATGGCCGAATCGATTCCGCAGGCCGCCAACTATCACAAGCAGGGCAAGGTGCGCGCGCTGGCCGTGACCAGCCGCGAACGCAACCCCGCGCTGCCCGATGTGCCGACCGTCATCGAGTCGGGCGTGAAGGGTTTCGAGGTGGTGGGCTTCTACGGCTTCCTCGCGCCGAAGGACACGCCGAAAGACGTGGTCGCCAAACTCAGCGATGCGTTCAAGCAGGTGCTGACCAGCCCCGAGGTGCGCGAGCGCATGGTGAGCCAGGGTGCGGACCCGGCCTACCTGGGCAGCGAAGACTTCGCGCGCTTCCTGGCAACGGAAACGCCGCGCTGGGACAAGGCGGTGAAGGCGTCGGGCGCGCGGATGGACTGAACCCCGCCGGCGCCGTCCCTCACGTTCAGGGCGGCGTGGCCGCGTGCCGCTCGAGCTGTGCGCGGTCGAGCAATTCGATGCTGCGATAGCGCACGCGCAGCGTGCCGTCTTCTTCCCACAGCTTGAGCTGGCGGTTCACGCTCTGGCGCGACACGCCGAGCATGAACGACAGGTCTTCTTGCGACACGCCCAGCAGCGTGCCGCCACCGTCCTGCGCCGGCGCGACCGCGCGCGCATCGAGCGTCAGCAGCCGGTGCGCGAGCCGCACGGGCAGCGGCATCAGGATCACGTCGTCGATCCAGGCCAGTGCCTGGCGCAGCCGCAGGCACACGAGCCGCGTGAAGGCCATGTGCACGTCGGGATGGTCGGCCACCAGCCGGTGGAAGTCGGCCGCCGCGACCACGGCCATCTCGGTGGTGTCGACCGCGCAGGTGTCGTAGACGCGCTCGCGGCCCACCAGCAAAGAGACCTCGCCGAACCAGTGGCCCGGCTCGAGCATCGCGATCACCGCTTCGCGCCCGCCCGGGGCCACCACGCTCACGCGCAATGAGCCGCTGACCACGCCGAACAACGCATCGGGCGACGAGCCCTTGTGGAACAGCGATTCGCCGCGCACCAGCGTGCGCCGGTGCGCCACCGCGAGCAGCCGCTGCTGCACGTCGTCGGCCAGCCGCATGTCGCTGTTGTGCACGGGCGAGTGCTGCGCGTCCGGCTCGGCGGGGCTGGCGGAAACAGAGGAGCGTGGCATCGCGGGTTTGTCCGGGGCATCGATTGCCAACACCGGACAGTCTGGGTTCGAGGGGCTGTCGATAGTACGCAGGCCACCCGGGTCGACGCATTCGCGGCAACCCGATGTCCCCTGTCATCCCTGTCACATGGAGCACACCCCGATGACCAACCTGACCGACCTGCAAGCCCGCCGCGAGCGCCTCGTGCTCGACCATTTCGCCGACGAGACGCGGCAGGATTTCGACGCGGTGCTCGGCACCTTTCCGCATCCGCACTACGAGCTGATTCCCAGCGGCGAGGTGCACGACGGCATCGCCGACGTGCGCCAGTACTACACCGACACGCGCCGCGCCTTCCCCGATCAGCGCCACGAGATCATCCAGCTGCGCCATGCCGACGATTCGGTGATCGTCGAGTTCTGGCTGCTCGGCACGCACCGCGGCCCGCTCAAGGGCCTGCCGCCGACGGGCAACAGCTTTCGTTGCCGCATGAACGCCTTCTTCATCTTCGAGGGCGACCGGCTGGTCTGCGAGCGCGTGTACTTCGACACGCTGACGATGCTGCGACAGCTGCTGGTGGGTGTGCCTGCGGAGATGGTGGGTGGCTTGGTCGCTGGCCTGCTCGGCCAGTCAGCGCCACAACCCGAGGCCGCCACGGCATGACCGTCACGTTCAGGGCGAGTGCACAGGCCACCGGGTACTTCCCTCCGCGAATGTCCCCCGGGCTTCGCCCTCCTCCTTGATTTCGCTGCGGGAAGCACCCAGTGTCCTGCGCACGGGACGCAGCGCTGGTGCTCAGCCGATCAACGACTGCACTGTCCACCGCTCACGTCGATGGGGTGCCTTGCGCAGCGAAATCAAGGAGGAGCCGAAGGCGGGGGACATTCGCGGAGCAAGGCTCCCCGTCGGCGGGAGCGTCGCCCTGAACGACACCGCACGTCGAAAAACCAGCACGGCCGAATACAGGAGACGACCATGACCCGAGACCCCGACCCCACCGGCTTCGCGCAGATCACCGAACTCGACGGCACGCGCAACGCCGCCATGCCGCAAGACCGCCTGCGCGCCATCCGCCACGGCGCACAGGCGCTGCGCGAGCGCCTGCTCGACGCGCCGCCCGTTCACTTCGCGCGCAGCTTCAACCTGCTGCGCATTCCCTACCCCGCGTGGTTCGCCTTCACCGGCGTGTACTCGCAACAGCTGCTCAAGCCGCACATGGTGCATCTGCTGGCGCGCACCGTGCTCGTCCAGTACGACGACTTCGAAGGGCGTTTGCGCACGTTGCTCTTCACGCCGGCCGACTTCGAGGCCGGCAACGCAACGCCCTACTTCAAGCGCCTGAGCGACCAGACGCCGAAGTTCCTGCACAAGGCCATCGCGCCGGTCTACCAGACGGTGCTGCAGGCGCTCGCCAGCTGCGGCGTGGCGCCCGAGCAGATCGACTACATCACCTACGACCACCTGCACACGCAGGACGTGCGCCGCTGGCTCGGCAGTGCAAGCGCGCCGGGCCTGCTGCCGAATGCAAAGCTGCTGGTGCACCGCCAGGAACTCGCGAACGTGCGCGGCCTCTTGCCCGTGCAGGCGGAGTGGTACTGCCCGCACGGCCTGGACGGGGTGCCGGCCGAGCGCATCGTCGCTTTCGACGGCAGCCTGCAACTCGGCCGCGGCCTCGCGCTGGTCCACACGCCGGGGCATACCGAAGGCAACCATTCGCTGGTCTACCGCAGTGCCGACGGCCTGCGCGTGAGCAGCGAGAACGGCGTGGCGGCCGACAGCTGGGCGCCACTGCAGTCGCGCCACAACGGCATCCGCCGCTATGCGCAGGCCACGGGCGCGGAGGTGATCCTCAACGGCAACACGCAGGAGAGCAGCAACGACCAGTACCTGTCGATGGTGCTCGAGAAGACGCTCGCGGGCACCTCGGCGCTGCATGGGTTCAGCAACGTCGTTCCGTCGGCCGAGTGCTCACCGCACTGGCTGTTTCCGGGTGCGCCGACCAGCCACCTGTGGGGCGAAACCAGCTTCGGCGCGCTCGTTCGGACCTGATCCGCCGGCACGCACGCAATAGCAAAAAGAGAAGGAGACACACCGATGAACACCGCCACCCTCGATGCCGCCGACGCGCGCACACCGGCTTCGGCCGATGCGCGCGCAGACGCCGCGCTCTTTCGCAAGATCACCTGGCGGCTGATGCCGCTGCTGTGCGCCTGCTACGTGCTGAACTACCTGGACCGCACCAACATCGGCTACGCGCAGCTGCAGATGAAGGACCAGCTGGGCTTCAGCGACGCGGTGTTCGGCCTGGGCGCCGGCATCTTCTTTCTCGGCTATGCGGTGTTCGAGATTCCGAGCAACCTGATGCTCGCGAAGATCGGCGTGCGCGCCACGCTGCTGCGCATCATGGGCCTGTGGGGACTGGCCTCGGCGGCCATGATGTTCGCCACTACGCCCACGCAGTTCTACGTGCTGCGCTTTCTCATCGGCGTGTTCGAGGCCGGCTTTGCACCGGGCGTGCTGTTCTACCTGACGCTGTGGTTTCCCTCGCGGCGCCGCGCGCAGGCGACCGCGCTGTTCTTCATGGCTTTCGGCGCGGCGCCCATCGTCGCGGGGCCGATCGCCGGGCTCACGATGACCTACCTCGACGGCGTGCTGGCGCTGCGCGGCTGGCAGTGGCTGTTCCTGCTCGAAGGCCTGCCGAGTGTGCTGCTGGGCGTCATGGCTTTCCGCTTTCTGTCGAACAGCCCGGCGCAGGCGCCGTGGCTTTCGGCCGCAGAGAAGCAACGCGTGGCGCGCCTGCTGGCCGAAGACCAGGCCGCGCACGGCGCCGCCGGGCGCCACACCTTCGGCGCGGCGATGCGCGACGGGCGCGTGTGGCTGATCGGCTTCATGTCGTTCCTCATCATCCTGGGTATCTATGCGCTGTCGTTCTGGCAGCCGACGATCCTCAAGTCGATGGGGCTCAGCGTGCTGCAGATCGGCTTCTATTCGGTGATTCCCGCCATCGCCGGCATTGCGGCCAACATCGCCGTGGGGCGTCACTCCGACCGGCACCAGGAGCGCCGCTGGCACTTCGCGCTGGGCGCGCTCGCAGGCGCGGCCGGGCTGGCGCTGACCACGTTCTTCATGCAAAGCCCCGTGGCCGCCGTGCTGTGCCTGGCGCTCGCGTCGATGGGCATCTCGAGTGCCTTCACCGTGCTGTGGGCGATTCCGGGCAGCTTCATGTCGAAGAGCGCCGCGGCGGCGGGCATTGCGCTCATCAGCACCATCGGCGGCAGCGCGGGGCTGGTGGCGCCGATGATGGTGGGCGCGCTCAAGACGCTCACGGGCGGCTTCACGGCCAGCCTGTATGTGCTGAGCGGTGCGCTGGTGCTGTCGGCGCTGCTCATGCTGCTGGCCCTGCCCCGCAGCGCGCTCGGCAAGCGGTAGGCGCACTGCCGGCGCGACCCGGCCGGCCCATTTCGGTGCACACAGCTTGCATACCAGTTGGCACAGAAGCTGCTGATATGCAGGCCTATGGCCATCTCCGCATCCGAAATCAGTGCACGCATCGTCGAAGCGGTGATGGCGCAGAAGCTCGCGCCCGGCGCGCGCCTGGGCGAGCAGCCGCTCGCGATGCTGTTCGACTGCAGCCGCACCATCGTGCGCGAGGCGCTCACACGGCTGGCCGCGCGCGGCATCGTCACGGTGAGCGCGCGGCGCGGCTGGTTCGTCATCGAGCCTTCGCAGGACGAGGCGCGCGAGGCCTTCGAGGCGCGGCGCGTGATCGAGCTCGGCCTCATCCGCAGCACGGGCAGGATCGACAAGAGTGCCCTGCGCCAATTGAAGGCGCACCTTCAGCGTGAAAAGGCCGCACTGAAAGAGAGCGACGTCGGCCACCGCAGCTTCCTGCTGGGCGACTTCCATGTGTGCCTGGCCGAGTGCCTGGGCAACACGCTGCTGGCCGACACGCTGCGCGACTTCACCGCGCGCACCACGCTGATCGCCATGCTCTACCAGAGCACGCACGATGCGGTGCAGTCGTGCGAAGACCACGTGCAGATCGTCGCGGCGCTGGAGGGCGGCGACCACGCCGCCGCCGAGGCGCTGATGGCCGAACACATCGGCACGGTGCAGTCGGCGCTGCGCGTGCAGGCGCCCACCGACCCGCTCGCGCAGCTGCGCGATGCGCTGGCACCGCTCAACAACGGCACCCCTAACACCCCCACGCCGAAGCGCCGCCGCAAGGCCGCGCCCGCCGACGACGCCACCGATTCATCGACCTACCTAGGAGCCCTGCTATGACCACGTTCACCACTTCCGCCTCCCGTCGCCTTGCCCTCGCGCTGGCCTCCGCCGCCCTGCTGGCCGCCACCGGCGCCGCGCAGGCGCAGAACGCGCTCGACAACGTGCTCAAGGCCAAGACCATCAAGATCGCCGTGCCCACCGACTACCCGCCCTACGGCTCGGTCGACCGCAACATGCAGCCGCAGGGCCTCGACGTCGAGATGGCGCAGCTCATCGCCACCAAGCTCGGCGTGAAGGTCGAGCTGGTGCCCGTGACGAGCGCGAACCGCATTCCCTACCTGCAGACGCGCAAGGCCGACCTCGTGATCTCCACGCTCGGCAAGAACGTCGAACGCGAGAAGGTGATCGACTTCAGCGCGGCCTACGCGCCCTTCTTCCAGGCCGTGTATGCGGGCAAGAGCATGAAACTCACCAGCTTTGCCGACATGGCCGGCAAGACCATCGCCGTGACGCGCGGCGCCATGGAAGACCAAGAGCTGAACAAGGTGGCGCCGTCGAACGTCGACTACCGCCGCTTCGAGGACAACAACGCGACCATCGCCGCCTTCGTGGCCGGCCAGACGCAAACCATCGCCACCAGCGCGGCGGTGGCCGGCGACATGCTCGCCAAGAACCCGAAGGTGAGCGCCGAGTTCAAGCTGCTGCTGAAAGACAGCCCCTGCTTCATCGGCATCGCGAAGGGCGAAACCGCATTGAAGACGCGCGTCAACGAGATCATTGCCGCCGCCAAGAAGGACGGCACGCTCGACGCGATGTCCAAGAAGTGGCTCGGCAAGGCGGCCGGCGACCTGCCGGTCTGAGCACAGCAGACGCACGAACCAAGGCGCCGCCATGGAATTCGACTTCGGTGCAGTTCTCGTCGACTGGCGGCTGCTCGCCAAGGGCATCGCCTGGACGATCGGCCTCACGGCCATTGCCACGGTCATCGGCATGGCCGTCGGCGTGGCCTGCGCCTGGGCGCGCGCCAACGGGCCGCTGTGGCTGCGCTGGGTCGCGGGCACCTACGTGGAGCTGATCCGCAACACGCCCTTCATCGTGCAGCTGTTCTTCATCTTCTTCGGCCTGCCGGCCGCGGGCGTGAAGCTGTCGCCCGAGGTGGCGTCGATCATCGCGATGGTGATGAACCTCGGCGCGTACTCCACCGAGATCATCCGCGCCGGCATCGAGGCCACGCCCAAGGGGCAGATCGAGGCTGCGGTGAGCCTGGCGCTCAGCAAGGCGCAGGTCTTTTTGCGCGTGGTGCTGCCGCCTGCGCTCAAGAAAGTGTGGCCCGCGATGGTGAGCCAGATCGTCATCGTGATGCTGGGGTCGGCGGTGTGCGGACAGATCTCGACCGAGGAGCTGAGCTACGCGGCCAACCTGATCCAGAGCCGCAACTTCCGCGCGTTTGAATCCTTCATCGTCGCCACGCTGCTGTACCTCGCGCTGGCCGTGGCGCTGCGCCGGTTGCTCAACTGGGCCGGGCCGCGTTTCTTTTTCGGCCGCTGACCGCGAGGCACTTTCACCATGGTCGATTTTTCTTTGTGGGACATCCTGCGCAACCTGCTGATGGCGCTGCGCTGGACCGTCGTGCTCTCGCTCATCGCCTTCGTCGGCGGTGGGATCGTGGGCGCGCTGCTGCTGTTCGCGCGGCTGCGCGGCGGCAAGGCGGCCGAGCGGGCCGTGGGCCTGTACGTGCAGCTGTTCCAGGGCACGCCGCTGCTGATGCAGCTGTTTCTCGCCTACTTCGGTATCGCGCTGTTCGGCATCGACGTGTCGGCGTGGACGGCCGCGAGCGTGGCGCTCACGCTGTACACCAGCGCCTTTCTTACGGAGATCTGGCGCGGCTGCGTGGCCTCGATTCCGAAGGGCCAGTGGGAAGCCTCGGGCAGCCTGGCGCTGAGCTTCGCCGAACAGATGCGCCACGTGATCCTGCCGCAGGCCGTGAAGATCGCGATTGCACCGACGGTCGGTTTCCTGGTGCAGGTGATCAAGGGCACGGCGCTGGCGTCGGTGATCGGCTTTGTCGAACTCACCAAGGCCGGCAGCATGATTTCGAACGCCACCTTCCAGCCCTTCGTGGTGTTCAGCTGCGTGGCCCTGCTTTACTTCGTGCTGTGCTTCCCCGTGAGCCTGTACGCCAAGACCCTCGAGAGGAAGACCCATGGCCGCCGTGCTTGAACAACCCCAATCGCAACCCCAATCGCAACCCGAAACCGCATCGTTCGCCGCGCCCATCGTGCGCATCACGGCGCTGCGCAAGTCCTACGGCACGAACGAGGTGCTCAAGGGCATCGACCTCGACGTGAAGCGCGGCGAGGTGATCGCCATCATCGGCAAGAGCGGCTCGGGCAAGAGCACGCTGCTGCGTTGCATCAACGGGCTCGAGGTGTTCCAGGAAGGCGCGCTCACCGTCGATGGCAAGCCGCTGCTGCACGAGAGCGCGATGGCCATGCGCACGCTGCGCCAGCGCGTGGGCATGATCTTCCAGGGCTTCAACCTGTTCCCGCACCTCACGGTCGGCAAGAACGTGATGCTCGCGCCCACGCTGGTGAAAAAGCGATCGTCGATGGAAGCGGCGTCGCAGGCGCGCAAGCTGCTCGAGCGCGTGGGCCTGGCCGAGAAGTTCGACGCGATGCCCGATCAGCTGTCGGGTGGCCAGCAACAACGCGTCGCGATTGCGCGTGCGCTGGCGATGGAGCCGGCCGTGCTGCTGTGCGACGAGATCACCTCGGCGCTCGACCCCGAGCTGGTGGGCGAGGTGTTGCGCGTGGTGGAGTCGCTGGCCGACGAAGGCATGACGCTCTTGATGGTCACGCACGAGATGAGCTTTGCGCGCAAGGTCAGCGACCGCGTGATCTTCATGCACCAGGGGCGTGTGCACGAGATGGGCCCGCCGGCGGAACTGTTCGGTGCGCCGCAGACGCCGGAGCTGCAGCAGTTTTTGTCGTCGCTGCACGACTGAGTGGGCCCTTGCGGGCGGGGCCGCTACAGATGCTGCGACTCGTCGACGCAGTCCCGCAGCCCCGCAGTCAACGGCGGCAGAGGCCGCCCGCCGCGCCGCTCGAAATCTTCGCCTGCTTGCAGCAGGACCTGCACCCGCTGAAACAGCTCGCCGCCGGCGGCGGTGAGTTGCACGCCCTGCTGGCTGCGCGCGAACAGGGCGTGTCCGAGGATGCCCTCGAGCTCCCGCACGCGCGCCGTGATGGCCGGCTGGCTCACGAACAGATGGCGGGCCGCCGCGTTGACGGAGCCCAGTGTCGCGGCCCAGTGAAAGGCTTCCAGTTGTCGGAAGGTGATGCGCAGCACCGCAACTGCCTCTCAGCCGGGAGGCGCGGTGGATGTGGCGGTGCACATCGGGGCCTGTTCGCGCTTGTGCTTCATGTCTGCCTTCTTTCAAAGCAATTCAATCGCATCGAATGGCGAAGGGCCATGCAACGGGGAATTCCAATTGCGTGAATTCCCAATAATTTCGAAAACCCGGTCAATTCAAGATTGAGATTTTTTCACATTCAATTCTCGAATCGGCGTTCATCCCCAAACACGAGGAGGCATTGCGTCTGAATTTCAAATTTAGTGCATTCGCAATTGTAGTTAAAGTCAGAATTTTTGATATTCAACTTTTTCATTACATTGGATTCATCGGATGAACCACGGCAATCCGTGGCATCTGCGTCACAGCGCCGCCATGGCCTGCGCCCTCCAGGACCGCAAGCCCTTCGGCCCGAAGCGCTCGGCAATCCGGTGCAGCCAGATGGTGAAGTGCGTCGGCGCCCGCGCCAGCTCGCGGTGCAGCTCGGGCAACGCCAGCCAGCGCCACTCGCGCACCTCACCGGGGTCGGGCCGCGGCAGGCCGCGCGCAATGCCGACGAACACATGGTCGTACTCGTGCTCGATCAGTTCTTCTGACACGGCCTCCCGATAGAGAAAGGCCGCCACCGGCTGGAGCACGCAGCGCAGCCCCAGCTCCTCGTAGAGCCGGCGCTCAGCGGCGGCGCCGGTCTCTTCGTGGGGGCGTGGGTGCCCGCAACAGCTGTTGCTCCACAGACCGGGCGAGTGGTACTTGCCCAGCGCGCGCTGCGGCATCAGCACCTGGCCTTGCGTGTCGAAGATGAAGACCGAGAACGCCCGATGCAGCACGCCTTCGCGGTGGGCGCTCATCTTCTCGACCGCGTGCAGAGGGCGGTCTTCGGCGTCCACTGCGATCAGAAATTCGTCCATGAGGGCTCCAGAACTGAAGGTTTGCAAAGCGCCGCGGCCCCCACGTTTCAGTGTCCGTGCGGCCCGAAAAATCGAGCCGCTTCTTTAGCATGGATCGGCTTTCGAACATCCATAGGAAATTCAAATTAATCCAAAACCGCTACATCGACAGGAATGCCTCCAAGTCGAATACATACAACCAATTACACAGATAACAAGAATATCGAATCGGCAAATCAGTGCGCCTGATTTCACTTGTAAAAAATCCCGGCGCATTTCGACCGCAGTTCCTGGTTCATCCATGCCGCCGCCCCCCGAAAGCGCGACCTCGGTTACCCTCGACCTCATGGCCCGCGTTCGCACCGCATCGATCATTCGCCCGCTCTCGCGAGAGCGGGTGGGTTAGCGCACGGTTCAAAGCCACGCCATCCAACCCGCCCCAGGAGGCGGGTTTTTCTTGCCCGTCTCCCGAGGTTTCTTTCCCAACCTGCAGGAGACCGAATGACACCGACACCGCCCCCGCCTTCCTCGCCCGTGCTGCACATGGTCTGCGGCAAGATCGGCGCCGGAAAGTCCACGCTGACCCGGCGCCTGGCGCAAGCGCCCGGCACCGTGTGCATCAGCGAAGACACCTGGCTCGCAGCGCTCTACCCTGATGAAATCCACACGCTGCCCGACTACGTGCGCGCGGCCGGCCGGCTGAAGCAGGCGATGGGCGGCCACGTCTGCGCGCTGCTCGGCGCCGGCGTGTCGGTGGTGCTCGACTTTCCGGCCAACACCGTGACCCACCGCGCCTGGGCGCGCAGCCTCTTCGAGCAAGCCGGCGCCGCACACCAGCTGCACTTTCTCGACGTGCCGGACGACATCTGCAAGGCGCGGCTGCGTGCGCGCAACGCGGCGGGCGAGCACCCGTTCGAGACCTCCGACGCCGAGTTCGACCTGATCACCCTTCACTTCGCGCCGCCGACGGCCGTGGAAGGGTTCCATGTGATCCGGCATGGCTGAGGGCGACGCTACGAATTGCCCATGAACGGCTGACCGTCCCACACGCCGGCGGGCCGCTTCGGCGCTGGCGGGAACACAAGCGCCTGTGGCAAGCTCGCACGCTCCATGACCGACCGAATCCCGCCTTCCCATTTCCGCCGCCAGGTGCTGCGCGCGCTGCTGGGCGCCGCCGCCCTGCCCGCGCCGTTCGCGGCGCTGGCCGGCTTCAACTTCTTCACCAGCGAATACACCGCCACGCGCGAGGAGCTGCAGACGCAGATCGCCAAGCGCTTTCCGGTGGCCGAGCGCTATGCCGAGATCTTCATGGTCGGGCTGCGCGACCCGCAGCTGGGCCTGGACGGGCGCACCAACCGCGCCGCCATCACGGCCACGCTGACCATCGCCAGCCCGCTGCTGGCGGCCTCGCCGGTGCAGGGCCTGGTGTCGGTGAGCAGCGCGCTGCGCTACGACGTGGCGGCGCGCGCGCTGCGGCTCGACCAGCCGAAGGCCGAGCGGCTCGAACTGCAGGGCGTGGAAGGCCGCGACGCCGAACGCCTGCAGAAGGTGGGCGCGGTGGTCACGCAGGAACTGCTGCAGGGCCAGATCCTGCGCAGCTTCACGGCCGACGAACTCACGGTCGGTCGCAAGACCTACGAGGTGGGCGACATCACGGTGCAAGACAACGGCATCAAAGTGCAACTCAAATGAAACATCGCGCCGTCCTTCTTCTCTTGACCGCCGCTGCGCTCGCCGGCGCCGGCTGCGCCGCCATCGCCCCCAAGGTGAAGCAGCACTTCGACCTGCAGGCCCACCGCGGCGGACGCGGCCTGGCGCCCGAGAACACGCTGGCCGCGTTCTCGAATGCAATGGACCTGGGCGTGACCACGCTCGAACTCGACATCGGGCTCACGGCCGACGGCGTGGTGGTGGTGTCGCACGACACGGCGCTCAACGCCGACCACACGCGCGACGCGCGCGGCGCCTGGCTCACGGCCAAACCCGGCCCGTCGGTGCGCTCGCTCACGCTGGCCCAACTGCAGACCTACGACGTGGGCCGCCTCAACCCCGCGAGCAACTACGGCAAGCAGTTCGCGCTGCAGCAGCCGCGCGACGGCGAGCGCATTCCCACGCTGGCCGCGTTGTTCGCGCAGGTGCAGGCGCGCGGCGCCGATGCCGCGCGGGTGCACTTCAACATCGAAACCAAGATCGACCCCACCAAGCCAGACGAGACCGCCGCGCCCGAGCCCATGGTGCGTGCGCTGCTGGCCGAGATCGACAAGGCGAAGATGGCCGACCGCGTGACCCTCCAGAGCTTCGACTGGCGCACGCTCGCGCTGGTCGGCCAGCTCGCGCCGCAGCTGCCGCGCGCCTACCTCACCACGGCCCGCACGCTGAAAGACAGCCGCTGGACCGCCGGCCTGGATGCCGCGAGCTTCGCCTCGGTGCCGCAGCTCGTGAAGGCCGCGGCGGGCACGTCGGCCGGGCCGGTGATCTGGTCGCCGGCGCATGCCGACCTGGGCGCCCCCGCGATCCGCGAAGCGCAGAAGCTCGGCATGAAGGTCGTGCCCTGGACCGTGAACCAGCGCGCCGACATGGTCCGTCTCATGGACGCTGGCGTCGACGGCCTGATCACCGACTACCCCGATGTGTTGCGCGATCTGATGCGCGAACGGGGGCTCGCACTGCCGGCGCCGGCAAAGGCGGCACCATGAGCGCCGTGATTCAACTCGACGCCATCGCTTCGGGCATCGCCGCGCTGCAAGCTGGCAGCGGCTCCGTCACCACGCTCTCCACGGCCGCGCGCGCCAGCGCCGAGCTGCTCGGCGCCCTGCCGCCGCGCTACGGCGAGGTGCTGCTGAACCTGCTGGACCGCCTCGAATCGAGCGCGCTCTTCAGCGAGGAAAGCTGCTCGTTCAGCCAGAAAGACCTGCTCGACAACCTGCAGGTGTGGGTCGACAAGGCCCGCAGCCAGCTGATGTCTTGAGGCGCTGAGGCCCCGCCCCGGTTTATCATCGCGACCACCATGCGCACCCTGCTGCTCGCCCTCATGATCGCCCTGCTGCCCATCCGCGGCTGGCTCGGCGATGCCATGGCGGTCGAAATGGTGCGGCATTCGCTGCCTGCCGCCGAGGCGGTGGTGTCCGCAGCAGCTGGCATCGCCGAGTCGCATTGCCACGAAGCCACCATGGAGGCCGACACCGGCCACGACATGGCGGCCATGCATGACAACAGCGGCGACTCGCAGCAGCCCCATGGCACCGACCACGCGGACTGCGGCACCTGTGTCGCCTGCCAGGTTTGCCACACGGTGGCGCTCGGCGGCATGCCGCTGGTCGACACCCCGCATGCGGCGCCCCAGGCGCTGCCGGCCGCACACGCGGCCCGCTTTGCAAGCGCCGAGCCCGTCCTGGGCCTCAAGCCGCCCATTTCCTGATCTTCCTGCCCGTAGTCCGTCCGCAGTGAGCCTTTGCCGGCTCGCAGCGTTCGCTGTATTGCCCATGGAGATCGCTCGTGAATTCCCTTGCTCGCCGGCCGTATGCCGGTATCCCGCGCTATCGAACAGATAGCCCGCCCCCCGGGCGAAAAAGTCACCTTTCATTCATCAGAACCGCCGCCGCGCTGGCCGCGGCACTGGTGCTCGCCGGCTGCGCCAGCCTGTCGCCCGACGGCGGCGCCGGCGACGTGCAGGCGCTGGTCGACGGCAACCCGCTCATGGCGGGCGCCGCGGCCCAGCGCAAGCCGGACGATGCCTCGCAGAAAAGCGTCGACGCGCTGCTCGCCCAGCCGCTGGACGCCGAAGCCGCCGTGCGCATCGCGCTCGTCAACAGCCCGCGCGTGCAGGAGGCCTTTGCCACGCTGCAACTGAGCGACGCCGACCGCGTGCAGGCCGCGAGCCTGCCGAACCCGGTGCTGTCCTTCAGTCGGCTGGCGCAGGGCAGCGAGCGCGAGTTCGAACGCATGCTGACGTTCAACGTGGTGGGCCTGCTCACGCTGCCGTGGCAGGCGCGCTGGGCCGGCCAGCGGCACGAAGCCGCCAAGCTGCAGGCCGCGCAAAGCGTGCTGCTGCTGGCCGCCGACACGCGCCGCGCCTGGGTGCGCGCCGTGGCGGCGCAGCAGAGCGTGGTCTACCTGCGCGACGCGAAGGAAGCCACCGAGGCCGGTGCCGAACTGGCGCACCGCATGGCCAAAGTCGGCAACTGGAGCGCGCTGCAGCGCACGCGCGAACAGCTGCTGCTGGCCGACGCGTCCGCGCAGCTCGCACGCGCCGAGCAGGCAGCAGTCGCAAGCCGCGAACAGCTCACGCGCCTGCTGGGCCTGAGCGGCACGCGCGCCGCCTACGCCCTGCCCGACCGCCTGCCGCCGCTGCCGAAGGCCGCACCCGAACTCGGCGATGTGCAGGCACTGGCGCTGCGCGACCGGCTCGACGTGCGCTCGGCGCAAGCGCAGAACACGGCCGTGGCCGGCTCGCTCGGCCTCACGCACGCCACGCGCGTGATCAATGCGATGGAACTGGGCGTGGTGCGCAACACCACCTTCGAGAACGACGCCGATCGCTCGAGATCGACCACGCGCGGCTTCGAGCTCGAGCTGCCGATTCCGATCTTCGATTGGGGCCAGGTGCGCAACGGACGCGCCGAGGCGCAGTACCTGCAGTCGGCGGCGCGCGTGCGCGACGTGGGCGTGCTTGCGGCCAGCGAGGCGCGCGAAGCTTGGCAAGGCTGGAACACCGCCTACGCATTGGCGCGCCGCTACCGCGACGAGGTGTTGCCGCTGCGCAAGCAGGTGAACGAGGAGATGGTGCTGCGCTACAACGGCATGCTCGCCAGCGTGTGGGAGCTGCTCGGCGAAACGCGCGCGAGCATGCTGGCCGTGAACGCCGGCATGGAGGCGCAGCGCGACTTCTGGCTGGCGGACACCGATCTGCAGCTGGTGCTCACGGGCAGCTCGCCCGGTGGCATGACGGCCCTGCAGACCGCGGCCACCAACGAACCTGCGGCGGGAGGCCACTGACATGAACCGTCGCAACTTCTTCGCAGGCGCAGCCACGGCCGTGGCCGCCACCACCGTCAGCCGCGTGTCGATGGCTGCGCTGCCCGAGCCGGTGACACAAGCCTCGACCGCCACCGCGCCACCGCTGGTGCCGCCGAACGGCCGCCCCTACAACCCCGTCGTCACGCTCAACGGCTGGACGCTGCCCTGGCGCATGAACGCCGGCGTCAAGGAATTCCACCTCGTCGCCGAACCCGTGGTGCGCGAGATGGCGCCGGGCTTCAAGGTCAACATGTGGGGCTACAACGGCCAGTCGCCGGGCCCGACCATCGAGGTGGTCGAGGGCGACAAGGTGCGCATCTTCGTGACCAACAAGCTGCCCGAGCACACGACCGTGCACTGGCACGGACAGCGCCTGCCCAACGGCATGGACGGCGTGGGCGGCATCACGCAGCCGCACATTCCGCCGGGCAAGACCTTCGTCTACGAGTTCACGGCGCGCCGCCCCGGCACCTTCATGTACCACCCGCACGCCGACGAGATGGTGCAGATGGCGATGGGAATGATGGGCTTCTGGGTCACGCATCCGAAAGAGAACCATCCGCTCATCGAGCCCGTGCAGCGCGACTTCTGCTTTCTGCTCGGCAGCTTCGACGTGGAACCCGGCAGCGCCACGCCCAAGGTCAACACCATGACCGACTTCAACATCTGGAGCTTCAACAGCCGCGTGTTCCCGGCCATCGACACGCTCAACGTGCGCAAGGGCGACCGCGTGCGCATCCGCGTGGGCAACCTCACGATGACCAACCACCCGATCCACATCCACGGCCACGAGTTCGAGGTCACGGGCACCGACGGCGGCCCCGTGCCGCGCACCGCGCGCTGGCCCGAGGTGTCGGTCGACGTGGCGGTGGGCCAGATGCGGCAGATGGAGTTCATCGCCGACGAGGAAGGCGACTGGGCGCTGCATTGCCACAAGGCGCACCACACGATGGGCCCGATGGGCCACGACGTGCCGACCATGATCGGCGTGGACCACAAGGGCGTGGCCGAGAAGATCAAGAAGCTCGTGCCCGACTACATGGTGATGGGCGACAAGGGCATGGCCGACATGGGCGAGATGGAAATGCCCATTCCCGACAACACGATGCCCATGATGACCGGCACCGGCCCCTTCGGTTCGGCCGAGATGGGCGGCATGTTCACGCTGCTCAAGGTGCGGCGCGACCAGAAGCCGGGCGATTACCGCGACCCGGGCTGGTTCAAGCACCCGGCCGGCACGGTCGCGCGCGAGGTGTCGGCCACCGGTGCGCCAGCGGCGCCGCGCAAGACGGGCACGGCACCCGCCAGCCCCGACAGCGGCAGCGCCACCGTGCGCAAGCCCTCGGGCCACGGTGCCCACAACCACTGATCGTCTTCACTCCCACTTTTTTTGAGATTCAAGCCATGAACACCCGTTTGTCCCCCCTCGTCGCCGGTCTCGCACTCGCAGCCGTCGCCACCTTCGCCGCAGCCCACGAAAGCCACGCGCCCAAGGCCGGCAAAGCCGCTGCCGCCCCGCTCGCACCCGAGCAGAAAGCCTGGGGCATCGCCGGCAAGGCCAGCGCCGTGAAGCGCACGATCGACATCGCGATGGCCGACGACATGACCTTCACGCCCTCGGTCCTCGAAGTGCGCGAGGGCGACACCATTCGCCTGCGGCTGAAGAACCGCGGCAAGGACCTGCACGAACTCGTGCTCGGCACCACCGCCGTCATCGAGGACCACGCCGCGATGATGAAAAAGCACCCCGGCATGGAGCACGACGAGCCCTGGATGGCGCACGTGCTGCCCGGCAAGACCGGCGAACTGATCTGGACCTTCAACCGCGCCGGCGACTTCGATTTCGCCTGCCTCGTGAAGGACCACTACGAACTCGGCATGGCCGGCCGCGTGCGCGTGCGGGCCGCCGCCGCCTCTTCCAAATGAATCCAATGACTCCGATGAATCGCATGAAAGGAACCTGACCATGCAACGACGCACCCTCCTCAAACTCGCCGCCGCCACCGCCTCCCTGCCGCTCGCCGCGCAGGCCGCCGCACCGATGGTCGAGATCTGGAAAGACCCGAACTGCGGCTGCTGCCAGGACTGGGTCAAGCACCTCAACAAGAACGGCTTTGCGACGCGCGTGCACGACGAAGGCAATGGCCCCGCGCGCGAGCGGCTCGGCATTCCGGCCAAGCTGGGGTCGTGCCACACGGGCCGCGTCGGCGGCTACGCCATCGAGGGCCACGTGCCCGCGCGCGAAATGCACCGCCTGCTGAAAGAAAAGCCCAAGGCCGTCGGCCTCGCCGTGCCCGGCATGCCCATCGGCTCGCCCGGCATGGACGGCTCCGCCTACGGCGACCAGCGCGACGCCTACGACGTGCTGCTGGTGCTGGCCGACGGCAGCACGCGCGTCTTCCAGAGCTACCGCTGAGCCTGCATCAGCCCCTCTTTGCAACCCCTCGCAACCCGGAAGGAACACCGACCATGATGAAGAAGATCATCACCGCCCTCTCCACCCTCGTGCTCACCGCCGCGGCGTTCGCGCAGGCCACCCTGCCCCAAGTCGACGGCGAAGTCCGCAAGGTCGACACCGACGCGAAGAAGATCACCCTGCGCCACGGCGACATCCCGAACCTCGAGATGACCGGCATGACCATGGTGTTCCGCGTGAGCGACCCGGCGCTGCTCGCCAAGGTGAAGGCCGGCGACAAGGTGCGCTTCACGGCCGACAAGGTCGACGGCGCGATCACCGTGATGTCGCTCGAACCGGTGGCGAACTGAGCCTCAGGACCTGAAGCGCCCCGGATCGAAGGGCGCCAGCGGTATCTCCGTCGCAACGCCCGCAAGCAGCTGCGCCGCCAGCCGCCCCGTACGCGCCGAGCCGCACAGGCCGACGTGTCCATGCCCGAAGGCCAGCACGATGTCGGCGCTGGCAGCCGCCGGGCCGATGCATGGCAGTCCGTCGGGCAGGCTCGGGCGGTGTCCGAGCCAGTGCTTCACCGAAGGCACACCGGGCGCGGACCGTGCAAGCGACGGAAACATCGAATGCAGATGCGCGTGCAGGATCTCGGCGCGGCGCCAGTCGGGTGCCGCTTCGAGGCCCGCGATCTCCACCTGCCCCGCCGCGCGCAGGCCGCCGTCCATCCAGTGCGCGATGAGCTTGCCGTCGGACACCATGGTCGGCGTGCGCGGGCCGGCCGTGGCGTCTTCGACGACCACGTGGTAGCCGCGCTCCGACTCCAGCGGCACCGCCGAGCCGGCCGCCGCGGCCAGTGGCCCCGAGCGCGCGCCGGCGCAGATGGCGGCGCCGTCGCAGGCGATCTCGCCGGCCTCCGTAAGCACGGCGCGCAGCCGGCCGTCCTCGATGCGAAAACCGGTGGCCCGGGCGGCGACGTGTTCGGCGCCCGCATCGCGCACATGCCGCGCCAGGGCCGCCACGTAAGCGCCGGGATTGCGGCAGTGGCCGGCCTCGGGCACGAAGATGCCCAGCGTGTAGCGCGCGGCCAGATCGGGCTCCCGGCGGCGCAGTTCGTCCGCCGGCCATTCTTCCCAGTGGACACCGACGCGCCGGCGCACGCGCCAGCCCAGTGCATCGCTGTCGAACTCGGCGCGCGAACGGTAGGCATGCAGCAACCCGCGCTGCTCGATGAGTTGCGGCACACCGGCCTCGGCGGCCAGTTGCGCATGCAGCGCGGGCGCATCGGCCAGCAACGTGCGCAATGCGTCAGCGGTGCGTTGCACGCGCGCCTCGGTCCAGCCAGAGGCCAGGTAGCGCAGCAGCCACGGCAGGGCACGCGGCAGGTAGCACCAGCGCAACGCCAGCGGCCCGAGCGGGTCGGCCAACCAGCCCGGCACCTTTCGCCAGGTGCCCGGCAGTGCCGGCGGCACCACGGAATGCGACGACAGCCAGCCGGCGTTGCCATAGCTCGTGGCCTGCGGGCCGCCCGGCTCGCCGGGTTCCACCACCGTCACGCGCAGGCCCGCGCGCAGCGCCTCGATGGCGGCGGCGCTGCCCACCGCGCCCGCGCCGATCACCACCACGTGGCGGCTGCGGCCCTCGAGGGAGAAACTTCTTGCAACTGTCATTGTGAAGATCGTAAAGGGCGCGGTCCCATAATCGGCCGCCATGTCCGCTGCGTCTTCTTCCCCCTCTTCTCGCGCCGGTGCCATCACCGACGTCGCCGGCATCGAAGTCGGCCATTTCTCCGACACGCGCCGCCCCACCGGCTGCACCGTGATCCTCGCGCGCGAAGGCGCCGTGGCCGGTGTCGATGTGCGCGGCGCCGCGCCCGGCACGCGCGAGACCGACCTGCTCTCGCCCGGCAACCTCGTGCAGGAAGTGCATGCCGTGATGCTCGCGGGCGGCAGCGCCTGGGGCCTGGCCGCCGCGGAAGGCGCGATGCGCTGGCTCGAAGAGCGCGGCGTCGGCATGGACGTGCGCTTCGGCACCCTGCCCATCGTGCCGGCCGCCGTGCTGTTCGACCTGCCGATGGGCGACGCGCGCATCCGCCCCGACGCCGCTGCGGGCTACGCCGCCTGCGAAGCCGCCTCGACCGACGCGCCCGCCGAAGGCAACGTGGGCGCGGGCACCGGTGCATTGGTGGGCAAGCTCTTCGGCGTGCACCGCGCGATGAAGGGCGGCATCGGCACCGCCTCGGTCACCGTCGGCGGCGTGACCGTGGGCGCGCTCATCGCGGTCAATTCGCTGGGCGACGTGATCGACCCCGACACCGCGCTGCCCGTGGCCGGCGCGCGCACCGAGGACGGCAGCGCCCTGCTCGACACGCGCCGCGCACTGCTGCGCGGCGAGCTGCCCAAGCCGCTGCTGGCGGGCACCAACACCACCATCGGCGTGATCGCCACCGACGCCGTGCTGACCAAGGTGCAGGCCAACCGGCTCGCCATGGTCGCGCACGACGGCCTGGCGCGCGCCATCAACCCGGTGCACACCATGAGCGACGGCGACACGCTGTTCGCGCTGGCCACCGGCCGCGTGCCGCTCGAAGGCGATGCACCCGGCATGACCGTGCTGAGCACCATGGCCGCGGAAGCCACCGCCATCGCCACCGTGCGTGCGGTGCGCGCCGCACGCGCGGTGACCGTGGGCGAGCTGCACATTCCCTGCGCCGCCGATCTGGCCAACGTGGCCGCGCCGCGCGGCTGACGCGCGCACCGCACGACGAGGCATTCCATGGCGTTTCCCCGCACCCTGAAGCTGATTCTGCTGTCGATCCGCGACCTGATCGCCTCGGCAGGCCCGATCGTGTTCATCGTCATCGGCCTGCTGATTGCAGCCTACTGGTGGCTGCAGCCGCAGCCGCCCAAGCACGTGACGCTGGCCACCGGCCCCACGGGCAGCGCCTATGCGCAGTTCGGCAAGCGCTACGCCGACGCCCTGAAGCACAGCGGCATCACCGTCGAACTCAAGGCCACCTCGGGCTCGACCGAGAACCTGCAGCTGTTGCGCAGCGGCGGTGCCGACGTGGCCTTCGTGCGCGGCGGCAGCGCCGACCCCGTGGCCGACGAAGAGGCCGGCCTGCGCTCGCTGGGCGCGCTGTTCTACGAACCGATCTGGCTCTTCTACCGCGCCGACGTCGCGCAGAAGCTCGACCGCAAGACCGGCACGCTGACCTCGCTCACGCAGTTGCGCGGCCTGCGCGTGAACGTCGACCTGCCCGGCAGCGGCCTGCCCGAGATCATGGAGCGGCTGCTCAAGGCCAACCGCCTCGGGCCCGACGACCTGCTGCTGTCGAACCTCGAGCAGGCCGCCGCCGCCGAGGCGCTGCAAGCCGGGCTGCTCGATGCCATCGTGCTGTTCTCGGCGCCGCAGTCGCCGCAGGTGCAGCGCCTGCTGCGCGCCGGCGACATCCAGCTCATGGACTTCGGCCAGGCCGAGGCCTACACGCGGCGCTTTCCGTTCCTGTCGGCCGTGTCGCTGCCGCGCGGCGTGGTCGATCTGTCGAAAGACCTGCCGCTGCACGACGTGTCGCTGCTCGCCGCCACCACCTCGCTGCTGTCGCGCGACGAAACCCATCCGGCCCTGCGCCAGTTGTTCGCACAGGCCGCGCAGACCGTGCACAGCGACGCCGGCTGGTTCAACCGCGCGCGCGACTTCCCCAACACCCGCACCAGCGAGCTGCCCGTGAGCCCGGAGGGCGACCGCGCGATCAACGGCACGCCGCCGTTTTGGCAGCGCTACCTGCCGTTCTGGGCCAGCAACCTGGTCGAGCGCATGTGGCTGGTGCTGGGCGGTGTGCTCGTGCTGATGCTGCCGCTGAGCCGCGTGATCCCGCCGCTGTACCAGTTCCGCGTGCGCCGCCGCGTGTTCCGCTGGTACGCGCGGCTGCGCGACATCGAAGCCAAGGTGGATGTGCGCCAGAGCCAGGCCGAACGCGACAAGCTGGTGGAAGAACTCGACGACCTCGACCGCGTGGTCAACAAGGTGGCGGTGCCGCTGTCGTATGCCGACGAGCTCTACGCGCTGCGCAACAACATCTATGCGGTGCGCAAGCGCGCGCTCGCGGGATCTGCGAGCCCGGCGAAGGCGCCGCCCGTCGCGCCGCCGGCCCGTGCCGCCGAGTGACAGCGCGCGCTTGCTGTCCACGCTGATCGATTTCGCCGACCCGCGCACCGACGGGGCGACCCGGCTGCGCGCTGCTTTCGGTGCGCCCGTGAGCGTGCTGGTCGCCCATGCACCGCACGAAGTGCGCCCCGTGCTGGAAGCCGTCGAGGCGCTGGCCCGCGAAGGCCGCTGGTGCGTCGGCCACCTGCGCTACGAGGCCGCCGCGGCCTTCGATCCGGCGTTCGCCGTGCATGCGCCCGATGGGCCGCTGGCCTGGTTCGGCGTGCACGACGAGATGTTGCCATGGCCCGATGTGCCGGTGCCCGCCGTGGCGCCCGTCGCATGGACGGCCGACCTGTCGCGCGAGGCCTTCGACCTCAACATGCAGGCGATCCACCGCGCCATCGCCGACGGCGTGCTGTACCAGCTCAACTACACGGCGCCGCTGCGCGCGGCCTTCGACGGCGACGCGCAAGCCTGGTTCCACGCGCTGCGCCAGGCGCAACCCAACGGCTACGGCGCCTTCATCGACACCGGCGACGAGCAGGTGCTGTCGGTGTCGCCCGAGCTGTTCTTCGACCGCGACGGCGACCGCATCCTCGTGCGCCCCATGAAGGGCACCGCGCCGCGCGGCGCCACGCCCGCCGAAGACGCCGCCCACGCGCTGCGGCTGCGCACCGTGCCCAAGGAGCGCGCCGAGAACGTGATGATCGTGGACCTGATCCGCAACGACCTCTCGCGCGTGGCCCAGCCCTTCTCGGTGCGCGTGCCGCGCCTCTTCCACACCGAGGCGCTGCCCACCGTGTGGCAGATGACCTCCGACGTGGAAGCCCGGCTGCGCGAGGGCACGACGCTGGCCGACATCTTCGCGGCGCTGTTCCCCTGCGGCTCCATCACCGGCGCGCCGAAGGTGAGCGCCATGCGCATGATCCGCGCGCTGGAGCCCGAGGTGCGCGGCGTGTACTGCGGCGCCGTGGGCGTGGTGCGGCCCGGCGGGCACGCGACCTTCAACGTGCCGATTCGCACCGTCACGCTGCGCGGCAACGCCGCGCGCTGCGGCATCGGCAGCGGCATCACGGCCGATGCGCAGGCGGATGCGGAGTGGGACGAGTGGCGGCACAAGCGCGCCTTTCTCGCGGGCGTCGGCGCGGCTGTATCGTCGCCCCCATGACGTCCTTCGAACTGCTCGAGACCCTGGCGCTGACCGATGGCGCACTGCGCGATGCGCCCGCGCACCTGGCCCGCATGCGCCACGCGGCTGCGCACTTCGGCTATCCGTGGCACGAAGCCCACGTGGCGGACTGCCTGGACCGGCTGCGCGCAGCGCATGCCACAGGCACATGGCGCGTGCGTTTGCTGCTCGATGCGCAAGGCCAGCCGCGCGCCGAGGCCTTCACCATGGACGCCCCACCGCCGCGCGTTCGCCTGCAGCTGGCCCCACGCGCCTTCGACGAAGCCTCCAGCGAGTTCTCGCGCTTCAAGACGACGCACCGCGCGCACTACGAAGCCTTCACGCCCACCGCGCCCGGCGTGTTCGACACGCTGCTGTGGAACCGTGAGGGCGAGATCACCGAATGCACGCGCGGCAACATCGCGCTGCAGCTCGATGGCCGTTGGGTCACGCCGCCGCTGCATTGCGGCCTGCTCGACGGCATCGGCCGTGCCCGCCGGTTGCGCGAAGGGCAACTGACCGAAGCGGTCGTGCGCGTGGACGACTTGCCGCGCGTCGAGGCGCTGGCCTTCGTCAACAGCCTGCGCGGCTGGCTGGACGCGGACCTCGTCGACAACGACGCCCCCTGAACGACAAAGCGCGCGGCCCCTTGTGGAACCGCGCGCTCTGGTTGAAGCGACTTGGGGCTTGATCGAAGGCCGTCGTGCCCCCACCCCAACCCTCCCCCGGAAGGGGAGGGAGAAAAACCGAAGCCTTACTTGAGGGCCTTGTAGCGCATGCGTTTCGGCTTGGCGCCTTCTTCGCCGAGGCGCTTCTTCTTGTCGGCTTCGTACTCCTGGTAGTTGCCGTCGAAGAAGGTCCACTGGCTGTCGCCTTCGGCCGCGAGGATGTGCGTGGCGATGCGGTCAAGGAACCAGCGATCGTGGCTGATGACCATCACGGTGCCGGCGAACTCGAGCAACGCGTCTTCCAGCGCGCGCAGGGTTTCCACGTCCAGGTCGTTCGACGGTTCGTCCAGCATCAGCACGTTGCCGCCCGCGATCAGCGTCTTGGCCAGGTGCAGGCGGCCGCGTTCACCGCCCGACAGCGTGCCGACCTTCTTCTGCTGGTCGGCGCCGTTGAAGTTGAAGCGGCCTGCATACGCGCGGCTGGCCATCTGGAACTTGCCGACGTTGATGATGTCCAGGCCGTTCGAGATGTCTTCCCACACGGTCTTCTGGTTGGCGAGCTCGTCACGGTGCTGGTCGACGAAGGCTGCACGCACGGTCGAACCGATGACGACTTCGCCGCTGTCCGGCAGTTCCTTGCCCGCGAGCAGCTTGAACAGCGTCGACTTGCCGGCGCCGTTCGGGCCGATGATGCCGACGATCGCGCCTGGCGGCACAGTGAAGCTCAGGTTGTCGATCAGCATGCGGTCGCCGAAGGACTTGCTGACGCCGTGGAACTCGAACACCTGCTGGCCCAGCCGCTCGGCCACAGGAATGAAGATTTCCTGCGTTTCGTTGCGCTTCTGGTATTCCATGTCGCTCAGCTCTTCGAAGCGGGCGAGGCGCGATTTGCTCTTGGCCTGGCGTGCCTTCGGGTTCTGGCGCGACCACTCGAGTTCCTTCTTCAGGGCCTTGGCGTGAGCTTCTTCGCTCTTCTGCTCCTGCGCCAGGCGTTCGCCCTTCTGCTCGAGCCAGGTGCTGTAGTTGCCCTTCCAGGGAATGCCGCGACCGCGGTCCATTTCCAGGATCCACTCGGCGGCGTTGTCCAGGAAGTAGCGATCGTGGGTGATGGCCACCACGGTGCCCGTGAAGCGCTGCAGGAACACTTCGAGCCACTCGACCGATTCGGCGTCCAGGTGGTTGGTCGGTTCGTCGAGCAGCAGCATGTCGGGCTTGGACAGCAGCAGGCGGCACAGCGCCACGCGACGCTTTTCACCGCCCGACAGCACGCCGATCTTGGCGTCCCACGGCGGCAGGCGCAGCGCGTCGGCGGCGATTTCCAGCTGGTGCTCGGAGTCGGTGCCGGCGGTGGCGATGATGGCTTCGAGCTGGGCCTGTTCGGCCGCCAGCGCGTCGAAGTCGGCGTCTTCGGCGCCGTAGGCGATGTACACCTCTTCGAGGCGCGCCTTGGCCGCGAACACCGCACCCATCGATTCTTCAACCGATTCGCGCACCGTGTGCTCGTTGTTGAGCTTGGGTTCCTGCTCCAGATAACCGATCGTCATCCCCGGCATGGGCAGGGCCTCGCCCTCGAATTCCTTGTCCACACCCGCCATGATCTTGAGCAGCGTGGACTTGCCCGAGCCGTTCAGGCCGAGCACGCCAATCTTGGCGCCGGGGAAGAAAGAGAGCGAAATGTCCTTCAAGAGCTGCCGCTTGGGCGGCACGGTCTTGCTGACGCGGTTCATCGAATAGACGTATTGAGCCATCTGTGAATGATTACCTCGGGTAGCTTGGGGATTTGCGTAAAAGCACGGTCGTCCGGACAGTGATCCGGGCGCGGCGAACCCATGATTATCGACTCATGCGACAATAGTCCTCGTTGCCGGGTCCAGTTGCCCGCAAACCGGCTCTCTGCCGGGGACGAAGAAACCCCTCATCACAACGGGTTTTCCGGCTCCCACCCCTGACCTTCATCTGCCTTGACTGGCTCGGCGTCGCCAAGACGCCAAGCGGGCCGATGCCACTGCGCCGTGTATGGCGCTTGTTGTTTCCACAATGAATTTTGACGAACTGAAGCTGGCCCCGGCCATCTTGAAGGCTGTGCTCGAACACGGCTACGACACCCCCACCCCCATCCAGGCACAAGCCATTCCCGTGGTCCTCGACGGCCACGACCTGCTGGGCGGCGCCCAGACCGGCACCGGCAAGACCGCGGCCTTCACCCTGCCGATGCTGCACAAGCTCACCATGAGCCGCAGCGCAACCAACAAGTTCGGCGGCATCGGCATCCGTGCCCTCGTGCTGACCCCCACGCGTGAACTCGCGGCCCAGGTCGAAGAGTCGGTGCGCACCTACGGCAAGTACCTGCAGCTCGACTCCACCGTGATCTTCGGCGGCGTGGGCATGAACTCGCAGATCAGCAAGCTCAAGAAGGGTGTCGACATCCTCGTGGCCACCCCCGGCCGCCTGCTCGACCTGCAACAGCAAGGCATGCTCGACCTGAGCCAGGTCCAGATCCTCATCCTGGACGAAGCCGACCGCATGCTGGACATGGGCTTCATCCACGACGTGAAGAAGATCCTGGCCCTGGTGCCCAAGGAAAAGCAGAGCCTGCTGTTCTCGGCCACCTTCAGCGACGAGATCCGCGACCTCGCCGGCTCGCTGCTCAAGAACCCGCAAAGCATCCAGGTCACACCGCGCAACACCACGGTGCAGCGCATCACGCAGGTGATCCATCCTGTGGGCCGCGGCAAGAAGAAGGCGCTGCTCGCGCACATCATCAACGAGCACAAGTGGAGCCAGGTCCTCGTGTTCACGCGCACCAAGTTCGGCGCCAACAGCGTGGCCGAGTTCCTCACCAAGAACGGCATCGAGGCGATGGCGCTGCACGGCAACAAGAGCCAGAGCGCCCGCACGCAGGCACTGGCCGGCTTCAAGAGCGGCGACATCCGCGCGCTGGTGGCCACCGACATCGCGGCCCGCGGCATCGACATCGACGAGCTGCCGCACGTCGTGAACTACGAAATCCCGAACGTCAGCGAAGACTACGTGCACCGCATCGGCCGCACCGGCCGTGCCGGTTCGAGCGGCGAGGCCGTGAGCTTCGTGTGCCTGGACGAAGAAGGCTTCATGCAGGAAATCGAACGCTTCACCAAGCAGACGATTCCGGTGCAGAAGGTCGAGGGCTTCGGTCCTGAAGAAGGCGAACGCGCCGAGCCGATCGCCATGGGTCGCCAGACGATCTGGGGCGGCGCCGGCCGTCCGCCGAGCCGCGAAGTGATGCAGGCAGCCGCCAAGGCCGCCCGCACCGAAATGATGTCGCGCATCCGCGAGAACAAGGCCGGCCAGGGTGGCGGCGAACGCGCTGGCGGCGGTGGTGGTGGCGGCAACGGCGGCGGTCAACGCCGCGGTGGCGGCCAGGGCGGCGGCGGTCAAGGCCGCAATGCCAACGGTGGCGGCCAAGGCCAGGGCCAGGGTCCGCGCGGCCAGGGCGCAGCCCGTCCCGCACAAGGTCGCGGCCCGCAACAAGGCCAGCCGCGCGCACCGCAGCAGCCGCATCACCACACGCCGCATGAAGAGCGCCAACCGCGCCATCACGGCAACAGCCACAGCCCGACGCAGGCCAACCAGGTCGCGCACCTGCGCGCTGAAGCCGTCGCAGGCGGCGGCGCGGCCGGCCAGCCGGATCCGTTGCGCACGAGCGTCGACCACATGGGTGGTCGCGGTCGCGGCGGTCGCCCGGGTGGCGGCGGCGGTGGTGGCTACGGCGGCAACCGTTCCGGTGGCGGTGGCCGCTCGGGTGGTGGCGGTGGCTACGGCGGCGGTGGTGGTGGCGGCAACCGCTCCGGCGGCGGTGGCGGCGGCGGTCGTTCGTTCGGTCGCTGAAACGCACACACGCGTTGATTCCACAAAGGGCACTTCGGTGCCCTTTTTCGTTTCTACCGGCTGGCGGGCGCGGCAGGTTCATTGACACCGTCTCAGGACACAATGTGTTGGCCATGCCCTCCTACATCCCGCCCAACTACGCCACGCTCTTCGTCGCGACCTGCAACCTGCTCAACCTCGCGAACCCGAACCGCGTGTACTACGAGAACCAGGACGCCTACAACGAGCGCGAATACGAACGCAAGATCGACTGGATCGGTGAGCGCATCCATGCGCTCAACGCCGACGTGCTCGCGGTGCAGGAGGTGTGGGACGAGGCGGCGCTCAAAGCCGCCATCGGGCGCAGCGGCCTGCGCTACGACTTCGTCTCGGTGCCGGGCGCCGAGAACACGCCGCCGCCCGCAAGCCCGCCGGGCACGCCCGGGCGGCCCGGCGCGCAAGGCACGCCGCGCGTCGGCATCGTCACGCGGCTGCAGGTGGAAAGCACGCGATCCTTCGTCGACTTTCCACCGGGCTTCGGCGTCGACGTGCCGGGCCTCGGCCCGCACACGCGCTTCGAGCGCCCGCCCCTGCTGGTCACCGTGCGCATGAAGCACGGCCAGCCGGTGCATGTGCTGACAGTGCACCTGAAGTCCAAGCGCCCCAAGTTCCTGCAGGACGCGCAGGGCAATCCCCTGGAAGACCGCGACGACCGCAAGATCGGCGCCATGGCCTCGTTGCGCTCCTTGTTGATGCGCGGCGCCGAGGCCGCGGCCCTGCGCTGCATCGTGATCGACCTGCTACAAGGCACCAACGTGCCGCTGGTGGTGATGGGCGACTTCAACGACAACCCGCACAGCGTGACCACGCAGTTGGTGGCCGCGACGTCCGAGGTGGCCTACGACAAGGCCGCGCGCGACGTGGCGCTGTTCAACGCCTACGAGATGCAGGGCGAATCGGCGCTCAAGAAGGACGTGGCCTATTCGCACATCCACCAGGGCTTTCCGGATGTGCTCGACCAGATCCTCGTGAGCGAGGAGTTCGTTGCCACCAGCCGCCACAGCCTGGGCGACGTGCGCCGCGTCGACTACTTCAACGACCACCTGCACGAAGGCCGCGACCGCTCGCGCTCGGACCACGGCTTCGTGCGCGCCCTGCTGCGGCTGCGCACGGACGACAACCGCGGATAAGCGCTAAGAGGCTTTCGACACCCGCACGATCGCATCGGCGCGCTTGTGCAGGTCGGGCAGCAGCTCCAGGCCGAGGCCGGGCTTGTCGTTGAGGCTGATCATCCCGTTCTCGACCTTCGGCAGCTCGGTCACGAGTTCCTTGTACCAACCGGTGAAGAAGGCACGCACGCTCTCCTGGATGAGCGCATTGGGCGCATGCAGGCTCAGGTGCGTGGACGCGGCCCAGACCACCGGCCCGGTGCAGTCGTGCGGCGCCACGGGCAGTTGCCAGGCATCGGCCATGGCGGCGATCTTGCGCGCTTCGGTGAGGCCGCCGCACCAGCTCAGGTCGAGCATCGCGACCCCGGCCACGCCGGTCTGCAGGTAGTCCTTGAAGCCCCACTTGTAGCTCAGCGTTTCGCTGGCGCAGACGAGCGCCTGGCAGTCCTTCGCGTACTGCTTGAGCAGGTCGAGGCTGTCCATGCGGATCGCGTCCTCGTGCCAGAAGGTGTCGAACTCCTGCAGCGCGCGCGCGATCTTCTGCGCCATCGGCAGCCGCCACAGGCTGTGGAACTCGACCATGATGTCCATCTTGCCGCCCACCGCCTTGCGGATCTTGCGAAAGGGCTCGAGCGCGGTGTCGAGGTCGGCGTTGCTGATGTACTGCCCGTGGCTTTTTTCCGCCGCCGGATCGAAGGGCCAGATCTTCATGGCCGTGATGCCTTCGGACAGCAGCGACTCGGCCAGCTCGTCGGCATGGTGCAGGAAGCCCTGCAGGTCTTCGTACGGGCCGTTGTTGTTGGCCAGGCCCCAGTTCGAACTGGTCTGGTTGGTGGCGCTGCGGATGTACTGGTAGCCCGCGCAGGTGTTGTAGATGCGGATCGCATCGCGGCTCTTGCCGCCCAGCGCCGTGTGCACCGGCATGTTGGCGGCCTTGCCGAACAGGTCCCACAGGGCGATGTCCACGGCCGAGTTGCCGCGCGTTTCCACGCCCGATCCGCGCCACCCGAGGTAGCCCGTGATGTCGCGGTTGCGCGCCTCGATCTGCAGCGGGTCGGTGCCGAGCAGCTTGAACGCCGCCCACTCGTGCAGGTAGGCCTCGACCGCTGCGGCGCCCATGAAGGTCTCGCCAAGGCCGACCAGGCCCTCGTCGGTGTGCAGGCGCACCCACAGGATGTTGGGAAACTCGCCGAGGCGGATGGTTTCGACTTGCGTGATTTTCATGAAAAGGGTTCCGCAAAAAGAAAAAGCCGCAGCGGCGGATGCCGCGCGGCTCTTGCACACATTCAGCGCATGGCTGAAAGCCTCGATCAGCCCCCGCGCGCCTTCTTCAGTGCGTCGGTCACCACGCCCACGGCTTCCGAGCCGATGGTGGGCACGTTCTTGTCGTACACGGGCTTCACCTTCTCCAGCATGCGCTTCTGCTCGGCCGCCGAAACCTCGTTCACCGTCATCGTCTTGCGCAGGCTGGCCAGCGACTTCTCGTTGAGCGCGCGGTTGGCCTCGCGCTGGACCTTCTGGCCTTCCTTCGCGGCCTCGCGCAGCACGGCCTGCTCCTGCGGGTTGAGCTGGTCCCACAGCTTCTTGCTGTAGAGGATGAGGAACGGCGTGTAGGCGTGGCGCGTCACGCTCAGGTACTTCTGGACCTCGCTGAACTTGGAGGTCTCGATGGTCACGAAGGGGTTCTCCTGGCCGTCGATGGTGCGGGTCTCGAGCGCGGTGAACACCTCGCCGAACGCCATGGGCACGGCGTTGGCGCCCAGGGTCTTGAACGAGTCCAGGAAGATGTTGTTCTGCATCACGCGCAGCTTCACGCCTTCGAAGTCTTCGGCCTTGGTGACGGGCTTCTTGCTGTTGGTGAGATTGCGGAAACCGTTCTCCCAGTAGGCCAGGTTCACGAGGCCGGCGGCCTCGAGCTTCTTGTTGAAGTACTCGCCCGCGGGACCGTCGAGCACCGCGTCGGCTTCCTTCTCGTTGGCGAAGAGGAACGGCAGGTCGAACGCGCCGAGCTCCTTCACGATGCCCACCAGCGGCGAGCTCGAGGTGCACACCATTTCCTGCGTGCCGGCGCGCAGCGCCTGCGTGGCCGGCAGGTCGCCGCCCGCGGCGCCGCCCCAGAAGGCCGTGATCTTCATCTTGCCGCCGGTCTTGGCGGCCAGCACCTCCTGCATCTTCTTCACGCCCACGCCCACGGGGTGGTCTTCGTTCACGCCGTTGGTGAACTTGATCGTGCGTTCGGCAAATTGCGCGAGGGCGCCGGTCGATGCCAGCAGGCCGCCGGCCACGAGGGCGGCGGTCATCAGGGTTCTGCGAAACAACATGCTTGTCTCCTTCGATTCGAGGGGTTGGTTGAACGAACTGACTGACAGGAAAAAAACTAGCGCCCCATCCACCACTGGAGCGGAACGGTCACGAGCTGCGGGAAGAACACCAGCGCGAACAGCACGACGAGGTGGGCGATGAAGAAGGGCATCACGCCCTTGAAGGCATCGTCCATCGAGATGCGCGCCACGCCGCTCACCACGTTGAGCACCGTGCCCACGGGCGGCGTGATCAGGCCGATGGCGTTGTTCATGATGAACAGCACGCCGAAGTACACCGGGTCGATGCCGGCCTTGAGCACCACGGGCATCAGCACCGGCGTGAGGATGAGCACGGTGGGCGTGAAGTCGAGCGCGGTGCCCACAATGACGATCAGCACCATCATCATGAACATCAGCAGGATCTTGTTGTCCAGGAAGGGCTCGAGCAGCGCCACCACTTCGGTCGGGATATTGGCCACCGTGATCAGCCACGCGCTCACCATCGCGGCCGCCACGAGGAACATCACCACCGCGGTGGTCTTGCCCGCCGCGAGCGTGAGGCGGTACAGATCTTTGACCTTGAGCTCGCCGTAGATGAAGAGGCCCACCACGAGCGAATAGACGGCCGCGACCACGGCTGCTTCGGTCGGCGTGAAGACGCCGAACTTCATGCCGCCGATGATGATGACCGGCAGCGCCAGCGCCAGGCTGCCTTGCGCCGTGGCCTTCAGTCGCTCGCCCCAGGGCACGCGCGGCGAGGACTTCACGTTGTCCTTTCGGGCCACGATCCACCAGGCCACGCCCACCGCCAGCCCCATGAGGATGCCGGGCACGATGCCCGCGAGGAACAGCTTGGTGATCGACACGTTGCCTGCCACGCCGAACACGATGAGCCCGATCGACGGCGGGATCACCGGCGCGATGATGCCGCCCGCGGCGATGAGGCCGGCCGACCGGTTCATGCGGTAGCCGGCCGCCTTCATCATCGGGATGAGGAGCGCGGCCAGCGCAGCCGTGTCGGCCACGGCCGAGCCCGACAGCGACGCCATGATGATCGCCGCCAGCACCGCCACATAGCCCATGCCGCCGCGGTAGTGGCCGACCCAGGCCATGGCCAGGTTCACGATGCGCCGGCTGAGCCCGCCCGCATTCATGAACTCGCCGGCCAGCAGGAAGAACGGCACCGCGAGCAGCGGGAAGTTGTCGGCGCCGTCGACGAAGCGCTGCGCAATGATCTGGCTGTCGAAGGCCGGCAGTCCGCCGGTGTAGGCCAGCCAGCCCATCAGCGAGACGCCGCACACCAGCAGCGAGTACGAGATCGGAATGCCCAGTGCCATGGCGCCGAGCAGCGAGACGATGAAGATCGTGACGGTCATTGCGCCACCTTCCCGTGTGCGGCGGCGTCGAGCACCTGCTCTTCGGATTCCATGACCTGGATCAGCTCCTGGTCGGGCACCCTGCCCCGGAACAATCGCCAGAGCTTGTCGATGTTGAAGACGGCCATCACCACCGACACCACATAGCCGATGCCGTAGATCCAGATCATCGAGATGCCGACCACGGGCGAGATGTTGGTCACCTGCAGTTCGTGCATCTCGTAGGTGCCCATGAAGAAGAGCACGTTGCAGAACAACATGAGCGACTGGCTCAGGAAGAAGCAGACCTTCTTGCCCATGAGCGGCAGGTGCTTGATGAGCGTGTCGACGCCCAGGTGCGCGCCGTCGCGCATCGCCACCATGGCGCCGATGTAGGTGAGCCAGATGAAGCAGTAGCGCGACATCTCGTCGGACACTGAAATGCCCGAGTTGAAACCGTAGCGCAGCACCACGTTGCCGAACACCATGACGACCATCGCCACCATGCACACGACGACAAGGAACTCCAGCAGTCGAAAAAATCCGTCGATTGCCCTTTGCATCAGCATCTGCGTCTCCTGACTTTCCAGTGTTGTTATGGGTTGTCTGCGCGGCCGCGCCGCACCTAGAGCGGGAAGGCCTTCAGCTGCGTCGCCGGCCGGCTGATGCGCGGCAGCTTCTTGCGCGAGGCCAGCACGGTCTCGATGTCGAGGCGCGCGCCGTCGATGAGGACCCGCACCGCCTTCTCGGCGGCCGGCGGATCGCGCGCGATCACGGCGTCGAGCACCGCGCGGTGCAACGGCAGCGAACTCGCCGGCCCGTTCTTGCGGGAGGTCGATATCTCGAAGCTGGTGCGCAGCAGCGCGCCCAGCGCACGGCTCATCTGCACCAGCATGCGGTTGTGGCTGGAGCGGATGAGGCCCTGGTGAAAACGCAGGTCGGGCGTGATGTAGTCGCCGCCGAACTCGATGGCGCGCTTCATGCCCGCATAGGCGTCCTCCATGCCGGCGATGTCATCGGCGGTGGCGCGCTGCGCGGCCAGCGCCACCGCGGCGGGCTCGACCACGCGGCGCAGGTCTTGCAGGTCGCGCAGGAACTCGGCCGACAGGCCCGCCTGCGTCTGCCAGACGATGACGTCGGCATCGAACCAGTTCCACTGGTCGGGCGGCTGCACGCGCGTGCCCACTTTCGGACCGCTGGTCACGAGGCCCTTGGCGATCAGCGACTTGATCGATTCGCGCACCACGGTCCGGCTCACCCCGAGCTCTTCGCACAAGAGCGGCTCCGGCGGAATCGACGCGCCAGGCGCATAGCGGCCCGCGACGATGTCGCTGCCGATGCGATCGACCGTGTTGCCGTGAACGTTCTTGATCATGCCTGCCTGGGGTGTGTGGTTCTGGTGATGTCCGGTGCTGGTTTCTCTGCCCGTAGCGAGGTCGGTTCCAAGCGGTTTTGCCTGTGCCTGCCACTCGAAAACCCTGAATGCGCGCGAGCTCGTCACGCTTATCATATGATGATTGAAACGGTCGTCCCGCAGGAAAAACCCTGAGGATTCCGCTCCAGATCAACGACGAAGAGACACATCCCATGAGCAACGCCCCCAAGAAAAAGCCCGCCAGCGAACTGCGCAGCCAGCAGTGGTTCGGTCGCCATGACCGCGACGGTTTCATCTACCGCAGCTGGATGAAAGGCAAGGGCGTGCCGCACGACCAGTTCGACGGTCGCCCGGTCATCGGCATCTGCAACACCTTCAGCGAACTCACGCCCTGCAACTCGCACTTCCGCACGCTCGCCGAGCAGGTGAAGATCGGTGTGTACGAAGCCGGCGGCTTTCCACTCGAGTTCCCCGTGATGTCGCTCGGCGAGACGCTCCTGCGCCCCACCGCCATGCTGTACCGCAACCTCGCGAGCATGGACGTCGAAGAGAGCATTCGCGGCAACCCGCTCGACGGCGTCGTGCTGCTCATGGGCTGCGACAAGACCACGCCCGCATTGATGATGGGCGCGGCCAGCGTCGACCTGCCGACCATCGGCGTGTCGGGCGGCCCGATGCTTTCGGGCAAATGGCGCGGACAAGAGCTGGGCTCGGGCACCGGCGTGTGGCAGATGAGCGAGCAGGTGCGCGCCGGCACGCTCAAGCTGCAAGATTTTTTCGAGGCCGAGAGCTGCATGCACCGCAGCCACGGCCACTGCATGACGATGGGCACCGCCAGCACCATGGCCAGCATGGTCGAGTCGCTGGGCATCGGCCTGCCGGGCAATGCGGCCTACCCCGCCGTCGACGGCCGCCGCAACGTGCTCGCGCGCCAGGCCGGCCGGCGCATCGTCGACATGGTGCATGAAGACATGAACATGTCGAAGATCCTCACGCGCCAGGCGATCGAGAACGCGATCAAGGTCAACGCGGCCATCGGCGGCTCGACCAACTTCGTGATCCACCTGCTGGCCATTGCGGGCCGCATGGGTGTCGAGCTCACGCTCGACGACTTCGACCGCCTCGCCGCCGACCTGCCCTGCCTCGTGAACCTGCAGCCCTCGGGCCAGTTCCTGATGGAAGACTTCTGCTACGCGGGCGGCCTGCCGGTGGTCATCAAGGAAATCGCCGACCACCTGCACAAGGACATCCTCACCGTCACCGGCCAGAGCGTGTGGGAGAACGTGAAGGACGCAGAGAACTACAACCCGCAGGTCATCCGCACCCAGGCCGAGCCCTTCAAGGACAAGGCCGGCATCTGCGTGCTGCGCGGCAACCTCGCGCCCAACGGCGCCATCATCAAGCCCAGCGCGGCCACGCCCGAGCTGCTCGTGCACAAGGGCCGCGCGGTGGTGTTCGAGAGCGCAGACGACCTGCACAAGCGCATCGACGACGAGAACCTGGACATCGACGAGCACTGCATCATGGTGCTCAAGAACTGCGGCCCCAAGGGCTACCCCGGCATGGCCGAGGCGGGCAACATGCCGCTGCCGCCGAAGGTGCTGCGCAAGGGCATCACCGACATGGTCCGCATCAGCGACGCGCGCATGAGCGGCACGGCCTACGGCACCGTCGTTCTGCACACCGCGCCTGAAGCGGCTGCAGGCGGCCCGCTGGCGCTGGTGCAGGACGGCGACATCGTCGAGCTCGACGTGCCGAACCGCAGGCTGCACCTGCATGTAAGCGACGAAGAACTGGCGAAGCGCCGCGCGAAGTGGGTGGCGCCCAAGGCACCGCTCGACTCGGGGTACTGGAAGCTCTATGTCGACACGGTGCTGCAGGCCGACCAGGGCGCGGACCTGGACTTTCTGCGCGGGCGTCGCGGGGCTTTTGTGCCGCGAGACAATCACTGATCTGGATGTTCGGGGCGACGCTCCCGCCGAGGGGGAACCTTGCTCCGCGAATGTCCCCCGCCCTTCGGGCTCCTCCTTGATTTCGCTGCGCAAGGCACCCCATCGACGTGACCGTTGTTCGCAGCAGTCGTTGATCGGCGAGCACCCACAGCGTGCCTTGTGCCCAGGACACTGGGTGCTTCCCGCAGCGAAATCAAGGAGGAGCGAAGCGGGGGACATTCGCGGAGGGAAGTACCCGGTGGCCTGGGCACGTGCCCCGAACAAACTCTCCAAAACGCAGCAGACGACAGACATGACAAGACTCATCGCCATCGACTGGGGCACAAGCTCGCTACGCGGTGCATTGCTCGACCCGAGCGGACACGTCATCGAAGAACGCAGCGACGCCCGCGGCATCCTCACCGTGCCCGAAGGCGGCTTCCCCGCCGTGTTCCAGTCGCTGTTCGGCGACTGGATGCGCCTGGAAAACACGCGCTGCCTGATCTCCGGCATGGCCGGCAGCAAGCAGGGCTGGATCGAAGCGCCCTACTGCGCCTGCCCCGCAGGCCGCGTGGAAGTCGGCCGCAAGATCATCGACATCAATGCCATCCCCGGCGCACGCATCGCGATCGTTCCGGGCCTCAGCGACGAACACGCCGGCGTGCCCGATGTGATGCGCGGCGAAGAGGTGCAGATCCTCGGCGCCATGACGATCACCGGCCTGGACGACGGTGTCTTCGTGCTGCCCGGCACCCACAACAAGTGGGCGACGGTCAAGAAGGGCCGCGTCGCGGGCTTTCGCACCTACATGACAGGCGAGTTCTACGCGCTGCTGAGCCAGCACTCGATCCTCGCGCGCACGCTCGACGCGGCCGCGCCGCTCGACGAAGCCGCGTTCCTCGAAGGCGTGACGCGCTCCGAGAACGGCCACGGCCTGCTGCACAACGCCTTCGGCGCGCGCACGCTCGCGCTGTTCGAGCGCATGCCGAAAGAAGAGCTGTCGAGCTACCTGTCGGGCCTGCTCATCGGCGAAGAACTGCGCACGCAATCCGTGCAGGCCGTCGGCGAGGTCGTGCTGATCGGCTCTTCCGCCCTCACCCAGCGCTACACCCTGGCCCTGCGCGCCACCGGCGTTGCCACGCGCACGCTCGGCGCCGAAGCCACCTGGGCCGGACTGCACACGCTGTCCGGCTTTCTCGACACCGACCGGACACCCGCCGCATGACCACACCTCTCGACAAATTCAACGCCGCGATGCAGGCCCTGCCGCTCGTGGCCATCCTGCGCGGCCTCTCGCCCGCCGAAGCCGCCGATGTGGGCGATGCCATCGTCGAGCCCGGCTTCCGGCTGCTCGAAGTGCCGCTCAATTCGCCGCAGCCGCTGGAGAGCATCGCGCTGATGCGCCAGCGCTTTCCGAACGCCCTCGTCGGCGCGGGCACGGTGCTCGACGCGAAGCAGGTGCGCGAGGTGCATGCGGCCGGCGGCGAGCTGATCGTGTCGCCCAACTTCAACGCAGACGTCATCCGCGAGGCCGCGCGCCTGGGCCTGGTCTGCCTGCCCGGCGTGATGACGCCGACCGAGGCCTTCGGCGCGCTCGCAGCCGGTGCCACGGGCCTCAAGCTGTTCCCGGCCGAGCTGGCCTCGCCCGCTGTCGTGAAGGCCCTGCTCGCGGTGCTGCCGGCCGGCACGCCCGTGATGCCCGTGGGCGGCATCGCGCCCGACAACATGGGCACGTGGCGCGCAGCCGGCGCGGCTGGCTTCGGCATCGGCTCGTCGCTCTACAAGCCCGGCAAGAGCGCCGCCGCCGTGCGCGAAGACGCGCAGCGCTTCGTGGCCGCCTGGGCCGGCCTGATCCGCGCCTGATCCGACACGACTCACCCCTCACAAGAAAGAAGGAGACCCCGCGATGTCCGCCGATTCCGAATACGCCAGCCCCGCCGTGCGCCAGTTGCGCGAAGACCTCGCGCTCGCCTTGCGTGCCGCGGCCCACCACGGCCTGTCCGAAGGTGTGTGCAACCATTTCAGCGTGTTGCTGCCGGGCGCGCAGGACCGCTACCTCATCAACCCACGCGGGCTGCACTGGAGCGAGATCGGCCCCGACGACATCGTGCTGATCGACGTGCACGGCGAAGTGCTCGCGGGCCGTCACCGCGTGGAGCCCACGGCGCTCTTCATCCACGGCGCAGTGCATCGGCTCACGGGCCACGCCGTGGTGCTGCATTGCCACATGCCCTACGCGACGGCGTTGACGCTCACGGTCGATCGCGCACTCGACCCGACCGCCAGCCAGAACGCGATGCGCTACATGAACCGCATCGCCATCGACGCCGAGTACAACGGCCTGGCGCTCGACGATGCCGAGGGCGAACGCATCGCGCGCGCCATGGCGGGCAAGGACGTGGCCTTTCTCGCGAACCACGGCGTGATCGTGGCGGGCGGCACCATCGCGCACGCGTATGACGACCTGTACTACCTGGAGCGCGCCTGCCTGCACCAGGTGATCGCGCAATCGACCGGCCGCCCGCTCGTGCCCGTCAACGCCGAGCTGGCCGCGCACGTGGCGGCGCAGATCCAGGGTGAGCGGGAGCAGTCCGACCTGTTCTTCGAAGCGCTGCGGCGCATGCTGCCGGCACCGCAACGCTGAAAAAGCGGGGGCGCAGCGGCTTACAGCTCTTCATGCGATTTCGCTTCCGGCTTACAAGAACTTCACACAATGGCGCGACGATGAGGCATCGCAACCACTCCTCAGGAGTCGCCATGAAAAAGCTGACATTCGCCTTCGGTGCCGCCGCCCTGCTCTCGCTGGCCGCCCTCACCGCACCCGCCCATGCCCAGGCCGGCGGCCCGTTCATCCAGGCCCAGGTGTATGTGACGCCGGCGCCGCCGCCGCACCATCCCCGCTACTACGCACCGCCGCCGCCCCCGCGCCACTATTACCCGGGCCACTACGACGGCCCGCGTCGCCACGGTTACTACGACCACGGCCGTCGCGGCTGGGACGAGCGCCGACATGGCCGCCGGGACTACGACGGCGACGGTGTGCCCAACCGCTACGACCGCCGCCCGAACAACCCCTACCGCTATTGATGCACGTCAGACCGGCGGGCTCGCATAAGCGGGCCGCTCGGTCGACAGGCTCTGCTTGAGTTGGCGCGTGACCTCGTCGGCCAGCACCTCGGGCAGCCCCGCTTCCACGCCCGCCAGCGCCTGGCGCGCCGCGTCGTCGGGGGAGGTCTTGGGGCTTGGCATGCGCGCCGCCATGTCGGTGTCCATGAGCGCCACATGCAGGCTCGTGACTTGCGTGCCCTGCCCCGCCAGTTCGTTGCGCAAGCCGTTGCTCAGCGACCAGGCCGCCGACTTGGTGGCGCTGTAGGTCGCCACGCCGGGGAACGTGGTCCAGGCCAGGGCTGACAGCACGTTGAGGACCGCACCGCCGCCGTTCGACGCGAGCACCGGCGCAAAGGCCTGCGTGAGCGCCCAGGGGCCGAAGAAGTTGGTCTCGAACTCGGCGCGCGCCGCGGCCACCGCGTCGGGCGAACCCAGGAAGCTCGATCCGCGCGAGATGCCCGCGTTGTTGATCAGCAGCGTCACATCGGCGCAGGCACGCACGGCGGCCTCGATCTGCGCGGGCTGCGTGACATCGAGCGCCACGGGCACGACGCCCGCCAGCGTGATGCTCTTCGGGTCGCGCGCAGCCCCGTAGACCTTGCGCGCGCCGGCCGCGAGTGCCGCCTTGGCAAACGCCAGGCCGAGCCCCCGGTTGGCGCCGGTGATGAAGACGACGGAATCCTTGATCTGCATGACGAGCCTTTCGTTGAAAAGAAAACCGGGGCGCTTCAGGCCTGTGCCACGCGGCGCAGCAAACCCTGCGTCGTGCGCGGCCAGCCGACGCGGCCGAACCACGCGCCGCCCGCGATGGCTGAGGCGATGACGATGCCGTACACCACCAGCGCCACGCCCTGCGCCGCAAACACGCCGGTGAGCCCGCCGCCCCAGCGCAGCGCCAGCCATCCGCCAGTGCCCGCCACGGCGAGCCGCGCGATGTTGCCGATCACCGGCCACAGCAGCCGGCCCGCGCCCTGCGAGGCGAAGTACAGCACCAGCCCGACGCCGAAGAAACCGTAGAGCGGCCCCACCACGCGCAGGTAGTGTGCGCCGGTCTCGAGCATCACGGGGTCATGACCGAACAGCATCAGCCACGGACGCGGGAACAGCGCGGCCGCCAGCCCGATGAGCTCGGCCATGCCGAAGGCCAGCGCCGCGCCGGCCCAGGTGGCACGCAGCGCGCGCTCGCGCAGCCCCGCGCCCATGCAGGTGCCGACCATCGCGACCAGCGGCGCGCCCAGGCCGAACACCAGCGGCACCAGCAGATATTCGAGCCGCGACGCGGTGCCGTAACCGGCCAGTGCGCCCGCGCCGAAGTGGCCGGTGAGCGCGGTGGCGATGCCGATCGACAGGTTGGTCGCCACCGTCGACACCGTGCCGATCAGGCCGATGCGCAGGATGTCGCGGAACAGCGGCCAGCGCATCTGGAACGCCGCCAGCGTGGGCCGCAGCAGGCTGCGCGGCGAGCGCAGGTAGGCGATGAGCGCGAGCGAGCCCAGCAGGTAGTACAGCAAGAGCGCCAGCGCCCCGCCCGCGATGCCCATGCCGCCCCACGGCCCGATGCCGAAGATCAGCAGCGGCGACGCCGGAATGAGGAACACCACGCCCACCACCGTCACGTTGGCCGGCACCGCCATGTTGCCGGTGCCGCGGATGATCGCGGACAGCGAGTTGAAGAGCCACACCAGCACCGCGCCCGCGAACACCCAGTTCGAGTACGTGAGCGCGGCTTCCAGCGCGGCGCCCGAGCCGCCCATCACGCCGTAGAGCCAGCGCCCGCCCAGCAGCAGCGCGAGCGTGAAGCACAGGCCGAAGCCGAGCGCGATGACCACCGCGTGCCACACCAGCGCATCGGCATCGCCGCGGCGGCGCGCGCCCAGCGCACGCGCGATCGACGAGGCGATGCCGCCGCCCATCGCGCCGCTGGAGGTCATCTGCATCAGCATGACGATGGGGAACACCAGCGCCATGCCGGCCAGCGCGTCGGTGCCGAGCTTGCCGACGAAGTAGGTCTCGATGAGGCCGACGGAGGCCTGGGCCAGCATCACGAGCACATTGGGCGCGGCGAGCCGCAGCAGGGTGGGAATGATGGGTGCTTCGAGCAGCCGGCGCGTGCGCGGGTCGAGGTCGCTGTTGTTTTGCGGGGTGGTCATGCGGGTCTCCGGCGTTCAGGCGCGCGCGGCGGCGCTGGTGGTGGCCGCACCCGGTGCGGCAGCGGTCTTGGCGGGGCGGCGGATCGCCATCACGATCACCGCCGCGAACAGGCAGGCCGCGCCCGCCGTGTACAGCGCGGGCGTGTAGGTCAGCAGCAGCGTGCGCGCAAAGCCCGCGCCGTAGGCCGCAGCGGCCGCACCCAATTGGTGGGCCGCGAAGATCCAGCCGAACACCAGCCCGACCTTCGCGGGGCCGAAGGCCGCGCCCGCAAGCTTGACGGTCGGCGGCACGGTGGCGATCCAGTCGAGGCCGTAGAACATCGCGAAGAGGCCCAGCCCGTAGATCGTGAATTCGGAGTGCGGCAGCCAGAACAGCGACAGCCCGCGCAGGCCGTAATACCAGAAGAGCAGCTTGCGGTTGTCATAGCGGTCGGAGAGCCAGCCCGACAGGATGGTGCCGACGAAGTCGAAGGCGCCCATCATCGCGAGCACCGAGGCGGCGGGCACGGCGCTCATGCCGTAGTCGCCGCACAGCGAGATGAAGTGCGTCTGCACCAGGCCGTTGGTGCTCAGGCCGCAGATGAAGAAAGTGCCGGCCAGGATCAGGAAGGTGCGGTTGGTCGCCACTTCGCGCAGCACACGGAACGGCGTGGCGAAGTTCATCGTGAAGGCGGGTGCCGGCGCCGGCTGCGTGCCGGGCGCTTCACCGTAGGGCAGCAGGCCGATGTCCGACGGCCGGTTGCGCACCAGGCACAGCGCGAGCAGCGCAATCACCACGCTGCCGACCACGATCGGCACGATGGCCGAGCGCCAGCCCCAGTGCTCGATCATCCAGGCCGCCAGCGGCAAGAAGGCCAGCTGCCCGGTGGCCGCACTGGCCGTGAGCATGCCCACGACCAGGCCGCGCCGCGCCACGAACCAGCGGTTGGCCACCACGGCGCCGAGCACCAGCGCCGTCATGCCGGTGCCCAGGCCGAGCATCAGGCTCCACAGCACGAAGAGCTGCCACAGCTGCGAGGCCGTGGTGACCAGCGCCATGCCCAGCCCGACCAGCGTGAGGCCGGCGCACATCACCGCGCGCAGGCCGTAGCGCTCCATCAGCACCGCGGCGAACGGGCCCATGAGGCCGAACAGTGCAAAGCGCAGCGCGAGCGCGGACGAGATCTGCTCGGTGCTCCAGCCGAACTCGTCGCCGAGCGGCTTCATCATCGCGCCCGGCAGGCCGAGCGCGGCCGACATGGTGAGCATGGTCAGGAAGGTGACGGCCGCGACGATCCAGCCGTAGTGGATGCCGCGGCGTTGCAGCCATGCGGAGACGTGGGTGGCGAACATGGAACCTCTGCTGTTGGAATTGAATGGAGGAGGAAAAACGGCAACGCAGGCAACGCACTCGCGCGCTCAGCCTCTGCGCGCAGTGAGAAAAATGTCGGGATCTCGGTATCGCTCGGCGGGGAAAGACGCTCAGTCTTCGATGGCGGGCTCGTCGTCGGCGCCCAGCAGGTCCATCGCTTCATCGATCAGCTGGTGCAACGCGAGCACACGCTCCACGCCCAGCAGCGCATTGATCTTCTGCTGCGCCGCCTTCCAGTGCTGCTGCGCTTCGCGGCGCTTGGCCTCGCCCGTTTCGGTGAGCTGCACCAGCAGGCTGCGCGCATCGGCGCCTGCACCCTGCGCGATGAAGCCCGCGGCGATCAGCGGCTGCAGGTTGCGGCTCAGGGTCGACGCGGTCATCTTGAGTTCGCCCGCCAGGTCGACCGGGCGCGAAGGACCGAGCCGCGCCAGGTGCGACAGCAGCGAGTACTGCGTGGTCTTCAGGCCGCTGCGCGATACCTCGGCGTCGTAGTGCTGCGACAGGCGGCGCGAAAGCTGTCGCACCTTGAAGCTGGTGCAGCCGCGGGGTTGGGTCGGTGTGTCCATGGGATATTATTGTATGTGCAACTATTGCATATGCAATCAACCCCACTCATCAAAGCCCCCAGCAGGAACACAGGCATGACGCAGCAAGCTTCCACCGACACCCCCATCCACCTGCTCGACGCATGGATCGCCGAAGAACGGCAGATCGTCGAGCGCCTCGACAACGGCCCCGGCCCCGGCCCCGGGCTCGCGCGCCCCGAGCAGGTCGCGGGCAAGACCGGCCTGGAGGTCATGCAGGCCATGCTCAACGGCGAGATTCCCTATGCCGCCATCGCCAAGACGCTTGACTTCACGATCGTCTCGGTCAGCCGGGGCATCGCCATCTTCCAGGGCACGCCGCTGCCGCAGCACCTGAACCCGCTGGGCACCATCCACGGCGGCTGGGTCGCCACGATGCTCGACTCCGCCCTGGGCTGCTCGGTCCACACCATGATGCCGCCCGGCCGCGCCTACACCACCGCCGAGCTCAGCGTGAACTACGTCAAGGGCCTCACACCGAAGGTGCAGCGCGTGCGCGCCGAAGGCAAGGTGATCCACTGCGGCAAGCAGCTCGCCACCGCCGAGGCGCGGCTGGTCGGGGCGGACGGCACGCTGTATGCGCATGCGACGACGACGTGCCTGGTGTTCGAGGTGCCGGCGGGGCGGTGAGGCGTTTCGCGTTTCAAGTAGGCCCTCAAGCTGTAAGCCAAAAGGAAAACCCGCTCCTCCCCGTCAGTGATAATTGTTCGCATCAGCGACACGCTCCGTCGTCGCCGATGACTTTCCCCATAGAACACCTCACCGCACCTGGAGGATCCCTCATGACCGACCGTTCCGGCTCCCAGGGCCGCGTGGCGCACGCCCTGCTCGGCGTTTCCGCTGCTTGGCTCGCCCTTGCCGCCCTGCCCGCGCACGCCGCCACCGACGAGCTCACGCTCTACACGACGCGCGAGGCTGCGCTGATCCAGCCGCTCATCTCGGCGTTCAGCGCGCAGAGCAACATCAAGGTGAACACGGTGTTCGTGAAGGACGGCCTGCTGGAACGCGTGAAGGCCGAAGGCGCCCGCTCGCCGGCCGACGTGCTGATGACCGTGGACATCGGCAACCTCGTCGACCTCGTCGAAGGCGGCGTGACGCAGCCGGTGAAGTCGGCCGCGCTCGAGTCGGCCATTCCGGCCAACCTGCGCGGCGCCGACGGCCAGTGGTTCGCGCTTTCGCTGCGCGCCCGCGTGCTGTACGCCGACAAGAACCAGCCGCTGACCAGCTTCCGCTACGAAGACCTGGCCAACCCGAAGTACAAGGGCAAGGTCTGCATCCGCGCCGGCCAGCACCCCTACAACACGGCCCTGGTGGCCGCAATGATCGCGCACGACGGCGAGGCCAAGACCGAGCAGTGGCTGCGCGGCGTCAAGGCCAACCTGGCGCGCAAGGCGACCGGCGGCGACCGCGACGTGGCGCGCGACATCCTCGGCGGCATCTGCGACATCGGCGTGGCCAACTCGTACTACGTCGGCCAGATGAAGAGCGCCAAGGAAGGCACCGACGCGCGCAAGTGGGGCGACGCCATCAAGGTGATCCGTCCGACCTTCGCCAACGCCAAGAGCGGCGGCACGCACGTGAACATCAGCGGCGCGGCCGTGGCCAAGAACGCGCCGCAACGCGCCAATGCGGTCAAGCTGCTCGAGTTCCTGGTGTCGGAGCCGGCACAGGCGCTCTACGCCCAGACCAACTACGAATACCCGGTGCGCAAGGGCGTGGCCCTCGACCCGATCATCGGCCAGACCATCGGCGCGCTGAAGGTCGACCCGCTGCCGCTGACCGAGATTGCCAAGCACCGCAAGCAGGCCAGCGCCCTGGTGGACAAGGTCGGCTTCGACCAGTGACCTTGCATGGCCGGGCACGCCGTGCCGGCGACTGAATGCTGATGTCGCGGCGCCAGCCGCCGGGCCTGCGCGCCGCGGGCCCGGCGTGGCGCTGCGCGTCGTTGCTCATTGCGCTCGGCGTGCTCGCGCCGGTGCTCACGCTGGCCTGGCTCGCGTTCGGCTCGGGCGTCGGCCACTGGGGGCCGCTGTTCGCGCACGTGCTGCCGCAGGCGGCGCTCAACACGGCGCTGCTGCTCGCGGGCGTCGGCATCCTCGTCCTCGTGATCGGCACCGGCTGCGCCTGGCTGGTCACGGCACATGATTTCCCCGGCCGCGGCGTGCTCAACTGGGCGCTGCTGCTGCCGCTGGCGATGCCGACCTACATCGTCGCCTTCGCCTACCTCGACCTGTTGCATCCCATCGGCCCCGTGCAGGGCGCGATCCGCTGGATGCTGGGCTTCGACAGCCCACGCCAGTTCCGCCTGCCCGACCTGCGCTCGATGCCGGGTGCGATCTTCGTGCTGGGCTTCGTGCTCTACCCGTACGTCTACATGACGGCGCGCGCGATGTTCATGACGCAGCCCGCGCACCTGCTGGAAGCGGCGCGCACGCTCGGCGAGAGCCGGCGCGGCGCGTTCTTTCGCGTGGCGCTGCCGCTCGCGCGGCCGGCACTGGCCGTCGGCTTGAGCCTGGCGCTGCTCGAAACGCTCAACGACATCGGCGCCTCCGAATTCCTCGGCGTGAACACGCTCACGGTGGCGGTCTACACCACCTGGATCACGCGCTCCGACCTGGCCGGCGCCGCGCAGATCGCCTGCGCGATGCTGTTCGTGGTGGTGGCGCTGGTCTGGCTCGAACGCAACGGCCGCCAGCACCAGCGCTTCGGCTCCACGCAGCGCATGCGCGCGGTGCAGCCGCGTCGCCTGCACGGCGGTGCGGCCTGGGCGGCGACCGCCACAGCGGCGCTGCCGGTGCTGATCGGCTTCGTGGCACCCGCGCTGTACCTGGTCTGGGAAAGCGGCAAGCGGCTGCATCAGGGCGGCGGCATTTCGCAGGGCCTCGTGGCCAGCCTCGGCAACACGCTGGCGCTGGCGGCTGGCGTGACGGTGGTGGCCGTGGCGGCGGGACTGGTCGTGGCCTGGGCCTCGCGCAGCCAGGGCACGAGCCTCAACCGTGCACGCTGGCAGGCGCGCGCGGCGACGCTGGGGTATGCGGTGCCGGGCACGGTGCTCGCCATCGGCCTGCTGACGCCGGCCCTGGCCTTCGACGCGGCGCTGGCCGGCGCGATGGGCTGGCAAGGCCTGCCGCTGATGGGCGCGGGCATCGTGCTGGTCGTGGCCTGCGCGATCCGCTTTCTTGCGATGCCCGTGGGCGGCATCGAGGCCGGACTGGCGCGCATTCCGCCCGCCATCGAGCAGGCCTCGCGCCTGCTCGGCGAAACCACCGGCGGCACGCTGCGCCGCGTGCACCTTCCGCTGCTGCAGCCCGCCATCGCGGCCGGCGCGCTGCTGGTCTTCGTCGACGCCATGAAGGAACTGCCGGCCACGCTGCTGCTGCGCCCGGCCAATTTCGACACCCTCGCCACCTGGCTCTACGCCGAGGCCGCGCGCGGCACCTACGAGGAAGGCGCGATCGCCGCGCTGGCCATCGTGGTCGCCGGCCTGCTGCCGGTGGTGCTGCTGGCGCGCAACCAGCTCGGTGCGACACCGGCGGTGACACCACCCGACACGGACCCTTCATGAGTTCCCCGCTTCATCTCGACTCGCTCCAACTCGCGTACGACACGCCGCGCGGCCCGCACACCGTGGTCGACGGCTTCTCGCTGGACCTGCCCGCGGGCGAGATCGCCTGCCTCTTCGGCCCCTCGGGCTGCGGCAAGACCACCGTGCTGCGCGCCATCGCCGGTTTCGAACCCGTGCGCGACGGCACCATCCGCCTGGGCGACACGCTGCTGTCGTCGCCCCAGAAGCACCTGCCACCCGAGCAGCGGCGCGTGGGCATGATGTTCCAGGAGTACGCGCTGTTCCCGCACCTGTCGGCCTCGAAGAACGTGGCCTTCGGCCTGCGCCGGCTGGACCGCGCGGCGCAGCAGACACGCGTGGCCGAGATGCTCGCGCTGGTCGGCCTGGCCGAAGCCGGCGAGCGCTACCCACACGAGCTGTCGGGCGGCCAGCAGCAGCGCATCGCGCTGGCCCGCGCGCTGGCGCCCTCGCCCGCCGTGCTGCTGCTGGACGAACCGTTTTCCAACCTCGACGGCGGCACGCGCGAACGCCTGACCGCCGAGGTGCGCGGCATCCTGAAGAAGGCCGGCCAGACCGCGATCCTCGTCACGCACAACGAGGCCGAGGCACATGCGATGGCCGACCGCATCGGGGTGATGCACAACGGGCGGATCACGCACTGGCTGGAGACGGCGCCCTCGCCAGCGCCGTAGAGTGCTCTAGCACAAGGGGCCCGTTTGTCGAATGGGCTTTTCGGGAAAAGGTTGTTCAGGACCGCAAGAATCGCGGCGATCCTGACCACCTCATTTCTTCGAGAACGGAACGCCCTGATGACCCAAGCCCTCACCCTCGTCAGCCACCTGCTGTGCCCCTACGTGCAACGCGCCGCCATCGCGCTGCACGAGAAAAACGTGCCCTTCGAGCGCGTCGTGATCGATCTCGCGAACAAGCCCCAGTGGTTCCTCGACATCTCGCCGCTCGGCAAGGTGCCGCTGCTGAAAGTGCAGCAGCCCGACGGCACCGAGGCTGTGCTGTTCGAGAGCAACGTGATCTGCGAATACCTCGAGGAGACGCAACCCGGCGCCCGCCTGCACCCCGAAGACCCGCTCGCACGTGCGCAGCATCGCGCATGGATGGAATTCGGCTCGGCCATCCTCGCCGACCTGTGGGGCTACGAGACCACGCAGGACGCCGCCGTGTTCGCGCAGAAGCGCGAGGCATTGGCCGCCAAGTTCGCGCGCGTCGAAGCCGCGCTGGGGCAAGGCCCGTACTTCGCGGGCGAGGCCTTCAGCCTCGTCGATGCGGTGTTCGCGCCGGTGTTCCGCTACTTCGAGGTGTTCGACGCGATCAGCGATTCGCACCTGTTCGACGCGCTGCCGAAGGTAGATGCCTGGCGCCATGCGCTGGCGGCACGCCCCAGCGTGCGTGCGGCGGTGGTGCCCGAGTACCCGCAGCACCTGATGGATTTTCTGAAGAAGCACCAGGCGCACCTGCTGACGTTGGCAGCTTGATCGCCAGGAGCAGAGGGCGACAATAGCGCCCTCCCCCTAACGACACGACCCACGAGATGCGACTTCTCCACACCATGCTGCGCGTTGGCAATCTCCAGCGCTCCATCGACTTCTACACGCAGGTGCTCGGCATGACGCTGCTTCGCACGTCGGAAAACCCCGAGTACAAGTACAGCCTGGCTTTCGTCGGCTACGGCAACGGCAACCCCGACCAGGCCGAGATCGAGCTCACCTACAACTGGGGCACCGAGAGCTACGAACTCGGCACCGCCTACGGCCACATCGCGCTCGGCGTGCCCGATGCGTACGCGGCCTGCGACAAGATCAAGGCCTCGGGCGGCAACGTGACGCGCGAGGCCGGTCCGGTCAAGGGCGGCACGACGGTGATCGCCTTCGTGACGGACCCTGACGGCTACAAGATTGAATTGATCCAGCGCAACGAGAACGCGTCGGGCGGCGGCCTGCGCTGAGCCTTTTCGGGCCGCACGCAACAACGCCATGGCAAGCCCGAAGAAAAAGCACGCGCCGCTGACCCGCTACGTCGCGCTGCTGCGCGGCGTGAACGTCAACGGCATCACGATCAAGAGCGCCGACCTGAAGGCGCTGTTCACTGACGAACTCGGCTTCGGCGCGGTGCGCACGGTGCTCGCCAGCGGCAACGTGCTGTTCGACACCGACGCGCCCGATGCCGCCGCGCTGCGCACGCGCATCGAGAAAGCGCTGCGCCAGTGCTTCGGCTACGAGGCGTGGATCGTGCTGCGCACGCAGACGCAGGTGGCCGACATGGCGGCAAGCTATCCCTTCGAACGCATCGACGACACGCACCATCCGTACCTCGTGTTCGGCTCCGATGCCGCGATGCTCGACGAGATCATGGAGAAGGCCGGCACGGTCGATGCCGAAGTCGAACAGCTGGTGCGCGGCGATGGCGTGCTGTACTGGCAATGCCCGCGCGGCGAAAGCCTGGACACGCCGGTGGCGAAGCTGCTGGCGAAGACCCGCTACAAGTCGAGCACCACCACGCGCAACCTGCGCACGGTGGAAAAGCTCATCACGGACTGACGATCAGCAGTCCAGCCGATCGGCCAGCGCGACGATGTCGCGCACATGCAGGCTGTTGTCCGGCTGCGGCGACACGTCCTTCGGCTGCTGGCGGCCGAACTCGTGGGGCCGCTCGATGTACGCCGTCTTGAGGCCGCACACGCGCGCAGCCGCGAGGTCGTCGTGGTGCGCCGCGGCGAGCATGACCTGCCCGGGCGTTGCATCGAACACGCCCGCCACGCCAAGGTAGGTGCGCGGATCGGGCTTGTAGGCCTTGAACACTTCGGCCGACAGCACGCAGTCCCAGGGCAGGCCGGCGCGCTTGGCCATCTCGGTGAGCAGGCCGATGTTGCCGTTGGAGAGCGTGCAGATCGTGAACTTCTTCTTCAGCCGCGTGAGCCCCTCGACCGCATCGGGCCAGGCCGGCAGGCGGTGCCACGCACGGCTCAGGTCGCGCTTGGCGGCGGTGTCGAGTTGGTCGGCCAGGCTGAAGTCGTGCAGCACTTGGTCGAGCATGCTCAGGTGCAGCTCGTCGAGCAGCGTGAAGCCGCCCTCGCCGGCCGCGATGCGTTCCATCACGGCCTTCATGGCGGGCTGGTAGCCGGCGCGCCAGGCGAGCGCAAAGGCCGCGCCGTCCACGCCGGGCAGCACGCGCTCGACTTCGGCCGCAATGCCGCTGTGCCAGTCGACCACCGTGCCGAACACGTCGAACGCGATGACCTTGAGGTCGCTCGCGTCGAAATCGGGCTGCATGCTCAGCGCGGCAGCTGGCTCGCGGCGCGTGCCAGTTGCTCGATGCGGGCCCAGTCGCCGTCGCGGATGGCGTCGGTCGGCACGATCCACGAACCGCCCACGCAGGCCACGTTCGACAGCGCGAGGAACTCGGCCGCGTTGCCCGCATGGATGCCGCCCGTGGGGCAGAAGGTGACGTCGCCGAACGGGCCCTGCCAGGCCTTGAGCATCGGCAGGCCGCCGGCCTGCAGCGCGGGGAAGAACTTGAGCTGGGTGTAGCCGTCTTCCTGCGCCGTCATGATCTCGCTGCCGGTGGCCACGCCGGGCAGCAGCGGCAGGCCGAGGTCGTGGCAGGCCTTGCCGACCGAACGTGTGTAGCCCGGGCTCACGCCGAACTTCGCGCCGGCCAGCGCCGAAGCCTGCGCATCGGCCGCGCTGCGGATGGTGCCGGCGCCGGCGACGGCTTCGGGCACTTCCTTGGCGATGGCCTCGATGCATTGCAGCGCCTGCGGCGTGCGCAGCGTGACTTCGAGCATGCGGATGCCGCCGGCCACCAGCGCGCGCGCCAGCGGCACGGCGTGCTTCACGTCGGTCAGCACGATGACCGGGATGACCGGCGCGTCGCGCATCACGTCGAGGGAAGTGAGTCTGTCTGTCATGTCATAGCTCCAGTACGTCGTTGCGTTGCGCATCGCCTGCTGGCGATGCGGGTGTTCACAGCCAGGTGCAGGCGCCCTCTTCGGCGGCCAGTGCATTGCGGCGCATGCCGGCGAACAGTTCGCGGCCGAGGCCGCGTCCGTCGGCGAAGCGCTGCGCTTCGGGTTGCACGGCGATCTCGCGTGCGGCCCATTCATCGTCGGGCAGCAACACGGCAAGCGTACCCGCTACGGCGTCGAGGCGGATCAGGTCGCCGTCGCGCACCTTGGCGAGCGGGCCGCCAGCAGCCGCTTCGGGCGACACGTGGATGGCGGCGGGGATCTTGCCCGAGGCGCCGCTCATGCGGCCGTCGGTGACCAGCGCCACGCGGAAGCCCTTGCCCTGCAGCACCGACAGCGGCGGCGTGAGCTTGTGCAGCTCGGGCATGCCATTGGCCTGCGGGCCCTGCCAGCGCACCACGCAGACCACGTCGCGCTCCAGTTCGCCGGCCGTGAACGCCTTGTGCAGCGCAGCCTGTGAGTCGAACACGCGCGCTGGCGCTTCGATGACATGGCGGTCGTCGGGCACCGACGACACCTTGATCACGCTGCGTCCCAGGTTGCCGCCGAGCAGCTTGAGACCGCCTGTGGCGCTGAAGGGGCTCGACACCGGGCGCGTGACGGCTTCTTTCTGCAATGGCGCGGCCGGCGTCCACTGCAGCGTGTTCTCGCCGGCCAGCGACGGGATGTTCGCGAATTCGCGGATGCCGCCGGCACGCACCGTGAGCACGTCGGCGTGCATCAAACCGGCCTCGACCAGTTCGCCGATCACGAAGCCCGGGCCGCCGCAAGCCTGGAACTCGTTCACGTCGGCGCTGCCGTTGGGGTACACACGCGTGAGCAGCGGCACCACGTCGGACAGTTGGGAGAAGTCGTCCCAGTCGATGAGGATGCCGGCGGCGCGCGCCACGGCCACCCAGTGGATCAGGTGGTTGGTGGAGCCGCCCGTGGCGAGCAGCGCGACCATGGCGTTGACGATGCAGCGCTCGTCGACCATCTCGCCGATCGGTGGGCAGTTGAAGGGGGTGTCGCTGGCCTTGCCGAGGACCGAGCGCACGGCCTCGCGCGTGAGCGTTTCGCGCATGGCGTCGCCGGGCTGGATGAAGGCCGTGCCGGGCACATGCAGGCCCATGGCCTCGAGCAGCATCTGGTTGCTGTTGGCGGTGCCGTAGAAGGTGCAGGTGCCGACCGTGTGGTACGCGGCCATTTCGGCGTCGAGCAGGCCCTGGCGGCCCACGAGGCCCTGCGCCGCCTGCTCGCGCACCTTCGACTTCGCGGTGTTCGACAGGCCCGAGGGCATCGGCCCGGCGGGCACGAAGACGGTGGGCAGGTGGCCGAAGTGCAACGCGCCGATCAAAAGGCCCGGCACGATCTTGTCGCACACGCCGAGCATGAGGGCGCCGTCGAACATGTCGTGCGTGAGCGCCACCGCCGTGCTCATGGCGATGAGGTCGCGACTGAACAGGCTCAGCTCCATGCCGGGCGTGCCCTGCGTGACGCCGTCGCACATGGCGGGCACGCCGCCGGCCACCTGCGCGGTCGCGCCGTGGCGTCGGGCCTCGTGCTTGATGATGTCCGGGTAGCCCTGGTACGGCGCGTGGGCCGAGAGCATGTCGTTGTAGGCGGTGACGATGCCGATGTTGGGCGCGCGCTCGGCCACCACCTTGAACTTGTCGTTGGCCGGAATGCCGGCCACGGCGTGCGCCACGTTGGCACAGCCCATGCGGTCGGCGCCGCGGTCACGGTGCCTGTAGGCGTCGATCTGCTCGAGGTACGCGGTGCGGGTGGGGGCACTGCGTTCGCGGATGCGTCGGGTGACGGCTTGGACGGTGTCGTGGAGTGGCATGCTTGCTGGGGCTGTGAATGCGCCGGCTGGCTGGGGCCTTCATGGTAAACCCCACACCCGGCACGAAAGTGACGAAGGCGGTGCGAAACCGCCTTCGTTCGAGGGAAAAGGCCTGCTTACTTGCCGCGCACTTGCGCCACGGCGCCGTTGACCGCGTCCCAGGTCTCCTGGCCCACGGACTTGGCGATGCCGCTGTTGACGCTGGTGAGCTTCTCGCGCATGCGGTTGGCCTCGGTGGCGGGCAGTTCGTTCACCTGCATGCCCTTGGTGCGCAGTTCGGCCAGCGCCTTGGTGGCTTCCTCGCGGGTGTCCTTGCGCTCGAACTCGCGGCTCTTCACGGCGGCGTCCTGCAGCACCTTCTTCTCGGCCGGGCTCAGCGTGTCCCACCACTTCTTGCTGACGGTGACGATCCAGGGGCTGTAGACGTGGTTGGTCACCGTCAGGTACTTCTGCACTTCGTAGAACTTGCTCGACACCACGGTGTTGAACGGGTTCTCCTGGCCGTCCACGGCGCGCGTTTCGAGGGCGGTGAACAGCTCCGAGAACGGCAGCGGCACGGCGTTGGCGCCCAGCGCCTTGAAGCTGTCGAGGAACACGTTGTTCTGCATCACGCGCAGCTTGATGTCGCCCATGTCTTCGAGCTTGTTGACGGGACGCTTGCTGTTGGTGAGGTTGCGAAAGCCGTTCTCCCAGTAGACCAGGCCGACCATGCCCTTGGGCTCCAGCTTCGCCTTGACCTTCTCGCCCACGAGACCGTCGAGCACGGCGTCGGCTTCCTTCACGTTGGCAAAGAGGAAGGGCGTGTCCCACACGGCCATTTCGGGAACGATGCCCACGAGCGTGGCGGTGGAGCCGACCATCATTTCCTGCGCGCCGCCGATCAGCGCCTGCTGCATCTGCGTGTCGGAACCGAGCGAGGCGTTGCCGATGCCGCGGACCTTCATCTTACCGCCGGAAGCCTTTTCGACCTCCTGCGCGAACAGGCGCACGGCACGGCCCTGGTTGGAGTTGTCGACCAGGCCGTAGCCGAAGCGCACGATGCGCGGCTTGAAGTCCTGCGCCTGGACGGCGCCGGCGGTGGCGAGAGCGGCCACGAGGCCGGCGAGAGCGAAACGGATGCGCATGGAAGTCTCCTGAGTATCGAAAGAGGAACGGAAAAAAAGAGGAAGAAAAGGAACGGCGGTCAGTGCATCCAGGCCAGCGGTGCCGTGATGAGCGAAGGGAACAGCACGAACAGCACGGCCAGCAGCACGTACATGAGCAGGAACGGCGTGGTGCCCTTGATGACGGTTTCCATGCGCAGCCTGCCGACGCCGGCCACCACGTTCTGCACGGTGCCCACGGGCGGCGTGATCAGGCCGATGCAGCCCACGTAGATGAACATGAAGCCGAAGTACACCGGGTCGATGCCGGCCTTCATGGCCAGCGGCGCGCACACGGGGCCGAAGATCAGGATGGTGGGCGTCAGGTCCATGGCCGTGCCGACCACCAGCAGGAACACCATCATCAGCGCCATGAAGACGATCGGGTCGCCCATCACGCCGGCGAAGCTGTCGGCCAGCAGGTTGGGCAGGTCGGCCAGCGTGATCATGTAGGCGGTCACGGTGGCGGCGCCGCACAGGAACATCACCACGGCGGTGGTCTTGCCCGCAGCCAGGAAGACCTCGTACAGGCCGGCCCAGGTCAGCTCGCGGTACACGAACATCGAGACGATCAGCGCATACACCGCGGCCACCACGGCGGCTTCGGTGGGCGTGAAGATGCCGCCCTTGAGGCCGCCCAGGATGATGACCGGCATCATCATGGCCCAGAAGCTGTGCAGCAGCGCCTTCATGCGCGCGCCCCATGCCACGCGCGCCATGGCGGGCAGCTTGTGCTTGCGGGCGATCCACCACCAGGCGCCGATCAGGAACGCGCCCATCATCAGGCCGGGGAACACGCCGGCCAGGAACAGCTTGCTGATCGACGTGTTGGTGGTCACGCCGTAGATCACGAAGGGCATCGACGGCGGAATGATCGGCGCGATGATGCCGCCCGACGCGAGCAGGCCCGCGCTGTAGCCCGGCGGGTACTTCTGCTCGCGCATCATGGGCAGCAGGATGGTGGCGAGCGCGGCGGTGTCGGCAATGGCCGAGCCGCTCATCGACGCCAGCAGCACGGCAGCGCCGATGGCCACGAAGCCCAGTCCGCCGGGAATGTGCCCGACGAACGCGCGGGCCAGGTCGATGATGCGGCGCGACAGGCCGCCCGCGTTCATCAGCTCGCCGGCCAGGATGAAGAAGGGCACGGCCAGCAGCGGGAAGTTGTCGAAGCCGGCCTGCAGGTTCTGCGCAAGCAGCTGCGCATCGAAGAAGTCCAGGTGCCACATGAGCGCGACACCGGTCAGCACCAGCGCATGGGCGATCGGCATGCCGATCACCATGCCGCCGATGAGCACGATCAGGAAGAGAGCGGTGACGATCATGGGGCTGCTCTCACTCGATGTCGCCCGCGGCGCCCGCGTTCGCCGGCGGCTCGCCGCGCACGAGGTCGAACACCAGCGCCACCAGCAGGCCCACGGCCAGCACCAGCGTGGCGGCGGCACCGAGCGCCAGCGGATAGCCCAGCACCGTGCTGAAGCTCTCCATGCCGGCGACCACCTGCGCCCACGCGCCCTTCAGCAGCAGCACCATGCACCCGGCCACCAGCAGCTGGCTCAGCCAGAACAGGCCCTTGCGCGGGCCGCCCTTCAGGCGCGAGGTCAGCATGTCGAAGCCCAGGTGCTTGCCCTCGAAGGCCGCGACGATGGTGCCCACGGCCACCAGCCAGACGAACAGCAGGCGTGAGATTTCCTCGTACGACACGATGCTGGTGGCGAACACGTAGCGCAGTACGACGTTCACGAAGACCGCGACGACCATGCCGGCCAGCGCCACGACCATGAAGAGTTCGGCCAGGCGCTGGAGCGCCGGCTTGCGGCGCGCCGGCTGCGCGGAGGGAGATGGGGGAGATTGGCTCATGCGATGTCTCCGGGCGGCGTGTCGCGCCCTGTGGTTGAAGCGGAAGCAGGTGCGGCGGCCCAGGCGACGACGGCGGCCACCAGGTCGGCCATGGGCTGCGTGGCGTCGAGCACCAGCACACCCGGCTCGCCCACCGGCGATTCGAGCGTGGCGAACTGGTTCGCGACCAGCGCCGGCGAGAAGAAATGGCCCGCGCGCGACTGCACGCGCGCCAGCGCCTCCTCGTAGTCCAGCGACAGGAACACGAAGCCCAGGCGCGGCACCGCCTGGCGCAGCCGGTCGCGGTAGCGCTTGCGCAGCGCGGAACAGGTCAGCACCCGGCCGGTGCCCTGGGGCGGGGACGCCAGCAGGTCGGCCAGCCGGTCGAGCCAGCCGGCGCGGTCGTCGTCGGTGAGCGGCGTGCCGGCGCGCATCTTGGCGACGCTTTCGGGCGCGTGGTACGCGTCACCCTCGTGCAGCGTCCAGCCCAGCGCCTCGGCACAGGCCGCCCCGACGCTCGACTTGCCGCATCCGGACACGCCCATGACCACGAGGGCCTGCGGTTGAAATTTTGAGATAGCGCTGTCCATTGGAAATCAAAAAAAGGCCCGGACGGAGGCTCGGGCCAGGGCAATCGGGGTTCTCTTCCATTGTCGCTCAGAGGGGAAACGGCTGGTCTGCACCTTATTTGCAGTCGCAAACTACTTGTTAACCCTTTGATGGATAGCGCTATCCTATAGAACAATGAGATTCACCTTTCTCCGGATTTACCCTTGACCGACGCGCCCCGCCGCACCCGCCGCTCCAGTGGCCGCATCACCCTCGACGACGTGGCGCGCGCCGCGTCCGTCAGCCCGATCACCGTCTCACGCGCACTGCGCGGCGAGCGCGGCGTCGACCCGGTGCTGACCCTGCGCGTGCGTGAGGCGGCCGAGCGCCTGGGCTACGTGCCCGACCCGGCCGCCCGCGCGCTGGCGTCGCAGCGCAGCAGCCAGGTGCTCGTGCTGGTGCCGATGCTGTCCAACACCTTGTTCGTCGACCTGCTGGAAGCCGTGCACCGCACGCTCTTTCCCGTGGGCTACCAGCCCTTCATCGGCGTGACGCACTACGACAGCGCCGAAGAGGAACTGCTGCTGCGCACCTACCTCCCCCACCGCCCCGCGGGCCTGCTGGTGACCGGCTTCGACCGCAGCGAGGCGGCACGCCAGCTCATCGCGCACAGCGGCGTGCCCTGCGTGCACCTGATGGAAACCAGCACCGCGCCGGGCGTGGCCTGCGTGGGCTTTTCGCAGGTGGACGCGGGCGCCGCCGTCACGCGCCATCTGCTGGAACGCGGGCACCGCCGCATCGCCTTCTGCGGCGCGCAGCTCGATCCGCGCGTGCTGCAGCGCGCCGAAGGCTATCGCCGCTGCCTGCGCGAAGCGGGCCTGTACGACGCGCGGCTGGAAATGCTCAGCCCCGAGCGCTCGTCGATCGCGCTGGGCGCGCGCCTGTTCGAGGAGATGCTGCAGCGCATGCCCGACATCGATGCCATCTTCTTCTGCAACGACGACATCGCGCAGGGCGGGCTGCTGGCGGCCAACCGCCTGCAGGTGCCGGTGCCCGGACGCATCGCCATCGCCGGCTTCAACGACCTGGCCGGCAGCGACCAGATGGTGCCGCCGCTGACCACCATGCGCACACCGCGCAGCGAGGTCGGCCGGGCCGGCGCCGAGATGCTGCTGGGCCTGATGCGCGGCACGCTCGCGCAGCCCGGCTGCATCGAGCTGGACTACGAACTGATCGTGCGCGGCAGCACCTGAGGCGCATGAAAAAGCCCGGGCAAGCCGGGCTTTGCTGGATGCGTAGGGGCGCTCAGTCCACCAGCTTCACTTCGACGCGGCGCGCCTCGGCGTTGTTGCCCGAGCCGGCGGTGACGGCGGGCTTCTGCAGGTCGATTTTTTCGGCCGGCACGCCCAGGCCCGCGAGCACCTCGCGCACCATCTGGGCACGCTTCTTGGCGAGCTCCTCGTTGATGGCCGCGTCACCGGTGGCATCGTGGAAGCCCGAGACCACCGCCTTGCGGCCGCCCTCGACGCCCTTGATGACCACGGCCAGCGCCTCGGCGGCACCCGGTGCGAGATCGGCGCTGCCGGTCGCGAAGTAGAAGTTCACCACGTCGCCCGCCACGCGGATGCTGGCGCCGTCGGGGATCACCACGGTGACGGTCTCGGTGACTTCGGTCACCTGCACCGCGCCGCCCGGCGCGGCCGCCGCAGAGGCCGCCACGGCAGGCTTCGCCTGCACGGTCGCGGCACCCAGGCCCTTGTGCCAGAAGGCGACGCCGATCACGAACATGATCACGAGCGCGATCAATGCCACCAAAAAGCCGAGGGCGAAATTCTGCTGGCTGTCGTCGTTGTTCATGGAAGCGCGATCTCCGTAGGAAAGGGGTCGGTAAATAATGGTGCGGTGAACCATGATCACGAAATTGTAGGCGCCGCCCCCGACACCCCCGTGTCAGCCGGCGCGCCGGACCCCGGTCCGCCGGGGCTCGACCCGATGCCCCGTCCGCTGCGCGACCCGCAGCCGATGCTGGAACGCGCGATCGCCGACTGGGGCGGCCGCGACGATCTCTGGCTGTTCGGCTACGGCTCGCTGATCTGGCGGCCCGAGTTCGGTTTTGCGGAACGTCGCGCGGCCTCGGTGCACGGCTGGCACCGCGCGCTCAAGATGTGGAGCCGGGTCAACCGGGGCAGCGTGCAGACGCCGGGGCTGGTGTTCGGCCTGCTCTCGGGCGGCAGCTGCCGGGGCGTGGTGTTCCGCGTGCCGAAGGACGAAGGCCTGGAGACGCTCAAGCGCCTCTGGTTGCGCGAGATGCCGACCGGCGTGTACGACCCCAAGTGGCTGCAATGCGGCACGGCCGAAGGGCCGGTGCGCGCGCTGGCCTTCACGCTCTCGCGGCGCAGCCCCAACTTCACGGGCGAACTCAGCGACGAGCGCTACCGCCACATCTTCGCGAATGCGGTGGGCCGCTACGGCAGCTCGCTCGACTACGCGCGCCAGACCCTGCTCGAGTTGCAACGCCACGCGATCCACGACGCGGCACTGGCCCGGCTGGTGGCGCTGGCCATGGCCGAAACGCCGCAAGATGCCCCTTTCGAGGCACCGGCTGATTGCGGCGCGCCGCCGGCTCCGGTATACGTTCCGGGGTCTTCCGACAATTCATCCTCCTCATCTTCCGTTTCGTTCGACAAGGAAAAACCATGACCCATCGCCGTCTTCTCGCCACCGGCACCGCCCTCCTCGCCACCGCCGTGCTCGCCGCCTGCGGCAGCATGGGCGGCAAGCCGAGCACCACGGTCGAGCTGACGCCGACCGCCGCCGTCACGCCCAACCCCGCGCGCGGCTCGGTGACGCTCACCGCCCTCGACCACGGCGTGCGCGTGTCCGGCGAAGTACGCGGCCTGGCGCCGGGCAGCGAGCACGGTTTCCACATCCACGAAAAGGGCGACTGCGGCGACAACGGCAACGCCTCGGGCGGCCACTTCAACCCGGCCGGTGGCACGCACGGCAAGTTCTCCGCTCCCGGCAGCCATGCCGGCGAGCTGCCCAGCCTCGTGGCCGATGCCCGCGGCGTGGCGCGTTTCAGCGTCGACAACCACGCGATCTCGCTGACCGACGGCGCCGCCAACAACGTGCGCGGCCGCGCCCTGGTGGTGCACCGCGACCGCGACGACTTCACGACGCAACCCGCCGGCAATTCGGGCCCGCGCGTGCTCTGCGCCGTGATCCCCAAGGGCTGAGAACCTGTTCAACGTCTCCTGTGCAAATGAAAAGCTCGGGGACAGTCGGGGACCGCCCGCAAGCATCGGGTCCGCATTGCGTGCGGGTCGTCCGCCCAGCTCTCCAGGCCCGGGCGTTCGCAAGGACATGAAGCTGGCCTGAGGGGGCAGGCCGACCACCGGCATGGCCCCGCCGGTACCGTCTACAGTCATCGCGATGCCAAACGCCAGCGTCCTCTTTTCTCTCCACGAATTCCCCGATCACGCGCGCCCGCTCGACGAAGAAGCCGGTGATGTGACCGGGCTCGCCGAATGGTTCGATGCGGTCCCGGCCCTTTTCTTGCTGCTGGTGGGCGAGGGCCAACGGGCCTCCTCCGCCATCGGCAACTGCGACGATGCACAGGTGCTGCTGGCCGCGCCCATGAAGGACGCGCGAGCCCGTTGGCAACGGTTTCGTGCCCTCACGGCGGCCCTGTTGCCCATGGAAGCGCACACCGAGATGGACCGCATCCAGGCCGCGCTGGACGGCAGTCCCCATCCGTGGCTCGTGCTCGACACGATCGACCTCGCCTGGGACAGCAGCAACGCAGAGGCATTCGGCACGCACCTGGACCAACTGCAGGCCGACAGTGCCGCGCTGGTGGCTGCCTTGCAGCCCGAGGGAGCACCCGCGCCCTGCACCGCTGAAGCCGAGTTGCCCGAGGTGCTTCGCCCACTGGTGTCGGATTGGCGCCGACAGTGGGGCTGGTGGTCCGACCAGGTGATTGCCCGGCTGTGGGCGGTCGCGTACGAGACGGAAGACGAACGCGCGCCCTTTCTTCAGGCCCTGACGGTGGACGACTGGTGGCCGGACCTGGCCGCCTATGTGGTGCACCCACCCAATGACGCGAACGGCGGCAAGAACAAGCGCGCCGAGGCGAAGCGCCGCCCACCGGTTGGTTTGGTCACGCCCTACGGCCGCTGGCTGCTCCCTTTCGAAGCGGGAGCCACCTCCGTCTATCAGGGCCGCGCGAGCGGCCCATGGGTGATTGCCCTGCGCGACGACACGGACAAGACGAAAAAGAAAAGTGCGCTTCCTTCCGTCGCCAGCGGACTGATGGACCGCAACGGCGTCTGGCGCTATCCCGTCGGCAACCTGGGCTACGCAGACGTCGTCGCTGAAGACTTGCTGTGGGCCGAATTTTCCGGCGAACCGGAGGCGGGGGGACAGTTGGTGCGCATCAGCACCGGGGAAATCCTGCACACCGGCGTGACCTCGGCTTTCCAGAGCGACGACGGCTTGCTGCGTCTGCGCGACGCACAAGAGCGCTCGGCCGTTGCGAGCGCCGACGGCGCGCGCATCCTCGTGCCTCACCGCTACGAGACCGTCAGAAACTTCGACACGCGCAAACGCTGGGCCGTGGTGGCGGATTCGAAGGGACGCGAAGGCGTGGTCGCCCTCGATGGCCGGGAACTGATCCCGTGCAAGCACGGGCACATCGCGCGCGGTAACCGCGACGCGCCGCCCAAGGTCTACGGGCGCAACCGTTTCATCGGCCTCGACTTTGCGCCCATGCAGCTCACGCTCTACGACACCGAAGGCCGACCGGTGAGCACCGCCATGCACTTCTGGACGGATACAGGCAACCCGATCGTCGAAGGCGATCGCCTGCTGACCCTGAACGAGGACGGCCCGGATGCGCAGGTTCAGTGGGTCGATTTCGACGGGCAGGTTCTCGAACGCACCGGCATGACCCGGGCCGAGTTCCACGAAGCGCGCCGGGAAGGCCGCAGCCACAATGCGCGGCGCAAAAAGTCAGTCGCAGATACCTCCCTGCAGGCGATCTGCGACGAAGCCGCCACAGGCCGGGGCTGGCTGGCAGACCTGATCGGATGCGTCTGGCTTGGCGACAAGACAGCGGGCCAGGCGGCGCTGCAGGCGCTGCTCGACCAGCTGCGCGCGGCGATGGCGCCCGAAGCCGGCCCCGACGCCGTCAACGCCTTGCTGTGGGGCGTAGACAACCCCAAGGAGGGGCTGGTCTATGCGGTCACCGGCGGTTCGCCCCTCTTCACAACCTTCGACTGGAAAGACGGCGACGCGGTCAAGTCGCTGGCCCTCCCCGTCCCGGGCAATGCCTGGGACGGCTTCCAATGGGAACCGCTGGACAACGGCGATGACATCACGGAGGGCCTGGACGCAGCGCGCAAGCATCTCGCCCCGCACGGCTATGCACTGTATGAGTTACAGAGTCTGGGCGACTACTACGCGGTCGGCGCGGTTCGCACCAAGGACCGGAGCCGGTTCAAGAAACTGGTGGGGCAGGCCGAGCTGCAACTGGTGATCTAGCGTCCGGTCCCGGCGAGACCTGCGTGTTGCAGGAGGACTTGACGTTCAGGCACCTGCGCGCGCCTGCCAGAGCACCTCGGCCCGCGCCAGCGCCTCGGGCGTGTCGATGTCGGTCACGACGCCGGCATCGTCCACCACCAGATCGACGACCGAATCGATCGCGCGCATCGCCCGCAGCACGGACGATGCGCCCATGTTCCCTTCCAGCGCCGCCAGCTGCGCCCAGCAGCCCGCCGCAAAGCCCACCGGATGCCCGCGCTCGCCCCGGTACTGCGGCTGCACGGCATTCACGCGCCCACCGAGCGCGGCGGCCACGGCCCGCAGCGTGGCGGGCAGCACCAACGGCAGGTCGCCCGGCAGGATGAGCCAGCCCGCCGCATGGGGCGTGGCGCGCACGGCGGCGGCAATCGAATCGCCCATGCCGGGGTGACCGGCATCTTCCAACCGCCACGGCAGGCCGCTGGCGCGCACCGCATCGAGCGTGCGCTCGAGCACCGGCTTGCCCGCGAGCAGCGCCTTCAGCTTCGAGCCCGTGCCGCCGGCCGCGATGAAGCGCTCGCCGCGGCCCGAGGCCAGCACGATCACGGTCGGGGAGTTCGCCTCTGTCGTCGTCATGGGCCGAGTATGTGCGCAACAATCCCGGCATGACTTCTCCGCTTTCCAAAGACGCGCTGGCCGCGCTGCGCAAGAGCTACGAGCGCGCCGAGCTCGACGAGACCCGCAGCGCCGCCGACCCGCTCCTGCAGTTCGAGCGCTGGCTCACCGAGGCCATCGGCGCACAGATCCCCGAGCCCAACGCGATGACGCTGTGCACCGTGGGCAGCGACCTGCGACCGTCGAGCCGCATCGTGCTCATCAAGGGCTACGACGCGCGCGGCATCGTCTGGTACACCAACTACGACAGCCGCAAGGGCCGCGAGCTGTCGGGCAATCCGTATGCCTCGCTGCAGTTCCACTGGGTCGAGCTGGAGCGCGTGGTGCGCATCGAAGGCCGCGTGGAACGGGTCAGCGCCGAGGAGAGCGACGCCTACTACGCCAGCCGCCCGCTCGATTCGCGCATCGGCGCCTGGGCCAGCCCGCAGAGCGAAGTGATCAGCGGGCGCGACGTGCTGGTGAAGAACGCCGCCGTGTACGCCGCCAGGCACCTGCTGTCGCCGCCGCGTCCGCCGCACTGGGGCGGCTTCCGGCTGGTGCCCGACCGCTGGGAGTTCTGGCAGGGCCGCAAGAGCCGGCTGCACGACCGGTTGCGCTACCGGCTCGAAGGCGCCGACTGGATGCGCGAACGGCTCGCGCCCTGAGTCCGGATCAAGCCTCGCAACCAGCGACCTTGAACTCGACGCGCCGATCCAGCGCGTCGCTCGCATCGTCGGCGCCCGTGCCGACGATGTTCTCGCGAAAGCCCATTCCGGCTTCGCGCAGCTTCTTCGACAGCGGCGGCGCCTCGCCCACCAGCCGCGCCTTGACGCTGGTCGCGCGCTGCAGCGACAGCCGCTCGTTGACCGCTTCCGAGCCCGTGCGGCTCGTGTGGCCCGTGACCACCACGCACGCATCGATCTGCGCCGCCTGCCGCGCGATCTGGCGCAGCCACATCGGGTAGGCCGCGCTGATCTTCGGGTCGGCCAGGAAGTCGGTCGAGCCCGGCTTGAACAGGAACTTGACGCTCAGGTTGTTGCTCTCGAGCCCCAGCCGCGCCAGCGTGCCGAAGGTGCGTTCGGCATCGGCCGTGCGGCCCAGCTGCGACTGCGTGAGGTACAGCCCGCTGTAGATGCGCAGCTGCTGCCCGTCGGTGCGCTTCGACGCGGCCTCATAGCGGCTCAGGGCCTCGCTCATGCGGCCGGCTTCGTAGGCGGCGGTGGCTTCCTGCAGCACGGTGGCGGTCGGCAGGCGCTCCAGGTAGAGCGCATCGGCGGCCTGCCCGGCCGGCGTCTCGGCGGTGCGGATGTAGCCCTCCACGCCGCGGTCCTTGCCGTTGACCGGGCTGTCGCGGAAGAAGGCGGTGGGCCGCGTGTCGAGCGACGCGTCGCTGATGCGCGCGACCGACTGCGCGATCACCATGCCGCTCTTGATCTCGGTCATCGCAAGGTTCAGCCGGTACGGCGCACCCGAGGCGTCCTTGTCGCGCACCAGCGTGCCGTTGAGCACGTACTGCGCGCTGCCGATTTCGTTGGCGTTGAACGGCGTCACGGTGAACTGCTTGAACTGCGCCTGCATGCGCTGCACGATGCGCTGCTCGGCTACGCGCGTCACCTCGGTCTGCTGGCCGCTGGCGCCTTCGAGCAGCGGGTCGATCACGATGCGGCGCTGCGACAGCGTCGACTCCACCTTGGCCAGGAAGGCCGGCAGTTTCTGGGTCTGCACCATGAGGTCGTCGACCGCCTGCGTGACGGCCTGGTCGAAGGGCATGGCGCTGCTGGGCGCGGGGCGGTGCGCGCAGGCGGTGGCCAGCAGCGCGGCGGTACACAGCAGCAGCACGCGCCACAAGGTTCGGGGGACGGCGGTGTTCGTCTTCGCGGTCATCAGCACTGGCTCCTCAAAATGGTCATGTCCTGGTCCGACAGCGGCTCGCCGACGGCGGCGCGCATGTTGATTTCGCTGCAGCGTTTCGATGGCACGGAGCGTCGCTCGGCGGGCTCGCGATGCGCCTCGGGCGCCGGGGCAGCGGTGGCGGTGATCTGCGGTCGCGGCTTCGGTGCCGGCCGCACGACGGCGGGCTTGGGCTCTGCTTCCTTGGCCTGCGGTGCCTCAGCCGGTTTGGGAACCGCCAGGCACGGCGTGCGGCACGGCTTGGCCTCGCCCGCCGCATGGGCGCGCGCGCCGTGCAGCGCGACCACCGTCGCGACCACCGCCGTCACTGCAAGGGCAAGGGGCGAAACGCGCGCCGGGTAGATCGTCATCAGCCGGCAAATGTAGGGGCGCGAACGCCGCTCGCCAGCCCACCAAACGGCCAGCCCTGCCAAACGGCATAGGGCTACCGCTGTCGCCCAGTCGGGCAAAAGTTCGCGAAAAGCGCGGAGAAAATGGGGGCCGTCAGGGCAACCACTGCACCCAGACCATCACCAGCGTGAGCGTGCCCAGCGCCAGCACGGTCGACACGGCCACGCTGGCCGTGACCAGGTCTTCGGCGCTGCGGTAGCGCTGCGAGAACAGGAACACATTGGCGCCGATCGGCAGCGCCGCCGCCACCACCATCACGGTGAGCGGAATGCCGCGCACGCCCAGCAGCCAGCCGATGAGCGCCACCAGCAGCGGATGCACGAGGTTCTTCACCAGCGCCTGCACCAGTGCGCCGCGCCAGTGGCGACCGATGGGCGTGAGTGCGAGCGTGATGCCCACCATCACCAGCGCGACCGGCCCGAAGGCCTGGCCGAGCAGCTGGATCGGCTTGTCGATCACCTCGGGCATCACGAGCCCCGTCTGCGCGAACAGCAGGCCCGCAATGATCGGCAGCGGCACCGGATGGATGATGGCGTTGCGCAGCGCGCGCAGCACGGTGCGCACCATGGAGCGGCGCTCCGCCCCGCTCGCCGCATGCTCGCGCGCCACCGCCAGCTCGAGCACCACGGTGGCGCTGGTCATGAGCACGAGCGAATGCAGCGAGATCAGCGTGAGCAGCACCACCATGCCGGCCTCGCCGTAGGCCAGGCCGATCAGCGCGATGCCGATCATCACGGTGTTGCTGTAGGTGTTGGCCAGCGCGAGCACCGCGCCCGTGCGGTTGAAGCCGCGCCACGCGAGCGTGGCCGCGAACAGCAGGCCCGAGGCGATGAAGTACGCGGCCACGGGCTTGAGGCTCAATTCCTGCACATGCACCGTGCTCATGGCACGGAACAACAGCGCGGGCGCGAGCAGCAAAAAGATGAGGTTCGACAGGTCTTTCACCGCATTGCCGCCGATCCATCGGCGCCGTCCGGCGAGGTAGCCGGCGGCGATGAGAAGAACGACGGGGAAGAGCGAGGAAATGACGAAGGAATTCACCCGGCGAGGATAGCCGAGCGATTTCGGCCCTTGCCTTGCTCCTTCCCCCTCTGGGGGAAGGTTGGGATGGGGGCAAGCGGCGCTTGCAGAAGCTGCAGCTTCATCACAGGCCGCTTGCCCCCACCCCTGCCCTCCCCCAGCGGGGGAGGGAGAAACACCGCGATCAGAACGTGACGCGCAACCCCACCTTCAGCGACCGCCCCGGCAGCGGCGCCTTCGGGAACACCGTGGTCGTCAGGATCGAGGTCGGCGTGTACGCCAGCTTGTTCCCGATGTTGTCCATGCGCGCGTACCAGGTGAGGTTGGCGCGCTGCACCTTCATGCGGTAGCTGATCGACGCGTTCCACAGCGTGTACGCGTCCGTCTCGCGCGCGCCCACGTCGGGCACGCGGCGCTGCGCGGCGTTGTAGTCGAAGCCGACACGCCCGGTCCACGGTCCGTTGCCATAGGCCAGCGTGGCGCCCAGGCGCAGCGGTGCGATGCGCGGCAGCGGCTCGCCGGTGTCGAGGTTCTTGGCGCGCACGATGTCGCCGCGCCATTCGAGGTCGAGCGTGCCCGCGTCGGCCATGCGCGCGAAGCCGTCGGCGCCCAGCAGCCGCAGGTTGCCGTTGGCCTCGATGCCGGTGAAGCGTGCGCGCATGCCGCCGTAGCGGTACTCGGCCAGCGTGTCGACGGCCTCGGGGTCGGTGACGACCTGGCCTTCTTCATCGAGCGTGCGGCCCGACGCGGTCAGGCCGATGTAGTTGCGAAAGCGCGTGACATACGCGTTCACGCGGGCCGTGTTCGGGCCCGACTTCCACTGCGCGCCCAGGTCGAAGCCGGTGGACTTTTCCTTGCCCAGGTTCGGGTCACCGATCTCCCAGGCTGCGGTCGCCACGTGCGGGCCGTTGGCGAGCAGCTCGTAGTCCTTCGGTGCGCGCTCGGTGTAGGCCAGGTTCGAGGTCAGCTGCCACTGCGGCGTGAGGTTGACCAGCGCGCCGAACGCCGCGCTGTGCGGGTTGAAGGTGCGCTCGCCGACGGCGAAGCGCGTCACCGACAGGTCGTCGGGGTAGCCCAGCGAGCGCACCGTGACCTTCTCGGTGCGCGCACCGAAGCTCAGGCGACCCCACGAGGTGCCGAGCTCTTCGTGCAGGAACAGCGCGTTGGCGCGCGTGCGGCTGTGCGGCGCAAAGGCCTCCGCGCCGTCGGCGGCGAAGCGGTTGGTCTCGCGGCTGAAGCCGACCAGGCCTTCGAGGTCGCCGATCTTTTCGTGCCGCGCCTCGATGCGCAGGTCGTTGCTCAGGTTCGAGAAGGTGGTGCCAGCTTCGGCGCCTTCGAACTCGGTGTGGCGGTAGTCGGTGCGGCTCACCTTGGCGTGGATGCTGCGGATGAAGCCGCCCGGGCGCCATTCGCCTTCCAGCGCGTAGCGGTCGGACTTCATGCCGATGGTCACCTCGTCCTCGGCCACGGTGCCGTAGTTGCTGCGGTAGGTGCTGGCCGAGGCGCCGATCCAGCCCTGGCTGAAGAACAGCGTGCCGCCGACCGCGCCGCCGTTTGCCTGGTTCTGCGAGTTGCAGATGCGGCGCGCGAGCGACAGGCGCCCGGGCTTGCTGCATTCGAGGTCGATCGGCACCGACACGTCTTTCGAATCGCGGTTGAAGGCGTCGACGTGCAGGGCGAAGCGGTCGTTGCCGCCTTCGAGCAGCACGCCGCCGCTCTTTTCCTTGTTGCCGCTGGCGTAGCCCAGCTCGGCACGGCCGCCGAAGCCGTTGATGGGCTCGGTCGGGATGCGGTTGTCGATCACGTTGACCACGCCGCCCACGGCGCTGCCGCCGTACTGCAGCGCCGACGGGCCGCGCAGCACCTCGATGCGCTCGGTCACCAGCGCATCGACGGGCACCGCGTGGTCGTAGCTCAGCGCCGAGGCGTCGGGCGCACCGCCACCGTTCTGCAGGATGCGGATGCGGTCGCCGTCCTGCCCGCGGATGCTGGGGCGGCTGGCGTTGGGGCCGAAGTAGCTGCTGCTCACGCCGGGCAGGTTGTTCAGCGTTTCGCCGAGCGTCGCTTCGGAGCGCAGCAGCAGCCGGTCGCCCGACAGCGAGGTGGTCGGCGCAATCAGGTCGCTCGCGCCCAGCGGGTTGCCGGTGACGGTGACCTCGCGCAGGCTGGAGGTGTCAGCGACAGCAGTGGCGGCAGCGGTGTCGGCGGTCTGGGCCAGGCTCGCCACCGAGGCGAGCGAAAGAACGGCAGCGCCGATGGCGTTGCGACGGAAGTGGGGGGTCATGAAGAAAGAACACTCGTTGAATCGGGGAACGACCGGCCGCCCTCACCCGCCGAAGGCAGGTGCAGCAACCGGAACACAGGGGATTCAGCGAGTGGAAGGCGGGCCGCGCGCGTCGAAGAGCGCGACCCAGCGGGCGATGGCTTCGCCCTGCAGATAAGCAAACGTGGCCGCCGGCAGCAGCATCGGCAGCACCACCAGCGGCACGCCGGGCACGCCCGTGCCGTGCGCAAGCTGGTCGTACAGGCGGCAGTCGGCGTCGTCGTGCACGCCGAACAGGCTGGCCAGCGTGTGGCCGGTGCCGTGCCGGTGCTCGGCCTGCGCCGTCGCGGCTGCGGCAGCCGGAAGGCCCGGCACGTGCAGCGAACGGTGCATCAGCCCCATCGTGCCCGCGAACCAGAGCGCGAACGCCAGCGCGACGACGAGCGCGCGCGTGGTGCGCGTCATGCGGGTCGGAGTCTGGCGGAGGGTGGCGGACACAGGGGCGTGAAGAAAGAGCGAAGGATCAGGCCTTGACGCGCGAGGCGAAGGTCTTCTGGAACTTCTCGACCTTCGGGCCGACCACGAACGCGCAGTAGCCCTGGTTCGGGTGGTTCAGGAAGTAGTCCTGGTGGTAGGTCTCGGCCGTGGAGTAGTTGGCCAGCGGCGCCACTTCGGTCACGACAGGCGCGCTGTAGGTCTTGCTGGCCTCGATCTCGCGGATCACGGAGTCGGCCACTTCTTTCTGCGCGTCGCTCGACGTGTAGATGCCGCTGCGGTACTGCGTGCCGACGTCGTTGCCCTGGCGGTTGAGCGTGGTGGGGTCGTGCACCACGAAGAAGATCTCGAGCAGCTCGCGCAGGCTGATCTGCGCCGGGTCGAATTCGAGTTTCACGACCTCGGCATGGCCGGTGCGGCCGGTGCAGATCTGCTCGTAGGTGGGGTTCACCGTCTGGCCGTTGCTGTAGCCCGATTCGACGTCGAGCACGCCCTGCACCCGGTCGAACACCGCCTCGGTGCACCAGAAGCAGCCCCCGCCGAGCACGATGGTTTCGGTGGGCGACGGTGAGGAAGACATGGCGCGGCTCCGGGTGGGGTTGGAAAAAGCGGGGGACCGGTATTGTCGCGGCTTGACGGGCCGGATGCCGGTCACTACATTACTAACCCGTCAGTCATTAACACCATGCCGTCCCCCCGCTCCCTCGTCGACAAGTTCTGTCCGCTGCCTTCTTCCAAGCGCGCGCGGCGCAAAGAGGCGCGCCCGGGCGAACTGCTGGCGGCGGCGCTCGACCTGTTCGTCGAAAAAGGCTTTGCCGCCACCCGCTCGGAAGAAGTGGCAGTGCGGGCCGGCGTGTCCAAGGGCACGCTCTTTCTGTACTTTCCGAGCAAGGAAGAGCTGTTCAAGGCCGTGGTGGTCGAAAACCTCGGCGGCCGTTTCACGGAGTGGAACGCCGAATTCGAGGCCTTCGAGGGCACGACCGCCGACATGCTGCGCTACTGCATGAACGTCTGGTGGGAGCGCGTCGGCCTGACCAAGGCCTCGGGCCTGACCAAGCTGATGATGAGCGAAGGCGGCAATTTCCCCGAGCTGGCGGAGTTCTACCGCCAGCAGGTGGTGCGCCCCGGCCACGACCTGCTGCGCCGCATCCTGCAGCGCGGCATCGACCGCGGCGAGTTCGTGCAGATGGACATCGACCACGCCATCTACTCGGTGGTCGCGCCCATGGTGTTCCTCATGCTCTGGAAGCATTCGGCCATGGTCTGCGTCGACGGCGTCAGCGCGCTCGACCCCGAAAAATTCATCGCCACCCAGTGCGACACCGTGCTCAACGGCCTCTGCGTGCGCCCCGGGAGCCCCGCATGACGGCCGCCGGATGGCCGACTGGCGCGGTGGCGTCATCGGTGCGACCTAAAATTGAAGGTTTGTCCCCGTCCAGAGCCTTCAAGGAAAGCCACGCCATGAACCCCACGCCCACCCTCGAGCGCTTGCGCTTCAACATGATCGAACAGCAGATCCGTCCCTGGGACGTGCTGGAGTCGGACATCCTCGAGCTGCTGGCCGAGATTCACCGCGAAGACTACGTGCCCGACGAACACCGCACGCTGTCCTTCTTCGACATGGAACTGCCGCTGCTCGACGGCTCGGTGCCCGGCGAATTCATGCTGTCGCCCAAGGTCGAAGCCCGCACCCTGCAGGACCTGCACATCCAGAAGCACGAATCGGTGCTCGAGATCGGCACCGGCTCCGGCTTCATGGCCGCCCTGCTCGGCGCCCGCGCGGCCCAGGTGCTGTCGCTCGAAATCAACCCCGTGCTGGCCGCCCGCGCCGCGGAGACGCTGCGCCAGAACGGCGTGACGAATGTCGAAGTGCGCCACGCCGACGGCGCCGTGCCGCTGGCCAGCGGCCCGAGCTTCGACGTGATCGTGCTCAGCGGCTCGGTCGCACGCATTCCGCAGAACCTGCTCGGCTCGCTCAAGGTCGGCGGTCGCCTCTCGGCCATCGTTGGCGAAGAGCCCATGATGCGCGCCCACTTCGTGACCCGCACCAGCGAAAGCAAGTGGGACACGATCCAGCCCTGGGACACCGTGGCGCCGCGCCTGCTGAACTTTCCCGAGCCTTCGCGCTTCGCGTTCTGATCGAGCGGCCCACCGAATGATCGATCAAGTCCGCCCCGCCGACCTGGCCGCCTGGTTCGCCCAGGACGCCGACGCCGCCCCCGTGTTGCTCGACGTGCGCGAGCCCTGGGAGCTGCAGACCGCGAGCGTTGCGCCGCAGGGCTTCACGCTGGTCGCGATCCCGATGAACGAGATCCCCGGCCGGCTGGCCGAACTCGCCGCCGGCGACGGACAGCCCGCGCCCCGCATCGCCTGCCTGTGCCACCACGGCGCCCGCAGCCAGCGCGTGGCCGCTTTTCTGCACCAGAACGGCTTTGACTCGCTCGCCAACGTGGCGGGGGGCATCGACGCCTGGTCCGCGCAGCACGACCCGAGCGTGCCGCGCTACTGATTCTTTCGCTCCCAAGGACGTTCAATGCCTCCCAGGCCCCGGCTTGTGCCACTTTCCGCAGCCCTCGCAAGCGTCATTGCAGGCCTGCTCGCCCTGCCGGCCCAGGGCCAGACACTGAACGAACTCTACGATTCCGCACGCGGCTTCGACGCCACCTACCAGGGCGCACGGGCCCAGTACGAAGCCAACCTGGCACGCGCCGCGCAGGCCAAGGCCGGCATCCTGCCGGCGGTCGGGCTCACCGCGGGCGTGAACCGCAGCAACCTGGACATCGACACCCTGACCGGTGCCGGCCGCGGCACCAGCACCCCGCGTGACTTCACCACGCAGAACGTCGGCATCAACGCCACGCAGCCGCTGTACCGACCCGCCAACTGGGCCACCTACGAGCAGGGCAAGCGCCAGGCCGAAGTGGCGCAGGCGGTGCTCACCATCGCCGAGCAGGACCTCATCGTGCGCGTGAGCCAGGCCTACTTCGACGTGCTCGCCAGCCAGGACAGCCTGGCCCTGGTGCGCGCGCAGAAGGTCGCCGTGGCCGAGCAGCTGGCGTCGGCCAAGCGCAACTTCGAGGTCGGCACCTCCACCATCACCGACTCGCGCGAGGCCCAGGCCCGCTACGACCTCGTGATTGCCCAGGAAATCGCTGCCGAGAACGACCTGCAGGTCAAGAAGGTGGTGCTCGACCAGCTGGTCGGCCGGCCGGGCAGCGTGCCCGTGCCGCTGGCCGCGCCGGTCGTGCTGCCGACCGCGCAGCCCGCCGACATCAACGCCTGGGTGGCGCAGGCCGACGAGGTGCATCCGGCGATCCGCCAGGCGCGCCTGGGCCTGGACGTGGCCGGGCTCGAGGTGCAGAAGGCCCAGGCCGGCCACAAGCCCACGCTCGATGCCAACCTGGGCTACAACGTCACGCGCAACCCCAACGGCACCAGCACCAGCACCGTGGGCACGCGCGTCAACGCTGCCACGGTCGGCGTCACCTTCAACCTGCCGCTGTTCGCGGGCTTTGCCACCGAGAACCGCATCAAGGAAACGCTGGCGCTCGAAGACCAGTCGCGCAGCGTGCTCGACGGCACGCGCCGCAGCGTGGCGCAGGCCACGCGCGCGGCCTACCTCGGGCTGGTGTCGGGTGCGGGCCAGGTGAAGGCGCTCGAAGCCGCCGAAGCCTCCAGCCAGAGCGCGCTCGACGCCAACAAGCTGGGCTACCAGGTGGGCGTGCGCATCAACATCGACGTGCTCAACTCGCAGAGCCAGCTGTTCCAGACCAAGCGCGACCTCGCGCAGGCGCGCTACAACGTGCTGCTGGGCAACCTGAAGCTGCGCCAGGCCAACGGCACGCTGACGACCGACGACATGAACGCGATCAACGCGACGCTGGCGCGCAATGGCAGCACGCCTGCAGTGCCTGCCGCGACGACCGGCGCACCCGTGGTGCCCGTGACGCCGCCGGCCATTCCGGTGGTGCCGCCGGTGCCGGTGCAGCCGTTCAACCCGCCCGCGCCCACGATGCCGTCGGCACCACCGCCGCCGGTGATCCTGAATCCGCCGGTGCGCTGATTGGTTTTTCTCCCTCCCCCGCTGGGGGAGGGTCGGGGTGGGGGCACGACGGCCTCCGCCCCACAACAACGCTCGTTGGGCGCTTGCCCCCATCCCATCCTTCCCCCGGAAGGGGAAGGAGCGGATACGGGGTCAATCCCCTGAATCCGTCGATGCGCTGAGGGGAGTTTGTCTTTCTCCCTCCCCTTCCGGGGGAGGGGCGGGGTGGGGGCACGACGGCCTCAAACCCATTGCGGCGCTCGTTGGGCACTTGCCCCCATCCCAGCCTTCCCCCAGAGGGGGAAGGAGCCAACACCAAGTCAGTCGAGGGTGGGCTCGGCCCGCGCCGCTTCGGGCGGTGGCGCGCCGTCGTCATCGGCCACCGGCGTCGTCACCGGTTCCGCCGCCTGCGCAATCGCCAGCACCGCGGCCGCCGTGCGTTCGGCCGCCCCGCGGTTCGACGACGAGAAGGCCAGCGCCGCCTGCGCCATCGCCGCACGACGCTCCGGGTTCTCGACCAGCTTGAGCGCGGCCGTCACGGCCTGCTCCATGCCTTCGACGCGCAGCGACGCGCCCGCCGCGAGCGACAGCTGCGCCGCCTCGGCGAAGTTGAAGGTCGACGGGCCCATCACCACCGGGCAGCCGCAGGCCGCCGGTTCGATGAGGTTCTGTCCGCCCAGCGGCTCGAAGCTGCCGCCGAGCAAGGCCACGTCGGCCAGGCCGTAGTACAGCGCCATTTCGCCCAGCGAATCGCCGAGCCAGATTTCGGCCTCGGCCGGCTGGCCAGCGGCACTGCGGCGCGCCACGGCAAAGCCTTCGGCCTCGATGAGCGCCGCCACTTCGTCGAAACGCTGCGGATGGCGCGGCACGATCATCCATTGCACGTCGTGCACACGCTTGGCAATCGAACGGATCGCGCCCTGCTCGGGCGGCACCGGCGACGTCGAGCCGAAGCGCTTGAGCACCTCGAGCAGCAGGCGCTCTTCGCCATCGCGCGAACTGGCCAGCACGACCATCGGCCGCGGCAGGTGCTCGCGCAGCGACACGGCCGTGGCCAGTTGCCGCGCATCGGGCGTGGCGTCGAACTTGAGGTTGCCGTAGATGCCGGCCACCTTGGCGCCGAGCGACACCAGCCGGTGCGCGTCGGCCTCGGTCTGCGCCCACACGGCGGTGAGCGCCGAGTACGCGGGCCGTGCCAGCCCGCTGAGCCGTTCGGCCGCGGCGCGCGATTTCTCGTTGAGCCGCGCATTGGCCAGCACCAGCGGAATGCGGCGCTCGGCGCAGGCGGCGGCCATTTCGGGCCAGACCTCGGTTTCCATCAGCACGCCGATGCGCGGCTGGAAGCGGTCGAGAAAGCGGGCGACAGCGCCGGGCGTGTCCCACGGCTGCCAGACCTGCGTGTCGCCGGGCTCGAGCAGCTTGGCGCCCTCTTCGCGGCCCGTGGCGGTGCCGTGCGTGAGCAGGATCGGAATGCCCGGGTACTGGCGCCGCAGTTCGGCGATCAGGATGGCGGCGGCGCGCGTCTCGCCCAGCGAGACGGCGTGCACCCAGCACTGGGCAAAGCCGGTGGTGGCGTCGTCGTAGTGGCCGAAGCGCTCCTCGACGGCCACGGCATAGCCGGGCTCGGCGATGGCGCGGCGCCGCAGCTTGCGGCGGACCAGCGGTTGGACGGCGGTGGTGAAAACGCCGTAAAGGCGAAGCAGCAGGGAACGCACAGGTTCTTCAGTGGGCAGCAGCGGCCAGCGTGGCGTCGGGCTTGACCGTCCGCAGCACCGCAAGCATCTCGGTCTCGATGCGTTGGAGCGCCGCCTCGGTCTGGCCTTCGAAGCGCAGCACCAGCACGGGGGTGGTATTGGAAGCGCGGATCAGCCCGAATCCATCGGGCCAGTCCACGCGCAGGCCGTCGATGGTCGAGACCTGGGCGGGCGCGTCGAAGCGCGCGTTCTGCACGAGCTGGGCGACCAGCACGTGCGGCTCGCCTTCGGCGCAGGCGACGTTCAGTTCAGGTGTCGAAAAGCTGGTGGGCAGCGCATTCAGCACGGCGTTCGCGTCCGGATGCTTGCTCAGGATTTCGAGCAGGCGGCAGCCGGCGTAGGTGCCGTCGTCGAAGCCGTACCAGCGCTCCTTGAAGAAGATGTGGCCGCTCATCTCGCCGCCCAGCGGCGAATCGATTTCCTTCATCTTCGCCTTGATGAGCGAGTGGCCGGTCTTGTAGATCATCGGCGTGCCGCCCGCGGCCACGATGGCCGGCGCCAGGCGCTGCGAGCACTTCACGTCGTAGACGATGGTGCCGCCCGGCACGCGCGAGAGCACGTCCTGTGCAAAGAGCTGCATCTGGCGGTCGGGGAAGATGTTCTGGCCGTCTTTGGTGACGATGCCCAGGCGGTCGCCGTCGCCGTCGAAGGCCAAGCCCAGTTCGGCCCCGCCCTTGGCCAGTTCGGCCATCAGGTCGTTCAGGTTCTCGAGCTTGCTCGGATCGGGGTGATGGTTGGGAAAGTTGCCGTCGACTTCGCTGAACAGCTCGACCACCTCGCAGCCGATGGCGCGGAAGATCGCCGGTGCGGTCGCGCCCGCGATGCCGTTGCCCGAATCGACCACGATCTTCATGGGTCGTGCGAGCTGGATGTCGCCCACGATGCGCTGCACATAGGCCTCGGTCACATCGACCTTGCGCACACTGCCGCCGGGCGCCAGCGTGGCGCTGCCGTCTTCCATGGTCTTGCGCAGGCCCTGGATCTCGTCGCCGTAGATCGCGCGGCCGGCCAGCACCATCTTGAAGCCGTTGTAGTCCTTCGGGTTGTGGCTGCCCGTGACCTGGATGCCGCTGGTGCACAGCGTGTGGGCCGCGAAGTACAGCATCGGGGTCGTGACCGCGCCCACGTCGATCACCTCGACGCCGGTGGCGACCAGGCCGTCGATCAGTGCGTCCACCAGCGCCGGGCCCGACAGGCGGCCGTCGCGCCCCACGGCCACCGAGGTCTCGCCGGCCGCGCGCGCCGCGCTGCCGAAGGCACGGCCCAACGCCTCGGCCACTTCGACATCGAGACTGAGGGGCACGACGCCGCGGATGTCATAGGCCTTGAAGATCGATGCGCTGAGCTGCATGAAGGGCGGGGTCACTGTTGGTTCGGAGTCGGGCATTGTAGGCAACGCGTTGTAGACATCGATGTCCGAAAACGGCCAGTTGAAACGAGTCGAAACCGTATCATTTCCCCATGTCTACCGCCCACGCCCCCTCCGAAGTGCTCGAGAGCGACGCCTGCTACCTGGCGATGAAGACGCACGACGCGCGCTTCGACGGCTCGTTCTTCACGGCCGTGACCTCCACCGGCATTTACTGCCGGCCGGTCTGCCGCGTCAAGCTGCCGCGGCGCGAGAACTGCCGCTTCTTCCGCCACGCGGCCCAGGCCGAGGCAGCAGGCTTTCGGCCCTGCCTGCGCTGCCGGCCCGAACTGGCGCCGCGCGCGGCCAGTTGGTCGACCGAAGATGCCTCGCGCATCCTCGCGCTGCAGGCGGCGCGGCTCATCGACGAGCCCGACGCCTGGTCCGAAGAAGGCCCCGGCGCGGCGCAGATCGCGGCGCGCCTGGGCGTGAGCGACCGCCACCTGCGGCGCATCTTCGAGGCGCAGTTCGGCGTGTCGCCGCTGCAGTACCTGCAGACGCGCCGCCTGCTGGCCGCCAAGCAGCTCATTGCCGACACGCGCCTGCCGATGACGCAGGTGGCACTGGCCAGTGGCTTCGCGAGCGTGCGGCGCTTCAACGCGGCCTTCGTGGCGCACTACGGACTCAACCCGAGCGCACTGCGCCGCGCGGGCGGCACCGAGGGCGGCGAAGGCAAGGCGATTGAAGTGCGGCTGGGCTTTCGCCCACCCTACGACGCGAACGCCATGCTCGGCTTCTTCGCGCGGCGCGCACTGCGCGGCGTCGAGACCGTGCACACCGCCGACGGCAAGGAACCCGCCAAGGGCAGCACGCCGACCTATGTGCGGCTGGCGCGCACGCTGCGCGTGCAGCAAGGCGGGCAGACGCACGCCGGCTGGCTGCAGTTGCGCTTCGACCTCGAGCGCGAACAGGTGCTGCTGGCCGTGAGCGATTCGCTGGCCGCGGTACTGCCGATCGTCATCAGCCGCGCACGCGCGCTGTTCGACCTCGACGCGGAGCCGATGGCGATCAACGCCGCACTGCACGCCGCCTTTCCGCATGGCGACGGGCTGCGCGTGCCGGGCACGGTCGACGGCTTCGAGCTCGCGGTGCGCGCGGTGCTGGGCCAGCAGATCACTGTGGTCGCGGCGCGCACGCTGGGCTCGCGGCTGGTCGAGGCCTTCGGCGACGCGATCGACACCCCCATCGACGGCCTGACCCGCCTGTTCCCCACGCCAGCCGCGCTGGCAGCGGCCAGTGGCGATGCGCTCGGGCAGCTGGGCATCGTGCGCCAGCGGCAGGCCGCGCTGCAGGCCATTGCGCGCGAAGTGGCCTCGGGCCGGCTGGCGCTGCATGCGGGCGCCGACGTGCCCTCGACCCTCGCGGCGCTGCAGGAACTGCCCGGCATCGGCGCCTGGACCGCGCAGTACATCGCGATGCGCGCCCTGCGCTGGCCCGACGCCTTTCCCGCCGGCGACGTGGCCCTGCAGAAGGCGCTGGGCGTCACCACCGCGCGTGCCGCGGCCGAGGCCTCGCAGGCCTGGCGGCCCTGGCGCAGCTACGCGGTGCTGCGCGCGTGGCACACACCGCCCGCACCACCCGCACCTTCCGAGCCGGCATCGGCGATGACGCCGATCGCTTCTTCTTCCGACCTCGCAACGGCAGGCCTCGTGCCTGAAGGACCATGAAATTCAAACGCACAGTCATTTACACCTCGCACATCGACACGCCGCTGGGCGGCGTCACCATGGCCGCCACCGACCAGGGCCTGGCCGGCGTCTGGTTCGACCAGCAACGCCACTGGCCCGACACCGCGGGCTGGCAGACGAAGGACGACCATCCCGCATTGGTGGAAGCCGCTGCGCAACTGCTTGACTATTTCGCGGGCCGCCGCAGCCACTTCGACATGCAGCTCGACCTGTCGCACGGCACGGTCTTCCAGCAGGGCGTGTGGCAGGCGCTGCTCGCCATTCCGGCCGGCGAGACCACGACCTACGGCGCGCTGAGCCAGCGCGTAGGCAACCCGGCCGCGGTGCGCGCGGTCGGCGCGGCGGTCGGGCGCAACCCGATCAGCGTGATCGTGCCCTGCCACCGCGTGCTCGGTGCAGACGGCTCGCTGACCGGTTACGCTGGCGGGCTCGATCGCAAGACCGCCTTGCTCGAACTCGAAACCGGCAAGTAAGACAGAAGAAAACACCGCCCGTGGCGCAGCGCGACATCTCTTCGATGGCGCACTGCGCCATTCCTCAAAGAGACGCATGACCACAACGAACAACAACACCACCGTCGCTTCCTCGCCCGCACCCGCCACTGCCGCGCTCGCGCCCAAGGCGTGGCTCATCGATCTCGTGCTGCTGGGCGCGCTGTGGGGCGCCTCGTTCCTGTTCATGCGCATCGGCGCCGCAGAGTTCGGCGCGTTGCCGACGGCCGCCGTGCGCGTGGCCATCGCGGCGCTGTTCCTGCTGCCGATCGCGCTGCTGCGCGGCCAGGGGCCGTCGATCGCGAAGCACTGGAAGGCCAGCCTCACGGTCGGCATCTTCAACTCGGGCATGCCCTTCGCGCTGTTCTGCTTTGCGCTGCTGACCATCAACACCGGCCTGGCGGCGGTGCTCAACGCGACCACGCCGATGTTCGGCGCGCTGGTGGCCTGGGCCTGGTTCCGCGAACGGCCGAACGGCTCGCGCCTCGTCGGGCTGGTGATCGGCTTCGCGGGCGTCGCGATGCTCGCCAGCCGCAGCGCCGGCCTGCATGCCGGTGCCAGCAACCACGCCGCGCTGTGGGCCGTGCTCGCGTGTCTCGCGGCGTGCCTCTGCTACGGCATCTCGGCCAGCGCCACGCGGCGCCACCTGGCCGGCGTGCCTGCGCTGACCACGGCCACGGGCAGCCAGATCGGCGCCACGCTGTTCCTCGTGCTGCCCGCCATCTGGCTCTGGCCCGCGCAGATGCCCAGCCTGCGCGCGTGGGCAGCGCTGCTGGCGCTGGGCATCGCCTGCACGGGCGTGGCCTACATCCTGTTCTTCCGGCTCATCGAGCGCGCCGGCCCGGCGCGCGCGCTCACCGTGACCTTCCTCGTGCCGGTGTTCGCGCTGTTCTATGGCGCCGTGTTCCTCGGCGAGCAGATCACGCAGTGGATGCTGATCTGCGCCTTCGTGATCGTGTGCGGCGTGGCGCTGTCGACCGGCATCGTCAAGCTGCCGTCGCTGCGCAAGGCCGCGGGCTGAGCTTTCTTCAGACCACGCCTGCGACCACGTTCACCGACAGCGCCAGCACAAGCATGTTGAAGGCGAAGGCGAGCACGCTGTGGACCAGCGTGATGCGCCGCATCTCGTGTGAGGTGGCCTGCACGTCCGACACCTGCGAGGTCATGCCGATCACGTAGGCGTAGTACATGAAGTCGAAGTAGTCGGGCGCTTCCTTGCCCGGAAAGTCGAGCCCGCCGTCGGAGGCGTGGTCCTTGCGATCGATGTAGTAGCGGTGTGCGTAGTGAAAGGCGTAGATCGTGTGCATCATGAGCCACGACCCCGCCAGCGCCACCAGCCCGAGCGCCACATGGGCGCCGCGCGCCCAGCCGCCGAGCTGGCGCACCTGCTGCAGCAGCATCGCGATGGCGACCACGCTCACGCCCACCGCCACCAGCATCGACACCAGGATCACGACGTTGGGCTGGTCCAGCTGCTGCGCGCGTTCGCGCGTGCGCTGGGCATCGAAGGTCTCGGCCAGCCACCAGCTGAGCACCTGGTACACCGTCACGCCCGCGCACCAGCCGGCCAGCGCGCGCGCCGTGAAGCCCATCGGCCAGGGCAGCAGCGCCACCGCGACGGCTGCCGCGGCTCCGTAGAGCAGGCGTTGTGGACCGGTGGTGGTGGAAAGGTGTGCGCGCATGGGCGGACTGTAGCGCCGTGGTGTGCATCGGCGCGCGATCGGCAATTTCCTACAGCCACATCGGCCATCGGCGCATGCACAGCCCGGCGCCGTCTCACTAAGGTGGTGCGGTTCCAGGGAGCTCAGCCCGCAGGCGTCGCGACCCACGCGCAGGCCCGAGGCGTCTTTCATCCGAAGGATTTCTTTCATGCTGTTGCCTCGTTCGCGCTCGCGCGGCGTCCCTGGCACGCTGGCCGCGGCCGGCGTTCTCTTCACCTGCATCGCCGCGCCCGTCGTCGCGACGGCCGAACCTTCTCCGGCGCTGGACCGTTTCAGCTTCTCGGTGGGTGCCTTCAGTGCCGACCCCAAGTTCAGCGCGTCGGTCGAAACGCCCTACGGCGCACTGCGCTCCAACGACCTCAAGCCGGGCCGCGTGACCATGCCGCGCATCACGGCCGATGTGCTGATCGGCGACAGCCAGGGCATCTCCTTCGACTACTACCGCTACAAGCGCGACTACGACGGGCAGATCGGGGGCAGCACCACGATCGGCGGCTTCGGCGCGCTGAACGCCATCGGCAGCGCCAACCTGTCGGCGCAGCTCGACTTTGCCAAGCTCGCCTACAAGTGGTGGCTCGGCTCGGGCAACACCGTCTTCGGGCTGGGCGCCGGCGCGGCGTACTACCGCGCGACGCTCGGTGCCAGTGCGCTGGTCGGCGTGAACGGACAGGTGCGTTCGGTCAGCGAGCGCTCGAGCGACAACGCCATCGCGCCCTTGCTCGAGGTCGGCGTGCGCCACGCGATCACACCCGACCTGCGGCTGTTCGCCGATGCCTCGGGCGTGTGGAAGAGCAGCGGCCGCTTCCACGGCAACATCTACAACGCCGCAGCCGGCGTGGAGTGGTTCCCGGTGAAGAACGTCGGCCTGGTGCTGTCGTATGGCGTGACCAACATCGACCTCACGCGCGAGGGCGGCTTTGCCGATTCGCGCCTCAAGGTGCGGCTGCAGGGGCCCTCGGCCTTCCTCAAGGCCCGCTTCTGACAGGGCCCGATGCGGCCGCGTGAGCGCCGCATAGCCACTCTTCGCAAGACCGGCAGGCGGTGCCGGTCTTAGTCTGCGCTCCGATCGACATCACAACGACCGGAGACACGACGCCATGCCCGCCGCCCGCCCAGAGACCGCACCCTCCTCCTTCCAGCGCATCGCCCGCATTGCGTTGGGTGACGTGATCCACCGCAGCGCGCGGCGCTTCGGCGCGCGCACTGCGTTGATCGAGGGCGAGCACCGCATGAGCTACACCGAACTCGATGCCGCATCGAACCGCTTCGCGCACCACCTGCTGGGCCTTGGCCTGGCGAGCGGCGAGCGCGTGGGCATGCTGTGCAACAACTCGATCGAGATGGTGGTCGCGCTGCTCGGCATCCAGAAAGCCGGACTGGTGTGGGTGCCGATCAACACGGCGCTCGCCGTCGATGCCATCGGCTACATCCTCGAACACGCCGAGGTGCGGCACCTCGTGATCGACACCGCGCTGCACGCCAAACCCGAACTTCGCCAGCTGCTCGACACGGCGAAGGTCTCGCCGCTGCTGTGCGTGCTCGACGGCGACACGCCACCGCCTGGCATGCCCACCGTGGCGCAGGCCATTGCGCAAGGTCCAGCCACGCTGCCCGACGTGGCCATCGACAGCAACCAGCTCGCGCTCATCATGTACACCAGCGGCACCACCGGCCGCCAGAAGGGCGTGATGCATTCGCACGCCTCGGTGCACTCGGTGCTCATGAGCAACATGCTCGAATGGGGCGGCAGCCCCACGCACCACGATGTGTGGAGCAACGTGCTGCCGCTCTTTCATTGCGGGCAGCACACGGTGCTGATGTCGGCGCTGGCGGTGGGCGGCACGAACGTCATCCTGCGCGGCTTCGACCCGGGCGCGATGCTCGCCGCCATCGAGCGCCACAAGATCACCGTGACGGTCGGGCTGCCGATGATGTACGGCGCGCTGCTGGCGCACCCGCAGCGCGCATCGCGCGACCTGTCGAGCCTGCGGCTGTGCGTGTATGCGATGGCGCCGATGTCGCGCACGCTGCTGCTGCGCCTTCTCGACACCTTCTGCCCCAACTTTGCACTGGCCTCGGGACAGACCGAGATGTACCCCGGCGCCACCATCTTCGAGACCCACCAGCAGCGCGAGCGCTTCGGCTCGTACTGGGGCGTGGGCACGATGGTGAACGAGGTCGCGGTGATGGGCGACGAGGGCGAACTGCTCGCACCGGACCAGATCGGCGAGATCGTCTTTCGCGGACCGAACGTGATGCTCGGCTACTACAAGGACCCGCAGGCCACGGCCCACGCACAGCGCTTCGGCTGGCACCACTCGGGCGACCTGGGCAAGCTCGACGGCGACGGGCAACTGATCTTTCTCGACCGGCTCAAGGACATGGTCAAGTCGGGCGGCGAGAACGTGCCCTCGCTCAAGGTCGAGGAGGTGCTGCTGCGCCACCCGGCCGTGCTCAACGCCGCCGTGGTCGGCCTGCCGCACGAGCGCTGGGGCGAGGCCATCACGGCCTTCGTCACGCGCCGGCCCGATGCGCCGGAAGAACTCTCGGAGGCCGCGCTGGCGGCGCACTGCAAGGAACACCTCGGCGGCTTCGAGGTGCCCAAGGACATCGTCTTCCTGCCCGCGCTGCCGATGACCTCGACGGGCAAGATCCAGAAGTTCGAGCTGCGCCAGGCCCACCAGGGGCACTACCAGCGCGACTGATTCAGTCCGGCGACTGCAGCTTCTGCAACAGCGACGCCCGCACTTCCTTCTTGAGCACCTTGCCGACCTTGGAGCGCGGCAGGTCGGCCCACACCTCGACCTGCTTGGGCGCCTTCACGCTGCCGATGCGCGACTTGACGAAGGCCTTGATCGCCTCGGCATCGACGCTGCGGCCCGCATGCAGCTGCAGCACGGCCACCACGCGCTCGCCCCACTTCTCGTCGGGCAGGCCGACGACCGCGCTGTCCTGCACGTCGGGGTGCTGCATCAGCACCTGCTCCACCTCGGCGGAGTAGACGTTGAAGCCGCCCGAGATGATCATGTCCTTGGCGCGATCGACGATGAACAGGAAGCCGTCGGCATCGAGGTAGCCGATGTCGCCCGTGTGGTGCCAGCCGTGGCGCGAGGCCTCCTGCGTGGCCTTCGGGTCCTTGTAGTAGCCGCGCATCACGAGCGAGCCGCGCACCACGATCTCGCCGCTCTCGCCTGTCGGCAGCAAGGCGCCCTCGCCGTTCATGATGCCGACCTGCACCAGCGGCCCGGGCCGCCCCGCCGAGGCCAGGCGCTGGCGCGCCACCGAACCGTCGGCGTTGAAGTGGTCGCGCGGCGGCATCATCGAGACCATCATCGGCGCCTCGGTCTGGCCGAAGAGCTGGGCCATGACGGGGCCGATCTTGTCGAGCGCTTCTTCGAGCCGCGCGGCCGACATGGGCGCGGCACCGTACCAGAAGCACTGCAGCGAATCACGCTTCGTCTGTGCCAACTCCGGGTGCTGCAGCAGCATGTAGATCAGCGTCGGCGGCAGGAAGGTGTGGGTGACACGCCGGCGCTCGATGAGCGCAAGGAACTCGCTCAGGTCGGGCTTGGGCATGATGACCACGCGCCCGCCCAGCGCCATCACCGGCAGGCACAGCACGCCGGCCGCATGCGTGAGCGGCGCGAGCGCCAGGTACACGGGCCGGCCCTCGAAGGGATAGCCCATGAGCGTCAGCGCCGACATGGCCTCCAGGTTGCCGCCCGAGAGCATCACGCCCTTGGGCTGGCCGGTGGTGCCGCCGGTGCCGGCGATCATGGCCACGTCGTCGGGCGGCGCGATGTCGATGGGTGCGTCGTCCAGCCCGTCGAGCCATTCATCCATGGCAGGCGCAAAGGCCTGCTGCTTGTCGAGGCACACCAGCGCCTTCAGTTGCGGCAGCTGCGCGCGCATCTGCTCGACCATGGGCGCGTAGTTGCTGTGGAACACGAGGCACGTGCAATCGAAGGCATCGAGCACGAAGGCGTTCTCGCTGGCTTCGTTGCGCGGGTTGATCGGGCACCACACGCAGCCCGCGCGCGAGATGCCGAACACCGTGGCGAAAGCCATGGCGTCGTTGCTCGAGAGCACCGCCACCTTGCTCCCCGGCGCGATGCCGGTGCGCTGCAGGCCGCGCGCCACGCGCCAGCTGACGCGCTGCACCTGTGCATAGCTCAGGTCGGCGTCGCCCATGGTGAGGCATGGCGAATCGGCGCCCTGCTGGGCGCCTTTGTCGAGGTAGTCGACGAGGCGCATGGGGGTCAGCCCATCCGCGTGAGCACGGGTTCCTGCACCAGCCCGAAGCTGCGCAGCGCCCCCAGCAACTCGCGGTGCCCGAAGGCCTGGCAGCCCGACGCAAAGCCGGCGCGGCGCGGTGCCTGCTGCAGCAGCGAGGCCGCGGCATAGGCCTGCAACAGGCCGGTCTGCTTGTAGTTGCAGTTGCCGAAGATCACGCAGTGCGCGCGGCCCAGCGGACCCGAGGCGTGCACCGAATCGACGGACTTGTTGATGCGCGGGTTCTCGCGCGGCGGCATGGTGTTCATCACGCCCGCCGCCGTCTGCGCCAGCGCGGCATAGCGGTCTTCGTCGTTCATGCCCTCGGTGGCCTTGAGCGCAGCGGCCACGATCTGCGGCACGCCCAACATCAGCGGCTTGTTGAAGACGCCACCGAGCACCTTCACGTTGGCCACGCGCGGATCGCGCTTGAACCACACGGGGTGCGAGGTGCCGCCCCAAGGCAATGCCAATGCGGCTTCGTGCTGGCCCGGAATCGACAGGTGGTACAGGCCCGCGTCGGGTTGCCATTCGACGTACTGGTTCTGCTCCAGGAAGAAGGCCTTCGACGTGGCCGCGTTCACGAGGATGGTCTGCGTCGACGCGATGGTCGGGCTGCCGCCCCAGAACACGGCGATGTCGAGCGTGTCCAGGCCCGGTGTTTCCAGGCACAGCTGCGCGGCGATCTCGCCGGTGGTGTACATCTGCGCCAGGCCGGGCGAGAGCAGCAGGCCCGCGGCGGCGAACTTGGCGCCGTACTGTTGGTCGAGCGTGATGAGCCAGTCTTGTTCGCCGGTGGTGTCGGTGTAATGGCAGCCGGCGGCCAGGCAGGCATCGACCACCTCGGTGCCGAACTTCGCGAACGGCCCCACCGTGTTGAGCACCACCGACGCGCCGGTGAAGAGCTCGGTGAGCGCTTCGACCGTGTGCGCGACCTCGACCACCTCGTAGTCGGCCGTCTCGATGCCGGGCACGTTCGACTTCATCGCGGCTTCGAGCTTCTCTGCGCTGCGGCCCGCGGCAATGAAGGGGATGTGGTACTCGCGCAGGTACTCGCAGACCAGGCGCCCGGTGTAGCCGGAGGCGCCGTAAACGACGACGGGTTTCTTCTTGCTGCTGCTCATGTTCTTTGCTCCTTGTTGATCGCTCACATGCCCATACCGCCGTCCACCGCGAGGCCCGCGCCGGTGATGAACCGGGCGGCATCGGAGCAGAGGAAGACCACCACGTCGGCCATGTCGCCGACCTCGCCGAGACGGCCCAGCGGCGTCTGGCCGATGACGTCGCCCACGGCGGCTTCGACGCTGGGCGCAAGCCCGGCGGCCACGATGTCGTTGGCGAGCTTCATGCCCATGTCGGTGGGCACGAGCCCGGGGTAGATGCAGTTGACGCGCACGCCGTAGCCCAGCTTGCCGGACTCCATGGCCGCCACGCGCGTGGCGCGGTCGACCGCCGACTTGGTCGCCGAGTAGCCGGCAATGGCGGGGAACGCGATGGTGGCCGCGACCGACGCGATGTTGACCACCGCCCCGCCGCCGCCCGCGCTGCCGCCGGGGCGCATGGCGCGAAACGCGTGCTTCATGCCCAGCAGCGTGCCGGCCACGTTCACGTCGAGCATGCGGCGCAGGTCGTCGCCCTCGACGTCGATCACCAGCGAGGTGATCTCGATGCCGGCGTTGTTGACCAGGATGTCGAAGCCGCCGAGTGCCTTCACCGTGGCTTCGGTGGCAGCCGCCCAATCGCCGTCCTTCGTAACGTCGAGCGGAACGAAGCTCACCTTCGCCCCTTCGGCAGAGAGCCGCTGCGCGGTCTCCTTCCCAAGATCGGCGAGCACGTCGCCGATCATCACCGACGCACCCGCTTGCGCCAGTGCTTGTGCAATGCCCGCGCCGATGCCGCGCGCACCACCCGTCACCAGGGCCTTGCGCCCCGTCAAGTCGAACTTGGCCATCACTTGTCTCCTGTGAATATGTTTATGAGATGGAGCGGTCATGCTAGGAATCGACTTGACGAGTGTCAAGACTTTTCTTGACGACTGCCCAAATTCCGTAAAATGCCTCCGGACCGCACGCACGAGGGATTTCCCACGCCGCGTGCTATGGTTTGCAATCACCAGGAAACACAGCGGCCGGCACTCTGCGGCCTGGCTAGAAATGACCACTCATTCACGGGTAAAGAAGCACACCGGGCGGGTGCAGAAGGCGCCGGCCGACAAGTTCGCGGAGCGCCGCGCCGAGCTCGGCGAAGCCGCCCTCACCACGCTGGCCACGCTCGGCTACGCGCGCACCAGCCTGCGCGAAATTGCGCAGAACTCCGAGTTCTCGCACGGCGTGCTGCACTACTACTTCAGCGACAAGGTCGACCTCATCGTCTGCAGCGTCAAGCAGTACAAGGCGCGCTGCGTCACGCGCTACGACCACGCGGTCGACACTGCCACGACGTATGACGAGCTCATGGAAGGCTTCCTGCAGAGCCTGGGCGACACGCTGCAGGGCGAAGGCCACGTGCACCGGCTCTGGTACGACCTGCGTTCGCAGGCGCTGTTCGAAGCCGCGTTCCACGACGACGTCGTGGAAATCGACAAGAGCCTCGAAGACATGATCTGGCGCATCATGAGCCGCTTCGCCGAACTCTCGGGGCAAGACCCCGGCCTGCCGCCCTCGGCCTGCTACGCGCTCTTCGACGGGCTGTTCCTGCAGGCGCTGCTCAAGCACCTCTCGGGCGACACGAAGGCGATTGAAGACATGCAGGCCGATGTGCGGCAGTCGATCGAACGGCTGTTTGCGGTGCCTCCTGCTGCCCCGAAAAAGAACACCCGTCGCGCAGCACCGGCTGCCCTCACCAAAGAAAAGAAATGACCGATCTCTCGCACTTCCCCATCACGAAGAAATGGCCCGCCCAGCACCCTGAGCGGCTGCAGCTGTATTCGCTGCCCACGCCCAACGGCGTGAAGGTGTCGATCCTGCTGGAGGAAACCGGCCTGCCCTACGAGCCGCACCTCGTGAGCTTCGAGACCAACGACCAGATGTCGCCGGAGTTCTTGCCGCTCAACCCGAACAACAAGATCCCCGCCACCCTCGACCCGAACGGCCCGGGCGGCCAGCCGCTGGCGCTGTTCGAATCGGGCGCCATCCTGCTGTACCTCGCCGAGAAGACCGGCCAGTTCATCCCGAAGGATGCGGCTGCGCGCTACGAAACCCTCCAGTGGGTGATGTTCCAGATGGGCGGCATCGGCCCGATGTTCGGCCAGCTCGGCTTCTTCCACAAGTTCGCCGGCAAGGCCTACGAAGACAAGCGCCCGCGCGACCGCTACGTGGCCGAATCGAAGCGCCTGCTCGGCGTGCTCGACAAGCACCTGGCCGACCGCGCATGGATCATGGGCGACAGCTACACCATCGCCGACATCGCGACCTTCCCGTGGGTGCGCAACCTGATCGGCTTCTACGAGGCCGCCGACCTCGTGGGCTTCGCCGATTTCAAGAACGTCGCGCGCGTGCTCGAAGCCTTCGTGGCGCGGCCTGCGGTGGTGAAGGGCCTGGGGATTCCAGCGCGGGGCTGAGGCCCGGCGACACGCCCGTGGCGCAGGCTATTGCAGGTCGGGGCCGCAACGCCGCGCCTCGTCGAGCACGGGCTTCACCAACGCGGCGCCCGCCAGCGCCCACAGCGTGAGCGCCTCGTCGAACGCACGCACGTGCCGTGGGTCCTCGCCAAGCCACTGCACGAGCTGGTCGGCGTGGTCGCGCGAGGGCGCATCGTGCAACCGGCAGAACAGCACCCACGCGGTGTCGACAGCCGCCTGTGCGGGCACCGAGGCGCTGCGGGCCATCGCAGTGCGCCGAGGCATCGGCTAGATCTGGACGGCCTGCGGCGCGTCGCGCACCGCGCTTCGTGCGCGCGACTGCGCAGCAAGCAACGCGTTGCCGATCTCGCCCGTGCGCACCGACGTTACCGACAGCAGCGTGTCGCTCAGGCCATGGCTGTCTTCGCAAGCACCCTGCAGGTAGATGCCCGGATGGAAGTCGGGCGTGGCCTTCAGGCGGTAGTAGCGGTCGACGTCGTAAGCGCCGACATAGGGCGCGAGCGGCGCCAGCAGGTCCTTGTGCTGGTCGCGCGCATAGCCGGTGGCGAGCACCACGGCGTCATAGCGCACGGTGCTTTCCCGCTGCACGTCGCGGTCGAGCAGCGTGAGGTGGATGCCGTCGTTCGCGGCGCGCACCGAGCGCACGTCGTGCTGGCGCAGCATGCGCAGGCGGGTGCCGCACGCCACCTTCTGATCGTAGAAGACCTTGTAGATCTGCTGGATCAGGTCGAGGTCGGCCACCGCGTAGTTGGTCTGCGAGAACTCGTCGAGCAGCGCGGCGCGCACGTCGCGACCCTGGCTGTACATGTAGTCGGTGAAGTCGGCGTTGAAGACTTCGTTGACGAAGGGGCTGTCGTCCGAGGGCCGGATCGATCGCGCGCGCATGACGAGGTCGACCTGCGGCGCGCCGGGGCGCCCCTGCAGGTCCATGAAGATCTCGGCCGCGCTCTGGCCGGCGCCGACGATGGCCACGCGCCGCGCGTGGGGGTGCTGCGCCATGTCCTTGAGGTAGCTGCTCGAATGGAACACGCGCGGGTCGTCGCGCAGCCCGCGAAAGCCCTCGGGAATGCTGGGCACGCCGCCGATGCTCACCACCAGGTTGCGCGCGAGCCGCTCCTGCACGCGGCCGTCGGCGGTGCGTGAGTGCACGCGCAGCAGTTGCACTTCGCCGCCCTGCTTCTCGGGCTGCACGTCGAACACCTCCTCGCCGTAGCGGCAGGCATCCTCGAACTGGCCCGCGGCCCAGCCCAGGTAGTCGTTGAACTCGTGGCGGCTCGGGAAGAAGCTCTTGAGGTTGATGAAGTCCGTCAGCCGGCCCTTCTCATGCAGGTAGTTCACGAAAGTGAAGCGGCTGCTCGGGTTGCGCAGCGTCGCCAGGTCCTTCAGGAACGAGATCTGCATGTGCGCCTGGTCCAGCAGCATGTTCGGGTGCCAGGCGAAGCAGGGCTGGCGCTCGATGAAGAGCGCGTCCAGCGGCTTGCTGCCGTGGCGCTTCTCCTCGAGTGCGATGGCCAGGGCGACGTTCGACGGGCCGAATCCGACGCCGATCAGGTCATGGATGTGCTGCATGGGATGTCAACTCCTCTGTGTGTTGGGTGCGATCGAAAGGGCGCGTGCTTTCACGCGGCAAGATTCGCCGAAGCGCGGGCCCGGTCTTGTGCGATGCGTCCGGCCTTCATGGTGATCACGCGATCGGCCAGGTGGAAGTAGCGGTCGTCGTGCGAGATCACGACCAGCAGATGCCCCTTGGCGCGCAGCTCGGGAAGCAGCTCGGTGTAGAACAGATGGCGAAAGCTCGGGTCCTGGTCGGCGGCCCATTCGTCGAACACCAGCACCGGCCGGCCTTCCAGGTAGGCGTGCACCAGCGCCAGCCGCTTGCGCTGGCCGGTCGAGAGGTCGACGGTGCTGAACGAGCCGTCCTTGATGCTCACCTTGTGGGCGATCTCCAGGCGCTGCAGGTAAGGCAGCGCGGCCTGCGGCAACGCGTGCGTGCCGGCTTCACCCTTCTGCGTGGCGACGAGATCCTCGAACAGGTAGAAGTCGGAGAACACCGTCGTGAAGAGCTGCCGGTAGTCGTCGCGGGTCTGCGGCGTCACGGGCTGGCCGTCGAGCAGCACGTCGCCGGCCTGCGGCGCATACAGGCCGAGCAGCAGCTTGATCAGGGTGGTCTTGCCCGAGCCGTTGTCGCCCACCACGAACACCATTTCGCCGCGGCGCAGCTGCAGGTCGATGGGGCCGAGCACGAAGGGCTCGCCGCCTTCGGGCACATCGAAGGCATAGCGCACGCCGCGCATGCCGATGCCTTCCTGCATCCTGGCGCTGCCCGCCGGGCGCTCCAGATGCAAGTGCGGTTCGGGCGTCGCAAAGCGCGCCGACAGATCCGCGATGCGCTGGAACGCGATCTTGGCGCGGCCGACGTTGGGCAGCGCGCCGGCAATCATGTCGATCGGGCCCTTCAGGAACAGCAGCACCAGCACGAAGCCGCTGAGCACCACGGGCTCGGTGGCACGGAAGGCCGCCCAGCCGAGGATCATCGCGATCAGCAGGAAGAACAGGGCCGAGCCGAAGGCCGTGGCCATCACGTAGGTGTTGATCGCGCGGCTGTTGACGGTGCGGATGTCGTCGACGATGCGCTCGATCTGGTCGTCGAACATGCGCGTGCGGCGATCGCGGTGCATGCGCAGTTCCTTTGCGCCCTCGCTGATCGCACGGTAGGCCTTGTGCAGCTGGTCTTCGTGCGCGCGCGCCTTCCAGAAGCCGGCGCTGCCGCGCGTCTGGGCGACCGTCTGGATCGTCGCGCCGATCGCGAGCGCGACCACCAGCAGGCCGAAGAGCGGCAGCGACAGCCAGGCCAGATAGCCGAGGCAACCGAGCGCGACCGCCACGGCGATCAAGGTGGACGACAGCACGAAGGCGACGTCGCTGATCATGTCCACGTCCTGCGAGAGCACGGGCATCAGACGGTGGGTGCGGTAGCGCTCGAGCGCGTCGATGGGCGCCGAGAGAATCTTCTGCGCCAGGCTCTTGCGCACCTGGGCCACCAGGCGCTGGCCCACGAAGTTGGTGGAGACGTCCGACGCCATGCGTCCGAACAGCGCCACGAGGCACAGGCCGATGAAGGTCAGGAGCAGTCCACCGGCCATGCCGCCTTCCTGGTTCAGCACCAGGTTGATGGTGCGCAGCAGCGCGACCGTGGCCGCACCCGCGCACACGCCGGTGACCAGCGACAGCGCGATCCACGGAACGAAGGGCTTGAGCAGCCGCGCGATTTCCGCACCGCCTTCGCCGCCTTCGCGGCCTTCGCTGCTTTCACTGCCAGGGATCGATGTCATGCAAACTCTTTCCGCCCACGGGGGGCGACGAAGGCCCCGCGACGGAGCCCGAAAACTGCAGGAGCCACCCGGCCCGGCGGGCAGGATGCGGCGGCACGAGACCACCTTCTGCATAGACGGTCGGGCCCGGCCGATGTTCATCGGCGCCGACGCGATGAACATGCGCGGCGCGAAAACGTCTGGCAGGCATGCCCCCCGCGCCCTGCCTCGCCCTTCCGTGATCGCCCTGCTGGAGCCCCTCTTCCGCGGCGAGCTCGCGCCGATCGGCGAACGGCTGGTGTGCGCGCCGGAGGTTCCGTGCGAAGCGCTTCGCGTGTCGGACCTGGTGAGTTCTGTTGCGCTGCTGGCCGACGTGCTCGGCCGGCATGCGGCCGTCCACCGCGTGACGGACGGCGACCTGCGCGCCGTCGCCTCGGCCTGGAGCCTTGAATATCTTTCCGTGCTGCTGCCGCCGCTGGTGGCGGGTGCCAGCGTGTTCCACCACGGGTTTCCGGCCGCGGTGTCGCAGATGTGGGTGCGGTTCGACGGGCGCGGCGAGCCCGTGGACTTTCATGTCCGCGAACTGGGCGTGCCGCAGCACGGCGCCGACACCGCGCAGCGCTACGCGCCCTTGCTGTGGCAGCACCTGACGCCCCTGTTCTCGGCCATCGCCGGGCTCACGCGCATCGCGCCGAAGATTCTTTGGGGCAATGCCGCGCGGATCCTCGAGCCGATCCTCGACCGGGGCGTGGCGCTCACCGGCGGCGCGGCCTCGCTGGTGCAGGACCGCGCGCATCTGCTGCACGCCGCCACCTGGACGCAAGGGGCGGCGAATCCGCTGCACGGCCGCCAGCGCGAAGTCGTCCGCCCGCAGGACGGCCGCGCCGTTCGGGTGAAGCTGCACCGCCAGTGCTGCCTGAACCACCTGCTGCCCGACGAGGGCTACTGCAGCATCTGCCCGCTGGCGCCGCAGCACCGATGAACAGATCCCGCCGCGTTTCGTCTCCTCAGGAGACGAAACGGAATGGCGCGCGCCTGCGTGTGCCATTGCGCCAGTGCGTTCCTCCACATCACCCACCTACACGGACTCCCCCATGCCCAAGGCCAAGCTCGTCTACATCATGTCCTTGCGAAACGCCGCCGCCGACAAGGCGGGCCAGAACGTCGACTACCAGGGCACGCCGCGCTACATGAAGTCGCCGCTCGAGTACCTGGCGCAGGCGCTGGACACCACGCCGCTGGGCGACGCCTACTCGCTCGAAGGCATCGTCTACGACGACGACGCGCAGTCGCCGCGCGACCAGGCGGCCCTTGCGGACTACGGATTCGCCTGGCATCCGCAGCGCCAATGGATCTTTCCGGCCGAGCTGCGCGCGCAGGGCCAGCTGCTTCGGGACATGCTGCATCCCGTGCCCTCGGCCTACCGCCGGCTGCCGCTGAATGCGCCCGGGCGCGCGGCGGGCAAGAGCGCCTTCGAGCGCACGCTGCTCGACAAGCTGCTCACGCTCGGCGCCGACGTCGTGCTGCTCGACGGGCTGCTGGTCATCCTCGACGAGCTGGTGCGGCCCGGCAGTCCCTACCACCGGAAGATCGTCAACATCCACCCGGGCATCACGCGGCTCGAGTCGCCCTTCCAGCGCCGCGGCGCCTGCGCGACGCTCGACGCGCTGCACGGCGCGCAGGGCCACAAGGTGGTCGACTGGGCCGCCATGACGACGGTGAAGGCGCCCGTGATCGACAGGACCGGCGCATCGCTGCACTACGTGGACAACGGCATCGATTCGGGCGAAGTGATCTTCGACGTGCTCGACACGCCCATCGCGCCCGAAGACACCATCCTCGAACTGCGCTGGAACAACTTCAACCGCAGCCTCTTTCCGGCCATGCACCAAGGCTTGATGTTGTTGGCGCCCCACGTCCTGAGCCCGCAAGCCAGATAAGTCACGCATTCGCAGCGAAGAGTCAAACTTAATGAGAACACTTCTCATTAAAATTTGGCCGCTCTTGCACTTTATTACTTTCAAAGTTCCTTCATGCAACTCCCTTTCCTCCCCCGCCAACGCCTGCTGCATGCCTCGCTGGCGGCGGCATTCGGCACCACCGCCGCGTTCTGGAGCGTCGGCAGCCATGCCCAGATGCCCGCTCCCGCCACGTCGGCGGCCGAAGGCAAGCCTGCCGCCGGCACCACGCTGCCTGCGGTCACGGTGAATGCCAATTCGGAGGAAAGCGCCACCGGCCCGGTGAACGGCTACGTGGCCAAGCGCAGCAGCACGGGCACCAAGACCGACACGCCGATCATCGAGACGCCGCAGTCGATCTCGGTGGTCACGTCCGACCGCATGCAGGCCACCGGTGCCACGACGCTGAAAGACGCATTGAGCTATTCGCCCGGCGTGGCCATCACGACCTTCGGGGCCGATTCGCGCTACGACTGGCTCACGCTGCGCGGCTTCGACGCCTATGCGCCGGGCTTCTACCTGGACGGCCTGCCGCTGCGCAACAACGGCAACTGGGGCGTCTGGCGCACCCAGAACTACGGTGCCGAGCGCATCGAACTGCTGCGCGGCCCCGCCTCGGTCCTGTATGGCGCCAGCGGCCCGGGCGGCGTGGTCAACGTGGTCAGCAAGCGCCCCACGGCCGAGCCGTTGCGTGAACTCCAGATGCAGATCGGCGACCACAACCGCAAGCAGATCGCCGGCGACTTCTCCGGCCCGATCGACGCCGAAGGCAAGGTGCTCTACCGCGTGGTGGGCCTGATTCGCGACGGCGACCTGCCCACCGGCAAGATGCCGGACCGCCGCTCGTACTTCGCGCCCTCGATCACCTGGCGCCCCTCGGGCGACACCAAGCTGACGGTGCACGCCGAAATCGACCGCACGCGCGCCGGCGTCTACAACCGCATCCAGCCGCAGGTCGGTTCGCTGATCCCGACCGCGATCGGCACCCGCCTGTCGCCGTCGCTGGCGACCGGCGACCCCAGCTACGACCGCTTCAACACCGACCAGTGGCTGGTGGGCTACGAGTTCGAGCACCGCGTGAACGACACCGTCACCGTGCGCCAGAACGCGCGTTACGGCGAGCTGAAGGTCGACTACGCCGGCATCTGGCCGCTGCGCCGCCTCACCACCGTGGACGCGCGCAATCCGCTCAATCCAGCGAACTTCATGTTTCTGGGGCGCTATCCCACCGGAAGCCGGGAAAGCGTCTCCTCCTTCAGCATCGACAACCAGGTGCAGGCCGATCTCCGTTCGGGCGACTGGCAGCACAAGGTGCTGGTGGGGCTGGACTACCAGCGCAACCGCATCGACCAGTACAGCTTCTCGACCGGCAGCGCGCCGACGATCAATGTCTTCGCACCGGTCTACGGCGGTCCGGTCAAGGAAGGCGCGCCCTGGATGAACTCCGACATCCGGCTGGCGCAGACCGGCCTGTACATCCAGGACCAGATCAAGTGGGGCGACCGCTGGTCGCTCACGCTGGGCGGCCGCTACGACAGCGGCGACAGCGACGTGTTCGACCGCCTGTCGGCCCAGTCCACGAGCATCTCGCAGAACAAGTTCACCAAGCGCGCGGGCCTCGTCTACGTGGCGCCGAACGGCGTGGCGCCCTACCTCAGCTACACCGAGTCGTTCGCGCCCACGGGCCAGGTCGATCCGGTCAGCCGCCAGCCGTTCAAGCCCGAGACCGGCAAGCAGTACGAAGCAGGCATCCGCTACCAGCCGCCGGGCACCAAGCAGAGCTACAGCGCGGCCATCTTCGACCTGCGCCGCCAGAACTACATCTCGAACGACGCCAACTTCGTGCCCAGGCAGACCGGCGAGATCCAGGTCCGCGGCCTGGAGCTCGAAGCCACCGCCGAACTCACGTCGCGCGTGAACGTCACGGCGTCCTACGGCTACACGCCGCGCGCCATCGTCACGGCCAGCGCCAACCCGGCCGAGGTCGGCAAGCAGGCCAACGCCGTGCCGCGTCACCGGCTCGCGATCTGGGCCGACTACCGCTTTGCCAGCGGCGTGAAGGTGGGCCTGGGCGCGCGCTACACCGGCTCGAACCACGGCGACGGCGAGAAGGTCGCACCGTACAAGGTGCCTGCCTCCACGGTGTTCGACGCCATGATCGGCTACGACTTCGACCGCTGGAGCCTGGCGCTCAACCTGCGCAACCTGACCAACAAGGATTTCCTCGCGAACTGCGACCAGTACGGCAAGTGCTACTACGGCGCGCCGCGCTCGATCGTGGCAACGGCGGCGTACCGCTGGTAGGCAGGAACGACACCCCGGGGCGCGGCGAGCGCCTTGTGTGATCTTTCAAGGAAAAGGCCCGGCGCAGTGAATGCGCCGGGCCTTTTCTTCTGGTCGGAGGGACGACGCGCGGTTCAGTCGACAGCGCGTGCCGCACGCGCCGCAAGCGCCGCGAGGTCCGCGAGGCTTTCGGCCTTCATCACGTCCGCCAGCACCAGCCTGCGGCCACCGGGCACCTGCGCCCGCAGGCCGAGCAAGAGCCTCAGGCTCAGCAGCGAGTCCCCGCCCAGTTGGAAGAAGTTGTCGTGGCGGCCGACACGCCGCACGCCCAGCAGCTCGGTCCAGATCGCCGCCAACCACTGCTCCGATGCACCTTGCGGCGCCTCGTAGGCCTTGCGGCTCGCCAGCATCACCTGCGGCAACACGGCTGCCTGCAACACCACCATCTCGCCAAGCTCGCGTGCAGGCCGTTGCGGCTGCACGGCCAAGGCCTCGACCACCTCGGCGACGGCCGCTCGCATCAGTGCGCAGACGCGTGCAGCACCCACCGCACGGCTGACCTGCGCCGTGAGCGCAAAGCCGTCGCCGAAATCGCTGACCGACACGCCGAGCGGGTAGTTGCTGCGCTCCTGGCCCGAGACGAACTCGATGCCGTTCCATGCGGCGTCAGCTTCGGGCGCGCGGCGCGGGCTGTGGCGGTAGTTCAGCAGCGACGAGAACAGCGGCGCGCCCTTGGGCAGCCCGCTGCAGCGCTGCGCGAGCGACAGGCTGGCGTGCTCGTGGTGCATCAGCTGCGCCAGTGCCGCATGCGTCTCTTGAACGCACTGCGCCACGCCGAGTGCGCCGAGTTGGATGCGCAGCGGCAGCATGTTCATGCACAGGCCCAGGGCCCGCCCCGCGTCCTCGCCCGCCTGCATGCGGCCGAACAGCACCGTGCCGAACACCACGTCGTCCTGTCCCGTGGCCCTGGCCAGCACCAGCGCCCATGCGAGATGAAAGAGCGTCGCCGGGCTCACGCCATGGCGCTGCGCTTGCAGCCGCAACTGCGACGCCAGCGCGGTATCGATCGGAAGCTGCGCGTCGTCCACACCGGAGCCGTCGCATTGCACATCGGTCAGGCCGAACGGTGTGGTGGGCCGCGTCACATCGCCCAGCATGCGGGTGAAGAACGCTTCGTGCTCCGCCTGCGCCACGCCAAGCCGGGCATGGGCCACGAAGCGGCGGAACGGCACGGGCGGCGGCAGGGCGATCGCCGGGTCTTGCTGGACGGAGGTGATCTCGTCCATCAGCAGTTCCAGCGTCGTGTGGTCCGAAATGAGGTGATGGCTGGGCAACTGCAGAAGCCAGCGCTGTTGCGCCGCGTCGTGCGCCGCCACCGCATCGATCATCGGCGCGCGCCGCACGTCGATGCGGTAGCCGACGGGGTCGACATGGGCATTCAATCGCTCGGCCGCGCTGGCGCCCGCCGATGCGGCATCGCCTTCGAGCCATTGCAGCGTCAGCCGGGCCTCCCGGCACACGACCTGCACAGGCTCGCTCAGCCCCTCCCACACGATCGCCGTGCGAAGAATGTCGTGGCGCGCGATCACCTGGTTGAAGCTCTCGATGAAGCGCTCGAGCCGGTCCCGGCTGTCGAAGCTCATCAGCAAGGGATAGACATACACATCGCCTTGCGCCTGCAGGAGGTGATGGAACAGGATGCCCTCCTGCAGTGGCGCCAGCGGATAGATGTCCTGGATGTTGGCCGCCCCTTGCGGCACCGCCGCCTCGATGCGGCGCAGCTCCGCTTCGCTCAGGTCCACCAGCGTCACCATCTCCGGGCGGATCGCCTCGCACCCTGCTGCCGGAATCCCGTTGTCCGGCACCTGCACCTCCGGCCTGCCCGTGTCCTGCGCCAGCGCCTTGGCGAAGGCGGCGAACCCGGGGTGCTGGAACAGCGTGCGCACCTGCGCCTGCCAGCCCCGTGCCCGCATGCGCTCGAGCAGGCGCAGCGCCAGCAGCGAGTGGCCGCCCAGCTCGAAGAAGTTGTCGTTGCGGCCAACCCTCGGTAACCCGAGCACCTCGGCCCAGATCGCCGCCAGCGCTTCTTCCGTCTCGCCCTGTGGCGCTTCATAGCCCTTGCCTTCGGCAAACTCGGGCTCAGGCAGCGCCTTGCGCTCGACCTTGCCGTTGGCGTTCAGCGGCAAGGCATCCAGCACGACGACGGCCCTTGGCACCATGTAATCGGGCAGCACCTGGCCGAGGCGCTCGCGCAGCACATCGGCATCGATGGCTTGTCCTGCGTGCGCGGCGACGTAGCCCACCAGCGAGGGGCCGGCTGCGCCCTCGCGGGCCACCACCACGGCTTCCTTGACCTCAGGCTGGGCGAGCAGCTGGGCTTCGATCTCCCCGAGTTCGATGCGAAGGCCTCGGATCTTCACCTGGTGGTCGATGCGCCCCAGGTACTCGATCTGGCCCTCGACGTTCCAGCGCACGAGGTCGCCTGTGCGGTAGAGCCTGTCGCCTTGGCCGAACGGATTTGCCACGAAGCGCTCGGCGCTCAGGCCCGGCTTGTTCAGGTAACCCCGCGCCAGGCTCACACCACCCAGATAAAGCTCGCCCGCCACGCCGCGCGGCACGGGGTTCAGCCCGGCATCGAGCACCCACGTCTGCGTGTCGCTGATCGGCCGGCCGATCGGCACCAGGCTCTGGCCGTCGTCCCGGCAGGTCCAGCGTGTGACGTGGATGGTCGTCTCGGTCGGGCCGTACAGGTTCTGCAGCGTCGCGCCGCTCAGGCGTCGCAGTGCTTCTCTCTGTGTCTCCGCGGGCATCGCCTCGCCGCCGCAGATGATGTGCTTCAGGCGCGTGCTCACCTCGATGCCCGGATGCGCCAGGAAGGCCTGCAGCATCGCGGGCACGAAGTTCAGCGTGGTGATCTGGTGGCGCTGGATCAGCTGCACCAGCCGCTCGGGGTCGCGGTGGTCGCCGGGGTTGGCGATCACGAGGCGCACGCCCGAGGTCATCGGCCAGAACATCTCCCAGCACGAGACGTCGAAGCCGAACGGGGCCTTGTGCAGCACGGTGTCGTCGCCGCTCAGGCCGTAGGTGCTCTGCATCCAGGCCATGCAGCTGCGCAGCGCCTCGTGGCGCACCGCAGCGCCCTTGGGCTTGCCGGTGGAGCCGGAGGTGTAGATGACGTAGGCCAGGTGTTCGCCGTGCAGCGCGACCTGGGGATTGGTGTCGGGCTCATTGGAGACGTCGAGGCTGTCGACTTCCAGCATGGTGAGGCCGGCATGTGGCGCGATGAACTCGCGGGTGGCACGGTGGCTCAGCAGCAATTGGATGCCGCTGTCCTCCACCATGTACGCCAGCCGCTGCACCGGGTACTCGGGGTCCAGTGGCAGGTAGGCACCGCCCGCCTTCAGGATCGCCAGGATGCCCACCACCATCTCGAGGGAACGCTCCATCACGATGCCCACGCGCATGTCGGGCCGCACGCCCAGCGCGATCAGCCGATGGGCCAGCCGGTTCGCACGCGCGTTCAGCTCGCCGAAGCTCAGCGATGACTCGTCGAACAGCAGTGCCGTCGCATCGGGTTGATGCAACGCATGCCGCGCGATGCTGTCGTGCACCAGCTCTGCACCCGGCTCCTGCTGCGCGTTCACGCTCCATTGCGTGAGCCAGCGCATCTCCTCTCCCGACAACAGATCGAGCTCGCACACGCGCTGCTGCGACTCTGCAACCAACGCATCCACGATCGAGCGAACGGCCGCGTGCATGAACCCGCACACGCGCCGTGCATCGACCGATTCATGCACCTGCGCGGTCAGCGAGAAGCCCTCGCCCTGGTCGTCCACCGACATGTCGAAGGGATAGTTGCTGTGCTCCTGCCCGCCGAGGAACTCGATGCCCTGCCAGGCCGCGGCATCCTTCTTCTCGACCGCGGCGCTGTAGCGATAGTTCAGCAAGGCCGAGAACAGCGGCGTGCTCCCCGGCAATGCGCTGCAGCGCTGGGCGAGCGACAGGCTGGCGTGTTCGTGGTGCAGCAGTTGCGTGAGTGCTGCATGCGTCTCCTGCACGCACTGCGCCACGCCGAGCGCACCCAGCCTGATGCGCAGCGGCAGCGTGTTGATGAAGAGTCCCAGCGCGCGATCCGCACCCGCGCCCGACTGCATGCGACCGAAGAGCACCGTGCCGAACACCACGTCGTTCCTGCCGGTCGCCTTGGCCAGCACCAGCGCCCAGGCCAGATGAAAAAGCGACGCCGCACTCACCCCATGGCGCCGCGCCTCGTGCCGCAGCGATGCGGCCAGTTCGGCCTCCAGCACCAGTTCGGCCTTCCCGGCGCGGGCGCCGTCACTTCGCACATCCAGCAGTTCGAAGGGCGTCGTGGGTTCGTCCACATCGCCGAGCATCCGGGTGAAGAAGGCTTCGTGTTCGGCCTGGCTCACGCCCAGCCGGGTCTGCGCCACGAAACGACGGAACGGCACGGGTGCGGGCAGCGCATCGGGCCCCTGCGTCGCCAGCAGGCCGATTTCCTCGACGATCAGTTCCAGCGTGGCATGGTCGAGCACCAGGTGGTGGCTCGGCAGTTGCAGCAGCCAGCGCCCGTTGCCCGCATCCTCGGCGGCAATGGCGCGGATCATCGGCGCGCGGCGCACGTCGATGCGCCGCCGGCCCGCGTCGGCCGTCAGGCTGGCGGCCACGTCCTCGCCGGCCGGTACGTCCAGCCATTCGAGAGCCAGTTGCGCCTCCCGCCACACGACCTGCACGGGCGCGGACAGCGCCTCCCACAGCACGGCGGTGCGAAGGATGTCGTGGCGTGCGATCACCTGGTTCAGGCTGCGGACGAAATCCTCCAGCCGCTGCTTCGATGCGAAGGAAAGCAACTGCGGCGTGATGTAGACATCGCCATCGGCCTGCATGAGGTGATGGAACAGGATGCCCTCCTGCAGCGGCGCCAGCGGATAGATGTCCTGGATGTTGGCCGCCCCTTGCGGCACCGCCGCCTCGATGCGGCGCAGCTCCGCTTCGCTCAGGTCCACCAGCGTCACCATCTCCGGGCGGATCGCCTCGCACCCTGCTGCCGGAATCCCGTTGTCCGGCACCTGCACCTCCGGCCTGCCCGTGTCCTGCGCCAGCGCCTTGGCGAAGGCGGCGAACCCGGGGTGCTGGAACAGCGTGCGCACCTGCGCCTGCCAGCCCCGTGCCCGCATGCGCTCGAGCAGGCGCAGCGCCAGCAGCGAGTGGCCGCCCAGCTCGAAGAAGTTGTCGTTGCGGCCAACCCTCGGTAACCCGAGCACCTCGGCCCAGATCGCCGCCAGCGCTTCTTCCGTCTCGCCCTGTGGCGCTTCATAGCCCTTGCCTTCGGCAAACTCGGGCTCAGGCAGCGCCTTGCGCTCGACCTTGCCGTTGGCGTTCAGCGGCAAGGCATCCAGCACGACGACGGCCCTTGGCACCATGTAATCGGGCAGCACCTGGCCGAGGCGCTCGCGCAGCACATCGGCATCGATGGCTTGTCCTGCGTGCGCGGCGACGTAGCCCACCAGCGAGGGGCCGGCTGCGCCCTCGCGGGCCACCACCACGGCTTCCTTGACCTCAGGCTGGGCGAGCAGCTGGGCTTCGATCTCCCCGAGTTCGATGCGAAGGCCTCGGATCTTCACCTGGTGGTCGATGCGCCCCAGGTACTCGATCTGGCCCTCGACGTTCCAGCGCACGAGGTCGCCTGTGCGGTAGAGCCTGTCGCCTTGGCCGAACGGATTTGCCACGAAGCGCTCGGCGCTCAGGCCCGGCTTGTTCAGGTAACCCCGCGCCAGGCTCACACCACCCAGATAAAGCTCGCCCGCCACGCCGCGCGGCACGGGGTTCAGCCCGGCATCGAGCACCCACGTCTGCGTGTCGCTGATCGGCCGGCCGATCGGCACCAGGCTCTGGCCGTCGTCCCGGCAGGTCCAGCGCGTGACATGGATCGTCGTCTCGGTCGGGCCGTACAGGTTCTGCAGCGTCGCGCCGCTCAGGCGTCGCAGTGCTTCTCTTTGCGTCTCCGCAGGCATGGCTTCGCCGCCGACGATGATGTGCTTCAGGCGCGTGCTCACCTCGATGCCCGGATGCGACAGGAAGGCCTGCAGCATCGAGGGCACGAAGTTCAGCGTGGTGATCTGGTGGCGCTGGATCAGCTGCACCAGCCGCTCGGGATCGCGGTGGTCGCCGGGGTTGGCGATCACGAGGCGCACGCCCGAGGTCATCGGCCAGAACATCTCCCAGCACGAGACGTCGAAGCCGAACGGGGCCTTGTGCAGCACGGTGTCGTCGCCGCTCAGGCCGTAGGTGCTCTGCATCCAGGCCATGCAGCTGCGCAGCGCCTCGTGGCGCACCGCAGCGCCCTTGGGCTTGCCGGTGGAGCCGGAGGTGTAGATGACATAGGCCAGGTGCTCGCCATGCAGCGCGACCTGCGGATTGGTGTCGGGCTCGCCGCAGATGTCGAGGCTGTCGAAGCTGTCGAAGCTGTCGACTTCCAGCATGGCGAGGCCGGCACGCGGCGCGATGAGCTCGCGGGTGGCCCGGTGGCTCAGCAGCAGTTCGATGCCGCTGTCTTCCACCATGTAGGCCAGGCGTTGCACCGGGTACTCGGGGTCCAGCGGCAGGTAGGCACCGCCGGCCTTCAGGATCGCCAGGATGCCCACCACCATCTCGATGGAGCGCTCCATCACGATGCCCACGCGCATGTCGGGCCGCACGCCCAGCGCGATCAGCCGGTGGGCCAGACGGTTCGCACGCGCGTTCAGCTCGCCGAAGCTCAGCGAGGTCTCATCGAACAGCAGCGCCGTCGCATCGGGCTGTTGCAGCGCATGCCGCGCGATGCTGTCGTGCACCAGCTCCGCACCCGGCTCTTGCCGTGCGTTCACGCTCCATCGCGTGAGCTGCGATTTCTCCGGCGCCCCCAGCAGGTCGATGTCGCCAATCGCACGCGTGTCATCGCCGACCAGCGCATCGAGGATCACCACGTAGTGCCCCGCCATCCGTTCGATGGTCTCCGGCTCGAACAGCTCGCGGGCATGGTTGAAGACCAGTTGCACCTGTCCGCGGCCGTCCTCGACCACGTCCAGCGTCAGCTCGAACTGGGCGGCCTGCTCGCCGAATTCCCAGGTCTGCAGCGCGAGCCCCGGAAGGTCTTCCAGCGCGCTGTGATCCTGCTGCAGGTGGTTGAACATCACCTGGAACAGCGGCGCCGTGCTCAGGCTGCGCTCGGGCTGCAGGGCCTCCACCAGCTGTTCGAACGGCAGGTCCTGGTGCGCCTGCGCGCCCAGCGCCGCTTCGCGCGTCGCGGCCAGTGCCTCGTGCAGGCGGGTGCGGCTTTCCAGCACATTGCGCATCACCTGCGTGTTGACGAAGAAGCCGACCACCCGCTCCGACTCGACGCGGTGGCGGTTGGCAATCGGCACGCCGACCCGCACGTCCGGCTGCGCCGTGTAGCGGTTCAGCAGCACCTGGAAACCGGTGAGCAGCATCATGAACAACGTGGCCCCACGCGACTGCGCACGCCGGCGCAGCGCCTCGACCAGCGAGGGCGGTAGCGCCGTGGCGTGGCGCGCGGCGCGGTACTTGCCGTCGGCGCGCCGCATGCGGTCCACCGGCAACTGCAGCACCGGGTGCTCGGCGCCGAGCTGCGCCTTCCAGTGATCGAGCTGTCGCTCCTTCTCGCCCGCTTCGAGCCAGTGCCGTTGCCACAGCGCGTAGTCGGCGTACTGGACCGGCAGCGCATCGTGCACCGGCGCGCGGCCCTGCACGCGCGCGCGGTACCCGGCGACAAACTCGTCCACCACGATGCGCATCGACCATCCGTCGGACACGATGTGATGCATCACGACGGCCAGCATGTGCGCCTCGGCCCCGAGGCGGATCAGCACCACGCGCAGCAGCGGGCCGGTGGTCAGGTCGAAGGGCGCATCGGCGATGCGCCGCGCCGCTTCGCGCGCTTGCGCCTCGCGCTCGGCCTGCGGCAGATGCGCCAGGTCGACGAGCGGAATGTCGAGCGCCCCCTGCGCCTGCACGCGCTGCTCCACCTCGCCCTCGGCATTCACGCTGAACACGGTGCGCAGCGACTCGTGGCGCGCCACCAGCGCATCGAAGGCGGCCTTCAGTGCGTCGGCGTCGAGCCGCCCTTCGAGCCGCAGCCCGCCTGCGATGTGATAGGCCGAACTCGCCGGCTCCAGCTGCCAGAGAAACCACTGCCGCATCTGCGCATGCGAAGGCGGACACGCCGTGCGCATCGCCTCCTCGCGCGCCACGATCGGAAACTGCCCGATCGTGAGGCCCTCGGCGCGGATCTTCTGGTACACCGCGCGGCGCTGGGCCGGGGTCAGGCGCAGGAAGCGCCGGCCGATGTGGTCGTGGGTGGCCGTGGTGTCCATCAAGTGGTCTCGAGGCTGTCAATGAAGGAGTCGATGTCGGACAGTGCATCGGCATGCGGCTTGCGCGCGCCCGCCTCGGCGATCAGCCGGGCCATGTCCATCAGGACGGGGTTCTGAAAGATGTCTCTGACTGCAAGGTCGACGTGCAGGACGCCCTGCACGCGCGCCATCACCTGCATGGACATCAGCGAGTGGCCGCCGAGTTCGAAGAAGTGGTCGTTGCGGCCGACACGCGCCACGCCCAGCACTTCGCACCAGATGCGCGCCAGCGCTTCTTCGGCATTGCCCTCGGGCGCGGCATAGGCGCGCTCGCTGCCGAAGCCGGGCTCGGGCAGCGCCTTGCGGTCGACCTTGCCGTTCGCATTCAACGGCAGCGTCGGCAGCACCACGAGGGCGCCGGGCACCATGTGCTCGGGCAGCGCGCGGCCCAGCCGCGCACGCACCTGTGCCGCGTCGATCGCCTGTCCGGCCTGCGCCGACAGGTACGCCACGAGCACCGTCGCGCCCGCGTGTTCCCTGGCAATGACGATGGCCTCGCGCACCTCGGGCTGCGCGAGCAGCTGCGCCTCGATCTCGCCGAGCTCGATGCGAAAACCCCGCACCTTCACCTGGTGGTCGATGCGCCCCAGGTACTCCAGCTGGCCCTGCGCGTTCCAGCGCACGAGGTCGCCCGTGCGGTAGAGGCGATCGCCGTTTTCCGCTGCGATGAAGCGCTCGGCCGTGAGGCCCGCGCGGTTCAGGTAGCCGCGCGCCAGGCCGGCGCCCGACACGTGCAGCTCGCCGGCCACGCCCGGCGGCACGAGGTTCAGGTCCGCATCGAGCACCCGCAGGCCCAGGTCCGGAATGGCGATGCCGACCGGGCTGCGCTGCTGCCCGAGGTCCGCCGCGGTGATGCGTCGCCAGGTCACGTGGACCGTCGTCTCGGTGATGCCGTACATGTTGACCAGCTGTGGATGCTGGTCGCCGTGGTGCTCGATCCACGCGCGCAGCCGCTGCGGCTCCAGCGCCTCGCCGCCGAAGATCACCGTGCGAAGCGACAGGCCCTTGTCCAGCGCCTGCGGCAACGCGATCAACTGGCCGAAGGCCGAGGGCGTCTGGTTGAGCACCGTCACCTGCTCCGCCCGCAGCAACTGCAGGAAGTCCGCCGGCGAGCGGCTCACCCAGAACGGCACGACGACCAGCTTGCCGCCGGTGCACAGCGCACCGAAGATTTCCCAGACCGAGAAGTCGAAGGCGCAGGAATGGAACAGCGTCCACACGTCCGTCGGCCCGAAGCGGAACCACGGTTCGGTGGACGCGAGCAGCCGGGTCACGTTGCGGTGGCACAGCTGCGCGCCCTTGGGACGGCCCGTGGAGCCCGAGGTGTAGATCACGTAGGCGAGGTTGTCGCCGTCCACCGCCACCGCGGGGTCGGTGGCCAGGCAGCCGGCCAGGTCCGCGGTGTCGATGGCGAGCGCATCGATGTCTGCGGGCAAGACGATGCGCCCGCGCAGGTGGTCGTGCGTGAGCACCAGCGCAAGGCCGCTGTCTTCCGCCATGTAGGCGATGCGGTCGGCGGGGTAGTCCGGGTCCAGCGGCACATAGGCGCCGCCGGCCTTCATGACTGCCAGCAGCGCGACCACGAGATCGGTGCCGCGCTCCAGCGCGACGCCGACGCGGGTTTCAGGCCGCACGCCTTGCGCGATCAGCCGGTGCGCGAGCCGGTTGGCCCGCTGGTTGAGTTCGCGGTAGCTGAGCGCATCCTGCTCGAAGACCACGGCAATGGCTTCGGGCTGCACCGCCGCCTGTCGCTCGATGAGGCCATGCACGGTCTGCGCTGCGTGGGTCTCGCGCGTGCGGCCGCCCCATCCAGCGCGCTGCGCGAGCTCGGCAAGTTCCGCTTCATCCAGCAGCGCCAGTTCGCCCAGCACGCGCGTCGGTTCGGCCACGAAGGCTTCCAGCACGCGGCGGTAATGGCCCGCCAGCCGCGCGATGGTCGCCGGCTCGAACAGCTCGCCCGCGTAGCGGAACGCGGCGCGGAGGCCGCCGTCTTCGCACTCGATGGTCTCCAGGATCAGCTCGAACGGTGCCGCGCGCTCCCCGAGGTCGATGCGCCGCACCTGCAGGCCGGGCCATCCGCGCAACGGCCGGTTGCCTTCGCCGAGATGGTTGAACATGACCTGGAACAGCGGCGAGCCCGCATGCGCGCGGTCGGGACGCAACGCCTGCACCAGGCGCTCGAAGGGCAGCTCCTGGTGCGCCTGCGCATCGAGCGAGGTGTCGCGCACCTGCACCAGCAGATCGGCCAGGCTCATGCGCGGATGCAGCCGCGCGTCCATCACCACCGTATTGATGAAGGCGCCCACCACGCCGGCGGTCTCGGGCCGGTTGCGGCCGGCGACGGGAACGCCGATGCGGATTTCGTTCTGGCCGGTATAGCGGAAAAGCAAGGCATGGAAGGCCGCGAGCAGCACCGCGAACAGGGTGTTGCCCTGCGCGCGCGCGTGCTGCTTCAGTTCGCGCGCCAGAGGCGCCGGCACGTCGAGCGTGTACTGCGCAGCGCTGTACGTCGCGTCGGCGGCGCGCGGCCGGTCGGTGGTGAGTTCGAGCACCGGCTGGCTGCCGCCGAGCCGCTGTTGCCAATGGGCCAGTTGCCGCTCGCCCTCGGTGCTTTCCAGCCAGGTGCGCTGCCATCGAGCGAAGTCCACGTAGCGAATCTCGGGCTCGGGGTCCGTACCGGCCGGCATCTCGCCCACGCGCTGCGCGTAGAAGCGCGCCAGTTCATCGAGGATGAGCTCGACGGACCATGCATCGGAACCGATGTGATGCATCGTCAGCAGCAGCTGGTGGTCGCCTTCGGCCATCTTCAGCAGCGTGCCGCGCAGCATCGGCCCGGTCGTCAGGTCGAACGGCGTGCGGCAGACCGCGTGCACCGTCTCGCGGTAGCGCGACGTGCGGGACGCGGCATCGAGCCCGCTGAGATCGACGAAGGGAATCTCGATGCGGCTCTCGGGCTCGACGCGCTGCTCGGGCAGGCCGTGGGGGCCGGGGCGGAACACGGTGCGCAGCGTGTCGTGGCGCATCGCAAGCGCCTGCACCGACTGCTGCAGCGCCGCGACGTCCAGCGGCCCCGCAAAGCCCAGGCCGCCGCCGACGTGGTAAGCCGTGTTGCCCGCATCGAGTTGCCACAGGAACCACTGCCCCTGCTGCGTGAAGGAGACTGGCACGAAGGCGCCGTCGTCCACGCTGCGCGCGATGGCATCGCGCAAGGGCTGGGCGGGGGCCGTGGCCGCGTCGCTGTCGCGCCGCAGCCTGCGCTGCAGCAGCGCCAGTTGGGCGGGCGACAGCTTCGCCCGGCGTTCGGAAAGATCGTTGCGCTCGCTCATGATCAAAGACTCGGGGTGGTTGCGACGGTGGGGGCGTCTTCGATCTGCTCGATCAACCGCAACTCGACCAGGGCGGCCAGTTCGGCGATGGTGGGCGCCTTGAAGAAGGCGGCGGGATGCAGCTCGACGCCATAAGCCTTGCGCACCCGCGACAGCAGCCGGATCGCCAGCAGCGAATCGCCGCCGAGCTCGAACAGGTTGTCGTTGGCCCCCACGGGCGCAATGCCCAGCGCTTCGGTCCAGAACTCGGCGAGCCCTTCTTCGAGGTCGCCTTCGGGCGCGACGAATGCGGTCTGCAGCACCGGGCGCGGATGCCCTGCGCGGGCCTCGGGCGCGGGCTCGTCGTCCAGCGACTCGAACAGGCCGTCCAGCGGGCGCAGGCGCGGCGCGAAAGGCGAGATGGACACCACCGTCTGCGGCAGGTCGGGCCCGTTCGCGATGCGCTCGAAGGCCGACACGCCGGTGCGCTCGTCCAGGCCGACGCCTTCGGGCATGTCCATGTCGACCGCCACGCCCACATCGCGCCAGGCGTCCCAGTTCACCGAGAAGACCGGCAGCGCGGAACTGCGCCGATGCGCGTGGGCCAGCGCGTCGAGGTACGCATTCGCGGCCGCGTAGTCGCTGCGGCCAAGGCCGCCGATCAGGCTCGCCACCGAGGAGCAGAAGAGCACGAAGTCGAGCGGTTCGGCGCGCAGCGCATCGAGCAGCGCGAGCGTGCCCGCGATCTTGGGCGCGAACGCGGCCTCGACCAAGGCCCGGGTGCGCTGGGCGATCATGCCGCGGTCGGGCTGGACGACGGCGTGGACCACGCCGTTGACCGGACCGAAGCGCGCGTGCACCGCCGCCAGTGCGCTGCGCAGTTGTGCCGGATCGGTGACGTCGGCCGCCACGGCCAGCACCTGCGCGCCGTTCGCTTCGAGCTCCATCAATTGCTGCAGCCTGCGGCGCAGCGGCGCGGGCTGGTCGGCCGATGTGGCGATGCGCGACCATTCGGCGCGGTCGGGCAACGGCGTGCGGTTCATCAGTACCAGCCTGGCCTGCCAGGTCTTGCTGAGGTAGCGCGCGAGCGCCAGGCCCACGCCGCCCAGCCCGCCGGTGATCAGGTACACGCCGCCCTGGCGCAGCCGTTGCACGCCCGGCGTCTGCGCCGGCAAGGTGTCGTACGACTTCGTCCAGCGATGCGGGCCGCGGTAGGCGACGACGAAGTCCTCGCGCGTGGCCGCCGCCTCTTCGACGACGCGGCGTGCAAGGTCGGCTTCGGCGGTGCTTTCTGGCGCGGGCAGGACCACGTCGACGACGCGGCAGGCGATGGTGGGCGACTCCTGGCCGAGCACCTTGGCGATGCCCAGCACGGTCGCCTTTTCCGGCGCCAGCGTCTCGGTACCGGCCACATCCTCGACGCGGTCGGTGACGACGGTGAGCGCAAGCGGCGGGCGGACCGCGCCGCCCACGTTGTCCAGCGCCTGCGCCAGCGCGAGCAGGCTGAAGTAGCCGGCCTCGAAGGCCGCGGCATGCGAAGGCGCCGGGGCATCGCCGTCGAGGCTCCACAGGTGGAAGAGTCGCGTGACCGGTCCGGCCTCGGACTCGACCTCGCGCAGCAGCGCCTCGTGGTCGGCGCGTTCGGCCGGCCGCATGGCGTACTGCCCTTCGGTGGTGCGCGAAAACTTCTTTCCGCGCAGCGCCAGGATCACGCGTCCGCCCTGTTCGCGCAGCGTGCGCGCGAGGCGGTCGGTGAAGCTGTTCGCACCGCCGAGCACCAGCGTGCAGCCCGACGGCCCAGCCGTTGCCGGCACTGGCGACAGCGCGGTGCGCTTCCAGGCCGGCGCATAGAAGAGACCGGGCGCGGCAGCATGTGCCGGTCGCGCGGCGCCACCGGGCTCGGGCTCGACCCAGAAACGGCGGCGCTGGAACGCGTAGGTAGGCAACGGCACCCGGCGCGGCGCGGGACCGGTACGGCACGCCGCCCAATCGATGTCGACGCCCACGGTCCAGAGGCCAGCGATGGCGTTCGCCAGTTGCTGCGCATTCCTCGCCGCCTGCTGCGGATGGGCCTGGCTGGCCCAGATGCCCGCGGCCGACCGGCCTCCGGGGTGCTGGCGCGCCAGCCCGGCCAGCGTTTCGCCGGGGCCGACTTCGAGCACCACGCGGCCGGGCACGGCGAAGATTTCGCACAGGCCGTCGGCAAAGCGCACCGTGCCGCGCAGGTGCCGGCCCCAGTAGGCGGCGCTGGTCGCGTCTTCGGCGGTGATCGCCTTGCCCGTCACGTTGGACATGAAGGGAATGCGCGGCGCCTGCTTCGGCACTGCGGCAATCAGGCGTTCCAGCTCGGCCATCATGGGCTCGACCAGGCGGGAGTGCGAGGCGATGGACACATGCAGGCGGCGCGGCTGGTGCTGGCGCGCGAGCAGTTCTTCCTCGGCGCGCCCGATGGCATCGGCCGGACCGGCGAGCACGCAGAGCTGCTCGCCGTTGATCACGGCCAGGTCGCATCCCGTGGCGAGGAACGGCGCGAGTTCCGCTTCGGACAGCGGCACGGCGGTCATAGCGCCGGGGGCCAGCGTCTGCATCAGGCGGCCGCGCGCGGCCACGATGCGCAGCGCGTCTTCCAGCGTGAACACGCCGGCCAGGCAGGCTGCGACGTATTCGCCCAGGCTGTGGCCCAGCAGCACCGCAGGCTGCACGCCGCAGCTCATCCACCAGCGCGCCATGGCGTACGCGGTCGCGAACAGCGCGGGCTGCGCGAACTCGATGCGGAACAGGCGGTCGTTTGCCGCCTGTTCATCGCCCGCTGCGGGGAACAGCAGCGCGAGCAGATCAATGCCGCAGTCGGCGTTGAGCACCGCGGCGCAATGGTCGAGCACCTCGCGGTAGACGGCGCTGTCGCGATAGAGGTCTTCGCCCATGCGCGCGTGCTGGGTGCCGCCGCCGGGGAAGAGAAAAGCCACCTCGGGCGGGGAGGCGGCAGCACGGGTTGCCGCCACGGCGGGCGACGAGAGCATGTCCGCAGCCAGCCCGGATTGATTGGCCACCACGGCGCTGCGCCACGTGAAAGCGCGACGCCCGCTCTGCAGCGTGTGCGCCACGTCTTCGAGCGCAAGCCCGTCGTTCGCACGCAGATGCGTCGCGAGCTGTTCGCGACCGTGGGCGAGCGCAGCTTCTTCCTTCGCCGACAGCGGCAGCACCTGCCACTGCGCAGCCTTCTGTGCCGTGGGCCGCACCGCGGGTGCTTCTTCAAGCACCACATGCACATTGGTGCCGCCGATGCCGAACGAGCTCACGCCCGCGCGGCGCGGCGTGCGGCCTTCGGGCCAGGGCTGGCGCTGCGCGTTCACGTAGAACGGACTGCCGGCGAAAGCTATCTGCGGATTGGGCTTCGTGAAATGCAGGCTCGGCGGCAGCACGCCGTGCTTGAGCGCCATCGTGGCCTTGATGAGCCCCGCCACACCGGCCGCCGCATCGAGGTGGCCGATGTTGGTCTTGACCGACCCGACGGCGCAAAAGCCGCGCCGCTCGGTGTCGACGCGGAAAGCTTGCGTGAGCGCCGCGATCTCGATCGGATCGCCCAGCGTGGTGCCGGTGCCGTGCGCTTCGATGTAGCCGATGGTGTCGGCCGAGACGCCCGCGATCAGTTGCGCCGCACGGATGACCTCGGCCTGCCCGTCGATGCTGGGCGCGGTGAAGCCGACCTTGGCCGAGCCGTCGTTGTTGGCCGCGGTGCCCTTGATGACCGCGTGGATGGTGTCGCCGTCGCGCAGCGCTTCGTCCAGGCGCTTGAGTGCGACGACGCCGGCGCCGCTGCCGATCACCGTGCCGGCGGCATCGGCGTCGAACGCGCGGCAATGGCCGTCGGGCGAGAGGATCGCGCCGGCCTGGTAGCGGTAGCCGCCCTCTTGCAGCAGGTTGAGCCACACGCCGCCGGCCAGGGCCATGTCGCAGTCGTGGCTCAGGAGCGCCTGGCAGGCGGTGTGCACGGCGGTGAGCGACGTGGAGCAGGCCGTCTGCACGCTCACGGCGGGGCCGCGCAGGTTGAGCTTGTAGGCAACGCGCGTGCACAGCGAGCCACCGGCGTTGCCGCTCATGAGGCCGAGCAGGTCGGCGATGCCCGTGTGCGCGCCGAGGCCGAAGGACGGCAGCAGGTTGCGGATCAGGTAGACGTTGGCGCCCTCGCCCGCATACACGCCGACCTTGCCGGGCCAGCGCTCGGGATCGCAGCCGGCGTGCTCGAGTGCCGCCGAGGCGCATTCGAGAAAGACGCGCTGCTGCGGATCGAGGTTCTCGGCTTCGCGCGGCGTGTAGCCGAAGAAGCCGGCATCGAACTGGTCGAAGCCTTCGAACATCACGCCGGCCTTCACGTAGTCGGGATCGTCCAGCAGGCTTTGCGGCACGCCGCGCTCGCGCAGTTGCTCGTCGGTGAAGCGTGATACCGACTCCACGCCATCGCGAATGTTGCGCCAGAAGGCGTCCACATCATCGGCGCCGGGGAAGCGTCCCGACAGGCCGACGATGGCAATTTCCAGGCCGGTGGGTTCGACGGATTCGTTGAAGGCGGTGGTCATCAGTTGACTCTCTCTGCCACTTTGCGACGTTGAAGCATGGCCGCGCGCTGGCGCAGCGCACGGTCGTCGGCGCCCGCGGCGGAAACGGCCGCGGCTTGCGCGCCGCCCTGCTCGATCCAGCGCGCGAGCGATTCGACGGTGGGGTACTTGAAGAGGTTGACCAGCGGGAAGCCGCCCTGCAGCCGGTCTTCCATCAGGCGGTGCGCGCGGATGAGCAGCAGCGAGTGCCCACCGAGGTCGAAGAAGTTGTCGTGCAGCCCGACCTGCTCGACCTGCAGCACCTCCGACCAGATGGCCGCGAGCGTGCGCGCCACATGGCCCTCTGGCGCCTCGTAGGTGCGCGCGCGGCCGAGGCCTTCAGGCTCGGGCAGCGCCTTGCGGTCAACCTTGCCGTTGGCGTTCAGCGGCAGGGCTTCGAGCACCACCACGGCGCGCGGCACCATGTAGTCGGGCAGCACCTGGCCCAGTTGCTCCCGCAGCGCGGCGGTGTCGACCGCCTGCTGCGCGTGCGCCGCAATGTAGGCCACGAGCGAGGCGCCGGCAGCGCCTTCGCGCGCCACCACCACGGCCTCGCGCACGGCGGGCTGCGCGAGGATCTGCGCCTCGATCTCGCCGAGCTCGATGCGGAAGCCGCGGATCTTCACCTGGTGATCGATGCGGCCCAGGTACTCGATCTGGCCCTCGGTGTTCCAGCGCACGAGATCGCCGGTGCGATAGAGCCGGTCGCCCGCGCCGAAGGGGTTGGCCACGAAGCGCTCGGCGCTGAGGCCGGGCTTGTTGAAGTAGCCGCGCGCCAGGCTCACGCCGCCGAGGTACAGCTCGCCGGCCACGCCGCGCGGCACGGGGTTGAGCTCGGCATCGAGGATGTGGCACTGGGTGTCGCTGATCGGCTGGCCGATCGGCACCAGGCTTTGCCCATCGTCGCGGCAGGTCCAGCGCGTGACGTGGATGGTCGTCTCCGTCGGGCCGTAGAGGTTCTGCAGCGTGGCACCGTGAAGGCGCTGCAGCGTCTCCTTCTGCGTCTCGGCGGGCATGGCCTCGCCGCCGCAGATGATGTGCTTGAGCCGCGTGCTCGACTCGATGTCCTTGTGCGCCAGGAAAGCCTGCAGCATCGAAGGCACGAAATTCAGCGTCGTGATCTGGTGGCGCTGGATCAGCTCGACCAGGCGCGCCGGGTCGCGGTGATCGCCGGGGTTGGCCACCACCAGCCGCGCGCCCGCGGTCAGGGGCCAGAACATCTCCCACACCGACACGTCGAAACCGAACGGCGCCTTGTGCAGCACGGTGTTCTCCGGGCCGAGGCGGTAGGTGTCCTGCATCCAGGCCATGCAGCTGTGCAGCGCGGCGTGGCGCACGGCCGCGCCCTTGGGCTTGCCGGTGGAGCCGGAGGTGTAGATGACATAGGCCAGGTTCTCGCCGTGCAGCGCAACACCGGGATCGGTGTCGGGCTCGTTCGAGAGATCGGTGCTGTCGACTTCCAGCCGCGCAAGGCCCGCGCGCTCGGCGATGTGCTCGCGGGTGGCGCGGTGCGTCAGCAGCAGCGCGATGCCGCTGTCCTCCACCATGTAGGCCAGGCGCTGCAGCGGGTAGTCGGGGTCCAGCGGCAGGTAAGCGCCACCGGCCTTGAGGATGGCGAGCAGCCCCACCACCATCTCGACCGAGCGCTCCATCGCGATGCCCACGCGCATGTCGGGCTTCACGCCGAGCGCGACGAGGCGGTGCGCGAGGCGGTTGGCGCGGTGATCGAGTTCGACGAAGCTCAGCGCTTCGTCACCGAACAGCAGCGCGATGGCGTCGGGCTGCTGCTTCGCATGTCGGGCGATGGTGTGGTGGACGGGTTGCGGCTGCGGCTCGCGGCGTGCGTTGATGCTCCAACCTGCGAGTTGCGTGCTCTCCGCCGCGTCGAGCAAGGCGATGTCGCCCACCGCGCGGCCGGCGTCGGTGCAGACCGCGCCGAGCACCGCCACGTAGTGCTGCGCCATGCGCGCGATGGTCTCGCGCTCGAACAGGTCGTCGGCATAGATCACGGCGAGCATCAGCCGGCCGTCGGGCCGCTCGCGGGCTTCCAGCACCCAGTCGAACTGGGTCTGCAGGTCGGGCAGCGCGTGGTCCTGCACCTGGATGCCGTCCAAGCGCTGCAGCGGGCGATGGTCCTCGAACAAGTGGTTGAACATCACCTGGAACAGCGGGCTGTGGCTCATGCTGCGCTCGGGCTGCAGGCGCTGTACCAGTTGGTCGAAGGGCAGGTCCTGGTGCGCCTGCGCGCCCAGCACGGCCTCGCGGGCTTGTGCGAGTGCACGCGACAACGGCGTGCGGCCGTCGATCGGGTTGCGCAGCACCAGCGTGTTGACGAACAGGCCGATGACGTTCTCGAACTCGACCCGGTTGCGGTTGGCGATCGCGGCGCCGACGCGGATTTCTTCCTGCCCGGTGTAGCGGTGCAGCAGCACCTGCAGGCCGGCGAGCAGCACCATGAACAGCGTGGCGCCGTCGGCCTGCGCCACGCCGCGCAATTGGCCCAGCAGGGGCGCGGGCAACTCGAAGGCGTGGCGTGCGGCGCGGTAGCTGGCTTGCGGCTTGCGCGGGCGGTCGGTGCGCAACTCGAGCACCGGATGCTCGTCGCCGAGTTCCTTCCGCCACCAGGCGAGCTGCCGCTCGGCCTCGCCGGCAGCCAGCCATTCGCGCTGCCACACCGCGTAGTCGGCGTACTGCACACGCGGCAAGGGCAGCGCCGCGGCACGGCCCTGCAGGCGCGCCGCGTAGCCGGCGGCCAGTTCGTCGATCAGCACCTGCATCGAGGCGCCGTCGGACACGATGTGATGCATCACCACGGCGAGCACCTGCGTGTCGTCCGCCAGGCGCAGCAGTGCCGCGCGCAGCAGACCGCCCTGGGTGAGGTCGAAGGGCGCGCTCTTGATGCGGCGGGATTCGCGCTCGAGGCGCCCGGTGCGCTCACCGGCGGGCACGTCGCGCAGGTCGACCACTTCGAGCGGCAGCGTGCCGGTCGGCTGGACCCACTGCGCGGCAACGCCATCGCTGCCCGCGCGGAACACGGTGCGCAGCGACTCGTGGCGCACGACCAGATCGCTCAGTGCCGCGCGCAGCGCGTCGACCTGCAAGGCGCCGGTGAGGCGCAGCGCGCCGCTCATGTGGTACGCCGCGCTCGACGGGTCGAGCTGCCAGAGGAACCACTGGCGCTCCTGCGCGTGGGACAGCGGCAGCGCATGCAGCCGGCGCTCGGCCGGCAGCACCGCGATGGGCGCGGGCCGCGCATGCGCGCCTTCGGCCAGGCGCTGGCGCACGGCAGCGGCGCACTCGCAAAGCCGTGGGTGCTCGAACATCAGGCGCACCGGAAAGTCGATGTCCCAATGATTCGACACACGGGCCGCGACCTGGGTGGCGGTGAGTGAGCTGCCACCACGGGTGAAGAAATGGGCGTCGCGAGCGAAAGGCTTCGCGTCGGCGGGTCGGAGCACTTCGCGCCAGATCGCATCGACGGCGCGCTCGGTCTCGTCGAGCACGGGCGTTTCGATCTGCTCCTCGACAGGGCCGCCTTTGACGAACACACCGCGCTCGTAGATGGCATACGCATCCGCGCTGCGATCGAGCCAGCCCGCGCGGCACGCGCTGCGCTGCAGCTTGCCGCTGGTGGTCTTGGGCATGCCGCCCGGGTTGAGCAGCAGCACGGCCGACAGCGCTTCGCCGAACACCTCGCTGACCGCGGCGCTCAGCGCCTCGACCAACACCTGCGGCGGCACCAGCTTCTGCATGCTGCGCGACACCTCGGCCGCGGCGCCGATGCCCTCGCCGTCGGGTCCGTTGGCCGCGAAGACCGCCACGCGGCCCTTGCGCACCGCATCGACCTGCGCCTCGATGACGCGCTCGATGTCCTGCGGATAGATGTTGTGGCCGCGCACGATGATCAGGTCCTTGATGCGGCCGGTCACGTAGAGCTCGTTGTCGCAGACGAAGCCCAGGTCGCCGGTGCGCAGCCAGCGCTTGCCCGCGCGCTCGACGAAGGTCTCGGCGGATTCGCGCGGCTTGCCCCAGTAGCCGGCACCGACGCTCGCGCCGCTCACCCAGATTTCGCCGATACGGCCGGGCTCGGCCACCACCGACAGCGTGGCGGGATCGACGATTTCGACCCCGTGCTCGACCGCCACCGCGCCACAGCCGACGAGCAGCGGGCCGTCTTCGCTCGGCACGCCCAGGCCGCTGGCCAGGCCGTCGGCGGCGAAGCTGCGCGCGACCATGCCGGCGCCGCGTTGTCCGCCGGTCACGAACAGGGTCGCCTCGGCGAGGCCGTAGCAGGCGTAGACCGCGCCCGGATCAAAGCCCGCAGGGGCGAAACGTTCGATGAAATCGAATTCGGTATCGGCACGCACCGGCTCGGCGCCGGTGTAGGCCACGCGCCAGCTCGAGAGATCGAGCTGCGCGATCTGCGCGTCCTTCACGCGCTCCAGGCACAGGCGGAACGAGAAGTCCGGACCGCCGCTGAGCGTGGCGCGGTGACGGGAGATCAGCTCCAGCCAGCGCACCGGGCGCTCGAGAAAATAACGCGGCGAAGTCAGCACCAGCGGGATGCCGCTGTACAGCGGCTGCATCAGGCCGCCGATGAGGCCCATGTCGTGATACAGCGGCGCCCACGAGACGAACTTGTCATCGGGCCCGATGCCCATGCCGACCTGGATCGCATGCTCGTTGGCCATCAGGTTGCCGTGCGTCACGATGACGCCCTTGGGCGCCGAGGTCGAGCCCGAGGTGTATTGCAGGAAGGCGACGTCGTCGTCGGCCGGCTCGAAGGGCTGCCAGGCGTCGGCGAGTGCGACATCGATCGCGTCGACAGCAACGATCTGCACATCGCCGAACTGGCCGCCGGCCGCGGCCATCGCGGTGCTCAAAGCCGAAGACGTGAGCACGCAGCGCGCCGCTGAATCGCTCGCCACGCCGGTGAGCCGCGCCAGGTGCTGCGGCCGCGTCGATTCGGGCGGAAACACGGGCACTGCGATCACGCCGCAGTAGAAGCAGGCCAGCATGCTCACCGCATAGTGGTCGCCGTTGTCGAGCATGACGAGCGCGCGGTCGCCCTTGGCGAACTGCTGCTGCAGGCGGGCCGCGAGCGCGCGAACGCGCTGTTCGAAGACGGCATAGGTGAACGGCCGCTCGCTGCAGACGCCTTCGACCTCATCGACCACGGTGAGCCAGACGTCGTGCGAACGCCGCTCGGCCAACGCGCGCAGATGCGCCACGAAATTGCGCGGTGGCCGGCTGGCGGATGCCGTCGCGAGCAGTTCATTCATGGATCGACCCTTTGGTGCGCGTGAAGATGTGTCTGTGTCGGCAGATGCCGTGTGAGCGCGGCAAGAAATTCGGTCTCGTGCTGCCGCAGGAAGAAATGGCCGCCGTCGAACCAGTCGAGCGTGAAGGCGCCTGCGGTTTCCTTGGCCCAGGCGGCCATGGCCGGCACCTCGATGTCGTCCTGCCGCCCTGCGAAGGCGTGCAGGGACAGCGGCAGCGGCAGCGCACCGGTCGCGGCACGCGCGTCGTGGCTGCGGCAGACGCGGCGGTCGGCTCGCAGCGTGTCGAGCGTGATGCGCATGAGTTCGTCGCTGGCGAACACCTCCTCGGGCGTACCGCCCTGCTTGCGCAGTTCGGTGATCAGCGAGGCGTCATCTTCACCACCGTCGAAGCGCTCGGGGTCGCGTCGCGAGGGGGCTGCGCAGCCGGACACGAGCAGCGCGCGCGGCATCGGCCGGCGCGAGGCCTGGAGCCTGCGGGCCACGCCCTGTGCCAGCAACGCGCCCATGCTGTGGCCGAAGAGCGCGAAGTCGCCGCGCATGGCATCGGCCTGCTCGGCGCAGATCCGCGCGACCATGGCATCGAAATCTTCCACGAAGGCCTCGCCCATCCGCGCGCCGCGCCCCGGCAGTTCGACCGGTACGATGCGCACCCACGGCGGCAGGAAACGACGCCAGCGCAGGTACATGGCGGCGCTGGCGCCCGCGCAGGGCAGGCACAGAAGCGAAAGAGGCGCCTGCATGCCCATCAACCGGCCGCGCGTTCCGTGGCCTGTGCGCTCTCTTTGTCCTGTTGCTGCTGCATCCAATCGCGCAGCGAGCGCGGCCGCATGTCGGTCCAGTGGCTCTCGACGTAGGCCAGTGCGGTCTTCTTGTCGCCGCGAACGCCTTCGACGGCGGTCCATCCGCCGGGAACGGCTTTCCAGTGGGGCCAGATGGAGTACTGGTCTTCGTGATTGACCAGAACGATGAAGACTTCGTCTTCACGGTCAAAACAGCTCGTCGACATCGGTGCATCCTTGTGTGATTGAACAGAAGGAGCGCCCGATCACCGATTGCGGACCGGATCGAATTGCAGCGCCCCTGCCAACAGGACGCTTCGGGAGCGAATCTGTTCATTTCACGAGGGCGCACTTGCGAAGAGATGGCTGCGTCCGCCGAGGTGGGCTGGCGGGGCCATGGCCACAACGCGCGGCGCGCGTTGGCGGGAAGATCTGGCTGGCTTGCTTACTTGCCGGCGTCGGGCGCTTCGTCGCCGTCACCGAAATCGTTGGCAGGCGGCACGAAACCGGCGAGCAGCCAGAGTTGCGCGGCCTTGTCGTAGGCACGGCGATGCGCGGGCTCTGCCAGGAGCCAGGCGGTCATTTCCGTGCGCGCCGCGTCATCGAAGTTCTCGCGGTCGTGTTCGCGCTGAACCCAATCCCATGCGGTGTCCCAGAGGGGATCGTCTTTTTCCTGTGTCATTCTTGAAAGCCGTTCGCGTGGTCCGTGCAGACCGGGTCTTGAGCGCCGGTCACTGCGTACAGCGCGCATTCTCGCGGGAAACGGGCATGCCCCTTCCCACCGGCGGGCGACGACCTCTAGCGCGAGCCGCGTTCAAGCAGCAGATGGCCACACGACTTGATGGCCGTCGCAGCTTCGGCGATGAGGCCGTTCACAAGCCCGAGCGCGCAACCCAGGCGCGCCGCTATCTCTCGCTGCGTCAGGCCTTCCAGGCGATAGAGCTCGAACACCAGTCGCGTTTTCGGCGCGAGCCCGGACAGCACCTGATCGATGGCGGTGATGACCTGGCGCTCGCACATCATGCGGTCCGGCGTGCCGACGTCCGGCACGTCCAACAGCTCGACGTCGACGTCGAAGGTGCGATAGCTGGCCTCGACACGGTGGCGGCGGCAGTAGTCCAGTGCCATGTTGCGCACCACCTGGCAGCAGTAGCCGATGGGACGGTCGGCGTGCCGCACGCAAGGGCCGTCGACGATCTTCAGGTAGGCGTCCTGCACCACGTCGTCGGCCAGATCCGCCGTGTTGACGATCTTGCGGGCGACGCGCCAAAGCTGCGAGCGATGGGCGATGAAGACTTCTCCGAGCGAAGGCTCGGACGAATTCACTGGCATGTTCAACACCTCTTCCTCCTGTGAGCGAGCCGCAACGGTCCGCAAGCCGATTACTACTTTTTATGCATAGATACAAATAAGAATCATTCCTATTTATATGCAAGCTTCAAGTCACCGTGATGACCTTCCGGGCCACCGTTCGAATCGAGTGATGTGGGTCCCCGCGAGAATTCGGGGCAGAGAATCGCAGGGTCCGGAAGCTCTGCACCAACGCGGAGCCCGGCATCGCCCCTGCGGGGGATCGCGATGATAGTCCACTTCAGAACGCATCATTTTTCATGAGCAAGATGCCAGCACGGCCTTGGATCGCTCTTCGTCGCCTCTAAGCTGTGGCCCTTCATGCCAAGCGCCGCTTCACTTATTTCACTGCCCCCGGGCGATATTCACCTCTGGTTCTGCTTTCACGGTGACGCCGGCAATCCCGAGCTGACGGCAGCCTGCCGTGCGTTGCTCAGCGCAGAAGAGCTGTCGAAACAGGCGCGCTTTCACTTCGCACGCGACCGTCATCGCTACCTGCTGACACGCACGCTGGTGCGATCGGTGCTGTCGCGCTACGCCCCGGTCGCGCCGCAGGCCTGGCAGTTCGCAACCAACGCTTTCGGGCGGCCTCGCATCGGCACATGCGATGCCCGTGAAGCAGTCGGGCTGAACTTCAACCTCAGCCACACCGACGGGCTCATCGTGCTGGCCGTTGCGCGCCACATCGAACTGGGCGTCGATGTCGAGAACGTCGAACGCAAGGCGGCGCTCGATGTGGCCAACCACTACTTCTCGCCAGCCGAAGCGCAGGCCCTGGACGCATTGCCGTCGACGGACCAGGCCGAGCGCTTCTTCGAGCTGTGGACACTGAAGGAAAGCTACATCAAGGCGCGCGGCCTCGGCCTGCAGATACCGCTCGACAGCTTCGGTTTTGCGCTGGACGACCCGGGCACCATCGGCTTCGCGCTCGCGGATTCACGCACGGGCGACGACGCTGTGCAGCGCTGGCATTACTGGCAACTGCGGCCCACGCCAAAGCATCTCGTGGCGCTGTGCGCCGCAGCGGATCCTTCGACCGCAGCCACCACGCGCATCGTCTGCCGCGAGATCGCGCCGCTCGAATGGGACAGGCCGCTGGCGGTTCCCACGACCCGCACGAGTGCGGGCATCTAAAATTCCGGCCCTTTCCCCGCTCCCGTACCCATGAACATCGTCGTCAACGAAGAACTCAAAGCCTATATCGATCCCTTGACGCCGGAGGAGTACGAAGCCCTCGAACGCAGCATCCTCACCGAAGGCTGCCGCGACGCGCTGGTGCTGTGGGGCGACGTGCTGGTGGACGGCCACAACCGCTACGGCATCTGCCAGAAACACGGCCTGCCCTTCCAGACCGTGCAGAACACGCGCTTCAAGACACTGCAGGACGTGCACCTGTGGATGATCGACCAGCACCTGGGCCGCCGCAGCATCTCGGACTACCTGCGCGGCGTGCTCGCCCTGCGCAAGAAAGACATCGTGGACGAGCGCCGCGCCCGCAGCACCGTCACCACCCCGACCACGGCGGACGACCCGCCTTTCGATGTCGACGACGCGTCCGCTTCGACTGCGTCTCCGGCGTCCGACGAGGCCCTGCCGCCGCCCGTGCCGATGAACAGCCGCGAGGCCATCGCCCGCGCCGCGCGCCTGAGCAGCAGCCAGGTCACGATGATCGAGAAGATCCAGAAGCAGGCCGCGCCCGAGCTGGTGGCGGCCGTGAAATCGGGCGTGATCTCGATCAACACGGCCGCGGCCGTCGCGTCCCTGCCCGCCGAAGAGCAGGTGACGGCCGCCAACGCCGGCAAGGACGAACTCAAGCAGGCCGCCAAGCGCGTGCGCGAAGCCAAGCGCAAGTCACGCGAAGCGGCGCCTGAGACCGAAGACGGCGCCGAAACGGCGTCGCTCGACGCTGTCCAGCAACTGGAACAGCGCGTGGCCGAACTCACGGCCGAAAACGCGGACCTGCGCCGGCAAGTGGCCGACCTGCAGGCGCAACTGGCGAACTGACGCCCCGGCGGGCGCCGTTCTGCGCGCCCGCCCTTTTCACCCCCTCTGACGCCTCGCGCGCTGCCCAGCGGCCCGCGAGGCTTTGTCGCGTCCGCGACCCACTGAAAACAGTTGTTCGTAATCTTGTGTTTTTATTTGCAACAACTGTTATATTTTCACATAACAATTCAAACAGAAAACTTTAGTTCTCTGACTCGACATTGAGATCGGCGCCCCCGCCCAACTTCCTCCAGTGAGTTCTCAAGTTGCAAATAGAACGGCGATGCCGCCACGAATCGGCGCTTTCGATACGGTTGAGCGCACATCGTTCGGACGATCGGGCGTCGAACTGCAGCGTCCGGAGGGGCCATGACGGTCGTTAACACCGTTCCCAAGAGTCAACGCGCCTTGCTGAGCTACAGCGTCGAGGGGCTGCCGCACCGCGAAGAAGTGCTGCTCAAGTCGCTGATCCGGCTGCTCGACCACCGGACCCACCAGAACTGGTCGTGGAAGGCCGACCAGGCCGACCTGCGGGTCGTGGGCGAACAAGTCGCCATCGCGGCGGCCTCGCCCCAGACGGCGGTGCCCACGCTGACCGTCGCCCATGCCGACCCGCAACGCGGCCCCTTCCTGGCCCTGCCATTGCACACCGACGCGCTGGAAGTGGCGCTCAACCGCCTCGGCGCGATGGTGGTCCATGCCCGCGGACTGGGACTGGCCGCAACCGAGGCGCCGATCAGCGAGCACGAAGAATTCCGCATGCTGCGCTGGCCGCCGGCCGCGGTGCTCGAAGCGCCGATCCGCCTTCGGCTGGCCACGCTGATGTCCAACCGGCCCGCCTCGGTGCTGTCGCTCCAGCAGCGCTCGCCCGCCACGCGCCAGGAATGCGCGGATTTCCTGGCCGACCTGCGGCGCGCGGGCTTGCTCGAGCGCCCCGCCACCGCCACCGCCGGCGCCCTGGTGGCTGCATCGGCGCCCGACAGCGTCTTCCCCGACAGCCGCTTTCCCGCGCCGACGCGCGACGCCGTCCAGCCTGGTCTGCTGGCACGCATCAGGAACCGACTCGGCTTGCAGCCGCCAGGCCCTCAATGACCGTAGAACACAAGATCCTCTTCACCGGCACCATGGGCGCCGGCAAAACCACGGCCATCGCCGGCGTGAGCGAGATTCCGCCCGTGAGCACCGACGTGCGCAACAGCGACACATCGGTGGCCAAGGCCACCACCACGGTCGGGCTGGACTACGGCGAACTCACGCTCGACAACGGCGAAAAACTGCGCCTGTATGGCACGCCCGGCCAGATGCGCTTCGACTTCATGTGGCGCATCCTGGGCCGCGGCGCGCTCGGCGTGGTGATCCTCGTGGACAACAGCCGCCCCGACCCGCTGGCCGACCTCGACATCTACCTCGACGGCTTTGCAGAGTTGATTGCGCAGACCGCCTGCGTGGTCGCGGTGGGCCGCATGGAAAACCACCCGAACCCCGGCCTCGACGCCTACGCCCGGCGCATGGAGGCCAAGGGCGTCGTGTGCCCGGTGCTGCCGGCCAACGTCACCGATCCGCAGCAGGTCGTGCAGCTGCTGGAGCTGCTCCTGCTCCAGCTCGAGGTCTGACGCCGCGGCGCACTCCCCTTCTTCTTCTTTTCTTCCATTCAGGCAGCAATGAACATCACTCCAAGAATCAGGCTGGCAGCGGAATCGGCCATCGACACCCTGATGCGGGAAATCAAGGGCGTGAAGGCCGTGGTGATCTCCACCGAAGACGGCCTCGAGCTGGCCGCGCGCGTCGAGAACACCGCGCAGGTCGCGCGCCTGTCGGCCATTGCCAGTTCGCTCGCCGCCCTGGGCGCCGTGGCCGGCGAGGAAAGCCAGCTGGGCCATTGCGACAACGTGGCCATCGAGGCCACGCACGGCCACATCCTGATGCTGCAGGCGCGGCACCCCGAGATGACGCTGATCGTGAGCGTGGTCACCAGCCGCGACGCCATCATCGGCCAGGTCCTCTACTTCGCGAAACAGGCGACGCAGCTGCTGCAGCACGCCTGACGCGGGCGCCGGACGCCGGCGCACCGCAACACCCATTCGACACCGGTGGCCGCCCATCCCCTTCGCCCGGGTGGCCGCCGACTTTCAGGGGCGAGGACTAGGAAAGATTTCGATGGCAAATATCAAGCAATCCATGGACGAACTGATGACCTGCGACGGCGCCCTGTGCGCAGCGCTGGTCGACTCGAGCAGCGGCATGATCCTCGGCCAGATCGGCGCGGGCGTCGACCTTGAAGTGGCCGCCGCGGGCAACACCGAAGTGGTCCGCGCCAAGCTGCGCACCATGCGCGACCTCGGCCTGAACGACACCATCGAAGACATGCTGATCACGCTCGGCAAGCAGTACCACATCATCCGCCCGATGCAGAAGAAGGAAGGCCTGTTCGTCTACCTGGTGCTGGACAAGACCAAGTCGAACCTGGCGATGGCGCGCCGCAAGACGCTCGACGTTGAACAAGGCATGACGGTCTGAGCGACGGCATCGCCAGGCCCCGGCCTGGCGACATCGTCACTCGCGCAACGTGCGCCGCTCCAGCTTCGGATCGGCCGCAATCTCTTCCTCGGTGAAAGGCGGCTTCACCAGCTGCTTGCGCGAGAAAAGTTCGAGCTGGTCGTCGTGGTGCGGCGACGCCGGATCGCTCGACTGCCCGCCCGCCATCATCACGCGCGCCACCGGCTGGCCCTGCGCCCACGTGACCACATGCACGTACGACGTGCCCGCGATGATGTCGCCGTAGCCCTCTTTCGTGAGCGGCGCACCCTCGAGCGCATTGAGCACGCCCTGCCCGCCCGGGCCGCCATGCAGCGGCACGCGGCCGCGCGGCGTGGGCCGCGCCAGCATGTCGCCCCATCGCTCGTCGCCACGCAGCCCCAGCGCCGCGAGCGCATTCGCCGTGTCGCGCACGGCCGCGACGATGCCAGCCGTCACGCCCGGCGCTGACGACACCGGCCGCACGCGGAAGGGATGCGCCGGGTCGAAGGGTTGCGCATACAGGCCCGGCACGCCCTCGAGCCGAGGGCCCAGTTCGGTGAACAGCAAGGTGCCGCGGCTGTCGACGTGGTGGCGCCGGTCCCACGCAGCCAGGATGCCGCAGGCACGCTGCACCGTGGCATCGCCCTTGGCGCTGGTGCAGGCGGCCAGCACGGCATCGAGCGTGGTCTCGGCCAGGTAGTTGCGATTGCCGAACACCAGGTCAGTGGCTTCGGCCACGTCGATGCGGCTGTCGGCCAGGCTGTCTTCGATCTGCCGTTGCGACATCAGCGTGCGCGCACCAGGCGCAGCCTTCGGACTGCCGAGCAGCAATGAGTACCCATCGAGCTGGCGCCCCACCAGCGAGAGGCTGTAGCTGTCGTTGGCGTTCTGCACGATGCCCCGCGTGGCGAGCGCTGGAATGCGGCTGGCCGGTGCGAGGCGCGGCCGCCCCTCGTCATCGCGCACGGCGCAGGCGCTGCGGCGGCCGTCGAGCGCGGCCGGCACGGTGGCGTCGTCGGGCGGCGGCACCACGGCGCAGTCGCGCAACGCGGCATCGCCGATGTCGAGCAGCGGCCCCGACTCGATGTACATCGCCTGCCCCTGGCTGTCGCCCGCGATCAGGTGCGCCGTGATGCCGCGGTTGCGCGCCACCGCCTGCTCGAAACCGCCGATGTCGCGCGCTTTTGCCACCGCGAGGATCTGGTCGAGCGCGCGCGCATTCGCCACGTTGGGATCGGTCACGGCATGCCAGCCGGCCGGGCGGCCCGCTGCCGCCGGCAACCGGTACAGCGGCCCGAGGTGCGAGTACGGCAGGTCGTGGCTTTGCGTGCGCACGCTGCCGTCGGGCTGCCTCACGCGCAATGCGACGGTCTTCATCGTCAGCTCGCGCGGGGCGCCATCGACCGTGTACGAAGGCGTCGCGCCGGGCTTCACGTCCAGCGCCACCAGCAGCGGGTAGGTCACGGTCGAGGGCGCCTCGATGCTCCAGGCCAGATGCTTCGTGAAGCCCGACAGCGGCAGCGGCAGGCCCAGGAAGTCGGCGCCCATCACATCGATCTCGCCGGGAATGGTGAGGTGCATCTGGTGCATCAGCAGCCAGTGGTCCTGCCACAGCGTGTGCGGGTTGGCGACCATGATCGAGGTGTTCGTGCCCGTGGCCTCGGCGCCGTAGGCCCAGGCGTTGCTCGCCATGCGCTGCGTCGGTGGGCGGTCGCCCTTGGCCTTTGCCACAGGTGGCGCGTCCAGCTGATTCCAGGCCGATGCCGAGGCATACGCTGCGACGCTCATCGCCTTCCACAGCGAGCCCACCTGCATCGTGGCGCGCACCACATCGCTGACGGTCATCTGCGGCAGCGCGAGGTCCTTGCACGCGGCGGGACGCGCTTCGGGCGCCATGTCGCGCACCCAGCGATTGAAACCGGCGGCGTAGCCTTCGGCGAGCTGGCGCGCGTCGGCGGACAGGCCCTTCCAGGCGGTCTCGACCTCATCGTCCGACAGCTGCACGCGGTAGAACAGGTCGCTGTCGAGGTTGGGAAGCTGCAGAAACGCCACAGTCGCCAGGCCGTCGGGGCCGAAGCGTTCCGAGCGTTCGCCGCGCAGCGTGAGCACGCGATCGGCGAGCAGGCACAAGTGGTCGCGCGCAACGGCATAGCCATGGCCGTAGCCCAGGCCCGCGTAATCCTTGGCCTTGATGTGCGGCAGGCCGTACTGCGTCCAGCGCACCTCGGCGCTGTACTTCTCGCTCGACACAGACGGTGCGGGGGGTGGCGTCGTGACGACGGGTCCACCGAAGAATCCTCCACCACCGCCGCTGTCGCCGCCACAACCGGCCACGACACAGGCAAGCGCGCAAAAACCGATGCGCACCCACCCGCTGGAACGCGGTGTCATGGCTTGGCCTCGCTCACCGGCTGGCTCTTGCGCGCAATCACCTGCATCTCCACCCAGGCCTTCGGCACGGCGATGCCGGCCAGCATGGCGGTGCCGGTCGGCTTGCAGGGCAGTACTTCGGACAGCGTCTGCACCACCGCGCCCAGGTGCTCGGCGCCAGCCACGATCAGCGTGTAGTTGATGACCTGCTCGAGCCGCCCGCCGCAGGCCGCGAGGTACTTCTCGATGTTGCGCACCATCAGCCGGGTCTGGTCTTCGGCACTGACGGCGAGCGTCTGCGTGTCGTAGTCCATGCCGATGGTGCCGGAGACGAAGATCCATTCGTCGTCGAACATCGCGCGGCTGTAGGGCGCATTGACAAAGGGCAAGGGGAAGTCGGCGGTCTGCATGCAAAGGTCTCTCTTTCGTTCTCTGTGTGGAAATGGATTCAGGCCCGGGTCATCTCGCGCGCGATGGCGCGGGCGTGGATGTCGGTGGAATCGAACAGCGGTGCGGCGCAGGCGATCCAGGGCTTCACGGCGCTCAACTCGGTGCAGCCGAGCACGATGCCTTGCGCGCCGCGCGCCACGAGCGCGTTGCACAGCGTCGAGATGACGGCGGCGTCGGCGGGGCTGGCCTCGCCGCGCGCAAGCGGTCCGAAGATGGCCGCGTCGAGCGTGCGCCGCTGCGCGGCGTCGGGCAGCACCAGCTCGAAGCCCGCGCCCTCCCCCAGCATCTGGCCGAAGAACGGCGCGTCGAGCGCGAAGCTCGTGGCCAGCAGGCCGAGGCGGCGCATCGATGGGAAGCGCGACGCGATCTCGTCGCCGGTTTCACGCGCCACGTGCACCAGCGGCACGCCCGCCGCGGCCTGCACGGCGTCGGCTGCGAAGTGACCGGTGTTCGCGAGGATCGCGATGAGTTCCGCGCCGGCCGCACGGGCCTGGCGCGCCGCGGTTTCCATCTGGGCGCGTGCGTCGTCGCCGCGCCCTTCGGTCATGGCGGCGACGACGCCGGCGAAGTCCAGGCTCACGATCACGCAGCGGGCCGAGTGCAGGCCGCCGAGTTCGCGCTGGATGTGCTCGTTCAACAAGCGGTAGTAGCTGAGCGTGGAAGGCCACGCGACGCCTCCGATCAGGCCCGCGGTTTTCATGACGCGCACCCTTCTCAGTCGAGCTTGAAGCCGAGCCTGCGGATCACCGGGCTGTAGCGCGCCAGGTCGCTATCGATGCGGCCCTTGAGTGCTGCTGCGCTGGTCTGCGCGGCCGGCTCGAAGCCGAACACCAGCAGCTTCTCGACCACGTCGGGTTGGCGGATCGCCCAGTCGACGCCGTCGCTCACGCGCTTGGCGATCTCGGGCGGCAGGCCGGCCGGGCCGACCACGCCGAACCACACGGAGAAGTCGACGCCCTTGTAGCCCAGCTCGTCGAGCGTGGGCACGTCGGGCAGGCCCGAGAAGCGCTTGGCCGAGGTGACGGCCAGGATCTTCGCGCGCCCCGCCTTCACGAACTGCACATAGGGCGCCATGCCGTCGAAGGCGGCGTCGATGTCGCCCGCGATGGTGGCCTGCGCCACTTCGGCGCTGCCCTTGTAGGGCACGCGCGTGGTCTCGATGCCGGCGCTGCGGTTGAACTCTTCGAGCGCCATCTGCGACAGGATCGCGGCCGCGCCGATGTTGATCTTTCCGGGGTCGACCTTGGCACGCTTCACCAGCTCATGCACGTCCCCCACGCTGCCTGGTTGGGTGCGCGCAATGACGGCCGTGGGCGAGGTGATGGCCAGCGCCACCGGCGTGAAGTCTTTCCTCGGGTCGTAGGGCAGCCGGTTATAGAGGGAGGGGTTGAGCACGAAGGTCTGGTCGATGGACCACAGCAGCGTGTAGCCGTCGGGCGCGGCCTTCATGATCTCTTGCGCGCCGATCAGCGTGTTGCCGCCCGGCTTGTTGTCGACCACCACCTGCTGACCCAGCTGCACCTGCAGCTTGGCCGCGATGAGCCGCGCGGCCACGTCGGCACCGCCGCCCGCCACGAAGGGCACGACGAGGCGAATCGGCCGCGAAGGCCAGGCACTCTGCGCACCGGCAAGCGCCGGCATCCACCCCGCGGCGAGGGCCGCCAGGAGCCCCAGAAACCGGCAGACACGTCGAGCATTCATCCATAAACTCCGTTCAAACCAAAGTGTTGCAACGCTAACGCCGCCTGTCAGGGTTTTCTATGCCGATCCCATCGCAGACTGTGCCGATCCAGCCCTCGTCCCTCACGGCCGCCGCGCTGCGCGAGGACGATTTCAACGCCGCGCTGATCCGTCTGCCCGCCGATCGCCCGCTCGCACTGCCGGCGCTGCACGATGGCGCGAGCCGCGAGGTGCGCTGGCCCGACGACGGCGGCCGCATCCTGCGGCTGCGCACCATGCCGTGGGAAGGCGCGAGCGCGCTGTACTTCGATTTCAGGTTGAACGACGACCTGCACGTGCAGCTGGCGCCCGGCAACGAGCTGCTGCTGACCTTCTTTCTCGCGGGCCACGTCACGGGCGAGATCGGCAGCGCGCAAGGCCGGCCGCTCGACTTCCGCGTCGACCGCGCGTTGCTGCGCACGCCGAACCGCGACGGCGGCTACCTCATCCACATTCCCGGCGCCTGTCGCAACAACTTCGTGCAGTTCCGCCTGCGGCGCGACCTGCTGCCGCGCTGGCTGCATGCGCTGGGCGTGCGGCTGCCCGCACGACAGATGAGCGAGCTGGTCGAGCGCGACGACGGCCGGGTGCTGTGCAACGCGGCGCTCACGCCGCGCGTGCGCGACTGCCTGGCGCGCATCGGCGACGAGCCTTCCGATCGGCCGGCCTTCGTGCCGCTGTTCCATGCGCGTGCGACCGAGCTGCTGACCTGCGTGCTGCTCGACCTGGAACAACTGCTGCGTCCTGCGCGCTCAGAAGACACCCACGGCGGTGCGGCCGCGCAGACAGTGCGCAGGCTCCGTGCGCTGCTCGGTGAAGCGCCGGCGCAGGTCTGGACGGTCGATGCGCTCGCGCAGCGGCTCGACCTGCGCGCCACGCGGCTGCAGGCCCATGTGAAGGAAGCCGAGGGCACGACGGTCTACGGCCTGCTCGTGGCCGAGCGGTTGGCGCTGGCCGCGCGGCTGCTGCGCGACACGCAACTCAGCGTGCAGGCCATCGCGGCCGAAGCGGGGTGGGAGTGCCACGGCCGCTTCACCGCGGCATTCCGCAAGCAGCACGGCGTGGCGCCGCGCGACTATCGCTTGCAGCAGGCGCCGCCGGCCAACAACGGCGCCTGAAGAATCACCGCAAAGCGACTCAGCCGCGGGGGCGCGTCAACAGCGCGTTCGACGGCAGCGTCTCGTCGAGCAGCTTGCGTGCCGTTTCCACGCCCGCCACCGGCAGCAGCGCCGCGTCGAGCAGGCCCACCTGCACCAGCACGCTCGCCTGGTCCCAGTAGATGTGCTCGTGGTAGAGCTTGTCGCCGCGGAACTTGATGACCGCGAGCAGCGGAATCTCCACGCGCTTTCCGGTGGGCGCCACGCCGGGCAGCATCCACGGGATCTCGGTGGTGTGGGTGAAGCAGAACAGCATTTCGTCGACCACCTGCGTCGCGCCCACGGTGCGCGAGATCGGCACCAGCGAGGTGTCGGGCGGGTTGCTGTTGACGAAGTGGTTCGTATAGAACGCGTGCAGGTTCTGGTAGCCCACGCCGCCGGTCATGGTCGGGATGTGGTTCACGTAGGGCTCGGCCACCATCGTGCCCATGGTGTCGTCGACGTTGCGGGTGCCGAACTCGTACTCGCAGTGCTTGTCCCACAGCGCCGCCAGGTCGTAGTTCGGGCCGATGGCCGACTTCAGCGCGGCCACGCTGCGCTCGTGCGCCATGAGGGCCGAGGCGCGGTGGAAGTGTTCGCCGCCCACGCGCGCGAAGGCATGGTCGACGCCGGGGTACACGTGCACCTCGACGTTCGGCCGGCCGCGCAGGGTCTGCACGATGCGGTCGCGCGCTTCGGGCGGGCAGAAGCCGTCGAGCTCGGCCACGTGCAGCGCCAGCTTGCATCGGATGCGGTCGGCCTCGTCGAGCGCGGCGTCGATGCCCACGCCGTAGTAGCCCACCGCCACATCCGCGTCGGTGCGGCAGGCCGCGAGGTAGGCCAGCTTGCCGCCCAGGCAGAAGCCGAGCACGCCGACCTTGCCGCCGGGCACCTCGGGGCGCTGGCGCAGCGCGGTGATCGCGGCCTGCATGTCCTGCATGCCGAGCGCTTCGTCAAAGCCCTGGTAGAGCGCGAAGGCGCGCTGCCAGTCGTCGGGCGAATAGCCCAGCTGCACGTCGGGCTCCTGGCGCCAGAACAGGTCGGGCACGAGCACCACGTAGCCTTCTTCGGCGTAGTAGTCGGCCACGTCGCGCATGGTCTTGTTGACGCCGAAGATTTCCTGCGCGAGCACCAGGCCCGGGCCGGTGCCGCCGCGCGGCAGGGCGAGGTAGGCGCCGAAGCTGCCGCTGCCGTCGCTGGTCTGGATGCGAATGTCTTGCGACGACGATGGGGATGCCTTGTTCTGCATGGGTGTGTGACTCCGTTCAATGCTGAAAGGTGGACGTGGGGAACCAGGTGCTCACTGTACGCATTCCGGATGGCGCGTCGTGACTTGGTAGTAGCCCGAGTGAAAAACCAGCGGCTCGCCGTCGAAGCGTTCGTAGCCTTCGACCTCGCCGATGAAGATCAGGTGGTCGCCGCCGTCGTACTGCCGCACGTTGCGGCACACGAAGCGCGCGAGCACGCCGTTGAGCAGCGGCACGCCGGCCGTGCCTTCGCAGCAATCGACGCCGCCGAACTTGTCGGCCTGTGGCGTCGAGAACTGGCGCGACAGGTGGTGCTGCGGCGCGGCCAGCACGTTGATCGCGAAGTGGCTCGCGCCGGTGAAGTCGGCCACGCTGGGCGCCTGCCGCGCGAGGCTCCACAGCACCAGCGGCGGGTCGAGCGACACCGACGAAAACGAGTTGGCCGTCATGCCGACGCGGCGCCCGTCGAGCGCGCGCGTGGTGATGACCGTGACGCCGGTGCTGAACTGGCCGAGCGCCTTGCGGAAGTCGCGCCGGTCGAAGCGGTCGACCACCGCCTCGCGCGCCTTCGTTTCCAGAAAGCGGTCGGCTTCGGCCGCGTCGAACCACCAGGGCGCGAAGTTGCGGGGATCGTCGAAGCCGTTGACCACCGCGCTCGCCACCGCAGGCATGTGGGTGGCGCTCTGCAGCAGCTTCTGCAGGTGCGGTGCGGGCGGTGCGAGCAGGCTGTGCGTCCAGTCGGTGGCCCAGCGGGCGTAGCCTTCCCAGTAGCGGTCGAACGGCTGCTGCATCCACGCAGCATCGAAGGGCGCGTCGCCGTGCTCGAGGATGCGTTTGAGATAAATGTCGGCCGCCTTGGCTGCGTTGTTCGACCCCTGCCCCGTGATCGGGTCGTTGAGCACCACCGCATCGGCAAGGCCCAGCACCTGACGACCCGAAGGCAGCGTGGCGACCGGGTGGCGCACCAGGGGCGTAACGCGGCCACGCAGCACGCCGTGGTCGTCGGTCAGCTCGATGTGCGCGCAGCGTTCGGCTTCCCAGGGCAGGAAGGTGGCGAGGATCTGCTTGCTGCGCGCCAGGTGCTCCTGCGGCGTCTTCACGTCGTCCCAGCAGTCCATCGGGCCGCCGGGCACGCCTTCGAACACCATGATCTCGCACGGGCCGCTGGTGGTGAGCGCGGGGAACACGAAGTACTCGCCGACACCCGGAATGAGGTTGAAGCTCACGGCCGAAAAGGAGTCGCGCGGGCGCATGCCCTTCACGTAGGTGAGCGCCAGCGCGCGCTGCGGCTGGTCGAACGGCGAACGCGCCGCGTCGCGAGGGAACAGCGCCGAGATCTCGCCCTTGCCGCTCGCAACGACCACGAGGTCGTGCGTGCGCGCGCCCTCTTCCAGCGTGTCGAGGTCGGCGTCCTGGTGCACGAGACGGCCGCCGCGCGCTTCGAACAGATGCATCCACGCAGCGATCTTCAGGCGCTGGTCGACCGACTGCGCGGGGCCGTCGAGCTTCGCTGCCCACGCGATGGCGCGGTGGCCCTCGGGGCTGCGCACCGACATGCCGATGCCCTCGACGAGCGGGCAAGTGTCGGCCCAGCTGTCGAGCCCCAGTTCGCGCTCGGTCTGCAGCGCGGTCTCGAACATGCACTGGCTCGACATCACCGGCCCGTCGAAGATTTCCTGCGCCGTGCGGTTCGCGTACACCGTCACCGCGTATCCCTTGGCCAACAGGCCCAGGGCGAGCTGCATGCCGGACTGGCCGGCGCCGACGATGGCCACGCGTCGTGTCATGCGCTGGCTCCGCCTACGCCGCTGCCGCAGCGGCAGTGCAGGTGTCGAGGTAGCGGTCGGCCTCTTGCGGATCGGCGAACCACGGGAAGAAGGTGCGCGGGTCGTCGAAGCCGTTGGCGATGGCGCTGGCCATCGGCGGCACGGCGCCGGCGCTGCCGAGCAGCTTGAGCACATGCGGCGGCGGCGGTGCGAGCAGCATGTTGGTCCAGCGCGTGACCCATTGCGCGTAGCCGAACCAGTAGCGGTCGAAGGTCTGCTGCATCCACGGCGCATCGGCTGCGCCGTCGCCGCGCGCCAGGATGCTCTTCAGGTAGGTGTCGGCGCACTTGGCCGCGTTGTTCGAGCCCTGCCCCGTGATCGGGTCGTTGAGCACGACCACGTCGGCCAGGCCGAGCACCTTGCGGCCCGAAGGCAGCGTGGCAATCGGCTTGCGCACGGTGGGTGCGAAGCGGCCCGCGAGGATGCCGTTGTCGTCGGTGAGTTCGATGTCCTGGCAGCGCTCGGCCTCCCAGGGCGTGAACGTGTCGAGGATCCACTTGCTGCGCGCGAGGTGCTCCTGCGGCGTCTTCACGTCGGCCCAGCAGTCCATCGGGCCGCCCGGCACGCCTTCGAACACCATGATCTCGCACGGGCCACTGGTGGTGAGCGCCGGGAACACGAAGTACTCGCCCACGCCCGGAATCAGGTTGAAGCACACGGCCGAGAACGGCGTACGCGGGCGCATGCCCTTCACGTAGGTGAGCGCCAATGCGCGCTGCGGCTGGTCGTAGGTCGACTTGGCGGCGTCGCGCTCGAAGAGCTTCGAGATCTCGCCCTTGCCGCTGGCCACCAGCGTGAGGTCGTGGCTGCGGGTGCAGGCTTCGAGGTCGTCGATGCCGGCGTCCTTGAAGACCAGCTCGCCGCCCTTCTGCTGAAACTGCGCCATCCACGCCGGCACCTTCACGCGCTGGTCGACCGACTGCGCGCTGGAGTTCAGCCGCGCCGCCCATTCGATGGCCTTGGCGCCCTTCTGCTCGGGGTGCAGCACGGCGAAACCGATGCCGTCGACCGTGGGGCAGTCGTTGGCCCACTGGTCGAGCCCGAGGTCGCGTTCGACCTGCAGCGCGGTGTGGAACATGCACTGGCTCGACATGACCTTGCCGTGGCGGATGTCGTCCGCCGAACGGTTGCTGTACATCGTGACCTCGTAGCCTGCGTCCAGCAGACCCAGTCCCAGTTGCAGGCCCGACTGGCCCGCGCCGACGATGGCGATTCGCTTCATGGCTTGTTCCTTCTGTGTTGTCTCGTGGTGTGGTGCTTGCGTGCGGAGGGATCAGGGTTCCATCAGGCGGGGAATGGCCGGCACGGCCTGCTCGGGGCCCATGGCGGAGTAGCCGCCATCCACCGCGTAGTCGGCGCCGGTGACGAAGCTCGCGTGCTCGGAGCACAGGAACAGCACCACCTGCGCCACTTCGTCGGGGTCGCCGACGCGCCCGAGCAGGTGGTAGGGCGCGGCCACGCGGTCGGTGCGCGCGCGGTCGCCGCCGGTCAGCTGGTCCATCACCGCCGACCAGGTCCAGCCCGGCGAGACGCTGTTCACGCGGATGCGGTCGGGCGCGAGGTCCATCGCCATGTTGCGCGTGAGCTGCGCCATCGCGGCCTTGCTCACGGGGTAGAGCCAGCGCCCGGTCTGGGCCACGCGCGACGAGATGCTGGTGAAGTTGACCACCGCCCCGCCGCCGGCCGCGACCATGTGCGGGTGCACTGCCTGCAGCATCGCGACGGCGCTGACCACGTTCACGTTGAACGAAGTGAGCCAGTCGGCGCGCGGCGACTTGAAGCCGTCGTCCACGTACGAGCAGGCCAGGTTGACGAGAAAGTCCACGCCGCCGTGGCGGGCAACCGCCTCGTCGACGCAGGCCTTCACCTGCGCGTCGTCGGTGATGTCGGTGCGCACGAAGCGCACCCCGGCACCGAGTGCGTCGGCCAGCGGCTGGCCCTTGTCGGCGTCGATGTCGGCGATGACCACCTTCACGCCCGCCGCGTGGAAGGCGCGCACCACGCCGGCGCCTATCAATGTCGAACCACCCGTGACGATGGCGCTTTTGCCTTCGAGACCCTTGAACATGACGCTTGCTCTCCTCGGTTGAATCGCCGGTTCGGCGAAGGGGCCAAAGGTAGAGCGGAAGGCCTCGCCGGCCGATCCCGAAAACGCAGGGGCTGTCCCTGCCGCGCAGGTTTTTTACACAGGTGCCAAGGGACGGCCCGAATTGTGGGCTGGAAGGCTTTTTGCTAGGGTCACTCCGCTTCCCTATGGAAACCGCCACCGCCCCACGGCTGCCGCTGCAGCGTTACCGCCTGTTCGAGAGCCACGACATGGACGAGGCACGCGAGAGCGTGGCCCGCGTGTTCTGCCCGCACGGCCTCACGATGCTGCGCCCGCGCACCGAACTGGACGCCTGCCACCACAGCGCGCGCCTGCACCGCGACGTGAGCCTCAATTACGTGCAGTACGGCCCCGGCGTGCAGATCGACCCGGGCTACCTGCAAGACTTCTTCCTGTTGCAGATTCCGTTGCGCGGCGGCGCCGACATCCGCTGCGGCGGCCAGCAGGTCGAAGCCACGCCGCGCATCGCCTCGCTGCCCTCGCCCACCGAGCTGCTGTCGATGCGCTGGGCCGACGACAGCCCGCACCTGATCGTGCGCATCGCGCGCGCGGCGCTGCTGTCGCGGCTCGAAGCGCTGCTGCAGGCGCCCGTGCGGCAGCACCTGGTGTTCGACCTCGGCGTGCCGCTGGACAACCCCGCGCTCGCGCCGCTGGTGCACTTCATCGACTACCTGCGGCTCACGCTCGACGCCGGCAATGCGCTGCAAGGCGGCGGACGCCTGGCCGAGCATGCCGAGGAATACCTGATGTCGAGCCTGCTGATGTCGGCGGGTCACAACCATTCACGCGCCCTTGCTGGAGACACGCAGCGCCACTTGCTGCCGCGCGCGGTGCGCAAGGCGCAGGAGTTCATGGCCGCGCACGCCGAGCAGCCGCTGTCGCTGGCCGACGTGTGCCGCGAGGCCGGCTGCAGCGCACGCGCCCTGCAGCTCGCGTTCCGCCAGCATGCGGGCCAGGGGCCGATGGAGTTCCTGCGCGAGCTGCGGCTCGACCGCGTGCGCGCCGAGCTGCAGGCTGCGTCCATGCAGACAGGGGTGCGCGACGTGGCACAGAAGCACGGTTTCCTGCACCTGGGCCATTTCGCGGCGCAGTACCGCGCGCGCTTCGGCGAGCGGCCATCGGACACCCGCACGCGCCACGCACCGGCCGAGCACTGACCCGGCCAGCGCGCCTCGGGCTCAGGCCCGGTCGCGGTGATCGGCTTCGCCGTGCTTCCAGTAGCCCTTGGCGGTCAGGCGCGTGCGCGCCAGGCCCTGGTCGTTCAGGAAATGGGCGCGCAAAGTGCGCACCACGCCCGACTCGCCCGCCAGCCAGATGTAACCCGGCCCCGCCGGCTGCGGGCGGTGCATCAGCTGCTGCTGCAGCGCCAGCCCCGGCTCGGCCGGATCGCCGGTGAGCCAGCAGGTGCGCAGCACGGCCTGGCTGCGGATCTCCTGCACATCGGCGGCCGTGGGCACTTCGACATAGGTCTTGAGGCGGATCTCCGGCCCGAGGCTCGCGGCAATCGACTGGATCGCGGGCAGCGCGGTCGCGTCGCCGGCCAGCATCACCCAGCGCGCGTCGTCCGGGAGCGCAAAGCCGCCGTCGCGCGGCCCGGCAAAGCTGACGTATTCGCCGGGTTGCGCCCGCGCCGCCCAGGCCGAGGCCGGGCCTTCATGGCCGCTGTCGCCGTGCAGCACGAAGTCCAGCTCGAGCGTGGCGGCGACGCGGTCGATGCGGCGAAGGGTGTAGGCCCGCCCTTCGCCGCCGGGCACGAACACCTTCACCCAGGCGCCAGGTTGGTCGGCTGCCGCGTGGCGCAGGAAGGCCGCGACGTCCGGGCCGCCGAGGGTGATGCGGCGCATGTGCGGCGTCACGAGGCTGCACCGGAGGACATGGGCTTTCAGCCGCGTGCCCCGTTCGGGCGGGACCGCAGCGATCGGCTGCAGGAGCGGAAAGGAAGAAGGCAACGCACGCGGCGCGTGGGCCTCGAAGGCATTGGCGTTCATGGTCTGTATGTCGATTCGAATGGGGAAACTCTTGAATGCGAGCATTTGCTCGGCTCTTCTTAGAATACGAGCCTTCACTCGTATTGAAAACTCGCATTCGAGACGCCCGATGAAATCCCTTCCCCAGCCAAGAAAGGCGCCGCGCCAGGCGCGCTCCCAGCAGATGGTCGAGGTCATTCTGGAAGCCACGGCTCGCGTTCTGGGAGAGCGGGGCTATGCCGGCACCAACACCAACGTGGTCGCCGAACGCGCCGGCGTGAGCGTGGGCTCGCTCTACTAGTACTTTCCGAACAAGGACTCGCTGATCACGGCGCTGCACGAGCGGCACGCCGCACAGATGTACGCGGCCATCGAGGAAGTGTTGGCCACGTCGCGCGCGCGCAGCCTTCGCGGGCGTGTGCAGGCCGTGGTGCGTGCGCTGCTCGCGGCGCATGCGGTGTATCCCGAGCTGCATCGCGTGCTCGAAAAGGAGTTTCCCTTCTTCGATGCGCCGCGCGAAGAGAGCGCAGCCGACCACGACATCTTCCGGCGCGTGCGCCAGCTGCTGGACGAGCACCGCGCCGAGCTCGCGCCGCGCAACCTCGACCTCGCCACCTGGGTGGTGCTGCAGATCATGGAAACGCTGGTGCATGCGGCCGTCATCGAGCCGCCCGCGCAGTTCGAGCCCGCTGCCCTCGAGGCCTCGATCGTCGATGCGCTCATGGGCTATCTCTGCGGCCCGACGGGGCGCTAGGTTGAATCTCATGCGTGAACCTCCAGGAAGACCGGGGACACGGAAACACGTCTCCCCTTGCACATGACAAATGAGAACAAAAAAGGGGAAGCCGGCCCGCGCACGCGGTGCGCGGCGCCCTTCCAATCTGGCAAGGATCGTGCGGGTACTGATTGGATCTGCACGCATCTGGCCTAGACTCCCCGGCATGAACGGCCAGCCCTCCCTCCACACCTTGACGTCCCGCCCCGGTGGCTACACGCCGGTGTTCGCGTGGATGACAGCGGCGGCTCAGCAGACGCCCGCACATTCCTGAGCCCGGCGGTCCACCTCTTTCCTTTCTCTTTCAGCGCAAACCATCGACCGCCGGGCACCTGCCCCGCGCGGCTGCGCCCCCCTCATCCGGGGTCGCGTTCGACTGGAGTGCGTCATGCATCACCATCAGGTTCAGCGGGAGCACGTGCTTCCCGGCGGCGGCGTCTCGTCCAACACGCCTTCTTTTCAATCCATCCTTGCCGTCACCGATCTCTCGGCACGCGGCAACCGCGCGGTCGAGCGAGCCGCCCTGCTCGCCGCCGAACACGGCGCGCTGCTGAAGCTCATGTACGCGCCCGCGGATTTCGCGCCGTTCGCGCATGCCGAAGCGGCAACCGCCCTCGCGGGGCTGACCCGGTCGATGGCTTCGCGCTTCGATGTGCTGGTCAAGCAGGTCGCAGGGCCGAGCGGTGGCCTCGCGCAGATCGTGGACGAGGCGCGCTACGTCGACCTCGTCGTGCTGAGCCACGAGCGCGATCGCTCGCCCGGCGCCTTCTTCAGCGGCCAGCCCGTGGAGCGCCTGCTGCGGCAGGTGCGCTGCCCGGTGCTCGTGACGCGGCTCGACACGCGCCTGCGCTACGGACGCATCTTGGTGGCCGTCGACTTCACGCCCGCATCGCGCGAACTGGTGAGCCTGGCCCACGGCCTCGATCCGAATGCCGCACTGGAACTGTTCCATGCGCTCAACACCTTGCACGAAAGCAAGCTGCGCTATGCCGAGGTGTCGGACCACGCCATCAAGACCTACCGCCACGACAGCATGCGGCAGGCGCGCGAACGCTTGTTCTCGCTGACCGACTCGTCGAGCGCACGGCGCAACCGCGTGCTCTCGGCCATCGGCCGCGGCGACCCGGCGCGACAGGCCACGGTGCAGCAACAGCACGCGCGCGCCGAGCTGCTCGTGGTCGGCAAGCGCCGCGCAAATCCGTTCACCGATTTCCTGTTCGGTAGCGTCGCGCAGCGCGTGCTGTGCTGGGCCACGGGCGACGTGCTGGTGGCGCCTGGTGATCGACGCGCCGACACCCAACCGGCCGTCATTTCGAGGAAGCTGCAAGATGTTCGCTGAAGACCCGCTCATCAAGTACCCGCTGCGCCAGTCGCTGCTGCCCGGTGCCGAAGGCCTGGCCGTCTTCGCCGAGCGCGGACCGGTCGACTGGCTCTCGCGGCCCGACCAGTACATCTTCATCTGCGAAGGACGCGGCGGCCGGATCTACGCGGCGAACGAGGCCGCGCTCGAAGAAGCCCAGCAGCTCATCAGGGACGCGCACGGCGACCAGGTCGTGTCGCGCGATCCCGAGATCCACACCTTCGTCGACCCCGAACTCGACGCGGTGGTCGAGCCGATCATGTTCCTGCGATTGAAAAGCCCGCGGGCCTACGCCACGGTGCTGCGCGACGAACTCGATCGACGCCAGGCCGACGTTCGGGAGGAAGACCTGCAGCGCCACGACGTCGTGATCCGCGCCGAGGTGCGGCTCGCCGATCTCATGGGCTATGCGAAGGCCGCGCTCGAGATGTCGAACGGGTCGGCGGTGATCTGGAACTGGTTGCTGCGGTACGGGATGGCGTGAAGGGCTTCTCGGCCCGTCTCTTCCCACCAACCCCGTCGCCGGTTTGTCGGTGACGCCGCTAGATTCGCGGCATGACCGACAAGACCTTGATCCTCGACTTCGAGATGACCGAGAAGTTCTCGGACCCCTTGCGCGCGACCGGCGCGTACACGGAAAAATTCGCGCCAGCGCCTCAACCATACAAGGCGCTGCGGATGCAGCCGCGCTGGCAAGCGGCGCTGTGGACGCTCAGGCCGCGAGCACCTGCAGGTTGCCGACACCCGGCAGCGTGCGCAGCGTGGCGGCCGTCCGCACCGCATAGTCGCGGCTGAACACCGTGCTGATCTCGATGTAGTCGCAACGTGCTTCGGCCGGCGTCAGCGTCAGCACGGCATAGCCGCGCTTGCTGGTTTCGGCGTAGCGCAGGTCGTCGATCATGCGCAGGAAGCCATCGGACAGCAGGTTGTTGGCAATCAGCGGCAGCGCCCGCTCGAAGCCGGGGGACGACACCGAGGAGGTTCCGAATTCCACCCCGACCCTCTGCCCCGAGGGGTCGGTGAGGTTCCCGGCCCAGGCGTTGTGCGTGTCGCCGGCCAGCGAGATGAGGTTCTTGCCCTGGCTGCGCGCCATCGTGAGCACGGTGTCGCGGGCGGCGGGGTAGCCGTCCCAGGCGTCCAGGTTGTAGGGCACCTTCTGCTGCGCGATCAGGGCCCGCTGGCTGTCGCTGCGCGCGGCATCCGGAAGCGCCAGCGCCGTCATGTAGGCGGTCAGCGTCTCGAGGTTGAAGTCGGTCGCGATGCTCAAGGGGATGGCCATGCGCATCATGAGCACCTGCTGGCCGAGCACCTGCCATGTGCCGGCCGATGCGGCCATGCGCGCGGACAGCCAGTCCACCTGCGGCTGGCCCAGCAGCTGCCGCGTCGGGGCGGCAGCCTCGCCGTCCAAATACTGTTGGAGCGTGACCTGCTTGTCGCGGCCGATCAGCCGGGTGTCGAGCATGTGCATCGACGCCAGCGTGCCGATGTCGAACGAGCGATAAACCTGCAGCGGGTTGGCCGGATCGGGCAGCCGCGTCGGCAGCCACTCGTGGTAGGCCTGAACGGCAGCCGCGCGCCGTGCGGCAAAGCTGCCCTCGGTTGCTTCGTCGTGGTTTTCTGCCCCGCCTGACCACGCGTTGTCGGCCAGGTCGTGGTCGTCCCACACCGCGATCATGGGCAGCCGCGCATGCAGGGCGCGCAGATCGCTGTCGGTACGGTACTGCGCATGGCGCAGGCGGTAGTCCGCGAGCGTCAGGATCTCGTGGCCGGGTACCGACTCTCGGTCGATGGCGATCGCAAGCTGAGACGCATAACCCACCCGGCCGTGCTCGTAGATGTAGTCCCCCAGATGCAGCACCACGTCGATGTCGGTGCGCCGGGCAATGTCGGCATAGACATTGAAATAGCCGCTGGGGAAGTTGGAGCAGGACACCACCGCCAGTTTGGCCTGGGATACACCGCCCACCGGCAGCGTCTTGGTGCGGCCGATGGGCGAGTTCTCGTTGCCCATCACGAAGCGATAGAAATAGGTGCTGGCGGGCTGGAGGCCGACGGCATCCACCTTGACCGTGTAGTCGCGCTCGGGGCCGGTGCTCGCGGTGCCGCGCGCGACGATGATGCCGAAACGCTCGTCGCTGGCCACCTCCCACTCGACGTTGAAGGTGCCCGGTGCGGGCGCCGTCACGCGGGTCCAGAGGATCACGCGGTCGGACAACGGATCGCCGCTCGCGATGCCGTGCTTGAACACCGAGCCGGAGCCATCGGGCGGACTGCCGCCACCACCACCACCACCACCACCGATGCCGAAGCCCCCTCCTCCTCCTCCGCCACCACCGCCGCCACAGCCGGTCAAGCTGATGCCGCTGCCCGAGAACATCGCGAACAGCACCGCGCTGCGCAGGAGCGAGCGTCGGGTGGTGCCGGTCAACGCTTGCTGGGGATCGATGCCGCCGTCGTGAGCGAGACGGCTTGCCTCGTCGTTCTTCTTGTCATCCTGAGTGCGCATGGCAGTCTCCTGATCCGCCGAAGGCGAGACGTACGGCACGCCTCATTTCCATTTCGACGTCGGGCGCCATTGAATGTGAATGCTTTGGTTTCTATCGTAGGCGTCCGCCGATGCACGCGTCAGACAGCAGCGCACGCCGCGCGCTGCCAGTTGTACAGCGTTGGACGGCACACGCCGAACTTGTCGGCTACAGCCTGCGCACTTTCCTCACGCGGGCAAAGCTCCATGACTCCCGCTCTGAAACGGGGCGTGCCCCGAAGGGCGTCATCGTCAAAGGCTCCGGACACTGGTTGATGGAAGAGGCGCCCGAGCAGGTGATTCCGGCATTGGTCAACTTCCTGGGCTAGCGCGAAGCCGACGCGACATGGGAACAGCAGGGTCGCGAGAGGGACCTTGCGCGCCCTGCGGGGCACGACCAGCAGAACTCGACGAGCATGAACGTCGAACCAACCCAGGAGAACCAAGATGGATCTGCTGTCGGGACCGCTGATCGGTGCCTCCCGTGCGCAGACGCTGCTCGGACACATCTGGCACCTGGATCGCGCCGATGGATTGCAAGGGCTGATGAACTGAGGCAGGAGGTACCGCGGACGGCGCAAGCCCTACAGACGCTCAGCCCCTGCAAACGAGTGCACCGTTGCGTGAGGGTGCCGCGGATGCGCCAGCGTGTCGGCAATGAGCCGCAAGGCCTGGTCGCATTGCTCGCGCGACATCGGGCCGCCCAGGCAGATGCGCACGGCCTCGGGCGGATCGCCGTCGGTGGAAAAGGCCGCGCTCGCCACCACGCCGACGTTCTGCGTGCGCAGGTAGGACGCAAACTCCACCGGGCTCCAGCCCGACGGCAGCGGCAGCCAGGCGTGGAAGCCTTCGGGATGCGCCTGCAGCCCGCTGCCGCCGAGATGACGTGCGGCCAATGTCTGCCGCGCCATCGATTCGCCGCGCACCGCCTGCAGCATGGCCTCGGCGGTACCGTCCTCGACCCACAGCGTGGTCAGTGCGTTGGTGATCGGCGAGGCCATGACGGTGGTGGCGCGCATCGCGCCGGCCAGGCGCTGCGACTGCACCACCGTCGGTGAACACACGTACGCGCTGCGCAGCCCCGCGCCGAAGCACTTGGAGAACCCGCTCACGTAGTAGGTGAGCGCGGGCGCCAGCGTGGCGATGGCGGCGGGTGTCTGGCGCGGCAGCATGCCGTAGGCATCGTCTTCGATGATCGGAATGGCGTAGCGCAACGCCACGTCCGCCAGCGCCTCGCGCCGCGCGCGCGATACGGTGCCCGCGGTCGGGTTCAGCAGCGTCGGGTTGCAGTACAGCGCCTTGGGCTTGAGCGTCTTGCAGGCGTGCTCGAAGGCATCCGCAATGGGGCCGTCGTCGTCGAGCTGCAGCGCGTGCAGCTGCACGCCCAGTTGCGCCGCGACGGCCTTCACGCCCGGATAGGTGAGCGACTCCACGCAGATCAGCTCGCCCGGCCTCGCCAGCTGGGAGAACAGCGCGGTGAGCACGCTGTGGATGCCGGGGCACACGAGGATGCGGTCGATGCCCGCATCGGGCACGAAGGGGCGCAGCCAGTGCCTTGCCGCCTCGCGGTCGTGCGCGGTGCCGCCGAAGTCCTGGTAGCGCATCAGGTCGTGCAGGTCGGCCTGCGCGAAGGCGCGGCTCGCGCTCTCGTGCAGCCGCGCCATCAGGTGCGCGTCGTCGGGCTCGGGCGGCATGTTCATCGTCATCTCGGCGCCGCTGCCGCCGCGCAGCCGCAGGCTCGGGCTGCCCGAACGGATGAAGGTGCCGGTGCCGGCGCGCGAATCGATCAGGCCGCGCTTGCGCGCTTCGGCATAGCCGCGCGCCACGGTCGTGTAGTTGAGCGCCAGGTCGGCTGCGAGCTCGCGCAAGGTGGGCAGCCGGTCGCGCACGGCCAGGCGACCGGTCTTGATGTCGTCGGCGATCAGGTCGGCCAGCAGCAGGTAGGCCGGCTTGGTGGTGGTGCGCAGCTGCTTGCGCCAGTGGGTGGTGAGCGTGGTCATCGGCAAAGTTGATCGCATCCATTGATTGCATCGGGCCACCGATCAGGCACGCAGGAATCGCGCCTGCGCCAGAGGGGCCAGATGCCTCGATCAGGTGCGATCAACCCCGTTGATCGGGTGCATTGATCGCATGGCGGATGCGTCTTCCCGGTGCAGGCGGGGCCGCGGTGGCCCCCTTCGCGCGGGTCTTTTCGTGCGGTCGAGAAAAAGTTTTCCGGCGCGCAGGCCGCACCCGGGCGGTTTGATCGCGCATTGATCGCATGCGCCGCGCCGGGCGCTGGCACATCGCCTGCAAAGAGAAAGGCACGCAAGACCTGCGTTCATTCCCTTTTCAACCGGAGTACCCCATGCCCAAAGTCACGCGCCCCCGCAACGAGAAAGGCGAGTTCCTCGTCGACTACGAGGAGAAAGTGTTCGAAGACGTCAAGGCCGAGCCCGGCGAGAAGGCGCTCGTCACCTTCCACACCGTGGCCTTCGAAGGCTCGATCGGCTTCGTGAACCTGCTGCAGGCCACGCGGCTGCGCCGCAAGGGCTACGAGACTTCGGTGCTGCTGTACGGCCCCGGCGTGACGCTGGGCGTGCAGCGCGGCTTTCCCACGCTGGGCGACGAAGCCTTCCCCGGCCACCAGAACTTCAACAAGCAGATCGTCAAGTTCATGGAAGAAGGCGGCAAGGTCTACGCCTGCCGCTTCGCGCTGCAGGCGCTGTACGGCCATGGCGAAGGCGCGCTCGTCGAGGGCATCACGCCGATCAACCCGCTCGACGTGCTCGACCTCGTGCTGCTGCACAAGAAGGCCGGTGCCGTCATTCTCGACACCTGGACGCTGTAAGACAGGACCCGAGCGATGGCTTCCTCACCCCGCATCGTGCGTGCCGCGGCGATCCAGATCGCGCCCGACTTCGAACGGCCCGACGGCACCCTCGAGCGGGTGTGCGGCGCCATCGACGAGGCTGCCGCCAAGGGCGTGCAGCTGGCAGTATTCCCCGAGACCTTCGTGCCCTACTACCCCTACTTCAGCTTCGTGCTGCCGCCGGTGCTGCAGGGCGCGCCGCACCTGCGGCTGGCGGAGCGCGCGGTGGTCGTGCCCGGCCCGGTCACGCAGGCCGTGGCCGAGCGTGCGCGGCATCACGGCATGGTGGTGGTGCTCGGTGTGAACGAGCGCGACCACGGCAGCCTCTACAACACGCAGCTGGTGTTCGACGCCGACGGCACGCTGGCGCTCAAGCGCCGCAAGATCACGCCGACTTATCACGAGCGCATGGTCTGGGGCATGGGCGACGGCGCGGGCCTGAAGGTGGTCGACACCGCCGTCGGCCGCGTCGGCGCGCTCGCCTGCTGGGAGCACTACAACCCGCTCGCGCGCTACGCCCTGATGGCGCAGCACGAAGAGATCCACTGCGCGCAGTTCCCCGGCTCGCTGGTCGGTCCGATCTTCGCGGAGCAGATGGAAGTGACCATCCGCCACCATGCGCTCGAGTCGGGCTGCTTCGTGGTCAATGCCACCGGCTGGCTCACCGACGAACAGATCCGCTCGGTCACGCCCGATGCCAACCTGCAGAAGGCGCTGCGCGGCGGCTGCCACACCGCCATCGTCTCGCCCGAGGGCAAGCACCTCGCACCGCCGCTCACCGAGGGCGAAGGCATGGTGATCGCCGACATGGACATGGCACTCATCGCCAAGCGCAAGCGAATGATGGATTCGGTCGGCCACTACGCGCGGCCCGAGCTGCTGTCGCTCGCCATCAACGACCGGCCGGCACAGACCACCGTGCCGATGCATCTCACGCAACCTCTAGATCAACGGAGCCCCCACCATGACCACCACGACGACGCAGCAAGACAGCCGGCAGCTGATGACCGAGCTCCAGTCCTTCGGGTTGCGGCTGGTTGATCCCTCGGCCGGTGTCTCGAGCCGCCGCGGCGGCGCGGGCCCTTCGGACCACAAGGCCGTGACGGTGGACGGCCACACGATCATGGTGCCGGTCCACACCTCGAGCGCCTGGCATTCGCCGTTCACGGCCGAGGCGCCGGATGCGGCAGGCATGAGCCGCGTGATGCGCGGCAGCATTCCCATTGCGCGCATCAGCTTTCCGAAGCAGCCGCGCTTCTACGCGATGCAGACCTTCGACGGCGTGCCCTATTCGCACATCGCCACGCTGCACGGCAGCGATGTGCTCGCCACCACCGTGCTGCAGACCTGCATCCGCTACGAGAGCCGCAAGAAGAGCTGCAAGTTCTGCGCGATCGGCCAGTCGCTCGCGGCCGGCCGCACCATCGCGCGCAAGACGCCCGAACAACTCGCCGAAGTCGCACGCGCCGCCGTGCTGCTCGACGGCGTGAAGCACATGGTGATGACCACCGGCACGCCCAACACCACCGACCGCGGCGCGGCCATCCTCTGCGAGAGCGCGTTCGCGATCAGGGCCGCGGTCGACCTTCCGATCCAGGGCCAGTGCGAGCCGCCCGACGACGACCAGTGGTTCCACCGCATGAAGGCCGCGGGCATCGACACGCTGGGCATGCACCTCGAAGTGGTGACGCCCGAAGTGCGCGATCGGATCATGCCGGGCAAGGCGAGCGTGCCGGTCTCGCGCTACATGAGCGCGTTTGAGGCGGCGGTCGGCGTGTTCGGACGCGGCCAGGTCAGCACCTACATCCTGGCCGGGCTCGGCGACACGCGCGAGGCCATCCTCGACACCTGCGACCAGCTGCTCGCGCGCGGCGTGTACCCGTTTGTGGTGCCCTTCGTGCCGATCAGCGGTACGCCGCTCGAGGACCATCCCGCGCCCTCGCCGGAGTTCATGAAATCGCTGCTCGCGCCGCTCGGCGAACGCGTGGTGGCCGCCGGCCTTCGCTCCGCCGACATCAAGGCCGGCTGCGGCAAATGCGGCGCGTGCTCGTCGCTGTCGGTCTACGAAAAAGAAAGCGAAGGCTGAGCATGCTGTGCATCGACGACCTCAGCGGGCTCGACCCGCACTACGCGCCGGTCGAATACCTGGTGCGCGAAACGGCGCAGCAGTGGGAGCGCGACGAAGCCATGGCGCTGCGCCGGGCGGTGTTCTGCATCGAGCAGGGCATCTTCGCGCGCGACGACCGCGACGCCATCGACGACCATGCGCAGCTTCTGGTTGCGATGTCGTGCAACGCCGGCATGCCCGAGCAGGTGGTGGGCACGGTGCGCATCCACCGCGGCGAAGCGCCGGGTGAATGGTGGGGCTCCCGCCTCGCGGTGCATCCCGCGTTCCGCAGCCAGGGCCACCTGGGCGCGACCCTGATACGCCTGGCGGTGTCGCGCGCCCATGCGCTGGGCTGCGATGCATTCTTCGCGCAGGTGCAGATGCAGAACGTGCCGCTGTTCCAGAAGCTGGGCTGGAAGACGCTGGAAGAGACATCGATCCACGGCCGCCCGCACGCACGCATGCAGGCGGGCCTCGCTTTCTACCCGCCCTGCCACGACCCGGTGAGCGGCTTCGTCACGCGCGCGAAGGTGCTGTCATGACGGATGTCCACGCCATCGCCGAAGCCTTGCGCGCCACGCGCGGCTTCGCCCACAAGCGCGACATCAGCGACGTGGTGTCGGCCCTCGGCCGCTCGCTGCCGGGCGGCCATGCCGCGCTCGCGCAGGCCGTGCCGATCGGCGACGACTGCGCGGCCATCCCCGACGGCCATGGCGGCTACCTGCTGTTCGCGATCGAAGGCATGGTGGAAGACTTCATCGTGCGCATGCCGTGGTTCGCCGGCTACTGCGGCGTGATGGTCAACGTGAGCGACATCTATGCGATGGGCGGCCGGCCGACGGCGGTGGTCGATGCGCTGTGGAGCACCGGCATGAGCCCCGCCGACGAGGTGCTGCGCGGCATGGCGGAAGCCTCGGTGCGCTACGGCGTGCCTGTGGTCGGTGGCCACAGCAACAACCGCAGCGAACGGCCGCAGCTCGCGGTCGCGATCCTCGGCCATGCGCGCAAGCTGCTCACCAGCTTCGATGCCAGGCCCGGCGACCTGCTGGTGATGGCGGCCGACTTGCGCGGCGCCTATCAAGAGCCCTTTCCCTACTGGAACGCATCGACCACGGCGCCGGCCTCGTGGCTTCGCGCGGACCTCGAACTCCTGCCCTCCATCGCGGAAGACGGCCTGTGCCGCGCCGCGAAGGACATCAGCATGGCTGGCGCGGTGGGCACCGCGATGATGCTGCTGGAGTGCTCGGGCGTCGGCGCGCGCATCGACCTCGAAGCATTGCCCACGCCCGAAGGCGTGCCGCTGCTGCGCTGGCTTTCTTCGTTTCCGAGCTACGGCTTCGTGCTCAGCGTGCCGCCTTCGCAGGTGGCGCCGGTGCTCGGCCGCTTCGCCGCGCGCGACATCGCCTGCGCGGTGGTCGGCGAGGTCGATGCCACGCGGCAGGTGCGGCTGCAGGCCGGCGGCAGCGAGGCCCTGTTGTGGGATTTCGGCCGCGATGCTTTCATCCAGCCGCCGCAGGAGGCGCTCGCATGCCCGTGATGCACGTCCAGGTGCGCTGGCCCGACGCCAGCGAAACGCGCTGCTACTCGCCCTCTTCCGTGGTGCAGGAGTTCTTCGTGCCCGGCGAACGCTATGCGCTTGAAGACTTCCTGCAGCGCTCGCGCGAGGCATTGGGCATCGCCTCCGAACGCGTGCGCGCCAAGTATGGCTTCGCATGTTCGCAGGCGATGGACCAGCTGGCGGAGATCGAACGCATCGCGTCGCGCTTCACCGCCACCGCCGGTGCCGAAGTCACCGTCGTCGCCGTCGATTGACGCGCCCTACATCCAGAGAGAAAGAAAGAAGACCCATGTCCTATCCATTTGGCGGACGCAGCCACTACAGCGTCATCATCGTCGGCGGCGGCCAGGCCGGCCTCTCCCTGAGCCACTGCCTGCAGCAGCGCGGCGTCGACCACCTCGTGATCGAGAAGCGCAGCCTCGTGCACAGCTGGCGCACCCAGCGCTGGGATTCGTTCTGCCTGGTCACGCCCAACTGGCAGTGCCAGCTGCCGGGCTGGGGGTACCTTGGCGACGATCCGCATGGCTTCATGGTCAAGGAGCAGATCAACGAATGGCTCGCGGGTTTCGTCGCGCATGTGAAGGCGCCGGCCATCGAAGGCGTGACGGTCGAACGGGTTTCGCGCGTTCCCGGCGCCGGCGAGCGTGAGCGCTTCAGCGTGCAGACCGACGCCGGCACCTACACCGCAGACCAGGTGGTGGTGGCGTCCGGCGGCTACCACCGCCCCATCGTGCCGCGCCTGGCCGAGAAGCTGCCGTCCACCGTCGCCCAGTACCACTCGGCGCAGTACCGCAATGCAGCGCAGCTGCCCGATGGCGCGGTGCTCGTGGTGGGCTGCGGCCAGTCGGGTGCGCAGATCGCCGAAGACCTGCACCTGGCCGGGCGCAAGGTTCACCTGGCCACCGGCAATGCGCCACGCTGCGCGCGCTTCTACCGCGGCCGTGAAGTGGTCGACTGGCTTGCCGACATGAAGTACTACGACATGCCTGTCACCGAGCACCCGCTGCGCGAAGGCGTGCGCGACAACACCAACCACTACGTGACCGGACGCGACGGCGGGCGCGACATCGACCTGCGCCGCTTCGCGCTCGAAGGCATGGAACTCTACGGCTTGCTCAACGGCTTCGACGGCGGCAGCTTCGAGTTGCAGCCCAACCTGCGCGAGAACCTCGACAGCGCCGACGCCACCTACAACCGCATCAACGCATCGATCGACAAGTTCATCGCGACGCAAGGCATCGAGGCGCCGCCCCCGTCGGTCTATGCGCCGGTGTGGGTGCCGGCCGAGGAACGCACCCGGCTCGACCTCGCGGCGGCGGGCATCACGAGCGTGGTCTGGTGCATCGGCTTTTCGCCCGACTTCGAGTGGGTGGATGCGCCGGTGTTCAACGGCCGTGGCGCGCCGATCCATCAGCGCGGCGTGACAGGGGTGCCGGGGCTGTACTTCCTGGGCCTGCCGTGGCTGCACACCTGGGGGTCGGGCCGCTTCTCGGGCGTGGCACGAGATGCGGAGTTTCTGACGCAGGCCATTGTGCAAAGACGGGACGAACAGCGCGCGGGCGGCGCCTCCGCTGCGGTCGCCGAATTGCGCGCGGCTTAGCAGCGAGCGAAGGTGGCGCAGCGGCTGCGTTCTTCGCAAGGCCCGTCGGAAGGCTGACGGGCGTGCGCGCGCCGCCATCGGGCTTCCACTGCAGCAGCAGCTCGGGCGTCAGGGACACGCGCGCTTCGCTGGACGGTGCGCTGTCGCCCGAGGCGGTGGCCGCGACGATCACGTAGTGGTACACGCCGTTCGCACCGGTCGCGCCGGGCGCGGTGTCGTTGAACGTGAGCACATCGATGATGCCCGATGCGATCTCGCGGTACGGGCCGCCGGGCTGGTCCGCACGGCGCACCGAGTAGCTCTGCGCACCGGTGCAGCCCCACCATGACAGCACCACCTGCGTGCCGCGCAAGCGCGCGGTCAACCCGCTGGGCCGTCCAGCGGTCGGCAGCGGATCGCGCGTGAAGGTCAGCGTGCCGAAGCCCAGTTCGTCGCCTTTGCCGCCGTCTCCTTCGGGACGCATCTGGATGGCTTGCAAGGCGGTGTAGGGGGTCGCGATGCCCAGGCGATTGGCATAGTGGTTGTGCACGCTTTCCCAGATGCCTCGCCGATGGCCTTGGGCTCCCATCGACAGCTCGGACTGCTTGCCTTGCTTGTCGACGTTGGTGAAGTAGGGCATCGTGTAGAAGGCGCCGGCGCCATCGCGAAGATTGGTCTTCGCCACGTACTCGGCGCCCGCCAGGAAGCGGTTGTTCTCGTAGGCGTAGATGTCGTCGCCCTGGTTCCACGCCATCTCGCACAAGGCGCCCGCAAGGCCGATGCCGAGCGTGCAGTGGCCCTGGTCGCGTCCGCTTTCCTGCCATTGCCCCAGGTAGCCGGGATGCACGTAGTAGACCGCCTGCAGGCCCGCGCCGTTGCCCTGGCCTGCCTTGTAGTAGCTGATCGCCTCGTCGTAGATGTCCTGGCGGTCGCAGAGCACGCCGATGGCCAGCATCGAGGCTACGGAGCACTGGTCCTGGCCCAGTAGCTGCACACCGACACTCAAGACGCCACGCTGCACACGGATGGCGCGATGATCTCGCGCGTCTACGACCGTCGACAGACGAAGAAGGCGACGCCCGCAGCGTAGCCATATTCCGAAGTCGAAGAATCAGATTCCAAAAAGACAAAAGGGTTAGCAGACGCTAATCTGCTAACCCTTGTCGGAACTGGCGGAGTGGACGGGACTCGAACCCGCGACCCCCGGCGTGACAGGTGAGTAATTGTGGATTTCCCCGGACGTCCTCAGATGGAAAATATCCATACACAGCAACGGCTTACGTCATTTTCTTGTCCGGGTTCGTGCGGCTGGATACACTGAAATCCACCGATTTTTAGGACACGGCTAGGACACGGGAATGGCAAAGCTGACTGTGCGTGGCATTGAAGCACTCAAGCCGAAGAACGCCGGCTACAAGATCACGGCTGACCGCGGCCTTTACCTTCGCGTGGCACCGGACGGCACCAAGACTTGGCTCGTGCGATACGTCGTTGCTGGCAACCAGATTCAAGTGCGCCTGCCACGTCCGTATGGCAGCAGCGGTGACGACGGGCATATGTCTCTCGCTCAGGCTGTGACGGAAAACGCTCGCATTCAGGCGCTCGCGCGGGATGGGGTCGATTTTCAGGTGCAACGTGCCGAAACTGATCGTGCGGCCGCAGAAGCGAAGGCTGCAGCGTTGGCCGCCAACGCTCCTTGCCGCACGCTATTCGAGACGTGGCTGGCGGACGGCGTGAGCCGAAAGGACGGTAACGCCGAGCTTCGGCGGGCCTTCGAGAAAGACGTGCTGCCGAGCATCGGAGACAAGCCCGTACGCGAACTCGGCGATGCCGAACTGCTCGACCTTCTACGGAACGTCGGGCGCAAACGCGGACGAGCCCGAACTGCCGAGCGCATGCTGACCGAAATGCGCCAGATGTTCCGCTGGGCCATCAAGCGCCAGCCCTGGCGCTCACTGCTGGTCCATGGCAACCCGGCCGAGCTGGTCGAACTGAAGCAGGTCGTACCGCAAGGCTACGAGCCGGGTATTCGTGAACGCACCCTTTCTGCCAATGAAATCAGGGAGCTTCGCGACATCTTCACCAGAATGGCGACCACGTACGAGGCTGCGAAGAACAAGCGGATTGCTGAAAGGCCGGTGCAATGGGAAACGCAGCTCGCTTTGTGGGTCTGCCTCGGGACCGGATGCCGCATTGGCGAGCTACTTCAGGCCCGATGGGAACACGTCGACTTGGAGAAGGCGACCTGGTTCGTCCCGCGCGAGAACACGAAGACGCACGTTGATTGGCAGGTCTATCTCTCGGAATTCGCGTTGCGGCAGTTCAAAGCGCTGCACAAACTGAGTGGCAAGACCGAGTGGTGCTTTCCTGCCAGCCAGAACGAAGGCCATGTCTTCGTCAAGAGCGTCAGCAAGCAGGTTGGCGACCGCCAGACGCGGTTCAAGAACCGCAAGCCACTCGCGCATCGGAGGAATGACGACTCGCTGGTGCTGGCCGATGGAAAGAACGGCGAATGGACGCCACATGATTTACGCCGGACCGCATCCACGATGATGCAAGCACTGCGCGTCAGCCCAGACGTAATTGATCGCTGCCAGAACCACGTCTTGCCAGGCAGCAAAGTGCGCAGGCACTATCTGCATCATGACTATGCGGAAGAAAAGCGTGAGGCATGGCGACTACTGGGTGAGCGCATTGACGCGATCTTGTCGGCCAACAACGTAGTGCCACTGCAGCGGGCAGCTTAGCCAGGAGCCGCGGGAATCGGGCCTCTTGAGCGGCGATGCGTCGGCGACGCGCCAGCCTCGATTTCAGAGTCGCTCAACTTTTTTCATTAGAGACGCGATCACCCGATGCGCATGGCCGCCATCCGATCGAAATCTTCTTTGCGATGGAAGGCCAAGCGAATCGACTTTCAGTTCTCCACCGGTCGAACTTGACCACACATCAGGGCCGCGTCGAAGACGTTTCTGAATCCATCAATCACCCGACGAAAGCGCCCATTGTTTCGAGGCATCGCTCGTTACTGTGAACAGGGCCATTCCATCGGCAGTTTTTTTCAAGCCAACGATCAGCATGAGTAACGCACTGCTATTGAGGCGCGAATTCGCAATCAGTCGCTGCATCGCGTCGGAGTCCAGGCTGGATGCGCTCGGTCGGTCCTCTGCATGTGTGTGCCATTCACCGAGGTAAAGAGATCCATTTTTTGCTTGCTGTTCGATCGCTTGTTGAGCAGCCTTAGAGTTCGAACGGTATCGACATCGCGAGCGCTCGTCACCAGGGTAGGGACCAGTTGCGATTTCAACGCTGACAGCATCCGAAGAAATGGTTCCGAAGAGCTGCCCCCCGGCCTCTGAAGCGAACATCCAGGTTTGGCGATAGTGCTGCACGTGAGTCACCACGGGTGGTCGAAGCACGATTCGTTGCATAGTCGTGTCGCAGGTGGCCACAATGACTTTGCTGGATTGCAGCCATTTCCGCCCATACAAGCTAGTTACCATGGCACCTCCCTCAGTACTCTGCTCTCATCAAAATCCTGTCGCGGCGTCCCGCCGCCTTCAATGACCTGAGCGCGATCGCCAAGCCAGTACCTTCGAGAAGAATCCGGCACTTGGCCGCTGAGGGCGTCGACCACCAACCCTGCGGCCATTCCCACCGTCGGATGAAGGTCGACGACACCGTGCGGTTGAAAGACGTTGCCGCAGCCGGCTTCCACGATCAAGGCGCCGGCGTCTTCGGGCCAGTCCGTCAACCGAAACCTAGGGCGTTCAGACTCGTCGAAAGCAGGGCGGATGGACTGCTTTCCGTAAAGAAGAACCGCATGCCCAGCGGCCGCGAATTCCTCTACCCAAGTACTCACCAGCGCAGGTGGCCGGGGCAGATCAATGCGCCAAGCGTCGAGCGCCGCCTCCCCGTCGAAGTCGATGCCGGCTGTCACGATCAAGTCGGCGCCCGCGAGCTTTTCGCGGTCGGGGCGCGTCAACTCCTCGAATCGCACCGGGAACGCCGATTCAAAGCTGAGATGTGGGTAGCGCATGCGCAAGACCAACGATAGTGCGCTGGCCTTATTCAACCCGACGTGGTTGAGGCCAAGCGGGTGGCGTCCCACGTTTGCGGTCGTGAGACTGTCTGAATCGACTAAGAGGAGCTCACCCACTCCGGCTTGAGCGAGCAATAGGGCGACGGCTGCGCCGACGGCCCCGCAGCCAACGATCGCCACCTTCTTGGTCATCAGTTCCAGGTGCGCAGGATTGTGGTCACGTCCGTGGATCCAGGCCTCGTCCGCACGCGCTACTGGGATGCGCTGAATAGGTCGAGCGGCGAAGGAGTCCACTATGCGTTGGTGAGGAACTCGCGTGATATGACGAAAGCCGTTCGAGAGGTCCTTTTCCTTTGCCCCCTCCAAAACTACGGCAGCAAATCCGGGCCCGGTTGCGGTGGCGACCTCGATCAGCAACGGAGCAGGTCGCCCCGCAGTGATGACGCCGCGCAAAACTTCCTCAGGCAGCAGCTTGATCAAATCCTGCCCGATCTCTGGATAGTCTTCAGGTATCCAGGGACGGGACAGTCGCAGCAAGCCGCTCGGAAAGATTTCTTTGACGGAGGGATTTCTTCCCCAGTTGCGAAGCCAGCGAGTGAGGCTTTCCCTGTCTTCTCCGAAGATGATTCGACCTCCCGCATCGAAGTAGCAGACGATCTGCCGGCTAGACCGTTGGGACTTCACGATGCTGATGCATTGCCTTCTCTCGTCCCTGACCGTCGCCCGATGCTTCCAGTACGCCAAGAATTCTCTCTGGAATTCGTCGTCGCACTTTCCTTTCGAGAATCCGAGTAGTTGCTTTGCCGCCACCAGATGATCCAGCACGCGCACACCTGGATCTGCAGCGCATTGCGTCGCGATCAAACAAAGCTTGGTATTGCCTTCGACATGGGGCCAGCGAAAATCGGTGCCGGCCTGAGGCGCGAACACCGTCGGTTGTGAGTTCGGGAAGTGAGCGCCGATCGTCACCACGAGATGATCGACGTTGCCGATGCGAAGAGTCTGTCGATCAATTTCGATTCGCCAGCCAGCCCTAGCGCCCCGATAGGGACGCCTCTCCAGTTCCGATTGCGGTAGCTGGCCCCAGCGCCCCGGATACTGGACCTGGAGGTGCTGTTCGATGTTTTCGATCAAATCAGACCGTCTCGGCAGCACTCAGCCGAAACGGCCGCCGCCATCGTTGCGGCGAGCCGTTTCTCCGGTGGTCACGGAGATCGCAGGACCTTGGCCGTTCGGGCTGCCGCCACCGCTGCCGCCATTGCCGCCGTTGTTGTCAGGTCGATCGGAAAAGAACTCAGTATCGAAGACTTCGTCCCACGCTTGCCTGACCTCCTTGCGTGTGACGTCAGCCTTGTCCAGGCTCTCGAGCGTCTTGAGCGCGCTGCTCAAGCAGTCACGAAAGAAAGTGAGTTTTTCGTCTCCCTCTTCGGCCAAGTTGGCCGTGTTGACTGGGTGCTTCAGCTCGGTCGACGACCGCAGCTTCGTGTCGATCGCTTTCCATGTGTTCCGAAGAGCGAGATCGTCCCGGTCCTCGCTGAACGCGAAATGATCAGCAACAAGCTTCGTGATGCAGATACCGCTGGTCGTTTTCTCTTTCCAATCGGGGCGGCGCGCGAACTTCTTGCTGAGCTTCGTTACCCGTCGCATCTGACTACCGTCGCTCTCACCCTGGTTGAGCTCGCCGACAATGTTGTTGAACCATCGCGTCACTCCGCGGGCATCGGATTTGACCCATTCGTCGCCACTGGCGAGTTCGAATTGCTCGGTCTCGTCGCCGTTATCTGCGGTGGTAGGGACGATTCTGTACACCGGTACATCGATGTGGTAGCCCGCTGAGTATTCTTGGCGAACGCAGTTCGATCTGACTTCAGCCTCCCGGTTGAAACGGCCGTCCCACTTGAGTGCGTCGCACACCCTCTGACGCGCAGCCAGGGGCGTCAGGGCTGCGCCGTTCGCATCTTCAAGATCATCCTGTTCAAAGTACGCTCCGTCGTCGATGTCGTAATCGTTGTCGGGATCCTGCACCATGGTGCGCATCTGGTACGACCCTTGCGACCGCACCTCGCGGGGTTGTGGATGCCCAGCTTCGTCCAAGCCGTTCGCCAAGCGTGTGCGGCCGTTGTCGCGCCGCTCCCGCATGTCCTTCTGTTGCGCCGATGAGAGCGTGACCTCTTCCTTGTGGAATGCGCTCATTTCGCTGTGGCAATCAATGTCGGCCATGTTGGTCCTTAGGAGGGTTGTCGCTCGAAGGGGCGCGTGAAGCGGAGAGGGCGATGTGAAACGCGGCCATGGCGCGGTCGTCCTTGATGGATGCCCAGGCGTGGTCAACATCCGAGATTGCCTGCCGCGCAAGGGCGTTCAGTACCTTGGGACGGGCGTCGTCCATGTTCACCAGGTAGTGGCGAAGATCGTTCGACGGGCACTGAGCTGGAAGGCGGAAAGCAAAGCTTTGACCGCCGCGAAGCTCGGCCATTTTTTTGGTGAGATAGTCATAGCCGAACGCCTGCGCATTCAAGCTGGCAGAAATCGCCTTGATGCCGATGCCCCATCCCCAGGCGCCGCGGTGCGCGCTCGCAGCGTTTCCTTCCTCTCCACCTTGGGAGGGCAGTGTGCCAAGCATGAAGAGCTGGATCGGCCGTTGTTCCTCGCGCCGATCATGGAGGATCTCGATCGCTTCCATCATGCCGATCAAGCCGGGATTGTTGGCCCACAGTCCACCGTCGACGTAGGTCGCGGTGGTCCTATCCCCGCCGGGTTCCTGCAATTGCGCCATGGAGCGAAGGATTGGCGCCGCGCTCGTAGCCATGCAGATGTCAACGAGCAATCGGTCGTTGTCGCGGCCGTTGAGGCGTTGAAGGTGCTTGGTCTTGAAGACGACCGCGGCGTGTCGATTCAAATCGACGGTGGGAATTGCCAGCGCAATGCCTCGTCTGGCGTAGACACTGCCGATCGTTTCGTCTTTGAGGAAAGTTGAGAGCGTCGTCCTCAGCGCTTGGTCGCCTTGTCTAAGGCCCATGCCAAAGAATGGGACAACCGAGCCCAAATACGGGATACGACGCAGACGTTGGTATGGAAAGATCTTTCCCCCAGCCTCTGCGTACATCTGCCGAACGAGATCCAGCCGCACACCCGCAGCCAAGGCGCAGGCGACGATTCCCCCCGTACTCGTTCCGACTATGAGGTCGAATGCGCGACCCACGTCGATTTCTCCTGTCCCACCATGAGCGGCTCGGATGCGATCAGCGAAGGTTCCTAGATAGGCCGCCTGGTATGCGCCGCGCATACCTCCTCCGTCGAGGCAAAGCACTCGAAATGGCTCAGGTTGATTCCCCTCCATTAGGCGTCTCCCGCAAATTGTTGTCGGCGACTTGGCAGCGCCATCTTTGATACTTTAAGTTGCTTTAGCCGATCAGCCTCAAACAATTTTGTCGGTAGACACACACTCACCTCCCCGTTTTGATAGCGGCAGCGAGGTCGTTTGCGACGACGAACAAGCATTGCTCGACTTGGGCGCCACAGGCTTCCCACTCATTCCACATTGCCTCCGTGGTCCACTCGGTCGTAAGTTCCTTGCACGCTGGTGATCGGTCGGCCACTCTGGCTCCCCGTCTCGCCATCTTTTTTTTGACTACGCTTCATTGCGCCAACAAAGTCTCCCAAGGTGGGGGCGATTCATGGCCCGACGACTGCAGCGCACAAGGCACCTTTGAGGTCGCGTCGAAAGCTTGAGCCGCCGCGTAAATCGTTTCTCGTGCATTCCTCACTCTGGCTCGCAAAAGACCTGCTTCTCGCGCATGAAAGCGCCCCAGTTGGCCGACGAGGTTGGATGTTCTATCGGCAAATTTGCGCAAGTCAGTGCCGTCACCGCCGGAGGCAACTCGCTTCTCCAATTCGTAGACTTGGGTGCGCACGGCAGAGCGGCGCGCTTTGCTCCAAGAGGGCTTCACATTCACGATCACCTTGGTCACGATCATCCGCTGCGAGCTGGAAGAAATCTCATGCTTCTTACGTTTGGCGGAAAGACCGTTCCGCCGCAACACTCCGTAGACGTCGGCAATGATTCGCTCCTGCTCAGCGGGTGTGATGTAGAGGTTGGACGACATCGCCATGTCATCAACGTAACGCGAGTACGTTAGGCCATGCTCCGCAAGCTTGGCCTGTAAGTGCGGCTCGTCCCTCCAAAGCACCAGATTCGCCAAGTAGCTGCTCGTGCTAGCGCCTTGGGGCAAGGTGCCGGCTTTCGTGGTCAGTTTGGTCAGCAAGCGGGCCACCTCGTCCCCGAAGCCAAAGAAGTGCCTCCAGATGTCGTGGACCCGCTCAGCGGTCACAGAAGGGAAAAATTTGCTCACGTCTTCGCATATCAAGATGCGTGCACCTGCGTGAAGCTTGGCGTTCGTGATGTAGTCCCGCCCCTTGACACTGCCTGTCAGGTATTCGGGAAACCCAACCCGCTGCAGGATTACCTCTTTGATGCGTCGCTGAATGGCTTTCAATCGCGGCTTGGCCGAAAACACCTCGCGGGTCGATCCAGGCTCTATCTGCACCGGCCGGTAAGAGCGATCCGCCACCGCGGCGACTGCCTCCAATTCGGCCAACTCAGTGCGGAGGGCCTTGGCCAACTTCTCACTGGTCCAAATTGGATCAAAGGGATAGCTTGGCTTGCTGAGGATCAGGCTCATTCAAAAGCTCCAAAGCTGTGAAAGCTAGCTGTCCTGCAAGCTCGCGATCCAGCTTACCAAGCTCGCTTCCTTCCGCGCCGAGAAAGAAAAGGATCTCCACGGGCATGCCAAGTGCATTCGCGATGCGGCTGACCGTTGAGAGCGGCGGGTCACGTCGGTTACGTTCGAGCATCGAGAGGTACGACCCCGAGATATTCGCGCGATCGGCTAGTTCAGCTTGAGAAAGCTTGCGCTTTTTCCTCGCTAGCTGAATTGCGTTGCCGATGTCCATGCTCTACCTCTAAAAAAACAAAGTATGGGCTTGGGGTGTTCGGGTCTTCACATCTTGCTGCGAATGTTCGTCACGATACTGACGATCACCGCAATGATCTGAAGTGCACGAAGGGAAAGTGTTGCCACATCCGCTCCGTGTGTCCGCGACTCGAGATGCTGCTGCAGCGCCTCGATTACCGCGTCCAATTCAACCTTCACACCGCTGTCGAGTTGGCTATCGCAAGCACCGCGGACCTTCTTCAGGACCGCGATGTGGTTCTTACAAGTTTGTTTGTCCATGCGGACTCTCCTTACAGAGCGGAATTGCCCTGCGTCCCCATTCAAGGCAGCGCCGTAAAGGAGCCAACTCGACACCAAGCCCACCACAGTTGCCGCCGACTGCCGAACGTCCCCTCGTCGCCGTCGTACTGCCTGCCATGCACCACGTACTAAGCGTCGCCGGACCTTCGTCGTCCACTCGCTGTCGAACCGACCGCGAGCTGCGTTTCAAGCTTCATCAACTGCCCGATGAAGCGGCACCATCACTGGCGCCCAACTACTGAGCCTTCTGCCTTCTGGGTAAAAGAATCACAAACTTTTCGAACCGCGTCGGGGCCATGTTTCCCCCCGCCGTGGGACGGATTAAAGCATGAACCCGTACTTTTCAGCCAATAAATGAACTGTCAGTTCAATTTTTTGGAATCGGAATGTAACGGATTGCGCACATCCAGAAGATAGCGAAGCAACGCAAGCGCGCAGTCAAGGCCCAGGTTTCGGAGGCGTGCCGGCTATCCGATTCGCGCCAGGAATTGCTCGATCACGTCGCTCGCTTGGCGCTGGCGCAACGCCCTCGCCTCACGCTGTTCGGGCTCGTCACTTTCGCCAAGTTCGAACTTGGCCACAGACACCGGGCCATCTTTGCGAAAGCCCTCCGTCTTGTCATCCTGCACAAAGCGACTGCGCAGGATCACCAACGAAGCCTGAATGATGGCGCCATGCTTGCCATCGCGTGCATTACGGAAAGCTTCAGCGACGGCGTCCATGCCTTCGGGCGCGTGTTCGATGCAATAGATCAGGTCGTGCGCGTCCTTGCGTTCGAAGCGCTGATCGAATGCGAACGCCTTCAGACAGGTGAAGCTGACCAGGTTGGCGTGCCTGACCTTCTCGGTCGCCACACCGTTGCCGCCCAACAGTTCGGCTTGGATCTCGGTGACTTGGTGGAGGTCAAAAACGATGGACGAGTGCGGAATGTTCAGCGCCGAGATCGTGCCCTCGGTCGGCAACGGCTGCACCTTCCCGCCGGCGATGTGCGGGGCATCGGCCAACAGTTCGAGCACCATCAGCGCACCGTGTTCAGTGCGGGTCTGCCAACGCCAGGAGAGCTTTTGCTTCTTTTCGTTCTCGGCACGCTCGAAGCCCATCTTCTTGAGGTTGTCCTCCAGCGTGTGATACGCCTCGGTGTCGGCCAGAATCTGCAGGTCGATGACGATGTCCACGTCCAGCGTGCCTGCGTGTGCAGGTACAACCGGCGGTCGCGCGGCCACCAGATATCGGGGAGTGAGGCCACCAACCAGATAGACCGAGTCCTTCCACGGACCTAACCCGCGCAACAGCGTCACGAGGACGCGCTCGCAGTCGATCGTGTATTGATCGCTGTATCCATCGAAGGTCGCGGGTTTGGCCATCAGAAACCGATCCTCTCTTTACGCAGATGCTCAGCCATTTCCTTGGCGCGTCCTTCACCGCCCAACAAGTCGAGGTAGACCTGAATCGGGCTCGCCAACCAGACGTCGCCAACGCGTTCGCGAAACAGCAGCTCGCCTGGTGACTTGGCTTCGATAATCGCGAGGTTGGCGCCTTCGTTGACGACGCGCGCACCCAACTCGCTGATGGCGGCGTCGGCTGCTGGTCCGACCAGCAGCCGACAACGAACCTGAGAAACGTTGGAGAGGAACGGCGCGTAACGCTGCGCAGCGGCCTCGTGGCTGATCGCATAGCCAACTTGATGGGCGGCGAAGACCTGGCCTGCGCGCTCCAGCAACTGGTCCGCTTTGATGGCAGGTACGTAGTAGCGCCGTAGTACCGCGGGACGGACCGACGCAAGTTGCTTTACCCAGGCATCCAGCAACGCCCCAGGATCTCTAAGGTGCCGTTCTTTGCTTGGCCCCTGCCCGCGCGAGGCCAGCCAGTCGAAGCGCTCTAGTTCCGTCAGGACCTGCGAGGTGGTCGCCGGTGACACCTGTGATTGTTCGGCCAGTTCCTTGACGCCGAACCAGTCTTGATGACGAACCAACAAGGCGTGCAGAACCTGCGCGCGGCGCCCCGAAAACAGGGATCGGACAGCTTTCGCCAAGGCTTTGGGCGGCGGCCTATCGATGTAGAGATAGGCGCCGTGCGCGGGCAGGAACAAACTGCCGCCGCTGTCGTAGTACCCAACGCGCTCGGTTCTGAGCAGGTCCTTGGCCCCCGGAGAGATGGACTCGGCAACCAGGAGGGACAGAGCCTCGTGCCCCTCCTGCCCCGCGCCTACGGCCCTGCTGGGACTGAAGTCCCGGAACTGCCATAGAACTTCACGCACGTCCCTGGGATAGACCGCTTTTTTTGCTTCGATCAGCAAAGTGAAGGCCTTGCCGGCGATACGAAGGTCGATCTGGGCGCCATGTCCCCGGTCACCTGCCGATGCGGCAGACTCCCAGCTGTCCAAATTCGCATGCACTTCCGGCAGGCCCTGGAGGGTTTCCAAGAGCTGCTCGATCAGTTGTCGCTCGTTCGTGGGTGACTCAAGCACCATGACTTTTTAGGTTCTTTACTGTTCAGTGAATATGGCCACTTTACCGAATATTTGACAAAAACTCAATATTTACTGCCCAGTGAAGGTTGCCCTCAACACGACGCCGTCGGCCGGCTCACGGGTAAGCCCCGCGCTTCGTGCCGAATCGCTGTGATTTGGCTTTGATTCCCCCTGACGCCTCCGGCCTTGGCCGGCCTGCGCGCTGTGCTTGTCTCCTGAGGGATCAGCTGGCAGCCCACCTCCGCCGCGCATTGCCTGGCGTCCCTGAAAGGCCGCCGAACGGGCTGCGCCCGACCGGCCCGAGCAAAATTGCCAGAATGCCGTCAATAGCTACTTGGCTCCATCGCGTTCACGCTGGCGAAGCCGTTTCACGTATGGGCCATCGACCAAGTCGTCGACACCCAAGTCCAACACGCAACTCGCCAAGCAAGCGAGAGTGTCATCGGTGGCTTTGAAGTCGTTGGGCAGCTGGCCGTAGTTGCGCCCACTGCTCTCGTCGATGGCGGCGAGCAGCGCCTTGATGAAATCGGCCCGGGACGGGCGCGAAGCGATGGTGGCAGCCGCGATCAGAGGGTCTGTGGCCTCCGTCGCAGCGTCCTCAGCATCGGAGGCCAGTTCTTGCAGGAAGTCGCTCAGCGACGGCCAATGCTTCAGATCGAACTGCCCGCGAAGGGCATCGAGACGCTCCTGGACGTATGACCTGAAAAGGTAGTTGCTCTTGGCCGCCGCCTCGATCACATCGCACACGTGATAGTGGGTGTCGGTGCTGAAGCCGGAGGTGTTGTGCAGATTGGTGCGCTGCTGCAGCAGGTCGGCCAGCTCCGCCGCCTTCCTCGCAATCTGCTGATTGACTTTGCCGAGATCGCCGCGTGCGGTACGCGCCTCCGCGATCTTCTCCGGGCTCCAGAACGCGGCGGTGCTCAGGACAAGCCCTAGAAAGATCTGCAGCGCGTGCGGATACGCGTGGAGCTTGCTATGCAGTTCATCGTAGGCTTCGGTCAGCTCGATGCCACGAGCGAGCAGCCGATCGGCAACAGCGTTCTCGCTGCGCAGGATGCCGTGCTCGATGTTGTAGCGCTTCCCCTCGATGAGGATGTTTTCGCAGATCTGCTTCGTGTTATTGGATCGAGATGCGCTCATGGCCTGTTTTTGATGGTGAAGTTGCCCGACAGGTTATTTAACCAAGCCAGTTCTGTCGGTACCCCAGTGCCCACCATCAAACAGGTGCTCAGGTACCCGAAGCCGATTCCGGTCTGGGCGTCCTCCGCCAAGAAGGCGGACGGGCACGCTGTCGTGCTGCGCATTGCCTGCCGCGTCTCACCCCGTTCGGGCATCCGAAGCCAATCTTGGACTAATAACCTGAACGTAACCAGGCCAAGACGCGATCTCTAAGAACTGCTCTCCCCTTGCTGGTCCAGGGGAAGCGTCGATCGGGAAGGTCCACGGCAGGAAACTTCCCTGTTCCGCCTGAACCCTCTATCCCGTGCCATGAACGCCTCCAGCATGTGCGGAACCAACGCGGCCGCATCCACCGCCTCCCCATAGGTCTGAGCATGCAGCGCGGCATAGCGATCCAGTTCCATCTTGAGGCCGGCCGGACAAGTGAAGGTCAGCTTGACACTCTCGGTTCTGGGTAACGGCCCCAGCCGCAACTTGCGCGTCGTATTCATCGACTTCCACCTCGCACGAAGAACAGCGGCTGGTACGGCCGCAGGATGAAATCCTTGTTCACCATCACCCGCATCGGAAACCCCGGCCGAATGGTCAGCGTGGGCTGAATGCTCGCGTTGCGCTTGGTGATCTCCTGCCCGACTTGGTTCACCGTGTCCTGCGCCCCCTCGCGCACGGCGATCACGAGGCGATTGCCGTCCTGATCCGTCCGGCTCTGCGGTGCCGCCAACTCGGCCCCCACGCCAAGCAGCGTCGACAGCGCCGCACCGGCGAGGATGCGGTCCCAGTGCCAGTCGACGCCATCCTCCAGCCCGGCGTAGCCGGCCGGATCGATACCAGGCAAGCGATCGAGCGCCACCGACGATGTGTCCGGCAGGATCAGCCGCATCCACACCAGCAGCACGCGCCGCTGCCCGAAGGCCAGCTGGCTGTCGTAGCGCCCGACCAGCCGCGAGCCCTGCGGGATCAGCAGATGGCGCCCGGTGGCCGTGTCATAGACCGCTTCGGTCACGGTGGCGATCACCTGCCCCGGCAGGTCGGAGTTGATGCCCGTCACCAGCGCCGCCGGAATGATGGTGCCCGCCATCACTTGGTACAGCGAGGCCGGCGGCTGCAGGCTGCCGGGATTGCGCGTGGCCGTGTCACCGGCCTTCGCAAGAAACGCTTCCTTGCGGTCTTGGCGGTTCTGCGCCGCCACAGGGTCGGCCGGCGAAGCCACGGCTGGGCTCATCGCGCCCAAGGGATTGAACGGCTGCTGACCCGCCGGCGTCCCAGACACATCGGCGGCAGTTGCGGACATGGCGTGCTCGGCAACTGCCCCCCGCTTCGCAGCAGTACCCTCACCGCTGCGCCGGAAGAATACCGAGGACCGCGCCGCTTCCTCGTCCGCCAACCGCTCGGCCTGCGCCGGATCAACGCCCTGCCCTGTCCTCGCCTCCATCGGCTGCTGCGCCTTCACCATGGCCGACCCGAGGTCTCCCGGCAGCGGCGGCCCCAGCACCGGTGGTGCGGGCTTCGGCGCCGGTGGCAGCCCGGCATAGTCCTTCGGCAGCTGCTCCAGCCCATCCGCCCGGGCCACGCGGTCCACGTTGTACAGCTCGGCCGCCGGGTTGCGCTCGCGCTTCTGCGACTGCAGCGACCACATCGCTCCGCCGAGCACGGCCGCGGCCAGGGTGCCGGCGCCGACCGCCAGCATGCGGCGGTTGAGCCGCACGACCGGCCGAGGCTGCGCGCGCAGGGCCACCGTCTCCGGCGCGACCTTGGGCGCGACCTGGGACGATGGCGACGGTACGGCGTCCTCTGCACTCATGACCCATCGCTCCGCGCGCCTGGGACACCGCCATCCGTGCGCTCGATGCGCACGACCTCGGCCTTGCCGTCCTTGAAGCCGCCCAGCCGCAGCTCCGCCGCGCCGAAGAGCCGGTCCACCACGTAGTACGGCGAGCGGAAGCGGTAGTTCACGAGCTGCCCGTCGCCCTGCGGTCCGATCACGAACAGCGGCGGCAGCTCACCCTGCGCGATGCCGCCGGGGAACTGGATGTAGACCTTCTGCCCGTCGTCGAAGGCGCGCAGCGGCTTCCAGGACGGCGCATCGCCGCTGATCGCATAGCGGAACCGGATCTGTTCCACAGACAGTCCCGAATCCACCGGCGCCGCAGCCTGCGCCGCCCTCGCCTGCTTCTGCAGCGCCAGCATCCGGTCCTTCGGATAGTCCCAGGACACCGACGCCATCCAGGCCTGCGGCGTCGAGGACAGTTCCAGCAGGTACGTGCGCCGGTTCGTCGTGATGACCAGGTTCGTCTTCAGGCCCGCGCGCGTGGGTTTCACGAGCACATGGATCCGCTGGTTCGCACCGCTGCCGCTGACCGTGTCCCCCACGATCCAGCGCACCGTGTCGCCGGCCGAGACCGCCACGAGTTCCTCGCCCTCCTGTAGCGCGATGACCGTGACGCGACCTGGACTGGTGTAGACCTGATACAGCGCACCGTCCGCATACGGCCAGACCTGAATCGCATTGACGTAGCCCTCGCGCGTCGGTGCGACGCGGGCCTCCTCATTGGCCCGCGAAACCCGCACCTTCTCGTCGGCAGGTTCAGGCACCGGCTGGGCTTCCTGCGCGCTCGGCAGCGCCTTCATCTGCCCCGGCAGCGGCAAAGGCTTCGGCACCTCGACCACCTCGACGGGCGGGGCCGGCTCGGGCAACGGCTGCGCAGCGGCGGCCACCGGCTCGTCCAGCGGGATCGCCGGCGGCGGCTTGCCCTGCGTGGCACAGCCCGCAGCGACCGCCACTACGCTCAGCAGGATCGGCGCAGATACGCCTCTACGGAAATCAGTCTTCATGGCTTGGTTCCTTTCGCTGTGTCCGTCGCATCGAGCTCGCGGCTCCAGGACAGGCCGTTGACGTAGATGCCCAGCGGGTTCCTGCGCAGCCGCTCCTCGGTGCGCGGCGCCTGCAGCACGATCGCCAGCACCGCGGTCCAGCGCTCCAGCCCGGCCGCTTCGCCATTGACGTAGCGGCGCTCGGTCCAGCGCACCTGAAACGATGAATCGCTCGCGCGCACCACGCTGTTGATCTGCACCGCCACCGAGCTCTGCCCGATGCGCGAGAACGGATCGTTGGTGCGCGCGTAGTCGTTCAGCGTCGCGGCGCCGCGGTCCGTCGTGTATTCGTAGGCCTCGAGCCAGTTCTGCCGCACGACGATCGGATCGATCGACAACGAGCGCACGTCGGTGATGAAGCGCGCCAGGTGGTGCGCGATCTGCGCGTCGCTGGGCTTGTAGGGTGTGGCCGCCTCGCCGACCGCACGCACCTGGCCGGCGTTGTCCACCTCGACGACGTAGGGCGTCACGATGGACTGCGCCGAGCGCCAGACCAGCCCGCCGGCCATCAGCAGCGCGAGCGAGAGGCAGCCGAAGGCCATCAACCGCCAGTTCTTCGCCTGCACGCGCGCACTGCCCATGCGCTGGTCCCAGACCTGCGCCGCAGCTTGATAAGGGGTGACGGGCTCGGGCGTGTCCGAGTACCGCACCTGGGGTCGCTTGAATCGCATGGATGGTTCTCCTCAAAAGAAGCCGGATCAGGCGTTGGACTCGTTGCGCAGGCTCGGACCGGTACCGCTGCCGCCGTGGTCGCCCGAGCGCAGGACATGCGCCGTCGTGGAGGCCGCATGGCTCAGCTGCTGCTTGCGGCGCATCTGCCGGGCCCATGCCGGTTCGGGGGGTGGTCCGCCGGCCTCGCCCGCACCGGTGGATGCCGCATTCCCCGTGGTCGCAGGTGCCGCGGCATCGGCCACGAAGCTCGCTACACGGTCCTTGACCGCCCTGGCACCTGACGCGACGCGCTGGCCGACGGCGCCGGCCCCGGTTTTCGCGAGATGCGCAAGGCCGGCACCGGCCGCGCGCACGCCGCCACCGCCGGATGCCGCGGCGCCGGCCTGGTAGGCCGACTTCGCACTGCTCGCCAGGCCGCTGGCCGAGCGTGCGGCCGTCGCACCGCCGCCGATGGCCGCACGCGCCGCGCCGGGCGCCATGCGCGCCCCCGCCGCCACAGCGGAACCCGCACTCGCCACGGCCGCGCCACCGGCGACCGCCAGGCCCGCCGCACCCAGCGTCGTCCCCGCCGCCGCGCCGGCCCCCAGTTGCGGCGCGCCCGACACCAGCCCGGTCGCGATGCCCGGTCCGAAGATCCCCAGGCCCAGCATCGCGAGCGCCGCCAGCATGACGGTCAGCGCATGGTCGATGGACGGTTCGGCCCCGGGCGGCGTGCGGAACTCCGCGAACAGGCCGGTGCCGATCCCCACGATCACGGCCAGCACCAGCACCTTGATGCCGGCGGACACCACGTTGCCCAGCACCTTCTCGGCCAGGAACGCGGTCTTGTTCCACAGCGCGAAGGGCACGAGCACGAAGCCCGCCAGGGTCGTCAGCTTGAACTCGATCAGGGTGACGAAGAGCTGGACCGCGAGCACGAAGAAGCTCGCGATCAGCACCAGCCAGGCCAGGAACAGCACGGCGATGGTGTCCAGATGGGCGAAGGTTTCGGGGAAGCCCGTCATCTCGCCAATCTGTTCCATGATCGGCCGGCCTGCCTCGATGCCGACCTGCGCGAGCCGGCCGGGCTGCAGAAACTGCGCCTGCGTCAGGCCCGAGCCCGACGCCACCAGGCCGAGCCCCGCGAACGAACGGAACAGGACACCGGCCAGCTGGTTGAAGTTGCCGATGATGAAAGCGAATGCCCCCACGTAGAGCACCTTGCGGATCAGCCGGGCGATCACCTCATCGCCCTGCCCCGTCGCATGGCTCATCGCCCAGAACAGCCCAGCCAGCGTCATGTCGATCACCACCAATGTCGCCGTGAGGAACGCCACCTCGCCGTGCAGCAGGCCGAAGCCTGAATCGATGTAGCGAGAGAAGACGTCGAGGAAGCGATCGATGACCGCGACATCGTTCATCGCGTCAGTCCTTGGCGCCCGCGCCGGCCGGTGACGACACCGGTGCGGCCGGTGGCGGGACCGGGTCGCTCGCGTAGGGCGACGAGCCGCCGCTCATGAAGCGTTGGCGCGTGGCCTCGGCCACCGCGTCACACTGCGCGTCGCCCATCCGGGCATGGTCAGCCTTGCACTGCGCGCGCAGATCCTTTAGCCGCTCGGGATTCGCGACCAGGGATTCGACGGACTCGATCGCGGGCCGGGAAGGCTCGGACTTGCCGCAGCCGGCGAGCACCAGGGCCACAACGGCCGTGATGATGAAAAGCAGGTTCTTCATGGCTGCTCCTCAATTGCCGTAGAAGTTCACGGTGACCGGCGTGTACGGCGTGCCGCTGCCCATGAAGCGCCGGCGCACCTCGCGCGCACGCTCCTGCACCGCCACCTGCCGCGCCTGTTCCAGCGCCGAGGCGCGGTCCTGCGTGATCTGCAGCTGCTGCGCCTGGATCGACTGGCGCGATTGCAGCGCCAGCAACTGGTTGGTCGCCTGCATCGCCTGCAGGGCCCCCGTCGCTGACTGGCTGCGGTTCACGAGATCGGTCAGCGCCCGCTCGTCGGAGGCGAAGTTCTGCATCGCCTGCGACTGCATCTGCGTTGCCGTGCGCAGGGCTTCCAGCGAATTGCGCCAGCGCTCCCGCGCATCGCCGGCCATCTGGGCGCCCGACATCCCCGCCGAAAACGACTCGGGATAGAGCCGCTTGAACTCTTCTTCCATGCGCGAGACGTTGAAGGCCAGCCCCTGCGCCTGCTGGATCAGCTGATTGGTCGCCGCCAGCGTCGACTTGAGCTCGGACAGCGCGCTGAAGTCCAGGCCCTGAAGGTTCCTCGCCTGGTTGCGCAGCATCTGCGCCTCGTTCTGCAGCTGCTCGACCTGGTTGTTGATCTGCTCCAGCGCGCGGGCCGCCGTCAGCATGTTCTGGATGAAGTTGGACGCGTCGAACACGGTGTCGCCGACGCCGAAGATGGCATGCGCCGGCGGGGCCACACCGAAAGCGATCGCGCTGACTGCGACCAGCGCGGCGATCCGGGGTTTGAGGGAAGACTGGAGGTTCATGGCATTGGCTCCTGCGGGGTTGAGGAAAGAGATAGGGATGCAGATGGAAACGAAGGAATGAGGTCGGCCGCCCAACCGAGCCCGCGCTGGCGCAGCCAGGCGGCCGCGAAGACCGAAGGCATCCGCGCGAACGGCGACTGCCTCACCGAGGCTTGCACGCGATCGATCTCGCGCTGATCCTCGGGCGAGGCCGCGCCGGCAAACGCCAGCGCGACCGGCCCGAGCCCGAGTTCGAAAACCCGGTTGCCCAGGCGCGACTGGTAGTAGTAGTCGCGCTTGGGCTGCGCCGTGGCGACGATTTCGATCTGCCGGCGGTTGAGCCCGAAGCCCTCGTAGATCACGCGGATCTGGGGTTCCGTAGCCTGCGGGTTGGGCAGGAAGATCCGGCTCGCACAGCTCTCGACGATGGCGGGGGCGATGCTGGAGGTCTGGATGTCGGCCAGGCTCTGCGTCGCGAAGATCACCGAGACGTTCTTCTTGCGCAGCGTCTTGAGCCACTGGCGGATGCGCGCGGCGAACACCGGGTCGTCCAGGAACAGCCAGGCCTCGTCGAGAATCAGCAGGGTCGGCGCGCCGTCGAAGCGCTCGCCGAAGCGCGCGAACAGATAGCCCAGCACGGCCAGCACGGCCGCCTTGCTGTGCATCAGCTCCTCCATCTCGAAGCACTGGATGGAAGACGCCCCCAACCGGTCCCGGTCCGCGTCCAGCAACCGCCCATACGCACCACCGAGCACGTACGGCGCCAGCGCTTGGCGCAGAGTGTTCGACTGCAGCAGCACCGCCAGGCCGGTCATCGTGCGCTGCTCGGGCGGTGCGGTGGCGAGGCTGGCCAGCGCCGACCACACCATCTCCCGCTCGGCCGGACCGACCTCCAGGCCCTCCTGCCGAAGCCGTCCTTCCACCCACTCCGCCGCCCAGGTGCGGTTCCCATCCTGGTCGATGCGCGCCAGCGGCTGGAAGGCGATCTCGCCATCGGTACCGAGGTCGTAGTGCTCGCCGCCCAGCCCCAGGATCGTGGCGCGCATCGAGCGCCCCATGTCGAAGGCCAGGATGCGCGAGCCGGGATAGCGCCGGAACTGCAGCGCCAGCGTGGCGAGCAGCACAGACTTACCCATGCCGGTCGGCCCGACCACCAGCGTATGGCCCACGTCCCCGATGTGCGTGACCAGCCGGAACGGGGTGGCACCATCGGTGCGCGTCACGATCAGCGGCGGGCCATCGAGATGGGCATTACGCTCGGGGCCCGCCCACACGGCCGACACCGGCATCATGTGCGCGAGATTCAACGTCGAGACGATCGGCTGGCGCACGTTCGCGTAGGCATGCCCCGGGATCGACGACAGCCAGGCCTCAACCGCATTGAGCGTCTCGGGGATCGTCACGAAACCGCGGCCCTGGACGGCGCGTTCGACCGCGCGCAGCTTCTCGTCGACCGCCGCCGCATCGGCGTCCAGCACCGTCACGGTGGCGGTCACATAGCCGAACGCCACCTGGTCACTGCCGAGTTCCTGCAGCGCCGCATCGGCATCCGCTGCCTTGTTCGAAGCGTCGGAGTCGACCAGCGCGCTTTCCTGCTGGAAGATGGTCTCGCGCAGCAGCGCGACGATGTTCTTGCGCTTGGCGAACCACTGGCGGCGCAGGCGCACGAGCTCCTTCTCCGCCTCGGCCTTGTCCAGGCACAGGAAGCGCGTGCTCCACCGATAGGCGAAGCCCAGGCGGTTCAGGTCGTCCAGCAGCCCCGGCCAGGTCGAGGTCGGGAAGCCTCGCACCGTCAGTACGCGCAGATACCGACTGCCGAGCATCGGCGCCAGCCCGCCCGTCAGCGGCTCGTCGGCCAGCAGCGCATCGAGGTGCATCGGCACCTCGGGCACCGCGACCGCATGCCGGCGTGTGGACACGCAGCCGTGCAGGTAGGTCAAGGTCTGCGCATCGCCCAACCAATCGATCTCGGGCATCACGCCTTCGAGCAGGCCGAGGAAGCGCTCGGTTTCGGAGACGAAGGTTTCCAGCCGCCCCTTCCAATCCGACCCGTCCGCAGCACCCGATCCATCCTGGACATCGGTCCCAGCGCGCTCATAGAGCAGCCCCGCGGCGCGCGCCTTCGACTCCTCAGGCGGCAGGTACAGCAAGGTCAGGTGATAGCGGCTTTCGAAGTGGCTGGCGTCCTCTTCGAAGGCGGCGCGGCGCTCCTCGTCGACCAGCCAGGACAGCGCCTCGGGGAAGACCGACTCGGGATATCCGGCCGCCTCGCGCCGCTCGGCCTCCACGAACAGCGCCCAGCCCGAGCCGAGTCGGCGAAGCGCATTGTTCAACCGTGCCGAGGTGGCGACGAGTTCACCCTGCGTCGCGCTGTCCAGGTCCGGCCCACGGAACCGTGCCGTGCGCTGGAACGACCCGTCCTTGTTGAGCACGACCCCGGGCGCGACCAGGCCGGCCCAGGGCAGCCAGTCGGCCAGCAGCGCCGGGCGCTTGCGGTATTCGGCGAGATTCAGCATGGTGTGTCCCCAGCTCGCCTCACACATCCAGCAGCGGTCGCTGCTTGATGTGCCGCGCGAAGACCTGCATGAACTGCGGGTCCAGCCGCGCGCCCCAGACGGCCAGCGCATGCCCGACGGTCCAGAGCGCCACGCCGGGCAACCAGAGCTGCAGGCCTAGACCGACCGCCGCGGCCAGCGTGCCGTTGGCGATCGCCACGGTGCGCGGCGCGCCGCCCAGCAGGATCGGCTCGGTGAGAGAACGGTGCAGTGGAATATCGAAGCCAGGCGCGATGCCCGGCGAGAAAGCGGTCGACTCGCTCATGCCAGCACCGCTCCACCCGAGAAACTGAAGAAGGTCAGGAAGAAGCTGGAGGCGGCGAACGCGATCGACAGGCCGAACACGATCTGAATCAGGCGGCGGAAGCCGCCGCTGGTGTCGCCGAAGGCCAGCGTCAGCCCCGTCACGATGATGATGATGACCGCGACGATCTTGGCCACGGGCCCCTGGATCGAATCGAGGATCGACTGCAGCGGCGCCTCCCAGGGCATGTTGGAGCCGGCCGCCTGCGCGGGCAGCGCGACGGTCAGCAAGAGCGCTGCCGCTACAGCCGCGTGCAGCAGCCGCTTTGCGGAACTGCGTGAAATCGTCATGACGGTTCTCCAGAAGACGACGGGGTTGAAGGGCGAGGACGAGATGAAGAGAGCAATGGGAAGCCGGGCACCGCTGAGGTATCGAGCTGGTAGCCGTCGTTGTCGTGGCCGATGACGCGCGCGATCTCGCGCACCCGCCGGGTGCGGCCGCGCCCGGCGATGAAGACGATGACGTGGACCGCCTCGGCGATCAGCGCGCGCGGCACGGTCACCGAGACCTCCTGCACCAGTTGCTCCAGCCGCGTGAGCGCGCCCAGCGCGGAGCCGGCATGCACCGTGGCGATGCCACCCGGATGACCGGTGCCCCAGGCCTTGAGCAGGTCCAATGCCTCGGCGCCGCGTACTTCGCCGACCACGATGCGGTCGGGCCGCAGCCGCAGGGTGGCGCGCACCAGGTCGGCCATGGTGGTCACGCCCGGTTCGGTACGCATGCTCACCTGGTCGTCGGAGCGGCATTGCAGCTCCACCGTGTCCTCGAGGATCAGCACCCGGTCGCGTGTCTCGGCGATTTCGTCGAGCAGCGCGTTCGCCAAGGTGGTCTTGCCCGTGCTGGTGCCGCCCGCCACGACGATGTTCAGGCGCTCGCGCACGGCCTGCCGCAGGAACGCGGCCTGGTCTCCCGTCAGGATCCCGTCGGCCACGTACTGCGCCAGACTCATGATGCGCAGTGCCCGCTTGCGGATCGCGAACGAAGGGGCGCGCACCACCGGCGGCAGCACGCCCAAGAAACGCTCACCGGTCTCGGGCAGTTCGGCCGAGAGGATCGGCATGCCGGCATGCACCTCGGCGCGCACGTGCGCGGCGACGAGGCGGATGATGCGTTCGGCCACGGGCGGCGGCAGCGCAGCGCCGGCCGGCGCGCGGCCCGTGCCGAGCCGGTCGACCCAGAGCGAGCCATCGGGATTGAGCAGCACCTCCGCAACCTCCGGATCCGCAAGGGCTGCCGCGATCTCCGGCCCCATGGCCGTGCGCAGCATGCGGATGCGTCGGGCGACCGCGCCGTCCGCGGTGGCGCCGGTCGGCGACCCGGAAGAGCGGTCAGAGGGCTCGAGCATCGGCGGCCTCCTCCGGTTCCTCCTGCCCTGCCTGCATTGGCGCTGCCTCCGGCTCGATCTCCTCATGGACCTCCCGTACCAGACTGCGCCCGCGCTGCAGGTGCCGCCCGAGCTGCGCGACGAACTGGGCAAAGCGGGCGCGACCCTGCGCGCGAGCGGCTTCCTGCTGGCCTTCGGGTACCGGGATCGAGACGGTAAGGAAGTAGCGGATGTACAGCGCCACCGTCTCGATCAGGATGTTCTGGTCGCGTTCGAGCCGGTCAAACTGGCGCGAGAGACGGTCCAGGCGCTTGGCGATCGCCGCCTCGCGCTGGTCGCCCCCATCGGGCGACAGGAACGACGCCAGCGCGGCCGCGACCACTGCCGACTTCGACACGCCCTTGTGCACCGCCAGACGATCCAGCCGTTTGGCATGCTCCGGCTCGATGAAGATGTTGAGGCGCGCCCGGCTCATAGCGCAATTCCGTCGTCGGGGTCCAGCGCTGCCAGGCGCGCGGTACGCGTGAGCTGACGGTCCACGTCGCGCGGACGCAGGGGCACGTCGTCCTCGTCATCGAGCGCCAGCAGGCCATCGCCTTCCGGCTGTGCCGGCGTGTCGCGCACGACCTCCAGCTCGGGCTTGAGCTGGTGGCCGCCCCCATCGGCAAGGCCATCCGCATCGACTGACGACAAAGACTCGGGAGCAGCCAACAGCGCCAGTCCGCTCCAATCGTCGGGCCGTGCCATTGGCCGGTCTGTGTAGAGCCCCGGAGCCAGCACCGGCGGAGGCAGCACACGCTGTGTGAAGTTGCGGTCCTGGTAGTAGCGCAGCTTCCTGGCCCTGATCGGCGGATGGCCCGAGACCATCACCACCGCCTCGTCGGGCGGCAATTGCATCACCTCGCCCGGCGTCAACAATGGCCGCGCCGTCTCTTGGCGCGAGACCATCAGATGGCCCAGCCATGGCGCGAGCCGATGCCCCGCGTAGTTGCGTTGCGCACGCAACTCGGTGGCCGTCCCCAGCGCCTCCGAGATGCGCTTGGCGGTGCGCTCGTCGTTGGTCGCGAAGGCGACGCGCACGTGGCAGTTGTCGAGGATCGAGTGATTCGGACCATAGGCCTTGTCGACCTGATTGAGCGACTGCGCGATCAGGAAGGCTCGCAGGTCGTAGCCGGCCATGAACGCCAGCGCCGACTCGAAGAAATCGAGTCGGCCCAGCGCCGGGAACTCGTCGAGCATCAGCAGTAGCTTGTGAAGACGCGCGATGCCGTCGGAGCCGTCCAGCGATTCGGTGAGTCGCCGGCCGATCTGGTTGAGGATGAGGCGGATCAGCGGCTTGGTGCGGCTGATGTCCGAGGGCGGTACCACGAGATACAGCGACACCGGGTGTTCCGCGGAGATGAGGTCGGCGATGCGCCAGTCACAGCGCGAGGTAACTTCGGCCACGGTGGGATCGCGGTACAGGCCCAGGAAGGACATGGCCGTGGACAGCACGCCGGAGCGTTCGTTCTCGCTCTTGTTGAGCACTTCGCGGGCAGCCGAGGCGACGACTGGATGGACGTCCTCGCCCAAGTGCCGTGTCGTCATCATCCGATGCAGCGTGACCTCGAAGGGACAGGCCGGATCGGACAGGAAGTTGGCGACGCCGCGCAGCGTCTTGTCCTCGCCGGCATACAGCACATGCAAGATCGCACCGACTAGCAGCGCATGGCTGGTCTTCTCCCAGTGGTTGCGGCGCTCGAGCGCGCCTTCGGGATCGACCAGGATGTCCGCGATGTTCTGCACGTCGCGCACCTCATGGGCGCCGCGACGCACCTCGAGCAGCGGGTTGTAGGCCGCCGAGCGCACATCGGTTGGGTTGAACAGCAGGCAGTGTGAGAAGCGCGCGCGCCAGCCGGCTGTGAGATTCCAGTTCTCGCCCTTGATGTCGTGGATCACGGCCGAGCCGGGCCAGGACAGCAGCGTCGGCACGACCAGCCCCACGCCCTTGCCGGAGCGTGTGGGCGCGAAGGCCATCACATGTTCAGGACCGTCATGACGAAGATAGGCACCGTCCTTGCCCGATGTTCTGCCGAGGAACACGCCTGCCGGCTTCATCAGACCGGCCTTGACGATCTCCTCGCGCTCAGCCCAGCGGGCGGAGCCATAGGTCGTGACGCGCCTGGCCATCCGCGCCCGCCATACCGCCATCGCGATGGCGACGCTTGTGGCCGACATCCCGCTCGATGCAGCGATGCCCCCTCCACGCTCGAACACCTGGGGCGCATAGGCATCGTAGAGGTACCACCACTCGAATAGCTTCCATGGCTCGTAGACCGGCACACCGGAAACCTCGAACCACCGGGGTCCGAGCTTTGGCTGGTAACCGAGCTCTTGCGCCGTCCACTGCGTGGCGCCCCACATGCCACCCAGCGCGACGCCGAGCACCACGAAAATCTGTCCGAAAAGGATGCCGGTCGCTGCTGTCGGCATAGGGCGCCACCTCTCAAGCGTGTGTGTTCCAGAACATGCATGCCACTGCGGCACGTAAGCATGAGTCTGGGATCAAGCCGCCGCGAGGCACACCCGGTGGGGCGTGGCGTGGCGTACGCTGGCGTAGGCTGGCCGCGACTCCTTCTCCCGCTGAGTGCACGAGCCTTTTGGCTGTCTCGGCGGGGAAGCATTCCAGCAGCAGGTCGGCACGTCCACAGCCTTTGGCGCGAGGCAGTAGACCTTGACAGGCGCGCATGTAACGTTCAGTGGAAATCAGTGGCGTGGGTAAGGAATCGTTGCAACGATTCGGGCCTGCCGTTTCGCCGGCGCTTGTGCAGCACGTAGGTAGTGAAGTGCACGGGTTCGGCGAGTGGCACGACCACGACGTCAGTCCGCCGCAGTGCCCGCATGTGATCGGCGTCTGCCACGCCGACGCCCTGACCTGCTGCCACACGGGTCAAGTAGCCAGTCAAAGTGCGAGCTTCCCCGGCGATCATCGGCGCCAAGGAGTGCTGCCGAAAGATTGCCTCCATCTGCTGACAGAGTCCTGGGTGGTAGGCGGCATTGCAGGCGATGGCGGGGAATGAAAAAAGCTCGGACAGCGAAATCACCTCGCGCGCAGCGAGTTCATGGACCAGCGGCAGCAGCGCCACGACGGGGCTCACCCAAGCGGGCTCCTGGGCAATGGCTTCATCGCCGGGTAGGCCTAAGGAAAAACCCACGTCCACCTCTTCACTGCGCAGCCCGGCCAACAGTTCCGTTGCGCCCATTTCTGTGAGTTCCAGTGGGATGCTGGGGGACACGGCCTGCCAGCGGGTCAGACATTCAGCCAGCTTCGGCTGCGCGGTGCTGTCGTCCACGCCAATGCGCAAGGGCTCGCGATGGCGGGCGTCGGTTTCTCGAACAACGCGCTTGGTGCGCTCCAGGCGAATAAAAAGCCCGCGCGCGTGATTGAGCAATTTGATCCCGGCCGGTGTGAGCTGGAGTCTGCGCGGTGTGCGGACGAAGAGCACCACGCCCAGCCGTTCCTCCAGGTCGCGGACGGTGCGCGACAACGGGGTCTGGTCGATGTGGATGCGCTCAGCGGCGCGGCGGAAGTTGAGTTCCTCGGCCACAGCAATGAAATAGCGCAGATGCCGCAGTTCGATCATCGGATGTTGACTAAGTCCAAACGAGAGCATCGCCGGCGGCCCTCAAGGATCGCCGCCGCCGATGCATATCGGTCTCGGGTGCGTAGCGGCCCTGGGGTGGCATGCCTGCTGCCAAACGCCGATGACGCGGCAAAAAGGGGCGTGATGGCTTTCGGCAGTCGGGGCGTCAGCGTTTCGCCACCCGAGGCAGTTCCCCAAACCGATCCTTGTAATAGCGGGCAAAAAGTCCTGGATTAGAAAACTGCCATTTGTGTGCCACCTGCGTGACCGTGGTTAGGCCGCTCCCCACGCGCAGTTCATGGCGCGCAGCCTGGAGCCTTCGGTCAAGGGTGTAGCGCCACGGCGGCTTCCCGAAGTGCTTGACAAAGCCGAGCCTCAGCGCGCGCACCCCAATGGAAGCCGCCGCGGCGATGTCCACGACGCTGATCGGCTCGGCCAGATTCGCGTCGATGAATTCGCATGCACGCCGGAGCGAGCGCGGCAGAGCGATTTCGTGGTTGAGATACCGGGAGTGTGAATGCGGCCACAACGTGAGAAATTCGAGCAAAAACCAGTGCGTGCGCGCGCGTTCGAGCACCTTGTTCGCGTACATCGACCCTTCATGCAGGACATCGAGCATGGCTCGCAAGCGTTTGGCTTGGCTCGTATTGCCCGCGATCCTCGGCGAAAAAACAGGCGCGCTGTCGACCTCGATGCCGAACAGTGCTTGGGTGGAGCGCAGCAATGCGGAAACTGGAATGCAGGTGTTGCGCAAGTCGCCGGGCGGGGCGACCTCTACTCGGCCGCACCATTCGGGCCGAAAAATGATCAAGTCTCGCGAGCGAAACGCTTGCTCTCCTAGAACGCCGTCGCAACTCCGCGGCTCGGTGATGATCAACGTTCCCCGCGTTTCATCCACATCCCAAACCATGCTGGTGTTGTACGACACGCCGCCGAGCAACAGTTCTCCGGAAGACTTGCCGAAAACCGATACATCCAGCGGTCCAGCGCCAAAGGACTTGACCTTGTGGTGCGCGAACAATCGACTTGTCACGGCCACGACCTGATTGATGTCGCCGGTTCTCAGTCGCAATTCTTCAGGCTCCTCGGTTCTTCGATCCTTGCACATACCTACTCCATCGACATCGGAAGGATGCCGGGCAGCTTCTGGAGCCGTCAAGTCCACCCGTCCCAATGTCCTGAGCGGACGGTCGTCTGCAGGAAGGTCAGCGCATCAGCCGTTCCGCGCGAACCACATAGGCAAGTTCTTTGCCGCAAAGAGTGCCTTGAACCAGAAAGACCAACGCACGGTTTCCCCTCCGATGTGGTGGGTGACAGGCCCCGGTAGAAACACTCACCGGCTTACCTGATAGAAATACTAGAAAGGCGTCGACTCAGGCGATATTCGAAAGAGGAAGCGGCGCTGTCAAAAATGGGAAAACGTGCTTGGCGATCCCGAGCGCGAAGTTGGATCAGTTCGGGCGTTTAATGCCAAAGGCTGCGCCGAATCGCCGGTCAAGAGCCAGCCGAGGCCCGACGAGATTGGCTACCGGGGAGCAAGAAAAGTTGCAGTGCGATTTTCATGCGCCTTCGGCATCGCCCCCTGCTGCGAGTTTCTCGTACAACGCCGCACGAGAGATGCCGAGCAGCCGCGCGGCGGCAGCCTTGTTGCCCTTAGTGGCGGCAAGGGCCACACGAATGCTCTGAGCTTGCGCCTCCGCCATTGCCTGCTGCAACGGCTTGACCGCCGCTCCGATACATGCGCTGGGGACGGCGGGAGGCCCCGAGTCGTTGCCCTGCATGACAGCGCCGGCAAGATCGCGTGACGCAGGCTGCCCCGGCTTGGCTGCCGCTTGAAGCAGTCGCTCGAAGTGCAGTGCCTCGAGCACGAGGTCGTCGGTCATCAGCGACGCCTGCTCCAGCACATTGCGCAGCTCGCGCACATTTCCCGGCCACGGCCGGCTTGCCAACAACTCCATGGCATCGGGTCCGACAGCCCTCGGTGGCAGCGCGCTCCGGCGTGCGATGTCTTCCGACAATGCGTCCACCAGGTCGGGCAGATCTTCCAGCCGCTCGCGCAGCGGCGGCAGGCGGATCGGCATCACGTTGAGCCGGTAATAGAGATCTGCGCGGAAACGTCCGTCCTCCACCATCGCCTCGAGATCGCGGCTCGTTGCGGAGACGATGCGCACATCGACCCGCTCCACACGGTTACTGCCGAGAGGCTCGATCTCCTGCTCCTGCAAAACCCGCAGCAGCTTGCTCTGCAGCGCCATCGGCATATCGCCGATCTCGTCGAGGAACAGCGTGCCGCCATCGGCCACCTTGAACTTGCCATCTCGCCCTTTGCGGTCGGCACCCGTGTAGGCTCCCGGCGCCACGCCGAAGAACTCGGCCTCCAGCAGCGTGTCTGGGATGGCGGCGATGTTGACACTGACGAAGCGGCCGGCGGAACGCCGGCTCGCGGCGTGCACAGCATGCGCAAGAAGCTCCTTGCCCGTGCCCGTCTCGCCAAGAAGCAGCACCGTGGTGTCTGTGGCAGCGACGCGCCGCACTTGGCGCTTCACCTCTGCGACCGCAGCGCTGCTGCCAACGAAACTGGCGAGGGAATACTTCGGGCGCCGCTCGGCCGCCAGTCGGCGCCGAGTGTCCTCGAGTTCGCGCTGCAGATCGACAAGCTTGCCGATCAGCGGCTGCATTGCCCCGTCCGGCTGGTCGGCGAGCACCAGAGACACCCCGCCGATCACGTTGCCTTGCTCGTTGCGCAGAGGCAGCCGGCTGACAAGGAAGGCGCCATACTGGTTGGTCAGCAGATCGACGACCACAGGTATGCCCGTGTCGATCACCTTGCCCATGAGCGAGTTGGGCACGACTTCCTCGATCCGCCGGCCGATGATGCCGGAGTCTGCGAACGGCCCGAGCGCGATGAAGCGTTGGTAGCCCTCGTTGAACCAGACGATGCGGTGCTCACGGTCCAGCACGATCATTCCCATCACCGCTTCGGCAAACGTGGCAAACATCCGCTGCGCGGCGAGCTGGAGCACACCGCCAGGGTCGAGCGCGTCAGTGGAGTCGAGATCGGGCGTCATGGCGTCCATCAAGTGTAAGCGCGGGCTGCCGCCTGCTTGCCATGTTGACCACACAGTCGCGCCGCCGTCCGCCCAACAAGACAGTTGTCTGGTGTGACGACCACCCAGACATGGCCGTATGTCAGCCGCTCAGGACAGCACGGCGGCCTCCGGGAGCCGCGCTGCAATGCGCTCCCTCGCAGCCACGGCACTTTCAGCTCGTGGCATAGGCCTTGCAATCCATCGAACGGTTTGACCATAACTCAAGGAGACTTCCATGCCATCGAACACGCGCCGCCATGTGGCCGCGGTTGCCATCGCCGCGCTGCTGCCAGGACTTTTTTTGCCAGCTTCCGCCCAGGCACCAAAGGAAATCCGGATCGCGCAGATCCATAGCCTCACTGGGCCACTGGAAGCCTACGGCAAGCAGGCGCAGACTGGCTTCCAACTGGGCCTTGAATACGCTACTGGCGGCACCATGGCGGTGGCCGGCCGCAAGCTCGTAGTGATCGAGCGCGACGACCAAGGCAAGCCAGACGTAGGCAAGAACTTGCTGGCCGCCGCCTACTCCGACGATAAAGCCGACATCGCGGTCGGCGCCACGTCGTCCGCCGTCGCGCTGGCCATGCTGCCGGTGGCGGAGGAATTCAAGAAGGTCTTTCTCGTCGAGACGGCGGTTGCCGACTCCATCACCGGCGAGCGCTGGAACAAGTACGTCTTCCGCACCGCGCGCAACAGCTCGCAGGACGCGATCGCCAACGCTGTCGCGCTGGACAAGGACAACGTGCACATCGCCACGCTGGCGCAAGACTATGCATTCGGCCGCGACGGCATCAAGGCCTTCAAGGAGGCGCTGAAGAAGTCCCGCATCGTGCACGAGGAATACCTGCCGATGACGACCACCGACTTCACCGCCGGCGCCCAGCGCATCATCCAGGCACTCAAGGACAAGCCCGGCCGCAAGATCATCTACGTCTACTGGGCCGGTGCGGGCAATCCCCTGAAGATCGCGGACATGGACCTCAAGCGCTACGGCATCGAGATCGCGGCGGGCGGCAACACACTCCAGGCGATGGTGGCCTACAAGCCGCTGGCTGGCATGGAAGGCGCGAGCTATTACTACTTCGGCCTGCCGAAGAACAAGGTCAACGATTGGCTGGTGTCCAACCACTACAGCCGCTACAAGGCTCCGCCGGACTTCTTCACGACCGACGGGTTCAATGCCGCCGTCGCGGTGGTCGAGGCACTCAAGCGCACCAACGGCGACACCAGCACCGGGAAGCTGATCACCGCGATGGAGGGCATGAGTTTCGATTCGCCCAAGGGCACGATCTCGCTGCGCAAGGAAGACCACCAGGCAATGCAGTCGATGTATCACACGCGCATCAAGGACGACCCCGCGTTCGCCTGGGGCGTGCCGGAGTTGATCCGTGAAATCAAGCCCGAAGAGATGAGCATCCCGATCCGCAACCAGCGATAAGCGCTTTGGAAGAGGCGCCCCGGCGCTTCTGAACCACCCATCCGCAGGAACGGGCCCGGCCCGTGCTTCGGCGCATGCGGCGTCGGCAAGAAAAACAATTAGTTAGGAGACTTGCAATGAAAATTCACGCGCTTCTTGGCTTGGCCCTGGCCATCTCGGCCCTGGCTACATCGTTCCCGGCTCAAGCGGTTGTGATCGCGCTACCGTCCTTCAACGTGGACACCAGTCAGACCACCGTGTCGGGCATGTCCTCGGGAGGCTATATGGCCAGCCAACTGGGCTATGCCTTCTCCGCCACCTTCAAGGGCGTTGGCGTGTTCACCGGCGGTCCGTACAGCTGCGGTGGGCACTACCCCGCCAGCAACTGCATGAGCAATGCCGTGGTCAGCGCCAGCATGATCAACACGATGCAGGCCGACATCAACAACTGGAGCGGCACGAGCATCGACGACAAGATCAATGTCGCCAACCAGAAGGTCTTCCTGTGGGTAGGCAACAGTGACACGACTGTCGGCCCCAACGAGATGAACGCGGTCAAAACGTTGTACCAGAACAATGGCGTGGCGGCGGCCAACCTCGACTACATCAAGCGCGACAACACCGCCCATGTGATGCCAACCGATTTCGATGCGGCGGGCAACAGCGCTTGCAACAACTCGTCCTCACCCTACATCAGCAACTGCGGCTTCGATGGGGCCAAGGCGGCGCTTAGCAAGTTCTACGGCACGCTGAACGCGCGCAACGACGCGCCTGCGCCCGGCAATTACATCGAGTTCGACCAGAGCGCCTTCATCAACAGCAATCCGGGAATGGCCCCCAACGGCTGGCTCTATGTACCGGTCAACTGCAGGGCCGGCGCCGTCTGCAAGCTCCATGTGGTCCTGCATGGCTGCGCGCAGAACTACACCACCATCGGCGACAAGTACCTTAAGAACACCGGCTATGCCCGTTGGGCCGATACCAACAGCATCATCGTGCTGTTCCCGCAGACGAAGAACGACAGCACCTATCGCACGACGACGGCCAGCGGCTGGCTCGCCAACACCGGCGGCTGCTGGGACTGGCTCGGCTGGTACGGCTCGAACTTTGCGCAAAAGACCGGCACGCAGATGTCCGCTATCAAGGCGATGGTGGACAAAGTGTCAGCAGGCGCAAGCGGCGCCGGCACGCTGCCCGCGCCGGTGGGCGTCAGCACCTCCAACGCAAGCGCCAGCAGCATGACAATCGGCTGGGCCTCGGTCGCTGGCGCCAGCGGCTACAGGGTCTATCGCGGCGGCGCCCTGGTCACGGCCTCGCCGGTCGCAGCCAGCCCGTACAACGATAGCGGTCTGGCTGCGGACACGACCTACAGCTGGACTGTGCGCGCGGTCGATGCCAATGGCGCCGAAGGCGCGACCTCCGCTCCGGCGTCGGGTACGACCACCCGCAGCGATAACACCTGCTACACCGCCTCCAACTTCGCCCACACGATGGCCGGCCGTGCCTATGCGAGCTACGGCTATGCCTTTGCCTACGGTTCCCTGCAGAACATGGGTCTGTGGAGCAGCGCGGTCATCACCTCGCTGAAGAGGACCGGTTCGAGCCACTACGTGATCGGTACCTGTCCTTGATCTTGTCCCTGATAGAGAAACATGCTTGAAACCAAGAACCTAACGATTCGCTTCGGCGGACACGTGGCGGTCAACGCCGTGTCCTGCAGCTTTGCCGCGGGCACACTGACCGCCATCGTCGGCCCCAACGGCGCCGGCAAGACGACCTACTTCAACCTGATCTCCGGCCAGTTGCCGGCCACCGAAGGCGAGGTGTGGCTGGACGGCGAGGACGTGAGCCGCTTGCCCGCACCGCTGCGCGCTCGGCGCGGGCTGGGCCGCGCCTTCCAACTCACACAGCTGTTCCCGCATCTCACCGCGCAGGAGAACGTGCGACTCGCAGTGCAGGCGCGCGAGTCGGGCCGCCACGGCGGCGGCTTCGACCTCGCGCGCGTGTGGCTGGACCGGCGTGCCTGGATCGACGAGGCGCAGGCCCTCCTTGAGACGGTGCGTCTGCTCGGCAAGGCCAACGTGCTCGCCAGCGCGCTGGCCCACGGCGACCAGCGCAAGCTCGAGGTCGCGCTCCTGATCGCCCTAGATCCCAAGGTCTACATGTTCGACGAGCCGACGGCGGGGATGAGCGTGGACGAAGTACCGGTGATCCTGGACCTCGTCCGGCAGCTCAAACAGCGACGCGATTGCGCGGTCCTGCTGGTTGAACACAAGATGGACGTGGTGCGCGAGTTGGCCGACCGCATCATCGTCCTGCACAACGGGCAGTTGGTGGCACAAGGCGAGCCCGGCGCCGTGATGGCGTCGGCCGTCGTGCAACAAGCCTATCTCGGCGTCGTGCCACAGGAGCAGCCCGCATGACCGCCTTGCTGCATTTGAAGGAAGTCCACACCCACATCGGTGCTTATCACATCCTCCACGGAGTGAATCTGGAGGTGCAAGAGGGCAAAGTCACCATGCTCCTGGGCCGCAATGGTGCCGGCAAGACCACCACGCTGCGAACGATCATGGGACTCTGGCGTGCCTCGCGCGGCGCGTTGCACTTCCGCGGCGCGCCGATCGGGGCGCTGGCCACACCGGAGATCGCGCGGCTCGGCATTGCCTATGTGCCGGAAAACATGGGGATCTTCGCCGACCTGACGGTCAAAGAGAACCTCTTGCTCGCGGCGCGAGCGGCAGCCACTGCCGACGCACTGGACAAGGCGCGTCTGGAGTGGGTCCTTTCGCTCTTTGCCGCACTGAAGAAGTTCTGGCTTTACCCGGCAGGAAAGCTCTCGGGTGGCCAGAAGCAGATGCTCGCGATCGCCCGCGCGATCATCGAGCCGCGCGATCTGCTGCTGATCGACGAGCCCAGCAAGGGGCTTGCGCCTGCGATGGTTCAGAACCTGATTGCCGCATTCGCCGAGCTGAAGCGGCAGCGCACGACGGTGCTGCTCGTCGAGCAGAACTTCGCAATGGCCAAGGCCATCGGCGACCACGTCGCCGTGATGGACAACGGGCGCATCGTGCACACGGGCGCGATGTCCGACCTGGCCGACAACGAAGCGCTGCAGCAGCGGCTGCTCGGTCTTTCTTTAGGAGTACACCAATGACCACCGCCACTTTACCCACGCCTTTGGCCGCAGTGCCGCAGGCGCGCTTCGACCTGCGGCCTCTGGCCCTGCTTGCATCACTGGCGGCACTGGCGCTCCCTGCGGTCGGCCACCCCGGCACCTGGGTGACGCTGACCGTCGCCGGCCTGGCGATGGGCATGATCATTTTTCTCGTCGCGTCTGGCCTCACGCTGGTGTTCGGGCTGATGGACGTCCTGAACTTCGGTCACGGCGTGTTCATCGCCTTGGGTGCCTATGTCGCCATGACCACCATGCTGGCGCTGGGCGCCTGGGTCGGCAGCGAATCGCTGTGGCTGAACGCTGCCGCAGTGCTCGCCGCAATGCTCGCCGCCGCGGCAGTCGTGGCGGTCTCCGGGCTCGTCTTCGAGCGGCTGCTGGTGCGCCCCGTCTACGGCATGCCGCTCAGGCAGATCCTGGTCACCATGGGCGGCCTGATCATCGGCGAGGAACTGATCAAGGTATTCTGGGGGCCCGACCAGCTGGCCGTGCCGCTGCCGCAGGCGCTGCGCGGTTCTTTCTCGTTCGGCGACGCGTCGGTCGAGAAGTACCGGCTGCTGGCGGTCGCTGTCGGGAGCCTCGTCTTCGTGGCGATGTTATGGGTGCTGACCCGCACCAAGGTGGGCCTGCTCGTCCGCGCCGGCGTGCAGGACCGCGAGATGGTCGAGGCGCTGGGCTACCGGATACGGCGGCTCTTCATCGGCGTATTCGCCGCCGGTTCGGCACTGGCTGGCCTGGGTGGGGCGCTTTGGGCGCTGTACCAGCAGAGCGTGGTGCCGCAGATCGGCACTCAGGTGAACGTGCTGATCTTCACCGTCATCATCATCGGTGGACTCGGATCCACGTTCGGCTGCTTCGTGGGTGCCCTGATGGTGGGCTTGGTCGCCAACTACACCGGCTTTCTGATGCCCAAGCTCGCCCTCTTCTCCACCATCGCGCTGATGGTGGCCGTGCTGCTGTGGCGGCCGAACGGCCTCTATCCCGTCGGGCAGCATTGAGCGCACGCACCATGATCAACCGACTGCTCTCCCACGACATGCCGCGCAGCCGCTGGCTTGCGCTGGCTCTGGTGCTCATTGCCCTCGCGCTGACTTTCGCGCCGTTGCTCTTTCCCGGCCACAAGGCGCTGGGCGTCGCCGCCAAGGCGCTCGTTTTTATCCTGCTGGTGGCGAGCTACGACTTGCTGCTCGGCTATACCGGTGTGGTGAGTTTCGCGCATACCATGTTCTTTGGCATCGGTGCCTACGGCGTGGCGATCGCCAGCAGCCGCCTCGGCGCCGGCGCGAACTCGGTGCTCATCGGGCTCGGTGCGGCATTGTTGCTCTCACTGCTGCTGTCAATGGCCATTGGCCTCTTCAGCCTGCGGGTGAAGGCGATCTTCTTCGCGATGATCACGCTGGCGGTTGCATCGGGCTTCCTGACGCTGGCCTCGCAGCTGAGCCATATCACGGGCGGTGAGGACGGAGTCAGCTTCCGCACCCCCGAATGGTTGTCTCCCTCGTTCGAACTCTTCGAGCAGCCGCTGCTCGGCGTGACGATCGACGGACGCGTGCTCACTTACTACCTCTTGCTCGTGGTGGTCGCGGCGAGCTTCCTCGCCCTGCTGCGCATCGTGAATTCGCCGTTCGGCCGCGTGCTGCAGGCCATTCGCGAGAACGACTTCCGGGCGGAGGCGCTCGGCTTCCGCACGGTGGCGTACCGCACCGTGTCAAATGTGCTCTCGGCCTTGTTCGCGACGCTTGCTGGCGCGCTGCTCGCGCTGTGGCTGCGCTACACCGGTCCGGACACCACGCTGTCCTTCGAGATCATGCTCGACGTGCTGCTCATCGTCGTGATCGGCGGCATGGGAACGATGTACGGCGCTGTGGTGGGCGCGGCGCTGTTCGTGCTGGCGCAGAACTACCTGCAGGATCTGCTGAAGCTCGGCGGTTCCGTGCTGAGCGGCCTGCCGCTCCTGCCCCAATTCGTATCACCGGACCGCTGGCTGCTGTGGCTGGGGATCCTGTTCGTGCTGTCCGTGTACCATTTCCCGAGCGGCATCGTTGGCCGGCTGCGCATGTCGCGGAGATCCGAGCCATGACGCCGACATCGCACTATCTCCGCTGCGAAGGGCGCGAACTGCATTACACCGAGTGGGCCGGGCCGAACGCTGCGAGCGACGCGGTGATCGCTTGGCACGGCTTTGCTCGTACGGGCCGCGACATGGACGACATTGCCGCGCAGCTGGCGCAACGCTACCGTGTGATCTGCCCCGACACCATCGGACGCGGCCTGTCGCAATGGACTCCGGACCCTGCGAATGAATACACGTTGCCGTTCTATGTGCGGCTGGCCGCCTCGCTCGTCGACCAGCTTGGGCTGCCGCATTTCCACTGGCTCGGCACCTCGATGGGCGGCGCGATCGGCATTCTGGCCGCCGCCACGACACTCAGAGGCCGGCTGCGCCGGCTGGTGATCAATGACATCGGCCCGTGTCCGGCTCCTGAGGCCGTCCAGCGCATCCTCACCTATGCCAGCCGACCACCGGCGTTCGGCAGCGTGAGCGAACTCGAGGCGTACTTCCGCACCGTCTATGCGCCGTACGGTCACCTCTCTGACGCGCAGTGGCGACGCCTCACGGAAACCTCGGTGCGCCGGTTGCCCGACGGCCGCGTCACGCCGCACTACGACCCGGCCATCTCGATGCAGTTGCAATCAAGCAGTCCGGAAGGGCTGTGGCCAGCATGGGACAGCCTCGATCTGCCCGTGCTTTGCCTGCGTGGCGCGCACTCGGACCTTTTGCTGCCGGATGCTGCGGAGCAGATGCGCACGCGCGGACCGCTCGCGGTGGTGGTCGAGATCCAGGGATGCGGCCACGCGCCTGCGTTGAACACGCCGGAGCAGTTTGCGTTGGTCGAACGCTTCCTGGCCGGAGATGCCCGTTGGCCGTAGGCTGCTCAGCTCAAAGGGGCGGTGCCATCGGGCCGCGCCGCAAATGCGCAAAATGCCGCCGTTGTGGGATCCTGCACCAGCACGGCCTCGCCCCCGTCCGGCATGGTTCGGGTTTTCCTGCTGGCATACACACGTTGCTGATCGTCCCGCCCCGCAGATCTGATCGGTACAGGCGGACGGCAGCAGCGGTGAACGAATCGCCGCACTTGCCACAATCCGTACGGCCGCAGGACCAATCTACAGGCAGCGCTGCATGTGCATCTCGCACAATCCCATCCGCACCGAATGCATCGCCGGGCGCAATCTCTTCAGCGCCTCGCTCCGCCCCTAGCGCAGCACGGTACCGCCCGCGCCCAGCAGCGTCACTTCCACAAAGGATGGGCCCAGGTGGCTCGAGGCGGTGTACCGATAATCGATCTCGTCAAGGCTCTGGAGTTCGAAGCCTTCGAGTGCGCGCACGTAGCCGTCGCGCGTGAGATTGCGGCCTGCGCGCCGTAAGCCTTCCACAATCACCCGGCCGGTCATGAAACCCTCCAGGGCTTCGTAAGACAGGTTGTCTTTGTCGCCATGCAGCGTCATCACGGAGCGGAAGTTGCGCGCGGCGCGCGACGGGCCGCGTGGATGCGGCATCACCTGCGTGATCGCGATGCCGCGGACGTCAGTCTCTAGCAGCTCGGACAGCTTGGGCACCGATGTGACCGAAAGGACCCAGGGCGAAGGCAGCGCCGCCCGTGCTTGCGCCTTGTACTGCTTCATCAAGTCGGCCACTGTGCTCGGCGACGTGAACAGCAGCACGGCTTGGGGTGCAGCTTTCACGACCGTCGCGGCCATGCCCCGGCCGTCCCAGTTCTCCGCGGGGTGCGGAACGTCGGCCACCAATTGCGCTTGGAACCGCTGCGCCGCCTTCTGTGCAGCGGCCAGGGTGCTCTTGCCAAATGCGTTGTCCTGGTAAACGGCCGCGATGCGGCGTATGCCGATCGTCGCGAGATGCTCCACCATCTTCTCGACTTCATTGGAATAGGCCGTACGCGTGTGGAAGAGATAACGGTTGTGCACCCGAGCACCGTCGGCCCCAGTCAGTGCCCCCACCGCCGGCAGCCGATACTCTTCGAGCAGCGGCATCGCGGCCAGCGTAATGCCGGTGCCGCCGATGCATGCGAGTCCGAATACATCCGCACCCTGCCCGAACGCACGGACGTTCGCGAGTGCCCTCTCGATGACGTAGTTGTCCTCCCGGCGCACCACCGAGAGCTGGCGGCCATGCACGCCGCCTTGCGCATTCACCTGCGCGAAGCATGCGAGCAGCCCGTCGGTATAGTTTCGGTAGAGGCTGCCCCAGACACTGTCGAAGCCGATGGTCTGACCGAACACCACCTTGTTGTCAGAGACGCCTGGTTCGCTGCCGCGTGCAGCCACGATCCACGGCGCCGAGGCTGCCGCAGCACAGAATGCTCGTCTCCGGATGGGGGTCATTGGTGTCTCCTGTGACTGATCGACGCACTCGTTCGAGAGAACCGGCCGCGGCTCAGATCCCACCGTGGCAGACGTACTTGGTTTCGAGGTACTCGTCGAGTCCATACTTCGAACCCTCGCGCCCGACTCCCGATTCCTTGATGCCACCGAACGGTGCTACCTCGTTGGAGATCAGACCCTCGTTGACGCCGACCATGCCGTACTCGAGCCGCTCGGCGACACGCCAGGCTCGGCGCACGTCGCGCGTGTAGAAGTAGGCGGCGAGCCCGAAGGGCGTGTCATTGGCGAGCTGCACCGCCTCATCGTCGCTCGCGAACCGCATCAACGGTGCGACAGGCCCGAAGATCTCCTCGCGCACCACGGCCATCTCGCTCGTGACATCAGCCAGGACCGTCGGCGTGTAGAAGTTGCCCCCCAGTACGTGCACAACGCCGCCCGCGAGCACGCGTGCGCCCTGGCTCCGCGCCTCGTCCACCAAACGACCGACCTTGGCCACCGCACGGCCGTCGATCAGCGGGCCGATCTGCACCCCGGGCTCGATGCCGGCACCGACCTTCAGCTGTTCCACTGCGCGCACCAGCCGCTCGGCGAAGGCATCGAACACGGCCTCGTGTACCAGGAACCGGTTGGCGCAGACACAAGTCTGGCCCGCGTTGCGGTACTTGGAAGCGATCGCGCCCTGCACAGCAAGGTCTAGGTCGGCGTCGTCGAAAACGATGAAAGGTGCATTGCCGCCCAATTCCATCGAAACGCGCTTGACGGTGGCGGCGCATTGCGCCATCAGCAGCTTGCCAACGGGCGTGGAGCCGGTGAACGAGAGCTTGCGCACGACCGGGCTTGCCGTGAGCGCTCCTCCGACGAGCGCCGGCCTCGCAGTCGTGACAACGTTGAGCACGCCGGCCGGTATGCCGGCACGCTGCGCCAGTTCGGCCAGCGCCAGGGCCGACAGCGGCGTCGCCTCTGCAGGCTTCACGACCGAGGTGCAACCGGCGGCCAGTGCAGGCGCAACCTTGCGGGTAATCATTGCGATGGGGAAGTTCCACGGCGTGATGGCCGCAGTGACACCCACGCCCTGCTTCATGACCATCAGACGGCGGTCGGGCGTCGGTGCCGGAATCAGATCGCCGTAGGCGCGCTTGCCCTCTTCCGCGAACCATTCGATGAACGAAGCGCCGTACCGCACCTCGCCCAGCGCTTCGGTGAGCGACTTGCCCTGCTCCAGCGTCATGAGCAGCGCGAGGTCCTCTTCCGCGCCAATCACGAGATCGTGCCAGCGGCGCAGCAAGGCACTGCGCTCCTTCGCAGGTCGCGCGCGCCAGGCGGGCAGCGCGGCCTGGGCCGCGGCGACGGCGCGATCGGTGTCGGCGGCGTCCATGTCGGGAACGGCCGCGATCATTTCGCCGTTCGCCGGATTGCGCACCTCGTGCGATGCCCCGTCCCGCGCGGCGACCCACTCACCGCCGATGAACGCCAGGCACTTGAGCAACGCCGTATCTTTCAACTTCACCATCAGAAAGCCTCTTCGTAGAGCGCGAGCGCGTCGGCAAGCGCCACGTCGCGCGGGTTGTTAACCAGCAGGCGCTGGACCTTGAGTGCATCCTCCGCCAGCATTGCCAGGTCGCTGCGGTTCACGCCGACAGCGCGTAGGTTCTGCTCGAACGGCATCACAGCCACCAGCGCCGCCATGGCATCGACGAATGCCCGGGCGCCTTCGATGGGACCTTGGCCGGGCCGCGCCGCGCCGATGGCTTCTCCGAGCTGTGCGTAGAGAGGCGCCGCGTGCTCCAGGTTGAAGCGCAGCACCGGCCGCAGCACCAGCGCATTCGACAGCCCATGCGGCACGTGAAAATGGCCGCCCAGCGGATACGCCAGCGCATGCACTGCCGCCACCGGCGCGTTCGCAAACGCCATACCCGCCAGCAGCGAGCCAAGCAGCATGTGCTCGCGCGCCGTGCCGTTGCGCGGGTCTTCGAGCACCTTGCGCTGGTTGGCGTACAGCAGCGCCAAAGCCTTGAGTGCCAGCGCATCCGACACCGGGTTCTTCTTGTGGCGCGAGGTGAAGGCCTCGATCGCGTGCACCATGGCATCGATTCCCGTCATCGCTGTCAGGCGAGGCGGCAGGCCCAGCGTGAGGTGGCTGTCGAGCAGCGCGAAGTCAGGGTAGAGCAAGGGAGAGACCACGCCCTTTTTCTCGGAAGTCGGAGTGGTGACGATCGCGATCGGCGTCACTTCAGAGCCGGTCCCGGCGGTGGTTGGCACCTGCACAAGCGGCAGGCGCGGCCCCTGCGCGAGGCCTATACCGTAGATGTCCTGCAGTGCCGCCGGCGTGCGCGCCAGCAGGGCCACGAGCTTGGCGGTGTCCATGGAACTGCCGCCGCCAAAGCCCACGACGCCGTCGGCGCCCGCTTCGCGGGCGGCCCGTACAGCGGCGAGTACCCGCTCCTCGGGCGGATCGGGCAGCACGTCGGAATAAACCGTAGCGGTGATTCCCGCGACTCTTAGGCTTGCCAGCGCGGGCGCCAGCAGACCGGCCTGCAGCAAGGGTTGGTCAGTGATAAGGAAGAAATGGCGCACGCCGAGCCCGCGGGCGAATTCGGCGAGGCGGCCAGAGCCGCCCTGCTCGCAGACGATGCGCGGCGTGGTTTCGAAATTGAATCCGGTCATATGGGTTTTCTTGTCAGGCAGCGTGCGCCACGCCGCGTTGAATGCGCCAGACTTGGCCCACCAGGTCTGGCAATTGCTCGTTGTCCGATTCACTGAGCAGTACGGCCAGGCCGTCGCGCCCCAGTTCAGCCGCCATCTGAGTCAGTCGGCACGTTGGCCTGGGCCACCGGCTCGCACAGGGCGGAACGGTGACACACGCTTGCCGCCATCCGGCGGGTTGTGCACCTCCTGCATGCGGCCTGTCGCCAGCGATCCACTGCCGCCGATGAAGGCGTGGTGTTTGAGCAGCCCGCTGTCACATGGTGCCGGCGACTGCTTAGCGGATGGCGATCGGATTAATGATGCCCTGCACCCCGCCGGTCATGCGCGACACACCGAGCACGAACATGAACTCCCAGCCCTTGTCCTTGACCAGTTCGGTGGTGTCGATGTTCTCAAGGATGTAGATGCCGTGCTTTGGAATCAGGATCTGGTGTACCTCGAACACCCCCGCACCCTTCTCGGCGGGGATCACTTCCAGGGCCCAGGTGTCTGCGCCGACCGCCACCACCTGCTTGCTCGCGAGGTACTCGGCACCTTCTTTACCCAGGCCCGGTTCGGCGGAGATGTAGCGCTTGTCGTCCTTGCCCACCAGCTGCAGCCAGCCGGTGTGGAACAGCACGATGTCGCCCTTTCGGATTTCCACCCCCTGGCGCCGCGCTTGCTCATCGATCTCTTTGCGGTTGAACGCCGTGCCCTCCGGCACCGGGTTTTGGCCGAAGTACGCCGTCATATCCAGCACGACGCCTCGTGTGACGAAGGGCGGCAGCTTCTCGACCCCGAGCTTGCTCAGGCCGTTGGCCTGTACGAACTCGCTGTTCTTGTGGCAGTTGTAGTAGACGTTATCGACGCCGATGTGACCGAGGCCATCGATCTGCGAGCCCGTGCCGACGTAGCCCATGTAGATGTCGTCGTTGTAGTTGGTCTTGGTCGGGCCCAGGCCGACGCCGCCGACCTGCCCTGGCTGGTTGATCGCCAGCGCCCAGCTGCGCGGACCGAAAGCCGGCGTCTTGGAGTTGGTCTCGACCCCCAGCCGGTAGGCCTTGCCGGTCTTCACCAGCTTTGCCGCCTCCAGCGCCAGTTGCGGAGTCAGCAGGTTGGCCGCGCCGACCTCGTCGGCCGGACCGTATTTCGAACGGCACCATTCTTGCGCCGATGTGCCGGCAGCAAGCGTCGCCAGGGCGAGCGCCGCCGCGAGGCGGGTCATTGCAGATATCGACATTCCAGTCTCCTCTAGTGGGTTGCAGAACTCTCGCGGACGACGCCGCGCTCGATACGGAAGATGCGATCAACCAAGTCGGCCGAGTGCTTGTCATCCGATTCGCTCAGCAGGACCGTCAGGCCCTCGGTGCGCAGCTTCGCGATCACCTCTGTCAGGCGCCGCGACAGCACCGGCGCGACGCCCTCGAAGGGTTCGTCCAGCAGCAGCAGCTTGCGTCCCGGCATCAGCGCACGCGCCAACGCCACCAGCTTCTGCTGGCCGCCGCTGAGCTGCAGCGCCTTGCGCTCGCGGTGCTCGAGCAGTTCGGGAATCAGCTCGTAGATCCATGCGAGGCGTTGTCTTGCGTCACCCAGGCCGTTGGCCCAAGCCGGCAGCAGGATGTTTTCTTCGACGGTGAGCGACGGAATCAGCCGTCGGTCCTCCGGCAAGTAGCTGATGCCGTGCTCGGCGCGGGTGTGCGCTGGCAACTGCGCCATCGACTCGCCGGCGCATGCCAGCGTCGCCGAACGTGAGGGCAACAGTCCCATCACCGCGCGCATCAGCGTTGTCTTGCCGGCGCCGTTGCGGCCGATCAGCCCGGCCATGCTGCCTTGCGGCAACTGCAGCGTGACCTTACGCAGGATGGGCGTGCCGGCGATGGCAACGTCCAATCCCTGGATGTCGAGGGCAAGCTCAGTCATGCGAGTGCCTCCTCGCGTGCCGAAGCCCGCTTGCCTACCACCAACTCCTGCACGCGTGGGTTGCCAAGTACCGCAGCCGGCGGCCCGTCGGCGATGATCTCGCCGCTGTAGAACGCCAGGATGCGCGAAACGTAGCGCTCCACCACTTCCATATCGTGCTCCACGAACAGCACCGTCACGCCGCTTTGCCTCACGGCGGCCATCACGGCATCCATCAAAGGGAATTTCTCGTCGGCGCTCACGCCACTGGTGGGCTCGTCCAGCAGCAGCATGCGCGGTTTCGAGACCAGGGCCATCGCGATGTCGACCAGCTTGCGCGCGCCCTGCGGCACGGCACTGGCCTCACTGTCGGCGTAGTGCGCCACGCCAAAAGCTTGCAGGATGCGGCGGGCCTCGCGCACCGCCTCCGCAGTTTCGAAGTGCCGCAGCATGGAGGGCTGCGCTTCGTGGGCGGCCGCCAGCGCCATCAGCACGTTGTCCAGCACGGTGAGTTGGGGGAACAACTGCGCGACCTGGAACGAGCGGGCAAGGCCGAGGCGTGTGATCTGGCGCGGCTTCATCCCCAGCACAGAGTTGCCCTCGTACAGGATGTCGCCCGAGGTGGCCGGCAGGTACCCGGTCACCATGTTGATGAACGTGGTCTTTCCGGCTCCGTTGGAGCCGATCACTCCGACGATCTCGCCGCGCTGGATGGTCACGTCCAGCGAATTGGCAGCGACCACGGCACCGAAGGTGCGGGTGAGCTGGCGCGTTTCGAGCACACTCATGGGGACACCTCCTTCGTCACGGACGGAATCTCCGCAGGCACAGCGGCACGCCTACGGGACACCAGGCTCCACAAGCCCTTGGGCAAGAAAAGGATCAGTGCCAGCAGGACACTGCCCAGCGTGAGCTGCCACAGGTGCGGCGCCTCCTGAATGGCGAAGGTGCGCACCGCGGAGAACACGATGGCTGCGACGAACGGTGCCGCCACATGCGCCGTTCCGCCGAGCAGGGCCATGAAGACGAACTCGCCCGAGGTGGCCCAGAACGCCATGTCGGGATCCACGTGGCCGGTGGCGATCGCGATCAGGCCGCCGCCGAGCGCCGACAGCACCGCCGCGCCGCAGTAGTTCAGGTAGACAAGCCCGAACGGCGAGATGCCGAGGAAGTCAACCCGGATCTCGTTCTCGCGCACTGCCTCCGAGAGCCTGCCAAACCGCGAGCGCAACACGCGGTGGCAGACCAGGGCCGCAACGAGCGCGATCGCCAACGTGACCAGGAAGGCAACGCGTTTGGCCTGCGATGGATCCGGCTGGAAGCCAAGGTAACTCGGGTTCGCGACGTTGAAGCCGTCGGTGGAGCCGAGCGCGCTGGACTTCACCAGCATGCCGTAGACAATCATCGACAACGCCATCGAAAGCATGGCGTAGAAGATGTCGCGGTAGCGCGCCACCATGATGCCGCACAGCGCGGCCATCATCAGCGAGGCCACCACGCCCAGCGCCAGCAGCACGAAGGCATCTTGGATGCCCAGGTGCTTGGCGGCCAAGCCGGCAGCGTAGCCGCCGATGCAGTAGTACAGCGCCTGGCCGAAGGAGACGAGGCCGGCGCGCATTTGCAGCACCACCCCGAGAACCACCAGGCCTTTGGCAAAGGCCAGGGTGAGCAGGAAGCTCAACCAGTCGGGCCCCGCCCAGCCGAGGGCGGCAATCGACCCGGCCGCCAGCGGCAGCCCAAGTTCGGACTTGAATTTCATTTAGATCTTTCGGGGCTGCAGTTGGCCGAAGAGGCCCTGCGGCCGGAGTGCGAGTACCAGGAACATCACGCCGTAGATCACGAACAACTCGATCTGCGGCGCCAGATGGACAGCGAAGGAACGGGCGAGACCGACCAGCACCGCGCCGACGGCGGCGCCGCCGACGCTGCCCAGGCCGCCCACCACCATCACGGCGAACGCCAGCACGATCACCTCGACACCGATGCCCGGTGTGACGGAAATGGCCGGTGCAGTGAGCGCCCCGGCAAGCGCACCGAGCATGGAGCCGATCGCGAACGTGATGGCGAACATCAGGTTGACGTTCACCCCCATTGCTGTGGCGATCTCGCGGTCGTGGATCACCGCGCGCAACATGCGCCCCTTGTCGGTACGGTTGAGCGCCCACCATGCAGCGGCGCCGACCACGAGCGAGATCGCCACCAGTGCAAGGTCGTAGTTGGCGAAGCGCAGCGAACCCGTGATCGAGCTCTGCCCAAGCAGACGGTAGGGCTGGTACGCCAGGTAGGGGTTGACGCCCCACACCAGCTTCACCACGTCCTCAAGGATCAGCAGCAGCGCATACGTGACGATCACCATCAGGATCTCATCGCGGCCACGCAGGTGTCGCAGCAGCCCCTGCTCCACCAGCACGCCCACAACCAGGCCGCCGACAATTGCGCAGCCGAACAGCAGCAGGTAGCTCCAGTACGGACTGGCCCCGGACTCGCCGGAGAAGAACCAGCCAGTGAGCGAGGCGGCGCAATAGGCGCCGATCGCGTAGAAGCTGCCGTGTGCCATGTTGAGGATGCGCATCACCCCGTAGATCACGGTCAGGCCGGCAGCCACGAGGAACAGCCACGAGGCGTAGATGGCGCCGTCGATGACAATGGCCAGCAAGGTGCTCACGAGGTGCGCTCCTTTGGCGGTGTCGGGCTGCACTTGGCACCCGGAAAGCCGGCCTTGATCCAGTCGGCATGGCTCGTGCCATCGGGGGGCATCAGGCAGTCGCCGGGGTAGTCCTTCACATTGGTGATGCTGGCCTTGCGGGTCTTCGGGTCATAGTGGTACTCGCCGTAGGCGACACCCTGTACAGCCTGATGGCCGCCGGCGCGGCTCATGCGCACCGTGCCGCTGGGCGATTCGAAGGTGAGGCCCTTGAGACCTGCGAGCACCTGCTCTTGCGTCGGCATGGCGCCGGGTTTGCCCACCTTCTCCGCGGCCGCCTTCACGCCGAGGATCGCCTGCATCATCTTGAACGCAGGGTAGGTCGGCTGCTCTTTGTGCGCAGCGCTGTAGGTCGTGCGCAACCAGTCGGAAAGGGCGTTCTTCGGCGCGAAAGCGCCGAACGGGCCGCGGCCGCCGACGATCGTGCCGTTGGGCGCCTGGTCCTTGAAATGCCCAAAGCCGGTCTCGCCCGCCGTGAGCAGCGTCACACGCTTGTCGAACAGACCGCGCGCGCCGCCCTGCAGCACCAGCGCCTCCATGTCGCCGCCCCAAAAACTGGAGTGGATCAGGTCAGGGTTGCTCACGGACAACGCGGAGATTTCGGCGCCGTATTGGCCCTGCCCCAGCTTCGGCCACTGCTCGGAAACGACCTTGATGTCCGGCTTGAGCTGCTTCAAAGCAAGGCTGAAGTCGACCCACGCATCCTGGCCCCAGGCATAGTTCTGCTGGATGCTGCCCACCGATTTCACTTTCGGCTTCGTCTCCACGATGTAACGGGCAGCGGCGACGTTGTCGACCACTGCATCGAGGCCAGTGCGAAACACGTATTTCGGGTTCTTCAGCGTCTCGCTGAACAGGCGTGAGGTCCCGCAGTCGAAGAACACCGTAGGGGTCTTGAGCTCCTCGGCCACCGGAGCAATCGCGAGGCAGTCACCAGAGGAGATGTAGCCAATCACCACGTCGACCTTCTGGCGCTGCACAAGGTTGCGGTATTCCTCCACCTGCTTGGTGGCGCCGCCGTTCTCATCGATCAACACCACCTCGATCTCGACGCCGCTGATGCCTTTGGTGTTGTAGGGCGCGGGCAAAGCGCCCTTGTTGAGCGCGTCGACCACGAGCTTGGCTGCATTGGCCGCTGGCACGCCGAAAGGGCCTGCGGCGGCGCCTGACAGGAAGGTCGCCACGCCGATCCGGAACTTGCCGTTGTCGGCGGCGGCGGCCGGCAGCGCAAAGGCGGCGCCGGCAGTGACGAGCGCGAGGCTGCAAGCCAAGCGCGTAAGGGGGAACTTCAGGGTCACGTTGTCTCCTTGTGAGTTGTGTTGCTCACGAGGAATATTGCGAGGAGCGTGCCACACCATGAAAGCCTTGTGAATCAAGGGCTTGGGTGTAGTTCGCGAAGATGCACTGCGCGAATTCCGCGCATTGCGGCAGTCGGCGCGCGCGGAAACCGCGCATGCGGATTCAGCCCCGCGGCCTTTGCGGATGTGATGGTGCGTTGCCTACGGCGCCCCCGCGGCCCGCCTGCGCTCCCGCACCAGCTCCAGCGATGGGCGCAGTTGCTCCGCAGGGTAGACCCGCCACTTGCCCAACATCACCCGGGCAGGCGGAAACCGGGTGTCGACCACAACCTCTCCGATCGCCTGTGCTTGCGCGATCTGGTGCGTTTCGCGGTCGATGCATGAGGCAAACCCGGGGGGATCCTCCGGCAATTCCAGACAGAGCCCCTCCAGCGCTCCCACCACCTTCTCGACGTCGAATGGCTTGCCGGCCTTGCCTACCGCGCGCGCAATGGCCAGGATCCCCGCATAAGCGCCCTCTGCCGCATAAGTCGGATAGCGCCCCTCCGCCACAAAAAAGTCGGCCATGAACTTGCGGTTGCGCGGTGTGTCGGGCCAGTTGTTGTGATGGCGCGCCGAGAGCACGAGATTGGGCGGCGCCTGGTCACCCAGCGCCATCAGCACGTCGTAGTTGCCGCCCGCATCAAAGTTGGCCATGGGCATCTTGCCGAGCAGTTCGCTGGAGTGGGCCTGCGCAAGGAAGGCGAGGAAGTCGCCTCCCCAAAGCCCAGTGACGATCACGTCCGGCCGCGAGCGCATCAGGGCCGTCAGGTACGCCGAATAGTCGGGTTCGTAGAGCTTGGGCCAGAGTTGTGCAACGACCTCATAGTTCGCGCCGCTGGTCGACAGGCTGCGTTGCAGGTCAGCCCACATGACGTGACCATAGTCGTAGTCCGGCCCCAGGAATGCCAGCCGCTTCCAACCACGCTCGCGCTGCTGCTCGGCAAGGTACTTCGCGCCAGCCGCCATCGAGGTGTAGGTGTCGTTCGAAACCCGAAAATAGTAGCGGTGAAAGTCTTCGATCGTGAGCCGCGAGGAGGCGTGGTCGGTGCCGACGAAGATCACCTTGCGCGCCCGCGACAGCCGGCTCACCGCCTGCGCTACCCCGGAGCTCACCACCCCGCAGAGGAACTGCGCCTTGTCGTGATCGATGAACTGGCTGGCCAGCCGAACGCCATAGGCCGCTTTGGAGCGATCGTCCTCCACGATCACTCGCAGGCGCGGGCGCCAGTCGCGCATCGGCTCGGCATCCAGCTCGGCGAGCGCCAGCTTGATCGCCGCGATGCTGTCGCGGCCGTAGATCGCGGCCCGGCCCGCCAGCGGGTAGAGGCAACCAATGGTGATGTCGGCCTGCCCCGCAGGTGCCCCCAGTTCTACGCGGGCGTGGGCGCCGGCTGCAGCCAAGCAGGCCATGACCAGCGTGGCGGCGCAGCGAAGCAGATCGCGAATCCTCACGGGCGGCCCTCCCCATCGATCCCGAGTCGCTGCAGTCGGCGCAGCAGCGCATGCCGTGAAATCCCCAGCAGCTCCGCGGCCCTGCCACGATGGCCCTGCGCGCGGGCCAGGGCATCGCGCAGCAGCTTCTCCTCCTCGACGGCCAGCTTCTGCTCGATGGCGTCCGAACCCACCTCCCCACTGCCCAGATCGGAGGGCAGTTGCGAGCGCTCGATCACGCTGCCGGGATGGAGGATGGTTAGACGCTCGATGAGGTTCTTCAGCTCGCGCACGTTGCCAGGCCATGTGTAGGCCGTCAGGCAGGCTCGCGCGTCGGGCGAGAAGCGGATCGGCTCGCAACGTTCGGACTTGGCATAGCGCGTGGCGAAATGATCTGCCAGTACCAGCACGTCGTCATCGCGCTCCCGCAGGCTCGGCACGGCGATCGGCAGCACGTTCAACCTGTAGTACAGGTCATCGCGGAAGTGGCCCCGCGAAGCCTCGGCCGCCAGGTCGCGGTTGGTCGCGGCCACTACCCGGACGTCGGCGGTCATGCCACGGGTGCCGCCCACTGGACGGTATTGGCCGTCTTCCAGAAAATGCAGCAGCTTGGCCTGCAGCACGAGTGGCAGCTCACCGATCTCGTCCAGGAACAGCGTGCCGCCGTCCGCCAGCGCGACCAGTCCCACGCGCCGCTGCGTCGCTCCAGTGTAGGAACCCTTCTCCGCACCGAATAACTCCGCCTCGATCAGTTGCTCCGGCAGCGAGGCGCAGTTCACTTCGACGAAGGGCCCTCCACTGCGCGCGCTCGCCGTGTGGATGGCGCGCGCTACCAGCGCCTTGCCGGTGCCGGACTCGCCCAGCACCAGCACGCGCTTGGCCTGGCTCGCCGCAATGCGGCTGATGGTCGCCGCCAGCGCACGAACCTGTGTACTGGTACCGATCACACCGTCGTGAGCGGTCGATGCCTGCCGGCGGTAGTCGATCTCACTGGCCATGCGCACCTTTTGCAGCGCGCCGCGGATCGTGTACAGCAATTCATCGAGCTCGAACGGTTTGGTTACATAGTCCGCTGCACCGGCCTTCACCGCCTTCACTGCCAGTCGCGTGTCGCTCGTTGCGGAGATCATGATCACAGGCAGGCCGGGTCGATCCGTGGCGAGCCGCGCGAGCACGTCCATTCCGCTCATGTCCGGCAGGTTCACATCGAGCAACACGATGTCGGGCGCGCCTCTACAGGCAGCATCCAATCCGCCGGCGCCGTCCACCGCGGTCGCGACGCCAAATCCCTCCTCTTCCAGCGCGAACACCAGTGCCTTCAGCACGCCGGGTTCGTCGTCAATCACCAGCACCTGTTTCAAACCTGTGTCTCCTCTTGCGGCATCGGCACGCGCAGCGTGACCACCGTGCCCGCGCCCACCTCGCTCTCAATCGTGAGAGTGCAGTTATTCAACTCGGCCAATTGCCGGGAAATGCTCAGACCCAGGCCCATGCCCTTCGGTCGCGTCGTGAAGAACGGGTCGCTCAGCTTCGCGAGCGCCTCGGGCGGCACCCCGCGCCCCGTATCGCGGACCTCGAGCACGCCGAACCCGTCGCCGGCGCGCGCCGCGCGCAATGTGATCAGGCCTCCCGACGGCGTGGCCTGGATCGCATTGAGCACCAGGTTCAGCATGATCTGGATCAGATGGTCGGCGTCGACCCACAGGCGCAACTCGGAGTCGCCCTGGATCGCGAGTGACAGCCGCTGCACCTTCAGTTCGGCTTTCACCAGACCGTCGACCCGGCGGAAAATCTCGCGCACCGGCGCCACAGCAGGCTCCGGAGGGCGTGGCTTGCCAAAATCCGAGAGGTCGCTCACCACGCGAGTAAGCCGGGTGACCTCGGTCTCCACATCCTGCAGAAGCTGGTGCCGACGCGGATCGGCCTCACGCCGAGCGAGCGCCTGCACCGTCGTCTTGATGGCGGACAACGGGTTGCGCACCTCATGCGCAATGCCGGTGGCAAATTCGCCTAGCGAAGCGAGCCGCTGAGCGCGTGCTAATCGCGCGAACGTGTTGGAAAGGCCCTCAGCCATCGTGTTGAAGGCGCGCGAAACAGCCGAGATCTCATCGCGCCCCTGCTCCTGGATCCGGTGGTTCAGTTGGCCCGACGCGATGGCCTCGACTCCGCTCACAAGCCGTGCCACACGGCCCTGCAGGTTGCGCGCGAGCTGGTAGAAAAGGAACACCAGGACGCTGGCGGTGCCGAGCACAACCACCAGCAGCACACGCCGCGCATTCTCGAAACGGCTGAGCAGCGCCGATGGCTCGATCTGCAACATCGGTTGCCAGCCGGGCAACACCTCCGGGCCTGCGATCATGCGCTCAGCGGGTGTGACGCGCACGCCGACGGCGTTGAAATAGCCGGCCGGCGTTTTCAGAACCGGCTGCACGATGCCGGCCACCGAAGGTCCGCCCATCAATTCAGTCAGCGACGAGAAGCGTACGTGCAGCGCAATGTCGACTCGGCGTCGGCCTTCAGCAACTGGCAGGGGATGGCGCACCAGGAACCAGCCGGCGAGGCCGTCTCCGGGCGCGGCCGGCCCGACCACTTCATTGCTGTCGAAGCGCGTGACCGGCAGCGAGGCAATCGAGAACGGTTGCTCGCTCCAGTAGGGCGGACCGGCAGCAGCCTGCCCGGGCACGAAATGGCGCAGGCGGCCGCCGTCTTCCAGCAGCAGGATGCCGTAAAGGTCCGGCAGGTCGGCCTCCAGCTGCAGCAGCCCATGCGCCTCCTCGCTGGCGTTGTTGATTTCGGCGCGCAGCAAGGCGGTCATGGCGGGGTGGCTGGCCAGGGTTTCCACCTGATAGCGACGTCCGTCGAGAAACGACTCCAGGCGCTTCGACATTGCCGTGAGCTGGACGGACAGGCGCTCGCCGACCAACTCGTCGATCAGCGCCTGCGCATACCGGTCGTATAGCAGGCCCACTGCGAGCGTCGGCACGATTCCCGCCACTAGCGAGATCGCGAGGTAACGACTTACGACGCTGTTGCTGATGGCCATTCCGGAACTCGCGCCGCGTTAAAGACCTGTCCCGCGCCGGGGCTCACAAGGTCTGGCAACAACAGACGAGCGAGTTGGCGATCAATTCGCCTAATACGATGGTATGGCCCGTCGGTCCTTCGCTGCTTCCGAAACCGGCGGCGAGCTCGGCCGTCAGGCGAGCGAGCTTCGCGCGCGCAGAGTGGTCTCATGCAAGTCTCCGTTGTCGTGCTTGGAAAAAATGCCTTCGCTGCCTAAGAACAGCAGAATCACTGCGCGGATGGACCAACAGCGGGCATGCGGGGCTGGCCGATTGTTCGATGTTGTCTAGCGTTATTGGAATAGGCAAGCTACCAAGTGCAAAGCCCGTGCCACGCCGACTCCCATGACACAGCCAAGAGCGTTGCCTCCGAGCAGGGTTTGGAGAATACGAAGAATGCGGCACCTGTGTCCAGTTCCATGGACATGGCGTTGTCTCGAATGTCCGGAATCATGGACACCTGTCGGACAGGCATACACCGTGTTGAGCCCTTAACGACAGCCGCCCTTCATGCCGCGAATCAGAGAGCCGCCGCATCACAGACGGAAACGAAGCGTCGCGAGGCACACCCGGTGGGATAGGGCACGGCGTCCGCTCTCGGCGTTGTTTGGCTCGTAACAGCGCATCTAATCAACCTGTGCCGACTCAGGCAGGCGCAGTTAGTTCTTGAAGAGCACATTGCCACCGCGGCGGTTCTTTGAACGCTTTTCAAGCATCCATCGTGCGTTGCCGACCCAACTCCCATCGCACAGTATGGTTCCGCCTTATCGCTGAAAGCGACTGCCCTAAGCGATGCTCGATCACCGGCTTCCACGGCACCAAGCTGAACCCCATGCCGTCGTCGAGCATGGCGAAGCGACCGCTTGCGAGCTGGATGGAACGGCGGTAGACGCCGCTGGCGCGCGCCCCCTCCTGCATCGATCGGTAGGTCTTGCCGGTCTGGTCTTCCAGAGACTTCCCGGCGATCGCCAGTTCGCGGTCACGCAAGGTGGCCAGCAGGTTGCGCGCGAACACCATGCGTCGGCCTCGGCGTTCGGCCAGTCCCTGCTCGACGAGGAAGTCTGCGCGGCCGCGCGTCGCCTCGCGTACCTGCGCCCCAAAGCCCTGCGCTGCCAGCCCACCGCCCTCCCCGATCAATTGCCTGTCCAGCCAGGTCGCACCGATGGCGCGCACCTGCTGGTCGATGGGCAGGTGCGAGCGCAATTCGATGGTCGGACCCGTGCCTCTCTGCGCGTCATATTGCTGAGCTTTCTGCACCAGGTCCGGCGGCACCTGCCAGACGCCATCGGCCACGCGCGCCACGACATCGCTGCGGCGCAGCGCCTCGAGCCGGCGCACGTAGACATCGACCGTGGCCTGCGGATCACGCTCTGCCGCCTGCTCTAGTCGGGCCAGATGGTCGGCGGACTTGTAGATGCCATCCTGAGCGATGGCCGCAATGGAGCGGTCCACGGCCCGCTCCCGCCCCGGCGGCTTTGCTTCCACGATGCCGCCCACCGGCAGCGCCGACAGATCGGCGCCAGCCGGCAGTTTCAGGTAGTGCGCCCGGCCATCGACGCCGTCGACTACCAGGTAGCCCCGGTCGTGCAGTTCGTCGGCCAGCCCCTTGCCCACGATGCGGCCCATTACCGGAGCTGCCGACGCGCCGTCCAGAACACATTCGCGCTGTTGGCCCTTGAGTGCCCGGTGCATGGTGACCAGCGCCTCCTCGCGCTCGCCCATCGCGGTCAACGTGCGCGCCATGTTTGGCGCCAGCCGCCATCGGTTCACGTCGACTCGCTCGGCCTGCGCCATGGCTTCGAGCCGATGCAGCCGCGCGCGCAGCAGGTTCTGGCGCTGACGGTCTCCGGGGCGGCCGGTCAGGTCGACGGTGTCCGCCACGGCTTGGCGCAACAATGCCCGATCCAAGCCTGTGAGTCGCTGCTGCGTGACCTCGCGCTGCAAGCTTTGCCGGATCTCGGTCTCGGTGCGGGGTCCCAGCCATTCGGTGACTATCTCGCTCGCGCGTATACGCATTCCATGCGCCAGGTAGTCCGGCGCGATCACCAAGTCTTCCTTGCCGGCGGTGTGGCCGTTCAGGACGATATGGGTATGCGGGTTGTCGGTGTCCCAGTGATCGACGGCCACCCAGTCCAGCGGCGTTTCCAGATCGACCGCCATGCGCTGCATCAGTTGCCGGGTGAAGCCGCGCAGATCTTCCAAGTCGACCGCATCCTCGGCAGAGACGATGAAGCGGAACTGGTGGCGATCTCCCCTGCCCCGCTCTTCGAAGGCCTGGAGAGCGGCGGCATCGGTGTCGGGCCCGTAGGCCTGGCCTCGCTGCCCGTCGCGTGTCACCCCATCGCGCTCGATGTAACGCAGGTGAGTGGATACCGAGTTCGCGCCGGCTTTCCGGAGCACCACGAAGCGGGCCTTGATGACCACGCGCCGGGCATGCACGCCCAGGCGATCGACGGCGATACCGGCCGCGACGCGGCCTCGGCCAAAGGTCGACGCGGGCCGCCCTGCCCGCTTGCCCGACGCCTTGGCACCGGTCTTCGAGACTTCCCTGAGCACCCGGGACACGAAGCGCTCCGGGCGCGGTCCTGCGCGGGACTTCGGTGCCGCGGGCCGAACACGGAAGCGGCCTCCCTCCTGTTCCTTACGCGTAACCATGGTGGCCACTCCGGCGCAATCGGGCGCAAAGGATCGGAAGCGGCACGCGCGCAATGTCCCAGTGATGCGGCATTGCGCACTGGCACGGCACCGGCACCAGCCGGTGCCGTGCCGCGCCCAACGCACGTGCAGGCTGGCTTTGCGGGCGGCGGCGTGCCACCCCTTTTATCTGGCCCTCCGTCTTTGCCTCCCGCATTCGCTCCCGGCTCCGACCTGGCGCCAGCCGCGCATCGGGCGCGCAACGCTGCCTGTGAGGCAGCGGCGGTGCAGCATGCGCTGCACGCTGCCGGCGAGCCCTCTGCACGACGGAGTGCAGCGCGGACGCACGTCCGGCTGCGATTCGGCGGCATGCTCGATCACGGGATATCACGAAGTTCATGGCGAACTCCACGTCCACAAAGGCCGCGCGACGCCCAGCACGGCCGACGCGGAGATGGGCCCGAAATAGCGGCTGTCGAACGACGCCGGGTTCGTCTCACCGAGCAAGAACAACTCGCCCGCCACGAGGGCTCGGCACTGCGCCCACGCTTGCAGCGCGCGATGCGCGCTGTCATGCGTTCGCACGCTCGCTACCACGGCGCCGTCGACGTACACAAGCGGCCCTCGAACACACACCGATTGCGGCGCAAGGGCACCGATGCGCTTGAGGATCGGCACGCTGCTCGGCAGGTAGCCGCGCTGGGCCGCGAAGGCGGCCACGTCGGCGGGAAGCTGTGCCAGCACGATGCTGCCGATGTGCAGCGAGGCTGCGCTCTCCATGCGGCCGATGCGATACCAACCGCGCGGCACGCTATCGCTCGGGTTGTAGACCACGAACACGCGGTCGCGTGTCGCCACCGGCATGACGACCGGCGCGCACAGCGCAGCCAAGCCGACGCCCATGCAGGTGAAGAGCACACGCGGCGTCATCGCAGCGCCCCGCGCGCCAGATGCGCCGCATGCCGCTCGGCGGTGTAGACCGGCAGCGGCTGGCGCGCGGCCAGCCGGTTGCCGACCGTGCGCCAGTAAGTGACGGCCGCCGCGCACGGGTCGATGCCCGAGGCCTCGATCGCGTCAATTGCCGCAAGTACGGCCTTGACCTGGGCCTCGCCGTCGGCGCGCAGCAGAATGCGCGCGCCCGGTTGCACACCGGCAACGCGCTGTGCGCCGTTGGACGACGTGGGCGCCTGCAGCACCATCAGCTGCCACAGCGCCGTGCCGTAGTCGTTGCCGATCCATTTGACGCGGCAGCAGACCGCGCCCGGCTCGAATGTCGCGACGCGCCGCCAACGGTCAAGCACTGTCTCGCGCGCGGGCCAACCGAAGCGCAGCCAGACGTTCACACGATGCTCGACGAAGGCCAGAGACACCCGCATGGGGGTGGGCCCGCGAGCGGTTCCCGGTGGCGCGACGGCTGGGGGCGAGGGCCGCGTAGAAAGCGGTTGCGGCTGCATCACGGTTCACCTCCGCCGTACTCTCGCTCCAGCAGCTCGCGCAGCATCTCGGCCGCGGTCATGCCGCGCTTGAACGCGACCACCTTGATGTTTCCTCGCAGCGTAGGCGTCACGTCAATGGTCAGGCGCGCGGTGTAAATCGACGCCTTGTCCGCGCCCACCGGTTCGTCGGCGCGCCGCACCCAAGCCGACGCCGGATCGGCAGCCGGCCGGCGGCCGATCGGCGCGCGCTTCGGCGGTGCCGATTTCGCTCGCGAGGTCATCGCAGCATCTCCCGCACGGCCTGCGCCAGCGCAGCGATCTCGCGAGCGGCGGCGCATGTCGGCGCCGCTTCGGAGGCGAGTCGACCGGCAGCGACACTGTCGGCGAACACGATGCGCTGCGAGATTTCAGCGCGCAGGGCAGCGAACGGCTGATCGGCCAATGCTGCGCGTGCCTCGCGCCCGATGACTGTGCCCACCACACGCCGGTTGATCACGAAAGCGGCGCGCAGTTGCGGCCGAAACACCCTCGCTTCGATGACGAGTTGCACCATCTCGTGGCTGGCCCACACGTCATAGGCGCTGGGCTGCACCGGGATCAACACCAGGTCGGCGGCCAGCAGCGCGGAGCGCGCGAGGGCCGCGACACGGGGCGGCCCATCGATGATCACGTAGTCGGCCTTCGAGGCGATCTGCGGCGCTTCCTGGTGCAGCGAGTCCCGCGCCAGTCCGAAAACGCCGTACAGCCGCGCCTGACCGTTCTGGAGCCGCCGCTGCGCCCAGTCCAAGGCCGAGCCCTGCGGATCGGCATCGAGCAGCGTGACGTGCCGGCCTTGCATCGCCAGTTCGCCGGCCAGATGCGTAGCGAGCGTTGTCTTGCCTGCGCCGCCCTTTTGGTTCAACAGCGCGATGACCTTGCCGGGCCGAGGCTCACTTTCCCGCGAGCGGTTCTCGGCTGTCTGGCCTGCTTGGGCTGCCTCGGTTAAAGCACTGCCCGTTGTTTGAGCACCTTCGGCTCGCGCGCGCGTGACTTCCATTTATGTATCCCTTTAGATGTTTAGGGAGGCCCGAAACCATTGCCGGGTGCGGCCCCCGGACCGATCGGTGCGGGCGATCCACCGATGTTTCTGCGGGTGATCCACCGAGCGTCGTGCGGGCGATCCACCGAGTCCGTCCCCACGTCATCCACAGGTTCTTCAACAGAAACTGTGGATAAGTCGCTGCGCGAACGTTCGGTCGGCACCGGTTGGAAAGCCAACCACTCCGTGCCGCCACTGCGCTCGATGGACAGCCAGTAGCCCGGGACCGCCTGGCGCCGCACCAGATGGCGCACCTGCAGCGCGAAGTCGGAATGGCGCTGCAGGCTTCCGGACTTCAGGTGCAGGTGGCGCATGGCGAAGCGCCATCCTGCGGGCTGCCGCCCGCCGTGCTTGCGCACCACCCGGTACAGCCAACGCTCAATGCCGCCGGAAAGCCGGAAGTACGTGGGATCGAGCGTGAGCACCAGGGCCTCGTCCATGACGCCCAAGAAGAACCAGTCGGCCAGGATCAGCTCGATGCCGTCGGCGCGTCCGTCGGAGCGGATGTACTCCTTCCACTCGTTGATCCAGGAGAAGCGGTGCACGCGCATCGCGCCGTTCGGACGCTCCCGCTGGCGCAGTGTGGTCGCGACGGTGGTGGACTGCAGCCGGTCCAACGCGGCGCGCAGCGCCAGGTAATCGCTGCGGCCGGTGCCGCGCTGCGCGAAGCGCAAGATCTCGTAGGGCGTAGCCGCCATCAGGCGCGAAGGCGCGATGCCTTCCTTCTTGGCCTGGACGATCTGGCTTGCGGCCCAGATCAGCACGTCTGCATCCCAGATCGTGGCAATGCCGTGCTCGGGCACCCCTTCGACCGTGAGCGAGACGCCGCCGGCCTCGAAGCGGATCGGCACCGCGCGCGGCGACTTGGCCAGCGAGAAGAACGGATAGGCCATCAGGTCCTGCGCATCGCGCAGCGCCATGTCAGCGCCCGGCAGCGCGCGGAACAGCGACAACTGTTCGCGTTCGCTCGAGCGCTTCGACATGGTGATGCTCCCCGCACTGCGCGACGGTCAGCGGACGGCGTCGCGCTGCACGTAGCCGGGATCGGAGGTCATCTCGTAGGCCCGGCTGTTCGCCCAGGCCCGCAGATCTTCGACCGCATAGACCACGCGTGCGCCGAACTTCCGAAAGCGCGGGCCACCGCCCAGCACGCGGTGCTTTTCGAGCGTGCGTGGCGACAGGCGCAGGAAGGCGCCGGCCTCGTCGGTGGTGAGGAACTCCGGGTTGGCCGGTGCGGCGGGTACCGCAAGGGGCCGCGGCGCAGCCAACGCAGCGCGGGCGGGAAACAAGGAACTGGCACTTGCCATGAGGGCCTCCATCGTTGTCGCGGGGCCGCGAACCATTCGCAGCCCAGTGGAGGCAGTCTCGGGAGCAAGGCCCTTTTTGGGCAGGGAGATATTCAGCGCATCGGTTCGTCTCCGGGAGACTCGGCTGCAGCGCGCTGTATGCCCGCGAGGCTCACATAGCCACCGCTCATGTACGCCTCGGCGCGTCGCAGCAGGTGCCGGACTGCGGCGCGCAGTTCGCCATCGGCGTGCCAGCGCACCACGGCGTCTAAACCGAAAAGGGCTTGGGCGATGTCCCGGTGCGAGGCGCCGGCCTGCGCGCCGTCGAGCGCCTGCAGGGCGCGAAGATGCAACAGCGCAGCACGGGTGACAGTCCGCGTGGAGTCCTCGGCCGGCGCATGGCCCTGAAGAGCCTGTGCCTGCGCGTTGAACGCGTCCAGCTGGCCGCGCAGGCCAGGGCCGAGTGGGACGGCGCAGGTGTAGACCGCGCCATCGCAGAGGTCGTCGGCCAGCGACATACGCAGCCGCTGCGCGGACACCTCGGTCAGCAATGTGAGGCCCGAGTCGCCGAGCGTCAGGTGCTTGCGGCCAGGCACGCGCCAGAGGTCGAAGGTCGGTCGCGTCGGCGAACCGTGCGCGCGCGAAGCGCGCACGTGCAGCAACTCGTCAGCCGCCGTGATCCAGTACGGTCGCGCTTCGCGGGCATCGAGACGGGGGTCTTCGGCGCTGTCGCAACCCCCACCGCTTGAGCGATGCGGCGCGCCGTGCCCAGTCCGCCTGGTACTGCGGATGACGGCGCAGGTACTCCCACGCAAGTGCGGGGCTGTCGAGATCGAGCGTGTAGAGGTAGACCGCCGACGCGCGCCAGGGCGCGCTCGGCAGACCTTCGGCCTTGCGGTCGGTCATGGCAGAACTCACTTCATCTTGCTTGCGCGAAGGCTGCCACAGGCACGACCGGCGTGGCTGGCTTTTGCGGCGATGCGCTCTCGCGTGGGCGGCGACGATCCCGTACGCCCCACCGCGCAAGGAAGTTCAGTCGTTGATCGACCCGTCGCGCTGCGCGTCGGCCACGTAGCCGGACAACGGCTGGCGTGCCTTGAAATGCGGGTCGGCGACGATGCGCAATTCCTGGGGACCGCGCACACGCTCGAGCGCCGACAGGCTCACGTGCCCGAGTTCGGGGAAGCCCGTGCCGGCATCGGTCAGCCCGTAGGCTCGATCGCCATCGGCATCGAGCTCGGTGAGCAGCCAGCACACGGGGGCGTCCAGCGTATACAGCTTGACAACGGGATAAGGATCGACGGCGCGGCCATCGGCGCGCGCTGCGCCGTTGGCCAGCATCTGGTCACGCTGCTGTTCGGTGAGGAATGCCATGGCTTCGAGAAGAGACCTTGGGATGCTAGTGCGGCGGACGAGGATCTGTAAGTCAAATTGGTGACTTCATGCGACACAAAGCTTTGCGCGATGCCTCGCTGTCGGATCGCACTCGATCACGCCTTCATGAGAATGCGTTTTTGAACACTATAGATTGTAGCCCTATAGAGGTCGATAGGGTGTCATCGCCGTTCCTCGACGAACGACCGAATGACCTCCGCCACCCACTCTTTCCCCGCGGCTCTCAAGGCTGTCCGGAAAGCCCGTGGCCTGAGTCAGGAAGCGTTTTCCGATGTGTCGAGTCGCACGTACCTGAGTTCGCTCGAGCGCGGCCTGAAGAGTCCGACCCTCAGCAAGGTGAGCGACCTGTGCGAGGTCATGGACGTGCATCCACTCACGCTGCTGACGCTCGCCTATGGCGGCGACGACAAGGCCAGAGACAAGCTCTTCGAGCGTGTACGGCGTGAGTTGGCAGAAATCCAAGGCTCGCACACAGAATGAAAGCGCGGCCGATTGGCCGCGCCTTTGGCGCCACGCCGCGATGCGTCCGGTCAGCCGCGCTTCGCGCGTAGCCGCTCAGCGGCTTGTCGGCGATGAAATGGAGATCGCGCTCAATAGGTAGGCCCCACTTCTCGCCGAAGCCCTCCAGTTCCGTCAGGCTCACTTGGCCCAACCCGGGAAAGCCTTACCCGAGGTCGCAGAGGCCGAACGTGCGTCATCATCCTCGCGATCGATCTCACACTGCAACCAGGTCGCGCCCGCGTTGGTCGTAAACAGCTTGACCACCGGCGCCGTCGCGCGGGCGGCAACGATCCGGTACTCCCACCCGCCCATGAGTTTCAGTCGTTGATCGATCCGTCGCGCTGCGCATTGGCCGCGTAGCCGGACAGCGGCTGCCGCGCCCTGAAATGAGGATCGGCGACGATGCGGAGGCCCTGGGGACCGCGCACACGCTCTAGCGCGGACAGGCTTACCTGTCCGAGTTCAGGAAAGCCTGTACCGGCATCGGTCAGCCCATAGGCGCGATCACCGTCGGCATCGAGTTCGGTGAGCAGCCAGCGCGCTGCGGCGTCCAGCGTGTACAGCTTGACGACGGGATAGGGGTCGATGGCTTGGCCACGGGCGCGCGCCGTACCGTTGGCCAGCATCTCGGCACGCTGCTGCTCGGTGAGAAAAGTCATTGGGCCCTCAAAAAGATGACGGGGTGCTGGTGCCACAAGGACAGGTGCAGAAGGATTTCTGCGCGCGGGTAGACCCCGAAAACAACGATATGAGTTAAAGATAACGTGGTTTAAATTGTGCTGAAACGAGACGCTTCTGTCCATGCAGAAGCGAGCCATTCAGCGAGGACGCCCTACCGGCGCGACGACCTTTGAGGTCGCGCCGGCGCTGGCGTTCGGTGCGGTGGTGCGCGCACTGAGAACCGAGGACGGCATCGCCCAGGAAATGCTGGCGCACCTCGCCGGCATCGAGCGCTCCCACATTGGGAAGATCGAGCGCGGCGAGCACATGCCCACGCTGGTCCTGGTGCTCAAGATCGCCCGGGCGCTGGGGCGCAGCGCCGGCGAGCTGATGCTCGAGACAGAAGCCAGGTTGCCTAAGGAATGGCACCAGCCTCAGGTAAAAGGCTGATGCCTGCGGCGCTACGCCACGATGCGCCCCGCCAGCCGCGCTTCACGCGCATAGCCGCTCAGCCGCTTGTCGGCAACGAAGTGCAGATCGCGCTCTATGGGCAGACCCCATCTCCCGCGCAAACCCTCCAACTCCGCCAGGCTCACATAGCCCAGTTCCGGAAAGCCTTGCCCGAGGTCGCAAAGTCCAAACGCGACGTCTTCGGCATCGAGTTCGGTCAACAGCCACGTCGCACCCGCGTTGGGCGTGAACAGCTTGACGACAGGCAGCGGGTCGAAGTGAGAGTTCTCGATCGATTCCCGGCCGTTGGCCAGCAGCAGCGCGCGTTGTTCGTCGGTAATGAGCTTCGTCATGGTCTTTCTCCTTGGAAGGATTCCGGGCGGAATTGCCCGAGACCGGACGCCGCACGGCGCAGCGCAGCCGTCAGGGTTCGAGAGACGGCCGACGGCCGCAAGCGCACGACGTGCGCGCAGACCTTGACGGCGAGAACGCCGTGCAACGATGAAGGGAGCAGCAAGCCAGCCCCTCCCCTGCCTCTTGGCAAGCGAAGCGCGCAGGCCGGGAGCGCAGCGAAGGCCGCAGGCGTCAGGGACGGAAGCCCGAAGGGGCGAGACGCCATCGGCGGCTCGATGCGCCGCACGACAGCGCGGCCCGGCACCGCCGGGAGACGCACGAATGTCTTCGCCACCGAACCGTATGCACGCCGATTCGCAAAACCTGCGATGCGTCTCTGCACGAACCCACGGATCCGGAGAACCGCTTCCGCACATCGACTGCTGCCCGTGCACCCGTAGAACCGCAAATTCGGAATGGCGACGAGGCACGGATCAGCAAAGCAGGAGTTGCGGATTGCCGTCGATCCGTACTTGCGCAACTCAGCCCGGCGCACCAGCAGTGAAAAGGCCCGCGACAAGCGCGGACCGTCGATGAACCCAGTGGTAAAGCGCCCCGCCCGCTGGCGGGGCGCCGGGGCGACGTTCAGTCGCCCTTGCTGCGCGACCAGATCAGGTTGTGCGCGCCGTCGTCGCCCTCGACCAGGCGGGCATAGATGGTTGCCGGGAACGACGGGTCATCCAGCGTCACAGACAGATAAGGCCGGTCCGCCTTGCTGACCTTCTTCCATGCCGCGCCGATCTCGTAGCCGGTGCCCGCCACGATGCGGTAGTCCGGGGCGTTCTCGCTTTCCTTGTCGCTGGGCGCGATCTTGACCTTGACGTTGAGCGTCAGGGTGCGAACCGTGCCGGTGAAGCCGTTGTTCTGTGCGGTGAAGGTGCCGATGTTGGCCATGATGAAGTCCTTTCGAAGTTGACCAGGTCCGCGCCCATCGCGGCCTTGGCGTGATCCGGACGGCGCGGGTCCGGGCGCGTCGCACCGAAGGCCGCAACGCGAGTGGAGGACCGGAAGGCCCGAGAAATTTGCCTCGCGAGGAAGACCGCAGGTCGGGGAAATTTGTCGGACCGCACGGTTGCGGCGATGAAGCCCGAGGCGAAGCGCAACGCAGAGAAGCGCCGCCGTGCCCGCGCCAGGATTCACGACACATACAAGGCCGTGGGCGTGAACCTGATCCCGAAAGGATGCATGGCCCAGGCACTGGTCCCACAGCAACCGCTTTCAGGCCTGGACCCGGGCGCAGTCCAGGTCCAACCGGGCTGACCAGGAAAGCGCCGCCGGAACGTCCCACAGCGTCGAGGCGGCAGACGTGATCGGCATCAGCGGCACGGAAGAAAGTTAGATATCTACGGTAAGAGCCTGAACCGTGACGCGGGATGACCCGTCGTTCCCGGACGTCAGCCCTGTTGTCCACCGCCGCGGGCCGCCTCAAGCGCATCGACCTTCGTGGCGATACGCGACTCGATACTGGCCCGATGCGCCGCCACCAGTGTGACGGTCCCATCGAGTGCGAGTTCTTGGTCGTCATATGCCTGGACACGGAATGTCGCACTGCGCTTGCCGAGACTCTCGACCCATCCCCGCAGTCGCAGCCGTGTCGTCGGTGGAATGGGGCCGAGATGCTCGATATGCACAGTGCGGCCCACAACCACCTCCACCATCGGATCGACATGCATCTGCATTTCGCGCACGCAGATGGACTCGACAACCGCGACCAGGTACCCGGTCGCCAGACATTCGATCAGCGTCTGCGCGTATTCGCGGCCATGCGGCAGCCTCGCGAACAAAGACCGTGCCGTCTGGTCATGCGACACCGCATAGGTTTCTTCAAAACAGATTTCGCTGACGCCTTGTTGATTCATGGGGATGTGAGGGGTGAAATCGTCGAGCTCTCCGAATCCGACATATCGCGTGCGCATCTGGATCGGAGCTCTCACGATGCTCACGCGATATGTCGGCGCAGCCAACCTAACGAGGCATGCCGGGGAGCACCACGGCGCAGGAAATTCCGATCGCTTGGGACACGCAACGCCGCCACGGCGTGGCCATCGTCCTCCCCCTCGTCGCAAACGAAAACGCGCGCGGCACACTTGCCGCGCGCGTTTGCACTCGCACATCTAAGGCCCCGGCCTCTGGCCGGGGCCTCATGCTTAGGCGACGGCGGCCAGTTCCTCGCGGTCTTCGGCTTCAGCAGTGGCTTCATCCGCTGCCAGCACCGCTTCGATCCTCGACGATGTCGACGTCTCGGGACTCGGTTCTGCCTTGCCCCTGAACATCACCGGCAGCCACCCGGTCCCGGCCGCGAGCCTTTCAGCCTCGCTCGCCATCTCGGCCTTCTTGAGCTTGGATAGCCGGGTCACGTGATCGGGTGCAAAGGCCAGCACTGCCTCCAGCGCCTTGGCCTTGGACACATGCGAGAAATAGCCTTCGGCGGTCGGTGTCCACCAGTCGTGCATGTCGAGGCGCACGGCCTCTGCCAGTTCGGCGGCAGGCGTCTCGTCCTCGCGGGATGCCAGCACGCCGACCGTGGACGCCACGCACACCGCGAGCAGCGACAGCAGCTCGCCCTGCGGCAGGGCCAGCAGTTCGGCAAAGAGAGCCTTGGGCTCTTTCGGCAAGCGCGCTGCCCATGCCTCGCGGACCTTGACCATGCCCATCGCCGCAGGCGAGTCCCCGATATCGGGGGCATGCAGCGCGAACCCATTCTGCGGCGTGGCGATGATGTCGACGGGCGACCCGCCCGAGCCGTAGCTGTCCAGGACCACGCGCAGCGCGAGCCGATGTACCACCGCCACCAGCGCCACCTGCGGATGCCGGGCGACCTCGGCCTGCAAGGCGGCCGTGCGGTGGGCGCTCAGCCGTTTCGCCAGTTTCTCCGAGATACCGGGCTTGGCCGAATCGTCAGCCTCATCACCATCGTGGCCGTTGCGCTCCCCGCCTGCCGCACCGGCCTCCTGCCGCTCCTGCGCCCGCAGCGCCTTGACCTCCTCCTCGCGCAGCAGGCCACGGTGCACCACCACGCCGCCCATGTGATCCACCGACACCACGGCACCGGCCATTGCCATCGCGCCGGGCGGGTAGACCATCAGAGTCTGCTCGAGCGCTTCCAGTTCGTTGCCCAGCCGGTCCAGTTCCTCCTGCAGCGCACGCTCGCCGTCCTCGCTCAGGTCCGCATCCCCGTCGTCGAGCCGGTCTTGCAGCTCGTTCTGTTTCCGTTCGAGCTTGGCGATGCGCTTGGCCTCGGTCCTGCTCGGGTCGCGGCGCGTGCGCCGCACCCGCTGGAACACATGCAACTCGGCCGCCGTGGCGCGCGGCGCGACCTCCACCCAGCTCCAGCCTTCCAGCTGGACCTGTTCGGCGACAGCGGCGAGCTTGTGGCGCGCGAGCGTGTCCAGCAATCCAGGATCGGTGAGATAGCCGCCTTGCCGTTCGTCCGAGAACAGGTCGCGGCGCACGCCGCCCCCTGCGGCCTCGTAGGCCTCCAGCCCGACGAAGCGCGCCAGCGCATCGCGGCTGGCATCGATCTCGTCATGGGTCAAGTGCTCGCGCAGCGCCTCGGGGCTGCGCTGCCACGCCGGGCTGTCGTAGAACGCAGCCTCCTGCGCCGCGTGGTCGTCGGTGATGGCAAGCGCCATCAATTGTTCGAGGGTCGCGGTGCCGGCCTGATAGTCCGCCAGCAGGCGCGGCGAGACGTTGGCGAGCCGCAGCCGGCGCTTGACCACCAGCGGCATCACGCCAAAGTCCGCCGCGATGCCCTCCACCGAACGGCCTTCGGCCACAAGCGACTTCCACGCGAGCAGTTCCTCGACAGGGCCCATGGCCTCCCTCTGCACGTTCTCGGTGAGGCTCGCCGTGCGCGCCAACGTGTCGGCCACCCGCAGGCAAGGCACCGGCCAATCCTCGGGGATGCGTCGCTTCTTGGCGAGCAGCTTCAAGGCCGCGAGGCGCCGCCCGCCGGCGACGACCTCGAAGTCCCCGTCGTCACCGAAAGGAATCACGGCGAGGTTCTGCAGGAGGCCCAGACGCCGGATGCTTGCCGCCAAAGTAGCAATCGACGTGCGCGCCTTCCGGCGCACGTTGCGCTTGGACGGCCGTGCACGCAGCCGCGAAAGCGGCACCAGCACCATGCTCTGCGCAGGCACGGCCGCTTCAAGGGTGGAATCGCCTGGCATATCAACAGTATTCATGATCGAACTCCTGTCCCATGTCGGGACGTTGGAAAACAAAACTGGAAAGAAACGAAAACCGGAACTGGGGATCAGGGCGTGGGTCTGTGCATAGGCGCTCTCCTTGGGTGCTGGGCTCCGCAGGGGCCGCGAAGCCCTTTCGCGGCCATACAGGCCGGCTGGGGCCGGCGCGGGTGCGCCGTCAAGGGAGAACAGCGAAGGCGCTGGCGCGGCCCGCAGGCGAAGCCGAGGACACGGGCGCCGCAGCGGCCCTTGACGGGAGGAGCGCCCGCAGAGGCCAGGCAAGCCGCAGGCAGCGGCGCGCAGGTGGCGGGTACCGCCACCGGAGAGTGAGATCCAGGGAAATCGGCCGGCACCGGCCGCCGGCCAGGTGCACGCGCGCAGCGCGCATGCGAGTGGGAAATGAGTGGGAAGCAAAAAGGGGCGAAGCCCCTTTGGCTACATCAGCCCATGCTCCGCCATCGAGTAGATGACGCTGCCGCCGACGATCAGATGATCCAGCACCCGAACATCCACCAGCGAGAGCGCGGTTCTGAGGGTTCGCGTGAGCGCCTGATCGGCCAGCGACGGCTCGGCCAATCCTGAGGGATGCCCATGCACCAGGAGCAGCGCGGCACTGTTGCGCGCCATCGCATCTTTGACCACCTCACGCGGATACACCGAGGTCTGTGCCACCGTCCCACGGAACATCTCCACATAGTCCAGCACGCGGTTCTGCGAATCCAGATGCACGACAGCGAACACCTCGTGCGCCAGTGCCCCGTGCCGCAGACGCAGGAAGTCCCTCACCAGCGCAGGCGAAGACAGTGCGTCGCTGCCACGCACCCGCCTCGCCAGCAGCCGCTGCGCCGCGAGCAGCACCTCGTCCGCCTGGGCCGGACGGTACTCGCCCGCGACATCGCGAACGAGGAGAGGAACAGAAGCGGAGAACTCGAATGAAACGAGAGAGGAATAGAGATCGTGCGACATGGTCGGCTCCGTGAATCGGGCGGGATTGCCCGAAACCGGAAGTCGCACGCCGCAGCGCAGCCGTCAGGGTTCGAAGACGGCCGCAGGCCGCAAGCGCAATGCCGTTGCGCGCAGGCCTTGACAGCGAGAACGGCGTGCAACGATGAAGGGAACAGCAAGCCAGTCTTCGTGCTTCATCAACTCACCTGCGCAGCGGTTCTCACCCGCGCTCCTGCAGACTTCAATCTATCCGCAAGAAAGTCGAGCAGTGCACGATGGACCGCCGTGCTGTGCCGGCGCTGCATATAGACGGCTGACAGCCACATGTCGCGGCGGACGAAGTCCGAAAAGACGGGCACCAGTCGTCCGCTCTCGACGTAAGGTTTCAATATGACTGACGGTAGATAGACGACACCAGCTCCTAACAGCGCAGCCTGTACAAGCGGGCCGCTTTCCGTTGCGTCCAGCGTCCCGCGGACCGTGACCTCGATGGGCTGACCGTCGGTTCCGAAGCGCCACTTCGGCAGAGGATTCAACTGAGCGCTGGTCAACGCGACGTGATGCGCAAGCTCGCTGGGATCGACAGGCACGCCGTGCTCGCGCCAGTACGTGGGGGCAGCGCAGACGCTGAGTTCCATCGACACCAGTTTTCGAACGATCAGGTTCTCGTCGGCCGAAGGGCCGAAGAAGCGCGATGTCGATCCCCTTCTCCGCAAAATCTACCATGCGATTCGTGAGTACGAGACTGATGTTGACTTCCGAATAATGGTCAAGAAACATTTTGATCAGTGCGGGCAACTCCGTCAGGTTTATGCCGTGGGGTGCCGAGATACGTGAACGTCCTCTGGGGACCCGCGCACGATCCTGGAGTTCGACATGCGTGACGTCGGCCAGTTCGAGCATCGGCTTGCTTCTTTCGAGCAGCAAGACGCCGGCATCCGTCAGGCTGACGGCATGACTGGCCCGGTGCAGCAACCTGACGCCGAATCGGCTCTCAAGCGTCGCGATGTATTTGCTGATGGTGCCCTTCGAGAGCGAAAGATGTTTGGCCGTGCGGGAGAAGCTTCCGGAAGATGCGACCTCGCTGAAGGTGCGCAGGAGGTCCAAACTGTCCAAGATTTTCTGCTTCGTCGCCAGGCAAAGCCACGGCTCAAAAAAGAGCCGAGTCCGAGTTTCTTTCTCAGGCTTGCGTCGACGGGTGACGATCCTTTCGCCGCGCCGCGCCCGCATGTGTCGGAGCACGGCCTGGACGGTACGCAGGATGCCCAGGGCATTGGTGTCGAAGAGCGTCTCGGCCTCCGTGGTCGTGGTTTCCTCGACCGCGCCGATCAGGGTCGCTCCCGCGCTGTTGACAGCACGTCGATGCGCGTGGTCCGGTCGATGATGGACTGGATTCCGCGTTCGACGGAAACAGCATCGCGAATATCCATCTCGACCAACTCGACGCCAGGCAATGCTGGAGCCTTCGCGAGGTTGCGTACGGTGCCGAATACCCGGCACCCCCGCTCGGCAAACTTCTGGGCGGCAACGCGTCCAATGCCCGATGACACGCCGGTCACGACAACGACTGATGAACTCTACATGGCATTCCTTCGATCTCGATGAATGGTAATGAGGCGCGTCAGTGCGCGGACTGGGTGGCGTTGCCGGGTTTGATCCGAAACCAGATCGAGATCGCCAGCAAGAAGACCAGCGTCAGGATCGTCCCCGCGAAGGTGCCGCCGATCAAGGTGTAGGCGAGCGCGCCCCAGAACACCGAATGGCCAACGGGATGAAGGCCAGAGACGGCAAAGCGCGCCCCGACAGGCTGCTGCGTCTGCAGCGAAACGCCGTTCGGCTCATTGAAGGTACGGCCATTGCACTGCCAGCGCTTGAAGACCAAGCGCGGGCGAAGGACGAAACCATCGACTGGCTGCGCTGATAGCGCTCGTCAACCCTGTGAGCCGAGAGTTCCTCGATATGAGTTGCCGGCGGCTTCGAGCGCGGGTTTGACGCTTTCCAGCGCACCGCCGCCATCGCACGGAATCAGCGCGCCAGAAATGTAGGCTGCGTAGGGCGACGCCAGAAACAGCGAAAGGTTCGCGATGTCATCCAATGAACCGAACCGCTGCATCGGCACCTGCTTGCGCGCGAACTCGCGGTCTTCCGGCGTCGGCGCCATGAGTTTGCGAAAGCCTTCCGTGCCGTCGATGGGGCCTGGCGAGATCGAGTTGAGCCGAATGCCCTCCTCGCCCCATTCGAGCGCTAGCACGCGCGTGAACTGATCGACGCCTGCCTTGGCCGCGCTCGCATGCGCCTGATAGCGCATTGGCACGAAGGATTGAGGCGCGGTGATGTTGATCACCGAGGCCCCCGGCCTGCGCAAGTGCGCGTGCGCCTGCCGCAGGACGTGGAAGGTGCCGACAAGGTCGATGTCCACCACCACCTTGAAACCGTTGGACGACATGTCCTTGGCCTCGCAGAGAAAGTTGCCTGCGGCGCCGGAAATCAGCACGTCGATCGGTCCGAATTGGTCGACCGACGTTGCGATGGCGGCGCCGACCGCGTCGAAGTCGCGCACGTCTGCGGCCACCCCGCAAACCTGCCCGCCGTGCGCGCGCAGCGCCGTGACGGCGGCATCGACGTTCTCCTGCTTGCGGCTCGCCACTGTTACGCGCGCGCCCTGGCGCGCGAATGCATCCGCGATGCCGAAGTTGATGCCGGTGGTTCCGCCGAAGACGACAACGTGCCGCGCAGTGAAATCGATTCCTATCTGCATGCGTTCGGTTCTCTGATTGTGTGTCGACGATTCCGTCAATTGAAGCCGTGGCGCGGCGCGGCCGCCGCGCCGCTACCGTAGAGAGCCAGCTTGCGGCAGCCCGCGAAGATTGACTTGGGTGTGAGGCCGTAGATCTGACGAACTGAGTGGCTGAAGTGCGTGGAGTCCGGATAGCCGACATCAAGCGCAATGTTGGCCAGGTTCGAGTTCTGCCTGACGTAGTAGAGAACACTGCGCGCGCGCTGCCAGGTGCGGAAGCTGCGGAACGGCGAGCCGACCTCGGCCTTGAAGAGGTGCAGGAATCGCGACACTGAAAGATGACACGCCACAGCGCATTCTTCGGCCGACGTGTGGCTGTTAGGGTCGCATTTGATCTTGTTCAGCATGGCGCTGATGCGTCGGTCGAGCGCACGGGCTGGCAGCGCGCCACCGAAGAAGTTCTCGTCGAAATCCTCGGTGCGTGCGTACTGGCGGCTGGCGCAACGCTTGAACTTGTCGAGCGCGTCGCGCATCGTCTGCAGTGCCTCCGGAGCATCGACGGCACCACAGCCGCTGCGCAGATGCTCGGGTAGATCGCTCAGCCGCACCGTCTCCGACTCAATGAGGATGTTGCAGATCATCCGGTCGTCCGACTCGATGCGGTGGCCAACGTACGGCGGGACGACCGAGAACTGCGTCTCCTCCCACACGCCGCCATTTACGCAGATGCGATGCGGGCGGCGCAGCGAGACGTAGATGGAAAAAGCGCCGAAGGTCCGCATCGACGGCTCGCCCAGCAAGCCTACATAGAGCACACGATCGGCGTTGAGCCACATCACGCGCTCCGACAGCGCTGAAGAGGTGCCCCGCGAGGGCTGCAATTCGCTCGGATCGATCTGAATCTGCATGGTGTTGTCTCCTGTTTATATCGGCGGCCCCGCGCCAAGGCTTGCGTCGAGTCGTCAACGGTACTTGGCGAGCTCCAGTTTGCCAAGCTGCGCGCAGTGCACCTCGTCTGGACCGTCGGCCAGGCGCAGCAGGCGCGCGGTCGCGTAGGCTGAGGCGATGCCCAAGTCGTTGTTGGTGCCGCCCCCGCCATGCGCCTGGATCACCCAGTCGATCACCTGGCAGGCCATCTGCGGCGCCGCCACCTTGATCATCGCGATGTCGGCCTTGGCGACCTTGTTGCCCACGGTGTCCATGCGGTGCGCGGCGTTGAGCGTGAGCAGGCGCGATTGCTCGATCAGGATGCGCGAGTGCGCGATGCGCTCGAGCGTCACGCCCTGCTGCGCGATGGTCTTGCCGAAGGCCACGCGCGACAGGCTGCGCTTGCACATGCGCTCGAGCATGCGCTCCGCCAGGCCGACCAGCCGCATGCAGTGGTGGATGCGGCCCGGACCGAGCCGGCCCTGCGCGATCTCGAAGCCCCGACCCTCGCCCAGCAGCATGTTCGAGGCCGGCACGCGCACGTTCTCGAACAGCACCTCCGAGGCGCGGTCCGGCACGCCGTAGAAGCCGAACACCGCGATCGGCCGCACCACCTTCACGCCGGGCGTGTCCATGGGCACGAGGATCATCGACTGCTGCTTGTGGCGGTCGGCGTTGTCCGGGTCGGACTTGCCCATGAAGATGCCGATCTTGCAGCGCGGGTCGGTGGCGTTCGTGGTGTACCACTTGTGCCCGTTGACGATGTAGTGGTCGCCGTCGCGCGCGATGCTCGACTCGATGTTGGTCGCGTCGCTCGAGGCCACGCCCGGTTCGGTCATCGCGAAGCAGGAGCGGATTTCACCCGCCAGCAAGGGCTTGAGCCAGCGCTCCTGGTGCTCGGGCGTGCCGTAGCGCGCCAGCACTTCCATGTTGCCGGTGTCGGGCGCCGAGCAGTTGAAGACCTCGGGCGCGAGGTGCGAGCGGCCCATGATCTCGCACAGCGGCGCGTACTCGAAGTTGGTCAGGCCCGCCCCGTGCGCCGACTCGGGCAGGAACAGGTTCCACAGGCCGGCCGCGCGCGCCTTGGGCTTGAGTTCGTCGAGCACCGGCGCGACCTTCCAGGGGCCCAGCGCCTCGGCCTCGCGGTAGTAGCGCTCCTCGTTGGGATAGATATGTTCTTCCATGAACGCGCCGAGGCGCTGCTGAAGATCCTGAACCTTGGGGGAGAACTCGAACACATGAACCTTTCTGGGGTGGCGTGATGCCGATGGCGCGCGATGCGTGGAATGAAGGAGGCGCGGCGCTAGCGCTCGCCGCGCGGGAAATGGGTTTCGACCTGGCGCCAGGCGGCCTCGGCGATGGGCCGCGCCTTGGCGCCCGTCTCGCGCGCCTCGGCGCTCGAGGCCGTGCCGTCCAGCGCGCGCTTCAGGATGCCCTGCAGGATCGCAGCCAGCCGGAACATGCTGTAGGCCAGGTAGAACTCCCAGTGCGCGGGATCGACCGGCGCGCGGCCGCTGCGTCGGCAGTAGGCGTCGAGGTAGCTGCGCTCGTCGGGAATGCCCAGCGCCGCATGGTCGACGCTGGCCATGCCGCGAAACTGCGCGGCCGTCAGCCGCCAGGGCAGCGCGTGGTAAGCGAAGTCTGCAAGCGGATGGCCCAGCGTGGACAGCTCCCAGTCGAGCACTGCCAGCACGCGCGGCTCGCTCGGGTGAAAAATCATGTTGTCGATGCGCAGGTCGCCGTGGAAGATGCAGGTCTCGTCGCTGGGCGGCACGTGGGCGGGCAGCCATTCGATGAGCCGCTCCATCGCCGGGATCGATTCGGTGACCGAGGCCTGGTACTGCGCGGTCCAGCGACCGATCTGACGCGCGAAGAAACCGCCGCTGCGGCCGTAGTCCGCCAGCCCGACCGCGGCCGGGTCCACGCCGTGCAGCGCCGCCACCACGCGGTTCATGTCGTCGTAGATCGCGTTGCGCTCGGCGCGCCCGCAACCGGGCAGGGCCGGGTCCCAGAGCACGCGGCCCTCGACGAAGGCCATCACGTAGAAGGGTGTGCCGATCACCGAGGCATCGGCGCAGTAGCCCAGCGCGCGCGCCACCGGCACCTCGCCACCGCCCAGCGCGGCGATCACGCGGTACTCGCGGTCGATCGCGTGGGCCGAGGGCAGCAGTTCGCCGTCGGGCTTCTTGCGCAGCACGTAGCGCGTGCCGGTCGCGTCCGTCAGCAGGTAGGTCGGATTCGACTGACCGCCCTTGAAGCGCTGCAGCGTCGCGGTGCCGCGAAAGCCCGGGATGTGGGCCTGCAGCCACGCCGACAGCGCCTGCAGGTCGATGGCCCTGGGGGTGCCGGGGGGTGGGATCACAGCCGCGTCATTCAACATTCATGACCTCTCATGAGCAGAATGGTATGGCATTATTGTCGGACAATCTACCACGGGTTTACGCCGACGATCGCCTGTGCGACGGCGCAAACACGGGCCCGTCCCTGGCACCGGTTTCAGTCGCGGAAAGTGGGCGCGCGGCGTTCGCGCGCGGCGCGCAGGGCCTCATCCAGGTCCTCGGAATACAGCATCGCGGCGTTCCAGGTGGCGATGTAGTTGAGGCCGTCGGCCACCGGCCGGTCGCGCACGTAGGAGATCATTTCCTTGGTGCCGCGCAGGCACAGCGGCGACTTGGCCGCGAGCTGCGCCGCGATGTCGGCCACCGCGGCCGAGAGCTCGGCATGGCTTTCGTGGCAGCAGTTGACCAGGCGCATGCGCGCGGCCTCGGCACCCGAGAAGCGCCGCGCGGTGTAGGCCAGCTCGCGGGCCATGCCTTCGCCCACCAGCCGCGGCAGGCGCTGCAGCGTGCCCACGTCGGCCACCAGGCCCACGTCGATCTCCTTGACCGAGAACCAGGCGTCCTCGCAGCAGTAGCGCATGTCGCAGGCCGTGACGATGTCGATGCCGCCGCCCACGCAGGCCGCATGGATCTCGGCGATCACCGGCTTGCGGCAGCGCTCGATGGCCGTGACCGTGTCCTGCAGCGCGAGGATGTTGCCCCGCGTCTTCTCGCGCGAGCGACCGTCGCAGGCGTCGGCGGTCTGCGCCTTGAACTCGTCGAGCATGCCCAGGTCCAGCCCGGCCGAGAAATGCGCGCCGGCCGCCGACAGGATGCCCACGCGCGCCTGCGGCGTGGCGTCCAGCCATTCCATCGCCTCGCGCAGCTCGCGCCACATCGCGGCGTTGATCGCGTTGGCCTTGCGCGGCCGGTCGAGTTCGATGCGGGCTACGCCGGCCTGCAGCGAGAGCTTCAGGGTTTCGAAGACCGGCAGGGGCGTGGGGTTCGTGTCCGCGTTCATGTGCATGTTAACTCGGGGTTGTCTTCGAAATGCTGAAGGTGGGCCTGGCGCAGCGCGAACTTCTGGATCTTTCCGGTCGAAGTCATGGGCAGCGCCGCCACCGGCACGATGGCCTTGGGCACCTCGAAGCGGCCGAGGTGGGCGCGGCAGTGGGCTTCGATCTCGGTGGGGCCCGCGCCCTGCGCCAGATCGAGCACCACGAAGGCCGTGATGGCCTCGCCCCAGCGCGCATGCGGCAGGCCGACCACGGCCACGCCGCGCACCGCGGGATGGCGCAGCAGCACCTCCTCGACCTTGATCGAGGGCACGTTCTCGCCGCCAGTCTTGATCATGTCCTTGACGCGGTCGAGGAAGAGCAGCTCGCCGTCCTCGTCCCAGCGCCCCAGGTCGCCCGAGTGGTGCCAGCCGAAGCGCGAGGCATGGGCCGTGGCCTCGGGGTCCTGGTAGTAGCCGAGCATCACGTTGGGCCCGCGGTACACGATCTCGCCCACCTCCCCCGGGCCTAGCAGGCGGCCGTCGTCCGACATCACGCCCAGCTCATCGGCCAGCGTGGCCACGCCCCAGTAGGCGCCGAAGCGCTGCAGCTGCTGCTCGGGCCGGAAGATGGTGGTGGCGGTGTACATCTCGGTCTGGCCCGAGCACAGCGCGAAGCGACCGCAGAAGCCGTCGTGCAGGTCCGTCAGCAGCGTCTTCGACATCGGCGCCATCGCGTAGATGCACAGCTTGAGGCTCGACAGGTCGGTGCGCGTCCGCTCGGGATGCTCGAGCAGCGCGCGGTACATCATCGGCAGCCCGACCAGCAGGCTGATGCGGTGCCGAGCGATCGCCGGCAGCACCACGTCCACATCGAAGTCGCGCATCAGCACGGAGCTCGCGCCGCACAACAGCGCCGACAGCAGCACCACGTGCTGCCCGACATGGAACAGCGGCAGGTGGCAACTGAACACCTCACCCTCGACGCCCATGCCCCACTCGACCAGGTTGGACATCAGCACCGCGTGGATCGAGGCGTGCGAATGCATCACGCCCTTCTGGCGGCCGGTGGTGCCGCTGGTGTACATGATCTGCACCAGCGCATCGCCGTCGATGTCGGTCTCGGGCTGCGTGCAGGGGAAGCCCGCGATGCGCTCGCCGAGCGAGGCCCATGCGGCCGGCCGCGCGGCCGCGTCCGCCTGGCAGACCGTCACCGCCAGGCCCGCGGCCTCGACGTGCGCGCGTAGCGCCGCATCGGCCAGCAGCCGCGCATCGGCCACCAGGTGGCGTGCCTGCGAGTGCGCGAGGATGAAGCCCACCGCCTCGGGCGCGAGCGCGGTGTTGATCGGAACCCACACACCGCCGGCCTTGTAGATGCCGAACATCGCGACCACCATCTCGGCCGAGTTGTCGCACAGCATGGCCACGCGGTCGCCCGCCGCTAGGCCCGAGGCAGCCAGCGCATGGGCCATGCGATTGGCGTCCTCGTCGAGCGTGCGGAAACTCGTGCGGTGCCCGCCTTCGATCAGCGCGGCGCGCGCACCGAAACGGCGTGCCGCGCGGTGCAGCAGGTCGCCCAGCGCCACGCGGCCTATGCGCCGCCGCGGCGCCAGGTCCGCCGCGGGCGTCATTTCGACACGCCGACCGGTTCGAGGTACTCGCTCGCTAGCACCCACTTGCCGTTGACGATCTGGGTCATTCGCACTTTCTGGTTGCTCAGCCGGTTTTCCTTCGAGACGTTGAAACCCGGATTGCCCAGCGCGTCGGGGCCCAGCTTGGTGGCTTCCATCGCGGCGTTGAAGCTCTCGGCTGTGAGTTTCCTGCCGGCCTTGTCCGCCACCTTGGCGAAGGTCGTCATCGCGTAGTAAGCGTACATCGAGTACAGCCCCGGGTCGTCGCCGAAGCGCTTCTTGTAGGCTGCGAACCATTCGCGCACCGCCGGGTTGGCATCGTCGGCATAGGGCAAGGGAATGAAAGTCGCGCCGTACACGCCTTCCATGGCCGCGCCGCCCAGCGTGGGCACCTGTTGCGAGTAGTTGGCCGCCGTGCCCAAGAAGTCAGGGCTGAAGCCGATCTTGCGCGCCTCGCCCACTGAGCCGATGAACTCGCGCAGGGTCGAGGCGTTGAAGACCAGGTCGCAGTTGGCCGCCTTGAGTCGCGCCATCTGCGACGAGAAGTCGGTGGCGCCGCGCTTGTAGGTGGTCTTCTCGGCCACCGCCATGCCCTTGGCCTTGAGATAGGCCTCGACGCCCTCGAAGGCTTCGCGGCCGTAGTCGTCGTCCTGGTAGATCACGCCGACGCGCTTGTATGGCTTCTTCTTCATCATGAAGTCGAGCGTCGAGGCCGACATCGAGAAGTACGACGGCGCGAGCGCCACCTTGTACGGGATCGGCGGTTCGTACAGGTCCTTCGAGGCGCCCTGCGGCATGAAGTTGAAGACCTTGTTCTCGATCAGGAAGGGCAGCGCCGCCATGTTGGTCGCGGTGCCCAGGTGCCCGAGGATCGCGAACACGTTCTCCTGCGTGACCAGCTTCTGCGCGGCCAGCACCGCGCGCTTGGGCTCGTAGCCATGGTCCTCGACCACCAGCCGGATCTTGCGGCCCTGGATGCCGCCCTTGGCGTTGATCTCCTCGACGGCCATGTTCATGCCGTTGCGGGACTCCTTGCCGTAGTTGGCGATCGGACCCGACAGGTCGGTGATCGTGCCCAGCACGATCTCGCTGTCGCTCACGCCCTTGGCCTGGGCGAGGGCGAGGCCGGCGGCCCCGAGCAACAGGGCCGTGGTGATCAGGTTTCTGCGCAACATCGAAATCTCCTTCTTTGGGTGTTGATCGGCTCAGGAGGGCTTGCGGCCGAAGACCGGCGGCCGCTTCTCGGCAAATGCGGTGACGCCTTCGACCGCATCGGCCGTGCGGCCCGACGCGACCATGGCGCAGTGTTCGTGGTTCAGGTGCTCGGCCAGCGAATGCAGGGGCGCGGTGTCGACCAGCCGCTTGGTGCGACCGAGTGCGCCCGTGGCGCCGCGCGCCAACGACGCGACTAGCGCGGCGGCGCGCGCGCCCAGCTCGGCATCGGGCCAGACCGCCGACACGACGCCCCAGTCGAGGCAGCGCTGCGCCGACAGCGGCTCGTTGGTGAAGAAGATCTCCTTGGCGCGCGCCACGCCCACGCGGCGCGCGAGAAACCACGAGGCGCCCACGTCGGGCGTGAGGCCGATGGCCGAGTAACCGCCGCGCAGCTTCATCGATTCGGCCGCCAGCACGATGTCGGCGCACAGCGCCAGGCCGATGCCGCCACCGCCGACGGGCCCGTTGAGCGCGCTGACCACCGGGATCGGCAGCCCCGCGAGCCGCTCGATCGCGCGGTGCAGCGGCGGGATGTGCGTGTCGAGCAGCGTGCCGATGTCGTCGCGCGAGCGCACGAAGTCGCCGATGTCGCCGCCGCCACAGAAATGCCGGCCCTCGGCGCGCAGCAGCAGCGCGCGCACGGTGGCGTCCTCGGCCACTGCCTCGACGGCCGCGATCAGCGCGGCCGACAGTTCCAGGTCGAGCACGTTGGCGCGCTCGGGGCGGTTCAGCGTGATAACGGCGATGCCGTCGCGACGGTCCAGCAGCACGGCGAAAGACATCGGGGAGACCTTTCGGATCGCCACTTCGGCGACATGCCCGCAGCGTAGGCAGGGCCCGCAGGAGCGTCTTGTGTCCAGACGCTGCGGCCCGCACCCCCCTCCCCCCGGGCAAACACCCATGTCAGATCGGCGAGATGCCGTGCCGCTTGTCGGGCCAGCCGCGGCTGGCCTTGCGCGGCAGGCAGCGCGCGAAGGTGGCGGCGATCACCGAACGCGTGTCGCGCGGATCGATCACGTCGTCGATGCCGAAATGCTCGGCTGCATGCAGCGCGCCCAACTGCTCGCGAAAGCGCGAGATCAGCTGCTCGCGCTTCTCGGCCGGCACCGGCGCCGCATTCACCTGCTTCTGGTAGGCCACGTCGACCGCGCCCTCGACCGACATCGCGCAGATCTCGGCCGTTGGCCAGGCCACGCAGAGATCGGCGTCGAAGCTGCGGCCGCCGCACATCGCGATGTAGCCCAGGCCGTAGCCCTTGCGCAGCACCACCGACACACGCGGCACCGTCGCCTGCCCCAGCTCGAACAGCAGCCGCGCGCTGCGCCGCGCCAGCGCCGTGTCCTCGGCCTGGCTGCCCACGAGGAAGCCCGGCAGGTCGATCAGGTAGACCAGCGGCAGGCCGAAGGCATCGCAGACCGAAACGAAGTGCGCGCCCTTCTCGCAGGCCTTGGCGTCAAGCGTGCCGGCCAAGTGCAGGGGCTGGTTGGCCACGAGGCCCACGGCTCGGCCCTCGAGCCGCGCAAAGCCCACCACCAGGTTGGGCGCGAAGCCCGGCTTGAGTTGGAGGAAGGAGTCCTCGTCGACCATGCCCGCGATCACTTCGCCGATGTCGTAGGGCTTGCGCGGGTTGTCGGGTATCACGGCGGGCAGGCCGGCCTCGGCCTGCGCGTCGGGCTCGCGCGCGGGCGCCACGGGCGCCGACAGGCGCGCGTTCGACGGCATGTAGCCCAGGTAGGCGCGCACCAGCGCCAGCGCCTCGGCGTCATCGCCGGCCGCGATGTCGGCCAGGCCGTTGCGGTCGGCCTGCACCGCGGCGCCGCCGATCGCTTCCTTGTCGGCCACCTCACCCGTGGCCGCGGCCACCAGCGCCGGGCCGGCGATGCCCATGGTCGAGGTGCCGCGCACCATCACCACGAAGTCGCAGAGCGCGGCGAAGTTCGACGGGCCCGCGAAACCCGGCCCCATCACCACCGCCACCGTGGGCACCCAGCCCGAGAGCGCGACCGCAGTCTGGAAGTAGTGCGAGCCCTGCGCGAAATGGCGGCTGTCGAGCCCTTCCTGGATGCGGTGGCCACCGCCGTCGAGCAGCATCACGAAGGGGCAGCCGTGCTCGAGCGCATGCAGCGCCAGGCGCTCGACCTTGTATTCGCCGATGCGGCCGTTGGAGCCGCCCAGCACGGTGAAGTCGAAGGCGCACAGGCACGCCGGTCGGCCGTCGATGCGCGCATGGCCGGTGATCACGCCGTCGAAGGGCGCCTGCAGCGACTCGGTGTCGAAGGTGTCGCGCTTGGGTTCGACCAGCGCACCGATCTCGTGGAAGCTGCCCGGGTCGACCAGCAGCGCGATGCGCTCGCGCGCCGACAGCTTGCCCAGCGCATGCTGGCGCGCGATGGCCCGGGGGCGGGCCGCGTCGGACAGCGCGTCGCGGCGCGCGATGAAGTCGTCGAAGGCCTGGCGCGTCGCGCCGGGCGAATGCGTGGGGGTGTCGTTGCTCATCTCTTCCTTGGGGGCGCGGCCGGATCGGCCGTGCGGTCGTAGGTCTGCGCGTTGAGGCCGGTCTCGCGCAGCTGCTGCTTGCGGACCTTGGCGGTCGGTGTCTTGGGCAGCTCGGCCACGAACTCCACGTAGCGCGGCACCATGAAGTACGGCAGCCGCTCGTCGAGGAAGGCGAGCAGCGCCGCGGCCTCCACGCCCTGCCCTTCGCGGCGCACCACGCAGGCCTTGATCTCGTCCTCGCTCGCGTCGCTGGCCACCGCGATCACCGCGCACTCGAGCACAGCCGGGTGCTCGTTGATCTCCTTCTCGACCTCGAAGCTCGACACGTTCTCGCCGCGGCGGCGCATCGCGTCCTTGATGCGGTCGAGGAAGACGAACTGCCCGTCGGGCTCGCGCCGGAACGCGTCGCCGGTGTGCAGCCACTGGTTGCGCCACACGTTGGCCGTGGCCTGCGGCATGTCGTGGTAGCCATCCATCACCATCCAGGGCTCGTCGGTGCGGATCACGAGCTCGCCCATCTCGCCGTCGGCCACCGGCCGATCGTGGCGGTCGACCAGCCGCACCTCGAAGTCGGGCCGCGGCCAGCCGACCTTGCCCGGCTCGGCGCGGCCCACGGGCGCGCGCAGTACGGTCGAGCCCTCGGTCAGGCCGTAGGCCGTGCACACGGCCTCGATACCGAAGCGGGCCTTGAACGCGTCGATCTGCGCCATCACCGGCACCATCATCACCCGCCGCAGCGGGTGCACCGCATCGTCGGGCCGCGCGGGTTGGCGGAACAGGAAGTTGGCCATCGCGCCCAGCAGCATGGTGTAGGTGCAGCCGTGGCGGCGCACGTCGTCCCAGAAGGTGGTGGCCGAGAAGCGTGGCAGCAGCACGTTGCTGCCTCCTGCGATCAGGTTGTTGTAGATCGCGGCCCACTGCCCGCCGATGTGGAACAGCGGCAGCGTGCACAGCGACACGTCGTTGGGGTCGGCCAGGCCCAGCACCTGCGGCGCCGCGTAGCCGTAGGCATGCGCGTGCGTGACGCGCACACCCTTCGACGGGCCGGTGGTGCCCGAGGTGTACATGATGCCGATCAGGTCCCAGGGATCGAGTTGCGCGGGCGCCTCGCGTGGCCCGCGCAGCGCGGCCCAGGGCCGCTGCTGCAGGCGCGGGCCGAGCGCGGCCGGCGCCGCGGCGCCGCGCACCACCACGTGCACCAGGTGCTCGAGCCGGTCGGCCACCACCTGCAGCACGGGCAGGTAGCCGGCGTCGGCCACGATCACGCGCGCGCCGGAGTTGTTGATCACGTGCGCGAGGATCGAGCCCTTGTAGGCCGTGTTCACCGGCACCTCGACGCGCCCGGTGAGCGACAGCGCCCACCAGGCGATCACGAAGTCGAGGTGGTTGTCGAGCATCAGCAGCACCGGCTCCTGCCGCGCCACGTCCATCTGCGAGAAGCCGGCCGCGAAGGCCAACGCCTCTTCGTACAGCATCGCGTAGCTCATGCCGCGCTCGGTGTCTCGCACCGCCACTTGGTCGGCGCGCACGCGCAGGTGGCCCTCGAGCACCGCGGCGAGCGTGCGCCGTGCCAGCGGTGGCAGGTCCATGACGTCTTCGGTCTTCTGGCTCATGAAGCGGGATGTCTCCTTCGATGCAGCGGCAGGGGCTGAACGCCATCTGTCGAACCTTAATTGTCTGTAAATATTGCCAGACAATCAATGACGCCGTCACCGTGCTTTCCCTTTGAGGCGCCGGGTCAGCCGCTCCTAAAATCCCGATGTCCTTCGGCCTTCCGGCCTTTCCTCATCCGCACCGCGGGATCCCGCATGAACAACACAGAGAAAGCATCCGCCTTCCGGCCCGAGGCCGTCAGGGAGAAGGCGGCCGAGAAGAAGACCGCGCACCCGCGCAGCACCCCCGACCGCGTGGCCGACGCCATCAGCAAGGGCATCCTGATGCGGCGCTTCACGGTCGGCCAGCGGCTGATCGAGGCCGACCTCACGCGCGACCTCGGCGTGAGCCGCAGCACCGTGCGCGAGGCGCTGCGCATCCTCGCGTCGAGCGGCGTGGTCGACCTCACGCCGCACCGCGGCGCGGTGATCCGATCGCTCTCGCGCGAGGACGCGGCCAGCCTGCTGGGCGTGCTGGAGGTACTGTCGGGCCTGGCGGCTCGGCTGGCTGCGGCCAACATCGGCATCGGCCACAACGCGCGCCGCTTCGAGGCCGCGGCGCAGAAGCTCATCCACGCCGAGAGCCCTGAGGCGCTCGACCGCGTGCTCGACGAACGTGCCAACTACTACAAGGTGATGTTCGAGATCGCCAACAGCAGCGAGCTGGACCGCGTGCTGCCGCAGGCGCGCGCCCACCTGTTCCGCGCGCAGTTCTATCACTCGCTCACAACGGCCGATCTACGCTCGATGGTGGCCGAGTACCGCGCCATCACCGAGGCGATCCTCGAGGGCGACCAAGACAAGGCCGAAAAGCGCATGCGCCGGCACCTTCAGAAGTCGGGCGAGCGCACGCTGCCGCGCATGTCGGACTTCAGGCTGAACTGAGCGCTCAGCGCCCCTGCCACCGCGCGGGGCGTTTCTGCGCAAAGGCCGCCGCACCCTCGCGCGCATCGGCCGAGCCGTTGACCGCCCGCGCGATCGGGCGCTGGGACTCGAACATCTCGGCGTCGCTCCAGTGGCGAGAGGCCTGCACGATCTGCTTGCTCGCGGCCACGGCCAGCGGTGCGTTGGCGTCGATGGCCTGCGCCAGCTTCAGGGCGGCGGCCAGCGCCTCGCCCTTCTCGACCAGTCGGTTGATCAGGCCCCAGGCCAGCGCCTGCTCGGCCGAGATCGGGTCGCCCAGCAGCGCCATCTCCATCGCGAGGTTGGCTGACAAGCGATGCGGCAGACGCATCAGGCCGCCCGAGGAGGCGACCAGGCCCCGCTTGGTCTCGGGCAGGCCGAAGCTCGCGCCGCGCGCCGCCACCACCATGTCGCAGGCCAGCACGATCTCGAAGCCGCCGGCCACGGCATGACCCTCGACCGCGGCGATCAGCGGCTTGCGCGGCGGGGCCTCGCACAGGCCGGCGAAACCACGGCCTTCGATCGCGGGCTCGACACCCTCGAACGCAAAGGCCTTCAGGTCCATCCCGGCGCAGAAGGTGCCGCCGGCGCCAGTGAGGATGCCCACGTGCAGCGCCGGGTCGGCGTCGAGCCGCTCCATCGCCGCGGCGATGCCTCGCGCCACCGTCATGTTCACGGCGTTGCGCACCTCGGGCCGCTGGAGGGTGACGACCAGCACGTGCCCCTCAACATGCGTGCCGACGGCCTGCATCGGCGCACTCATCGCAGCCCCGTGCTGCCGGGCAGCGCAGTGCGCAGCTTACCGACGATGCCGCTGGGGAAGAAGTAGACCGACAGCACGAACACCAGGCCAAACCACAGCATCCAGCGGTCGGGGTGGAACAGCTTGGCCAGCAGCGGCACCGACGTCAGCGAGCCGCTCAGCCCGCCCATCAGGCTCTGCAGGTAGTTCTCGGCCACGATGAACAGCACCGCGCCCACCACCGCGCCATATACCGTGCCCAGCCCACCGATCACGGCCATCAGCAGGATATTGAGCATCACGTTGAAGCCCACCGTGGTCTGCGGCCCCACGTAGCGCAACCACAGCGCCATCAGGATGCCGGCGCAAGTCGCCAGCGCGGCGGCCAGACAATTGATCGCGATGCGGTAGTAGAGCGTGCGATAGCCGATGGCCTCGGCCCGGAAGTCGTTCTCGCGGATCGCCTCGAGCACGCGGCCGAAGCGCGAGTTCACCACCCGCAGCATCAGCAGGAACAGCGCGGCCGATACGAAGAAGATCAGGTAGTAGGTCAGCACGCGGCCGTTGATGGCGGTCCCTAAGACCGGGTTCTCGAACAGCCGGTAGGCCGGTGTCAGCACCTCGGGCAGGCGGAAGGTGCGGCCGTCGTCGCCACCGGTGATTCCGCTCAGCCGCATCACCAGCGCCCCGAAGGCGGCGCCGAAGGCCAGCGTCATCATGGTGTAGAAAATGGCCTTCACCCGCAGCGAGATCAGCGCGATCAGGAAGGACAGCAGCACCGACACCGCGATCGCGGCCGCGGCGCCCGTGGCCATCGCGGACCAGGTCGGGCCCATCTTGTACATCGCGATCGCCACGCCGTAGGCGCCGATGCCGTAGAACATCGCATGCGCGAAGGACACCACGCCGCAGTAGCCCAGCAGCAGGTCGAAGGATGCGACCAGCACGATGAACACGCAGACGGTGGCCGCCACGTTGAGCGAGCGAGCGCCCGAGAACAGGAAGGGCGCGGTCGCGAGGTACAGCAGGATCAGCACCAGCAGCGTCGAGAGCATGCGGCTGCGCGGGAAGTCGCCGGAGAGGAGTCGGGTCAGCATGATGGCGGCCGCGGTTCTAGTGTTTGTTGACGGGATAGAGCCCCTGCGGGCGCCAGAGCAGCACGACCATCATCACCAGGATGTTCGACACCAGCGCCAGGTCGGGCAGCAGGAAGCTCACGTAGTTGGTGCTCAGCGCAATCAGCATCGCGCCGGCGAAGCAGCCCGTGACCGAGCCCAGGCCGCCGATGATCACGATGATCAGCATCTGCACCAGCACCTCGGCGCCGATCGCGACCGTGAACTGCTCGCGGTAGAACGCCCACATCACGCCGCCCAGGCCGGCCAGCGCCGAGCCGGCGACGAACACGCCGACGAAGATGCCGCGGATGCGGTAGCCCAGCGCCTCGACCATCGAGCGGTTCTCGACGCCCGCGCGGATCAGCAGCCCGATGCGCGTGCGGTTGAGCAGCAGCGTCAAGCCGATGAACACCACCACGCCCACCGCGACCGCCACCAGCCGGTAGCGCTCGATGGCCACGTCGCCGAACAGGAAGGAGCCGCGCACCGCCTCGGGCAGCGGCAGCAGCATCTGGTTGGCGCCGAAGAGCACCAGCACCAGTTGCTCGATGATGATCATCGAGCCGATGGTGATCAGGATCTGCTTGAGGTGGTCGCCGTACACCGGCTTGATGAACAGCCGCTCGTAGACCCAGCCGAGCGCGGCAGTGACCAGCATGGAAAACGCGATCACGGCCGCGATCGCCGCCAGGCTGGCCCAGACCGAGGGCGATTCGAGCAGGTGCCGCAGCGGCCCGACCAGCAGGGTCGCGGTGTAGGCGCCCACGGCCACGAAGGCCGCGTGGCCGAGGTTCATCACGTCCATCAGGCCGAACACCAGCGTGAGCCCGCTGGCCATGATGAACAGCATCATGCCCATCGCGAGAGCGGCCACGGTCAGCGTGATCCAGGTGGGCACGCTGCCGATCACGGGCAGCGCGACCGCGACGAAGGCGAGGATGATCGCGCCGGGCACGAGATCGCGCGTGCGGCCGGGCAAGGCCTCGAGCGCGGGCGGGGGCGTCGCCGTTTCCGGCGTCAGGATAGATTCGATGGCAGCCATGGGCTCTCCGTTCAATGTGCGCGGGCGCTAGTGCACCGCGCCGGCATGCAGGCCGAGCAGCCGCGCCTGCAGCGCCTCGTCGGCCGAGAGCGCCTGCATGCTGCCGGCATGCACGATGCGGCCGTCGTCCATCACCGCCACGTGGTCGCCCAGCGAGCGCACGAAGTGGAAGTTCTGCTCGACGAGCAGGATGGTGGTGTCGCGGGCCTTGAGGTCCTCGAAGGCCTGCGCAAGGTTGTCGACGATCGCGGGCGCCAGGCCCTTGGTCGGCTCGTCGATCAAGAGCAGCTTGCGCGGCTCGATGATGGCGCGTGCGATCGCGACCATCTGCTTCTGCCCGCCCGACAGCGTGCCGCCGGGCCGCAGCCAGAAGCGCTTGAGCGCGGGGAACAGGCCGAAGATCCACTCCAGCCGCGCTTCGTCGAAGCGCCCGCTGATGGCCGCCAGGCGCAGGTTCTCCTGCACCGTCAGGCCCGAGAAGATGCCCATGTCCTCGGGCACGAAGGCGATGCCGCGGCGCGAGATATCGGGCGTCTTCTCGGCCGTGATGTCGATGCCGTCGAACACGAGCTTTCCGCGGCTGGCCTGCCACAGGCCCATGATCGTGCGCAGCGTGGTGCTCTTGCCCGCGCCGTTGCGCCCCAGCAGCACGGTGAGGCCGGCGCGCGGCACCATCAGGTCCACGCCCTGCAGGATGTGGTATTCGCCGATGTGCGTGTGCACGCCCGCGAGCGTGAGCAGCGGCGTGGCGTCTTCCTTGCGGGCTTCATGCATGCGCGGCCTCCCGGCGTGCGGCGGTCGTGCGCTTCATGCCCAGGTAGGCCTCCTGCACGATGGCCGAGGCCATCACCTCGGCCGGCAGGCCGTCGGCCACCAGCCGCCCGTTGTGCAGCACGACGATGCGGTCGGCCAGCAAATGAATCACGTCCATCTTGTGCTCCACCAGCAGGATGGTCTTGTCGCCGCGCGCCTTGAGGCTGCGGATGAGTTCGAGGATCACCGGCACCTCGTCGACGCTCATGCCCGCGGTGGGCTCGTCGAACATCACGATCTCGGGCTCGAGCGCCATCAGGATCGCGACCTCGAGCTTGCGCTTGTCGCCATGCGGCAGCTTGGCCGCGAGGTCGTCGCGCCGCGCGGCCAGGCCGACCTGCTCGAGGTAGGCCTCGGCCTGCTCGATCAGGTCACCCCGGCTGCGCCACATCGCGAGCATGTTGAAGCCCGCACGATGGCGGCTCTGCACCGCGAGCCGCACGTTCTCCGCCACGCTCAGGCGCGGGAACAGGTTGGTCAGCTGGAAGGCGCGGCCGATGCCGCGCGTGGTGCGCTGGGCCGCGTTCAGGCGCGTGATGTCCTCGCCCTTGAAGTACACCGCGCCCGCGCTCGCCGAGAGCTGGCCCGACAGCAGGTTGAAGTAGGTCGTCTTGCCCGCGCCGTTGGGGCCGACGATCGCGGTCAGCGTGCCGGCCGCGAACTCGACCGTCACGTCGTCGACCGCGGCATGGCCGCCGAAGCGGATGCCGAGCCCGCGGCTCGCGAGCGCGGGTGCGGGCCGGGTCGTCGTTGCGGAAGTACCGGGGCTGGTCATGCCGTCAGCGCTTGACGGTGATCGGCAGCGGCATTTCCGACGCCGGGATCTCGCGCACCAGGTCGAACAGGTCCCACTCGCCGGCGGGCGACTTCTTCATGCGGAACTGGTACTGCGACTGCAGCGCCTGGTGGTCTTCCTTGCGGAAGGTCATCCTGCCCTTGGGCGTGTCGAACTCCATGCCTTCCATCGCGGCGATGAGCTTGGGCGTGTCGACCGAGCCGGCCTTCCTGATGCCCGCGACAATGGCCGCGGCGGTGACGAAGCCGCCCGCGGTGAACAGGTCCGGCGGCACCTGGTAGCGCTTCTGGTGCTCGGCGACGAGCCAGTCGTTCATCGCGTTCTTGGGGAAGCCGTAGTAGTAGAAGGTGCCGCCCGACACGTCCAGGCCCTTCCAGGGCTTGGCGTTCTCGAGGTTGGCGCCGCCGATCGACAGGAACTCGATGCCGTAGCGGCCCGGGTTCAGTTCCGAGATCTTGCGGATCGGGTTCGGTGCGCCCCAGATCACCACCAGGTACTTCTTGCCCTGCAGGTCCTTCATGCGGTCGAAGATGCGCTGCATCGGCGCGGTGAAGTCGGAGGTCGACAGCGGAATGAATTCCTCGTGAATGACCTTGGCCTTGCTCTTGGTCGAGACCAGCGCGTCCTTGAAGGCCTTGACCCCGTCCTTGCCGTACACGTAGTCGGGCGCGAGGAAGGCGATGTTGTCGCCGTCCTTGAGGCCGGCCGCGCTGGCCAGCGCGTCCTGGAAGGAATTGCGGCTGGCGCGGAACAGGTACTTGTTCCAGGCCGAACCGGTCAGCGAATCGGCGATGGCCGGCTCGACCATCAGGATCTTGCCGTACTCCTCGGCCACCGGCGCCATCGACAGCGCGCCGCCCGACCACGAGGTGCCGACCGCGATGTCGGCCTTGTCATCGGCCAGGGCCTCGGTGAGCATCGCCTTCGACAGCTCGGGCTTCATCTGGTCGTCCTTGACGATCACCTCGATCTTGCGGTTGAGCAGCGTCATCGAGCCCTGCGTGAGGTACTCGAGGCCCAGGCGCAGGCCGCGCTCGGTGTCGCGCGCATAAGCCTCCGACGGGCCGGTCTTGCTCGCGATCAACGCGATCTTGATCGGCTTCTCCTGGGCCAGCGCCTGCGGCGCGATCCAGCAGGCGAACGCGGCGGTGGCCACGACGACGAGTTTCTTCAGCATGCTTGTCTCCTTCTTGATGTATCGGGGTCTCTGCCTGGAACGGCCGTGCGGCGCCCTAGCCCACGGCGCGCTGCTGGCCCTTCCAGTAGGGCTCGCGCAACACGCGCTTCAATACCTTGCCGCTGGGGTTGCGCGGCAGCGCCTCGACGATGTCGACACTCTTGGGGCACTTGTAGTGCGCGAGGTTGGCGCGCATGAAATCGATGATGTCGCGCGCATCGGCGGTGGCGCCGGGCCGCAGCACCACGCAGGCCTTGACCGCCTCGCCCCAGGTCGCATCGGGCACGCCGATGACCGCGCCGTCGGCCACGGCGGGATGCCGCATCAGCACGTTCTCGACCTCGGCCGGGTAGATGTTCTCGCCGCCCGAAAGGACCATGTCCTTGATGCGGTCGTTGATGTAGAGGTAGCCGTCCTTGAGGTAGCCGGCGTCGCCCGAACGGAACCAGCCGCCGTTGGCGTTGCGGCCCTCGGGATAGGCCGCGGCCGTGGCCTGCAGGTTGCGCCAGTACTCTTTCAGGTTGCGGTCGGACTCGATCCAGATCTCGCCGACCTCGCCGTCAGGCAGGTCCTGCAGGCCGATCGGGTCGACGATGCGCAGCCGCCCACCGCCGATGGGCCGACCCGCCGAGCGCAGTAACTCGGCGTTGCCCGCGCGATGGTCCGCGGGAAACAGGAAAGTGGCGGGCCCCGAGACCTCGGTCAGGCCGTACACCTGCAGGAAGTCGCAGCCGAAGACCTCGAATGCCTGCTGCAGCACCGTCTCGCTCACCGGCGAGCCGCCGTAGGCCATGAGCTGCAGCGTGCCGAAGTCGTGCGACTTCGCATCGGGCACCTGCAGCATGAAAAGGATCATCGCGGGCACCACGAATGTGTGCGTGATGCCGTGCTGCGCGAAGGCCCGCAGGTAGGCCTTGGGATCGAACTCGGCATAGGCCGAGGTCTGGCCGCCCGTGTGGAGCGTGAGCAGCAGCATCGTCATGCCTGCGACGTGGAACACCGGCAGCGGGTTGCCCAGCACGTGGCGGTGGTCGAACTTCCACTCCATGGAAACCACGCGCGAGGTCGAGAGCAGCCCCGCGTGCGAGAGCACGATGCCCTTGGGCAGGCCGGTGGTGCCCGAGGAGTAGAGCTGCAGCGCGGCATCGTGCGTGCCGGCCACCACCGGCGTGAACGCATCGGATGCGCCTGCGTACCAGTCGGCCAGCGAGGGCACACCGCCCGTGGCCGTGCCGGTGCACACCAGTGTCTTCACGCCCGGCATGCCGGCCTTCTCCACCACCGGCAGGAACTCTGCATCGGCCATGAGGAACGGCGCCTCGCCGTTGTTGACGATGTACTCGATCTCGCGCGCCGACAGCCGCCAGTTGACCGGCATGCACACCGCGCCCAGCTTGCACGCGGCCAGCGTGACGAGGATGCACTCGATGTGCTGCTTGGTCAGCACCGCGACGCGCGTGTCGCGCTGCACGCCGGCCGCGGCCAGCGCGTTGGCGATGCGGTTGGTGTGAGCCTCGACGTCGCGGTAGCTCAGACGCCGCTCGCCGTTGCGGTAGGCGATCGCGTCGGGACGCTCGGCCAGTTGCCGTTTCAGGCTGTCGACCAGGGTCTGGTCCTGCTGCATGTTCTGTCTCCGTCTCGTTTTTTTCTGGGTCCGCGCGGCTCAGGCCACCTCGAACAGCGCCGCGGCGCCCATGCCGCCGCCCACGCACATCGTGGCCATCACGTACTTCACGCCGCGGCGCTTGCCTTCGATCAGGGCGTGGCCGACCACGCGCGCGCCGGTCATGCCGTAGGGATGGCCGATCGAGATGCCGCCGCCGTTCACGTTGTATTTCTCGGGATCGATGCCCAGCCGGTCGCGGCAATACAGCACCTGGCAGGCGAAGGCCTCGTTGAGTTCCCACAGGCCGATGTCGTCGACCGTGAGCCCGTGCTGCTTGAGCAGCTTGGGGATCGCGTAGACCGGACCGATACCCATCTCCTCGGGCGCGCAGCCCGCGACCGACATGCCGCGGTAGATGCCCAGCGGCGCCAAGCCGCGGCGCTCGGCCAGGCCGCGCTCCATCACCACGCAGGCCGAGGCACCGTCGGACAGCTGGCTCGCGTTACCCGCGGTCACCACACCGCCCTCGATCACGGGCTTGAGCGACATTAGTCCCTCGAGCGTGGTCTCGGGGCGGTTGCCCTCGTCGCGGTCGAGCGTAACTTCGCGGTACGACACTTCGTTGGTCGCCTTGTCCACCACCGCCATGCTGGTGGTGAAGGGCACGATCTCGGCATCGAAGCGGCCGGCCGCCTGCGCCGCCGCCGTGCGCTGCTGCGACGCGAGCGAATAGCGGTCCTGCGACTCGCGCGAGATGCCGTACTTCTTCGCGACGAACTCGGCCGTCTGCAGCATCGGCATGTAGGCGTTGGGTGCGTGCTCGATCACGCGCGGGTCCTTCTCCTTTGCGACCCAGGCCATGTAGGCCTCTTGCACCGCAGAGATGTTGTCGTGGCCGCCCGCGATCACGATGTCCATGCCGTCGACCATCACTTGCTTGGCAGCGGTGGCGATGGCCATCAGGCCCGAGGCGCACTGGCGATCCATGGTCTGTCCCGACACGGTGTCGGGCAGCCCGGCCGCGAGCACCGCGTTGCGCGCGAGGTTCATGCCGGCCGTGCCGCCGGTCAGCACGCAGCCGATGACCGCGTCCTCGATTTCGGCGCCGTCGACCTTGGCGCGCTGCACCGCGTGCGAGATGGCGTGGGCCAGCATCGACGGGGACCTGGTGTGGTTCAGCGCGCCCTTGTAGGCACGGCCGATGCCCGTACGCGCGGTGGAAACGATGACGGCTTCTTTCATGGGATTCTCTCGGTGGTGTCGGTTGGGTACGAAGGCAGGGGTGCCGCTCAGGCGCGCCAGTCGGACAGGCGCCGGCCGTCGCGCGCCAGCGAAGCCAGCAGCGGCGACACGGTCCAGTAGCCGAAGGCGTTGCCGCGGGTGCGGCCGTGGTGTTCGAGCCGCGCGACGATCGCGGCCAGCCCGAGGCGATCGGCCATCCAAAGCGGGCCGCCCTGGTGATCGGGGAAGCCGTAGCCCGCGGTCCAAATGATGTCGATGTCGCCCGGCCGGTAGGCGATGCCTTCCTCGAGGATCTTTGCGCCCTCGTTGACCAGCGGGTAGAGCAGCCGCTCGACGATCTCCTCGGCACCGATGCCGGTGCGCCGCGCGATGCCGTGCGCGGCAGCCATCTCGGCGGCGATACGCGCGGTCTCGGGATCGTCCACGGGCTTACGGCCGTCGTAGCGGTAGTAGCCGGCGCCGGTCTTCTGGCCGAAGCGGCCCAGTTCGAACATCCGGCGCACCACCGCGCGGTAGCTGTCGTCGGGCGGCAGGCCGCCGGCCTTGCCGTACTCGATGACGGTCTTGGCGCCCACGTCGATGCCGGCCATGTCGAGCATGCGGCACGGGCCCATCGCCATGCCCAGCGCCTCGACCGCGCCGTCGATCTGCGACGGGCTCGCGCCTTCCATCATCAGGAACTCGGCCTCGCGCATGTAGACCTCGGCCATGCGGTTTCCGATGAAGCCGTAGCACACACCCGACACCACCGCCACCTTGCCGATGGTGCGCGCCAGCTGCATCACCGTGGCCAGCACCTCGGGCGCCGTGTGCTCGCCGCGCACCACCTCGAGCAGGCGCATCACGTTGGCCGGGCTGAAGAAGTGCATGCCGACCACGTCGTCCGGGCGGCCCGTGGCCGCGGCGAGCACGTCGACGTCGAGCGTCGAGGTGTTGGTCGCGATGATCGCGCCGGGTCGGCAGACCTGGCCGAGCCGCGCGCAGACCTGCTTCTTGAGTTCCATGTTCTCGAACACGGCCTCGATCACCAGGTCGCAAGTGCCCAGCGCCGCATCGTCGAGCGTGCCGTGCAGCAGTGCCATGCGCTGCGCGACCTGCGCATCGGTGAGCCGGCCCTTGGCCGCACTGACCTCGTAGTTGGCCCGGATCAGGCCCATGCCGCGGTCCAGCGCGGCCTGTGTTGCCTCGACCAGCACCGTCGGGATGCCAGCGTTGGCGAAGTTCATCGCGATGCCGCCGCCCATGGTGCCCGCGCCCAGGATGCCGACGCTGCGCACCCGGCGCAGCGCCACCTCCCGCGCGAGGCCCGGGATCTTCGCGGCCTGGCGCTCGGCGAAGAACAGGTGGCGCATGGCCTGCGACTCGCGCGAGACGCGCAGTTCCTCGAACAGCCGCGCCTCGGCCGCCTCGCCTTCGGCGAAGGACAGCGTGGCCGCGGCCTGCACCGCCCGCACGATGTTGCGTGCCGCGGGGTAGAAGCGCTTGCGCGTCTCGGCCTCGTGCAGCGCCTGCGCGAAGAAGTCCGCGGGCAGGTCTTCGTCGGGCACCGCGCGCTCGCTGGTGCGGCGCGTGCCGGCGCCCTTGGCCAGCAGCTGCTGCACGAAGGCCAGGCCGACCTCGAGCGGCGTGCCCTCGTGCACCTCGTCGACGATGCCCGCGGCGCGCGCGGCTTCGGCGCCGATGCTGCGGCCCGAGGCTATCAGGTCGAGAGCGAGCTTCACGCCCGTGAGGCGCGGCAGCCGCTGCGTGCCCAGCGAGCCCGGCAGAATGCCGAGTTTGACTTCGGGCAGGCCCAGCTTCGTGGACGGCAGCGCCACGCGCCAGTGGCAGGCCAGCGCCAGCTCGAGCCCGCCGCCGAGCACGGTGCCGTGCAGCGCCGCTGCCACCGGGCGGTCGAGCGCCTCGATGCGCGCGAGCGTGCCGTTGAACAGCGCGGCCGAGAAATCGGGGTCGTCGAAGGAATGGATGTCGCCGCCCGCCACGAAGGTGCGGCCGCTGCTGTGCAGCAGCAGTGCACGGTACGAGCGACCGGCCTCGAAGGCCTTCACCACCGCGTCCAGGCCGGCCACCACGACGGGCGACAACGCGTTCACCGGCGGGTTCGAGATGGTCAGCACCGCGATGTCGCCGTGCCGCTCGAGAGAGACGATTTCAGTCATGGGAAAGACGCTGCGAAGCGCACTGCGAAGTCACCGGGGAAGGCTAGCAAAGGGGTTTTCGCGTCTCTTGCGTCAACTCGCTGATCGGCTCGGGATCGACCCGGGCGACCCGGGCCGCACCAGCAGCTTGATCTGCGTGGTGGGCCGACGCAGCGCCTCGAAGGCCGCGGGCAGCTCGGCCAGGCCCACGGTGTCGGTCACCATCGGCGCCGGATCCACGCTGCCCGCGTCGAGCAGTTCGAGCACGCGGCGCCAGTCGGGCTTGCCGTAGCCCATCACGAAATGCAGGCTGATCTCCTTGGCCATCGCGCGCTGCGGCAGCACGCGGTCCTCGGTCGGGCACACGCCGACCACCACCACGCGGCCGCGCGGCTTCGACAGGTCCACGCACTGCTGGATCAGCCCGACCGCGCCCACGCACTCGAAGATCACGTCGGGTGCACCACCAGTGGCGCGCGCGAAGGCCTCGCCCACCTCGCCCGCGGCCGGATCGATGGCTGCCGTGGCGCCGAAACGGGCCGCAATCTCGCGCCGGCCGGGCGCGAACTCGCTGACCACCACGTGCGTGGCGCCAGCCTGGCGCGAGAAAGCGCTGACCGCCAAGCCGATCGGGCCGCCTCCGATCACGAGCACGCGGTCGGCCAGCCCCACCCGTCCCGACTGCACCGCATGCAGCCCGACCGCCAGCGGCTCGATCAGCGCGCCCTCGCGCTCGCCCACCGCGTCGGGCAGGCGCAGCGCCTGGCCCACCGGCACCTTCACGTATTCCGCCAGACCGCCGGGCCGGCTCGGGCTGAAGCCGGTGAGCCGGTTGTTGGGGCAGATCATGCCCAGGCCATCGCGGCATTCGCGGTGGCCGTCGGCGACGCAGCTGCTGCAGGCATTGTTGGGCAGCGCGGTCACGCGCTCGCCGGGCTTCCAGCCGGCGGCCCCGCTCTCGACGATCTCGCCCGCGAACTCGTGTCCCAGCACCGTGCCGCTCCTGACGGTGAACAGCCCGGGATGCGTGGCGTGCAGGTCGGAGCCGCAGACCCCGCAATGAAAGACGCGCAGCACCAGCTCGCCGGGGCCGGCCTGGGGCAGCGGCACGTCCTCGATGGACAGGAGCCGGTCGACGCCGCGGAAGACGGCGGCTTTCATGGTGGATTGCATGGCCTTGATTCGCGTGAAAACCCGCACGTGGCGGCGTTGGGCGAAGGCTAGTCTGCGCGGCCGCGGCTGACTTGCGCGCACTCGCTGTCCTTGCCGCCCTGCGCAGCGATTCGACGCAAGACGCGGCGCGGCATGCGGCATAGGGTCTGGCACCTCATGAACGGAGCGAGCCCATGCAGTTGAAGGACAAGGTCGTGGTCATCACAGGCGGCGCCAGCGGCATCGGCCTGGCGATGGGCCGGCGCTTCGTGGCGGAAGGCGCGCGCGCCGTGGTCCTGGTCGACCGCGACGGCGCCCGCGCCCAGGCGGAGGCGGAGGGCATCGGCGCCCATGCCGCAGCGCTCGACGTGGGCGCCGAGGGCGCGATCGAGGCACTGGTCGATGCGGTGGAGGCGCGGCACGGCCCGATCGACCTGTTCTGCTCGAACGCCGGCATCACCGCCATCGGCGGCGCCGAGCTGCCCGACGCCGACTGGCAGCGCGTGATGGAGGTGAACCTCATGGCCCACGTGCGCGCCGCGCGTGCGCTGCTGCCGCGCATGCTGGAACGCGGCAGCGGCTACCTGCTGCAGACGGCCTCGGCGGCCGGGCTGCTGTCGCAGTTCGATGCGCCCTACGCGGTCAGCAAGCATGCGGCCGTGGCATTTGCCGAGTGGCTGTCGATCGCCTACGGCGACCGCGGCATCGGTGTGAGCTGCCTGTGCCCGGGCGCGGTCGACACGCCGCTGCTGCAGGCCGAGTCGGACCGCCGGCGCGTGCTGCTCTCGCAGGGGCTGATCGATGCCGACGCGGTGGCCGCCATCGTGGTGGAAGCGCTCGCGCAGCGGCGCTTCCTGATCCTGACGCACGATTTCGTGCACGACCAACTGCAGCGCAAGGTGGCGGACCCCGAGCGCTGGCTGCACGGCATGCGGCGCCTGCACGCGCGGCTCGAGTGAGCGCCGTGCCTGCCGTTCAGGCTGCGCGGTCCTCGTACATCGAATCGATCAGCACCGCGTATTTGCGGTTGACCAGCGAGCGCTTGAGCTTCATGGTCGGCGTGAGCTCCTCGTCCTCCGCGCTCAGGCGGTTCTCGAGCAGACGGAACTGCTTGATCTGCTCGACCCGAGCGAAGTGCCGGTTGACCTTCTCGATCTCCTCGGCGATCAGGCTCACGACCTCGTGGCTGCGGGTGAGCGAGCGGTAGTCTGAGAAGGCCACCGAACGCTCCTGCGCCCACTGCTCGACGTTGTCCTGGTCGATCATCACCAGGCAGCTCAGGTAGGCGCGCTTGTCGCCGATGACCACCGCGTCGGTCACGTAGGGGCTGAACTTGAGCTGGTTCTCCCACTCCGAGGGCGTGACGTTCTTTCCGCCCGCCGTGATGATGATGTCCTTCATCCGGTCGGTGATGTAGAAATAGCCGTCGTCGTCCATGCGGCCCACGTCGCCGGTGCGCAGCCAGCCGTCCTCGAAGGCCTCGGCCGTCTTCTCGGGCAGGTTGAGGTAGCCCATGAAGACCTGGCCGCCGCGCACCTGCAGCTCGCCCTGCGGCGACAGCCGCACCTCCGAGCCCGGCAGCGGCAGGCCGATGCTGCCCGGGCGGCTGCGCCCCTGCGGGTTGCAGGTGGCGGCGCCGGTCACCTCGGTCATGCCCCAGAGCTCGTTGAGCTCGATGCCCAGCGCCATGTACCAGCGGATCAGGTCGGCCGAGATCGGCGCCGCGCCGGTGATGGCCAGCTCGACGCGGCCCAGGCCCATGAGGCTGCGCAGGTTGTCCAGCACCAGCTTGCGCGCCAGCCAGTGGCGTGCGCGCAGCAGCGTCGGCACGGCCTCGCGCCGCTCGCGGTGCCCGGCCACGCGCTCGCCCACCGCGAGCGCGCGCCGGCAGGCCCACTGCTCGAGCCGAGTGGCCTCGCGCATCGCGGTCGACACGCTCGAGTAGAGCTTCTCCCAGATGCGCGGCACGGCCATGAACACGTCGGGCTGGATCTCGCGGATGTTGTCGAAGATGGTCTCGGGATCCTCGACGAAGTTCAGCGTCTGGCCGGCCAGCAGCGCGTAGTACTCGCCGAAGATGCGCTCCGACACATGGCACAGCGGCAGGAAGGCGGCACGCTCGCGCAGCGAGGTGCGCGGCAGGAAGGCCTGCAGCGTGCGGCTCGCGGCCATCACGTTGGCGTGCGAGATCATCGCGCCCTTGGGCCGCCCGGTGGTACCCGAGGTGTAGACCAGCACCGCGAGGTCGGTCGGGCCGCGGCTCGCGATGCGCTCGTCGAGCAGCGCGGGCTGTGTGGCCCGATGCGTGCGGCCCAGCTCACGTAGCGCGTCGAGCGAGAGCACGCGTGCGTCGTCGAGCCGCGCCAGCCCCTCCATGTCGAACACGATCACGTGGCGCACCGCGGGCAGCCGCGCCTGCACCTCGAGGAACTTGTCGAGCTGCTCCTCGTTCTCCACCACCAGCAGCGTGGAGCCAGAGTCCTGGCACAGGAACTCGACCTGCGTGGCCGCATCGGTCGGGTAGATGCCGTTGACCACCGCACCCGCCGTGAGGCCGGCGAGGTCCATCCACAGCCATTCGCGGCAGGTGTTCGATAGCACCGACATCACGTCGCCGGGCCGCAGCCCCAGCGCGGCCAGCCCGCGGGCCATCTCATCGACGATCAGCCCGACCTCGGCATAGGTGTAGGCGCGCCAGATGCCGAGTTCCTTCTGCCGGAGCATCACCGCGTCGCCGCGCGTGGCCACCGCATGGCGGAACAGGCGCGGCACGGTGTCGATGTCCGCCGGAACGGGCGCGAAGGAAGGGGGTGTCGCCATGTCGTGTTTCCTGGGATCGGGTGGTGGCCGCTTTCAGCGCCAGGTCTTCTTCTTCTTCCAGCGCCGCTCGCCGCGCACGCCGTCGTTCTTGGCGCCGAGGTAGAACTCCTTGATGTCGTCCTTCTCGCGCAACACGCTGCAGCGGTCTTCCATCACGATGCGGCCGTTCTCCAGCACATAGCCGAAGTCCGCGGCGTTGAGCGCCATGTTGGCGTTCTGCTCCACCAGCAGGATCGTGGTGCCGCGCTCGCGGTTGATGCGCACGATGATCTCGAAGATCTCCTTCGTCAGCCGCGGGCTCAGGCCGAGGCTGGGTTCGTCGAGCAGGATCAGCTCAGGCTGGGCCATGAGCGCGCGCGAGATCGCGAGCATCTGCTGCTGGCCTCCCGAGAGCAGGCCCGCGTCCTGCGCGGCGCGCTCGCGCAGGATCGGGAAGTAGCCGTGGACCGCCTCGAGGTCGCGCGCCACGCCGTCGCGGTCCTTGCGCGTGAAGGCGCCCATCATCAGGTTGTCGCGCACCGACAGCAGCGGGAACACCTCGCGCCCTTCGGGCACGTGGCTCAGGCCGGCGCGCACGATCGCGGCCGGGTCCTGACCCGTGATGTCGGCGCCCTTGAATTCCACGCTGCCCTTGGCCGGGTCGAGCACGCCCGAGATGGTCTTGAGGATCGTGCTCTTGCCCGCGCCGTTGGAGCCCAGCACCGTGGCGATCTCGCCGCGGCGCACGCGCAGGCTCACGCCGCGGATGGCCTTGACCGGGCCGTAGGAACTCTCGAGGTTCGACAGCTTGAGCACCACGTCGGCGGTCGCGGGGCCGGTGGCGATCTGCGCGCCCACTGGAGTACCTTCGCCTTCGGCTGCGGTGCTATGAGCCTTCGGAGCGGCCGTGCAGCTCATGCGGCCTCCCTTCGCAGGTTCGACACATCGTCGATGGTGCCGAGGTAGGCCTCGATCACGCCCGGGTGCGCCTGCACCTCGGCCGGCGTGCCGAGCGCCAGCACCTCGCCCTGGTTCATCGCGAGCACGCGGTCGGACACGCGCGACACCAGCGTCATGTCGTGCTCGACCATCAGCACCGTGATGCCCAGCTCGCGCTGGATGTCCTGGATCCACCACGCCATGTCCTCGGTCTCCTCGGCGTTCAGGCCCGACGAGGGCTCGTCGAGCAGCAGCAGCTTGGGCGCGCTGCACAACGCGCGCGCGAGCTCGACCACCTTGCGCACGCCGTAGGGCAGCCCGGCCACGCGCTGGTCGCGGTAACGCATCAGGCGCAGCAGCTCGATCACCTCTTCGGCCTTGCGGCGCGCGGCGATCTCGTTGCGCCGCGCGGCCGGCGCGAACAGCAGGTCGCTCCAGAAGCCCGAGCGCCGGTGCGTGTGGAAGCCGATCAGCAGGTTCTGCAGCACGGTCGCGTGCTCGAACAGTTCGATGTTCTGAAAGGTGCGCGCGATGCCCAGCGCCGCGATGCCGTGCGCGGGCGTGCGGTCGATGGGCCGTCCGTCGAAGGCCAGCGTGCCGGTGGTCGGCATGTAGATGCGGCTGATCAGGTTGAACACCGTGGTCTTGCCCGCGCCGTTGGGCCCGATCAGCGTGAAGACCTCGCCCTTGCGCACGTCGAAGCTGACCTTGTTGACGGCCAGGACGCCACCGAAGCGCACGCTCAGGTCCCTGGCGGAAAGAAGGATGCCGCTCACCGGACTCGCTCCGATTTCTGGAAGGCTTTCTGGCGCCTGAACATGCCGCGGCGGTAGGTCGGAAACAGCTCCAGGTAGGTCCGCAGCTTGACCCAGCGGCCGTACAGGCCGGTGGGCTCGAACAGCACGAAGCCCATGAGCACGATGCCGAACACCACGGCCTGCAGTCCCGCTGCCTGGCCGATGGCGGGCGGCAGCCAGTCCTTGAAGAGCGCGATGAACTGCGGCATCGTGATCAGGAAGATGGCGCCGAAGAATGCGCCGTGAACCGAACCCAGCCCGCCCACGACCACAAGCAGCAGCAGGTCGATCGACTGCGCGATGCCGAACTGCTCGGGCGAGATGAAGCGCAGCTTGTGCGCGTACAGCGCGCCCGCCACGCCCACGATGGCTGCCGAGAGCGCGAAGGACATGGTCTTGTAGCGCGCCAGGTGGATGCCCATGCTCTGCGCCGATATCTCGGAATCGCGGATCGCAATGAAGGCCCGGCCGGTCGAGCTGCGCAGCAAGTTCAGCACAGCCAGCGTCGCGAACAGGCACACCACCAGCACCACCAGGTAGAAGGCCGGCGCGCTGCTGGCCGTCCAGCCGAACATCGCGGGCGCCTTCACCGACAGGCCCGCGTTGCCGCCCGTGACGTGCTCCCAGCGCGCCATCACTTCCTCGACGATGAAGCCGAAAGCCAGCGTCGCCACCGCGAGGTAGATGCCCTTGACGCGCAGCGCGGGCAGCCCGACCACCACGCCCACCGCGGCCGACAACCCGGCCGATGCGGCCAGTGCCAACGGGAACGACCAGCCCTGCCCCGTGAGCACGGCCTGCGTGTACGCGCCCACGCCCAGGAAGGCCGCATGCCCGATCGACACCAGCCCGGTGTAGCCCGCGAGCACCATCAGGCCCAGCCCCGCGATCGCGTAGATCAGCACGAAGGTGAGCTGCGAGGTCCAGTAGGAGCCGACGACCCAGGGCACGGCCACCAGCGCCGCGAGCAGCAGCCCGTACCAGAACAGGTGGCCGTTGTGCTGCGCGAGGCGGTAATCCTGGCGGTAGCTGGTTCTGAAGATGAATCTCATACTTTCTTTCGCTGCTTCTCGCCGAACAATCCGCTGGGCTTGACGATAAGCATCAGCAGCACCACCACGTAGGCCGCCACGTCCTTGAAGCCCTCGGGCAGGTAGAAGCCCGCGAGCGCCTCGACGATGCCAATGATCAGCCCGCCCACCACCGCGCCCGGCAGGCTGCCGAAGCCGCCGACCACCGCGGCCGGGAAGGCCTTGAGGCCGATGAAGCCCATGTTCACGTGCACGAAGGTGATGGGCGCGAGCAGCAGTCCGGCCACCGTGGCCACGGCCGCCGAAAGCCCCCACACCATGCCGTTGAGCCGGCGCACCGGGATGCCCACGTAGTAGGCCGCGAGCTGGTTCTGCGATGCCGCCTGCATCGCCACGCCGAGCTTGGTGTACTTGAACATCAGGAACAGGCCCAGGCACAGGGCGAGCGTGATGCCGATCACCGCGCCCTGCTCCGCGCTCAGCACCAGCGTGCCGAGCTTCCAGACCTCGCCGCGATAGGGCACGTCGAGCACGTGGGTGTCGGTGCCGATGCCCGGCAGCATCGTGACCAGCCCGCGCGTGATGTAGCCCAGCCCGATGGTCAGCATCACCACGGTGAACTGCGGCTGGCCCAGGATGGGCCGGATCACCGCGCGCTCGAGCAGCATGCCGAAGCCCGCCATGCCCGCGACGCTCACCAGCGCGGCCCACAGGAAAGGCAGCTTGAACCACAGCATCAGCAGGTAGCCGGTGCAGGCGCCGAGCATCATCAGCTCGCCCTGCGCGAAGTTGACGGTCTCGGTCGCCTTGTAGATCAGCACGAAGCCCAGCGCGATCAGCGCGTAGATGCAGCCCAGGGCGGCACCGGATATCAGCAACTGGATGAATTCCAAGGCAGCTCCTGGCGTGAAGGGGGCGGGCCACTCAGGGCTGCAGGTAGTCGGTGATCGGCACCCAGCGGCCGTTGACCAGCTTCGAGATGCGCACCGCCTCGGAGCCCAGGCGCTTGGTCCTGGAGAAGCTCATGGTGTCGAAGCCCAGCTTGTCGCGCGGGAAGGTCGAGCTCTCCATGGCCTGAACGAAGCGCTGGGTCGTGAGGTCGGCGCCGACCTTCTCCAAGGTCTTGATGGTCCAGTCCATCGCGCCGTAGCCGAACACCGCGTACTGACCCGGGTCCTCGTTGTACTTGGTCTTGTAGGCCGCGTACCAGTCGCGCAGTTCCTTCGAGGCATCGTCGGCGTAGGGCTGCGAGCTCGCATGCGAGGACAGGAAGCCCTCGGTCACCGGGCCGCCCAGTTTGGGCACCAGGTGCGAGTACGAGGCCGAGGTGCCGATGAAGTCGGGCGCGAAGCCGACCTTCTTGGCTTCGTTGAGCGTGCCGATGGTCTCGCGCAGCGTGGTGCCCACCACCATGGTGTCGCAGCCAGCACTCTTGAGCCGCGCCACCTGCGACGAGAAGTCGGTCGCGCCGCGCTTGTAGGTGGTCTTCTCCAGCACCTTCTTCTTGAGTTCGCCGAGCTGCGACTCGACGCCCTTCATGAGCTCGGTGCCCAGCTCGTCGTCCTGCATCAGCGAACACCACTTGCGGTCGTCGCGGGTCTTGGTCAGCGCCTTTACGATCACGCGGCCCTGCTGGTAGTAAGGCACGGTGAAGGCGAAGGCCAGCGGGTTCGGCGGGTCGTAGAGGCCACGCGCCGAGGCCAGCGGGAACGCATGGATCACGCCGCCCTCGGTGAAGATCGGCATGGTGGTCAGCGCCAGCGCGGTGCCGATGTTCGCCACCGTGATGAAGATCTTGTCGTTCTGCACCAGCTTCTGCGCGGCCAGCACGGCCTTCTTGGTATCGTAGCTCGAGTCCTCGACGACCAGGCGGATCTTGCGGCCGGCGGTGCCGCCGGCCGCATTGAACTCCTCGATGCGCATGTTCATGCCATTGACGGTCTCCTTGCCGAAGGCCGCGATCGGGCCCGACAGGTCCTGGATGGTCCCGACCACCACCTCGGTCTTGCTCACGCCCTGCGTAGCCTGGGCGCCGGCGGCCAATGGCAAGGCGGCGGCCAGCCATGCGGCTGCGAGGCCTGTACGTCTAGTCTTCATCTCGCAAACTCCTGGGACTTCGGCGATCGGGAGCGATCGGCCACCCGCGCAGTCTTGCCGCTCGCACCCCCACGGTCTTGTGCCGAGTCGCTGGGCTGGCCGCATCCTCGGGAAAGTCCCAGGTCGCGCAGGACGGCGCCGTCCAGCGACTCGGCACAAGACCTACGCACGTGGCCTTCTCAGAATTGCCGCACGATGAACACCTACCCCACCCTCCTCTCGCCGCTGGCCATCCCGCATGCCGACGGCAGCCAGACGCTGCTGCGCTGCCGCGTGCTCATGGGCTCGATGCATACAGGCCTCGAAGAGAAACCCGACGGCATCGCGCGCATGGCGGCCTTCTATGCCGAGCGGGCGCGCGGCGGCGTGGCGCTGATCGTCACGGGCGGGTTGTCGCCCAACGCCGAGGGCAACATGTGGGCCGGTATGCGCACGCTGGCCAGCGCGGCCGACGCCGCGCCGCACCGCGAGATCACCGATGCGGTGCATGCGCACGGCGCGCTGGTCGCGATGCAGCTGCTGCACGCGGGCCGCTATGCGCACCACGACCAGGGCGTGGCCCCGTCGGCGCGCAAGTCGCCGCTGTCGGCGGCCACGCCGCGCGAGATGAGCGAGGCCGACATCCAGCGCACGCTCGACGACTACGCGCGCGCCGCGGTGCTGGCGCAGAGCGCGGGCTACGACGGCGTCGAGGTGATGGGCGCCGAGGGCTACCTGATCAACCAGTTCGCGGCGCCGCGCGCCAACCAGCGCGAGGACGCCTGGGGCGGCAGCGCCGAGAACCGCATGCGCTTCGCGGTTGAGGCGGTGCGCCGCGTGCGCGAAGCGACCGGGCCGCGCTTCTTGCTGATCTACCGGCTGTCGATGCTCGACCTGGTCGAGGGCGGCTGCACCTGGGACGAGGTGGTGCAGCTCGCTCATGCGGTGCAGGACGCGGGCGCCTCGATCCTCAACCCCTACGTGGGCTGGCACGAGGCGCGCGTGCCCACCATCGCCACGCTGGTGCCGCGCGCGGCCTTCGTCGCGCTCACGGCCCGGCTCAAGCGGGAGCTGCGGGTACCGGTGGTGGCGAGCAACCGCATCAACGACCCGGCGCTGGCCGAGTCGATCCTCGCGCGCGGCGACGCCGACCTGGTGTCCATGGCGCGCCCGCTGCTCGCCGATGCCGACTTCGTGAACAAGGCCGGCGCGGGCCGCGCCGACGAGATCGACACCTGCATCGCCTGCAACCAGGGCTGCCTCGACGCGGCCTTCTCGGGCCAGCTGACCGGCTGCATGGTCAACCCGCGCGCCTGCCGCGAGACCGAGCTGGTGATCGAGCCCGCCGCCCGACGCCGGCGCATCGCGGTGGTCGGCGCCGGCCCGGGCGGCCTGGCCGCGGCCACCACCGCGGCCGAGCGCGGCCACGAGGTCACGCTGTTCGACGCGGCGCCGCGCGTCGGCGGCCAGTTCAACCTGGCGCGGCGCATCCCGGGCAAGGAGGAATACGCCGAGACGCTGCGCCACTACGCGACCCGGCTCGAGCGCGCGGGCGTGCGCCAGGTGCTCGGCGTCCGAGCCGAGCCCGCCACGCTGGCGGCCGGTGGCTTCGACCACGTGATCCTGGCCACGGGCGTGCGGGCGCGCACGCCCGAACTGCCGGGCATCGACCTGCCGGGCGTGGTCGGCTACGCCGAGGTGATCGAGGGTCGCCACAGGCCCGGCGCGCGCGTCGCGATCATCGGCGCGGGCGGCATCGGCTTCGACGTGGCCGAGTTGCTCACGCACGAGGCCCTGGGCGCGGCCGACGAGGGCGCGCACTTCGCCGCGACCTGGGGCATCGACTTCAGCGTGGCCGCGCGCGGCGGCCTGGTGCCGCCCGCGCCGCCGCAGTCGCCACGCGACGTGTGGCTGCTGCAGCGCAAGGACGAGACGCCGGGCAAGCGGCTGGGCAAGACCACCGGCTGGATCCGCCGCGCGCTGCTCGGCCGGCGCGGCGTGCACCAGTGGGCGGGCGTGGCCTACGAACGCATCGAGGCCCGGGGCGACGCGCTGGCCCTGCACCTGCGGGTGCGCGGCGAGCCGCGCGTGCTGGTGGTCGACACCGTCGTGCTGTGCGCGGGCCAGGACCCCGACAATGCACTGGCCCCCGCGCTCGAAGCGGCCGGCGTGCCCGTGACCGCGATCGGTGGCGCGCGCTTCGCGGCCGAACTCGACGCCACGCGCGCCATCGACGAAGGCGTGCGCCTCGCGGCCTCGCTCTGAACTGCACCAGGAGAAGGACATGCCTGCCACCGATTCCCCTACCCTGCCCGGCTGGCGCCGGGTCACCACCCCCGGCCTCGCGTTGGCCGCCTGCGTGGTGCCGCCGGCCGATGCGGCGCGGCCCACGGTCGTGCTGCTGCACGGCTTTCCCGAACTCGCCTACTCGTGGCGCCACCAGGTCCGTGCGCTGGCCGACGCGGGCTACGGCGTGGTCGCGCCCGACCTGCGCGGCTACGGCGACACCGGCCCCCAGGGCCCGCTCGAGGCCTACCGCATGCAGAGCCTCGCGCGCGACGTGGTCGGGCTGCTCGATGCGCTGGGCATCGCGCGCGCGGTGGTCGTGGGCCACGACTTCGGCGGTGCGCTCGCCTGGGCGCTGGCGCGCGACCATGCGGCGCGTGTGCAGGGTGTCGTCTCGCTGAACACGCCCTACACGCGCCGCACCGAGGTCGACCTGGTGCAGACCATGCTGCAGGCGCGCGGGCCCGCGCACTACATGGTCGCGTTCCAGCCGCCGGGTGCGGGCGAGGCGCTGCTGGGCCGCGACGTCGAGGCCACCTTCCGAGGCCTGATGCGGCGCCCCGCGCTCACGCTCGCGCAATTCGCGCAGTTGCCCGCGCGCGTGCAGGCCCTGCCCGCCACGATGTTCACCGGCGAGCCCGCGGTGATGGGCTCGCCACTGCTGGACAAAGACGCGCTGCGTGTGTTCACGCAGGCCTTTGCGCGCACCGGCTTCGAAGGTGCGCTGAACTGGTATCGCAACCTGCACCGCAACTGGCTCGACACCGCCAGCACGCCCGATCACGTCGGCGTACCGGCGCTCATGGTCAGTGCGGCGGACGACTTCTTCCTGCCACCGACGACCACCCGCGGCATGGAGCGCATCGTGCCCGACCTGGAGCGCCACACCATCGCCGACTGCGGCCACTGGACGCAGCAGGAGCAGCCCGACGCGGTGAACGCGCTGCTGCTCGACTGGCTGGCGCGGCGCATGCCAGCGTGCTGATTCAGCCCTCGCCGCGGCCCAGTGCCGTCGTCAGCATGATCTTCCCGGTGGCCTTGCGGTCGGCCACCACCCGCAGCGCCTGCGCCGCCTGCTCCAGCGGGTAGCGCTCGGTGATCGCCGGGCGGATGCGGCCCTGCGCGAGCCAGCCCACGAGTTCGTCCATGAAGGCCTGGTAGCGCACCGGCTCGGCCTGCGCGAAGCCGCCGTAGAACACGCCCACGATCGAACAGCCCTTGAGCAGCACCAGATTCAACGCCGGCTTGGGGATCTCGCCGGCGGTGAAACCGATCACCAGGTAGCGGCCGCGCCAGGCCATGCTGCGCAGCGCGGGTTCGGTGTAGCTGCCGCCGACTGGGTCGTAGACCACATCGACGCCGCGCCCGTCCGTCAGCGCCTTGATGCGCTCGCGCAGGTCTTCGCTCGTGTAGTTGATGGTTTCGTCGGCCCCGTGGGCCCGGCACAGCGCGAGCTTCTCGTCGGTGGAGGCCGCGGCGATCACGCGTGCGCCCATGAGCTTGCCCAGCTCGACCGCCGAGATCCCGGTGCCGCCGGCCGCGCCCAGTACCAGCAGCGTCTCGCCGGGCTGGAGGGCCGCGCGGTCCTTGAGCGCGTAGTGCGAGGTGCCGTAGGTGATCACCAACGCGGCCGCGGCTTCCATGTCGATGCCCGCGGGCAGCGCCACCAACTTCTCGGGCACGGTGCGCACCTCTTCGGCGTAGCCGCCCCAGCCGCAGACCGCGATCACGCGGTCGCCTTGCGCGAAACCCTGCACGCCCTCGCCCACCTGCTTGACCGTCCCGGCCACCTCGCCGCCCGGCGAGAAGGGCAGCGCGGGCTTGAACTGGTAGCGGTTCTCGATGATCAGCGTGTCGGGGAAATTGACTGCGCTGGCGTGCACGCTGACGATGACCTCGCCCGGACCGGCCTGCAGGGGCGCGATGTCTTCCACCACCAGCGACTCGGGCGACCCGTGGCGCCTGGCAAGAACGGCTTTCATCTTTTCTTCCTCTACAACATTGAAATGGACATGCCGCCGTCGACCACCAGGCTCGCGCCCGTGGTGAAGGCGCCCGATGCGGCGCACAGGTAGAGCACCGCGTAGCCGATCTCCTCGGGGCGGCCGACGCGGCGCACCGGCGTCTTCTGCAGGATGCGCTCGCGCGCCGCGCCGTCGAAGGCTTCGGCCAGTTTGGTCTCGATCACGCCGGGCAGCACGGTGTTGGCGCGGATGCCGAAGGGCCCGTACTCGAGCGCGAACGCGCGGCTCATGCCGATCAGCGCAGTCTTGAGCGTGCCGTAGAGCCCGAGCATCTTCTCGGGGTGTAGCGCCGACACCGAGGAGATGTTCACGATGCTGCCGCCGCCGCGCGGCTTCATCAGCTTGACCGCCTCGCTCGACAGGAACCAGTAGCCGCGCAGGTTCACGTCCACGGCCTTGGCGAACAGGCCGGCGTCGATGTCATCGATGGTGCGCCAGGGGCTGAGCACCGCGTTGTTCACCAGGATGTCGAGTCCGCCGTGCGCGGCCTGCAGCTGCGCGCCCATCGCCGCGATGTCCTCCATGCGGCCGATATGGCAGGCACGGGCCTCGGCCTTCAGGCCCTCGTCGCGCAGCGCCTGCGCCACGCGCTCGCAGTCGTCGGGCTTGCGGCTGCTGATCACCACGTGCGCGCCGGCCTGCGCCAGCACGCGCGCGGTCGCGGCACCGATGCCTTGCGAGGAGCCGGTGACCAGCGCGACCTTGCCGCCCAGGTCGAAAGGGTGGGGAGCGCTCATGTCGTTGTCTCCGTGGGGGTCGAGGAAGGCGCAGCGCCACCATCGAGGATGTCGAGGCCCGCGAGCACGAACACGTCCAGGGTGTTGCCGAAGGCCAGCGCGCTCTCGGCCACGGCCGTGCCCAGCGCGGCCCGACGGCGCAGGCCCGCGGACATCGAGGCCTGGCGGAACATCGCGAAGGCCTTGTAGAAGCGCATGTCGGCGCGCGGGTCCATGCCCATCGCGCGCAGGTAGCGATGGGCGAGTTCGTCCTGCGTGGGCAGGCCCTGCGCGGCGCGGTCGACGCCGCGCAAGCCGGGCAGCAGGTAGTCGGGTGGCAGTTCCTGCACGCCCAGGAACTGGCCCAGGTCCGCGAGCGGATGGCCCAGCGTCGACAGCTCCCAGTCGAGCACCGCGATCACGCGGCAGCCGCTCGCATCGAACATCAGGTTGTCCAGCCGCGAGTCGCCGTGCAGCAGCACCACGGGATGGCCCTCGCGCGGCATCAGCGCCTCGAGCCGCGCGATCAGCGCGTCCATCGGCGCCGAGCCCTCGGGCATGGCGGCGCGGTACTGCTGCTTCCAGCGGTGCAGCTGGCGCTCGAAGTAGTTGCCGGGGCGGCCGAAGTCGGCCAGGCCCAGTGCCTCGACGTCGGCGCGGTGGATGGCTACCAGGCTGTCGATGGCCGCCTCGTACACGGCGCGGCGCCGGTCCCGGGGCACCGTGGGGAGGCCCACGTGACGATGCACCACGCCCTCGACGAAATCCATCAGGTAGAACTGCACGCCCACCACATCGAGGTCGTTGCACAGCACGCGCAGCCGCGGCACCGGCACCGCGCTGCGCTGCAGCGCCGTGAGGATGCGCGCCTCGCGGTCGAGCGCGTGCGCGGACTTGAGCAGTTCGCCGGCCGGCTGCGTGCGCAGGATGTAGCACCCGCTGTCGGCCTCCACGCGCCAGATCGGGTTCGAGTTGCCGCCGACGAAGCGCTCGGCGCTGCGCAGCCCGCGGAAGCCCGGCGCCTGCGCCTCGAGGTAGCGGCCGAGCCGCGCCAGGTCGAGCGGCGGCGCGCTGACGACCGAGGCCGTCATGCTGCGGCGCGCGCAGCGCTGCGCTTGAGCAGGTCCTTGCCGATGGCCGACAGGTGCACCTGGTCGGGCCCGTCGCCGATGCGGATGAAGCGCGCGTACACGTAGGCGCGCGGCAGGAAGGTGTCCTGCGACACGCCCGCGCCGCCGAAGATCTGGATCGCGCGGTCGATCACGCGCGCCGCCATGCTGGGCACCACGATCTTGGCCGCGGCGATCAGGTCCCGGGCGGCCTTGTTGCCCTCGCGGTCCATCTTGTCGGCCGCGTTCAGCGTGAGCAGCCGCGCCTGCTCGATCTCGCAGAAGGAATGCGCGATGTCCTCGCGCACCGAGCCCTGCTCGCCCAGCGCCCGACCGAAGGCCACACGCGTGTTGGCGCGCTCGCACATCATCTCCAGTGCGCGCTGGGCGCAGCCGATCAGCCGCATGCAGTGGTGGATGCGGCCCGGGCCGAGCCGGCCCTGCGCGATCTCGAAGCCACGGCCCTCGCCCAGCAGCATGTTCGAGGCGGGCACGCGCACGTTGTCGTAGACGATCTCGGGATGGCCCACCGGTGCATCGTCGTAGCCGAAGGCCGTGATGTCGCGCACGATGCGCACGCCGGGCGTGTTCTTGGGCACGAGGATCATCGACTGCTGCTTGTGCCGGTCGGCGTGGTCGGGGTCGGTCTTGCCCATCACGATGAGCAGCGTGCACTCCTCATTGAGCGCGCCCGAGGTGAACCACTTGCGGCCGTTGATCACGTAGTCGTCGCCGTCGCGGCGGATCTCGCACTGGATGTTGGTCGCGTCGCTCGAGGCCACGGCAGGCTCGGTCATCGAGAAGGCCGAGCGGATCGTGCCCGCCATCAGCGGCTCGAGCCACTTCGCCTTCTGCGCGGGCGTGCCGTAGTGCGACAGCACCTCCATGTTGCCGGTGTCGGGCGCCGAGCAGTTGAATATCTCCGGCGCCCAGAGCACACGGCCCATGATCTCCTTGACCGGCGCGTAGTCGAGGTTGCTCAGACCGCCCCTGGCCGACGAGAGGAACAGGTTCCACAGGCCCTGCGCCTGCGCCAGCGCCTTGAGCTCCTGCAGCACGGCCGGCGTGCGGTAGGGATGGTCGCTGGCCTGCACCTGCTGGTAGTAGACGTGTTCGGCCGGGTAGACGTGCGCCTCCATGAAGTCGCGCACGCGCTGCTGCAGCTGCAGCGAGGTCTCGGAATGCTTGAAGTCCATCGTGTCTCCGGTCTCTGTGATGTCAGGCCTGCCGCACCAGTTCGACGGCCAGCTCGTAGGCGCCGCTCGGGTGCGCCACGTGGGCATAGGGCGGTTTGGGCCAGGCCCATCCGATGGACGGGAACAGCGCGCGCATCGCATGGATGTCGCAGTGGTAGGGCGGCCCGCTGACCACGCCCTCGCCCGCCGAGGCCTCGCGCTTCTGCATGAACAGCGCGAGCAGCCGGCCGCCCGGACGCACCCAGGCCGCGAGCTGCGCCGCGTACGCGCTCCAGAGGTCGGGATGCAGCGCGCACAGGCAGGTCTGTTCGTAGACCGCATCGACCTGCATCGATGGCCGCCACTGCAGCACGTCGGCCTGCATCACCTCGGCCGCGAGGCCGTGCGCCGCGAGCAGCGTCCGCGTGCGTTCCACGGCCGCCGCTACATAGTCGAGGCCGACAGCGTCGACGCCCGCGGCCGCCAGTGCCGCAACCTCCCAGCCGCTGCCGCAGCCTGGCACCACCACGCGCTCGCCAGGCGCGATGGCGCCTCTGTCGAGCCAGCGCTGCAATTGCGGGCCTGCCTCGCCGCGGTCCCAGGGCGTGCTGCCTGTTTCGAAGCGCTGCTGCCAGAACGCGGGAGTGGGGCCGGCCATGCTCACCCCTTCCTGGTGGCGGCGGCGTCGTGCTCGCGCAGCTTGGCCTTGAGCACCTTGCCGGTCGGGTTGCGCGGCAGCGCCTCGACCAGCCGCAGCTCCTTGGGCAGCTTGTAGCGCGCCAGCCGCGACTGCGCGAATTCGCGCAGGCCCTCGAGCGTGACGGTCTTGCCGGGCCGGGGCGCGATCACCGCGACCACGCGTTCGCCCCACTGCGCATCGGGTGCGCCTATCACGGCCGCCTCGGCGACGTCGGGGTGGTCGTAGAGCACGCTCTCGATCTCGGCCGGGTAGATGTTCTCGCCGCCGCTGATCACCATGTCCTTGAGCCGGTCGCAGACGAACAGGAAGCCCTCTGCATCGCGGTAGCCCACGTCGCCGCTGCGGAACCAGCCGTCGGCGGTGAAGGCCGTGGCATTGGCCTCGGGTCGGTTCCAGTAGCCGGGCATCACGTTGCCGCCGCGCACGCAAATCTCGCCGGTGGCGCCGGGCGCGGTGACCTCGTCGCCCATCACGTCGATGAGCTTGATCTCGGTCATGAGCGGCGGCGTTCCGCTCGAGCCCAGCTTGTCGCGTGACCGGTCGGGGTGCAGGAAGGTGATCATCGAGGCGGTCTCGGTCATGCCGTAGCCCTGGTGCACCGGGATGCCGCGCGACGCGTACAGCCGCAGCAGCGGCTCGGGCATGGGCGCGCCGCCCACGGCCACCAGCCGCAGCGAGGACAGGTCGGCCGCCTCGAAGCCCGCGTGCTGGCTGATGAACAGCAGCATGGCCGGCACGCCGAAGCTCACGCTCACGCGGTGCTTCACCACCGCGTCGAGCACGGCCTGGGGATCGAAGCCGCGCTGCAGCACCAGGTGCCCGCCGGCCAGCAGCGTGGTCATGCTGCCGCACAGCAGGCCGCCCACATGGAACATCGGTGCGAAGTTCAGCGTGACGTCGCTCGAGACCATGTCCCAGAGGAACATCTCATTGAGGTTGTTGGTCCAGAAATTCCCGTGCGTGAGCATCGCGCCCTTGGGATGGCCGGTGGTGCCCGAGGTGTACATGATCACCGACACGTCGTCGGCGCGCACCGGCACGGCCGGCGGCACGGGCGGCGCATCGGCCAGCAGCGCATCGGCCGCTTCCCAGCCTGGTGCGCCCGCGCCGCGGTGGATGTAGCGGCTGCAGGCCAGCGTGGTGCGCACCGGGTCGATCACCGCGATGTGCTCCTCGCCCACCACCAGCGTGTGCACGCCCGCGTCGTTGATCACGAAAGACAGCTCCGCGCCGCTGAGCCGGAAGTTGAGCGGCACGCAGATCGCGCCGAGCCGCGCAGTGGCGAACAGCACGACGACGAACATCGGGTCGTTGAGCCCGAGGTAGCCGACGCGCGCGCCCGCGCCCACGCCGCCCGCGGCCAGCACCGCCGACATGCATTCGATGCGGTCGACGAGTTCGCCGTAGTTCCAGTGCACGTCCTCGCAGCTCAGTGCCGGGCGGTGCGGTGCGCGGGCCGCGCGGCGCGACAGCCACTCGGCCAGGCCGACCGCATGCGCGCTGCGGTTGGTGGGCGCCGTGGCGGCGGGGTTCAGCGTCCGGTCCATACCGGCTTCCGCTTTTCGTTGAACGAGGCCAGGCCCTCGCGCGCGTCCTCGGTCATCGCGAGCAGTGCGATCTGGCTCTCGGTGTAGGCGATGCCTTCGTCGAAGGACATCGCGGCCATCGCGCGCATCGCGTACTTGCCGCGGCGCAGCGCCGTGGGCGACTTGCCGGCGAGGCGGTCGACCAGCCACTGCGTTTTTGCGTCGAGCTCATCGGCGGGCACCGCGTAGTTGAGCAGCCCCGCCTCCCGCGCCTCGGCCGCGCCGAAGGACTCGCCCGTGAGGCACCATTCGCGCAGCGTGCGGCGCGGCACGATGTCCTGCAGCAGGCTCAGCACCTGCATCGGGAACAGGCCGATCTTGACCTCGGGCAGACCGAACTGCACATGGTCGGCCGCGACCGCCATGTCGGTCATGCACAGCAGGCCCACGCCGCCGGCCATGCAAACGCCGTTGATGCGCGCGATGCTCGGCAGGGTGGCGTTCTGCACCTCGCGCAGCATGTCGGCATAGTCGATGCTGGGCTGCGACAGGTCGAACGCGAAGCCTGCACCCGGCTGCAGGTCGCCGCCCGCGCAGAAGGCCTTGTCGCCCGCGGCAGTGAGCACGATCACGCGCACCTCGGAGTCGGCATGGGCGCGGCGCCAGCCGTCGCGGATGCCGGCCACCACGTCCTTGTTGATCGCGTTGCGCTTGTCGGGCCGGTTGATCGTGACCCACAGCGCGTGGCCGCGCTTGTCCACCCGCACCGCGGGCTCGTTCGTCTCGCTCATCTTGTCTCGCTCCTTGTGCTGGGGCGCCGGCCGCGCGCCCTGTGTGTGCCTAGGCCGCGACCGCATCCGTGGCGGCCACCTCGATCTCGACCACCACGCGGCTGGCCGCGACCTGGTCGCCGGTCTTCACGTGCAGCGCGATCACCTTGCCGGCCACCGGCGCGGCGTGGATGTGCTCCATCTTCATGGCCTCGAGCGTGACGACCGGCTGGCCCGCCTCGACCATGTCGCCGACCGCGGCCATCACCGCGACCACGCGGCCATTCATCGAGGCGCGCACCTTGCCGTCGCCGCCGGCCTCGCCTTGGCGCGCGGTCGCGGCGCGGGTCTTGTCCTCGACGCGCACCGGGATGCCGCGGTAGTGCAGCAGCAGCGTGGTGCCGTCGCGGTGGAAGGCTGCGCTTTCATACAGGCCGTCGCAGACGAAGCGCGCGGCGTGCTCACCGATCTCGGCCAGCTCGACGACATGCGCCGCGTCGCCGATCAACACCTCGAAATGGCGCTGCCGCCGCAGCACGATGCTTGCGCTCACCGCGCTGCCTTCGACGTCGAAGCGCAGCGAGATCGGCAGGCTGTGCGTCATGCGTCGGCCGGTCGAGGGCGCGCGGCGCGCACCGGTGGTCTCGTAGAGCAGCACGGCCGCGATGGCGGCGGCACGCGCACGGGCCTCGGTGTCGGGTGCGAGCAGCGCGTCCTGGTTCTGCGCGATGAAGGCGGTGGTGGCGCCGCCGGCCGCGAAGACCGCATGGCCCAGGCAGCGGTGCAGGAAGGCCTGGTTGGTGGTCACGCCCAGCGCCACCGCGTCCTCGAGGCCGGCCATCAGCTGGCGCCGCGCGGCCTCGCGCGTGTCGCCGTGGCTGATGACCTTCGCGATCATCGAGTCGTAGTAGGGCGGGATCTCGCCGCCCGAGCGCAGCGCATGCTCGACGCGCAACTGCGCAGGCATGGCCCACAGCGCCATGGTGCCGCTCTGGGGAATGAAGCCCTTGTCGGCGTCTTCGGCGCACAGCCGCACCTCGATCGCGTGGCCGTGGAAGCGGACCTGCTCCTGCGTGATCGGCAGCGGCTCGCCGCCAGCCACGCGCAGTTGCAGCGCGACCAAGTCGAGGCCGGTGATGGCCTCGGTCACCGGATGCTCGACCTGCAGCCGGGTGTTCATCTCCATGAAGTAGTAGTTGCCCTCGGCGTCGAGCAGGAACTCGAGCGTGCCCGCGCCTTCGTAGCGGATGGCCTTGACGGCGGCCACCGCGGTGGCGCCCATGCGAGCGCGCAGCTCGGCGTCTACGGCCGGCGACGGCGCTTCCTCGATCAGCTTCTGGTGGCGGCGCTGCACCGAGCAGTCGCGCTCGCCCAGGTGGATCGCGTTGCCGTGGCGGTCGGCGAAGACCTGGATCTCGATGTGGCGCGGTTCGACGATGGCGCGCTCGAGGATCACCTCGGGGTCGCCGAAGGCGCTCTGCGCCTCGGAGCGCGCGCTGCGCAGCAGCTCGGGGAACTCCTTGGCCGAGGGCACCAGCCGCATGCCGCGCCCGCCGCCGCCGGCCGTGGCCTTGATCATCACCGGAAAGCCGATGCGCACGGCCTCGACCGCGAGCCGCTCCTCGCTCTGGTCGTCGCCCTGGTAGCCAGGGATGCAGGGCACCCCGGCGGCCTGCATCAGCGTCTTGGCGCCGGCCTTGTTGCCCATCGACACGATGGCTTCGGCCGAAGGGCCGATGAACACCAGGCCTGCGTCCTGGCAGGCCTGCGCGAAGTCCTCGTTCTCGGCGAGGAAGCCGTAGCCGGGGTGCACCGCGTCGGCACCGCTGAGCCTGGCGGCCTCGATGATCGCGGGGATGCAAAGGTAGGACTGCGCGGGCAGCGGTTCGCCGATGCACACGGCCTGATCGGCCTCGCGCACATGGCGCGCGCCGGCATCTGCCGTGGAGTACACGGCCACCGTGCGGTAGCCGAGCGCACGCGCGCTGCGGATGATGCGCAACGCGATCTCGCCGCGGTTGGCGATCAGGATCTTGCGAAAGGGGGTGAGCTGGGAGGTCGAGGCGGTCATGGAGCGTACGTCGATGTTTTTCAGTGAGCGGACGGGAAGGTGCCCATGAACTTGCTGAGGATCTGGAGCATCACTTCGTCGGCGCCGCCGCCGATCGAGGTGAGCCGGCCGTCGCGGTAGATGCGGGAGATAGGGCTTTCGTCCATGAAGCCCATGCCGCCCCAAAATTGCAGGCAGCCGTCGGCCACTTGGCGGATCACGCGACCGGCTTTGAGCTTGGCCATGGTGGCGGTGCGCGTGGCGTCGGTGCCGGCCACCACTTCCTCCACACCCTGCCAACAGATGGCGCGCAGGCAGGCCACCTCGGTCTGCAGTTCGGCCAGGTGGTAGTGGACCCACTGGTTGTCCAGGATCGAGCGGCCGAAGGCCTGGCGTTCGCGGGTGTAGGCGACGGTGGTGTCGATGGCGCGCTGAGCGATGCCGACGTTGTTCAGCGCGCCCCACAGGCGCTCGATCTGGAACTGCTCCATCTGATAGATGAAGCCCATGCCCTCTTCACCGATGCGGTAGCGCAGCGGCACGCGCACCTCGTCGAAATGGAGCTGCGCCGTGTCCGACGCGTGCATGCCCATCTTCGCGAGCTTGCGGGCCACGTGCACGCCCGGGGTTTTCATCGGCATGACGATCAGCGACTTGTTGCGATGCGACGCACCCTCCGATGTGTTGGCCAGCACGACGCAGAAGTCTGCCTGCGTGCCGTTGGTGGTCCACATCTTGCCGCCGTTGATGACGTAGTCGCCGCCATCCTTGCGCGCGGTGGTCTTTATCGAGGCCACATCGGAACCGCTGCCGACTTCCGACACGCCCAGGCAGGCCACGTAGTCGCCGCTGATCGCGGGCGCGAGGAATTCCGCACGCAACTCGGCGCTGCCGCGGTGTGCGAGCGCGGGCGTCGCCATGTCGGTCTGTACGCCGACAGCCATCGGCACGCCGCCGCAGTTGATGTGCGCGAGCGTCTCGGCCATCACCGCACCGTAGGAATAGTCGAGTCCTGCGCCGCCGTTCTCGACCGGCTTGGTCAGGCCCAGCATGCCCAACTCGCCCAGGCGCTTGAACACATGGTGGGCAGGAAAGGTTTCAGCGGCCTCCCACGCGTCGACGTGGGGATTGACCTCTTTGTCGATGAACCGTTTGAGCGTGTCGCGCACCGCTTCGTGTTCGGGTGTGAGTTGCATGGTTCGTGTATCTCCCTACTATTTCTACGACTCAGGGACGCGCCACGGAGAACTGCATTTTCTGCGGCACACGATGCTCGGCATCGCGGCAGATCGACAGCACCTTGCTCAGCACTGCACGCGTGTCGCGCGGGTCGATCACGCCGTCGTCGAGCATGTGGGCGCTGGTGGTGAACACGCTCATCTGGCTGTCGAAGCGGTCGATGATGCGGCGCTCCATCTCGGCGAGCTTCTCTCGGTCGACCTCGCCGCCCTTGCGCTTCATTGCGGCCTCGGTCACGTTGGCCATGGTCTGCGCGGCCTGCTCGCCACCCATCACCGCGGTCTTGGCGTTGGGCCAGGAGAAGCAGAAGCGCGGATGGAAACCGCGGCCGCACATGCCGTAGTTGCCGGCGCCGAAGGAGGCGCCGCAGTAGATGGTGATCTGCGGCACGGTGGCGTTGGTCACGGCCTGGATCATCTTGGAACCGTGCTTGATGATGCCAGCCTCCTCGTAGTCCTTTCCGACCATGAAGCCGGTCGTGTTGTTGAGATAGAGGATCGGTGTCTTCGACTGGCAGCAGGCCTGGATGAAGTGCGTGGCCTTGGTCGCGCCGGCCGGGTCGATCGGCCCGTTGTTGGTGATCACGCCCAACGGCATGCCTTCGATCTTGATGTGGCCGACCACGGTCGCACCGCCGTAGTTCTCGCCGAACTCGAGGAACTCGGAGTCGTCTGCGATGCGCGCGATGACCTGCTTCATGTCGACCGGGCGCTTGTGGTCCATGGGCATCACGCCCAGCAGCTCTTCCGCGTCGTAGCGCGGCGGCTTGAAGCTGCGTGCGGGCTCAGCGGGCATGCCGCGCTGCCAGTCGATGTTGGCCAGGATCTCGCGCGCCAGCCGGATCGCGTCGCGGTCGTCCTCGGCCAGGTAGTCGCCCAGGCCCGAGATCGAGGTGTGCATCAGCGCGCCGCCCAGTTCCTCCTCGGTCGCGATCTCACCCGTCGCGGCCTTGAGCAGCGGCGGTCCCGCGAGGAAGGCCCGTGACCGGCCCCGCACCATGATGATGTAGTCGGACAGGCCGGTCTGGTAGGCGCCGCCCGCGGTGGACGAGCCGTGCGTGACCGTCACGACGGGCAGGCCCGCGGCCGAGAGGCGCGCGATGTTGCGGAACAGGTTGCCGCCGGTGACGAATTCCTCCACCTTGTAGGTCATGAGGTTCGCGCCCGCGCTCTCGACCAACTGCACGTAGGGCAACTTGTTCTCCAGCGCCAGCTCCTGCATGCGCAGCTGCTTGGGGATGCCCATCGGCTGCAGCGCCCCGGCATCGATGCCCGAGTCGGAGGCGTTGACCATCACGCGCACACCCGAGACCCAGCCAATGCCGCCGATCACGCCACCGCCCGGCACGCTCTTCTCCAAGTCGGGATTGTCCAGCCCGAGCCCGGCAAGCGAGCCGATCTCGAGGAAGGGCGTGCCCGGGTCGAGCAGGAGCGACAGCCGCTCGCGCGGCAGCAGCTGCCCGCGCTTCTCGAAACGCTCACGGGACTTGCCCGACGTGGTGATGCTGCGCTTCTCATAGCCGCGTACGCGGTCGATCAGGGCCAGCATGCCAGTGCGGTTAGCCTCGAAGACCTCGCTGCCAGGGGAAACGTTCGACTCGATGATTGCCATTGCTGGGGTGCTACAGGTGCCGGTTGGCGTTTTTGGATTGCGGGGCTGTTGTGTGGTTGTGAGCTTAGGCAAAGGTCCGGAACCGGTCTTGCGCGGACTGGCTGTGGCCCGCGCATCGTTTCGTTGACCATGCAGCCACTCGGCGCGCCCCGCCGATGGCGGCGTCGCGAGGGAAGCACGCTCCGCGTTATGAGAAGGCGCGGCCTCAGCCGCGCAATGCCACCCGCCACTTGGGCAGCAGCGCGCTCGGCTGGTACGAGCGCTTGCTACGCCGGAAGCCCGCGAGTCCCATGTCCTGCTCGAAGTTGAGCCAATGCACTGGCCGCTCGAACGCACGGCAGAAGTGTTGGAACATGTAGGGGTAGACGCCCACGTGGCTGTCCAGCCCCTTGGCGAAGCGCACCACGAACACGCCGGGCTGCAGCGCCTGCACCAACAGGAAGGCTACGGGCAGCGAACCCACGTAGTGCACGAAGCCCTCGAAGCCGAAGCGCTGCGCATGGCCGATGGCCTCGAGGCAGGCACGCTCGTCGGCCTCTCCCACGGCCTTGCCCTTGTGCGCCATCCAGCCGCGCAGCACCGTGCGTGCCGCCTCGGCCTGCGCGGCATCGAAGGGCACGGCCTGCGGCGCATGCCGCGCGAGGAACTGCCGCACCAGGTTGCGCTTCTGGGCCAGCGCACGGCCCGCGTAGTCGCGCAGCGTGGCGGCGTCGTAGAGGTAGTCCGCGTCGTCGGGCGAGGACGCGGCGGCGAAGCGTTCCGCGGGCAGCGCCTCGGCCTGCGCGCTCGCCACGGGGTAGAGGCAGCCGTGCGTCTCGATCAGGCCGGCCAACACCGCAGATGGCGCGGTGGACATGTCGAACAGCGGCATGAAGTGCCGCGTGCCGTCATAGGTCTGCCCCGCCACGCCCTGCCAGTCGCCGGGCAGGAAGCGGTAGCCATGTGCCTCGCGGAACAGGTAGAGGTTGGAGAACGCGTGGTCCGACAGGCACTGCGCGCCGGTGCCGTGGCGCAGTGCGTCGAGCGCGGCCTCGATGCGCGGCTGCAGCGCCAGCGTGATCGGCTCGCCGGTCAATCGATGTACGCCACCTGGCGGACGCCGGGCGCGGGGGCGTCGGCGGGCTCGCCTGCGAAGCACTGCGCGATCGACAGCCATTCGCGCGCCGCGCCGTCGGTGCAGGCCAGCGCGGTGTCGGCCAGGTTGCGGCGCTGCGTGACCAGCAGGCAGAAGTCGAGCGCCGGGCCCGTGACCCGTTCGGGCGAGGCCGGGTCGCCCCAGATCCAGCGTTCGTCGCCCTGCGGCGCCTGCAGTTCTACGTAGGGCACCACTGAGGGCACGGGCCGCTTGCGGTTGACGAAGCTCCAGCCGAAGGTGGTCACGCCGATGTGCGCGATGTGGCGCAGCCGGTGGCTCGCGGGCCGGCGGCGGCGCGCCACGTCCCACACGTCCTGGCCGTGGGCCCAGGTCTCCATGAGGCGCGCGGTTGCGAAGGAGCGCGCACTCATCGACGGGCCGTACCAGGGCAGCCGGGCCTTGGGGTCGAGCACGGCCAGCGCCTCGGTCAGCCGCGCGGAGATCGGCTCCCAGTGCGCGAGCAGCGCCGCGCCGTCGAGCGGTGCGTATTTCGCGCGCGCGATGGCGCTGATTTCGCGGCCGGTGGCCAGCTCGGCCATCAGCGCGGCGGTGTCGCGCGCGAAGGCGTCGGCATCGGTGGCCGAGAGCAGCGCGGTCTGGTCGAAGAAGCACAGGTGCGCGATCTCGTCCCAGGGCGTCCAGCCGTAGAAGGCGCTGCGCTCGGCCCACTGGGCGGGCGTGAGCGTGCGGGCCAGCTCGGCCAGTTGCGCGTACTCGGCGCGGAGGTCGTCGATCGACTGTTCCATCGGGATCGCCTCTTCTTTTTTCTTTTTGCGCTCAGACGCCGAGCTGCCGCGCGGCCAGGTCCTTCATGACCTCTTCCGAGCCGCCGCCGATCATCATCACCTTGACCTCGCGGTAGATGCGCTCGCTGCGCGTGCCGCGCATGAAGCCCATGCCGCCCAGCAGCTGCACCGCCTGATCGGCACAGAACTGCATGGCCTGCGTGGCCTGCACCTTGGCCAGGCACACGCGGGCCACCAGGTGCTCGGGCCGCGCAAGCCGATGCTCGATGCGGTAGGCCAGGTCGTAGAGCAGTGCGCGCGCGGCGTCGATGCGCAGCGTCATGTCCATCAGCTTGTGGCGCACCACCTGCCGCTGCGACAGAGTGCTGCCAGCGAGCGTGCGCTGGCGCGTCCAGTCGAGCGCTTCCTGCAGGCAGACCTCGGCATAGCCGCAGGCCAGCGCCGACATGAACAGCCGCTCGCTGTTGAAGTTGTTCATGAAGGTCTTGAAGCCCTTGTTCTCCTCGCCAACGAGGTTGGCCACCGGCACGCGGCAGTTGTCGAAGCGCAGGTGCGCGGTGTCGGAGCTCCACCAGCCCATCTTCTGCAACGCCGTGCGCGTGAGGCCCGGCGTGTCGCCGTCGATCAGCAGTACCGAAATGCCCCCCGCGCCCTTGATCGCGGGGTCGGTGCGCACGGCGGTGGTGATGAAGTCGGCGCGCATGCCCGAGGTGATGAAGGTCTTCTCGCCGTTGACCACGTAGTGGTCGCCGTCGCGCACCGCGGTCGTGCGCAGGTTGGCCACGTCGGAGCCGCCCGACGGCTCGGTCACGGCGAGCGCGGCGATCTTCTCGCCGGCCAGCACCGGCGGGATCACGCGGCGCTTGATCTCGTCGCTGCCGGCCTTGAGGATCGGCGGCAGCGCGATGCTGTGAGAGTTGAGCGAGGCCTGCACGCCTCCGCCGCCGCTGCGCGCGAACTCCTCGGCGACCACCAGCTGGTAGAAGATGTCGGCCGGCGTGCCGCCGTATTCCTCGGGGTAGCCCAGGCCCTGCACGCCCAGCTCGGCCGCGCGGCCGTAGAGCGAACGCGGGAAGGTCTCGGCCTCGTCCCATTCGTTGACGTGGGGCGTGATCTCGCGCGCGATGAAGTCGCGCAGGCCGGAGCGGAATTGCTCGTGCTCGGGCGTGAAATAGAAGGGAAGCGGCGGCGCTTCGAAGAATTCCATCCGTTGTCTCCTGGTAGCGCGATGAGACTAACGGAGACGACCCGGCCGGTCTTGTGCGCAGTGGCTGCACACAGCGACTGCACGCAAGCCAGGGACGGTGCGCATTTCCTAAGCTCTGCGCACCCCGACCTCCGCCTCACGCCATGCCAGACATCACACCGTCCGTTCCGCAGAATTCACTGCTTCATGCGGCACTGCACGATGCCGCGAACCGCCATCCCGAAGTCGCTGCCTACATCGACGGCGACCGGTGCTCCTCATTCGCCGATATGGAGGCCGCGAGCCGTCGGCTGGCCAGCGCCCTGCTGCGCCGCGGGCTCGTGCGTGGCGACCGTATCGCGCTGCTGTCGCACAACCAGGTCGAGTGGCTGCAGCTCTTCTTCGCCGCCACGCGCATCGGCGTGGCCGTGGTGGCGCTGAGTCCGCGCTACCGCGAGGCCGAGATTGCATTCATGCTGACCGACAGCCAGTCGAAGGCGGTGCTCTCCACGCGCGAGATCGACGGCTTCGACTTCCAGGCGATGCTCGAAGGCTTGGCCCCGACGCTGCCTGCGCTGCGCGAGGTGATCGCTATCAACGGCGAAGAGTTTACGGCCATGGCGGGCTCGCCCATCGATGAAACGGCGCTCGACGCCGCCACCGCCGCGGTGCAGCCGACCGACCTGGCGATGGTGATCTACACCTCGGGCACGACCGGACGTCCCAAGGGCTGCGCGCTCACGCATGCCAGCCTGCTGGCGTCGGCGCATGGCCAGTGGCGCCACACGCGCACGCAGCCCGGAGATCTCGTGCAACTGGCCAATCCCTTCAATCATGTGGGCGGCATCACTTGCGGCATCCTCTCGCAGCTGCTCGCGGGCGGCAGCTGCGAACTAGTGCCGGTGTTCAAGGCCAAGACGGTGCTCGAGATGATCCGGCGCCACCCGCCGGCGATTCTGATCGGCGTGCCGACCATGATGGCGCTGCTGCTGATGCACCCCGATTCGTCGGAGGTCGACCTGTCCTCGGTGCGGCTCATCATCACCGGCGGCTCCAACGTCGACGCCACGCTGCTCGGCCACCTGCAGCAGCGCATGCCCGCGGCGAAGATCATGAACCTCTACGGCCTGTCCGAAGCCTCGGGCGCGCTGGTGATGACGCCCTGGCAATGCAGCGACGAGGACCTGATGCAGAGTATCGGCACGGTGCTCGACGGCGCGCGGGTCCGCGTGCACGGGCCCGACGGCACCGCACTGCCCGCGGGCGAGATCGGCGAGCTGCAGTTCCACGGCCTGGGCGTGGTGCGCGACTACATCGGTGCGGCGGCGGACCAAGGTGCGTTCGACGGCGGCTGGCTGCGTACCGGCGACCTGGGCTGCGTCGACGCACGCGGGCTCATCACGCTCAAGGGCCGGATGAAGGACATGTACATCCAGGGCGGCTTCAACGTGTACCCGGCCGAGGTCGAGGCGCTGATCGCGACCCATCCTGCGGTGGTGATGGTGGCCGGCATCGGCGTGCCCGACCCGGTGCTGGGCGAGATCGGCCGCTACTTCGTGGTGGCGCGAGAAGGCTGCGACCTTACGCCGGCCGAGGTGCTCGCGCATTGCGCGGGCCGCATTGCCGACTACAAGATGCCGCGCCAGGTTGTGCTGCGCGCCGAGCTGCCGCTGACACCCGCTGGCAAGATCCTGAAGGCGCAGCTGCGCAATGAGAACGCCTGATAGGCCTCAGTCGCCGATCAGACCGCGGTAGGCGGGCGCGATCGTGCCGCAAACCGCATCGAAGGGACCGGCGTCGGTCACAGCCTCGACGTCGACGATCAGTGCGCCAGCGTCGACGGTCAGACGCAGCCACATCACGCGGATGGGCTCCCCAGCGCGCCGGCCGCCGCCCGCGAATTGCACAGCCTCGGGGCGCACGTCGACCAACTGGCCTTCGATATCGAACAGGCCCTCGCGGCGCTCGTGGCCTCGGATGGTGATGGTGCGGGTGTGCGCTAGCTTGCGCTCGACGCGCGGAGGGGACAGGGGCATGAGGCGTTCTTCCGGGAGGGCGAACCGAGACCGATCAAGATCATCTTGGCGCCCGCTGCACCGCACAGCGAGTTGGCGCAAGCGCCGCGGCGAAGGCTTCGTTAAGCTGGCCCGAGCAGAGGACACCCAATGACAGACACTCCCAACACAACGGCCCGCACTGTCCGCATCGGTGGCGCATCCGGCTTCTGGGGCGACAGCATGGTCGCCGCACCGCAACTGGTGAAGAGCGGACGACTCGACTATCTGGTCTTCGACTATTTGGCAGAGACGACGATGGCCATCTTGGCCTCAGCACGGGCCAAGAATCCTGAAATGGGCTACGCGACGGACTTTGTGGACATCGCGATGAAGTCCGTCCTGGCAGGGATCAAGCAACAGGGCATCAAGGTTGTGAGCAATGCGGGGGGCATCAATCCGCACGGTTGCGCCGCCGCCCTGAAGGCGCTGGCAGATGCGCAGGGCATCACGCTGCGCATCGCTGTGGTCGAAGGCGACGACGTGAGCGTCCTGATGCCAGAACTGCGCCAACGCGGCGCGCGCGACATGTTCACCAACGAGGTTCTTCCCGACAAGGTACTCAGTGCCACCGCTTATCTCGGCGCAGCTCCGATCGCCGCCGCCCTGGCAGCCGGTGCGGAGGTAGTGATCACCGGCCGTTGTGTGGATAGCGCTGTGACGCTCGGGCCGCTGATGCACGAGTTCGGATGGCAGATGGACGACTACGACCTGCTGGCCTCGGGAAGCCTGGCAGGCCACATCATCGAATGCGGATGTCAGGCCACGGGCGGCCTGCACACCGATTGGGAAGACATTCCCGACTGGGCACACATCGGTTACCCCATCGTGGAGTGTCATGCCGATGGCAGCTTCATCGTGACCAAGCCTGAAGGCACGGGCGGAAAAGTGATCCGCGCCAATGTGGCAGAGCAGATGCTCTACGAGATCGGCGATCCCGGAGCCTACCTGCTACCCGACGTGAGTTGCGATTTCCGAGACGTGACGATCGAGCAGCTGGGAGAGAATCGCGTGCGCGTGAGCGCGGCCAAGGGCCGCGCACCGACATCGCAATACAAGGTATCGGCCACCCAACTGGATGGCTTCCGCTGCGCTGGGAGCATGGTGATCATCGGCATCGATGCTGAGAAGAAGGCTCGCCGCACAGCCGAAGCCATCATCGAGCGAACCAGCGAAATCCTGCGTCAGAGCAACCTGCCCCCCTTCACCTCGACGTACATTGAAGTAATCGGCTCCGAAACTCTGTATGGACCGCATGCGCGTACCCGCCAGGTGCGTGAAGTCACGATGCGCGTGGTGGCCAACCACCCGCAGAAGGCTGCCCTGGCGATGTTCGCACGAGAGATTGCGCCTTCGGGCACATCCTGGGCTCCGGGAACCACCAGCCCCGGCGGGGGGCGCCCTTCGGTGTCACCGCTGATTAAGCCGTTTTCTTTCCTCCTGAATAAGGCAGCAGTGCAACCGACCTTCGTTCTCGATGGTTCGCGGCATGCTGTCGATATCGCGGCCGATACAAGAGATCCACAATGGTCGCCGCCCCCCTCTCCCGAAGACTGGATGGATGCCAACGAGCCACAGGAGGAGGTTCGCCTCATCGAATTGGCCTACGGGCGTAGCGGCGACAAGGGAAACATCTCCAACATCGGGCTCATTGCTCGACGTGCGGAATGGCTGCCATTGCTCTGGGAAAGGCTGCAACCCGAGGTCGTCGAGGGCTACTTCAAGCATCTTCCAGCAGGCAAGGTCAGCCGCTTCTATCTCCCCGGAACTGCTTCGATGAACCTTCTCGTCCACGATGCATTGGATGGTGGCGGCCCCTCTTCGATGCGTATGGATCCCCTGGGCAAGGGCATGGCACAGATGCTGCTGGACATCGGGATTCTCGTCCCGCGACGCATCGCAGTACAGGCAAGAAAAGGCCGTCCGTGATCTTCATTTCCTGACCGGCCCCTTCGGATTGAAGTACTCGTCGACTCGAAAGATGCCCCGGTTAGACCATCCGCCGGATGGGCCCGAACGTCTTGCCACCATCCACAGTGTTCCTCAATGCGCGGCCGCTTCCACCCTTCACCCGTGCCATCCATCCTTCGCGAATGAGAATTTGCACGGACGAATTTCAACACCCCTGTCAGGGACAGCCAAGGGAATCTGTCGTCGTTGATCGCAGCTGCAGATGACGGCAGATGACATCTAGATTCAAGCCGTATGTGAGCTCGAGCTCTGACCTGGGCACCTTCGTGATCGCCCCAAGGCAATGCAGGCCCGCGCTCTGAGAGAGTTCCTCCAAGGCGGTCACCACGCCCGGATCGCATCCCGTCGCGATCCATCCGGCGACCGCGATGTCTCGGCGCCTCGCCTGTTTCAAAGCTTGGGACAAGCGGGATTGAATGGACGGCCCGTGACGCAGGCATATCACCAACGGCAAAGCCAAGCGACTGGCAACGTCGTAGGTCGATAGCCGTGCACCGAGCTTTTCAGACAACCCATCCATGCCCTTGACGACAACAACATCGGACCACATGGAGAGCGCGGCAAATGTCTCTGCGATCGGCCGGATTTGCACGCGACCGCCTCCTCCCCCACTCTCGTGATAAATGCCGTTTCGCAGCAGGTATGGGCAGAGTGCCTGAACGGGTAGATCAAGAAACGAACTTGCTTGGCAAAGTTCGCTAAGAAGCGGGCTGGTCCATCTGTCGCCAACTCGTCGCGCATCAGAAACGACCGGCGTCATTGCCGCAACTCGCAGCCCCACTTGCCTCAGCCCGTGCAGCAGCGCAAGGGTCGCTTCCTGCTCTCCGTCGCCGGAGCCCACGCCCGAGACAAGGCAAGCGCCTCGTGATGCCGCAGGGATTTCCTTGGGTAAATGAAAAGATGATTGCATGGAGACCCTAAGCCATAGCAAGCATTTCCTCATTTGCCAGACAAGTCTTGCGGGAATCGGCTATTAGCAGCTCTCATGAGCCGCGGCTGGGAAGATCGGCCGTTCTTCGGGTCATGGCATTGCAAGGTGCTGATTTCGCACCATTCGAAGCCGCCATAGCACATCGAGATTTCAGTTTTTCCATCTCCCATGGGGACAATGTTGTGGAAAACCGTGTGTGCAGCGCGCGAGATCGTTGCCTGGCGTGGCCTGCAACGCGCTGCCTACAAAAGCAGCAGCGCGTAAGCTTTTTGTGGGGCCGAGCGGATGGCTGGAAATTGATCAGCAATGGCTGAAGCAGCGAACGAGACGCTCGCCGCTGACACTGCTACTCGGCGTTGAGCAGCTCAGCGACTTCGCGCTTGCCCAGGGCTCGCACGGCCACCAAGCGTTGAAGCTGTTCAGTCTTCGGGCGGGCCTTCCCCTGCTCCCAGTTGTAGACAGCTTGCCCGGTTACGCCGACAAGCTTTCCATAGTCTGCCGCAGAGAGACCCAGCTTCCCACGATGCGCCGCTAAACGGGTTGCGCTGAATCGCCGCGGCGGCCCTGACTCAGACACCTCTGGATTTGCCGCTGGCGCATTGCGCGCAGAGCCCTTGGCAATGCGCCGGAGTTCCTTTTCCAACCCGCTCACCTCACGACGCAACGCGGCGATAGATGAGCGATGGGCTACGGATGCTTTCTTGAGCGTTTCGATTTCTGAGCGAACTTCCTTGCGAGCTACGCGAGAAATCTCAGCCTTCAGGATGGATGCGATGTTTGGCATGGCGGTATTGTGCCCATCTCGTCGTTAGAGAAACCTTTTATCCGCCCATCTAACACTGTCTCCGATAGTGCGCGCCGAGCGCGCCGGCCGAACGGCTGATTGCGATATCTGACTTGGAAGACACGGCATCAAATGATGGACCACACGCGAACTACCTCTGTCCAACCGGTGAGACGCCCCAGCACGCTTCGCATTGCTACATTGGGTAGGGTCTCGCGAGCTTTCCCTGCAATCTATGGACGTACCGCAACGGCAATGGATAGCCGAGCGGAAATCGAAAGGCGATGCCATATGCGAGCCCGAGACAACAACGATCCGAACGAACATGTCACCCCTGACACCGCGACTCAACGAGTCGTGCAGGTGACTCATCTACTCCAAGAGGCGCTCTTGCTTCTTCGCGTCGATCCAACGCTGCCGATGGCGCACACGATGAAGCGTGCGCCCGACAGACTTCTGAGACTTCCTGAAGTCGAACGCCTCACGGGGCTACGCAGATCGGCGATCTACGAGCAAATGCAAAGGGGCGTCTTTCCACGATCAGTGAAGGCCGGACGGCGTGCTGCTACGTGGTCGGAGAGCGCCGTCCAATCATGGATCGCGGATCGCTTGGATGGACGCGCGAGTTGATGCTGACGATGTGAACCCGGCGCGCGTATGCCGCTTTTCTACAACAGTCCAGGACTGTCGGAAATCTAGGACACGGCTAGGACACGAAGGCTCAAAAAGATAAAAGGGTTAGCAGATACTTACCTGCTAACCCTTATCAATATTGGCGGAGTGGACGGGACTCGAACCCGCGACCCCCGGCGTGACAGGCCGGTATTCTAACCAACTGAACTACCACTCCTGGTAGATCAACGTTCGCTCCTTGCGGAACCGAGTGTTGACAACTCGTGCCTGCTTCACCGAAGTGAAACTGGCGACCCTACGGGGATTCGAACCCCGGTAGCCACCGTGAAAGGGTGGTGTCCTAGGCCTCTAGACGATAGGGTCAAAACCTTGGACGTGCTGCGATCAGCATCTCTAACCTACTCGACACTTTGATGGTGGAGGTAAACGGGATCGAACCGATGACCTCTTGCATGCCATGCAAGCGCTCTCCCAGCTGAGCTATACCCCCGTGTGGGTGTCGAGCCTCGAATTATAGCCCGATTTTTCAGGCCTTTTTCAATCGCTCGATAACTTTTTCGCGGGAAAAAATTTCGAGCACTGAATCGAGGGACGGTGTCTGCGATGTTCCCATCACAAGCACTCGTACTGGCATCGCTAACACGGGCATTTTCAGCGCGTGTGTCGCGAGGACTTCCTTGATCATAACTGCGATTGCGGCCCTCTCCCAGGCGACCGTCATCAATTTTTCAACGAGTGTTGCGATCGCAGGCTTCACTGCATCGGTGATGTGCTGCGCGCGGTCTGCATCGGTCACTTCGATGTCCGCGTAAAAGGCTGCAGCCCAACCAGCGAGCGCCACAGTCGTATCACAGCGGTCTTTGAAGAGCGCGCAGATTGCGGGCAACCGCGCGTCGGCAACGATGCCTCGCTTTTGCAACTGCGCTGCAACAAGCGGTGCAAGTTCGTCGCCGCTCTTGGCCTTGATGTACTGCGCATTCACCCACGCGAGCTTGGCTGCATCCCACTGCGCAGGGCTCTTCGAGAGGTGCGTGCCGTCGAACCAGCTCACCATCTGCTCGCGCGTGAACAACTCGTCGTCGCCGTGGCTCCAGCCGAGGCGCGCGAGGTAATTCAGCATCGCTTCGGGCAGGTAGCCGTTGTCTTCGTATGCGGTGACGCTCACGGCGCCGCGGCGCTTCGAGAGCTTCTGTCCGTCGTCGCCGAGGATCACGGGCACGTGGCCGAACTGCGGCAGCGGTGCGCCGAGCGCGCGGAAGATGTTGATCTGCCACGGCGTGTTGTTGATGTGCTCGTCGCCGCGGAACACGTGCGTGATGTTCATGTCCCAGTCGTCGACCACGACCGCGAAGTTGTAGGTCGGCACACCATCAGGACGCAGGATGATCAGGTCGTCGATCTCGCGGTTGTTGATGGTGATCTCGCCCTTGACGAGGTCGTTCCACGTCACGTCGCCTTCGGGCGGATTGCAGAAGCGCACCACCGGCGGCACGCCATCGGGCACGGGCGGCAGCACCTTGCCCGGCTCCGGACGCCAGCGGCGGTCGTACAGCGTCTTCTCGTTGCGCGCGCGTTGGGCTTCGCGCATCTCGTCGAGTTCGGCCGGCGTGCAATAGCAGTGGTAGGCCGTGCCGGCCGCGAGCATCTGCGCGATGACTTCGCGGTAGCGCTCGAGGCGCTGCATCTGGTAGATCGGGCCTTCGTCGTAGTCGAGGCCGAGCCAGTGCATCGACGCGAGGATCTGGTCGGTCGAGTCCTGCGTGGAACGGGCCACGTCGGTGTCCTCGATGCGCAGCACGAACTCGCCGCCGTGGTGGCGCGCGTAGGCCCACGAATAGAGTGCGGTGCGCGCCGTGCCCAGGTGAAGAAAGCCGGTGGGAGACGGTGCGATGCGGGTGCGAACTTTGCCGGTCATGAAATGAAGAATCAGGAAGTCAGTGTGCTCAGGCCGCGCGAAATGTCGGCCGTGATGTCGTCGATGTATTCGAGGCCGATAGCGAGGCGGATCAGCCCCTGGCTGATGCCGGCGGCCTGGCGCTGCACTTCGGTGAGGCGGCCATGCGAGGTCGTGCCGGGATGCGTGATGATGGTCTTGGTGTCGCCGAGGTTGGTGGCGATGCTCACCACGCGCGTGCTGTTGATCACATGGAAGGCGTTGGCACGCGCGGCTTCGGGCGTGTCGCCGTCCACGTCGAACGACACCACCGCACCGCCCTGCCCCGACTGCTGGCGCATCGCGAGCTCGTGCTGCCCATGCGAGGCAAGACCGGGGTAGTACACGCGCGCAATGCCGGGCTGCTGGTCGAGCCACTGCGCCACGGCCAGCGCATTCGCGCACTGCGCCTTCATGCGAATGCCCAGCGTTTCCATGCCCTTGAGCACGACCCACGCATTGAATGGCGACAGCGCCATGCCGGCGGTACGCACCACGGGGCCGAAGACGTCGACGATGAGCTTCGACGGACCACAGATCGCGCCCGCCATCACGCGGCCTTGCCCGTCGAGGTACTTGGTGCCCGAATGGATGATGAGATCCGCGCCCAGTTCGGCGGGGCGCTGCAGGATTGGCGTGCAGAAGCAGTTGTCGACCGCGAGCAAGGCGCCCGCGCCGTGGGCCAGGTCGGCCAGTGCCTGGATGTCGCAGACTTCCGTGAGCGGGTTGGTCGGCGTCTCGGCGAACAGCAGCTTGGTGTTGGGCTTGAGCGCCGCGCGCCATTCGGCCACGTCGGTCTGCGAGACAAAGGTGGTCTCGACGCCGAACTTGGCGAACTCCTTGCCGAACAGGTTCAGCGTGGAGCCGAACACCGAGCGCGAGCAGATCACGTGGTCGCCGGCCTTGAGCAGGCCCATGCACATCATGAGGATCGCGCCCATGCCCGTCGAGGCGCCGATGGCGGCCTCGGTGCCTTCGAGTGCGGCCAGGCGCTGCTCGAAGCTGGCAACGGTCGGGTTCGACGTGCGCGAGTAGGTGAAGCCAGCCTCGGTGCCGGCGAAGCGGCGAGCCGAGGTTTCGGCGTCGGGCTGCACGAAGCCGCTCGTGAGGAACAGGGCCTCCGAGTGCTCGCCGTGCTGGCTGGGTGCCAGGCCGGTGCGCAGCGCGAGGGTGTCGCGGTGCAGGCCGGGCGGCAGGGTGCGTTCGTTGTCGCTCACGTCGGCCCTCTCTTCTTTCTCTTACTCGCTGGGGTTCGGCAGGGCGAGGCGCGAAGCGTCTTCTTCGTTCTCCTCGATGCGCGGGCGGTTGCCGTTCATGCGCGAGATGGCTTCGGTGTCGATGTCACCGGTCACGTACACGCCGTCGAAGCACGAGGCATCGAAGCCGGCGAGCTTCGGGTTGAGCGAGCCGATGGCGCGCTTCATGGCATCGACGTCCTGGTAGATCAGCGCATCGCAGCCGATGAGTTCGCGGATTTCCTCGACGGTGCGGTCGTGCGCCACGAGTTCGTCCTTGGTCGGCATGTCGATGCCGTAGACGTTGGGGTAGCGCACCGGCGGTGCGGCGCTGGCCAGGTAGACCTTGCGGGCACCGGCGTCGCGCGCCATCTGCACGATCTCGCGGCTGGTGGTGCCGCGCACGATCGAGTCGTCGACCAGCAGCACGTTGCGGCCCTTGAACTCGCTGGCGATCACGTTGAGCTTCTGGCGCACCGACTTCTTGCGAACGCCCTGCCCCGGCATGATGAACGTGCGGCCGACGTAGCGGTTCTTCACGAAGCCTTCGCGGTACGGAATGCCCAGCAGGTGCGCGAGCTGCGTGGCGCTCGGGCGGCTCGACTCGGGAATCGGAATGATCACGTCGATCTGGTTCGGCGGCACGGTCGAGACCACGCGCTTGGCCAGCGTTTCGCCCAGGTTCAGGCGTGCCTGGTAGACCGAGATGCCGTCGAGCACCGAGTCGGGACGCGCGAGGTACACGAACTCGAAGATGCACGGGTTGAGCGACGCACCTTCGGCGCACTGCATCGAGTGCACGTTGCCTTCGAGGTCGATGAACACGGCTTCGCCCGGCTCGATGTTGCGTTCGAACACATGACCCGAGCCCTCGAGCGCAACCGATTCACTGGCCACCATGACGGTGCCGTCCTTCGCATTGCGGCCCATGCACAGCGGGCGGATGCCGTAGGGGTCGCGGAAGGCCAGCAGGCCGTGGCCGGCGATCAGCGAGACCACGGCATACGAGCCGCGCAGGCGCTTGTAGACGTTCTTGACGGCGGCGAAGACCTCGGCCGGGTGCAGCGGCACGCCGCGCGAGGAACGCTCGATTTCGTGGGCCAGCACGTTGAGCAGCACTTCGGAGTCGCTCTCGGTGTTGGTGTGGCGGTGGTCGGTGGAGAACAACTCGGCGCGCAGGGCGTGCGCGTTGGTCAGGTTGCCGTTGTGCACGAGCACGATGCCGAAGGGCGCGTTCACGTAGAAGGGCTGCGCCTCTTCCTCGCTGTAGGCGTTGCCGGCGGTCGGGTAGCGCACCTGGCCCAGGCCCACGTTGCCCGGCAGCGCGCGCATGTTGCGGGTGCGGAACACGTCGCGCACCATGCCCTTGGCCTTGTGCATGAAGAACTTGCGTTCCAGCAAGGTCACGATGCCGGCCGCGTCCTGGCCACGGTGCTGCAGCAGCAGCAGCGCGTCATAGAGCAGCTGGTTGACGGGTGCGTTGCTGACAACGCCGACGATTCCACACATGAACGATTCCTCTCAGGGCAGGTAGCTTGCCAACTTTTCAGGCAGCGAGGGTTTGAGGCCCTGCAATGCCGCATCGAGAACAATGGCGCTGCGCGATTCGTGCCACCAGGCACTGTCGCTCAACGCCAGCAAATGAACAACGACCGCCAGCACGAGCAGGGCCACTGCCCCCCGTGCCGCGCCGAACGCTGCTCCCAAAATCCGGTCCACCGGCCGCAGGCCGACCGCGGCGATCAGCTTGCGCGTGAGGGCTGCTGCCAGCCCCACGCCGAACGCCACCGCCACGAACACCAGCACAAAGGCCAGCGGATAGCGCCAGGTGGCCTGCGGGTCGCCGAACGGCAGCCAGGCTGCCACGTCGGAGGCCACCCACTGGGCCACGATGAAGGCGGCCACCCAGCCGATCAGCGAAATCACTTCGAACACGAGGCCGCGCACCAGCCCGAACAGCATCGACAGCACGATGAGCGCGATGGCGATCCAGTCGAGCAGGGCCACGGCAATGAGCTACAGGCAGCGGGCGATGACGGTGCTTACAACGTGAGGATGGCCGCGGCCAAAGACAAGCCCTTGACCCGGTCCGCGGCCTTCTCGGCCTCGGCGCGCGAGGCGAACGGCCCGACACGCACACGCGTGCGCTCGCCATCGGTCGTCTTGGCGACGTGCACATAGGTCTTGAGGCCGGCGCGCTCGAGCTTCTGGCGCACTTCGCGCGCCTTGTCGGCATCGGCAAAAGCACCGACCTGCACGACGAAGCGGCCGTTGTCATCGGCGGCCGGCTTGGGCGTGGCGGCGGGCGGCTTGCCGTCGAGCAGCGCGCGGGCGCGGGCGCCGTCGTCGGCATTTGCGGCGGGCTTGGCGGGTTCCGGCTTCGGCTTGGCTTCGGGCTTCGGCTCAGGCTTTTTCGGCTCGGGCTTGGGTTCCGGTTTGGGCTCGGGCTTCGGCTCGGGTTTCGGTTCCGGCTTGGGTTCGGGCTTCTTCGGCTCAACGGCGGGCTTGGGCGCCGCCGGGGTGGCAGGCACGGTCGCGCCGGGCTCGATCACGGTGCCGTCGGCGGTCTCGGTGATCATGCCGCCGGCCGACGAGGCCGCGGCCACGCGGGCGCTGCCATCGGACGAGGAAGAAGGCGCGCTGCTGGTCGCGGGTGCCGGCGTGGCGGGCACGGGCAGCGGCTTGGCCTTGTTGCGGTCAGGAATCTCGATCGGGATGTCGACCGGCACGGGGCGCGGCTGGGTGTCGAACAGCAGCGGGAAGCCGATCACGCCGACCAGCACCAGCACCGCCGCGCCGAGCAGCCGGTGGCGCGCACGCCGGCGCATGGTTTCGACACTTTCCGCCGGCACCGCCGCGGGGGCGCTGCGTCCTTCGTTGCCTTGTGGGCCGCGCGCGCGGAACTTGAAAAACGCCATGAAGTTCGATCCCTGGAGGAGTGCAGCGAGGTGGTGCCCGATGGTGCCGGATGGGTGTGGACAGCCCGACGATCAGCCGCCTGGCAGCAGGTGTTTGGCTTGCAGCCGGGGGGTGCCGTTTTCGAGGACGCCACCCACGGTGAAGAACGATCCGAAGACCACGATTCTATCAGTGGCACCTGCCTGCTCGATGGCTGCGCGCAGGGCGTCCATCGGGCTCGCGTGCACGCTGCCCGAGGCGTCGGCGCGCGTGTTCTGCGCCTGCCACGCGGCCAGCAGATCGGCGGCCTTGGCGGCGCGCGGCGTAGGCAGGTCGGTGAAGTACCAGCGGTCGATCAGCGGCCCGATGCGCGCGAGGATGGGCGCGAGGTCCTTGTCGGCCATGACGCCGAACACGCCGTGCGTGGTGGGCGAAAAACCCATCGCGTCGAGGTTCTCGGCCAGCGCCGCGACGGCGTGGGCGTTGTGCGCCACGTCGAGCACCAGCGTGGGCTCGCCCGGCACGATCTGGAAGCGGCCCGGCAGCTCGACCATCGCGAGCCCGTTGCGCACCGCCTGCGCCGTGATCGGCAGCTGCGGACGCAGCGCTTCGAGCGCCGCGAGCACGCCCGCGGCATTGAGCAACTGGTTGGCGCCGCGCAGCGCCGGATAGGCCAGCCCGCTGTAGCGCCGTCCGCGGCCCGACCAGCCCCACTGCTGCTTGTCGCCCGAGACGTTGAAGTCGTGCCCGAAGCGCCACAGGTCGGCGCCGATGGCATTCGCGTGGTCGATCACGCTTTGCGGCGGCACCGGGTCGCTCACGATGGCCGGCTTGCCGGCGCGCAGGATGCCGGCCTTCTCGAAGCCGATGCTTTCGCGGTCGGGGCCGAGGTACGCCATGTGGTCGAGGTCGATGCTGGTGATGACCGCGCAGTCGGCGTCGATGATGTTCACCGCGTCGAGCCGGCCGCCCAGGCCGACCTCGAGGATCGCCACGTCGGGCTTCTCCTGGATCATGCAATGCAGGATGCCGAGCGTGGTGAACTCGAAGTAGGTCAGGGCCATGTCGCCACGGGCCTTCTCCACCACGTCGAAGCTTGCTATCAGTTTGGAAGCATCGACCGCTTCGCCCTTGAGCCGCAACCGCTCCTCGAAGCGCACCAGGTGCGGCGACGTGAACACGGCCGTGCGGTAGCCCGCATGCGTGAGGATCGACTCGAGCATGGCGCAGGTCGAACCCTTGCCATTGGTGCCCGCCACCGTGATGACGGGGCAGTCGAAACGCAGGCCCAGACGCCGCGCCATTTCTTTGGCGCGATCGAGCCCGAGCTCGATCTTGTCGGGATGAAGGTGCTCGGCGCGCGCGAGCCAGTCGTTCAGGGTTTCCATGGAGGCCGGCATTGTCGCCGACCCGCCACTCGCGGCATCATGGCGGCCATGACAACCCTATACGGCATCCCGAACTGCGACACCGTCAAGCGCGCCCGCGCCTGGCTCGACGACCATGGCGTGGCCTACGCCTTCCACGATTTCAAGAAACAGGGCGTGCCCGAGGCCGAACTCGACCGCTGGCTCAAGGCCCCCGGCTGGGAGGCGCTGGTCAACCGCAAGGGCACCACATGGCGCAAGCTCGACGAGGCCACCCGCGACGCCGTGGTCGACGCCGCCTCGGCCCGCCCCGTGCTGCTGGCCAACCCCAGCCTGATCAAGCGGCCGGTGGTCGACTGGGGCCCGAAAACCGGCGTAACGACCGGTTTCGACGCGCCAAGCTGGGCTGTGAACGCCGTGTAAACCCCGGAACCCCGTCCCGCCAGCGGGCCTCCAACCCCGATCTGCAGGAGAGAACACCATGAACAGACACGTTTTTCGCATCCTCACGGGGCTGTCGGCGGCCGGCCTGCTGGCCACGGGCGCCAGCGTCGCGCAGGCCCAGCAAGTGGTCCAGGCCCGCGTGATTTCCGCCACGCCGATCCGCGAAACGACCGGCAGCGACGTCAGCTACAACGTCACCTACGAATACCAGGGACGCCAGTACACGACCCGCACCACGAGCCGGCCGGGCGCCACCATCCCGATCCAGGCCAGCGCCTATGGGGTGACCACCGCGCCGGTCCAGCCGCAGTCGCAATTGCAGCCCTATCCGGTCGAGGCCAACAACGGCCCGCAGTACCAGGAGCAGTATCAGCAGGGGCAGTACCCACAAGGCCAGTATCAACAGGGCGCCAACTCCCCCTGGGACAGCGTCGTGCCGGAACCCGGCGTGGTGGTGTCCAACGCGCCGGCCCCGGTCTACACGCAGCCGGCCCCGGTGTACGCCCCGCCCGTCTACGTGCAGCCTGCGTACCCCTACCCGTATGCACAGCCCTACGTCTACCCGCCGGTCGGCATCTCGCTGAACCTGGGCTATTCGCGCGGCTGGGGCGGTGGCGGCTATTACCGTGGCCATCGCCACGGCTGGCGCTACTGAGTTCCCCCACGGCGGGCCGGTTCGCCCGAGCCCCTAAAATCGAGGGCTTCTCCAACCCCGGGGGTGCTGCTGCCGCGGCGCGTCCCTCGATCCGCCGAACGCGCAGGCGCCGGCGCCATCCATCCAATGACGACGACTACCGACACCATCAACAGCGCCGCAGTGGCCACCAAGGCCAATGTGTATTTCGACGGCAAGTGCGTGAGCCACAACCTCACGTTGGCGGACGGCACCAAGAAATCGGTCGGCGTGATCCTGCCGTCCACCCTCACCTTCAACACCGGCGCGCCTGAAATCATGGAAGGCGCCGGCGGCAGCTGCGAATACCAGCTGGCAGGCACCAGCGAATGGATCGCCTCGGGCCCCGGTCAGAAGTTCAGCATTCCCGGCAACTCCAGCTTCCAGATCCGCGTGACTGGCGAGCCCTACAGCTATATCTGCCACTTCGGTTGAAACGGAACCCCTGACATGTCGACCATTCTCCAAAACGTTCCCGCCGGCCAGAAGGTCGGCATCGCCTTCTCGGGCGGCCTGGACACCAGCGCGGCGCTGCACTGGATGAAGCTGAAGGGCGCCATCCCCTACGCCTACACCGCCAACCTCGGCCAGCCCGACGAGCCCGACTACGACGAGATCCCGCGCAAGGCGATGCTCTACGGCGCCGAGAACGCCCGCCTGATCGACTGCCGCGTGCAGCTGGCCAACGAAGGCATCGCCGCCCTGCAGGCCGGCGCCTTCCACGTGACCACCGCCGGCGTCACCTACTTCAACACCACGCCGCTGGGCCGCGCGGTGACGGGCACCATGCTGGTGTCGGCCATGAAGGAAGACGACGTCCACATCTGGGGCGACGGCAGCACCTACAAGGGCAACGACATCGAGCGCTTCTACCGCTACGGCCTGCTCACCAACCCCGCGCTGAAGATCTACAAGCCCTGGCTCGACCAGGTCTTCATCGACGAACTGGGCGGCCGCGCCGAAATGTCGGCGTTCATGCAGAAGGCCGGCTTCGCCTACAAGATGTCGTCCGAGAAGGCCTATTCGACCGACTCGAACATGCTGGGCGCCACCCACGAAGCCAAGGACCTCGAGCACCTGAACAGCGGCATGCAGATCGTTCAGCCCATCATGGGCGTGGCCTTCTGGAAGGACGAAGTCGAAGTCAAGCGCGAAACCGTCTCGGTGCGCTTCGAAGAAGGCGTGCCCGTTGCGCTGAACGGCGTGCGCTACGCCAACCTGGTCGAGCTGATCCTCGAAGCCAACCGCATCGGCGGCCGCCACGGCCTGGGCATGAGCGACCAGATCGAAAACCGCATCATCGAGGCCAAGAGCCGCGGCATCTACGAGGCCCCCGGCCTTGCGCTGCTGTTCATCGCCTACGAGCGCCTCGTGACCGGCATCCACAACGAAGACACCATCGAGCAGTACCGCGACAACGGCCGCCGCCTGGGCCGCCTGCTGTACCAGGGCCGCTGGTTCGACCCGCAGGCCATCATGCTGCGCGAGACGGCACAGCGCTGGGTGGCGCGCGCCATCACCGGCGAAGTGACGGTCGAGCTGCGCCGCGGCAACGACTACTCGATCCTGAACACCGAATCGACCAACCTCACGTACAAGCCCGAGCGCCTGAGCATGGAAAAGGTCGAAGGCGCGTTCACGCCGCTGGACCGCATCGGCCAGCTCACGATGCGCAACCTGGACATCGTCGACACGCGCGAGAAGCTGGCGATCTACACGCGCGTGGGCCTGCTGTCGTCGGGCGAAGGCGCCTCGCTGCCGAAGCTGGCGAACGACGGCGACGCGAGCTAATCGATCGATCCGCCGGCCCTTGCCACGCGCAAGGGCAGCAATAAAAAACGGGCCCTCGCGGCCCGTTTTTCTTTGGAAGGTGCACTGGCGTCAGTCGCCGCCGCCTCCGCAACCGCCACCACATCCACCGCCCCCATCGGAGGCGCCACCGCCGTCGCTGGAGCCGCCATCGCCGCCCCCGCTCGCTTCGCTGCCGCCGAAGCCTCCGGCATCGCCCGAGCTGCCGCTGTCGGACGACGCATCGCCGAAGCTCGTGCCGCAGTGCGCGTCGGTGCCGGTCGCACGCTCGATCGCCCGGCAATCGGCGATGTAGTGAAAGCCGCCCGCAATCGCGAACTTGATGTCCAGCGCAAACAGCAGCGGCAGCCGTGCCGGATTGCGCGGGTCGATGCTCTCTTCCTTGCAGGCCCAGTACCAGGTGCGGCGCAGGCCGTCGTTGCGCCGAGCGTCCTGGCCCAGCACCTCGGCCGGGCTGTGGTGCAGCATGCCGCCGAAAGCCGCCTTGCACCAATTCTGGTAACCCTGCGTGTGCAGGATGAACTCGTGCCAGGCCGTGTCGACCACCCGCGAAGGCATGGCGACGAACTTGCGGTTGCTGCGCAGGTGCGCCATGAAGAACTGCCGCAACCCGCGCAGCACCAGCTCGGCGTCGCGCGGGCTCAGTTGCGGGTGCGCCGCGCGCAGCTTGCCGATGAGGAACGGCGGCAGCCGGGCCTCGCGGATGAACTGGCGGCGCAGGCTGAGTTCGATCTGGCTCAGGAGCACCGCGAAGCAGAGGGCCGCGAGGATCAGCAGCACCGATCCCCACCAGCCCGCCCGCACCAGGAACACCGAGGCGATGCCCGCCACGATGACGACAAGCTGCGCCCAGCCCAGCGCGGCGACGCGCCGGCGATAGTTCAGGTGCAGGAAGTCGAGATCCACCGCGTCAGACCACCACGGGCTCCGGCTCCAGCCGGATGCCGAAGCGCTCGTACACGCTGGTCTGGATCGCCTTGGCCAGCGTCATCACCTCGCCGCCCGTCACCGGGTTGGCCGAGCCGCCGCGGTTGACCAGCACCAGCGCCTGCCTTTCGTACACGCCGGCGTTGCCGACCGACTTGCCCTTCCAGCCGCAGGCATCGATGAGCCAGCCGGCCGCGAGCTTGATGCTGCCGTCGTCCATCGGGTAATGCACGATCTTGGGGTCGCGCGCGATGATGTCGGCGCACTGCTCGGGCGTGACCGTCGGGTTCTTGAAGAAGCTGCCGGCATTGCCCAGCACGCGCCAGTCGGGCAGCTTGGCGCGGCGGATGGCGCAGATCCACTCGAAGATGTCGACCGCGCTGGGCGTGAAGTTGGCGGTTTCTTCCATCTTGCGTTCGAGGTCGAGGTAGCCGACCACCGGCTTCCACGGCTTGGGCAGCCGGAAGCGCACCCGCGTGATGACCGCACGGCCCGCCAGGCCGAAGTCGTTCGGGCCGCTGCGCACGTGCTTGAAGACCGAATCGCGGTAGCCGAAGGCGCACTGCGCCGCATCGAGCGTGAAGGCGCGGCCGGTTTCGAGGTCGAAGGCGTCGAGCGAGTCGAAGCGGTCCTGCAACTCGACGCCGTAGGCACCGATGTTCTGCACCGGCGCGCCGCCCACGGTGCCGGGAATGAGCGCCAAGTTTTCGAGCCCCGGGTAGCCGCTGCGCACCATCCATTCGACGGTGTCGTGCCAAGTTTCGCCGGCGCCGGCCTCGACGATCCAGGCGCGCGGCGTCTCCTCGACCAGCCGCCGGCCCTTGATCTCGACCTTCAGCACCAGCGGCTTGACGTCGCCCGTGAGCACGATGTTGCTGCCGCCGCCGAGCACGAAACGGGGTTCGTTGCGCCAGGCGGGGTCGGCGTGCAGCGCGACCAGGTCGGCCTCGCTGGCGATGCGCGCCAGGTGCTGCGCACGCGCGACGATGCCGAAGCTGTTGTAGGGCTGCAGCGGGACATTGGACTCCACGATCATGGGAGAATTGTCGCATTCAGTCCCCGTGCGTCCAGGAGTGCCCATGCCGTCTTTCGATACCGTCTGCGAGCCCAATCTGCCCGAAGTGAAGAATGCGGTGGAAAACACCGCCAAGGAAATCGGCACACGCTTCGATTTCAAGGGCACCGCCGCTGCCGTCGAGCTCAAGGACAAAGAGATCACGATGATCGGCGACGCCGAGTTCCAGCTCGTGCAGGTCGAAGACATCCTTCGCAGCAAACTCACCAAGCGCAGCGTCGACGTGCGCTTTCTCGACAAGGGCGACGTCCAGAAGATGGGCGGCGACAAGGTCAAGCAGGTCATCAAGATCAAGAACGGCATCGAGACCGAGCAGGCCAAGAAGATCACCCGCATCATCAAGGACAGCAAGCTCAAGGTGCAGGCCGCGATCCAGGGCGACGCCGTGCGCATCACCGGCGCCAAGCGCGACGACCTGCAGGCCGCCATGGCTCTCATCAAGAAGGACGTGCCCGACATGCCGGTGTCCTTCAACAACTTCCGCGACTGACCCGCGCATGAAGGCGCTCCTCGCCGCGGCGCTGTGCTCGGCCGCGGCCATGGGAGCGCACGCCGCCGACTCGGTCACGCTGACCGGCTCCATCGGCAGCCGCGCCATCCTCATCGTGAACGGCGCGCCGCCCAAGACGGTGGCGGTGGGGGAAACCTTCCAGGGCGTCAAGCTCGTGTCGCTGCAGGCCGACCAGGCGGTGGTCGAATCGGCGGGCAAGCGTTTTTCGCTGCGCATGGATTCGCCCGTGAGCATCGGCCGGGGCGGCGTTGCCAGCAGTGGCAACCGCATCGTGCTGCCGGCCGACAGCCGGGGCCACTACATGACGCAGGGCCAGATCAACGGCCGCGCCGTCACCTTCATGCTCGACACGGGCGCGACCACCATCGCGCTGTCGGCAGTCGACGCCCAGCGCATCGGGCTCGACTACAGCAAGGGGCAGCTGGTGCAGATGCGCACCGCCAACGGCAACGCCGCGGGCTACAAGCTGCGCCTGCAGAGCGTGCGCGTGGGCGACGTCGAGGTCTACGACATCGACGCCATCGTCTCGCAACAGCCCATGCCGTATGTGCTGCTGGGCAACAGCTTTCTCAATCGCTTCTCGATGCGGCGCGATGCCGACGAGATGATTCTCGAGAAGCGGTACTGACCTCCTGTGATCAGGCCTGAGCGGCCGTCACCACGATCTCGATCTTGTAAGCCGCGTTGGCCATCTTGGCCTCCACGGTTGCGCGCGGCGGCGTGTTGCCGGCCGGAATCCACGCGTCCCACACCTCGTTCATGGCGCCGATGTCGCCGATGTCGGCCAAAAAGATCTGCGTCATGAGGATGCGAGACTTGTCGCTGCCGGCCTCGGCCAGCAGGCGGTCGACCATGCCGAGCACCTGGGCCGTCTGGCCGCGGATGTCCTGCGTGGTGTCGTCGGGCACCTGGCCCGCGAGGTAGATGGTGCCGTTGTGCACCGCGGTCTCGGACAGACGCGGGCCGACGTGGAAGCGGGTAATGGATGCCATGGTGAGGTTCAAGCCTTTTTCTTCGAGCCGAGTTTCGACTCCGTGCCGGCCGCGAGCCGGCGGATGTTTTCGCGGTGCCGCCAGATCAGCAGCAAACTCATGACGATGATCGCAATCAGCACCGTGCGGTCGAGCGGCCACGCGATGTTGCCGCCGATCAGATAGTAGGCCGGCGCAAAGAACGCCGCCACCAGCGACGACAGCGACGAGTAACGAAAGAAGACCGCGATGATCAGCCAGGTCGCGCCCGTGGCGAGCCCCAGCCAGGGCGCAATGCCCACCAGCACGCCGGCCGCCGTCGCCACGCCCTTGCCGCCCTGGAAGCCGAAGAACACCGGGTACAGGTGGCCCAGGAAGGCCGCCAGGCCCGCCAGCGCTGCCACGCCCTCTCCCAGGCCCCACTGCGCGCCGAACTGGCGAATGAGGAACACCGGCAGCCAGCCCTTCGCCGCATCGAGCAGCAAGGTGGCCAGCGCGGCGCCCTTCTTGCCCGAGCGCAGCACGTTGGTGGCGCCGGGGTTGCCGCTGCCGTAGCTGCGCGGGTCGGCCATGCCGAGCGACTTGCTCACGATGACCGCAAACGACAGCGAACCGATCAGGTACGACGCCACGATGGCAATGATTGAAGGCAGATCGAAACTCAAGGCGGGTCTCCGGGGAACTTGTTGTTGTGCGCCGCCAGCTGCGTGCCCAGCGGGAAAAAGCAAACGCCGGCTATTCTGCCAGCGCGCATTGCACGGGCTTGGCGCCCAGCAGACGCACGCACACCTGCGGATCGATGCCGACGAGGTAGCCGCGCCGCCCGCCGTTGATCGCGATCTTCGGCAGCGCGAGGATGGTCGACTCGATGAAGACCGGCATCTCGCGCCGCGTGCCAAAGGGCGAGGTGCCGCCCACCATGTAGCCGCTGTGGCGCTGCGCCACTTCGGGCTTGCAGGGCTCGACCGACTTGGCGCCGATCTGCCGCGCGAGGTTCTTGGTCGACACCGTGCGGTTGCCGTGCATCAGCACGATCAGCGGCTTGGCGTCCTGGTCCTGCATCACCAGCGTCTTGACCACGGTGAACGGGTCGAAGCCCAGCACCTGCGCGCTGTGCTGCGCGCCGCCGTGCTCGAGGTACTCGTACGGGTGCTCGGTGAAAGCGACCTGGTTCGCCCGCAGCCATTGGGTCGCGGGCGTTTCGGAAACGTGGGCCTTCTTGCTCACTCGCTCAATTGCTCCGGTCAGGCGGCGGGGTCGCGGATGTCCAAGCGGATCTTGTCGATCTCGGCCAGCACTTCGGCCGACAGCGTGGTGCCGTAGGCGTCCAGGTCTTCGTCGAGCTGCGCCACCGAGGTCACGCCGATGATCGTGCTCGCCACCTGCCACTTGGTGTAGCAGAAGGCCAGCGCGAGCTGCGTGGGGCTCAGGCCGTGGTCGCGCGCGAGCTGGTTGTAGCGCTTGGCTGCGCGCAGCGCGTCGGGCTTGCCCCAGCGCTGCTTGCGCACCGATTCGTAGCTCGAGATGCGCGCGCCCTTCGGCGCATCGGGGCCCTCGATGCCGCTCTGGTCGTACTTGCCCGTCAGCAGGCCGAAGGCCAGCGGCGAATACGCCAGCAGCGACACGCCGAGCCGGTGCATGGTTTCGTCGAGCGCGTTCTCGTGCGCGCGGCTCACCAGGTTGTAGACATTCTGCACCGACACCACGCGCGGCAGCCCATGCTGCTCGGCCAGCCGCACGAACTCGTGCACGCCGTAGGGCGTCTCGTTCGACAGGCCGATGGTGCGCACCTTGCCCGCCTTCACCAGCTTGCCCAGCGCTTCGAGCTGGTCATGAATCGGCGTCTGCGAGGTTTCCTTCTCGGGGTTGTAGTGGATGTTGCCGAACACCGGCACGTGGCGCTCGGGCCAGTGGATCTGGTACAGGTCGATCACGTCGGTCTGCAGGCGGCGCAGGCTGCCGTGGCACGAGGCCTCGATGTCGGCCGGCGTCATGCCCGTGCCTTCGCGCACCCAGGGCATGCCGCGCGAAGGGCCGGCCACCTTGGTGGCCAGCGTGATCTTCTGGCGCGTGCCAGGGTTGGCCGCAAACCAGTTGCCGATGATGGTTTCGGTCGCGCCGCAGGTTTCCTTGCTTGCCGGCACCGCGTACATCTCGGCGGTGTCGATGAAGTCGACGCCGCGTTCGAGCGAACGGGCCAGGACGGCGTGGGCGGTGGGCTCATCGACCTGCTCGCCGAAAGTCATGGTGCCGAGGCAGATCGGGGTGACGTGGAGGTCGCTCTGACCGAGTGGAATCTTTTTCATGCGCGGAATGCTAGCGTGCCCGCGCGGCACGCGTTGACCCGCGCCCGAGAAACCGAGCGTCGCCTGTCCTGTGGCGGACTGCGCGCGGCGCGGCCTCTCCGTATCATCGACCGCCATATGTACCAAGCCCTCCGCCCCTCGCGCAGCGAATTCGTGCCCGTGCGCAACCTGAACTACCACGTCCGCCTCTGGGGCCAGCCGTCGAGCGAGCGCCCGCCGCTGGTGCTGGTGCATGGCTGGATGGACGTCGCGGCCTCCTGGCAGTTCGTGGTCGACGCGCTGAAGGACGACCGCTTCATCGTCGCCCCCGACTGGCGCGGCTTCGGCCTCACCGACGGCGGCGGCGTCGACAACTACTGGCTGCCCGACTACCTGGCCGACCTCGAATGGCTGCTCGACCACTACGCCGGCGAAGGCGACGATGCGCGCCCGATCGATCTCGTGGGCCACAGCATGGGCGGCAATGTCGCGATGCACTACGCAGGCGTGCGCCCTGCGCGCATCCGCCGCCTCGTCAACCTCGAAGGCTTCGGCATGCCCGCGCGCCAGCCCGACGAAGCGCCCGCGCGCTACGGCCAGTGGATCGACGAGCTCAAAGGCCTGCACCGCGGCGAGAAGGCGCTGGCGAGCTATTCGGCGTTGGACGGCGTGGCGCGCCGCCTCATGAAGACCAACCCGCGCCTCACGCAAGACAAGGCCGACTGGCTGGCCAGCCACTGGTCGGCGCAGCAGCCCCAAGCCGACGGCAGCATGCGCTGGCAGATCCTCGGCGAGGCCGCGCACAAGATCGTCAACGCCAACATCTTCCGCGTCGACGAGACGCTGGCGCTCTATGCGCGCATCACCGCGCCGACGCTGATGGTCGAAGCCTTGGACGACAGCCTGCACGGCTGGTGGAAGGCGCGCTACACGCTCGCCGAGTTCCACGAGCGGCTGAAGTCGGTGCCCTCGGTGCGCATCGAGCAGCTCGACGACGCGGGTCACATGCTGCACCACGACCAGCCGCAGCGCGTGGCGCAGCTGATCGAAGACTTCCTGGCCTAAGCTGTTTTCTGGGTCGCGCGGCGCAAGGCCGCTCGCGCCAGCAGCCGCGTCGAATCGAGCGTCGGCAGCGGCGAATTGGCGTCGCTCATGATCAGCGGGATCTCGGTGCAGCCGAGCACCACCGCGTCGCAGCCCCCCTCGTCTTTCAGGCGCTGCATCACGCGCTGGAAGGTCGCCACGGCCTCGGGCCTGAAGATGCCGCAGACCAGCTCGTCCATGATGATCCGGCCGATCTCGGTGCGCTCGTCGAGGGTGGGGCGCACGTATTCCAGGCCGCGCGCCGAGAGCTTCTCGGGATACACGTCGCTGTCGGTCAGCCAGCGCGTGCCCGTGATGCCGATGCGGCGAAAGCCGCGGCGCACGGCCTCGTCGGCCACCACTTCGGCGATGTGCAGCCAGGGCCGCGGCGAACGCGGTGCCACGTGGTCGAAGGCCTGGTGGATCGTGTTGTCGGGGCAGATCAGAAAGTCTGCGCCCGCCGCAGCGAGCTTGTGCGCGGAGCCGAGCATCAGCTCGCCCACGCCCGCCAGGTCGCCCGCGTCCAGGCAGCGCGTGTACTGCGCGAGCGAGGGCGTGTGCATCGACACCTCGGGGTGCGCATGCGGGCCGAGCAGCGCCGCGCCTTCGATGCAGATGGTCTTGTAGCAAAGGGCCGCGCCTTCGGCGGAGCAGCCGACGATTCCGATGTGCAAGGTCATGCGCCGCATCCTACAAAAGCCGGCGCGGGTTATCCGGCGTGCGGATATGCAAGCGCGCAAATCTTCGTTCGCGATGCGCAGCGTGCGTCCTAGAGTGCCCGACTCCTCTTGCCGTCTCCCGGAGTTGTCGCCATGCCTTCCCTTTCGCGCGCGCCCTCGTGGCTGCGCCGCCTTGCCCCGCTGTCCGGCGGGCTCGCACTGAGCCTGCTGCTCCACGTGTCCGCCCACGCAGACGACCTGCGCATCGGCTTCATGCCGGGCCCCTACCGCGACGCCTTCACCCACGGCATCGAGCCCCAGCTGAAGAAACTGGGCTACAGCATCAAGTACGTCGAGTTCAGCCAGGGCGTGCAGCCCAACGACGCGGTGGAGCGCGGGCAGATCGACGCCAACATCTTCCAGCACTCACTGTACCTCAGCGCCACCAACAAGCAGCAGGGCTTCGACCTCGTGCCCGTGGTGCATGTGCCGACGCCGCCGATGGGCCTCTACTCGCGCCGCCACAAGACGCTCGACACCGTGCCCGACGGCGCCACCGTCACGCTGCCGGCCGACCCGGTGAATGCGGCGCGCGCACTCAACATCCTCGCGGCCATCGGCTGGGTCACGCTCAAGCCGGGCGTGAGCCCGCTGAGCGTGTCGGAGCGCGACATCGTGAACAACCCCAAGCGCCTGAAGATCGTGCCGCTGGACGCCGCGCAGGCGCCGCGCTCGCTGGCCGACGCCGACCTCGCGGCCGTGCAGGGCAACTTCGCCGTGGCCTCGGGGCTCAAGCTCACCGAGGCGCTGAAGCTCGAAGACATGACGCTGCCCTACGTCAACGTCGTGGCCGTGAAGCGCAGCAACGAGAACGCGAAGTTCGCGAAGGACATCACCACCGCCTACCAGTCGCCCGAGTTCCAGAAGTTCTTCAAGGCCAACCCCGTGTGGGCAGGCTACCGGCTGCCGGACTATTTCAGCCAATGAGCAATCACAACACCTCCGCGCCTCGCAGGCAGCTGCACCTCAACGTCAACATCCTGCATTCGGGCTTCGTGCCCTCGGCCTGGCGCCTGCCGGAGAGCGACCCGTGGGCGTTCGCCGACGTCCAGCACTACATCCGCACCGCGCAGATCGCCGAGGCCGCCAAGCTCGACGCCGTGTTCCTGGCCGACAACGCAGCCATCGTCGACCAGATCCATTTCCGTCCGATCACCGCGCTGGAGCCCACCATCCTGCTGGCCTGCGTGGCCGCCGCGACCACGCACATCGGCCTCATCGCCACCGCCTCCACCAGCTACAACGAGCCCTACAACCTCGCGCGCCGCTTCGCCACGCTCGACCACGTGAGCGCCGGCCGTGCCGGCTGGAACATGGTGACCACGGCCGACCTGCCCTCCGCACGCAACTTCGGCCTCGACACCACGCCCGATCATGCGAAGCGCTACGCGCGCGCCTCGGAGTTCGCCGACATCGTCAAGGCGCTGTGGGACAGCTGGGAAGACGACGCCTTCGTCGGCGACAAGGCCGCCGGCCGCTTCATCGACCCCGCCAAGGTGCACGCGCTCGCGCACCGCGGCGAGCACTTCGCGGTGCAGGGCCCGCTCAACCTGCCGCGCCCGCCGCAGGGCCACCCCGTGCTGGTGCAGGCCGGCGCCTCGGCCGACGGGCGCGAGCTGGCGTCACGCCACGCGGAAGCCGTGTTCTCCGCCTCGCAGTCCTTTGAAGAATCGCAGGCCTACGCGCGTGCGCTGAAGACCCGCGCCGCCGAACTGGGTCGCGGCCCCGATGCGGTGAAGGTGCTCGCCGGCCTCACCACCATCGTCGGCGCCACCGAAGCCGCGGCGCGACGCCGGCGCGATGAACTGGTGGACCTGATCCCGTGGGACTACAGCCTCACGCGCCTGGCCGGCACGCTGGGCATCACGCCCGACCGCCTCAAGCTCGACGAGCGCCTGCCCGACGACCTGCCGCTGCCCGGCAATGGCAACGGCAACCACACTTTTTTCAACGCCGTGGTCGCGGCCGGTCGCACGCACGGCTACACGGTGCGCCAGCTGATCCGCGAACTCGCGGGCGGCGGCGGGCACCGCGTGATCGTGGGCACGCCCGAGCAGATCGCCGATGACATCGAGCGCTGGTTCAAGGGCGGTGCCGCGGATGGGTTCAATCTGATGCCGGATGCGCTGCCGCATGGGCTGCAGGATTTTGTGGATGGCGTGGTGCCGATCCTGCAGAAGCGGGGGATCTTTCGAACGGAGTACGAAGGGCGCACGTTGCGCGATCACCTGGGGCTGGCGCGGCCTGCGGGACGGGCAGCGCAGCGGCTCGCGGCCTGATGTGTTTCTCCCTCCCCTCCTGGGGGAGGGCCGGGGTGGGGGCAAGCGGCTTTCGCGCATGCACAGCTTCTGCAAGCGCCGCGAGCCCCCATCCCAGCCTTCCCCCGGGAGGGGAAGGAGCAATGCAAGCCCCCGGAGCCCCGCCCGCGTTTGAGTTTTGACTTTCTCCCTCCCCTTCCGGGGGAGGGGCGGGGTGGGGGCAAGCGGCGTATCCATCGGGCGCTCTGGCTGCCCCATCCCAGCCTTCCCCCAAAGGGGGAAGGAGCAACACGGCGCATGCCGCGCCGTGTCGAACTTGCAGCGACTGATCCCGCTCTACGCGTCGTCCGCGTCGTTGCCCGTCAAGGACAGCACTTCTTCGACAAAGGCCTCGAACAGCGGCAATGCGGCAGGCAATCCGTCCAGCGACTCCGCCTCGCCAGCATCGAAGAAATGTGGCGTGTCGGAGGGAATGGAAACCCACTCGCCCCCTTCGACCAACAACCCAAGATACCCCTCCGCCGTCGGCAGATAGAACAGCCCCGCACTATCAAGCACGCGCTGTCCTTCCGCATCGCCGCGCCCCCAGCGCACGCCGTGGCGCGCCAGATGCTCGGTGATCCAGCCATCGCACACATGCGTGTCGCGCCAGCTTCCTTGCGCATCGAATACGGCCAGCACGGGCATTGGGGGCGTCCTTCGCTGAAGCGTGATGAATCGGTTACTGCAGGAAGCTCGGCTTCGCGTAGCCCTGGAACTTGCTGTCGACCACCGTCTTGAATTCCTTCGAGCGGTAGGCGTCGGCGATGTCCTTGGCCCAGGCGGCGTTCTTGTCGGCGCTCTTCACGGCAACCACATTCAGGTAGTAGTCGGGCGTCTTCTCGAGCACCACGGCCTCGGTGAGCTTCAGGCCCGACGAGATCGCGAAGTTGCCGTTGACGATGGCGTACTCGGTGTCACCCAGCGAACGCGGCAGCTGCGCGGCCTCGAGCGGAATGAACTTGAGCTTCTTCGGGTTCTCGGCCACGTCCTTCTCGGACGCGCGCAGCGGGTCGATGCCGGCCTTGATCGTGACCAGCTTGTTCTGCTCCAGCAGCACCAGCGCGCGCGCCAGGTTGCTCGGGTCGTTCGGCAGCGTCACGCGGTCGCCTTCCTTCACGTCGGCCAGCGTCTTGCGCTTGGTCGAGTACACGCCCATGGGCGCGATCGGGCCTTGCACCAGTTCGGCGAGGTCGAGCTTCTGGTCGGCCGAGAACTTCTGCAGGTAGACCCGGTGCTGGAAGAAGTTGGCGTCGAGCGAGCCCTGGGCCAGCGCGAGGTTGGGCTGCACGTAGTCGTTGAACTCGACCAGCTTGACCTTGTAGCCCTTCTTTTCAAGGATCGGAATGATGCCGGCCTTGAGCTGGTCGGCGTTGGAGCCGGCGGTGCCGCCGATCACGAGGTTCTTCTTGGCGTCTTGCGCCTGCGCCGACAGCGAAAGGCCGCCGAACGACAGCGCGACGAGGGAAACGGCGAGGACGGAACGGCGCAGCAATGCGGTTTTCATGGAGTGAGCAGAGAAAAAGAAAGGGAATAAGAAAGAGACATCAACGCTTGTCGAGCCGGCGCGCCGTGGTGTTGCCCACGAATTGCAGGATCTGCACCAGCACCACGAGCAGCGCCACGGTGAGCACCATCACGTCGGTCTGGAAGCGGTAGTAGCCGTAGCGGATCGCGAGGTCGCCGATGCCGCCGCCGCCCACCACACCGGCAATCGCCGAGTACGACAGGAAGCTCACGGCCAGCACGGTGAGCGCGAGCACCAGGCCCGAGCGCGCCTCGACCACCAGCACGCGCCAGACGATCTGCAGCTCCGAGGCGCCCATGGCGTGGGCCGCCTCGATCACGCCGCGCGGCACCTCTCGCAGGCACTGGTCGACCAGCCGCGCAAAGTACGGAATGGCCGCGAACGACAGCGGCACAGCCGCCGCCAGCGGTCCGATGGACGTGCCGGCGATCACCCGCGTGAACGGCACCAGCGCCACCAGCAGGATGATGAACGGGAAGGAACGCACCGTGTTCACGATCCAGTTGAGGACGAGGAACGCCGGCTTGTTTTCGAGCGACTGCCCCGGCCCCAGCAGGAACAGCAGGATGCCCAGCGGCCCGCCGATGAGCACCGCCGCCGACAGGCCGATGGCCAGCATCAAAAAGGTCTGGCCCGTGGCCGTCCACAGCTCGGGAAGGATGGGGGTGATGTTCTCAAACATAGGCCAGCTCCTGCGCGTTGCGCTGTGCGGTCGCCACACGCGGCGCCACGGGTTCGCGCGCTTCGCGTTCGCGGCGGCGCACCAGTTCGTCGATTTCGCGGCCCAGCGCGGTCTTGCGCTCTTCGCTCGGTGCATCGACGGCGAACTGCTCGATGAGGCGGCCCTTTTCGAGAATGGCCACGTTGCGGCACAGCACCTCGACCACCGAGAGTTCGTGCGTGACGATCACGATGGTCACGCCGATCTTCTGGTTGATGTCGCGCAGCGTCTCGAGCAGCGCGCGGGTGGTTTCAGTGTCGAGCGCCGAGGTGGGCTCGTCGCACAGCAGCACCTGCGGACGCGACGCCAGCGCACGCGCAATGGCCACGCGCTGCTTCTGGCCGCCCGACAGCTGGGCCGGGTAGGTGTCGATCTTTTCGGCCAGGCCGACGAGGTCGAGGCACTCGCGCACCCGCTCGTTGATCTCGGCCTTGGAGTGGCGGCCGTGGATCTTCAGCGGGAAGGCCACGTTGTCGAACACCGTGGCGTTCTGCAGCAGGTTGAACTGCTGGAAGATCATGCCGATGTTCTGGCGCGTGTCGCGCAGCTCGCGGCGCGAGAGCGTCGTGAGGTCGCGCCCACCGACGAACACCTGGCCCGCATCGGGCCGCTCCAGCAGGTTGATGAGGCGCAGCAGCGTCGACTTGCCGGCGCCGCTCTTGCCGATCAGGCCGAACACGTCGCCCTGCTGGATGTCGAGCGACAGCGATTGCACGGCATCGAACACCTCGCCGCTGGGCAAGGCAAAGGACTTCTGCACCGATTGAAGACGGATGACCGGCGCCGCGTTGCCGCGTGCCGCATCAGGCGAAGGGAAGGTCATGAAAGAAGGCGCGGGCCGCAAGGGCGCGATCGCGCAGGTTCGCAAAAAGGTGCCGAGTATGTAAAGAAAGAGACCGAAAGGGAACGAACAAATCGGCTCGTGCTTATATGAAAAATCAGATAAGAAAGACCACATAAGACGAGTGGATGCCATATCGATATGAGGATTGGTTCGTTCCCGATCCGCGGCGGCAATGCCACATTCGGCGCCTTCATTTCTTTCGATCTCGCGCCACCATGCATTCCACTTTCCGCCGCCGCAGCCTCGTGCTCGCCACCCTGGCCACCGCCCTCTTCACCGTTTTCGCGGGCAACGCCGCCTTCGCGCAGGGCAACAAGAACACCGTCAAGGTCGGCATTTCCGTCGGCAGCGCCGAGCAGGTGTTCGAGGTGGTCAAGAAGGTCGCCGCCAAGGACGGCCTGACCGTCCAGGTCGTGGTGTTCAACGACTACCAGCTGCCCAACGCGGCGCTGGCCGCCGGCGACCTCGACGCCAACGCCTTCCAGCACCAGCCCTTCCTGGACAACCAGATCAAGGCGCGCGGCTTCGACCTCGTGCCCGTGGGCCTGACCATCACCGCGCCGCTGGGCTTCTACTCGCGCAAGCTCAAGTCGATCGACCAGCTGGCCGACGGCGCCTCGGTCGGCATCCAGAACGACCCGTCGAACGGCAACCGCGCCCTGCTGCTGCTGCAACAGGCCAAGCTCATCACCCTCAAGCCCGAGGCCGTGAAGAACAACAACGCCACGCCGCTGGACATGGTGACCAACCCCAAGAAGCTCAAGCTGGTGTCGCTGGACGCCGCCCAGCTGCCGCGCTCGCTCGACGACCTGGCCATTTCGGCCATCAACAACGACTACGCCGAGAAGGCCGGCCTGTCGTTCGGCAAGGACGCCGTCATCAAGGAATCGGCCCAGAGCCCCTACGCCAACCTGATCGCCGTGCGCCGCGCCGACAAGGACAAGCCCTGGGCCAAGCGCCTCGTGGCGGCCTACCAGTCGCCGGAGGTGCGCAGCTTCATCGAGACGCAGTTCAAGGGGGCGTTGATTCCCGCGTTCTGAGTTTGTCTTCCTCCCTCCCCTCCCGGGGGAGGGCCGGGGTGGGGGCAAGCGGCGCTCGCAAGGGGCGCTCTGCCCGCCCCCATCCCAGCCTTCCCCCAGAGGGGGAAGGAGCAATACAGGGATGCTCCTGGGAAGGTTGGCGGACCGTGAGAAAATGACGGGTTCCCCCGAACACCAACCTCACACAGTCAGGACACCCCATGGACGCAGAACAGATCAACCAAATCGACGCAATGCTCGCGGACCTGAGCGTCCGTACGGTCGATTTACGGAGGTATCTTTGACTACGATGCCAAAGCTGAACGACTGAGGACAGTCAACGCATCGCTCGAAGATCCGAACGTCTGGAACGACCCGAAGAAGGCCCAGGAACTGGGCAAGGAAAAGAAGTCGCTCGACGACGTCGTCGTCACGCTCGACCGGCTCACCAACGGGCTGTCGGACAACACCGAGCTCTTCGAAATGTCGAAGGCCGACGGCGACATGGACGGCCTGCAGGCCATTGCCGATGACGCCGCCACGCTCGAAGCCGACATCAAGCAGCTCGAGTTCCGCCGGATGTTCAACAACCCGGCCGACCCGCTGAACGCCTTTGTCGACATCCAGGCCGGCGCTGGTGGCACCGAGGCCTGCGACTGGGCCAGCATGCTGCTGCGCCAGTACCTGAAGTACGCCGAGCGCAAGGGCTTCAAGACGCAGATCGAAGACGAAACGCCCGGCGACACCGCCGGCATCAAGGGCGCGACCATCAAGGTCGAGGGCGACTACGCCTTCGGCCTGCTGCGCACCGAGACCGGCGTGCACCGCCTGGTGCGCAAGTCGCCGTTCGACTCGTCGGGCGGGCGCCACACCAGCTTCGCCTCGATCTTCGTGTACCCCGAAATCGACGACTCGATCGAGATCGACATCAACCCTTCGGACGTGCGCACCGACACCTTCCGCGCCTCGGGCGCCGGCGGCCAGCACATCAACAAGACCGACTCGGCCGTGCGCCTGACGCACATCCCGACCGGCATCGTCGTGCAATGCCAGGACGGCCGCAGCCAGCACAGCAACCGCGACGTGGCGTGGAAGCGCCTGCGCTCGCGCCTGTACGACCACGAGATGCGCAAGCGCCAGGAAGAGCAGCAAAAGCTCGAGGACAGCAAGACCGACGTGGGCTGGGGCCACCAGATCCGCAGCTACGTGCTGGACAACAGCCGCATCAAGGACCTGCGCACCAACGTCGAAGTCTCGGCCACGCAGAAGGTGCTCGACGGCGACCTCGACGTGTTCATTGAAGCGTCGCTCAAGCAAGGCGTCTGATCGATGAGCCTGAACACCGGCAGGGTCGAAGCCCTGATCTTCGACATGGACGGCACCATGATCGACTCCATGCCCTGGCATGCGCGGTCGTGGGTGACGTTCGCGGAGCGCCACAGCGTGAAGCTCGACGTGAGCGAAATTCTTGCGCGCACCACGGGCCGCACCGGCACCGAGAGCATGCGCGAGCTGTTCGAGCGCGAGCTCTCCGATGCCGAGTGCCAGGCGATGGTGCACGAGAAGGAAGAGATCTACCGCGAGCTCTTTCACGACAACTTCACCGAAGTGGCGGGCTTCACCGCCTTCGCCAAGGCCGCGGTGGCACGCGGCCTGAAAGTGGCGGTGGGCACGGCCGGCGACAGGCACAACATCGCGTTCGCCATGTCGCGCCTGAAGATGGACCCGCTGCCGCTGGCCATCGTCGGCGGTGACGAAGGCTTTTCGGGCAAACCCACGCCCGCGATCTTCCTGGAAGCCGCGCGCCGCATCGGCGTGGCGCCCGAGCGCTGCATCGTCTTTGAAGACGCGCCCTTCGGCATCGAAGCGGCCCGCCGCGGCGGCATGCGTGCCGTGGCCGTGTGCAGCACCCATACGGCCGCCGAGCTGGCCGGCCCCCACGTGATCGCCGCCGTTCGCGACTACAACGAACTGGCCCATTCGAATTTTCTGGAGACCCTCGATGCTGCTTCAGCGTGACGCCCAAGGGCAACCCATTGCCATCCGACGCGAAGACTATGCCGCGCCGGCGTTCTGGATCGACACCGTCGACCTGACCTTCGACCTCGACCCCGCCAAGACCCGCGTGCTCAACCGCATGCAGCTGCGCCGCAACCCCGAGGTGCCGGCCCAGCCGCTGCGCCTGGACGGCGACGAGCTCAACCTGGCGCGCGTGCTCGTGAACGGCCAGGGCGCCTCGTTCCGCATGGAAGGCGACCAGCTCGTCCTGGACGGTTTGCCGTCCGCGGAAGAAGGGGCCTTCGAGCTCGAAATCTTCACCACCTGCTGCCCCATCAAGAACACCAAGCTGATGGGCCTGTTCGTGAGCGAAGACACCTTCTTCACGCAGTGCGAGGCCGAGGGCTTCCGCCGCATCACCTATTTTCTCGACCGTCCCGACGTGATGGCGATGTACACCGTCACGCTGCGCGCCAGCAAGGCCGCGTACCCGGTGCTGCTGTCGAACGGCAACCTCGTCGACCAGGGCGAGCTGCCCGAGGGCCGCCACTTCGCCAAGTGGGTCGACCCCTTCAAGAAACCCAGCTACCTGTTCGCCCTGGTGGCGGGCAAGCTCGTGGCGCGCGAGCAGCGCATCAAGGCGCGCAACGGCAAGGAGCATCTGCTGCAGGTGTACGTGCGCGCCGGCGACCTCGACAAGACCGAGCACGCCATGAACTCGCTCGTCAACTCCGTGCTGTGGGACGAAGCCCGCTTCGGCCTGCCGCTGGACCTCGACCGCTTCATGATCGTGGCCACCAGCGACTTCAACATGGGCGCCATGGAGAACAAGGGCCTGAACATCTTCAACACGAAGTACGTTCTGGCCAACCAGGCCACCGCCACCGACGCCGACTACAGCAACATCGAAAGCGTGGTCGGCCACGAGTACTTCCACAACTGGAGCGGCGACCGCGTGACCTGCCGCGACTGGTTCCAGCTGTCGCTGAAAGAAGGCCTCACCGTCTTCCGCGACCAGGAGTTCAGCCAGGACCTGTGCGCCGACGCCTCGGCCCGTGCCGTGAAGCGCATCGAGGACGTGCGCGTGCTGCGCACCGCACAGTTCCCCGAAGACGCCGGCCCCATGGCCCACCCGGTGCGGCCCGACAGCTACATCGAGATCAGCAACTTCTACACCGTCACCATTTATGAAAAGGGTGCCGAGGTCGTTCGCATGATGCAGACGCTGGTCGGCCGCCAAGGCTTCGAAAAGGGCATCACCCTGTACTTCGAGCGCCACGACGGTCAGGCCGTGACCTGCGACGACTTCGCCCAGGCCATTGCCGACGCCAACCCCGATTCGGAACTGGCCCGCCTGCTGCCCCAGTTCAAGCGCTGGTACAGCCAGGCCGGCACGCCCCGCCTGGCCGCGCACGGCGTGTACGACGCGCAGAACCGCAGCTACACCCTGAGCGTGGTGCAAAGCTGCCCGCCCACGCCGGGCCAGCAGACCAAAGAGCCCTTCGTCATTCCGATGAACATCGGCCTGCTCGACGCCGCCACCGGCCGCGAGCTGCCCATGCAGCTCGAGGGCGAGAGCGACGTCGCACGCGGCACCCGCACCATCGTGCTGTCGCGCGCCGGCGAGCAGATCACCTTCGTGGGCCTGGACGCCGAGCCCGTGCCGTCGATCTTGCGCGGCTTCAGCGCGCCGGTGATCCTTGACTTTGCGTACACCGACGCCCAGCTGCTCACCCTGCTGGCCAACGACCCCGACCCGTTCAACCGCTGGGAAGCCGGCCAGCGCCTGGGCCTGCGCGCCGCGCTGCAAGCCATTGCGGCCAACGCCACCGACACCACGCCGGTGCTGAACGACGCCTACCTCGACGCCATGCGCAGCGTGCTGCGCCACCCGCAACTCGACGCCGCCTTCAAGGAACTGGTGCTCACGCTGCCGTCGGAAACCTACATCGCCGAGCAGCTCGACGTGGTCGATCCGCAGCGCGTGCACCTTGTGCGCGAAGCCATGCGCGCCCAGCTCGCCACCGCCCTGTTTGCCGACTGGGAGCAGGTGTACGAAGCCAACCACGACACCGGCGCCTACACGCCCGACCCGACCTCGTCGGGCCGCCGCGCGCTGGCCGGCATGGCGCTCAACTTCCTGTGCCTGGCGGCGCGCGCCTCGGGCGACACCGTGTGGCCGGGCAAGACCCTGCAGCGCTTCAAAGACGCGGGCAACATGACCGACCGCTTCAACGCGCTCAACGCCCTCGTGTCGTCGGGCCACACCCTGGCGGCGCAGGCGCTCGCGCGCTTCCACGTCATGTTCAAGGACGAGGCACTGGTCATCGACAAGTGGTTCTCGCTGCAGGCCGGCGCCAGCGACCGCGGCGGCGACATCCTGCCGCTGGTGAAGCAGCTCATGAAGCACCCCGACTTCTCGCTGAAGAACCCCAACCGCGCGCGCAGCGTGATCTTCAGCTACTGCAGCGGCAACCCCGGCGCCTTCCACCGCGCCGACGCGGCCGGCTACGTGTTCTGGAGCGACCGCGTGATCGAGCTCGACGCCATCAACCCCCAGGTGGCCGCCCGCCTCGCGCGCGCGCTCGACCGCTGGAGCAAGCTGGCCGAGCCGTACCGCAGCGCCGCGCGCGAAGCGATTGCCCGCGTGGCTGCCAAGCCCGACCTGAGCAAGGACACCCACGAAGTCGTCACCCGCGCCCTTGCCGGTAATTGAGCTCTCCCCCAGGCTTCGCGCACTTCGTGTCGCTTCTCCAACCCCCTCACCGGGGGCAACACCAGCGGCCCGGCAAAGCCGGTTCCGCGGTGTTCCACGAACAGACCCTCTCATTTGGATAGGACAGATCCCATGGCTCAACAAAAAATCTCCTTCACCCGCTACCTCGTCGAGCAGCAACGCGCCGACGGCCTCATTCCCGGCCAGCTGCGCCTGTTGCTCGAAGTGGTCGCCCGCGCCTGCAAGAGCATCAGCCAGGCCGTCAACAAGGGCGCGCTGGGTGGCGTGCTCGGCACCGCCGAGAGCGAGAACGTGCAGGGCGAAATCCAGAAGAAGCTGGACATCATCGCCAACGAAGTGCTCATTGAAGCCAACGAATGGGGCGGCCACCTCGCGGCCATGGCCAGCGAAGAGATGGAAACCATCCACGTGGTGCCCAACCGCTACCCGCAAGGCGAATACCTCTTGATGTTCGACCCGCTCGACGGCAGCAGCAACATCGACGTCAACGTGAGCATCGGCACCATCTTCAGCGTGCTGAAGAAGCCCGACGACACCCCCGGCGTGCAGGAAGCCGACTTTCTGCAGCCCGGCACCCAGCAAGTGGCCGCCGGCTACTGCATCTACGGCCCGCAGACCACCCTGGTGCTCACCGTGGGCAACGGCGTGGCCATGTTCACGCTCGACCGCGAGCAAGGCAGCTTCGTGCTCACGCAGGAAGACATCCAGATTCCGGCCGACACCAAGGAATTTGCCATCAACATGAGCAACATGCGCCACTGGGACGAGCCCGTGAAGCGCTACATCGACGAATGCCTGGCCGGCAAGGAAGGCCCGCGCGGCAAGGACTTCAACATGCGCTGGATTGCCAGCATGGTGGCCGACGTGCACCGCATCCTGATGCGCGGCGGCGTCTTCATGTACCCGTGGGACAAGCGCGAGCCCGAAAAGGCCGGCAAGCTGCGCCTGATGTACGAGGCCAACCCCATGAGCTGGCTCGTCGAGCAGGCCGGCGGCGCCGCCACCAACGGCAAGCAGCGCATCCTCGACCTGAAGCCCACCAAACTGCACGAGCGCGTGAGCGTGATGTTGGGTTCGCGTCACGAAGTGGAGCGTTTGACGCAGTACCACGCCGAGAAGCCTTGATTTCTTGGCTATAATCTGAGGCTTCGCCGGTGTAGCTCAGTCGGTAGAGCAGCTCATTCGTAATGAGAAGGTCGGGTGTTCGATTCATCTCTCCGGCACCAAATAAAAAGCCCCTGATTCGCAAGGATCAGGGGCTTTTTTGCTTGGCGGAAATCACTTCAAAGAAGTGCGCCCCGCGCTCGCCAGAGCGGGAAGCGCAGCTTCCTTATATGAGTCTCAAAAAAATCCGCGAAAGAAATTACATTCGGCTGGCGCCGATAGACGGCTGCGTCCGAGATCTTTAGCGACTCTGGGACGACGAGGCAAATTCCAGCCTCTCCCATCTCTGAAATCACGCTGGCTGCGACATTTTCATCAACGGTGGCCAGATACAGATCGCAGTCTCTGATTGTTGATTGCTGCCGAAAATTGACCCACTAAACGCAGTAAGGGGGTGCGGCGGAAAACTTGGACTACCAGGAGGTAGTTCATGTATTCCTACGAAGATCGGATTCGAGCCGTTGAGCTCTACATCAAGCTCGGCAAACGCGTCAGACCCACTATCCGTCAGCTGGGTTACCCAACAAAAAATTCTCTGAAGGGCTGGTATAACGAATACCAGCAGAAGCTCGACTTGCCAGCGGGCTATGCGGGCCGGCGACCCAAGTTCTCGCAGGAGCAAAAAGCGGCAGCTATCGAGCACTACCTCACTCACGACCGCTGCATTGCTGCCACCATGAGGGCATTGGGCTATCCCGGCAGAGGGACACTAACCGCGTGGGTTCGCGAGGCCATTCCTGAGGCCAGAAGGGCTGTCGTTGGAAGTGTGGGGCGACGAAGGTATTCCGGGGAGCTGATGCATGCGGGAGTCATGGAGCTTTGCACGCGTGAGGAAAGTGCGCAGGCTGTAGCCGACAAGTTCGGCGTGTGCCGGCCAACGCTGTACAACTGGAAGAACCAACTTCTGGGACGTGAGGCACCCGCATCCATGAAAAGCACCAATCAATCTCCGCCGTCGCAAGAGCGCGACGACCTTGAGCGCCAGGTTGAGTCACTGCGCCGCGAAGTCAGGCAACTTCGCCTTGAGCAGGACCTCTTGAACAAGGCCAACGAACTGTTAAAAAAAGGCCTGGGCGTCGACCTGCAGCTCCTGTCCAACCGGGAGAAGACACTGCTGATTGACGCCCTCAGGGAGCACTATGGCCTGCCAGAGCTCCTTGCACAGTTGGACCTTGCGCGTAGTTCGTACTTCTACCATCGGGCCCGCGCAGCGGTGGGCGACAAGTACCTGAAGGTGCGGCAATCCATCACCGACATCTTTGAGTCGAACCACCGCTGCTATGGCTACCGCAGACTGCAAGCATCGCTCACCAGACAGGACGTCGCGATCTCCGAGAAGGTCGTGCAGCGGTTGATGAAGCAGGAAAGCCTGGTTGTTCCAAAGCCCAGGAAGCGCAGGTATGCGTCATACCTTGGCGAGATCAGTCCAGCGCCTGAGAACCTCATCAACCGCGACTTCCAGGCCGCGGTCCCCAACGAGAAATGGCTCACGGACATCACGGAGTTCCAGATCCCGGCTGGCAAGGTGTACCTCTCGCCCATCATCGACTGCTTCGATGGAATGGTCGTCAGCTGGACCATTGGGACCAGTCCGGACGCTGAGTTGGTCAACACGATGCTGGATGCGGCCATCGAGACAGTGGCCGAAACTACTGACCGGCCTGTGGTTCACTCCGATCGGGGCGGCCACTACCGCTGGCCAGGTTGGCTATCAAGAATGAGCGACGCGAACTTCACTCGCTCGATGTCTCGCAAGGCATGCTCACCTGATAACGCAGCTTGCGAAGGCTTCTTCGGTCGGCTGAAGAACGAGCTGTTCTATCCTCGAGACTGGAAGAACGCCACCATCGAGCAATTCATCGAGGCGGTCGACTCGTACATCCGCTGGTACAACGAGAAGCGGATCAAGATCTCTCTTGGCTCTCTCAGCCCTATCGAATACCGGGTGAGCCTTGGACTTGCGGCATAAAACCAGTCCAAGTTTTTATCCGCACCCCCCTAGGGTCAGAGATCGGCGGAATCCAACATCGGCTCTACTTGCGGCATTGCGCGACTCCCTCAAGGTTTCGCCAGAGATCGAATCAAGGTTCGCCTTGGCATGGATCAACAACAGGACAACTGCACTGGGCTTCGTGCGGTTGAAGCACACCGCTCACATGTCACTGCTCTTGCGCGGTCGGCGCACCTTACGCGCTCCGCACAACTTCTGAACGAGATCATCAGCGGCAAGCGGAATTGCTTTACGAGTCGACCAACAAACGGCTCTGCGAACCATTCACTCGCTTCACCCAGCCCCCGCCTCCCACACCTCCACCCGCCGCACCAACGCATCCCGCCGCGCCGCCACCTCCGCCAACAGGTACTGCCGCGCCTGCTCTTGCGCCACGTCGCTCGACAGAAACCACTGCTCGCGCTCGGCGCTGCCTTGCGGTGGTGGGGTGCCCCACCCTGCTTCGCCGGCGGCGCCTCTGAACGCTTCGGTCATGGGCAGGCGGCCGTCGGTCTTGCCGATGCTCGACAGCGCGTCGGGCGGGCCGTCGAGCGCGATGCGCACGTGCACGACGCTCTCGCCTTCGGTGCGGATCGATGCGCCCAGGCCGCCCTCGCGGTGCACGCGCCACAGCTCGGCCGCGGAGGCGTTGCGGACCCAGCTCTCCAGCGCGCGGACCAGGCTCTCGAGAATGATCTGTTGGTTCATGGGGAATATTTCACCCGGTTCTGCCCGGTGTCGGCAAGGAGCCACGGTGCGAACAGGCCAAAAGGCCGTTGTAACTTCTTGCCTTGGCGCCTGCGCTATATTTCTTCGCATGGAAAAGGCATCCGACATAGGTAAACCCACGGTTCCGATCGATCTGATCGGGCCGGAGCATTGGGCCCGTTCACGGCGCGGCCCTCGTCGTACGACGAAGGTGCTCTTCATCTTGATCGGCGGGCTCGCAGCAGCCACCGCAGTGGCCTACAGCTTCTTCGGCGCGGGTCGCTGAATACAAACAAACAAGCAAGCCGCTCCCGCCTTCATTCTTCACACACACGCATCGCTCGCGCACCGCGAGCCGCACAAGGCAAAGCCCGCTGTCCGTTGATCCAACGGAAGCGGGCTTTTCTCTTTGTGCGCGTGGCGCTACTGCAGCCGAGAGCCGCGCGGCAGGCGCTTGGCCAGCCACTCGTGCACGTCCGCGCGGATGTTGCGGCCTTCGAGCAGGAAGTTCTCGAAGCGGCTCGGCACGTACGGCAGGTAGACCAGCGGCATGCCCGCTTCTTCAGGCGTGCGCGCGGCCTTGCGGTTGTTGCAGACGGCGCAGGCGCTCACGAGGTTGGTCCAGCTCCACGGGCCGCCGCGCGACTCGGGCATGACGTGCTCGCACTGCAGGTCGCGGTCGGCGAACACCTGTGCGCAGTACGCGCAGGTGTGGCGGTCGCGGCGCAGCAGCTTGGCCTTGGTCACGCCGGGCACGACGTCGAAGAGGTTGATCTTCGACGCACCGCGCAGCGCGATGATGGGCGCGACTTCGATGCGCGACTGCACACCGCGCGCCACGTTGAAGCCGCCGCGCAGCGTGGCCAGCGGCAGCGCGCCGTCTTCCCAGGCCACACTGCCAGTGGCGTAGTGCAACACCGCCTGCTCCAGCGAGATCCAGGCTTGCGGCGTGCCCTGAATGTCGAGTTGCAGGACGTGAGAGTGCATGATGAATCGCCTCCCTTCGGGGCGATGGTTGGTGGTGAACGGATGGGGTGCACGAACGGAATCGAACCGTTGTCAGCGGGACCACAACCCGCGGCTCTGCCATTGAGCTACACGCACCATTGAAGAAAAACGAAAACGAACGGCGCCGGCCTGCTACCACTCGCCCGACGCGCGCACGCGCTGGTCGAGGTCGAGGCTGTCGGGTTGCGCCTCGGTGCCATCCGGCAGTGCCGACGCGCGGTACGCGATGGCACGCGGCCCGAGCCCCACGCCGAAGCGCTGGGCCAGCGACCACACCAAGTGCCTGCGCGGCAGCGGTGACGGGTGCACGGCGATCATCCGGATCGGTGTGTTGCGCTTGCGCATGAGGGCCTCCTTGGTGAGTGACAGAAAAGTAAAAGCAACGACTTGAAAAAAATGTCCGGTGACGGGTTCCGGCGCCGCCCTATCTTTGCGGCCGGTTTCCGCGGGAGGGCCACGCGTTGGCATGGCCCGGACCCGCTCGGGTGTGGTCCGTGTGGCAGGAGTTGAACCTGCGACCCTCTGGTCCCAAACCAGATGCGCTACCAGGCTGCGCCACACACGGAAGAAAAACAAAAGAAGCCTGCCCGCGCTTCCATTTCGGTTGTGTCCTCACGCGACGGGCCGCGCGCTGGGCGCGGCCCCGTCAAACGTCGCTGCACAGGAGTGATCAACTCATGCACATCCCGCCAGACCGTCGACGCGGCAATTTCTGGCGGTGGGGTGAAGGCACACCCGAAATGGAAAGCGGCAAAACAAAAAGGCCCGGAACCTTGCGGTGTCCGGGCCTCTTTGCGAGAGAGCTTGAGAGATGCGCGCCTACGCGCGACCTCCACCCGGGGGCACCTGATGAGCCTCGAACTGACCACCCACGCGCAGACGGGCTGCGGCTTGGGTGGCGTACGCGGTGTTCAGATGCGAAGACAACGACAGGGGCGACGGCATGTCGAAACCATGGCAGAACCCGACGCGCACGAGCGGTCGGCCCGAGGCGGGTCGAATGCTGGTGAGGGTCAGTGCGGTGTTCACGATGGTTCCTGGTCAAAAATTGCCGCTGTCGGCTGTAAGGGGTTGGAAAAAAGGGACGGCTGATGCCGTGAATTGGAGGCAACTGTAAAGAGTGTTTACGGCGACGTCAACAACCGGGACAATCTTTTCTTGTCTTGTTGTTGTTTTTGAACAGTGCCCCATACCACCGTCGCGCGCCGCCGCAATGCGCTTGTGCTGCATCGCCGCTTTCTCGAGGACGCCGTCGCGGCGGGCCTGCCCGCCAAGGGGCTCGACCAAGCCTTTGCACGCAAGATCGAAATCTCTCCGAGCATGTGGAGCCAGATCAAGAGTGCGCGGCCCATCGGCGACAAGCTCGCACGGCAGATCGAACGGCATTGCGACGTGGCCGCCGGTTGGCTCGACGAAGACAACACACCGCCTTCGGAAGCACCGCCCGATGCGGCGGAAGAACGCTTCGTGGCTGCCGCGCGTGAAGCGTGGCAACAGGCCAATGCAAAGGGAAAGCGGGAACTCAGCGGCTGGCTGAAGAAGCACGCGCAGGAGAAGAAGAAAGCGCTCGAGCCTGCCGACGGCCCTGCGCCGGCGCCCTAGCCTCTCTCAGGCTTTGCCGGAAGCCAACGCCGGCGCATCACGCAGGATGGCCGCGCGCATGTCGTCCGGCACGGCGATGGCGCGGTGGGTGTCGAGCGAGGTCGTCACCAGCACCTGCCGCACCTGCATGCGCACCTCGCCCGTGGTGGGCTCGAAGCAGCGCAACGACAGCGTGATCGAGCGCGAGCCCAGCTGCGCGACCGAAAGGCCGAGCGTCACGCGGTCGCCCATGCGGCTCACGGCGCGAAAGTCGGCGTCGAGCTTCACGGTCGGCAGGCCGACGCGGCGCTCGCCGATGAGTGCGTGGTAGCCCACGCCGAGCCCGTCGCTCACCCAGTCTTCGACCAGGCCGTTGAGCATCACGAAGTACTGCGGATAGAAGACGATGCCCGCCGGGTCGCAGTCAGAAAAGCGGATCAGGCGCGGGCGCTGGAACGCCACACCACCACCACCCTCGCCGCTCATGCGCGCGCTTCCTCGCCCGCGCCGTCGCCGCGCATCACGTGCACGCGCAGCAGCCCGAGCTGGCTGTGCATCTGCTTGACGGTCTTCATGTCCAGGCCCGAGAACATCTCAAGGATCCACTGCTCGTGCTCGGTGGCCATGGCCTCGAAGGCGGTGCGGCCGGTGGGCGTGAGGCTCACGATCCAGGCGCGGCGATCGTCGGGGCTGGGCGCACGCGCCACCACGCCTTCGCGCTCGAGCTCGTCGGTCAGGCCGGTGACGTTGCCGCCGGTCACCATGAGGTAGCGCGAGAGCACGCGCATCTTCAGGCCGTCTTTGTAGCGGTACAGCTGCGCCATGTAGTCGAAGCGCGCCAGCGAGATGCCGAAGCGCTCGCGCAGCCGACGCCGGATCTCGGCTTCGATCTGCGTGGTGCTCGCGAGCATGCGCAGCCACAGCTTGAGCATGGCGTGGTCTTCATGGCCGGCGCGGCCTTCGTGGCCGAGTTCTTCGGCGTCGCTCAGCACGGCATGCGAGGCATCGTTGCGGTTCATGTGACTTCTCCTCCGGAAACGGAGACCGACTGGCCGGTGACCGACGCGGCGCCTTCGCCGCACAGCCAGCGCACGGCATCGGCCACTTCGGCGGGCTGCACGATGCGCTTTTGCGGGTTCACGCTGGAGAACTCGGCCAGCGCATCGGCTTCGCTGCGGCCGGTCTTGCCGACCACGTTGGCGACGCTGTTGCGCAGGATGTCGGTGTCGGTGTAGCCCGGGCACACGGCGTTCACGGTGATGCCCTTGCGCGCCACTTCGAGCGCGAGCGAGCGCGTGAGGCCGATCACGCCGTGCTTGGCGGCGGTGTAGGCCGACACGTAGGCGTAGCCCTTCTGCCCCGCCGTGCTGGCAATGTTGACGATGCGGCCCCAGCCGGCATCGAGCATGTCGGGCAGCGCGGCCTGCGCGCACAAAAAGCTGCCGGTGAGGTTGACCGACAGCATGCGCTGCCACAGCTCGACCGAGGTCTTCAGGAACGGCGCGCTCTCGGCGGCGCCCGCGTTGTTGACCAGCACGGTCACCGCCCCGCGCTCGGCCCGCGCCTGCGCAAAGGCCGACTGCACAGCCTCTGGGTCGGCCACGTCGGCCGCCACCACGCCGTGGCCGCTGCCCGCCAGGGTCTCGGCCACGCGCTGCAGGGCCTGCGCATCGCGGCCCAACAGGGTCAGCTTGGCGCCCTGGGCGGCAAGGGTGCGGGCGATCTCTGCGCCGATGCCGCGAGCGGCGCCGGTGACGAGGGCATGACGGCCAGTGAGCGAATTTGTGTGCATACCTGAATGGTTTAGTTCTGAATCATTTTAGCCATTTGCGCCCCGCGGTGGTGCTACCGCATGAAACGCCCGCCGTTCAGGTCCAGCGTCGCCCCGGTCATGAAGGCCGCGGCCGGCGAGGCCAGGTAGACAACGGCGGCGGCCACCTCGTCGGCCAGCCCGAAGCGGCCGAGCGGGATGCCGGCCTTCAGCGCCTGCTGCCGCTCGGGCGCCAGCGCAGCGAGCGCGGGGCTGTCGATGGCGGCGGGCGCCAGCGCGTTCACGGTCACGCCGTGCGGCGCCAGTTCCTGCGCAAAGGCACGCGTCAGCGCCAGCACGCCGGCCTTGCTGGCCGCGTAGTGCACGCCGGTCGCGCCGCTGACCTGCTGCCCCGCCAGCGAGGCCAGGTTGACGATGCGGCCCGCGCCGCGTTCACGCATGTGGCGTCCGGCGATGCGGCAGCCGAAGAAGCTGCCGCGCAGGTTGATGGCGAGCACGTCGTCCCACTCGGCGGGCGTGATGTCCCACAGCGAGGTGGTCGGCGTGCGCGCCGCGTTGTTGACCAGGATGTCGACGGCGCCGAAGTGCGCCACGGCCTGCGCGAAGCGGTCGTTGAAGGCCTGCTCGTCGCGCACGTCGAGCGGCAGCGCGAGGCCGTTCACCTCGGCGGCCACGACCTGGGCGTTGGCTTCGTCGATGTCGGCCAGCGCGACCCGCGCACCGGCCTGCGCCAGCCCGCGCGCGATGGCCGCGCCCAACCCCTGCCCCGCGCCGGTCACGAAGGCCACACGGCCTGCCAGCGGAAGCGCCGTGGCTTGCGTCATGCCGCTCAGGCCTTCGCGGGCCGACCGTCCCAGGTCTGCGGCCCCACGCCGCGCTCGCGCAGCTTGAACTTCTGCACCTTGCCGTTCTCGGTGCGCGGCAGATCGGGCAACAGGTCGATGTAGCGCGGCACCGCAAAGTACGGCAGACGGCCTTCGCAGAAACGCGCCAGCTCGGCCGGGTCGATGACCACGCCGTCGCGCGCGACCAGCGCGGCCATCACCTCGTCTTCGGCCAGCTCGGAGCGCACGGGGTACACCGCGCACGAGGCCACGCCGGGGTGGCTCAGCAGCACCTGCTCGACCTCGAAGGACGAGATGTTCTCGCCGCGCCGGCGGATCGCGTCCTTGATGCGGTCGACAAAGCGGAACGCGCCGTCGGCATCGCGCACCACGCGGTCGCCCGTGTGGAACCACAGGTTGCGCCAGGCCTCGACGGTCTTCTCGGGCATGTGGAAGTAGCCGCTGGCAAAGGCATAGGGCTCGTCGGCACGCAGCAGCAACTCGCCGGCCTTGCCGGGCGGCAGCGGCACGTCGTCTTCGTCGGCCACGCAGGCCTGGAAACCGGGGCGCAGCCAGCCCATGACGCCGCCGCGCGGCGAATCGGGCGCGGTGGCGATCGCGAAGTTGGTTTCGGTCGAGCCGTAGCCTTCGAGCAGCGCCACGCCCGTGCGCGCCATGAAGGCCTGCCCTGCCGCCGCGGGCACGCCGGGCCCGAGGCCGGTGCGCACGCGGTGGTTGCGCTCGCCCTCGCCTTCGGGCTGCGCCAGCAAGATGGGCACCATCGCGCCGAGCAGGTAGACCACGGTCGCGCCGTTGGCGCGCATCGCCGGCCAGAAGCCCGAGGCGGAGAAGCGCGACTCGAACACCACTTCGGCCCCGGTGAGCGCGGCCTGGGCGAAGGTGTTGAGCGCGTTGATGTGGAACAGCGGCAGCGTGGTGCACAGCACGTCGTCGCGGCCGACGCCGAGCACCTCGGCGCTGTTCACGCCCCACCAGAAGTACTGCGCCTGCGGGCAGATCACGCCCTTGGCCGGGCCCGTGGTGCCCGAGGTGTAGAGGATGGCAAGCGGATCGCCCGGCTGCACCGTGGCAGGTGGCAGCGCCTGCGCGCCCGCCGGGTAGGCCGACACGCGCACGCCGGCGGGCGGCGTCCACGGCGCTTCGCCCTTGTCGATGGCGCCGACCACCCACACCTCGCGCAGCGCGGTGCGGGCCAGGTCGGCCGTGGCCAGCCGCTCCAGAAAGCCCGCCTCGATCACCAGCAGCTTCGCCTCGCTGTTCGCGAGGAAGTATTCGATCTGCGGCCCCATCGACGCGGTGTTGACCGGCACCACCGACGCACCGAGCCAGCCTGCACCGAGGAAGGTGTCGAGAAACTCGATGCGGTTGCCGCACATCACGGCGATGCGGTCGCCGCGCGCCACGCCGTGCTGTGCGAGTGCCCCAGCGCGCGTGGCCGCCGCGTCGGCCGCATCGGCGTGCGTCCATTGCCGGCCCGCGATGCGCAGCAGCGGGCGGCTGCCGAACAGCGCCGCCTGCCGCTGCAGCATGGCGGGCAGCGTGCGTTGCGCCGGCGGTACCGCGCGCGGGTCACTCGTCATCGTGCGTGCCTCCGCCGAGGTAGGTGGCCTGCACGCGCGGGTCGCTGGCCAGTTCGGCCGAGGCGCCGGAGAGCGCGATCTCGCCCGTCTCGAGCACATAGCCTTCGTCGGAGCTTTCGAGCGCGGCGCGCGCGTTCTGCTCCACCAGCAGGATCGACACGCCGTCGTCGCGCAGCTTGCGCACGATGGTGAGGATGTCGCGCACGATCAGCGGCGCCAGGCCCAGGCTGGGCTCGTCGAGCATGAGCAGGCGCGGCGCCGACATGAGCGCGCGGCCCACGGCCAGCATCTGCCGCTCACCGCCCGAAAGCGTGTCGGCACGCTGCGCGCGGCGCTCCGCCAGCCGCGGGAAGCGGTCGTACACCGACTGCAACTGCCGCTTCATCGCGTCGCCGCGCAGCCGCTTGGCATAGGCGCCGAGCTGCAGGTTGTCGAGCACGGTGAGTTCACCGAACAGCTCGCGCCGCTCGGGCACGAGGCACAGGCCGCGCTCCACGCGCGACTCCACATCGAGCCCTTGCAGGTCTTCACCCTCGAAGCGCAGCGTGCCCTTGCACGGCAGCAGGCCCATGGCCGCGGCCAGCAGCGTGGTCTTGCCCGCGCCGTTGGGGCCGATCACCGAGATGATCTGGCCCGGCTGCACGTCGAGCGACACGCCGCGCACCGCCTCGACCTGCCCATAAGACACGTGCAGGTCACCAATCTCCAGCATCGCGGTCATACGACGCTCCCCAGGTAAGCCGCCTGCACGCGCTCGTCGGCGCGCACCGCCGACGGCACGCCCTCCACGAGCTTGGAGCCGAAGTTCATCACCACCAGACGGTCCACCAGTTTCATCACGAAGTCCATGTCGTGTTCGACGATCAGGATGGTCACGCCCTCCTCGCGCAGCTTGCGCAACAGGTCGCCCAGGGCCATCTTTTCCTTGCGGCGCAGGCCGGCCGCGGGCTCGTCGAGCACCAGCAGCACGGGGTCGGCGGCCAGCGCGCGCGCAATCTCCAGGATGCGCTGCGTGCCCAGCGGCAGGCTGCCCGCGAGCTCGTTCGCGCGGTCGCCCAGGCCGATGCGGTCGAGCTGGCGCTGCGCCTCCTGCAGGATCTGGCTTTCTTCCGTGCGGTCCAGGCGCAGCCCCGCCTTCAGGATGCCCGAGCGCGTGCGCGAATGCGCGCCCAGCGCCACGTTGTCGAGCAGGCTCATGTGCGGGCGCAGCTTCACGTGCTGGAAGGTGCGCGCCAGCCCGAGCCGCGCCACCGCGCGCTGTGGCATGCCGGCGATGTCGTGTTCGAGAAAGCGCACCTGGCCCGCGCTCATCGGCAGCGTGCAGGTCAGCAGGTTGAACATGGTCGACTTGCCCGCGCCGTTGGGCCCGATGAGGCCGACGATCTCGCCCGCCTTGACGTCGAAGCTCACGTCGTTCACCGCCACCAGCCCGCCGAAGCGCTTCACGGCGCCGTTGACCGACAGCACCGGCGTGCCGCGCGCCGGCAGTTGCCGGTGCGGCAGCGGGTCGACCGGTGCGCCGGCGTAGCGCGAAGCGCCCTGCGTCGTGCCGCGCCGGCGCGTCCAGCGGCGCAGCAGGCCCATCACGCCGCCGCGCGCAAAGTGCAGCAGCAGGATGAACAGCGCCGCGAAGGCCACGGCCTCCAACTGGCCCGCGCGCTGCGTGAGCATCGGCAGCACGTCCTGCAGGCCGTTCTTCAGCACCAGCACCAGGGCCGCGCCCACGAGCGCCCCCGAGAGCTGCCCGAGCCCGCCGGCCACCGCCATCAGCAGGTACTCGATGCTCATGCGCACATCGAAGGGCGACGGGCTCACGAAGCGGTTCATGTGCGCATAGAGCCAGCCTGCCAGCCCTGCGAACAGCGCCGCCGTGACGAACAGCGACAGCCGCACGCGGTACGCATCCGCCCCCACGCTCGCCAGCAGCGTGGCGCCGCCGCGCAGCCCGCGAATCGCGCGGCCGGGCCGCGACTGCAGCAGGTTGTGGCTGAACAGGCAGGCCAGCCCGACCACCACCCAGATCAGGTAGTACATCGCGCGCGGGTCGGCCAGCGACCAGCCGCCGATCTGCAGCGCCGGAATGTTCGACAGGCCTGTGTGCCGTCCAAGTGCATCGACGTTGCCGAACAGCATCGCGATCGACAGCCCCCAGGCGATGGTGCTCAGCGGCAGGAAGTGCCCGCCCAGGCGCAAGGTGAGCATGCCGATGGCCAGTGCCGACAGGCCCGTGAGCAGCAGCGCGAACAAGAGGCCCAGCCACGGCGACAGGCCCTGCGCGGTCGTGAGCCACGCCGTGGCGTAGGCCGCAATGCCCACGAAGGCCGCCTGCCCGAACGAGGTGGCGCCGCCCACGCCGGTGAGCAGCACGAGGCCCAGCGCCACCAGCGCACCGATGCCGATGTCGTTCAGCAGCGAGACCGTGAAGCTGCCCGCCACGGCCGGCACCAAGGCCAGCACGACGATCACGCCCGCGATCCACGCCATGCGTTTCGTGTTGCCGTTCATTGGTCCACCTCGTCTTCTTCCTCTTCCGAATGGGCCGCCATGAAGGAGCGCAGCATGAGCACCGGGATCAGCAGGCTGAACACGATCACGTCTTTCAGCGCGCCGCTCCAGAACGACGCAAAGCTCTCGACCACGCCGACCGCCAGCGCACCGATGGCCGTCATCGGGTAGCTCACGAGCCCGCCGATGATCGCGGCCACGAAGGCCTTCAGGCCGATGATGAAACCCGAGTCGTAATACATGGTGGTCACCGGCGCAATCAGCACGCCGATGAGCCCCGCCAGCAGCGAGGCGCAGCCGTAGGCCAGCAGCGCCGTGCGCACCGGCCGGATGCCGACCAGCCGCGCGCCCACGCGGTTCACGGCCGTGGCGCGCAGCGCCTTGCCGGCCACCGTGCGCTCGAACACCAGGAAGAACAGCCCGCTCAGCACCACGGCCGCCCCCACCATCAGCACCACCTGGCCGCTGACCGTGAAGCCGTCGCCCAGCGTGAACACCGCGCTCGTGAGCGGCGTGGTGCGCGAACCCTCAGGCCCGAAGAACAGCAGGCCCAGGCCCGACAGCAGAAAGTGCAGCGCGAGCGACACGATCAGCAGCACCAGCACCGAGGCATCGGCGATCGGCTGGAACACCACGCGTGCCAGCAACGGCGCGATGGGCACCACCAGCAGCACGGCCACCGCGATGTGCACGGCCACCGGCACGCCGGGCCGCGCCGCCAGCCAGGCGAGCACGCACGGAATGGCGGGCAGCACGCCCCACATCAGCACCGCCTTCGGTATGCGCGCGGTCTCGCCGCGCCGCAGCAGGCTGCCGATTTCGGTGGCCAGCGCCAGCGCGGCCAGCACCGCGACCATGCCGATGGTCGGCGGCACGCGGCCGGTTTCGAAGGCCGCCAGCGACAGCGCGGCAAAGGCCGCGATGTCGCCGAACGGCACGAACACCACCCGCGTGACCGAGAAGATCAGCACCAGCCCGAGGCCGGCGAGCAGATAGACGGCACCGTTGGCCAGGCCGTCGGTGACGAGGATCAGCGCCACGTCCCAGTTCATAGAAAAACCTCTGTCGGAGTCATCGTTGTCGTTGTCGTGAAGGGAAAGAGGAGATTCAAGGGGCGAGCTTCCACTGGCCGTTGTCGAGCTTGACGATCACGCGGGCGCGCTCGTCCACGCCGTACAGGCTGCCGGGCTTGAAGGTGTAGACGCCGTGCGTGCCGACCACTTCCTTGGTACTGAAGATGGCGTCGCGCAGTGCCACGCGGAACTCGGGCGTGCCCGGCTCGGCCTTCTTCATGGCGCGCGAGGCGGCATCGACGAACACCAGCCAGCCGTCGAACGAGTAGGCCGAGAAGGCATCGCTGGTGGGTGCGTTGTTGACCTTCTGGAACACGGCGCGGAAGTCGGTCGCGATCTTCTTGGTCGGGTAGTCGGCCGGCAGCTGCTCGGCGACGATCACCGGGCCCGTGGGCATCAGCGCGTTCTGGCCGGCGGCGCCGACCACGCGCACGAAGTCGGGGTTGATGAGGCCGTGCTGCCCGTACACGCCGCCCTTGAAGCCACGCTCCTGCAGCGCCAGGAACGGCAACGCGCCCGGCGTGCCGGCGCCGCCGGTCATCACTGCATCGGGGCGCAGCGCCACGATCTTCAGCACCTGGCCGGTCACCGACGAATCGCCGCGCGCATAGCGCTCGTTGCTCACCACCTTGATGCCGGCGGCGGGCGCGGCCTTGTTGAGGGCCTCGTACACCAGGTCGCCCCAGGCGTCGGAGAAACCGATGTAGCCCACGGTCTTGACGTTGTTGCGCTTCATGCGCTCGACCACCGCATCGATCATGAGCTGCGTGGGCTGCGCCACCGTCATGACCCACGGGTTCTCGTTCGGGTCGAGCAGGATCGGCGTGAGGCCGATCATCGGCGTCTTGGCTTCCTTGCCGACCTGCGCCATTGCGATGGCCGACGGCACGCCCGAGGTGCCCATGAGCACGTCGACCTTTTCGTCCTCGATGAGCTTGCGCGCGTTGCGCCCTGCCGTGGTCGGGTCGGAGCCGTCGTCGAGCACCACCAGCTGGATCTTGCGGCCGTTGACCTCGCCCTTGTAGGCCAGCGCGGCCTGCATGCCCTTGGCATAGGGCACGCCCAGCGAGGAGTTGGGCCCCGACAGCGACACGCTGAGACCGACCTTGAGGTCGGCCGCCAGTGCGCTCGCCACACCACAGGCGGTCAGCGCTGCGGCGAGGGCACCGCGCGTCAAGGTCTGCATCAGGTTCTTCATGTCGTAGCTCCAGTGAGGAAGGATGGAAGGAACAGAAACTCAGATGAACAACTGGATCGCGGGCAACGCGCGCGTGGCGTTGAGCAGGTCGATGCGCTTCTCGCGGATGGCCCAGCCCGTCGGGGTGCGGATGAGGCGATGGCGGGCGGTGCCGCTCAGCAGAATCTGGTCGTCGCCGCGCGCCTCGACGTAGAGGAACGGCGTGCGCAGACGAACTTCGTCGGCGGCTTCTTCCTCGATGCGTGAGGGCTGCAGCACATGCTGGCTGTGGCTGGCCGGGTGCTGCGAATGCGCGCGCGGGTTCTTCAGGCGCTCCACGCGCAGCTGCAGCAGCAGCCGGTCTTCGTAGGCCAGCGAGTTGTGCGAGAACGGATCGGCCTGCGCCGCGCCGAGCAGCGGCACCCAGTAGTGGCCATCGTCGGCGAACAGGGCCAGCCACTCGTCGAAGCGGTGCTCGTCGAGCAGGGCGGCCTCGTGAGCGATGAAGTCGCGCGGGTCGTTCATGCCGCAGCCTCCACCGTCATCGCCTGGGCCCACGCACGGAACTGGTTGCGCATGAGCAGCTCGTTGGTGCCGTTGGTGGTCACCGTGGCCTGCTGCGTTTCGGCCGGGTCGTGGTTGCGGTGCAGGCTGACCCATTCGTTGCCACCGGCGCGCAGGCCCTGCTGGATGCTCTCGAACAGGTGCACGTCGTCGTGCGCCACCACCGACATCGGCGAGAACACGAGCCGGTTGTAGCTCATGGCGCGCTCGAACAGCAGCGCGGGCGCACCGGCCGCGCGGAAGCTCCAGGCCTCGATGAGCGTGCGGTTGGCCGCCAGCGGCCGGATCACGCGAATGGCCTGCGGCGAGCCCTTGACCGACAGGCTCGGGTACAGCACCGAGTTCTGCGGCGAGCGTTGAAGAATGTCGGTGGCGCGTTCCACGCCGTGCGCGGCCTGCATCGCGGCTTCGTACTCGGGCAGCTGGGCGTAGTTGGAGTGGATGCTGAAGTTCACGCCCAGCACGCTGTGGCCGTTGGCGAACACGCGCCCGCCCATCTTGTCGAAGAACTCGTAGCCCGAGCCGAAGGGCAATATCTGCTCCATCGCCATCGGCTTGGGGTCGGTGGGCGCATGCCCTTCCCACAGCGCCTCGGCGGCCTTGGTGGCCGACTCGTGCGTCGACATCGGGTGCACCGTGTCGTTGATGTTCTCCAGGTACATCTTCCAGTTGCAATGGACGATGTTGCGCAGCACGCCGCCGCCCACGGTGAGCTTGCCCTCGGGCGAGCGGTCGACCATGTTGTCGAGCGCGCCGAGCACGTCGCCGAAGTAGTCCTCGAACGACGGTCCCGTGTCCGCGAGGCGCACGAACACGAAGTCGCGGTACACCTTCATATGCTTCACCACCGACAGCCCCTGCCCCGATTCGCAGGCCTTGAGCTGCGTGCCCTCGTAGCCGTTCTTCAGCGGCAGGCCGAGCGGCGCGCCGTCGAGCTTGTAGGTCCACGCGTGGTACGGGCAGCGAAAGAAGCGGCCGGTGTTGCCGCTCTCGTCGGTCACGAGCTGCGTGCCCTTGTGGGCGCAGCGGTTGTACATGACGTGCACCGCGCCGTCGGGCTGGCGCACCATGAGCAGCGGACGCCCCGCGATCTCCTGCGTGACGAAATCGCCCGCCTCCGGCACCTGGCTCGCATGGCCCAGGAAGACCCAGGTGTGGGCGAACAGGCGCTCCTGCTCCAGCGCGAACAGCTCGTCGCTGAGGTACAGGTCGCGGTGCACCCGGTCGTCGCGGACCAGCGCCGCGACGAGATCGGGGCGGTTGCGGTAGGTGGTCATGGTGGTGGGCTCCGATTACGCCGGGATCAGGGAACCAATTTCCACTGGCCCTTGTTCATCTGCACGATCACTACGCCCCGCTTGTCCGAGCCGTAGCGGTCGTCGGGCTTGAAGGTGTAAATGCCGTGCGTGCCCACCAGCTCCTTCGTGCCCACGATCGCGTCGCGCAGCGCCGTGCGGTACTGCGGCGTGCCGGGCTCGCCCTTGGTGCGCGAGGCCGCGTCGGCCAGCAGCAGGTAGGCGTCGTAGGTGTACGACGAGAACGCGTCGGTGGGCACCGTGCCGTTCACCTTCTGGTAGGCGTTGCGAAAGCCCATCGCGACCTTCTTGATGGGGTTGCTGTCGGGCAGCTGGTCGGCCACGAGCACGGGGCCGCTGGGCACCTGCAGGCCGTCGATGGAGGCACCGCCCACGCGCACGAAGTCGGCGTTGATGAGGCCGTGCGTGCCGTAGATCTTGCCCTTGTAGCCGCGCTCGGCCAGTGCCAGGTAGGGCAGCGCGCCCGGCGTGCCGGAATTGCCTGCGAACACCGCGTCGGGCCGCGCCGCGACGATCTTCAGGATCTGCCCGGCCACCGACGAGTCGCTGCGCGCATAGCGCTCGTTCGCCACCACCTTGATGCCGGCGGTGGCGGCGCTCTTCATCAGCGAGTCGTAAGCCAGGTCGCCCAGCGCGTCCGAGAAACCGATGAAGGCGACCGTCTTCACGCCCGACTTCTGCATGCGCTCGACCACGCCCGCCACCATGAGCGGGAACGGCTGCGACACGGTGACGGTCCATGCGCCGTCCGCGCCCGGAATGGTCACGGGCGTGGGCGAGATGAGCGGCGTGTTGAGCTCGCGCGCCACCGAGGCGATGGCCATCGCGCCCGGCACGCCCGAAGTGCCGATGAGCACGTCGACCTTGTCTTCCGTCACCAGCTTGCGCGCGTTGCGCCCGGCCGTGGTCGGGTCGGATGCATCGTCGAGCACGATGAGCTGCACCTTGCGCCCGCCGATCTCGGGCCGCTCGGCGATGGCCGCGCGGATGCCCTTCTCGTACGGCACGCCCAGCGCTGCGACCGGCCCCGAGAGCGAGCTGATGAAGCCGATCTTGAGATCAGCCGCCATGACTTGGGTGGCCGCCAGTGCAAGCGCGGTGAGGCCGAGGACGCGGGTCAGGTTCTTGTTCATTGAGGTGGCTCCGGCGTGTGTTGTGTCAGGGAACCAGCTTCCACTGGCCCTTCTCGAGCTTCACCACGACGCGCGAGCGCTCGTCCGAGCCATAGCGATCCGTCGGCTTGAAGTTGTAGACCGAGTGCGTGCCCACCAGCTCCTTGGTGCTCACGATGGCATCGCGCAGCGCCAGGCGGAACTGCGGCGTGCCCGGCTCGGCCTTGGTGGCGAGCGCGCGCTGGGCGGCGTCGAGGTACACCAGCCAGGCGTCGAAGGTGTAGGCCGAGAAGGCGTCGGTGGGCGGTGCGCCGTTGGCCTTCTGGTACGCCGCGCGGAAGTCCATCGACACCTTGCGGATCGGGTTGTCGGCGGGCAACTGCTCGGCCACGATCACCGGACCGGTGGGGGCCAGCAGGCCTTCGACCGAGGCACCGCCCACGCGCACGAAGTCGGGGTTGATGAGCGCATGCATGCCGTAGATCTGGCCCTTGTAGCCGCGCTCCGCGAGTGCCAGGTACGGCAGCGCGCCGGGCGTGCCCGAGGTGCCGGTGATCACCGCGTCGGGGCGCAACGCCACGATCTTCAGCACCTGGCCCGTCACCGACGAATCGCCGCGCGCATAGCGTTCGTTCGACACGATCTTGATGCCCGCCGGCTCTGCGCTCTTTTGCAGCGCGCCGTACACCAGGTCGCCCCAGGCGTCGGAGAAACCGATGTAGCCGACCGTCTTCACGCCCGACTTCTTCATGCGCTCGACCACCGCGCTCACCATGAGCGGCGCCGGCTGCGGCAGCGTGACCATCCACGCGCCCTCGTCGCCCGGCAGGTTGGCGTTGGCGATGGAGATCAGCGGCGTTTTTGTTTCGCGCGCCACGCCGGCAATGGCCAGCGCACCGGGCGAGCCGGCCGTGCCGATGATGACGTCGACCTTGTCCTCGTCGATCATCTTGCGTGCATTGCGTGCGGCCGTGGTGGGGTCGGACGCATCGTCGAGCTGCACCAGCTGGATCTTGCGGCCGCCGAGTTCGGCCTTGTAGGCGAGCGCGGCCTTCATGCCCTTTTCGTAGGGAATGCCGAGCGACGACACCGGCCCCGACAGCGACGTGATGAAACCGACCTTGAGATCGGCGGCCCAGGCGCCGGTGGCGCCCAGCGCGCCGAGGCCCGCGACAACGGCCGCGAGGGTGCGAATTCGGTTCATGACTTTCATGGCGGTGCTCCAGAGGTGATGTTTTTGAACGGAACGAAACGAGACGAGACGAACGCTGAAATGAAACTAGAGGGCGAGGCTGCCGACGCTGGTGCCGCCGCAGACGTACAGCACCTGGCCGGTGACGAAACTGTTCTCGGGCGCGGCGAAGAAACGCACGGCGCGTGCCACGTCGGCCGATTCGCCCAGGCGTTTGACGGGCACAGAGGCCGCGAGCGCGCGCTCCTTCTCGCTGCCGGCCTCGACCACGTCGTAGAACATGTCGGTGCGGATCGGGCCCGGCGCCACCACGTTCACCGTGATGCCGTCTGCGGCAAGTTCGAGCGCCCAGGTGCGCGCCATGCCCAGCATGCCGGCCTTGGTGGCCGAGTAGCTGGTGCGCGTGGCCAGGCCCAGCGCGGCGCGCGACGACAGCAACACCACGCGGCCGAAGCGCTGCGCACGCATCGCGGGCAATGCGCCTTGCACGAGCTGAATCGCACAGCCCAGGTGCAGGTCGACCAGCGCGTCGAGGTCGTCGAGCTTCACCTCGGGCAGCAACGCAGCGCGGATGACGCCAGCGTTGTGGACGATGGTGGTGGGTGCGAAGCGCTCGACGAGTTCGCGCACAGCTTCGCCGGTGGCGGCGCGGTCGGCCAGGTCGACCTCGAGGCTGTGCATCTTCGGGTGATCGATCTCGGCCTTGCGGCGCGCGAGCGAGATCACTTCGTAGCCCTGCGCGAGCAGGTCTTCGCAGATCGCCTTGCCGATGCCGGCGCTGCCGCCCGTCACTGCTGCAATCTTGTTCATGCGCGCGCTCCCCGCGTTGCTCCCTCTCCCGCTTGCGGGAGAGGGTTGGGGTGAGGGTGACCCCCGAGGCCTACGCAAGCCCCCTCATCCCCCGCCTTCTCCCGCGGGCGGGAGAAGGAGCCAAAGCCAAAACCGCAGCAGCGAGTCATAGCGAAGCTCCCACCAAAGCCAGCACACGCAGCGGACTGCCACTCCCCTTCTCGATCTTCAGCGGCGGGCAGATCAGCACCGCGCCCGAAGGCGGCAGCAGATCAAGGTTGCTCAGGCACTGCAGCCCATAGCGCCCCGCGCCGTGCATGTAGTAGTGGCAGGGATACGGCGGACGCAGGTGGTAGCCCTGCCCCGCATCCGTGCCGATGGCTTCGGAGCCGAAGCCCAGCACGTCGCGCTGCTCGACCAGGAAGCGCACGGCCTCGGTGCTCGGGCCCGGCGTGTGCTGGCCGGTCTCGTCGAAGTTCTGGTACGCCTCGGGATCGGTGCGCTTGGACCAATCGGTGCGCATCAGCACCCACGCGCCCTTGGGGATGCGGCCGTGCGCGGCTTCGTAGCGCTCGATGTCGGCCACGCTCAGCAGGTAGTCGTCGTTGCCCTGCACGTCGGCCGAGCAGTCGATCACGCAGGCCGGTGCCACGAAGTGCTGCACGGGAATGGTGTCGACCGAGTTGTTCGGCAGATCGCGGCCGGATATCCAGTGGATCGGCGCATCGAAGTGCGTGCCGGTGTGCTCGCCGCAGGAAAAGTTGTTCCAGTACCAGCCCGGGCCGCGCTCGTCGTACTTCGACACTTCCTCGATGCGGAAGGGCCAGCACTGGCCCATCTCGGGCGGCAAGGCGATCTGCGGGAACTCGGGCGTGAGCGTCTGCGTGAGGTCGATCACGCGGATGCGGCCACTGGCCATGGCGCTCACGAGGCCGCCGAGGATTTCGGCGGCGGACATCAGTTCGGTTGTCGTGGTCATTCGTGTGGCTCCTGTTCTCAGCCGCCCGCCGCGAGTTCGCGTTCGAGCACCTTGGGGTTGTCACGCCAGCGCTCCAGCCACTCCTGCGCCACGTCGCCCGGGTACACGTCTTCCACGCCGTCGCGCAGCGCCTTGACGATGGCGTTGGCCAGTGCGGTGGGCGCCAGCTTGGGCGGCGGCGTGTGCTGGTTCCATTCGTCGTCGATGGGGCCGGGGAACACATTGATCACGCGGATGCCGGCGGGCCGCATCTCGGCGCGCAGGCATTGCGCGAGCGAATGCGCCGCCGCCTTCGAGGCGCTGAAGGTGCCGTGCGGCGGGAAGTTGCTCAGCGCGTAGATCGACAGCAGGTTGACCCACGCGGTCGCGCCCGTCTCGCCATCGGCCGAGCGGCCCTTGAGCGCGGGACCGAACTCCTGCGCCAGGCGCAGCAGGCCGAAGTAGTTGATGTCCATCTCGGCCTTGGCCACGTCGGTGCCGCGCCGCGCGCCGATGCCGAAGGTGCGGTGCACCTCGGCGTTGTTGATCACGATGTCGACCTTGCCGCCGATGGAGCCGGCCAGCTCGGTCACCTGGCGGCCGTTGGTGAGGTCGAGCGGCACCAGCGTGACCTGCGGCAGCGCCGAGATGTCGTCGAGCCCGTCGCCCATCTTCTTCCACGGTTCGGCATGGCCGACCCAGACGATGTCGGCACCGGCCTTCACCAGCGCACGCACGATGGCCTGGCCCGTTTCGGTCTTGCCGTCGGTCACCAGCACCTTGCGGAACTTCGGGTCGCTGGTCATTTCGCGCAGCATCTTGTCGTCGGCCATGTGGGGACTCCCTTCATTCGGAAAAGCAATGAGAACGGCCTGGCCTGCGCGGTCGAGCCGGGCGCCGACACGGACGCGCGGTAGCGCGTCCCCTCCGGGTTGCCCGCGTTGTGGCGCCTCGCCGACCTCGCCGTGCAGGTGGACCATGAGCGTCGGGCCGGCGTCGAGGTGCACCAGGCCCAGCCGCCAGGGCAGCCGCTCGCGAAAGAACAGGTCGTTGCTGTGGTGCAGCGTGGTGCTGCCGAGCAGCGCGCCCTCGCCGCTCTGTGCGCGCCAGCGCAGCGCCGACGACAGGCACTTGTGGCAGACCTCGCGCGGCGGGTACTGCACCGTGCCGCAGTCTTCGCAGGTCTGCAGCTCGAAGCGGCCTTCGGCGGCAGCGGCCGTGAGGCCGAGCGCGACACGGCCGCGCGCGCCGGGCGGCAGGTTCATCTGCCGGGTGCGCAGCACCGGGTTCTTGCGCGGGGGGCGCATCATCGGCATCGTCATGCGGGTCTCCCGAGGATGACGGCGCCTGTGCACAGGCAGCGGTCGTAGGTCACCATGCCGAAGCCGGCGACAAGGCCCAGCTGGGCGTTGGGTACGGCGCGCGCGCCGGCCTGGTCGGTCAGTTGTCGGATCGCCTCGACCATGCCGAGGAAGCCACCCGCCGCACCGGCCTGCCCGGCCGAGAGCTGGCCGCCGCTGGTGTTGTTCGGAAAGCTGCCGTCGAAGGTCATGGTGTTGGCCTGCACGAAGGCCGAGCCTTCGCCCTTCTCGCAGAACCCCAGGTCTTCGAACTGCATCATCACGATGACGGGGTAGTCGTCGTAGGTCTGCACGAAGTCGAGCGCCGCGGGCTGCACGCCGGCCTGCGCGTAGAGGTCGTCGCGGTCCATGCGCCAACCGCCCTGCACCATCACCGGGTCTTCGGCGTAGGCGTTGTGGCGCTCGATGGCGCCGCGGATCACCACGTGCGCCAGGCCCAGGTCGCGTGCGCGCTCCTCGCTCATCACGAGGAAGGCGTCGGCACCGGCGCAGGGCATCACGCAGTCGAACAGATGGATCGGGTCGGAGATGGGCCGCGCGGCCATGTACTCGTCGAGCGTGAGGCCCTTCTTGAACATGGCGTTCGGGTTGCCCAGCGCGTTGGTGCGCTGGTCCACGCAGATGCGGCCGAAGTCTTCGCGCGTGGCGCCGTAGGTGCGCATGTAGTTGGCAGTGATGAACGCGAAGATCGAGTTCGGGCCGCCCGAGCCGTAGGGGTAGCTCGCGTCGCGCGCGAAGTTGCTGAAGCTGCCCAGCGTCTGGCGGAAGGAGTCGACGTGGTTGGTGTCGGCGCCCACACAGGCGACGATGTCGGCATCGCCCGCCTGCACGGCGCGCGCCGCGCGGCGCAGGCACATCACGCCCGAGGCGCCACCGGTGGGCATGTGGTCGAGCCAGCGCGGCGACAGGCCCAGGTGCTGCGTGACGCCCACGGCCGTGTCGGGCGAGAGCGAGAAGCTGCTCAGGCACAGGCCGTCGATCTGTTCCTTGGCCACGCCGCTGGCCTGCACCAGCGCGTCGATGGCCTGGCCGACGAACCAGTGCGCGGTGCGCGTGGAGTAGCGCACGTAGGGCACGGTGACGGGCACCGCGACCGCGACGCCTTCGTAGGAAAGCCGGTTGCGCTTGGTCATGCCTGCCCCACTTGTCGTTTCTTCATGGAGCGCGTGTCGATGCAATGGCCCTGGCCCGGCAACGTCTGCGCCATCTCGCGCAGCTGGCCGCGCTGGATCTTCTGCGAGGGCGTGAGCGGCAGCGCCTCGACGAAAGCGACGTAGCCGGGCGCCTTGTAGTACGCCAGCTGCGCGAGCGCGTGCTGGACGATGCTGGCCGCGACCGCTTCGCGCTGCGCCGCACCGGTGTCTTCGCGCAGCACGATGCAGGCGAGCACCTCGTCGCCGCGCACCGCATCGGGCGTGGCGGCCACGGCCGAGGTCTTCACGGCCGGGTGCTGGTTGAGCACGCTCTCGACCTCGACGGCCGAGATGTTCTCGCCGCTGCGGCGGATCACGTTCTTCTTGCGATCGACGAAGAAGAAATTGCCGTCGGCGTCGCGGCGCACGAGGTCGCCGGTGTGGAACCAGCCGTCGGCCCAGGCTTCGCGCGTGGCTTCTTCGTCTTTCAGGTAGCCGGAGAAGAAGTAGCGGCGCGGGTCGGCGCCGGCCGAGCGCACCAGCAGTTCACCGGGCATGTCGGTGCCCACGTCGCTGCCGTCTTCGCCCATGAGGCGGATCTCGACGAAGTCTTCCTGCCGACCGAAGCAGCTCGTGCCCACGAGGCGCGGCTCGCGATTGGCCATGATGCAGGCGGCCGCGCCGGTCTCGGTCATGGCCCAGGCCTCGACCAGCGGGAAGCCGAAGCGTTCTTCGAAGGGCGCGTGGTTCTTGCGGTCGACACCGGCGCCGAAGCCCCAGCGGATCGCGTGGTCGCGGTCGGCCGGCGACGCGGGGGCCGACAGCAGCATCGCGGGCATCACGCCCAGGTAATGCACGATGGTCGCGCCGCTTTCCTTCGCGCTGGCCAGCCAGCTCTTCGGGTGGAAGCGGTCGAGCTGCACGAGGCAACCGCCCGCCACCAGCACCACCATGGTCGAGAACGCCATCGCGTTCATGTGGTTGAGCGGCAGCGGCGTGATCACGCGTTCGGCGTCGGGGCGGATGCTGCACACGCCGTCGAGCGCGGCATACCACTCGCCCGCGCGCAGGAAGTACGCGTTGCTCAGGATGCAGCCCTTGGGCCGGCCGGTGGTGCCCGAGGTGTAGAGCAGGCCGCATTCGGTGTCGGTGCCAAGGGGCTCGCCGGCGCGCGGCGCGGCGGTCTTCGCGGGCGGCACGGTGTCGTCGGGGCCCATGGTCTCGAAGGCCACGCCGGCCTGTGCGGCAGCGGCCTGCAGGTCGGCGGCGCGCTCGGGCAGCGTGACGGCCAGGCCGATCTCGCTGTGGCCGATGAGGTAGACCAGCTCGGCCGAGCGCATTTCGGCGTTGATCGGCACCACGCTCGCGCCGAGCGCGTTCAGCGCGAGCCAGTGGAAGATGAAGGCGGGCCGGTTCTCCAGCAGCACGCCGACGCGGTGGCCGTGGCCGTAGCCGGCCTGCGCGTAGGCCGTGCGCAGCCGTTCGATTTCTGCGGCGGCTTCGCCCCAGCGGATGGCACCGGCGGCGATGCCGTAGGCGGCGGCGGTCACCGATTCGGTGAAGAGGAATTCGGCCTGCGGCGTGCGCGCGGCAGTCGCGGCGAACACCTGGTGGACGGTGGCGTGGGTCATCGCGTCCTTGCTAGATGAAGAGCTGCACGGCCGGCAGGGCCGCGTCGCAGTTGAGCAGGTCGACGCGCTTGAGCGTCATGCGCAGCGCGCCGTCCTGCACCGTGAGGTGGTGGAAGAAGGTGCCGACGTAGAACTGGAGCTCGTCGCCCTGCGATTCGGTGTAGTGAAATTCGGTGCGCACCACGAAGCGCTGGGCCTCGGTGTCGAAGGTCTCGACCACGGGCACCTGCAGCAGGTGGTGGCAGCGGCTGGGCGGCTGCTGCGAGAACGCGCGCGGGCTCTTGAGGCGCTCGATGCGCAGCTCGCGCAGCAGCTTGTCTTCGTACAGGTGCGAGGTGTGGTTGAGGCCGTCTTCCTGCTCGGGCACGAGCGGAATCCAGTAGAACGCGTCGTCGGTGAAGAGCGCGTTCCACTCCTCGTAGCGGCGGGTGTCGAGCAGGCGTGCCTCGTTGACGACGAAGTCGACGAGGTCCTGGCGAGTGATGTTGACGGTGCCCATTACATCGTCTCCGTCATGCGTTCGACCCAGCTGCGGTACTGGTTGCGCATGGGCAGCTCGTTGGTGCCGCCCGTGGTGATCTCGCCGCCCTTGAGTTCCGATTCGTCGTAGTCGCGGTGCAGGCTCACCCACTCGTTGCCGCTGGCGTGCAGGCCGGCCTGCATGCCGCGGTAGGCCTGCAGGTCGTCGTGGCCCACCACCGAGAACGGCGAGTTGATGAGGCGGTTGTACATGGTGGTGCGCTGCAGCAGCTCGGGCGGCGCGCCCTTGAGGCGGAAGGTCCAGCTCTCGATGAGCGTCTGGTTGGCCGATATGGGCTTCACCACGCGAATGGCCTGGATCGCGCCCTTGATCGTGAGGTTCGGGTAGTACACGGTGTTGTGCCGCGCCATGCCCAGGATCTGCGCCGTTTTTTCTTCGCCGTAGCGCGCCTTCATGGCGTCGTCGTAGGCGGGGATCGCCTTGTACTTGCTGTGGATGCTGAAGTGCACGCCCGTGAAGCTGTGGCCGTGGTCGTACGTGCGGATGCCCATGTCCTCGAAGAACTTGTAGTCGGACATGAAGGGCACGAACTGCTCCACGGCCATGGGCTTGGGTTCGTCTTCGGGCTTGTCGGCCCACATGCGCTTGGCGGTGCCGGCCGACGACTCGTGCGCCACCATGGGGTGCATGGTGTCGTTGAGGTTCTCGACGAACATCTTCCAGTTGCACTGGTGCATGAAGCGCAGGCAGCCGCCAGCGATTTCGAGTTCGCCCTCGGGCGAGCGGTCGGCCATGTTGTCGATCGAGCTGAGCGAATCGCCGAAGTACTCTTCGAAGTCGGGGCCCGCATCGTTGATCTTCACGAAGATGAAGCCGCGGTGGCTGCGCACGTGCTTCACGGGCGTGAGGCCCTTGCCCGACTCGCATTCGTGCAGCTGCGTGTGCTCGTAGCCGGTCTTCAGCGGAATGGCCAGCGGCGCGCCGTCGGTCTTGAAGGTCCAGGCGTGGTACGGGCAGCGAAAGAACTTGCCGGTGTTGCCGCAGGGTCCGTTCACGAGGCGCGAGCCCTTGTGGGCGCAGCGGTTCATCATGACGCGCACGCTGCCGTCGCTGTGCCGCACGACGATCAGCGGGCGGCCCGCGATCTCGTTGGTGATCCAGTCGCCCGGCTTGGGCAGCTGGCTCTCGTGGCCGACGTAGTTCCAGGTGTTGGCAAAGAAGTGTTCCTGCTCCAGCGCGAAGAGGTCCTGGCTGATGTACAGGTCGCGGTGCACGCGGTCGTTCTGCACGAGCGCGCGAACGGCATCGGGGTTGTCTCGGTACGAAGGCATGGTTCTCCTGGCTCCTTCCTGGCTTTTCTTCAGAGGTCGAGCACCAGGCGCGCACCCTTGGCGCGCGAGATGCAGATCTGCATGACGGTGCCTTCCGCCTTCTCGCGGGCGGTGAGCACGTAGTCGCGGTGGTCGATCTCGCCCTCGATCACGGGCACGGCGCACACGCCGCATTCGCCGCGCTTGCAATCGAACATCGGGTCGCAGCCGTGTTCGATGAGGCAGTCGAGGATGCTCTGGCCGACCGGCACGGTGAAGCGCTGACCCGACTGGGCAAGCTCCACCTCGAAGGGCTGGTCGCCCTCCTCCACGACGGGTTCGGTGAAGAGCTCGAAGTGCACGCGGTCGTGTTCCCAGCCGCGGGCCTGGGTGCGTGCGAGCACGGCATCGAGCATGACCTTGGGGCCGCAAACGTAGAGGCGGTCGCCGGCGGGCGCGCCGTCGAGCAGCGCGTCGATGTCGAGCGGTGCACCGGCCTCGGCGTCGGCATGCACGCGCAGGTCGTCGCCCAGCAGCGCCTGCAGCTCGGGCAGGAAGGCCATGAGATCGCGGCTGCGGCCGGCGTAGTGCATGCGCACGGCAGCGCCTTCGGCACGGCGGCGCGCGGCCATCGAGGCGAGCGGCGTGACGCCGATGCCGCCGGCCACCAGCACCGAGCCGCCCGGGCCGGTGTGCAGCGGAAAGTCGTTCTTCGGCGGCTCGATGGTGAGCACGCTGCCCTCGGCCAGCCCTTCGTGCATGAAGCGCGAGCCGCCGCGGCCTTCGGCCTCCTTGCGCACGGCGATCACGTAGTCGGTCGGGGCGTTGGTGGCGTTGCGCTCGGTCGCGAAGTTGATGAGCGAGTAGTGGCGCCAGTCGGTGGTGCCGTCAGCCAGCGTCACCTGCACGCGGATGTGCGCACCGGCGGCGAAGCCGGGCAGCGCGCGGCCGTCTTCGGCGCGCAGGCGCAGCAGGCGGATCAGCGGGTTGAGGGCGCGCGCTTCGGCGACGCGAAGCTGGAGCGTGGGGGCGGTCATGGGGCGGGGTCCCTTCGTCTCTTCAGGCCAGGGCGTGCTGCGCCAGCGCGGCTTGCAGCTTGTGGCCGTGTTCGTCGGCGAGCGCGGCGTCGCGCAGTTCGCGCAAGGTGGCAGGCGCCAGCGCGGCACCGGCACGTTCGAACGCGCGCATCACGGTGTCGTAGTTGCGCAGGCCGCGCTCGTGCGTGTCGCTGTAGCCCTTGACGAGGCGCTGGCACTGGGCGAGTTCGACGGCAAGCGCGGGGTTGCGCTGCGCGGTGGCGGCGATGCGTTGCAGCCACTCTTCGATGCGGCGGCTTTCGTCGGCGTAGCGCATCGTCGAGCGGCGCCAGCGCTTCATCGCGGCCACGGTGCGCAGCATCAGATAGCCGCGCAGCGAGCTGGTGCGGATCACGCGGCCGTGCTGCGTGAAGCGCTCGACGATCTTCTTGGGCAAGGTGGAGTGCATGAGCCAGCGGCCGATGCCGCCGGGCAGCGTCTCGCAGATTTCCTGCAGGCGCGGGTGCATGTACTCGTGGATGGCGAGCACCTGGCCCGGCTGCACGCCGGCCTCGCCGCGCACGCGCTCGAAGCGGGTCGCGCGGGTCTTCAGGGCAGCAACGCGGGCCGTGTCTTCGTAGGACATCCACAGCGCGAGGTGGCGTGCGGTTTCGCGCAGCAGGCGGTGGGCGTCGTCGGGCAGCTTGGCAATGGCGGCCATGCGATCGAGGTACAGGCCGGCGTAGGCCAGGTCCTGGTAGTCGATGAGGCGGCGCACGCCTTCGAGCAGGAAGTCTTGCGCGGGCAGCGGAAAGTCGCGCTGCACGCGCTCGACCAGCGCGCGCACGGCCGGGTGGCGCGGCTGCGGTGCGGGCGTGGCGGCCGGTGCCACCTTGGCGGGTTCGCCGTCGTCGCCGTCCTGTGCGCGATCGAATGCCGCACCGAAGGCCTTGAGGCTAGGCTTCACGCCCACGCCGCCGCGCTCGATGGTGGCTTCGAACTGCGCGCGGCCGAAGGGCAGCACGCCCGAGCCCGCGAGCGTGCCGAACAGCACGGCGCTGATCACGCTGCCCGAGGCTTCGGCGGCCTGCGCCATGTCGAAGCGGATGAAGCGCTTGGCGGCGCGCGCGGTGTGGGCGAGCAGCTGGTCGCTGTCGACACGGCCGTCACCCATGGCGCTCTTTTCGGCGATGGAGAAGACGCGATGCGTGGAGGCGATGAGCGTGGTGCGGTCGCGCGTGACCAGCCCGCGCTGCACCGCGCGGCCGGCTTCCATGAGCTCGGAGGCGAGCACCACGTCGACATCGCCCGGCAGCGGCATCAGCGCGAGCACGGGGCGTCCGCCGTCGGCGTGCGCCTGCGCATCGGGGTACAGCTCGACGTAGTAGATGGTCGCGCCGGTGCGCTGGGCCACGCCCGGCACCGAGGTGGTCTGGGCGACGTAGCCGTTGGCCTCGCCCATGTCGACGATCCAGTCGGCGAGCACGCCGCCGCCCTCCCCGCCCATGGCGAGGATGGCGATCTTGATGGGTTGAACGGTGTTCGTCATGGCGTCAGAAGGCATAGGCGTCACGGCGGCGCGCGTCGCCGCGCTGCAGCCAGCCGATGACGGTGCTGCGCACGCGCTGGCGGAAGCGGTCCCAGGCCGTCGGGTTGCTCACGACCTGCGCCTTGTAGAACGAGGGGCACAACACGGCGGCGTGCGAGACGTCGCCGCAGTTGCCGCAGCCCACGCAGCTGTCGAGCACGGTGGCGACGGGGTCGATGCGCAGCGGATCGGGGTTGGGCTTGATCGACAGCGAGGGGCAGCCCGACAGGCGGATGCACGAGTGGTCGCCGGTGCAGGTGTCGGCATCGACGCCGAACTTGTCGCGCACCATGCGCTTGCCGTCGGCGATGGCCTTGCGCACCAGCGGCTTCTCACGGCGCTGCTTGTTGAGCATGCACTCCGACTGGGCGATGAGGACCTTGGGGCCTTTCTTCGTGGTGGTGAGTGCGTCTTTCAGCGCGTCGCGCATGCCGGCGACGTCGTAGGTGCGGCGGATCGTCTTCACCCATTCGACACCCACGCCGCGCACGGCGCGCTCGATTTCGTGGCCGGTGCTGCGCGTCTTGTTGACGGCGGTCGACGAGAGGATGTCCTGCCCGCCCGTGGCCGAGGTGTAGTTGTTGTCGACAATGATGGTGAGGTTGTCGCTCTTGTTGAAGACCGCGTTGGCCACGCCGCTCGTCAGGCCGTTGTGCCAGAAGCCACCGTCGCCCATCATCGAGATCGCGCGCTTGCCGGCCGGTGCGTTGAGTGCCGAAGCGCCCGCGCCGCCGAGGCCGTAGCCCATCGTCGTGTTGCCGATGTTGAAGGGCGGCAGGATCGAGAACAGATGGCAGCCGATGTCGGCGCTCACGTGGTGCGCACCGAGTTCGCGCTCGACCAGCTTCATCGCGCTGAAGATGGGGCGCTCGGGGCAGCCGGTGCAAAAGCCCGGCGGGCGCGAATGCACCACGTCGCCGAGCGCGCTCGACAGCTGCGCGGGCTCGGGCGCATCGTCGACGCCGATGGCCGCCACTTCCTTCAGCGGAATCACCTTGCGCACCGGTGCAGGCACGGGAAGCGGCGCGAGGCGTTCGTAGCGCTCGCAGAAGGTGCGCGTGCCCTTGAGCAGTTCGAGCGTCGTGTATTCGCCGGCCATGGGCAGCATGTCCTTGCCGTGCAGCGCGGTGGCGGAGCCAGCCTGGCGCAGGATGGTCGCAAGGTTCTGCTCGACGAAGTTGGGCTGGCCTTCTTCCACGATGAGCACGGCGCGCTTGCCTTCGCAGAAGCGGATGACTTCGCTCTCGATGACGGGATAGGCCACGTTCATCACGTACAGCGGCACGCGGGTCTCGCCGTACACGTCGGCCAGGCCCAGGCGTTCGAGCGCACGCAGCAGCGTGTTGTAGCTGCCGCCCTGCACGATGATGCCGATGTCGTCGGCGTCTTCGGAGAAGAACTCGTTGAGCTGGCGCTCCTCGATGAAGCGCACGGCGGCGGGCCAGCGGTCTTTCACCTTCTCTTGTTCGTGCACGAAGCTCGCGGGCGGCAGCACGATGCGGCTGACGTCGCGCTGCGGGTTCTCCAGCGCCTCTTTCAAGGTGAACTTGGCGCGCTTGTTGTCGCCCGCGATGAAGTGGCCGTGCACGTGGCAGGCGCGGATGCGCAGCTGCAGCATCACGGGCGTGTTGCTGGCCTCCGAGAGATCGAAGCCGGTCTTCACCGCATCGACGATGCTCGGCAGGTTGGGCCGCGGATCGAGCAGCCAGATCTGCGACTTCATGGCGAACGCATGGCTGCGCTCCTGCATGATCGACGAGCCTTCGCCGTAGTCCTCGCCCACGATGATGAGCGCGCCGCCGGTGACGCCGCCCGAGGCCAGATTGGCCAATGCATCAGAGGCCACGTTGGTGCCCACGGTCGCCTTGAAGGTGACGGCGCCGCGCAGCGGGTAGTTGACGGAGGCGGCCAGCGTGGCAGCGGCAGTGGCTTCGCTGGCGCTGTTCTCGAAGCGGATGCCGTGGTCGGCCAGGATGTCTTGCGCATCGGCCAGCACATCCATCAGATGCGAGATAGGAGCGCCCTGGTAGCCCGCCACATACGACACGCCCGACTCCAGCAGGGCCTTGGTGACGGCCAGAATGCCTTCGCCGCGGAACACTTCTCCACCAGTAAGTCGCAGCTTCTTGACTTCTTCGACGAACGAACGCTCAGCCATGGATGTCCTTCTTCTTTCTCGTGGGAGGATGCGGCCCCGGGGTCACATCACGGTTCCTATAATGTTTAGAAATGAATGTATCCACAATCATGAATTACCCTAGCCATGCAATCCGCATGCCTGCGGCAAACAGGAGGCACCGTCATGTCTGAACCGCTCAAGGAAACGCATCGCTTCGTCGACGACTACCTGCCCGCGCTGCTTGCGCAGGCCAGCCAGCTGATCTCTTCGGAGTTCCACGAGGTGGCGCGGCAGCAGGGTTTCTCGGTGTCGGAGTGGCGCGTGATGGCGTCGCTGGCGGGCAGCGACGCAGTCAGCATCGGCCAGCTCGCGCAGGTGACGGTGACCAAGCAGCCGACAGTGACGCGGCTGCTCGACCGCATGGAAGCGCGCGGCCAGGTCGAACGCCTGCCCCATGAAAGTGATCGCCGCATCACGCTGGTGCGCATCACGCCCGCGGGACTGAAAGCAGTCGAGCATCTGATGGAACTGGCGCGCGAACACGAGCGCCGTGTGCTCGAACCCTTCGGCCTGCGACGCGCCGAAGAGCTCAAGCAGACGCTGCGGCAGATGATCGACCTGCACGTGCATGTGCCGGTCGAGGTACCCGACGAAGACTAAGGCACGAGCACCGCGCGGCCGCGATGGCCACGTTGCGCAATCCAGTCGAGCGCGAGGGCTGCATCGGTGAGCGCGAAGGGCTGCACGTCGAGGTGCAGGCGGCCATCGGCCAGGCGCGCAAGCAACTCGGGAGCGGCTGCGCGGCCTGCGGCTTCGCGCCTGAACATGTTGAGCGGCAGCAGCGCCACGTCACGCTGCAGGAAGTGCGCGATGTCCAGCTGCAGCGTCGGACCGGCGGTGTAGCCGATCAGCACGGCGCGACCGCCGGGGCGCACGGCAGGCAAGGCGGTGGCGAGCACGTCGCCGCCGACGGTGTCGATGAGCAGGTCGGCGCTGGCGACTTCAGGCGGCACGGCCTTCGGATCGACCGGCGTTGCGGTGCAGCCGGCATCGCGTGCCAACTGCATCACCAACGAACCCACCGCGCCGCTTGCGCCCGTCACCAGCACTTGCTCTCCAGCCTTCAATCGGGCGACCTCATGCAAGGCGACCCACGCCGATGTGGTGGGCGAGAAGAACGCCGCGCCGAGCGCCATCGACACCGCATCGGGCAACACACCGAGTGCGTCGTCGGGTGCATCGATCAGCTCGCACCAGGTGCCGTCGAACAGCGTGCCCAATCCGCTGCCGCGCAACCACACGCGTTGCCCCTCTGCATAACGCTCGCTCGCGACGACAACGCCCGCGGCTTCCACACCCGGCGTGTAAGGCAGCGGCGGATGCCGCAGGAAGCGGCCTTGCCACACGGTGCGGTCGATGTGGCCGACGGTCGCGGCCTGCATGCGCACGAGGGTGCGGCCGGATCGCGCCACAGGCTCGGCCAGGTCTTCGAGCACCGGCACCGCATCGAAGCCATGGATGCGAACCGCCTTCATGGCCGCGTCCCCAGAAATTCGAGCACCGCGCGCGCGAAGGCCTCGGGCATCTGGTCGGGCAAGGGCACCATGCCGCCGTCGATGTCGACGATGCGCGCCTGCGGCAGGTGATGCAGCAACTCTGCCGCATGCGGTGCGGCAAAAGGGTCGAGCGTGGCGCGCACGATGAGCGTCGGTTGCGTCACGCGGCTGATGCGCTCTTCCATGCGGTACGAGGCCACGGCGCGGTGCCCTTCTTCAACACGATGACCGACCTTCATCGCATCGCGCACGAAGGCCTCGAGCAGATCGGGACGCCCCGGCGGATAGAAGGCCTGCCGCTTCTGCCACAGCGCGGCGAGGTGGCTGCCGTCGTCGCTGGGCGCCACTTCGTCGATGGGCGGACGCTGCGCGCGGGCGCGGCGAAACACCTCGTCGGTGTACGGCGTGGACGACAGCACGAGGCTGCGCACGCGCTCGGGAAACGCCGCGGCCAGTTCGATCGCGACCACACCGCCGGTGTGATGCCCCACCACGTCGGCCCGCGCAATGCCGAGCGCATCGAGCAGCTCGCACGCGACGCGCGCCCACTGCGCAATGCTCGCCGGCACGCCGCCATCGGCCGAATCGCCGAAGCCCGCCGTGTCCATCGCGATGGCGCGGTAGCCCGCGCCGGCGATCCGCGGCAGCACCTCGCGGTACTCGGTCCAGCTGCGTGGCGACTGGTGCAACAGCAGCACGGCCGGTGCCTGCGCGTCGCCGCACACGGCGTGGTGCACCTGCCCCACCGACAGGTCGGCGAAGGCACGGCGGATCGTCATGACAGCGTCTCGTCGGCCGGTGCGCGCCACAGGCCCGCGTGCTTGAGTTCACCGAGCGTGCGCGAGAGCACGTCGCGCCGGTAGGCGGCAGTGTCGCGGCCCGCGTAGTTGTAGAAGCCGCTGCCGGTCTTCAGGCCGAGCCGGCCTTCTTCGACCATGCGCCCGACGATGGCCGGCGCGGTGTAGCGGCCCGCATCGAGCGAGGCCGACATCTCGCGGCTCGCGTGGTGCAGGATGTCGCAGCCGCCGAAGTCGATGAACTCGACCACGCCGAGCGCCGCGAAGCGCAGGCCCAGTCCGTAGCGCGTGGCCTTGTCGATTTCTTCCGCTGTGGCAGCGCCTTCTTCGATCATGCGGGCCGCCTCGTTCATCACGAGCGCCTGCAGACGCGGCACGATGTAGCCCGGCGACGCGCCGCAGACCACGGGCAGCTTGCCGATGGCCTCCATCAGTGCCTTCGTGCGTGCGAGCACGCCGGCATCGGTGCCGGGATGGCAGCTCAGTTCGACCACGGGAATCACGTACGCGGGATTGAGCCAGTGCATGTTCAGGAAGCGCTCGGGGCGACGCACCAGCGCGGCCAGTTGCGTCACGAGGATGCTGCTGGTGGTCGAGGTGAGGATCGCATCGTCGCTGCAATGGCGGTTGAGGTGCTCGAAGGCTTCGCGCTTGGCGTCCATGGTTTCGGGCACGCCTTCGAACACCAGCTCGGCGGCGGCCAGTGCGCGCGGTGCTTCTGCTGCATTCACGAAATCCACGCGCGCGGCGATGCGCTCGACCTGCGAGGCATCGATCACGCCGAGCTGCGCAAGGCCTGAGAGGCTCGCGGTGATTTCCGCTTGCGCCTCGTCGCGCAGCCGCTGCCAGGCCTCGGGCGTGCGCGGGCGCAGGTCGATCAGCGCGATGCGATGGCCCGCATAGGCGAACGCGATGGCGATGCCGCGGCCCATGCGGCCGGCGCCCACGGCAGCAAAGCGCGGCGGCGCGGGCTCATTCGCCATCGTGCAGCCTCTGCTTGAGCTGGGTCGCGCTCAGGCTGGCCAGACCCAGGCTTTCGAAGGTGCGCGGGCCCTGGCGCAGGTCGCGCCCGAGGAAGCCGCCCACGATGGCCAGCAGGCCGTGGGCGATGGGCGCATCGACGCCCGCATGGCGCGCGGCCGAGGCCAGGAAGGCCAGGCCGAGTTCGGTGTCTTCGGTGATGTAGCGGTGCGTGTGCAGGTCGATGTTCTCGCGCCAGTCGCCCGACTTGACGAGCTGCTTGTGCGCATCGCCGTACATCCACTGGTCGTTGTTGTAGTGGTCGGCCAGCGGATAGTGCGGCGCGCCCTGCCCGAAGGCCTCGCGCACAGCCATGCGCTCGCGGTCGAGCCGGTCGGTCACGTCGCGCACGGCGCGCTGCGTGCCTTCGTTGTGAATGTCCCAGCGCTCGAAGTGCTGCAGCGGCGCGGCGTTCATCACCATCAGCGGCGGGTGGATGACGGGGCCGGCGTTCATCAGTGCGCCCGAGAGCGCATCGCCGCAGCCGTGCACGGCCGGGTAGGCGCGGCGGATCACCTCGATGGCCTGCGCCTCCTTGCGCGCCGGGTAGACGCCGGTGGGCAGGCGGATCGCGCGGATGGTGACGTTGACTTCGCGCTCGCCGTGCTTGCGCGCAAGGTACGGCAAGGTGCCGGTCTCGGCCCAGGCCACATCGGCGCGGTTGCCGGTGGCCTTCACCGTCTGCGCCATCACGTAGCTGCCGAAGGTGCCCGGCGGCAGGAACACGACCTGCCCGTCGACCAGGTGCGGCGCCATGGCCAGCGCGATGTCGTGCTGGGCGATAGCGGGCGTGGGAATGACGATGAGTTCGGCGCCCTTCAGCGCCGCGCCGATGTCGGCGGTGGCGAGCGCGATGGGCACCTCGCGCACACCGGCGGCATCTTTCAACGTGATCGCGCCGGCTTGCACGACGGGTTCGAGCGCCGCGGCGTCGCGGCGCCACAGGCGCACTTCATGGCCGGTTTCAGACAGGTCCGCGGCGGCCGCATAGGCGCCGTGGCCACCCCCAAGAATCGCAATTTTCATGATCGAAAGTCGAGAACAGGTGTCGATGAACCGGCAGCCGCGAACGGACCCGGGAGAAGCAATGCGCTATTACATTACTTTTCATCGATTCAGGTGTCAACCAACTTCATGCAAATCGGGCTGCTCGGAAACCCGACAACGAAAAAGCCCGCGTTCGTGAGAAGCGCGGGCTTTTTGGGAGAAGCAGCCTTTTTCAAGGCCGCTTGCAGGAAAGATCAGCGGCTGGGCTTGAACGCGCGCTTTTGCGCGTCGCGGGGCACGAACACCTTGCCCGGGCCACCGTGACCGGCGCCGTTGCCGCGCGGTGCGAAACCTTCGCGGGGGGCGAAGCCCTCGCGGGGTGCAAAGCCTTCACGGGGCGCGAAGCCACCGTCGCCGCGACCGCCGCCATGGCCGTGGCCACCGCGCGGGGCGCTGTCGCCCCAGCCCGGCTTGCGACCGTAGCCGCCACCACCGCCGCCATTGCCGCCTTCGTCACGACCGCCGCCGAAGCCGGCGTTGTTGCCGCCGCCCTGGAAGCCGCGCGGGGCTTGGTGACCGTGGCTCGGAGCCGGGCCGCGTGCGTTGCGGTCGTTGAAGCCGCTGGCGCCGGCATAGCCGCCGCCGTTGTTGCCGCGGTAGCCACCGCCACCGCCGCCGCCTGCACCGCCGTTGCCGAACTTGCGGTCACGCGACTGGTTGTCGCCGCGGCCACCGCGGTACTCGCCCATCGGGGGACGCGATTGCGGCATGCGTTGTTGCGGCTCAAGACCGGCAACCACTTCCGCCTTGAACTGCTGGCGGCTGTACTGCTCGATGTCCATGATCTTGCGGCGATCGCGGAACTCGGCGAACGTGATGGCCAGGCCATCGCGACCGGCACGGCCGGTGCGGCCGATGCGGTGGGTGTAGTCCTCGGCCTTCATCGGCAGGCCGAAGTTGAAGACGTGGGTGATGGTCGGCACGTCGATGCCGCGGGCGGCAACGTCGGTGGCCACCAGGATCTGCACCTGGCCCTGGCGCAGTGCCATCAGGCGGCGGTTGCGCAGGCCCTGGCTCAGGGCGCCGTGCAGCGCGACGGCGCTGAAGCCTTCTTGCTGCAGGTCGTTGGCGAGGCCGTCGCACTCGACTTGCGTGCTGGCGAACACGATCGCCTGGTTGATGCTGGTGTCGCGCAGCCAGTGGTCGAGCAGCTTGCGCTTGTGCTGGCTGTTGTCAGCCCAGTACAGCGACTGCTTGATGTTGGCGTGCTTCTCTTGCGGGCTGTCGATGGTGATGCGCTGCGGCTCGCGCATGACGCGCTGGGCCAGCTGCTGGATGCGCGGCGCGAAGGTGGCGCTGAACATCATCGTCTGCTGGCGCTCGATGGTGAGCTGGTTGACTTCAGCCAGGTCGTCGGAGAAGCCGAGGTCGAGCATGCGGTCGGCTTCGTCGACGACCAGGAACTTGACCTGGTCGAGCTTGAGCTGCTGCGAGCGCTGCAGGTCGAGCAGACGGCCCGGCGTGGCAACCACGAGGTCGGCGTTCTGCAGCTTGGCGATCTGCAGCTGGTAGGGCATGCCGCCCACCACGTTGGCAACGCGCAGGCCGCGGCAATGGCGCACCAGTTCGATGGCGTCGTGTGCAACTTGCTGCGCGAGTTCGCGCGTCGGGCACAGGATCAGGGCGCCGGGGGTGGCGGCCTTGAAATGACGGGTGTTGGTCGGGTCCTTGCGCTTGGGCTTCTTGAGCGGTGCTTCGCCGCGGGCAGCAGCTTCAGCGGCCAGGCGCTGGAACTCGGCCTTGGCTTCAGCTTCGGCTTCGGCTTGGCGCTTGAGCAGCGTGTGCAGCACGGGCAGCAGGAAGGCTGCGGTCTTGCCCGAACCGGTCTGGCTGGACACCATCAGGTCGACAAAACGGGCCTTGCCGTCCTGGCCGGCTTCGCCGCCCATGGCGAGCGGGATCACCTTGTCTTGCACGGTCGTGGGCTGGGTGAAACCCAGGTCGGCCACGGCGGCGATCAGTTCGGGTGCGAGGCCCAGCTTGATGAAACCGTTGGGCGCAGCAGGCGCTTCGGCTTCGGCGGCCTCGGGGGCTGCGGCGTCCAGTGCGTCGAGGATCGGCGCCTCGGACACGGTTTCCGCGACAGCGGTGAATTCGTTATGGGTAGCGGATTGCACAGGCGCGAGTTCGCCCTGCGCTTCAAAAGCGTCGGTCATGTAGATATCAATCTCAAACGCGAGCGCTGCCGTAGGCGGCGCCCCGTTGGTGGTTAAAAACATCAACCATCCAACGACATTCAACTTCCGGCTTTCGTCGGAGGCTGCGGCCCTTTTTGATCAGCGAATGCGATCGGGCGCGGTGTGCAAGATAGGGAGATGCAAGAGACGCTGATCTGTGTCCAAAGACGCGTTCAAATCAGCGAAGCTTGCAATTATGGCACGGCTTCGGGTTTTCACCTAATCGTTATCAATCCACCAATCGCAGGAAGGTTTCCCGGTAGTGCGCCAGCTCCTCGATGGACTCGTGCACGTCGGCCAGCGCGGTGTGCGCCTGCTGCTTCTTGAAGGCGGTGTAGGCCGAAGGCTTCCAGCGCTTGGCCAGTTCCTTGAGCGTGCTGACGTCGAGGTTGCGGTAGTGGAAGTACGCCTCGAGCTTGGGCATGAACTTGACCAGGAATCGCCGGTCCTGCCCGATGGTGTTGCCGCACATCGGCGAACCGCTGCGGGGGATGTACTTGGCGATGAATTCGAGCAGCTGCTGCTCGGCCGCGGCTTCGTCGAGCGTGGAGGCCTTCACCTTGTCGATCAGGCCGCTGCGGCCGTGGGTGCCCTTGTTCCAGGCGTCCATGGCGTCGAGCACGGCGTCGCTCTGGTGGATGACGAGCACGGGGCCGTCGATGCGGGGCGTGAGGTCGGGGCCGGTGACGACCACGGCGATCTCGAGCAGGCGCTCTTTCTCGGGGTCGAGGCCGCTCATTTCGCAGTCGAGCCAGACCAGGTTCTGGTCGCTTTTCTTCAGGATGGGCGCGGCTGCGGGAGGCGTCAGGTCAAGGGATTCGGGCATCGCAGGATTGTCGTCGAAGGCCTGCACCCCGATATACCGGGGACTAAACTCGCCGCTTCATGATGTCCTATTCACTCCTCTTCACCCTCGCTTTCGCGGCGGCACTCGTCGCGGGCCTGCTCGTGAAGTTCTGGCTGGCCACGCGCCAGGTGCGCCACGTGGCGCGCCACCGTGGCGCCGTGCCGGCCGCCTTCGCGCAGACCATCACGCTGGCCGCGCACCAGAAGGCCGCCGACTACACCATCGCCAAGGCGCGCTTCGGGCTCGTCGAGATGGCGTGGGGCGCCGCCCTGCTGCTGGGCTGGACGCTGCTCGGCGGGCTCGACCTGCTGAACAAGCTGCTGCTGGTGTGGCTGGGCGGCGGCATGCTGCAGCAACTGGCGCTGCTGGCGGCCTTTGCGCTCATCGGCGGGCTGCTGGAGCTGCCCTTCACGCTGTGGCAGACCTTCCGGCTCGAGGAGCGCTTCGGCTTCAACAAGATGACCTGGAAGCTCTGGCTCACCGACACCCTCAAGTCGACGCTGCTCGGCGCGCTGATCGGGCTGCCGATCGCGGCGCTCATCCTGTGGCTCATGGGTGCGGCCGGCACGCTGTGGTGGCTCTGGGCCTGGGGCGCCTGGATGGGCTTCAACCTGCTGCTGATGTTGATCTACCCGACCTTCATCGCGCCGCTGTTCAACAAGTTCAAGCCGCTGGACGATCCCACGCTCAAGGCGCGCGTCACCGCGCTCATGAAGCGCTGCGGCTTCGCGGCCAAGGGCCTGTTCGTGATGGACGGATCCACGCGCAGCGCGCACGCCAATGCCTACTTCACGGGCTTCGGCGCCAGCAAGCGCGTGGTGTTCTACGACACGCTGCTGCGCCAGCTCAACGCCGGCGAAGTCGAGGCCGTGCTCGCGCACGAACTCGGCCACTTCAAGCACCGCCACATCGTGAAGCGGCTGGTCGCGATGTTCGCGCTGAGCCTGGCAGGCTTTGCGCTGCTGGGCTGGGTCTCGACCCAGGTCTGGTTCTACGCGGGCCTGGGCGTGCAGCCCAACCTGTCGCCGGCCGCGCCCAACAACGCGCTGGCGCTGCTGCTGTTCATGCTGGCCGTGCCGGTGTTCAGCTTCTTCGTCGCCCCGCTGCCGGCGCGCCTGTCGCGCAAGCACGAGTTCGAGGCCGACGCCTACGCCGTGGCGCAGACCAGCGGCGCCGACCTGTCGGCCGCCCTGCTCAAGCTCTACCAGGACAACGCATCGACGCTCACGCCCGACCCGGTGTTCGTCAAGTTCTACTACTCCCATCCGCCCGCCTCCGAGCGCCTTGCGCGCATGACCGCGGCGTGACCACCCCCTTCCATTTCTTTCTTCTTCGAAGCGCACCATGAGCAGCATGTTCAAACCCAAGGACTGGAAAAACCTCCCGCCCCGCAAGGCCCTGAGCGCCACCGAGATCGTCTCGGGCCTGGCCCAGCTCGACGGCTGGAAGCTCACCGGCGACGGCGCCGATGTCGCGATCGAGAAAACCTTCACCTTCGCGAACTACTTCGAGACCATCGCCTTCGTGAACGCGCTGGCCATGGTGGCCCACACGCAAGACCACCACCCCGACCTGTCGGTGCACTACAACCGCTGCGTGGTGCGCTTCAACACGCACGACGTGAACGGTCTCTCGGTCACCGATTTCGATTGCGCGCGACAAGCCGACGCGCTGGTTGCGAGCCCCGCCGCATGAGGATGCACGCCTGTGGCTAAGCCGGGCCGCGCCGCCTTCACCCCTGCTGCGCACAACACGGGGAAGGCGCATCACGACGGCCTCGTCGTCGCCAGCCACGGGCGTCACTGCCTCGTCGAAACGCCCACGGGCGAGCGGCTGATCTGCCACCCGCGCGGCAAGAAAAGCCAGGCCGTGGTCGGCGACCGCGTGCGCTGGCAGGCCACCGAAGACGAAGGCACCATCGAAGAAGTGCTGCCGCGCCGCAACCTCTTCTATCGGCAGGACGAAATCCGTACCAAGTCGTTTGCGGCGAATCTCGACCATGTGCTGATCCTGATCGCGGCCGAGCCGGAGTTTTCCGAGCACCAGCTGGCGCGCGCACTGATCGCGGCCGAGGCCCAACGCATCACGCCCATCATCGCGCTCAACAAGAGCGACCTCGTCGAGCCTTTTGCGCGCGCCTGGAACAAGCTGGCGCCCTACCGCCGCATGCACCACGGCGTGCTGCCGCTCTCGCTCAAGGCCTCGGGCGAGACCGACTACGCGTCGCTGATGAAGCTGCTGGCGGGCAAGTCGACCCTGGTGCTCGGCCCATCAGGCTCGGGCAAGAGCACGCTCACCAACCTGCTGGTGCCCGGTGCGAGCGTGCTGACGCAAGAGATTTCGCAGGCGCTCAACTCGGGCAAGCACACGACCACCAGCACCACCTGGTACTGGATCGACGAGGCCCGCACCACCGGCCTCATCGACTCACCGGGTTTCCAGGAATTCGGCCTGAACCACATCGAGCCGATGCAACTCGCCGGCCTGATGCCGGACATCGCCGAGCACACGGGCGACTGCAAGTTCTACAACTGCACCCACCTGCATGAACCCGGCTGCGGCGTGATTTCGAACGTCGAGACGCCGACCCAACCTGGACCGATCAGCGCCTCGCGCTACAGGATCTACGGCGAGCTGTTCGCCGAGCTGAGCCAGACGCGCTACTGACGACGCATCGAGAGACTGGCCGCCGTGCTCAGGCCAGCCAGGTGCGGTACGACTTCCAGGTCGGGTCGAAGACCAGGTCGAGCGTCACCGGCAGCTCCAACGCTTCCTGAACCGATTGCGCATGCGCAATGGCCACCTGCGGATCGGCCACATGGAAGTGCACGGTGCGAACGCCCTCCTCCAAGACGATGTGCGTGCAGCAGCCTTCGCCGTGCGTCTGCAGCAGCGCCGTGAGCCGGTCTTCGTAGACACGGGCTTCATCCAGCTCTTCGCCCGATTCGACGGGGACAGCGGCCGAGAGCCGGTGCCCCAGGTCGGCACGCCCGAGCAGCGCAGTTGCGGCATCGTTTCGCATGACGACCGCTTCGACCTCGCTGCCGTCCTCCGCGGTGCGCGTCGCGGTCAGGCCGGACCAGCCGTGCTCGCCTGCGGGAAACACGCCCGTGTGACCCAGATCGTCGCGCCAGCAGGCATCGAACAGATGAACGAAGTCGTCGAGCGGCACGCCATCGAAATCCGCTTGCGCATCGGCCTCGACATGATCGACCGGACCGACCTTCACCGCGAAGTCGTACTCGCCCAGGATGTGGTCGAGCATGATCAGGCTCATGTGGCGCGCGTGATCCTGCATGTCCATCGGAATGGGCTTGGCAAAGCCGAGCTCCAGCGCCACCCGCCCCCTGTAGGGCTCGTGCTTCACGAGCACGTCCGAGCTGGCCAGTTCGAAGTCGTTCATGCGCATGCTGAACCCTTCGCGCATGCGCTGCCGGAAGGCCTCCACCGTGACCTGCGGCAACGGTGGCGCGCTGTGCACCAGCGCCATGAGATCCTCGAAATCGTCTTCGGCGCCGTGTGCTGTCAGCACGAGCGTGAAGGCCGGCGGATCGCCCAGCACTTCGGCCGCCAGGTTCGGAAAGAAGGGCTGCAGCAGCGCATTCAGTTCGCCCACGAGCGCGTGGCCGGACAAGGACTGCAGGCTCTCGAGCTTGTCGCTCAAGGCCTGCCAGAACGATGCGCAGGCAACGGCGCGCGGGTCGGCATGAAGGGGCGACATCGACAAGCTTTCTCTCAGGGTTTCAGGCCAGGATTTCTTGCAGGCACTGCACGAGCGCGCTGCACTGGTCCCGCGTGCCGATGCTGATGCGCAGGTACTGCGCGATGCGTGGCTGCTTGAAATGCCGCACCAGCACGGCACGCTCGCGCAACAAGGCGGCCAGCTCGGCCGCATCGCGTTGCGGATGCCGTGCGAACACGAAGTTGGCCTGCGACGGCAGCACCTCGAAGCCGAGGTCTTCGAGCTGCAGGCTCAGGCCTTCGCGCGTGTCGACGACCTGGTCGCGCGTCTTGCGAAACCATGCCTCGTCCTTGAGCGAGGCCACGGCGCCCGCGGAGGCCAGTCGGTCGATCGGGTAGGAATTGAAGCTGTCCTTGACCCGCACGAGCGCATCGATCAGGTGTGCCTGCCCGCAGGCGAAGCCGACCCGCAGGCCGGCCAGCGAACGCGACTTGGACAGGGTCTGCACCACGAGCAGGTTCGGGTAACGGCCGATGAGCGAGAGCGCGCTCTCGCCACCGAAATCGACATACGCCTCGTCGACCAGCACCACGCGATCAGGACACGCGGCCAGGAGCTGCTCGATGCGCGCCAGCGGCTGGCCGATGCCGGTCGGCGCGTTCGGGTTGGCGATGACGACGCCGCCGCAGCCTTGGCGCGCACGCGCCGCGAACGCATCGATGTCGATGCGCAGGCCGTCATCGACCGGCAATTGCTCGCAGGCAATGCCGTAGAGCTGGGCATAGACCTTGTAGAAGCTGTAGCTCACGTCGGGCATCAGCAGCGGCTCGGCCTGCTGGAAGAAGGCGAAGAACGCGTGCGCGAGCACTTCGTCCGAGCCGTTGCCCGCGAACACTTCATTGACCTGCAGACCGTGGCGGCGCGCCACGGCTTCGCGCAGCGCGAGCGAGGTGGGGTCGGGGTAGCGCTCGAGGCCGTCGGCGGCCGCGCGCTGGATTGCCGCAATGGCGCTCGGCGACGGCGGGTACGGGTTCTCGTTGGTGTTGAGCTTGACGAGGTTGGCGATGCGCGGCTGCTCGCCGGGCACGTAGGGTTCGAGCGCGCCGATGCGCGGGCTCCAGAAGGCCGGTGCGGGCGGCGTGGTCATGGGCTCAGCCCAGCAGCCGCGCGAGCGTGAGCAAGGCCAGCAGCACCATCCACATCACGACCGATCGCCAGACCAGGCCGACCACGCTGCGCAGATGGCCGGGTTCGGGCTCGCGGCCCGGCGTGCTGCCACTGTCGAGGCGCCGCCCGACGCCCGGCGACTCGCCCGCCTGCGCGCGCGACAGCGGATCGGCCACCGGGATCGGACTCAACGAGCCGCCGCCCAGGCGCACGTTGACGGCGCCGGACGTGGCCGCGAGGATCACGCCGTCGTTCTCGTTGGGGAATCGCCGTGCGTCGTTGCGCCAGCAATCGATCGCCTCTTCGAAGCTGCCGACCACGGCAAAGCCGAGCGCGGTGATGCGCGCGGGCAGCCAGTCGACGGCATGCCAGGCGCGCTCGGCTGCGTCCTGCACCGCCACGCTCGACGGCTGCACGGGTGCGCCGTTCTTATGAGCCCAGTAGCGCGCGACAAACTCGCTCATGCGATAGAACACCGCGCCCGCCGGCCCGAGGCCCAGGGCGGCGAGCACCGAGAACCAGGCCAGCACGCCGAAGACATGGCGGTGCGCCGCAATGACCGAATGCTCGATCACATGGCGCACGATTTCGCTGCGCGGCAACTCGGCGGCATCGACGCCCTGCCAGTGCGCCAGCAGCGAGCGCGCGAGCGGCTCGTCGCCCTCGTCGAGCGCGTCGCGGATGTCCGTGAAATGGTGGCTGAACTGGCGAAAGCCGAGGGTCATGTAGAGCACCGCGACGCTCCACAGCACGGCGAACGGCAGGCCCAGCGTGAGCACCAGCAGCCAGTGCACGCCCAGCGACAGCAGCGTGGGCACGAACACTGCGAGCCCCCAGGCGATCCATCCGTGGTGCGGTTTGCCCGCATCGAAGTTGCGACTGGTCCAGCGCGTCCACGCCAGAACGCCGCCGTACACGGGGTTGTGCGGACCCAGGGGCCGCACCTGCTCGATCAGCAACGCGCACAGGATGGCAAAGAAGCTCATCCTTCGATGATAGCGAGAGCACCTGAAGGTTTTGGCCCCAGGTTGCGCCCCATCAGGTTCAGGCAGCCAGGAAGCGATAGAGGTTGCGCAGCATGCCCGCCGTGGCACCCCAGACGAAGCGCTCGTGGGGACCATCGATGTACGGCATCGAGTACCACGTGCGACGGACACCATCGGTGGCGCTGACGGCGTGGCGGCGGTGATTGGCCGGGTCCATGAGCCAGGCCAGCGGCACCTCGAAGGCCTCGGCCACCTCGAACGGATTGATCTCCAGCACGAAGTCGGGCTGCACCAGCGCGACCACCGGGGTCACGACGAACGAGGTGACGGTCGTGTAGGTCGGCAGGGAGCCGAGCACTTCGATGAACTGCGCCGACAGGCCCACTTCTTCCCAGGCTTCGCGCAATGCGGCGGCCTGGATGTTGGCGTCTTCAGGATCGACGCGCCCGCCGGGAAACGCGACCTGCCCGGAATGGGTCGACAGGTGCGTGGTGCGCTCGGTGAGCAGCACGGTCGCGCCCTGGGGGCGCTGCACGATTGGCACCAGCACGGCGGCTTGGGCGGGCGCCCGGTCGCTCATGCGGGGCTCGCGGCGCAGTTCGGGCGTCCACACGGGCGGCGAGGCAAAGCGTGCACGCAAGGCGGTTGCCGTCAGCTGCGCCGGCACCACTGCCGGCAGACCATCGCTTCCGTCCACGAAGGGCGCCTGGCGCGGGTCGATCTGCAGCAACGCGGGCGGCACCACGGCATTGACGGGTTCGACGACGGCAGAGGGCGTGGGGGCGGAAGTGGAAGAGGTCAAGAGAGGAAGCGGCCTGTGGCGGATGAAGTGAGTAGAGCGTAAAAATGAAAAGCTGTCTTGAAAGCGCGGCGCCAACGCAAAAAGCCGCCAGAACGGCGGCTTTTTGAGCAGAAAGGACGACGGCTGATTAAGCGGCCGACGCAGCCTTCTGCGACTTGCCCGGCAGCTTTTCCTTGATGCGTGCCGAACGACCGCTGCGCTCGCGCAGGTAGTACAGCTTGGCACGGCGCACGTCGCCGCGGCGCTTGACTTCGATGCCGGCGATCAGCGGGCTGTAGGTCTGGAACGTACGCTCCACGCCTTCGCCGCTGGAGATCTTGCGCACGGTGAAGCCGCTGTTGAGGCCACGGTTGCGCTTGGCGATCACGACGCCTTCGTAGGCCTGCACGCGCTTGCGGCTGCCTTCGACGACGTTCACGCTGACGATGACCGTGTCACCGGGCATGAAATCGGGAATGGTCTTGCCGAGACGGGAAATTTCTTCCTGCTCGAGGGTCTGGATGAGGTTCATGATTTCCTGGATATCGATCGTTTCGGGCTGCACTAAAGGCGCCGTGGCTTTGGCGGAAGAACCGCCAGGAAACCGGGCGCGGCCGGACAGAGGATCGGGGAACCGCGGATTATAGCTTTTTTTTCAGCGCGGCCTCATCGGCCTTGTTCAGCTTGCCAGCGGCGCGAGCGGCCTCGATCAGTTCGGGGCGCCGCGCGGCCGTGATGGCCAGGCGCTGGTCGCGCCGCCAGCGCTCGATCTGCGCATGGTGGCCCGACAGCAGCGGCGCCGGTACGCCCTGCCCGTTCCACTGCTCGGGCCGCGTGTAGTGCGGACAGTCGAGCAGGCCGTCGAGCGCCGGATTGAAGCTGTCCTGCACGTGGCTGGCCTCGTCGCCCAGCACGCCGGGTTGCAGCCGGGCCACGGCGTCGAGCAACGCCATCGCCGCGATCTCGCCACCCGACAGCACGAAGTCGCCGAGGCTGATCTGGTGCGTGACGCGCGCATCGATGAAGCGCTGGTCGATGCCCTCGTAGCGGCCACAGACCAGCACCGCGCCCTCGCTCGCCGACCAACGCTCGACCGCCTCATGGCGCAGCGCCTCGCCGATCGGCGAGAACAGCACCACCGGCGCCGGTGCGCCGCGTGCCGCCAGCGCGGCATCGAGGCACGCCGTCAGGGGCTCGGCCATCATCACCATGCCGGGACCGCCGCCGAAGGGGCGGTCGTCGACGCGCTTGTAGTTGCCCTGCGCGAAATCGCGCGGGTTCCACAGCACGACCTCGACCTGCTTCGATTCGTAGGCGCGACGCGTCACGCCGCTGGCCATGAAAGGCGCGAACAGTTCGGGAAAAAGCGTGAGGACGTCGAAGCGCATGCGCGCGCGGCCCGGGTCAGAACTCGGGTTGCCAGTCGACCGTGATGAGGCGGCCGGGCAGGTCGACCTTGTCGACGAAGACCGAGACGAACGGCACCATGCGCTCGATCGTCTTGCCGTCTTCTTCGGCCGTCAGCACCAGCGTGGTCTGCGGGCCGGTGGCGAGCAACTCGCGCACCGCGCCGAGCACAACGCCTTCGCGGTTGACGACCGACAGGCCGATCAGGTCGACCCAGTAGTACTCGTCGTCGCCGGCGGTCGGAAAGCTCGAGCGCGGCACGAACACGCGCGCGCCGCGCAGGGCCTCGGCCGCATTGCGGTCGGGCACATCCTCGGACGAGGCGACGATGCAGTCGGAATGTTCTTTGGCTTCGCGAACCGCGAGCCGGAAAGCGGCAGAGGTGGAGGCTCCGGGAGCCTGCAGGAACCAGCGCTTGGAAGAAAAAAGCGCCTCGGGTTGGGCGCTGTGGGGCAGGACCTTGAACCAGCCCTTGATGCCCCAGGCATCGGCGATGCGTCCGACCTCGATCGCATCCGCCGGCAGTTCGGCGGCTTCGAGTGTGGGCAGCATCGCCGTGCGGGCGGCTTAGGCGGCCGCCTTGGGGGCCGCAGCAGCGGCTTGCTTGATCAGGCGCAGCACCGTGGGCGACGCCTGGGCACCGACGCCCGTCCAGTACGCGAGGCGGTCCTGGGCGATGCGGATGCTTTCTTCGTTTTCCTTGGCGGCCGGGTTGTAGAAACCCAGGCGCTCGATGAAGCGACCATCGCGGCGAACGCGCTTGTCCGACACGACGATGTTGAAGAACGGACGGCCTTTGGAGCCGCCGCGGGAGAGTCGAATGACGACCATGATTTATCCTTGGGTGGTCAGCGAGCCAGTTCAAATAGAAAGAGGCCCGCTCACGATGTTCTTCCAGCGTCGAGACACGCGACATGGCCACCCGGCCAGCGCACGCTGAAAAGCCCACGATTATAGCCCGACCCGGGTTTTTCTCCGAATTCCGGCCCCGTGCCGCCTGCCCCACCCGCATGACTCCCACCATCCGCCCCAGCCGCGACGAAGACATCGCAGCCATCACGGCCATCTATGCCCACCACGTGCTGCACGGCACCGGCACCTTCGAAACCGAGCCTCCGTCCGAGGCCGACATGGCCTCCCGGCGTGCCGACGTGCTGGGCAAGAACCTGCCCTACCTCGTGGCCGAAGCCAACGGCGAAGTGTTGGGTTTTGCCTACTGCAACTGGTTCAAGCCCCGCCCGGCCTACCGGTTTTCAGCCGAAGACTCGATCTACATGTCCGAGGCCGCACGCGGCAAGGGCCTGGGCACGCAGCTGCTCGCGGCGCTCTCGCAGGCGGCCGAAGCGGTCGGCGTGCGCAAGCTGATCGCCGTGATCGGCGATTCGGCCAACGTCGGTTCGGTCGGCGTGCACCGCAGCCAGGGCTTCACGCACGTGGGCGTGCTGAAAGACTGCGGCTGGAAGTTCGACGCCTGGCGCGATGTGGTCCTGATGGAAAAAGTGCTCGGCGAAGGCAGCCGCACAAAACCCGAATGAAGACGAAGATGAAAAGCAAAACCGTGGCCGCCTGGCTCTCCTTCCTCGGTGGCCCGCTGGGCCTGCACCGCTTCTACCTGCGCGGCATGGGCGACTGGCTCGGCTGGCTGCTGCCCATTCCCACCGCGCTGGGCATCTACGGCATCGAGCGCTTGCGCATGTACGGCGTGGACGACGGTGTGAGCTGGGCGCTGATTCCGCTGCTCGGTTTCACGATCGCGGGCTGCGCGTTGATGGCCATCATCTACGGCCTGATGACGCCCGAGAAGTGGAATGCCCGCTTCAACGCCGGCGCGACGCCCGACGCCGCACCGGGCCAGACCAACTGGCTCACGATCGGTGCCGTGGTCGCTTCTCTGTTCTTCGGCAGCTCGATCCTGATGGCGAGCATCGTGTACAGCTTCCAGCACTACTTCGAACACCAGATCGAAGAAGGCCGCAAGATTTCACAGTAACTGTTGCTCGCCCCCAGGCTGCGCGCACTTCGTGTCGCTTCGCCAACCCCGACCGGGGGCGGGCCGGCCGCTTCGGGCGGCCGTGCGCGGCGGCCCCACGAATGAAGAAGAGACAGCGCGCGCTGATTCAGCGACTTAGAAAATCTGCCAGCTGAACCAGTAAGCCATCGCCGCGACGAAGGCAGAGGCGGGAATGGTCAGGACCCAGGCCCAGACGATGTTCCCCGCCACGCCCCAGCGCACCGCGCTCGCGCGCTGAGTGGCACCGACGCCGACGATGGCGCCCGTGATGGTGTGGGTGGTCGACACCGGAATGCCCAGCGCAGTGGCCAGGAACAGCGTCAGCGCCCCGCCGGTCTCGGCGCAGAAGCCGCCCACGGGCTTGAGCTTGGTGATCTTCTGGCCCATGGTCTTCACGATGCGCCAGCCGCCGAACATGGTGCCCAGCGCAATCGCGGCGTAGCAGCTCACGATGACCCAGGTCGGCGGCACCGCGTCGCTGGTCGAGGCATAACCGGTGGCGATCAGCAGCATCCAGATGATGCCGATGGTCTTCTGCGCATCGTTGCCGCCGTGGCCCAGGCTGTAGGCACCGGCCGAGACCAGCTGCAATCGCCTGAACCATCGGTCCACGCGCGACGGCGTGGCGCGCCGGAAGCCCCAGGCCACCACGATCATCATCAGCGAGCCCAGCAGGAAGCCCAGCAGCGGCGACACGAAGATGAAGGCCACGGTCTTCCAGATGCCGGAAGCCACGAGGCCGCTGGTGCCCGTCTTGGCGATCACGGCCCCCACGATGCCGCCGATCAACGCATGCGACGAGCTGCTCGGGATGCCGTAGTACCAGGTGACGAGGTTCCAGCTGATCGCGCCGATGAGCGCCCCGAACACCACGTGCACGTCGACCACGCCGGGCTGGGCGATGCCCTTGCCCACGGTGGCCGCCACGCTCAGGTGGAAGACGAAGATCGCGATCAGGTTGAAGAAAGCCGCGAACACCACGGCCTGCCCCGGCTTGAGCACGCCGGTGGAGACCACCGTCGCGATCGAATTGGCGGCATCGTGGAAGCCGTTCATGAAGTCGAACAGGATCGCGAGCGCGACCAGCACCACCACCACCCAGAGGGCGACCTGCACCGTTGTCATCGGCTGCTACCCGCTCAGGAATTCTCGAGGACGATGCCCTCGATCACGTTGGCCACGTCCTCGCACTTGTCGGTGATCGTCTCGAGCAGCTCGTAGATCGCCTTGAGCTTGATGACCTCGCGCACGTCCGGCTCTTCGCGGAACAGCTTGCTCATGGCGCTGCGCATCACGCGGTCGGCGTCGGATTCGAGGCGGTCGATTTCCTCGCAGGTCTTGAGCGTGGCCTCGGCCACGGCCGGGTCGGCGATCTTGCCGAGGTACTTGACGGCGTCCTTGAGGCGGTCGCAGCACTTCACGCTCAGGGCCGTGAGGCGCACGATCTCGTCGGTCATGTGGCGCACGTCGTACAGCGCCATGGTCTCTGCCGAGTCCTGGATCAGGTCGGCCACGTCGTCCATCGTGTTGATGAGCTTGTGGATCTGCTCGCGGTCGATGGGCGTGATGAAGGTCTTGTGGATCAGGCGGTTGACGTCGTGCGTCACGCGGTCGGCGGCGCGCTCGGCGTTGTCGACATCGCGGTTGTACTGTTCACGCAGATGCACGTCCGCATAGTTGGCGACGAGTTGCTCGAAAGCACGCGCCGCCTCCACGATGCGCTCGGCATGCTGGTTGAACATTTCAAAAAAATTGCCCTCTCGGGGCAGCAGCTTGCCGAACATGGAAAAACTCCTGGGACGCGCCAATCACAATTTCATGACGCCTTCGTGAAAACCTGCCGAGTTTAACGGGCGCGACCGGAACGACCGGTCGGGCCGACCTTCGGGCCCCTGCCCTGCAAGCCCACTCAGGCCGGCAACCGCAGCACCGGCAGGTGCCAGCCGCCGTAGATGCCGCCCAGCCGCAGCGCCACGATCAGCCCCACGCCCGCATGGCCGGCCGCCAGTGCCCCACTGACCGCGAAGACCGCCACACCGGCGAGATCGAGGACGTAGAGCAGCGGCACGACCGTCAGACGATGCGCTTGACCACCTGGCCCGTGACACGCGCCAGCGCGGCACGCGGCACCTTGTCGGGTGCGATTTCGGCGAGCGGCTTCAGCACGAAGGCGCGCTCGCGCATGCGGGGGTGCGGCAGGGTCAGCGCCGGCGTGTCGATCACCGAATTGCCGTGCATCAGCAGATCGAGGTCGAGCGTGCGCGGCGCATTGGGAAAGGGTCGCTCACGGCCAGCCAGCGTCTCGAGGCGTTGCAATGCCACCAGGAACTGCTCGGCATCGAGGCCAGTGCGCACGGCGACCACGGCGTTGATGAAATCGGGGCCTTCGGCATCCACCGGCTCGCTGCGATACAGCGACGACCGGGCCGTGACCTGGGTGCGCTGGAGCGCGCCGATCGCGGCCATGGCGGCCTTCACGGCCGCCTCGGCATCGCCCAGGTTGGCGCCGATGGCAACGAAGGCCTGCACGGTCGGGTAGTCCTCACGCGGACCGCGCGGACGACGCACGGGGGCTCCGGCGGGGGCGCGGCGCGCGGGTGGACCGCTTCTGGCGCCGGCCGTTGAAGACGATGACGGCTTGGCGCCGCCCGCACGCGGCGGTGCGGGCTTCTTGCCCGCTGTCTTGGCCGCCGCTTTGCCCACAGCTTTGGCTGCGGGCATCTTCTTGCCGTCCTTCGGCCGGTCGGGCGCACTCATTCGCCAGCGGCGCTCCCGCCGCCCTCGCTGCCGCCACCACCGCTACCGCCGCCCACCGGGCGCGGCTTGCGCCGGCGCTTGCGCTTGCGCGGGGCCGCCGCTTCGCCATCCGGCGGCACGGCGTCGGCCTCGACGTCGAGACCGTCGCCATCGTCCGACTCGGCTTCGGCCTGTTGTTTCTGGCGCGCCGGTTGCTCGCTGCGCGGCTTGGGCGCAGCCACCGGATCGCGCACGCGCACGCGCTGGCGCACCTTCTGTTCTTCGCGAACCTGTTCGAGCAGGTCCTGGCGGCGCAGGTCGTCGGCGGTGCTGAACTCTTGCCACCATTCGGCGATGGCTTCGCCGACCTCGCCCACGTCGGCACGCAGGCGCATGAAGTCGAAGGCGGCGCGAAAGCGCGCCTGCTCGACCAGGCTGTAGGGCGTGGAGCCGGTGCGCTTGTCGAAGCGCGGCTGCATCATCCAGATCTCGCGCATGTCGGCGGCCAGCTTGCCGCGGCCCGACACGTCGCCGATGCGCGAATTGAACACGTCGTCGATGGCGTCCTGCAGCGCCGGGAACGGCGGCTGCGGGCGCTGGCCGTGGCGGCCTTCCTGGCGCTGGGCCCAGCCGTCGCGCACATCGGCCCACAGCACGCAGGCCAGCAGAAAGCTGGGCGCCACGGGCTTGCCTTCGCCGACACGGCGGTCGGTGTCCTGCAGGGCGGCCTTCACGAAGGGCTGGTCGGCGCGCTCCACCACCACGTCGAGCAGCGGATAGATGCCGGTGGCGAGCCCCAGCTTGCGCAGTTGCTCGATCGTGGCGATGGCGTGGCCGGTCTGCAGCAGCTTGAGCATCTCGTCGAACATGCGGCTTTGCGGCACGTCGGCCAGCAGCTTGCTCGACTCGATCAGCGGCGCGGCGGTCTTGGCTTCCATCTTGAAACCGAGCGCCGCGAGCTTGGCCGAGAAGCGGATGGCGCGAATGATGCGCACCGGGTCTTCGCGGTAGCGCGTGACCGGGTCGCCGATCATGCGCAGCGTGAGCTTCTGGGCGTCCTTGATGCCGTTGTGATAGTCGACCACGACCTGGTTGGCCGGGTCGTAGTACATGGCGTTCACGGTGAAGTCGCGGCGCGCCGCGTCTTCTTCCTGCGGGCCCCAGACGTTGTCGCGCAGCACGCGGCCGCTGGCGTCCACGGCGTGCTTCATGCTCGCGAGCTCGCCCTTGCTGGTGCGTTCGTTGCCGGCCACCTGCTCGGCGGCGGCGTTGTCCATGTAGGCGCGGAAGGTCGAGACCTCGATCACCTCGTGCTCGCGGCCCCGGCCGTACACCACGTGCACGATGCGAAAGCGCCGGCCGATGATGAAGGCGCGACGGAACAGCGACTTGACCTGCTCGGGCGTGGCGTTGGTGGCCACGTCGAAATCTTTCGGGCGCAGGCCCAGCAGCAGGTCGCGCACCGCGCCGCCGACCACGTAGGCCTCGTAGCCCGCCTGCTGCAGCGTGGTGACCACGTTCTTCGCGCGTTCGTCGACCAGGGCGGGATCGATCTTGTGAACCTCTGCCGGCACCTCCTGGCGCTTGCCGAAGCGGCTCTTGCCCTGTGCGCTGCCGGCGGACTTGCCGAGCAGCTTGTCGATGAATTTCTTGATCATTGGTTGTTTTTCGAGGAGAAGCAGGCGCTTCTTCTTATTTATTCGCTTATTCGTTTTCGAGCATGGAGCGGATCAGCGGAATGGTGATCGCGCGTTGGGTCTGCAGTGCGTAGCCGTCGAGCTGCGACAGCAGCTCCATCAGGCTGCCGAGGTCGCGGCTGAAGCGGTGCAGCATGAAGTCGAGCACGTCGTCGGACAGCATCACGCCACGCGCGTCGGCCGCCTGGCGCAGCACCGCGCGGCGTTCGCTTTCGCTCAGCACCTGCAGGTGGAACACATGGCCCCAGCCGAGGCGGGTGCGCAGGTCTTCGCGCAGCGGCAGGTCGGCCGGCGGCAAGGCGCCGGCGGCGACCACGCCGCGCTGCAGGGTCTGGGCGTTGACAAACCAGTTGAAGGCCGCGTGCTGCTGCACCGCGGTGTAGAGGTGGACGTCGTCGAGCAGGACGGCGCCCCAGCGCTCGTCGAACTCGGGCGGCTCCAGCAGGCCGGCATGCAGCCAGCCCACGCTGGCGCCCTGCTCGGCCAGCGCAACGCGCACGGATTCGAGCAGGTGGGTCTTGCCACTGCCGCTGTCGCCCCAGAGGTAGGTCGGCACCGGCGAGTGCAGCGCGGGGCTGCCGTCGGCACCGCCCACCCACACTTGCAGGTGTCGCAGCGCCGCCTCGTTGGGGCCGGCAAAAAAGGCGTCGAAGCTGGGGCCCGTCGCAATGCCGATATCGAGCGCGAGCTGTTTCATCCCGGGAAGGTTCATGGAGGGGGCCCGGAGGGCCCTTAAAATCGTGAGGAATTCTATCGGCCCGGCCGCCTCGGTCGCCGGCGCCTCCCCTGCCCGCCCTTCCTCGCCGCTTCGCAACCCTTTCGCTCCTTCTTCTCGACACCGCCCGCCCATGACCTCCTCCACGCCCACCCCGCTCAGCTACAAGGACGCCGGTGTCGACATCGACGCAGGCGACGCCCTGATTGACCGCATCAAGCCCCTGGCGAAGAAAACCATGCGCGAAGGCGTGCTGGCCGGCATCGGCGGCTTCGGCGCGCTCTTCGAAGTGCCCAAGCGCTACACCGAGCCGGTGCTGGTGAGCGGCACCGACGGCGTGGGCACCAAGCTCAAGCTGGCGTTCGAATGGAACATGCACGACACGGTCGGCATCGACCTCGTGGCCATGAGCGTCAACGACGTGCTGGTGCAGGGCGCCGAGCCCCTGTTCTTCCTCGACTACTTCGCCTGCGGCAAGCTCGACGTGGACACGGCCGCGGCCGTCATCGGCGGCATCGCCCGCGGCTGCGAACTCTCGGGTTGCGCCCTCATCGGCGGCGAGACCGCCGAAATGCCCGGTATGTACCCGGCCGGCGAGTACGACCTGGCGGGCTTTGCGGTCGGCGCGGTCGAAAAGTCGAAGATCCTCACCGGCCAGAACGTCAAGCCCGGCGACGTGGTGCTGGGCCTGGCCTCGGCCGGGGTGCATTCCAACGGCTTCAGCCTCGTGCGCAAGGTCATCGAGCGCGCTGGCGCCGACCTGCCCGCCACCCTCGACGGCAAGCCCTTCCGCAACGCCGTGATGGAACCCACTCACCTGTACGTGAAGCCCGTGCTCGAAGCGCTGGGCAAGCACCCGATCAAGGCGCTGGCCCACATCACCGGCGGCGGCCTGCTCGAGAACATCCCGCGCGTGCTGCCCGAAGGCACGGCCGCCCACCTCCAGAAGGGCAGTTGGCCGCAGACCGAGCTGTTCGCCTGGCTGCAGAAGGTGGCAGGCATCGACGACATCGAGATGAACCGCACCTTCAACAACGGCATCGGCATGGTCGTGGTGATCGACGCGGCCGAAGCCGCCGCCTGCGCCGCCACGCTGCGCGCGGCCGGTGAGTCGGTCCACGAGATCGGCGTGATCGCCGAGCGCGGCGACGGCGCGGCCGTGGTCGTCGCCTGACCGCGCGCCCGTTCTTTTTTCTTTTTCTCACCGCACGCCCCGCTCCCCGGATGGCCACGCCGCTGCCCGACGCCACCCTCGCCGCCCCGCCCCAAGTGCCCCAGGCGCCCCAGGCCGCAACCTCCCGCCACGTGGTCGTGGCCAGCTACCTGCTGATGCTCGCGGGGCTGATGCTCGTGATGTGGCAGCACCTGCTGCCGGGGTTGCTGTGCGTGTGCATCGGCTTCCTGGTCGCGCGCTGGTTCACCCGGCTGCTGGGCGGCTGGCTGTCGCGCCTGAAACCCCTGCGTTCCGGCGCCGACAGCCTGGCCCGGGTGGTGGCGGTCACGCTGGTGCTGCTCGGCCCGATCGGCCTGGGCACGCTGGGGTTCTCGCAGGCACGCGAGTACGTGCTCGATGCGCCCGATCAGTACCGCGAACTGCTTGATTACACGGCCCGCACGGTGCTCGAGCTGCGCTCCAAGCTGCCGCCCGACATCGCCGTCTACCTGCCCGAGGGCGCGGCCGAGGTGCAGCGCATCGTCGCCAACTACCTGCGCACGCAGGCGGGCTCGCTCGCCATGGCCGGGCGCGCCTGGCTGGGCGGGCTGCTGTTCGCCTATGTGGGCCTGATCATCGGCGCGCTGGCCGCCGTGGCGCCGCCGCCGGCCCAGCGCCGGCCGCTGGCGCAGCAGATGTTCCAGCGCATCAGCACCTTCGGCGAGGCCTTCGGCCAGATCGTCGCGGCGCAGTTCTGGATCGCGGCCTTCAACACGCTGCTGACCGCGATCTTCCTGCTGTTCCTGATGCCGCTGTGGGGCCTCGAGCTGCCCTACACGCCCGCACTCATCACCCTGACCTTCGTCGCCGGGCTGGTGCCGATCGTCGGCAACCTGGTCTGCAACTCGGTGATCACGCTGGTGGCGCTGTCGGTGTCGCCGGTCACGGCCGCGGCCTGCCTGGGCTTCCTGATCCTGATCCACAAGGCCGAGTACGTCATCAACGCCAAGGTGGTCGGCGCGCGCACGCAGATGCGCGTGTGGGAGCTGCTGTCGGTGATGTTCGTGGCCGAAGCGGTGTTCGGCCCGGCCGGGCTGGTGGCGGCACCGCTGTACTACGCGTACCTGAAAAAAGAACTGCACGCGGGCGGCCTGGTCTAGAGCCCGCTTGATGTCCTGATCTGATCGGTTCCGGTCCGCTTCGGCGCGGACGAACCGCTGGCGGCGCCCAAGAATAGGCGGCATCATCCACTTTGCCTTGCCCGCCACCGCCATGACCACCTGTCTGATTGTGATCGACGCCCAGGAATCGTTCCGCCACCGCCCGTACTGGAACGCCGCCCTGCTCGCGCCCTACCTCGACGCCCAGAACGCGCTGATCGCCGGCGCCGTGGCGGCCGGACTGCCGGTGGTGCGCGTGTTCCACGTCGATGCGCCGCAGGATGCATCGAATCCCTTCGCGCTCGAATCGGGCCATGTGCGCCCGATTGACGGCCTCGCGCCCTTCGAGGCGGCCGCCACCTTCACCAAGTACCGCCACAGCGCGCTGGTCAACAGCGGGCTCGATGTGTGGCTCACGCAGCACGGCATTCGCCGCCTGATCGTGAGCGGCATCCGCACCGAGCAATGCTGCGAAACCACCACGCGCCACGCCTCGGACCTGGGCTGGGAGGTCGACTACGTGACCGACGCCACCCTCACCTTCGACATGGTGCAGCCCGACGGCCGCCCGCTGTCCGCCGCCGACATCAAGGCACGCACCGCGACCGTGCTGGACGGGCGCTTCGCCACGGTCTGCGGCGTGGCGCAGGCGTTGGCGCGCGCCACCGAAAGCGTGACTGCATGACCCCGTTGCGCGTGCGCATCCTGGCCTACGACGGCGTCGAGGCGCTGGACTTTGCCGGCCCCTTCGAGGTCTTCACCACCGCCGCGCGCGTCCACCAGCGCCTGCAGCCGGGTGCGCCCGCGCCGTTCGAGGTCGCCTCGGTCGCCTACGCCCGCACCGCAGAGCTCGTTCAGGCGCGCGCCGGCCTGCGGCTGCTCGCCGACCACACGCTGGCCGACGCTGCAGCAGCCGCCGATGTGCTCGTCGTCCCCGGCGGCGTGGTCGATGGGCCGATGGCAAGCCCCGACACCCTGCGCTGGATCGTGCAGTGCGCGGCCCACGCGCAACTCGTCGCCTCGGTCTGCACCGGCGTCTTCCTGCTCGCACAAGCTGGCGTGGTGACGCGCGAAGCGGTCACCACGCACTGGGAAGACCTCGCCGACCTGCGCACGCAGTTTCCGCAGCTCGACGTGCGCGAAGGCGTGCGCTGGGTCGACACCGGCCGCGTCGTCAGCTCGGCGGGCATCAGCGCAGGCATCGACATGAGCCTGCACCTGGTCGAGCGCCTGGCCGGACGCGAACTGGCCGAGCGCACCGCGCGCCAGATGGACTACGCATGGACCCGCAACGAGACCCCATCCGCGTAGTTTTCGTGCTCCTGCCCGACAGCCTGGTGCTCGACTGGGCCGGGCCGGCCGAGGCGCTGCGCATTGCCAACCAGCGGCTGCGCGCGGCAGGCCAGCCTGAGCGCTTTGTTATCGAGTTCGCGGGGCCGCGGCCCAGCATGAAGGGCTCGGTCGGCGTTGCGCTGTCAGGGCTGGCGCCGCTGCCGACGCAGTGGGACGGCCCCGGCTGGGTGGTGCTGGTCGGCCTGCCGGGCGACACCATCGCGACCGACAGCCCCGAGGCACAGGACCTGCTGCACTGGCTTCGCGGCCAGCGCTTCACGCGCGGCGGCGTCGAGCTGGTCACGGTCTGCGCGGGCGCCCTGCTCGCGGCGCATGCGGGCGCGCTCGCGGGCCGGCGCGTCACCACGCATCACCATCACCTGGACGAGCTGCGCGCCGTGGAGCCGCGCTGCGAGGTGGTGAGCAACCGCGTCTTCGTGCTCGACCCGCCTGTCTACAGCAGCGCGGGCGTCACCACGGGCATCGACCTCATGCTGCACCGCATCGCCGACACCTGCGGCGAGGCGCTGGCGGCCCAGGTGGCGCAGACGATGGTGGTGGCGCTGCGGCGCGGCCCACACGACCCGGAGCTGTCGCCCTTTCTCGCCTACCGCAACCACCTGCACGCGGCGCTGCACCGGGTGCAGGACGCGGTCAGCGAGCAACCGCAGGCCGACTGGAGCGTGCCGCGCATGGCCGAGGTCGCCCACACCTCGGCGCGGCACCTCACGCGGCTGTTCGTCGAGCATGCGGGCGTGGCGCCGCTGACCTACCTGCGCCAGCTGCGGCTGGCCGCCGCGCAACTGGCCCTGGCCTCGGGCGCCAGCGTGACGCGGGCGGCGGAGCTGTCGGGCTTCGGCTCGGACACGCAGCTGCGCCGGGCGTGGCATCAGTTCGGATTGCCCGGGTCGCCTTCCGCGGGCACGTCAGCACCCGTTCGTTAAGGCTTGTCGCCGCAGGCGTCGGCGCGCGCCCGCAGCAGCGCCTGCTCGCGCGTGTTGCGCGTGAGCGAGGCGGCGCGCTGGAACTCGCGGCGCGCCTCGTCGTGGCGGCCGAGCTTGAAGAGCAGGTCACCGCGCACGGTCGGCAGCAGGTGGTAGCCCTTCAGCGCGGGCTCGTCCCTCAGCGCATCGACCACCGCCAGCCCGGCCGCCGGCCCGAAGGCCATCGACAGTGCGACCGCGCGGTTGAGCTCGACGACGGGCGACGGCGACAGCGCGGCCAGCGCGTCGTACAGCGCCGCGATGCGCACCCAGTCGGTCTCGCCCGCGGTGCGCGCGCGTGCGTGGCAGGCGGCGATGGCGGCCTGCAGCGCGTAGGGGCCGAGCGCGCCGCCCAGCGACTCGGCACGCGCCAGCGCCGCGAGGCCCCGGCGGATCAACAGCTGGTCCCAGCGCGCGCGGTTCTGGTCGAGCAGCAGCACCGGCTCGCCCGAGACGCCGACGCGCGCGGTGGTGCGCGAGGCTTGGATTTCCATCAGCGCGACCAGCCCGTGCACCTCGGCTTCGCCGGGCACCAGCTCGGCCACGATGCGGCCCAGGCGCAGGGCCTCGTCGCACAGCGTGGGGCGCATCCAGTCGTCGCCGGCGGTGGCCGAATAGCCTTCGTTGAAGATCAGGTAGAGCACCTCGAGCACCGAGGCCAGCCGGGCTTCGAGTTCGTGGCGGCGTGGCACCTCGAAGGGCACGCGCGCCTCCGCCAGCGTGCGCTTGGCGCGCACGATGCGCTGCGCCACGGTGGCCTCGGGCACGAGGAAGGCGCGTGCGATCTCGTCGGTCGCGAGGCCGCCCATCAGCCGCAAGGTGAGCGCCACGCGCGCCTCGGTCGAGAGCACCGGGTGGCAGGCGGTGAACACGAGGCGCAGCAGGTCGTCGCCGATGTCGTCGTCGAGCGACGCATCCACGGCCTGCGCGAAATCGGCCTGCGCCATGGTGTGCAGCGCGTCGAGTTCGCGGCCGATCTCGGGCGCCTTGCGCTCGGCCAGCTGCACGTGGCGCAGGCGGTCGAGGGCGCGGTGCTTGGCCACCTGCGTGAGCCAGGCGGCGGGGTTGTCGGGCAGGCCCTCGACGGGCCATTGCTCGAGCGCGGCCACCAGTGCGTCCTGCGCCAGTTCTTCGGCCAGGCCCACGTCGCGCACCTTGCGCGCGAGCGTGGCGATGATCTTCGCGGACTCGATGCGCCAGACCGCCTCGATGGCGCGGTGGATGGCGGCGGGGCCCCGGTCGTCGCTCATGCGACCCCTCCGATCGACACGCCGGATAGCATGCGGCCATGACACCACGCCTCGTCTTGTTGAGCCTGGGTTTCGCGTTCGGCCTCGCCTGCGGCGGCGTCCGGGCGGATGGCCCCGCAGTGGAACGCAACAGCCTGGGCATGGCCTTCGTGCGATTGCCGGCCGGCAATTTCCTCATGGGCAGCGACGAGGCGCCGGAGGCCCTGGCACGCGACTACCCCGCGTTGCCGAAGGAGCGCTTCACCCAGCTGGCCGACGAAGGGCCGGTGCACAACGTGCGCATCACGCGCGCGTTCTGGATGGGGCAGCACGAGGTGACGGTGGGCCAGTTCCGGCGCTTCCTCGAAGCCTCGGGCCATGTGCCCGAATCGGTGGCCGACGGCACGGGCGGCTACGGCTGGCGTGCCGACTACGACCCCGCCACCACGCGGCGCGGCGACGCCTTCGAAGGCCGCGACCCGCGCTACTCGTGGCGCAACCCGGGCTTCGCGCAGGACAACAACCACCCGGTCGTCAACGTGAGCTGGAACGACGCGCAGGCGCTGGCCGCATGGCTGAGCAAGACGGAAGGCCGGCGCTACCGCCTGCCGACCGAGGCCGAGTGGGAGTACGCCTGCCGCGCCGGCACGCGCACGCGCTACAGCACGGGGGACGGTCCGGCCACGCTGCTGCGCGGAGCCAATGTGTTCGACACACGCAGCGCCGCCCATTGGCCGCGCTGGCGCGCGATGGCGCTCGCGGGTGACGACGGCTTTGCCTTCACCGCCCCGGTCGGCAGCTTCGCGCCGAACGCCTGGGGCCTCTACGACATGCACGGCAATGCGTGGGAATGGGTGGCCGACTGGCATGGCGACGAATACTACGCGCGCGCACCGGTCGACGACCCCCAGGGCCCGGCCACGGGCACCGTGCGGGTGCGCCGCGGGGGCTCCTGGCACACCTGGGCTTTCTATGCCCGCTCGTCCTACCGCAACTGGAATGCGCCGAGCACGCGCTACACGCTCGTGGGCATTCGGCTGGTGCGGGAAGACTGATCAGGTGAAAGTGCCGCTCACTTCTTCAGCGTCTGCTGCATCGACGTGAACTCGCTCGCCACGTCCTGCACCTCGGGCGAGAAGTCTTCCATCTCCTGCACCTGCCGGATCTCGATGACCTCGTTCTCGCTGCCCGGGCAGCGGCTCGCCCATTCGATGGCTTCGGCGCGCGAGGCGACATCGATCAGCCAGTAGCCGCCCAGCACTTCCTTGACCTCGGCGAAGGGGCCGTCGACCACCTTCGGCTTGCCGCCCGGAAAGCTCACGCGCGCGCCCATCGACGGCGGGTGCAGGCCCTCGCAGCCGATCAGCACGCCGGCCTTCTGCAGGGACTCGTTGAAAGCCATCATCGACCCCACGCGTTCGACGTCGTCGGGCACGGTGCCGGGCGCCGCGCTTTCGTAGCCGTGGGGAATCATCAGCATCATGAATCGCATGGTCGTTTCTCCTTTGAAGGATGGACGGGGTTCAGCGGCCGGCCTTGGCGGCCGACTCGGCGCGCAGGCGGTCTTCCTGCGTCAGTAGCTCGGGCGTCATGGCCTCGCCGAAATCGGTGGCCTCGAAGACCTGGCGGATCTCGATCTCGCCTTCCTGGAACGGGCTGCGCTTGATCCACTCGATGGCCTCTTCCTTCGACTTGACCTGCAGCAGCCAGAAGCCCGCGAGCAGCTCCTTGGTCTCGGTGAAGGGGCCGTCGATGACGGTGCGCTTCTTGCCTTCGCAGCGCACGCGCGCGCCCTTGGACGACGGGTGCAGCCCCTCGCCCGCCAGCAGCACGCCGGCCTTGACCAGTTCTTCGTTGAACCGGCCCATCTCGGTCAACAGCTCGGTGCTCGGCATCACGCCGGCTTCGGAATCGGGGCTCGCCTTGACCAGAACCATGAATCGCATGTCGTTTCTCCTGTGGGTTGATGAGGGTCGGGAGGCGCAGGAATCTGCGCGCCTCCTGTTCACACGTCGCACGAGCGGACAGCGGATCGACACGGCCGCGTCGATCGGCTTGTAATTTTGTGTGTCAGAGATAGCCGCAGAACCGCAGCACGTGGCCGTCGGGTTCGCGGATCGCGAATTCGCGCAGGCCCCAGGGCTGGGACGTGGGCGGCTCGATCACGGTCACGCCGCGCTTCACATACGCGGCATGCAGGCCGTCGATGTCCTTGCCGACGTGGATCACGATTTCGCCGCGCCAGGGCCGGGCTTCGCGGCTGCCGCATTGCCACAGGCGCAGGTACACGGGGTCGCCGTAGCTGCGGTCGCCCTTCTTCACGCGGGCGTAGCTGGGCGGCTCGCCGGCGATGAAGTCGATCTCGAAACCCAGCACCTCGGAAAACCAGCGCGCGGCGCGCGACACGTCGGACACCGGCAACACCGGCTGCACGCCGTGGAATTCGTGCAGCGTGCCCAGGTCGGGCGGCGCCGCGCCCACGCCGGTGCGGGTGTCGGTCATGGGGTTGTTGCTAGTTGGCCAGGCGCCGCAACAGCGCCACGCGCTCGGCGATCGCGTCGATGTCGAGTGCGTCTTCGGCGTTGGCGAGGTAGGTCTCGAGGTCGAACACGGCCAGCGCCGCATGGCCCTGCTCGGCATGCGCCACGCCGCGGTCGCGGTGCTCGCCCCAGGCGCTGGGCAAGAGCGCAATGAGGCGGTTCTGCACCGCGATGTAGCGCGGCCAGTCTTCCTGCGCGTGGTGCACTTCCTTCAGGTTGCGCAGCATGCGCGCAATGATCTCGCGCGGGCTCGCCGGCTGCAGGTACAGGCCCAGCGGCACGTCGAACTCGCCGACCAGCCCGTTGCCGCGCTTGTAGGGCTCGAGCCGCTCGCCCAGCTCCTCGCGCGAGAGCGACTTGCCGGTGAACGGATCGATCACGACCTGCCCCTTGGGCAGCGTGACCTTGACCATGAAATGCCCCGGAAAGCTGATGCCGCGCGTTTGCAGCCCGAGGCCCTGCGCCAGTTCCATCCACAGCACGGCCAGCGAGATCGGAATGCCGCGGCGGGTGCGCAGCACGGCGTTCAGGTAGCTGTTGTCGGGGTCGTAGTAGTCGTTGACGTTGCCGCCGAAATTCAGGTCGCTGAAGAAGAACTGGTTCAGCGCGCGCAGCCGGGCCAGCGGCGCGGCGTCGGCCGGCAGGCGGCGCTTGAGGCGCGCGAGCAGCTGGTCGACGTCGCCCAGCACCTGCTGCACGTCGAGTTCGGGGTATTCGTCCTGCGCGATGCTGGCGGCCGCCTCGAGCAGCGGAAAGTGGTCATCGCTGCCGACCAGCGACTCGAAATATTCCAGTGCCGTGGGAACCTGGTAGCTGAACGTCATATGGCTTTGTAGAGGAGCCCGCGGGGAGCGTCAAGGCAGTGGTTTTCCGGCTCGCCAACGGCACCTTAACGGCGCATGAAACTGCGAAGGCGCACGCCCGTGGCCGTGAGCACGGCGAAATAGAGCAGCGCGGCGCCGGCGATGAGCGCGGCCAAGAGGCCGATGCGGTGCAGGCGTTGCGCGCGCAGGCCGACCCAGTCGAAATAGTGCGCGCCCCAGGCCAGCAAAACCGCCAGCACCACGGTGCCCAGCAGCACCTGCAGCGCGAACTTTCCCCAGCCGGGCTCGGGGGTGTAGCTGCCGCGGCGGACCAGGCCGATCAGCAGCCACAGCGCGTTGACCAATGCACCGATGCCGATCGTCAGCGTCAGCGCCGCGTGCTGCAGCAGCGGCACCAGGAAGAAGTTGAGCACCTGGGTGAGCACCAGCACGCACACGGCGATCAGCATGGGCGTGCGCGTGTCGTGCTTGGCGTAGTAGCCGGGCGCGAGCACCTTCACCGCAACGAGGCCGACCAGCCCCACGCCGTAGCCCATGAGCGCCACGGTGGTGCGGCCCACGTCTTCGCCGGTGTAGGCGCCGTTGTGGAACAGCACAGCCACCAGCGGCTTGGCGAACAGCAGCAGCGCCACGGCGCACGGCGCCGCCAGCAGCACCACGAGCCGCAGGCCCCAGTCGAGCAGCGACGAGTAACGCGCGTCGTCTTTTGCGGCGCGGGCGCCCGCGAGCTGCGGCATCAGCACCACGCCGAGCGCGACGCCGAGCATGGCGGTGGGAAATTCCATCAGCCGGTCGGCGTTGGTGACCCAGGTCACGCTGCCGGTGGCCAGGTGCGAGGCGATCTGCGTGTTGATGAGCAGCGAGATCTGCGCCACGCTCACGCCCAGCAGCGCCGGCAGCATGAGCTTCATGACCTTGCGGGTGGTCGGATCGGTCCACGCGGTGCGCAACGCCTTGAAGCTGGCGCCGATGCGCGGCATGAGCCCCAGCGCGCGCAGCGCCGGAATCTGCAGGGCCAGCTGCAACACGCCGCCGACCATCACGCCCACGCACTGGGCGTAGATCGGCTCGATGCCATAACGGCGGAACAGCGGCGCGCCGACCGAGATCGACAGGATCAGCGCAATGTTGAGCAGCACCGGCGACGCCGCCGGCACCGCGAACTTGCGCCAGGTGTTGAGAATGCCGCCCGCCAGCGCCACCAGCGACATGAAGCCGATGTAGGGGAACATCCAGCGCGTCATGACCACGGCCGCGTCGAAGCCCTGCAGCCCGCTGGCCATGGCCCAGACCAGCAACGGCGCGCCGGCCACGCCCGCCACGCACAGCACCACCAGGGCCCAGGTCAGCAGCGTGGCGACGTGATCGACCAGCTCCCGGGCGCCCTCTTGTCCCGCTTCGGCCTTGCGCGCGGCCAGCACCGGCACGAAGGCCTGGCTGAAGGCGCCCTCGCCGAACACGCGGCGGAACAGGTTGGGGATGCGAAAGGCGACGTTGAACGCATCGGTGAGCGCGCTGACGCCGAAGACCGAGGCAAAAAGCACGTCGCGCACGAGGCCCGTGATCCGCGAAGCGAGGGTCAGCAGGGAGACGGTGGAGGCGGATTTGAACAGGGACACGGGGGCGAGTGTAGGGCTCCGAAAGGTGACAAAAGCAGGCAATTCGGCAAAAACCGGAACCCGGCCTATAATGGAGGGCTTTGCTGCATCATCCTCAGACACCTAAGGAACACTAAATATGGCATCCGCCAAGCCCAAGAAGAAGAACCCCCGCCTCGCGTCGGGCCGCAAGCGCGTCCGCCAGGACGTCAAGCTCAACGCTGCGAACACCTCGCTGCGTTCCAAATACCGTACCGCTGTCAAGAACGTCGAAAAGGCTGTTCTGGCTGGCGACAAGACCAAGGCAAGCGAACTGTTCGCGAAGGCCCAGAGCATCGTCGACACCGTCGCCGACAAGGGCATCTTCCACAAGAACAAGGCAGCCCGCGACAAGAGCCGCCTGTCGGCCAAGGTCAAGGCCCTCGCCCTCGCGCCTGAAAAGGCCGCAGCCTGACACCTGTCAGGCAAGCCCGGACCGGAATTCTCCAGTCCGCCGTTTGATCGGGGTGCGCTGCAGCAAGCAAAAGTGAAAAACCGCCTTCGGGCGGTTTTTTCATGGGCGCTCGAAAACCGACAAGGCAAGGGCGACCCGCGTAGCCCAAAAAAAAGACCTGGAAGTCAGGTCTTTGTGGGAGGGGGCGGCGTGTCCGCCGGATCGGGCACCAGGCAGGCCTCGGCCACCTGGAGGTTGTTGTCTTTCGCGAAGTTCACGCAGAAGTCCCAGGCCATGGGTTCGGCGTCGCGCAGGGCACGGTTCACCACCACGCATTTCACGCCGTTGATGGTCGTGGGAATGCACCAGGGCGAGTAGCTCAGGTGGCTGCCCGGGTAGGCGCCGCCGGGGCGGAAGGAGCACATGACGCCGGCGAGGCGTTCGGCCCAGTCGCTGGGGCGAAAAGTGCGGCCATCGTGGGTGATGCCCTGGATGAAGATTTCTTTGGCGTTGGGGGAAATCATCGTGAAGTGAGGCGACCGGAACAGGTGCTGCGGTGCAGCAAGCGATTGTATCCGCGGCCCTTTTTGCATCCTGAATGGGGGGCATTGCTGTGATGCGGAATCCTCAACGAAGCCGTCAAATCGCACGCCTAGAATTCGTGTTCCCTATCTGGAGTACCGAATGAGCGCCACCGCCCAGCAACCCACCTCGCCCCACGTCATGAACACCTACGGTCGCCTGCCGATCGCGCTGTCGCACGGCCAGGGCTGCCGAGTCTGGGACACCACGGGCAAGGCGTACCTCGACGGCCTGGGCGGCATTGCCGTCAACACGCTGGGCCACAACCACCCCGAGCTGGTGCCCGCGCTGCAAGACCAGCTGACCAAGCTGATCCACAGCTCCAACTACTACCACGTGACCGGCCAGGAACAGCTCGCCGCCAAGCTCACCGAACTGTCGGGCCTGACCAACGCCTTCTTCTGCTGCACCGGCCTGGAAGCCAACGAAGCCGCGCTGAAGCTGGCGCGCAAGTTCGGCCACGACAAGGGCATCGAGCGCCCAGAGATCGTCGTCTACGAGGCCGCCTTCCACGGCCGCAGCATCGCCACGCTGTCGGCCACCGGCAACCCCAAGGTGCAGGCCGGCTTCGGCCCGCTGGTCGAGGGCTTCATCCGCGTGCCGCTGAACGACATCGAGGCGCTGAAGAAGGCCACCGAAGGCAACCCGAACGTGGTCGCCGTGTTCTTCGAAACCATCCAGGGCGAAGGCGGCATCAACCCGATGCGCGTCGACTACCTGAAGCAGGTGCGCGCGCTGTGCGACGAGCGCGACTGGCTCATGATGATCGACGAAGTGCAGTGCGGCATGGGCCGCACCGGCAAGTGGTTCGCGCACCAGTGGGCGGGCATCCTGCCCGACGTGATGCCGCTGGCCAAGGGCCTGGGCTCGGGCGTGCCGATCGGCGCCGTGGTCGCAGGCCCCAAGGCCGCCAACATCTTCGGCCCGGGCAACCACGGCACCACCTTCGGTGGCAATCCGCTGGCGATGCGCGCCGGTGTGGAAACCATCCGCATCATGGAAGAGCACAAGCTGCTCGAAAACGCCGCCACCGTGGGCGCGCACCTGAAGGCCGCGCTGGAACGCGAAATCGGCGGCCTGCCGGGCGTGAAAGAAATCCGCGGCCAGGGCCTGATGCTGGGCATCGAGCTCGACCGTCCCTGCGGCGTGATCCTGAACCGCGCCTGCGACGCCGGCCTGCTGCTGAGCGTCACCGCCGACAAGGTGATCCGCCTCGTGCCGCCGCTCATCCTGAGCATTGCCGAAGCCGACGAGATCGTTGCGATCCTCGCGCCGATCGTCAAGACCTTCCTCTCGGAGCCCGTTGCGCAATGACGACCGCCGCCGCACCGAACGCCCTGCGCCACTACCTGCAGTTCTCGGACCTCACGGCCGACGAATACGTCTACCTCTTCGATCGCATGGCGATCATCAAGAAGAAGTTCAAGACCTACGAAAAGCACCAGCCGCTGACCGACCGCACGCTGGCCATGATCTTCGAGAAGGCCAGCACGCGCACCCGCGTGAGCTTCGAGGCCGGCATGTACCAGCTCGGCGGCAGCGTGGTGCACCTGACCACGGGCGACAGCCAGCTCGGCCGCGCCGAGCCCATCGAGGACAGCGCCAAGGTCATCAGCCGCATGGTCGACCTGGTGATGATCCGCACCTACGAGCAGACCAAGATCGACAACTTCGCCGCGCACTCGCGCGTGCCCGTGATCAACGGCCTGACCAACGAGTTCCACCCCTGCCAGATCCTGGCGGACATCTTCACGTACATCGAGCACCGCGGCTCGATCCAGGGCAAGACGGTGGCGTGGGTCGGCGACGGCAACAACATGGCCAACACCTGGCTGCAGGCCGCTGAAATTCTGGGCTTCACCGTGCACGTGAGCACGCCCAGCGGCTACGAGGTCGACCAGTCGATCGCCGGCATCCGCTCGGGCGACAGCTACAAGGTCTTCAAGGACCCGATGGAAGCCTGCCGCGGCGCCGACCTCGTCACCACCGACGTCTGGACCAGCATGGGCTACGAGGCCGAGAACGAGGCGCGCCGCAAGGCCTTCGCCGACTGGTGCGTCGACGAGGACATGATGCGCATCGCCCAACCCGACGCCCTCTTCATGCACTGCCTGCCCGCGCACCGCGGCGAGGAAGTGCAGGCCGAGGTCATCGACGGACCGCAGTCGGTCGTGTGGGACGAGGCCGAGAACCGCCTGCACGCGCAGAAGGCGCTGATGGAGTTCCTGCTGCTCGGCAGGCTCTGACATCGCGCCACTGAACCCACGGAGCGCCGCATGGAGCTGATGAACCGCTACCTGCCGCGCTACCAGTTCGCGGAGACGCACAGCCTCCATGTGCCCGCGTCGCCCGCGCGCGTGCTCGACATGGCGGCCCGGCCCGAGATCACCGACGACCCCGTGGCGCGCAGCCTCATCGCGCTGCGCGAACTGCCGAACCGACTGGCCAGCCGGCTCGGCCTCGCCGCTCCCACGCTGCGCCAGCGCGAGGCCTTCGGCTTTGCCGACTTCACGCCGCTGGGACGCGACGGCGAGCGCGAACTGGCCTTCGGGCTGGCCGGCCGCTTCTGGCGCTTCGACTACGGGCTGGTCCCGCTGGCCGACGGCCCCGCCTTCGCGGCGCTCGATGCCACGGGCCTCGCCAAGCTGGTGCTTCACTTCACGGCGGAACCTGAAGGCGCGGGCACGCGCCTCACCACGCGCACGCGGGTCTGGTGCGGCGACGCCGCGGCGCAGCGCCGCTTCACCGCCTACTGGCTGCTGATCCGCCCCGCGAGCGGGCTGATCCGCCGCCGCATGCTGCAACGCGTGCGTGACGCCGCGCTGCTCGCCTCATGAATCCCTGCCAGACCTGCGGCGCCTGCTGCGCCGCCTACCGCGTCGACTTCAGCGTCTACGAGCTCGACGACAACGGGGGCCGCGTGCCCTCAGGCCTCGCGGTCGACGTGAACGACGCCCTGTGCCGCATGCGCGGCACCGACCACACGCCGCCGCGCTGCGCCGCGCTCACCGGCAAGATCGGCCAGTCGGTGGCCTGCGGCATCTACGAATGGCGCCCGAACCCCTGCCACGAGCTGCAGGCCGGCAGCGACGCCTGCCAGCGCGCGCGCCTGCGGCATGGGCTCGCCATGCTGTCCGACGAGCTGCACTGACGATTCAAGCAACGGGCACCGGCAACCCGCCCAGCTGCCCCTTGAACTCCTGCAATGAAAAATGCGTCTGCACGTGGCGCACGCCCGGCAGGCGGTGCAGCTTGCGCTGCAGCAGGTCGGAGTAAGCGTCGAGGTCCTTCGCGACCACCACGAGGATGAAATCCGCCGGCCCCGAGATGCCGTGGAACATCACCACCTCGGGAATCGCGCACACCGCGTCCTCGAAGGCGCGCGACGAAATCTCGGTCTGGTGGTCGATGCCGACCATCACGAAGGCCAGCACGCCGAATCCCAGCGCGCGCCGGTTCAGGCCCGCGTGGTAGCCACCGATCACGCCGTCGTCTTCCAGCTTCTTCACCCGCCGCCAGCACGGCGACTGCGACAGGTGCGCCATCTGCGCCAGCTCGCCCGAGGTCAGGCGGGCGTTGTCCTGCAGCGCGCGCAGCAGCTGGAGGTCGGTTCGGTCGAGGTCGGCTTGCATGATCTGTTCTCCAATTCCCGTTGATTGAATAGATTATTCAATCTTTCGATGATTGATGGATAACTTCTCGACTCAAGACAGTTACTGCGCATAGCATTCGGCACCCGCCGGCCCCTTGTGGAGCGTCTCCAACCGGCCCACACTGCCCTTTTTCTTCCTTCGCCTTGCCGCCCGCCATGACCGCCCCGCTCCGACTCTGGGACATCTCCGCCCCCGTGCACGCCGGCAGCCCGGTGTTCCCGGGCGACACGCCGTATTCGCAGCAGTGGTGCGCCACCATCGGCCCGGGCTGCCCGGTCAACGTGAGCGCGATCACGCTGTCGCCGCACGTGGGCACCCATGCCGACGCGCCGCTGCACTACGCCCCCGAAGGCCAGACCATCGGCCAGGTCGACCTCACGCCCTTCCTCGGCCCCTGCCGCGTGATCCACGCGATCGGCCGCGGCCCGCTGGTCACCTGGGCGCACATCGCGCATGCCGTGACCGACACGCTGCCCCCGCGCGTGCTGGTGCGCACCTACCCCGCCATGCCGGTCGACCGCTGGGACCCGCAGCTCGCGGCCTACGAACCCGCCACCGTCGAGCGCCTGGCGGCCATGGGCGTGAAGCTCATCGGCATCGACACCGCCAGCATCGACCCGGCCGACAGCAAGACGCTCGACAGCCACCAGCGCATCCGCCACCTCGACCTGCGCGTGCTCGAGAACCTCGTGCTCGACACCGTGCCCGAGGGCGACTACGAACTCATCGCGCTGCCGCTGAAGCTGACGAGCGCCGATGCCTCCCCCGTGCGCGCCGTGCTGCGCGAACTTCCCCGCTGAAACCACCCCCTTCCATGACGACGACCCTTGCCGACTGCCGCGCCCTCGACGCGCAAGACCCGCTGCGCACCCTGCGCGACCAATTCACCCTGCCCGAAGGCGTGCTCTACCTCGACGGCAACTCGCTCGGCGTGCTGCCCAAGGCCGCGCCCGCGCGCATCGCCGAAGTGGTCGCCAAGGAATGGGGCGAAGGCCTGATCCGCTCCTGGAACACCGCGAGCTGGTTCGACCTGCCGCAGCGCCTGGGCGACAAGGTGGCCCGCCTGATCGGCGCCGCGCCCGGCGAGGTGGTGTGCACCGACAGCACGTCCGTCAATCTCTACAAGGTGCTGTTCGCGGCGCTCTCGCAGCAGAAGGCCGAGGAAGCGCCGGGCCGCTCCCAAGCTTCCTCGCCCCCCTCGGGGGACGGACTCGGCGTGCCGAGTCCTGGGGGCTCACAGTCCCGCCGCAAGCTGGTGGTCAGCGAGCGCAGCAACTTCCCGACCGACCTGTACATCGCCGAATCGCTGTGCCGCGAACGCGGCTTCACGCTGAAGCTGATCGACGCGAGCGAACTGGCCACTGCGCTGACCGACGAGGTCGCCGTGCTGATGCTCACGCACGTCAACTACCGCACCGGCGCCATGCACGACATGAAGGCCGTCACCGCCGCCGCGCACGCGGTGGGCGCGCTCACCGTGTGGGACCTGGCGCACAGCGCAGGCGCCGTGCCCGTCGCGCTCAACGACAGCGACGCCGACTACGCGATCGGCTGCGGCTACAAGTACCTCAACGGCGGCCCCGGCGCGCCGGCCTTCGCCTGGGTCAACACCAAGCACGCAGGCCAGTTCGAGCAACCGCTGTCCGGCTGGTGGGGCCATGCGGCGCCCTTCGAGTTCACGCCGCACTACCGCCCTGCGCCCGGCGTCGGCCGCTACCTGTGCGGCACGCAACCCGTCATCGCGCTGGCCGGCCTCGAATGCGGCCTGGACACCGTGCTCGCCGCCGAAGCCTTCAACGGCACCGGCGGTGCGATGGCCGCGCTGCGCACCAAGTCGCTCGCGCTCACCGACCTGTTCATCCGCCTGGTCGAAGAACGCTGCGCAGGACAAGGCCTCTCGCTCGTCACGCCGCGCGACCATGCGCAACGCGGCTCGCAGGTGTGCCTCAGCCGCGAAGAAGGCGCCTACGCCATCGTGCAGGCGCTGATCGCGCGCGGCGTGATCGGCGACTACCGCGCTGGCGATTCGCAGATGCCCGACATCCTGCGCTTCGGCTTCACGCCGCTGTATGTCGGCTTCGAGGATGTGTGGCACTCGGTCGAACACCTCGTGCAGGTGCTCGAAACCGGCGAGTGGCGACGCGCTGAATTCAACCGCAAGAACGCAGTGACATGAGCACCGACCACGACAACAAGACCCCCGAGACGATCGTCCACGAAGAGAAGGCGCAGCTGGATTTCAGCGCGTCGATGAGCTACGGCGACTACCTGCATCTCGACGACATCCTGAATGCACAACATCCGCTGTCGCCCGCGCACGACGAGATGCTGTTCATCGTGCAGCACCAGACCAGCGAGCTCTGGATGAAGCTCATGCTGCACGAGCTGCACGCCGCCGTGCGCTGCATCGCGCAAGAGCGGCTGCCCGACGCCTTCAAGATGCTCGCGCGCGTGAGCCGCATCATGGAACAGCTGGTGAGCGCATGGACCGTGCTCTCGACCATGACGCCGCCCGAGTACACGGCCATGCGCCCCTACCTCGCCAACTCCAGCGGTTTTCAGAGTGCGCAGTACCGCTGCATCGAGTTCCTGCTCGGCAACAAGAACGCCGCCATGCTCAAGCCGCACGCGCACCGCGCCGACCTGCTCGCGCAGGTCGATGCCGCCTACCGCGCGCCCTCGCTGTACGACGAATCGCTGCGCCTGCTCGCACGCCACGGCCTGCCCGTGCCCGCCGAACGGCTCGAGCGCGACTGGACCCAGCCCTATGAATCGAGCGACGGCGTCGAAGCGGCCTGGCTCACGGTCTATCGCAATCCGCACGACCACTGGGACCTGTACCAGCTCGGCGAAAAACTCACCGACCTCGAAGACGCCTTCCGCCTCTGGCGCTTCCGCCACGTGACCACCGTCGAACGCGTGATCGGCTTCAAGCGCGGCACCGGCGGCACGGGCGGCGTGAGCTACCTGCGCAAGATGCTCGACGTGGTGTTGTTCCCCGAAATCTGGAAGCTGCGCACCGACTTGTAGTGCGACATGCGGGGCTCGCAGCGGCCCCGGGCGAACGAGGGTTGCTCCATCGGCGCAAAGCGCTACATTTTGGAGAACACGGAGGCTGCTGCCATGAACAACGACACCTCGTTCTCTGCCGAAGAGCTCTCCACCCTGCGCGAACACGGCGTCGTGCTCTTCGCCGATCGCGTGATCTTCGACGCGCAGCCGCCGATGCCGCAGCAGCAGATCGATGCCGTGCAGGCGCTGTGCGCCGGCCCGCTGCCCGAAGCGCTGGTCGCGCTGTGGCAGCACACCGCGGGCGGGCGTCTCGACTACGACCTGGCGCTGCCGATGAACGGCAACGTCGAAAGCGTCAGCTGGTCAGAATTGTTCTGGGACGGCAGCGATGGCTACCGCGACCTGCAGGGCTGGATCGAACACGAACAGGAACTCGCCGAGGAAGCGGCCGAAGACAGCGGCACGCCCTGGAGCGGCAAGCTCACGCACCTGCCCTTCGGTGGCTTCGAGTACTGCGACCGCATCTACGCGGTGGTCGAGCCCGGCGCCACGCACGGCCAGATCATCGCGTGGAAGCAAGGCCTGCCGCCGGCCTGGACCCACGCGCTGCACGAAGACGGATTGAGCCCCGTCGCCGCCGACCTGCACGGCGCCTTCGCGGCGCTGCATCTCGACGAAGACCCGCTGGCGCCGACGGGCGACTACTTCTCAGGGCAAGCGCTGCTCGCCTACCTCGACGACCGCCACGAAGGCTACGGGCTCGACCTCGACCTGATGGACAAGCTGGTCACCTTCTATTGCCGCGCCATCGTCGACTGGCGCACGCCGCTCGCCGACGGAACGCTGCGCCATCACCCCGCCCTCGCACGCGCGGCGCTGCGCCACGCGATCGCCGCCGACGACGCCGCGCTGGTCGCCGACCTCGCCGCCGCGGGCCTGAACTTCGAAGGCCCGCATGAAGGCAGTGCACTCGCCACCGACGTGGCGGTGGGACACAGCGCCTTCGCCGCCGCGGCAGCGCTGGTGCGTGCAGGCGCGCCGGTGGCATCCGACGTGCTGCGCAACATCGACGGCCAGATATCTCCCGAGCTCACGCGCGCCCTGCTGGACAACGGCGCCGAACCGACCGTCGCCGCCATCGTGAAATGCGCGGCCTGCGGTGCGCCCGCCAGCGCGCACCTGATCGCCGACGCCTGCACGCAGATCGGCATCGACGTGCCGCCGGCCTTCGTGGCCGATCGGGACGCGATGTTGGTCGAGCTGGAAACCACGCTCGCGCAGATGCGCGATGGGACGCAGGGGCATTACCTGGGGCAGGAAGGTCTGGCGGAGCGCATCGAGCATCTGCAGACTTTTCGGCTCTGACGTTTTTTCAGGGCGACGCTCCCGCCGACGGGGAGCCTTGCTCCGCGAATGTCCTCCGCCCTTCGGGCTTCCGCCGCTCCCCCTTGGTTTCGCTGCGCAAGGCACCCCATCGACGTGAGCGCGTTCAGAGCCGCCGTTGATCGATCAGCACAACGACAGCGCCCGGCGTGCTCAGGACACTGGGTGCTTCCCGCAGCGAAATCAAGGAGGAGCGAAGCGGGGGACATTCGCGGAGGGAAGTACCCGGTGGCCTGGGCACGCGCCCTGAATCAACCGCCGTACAGCCAGGGCTGATCGAGCAACCGGGAGCCCAACACCCGCATCGCCATGTCGCGCCCAAAGCGCACCGCACCCGTGGCATGAAAGATCTCGCCGTTGCGCCGCGCACGCGCCTGCACTTGCGCGTTGCGCTCCCAGCGCGCTTCGGCATAGCGTGCGAACGCAGCCGGCACACCCAACGCAGAGGTATCGCCCAAAGCGTGCGCCAATGCGACCGCATCTTCGATCGCCATGCCAGCACCTTGCGCGAGGTACGGCACCATCGGATGCGCCGCATCGCCCACCAGCGCCACGCGCTCATGCGCCATGTCGCCAGGACCGGCGACGGGCGCGCGATCGCTCAGCGTCCACGCACGCCAACTCGGCATCGCATCGAGCAACGACTGAAGGCTCGCACAGCTGCGACCCATGGCACTCTTCAGCGCCGCAAGGCTGCTGGCTTGGTCCCAATCGCGCGCATCGCCAGCCGGTGCAGATTCGGCAATCACCACGACGTTGAGCGCATCGCCCGCACGCACCGGGTACGCGACCGCGTGCAAACGCGGCCCGAGCCACACATCGACGCGCGAACGACGCAGCGCCGCAGGCAGGTCGGCCTGGCGCACCAACGCACGCCACGCCGTGTGGCCGGTCACGCGCGGCGGCGCTTCGGCGGATTCGGATTCGAGCTGCGCGCGCACCAGGCTCCACAGGCCGTCGGCGCCCACCAGCGCCTCGCCCTCCCACGCGCGCGCGTCGGTGCTCGAGACGCAGACGAGGTCGTCGCTGGTCTCGACCTGGCGGATGCGCGCGGCCGTCACCAGCGAGCCCGTGCCCTGTGCGCGCACGGCATCGAGCAGCAGCGTGTGAAGGTCGGCGCGGTGCACGCAGCAGTACGGCGCGCCGTAGCGTTGTTGCATGGCGTCGCCCAGCGGCATGCGCGCCAGTTCGGCGCCGCTGCCGGCGCTGTGGACCACGAGCGCATCGGGGCGCGCCGCGATGGCCGCGAGGCCGCGGCCGAGGTCGAGTTGGTGAAGGCGGCGGGTGGCGTTAGGGCCGAGCTGCACGCCGGCGCCAATTTCGCCGAAGTCGGCGGCCTGTTCGAAAACGTCGGCGCGGTGGTGGGCGCGGGACAGCGCCAGCGCCGTGGCCAGCCCTCCGATCCCGCCGCCTGCGACGAGGATGTGCGCGGGCATCGGACTCAGCGTCCGGTGCTCGGCGTGGGGCTGTGGCTGTCGGCCGGCTCGGCGCCGGCGGGTTTCTTGGGGGCACAGCTGCCGCAGCTGTCGCACGAGCCGCAGCCCGAGGTCTTGGCCAGCGAAGCGGCGAGCTGATCGGCGCGGGTCTGATCGATGAGGCCCGCGCGCTGCGTGCCGGCCGCGAGCTTGCGCGCGGCACCGCGGCGCCAGCCGGCGGGCATCCAGCGCCAGACCGCGTAGAGCGCGGCGGCCGCGACGATCAATCCGACGATCAGTTGCTGTGTCATGTCTTCTTCAACCTTTTCCCTGTGTCCCTGTGGTTTTACCCCGCTCCGAAAGCGAGTGCAATGCGATAGGTCAAGAAGCATGCCACGTATGCCAGGGCGAATAAGTAGCCCGCCATGATCCACACGTATTTCCACGAGCCGGTTTCGCGCTTGACGGCCGCGAGCGTCGAGATGCACTGCGGCGCGAACACATACCAGACCAGCAGCGACAGCGCGGTCGCGAGCGACCAGCTGCCGGCGATGAGCGGCTCCAGCGCGGTGGCCACGTCGTCGCCAGTGGCCGAGAGCGCGTACACCGTGCCCAGCGCGCCCACCGCGACTTCGCGTGCGGCCATGCCCGGCACCAGCGCGATCGAAATCTGCCAGTTGAAACCGATGGGCGCAAAGATGTGCTCCAGCCCGCGGCCGATCATGCCGGCCAGGCTGTACTGAATGGCGGGGCCGGTCGCGCCTTCGGGCGGCGACGGGAAGGTCGACAGGAACCACAGCAGGATCGTGAGCGTGAGGATGATCGTGCCCACGCGCTGAAGGAAGATCCATGCGCGTTCGTAGAGTCCCACGACCAGGTTTCGAGGGCTGGGCCAGCGGTAGGCCGGCAGTTCCATCAACAGCGGCGAGTGCCGCGTGCTGTCGCGGAAACGCTTCATGACCCAGGCCACGGCCATCGCCGAGACGATGCCGAACACATACAGCGCGAACAGCACCACGCCCTGCAGGTTGAAGATGCCGCCCACGGTGCGCGCCGGAATGAAAGCCGCGATCAACAGCGCATACACCGGCAGCCGCGCCGAACAGGTCATGAGCGGCGCGATCATGATGGTCGTGATGCGGTCGCGCCAGTTGCTGATGGTTCGCGTGGCCATCACGCCCGGAATGGCGCAGGCAAAGCTCGACAGCAGCGGAATGAACGAACGGCCCGACAGGCCGACGGTGCCCATCATGCGGTCGAGCAGGAAGGCCGCGCGCGGCAGGTAGCCGGAATCTTCCAGTGCCAGGATGAACAGGAACAGGATCAGGATCTGCGGCAGGAACACGATCACGCCGCCCACACCGGCAATGACACCGTCGACCAGCAGGCTCTGCAGCATGCCTTCGGGCATGTGCGTCTTGATGACGTTGCCCAGCCCTTCGGTGGCCGCCTTGATCGCGTCCATCGGCACGTTGGCCCAGCTGAACACGGCCTGGAACATCAGGAACATGGTGACGGCCAGCACCAGCATGCCCCACACCGGGTGCATCACGACGCGGTCGATGCGGTCGCTGGTGTCCAGGCTGCCCACGGGCTCCTTCACGGCCAGGCCGAGGATGCGGCGCACCTCGCGCTGCGTGGCGAGCACGTCGTCCAGGCCCGGCGCCTTCCAGGGCTGCGGCGCAGCGGCGGCCACGGGCTGGTCGAGGGCTGCGAGCAGATGCTTCGCACCGCCGCTGTGGACGCCCACGGTCTCGATCACCGGCACGCCGAGTTCGCGCGAGAGCACGGCCGTGTCGACCGTGATGCCCTGCTTCTTGGCCATGTCGGTCATGTTGAGCGCCACCACCATCGGCAGGCCCAGCTGGCGCGCTTCGAGCACCAGGCGCAGGTTCAGGCGCAGGTTGGTGGCGTCGGTCACGCACACGAGCAGGTCGGGCAGGTCCTCTTTGCTTTGGCCGGTGACGATGTCGCGCGTGACGGCCTCGTCGGCGCTCAGTGCGTTCAGGCTGTAGGCGCCCGGCAGGTCGAGCACGAACACGCGGCGGCCGGTCGGCGTGCGCAGCGTGCCTTCCTTGCGCTCGACGGTCACGCCGGCGTAGTTGGCCACCTTCTGGCGGCTGCCGGTCAGCAGGTTGAAGAGCGCGGTCTTGCCGCAGTTCGGGTTGCCCAGCAGCGCGATGCGCCCGGGCTGTGCGGTGGCGCCGAGGCGGCCCGGCCCCTGGATGACGGCTTCAACCATGGTTCGCAGCCCCCGGCGTGACGTGGATCAGCGCGGCCTCGTGGCGGCGGAGTGCGAAGGTGGTGTGGCCAAGGCGCACGGCCAGCGGCTCCCGGCCCGGGGTGCCGGTGGCGACGATGCGCACGGCCTCGCCCGGCACGAAGCCGATTTCGGTCAGGCGCAGCACCAGCTCGCGGTCGTCCGCGCTGTCGGGACGGGCCACGTCGAGCACGGTGGCCCACTGATGGGACGGAAGCTGGTCGAGGCTCAGCGCGGTGGTGGTCGGCGCTGCGCCGAGGTCGTTGTTTCGCACGGTGGGGGTTGCGCCCCCCAGAAACACCGGGGCACGCCAGTAAGCAAAAGCCAGATGCTAGCAATTCTCACTCGCGAAAACCTGACCAACCCCAAAAAGTGGTGGGTCAGGCGGAAATGAGTGCCTCCCTCTGGGCCGGACTCAGTTCAATCCGAGCATCCCGCGCAGTTTCGACAGGTCTTCGGCCAGCGTATTCACCCGCCCAGCCAGCATCTTGCGGTCGCGCTCGGTGAGCTTCGCATAGGTTTCGAAGCCGCCATCGGCCGTGCGGTACTTGGCCAGCGTGTCGAACACCACCTTGAAGTTGGCGTCGGCCTTCTCGGCGAACGGCTTGTCCTGCTTCACGACCAGCGGGCGCAGCAGCTCGACGATCTTGTAGGCGCCCTCGAAGTTCGACTGGAAGTCCCACAGGTCGGTGTGGCTGTAGCGGTTTTCCTCGCCGGAGATCTTGGTGGCGGCCACTTCTTCCATCAGCACGGCGGCGCCGCCCACGACCTTCTCGGGCGGGAAGGTCAGCGCGCCCAGGCGCTTCTGCAGCTCGAGCACGTCGGCCAGCAGCTTGTCGGCCACGGGGTTCAGGTCCTTGGTGCTCTTGAGCGTCCACAGGCCGTACTCGATGCGGTGGAAGCCGATGAAGGCCGGGTCTTTCTCGGCCTTCTCGTGGTCGTCCGCGCGCGAGTCGATCGACTGGTCGAGGTCGGTGAACAGCTCCGCCACCGGCTCCACGCGTTCGTAGCTGGTGCGCGTGGGCGCGTAGAGCTTCTTGGCCTTCTCGATGTCGCCGGCCTTCACGGCGGCGGTGAACACGCGCACGTCGGCGGCCAGCTTGCGCACGTTCTGCGTCACGTAGAGCTTGTAGTCCGAGATCGGACCGACCAGCTCGAGCGGCGACACGGCGGCCTGCGCGCCCACGGCATGAAGGCCGGCAAAGCCTGCGACGAAAGCGGCGAGGAAGCGGCGGCGGAACAGCACGGTCATGGATCTCCTTGGGTGCGATGCGGTGGTGATGAAAAGTGAGTGAGAGATCAGGCGGCCAGCAGGCTGCGCCCGAGCCAGTCGTCGGCGCCCTGCACGCCGGGCAGCGTGAAGAAGAAGCCGCCGCCGATGGGCTTGATGTATTCCTCGAGCGGCTCGCCGTCCAAGCGGGTCTGCACGGCGACAAAGCCCTTCTCGAGGTCGGCCTGGTAGCAGATGAACAGCAGGCCCATTTCGAGCTGGCCCGACTTGGTGACGCCGTTCGAATAGTTGAAAGGCCGGCGCAGCATCAGGTTGGCGTCCGAGGCCTTGGTGCGCGGGTTCGCCAGGCGGATGTGCGCGTCCATCGGCGTCGCCTTGCCTTCAGGGTCTTTCGTGTAGTCGGGCACGTCGTGCTCGGTCTTGCCGCCGTCCAGCGGCGCACCGCTGGGCTTGAGGCGGCCCATGATGGCCTCCTGCTCCTGCAGCGGCGTGCGGTCCCAGCGCTCGACGAAGTTGCGGATGATCCGCACCGCCTGGTAGCTGCCGCCCACGGCCCACGCGGGCTCGTCGCCGTTCGGCTGCACCCAGACGTGCTTGTTCATGAGCGTGTCGTCCGCCGAGTCGGGGTTGGCCGAGCCGTCGCGAAAACCAAGGAAGTTGCGCGCGCTCTCCGCGGGCTGGCCCGCCACGGCCGGAATCGGCGGCACGGAGCCTTCCTGCTTCCAGTGCAGCACCAGCAGGTCGGGCGTGTTCTTGATGATGTCGCGCAGCGCGTGGATGTTGGTGTCGGGCGTGTTGGCGCAGAACTGGATCGACAGGTCGCCGTGGCACAGCGCGGCGTCGAGCGCGTCGTTCGGATGGCGCTGCATCGGGTTCAGGCGCAGCGGCTTTTTCTTGACGAGGCCGAAGCGCTCGTCGAACAGCGACGCGCCGACCGACACGGTCACGGTGAGCCCGTCGGGCTGCACCACCGGGCCGAGGATGCCGGAGCCCGCGGGCGGCAGCTTGGGGTCGGGGTCGGTCTGCGGGCCGCCCTGCGTGAGAAAGGCGATGCGCTCGGTGAGCGTGCGCATCAGCCGCTCCAGGTCGGCGCGGTGCTCGGCCAGCACGTAGAACGAGGCGATCATGCCGGCCGTGGGGCGCGGCGTGACGACGCCCGCCTGGTGCTTGCCGCGGAAGGGCACGCGGTCTTGCGTGTGGGTGCTCTGCGGCGCGTCGGTGACCTGCGCACCGCTGTCGGGCGGGCCCGGCATGGCCGCGCCGGCGCGCGCGGCGGCCGCGAGCCCGGCAAAGGCCACGCCCGCGGCGCCGAGCATGCGGCGGCGGTGCGGCGAGGCGGGATGTCCCGCGACGGGGACGTCGTTCTTCTTCGTCGGTTCCATGGGATCGTCGTTCTCTCTCAACTCATTCCAACCCGAGCGCGGCGTTCACCTTGCCCAGTTCCTCGGCCAGCGCGCGCACGGGCACGGCCAGCGCCTGGCGCTGCGCCTCGTCCAGCGGCGCAGGCTTGAAGCCTTCGCCCGCGCGGTACGGCGCCAATGCGGCGTCGAAGGCGGCGAAGCGCTCGTCCACCGCCTTCTGCTGCGCGGGCGCGGCCTTCACGAGCAGCGGCTGCAGCAGGTCGGCGATCTTCTTGGTGCCTTCGTAGCTGCCCTGCAGGTTCACCAGCTCGGCGTGGCCGTAGTGGTCTTCGCCGCCGGCCGGCAGGTTGTCGGCCACGCGGCGCAGCAGCTTCGAGGCGGCGCTCGCGAGCCGCTCGGGCGGCACGCTCAACGCGCGCAGGCGCGTCTGCAGCGTCTCGGTGTCGGCCAGCAGCTGGTCGAGAACGGACGCCAGCGCCTTCGCGTCACCCTGCGCGTACAGCGCGTACTCGATGCGATGGAAGCCGCTGAAGCCCGGGTCGGCCTCGCGCTTCTCGAAGTAGTCGGCGCGGGCGTTGATGCGCGCGTCGAGGTCGGCGAACAGCTCGGCCATCGGCTCGATGCGCTTGTAGGCCTGGTGGGCCGGCGCGTAGAGCGCACGCGCCTGCGCCAGGTCGCCGGCCTTGACGGCATGGGCCAGCGCGCGCACCGCATCGTCGAGCGTGGCAGCCTCCAGCCGCAGAAACACCTGGTACTCGGCCAGCGCGCCCACGTAGTTGACGAGCGAGGGCCGCGCCTCTTCGGCCAGCGAGGCCGCCGACGGCGTGACATGCAGCTTGCCGCGCGGGTTGCTCAGCAGGCCGCAGGTGATGGCGAAATCGCCCGGCGAGAGCTTGACCGTCATGGTCTGCGAGAAGCCGGGCGCGATGTTCTCGCGCTCTTCGACCACCATCACGCCGTCGAGAATTTCCCACTCGAGCGCGCGGTTCGACTGGTTGACGATGGTGAAGGTCGTGCGGCCCGCAGGCACGGTGATGTCGTTCGGGTCGCAGGCGTTGCCGCGAATGGTGACGGTGACCGCATGGTCGGTCGCCTTGGGCGGCGCCTTGCGCGCCTGGTTCGAGGCGTACCAGAAGGCCGCGAGGCCGGCGACGACCAGCAGCGCCGAGGCGCCCACGGCGACGCGCATGAGCGTCGATGACGAAGAAGAAGAGGAAGAAGACATCGGGGAAAGAGATCAGCCGGCGGTCGCCGTGCGCGGCGCCGCGGCAGCCGCCGGGCGCAGGAAGAAGAACAGGGCCACAGCCAGGAAGGCCAGGTAGACGATCACCTCGCCCACCACGGGCGCGGCCTGGTAGCCCAGCAGGCCCGACAGCACGGCGCCCACGGGGCTGTCCATCGGCAGGGTTTCGCTCATGTCGAACACCACGGTCTGCAGCTGGTTCCATACGCCGGCCTCGTGCAGCTTGCGCAGCACGCCGGCCAGCAACCCGGCTGCGACCAGCAGGATGAACAGGCCCGTGAAGCGGAAGAAGCGGCGCAGATCGAGCCGCACGCCGCCCGAATAGATGCCCCAGCCGACCACCACCGACACGGCGATGCCCGCGAGCGCGCCCACGGGTGCTTCCCAGCCGGTGCTCTGCTGGAACACGGCCAGCAGGAAGAAGACCGACTCCAGCCCCTCGCGCGCGACCGCGAGAAACACCATGCCGATGAGCGCCCAGCCCTGCCCGTCGGCATGCTGCGCCAGCGCCTTGTCGATGGATGCGTGCAGCTCGCCCTTGATGGAGCGGGCCGCCTTGCGCATCCAGAACACCATCGTGGTCAGCATGACCACGGCGATGAGCCCCACCACGCCTTCGAACAGCTCCTGCTGCTTCTGCGGAAACTCGGCCGCCAGCAGTTGCAGGCCGGCGCCGGCAAACAGCGACAGCGCAGTGGCCAGCAGCACGCCGACCCACACCGCGGGCATCAGCACGCCGCGACCGCTTTGTTTCAGGTAACTGGCAACGATGCCGACGATCAGCGCGGCTTCGATGCCTTCGCGCAGCATGATGAGAAAGGGAATGAGCATTTCGGAGCAGAAGAATGTCCTTTGAAAATGCCCCGATGTGGTGCATTTTTCAAAGAACGGCCCGAGGATACCCCATCAAATAAGATTTATTCTCAATTAGGGGTATTCGACCCCGCCCCGCTCACAGGGGCAGTTCGACGATGCGCGCGCTGACCGTGTCGCCGTCGACGATCAGCTCGGCCCCGGCGATAGGCAGCTTGAATCGGCGTGGGCCGGCGCTGCCCGGGTTGACGTAGAGCACGCCGCCGCGCTCCTCGACCTTCGGTTGGTGCGAGTGCCCGGAGACCACGACACGCACGCCGGCACCGGCGGGGTCGATGTCGATCTGAGAAAGGTCGTGGATCGCGTAGACATACACGTCGCCGACCTTCAGGAATGCCGTCTCCGGAATGGCCTCGGCCCACGCCTCGCGGTCGTTGTTGCCGCGCACCACCGTCAGCGGCGCGATCGCGGCGAGTGTGTCGAGGATGCCGGCGTCGCCGATATCCCCGCCATGCACGATGAAGTCGCAGCCTTGCAAGGCCGCCACGGCCTGCGGGCGCAGCAGGCCGTGGGTGTCGGAGATGAGCCCGACGCGGATCAAGCCCGACCCGTCAGGCCGCCAGCAGCTGCCGCAGCACGAACGGCAGGATGCCGCCGTGCTTGTAGTAATCGACCTCGATCGGCGTGTCGATGCGCAGGCGCACCGTCACCTCCTGGTGCGTGCCATCGGCGCGGTGCACGACCAGCTTCACGTCCATCTGCGGCTTGAGTTCGCCGCCGATCACGACGTCGATCTTTTCCTCGCCCGTGAGGCCCAGCGTCTGCCACGAATCGGCGCCGCGGAACTGCAGCGGCAGCACGCCCATGCCGACCAGGTTGGCGCGGTGGATGCGCTCGAAGCTGCGCGCCACCACGGCCTTGATGCCCAGCAGCTGCGTGCCCTTGGCGGCCCAGTCGCGCGACGAGCCGGTGCCGTACTCCTCGCCGCCGAACACGATGGTCGGCGTGCCCGCTTCCATGTACTTCATGGCGGCGTCGTAGATGAACATCTTCTCGCCGCCCGGCTGGAACAGCGTGACGCCGCCCTCTTCCTGCGTGCCATTGGCGTCCGGCGGAATCATCAGGTTCTTGATGCGCACGTTGGCGAAGGTGCCGCGCACCATCACGTCGTGGTTGCCACGGCGCGAACCGTAGCTGTTGAAGTCGGCCTTGGCCACGCCGTTGGCCTTGAGCCAGATGCCCGCGGGCGAGCTTTCCTTGATGGAGCCGGCCGGCGAGATGTGGTCGGTGGTGATCGAGTCGCCGAACAGCGCCATGACGCGCGCGCCCTGGATGCCCGCGTCGGACGCGTGCGGCTGCATCTGGAAGCCTTCGAAGAACGGCGGCTCGGCGATGTAGGTCGAGGTGGGCCAGTCGTACACCTGGCCGGTCGTGCCCTTGATGCTCGTCCAGAACTTGCCCGGATCGGACTTCACCTTCTCGTAGTTCGCACGGAACGACTTGGCGTTCATCGCGAAGCGCAGGTTGTCGTCGATCTCCTTGGGCGTGGGCCAGATGTCGCCCAGGTACACGTCCTTGCCGCCCTTGCCCTTGCCCACGGGCTGGGTCATGAGGTCGGTCAGCACGTTGCCCGCGATGGCGAAGGCCACCACCAGCGGCGGCGAGGCCAGGAAGTTGGCCTTCAGGTTCGGGTGGATGCGCGCCTCGAAATTGCGGTTTCCCGACAGCACGGCCGCGCCGATGAGGTCGTTCTTGGTGATGGCGTCGTTGATCTCGGGCGTGAGGTCGCCGGCGTTGCCGATGCAGGTGGTGCAGCCGTAGCCCGCGAGGTAGAAGCCCAGCTTTTCGAGGTACGGCAGCAGGCCCGCTTTCTCGAGGTATTCAGTGACGATGCGCGAGCCCGGCGCCAGCGAGGTCTTGATGTGCGGCTGCACCTTCAGGCCCGCTTCCACCGCCTTCTTGGCCAGCAGGCCGGCCGCGAGCATCACGCTCGGGTTGGAGGTGTTGGTGCACGAGGTGATGGCGGCAATGAGCACGTCGCCGTTGCCGATGGTGACCTGCCCCTTGGGCGCGGGCGGTGCCGAAGCGCTCGTGTGGGCCGCGGCCTTGGTCGAACGGTTGGCGACCATCTCGACCACCTCGCGCGGCGCGCCGGCGGGCGGCGGCGCGGCTTCTTCGTCGCCGCCCTGGCCGGCGGCGACCAACGGGTAGCGCTGCTTGAGCTTGTCGGCCGGCTGGTTGAAGCCGTTGGCGTCGTTGGGCTTGCTGTACAGCTCGGCGAACTTGGTCGACAGGTCGCCCAGGTTGATGCGGTCCTGCGGGCGCTTGGGGCCGGCCAGGCTCGGCGAGACGGTGCCCAGGTCGAGCTTGACGATCTTGGTGTAGTCGATGTCGCCCGGCGCGGGCATGCCGAACAGGCCCTGCGCCTTGTAGTAGGCGGCGAAGCGCTCGACCTCTTCCTTGGTGCGGCCCGTGCCTTCGAAGTACGCCACGGTCATCTCGTCGACCGGGAAGAAGCCCATGGTGGCGCCGTACTCGGGCGCCATGTTGCCGATGGTGGCGCGGTCGGGCACCGCGATCGATGCGGCGCCGGGGCCGAAGAATTCGACGAACTTGCCCACCACCTTTTCGGCGCGCAGGATGGCCGTGACGTACAGCACCAGGTCGGTGGCCGTGACGCCTTCGCGCAGCTTGCCGGTGAGCTCGAAGCCCACCACGTCGGGCGTCAGCATGTAGACCGGCTGGCCCAGCATGGCGGCCTCGGCCTCGATGCCGCCCACGCCCCAGCCGACCACGCCCACGCCGTTGATCATGGTGGTGTGGCTGTCGGTGCCCACGAGCGAGTCGGGGTAGTACACCGGCGTGTCGCTCTTGTCGGCCGGGCTCTTGTAGACGCCGCGCGCAAAGTACTCGAGGTTGACCTGGTGCACGATGCCGAAGCCCGGCGGCACGACGCCGAAGGTGTCGAAGGCCTGCATGCCCCACTTCATGAACTGGTAGCGCTCGTTGTTGCGCTGGAACTCCAGCTTCATGTTCAGGTCGAGCGCCTTGGGCGTGCCGTAGTAGTCGACCATCACCGAGTGATCGACCACCAGGTCGACGGGCACCAGCGGCTCGATGGTCTTGGGCGACTTGCCCAGCTTGGCGGCCACGCTGCGCATGGCGGCCAGGTCGGCCAGCAGCGGCACACCGGTGAAGTCCTGCAGCACCACGCGGGTGACGACAAACGGAATTTCGTCGGTGCGCTCGGCATTGGGCGCCCAGTGGGCCAGCTCTTCGACGTGCTTGGCCGACACCTTCTGGCCGTCGCAGTTGCGCAGCACCGACTCGAGCACGATGCGAATCGACACCGGCAGGCGTTCCACGGACGGGTACTGCTTGGCCAGCTCCTTCAGCGACCAGTACTTGCCGGACTTTCCCGACGCGGTCTTGAAGGTCTTGAGGGTGGACGCAAACGCGTGCGCCGGGGCTTTGGCCATGAGAGGACTCCTGTGTGTTCGTGGAAGCCTCTCAAGGATAGCGAGGTTCAATGTCAGTCGTTGTAGTCAGTCTTCCTTGTCGGGCTCTCTCAAGACTATGGTTCTCATAGCAAAAATGCCCGCCACACGGGGTGCGGCGGGCGTGCAGCGGACGTATGGCGGACGGTCAAGCGCTCAGGCCATCGCCATCTGCGCACCGCCCCGGGAACGGCGCAGCCCCGTCCATTGCAGCTCGGCCAGCACGACCACGCACAGCGCCTGCGCCAGCACCCAGGCGGTGCCGAGCGCGGTGACCGCGAACACGCCGCTCACCAGCAGCGCCACGCAGGCCACGGCCCAGGCGAAGTTGCCGACGACCACGAGGCCGATCAGTGTGCGCGGCGGCGTGGCGCGGCTGGCCATGAAGGCGGCGGCCGCCGCGTAGGCCAGCAGGAACACGCCGGTGCCCATGAGCAGCCAGGCCGGCAGGCCGGTCAGCGAGGCGAGAACATCGGTGAACGCCACCTGCAGCGCGCCGGTCGCGGCGCACGAAGCGGCGTCGGCCCACATCACGTTCGACAGGAAGCGGGGGGAAGCGAAAACAGACATGTGAATCTCCTGGGTGGGTACGCTGCAGGCCAGTCCTGCTGCGTTGGGGTCGATGATTCCGCCGGACGTGGATCGCGTCGATGACCTGGGAGGTCATGGCGCCGCGCCGCCGCCGCGCCAGAATGCGGCTCCATGAACATCCCCCGCACCCATTCGTCCAAGGCCGCCGCCGGCCTTCCCGGCGCACGCGACCCGTTCGGCGCCCACCTGCGGCACTGGCGCACCCACCGCCGCCTGAGCCAGCTCGACCTGGCGCAGGAGGCCGAGGTCTCGACCCGCCACCTGAGCTACGTGGAAACCGGCCGCGCCGCGCCCAGCCGCGAGATGGTGCTGCGCCTGGCCGAGCGCCTCGACGTGCCGCTGCGCGAGCGCAATGCGCTGCTGGTGGCCGCCGGCTTCGCGCCCATGTACCGCCAGCGCTCGCTCGACGACCCCGCCATGGCCTCGGCGCGCCGCGCCATCGACCTGGTGCTGAAGGGCCACGAGCCCTTCCCCGCGCTGGCCGTGGACCGGCACTGGAACCTGGTCGCGCACAACGCGCTGGTGCCGCTGCTCATGGAAGGCTGCTCGGCCGAGCTGCTGAAGCCGCCCATCAATGTGCTGCGGCTGAGCCTGCACCCCGAGGGCGTGGCGCCGCGCATCGCGAACCTGGCGCAATGGCGCACGCACCTGCTCGAACGGCTGCAGCAGCAGATCGCCGCCACCGGCGACACCGTGCTGCAGGCGCTGCACGACGAGCTGGAAGGCTACCCGCCGCCGGCCGTGAGCCACGACGCGCCGCTGCTCGACACCGCCCTGTCGGCCGTGGCCGTGCCGTTCCAGGTGGTCATGCCGAGCGGCGTGCTGAGCTTCATCAGCACCATCACGATCTTCGGCACGCCGGTGGACGTCACGTTGCAGGAACTCGCGGTGGAGTCGTTCTTTCCGGCGGACGAGCAGACGGCGGCGGCGCTGACGGCGCTGGCTGCACAGCAGGCGCGCGGTTGAGATCGGCGACGGTGCCGTCCGCATTGCGCGCCGGCCCCTCGAAGTCGTCGACCTGGATGACCTTGTCGGCCGCCTGCAGGTAGGCCAGCGCCAGCGCGGGATCGGTGGCCGAGCGCGCGGCCTCCTCGAGTGAGCGCGTGCGGCGCAGCACCTTGTTGAGCGCGGCGGTCTCGTCACCCAGTTGCGCGCCGAGCGCCATCGCCTGCATCAGGTCGTGCAGGCCGCCTGGGCCGGGCTCGGCCAGATCGGGCACGAGGCGCGCGACCACGTCCGGCCGCGTGCGCAGCAGCTCGGCCAGCGCCATCAGCTGCACATCGCGCAGCGGCGCCAGGTGCGCGGTGCGGCGCAGCACCAGCGCGCCGAGCAGGCGCCGCCCCGGCGTCGGCAGGTTGGCGTACAGGTCGCGCAGGATCTTGCCGGCCTCGTCCAGCTGCAGCCGGATCGCCGCCTGCGCAAAGGGCAACAGCTCGGGCGCCGCATCGACGCGAAAGCGCCACACGCAGGCGCTCGCCAGGTACAGGTGGGCCAGCACGTCGCCCAGCCGCGCCGACAGCAGCTCCATGCGCTTGAGCTTGCCGCCGAGCAGCCCCATCGCCAGGTCGGCCGTGAGCGCGTACTTGGCGCTCATGCGCGCAATGAGCCGCGCTTCGGCCGCCAGCGCCTCAGGCGGATCGCCGAGCACCGGCGCACCGAACAGGCTGTGCCACAGGTTGACGGCCACATGCTTGCCGTGCGCGATGAGCGCCTGGCCGAGCGCCGTTTCATCTTTCGCCTGCACCGCCGCCATCTCGTCGAGCACGTGCGGATGGCAGCGCACCGCGCCCTGCCCGAACACGATGAGCGCGCGCGTGAGGATGTTCGCGCCCTCCACCGTGATCGCGATCGGCGCCTGCCGGTAGGCCACGCCGAGCAGGTTCGACGGGCCCGAGATGATCCCCTTGCCGCCGAGGATGTCCATGCCATGGTTGACCGCGCGGCGCCCGGCCTCGGTGAGCTGCACCTTGAGGATCGCGCTGGCCACGCTGGGCCGCTCGCCGTTGTCGAGCGCGGCGGCCGTGAAGCGCCGCGCGGCATCGGTCGCATACAGCTGCGCCGACATCTGCGCGACCAGCCCCGCCACCGCGTGGAACTTGCCGACCGGCAGGCCGAACTGCTCGCGGATCTGGCCGTAGGCATTGCTCACGTACAGCGCCGTCTGCTGCATGGCCGAGCCCAGCGCGGGCAGCGAGATGGCACGGCCCGCGGCCAGGCATTCCATCAGCATGCGCCAGCCCTGCCCCACCTGCGGCTCGCCGCCGATGACCCAGTCCATCGGCACGAACACCTGCCGGCCGCGGATCGGGCCGTTCATGAAGGCGCTGTCCATCGGACGGTGGCGCCGGCCGATCTCCATGCCCTCGTGCGGCACGGGAATCAGCGCGCAGGTGATGCCCAGTTCGCGCTGGCCTTCGGGTCGGCTCTCGTCGATGGCATGGAACGCGAGGCCGACCACGGTGGCGACCGGTGCGAGCGTGATGTAGCGCTTGTCGAAATCGACCAGAAAGCCGCGCGTGCGCCGGCCCTGGAACTCGCGCTCGACGAGCACGCCGCGATCAGGAATCGCGGCGGCGTCGGAGCCCGCGTAGGGCGAGGTCAGGCCGAAGCAAGGCAGCTCGCGGCCGTCGGCCAGGCGCGGCAGGTAGTGGCTTTTCTGCGCGTCGGTGCCGTAACGCAGCAGCAACTCGGCCGGCCCGAGCGAGTTGGGCACCATCACCGTGACGGCCGTTGCGACGTTGACGCTCGCGATGCGCGCCACCACCGAGGCATGCGCGAAGTGGCCGAAACCCAGGCCGCCGAATGCCTCGGGAATGATCATCCCGAAGAAGCGCTTCTCGCGCAGGAAGCGCCACACCTCGGGCGGCAGGTCGCGCGCCTGGTCGATGGCGTGGTCGTCGAGCATGCGGCACAGCGCGGGCACTTCGTTCGACAGAAAGGCTTTTTCGCGCGCGCTGAGCTGGTTGGGGCCGACGGCCGTGAGCACATCGAAATCGGGGCGCCCGGCGAAGAGCCGGCCCTCGAACCCGACCGTGCCGGCCTCGAGCGCGGCACGCTCGGTGTCGCCCAGCGGTGGCAGGGCTTGGGAGAAAGGCTGCATCGCCCATCGGCCGATCAGGGACGCGAGTGACATGGGGTCTCCTTGTGAGGCCGCGCCCACAAGCCAAGCGCAAAAGCACAGCGCGGCGTGCGTCCATTGTTGGACCGCACTGCCTCGCACCGGGCCGGTCAAGGGCGTTCGCGCGTGTCGGAGATGGGCCCGCGCAAGCCCGTGAACCGGCGCCGGATCAGCGGCGCTTGGGCGCCTGCCCGGCCGGTGCTGCCGGTGCAGCAGCGGGCATCGGCGCGTTCGGATCGCGCCAGCCGTACTCGACGTAGCGGCGGATCACGAGGCAGCCCGGCGGCGAATCGATCAGCGAGACCGACGAGGTCGGCTCCTTGTCGTCGGTGTAGACCGTGTAGATCGGCAGCAGCGGCGTGCGCTTGTAGTTCTTCAGTTCCTGCTCGGCCACGCTGGCGCAGGTGAAGGGCGCGACCGAGATGCGCTCGGCCGACACGGTGCAGGCGCCGCTGTCGTCGGGGATGGCGGTGATCGACGCGGCCACGCCCGCATTCGGGTACTGGATGCCCACCAGCGAGAACACCGGGCCGGCGTCGGGGCGCTTGCGGTCCCAGTCGAGCAGCACGTCGTGCGCGCGGCTGCCCTGCACGGTGAGCGTGGCCAGCCGCGTGATGGCGGGCAGGCAGCGCTGGATGCCGACGCTGGCGGCGGCGCGCGTGAGCGTGTCTTGCGGCTGGGCGGGCGGGGCCAGCACGCCTTGCGCGAGCGCGCTGCCGGCGATCGCGAGCGTCCAGGCTGCGACAGAGGATCGGGCAAGGACGTTCATCGGTGTCGCCTTCACGCGTAGAGGCTCTCGATGGCGGCCGAGTAGAGGCGCACGTTCTCTTCGCCTTCCGGGTCGAGCTTCGCGATGAGTGCACGGGCGCGCGCGCGGTAGGCCGGCAGGTTGGCGTCGTGCTCGGCGAACGCACGCCGCAGCGCCTGCCCGCCCTCCTCGCAGTCGAAGCCGTGGTAGCGGTAGCCGCAGTCGCCGATCAGGTGCGAGTTGTGGATGAGCGGCCAGCCGCCGTACAGCGCCTCGTAGTAGAGGTAGTTCTGCGCGTTCTCCCAGTGGTGCGCAAAGACCGCGTCGATGGCGCCCGGCAGCACCTGGTACAGCGGAAAACGCCCTTCGAACGTCGCCAGGCCATGGCGCACCAGATCGAGGCTCTGGGCAAAGGCGATGAAGTTCGGCTTCTCTTTCAGGTGGAAGCTGTTGTAGACCCACATCTTCTCGATGAGACGCGGCTGCGCGCGGTGCGCCGACTCGCAGCCCAGCATCGGGATGAAGCTGGTCTTCACCATGCAGATGTTGGGCTCGAAGATGGCCACGCGCCATTGCGTGCGGCCCGGTTCGTAGGCAAAGCGCTTGCCCTCGGTGCCGCGCGCCATGGCCTTCTCGACCACCATCGGGCTCCACAGGTGCGGCATGAGCTTGGTGGGCGCGCGGAAGGTGCTCGCGAAGTACGGCTTGCAGGAGGTTTCGTACTCGGGCAGCGTCCACACCTCGTCGTACGGCGCACCGCTGACCAGCATGCCGTGCGGCTTGTTGAAGGTCATGCGCTCGATGTCGATCACGTAGTCGTTGCCCACGCGCATCGAAACGATTTTGCCGCCGCGTTCGCGGAACGCCACCGACCAGTCGCGACCGAGCTGCGCGCTCATCTCGATCATGAGGTCGAGCTCTTGCGCGGCGGTGGCCATGTCGATGATCGGCACCGGCGAATCGGCCAGGAAGTTGGTGGCGTCGGCCGGGCCGCCATCGCCGCCGCCGGCCACCAGCACCGTGCGCTCGACGCAGGGCGAGCGCAGCAGCAGCATCACGAGGAACAGGCAGTTTTGATAAACGCCGTTCTCCCACAGGCTCTGCTCGCCCTTGCGGATGAAGATGGAGACGCCGACTTTCAGGCGGGTCGGTGAAGCGGCTGCGCGCGGGCCTGCAGTGTGGTTCTGCACGTCGCTCATGCGGCCACCTTCGCGTTGCCGGCGCGGAACGCCGGGTCGCCACCGACCAGGTGCAGCAGCCGCTGCGCGTAGCCGTCGATGTTGGCGGGGTGCATCGGATCGATCGCGTCGAACACGCGCTGGCTGCGCGCACGGTAGTCATCGAGCTGCGCGTCGTGGCCGCGCACGGCGGCGGCCAGTTGCTCGGCACCGACGGCGATGTCGAAGTCGGGGTAGTAGTAGCCGGCGTCGCGCAGCCAGGGCGAGTTGTGCACCAGCGGGTAGTTGCCGTACAGCGCGTCGAGGTAGCTGTAGTTCTGGTCGTTCTGCCACTGGTGCGACACCACCGCGTCGGCGTGCTGCACCATGAAGCCCGCGAAGTCGTGCCGCCCGTGGAAGGTGGCCTTGTGCTGGCGCACGAGGTCCAGCGAGTTGGCCAGGTAGAGCATCGTCGGATGGTCTTTCAGGTGCAGCGTGTTGAGCACGTGCATCGCCGCGACGTGCTCCGGGTTGGCGCGGAAGGCCTCGTCGCTGATCAGCATCGGGATGCTGCACGACTTCACGACCGAGATGTTCGGCTCGAAGATCGCCACCCGAAAACCCGGTTGCTCCGCCGTGCGCGGCTGGTAGCCAAAGCGGAAGCCCTGCGCCTGCACCTCGTCGACGCGCTGCGCCAGGAACTGCGGCGACCAGAGGTACGGCACCTCGTGCACCGGGCAGCGGTGCAGCGTGCGCATCATCGGCGCGAAGCCCGCGTCCTTGGGCAGCAGCCAGATCTCGTCGCAACGGTCAGTGGCGCCGAAGTGCCCCTTGTCGGCAAAGATGATCGGCTCGGCCAACGCCGCGAAGGGCTGCCCCACGCCGTGGAAGGCCACGCGCCCGCCGCAGGCGCGGAAGTACGACAGCCACTGCACGTCGAGTGCACCCGCCATTTCGATGACCACGTCGAGCGCGTCGGTCAACTCGCGCGCGCGGCCCAGCGTGAGGCCCATGCCCGACAGGTCGACCTGCGGCGGCATGGCGTGCTGGTCGCCCGCGTCGATGAGCGTGACGGATTCGACGAATTCGATGCGTTGCAGCAGCCGGGCCAGGAACAGGACGTTCTGTCCCATGCCGTTTTCCCAGATGTTCTGCCCCGCGTGGGAGAGGACTGAAATACCGATGCGCATGGCCGAAGTGTGTACCAAAAAACAAGGGCTCCCGCGCGCAGGGCACGGGAGCCACCGGCCGGGCGTCAGCCTGGCGCTTGCTCGCTCAGCGGCTTACTTCCACTTCCAGCCGATGCCCGCGTTGACGCCCCACTCCTTGCCGGTGGAGGTCAGGCCCGCGCCCCAGGACATCTTGCCGTCGTCCGACAAGGCCTTGAAGGTCAGCGCCACGGCGCTGTAGCCCTGGTACGAACCCAGGCCGACGCCGATCGTCTTCTCGCCCGGGTACAGCGTGGGCAGGTAGGTGCCCGACATCGCGAAGGCCATCGCCGTGCCCGAGTAGGCGATGCGCGCCACGTCGCCCACCTGCTTTTGCACCTGCTGCAACTGGCCCAGGTTGACCGCGTCGCCCGGCAGCACGCCCGGTGCCACGTTGCTGATGCGCGTGCCGCTTGCCGCTTCGCCGGCACCCAGCGTGATCTGGTTGTAGTTGACCGACCCGTCGGGGTTGGTGGCGTACTGCACGCTGCTGGCCTTCGAGGCTGCCGAGGCTGCCTTCAACTGCGCCACGTTGGTTGCGTCGCTGTCGGCCGTGCCGGCAGCCACGCCCGTGATCTGGCGGAACTGGCCGCTGGCCGCGTCGCCTACCGACACCGCACCCTGCGTGCCGGTCGTGGCCCGGATGGCCGCGGCCTGCTCTGCGTTGGCGCTGCCCGGCACGTAGCCGACCATGCCCGCCGCCGTCGAGGCCACCGAGTTCGCACCCAGCGCCACGCCGCCGGTCTGCTGCACCACCGCGCCGAAGCCGATCGCCGTGCCTTGCGCCACGTTCTTCGCTGCGCTCAGCGGCGTGCCGCCGGCATCGGCCCGATCGCCCAGGGCCACGCCGCCGCCGCCCGCGCGGGAGTTCGCACCGATCGCCTGCGAGCCGGTGGCCAGCGCTCCGGTGCCGATGGCGATCGCGTTGGTGCCCGTAGCCTGCGCCCCGAAGCCCACCGCCACCGCGCCGTCGGCCGTGGCCTTCGCGCCGTTGCCGGCGGCGAAGGAGTTGGCGCCGCTGGCCTCGGTACGCGGCCCGATCGCCACGGCTTCCTGGCCGCTGGCCTTGGAGTCCGTGTTGGTCGAGTTCGCGTGGAAGTACTTCGTGCCCCCGTTGTAGATCGAGCTGACCGTCGTGCTCAGGCTGCTGATGCTGCTCGTGGCCGTGCTCAGGCCGCTCGACGTCGAGGTCGACAGGCTGGCAATGCCGCTGGCCGCACCGCCCACGCTGGTGGACAAGCTGTCCAGGTTGCTGTTCGTCGTGCTCAGGCCGGTCGACAGGCTGTTGATGCCGCTCGTCGCCGTGCTCAGGCCCGCCGACGTCGACGTCGACAGGCTGCTGACGTTGCTGTTCGTGGTGCTCAGTCCCGTCGACAGGCTGCTCACGTTGCTGTTGGTCGTGCTCAGGCCGGTGGACAGGCTGTCGACATTGCTGTTGACCGTGCTCAGGCCGGTGGACACCGAACTCGACAGGCTGCTCACATTGCTGTTCGTCGTGCTGAGGGCGGACGACGTGGACGTCGACAGGCTGCTGACGTTGCTGTTCGTCGTGCTCAGGCCCGACGACAGGCTGCTCACGTTGCTGTTCGTGGTGCTCAGGCCCGTGGACAGACTCGAGATGCCGCTGGTCGCTGTGCTCAGGCCACTCGACAGGCTGCCGATGCCACTGTTTGCCGTGCTCAGGCCGCTCGACGTCGACGTCGACAGGCTGCTCACGTTGCTGTTCGTCGTGCTCAGGCCCGTCGACAGGCTGAAGATGCCGCTGGTGGCGGTACTCAGGCCGGTCGAGAACGAGGTCGAGAGACTGCTGACGTTGCTGTTGGTCGTGCTCAGGCCGGTCGACAGGCTGTCGATGTTGCTGGTGGTGGTGCTCAGGCCGGTGGACAGGCTGGAGATGCCGCTGGTGGCAGTGCTCAGGCCGGTCGAGAGGCTGCCGATGCTGCTCGTGGTAGTGCTCAGGCCCGACGACGTGGAGGTCGACAGGCTGCCGACGTTGCTGTTCGTCGTGCTCAGCCCAGTGGACAGGCTCGAAATACCACTGGTAGCCGTACTCAGACCCGACGACGTGGAAGTCGACAGGCTGCTGACGTTGCTATTCGTCGTGCTCAGCCCGGTGGACAGGCTCGATATCCCGCTGGTCGCAGTGCTCAGGCCGCTCGACGTAGATGTCGACAAGCTGTCGATGCTGCTCGTGGCGGTGCTCAGACCCGACGACGTGGACGTCGAGAGGCTGCTCACATTGCTGTTCGTGGTGCTGAGGCCTGTGGACAAGCTCGAGATGCCACTGGTTGCAGTGCTCAGACCACTCGATGTGGACGTAGACAGACTGCTGACGTTGCTGTTCGTCGTGCTCAGGCCGGTGGACAGGCTCGAGATGCCACTGGTCGCAGTGCTCAGGCCGCTCGAAGTAGACGTCGACAAGCTGTCGATGCTGCTCGTGGCCGTGCTCAAGCCAGACGACGTAGAGGTCGACAGACTGCTGACGTTGCTGTTGGTGGTGCTCAGGCCAGTGGACAGGCTGGAGATGCCACTGGTCGCCGTGCTCAGGCCGCTCGAAGTAGACGTCGACAAGCTGTCGATGCTGCTCGTGGCCGTGCTCAAGCCAGACGACGTAGAGGTCGACAGACTGCTGACGTTGCTGTTCGTGGTGCTCAGGCCTGTGGAAAGGCTCGAGATGCCACTGGTCGCAGTGCTCAGACCGCTCGAAGTAGACGTCGACAAGCTGTCGATGCTGCTCGTGGCCGTACTCAGACCTGATGACGTCGAAGTCGACAGGCTGCTCACATTGCTGTTCGTGGTGCTCAGGCCGGTGGACAGGCTCGATATTCCGCTGGTGGCAGTGCTCAGACCGCTCGAAGTAGACGTCGACAAGCTGTCGATACTGCTCGTAGCCGTACTCAGACCCGACGACGTAGAAGTCGACAGGCTGCTCACGTTGCTATTCGTCGTGCTCAGGCCAGTGGACAGGCTCGAGACACCGCTGGTGGCAGTGCTCAGACCGCTCGAAGTAGACGTCGACAAGCTGTCGATACTGCTCGTAGCCGTACTCAGACCCGACGACGTAGAAGTCGACAGGCTGCTCACGTTGCTATTCGTCGTGCTCAGGCCGGTGGACAGACTCGAGATGCCGCTGGTCGCTGTGCTCAGACCACTCGATGTGGACGTCGACAGACTGCTGACGTTGCTGTTCGTCGTGCTCAGGCCGGTGGACAGGCTCGAGATGCCACTGGTCGCTGTGCTCAGACCCGAGGACGTCGAGGTCGAGAGGCTGCTGACGTTGCTGTTGGTGGTGCTCAGGCCCGTGGACAGGCTGGAGATACCGCTGGTAGCAGTGCTCAGACCTGACGACGTCGAAGTCGACAGGCTGCTGACGTTGCTGTTTGTCGTGCTCAGGCCCGTGGACAGACTCGAGATACCGCTGGTGGCAGTGCTCAGCCCGGAAGACGTGGACGTCGACAGGCTGTCGATGCTGCTCGTGGCCGTGCTCAGGCCCGACGACGTAGAGGTTGACAGGCTGCCGACGTTGCTGTTGGTGGTGCTCAGGCCCGTGGACAGGCTGGAGATGCCACTGGTCGCCGTGCTCAGGCCACTCGAAGTAGACGTCGACAAGCTGTCGATGCTGCTCGCGGCTGTGCTCAAACCCGACGACGTCGAAGTCGACAGACTGTTCACGTTGCTGTTCGTTGTGCTCAGGCCCGTGGACAGACTCGAAATACCACTGGTCGCAGTGCTCAGACCGCTCGAAGTAGACGTCGACAAGCTATCGATGCTGCTCGTCGCCGTACTCAGACCCGACGACGTGGAGGTCGAAAGGCTGCTCACGTTGCTGTTCGTGGTGCTCAGGCCCGTGGACAGACTCGAGATGCCGCTGCTCGCTGTGCTCAGACCACTCGATGTGGAAGTCGACAGGCTATCGATGCTGCTCGTGGCCGTGCTCAGGCCCGACGACGTAGAAGTCGACAAGCTGCTGACGTTGCTGTTCGTGGTGCTCAGCCCGGTGGAAAGGCTTGAGATGCCGCTGGTGGCGGTGCTCAGGCCCGAGGACGTCGAGGTCGAGAGGCTGCTGACGTTGCTGTTGGTGGTGCTCAGGCCCGTGGACAGGCTGGAGATACCGCTGGTAGCAGTGCTCAGGCCGGACGACGTGGAGGTCGACAGGCTGCTGACGTTGCTGTTCGTCGTGCTCAGCCCAGTCGACAGGCTCGAAATACCACTGGTAGCCGTGCTCAGGCCGCTCGACGTAGATGTCGACAGGCTGTCGATGCTGCTCGTCGCCGTACTCAGACCCGACGACGTAGAAGTCGACAAGCTGCTGACGTTGCTGTTCGTGGTGCTCAGCCCGGTGGACAGGCTCGAGATGCCACTGGTTGCAGTGCTCAAGCCCGAAGAGGTCGAAGTCGAGAGGCTATCGATGCTGCTCGTGGCTGTGCTCAGGCCCGAGGACGTCGAGGTTGAGAGGCTGCTGACATTGCTGTTCGTCGTGCTCAGGCCGGTCGAGAGACTCGAGATTCCACTGGTGGCGGTGCTCAGACCACTCGAAGTCGACGTCGACAGGCTGTCGATGCTGCTCGTGGCCGTGCTCAGGCCCGACGACGTCGAAGTCGACAGACTGCTGACGTTGCTGTTTGTCGTGCTCAGGCCCGTGGACAAGCTCGATATGCCACTGGCGGCAGTGCTCAAACCGGACGACGTCGATGTTGAGAGGCTGCTGACGTTGCTGTTCGTGGTGCTCAGGCCTGTGGAAAGGCTCGAGATGCCACTGGTCGCAGTGCTCAGACCGCTCGAAGTAGACGTCGACAAGCTGTCGATGCTGCTCGTGGCCGTACTCAGACCTGATGACGTCGAAGTCGACAGGCTGCTCACATTGCTGTTCGTGGTGCTCAGGCCGGTGGACAGGCTCGATATTCCGCTGGTGGCAGTGCTCAGACCGCTCGAAGTAGACGTCGACAAGCTGTCGATACTGCTCGTAGCCGTACTCAGACCCGACGACGTAGAAGTCGACAGGCTGCTCACGTTGCTATTCGTCGTGCTCAGGCCAGTGGACAGGCTCGAGACACCGCTGGTGGCAGTGCTCAGACCGCTCGAAGTAGACGTCGACAAGCTGTCGATACTGCTCGTAGCCGTACTCAGACCCGACGACGTAGAAGTCGACAGGCTGCTCACGTTGCTATTCGTCGTGCTCAGGCCGGTGGACAGACTCGAGATGCCGCTGGTCGCTGTGCTCAGACCACTCGATGTGGACGTCGACAGACTGCTGACGTTGCTGTTCGTCGTGCTCAGGCCGGTGGACAGGCTCGAGATGCCACTGGTCGCTGTGCTCAGACCCGAGGACGTCGAGGTCGAGAGGCTGCTGACGTTGCTGTTGGTGGTGCTCAGGCCCGTGGACAGGCTGGAGATACCGCTGGTAGCAGTGCTCAGACCGCTCGAAGTAGACGTCGACAAGCTGTCGATACTGCTCGTAGCCGTACTCAGACCCGACGACGTGGAGGTCGACAGGCTGCTCACGTTGCTGTTCGTCGTGCTCAGGCCAGTGGACAGACTCGAGATGCCGCTGGTCGCCGTGCTCAGGCCGCTCGACGTAGACGTCGACAAGCTGTCGATGCTGCTCGTGGCCGTGCTCAAGCCAGAAGACGTCGAGGTCGACAGGCTGCTCACATTGCTGTTCGTGGTGCTCAGGCCAGTGGACAGGCTGGAGATACCGCTGGTCGCTGTGCTCAGCCCGGAAGACGTCGATGTCGAGAGGCTATCGATGCTGCTCGTGGCTGTGCTCAGGCCCGAGGACGTCGAGGTTGAGAGGCTGCTGACATTGCTGTTCGTCGTGCTCAGGCCGGTCGAGAGACTCGAGATTCCACTGGTGGCGGTGCTCAGACCACTCGAAGTCGACGTCGACAGGCTGTCGATGCTGCTCGTGGCCGTGCTCAGGCCCGACGACGTAGAGGTCGAGAGGCTGCTCACGTTGCTGTTGGTGGTGCTCAGGCCCGTGGACAGGCTGGAGATGCCACTGGTCGCCGTGCTCAGACCGCTCGAGGTGGACGTCGACAAGCTGTCGATGCTGCTCGTCGCCGTGCTCAAGCCCGACGACGTCGAGGTCGACAGGCTGCTCACGCTGCTGTTCGTCGTGCTCAGGCCCGTAGACAGACTCGAAATACCACTGGTCGCCGTGCTCAATCCGGAGGACGTCGAGGTCGAGAGACTATCGATGCTGCTTGTAGCCGTGCTCAGACCCGACGATGTCGAGGTCGACAAGCTGCTGACGTTGCTGTTGGTGGTGCTCAGGCCAGTCGACAGGCTGGAGATCCCGCTCATTGCGGTGCTCAGACCGCTCGAAGTGGACGTCGACAGACTATCGATGCTGCTGGTAGCAGTGCTCAGGCCCGACGAGGTCGACGTCGACAGGCTGTCGATGCCGCTCGTAGCCGTGCTCAGGCCCGTCGACGTCGAAGACGACAGGCTGCTCACATTGCTGTTCGTGGTGCTCAGGCCAGTGGACAGGCTGGAGATACCGCTGGTCGCTGTGCTCAGCCCGGAAGACGTCGATGTCGAGAGGCTATCGATGCTGCTCGTGGCTGTGCTCAGGCCCGAGGACGTCGAGGTTGAGAGGCTGCTGACATTGCTGTTCGTCGTGCTCAGGCCGGTCGAGAGACTCGAAATTCCACTGGTGGCGGTGCTCAGACCACTCGAAGTCGACGTCGACAGGCTGTCGATGCTGCTGGTGGCGGTGCTCAGGCCCGACGACGTCGAAGTCGACAGACTGCTGACGTTGCTGTTTGTCGTGCTCAGGCCCGTAGACAGGCTGGAGATACCGCTGGTGGCGGTGCTCAGACCCGAGGACGTCGAGGTCGACAAGCTGCTGACGTTGCTATTCGTCGTGCTCAGCCCGGTGGAAAGGCTCGAGATGCCGCTGGTCGCTGTGCTCAGACCGCTCGAAGTAGACGTCGACAAGCTGTCGATGCTGCTCGTGACTGTGCTCAGACCGGACGACGTGGAGGTCGAGAGGCTGCTGACGTTGCTGTTCGTCGTGCTCAAGCCCGTGGACAGGCTCGAGATGCCACTGGTCGCGGTACTCAGGCCCGTCGATGTGGAAGTCGAGAGGCTGTCGATACGGCTGTTGGTCGTACTCAGGCCAGACGACGTCGAAGTCGACAGGCTGGCAATGCCGCTGGTGGTGGTGCTCAGGCCGGACGACGTGGACGTCGACAGGCTGTCCAGGTTGCTGTTAGTGGTGCTCAAGCCAGTGGACAAGCTCGAGATGCCACTGGTTGCAGTGCTCAAGCCCGAGGAGGTCGAAGTCGAGAGACTGTCGATGCTGCTCGTGGCCGTGCTCAGGCCCGACGACGTTGAAGTCGACAGACTGCTGACGTTGCTGTTCGTCGTGCTCAAGCCCGTGGACAGGCTCGAGATGCCACTGGTCGCCGTGCTCAGACCGCTCGAAGTGGACGTCGACAAGCTGTCGATGCTGCTCGTCGCCGTGCTCAAGCCCGACGACGTCGAAGTCGACAGACTGCTGACGTTGCTGTTCGTGGTGCTCAGGCCAGTGAACAGGCTGGAGATACCGCTGGTCGCTGTGCTCAGCCCGGAAGACGTCGATGTCGAGAGGCTATCGATGCTGCTCGTGGCTGTGCTCAGGCCCGAGGACGTCGAGGTTGAGAGGCTGCTGACATTGCTGTTCGTCGTGCTCAGGCCGGTCGAGAGACTCGAGATTCCACTGGTGGCCGTGCTCAGGCCACTCGAAGTCGACGTCGACAGGCTGTCGATGCTGCTCGTGGCTGTGCTCAGGCCCGACGACGTCGAAGTCGACAGACTGCTGACGTTGCTGTTTGTCGTGCTCAAGCCGGTAGACAGGCTGGAGATCCCACTGGTTGCAGTGCTCAGACCGGACGACGTGGACGTCGACAAGCGGTCGATGCTGCTCGTGGCTGTGCTCAGGCCCGACGATGTCGAAGTCGACAGGCTGCTCACGTTGCTATTCGTCGTGCTCAGGCCGGTGGACAAACTGGAGATGCCACTGGTCGCTGTGCTCAAACCACTCGACGTGGACGTCGACAGGCTGCTCACATTGCTGTTCGTCGTGCTCAAGCCCGTGGACAGGCTGGAGATGCCGCTGGTAGCCGTGCTCAGGCCAGACGATGTCGAGGTCGACAGACTGTCAATACTGCTCGTGGCCGTGCTCAGACCGGACGACGTCGACGTCGACAGACTGCCGACATTGCTGTTCGTGGTGCTCAGGCCGGTGGACAAGCTCGAGATGCCGCTGGTCGCGGTACTCAGGCCAGACGACGTAGACGTCGACAGGCTATCGATGCTGCTCGTGGCCGTGCTCAGACCGGACGAGGTAGAAGTCGAGAGGCTGCTGACGTTGCTGTTGGTCGTGCTCAGACCTGTGGACAAGCTCGAGATGCCGCTGGTCGCTGTGCTCAGGCCCGACGACGTCGAGGTCGAGAGGCTATCGATGCTGCTCGTGGCAGTGCTCAGGCCGCTCGACGTCGAAGTCGACAGGCTGGAGATGCCGCTGGATGCTGTGCTCAAGCCCGATGACGTCGAGGTCGAGAGACTGTCGATGCTGCTCGTGGCCGTGCTCAACCCCGAGGAAGTGGACGTCGACAGACTGCTCACGTTGCTGTTCGTGGTGCTCAGGCCCGTGGACAGGCTCGAGATCCCACTGGTCGCAGTGCTCAGGCCACTCGAGGTAGACGTCGACAGACTGTCGATGCTGCTCGTGGCCGTACTCAGACCCGACGACGTCGAAGTCGAGAGGCTGCTGACATTGCTGTTCGTCGTGCTGAGGCTAGTGGACAGGCTCGAAATGCCACTGGTCGCAGTGCTCAGGCCACTCGATGTGGACGTCGACAGGCTATCGATGCTGCTCGTGGCCGTGCTCAAACCCGACGACGTAGAAGTCGAGAGGCTGCTGACGTTGCTGTTGGTCGTGCTTAGGCCCGTGGACAGGCTGGAGATACCGCTCGTTGCAGTACTCAGGCCGGATGAGGTTGACGTCGACAAGCTGTCGATGCTGCTCGTGGCCGTGCTCAAACCCGACGACGTAGAAGTCGACAAGCTGCTCACATTGCTGTTCGTCGTGCTCAGGCCAGTGGACAGGCTCGAGATGCCACTGGTCGCGGTGCTCAGGCCACTCGATGTGGACGTCGACAGGCTATCGATGCTGCTCGTGGCGGTACTCAGACCAGACGACGTAGAAGTCGACAAGCTGCTGACGTTGCTGTTGGTCGAGCTCAGACCGGTCGAAAGGCTGGAGATCCCGCTCGTTGCGGTGCTCAGGCCGGATGAGGTTGACGTCGACAAGCTGTCGATACTGCTTGTGGCCGTGCTCAGGCCCGAGGACGTCGAAGTCGAAAGGCTGCTGACATTGCTGTTGGTGGTGCTCAGGCCAGTCGACAGGCTAGAGATTCCGCTGGTCGCGGTGCTCAGACCGGACGACGTCGACGTCGACAAGCTGCTCACATTGCTGTTGGTCGTGCTCAGTCCAGTCGACAGGCTGGAGATCTCGCTGGTGGCGGTACTCAAGCCGGACGATGTGGATGTCGAGAGGCTGTCGATGCGACTATTGGTCGTGCTCAGACCCGACGACGTCGAAGTCGACAAGCTGCCCACGTTGCTGTTTGTAGTGCTCAGGCCGGTGGACAGGCTCGAGATGCCACTGGTTGCGGTGCTCAGACCACTTGAGGTAGACGTCGACAGGCTGTCGATGCTGCTCGTGGCCGTGCTCAAGCCGGACGACGTCGAGGTCGAAAGGCTGCTCACGTTGCTGTTCGTGGTGCTCAGACCTGACGACGTGGACGTCGAAAGGCTATCGATACGGCTGTTGGTCGTGCTCAAGCCGCTCGACGTCGAAGTCGAAAGACTGGAAATTCCGCTTGCGGCCGTGCTCAGACCCGACGACGTAGAGGTCGACAGGCTGCTCACGTTGCTATTCGTGGTGCTTAGGCCGGTGGACAAGCTCGAGATGCCGCTCGTGGCCGTGCTCAGGCCCGAGGACGCCGAGGTCGAAAGACTGCTGACATTGCTGTTCGTGGTGCTCAGACCGGTCGACAGACTGGAGATGCCGCTGTTCGCTGTGCTCAGACCCGACGACGTCGAGGTCGAGAGACTGCTGACGTTACTGTTCGTGGTGCTCAGACCAGTCGACAAGCTGGAGATGCCGCTGGTGGCGGTGCTCAATCCGCTCGAGGTGGAGGTCGACAAGCTGCCGACGTTGCTGTTCGTCGTGCTGAGGCCAGTCGACAGGCTGGAGATGCCACTGGTCGCCGTGCTCAAACCGGACGAAGTCGAGCTCGACAGGCTGTCCAGGTTGCTGTTTGTCGTGCTCAGCCCCGTAGACAAGCCATCGATGCGGCTGTTGGTCGTACTCAAACCACTCGACGTCGAGGTCGACAGGCTGGAGATGCCGCTGGTTGCCGTACTCAGGCCCGACGACGTAGACGTCGACAGGCTGCTGACGTTGCTATTCGTCGTGCTCAGGCCGGTGGACAGGCTCGAGATACCACTGGCCGCCGTACTCAGACCGCTCGACGTCGAGGTCGAGAGGCTGGACACATTGCTGTTCGTCGTGCTCAGACCTGTCGACAAGCTGGAGATGCCGCTGGTAGCCGTGCTCAAACCCGACGACGTGGAAGTCGACAGGCTGCTGACATTGCTGTTCGTTGTGCTCAGGCCGGTGGACAGGCTTGAGATACCGCTCGTGGCGGTGCTCAGGCCGCTCGACGTCGACGTCGACAGGCTGTCGATGCGGCTGTTGGTCGTGCTGAGGCCAGTCGACGTGGACGTCGACAGACTGCCCACATTGCTGTTCGTGGTGCTCAGGCCCGTGGACAGGCTGGAGATGCCGCTGGTGGCCGTGCTCAGACCGCTCGAGGTGGAGGTCGAAAGACTGCTGACGTTGCTATTGGTAGTGCTCAGGCCAGTGGACAGGCTGGAGATGCCACTGGTCGCCGTGCTCAGCCCGCTCGAAGTCGACGTCGAGAGACTGTCGATGCGGCTGCTGCTGGTGCTCAGGCCGGACGACGTGGACGTCGAGAGGCTGCCCACGTTGCTGTTTGTCGTGCTCAGGCCGGTCGACAGGCTCGAGATGCCGCTCGCTGCGGTGCTCAAGCCGGACGACGTCGACGTCGACAGGCTGCTGACATTGCTGTTCGTGGTGCTCAAACCTGTCGACAGGCTGGAGATGCCACTGGTGGCTGTGCTCAGGCCCGCCGACGTGGAAGTCGACAAGCTGCTGACGTTGCTGTTCGTCGTGCTCAAGCCAGTGGACAGACTCGAGATGCCACTGGTCGCTGTGCTCAGGGCCGACGACGTGGAAGTCGACAAGCTGCTCACATTGCTGTTGGTCGAGCTCAGGCCGGTGGACAGGCTCGAGATGCCACTTGTGGCCGTGCTCAAGCCGGATGACGTGGATGTGGAGAGACTGCCGACACTGCTGTTCGTGGTGCTCAGACCGGTCGACAGACTTGAGAGGCCGCTGGCGACCGTGCTCAGACCGCTGGAAGTAGACGTCGACAAGCTGCTGATGCTGCTCGTGGCCGTGCTCAGCCCGGAGGATGTCGAAGTCGACAGGCTGCCGACATTGCTGTTGGTCGTACTCAGACCCGTCGACAAGCTGGAGATACTGCTGGTCGCGGTGCTCAGGCCCGACGAGGTTGAAGTCGACAAGCTGCTGACGTTGCTGTTCGTGGTACTCAGGCCCGTGGAAAGGCTAGAGATGCCGCTGGTCGCTGTGCTGAGACCACTCGATGTCGATGTCGAAAGGCTGTTGATACGACTTGTGGCCGTGCTGAGACCCGAGGATGTCGAGGTCGACAGGCTGCTGACAGTGCTGTTCGCCGTGCTCAAGCCCGACGAAAGGCTGGAAGCCGTCGTTGACAGTTGCGACACATTCACTGCGTCCTGCGCCGCACTCCCTGCCGCAACGCCTGTAATCTGGCGATTGCCGACATTGACCTCCCCCATCGAAGTCTGCGGAGCACTCAAACCGAACGCCGTATAGCCGGTGTTTGCTCCTACGCCCGTAGTTGAACCGGCTCCCAAGGCCACGCTGTTATCGTCAGAAGCAGTTGCGCCATTGCCGAGTGCAACGCTGTTTGTCGCGCTGGCGTTCGCATTGAAGCCCCCAGCCAAACTGCCTTGTCCCGCGGCCTTTGCCTGCAATCCCAGCGCGGTCCCCCACACTCCCGCGGTTGAGCCCATGCCAAGCATGGTCGCCCCTTTGCCAGTCGCGGTCGTATAGGACCCGAAGAGCGTTACGCCGAGAAAGCCTGCCCCGTTCGCCGAGCAACCTCCGACAACGGAAGAAAACGTGCCTGAGCCATCAACGGGGCTCACCCCCGTTGCATATTTTGTCGTTCCATCGGGCCCAGTCCCCGAGGCATTGCATGCAGTCCCTGTCGTCGGACCAATGATCACGGCATTCGCATCCTGCATCAGCCCGAACGACGCAATCGCAACCCCCAGCACCGCACCAGACAAGGCCCCAACCGTTCGCGACCGGCTGCGCTTGCCTCTGGCAGAAGTCAGTTCAGACGCTGCAACCCAGGCCCCCAGGGCTTCATTCCAGATACTTCGGTAAGACTTGTTCATATTCTTCGAGTTCGGTTCACAGAGGGCGGGCGCGGCATCAACGGCGGAGGAAGAGCAACGACCGACCGTGGTCGTCGCCCCAGCCAGGGTCGTAGATACCCTGACGTTCACAATGGACGCGGTAATGTACTCAGTCGTTTACATTTGCAGCCATTCGCACTCACCGGAAACCGAGAAATGATGATTTAGTTCACAAACTTTCACGTTTGGAGACAATTTCAGGACCGCCGACATCGCCGCGGAACGTCGAGCCAAAGGCCGCGCCTAGAATCGCCGCCGCTGTCCGTTCCCGCGGTTTTCCGCACAAAGGTTGCCCAAATGAAGCCGTTCCCCCCGTTTCCTGGCCGAATGCACGCTGGCCTTGGCCGGTTCCTGCGCTTGGCGCAGGACGGCTCCTCCGCCGCAGGCCTCAGCCCTCTCAAGCAGATCGACGAAGGTCGGTCGGGGGACATCTGGGACACCGCTTCGGCCTTCATCAAGACCCGGTTTCCTCGAGCCGACTTTGTTGCCAGTACACAACGCTCCCGCCAGACCGTGGGCGTCGTGGCCCGGCGTGACTGGGCTGGCATCGCGCGGATTCGCTACCCCGACGACAGCACCGGCATTCCGGCGGGCCTGTATGCCAACGTCGACTTCTCCACCCGGCTTGCCAACGACAAGACCGTCTTCGAAAAAGTCAGCTTCCGCCTCGAACCCGACGGCTGGCGGCTGACGGGCTACGTCCCGCGCGAAAACCAATGACCACCGCCTCGGGTGCGGGCCTGCGCATCGGCATCACGATCGGCCTCCACCACGAGGCCGAGACCCTCTGGAACAACGGGATCAAGCAGAACGCCGTCTTCCTGGCGGAGGCGCTGAAGCACTGCCCCAGCGTCGCCTCGGTGGTGCTGGTCAACACCACCGCCACGCCCATCACCCCCGCCCTGCCCTGGGACCAGGGCCGCTGGCCGACCGTGACCTTCGAGGCGGCCAAGGACAGCGTGGACGTGCTGATCGAGCTGGGCGGCCAGATCGATGCCGACCAGACCGAGCACCTGAAGCGCCGCGGCGCGCGGCTGGTGTCGTACTGCTGCGGCTTCGAGTACGTGCACGCGATGGAGTCGATGCTGTTCGGCAAGCCGCTGTGGGGCCGCAACCTGTTCGTCAACCAGCGCTACGACGACATCTGGATGGTTCCGCAGGTGGCGCACATCAGCCAGCCGTACTTCGAGGTGCTGCGCCGCGCCGAGGCGCGTGCCGTGCCCTTCGTCTGGAGCCCGGTGTTCCTCGAAGAGCGCGCCCGCGCCCTGCCCGACGGCGGTGCGTACCAGGCACGCAGCGGCCCGCGGCGGCTGAGCGTGATGGAGCCGAACATCAACGTGGTGAAGTTCTGCGTCTACCCGATCCTGATTGCCGAGCTGGCGTACCGCGCGCGGCCCGAGGCCATCGCGCTGCTGCAGGTCACGAACGTGGAGCGCATGGCCAAGGACAGCATGGAGTTCATCACGCTGATGAACCAGCTCGACCTGGTGCGCCAGCACAAAGCGGTCTTCCTGGGCCGGCATGAAACCCCGGTGTTCCTGGCGCAGAACACCGACATCGTGGTCTCCCACCAGTGGGAGAACCCGCTCAACTACTTCTACCTCGAGACCTGCTGGCAGGGCTATCCGCTGGTGCACAACGCGCACCTGTGCGCGGACCTGGGCTACTACTACCCGGAGAACGACGTGGCCGCAGGGAGCGCCCGCGTGCTCGAGGCCATTGACGGGCACGGCGCCCAGGCGCAGGCCTACCGCGATCGGCAGCGCGCGTTGATCGGGCGCTACCTGCCCGGCGATGCGGCGGCCACGCAGACCTACGACACCCTGCTGCAGGGCCTGATGCAGCGCCCTGCCCGCTAGCTAGTCACTCAGACACACGGAGCCTCCCGCATGCTCGACCCGTCCGAACTCCGGCACTTCTACCCCGTGATCGTGACGCCGAGCCACGACGGCAAGTTCTTCCAGAACTACGTAGCGTCGCTGCTGAACTTCACCATCAGCGCCGAGCGCGCTGGCATGAAGATGCAGGTGCTGATGCATCAGGGCGAGAGCCTGGTCACGCGCGCGCGCAACAACTGCGTGGCCCAGTTCCTGGCCAACACGGAGTGGACGCACCTGTTCTGGATCGACGCCGACATCGGGTTCTCGGCCGAGGCGGCCTTTCGCCTGCTGCTGTCGGGCTACGACATCGCCGCCGGCGTCTACCCGTTGAAGCGCGAAGACTGGCCGCAGGACGGCGTGGCGGCAGGCACCACGCAGCAGCAGTTCGAGGCCGGCTTCACGCGCTACACGGTCAATGCCAAGGCCGAGGAAGGCGCGACGCAGATCGAGCTCGAAGTGCAGCCCGACGGCTTCATGCAGATGACCGAGGCGCCCACGGGCTTCATGGTGATCCGGCGCCAGGTGTTCGAACGGCTCATGGCCGCCTACCCCGAGCTTCAGTACGTGCCCGACAGCATCGGCGAAGCCGACCGCGGGCTGCACTACCGCTTCTTCGACGTGATGGTCGACCCGGTCACGCGACGCTACCTGTCGGAAGACTACGGCTTCTGTCGCCTGTGGTCAGGCCTGGGCGAGTCGATCTACATCGACGCCAATTCGAACCTGACCCACCAGGGCGCCAAGCTGTACCGGGGGGACTTCGCCCACTCGCTGCAGGCGTCGCTGCCTTACGCGGTCGGCGGGCCCGCCGGCATGGCGATGGTGTTGAAGGGCCAGGAGCACCTGAAGCCCAATCCGCCGCACGGCTGACACCACCGAACGAACGCCCATGAAAAAGCCCCGCCAAAAGCGGGGCTCGTTTCATGGGGCCGGCGAATCAATCGCTCGCCGGCTGTCGCGCTTTCAGGCCGCAACCGTGTCCGCCACGCCCTTGTAGTCTTCGATCTTGTCGAAGTTCAGGTACTGGTAGATCTGGCTGCTCGAGGCATCGAGCACGCCCGTGGCGGCCATGTACTCCTCGCGCGTCGGGATGCGGCCCAGGCGCGAGCAGATGGCGGCCAGTTCGGCCGAGCCCAGGTACACGTTCGTGTTCTTGCCCAGGCGGTTCGGGAAGTTGCGGGTGCTGGTCGACATCACCGTGGCGCCTTCGCGCACTTGGGCCTGGTTGCCCATGCACAGTGAGCAGCCCGGCATTTCGGTGCGGGCGCCGGCGTTGCCGAACACGCCGTAGTGGCCTTCTTCGGTGAGTTGCTGCGCGTCCATCTTGGTCGGCGGCGCGATCCACAGCTTGACCGGAATGTCGCGCTTGCCTTCGAGCAGCTTCGACGCGGCGCGGAAGTGACCGATGTTGGTCATGCACGAACCGATGAACACTTCGTCGATCTGGGCACCGGCCACGTCGCTCAGCGTCTTCACGTCGTCGGGGTCGTTCGGGCAGGCCACGATGGGTTCGTGGATCTCGGCCAGGTCGATCTCGATGACTGCGGCGTATTCGGCGTCAGCGTCACCCTTGAGCAGCTGCGGGTCCTTCAGCCAGGCTTCCTGCGCGGCGATGCGGCGGGCCAGCGTGCGGGCGTCGGCGTAGCCTTCGGCAATCATCCACTTCATCAGCGTGATGTTGCTGTTGATGTACTCCTGGATCGGTTCCTTGTTCAGGTGCACCGTGCAGCCGGCGGCCGAGCGTTCGGCCGAAGCGTCGCTCAGTTCGAAGGCTTGTTCCACCTTCAGGTCGGGCAGGCCTTCGATTTCGAGGATGCGGCCCGAGAAGATGTTCTTCTTGCCTTGCTTGGCCACGGTCAGCAGGCCCGACTTGATGGCGTACAGCGGAATGGCGTTGACCAGGTCACGCAGCGTGACGCCGGGCTGCATCTTGCCCTTGAAGCGCACGAGCACCGACTCGGGCATGTCCAGCGGCATGACGCCGGTGGCGGCCGCGAAGGCCACGAGGCCGGAGCCCGCGGGGAAGCTGATGCCGATGGGGAAGCGGGTGTGGCTGTCGCCGCCCGTGCCCACGGTGTCGGGCGTCAGCAGGCGGTTGAGCCAGCTGTGGATCACGCCGTCGCCCGGACGCAGCGACACGCCGCCGCGGTTGGCCATGAACTCGGGGAGTTCGTGGTGCATCTTGACGTCGACCTTCTTCGGGTACGCCGCCGTGTGGCAGAACGACTGCATGACGAGGTCGGCCGAGAAGCCCAGGCAGGCCAGGTCCTTCAGCTCGTCGCGGGTCATCGGGCCGGTGGTGTCCTGCGAGCCGACCGAGGTCATCTTGGGTTCGCAGTACGTGCCCGGGCGAACGCCCGTGCCTTCGGGCAGGCCACAGGCGCGGCCGACCATCTTCTGTGCGAGCGAGTAGCCCTTCTTGGTGTCGACCGGGCTTTGCGGCAGGCGGAACAGCGTCGAGACCGGCAGGCCCAGCGCTTCGCGCGCCTTGGTCGTGAGGCCGCGGCCGATGATCAGCGGAATGCGGCCGCCGGCGCGCACTTCGTCGAACAGCACGTCGCTCTTGACGGTGAATTCGGCGATGACCTTGCCGTCCTTCAGGGCCTTGCCTTCGTAGGGACGCAGCTCGACCACGTCGCCCATGTTCATCTGCGTCACGTCGAGCTCGATGGGCAGTGCGCCCGAGTCTTCCATCGTGTTGTAGAAGATGGGAGCGATCTTGCCGCCGAGGCAGACGCCGCCGAAACGCTTGTTCGGCACGAAGGGAATGTCTTCGCCGGTGAACCACAGCACCGAGTTGGTGGCGCTCTTGCGCGACGAACCCGTGCCGACCACGTCGCCGGCGTAGGCCACGAGGTGGCCGCGCGCGCGCAGGTCTTCGATGAACTTCACCGGGCCGCGCTTGCCGTCTTCTTCAGGAACGATGCCGGGGCGGGCGTTCTTGTGCATCGCCAGCGCGTGCATCGGAATGTCGGGACGCGTCGTCGCATCGGGTGCGGGCGACAGGTCGTCGGTGTTGATTTCGCCAGCCACCTTGAAGATGCTGACGGTGATGCTTTGCGGAACTTCGGGGCGGCTGGTGAACCACTCGGCATCGGCCCAGCTTTGCAGCACGCCCTTGGCGTGGGCATTGCCCTTGTCGGCCTTTTCCTTGACGTCGTGGAACTGGTCGAACATCAGCAGGGTTTTCTTCAGGCCTTCGGCTGCGACAGCGCCGACTTCGGCGTCGTCCAGCAGGTCGATCATGGGGCTGATGTTGTAGCCGCCGAGCATGGTGCCGAGCAGTTCAGTGGCGCGGGCGCGCGTGATGAACGCGTTCTTCTCGGTACCGTGGGCCACGGCCGCGAGGTAGCTCGCCTTGACCTTGGCGGCGTCGTCGACGCCGGCGGGCACACGGTAGGTGAGCAGGTCCAGCAGGAAGGCGCCGTCCTTGGCATTCGCGCTCTTCAGGAGCTCGATCGCTTCGGCGGTCTGCTTCGCGCTCAGGGGCAGCGGCGGGATACCGAGCGCGGCGCGTTCGGCAACATGATCAACGTAGGCTTGCAACATCTTCTTTTCTCCGGAAACTAGGCTATCGGGCGTGCGGAACGGGCTCGAGCGGCCAAGCAAGAGCCGCGCCGCACCCCGGGTTCGGTGCTCTTCTTACTTCTTGGCTGCGTCGGCACCTTCGAAAAGGGCCTTCGGGGGGTTCTTCTTCATTTCGTCGGCAAAGGCAACCTGGGCTGCCGTCTGGCATTCGTCGGCAATGCGCAGGCCGGCCTTCTGGTTCATCAGCATCGACTTGTTGCCCAGTTGGAGCCACATGGCGCCGGCACGCGGGTCTTCGAGGCGGATGGCGCCGGTGCGGCTTTCGACCGGGTGCATGCGGTACTTCAGGCCCTTGGTGGTCACGTTGAAGAAGCCGGGCTTCTTCTCGTCGGGCGTGACGGTGACGTCGGCGCCGAGTTCGCACTGGGCCTTGCCGATGGACACGCGCTGCGCCACGGCCAGGTCGGACTCGGACAGCACGATGTTGGTGTCGTCGGCGATCGGCGTGACTTCTTCGACGGCCTTGGCGGCCTTGCGGGTCACCTGACGCTTCGGCGGGGCCTTCTTGGCTTCAGACTTGGCAGCAGCCGGCTTGGTGGCGGTGGCGTTTTGCGCCACGGCGGCGAACGGCAGGGCCAGCGCAACGGCGGCGATCAGGGCAATTTTCTTCATGTGCGGGGTTCCTTCAGGCTGATTCAGTGGGTTTCAGGAGACCGCGATGCAAACCAGGCTTTCGCCTCGGAGGGCAACGCGCGCCCTGTTGCGTGGGCACGCGTCAGGACCTGCCAGAAGTGGCGGTAGCTCGCGCGGTCGTGCAATGTGCCATCAATTTGTGTCGGTGCCCAATCCGCGTCGGCGGCTTTTGTAATGATTTTTGTGGCAATTTGAATCTGCGCCTCGTCGGGCGCGAAGGCCTCGAGGATCGGACGGATCTGGTTCGGGTGGATGCTCCACATGCGCGTGTAGCCGAATTCGCTGGCCGCCTTGCGGGCCGCGGTGCGCATTGCATCGGTGTCGTTGAACTCGGTGACCACGCAATGCGAAGGCACCTTGCCGTAGGCATGCGCGGCCGAAGCCAATGCCAGCTTGGCACGCACGACCAGCGGGTGGCTGAACTGCCCCGCTGCGCCCATGCCGTCGGCGGGAATGGCGCCGGCATGCGCCGACACGAAATCCATGAGGCCGAAACTCAGCGACTGCACGCGCGGATGCGCGGCGATCTCGAAGGCGTTGTGCACCGCCAGCGGCGATTCGATGAGCACGTGCAGCGGCAGCGCGCCGGCATCGGCGGCGTCGAGTGCGGCAACAGCCTGCAACACATCGGCCACGGATTCGACCTTGGGCACCATCAGATGGCTCAGGCGATCGCCCGCACGACCGGCGATGGTGACCACGTCGCCGGCGAATGCGGGGTGATCGACCGGGTGCACGCGCACACCGACGCGCATGCCGGGCTTCGCGGCCAGCGCGAGTTCGGTGACGAGCGCGGCATGCTCCGCCTCGCCGCCGACCGGGGCGCCGTCTTCGCAGTCGAGGGTGACATCGAACACGCAGGCGCCGAACTCCTCGGCCATCTCGGCCTGGAGCGCGAGGCTCTTCTTCATGCGGGCTTCGACGCCGCTGTAGTGGTCGCACACCGGCAGGGTCACGGCGCCGGCCTGGGCGCCGAGCAGCACGTCCGCGGGATGATGAGCGGCGGTGGCGGTGGCGGTTTGGGTGGTCATGCGTCTTTTTTCTTGTGCGCCACGATGAACATGCGCGGGAACGCGAGCAGGCGCTTGCCGTCGATGCGCACCGGATAGGCCTCGTCCACCCGGCGTTCGTATTCAGCGAGGTAGCTCGCCTGCAGGTCGGGCGGCAGCCGGTCGACGAAAGGCTTCAGCCCGGTGCTGCGCACCCATTCGACGATGGCCGCGGCGTCTGCCATCGGGTGCTGATAAATGGTGTGCCAGACATCGACATGGGCCGCACGTGCGGCCAGCAGGTCGTAATAACCGCCGAGCGGCAGCAGCAAGGTGCGCAGCTTGTCGGCGTCGCCGATGGGCTCGGCCCAGGGCGCTTCGGCCGCCACCGCGCGCATCAGGCGGTGCGTGGGCTCCTGGCGGTTGTCGGGCATCTGGACGGCGAGCACGCCGCCCGGGGCCAGCGCGTCGAACAGGCGCGGGATCAGCGTCTCGTGATCCGGCACCCACTGCAGGGACGCGTTGGCATAAATGAGATCGGGCGCTTCTTGTTCACGCGGCGCCCAGGTCGCGATGTCGCTCAACTCGAAGCGCGCCGCCGGCAGGCGCTCGCGCGCGCTGACCAGCATGGCTTCGGAGTTGTCGGTGCCCGTGACTTTCGCCTTGGGGAACCGATGTGCCAGCAGCTCGGTGGAATTGCCCGGTCCGCATCCGAGGTCGACCACATGGGCGGCCTCGGCAAGCGGGACCCGCGCCAGGAGTTCCTGTGCGGGCCGGGTGCGCTCGTCCTCGTAGCGACGGTAGAGCGCGGGGTTCCAGTCGAGCATGCGGGCGGGTTGGCTTGACTTACAGCAGGTGGGCGACGCCGGCGCGTTCGCCTTCGAGCTCTTCGAGCGTCTTGTTGATGCGTTCCTGGCTGAATGCGTCGATGTCGAGGCCTTCGACCAGCTTGTACTCACCGTTTTCGCAGGTGACCGGGAAGCCGAACATCACGTCCTTCGGAATGCCGTACTGGCCGTCCGACGGGATGCCCATCGTGACCCACTTGCCGTTGGTGCCCAGGGCCCAGTCGCGCATGTGGTCGATGGCGGCGTTAGCAGCCGAAGCCGCCGACGACAGGCCGCGTGCTTCGATGATGGCCGCACCGCGCTTGCCGACGGTCGGCAGGAAGGTGTTGGCGTTCCATTCCTGGTCGTTGATCATTTTGGCGACGCTTTCGCCGTTGATGGTCGCAAAGCGGTAGTCGGCGTACATCGTGGGCGAGTGGTTGCCCCAGACGGTGAGCTTCTCGATGTCGGCCACGGCCTTGCCGGTCTTGGCAGCGATCTGGCTGGCAGCGCGGTTGTGGTCCAGGCGCAGCATGGCGGTGAAGTTCTTGCGCGGCAGGTCGGGTGCCGACTTCATGGCGATGTAGGCGTTGGTGTTGGCGGGGTTGCCGACGACCAGCACCTTCACGTTGCGCGAGGCCACGGCGTTCAGCGCCTTGCCTTGTGCCGTGAAGATGGCGCCGTTGACGGCCAGCAGTTCGGCACGTTCCATGCCGGGGCCGCGGGGGCGCGAACCGACCAGCAGGGCGTAGTCGGCGTCCTTGAAGGCGGTCATCGGGTCGCCGTGGGCTTCCATGCCGGCCAGCAGCGGGAAGGCGCAGTCGTCGAGTTCCATCATCACGCCCTTGAGCGCCTTCTGGGCCTTCTCGTCGGGGATTTCGAGCAGTTGCAGGATGACCGGCTGGTCTTTGCCGAGCATTTCGCCGGAAGCGATACGGAACAACAGGGCGTAACCGATTTGACCGGCGGCACCGGTAACGGCAACGCGGACAGGCTTTTTGCTCATGGGAAGACTCCAGAAGGTAGTGAAACGGGGCTGCGCTCTCGTGGGGCGCCAGCGGTCCTGCGGGGGGAAGCTTTCCCGCGGCGCGGGACCGGCCCGCATTTTAAGCCGAATCGACAAAGGCCGTCTTATGTCTTATATAAGATATCCTCTGGGGGTCCGCCACGGCGCACCCCACCGCTGCCATGAACACGCCCTCCACCCTCGACGAGCCCACGACGCCGTCCTTCAGTCCGCTCTACCAGCAGATCAAGACCCTGATCCTGCAGAGCCTGCAGGCCGGCGAGTGGAAGCCGGGCGAGCCCATCCCCAGCGAGATGGACCTGGCCGTACGCTTTCGCGTGAGCCAGGGCACGGTGCGCAAGGCGATCGACGAACTGTCGGCCGAAAACCTGGTGGTGCGCCGCCAGGGCAAGGGCACCTTCGTGGCCACGCATGCCGAGCAGCATGTGCAGTACCGCTTTCTGAAGCTCGTGCCCGACGCCGGCAGCCCGAGCGCCGAAGGCCCGGCCGAGCGCACCATCGTCGACTGCAAGCGCCTGCGCGCCTCGGCCGACGTGGCGCGCGCACTGAGCCTGCGCACCGGCGACGCCGTGCTGCAGGTGCGCCGCGTGCTCGCCTACGCGGGCGTGCCAACCATCCTCGAAGACCTCTGGCTGCCCGGCGCGCCCTTCAAAGGTCTCACGGCCGACCGCTTGCGCGCCTGGCCCGGCCCGATGTACGCGATGTTCGAAACCGAGTTCGGCGTGCGCATGGTGCGCGCCGAAGAAAAAATCCGCGCCGTGCTGCCCGATGCCGAACAGGCCCAACTGCTCGACGTGCCGCTGCAGATGCCGCTGCTGAGCGTGGAGCGCGTGGCGCACACGTACCACGACATGCCGATGGAACTGCGACGCGGCCTGTACCGCACCGACACCCACCACTACCGCAACCAGCTGGGCTGATCCGATGGCGCCGAAGAACCTCGCCCGCGCGGGCACAAACGCGCACACTCAGCCCGCGCAACGCACCCGCCATTCACGAGCATCCGACTGCCGCAGTGCGTTGACTCCTGTGCGTCCGATGCGAGATGGTGCATTGCAATAGAATTTTGCGTTGTTTGCATTCCGCAGAAGAAACAAAAGCGTTCGCTCTCAGAACAAGCCAACAAGTCACAAAAGCCACGAAAGCCATCTCCCTATGACAGAGCTTGCAACTCCTCCCCGGCCGCCGCGTCGCGAATTCCGGAACATCAATGCCTTCACCGATCTCACGACCTACCGGCTGCCGCCGGCCGGCATCGTGTCGATCCTGCACCGCGTGAGCGGCGTGATCATGTTCCTGCTGATGCCCTTCATCATCTGGATGTTCGACACCTCGCTGTCATCTGACTATTCGTTCGCGAAATTCAAGTCTGTTTTCAACGTCGGCGTCGGCTTCGCTCCGGGATGGTTCTTCAAGCTCATTGCACTGGCGCTCATCTGGGCCTACCTGCACCACTTCATCGCCGGCCTGCGTCACCTCTGGATGGACGTGAGCCACGCCGCCGTGACCAAGGAATTCGGTCACAGCTCGGCCATCTTCACGCTGCTTGCGAGCGTCATCCTCACGCTGGTGCTTGGCGCCAAGCTGTTCGGCCTGTACTGAAAAGGAGCCCCCCATGTCTGTGAATTACGGCTCCAAGCGCATCGTCGTCGGCGCACATTACGGTCTGCGCGACTGGCTCAGCCAACGCATCACCGGCGCCCTCATGGCGCTCTTCACGATCATCCTGCTCGCGCAGGTGGTCTTCTCGCGCGGCCCCATCGGCTACGACCTGTGGGCCGGCATCTTCGCCGCACAGTGGATGAAGGTCCTGACCTTCTCCGTGATCGTTGCCTTGCTCTATCACGTGTGGGTCGGCATGCGCGACGTGTGGATGGACTACGTCCAGCCTGTCGCCATCCGTCTCGTGCTGCAAGTTTTCACCATCGTCTGGCTTGTCGGTTGTGCGGGTTGGGCTATTCAAGTGCTTTGGAAGATCTGACCCACCATGACCTACACAAAAGAAAACATCACCAAGCGCAAGTTCGACGTCGTCATCGTCGGTGCCGGCGGCTCCGGCATGCGCGCCTCGCTGCAACTCGCCCGTGCCGGCCTCAACGTGGCCGTGCTCTCCAAGGTGTTCCCGACCCGTTCGCACACCGTCGCCGCCCAGGGCGGCGTGGGCGCCTCGCTCGGCAACATGAGCGAAGACAACTGGCACTACCACTTCTACGACACGATCAAGGGTTCCGACTGGCTCGGCGACCAGGACGCGATCGAGTTCATGTGCCGTGAAGCCCCGAAGGTCGTGTACGAGCTCGAGCACTTCGGCATGCCCTTCGACCGCAACCCCGACGGCACCATCTACCAGCGTCCGTTCGGCGGCCACACGGCCAACTACGGCGAGAAGGCCGTGCAACGCGCCTGCGCCGCGGCCGACCGCACCGGCCACGCGATGCTGCACACGCTCTACCAGAAGAACGTGGAAGCCCGCACCCAGTTCTTCGTCGAATGGATGGCGCTCGACCTCATCCGCGACGACGAAGGCGATGTCGTCGGCGTGACCGCTCTCGAAATGGAAACCGGCGACCTGCACATCCTGCAGGCCAAGACCGTGCTGCTGGCCACCGGTGGCGCAGGCCGCATCTTCGGTGCGTCGACCAACGCGTTCATCAACACCGGCGACGGCCTGGGCATGGCCGCACGTTCGGGCATCCCGCTGCAGGACATGGAGTTCTGGCAGTTCCACCCCACCGGCGTGGCCGGCGCGGGCGTGCTGCTGACCGAAGGCTGCCGCGGCGAAGGCGCCATCTTGCTGAACAGCAACGGCGAACGCTTCATGGAGCGCTATGCGCCCACCCTGAAGGACCTGGCACCGCGCGACTTCGTGTCGCGCTCGATGGACCAGGAAATCAAGGAAGGCCGTGGCTGTGGTCCCAACAAGGACTACATCCACATGAAGCTGGACCACCTGGGCGCCGACACCATCCACAAGCGACTGCCGTCGGTCTACGAGATCGGCATCAACTTCGCCAACGTCGACGTCACCAAGGAACCGATTCCCGTGGTGCCGACCATCCACTACCAGATGGGCGGCATTCCGACGAACATCAACGGCCAGGTCGTCATCCAGAAGGGCGAAGACAACAGCGCCGTGGTGAACGGCCTCTACGCCGTAGGCGAATGCTCCTGCGTGAGCGTGCACGGCGCGAACCGCCTGGGCACCAACTCGCTGCTCGACCTGCTGGTGTTCGGCCGCGCGGCCGGCAACCACATCGTCGAGTTCAACGACAAGCTCAAGGAACACAAGGAACTGCCCAAGGATGCGGCCGACCGCACGCTGCAGCGCCTGAACGAACTCGAAGCCGCCACCGGTGGCGAGTACGCGCAGGACGTGGCCGGCGAGATCCGCGCCGTCATGCAGCAGCATGCCGCCGTGTTCCGCAAGCAGGCCTCGATGGACGAAGGCGTGGTCAAGATCGCCGCCGTGCGCGAGCGCGTCAAGAGCATCGGCCTGAAGGACAAGTCCAAGGTGTTCAACACCGCCCGCATCGAAGCGCTGGAAGTCGACAACCTGATCGAAGTGGCGCAGGCCACCATGGTCTCGGCCGCCGCCCGCAAGGAATGCCGCGGCGCCCACACGGTGGAAGACTACGAGCGTCCCGCGGACGACCCGGTCGCACCGCTGGGTCGCGACGACGCCAACTGGATGAAGCACACGCTCTGGTACAGCGCGGACAACCGCCTCTCGTACAAGCCCGTCAAGCTGCAGCCGCTGACGGTGGCATCCGTGCCACCCAAGGTCCGCACGTTCTAAGAATATTTACAAGGTCCATACGATGAAGCGCACATTCCAGATCTACCGCTACGACCCGGACAAGGACGCCAAGCCCTACATGCAGACGATCGAGGTCGAACTCGACGGCCACGAACGCATGCTGCTGGACGCCCTGATGAAGCTCAAGGCGCAGGATCCCACGCTGTCGTTCCGCCGCTCGTGCCGCGAAGGCGTCTGCGGTTCCGACGCGATGAACATCAACGGCAAGAACGGTCTGGCCTGCCTGACCAACATGAACACGCTCAAGGGCACCGTCGTGCTCAAGCCGCTGCCGGGCCTGCCCGTCATCCGCGACCTGATCGTCGACATGACCCAGTTCTTCAAGCAGTACAACTCGATCAAGCCGTACCTGCAGAACGACACCGTGCCGCCCGAGAAGGAACGCCTGCAGTCGCCCGAAGAGCGCGAAGAGCTCGACGGCCTGTACGAGTGCATTCTGTGCGCGAGCTGCTCCACGAGCTGCCCGAGCTTCTGGTGGAACCCCGACAAGTTCGTGGGCCCGGCCGGCCTGCTGCAGGCCTACCGCTTCATCGCCGACAGCCGCGACGAAGCCACCGCCGAGCGCCTGGACAACCTGGAAGACCCGTACCGCCTGTTCCGCTGCCACACGATCATGAACTGCGTCGACGTGTGCCCGAAGAACCTCAACCCCACCAAGGCCATCGGCAAGATCAAGGAACTGATGGTGCGTCGCGCCATCTGACCTTCTTTCAAGACACCACCATGCAAACCGCCGACGAACTCCAGCAGCCGCTCAGCGAACGTGCGCTGAGCAAACTGAAATGGCGTTGCCGGCGTGGCCTGCTCGAGAACGACCTGTTCATCGCCCGCTTCTTCGAGCGGCACGAATCCCACATGACCAACGGTCAGGCGGGAGCGATGGAGACATTGATGGACCTGTCGGACAACGACCTCCTGGACCTTTTGCTGCGCAGAAAGGAGCCCGAGCCCGAATGGGCCGGCGCCGAGGTGGTCGCATTGCTGCATCTGATGCGTACCGATGGCGCGCAGCGTCCCGCAATCTCTCCTTCGTCCTGAATCCTCCTCTGAAAGTAAACCGAAATGAAAGCATCCGATACCAAGGCCACGCTGTCGTTCAGCAATGGCGGCGACAACGTCGAACTGCCGATCTACAAGGGCACCATCGGCCCTGACGTGATCGACATCCGCAAGCTGTATGCACAGACCGGCATGTTCACGTACGACCCGGGCTTCATGTCGACCGCCGCCTGCCAGTCGGCCATCACCTACATCGACGGCGACAAGGGCGAGCTGCTGTATCGCGGCTACCCCATCGAGCAGCTCGCGACCAACTGCGACTTCCTCGAGACCTGCCACCTGCTGCTGTACGGCGAACTGCCCGATGCTGGCAAGAAGGCCAATTTCACGAAGCTCGTGACGAACCACACGATGGTCAACGAGCAGATGCAGTTCTTCCTGCGCGGCTTCCGCCGTGATGCCCACCCGATGGCCATCATGACCGGCCTCGTGGGCGCCCTGTCGGCCTTCTATCACGACAGCACGGACATCAACAATCCCGAGCACCGCGAGATCGCCGCGATCCGCCTGATCGCGAAGATGCCCACGCTCGTGGCCATGGCCTACAAGTACACCGTCGGCCAGCCGTACATGTACCCGAAGAACGAACTGAGCTATGCAGGCAACTTCCTGCACATGATGTTCGCCACGCCGTGCGAAGAGTACAAGGTGAACCCGGTGCTCGAGCGCGCGCTTGACCGCATCTTCATCCTGCACGCAGACCACGAGCAGAACGCCTCGACCTCGACCGTGCGCCTGTGCGGCTCGTCGGGCACCAACCCCTTCGCGGCCATTGCAGCCGGCGTGGCGTGCCTGTGGGGCCCGGCCCACGGCGGTGCCAACGAAGCGGCGCTGAACATGCTGTACGACATCCAGCGCGAAGGCGGCGTGGAAAAGATCGGCGAGTTCATCAAGAAGGTCAAGGACAAGAACTCGAACGTCAAGCTGATGGGCTTCGGCCATCGCGTGTACAAGAACTACGACCCGCGCGCCAAGCTCATGCAGGAAACCTGCAACGAAGTGCTGACCGAGCTGGGCCTGGAAAACGACCCGCTGTTCAAGCTCGCCAAGGAACTCGAAAAGATCGCCCTGGAAGACGAGTACTTCGTGTCGCGCAAGCTCTACCCGAATGTCGACTTCTACTCGGGCATCGTGCAGCGCGCCATCGGCATCCCGGTGCCGCTGTTCACCGCGATCTTCGCGCTGGCCCGCACGGTCGGCTGGATCGCCCAGCTGAACGAAATGATCGGCGACCCCGAGTACAAGATCGGCCGCCCGCGCCAGCTGTTCGAAGGCTCGCCCAAGCGTGACGTGAAGCCGATCTCGGCTCGCTGATCGACCGAGCGCGGAACCTCCGCTCCCTGAAAAGCTGCCTCCGGGCAGCTTTTTTATTGCCCGTTCGGCATGTCCCTCCTCGCCAGCCGGCAGCGAGGTCATCGCGCATCGCGATGGCAACGGCTGGAAAACAGGAAGAAAATAGCCAACTCATCGCCAAACGCGATGTCCAAGCCCCCATGAGCACCTCCGAACGCAACTTTGCCCGCCGCATCGACCTCACGTCGCTGCAGCTGTTCGTGGCCGTGTGCGAGCTGGGCAGCATCGGGCGCGCGGCGGAGCGTGAATTCATTGCGGCCTCGGCCGTGAGCAAGCGGCTGTCCGACCTGGAAGCCACGCTCGGCACCGCCCTGCTCTACCGCCATGCGCGCGGCGTCGACCTCACGCCGGCCGGCGAAAGCCTGCTGCACCATGCCCGCTCGGTGCTCTACAGCCTCGAGAAGATGCAGGGCGAGCTCAGCGAATACGCCGACGGCGTGCGCGGCCACGTGCGGGTGCACGCCAACATCTCGGCCATCGTGCAGTTCCTGCCGGAAGACCTGGGCGTGTTCTCGCGCGAACACGAGGCCATCAAGATCGACCTCGAGGAGCACCTGAGCAGCGAAGTGATCCGCGCGGTGCAGGAAGGCGCGGCCGACCTCGGTGTGTGCCACGTGGCTGGCGGCGCGGGCGAGCTGCAGAGCCTTTCCTACCGGCACGACCGCCTCGCGCTGATCGTGCCCGAGGGGCACGCGCTGGCCGCGCAGGACACGATCGATTTCATCGACTCGCTGGCCTTCGACCACGTCGGCCTGCACACCAACAGCTCGATCTACGTGGCGATGCACGAAGCGGCGCTCCGTGCCGGGCGCAGCGTGAAGCTGCGCATCCACGTCACGGGCCTGGACGCCATGTGCCGGATGATCGACAACGGCCTGGGCATCGGCGTGATGCCGCAGCGCGCCTTCGAACTCATGCACAACGGCATCGGCCGCGGCCTCGTGAGCGTAACGCTCAACGACGCCTGGGCGGCGCGCGAAATCCGGCTGGTGGCGCGCGACTTCTCCACCCTGCCGGTGGCGGCGCGCACGCTGGTGAACCACTTGCACGCGGCGGCCGATTCAGCCGACGGCACCGAACGACTCGCGGCCTAGACCGCATCGACAGACAATCCATTTCCCCACGAAAGAAGAGACCGACATGGCACGCACGCTCTACGACAAGATCTGGGACGAACACGTCGTCCACACCGAGGAAGACGGCACCGCGATCCTCTACATCGATCGCCACCTGGTGCACGAAGTCACCAGCCCGCAGGCGTTCGAAGGCCTGCGCGAAGCCGGCCGCAAGCTGTGGCGCATCAGCTCGGTGGTGGCCACGGCCGACCACAACACGCCCACCACCGGCTGGGAGCGCGGCTACGAAGGCATTGCCGACCCGACCAGCAAGGAGCAGGTCACCACGCTGGACCACAACATCGCCGAGTTCGGCGCCGCCGCGTTCTTCCCGTTCCTGAGCAAGCGCCAGGGCATCGTGCACGTGATCGGCCCCGAGTCGGGCGCGACGCTGCCGGGCATGACGGTCGTCTGCGGCGACTCGCACACGTCCACGCACGGCGCGTTCGGCGCGCTGGCGCACGGCATCGGCACCAGCGAAGTCGAGCACGTGATGGCCACGCAGACGCTGCTGGGCAAGAAGGCCAAGAACATGCTCGTGAAGGTCGAAGGCAAGCTGCCCCTGGGCTGCACGGCCAAGGACATCGTGCTGGCCATCATCGGCAAGATCGGCACCGCCGGCGGCACGGGCTACACCATCGAGTTCGCGGGCTCGGCCATTCGCGACCTGAGCATGGAAGGCCGCATGACGGTCTGCAACATGGCCATCGAAGCCGGTGCGCGCGCCGGGCTGGTGGCGGTCGACGAGAAGACCATCGCCTACGTGAAGGGCCGCCCGCTCGCGCCCACCGGCGTCGAATGGGACCAGGCCGTGAGCTACTGGCGCACGCTGCAGTCCGACCCGGGCGCCACCTTCGACGCCGTGGTCGAGCTCGACGCCGCGACCATCCCGCCGCAGGTCACCTGGGGCACCTCGCCCGAGATGGTGGTCGACATCAACGGCCGCGTGCCCGATCCCGACAAGGAAAAGGACGCAAGCAAGCGCGGCGCCATCGAGCGCGCGCTGGTCTACATGGGCCTGGAGCCCAACAAGGCCATGAACGACATCTTCATCGACAAGGTGTTCATCGGCTCGTGCACCAACAGCCGCATCGAGGACATGCGCGAAGCCGCCGCCGTGGTGAAGAAGCTCGGCCAGAAGGTCGCGAAGAACGTGAAGCTCGCGATGGTCGTGCCCGGCTCGGGCGTGGTGAAGGAACAGGCCGAGCGCGAAGGCCTCGACCTGATCTTCAAGGCCGCGGGCTTCGAATGGCGCGAGCCCGGCTGCTCGATGTGCCTCGCAATGAATGCCGACCGCCTGGAGCCCGGCGAGCGCTGCGCATCGACCAGCAACCGCAACTTCGAAGGCCGTCAGGGCGCCGGCGGCCGCACCCATCTCGTGAGCCCCGCGATGGCCGCCGCTGCTGCCGTGCACGGTCACTTCGTCGACGTGCGCACCTTCGCCTGATCTGGAGACATCACATGCAGAAATTCACCGTGCACAAGGGCCTCGTGGCCCCCATGGACCGCGAGAACGTCGACACCGACGCGATCATTCCCAAGCAGTTCCTCAAGTCGATCAAGAAGACCGGCTTCGGCGTGAACCTGTTCGACGAGTGGCGTTACCTGGACGCCGGCTTTCCGGGCCAGGACCCGGCCAGCCGCAAGCCCAACCCCGACTTCGTGCTGAACCAGCCGCGCTACGCAGGCGCCTCGGTGCTGCTGGCGCGCAAGAACTTCGGCTGCGGGTCGTCGCGCGAACACGCGCCGTGGGCGCTGGACCAGTACGGCTTTCGCGCGATCATTGCGCCGAGCTACGCCGACATCTTCTTCAACAACAGCTTCAAGAACGGCCTGCTGCCGATCGTGCTGAGCGAAGCGCAGGTTGCGCAGCTGTTCGACGAAGCGTTGGCCTTCCCCGGCTACTCGCTGACCATCGACCTGGAGCGCCAGGTGGTCGTGAAGCCGGACGGCGGCGAACTCGCGTTCGACGTGCAGGCCTTCCGCAAGTACTGCCTGATCAACGGGCTGGACGACATCGGTCTGACGCTGCGCCACAAGGACAAGATCAAGGCCTTCGAGACCGAGCGCCTGACGCAGAAGCCCTGGCTCGCGCACACGATGATCTCGTGACCGCTCACCGCATTTCCGCTTTCAAAAAACCTCAGACCAACTTATGAAAATCGCAGTTCTCCCGGGTGACGGCATCGGCACCGAAATCGTGGCGGAAGCCGTCAGGGTGCTCGAAGTCCTCGACCTGAAGTTCGAGATGGAGTCGGCACTGGTCGGCGGCGCGGCCTACGAGGCGCACGGCCACCCGCTGCCCGAATCGACGCTCAAGCTCGCCAAGGAATCGGACGCGGTGCTGTTCGGCGCCGTCGGCGACTGGAAGTACGACAAGCTCGACCGCCCGCTGCGTCCCGAGCAGGCCATCCTGGGGCTGCGCAAGAACCTGGGCCTGTTCGCGAACTTCCGCCCGGCCATCTGCTACGAGCAGTTGGTGGACGCCTCGAGCCTGAAGCCCGATCTGATCGCGGGCCTGGACATCCTCATCATCCGCGAGCTGACCGGCGACATCTACTTCGGCCAGCCGCGCGGACGCCGCATCGCCACCGACGGCCACTTCCCGGGCGCTGAAGAAGCCTTCGACACGATGCGCTACTCGCGTCCCGAGGTCGAGCGCATCGCGCGCGTCGCCTTCGAAGCGGCCCGCAAGCGCAGCAAGCGCGTGACCAGCGTGGACAAGGCCAACGTGCTCGAGACCTTCCAGTTCTGGAAGGACATCGTGACCGAGGTCGGCAAGGAATATCCGGACGTCGAACTCGACCACATGTACGTCGACAACGCGGCCATGCAGCTCGTGAAGGCGCCCAAGAAGTTCGACGTTGTGGTCACCGGCAACATGTTCGGCGACATCCTCTCGGACGAGGCCGCGATGCTCACCGGCTCGATCGGCATGCTGCCCTCGGCCTCGCTCAATGCGAGCAACCAGGGCCTGTACGAGCCCAGCCACGGCAGCGCCCCCGACATTGCTGGCAAAGGGGTTGCCAATCCTTTGGCTACAATCCTGTCCGCTGCCATGATGCTCCGCTTCTCCCTGAACCAACCCGAAGCTGCCGACCGAATCGAGTCGGCGGTCAAGCACGTGCTCGCCTCCGGGCTGCGCACGGGCGACATCTGGTCCGAAGGCACGAAGCGCGTCGGCACCCGCGAAATGGGCGACGCGGTCGTAGCAGCCATCACCAAAAAGACGATTACCGGCTAACCGCAGCCCGCTTCGTCACGCCCTCCCCCGGCCGACGAGTCGGGGGCAAAAAAGACTGATTTTTTCTTTCTTCACTAAGGGCAAACTGAAATGGCGAACGCATCCAAGCAACCTCTGGTCGGCCTCGTAGGCTGGCGCGGCATGGTCGGCTCGGTCCTCATGGACCGCATGCAGGCCGAAGGCGACTTCGGCCTCATCGAGCCGGTCTTCTTCTCGACCTCCAACGCCGGCGGCAAGGCCCCGGCGATGGCCAAGAACGAAACCGCGCTCAAGGATGCGAACGACATCGAGGCGCTGAAGAAGTGCGACATCGTCATCACCTGCCAGGGCGGCGACTACACCAGCGAGGTGTTCCCCAAGCTGCGCGCCGCCGGCTGGAACGGCCACTGGATCGACGCGGCCTCCACGCTGCGCATGAACGATGACGCGATCATCGTGCTCGACCCCGTCAACCTGCCCGTGATCCAGAACGCGCTCGCCAAGGGCGGCAAGAACTGGGTCGGCGGCAACTGCACCGTGAGCTGCATGCTCATGGGCGTGGGCGCCCTCTACAAGGCCGGCCTGGTCGAGTGGATGACCAGCATGACCTACCAGGCAGCCTCGGGCGGCGGTGCGCAGCACATGCGCGAGCTGCTGACCCAGTTCGGCACGCTGAACGCCGAAGTGCGCTCCCTGCTCGACGACCCGAAGTCGGCCATCCTCGAGATCGACCGCAAGGTGCTGCACAAGCAGCAGAACCTGAGCGCCTCCGAAATCGCCAACTTCGGCGCGCCGTTGGGCGGCTCGCTGATCCCCTGGATCGACAAGGACCTGGGCGACGGTATGTCCAAGGAAGAGTGGAAGGGCGGCGCCGAGACCAACAAGATCCTCGGCCAGGGCGCGGGCTTCGGCACCGCTGCCACGCCGGTCGACGGCTTCTGCGTGCGCATCGGTGCGATGCGCTGCCACAGCCAGGCGCTGACCTTCAAGCTCAAGAAGGACGTGCCGGTGGCCGACATCGAAGCGATGATCGCCGCCGACAACCCCTGGGCCAAGGTCGTGCCGAACACGCGCGAAGCCACGCTGAAGGACCTGACGCCGGTGGCCGTGACGGGCACCATGGACATCCCGGTCGGCCGCATCCGCAAGCTGGCGATGGGCCCCGAGTACGTCGGCGCCTTCACCATCGGCGATCAGCTGCTGTGGGGCGCGGCCGAACCGCTGCGCCGCATGCTGCGCATCCTGCTCGAAGCCTGATGCGGGTTGCTCAGGGCCTTGAAATACAAAAATGTTGCCAAAAGGCAACACAGGATGTCATCGGAAGTATGCGCGCACTGGGTAGATCAGGCGCATTGCCTTGTCAGTGCATGTTGATGATGCTAACGTCCTCTTACAAATTCAGGGCCTGAGCCGCCCCTATCAGCATGACAAGACATCTGTTGCCCGCGGCCCGCCCTTCGGCCGCCCGCCCCGCCCTGCCGTCAAATGGCTGGCGCCTTTCCATCCTGGGCGCTGCCGCCGCCCTGACGCTGGGGCTCGCCAGCCCTGACGCCAGCGCCTTCGCGCTCGGGCCGCTGCGGGTGCAGTCGGCACTGGGCGAACCACTGCGTGCCGAGATCGATGTCACGGAAATGGCCGCCAACGAAGCGGAAGGCCTGAAGATCAACATCGCCACGGCCGAAGCCTTCAAGAACGCGGGCATCCCGTACAACGCGGCCCTGGGCGACGTGAAAGCCACGCTGCAACGTCGCGCCGGTGGCCAGTACGTCGTGCGCCTGGCCGGCAACCGCCCGCTCAACGACCCCTTCATCGACCTGCTGCTCGAAGCCAACGGCGCCTCGGGCCGCATCGTGCGCGACTACACCGTGCTGCTCGATCCGCCGGCCACGCGCCAGGCGGCCGCCGCGCCGGTGGCGCCCATCGCACCGCAGATCGCCACGCCGGTCGAGCGCCCCGCGCCCGCCCCGCGTGTGCGCCGCGAACCCGCACCGGCGGTCGCTGCAACGCCTGCTCCCGCTGCTGCTGCGCCGGCTCCTGCCGCAGCTGCACCTGCGCCCGCACGCGCTGCCGTCGCCGCGCCCAGCGGCGGCAGTGGCGAGCAAGTCACGGTGCGCCGTGGCGACACCGCCGGCAAGATCGCCTCCGCCCACAAGCCCGCCGATGTCTCGCTCGACCAGATGCTGGTCGCGCTGCTGAACGCCAACCCCGACGCCTTCGTCGGCGGCAACGTCAACCGGATGAAGGCCGGTGCCGTGCTCGACCTGCCGAACGCCGCCGCAGCGAGCGCCGTGCCGGCCGCCGACGCACGCCGCACGATCACCGCGCAAAGCCGCGACTTCGGCAGCTACCGTCAGCGCCTTGCTGAAAACGCGCCGACCACCAACGTGGCCGCCGCGAGCCGCCAGGCCTCGGGCAAGCTGCAGGCCAGCGTGGAAGATCGCAACGCCGCCGCCAGCGCCCCCGACAAGCTCACAGTGTCGCAAGGCAACGCCGCCGCGCGCGCCGCCGACGAAAAGGTTGCGCAGGCCCGCCAGGCGCAGGACAGCAGCAACCGCGTCGCCGAACTCACGAAGAACATCAACGAGCTGAACAAGCTCAAGGCCGGTGCGGGTACCGGCACCGGATCGTCCGCTGCTGCTGCACCTGCAACGCCGGCCACCACGCCCGGCGTTGCCGTTCCCGCACCGCTGACGGGAGCCACCACGCCGACGGCGACGGCCAGCCCCGCGCCCGTCGCTGCGCCCGCAGTGCCTGCGGCTGCCACTGCACCGGCAACGCCGGCCCCAGCCGCCGCACCGGTGGCCGCGGCAACCGCGCCTGTCGCCGCCGCTTCTGCTGCAGCCGCGCCCGGCGCAGCCGCCGCACCGTCGGCCACCGACGCAGCCGCTCTCCCCGTGGCAGCCGCTGCCAGCGCTGCGGCCGCCGCCGCCCCTGTCGTCGCACCCAAACCCGTGGTGAAGGCCGCTCCGCCGCCGCCGCCGCCGGAGCGCAGCTTCCTCGACGAACTGCTCGACAACCCGCTGATGCTCGCCGGCGCCGCGCTGATCGCGCTGCTGATCGGCTTCCTGCTGTACCGCGTGCTGGGCCGCCGTCGCGAAGAGATGAGCGAAAGCGTGTTCCTCGAGAGCCGCATTCCCAAGGACTCGTTCTTCGGCGCCAGCGGCGGCGAATCAGTCGACACCAAGAACCGCGGCGACTCCACTGTGTCGTCACTCTCGTACTCGCCGAGCCAGCTCGACGCAGGCGATGTCGACCCGGTCGCCGAAGCCGACGTGTACCTTGCCTACGGCCGCGACCTGCAGGCCGAGGAAATCCTGCGTGAAGCGCTGCGCCTGAACCCGGACCGCACCGCGATCCACCTCAAGCTGCTCGAAATCCATGCCAAGCGCCGCGACGTGCGCGCTTTCGACGGCCTCGCCACCGAAGTGCACAAGCTGACCAACGGCGCAGGCTCCGAATGGAACCGCGTGGTCGACATGGGCAAGGACCTCGATCCGGGCAACCCGCTGTACGAATCGGGCACGGGCAGCACCGCACGTGGCGCGAGCCAGGCCGAAACCGCCGCGTTTGCGGGGGCATTGGCAGCCGCCGCCAAGCCGGCCGCCGCCCCCGTCGTGGCACCGCCGCCTCCTGCCGCACCGCCCGTCGCGTCGGCACCGCCGGCCTTCATGCCTTCGGTCGCGCCGCTGGACTTCGACCTCGACCTGACCCAGCCGCCGGCACCGGCGCCCGCTCCTGTGGGCGCCAGCCTGCCGAAGTCGGTCTATGCCCCGGCGACCGCCCCGGCCCCGCTGAGCAACGGCCACGCCGCAGCACCTGTCGACCTCGAGAATGATTTCGACACCGCCCCCGGCGCACTGACCGCCAACACGCGCCCCTCGTCACTCAGCGACGCGGAGCACAACACCCGCCCGGCCATGCTGCGCGACACGCTGCCCGCCGATTCGGGCTTTATCGAGTTCGACATGAGCGCCCTCGCCGGACTGCCGGCCCGCTCTGCCGCTGCCGAAGCACCGCGCTCTGCGGCTGTGGCCACCTCGCCGTCCGAACTGGACGACGACGGCGACGACAACCCGCACGCCGTGAAGCTCTCGCTGGCGCGCGAACTGCGGGCCATCGGCGACGTCGAAGGCGCGCGCTCGCTGGTCGAGGAAGTCGAAGCCGAAAGCGCCGGCGACCTCAAGTCGCAAGCCAAGCAACTGCTCGCCGAACTGCGCTGAGCCTGTTGCCGACTGCCCTTCTGATCGCTTCGTGAGGCTGGCACTCGGCATCCGCTACAACGGCCAGGCATATGAGGGCTGGCAGAGCCAGCGCTCGGGCCGCACGGTGCAGGACAAGCTCGAAGCCGCCCTCGCGAAGTTCGCAGGGCTGCCCGCCGGCAGCAGAGTCAGCACGCTGTGCGCCGGCCGCACCGACGCCGGCGTGCACGGCCTGATGCAGGTGGTGCACTTCGACACCGACATCGAACGCGACCCGTTCTCCTGGATGCGCGGCACCAACCGCTACCTGCCCGACGACATCGCGGTGCAGTGGGCGCACCCGGTGCCCGCCGAATTCCATTGCCGCGCCAGCGCCTTGGCGCGCCGCTACGTCTACGTGCTCTCGCAGTCGCCCGTGCGGCCCAGCCTCGATGCGGGCCGGGTCGGCTGGTCGATGTACCCGCTCGACGGCGATGCGATGCGCGCCGCGGCGGCGCTGCTGGTGGGCCGGCACGACTTCAGCTCGTTCCGCGCCTCGGCCTGCCAGGCCCTCTCGCCGGTCAAGGACCTGCGGCGCCTCGAGATCACTCGCATGGGCGACGGCGAACGCTGCCGCTGGCACTTCGAGTTCGAGGCCGACGCCTTCCTGCACCACATGATCCGCAACCTGATGGGCAGCCTGGTGCGCATCGGGCGCGGCGACGAGCGGCCCGAATGGATCACCGAGGTACTCGAAGCCCGCAGCCGCAAGGTCGCGGCGCCCACCTTCTCCGCCGACGGCCTGTACTTCCTCGGCCCGTTGTACGACGCCAAGTGGGGTCTGCCGGCCGAGGCCACGTTCCAGGGCGAGCGGGCTTCGTATGATGGCCCGCCATGACATCCCTCGCTCCGCGCACCCGCATCAAGATCTGTGGCCTCACGCGTGAGGCCGACGTGGACGCGGCGGTCGAGGCCGGCGCCGACGCGATCGGTTTCGTGCTCTACCCGAAGAGCCCGCGCGCCGTGAGCGCCGAGCGCGCCGCCGAACTGGCCTCGCGCCTGCCACCCTTCATCACGCCCGTGCTGCTGTTCGTGAATGCGGATGCTCCCGAAGTCATAGCATCGCTGGCCCGTGTGCCGGGCGCCATGGCGCAGTTCCATGGCGAAGAGACGCCGGCGCAGTGCGAGGAGGCCACCGGTCCAGGGCGCTTTCGCTACCTGCGCGCCGCCCGCATTCCGCTCGGCGCAGCCGGGGCCGGCTTCGACCTCGTAAAATACGCGTCCGATTACTCCCACGCCCAAGCCATCCTGCTCGACGCCCATGTCGAAGGTTATGGTGGAGGCGGCAAGGCTTTCGATTGGTCACTTCTTCCACCCGCCGTCGACGCTCACCTCGTCTTGAGTGGTGGGCTCACACCTGCAAACGTGAGCGATGGCATTCACAGCCTGCGGACGCGCTGCAAGACGCTGTCCGTTGATGTGAGCTCGGGCGTCGAAATCGACGGTCCCGGGCACAAGGGCCTCAAGGACGCCGGAAAGATCCGGGCATTCGTCGCCGCCGTGAGAGCCGCAGATGCGGCGAACACTGTCAAAGCCTCGGCAGCCGACGCTTCGTCCTTCTCCAGTTAGCCGCCGCACCCGATCGCATTCGGGCTGCGGCCCATCGATCGAGAACCATGCAAAGCCAATTCCAGGACTACCAGCAACCCGACGCCAGCGGCCACTTCGGCCCTTACGGCGGCACCTTCGCGAGCGAAACGCTCACCCACGCGATCAACGAGCTGCGCGACGCGTACGCCAAGTTCAAGGACGACCCGGCCTTCCTGGCCGAGTTCCACTACGAACTGAAGCACTTCGTCGGCCGCCCCTCGCCGATCTACCACGCCGCGCGCACCAGCCGCGAAATGGGCGGCGCGCAGATCTACCTGAAGCGCGAAGACCTCAACCACACCGGCGCGCACAAGATCAACAACGTGATCGGCCAGGCGATGCTCGCGCGCCGCATGGGCAAGCCCCGCGTGATCGCCGAGACCGGCGCCGGCCAGCACGGCGTGGCCACCGCCACCATCTGTGCGCGCTACGGCCTCGAATGCGTGGTCTACATGGGCAGCCAGGACGTGAAGCGCCAGAGCCCCAATGTCTACCGCATGAACCTGCTGGGCGCGACCGTGGTGCCCGTTGAATCGGGCAGCAAGACGCTGAAAGACGCGCTCAACGAAGCCATGCGCGACTGGGTCACCAACGTCGAAAACACCTTCTACATCATCGGCACGGTGGCGGGCCCGCACCCCTACCCGACGATGGTGCGCGATTTCCAGAGCGTGATCGGCACCGAGTGCATCGCGCAGATGCCCGCCATGCTGGCGGCCGACGGCATCACCGGCGAAGCCGAGGGCAAGCAGCCCGACGTGGTGGTCGCCTGCGTGGGCGGCGGCAGCAATGCGATCGGCATCTTCCACCCCTACATTCCGTTCGCGGGCACGCGCCTCATCGGCGTGGAAGCGGCCGGCGAAGGACTGGACAGCGGCAAGCACGCCGCCTCGATCCTGCGCGGCAGCCCGGGCGTGCTGCACGGCAACCGCACCTACCTGCTGCAGAACGACGACGGCCAGATCACCGAAACGCACAGCATCAGCGCCGGCCTCGACTACCCCGGCGTGGGCCCCGAGCACGCGCACCTGGCCGACATCGGCCGCGCCGAATACGTCGGCATCACCGACATGGAGGCGCTCGAAGCCTTCCACTACCTGTGCCGCACGGAGGGCATCATTCCCGCGCTCGAATCCAGCCACGCCGTGGCCTACGCCCTGAAGCTCGCCAAGACCATGCGCCCCGACCAGTCGATCCTCGTGAACCTCTCGGGCCGCGGCGACAAGGACATCGGCACCGTCGCCGACCTGTCGGGTGTCGACTTCTACGACCGGCCCTCGATGCGCGGTCTGAGCGTGAAGGGAGGCAAGTGATGAGCCGCATTGCCGCCAAGTTCCAGGCCCTGCAAACACAGGGCCGTCGCGCGCTGATTCCTTACGTCACCGCCGGTTTCCCCTTCGCCGACATCACGCCCGAGCTCATGCACGGCATGGTCGAGGCCGGCGCCGACGTGATCGAGCTGGGCGTGCCCTTCTCCGACCCGATGGCCGACGGCCCCGTGATCCAGAAGGCCGGCGAAGCTGCGCTGGCGCTGGGTGTCGGCATGAAGCAGGTGCTCGCGATGGTGGCGGCGTTCCGCGCCAAGGACACGACCACGCCGGTCGTGCTCATGGGTTATGCCAACCCGGTCGAGCGCTACGACCTCGTGCACGGCAAGAAGGCCTTCATCCGCGACGCGGCCGCGGCCGGCGTCGACGGCCTGCTGGTCGTCGACTACCCGCCCGAGGAATGCGAGGACTTTGCCGCCGACCTCAAGGCCGCCGGCATCGACCTGATCTTCCTGCTGGCCCCCACCAGCACCGCCGAGCGCATGGCGCAGGTGGCGCGCATCGCGAGCGGCTACGTCTACTACGTGTCGCTCAAGGGCGTGACCGGCGCCGGCCACCTCGACACCGAGGCGGTCGGGCGCATGATCCCGCGCATCCGCGAGCACGTGAACATTCCGGTCGGCGTGGGCTTCGGCATCCGCGATGCGCGCACGGCGCAGGCCATCGGCTCGGCGGCGGACGCCGTGGTCATCGGCACCAAGATCATTCAACTCATCGAAGACCAGCCCCGCGAAAACGTGGTGCCCACGGTGCGCGAATTCCTGGCCGGCATCCGGGAGGCGCTCGATGCCCTGCCGGCTGCTACCGCCAAGAACGCGGCTGGCCGATAATCGCCGCTGCCCTCACCCCCAACCCCTCTCCCGTGCGGGAGAGGGGAGCTAAGTGTCAGGAAGGCTTCCTTCCTGAGAAATTCGGAGTCCCATGAGCTGGCTTGAAAAACTGCTACCCGCCAAGATCGCACAAACCGACCCGTCCGAGCGCCGCCAGGTGCCCGAGGGCCTGTGGATCAAATGCCCGGCCTGCGAGACCGTTCTGTACAAGACCGACCTCGAGCACAACCAGAACGTCTGCCCCAGCTGCAGCCACCACCACCGCATCGGCGCCCGCGCGCGCCTCGACGCCTTCCTGGATGCCGAAGGCCGCTACGAAGTCGGCCAAGAAGTGCTGCCGGTCGATGCCCTGAAGTTCAAGGACAGCCGCAAGTACCCCGAGCGCCTGAAAGAAGCGCTGGAGAACACCGGCGAGACCGACGCACTGGTCGTGCTGGGCGGCTCCGTCCACAGCATCAGCGTGGTCGTGGCCTGCTTCGAGTTCGAGTTCATGGGCGGCTCGATGGGCAGCGTGGTCGGCGAGCGCTTCGTGCGCGGCGTCGAGACGGCCATCGAGCAGAAGGTGCCTTTCATCTGCTTCACCGCCACCGGTGGCGCACGCATGCAGGAAGGCCTGCTCTCACTGATGCAGATGGCCAAGACCAACGCCGCGCTCACGCGCCTGGCAAAGAAGGGCCTGCCCTACATCAGCGTGCTGACCGACCCGACCATGGGCGGCGTGAGTGCCGGCTTCGCCTTCGTGGGTGACGTGGTGATTGCCGAGCCCAAGGCGCTGATCGGCTTTGCCGGCCCGCGCGTGATCGAATCGACCGTGCGCGTGACTCTGCCCGAAGGCTTCCAGCGCGCCGAGTTCCTGCAGACCAAGGGCGCGATCGACTTCATCAGCGACCGCCGCGAACTGCGCAAGACCATCGCCAGCACGCTGGCCATGCTGCTGCGCCAGCCGGCCGACGCGGTGCTCTGATCGCTACAGGCTCCGGCCGAACGCCCGCACGCTGTGACAGGCGATGCGGGCGTTTTGCTGTCTGGGGTGAACGCCCTCAGGCGCCGAGCCGGAACGCGAAGACCAGCAGGTTGCCCAGCACGATCGCCACCACCTGCAGCACCACGATGGCGGCCAGCGGCGACAGGTCGACGCCGCCGATCAGCGGAATGAAGCGCCGGAACGGCCGCACCAGCGGCTCGGCCAGGCGCGAGATCAGGTCGAGCAGCATCGGCGACGCGCCCGGAATCCACGACAGCACCGCGTACACCACCAGCAGCGCCGTGAGGCCCGACACCGCCAGCTGCAGCAGGCCGACCAGCGACACCAGCGGCAGCGCCGTGATCCGCGCCAGGCTGCCGGCCAGCAGCCACAGCACCAAAAACTTGAGCATCACCAGCAGCCAGGCCGCGATCAGGCTCGCGAGGTCCCAGCGCTTCACCGCGGGCACGATGCGCCGCAGCGGCAGCACGATCCAGTCGGTGATGGCGAACACGAAGCGCCCCAGCGGATTGCCGAAAGGCACGCGGTGGTACTGCATGTACAGGCGCAGCAGGCAGGCGCCGCCGAGCAGGCCGACGATCACGTCGAGAAGAAACGAAGGAATCTGATAGAGCATGGAACGCAGCCGTGAGCGGAATGCGATGATAGCCACGCAAGGTTCTTCGATGACGACACAACCCCTTCTGCATTCACTGCCATTGTTCCCGCTCGGTACGGTGCTCTTCCCCGACGGATTGCTTCCTTTGCGCATCTTCGAGGTCCGCTACCTCGACATGATCGGCAAGTGCCGCAAGGCCGGCGTCCCCTTCGGCGTGGTCAGCCTGACGAGCGGCACCGAGGTCCGCAAGGCCGGTGCCGAAGCCGAAAGCTTTGCCGCCGTCGGCACGCTCGCCGACATCCACGCGTTCGACGCCCCGCAAAGCGGCCTGTTGCAGATCGAATGCGTCGGCACGACGCGCTTTCGCGTGCGCCACAGCGCGCTGCAGAAGAACGGTCTGTGGATCGCCGAGGTCGAAGCTGTCATCGACGACGTCGCCCTCGCCATCCCCGACGACCTGCGCCACACCGCCACCGCACTGCGCCGCCTCGTCGACACGCTTGAAGAGCGCCGCCGCGCCCAAGGCGACACGGTGCGCCTGCCGATCGGTGCGCCTTACCGCTTCGACGATTGCGGCTGGGTGGCCAACCGCTGGTGCGAACTGGTGCCGATGCAGGTCGCGCTGAAGCAGCGCCTGATGGAGCTCGACAGCCCGCTGATGCGCCTCGAACTGGTCAGCGACCTGCTGGCGCGCACCGGTATCACTGAATAGTTTGCTTCTTTTTTCATAGCGTGTTGCGCAGGATGGACGGGCGCTCGCGGGCGGTTTGATTCGGGACCGATCAGCTAAAATGCCGGGCCGCGCACGCTCCGGTTGCGCCTCATCCGCTCCTCATGTCCGATCACCTGACCCCTCCCATTCCCACGCCCGCTGCAGTTCCTTCCTCGGCGCCCGCCGTCGACGACAACCAGCTCATCGTCGAACGCCGCGAAAAGCTCAAGCTGCTGCGCACGGCGCAGACCGAAGGCAAGGGGGTTGCGTTCCCGAACGACTTCAAACCCGGCCACCGCGCTGCGGCGCTGGTCGCGCAGCACGACGGCACCGAGGCCGACGCGCTCGAAGCGCAGGCCGTTTCCGTGAGTGTGGCCGGCCGCATGATGCTCAAACGCGTGATGGGCAAGGCCAGCTTCGCGACCGTGCAGGACGCCACCGGCCGCATCCAGCTGTACGTGACGCGCGACGCCATCGGCGAAGAGGCGTACGCCGACTTCAAGCGCTGGGACCTGGGCGACATCCTCGGCGCCGAAGGCACGCTGATGAAGACCAAGACCGGCGAGCTGTCGGTCAAGGTGACCAAGCTGCGCCTGCTCACCAAGAGCCTGCGCCCGCTGCCCGACAAGTTCCACGGCATGGCCGACCAGGAGCAGAAGTACCGCCAGCGCTACGTCGACCTGATCACCGACGAGTCGGCCCGCGTGCGCTTCACCGCACGCAGCAAGGCCGTGAGCGCGCTGCGCGAGTTCATGGTGTCGCACGACTTCCTCGAGGTCGAGACGCCCATGCTGCACCCGATTCCGGGCGGCGCCAACGCCAAGCCCTTCAAGACGCACCACAACGCGCTCGACCAGGAAATGTTCCTGCGCATTGCGCCCGAGCTGTACCTCAAGCGCCTGATCGTCGGCGGCTTCGAGCGCGTGTTCGAAATCAACCGGAGCTACCGCAACGAGGGCATCTCGGTGCGGCACAACCCCGAGTTCACGATGATGGAGTTCTACGCGGCCTACTGGAACTACCGCGACCTCATGGACTTCACCGAGACGCTGATCCGCACCATCGCCGACAAGGCCGTGGGCACGCAGCAGCTCACCTACGGCGGCAAGCCGGTCGACCTGACCCAGCCCTTCGAGCGCCTGACGATCCGCGAAGCGATCCTGAAGCACACCGAGGCAGGTGACGGGGTCGATGACACCACCTGGCTCATCAACGCCCTGCGCAAGCTCGGCCTGAGCGAAGAAAAAGACAAGCTCTCGCAGCGCAGCCTCGCCAGCCTGCAGGTGATGTACTTCGAAGAGACCGTCGAAGAGAAGCTCTGGCAGCCGACCTTCATCATGGAGCACCCGACCGAGATCTCGCCGCTGGCGCGCGCCAACGACGAGCGCCCCGAGGTCACCGAGCGCTTCGAGCTCTACATCACAGGCCGCGAATTCGGCAACGGCTTCAGCGAGCTCAACGACGCCGAAGACCAGGCCGCGCGCTTCAACGCGCAGGTGGCTGCCAAGGACGGCGGCGACGACGAAGCCATGTTCTACGACCACGACTTCGTGCGCGCGCTCGAATACGGCATGCCGCCCACCGGCGGCTGCGGCATCGGCATCGACCGCCTCATGATGCTGCTGACCGATTCGCCGAGCATTCGCGACGTGATTCTTTTCCCGGCGCTGCGCCGGGAAAGCTGACAACGCCCAGCCCCTTCACGCCCCACACCTTTCTGCACCGATGACCACCCAGGCGCCCGAAACTGTCTTCTCCGACATCTTCAAATCGAATGCCTGGGGCTCGACGGAAAGCGTGTCCGGCGCGGGGTCCGAACTCACGAACACCGCGCAGGTGATCCGGGAGTTGCCGCACCTGCTGCGTGAGCTGCAGGTGCACCGCCTGCTCGACGTGCCGTGCGGCGACTTCAACTGGATGCAGCACGTCGACCTGACGGGCATCGACTACCACGGCGCAGACATCGTCGATGCGCTGGTAGCGCGCAACAATGAGCGCTTCGGGCGGCCGGGACGCCATTTCAGCCGGCTGGATCTTCTGAGTGACGCGTTGCCGACGGTCGACCTCGTCTTCTGCCGCGACTGCTTGTTCCATTTTTCGCACGCCGATGCCTTCCGGGCCCTGCATGCGGTGGCGGCCAGCCGGTCGAAGTGGCTGCTGACCACCACCTTCACCTACCGCTCGCTGCCGCGCAACGCGGACATCCAGACGGGCGGCTGGACCCCGATCAACATGGAGATGGCGCCCTTCCATCTGCCGCCGCCCCGGCGCCTGATCGTCGAAGGCAACGTGACCGAGTCCATCATCTATGCAACAGATGACGGCTCGCGCCAATACCCGCAGAGCGATCGCTGCCTCGGCCTGTGGCTGGTGGACGACGTGCGCGACACGCTGCACAAGCTGGGCCGCTGAGCGCCCCGCTTCAGCTCAGCCCAGGCGCTTGGACCGCGCGTCGACGTCCGCCATGTACACCGACCGGTAGGGCTCCCCGAGTCCCACGAAGTGCACCAGCAGGCTGTCGTCGCCCGCCAGGTGCGGCGGCGTGTTGATGCTCAGAAGGTCCGTCACGACCGCATCGCCGATCAGGCCGTGCTCGGCCAGCACCACGTTCGTGTAGTACTGGTCGCCCTGGCTGGCGTACACGGTCGACTTGTCGTCGACGCCGGTGATGCGCTCCCACAGCTGCGTGAGCAGCGCGAGGTTGCGCTCGGTGTGGCGGAAGCCCATCACGCCCGAGTTCACATCCCACGCGCCGATGTCCTTGGCGAACAGCAGGTCGCGGCCTTCGAGCAGCGGTTCGATGCGCTTCGCCTGGTTGACGAACAGCGTGTCGGCATCGACCCACACCACCCATTGGTGCTGCGCGAGGTGCCGCTTCACGAGCCAGCTCTTCACCCAGGCGCCGCTGATCGACGGATCGAGTTCGTCCGGGATGGCGCGGTAGACGTGATACCCATGGCCGTGCCGCTCGCAGTAGCGCCGCACGTTGTGCTCGGACACGCGCGCGTAGTCGTTGATGTGGTGCGTGTAGAGCGTGACGAAGGCGATGGGCGCGTGCGGGTTGAGGCACGAATACGCGTCCTCCGAGATCGCCGGGTAGGCCGGCGGCGGCAGCACGGGCTCGCCGTCGATCAGCGCCGCGTTCACCCGGCGCACCATCAGGCGCTGCAGGTTCGCGTCGTGCAGCAGCTCTTCCAGCACGCGGCCCTCGGCATCCAGCTCCGGCAGGGCCGCCAGGTGCACCACGAAGATGCGGGCGGTGAACCAGCTCGCGATGCGCCATGAGACGTTCACGTAGCAGTCGCCGATGGGCCCGTTGCAGGGCAGCAAGCCGGCCGGCCGCAGCAGCTCGGCCGCGTCGAGGCGGGGCGTGACGCGCGCCACGACCTGGCTCGCCGCCCGGATGAACGCATGCAGCAGCGCGCGGTTGGCCGCCGTGTTGCGCAAGATCATCAAGTTGCACAGCGGCAGGCCCTTGGGCCCGTCCACCACGAGCAGGTCGCGGCCTTCCATCAGCAGCTCGACGGCCACGGGGTGGAACACCACCGAATCGCCGTCGAGAAAGAGCAGCCAGTCGCCCTCGTCGAGCGCCCGCAGGCGGCGCAGCATCTCGGCATATTTCGCGCAATCGCGCAGCGCGGAGTGCCCGGCGCGGTCACTCTCCACCCAGGCATGGGGGTAGCCGAAACGGCGGCAGTAGTGACTGTGGTTGCGCAGCACCGGCTCGTCGAACCGGTCGAAGAATGTCAGGCACAACGGCATCGACGGCTTCCGGGTGGGGTGGTCATTGGGCCGCAGTCTATCGCGCGCTCCGGCCGACCCTCTACACTCTTGGGCCCTCCGATTTCCTGCTTGAATGAATCCCCTACGCACCCCGGCCATCGGCATCGATTTCGGCACGTCGAATTCCGCGGTCTCCTACGCCTCCCCCGGCGATGCCGCGCGCCTGCTGCCCATCGAAGGCAGCGCCACCACCCTGCCGACCGCCCTCTTCTTCAATGCCGAGGACCGCAGCACGCACTTCGGCCGCGACGCCATCGCGTTGTACCTGTCCGGCGTGGAAGGCCGACTCATGCGCTCGCTCAAGAGCCTGCTCGGCAGCCCGCTGATGCAGGAGAAGACCGCCGTCTATGACGGGCTGGTCAGCTTCGAGGACATCATCGCGCGCTTCCTGCACGAGCTGGTGTCGCGCGCCGAACGCGAGCTGGGCACGCGCCCTGAGCGCGTGGTCATCGGCCGCCCGGTGCATTTCGTCGACGACGACGCCAAGCGCGACCAGCGCGCCGAAGAAAGCATGCGCCACGCCGCGCGCGCGGCTGGCCTGCGCGACGTTTCGTTCCAGTACGAACCCATTGCCGCCGCCTTCGACTACGAGCAGCGCGTCACGCGCGAGTCGCTGATCCTGATCGTCGACATCGGCGGCGGCACCTCCGACTTCACCGTGGTGCGCCTGGGGCCCGAGCGCATGGCGCGCGCCGACCGCGCCGACGACGTGCTGGCCACCAGCGGCGTGCACATCGGCGGCACCGACTTCGACCAGCGCCTGAACCTGGAACGCGTGATGCCGATGCTCGGGCTGCGCCATCTCGGCCCGAGCGGGCGCGAGGTGCCCAGCAAGGTGTTCTTCGAGCTGTCGTCCTGGCACCTGATCAACTGGCTCTATGCCCCGAAGGCCGTGCGCCAGGCGCGCGAGCTGCGCACCAGCTACAGCGACCGGCAGCTGCACGACCGCCTGATGACGGTGCTCGAAGAGCGCCACGGCCACCGCATCGCCAGCGAGGTCGAACAGGCCAAGATCAATGGCTCGGTCAGCGACGCCGAGGTGCAGATCGACCTGTCGTGCATCGAACCCGGGCTCGTTTCCGCGCTGACGCCGGCCGACATGGCGCAGCAGCTCGCGGCGCCGCTCGAGAACGTGGTGGCCTGCGCCCACGCCTGCGTGAAGCGCGCCGGCTTGCGCAGCGGCGACCTGGACGCCATCTACCTCACCGGCGGCTCGTCGGCCCTGCGCCCATTCCAGCGCGCGCTGCGCGCGAGCTTCGCGGGCGTGCCGCTCATCGAGGGCGACCTGCTCGGCGGCGTCGCGGCCGGACTCGCCTATTCGGCGCGCACGGCGGGATAAGCCACAGATGAAGTACCTGTCCGCGTACCCGCCCGCGCTGCTGGCGCAGGTGAGCGAGCTGATGGCCGCCGACAAGCTCGGCGCCCTGCTGCGCGGACGCTATGCCGGCCTGCACGACATCCGCACCGACCGCGCGCTGTACGACTACGCCTGCGAGCTCAAGGGCGAGTACATGCGCAAGGCCGAGCCGCTGGCCAAGGCGGTGTTCGACAACAAGCTGCACGTGGTGCGCCACGCGCTGGGCACCCACACCACCATCGCACGCGTGCAAGGCAGCAAGCTCAAGACCAAGCGCGAGATCCGCGTGGCCAGCCTGTTCAAGACCGTGCCGCTCGAATGGCTGCGCATGATCGTCGTGCACGAGCTGGCGCACAGCCGCGAGAAGAACCACGACAAGCCCTTCTACGCGCTGTGCACGCACATGGAGCCCGAGTACCACCGCTTCGAGTTCGAGCTGCGGCTGTATCTGACGCACCTGGAAGCGGGCGGCGCGCCGCTGTGGCCCTCGGCGGTGGGCGCGCCGGCCGCAGACTGACCCGCTACAGTCGTCGCCCATGACCCTGCCACGGCTGCACTTCACCTCACTGTCCGAAGACGCGGTCTGCGGCGACATCGTGCAGACCTACCGGCTGGCGGCCGAACGGCTGGGTTACCCGACGACCTACACACCGGCCACGATCGATGCGAGTGCGATCAACATCCTGTTCTTCTTCTGGGACGTTCCCTGGGAGAGCGTCGCGTCGCTTCATCCGAACTGCATCGTCGTCAACTACGAGCCGATGGTCGAAGGCACGCATGCCTGGAACGCCAACTACCGCGACCTGATCCCGCGCTGCTACCTGTGGGAGTACAGCAGGACGAACTTCCAGCGCCACCGCGAACTCGGCTACCAGAACGCGGACTACGTGCCGCTCGGCTGGGAGCCCGAGGCGGCGCGCATCCTGCCCTTGCCGGAAGTCCTGCCCGAGGAGGCGCGCGACATCGATGTCTGCTTCTTCGGCTCGCTCACGCGGCGACGGATCGACATTCTCGAGGCGCTGATGGCGCGCGGCCTGCGCGTCGAAGTGACGCGTGGGAGGTCTTGGACGCAGGCCGAGCGCGAAGACCGCATGCGCCGCGCCAAGGTCATGCTGAACCTGCACAACTGGGAAGAATCCCGCGTGGTCGAGACGCCCCGGCTGTCGATCCTGCTGCGCCATCGCAAGGCCGTGGTCTGCGAGCTCTACCCCGACAGCGAAATCGACCCGGCCTTCCGTGATGCGGTGGTGGGCGTGCCCTACGACCAGCTGGTCGACGCCGTGGTCGCGCTGGTTGCCGATGCGCCGCGCCGCGCGCAACTCGAACGCGACGGGCTCGACACGCTCCAGCGGGCCTTCGCGCCGCCGGACATCGGCCCCGCGCTCGGCCGCTACTTCGCCTGGCGCGCGCAGCAGCCCGACCGCGTGCCGCCCGTCGTCATGCCGCGCGTGACGGTCTGCCTGACGCCCGACGGCACCCGCGACGATTGGCTGCAGGATCTGCGCGACTGGACGGCGCAGGCCGACGTGGCGCTGGAGCTGGCCGTGGTTGCGGCGGGTCTGCCTGCAGCGGCCGAAAGCGAGGCGCGCGCCATCGCCCCCAACCTGCGATGGATCGCACTGCCCGTGGCCTGCGACCGCGCCACCGTGCGCAACCTCGCGCTCGCGCAGGCCACCGGCGAGCACGTGGTCTTCGCCGCTGCAGGCGACCGCGCCCTGCCCGGCCGCCTGCAGCGGCAGGCCGCGCTGCTCGCCGCCTGCCCGGACCTGGACATCGTCGGCTGCTGGAGCGAAACACCCGCCGGGCCGCTGAAGTACGCCCAGCGCCACGATGAAATCGTGGCCGAAGCCTTGGGCCCCGAGCCGCTGCGGCTGTCGGCCTGCCTGGTCCGCCGCCGCTTCCTAGAGCGCACCGGCGTGCGCCACGACCCCGAGTTCGCGATCCACGACGACCTGCAGATGCTCTGCCGCTGCATCGTGGCCGGGGCGCGCTTCGCGGTCATTCCCGAGCTGCTGCACCGCGCGCCACCGGTCGCGCCGCCAGCCGATCTCGCGCGGGCCGCCTCGCTCGCCATGCGCGCGCGGCGCGCGGTGCTGCGGCACCTGCTGCCACGCACCCGCGTGGAAGACATTGATCGGATCGCCCAGCTCTACGCCCATCTGTGGCCGCCGCAGCGCGACTTTGCCGAGCAGCTGCTGCGCACCGTGGCGCACGCCTGCGCCGCGCCTGCACTTGGCAGCACGCCGCGGATCGACGCTGAAATGCTGACGCGCGCGCTGCGCACCGAAGCCGTGCGGCTGCTGCAGGTGTTCTTCCAGGCCGGCCTGGCCGACAAGCCCTGGCTGGAATCGCTGTTCGAAACGCCCGAGGTGGCCGCGTTGCTCGGCCCCGCGGCGAATCAGCTGCCGGTGCGGCCCTTCCGGGACTGAGCGCCGGCCAGCAGGCGTTGCGCCTGCACATAGCGCGTCGAGGTCGTGAGCGCCTGCCAGTCGAGCGCCTCATCGCCGGGCAACAGCGACCGGCGCCGCGCTTCGCTGGCCGCATCGCCCTGCCAGCGCCCGTCGGCCGCCGCCGCGGTGAAGCCGTCGAGCATCTCGTCGAGCGGCTTGCCCTCACCGATGCTCTGGTTGCACAGCAGCGCCAGGTCGCAACCCGCCGCGAGGGCCGCCAGCACGGCGTCTGTGTAGCTCAGCAGTTGGCCGTCGATGTAGCGGCCGGCTTCCATGCTCAGGTCGTCGCTGAACACGGCGCCATCGAACGCGAAGCGCTGGCGCAGGATGTCCTTCAGCCATTTTTCGGAGAAGCCTGCCGGGCGCTTGTCGACCTTCGGGTAGATCACGTGCGCTGGCATCACGGCGGCGAGCGTGCCGGCCAGCCAGTCGTAGGGCTGCGCGTCGTCGGCCAGGATGGCCTTGAGGCTGCGCCGGTCGACCGGAATCTCGACGTGCGAGTCGGCCTGCACGAAACCATGCCCCGGAAAGTGCTTGCCGCAGTTGCGCATGCCCCTCTGCAGCATGCCGTGCATCACGCTCTTGGCGAGCAGCGCGACCACGCGCGGGTCGCGGTGAAAGCTGCGGTCGCCGATCACGCTGCTGCCGCCGTAGTCGAGATCGAGCACCGGCGCGAAGCTGAAGTCGACACCGCAGGCGCGCAGCTCACCGGCCAGCACCTGCCCGACGGCAGTGGCGACCTGCGTGGCGCGCAGGGCATCCTGCATCCACAGTTCGCCCAGGCTGCGCATCGAGGGCAGCCGCGTGAAACCGTCGGTGCGAAAGCGCTGCACGCGCCCGCCTTCATGGTCGACGCAGATCAGCAGGTCGGGCCGGATCGCCTTGATCTCGGCGTTGAGCGCAGTCATCTGCGCACGGTCCTGCCAGTTGCGGGTGAAGTGGATCACGCCGCCCACATGCGGGTTCGCGAGGCGCCGGCGGTCGGCGGCGGTGAGTTCGGTGCCGGCCACATCGATGAGGAGCGGCGCGTGGTTCAGTTCGGTCATGTCAGTCTGTCGATCGGTCGGCAAGGCGCAGCGGCGCCGGAGATTCGTTCAGGCTTTTTCCACCACCACGAAGCTGGCGGCGTACTCGGTTTCGTCGGTGACGGTCACGTGCGCCGTCAGGCCCTGCGCCTCGAACCAGTCTTTCAGCTCGCCGTGCAGCACGATCACCGGCTTGCCGCTGCGCAAGTTGGCGATCTCGCACGAGCGCCAGGTCATCGGCATGCGCATGCCCAGGCCGATGGCCTTGCTGAAGGCCTCCTTGGCGGAAAAGCGCGTGGCGAGGTAGCTCAGGCCGCGCTTGGGCCAGCGTGCGGCGCGGGCCTGCCAGACGGCGAACTCGGCGTCGCTCAGCACCTTGCGGGCGAAGCGCTCGCCCTGGCGCTCGAAGGTGGCTGCGATGCGGCGCACGTCGCAGATGTCGGTCCCGATGCCGTAGATCATGCGGCGTCGGCGATGCAGCGCAGGTAGTCGCGCGTGGTGGCGGCGTACCCGAGTTCGAGCGCATCGGCGACGAAGGCATGGCCGATCGACACCTCGTGCACGCCGCGCACCGCGCGCAGAAACGGCGTGAGGTTGTCGCGGCTCAGGTCGTGGCCGGCGTTGACGCCCAGCCCCGTCGCATGGGCGGCCTGCGCCGCGGCCACGTAGCGTGCGAGCACGGCGGCTTCCTGCGGCGTGCCGCGCGAGGCAGCGTAGCCTTCGGTGTAGAGCTCGACGCGGTCGGCGCCCACGGCCTTGACGGCGGCCATCACCTCGGGAATCGGGTCCATGAACAGGCTCACGCGCACGCCCAGTGCCTTGGCTTCGGCGATCAGCGGGCGCAGGCGCTCGGCGTCTTCGGGGAAGCTCCAGCCATGGTCGCTGGTCGACTGGGTTTCGCTGTCGGGCACGAAGGTGGCCTGGTGCGGCTTGAGCTCGCGCACGAAGTCCATCAGGTTGTGGAAGGGGTTGCCTTCGATGTTGAACTCGATGGCCGGCCAGTCGCGCGCCAGCAGTTCGGACAGGTCGCTCACGTCGTGTGCGCGGATGTGGCGCGCGTCGGGACGCGGGTGCACGGTGATGCCGTGGGCGCCCGCGGCCAGGCAGGCCTGGGCGGCGCCCACCACGCTGGGGATGCCGAGGTGGCGCGTGTTGCGCACGAGGGCGACCTTGTTGAGGTTGACCGACAGGGCGGTGGTGGCGCGTGGGAGGGAGGGGGTGCCGGAGGTATCGCTCATGGACGCAATCGCTTTCTTCTCTTCGTTCATGCGCCGCCCGCGCCGGCCCGAAGGTCGTCGGTGGGGGTGACGGCAAGCCAGTGACAGTAGCCGCCGAGCGTCGTCCTGTCGATGTCGCCGGGCGCCATGTGGTCGTAGGCGCCGGCCCGGAAATGATGCTTCGACCAGTACTGGTCGGTGTGCCAGCCGTGGATGTGCAGCACGTCACCGCCCAGGGTCCGGTCGGCGTACGGCAGGTGGTCGAGCAGGCCCAGCGAACAGCGCTGGGGGTAGGTGCGCCGCAGCGCCAGCTCGCCGGCGTACATGGTGAGCACGTTCTTGCACCAGCCGGGCCACTCGCCCTGGAAGTCGCGAAACTCCTCGTCGAGCAGCTTGTGGCAGTAGTCCAGCTGGGCCTGCACGAAGTTGCCCACGAACTCGGTCGGCCCGAGCACCGACGCGCCCACGTTGTGCAGCCCCGAATGCGGAAACCCCCAGCGCGCGCTGCACTCGGATAGCTTGCGGCGCACGTCTTCCTGGTACGCGTAGGCGCCGAAGCCGAAGCACAGGCCGGTCGGCTCGAAGCTGGCCAGCGCCGGCGTGACGAAGGTGTCGCAGTCGGTCTTGAGAATCGCGTCGTAGTTGCGGCACACGGCGAGCACCGCCGGGTCGCACAGGTTCGCGATCGAATTGATGTAGCCGTAGCCCGCCCATTCGGAATGCTGGTCGGCGTAGGGCAGGCCCGGAATCACGACGATGCGGTCGTCGGTGGGCAACTGGGCGATGACGTTCGGGTGGCACACCGCGATCAGCTCGCCGCCGCGCGCGAAAACGCCGGAGACGATCATGCTCCGGTACAGCCAGTGGAACTCGTCGACGATTTCTTTCTTGTCGTCGACATAGACGAGGACACCCAGACGCATGGCTTCGGTTCTCAGGTTGGCGGTTCGATCGATCGTGCGCCGGACTAGAGCGCTTGCAGGTCTCTCATCATTTGCCGCGTGCGCAGCGTGGTCACGCCGCAATGGTAGTTGAGCAAGGTGCGCAGCTGGTTTCGCAGGGCACTGTTGCTGCCGACGCTCATCGTCGCGACCTCGCGCAGGGTGGCGGTGAACGGCGTGCGATCGTCGAGCACGTCTTGCAGCGCCCGCCAGTCGGCGCCGGCCAGCGCAGCCTCGTCCTTGGCCGCCTGCCGCAGGCCGGCTTCGGGCACGAGGCTGTAGCGGGTGCGGGCCGCCAGCGGCTCCAGGGTGAGCGTCTGCACGTCGAGCGAGGGCAGCAGGCCGACCGAACGCAGCAGCAGCAGCTCGAAGGCGCGCAGCGCGGCGGCCTGTGTTGCGGCCTGGGCGCCTGCGTGGTCGCCGGCCAACACCTGCACCACGCCGGCATAGGCGTCGAACAGCGCCTCATGCGCGTCGTCGCGCGCCAGCAGGCGCAGCAGCAGTTCGTTGACGTAGTAGCCCGAGAGCAGCGCCTCGCCGGTCGGCATGACGTGGCCGCCCATCCACTCGGCGCCTTTCAGCGTGCGGATCTCGGCGTCGCCACCGTAGTTGAGCTGCAGCGGCTGTAGCGGCAGCAGCACCGGACGGAAATTGGAACTCGGCCGCTTCGCCCCCTTGGCCACGAGCGCGATGCGCCCGTGGTGGCGGGTGAAGACCTCGAGGATCAGGCTCGACTCGCTCCAGTCGTAGCGATGGAGCACATAGGCCGGTTCATGCGAAACGCGATGAGCGGCGGCCACTTCATTCGTAGCCGAAGGAGCGCACGCGGGCCTCGTCGTCGGCCCAGCCCGAACGCACCTTCACCCACAGTTCGAGGAACACCTTGGCGTCGGCCAGCTTCTCGAGCTCGACGCGGGTTTCCATGCCGATGCGCTTGATGCGCTCGCCCTTGTCGCCGATCACCATGGCCTTGTGGCCGTCGCGCTCGACCACGATGGTGGCGGCAATGCGCAACAGGCGCTTCTGGCCCTTCTTCTGGGGCGGCTCTTCCTCGAACTTGTCGATGATGACGGTCGAGGTATAGGGCAGCTCGTCGCCCGTGAGGCGGAAGAGTTTTTCGCGCACCAGCTCGCCGGCGAGGAATTTCTCGCTGCGGTCGGTGAGTTCGTCCTCGTCGTAGAACCAGGGCTGTTCGGGCAGGTACTTTTCGCAGATGCCGAACAGGCGCTCGACGTCTTTCGCGTTCTTGGCCGACATCGGCACGAACTCGGCGAAGGCGTGCTTGGCCTGCATGGTCTGCAGCCAGGGCGCGATGTCGCCACGGCGGTGCACGTTGTCGAGTTTGTTGGCCAGCAGCACGGTCGGGATGCCCTTGCCGAGCAGCTTGAGCACGCGCTCGTCGGCCGGCGTGAAACTGCCGGCCTCGACCACGAAAAGAATCAGGTCGACGTCGCCGACCGCGCCCTGCACGGTCTTGTTGAGCGACTTGTTCAGCGCGTTGGCATGCAGGGTCTGGAAACCCGGCGTGTCGACGAACACGAACTGCGTGGCGCCCAGCGTGCGCATGCCGGTGATGCGGTGGCGCGTGGTCTGCGCCTTGCGCGAGGTGATGCTGATCTTCTGGCCGACCAGCGCATTGAGCAGCGTCGACTTGCCCACATTGGGCTTGCCGACGATGGCGATCAGGCCGCAGTGCTGCGGCCCGGTGGCAGGCGTGTCGCCTGCGGTGTCTTCGGGTCCCGCTTGGGGATTGGTAACGTCGTTCATTCTGATTTCACGCGGCGCCGCGTGCCTTGAGCCGGATCAACATGGCGGCCGCGGCAGCTTGCTCGCCGGCGCGGCGCGAGCCGCCGATGCCGCGCTCGCGAAGGCCCAGCTCGGGCACCTCGCACTCGACATCGAAGGTCTGCTTGTGCGCTGCACCCAGCGTCGCTGCCACGCGGTACACCGGCAGCTTCATTTTGTGGCCCTGCAGCCATTCCTGCAATTCGGTCTTCGGGTCTTTCGCGGCGGCTTCCATGCGCGGATTGATCTCGACCGCCTCGTAGAGCCGGTGCACCAGCGACTGTGCGGCCGCGAAGCCGGCGTCGAGGTAGACCGCGCCGATCAGCGCTTCGAGCGCATCGGCCAGGATGGAAGGCCGGTTCGGGCCACCCGAGCGGGCCTCCCCTTCGCCCAGGCGCAGCAGCGGCGACAGTGCCAGCCCCAGCGCGAGCCGGTGCAGCGTGTCCTGCTTGACCAGGTTGGCCCGCACGCGCGACAGGTCGCCCTCGGGCAATTCCGAGAGACGGATGTACAGCAGGTGCGAGACGGCCAGGTTCAGCACCGAGTCGCCAAGAAACTCGAGGCGCTCGTTGTGGTCGGCCGAGAAACTACGGTGCGTGAGCGCGAGCTGGAGCAGCCGCGGGTCCGAGAACGTGTACTGAAGGCGCGCCTGCAGCGCGACGAGGCTGCCGTCCACCTTCTTGTTCGACACCGCGGTCAGCGGGACTCGCCCTTGTATTTGAGCGTCAGATAGGCCGGCCCGAACAGGGGAATCTCGCGTTCGTACGCATACCCCACGACGACCTTGTCGCCCACCTTCTTGATCTCGAGGTCGCGGCCGCTGACCGACTTGAAGTCGTCGATGGCCTGGGCGCGGTCGAAGATCGCGCGGATCTCAGGCACCGTGGCGCCTTCCTTGGCCTTGTTGGCGGCCTTGTCGATGGCTTGCCATTCGATCAGCGTCGGAATGACCTGCGCGACCACGACGCCGAGGCAGCCCAGTACCGCCGCGACGAACACCAGGCCAATGAACGAGATACCGCGCTGGCGCGCAGCACTGCCACGGACGGACCGACTGTTGGTTCTCATGCCCTCTTACCCCTCGAACAGTAACGTTGACTGTTGATTAATTATTGAAACGGACCGATGCGACCGAGATCGCCGAAGTTCATCCAGACAAAGAAGGCCCTGCCCACGATGTTCTTGTCCGGTACGAATCCCCAGAAACGGGAATCGGCCGAATTATCGCGGTTGTCGCCCATCATGAAGTAGTTGCCTTCGGGCACCTTGCAGACCACGCCCTCGACCGAGTAGCGGCAGTTCTCGCGGAACGGGAAGTCGCTGGCGCCCGGCACGAAGGCGGGGGCGTTCTCGTCGTTGAGGATCTTGTGCTGCTTGCCGCCGAGGTCTTCGTCGAACTGCTTCAGGATGCGCATCGACTCGCCATCGAGGTAGTCGGCGATCGGGGCCTTGCCCACCGGCTGGCCGTTGATCGTGAGCTTCTTGTTCAGGTAGGCCACCTCGTCGCCCGGGATGCCGACCACGCGCTTGATGTAGTCCATGCTGGGCTTGGGCGGGTAGCGGAACACCACCACGTCGCCACGTGCCAGCGGCGTGCCGTCGGTGAGCTTGGTGTTGATGACCGGCAGGCGCAGGCCGTAGGTGAACTTGTTGACCAGGATCAGGTCGCCGGTCAGCAGCGTGGGCATCATCGAGCCCGAGGGAATCTTGAAGGGCTCGTACAGGAACGAGCGCAGCAGAAACACCACCAGGATCACCGGGAACAGGCCCGCGGTCCAGTCGAGCCACCAGGGCTGCATCAGCAGGCGCTCGCTGGCCTTGGCGTCGGTGGTGTCGACCTGGGTGATGCCCTGCCCCGCCAGCCGCGTGTTGCGTTCGGCAATGGAACTGTCGAGCGCAGCAGCGGCACGTTCGCGCTTCGGCAGGAAGTAGAAGCGCTCGGCCAGCCAGTAGACCCCGGTGACCACCGTGGCCACGAACAGCAGCAGCGCGAAGTTGCCTTCGAGCGCGCCGAAATACCAGGCGCCGACATAGCTGGCGAAAGCCGCGAGAACCAGGGTGGTGAGGTATGCCATGTTCGTGGTGATCAGTCTTCGACTTGCAGAATCGCGAGGAAGGCCTCTTGCGGGACTTCGACGGAGCCGATCTGCTTCATTCTTTTCTTGCCCGCCTTCTGCTTCTCGAGCAGCTTCTTCTTGCGGGAGATGTCGCCGCCGTAGCACTTGGCGAGCACGTTCTTGCGAAGTGCCTTGATTGTCTCACGCGCGATGATCGTGACCCCGATGGCCGCCTGGATCGCCACGTCGTACATCTGGCGCGAAATGATCTCGCGCATCTTCGAGACGACGGCCCGGCCGCGGTACTGCGACTGGCTGCGGTGCACGATGATCGACAGCGCATCGACCTTGTCGCCGTTGAGCAGGATGTCGACCTTCACCACGTCGGAGGCGCGGTACTCCTTGAACTCGTAGTCCATGGAGGCGTAGCCGCGGCTCACCGACTTCAGCTTGTCGAAGAAGTCGAGCACGATCTCGCCGAGCGGCATCTCGTAGGTCAGCATGACCTGGCGGCCGTGATAGGCCATGTTCAGCTGCACGCCGCGCTTCTGGTTGGCCAGCGTCATGACGGAGCCGACGTATTCCTGCGGCATGTACAGGTGCACGGTGACGATGGGCTCGCGAATCTCCGCCATCTTGCCGACGTCGGGCATCTTGGACGGGTTCTCGACCATGATGACTTCGCCGTCGTTGCGCACCACCTGGTAGACCACGCTCGGTGCGGTCGTGATCAGGTCCTGGTCGAACTCGCGCTCCAGTCGCTCCTGCACGATCTCCATGTGCAGCAGGCCGAGGAAGCCGCAGCGGAAGCCGAAGCCCAGCGCCTGGCTCACTTCGGGTTCGTAGCGCAGCGACGAATCATTGAGCTTGAGCTTCTCGAGCGCGTCGCGCAGCGAGTCGTACTCGCTGGCTTCGGTCGGGTACAGGCCGGCAAACACCTGCGGCTGGATTTCCTTGAAGCCGGGCAGCGCCTCGGTGGCCGTGGCGGCCGCACCGCCGGTGCCGGGCCGGATCAGCGTGACCGTGTCGCCGACCTTGGCGGCCTGCAGCTCCTTGATGCCCGCGATGATGTAGCCCACCTCGCCGGCTTCGAGCGACGCACGCGCTTCGTTGGCGGGCGTGAAGACGCCGATGCTGTCGGCGTTGTACATCGCGCCCGACGCCATCATCTTGATGCGCTCGCCCTTGACGAGGCGGCCGTCGACCACGCGCACCAGCATGACCACGCCGACGTAGGCGTCGAACCAGCTGTCGATGATCATCGCGCGCAGCGGGCCGTCGGGATTGCCGCGCGGTGCGGGCATGCGCGCGACGATGGTCTCGAGAATGTCGTCGATGCCGACGCCGGTTTTTGCGGAGCACGGAATCGCGTCGGTCGCGTCGATGCCGATCACGTCTTCGATTTCGGTGCGCGCGTTGTCGAGGTCTGCGTTCGGCAGATCGATCTTGTTGAGCACCGGGATCACTTCGACGCCGAGGTCGAGCGCGGTGTAGCAGTTGGCCACTGTCTGCGCTTCGACGCCTTGCGATGCATCGACGACGAGCAATGCGCCCTCGCACGCCGACAGCGAGCGGCTCACTTCGTACGAGAAGTCGACGTGGCCCGGTGTGTCGATCAGATTGAGGTTGTAGACCTGTCCGTCGCGTGCCTTGTAGTGCAGCGCGGCGGTCTGCGCCTTGATGGTTATCCCACGCTCTTTTTCGATGTCCATCGAGTCGAGCACCTGCGCTTCCATCTCGCGTTCAGCGAGACCGCCGCAACGCTGGATCAAACGGTCTGCGAGTGTCGACTTGCCATGGTCGATGTGCGCAATGATCGAAAAATTTCTGATGTGATTCATCAACGGGAACGCTTAAGTACTTGAATTGGCTCGGGCGCCGAGGGGCGAGGCCAAGAAAAAAGGGCGCGTCTTCTGGAGACGCGCCCTGAACCAACAAGCAATGGCAACTGCAGTAGTTGGAACTTCATTGTAGGCAAAAAGGGAAGCACGTACATCCGGGAACAGGGTCCAAAGGGCTCGTTGCAGGTCCACAACATCAAAGATACTCACAACTTATCAACAGGATCGGTGGAACACTCACTGAACAACTTGTGGGCGATCTGTGGAGCACCGGTGGACGGCTGTCTGACATCTCGCATCGTGAAGGCCTTCGCCCTCTTTATGCGCTGACTGGCTGCCGAGAGCTGTCTATTCTACCGAAATCCATCCTTAGCCCTTTTATAAGTTAGTGAATGCAAACAAATATTGGCGTTTTGGAGGCCTCGGATTTTTTTAGAGGCCGGCGCCGAAGCGTCGTAAACACCTCGAAAAAATGGCCCCAAACCCGACTGCGGGGTGGGGCCACTTGACGCCGACGCCGTATCAGCGTGCGGGTCGGATCAGCGCGTACTGCGCCCAGTCGCCCCGGCGGTAGAGCACGCTCAGCGACTTGGCCTTGTCCGCCTTGGCCACCGCAGCCTCGAATTCGCGGGCATTCGCCACCTCGAGATTGCCCACGGCCAGGATGACGTCGCCCTCGCGCAGGCCGGCCCGTGCCGCCGCGTCGTTGGCAGCGTCGACCTTCACGCCGCCCTTCAGCTTGAGTTCTTTCTTCTGCGCATCGCTGAGGTCGCTGACCGCGAGGCCGAGCGACTTGAGGGCTGCGGATGCGGGCGGCTTCGCAGCCGGCTCGTCGCGGTCGGCGGTGCGCTTGGCGGGCTTGTCCGGCTCGATCTCGGCAATGGTCACGCTCAGGTCGCGCGAGTTGCCGCGGCGGAACACGGTCAGCGTGCTCTTCGTGCCCGGTTTGGTGTTGCCCACGAGACGCGGCAGGTCGCTCGGCTTCTCGATCGCCTTGCCGTCGAACTTGGTGATGACGTCGCCTGGCTCCACGCCAGCCTTCTCGCCCGGCGAACCGGCTTCGACGCCGCGCACCAGCGCGCCCTGCGCCTTGCCCAGGCCGATGGCCTCGGCCACGTCCTTGGTGACCTGGTCGATCTGCACGCCGATGCGGCCGCGCGACACGCGCCCCGAGGAGCGCAGCTGCTCGCTGACGCGGATCGCTTCGTCGATCGGGATCGAGAACGAGATGCCCATGAAGCCGCCCGAGCGCGAATAGATCTGGCTGTTGATGCCCACCACTTCGCCGCGCATGTTGATGAGCGGACCGCCCGAGTTGCCGGGGTTGATGGCCACGTCGGTCTGGATGAACGGCAGGTACTCGCCCGTGTCGCGCTGCTTGGCGCTCACGATGCCGGCCGTGACGGTGTTTTCGAGGCCGAACGGCGAACCGATCGCCATGACCCACTCACCGACGCGCAGCTTCGAGATGTCGCCCACCTTCACCGCAGGCAGGCCCGTGGCTTCGATCTTGACCACGGCCACGTCGGTGCGTTTGTCGGCGCCGATGATCTTGGCCTTGAACTCGCGCTTGTCGGGCAGCGTGACCAGCACCTCGGAGGCGTCTTCCACCACGTGCGCGTTGGTCATCACGTAACCGTCGCCCGTCAGGATGAAGCCCGAGCCCACGCCGCGCGGGCGCTGCTCTTCCTCTTGCTGCGGACGGTTCGGGCGCGGCCCCTGGCGCGGGGTGCCCGGCGCCGGCTGGCCGAAGAAGCGGCGGAAGAACTCCTGCATCTCCTCGTCCATCTCGCCGTTGCCGCCGCCGCGCTGCGCAACCTTCTCGACCGTGCGGATGTTGACCACGGACGGGCCGACCTGGTCGACCAGGTCGGTGAAGTCGGGCAGCGTGCGCGTCTGCGCATGCACCGACTCGACCGGCAGGAAAGTGGCACCGGCCGTCAGTGCCAGCGCAAAGGCCAGCAGACCGGAACGAAGCTTGTGTCCCTCGACTTTGAACATCATCGGTTGTCTTTCCAAAAGAACAGAGCTGCAAATAACGACAGAGGCTATGAGTAGGCTACGTCGGCTTGGTTCAGCATGCGCGCCTGCATGGCGTCAGCCCATCGCCCGTCAGCGCGTGCGCGCGAGGCTCTGGGCAAAGGCATTGAGTGTCTGCTGCGGCACCTCGCCGACCGCGGTCAGCCACCAGTCGCTGGCCGGTGCGGGCAGACGCCGACGGATCGCGTTGGTGGCGCCGATGGTCAGCACGCCGTCACCCGGCGTGCGCGTGGCGTCGTAGCGTTCGATGAAGAGCGAGACCGTCGCGAGGCCGTCGGAGAAGGTCCACTGGACGGTAGTCGCCTCGGGCTTGGGCGGTTTGCCGTCGCCGCTGGGCAGCGCGGGGCGCCGGTAGAAGCTTCGGGGCTTGAATCCGGCCACGGGTGTGCGCAGCATCCAGCCTTCGTCTTGCGCGGTGCTGCGCTCGAGCTCGAGCTTCTCGATGCGGTAGCCGGTCGTGTTGGCCATCATCTGCGCCAGCGCCTGCGCCTTCACGGGCGCATCGAGCTGCAGTTCGGAGAACGCCGACTGCTCGACCACGCGGGTGTCGCTGTCGACGGTCTGGAGCTTCACCACGAGACCGGAGCGCCGTTCGCTCCAGATGCGGTAACCGAAGCGCAGGCCGTCGCGCGGCACGAGCTGCACGACGTCGGCGTCGAAGCCCGCGACGCGGTCCTTGCCGATGGCGCGCACGTCGTAGTAGTCGCCCACCGACGAATCGGGCTTGTCGGGCAGATTGGGGAAGAGGTCGAGGTTCTCGCGCTTCTCGACCTTCACGACCTTCGCCTCGGGCAGGAAGGTCATCACGTTGCGATTGCGCCGGAAGGTCGAGCGCGGCGGGCCCGACAGCGCCTCGATGCGCTCCAGCTGATGGTCGCCGTCGCGCACATGCCAGATGCGCGCGCTCGACAGGTCGCCGCCCGGGGCCGACACCACGAAGGTGCCCACATAACTGCGCTGCCGCGCGCCTGCGTGCATGCGCTGCAGCCACTCGGTCACGCCCATGGCTGGCGGCTCGTCGTTCTGCGCCGAGGGAACACTCTTCGTGTTCGCCGCACCGTAGCGGGTCTGCGCGGCGGCCATCTGCCCCAGGCAGAGAACGGCGAACACGAGCACGAGGGTGCGTGCGGAAATCGGCATGTGAACGGTCATTGCAGGCGGCGACGGGCGCGCAATCAGCGCGTGGGGCCCTCGAAGGTGGCGTTGCGCAGGAAACCGGACGGCATTTGCGATGCACCACCAGCCTGTTGGTGGGCTTCGAGCAACTGGTCAAGGCGCGGATCGCGCAGCATGACCTGCGGGTTGCCGTTGCCGACCAGCACGCGGGTCGGCGTCAGGGCGCCGTTGCCGGGCAACGCGTTGGCACCGGCAGCGGCCGCCAGCACCGAATTCGCCACGGGCGGCTGCACCGCGGCCAGTTGGGCACCGCCGTTCGGCACCGCGGCACCGTTACCGACCAGCGTCCAGCTGATGGCCGCCACGGCCATCAGCGACGCGGCGCCCGCCACCAACTTCCAGCGGAACACCGGCTCATTGGCTGCCTCGGCGCGTTGCCGCATGGGCATCGCGGCCGGCACGGCGGCGAGCGGTGCAACGGCCACAGGAGGAGCGATCACGACCGGCTCTTCGGCAAGCCGCTGCTGAAAACGCGCCAGGAAGGCCGACGTGTCGCTGCAGCGCGCATGCGCCGACGAGCGCAGCACATCGCCCACCACGTGGTACGCGTGCCAGGCGTCGCGCGAGTCGTCTTCAGCGCAGACGGATTCGATCGCACGCGCGAACGCTTCGCCCTGCAAATGGCCGTCCGCGAGTGCGGACACCTGTTCCCGAACCGTCATCGTCTGATTCATGTCATTCACCTGCTGATCTACCAACGCTTGCCGGACTGGTTGTCCAGCAGCGGCTTGACCCTGGCCGAAATGGCCTCGCGCGCCCGGAAAATACGCGAACGCACCGTGCCGATCGGACAATCCATGACCTCGGCAATCTCTTCGTAACTCATCCCCTCGATCTCGCGCAGCGTGACGGCCTGGCGCAACTCGGTGGGGAGCGCTTCCATGGCAGCCTCGACGGCGCTGGCGATTTCATTCGCCGCCATGACCGATTCGGGGGTTTCATCGGTGGTTGGTTCGTTTCCGGGGCGGTAAGTTTCATCTTCGTCGTCCGAGGACGAACGCAGTGCGCTTTCGGAGACGGTGGGGTCGCGCTTCATGTCCACCAGCGCCTTCTTGGCGGTGTTCACCGCGATCCGGTACAGCCAGGTGTAGAACTGCGCCTCGCCGCGGAACTGGTGCAGCGCGCGGTAGGCGCGAATGAAGGTCTCCTGGGCAATGTCCTCGACCAGGTCGACGTCGCGCACCATGCGCCCGATCAGGCGTTCGATGCGTCGCTGGTACTTGATGACCAGCAATTCGAACGCCTTCTGGTCGCCCGCGACGGTGCGCTGGACCAGCTGGAAGTCGACCTCACCCGGGCGCGGCGCCTCGGCTGCCCCATCGGGCAGCACGGACTCCGGGGGCACGGGCGGCAAGGAAGTGGTCATCGAAACGGGTCAGGGCGCATCGGCCGGAGCGGTCGCGCGCCAGGGGTCGCCGGCCGGTTCAGCCGCTGGGGGCCGCGCGTAGACCGCACGGCGCACGTCGCGCCAGCGCTCGGGCATGGCCCGTTGCTCGAGCCAGACCCAGCGTGCCGCACGACCGGGTTCAGCCAGGCGGATCAGCAGCAGCGACTGAAAATCGAGCGCCACGATGGCGCGTGCAGCAAGCACGCCGCGCGAGGGATCGGCACCGGTCAGCGACCAGTGCAATCCGTCGAAGTGCAGCGTGGCTGCACCGTCCCGCCGCAGGCCGAAGCCCGCAGCGACACCAGAAAAGACGACGCTGAGCAGCAGCAGCAACTGGCGCCAGCCATTGCTATCGAACAGATAGCAGGCCGCGCCCGCGCAGCAGACGCCCAGGGTCCAAAGGGCGAGAAGAATCCGGGTTGCGCCGCGGGTGCGCCCCACCGGATAGGTCACCGACGGTGCGCTGTGCATGGGAGAGCGACGCTCAAGCGCGCTTGAACACCAGCGTACCGTTGGTACCGCCGAAGCCGAAGTTGTTCTTGACCGCGACATCGATCTTCAGATCGCGCGCCTCGTTGGCGCAGTAGTCGAGATCGCACTCCGGATCCTGGTTGAAGATGTTGATGGTCGGCGGGCTCTTCTGGTGATGCAGAGCCAGCACCGTGAACACCGATTCGATGCCGCCCGCGCCGCCCAACAAGTGGCCGGTCATGGACTTGGTCGAATTGACGACGAGCTTCTTCGCGTGATCGCCGAAGGCGAGCTTGACCGCGTTGGTCTCGTTGAGGTCACCGATCAGCGTCGAGGTGCCGTGCGCGTTCAGGTACTGGACCTCGTCGGCATTGACACCTGCGTTGGCCAGCGCCATCGCCATCGAACGGCGGGGGCCGTCGACGTCGGGCGCGGTCATGTGGTACGCGTCGCCGGTCATGCCGAAGCCAGAGACTTCGGCGTAGATCTTGGCGCCGCGCGCCTTGGCGTGTTCGTACTCTTCGAGCACCAGCACGCCAGAACCCTCGCCCAGCACGAAGCCGTCGCGGTCCTTGTCCCACGGGCGCGAGGCCGTGGCGGGATCGTCGTTGCGCGTGCTCAGCGCGCGAGGGGCGGTAAAGCCGCCGATGCCGAGCGGAGAGATGGTCGATTCGGCACCGCCCGCGATCATGACGTCGGCATCGCCGTACTCGATCATGCGCGCCGATGTGCCAATGGCATGCAGGCCGGTGGTGCAGGCAGTGACCACAGCGATGTTCGGGCCCTTGAAGCCGTACTTGATCGACACGTGGCCCGAGATCATGTTGATGATCGACGCCGGCACGAAGAACGGCGAAATGCGGCGCGGGCCGCGGCTCGCGTATTCACCGTGCGTCTCTTCGATCATCGGCAGACCGCCGATGCCCGAACCGATGTTGCAGCCGATGCGCACTGCCTTTTCATAGGACAGCGCGTCGCCGGTCGGCAGTCCGCTGTCCTGCACCGCCTGGATGGCGGCGGCAAGTCCCAGATGAATGAAGCGGTCCATGTGACGCGCTTCTTTCTCCGAGATGTATTGGGTGATGTCGAAACCCTTGACCTCACCGGCGAACTTGCAGGCGAAGGCGCTTGCATCGAACGCGGTGATGTTCGCAATGCCCGACTTCCCGGCCAACAGGTTGGTCCAGGATTCGGTTGCGGTGTTTCCGACAGGAGCGATGCAACCGAGCCCGGTCACGACGACGCGGCGTTTGGTCATGCCGGCAAACCTTTCTGGAAGCGCTGGACAGCTGCCGATCGGCGCGGGCGGTTGAAAAAAGAGCCGCCGGCCGTCGTTGCAGTGTCAGCTGGCCGATCAGGCCTTTTGATTCTTGGTGGCGTAGTCGACGGCGTTCTGCACCGTCGTGATCTTCTCTGCGTCTTCGTCCGGGATCTCGATGCCGAACTCGTCTTCGAGTGCCATCACGAGTTCGACCGTGTCGAGCGAGTCAGCGCCGAGGTCGGCCACGAAAGCCTTTTCGTTCGTCACTTGGGACTCTTCCACGCCGAGCTGCTCGGCGATGATTTTCTTGACACGTGCTTCGATATCGCTCATTTGATTCCCTCTAAGGGTTGTAGGTAACTGGTGGATTTTAGCCGGGCGGCCCGTGGCATTTGCCCCGAGCTCCGGTACGGAAAAAGATTGCGCCTTTCGGCTACATGTGCATGCCGCCGTTGACGTGCAGTTCCTGCCCCGTCACGTACGACGCCTGCGGCGATGCAAGGTAAGCCACTGCATGCGCGATGTCAGCCGGCTTGCCCAGGTGGCCCAGCGGGATCTGCGAGAGCAGCGCCTGTTGCTGGGCTTCCGGCAGGCTGGCCGTCATGTCGGTCTCGATGAAGCCCGGCGCGACACAGTTGACCGTGATGTTGCGGCTGCCGAGCTCGCGGGCCAGCGCGCGGGTCATACCCGAAACACCCGCCTTGGCGGCCGCGTAGTTGGCCTGCCCGGCATTGCCGGACGCGCCCACCACGCTCGTGATGCTGATGATGCGGCCATAGCGCTGCTTCATCATCGGGCGGATCACCGCGCGCGAGAGACGGAACACAGCCTTGAGGTTGGTGTCGAGCACCGCATCCCAGTCGTCGTCCTTCATGCGCATGGCGAGCGTGTCGCGCGTGATGCCGGCGTTGTTGACCAGCACGTGGATCGCGCCGTAGGCCTGGACGATCTCGTCGATCAGGGCTTCGACGGCCGCGCCGTCGTTCACGTCGAGCGCGCGGCCGCGGCCGTCGAACGCGCTCAGCGCCTGCGTGATCTTGGCGGCGCCGTCGTCGGTGGTTCCGGTGCCCACGACCTTGAGGCCGCGCTGCGCCAGTTCCAGCGCAATGGCTGCACCGATGCCGCGCGTTGCGCCGGTGACCAGGGCGACCTGGCCTTCGAATTTGGGAGTGCTCATAAAAGAGAAAGAGTATCGGGGGCCTGGCGGCGTTCAGCCGGCGAGCGATTGTCGGACGTCCGCGAGAGTGGCCGGGTCGTACACCGACGCGGCGTCCAGTTCAGGGGCAATGCGCTTCACCATGCCGGCCAGCACCTTGCCGGGACCGCACTCGATGATGGAGGCTACGCCGCGCAGTTTCAAGGCCTGAACACTTTCGACCCAGCGCACCGGACCGGCGGCCTGGCGCACCAGGGCATCGCGGATGCGATCGAGGTCGGTCTCGACGGCCACGTCGATGTTGTTGAGCACCGGGATCTGCGGTGCGGCCAGCGCCACGCTCGCGAGCTTCTCGCGCAGGGCTTCAGCCGCTGGCTTCATCAGGCTTGAGTGGAACGGCGCCGACACCGGCAGCGGCAACGCACGCTTGGCGCCATTGGCCTTCAGCAGCTCGCAGGCCTTGTCGACCGCGGCCTTGCTGCCGGCGATCACGGTCTGCATCGGATCGTTGAAATTCACGGCCTCGACCACCTCGGCGCTGCCCGGCCCGAAAGTGGCGGTGGCCTCCGCGCAGCCGGCGATGACCTTGTCCGACGCCATGCCGAGGATCGCCGCCATCGCGCCGACGCCGACCGGCACGGCCTGTTGCATGGCTTGCGCACGGAAACGCACCAGCGGCGCCGCCTGTGCGAGCGTCAGCACGCCCGACGCCACCAGCGCCGAATACTCGCCCAGCGAATGACCAGCCACGACGGACGGCGCCTGGCCGCCCTCGACCAGCCAGGCGCGCCAGGCGGCCACACCGGCCACCAGCATCACGGGCTGCGTGTTGGTGGTGAGCGCCAGCTCTTCCTTCGGGCCATTCTTGATCAGTACACCGATGTCTTCGCCCAGCGCTTCGGAGGCTTCGCGCAGGGTCTCGGCCACGGCCGGGTGATCGCCCCAGGCGTCGAGCATGCCGACCGCCTGCGAGCCTTGACCCGGAAAGACAAAAGCAAAGGATTTCATTGTTGTTTCTTCGTCACCGCGCCGACGCCCGCTCCGGGGCGCCGCGACGCACTACAGATTCAATAGCACCGCGCCCCAGGTGAAGCCACCGCCCACGCCTTCCAGCATGAGGGTTTCACCCTTCTTCACCTTGCCGGAGCGCACAGCTTCGTCGAGCGCCAGCGGAATCGAGGCGGCCGAGGTGTTGCCGTGCTCATGCACCGTGACGACCAACTTCTCGCGCGGCAGCTTCAGCTTCTTGGCCGTGCCTTCCATGATGCGGATGTTGGCCTGGTGCGGGATCAGCCAATCGATGTCAGCCGCGGTCTTGCCTGCCTTGGTGAGCGTGGCGCGCGCGGCCTCTTCGAGCACGCGGACCGCCAGCTTGAAGACGGCCTGACCGTCCATGTGCAGCAGCGGCGTGCCGAGCACGTTGCCGCCCGACACATGGCCCGGCACGCACAGGATGCCGACGTGCTTGCCGTCCGCATGCAGGTCGCTGGCCAGGATGCCGGGCTCGTCGGAGGCCTCAAGCACCACCGCGCCCGCGCCGTCGCCGAACAGCACGCAGGTGGTGCGGTCGTTGAAGTCGAGGATGCGGGAGAACACTTCGGCGCCGATCACCAGCGCACAGCGCGCGGTGCCCGTGCGGATCATCGCGTCGGCCACCGTCAGTGCGTAGACGAAACCGCTGCAGACCGCCTGCACATCGAAAGCCGGGCAGCCGGCGATGCCGAGCTTGTGCTGAAGGATCGCGGCCGACGACGGGAACACCATGTCCGGCGTCGAGGTCGCGACGATGATCAGGTCGACGTCGCTTGCCTTGCGGCCGGCGGCTTCCAGCGCGTGCTTCGCGGCTTCGAGGCCGAGGTCGCTGCTGCTGACATCGGGCGCGGCGAAGTGGCGCGCGTGAATGCCGGTGCGCTCGACGATCCACTGATCGGAAGTTTCGATGCCGCGTGTCGCCAGATCCTTGGCAAGGTCGTCATTGGTGACGCGGCGGGGGGGCAGGTAGCTGCCGGTGCCGGTAATGCGCGAAAAAGGGGTCATCAAGCGTGAAGGGCTCTCGCGTCGGCCGGCACCGCCGACTCCTGCCGCGCGAGCAATGGCGCGGCGTGGGCGATGCGGGCCCGCACACGATCGAGCAGGTTGTTGCGAGCGGCATCATAAGCGCGATCCAACGCATGGCCGAAAGCCACTTCGTCGGCCGAGCCATGGCTCTTGAACACCAGCCCGCGCAGGCCCAAAAGAGCCGCACCGTTGTAGCGACGGTGATCCAGGCGACCTTTGAACGCTTTTAGGACCGGATAAGCGACAACTGCGACCAGTTTGGTGAAGATATTCCGCGAGAATTCGACGCGAATGAACTCGCCGATCATCGAAGCGACGCCTTCGCTGGCCTTTAACGCCACGTTGCCGACAAATCCATCGCACACGACGATGTCGGTCGTGCCCTTGAAAATGTCGTTGCCTTCCACGTTGCCGTAGAAGTTCAAATCCTTGGAGTTGGCCGCCGTACGCAGCAGTTGACTCGCCTTTTTGATGGTTTCGCTGCCCTTGATGGCTTCTTCGCCAATGTTGAGCAGCCCCACCGAAGGCGACTCATTGCCAGTCAGCGCCGAAACGAGCGCCGAACCCAGCACGGCGAACTGCAGCAGATCTTCTGCGTCGCAATCAACGTTCGCACCGAGATCGAGCACAGTGGTCGCCCCGCCCTTCACATTCGGCAGTTGGGGCGCAATGGCGGGACGGTCGATGCCATCGAGCGTCTTGAGCAGATAGCGCGCGATCGCCATTAATGCACCCGTGTTGCCAGCAGATATGGCCGCTTGCGCGGTGCCATCCTTGACTTGCTGGATCGCAACACGCATCGAAGAGTCTTTCTTCTTGCGCAGGGCGATTTCGATGGGATCGTCCATGCCGACCACTTCGCTGGCCGGCACGATGCGGGCGCGCGGATGGTCGGCAAACCCCGCCAGCGCGGCCGGCGCGCCGACGAGCAGCAACGAGGCTTCGCTGTGCCGCTCAAGAAACGCGCGGCAGGCCGCGAGCGTGACACGCGGCCCATGGTCACCCCCCATGCAATCCACGGCGAGCGTGATTGCGGCGGGCGCAGCAGTGAGTTCGGGAGAAAAAGGCGCAGCCATCAAAACAAAGGCCCGACGCTACAGCAAAAGTAGCTTCGGGCCTTGGCCTTGGGATTCGAGATCAGGCTTCGGACTTGTTCTTGAGCACCTGACGGCCACGGTAGAAACCGTTGGGGCTGATGTGGTGGCGCAGGTGCGTTTCGCCGGTGGTCGGCTCCACGGCGATGCCGGGAACAACCAGAGCGTTGTGTGAACGGTGCATGCCGCGCTTGGAAGGCGACTTTTTGTTTTGCTGGACGGCCATGATGGCTCCTGGACGGTTAGGTGGGTGACTGGATGCGGGCTCAAGCGGTGGCAATGAGGCGAAAGCTCCGGCGGCATGCATGGAATGCCACGTTCTGCCTTTGCCTTGTTTGCATTGCTGCTCACGGCGGCGCGCGCGAAGCCCATGATTATAGCCCAGCCGCAGAGAAAGGGCTACTTGCCCTCTTCCGGCTTGCGCGGACGCAACGCCCCGAGCACGGCAAAGGGGTTCGGCTTGGCCTCTTCGGCCGCCTGAAAATCGTCGTCGCTCGAGGACAGGCGAACCGGCGTAGGGCACTCGTCGTGCACCGGCATGGTGGGGATTTCCATCAGCAGTTCGTCCTCGATGAGCTCGCGCAGATCGAAATCGCGGCTGATCACCAGCAGGTCTTCGTCGGAGTCTTCATCTTCCGCCTCGGCCGTGGCTTCGTCGGCCACGAAACGGAACCAGCGGTCCACGAACAGGTCGGTATCGACGGGGGACAGGCAGCGCTGGCACACCAGCGGCACCGTGGTTTCGACGTCCAGGTGCAGCCAGGACGTCGCCTTGCCGTCGGCACCGGGGCGCTCCTCGCCGGTCGCTTCCCAACGGACCACGACGTCGGTGGCCGGCGTTGCCAGTTCGGCGACGAGGCGCGCAAAGCCCGGGACCGGGTCGTCGCCTTCCAGCGTGGCGGCCGCCGCGGTGAACGCGGGCACATTGAGCCTTTCGGGGGCAAATTCTCTCTTCATCCGTCCCAGTCTAGCGCGCCGGCCGGCTTCCGAGGTGAGCAACCCAGCGGACGGGTCGGGTCCGGTCGCTCACGCACAATCGCTGCATGCAACGCACCGTGATCCTTGCCTCGACCTCGCGCTACCGCCGCGAACTGCTCACCCGCCTCCATCTGCCCTTCGACGTGCACGCGCCCGACGTCGACGAAACTCCGCACGCAAACGAAACGCCCCGTGCGCTGGCCGAGCGTCTGGCGCTGGAAAAGGCCAATGCCGTGGCCGCGCGCTTTCCCGACGCGGTCGTGATCGGCTCCGACCAAGTCGCCGACCTGGCGGGCGAAGCGCTCGGCAAGCCCGGCGACCACGCGCGGGCCACCACCCAATTGCGCCGAATGCGCGGCCAGACGCTGATCTTCCAGACCGCCGTGGCCGTCGTCTGCCATGCCACGGGCTTCGTCCAGCGTGATATCGCCCCCGTGCGCGTGGTGTTCCGCGACCTCTCGGACGCCGCCATCGAGCGCTATCTATTAGCGGAGCAGCCCTACGACTGCGCCGGCAGCGCCAAGAGCGAAGGCTTCGGCATCGCGCTGCTCGACGCCATCGACAGCGACGACCCGACCGCGCTGGTCGGCCTGCCCCTGATCCGCACCTGCCGGATGCTGCGCGCCGCGGGGGTCGACCTGCTGTGACCACCCCAGGCAAGCTCTATCTCGTCCCCGCGCCGCTCGATTTCGGCTGCGATCTCCAGGCACCGTTGCAGGACGCCCTGCCGCTGGGCACGCTGCAGACGGCCGCCGGCATCACGCACTGGATCTGCGAAAACGCCAAGTCGGCGCGCGCCTACCTGAAGCGCATCGATGCGGTCGCCCCGCTGGCCGCGCCGCTGCAGGCGCAGAACATCCAGGAGCTGCCGCGCGAAGTGCACAAGAAAGGCGACCACGCGGGCCAGTTCGACGCCCGCCCGCTGCTGGCCGCCGCGCTCGAAGGCCACGACATCGGCCTGTTGAGCGAAGCCGGCATGCCCGCCGTGGCGGATCCCGGCTCGTCGGTGGCGCGCGCCGCACACGACCTGGGCATCACCGTCGTGCCGCTCATCGGCCCGGTGTCGCTGCTGCTGGCGCTCGCCGCGAGTGGCCTGAACGGACAGAACTTCGCCTTCGTCGGGTACCTGCCGCAGGACGGCGGCGAGCGCCAGGCGCGCATCCGCGAACTGGAGGCGCTCGCGCTCAAGACCGGCCAGACCCAGCTTTTCATCGAAACGCCGTACCGCAACGCCGCCCTGCTGCAGGCGCTGGTGCAGACGCTGCAGCACAACACCCGCCTCGCCGTCGCGCGCGGCCTCACGCTGGCGACCGCGCAGGTGCGCAGCGAGACGGTGAAAGCCTGGCGCGCCGCCAAGCCGCAGGCCACGACCGACGAGCGCCTGCCCGCCGTGTTCGCGATCGGGCGCTGACGGTGGGGCCGGGCGTCACGGCCGGTACGCGCTGGGCGTCGCGCGCCCAGTTCTTCGCGTCGGGCTTCATCTTTGCGACTTGGGGCGTGCACGTACCGACGGTCAAGGCGCACTACGCCATCGACGAGGCGCAACTCGGGCTCGCCATGCTCGCGGCAGGCGCCGGCGCGATGGTCGGCCTGACCAGCGCCGGGCGCTGGATCGGCCGCCACGGCCCGCGCCGCATGGCCGCGCTCTGCGGCTGCATCTACGCATTGCTGATCGCCGGCCTCATCGCGATGCCGGGCTACGCCGCGCTGCTGGGCCTGCTGGCGGTGTTCGGCCTCGTCACCAGCGTGTTCGACGTGGCGATCAACGCCGAGGCCGCGCAGCTCGAGTTGCGCGGCAATCAACCGCTGATGAGCGGCATGCACGGCATGTTCAGCCTCGGCGGCATGGTCGGTGCCGCGAGCGGCAGCGCGGCGCTGGCCGCCGGCATGGCCCCGCAGACGCACCTGTGGACCGTGACCGTGGCGATGATCGGCGTGGTCGCGATCGCGTCGACACGCATGCTGCCCACCCCAAGCGCACCTGCTGATGGTGCGGCCACGGCAGACCACGGCTTTCGCCTGCCGCGCGGGGTACTCGCGGTGCTCGGCGTGCTGGCCGCGCTGGGGCTGATCGCCGAAGGCGCCATCTACGACTGGAGCGTGCTCTACATGCACCAGGAACTGGGCAGCCCGCAGCAGCAGGCCGCGCTGGCCTATGCGAGCTTTTCCGCCGCGATGGCGGCCGCGCGTTTCGGTGGCGACGCAATGCGCGCGCGCTTTTCGCCGACCGCCCTGCTGCGCGGCAGCGGACTACTCGCAGCGGCGGCCATGACGCTGGTGCTGCTGACCGATCTGCCATGGCTCGCATTGCTGGGCTTTGCGGGGGTCGGCGTCGGTTTTGCGAACGTGGTGCCGATCCTGTTCGGGGCCTCGGCCCGCGTGCCGGGCGTGGCGCCCGCTAACGGCATTGCGGCTGTGTCGGCCATCGCCTATCTGGGATTCATGGCGGGGCCCGCGGTGATCGGCCTGCTGGCGCGGGTCAGCTCGCTGACCGCCGCGCTCTATGTGGTGGTGGCCTTTGCCGCCGCGCTGGCGGCCTCGGCCAAGTTCACCGGCAGCGGCGACGACACCGCCGCCTGAAGCAAAGCCGCGTTCAGCGCAGCGTCGGCGAGGTCTTCAGCGCGCTCACCGAGGCCGCGCCCATGGCGGCGCCGAACTTCTTGGCCAGCTTCTCGGCCACGTTGTCGCGGCGCGTGTAGTCGATGACTTCCTCGGCCTTGATCACCTCGCGTGCCACGAAGTCGACATTGCCCAGCTGGTCGGCCAGACCGAACTCGACGGCCTGCTCGCCGCTCCAGAACAAGCCGCTGAACAGCCCCGGGGTGTCGAGCTTGAGGCGGTCGCCGCGGCCCGTCTTCACCACGTTGATGAACTGCGTGTGGATCTGGTTGAGCATCGACTGGGCATGCGCGCGCTGCGCGTCGTTCATCGGGCTGAACGGATCGAGGAAGCCCTTGTTCTCGCCGGCCGTCAGCAGCCGCCGCTCGACGCCGACCTTTTCCATCACGCCGGTGAAGCCGAAGCCGTCCATCAGCACGCCGATGCTGCCGACGATGCTGGCCTTGTCGACAAAAATCTTGTCGGCGGCGGCGGCGATGTAATACGCCGCCGATGCGCAGGTTTCTTCGACCACTGCATAGACCGGCTTCTTGTGCTTGGCCTTCAGGCGTCGGATCTCGTCGTTGATGATGCCGGCCTGCACCGGGCTGCCGCCGGGCGAGTTGATCAGCAGCACCACGCCCTTGGCGCCCTCGTCTTCGAAGGCCGTTTTCATGGCGGCGATCACGAACTCGGCGCTGGCGTCGCCGCCGTTGGCGATCTCGCCCTTGATCTCGACGACGGCCGTGTGAGCCGTGGTCTTGGCGGTGCTGGGCGTGCTGCGCGACAGCGCGAACCAGGCCAGGAACACGAAAAAGGCCAGCCAGCCCAGGCGCACGAAGGTCTTCCAGCGGCGCGTGGCCTTCTGCTCGTTCAGGGAGGCAAAAGCGAGTTTCTCGAGGGTGGCGCGCTCCCACCCGGGGCGCTGCGTGGGATCTTGGGCCATGGTGCGGGAACTGTCTTGGGATGTCGTGAGGGGGACGGCCGGCTCCAGCGGTTCGAAACCTTGTGGTTCCCTGCGGTTCGGATCGGTCATGTCAGAAGGAAAGAGGTTGAAGGTTCCAGTCAGTATGCCAGTGCACCACGCCGTCTTCTTCGCTCAGCGCGATCTTCACGAGCCCGCCGCGGCACGGCCCGCCCGCGCATTCGCCGGTGTCGGGCTTGTAGACGGCGCCATGGGTGGCGCACAGCAGCCACTGGCCGCTGTCGTCGAAGAAGCGGTCGGGCTGGAAGTCCATCTCCATCGCCACGTGGCTGCAACGGTTCAGGTACGCATGCGGCAGGCCCTCGAAGCGCACCGCGAAGGCGCGGCAGGTTTCGCCGCCGTGGACCACGTCGAAGGGCACGGCGTTGCCGCCCTCGACCAGGTCCGAGGCATTGCACAGCGGGATGCGCTGGTCGCTCATGCTGTGCCCCTCAGGCGTTGTCGAGCAGCCAGGCCTGCAGCTCGGCGATCGATTGCGCCACGTACAGCGGCTTGAATTCGTCGAAGGTCGACGATGCGTGCGCGCCGAAGCCCACGCCCACGCTGGCACAGCCGGCGTTCTGTGCCAGCTGCAGGTCGTGCGTGGTGTCGCCGATCATCAGCGTGCGCTCGGCCGGCACCTCGAGCTCTTCCATGAGTTCGAGCAGCATGCGCGGATGCGGCTTGCCGAAGGTTTCGTCGGCGGTGCGCGAGGCGTCGAAGCGGTCGCGCAGCGCCACAGTCTTCAAGGCTTCGTTGAGACCGCGGCGCGACTTGCCCGTGGCCACGGCCAGCTTGTGGCCGCGCGCGCGCAGCGCATCGAGCATCGAAAGCACGCCGTCGAACAGCACGAGGTCGTCCTGGTGCTGCAGGAAGTGGTAGCGGTAACGGGCGCCGAGTTCGGGGTATTTTTCTTTCGGCACATCGGGCGCCGCGCGCGCGAGCGCCTCGGCCAGGCCCAGGCCGATCACCCAGGCGGCATCGTCCTCGCTGGGCTTGGCGCCGCCGACATCGACCACGGCCGCCTGGATGCAGCGCACGATCAGGCGGGTGGAGTCGTAGAGCGTGCCGTCCCAGTCGAAGGCGATCAGGTCGAAGCGCGGGGGACGTGCAGGGCGAGCGGAAGAATCAGTCATGGGCCGTGGGGGTGGGGTGTTGCGCCATCGCCTCGAGCGCCGCGCGCGACATCAGCGCATGCAGCTCGGGCGGCAGTCCGGCCTGCAGCGCGATGCGCTCGCCGCTGGCCGGGTGGTTGAATTGCAGCCGCCACGCATGCAGGAACATGCGCTTGAGGCCGAGTTTGTGCAAGGCGCGCTGCCGATCGGACTCGCCGTATTTGTCGTCGCCCGCGATCGGATGCCCGGCCGATGCCAGGTGCACGCGGATCTGGTGGGTGCGCCCGGTCTTGATGGTCACCGCCAGCAGTGACAGCGGCGTGGCGTCGCCCGGCAGGCTGAGGCGGGCCAGCACGCGCACCAGCGTGATGGCGCGCATCGCGTCGGGGTGGTCCTTGGCGACCACGCGCACGCGGCGTTCGCCGGCACCGGCGCCTGAGCCGTCGGGCAGCAGGTACTTGGCCAGCGGCGCGTCGAGCACCTTCTTGTTGGCGGGCCAGTCGCCTTCGACCAGCGCCAGGTAGGTCTTGCCGGTTTCGCGCTCGCGGAACTGGTCCTGCAGTGCCACCAGCGCGCTGCGCTTCTTGGCGACCAGCAGGATGCCGGAGGTTTCGCGGTCGAGCCGGTGCACCAGTTCGAGAAACTTGGCACCCGGACGCGCCGTGCGCAGTTGCTCGATCACGCCGAAGCTCACGCCGCTGCCGCCGTGCACCGCGACACCGGCGGGCTTGTCGATGGCCAGCACGGCCTCGTCTTCGAGCAGCACCGGAAATTCGCGCGCCGGCGCGGGCGGCGTGGCGCCCTCTTCGGCGCGCGGCGAGATTCGCACCGGCGGAATCCGGACCTGGTCGCCGTCTTCGATGCGGGTGTCGGCCTGGACGCGGCCCTTGTTGATGCGCACCTCGCCCGACCGGATGATCCGGTAGACATGCGTCTTCGGCACGCCTTTCAGATGGCGAAACAGGAAATTGTCGAGCCGCTGCCCTGCGGATTCGGCGTCGACGGTCAGGAAGTGGATTGCCGCGTGCGGCGTGCCGGCGTCGGCGCCCGCGGGTCGATCCGCGGGATTTGGAGCCCCCGTGGGGCTTTTCTTCGCACCTATAATGTTTTTCACCAGCGCGGTCGTGTAAGTGCTTGATTAGACAGAAGTTTAGAGCACTGACGACCATGCTGTGAGGTCGATGCCGCTTTGGCGTCCAGCCCGCAAACCCCGCGCAATCGCGCAAAGTGGCAGGCCAGGCACCCAAGTCAAGCCGACACCCACGAAACACCGATACGGAATACCCAGCCTGCAGCTTCCAAGCTGCAGGCGGATCGAAGCGAGTCCCTTGTTGTGTTGATGCTGCTGATTCAAATATGCCTGCGCTGGTCGACCTGGTTTCGACCAGTCGCCTCAGGCATTGAATTGCCCGCAGTGCGCGCCACCCTTGCGCAACCGGCTGTCAAAAAGACAGCCACCCAACACCGAATCTGGCTCGCGCCCATCCACGCGCCCCCACCCCGGCTGTCTTCTTGAGCTGACGCTCGAGAGGCCTGCTCGCGCCTGGCGCGGCAGTCACAGCATCCGGGGCCAAGCGGCAATTCCCTGGTTTCGCGGGCGTCGTCCGTGCATCGTTGGCTCGTCATGAGCCGGTAAACGATACATATAAGGACAACGCATCATGAAGCGGATGCTGATCAATGCCACGCAGGCCGAAGAACGCCGCCTGGCCATCGTCGACGGGCAGAAACTGCTCGACTACGAAATCGAAATCGAAGGGCGCGAACAGCGCAAAGGCAACATCTACAAAGCGGTCGTGACCCGCGTCGAGCCGTCGCTCGAAGCCTGTTTCGTCGACTACGGCGAAGACCGCCACGGCTTCCTGCCGTTCAAGGAAATCTCCAAGCAGTATTTCGCCGAAGGCGTGTCGGCCAGCCAGGCCCGCATCCAGGACGTGATCCGTGAAGGCCAGGAACTCACCGTCCAGGTCGAAAAGGAAGAACGCGGCAACAAGGGCGCGGCCCTCACCACCTTCATCTCGCTGGCCGGCCGCTATGTCGTGCTGATGCCGAACAACCCCCGTGGCGGTGGCGTGTCGCGCCGCATCGAGGGTGACGACCGCGCCGAGCTCAAGGAGGCGATGGACCAGCTCGAGTACCCGAAGGGCATGAGCATCATCGCGCGCACCGCCGGCATCGGCCGCTCGGCGCCCGAACTCCAGTGGGACCTGAACTACCTGCTCAAGCTCTGGACCGCCATCGACGGCGCCGGCAAGGGCGGCAAGGGCGCCTTCCTGATCTATCAGGAATCGTCGCTCGTCATCCGCGCCATCCGTGATTACTTCAATCACGACATCGGCGACATCCTGATCGACACCGACGACATCTACGACCAGGCGCAGCAGTTCATGGCGCACGTCATGCCCGAGCATGCCGCCCGCGTGAAGCGCTACCGCGACGACGCGGCGCTGTTCAGCCGCTTCCAGATCGAGCACCAGATCGAGTCGGCCTACGCCCGCACCGTGCAGCTGCCCTCGGGCGGCGCCATCGTCATCGACCACACCGAAGCACTGGTCTCGGTCGACGTGAACTCGGCCCGCGCCATCAAGGGCGGCGACATCGAAGAAACCGCCACCCGCACCAACCTCGAAGCCGCCGACGAAGTGGCCCGCCAGATGCGCCTGCGCGACCTGGGCGGCCTGATCGTCATCGACTTCATCGACATGGACGAGTCGAAGAACCGCCGCGAAGTCGAAAGCCGCCTGCGCGACGCGCTGCGCCAGGACCGCGCCCGCGTGCAGTTCGGCTCGATCAGCAAGTTCGGCCTGATGGAAATGAGCCGCCAGCGCCTGAAGCCGGCGCTGTCCGAAGGTTCGTCGATCCCCTGCCCCCGTTGCGGCGGCTCGGGCCACATCCGCGACACCGAATCGAGCGCCCTGCAAATCCTGCGCATCATTCAGGAAGAGTCCATGAAGGACAACACGGCCGCCGTGCATGTGCAGGTGCCCGTGGAAGTCGCTTCGTTCCTGCTGAACGAAAAGCGCCCCGAAATCGCCAAGATCGAGCTCAAGCAGCGCGTCACCGTGCTGATGGTGCCCAACAAGACGCTCGAAACGCCGAACTACAAGCTCGAGCGCCTGAAGCACGACGATCCGCGCCTCGATCACATCGAAGCCAGCTACAAGATGGCCGACGAGATCGAAGACCCGACCTCGGTCACGCGCCGTTCGCAAGAACCCACCAACAAGCAGACGCCGGTCATCAAGGGCGTGCTGCCCGACGCACCCGCGCCCGTGGTGCCGCCCAAGCCCGAAGCGGTGCGCGCTGCGCCCGCTCCCGCACCGGTGGCCCCGCCCGCGGTGGTTGCCCCGGCCCCGGCACAGACTGGCTTCATGGCCTGGATCAAGAGCTTCTTCGGCGGCGGCTCGCCGGCGCCCGCACCGGCTCCGGCGCCCAGCGCCATTCCGGTCGAAGCACCCAAGCCCCGCCGCGACGGCGGCCGTGGTGCAGGCCGTGACGGCGAAACGCGCGGTGCGCGCGGCGCCGACGGCGAACAGCGCCGCGGCGGACGCGGCGGCGAAGGCCGTGGCGAAGGCGGCGGCCGTTCGGGTGGACGCGACGGCGACCGCCGTGGCGGACGCGGCGGCGAACGCCGCGGCGAGGCTCGCAACACCGAGCAGCGCAACGACAGCACCAACCCGGCACGCGAGCAACGCGAACCGCGCGAGGCACGTGAAGCACGCACCCCGCGTGACGGCGAACAGCGCCGTGGCGGTCGCGGCGAGCGCCGCGAAGGTGGCGAAGGCCGCAACGCGCCGGCCGAAGCCCTGCTCGACGGCAACCTGAACCTCGACCCCCAACAACAGCAGCCGGCACCCGGCGGCGACGAGAACAGCAATGCCGCAGCGGAACGCGCACCGCGCGCCCGCGGCGAGCGCCGTGAACGTGGCGAGCGTGGCGAGCGTGGTGAACGTGGCGGCGAACGCAACGAGCGCGGTGAGCGCAACGGCGACACGCAGCAACAGCCGCGCGATGAAGCAGCACCCGCCGGCGACGGCGAGCGCCAGCCCCGCAACGGCCGTGGCGACGAGTCGCGCGGCCCGCGCGGTGAGCGCAACGACGGCCGCCGCGAGCGCCGCAACGACGCGCCTGCAGCCAATGAAGGCGACGCACGCGTGGCCGAGTCGGCTGCCGCAGGCGATGCCGAGCAAGGCAACAACGAAGGCAACGAGCAGCAAGCCCCGCGCCGCGAAGGCGAAGAGCGCCGTGGCCGTTCGCGCGACCGTTACGGCCGTGACCGCCGCGAACGTGGTCCGCGTGACGACGCCGGCAACGGTGGCAACGAAGCCAATGCCGCAGAAGCCGCACCGGTCGCCGAAGGCGCCGTGGCAGCCGAAGCCCAGGCCGAGCTCCAGCCGCAGGAGCAACTGCCGCTGGTGTCGGAAGCCGTTGCAGTGGTCGCCGCGACTGAAGTGCGCGAAGTGCGCGAGCCCGCACCGCAAGTGCAAGAGCAGCCGCGCTTCGAGCGCCCCGCTGCCCCCGCACCGGCACCTGTCGCCGCACCCATCGTGGTCGAAACGGCCGCCAAGCCCGCCGCAGCAGCGCCCGCCAGCAACGGCCGCGCACTGCCCAAGGTGCAGTCCTTCGAACTGCCGCTGAACGAACTCGCGCAGATCGCCGAAAGCTCGGGCCTGCAGTGGGTCAACTCGGATGCCGACCGCATCGCGCAAGCGCGCGCCGCGATCGCCGCCGAGCCGAAGCCGGTGCATGTGCCACGCGAGCGCCCGCCGGTGATCGTGCTCGACGAAGGTCCGCTGGTGCTGGTCGAAACCCGCCGCGACCTCGGTTCGATGGCGCTGCCGTTCGAACAGCAGCAGCCGCAGGAACAACAGCGCTCGCTCTGAGCCCCCTGCTTCCTCGCAAGTAAAAACGGCGCCTTCGTGGCGCCGTTTTTTTTGCTTCGGAGTTCAGGCCTGCTGCGGCAGCGCTTCGACGCCGGGCAGGTCCGGCATCTCCAGGATCAGTTGCCCGAAGCGGCAGGCGCACGGCGTCTTGCCGTTCTCGCTCCAGATCAGCGAGAAGTTCACGCTCGGCAGCGACGGCAGGCCGTAGCGGCCGTCGACGATCTTCATGCCCGGCTCCACCTCCTCGCGCGTGAGCACCGTCACCGCGAGCCCCGCCAGCACCGCCGCGCGAATGCCCTGCGGGCTGGCCGAGGTGAAGACCACGTGCCAGTCGAGCGATGCGAGGTCGAGCGCCGAACCGGCCACCTGCCGGTTGACGCAAGGCTTCGGAAAAAACGCCAGTGGCAGCGACGCGCCCTTCGGCGCCTCGAAGGTCTCGGCCGCGGCCCACACCAGCTGGGTGCGCCGCAGGCACGTGCCCTCCACCACCTCGGGCGGCGACATCACGACCGCAAGGTCGAGCTCGCCGGCGCGGATGGCTGCGCGCAGGTCGATGTGCATGCTCACGCAGACCTCCATGCGCACCGCCGGGAACCCGCGGGCGAACTGCGAGAGCAGCGGTGGCAGGCGGTCGCCCATGAAGTTGTCCGGCACGCCGAAGCGCACCACGCCCGAGATCGGCGAGGGCTGGAAGCGCCGCGTCATGGCGTCGAGCGTGTCGAGAATCTGCTGCGCGTAGCGAAGAAAGTCTTCCCCGTCTTCCGTCACCGTGAGGCGGCGCGTCGTGCGGTGCAGCAGCGGCCGGCCCACCTGTGCCTCGAGCTTGCGGATCTGGTGGCTGATGGCCGACTGGGTCAGGTGCAGGCGCTCGGCGGCACGCGTGAAGCCGCCGGTTTCCTTGACGGCCACGAAGGCGCGCAACAGCGTGGGGTCGAAGTCCATGGCGATCCTGGATAAATGATGGTTCCTAATGAATTCTAGGAAATCAAATCATTTCCATCATGAAGAGGGTTTCAACAGAATCGGCTGAACCTCTTTTGGAAAGCCGCTCGATGCCTCTCTCTCCCGCCGGCAAGAACCGGATCGCCCTGTCCGCGGTCTGCCTCATTGCCCTGATGTTCGGCCTGGAAATCTCCAGCGTGCCGGTCATTCTTCCCACGCTCGAAAAATCACTGCACGGCGACTTCAGCGACATGCAGTGGATCATGAACGCCTACACCCTCGCCTGCACCACGGTCTTGATGGCGGCCGGCACCGTGGCCGACCGCTACGGCCGCAAGCGCGTGCTGATCGTCAGCGTGGTGCTGTTCGGCCTCACCTCGCTGGCATGCGGCATCGCAGGCAGCGCGTCGGTGCTGATCGTCAGCCGCTTCCTGCAGGGCCTGGCCGGCGGCGCGATGCTGATCTGCCAGCTCGCGGTGCTCTCACACCAGTTCCAGGAAGGCAAGGAGCGCAGCAAGGCCTTCGCCATCTGGGGCGTGGTGTTCGGCATGGGCCTGGGCTTTGGGCCGATCGTCGGCGGCGCGATCGTCGCGCTGTCGAGCTGGCAATGGGTGTTCCTGGTCCACGTGCCGCTGGCCGTCGTGGCGCTGGCGCTCGTGGGGGGCAGCGTGGAAGAGTCGAGCGACCCCGACGCGAAACGGCTCGACCTGCCGGGCATCGTCACGCTGTCGCTCGCGGTGTTCGGCCTGACCTGGTTCATCACGCAGGGGCCGGGCCTCGGCTTCACGAGCCCCGTGGCCATCGGCATCCTCGTGGCCACGCTGGCCAGCTTCGCGGTGTTCCTGTGGGTCGAAAAGATCAACCCGCACCCGATGTTCGATTTCTCGGTCTTTCGCATCCGCAATTTCTCGGGCTCGATCGTCGGCTCCATCGGCATGAACTTCAGCTTCTGGCCATTCATGATCTACCTGCCGATCTACTTCCAGAGCGGCCTCGGCTACGACGCCGTCACGGCCGGCTCGGCGCTGCTGGCCTACACGCTGCCCACGCTCGTGCTGCCGCCGCTGGCCGAGCGGCTGTCGATGCGCTACCGGCCCGGCGTGGTCATTCCGGCCGGGCTGTTCGTGATCGGGCTCGGCTTCATCGCGATGCGCTGGGGCAGCGGCGTGGCGCACGCAAGCTGGCTCACGCTGCTGCCCGGCTGCCTGCTGGCCGGCATCGGACTGGGCCTGACGAACACGCCCGTCACCAACACCACCACCGGCTCGGTGTCGAGCGCGCGTGCGGGCATGGCCTCGGGCATGGACATGAGCGCGCGGCTAATCACGCTGGCGATCAACATCGCACTGATGGGGTTCCTTCTGCTCGAAGGCATTCACGCGCACCTGAAGCAGACCTTGTCGGCGTCGCTCGATGCGGTGCAACTGCGCGCGCTGGCGGAGAAGGTCGCGGCGGGCAGCTTCGCGTCGCTGCCCGAGAGCTTTCCGGCGCTGTCGCAGGCCGATCCATCGGGTGCGGCCGTGCATGCGGCGCTGGTGCAGAGCTTCGGATGGGTGATGCTCTACGGCGGCATCGGGGTCTGGGTGCTGGCCGGCCTCAGCCTGCTGATCTTCGGCAACGGCAAGCCCTCGGTGCGCGCGGCGGGCCTGACGGCCGCCAAGGAATCCGCGTGCTCCTGATGAAACCAGGGCGCATCACGGACCCAGCCAACACTCAGGGCGTGTTGTCGATCTGCGCCGCGCGCTTCCACGCGTCGGCGGCCTGTGCATGGTCTTCGCGCGCCTCGGCCAGCTGGGCCAGCGCGAGCCAGGCGCGCCGGTAGAGGTCAGGGTCCTGCAAGCCGAGCCCGGCCTGCGTGAGCAGCTGCTGGGCCTTGCCCCACAGCTGGCGCTTCATGCAGGCCATGCCGGCGAGGTACTGCAGGTTGGGGTCGCGTGGGTTGTTGCGCTGCGCGCTCTCGATGCGCGCGAGCCAGTCGGCGTCGACCGAATCGAGCCCCGCTTCGAGTGCGCGCGTGAGCTTCACGCGCAGCGCATCGCCGAGGCCGCGCGGGTTCGCCACCATGCGCTCCCAGGCCGGCAGCAGCCAGCCGCGCGCCAATGCCAAGTCACCGCGCAGCGTGACCATGCGCTGGGCCGCGTGGATGGCCACCTCGGGCATCTGGCGCTCGGAGGAATCCAGCTCGGACCACGCGCGCAGCAGCTGCGCCGGGTCGTGCGCGCCCGTCAGCAGTTCGGTCGCGAGGCCGCGCACGATGCTTTGCGCCGCCGCATCGGAGAAGGCGCGGTGCTTGGCCAGCAGGCGCGCGGTGTCGAGCGCTTCGACCGTGCGACGGTCTTGCCGCGCGGCCTTGAGCCGCAGCCGCAGCGCCAGCGTGCGACGCTGCGCGCCCTGCGGCAGCTCTTCGAGGCGCGCGAGCGCGGCCGTGGGGTCGCGGTCGTCGAGCGCCCAGCGTGCGGCACGCAGCTGCACACCTTCGCGGGTTTCCGGGCTCGCGAGCACGGTGCGGTCGGCGCTTTCGTTCAGGGCCTGTTGCAGGTGGGCATCACGCGCCGCCTTGTCCTGCAGCGCCTGCGCGCTTTCGGCGGCCAGCAGGTGCGACAGCACCCGCACCTGCTGCGCCTGTGGCAGGTCGGCGCCGAGCGCGGCCAGTGTCTTTTCTTGCGTGAGCGCAGCCTGCGCGGCCTTGCGTGCGCGCGAGAAGCGGCCGGCAATGAGCTGCACCATCGCATCGAGCAAGGCGGAGTGCAGCATGCGTTCCTTCTGCTGCAGGCGCCAGTGGCGCGCCTGCGTGGGCAGCGAGAACAGCGCCGCGAGCGCGCGCAACGCCACATGCAACAGCACGAAGGTCAGCAGCAGGATCACGAGCACGAGGTTCAGCGAGAGATCGACCCGCCACGGCGGCCAGAACACGGTGATCGTGCCCTGGTTGTTGCCGGCGAACAGTGCCACCGCCGCGGCGACGGCGAACAGCGCGAGGAGCCAGAGTGCAGCGCGCATGAACGGATCAGCGCCCTGCGGCCGCGGTGGTCAGCGCGGCCAGTGTGTCGTCGATGCGCACCGGCTCCGTGCTGCGCACGAGCTGCTGCAGTTGCTGCAGCTGCGTGGCCGCAGCCTGCGTGCGGCGCGAGGCCGGGTCGAAATAGCGGTTGAGCGACGCGGCCACCTGGCCCAGCTCGCCGCGCGCGGCGTCCATCTGGCGCGACAGCAGCGACAGCCGCGCATTGAGCAGCTTGAGCTTGAGGTTCTCGCGCAGGAAGTACGACTGCTCGGGCGCCAGCAGCACCGCCTCGGGGCTCTCGATACGGCCCACGCGCACCAGCGAGCGGGCCTCGCCGCGGAGGGTCAGCAGCACGCGCTGCCACCAGGGCGCATCGGCGGGAATGGGTTCGGGACGCCAGGCGTTGACGCCGTTGCCGCGCACGGCCACCGCGTTGAGCGTGGGCAGGTCGTCCACGCTGCGCACCAGCTCGTCGAGCTTCTGCAGGGCTTCGGCGCTGTCGGTGCTGGCGCTGCTGCGCAGGCGGTCGGCGTCGCGCTGCATGGCGCGCTGCACGGGCGCGAGCCGCGGTTGCGCGGCGCGCGCGATGCGCACATCGCCGGCCTTGAGCGCGGCGAGCAGCGGCTCGAGGCTGCCGGTGACCTGCGCCTGCTGCAACGCGAGGCGCACGGCGGATTCGATGTCGATCACCAGGTTCTCGTCGCGCGAACGCGAGAGGCTTTGAATGAGTTCTTCGAGCTGCGAACGCTGCAGCGTGACTTCAGCCACGCGGGTCTCGATGAGGGCCACGCGGGCGGCGGCATCGCGCACGGTGTCGCTGGCCTGACGGGCCAGCGTGCGCGCTTCCATCGACTGGGCGGTGGCCTCGGCGCTCTGGCGCGCGAGCTGTTCCTTCATGCCGCTGACCTTCTGCCACAGCGCAATGGTCGACAGCAGCGCGATCAGCGCCACGAGGGCCACGAGGCCCACGCCGATGCGCGCCAGCAGGGTGGCAGCGGCCGCCTGGGCGGCGGGCGTCTGGTGCGGCGCCACCGTGGCGGGCACATGCACCGTGGGGTGCGCCGTGGGGGCGGAAGGGGGAGAAAGGTCGTCGGACGGGGACGCGGCGCTCATGCGAAGGATTCTATCGACGCGATCAGCGCTTCCCGCAGGGGTGTGCAGACACGCAACGCCCCGAAACCCGCGGCCTGTGCGGCGTCGCCGATGCGTGCATGCGTGGCGATGGCGCGCGCGGCCTGCCACGAAGTGCCCGGCAGTGCGCGCTGCAGGTTGCCGATGGCTTCCGAGCTGCTGAAGAGCCAGATGCCGTGTCCGGCGGCGGCGTCGGTCGCAATGCGGCGCTGCGCATCGTCGAGCGCAGGCGCCAGGCGCCGGTAGGCCACGACGGTGTCGCGCACGCCGCCGGCGGCGTCGATCTCCTGCGCGAGCCATTGGCGGCCGGCCGGCTGGCCGGCTTCGTCGCCGCCGCGCACGATGAGCACGCGCACGCCCGATGACACCTGCCCATGGGCGAGCGCCCACAGCGCTTCGGAGTCGAAGCGCGTGGCGCCGGGTGGCGGCGCGTCGATGGCGGCGGGCGGCACGCCGGCGCGCAGCAGCGCGCGCTCGGTGCCGGGGCCGGTGGCCCAGAAGCGGCAACCGGCGAGTGCCGAGCTGCCGCGGTGCTGGAAGAAGTGGTCGACGGCGGTGGCGCTCACGAACATCAGCGCCGCGTAGTCCGCAAGCCGCGCCCAGGCGGCGCGCAGCGGTTCCACATCGAGCGCGGGCGCGATGGCGATCAACGGCAACGCCACGGCCTCGAGCCCGGCCGACTGGAAATCGCGAACCCACGCCGCCGCTTCATGCGCGGGCCGCGTGACGATGACGGGGCCCGCGCTCATCGCTCAGCGCCCACGGTGGTCAGTGGGCACCGGCGTCGCGCAGCAGGCTCGCGGCGTGTTGGCCAAGGGCATCGGCCGTCGCGAAGTCGCCGGCCTCGGCCTGGGCATGCACGCGCACCAGCGGCGCGTCGCCTTCCGGGTCGCCCCAGGCAGCGTCGATGCGCAGCGTGCCGTCGGCCTGCCGACGCGCATGGGCCGCGAGCGGCATGGAGCAGCTGCCACCCATCGCGCGGCTCACGGCGCGCTCGGCGGTGGTCGAGAGCCAGTCGCCGCGGTGCGCCAGCGGGGCCAGCAGGTCGATGAGGTCCTGGCGGTCGGCGCGCACCTCGATGCCGAGGGCGCCCTGCCCTGCGGCAGGCAGCATGGTGTCGGGGTCGAAGGCGACGCGGATGCGGTCTTCGAGACCCAGCCGCTTGAGCCCGGCCGCCGCGAGCACGATGGCGTCGTAGTGGCCTTCGTCGAGCTTGCGCAGGCGGGTGTCGAGGTTGCCGCGCAGCGGTTCGATGCGCAGGTCGGGCCGCTGCGCGCGCAGCAGCACCACGCGGCGAAGGCTCGAGGTGCCGACCACCGCGCCCTGCGGCAGAGCATCGAGCGAGGCGTAGCGCGGCGACACCAGCGCGTCGCGCGGGTCTTCGCGTTCCAGCACGCAGGCCAGCGCGAAGCCCTCGGGCAGCTCCATCGGCACATCCTTGAGCGAATGCACGGCGATGTCGGCGCGCCCTTCTTCCAGCGCGGTTTCGAGTTCCTTGACGAAGAGTCCCTTGCCGCCGACCTTGCTCAGCGTGCGGTCCAGGATCTGGTCACCGCGGGTCGTCATGCCCAGCAGGCTGACGGTGTGGCCGCGTTCTTGCAAAAGCGTTTGCACGTGTTCGGCCTGCCACAGGGCCAGCCGGCTTTCGCGCGTGGCGATCACGATATTGCTCAAGATCGCTCCCAAAAAGTACGTGGTTTCTGACCTCCGGAATGCTAGCATGTTGCGCCGCAGCAACGGAGGCGGCGCGTCCATTCAAGTCCCCAGGAACAACATCGAATGAAAGCCAGCAAGACTCCTGCAATCCCCGCCAAGCGCCGCCAGACCGAAGACCAGCCATTGATCGACGACATCCGGCTGTTAGGCCGGATCCTCGGCGACGTGATCCGGGAGCAGGAGGGTGACGAAACCTACGCGCTGGTCGAGAAGATCCGCACCCTGTCGGTGTCGTTCCGGCGCGACGCCGACCATGCCGCCGACCGTGCGCTGAAAAACCTGCTCAAGGGCCTGAGCGCCGCCGAAACGGTGCGCGTGATCCGCGCCTTCACCTACTTCAGCCATCTGGCCAACCTGGCGGAAGACCGCCACCAGATCCGCCGCCGCACCGAGGCCGAGCGCGAAGGCGTGCAGGCCGACGGCGACCTGCAGACCGCGCTGGTGCGCATCCGCAAGGCCGGCATCAAGCCCGACGACATCGTCGCCTCGCTGGCCCACAGCTACGTGTCGCCCGTGCTCACGGCGCACCCGACCGAAGTGCAGCGCAAGAGCATCCTCGATGCCGAGCGCGCCATCGCCCTGCTGCTCACCACGCGCGACGAGATCAAGCTGCGCCAGAACGCCTATGCCGGCGGCAAGGACGCGCTCTCGCCCATCGAGCTGGCCGAGAACGAAACCCAGATGCGCATCCGCGTCACGCAGATCTGGCAGACGCGCCTCCTGCGTTTCTCCAAGCTCACGGTGGCCGACGAGATCGAGAACGCGCTGAGCTACTACGAAGCCACCTTCCTGCGCGAAATTCCGCGTGTGTACGCCGACCTTGAAAAGGCGCTGGCCCAGAGCGGCGTCACGCCCTCGGTCGCGACCTTCCTGCGCATGGGCCAATGGATCGGCGGCGACCGCGACGGCAACCCCAACGTCACGGCCGAAACGCTCGAGTACGCGCTGAGCCGCCAGTCGGAACTGGCGCTGCGCCACTACCTCACCGAGGTGCACTACCTCGGTGGCGAGCTGTCGCTGTCGGCCACGCTGGTCGACGTGTCGGTCGAGATGCAGGCGCTGGCCGAGCGTTCGCCCGACACCAGCGAACACCGCAAGGACGAGCCCTACCGCCGCGCCCTCACGGGCGTGTACGCGCGCCTGGCGGCCACGCTGCGTGAGCTCAGCGGTGGCGAGGCTGCGCGCCATGCGGTCGCGCCGCAGAACCCGTACGCGAATGCCGAAGAGTTCCTGGTCGAGCTGCGCACCATCGAAGAGTCGCTGGTCGAGAAGCACGGCACCGTGCTCGCCGCGCCGCGCCTGCGTCCCCTGATCCGCGCGGTGGAGGTGTTCGGCTTCCACCTGGCCACGGTCGACCTGCGCCAGAGTTCCGACAAGCACGAGGCCGTGATCGCCGAGCTGCTGGCCACGGCGCGCATCGAGCCGTCGTACGCCTCGCTGGCCGAAGAGGCCAAGCAGACGCTGCTGCTCAAGCTGCTCGACGATGCGCGCCCGCTGCGCGTGCCCGACGCCGACTACTCGCCGCTCGCCAGAAGCGAGCTGGCCATCTTCGCGGCTGCACGCACGGCGCGTGCGCGCTACGGCGCCGCGGCCATCCGCCACTACATCATCAGCCACACCGAAACGGTGAGCGACCTGCTCGAAGCGCTGCTGCTGCAGAAGGAAGTGGGCCTGCTGCGCGGCGCGATGGACAGCAACGCGACCTGCGACCTCATCGTGGTGCCGCTGTTCGAGACCATCGAAGACCTGCGCAACGCCGCGCCCATCGTGCGCGCCTTCTACGCGCTGCCGAACATCCAGTCGCTCATCGAACGCTCGGGCGGCGAGCAGGACGTGATGCTCGGCTACAGCGACAGCAACAAGGACGGCGGCATCTTCACCAGCAACTGGGAGCTGTACCGCGCGGGCATCGCGTTGGTGTCGCTGTTCGACGAGCTGAACAAGAAGAAAAAGAACCCGATCCGCCTGCGCATGTTCCACGGCCGCGGCGGCACCGTCGGACGCGGCGGCGGCCCGAGCTACCAGGCCATCCTGGCGCAGCCGCCCGGCACGGTGCGCGGCCAGATCCGCCTCACCGAGCAGGGTGAAGTCATCGGCTCGAAGTACGCCAACCGCGAGATCGGCCGGCGCAACCTCGAGACGCTGGTGGCCGCCACGCTCGAAGCCACGCTGCTGCCGCAGGGCAAGCCGGCGCCGGCCACCTTCCTCTCGGCCGCGGGCGAACTCTCGACCGCGAGCATGGCCGCGTACCGCAAGCTGGTGTACGAGACCCCGGGCTTCGGCGACTACTTCTTCGGCTCCACGCCGATCCGCGAAATCGCCGAACTCAACATCGGCTCGCGCCCCGCGTCGCGCAACCCGAGCCACAAGATCGACGACCTGCGCGCGGTGCCGTGGAGCTTCAGCTGGGGCCAGTGCCGCCTCACGCTGCCGGGCTGGTTCGGCTTCGGCTCGGGCGTGGAGCAATTCCTGGCTGCTGCCGGCAACGGCGCAGGCAAGAAGGAACGCGTGGCGCTGCTGCAGCGCATGTATGCGCAGTGGCCGTTCTTTCGCACGCTGCTGTCGAACATGGACATGGTGCTGGCCAAGAGCGACCTCGCGCTGGCCTCGCGCTATGCCGAACTGGTCACCGACCGCAAGCTGCGCCAGAAGGTGTTCTCGATGATCGAGTCTGAATGGCAACGCACGTCGGACGCGCTCACGCTCATCACGGGCGCGAAACAACGGCTCGAGGGCAATGCCGAAATGCAGCGCTCGGTGCGCCACCGCTTCCCCTACATCGACCCGCTGCACCACCTGCAGGTCGAGCTGATGCGGCGTTATCGCGCGGGCGACGGCGGTGAGCGGCTGCAGCGCGGCATCCACATCTCGATCAACGGGGTGGCGGCGGGGTTGCGCAACACGGGCTGATCTGCACGCAGCCTCCATGGACAAAGGGCGCCCTGTGCGCCCTTTCCTACGTGCGCTGTCGGCAATGAGGTCCCTGTAAGGTCATTTAAAAGGGTACGGTCGGGACACGTTCACAGTTCTCGCAATCGCGCGGCAGCTCGAAGTCGTTTCACAGGAGCCCGTTGCAATGTCCGTCCCGCAGTCCCTTTCCCATTCGCAGATCGACTTTGTCGGCAGCGATTTCGAAGCCCTGGCTTCACACATGCACCACTGTGCACGTGCCCACGGGCGATGGTTCTCGGTGCGAAGCCACATGCAACGTGTGCGCGCGCTCGCTGCGGGCCGTATCGTCACGATGGCCTGCGTGGCCGCGGTTCTGGGCATCGGCCTGTTCGCCGTCACTTGAGCGCCGCTGCCGTCGTCGACCGCCTTCAAGGGCTCAGTCACTACGCCCGGTCCCTCCTGCTCGGTCCGCACGACCCGGTAGCACTCCCGATTCGCGCCGAACTCTTCGGCGCCCAACGTTTTGAACAGCACGGCCACAGCCTGGCCCGTGCCCAGGTGGTCGAGAACGACCCGCACAGCGCCCGCGAAGGGTCGCCCTTCTTTCCCCGTGTCGACGAAAACCTCGAATCGCTGCGCGCGGCCTTCGACTACATCGCGCTGATCTCGCGCAGCGGGCGCTATGTGTCGCCGGCGGCCGAGTGGCTGCTCGACAACTTCCACCTCGTCGAGGCGCAGCTCCAGCAGATCCATGACGGCGTGCCGCGCAGTTATTACGCGCGCCTGCCCAAGCTCGTCACGCCGCCGCTGGCGGGGCTGCCGCGCGTGTACGGCATTGCGTGGGCCTATGTGGCGCACACCGACAGCGTGCTCAACAAGACGCTGTTTACGGCCTTCCTCAACGCTTATCAAGACATCGACGAGCTCATGCTCGGCGAACTGTGGGCGCTGCCCACCACCTTGCGCGTGGTGCTGCTCGAAAACCTGCGCCGCGTGGCCGAGAGCATTGCCGAGAACAAGGTCGCGCGCGAGATCGCGCACGCTGCGTGGGACGCAGCGCCGCACCTGTCGGTGCAGGACCTCGACGTGCTCTACCGCGCGCTGCAAAGCCACGGTCTGCAGGACAACTACCTCACGCAGCTGTGGCAGCGCCTGCCCGTCGAGCACGGCGACGACATGCCCGCGCTGGTGCGCTGGACGGAGCAGCACTGCCCCAACGGCCCGGCGCTGATCGGCGACGCGCAGAACGCGCAGGCCGCGGCCAACCTCACGGTCGGCAACATCATCACGACGCTGCGCATGATCGGCCAGGTCGAGTGGAGCGACCTCATCGAACCGGTGAGCCGCTCGCTGCGCGTGCTGCGCGAACTGCCGAGCTTTGCGAACGAGAGCGAACTCACGCGCCAGCAGATCACACATGCGATGGAGCAGGTGGCGCGCAACACCGAACGGCCCGAGCGCGAAGTGGCGCAGGCCGTGGTCACGCTGGCGTCCGCCGCGCCGGCCGATGAAGCCGGCGCCGAGACCGACCGCGCCGACGGCACCGCCGGCTACTACCTCTTCGGCCAGGGCCGGCCCGCGCTGATCGCGTCGCTGCAGGCGAACGGACCCTCGGGCCGTTCCGCACACACATCAAATAAGGGGTCCGCGCGCAGCCATCGCGGCTGGCGCCTGCCCGTCTACGTGGGGTCCGTCACCCTCGGCACTGCGCTGCTGCTGGCGGCCGTGGTGCACGGCCTGCCGCATCGCGGCGACTGGACCACCGTTGCGGCGTTGCTGCTGCTCGCATGGCCCCTGTCTGAAGCGCTGATTTCGTTGGCGCAACGCATCATGGCGGAGTCGGTGCGCGTGCAGGCATTGCCACGTCTCGATTTTGCGAACGGCATTCCCGAGCGGCACCGCGCGCTCGTCGTCATGCCCACGATGCTGGGTTCGACCGCGAACAACGCGAAGCTCGCGCACCGCCTCGAACTGCACTGGCTCGCCAACCGCGAGGCGTACGCGCAGTTCGCGCTGCTGACCGACTGGGCCGACGCCTCGCAAGCCTCAATGCCCGAAGACGGGCCCCTGCTCGACGATGCCCAGCAGCACATCGCCGCCCTCAACGCCAAGTACCCCCCGGCGGAAGGCACTGCACCGCGCTTCCTGCTGCTGCACCGTCCGCGCAGCTGGAGCGAAACCGAGCAGCGCTGGATGGGCTGGGAGCGCAAGCGCGGCAAGCTCGAAATGCTCATGCGCCTGCTGGCCAGCGGCGACGGCAGCGGCTTTCTTCCGCTCGCACCGGGCCAGCAGCTCGCGCCCGGCCGCACGCCCTACGTGCTCACGCTCGACAGCGACACCGGCCTGCCGCCCGGCGCGCTGCGCGACCTCGTGTCCATTGCCGCGCATCCGCTGAACGCGCCCGAAATCGACATGCAAAGCCGGCGCGTGGTCGCGGGCTTCGGCATCCTGCAGCCGCGCATCGTCACGCCGTTTCCGATGCGCAGCGAGCGCTCGTTCTTCCACTGGGTGTTCGCCGGCCAGTGCGGGCTCGACCCGTACGGCAGCGGCGCGTCCGACATCTACCAGGACGTGTTCGGCAGCGGTTCCTTCACCGGCAAGGGCTTGCTCAACGTGCGCGCGGTGCACGCCACGCTGAACGACCGCCTGCCCGACAGCGCCGTGCTGAGCCACGACCTGCTCGAAGGCAGCGTCGCGCGCTGCGCGATGGTCAGCGACGTGGTGCTGGTCGAAGACCATCCCCACCACGCCGGTGTGGCCGCCTCGCGCGTGCACCGCTGGGTGCGCGGCGACTGGCAGCTGCTGCCGCTGATGTGGCGCGCGCGCCGCTTCGGCATCGACGCACTGGGCTTGTGGAAGATGAGCGACAACCTGCGCCGCTCGCTGGTCGTGCCGGCGTCTTTCGCGCTGCTGGTGCTGGTGATCTTCACGCAGGCCATGCCGCTGGGCTGGGCGCTGGCCGCCGTCGGCGCGGCGCTCACGCTGGGCCCGCTGCTCGGCGCGCTGGCCGGCCTGGTGCCGACACGGCGAGCGATCGAGCTGCGCCACTTCTTCGACGTGGGCGCGGTCGAGCTGCTGCGCGCCATGGCCGGCGCGGCCTGGCAGTTCGTGCAGCTGGCGGCGCAGACGCGCCTGCTGCTCGACGCGGCCTTCCTCGCCACCTGGCGGCTGCTCGTGAGCCGCAGGCACCTGCTGCAATGGACGACAGCGGATCAGGCGCAGGCGCAATCGAGCCAGCGCCTGAAGCCCTTCGTGCGCAGCGCAGCCCTCAGCAGCGCCGTGTGCCTGGTGCTCGCCGTGCTCGCGAACTGGAGCGCCTACCCGGTGATCGGCCCGCTGCTCTTCGTGCTCTGGTCGCTGGCGCCCATCGCAGCCTGGTGGGGCAGCCGCGTTGACGCACAAACCGAAGACCCGCTCCCGCCCGCGCAACGCAGCTACCTCGACACGCTGGCGCACGACACCTGGCGCTTCTTCGAGCACGTGGTCGGCCCGGACGACAACCACCTGCCACCCGACAACCTGCAGCTCGAACCGCAGCCGACCCTTGCGCACCGCACCTCGCCGACCAACATCGGCATGTACCTGCTGGCCGCCTGTTGCGCGCGCGAATTCCGCTGGATCGACACGGCCGGCCTGCTGGCACGCCTCGCGGCCACGCTCGACACCGTCGACCGCATGCAGAAGCACAACGGCCACCTGTTCAACTGGTACGACACGCAGACGCTCAAGCCGCTGCCGCCCGACTATGTGTCGAGCGTGGACAGCGGCAACTTCGCGGGCCACCTCGTCACCGTGGCGCAGGCCTGCCGCGCCTTCTCAGCGGAAGAAGGCTGCCAGAGCCACGAAGCCCCCGCGCTGGAAGCCCTGGCCCAACGCTGCGACGCGCTGCACGACGGCATGGACTTCAGCGGCCTCTACGACGCCAAGCGCCACCTGTTCCACATCGGCCTGCGCGTCGAAGAGAACGTGCTCGACGCCAGCTACTACGACCTGCTGGCCTCCGAGTCGCGCCTGTTGAGCTTCCTGGCGATTGCCAAGGGCGACGTGCCGCGCCGCCACTGGATGGCGCTGGGCCGGCCGTTCCTGCTGGTGGGTTTCCAGCCCAGCCTCAAGTCGTGGTCGGGCTCGATGTTCGAGTACCTGATGCCGGCGCTCGTGATGACCGAGCCCACCGACGGCCTGCTGCAAGTGGCCAACGCCGCGGCCATTGACGAACAGCAGGCCTTCGGCCGTGCGCAGAACATGCCGTGGGGCGTGTCCGAGTCGGCCTACTTCGCGCAAGACCATTCGCTGGCCTACCAGTACTCGCCCTTCGGCGTGCCGCGCCTGGCGCTGCGGCGCACGCCACCGACCGACCGCGTGGTGGCACCCTACGCCACCCTGATGGCCGCGCCCTTCGCGCCCGCAGCGGCGGTGCTCAACCTGCAGCGGCTCGAAGCGCTCGGCGCGCGCGGCGAGTTCGGCTTTCTCGATGCGGTCGACTTCACCACCTCGCGCCAGGCCCAGGGCCAGGACTTCACCGTGGTGCGCAACTTCATGGCACACCACCAGGGCATGTCGCTGGTCGCGCTGTGCAACCTGCTGTGCGCCGACGCGCCGCGCCGCTGGTTCGGCAGTGCCGCGCTGGTGCAGGCGCACGAGGCGCTGCTGCACGAGCGCACGCCGCGGCAGATCATCGGCAGCGCCGACCCGCGCACGCCGCCCGAGCCCAGCCAGGCCGAGCTGGCGCCGCTGTTCCAGCCGCGCGTGGTCGACCCGATGGGGCCGGGCTTCCAGCCCACGCACCTGCTGTCGAACGGCCGCTACACGGTGGCGCTGCGCGCCAACGGCGCGGGCGTGAGCCGCTGGCGCGCGTTCAACGTGACGCGCTGGCGCGACGATCCGCTGCGCGACAGCTACGGCACCTTCTTCTATGTGCGCGATGTCCAAAAAGACGGAGGGCAAAGCGACCTCACCTCACTCACCGCCCTGCCCGCGCCCGGTGCCGACTGGCTCTACCGCACACGCTTCCTGGCCGACCAGGTGCAGTTCGACGCGGCCGGCCCCGGCCTGCAGGTGCGCACCACGGTGCTCATCAGCCCCGAGGACGACACCGAGCTGCGCAACATCACGCTGCACAACTCGGGCGACGAAACGCGCACGCTCGAACTCGTCTCGTACTTCGAGCCCGTGCTGTCGAACCCCAAGGCCGACGAGGCGCATCCGGCCTTTGCCAACCTGTTCGTCGAATCGCGCTGGGAGCCCACGTGGCGCGCGCTGCTGCTGTCGCGCAAGCCGCGCCTGCATGGCGACGCGGTGGTGGCCGCGGTTCACTTCCTGGCCTCGGTCGATGCCAACGTGCTGTCGATCGACTGCATGACCGACCGGCGCGCCTTCATCGGCCGCAATCGCACGCTGGCCGACCCCGCGCTCGATGCGCAACCGCTCACAGCCCAGGGCAAGCAGGTGAACGGCCTGGACCCGATCGCCTGCCTGCGCGTGCGCCTGTCGATTGCGCCGGGCATCACCGCGCGCCTGAGCTTTGCCACCGCCGCCGACGAGAGCATCGAGGCGCTGATGCCCAGCATCGACCGCTACCTGCAGCCGATGCATGTGGAGCGCGCCACGCGCATGGCCGCCACGCTGGCGCAGGTGCGGCTGCGCGACCTGAGCATTGCGCCCGCGCAGAACCTCGCGCTGCAGGACCTGACGACCATCCTCACCTACACCACGCCGCGCGTGATGAGCGACCGCGGGCTGATCGACCTGCGCCAGATCTGGCGCTTCGGCATCTCGGGCGACAAGCCCATCGTGCTCGTGTACATCCATTCGATGAACGGCATGGGCCTCATCAACACGCTGCTGCGCGCGCAGCCGTGGTGGGGCTTCGGCGGCGTGGCCTGCGACCTCGTGGTGCTCAACAGCGAACCGAACTCGTACCTCATGCCGCTGCAGCGCGAGATCGAAACGCTGCGCTCGCGCGTCGCGCATCAGACGCAGAACAGCTTTCCGCGCAACGACACGGCCGGCTTCTACCTCTTGCGCGACCAGGACGTGGTGCCGTCGGAAAAGGCCGCGCTCTCCAGCCTGGCGCGCGTGGTGTTCACGGCCGACGGCCGCGCGCTCGAAGTGCAGGTGGCTGCGTTGCACGAGGCGCGCAGCCCGACGATCGCCGACGACAGCAGCGCACCGGTGCAGCACCGCACGCCGCTGTTGACGCGGCAGACGGCTTCGTCGACATCCACGACCGCCACCGGCGACTTCGACGCCGAGAGCGGCGAGTTCCGCTTCGAGGTCGGCCCCGACCGCCGCACGCCGCGCCCCTGGATCAACGTGATCGCCAACGCCGCCTTCGGCTTCCAGGTGTCCGAGTGGGGCACGGGCTACACCTGGGCCGGCAACAGCCGCATGCACCAGGTCACGCCGTGGTCGAACGACCCCGTGCAAGACCCGGCCTTCGAGCACTACCTGCTGCAGGACGTGGCGACGCGCGAGATGCTGCCGCTCACGCCCGCCGGCGGTGGCAATAGCGGCGATAGCGCCACCCTTCACCTCGTACGGCACGGGCAGGGCTACTCGGTCTTCGAGGTCCGCCAAGGCGACCTCGTGCTCGAAACCACCTTCTTCGCGGACCGCGACGAAGCCGTCAAGCTGGTGCACGTGCGCGTGCGCAACGAAGGCGCCGGCCAGCGCCGCCTGCGCGCGCTCGCGATGGTCGAGTGGCAATTGGGCGCCGCGCGCGGCGAACGGCGCACCGTGCATTGCTGGAAGCCCGAAGACCAGCCGGCCGTGTTCGGCCAGCAGCGCGAATCGAGCACGGGCTTCGGCGGCAGCGCCGCCTTTTTGCTGCTCGCGGGCCTGCAGGGCGCGACGACCGGGGCCACGCAATGGACCTGCGACCGCAGCGAATTCTTCGCCGGCCGCGGCATCGTCGAAGTGCCCGACACGCTGGCGCGCCGCGCCGGCAGCGGGCTCGATGCCTGCGCGGCCATCGGCGGTGAGTTCGTCGTGGCATCCGGCGAAACCGCGAGCTTCAGTTTCGTACTGGGCCACGCGGGCACGGCCGACGCAGCGCTCGAGCTTGCACGCCGCTGGCGGCAGCGCGACGTGCCCGAGGCGCTGGCGCAGGTGCGCGGCTTCTGGGACGACCTGCTGGGCCGCCTGCAGGTGCGCACGCCCGACCCGCTGTTCGATGCGCTGGTCAACCGCTGGCTCGTGTACCAGACGCTGGCGTGCCGGCTCTGGTCGAAGGCCGGCTTCTACCAGGCCGGCGGCGCCTTCGGCTTTCGCGACCAGTTGCAGGACGCGATGGCCTTTGCGCTCACCGACCCGCCGCGCCTGCGCGAGCAGATCCTCGTGAACGCGGCACGCCAGTTTCCCGAAGGCGACGTGCAGCACTGGTGGCACATGCCCGGCGGCGCCGGCGTGCGCACGCATTTCTCCGACGACCTGCTGTGGCTGCCGTACGCGTCGGCGCACTACGTCGAGGTGACGGGCGACGCCTCGCTGCTCGACGAGATGGTCGGCTTCATCGAAGGCCCCGGCATTCCCGAGGGCGCCGAAGACGCCTACTACGCGCCGCAGCACAGCGGCCGCATGGCCACCGTGTTCGACCACGGCGCACGCGCCATCGACCGCAGCCTGGCCACCGGCGTGCACGGCCTGCCGCTGATGGGCACCGGGGACTGGAACGACGGCATGAACCGCGTCGGCCACGAAGGCCGCGGCGAATCGGTGTGGCTCGCGTGGTTCCTGTGCAGCGTGGTCGAGCGCTTCGCGCCCATCGCCGAAGCACGCGGCGAACACGAACGCGCCGCGCGCTGGACCGAGGCACGCACGGGCTGGATCGCCGCACTGCACGACGCCGGCTGGGACGGCGCCTGGTTCCGCCGCGCCTTCTTCGACAACGGCGCGCCGCTGGGCTCGTCGACCAACGACGAGTGCCGCATCGACCTGATCGCGCAGGCCTGGTCGGTGCTGTCGGGCGCCTCGGACGCGGCCCACACGGGGCCGGCCATGGCCGCCATCCGGTCGCAGCTGCACGACGAACCGGCCGGCCTGCTGCGGCTGCTGGTGCCGCCGTTTGCCCAGTCGACCAACAACCCGGGCTACATCCAGGCCTACCCGCGCGGCGTGCGCGAGAACGGCGGCCAGTACTCGCACGGCGCCGTGTGGGCGCTGATGGCGCAGGCGCTGCAGGGCGACCATGAAGCGGCCTGGCAGAGCTTCGAAGGCCTGAGCCCGGCCCACCGTTCGCAGCACCCCGCGCGCGGCCCGGTCTACGAGCTGGAGCCCTACGTGATGGCGGGCGACGTCTACGGCGCCGCGCCGTATGTGGGCCGCGGCGGCTGGAGCTGGTACACCGGCTCGGCCGCGTGGCTGCACCGCGCGGCGGTCGAGACCTTGCTGGGCCTGAGCGTGAAGGGCCGGCAGCTGTCGATGACGCCGCACGTGCCCGCGCACTGGCCGGGCTTCGAGCTGGCGCTGCGGCTCGGCACGCACCGGCTGACGCTGCAATGGGGCAGCGTCGAAGGCGCCGCCGCGCCCACGCACCATGTGACGGTGGGCGAATGGATCGACTGGCAGGCGCTGCCGGCGGATGCGGTGCTGCGGGTCGCTGAAGCGGCAGGTGAAAGGGCGGGTGAAGGGGCGGGTGAAGGGCAGTTGACGGCGTAGGTTATGGTCCGGACCCGCTTTCACCCCGCGCATTCATGACCAAAATCCAGTTCCGCCGACGACTCATCGTCATGATCCTGCTGTGCGTGGCCGTCGGCGGCGCCATCGTGCGGCACTACGCCACGCCCGGCTCCACCACGCGCGACATCGGCACGCTGCTGATGGTGCTGTGGGTGCCGATCATCGGCAACGTGATCGCGTGGCTCATCGGCAAGCTGCCGCGCCGCGCGACCAAGCAGGCCCCGCCCGAGGGCTTCGACACGCTACCCGAATTCACGCCGCATCTGCAGGCCCAGCTGACCTTTCGCCGGCCCTCGGTGCCCGCGCAAGATGTGCCGCTGGGCCCCGGCGAATACCGGGGCGCGCTGGTGCTCGGCACCGAAGGCTTCTCGGCACGCTGGCGCGTGCCGCAGGGCTCCTCGCTCGCGCGCGGCACGCCGGTCGCGCTCGACATCGAGTTCCTCTCGCCGGCCGTCGCGCAACCGAAGTTCGTGCAGGGCACGGCCTTCCGCGTGCTGGTCGACGAATCGTTCGTGGCCGATGGACAGGCGCTGCAGTTGCGCCACGCCCACACTTAATTTCGGCAACTCAAAAAGACGGTGATGGCGAAAGGCGCCATTGCCGCATCCCCAGGTGGCTTCAGACACCCAAGAGGTCGATTGTTCGCCTGAGGGAAACTGTCTACTGCTCCACCGCCCCTTGGTCGCAAGGCGGCCCGCTCGCACACTCCAATGCCCCCACACCGGCATTGGCGCCTTCATCGCCGATGCGTTCAAGGACAGCATCTCCATGATGAATTCTTCCGGCAGCAACCCCTGCATCGACGACCTCGCAGCGCCCGCGCGCGAGGCCGCCACTTCTGACGCCGCCCCCACCCGCTCCGCCTGGCTCGCGGTCGGCTCCATCGCCGTCGGCACCTTCGCGATGGTGTCGACCGAATTCATGCCCATCGGCCTGCTCACCGACATCGCGCGCGGCCTGAACGTGTCCGACGGCACGGCCGGCCTGATGATCACGATGCCCGGCGTGCTCGCCGCCTTTGCCGGGCCGGCGCTGATCGTCGCCTCGGGCCGGCTCGACCGCCGCACGGTGCTGATCGCGCTCACGCTGCTGCTGATCGCCTCGAACCTGCTGGCCGCGTTCGCGCCCAACTTCACGACGATGGTGGTCGCGCGCCTCATGCTCGGCCTGGCCGTCGGCGGCTTCTGGACCTTCGCGCCCGCTGCCGCCACACAGCTGGTGCCCGACGCCTCGAAGCCCCGTGCCATGTCGCTGGTGCTGGCCGGCGTGTCGGCCGCCACGGTGCTCGGCGTGCCCGCGGGCTCGTGGCTGGGCACGATGTTCGGCTGGCGCGCCTCGTTCGCCGTGACCGGCGCGCTGGCCGCGGCCGTGCTGCTGGTGCAGCTGTGGCTGCTGCCGGCCATTCCGCCGCAACGCGCCATCGGTGCGCGCGACCTGCTCACGCCGCTCACGCGCCGCATGGCGCAGGTCGGCCTGCTCGCGGTGCTGTTCTTCATTGCCGGCCACTTCGCGGCCTACACCTACCTGAAGCCGCTGCTGCAGCAGGTGTTCGGCCTGCAGGCCAACGAGGTCTCGACGCTGCTGCTGGTCTATGGCGCCGTCGGCTTCATCGGCACCTTCCTCGGCGGCAGCCTGGTGGCGCGCAGCGTGCGCGGCACCACCTTGCTGGCAGCGCTGATGCTCGCCACGGCGCTGCTGCTGTCGACGCTGATCGGCACCGGCATGGTGGCCGGCGCGGTCGTGGTGGTGATCTGGGGCGTGGCCTTCGGCCTCATTCCGGTGGCGCTCACCGGCTGGATGATGGAAGCCGTGCCCGACGCGCAGGAAGCCGGCCAGGCCCTGCTGGTGACGGGCTTCCAGGTGGCGATCGCCTCGGGCGCGCTGATCGGCGGCCTCATGGTCGACAGCCGCGGCATCTCGCCCACGATGGTGCTCAGCGGTGTGCTGGTGCTGATAGCCGCGCTCATCGTCGGCACGCTGGGCCGCGCACGCGGCGGTGCGGCGCCGCTGGCGGCCATTCCGGAATAAGCGCGCTCGCTCTCTAACGGCGGCCGGGCTTCTTGCCGGCCGCCACGATCGCCTCGAGCACCGTGCGCAGCGCCTTGTTGAGCGGCTTGTCGCGGCGCACCACCACTGCCAGCGTGCGATGCATGCGCGGGGCGAGGCGGCTGACCTTCAGCGCCGGGTGGGCACCGCGCCCCGCCATCGACATGCCGGGCACGAGGCCGTAGCCAAGCCCGGCGGCCACCATCTCCTTCATCGCCTCGACGCTGCCCAGCTCCATCACGGGCTGCGGCTGCAGGCCCTCGGCAGCAAACCATCGATCGACCAGCTTGCGCGTGTTGGCCGCGGGCTCGAACAGGACCAGCGGCAGCGTCGCCAGGTCGGCCGGCGTGACGCGGGCTTTGAGCGGCGCGAGGTCGGCACGGCCGATGGCGACGAACGCGTCGTCGCACACGGGGATCACGCTCAGCGAGCGCCCGGCTGCGGGCAGCGTGACCAGCGCGAGGTCGAGGCTGTTGTCTTCCACCTTGCGCACGTACTCGTCGGTGTTGCCGGTGCTCACCACCACGCCGAGCGCCGGGAACGCCTCGCGCAACTGGCGCAGCACCGCGGGCAGAAAGTACAGGCAGGCGGTGGCGCCCGTGCCCAGCCGCACGCGGCCCGTGACGCCGCGCGCGTGGTCGGCCAGTGCGTCGATCGCGTTCTCGACCGCCGCCTCGATCTGCGGCACATGGCGCAGCAGCTCCGCACCGGCCGGCGTGGCGCTCGCGCGCTTGCCGACCCGCTCGATGAGCCGCACCGCGAGCCGTCGTTCGAGCTGGCGCACCTGCAGGCTCACGGCCGGCTGCGACAGGCCGAGCCGGTCGGCCGCGGCGGAAAAGCTGCCGGTTTCGATCACGAGGCCGAAGGTGGCGAGCTGGTCGAGGTTGAGGTTTTTTTCCAAAGTATTCCTTATGCACCGCATAGCTTGACCAAGCTTCACTTATCGATTCCGGCGCGTCAAGATCGGGCCATGTCTTCCCCCACCCTTGCATCCACCGCGCTCGCTGCACTCGACATTGCCGATGCCGAGCCCCACCACATGGCCCGCGTGCAGGCCATCTACAGCCACTACGTGCAGCACGACCTGTGCTCGTTCGAAGAAGAAGTGCCCACCGTCGCGCAGATGCACACGCGCCGCACCGACGTGCTGTCCCGCGGCCTGCCCTATCTGGTGGCACTGAAGGATGGCGAGGTGGCCGGCTACGCCTACGCCAGCCCCTACCGCGCGCGCTCGGCCTACCGGCACACGGTGGAAGACTCGATCTACGTCGCACCCGACATGCACGGCCACGGCATCGGCACGGCGCTGCTGCAGGCGGTGATCGACCGCTGCACCGCGGCCGGCTTCATGCAGATGGTCGCGTGCATCGGCCACAGCGGCAACGCGGGCTCGCAACGGCTGCACGCGAACCTGGGCTTCGAGACGGTCGGCGTGCTGCGCAACGTCGGCTTCAAGTTCGGCCAGTGGGTCGACACGGTGCTGATGCAGCGTGCACTGCGCTGACACCCCCACCCCGGCGCCGCCGCAGCGCGGATGGCTCGCGCTGCTGTGCGCGAGCCGCCTGCTGCAGGGGATGATCGTCACGGCCTACTCGGGCGTGCTGCCGTTCATGATGGCCGACTGGCAGATGACGGCCGCGCAGGCCGGCTCCATCCAGAGCGCCTGGCACGTGGGCTACATGAGCTCGCTGTTCGCCGTGGGCCTGCTGGCCGACCGCTACGGCCCGCACCGCATCTTCGTGGTGGGCGGCGCGATCGGTGCGGCGGCTGCGCTGGCCTTCGCGCTCTTCTCGCACGACCACCGCTCCGCCCTGCTGCTGTACGGCCTGGCGGGCCTGTGCGCGGGCGCCTCGTACACGCCGGGGCTGCAGCTGCTGTCGCTCAATGCCGGGCCGGCGGTGCGCGGGCGTGCGATGGGGTTGTTTCTCGGCGCGGCGTCGATGGGCTATGCACTGTCGCTCGCGGTGGTGGCGGGGTTCAGCGTGGTGGCGCACTGGCGCCTCGGGCTGCTGGTGGCAGCGGGCTGCACGGTGGCGGGCGTGCTGCTGTCCGTGCTCGCGTTGCGGCGCATGCAGCCGCCGGTGTCGCCGGCCGTTGGCGCACCGCGCGAAGGCGTGCTGCAGGCGCTGAACGCAACCGTGCGCGACCGGCCCGCGATGGCCGGCAACTGGGCCTACACCTTCCACTGCTGGGAACTCATGGCGCTGTGGGCCTGGCTGCCCGCCTACCTCATGGCCTCGTCCCGCGGCGGTGCGAGCGCATGGCCGGCCGCGGGCATCGCGCTGGCCGCGTTCGCGCACCTCGTGAGCGTGTTCGGCAGCGTGGTGGGCGGCGCCGCGTCCGACCGGCTGGGCCGCGCGCGCGTGATGATGATCGCCACCGTCGCGAGCCTGAGCCTGTCGTTCACCTTCGGCTGGATGTGGACCTGGCCGCTGTGGGCGCTGGCCGCGATGGCGGCGCTGTACAACCTGCTGGCCATCGCCGATTCGTCGGTCTACTCGACCGCGCTGGCCGATGTGGTGGCGCCGCACCGGCTCGGCGTGGCGTTCTCGGTTCGCTCGGTGATGGGCTTCGGCGCGGGCGCGCTCAGCCCCTGGGTGTTCGGGCTGGCGCTCGACTGGGGGCAGGCGCAGTTCGGTTTCGGCAGCACGTACGCGTGGGTGGCGGCGTGGAGCTCGGTCGGGCTCGGGGCGCTGCTCGGGCCGTGGATGATCGTGCGCTTCGCGCGCCTCAGCGCGGCAGTGCCACACCGCCCCGATAGCCCAGCATCGCGTCGTACAGATCGGTTCGCCGGTCGCGGTGCAGGTCGTTGAGCGGTGTCCAGATCGGTGCCGAACGCGCGGCGCCCAGGTCGACGTCGGCATAGAGGATGGTTTCTTCCTCGGGCCCGGCGATGCGCCCCATCGGCCAGCCGTTGGTGCCCGCGATCAGCGAGTTGCCCATGAAGCCCGTGCCGCGCTCCTGGCCCACGCGGTCAGCGGTGGCGATGAAGACGTTGTTGGTGTGCGCGGCCGCCATCGTCAGGTAGGCCGGCATGCACACGCCGCTGGCGTCGTACAGCGGCGGCGGCGTCCAGACCCAGCCCGTGGGCACGCAGAGGATGTCGGCGCCCTGCTGCGCCACGATGCGCGGCGCCTCGGGAAACCAGATGTCCCAGCACACGAGCAGGCCGATGCGGCCGATCTTCGTCTCGAACACCCGGTAGCCCTCGTTGCCGGGCGTGAACCACAGCTTCTCGTTGTTCCACAGGTGCGTCTTGCGGTAGCGGCCGATGTAGCCCTCGGGGCCAACGAGCACGGCCGTGTCGAACAGCTGCATGCCGTCCTGCTCGGCCAGGCAGCCGACGAGGTACACGCCGTGCTGCGCCGCGAACGCGACCCAGCCCTGCACGGTCGGGCCGTGCGGCACGGGCTCGGCATGGGCAAAGGCCTCGGCCCGGCCGCTGAAGCAGTAGCCGGTGGTCGCCAGCTCGGGCAGCACGATGAGCTGCGCGCCGCCGGCCACGGCAGCCTCGAGCTGTTGGTGCACGGCGGCGGCGTTGCGCGCGAGGTTCTCGACGCCGACCTGCGGATCGAACTGCACCACGGCCACGCGCACGGGGCTGGCGCGCAGGCCGGGCACGGCGTCACCGCCGGAGGGAATGTTTGCTGGGACGGTCATGGTCATTTCAGGTTTCAAATTAAAACCAGACGAATGCTAGCGCTATTGGTTTTAATTTGCAACCAATCCAGCGCTGCGGTCTAATCCCGCCATCCCAGGGACGCACAGGACAAACACACGATGGCCAGGAGAAAAAGTCTGAGGTTCGACGCCTGCCCGATGGCGCGCGCCCTCGAGATCGTCGGCGACCAGTGGTCGCTGCTGATCGTGCGCGACGCCTTCGACGGCATGCGGCGCTTCGGCGAGTTCCAGCAGAGCCTGGGCGTGGCCAAAAACATCCTGGCCGACCGGCTGAAGTGGCTGGTGCAGGAAGGCGTGTTCGACCTCGTGCCGGCGTCGGACGGCTCGCTCTACCAGGAGTACGCGCTGACGGCCAAGGGCCGCGGCCTGTTCCCCGTGGTGGTCGGCCTGCGGCACTGGGGCGAGGCGAACCTGTTCGCGCCGGGCGAGCCGCATTCGGTGCTGCTGGAGCGCGAGGGTGGCGAGCCCGTGGCGCCGATCGACCTGCGCACGCGCGACGGCCAACCGCTCGACCCCGCCGCGACCTTCGTGCAGAAGCTGCCCGCCACGTCGGCCTGACAGCGCCGTCCGCTCAGTCCCTGCCGACCGGGTACTCCAGGGCAACACGAATCTGCCGTGCGTTGAGTTCGGCCTGCGCCTTGTTGTTGCGGTGCTCGCCATAGCGCAGCAGGAACGCCAGCCCCTTCGCGCTGCCCTGCTGGACCGTGTAGCGCAGCCACAGGTCGCGCTCCCAGTGCCGGCCGCCCTGCCTGTAGCCCAGCCATGCATAGCCTCCGCGCGCCGGCACCCGGCTGCCGTCGATGCCGCTGCCGCGGATGTAGACCGCGCCCAGGCTCAACCCGGGCGCGCCCCAACGCGCGGCATCGACTTCGTAGCGCAGTTGCCACGACCGCTCGTGCGGCGCGTTGAAGTCGGACAGTTGCGCCGCATTGCCGAGCCAGACGGCGCCGCGCGTCACGTAGTCGAAGGGCGTGTCGCCCGCGACCTTCTGCCAGCCCAGGCCCACACGATGAGGGCCGTGGGTGTAGGTCGACATCAGGCTGGCGGTGGTGTTGTCCACCGGGCCGGCCAGCGCGCGGCCCGTGTCCTTGCTGCGATACACCTGCAGGTCGAAGGACAACGCGCGCTTGTCTTGCAGCGGCACCGTGTACTGGGCGCCCAGGTAGCCGGTGCGCCAGGTGTCTTTCAGCCGTCCGACGTAGGCCGTGATCGACAGCGACGCGCTGCCCTTCCACGTGCCGCCGGCAAAGTCGAACACGTCGCCGCGCGGTGACTTCGGATCGAGGTAGTTCACGATCAGCGGGTTGTTCGTGCCGCGCGCATGGCGGTCGGTCGATCCGGTGAAGCGGCCGGCCTGCAGCGTGAGCGTGTCGAACTCGCGGCTCGTGAGCAGCCAGCCGCGCATGGTCTCTGGCAGCAGGCGGGAATCGGATGCGCTGAAGACCGGCGTCTTCACGCGTTGCTCGCCCACCGTCAGCACGGTGGTGGAGACGCGCGCCTTCAGCGCCAGGCCGCCGCGCGCGATGCCGTCTTGCGCGTAGCCCGCGCCGTCCACCGGCAGCATGCGGATCTTGCCGACGCGCAGGTCGTCGCCGTCGAGGCTGCGCGCGAGCGAGGCGTGCGCGTCGATGCCGAAACCGATCCAGCCCGGCGTGAAGCCCGACTCGACGGTGCCCATGACGCCGTAGCCCCACTCCTGCGCGTGGTCGCTGCGCCGCGCCTTCGGCAGCGTGGCGTTGCGCCCGCCGTTGCTCCGGTCGCCGTGCAGGTAGCTGCGGTGCTCGTACACGCTGCGCTGGAGCACGCGCCAACGCGTGTCCTCGACAAAGCCACCGCCTTCGGCCGCCAGGGCGGACGTGCCCAGCATCGCGAGGGCCGCGCCGCAGAACCGCTTCATCGCCGGCCCTTCACAGGTACTTGAGCCACGCGATGTCGCGGCGCCGTGCCTTCAGGGCGGCAAAGGCGCGCACCGCGGGGTACAGCGCGAAGGCCAGCACGCCGGTGGCCAGCCACACCATCCACATGGCGTCGAAGCCGAACAGACGGCCCTGGTTGGGGCCCCAGATCGCCTCTGCGCCGAGGTAAAGGAACTTGAGCACGTACAGGTGCAGCACGTAGAAGAACATCGGCGCCGCGCCGAACACGGCCAGCGGCGCGAGCCATGCCTCGCCCTGCCGGCGTTCGAACAGCCGCAGCAGCCACAGCCCCACGCCGAGCGTCAGCGCGATGAACAGCAAGGACGGCGGGTACTTGGTGACGTTGAGGAAGGCCATCACCGTCGTCAGCGCGCTGTCGCCTGCGGCCCAGGGCTTGTCGCCGTAGGCATTGAGCGCGCGCAGCGCCACGAAGCCGACGAGCAGGCCCACGGCCCCCGCGAGCAGCCGCCGCTGGCGCTGCGGCGCATCGGTGCCGGGCAGGAACCACGGCCCCGCAACGTAGCCCAGCGCGATGATGCCGATCCACGGCAGCAGCGGGTACGAGGTGCGCAGCCTCAGGGCATCGGACACCTCGATCCAGCCCCGGTCGTGCAGCACGGCCCAGGGCACGTGCAGCACATGGCCGACCGGAAAGTGCACGCCGTCGAGCAGGTTGTGCCCCGCCACCAGCACCACGCCCACCACGATCAGCGCCGGGCGCGGCAGCCACACCAGCGCCGACAAGGCCAGCATCGACAGCCCGATCACCCAGATCACCTGCAGGAACACCGTGGCCGGCGGGAACTGGAAGGTCCACGCGAAGTTGACGACCGTGACCTCCAGCAGCACGAGGAAAAGTCCCCGCTTCCAGAGGAACGAAGACGCCGCCGCGCGGCCGTCCGCCTGCTTCGCGCCGTAGAGAAAGGCCGACAGTCCGGCCAGGAACACGAACACCGGCGCACAAAGATGCGCCAGCAGGCGGCCGAAGAACAGCGCCGCCGGCGTCTGCGCCACGAGCATCGGGTCGGGCACCTGGTGGTGCAGATAGAAGGTCTCGCGCACGTGGTCCAGCAGCATGAACAGGATCACGAGGCCGCGCAGCGCGTCGATGGAAAGCAGCCGGGCCGGGGCGCCGGCCCCGGGTGGCAAGGAAGCGGATGAAACGTCGGACATTGAATTATTGCGAATGTATTCGCAATAATTTACAGCATCGGACGATGCACCTTCCTGAAGGGCCGGTTTATTCGCCCAGCAGCTCGCCGATCGGCTGCAGGTCTTCCACCCGGTCGCAGATCGACTTGATGACCATGGTGATCGGGATGCCCAGCAGCAGCCCCCAGATGCCCCACAGCCAGCCCCAGAAGATCACGCCCACGAACACCGCCACCGGGTTCATGCGGCTGGTGCGGCTGGTGAGCCAGGGCATGAGCAGGTTGCCCACCACGGTGTGGATGGCCAGCGAGACGCCGCCCACCAGCAGTGCCATCTCGATGCTGCTGAACTGCAGGAAGGCCATGAGCCCGGCCGCCACCAGCACGATCACCGAGCCGATGTACGGAATGAGGTTGGTCACGGCCGCGATGATTCCCCACACGGCCGCGTTCTCCACGCCGATGAGCCAGAACGCGAGGCCGGTGGCAAGCCCCACCAGCGCGCTCACCAGGATCTGCACCAGCAGGTAGCGCTCGATGTTGCGCGTGATGTCGTCCAGCACGTGCACCGTGACCTTCTTCTTCTGCAGGCTGGGCCCGGTGATCTTGATGAGCTTGCGCCGGAAGGTGTCGCCCGAACACAGCGCAAAGTAGGTGAGAAAAGCCACCAGCGTGAGCTGCCCCATCGCGTTGAGCAGGCCGACCGTGCCGCTGAGCAGGTAGTCGCGCACGTTGAAGCCCGGCCGCTCGATGACGACGCGCGCCACGCCCTTGCGCGCGGCCACGCGGGCGGAGTTTTCTTCGGCCGCTTTCTCGAGCTGGGCGGCGGCCTGCTGCACGCTGTCCAGCGGCGTGGCGCTGGCGTTCTTGTTGCGGCGCATGGCCTGGCCGAGCTTTTGCGCCGCGACCGGCAGCGAGTCGAGCAGCTGCGAAGCGCTGCCCGAGAGCGAATAGCCCGTCCACCCGAGCCCGCCGAACAGGCCCAGCAGGATCACCGCCGCGCCGATCCAGCGCGGCACGTACCAGTGGTGCAGGCGCTCGACCAGCGGCGACAGCGCGTAGTTCAGCAGCAGGCTCAGCATCAGCGGCACGAACACCGCTTGGCCCCAGCGCAGCGCGAACACGCTGGCGAGCACGGCCAGCACCACGAGCGAGGCGCTGCGCACGTCGACCGGCATGTGCAGCACGAGGCGCTTGCGCAGCGCGGAGTTCGCATCGTCCTTCGGCGCGACCGGTGCAGCAGGCGCGGTGGCTTCGGGGGGCGGTACCGGCACCTGGACCGGCGCGGGCGCAGGCGGCGGTTCGTCGGCGGCCACGGGGCGCGGGGGCGCGGGCTTCGGGCCGGCCGGGGTTTCATCGGTCATCGCGACTCCTTGAGCATCTCGCGCACGGCGGCCAGCTGGCGGCGCGACACCGCCACGGGTTCGGGCACCGAATCGAGCCGCAGCGCCCAGCCGTCGGCGTCTTCGCCGTCGTCGTAGCGTTCGAGCGCGCGGATCGCCGCGCGCGCCACCAGCGCGTTGCGGTGCACGCGCAAAAAGCGGTTCGGGTAGCGCTCTTCGAAATCGTTGAGCGAGCCGTCGAGGATGTGGCTGCGTGTGGCGGTGCGCACCGTGAGGTACTTGTATTCGGACTTGAGGTACAGCACCTCGGACAGCGGCACGCGCTCGGCGCGGCCCCGGTCCTGGATCAGCACGCACTCGGGCGCGGCATCGGCAGCGGGCTCGGCAGCGCGGCGCTCCTTCAGGAAGCGCTCGACCTTTTGCAGCGCCTGCTGCAGCCGCTCGGCGCGCACGGGCTTGGTGAGGTAGTCGACCGCCTCCAGCTCGAAGGCCGTGACCGCGTGGCTGGCATGCGCCGTCACGAACACCACGGCCGGCGCGTCGGGCCGATGGCGCAATGCGCGCGCCACCTCGATGCCGTCGACGCCGGGCATGTGCACGTCGAGCAGCACCAGGTCGAAGTCCATCGCGGCCAGGTGCGCCAGCGCCTCTTCGCCCTGCGCGGCCTCGGCCGTCACCTCGGCAGCGGGCGAGGTGCAGTCGCGCAGCAGCGTGCGCAGGCGCGACCGGGCCAGGGCTTCGTCGTCAACGATCAGGGTCTTGAGGCTCATGGGGATTCGGCAGAGTCTGCGGGAATCGCGATGCGTACGCGGTAGTTCTTCTGGTCCATGCCGGCGCTGAACTGCATCTGCATGTCGTGCAGCAGGCGCAGCCGCTCGCGCACGTTGTCCAGGGCGATGCCGTGGCCGCGCGGCAGCGGTTCGTCGGCCCAGCGCAGCGGCGGCAGGCTGTTGACCACCTCGATCACGACCATGCCGCCGCGCCGCTCGGTGCGGATGCGCAGCTTGCCGCCGTCGGGGCTGGGCTCCACGCCGTGCTTGATGGCGTTCTCGACCAGCGGCTGCAGCAGCAGGGGCGGCAGCCGCGCGTCGCTGGCGGCGGCATCGAGGTCCCAGCGGATGCGCAGGCGGTCGCCGAAGCGCACCTGCTCGATGGCGAGGTAGCGCTCGGCCAGCGCGATCTCGTCGGCCAGCGTGCCCGATTCGCCGGGCACGGTGAGCGCCTGGCGGAACAGCTCGGCCAGGTCTTCGAGCATGGTTTCTGCCTTGGCCGGCTCTTCGCGCACCAGCGCGATGGCGCTGTTGAGCGTGTTGAACAGGAAGTGCGGGCGGATGCGCGACTGCAGCTCTTCGAGCCGGGCCGTGGTGGCGGCCGGCGTCTGGCCGCGCGCGCGCAGCACCATCGCCGCCATCACCAGCCCCGCGAACAGCGCGCCGGCCAGCGCACTGGCCAGCCAGGGCGCGCTGGCGATCACGCCGGTCAGGCGCAGCAGGCCGCAGCCATAAAGAGAGGCCACGGCGCCCAGCACGGCGCCCGCGGCGTACTGGCCCGGGGGCGGCAGGCGCCGCAACTGCTTCTTGAGCCCGCAGGCCGCCACCAGCCACAGCAGCGTGGCGGGCAGCGCGCCGCCCGTGACCGTGGCCGCTTGCACCAGCCATTCGCCGAAGGAGCCGACGACGAACAGCGTCGCCACCGCGACCACTGCTTCGACGAACACCACGGTGCGCAGCACCACGCCGATCTGGCAGGCGTCGAACAGCGCCGGGCCGCCGCGCACGGGCGCGCGCACGCGTTCCGGCGACGCAGCGGACGTGGAGGGGGAGCTGGCCGATAAAATCGCCGGGTTGCGCATCGCAGACATCAGATCCATCGGGTGACCAACCCATTATTGCCTTCCTGGACGGCTCCCATGACCCAAAACCAACTCGACAAGAAATCCGAAGCCTGGTCGGCCCTGTTCTCCGAACCGATGAGCGACCTGGTGAAGCGCTACACCTCCAGCGTCTTCTTCGACAAGCGCCTCTGGCAAGCCGACATCGAGGGCTCGCTGGCGCACGCCGGCATGCTCGCGGCCCAGGGCATCATCAGCGTGACGGACCACGCCGCCATCGAGCGCGGCATGACGCAGATCCGCAGCGAGATCGAGGCCGGCAGCTTCGAATGGAAGCTCGACCTCGAAGACGTGCACCTGAACATCGAGGCCCGCCTGACCCAGCTGGTCGGCGACGCCGGCAAGCGCCTGCACACCGGCCGCAGCCGCAACGACCAGGTCGCCACCGACGTGCGCCTGTGGCTGCGCGGCGAAATCGACCTCATCGGCGACCTGCTGGTCGACCTGCAGAAGGCGCTGGTCGACATCGCCGAGAAGAACGTCGAGGTGATCCTGCCCGGCTTCACCCACCTGCAGGTGGCCCAGCCCGTGAGCTTCGGCCACCACATGCTGGCATATGTGGAAATGTTCAGCCGCGACGCCGAGCGCATGGGCGAGGTGCGCCGCCGCGTCAACCGCCTGCCGCTGGGCGCCGCCGCGCTGGCCGGCACCAGCTACCCGCTCGACCGCGAGCTCGTGGCGCGCACCCTGAAGATGGACAGCGTCTGCCAGAACAGCCTGGACGCCGTGAGCGACCGCGACTTCGCCATCGAGTTCACCGCCGCCGCCAGCCTGTGCATGGTGCACGTGAGCCGCCTGAGCGAAGAACTCATCATCTGGATGAGCCAGAACTTCGGCTTCATCAACATCGCCGACCGCTTCACCACCGGCTCGTCGATCATGCCGCAGAAGAAAAATCCCGACGTGCCCGAGCTGGCCCGCGGCAAGACGGGCCGCGTGGTCGGCCACCTGATGGCGCTCATCACGCTCATGAAGGGCCAGCCGCTGGCCTACAACAAGGACAACCAGGAAGACAAGGAGCCGCTGTTCGACACCGTCGACACGCTCAAGGACACCCTGCGCATCTTTGCCGAGATGATCGGCGGCATCACCGTGAAGCCCGAGGCCATGGAAGCCGCCGCGCTGCGCGGCTACGCCACCGCCACCGACCTGGCCGACTACCTCGTGAAGAAGGGCCTGCCCTTCCGCGACGCGCACGAAACCGTGGCCCACGCCGTGAAGGCCGCCACCTCGCACCAGGTCGACCTGTCGGAGCTGCCGCTGTCGGTGCTGCAGCAGTTCAACCCGAACATCGAGAAGGACGTGTACGACGTGCTGAGCCTGCGCGGCTCGCTCAACGCGCGCAACGTGCTGGGCGGTACCGCGCCCGTGCAGGTCAAAGCGCAAGTCGCCCGCCACCGCGCCCGCCTGGGCTGAAGCCCGCGGCCACACCACCGAGGGCCGCACTTCATGTTCTACGCCATCCCGCTCGAAAACAAACCGAGCTGGCACAACCCGCCGTGGATGACGGTGCTGCTGATCCTCTTGAACATGATCGTGTTCTGGGGTCCGCAGCGCAGCGAAGACAACGGCCGCGAGCGCGCCGCGCAGTTCTACATGCAGGGCGTGCTGCCCGAACTGGAGCTGCCGCCCTTCGTCGAGTGGCTCGAAAAAACCGATCCCAAGCGCGGCAAGATGGCGCGCCGCATGCTGGGGCATGAAGAGGCGTACCCGCAGCTGCTCGAAGCCCTGCAGAACGACCAGCCCTTCCTGAAGAAGCTGCGCGCCGACGAGGTCGTGACGCCCGCGAACCCGCGCTTCGACGAATGGCAGCGCGAACGCCGCCAGTACGAGGCGATGCTGCCCGCGCCCTTCACCGAGCGCTGGTCGCTCGACCAGAACAAGGGCGCCGCGTTCAAGCCCTGGACCTGGGTCACCGCCGCCTTCCTGCATGCCGACACCGGCCACCTGCTGGGCAACATGCTGTTCCTCTTCCTGTTCGGCTTCTCGGTCGAACTGGCGCTGGGGCGCGGCACCTACCTGTGCTTCTACCTGCTCGGCGCTGTCGGCTCGTCGCTGCTGGCCAGCTGGGCCTATGCCGGCGTCGGCGGCCACGGCCTGGGCGCCTCGGGGGCGATCTCGGCGCTGATGGGCATGTACGCCGTGATGTACCGGCTGCGGCGCATCCGCTTTTTCTACCAGCTGTTCTTCTATTTCAGCTACGTCACCGCGCCCGCCCTGCTCTTGCTGCCGGCCTGGATCGCCAACGAACTGCTGCAGCAATGGCTCGGTGACCAGGGCGTCGGCTACATGGCCCACCTGGGCGGCCTGCTGACGGGCGCGGCGCTGATGGCCGGCGCCATGTGGCTGGGCCGCGTGAAAACGCCCGAGACCGTGAAGTCGGAAATGGTGACCGACGACCACCGCTTCGACCTGCACGTGGCCGCCGCGCGCAAGCTGTCGGCGGCCATGAAGTTCGAGCCCGCGTGTGCCGAGTGGCGCGCCGCCGCCGCCCTGCGCCCCGGCGACACCGACACGCTGCGCGCCTGGTTCAACACCGCGCGCCTGCAGCCCGCCAGCGACGACTTCCACCAGGCCGCGCGGCGCATCTTCCGCCTGCCCGCCACCGATGAAGACACGCTGGCGCTGCAGCACGGCAGCTTCACGACCTACCTCGACCAGGCCAAACCCGGCGTGCGCCTGAAGCCCGACGACATGGCCCGGCTGGCGCGCCGCTTCGCGCGCATCCGCCAGTTCGGCGACGCCGACAAGCTCTGCCGCATCCTGCTGAAGATTGCGCCCGACCACCCCGAGCTGGCCGACACGCTCTCGGTGTGCGCCAACGGGCTGCTGCACGCGGGCGAGCGCGAACGGGCGATGGGCCTGCTGCCGCACCTGCTGCGGCTGGCGCCCAACGACATGGTCACGCGCGCGTTGCAGCGCACGTAAAAAACCCGGCACGAGGCCGGGTTCGGTTGACGAAACGCCGCTGCGCTTACTTGTCGTTGTGCAGGTACGTCGCCTGCTTCGGCAGCAGCAGGCTGACCAGGAAGGCCACGCCCATCATCGCCGTCACGTACCAGTAGAAGTACGACTCGTGCCCGATCGACTTCAGGCCCAGCGCCACGTACTCAGCGCTGCCGCCGAAGATGGCGTTGCCCACCGCGTACGACAAGCCCACGCCCAGCGCGCGCACTTCGGGCGGGAACATCTCGGCCTTCACGATGCCGCTGATCGAGGTGTAGAAGCTCACCACCGCCAGCGCCAGCGTGATCAGCACGCCGGCCACCAGCGGGCTGCTCACGCTTTGCAGGTTGCTCAGCACGGGCACTGTCATCAGCATGCCCAGGGCGCCGAACAGCAGCATGTTGCTGCGCCGGCCGATGCGGTCCGACAGCGCGCCGAACAGCGGCTGCATGCACATGTACAGGAAGAGGCAGGCCGTCATCACGTTGCTGGCCGTCTTGATCGACATGCCGGCCGAGTTCACCAGGTACTTCTGCATGTAGGTGGTGAAGGTGTAGAAGATCAGCGAGCCGCCGGCCGTGTAGCCCAGCACCACGAGGAAGGCGCGCTTGTGGTGCTTGAACAGCTCGGCGACGCTGCCGGCGCCCTTGGCGGCGCGGGTCTTGGTGCTGGCGGTCTCGGTCAGCGTGCGGCGCAGCATCAGCGCCACGACGGCCGCCAGGGCACCCAGCACGAAGGGAATGCGCCAGCCCCAGGCCTTGAGCTCGGCCTCGGTGAGCAGCTGCTGCAGCACCACCACGGCCACCACGGCCAGGAGCTGGCCGCCGATCAGCGTGACGTACTGGAACGACGAGAAGAAGCCGCGCTGGCCGCGCATCGCCACTTCGCTCATGTAGGTGGCGGTGGTGCCGTACTCGCCGCCGACCGACAGGCCCTGCAGCAGGCGCGCGGCCAGCAGCAGCGCGGGCGCCCAGGCGCCGATCTGCGCGTAGGTGGGCAGGCAGGCAATGACCAGCGAGCCCACGCACATCATGACGACCGAGGTCACCATCGACGTCTTGCGGCCCTTGCGGTCGGCCAGCCGGCCAAAAATCCAGCCGCCGATCGGGCGCATCAGGAAGCCTGCGGCGAACACGCCGGCGGTGTTCAGCAGCTGGACCGTCGGGTCCGACTTGGGGAAGAACGAGGGCGCGAAGTAGATCGCGCAGAAGGCGTAGACGTAGAAGTCGAACCACTCCACCAGGTTGCCGGACGAGGCGGCAAAGATGGCGAAGATGCGCTTGCGCTTTTCCTCGAAGGTGTAGGGGGTGTGGTTGTCGCTGGTCGCGTCCGGGCTGGAGGCGCCGGCGCTCGTGCTGCTGCTGGCAATGGCGGTCATGCGAGGGGGTCCTTGTCTCTGGCTTCAGCCCCCGCGAAGCCCGCGGAAAGCCGTGCCGGGGAGTCTGGTCCGCCGGGGCCGCGCTGTCGTCCGTAGGCCCCCCGCCGCCGGGCTACGTACCCGTACGCAGGGGTAAACCCTAAGTTCTAGAGACCGTGCTCCCGCAGGAAGCGGTCCAGCTCCAGGCTGCTCGAAAAACCCAGCTTCGCGAACATGTGCGCCCGGTGCGTTTCCACCGTGCGCAGCTCCAGCGGCGCGAGTTCCTGCGCGATGCGCTTGTTGGGCAGGCCTTCGGCCACGAGCCGGGCGACCTGCATCTCGCGCGGTGTGAGCTTGGCCCACAGCGCCTGCGCGGCCTGCCGGGCCTGGCGGCGCACGGCGACCTCTTCGGCTTTCTGCAGCGCCTTGGCGATGCTGTCGAGCAGGCGCTCGTCGTTGCAAGGTTTTTCCAGCCAGCCGAAGGCGCCGTTCTGCACCGCCTCGACCGCCATCGGGATGTCGCCGTGCCCGGACAGGAAGATCACGACCAGCGGGCTGTCCTGGGCGCGCAGCGCGTCGAACACCTGCAGGCCGCTCATGCCCTCCATGCGCAGGTCGAGGATGGCGCAGCCCGGGCGCTGCAGGTCGGCACCGGCCAGGAAGGCCTCGCCCGAGGCAAAGGCCTGCACCGCATGGCCGCGCGACAGCAGCAGCAGGCCCAAAGAACGGCGCACGGCCTCGTCGTCGTCGACGACGCACAGGTGGTTGGCAAGCAGGGGTGCGTTCACGGGGAAGCCTCCAGTTCGAGGGTGAAGACCGTGCCGCCGCCGGGCCGGTCGGCAAAGGACAGCCGGCCGCGGTGGGCCTCCACGATGGTGCGGCAGATGTTCAGGCCCAGCCCGAGGCCGCCGGCCTTGGTGGTGAAGAACGGCGCGAAGACCTGCTCGGCCAGCGCGGCGTCGATGCCGGGGCCGTGGTCGGCGATGCGGATGTGCACGCGCCCCTCACACAGTTCGGCCTCGACTTCGACCACGCGCCGGTCGGGCGGCGTGCCCTGCTCCATCGCCTGCAGGCTGTTCGACAGCAGGTTCAGCAACACCTGCTCGAGCAGCACGCGGTCGCCGCGCACGGGCGGCAGCGCGGGCGCCACGCGCACCTCGGCGCGCACCTGCCGCTGGCGCATCTCGCCCTGCAGCAGCGCCAGCGCGTTGGCCACCAGCGCGGCCACCGCGCAGTCTTCGGTGCCGGCGGTGCGCTGGCGCACGAAGCCGCGGATGCGCCGCACGATCTCGGCGCTGCGCTTGGCCTGCGCCACGGTCTCGTCGAGGCTGCTGGCCAGCAGCGGCTGGTTGCCCTGCTCGGCGAAGGCCTTGGCGGCGCTGGCGAAATTGCTCAGCGCCATCAGCGGCTGGTTGAGTTCATGCGCCAGCGTGGACGCCATCTCGCCCAGGCTGGCCAGGCGCTGCGCGTGCTGCAGTTGCTCGTCGTTCTGGCGCTGGCGCAGCTCGGCGCGCTTCTGCTCGGTGATGTCGACCACCGAACTCATCCAGCCGCTGTGCCGGCCGTCGGCGTCGATGAGCTGCGCGGTGTAGACCATGGTGATGACCTCGTGCCCGTCGCGGTGCCGCAGGCGCGACTCGAAGCCGGAGCGCGCCGGCTGCCCGCTCATCATGGCCTCGTAGTGGAACCAGTGCTGCGTCACGTCGTCGGGGTGCCAGTAGGGGTACGGCGGCAGCCGCCCCAGCAGCTCGTCGGCGCCGTAGCCGGTCATCTCGCAGAAGGCCGGGTTGACGTAGATGATGCGGCCCTGCAGGTCGCGTGCGCGCATGCCGACCAGCAGCGAGTCTTCCATCGCCTTGCGGAAGGCGTGGGCCTGGTCCAGCTCGTGGGTGCGCTCGCGCACGCGCAGCTCGAGGTCGCGCCGCGCATCGCGTTGCTCGGCAAAGCGGCGCTCCCGCAGCCGCCAGTACAGCGCGCCCAGCAGCAGCACGCCAGCGCCCAGCAGGCCGAGCATCCAGGTGCGCTCGCGCGCGCGGGTGACTTCGGCGTGGTCGGCCATCACCGTCAAGGTCCAGCCCAGGTCGGGCAAAGGCTCGTCCACGGCGAGAAAACGGCGCGCCTTGCCGCCGACCGTCGTGCGCACGAGGTAACCCGGCGCATCTTCGATGGGTTCGACGCGCCACGGCAGCGGCGCGAAGCGGGTGCGCGCGCCGTATTGCTGGTCGTGTTCGATGCCGGCCAGGTCGGCCGGGCTCAGCGGCCGCGTGGCCTGGTACATCCAGCCCGGCACCGAGCTCAGGAACACGATGCCGCGCGCGTCGGTCAGCAGGATCGGATCGCGCACGAAGGCCCAGGCGTCGTGCAGCTGGCGCAGGCTGACCTTGACGGTGATCACGCCCAGCACCTCGCCCCCGCCGCCCTCGGCGCGCACCGGCGCCGACATGAACAGCCCCGGCTCGCCCGTCGTCTGGCCCACGCCGTAGAACAGCCCCTGGCGCCCGGCCCGCGCGTCGAGAAAGTACGGCCGGTTGGCGTACGACTCGCCGACGAAGCTCTGCGGCGTGGCCCAGTTGCTCGCGGCGAGCGTGAGCCCTTGCGGGTCGGTCAGGTACAGCGCGTCGGAGCCCGCGAGGCGGTTCACTTCCTCGATGTAGTGGTTGGCGCGCTGCCGCGTGGCGGCGTCCTGCGGGCGGGCCAGCACGGCGAGCACGTCGGGGTGCATGCCGGCGGTGAACGGCAGGTAGCCGTACTTGCCGGCGGCATCGCGCAGGCCGAGCACGTGCACTTCCATGGCGCGGCGGATCGAGTCGGCCTGGAAGTTCGCCTCGCGCCGCGCAGCCCACTGGCCGGCCACGGCGATCAGCAGCAAGGCCAGCGCAAGGGCAGTCGCCCAGCCCGCTATCGCGCGGCGGCGGGAGCGCACGGGCGGTGGCGATGAAGAAGCAGGAAGGGACGGTTCGGGCGTGAGGGGCGGCATGGGAGGCGGGTCCGCAGGTCCGGCCGGCGCGGCGTGCGGAATTTTGCCTTGATCCGTGGGCCGGCCTCCCGTCAGGCCGCCGGCCGCAGCAGCCAGCGCACTTCCTGCGTCTGCTCACTCTCCGGGTAGCGCGCTTCGAGCGTCGTGAGGATCGGCTGCGCCATGTCCGTGCGTCCCAGCCCCTGCACCAGCGCGCGGGCTGCGAGCTCGTAGGCCTGCGGGATCGCCGCGTGGCCGCGGAAGCGTTTGTCGAAACCCGACAGCAGCGCGAGCGTGCCGTGGGCGTCGCCGCCGCGCCATTCGGCACGGGCCATGGCGATGACCATCGCCGGGTCGTCGAGCACGAAGGCCTTGTCGATCGCGCGGCAGGCCTTGAAGACTTTCAATGCGTCCGACGTGAGGTCGCGCCGCATCAACAGCGGAATGAAGCGGCGCGCGTGGTCGAACAGCGTGTCCTTCTTGTCGGGCATGAGCGCCAGCACGCGGTGGTAGCGGCGCTGCGCGGCCAGGTCGTCGGTGTCGGCGGTGCGCTGCGCCTCGTAGGCAATGCCCAATGCAGCAGCCAGGTCGCCGTCGGTGATGCACTGCGCGACCTCGGCGTCGGTGCGCTGCGCGGCGATCTGCGCGGGCGTGCGGCGGTCGGCGGGTGCGCCCTCGTCGGCGCCCGCGCCGGGCGCAAGGTCGATGCCGAAGGCGTCATGGTGCTGGTACATCACGTAGCCCAGCAGGCTCGCCATCACCCAGCCGAAATAGATGAAGGCGAAGTTGACGATCGGCAGCACGATGCGCCCGTCGAACACCGGCAGCACCATCGAGATCGCAACCTGCGCGCCCGTGCTCAGCAGGAACAGGAAGAAGCACAGCAGCGCGTAAGGCCAGCCGATGGTGCGCATGGCGTCCATCACATGCGCGGGGTTCATCGCCTGGAAGAAGCTGCCCGACTGCACCAACACGAGCACCGCCGCCGGGAAGGTGAAGGACATGATGAACAGCCCCAGCGTGCCCAGCACCGGCTCGTACCACGCGAGCCAGCCGATGAGCATCGTCTGCACCAGCGAGATGGCGAAGAGCTTCCACGGCAGGTAGGTCCACTCGTCGCTCGATTCGCGCCCGAAGTCGGCCGAGTCGCGGATGCCGCGCGCGCCCAGCGCAATGACCTTGAAGCCATAGCGGCTGGCCGCCAGGATGATGCCGACCTCGATGACGATGAAGGCCAGCGCATCGGGCAGGAAGAACACGGCCTCGAACAGCAGGCTGCAGAACGACAGCACCAGGCCGTAGGCCAGCGGCCGCAGCTGCAACGGAAAGGCGAAGAAGCTGTTGAGCCGGTGCCAGAACGGCGGGGGCGGCGGCAGGGAGTCGCGGTCGATCATGGCGGGGCCTGTTCTGCGGCTGCTGCTGCGGCTACTTGCGGAAGAAATCGCTCTGGCTCATCGCGCCTGCGCCGCCCAGGCGCACCACGGTGGCACCGCTGGAATGCACGAGGCGCATCTGGCCGAGTTCGCGCTCCAGGCGCTGGGTGAACGCGCTCTTGTACTGCAGCACCGACTCGCCCATCTTCAGCACGCTGGTGCCCGTGACGATGGCGCTCTTGCGGTCGGTGGCCACCTCGATGCTGTCGATGTGGTAGTCGTACTCGATGGTGAGGATGCCGCCCATGCGCTCGCCGACGGTGCGGAACAGCTCGATGTTTTCCTTCACCGAGTCGCAGGCTTCGTCGCGGTTCTGGGTGGTCTCGAGGGTGCGGCCCATGGCCGTGACCTTGCTCTCGATCACTGCCTTGCGGCTGAGCTTCTTGCAGATCGCGTCGGCGTCACGCGAGTAGATGGCGTGGGCGTCCTTCTGGTAGTAGTCGCGCACCATCGCCTCGTCGAGCTTGCGGCCGCCGACAAAGAAGAACCACGCGCCCACGCAGAGCGCGATCACGATCGCAATTTGCTTCATTCCCGCCCCCGCGCGCACGCGGTCCCACTCCGTTTTGCGGCGCAGTATACGTTGCCGAATGTTTCAAAGCGGCAGCGGGACGGGGCTCATTCCAGCGTCAGCTGGCGCGGTAGAAGATGTAGTCGGCCTGGTACTTCACGACCTGTTTCTGGCCCATGTTCGTGGCGCCGCAAGCGGCGGCAGGGGCCACGCCGCCCTGCGTGGCGACGCGCTGGATGTAGCTCACGCCCTGCATGGCGCCCATGCCGGTGGCGGGGTTGGCCTTCACCAGCTGGTGCGGAATGTTGCCGGTGCCGTTCGGCGCCACCGCCACCTGCGTGGCCGTGACCTTCGAGCCGTCGGCGTTCTCCCACGTGGCGGGCGGGCCGTAGTACTTGCCGACCTGCTTGCCGGCGCGGTCCATGAGCTTGGCGTCGGGGCCGACGAACACCCATTCGTGCTGGCCCGGCATGTTGGCCTTGGCGCGGCATTCGTAGGTGATGTCGCCCGCGCCCACGGTTTCCATGGCCACGCGGTGGCCGGCGGGCACCTTCACGGCGTCGGGCAGGCTGGCCTGCGAGAACATCGGCATGGGCTTGGCGCCCATGCCGGAACAGGCGGCCAGGCCAAGCGCCGCTGCGGTGGTGGAAGCCAGGACGGTCAGGGTGCGGATGTGCATGGTCGTTTCCTCGGTGTCTGATCGATGGTGAAAAAAAGAAAGGGCCGCCGTCTGGAGTTCTGCATGTCGACGCCTCCCCGTCCCCCTGTACGCAGCGCAAGGCCCGTTGGATTCACGCCGGGTGCGATTGAATCCGCCCGCACCGTCGGGCCGTACCTTGGGCATGCGCACCGATGCCCCACAATCCGCCGATGACCGCACCCAGCCCCGACGCCGAACTGATGGCGCTGATCGACCGGATCGGCCATCGCGACGAAGCCGCCCTGCGGCAGCTCTACGACCGCACCTCGCCCCGCCTCATGGGGCTGGCGATGCGCGTGGTGCGCCAGCGCGAATGGGCCGAAGACGTGCTGCAGGAATCCTTCCTCACCGTCTGGCGCGTGGCCGGCGACTACCGCGCCTCGCTGAGTCCGCCGATGGCCTGGCTGGGGCTCATCGTGCGCAGCCGCTCGCTCGACCTGCTGCGCCGACGCACCGCAGACCGCGCCCAGCTCACGCAGGAATTCGACGAGCTCATGGCCGACACCTTCGAATCCGACACGCCCAACCCGGCCGACATGGCCGATGCGAGCGAACAGGCCTGGGCGCTGCACCAGTGCCTGAGCCAGCTCGAGGGCCGCCAGCGCGAGGTGGTCAGCCTGGCCTACCTGCGCGAGCTGAGCCACAGCGAACTGGCCGAACAGCTCAAGCTGCCGCTGGGCACCGTGAAGACCTGGATCCGGCGCGGGCTCGACAAGCTGCGCACCTGCATGGGCCGTTTCGCCTGACCCCGAGGACCGCCCCATGAACCTCCTTGCCCATCCCGAACTGCTCGAACTGCTGGCCGCGAGCCATGCGCTCGGCACGCTGCGCGGCGGCGCCCGCCGCCGCTTCGAAACCCTGGCGCGCGAGCAGGCGCCCGTGCGCGCCGCCGCGCTGGTCTGGCAGGGCCGGCTGGCCAGCATGACCGAGCTGCAGCAGCCCGTCACGCCCGACCCGGCCGTCTGGACCCGCATCCGCAACCTGATCGACGCCGAGCAGGCGCAGCAAGCCCTCGAGCGGCAGCGCAACAAGGCCGCGCCCATCACCACACCCACGGCTCCATCGACTGGCGGCTGGCTGCGCAGCCTCGCGCTGTGGCGCGGCGCCGCCGCGGCCGGCGCGCTCGTGGCCGTGCTGGCCGTGGGCGTGGGCCTGAACCTGCGCGAGCAACTCATCAACGCGCCCGCCGTGCAGTACGTGGCCGTGCTGTCCGACGACAAGGCCGCCGCCTCCATGCTCGTGACCTTCGACCCGAAGAAGAAGCAGTTGGTGCTGCAGCGCGTGGGCACCTTCCGCGAAGGCACCGACAAGTCGCTGCAGCTGTGGGCCCTGCCGCCCGGCGGCGCGCCGCGCTCGCTCGGCGTGCTCGACAATGCACCGGCGCTGCGGCTGGCCGCCTCGGAATCCGATGTGCGCGTGCCGGCGCTGGCGATCAGCCTGGAGCCCAAGGGCGGCGTCCCGAGCGCGGGCGGCCCGACCGGGCCGGTGCTGTTCCATGGCCCGCTGATCGAAAAAACGCTCTGACTCTGTCCTGAATTTCTCCGCTTTCGTCTTCTTTCCGATGCCTTCGATGAAATCCGCGCTGGCGGCCACCGCCGCTTTGCTGCTGGCAACCGCTGCCTTCACCGCCCAGGCCCAGACCGCGGCCGCCGCCTTCCCCTACGAAGCCGATGGTTCGACGGCCGCTGACACCGCCCCCGCGTACCTTGCCGCCAAGGCCCGCTGGCACAACGAACTGGCCGCCTTCGCGCGCGCCGACCAGGAACGCTTTCCGCAACCCGGTGGCGTGGTGTTCGTCGGCAGTTCCACCGTGCGCATGTGGACCCGCCTCTCGCAGGATTTTTCCCGCGTGCCGGGCGGCATCGTCAACCGCGGCTTCGGCGGCTCGACGCTGGCCGACTGCGCCCTGTTCGCGCGCGACCTCGTGGTGCGCTACAAGCCCCGGCAGGTGGTGCTCTATGCGGGCGACAACGACCTGGCCGAAGGCCGCACGCCGCTGCAGGTGCTCGACAGCTTCGCGCGCTTTGCCAACACGGTGCGCGCCGAGCTGCCCGATGTGCGCATCAGCTTCATCTCGATCAAGCCCAGCCCGTCGCGCGAGCAGCTCATGCCGCAGATCCGCGAGACCAACCACGTGATCTCGGCCTACCTGAACCTGCTGCCCAACAGCGAGTACATCGACATCCACACGCCGATGCTCGGCGCCGATGGCCGGCCACGCCCCGAGCTGTTTCGCGGCGACCGGCTGCACCTGACGGACGAGGGCTACCGGCTCTGGCAGTCGGTGGTGGCGCCGCATTTGCCGATGCCGCCTTCGGTGCCGGTCTCGCCTGCCAACGCGCCCTGATCAGGGCGGGGGCAGCAGGTCCTGGTATTCGGGGAGCGTGAGCAGCTCCAGGTCGGGGAACTTGCGCACCGCCTCCTTGATGTTCTTCAGCGTCTGCACCATGCGCGCACGCACGGTCTTGCGCACCCACGCCTGGTCGTCGGGCGGCAGGCTGCCCAGGTAGTAGGCGCCCGGCACGCAGCCGCCCAGGAAGTTCTCGGCCTTCGCCTTGCCTTCGTTGAGCCGCTTCGCGTGGACCTGGGCGATCACTTGCGCCAGGTCTGCCCCCGGTGAGGCCTTGCGCGCCGTGTTCAATTGGCTCATCACGGGACCGTCGCTGTCGAACGATGCCGGGTGGCAGTAGACCCACGACAAAAACATCCGGTCGGCCGCCGACTGACGGTCCGCCCCATCGAGGCCGATGCGCCCGCTCAGCTGTTTCGCCGCGTCGGCATGGCCGTGCTCGGCCCCGAGCCAGCGCCAGCGCAGGCCCTCGCTCCAGCCGGCGCCACGCCCGAGAAAAACCGCGAGGGATTCGTAGGCAGGCGGATAGCCCTCTGCCGCCGCCGAGCGAAGGCCTTCCATCGCGCGGGCGCGGGTCGCGGCATCGACCTCCGAGCCCAGCAGGAGCGCCGAACCACGGCGCACACGGCCAAGGGCGGAGCTGCTGTCGAGTGCGATTTCGCAGGCCGACGAGTAGTTCGGGCTGTAGCAATCCAGCCACCGCTGCACTTCCTGCTGCACCGCCTCCGGCAGCGCCGAATGCGCCGCCGTGCCCCACGCCAGCACGCAAACCGCTAGCGCACGTTTCCAAACCACGGAATCGATCATCGCCCTCTCCCTCTTCTCAAAAAACGAGCGCGGCCTCGGGCCGTCGCCTACGCCGGCGCAGGCTGCGAAGGCACATCGTCCGCCGGCGGCGGCACGTCGGCGCCGCGCGTGAAGCGCGCCACGAAGTACATCCCCGCGAACACCGCCGCCAGCAGCAGGCCGTCGCCCCACCAGGGGCGCGCCATCTGGTTGTCGCCGTAGAAGGCCAGTACCAGCAGCACCGCCACGAGGTGCGCGCAGAACACCGGCAGCGAGGCCGAGCCCATGGCTTCGAGCCAGTGCAGGCGCGGGATCCTGCGCATGAGCCACGGCCCGAAGCCCACCGCCAGGATGCCGAGCGCCACCAGGTTCACGATCCGCAGGGGGCCGAGCTGCCACTTGTCGAACAGCAGGTTCATCTCCACGTCGCCACCGTACGGCGCCTGGCCGTTGATGCCCGTGTGGCGCCAGTAGAAACCGTAGAGCGCAATGCCCGCCGCCAGCACCAGCAGCCAGGCCGGAAAGCGCAGCGGCCGCGCGTCGGGCGCGTTGCGGCTGGCGCCCAGGCACAGGCCGGCAAACCAGAGGAACTGCCAGGCGTAGGTGTTGAAGGCGCCCATCTCGTGGAACGGCACCGGCACGCCGAGATAACGCACCGCCAGCCCGTAGACCCATTCGCTGAGCCCGAACTGCGCCATCGCCCAGACCGCGGCGCTGGCCACCATCACGAGCGTCCAGCCGTGGCGCATGGCAAAAGCCAGCACCCACGGGCTCATGAGCATGAAGAAGATGTACATCGGCAGGATGTCCAGCAGCGGCGGCTCGTAGATCAGCAGCAGCCCGAACAGGAAGCCGTCGCGCGGCTCCGCCAGGTAATAGGAGACGAGGTTCTTGACCGCCGGCTGGTCGATGTGCACGCCGAGCGCCGCGATCACCGTGAACAGGAAGAGCAGGATCGCCGCCTGGCACAGGTAGACCTTGAGCACGCGCCGCCAGAACGCCTGGCGCATCGAGTCGACTCCGCGCACGTGGCCGATGCGGCTGTAGACCAGCCCGGCCACGAAGGCCGACAGCAAGACGAAGCCCTCGGCGGCCGACACGAAGCCAAAAGGTTGACCCAGCGGGTCGGTCAGCCGCGTGGGAAGGTGGGTGACGGTCATCAGCACGAGCATCAGCCCGCGCAAGGCGTCTATTTCCCAGTAGCGTTTCATTCGGTCGGCGGCGAGGTCTTGGTGGCGGTCTGCGCAGCGCACGCACGACGTCGGCGATTGTAAGAAGACCGGCGTACGTCAACAGAACGCGCGCTCGAAACATGGGCGGCCTATGACGCTTGGCACTCCCGAAGCGCCATGCAAATCGGCTACGCTGCGCGCTGCCTCAAGGTGGAGAACTCCGTGAACCGTTTCATTCCGACATTGCTACTGGCCGCCGGCGCGCTCGCGGCGGGCCCGGGCTTTGCACTTCAGATCACCAGCCTGACCCCGCAGGGCGAAGTGGCGCGCGTGCGCCAGGTCGTCGCCAAATTCGATCAGGCGGCGGTCAACTTCGGCGACCCCAAGGCGCCCGCCCCGCTCACCGTGAGCTGCTCCGACGCGCAGGCCGGCAAGGGCACCGGCCGCTGGACCGACGCCAAGGCCTGGGTCTACGACTTCGAGAACGACCTGCCGCCCGGCGTGCGCTGCTCGGTCACCCGCATTCCCACCTTCAAGCCGGCCGGCGGCGGCGAGCTGACCGGCCCCGAACGCTATCAATTCAATAGCGGCGGCCCGTTCGTGCGCAACTACATGCCGGGCACCTACGCCCGCATCGACGAACAGCAGATGTTCGTGCTCGAGCTCAACGGCGCGGCCACGATCGACAGCGTGCGCCAGAACGTCTGGTGCGCGGCCGACGGTGTCGGCGAACGCATTCCCGCCAAGCTGCTCGAGGGCGAGGCCCGCACCGAACTGCTCAAGGCCTTCCACCGTGAGAAGGAAGCCGCGAAAGACCCGCTGCGCTTCATCACGATGCAGTGCAACCGCACGCTCACGCCGGGCGCCAAGGTGCAGGTCGTCTACGGCAAGGGCGTGGCCACGCCGTCGGGCGTCGCCAACGCCACGGAACGCCGTTTCGATTACCAGGTGCGCGAGCCCTTCGCCGTGTCGTTCAGCTGCGAGCGCGAGAACGCGCAGGCCGCCTGCCTGCCGCTGCGCCCGATGCAGCTGCAGTTCAATGCGCCGGTGACGCGCAAGGTGGCGTCGCAGATCGAGCTCAAGGGCGACGGCAAGACGATCAAGGCCACGCTCGAGAGCGGCGGCGGCTCGCAGAACGACGACGACGTGGTCAACAGCGCGAGCTTCGGCCCGCCGCTGGCCGAGAGCGCGCAGTTCAGCATCGAACTGCCTTCCGGCTTCCAGGACGCCTCGGGCCGCCCGCTGGGCACGCCCGGCAGTTTTCCGCTGAAGGTGGCGACCGGCGCGATGCCGCCGCTCGCCAAGTTCGCGGCCTCGCCCTTCGGCGTGATCGAGCGGCTGGCCGAACCCGACACCCCGGCCATGATGCCGGTCACCGTGCGCCGCGTGGAGCCGCAGCTCATGGTGCAGGCCCTCACGCCCGGCAAGGTGAGCGACCTCAACCCCAAGACCGACGCCGAGATCATCGCGTGGTACCGCAAGGTGCGCCGCTACGACAACTACACGATCAGCCGCGACACCGCGCGCCGCGACGTGAAGGGCGCGCTGCCTCCGGTGATCGACAAGAACGAGCGCTCGCACGTGCAGACCCGCATGCTGTCGCTGCTCGGCGGCCAGCCGGGCGTGAAGGCGCTCGACATGCCCAAGGCCGAGAGCGGCGATCCGCGCCCGTTTGAAGTCATCGGCATCCCGCTGACGCCGGGCTTCCACGTGCTCGAAATCGCTTCGCAGAAACTCGGCGAAGCCCTGCTCGACGAGCGCTACAACGCCGGCCGCACGATGTACGTGCGCACCACCGCGCTGGCCACCAACCTGGCCGTGCACTTCAAGCTGGGCCGCGAGAACTCGATGGCCTGGGTCACCACGCTCGACAAGGGCAAGGTGGTGGCGGGCGCCGAGGTGCGCGTGTCCAGTTGCGACGGCAAGGCCGTGGCCACCGGCACCACCGACGCCAGCGGCATCGTGATGCTCAACGGCGTGTCGCCCGATGCACCGAGCTGCAACGGCCCGAACGAATACGAAACCAGCGCCTGGTTCGTGAGCGCGCGCGCCAAGGACGACAAGGGCGTGGAAGACCTCGCCTTCACCTGGAGCGACTGGCAGCGCGGCATCGAGCCCTGGCGCTTCAACGTGCCCACCAGCCTGGACGTGCGCCCCGACGGCATCGCCCACACCATCTTCGACCGCACGCTGCTGCGCGCCGGTGAAACGGTGTCGATGAAGAGCCTGCTGCGCACGCAGACCAGCAAGGGCTTCGGCCTGCCGGCAGACCGGCCCGACACGCTGGTCGTCACCCACATGGGCAGCGGCCAGCGCTTCACCCAGCCGCTGCCCTGGCGCAAGACCGCCACCGGCGGCCTGAGCGCCGAGAACAGCTTTGCCATTCCGCCCGCCGCCAAGCTCGGCGTGTACCAGGTCGAGCTGCGCTCCGGCGACGGCACCAGCGACGAAGGCAACAGCCGCAGCTACTCGACCGGCATCTTCCGCGTCGAGGAGTTCCGCCTGCCGGTGCTCGAAGGCCGCATTGCGCCCACCGAGAAGAAACCGCTGGTGGCCGCCACGAGCGTGCCGACCGACGTGCAGATCAACTACGTTGCCGGCGGCGGCGCCGCCAACCTGCCGGTGCGCGTGTCGGCCATGGTGCGCGGCAAGGGCCTGAGTTTTTCCGACTACGACGCCTTCAGCTTCAACCCGCCACGCGCGGCGGGCGATGGCAGCGAAGCCGCCACCGCCGCCGACACGGGCGCCGGCGAGGAAGACCTCAACAGCGTGAACGACACCCGCGTGATCGCCGACAAGCTGCCGCTCACGCTGAACAAGGACGGCGCCGGCAAGGTCACGATCGACAAGGTGCCCAAGGTGAAGGCCGCGCGCGAGCTGCTGCTCGAAGCCACGTATGCCGACCCGAACGGCGAGGTGCAGACCCTCCGCAGCACGCAAACGCTGTGGCCCGCGTCGGTCATTGCCGGCATCAAGACCGAAGGCTGGGTCTCGACCAGCCAGAAGCTCAAGTTCCAGGCGCTCGCGCTCGACCTCACGGGCAAGCCCCAGGCCGGCGTGACGCTCAACGTGCGTGCCGTGGCGCGCATCACCACCACCAGCCGCAAGCGCATGGTGGGCGGCTTCTACACCTACGACAACAAGACCGAGACCAAGGACATCGGCACCGTCTGCACCGGCAAGAGCGATTCGCGCGGCCTGCTGCTGTGCGAGTCGGAGCTCAAGGAAGCGGGCGAGGTCGAGTTGATCGCCAGCGCCACCGACAGCGACGGCCGCAGCGCCAGCGCCGTGAGCTCGGTCTACGTGACCAAGCAGGGCGAACTCTGGTTCGGCGGCGAGGACAACGACCGCATCGACGTGCTGCCCGAGAAGAAGAGCTACCAACCCGGCGAGGTCGCCAAGTTCCAGGTGCGCAGCCCGTTCCGCTTCGCGACCGCGCTGGTGGCCGTGGAACGCGAAGGCATCATCGAGACGCACGTGGTGCAGCTCGACGGCAAGGACCCGACGGTCTCGCTGCAGGTCAAGCCCGAGTGGGGCCCGAACGCCTACATCAGCGTGCTCGCGCTGCGCGGGCGCCTGCGTGAAGTGCCGTGGTACAGCTTCTTCACCTGGGGCTTCAAGGCGCCGCGCGAGTGGTGGACCGCCTTCTGGTACGAGGGCAAGGAATACGTCGCGCCCACGGCCATGGTCGACCTGAGCAAGCCCGCCTACCGCCTGGGCATGGCCGAGATCCGCGTCGGCACGCGCGCGCACCAGCTCGACGTGACCGTCACCAGCGACAAGCCCAGCTACCCGATCCGCAGCAAGGCGCAGGTCACCATCACCGCCAAGCTGCCCGACGGCAAGCCGGCCGCCGGCGCCGAAGTGGCGCTGGCCGCGGTCGACCAGGCGCTGCTGGAGCTCATGCCCAACGACAGCTGGAACCTGCTCAACGCGATGCTGCAGCGACGCAGCTGGGGCGTGAGCACCTCCACCGCGCAGATGGAAATCGTCGGCCGGCGCCACTACGGTCGCAAGGCCGTGCCCGCGGGCGGCGGCGGCGGCAAGGGCCAGACGCGGGAACTGCTCGACACCCTGCTCGTGTGGAACCCGAAGATCGTGCTCGACGCCAACGGCCAGGCCGTGGTGACGGTGCCGCTGAACGACGCGCTCACCACCTTCAAGATCGTGGCCGTGGCCGATGCGGGCACCAGCCTGTTCGGCACCGGCCAGGCCAGCATCCAGGCCACGCAAGATCTGCAGATCATCAGCGGCCTGCCGCCGCTGGTGCGCGAGGACGACCAGTTCCGCGCGCAGATCACCTTGCGCAACACCACGCAGAAGCCGATGAAGGTGGAAGCCACGCCGCGCGCCACGCTGCTCACGCTCGAAACGCAGACCGTCGACATTCCGGCCGGCGAATCGCGTGAAGTGGCCTGGAACGTGACCGCGCCCGCGCAGCTCGCGCAGACGCGCGCCGAAGCGATCCTGTGGGAGATCGAGGCGAAGGACACGGTCGGTGGCGCGCGCGACGCACTCAAGGTGCGCCAGCGCATCGTGCCCGCCGTGCCGCTCACCGTGCAGCAAGCCACGCTGGTGCAGATCGACGGGCCGTTCACGCTCGACGTGGCACCGCCCGCCGACGCCCTGCCCGGCCGCGGCGGCCTGAAGATGTCGCTGCAGCCCAAGCTGGCCGAAGGCCTGCCGGGCGTGCGCGACTGGTTCGCCAACTACCCCTTCAGCTGCCTCGAACAGAAGACCAGCAAGGCGGTCGGCCTGCGCGACGCGAAGATGTGGCAGGGCGTGCTGGCCACGTTGCCCACCTACCTGGACAGCGACGGCCTCGCCAGCTACTTCCCGCCGCGCGACGGCGAAGCCAACCGCGGCAGCGACATCCTCACGTCGTACCTGCTCGCGGCCACGCACGAAGCGGCGCAGCTCAACCCCGCCTTCGCGCTCGCCGACGATGCGCGCGCGCCGATGGAATCGGGCCTGATCGCGTTCGTCGAAGGCCGCGTCACGCGCGAGTTCTGGAGCCCACGCAAGGACCTGGACGTGCGCAAGCTCGCCGCGCTCGAAGCGCTCTCGCGCTACGGCAAGGCCAAGGGCAGCATGCTCGGCAGCATCACCATCGCGCCGAACCAGTGGCCCACCAGCGCGGTGATCGACTGGCTCAACATCCTCAAGCGCGTGAACGACGTGCCGCAGCGCCAGCAGCGCCTGGACGAAGCCAACAACGCGTTGAAGGCGCGCCTCTCGTACCAGGGCACCAAGCTCATCTTCAGCACCGAGCAGGACGACTACTGGTGGTGGCTCATGACCAACGGCGACGTCAACACCGCGCGCCTGCTGCTCACGGTGATGGAAGACCCGGCCTGGAAAGACGACATCGGCAAGCTCGCCAACGGCTTCATCGGCCGCCAGCAGAACGGCGCGTGGCACACCACCACCGCCAACCTCTGGGGCGGGCTGGCGCTGGAGAAGTTCAGCAAGGTGTTCGAGAGCACCCCGGTGGCCGGCGTCACGGCCGCCACGCTGGGCGCGGTGAAGGCGCAAGTCGACTGGAGCAAGGTCGAGCGCGTGAAGGCCAGCGACGCGACCGGCGCCCCGAACCAGACCACGATGTTCGGCGCGCCCGCATCGCCCGGCAACCTGCGCAACAACACGATGTTCCTGCCGTGGGCCACATCGCCTTCCGGCGCATCGGTGCGCGACACGCTGCTGGTCACGCAGCAAGGCACCGGCAAGCCGTGGCTCACGCTGCAGTCGCTGGCTGCCGTGCAGCTGAAGGCGCCGTTCGCGGCGGGCTATGCGCTCAAGAAGACCATCACCCCGGTCGAGCAGGCCGTGGCCGGCAAGTACACGCGCGGCGACGTGCTGCGCGTGAGCATCGAGGTCAACGCCAGCACCGACATGACCTGGGTCGTGATCAGCGACCCGATCCCGGGCGGCGCCACCATCCTGGGCAGTGGCCTGGGACGCGACTCGCAGATCGCCACGCAGGGCGAGAAGAAGTCGGGCAGCGGCTGGCCGGCGTTCGAAGAACGCAGCTTCGAGGCCTTCCGCAGCTACTACGAGTACCTGCCCAAGGGCGTCGTGAAGATGGAATACACCGTGCGCCTGAACAACGTCGGCGACTTCGCGCTGCCGCCGAGCCGCGTCGAAGCGATGTACGCGCCCGAGATGTTTGGCGAGACGCCGAATGCGCGGGTGAAGGTGGAGGCGGCGAAGTAACCGGACAACGAACGGTGAAGGCAGGCCGTCATCCCGCCTTCACCGGTCCTCGTCACCATCGCGACGAACCCACCAACTGGAGAACCCCATGGGCCTGGCCATTGGCGTCGGCATCCTCGCCGACCTGATCGAGAACGATCCCGAGAGCATCGAACACTTCGAGGCCGATTTCGCCGCCGCGAATCGCAAGCTCGCCGAAGCCGGCCTGCCGCCGCACGTCGAGCCGCGCAGCTTGCCGCCGCTCGACTCCCGCGCGCCGCTCGACGGCCTGCCCTACTCGTTCATCCACTACCTGCGCCGCGCCTATGCGCACCGCGTGACGACACCCGACTGGATCGCCACGCCCTTGCCGGAAGACACCGATCCCACGGAAGACGAGACGCTCGAAGACGTGGCCCACATGTTCGAAAGCCACCTGCTGTGCCACTCCGACGCGGAAGGCTTCTATCTGCCGATCGACTTCGAGGACGTGATCTTTGCCGAGGAAGACGAGACCGACCTGCCCGGCGGCATGCTCGGCTCGTCGTACCGCCTGCTCGAAGAACTGGTGCTGGTCGCCCCGGCGCTCGGCATCACGCTCTCGGACGGCGAGCTGTCGGACGAGGAAGCCGCGCGGCTCGGCGACAGCATGGGAGAGGACGAAGGCATCTACCGGGAGATCGAGTCCTGGCTGCTGCTGTATGAATCGGCGCGGCTGAGCATCGCGCACAAGACGGCGATTGTTTTCACCTGAGAGGCATCACTGCCGGATCCAGAGGCCATGTTCGAGACCACCATCCACTGGGTCCGCGGCATACCGCCGCATCGGCTGGGCCTGATGGCACGCCCGCGCGGCGGCGACTCGCTGCGCGAGGAGGTGGCGTCCTGGCAGCGTGCCTCGCTGAACATCGTGGTCTCCTTGCTCGAGGCGCAGGAAATCAGGGCGCTTGAACTCGACGACGAGCCTGCGCTCTGCGCCGAGCATGGGATCGTGTTCCGGCATTTCCCGATTCCGGACCACGGCATCCCGGCATCGCAACGGGACGCGGCGGACCTCATTGCCGAACTGGGCGTCGAACTGGCGAGCGGCAAGGCCATCGCGATTCACTGCCACGCAGGCATCGGCCGCACGGGCCTCATCGCGGGCAGCCTGCTCCACGGGCTCGGCGTTCCGGGCCAGAACATCTTCCACCTGCTGAGCCGCTCCCGGGGCATCGAGATGCCCGATACATCGGAGCAGGCGGAATGGGTCGCGCAGTACGTCTTCGGCACCCGCCGCCCACCGCCTCCATGAAGAAGTCCCTCCGCATCGGTCGCGCGCCGGTCGATCCACAAGCGTCGTCGAGAAGCGCGCACGACGGATCACTCTCGTGCCCCAAGCCCTGGGACGCACTCGAAGAAACCGCCACGCCCGGCGTCCGGTACTGCAGCGATTGCCGCAAGAACGTGTTCCAGGTGGACACCGAGCAAGAGGTGCGCGAGGCCGGCCTGCTGGACCGCTGCGTCGCGATCGCAGACGACAGCGCCTACGCCCGCACACACGACGGCGCAGCGAACACTCCTCCCATGGCACGCCCTCAAAACCGCATTCACTTCGCCGGCAACCCCTGGCCCGAAGGCCATCCCGTCAAGGAATTCCGCTGGACCGCGTCCGTGCGGGACAACGAGGTCTGGTTCGACCTGCACCTGCGCAGCGCAGACTACGACGCCGAGCGCGAGATCGACGAGCCCGAAGACGAGGACATCGACCACCCGTCCGATTGGGAGGCACCCGGGGTCTGGAACAACTACCACCGCTGCACGCTGTCGTCGACCGCCTGGGGCGACGGCGGCGGCTTCGCGGTCTGCGCACTGCCCGACTTCAGCCTGGCGCGGCTCGACGGGCTCGAGGTCAGCATCGACCTGCCACCGCCCGAAGACATGGAAGACAACGTCTTTCACATCTACCTGCTCGGACACGACGCCGCGGCCCAGCATCGCATCCGCTTCGACCGCATCGCGGGCACCGACCGCTTCCACATCACGTGGACCGGGAAGATCGCGCTGGCCTACACGGGCGACTACGCATACAGGTACGACTTCAGCGCGCAGCTGCACGACATCGAAGCGCCGCGCATTCCCGCATGAACTGCAGAGTCCATTCCTCATGACCCGCCTCCTCGAAATTCGCATCTACCGCCTCAAGCCCGGCACCCTCGACGACTTCCACCGCACGATGCATGAACGCTCGGTGCCCATGCTGCGCAGCAAGGGCATGGACGTGGTGAGCTACGGCAAGTCGGACCACGAGGAAGAGAGCTACTACCTCGTGCGCGCCTACGCGAGCCGCGAGGCGCTGGAGGCCGAGCAGGCAGCGTTCTACGGTTCGACCGAATGGCGCGAGGGCCCGCGCAGCGCGCTGGTCGATCGCATCGAGACCTACCTGAACACGCTGCTGTGGCTCTCGCCGGAGGGCGTCGACAGTCTGCGCGCGCTCAACGACCCGGCGCGGTAAACGCCTGTCGACGCCGCGCGGTGCGCGGGCCTACACTGCGCCTCCCGTCATTCCCCCACCTCACTGGAGAAACGCATGAACACCCAGCAAATCGCCGCGAAGCTCGTGGCGCTGTGCAAAGCAGGGACCTTCGATGAAGCCCTGGCGCTCTATGCGCCAGAGGCCGTCAGCGTCGAGGCCAGCGCACCGCCCGGCATGTCGCGCGAGTCGGTGGGCCTCTCGGCGATCCGCGCCAAGGGCGAATGGTGGGTCGCCAACCACGAGGTGCATTCGTTCCAGGTGGCCGGCCCCTGGCCGCACGGCGACCGTTTCATCGTCGGCTTCCGCTTCGACGTGACGATGAAGCCCACGGGCCAGCGCTTCACGATGGAAGAAATGGCGCTGTACACCGTCAAGGACGGCAAGATCGTGCGCGAAGAGTTCTTCTACGAAGGCAGCTGATCGGGTGTCCCCGGGCCTCTCGCAGCCTTCCCCCGCGGGCGCTGCGCAAGAAGATCGGGTTCGCTAGACTGGCCGCGCGGCCCCTGCGCCGCGTCTGACCGGAGCATCCGCCATGTGCCGCAGCATCAAGACCCTCTACAACTTCGAGCCCCCTGCCACCGAGCAGGAAATCCGCGCCGCCGCCCTGCAGTTCGTGCGCAAGCTCAGCGGCTTCAGCGTGCCCTCGCGCGCCAACGAGCAGGCCTTCGAGCGAGCCGTCGACGAGGTGGCCGCCACGGCCGGGCGGTTGATCGAATCGCTGGTGACCACGGCCGAGCCGCGCGACCGTACCATCGAGGCCGAGCGCGCCAAGGCGCGGTCCGCGCTGCGCTTCGGTGCGCCCGCGTCGACATCGGATGCATGAAAAAGACTTCGTTCCCGCGCTGAACGGCGCACCGCCCCTCCCACACCATCAGGAGCATCCGTCCCCATGCCCATCGAACTCTGGCTCGCCTTCGTCGCCGCCTCCGCGTTGCTCCTGATCATTCCGGGGCCGACCATCCTCACGGTGATCAGCTATTCGATGTCGCACGGCCGACGCGCCAACGTGCCGCTGGTGGCCGCCGTGGCGCTGGGCGATTCGACCGCGCTGGTGGTGTCGCTGCTGGGCCTGGGCGCGTTGCTGGCCACGTCGGCGTTCTGGTTCACGGTGGTGAAGTGGGCCGGCGGCCTGTACCTGCTGTATCTGGGCATCAAGCTGCTGCGCGCCGGCATCTCGTCCACCGAGACCGCCGCGCCGGCCGCGCCCGCCTCGCGCTGGCGCCTGTTTGCCAACACCTACCTGGTGACGGCGCTGAACCCGAAGGGCATCGTGTTCTTCGTCGCCTTCCTGCCGCAGTTCATCCGCCCGGGCGCCGACGTGTCGCAGCAGATGTGGGTGCTGGCCCTGACCTTCGTGGCGCTGGCGACGCTCAATGCCACGCTCTATGCCGTGTTCGCGAGTTCGGCGGGCCGGCTGCTCGCCTCGCCGCGCGTGCAGCGGCGCTTTCACCTGGCAGGCGGCTCGCTGCTGAGCGCGGCCGGCCTGTGGGCGCTGATGGCGCGCCGCACGAGCTGAGCACGCCTGCAGCGCACAAGAAAAAAAGACCGCGGGGCTGTGCGCCTCGCGGTCTTTCTTTTGGGGCTTCAGCCCGGCGTCAGTTGCGGTACGGGTTGTTCGGACGGCGGTCGTAGCGGTTGGGCACGCCGTCGTTGTCGCGATCGCGGTCGTAGCGGTTGGGCACGCCGTCACGGTCGCGGTCGTAGCCATGGCCGCGCGGGGGCGGTCCGCGGTCGTAGGGTGCGACGACGCAACCGGCCAGGATGGCCGAGGCAGCCAGCAGAAGCGCGAGTGTTTTTGTCATGCGAAGTTCTCCTTGGGTGAGCGGTACGGCCGGGCGCGCCTCCTGCGAGCCCGTACCGTATTGAAGCCCCGCCGCGTTCGCTTCGGGTTTCCAGATGCAGGTGCTTGTGTGAAGTTCGTTACCGGATGTGGAACCTTTGCCTGCGCTTGAGCACGCCGGAGCGACGTGGCACGATCCGCCCCGATGAGTGCCACGCAGCCCCAACCCTCCCTGCCCGACCTCGCACGGCTGCGCCGCGTGCGTGACCGCATCGACCGCGAGCACGCGCAGCCGCTCGACGTGGAAGCGCTCGCGCGCGACGCGAACATGTCGGCCGGGCACCTGAGCCGCCAGTTCCGGCTGGCGTATGGCGAGTCGCCCTACGCGTACCTGATGACACGGCGCATCGAGCGCGCGATGGCGCTGCTGCGCCGCGGCGACCTCAGCGTGACCGAGGTCTGCTTCGAGGTCGGCTGCGCGTCGCTGGGCACCTTCACCACGCGCTTCACCGAGCTGGTCGGCGTGTCGCCCGGCGTCTATCGGCGCGAGGCGGCGCAGGCCACGGCGGGCATGCCGGCGTGCATCGCCAAACAAGTGACGCGGCCGATCAGGAATCGAGAAGCGCGAAACCCCGCCTCGCACCTAGCATGACGGCCCGTACACACACCGGACCCTCATCACCATGAACCTCAGCATCCATTCGAGCTTTCTTCCGCACACCGACCCCGAGGCCTCGCTGGCCTTCTATCGCGACACCCTCGGCTTCGAGGTGCGCAACGACGTCGCCTACGGCGGCATGCACTGGATCACGGTCGGCCCGGCCGGCCAGCCTGCCACCTCCATCGTGCTGTACCCGCCGGCCGCCACGCCCGGGCTCACCGACGACGAACGCCGCACCATCGCCGAGATGATGGCCAAGGGCACCTTCGCCTCGCTGCTGCTGGCCACGCCCGACCTCGAAGGCACCTTCGATCGGCTGCAGGCCCGCAACACCGAGATCGTGCAGGAGCCCACCGACCAGCCCTATGGCGTGCGCGACTGCGCGGTGCGCGACCCGGCGGGCAACCTGATCCGCATCCAGCAGACGCGCTGAGCCGATCCGGGCACCCGCACCCAATCGACCTGCACGGGCGCCTCCGCCGTGGCGGCCCCGTGCCCCTTCCAGAGACGAAAGATCCGATGAGCAGCAAGGCCCCGAAGAAGGACACGAAAAAAACGCAGGACCGGCACGCCGCCGACGACCACGACCTCATTCGCGTGCAGGGCGCGCGCGTCAACAACCTGAAGGACATCAGCATCGAGCTGCCCAAGCGGCGGCTCACGGTGTTCACGGGCGTCTCGGGCTCGGGCAAGAGTTCGCTGGTGTTCGGCACCATCGCGGCCGAGTCGCAGCGGCTCATCAACGAAACCTACAGCGCCTTCGTGCAGGGCTTCATGCCGACGCTGGCGCGGCCCGAGGTCGACGTGCTCGACGGCCTGACGACCGCGATCATCGTGGACCAGGAGCGCATGGGCGGCGACCCGCGCTCCACCGTCGGCACCGCCACCGATGCCAACGCGATGCTGCGCATTCTCTTCAGCCGGCTGGGCAAGCCGCACATCGGCTCGCCCAGCGCCTTCGCCTTCAACGTGCCCTCGGTGAAGGCCACCGGCGCCATCACCGTGGAGCGCGGCGCGAGCAAAACGGTGAAGCAGACCTTCAGCCGCACCGGCGGCATGTGCCCGCGCTGCGAAGGCCGGGGCGCGGTCACCGACTTCGACCTGAGCGCGTTCTACGACGACAGCAAGTCGCTCAACGAAGGCGCGCTCACCATCCCGGGCTTCAGCATGGAAGGCTGGTACGGGCGCATCTTCAACGGCTGCGGCTTCTTCGACCCCGACAAGCCGATCCGCAAGTTCACCAAGAAAGAGCTCGACGCCCTGCTCCACAAGGAGCCGACCAAGATCAAGATCGACGGCATCAACCTCACCTACCTGGGCCTCATTCCGCAGGTGCAGAAGTCGTTTTTGGCCAAGGACGTCGAGGCGATGCAGCCGCACATCCGCGCCTTCGTGGAACGGGCCGTGACCTTCACCACCGGCCCCGAATGCGGCGGCACGCGGCTCAGCGAAGCGGCGCGCTCGTCGCGCATCAAGAAGCTCAACATCGCCGACGCCTGCGCGATGCAGATCAGCGACCTCGCCGTGTGGGTGCGCGGCCTGAGCGAGCCCTCGGTGGCGCCGCTGCTCGCCAAGCTGGCGCACACGCTCGACTCGTTCGTCGAAATCGGCCTTGGGTACCTCAGCCTCGACCGCCCCTCGGGCACCCTTTCGGGCGGCGAGGCGCAGCGCGTGAAGATGATCCGCCACCTGGGCTCTTCGCTTACCGATGTGACCTACGTCTTCGACGAGCCGACCATCGGCCTGCACCCGCACGACATCCAGCGCATGAACGAGCTGCTGCTGCGGCTGCGCGACAAGGGCAACACGGTGCTCGTGGTCGAACACAAGCCCGAGGCCATCGCCATCGCCGACCACGTCGTCGACCTCGGCCCCGGCGCGGGCGCGGCGGGCGGCACGGTCTGCTTCGAAGGCACCGTCGAAGAACTGCGCAGCAGCGGCACGCTCACGGGCCGGCATCTGGACGACCGGGCCGCGCTCAAGAAAAAGGTGCGCCAGCCCACGGGCGCGCTGCCGATCCGTGGCGCCAAGGCGCACAACCTGCGCAATGTCGATGTCGACATTCCGCTGGGCGTGCTGGTGGTCGTGACCGGCGTCGCGGGCTCGGGCAAGAGCTCGCTGGTGCACGGATCGATTCCGGCCGGCGCGGGCGTGGTGGCGGTCGACCAGGGCGCGATCCGCGGCTCGCGGCGCAGCAACCCGGCCACCTACACCGGCCTGCTCGACCCGATCCGCAACGCCTTCGCCAAGGCCAACGGCGTGAAGCCGGCGCTGTTCAGCGCCAACTCCGAAGGCGCCTGCCCCACCTGCAACGGCGCGGGCGTGATCTACACCGACCTGGCGATGATGGCCGGCGTGGCCACCGTCTGCGAAGAGTGCGAAGGCAAGCGCTTCCACGCCTCGGTGCTCGAGCACCGCTTCGGCGGGCGCGACATCAGCGAGGTGCTCACGATGCCGGTGACCGAGGCCGCGGCCTTCTTCGGCGAAGGCCCGGCCCGCACGCCGGCCGCGCACGCCATCCTGGAACGCCTGGCCGATGTGGGCCTGGGCTACCTGAGCCTGGGCCAGCCGCTCACCACGCTGTCGGGCGGCGAGCGCCAGCGGCTCAAGCTGGCCACGCACATGGCCGAAAAGGGCGGCGTGTACGTGCTCGACGAGCCGACCACCGGCCTGCACCTGGCCGACGTGGCGCAGCTGCTGGCCCTGCTCGACCGGCTGGTGGATGCGGGCAAGTCGGTCATCGTCATCGAGCACCATCAGGCGGTGATGGCGCACGCCGACTGGATCATCGACCTGGGCCCCGGCGCCGGCCACGACGGCGGGCGCGTGGTCTTCGAGGGCACGCCGGCCGACCTGGTCGCCAAGCGCGCCACGCTCACCGGCCAGCACCTCGCGGCGTACGTCCGCACCTGACGCGCCCGTGGGCGGGCCCCGGAAGGCATGGCGGAGAATGGGCCGTCTCCGCTTTGCCGGCCGCCCTGCGGCCCCGTCTGCTGCGATGCCTCCTGCGCCTTCGTCTTCGTTTCCTTCCACCGCCCGCCGCACGCTGAGCCTGGCCGTGGTCCTGCTGGCGGCAGCCAGCGCGCCGGCGGCCTGGGCGCTGGCCAGCTTCGAGGACGTGAAGCGCGACTTCCGCTCCTCCGAAACCGCCGTGCTCGACCGCCAGGGCGAGCTGCTGCAGCGCGTGCGCACCGATCCCACGGTGCGGCGCGGCCAGTGGATCGCACTGGCCGACGTGTCGCCCGCGTTGCGCGCGGCCATGCTGCTGAGCGAGGACAAGCGCTTCTACGAACACAGCGGCGTCGACTGGCGCGCCGCCTCGGCCGCGGCCTGGGGCAACCTCTGGAACACGCGCACGCGCGGCGCCTCGACCATCACCATGCAGCTCGCGGGCCTGCTCGACGACGACCTGCGCCGCGCGGCAGGCGGGCGCAGCTTCACGCAGAAGATCGGCCAGACCGTGGCGGCCACGCAGCTGGAGCGCCGCTGGCGCAAGGACCAGATCCTCGAGGCCTACCTGAACACGGTGCCGTTCCGCGGCGAGATCGTCGGCATCGACGCGCTCTCGCGCACGCTCTTCAGCAAGGCCCCGAGCGGGCTCGACGCGCGCGAGGCCGCCGTGGCCGCCGCGCTGGTGCGCGCACCCAACGCCCGCCCCGCGCTGGTGGCGCAGCGCGCCTGCGAGGTGCTGCGCGTGATGGAGCCCGGCGCGAAGACCGACTGCGAGGCGCTCGACATGTTCACCAGCGCGGTGGTGCAGCGGCGCGCATTCGAGCCCAACGAAGGCATCGCGCCGCATGCCGCGCGGCGGGTGCTGCGCGAGCTGCGTGGTGCCGCGGATGAAAAGTCCACCGCACCCGTCAGCGTCCGCACCACCTTGCGCGCGCCGCTGCAGCGCTACGCGCTCGACAGCCTGCAGCGCCACCTGCGCGAGCTGCGCGACCGCCACGTCGAAGACGGCGCGCTCGTGGTGCTCGACAACGCCAGCGGCGAGGTGCTGGCCTGGGTCGGCTCCTCGGGCCCGCTGAGCCAGGCCGCCGAGGTCGACGGCGTGACCGCGCTGCGCCAGCCCGGCTCCACGCTCAAGCCGCTGCTGTACGCACAGGCCATCGCCGAGAAGCGCATCACGGCGGCTTCGCTCATCGAGGACTCGTCGGCGCAGATCAGCACCGCGAGCGGCCTCTACATTCCGCAGAACTACGACCGCCGCTTCAAGGGCCCCGTGTCGGCGCGCACCGCGCTGGCCGCCTCGCTCAACGTGCCGGCCGTGCGCACGCTGGTGATGGTGTCGCCCGAGGCTTTTGCGCGCGAGCTGCGCGCCGCCGGCCTGCCGCTGCGCGAGAGCGGCGACTACTACGGCTACAGCCTGGCGCTCGGCAGCGCCGAGGTGTCGCTGCTGTCGCTGGCCAACGCCTACCGCATGGTGGCCAACGGCGGACGCTTCGGGGCGACCACGCTCACGCCCCTCACGCCACGACCGTCTGCCCCGGCCACCAAGACGAAGCCCGTTGAAGCTGCGCCGCTGCTCGATCCGCGCGCCGCCTTCATCGTCGGCGACATCCTGTCCGACCCGAACGCGCGCACGCGCACCTTCGGGCTGGACAGCATCCTCTCGACCCGCTTCTGGACCGCCGTGAAGACCGGCACCAGCAAGGACATGCGCGACAACTGGGCCGTGGGCTGGTCGCAGCGTTACACGGTCGGCGTGTGGGTCGGCAACGCGAGCGGCGCCTCGATGTGGGACGTGAGCGGCACCAGCGGCGCCGCACCCGTGTGGGCCGAGGTGATGCGCTTCCTGCACGCCCGCGAACCCAGCCGCGCGCCCACGCCGCCCGCCGGGTTGGTCGAGGCGCCCGTGAGCTTCGGCCCCGGCGCCGACGGCAGCCCGCTCGAAGCGGCGCGCAGTGAATGGTTTTTGCAAGGCACCGAGCAGCCGCTGTTCGCGCTCGACACCGGCATGGCGAGCGACGCAGCCTCGGCGCGCATCACGGCGCCGTCCGACGGCACGATCCTCGCGCTCGACCCCGACATTCCGCCGCAGCGCCAGCGCGTGCGCTTCGAGTCCGAAGGGCGCGGCGTGCAGTGGCGCATCGACGGCAAGTTCCACGCGCGCGGCAACAGCGCGCAGTGGCTGCCATGGCCGGGCCGGCACCTGATCGAGCTGGTCGACGCCAGCGGCAAGGTGGTTGATCAGCGCCGCGTCGAAGTGCGCGGCGCGGGTGTGGTGGCAGCGAAGGGAACGCGTAGATGATGAACGGACTGACATGGATGCCCCGCTGGCTCTCGCTGTGCCTCGGCCTGCTGTTCGTGCTGTGCCTCGCCGGCCCGCGTGTCGCGCAGGCCAAGCCCGTGCCGGTGCCGCCGATGAGTTCGCGCGTGGTCGACCTCGCACAGGCGCTGTCGCCCCGCGAGGCCGATGCGCTGCGCCAACAGATCGCCGATATCCAGTCCCGTACCGAAGCCCAGCTCGCGGTGCTCATCGTGCCGACCACGGGCGAGGACAGCATCGAGGCCTACGCCACGCGCGTCTTCGCCAAATGGCGGCTGGGCCGCAGCGAGGCCGACGACGGCATCCTGCTGCTCGTGGCGCAGAAAGACCGCCGCATGCGCATCGAGGTCGGCACCGGCCTCGAGGGCACGGTGACCGACATCCAGGCGGCCCGCATCATCGACCGCGAGATGGCGCCGCGCTTTCGCGAGGGCGACTTTGCCGGCGGCGTGCAGTCGGCCGTGGGCGCGCTCGCGCGGCTGCTTCAGGGCGAGGTGGGCGTCAGCGAACCCGAGTCGCAGCAGATCGCCGTGGACCACGCCGCCGCACCCGCCCCCGCACCCGACGACGAGAAAGTCACCAGCCTGACGAGCGGCGGCAAGGTCACACCCGAAGGCTGGAGCCTGCTGGGCGTGCTGCTGTGGGGCCTGGGCCTGGGCATCTACCACGGCCGCGGCATCGAGCGCGACCCGCCGCGCGGCACCTCGGCCTCGCGGCGTGCCGAAGAGAAAAAACGCAAGAGCACGCGCAAAGGCAGTGCGGGCCCCGAGCCCTGGGCCGACGCCCTGGCGGCCATGAAGCCCGAACCGGCGCATGCGCGCCCTGCCCCGCGCGACCTGCGCCTGGTGCTCGGCCTGCTCGGGGCCGGCCCGCTGGCAGCCGGCGCAGCGCTGCTGAACCCGCCCATCGCACTGGTGCTGGCGATGCCGGCGGCCTTCGGCTACGGGCTGGGCTTTCTCTGCGGCATGTCGCGCACGGCAGCCATCTTCATGGGCGGCTTCGTGCTCGTGATCGCGTCGCTGGTCGCCATCGCATTCACGGTCGGCGCCGAGCGCTTCTGGTGGGGCTTCCTGTGGGCGCTGTGCATCGGCGGCGTGACGCTGTTCGCGGTGATCATCCTGCGCTGCATGGTCAACACCTTTCAGCGCAGCGTGGTCAGCTTTTTCGTCCGGCTGGTCATCGTGGCGGGCATCTGCGGCTACGTGTTCCATGAAACCTCGCCCGGCCCGGTGCCGGACACCTCTTGGATTCCCATCGCGCTGGCGGCGTTCTTCTCGATGCTGATCGGCTTCCTGCCGCCTGGCGTCTGGGAATCGGGCAGCAGCGACGATGACGACAGCGGCAGTTCGTCATCGTCTTCCTCGTCGTCTTCGTCCTCCTCGGACAGCGGCGGTTCGAGCAGCGGCGGCGGCGCCTCGGGCAGTTGGTGAGGCGGGCGGCGCCCGGGGCCCATGCCCCTGCCGCCGACTGCGACTTTTCAAGGATGATTAAATTCATCCAATCATTCAATGAATAAGCCGGCCTGACCCATGCTCGTCCAACCTCCCCGCACCTCCCTGGCCGACGCCGCCGCGAACAGCATCCGCACCGAGATCGCCGCGGGCCGCTGGCCCATCGGCTCGCGCATTCCGATCGAGCCGCAGCTGGCGCAGCTGCTGGGCGTGAGCCGCGGCACGGTGCGCGAGGCGGTGAAGACGCTGGTGTCGCGCGGCCTGCTCGAGGTGCGCCAGGGTTCGGGCACCTACGTGCGCTCGGGCTTCGACCCTTCGGCCAGCCTGCAGAAGCTGCGCCTGGCGAGCTTGCGCGACCAGTTCGAGGTGCGCCGCGCGCTCGAGGTCGAAGCCGCCCGGCTCGCCGCCGTGCGCCACACCGCGAAAGACCTGCGCCGTCTCAATGCCCTGCTCGACAAGCGCGGCCAGCCCGATGCGGCCGACGGCGGCGCCGCCTTCATCGAGCGCGACCTGGCCTTTCATCTCGCCATCGTCGATGTGTCGGGCAACCTGGCGCTGGTCGAAACCTGCCGCTTCATCACCGGCTACATCAAGGAAACCATCGCCAGCACGCTGAGCACCAACCTGCCCGAGCCCGACGAGGCCGCGCACCGCGCCATCGTCGAGGGCATTGCGAGCCGCGACCCCGCGCGTGCGGCCGCCGCCGTGCGCGACCTGATGGCGCCCACGATGCACGTCCTGGCGCTGGGCACCGCATGAACTCCATGACCTTGCCCACGGGTGCGGCCACCACGGCGCGCACCCAGGCGGCGCCATCCAGCGCCGAAGAACTGCTGATCGACGCCGAGGTCGACAGCCTGCCCGCGCCGCGCCCCACACCGACACCCAGCCGGGGCCGCCAACTGCTGCTTGGCCTCACGGTGGTGCTCATCGCCTTCAACCTGCGGCCGGTGTTCGCCAGCCTGTCGGTGGTGCTGCCGGAGATCATCCGCGCCACCGGCCTGTCGGCCACCGCCGCGAGCTTGTTGACCACGCTGCCGATCGTCTGCCTGGGCGTGTTCGCGCCGATGGCGCCCTGGCTCGGGCGCCGCTTCGGCACCGAACGCACGCTGCTGGGCTGCATGGTGCTGATCGGCGTGGGCACGCTGCTGCGCGGCACCGGCAACATCCCGCTGCTGTTCCTGGCTTCGGCCATCGCGGGCAGCGGCATCGCGGTGTCGAACGTGCTGCTCTCGGGCCTGGTGAAGCGCGACTTCGCCAGGCAGGCCGCGCTGATGATGGGCCTGTACACCATGGCCGTGTGCGGCGGCGCCGCCAGTGCCGCGGGCCTCACGGTGCCGCTGGAGCACGCACTGGGCGGCGGCTGGACGCTGGCGCTCGCCATGTGGGCCGTGCCGGCCGCGCTGGTCACCTTCATCTGGGCGCCGCAGGCGCTGCCGCTCAAGCCGGTGGCGAGCGAATCAGGCTTCACCGTGCGCGGCCTGTGGCGCGACCGGCTGGCCTGGCAGGTCACCTTCTTCATGGGGCTGCAATCGGCCCTGGCGTACATCGTGATGGGCTGGCTCGCGCCGATCCTGCGCGAGCGCGGGCTCAGCGGCGAAATGGCCGGCTACGTGGTGTCGCTGTCGGTCATGACGCAGGTCGTGACCTGCCTCGTGGTGCCCGCACTGGCCGTGAAGCTGCGCAACCAGCGCGCGCTGGCGGTGGTGCTGTCGGCGATGACCGTGGCGGCCATGCTGGCCATGCTGTTCGCGCCGGTCAACGCCCCCGGCGGCATGTGGACCTGGGCCGTGGTGCTCGGCATTTCGCAGGGCGGCACCTTCGCGCTGGCGCTCACCATGATCGTGCTGCGCTCGCCCGATTCGCACATCGCCGCGCACCTGTCGGGCATGGCGCAGGGCGTGGGCTACATGGTGGCGGCCTTCGGCCCCTTGCTGGCCGGGCTGCTGCACGGCTGGACCGGCAGCTTCCACGCCTCGGCCTGGCTGTTCGTCGGCCTGGGCGTGGCGCTGGTCATCGCGGGGCTGGGCGCCGGGCGCACGCTGCATGTGGGCGCGGTGACGGTGCCGCGCCACTGAGCCTCACTGCAGGTAGCTCTCGGCGAGCAGCGCCCAGTAGGCGGCGCCGATCGGCAGGTTGCTGTCGTTGAAGTCGTAGCCGGGGTTGTGCACCATGCAGCCGCCGTGCTCGCCCGGCGCGCCATTGCCGATGAACAGGTAGCAGCCGGGCTTCTTCTCCAGCATGAAGGCGAAGTCTTCGCTGCCCGTGACGGCCGGGCCCTGCGGCTCGACGTGGGCCTCGCCCACCAGCTCGCGGCCGATGCGGCGCGCGAACTCGGTTTCTTGCGGCGTGTTGACCAGCACCGCATAGCCCTTGCGGTAGTCGATGTGCGCGCGCACGCCGAAGCTCTCGGCCTGCGCGTTCACGATGGCCTTGAGCCGCTTCTCCAGCAGCATGCGCACCTCGCGGTCCAGCGAGCGCACGCTGATCTCCAGCGTGCAGGTCTCCGGGATCACGTTGTTGGCCTTGCCGGCATGGATGGCGCCGACGGTGACGATCGACATCTCCTGCGGATCGGCGTTGCGCGAGACGATGGTCTGCAGCGCCATGACGATGCTCGACGCCGCCACGATCGGGTCGGCCGTGCGGTGCGGCATGGCGCCGTGGCCGCCCACGCCGGTGAGCGTGACGGTGGCGTAGTCCGACGAGGCCATGGCCGCGCCTTCGCGGAACACCAGGTCGCCCTGCCTGCGGCCCGGGGAGTTGTGCATGGCGTACACCGCGTCGCACGGGTACTTCTCGAACAGGCCGTCGTCCATCATCTTCACGGCGCCGCCCATGCCCTCTTCGGCCGGCTGGAAGATCAGGTTCAGCGTGCCCGAAAACTCGCCGTGCTGCGCCAGGTACTTGGCCGCGCCCAGCAGCATGGCCGTGTGGCCGTCATGGCCGCAGGCGTGCATGATGCCGGGCCGTCCGCTGCGGTAGGCTAGGCCCGTCTTCTCCTCGATGGGCAGCGCGTCCATGTCGGCACGGATGCCGATGGTGCGCGTGCCGCTGCCGCGTTTCAGGCGGCCGACGAGGCCGGTCACGCCCAACCCGCGCTCGACCTCGTAGCCCCAGCCCGCAAGGCGCTCGGCGACCAGGTCGCTGGTGCCGAACTCCTCGAAGCCGAGCTCGGGGTTCTGGTGGATCTGCTGGCGCACCGTGACGAATTCGGCGGCGTGCTTTCTCATGTACTCGAGGTAATGCTGTGCGTCTTGAGGCATCGTGTGCTCTGTGTGAGATGGAAGAAAAAAGAAGGGGTGCTCAAGGCCGCAGCGCCATCGTGGCGGGCAACCGCGTCCACGGCAGGTCGGCCGGGTCGGCGGCCATCGGCCCCGGCGCCTTGGCCACGAGGATGGTGCTGGCGATGGGCGCGAAGTCGGCCCGGAAATGCACCGAGCTCTTGTTGACCAGCACCTTCATCGCCTCGGGCTCGATGCCCAGGTAGCGGAAGAACTCGCGGTCGAGCATCTGGCTCTTGCCGCTGGCCACGGCGATGCGCACGCCCTCGATCTCCAGGCAGGCGCTCGGGCCCAGCGACACCGTGCCGCCTCGCGACATCGGCCCCTTGCCCTTCACCTGACCGTCGCTGAGCGCCGTCACGGTGAACACGCCTTCGACCGGCGCATCGCTGAACTGGCCGCCCCATGTGGGCACCGAGGTGCCGAGCGCGATGCGGATCTGCGCGCCCACGCCAGCGGCGTGTGCCGCGGCCGCCGCGGCCGGATCGAACATCAGCCCGAGCGCGACCTTGCCTGGAAAGCGCTTACCCGCGCCCTCGGCCAGCAGCGCATGCAGCATGCCGGTGGTGTTGCTGTCGGCGCCCGCGCCGGGGTTGTCCTGCGTGTCGGCGACGACGACCGGCTGGCTCGCGCCCTCGGCCAGTTCGAGCGCACGCGCCACGGCCACCCGCGGCTCGAGCACGTCGAGCCGCCACTGCGAACGCGGCTGGTCGATGCGCTCGTACAGCGTGGCCACGGCCGCGCCGGCATCGTCACCGTAGCCCCAGACCACCGGGCCGCACTCGGCGATGTCGGCGGCTGGAAAACCGGTGGCAAAACTCAACACCGCGTCGTGCTGCGCGTCGAGCGCCTTCAGCAGTCCGTACACCGACGCGGCGGGTTCGATCATGGTCGACTGCACATTCAACGGCAGCAGGAAGGTGAAGCGCCGCGCATGCAGCGGCTCGCGCGTGCCGCGCGCCATGCGGCGCTCCAGCAGGGTCGCGGCCAGGCGGCCCGTGTCGGCCATGTCGATGTGCGGGTAGGTGCGGTAGGTGGCCAGCGCATCGGCCTCGGCCAGCATCTGCGCGGTGATGTTGCCGTGCAGGTCGAGGCTCGCGACGATCGGCAGGTCGGGGCCCACGAGCGTGCGGATGCGCGCGATCAGCTCGCCCTCGGGGTCTTCGAGGTGTTCGGTCACGGCCGCGCCGTGCAGGTCGAGGTAGACCGCGTCGATGCCGCCATCGGCCAGCGCGGCCGCCAGGTCTTCGGTGATGGCGCCCGAGATGCGCTCGAAGGCGTCCTCGGTCACGTGCGCCGAAGGCGTGGCGCCGGCCCAGGCCGAAGGCACCAGCGACCAGCCCTTTTCGCGCGCCGCGTCGATGAAGCCGCCGACAGGAATGTTGCGGCCCGCATAGGCCTCGACGATCGCTGCACCGCGCCGGTACGGCGGAAAGCTGGAGCCCGCATTGAACGCGGCCCAGTCGGCCTTGCTGGGTGCGAAGGTGTTGGTCTCGTGCTGGAAACCGGCGATGAAGACTTTCATGGCATCCTTTTTTTCATTGACGTGGGACGAAGGAATTTCAGCTGCGTGCAAAGGCAAAGTCGCGGCCCGGCGCGGCAGCCAGCAGTTTGCGCGTGTAGTCGTGCTGCGGCGCGAAGAACACGTCCTTCACGTCACCGCGTTCCACGATTTCACCCTGGCTCATCACGAGCACGCTGTCGCAGATCTGACTGGCCACGCGCAGGTCGTGGGTGATGAAGAGAATGCCGATCTTCAGCCGCTGCTGGATCTCGTCGAGCAGCCGCAGGATCTGCGCCTGCACCGACACGTCGAGCGCCGACACGGCCTCATCGGCGATCAGCACCTTGGGGTCGCAGGCCAGCGCGCGCGCAATCGAGATGCGCTGGCGCTGGCCGCCCGAGAACTCGCTCGGGTAGCGGCGCAGCGCGTCGGGCGACAGGCGCACCAGACGCATCAGCTCTTCGGCGCGCGCCCAGGCCTGGCCGTGCGGCGTGCCGAAGTTCACCGGCCCTTCGATGATGGAGTCGCCCACGGTCTGGCGCGGGTTGAGCGAGCGGTACGGGTCCTGGAAGATCACCTGCACCGTGCGCCGGAACGGCGACAGCGCGCGCCCCCTGACATGCGCGACCGACCGGCCGTCGGCAAAGATGTCGCCCGAGGTCGGGTCGATCAGCCGCGCGATGCAGCGCGCCACCGTCGACTTGCCCGAGCCCGATTCGCCCACGATGCCCACGGTTTCTCCTGGGCGCACTTCGAGCGAGACGTCGCGCGCGGCCTTCACCGTGCGGCGCTTGCCGGGCCAGCTGCCCGTGACGTAGGTCTTGCAGATGTTCACCGCGTTGAGCAGCGGATACGCGTCCACGACCGGTGGGCGCTTGTGCGCGGAAAGCTCGGGCACCGCATCGAGCAGCATCTTCGTGTAGGGCTCGCGCGGCGCCGTGAGCACCGCCATCTTGTCGTCCTTCTCGATCATGGCGCCGAGCTGCAGCACCACCACCTCGTCGGCAATCTCGGCCACCACGCCGAAGTCGTGCGTGATGAAGAGCACGGCCGTGCCGTTCTCGGTCTGCAGTTCGAGGATGAGCTTGAGGATCTCGGCCTGCGTGGTCACGTCGAGCGCGGTGGTCGGCTCGTCGCAGATCAGGAGCGCGGGCTTGAGGATGAGCGCCATCGCGATCACGATGCGCTGGCGCTGCCCGCCCGAGAGCTGGTGCGGGTACGAGGCGTAGATGCGCTCGGGCTCCGGCAGCCGCACGCGCGCCATGATCGCAAGGATCTTCTGCCGCCGCTCGGCCGCGCCCATGTGCACGTGCTGCGCCAGCATTTCGTCGATCTGCGCGCCGCAGGTCATCACGGGGTTGAGCGCGGTCATCGGCTCCTGGAACACCATCGCCATCGACGGGCCGCGCAACTGGCGCAGGCGCGACGTCGGCGCGGCGAGCAGGTTCTCGCCCTGCAGTTCGATGGTGCCGCGCACCGGCGCGAGCCCCGCGGGCAGCAGGCCCATCACCGCATTGGCGATGACCGATTTTCCCGAGCCCGATTCGCCGAGCAGGCAGACGATCTTGCCGGGCGGCACGTCGAAGGACACCTTGTCGACCGCATGCGGCCGGTCGCCGCCGCGCGGCAATGCGATGGCAAGGTCGCGAACGGAAAGGACAGGGGCTTGTTGCGTCATGGTTCAGCCTCCGCGCTTGTTGAACTTGGGGTCGAGCGTGTCGCGCAGTCCGTCGCCCAGGATGTTCACCGCCAGCACGGTGAGCGCCAGGAAGATGCCCGGGAACAGCACGTTGTGCGGGTACTGGTTGAACTGCGCACGGCCCTCGGCCATGATGTTTCCCCAGGTCGCCATGTCCGCCGGCAGGCCCACGCCGAGGAACGACAGAATGGCCTCCACCAGGATCGCCGAGGCGCACACGTAGGTCGCCTGAATGATCAGCGGCGCAATCGCATTCGGCAGGATGTGCCGCGCGAGGATCTTCCAGGTCGGCGTGTCGAGCGCGATGGCCGCCTCGACATACGGCTCTTCGCGCACCGTGAGCACCACCGAACGCACCAGCCGCGCCACGCGCGGAATCTCGGGCACCGCGATGGCGACCACCACGGTGAGCAGGCTGCCGCCGAACAAGGCCACGAGACTGATCGCGAACAGGATGCCGGGGATGGCCATGACGCCGTCCATCAGCCGCATGATCACGCTGTCGATGCGGCGAAAGTAACCGCCCAGCAGGCCCACGAGCATGCCGAGCACCATGGCGAGCGCGGCCACGGCCACGCCCACCGTGAGCGACACGCGCGCGCCGTACAGCGTGCGGCTCCAGATGTCGCGCCCCAGGCTGTCGGTGCCCATCACGAACAGATGCTCGAAGGTGTCGCCGGCCAGGCTGTTGAACTCGCCGCGCGTGCCGGGCATGAGGTTGCCGCTGCCGGGGTCGATGGCCGTGGGGTCGATGGTGCCGAGCCACGGCGCGGCCAGCGACATCAGCACGAGCAGCAGCAGCACGCTGCCGCCTGCGCGCACCGACCAATCGGCCAGGATGCGTTGGAGCAGCGAGCGGCGTTTCTGCGGTGCCAGCGGCTCGATGGCGATGTCCGGCGCCACTGCTGCTGCAGCGCCGGTGGCGGCCGACATGGAAAGGGTCGAATCGGTCATGGTGTTTTCGTTCACTTCGTTCAGTACCGGATGCGGGGATCGAACACCAGGTAGCTCAGGTCGATCAGCAGATTGATGAGCACGTAGATGACGGAAAAGAACAGCGTGATGCCCTGGATCAGCGGAAAGTCGCGCGACAGCACCGCGTCGACCGTGAGCTGCCCGAGTCCCGGAATGGCGAACACGGTTTCGGTGACCACCACGCCACCGATCAGGAGCGCGATGCCGATGCCGATGACCGTGACGATGGGAATGGCCGCGTTGGCGAGCGCGTGGCGCATCAGCAGCCGCGTCTCGGAGATGCCCTTGGCGCGCGCGGTGCGGATGTAGTCCTCGGTCATCGCCTCGGCCACGGCCGCACGCGTGACGCGCGCGATCAGCGCCACGTAGATGATCGACAGCGTGATCGACGGCAGGATCAGGTGCTTGAGCCACAGCAAAGGCCCCTGGCTCAGTCGCTGGTAACCCTGCACCGGCAGCCACTGCAGGTGCAGCGCAAAGATCCAGATGAGCACGTAGCCGATCACGAACGCGGGGATCGAAAAGCCCATGACCGAGAAGCCCATCAGCATGCGGTCGAGCCAGCCGCCGTGGCGCCACGCCGCGAGCACGCCGAGCGGCACCGCGATGAGGATGGTGGCCACCAGCGTCACGGCCGCGAGCGACACCGTGGCTTCGATGCGCTGGCCGATCAGCTCCACCACCGTCTTCTTCATGAAGTACGACTCACCGAGGTTGCCCTGCAGCAGTTGTGCACTCCAGTGGAAGAACTGCACGGGCAGCGACTGGTTGAGCCCCAGCTGCTCGCGCACCTTGGCGATGTTCTCGCTGGTGCCGCTGTCGCCCACGATGGCGGCAGCCGGGTCGCCGGGCGCGAGCCGCAGCATCAGGAACACGATGAGCGCGACGATGACGAGCACCGGCACGGTCGAGAGAATGCGGCGTGCAAGAAAGAGCAGCATGGTGACTCCCGGTCCGGCCGCGTCAGTTCTTCTTCAGGTTCCAGAACACGGCGACCGGCGAGCGCACCACGCCGCTCACCACGCCCTTGCGGTAGGCCGTGAGCGGCTTGTACTCGCCGATGGGTGCGTAGATGCCGGTGTCGTACACGCGCTGCTGGATGGCGGTGGCCAGCTCCTTGCGTTGGGGTTCGTCGCTGCTGGCAAGGAAGTCGGACTTGAGCTGCTCCAGCTTGTCGTCGGTGGCCCAGCCGAACCAGCCCTTCTCGCCATTGCCCGTGAGCGGCGCGAAGAACATCGGGTTCATGTTGTCGGCAATGCCCCAGCCGGTGATGAACAGGTTCCAGCCGCCGTTGGCAACCGGGTCTTTCTTGGCGCGGCGCGTGACCAGCGTGGGCCAGTCCATCGACTGCATGTCGACGTTGAAGCCGGCCTGCTTGAGCAGTTGCGCCATCACCGGTGGAAACTTGTTGAGCACCGCGAAATCGGCCGGGTACATCAGCACCACGGGCTTGCCGTCATAGCCTGCCTCCTTGAGCAGCGCCTTGGCCTTTTCGAACTGCGGCTTGCCGGTGAAGTAGCCGGTCTTGTCGGAGGCGAAGGCCGAGCCGCAGGGGTAGATGGACGCGCAGCCGTTGTACAGCTCCTTGTGCACCAGCTGGGCGCGCATCAGCGCCTCCTGGTTGATGGCCATGAAGGCGGCCTGCGCGATCTTCGGGTTGTCGAAGGGCGGAATCAGGTGGTTCAGGTGCAGCGCGAACGAGCCCTTCGACACGGGGCTGTCGAGCGTGATGGCGGGGTTGTTCTTGAGCGCGGTGTACTGCTCGGAGGGCACCCACTCGATCATGTCGACCTCGCCGTTGGCCAGCGCATTGGCCTGCGTTTGTGCGTCCTTCAGGACGATCCACTCCATGCGGTCGACGTACACGTTCTTGCCACCGGCCGTGCCCGACGGCGCCTCGGCGCGCGGCACGTACCTGGTGTTCTTCAGGTAGACGATCTTTTCGCCGGGGCGGTATTCGTCCTTCTTGAAGATGTAGGGGCCAGAGCCGGTGGCGTCGTCGATCTGCTTGTCGGCCGGCGTGGCGGCCACGCGCGCCGGCATGATGAAGGGCGGGTTCGACGACGGCTTGCTCAGCGCGTCGAGCACCATGCCGAAGGGCTCCTTGAAGACGAACCTGAAGCTGTTGGCATCGACCGCCTCGGTCTTGTCCAGGGCAGTGAACATCTTCTGGCCCAGCCCGTCGCGCTGGCCCCATCGCTTGAGCGAGGCGAGCACGTCTTCCGAGGTGACGGGCTTGCCGTCATGGAAGGCCAGGCCCTTGCGCAGCGTGAAGGTCCAGGTCTTGCCGTCGGCGCTGGTCGTGTACTTGTCGACCATCTGCGGGAGCACCTTGCCCTGGGCGTCCACGCCGAAGAGCGTGTCGTAGACCATGTAGCCGTGGTTGCGCGTGACGAAGGCAGTGGTCCAGATCGGGTCGAGGATCTTCAGGTCGGACTGCGGCACGAGGCGCAGCACCTTACCGGTGTCCTGCGCGAAGGAGGAGGCCGCTGCCGCGGCCAGCAAGGCGCCTGCGAACAGGGCTTTCAGTTGTCGTGTCTTCAGCATGGGTCAGTTCTCCGGTTGAAAAAAGAGGGGCGCGCGCGCGGGCAACGCCGGGGGCGCGGGCGTCGTGCGGCGGTGCGGGAAACAGGTCATGAAAATGAAAGGCTCCGGAGCGAACACGGACACACCGCGCGCATCGCGCGGCGTGCCCCTGCTGTCCTTTTGCCTGAGAGATTCACCCTGCACGCACATCGCGAGGGCTTGCCCCTTCGGCGGCTGCCCTCGATCCCCTGCAAGGGGGCCGGTCAGCGCTCTCCAGCGTTAGAAAAATCCAGTCTTGGGACCTGAGCGTTATGGGCTATCGCCTTCGGTAATGCACCAGCTCGACGCATCGAGCTAGGCATTTCTCCTGGATGCTTTCTTCAAAGCAGTTTGCGTGCCACGGGGTGGCATGGGCCGCGGCAGCGGGGTCATCGGGGTTTCTCCGACAGCGCCCCGGCCCGACCGGGCGACAATGGGGGGCTCCGGCGAAAGTCCATTTCGCCCAATGAAATTTCAGCCCTCTCGACAACCCAGAACCTACGGAAGCAAGCGCATGAGCACGAAGCAACCCACCATCGTCTACACCCTCACCGACGAGGCGCCGCTGCTGGCGACCTACGCCTTCCTGCCCATCGTGCGCGCCTTCACCGCGCCGGCCGGCATCAACGTGACGACGAGCGACATCTCGGTGGCCGCCCGCATCCTGGGCGAGTTCCCCGAGTTCCTGAGCGACGACCAGAAGGTGCCCGACAACCTGGCCGAACTGGGCAAGCTCACGCTGCGGCCTGACGCCAACATCATCAAGCTGCCCAACATCAGCGCCTCGGTGTCGCAGCTCAAGTCGGCCATCAAGGAACTGCAGGGCAAGGGCTACAAGATTCCCGACTATCCGGAGAACCCGACCTCGGACGAGGACAAGGACATCCGCGCGCGCTACAACAAGTGCACCGGCAGCGCCGTGAACCCCGTGCTGCGCGAAGGCAACTCCGACCGCCGCGCGCCCCGCGCCGTGAAGGAATACGCCCGCAAGAACCCGCACAGCATGGCCGAGTGGAGCCAGGCCTCGCGCTCGCACGTCTCGCACATGCACGGCGGCGACTTCTATCACGGCGAAAAGTCCATGACCCTGGACCGCGCGCGCAACGTCAAGATGGAGCTGATCACCAAGAGCGGCAAGACCATCGTGCTCAAGCCCAAGGTCGCCCTGCTCGACCGCGAAATCATCGACTCGATGTTCATGAGCAAGAAGGCCCTGCTGGCCTTCTATGAAAAGGAAATCGAAGACGCGCACAAGACCGGCGTCATGTTCTCGCTGCACGTCAAGGCGACCATGATGAAGGTCTCGCACCCCATCGTGTTCGGCCACTGCGTGAAGATCTTCTACAAGGAAGCCTTCGAGAAACACGGCAAGCTGTTCGACGAGCTGGGCATCAACGTCAACAACGGCATGGTCGACCTGTACAACAAGATCGCCACGCTGCCCCAGAGCACGCAGGACGAGATCAAGCGCGACCTGCACGCCTGCCACGAAGGCCGCCCCGAGCTGGCCATGGTCGACTCGGCCAAGGGCATCACCAACTTCCACTCGCCCAACGACGTGATCGTGGACGCCTCGATGCCCGCCATGATCCGCAACGGCGGCAAGATGTGGGGCGCCGACGGCCGCCTGAAGGACGTCAAGGCCGTGATGCCCGAATCGACCTTCGCCCGCATCTACCAGGAGATCATCAACTTCTGCAAGTGGCACGGCGCCTTCGACCCCAAGACCATGGGCACCGTGCCCAACGTCGGCCTCATGGCCCAGAAGGCCGAAGAGTACGGCTCGCATGACAAGACCTTCGAGATCGCCGAAGACGGCGTGGCCAACATCACCGACCTGGACACCGGCGAAGTGCTGATGAGCGAAGACGTCGAAAAGGGCGACATCTGGCGCATGTGCCAGGTCAAGGACGCCGCCATTCGCGACTGGGTGAAGCTGGCCGTCAACCGCGCACGCAACTCCGGCATGCCGGTCGTGTTCTGGCTCGACGCCTACCGCCCGCACGAGGCGCAGCTGATCACCAAGGTCAAGATGTACCTGCACGAGCACGACACCACGGGCCTGGACATCCAGATCATGAGCCAGGTGCGTGCCATGCGCTACACGCTGGAGCGCGTCGTGCGCGGCCTGGACACCATCAGCGCCACCGGCAACATCCTGCGCGACTACCTGACCGACCTGTTCCCCATCATGGAACTGGGTACCTCGGCCAAGATGCTGTCGATCGTGCCCCTGATGGCCGGCGGCGGCATGTACGAAACCGGCGCGGGCGGCTCGGCCCCCAAGCACGTGCAGCAGCTGGTGGAAGAAAACCACCTGCGCTGGGATTCGCTCGGCGAATTCCTCGCGCTGGCCGTGAGCCTGGAAGACCTGGGCCTGAAGACCGGCAACGCGCAAGCCAAGATCCTGTCCAAGACGCTCGACGCGGCCACGGGCCAGCTGCTCGACAACAACAAGAACCCGTCGCCCAAGACCGGTCAGCTCGACAACCGCGGCAGCCAGTTCTACCTGGCCATGTACTGGGCCCAGGAACTCGCCGCGCAGACCGAGGACAAGGACCTGCAAGCCAAGTTCAAGAAGCTCGCCGAGGCGCTCACCGCCAACGAGAAGAAGATCGTCGACGAACTCGCGGCCGTGCAGGGCAAGCCCGTGGACATCGGCGGCTACTACCTGGCCGACAAGGCCAAGTACGAAGCCGTGATGCGCCCCAGCCCCACGCTGAACGCGGTGCTGGCCCCGGCGGTCTGATCCCGCTGCGCCTGCGTCTTCCGGGTCTGTGCTGACCCGGAAGCCTTCCTACCAACGGCCTGTTGCTCGCGCGGCAGGCCGTTTGTTTTTGTGTTTGTCTTTGCGTCTGCCGCCGTGCAGCGCGAAACTAGACGTCGATTCCCCGCCCCACTCCACTGCAAGAGAAAAGAAAGGCAGGCCCCTCATGAAACTTCGTCTGCTTGCTGTTGCTGCTGCCGCTTCGACCCTGTTCGTGGCCTTTGGCAGCGCCCACGCCCAGAGCAACTGCGACACGCTGCGCGCCGAGATCGAAGCCAAGATCGCCGCGTCGGGCGTCACCAATTTCAGCGTCCTCACCGTCGATGCCGCCGCCACGGCGAGCGGCCAGATCGTGGGCAGCTGCGACCTCGGCACCAAGAAGATCGTCTACCAGCGCGAAGGCGGTACGGCCTCGCCGCCCCCCGCCTCCACGTCAGCCCCCGCGCCACGCGGCGAGCCCCTGCTCACCGAGTGCAAGGACGGCTCGGTGTCCATGGGCGGCACTTGCAAGCCCTGAGGATCGGCAACCCATGGCTTGGCCTGCCCTGCGCCTCTTCTTCGGCCTGCTGACCCTCGTGGCCATCGGCTGGCAGCTGACGATCCATGTCCGCATGGGCTTCAACGTCGTCAACTTCTTCAGCTTCTTCACCAACCTCTCGAACCTGTTCGCGGCGATCGTGCTGGTGCTCGGCGCGCGCCGCCTCTGGCAGCCGGCGTTTACAGGGCCCGACGAAGGGCTGCGCGCCATGTCGGCCGTGAACATGGTGGTGGTCGGCATCGTCTTCTCGCTGCTGCTGCGCGATGTCGACCTCGGCGCGCTGCGGCCGTGGATCAACACGCTGCTGCACCACGTGATGCCCTGCGTCGTGCTGCTCGACTGGCTGCTGCAACCACCGCGCAAGCGGCTCGGCAGCCGGCAGCTGCTGTGGATACTCGTCGTCCCGATGGTTTATCTGGCCTACACGCTGGTGCGCGGCAGCCGCATCGGCTGGTACCCCTACCCCTTCCTCAACCCCGCCAACGTGGGCGGCTACGGCGGCGTGGCTGTCTACGCAGCAGGCATCGCGCTGACCTTCGGGATGGCGGGATGGGGGTTGCTGGCGTTGGGGAACCGGCTGGGCCGGCGCGTCTGACGCGGCCACGCGCACGGCCTGCCTTTTTCTGCATTTCGCAGGATCAGGCAAAAACCTCGTTCGATCCGGATACCGCCTCAGGCCCCTTCGCCCCGAGACTCATCCCCATGCCCGGCGCACCCTTCGCGCCGTGGCGCACCGACCTGCATGAGGAGTTTTGTATGAGTGCAATCCAGGACACAGTGGTTCTCGTCACCGGCGCCAGCAGCGGCATCGGCGAGGCGACGGCGCGGCGGCTCGCGCGGCGTGGCGCCCATGTGGTGCTCGGCGCGCGCCGCACCGAACGGCTGGCCGCGCTGGCGGCCGAGATCAACGCCACCGGCGGCTCGGCGAGCTTCCGGCGGCTGGACGTGACGCACCGGCCCGACATGGAGGCCTTTGCCGAGTTCGCCCTCGACACGCACGACCGCATCGACGTGCTCGTGAACGCCGCCGGCGTGATGCCGCTGTCGCCGCTGTGGCAGCGCAAGATCGAGGAGTGGGAGCTGATGATCGACGTCAACCTGCGCGGCATGCTGCTGGGCGTGGCGGCCGTGCTGCCGGCGATGCAGGAGCAGGGCTGGGGCCACATCGTCAACGTCGCGCCAGTGGCCATGGGCGGCGCGACGCCCGACTCGGCCGTGTACCACGGCACGCAGTACGCGGTGCAGGCGATCTCCGAAGGGCTGCGACGGGAACACGCGGGGCGTCTGCACGTCACGCTGGTGAGCCCCGACGTGGCCGAGGCTGCCGACCCGCTGGCCGAGCGCATCGCCGCGAGCTACACGTTCGAACGCATGCGCACGCGGCGGCGGCTGACGACGCCTGTCGAGGGCGTGGCGCGTGCCATTGCCGGAGCGATCGAAGGGGCGAGCTACGGCATGGCGGGCCCGGGTTGGCGCCCGGCCCCGACGCCACGGCCGAAGCCTGCAGAGCCGGTGTGCTGAAAGCCGGACGTCAGTAGCTCTTGTACGGCAGGAACTTGCCCGACAGCACCACGTTGACGCGGTCGCCCTTCGGGTCGGCCTGGCGCTGGATGTCCATGCTGAAGTCGATGGCGCTCATGATGCCGTCGCCGAACTCCTCGTGGATCAGCTCCTTGATGGTGGTGCCGTACACGCTCACCACCTCGTACCAGCGGTAGATCAGCGGATCGGTGGGCACGGGCGTGGGCAGCGAGCCTTTGTAAGGCACCACCTGCAGCCACTTCTGCTCCTCGGGCGTGAGGCCGAAGATCTTGCCGATGACCTTGGCCTGCTTGTCGTCGAGCGTCATCTGGCCGAGGCAGGCCGCGGTGGTCCATTCTTTCGAAAGGCCGACCTTCCTGGCCACGTCGGCCCACTGGATGCCCTTGGACACCTTGGCGGTGATGATCTTCTCGGTGACGTCGTTGCGGTTCATGCGGGTTGGCTCCTGGGGTTTGAAATGGATGCAACAGGACAAGCAACAGACATGCCCACCTGACTTGCTCCCTCTCCCCTCGGGGAGAGGGTTGGGGTGAGGGTGCGACGGCGATGGTGTGAGGCGTGGCTTTGCGAAGGCCGCAAGCCCTCACCCTAACCCTCTCCCGCAAGCGGGAGAGGGGACAAGACAGGAAGAGCTCAGCGCTCCCAGTGGAACTTGCGCTCCGACTCTGCAATCGGCTGATCATTGATGCTCGCGTAGCGCTTCTGCATCAACCCGTTCTCCGCAAACTCCCAGTTCTCATTCCCATGGCTGCGAAACCACTGGCCCGCGGCGTCATGCCATTCGTACTCGAAGCGCACCGCAATGCGGTTGTCCATGAAGGCCCACAGCGTCTTCTTCAGGCGGTAGTCGTGCTCGCGCTCCCACTTGCGCGACAGGAACTCCACCACCTGCTCGCGGCCATTGACGAAGTCGGCGCGGTTGCGCCACTCGGTGTCGGGCGTGTAGGCCAGGCTCACGCGAACCGGGTCGCGCGAGTTCCAGGCGTCTTCGGCGGCCTGGACTTTCTGGGTCGCAGATTCGAGGGTGAAGGGCGGCAGCGGCGGACGGGATTCCATGGCAGTCTTTCAGTCAAAGAAATGAAGTGATGAAGGCCCGCAATGTGCCACGAGTAGACAGACCTGTCTACATGCCTACAATCGCCGCATGGACATCTCTGCACTGCCCGCACGCGAGCGCATCCTGCTCACGGCGCATGAGCTCTTCTATGCCGACGGCATCCGCGCCACCGGCATCGACCGCGTGATCGCCGCGTCAGGCGTCACCAAGGTCACCTTCTACCGGCACTTCCCCTCGAAGGACGACCTGGTGCGTGCCTTTCTCGCGCATCGGCACGGCGTGTGGATGGCCTGGTTCGTCGATGCGCTGGGCCGGCGCGATGCGCAGCAGCGCATCGCGCAGGGGCAGGCGCTGCCGGTGCTGGCCGACGTGATGGCCGAGTGGTTCGCCGACCCGCTCTTTCGGGGCTGTGCCTTCATCAACTCGGTGGTGGAAGTCGGTGCCAGCGTGGCCGGCGCCGCCGACATCGCACGCGAGCACAAGCGCGAGATGGTCGAGGTGATCGCCGGCCTGCTGCCCGACGGCCCGCAGCGCATGGCCATCGCGCAGGCGGCTGCGCTCGGCGTCGACGGCGCCATCGTCAAGGCGCAGATGGGCGATGCGGCGCTGGCGCGCGAGGCGGTCGACGACCTGCGGCGGCTGCTCGATGCGCTCGTCGCCCTTCGATAACATCGCATCGCTCACTCTCTCCCCCCAAAAACACATGGCATCGACGCGACTCCCCTCGACCCAGGGCCTGCAGGCCTTCGAGGCCGTCGCGCGGCTGCGCAGCGTGAACGTCGCGGCCGAGGAGCTCAGCGTCACGCCCAGCGCGGTCAGCCACCGCATCCGGCAGCTCGAGACGCAGCTCGAGCTCAAGCTCTTCACGGGCAACGACTTCGGCCTGAGCGCCGACGGCGTGGCCTACCTGGCGCGCGTGCGCGAGGCCATTGCGGCGCTGCAGCAGGTGCCGGGGCGCGAGCCCGCGTCGCAGGTGCGACGGCTGCGCGTGGCGGTCACGCCCACCTTCTCGCGCCAGATGCTGCTGCCCCGGCTGGCCGAGTTCCGCGACGCCTACCCGACCATCGAGCTGATGCTGCAGGTGACCATGCCGGTGCGTAACTTCACGGCCGAAGACGCCGACATCGAGCTGCGCTTCGGCACCGGCCCGTTCCACGACCGCGAGTTCTGCCAGCTGCTGGCCGACGACGTCTCGCCGGTGTGCAGCCCGGCCTACCTGGAACGCCACGGCCCCTTCGACGACCACTTTTCGACCGACGCCGAGGTGGCGCGCGTGCAGCTGCTGCGCACGCCGCTGGAGTCGTGGCGCATCTGGTTCAAGGCCTGCGGCATCGGCCTGCCCGAGCCGGCCGTGGGCCACCAGTTCAACGACCTGGGCCTGGCGCTCGACGCCGCGGCCGAAGACTTCGGCGTGGTGCTCATGCACCTGCGGCTGGGCCGCGCCTGGATCGACAATGGCCGGCTGGTGCGCCTGTCGCCGCACAGCGCGCCCTCGCCCAACGCCTACTTCCTGTGCTGGCGCCCGGGCACCATGGAGCGCTGGGAATGCGCCACCTTCGTCGAATGGCTGCGCCAGGCGCTGCGCGAGCCGGGCTGAATAATTTTCAGACAAGGTGCGGGCTTTTTTCAGATGGCCGGCGCGTTTCCCCTGCAGACTCGACCCCCGGCGCTGCCGTGGCCTGCGTAGCCGGCCCGCCTTGACCCCCAATAACACCAGCCTGGAGACTTCCCCTTGCCCGACCTTTCCAAGATCACCTGCATCGAAGACCTGCGGGCGATCGCCCAGCGGCGCGTGCCGAAAATGTTCTACGACTACGCCGATTCCGGCGCCTGGACCGAGGGCACCTACCGCGCCAACGAGAGCGACTTCCAGAAGATCAAGCTGCGCCAGCGCGTGGCCGTCAACATGGAAGGCCGCTCCACGCGCACCACCATGATCGGCCAGGAGGTCGCCATGCCCGTGGCCATCGCGCCCACGGGCCTGACCGGCATGCAGCACGCCGACGGCGAAATCCTGGGCGCACGCGCGGCCAAGGCCTTCGGCATTCCGTTCACGCTCTCGACCATGAGCATCTGCTCGCTGGAAGACATTGCCGAGCACACCGACCGTCACCCCTTCTGGTTCCAGCTCTACGTGATGAAGGACCGCGACTTCATCGAGCGCCTCATCGACCGCGCCAAGGCCGCCAACGTGTCGGCGCTGCAGCTCACGCTCGACCTGCAGATCCTCGGCCAGCGCCACAAGGACATCAAGAACGGCCTGTCCACGCCGCCCAAGCCCACCATCAAGAACCTCATCAACCTGGCGACCAAGCCGCGCTGGTGCATGGGCATGCTGGGCACCAAGCGCCGCACCTTCGGCAACATCGCGGGCCACGCCAAGGGCGTGAAAGACCTGTCGTCGCTGTCGTCATGGACCGCCGAGCAGTTCGACCCGGCCCTGAGCTGGGCGGACGTCGAGTGGATCAAGAAGCGCTGGGGCGGCAAGCTGATCCTCAAGGGCATCATGGACGCCGAAGACGCGCGCCTGGCCGTGGCCAGCGGCGCCGACGCGCTCATCGTCTCCAACCACGGCGGTCGCCAGCTCGACGGCGCGCCCTCCTCCATCGCCGCCCTGCCGGCCATCGCCGACGCCGTGGGCAGCCAGATCGAGGTGTGGATGGACGGCGGCGTGCGCAGCGGGCAAGACGTGCTCAAGGCCCGCGCGCTCGGCGCACGCGGCACGCTCATCGGCCGCAGCTTTTTGTACGGCCTGGGCGCCTACGGCCAGGAAGGCGTGACGCGCGCGCTGCAGATCATTCACAAGGAACTGGACATCACGATGGCCTTCTGCGGGCGCACGCAGATCGATGATGTGAAGTCGGACATCCTGTTGCCGGGGACGTTCTGAGGGGCGGTTGAAGACTTCGCCCGGGGGCAGGTTGCGGCGGTTGAAAACCTCGCTCCCGGACATCGAGGGCGTGTGCGCATGGCGCTTTCGCTTGCGGGCCGATCGACACCCGCGCTGAGGGCCACCAACAAGGCCTTCACGCGCTTGTGTGACTTATTCCCCAACGGCGAAAGGTCAACTGCAAACGAAATACACACCTCGTTCGAACGTAGAAGATCGCCCTCCAAGATTCGGCCCTCAACAACAGGGAGGAATCTTGAAAAAAGCACGTTCCAACAACATTTCGCGCGCACGACTGCTTGCGATCGTTGCCGCAGTCGCAGCGATTTCCGCATGCGGCGGTGGCGGAGACGGCGGCGGCGCTCCCGCCTTTCCCATCTTGCCCATCGCTGAACCCGCCCCGCCGCCGACGCCGGCGCCCGTGTCGGACAGCTCGGGGCCTTGCTTCAATGAGGCCGACTTCCGCGAAGGCACGGTTGTGGAATTCGAGGCAGCCAAGCCAGGAACAGATCCGGCGACGCCCTCCTTCCGCAGAAAAGCGGTGATCGAAGCCCGCGAGGCGTTTGGCGGTGCGAATCCGATCGCGGTGAACGTGGGCTCGGAAACCTTCAAATCTCCGCAGTTTCAACAGAGCACCGTCAAGAAGGAATACAAGGACCTCGTGAACGGCAGCTTCCTGCTCTACGGAAAATCGACCACGTACAAGAACACGATCGATCCGTCGATGGCGTCTTCGGTGCCTCCCGGCTTTCCGCTGGAAAATATCAGTACGGTGTCCCAGACCTTCACGCCCCCGTTCGCGTTCCCGGTCAACATGGCACCGGGGCAGGTCGTCAGCCAACAATCCACGGCGGCGAAGACGTCGGTCCTCAACGGCCAGAGCGGCACGACCGTGTCACTGCCCGCAAGTGGAGAACTCACCTACCACGGCCGCGAGCAGCTGGAAACGCCCTTGGGCACGTTCAACACCTGCAAGCTCTCGCTCAAGATCACAGTGGGTGCGGCGGGGATCAGCAAGGACATCACGCGAGAGTTCTGGCTCGCAGCCGAAGGCCCGTATCGCGGCCAGCTGCTGAAGGGCGGCGATACGAAGACGTCGATGGTTGTGACGAAGATGACCTACGTGCCCAAGTAAGCACGACGGGTTTTCAGTCTCTGTCCACGGACCTTTCGGGGTCCGTTTTCGTTGATGGCGATCGCGCAGCCCTCTTGCCGAGCAAGGTCTATTTGAACGGCAAACAAACAACGCTGCCTCGTCATGCGACGGAAGAGCTGGGTCTGGGACTGCGCATGCTCATCCTTCGCCAGTCAGGCGTGAACCCCAAGGGAAAATGAATGTTTAGTTACCCTGCAAGAATTGCGCGGGATGGTGATGGATTCGTGGTGTCGTTTCCAGACATCCCGGAAGCATTGACGGGCGCCAAGAGTCGAACGAAAGCGCTGGAGCTTGCACTGGACGCGCTCACCACTGCAATGGACTTCTATTTTGAAGATCGACGCCCGGTGCCTTTGCCATCTTCGTTGAAGCGAGGGCAGGTTGCCATCGACCTTCCCGCAAGCGTTTCAGCCAAAGTACTTTTGCTGAACGAGATGATTGCCCAAGGTGCGCGTCCCGCTGAGTTGGCGCGCCGAATGGATGCGAGGCCTCAAGAAGTCACCCGCCTCCTGGATTTGCATCACCCGACGAAGATCGATACGGTTGCCGCTGCATTGCAGGCCTTGGGTAAACGCCTGGAATTTTCTCTCGTCTGAAACGTCAAGCTGCATCTTCGGAATTGCAGTCTCCCCCGCCACGAACTTCCTGTGGCCTTCAGGCTCCATGCGGCCGTCAGCGGCGACCACGGCTGGCAGCGCCATGCCCGGCGGTCAGCCGCTCACTTCGTGAACAGCCGGAATGGTGCGCTCAACAGGCAGCCCAGCCAGAGCGTCGCCAACCCGTCCGACGCCTCGTCGTGCCAGCCGCTCTTGTCGCTCCAGAGCAGCGTCCTGTCATCGATGCTCACGCTCCACCTGGCATCCGGCAGCACGTCACGGCGAATCCGGTTGAGGCAAGCCACCCAATGACTGGCCCCCTTGTGCAGGGCGAACGCCTTGTTGTCGGGGAGTTTCGTGGCGCCTTCCAGCACCTTGCCCCCGGTGAGTCTGGACGCTTCGTAGAGCGTGAAAGTCTCCCAGTTGAGGCCCTTGCCTGAATGCGCGTGGCGGTCGGCTTCGTCGATCTTGTCGAAGGCCCCCACGATCGCCTCCAGGCGCTGCGCTTCCTCGGGGGTCAGGGGACTGTCGCGTCTTGCGTCGTAGTAGATGCTGAAGCTCATGGCGCCAATTTCTGATGAACAGGATCGGTGAGGGTAATGGCTCTGGGCTGCGCCTTGGTGCTTTCGATGCGGTTGGGCTGATGCGTTCACGATCGGTTTGCGATTGCCACGGTAAGCAAGCAACTTGCGTCACGGTCATTGCTGATTCCCGCGCGACCTGCTGCGTGTGCATGAGACCAGTCTCCCTATGATTTTGAGAGAGGCAACAACACTCCAACAGGGAGAGTAGAAATGACAGCACAAGACTTAGGCAGCACCACGCGAAGCGGCCCAATGAGTGCCGGCTCGCGGCTGGTGCTGAGCGTACTGTCGTGGGCCGCTTCGATCCCGGCCCTCAATGTCCTGCTCGGCGGCCTGGAGCGACGGCAGGCCCTGACATTGACAGGGACCGCGGTTGCACTCGTTGCCGCCGCCCTGCTCTTGTGGGCCGGGTTGATCTACTGGTGGCAGGTTCCAGCCACCCGCAGCATCGCAAGGCGCATCACGTATTTCATTGCGTACGTCGCCGTCACGGCCCTGCTGGGGCTGATCGGCTTATGGGCCGCCTTCTGGGCCACCGTTGCCATCTACGGGCTCTGAGCGTGCTGCGTGCTGCCCGATGGTGCGGCGAACCAGTCGCACCACCGGGCGGCTGACGTCAGCCGTCAAGCTCAATCCGCGTACACCCCCGCCGCCTTGATGATCGGGCTCCACTTCGCGATCTCCGCCGCCACGAACTTCTTGTGGCCCTCGGGGTCGATGCGGCCGTCGGTGGCGACCACGGCGCCGAGCGCTTCTTCGCGCTTGATGAAGTCCGCGTCTTTCAGTGCCAGCTTCAGCGCATCGCTGATCTTCTTGAGCACCGGCGCGGGCGTGCCCTTGGGCGCGTACAGGCCGTGCCAGATCGTCACCTGGAAGTTCTTCAGGCCGGCCTCGTCGAGCGTGGGCAGGTCTTTCAAGAGCGGCGTGGTCAGGCGCTTGGGCGTGGTCACGGCGTAGGCCTTGACCTTCTTGGCTTCGATCTGCGGCGAGGTGTTGGTGCTCTGGTCGCACAGCAGGTCGATCTGGCCGCCGATGAGGTCGATGATGGCGGGCGCCGTGCCCTTGTAGGGCACGGGCGTCATCTCGGTCTTCATGGCGCTCTGGTAGAGCAGGCCGCACAGGTGCGAGGCCGAGCCGATGCCCGCGTTGCCCAGGTTGATCTTGCCCTTGTTCGCAGCAATCCAGGCCGTCAGCTCCTTGTAGTTGGTGGCCGGCAGGCTGGGCTTGGCGATGAGCGTCATCGGCACGTCGTTGACGATGCCCAGGTACTCGAAGTCGGTCTCGACCTTGAACGGCACGTTGCGCACCAGCGTCGGCACGGTCGCCATCGCGATGTGGTTGAGCAGCAGCGTGTAGCCGTCGGGGTTGGCACGCGCGACCTTGGCCGCGCCGATGGAACTTCCCGCGCCGGGCACGTTGTCGATGATGACGCTGGCACCGCCCAGCGGCTTGCGCAGCGCCTCGGCCAAGTCGCGCGCCACACGGTCGGTCGGACCGCCGGCCGCGAAGGGCACGACGATGGTCACGGGCTTGCCCGCGGGGAAGTCTTGCGCGTGGGCGCACACGGCAAGGGCCACCACCGCGAGGGCGAACAGTTTTTTCATCAGAGTCTCCGTCAAGGTCAAAAAGAAAATCAGGGCGCGCGCGAAGGCACGCGGCTTTCGAGCGGCGGGGGTTGCCACTCGGGTTGGATGTGGCAGCCGTTCTTGCCGTCGGTGTCGTAGCGCGGCTTGAGCGACGCGCAGCGTTGGGCGAGGCTCTGGGGCGTGGGCTTCTCGCCGGTGTCGATCCAGTCGAGCAATGCGCCGAAGAGCGCGGGGTACTCCGAATCGCTGAGGTAGCTGTGTTCGCGCTCGGCGCTGAAGCTCTGCACCAGATGGCCGCCCGTGCCGGCCGCGTCGCGGATGCGGCGGTAGGCGTTCTCGAGTTCGACGAAGGCGGTCGGGTCGTCGATGGCATGCAGGCCCACGGTGGGCAGCGAGGTGCGGCCGGTGGGCTGGCTGTCGGCCGCGAGCGCGCCTTGCGCCTGCGGGTCGGCCACGTAGCGCAGCACGCCGGCATTGAGCGCCGCATCGTCTGTCGAGCCGCTGTAGACCACGCCGATGTTGCCGAAGGGGTTGCGACCATTCAGGCGCTGCTGCACGAGGTCCTGGAACAGCCACGTCGCCCAGTTGAGGTGGCCGACCAGCGAGCGCTCGGGGATCTTCACGACCGACAGGATCGTCTTCAGCCGCGCCGCCTGCTCGGGCGTGCGCTGCGCGGCGGGCGTGCCGACGCCGGTGCAGTCCTTGACGCGCGCGGCGAGGTCGGCGCGCGTGAGCTTCGCGTCCATCGGCAGGCCCATCCACAGCGGGTACTGCGGCTCGTCGGGCTTCGGATGGTTGCGGCAGACGTACTGGTACACCACGCGCAGGTCGAGCCGGAAGTCGTAGGCGCTGTTGCCGCCGCCGAGCACACCGCTGGTGAGCAGCAGGCCGTCGTAGGGACTCTTCGCATCGCCCACCGGCGCATAGAGTTCGGCCGCCTTCGCTGCCACGCCCGCGCCGTAGCTCTGCCCGTGCAGCAGCGTGCGCTTCGGCTGGCCGAAGTGGCGCACGACGATCTGCCGCAGCCGCTCGGTGTCTTCGGCCGCCATCGTCACGCCGTAGCCGCCGCGTCGGTAGGTGGAGCCGGCCCATGCATAGCCGGCCTTCACGGTGATGGCCCAACGCTTCAGGTCTTCTTCGCTGCGCGCGAGCTTGGGCGCGCCGGTCTCCGGTCCGCCGTGCGCGTGCATCACGAGCACGCCGCGCTGCCAGTCTTTGGGAATGGCGATCCAGTAGAAGGCGCCCGTGCCGTCTTCACCGGTGTAGCAGCGGGCGGTCTCCGGCACGGGCGACGGGCAGGCCGTGGGCTTGGGCGCGGTGGCGGGTGCCGCCTGCGCGGACAGCAAGGGCGCCGCGCCGAGCAGTGCGAAGGCGGCCAGTTGCGAGAGGTGTTTTTTCAATGGCGTACTCCGAGGTCCAGCGCCGCGTTCGTTCCGTCGGTGGTGACGAACGCCATCACGCCGCTGTTGAAGATGAAATGGCCTGGCCGGCCGGCGCCGGCTTGCGCCACGCCGAGCACCGGTGTGTCGTAGCCCAGCGTGGTGGCCGCGCCGCCGAGGTTGAAGGCGGTGGCGACCACGGTGGCTTCGCGGCTCTCGCCCTTCACGCTGGCCATGGCATAGCTGCCGTCGGCCGCGCCAGGCATGAGCGTCTGCTGCACCGCCAGCAGGCGCAGGCCCGGCTGGATGACGGTGGCCACGCCGCTGGTGGTGTCGGCCGCCGGCACGGCGGTGGCCACGCGGCGCAGGTACAGCGGCGTGGACACGCCGTTGACCAGCCCGATCACCACCGAGCCGGTGAGCGTGCCGCCGGTGGTCTCGGCGGTGCCGCTCGACGAGGTCGAGGTCGTGTACATGTCGAAGGCACCGCGCGCCGTGCTGTAGCTGAGGTAGCCCTTCTCGGTGTTCTTGCAGGTCTGGTCGTAGGTCATGAAGCTGTTCGACGCCGGGCTGCGGCAGAACTGGAAGGTGCCCGCGTTGCGCAGGCGCCCCGCCGACGAGAACGCCGCCGTGGCCCCCGCGCCGAGCTGCTCCACGCCGGCCGCATTGAAGATCAGCGACACCGTGCGGAAATCCGTCGACGGCGACACGTTCTGGAAGGTGTTCTGGAACGCCACCAGCGGCGAGAAGCCGGTGCCGCTCGGCGGGTTCACGCCGCCCAGCAGCACGCCACCGGCGCCGAAGCTGAACACCGCCCCGCTCTCGCCACTCGTGTAGCTGCAGCTGCCCTGCGACACGAGCGAGCCGGCGCGCTGCGTGCCGACCCGCGTGGGTTCGTGGCTCGCATCGATGGTGACGGTGTAGGCCATGCTGGCCGGGTCGATCTGCACCTGCAGTTCCTCGCCGAAGCTGTTGCCGCCTTTGTAGCGCGTTGCGCTCGCCGGCAGGTTCGGGCAGGCGAGCGGGTCGCCGACCTCGGTCACGCAGCTGAAGTTGACGGCCGCATCGAGGCTGCCGCTGCCGCGGTACTTGGGCCACGACGGAAACTGGCACAGCGGGCGCGTGCGGCCATAGCTGCCGGCCACGGCGTCCACCGCGACGGGCGTGGCGGGCGCGAGGCCGCCCTCGACCCAGCCTTCGAGCGCCGCGAGCGAGTCCCAGTTGGGAATGAAGCTGCCGGTGCCGTGACCCATGCCGGGCACGGTGTAGAAGCGCACGCTCTGCGTGACCGCGGCCTGGCCCAGCGTGGCGACGAGCTGCTGGTAGTAGTCGATGGTCGAGTTCGGGCTGATCACTTCGTCGGCCAGGCCGTGCAGCATGAGCAGCTTGCCGCCGCGCGCGAAGAAGGGTGCGAGGTTCGGGTCGGTCGCATCGGTGAGCTTCGACACCTCGGTCACGCGCGCCGTGTACGTGCCCGGGTTCTGCGGATCGAAGGTCAGCGTGTTGAAGACCGCATCGCGCGTGACGAAGAACTTCACCCACTGGTCGCCGGTGACGTACATGTTGGCGTCGGCCGAGGTGGCCGGGTTGCCCGGCACCTTGCGTGTGCCGAGGTCGCGCGTGGTGTACGGGCCCGCCACGAGCGCGCCCTCGAGAATGTTGTAGCCGCCCGCGCGCTTCACGCCGTTGGCGAGCGAATAGCTCGTGAACTCCAGCGGCGACTCGATGGCGTGCACCGTGTCGATCTGCGCGTCCGACAGGCAGGTGTCGGCCGTGTCGGCGCCGTTGGCGCAGCGCAGCGACGCGAGGATCTGCGTGTTGAGCTGGCGGCAGCTTTCGACGTTGCTCACGATGCTGTCGGCCGCGCCGTCGAGCTTGTCGCAGGCCTGCATCGCGGCCTTCTGCACCAGCAGCGTCTCGGTGAGGTTGAGCCAGCCCGCGGCGCTGTTGTTGTACAGCGCGCGGCCCACCGCCACGTTCGACAGCCGCGTGCCGGTGTAGTTGAGCGCGGGCTCGTTGGCGATCACGCCGTCGTAGTCCTGCGGCCAGCGCTGGATGTAGCCGAGCGCGTCGCGCCCGCCGGTCGAGGTGCCGAGAAAGTAGGCGTGCTTGGGCTTGACCGCGTAGCGCGTGAACACCAGCGCCTGCGCCACGTCGCGCGTCTTCTTGAGCGACTGGCCGCCGTAGTTGGCCAGCTGCTCGTCGTTGGCCGCGAACTTGCCGTCGGTGATGCTGCTCGACTGGTGGCCCGAGTCGTCGCCGTAGGTCGCGTAGCCCAGCGCCAGCGGTGCGGGCTTGCCGGCGGGGCCGAAGCGGATGACCTCGGTGCCGTCGATGAGCACGCCGTCGAAGCCGCCGCCGCCGAAGTGGATGGTCTTCTGGTTCCACTGCTCGGGCAGGTTGACCGCGAAGTGGATGAGCTGCGAGGCCGGATCGACCGGCGCGATGGTGCCGCGCACGCGGCAGTGGTCGCCCAGCGTGTTGCCCGCGTCGCCGGCGGCCACGGGCGTGGCGCTGGTGACGGTCGCGCCCTGCGTGGGCAGGCTGATGAGGGAGGCGGGCAGGCTCTTGCCGGCGAGGTCGGCGCAGGCCACGACGGGCAGCACCGGAGGAGGCGCCGTGCCGGGCGGGTCCTCGGCAGGCGGGTTGTTGCCGCTGGCGGGCGGCGGGGTCGGCAGGAAGAAGCCGGGGCTTCCTCCTCCCCCGCTGCCGCCACCGCAGGCGGCCAGGACCAACGACGCGCCGATCAGCGCAACGACGACACGAAACTTCGAGGCAGGGCGCGGTGTGCGCATGGATTTGTCTCCGGCATGCAGCCTCGGTGGGCTGCTTTTTTGAACAGGCGGCCGGACGATAGATTCCGTGTGACCTAGGGTCAAATAAAATAACAAGGCCTATTCAATACAAAAAACATATGGACATACGCGCGCTGAGGTACTTCGTGGCCGTGGCCGGCACCGGCCACATGACGCGCGCCGCCGAGCAGCTGGGCATCCAGCAGCCGCCGCTGAGCCTGCAGATCAAGGCGCTGGAGCGCGAGCTGGGCGTGCTGCTGTTCAAGCGCCATCCGCGCGGCGTGGCGCTCACCGACGCCGGCCGGCTGTTCCAGGCCGAGGCGCTGCGCATGCTGCAGGACATGGAGGCCATGAAGCAGCGCATGGCGCGCGTGGCCCAGGGCCAGACCGGCACGCTCGCGGTCGGCTTCACCAGCTCGGCCGCGGCGCACCGCTTCATGCCCGAGGCGCTGCGCGCGTTCCGCCGCGCGCACCCCGGCGTGGAGCTGCAGCTGCGCGAAGACAACGCCGCCGAACTCACCGAGGCGCTGGCCGCGGGGCGGCTGCACTGCGGCCTGCTGCGCGTGCCGGTGGCGCGGCCCGAGGGGCTGGTGTTCGAGACGCTGCTGCGCGAGCCGGTGCGGGTCGCGATGCCGAGCGACCACCGCTTCGCACCTACAAATGGCAAGAAGCCGGCGAAGCCACTGTCGCTGTCGAAGCTCTGCGAAGAAGGCATCATCCTCGTGCGCCGCCCGGGCGCGCCCGGCCTCTATGCCGAGCTGCTCGCGCTGTGCCACGCGCAGGGCCTGCGCCCGCGCGTGGTGGCCGAAGTCGATCGCATGATGACCAACCTGAACCTCGTGGCCGCGGGCGTCGGCCTGTCGGTGGTGCCGACCTCGATGACCGGCGTGCACGCGCACGCCATCGCCTACACGCGGCTGGCCGACGGCGGCCAGCTCGATGCGCCGCTCACGCTGGTGTCGCGCGCGGACGAAGACAACCTGCCGGCGCGGCACTTCGCGGCGCTGCTGCGTGGGCTGGCCGAGGGGAAGCCCGTCGCATGACCCTGCCGCTGTTGCGCCGCCATTTCCTGCAACGCGTCGGCGTTGGCCTTGCAGCCGCGTGCGCATTGCCGCGCTTGTCGCACGCGGCCTCGTCGCCCTGGCCCAGCCGCCCCGTGCGCCTGATCGTGGTCTACCCGCCGGGCGGCGTGAGCGACGGCATGGCGCGCGCGCTGGCCGAGCCGCTGGCGCAGTCGCTGGGCGTGCCGGTGCTCATCGAACACCGCGCCGGCGCGGGCGGCAGCCTGGGCATGGACGCGCTCGCACGCGCCACGCCCGACGGCCACACGCTGGCTTTTTCCGCCATCAGCCCCCTCACCCTGCACCCGCTGCTCGCGCGCGCGCCCTACGACCCGCTGCGCGCCTTCGCGCCCGTGGCCAGCGTGATGCGCACGCCGGTGCTGGTCGTCGGCACGCCGGCGTTCGCGGGCCGTGGCTTTGCGGAGTTGATCGCACTGGCGCGTCGCCAGCCCGGCGCGGTGCGCTGGGCCACCTCGGGCATGGCGACCATCGGCCACATGGTGCTGGCGCAGGTGCGCCTGCAAAGCCGCACCGACATCACGCACATCCCCTACCAGGGCGGCGGGCCGCAGCTCAACGATGCGCTCGGCGGGCAGTTCGAGGTGCTGTCGACCAACGTCGCGGCGCAGCAGCTGCAGTACATCGAGAGCGGCCGGCTGCAGGCGCTGGCCGTCGGCGCGCCCGCGCGCATCGAGGCGCTGCCTGCGGTGCCCACGCTCGCGGAGCTGGGCTACGAGAAGGCGAACCGCGATTCGCTGTTCGGCATCTTCGCGCCCGCGCGCACGCCGGCGGCGGTGGTGCAGCGCCTCAACGCCGAGATCAACCGGCTGCTGCAGGGCGACACGCTGCGCGCGCGCCTGCGCGAGGCCTACAACCTGCCGGCCGAAGGAAGCATCGACGACTTCGCGCAGGAGATTGCGGCGGAACGGCGGCGCAACCGCGCGCTGGTGGCGGGCGCCCGGGCGCAGTTCGATTAGGGCTGCGCGGCCGTCCAGCCGAAGCCCGCGTACCAGGGGCTGAAGCGCGAGGGGCGCTGTTCGATGTCGACCTGCTTCACCGCGCTGGCCAGCGCCGACGACACGTTGCGCAACGCCGTCACGGTCCATGCGCGGTCGAGCTGCTTGAGCAGGCGCGCCTCGCAGCCGGGGCTCTCGCGCAGGCCGACCGGCGCCAGGCCCAGCTGCACGGCGACGTGCCCCTGCGCGGCGGCGCGTTCCCAGAGCACGCGCCGGCGCTCGGAGCCCAGCAGTGTCAGCTGGCGCAGTTCGTACTCGCCGGCCGGCAGCACGCCGGGCACGGCGTTCACCTGCAGGCGCACGTCCTTGCCCAGGCCGTTCCGGTCGGCGTCGAAGAGCCACTCGAAGTGATCGGTGGGCACCTGCGCCTGGATCGCCATCAGGCAGGGCGCGGGCAAGGGTTGCGTGCCCCGCAGCGTCTGGCGCGTGAGCACCATCAGCTCGGCGGTCTTCGACACCAGCGACAGCGGGACCGGTGCCTGGTCGCCCGTCACGATCCGTGCGTCGATCGCGGCAGGCAGCGCCGGCACGGTGGCGGCGTCGGCCGCGTGCGCCAGCACCTGCGGAAACAGCGGGGGCAGCGTCCTGCCGCTGCCGAAGCTCTCGCCCGTGGCGATCTCCAGGCGATCGGCGGTCAGGCGGTAGTAGCTCGGCAGCGTCGCCTTCACGCCGTAGCCGCCGCGGCGCGTGGTGACGCGTTGGTAGAACTCGCGCGACGTGCTCGTCAGCAGCGGCTGCAGTGCGCGCACCAGTTCCTGGCGCTGCGCGTCGCTGACCTCGTTCAGATCGATGCGGATGCGGTTCGACGGGTAGGTGAAGAGCTTGGCCATGCCCCGCTCGAGTTCCGCCTTGTCCGGCGCGCGCGTCACATAGAGAACGAAGCCGCCCACGAGCGCGGCAACGCAGGTCGCCAGCGTGAAGTAGCCCGCGAACTTGAAGAAGCGCCCGGCCGCCCGGGAGCTCATCCGCCGCTCCAGTGCCCCGAAGACCCGCAGCAGGACGACGCCGACGATCACGACGCCGACCATCAGCAGCACCACGGTGGCCGCGTTGAAGGCGAAACTCAGAAAGCCCATGCCGCTGCGTTCAGGCGCAGCGCCCGATGACTCCCGACAACGCGTCAGTCCTCCGCGCGCCAGAGCCGCGGATAGTCGCGCACGAAGCCTTCGGCCGTGACGGCCAGCACCTCTGCGTAATCGAAGCGCTTGGCCTCGTACGCGTACGTGCTGTCGCTGCGCCGCTCGTAGCGCTGCATCAGCTCGCTGAGCCCGCCGTCTTCGATATCGACCCAGGCCGCCGGCGCATCGGCACTTTCGCCCGTGGCAAGGTTCAGGCGGCGCAGCTGCAGCAGGTTGGTGGCGGGCGTGAAACCCAGGTCGAGGTCGACGCAGTGCGACATGTCGGACACCGCTTCGTCGTTGAGCTTCCAGTGGCCGCGCGCGTCGCGCGTGATCGACAGGTCGATGGCCGATTCGCCGAGCCAGCCGCGCACCGTGCCCCATTGCGTGTGCCAGAGCAGGTCGCAGCGCACGCGGTAGTGCAGCTGTGCGATGCGACCGCCTTCGGTGCGGAACACCGCCGCGCCGTCGAGCTGCCAGGCCGAGGCGTTGCGTTCGAGGCGACAGGCATCGTGGCCCGGTGCATCGAGCCTGCGCCAGAGGATGGAGGCGACGGTTTGCATATGGCGCGGATCATGGCACCGGCATGCCGCGGGGCGCAAGCGGCATCCCGCAAAATGCCCTGCATGTCGAAAGCCCTTTCCGTGTCGCTGTCTGCCCTTTTCACCCTCCTGATGGCCAGCACCGGCCACGCGGCCACCGCGCTGAAAGACGGCGACATCATCTTCCACACCTCGCGCTCGGCGCAAAGCGTCGCCGTGCAGCGCGCCACCGGCTCGCGCTACAGCCACATGGGCATCGTGCTGCTGCGAGAGGGCAAACCCTACGTGTTCGAGGCCGTCTCGACGGTGCGCTACACGCCGCTGGCGCAATGGACGGCGCGCGGCAACGGCGGGCAGTACGTGGTGAAGCGCCTGCGCGACGCCGGCACGCGGCTCACGCCCGGCGCCGTGGCGCGCCTGCATGCGCGCACGTCCGACTTCGCGGGCCGTCCGTACGACCTGACCTTCGAGTGGTCGGATTCGCGCATCTACTGCTCGGAACTGGTGTGGAAGCTCTACGACCGCGCACTGGGCGTGCGCATCGGCGAGCTGCAGAAGATCCGCAGCTTCAACCTCGCCGACCCGGCCGTGCGCGCGAAGATGCGCGAGCGCTACGGCGACGCCGTGCCGATGGACGAGCCGGTGATCTCGCCGGTGGCGATGTTCGACTCGCCGCTGCTGGTGACGGTCGAATCGCGTTGAACCCGCGCCGACCCGTTACTGCACCGCAGCCAGCACGCTGTCGAGAAACTGCTTCGCCGTCGTGCCGAAATCTTCAGGGATGTAGTCGCGCGAAAAGTCGCGCGCAAAGGCCGCCTCGATGTCGTCGCGCGAACCGAGGTAGTCCGCAATCTCGGCACGCAGCGCGGCCAGTTCGGCCGGGGTGCTCGACTCGCGGTACGAGGCCATGATCTCGGCGCCGGTTTCGCCGAAGAGGATGTCGGCGTCCTGGCCGAAATAAACCTTGGTGAGGTGGTCGATCAGTTCGAATCGCATCGTGGGTCGTGAGGAAGAAATGTCGGGACGGCCGGCCGTCGTATGTCTGCAGTGCGCCCCGTCGTCCCGCGGGTGGGGATTGAAACTCCGCCGCATTCTTGCACGCGACACGGGCGCGGGCGAACATGCGCCGAGAGCGAGACAATTGTCACCGTGAGTTCCCAGCCAGCGCCCCCCGCCCCTCCGATCCGCCGCATCGCCCACCTCGACATGGACGCGTTCTACGCGTCGGTCGAGCTGCTGCGCTATCCGCAGCTCAAGGGCCTGCCGGTGGTGATCGGCGGCGGCCGGCGCCGCGTCGACGAGGCGATCCGCGACCTGCCCGAAGGCGCCACGCTGGCCGACATTCCCATCGAGGCCTTTCCGCGGCTGAAGGACTACACGGGGCGCGGCGTGATCACCACCGCCACCTACCCCGCGCGGCAGTTCGGCATCGGCTCGGCCATGGGGCTCATGAAGGCCGCCAAGCTGTGCCCGCAGGCGCTCATCCTGCCGGTCGACTTCGACGAGTACCGGCGCTTTTCGCGCACCTTCAAGCAGGTCATCCTGGAGATCGCGCCGCTCATGGAAGACCGCGGCGTGGACGAGGTCTACATCGACTTCACCGACGTGCCCGGCGGCCAGCGCGACGGCGGGCGCTCGCTGGCGCGGCTGATCCAGAAAGCCATCTTCGACGCCACGGGCCTCACGTGCTCCATCGGCGTGGCGCCCAACAAGCTCATCGCCAAGATGGCCAGCGAGTTCGAGAAGCCCAACGGCATCTCGGTGGTCTACGAACACGACCTCGAAACCCGCATCTGGCCCCTGCCCTGCCGCAAGGTGAACGGCATCGGGCCGAAGGCCGACGAGAAGCTCAAGCGCTTCGGCATCGAGACCGTGGGCCAGCTCGCGGCGCGCGAGCGCGGCTGGCTCATCGACACCTTCGGCAAGGCCACCGGCGCGTGGATGCACGAGGTGGCCTGGGGTCGCGACAACCGCCCCGTGGTCACCGAGAGCGAGCCCGTGTCGATGAGCCGCGAAACCACCTTCGAGCGCGACCTGCACGCCGTGCGCGACCGCGCCGAGCTGGGCGCGATCTTCACCCACCTGTGCGAGAAGCTGGCCGAAGACCTGCAGCGCAAGGGCTACGTGGGCAAGACCATCGGCATCAAGCTGCGCTACGACGACTTCAAGATCGCCACGCGCGACCAGACCATCGACCGCTACACCGACGACGGCAAGACCATCCGCCAGATCGGCGGGCAGTGCCTCAAGCGCGTGCCGCTGGAACGCCCGCTGCGCCTCTTGGGCGTGCGCGTGGGCGCGCTGGCCAAGGCCGGCAGCCCCGAGGCGACGGCGCCCGCCGCAAGCGCCCGCGGCGCGGAGCCGGTGGCGACCACGGCGTCGCTCTTCTGACACTTTCCCAATGCTCCGACGCTGGCTGCGACGCATCGCCCTCACACTGCTGGGGCTGCTGCTCGCGATCACGTTGTACGGGGCCGTGGCCTGCGCGCTGGTCTTCCTGCCGGCGAACGCGAAACCACCGGCCGAGCCGCCGGCCGTCGAGGCCTGGGTGCTGAGCAACGGCGTGCACACCGACCTGGTGTTTCCGGTCCGCTCGGCCACGGTCGACTGGCTGCAGCTCTTTCCGCGGTCCGACTTCAAGGCGCCGCCGCCCGATGCCGAGTTCGTCGCCATCGGCTGGGGCGACCGCGAGTTCTACCTGCACACGCCGACCTGGGCCGACCTCACGGCCGCGCGCGCCTTCGGGGCGCTGTCGGGCGGCAATCGTTCGCTGCTGCACGTGACCTACCTGCAGCGCGCGCAGCTGCGGCGCGGGGCCTACAAGCTGCCTCTCTCGCAGGCGCAGTACGCGCAGCTCGTGGCCCACGTGCGCGCCACGCTGCCCTCAGGCCGCGCCACGCCGATCGCGGGTGCGCACTACGCGAATGACGATGCCTTCTACGAAGCGAAAGGCAGCTACCACCTGTTCGAGACCTGCAACACCTGGACCGGCCGCGGCCTGCGCCAGGCAGGCGTCACGGTGAGCCGATGGACGCCGTTCGACTTCAACGTGACGTGGCATCTGCAGCCCGTGCTGCAGCCCTGACGATCTTCAGGGCTTGGGCACGCCCGCCGACCACGTCGGCCAGTTCTTCACGATGTGATCGACCACGCGCGTGCCCACCAGCGCGATGTTCTCCACCGTCTCGGCAAAGCCGCCCGCCGTCTCGCCCGGGGCCGGGTCGAGGTGCTGCAGCGTGCTTTCCTTCGGGTTGCCCTGGTCGAAGTTGACCGCGCCGCGCAGGCTCATCACGCGGTCGGTGCCGTGGGTGCGCTTGATCACGAGGGTGATGGCGGCGGCTTCCATTTCGGTGATCACATAGTCGTCGGCGCCGTAGAGCTTGGCGATGTACTGCGCCTGCTTCGACATGCCGGGGCCGTGGAAGAAGGTGTCGCCCGTCATGTGCGTGCCGGTGCCCACGAAGGGCGCGCGGCGTGCGGCCGCGTCGGGATAGCGCAGGCGGTATTTGCGGGCCGATTCGGAGTCTTTCAGCGGCGTGTCGGCCGACAGCTTCATGGCCCAGCCGACGAGGTCGGGGTTGAGCTTGAAGCGGCGGTACTCCTCGTAGCCCTTGCGCGGCATGAAGGTGGGTTCGCCGGGTTTGTTCTCTTCGGGGGCCCAGCGGTGGCCGAGGTCGTAGTCGACGAGCCAGGTGGCCCAGCTCACCTCGCCGATGGTGCCGCGCTGGGGCGGCGTGCCGGCCACGCCGGAGATCACGTAGTAGGCCTGCGAGAAGTCGAACTGCGGGTTCAGCAGAATGGCCTGCATCGACGACGACGAGTTGACCTTGCCCATGCCCAGCACCGCGCCGCACACGCCGTCGGTGTTGCAGTACACGGGCTGCAGCGCACCGGGCACGGCCATCGGCTTGGCGCCCTTCCAGTAGCGCTCGTACCAGTGCTGGAACTCGCCGGCGCGGTCGCCGGTGTTCTGGCCGATCTCGAACATGGCGGCGACGAACACCTTCACCTTGACGGGCGCGCCGGTGGCTGCGGCTGCGCGGGTGTCGGCGGTGGGCGAGGTGGAGGCACAGGCCGTGGCAAGCAGCACGGCGCCGCACAGCGTCAGGCCGCGGGCGCCGAGGGAAAAGCGGCGTGAGTTGAGGAGGGACATGGGTGGAATCCGAAGAGAAAGAAGGAAGGGAAAGCGCACCTCGGTAACAGCGTGAGCATGCGGCGTCCTACACCGCACGATTGTCGATGCTGGCACAAGCGCGATGTCATGCCTTCGATGCAAACCCCATGCCGGCCCGCACCGGCGTCCGCCCTGCCCCTGGCCCGCGGCCTGGTCTACGTGAACCCCGGCATGCCGGGCATCCGCCGCCTGAAGTGGGGCGACAGCTTTCGCTACCGCGACGCGCAAGGCCGCTGGGTGCGCGACGCCGACACGCTCGCGCGCATCCGCAGCCTGGCGATTCCGCCGGCCTACACCGACGTGTGGATCTGCCCGCTGCCCCATGGCCACCTGCAGGCCACGGGCCTGGATGCGCGCGGCCGGCTGCAATACCGCTACCACCCCGACTGGCGCGCGCTGCAGGACGGCACCAAGTTCGAGCGCCTCGAAGCCTTCGGGCGCGCCCTGCCCCGCTTGCGTGCGCGCGTGGCGCGCGACCTGCGCGCCGGCACGAAGACCCCCGGGCGTGCGCAGGTCATCGCCACGCTGGTGCGGCTGCTCGACACCACCTTGCTGCGCGTTGGCAACGAGGCCTACGCGAGCAGCAACGGATCGTTCGGGCTCACCACGCTCCGCAATCGCCACGCGGCGGTGCAGGGCTCGGCGCTGCGGCTGCGCTTTCGCGGCAAGAGCGGCGTGGCGCACGAGGCGCGCGTCGACGACCCGCGCGTGGCCCGCGTGGTGCGCCAGTGCCAGCAGCTGCCGGGCCAGGCGCTGTTCCAGTACACGGACGAGGCGGGCGAGGTGCGCGGCGTGTCGTCCAACGACGTGAACGACTACATCGCCGAAGCCACCGACAGCGGCGACGGCGAGCGCTTCACCGCCAAGGACTTCCGCACCTGGCACGGCACGGTGCAGGCGCTGGAACTCACGCGGCTGGCCTGCGCGTGGGAAGGCGAAGAGCGCCGGCCCGGCGCCAGGGACATCCTCGCGGCCGTCGCGCGGCAGCTCGGCAACACGCCGGCGGTCTGCAAGAAGGCGTACGTGCATCCCGCCGTGCTGGCCCTGGGCGAGACACTCGCACGCGAGGACGACACGGCGGTCACCGGCACGCTGCTGGAGAAGATCGCGGCGCGCGCGGCGACCGCTGGCCCGGCCCGCGGACTGGTCGCGGCGGAGCGGCGATTGCTCGCCTTCCTGCGCGCGAAACGCCGCCCGGCTCAGCCGGCCGCGAGGCCGAAGCGCACGGTGTCGGCGTCGAGCACCACGGCATAGCCGAGGTCTTCGGCCAGGTTCTGCAATGCCACGGGATCGATGGCCAGGGCGCGCGGTGCACGGTGTGCATCGAGCACCGCGCTGGCGCCACCCTGCGCGCGCAGCTGCGCGTGCAGGCGCAGCGCGTCGGTGCCGTCGGCTTCGATGCGGATCGTGCCGGCTTCGTCCACGCCGTCGTGCAGGTAGCCCAGCGCGCCGAGGAACAGGTAGCGCAGCGCGGCGGCATTGGGCCAGCGGGGCTCGTCGGCCTGCGGGGCAGCGAGTGCTTCGTCGACCTCGAGCGTCACGCCGTGCAGGTCGAAGGCCGAACGCATCAGCGTCATGCATTGCGCGACCAGCGCGCTGCGCGTGACGCCGTCGTCGGTGGTGGCCAGCTCCCAGTCGCGCAGCGAGCGGATCGCACCGACCAGTTCGGACACCTGGCTGTCGATGAGGTTCACGCGCTCCTCGCAGGCGGCACCGTCGACGGGATCGGCCGCCACCTGGCGCTTGAGCATCAGCACCGCCATGCGGATCACCGAGACAGGCGCGGTCATGTCGTGGCGAAGCGCCGGCAGCGCGCGCGTGAGCAACTCGTGGCGCACGCCGGCGGCGATCCAGCTGCGGGCGCTGGGCGAGGACTTCATTGCGGCGCGGCGGCCCGCAAGGGCACGCGGCCCGCAAGGCGGGAGGCGGCAGGACACACGGTCAAGGGAAGATTCCTGATGGCGGGAAACAAGCCCACGAGTATCGTGCCCGCTCCGCGCCGCGGCTGTAGGAGCCTGCCTACGCCCGTCCTGCGATGTGCGCCGCCGTGCGCTCAGGGCTTGCCGAGGTACGCGCGCACGTCCTTCACCTCGACCCCCGCCGCCGCGACGGCCGAGCGCAGCTGCGCCTCGGTGACGCCCAGCGTCTGGGTCCAGTAGCGGACCTCGTGGAGTTCATTGACGTTGATGCGGCTCGCATCCTGCGGTCCGCGCTTGCTCAGGTCATCGGCCATGGAAAGATCTCCTCGGTAGATGCTTTCACCATGGCACCCGATCGCGCCCTCCGTTAGAGGACACGGGCGCGCGCCCGTGCAGGAAAAGTCCGAAGCGCGTGCCGATGCGCTTCAGGACATGGCAGCGCGCGCCCGCGCCTGCAACTCCCGCTTGAGCAGCTTGCCGTTGGCCGTGGTCGGCATCGCGTCGATCACCTCGATGCGCGCCGGCCGCTTGTAAGGCGACAGGTGCTCGGCCAGGTGCGCGCGCAAGGCCGCCTCGTCGAGCGACGCGCCCGGGTTCAGCTCGACGAACGCGACGATCTGCTCGTTGCCGTCGGCCTCGGGCACGCCGACCACGGCGCACAGGTGCACGCCGGCAAAGCGGCCGATCACCGCCTCGACCTCGGCCGGGTACACGTTGAAGCCCGAGCGGATGATCATTTCCTTGAGCCGCCCGACCACGAACAGCGCGCCGTCGGCGTCGAACCGGCCGAGGTCGCCGGTGGCGTACCAGCCACCCGGGCGCATCACCTGCGCCGTGGCGGCCGCGTCGCGGAAGTAGCCCAGCATCAGGCCCGGGCCGCGCAGCCAGATCTCGCCGGTGTCGCCCGGTGCGGCTTCGGTGCCCTCGGCCGTGACGATGCGCCCCTCGCCGCCCTCGACCACGTAGCCCGCCGACGTGTCGGCGCGCGGCGCCTCGGTGCGCGTGAGGAACACCGACCCCGCGTACTCTGAAAGGCCATACCCGTAGTGCAGCGGCTGGCCGAACAACTGCTCCACGCGCTGCTTGAGCGCGGGGTCGAGCGGCGCCGAGCCCGTGTACACGTAGCGCAGATTCGGAAAGCGCGGCGCGAGCTGTTGCGCCTCGATGTGCGCCAGCAGCCGCGCGTACATGGTCGGCGGCCCGAGCAGGTTCGACACCTGCCCGTGCGCCAGCGCCTCGAGCATGTCGGCCGGCGAGAAGCTGGCGCGCAGCACCAGCGCGGCCCCGCCCGTGAGCGCGGCCATCAGCACGGTGCCGATGCCGAAGATGTGGGTCATCGGCAGGAAGGCGTAGACGCGGTCGTGCGTGTCGAGCGCGCGCACCGCCGCCGACACGCGGCCGAAGTGCAGCAGCCCGCGGTGCGACACCATCACGCCCTTGGGCGTGCCCGAGGTGCCTGAGGTGAAGATGATCGCGGCGGCATCGGCCAGCGCCGGGTCGGGCTCGGGGCGGGCTTCGGCGCGCGCGGCGGTGAACATCACGCCGGGCAGCGTGGCCTGCACGGCCGACGCGCGCTGTGCATGCGTGCGCGCCGCATCGGACGCGTCGGTGGTGAAGCCGCACAGCCGCGCGTCGGCACGCTCGGCGATGGCCGCGATCTCGCCCGGCGACATCCGCGCGTTGACGCCGCACGACCACGCACCCACACGGCTGCAGGCCAGCAGCAGCGCGATGTGGGCGGCGCAGTTCTCGGCCACCAGCAGCACGCGGTCGGTGGGCCGCACGCCGGCGGCGAGCAGGTCGTTCGCGGCGGTCTCGACCATGGCCTGCAGTGCGCCATAGGTGGTGGTGCCGTCAAGCTCGTACAAAAACACCGCGTCCGGCGTGCGGGCCGCGCGGTCTTCGAGAAGGTGATGAATGCGTGAGGGCTGCATCGGCTATTCCGCCTCGATGCCTTTGGACGCGCTGGCCCACAGCTTGCGGTCCGACACGCCCTTGGTGCCCAGCACCTCCGGTGCGCCCGCCCAGACCTCGTAGCCCTGCTCGCGCAGGCGGTGCGCGATGTCTTCGCGCGCCAGCATCTTCTGCGCCGCGGCGTTCACGCGCGCGACCAGCGCCGCATCCATGCGCGCCGGGCCGTACAGGCCGAACCAGCCGCCCACGTCGTAGCCGGGCACGCCCGACTCGATCATGGTCGGCACGTCGGGCAGCATGCGGTTGCGCTGGCGCGAAGTGACGGCCAATGCACGCAGCTTGCCCGACTGGATGAAGGGCCGCGAGGTGGCGATGATGTCGAACATCATCGGCACGGTGCCGGCCATCACGTCGGCCAGCGCCGGCGCGCTGCCCTTGTACGGCACGTGCGTGAGCTGCACGCCGCTCATCTTCTCGAGCAGCGCGCCGCTCAGGTGGTTCGACGCGCCCACGCCCGCCGAGCCGTAGAACAGCTTGCCGGGCTTGGCCTTCGCATACGCCAGCAGCTCGCCCACGCTGCGCACCGGCAGGTCGTTGTTGACCACGAGCACGTTGGTGTAGTCGACCAGCGGCGCCAGGGGCGTGAGGTCCTTCATCGGGTCGAAGGGCATGCTGCGCTGCACGTTCGGGTTGATGGTGATGGTCGGGCTCGCGCCGAAGAACAGCATCGCGCCGTCGGGCGGCGCCTTGGCGACCGCGTTGCCGCCGAGCGAACCCGCAGCGCCGGGCCGGTTGTCGACGATCACCTGCGTGCCCAGCTCCTGGCCCAGCGCGGGCGCCAGCAGGCGCGCGGCGCCGTCCACCGGCCCGCCGGCGGAATAGCCGACCACCAGCTTGATGAGCGGCGGCAGCGGCTGCTGCGCGAAGGCACGGTGCGGCAGTGCGGCGAGCGCCGCGCTGCCCGCCAGCGCGGCCATGAGCTGGCGGCGCGAAAAGAGTTCGAGGGATTGCATGAGCGTTGTCTCCAGTTGTGTATGTCTTCGGTCGCTCACATCGCTCAGGCCGGCAAGTCCAAAACTTGCCGCGCAAGGATGTTGCGCTGTATCTCGTTCGTGCCGCCGTAGATCATTGCGGCGGTGGAACCGATGAGCGGCGAGAGCACGTTGAAGCTCTGACCGTCGAGCACCTGGTCGCCCGCGACCGCGCCCTGCTCTTCGCCGGCCTCGACCAGCAATGCGCCGATGCGGTGGTACGTCTCGCTGGCCCAGATCTTCAGCAGCGACACCGACGCCGGCAGCGGCTTGCCTGCGCGCACGATGTTGGCAAAGCCCGTGTACGCGGCCGACAGGTCGAGCACATCGAGCCGCAGCGCCGCGAAGCGCTGTGCGAACACCGGGTCGGCAAACAGCCGCCGCGCCTGCCCGAGCCGCGCCAGCTGGCCCAGCGCGTACTGCGACTGCTTGGGGCTGCCGAGGAAGATGCGCTCGAAGCCCAGCAGCGCCTTCGCGATCGTCCAGCCGCCGTGCAGCTGGCCCACGAGCTGGTCGGCCGGCACGCGCACGTTGTCGAAGAACACTTCGCAGAACTCGGGCTCGCCCGCCAGCGTGTGAATGGGCCGCACCGTGACGCCCGGCGTGCGCAGGTCGCACAGCAGGAAGCTGATGCCCTCCTGCTTGCGCGCGCCCTTGTCGGTGCGCACGAGCATGAAGATGTGGTTGGCGTCTTGTGCGAGCGTGGTCCAGATCTTCTGGCCGTTGACGACGAAGTGATCGCCCTGCGCATCGCGCCCGGCCACCGCCTCGGTGCGCAGGCCGGCCAGGTCGGAGCCGGCATTGGGCTCCGAATAGCCCTGGCACCACACGTGCTCGCCGCTGAGGATGCGCGGCAGAAAGCGCTGCTGCTGTTCGGGCGTGCCGTGCTGGATGAGCAGCGGCCCGATCATCACGATGCCCTGGTCGGGCGCGCGCGCCACGCCGTGCTGCTCCAGTTCCTCGATCCACGCGATGAGCTTGTCGGCCAGCAGGCCCATGCCGCCGTGCGACTGCGGCCGGGCCGGCGCGATCCAGCCCTGCGCCGAGAGCGTGAGGTACCACTCGCGAATCTCGCTCCAGCGCGCGCGGTGCGAGAGGTAGCGCAACTGCGCCGGATACCGCTGCTGCAGGAAGCCGCGCACCATGCGGCGGAACTCGGGCTCGGGCACCGTGGACCAGTCGGTGGTGCGCGCCAGGAACTCGCCATGCCAGGCCGCTGCACCACTCGCAGCAGCTTCGGCTTCGCCCGTCAGCGCGGCATGGCGGCGCTGGTGCGCCGTGGCATTGCCCAGCCATGCCGACAGGCACAGCACGCGCTTGTAGAACAGGCTCAGGTCGCACTCCTGCGTGTAGCCGATGGCCCCGTGCAGCTGCACCGCTGCGCGCGACGCCTGCAGCGCAGCCGCCGTGCAACGCGCGTTGACGCGGCTGGCTTCGGCTTCGAGCCGGTCAGAAGGCATCGTGCCGTCGCCCACCAGCGCCAGCACTTCGTTGAGCGTGGCCTGCGCCACTTCGAGGTGGATGAACATGTCGACGCTGCGGTGCTGCAGCGCCTGGAAGCTGCCGATGGCCTTGCCGAACTGCGAACGCGTGCGCAGGTAGGCCAGCGTCTGCGCCAGCATCGCCTGCCCCGCGCCGAGCAGCTCGGCGGCCTGCAAGATTTGTCCGGCGGCGAGCGCCTGGCGCAACGCCTCCTGCGCGGCCGGCCCGCTGGCCAGCACCGCGTCGGCCGGCAGCACGACCTCTTCGAAGCGCAGGTTGGCTGCCTGGCTGCCATCGACCAGCGGCACGAGCGTCTCGCTCACGCCCTCTGTGCCGCGCGGCACCCACAGCAGCACGGCGTCGTCCTCGCCGCGCGCCGACACCAGCCAGCCGCTGGCGGCGGCGCCGGGCAGCACCATGAGCTTGTCGCCTTGCAACAGCACGCCGCCCCCATGACCCGCGCGCGCTTCGCAGCCGCAAGCCAGCGGCACGGCGCTGAGGTCGCCGGCGCTTTCCTGCCAGGCCAGCGCGGGCAGGCTGCGGCCCGCGACCAGTTCGGCCAGCAAGGCACGCGCCGCCGGCGAGTCGAGCCGCGCCAGCAGCAGCGCGCTCAGGCCCGCCACGGCCAACAGCGGCTCGGGCGCTGCGTGCTCGCCGGCCGCACGCAAGATTTCCGCGGCGCCGTCGAGCCCCAGCGCGAGGCCGCCGGCCGCTTCGGGCGCCAGCATGCCGGGCCAGCCGAGCGCGGCGATCTCGCCCCAGCCCTGCGCCTCGTCGGCCTCGGGGCGTTCGGTGCGGGCGCGGCGTCGCGCGGTGGCGCCGCTGCGGGTGAAGTAGTCGAGCGCCGCTTCGCGCACGGCCAGGAGTGAGTCGGAATCCATCGCGCTGTCTGCCTTTTCTTTTCCGTTGCAATGACGAGTCGCAGCGTGCCCGAAGACCCCGCCGCAGGGCATTCGCAATTGCGGAAGGGAGGGTTTGGCAATCACTGAGTGGCCGATCGCGCGCGCGGGGATAGATTTGCGGCCATGACAAAGATCAAGAAATCCCTGCACACCGAGCTCGGCCACAGCACGCCCGACAAGATCACCGTGCGCGGGCGCGACCTGCCCTCGGAAATCCTCGGCCACCTCAACCTGGGCGACATGGCCTTCCTGGAGCTGACGGGCCGCATCCCGACGCCGCAGGAATCCGTGACCTTCAACGCCATCGTCGTCACGCTGGTGGAGCACGGCGTCACGCCGAGCGCGCTGGCCGCGCGGCTCACCTACGCCGGCGCACCCGAAGCCCTGCAGGCCGCCGTGGCCGCCGGCCTGTGCGGGCTGGGCAGCGTGTTCGTGGGCAGCACCGAGGGCGCCGCGAAGATGCTCTACGAGGCCATTCCCTTCGGCGAGAAGCCGACGCGTCCGCTCGCCGACATGGCGAAGGACATCGTGGCCGACCACCGCGCACGCAAGCTCATCGTGCCGGGCCTGGGCCATCCGCTGCACAAGCCGATCGACCCGCGCACGCCGCGCCTGTTCCAGATCGCAGCGGAGAACGGGCTCTCCAGCCACTACGTCGCGCTGATGCAGGCGGTGCAGGAAGAGGCCGAGCGCGTGTCGGGCAAGTCGCTGCCGATCAACGCCACGGGCGCCATCGGCGCCATTGCGGCCGAGTTCGGCTTTCCGTGGAAGATCATTCGCGGCTTCGGCGTGATGGCGCGCGCCATCGGCCTCGTGGGCCACATCCTCGAAGAGATCGACGACCCGATGGCCATCGAGATCTGGCAACGCGTCGAAAAAGAAGCAGGCGGCCCCCGCCAGGACTGATGAACACCATGATCGCCACCGACAACCGTTTCCCCGACATCCGCGACGCCGTGCGCGACCTGTGCGCGCAGTTTCCCAACGAGTACTTCCGCAAGGTCGACGAGGCGCGCGGCTACCCCGCCGAGTTCGTCGACGCGCTCACCAAGGCCGGCTGGATGGCCGCGCTGATTCCGCAGGAGTACGGCGGCTCGGGCCTGGGCCTGACCGAAGCCTCGGTGATCATGGAAGAGATCAACCGCTGCGGCGGCAACTCGGGCGCCTGCCACGGCCAGATGTACAACATGGGCACGCTGCTGCGCCACGGCAGCGAGGCGCAAAAACGCCAGTACCTGCCGAAGATCGCCAGCGGCGATCTGCGCCTGCAGTCGATGGGCGTGACCGAGCCGACCACCGGCACCGACACCACGAAGATCAAGACCACGGCCGTGAAGAAGGGCGACCGCTACGTCATCAACGGCCAGAAGGTGTGGATCTCGCGCATCCAGCATTCGGACCTGATGATCCTGCTGGCACGCACCACGCCGCTCGCGGACGTGAAGAAGAAGTCGGAAGGCATGTCGATCTTCATCGTCGACCTGCGCGAGGCCATCGGCAAGGGCATGACGGTGCGGCCCATTCTCAACATGGTGAACCACGAGACCAACGAGCTGTTCTTCGAGAACCTCGAGATCCCGGCGGAGAACCTGATCGGCGAGGAAGGCCAGGGCTTCAAGTACATCCTGGATGGCCTCAATGCCGAACGCACGCTGATCGCGGCCGAGTGCATCGGCGACGGCTACTGGTTCATCGACAAGGTGACGGCCTACGCGAAGGACCGCGTGGTGTTCGGCCGTCCCATCGGGCAGAACCAGGGCGTGCAGTTTCCGATTGCCGAAGCCTTCATCGAGACCGAGGCCGCGAACCTGATGCGCTACGAGGCCTGCCGTCTGTTCGACGCGCGCCAGCCTTGCGGCGCGCAGGCCAACATGGCGAAGTACCTCGCGGCCAAGGCGAGCTGGGAGGCGGCCAACGCGTGCCTGCAGTTCCACGGCGGCTTCGGCTTTGCGTGCGAATACGACATCGAGCGCAAGTTCCGCGAGACGCGGCTGTACCAGGTGGCGCCGATCTCGACCAACCTCATCCTGAGCTACGTCGCCGAACACATGCTCGGCCTGCCGCGCTCGTTCTGAAGGACTGCACATGAACGCCATCGACCACCCCAGCAAGGTGCTCGCGACCTTCGCGGCCGGGCTGAAGTTCGCCGACATTCCCGCACCCGTGCTGCGCCGCACCGAGGACCTGATGCTCGACTGGCTCGGCTCGGTGCTCGCGGCGCGCACGGCACGGCCGATACGCAGCATCGAGCGCTTCGCGCAGATGATGGGCCCCGCAGAAGGCCCGAGCGAAATCCTCACCTCGCGACGCACCAGCTCGCCGCTGTTCGCCGCGCTGGTCAACGCGGCGGCCTCGCACTACGTGGAGCAGGACGACGTGCACAACGGCTCGGTGTTCCACCCAGCCGCTGTGGTCATCGCGCCCGCGTTGGCCGTGGCACAAAGCATCGGCGCCAGCGGCGCGCAGCTGCTGACGGCCGTGGTCGCGGGCTACGAGGTGGGCATCCGCGTCGGCGAGTTCCTGGGCCGATCGCACTACCGCACCTTCCACACCACGGCGACGGCGGGCACGCTCGCGGCAGCCGCAGCCGTGGGCCGGCTGCTCGACCTGTCGCCGCAACAGATGCTGCATGCCTTCGGCTCGGCCGGCACGCAGTCGGCCGGTGTGTGGGAGTTCTTGCGCGACGCCGCCGATTCAAAGCAGCTGCACTGCGCGCACGCGGCGGCCAGCGGGCTGATGTCGGCCTACCTCGCGCAGGACGGCTTCACGGGCGCGGCAAAGATCCTCGAAGGCGCGCAGGGGCTGGGCGTGGGCATGTCGAGCGACGCCGATCCGGCCAAGCTCACCGACGGCCTGGGCACGCGCTGGACGCTGGCCGAAACCTCGTTCAAGTACCACGCCTCCTGCCGCCACACGCACCCGGCCGCCGATGCGCTGCTGCAAGTGATGACGCAGAACCAGCTCAAGCCGGCCGACGTTTCCCAGGTCACGACGCACGTGCACCAGGGCGCCATCGACGTGCTCGGCCGCGTGACGGTGCCCGCCACGGTGCACCAGGGCAAGTTCTCGATGGGCACGGTGCTCGGCCTCATCGCCGTGCACGGCCGCGCGGGCCTGGGCGAGTTCGACCGCGACTTTCTCTCGCCCGAGGTCTCGGCCTTCCGCGAGAAGGTGACGATGGCGCTCGACGACGAGGTCGACACCGCCTACCCCGCACGCTGGATCGGCAAGGTCAGCGTGCACACCACCGACGGCCGCACGCTGGCCGGCCGCGTCGACGAGCCCAAGGGCGACCCCGGCAACAGCCTGAGCCGCGCCGAGATCGAAGACAAGATGCAGCGCCTGGCGCACTACGGCGAAGGCGCGACGGCCGACGAAGCGAAGGCGCTGTGCGAGCGCGTCTGGCAGCTGGCCGACACGGCCCGCGTGGGGCGCTGGCTCGGCTGAGGCCGTTACTTCAGGCGAACAGCCGGCCCTGCCCCGGCGAGCGCGCATCGAGCCCCGCGGTGCGCACGAGGTCCCAGAAGCCTGCGGGTGAGCTGGACACCACGGGCACCTGCAGGCGCGCCTCGACCTCGCGCACCGCATCGAGCGTGACGAGGCCGCCGCACGAGATGAGGAGACCGTCAGCGCCGGGCTGGTCTTCGAACACCTTGAGGCACAGGTCGACCAGCACCTCGGTCGACACCTGGCCGACGGCCTGCACATCGGAGATGGCCAGGCCTTCGAGCGCGAGCGGCTCGAAGTCGCTCTGTTCGAGGTAGGTGCGCAGCTGCGTGTTGACCTCGTCGATGTAGGCCGTGGCGACGGCCACGCGCCGCACCTTGAGGTGGCGCAGGCCCGCGAGGATGGCGTCGCTCATCGTCGTGCAGGGCAGGTCCGTGGCCTGTTCCATCTCGCGCTGGAGTTGGCGCGTGAAGGCGACGCCGCGGAAGAAGCTCAACGACGTGCCCATGAGGGAGACGGCGCTGGCGCCCTCTGCCTTGAGCTCCAGCGCCTTGCCGATGACCGAGTCGATCACTTCGGTGTAGCCGCGGGTGGAGATTTCGCCGAGGCCCAACCCTTTTGCTGAAAAGCGGATGCGGTCGCCGTAGAGCAGTGGGCCGTCTACCGGGACTGCGCCGGCTGCTGGGGGGACGATGAGGCCCAGATGAGGAGGACGGGTCATGGGTGTGGCTCTTGTTGGTTCAGGGCGTGTGCACAGGCCACCGGGTACTTCCCTCCGCGAATGTCCCCCGGGCTTCGCCCTCCTCCTTGATTTCGCTGCGGGAAGCACCCAGTGTCCTGCGCACACCGAGCGCGGTCGCTTTGTTGGTCGATCAACGACTGCACTGCCCAACGCTCACGGCGATGGGGTGCCTTGCGCAGCGAAATCAAGGAGGAGCGAAGCGGGGGACATTCGCGGAGCAAGGTACCCCGTCGGCGGGAGCGTCGCCCTGAAGAACCGCAGCGCACAGAAAAACGACTCGAACAGACCGTCACCTCAGTTCCCCTCCGCCACGATGCGCTGGTCCGTGATGATGCGTTTCCATCGCGTCGTTTCCTCCGCCATGTCCTTGCCCAACTGGGCCGGCGTGGCGTAAGCGCGCAGCGTGCCTTGCGCAGCGGCGGCCGCGCCCGTCTCGGGCATGTCGAGCACGGTCTTCACGGCGGCCGAGAGCTTGTCGACGACATCGTTGGGCGTGCCCGCCGGTGCCAGCAGAAAGATGCGCGGCGCCACGTCGAAGCCCGGCAGCGCATCGGCCAGCGGCGCGACGCTTTCGGCGCCTTCGAGCTTGGCGTTGTTCAGCAGCGCGAGTGCGCGCAGCTTGCCGGCCTTCGACTGCGCCATGGCGGCGGTGGCGCTCACCACGCCCAGCGGCACCTGCCCGCCGACGACATCGGGCACGATCTGCGCCGCGCCGCGGTACGGCACATGCACCACGAACGCGCCGGTGGATTGCTTGAGCATCTCGAAGCCCAGGTGCTGCACGGTGCCGACGCCCGACGACGCATAGGAATAACGGCCCGGATGCGCCTTGAGTTCCTTGACGAGTTCGGCGGGTGTCTTCGCAGGAAAGTCGTTGCCCGCGACGATCATCAGCGGCGACACGAAGGCACCGGCCACGGGCTTGAAGCTGGTCAGCGGATCGATGGGAATCTTCGGCTGCAGCAGCTTGGCGATGAGCAAGGCGCTGTCGCCCATCATCAGCGTGTAGCCGTCGGGCGGCGCCTTGGCGACGAGGTCGGCCGCGATGAGGCCGGTGGCGCCGGTGCGGTTTTCGACCAGCACCTGCTGGCCCAGCACGGCGGGCAAGCGCGCGCTGAGCATGCGCGCGACCGCATCGACGCCGCCGCCGGCCGAGTAGCCGACGACGATGCGGATGGGCTTGTCGGGAAACTTCTGCGCCCACGCGGCGGGTGCGGTGGCCAGGAGGCCGGCCAGGGCCGCTGCGGCCCGCAGGGCATGCCGGCGCGATGGCCGCATGGCGTCTCTTCTTCTGTCGTTCATCTTGTCTCCGTGGTGGTCGGGATTCGCCGGCCGTCTGTGCGGCCTGGTCGTTTTCGAAAGTGTCGTCGGGAGGCGGCGCTCAGGCCTTTCCTTTCCCGTGCGAGGTCGGCAGCTTCGCGAGTTCGCGCACGCGCTCGGCATTGGGCGTGAAGCCCAGGCCCGGCGCCTCGGGCAGCGTGAGCCAGCCTTGGTCGGGCACGGGCAGGCCGTCGAAGATCTGCTCGAGCATCTTCACCGCGACGTAGTGGTACTCGACCAGTCCGCCGTTCGACACGCCCGCGTGCAGGTGCATGTTGTGGAAGGGCCAAGCGCCGCCGTTGTCGATCGGCACGTTGAAGGCGGCGGCCATGCCCGCGATCTTCAGGCACTGCGAGTAGCCGCCCGAGATGGTCACGTTGGGCTGCAGCACGTCGGCCGCCTGGTTCACGAGCAGGTCGCGGAAGCGGTAGGCCAGGCCCTCGTTCTGCCCGCAGGCCAGCGGAATGCGCGTGCGTGCGCGCAGCTGGGCCATCTGGCGCACGTCGTTCTGCGTGAGCGGCTCTTCGAAGAAGCTGATGCCGTAGGGCTCGATGCGCTGCGCGAGCTCGGTGGCGTGGAACAGGTCGAGGCCGCAGTTGGCGTCGACGTACAGCTTGACGTCGGGGCCCACGGCCTCGCGCACAGCAGCCACGCGGCGCACGTCTTCGGCGATGACCTCGTCGAGCGGGCGCGGCTCGTCGCGGCGTGCGAGCGCGTGGTTGCCGACGGTCATCTTCAGGCGCTGGAAGCCTTGCGACACCCACAGCTTGGCAGCGGCGGCGAGCTGGTCGCGCTCGAAGAAGCCGAAGCCGAAGGTGGCATACACCGGCACCTTGGCGCGCGCGCCGCCGAACAGGCGCCACAGCGGCTGGCCCAATGCCTTGCCCTTCAGGTCCCACAGGGCGATGTCGAGTGCGGCGATGGTGTGGCTCGCGTAGCCGGTCTGGCCGCGCGGCGAGAGCAGCCAGTAAAGCTTCTCCCACAGCCGCTCGGTGGCCATCGGGTCTTCGCCGATCAGCGCCGGGCCGGCCACTTCGCGCACGGCGGCGGCAATGATTTCTTCTTCGGTGATGGCCGTCATGCCGTGGCCGACGAGGCCGGTGTCGGTCTCGATCTCGGTGAGGCACAGCGACAGCGAGGTCTGCTTGTTCAGGCCGACCACGTCGATGGTCACGGGGATGTTCAGCGGCGTGGCGCTGACGCGGATGATCTTCAAGGCTGTCTCCTTTGGTGTGCACGCATCTTTGCGCGCGGGCCGCAGGAGAACAATTCGTTTTTGGCGAGTTCGAGCCTTCGCGCGGCGCGAAGGCTCGTCGCCCGATGGACCGCCCGCCTCAGCTCAGTCGGGACGGCCGAGGTGTTCGAGCACCGAGCGCGCGGCGGCTGTCAGGTCTTGCTGGCGGCGCACGCACAGCAGGTGGCGGCGCAGCGCCCAGGGCGCATCGAGCTTGAGGCAGCGCAGCTTGAGGATCTGCAGCTGCGGCAGGATGGCCGCATAGGGCAGCACGCCGATGCCCACGCCCTGCTCCACCATGCGGCAGACCATGTCGAAGCTGCCGACCTGCATGCGCACCTTGAGCGGCACCTGCGCCTCGAGCGCGGCCGCGAGCAGCACGCGGTGCAGCGCCGTGCCTTCGCGCACCACGATATGGTCGTGGCGCAGCACCTCCGCCACATCGATGCGCTTGCGGCGCGCCAGCGGGTGGTCGCGCGCGATGACCACGGCCAGCTCGTCGGTGCGATAAGGCAGGCATTCGAGGCCGTCGGCCGGCGTCTGGCCTTCGATCACGCCGATGTCGGCCAGGCCGGCCTGCACGGCCTTCACCACCTCGGTGCTGGCGCGCTCCTGCAGGTCGATCTTGAGCACCGGGTGCAGCCGCAGGAACGAGCCGATCTGCGCCGGCAGAAACTGCGCGATGGTCGAGGCATTGGCCGTGATGCTGACCACGCCTGCCACGCCGTTCTGGAAATCGTCGAGCTCGGCGCCCAGCCGGTCCATGGCCGACAGCACGGCGCGCGCGTGCAGGAGCAGGCCGTGGCCCGCCGAGGTGAGCGTGACACCGCGCGCATGCCGCACCAGCAGCGGCAAGCGCGCGCGGGCCTCGAGGTCGGAGATGCGCTTGCTCGCAGCCGCCAGCGCGATGTGGCAGCGCTTGGCGCCTTCGCTGATGCTGCCGTGGTCGGCCACGGCCACGAACAGGCGCAGCGACTTCAGGTCGGCGGACATGGCCCGTCGCGCCTCAGACAAGGACGAGGTGATCGAACAGCTCGCGCGCGGAGGCCGGCAGCTGTTCGCGGTTGCGCGCGATGAGCTTGAGCTCACGCTCGGCCCAGGCGTCGCTGAGCGCCACCGTCGAGATGCGCATCGCCATCGACAGCCGGTGCGCCGACGACGATGGCAGCACGCCGACGCCCACGCCCGCTTCGATCATCAGGCAGATGGCCTCGAAGCTGCTCACCTGGATGCGCGGGTTGAAGCCGCGCCCCGCGAGTTCGGCGCGGCGCTGCAGAAAGCGGTGGATCGCGCTGCCGTGGTGCAGGCCCACGTGCTGCTCGTCGAGCGTGTCGGCAAAGGCCACCGACGACGCGCCCGCCAGCGGGTGCGTGGGCGGCACCACCAGCACGAGCTGGTTGCGGCCGAAGGGGCGCGCATCGAACTCGCCGGTGTGCACGTCGCCCGCGAGGATGCCGATATCGGCCTCGCCGTCGGCCACGGCGCGCACGATTTCTTCGCTCAGGTATTCGCGCAGATCGACCTGCACGGCCGGATGCTGCGTGAGAAAACCCGCGAGCTTCTGCGGCAGGTACTCGGTGATCGAGGTGGTGTTGGCGAACACGCGCACATGGCCCTTGATGCCCTTGCCGAAGTCCTGCATGTCGCAGCGCAGGTGCTCCATCTGCTGCATCACGCGCTTGGCGTGGTACAGCACCGCCTGTCCCGCGGCCGTGAGCGTCACGCCCTGGGCACTGCGGTGCAGCAGCTTGCCGCCCACCGCTTCTTCCATCTGCTTGATGCGCGTGGACGCGGCGGCCAGCGAGATGCAGGCCTTCTCGGCGCCGCGCGTGAGGCTGCGTGCGTCCGCCACGTAGACGAACAGTTTCAGGTCGAACAGGTCGAAGTGCAGATTCACCGGGCGGGCACGAAGGAAGCGGGAGGAACGCGCATTGTCCGGCGAACGGCGCCGCCTGCAGCCGCTTGCGGGTTTGTCCTCATGCCCTCATGTCTTCAGACCGGGTCCCAGCTGAACACGTCCGCCGAACGATCCAGCGGGAAGAAACTGGCGCGCATCGCGGGCATGGCGTGCTCGGCAATGCTCTCGGGCGTCCAGCCTTCCGAGCGGTGCACGGAGCGCACCGGGCGCGGCTGGCTGATGAGCGAGATCTCGTTGTTGCGCACCGAGAAGATCTGCCCGTTGACCGCGGCGGCCGCGTCGCTCGCGAGGTACACCGCGAGCGGCGCCACCTTGGCGGGCGTCATCTGCTTGATCTTGTCGACGCGGGCGCGCTGCTCGTCGGTGTCGGTGGGAATGGGGCCGATCATGCGGCTCCAGGCGAAGGGCGCGATGCAGTTGGAGCGCACGTTGAACTTGAGCATGTCCAGCGCGATGGACTTCGACAGCGCCGCAATGCCGAGCTTGGCCGCCGCGTAGTTGGCCTGGCCGAAGTTGCCGATGAGGCCCGAGGTGGAGGTCATGTGCACCAGCGCACCCGAATTCTGTTCCTTGAAATGCGTCGCGGCCGCGCGGCTCACGAAGTAGGCGCCGTACAGGTGGACCTTGATCACGGCGTCCCACTCGTCGACCGACATCTTGTGGAAGAACCGGTCGCGCAGGATGCCCGCGTTGTTGACCACCGCGTCGATGCGCCCGAAGCTGTCGACCGCGCACTCCACGATGCGCCCCGCGCTCGCGGCCTCGGCCACGCTGTCGGTGTTGGGCACCGCCTGCCCGCCCGCCGCACGGATCTCCTCGACCACCTGCTGCGCCGGCCCGGCACTGCCGCCCTCGCCGTCGAGCCCCGCACCGATGTCGTTGACCACCACCTTCGCGCCATGCCGCGCCATCGCAAGCGCGATGTCCCGCCCGATGCCGCCGCCCGCGCCGGTGACGACGATCACTTTTCCTTCAACCATGTGTCTTGCCTCTGCTTCGGATGTTCGTTCGCCCGCGAGCTCGCGGGGGAATTTCAGAATGCCACAGGCGAGACAGGCGCGGGTTTGGGGTTTCCGAAGAGGGGCTTAAGCGGCGGCGCGAGGGCCGACTGGCTGGCTACTGCCGCGCCGTGCGGATGTTCGCCGGCAGCGCCTGCGGCCAGCTCGTGCGGAACGGGTTGATATCGAGCCCGCCGCGCCGCGTGTAGCGCGCATACACCGCGAGCTTGGTCGGCTGGCACTGGCGCCAGATGTCCGTGAACATGCGCTCGGCGCAGGGCTCGTGGAACTCGTTGTGGTTGCGAAAGCTCACGATGTACGCCAGCAGGCCGGCCTGGTCGATGGGCGGGCCGCTGTAGCGGATCTGCACGCTGCCCCAGTCGGGCTGGCCGGTCACGAGGCAGTTGCTCTTGAGCAGGCGGCTGGTGAGGGTTTCGTTCACATGCACCTGCGTCGTGTCGCTGCTCAGCAGCTCGGGCGCGGGCTGGTAGTGGGTGCATTCGATGTCGAGGCGGTCGAGGTCGAGGCCGTCGATCTCGTGCACCGGCTCGCGGTCGAACAGGTCGGGCGTGAGCAGTTTCACGCCGATGCCGGCCGACTGGTCGCTGCCGCGCCATGCGGCTTCGGCAAGGTCGGTGCGCAGGTGCTCGCGCACGGCATCGATGCTGGCGAAGGTGCTGTTGTTGAAGCTGTTGAGGTACAGCTTGAACGACTTGCTCTCGATGATGTTCGGCGTTTCGCAGGGAATGGTGAAGTGCGCAATGGCCACCTGCGGCTTGCCGCGCGGGTTCAGCCAGCTCAGCTCGAAGGCGGTCCAGAGATCGGCGCCGAAGAATGGCAAGGCGCCGGCCTGGATGCCCATGGCTTCGCGTTGCGTGGCACGCGCAATCGGGAACAGCAGGCTCGGGTCGTATGTGTCGGCGTAGGCCGAGGCGCGACCGAGCTGCGATTGTTCGGGGGTGTTGGGGTTGGGGTTCGGGTTGGTCGGGTCGTGGCTCATGGGGCGGTTCCGGCATCCGCCGCGTGCGCGAACGGAGCGATGTGATTGGCGAGGATCGTGCAGACCTCGGGCGGCAGGTCGTGGCCCATGCCGGGAATGGCCACGAAGGTCGCGCCGGGAATGCGGCGCGCGGTGTCCTGGCCGCAGGCGATGGGCACGAGCGCGTCGGCGTCGCCGTGCAGCACGAGCGTCGGTCGCTGGATGCGCGCCAGCACCTGCGGCCGGTCGTCGTCGGCGCCGATGGCGAGCATCTGGCGCATCAGGCCGGCCGGGTGGTAGGCGCGGCGCATGCTGAAGGTGAGGCGCGTGGCCAGTTGCTCGTCGGTCTGCGGGTAGGCCGGGCTCTGGATGAGCCGCAGCAGCTTGATGCTGTGCGCGACCAGCGCGGCTTCTTCGTGGCTGCGCGGGCGCCGCATGAGCATGGCGCCGACCTCGCGGCGCGGGCCCGGCAGGCCGCGCGCGCCGCTGGAGCTCATGATGCTCACGAGGCTGGCGGTGCGTTCGGGCGCGGTGGCGGCGATGCGCTGGGCGATCATGCCGCCCATCGAGGCGCCGACGATGTGGGCCTTGTTGATGCCCAGCGCGTCGAGCACGCCGAGCGAATCGAGCGCCATGTCTTGCAGCGTATAGGCGCTGCGCACCTTCAGGCCGACGCGGTGGCGGATGGTTTCCCACACGATGTTGCCGGTGCCGAGGTGGTCGAAGCCCTGGCTCAGGCCGATGTCGCGGTTGTCGTGGCGCACCACGCGAAAGCCCGCATCGACGAGCTGCTGCACGAACGCGTCGGGCCAGGCTACCAGCTGCATGCCCAGCCCCATGATCAGCAGGATGACGGGGCGCCCTTCGCCGCCGGTGTCGTCGACTTCGATCTGCAGGCCGTTGGCGGTGACTTTCATCGGTTCCCTGTTGTTTCTTTGGCTGCTACTTGAATTCGCGCTCGCGCAGCCACTTGGTGGCGACCCATTTCTCGCCCGCGAGCACCGGCGCGCCGCCGTGCAGCGTGCGGGTGGCGGGGTCGGGCCGGTCGTAGCTGAAGAACACGCCGGTGCCGCGCACCGGCGCCACTTCGAGCCCGATGTCGGGGAAGGTGGTGGCGCCGCCCTGCTCGGGCTCCTGCAGGTACATCACGAGCGTGGCCACGCGCTGGCCGCCGCGCTTGAGGATGGTGGGCGTGCCGGGCTCGTGCGGGTCGAAGTAGTCGTAGTGCGGGCGGTACTGCGCGCCGGGCGCGTAGCGCAGGATCTGCAGGCCCTCGCCATATTCGAGCGGCCAGCGCAGCAGCATGGCCAGGCGCTGTTCGAGGCGCGCGACGATCTCGTTCTCGCCGCGCTCGAAGAACATGCCGTCACTGGTGCGGTCGACGTTGAGCACCTCGCCGCCGGTGCGGGTCTCGACGGTGAGCGAACGGGCCAGCCGCACGCGCGCGGCGGCGATCAGGCCTTCGCATTCCTCGGCCGACAGCAGGTTGCCGAACACGACGACGCGCGGATGCCGCACGGTCTGCAGCACCTGCACGCGGCGGTCGCCGGCCTCGATGTACAGCGGCGCGCCGTCCAGGTCGGGGCCGGGCATCTCGGTGCGGGCCGGCGCCAGGGCCAGGGCCGCCTCGGCCTCGGGAAAACCGGCCTCGAGCTGGGCCAGTGCGAGGTCGGTGGCGGCATCCTGCCAGCCGGCCGCCCGCATCGACATGCGCAGTGCGGGCACCGAATGGCCGGCCGCGAGCTGGGCCACCAGCCATTCGCGCAATTCCGGACTGATCGCTTGGGACATCAGACTTTCCTTCTGAACACCAGCCTTTCGGCTGTCGATACCTGAGCGTCGAAACCATAACCTTCGAGATCGAATTTTTCCAGCGCCTCGGGCGTGGCCGCCTGGTGCAGCACGGCCCAGCGCACCAGCAGCCCGCGAGCGCGCTTGGCGAAGAAGCTCACGATCTTGTACTTGTCGCCCTTCCATTCCTGGAACACGCATTCGACCACGCGCGCCTTGAGCACTTTCTGGTCCACCGACTTGAAGTACTCCTGCGAGGCGACGTTGATGACGACCGGCGTGCGGTCGGCCGCGAGGCGCTCGTTCAGGTGCTCGGCGATGCGCGAGCCCCAGAAGGCGTACAGGTCCTTGCCGTGGCGGTTGGCCAGCGCGGTGCCCATTTCAAGCCGGTAGGGCTGCAGGCGGTCGAGCGGGCGCAGCAGGCCGTACAGGCCGCTGAGGATGCCGACGTGGTCCTGTGCCCAGGCGAGCTGGGCGGGCGTGAGGCTGCGGGCATCGAAGCCGCCGTAGACGTCGCCGTCGAAGGCAAAGGCGGCCTGGCGGGCGTTCTTCTCGGTGCTTTTGGACGACCAGGCGGCGTAGCGGGCCACGTTGAGGGCCGAGAGCTTGTCGGACAGGTGCATCAGCTCGGCGATGTCCTGGGGCGACTTCTCGCGCAGCAGCTTGATGAGTTCGACCGAGGGGCCGCGCGGGGCTTCGAAATGGGGCTGGGTGGCGGGGGTTTCGGAAGGGACGGGGGTGTCGTAGTCGAGCGACTTCGCGGGGGAAAGCAGGAACAGCATCGGTCGATTATGTGGGGCTGGGGTTACCCCGGGCCGCGCCGGTAAAATCCCGGGCAATCCCACCTTGTCACCAACGGCACCCGAGGGTGCCGTTTTGCATTCCCCATGAGCGAACCTACCTCCCAGCCCGGCCTCGAGAGCCTCTCCAAATCGTTCGAACCCGCCGCCATCGAGGCGCACTGGGGCCCGGAATGGGAGCAGCGCGGCTACGCCAAGGCGGGTTTCCGCGGCACGCAGCAGCCCAAGGAAGGCGCGGAGTCGTTCGCGATCCAGCTGCCGCCGCCCAACGTGACGGGCACGCTGCACATGGGCCATGCGTTCAACCAGACGATCATGGACAGCCTCACGCGCTACCACCGCATGAAAGGCGCCAACACGCTGTGGGTGCCGGGCACCGACCACGCGGGCATTGCCACCCAGATCGTGGTGGAGCGCCAGCTGCAGGAGCAGAAGGTCAGCCGCCACGACCTGGGCCGCAAGAACTTCGTGGCGCGCGTGTGGGAGTGGAAGGAAAAGTCGGGCAGCACCATCACCGAGCAGATGCGCCGCATGGGCGACACGGTGGACTGGAGCCGCGAATACTTCACGATGGACGACGACCTGTCCAAGGTGGTCACGCACACCTTCGTGAAGCTGTATGAAGAAGGCCTGATCTACCGCGGCAAGCGCCTGGGCAACTGGGACCCGGTGCTCAAGACCTCGGTGAGCGACCTCGAAGTCGAGAGCGAGGAAGAAGACGGCTCGCTCTGGCACATCGCCTACCCGCTCGAAGACGGCAGCGGCACGCTCACGGTGGCCACCACCCGCCCCGAAACCATGCTCGGCGACACGGCCGTGATGGTCCACCCCGAAGACGAACGCTACAAGCACCTGATCGGCAAGCACGTGAAGCTGCCGCTGGTGGACAAACTGATTCCGATCATTGCCGACGACTACGTCGACAAGGAGTTCGGCACCGGCGTGGTGAAGGTGACGCCTGCGCACGACTACAACGACTATGCGGTCGGCCAGCGCCACAAGCTCGAGGTGATCGGCATCCTGACGCTCGACGCGACCATCAACGACAACGCACCTGAAAAGTACCGCGGCCTGGACCGCTTCGTGGCACGCAAGGCCATCGTGGCCGACCTCGAGGCGCTGGGCCTGCTGGTCGAGGTGAAGAAGCACCGCCTCATGGTGCCGCGCTGCGCACGCTCGGGCGCCGTGGTCGAGCCGATGCTCACCGACCAGTGGTACGTGGCCATGACGCGCCCCGGCGCCGACGGCCAGTCGATCGCACAGAAGGCCATCGACGTCGTGAAGTCGGGCGAAGTGCGCTTCGTGCCCGAGAACTGGGTCAACACCTACAACCACTGGATGGAAAACATCCAGGACTGGACCATTTCGCGCCAGCTCTGGTGGGGCCACCAGATTCCCGCCTGGTACGACGAAGACGGCACGGTGTACGTGGCCGAGACCGAAGCCGAGGCGCAGGCCAAGGCACCCGGCAAGACGCTCACGCGCGACGAAGACGTGCTCGACACCTGGTACTCGTCGGCGCTGGTGCCCTTCTCTTCGCTGGGCTGGCCCGAGAAGACGCAGGACCTGGCGCTGTACCTGCCCTCGACCGTGCTCGTCACGGGTTACGACATCATCTTCTTCTGGGTCGCCCGGATGATCATGATGACCAAGCACTTCATGGGCACGGTGCCGTTCAAGGACGTGTACATCCACGGCCTGGTGCGCGACGCGCAGGGCAAGAAGATGAGCAAGTCGGAAGGCAACGTGCTCGACCCGGTCGACCTGATCGACGGCATCGAGTTGCCCCAACTGCTCGACAAGCGCACGCAAGGCCTGCGCAAGCCCGAGACCGCACCGGCGGTGCGCAAGAACACGCAAAAGGAATTCCCGGACGGCATTCCGGCCTTCGGCGCCGATGCGCTGCGCTTCACTTTTGCCTCGCTCGCATCGCTCGGCCGCAGCATCAACTTCGACTCGAAGCGCTGCGAGGGCTATCGCAACTTCTGCAACAAGCTGTGGAACGCCACCCGCTTCGTGCTGATGAACTGCGAAGGTCAGGACTGCGGCTTGCTCGAACACACCAAGGAAGACTGCCAGGTCGGCGGCAAGGCGCACGGCTACCTGAAGTTCAGCCGCGCCGATTTCTGGATCGTCTCGCAGCTGCAGCGCGTCGAGGCCGAAGTGGCCAAGGGCTTCGAGGAATACCGCCTGGACAACGTGGCTAACGCGATCTACCAGTTCGCCTGGGACGAGTTCTGCGACTGGTACCTCGAGATCGCCAAGGTTCAGATCCAGACCGGCGACGACGCGCAAAAGCGCGCCACGCGCCGCACGCTGATCCGCGTGCTCGAGGCGCTGCTGCGCCTGGCGCACCCGATCATTCCGTTCATCACGGAAGAGCTCTGGCAGAAGGTCTCGAAGGTCGCGGGCCGCGAAGGCGCGTCGATCATGATCGCGGCCTATCCGCAGAGCCAGCCCGAGAAGATCGACGAAGCGGCCGAGGCGCACGTGGCGCGCCTGAAGGCGCTGGTCGACGCCTGCCGCACGCTGCGCGGCGAGATGAACGTGTCGCCCGCCACGCGCCTGCCGCTGTACGCGGTGGCCGACGACGCCGAGGGCGCGGCCTTCCTGCGCGATGCGGCCCCGGTGCTGCAGGCGCTGGCCAAGCTCAAGGAAGTGAAGGTGTTCGACGACGAGGCCTCGTGGCAGGCCGCTGCCGAAGCCGCGCCCGTGGCGGTGGTGGGTACCACGCGCCTGTGCCTGCACATGGAGATCGACAAGGCGGCCGAGAAGCTGCGCATCGGCAAGGAAATTGCACGCATCGAGGGCGAGATCGCCAAGGTGCACGGCAAGCTCGGCAACGAGGCCTTCGTGGCCAAGGCGCCGCCCGCCGTGATCGAACAGGAGCGCACGCGCCTGGCCGATTTCACCGCCACGCTGGAGCGCCTGCGCGACCAGCTTGTACGCCTCGGCTGACAGACGAGGCCGGAGTGGGGGCTTAGGATGCGGTGGCCGGCTTCGCGCCGCCTCCTCTCCCAACCCTCTTCTTTCCTCTTTGAAACGACACTGAACCGCCCATGTCCACTTCTTCCCCGACACGCATCCGCAAGGCCGTATTCCCTGTTGCAGGCTTCGGCACCCGCTTTCTGCCTGCCACCAAGGCACAGCCGAAGGAAATGCTGCCGGTTGTCGACAAGCCGCTGATCCAGTACGCCGTCGAGGAAGCCTATGCCGCGGGCATCCGCGACATGATTTTTGTGACCGGGCGCAACAAGCGTGCGATCGAAGACCACTACGACACCGCCTACGAGCTCGAAAGCCAGCTCGAAGCCAGCGGCAAGCACGCGCTGCTCGAAATCGCCCGCTCGGTGTCGCCCGACGACATGACCTGCTCGTACGTGCGCCAGCCGCGCATGCTGGGCCTGGGCCACGCGGTGCTGTGCGCCGAACACCTGGTGGGCAACGAGCCCTTCGCCGTGCTGCTGGCCGACGACCTGATGGTGGGCCCTGTCGGCGGCCTGCCGGTGCTGGCGCAGATGACCGAAGCCTTCGCACGCCTGGGCGCCTCGGTGCTGGCCGTGCAGGAAGTGCCGCTGGAGCACGTCAAGCGCTACGGCATCGTGGCCGGCGAGACCGTGGAAGACGGCCTCGTGAAGGTCAACCGCATGGTCGAGAAGCCCAAGCCCGAAGACGCGCCCTCGCGCCTGGGCGTGGCCGGCCGCTACATCCTCACACCCGGCGTGTTCGACGAGATCCGCAACCAGCCCAAGGGCGCGGGCGGCGAGATCCAGCTCACCGACGGCATCGCGGCGCTGATGAAGAAGGAATCGGTCTACGCCTATGCGTACAAGGGCATCCGCTACGACTGCGGCAGCAAGGAAGGCTTCCTGCAGGCCTCGGTGGAACTGGCGCTGGCGCACCCCGAAGTGGGCGAGCAGTTCCGCGAGTACCTCAAGAGCCTGAAGCTCTGAGGGACGCTGCAAAGCACTGAAAAAGATAAGGGGCCGTGAGGCCCCTTTCCTTTTGTCGATCGCTGACGCTATCGCCGCTTCAGCACGTGGATGAAGTCGCTGCCCACGGTCTCCTGCGCCATCAACTCGTTGCCGGTCTGGCGCGCAAAGGCCTGGAAGTCGCGCACCGAGCCCGGGTCGGTCGACACCACCTTCAGCAACTGGCCGCTCGCCATGTCGTTGAGCGACTTTTTCGCCTTCAGGATCGGCAGCGGGCAGTTGAGGCCGCGCGTGTCGATTTCGCGGTCAACTTGCATTGCCAGGCTCCGGCGGCAGGTTCAGGCCGCGGCGACGCTCTTCGTTTTCCGCGGCGGTAAAGAACACAGGTTCGTGGCCGCGCGTGCGCAGCCAGTCGGCCAGCGCGTAGCCGGTGCCAGCGGGCCAGCACCGCAGGTCGGGCAGGTCGTAGAGGCGGTGGTCCACCAACTCGGGCGAGAGCTTCACCTCGCCGTCGGCCACCACGTGGTACGCGATGATGATCTGGTTCATGCGCTGGAAGTCGTAGGCGCCGACGAGCTTCGTCGCGCTCACGTCGAGGTTGGTTTCTTCCTTGACCTCGCGCGCGATGCCCTCCTCGGGCGTCTCGCCGGCTTCCATGAAGCCGGTGATGAGCGCAAACATCTTGCCCGGCCAGGCCGCATTGCGCGCCAGCAGCACCTGACCGCGGTACTCGACGATGGCCGCGAGCACGGGCGTGGGGTTGTTCCAGTGCGTGTGGCCGCAGTTGGGGCAGCGCAGGCGCTCCTTGGGACCGCCGTCTTCCATGAGCGCGATCCATTCGAGCGGGGTGGCACAGGCCTGGCAAAACTTGGGGTGGGGCATGGGGAGGTCTCTGTTCTTTTTTCTCGGGCGTGCGGCGCCCGATGAAGGCGCCGCAGCAGGATGACGGAATCAGGCGGGGAAAACGCCCGTCGACAGGTAGCGGTCGCCGCGGTCGCACACGACGAAGACGATGGTCGCGTTCTCGACCTTCTTCGACACCTCGATGGCCGCCCACAGCGCGCCGGCTGCCGAGATGCCGCCGAAGATGCCCTCTTCGCGCGCGAGGCGCCGGCACATTTCTTCGGCGTCGTCCTGGGTCACGCTGATTTCTTCGTCGACGCAGCTCGAGTCGTAGATCTTCGGCAGGTATTCAGTGGGCCATTTGCGGATGCCGGGAATGCGCGAGCCTTCGGCCGGCTGCGCGCCGACGATGCGCACCGCCGGGTTCTTTTCCTTCAGGTAGCGCGAGACACCGGTGATCGTGCCCGTGGTGCCCATGGCGCTCACGAAATGCGTGATCTTGCCCTGCGTGTCGGTCCAGATCTCGGGGCCGGTGGTCTCGTAGTGGATGCGCGGGTTGTCGGGGTTGGCGAACTGGTCGAGCACGCGGCCCTTGCCCTGCCCGACCATCTGCTCGGCGAGGTCGCGCGCGTATTCCATGCCGCCGCTCTTGGGCGTGAGCACGAGTTCGGCGCCGAAGGCCTTCATGGTCTGGGCGCGCTCCACCGAGAGGTCCTCCGGCATGATCAGCACCATGCGGTAGCCCTTGATGGCCGCAGCCATCGCCAGCGCGATGCCGGTGTTGCCCGAGGTGGCCTCGATCAGCGTGTCGCCGGGCTTGATTTCCCCGCGTTCCTCGGCCCGCTTGATCATCGACAGCGCCGGCCGGTCCTTGACCGAACCCGCCGGGTTGTTGCCTTCGAGCTTCCCGAGAATCACGTTGCCGCGCTTGGCGTTTTCTGCCGCGTGGATGCGTTGCAGGGCGACCAGGGGGGTCTTGCCGATGGCGTCTTCGATCGTCGGATAATTCATGCCAGCCACTGTGCCATAATTTTGGGCTTCCTTCCGGATGTGCCCGGGTGGTGAAATTGGTAGACGCAGGGGACTCAAAATCCCCCACCGAAAGGTGTGCCGGTTCGATTCCGGCCCCGGGCACCATGAGACGACAGCGTCTCACCCCCACATCAAGAAACCCGCTCGCTTCATCGGCGCAGCGGGTTTTTCTTTGCTTCGAGCCCTCTCGGGCCGGACAGCGCCCTTCCTAGCCAAGAACGCCGGCGAGCTTCACCTGGAGCGACAAAGCAGCCCGGTGCAGCAACTCGAACTCGTCGTCCGGCAGCGGCACGGCCGTGAAGTTGAAGTGGCACAAGGTCCCGGCGACCGCGCCCGAGGCGTTCAACAACGGAACGCCGTGGTAGCTGATGGTGTAGTCCCGCCCGGGATGCGTCGCAAAACGCTCGTCCGCGCTCGAGTCGTCGGTCCGGAACCAGCCGTCACGCAATACAAACGGGCAGATGCTCGCCTCGAAGGGAACGATGGCAATGTTTTCGGGGATCAACTCGCCTTGCTTGTCGTGCAGATAAAGGCTCGTGACCAAGTCGGAGCGAATCTTGTAGACCCCGGTGTACCGATGCGGCACGCGCGCATTCAAGTAGGCGAGGACCGCCTGCACGCCTTGATCGGCAAGCAAGGCTTCAATCATCTGTGGCATACGTTTCGTCCGCTTCGCTTCGATCGATTTCGATCTGGAACTCGTCGCGCCATGGTACGCCCGGCTCGGTCTGCGATGCCGGCCCCGGGGGCACCCGCTTCGGTCAGCCCGCCTGCGCGGTCCTCAACGCCGCCACCGCCCGAATCTCCACCCGCAGCGCCGGCCGCGCCAGCGCCGCCACGCCGAGGATCGTCCACGCCGGAAAATCCTCCGTGATGTAGCGGTCCTTCACTTCGCGAAAGCCCGCGAGTTCGCTGCCGACGTCGACGTGGTAGCTCACGATCTCCACCAGGTCGGCAAAACCGAGCCCCGCGCTTTCGAGCACGACGCCCAGCCGCCGGAAGGCCCAGTCGGCCTGCTCCGCGGCGCTCTCGGGCACGCTGCCGTCCGCACGCAGGCCGACCTGCCCCGCCACGAACAGCAGGCCGCCGGCCTTGACGCCGGGCGCGTACTTGAAGGTGTCGAAGACGGCGGTCGAGCCGAAGGTCGGATGGCCGTCGGGGACGCGGACACTTTGTTTGCTCACGGGTCGCGTCCTTTCAGGGTTGCGCAGGCTGCAGCCCGGTATGCACCGTCGGGTGCGCCAGCCGCACGCGCAGCTCACGCTTGAGCCGCGTGTTGTCGAGCCGGCGCGATTCGCCCATGAAGCTCAGCAACTGCACCGGCAGCTGCCGCTGCGCCTCATCGCGCGCCACACGTGGCGGGCGGGGCATGCCGTAGAGGTCGGCGGCCAGGTCGAAGTAGTCGCCCATGCGCAGCTCGGTGTCGTCCGACGCATGCACCACGCGCTGGGGCTTGCCGCGGAACAGCGCCGCCATGCAGGCGCGCGCGAGGTCGTCGGCGTGGATGTGGCTGGTGTAGACGTCGTCTTCGCGGCGCAGCACCGGCGTGCCGCGCTGCAGGCGGCCGCGCGGGGTGCCGTTCTCGCGGTCGGGGGCGTAGATGCCCGGAATGCGCAGGATGCTGGTGCGCACGCCGGTGCTGCGGCCGAACCAGCGCACGGCGCGCTCGGCATCGACGCGCCGGTGGGAGCGCGGGGTGTCGGGGCGCACGCCGCGCGTTTCGCTCACGCGCGCGCCGCCGCAGTCGCCGTACACGCCGCTGGTCGAGCCGTAGACCAGCGACGAGGGCAGCGAACGCAGCCGCAGCGCTTGGGCCAGCGACACGGTGCGCTGGTCGCGCCACCAGGCCGCGCCGCCGTCGCGCGCGGGGGGCGCCAGGTGCAGCACGCGCGTGGCGATGCCCGCCAGCCGGCGCAGGGTGGCGCTGTCGTCCAGGTTGCCCACCAGAGGCCGGATGCCGGCCGCGCGCAGCGCCCCGACGCGGTCGGCCGAGGACGTGAGTGCGACCAGCTGCATGCGCCCGCGCAGATCGCGCGCCACGCGCTGGCCGATGTCGCCGCAGCCGACGATCAGCAGGCGCTCGCGCCGGAACCGGGCCGGCAGTGCGCCGGAGGGGCTATTGATTGAAGGCAAAATCCGGGTTCCTGTCTCTTTTCAGTTGTCCCGGCCGCACGCAGCCGGGAAAGTTCACCCCCGAAGAATACCGATGACTGCTACAGCGCCGCACGAAGCGGGCTTTTCCATCACCGTCGAACCCAGCGGGCGCCACTTCGTGGTCCAGGGCGACGAGACGATCCTCGCAGCGGGCATCCGCCAGGGCATCGGCCTCCCCTACGGCTGCAAGGACGGCGCCTGCGGTTCGTGCAAGTGCAAGAAGCTGTCGGGCGAGGTCACGCTCGGCCCGCACCAGAGCAAGGCGCTGAGCGCCGAGGAGCAACTGGCCGGCTACGTACTGACCTGCTGCGCCCACCCGACGAGCGACGTGGTGCTGGAGTCGCGCCAGGTCACCGAGGCCGGCGCGCTGCCGATCCGCAAGATGCCGGTGCGCGTGATGGCGCTCACGCGCCAGTCGCACGACGTGATCCTGCTGCGCCTGCAGCTGCCGGCCGGCGAGCCGCTGCAGTTCTACGCGGGCCAGTACGTCGAATTCATATTGCGCGACGGCGCGCGCCGCAGCTATTCGATGGCCAATGCGCCGCACACGGTGGCCGTGCCGGGTACGGGCCTTGAACTGCACCTGCGGCACCTGCCGGGCGGCAAGTTCACCGACCATGTCTTCGGCGCGATGAAGGAAAAGGAAATCCTGCGCATCGAAGGCCCGTTCGGCAGCTTCTTCCTGCGCGAGGACTCCGACAAGCCGATGATCCTGCTGGCCTCGGGCACGGGCTTCGCGCCGATCAAGGCGCTGCTCGAGCACATGAAGTTCTTGGGGCTAGACCGGCCCGCCGCGCTGTACTGGGGCGGGCGCCGCCCCGAAGACCTGTACATGGACGCGTGGGTGCGCGCGCAGCTGGCCGAGATGCCGAACTTGCACTACGTGCCCGTGGTGTCGAACGCCACACCCGAAGACAACTGGACCGGCCGCACGGGCTTCGTCCACCAGGCCGTGCTGGAAGACTTCACGGACCTGTCGGGCCACCAGGTGTATGCCTGCGGCGCGCCGATCGTGGTCGACTCGGCCAAGCGCGACTACGTGGCCTTGGCCGGCCTGCCCGAAGAAGAATTCTTCGCCGACGCGTTCACCACCGAAGCCGACAAGGCGCTGCCCTGAGCCTTCGCGTTCCCTTTTTCCTTTTCCGTAGAACAACATGAAGACGAGACACTTCCTCCTGACCCTGATCGCCGGCGCCGCAGTGCTCGGCACCGGCCATGCCGCAGCCCAGCAACATCGCCCGATCCGCCTCGTGGTGCCCTATGCGGCCGGTGGCCCGATCGACAACACGGCGCGCATCCTGGCCGAGCAGGTGAAGGACACGCTGGGCGGACCGGTCATCATCGACAACAAGCCCGGTGCGGGCGGCAACATCGGCGCCGACTTCGTCGCCAAGGCGCCGGCCGACGGCCTCACGATCGGCATCGCGGCCACGGCCACGAACGCGGTGAACCCGTGGCTGTACAGCAAGATGCCGTTCAACGCCGCGACCGACTTCGCGCCGATCACGCAGATGGTGCGCGTGCCCAACGTGCTGGTGATGAACGCCGAGACGGCCAACCGCCTGAACATCCGCACGCTGGCCGACCTGATCCGCTACGCCAAGGCCAACCCCGCCAAGCTCAACTACGGCAGCGGCGGCAACGGCAGCGCCGGCCACCTGGCGGGCGAGCTGTTCAAGAAAGAAGCGGGCATCTTCGCGGTGCACATTCCGTACAACGGCGGCAACCCGGCGCAGCTGGCGCTGCTGTCGGGTCAGGTCGACTTCAACTTCGACAACCTCGCCACGGCCGCGCCGAACATCCGCTCGGGCAAGCTGAAGGCGATCGCGGTCACGACACTCAAGCGCAGCAACGCCCTGCCCGACGTGCCGCCCGTGGCCGACACGCTCAAGGGCTTCTCGATCGACACGTGGTGGGGCCTGGTCGCACCGGCCGGCACGCCGCCCGACGTGGTGGCAAAGCTCAATCAGGCCTTCGTCGCCGCGCTGAACGCGCCGGAAACGAAGACCCGTTTCGCCTCGATGCTGGCCGAGCCGGTCGGCAATTCGTCCGAGCAGTTCGGCAGCTTCATGAAGAGCGAACTGATCAAGTACGAGAAGGTGGTCAAGGCCACCGGGGCGAAGGTGGACTGACGAGGTCGTCCAAGGGCGCTTCCGCGCTCGCTTCCGTGTCGGTGGCCGCAGCAACGGCCGCCGCCGCTTCCGCCGCCCCGCCCTGGTACGTGCGCAGACCTGCGAGGTCGAGCACTTCCACGCCGCCGTGTTCGATGCGCAACAGGCCGTCGCGCTGCAGTGCGTGCAGCGCACGGTTGGCACGCTGGCGCGACACCGCCGACAAGAGGCCGATCTCGTCCTGGCTCAGCCGCACGAAACGCGTCGCGCGCGGGTAGAGGATGGGGTCGAACAGGCTGGCCAGGCAACGCGCCACGCGCGCGTCGGGGCCGAGCAGCCGATCGAATTCCATGAGACCGATGAACAGGCTCAGTCGCGCATTGATGTGTAACAACAGAAACCGATTGAAGTCGATGCTGGTGGACATCAGCCGCTCGAAGCTGTGTCGCGGCACGCAGGCCACGCGCGTCGGCCGCAGCGCCACGCCGTCGTAGCGCCAGCATCCGGGAGTGAGCAGCGAGCCTTCGCCGCCCCAGCCGCCGGCGGTCACGCCGGTGAACGTGGACACGCGCCCGTCGGGCAGCGACACCGACATCTTCATGAGACCGTCGATCACGCCGATCCAGTGATCAGCGGGTTCGCCGCGTCGCACGACGAAGCCTCCGGCCGGCACCACGCGCTCGTGCGATTCGTGCACGACGCGATCGAGTTCGTCGTCCGTGAGCGCGCGCGCCCACAAGCTCTCGCGGAGCATGTTCTCCAACGCGTCCGACATCGCGCCTCCTGCTGTCTTCCCTCATGACATCGCATCGGCCGATCCGTCGCAGGCGCCGGTCGGCGGGGTACCGTAAGAAATGTCGTTGCAACGACATCTTCGGCGCGGCGATGGTGCCACAGTCATTCGCGTTCGCCAAACAACAAGGAGACAACGATGAAGCGTTCGAACAAGGACCCGCGCCCTGCGCGCGGACCGGACGACGGAGACGCGCACGGCCTGCGCCGGCGCGATGTGCTGGGCTACGCCACGGCCGCGCCGCTGGCATCGGCGGCGGCCGGCATCGTGGGGCTCGGTGCCCTCACGGCGCCCGCCTCGGCGGTCGCCGCGCTGCTGCCGATGACGCCGCCCGACACCACCGACCTGATCGACATCGGCGATGCGGTCACGCTCACGTCGCTGCCGACCATGCCGCTCGTGAAGGTGACGAACACCGGCGACGGCCGCGTGCGGCTCGCGCTGCCGCGCCTCGAAGTGGGCCAGAGCATCGCCACGGCCAGCGCGATGATGCTGGCCGACAAGCTGCGCCTGCCGCTGAGCGCCATCGAAGTCACGTCGGCCGACGCGAGCCCCGAGCTGATCTGGAACCAGCTCACCGGCGGTTCGTCGAGCGTGCGCTCGATGCACGCGGGCATGCCGATGCTGGGCGGTCTCGGCGGCCTGCTCTCGGGCTCCACGCCTTCGGTGGTCGGCCAGCGCGTGACGCGGCTCGATGCGCTCGACATCGTTACCGGTCGCAAGAAGTTCACGCTCGACCAGGCCGTGCCCAATGCCAAGCCGACGATGGTGCGGCGCCCGCCGACCATCAACGGCAAGTTCGTCGGCATCAACAACATGAACACGGTGATGGCGATGCCGGGCGTGATCGGCGTGGTGCCGATTCCGTCGACCAACGGCATCACGCCGACGCCGCCGGGCGTGGCCGTGATGGCCGAGACCTTCGGGCAGGCCTGGGCCGCCGTGAATGCGCTCGACGTGACCTGGGCCGCGGGCCCGCTCGACGGCGAGTCGAACGCGACCATCATGCGCAAGCTGAAGTCGTCGCTGCTGCCCTTCGCGCTGCCGCCGCTGGGCGCGCTGACGGTCGAGGCCGAGTTCGAGTTCGCGCCGGCCGCGCACTGCCCGATGGAAGTGGAATGTGCGATTGCCGACGTGCGCGCCGATCGCGCCGAAATCTGGGCCGGGCTGCAGAGCCCCATCGTCACCCAGCAGGCGGTGGCCGCCGAATTGGGCCTGCCGCTGAACAAGGTCGTCGTGCATGCGGTGCCCTCGGGCGGTTCCTTCGGGCGGCGCCTGTTCTGGGACCCGGTGCTGCAGGCGATCCAGGTGTCGAAGGCGCTCGGGCGCCCCTGCCGCCTGATGTACCACCGCACCGACGACATGCGCCACACGCGCATCCGCCCGCCGATCTACCAGAAGGCGCGCGCCACGATGCTGCTGGGCCAGGTCATCGCCTTCGAGCAGCGCATCGCCAGCGTGCGGCTGGACACGCGCCACGGCTTCGGCAACATGCTCGAGGCCGCCGCCATCGCACTGCCCAATGCCTTCCCGCAGACGGTGGGCAACTTCGCGATCGAGCAGGTGATGTTCAAGACCATGGTGACCTCGCCGTACAACTTCGGCGTCACGACCAAGCTGCTGACACCGGTGGCGATGGACATGAACACCTGCTCCTACCGCTCGGTGCACATCCAGCCCGCGCGGCTGGTGGAAGAGATCCTGGTCGATGAGATGGCCCGCGCGGCGCGCAAGGACCCGATCGCCTTCCGGCTCGAGTACCTGCGCCTGCCGCGCGCCCGCGCGGTGCTGAAGGCCGTGGCGGAGGCCGCGCAGTGGGGCAAGGCGATGCCCGCAGGCTTTGCGCAGGGCGTGGCCGTGCACCAGGAGTCGAAGTCGTTCACGGCCTGCATCGTCGAGATCGACGCGCGCGTGCCGGCGCAGGCCCGCGTGGTGCGCGCGACCATCGCCATCGATGTCGGCACGCCGATCAACCCCTCGGGCATCGAGGCGCAGCTGCAGGGCGGCCTGTGCGAATCGATCGCGCTGGTGCTCACCGCAGGCCTGCACATCCAGAACGGCCTGCCGCTGGAAGGCAGCTACTCGCAGTACCACTTCTCGCGCATGAAGCACTACCCAAAGGACGTGAAGATCATCATCATGCCGGCCAGTGGCGAGGCCATCGGCGGCCTGGGCGAGGTCGGCCTGTCGGCGAGCTCGGGTGCCATTGCCAATGCCTACGGGCGCGCCACCGGCATCAAGCCGCGCAGCTTCCCGCTGAATTTTCCGGTCGACTTCACGCCGATCCCGCCGGGCAAGCTGCCCACGCCCGTCAACGTTCCAATCCCCGCCTGAGGAGACCCACCATGCCTGTGCAATCTTTCAAGGTGAACGGCCAGAACGTCGACATCGAGGCGCCCGACGACCTGGCGCTGCTGTGGGTGCTGCGTGACAAGCTCGGCATCACCGGCCCGAAGTACGGCTGCGGCATCAACGTGTGCAAGGCCTGCACCTGCCACGTCGACGGCAAGGCCGTGACGACCTGCTCGGTGCGCGTGTCCGACGTGCGCGGCCGCCAGGTGACGACCATCGAGGGCCTGGCCAACGGCAACACGCTGCACCCCGTGCAGCAGGCCTGGATGAACCTCGATGTGCCGCAGTGCGGCTTCTGCCAGCCGGGGCAGATCATGGCGGCGGTCGACCTGCTGCGCCGCACGCGCACCCCGACGGACGCCGACATCGACGCCATCGAGAACGTGTGCCGCTGCGGCACCTACGGCCGCATCCGCGAGGCGATCAAGGCTGCCGCCGCGATGATGGGATAGGGACAGACGTAAAAACGGCCAGCCACCGCGCGCTGCGGTGCTGGCCGTTTGGCGCTGGCTGGCGCTTACTCGCCGAGATAGGCGGCGCGCACGCGCGGATCGCGCAGCAGTTCCTTGGCGTCGCCGTTCATCGTGATGAGGCCCGACTCCATCACGTAGCCACGGTCGGCCAGTTGCAGCGCGCGGTTGGCGTTCTGCTCGACCAGCAGGATCGTGACGCCTTGCGAGGCCACGGTCTGCACCACCTCGAAGATCTTGTCGCACATGATTGGCGACAGGCCCATGGTGGGTTCGTCGAGCAGCAGCACCTTCGGGCGCGCCATGAGTGCGCGACCCATGGCCAGCATCTGCTGTTCGCCGCCCGACATCGTGCCGGCCAGCTGGTCCTTGCGCTCGCGCAGGCGCGGGAAGGTCACGAACACGCGCTCCATGTCGCTCGCGATCTCGGCCTTGTCGTTGCGGATGTAGGCGCCGATCTGCAGGTTCTCGGTGATCGTCATGCGCGTGAACACGCCGCGGCCCTCGGGCACCATCACGAGGCCCTCGCCCACCAGGTCCCAGGCGCCGCGGCCCTTGATGCTGCGGCCCAGGAACTCGATCTCGCCCGCGCCGGCCGGCAGCGTGCCGGTGATGGCTTTCATGGTGGTGGTCTTGCCGGCGCCGTTGGAGCCGATGAGCGAGACCAGCTCGCCCTCGAACACGTCGAAGTCCACGCCCTTCACGGCCTGGATGCCGCCATAGCCCACCTTCAGGCCGCGGACCTTGAGCAGGTTCTTGCCTGCGGCCTTGGCGGCGGCCGCGGCCGTCGTGGTTGCCATCGTTGCTTCTGCGGTGCTCATCTCAGTGTCCTCCGGTGCCGAGGTAGGCCTCGATCACCTTTTCGTTCTTCTGTACCTCGACCGGGTTGCCCTCGGCAATCTGCTTGCCGTAGTCGAGCACGGTGACGCGGTCGCACAGGCCCATGATGAGCTTGACGTCGTGTTCGATGATCAGGATCGTGCGGTTGTCCTTGCGGATGCGGTCGATGAGCTCGCGCAGCAAGACCTTCTCGGTCGAGTTCATGCCGGCGGCCGGTTCGTCCAGCGCGATGAGCTGGGGGTCGGTGGCCAGTGCGCGGGCGATCTCGAGGCGGCGCTGGTCGCCGTAGCTCAGCGTGCGCGCCTTGTAGTCGGCGAACTTGCCGATGCCCACGTAGTCGAGCAGCTCCTGCGCGCGCTTGGCGATGGCGGCCTCTTCGGCCTTGAAGCCCTTGGTGCGCAGCATCGCGCCGAACACGCCGGAGTGCGTGCGGATGTGGCGCCCGACCATCACGTTCTCGAGCGCCGTCATTTCGGCGAAGAGGCGGATGTTCTGGAAGGTGCGCGCAATGCCGGCCTTGGCCACTTCGTGCACGGCCGTCGGCTGGTAGGGCTTGCCGGCCAGTTCGAAGGTGCCGCTGTCGGGCGTGTACAGCCCGGTGATCACGTTGAAGAAGGTCGTCTTGCCGGCGCCGTTCGGCCCGATCAGGCCGTAGACCTGGCCGCGCTTGATGGTGATGCCCACGTCGGAGAGGGCCTGCAGCCCGCCGAAACGCTTGGAGATGCCGCGAACTTCGAGGATGGTGTCTGTCGTCATGTCTGTGTTTCCTGGGCTCACGGATTGATGGACATGGGACGCGATGCCGCACCCGGCACTTCGTCGGCGGGGCTGTCGATGCCCGGTGCGTGGGTCTGCAGCGAGCCGGGCGCCACGGCCGCATGGGCCGGGTCGATGGGCGTGCCGTTCTTCTTGGTCAGCGTCTTGCCGTGCTCCGGCGAGGGCCACAGGCCGCGCGGACGCATCAGCATGATGATGATCATGGCCAGCGCAATGAACAGCTGGCGCAGGATGGACGCGTCGAGGCGGCCGTCGGTCATCGCCTGCAGCGGGCCGGCCACGTAGCGCAGCACTTCGGGCAGCGCGGCCAGCAGCACGGCGCCCAGGATGACGCCGGGCAGGTGCCCGAGGCCGCCGAGCACGACCATGGCGACGATCATCACCGACTCCATCAGGCTGAAGGACTCGGGCGACACGAAGCCCTGGAAGGCCGCGAACATCGCGCCCGACACGCCGCCGAAGCTGGCGCCCATGCCGAAGGCCAGCAGCTTCATGTTGCGGGTGTTGATGCCCATCGCCTTGGCAGCGATTTCGTCTTCGCGGATGGCCATCCAGGCGCGGCCGATGCGCGAGATCTGCAGCCGGTGCGAAATGATGATGGTGGCCACCACCAGCGCCAGGAACAGGTAGTAGTACAGCGTGACCGACGAGATCGTGAAGCCGTCGAACTTCCACGCCTTGCCGAGGTCGAGACCCCAGAACTTGATGGAGTCGATCGCCGTGATGCCCTTCGGCCCGTTGGTGATGTTGATCGGCTGGTCGAGGTTGTTCAGGAACACCCGGATGATTTCACCGAAGCCGAGCGTGACGATCGCGAGGTAGTCGCCGCGCAGCTTCAGCGTGGGCGCCCCCAGCATCGCGCCGAGCACCCCGGCCACCACCAGCGCGAGTGGCACCACGATCAGGAGCGAGGTGTGCAGCCCGTTCGGGAACATCGCCTTGAACCACGGGAAGGTGTCCGAGAGGTGCGACGAGCCCATCAGCGCGTAGAGGTACGCACCGACCGCAAAGAAGGCCACGTAGCCCAGGTCGAGCAGGCCGGCATAGCCGACCACGATGTTCAGGCCGAGCGCGAGCATCACGTAGAGCAATGCGATGTCGGCGATGCGCACCCAGGCATTGCCTTGGGTCTGCAACAGGATCGGCAGCGCCAGCACGGCGACCACGCCGAGGATGTAGAGCGCGAGGTTCTTGCTGTTTTTCATGGTGTGCTGCTCCTCAGGCCCGGTCCGCCACGCGCTCGCCGAGCAGACCCGAAGGCCGCAGCGTGAGCATCACGATCAGCACGATGAAAGCGAAGATGTCGCTGTAGTTGCTGCCCAGCACGCCACCCGTGAGGGTGCCGATGTAGCCGGAGCCGATGGCCTCGATGAGGCCCAGCAGAATGCCGCCGACCACCGCGCCGGCCAGGTTGCCGATGCCGCCGAACACGGCCGCGGTGAAGGCCTTGAGGCCGGGCAGGAAGCCCATCGCGTGTTGCGCGATGCCGTAGTTGGAGGCGTACATCACGCCGGCGATGGCCGCGAGCACGGCGCCGATGATGAAGGTGGCCGAGATGACCATGTCGGGCCGGATGCCCATGAGCGCCGCGACGCGCGGGTTCTCGGCGGTGGCGCGCATCGCGCGGCCGAGCTTGGTGTAATTGACCAGCCACATCAGCACCACGAGCGAGAACGCCGTGACGCTGAGGATCATCACCTGCGTGGGCGAGATGACAGCGCCGCCCACGTGGATGGGGTCGGTCGGCAGCAGGTTGGGGTAAGCCTTGTTGGTCGGCTTCCAGATGATCATGGCCAGCGTCTGCAGCAGGATCGACACGCCGATGGCGGTGATGAGCGGTGCGAGCTTGGGGCTGTTGCGCAGCGGCCGGTAGGCCACTTTTTCGATCACGAAGTTGAGGCTTGCCGCGACGACGCAGGCAATGATCAACGCGACGAGAAGAATCAGCCAGCCCGGTGTGTTGGGCATGCCGTCCTTCATGAGGCCGATGATGGTCCAGCTTGTGAGCGCCCCCACCATCAGCACTTCACCGTGCGCAAAATTGATCAGATTGATGATGCCGTACACCATGGTGTAGCCCAAGGCTATCAAGGCATACATGCTGCCGAGAACCAGACCGTTGATGATCTGCTGCAGCAATATTTCCATAACGCGATTCCCTATGTGTTGCACCTTGCGGGTGCCATTCACCTACCGAGGCACCGGTTTGGCGCCTCTGGCTTGACAAGCAAAAAACCAGCCAACATGTGCCGTCGGTAGGTTTGGTGGGCGGGATTTTAGACATGCCCCGGCGCTGTTTTGGGGCGGGATGACCGGGGTTTACCCGCTCACCTCATGCTGTATGTGGGAGAGGTCATGCGCGGCGTGAGCGCATGTTGCAAGACGGTATCAATCGTCTCGTTCAGCGTTGCGGCGGCGCAGTTCGCGCAGCTTTTCCGAGATACGGATTTCGAGTCCACGTTCGACCGGCTCGTAGAAAACCTGGCCTTCCAGGCCCTCGGGCAGGTAGCGCTCGCCAGCGGCGAAACCGCCCTCCTCGTCGTGCGCGTAGCGGTAGCCCTTGCCGTAGTCGAGCTCTTTCATGAGCTTGGTGGGCGCATTGCGCAGATGCATCGGCACCGGGCGCGTGCTGTCTTTCTTCACCAGCGCGCGCACCGCGTTGTACGCCTTGTAGACCGCGTTCGACTTGGGCGCGATGGCCAGGTAGACCACGCATTCGGCCAGCGCCAGCTCGCCTTCGGGCGTTCCCAGCCGCTCGTAGACCTCGGCCGCGTCGAGCGCCAGGCGCAGCGCGCGGGGGTCGGCCAGCCCGATGTCTTCGCTGGCCATGCGCACGAGGCGGCGCGCCATGTAGCGCGGGTCGGCGCCGCCGTCGAGCATGCGAACGAACCAATACAGGGCGGCATCGGGGTCGCTGCCGCGCACCGATTTGTGCAGCGCGCTGATGGTGTCGTAGAACTGCTCGCCGCCCTTGTCGTAGCGGCGCATGCGCTCGCCGAGCACGCGCAGAAGCCACTCGTCGGTGATGTTCGTGAGCTTTTCGGCGCCGGCCGCGACGGCCAGCGTCTCGAGCGTGTTGAGCAGGCGGCGCGCGTCGCCGTCCGCGTAGGCCACCAGGCGGTCGATGGCCGCCTCGTCGATGGCCGGAACCGCCTGGATCGATTGCGCCCTGGCGACGATCTGCTTCAGGTCGCTCTCGTTGAGCGACTGCAGCACGTACACCGCCGCCCGCGACAGCAAGGCCGAATTGACTTCGAACGACGGGTTCTCGGTGGTCGCGCCGATGAAGGTAAAGAGGCCCGACTCGACGTGCGGCAAAAACGCGTCCTGCTGGCTCTTGTTGAAGCGGTGCACCTCGTCCACGAAGACGATCGTGCGCTGCTGCGTGAGCCCGTCGCGCGCGGTCGTAGCCTGTTCGACCGCCTCGCGGATGTCCTTCACGCCGCCCAGCACCGCGCTGATGCTCAGGAACTGCGCGTCGAAAGCGTCGGCCATGAGCCGCGCGATGGTGGTCTTGCCGGTGCCCGGCGGGCCCCAGAGGATGCAGGAGTGCGGCTGGCCCGACTCGAAGGCGATGCGCAGCGACATGCCCGGACCGAGCAGGTGCTGCTGGCCGATCACGTCGCCGAGCGTCTTGGGACGCAGGCGCTCGGCGAGGGGCTGGTGGGAGCGCGTCGTGGCCAAACCGGAACTACCGTCTGCGGGTGATTACTGCTTGAGCACGTCCGCACCCGCAGGTGCCTTGAACTCGAAGGTGCTGGCGGGCAACGCCGGATTCACCTCGACCTTGCTGAACTTGAGCATCGAGCGCTGGCCGAAGCTGTCCAGGATCTCGAGGGCCGCGAGCGCGTCGCCCTGGAAGCCGACCATCACGTTCTGCAGCTGGCCGTCCTTGTTCTTCGGCGTGGCCTTGACCCACTGCAGGCCATCACGCTCCGGTGCGGCTTCCAGCGCGAAATCGGCCTGCAGGGCGCGCAGGTCGGCGGCAGAGGCAATCAGCGCCGCGGGGGTCGAACCCAGCGCCTGCGCCTGGGTGCGCTGCGTGACCTGGTTCAGGTCGGCGTCGTAGAGCCACAGCGTCTTGCCGTCGGCCACGATGCTTTGCGCAAAGGGCTTGCGATAGTCGAACTTGAATTTACCGGGGCGATGGAATTCGAAGGTGCCGGTCGACGTCTTGACGCGGCCCGGCTGGCCCTCGCGCGGCGGGGCCGTCACGGTCTGGGTGAACTCGGCGCGGCCGGACTTGACCGTCTTCACGAAGGCTTCGAGGCTTTCGAGCCCGTCGGCCCAGGCACTGCCGGCCACCGTACAGAACAGGCCGGCCAACAGCCAGAGGCGGGTTTTCTTCATGGGAGGTTCCTCGGAAAAACGTTGCTGCGATGCCCATCGACACTACCCGCAGCAGATGCCGGCATCTGTAGGCTTTGATGAAGATTTGCAGCGGCAGCGGTGCGCGTTTGCAAATTGCCTCTCAGCACGTAACCGGCCCTGCAGCGGTGGCGATGGGGGTCGTCGGTGGCGCGCCGGCGACTCACTCCGCTTGGCGCGCGGGCACGAGGATCTCGCGCTGGCCGCTGCCGCTCATGGCGCTCACGAGCCCGGCTTTTTCCATGTCTTCGACGAGGCGCGCGGCGCGGTTGTAGCCGATCTTCAGGTGGCGCTGCACCAGCGAGATGCTGGCCTTGCGGTTCTTGAGCACGACCTCGACCGCCTGGTCGTACATCGGATCTTTTTCGGCATCGCCGCCGCCGCCCAGCAGGTCGCCGTCACCGTCGCCATCGACCGTGCCGCCTTCGAGCACGCCCTCGATGTAGTCGGGCTCGCCCTGGCTCTTGAGGTAGGCCACCACGCGATGCACTTCCTCGTCGCTCACGAAGGCGCCGTGCACGCGGATCGGCAGGCCGCTGCCGCTGGCCATGTAGAGCATGTCGCCCATGCCCAGCAGCGCCTCGGCGCCCATCTGGTCGAGGATGGTGCGGCTGTCGATCTTGGAGCCCACCGAGAACGCGATGCGCGTGGGGATGTTGGCCTTGATGAGGCCGGTGATCACGTCGACGCTGGGCCGCTGCGTGGCCAGGATCAGGTGGATGCCGGCGGCGCGGGCCTTCTGCGCGAGGCGGGCAATCAGCTCTTCGATCTTCTTGCCGACGACCATCATCAGGTCGGCCAGCTCGTCGATGATGACGACGATGTGCGGCTCGCGGCGCAGCGGTTCCGGATCGTCGGGCGTGAGGCTGAAGGGGTTGTAGATGAACTCTTCGCGCGCCTTGGCTTCGTCGATCTTGGTGTTGTAGCCGGCCAGGTTGCGCACGCCGAGCTTGCTCATGAGCTTGTAGCGGCGCTCCATCTCGGCCACGCACCAGTTCAGGCCGTGCGCCGCCTGGCGCATGTCGGTGACCACGGGCGCCAGCAAATGCGGAATGCCTTCGTAGACCGACATTTCGAGCATCTTCGGGTCGATCATGAGCAGGCGAACGTCGCGTGCCTCGGCCTTGTAGAGCAGCGAAAGAATCATCGCGTTGATACCGACCGACTTGCCCGAGCCGGTCGTACCGGCCACCAGCACGTGCGGCATCTTCGCGAGGTCGGCCACCACGGGGTTGCCGATGATGTCCTTGCCGAGGCCCATCGTGAGCATCGACTTGCCTTCGTTGTAGACCTGCGAGCCCAGGATTTCGCTGAGCTTGATCGACTGGCGCTTGGCGTTCGGCAGTTCAAGCGCCATGTAGTTCTTGCCGGGGATCGTTTCGACCACGCGGATCGACACCAACGAGAGCGAGCGCGCGAGGTCTTTGGCGAGGCCGAGAATCTGCGAGCCCTTGACGCCGGTGGCGGGCTCGATTTCGTAGCGCGTGATCACGGGGCCCGGCGAGGCGAGCACCACGCGCACCTCGACGCCGAAGTCTTTCAGCTTCTTCTCGATCATGCGCGAGGTCATCTCGAGCGTGTCGGACGACACCGTTTCCTGGCGCACCAGCGCGGCATCGAGCAGGTCGACCTGCGGCAGCTTGCTGTCGGGCAGTTCGTTGAAGAGCGGCTTCTGGCGCTCCTTGACGACGCGGTCGCTGCGGGGCACCTCGGTCATCGCGGGCTCGATCTGCACGGGGGGCGATGCGGGGCGGCGCCTGGGCGCGACCTCTTCCTCTTCGTCGTCGAAGCTCGGATCCAGCGCTTCGCCGAACGCGGTCTCTTTGCTGGGACGCATTTTCTTGGCGCGTGGCGCGGGCGCCAACTCTTCCTCGTCGCCGGCACGTTCGCGTGCGGCCTGCTTGCCCATGGCGATGTCGGCCGCCATTTCGCGCTTTTCACGGCGCGACTCGAACAGCGAGTAGGCACGGGCACCGATGCGCTCGGCAATCAGGCTCCACGAAAAGCGGAAGACCAGCGCCGAGCCGATCACGCCGCCGGCGATGGCGACCAGCGCCGAGCCCGTGAAGCCCAGCCAGCGCACGCTCGCCGGCCCCACAAGGAAGCCGAGGGCGCCGCCGCCCGAACCCGGCAGGTGCGATTCAAGCCGGTACAGGCGCGACCATTCGAGCACCGCGCTCGCGCACAGCAGCAGGACCAGGCCGAACCAGAAAGCGAGGCGGCTTCGGTTGAAGCGACCGCGCGGGGGTTGCTCGACCGCCGGTGTCGGTTCACCGCCGCGCAGCCAGCCGGCCAGCGACGAGAGCCATGCGCGCAGGCCCGCCGCGAGGCACCACCAGACGGAATAGCCGGCAAGGAAATAGCTGCCGTCGGCCAGCCAGGCGCCGATGCGGCCGCCCCAGTTCTTGATTTCACCGCCCGTGCCCGAGGTCGACCAGGCGGCATCGGAGGGGGTGAAGCTCAGCATCGCCAGCAGCCAGAACAGGAGGGCTGCGAACCCGGCGATCAAGGTGATTTCGTGGGCGAAGCGCAGGGCGCGCAGGCGCACGGGTTGCCCTTCGGCAGCGGAAGAAGAGGACGACGATTGAAGCGTATGAAGCGAATAGGTCATGAAAAGCACGGCGTCCGGCCCGAAAAAACGGAGGCCGGCCGCCCGAACACTACAACAAAAGGCCGTGGGCGCCGAAAGCGCCCGGCCTATGGGCTCAGGTCAGCGACAGAAGCCGGTCCTTGATGATCACCGAGCCGTCTTCCTGGGACTGCACGAAACCGCGCTCTTCCAGGTCTTTCATGACACGGCTCACCATTTCGCGCGAGGCGCCGACCATCTTGGCCAGGTCCTGGCGGGAGATCTTGTCGCGGACCTTGAGATTGCCCAGGCCGTCCTGGCTGGCGAACTCGAGCAGCGCGCGGGCCACGCGGCCATACACGTCCATCAGCGCCAGCGATTCGATCTTGCGGTCGGCGTGGCGCAGGCGCTGCACCAGGCCGCGCATGATGTTGTAGGCCATCGAGGAGTTCTCGGGCAGGCAGCGCGCGAAGGCATCGCGGCCCAGCATGAGCACGTCGCACTGGATTTCGGTGCGCACGGTGGCCGAATGCGGCTCGTCGTCGATCAGGCTCATCTCGCCGAGATAGTCGCCGGGATGCAGCGTGGCCAGGATCACCTCGCGGCCGCGGCTGTCGGCGCTCGTGACGCGGGCGCGGCCGGTCAGGATGATGTACAGCGCATCGGATTTCTTGCCCTGCTCTACAACGACCTCGGCGCGTTTGAAGCGCTTCTTGATGATCGCATCCGCAATGCTTGCGGACTGCGAGGCCGTCAACGACGCGAACAATGGAACGCGCCGAAGCAATTCAAGGTTGGACAGCATCGACATTCGTATCAATCCCTGAAACAGCGCGCTGATGTGATCCTGATGCCGAGCCCATGGATTACTACAATCGCGCGCATTGAAAACACCGTGCACCCGGTGTTGAACCGGGCGGTGATACTCCCCACGTATCGCTACCACCCTGAAAATGTACACGCTGACGCAGCGTCTATCCTAGGTTTTCTACTCATGTCCGCACCCCAACACGCCAAGGTTCTCATTCTGGGCTCCGGCCCGGCCGGCTACACCGCCGCCGTCTACGCCGCACGCGCCAACCTCCAGCCTTTGCTCATCACGGGCATCGCGCAAGGCGGTCAACTCATGACCACGACCGAGGTCGACAACTGGCCGGCCGACGTGCACGGCGTGCAGGGCCCGGAGCTGATGCAGCGCTTTCTCGAGCACGCCGAACGCTTCAAGACGCAGATCGTGTTCGACCACATCAACAAGGTCGACCTGAGCAAGCGCCCGTTCACGCTCACGGGCGACAGCGGCACCTATACCTGCGATTCGCTGATCATTGCCACGGGCGCATCGGCCAAGTACCTCGGCCTGGATTCCGAAGAAAAATTCATGGGCCGCGGCGTCTCCGCCTGCGCGACCTGCGACGGTTTCTTCTACCGTGAGCAAGAGGTCTGCGTGATCGGCGGCGGCAACACGGCCGTCGAAGAAGCGCTGTACCTCTCCAACATCGCAAACAAGGTGACGCTCGTACATCGCCGCGACAAGTTCCGCGCCGAGCCCATCCTGATCGACAAGGTCATGGAAAAAGTGGCCGAAGGCAAGATCGAACTGAAGCTGCACAGCGAGCTCGACCAGGTGCTCGGCGACGACACGGGCGTGACGGGCGTCCGCATCAAGAACGCGCAGACCGGCGCCACCGAAGACATCACGCTCAAGGGCTGCTTCATCGCGATCGGTCACCACCCGAACACCGACATCTTCCAGGGCCAGCTGGAAATGAAGGACAACTACATCGTGACCCGCTCGGGCCTGAAGGGTTTCGCGACGATGACCAGCGTGCCCGGCGTGTTCGCGGCCGGCGACGTGCAGGACAACATCTACCGCCAGGCCATCACGAGCGCCGGCACGGGCTGCATGGCCGCCCTCGACGCGCAGCGCTTCCTCGAGGAACACTGAGACCCTTCCCCGCGGGAGGGGTCACCGTCCTGCCGGGCCCGGTTTCCCGCTTCTGCGGCGCGGCCAGCCCTGCGGCCCCTGAAGGGGCTATAATCCGAGGCTTTGCCGAAATAGGGCCACCTCCCACCGGGAGTCTGGTTGCGGCAAATCCGGGGTACCGCCACCCGTTTCTGGCGAGGTCAAGCTGCAAAACACCCTGCAATCGCCCTGATTGCGCCGGTGCCAGCTGTTCAAGAAAGAGTGTCCACATGGCACGCGTATGCGACGTAACGGGCAAAGGCCCGATGGTCGGAAACAACGTTTCCCACGCCAACAACAAAACCAAGCGCCGGTTCCTGCCGAACCTGCAATACCGCCGTTTCTGGGTCGAGACCGAAAACCGCTGGGTTCGCCTGCGCGTTTCGAGCGCTGCACTGCGCCTGATCGACAAGAACGGTATCGATGCCGTGCTCGCAGACCTGCGTGCCCGCGGCCAAGCTTAAGGAGCTGAATCATGGCAACGAGCAAAGGCGGACGCGAAAAGATCAAGCTGGAATCCACCGCGGGTACCGGCCACTTCTACACGACGAGCAAGAACAAGAAGACGATGCCTGAAAAGATGTCGATCATGAAGTTCGACCCCAAGGCGCGCAAGCACGTCGAATACAAGGAAATCAAGCTGAAGTAATTCAGCCTGCTCTCCCAAAAAACCCGCTGCTCACCCAGCGGGTTTTTTATTGCCCGTCGTTTTTTGCAAAAGCAGAAAAGGCGGGCGCAAAAAAGCCGACCCTCAGGTCGGCTTCTTTATTCCCTATTGAGCAAGAGCAACAGCGCGCGAGGCGCTGGCACTCTTTTCTAGGTCAGGCGCGTGCAGCGCGCAGGCGGGTCGAGAACTCGCGCAAGCCGGCGATGCCGCTGGCTTCCGCACGGTGGCACCAGGCCGCCAGATCGGCTGCCAGCTGCTCGCGCGATTGCGAGGTGTTCAGCCAGAGCTGACGCAGCTCTTCGCGCATCGTGACCATCTTGTCGAGCACCGGGTGCGCGGCACGGGCTTGCACCAGATGGGTGCGCGCCGAGGCGGGCACCTTGTCGTCGTCGCGATGCAGCCAGCGCTTGGCCGCCTTGAGCACCGACAGGTCGGCGCCCTTGGCCTTCAGCACTTCGATTTCCTCGCTGGTCGCACGGCGCATTTCGCGGGCGTAGCCGGCCATCACTTCGTAGCGGTTGGCAATGACGGCCTCGAGCGTCTTCTCGTTGGCCACAGGCTGGACGTCGCCCATCAGCATCTTCGGCGGCACCTTCTTGACCTTGGCCCAGCCCAGCTTCTGGAACACCTGGATGTAAACCCAGCCGATGTCGAACTCGTACTTCTTGACCGAGAACTTGGCCGAAGTCGGGTAGGTGTGGTGGTTGTTGTGCAGCTCTTCGCCACCAATGATCAGGCCCCAGGGCATGATGTTGCGGCTGGCGTCGGCCGCCTCGAAGTTGCGGTAGCCCCAGTAGTGGCCGATGCCGTTGATGATGCCGGCGGCGGTGATCGGGATCCAGAGCATCTGGACCGCCCACACGGTCAGGCCGAGCCCGCCGAACAGCGCCAGGTTGATCACCAGCATCAGGCCCACACCTTGCCAGCTGTAGCGCGTGTACAGGTTGCGCTCGATCCAGTCATCGGGCGTGCCATGACCGTAGCGCTCCATCGTTTCCTTGTTCTTCGATTCCTTGCGGTACAGCTCGGCGCCGCGCCAGAAGACTTCGTCGATGCCCTTGACCTGCGGGCTGTGCGGGTCGTCAGCGGTTTCGCACTTCGCGTGGTGCTTGCGGTGAATGGCGACCCATTCCTTCGTCACCATGCCGGTGCCGAGCCAGAGCCAGAAACGGAAGAAGTGCGAGGGAATCGGACCGAGGTCCATCGCCTTGTGCGTCTGCGTGCGGTGCAGAAAGATCGTCACCGCCGCGATGGTGATGTGCGTGGTGACGAGCGTGTACAGCACGACTTGCCACCAGGCAATGTCCCACAGGCCGTGTCCGAGCCATTGGATGACCGCGTTCAGAACGGCGGAGTCAGGAAGCATCATTGAGTCAGGTACTCCATGGCCACACGAAGGTGCAGCCTTCAGTAAGTAACCCGCGATTTTAGGATGTCAGGACCAAAACGAGGCCTTTTGTCCTTTTGTCACACCGCAGATTTACCCTAGTTTGGAGCCCCGTCCCTATTTCCGGTTCCACACGGCGGCAAAAAAGCCGTCGGTGGCGTGGCGATGAGGCCACAGCCGCAGGTAGCGGCGGCCGTCTTCCCCACCCGCGCAGAGGGTCTCGGCGCCCTCCACCTTGAGGCTCTGGAGCAATTCCGCCGCGTCGATGGGCTCGAAATCGGGGTTCGCGGCGACAAAGGCCTCGGCGATGGCCTCGTTTTCCTCCGGCAGCACGCTGCAGGTGGCGTACACCAGCCGGCCGCCCGACTTCACCAGCCGCGCCGCGCTTTGCAGGATGGCGGTCTGCTTGGCCGTCAGTTCGGCCACCGACTTGGCCGATTGACGCCATTTGAGGTCAGGGTTGCGGCGCAAGGTGCCGAGCCCCGAACAGGGTGCGTCGACCAGCACGCGGTCGATCTTGCCGGCCAGGCGCTTGACCCGGTCGTCGCGCTCGTGGGCGATGGCGGCCGGGTGCACGTTCGACAACTTGCTGCGCGCCAGCCGCGGCTTGAGCGCGTCCAGGCGGTGGGCCGAGGTGTCGAAGGCGTAGAGCCGGCCGGTGTTGCGCATGGTCGCGCCGATGGCCAGGGTCTTGCCGCCGGCGCCGGCGCAGAAATCGACCACCATTTCGCCGCGCTTGGCGTCCAGCAGCAGCGCCAGCAGTTGCGAGCCTTCGTCCTGCACCTCGATGGCGCCGCGGACGAACGCGTCGAGCTTGGTCAGCGCGGGCTTGCCCTCGATGCGCAGCCCCCAGGGCGAGAACGGCGTCACTACCGATTTGATAGCAGCCTTCGCAAGCTCCGCCTTCACTTCGGCCCGCTTGTCGGTGAATGCATTGACGCGCAGATCAAGCGGTGCGGGTTGCTGCAGGCTTTCGACCATCGGCCAGAAGCCGTCGCCCAGCTGTGCCTTCAGCGGCGCGACCAGCCATTCGGGCAGGTTGTGGCGATGGCGTTCGAGCAGGTCGTCGGGTTTGACGGCGTCGCAGTTGTCGAGCCAGCGCTTCTCGGTGTCGTTGAGTGCGCTCTTCAGGAAGTCGCGCGGGCCGTGAAAGCCCAGGATCGCCATGCGGCGCTCCTTCGACCCGCTGCCCGAGGGCGACAGGTGATCGAACAGCAGCTTCTTGCGAAGCACGGTGTAGACGGTCTCGGCGAGCGTCGCGCGCTCGCGCGGGCCGAACTCGCGGTGGTCGCGGAAAAAGCGCGAAACGACCTGGTCGGCCGGGTGATCGAATTTCAGGACCAGGCCGACCAGATCGGCGGTGGCCTCCAACAGGGCTTTGGGATGCATAGCCCCGATTGTCTCAGCCGGCCGGCCTCGCGGCCCAAACGCCTCAGGCGCCGCGCACCCAGACGGTTCCGAAGGCCTGCCGCTCGATGTCTTCCAGCGTGGGCGAATGCCCCGCCCAGAGCACCAGCGCCGCGCCCGGCAGGGTCAGCGTCTGCTCGAGCTCGCGGCACAGGTGCCAGCGGTCTTCGTCGCCGAGCCCCGGCACCTCGACGAACACGATGTACGCCCGCCGCCATGCGAACTCGCGCAGGTTCTTGCGCACCACCCACAGCCGCGACACGGGCAGGCAGCGCACGATGTCGGCACGCAGTTCACCCAGTTCATGGTCGTTCAGGTCGTGGCGCGAAATCTGGCTGAAGAACGGCGTGTCGGTGATCTCTTCCCAGGCGCGCGCCTCGGCCTCCTCCGCCTCCTTGAGCCGCGCGCGCCACAGCTTGAGTCCCCGCTCGTCGTGCGGCCCCGCCTCGGGATCTTCAAGCGAGGCGACGGCGTTCTTGGCCGCCCACCAGCGGCTGGCCACGCCCGACTGGTGCAGCCGCTCGAGCACCGCCAGGCGCTCGGCGCGCTCGCGCACGGGCAGCATCTGGGCCAGCCCACGCAGGGCGCCCGGATGGTCCGGCGCGATCCGCAGTGCGCTTTCGTAGCGCGCGCGCACCGGCGCCGCCGGGTCGAGCCGGCGCTCGGCGTCGGCCCACTCGACCATCTCGTCGGGCGTGTTGCGCTCGCCGCGGGCCGCCAGCACGGCGATGCGCTCGCGGATGCGCGACCGGTGCGCGTGGTGCTGCTTCCAGTCGGCGGCGTGGGCGCGGCGCCAGGCGTTGTCGAAATGCGAGATCCACTTGTGTTTGTCGGCCAGCATGTCGAGCGCGGGCCGCTGCGACCAGGCCGGCAGCGCCGCCTTCTGATTCAGCGCTTCCAGCCGGTCGCGCAGCACCGGGTGGGTGTCGTCCAGATCGCTGACGCGGCGCATCGCCTCGCGCAGCGCCTGGCGCGCGAACTCCTCGCTCGGCGGCGTGCGGGCGCGCTGCCGCAGCGCGGCGAACGGGCCGGGCGGCAGCGGCTCGCGCTCGGCGCGCGCCCAGTGCCAGGGCCAGAACTCGCTGGCGTACCAGTTGCCCTTGATGGCCACTTCGGTGAGCGCGGCCGCGGCCACCGCGGTGCCGAGCAGCCGGCCCGAGATGCGGTCGGCCTCGTACTCGTCCTGGCGGGCCAGCGCGAAGGTCTTGGCGGCAAAGCGCGGAAAGTACCAGCGGAAGAAGGCCTGCGACACCAGCGCCATCACGCCCTCGTCGCGCTGCAGGCTGGCATCCAGGCGCAGCCACGACAGCCGCGTGCGGTAGATCCAGGCGCTCAGGCGGCCGTGGTTGCCACGCAGATGCCCGTATTCGTGGGCCAGCACCGACAGCAGCCGCTGCCGGTCCAGCATCATCAGCAACGGCAGGCCGATGCTCAGCGAGTTGAGCGCGCCGCCGAACAGGCCGAAGCGCGGCACCTGGCTGATGCTGGCGTTGAAGTTCTCGTCCAGGTAGACGCGGTGCACCGGCGGCCCTTTGATGCGCTCGCGGATGCGGTCCAGCGCCTCGAACAACCCGGGCGCGTCGGCGCGTGTGAGCGGTTCGCCGTCGGGCTCGTCGAAATGCACCCAGAGCGCGCGCAGGGTCGCCCAGAACAGGCCCAGCGCGAACAGCAGCAGCCAGCCGCGGGTGAAGTTGAAGTGCCCCCCGGCCACCGACACGACCACCCAGGCCACAATGCCCACCGCCAGGCCGAGGCAGGCCAGCACCCAGAGGTAGCCGAGCGCGGCAAACGCCGCGACGCCACGCCGGTAGCGCGCACTGTCGTCCGCACTTGCGTGCTCGCTCAGGCGAACCAGGTGAACAAAATCCGCACGGTCCATCCGACTCCCGTCAAATACACATCCGACAGTTGTTATTCGAAGAAAGAAGTGCCCCGTTGAACGACGAAGACCTCCCTCCCCTGATCGAAACGCCCCCTGGTCGCTACCGCCACTACAAGGGCGGCGAGTACGACGTGATCGGCACCGTGCGCCACAGCGAAACGCTGGAGCCGATGACGCTGTACCGCGCCCTCTACGGTGCCCGCGGCCTGTGGGTCCGGCCCGCCGCGATGTTCGAAGAAACCATCGAGATCGAGGGCCGGCCGCAACGCCGGTTCACCCCGATCGACGCTCAGCCGCAGTGAACGTCCTTGACGCGGCCACGCGCGTCCACGCTGAGGTTGAGCCGGCCGGCGTTGAGTTCCATCGTGACCGCCTGATTGGGCTTGAGCACCCGCACCGTGCCGGCGCCGGCACGTGCGCGCGCGGCGGCCTCGAGCTGAGGCGTGACCTGCTGGCCCACGGCAAAGCGGGCGCCTTCGGCGTTGCACTGGAAGACGGGCTCGGCCGGCGCAGCGGGCGCAGCGGCAGCGGCGCTGCCCGGTGCCGGCGCGGGGGCCGGGGCGGCGCAGGCGGCCAGCAGGGCCGCGGTGGCCATCGTCAGCAGTAGCGATTGGGTTTTCAAAGTTCTGTGCTCCCGAAAACCCGCGAATATAAACAACTTTAAGGTTTGTGACTCAATGTATCCAAAAGCCATCCAGCGATGGCACGCGGATACAGCAGGTGCTCCTGCGACAGCACCCGGCCGGCCAGCGTGGCGGCCGTGTCGTCGGGCAGCACCGGCACCACGGCCTGGGCCAGGATCGGCCCGTGGTCGAGCTCGGCCGTGACCTGGTGCACCGTCACCCCGGCCACCTTGCAACCCGCATCGATGGCGCGCTGGTGCGTGTGCAGCCCCGGAAACGCCGGCAGCAGCGACGGATGGATGTTCACCAGCCGCCCGGCGTAACGCGCCACGAAGCCCGGCGTCAGGATGCGCATGAAGCCCGCCAGCACCACCAGCGCCGGCGCGTGGGCGTCGACCGCCTCGGCCAGCGCGGCGTCGAAGGCCTCGCGGCTGTCGAAGGCCTGGTGCGGCACCACGGCGGTCGCGATGCCGTGCGACCTGGCCAGCGCCAGCCCGCCGGCCTCCGGCTTGTTGCTGATGACGGCGGCAATGCGCGCGCCGAAGCGCTCGGCCCAGCGGTCGCGCTCGGCGGCGCGCACGATGGCCGCCATGTTCGAGCCGCCGCCGGAGATCAGGATCACGATGTTCTTCATGGGAGGCCGGGATTATCCGTGCCCCGCCGACGCCTTCCGCCGCCCCACACGCCGGCGGGCTTGTCGCGACGCGGACACCGGATCGCAGCACGACCGTGCTAAAACTCGCAATTCCGGAGACACCCCGCGTCTGCGGTGGACCGATCAACACAGCGAGGCACGCATGGATTTGAGCTTCACACCCGAAGAACAGAAGTTCCGCGAAGAAGTTCGCGCATGGGTCAAGGACAACCTCCCCCAGGAGATTTCGCACAAGGTGCACAACGCGCTCGAACTGACGCGCGACGATCTGCAAGGCTGGGCCAAGATCCTCGGCAAGAAGGGCTGGCTGGGCTACGGCTGGCCCAAGGAATTCGGCGGCCCCGGCTGGACCGCCGTGCAGCGCCACCTGTTCGAGGAAGAAACCGCCCTCGCCGGCGCGCCGCGCATCATCCCCTTCGGCCCCGTCATGGTGGCCCCGGTGATCATGGCCTTCGGCAACGCCGAGCAGCAAAAGCGCTTCCTGCCCGGCATCGCCAGCGGCGAAGTCTGGTGGAGCCAGGGCTACAGCGAACCCGGCTCGGGTTCCGACCTGGCCTCCGTCAAGACCAAGGCCGAACGCAAGGGTGACAAGTACATCGTCAACGGCCAGAAGACCTGGACCACGCTCGGCCAGCACGGCGACTGGATGTTCAACCTCGTGCGCACCAGCAACGAAGGCAAGCCCCAGACCGGCATCAGCTTCCTGCTGCTGGACATGAAATCGCCCGGCGTCACCGTGCGCCCGATCAAGCTGATCGACGGCGGCGTCGAGGTGAACGAGGTGTTCTTCGACAACGTCGAAGTGCCCGCCGAAAACCTGATCGGCGAAGAGAACAAGGGCTGGACCTACGCCAAGCACCTGCTCTCGCACGAGCGCACCAACATCGCCGACGTGAACCGCGCCAAGCGCGAACTCGAGCGCCTGAAGCGCATCGCCAAGAGCGAAGGCGTGTACGACGACCTGCGCTTCCGCGACGAGATCGCCAAGCTCGAAGTCGACATCGTCGCCCTCGAGATGATGGTGCTGCGCGTGCTCTCGGCCGCCACCTCGGGCAAGAACTCGCTGGACGTGGCCGGCCTCCTGAAGATCCGCGGCAGCGAGATCCAGCAGCGCTACGCCGAGCTGATGATGCTGGCCGGCGGCCCGTACTCGCTGCCGCTGATCCGCGAAGCCATGGAAGCCGGCTGGCAGGGCAACTTCCCCGGCGGCAACCCGGCGCTGGCACCGCTGGCATCGACCTTCTTCAACATGCGCAAGACCACGATCTACGGCGGCTCGAACGAAGTGCAGCGCAACATCGTGGCGCAAACCGTCCTGGGCTGAGGAGACACCAACATGGATTTCAATTTTTCGGAAGACCAGGACCAGCTGCGCGACGCCGTTCGCAAGTGGGTCGACAAGGGCTATGACTTCGAGCGCCGTCGCGGCATCGAGGCCAAGGGCGGCTTCTCGCGCGAGGCGTGGGACGAACTGGCCGAGCTCGGCCTGGGCGGCCTGTACATCAGCGAAGACGACGGCGGCCTGGGCATGGGCCCGGTGGCCGGCATGGTCGTGATGGAAGAACTGGGCCGCGGCATCGTGCTGGAGCCCTTCGCGCAGACGCTGATCGCCGGCGCCGTGCTCGGCGGCTACGCCGACGCGGCCACCAAGGACAACTGGCTGCCGCGCATCGCCGGCGGCCAGGCCCTCGTGGTGCTGGCCTACCAGGAGCGCAAGGCGCGCTACCGCCTCGACGTGTGCGATGCCACCGCCATCAAGTCGGGCAACGGCTACTCGCTGACCGGCGCCAAGAGCGTCGTGCCCGTGGGCGACGAAGCCGACGCCTTCCTCGTGCCCGCCAAGGTCGACGGCAAGATCGCCCTCTTCCTGGTCGAGCGCAGCGCCAGCGGCGTCGAAGCCCGCGGCTACGGCACGCAGGACGGCGGCCGCGCGGCCGAAGTGGTGTTCGACAAGGCCGACGCCACGCTGGTCACGGCCGACGGCCTGACCGCGCTCGAATACGCGGTGGATGTCGGCATTGCCGCCACCTGCGCCGAAGCGGTCGGCGTGCTCGACAAGACGCTCGACGTCACGATCGACTACATGAACCAGCGCAAGCAGTTCGGCGTGGTCATCGCCAGCTTCCAGGCGCTGCGCCACCGCATCGCCGACATGAAGATGCAGCTGGAACTGGCACGCTCGATGAGCTACTACGCGACGCTCAAGCTCAACGCCCCGGCCGACGAACGCCGCCAGGCGCTGGCCCGCGCCAAGTACCAGCTCGGCACGTCGATGCGCTACGTTGCCGCGAACTCGGTGCAGCTGCATGGCGGCATCGGGGTGACCGACGAATACATCGGCAGCCACTACTTCCGCAAGCTCACGCAGCTTGAGCTGACTTTCGGCGACACGCTGCACCACCTGGGCGAAGTGTCGGCACGCATGGAGGACACCGCAGGCGTCTTCGCCTGACGGCTGTTTGTCGATAGCATCCAACGCCCGCCCGCCTTGCGCCGGCGGGCGTTTTCACTTGTGGGGCCCGAGCCCCTTGCCAGGAGAGAGACAGACATGCCTTCCCGCCGCACCCTGCTTGCCTTGGCCCTTGCCGGAACCGCCGCCGTCACCTTGCTGACCGCCTGCGCGACCTCCACGCCCTCTTCCACCGAGCGCCCGCCCATCGTCTTCATGCATGGCAACGGCGACTCGGCGGCGCTGTGGCAGACCACGGTCTGGCGCTTCGAATCGAACGGCTGGCCGCGCGAGCGGTTGTTTGCCGTCGACCAACCGAATCCCCTGGCCCGCGACGACGACGCCGTGGCCCAGTCGGGGCGCAGTTCCACCACCGAGTCGGCCGCGTTCCTGCGCGCCGAGGTCGAGAAGGTGCTGAAAGCCACGGGCGCGCCCAAGGTGGTGCTCATCGGCAATTCGCGCGGCGGCAACACCATCCGCAACTACGTGCAGAACGGTGGCGGCGCGGCCGTGGTGAGCCACGTGGTGCTCGGCGGCAACCCCGCGCACGGCATCTGGAAGGTGAAGGGCCTGCGGGAGAACAACGAGTTCTCGGGGCTCTCGGCCTTCATGCAGCAGCTCAATGCGCCCAAGGGCCCGAACGGCGACGAGGTCACGCCCGGCGTGCAGTGGCTCACGCTGCGCTCGGACAGCAACGACAAGTACGCCCAGCCCGACGGCCTGTGGATCGGCGCGCCGGGCCAGCCGACCAACATCGGCTTCGACGGGCCGGCACTCAAGGGCGCGACCAATCTCGTGCTGCCGCGCGTGGACCACCGCGAGACCTCGTTCTCGCCCGCCGCCTTCGCAGCGACCTGGCGCTTCCTCACTGGCCAGCCACCCGCCAGCACGGCGGTCGCGCCGGAATCGAAGGTCGTGCTCAACGGCCGCGCGATCGGCGCGGACAACCTCGCGCTGACCGGCGCGCGTGTCACGGTCTTTGCGGTCGATCCGGCCTCGGGCGCACGGCGCGGCGAGGCGGCGCACCAGCAGACGGTCGGCGCCGACGGCCGCTGGGGCCCGTTCAGCGCGCAGCCGACGGCGCGCTACGAGTTCGTGCTCGACGTGCCCGGCCAGGGCACCACGCACATCTACCGCAGCCCGTTCGTGCGCAGCAGCGGCTTCGTCAACCTGCGGCCCGAGCGCCTGGCGCCGGCCGAAAGCGGTGCGGGTGCAGTGGTCGTCTTCACGCGTCCGCGCGGCTACTTCGATGCGCAGCGCGACACGATGCAATTCGACGGCCAGAGCCCGCCCGCCGGCGTGCCGGCCCAGGGCGCAGGACAGTCGACCTCGCGGCTGCGCGTCGCGGCCGGCGCGCCGCAGCGCACGGTCAGCGCCGAGTTCAACGGCGAGCGCCTCACCGGCCAGAGCTGGCCCGCCGCGCAAGGGCACACGACGGTGCTCGAGCTGACTTATTGAGCCGGCCATGAACGACACGTCCCCCTTTGTCCTGACGGCACGCGACGCGCGCGGCGTGGTCACGCTCACGTTGAACCGCCCCGCCGCCTTCAACGCGCTTTCCGAAGGCATGCTGGGCGCGCTCGAGCAATCGCTCGGGTCCGTCGCCGCCGATGAGACCGTGCGCGCCGTCGTCATCTCTGCCGCGGGCAAGGCCTTCTGCGCAGGCCACGACCTGAAGGAGATGCGCGCCGAACCGTCGCTCGGCTACTACCAGCAGCTGTTCGACCGGTGCGGCGCGATGATGCTGTCGATCCAGCGGCTGCCCGTGCCGGTGATCGCGCGCGTGCACGGCATTGCGACCGCGGCAGGCTGCCAGCTGGTCGCGGTGTGCGACCTGGCCGTGGCCGCCAGCGATGCACGCTTTGCCGTCAGCGGCGTCAACGTGGGGCTGTTCTGCGCCACGCCCGGCGTCACGCTGTCGCGCAACCTCGGGCGCAAGGAAGCCTTCGAGATGCTGGTGACGGGCGAATTCATCTGCGCCGAAGACGCGCGCGAGAAAGGCCTGGTCAACCGGGTCGCGCCGCTCGAAGGGCTCGACGCCGCGGTCGAGGCGCTGGTGTCCAGCATCGTCGCCAAGCCCCGCACGGCGCTCGCGCTGGGCAAGGCGCTGTTCTATCGCCAGCTCGAGACCGGCATCGAGGCTGCGCTGGCCGACGCCAGCCAGACGATGGCCTGCAACATGATGGACGAGAGTGCGCTGGAAGGCGTGCAGGCCTTCATCGAGAAGCGGCCGCCGGCCTGGAAGGGCTGAAATGAAAAAGAGGCCGAGGGCCTCTTTTTCGTTTTCAGATGTCGTGCAACCGGGACGATTGCGGCAGGTGCGCCATCAAAAACTCCATCTGGTCCGCCAGGATGCGGCGGTTGCGCAGGATGAAGTCTTCCCACAGGCTGGGCACATACGGCGCATACAGCAGCGGCATGTTCGCCTGCTCGGGCGTGCGGCTGCTCTTGCGGTGGTTGCAGGGCTTGCAGGCCGTGACCACGTTCATCCAGGTGTCGATGCCGCGCTGCGCGAACGGAATGATGTGCTCGCGCGTGAGTTCGTCTTCGTGGAAATGGCCGCCGCAGTAGGCGCAGACGTTGCGGTCGCGCGAGAACAGCTTGCTGTTGGTCAGGCCCGGGCGCTGCGCGAAGGGGTTGATGCGGGGCACGCCCTTGGTGCCGATGATGCTGTTGATCGCGATCTGCGACTGCTCACCGGTGACCGCGTTGTGGCCGCCACGGAACACGGCCACCTGCGCGCCCACTTCCCAGCGAACTTCGTCCGCTGCGTAGTGGATCACCGCCTGTTCCAGCGATATCCATGACTGGGGCAGCCCTTGGGCCGACAGCTTCAAGACCTTCACACACGCCTCCTCGAACGAGAAAACCACGCAGAGACCAGAGACTCGGGGTGCATCGGCGACGCACGCCGACCCACCACTGCGTCACAATATACCGGCTTTGTGACAAATCGGCCTGATTTGCCCATTCGACGGGCGTCAGGCGCTATCAAAAAGATACTCTCCCATGCAGGTTTTCCGCGGCTTCCGACACCCGGGCGTGGCTCCGGCCTGCGCCCTCACGATCGGCAATTTCGACGGCGTTCACCGCGGCCACCAGGCCATGCTGGCGTTGTTGCAGACCGAGGCCCGCCATCGCGGGCTGCCCAGTTGCGTGCTGACCTTCGAGCCGCACCCGCGCGACTATTTCGCCGCCGTCACCAAGAAACCCGACCTGGCCCCGGCCCGCATCGGCACGCTGCGCGACAAGCTGACCGAGCTGGCGGCCTGCGGCGTCGACCAGACCATCGTGTTGCCCTTCGACGGCCGGCTGGCGTCCCAGTCGCCCGAGGCCTTCATCCAGAACGTGCTGATCGACGGCCTGGGCGCGCGCTATGTGCTGGTGGGCGACGACTTCCGCTTCGGCGCCAAGCGTGCCGGCGACTACGCCATGCTCGATGCGGCCGGTGAAACGCACGGTTTCGACGTCGCGCGCATGAACAGCTACGAGGTGCACGGCCTGCGCGTGTCCAGCTCGGCCGTGCGCGAGGCGCTGGCCGAAGGCCGCATGGCCGACGCCCACACCCTGCTGGGCCGCCCGTACACGATCTCGGGCCACGTGGTCCATGGCCGCAAGCTGGGCCGGGCGCTGGGCGCTTCGTCGCCGGGCAAGGACGACGGCTTTCGCACCCTCAACCTGCGCTTCAAGCACTGGAAACCGGCCGCCAGCGGCATCTTCGCGGTGCTGGTGCATGGCCTGGCCGACCAGCCGCTGCCCGGGGTGGCCAACCTCGGCGTGCGGCCCTCGCTGGACGCCAACGACGTCAACGCCGGACGCGTGTTGCTCGAGACGCATTGCCTGGAGTGGCCCTCGCATCTGGGGGCCGAAGGGGCCTACGGTAAAATCGTGCGCGTGGAACTCCTGCACAAACTGCACGACGAATTGCGCTACACCAGCCTCGAGGCCCTCACTGCGGGCATCGCGAAGGATGGCCGCGACGCACGCGCGTTCTTCGCATCGACCCACGCCGAGACCCACCGCCAGACCACGCGCGACCGAATTTAGCCCTGCACGCCCCGTGCTGCCGCCCTTCGACAAGCTCAGGGCGAACGGCTATATCTTCCGCACCGACCGCTCAATGCAGTTCGGGCTGAGCCTGTCGAAGCCCCCTCTGTTTCGCCGCACCCAACATGTCTGACGCTGCTTCCCCCAAAGATTACCGTTCCACGCTGAACCTGCCCGACACCCCCTTTCCGATGCGCGGCGACCTGCCCAAGCGCGAACCGGGCTGGGTGAAAGAATGGAACGACGAAGGCCGCTACCACCGCCTGCGCGACGCCCGCCACGGCGCGCCCAAGTTCATCCTGCACGACGGCCCGCCGTACGCCAACGGCCAGATCCACATGGGTCACGCGGTGAACAAGATCCTCAAGGACATGATCACCAAGGCGCGCCAGCTCGAAGGCTTCGACGCGCTGTACGTGCCCGGCTGGGACTGCCACGGCCTGCCGATCGAGAACGCCATCGAAAAGCAGTTCGGCCGCAACCTGAGCCGCGACGAGATGCAGGCCAAGAGCCGCGCCTACGCCACCGAGCAGATCGCCCAGCAGATGGTCGACTTCCAGCGCCTGGGCGTGCTGGGCGAATGGGACCATCCCTACAAGACGATGGACTTCGCCAATGAAGCCGGCGAGCTGCGCGCGTTCAAGCGCGTGATCGAGCGCGGCTTCGTGTACCGGGGCCTCAAGCCCGTGTACTGGTGCTTCGACTGCGGCTCCTCGCTGGCCGAGTTCGAGATCGAATACGCCGACAAGAAGAGCCAGACCATCGACGTGGCCTTCAAGGCGCATGAGCGCGAGAATGTGCTCAAGGCCTTCGGCACCGACCACACGATCCTCGGCGACATCTTCGCCGTGATCTGGACCACCACCGCGTGGACCATCCCGGCCAACCAGGCGATCAACCTCAACCCCGAGCTCGAGTACTCGCTGGTCGATACCGAGCGCGGCCTGCTGATCCTGGCCAACTCGCTGGTCGAGATGTGCATGACGCGCTACGCGCTCGACGGCAAGGTGCTGGCCACGGTCAAGGGCGAGAAGCTCGGCGGGCTCGAATTCGAACACCCGCTGTACGACGTCGATGCGGGCTACCAGCGCCTGTCGCCCGTGTACCTGGCCGACTACGCCACGGCCACCGACGGCACCGGCCTCGTGCACTCGTCGCCTGCCTACGGCGTGGACGACTTCAACTCCTGCATCGCCCACGGCGTGGCGTACGACGACATCCTGAACCCGGTGCAGGGCAACGGCAGCTACGCGCCCGATTTCCCGCTGTTCGGCGGCCAGAACATCTGGAAGGCCGTGCCGGTGATCATCGCCGCGCTGCGCGACGCCAACCGCCTGCTGACCACCGAGACCATCACCCACAGCTACCCGCACTGCTGGCGCCACAAGACGCCGGTGATCTACCGCGCGGCCGCGCAGTGGTTCGTGCGCATGGACGAAGGCGAAGGCGTGTTCACCAAGGACAAGGCGCCCAAGACGCTGCGCCAGACCGCGCTCGACGCCATCGAGCAGACCAGCTTCTACCCCGAGAACGGCAAGGCCCGCCTGCACGACATGATCGCCGGCCGGCCCGACTGGTGCATCAGCCGCCAGCGCAGCTGGGGCGTGCCGATCCCGTTCTTCCTGCACAAGGATTCGGGCGAGCTGCACCCGCGCACCATGGAGATCCTCGACCAGGCCGCCGACATCGTCGAGAAGGGCGGCATCGAGGCCTGGAGCCGCGTCACCGTCGAAGAGATCCTGGGCGCCGAAGACGCACCGAGCTACACCAAGAGCACCGACATCCTCGAGGTGTGGTTCGACTCGGGCTCGACCTTCTCGCACGTGCTGCGCGGCACGCACCCCAACGTGCACCACGAGACCGGCCCCGAAGCCGACCTGTACCTCGAAGGCCACGACCAGCACCGCGGGTGGTTCCACTCGTCGCTGCTGATCGCCTGCATGCTGGAAGACCGCGCACCGTACAAGGGCCTGCTCACGCACGGCTTCACGGTGGATGCCAAGGGCATCAAGATGAGCAAGTCGCTCAAGAACGGCATCGACCCGCAGGAAATCAGCAACAAGCTGGGCTCGGAAATCATCCGCCTGTGGGTGGCCGCGAGCGACTACTCGGGCGACATCGCGGGTGACGACAAGATCCTCGCGCGCGTCGTCGATGCCTACCGCCGCATCCGCAACACGCTGCGCTTCCTGCTTGCGAACACCAGCGACTTCGACATCGCGAAAGACGCCGTGCCGCTCGACCAGCTGTTCGAGATCGACCGCTACGCGATGTCGCGCGCGGCGCAGTTCCAGGCCGAGATCCTTGCGCACTACCAGGTGTACGAGTTCCATCCGGTGGTGGCCAAGCTGCAGATCTACTGCTCGGAAGACCTGGGCGGCTTCTACCTCGACATCCTGAAGGACCGCCTCTACACGACGGCCCCCGGCTCGCTCGCGCGCCGCAGCGCGCAAACGGCCCTGTGGCACATCTCGCAGGCGATGCTGCGCTGGATGGCGCCGTTCCTGAGCTTCACGGCCGAAGAGGCCTGGAAGATCGTGGGCACCGGCAAGGCCGGCGAGTCGATCTTCACGCAGACCTACAGCCAGTTCGCCGCACCCGACGAAGCACTGCTCGCCAAGTGGAGCCGCATCCGCGAGATCCGCGACGGCGTCAACAAGGACATCGAAGCGGTGCGCGCCGAGGGCAAGGTCGGCTCGTCGCTGCAGGCCACCCTGCAGCTGAACGCGCCGGCCGACGACCTCGCGCTGCTGGGCTCGCTGGGCGACGACCTGAAGTTCGTGTTCATCGCCTCGGCCGTGGCGCTGGCGGCGGGCGACACCCTGTCGACCGTGGTCACGCCCAGCACCGCGCAGAAATGCGAACGCTGCTGGCACTACCGCGAGGACGTGGGCCACGACGCGGCGCACCCGACCCTCTGCGGCCGGTGCACGAGCAACCTGTTCGGCGCGGGCGAATCGCGCAGCGTGGCCTGATGGCGACCGCACGCTCCGCCTCGTCGGCCTCGCGTTCGCGCGGGGCCAGCATCTGGCCCTGGCTCGGGCTGGCGACGATCATCGTGATCATCGACCAGTTCACGAAGACGCTGATCCTGGGCTACTACAAGCTCGGCGACGCGACCTACGTGACGAGCTTCTTCAACGTCGTGCGCGCGCACAACACGGGCGCCGCGTTCTCGTTCCTGGCCGACCACTCGGGCTGGCAGCGCTGGTTCTTCACGGCCATCGGCGTGGCGGCGGCGATCTTCATCGTCTGGATGCTGAGGTCGCACGCGGGCCAGAAGCTCTTCTCGTTCGCGATGGCCTGCATCCTGGGCGGTGCCATCGGCAACGTGGTCGACCGCATGATGCACGGCTACGTCGTCGACTTTTTGAGCTTCCACTGGGGCAACTGGTACTTCCCGGCGTTCAACGCGGCGGACAGCGCCATCACGCTCGGGGCCATCTGCCTGATCGTCGACGAGATCCGGCGAGTCCGGCGCGGCAAGTAAGCCAGTTCTCGACCAAGGGGCCTTCGGGCCCCTTTCTCTTTGGGCCGTGCGCTGCGCCGGCGGCCCCGGGGTTCTCCCCACTTCCCCATCCTGTCATCGCGAAGTCATACTGCGCCGGTCCAATGTAATCGATTACATGAACCACGCCACGGACCCCGCACGATGAGCATCCAAGCTGTAGCCGCCCAAGCCGGGGTCTCCGTCGCCACGGTCTCGCGCGCCTTCAATTTCCCCGACAAGGTGACGCCGGCCACGCGCGAACTGGTCGAGCGCGTGGCGCGCGAGCTCAACTACCTGCCCAACGCCAGCGCCCGCACCTTGCGCACCCAGCGCAGCCGCACGCTCGGCGTGGTGCTGCCCACGCTGCTGAACCCGACCTTCGCCGAATGCCTGCAGGGCATTGCACGCGCGGCCGTCGCGGGCGGCTACGCGATCCTGCCGGTCACCACGGGCTACCGGCTCGACGAGGAAGAGCGCGCCGTGCAGCTGCTGCTGGCGGGCAACGTCGACGGGCTGATCCTCGTGGTGTCGAACCCGTCCACCTCGGCCGCGCTGCAACGCCTGCAGGCCGCCGCCGTGCCCTACGTGCTGGCCTACAACCGGCACGCCGACCACCCCTGCGTGTCGGTCGACAGCGAAGGCGCGGTGGCCGATGCGGTCACGCGCCTCGTGCTGTTGGGCCACCGGCGCATCGCGATGGTCAGCGGCACGCTGGCCGCGTCGGACCGCGCCCAGCAGCGCTACCGCGGCTACCAGCGCGGCATGGCCGAGGCCGGCCTCGAAGTTCCTCCGCTCATCGAAGTGCCCTTCGTCGAGACCGCCGTCGATGCACTGTGCGCCGAGTTGCGCCCGCGCAGCCGCCCCACCGCGCTGGTCTGCTCGAACGACCTGCTCGCCATCCGCAGCATCCGCGCCGCGCACCTGAGCGGCCTTGTGGTGCCCGACGACCTCAGCGTGGTCGGCTTCGACGGCATCGCGCTCGGCGAAGACCTCACGCCCGCGCTCACCACCATCGCACAGCCCAACAGCGACATCGGCCGCCACAGCGTCGAGCTGCTGGTGCAGGCGATCGCCGGCGGCCGCGCGCTGCAGGCCGACGCGAGCCTGCTGCTCCCCCATGCCTTCCGAGACGGCGAGTCGTGCGCAAGTGCGCGCGAAGACAACGACGCCGCAGTGTCCTGACCTCACCACCCCTCCCAGGAGTTCTTCCATGTCCCTTCGCTTTCACCGACTCGCCCGCCTCGGCGTGCTGGCCGCCGCCCTCGTCGCCGCCGGCGGCGCCATGGCCCAGACCGCCATTTGCTACAACTGCCCGACCGAATGGGCCGACTGGGGCACCCAGCTCAAGGCCATCAAGGCCAAGACCGGCATCACCGTGCCAGCCGACAACAAGAACTCGGGCCAGTCGCTCGCGCAGCTGGTCGCCGAAAAGGCCAGCCCCGTCGCCGACGTCACCTACCTCGGCGTGACCTTCGCGGTGCAGGCCGCGAAAGACGGCGTGGTCGAGCCCTACAAGCCGGCTGCGTGGAAAGACATTCCCGACGGCCTGAAGGACCCAGCCGGCCACTGGTTCACCATCCACTCGGGCACGCTCGGCTTCATGGTCAACGTCGACGCGCTCAAGGGCAAGCCGGTGCCCAAGTCGTGGGCCGACCTGCTCAAGCCCGAATACAAGGGCCTCATCGGTTATCTCGACCCCGCCTCGGCCTTCGTGGGCTACGTGGGCGCCGTGGCCGTGAACCAGGCGCGCGGCGGCACGCTCGACAACTTCAAGCCGGGCATCGACTACTTCAAGGCGCTGCAGAAGAACGAGCCCATCGTGCCCAAGCAGACGTCGTATGCGCGCGTGCTGTCGGGCGAGATCGCGATCCTGCTCGACTACGACTTCAACGCCTACCGCGCCAAGTACAAGGACAAGGCCAACGTCGCCTTCGTCATTCCCAGCGAAGGCACGCTGGCCGTGCCCTACGTGATGAGCCTGGTCGCCAAGGCGCCGCACGCGGCCGACGCGAAAAAGGTGCTCGACTTCACGCTGTCCGACGAAGGCCAGGCGATCTGGGCCAAGGCCTACCTGCGCCCGGTGCGCGCCGGCGCCATGCCCAAGGAGATCGAGGCGCAGTTCCTGCCCGCGAGCGACTACGCGCGTGCCAAGACTGTCGACTACGCCCGCATGGCCGAAGCGCAGCGCGCCTTCTCCGACCAGTACCTGAAGGAAGTGCGCTGACCCGGCGCCGCGCGCGATGACACGCAGCACCACCACCACCTCCAACGCCAACGCCTGGAACCCGCGCTGGCGATTGCTGGCCTGCGTCGCGCCGGCGGCCGTCTTCTTCGCGGCCTTCTGGCTGCTGCCGGTGGTGCGCCTGCTGGCGCTGCCGGCCGACAAGGGCGCCGCCACCTACTTCGCGGTGCTGACCGACGCGCGCTACCTGCAAAGCATGGCCAACACCGTCGCGCTGTCGGTGGCGGTGACGCTGGCCACGCTGGTGCTGGGCGCGGCGGTGGGCATCTACCTCGCGCGCCATGCCTTCCCCGGCAAGCGCATGCTGCTGTCGCTGCTCACGCTGCCGCTGTCGTTCCCGGGCGTGATCATCGGCTTCTTCGTGATCCTGCTCGGCGGGCGCCAGGGCGTGGTGGCCGACCTGAGCGACACGCTGATCGGCGAGCGCATCACCTTCGCCTACGGCCTGCTCGGCCTCTTTTTGGCGTACCTGTATTTCTCGCTGCCGCGCGCCATTGCCACCTACGCCGCGGCGGCCGAGTCGATGAACACGCAGCTCGAAGAAGCCGCGCGCTCGCTCGGCGCCTCGAAGCTGCGCGTGGCACGCGACGTGTGGATGCCCGAGCTCGCGCCCACCACGCTGGCCTGCGGCGCCATTTTGTTCGCCACGTCGATGGGCGCCTTCGGCACGGCCTTCACGCTGGCCAGCAAGTTCGAGGTGATCCCCATCACCATCTACAACGAGTTCACCAACTACGCCAACTTCGCGCTCGCCGCGTCGCTGTCGATCTCGCTGGGTGTCGTGACCTGGCTGGTGCTCTTCGTGGCGCGCCGCTTCGGCGCCAACCCGGTCGCCCGATGATGATGAAGACATCCTCGCGACCCCGCGCCCCATTCCTGCTCGCCGTCACGGTGATCGTGAGCCTCTTCATGATCGCGCCGATGCTGCTGTCGGTGATGGCCGGCCTCGTCAACAACTACAGCGTGGGACTCAAGAGCGGCCTCACGCTGCGCTGGCTCGGCGAGGTGTGGGAGAACTACGGCGGCACCGTCGGCTGGTCGCTCGCGCTGGCCGTGGCCTGCGTCGTGTGCACCGTGCTGCTCGGCGTGCCCTGCGCCTACGCGTTGGCGCGCAGCCGCTCGCGTGCGGCGCGCATTTTTGAAGAGCTGCTGACCTTGCCGGTCGCGGTGCCGGGCCTGGCGACGGCGCTCGCGCTCATCCTCGCCTACGGCCAGCTCACGGCCTTCCGCACCAGCTTCGCCTTCATCCTCGTGGGCCACATCGTCTTCACGCTGCCCTTCATGGTGCGCACCGTGAGCTCGGCCTTCCAGCGCGACGATCTGCTCGCGCTCGAAGAAGCCGCGCGCTCGCTGGGCGCGAACTTCCGCCAGCGCTTCATGGGCATCCTCGTGCCTGCTGTGTTCCCCGCCATCGTGGCCGGCAGCCTGATGGTGTTCACGCTGTCGGTGGGCGAGTTCAACCTGACGTGGATGCTGCACACGCCGCTCACGCGCACGCTGCCCGTGGGCCTGGCCGACAGCTACGCCTCGATGCGCATCGAGATCGGATCGGCCTACACGCTGGTCTTCTTCGCCGTGATCCTTCCCGTGCTGTGGGGCCTTCAGTATCTCGCCAACCTGATGCAGAAACGCCATGGAACTTGAACGCATCCCCGTCGACATTTCGAACTGCGCGAAGACCTATGCCGACGGCACGCGCGGCCTGCAACCCACGAACCTCAAGGTCGAGGCCGGCGAAGTGCTCGCGCTGCTCGGCCCCTCGGGCTGCGGCAAGACCACGCTGCTGCGCCTCATCGCCGGGCTCGAAGCGCCCGACGACGGCAGCCGCATCGTCTTCGGCGACCAGGACGTGACGCAGCGCCCGGTCGAGCACCGCGGCGTGGGCATGGTGTTCCAGAGCTACGCGCTCTTTCCGCAGATGACGGTGGCAGCCAACATCGGCTATGGCCTGCGCATCCGCGGCGTGTCGCCTGCAGAAGAGAAGCGCGCCGTCGGCGAGCTGGTCGACCTCGTGCGCCTCGGTGGCCTGGAGAACAAGCGCCCCGCCGAGCTCTCGGGCGGCCAGCGCCAGCGCGTGGCCCTGGCGCGCGCCGTGGCCGTGCGCCCGCGCGTGCTGCTGCTCGACGAGCCGCTGGCTGCACTCGACGCCAAGCTCAAGGAATCGCTGCGCGACGAGCTCGCCGAGCTGCTGCGCCGCCTGCACATCACGGCCATCCACGTCACGCACGACCAGCAGGAAGCGCTGGCCATCGCCGACCGCCTCGCCGTGATGCGCGCCGGGCGCATCGTGCAGGTCGGCCGCGGCGAAGACCTGTACCGCGCGCCCGCGCATCCCTTCGTGGCCGAGTTCCTGGGCCGGGTCAACCGGCTGGAGCGCGCGGCCGACGCCATCGCGCAGGGCGTTGTCCGACTCGGAGGGTCGTACCTGCCCTGCCCCGCGCCCTGGCAACAGCATGCGACGCTGCTGGTGCGACCCGAAGACATCGAGATCGGCGCTCCCCCGTCCGACGACACGCCCGGCTGGGGCCGCGCCACGGTCGAACGCCGCACCTTCCTCGGCGACCGCGTGCAGTTGCACCTGCGCGTGCAGGACCAGCCCGTGCTGGTGGCCGACGTGGGCCGCGACAGCCCCTTCGGGCCGGGCGACGCGGTGGGCCTGCGCATCCCCGCCGAACGCCTGATGACGTCGCAGGAAACCAGCGCATGACCACGACAACCGCGAACCCCAACACTTTCCTGGTCCAGCTGACCGACCTGCACATCCGCGAGCCTGGCCGGCTGGCCTATGGCCGCATCGACACCGCGCCGTACCTCGCGCGTGCGGTGCAGTCGGTGCTCGCGCTGCGCCAGCCGCCCGACGCGGTGGTGATCACCGGCGACCTGACCGACTTCGGCCGCGCCGCCGAATACGAACACCTGGCCGCCCTGCTCGCACCGCTGACGATGCCCGTCTACCTGCTGCCCGGCAACCACGACGACCGCGACCAGCTGCGCCGCAGCTTCCCCGGCCACGCCTACCTGGGCACGGGCGACGACACGCACGGCTTCGTCCAGTATTCGGTGCGCGTCGGCGACCTGCGGCTGCTCACGCTCGACACCTGCGTGCCCGGTGCCAGCCACGGCACGCTGTGCGACAAACGCCTGGCCTGGCTCGAAGCCCAGCTCGACGCCTGCCGCCACGAGCCCGTGGTGGTCGCCATGCACCACCCGCCCTTCGAGACGCTGATCGGCCACATGGACGAAATCGGCCTGCTCGAAGGCGCCGACGCGCTCGAAGCCCTGCTGCGCCGCTACACCAACGTCGAGCGCGTGATCTGCGGCCACCTGCACCGCGCCATCGACGTGCGCTTCGGCGGCACCATCGCCTCGACCTCGCCGGCGCAGGCGCACCAGGTCTGCCTCGACCTCGCGCCCGACGCCGCCTCGGCCTGGACGCTGGAGCCGCCCGCCTTCCGCGTGCACGCCTGGTCGCCGACCGGGCGCCGGCTCGTCACCCACCTGGCGGCCTCTGGCAGCTTCGAAGGCCCTTATCCTTTCCACGACAACGGAGCCCTGATCGACTGAAGCGTCCACTTGTGGAAAATGGGGCTGAAACGAACCAAAACGAAAACAAGAGAAAGGTCAGCCCCCGCCCTCCATGAAGCACCTTCTGAATCTGCTTGCAGCCGTCGCCCTGCTGGTGTGGGGCACGCACCTCGTGCGCACCGGCGTGCTGCGCGTCTTCGGCGCCAACCTGCGCAAGATCCTTGTGCAGAGCATGCGCAACCGCTTCACGGCCGCGCTCTCGGGCATCGGCGTCACGGCGCTCGTGCAGTCGAGCACGGCCACATCGCTCATGACCTCGTCCTTCGTCGGGCAGGGCCTGGTCACGCTGCCGGCCGCGCTGGCGGTGATGCGGGGCGCCGACGTGGGCACGGCGCTGATCTCGGTGCTCTTCTCGGCCGACCTCTCGTGGCTCTCGCCGATGTTCATCTTCGTGGGCGTGGTGCTGTTCATCACGCGCTCGGCCACCGTGGCGGGGCGCGTCGGGCGGGTGCTGATCGGGCTGGGGCTGATGCTGCTGGCGCTGCAGCTGGTGGTCGCGGCCACCGAGCCGCTGTTTTCGTCACCCGCCGTTCGCGCGCTGCTCGCGTCCATCACCAGCGACGTGCTGCTGGAGATCACCCTCGGCGCCGCGCTGGCCATCGTGGCGTATTCAAGCCTGGCAGTGGTGCTGCTGGTGGCGGCCATGGCGACGTCGAACGTGGTGCCGCTCGACGTCGCGCTCGGCCTCGTGCTCGGCGCCAACCTCGGCAGCGGCCTGCTCGCGGTGTTGACCACGGCCAAGTCGGCAGTGTCGGTGCGGCAGGTAACCGTCGGCAACCTGCTGTTCAAGGCGCTCGGCGTGGCGCTGGTCACGCCGTTCGTCGGCCTGTGGATTCGCTACGTGCAGCCCGAGCTGCCTAACCAGACGCACGGCGTGGTGCTGTTCCACCTGGCGTTCAACGTCGTGATCAGCATCGGCTTCATCGGCCTCACGCAATGGGTGGCCAAGCTCGTGACGCGCATGCTGCCCGTGCCGCCGCAACCCGTGGGCACCAGCCGGCCGCACCACCTCGACCCCTCGGCGCTGTCGACGCCCTCGCTCGCCATTTCGAATGCCGCGCGCGAGGCGCTGCATCAGGCCGACATCGTGGAGACCATGCTCATCGGCACGCTCGACGTGATCCGCAACAACGACCTGCGGCTGGCGCAGGAGCTGCGGCAGCTCGACGACACGGTGGACGAGCTGTACTCGGCGATCAAGTACTACATGACGCGCATCTCGCGCGAGGCGCTGGGCGAAGAGGAAAGCCGGCGCTGGACGGACATCATCAGCTTCACGATCAACATGGAGCAGATCGGGGACATCATCGAGCGGGTGATCATCGATATCGAGGACAAGAAGATCAAGCCGCAGCGCAACTTTTCAGCCGCGGGGATGGCGGAGATCGTGGAGCTGCATGGGCGGTTGATTGCCAATCTGCGGTTGAGCATGAGTGTGTTCTTGAATGGGAATGTGCGGGATGCGCAGAAGCTGCTGGAGGAGAAGGCGCGGTTTCGTGATCTGGAGCGGGCGTATGCCACTACGCATCTGGATCGGCTGTCGGATCGGACGACTCTCAGCATCGAGACGAGTTCGCTGCACATCGACTTGATCAGCGATTTGAAGCGGATCAATTCGCATATCTGTTCGATTGCTTATCCGATTCTTGAATCTGCCGGGGCGTTGGCGCCGAGCCGGCTTCGTGAATCGCGGCTCGGGAAAATCGAAGGCTGATCGTTTGTTTTCCTGAGGCCGGGTCTCGCCCCGGCGGGCGACCTACTTTTCTTTGCTTCGCCAAAGAAACGTAGGCAAAAGAAAGGCGACCCTGCTGTCTGCGTCCCTCCGCTTCGCTGCGGGCAACCTGCGGTGCTCGCGTTTCGCGGGGTCTCGCCCAAACTCGCTTCGCTCAAACAAGGGCGAGCCCTGATCCGCGAAACGCTGCGCTCCTCGGCGCATACAGAAGGGGTTGGGATACCGACAGGCCATCGCTTCGCTCGGCCTGCAGTGCCACTGGCACGGGGCGCTGGCGCCCCGCTCTCGCCCTACTGGTACGCCGCCAGCTCCTGCTTCGCGATCGCGTTGCGGTGCACTTCATCCGGACCGTCGGCCACGCGCAGGTGGCGCTCGTAGGCGTAGAAGTGCGTGAGCAGCGTGTCCTGGCTCAGGCCCATGGCGCCGAAGGCCTGCATGGCCCAGTCGATCACCTTCACGCAGTTGTTGGGCGTGAGCACCTTGATCATCGCGATCTCTTTCGCGGCGACCTTGTTGCCCACGGTGTCCATGCGGTAGGCGGCGTTGAGCACCATCCAGCGCGACTGCTCGATGAGCATGCGCGACTCGGCAATGCGCTCGCGCCACACGCCCTGCTCCGACAGCGGCTTGTGGAAGGCGACGCGCGACACGAGGCGCTGGCACATCATCTCCAGCGCGGCTTCGGCCATGCCGATGGCGCGCATGCAGTGGTGGATGCGGCCGGGGCCGAGGCGGCCCTGGGCGATCTCGAAGCCGCGGCCCTCGCCGAGCAGGATGTTCTCGACCGGCACGCGCACGTTGTCGAACACGATCTCGGGGTGGCCGAAGGGCGGGTCGTACATGCCGAGCAGCTGCATGTCGCGCACGATGGTGATGCCCGGCGTGTTCTTCGGCACGAGCACCATCGACTGCTGCTTGTGGCGGTCGGCGTTGTCGGGGTCGGTCTTTCCCATCAGCACGAAGATCTCGCAGCGCTCGTTCATCGCGCCGGTGATGTACCACTTGCGCCCGTTGATGACGTACTCGTCACCTTCGCGGCGGATGCTGCAGCGGATGTTGGTGGCGTCGCTCGAGGCCACCTCGGGCTCGGTCATGGCGAACGACGAGCGGATCTCGCCGGCCAGCAGCGGCGTGAGCCAGCGCTCCTGCTGCGCCTTGGTGCCGTAGCGCGCCAGCACTTCCATGTTGCCGGTGTCGGGCGCGGAGCAGTTGAAGATTTCGGCGCACCAGTAGCGCCGGCCCATGATCTCGCACAGCGGCGCGTACTCGACGTTGGTGAGACCGGGGCCGTGTTCGGCCTCGGGCAGGAAGAGGTTCCACAGGCCGCGCTCGCGCGCCTTGGCCTTGAGGCCGGCCATCATCGGCAGCTCGGCGTAGGGGCGGCCGGCGCGGGCGTTGGCGGCCAGCTCTTCCTCGCGGCGCTTCTCGTTCGGGTAGACGTGCTCGTCCATGAACTTGAGCAGCTCGGCGCGCAGCGCGAGCACCCGGGGCGTGAATTCGAATTGCATGTCGTCTCGTCCTTCTTCCAATGTGCGGTCGAAGATACGTCGCGACGCGGATCGGGACGGTCGTTCGCGCGACAGCACGAACGCCGCCCTGCGCAGATCAGCGTGGCGTGGGCAGTGCGGTCGCCAGCGCAGCCAGCGCCGCCACTACCTTCTGCACCGACTGCGCGGCGCGCGCGTCCTTCAGCGCGCCGCCGGCATCGAAGGCCTCGTTCGCGCGCCCGAGTGCGAACTGTTGCGGCGCCACCAGCATCGCGAAGGCCATCTGCAGGTACTGGCGCAGGAAGTTCATCGAGCGCAGCGCGCCCAGTGGCCCGGGCGAGGCCGACAGCAGCGCGGCCGGCTTGTTGGCCGTGGCGGCCAGCCCGCCCGCGTGGCCGTCGCCCGGCGGAATGCGCGAGAGCCAGCTGAAGGCGTTGATGACCAGCGGCGTCGGAAAGCCGTTGTACTCGGGCGTGACGAGCAGCACGCCGTCGCTCGCCGCGATGGCACGCCGCAGCTCGAGCGCGCCGGCGGGCACGCCCGAGGCGGCCTCGAGGTCGCCGTCGTACACGGGCAGCGCGAGCGCGCGCAGGTCCATCTCGGTCACCTGCAGGCCTGCAGCGCGCGCGGTGGCGGCGGCGACTGCCGCCAGCTGGCGGTTGAGCGAACCGTCGCGGGCGCTGCCGGGAATGATCAGGATGCGGGGACTGTCCATGCGAGGCTCCTTGCCGTGCGTTGAAATGAAGAAAGCCGCGCCGCAGGTTTCGCGTGCGGCGCGGCGTTCGTCAGTGTCGCATCGAGGATGCGATCCGGTGTGTCAGCTGCGCTGCGAATCCAGCTGCTCGCTGTTCGTCACGACCTCCTGCGCCTTCATGTAGCTCTCGATGAGCAGCTGATACGGCGGGAACACGGCGCTGTAGGCCTCGGCCCATTGCGCGGCATCGTCGCGGTGCCAGGTCTTCTGCACTTCGGAGCACACGCCCGCGGTGTCGATCGGCACCACGCCGGCCTGCACCACGCGCGCCAAGGTGATCTCTTGCGCCATCTTCGAGTACGTGCCCGAGGCGTCGACCACCGCGAACACGCGGTAGCCGTCGTACACCGCCGAGATGCTCGGGAAGGCCATGCACACGCTGGTGATGGTGCCGGCAATGATCAGCGTGCCGCGCCCGGTGGCCTTCACGGCGGCCACGAACTCGGGGTTGTCCCAGGCGTTGATCTCGCCCTTGCGCGCCACGTACTGCGCATGCGGCGCGTACTTGTGCACTTCGGGAATCAGCGGCCCGTTGGGCCCTTGCGGCACCGAGGCGGTGGTGATGACCGGGATCTTCGCCAGCGTCGCGACCTTGGCCAGCGTGGTGACGTTGGAGCGCAGCTCGGTCATCGGCATGTCCTTCACGGTCTGGAACAGGCCGCTCTGGTGGTCGATGAGCAGCATCACGGCGTCGCCCGCGTCGATGACGGGCTTGGCGCCGTTGAAGTTGGCGACGTTGTTGGGGATGGTCATGGCGTGCTCACTTTCCCTGGGTCAGCTGCGTGTAGCTGGTGATGAGGTTGCGGTAGTCGGGGATGTGGTTGGAGAACAGCGTGCCCAGCCCCTCGATGTCGTTGCGCCAGTCGCGATGCAGCTCGCAGGCCACGCCGAACCACGACATCAGCTGCGCGCCGGCGGCCGACATGCGGTCCCACGCGGCCTGGCGCGTGACGTCGTTGAAGGTGCCCGACGCATCGGTGACAACGAACACGTCGAAGCCCTCTTCGAGCGCCGACAGCGCCGGGAAGGCCACGCAGACCTCGGTGACCACGCCGGCGATCAGGAGCTGCTTCTTGCCCGTGGCCTTCACGGCCTTGACGAAATCTTCGTTGTCCCAGGCGTTGATCTGGCCGGGGCGCGGAATGTAGGGCGCGTCGGGGAACTGCGCCTTCAGCTCGGGCACGAGCGGGCCGTTGGGGCCGTTCTCGAAGCTGGTGGTCAGCACCGTCGGCAGCTTGAAGTAGCTGGCGATGTCGGCCAGGGCCAGCACGTTGTTCTTGAACTTGTCGGGATCGATGTCGCGCACCAGCGAGAGCAGGCCGGTCTGGTGGTCGACCAGCAGCACGGCGACATCGTTCTTGTCGAGACGGGTGTAAGGCTTGGACATGGGAGGCTTCCTTTGTGAGGTTGAATGCCCGGGAAAAATGGCCCCGATGCATGACCCTCAGCGTAAAAGCGCGCCCCGAAGTCCGGTAGTCGGCGCAAGTGGCCTGCAGCGTTCCATCCTGTGGACGATGGCAACACCCGTGCGCAGCGGTCGGATGAATTCGCGGCCGCCGGAGCAATGCCGGCGCACCGGGTAAAATACCCCTACATGTCCCGCTGGTTTGCCGCTACCGTCCTCGCTTTCATGCTGTCCTGCTACGGCTTCGCCGTGCTCGCGCATGGGCTGATCGGCGGCAACCATGTGACGTCGTCGGGCGAACGCCAGACCGTCGCAACGCTCGCCATGGCACTGGCCGATGGCGGCGACAAGGACGTCGGCAAGACGTCGTCGGAAGACCCGTCCGCCATGGACGAAGCCGGCTCCGAGCACGCCGAACTGCTCGACGCCCGACCCCACGCACGCAACCTGCTGGTGCTCTCCGCGCAACCGCCGCGGCGGGGCTCCACCTCGGTGCTCTCGCCGCTGCTCGACCGGCCCAAGCGGCCACCCCGGCCGCACGGCCTCTTCGCCGCCTGAGGCCGCGCGGCGGCGAGCGAATGCCTGAGGACTGAAAAGTCCGGGCGTTTGCGCTCATCCATCCGGCCCGTCGCCGTTCTTGCGCGACGACCCTGCCCCTTCTTTTTTTCAGCTGTCCGACGGCCCCGCCGCACGTGTCACGCGACCCGTCCGGCCCTCTCTTTTTTTCAGGATTTTTCGATGAACTCCAGCCAATCGGCCTACCCCTCCAGCTTCGGCGCACCGTTGGCCTCGGTCCAGGAACGCAACCGCGTTCTGCGCAACACCTACTGGCTGCTTGCGCTGTCGATGGTGCCCACCGTGCTGGGCGCCTGGCTCGGCGTGGCGACCGGCCTCACGCGCGCCATGTCGCCGGGCATCGGCATCATGGTGTTTCTCGGCGGCGCCTTCGGCTTCATGTACGCCATCGAGAAGACCAAGAACTCCGCCGCCGGCGTGCCCGTGCTGCTGGCCTTCACCTTCTTCATGGGCCTGATGCTGTCGCGCCTGGTCGGCAGCGTGCTCGGCCTGGCCAACGGCGCCAGCCTGGTGATGACCGCCTTCGCCGGCACCGGCGGCATCTTCCTGGGCATGGCCATGCTCTCGACGGTCATCAAGCGCGACATCTCGGCCATGGGCAAGTGGCTCTTCGTGGGCGCCATCGGCCTGCTGGTGGTGGGCATCGCCAACATCTTCATCCAGTCGAGCGCACTGATGATGACGCTGTCGGTCGCCGCCATCGGCATCTTCTCGGCCTTCATCCTGCACGACCTGAAGCGCGTGAAGGACGGCCTCGAAACCAACTACATCTCGGCCACGCTGGGCGTGTACCTGAGCCTCTACAACGTGTTCCAGTCGCTGCTGGCCCTGCTGGGCATCGCCGGCGGCCGCGACGAGTAAGCGCACCGGAACGACAAGCAAGCAAGGAAGGAAACACCATGCGCCTCACCACCAAGGGCCGCTTCGCGGTCACCGCAATGATCGACATCGCCCTGCACGGCCGCTCGGGCCCCGTCACGCTGGCCTCGATCAGCCTGCGCCAGCAGGTTTCGCTCTCGTACCTGGAACTGCTGTTCGCCAAGCTGCGGCGCAACGGGCTGGTCGAATCCACCCGCGGCCCCGGCGGCGGCTACTCGCTCAGCCGCAAGGCCGCGGAGATCACCGTGGCCGACGTCGTGCTCACCATCGAAGACCTGGGCGCCAGCAAGGCGCGCCCGCGCGCGGCGGGCTCGGACGACGAACCCGGCCGCTGCGAGATCGACGACCTCTGGGCCTCCGTGAACCTGCGCGCCGTCGAGTTCCTGCGCTCGATCTCGCTGCAGAGCCTGGTCGACGAACAGAAGGCCAAGGGCGTCCAGCCCGCCACCAGCGCGGCCGCCCGCCGCACGACCGCCGTCGTCGGCACACCGGTGCGCAAGCCCTTCGTGGTCGACGCGCCGAACTCGGTGTTCGCATTGGGACGTCGCCACAGCACGAGCAGCTGACGCCAGGAAGGACGCGCCGGGTCGGCCTTGAATGTGCCGCCCGCGCGACCTAGACTGGAATGGCAAGGCACCCGCGGTGCCGGGGGCCAAGGAGCCTGCCATGTACAAGCGTGTTCTCGTCGCAACCGACGGCTCTTCGCTGTCGGACAAGGCGGTGGCCACGGCCATCGACCTCGCGTTGCTGACCGGCGCCGAGCTGGTCAGCGTCAACGTCGCGCACATCCAGCCGTACGGCTACTTCGAAGGCTCGATGCTGCTGAACCAGACGGATTTCGAAGCCAACCAGAAACACGTCGAACAGGCGGCCCAGCGACTGGCCGACGCGGTGCGCGACACCGCGCTGGCCAGGGGCGTGCGCCGCGCCGATGCGGTGGTCATGAAATCGAACCAGGTGGCCGAGGCCATCATCCAGACCGCGAAGAACCAGGACTGCGACCTCATCGTGATGGCCTCGCACGGGCGCCGCAGCCTCGCGCGGCTGCTGATGGGCAGCGAGACGCTGCACGTGCTCACGCACTCGCACGTCCCGGTGCTGGTGCTGCGCTGAACTGAACGACGGTGGCACAGCGCACGCGGTGCGCGGGGGTTATCTCGTCGCGGCCGACTCGACGGTCTCGACGACCGTGCGACCGGCCGGCGGGCACGATGGCCCGGCATCGCGGCCGAAGCAGCGCGCGGCCTGCGTGCGCGCCTGCGCTTCCTGCGCATGGCGCGCTTCGGCGGACTCGACCTGGTAGTCGAGCAGCCATTTCATCAGCAGCAACATCGCGATCACCAGGCCGAGCGCCACGCCCAGCAGCGTGGTGCGCCAGTTGCGCGGACGCGCTGCGGACGGCGCGCGGGCCGGTGCTGCGCTGCTTTCCATCGCAGTGAAGCCCGCAAGGCTGCGGGACGCGCCGCCGTCATGGATGCGGCGGCGGGGCGGTTCGGGCGTCGCGGAACGCGCGGACACCGAGATCTGCGCGCGCTTCACGCGCGGCGCATGGGCAGTGTCCGAAGGCAGGTGGCGGGCAGGCATGACGGGGGCGATTATGAACGCCGTGCGCCCTCGATCCGTGCCTCTGGCGCCACACCCGCTCGACCGTTACAACGCCGGCCCCAGCCCGATCGGCGCGGGCACCACGTTGACGATGCGCGTGAACAGTGCGGCGTAGACCTCGTCGGGCGCGTTCTGGTCGGAGAACAGATCGCGGTTCTCGCCGAAGGCCGCGTCGAGCTCGCGCCAGTCGTCCGCATTGAGCACGCGCTCGGCCAGCGGAAGGATCTCGCGCTCCTCCTGCGCCATGTGCTCGAGGTAGAAGCTCACGTACTCGTTCATCGCCCATTCGAAGGCCGCGCGCCGCGGCTCGCCGAGCATCTCGAATGCGAGCAGCGCGTGCTCGACGTGGCGAATTTTTCGCTCGCCCCAGGCATGGTCGTTGTCGAGCTTGTCCATCAGGTCGCGCGAGATCGGCGTGCAGGCGCGCAAGCGGGGAAAGAGCAGCTCGGTCTCCTTCGGGTGGTGGCGCTTCTCGGGAAATTCGTCCACGTAGAACAGCATCGCGCGCAGCGTCGCGAAGTCGGGCATCGTGCCCTTGCGGCGGTGCTGGTCGAGCAGCATCACGATGGAACGCAGCATGGCCGCCAGCGCGGCGTGCTCCTGGCGAATGATCTTCACCGCGACATGGGTCATGGAGGTCTCCTTCTTTCTTCGAAGGCCCAAGGGTCGCAAGCCCGGGGCCGTGCGGGCTTGCTCCAGATCAAGGCCCGTGCACGCGGCCAGGCACAGACTGGCACGGCATCTCCTCTTTTCTTTCTTCAACGCACTCCTGGAGGTTCCACACCATGTACCAACACATCCTGGTTCCCGTCGACGGCAGCTCCACCTCCGGCGAAGGCCTGGCCGAAGCCATCCGCCTGGCCAGGCTCACCGGTGGGCGCCTGCGGCTCGTCCACATCCTCGACGAGCTCTCGTTCGCGCTCGGCATGGACGCCTACGCGGGCCATTCGGGCGACTGGCTCGAGGTGCTGCGCACCAACGCCGTGACGCTGCTGGAGAAGGCGCGCGCCCAGGCGCAGGCCGAAGGCGTCGAGGCCGACGTCGTGCTGCGCGACGGCTTCAAGGCCGGCGCGGTCCACGACCAGGTGGTGACCGAGGCCATCGCCTCGAAGGCCGACCTCATCGTGCTCGGCACGCACGGACGGCGCGGCCTGAGCCGCTGGGCCATGGGCAGCAACGCGGAGCACATCCTGCGCATGGCGCCCGTGCCGGTGCTGCTGATCCGCGCGCCTGAAATCGCGGCCAAGGAAGACCACGAGCGCTTCAGCCTGCCGGACGGACGCGTGGCGAGCCAGTGAGTCTTGCGACGCGCGATCGCTCAAAAACAAAAAGCGCGGGCCGGTGCAACACCGGCCCGCGCCTTTTCTTTGCCGGAGCCTCTCAGGCGTAGGAACGCAACCGCACCGCAAAGGCCGCCAGCGGCGCGATGCCGCTGGCTTCGGCGCGTTCGCACCAGTCCTGCAGCCGCTTCACGAGCTGTTCGCCGGTGGCGCCCGAACGGCTCCACAGCGCGGTCAGTTCACGCCGCATGGCGTACATGGTCTCCAGGGCCTGCGAGGCCACCAGCGCCTGCGTGAGCTGCGCATGGCGCGTGGCGTCGAGCGCCTTTTCTTCCTTGCCGAGCCAGGGCCGCGCGGCGCGCAGTGCGCGGGCCTGGCTGGGTGCGAGCGCATGCATGCGGGCCAGCTCTTCGGTGCAGGCCTGCTTCAGCGAGCGCGAGTAGTTCGACAGCACGTCGTAGTGGTGCCGGATCACCGCCTGCACCGTGAGCAAATCGACGGTGGCGCGCGGCTTGGTGAGGCGCGGCGTCGGCGCCAGGTGCTTCACCTTCGCCAGCCCCACCGCCTGCAGCGCGCGGATGTAGACCCAGCCGATGTCGAACTCGAACCACTTGTTCGACAGCTTGGCCGAGGTCGGGAACGCGTGATGGTTGTTGTGCAGCTCTTCACCACCGATCAGCAGGCCGATGGGAAAGATGTTCGTGCTCGCGTCCGACGCAGGCCAGTTGCGGTAGCCCCAGAAGTGGCCGATGCCGTTGACCACGCCGGCGGCCCAGAACGGAATCCACGCGATCTGCACCACCAGCACCAGCGCGCCCGGCAGCACGCCGAAGAGCGCCATGTCGATCAGGCCCATGCAGGTGATGCCCAGCGTCTGGTAGCGCGTGTAGAGCCGGCGCTCGAGCCAGTCGTCGGGCGTGCCGTGGCCGTAGCGGCTCAGCGTTTCGGGGTTGCGCGCCTCGGCCACGTACAGCAGCACGCCGCCCCAGAGCACGCGCTTCAGGCCCACCACCTGCGGGCTGTGCGGGTCCTCGGGCGTGTCGCACTTGGCGTGGTGCTTGCGGTGCACGGCCGCCCACTGCTTGGTGACCATGCCCGTCGTCATCCAGAGCCAGAAGCGAAAGAAATGGCTGGCAATGGGGTGCAGGTCGAGCGCCCGGTGCGCCTGGTGGCGGTGCAGGAAGATGGTGACCGAGGCGATGGTGACGTGCGTCAGCGCCAGTGCGGCCAGCAGCACGCCCCACCACGGGAGGTCGAGCGCGCCCGAGAAAAGAAAAGATGCCATGCGTACGTACCCTTCAGACACGGTGGACAGTGGCCGCGATTCTCGGAAGCGCCCCGCCCGCAGGCCTTGCGCCAGATCAACGGCGCGCACTGCGGCTGCCACAGCAGCAGCTTGCGTGCTACGCTTCCCGGGCTCCCTGCGCCCTCCCCGTGGCGCCGGCGTTTTTTCTCCCAGCCCCCGCATGACTTCTGCCCCCCACATCGCGGTGCTCGACGACGAGGTCGACATCACGCTGCTGCTGGCCAACTACCTCCAGGGCCACGGCTTTCGCGTCACCCAGATCCACGACGGCGCGGCGCTGCGGGCGCTCATGGCCGCCGACCCGGCCGACCTCGTGCTGCTCGACCTCGGCCTGCCCGGCGAAGACGGCTTTTCCATTGCCCGCCACATCCGCGAGAACTGGCGCTGCGGCCTCGTGATCGTCACCGGCCGCGGCGATCCGGTCGACAAGGTGGTGGGCCTCGAAGTGGGCGCCGACGATTACGTGACCAAGCCCTTCGACCTGCGCGAGCTGGTCGCGCGCGTCAAGGCCGTGCTGCGGCGCCTGACGCCCGAAGCACCCGCTGCTGCTGTCGCCGCGCCCACGCCGCCCGAGCGCCTGCGCTTCGCCGGCTGGCGCCTGGACACCGCCGCGCGCAGCCTCAGCAACGCGCAGGGCGAGGCCGTGCCGCTGACCACCGGCGAGTTCGACCTGCTGTGCGCCTTCGCCCGCCACCCGGGCCGCGTGCTCTCGCGCGACTTCCTGCTCGAGCAGACGCGCGGTCGCGAGGCCGCGCCCTTCGACCGCACGATCGACGTGCAGGTCGGCCGGCTGCGCAAGAAGATCGAGGCCAACGCCGACGATCCGCAGCTCATCAAGTCGGTGCGCGGCGCGGGCTACATCCTCGTGCCGCCGGTCACCCATGGCTGACGACCAAGCGCCGCAGCAACCGTCCATCGCGGGCCTGCCCTCGGGCGTCGAGGAAGGCAGCGTGTTCCGCTCGCTGTTCGCCGCGTACCCCGATTCGCTGCTGGTGGTGGACCAGTCGGGCCGCATCGTGCTCGCGAACCCTTCGGCCGCCGCCATGCTCGGCTACGCGGCCGACGAGCTCGTGGGCCTGAGCGTCGAAGCGCTCGTGCCCGACAGCATCCGTCCGCGCCACGCCGCGTTCCGCGAAGCCTACGGCCGCGCGCCGCGACCGCGCCCGATGGGCACCGACATGGAACTCGTCGCCAAGCGCAAGGACGGCAGCGAGGTCATGGTCGAGATCGCGCTGAGCCCGCTGCAGAACCAGGGCCTGCCCTTCGTGGTGGCCGCGATCCGCGACATCGGCGCCTACCCGCGCGTGAAGCAGGCGCTGCAGCGCGCGCGCTACAGCGAACACCTCGCGCAACTGGGCCGCCTGGCGGTCGACACGCGCGATCTGCAGGTGGTGCTGGCGCAGGTGCCCGACATCGTCGCGACCGCGCTGCAGGTCGAGGTCGCGATGGTGTGGCTGCTCGACGGCACCCAGCGCGAATTCCGTCTCGCGAGCGGCGTGGGCCTGCTCTCCGACGAAAGCGTCGGCCTGCGCATCGCCAACCGGCCCGACACGCAACCGGGCTACGTGTTCTCGCAGGGCTGCCCGGTCGTCGTGCCCGACTACCGCGAGGAGCGCCGCTTCGCCGTGCCACCCACGTACCTCGAGGCCGGGCTGGTCAGCGCGCTGGCCGTGCCGCTGTCCGACCGGGGCCGCGTGACCGGCATGCTGTCGGTGCGCGCCACGGCCGCGCGGCGCTTCGGCGACGAGGAGATCCGTTTTCTCGAATCGGTGGCGAGCCTGCTGGCCACCAGCCTGCAGCGCGTGCAGACCGAAGAAGCGCTGAACCATGCGCAGCGCCTGGAAAGCGTGGGCCAGCTCACCGGCGGCATCGCGCACGACTTCAACAACCTGCTCACCATCATCCAGGGCAACCTGCAGGTGCTCGAAGAGCTGCCGCAGCTCGCGGCCGACGGCTACGCGCAGCAGCTCGTGGCCGCCGCCGCGCGTGCCAGCCGGCGCGGCGCCGAACTCACGGGCAAGCTGCTGGCCTTCTCGCGGCGCCAGATGCTGCAGCCCGACGCAGTCGATGTGCGGCAGATGCTGCACTCGCTCACCGACATGCTGCGCCGCACGCTCGACCAGCGCATCCAGATCGAGATCGACACCGCCGACCCCTGCCCCGCCGTGCGCGCCGACCCGGGCCAGCTCGAATCGGCGCTGCTGAACATCGCCATCAACGCGCGCGACGCCATGCCCGAGGGTGGCCGCCTGCACTTCCGCGCCGAAGCCTGCGACGCCCTGCCCGCCACCGTGCGCCAGGAACTCAGCGACGCCGACGCCGGCCGCCGCTTCGTCGCGCTCTCCATCGCCGACAGCGGCACCGGCATGACCGAGGCGGTCATGGAGCACATCTTCGAGCCCTTCTTCACCACCAAGGAAGCGGGGCGCGGCACCGGCCTGGGCCTGAGCACGGTGTACGGTTTCGTGAAGCAGTCGCGCGGCGCCATCGCCATCGACAGCAAGGTCAACGGCGGCACCACCGTCACGCTCTACCTGCCGCAGGTGGAGGTCGATGCGGCGAGTGCGGCGGCACCTGTCGATGAAGATCCCGTGGAAATCGAAGCCGAGGCCACGTTGGCACCGGGCCTGCGCGTGATGCTGGTCGAAGACGACGCCGAGGTGCGTCAGGTCGTCCACACCTTCCTGACCACGCTGGGCTGCGAGGTGGTGACCGCTGCCAACGCCGAACAGGCCCTGCCCGCCATGGCCGCCGAGGCCACGCCCTTCGACCTGCTGCTGAGCGACATCGCGCTCGGCCCCGGCATGCGCGGCACGCGGCTCGCCGCCGAGGCGGTGCAACGCCAACCGCGGCTCGCGGTGCTGCTGATGTCGGGGTTCTCGGCGGAGTTGCTCGACGCCGACCGCGAAGCGCCCCCGGGCTGGGAGCTGCTGCGCAAGCCTTATTCGCGCAGCGAACTCGCGCGCGCGATGGCGCGGGCGCTGCTGGCCGCTCGCGAATGAGCGGCGGCTCTCGTTACTGAAGCAGTGCAGGTGCCGGTGCCAGGCAGCGCTGCACGAAGGCCGACAGCGCGCCCACGTCGGGAATCTGCACCTCGCGCCGGCCCTTGGTCGCAAAGCCGATGACCTTGTCCCGTGCCAGCCGCGAGAGCGCGCGGCTCACGCTTTCGAGCGTCATGCCCAGGTAGTTGCCGATCTCGGCGCGCGTCATGCGCAGCGTGATCTCGTCGGTGCGCATGCCGCGGTCGGCCAGCGACTCGGCCCAGTAGCGCAGGAAGTCGGCCACGCGCGCGTCGGCCGGCAAGGTGCACACCGACATCAGCGAGTCGCGGTCGTGCGCGATCTCGCGGCTCATCGCGGCGTGCAGCATCTGCAGCAGCGCGGGGTGCGCGGTGCAGGCCGTCAGCAGCGATTCGTAGGGCACGACCCAGACCTCGCCCGTGTCCATCGCCACGGCGTCGCACACGTAGCGCTGGCCCGCGATGCCGTCGAAGCCCAGCCAGTCGCCGCGGAACTTGAGACCCACCACCTGCTCGCGGCCGTCGGCCGAGAGGTTGACGATCTTGAAGAAGCCCGAGTTCAGGATGTAGAGATTGCCGAAGCGTTCGCCGGCCTGGTAGATCACGTCACCCGTGTGCACCATCCGGCGCTGCGGTTGCAGCTGCTCGGCCAGCACGCGCAGGCGCTCGGCCGTGCGCCGGCCCGCGTCTTCCTTCTGCACGACCGGAAGGGGCCGAAGCGGGAGGATGGGATGGGGGCGGGCACTCGTGAGCATGGGGATTCCTCGGCGTTCTGTCTTGTGTAGCTTTCGCCTGCGATCAGGCGATGTCTCGATGCTAGGAAGCGCGAGGCCCCGCAGTGACAACGGCCCGCATCGGTGCGTAACGTCGGGTGAATGCTCTGTGTCCGGCGTGTAACAGCGGCGCCGGCCTTGATGTGCGTCAAGGCGGGAAAGCCAAGGCTGGCTAGCCTCCGCGAGACACATGTCGAACCTTGCCATGCACTCCTTCGCCGCTGCGCTGTCGCCCCAGAAAGAAGCCAGCCTGCTGGGTCGCGCCCGGCTGCTCCAGCGCGCCGCGCTCGACGGCGCCGCGCCGCCGCGGCTGCTGCGCGGCAAGAACCTCGGCCTGCTCAGCGAGGCCGGCGACAGCGAAGCGCTGGCCCTGCTGCGCCAGGCCGCCGAGGAACTGGGCGCACAGGTCGCGACGATGCGCTCCAGCCTGTCGACCGACACGCCGGTGCAGGAGCTGCAGCACACCGCGCGCATGCTCGGGCGGCTGTACGACGCCGTGGCCTGCGAGGGCATCGACCCCGCACTGGTGCGCCGGATCGGCCAGCACGCGGGCATTCCGGTGCTCGACGGCGCAGCGGCAGACAGCCACCCCACGGCCGCGCTCGCGGGCCTGCTCGACGAGCGCACGGCGCCGGCAGACAACCGGCGGTTCGTGCTGCAGGCGTTGCTGATCGAGAGCATCGGCTGAGGCGTTGTCCGAAGCCAAAAGCACTCATCTGGACGTCGATTCCGGACCACTTCCGTGAAGTAGAGTTGCCCCGGTCCATGCCGCCTCCGATGCGGCAGGAATCGAACGAAGACCGGGCATACCGGCAGTGACACCGGGGAGGTGGTTATCCATGTCAGACAGTTCAAACATCTTCCATGGCGCAGCGCCATGGAAGCTCGAAGGCCTGAACGTCGCGCGGCTTTCGGAGCAGGCGCGGCTCATCAAGCTGCAGCTGCCCGCGTCGGCGCCGCAGAACGCCGTCGTCGTCGAGCGCTTCATCGGCACCGAAGGCCTCAACGAGCTCTTCGAGTTCACCATCGACACCCTTGCCACGTCGAGCGAGTTCGACCCGTTCGCGCTGATCGGCGAAGAGCTGAGCCTGCGCCTGCTGCTGGCCAATGGCAGCTTTCGCACCTGGCACGGCTACCTCACGGCCGTCGATGCGCTGGGCGGTGACGGCGGCCTGGCGCGCTACCGGCTGCACCTGCAACCCTGGCTTGCTGCGCTGGGTCTGCGCCGCGACAGCTTCGTGTACGCCGCCAAGCACGTGCAGGACATCGTCAGCGAAGTGTTCGCCGACCACACGACCGCGAGCTTCAGTTTCGAAGTCACACAGGAGATGCCCGTGCGGCCCACCTGCGTGCAGTACCGCGAGTCGGATTTGGCCTTTGTGCTGCGCCTGCTCGCGGAAGAAGGCCTGAGCTTTCGCTTCGCGCATGAACAGCAGTCTGCCAATGGCAGCAGCACGGGGAACAACACCACGCCCTCACACCACCGCCTGGTGATCTTCGACCGCGCGGCGACCCCGCCCGACTGCGCCTTGCCGCAGATCCGCTTTCACCGCGTCGACGCCACCGAATCGACCGATGCCATCACCGCATGGAGCAGCCGACGTCAGGTTGCCACCAACGCCGTCATGCGCAACGCCTGGGACGCCAGCGTGCTGCAAGCCCCCACCGGCGCCGTGCAGAGCGCGCTGGCGATGGGCGATGTGCCCGTGCTGGAGCACTACGACGGCGCCGGTGCGCAGCGCTACGCCGACAGCGCCACTGCCGCCCGCCGCGCCGAGCAGCAGCTCGTGGCCTTCGAGTCGCGCATCAAGCGCTACGGCGGCGCGGGCAGCGTGCGACAGCTCGGCGCGGGCGAGCGCTTCACGCTCACGCAGCACGACCGCTACGAGGGCCGCAAATTCCTCGCGCTGCGCGTTCGCCACGAAGCAGCCAACAACCTCGGCGCACAAGCCGCACAGGTGCTCGAAGCCGGCGAGCTCGAGAAGGGCAGCTACCGCAACAGCTTCGAGGCCCAGCCGGCGGATGCACAGGTCGTGCCGCTGTGGCGACCCAAGCCCACAGCTCCCGAAGCCATGGTCGCGCTCGTGGTCGGAGCCGATGACGACGAGGCACCGACGGCTGTCAATACACAGCGCGACCATCGCGTGCAAGTCCGTTTCCATTGGCAGGCCCAGCGTGCGGGCCAGCAGCAATCGACGAGCAGCGGACAAGGCAGCCTGGTCGCCGCCGGTCGCCAAGCCAGCAACCGCCAGTCCGTCTGGCTGCGCGTGGCCGCGCCGGTGGCCGGTCCGAACTGGGGCGCACACCACCTGCCGCGCGTGGGCTCCGAGGTGCTGGTGTCCTTCATCGAAGGCGACATCGACCGGCCGGTGGTGGCCCAGCAGCTCTACAACGGCCAGGATCTACCGCCCTGGTCGGCCGGCACCGATTCGTCGGCCAACCACGCCGGCGTACTCTCGGGATGGCACACCCGCGCGCTCGACGGCAGCGGCTACAACCAGTGGATCGCCGACGACGCACCCGGCCAGGTGCGCACCCGCCTGGCCAGCTCGCACGCGGCCAGTCAACTGAACCTGGGCCACCTCAATGCCCAGTCACCCGACGAGAGCAACCGCGGCGCCTGGCGCGGCACCGGCGCCGAACTGCGCTCCGACGCCTGGGTCGCCACGCGTGCCGGCGAAGGTCTGCTGATCTCCACGCTGGCCCAGGAACGCGCGGCGGGCAGCGTCCAGGACACTACCAGCGTGCGCGGCCAGCTCGCGGGCGCGTTGCGCGAGGCGCAGAAACTGTCGGATGCGGCCGGCGGCGCGAAGGCGTTGGCATTGAGTGCCACGGCGCTGCTGCAGCCGCTCATCGACGACATCGATCCGCAGAAGAACGGGCACTACCCGGGCAGCGTCAACGGGCAGGACGCGCGCGAGCCGAAGGGTGGAGAAGGCGCGAGTTCGCGCGAAGGGCAAGACCCCGTGCCTGCCTTTGCGCGACCACTCATGGTGCTCGACGCGGCCATGAGCCTGAACATGGCAACGCCTGCCAGCGCGACTGTGTTTGCGGGTGAGGCGATCCACTGGACCGCGCAGGCGCAGGCCCATCTGGCCGCAGGCAAGACCGTGGGCTTCGTGGCCGCTAAATCCGTGGGCCTGTACAGCCACGAAGGTGGCATCCAGGTCATTGCGCAGGACGGGCCGGTGAGCGTGCAGGCGCATACCGATGAACTCGAATGGCTGGCCAAGCAAGGCTTCACGGTCACGAGCAGCAATGACGAGATCCACGTGCTGGCGCAGCAGAAGATCACGCTCAAAGGTGGGCAGACGAGCATCGAGCTGGATGGGATGAACATCACGCTGAAGATGCCGGGGCTGCTGGACATCAAGGGGACGAGCAAGAGCTTCGTGGGGCCCGGGCGGAGTCCGGCCCAGCTGCCACATTTGCCGGTGGGAGCGATGGGACTCACCGAGTCCCGCCTGGACCAAGGGCCCTACAAAGCCGACTACCAGCTGTTCAAAACCGACAACCGCCCCTTCGAGGGTTATGCCTACGAAATCCATGGCCGGTCTCTCAAACGGCTGGAGAGCGGCGACACCTCAGAAGCAGGTCAGACCCGCATGGTCCACAGCGAGGCGGCCATCGACCTGAAAGGCTACAAGTCCATCATGCGTGAAAGCGAACGGGTGACCGAGAACTGGTCGTCGGTGCTGGACGCCAAGGCCCGGGAAGCCGAAACGCGAAGCGCCCCGGCGTCGTGCGGTGACGCTGAAAGCGAGGCCGCGTAATGCCCGCACCAGCCATCGTTTGGGGTGTGCTCGAACTGGTCGCCCTCGCCATCACGGCGCACGAATTGGGGGAGCTGACCAAAGACCTGTACGAGGGTGTCCAGAAATACAACAAGGACATCGGCAAGGCCAAGGAAGAGATTCGCAAGGTCATCCAGAGCATTCAGGAAGAGATCGCTCAGAAGATCGAGGAGAAGGAAGAGGTCGCCATCCTGCTGGCCCTCGAGGCCGCCGACCCACAGGGTCAGAAAACCCGCAAGGCCACAGGCCGGGGCGCGACGGAAGCCACCATCAATGCGGCCATCGAGCAGAAGATTCCGTTTCGCGATGCCATCAGCCAAGTGTGCGCCGCTGCCGACCGTTTGCCCGTCTTTAGTCTGCGGCGCAAGGAAGGTGTATCGCTCAAGGACCTCGCCAGAGCCAAGCCCAAGATCTTCGAAGAGTTGCTGTCGATGTCGGTCGAGAAGCTGAGCGACGTGCAGCTCGAAGCATTCCTGGTGATCAGGCTGAAGCAGTTGGCGGCCAACCTGTTGTTCGAGTTCGTGGACGAATGCCTGGGTTGGGCAAGCCCGCTGAAATGCGAAGTCAACTTCGGGCCTGCGCCCGGCTTCGAGGATCATCCCGTGCAGGGCACTACCAGGCTCAAACGGGTTGGCAAGGTCAATCCGTTCTATCCGACTCCGTTCCAGTACCGCAGGGGCAGCATTTCAGCCGACCTGATGATTTCAGAATACCGGCACCAGCGTCCCGACAAGGCGAACATCTTTGCCATCGTGGAGATCAAGTTTCCGAACGATCGGATTGAGGCGAAGCAGTTCGAGGGCTACAAGTTCATGCTTGAAAGAGCGGCCAAAGTAAAAACGGGTCGGGCTCCCGTCACGTTCCAGGGCAAACCCGTCAGTTCGGGCGGTCGACTGTCGCTGTTTCGATACCCGGAAGACATCGCGGTGCACGGAAAAAAAGAGCCTGACAAGCAGGATGACTCCAAGCAAGAGGACAAGTCCGAAAAATCTAGCGGTAGATCGCGAAGCAATAGAAAACGAGGCATTTGATGAGCACAGCAGAGCTTTTCCTCAGTCCCGAGGAGATCGAAAAATTTGTCCGCGAGAGCAAGATCGCTCCGCAATGGTTCTACGGCTACAAGGACCGCGAACTGGGCATCTGCCCCTACGTGACGTTCTATGTTTACCACCAGCCCGAGGACTACATGGCAGTGGCGGACAAGTTCATCACCGTCTGGGAACGCTTTGGCGAACTCGTGGACGAACCCATCAAGAAGATGTTCAAGTCGCGCACACAGGTGTGGCTCAACGCCGGCGACAAGCGGTTTCCGACGGACCTGCGAGCCGAAGCTGCACATCATCAAAAGGAGTTTGAGACTTTCTATTTGATGGCCACCGATATGGAATCGCCCGATGCTTCGCCGTTGTGGTCCTATTCGGCGCGCGTTTGCCATGTGCCTCAAATGGGCTACAGCACGCTCAAACTGATCTTCTGCTACGACTGGTACGAGGATGGCAATCAGGCTCGATGGCGCGAGTTCGTAGTCGACTGCACAACGTCGCTCCGACCAGAGCAGGCATACATGGGATATGAGGTAGGCAACGGCGGCCTCAGCGTGATGGGCGCCTACGAGTCCGATGTGCTTGAACGCATCTGTGCGGATTATTTCTACGGTCTGGACGTCGATCACCCATCGAACATGGGATTTCACGCCAATGACGATGAAGACGGGTACATCAATCCGGCTCGACTTGGCTCTGGCCTGCGCCCACCGACTTGGTGCTTCATGCTCTCACCCGTGTGGCAGCGCAAGCTGGGCAAGTCCGAGCATCAGATCCGCGCCGAATTGGCCGACCCGCGCATCAAGATCACGGCGATTCCATACCCGCGGGACAAGTTCAACCCTGACAGTGCCAACGGCCTCTGGATCGAGTTGGGTGACCTCGACCTGTATCCCGTGGAAGACGGTGTGCCAGATGTACTGATCAAAGCCAACCGCTTGATCCGTCCGATCCGCTGTGACGAGTTGAACCTCAACACACTCGACCCGTGGGACGGCGACCCCAACCCACGCTTCGGCTACGAGAGTTCGTTGCGCTGGATGCGTCGCTTCGACGACGACAGCGACTGGCCTACTGCAGAGCAAAGAGCCAAGCTCGCGCCCGATAACGATGAACAGAAGAGGCTTGGCTCTGTTCCTGGTGGCCAGCCGTGCCCTCAAACGGGCTGGTGGTTCACTCCGGCCAAAACGAGCAGTCGCCAGTATTTCAAAGCTGGTGAAGTCATGCCCCTCATCGAAGGCAGCGACTACGGCTCAACCTTCTGGCAATGGGACGCCGATCAGTCGACACCCAAACCCTGAGAGTCGCAGGCGCCTGCCTGCCTCAGCCGCACCAGTCCGCAATGCGATGGCTCAGGTCCATCCACAGCGCCTGCAACGTCACCGCGGCCAGCAACACACCCGCCAGCCGCGCGCCCCAGTCCTGGCGCGTGCTGCTGTCACCCCACCCGCGCAGCCGCTGCCACAGCCACGGCGCCGCGAGCAGCGACACGCTGCTGCCGAGCGCGAACAGTGCCATCGTCGAGGCGCCCTGCCACGGCCCGTTGCCCAGCGCGGCCAGCATCAGCGCGGAGTAAAGCAGGCCGCAAGGCATCGCGACCCACAGCGTGCCCGTGGCGAGCACGCCCAGCAGCGAGCTGCCGGCCCTTGGGCGCAGACGCGCTTCGAGCGCGCGCCCGGCGCGTTGCGCCCACAGCGGCTGGCGACCCGCGACAGCGAGCACCACGCCCCACGCGAGCACGAACACATGCAGCATCACCCACAGCGGCCGCCAGGCCGCGACCTGCGCGCTCGCTGCGCCCAGGCCGTGCAGGCTCGCGGCGGCGACGGCGCCGGCCGCTGCGTAGCTCGCCATGCGGCCGAGGTGAAAGGCGACCGGTGCGATGGCGTGCGTGGCCTGCGAGGGCCCACCCGCCGGCACGATGCGGATCACCGCGGACGACACCGCGCCGCACATCGCCACGCAATGCGGGCCACCCGCGAGCCCCATGAGCAGCGCGGCGCCGGCGAGTGCGGGTGAGTCCATACCGTCCTAGACGACGCGCGAGAAGCGCGTGCGCGTCGCGGCGCAGTAGCGGTCGAACACCATCGCCACGGCGCGCACGAGGAACCAGCCGGCCTCGGTGACCTCGATGGCGCGCGGCGACAGGCGCACCAGCCCCTGTTCGGCCATGGGCGCCAGCGCGGCGCGTTCGGGCGCGAAGTAGTCGGCGAAAGCGATGCCGTGCGCGGCCTCGACGGCATCGAAGTCGACGCGGCCCCGGCACATCAGCGCCATGATCACGTCGCGGCGCAGCACGTCGTCGTCCGACAGCGCGAGGCCCTTGACCACGGGCAGGTGGCCCTGGTCGAGCAGCGCGTAATAGTCTTCGAGCGTCTTCGCGTTCTGGCTGTAGGTCGCGCCCACGCGGCCGATGGCCGACACGCCGAGCGCGACGAGGTCGCCGTCGGGCTGCGTGCTGTAGCCCTGGAAGTCACGGTGCAGCCGACCTTCGCGCTTGGCCACGGCCAGCGGATCGTCGGGCAGCGCGAAGTGGTCCATGCCGATGTAGACATAGCCGGCCTCGGTGAGCGCGGCAATCGCGCGCCCCAGCATGCGCACGCGCATGGAGGCATCGGGCAGCTCGTCGGCGGCGATGCGCCGCTGCGGCTTGAAGCGCTCCGGCAGGTGGGCGTAGGCATACAGCGCGATGCGGTCGGGCCGCAGGTCGCGGATCTGCGCGAGCGTGCGCTCGAACGAGGCGTCGTTCTGGCGCGGCAGGCCGTAGATCAGGTCGACATTGATCGAGCGAAAGCCCAGCGCGCGCGCCGTGTCCATCAGCGCGAAGACCTGTTCTGCCGGCTGGATGCGGTGCACGGCCTGCTGCACGGCGGGGTCGAAGTCCTGCACGCCGAAGCTCAGGCGGTTGAAGCCGAGCGCGGCCAGCGCCGCCAAGCGCTGTGCATCGACGGTGCGCGGATCGATCTCGATCGACTGCTCGCCGCCCGGCACGAAGGCGAACGCGCGGCGCAGCATCGCGACCAGCTCGCCCAGTTCTTCGTCGTCGAGGAAGGTCGGCGTGCCGCCGCCCAGGTGCAGCTGGCCGACGGGCGCGTCGGGCCCGAGTTGCGCGACCTGCAGCGCCACTTCGCGCGCGAGGTAGTCGAGGTACGCGCGTCCGCGTTCGCGGTGCTTGGTGACGACCTTGTTGCAGGCGCAGTAGTAGCACAGCGATTCGCAGAACGGGATGTGCACGTACAGCGACAGCGGCTCTCCGGCCGTGTCCGCATCGCGCCGCTGGTGCAGCGCCTGGGCGTAGTCACCGGTGCCGAAGCTGTCGACAAAGCGGTCGGCCGTGGGGTACGAGGTGTAGCGCGGGCCGGGCACGTCGAAGCGGCGCAGCAGTTCGACGGGCAGCACGGAGGGCGTGTCGGGAATGGCAAGGGCGAGCGTCATTGCGCGGTCTCTTTCTCTGACGGCAGGGCCAGCAGCGTGGTGCACGCGCTCGAGGCCGCTGCCATCAGCCAGAACACGAAGAAGGACACGGTGTAGATGCCTTGGCGCGACATATGCAGCGCGTCCGCGCCGCAGTAGGAGTGGATCGGGTCGATCAGCGCGAACACCAGCACCTCCATGCCGCAGGCGACGAGGAACGACGGCCAGAGGATGCCGGCCACGCGGCGCATGGCACTCACTGCGCGCCCCGCTTGGGCACCGGCACGTCGCCCTCGGGCGTGGCCGCATGGTTGCGCCCGGCCTGCGCCGGCATGAGTTTCTTGTCGGCCAGCGTGCGGTTGATCTCGATGCCTTCGCGGTAGTAGTCCTCCGACACCAGCACCTCGGGCGTACGCAGCGCCAGCCAGACGGTCGCGATGCTCGCGAGCACCACGACGGCGGGCCCTGCGATCACCAGCCAGACCAGTGGATAGCGCCACCAGGGGCCGGAGGTTGCGGGCTCGTTCATCGGCAGGGCGTCGTTCATGGGAAGACCTTTCAGCGCGGCACCAGGAAGACCGCTTTTTCGGAAACCTGCGCCGCGCCATCCACCTGCCGGATGTCGAAGTGCACCGTGTGCGAACCGGCCGGCGCGGCGCCATAAGGCACCTGCAGCCGCACGGCGACCCAACGCGCCTGCGCGGGCTCGACCTCGACGGCCTCGTCGGGCGACACGCTCATCCCCTCGATGCCGCGCGCGGCGATGCGGTAGTGCTGCGTGCGCTCGGTCGCGTTCATGATCTGCAGCCGGTAGACGTTCTCCAGCCGCCCGCCCTCAACGATGCGCGCCAGCGACGCACGGTCGCGCACCACGTCGACCTTCAGCGGCGTGCGCACGACCAGGCTGGCGAGCAGGCCCACCACCAACAGCGCGAGCAGCGCGGTGTAGATCAGTACGCGCGGTCGCAGAACGCGGCGCCAGAGCTGCCGGCGCGACCAGCCGGCCTCCATGCCGTTCTGCGTGTCGTAGCGGATGAGGCGCGGCGCGTAGCCCATCTTGTCCATCACGCTGTCGCAGGCGTCCACGCACAGGCCGCAGCCGATGCACTCGTACTGCAGCCCCTGGCGGATGTCGATGCCCGTGGGGCACACCTGCACGCACAGGCTGCAGTCGATGCAGTCGCCCAGCGCGGCGCTGCGCGGATCGACGGTCTTGCGGCGCGGTGCGCGCGGCTCGCCGCGCTGCGGGTCGTAGCTGACGATGAGCGTGTCGCGGTCGAACATCGCGCTCTGGAAGCGCGCGTAGGGGCACATGTACTTGCACACCTGCTCGCGCATGAAGCCGGCGTTGCCATACGTGGCAAAGCCGTAGAAGAACACCCAGAACACTTCCCACGAGCCCATCTGCGTCTGCAGGAAGGCCATGCCCAGCTCGCGAATCGGCGTGAAGTAGCCCACGAAGGTGAAGCCGGTCCACAGCGCAATGCCGATCCAGACGAGGTGCTTGAAGGCCTTCTTCACCAGCTTCTCGAGCGAGAACGCACCGGCGTCGAGGCGGATGCGCGCGCTGCGGTTGCCTTCGATGCGCTGCTCCACCCACAGGAACATCTCGGTGTAGACGGTCTGCGGGCAGGCATAGCCGCACCACAGGCGGCCGGCCACGGCCGTGAAGAGGAAAAGGGAAAGCGCGCTGATCACCAGCAGGCCCGACAGGTAGATCAGGTCCTGCGGGTACAGCACCAGCCCGAAGATGTAGAAGCGGCGCGCGGCCAGGTCGAACAGCACCATCTGCCGCTCGCCCCACTCCACCCAGGGCATGCCGTAGAACACCAGCTGGGTGAGGAAGACCATGGCCCAGCGCCAGCGCGCGAACAGGCCCTGCACGCTGCGCGGGTAGATTTTCTTCGTCGCCTCGTAGAGACCGACCTCCGGCGCAGCGGCGGGTGGTGCGCTGGCGATGGGAATGACGGTCCTTCGCGTCATGGCGTCCCGGCAGGCGGGTTGGACATGCCCCACACGTACGACGCCAGCAGCTTGATCTGCGCCTCGGTCAGGCGGCCCTCCTGCGCGGGCATGGCGCTGTGCTTGCCCTCGTTGATGATCTGCACGATGGCGGCCTCGCCGTAGCCGTGCAGCCAGATGCGGTCGCTCAGACGCGGGGCGCCCATCGCGGCGTTGCCCACGCCGCCGATGCCGTGGCAGGCCGCGCAGGCCGCGAACTTCGACTTGCCCAGGCCCGCGCGCAGCGAGTCGTGCGGCTCGCCCGACAGGCTCAGCACGTAGTTGGCGACGTTCTTCACGTCGTCGGGCGAACCGACCATGGCGGCGGCCGGCGGCATCACGCCGGTGCGGCCCTTGGTGATCGATTCGACGATCTTGTCGGGCGTGCCGCCGTGCAGCCAGTCGGCGTCGGTGAGGTTCGGAAAGCCCTTGCTGCCGCGCGCGTCGGAACCGTGGCACTGCGCGCAGTTGTTCATGAACAGGCGCTCGCCGATGGCGTGGGCCTGCGGGTCGCGTGCGGCCTCTTCGATCGGCATGGGGGCGTAGCGCGCATACACGGGCTCCAGCGCCTGCGTGGCCTTGGCCATGTCTTCCTGGTACTCGCCGCGCGAGCTCCAGTCGTGCGTGCCGCGGAAACTGCCCAGGCCGGGGAACACGGCCAGGTAGCCGATGCCGAAGACGATGGTCAGCACGAACAGGCCCACCCACCACATCGGCAGCGGGTTGTTGGATTCGCGCAGGTCTTCGTCCCACACGTGGCCGGTGGTGTTGTCGGCGTCCGAGGCCACGCGCTTGCGCGCCGTGAGCCACAGCAGCAGCACGCAGCCCAGGATGCTCAGCAGCGAGGCCACGGCCACGTAGCTGGACCAGAAGTGACTGATGAAATCGCTCATGGTGGGCTCCCCGTCAGTCTTGCTCGAAGGGCAGGCGTGCCGCTTCGGCGAAGCGCTGCGTGTTGCGGCGCGAAGAAGCCCAGGCCACGATGCCGATGAAGACAACGAAGCAGGCGATGGTCGCGGCGATGCGCAGGGTGGTGATGTCGGTCATGGGGCGTTGCCTGTTCTTTCTTCTTACTTGAGCGCCAGGCCCAGCGACTGCAGGTAGGCCACGGTGGCGTCCATGTCGGTCTTGCCGGCCACCTCGTCGGCGGCCTTGGCGATCTCTTCGTCGGTGTAGGGCACGCCGACCTTGCGCAGCGCGCGCATGTGGGTGGCGATGCTGCCGCCGTCGACCAGCCCCTTCTCCAGCCACGGGTAGGCCGGCATGTTCGACTCGGGCACGAGGTCGCGCGGGTTGTTCAGGTGGATGCGGTGCCACTCGTCGCTGTAGCGCCCGCCCACGCGGTGCAGGTCGGGGCCGGTGCGCTTGCTGCCCCATTGAAAGGGGTGGTCGTACACGAACTCGCCGGCCACCGAGTAGTGGCCGTAGCGCAGCGTCTCCGAGCGGAACGGGCGGATCATCTGCGAGTGGCAGTTGTAGCAGCCCTCGCGCAGGTACACGTCGCGCCCCGCGAGCTGCAGCGGCGTGAGCGGCTTCACGCCCTGCACCGCCTCGGTGGTCGACTTCTGGAAGAACAGCGGCACGATCTCCACGAGGCCGCCGATGGCCACCACCAGCAGGATCAGCACGATCATCAGCAGGTTGTTGGTCTCGACCTTCTCGTGCGTGAAGCCGGTGGCGGCGGGCGCGGGGGTCTTGGTGTCAGGTGCGTTCATCGTGCGTCCTCAAAGGCTTCGGGGCTTCAGGCGTGGGCGGCGGCAACGGCCGGGATCTCGGCGCGCACCGAGCGGCCGCTGATCACGGTCATCCAGACGTTCCAGGCCATGACCAGCATGCCGCCCAGGTACAGCACGCCGCCGATCACGCGCACCAGGTAGTAGGGGAAGGTGGCCTTCACGCTTTCGACGAAGGTGTAGGTGAGCGTGCCGTCGGTGTTGATCTCTCGCCACATGAGGCCCTGCATCACGCCGGCGATCCACATCGCGGCGATGTACAGCACGATGCCGATGGTGGCCATCCAGAAGTGCACATCGATGGCCTTCACGCTGTACATGGCCACGCGGCCGTACATGCGCGGGATCAGGTAGTACAGCGAGCCCATGGTGATGAAGCCCACCCAGCCCAGCGCGCCGGAGTGCACGTGGCCCACGGTCCAGTCGGTGTAGTGGCTCAGCGCGTTGACGGTCTTGATCGACATCAGCGGGCCTTCGAAGGTCGACATGCCGTAGAACGACAGCGCGACGATCAAAAAGCGCAGGATCGGGTCGGTGCGCAGCTTGTGCCAGGCGCCCGACAGCGTCATCACGCCGTTGATCATGCCGCCCCAGCTGGGCGCGAGCAGGATGAGCGAGAACACCATGCCCAGCGACTGCGTCCAGTCGGGCAGCGCGGTGTAGTGCAGGTGGTGCGGGCCGGCCCACATGTAGGTGAAGATCAGCGCCCAGAAGTGCACGATCGACAGCCGGTACGAGTACACCGGACGCCCCGCCTGCTTGGGGATGTAGTAGTACATCATTCCCAGGAAACCGGCCGTGAGGAAGAAGCCCACGGCGTTGTGGCCGTACCACCACTGCACCATCGCGTCCTGCACGCCGGCGTAGGCCGAGTAGCTCTTCATCCAGCCGGCCGGAATGGCCGCGCTGTTGACGATGTGCAGCAGCGCCACCGCGATGATGAAGGCGCCGTAGAACCAGTTGGCCACGTAGATGTGGCGCACCTTGCGCAGGCCGATGGTGCCGAAGAACACGATGGCGTAGGCCACCCAGACCACGGCGATCAGGATGTCGATGGGCCATTCGAGCTCGGCGTATTCCTTGCCGCTGGTGTAGCCCAGCGGCAGGCTGACGGCGGCGGCAACGATCACCAGCTGCCAGCCCCAGAACACGAATGAGGCCAGTGCCGGGGCGAACAGACGGACCTGGCAGGTGCGCTGCACCACGTGGAAGCTCGTGGCCATGAGCGCGCAGCCGCCGAACGCGAAGATCACCGCGTTGGTGTGCAGCGGACGCAGGCGGCCGTAGCTGAGCCAGGGGATGCCGAGGTTGAGGTCGGGCCAGGTCAGCTGCGAGGCGATGATCACGCCGACCAGCATGCCGACCACCCCCCAGACCACCGACATGAGTGCGAACTGCCGGACGACGGTGTCGTCGTAGATGGCCGCTGGAGGGTGCGTGGTCTGCTGCATCGTGGTGCCCGTTGATGTGGTTGGCGGGCAGTGTCCTTTGGCTATTGCTGCCCAGGCTTGATGCAGATCAAGGTGTCAGTCGTTGTTCAAAATGCGGTCGCCTTCGACCTCGATGTCCTCGAACTGGCCACGCTCGATGGCCCACCAGAGCCCCCCGAGGATCGCGAGCACGAGCACCACCGACAGCGGCACGAGGAGGAACAGCACGTCCATCTCAGGCCACCGCCGCCTTGCCGGGCGCGGCGAGCCGCGCCGCGTTGAGCACCACGAGCAGCGAGCTCGCGGCCATGCCCAGCCCCGCGAGCCACGGCGGCAGCCAGCCCACCACGGCCAGCGGCACACACACGGCGTTGTAGGCCGCGGCCCAGAACAGGTTCTGGCGCACCACGCGCAGCGTGCGGCGCGCCTGCGCCACGGCCGCGGGAATGGCCTGCAACGCATCGCCGAGCACCACGAAGTCGGAGCGTGCGCGCGACAGCGGCACGGCGTGGCCGAAGGCGAACGAGGCGTTGGCGCGCGCCAGGCTCGGGCCGTCGTTCAAACCGTCGCCGACCATCGCCACCTCGCGCCCGGCCGCCTGCAGCTGCCAGAGCACCTCGAGCTTGTCTTCGGGCGCGCAATCGCCCTGCACCGCCGCGATGCCGGCCTGCGCGCCAATGGCGCGCGCCGCGTTGTCGCGGTCGCCGGACAGCAGGCGCACCGACAAGCCCTGCGCCTGCAGCGCCGCCACGGCTTGCGTCGCATCGGGACGCAGCTCTTCTGCGAGCACGAAGCTGGCGATCCAGCCTTCGTTGTCGCTCAGGTGGATCTGCGCCGCATCCACGTCGAGCGGCGGCACCTCGCAGAACGACGCGGAGCCCAGGCGCACGGGGCGCGCGTCGCGGTCGTCCACAGCATCGCGTCGATGCAGCGACGCGGCGACGCCCTGCCCCACCGTCTCGCGCAGCTGCGTCGCCGACCAGGCCGGCGGCGCGCGGAACTGCGCCTGCCAGGCGTTCACGAGCGCACGCGCGGCCGGGTGCAGCGACAGCGCCGCGAGCGCCGCGCCGATCTCCAGCGCATCGCCCGGGCGCAGGCCCTGGCGGCAGTACACGCGCTCCAGGCGCGGCGTGTCGCCCGTGAGCGTGCCGGTCTTGTCGAACACCACGGTGTCGACGCCGGCCAGGGCTTCCAGCGCCTGCAGGTTCGACGTGAGCACGCCGCCGCGCGCCAGCGCTCCCGCGCTCGCGAGCATCGCGGCCGGCGTGGCGAGCGACAGCGCGCAGGGGCAGGTGACGATCAACACCGCCACCGCGACCATCAGCGCCTTGCCGGGATCGACCGACCACCACAGCGCGCCCGCGCCGAAGGCGCAGGCCAGCACGGCGATGAGAAAGGGGCGCGCGATGCGGTCGGCGAGCCGGGCCAGCCGCGGTTTGTCGAGCGCGGCGTTCTCCATGAGCCGCACGATCTGCGCAAAGCGCGTGCCTTCGCCCACCGACGCGATGCGCACCTGCACCACGGCCGACAGGTTGTGGCTGCCCGCGAGCACGCGGTCGCCGCAGGGGCGCGGCACGGGGCGCGACTCGCCGGTGAGCAGCGCCTCGTCGGCGGTGGTGTCGCCGTCGATCACCGTGCCGTCGGCCGGAAAGGCCTCGCCGGGGCGCACGCGCACCACGTCGCCTGTCGCGAGCCGGCGCACCGCCACGCGGGTCCACGCATCGTCGGGCCCGAGGCGCTCGACGCCGTCGGGCAGCCGGTGCATCAGCGCTTCGAGCGCGCCGGCCGTGCGGTCGCGCAGCCGCGCCTCGAGCCAGCGACCGGTGAGCAGGAAGAAGACGAACATCGTCAGCGAATCGAAGTAGACCTCGTGCCCCAGCGGCCCCGTGGGGTCGAAGGTGGCGGCGGTGCTCACCACGAAGGTGATGACCACACCGAAGGTCACGGGCAGGTCCATGCCCACGCGCCCGATGCGCAGGTCGCGCCAGGCGCTGCGAAAGAACGGCCCGCACGAGAACAGCACCACGGGCAGGCTGAGCACCCACGAGGCCCAGCGCAGCAGCTGCGCCGCATCGGCCGTCATGTCGCCGGGGCGCGCGACATAGGCCGGGTAGGCGTACATCATCACCTGCATCATGCAGAAGCCCGCGACCAGCCAGCGCCACAGCGCGGTGCGCAGTTCGCGCGTGCGCGTCTCGCGCGCGCTGCGGCTGCCTGCGGGCAGCAAGGGGTAGCCCACGCGCGCGCTGGCCTCGAACCAGCGCGAAGGCCGCGTGGCCGCAGCCGACCACACGACGCGCGCGCGCCGGCTCGCGGCATTCACCTGCACTTCGACCACGCCGGGCACCTGCGCCAGCGCGGCTTCGACGGTGAAGGCGCAGCCCGCGCAATGCATGCCCTCGACCGCCACATGCGATTCCCAGCGGCCCGTGGCGGCATCGACTTGGCGGCCGAACGCGGCCCACTCGGCGGGGTCGTCGAGCAGCTGCCAGGCGTCCGCGCGGGCGTCGCCGCTGGCGGACGATGGCAGGGACGGAAACGGCGCGAGCGCGGCGGAAGCTTGCATCGGGGCAGGCTAAGCGCCTTGCCGATGCAAGCGTTTGATCTGCATCAAGGTTCGTTGCAGCGGCCGGGGCCGCGCAGGACCTTCAGTCACTCCGTCAGGCGGGCGTCTTCGCGAGTTCCACCGGCGGCGTGCCGGCCTTGAACATGCTCGCCAGCTGCTGGCGCAGTTCGGGCGAATCGGTGTGGCCGTGCACGGCCACGGCATGCTGGACGGCGGCATCGAGCAGTTCGCCTTCGGAATCGGCGCAGAGCGCGACACTGCAGTTCATCGTGCTCGGATACTCGCGGCAGTCGATGTATTGGCGTGACATGGCGGCTCCTTCATGTGTCCTTACGGACGTGCTTCGAAGATCAGGTTGAAGGGCGTTTCGCTGGCGCGGCGGAAGTGCGAGAAACCGCCCTGCGAGACAACGTTGCGCAGGCGCGCTTCGCCGGCCTGCGCCCCCAGGCACAGGCCCACTTCCTGGGAACGCGAGGCCGGTGTGCAGATGAAGCTCGAGGCCGAATAGAACACGCGCCCGACCGGGTTGATGTTGTCTTCCAGCCGGTCGTTGGCAAAGGGCTCGACGATCATCCACGTGCCCTGCGGCTTGAGGGCTTGCCGCACGTGCGCCGCCGCACCGACGGGGTCGCCCATGTCGTGCAGGCAGTCGAAGACCGCCACCAGGTCGTAGCCTTCGCCGGGGAAATCCTTGGCGCTCGCGACCTCGAAGCGCAGGCGCTTTTCATCGTCGACGCCGGCCTTGCGCGCGGTTTCGCGGGCGCGTTCGATCGACGGCGCGTGGTAGTCGAAGCCGACGAAGCTGGACTCGGGGTAGGCCTGCGCCATCAGCAGCGTCGAGGCCCCGTGCCCGCAGCCCACGTCGGCCACGCGTGCGCCGCTTTTCAGCAGCGGATCGATGCCTTCGAGCGCCGGAATCCACTGGCTCACCAGGTTGGCCGCGTAGCCGGGCCGGAAGAAGCGTTCGGTGCCATGGAACAGGGCCGCGTCGTGCTCGTGCCAGCCGATGCCCAGGCCCGTGCGCATGGCCTGGACCATCTTGGGAATGACCTTGAACTGCGCCACGGCGATCTGGAAGGCGCCGGGCACGAAGGCCGGGCTGCCTTCCTCGGCCAGCGAAAAGGCCTGTTCCTCGGTCATCGAGAACAGCTCGCCTTTGGGGTCGTACTCGACGTAGCCGCTGGCGGCCTGGGCCGAGAGCCATTCGCGCAGGTAGCGCGGGTCGGTCTCGGTGCGGCGGGCCAGCGCCTCCACGGTACAGGGCCCTTCGGCCAGCGCCTTGTACAGGCCCAGCTGGTCGCCGACGACGACGGTGGCCGCGTGCATCACGGCCCCGAGGTCGTGGACGAAGTTACCCATGAAGGCGTTAAGCCGTGTTTCGTCGATGGCCATGTGTATCCCCTTCGTCGGCAGGCGACTTGCGCGGCCCTTGCGTGCCTATACTGAATTCGCGGCAAAGGGCCTGCGCGCATCCTGTCTCTCGATGCGTGCGGGCGCCATACGCAGCAATGCGTATGCACCGCGAAAGGCATGCCATGACGCACCTGTCGCGCAACGATTGGGCGAACGCACTTCGCCTGCTGGACAAGCTGGAGTCCGGGGATTCGCCCGTGCGGCATCGCGGCACCGACGCGCACCGATTGCGCACCACCCGCCGCGTCGCCAAGGCGCCGGGCCGGCGCGAATTCCGCCGCGCCGCCCTGCAGGCCGACTACTGCCGGCGCGTGGGGCTGGAGCATGCGATGGCGGTGGCCTTCCTGTACCGGCTGGCCTGCCGCGCCCAGGCGCCATTGCTCGACACGTTGCCCGATGCCCTGCCCGCCGGCCTCACGCCGCGCGAGGGCGATGTCATGCACTGGCTCTCGCAAGGCAAGACCGACGCCGACATCGCCGCCCTGCTGACGATCAGCCCCCGCACCGTGCACAAGCACCTGGAGCATGTCTACGTGAAGCTGGGCGTCGAGACACGCACGGCCGCCGTGATGCGCGCGCTCGCCATGGGCCGGCCTCCCTGAAGAAGTGAAACCGGCTCGGCGCCTGCGCGCTATTCGATGCGGAAGACGAACTCCTGCGTCGCCAGCACTTCCGCGTCGCCCGTGGTCTGGCACTCGTAGCGCATCACCGCGGCGCGCACGGCCGAGTGGTACACGCGCGGCCCCGACAGGAAGCGCACCTCCTGCACATGGCCGCCCTTGATGCGCACCTCGGCCTTGACCACGCCGCCGATGCCTTCGTCCATCGCCTTGCGCGGCATCTCGGGCTTGACCTGCCGCGGGCAGGCCACGGCGATGTCGGTGGTGGTCGCCTTCGGCGGGGCCGGCGGCGCGGGGGGCGCCGGTGGTGCGGCCGGGGGCGGTGGCACGGGCTCGGTGTTCTGTACGGCGGTGATCGCGGGCGCCGAGGTGACGGGCGGCGTCACGGCCGGTGGCGGCACGTAGGCCGGGCGCGGCGGTCGCGGCGGCTTGGGCGTTTCCTGCCGCACGATCTTCTTCGGCGGCGGAGGCGGCGGTGGAGGGGGCGGCGGTGGCGGCTTGATCTCGCTGATGATGGTTGCCTCCATCGGTTTCTTGATCAGCTCGACCGTCTGTCGCGCGAGCCCCGACACGAGCGCATAGCCCACGCCGACGTGGAACAGCACCATCACGGCGATGCCGACGGGCCCGAAGCGGGACTTGGGATTGAAATCCTTCCGGGAGCGCTTCATGGGACGAACTGCTCCGCGCCGACGATGCCCAGCTTGCTCACGCCCGTGCGCTGCGCCGAAGCCATCACGCCCGCCACCACTTCGTACTTGGCGCGGCGGTCGGGTCGCAGGTGCACCTCGGGCTGCACGGCCTGCGCGGCGACCTGCTCGAAGCGCCGTTCCATTTCACTGCGGTCGGTCAAGGGCTCGCCGTTCCACTGCACGACGCTGAGCGCGTCGATGTCGATGCGCAGCACCTCGGGCTTGAGGTCGCTGGGCGGCGGGTTGCCCGTGGGCATGTTCAGGTTCACCGAATGCAGCTGGATCGGGATGGTGATGATCAGCATGATCAGCAGCACCAGCATCACGTCGATGAGCGGCGTGGTGTTGATGTCCATCAAGGGCTCGTCGGAGGGCGCGCTGCTGCGCCGCCCCTGCTTTTCTTTTCTTGGCATGGCGTGTCTCGCTGTCTGCTCGTCTCAGTTGCGCGCGGGCGGCTCGGTGATGAAGCCCACCTTGGCGATCCCGGCCGCCTGGCAGGCGTAGATGATCCGGCCCACCGGCTCGTAGTCGGAATGCCAGTCGCCGCGGATGTGCACCTCGGGCTGCGGGTTCAGGGCCGCCACCTTGGTGAGCCGCGCGACCAGCGCGGGCGTGCCCTGCACCGGCGTGTCGTACCAGTAGGTGCGGCCGCTGGCGTCCACCGAGATCACGACGGTCTCGGGCTTGCTCTCGCGCACCTCGTTGCGCTCTTTCGGCACCGCGACGGGCACCGAGTAATTGACCACCGGAATGGTGATGAGGAAGATGATCAGCAGCACCAGCATCACGTCGACCAGCGGCGTGGTGTTGATGGCCGCAATGGCCTGTTCCTCGTCTCCCCCGGAAGCCGGGATGTTCATCGCCATGGCGCCGTCCGCTTGCGTGTGCGCGCGGGCGTCAGGCCGCGGCGCTGCCGGCCAGGATCACGGAGTGCAGCTCGCCGCTGAACTCGCGCACGTCGTCCATCACCGTGATGTTGCGGCGCAGGAGCCAGTTGTAGCCCAGCACCGCAGGCACGGCCACGGCCAGGCCGATGGCGGTCATGATGAGCGCCTCGCCCACCGGGCCCGCCACCTTGTCGATCGACGCCTGCCCCGCCACGCCGATGGCGGTGAGCGCGTGGTAGATGCCCCAGACCGTGCCGAACAGGCCGACGAACGGCGCCGTCGAGCCCACGGTGGCCAGCAGCGACATGCCGTTGCTCAGGCGACGCTGCACGCGCTCGGTGGCGCGGTGGATGCACAGGTCGACAAAGTCGGCAAAGTCGACCTTGCCGCGCAGGCCGTCGTGCTTCTGCGTGGCCTGCATGCCGGCGTCGGCAATGAAGCGGAACGGGCTGCCCTCGGCCAGCCGCGAGGTGCCGGCCTGCACGGTGCCCGCGTTCCAGAACTCGTTGTCGACCGCGCGCGCCTGGCGGCCCATGCGCATCTGCTCGAGCAGCTTGGTGACGATCACGTACCAGCTGCCCATCGACATGATCGCCAGGATGGCGAGCACGGCCTTGGCGACGGCATCGCTCTGCGACCAGAGCGCGCCGACGCCGTAGGGGTTGTCGACCTTGGCCGTGGCGGCATGTGTGGCAGCGGGTGCAGCGGGTTTTTCGGGCACCGCCACGGGCGCCGGCGCAGCAGCAGCAGCACTGGCTGCGGCCTGCGGTGCGGCCGGCGTCTGGGCACCCGCCAGTTGCGGCGCGCTGCCCAGGCCGAGGGCCAGAACGAAAGGCGCGGCCACCGCCGCCAGCCGTGCAAGGAATGTCTTCGTCATCGTTGTCTTCTCCGAAAAAAATTGGTTCTCTGCAGGCCGCGGCTCACCAGCCGCGCGCCTTGTCCCAGACCGCCTGCACGCCGCTGCCGGCGCCTTCCACCACGTGGTAGCGGTCGTAGGGGGCGGCGGTCATGCAGGCGTGGTGCGGCAGCACGCGCACGCGGGCGCCGACGGGCAGCGCGCGGAACATGGCCTGTGCGTCGGCATCGCTGTCGCCCTCGCAGGCGATGAGGCCATGCTCCTGGTGCAGCTCGGCCACGCACAGCCCGGGCAGCGGCACGGTGCCCTCGGCCTGGCACACCAGCCCGAAGCCCAGGCCGCTACGGAACTCGGCCGCCGACTGGTCTTTCGACAGCGCGAGCGCGCCCGCGTCGATGAGCACGCGGCGCGAGCGCGGGTTGTGGCCGATCACGGTGGCCAGCACCGACAGCGCGATGTCTTCCACGCCGCAGATGCCGCGCGCCACCTGGTCGAGGTCGCAGAAGGTGTAGACGCCGGGGCGCATCTCGGTGACGCCTTCGAGCGTCTGCGCGCACACGGCCGTGGGCGTGGAGCCCACGCTCACCACCTCGACCGGGAGCCCGGCCGCGCGCAGCCGCTCGGCCGCATGCACGGCACCGGCGCGCTCGGCTTCGGCGATGGCGCGGATCGCCGTGCCGCCCTGCACGTGGTAGCTGTGGCCCGCATGCGTGAGCACGCCGGCGAGCAGCAGCGATTCGCTGCGCTGCACTTCGCGCGCGAGCAAGAGCAGTTCGTCGTCGTGCGGACCCACACCGCCGCGGCCGCCGCCCGTATCGATCTCGAGCAGCAAGCGGAAAGTCGCGCCCAGCGCTCGCGCGCGCGCACCGGCGGCCTGCACGGCCTCGATGGAATCGGCCAGCAGCGTCACGCGCGCGCCGTGCGTGCGCTGGATGTCGTGCAGCGCCTCGATCTTGTTCGCGTCGATGCCGACGGCGTAGGTCAGGTCGGTGAAGCCGTGGCGCGCGAAGTACGCGACCTCGGCCACGGTCGACACCGTGAGCCCGCCGGCCTGCCCGCGCGTGGCGCGCCGCGCCACTTCCACCGACTTGGCGGTCTTCAGGTGCGGGCGCAGCGCCACGCCGTGGCGCGCCGCGCGCTGCGCCATCGCTTCGCAGTTGCGTTCGAGCACCCCGACGTCGAGCAGCAGCGCGGGCGTGGTGAGTTCGGCCAGCGGCGTCATCGGCCGGTCCCCGACGCGATCTGCGCCATCACGCTGTCGATTTCCTCGGCCAGGCGCTGCACCAGCGGCGGCAGCAGCACCAGCGTCATGTGCGCGGCGCCTTCGATGCAGGCCAGGCGACGTTGCGTCGACAGCGCCGCATGCGCTTCCTGGAACGCGGGCCAGCGCTGTTGCACCGCGGCGATCGCCGGGTCGGCGCCGGCCGGCAGCGGCTGCTGCTTCGCCCACAGCACGGCGAGCGGACGCGCACCGAAGTCAGGCGAGGCAGCCGCCTGGCGCGCGACGTGCGGCAGGCCGCGCACTTCGGCCAGCATGGTGTCGAGCGCCTCGGGCGTGTAGGTCGCCTTCATCTGGCGCAGCACCTGCGGCATGTCGGCGAACAGGGCCTCGATGGGCGCCTGCTCCGGCGGCGGCGGGCCGCCGGCCTGGAAGTTGGCGCGCTTCTCGCGCTCGGCGGCGAACTGCGATTCGGGCGGCGCGTCGTACATCGTGAACTGGTCGGGGTGGCTGGCGTCGAGCATCACGACGCCGGCCACCTGCTGCGGATACAGGCCCGCGTAGACCCGGTTCAGCAGGCCGCCGAGCGAATGGCCGACGAGCACGATCGGGCCCGTCACGCCGGCGGCTTCGAGCAGCGCATGCAGGCGGTGCGCGGTGCGCTCGCCGTCGAAGGGCGCGTCGTCGGCCTCGCTCCAGCCCATGCCGGCGCGGTCGTAGCTGATCACTGGGTACTTTGCCGACAGCGCCTGCTGCAGCCGTGCGTAGGTCGGCGAGGCGCAGCCGCCGCCGGCTTCGATGATGAGCGTGGGCTGCGACGCACTGGCGGGCGCGGGGCCGCTGCGCTGCAGGTGCATGCGCCGGCCGTCGATGGTGTAGAGCTCGCCGGGCGCAGCCATGTGGTGCGGCCGGCCGGGCTGTTCCACGCGCGGCCAGTAGTCGAGGTCGCGCACGCGGTACGGCAGGTTGGCGAAGTCGGTGCTCAGCGACGATGGCGTCGACACATACAGCACCGCTTTCGCGAGCGGGCCGAACTCCGCATGGAAGTGCTGCGCCGACTTCACGATGACCAGCTTCTTGGCCGCAAGGTCGATGCCCAGGCCCGTGAAGAGGTCGGCGCCGATGACCTGGTTGCGCTTGCTGATGAGCACGATGTCCACGCCGTCGGCCGCCTGCACCCACACGCACGGGCCCATGGGCGTGCGCACGCCCGAGAGGCCACCCTGCGAGTGCGCCTCGACCACGCGCTTGACGGTCACGTGCAGGTCGATCGGGTCGCCCGAGGCCGGGCCGCACTTGCCGCCCAGGCGCAGCTCGAAGCTCGCGCCCTCGCCCGCGTCGCGGCACAGCTGCACCGCGCCCAGGTCCCACACGCCGCCGAAGGCGACGTCGCCGATGCCGCGATCGAGCACGGCGCGCAGCATGAAGGTGCTGTCGCTGGTGGCACCGCCGCCGGCGTTGTCGGCGGTGTCGGCAATGACCACGGGGCCGTCGGGCACGGCCATGGCGCGGGCGAGCGTTTCTTCGATCGAGAGCGAGGGCACGCCGGTCTCGTGGCGCAGGTCCCAGAAGGCGCGGCCCAGTTCTTCGGCCAGCCGGGCGGCCAGCGCCGGGTCGTTGTCGGTCACGACCCACATCTTGGCGCCCGACTCGGGCACGTCGGCCCACGGGAAGCCATGGCCCAGCGACACCGAGAGCACGCCCGGCAGTTGTTCGGCGGCCTGCATGCGGCGCACGAAGCCGGCCATCGGTTCGCGCGTGGTGTGCCACTTTCCGACCATGCGGCAGTCGTGCACGGCCGTCACGGGCCGCACGCGGCCCTGCGCGGTGTCGACCACGATGCGGATCAGCTCGCGCAGGCGATCGAACGCGTCGGTGTGCGGATATTCCTTGTAGCAAATGATCGTGTCGGCCGCGTCCAGCATCTTCTGCGTGAGGTGGCAGTGCAGGTCGAGCGAGACGCCGATGGGCACGTTGGGGCCGACGATGTCGCGCACGCGCGAGATCACGTCGCCTTCGCAGTCGTCGTAGCCGTCGGCCACCATCGCGCCGTGCAGCACGAGGATCACGCCGTCGACCGGGCCGGCCTTGCGCAGGTCGTCCAGGATCTCGTCGCGCAGGCGCTCGTACACGCTGCGCACGGTGCGACCGAGCGGCTGCGCAAAGGCCAGCAGGCTCTCGACCGTTTCATGGCCTTCGGCAGCCAGTTGCTTGCGCACCTCGACCGCGTACAGGCCGTAGCCGGCCGCATCGCGCGTGCTCGCGTCGCCGCGGAAGATGCCGTATTCCTCGTAGCTGCCCAGGCCGGTGGGGGCCGAGACAAACGTGTTGGTCTCGGTGGCGAACAGGGTGGTGAAGAACTTCATGCGCGGGGCTCCTGGCGGGCGAGATGGATGTTGCGGGTGCGCATGGTGTCCAGCCGCAGTCCCACGACACGGCCGGCCTTGCGCTCCACGTTGAGGATCGATTTGCCCAGCTGCGCCAGCACCGGATCGGCCGAGGCGAGCACCATCACGTCGGCCGACAACGGCGTCAGTGCGCACACGTGCTGGCCGTGGCGGCCCTGCACCGTGAGCAGCAACTTGCCGTCGACCAGCGCCATCTGCGCGGTGGCGTCGAGGTCGGGGCTGGTGTAGTCGCCGCACAGTGAGTCGGCCAGCGACGCGGCATCGGGCGCGGTCTCGGGCAGGCGCTCGAAGCGGCGCGGCTGGCCGCCTTCGTGCAGCACTAGCGCGTCGGGCGCGCGCTGCGGATCGATGTCGCCCGCGTCGATCACGAGGTCGTTCACCGGAATGTCCTGCAGGCCCAGCCAGAGCTTGCCCTCGCCCTGGTGCAGCGGCTGCGCGCCGCTGGCCTGCCACGACATGCCCAGCTTGCCGCCGACCTCCGCGAAGCCCACCAGGCTGCCCGTGGACGGCGCGTGGTAGCGCTGGCCGACCAGCGCGGGGAAGTCGCTGGCCAGGGGCCGCACTTCGGGCGGCGCGAGCGCGTCGCCCAGCAGCAGCTCGATCACCCGGAGCGCCAGCGACGCCGGCGACACGGGCGCGCCGTTCACCATGGCGATGATGTGCAGCTCGTGGCTGGGCACACTGATCATCTGCGACTGCGCACCGAGCACCGCGCCCGCGTGGTGGACGATCTCGACGCCGCGGTACGGATGGCGCGCAAGGCCGAAGCCGTAGGTCACCTTCGGGCCCGACGACAGCGTGGTGGGCTCCGACAGCAGGGCCCAGCTCTTCGCGCTGCCCACGATCTTTTCGCTGCCGTGCATGTGTTCAAGCCAGCGCAGCATGTCGTCCGCCGTCGACACCAGCGAGCCGCCGCCGTCGAGTTCGCACGGGTACACGCCGCGGCGCCAGCCGCCGCCGGGGGCGGGCATGTACAGGCCGGCCATGTGCGGTACCACGTCGAGGTCGGTCTGCACCGACGAGGTGTCGGCCATGCCCAGCGGGCCGAAGAGGCGCGCCTTGAGGAAGTCGTTGAAGCTCTGGCCGCTCACGCGCTCGACGATCTTCGCCAGCAGGAAGTAGCCGCCGTTGCTGTAGACCATGTGCGTGCCGGGCTCGAAGTTGAGCTCGCTCTGGCGCGCCATGGCCGGCAGGCCCGGGCCGGGCAGCGTGAACGTGAGGCCATGCGCAATGGCCCACAGCTCGTCGTGGCCGCGCCAGCCGCTGGTGTGCGTGAGCAGGTGGCGCAGCGTGGGGCCGTTGGCGCTCAGCTGCGGCAGCTCGGGCAGGTATTTCTGCACCGGGTCTTCCACGCTCAGCAGGCCGTCTTCGGCCAGCAGCAGCACGGCCATGGCCGTGAAGTGCTTGCTGGTGGAGGCGATGCGCATGCGCGAGGTCGGCGTGAGCGCGACGCCCATCTCCAGGCTGGCCATGCCGACGGCGCGGCGGTACAGCAGGCGGCCATGCTGCGCGATGCCCAGCACCAGGCCGGGCGCGTCGCTGCGGTTCAGGGGCGCCACCAGCGCGTCGATGGCGGCCAGTGCGGACGCGGTGTCAGGAAGAGAGGCTGAAGCTTGGGGTTGTGACATGGGGGAACAACGAACGATGAATTTGGGGGGAGCGGATGTCGGCGCAGAAGGCTCAGTTCGGCTTCGCCTCGCGCATCAGGCGCACGAACGGGCCTTCGGTGGCGCGCAGCACCATGGCGCCCAGGCAGCCGCCGACCAGCGTGGTCGCGACGATGGACACCGCCAGCCCGTTGGGCATCGACTTGAGGGCGTCCGACAACATGCCGACCATCAGCGGCCCGACCACGCCGAAGGGCAGGCTGGCCAGCGTGAGCATCGCGATGGTGCGAGCGCGCAGGTGCGGCGGCGCAGCGTCCTGCAGCACGTTGGGCAGCAGCACCGCGCTGCCGATGAGCGGCACCACCAGGAGTCCCAGCAGCGCGAAGTTGTGGTTGGCCGAGCTCGTGAACAGCAGCAGCGTCGACAGCAGCGCAGCCGTGAGATTGCCCAGCATGATCAGGCGCAGCGCCGCGGCCGGGCCCATGCGCGGCTGCGCATAGCGCATGGCGCCCACGCCCAGCAGGCCGCCGGCCACCGTGCCGCAGAGGAATGCGAGGCCCATGCCCTGCCCCATCTGCACCGGCGTGACGCCGTAGGTGCGCGCCGTCACGATCGGCAGCCAGGTGCCCAGCGAGCTCAGGCCGACGCTGGTGAGGCCGACGCCGACCACCAGGCCCGCGAAGGTGCGCCAGTGCAAGCGCAGGTGCTCGCGCAGCGTCGTGGCGCCCGAGGTTTCGGCGGCCGGTGCCCCGGGCTTCGCGGCCTGCGAGCCTTCGCGCGGCGTGCGCCGGATCGACAGCACGAGCAACGTCACCGGAATGCCGGCGGAGGCCAGCACGAAAAAGGTCAGGCGCCAGGCTTCAAGCTGCTGCATCGCGACGGGCAGCCAGGGCCGCAGGTCGTCGGTGAGGTGCACGATGGTGCCGCCCAGCAGCGCGCCGAGCGCACTGCCGAAGATGGCCGACAGCGCGAACACCGCATTCGCCAGCACCCGCTGCGCGCGCGGGAACAGGTCGGGGATCATGCTGTTGGTGATGGGCGTGAGGCCCGCCTCGCCCACGCCCAGGCCGACGGAGGCGACGAACAGCACGCCGTAGTCCATGGCCGTTCCGCGCATGGCGGTGGCGGCGCTCCACAGCACCACGCACGCGGCCAGCACCACGCGCCGGTCGTAGCGGTCGCTGAGCCAGCCCAGCGGCAAGGTGGCGATGCCGGTGAACAGCACGATGCCCGCGCCCTGCAGCAGCCCGAGCTGCGTGTCGGTCAGCGACAGCGTCTGGCGGATCGGCTCCGTCAGCAGCGTGAGGATGACCTTGTCGATCGACCCCAGCACCGTCGCGATGATGAGCACCACCAGCGCATACCAGGCGCTGGTGGGCGCCTTGCGGTTCGTTTCGACGGCCGCAGGGGCGGCCGCATCCAGCGGCATCGGTGCCGCGAACGGTGGGAGGCCCGACATGTCAGAACGGGACGTTGACGTTCACGCCGATGGTGCGCGCCGGCACGAGCGCCGCAGTCACCAGGTTCGGGTTCGCGTTGAGTCCGGTTTCGATCGACACGATGCCGCGCTTGTTCGTCAGGTTGCGCACGTAGGCCGAGACGCTGAAGGTCTTGAAGTCGATGCCCGCCTGCAGGTCGACCAGCGTGTAGGCCGGCATGGTGATGCTCGGCAGGGCCGCACTGCCGCGGTAGCCCGCGTCGCGCTTGCCGGTGTAGCGCGCGCTGATGCCGACATAGGCCGGGTGGTCGGCCAGGCTGAAGTTGCGCGTCACGCCCAGCGTGGTGGCAAAGCGCGGCGTGTGCGGCAGGCGCGTGCCGGCCTTGGCGCCGATGCCCTTGGCGTCCTCGGTCAGGCGCGCGTCGATGGCGGCGGCGTTGGCCGTGAAGCGCCACTCCTTGCTGGGCTTCCAGTTGAGCGTGAGCTCGCTGCCCTTGATACGGGCCGCACCCGCGTTGGTGATGAAAGTGAAGGCACCGTTGCGCGTGGGCTGCTGGACGCCGCTCCATTCGATGTCGTACAGCGCCGCTTCCAGCGACAGCGTGCGGTCCAGCAGGTCGGCCTTGTAGCCCAGCTCGTAGCTCCACAGCGAGTCGGAGTTGTACGACGGCTGCACGACGCGGCGGTCGGTGTCGGGCTTCAGCACGTTGGGACCGCCGGGGCGATAACCGCTGGCCGCGCGGAAATACATGGTGCTCGTGTCCGACAGCGTGTACTTGGCGGCGGCCAGGTAGGTGGTCGGGCTTTCCGACGAAGTGCCGGCGGCACTGGCGCCGGCCGCACCGACCAGCTGGCCGGTCTGGCGGCTGGCGTACGCCTGGTTGTTGCGCGCCAGGCGCAGGCCGCCGGTGAGCGAGAACTTGGGCGTCACGTTCCAGGTGACGTCGCCATAGAGCGCCTCTTCGCGGTAGCGCGAGGACTGCGTCGACGTCAACAGGCCGAGGCTGCGCCCCCCGATCAGATTGGCGTCTATGCCGCCGTTGTTGCTGCCGCGCTCGCGGTTCAGGTACAGGCCCGCCAGCCACTCGATGGTGGTGCCCGAGCGCGAGGTCAGGCGGAACTCCTGGCTGACGCGGTGCTGCTCCACGGCACTGTTGAGCGGCACCGAGGCCACCGGCAAGCGCAGCGCGCTCAGCATCGGCCCATACAGGCCGGTGACGTCGACGGTGGTGTTGATCTTCACGTCCTGCGCGGAGGTGATCGAGTTCAGGCGGGCCCAGCCGAAGTCGTACTCCACGTCCAGCCCGAACAGCTGCGTGAGGTTGCTGTACGACTCATTGGCCGACATCTGGCGCGTGCGCTCCCGGCTCCAGGGGCGCAGCGTGCGCTTGTCCATCTCTTCGAAGCCCAGGCCCTTGCGATGCACGTCTTGCACGGTGCCCGTGAGGCGCACCGTGAGTTCGCGCGTGGGCGTGAGCAGCAGCGAGACGCGGCCACCGTCGGTGTGGCCGCGGTCGTAGTTGCGGCCGCGCGCCAGGCCCGTGGCGTCGTAGCTGCCGCCGACCTGGTCGGTGAAGGCGGCGAAGCGGATGGCCGCCACGTCTTCCTTGAGCGGCACGTTGAGCACGGCGCCGGTCGTGAAGCCCGGGCCGCCGCCCTGCGTCCACGAGGTGCCCAGCCGCACCGAGCCCGCGAACTCCATGGTGTCGGGCTGGTTGGTCACGTACTTGAGCACGCCGCTCATGGCGCCGGCGCCGTACAGCGTGCCCTGCGGGCCGCGCAGCACTTCGATGTGGCTCAGGTCGAGCATGCCCATGTCCAGCGGCGTGTTGCCGCCGTTGGCACCGGCCGAGCTCAGGCCGGTGGCCACGTCGTCCACGTACACGCCCACGGTCGCGATGCCCTGCACCGGGCCCATGGTCAGCCCGCGCATGGTGAGCGTGCCGCCCACGGTGCCGCTGCTGGTGAGGTTCACGCCCGGTTGCTCGGCCACGTAGTCGGCCAGGTTTTTCGCGCCCGCGCGTTGCAGCGCCTGCGCCTTCATCACGTTGACCTGCATCGGGATCTCGCGCACCGGCTCGCGGCGGCGCGTGGCGGTGATGGTGACGCTGTCGAGCGACTGCGGTGCTTCGTCGGCCACCGGCTTCGCTGCCGCAGCGGCCGTGTAGATCACGATGGCGCCGTCGTCACCGCGGCGCGTGCGCAGCGGCGTGCCTTCGAGCAGCTGCGCCAGCGCATCCTGCGGCGAGAGCGCACCCTTCACGCCGCGCGTGGCCACGCCCTTCACGTCGTCGACCTTGTAGAGCAGCTGCACGCCGCCTTGCGCGATGTAGGCGTCGAGTGCGGTCTTGAGATCGCCGCCGCTCACGTCGAAACCCTGGGGCGGGGTCTGCGTCTGCGCGTGCGCGGCCATGCCGCTCGCCAGCGCCCATGCGCCGCCGATGACCCATGGGCGCAGGGCCCCGTACGTTCGCTTCTTCTTGGATGGCAGACCGGTGCGAGGCGCAATGCGATTCATGGGGTGTCTTCTCCAGCGTGGTTATTTGTTTGGGTACCCACTGAGACGAATGCCCCGTCACATTCCGGTAATTTTCTAATTCGAAATTCTGATTTCGTTGCCGTTCTCTTGCGCAGCGAGGCCGAAGCCCTGCTTGAGAAGGGCCACGAAGCCGCTCATGTTGTTCGCATCGAAGCTGCCGCCGATGCGCACCTGCGCGACGACCGGGTCGGCGATCACGAGCTTGCGCAGGTTGTAGCGGTTGAACTGCGCCGCCGCGTCGCCCAGCGTGGTCTGGTCGAACACGAGCTTGCCTTCGCGCCAGCGCAGCTCGTCGTCGACCTGCTTGGGCGCCTTCGACATCACGAGCACGTTGTCGGCATGCGTGACCGCCGCCTGGTTGCGCGTGAGCACGGTGGGCCCGGCGCTTTTGGCATCGGGCTTGGCCGCGGCGATCTGCACGCGCCCTTCCTCCACCGTCACGTTCACCTGGTCGCCCTGGCGCCGCACGAGAAAGCGCGTGCCCAGCACGGTGATGAGGCGGTCGCCGGCGACGACGACGAAGGGGTGTGACTTGTCGTGCGCGATGTCGAAGTAGGCCTCGCCCGCGTCGAGCCACACCTTGCGCCCGCTGTCGTTCACGGCCGTGCGCAGCTGCGTGGCGGTGTTCAGCGTGAGCTTCGATCCGTCGGACAGCGCGACCGACTGGCGCGCGCCCACGGCCGTGGCGTAGTGCTGGCCGCGCTCTTCCTGCGTGTACTGCCAGCCGAGCCAGGCGGTGCCGGCTGCGGCCACGAGCACGCCGGCGGCGATGCGCTGCAGCGAGAAGCGCGACAGGCGTTGAGGCGGACGTGACGCCTGCGGCTGTTGCGCAGGCGCCGGCGCGGGGATCGGGATCTCCGGCGTGCGCAGGGCGCCCAGCCGGTCGCCGCGCTCCCAGGCGCTGGACAGCCGCAGCCAGGCCACGCGGTGGGCGATCGACGCGGCGATCCAGGCGTCCAGCTGCTGCTGGTCGGTGTCGGTCCAGGCGCCGCTGTCGCGGCGGGCCAGCCAGTCGGCGGCCAAAGATTCAATGCGCTGGGCGTCGCTCATGTGGAAAGCCTCCGCTCGTTCTGCGCTCGCCCGAAGGCCTTGGTGTCCAGCTGCACGCCGCCCGACAGCAGCGCGTCGGCCAGGGCGCGCACGCCGCGCGACACCTGCCGCTCGACCGTGTCCTCGGTGATGCCCAGCTGGGTGGCGACCTCGCGCTGCGAGAGGCCGTCGATCTTGCGCATCTCGATCACGCGGCGGCATTTGGACGGCAGCGCGTCGAGTGCGGTCTGCAACAGCCGCAGCTCGCCGCGGCCGGCGGCGTGGCGCTCGGGCGTGAGCTCGTCGGCCGAGAAATCGAGCGCGTCGAGGTCGGCAATGATCTCGATGGAAACGATCTGCGCGCGCCGGGCGCGGTCGATCAGCAGATTGCGCGCGGTGGCAAAAACGAAGGGCTTGACCTGGTCGGGCATGGATCTGGAGGCGGACTCATAGATGCGCACGTAGACGTCCTGCCGCAGGTCGGGCACTTCGGCGTCGTCGCGCCAGTTGCGGCGAAGGAAACGCGTGAGCGCGGCTTCCATCGGCAGCACCTCGCTGACGAACCAGGCATCCAAGTCACTGAGAACCACGAAGCGCTCCTCGAAATTGAAGGGCCGAAAGGAGAACGGCAGGCCGCCGGGATTGGCGACAGACAGTGAGACGAACGGCCCGAAGATTTCCGGTAACGCGCGGGGGTCCGGCGGCGAAATTTCTTCCAATTTCCGTGCCCGGCGGCAGCTCCCGAAATTCTAGAAGGCCGGGTCCAAGGGCTTTTCCCCCTTGCCCCGTTACCGGAAAGTGCGCTCGAACTCGTCTCACCGGGGGCAGAAGAAAAACCAATTCGCGGAAACACAGACCGACATGATTCGAATCCGGAGGCAGCCCCCCACCCTCCTTGCCCTCTTCATCACCCGCCCCCGCCTGGCCCTGACCCTGGCTGTGGCCGCCGCCGGCCTGCTGGCGACGGGCCTGGCCTTCGCCCACGCGCGCGAGTTCGACGTGAAGGGCGGCGAGCTGCGGCCCGCGCTCGACGCCTACATCGCGCAGTCGGGCGTGCAGCTCATCTACAAGATGGAAGACGTCAAGGACCTTTCCACCCGGGGCATCAAGGGAAAGGTCGCCGCCGACGCGGCGCTGGACCGCCTGCTCGACGGCACGCGCCTGCGCGTGCGGCGCGGGCAGGACGGCGCGATGGTGCTCATTGCGCCGGCCCGGTCGCCGGCCGCCGCCCGATCGGAGCCGCCGCCGCGCGTCGAGTAATACGATTGGCTTCTGTCGTGCGCCTGCGCGACAGTCCGGCGCCGTACAGCCCTGCGAGGTGCACCGAATTGGCGCGCATTTCGCGCACTTTCTGACACACTACAAGCGCAACACGCGAATGGTGTGAGCCGTGCCCCCACGGCCGGCCAGTGGTCCCGCCGCTTCGCTGCGCTGCCTGCACGACGCCCATGAAAATTTTTGCGAACGGGAAACCCCGCATCAGCCTGAACACGCGCCTCAGCGTCGGCGTCGCGGCCATCGTGCTGGCCACCACCTTCCTCATCGCCACGGTGGCGCTGCACCTGGTCAAGGACCGCATGCAGGCCTCGATCGCCAACGAGGAGTTCGCGCGCCTGTCGGCCATCGCGAGCGCGGTCGACCAGAAGTTCGCCAGCCGGCGCGTGCTGCTGAAGACACTGGCGGAGAGCGTGGCCACCCACGGCTTCACCAGCGACGCGCCGCTGCAGGCTTTTCTGACGCAGCACCCCTCGCTGCGCGCGGCCTTCGACAACGTCGCCATGCTCGACACCGACGGTGACCTGATCGCCAACATGAACGGCCCCGACCAGCTGCACAAGCTGAACATCAAGGACCGCACGTACTTCAAGGACACGGTGTCCACCGGCACCGGCCTGATCTCCGAGCCCTACCGCAACCGGCTCAGCGGCCTGGCGCAGGTGGCCATCACCGAGCCCGTGCGCGACCGCGACGGCCGGGTGCGCTTCGTGATCTCGGGCTCCATCAACCTGAAGGACCGCAACATCCTGGGCGACCTGGCCGACGTGCGCTTCGGCCAGACCGGCTACGTGTTCATCACCACCGCCGACGGCATCGTGATCGACCACCCGCTGGCCGACCGCGTGCTCAAGCAGGCCAACGCGGCGATGGCCGACGACGCCCCCGATCTCGGCCGCGCGCTGGCGGGCTTCGAAGGCACCTTCGAAGGCATCAACCACGCGGGCGTGCCCGGCCTGTACGCCTTCAAGCGCATCCGCCAGGCCGACTGGATCATCGGCTCGATGTACCCGCGCCACGAGGCCTTCGCGCGCATCGACGCCATCGAGCGCACCGCGTGGATCGGCGCCATCGTGCTGGCGCTGCTGGCTGGTGCGCTGGCGCTGGCCGTGGCGCGGCGGCTGCTGCGCCCGGTCACCGAACTGCACCGCCACATGCTCGACGCCCACGCGGCCCCCGACCGCGCGGCCGTGGCGCGCACCTACCCGGACGACGAGATCGGCGACCTGTCGCGCACCTTCGACCGGCTCATGCAGCAGCGCCAGACGAGCGAGAAATTCCTGCGCGACATCACCGACAACCTGCCGGCCATGATCTCGCACGCCGACGCGCAGGGCCGCTACACCTTCGTGAACGCGCGGCTGTGCGAGGAACTGGGCTACACCGTCGAGGAACTCGTGGGCCAGCCCGTGCAGAGCATGAGCGGCCTGCACGACGACCCGACGCTGGAGAGCAACCTGCAGCGGGTGCTGGCGGGCGAAGCCGTGTCGTTCGAGCGGCGCGGCGCCGCGCACCGCGACGAGGAAGAGCACTTCTTCCAGACCGACTTCATTCCCGATGTCGCCCCGCAGGGGCAGGTGCGCGGCTACTACGCGATGACCTTCGACATCACCCAGCGCAAGCGCATCGAGCTCGAGCTGGCGCACAGCGAGGCGCAGATCCGCACCATTGCCGACAACATTCCCGCACTGGTCTCGCACGTCGATTCCGGGCTGTACTACACCTTCGTCAATGCCAAGGTGCGGGCGCTGCACAACGGCAATCCGCTGGTCGGCCGGTGGATGCCGGGCATCCGGGGCGAGGCCGATTTCGCGGTGGTCCGCCCGCACATCGAGCGCGCCCTGGCGGGCGAGACGGTGATCATCGAGAAGGTCGGCGACCCGGCGCTGGGCATCGGCGAGCGCACCTTCAAGGCCCACTACATCCCCGACCAGGACGCCGAGGGCATGGTGCACGGCGTGTTCGCGATGACCTTCGACATCACCGACGAAGTGAACATCCGCCGCGCCCTCACGCAGCAGGAAAAGCGCCTGCGCGACGTGACCGACAACATTCCGGCGCTGGTGGGCTACTTCGACCGCGACGAGAACTGCCTGTACGGCAACAGCCGCGCGCGGCAGATGGCCGGCCTGGGCGAACGCCAGCCCCTGGACGGCGTGACGATGCGCTCGGCCCTGGGCGAGGCCATGTATGTGCAGCACCTGCCCCATCTGCCGACTGTGTTCGCCGGCAAGCCGACGCACTATCCGGTGCAGGCGCCGCTGCACGACCGCGAGGGGCACTTCCAGGCCAACCTGATTCCCGACAAGGACCTGAACGGCCAGGTGGTGGGCTTCTATCTCATGGCCTTCAACGTCACGGCGCTGAAGGAGGCCGAGCGCAAGCTCATCGAGCTGGCGCGCATGGACGTGCTGACCGGCCTGCCGAACCGGCTGGCCTTCAACGAGCAGCTGCCCGCGGCGATGTCGCGCGCGCGCCGCGCCGACGGCGGCATGGCGCTGATGTTCCTGGACATCGACCACTTCAAATCGATCAACGACACGCTCGGCCACGCCATCGGCGACGGCGTGCTGGCCGAATACGCCCGGCGCCTGCGCTGCAGCGTGCGCGAGACCGACACCGTGGTGCGCCTGGCGGGCGACGAGTTCGTGATCGTGCTCGAGAACGTGCGCTCGAAGGACGCGGTGGCGGGCGTGGCGCAGAAGATCGTCGCGCACATCGAGGCGCCGGTGTTCCATGTGGACGGCCGGCGGCTGGACGTCACGACCAGCATCGGCGTCGTGTTCCTCGAGACGGTCGATGCCACCGTCGGCGCCGGCGAATTGCTCGCGCGCGCGGACACGGCGCTCTACGATGCGAAGTCGCAGGGCCGCAACCGGTTCGCGTTTTTCCGTTAGCGTCGAGACCTCGCCGCCCCCACACCACCAGGAGATCCATCCATGGCCGCCACCGAAGTCGTCATGCCCGAACAGCTCGTGCAGGAGCTCGAACTGCAAAGCCGCATGCCGATCGCGCGCATCGGCCAGGCGCTGATGTCGCTGGGCATGGTCACGCAGACGCAGCTGGACGCCGCACTCAAGCAGCAGCAGCGCGAGCCCACCGTGCCGCTGGGCGAGACGCTGGTGCGCATGGGCGTCGTGAGCCGCGGCCAGCTGCAGACCGCGCTGGTGCGCAAGATGGGCTACCCGCTCGTGAACCTGCATGTGTTTCCGGCCGCGACCGACGCGCTGCGCAAGGTGAGCCACGAAGCCGCGCGGCGCCTGCAGGTCATGCCGCTCATGCTGCACGGCGGGCGCCTGGTGCTGGCGCTCGACGATCCGACCAACCGGCACGCGGTGATCGACGAAGTGGAGTTCATCGCGCAGATGAAGGTGATCCCCGTGCTGGGCCAGTGCCTGGACCTGGACGGCGTGCTGCACAAGGCCTACGAGAAGGTCGGCCAGGTGGCGGCCGACCGCCCGGTGGTCGACATGAACGACCCGATGCGTCCGCTCGAGTTCGACATGACGGGCACCAGCACGCTGCTGAAGACGCTCGAGAAGGAAGAATCGGCCGCCGCGCCCGCCGCCGGCGAGCCGCCCGTGGAGCAGTCGGACAACTCGCTGGTGCGCATGATCAACAGCATGATCCTCGAAGCGCACCGCGAGGGCGCCTCCGACATCCACATCGAGAGCGACCCGGGCCAGGAAAAAACGCGCATCCGCTTTCGCCGCGACGGCCGGCTCTACACCTACCTGGAGCTGCCGCCCAGCTACCGCAACGCCGTGGTCGCGCGCGTGAAGATCATGTGCGACCTGGACATCAGCGAAAAGCGCAAGCCGCAGGACGGCAAGATCAACTTCTCGAAGTACTCGCCGCAGCACCGCATCGAGCTGCGCGTGGCCACCATCCCCACGAACAACGGCCTGGAAGACGTGGTGATGCGCATCCTGGCCTCGGCCAAGCCCATTGCGCTCGATGCGCTGGGCTTGTCGGAGCGCAACCTGGCGCAGCTGTCGCAGGCGGTCGACCGGCCCTACGGCATGGTGCTGTGCGTGGGCCCCACCGGCTCGGGCAAGACCACCACGCTGCACTCGGCGCTCATGCGCATCAACACGCCCGAGCGCAAGATCTGGACGGCCGAAGACCCCATCGAGATCACGCAGCCGGGCCTGCGCCAGGTGCAGGTCAACCCGCGCATCGACTGGACCTTTGCCAAGGCGCTGCGCGCCTTCGTGCGCGCCGACCCCGACGTGATCATGGTCGGCGAGATCCGCGATGCCGAGACCGCGAAGACCGCCATCGAGGCCTCGCTCACCGGCCACCTCGTGCTGTCGACGCTGCACACCAACAGCGCCCCCGAAACCGTGACGCGCCTGCTCGACATGGGCATGGACCCGTTCAACTTTGCCGACTCGCTGCTGGCCGTGCTGGCACAGCGGCTGGTGCGTTGCCTGTGCCCGCAGTGCGTGCAGAGCCGCCCCGCGACGAGCGAGGCGGTCGAGGAGTTGCTGGCCGACTACATGCACGCCTTCGGCACACAAGACACGCCGGCCGCGCGCGACGCGGTGCGCGCCGAGTGGCTGCAGCGCCACGGGCGCGACGGCCAGTTGCAGACCTACAGCAGCACCGGCTGCAAGCACTGCAACGACACCGGCTTCAAGGGCCGCGTGGGCATCCACGAACTCATGGTGATGTCGAAGGGGCTGCGCCGGCTGGTGCAGGGCGGCGCGCGCGCCGAGGAACTGCAGGACGCCGCCATGCGCGAAGGCATGCGCACGCTGCGTCAGGACGGCATCGAGAAAGTGCTGGCGGGCCGGACCACGCTCGAGGAAGTGCGCGCGACCAGCAACGTCTGACGCGGGAGCAGGCTCAGCTCAGGCGGCGGCGTCCCACGCCACCGCCGGCAGCATGGCGATGGCCGGCCGCGCGAACAGGTAGCCCTGGAACAGCTCCACGCCGAGCTCGCGCAGCGCGCGCACCTCTTCGGCCGCCTCCACGCCTTCGGCGATCACGCGGATCTGCAGCTCGTCGCAGGTGGCGACAAAGCCCCGCACGATGGTCAGCCGCACCGGGTCCGCATGGATGCCGCGGATCAGGCTCATGTCGAGCTTCACCACGTCGGGCTGGAACGCGGCCAGCAGTTCGAAGCCTGCGTAGGCCGCGCCGAAGTCGTCGATGGCCGAGGTGAATCCGTGGCGCTTGAAGACCCGGAAGGTGTCGGCCAGGCCGTGCAGGTCGCGCACGCGCTCGCCTTCGGTGACCTCGAACATCAGCTGGCGCACCGGAAACCTGCAGCGCCTGGCCGCAGCCATGGCGGTGCGGAAGCACTCGGCCTGTCCCGCGACGTCGTTGGGCATGACGTTGAGGCTGAGGCGGGATTTCATGCCCAGGCCCGAGGCGATCTCGATGGCCTTGACGCGGCAGGCTTCGTGGAAGGCGAAGCGGTCGACCGGATCGATGCGCCCCAGCACCTCGGCGGCGCCTTCGCCCGACAGGCCGCGCACCAGCGCCTCATGGGCATAGATCTCGTGCCGGCCCAGGTCGACGATGGGCTGGAACGCCATGGTGAACCCCGAGGCGAGGCCCGCAGGCGCGGCATCCGCATGAATTTCGGTGATCACGGTTGGTGGACCTCGCAGGCAAGATTGCAACGGCGTCGGGTGGCGCCTCCCAGGGCGTAAATGTAAACGGTTCTATACACAGCAGGTGCAACCATCGGCAGACAACAGACGCGTCGCATGCCGGCAAGCGCCTGTGCCGCGAGCGGGTTGTAGACCGAAATGACTCATGGGTTTTCCCGGTATCAGAAAAATCTGTAGCCGCTTTGGGACGGTGGTGCATGTCCCCTGTCCCGTCGGGGAGAGATTGGGTAGAAAGGGATCGCCCGCTACCGAAACCGGTGGGTGGATTTTCGTTGTCGTTCCTGGGTTTCCAGTCCACCGATGAAAGGTCCCGTCCGATGCGCCACCTGCCTCGCTCCCTCCTTCGCACCCTGGCCCGTACCGTGCTGCCCGTCGGCGCCTTGCTGACACTGGCACCATCCGCACTGGCGGTCACCACGACCACGACCTTCCAGGTGACGGCCACCGTGCTCAAGGCCTGCCTCATGACGACGCCGGCCACACTGGCGTTCGGCAGCTACGACCCGTCGGCCGCCTCGCTGAACGGCACCACCAGCCTCAACGTCACCTGCACCTTCGGCACGCCCTACTCGATCGGCCTGAGCGCGGGCGGCGGGACGGTAGCGAACCGCCTGATGACCAGCGGCTCGTCGGCCGCCGGCAACAACACGCTGGGCTATGGCCTGTTCAAGGACAGCGGCCACCTGACCAACTGGGACGACAGCGTCGCGGGCACCGGCTACACCGGCAGCGGATTGCCCCAGACGCAGACGATCTACGGCCAGATTCCCACAGGGCAGTACGCCGCGGCGCCGGCCACCGACTACACGGACACGATCACCGTCTCGCTGACCTACTGACCGGATTGACTGCACGCCTGACCGGCATGCGCCGCGCATTCCTGCTGGGGCTCGCCCTGTGGGCCGGCCTGCTGATGGCGCCCTTTCCCGCTGCCGCCACCAGCCTCAGCGTGGCGCCGCTGCGCATCGTGCTCACACCGCAGCGCCCGGTCGCCTCGCTCACGATGGGCAACGCCGAAGACACCGAAGTCGCGGTGCAGGCCGAGGTGGTGGCGTGGTCGCAGCAGGACGGGCGCGATGTCTATGAACCCACGCGCGACGTGCTGGTCAACCCGAGCATCTTCCGGCTGCCGCCGGGCGGGCGGCAGATCGTGCGCCTCGGATTGCAGGTGCCGGCCGAGGCCGCGGAGCGCAGCTACCGCATCTTCTTGCGCCAGCTGCCGCGCGACCAGGCCTTGCCGGCGGACGGCGGCGAGGGCGCGAAAGTGCAGACGCTGCTGCGCATCGGCGTGCCCGTGTTCGTGCCGCCGCTGCAGCCGCGCCGCGCGCTGCAATGGTCGCTGCAGGCCGACCGCGGCGGACGCTACAAGCTGGTGTTCGACAACCAGGGCAGCGAGCACATCCAGGTCACGCAGCTCGTGGTGCGCCGCGAGGACGGCACCGAGCTGCTGCGCAAGAGCCTGTCACAGTACGCGCTGGCCGGGCGGTCGGCCGGCATCGACATCGAGTTGCCCGCCCTGCCGCCCGACACCCGCCTGCAGATCGAGGCCGCCACCGATGCACCCGAGGCCTCGTCCGGCGCTACCGTGCGCGTGCCCCGTGCGCCTGCCACGCCACGCTAACCTGTGGGCCTGTTGCGGCTGGCTGGGCCTGCGCGTGGCCTGCGCACAGACCGCCTCCATCGATGCGGCGGGCGAGGTGCAGCCGGCGATCCTCGACGTGCGCATCAACGGACTGAGCCAGCCGGCGCCGCGACCGCTGCTGCGGCGCGGCACCCAGCTGCTGGCGTCCGAGCCCAACTTCGCGGCCTGGCGCCTGGTGCGGCCTCCCACCGCGGCGCTGCGCCGCGAGGGCACCGACTACTACGACCTGCGCACGCTGCCGGGCGCGCAGCTGCAGCTCGACGAAGGCGCGCAAAGCGTGGACCTGAGCGTGCCCGCCGAGGCGTTCACGCTGGGCACGGTGCACGCGCATGCGGGCGACCGCCCGCCGCTGTCGCCCTCGGCCTTCGGCGCCTTCCTCAACTACGACCTGGCCTTGCAGCACGACCGCGAAGGCACGCGTGCCTCGGGTTACTTCGATGCGGCGGCCTCGGGCGAATGGGGGCTGGCGGGCACGAGCTTCGTCGCAGGCCAGTCCGCGTTCGGCGGGCGCGGCACCAATCGGCTGGACAGCTACTTCCGCCGCGACGACCCGGCCCGGCTCACGCGCCTCACCGTGGGCGACGCGGTCACCCAGGCGGCTGCGTGGTCCACGCCCTTTCGCTTCGGCGGCGTGCAGTTCGGCACCCGCTTCGGCTTGCAGCCCGGCTACATCAGCTACCCGATGCCGACCCTGCGCGGCGGCGCGGCCGTGCCGTCGGCGGTGGAGGTGTACGTGAACGACACGCTGCGCTACCAGCGCCGCGTCGACGCCGGCCCGTTCGCGCTCAGCGACGTGCCCGTGCTCACAGGCGCGGGCGAGATGCGCTTCGCCGTCACCGACGCGCTCGGCGTGCAGCGCACCGTGACCACGCCGTACTACGTGAGCTCGAACCTGCTGCGCGCGGGGCTCTCCGACTACTCGCTCGAAGCGGGCTGGACGCGCCTGCGCTACGGCGAGCGCAGCTTCGACTACGGCCCGCCGTTCGTCGCCGGCACCTGGCGCCATGGCGTGAACGACAGCGTGACCGTCGAGGCGCGCGGCGAAGCCAGCGCGCGCAGCCAGACCGCGGGCGGCGGCGTGACCTGGGTCTGGGGCACGCTGGGCGAGTTGTCCATGCACGGCGCCGCGAGCCGCAACCGCGACGGCGGCAGCGGCCGCCTCTGGCGCGCCGCCTACACGCGCACCAGCGACGAGTGGAATTTTTCGGCCAGCCGGCAGGTGGCCAGCCGCGGCTTCACGCAGATCGCCTGGCAGGACAGCCCGGTGCACACCAACGCACAGACCCAGCTGTTCGCGGGCCGCTCGCTGGGCCGCTACGGCACGCTGGGCGCGAGCCACACGCGGCTGCGCTACAACACCGGCGAGCACATCGGCGTGACCACGGCCAGCTGGTCGATCGGCATCGGCGGCAATGCATGGCTCGGCACCTCGGTGGCCCACACGCGCCAGGACGGCAAGCCTTCCGTCACCTCGGTGAGCGTGAGCCTCACCTTCACGCCCGGCGAGCGCCAGCACGCCACGCTCTCGGTGCAGCAGCAGAAGCCGGGCGGCCATTCGGCCGTGGCCGAGTGGGTGCAGCAGCCGCCCGGGGACACGGGCTGGGGCTACCGGCTGCGCGCGGCCGGCGGCGAGAACGCGCGCAGCGAAGCCAGTGTCGATTGGCGCGGTCGCTACGGCATGCTGACGGCCGAGGCCGCGCGCGCCCAGGGCCAGACCGCGGCACGCGTGCGCGCCAGCGGTGCCGTTGGCTTCGCGGGCGGGTTGGCCTTTGCCACGCGCCAGTCGGACGACGCTTTTGCGCTCGTGACCGTGCCCGGCGCCGCGAACGTGCAGGTCTACCGCGAGAACCAGCCCTGGACCACCACCAACAGCGAAGGCCGCGCCGTCGTCTCGGGCCTGCGCGCCTACGAGCCCAACCACATCAGCATCGACAACGCCGACCTGCCGATCCAGGCACAGGTGCGCAGCGACGCACTGCGCGTGGTGCCGCGCCACAAGGGCGTGGCGCAGGCGAGCTTCGACATCGCGCGCGACGTGGTGGCGAACGTGACGGTGCTGCTGCCCGACGGCAACCCGCTGCCGCCGGGCATCGATGTGATGCGGCCGGCGCGCGGCACGTCGTTGCTGTCGGGCTTCAACGGGCTGGTGTCGGTGGACGATCCGCAACCGCACGAGCGCTTCGAGGCTCGATGGAAGAGCGGGCATTGCCGCTTCACGCTGGGCGCGCCCGACCGCGCTGCCGGCGCCCTGCCTTCAATGGGACCTTACCGATGCGAACCCGTGTCGTCGTTCCCGCGCTGACCGTTGCACTGGCGCTGGCGGGCCTGCTGGCCCCGGGCGCGTCGCTGGCCGCGTGCTCGGGCGTGGGCGTGTTCAGCTGCAGCGCCACCGTCAGTGCGACAGCGCTGGCCTTCGGCAACTACGACCCGGCCGTCGCGACGCCCAAGGACAACACCTCGACCGTGACCGTCGCCGGCACGGTCACGGGCCTGGGCATCCTGGTGACGCTGTCGTTCACGATCAGCCTGGACGCGGGCTCGGCCGGCAACATCACCAGCCGGCAGATGGTGGGCCCGGTCGGTGCCACACCGCTGGGCTACAACCTCTACACCACCAACGCGCGCAGCACCGTCTGGGGCCTCAACAGCATCAGCGACAGCTACAGCGCGCTGGCGACCCTCGGTGGCGTCACCACGCTGCGCCCCCACACCGTCTACGGCCGCATTCCGGCCGCTCAGTACGTGGCGCCGGGCGCCTACAGCAGCACGATCACGGTGACCGTGACCTACTGAAAGCTCAACCGTTCAGCATGCCCGCCAGGCGCTTGGCGATGAGTTCATCCGCCTGCGCCATGATGCGGTCGATGAGCTCGGCGCAGCTGGGCACGTCGTGGATCAGGCCGGCCACCATGCCGCAGCTCCAGGCGCCGGCGTCCATGTGGCCCTCGGTCATCACCTTCGGGTAGATGCCGGCGACCTGGTCCATGATGTCGTCGATCTTCAGCGCGTCGCCCTTGATGCGTTCGATTTCGATGAGGCGCTCGACGCCCGCGTTGTTGATCACGCGCTCGGTGTTGCGCAGCGACCGCATGATCAGGCGCGTGTCGAGCTCCGAAGCGTTCACGATGGCCTGCTTCACGTTGGCGTGCACCGGCGCTTCCTTGGTTGCGATGAAGCGCGTGCCCATGTTCATGCCCTCGGCGCCCAGCGCGAGCGCGGCCACGAGGCTGCGGCCGTCGGCCATGCCGCCCGAGGCGACGAACGGGATCTTCAGTTCTTCGGCCGCGCGCGGCAGCAGGATCATGTTGGGCACGTCGTCTTCGCCGGGGTGGCCGCCGCACTCGAAGCCGTCGACGCTCACCGCGTCGCAACCGATGCGCTCGGCCTTGAGCGCGTGGCGCACCGAGGTGCACTTGTGGATCACCTTGATGCCCGCGGCCTTCAGCGCGGGCATGTAGGCCTCGGGGCTGCGGCCCGCGGTTTCCACGGCCTTGATGCCGCCTTCGACGATGGCGGCGATGTACTCGGGGTACGGCGGCGAGGCAAAGGTCGGCAAAAAGGTGAGGTTCACGCCGAAGGGCTTATCGGTCATCTCGTGGCAGCGCGCGATCTCGCGGGCCAGCAGCTCCGGCGTCTTCTGCGTGAGGCCCGTGATGATTCCCAGGCCGCCGGCGTTGGAGACGGCTGCAGCCAGCTCGGCAAAGCCGACGTAGTGCATGCCGCCCTGGATGATCGGGTGGCGGATGCCGAAGAGTTCGGTGATGCGGGTTTTCAAGGGAACGTCCTTTGGTCGGGGTTGCTGGGAAGAGAGAAAGAAAAAAATCAGGGCGGCGAGATGACGCGCAACACATCGCGCGCCATCGCCTTCATCCAGGCCGCGTCGCTCTTCAGCGCGGGCTCGGCGAAGGTCTTGGCAAAAGTGGGCCGCGCCATCTTTGCGTAGTTCAGCGTGCCGAAGATGAGCGTGAGCACCACCACGGCCGACAGGTCGTCGCGCACGAGGCCGGCCTTCTGCGCCGCGGCCACCAGCGCCAGGCTGGCCTGCAGGAAGCCTTCGAGCGGCCGGGTCTGCGCATGCTGGATGCGCTCGGCGTTGTCGAGCAGTTCGCGCGTGACGAGCTTGAAGCCCGTGGGCCGCGCGTGCATCCATTCGACCTGCAGCGCGACGAACGCCTGCAGCCGCGCGGGCAGGTCGGGGGCCGCTTCGACGCGCCTGCAGATGCGCGCCGTCAGGTCCTCCGCCTGCTTTTCGAGCACGGCGCGGTACAGCACCTCCTTGCTCGGAAAGTGGTGCAGCAGCCCCGGGTTGCCGACCTCGCAGTCGCGCGCAATGGCCGACAGCGACGCGCCCTGGAAGCCGTGGTCGGCAAAGTGCTGCTCCGCGCGCGCGAGGATTATTTCTTTGCGGGAAAGGGCAAGGGTGGCCATCGGTCGGTTCTGGAGAGCGTCACGCTGAAGCGCGCATGCCGCGACAACGCGACCGGCGATCAGACGCGATGCGCGCCATTCTTTCTTGTGTCTTGTGGTCTGGTTGTTGCACGCGCGACACCGCCCCGCGTCAGCGTGCGGCGGGCATGGCCGCCACCTGCTGCGCCAGTTGCGCATGGAAGCGCGGCGCGGCGTACTCGAAGGTGCCGAAGCTCAGCGCGTCGTTCGCGCCCGATGCGAGCCCGGCCTGGATCGATTCGGCCAGCGCGTAGTCTTCCGCGAGCGTGCGGCGGTACAGCGCGACGTTGGCGTCCCAGTGCGCCGTTGCCTTCTCCGACGCTGGCGTTTCAGGAATCAACGTGAGCTCGTGCACCCGCGTGCGCGTGGCGCCCAGCGGCTCCAGCATGCTGAGCTGCGCGTGGTCGGGCTGCACGAGGATGGTCGTGTTGGGAAAGAAGAAGTAGGTCAGGTTGCCGAAACGCCGCGGATCGAAACCGGCGGCGTCGGGCGCGTGTTCCTGAAACTTCGCCTTGAGCAGGTACAGCCGCCGGTTCAGGTCGAACTCGTCGATGACCTGCAGGTTGTGAAGGAACATGTGGGCGATGGTCTCGCGGTGCGCCACCTTGAAGTGGTACGCCTCGAAGGAGCCGTCGACCAGCAGCTTCCAGTTGGCCTCGACCTCATAAGTGCGCGGCGCATAGGCCACGGGCGCACGCAGCCCGGCCAGCGATTCGAGGTTGTCCATGAGCGCACCCAGGTGCGCGCCGGGGTCGCTGTCCGCCAGCGACGGATCGCACACGACCCAGACCACGCCCGCGCGCTCGACCGTGGCGAGCTGGCGCAGGCCCGACTCTTCCTGCCTCAGGCAGGGAAAGCCGAACGATTCGGGCACGCCGCGCAAGGCGCCATCGGGCTTGTAGGTCCACGCGTGGTACGGGCAGACGAAGGCACGCGCCTCGCTGCCGCTGCCCTCGGGCACCACGCGCGCGCCGCGGTGGCGGCACACGTTCAGGAAGGCCTGCACCTGCCCGCTCTCCTGGCGCACCAGCAGCAGCGGCACGCCGGTGTGCGTGAGCGACAGCCACGCGCCCGGCGAGGCAATCGATGCGCTGGAAGCCACCGGCTGCGGATGCCGCTGCATCAATCGCCGCTCGTCGCGCGCAATGGCCTCGTCGGTGTACTGGCCGACCGGCACGCGCTCGCCCTCCCCTTGCGCGTCGGCGCGCCCGGCCTGCAGGGCCGTGGTGGCGCGGCGATGGAGTTCGGCTGCGAAGTTCTCGCTCATCGGGGGGCTTTCTGTGCGATGCGATGCGGCCCAACGAGCCGCGCGATCGAACCAGTCTACCGACTGACCAGTCGGTACGTCAACCGCCCCCGGGACAGCGATATCAGGCCGGCTTGCGCAGGAAGCCCTGCTGGGCGCCGTTGCGGTTGGGCGCGAAGCCGTTGGCCTGCAGCGTCTCTTCGGTGGTTTCGTAGAACACGCCGATCTTCATGATCTCGCGCGCCTGCTGCGCGGTGGCGATGGGGCGGCCGAACTCGGTCGAGATGCGCACCAGTTGCTTGATCTGTTCGACCGAGCTCATCTTGCCGGTGCGGGTCTGGTTCCAGAGCACGTCCTCGATGCCGCAGCGCACGTGCAGGCCCAGGGCGATGCCGATCATGTTCACGGGCAGCACGTTGAGCACCGAGCTCTCGACCGTGACCACCGAGCCGTCGGGTGCGGCTCGCAAAAAGTTGGCCAGGTTGTAGATGTTCGCCTGGTCCATGCCGCCGCTGATCGCCACCCAGTTCATCACCAGCGGGCCCTTGTAGACGCCGCGGCGGATCATCCGCTCGATGGTCTCGAAGCTGTTGATGTTGTAGCACTGGAACTCGCTCTGGATGCCCGCGGCCGTGAGGCGGCGAATGTGCTCCTCGACCCAGCTGGGGTTCGAAGGAACGATCATGTCCTTGTAGGTCGAATACAGCCGCGGGTCGCCGCGCGACAGGCCCTTGAAGTCGTCCAGCCCCGCGTGCTCGGTCACGTTCATCTGCGTGGTGTTGACGGTCACGGTCACCTGGTCGGGCTTGGGCGTGAGCTCGGCCAGCATGTGGCGCGTGTCGTCGCTGAGCCACTTGGCGGCGGAGCCGTCGTCCTCGGGTGCGAAGCTGATCGAGCCACCCACCTGGATGACCATCTCGGGCACGCGGGCACGCACGCCGGCGATCAGCTCGTTGAACATCGACAGGCGCTTGCTGCCCTTGCCGTTGGCTTCGCGCACATGCAGGTGCAGCACGGTGGCGCCGGCTTCGTAGCAATCGACGGCCTTCTGGATCTGCGCTTCCATCGTGACCGGAATGTCTTCCGGAAAGTCGGCGGGAATCCACCCCGGCGCATAGGGCGCGGCCGTGATGATCAGGGGTTGCTGGTTCTCGGGATAGAGGTGGCCGTCGAGGAAGTTCATGAGGGGGTGTCTCCGGTGGGATGGTGGTTCTTGCACCCCCAGTTTCTGGCGCACCTGCGAAAACTTCTTGCTCATCGGGGGCGCGGTTTTGTCTTTCTGGGGCATTGGAACGGCGCGTGCCGGAACGGGTTGCGCTGTCGCGATCCGGCAAGTCGCCGACGCGTGGCGCCAAGCGCTGGACGCCACGACCGCCCACAATCGGGCCATCATCGAGAAACTGAAACTCAAGATCAGCCCCGAGTGAGCGCGGGGCCTCTGCACAAGCCACCATGAAACACCTCGGTCGACTGATGCGCAGCGCGACCCTCAGCGGCTACGTGGAGCTGGTGCAGTCGCTCGGCCGGGACCCGCATGCCTTCATGCGCACTGTGGGGCTGAAGGCCCAGCTGCTCGAACACCCCGAGACGCTGATCCCCGGCGACGCGGTGCGCGAGCTGCTCGAGATCACCGCGCGCGCCACGCGCACCGAAGATTTCGCGCTGCGGCTGGCGGCGCAGCGCAAGCTCTCGGCGCTGGGGCCCATCAGCGTCGTGCTGAAAGAGGAGCCCACACCGCGCGACGCGCTCGACACGCTGGGCCGCTACCTCAAGCTGGTGAACGCCTCATTGAGCTTTCGCCTCGAGGACACGGGCGACATGGTCATCATCCAGGAAGACCTGCTGCCCAGCCCCGGGCTGCCGATGCGCCAGTCGATGGAGCTGGCCGTGGGCATCATGTTCCGCATCCTCAGCGAACTCATCGATCCGCAGTGGCGACCACAGCAGGTGTGCTTCACGCACCGCCCGCCGGCGGACGTGTCGGCGCACCGCGCCTTCTTCGGGCGCCACGTCAAGTTCAACCAGGATTTCAACGGCCTCGTGTGCCTGGCGGCCGACCTGCGCAAGCCGCGCGAATCGGGCGACCAGGGCGCGGCGCGTTTTGCGCGCGAGTACCTCGATGCGGCGCTGAAAGACCGCGGCGAGAGCACGCGCGAAGCCTGCCGCGAACTCATCCTCGCGCTGATGCCCGGCGGCGGTTGCACGGCGCAGGAAGTGGCGCGGCACCTGCGCGTGGACCGCCGCACGCTGCACCGCCGGCTCGAGGCCGAAGGCTTCACCTTCAGCAGCCTGCTCGACCATGTGCGCTCCGACCTCGTGAAGCGCCACCTGCGCGACAGCGACCTGCCGCTGAGCGAGGTGGCCGAGCTGTTGGGCTTTTCAGGGCCCAGCAGCTTCAGCCACTGGTTTCGCAATCAGTTCGGCTGTAGCGCTTCGCAGTGGAGCAAGCAGACGGCCGGCGCGGTGGCTCAGGGCGCGGTGCGCGCGTTCTGAGGCGCGATATCTTCGAAGCGCAGAGCATGCGAGAGGCTCTCGAGCAAGCGCCAGAAGCCGTGAGTGAAACGCGCCTTCATCACCACGCTCAAGCCGCCTTGCGCAGGAAGCCCTGATTGCCCCCGTTGCGGTTCGGTGCGAAGCCGTTGGCCGCGAGCGATTCTTCGGCCGTCTCGTAGAACACGCCGATCTTCGAGATCTCGCGCGCCTGCTGCGCCGTGGCGATCGGTCGGCCGAACTGGCGCGAAATGGCCACCAGTTGCGCGATCTGCGCCACCGTGCCGATCTTGGCCGAGCGCGTCTGGTTCCACAGCACGTCCTCGGTGCCGCAGCGCACGTGCAGGCCCATCGCAATGCCCATCATGTTCACGGGCAGCACGTTACGCACCGAGCTTTCCACCGTGAGCACCGCGCCGTCGGGCACCGCACGCACGAAGTTCGCGAGGTTGTAGATGTTCGGTGCGTCCATGCCGCCGCTGATCGCCACCCAGTTCATCACCAGCGGGCCCTTGTAGACGCCGCGCCGCATGAGCCGTTCGACCGACTCGAAGCTGTTGATGTTGTAGCACTGGAAGGCGCTCTGGATGCCGGCCTTCGTGAGACGGCGGATGTGCTCCTCGACCCAGCCCGGCTGCGCCGGCACCGTCATCTCCTTGTAGGCCTCGTAGATGGCGGGAATCTCGCGCGAGGTGCCCTTGAAGTCCGCCAGCTCGGCGTGCTCCGTGACGTTCATCTGCGAGGTGTTGACGGTCACCGTCACCTGGTCGGGCGTGGGCTCCAGCTCGGCCAGCATGTGGCGCGTGTCGTCGCTGAGCCACTTGGCCGCCGCCCCTTCCGATTCCGGCGCGAAGCTGATGGAGCCGCCGACCTGGATGATCATTTCGGGCACGCGCGCACGCACGCCGGCGATCAGCTCGTTGAACTTCGACAGCCGCTTGCTGCCCTTGCCGTCGAGTTCGCGCACATGCAGGTGCAGCACGGTGGCGCCGGCGTTGTAGCAATCGACCGCCTTCTGGATCTGCTCTTCCATCGTGACCGGGATCTCGCCCGGGAAGTCGGAAGGCAGCCAGCCCGGTGCATAGGGCGCGGCGGTGATGATCAGCGGCTGCTGGTTTTCGGGAAAGAGGTGGCCGTCGAGGAAGTTCATGGCGTGCGTCTGTCTGGTTGCGATGCGAAGGTCGGAAGGGAGCGCACGGCTCAGTACGGCACGTCGCCGACGATGCCGGCGCGTTCCATCTTTCGCGGCGCGGGCCAGTAGTCGTTCAGCGCGTAGTGCTGCGTGCAGCGGTTGTCCCAGACGACCACGTCGCCCGGTTGCCACGACCAGCGCACCTGGTACTCGGGAATGGTGGCGCGGCTGAGCAGGTAGTTCAGCAGCAGCGCCGCACCCGGCGTCTTGTCGATGCCGTGGCGCACGTTCTCGGGGGTGCTGTAGTTCACGAAGTGCGTGGTGAAGCTGCCCACGTAGAGCACCTTCTCGCCGGTCTCGGGGTGCGTGCGCACCACGGGGTGCTCCACGGGCGGGTTGTCCTGGCCCAGCTTGAGGCGGGCTTCCATCGGCATCACGGCGCCGAACGAATGCTCGATGCTGGCCTTGGCGCGCAACTTGGCGATCTTCTGCTTGATCTCTTCGGGCAGCTCGTCGTGCGCCTGCACCATGTTCACCCAGATGGTGTCGCCGCCGATCTCGGGGCATTCGATGCAGCGCAGCACCGAGCCCTGCGGCGGCGTCGTGCGCCACAGGCCGTCGCAGTGGTAGGTGTTCTCGTAGCTGTGCTTGTTGTCGCTGCGATGGATGAGCACCAGCCCCGGATGGTCGGGGTCGGAGCCGAGCACCGGGTGGTCTTCCAGCGCACCGAAGCGTTTCGCAAACGCCACGTGCTCGCCGCGCGTGATGTCCTGGCCGCGAAAGAACAGCACCTTGTGCTTGAGCAGCGCGGCGCGGATCGGTGCAAAGCGCTCTGCATCGCGCGCGGCCTCGCCCAGGTGGACGTCGGTGATTTCTGCGCCGATCGACGGCGTGATGGGTCTGATCTTCATGAGAGGTCTCCGGTGGAATGGCGGGTGCCGTTCAGTTCGCCTGGATGCGGTACTTCTTGACGATGGCGGCGTTGCGCTCGGACAGCGCCCGGGTTTCGACCATCAGCGCGGGCGTGTCGATGCTCAGCTCGGGCTCCAGGCCCACGTCGTTCAGCTTCTGCAGCACCGAAGGCACCTGCGCGGCCTTCTCGATCGTGGCCTGCAGCCTGGCCAGCACGTCCGCCGGCAACTTGGCGGAGCCGATGAAGCCGACCCAGCCGCGGAACTGCAGGTCGGGGTAGCCGAGCTCGGTGGTGGTCGGCAGGTCGAGCAGGAAGCGCGAGCGGGTCTTGCCGGTGAAGGCATAGGGGCGCAGCTTGCCGGCCTTGATGAGCGGCATCGAGGTGAGCATGCCGTCGAACATGACGTCGACCTGGCCGCCCAGCAGGTCCTGCAGCGCGGGCGGCGAGCCCGCATAGCCCACGTGCTGCATGTCCAGCCCGGCGCGGTCGCTGAGGATCAGGCCGGCGTACTGCGACACGGTGCCGGGGCTGTAGCTGGCGAAGCTGCTCTTGCCCTTGCGCTTCTTCAGTTCGGCGACCAGGCCCTGGAAGTCCTTGGCCGGAAAGTTCGCGGCCGTGACGAGCACCACGCCCGAGCGCGCCACCGAGGCGATGGGCACCACGTCCTTCAGCGGATCGAAGGGCATCTTCACGAGCTGCGGCGTTTCGGCCAGCACGTTGCTCGCGGCCATCACGATCGTGTGGCCGTCGGCCGGTGCCTGCAGCATGGCTTGCAGGCCGATCGAGCCGCCAGCGCCGGGCCGGTTCTCGATGATCACGGGACGGCCGATGTCCAGCGCCATCTGCTGCCCGACGACGCGGGCGACGATGTCCATCGTGCCGCCCGGCGGCGCGGGAACGATGAGCTTGAGGGGCTTGTCGCCCAGTGCCCAGGCCCCGAGGGCCATCGAGCATCCGACCAGCGCCACAGCGGCGGTGCGAACAAAGTGAAGCAGTTTCATAGGGTGTCTCCGGTTCTTGTGTCACGCAGGCCTCGGTGGGCCAACGCCGCCAGTATCCGGCGCACCTCGCCCTCGGTTCTTGCTTTATTGGGACGTCCGCTTGTCGATTTGGGACATCGCCAAGACCACGCTTCCCGCGGTGGCGGTGCGCCGCAAGAATCCGTTCCATCCCGCATTCAGACACCCCAGGAGACGCACCATGAACCAGGCCATCCGCTTCCATGAAACCGGCGGCGCCGACGTGCTCACGCTCGAACACGTCGAGGTCGGCGAGCCCGGCCCGGGCCAGGCGCGCGTGCGCCACAGCCTCATCGCCGTCAACTTCATCGACATCTATTTCCGCACCGGACGCTATCCGCTCGCACTGCCCAATGGCCTCGGCTCCGATGCGGTGGGCGTGGTCGAAGCCGTGGGGCCGGGCGTGACCGACGTCCGCGTGGGCGATCGCGTGGGCTACCTGCTCGGGCCGCAGGGTGCGTACTCGCAAGCGCGTGTGATGCCTGCCGACGTGCTCATCCCGCTGCCCGATGGCATCTCCGACAGCACCGCCGCCACGCTGATGATGAAGGGCATGACGGCGCAGTACCTGTTTCGCCAGGTCTATCCGCTGAAGGGCGGCGAGACCATCCTGTATCACGCAGCGGCCGGTGGTGTCGGCCTCATCGCCTGCCAGTGGGCCCGCGCGATGGGCGTCACGATGATCGGCACCGTCAGTACCGACGAGAAGGCCGCGGTTGCCAAGGCCAACGGCTGCACCCACACCATCGTGACCTCGCGCGAGAACATCGCTCAGCGCGTGCGCGAGATCACGGACGGCAAGGGCGTGCCGGTCGTGTACGACTCGGTAGGCAAGGACACGCTGGAAGCTTCGCTCGATTGCCTGCAGCCGCGCGGCACGCTGGTGAGCAACGGCACGTCGTCGGGGTCCGTGGTCCTCGACACCAAGGTGCTCGCGGGCAAGGGTTCCATCTGGCTCACGCGGCCGGCGATGGTGCACTACATCCATCCGCGCCCACACATGCTGAGCATGGCCGACGAGCTGTTCGGCCATGTGCTTGCTGGTCGCATCGTGAGCGAGCCGCAGCAGCGCTTCGCACTCGCCGATGCAGCCGAGGCGCACCGCGCACTCGAAGGCCGCAAGACCACCGGCGCGACCGTGCTCGTGCCCTGAGAAAGTGCGGCACCGTGTCTTGCCTGGTCCGCGCAGCAAGTCTCACCCACTACCGCGAGGTCGCGCGCGCCAGCGGACTGGACCCGGCGCGCATGCTGCTCGACGCCGGCCTGAGCCCGCGCGTGCTGGACGAACCCGACCTGATGATTCCGGTCGACCGCCTCGCCGCGCTGCTGCAGGCATCGGCCGAGCAGTCGGGCAACGAGGGCTTCGGGCTGTGCATGGCCGAGGGGCGGCGGCTGTCGAACCTCGGGGCCGTCGGCCTGCTGATGCGCGAGCAACCGACGCTGCGCGATTCGCTGGCCGTGCTGATGCGCTACCTGCCGCTGCTCAACGGCGCGCTGTCGCTGATGGTCGAGGACTTCGACTCCGTGGTACTCATCCGCGAGGAAGTGAAGCCCGGCAAGGCGAACCGCGCCACGCGCCAGCGCATCGAGCTCGCGCTGGGCGTGATGCTGCGCCTCATGCGACAGTTTCTCGGCGCCGACTGGCAACCCCGGCGCGTGTGCCTGGCGCATCCCGCGCCGCGCGACCTGCGCACGCACCACCGCGTGATGGGCCCGGCCGTCGCGTTCGAGCAGGACTTCCACGGCATCGTCTGCGCGCGCGAAGACCTGGACACGCCCAACCCCTCGGCCGACCCGGCCATGGCGCGCTATGCGCGGCAGCTGCTCGATGCGGCAGTGCAGCCACCCGGCGAGGCGCTGCCCGACGACGTGCGCAGCACGGTGCTGCTGCTCCTGCCCACCGGGCGTTGCAGCATCGCGCAGGTGTCGGCGCACTTGGGCGTGGAGTGCCGCACGATCCAGCGCCGGCTCGCGGACGACGGTCAGAGTTTCTCGGCCATCGTCAACGACGTGCGCAAGGAACTCGCCGTGCGCCATGTGCTGGAAAGCGACCGTCCGCTGGCCGAGGTCGCGGGCCTGCTCGGCTTCTGTGCGCCCAGCGGGCTGTCGCGCTGGTTCCATGCGCAGTACGGTTGCAGCGCGAAGGACCGCCGCGCGCAGCGGGGTGCGCGGCGCCCCGCTTCGGCCTCGCGCGATTGACGAGGAGAATCGCTCTTCCTCCCACGAGCAAGAGCGAGCCTTGGCCACCTTCCCGCCCCCCGATGCGACCGGCGTTCCGCGCGACCTGCTGCTCAAGGTGACGCCGCCCCGTGTCCCGCGTCACCTCGTTTCCCGCGCACGGCTGCTGTCCAGCGCCGACGCCTTGCGCGACCACGCCGTGTTCGTGGTGCAGGCGCCGTCGGGCTTCGGCAAGACCTCGCTGCTCGCGCAGTGGCGCCTGGAGTACCTGGGCCAGGGCGTGCCGGTCGGCTGGGTCTCGGCGCAAAGCCAGGACGATCCGGGCCGGCTGGTGCAGAGCCTGGCGCTGGCACTGCGCGTCGCCATGGGCCGCCCCACGTTCGGGCGCAGCGTGTTCGAGGACGACCGGCCCGGCACGCTCGGCAGCGTCACCGCTTTGCTGGCCGAGCTGGCGCAGGCGGCGTTGAACGTGGTGCTGGTCATCGACGAGGCCGACCGCCTGCCGCCCGCCACGCGCGAGGCACTGGCCTACCTGCTGCGCAACGCGCCGCCCAACGTGCGCACGCTCATCGCCACGCGGCCCGACGGCCGGCTCGACATCGAGGACCTCGTGGCCTACGGACAGTGCGTGGAGATCGGCCCGGCGCTGCTGAAGTTCAGCCTCGACGAGACGCTGCAGCTGGTGCAGGCGCGCTTCGGCGCGCGCGTCGACCGCAACACGGCCGCGCGGCTGCACGAGCTGACCGAGGGCTGGCCGTTGGGCCTGCAGCTGGCGACGACAATCATCTCGCGCGGGGCCGATGCGCACGCGGCGCTGTCCGACATGACGGCCGCCGCCGGCGAACTGCAGGGCGAACCGGTGCGGCTGCTGCTGGTCAACCTCGACCCCCAGGATCGCGACTTCCTGGCCCGCATCGCCGTGCTCGACCTGCTGCATCCCGACTTGTGCCGCGCCGTCTCCGGCGTCGACGATGCCGCGGCGCGGCTGGCCCGGCTGAGCAACGACACGCCGGTGTTCGCTGCCGCCGAAGGGGGCGAGTGGCTGCGCATGCATGCGCTGGCGCGCGACGTGCTGCGCCAGCGTTTTGCCGCGCTCGATGCCGCCGAACAGGTGGCGGCGCACGCGCGCGCCGCGCAGTGGCTGGCCGCGCACGACCTGCTCGACGAAGCCGCCCACCATGCGTTGAGCGCGGGCCAGCACCAGACCGCCTACGAGCTTGCGGAGCGCAGCCTGTACGAATCCCTCATGCGGCGCGGCCGGCAGGCCACGGTGCTCGAATGGATGGCGCAGATGCGCGCCGACGAACTCGACCGCCGCCCGCGCCTGCTGCTGGCCGCGGCGTGGACGCTGGCGTCGAGCGAGCGGCACGAAGAAGCCGGCCGCTTCGTAGCACGCATCCTCGCGCAGCCCGATGTGGGCGACGCCCTGCGCTGCGAATGCGCGCTGATCCTCGGCGGCGCTGCCGTGTTCGCGGACGACCCCGACCGCTTCGTGGAGTTGCACGCGCCGTGGACCGAGGCCGTGCCGCTCACCGATCCGCTGCTGCTGCAGTCGCATGCCAACCGCATGGCCTACCGCGCGCTGCTCGAAGGCGAACCGGCCCTCGCGCGCCTGCGCCAGCAGCAGGCCCTGCGCGGGCACCCGGGCCACGGCGTCGACTACATCCGGCGCTGGAGCGAACTGGTCATCGGTCTGAGCTATGCGTGGGAAGGCCAGGTGCTGCTGGCCGAACAGCTGTTGCGGCCCGCCGTGGCCGGCGCCGAGGCCGAGATGGGCCGGCGCCACCGCTTCAGCTGCAACCTGGCCGCGCTGCTCGCGTCGGTGGCCTGGGAGCGCGACCTGCCGGGCGACGCCGCCACGCTGCTGGCCGACCGCCTCGACGTGCTCGAGCACAGCGGCCTGCCCGAATCGCTGTTGCAGGCCTACCGCACGGCAGCACGCATCGCGGCGGCCGAAGGCGCGGAGCACCGCGCGCTGGAGCTGCTGAACGCGCTCGACGCGGCCGGTGCCGCGCGGCGCCTGCCGCGGCTGCGCATCGCCAGCCTGGCCGAGCAGGTGCGCCTGCACGCGCAGCGCCACCGCGCCCAGACCTGCCGCGAGCTGTGCGAGCGCATCGACGCGCAACTGGCCGACCCCACGCTGCCGCAGGGCCCGCTGTGGCGGCGCAGCGTGGAAGCGCTGCGCGACGTGGCTCGCGCCCACGCGGCCATCGCCGCGCGCGACTGGCCCGACGCCCTGGCGCAACTCGCGCGTGCCGACGAACAGGCGAGACAGCGCAAGCAGGGCGGCCTGCACATCGAGCTGCTGGGCCTGCGCGCACTGGCGCTGGAGCGCTGCGGCCAGCCCGCGCAGGCGCTGCTGCGCGAGGCGATGGACCTGGCGCGCGCCTTCGGCCTGCAGCGCGTGCTGTCCGACGCGCACCCCGAGCTGGGCGCCTGGATCGGCACGCTCGCGGCCGAGGGCGCGCAGCCCGAGATCGCGATCGCACCGCCGGTGCCGCCCGCGCCTGTGGCCGCAGCACCGATGCCGCACGGCGCCGTGCTCACGCCCAAGGAGGGCGAGGTGCTGGCGCTGCTGGCGCGCAACCTGTCGAACAAGGAGATCGGGCGCGCCATGCAGGTGGGCGAAACCACCATCAAGTGGCATGTGAAGAACCTGTTTTCCAAGCTGGACGCGGGCACCCGCACGCAGGTGGTCCAGCGCGCGCGCATCCTGGGACTGCTCGCCGCGGGGCACTGAGGACTCGCCGCCGAGCACTGAGGGTTTCTCCCTCCCCTTTCGGGGCGGTTCCCCCTCCTGCGAGGAGGGGGCGCGCGCAGGGGCCCCGACCTATTCTTGTTCCCAGCATGGTCACCGCCGCACAGCGGCAATTCACGACCGGCACAGGAGACAAGACACATGGGTTCCACGATCCAGCCAGGCCCCTCGAACGGGGTCGCACCCGCCGTGCACACGCGCGGCATCCAGGTCCACCCCGTGACCTGCGCCATCGGCGCCGAGCTGCGCCATGTGTCGCTGGCCGAGGCCTCGCGCGACGCGGGCCTGGCGGCCGAGATCCGCGCGCTGCTGGTGCAGCACAAGGTGCTGTTCTTTCGCCAGCAGGAACTCACGCGCGCCGAGCACGTCGCCTTCGCCCGCCACTTCGGCGCGCTTGAAGACCATCCCGTGGTCGGCAGCGACCCCGAGCACCCGGGACTCGTGCGCATCTACAAGAACCCCGAGACGCCGGTCGACCGCTACGAGAACAGCTGGCACACCGACGCCACGTGGCGCGAGAAACCGCCCTTCGGCTGCGTGCTGCGTTGCGTCGAATGCCCGCCCGTGGGCGGCGACACGATGTGGGCCAACATGGTGCTGGCCTTCGAGAAGCTGCCCGCGCACATCCAGCAGCAGATTGCGGGGCTGCGCGCGCGCCACAGCATCGAGTCCACCTTCGGCGCCGCGATGCCGATCGAGAAGCGCCTGGCGCTGAAGGCCCAGTTCCCCGATGCCGAGCACCCCGTGGTGCGCACGCACCCCGACACGGGCGAGAAGATCCTGTTCGTCAACGGCTTCACGACCCACTTCACCAACTTCCACACGCCGGCCAACGTGCGCTACGGGCAGGACCACCAGCCTGGCGCCGCGATGCTGCTGGCCTACCTCGTGAGCCAGGCGCAGATCCCCGAGTACCAGGTGCGCTGGCGCTGGCAGCCGGGCGATGTGGCCATGTGGGACAACCGTTCGACCCAGCACTACGCGGTCATGGACTACCCGCCCTGCCATCGAAAGATGGAACGCGCCGGCATCGTCGGCGAAGCGGTCTTCTGAGCGGGCGCGTCCTGCGCCCTTGTCTTCCTTCTCTTCCTTTCTCCCGAGGTCTTGCCATGAACTTTCTCGACGGCCATCTGTTCCCCGAAAACCAGCAGCCATTGATCATCACCGCCGCGCCGTATGCGCCGTCGTGGGTGCCCTCCGACTTCCCCGAAGACATCCCGGTCACGATGGAAGCGCAGATCCAGAAGGCGGTCGACTGCTACAACGCCGGCGCCACCGTGCTGCACCTGCACGTGCGCGAACTCGACGGCCGGGGCAGCAAACGCCTGTCGAAGTTCAACGAACTGATCGCCGGCGTGCGCGCGCGCGTGCCCGAAATGATCATCCAGGTCGGCGGCTCGATCAGCTTCGCGCCCGAGACCGACGGTGCGGCCGCCAAGTGGCTCTCGGACGACACGCGCCACATGCTGGCCGACCTCGACCCCAAGCCCGACCAGGTCACGGTGACGATCAACACCTCGCAGATGAATGTGCTGGAACAGTTCGACATCCGGGACATCCAGGGCACCTCGATGGAAGACCCCGCCGTGTTCAATGCCTACAAGGAGATGACGGTGCCGGCCCAGCCCGGCTGGGCCGAGGAGCACATCCGCCGCCTCACGAAGGCCGGCATTCAGAGCGCGTTCCAGTGCTACAACATCAACAGCTTCGAGTCGGTCGAGCGGCTGATCCGGCGCGGCATCTACAAGGGCCCGCTGGTCATGAACTGGGTGGCCATCGGCGGCGGCATGGACGCGCCCAACATCTACAACCTGGCGAACATGACACGTGCCGTGCCCGACGGCGCGGTGCTCACGGTGGAAAGCTCGGTGCTCAACGTGCTGCCCGTCAACATGATCGGCATTGCCATGGGCCTGCATGTGCGCACCGGCACCGAGGACAACCTCTGGAACCAGTCGCGCACCGCCAAGATCGGCACCGTGGCACAGATCGAGCAGCTGGTGGCCATCTCGCGCCAGTTCGGCCGACCCATCGCGACGGCGCAACAGGCGCGCGAGATTTCCAAGATCGGGGTCTTCTACGACACCGTGGAAGAGACGCTGCTCGCCAACGGCTTTGCGCCCAATCGCAACGGCGCGCAGCAGGGCTTCCTGCGCAAGGCGGCCTGAGCACCACGCACCGCCGGCACAAACAAGAACACCTGGAGACATCGCGTTGAAAAAGACTCACAACATCCTTCGCCGCCTGAGGCCATGGGCGGTCGCCCTGGCCGCCGCGCCCGTGCTCGCCCATGCCTGGACCACCAAGCCGGTACGGATCGTGGTGCCGGCGCCCGCGGGCGGCACCATGGACGTCGTGGCCCGCGTGTTGTCCGAGGCGATTTCGGCCGAGATCGGGCAACCGGTGATCGTCGACAACAAGCCGGGCGCCGGTGGCGCCATCGGGGTGCAGGCGCTCAACAGCGCGCCGCCCGACGGGCAGACCATCATGTTCATGGTCAGCAACATCCTGACCGAGATTCCGCTGGTGATGAAGACCAGCTTCGACCCCGTCAAGGACGTGAAGCCGGTGACCATGGTGGCGCGCTCGGCGATGGTGCTGGTGAGCGCGCCGACGGTGCCGGCCAACGACCTGAAAGGCCTCATCGCCTACCTGAAGACCGGCAAGGGCAGCCCGGGCAGCTACGCCTCGTACTCCGCGGGAACCAGCTCGCACTACGCCGGCGCCATCTTTGCGAGGAAAGCGGGGCTGGACCTGCAGCATGTGCCGTTCCCGGGCTCGCCGCCGGCGCTGCAGAACCTGATGGGCAGCCAGGTCGACATCCTGTTCGACGGCATCGTCACCTCGCTGCCGCTGATCAAGGCCGGCAAGGTGAAGGTCTTCGGTGTCGGGGCCAAGACCCGGCTGGCACAGCTGCCGGATGTGCCCACGATGGCCGAGCAGGGATTCGACGAGATCGACTTCTCGAACTGGGCCGGCGCCATCGTGTCGGCCAGGATGCCCGACGAGCTCGTCAAGCGGATCAATGCGGTCCTCACGAAGGCCGCCTCCTCGCCGAAGGTGCGAGAGCGGCTCATCGCGCAGAACTTCATGCCGATGACCAGCGAGAGCCCCGAGCAGCTCGCGAAGATCACGCATGACGAGTACGAGCGCAACGCGCGGATCGTCAAGACCTACAACATCCAGCTCAACCAGTGAGCGTGCAGGCTGCCATGACCGCTCCCACCGTCCTCATCGTTCCCGGCCTGCGCGACGCCGTCGCCACCCACTGGCAGACCCTGCTCGCCGCACGCCTGCCGCGCGTGCGCGCGGTGCCGCCCATGGGCCGCGACGACCTCGACTGCGCCGCGCGCGTCGAAGCCATCGAACGCGAGGCGCAGGCGGTCGACGGCCCGCTGGTCATCGTGGCGCACAGCGGCGGTGTCGTGATGCTGGCGCACTGGGCGCAGCGCACACGCCGGCCGGTGCGCGGCGCGCTGCTGGCCACGCCGCCCGATTTCGAACATCCGATGCCCGAGGGCTACCCCAGCGTCGAGGCCTTGCGCGCCAGCGGCTGGCTGCCGGTGCCGACCGGCACGCTGCCGTTCCCGAGCATCGTGGCCGCGAGTCGCAACGACCCGCTGGCTTCGTACGAACGCGCCGCGCAGATGGCGCAGCGCTGGGGCAGCCGCCTCGTCGACCTCGGCGAGGTCGGCCACCTCAACCCCGCCTCGGGCTACGGCGAATGGCCGGGCGCGCAGGCGTTCATCGACGAACTCTCGGCGGGCTGAACCTCTTCTTGCCCGCCTGCTCTTCACACCGAGAAAGAAACTCCCCATGGTCCAAGCCATCCGCTTCCACGAGACCGGCGGGGCCGACGTGCTGAAGCTCGAACACGTCGAGGTCGGCGAGCCCGGTCCGGGCCAGGCGCGCGTGCGCCACAGCCTCATCGCCGTCAACTTCATCGACATCTACTTCCGCACCGGGCGCTATCCGCTCGCACTGTCCAATGGCCTCGGCTCCGATGCAGTCGGCGTGGTCGAGGCCGTGGGACCCGGCGTGACCGACATCCGCGTGGGTGACCGCGTGGGGTATCTGCTCGGGCCGCAGGGTGCGTACTCGCAGGTGCGCGTGATGCCTGCTGATGTGCTGATCCCGCTGCCCGATGGCATCTCGGACAGCACAGCGGCCACGCTGATGATGAAGGGCATGACCGCGCAGTACCTGTTCCGCCAGGTCTATCCATTGAAGGGTGGCGAGACGATCCTGTACCACGCAGCGGCCGGTGGTGTCGGCCTCATCGCCTGCCAGTGGGCACGTGCAATGGGCGTCACGATGATCGGCACCGTGAGCACCGACGAGAAGGCGGCGGTGGCCAAGGCCAACGGCTGCACGCACACCATCGTGACCTCGCGCGAGAACATCGCCCAGCGTGTGCGCGAGATCACGGAAGGCAAAGGCGTGCCGGTCGTCTACGACTCGGTCGGCAAGGACACGCTGGAGGCTTCGCTCGATTGCCTGCAGCCGCGCGGCACGCTCGTGAGCAACGGCACGTCGTCGGGGTCCGTGGTCCTCGACACCAAGGTGCTCGCGGGCAAGGGCTCGCTGTGGCTCACGCGGCCGGCGATGGTGCACTACATCCATCCGCGCCCGCACATGCTGAGCATGGCCGACGAACTGTTCGCTCACGTGCTGGCCGGTCGCATCGTGAGCGAGCCGCAGCAAAGCTTTGCACTCGCCGACGCCGCCGAGGCGCACCGCGCACTCGAAGGCCGCAAGACCACCGGCGCGACCGTGCTCGTGCCCTGAACACCCCACGAATAAACACAACGAGCAGGAGACAAGACCATGAAGAAGAAAACCCTCATCGCCGCCGCAGCCATCCTGGCCACCGGCCCCGCCCTCGCCCAGTCGTCGCTCACGCTGTTCGGCGTGGTCGACGCGGGCGTCAGCCACTACCGCACCACCAGCAGTTCGTACAACCCGCTGCGCCCGGCCGAGCTGCGCCAGAGCCAGACCGTGCTGTCGCCCTCGGGCAATGCGTCGAGCCGCATCGGCTTTCGCGGCACCGAAGACCTGGGCGGGGGGCTGGCCGCAAGCTTCTGGCTGGAGGCACCGCTGAGCAACGACACGGGCGGCGGCATCACCAACTTCGGACGCCGCTCCACGCTGAGCCTCAGCGGCGCTTTCGGCGAAGTGCGCCTGGGCCGCGACTACACGGCCTCGTTCTGGAACGACGCCGTGTTCGACCCCTTCAGCGTCAACGGCGTGGGCACCAACCTGATCGCGGTGGTCAACAGCAACATCGCGGCTTCGCGTGCGCTGGCGACCGGCGGTCTTCTCAACGGCGGCCTTTCGGCGGGCACCGACAGCTACCTGCGCACGAGCAACGCCATTAGCTACTTCCTGCCGCCGAACCTGGGTGGCTTCTACGGCCAGGTGCAGTACGCGCTGCACGAGAACACCAAGGTCAGCAACGTGCCCGACAGCCCTTCGAAGCGCGGGCGCTACGTGGGCGGGCGCATCGGCTGGGCCAGCGGTCCGGCCGACGTGGCACTGGGCTACGGCGAGAGCACGCTGGCCAGCGCCGCCGCGCAGAGCGAGAAGATCAAGAGCATGAACGTCGGCGCCTCGTACGACTTCGGCGTGGTGAAGGTGTTCGGCGAATGGTCGCGCGTGCGTGATGTACGCAACAGCGCCACGCCGTTCTCCAGCGGCTCGCTGCGCCTGAGCGACCGCTACGACGGCCTCATGGCCGGCGTGAACGTGCCGCTGGGCGCGGGCGTGGTGCGCGCCTCGTATGCGCGCGTGCGCTTCGTGAACGGGCTGGGCCTGCCCGACGGCAATTCGTCGGTAAACAAGCTGGCGCTGGGCTACGTGCACAACCTGTCCAAGCGCACGGCGCTGTATGCCTCGGTGGCGCGCATCCACATCGCCAACGGCCGCAACAACCCGACGGTGATGGGCGTGACGCCGCTGGTGCTGAGCCTGCCGGCGATCTTTCCGCAGCCGGCCTATGCGACCACCAACGGCATGCAGCCGCACCGCGCGCTGGGCTACGACGTCGGCATCCGCATGGCGTTCTGACGGTCTGACCGCGGCGGCGCTGCCACCTCGGTGTGGCACGATCCACGGATGCTTCAACCGTCCCGCCGCATCCCGTACCGCACCTGGCCGGGCGCGCTCGCGATCCTCCTGGCCATTGCCGCGTATGTCGGCGGCCTGACCTTCTGGAACAACCACACGCCCGGCAGCCGGCCGCTGCCCACGGGCGAGACGGTGTCGGTCGGCCACGCGCGCTTCGAACCCGCACCGGGCTGGCAGATGGACGTGTCGCGCTCGAAGGCGGGGCAGTCGCTCATGCTCTTCAAGGGTGGCCACAAGTTCCTCGTGACCACGCGCCTGTGGATCGGCGGGCCCGGCGGCCCCATGGTGCGCCAGCAGCGGCTCATGGAGCGCGGCCAGGGCCTGACGGTCGAGGGCGACGTGTCCGACTTCGTCACCGGCTGGGGCCTGCAGGGCAAGACCTTCGCCTACTACGGCGCCAAGCTCGCCGGCCGCTTCTGGCAGGTGGTCGACACACAGCGCCGCTCGCTGGTGCAGATCGACGTGTACGGCCCCGCCGACGGCTTCAACGAAGCATTGGCCGACGCCCGCAGGATGCTCGACTCGATGGACCTGGAGGCACCGCTGTGAGCACCACGACCGAAGCCCCCACCGAAGCCATCGCCACGCAGGAAGACGCCGACTGGCCGATCGGCACCGACTCGTTCTTCCAGCCGCAGCGCGCCGCGTTCTGGCTGCTCGCGGCGCTGATCCTCAACGGTCTGTTCTACACGGTGTCGATGTTCTCGCTGGGCTTTCGCGTGGTGCCCGTCACCGCGCTGCTGGGCCTCTTGGTGTGGGGCGGCTACACGGCGGCGTTCGTCCTGTTCTTCCGCACGCTCGACCTGCTGGAGCAGCACCCGCCAGAGGCCTACGTGCTGGCCTTTGCATGGGGCGGGCTCGGTGCGGTGTACTTCGCCGCGCCGGCCAACATCGCCATCCAGAGCCTGTGCGCCAAGCTGGTGTCGCCGGAGTTCGTCGCGGTCTGGGGGCCGGCCATCGCGGGGCCGATCACCGAAGAATTCCTGAAGCTGGCCGGCGTGATCCTGCTGGTGCTGATTGCGCGCAACCAGTTCGAAACCTACCTGTCGGTGCTGATCGTCGGCGCCATGGCCGGGCTGGGCTTTCAGGTGATCGAGAACCTGAGCTACACGGTGAACAGCGCGGTGAACTTTCCGCTCGAGAACCAGGTGTATCCGGTGCTCTACCACCTGCTCATGCGCGGGCTTTTGAGTGGGCTGTGGAGCCATGCGGCCTACACCACGATCGCCTCGTTCGGCGTCGCGTGGTTCCTGCTGAACCCGCAGCGTTCGATGGCCGCGCGCATCGGCTGCGCGCTCTTCTACTTCGTGCTGGCCTGGGCCATGCACTTCATCTGGAACTCGCCGCTGCTCGAAGACCGCTTCGACGACGGCTTCGTCGGCATCGCGCTGCTGCTCATCGTCAAGGGCATCCCGGTGGTGATCGCCGCCGCCTTCGTGTGGCGCGCCGCCGCGCGCGAGAACGGCACCTACCTGCATGCGCTGGCCGCCTACTTCGTGCCGGAGCGCGAGCTGATCCGCGACGACGAATGGGTGCGCCTGGGCGCGCCGCTGCTGCGCTATCGCGTGCGGCGCGACATGGGCAAGGAGTTCGGCCAGCGCGCCCGCCGCCTGAAGGCGCAGCTGCAGCGCGAGCAGCTGCGGCTCATCCTCAAGGCCGGCACGCATGGGCGCGGGCCGCAGACGCTGCGCCATGAAGTGGCGGTGCGGCGCCTGCGGGCCGAACTCGATTTGCTCACCCGGCCGCAGGGCTGACGCTTTACTTCGCCGGCAGGTACAGCCGCGGATCGACCGCCTTGCCGCGGTAACGGATCTCGAAATGCAGCTTGGCGCGGCCGCCTTCGGCCGGACCGATCTCGGCGAGCTTCTGGCCGCGCTGCACGCGCTGGCCCTGCTTCACGCCCACGGTGCCCACGTTGGTGTAGATCGACATGTACGAGCCGCCGTGGTCGACCATGATCACGCTGCCGTAGCCGCGCATGGTTTCGGTCGCAGCCACCGAGCCGGCGCCGATCGAGTGCACAGGCTCGCCGCTGCTGCCGCTGATGTCGAGGCCCTTGTTGCTGTTGCCGTTGAAACCGGCGATGACCGCGCCTTGCGACGGCCAGCTCCAATCGCTGCGCCGCGATGCGGGCGGCACGACAGGGTCGCGCTCGCGAGGGACGGGCGCTGGCTTGGCTTTTTCTGCACTGCCGCTGCTGCTGCGCGGCGCGGGCGTTGCACCCGCCGACGCGGCACCGCCCGGCGGCACCACGCGCAGCACCTGGCCGGCTTCGAGCTGGTCGGGGTCCTTGATCTGGTTCCAGCGGGCAATCTCGGCCGTCGTGCGGCCGTGCCGCTGCGCGATGCGGTAGAGCGTGTCGCCCGTCTGCACGACGTATTCGCCGGGGCCCGCCACCGGCGTGCTCGGCGTGGTGGAACATGCGCCCACCAGCAATGCCGCCATCAACGCGGCGCATGCGCCCCATCTTCTCCCTGTCACAACCACGCGCTGAGTCCTTTCTGAATCGTCCGGATCACGCGACCTCGCAGGTCGAGGCGCGCCTGAACAATGCGGCAAGGCTACCAGCAGTCGTTGCGCGGACATTGCGCCCGCAGGAATGGCGCCCTATTTCTTCGGCTGCAGCAGCTGCTGCAGGTTCGCCATGTTCTCGTTCATCCGGTCCTGCACCACCTTCCAGCTGTTGTTGCGCGCCTGCGCTTCCAGCTGTGCCAGTTCGCGGAAGTTGTCGACGGCCTGCTGCACGCCACGCTGCGCGGCCTCGGTCTGTTTGGAGATCGCGTCCTTGCCGGTGGCGTCCTTTAGTGCGTCCTGCCACTGGGCCAGCGTGTCGCGCAGGATCTCGCCGCGCCGCTGCGCCAGCGACTGGATGCCTTCGTAGGCCTGCCGGTTGGCCTCGGCCAGTGCTTCCATGTCCTTGCGCTGCCACTCCACGAGCGCGCCGACGTCCACGCCGGGCAGCTTGAGCTGTTCGATCAGCTTGCCGAAATCTTCCATCGACGGCAGTGCCGTGGGGAAGAGAGGGCTGGTGTTGGCTGCGGTCTTGCTGGTTGCCATGAATTGCATCTCCTTGGGTGAATGAAATAGCGGAAAAAAATCAGGCCGGCGCGAACTGCGTGCGCGCGGCGGCGGCAGGCCGCATCACGCGCAGCAGCACCACGCCGGACAACAGCCACAGCCCGATCGCCAGGAACATGCTGTTGTTCGAACTGCCAGTGGCCGTGGTGATCCACGCGGTGATCACCGGCATCACGGCGGGCCCGAGGTTGCCCAGGCTGCTGATCAGCGCAATGCCGCCGGCCGCCGACTTGCGCGGCAGGTACTCGCTGATGGCCGCGAAGAAGATCGGCGTGTTGGCCGACTGGCCGATGCTCATCACCGCGAGCCCTGCCAGTGCCAGCACCAGGTTGCCACCGCTGAAGACGGCCACCAGCAGGCCGGCCGAGGCCAGCGCCACGCAGAAGAAGAAGTGCTTGCGCCGCTCCAGGTGCTTGTCGGAACTTCGGCCGACGAACACCATGCCGACGGCGCCGAAGACCGCCGGTATCGCGGACAACAAGCCGACCATGAACACATCGCCCACGCCCCAGTTCTTGATGAGCGTCGGCACCAGGAACACCAGCGTGTAATTGGCGCCCAGGAACAGGAAATACACGAAGGCCATCGTGAACACCTTGGGGTCGCGCAGCAGCGCCCAGAACGAGCCGTGCGAGGCGGTCTCCACAGCATGTGGCTCGTTGTCCAGGTGGTGGCGCAGCGCGAGCTTCTCGGAAGGCGAGAGCCAATTGGCCTGCTCGGGCTTGTCCTTCAGGTAGAAGAACGCGACGATGCCGAGCACCGAGGCCGGCAGGCCCTGCACCACGAACAGCCACTGCCATCCATGGTGCCCGCCCAGGCCGTTCATGTACTTCATGATCCAGCCCGACAGCGGGCCGGCCAGCAGGTAGCCGATGGCCGTGGCCGTCATGAAGATCGAGATCACCTTGCAGCGCCGCGCCGAGGGGTACCAGTAGGTGAGGTACAGGATGATCCCCGGGAAGAAGCCCGCCTCGAACGCGCCGAGCAGGAAGCGCAGCACATAGAACTGCGTGGTCGTCTCCACGAACATCATGGCCGAGGCCACGAGCCCCCAGCAGAACATGATGCGCAGCAGCGTCTTGCGCGCGCCGATCTTCTCGAGCATGAGGTTGCTCGGCACCTCGAAGAGAAAGTAGCCGATGAAAAAGATGCCCGCGCCCAGTGCATAGGCCTCGTTGCTGAAGGCCAGCGTCTGCTTCATCTGCAGCTGCGCGAAGCCGATGTTGATGCGGTCGATGAAGGCGACGATGTAGCAGAGGATCAACAGCGGCAGCAGGTGCCAGCTGACTTTCGAAAACAAAGCCTCGTCCGCCGCGTTGTACGGCGCGCGGGCGGGGGCCTGCGCAGAAGTGGGGGTCATGGTCTTGCTTCCTTGGGGGTCGGTCGATGAAGGGATCGTCGGGAAGGCTAGGCAGCAGCAGCGGTGGCGCGCTTGCCCTTGGCAGCGGTGGCCGGCTTGCGCGGCGCGCGGGGCTTCTTGCTGGCGGGCGCTGCAGTCGCAGCGACCGCACGCGGCTTGGACGCGGCCGGGGCCTTCGCACGGCGCGGGGCCTTGGCGGGCACGACCTCGGCCTCGGCCTCCTTCGCGACCGCTGGCTTGGCCGCGGCCTCGATGCTCGGCAGCCGCTCGATCTGCCGCAGCGCCGCGCGCAGGTGGCCGATCAGCTCGTACGACTCTTCCTGCGACAGGATGCGGCGGCAGGCCGTGAGGCCGAAGTCGAGCGAGCCCGCGTAGCTCTGCACCGTGATGTTCAGCGCACTGCCGTGGTACGGAATGGAGACGGGGTAGAAGTGCATCATCCGCGCGCCCGCCACGTAGAGCGTGGCGCCCGGGCCCGGCACGTTCGAGATCAGCACGTTGGCTGCGGGCGGCACGCGGCGCGCCAGGTTGGAACGGCCGTACAGCGAGGCCAGGCTGGTCATGAGCCAGGGCGAGCCGGTGATCGGCATGTCCACGCCGAGCACCGGCTTGAGCTCGCGCACCACGGCCTTGGCCGCTTCCGACGACGCATGGATCGCCTTGAAGCGCTCGGCCACATCGCCGATGTCGGTCGCCAGGTCGACGCGCACCATCGACACCTGGTTGTTCATCGAATCGTCGCCCTCCGCGCGCAGGCTCACGGGCACGCCGGCGATCAGCGCTTCTTTCGGCAGCAGGTTGCGCTCCTTGAGAAAGCGCGCGAGGGCCTCGCTGCACATCGCCATCACGATGGTGTTGACGGTGCCGCCCACGCGCTTGCCCAGCGCCTTCAGTTCGTCGAAGGGCAGCGACATCGTGCTGTACGAACGCTGGTTGGTGATGGCGTCGTTGAACATGCTCTTGGGCGCCATGCCCAGGCTCAGGCGGCGCTGGCCCTTGCCGGTCTGCTGGCTCGCGAGCACGCTGCCGGCCGCCGTGAGCGCGCGCGCGGCGGCCGGCAGCAGCTCGGCGAGCTTGCGGTACTGGCGCGCCGAGTTGGACACCGCCGCCTGCAGCAGCTCGGCCACGCCGAGCTGGTAGTGGTTGCCGCCGCCGCGCTTGCGGCGCGCGGGCCGCACCTCGCGCATCTGCGCCGTGGTGTCGTAGAGCACCTTGGCCAGCTCGGTGCCGGCCTTGCCGTCGACGCCGCTGTGGTGGGCCTTGGTGTAGAAGGCGACCTGGCCGTTCTCCAGCCCTTCGATGACGTACATCTCCCACAGCGGACGGCTGCGGTCGAGCAGGCTCGAATGCAGCCGCGCGACCAGGTGGTGCAGCTGCTCCATGGTGCCGGGGCGGCGCAGCGTGAGGCTGCGCACGTGGTAGTCGAGGTCGATGTCGTCGTCGTCGATCCACACCGGCTCGGCCAGTTCGAAAGGCATCTGCGCGAGCTTGCGCGTGAGCACCGACGCCAGGTGCAGCCGCTTGCCCAGCATGCCCTTCACGTCTTCGTAGTAGTCGCCCCGGTAGCCCTCGGGCAGGTCCAGGAGCATGAGGCTGCCGACGTGCATCGGCGTCTCGGGGGTTTCAAGGTGCAGGAACGACGCGTCCATGCTGCTCAGGTGGTCCATGGCGTGGCCTTTTTCGTCGGTGGGATGGGATGATGGGTGTCGCTCAGGCCGTGGCTGCAGCGACGGCCTGGTTGCGCAGCTCTTCGTCCACGAGGTCTTTCTTCGAGAGCTTGCCGACTGCCGTCTTGGGCAGCGCGGCGCGGATCTCCAGGGCCTGCACCATCTCGTGCTTGCCCACGCGCTCCTTGAGGAAGGCCTGCAGCTGCGCCAGCGTGAAGGGCTCGGCGCCCGCCTTGAGCATCACGAAGGCCTTGGGCGACTGGCCGCGGTACTCGTCGGGCACGCCGATCACGGCCACCTCGTTCACCGCGGGGTGCTGGTAGATGGCTTCTTCGAGCACGCGCGGATAGACGTTGTAGCCGCTGCACAGCAGCATGTCCTTGCAGCGGTCGACGATGAAGACGAAGCCGTCGTCGTCCATGTAGCCCACGTCGCCGGTGCGAAAGAAGCCGTCGCAGGTGGTGCTGTCGGCCGTGGCTTCGGGCTTGTTCCAGTAGCCTTTCATCACGTTGGGGCCCTGGATGCACAGCTCGCCCTTCTCGCCCAGCGGCACGTAGCGCGACGGGTCTTCGAGGTCGAGCATCTTGATGACCACGCCCGGGTGCGGAATGCCGCACGAGCCCGCCTTGCGCTGGCCGTGCGCGGGCGAGAAGGTGCCGGTGGGCGAGGTTTCGGTCATGCCCCAGCCTTCGGCGAGCCAGGTGCCGGTGACGGCGCGGAAGCGCTCGCCGACTTCCATCGGCAGCGGCGCGCCGCCCGAGTTGCACAGCTTGAGCGAGTGCAGGTCGTACTGCGGCGTGTCGGGATCGCTGATCACCGCGGTGAACATGGTGGGCACGCCGCAGAAGGTGGTGAGCTTCTTTTCGGCGATGTCGCGCAGCGCGGCCTTGGGATCGAAGCGCAGGTGCTGCACGATCTCGGCGGCCAGGCGCACGCCCAGCAGCAGGTTGACCGTGAGCGCGTAGATGTGAAAAGGCGGCAGCACCGCGAGCAGCCGCTCGGTGCCCATCTGCAGCACGGGGGGCGTGCCCGACTGCGTGATCACCACCTGCTCGCAGGCCGACGACAGGTTGGCGTGCGTGAGCATCGCGCCCTTGGGCAGGCCGGTGGTGCCGCCCGTGTACTGCAGGATGGCCAAGGCCTCGCGCGGATCGTCGATAGGGTGCGGCGTGTAGCGACCATCGTTGTCGAGCAGCTCGGAAAAACGCAGGTGGTGCTCGTCGCCGGAGATCTCGACCGTTTCGTTCTTCGCCTTCATCTGCGCCGCCACCTGCTCGGGCGCGCCGGTCATCTCGGCGAGGTTGCCGACGATGAGCTTCTTCAGGCGTGTCTTGCCGAGCATCGCGGCCATCTGCGGGTACAGCGACGCGAGGTCGAGCGTGATGAGGAAGTCGGTCTGGCTGTCCTGGATCTTGTGTTCGAGCACTCTTGCCGCATCGAGCGGCGAGTAGTTGACCACCGTGCCGCCCGCCTGCAGCACGCCGAACAGCGCGACCAGGTAGTGCGGCGTGTTGGGCAGGAACAGGCCCACGTGCACGCCGGGCCGCACACCCAGGGCCTGCAGCCCCTTGGCCGCGCGATCGACCAGCGCGCCTAGCTCGCGGTAGTTCAGGCGCTTGCCCATGAAGTCGATGGCCGGCCGGTCGGGGAAGCCGGCCACGGCGTCGGTCAATATCTGCTGGACCGAGGTGGGCGTGATCTCGTGGTCCCACGCCACGCCTTCGGGGTAGGAAGCCAGCCAGGGCTTGCTGTTCATGTGCGTCTCCAGAAAGTGAGTGAGTGACTGATGAAGCGGGTCAGGCGGCCTTGCGCACGTCGCGGTGCGGGTCGAGGTACAGCAGGCGGCGCAGGCCCTCGCGGCGGAAGGGCTTCCATTCGCCCTCGGGCTGTGCGAGCCGGTCGGCAATGGCATAGAGCACCACGGGGTTGTGGCCGAGGCCGCAGTGGCTGCCCTCGACCTCGATGTTTTCCGAAGTCGCGGTCTCGCGTTCGCGGCAGCCCTGCCAGGCCACGATGCCGTCGCTGCGGCTGTAGATGGCGCTGGCCGGCACGGGCGGCGGCGTGCGCATGCGTTCGCGCTCGGGCCAGTCCTCGACCTTGCGCTCGCTCACCCTCTCGTACAGCCGCCACGCATTGCTGGCGCGCGGCTCGCCCGCGAACGGACTGCCGAGCGTGATGACGCTGCGCACCTGCGAGGGCGCACGCCGTGCCAGCTCTCGTGCGAACACGCCGCCCAGGCTCCAGCCGACAATGCTCACCTTGCGCTGGTAGCGCTCGTGCAGCTCGGCCAGGCGGTCCTGCATCTGGTCTTCCACGCCGGGGCGCGGGCCGAGGTTGGGGCCGAGCTTCCATCCGTGCGCGCGGTAGCCGCGGTCGCGCAGGAAGGCGCGCAGCGGTTGCGTCGATGCATCGCTCGCCGAGAGGCCGGGCAGCACGAGCACCGGGTGCCCGTCGCCCGCGGGCGCCATGCGCAGCATCGGGGCCATGGTGAAGAACGCGGACAGCTCCGCCACGGCGCGCCACTCGAGCATCAGCAAATGACGGGACGGCGGGGCCATCGAAGAAGATTCGGTCATGGTCATCTCGGGAGTGGAGGGAAAGGAAAAAGGGAGAAAAAAAAGAGAGGAAGAAAAAGCCCGACGTGCAGTCGCGATGCACACGGCTGCCCGGTCGGGCGGTCGTTCGAGAGAGGATCGAGGTCGGGGAAAAGGGAAGGAACAGGCGACGCGCAACGGCGGCGCCCTGCCAGTGAGTCGGCTCGCATGCATGGTGTGAACCCGCCGCGTACGTCCAGTCCGTGCCGGGCATGCCGGCACGCGCGAGGTGCATCCATGTGTGGTCTGTCTCCTGTCGGCCTCGTCCGGGCCTTCAACGAGGCTCGGATCGGGCACTTTGTTTTGGTTGCTCCGGGCGCCATCTTTTCGCGACGGCGTCGACAAGAAAAGGTGCGATGCGACCACTTCGCGGTGATTTCGGGACGCGTGTGGAAACGACGCGCAGGGGCGGCTCACCACTGCGAACAGAGGTGTGGACCGACCGCCACATGCGCGACACGCGAACGCCGCACGAAGGCGCTCGCATGGGGATCAGCGTGGAAGTTCGCGATGCCCGATGCGGCATCGCCAGCAGAAGCTCAGGCTTTTGCCGCGCGGTAGTCCTGCGGGCTGCGGCCAGTCCAGCGCACGAAGGCGTGGCGGAAGTTCGAGGCGTCGCTGTAGCCCAGTCGCTCGGCGATTTCCTCGGTGGTCATGCGCGTGGTGCGCAGGTACTCGATGGCCAGCACGCGTCGCACATCGGCCAGGATGCCGCGGTAGGTCGTACCCTCGGTTTCGAGCCGCCGGCGCAAGGTGCGCGGATGGATCGACAGCTCCGAGGCCATCGGCTCGATGGTGGGAAAGCGCCACGGCATGTGGTCGATGAGCGTGCGCCGCACCACCGACGAGACACCGCCCGAGCGCGGCAGGTCGGTCAGCACCTGCTGGCACATCTCGCTCACCATCGCATGCGTGACCGAGTCGGGCAGCCGCGGCGGATGGTCGACCCACGGCGAGCCGATGCGCAGTTCGTCGCGCGGCTGCCCGAACGCCACGGGGCATCCGAACAGGGTGCGGTAGGCGCTCAGGTCTTCGGGCTCGGCAAAGCGCACATGCAATGCAGAGAGCCCGAACGAAGGACCGAAGAGATCGCGGCCCAGCCGCAGGTGCACCGCGAAGGCGAACTCGAGCGCGAAGCGGTACAGCGGGTCTTGCGGATCGGACGACAGCAGCACCTCGTAGGGCAGCACCGCGGTGCCACCGCTGCATGTGTACGACACCGGCCCGGCCACGGGGCCCATAACGCGGTTGTACTTGATGCTGAAGTCCATCAGGTCGGCATGCGTGGGACTGCTCAGCAACCCGTAGCCGTACATGCCGTAGGCCGTGAGGTGCATGCGAATGCCCGCGCGAAATGCGATGGTGGGGCCGGGCGCAAGACGCACCGCATTGCGGAAGACGATGGCCGCTTGCTCGTAGGAAATCCGCGTCGCGGGTGCGCGCAGTTGTTCTTCCGTCAGGCCGCTTCCGCTCAGGGTGTGTCCCGGTGTGATGCCTTCTTCGACCAGGGTGGCGACGATGGCTGCGACGCGCTGGGGTCCGTAGACGCGTGACGCGAAGTCGGGTGGCGAACGATGCACGGCGATTCAATCCCTTCAGAACACGTGCCTTCGATTGCAAAGCCGCCACTGGCTTCGCACTCCAAGGTCGTCGCAGGATATCGAAGCGTTCTGCCCGCGCAGACTCGGAGTTTCCCGATGGTGCGGAATTGTCCCGAAGTCACTCGCGGATGGTCTGTACGAACCTTTCTCGCTGCGGCACGCCACGGAAAGATCGTTGGCGAACCACCGGCGCGGCCGCAGGGCTCAAAGCGCAACGCGCGACGGTTGCCTTTCGCTTCTCTTCGTTTCTCTCCCCTTCCTTTTCATTTCCACGCACCATGCACCGCGACCTCGCCTCCACCCTGTTCGCTTCGTCCAATGGCATCGAGCTGGCGTATGACTGCTTCGGCGATCCGGCCGCGCCACCGCTGCTGTTGATCATGGGCCTGGGCACGCAGATGATTGCGTGGGATGAGGCCTTCTGCGAACGCCTTGCCGCGCGCGGCTACCGCGTGATCCGTTTCGACAACCGCGACATCGGGCTGTCCACGCGCCTGACCTTCGCGGGTATTCCCGACGTGGCGAAGCTGCTGGGGCAGGCCCTCGCCGGCGTGCCCGTGAGCGCATCGCAGGTGCCGTACACGCTGGCCGAGATGGCCGACGATGCCGTCGGCCTGCTCGATGCGCTCGACATTGAAAGCGCGCACATCGTCGGCGCATCGATGGGCGGCGCCATCGGCCAGGAGATCGCTCTGCGCCACCCGGCGCGCGTGCGCACGCTGGTGTCGATCATGGCGACCAGCGGCGCCCCCGATCTGCCGCCGCCCCACCCCCAGGCGCTGCAGGTGCTGCTCACGCCCACGCCGCTGGACCGCGCCGGCTACATCGCGCGCCAGCAGCAGGTGATGAAGGTGCTGCGCGCCGGGTCGCACCCGGACGAAGAAGCGCTCGATGCCGCACGCGCGGAACGCACCTTCGAACGCGGCCTGCACCCGGCCGGTTACGCGCGCCAGCTCGCGGCGATCATCGCCTCAGGCAGCCGCAGGGAGCGGCTCGCGTCGCTAAAGGTGCCGACGCTGGTGATCCATGGCGATGTCGATCCGCTGGTGCCGATCGAGTGCGGGAAGGACGTGGCGCGGCATGTGCCCGGCGCCACGATGGTGACCATCGAGGGCATGGGGCATGCGCTGCCGAAAGTGACGTGGACGCCGGTGATCGATGCGATTGCGGGGCACGCGGTTGCGGCCCGCTGATCGATCGGCCGGTTGATCAGTCGGGCATGCGCTCGCGGCTGCGGGCCTGCGCATGGCCCAGGAAGGCCCGCACGGGCTTGACGAGTACCGGCAGCGCCCCCGCCAGGTAATCGCCGCCCACATCGCCGGTCACGACCAACGCAGGCAGTTCCGCCTCGTTCAATGCGAGGCGCAGATCTGCGATGGCCTGGATGCCGCTCGCCTGCGCGCCGAGCCGCAAGTCGACCACAAGCGCATCGGGCCGGAAGCCCGACTGCAAGCAATGTGCGGCAGATGCCGCAGCGCCAAAGAAGATTCACGCATGTCGAAACAACGATTCCGTTGTTCGCGCTTGCCGCACGCCACCACAGAATTTGCGGCTTCCGGCATTGCCTGCCCACGTCACGAACGAACAGAGGAGTCCCCGATGAGCGACAGCGCGCCCCCTTCATCCATCGACACGCGCTTTGGCGATCTGCGCATCCGGCGCGTGGCGGGCCACATCGGCGGCGAGGTGCAGAACCTGAAGCTCTCGGCCGATTTGTCTGCGGAAGAGATCGCGCATGTCGAGGCCGCCCTCGTGAAGCACAAGGTGCTGTTCTTCCGCGGCCAGGACCATCTGGACGACGCCGCGCACCAGGCCTTCGGCGTGCGCTTCGGCCGCACGGTGGCGCATCCCACGGTGCCCTCGCCCACGGGCACGAAGCTCTTCGAGCTCGACGCCTCCAAGGGCGGCGGGCGCGCCGATTCGTGGCACACCGACGTGACCTTCGTCGATGCATTTCCCAAGATATCGATCCTGCGCGGCGTGAAGATTCCGGCCTACGGCGGCGACACCGTGTGGGCCAACACGGCCGTCGCCTACGAGCGCTTGCCCACGCAGCTCAAGCAACTGGCCGACCAGCTCTGGGCCGTGCACAGCAACGACTACGACTACGGCGCCGACCGCGTGGTGGTGGAAGAAGAGCGCCTGCGCCACCACCGCAACGTGTTCGTCTCGGCCGTGTACGAGGCCGAGCATCCGGTGGTGCATGTGCATCCGGTGTCGGGCGAGCGTGCGCTGCTGCTCGGGCATTTCGTGAAGAAGCTGGTGGGGCTGTCGAGTGCCGAGTCGGCGCGCCTCTTCGAGCTGCTGCAGAACCGCGTGACACGCCTGGAAAACACCGTGCGCTGGAGCTGGCAACAGGACGACGTGGCGATCTGGGACAACCGCGCCACGCAGCACTTCGCGATCAACGACTACGGCAACCAGGCGCGCCTGGTGCGCCGCGTGACGGTGCATGGCGAAGCCGCCGTGGCCATCGACGGTCAACGCAGCCGCACGCGCAGCCGGCCCGAGGCGACGAACGACGCGCGCATCGACGCAGTGATTTCCGCCACGGCCTGAATGAAGTCACCGCATCCCATGACACACCCCTCTCTCATCGGCCTGCAGCGGCGCAGCCTGCTCAAGACCTCGGCCGCGCTCGGCGCCGCATCGCTGCTCCCCGGACTTTCGGGCCTCGCCGCAGCGCAAGGCGGCGCGAAGAAATTTGCCGGCGTCACGCTGAACGTGTCGACCTTCAGCGCCACCTACCCCAAGCTGCTGCAGCAATGGCTGCCCGAGTTCGAGGCGCTCACGGGCGCCAAGGTGAACTTCGATGCGCCTTCATTCCCCGTCTACAACCAGCGCGTGGACCTGGAGCTCTCGACGCGCGGTTCGGCCTACGACGTGGTCAACGTCACCTTCATCTACTCGAGCCGCTGGATCAACTCGGGCTGGCTCACGCCGCTGGACGACTACATCCGCAACCCCAACCTCACCGGCACCGACTGGGACCTGAACGACTTCCTGCCCGGCGCACGCGCGCCCGAAACCGGCAAGGACGGCAAGCTCTACGGCATTCCCTGGACCGCCGAGGCGCTGCTCACGGCCTCGTCGCGCTTCGACCTGCTGGAGAAGGCGGGCTTCGCATTCCCCGACACCACCGACGACCTCGTGAAGGTGCTGCGCGCGGTCCACAAGAAAGAGCGCGTGGCCGGCTTCGTGGCCGACAACCACTACGGCTGGACCTTCGTGCCCTACCTGCACGCGTTCGGCGGCGACGTGTTCCGCAAGGCGCCCGACGACCTGTTCCCCACGCTCGACACGCCCGAGGCGATTGCCGCCGGCGAGTACTACGCGAACCTGCTGCGCGAGTTCGGCCCCGACGGCGCCATCACCTACCAGCCCGACCAGGTCACGCAAGCATTAAAGCTCGGCCGCGTGAACTTCACCGATGCGGGGCAGTTGCACCTCGCCCAACTGGGCGATGCGGCGACCAGCAAGACGCTGAAGACCGTCAAGTTCGGCCAGGTGCCCAAGGGGCCGGCCGGCCGCTTTCCGGGCACCGCGGTGCACGGCCTGGGCATTCCGGCCGGCTCGAAGAACAAGGAAGCGGCGTGGGCCTTCATTCAATGGGCGCTGAGCAAGCAGACCACGCGCAAGGCGGTGGCCGCGGGCTACGGCTCGCCGGCACGGCGCTCGGACATCGACTCGGCAGAGTTCCGCCAGAAGCAGGTCATCAACGGCAGCGATCTGGCCAAGCTCTCGCTCGACGCCATCGAGCTGGCCTCGAAGACGGGCCACATGAAGTACCGCACCGTGTCGGTCTATCCGCAGATCGATCAGCAACTGAACAAGGCCATCGAACTGATCGCGAGCAACCAGCTGTCGGCCAAGCAGGCGTTCCAGCAGGCGCAGGCGAATTCGATTGCCGAACTCAAGCGCGCCGGCATCAAGCTGTGAGGCCCTGAGCCATGGCCTTCGCTCTTTCCGCGCCGGGCTGGCAGGCCGAGCGGCGCCGGGCCTTCCTGCTGGGCCTGTCGCCGTCGCTGGCGGTGCTGCTCGTCATCACGCTGGTGCCGGCCGTGGCGCTGCTGGTGGCGAGCTTCACGCCGCTCAGCCTCACCGACCCGGCGGCCACCTTCCGCTTCGACGATCCGCTGGTCAACTACCGGCAGCTGCTGCACGACAACCGCTTCCTCGGCTCCATCGCGGTGCAGTTCAAGCTGTCGGCATCGAGCGTGGTGCTGCAGCTGCTGGTGGGACTTGGGCTCGCGTTGCTCTTGAACGGCAAGTCGCGCGTGCTCGACGGCGCGCGCACGCTGTTCCTCATTCCGATGGTGCTGCCGCCGATCGTCGTCGCGCTGATCTGGAAGATCATGTACACGCCCGACGTGAGCCCCATGCACCGCGTGCTGGAGCACCTGGGCTGGCCGGTGCGCTCGCTCATCGCCAACCCCGACACGGCGCTCTGGGCCATTTCGCTGGCCGACACCTGGCAATGGTTTCCGTTCACCATGCTGATGGTGCTGGCCTCGCTGCAGATGATTCCGGACGACCCGCTGGAAGCCGCACGGCTCGAAGGCGCCAACCGCTGGCAGCTGTTCCGCTACATCGTGCTCCCCTACATCCGGCCGGTGCTGGTGGTGTGCGGCCTCTTCCGGCTCATCGACAGCTTCAAGGCCTTTCCGCTCATCTACGTGCTGACCAACGGCGGGCCGGGCAACGTGAGCGAGGTCACCAACTACTACGGCTTCATCCAGGCCTTCAACTTCTCGTACTGGGGCTACGCGAGCGCCATCGCCACTGTGATGCTGGTGGGCGTGTTCGTGTTGAGCTGGCTGGTCGGCAAACTCGGATGGAGCGACCATGAACAGCATTAGCCGCACGCTAGCCGCCGCCGACCTGGCGGGCGCGCACGAAGAAGGCGCAGAACGCGCGCGCTTCGCCGGCATCGGCACCGCGGGCCGTCGCCGCGCGCCGTGGTGGCACACCCACAGCCGCTCACTCATGGTCGCCCTGCTGGTGCTGCTCGTGCTGTCGCCCTTCCTGTGGCTGGTGCAGCTCGCCTTCAAGCCCGCGGCCGACATCTTCGACGACGCCCTGCTCTTCGTGCCCACGCTGGACGGCTTCGCGAGCCTCTTGCAGGGCAACTTCCTCAAGTCGTTCGGCAACAGCCTGCTGGTGAGCACGCTGTCGACCGGCTTCTCACTGGTGATCGGCGTGCCCGCGGCCTATGCACTCACGCGCTGGAAATTCAAGGGCCGCGACCGCATCGCGCTGTGGATCCTGGTGACACGCATGGCGCCGCCCATCGCCTTCACCATTCCGTTCTTCCTGGCCTACCAGTACCTCGGGCTGCAGGACACCGTGATCGGGCTGGCCATCGTGTACCTCACGTTCAACCTCGCGATCGTCATCTGGCTCATGCAGACCTTCTTCGAGGCGGTGCCCGCATCGCTCGAAGAGGCCGCGTGGATCGACGGCTGCGGCGTCTGGCAGGCGTTCTGGCGCGTGGCTTTGCCGCTCACAGCGCCGGGCCTGGTGGCCACCGCGGTGATGTGCTTCATCTTCTCGTGGAACGATTTTTTCTACGCGCTGATCCTCACGCGCACCAACGCCATCACCGCGCCCGTGGCCATCGTCAACTTCCTGCAGTACGAAGGCTGGGAGTGGACCAAGATCGCCGCGAGCGGCACGCTGGTGATGCTGCCGGTGATCGTCTTCACGGTGCTGGTGCGCAAGTACCTCGTGCGCGGGCTGACGGCCGGCGGCGTCAAGGACTGATGCAGGCCTTCGCGAACAGCAACACAGACAGACAAGAACCTCATGGCCTCCATCAGCATCCGCAAGCTCTTCAAGCAGTTCGGCAGCACGCCGGTGATCCGCGGCATCGACATCGACATCCGCGACGGCGAGTTCGTGGCGCTCGTGGGTCCGAGCGGCTGCGGCAAGTCGACGCTGCTGCGCGTGATTGCCGGACTGGAAACTGCCGAGGGCGGCGACATCCTGCTGGGCGACCGCCGCATCAACGACACCGCGCCGCGCGAGCGCGACGTGGCGATGGTGTTCCAGAACTACGCGCTCTACCCCCACATGACCGTGGCGCAGAACCTGGGTTTCGGCCTGAAGATCCAGGGCATCGCAAAAGACCAGATCGCCCGCCGCGTGCAGCAGGCGGCCGACACGCTGGGCCTGGGCGAGCTGCTGCAGCGGCACCCGCGCCAGCTCTCGGGCGGCCAGCGCCAGCGCGTGGCCATGGGCCGGGCCATCGTGCGGCAGCCGCAGGCTTTCCTGTTCGACGAGCCGCTGTCGAACCTCGACGCCAAGCTGCGCGTGCAGATGCGCACCGAGATCAAGGCACTGCACCAGCGGCTGGGCACGACCACGGTGTACGTCACCCACGACCAGGTCGAAGCGATGACCATGGCCGACCGCATCGTGGTGCTGAAGGACGGAAAGGTCGAACAGATCGGCGAGCCGCTCGCCCTGTACGACCGCCCGCGCAACGCCTTCGTGGCCGGCTTCATCGGCTCGCCCGCGATGAACTTCATTCCGGGCCGGTTGCAGCTCGACGGCGCACCGCATGTGTTGACGGACGACGGCCTGCGGCTGCCGCTGGCCAACGCATCGAGCGGCACACACGGTGACCGCGTGCTCTACGGCACGCGCCCGGAGAACTTCACCCTCGACGCCGGCCAGGGCCTGCCCGCCGACGTGGTGGTGGTCGAGCCGACGGGTTCGGAAACGCAAGTCGCGCTGCGCCTGGGCGGCCACCCGGTGATGGCCGCCTTCCGCGACCGCATCGACGCCCGCCCCGGCGAGCGGCTGCCGCTGTGGCCCGTGGCAGCGAAGGCGCATCTTTTCGATGCGGCGGGTGGGCAGCGGCTGAACTGAGGCGCGCTGGACTCATGCGAGGGTCCAAAAAGAAAAGCCGCTGCTCCTGAGAGCAGCGGCTTTGATGTGGGCCAACTCCAAAATCAACCTGAGTCGTTGATTTTCAATGGCGATCTGGCGGAGAGTGTGAGAGCGGAATCTCTCAATATCGCAATTACTTAGACCATGGATACCATTCGAAATACCATGAACCCCCTCTGGCTGCGAGCGTTTGCCGTTTCCTTGTAGGCTGCATCGCTAGGTGAGCTAGGGGAGCCGCCAAGGTGATTCAGCAGTTGGTGGCAAGCTCTACCCTCCAACAAGGAATGCGAATGAGCTACAGCATCAAACTCTTCGGCAGAGTTTATCCGGAACAAGCGGCCGTCGTCATTCCTCCACTCCAGTTTTTGGTGAAATCGCCCACAGCAAACGTGAATGACTCCACGTGGGCCATCTACGGCCACGGGTCGCAACTGATGATCTCCGCAGTGTTTTCAGGCGAAGAGCGCCCAGCGATCGACAAGGTCAAGGACATTGCCTTTCGTCTTTCACTGACGATCACAAACCTTCTCGGCTTCTTCGCACTCCGGACCTTCCAAGTCGAAATTCTTGCCGCGGACGATGCGGAAACACGGTGGTTCTTTGGTGCCGACGTTCACGGAATCACGGAGGCGACGGATCGAGTCGATGTTGACTGGTCGTTGATGCAAAAGCTCGACGGGAAAGCGCTTCGATGCTTACAAAGCGCCCTGGACGACTTCCGCCAAGCCCTCACGCAGCGTGAACGTGCGCCGATGCTCGTGCACCGCCTGCTGGAGACATTGGCGTGGCGCTACGTGGCGGATGAAGACAAGGCTTCTCTTAGCCACGCCGACTGGTCCGTGTTCTGGGATCGTGTGGGGCTGTCGAGTGACCCGAAGCGGGCCTGGGCGCTCAGCGCCTTGCAGCCAATCGCCACTCGAATTCGGCACGGCCGGTTCACCCCGGAGGCAACCACCCTCTTCGAGCCCGCTATAGCCCTCGCCCGACAAGTCATCTCAAACTACATCGAAGCCGAAGTCGTGGAAATTCCAGCGCGATCATAGAAACGCCCCACGATAGTGGACGCCTGTAGCGGAGGCGGGAGCAAGACCGCATTGATCCGCAAATGCCAACGCTATAGATCGGGCTAAGGCCAAAGCCACTCAAACGAGTAGCAGTCTTGGGAAAATTGCGCCACTATCACGCCATCATCTCGGCCTATCCACCATGACCATCGATTCAGAAAAAAAACCACATACCGTTTTCGTCCTTGGCGCCGGCGCGAGCTTTGAAGCTGGGCTGCCAGTTGGCGCCGAACTGAAAAATCGAATCGCCAAACTCATTGACATTCGCTTTAGCGGAGGGCATCACGATCACACTGGCGATTACGCCGTAATGGAAGCATTCAGGTCTTACGGTCGCGAAAATCGCATCGATGTAAACAACTTACTTCGCGCCGCATGGGGCATTAGAGATGCGATGCCACAAGCCATTTCGATAGACAATTTTCTAGACGCCCACCGGGGAAATATTTTAATTGAAATAGCAGGGAAGATTGCTATCACACGCGCAATACTTGCGGCCGAATCAAAAAGCAAGCTTTACGTAAATCGCGTCAACTCTCAATTAAATTTCGGCAACCTCGACGGAACCTGGTATAACAAGTTTTTTCAAGTACTAACGGAAAATTGCAGGCTCGACGATATGCCCGAGCGAATCAGTGCAGTTTCAATTATTAGCTTTAACTACGACAGATGCCTGCGGCACTTTCTTTTGCACAGCATGCAAAACTACTATCAGGCATCTCGACAAAAGATTGAACCAATAATTAACAAATTAGAAATTCTTTATCCATATGGCTCTGTGGGCGTTTTGCCAGAAATAGAAAAAAATCACGAGAATGAAACACCCTTTGGCGAAGAATTACATGGATCAAATTTACTAGCTATCGCGTCCAAGATAAAAACCTTCACAGAAGGCACCGATGAAGCAGCAAGCGAAATTATCCGCATCCGGCAAGTGATGCAGCAAAGCAGTCGAATATTCTTTTTGGGCTTTGCCTTTCACCCTTTAAATATGGAGCTTTTGGCTCCCAAAGGAACCGCCAGCGAAGATCAAATGCAAAGGGTCGTGGGAACTGCTTTCGGGCTATCAAACAGCGACATTGAAGTCATATCGGATGACCTCAATGATCGACTCGGCAGCCCTTTGCAAATAACTCTCCCCTCAATTACTTGCTCTGATCTTTTTTCACAGTATTCTCGCACTTTATCCATGACCTAATGACAAAAATGGATATTGACAGCAGCACCTTCAGGACCGGAAACCGAACGGAAATCCCCTTCCCAAAATGACAGTTCGATTCCTATCGAAGGCACCAGAAAGCCGCTGATATCCAAGGGCTTTTTTATTTGACGGGACAGGCGCGGGACAAAAAAACCTATCGACTCCGCCTGCGCATTCAAAAAACATGAGCCAGCGGGGCACTTTTCCGCAGCTGCAGCAACAACGCTGGGAAATGCGGCTTTTCAGCCCCTGATGGTCCAGAGATCTGGTCCCATGGCGGGCCGTTCGGAAAAAGCCAGCCCAAGCACCGATGTCGTGCTCCTTCGTTGGCTTCGTTTCCGCAGGCGCGGTAGTGTGCGAGATTAAAGAGCTGCGGACTCCACCTAGGCTGGGCGAAAGAACTCCGTAATGCACCTCGCGTATACCCCCTTTCCGAACGGATTACATTGAGAAACAATGGCGCGCGCGAGAGAGGCCTCGCACTAAAAAATAACCAACCAAAGTAGAGGGAATCGTGGCACTGCAAATCCAAAATCTAAATACCACAAAAATCAAACTGAGGAATTGCGACACGAGTACGTTCGAGAATATCGACAATAGCTTTGTATGGTTTACACGAAGGCTGAACATCACTCAGTTTCGCCACATAAGAAACTTACCGATCAATTTTTCTCATCCAGTAACTGCCATAGCGGGTTCAAACAGGATCGGCAAAACGAGCGTACTTTTGCTACTGGCATGTAGCCATGAAGATTTTCGTCGACTCGATGCAAGCTCGTCAGCCGTAGGGATGAGAGATCACGCATGGAACGACGTACTCTCTTTTACTTCGCACGAAACCGTATTAGTCGACTACCAGTATGAGATGGATTGGCGCCAAGGAAAAGCCCATCGCTCTGGCATCGGAAAGCGCCTTCATACATCCCGCGCGTGGAGCGGCCTAGGCAAGAAAAGCAGCGACGCTAAACGAATCAATGCAAAAATCCGAGGGCGAGAAGTTCGACTAGTCGATCTTGAACGGTTACTTCCGGCCCGTGCATTTTCTGATTCTCTCTATCGAAAAGCGAATTTGGCTGTCGCACAGCCGCTGCACGCACATATCGCGCAAGCGTTTGCATACGTGTTCGATACGCCCATAACTTCTATTTCCGAGGCGGGCGGACACGTTAATAGGCGTTGCTTTCTGATCGAACGAGCCGGGAACACTTACTCAACCTATAACGCTGCTTCAGGGGAAGAAGCAGTCATCTACCTATTAAAGGACTTAATTGAAAGTCCCAAGGGGAGTTTGATCTTAATTGACGAGATAGAAGCAGGGATTCATCCGTCAGTTCAGAGGAAGCTTCTTGATATCGTCCATATCATTTCTTGGACAGACAAAAAGCAGGTCGTCTTTACGACGCATTCCCCAACCGTACTTTCAAGCGTCGAAAAATCCTCCAGGAAGTTTCTGGAAATTTCTGGCGGCTTGTATCGGTGCTTGTCGGACATATCCGTTCAAGCAGCTAGCAGCAAAATGGATTCTGTGGGATATCCATTAGTGCAGCTTTACTGCGAAGACGATCTAGCCGATTTTCTGATTTCTCAACAACTCGTTGAGCTTACGCGGGCAGACGCTTATTTCGGGCGCTTAATAAACATCGTCCCTTCAGGCCCCATAGATCAGGTCAAAAACGATTACGAACGCCACAAGCGAAATTATTCATTCCTTAGAAGCAAATTGGGATTTTGCGCGATCTTTGACGGAGACTACAAGGACGACGCGCACTATTCAAACTATTACTTGAATCCCGCCGAAGGCACAAGCTTTCTTTATCCGTACGACAAGCCTGAGAAGTTTTTAATAAGAGCTTACCTGGCTACCAATCAAAACGAGATTTTGGAAGCTGCTCTTGAGCATATGGATCACCACCTGCTTTTTGACTACATGGTTCAACTCGGCTTAGCTGCCGATGCTTTGGACGCACGCAATCGTTGCTACACCGAATTCAAAGCTTCAGCTGAGTACGCCAAGCATTCCGACGATATTCAGAATTTTGTTAAGAATATCGTCGAGAAGTTCGCAAATGAACCCTAGGCGTCGCTCGTAGCCCCGTACGGACCATGGCTCTTGGTACAGCAATGCGGGGGCGAGTGTCCTCCAGCCACCCGCCATGTTCTTCGGGCAGCCGACCGCTTGGCCGCTTGGCCGCTTGGCCGCTTGGCCGCTTGGCCGCTTGGCCGCTTGGCCGCTTGGCCGCTTGGCCGCGTGACCTCGTGACCTCGTGACCTCGTGACATTCGGCGCGTCTTTGAGGCGCGGGCATGCAAAAACGCACGCAACTCCGTCAGGCTTCCATGTCAGCTACGACGACTGTCATTAGTAGATGCGTATATCCCTAGTGATTTGCGCTTGGCATAGGTCATCATGTGCTCGCAATATGACCCCGCTGCGCGCCAATCTACAAAAGTGAAGGAAACACCGTGAAGGTATATCGAGGCCCGAAATCAAAGCCTTTCTACGACGACACGCACGAACTTGTTTCGACAATCACGTCGAAACAGCTTGAAGCAGGCGTCAAGTCGGGCGCGTTGATCCGATTTAACGTCACGAAGGACGGCCCCGAGCGACAGTCAGTGTGTACCGCTCGCTTCGAGGACGCCGACCTCATGCCTATGATTAACGGGCTCGTGGCCCACTTAGCTGGGCAGCAGACAAAACTGGCCGAGGTGAGGGCAGTGGTTAGTGGCAAGAACCTCTCGGACGAGACGAAGATCGAGAAGATCACGGCGATCCTGCGAAATTAGGCGCTGGAGCCATGAGCGCTCGATCATTCCCGACAATGCTCAGCAGCAGATCTACTTCGGCGTCTCGCTGCTCAACGATGATTCGGCCGCTTCGAAGTAGCTCTGCGCCTCGCGCAGCCAGGTCTGCGAGGACTGCGGATCGATCCGCGACACGCTGGCAGGCAGCGGGGTCGCTTGCGGCTTGGTCACGGTCACGGGTGGCGAAGTCGGCGAATTGCTTGCGCATCCGCTCAGCATCGCCAGCAGCAGCGTGGCGGCGGCCGTCGAGCACGGCCAGCTTCTTTTCGTAGGCATCGACGTTTTCCTTTTGGGCTTTGGCATGGGCGGCCTGCATCACGAGCACGCGCTGCAGGTCTTCGAGCGCGGCGAGCGCGCGGCGGGTGTTCTCGGCCTGACGGTCGAGCTTTTCATCGGAGACGGCTTTCTGCGCCTTGGACTCATCGGCCCTCGCTTTGAGCACCTGCGTGCGCTCGATACCTGCCGCGGCGAGCGCCAGTACCAGCAGCAGTGCCCACAGCCACGACGGCACGATGTCGAGGATCTTCATTGGCTCAGCACCTTGTACGCACGCGCCGTGATCGCCTTGCGCTCGGCGAGCTTCAGCCGCGCCGGACCGTTGACCCGCCCCGTCACGTCGTAGACATCGCCCCGCTCGGCCGCCGGCAAGCAGTCCTTGAACACCGCAAAGAACCAGCACGCCGACTGCGCCGCGTCTTGCGGCCGCAGCAGCAGCGCGGGATTGCGGCGGAAGTCAACGCCGAGCGCATGGCCCGCGGCGATATAGGCATCTTCCCAGGTGAGCTGGATAAGGCCGCGGCCGTGGAAGCCCTTGTAGCGGAGCATGCTCAGCCCTCGGGGGTTACGCACGTACTCTTCGGCCCGATAGCCGCCCTTGACGAACAGACTTCATCGTCCTGCCCATCGTGCTCGCCGCGATGTGCGTCTACGGCTGGAGCACTCCATGATCGTGATTACCTCCCCTCGCCCGCGGCGCCCCAAACAGCCGCAGCATGCCGGCCCCATCGGCGGCCTCTCCGACAGCCGCTTTCGCTACACGCCGGCCGTCGCCACCGACATCAGCAAGACCTTCAAGCGCATCCGCGCCGAGCAGAGGGGTGCCCAGGCGTGACGACGACCACCACCGGACTTTTCTTCGTGGGCAAGGACTACCCTTCGCGCCCCGCCATCAGCGAGCACAAGAACGATGCCGGCGACTTCGTGCTGAAGATGCGCGTTATCGACAACCAAGGCCCTCGCGCAGTCGAGGGTTACGTCGTGCGCTGGGTCGGCCCCGAGGCCGCCGCCTGGCGCGCCCAGCACAGCAGCCTCAAGGCCGGCGATGCCTTGCGCCTTGAGCTCATCAATCCCCGCTCGATGCCCGGCGTTCACCAGCCGGAAATCCACGCCGCCATTCGCGCGTGCGAGCTGCAGCCCGCACGCGCACGCGCCGCGGCCCAAGCCGCCTAACCCTGCACCACCAGCGCAACAACATGCCATTCCCCATCACCCCACTCGCCACCATCGAGCGCGAGGCCAAGGCCGCCGCCGAGAAAGGCCAGACCCCCAACGAAGCATGCCGCTACCCCTTCGGCGACCCGGCCGGCGAAGCGTTCATGCGCATCTACAACGAGCACCGCGCAGCCCTGAAAGGCGCGACGCCGCAGCTCGCCTCGGAGGTGCCCCAATGACGTGGATGCTTACTGCCAGCGGCGCCGAGTACCACCTCGCCGGCCCTACCTCGCTCGCCGCGTGCGGGCGGCCCGTGAAGATCGAGGACGTTGCCCACCACCTCGCCATCGTGGCCCAGTTCAACGGCGCGACCTCGCGCCCGTACAGCGTCGCGGAACACAGCTTGCTTTGTGCCGACATCGCGCGCCGTGCAGGCGCCTCGGTGTTTGTGGAGATGGCCGCGCTGATGCATGACGCGCACGAGGCATACACCAACGATCTGATTAGCCCGGCGAAGCTCGCCGTGAACAGCTTCAGTATGGGCGCTGGCGGCGTCGCCGCATGGGGGCTCTTCGAAGCCGAGCACGCGAAGACCGTTCGTGAGCATTTCAAGCTGCTTTCCGTGTTCGCCGGACACAGGACGCTTTTGCGCTCTATCGACTCGCAGGCGCTCGCCACCGCGCGGCGCGATCTCACGCCGTTTAATCCGGCGCGACATCTGCCGTGGGCGGTGCTGGGCGACGACACGGTGCAACCCGTGGCACCCGCCGATTGGGTTCGTCTCGACACACCCGAGCGCGAAGCAGCAACGTGGAAGGACTGGCGCGAGCAGTTCCGCAGTCGCTTTCTCGAGTTGCAGGTGCAGCGCACCCTCGCAGGATTGGCGACGACCAATACCGACACAGCCCTTCGCCATTCACTGAGCTTGCCTGCGAGCAAGGAACCCTCATGAGTCCACCCGAATTCATCGCAACGAAGCCGTTTCCCGCTGTGCGCGTGCCGCGCATCCCAACCTCAATCAAGAATCAGGAAACTCAAATGAACGAAAAACTTCTCGTCCCCGCGGCAGAGGCCGCAAAGATGCTGTCCATGGGCCGCTCCACTTTCTGGAACAAGGTGAAGCTCAAGCAGATTCCCCAGCCGGTAAAGATTGCGGGCATCACTCGCTGGCGCGTTTCGGACCTGCAAAGCTTTGTCGATGTCACTTCACGCCTGGATCCTGCCGGATAGGTCTTGGCCAGCTCCTACAGTCATGCTGCTTTAGTCTGCATGGCTGCTGCCTTCGCTACAAGCGTTGGCACTGCACGCCAGCCACTTGGCGCGAGGCCCGACACTCAGCGCCAGCAAAGATCTCGGCCCAAAGCGCTGACGGGCGAAGGCGCTAAAGTGCGCCGGCGAACGCGCGATTGAGGATGGCGGGGAGAAGGGCATCGAGTTCAGTACGGGTGCGCGCCTGTAGTCGCTTGAGTTGCTCCGTCTCTTTGTCCAATTCGTCAACTTCGGACACCAATTTCCGTTGCTCAACCTCGGTGTGCGCCGGAACTAGAAGGGCCAGTATTCGGGCCTTCGAGATGTTCTTCATTGTCGGAGAGGTGCCACTCGCCGAGCGTTCGATCTGGCTTCGTAGCGCCGGCGACTTTAGGATCCAATTTAGCCAAGCTGGCGACACGGGCGCGGAAGACCTGAACTTTGCTCGAAGCGTCTTGTCGCTCAGCAACAAGCGTGCTCTCACATCGCCCACGATGCAGCAAGCGCCGACCAGCTCAGGCGTGTTGGCCCGACTCACCAGGAAGTCACCTTCACAAACCTCGTCACGGTGATCCACAACCATGCCCTGAGGGAGCGCCTTGTTTTGTCGTTCGTCGAAGGTACCGAACGAAACCGCACCGACCTTTAGTACACCCCATTCGTCTGCGGACGCAGGGCGCGCCTCGCACTGCGGACTGGACCCCGCTTCAAACCCGGAAATGACGCTCGTCAGGGGCACCCAGTTCGGTTGCGGCTCAAGTCCGATGCGCGCATTTAGGAAAGCAAACCTCAACGCCTTCACTTCGGCATCGGCCCGTCGGCGTCGCGCAAGCGCGTCGTCGAGCAACGAGTGCACCGATTCGATTTCACCAACGATGCGCTGCTGATCGCGTAGCGGTGGAAGCGGAATCACCTGCTGCAAAAAAGATGTGCGATTGAGCGTCCTATTTCGTCCAGCGCCGCCGGGCGAGACCCGACCAAGTAGTTCTAGCCCAGCGGGGGTATGGAAGAACCGCTCAAGATAATGCAGGTCCACACGGCCTTCAACTGCACGAAAGCAGGGAAACCGGTGTGACGCGATCATTCCGCGCTCGCCCTCGGACGCCACGCCGATAGCACCTTCCCAAGCGAATACGATGTTCAGTACGAAGTCGCCAGGCTCGACGTAAAAAACACGCTTGTCTCCGAGGGCGGCGCCAGACACTGGCGCTTTGTGGAACAGCCCTTTACCGTGGCTACGAATCCCAATCTCGCGATATGTGACACCCGCTTTCACTGTCAGCGGGCGCGCAACATGACGCAGCACCTCCCCCAGCTTTACCAGCTCCCAAGACGATTGTTCGGCACTCACGCGACCTCCTGCTTCAAGAGGCCCTGAATCCGTCCCATGATTCGCGCGATCTCCGCTTCCTTCTCCAGGATGCTCGCCACCAGCTCTTCCGGCGCGCGATGCCTGATGTCATCCGCCGCACGCGGGTTCTTCCGATCTAGGTTGCAGTTGGCCGCCAACAGTTCGACCGCCGGCACCTTCCAGGCCTGCTCGCCTTCCCGCCGGTCGCTCCACCACGCCATCAGCGGCGCGAACTCTTCAAACTGCAGCGGCTGCGTCTTGGTGTAGTTCTTGCGCCCCTCAGGCAGCTTGTGTTCCCAGTACCAAACGTCCTGCGTCGGCCCGCCACGCTCGAAGAACAGCACATTGGTAGGGATGGTGGTGTAGGGCGAGAACACGCCGTTGGGCAAGCGAATGACCGTGTGCAGATTAAAGTCACGCAGCAATTCAGCCTTGATGCGCGCACACACGCCGTCACCAAACAGCGTGCCGTTGGGAACAACGACCGCCGCGCGCGCCGCGCGCCCTGCACTGCTGGGCTTGCGATGCAGGCGCCGCATGATGAGTTGCAGGAAGAGAAGCGCAGTCTCCGAGGTCTGCTTATCGTCAGGAAAGTTGCCTTGAATACCCTTTTCTTCCTCGCCGCCGAAGGGCGGATTGCTCAGAATCACGTCCACCCGCTCACGCAAGCCGATATCTGTGAGCTTGTGGCGCAACGCGTTGCCTGGATCGATATCAGGAGCATCCAGGCCGTGCAGCAGCAGGTTCATCTGGCAAAGCAGGTAGGGCAGCGATTTGGGCTCGCAGCCGAAGATGCTGCCGCGCTGCAGCATCTTGCGCTTGGCCACGGTGTTCACCTGCTCGGCGAGGTGCGAATATGCCTCCACCAGAAAGCCACCGGTGCCGCTGGCCGGGTCCAGCACCTTCTCTCCCAATTGCGGATCTAGCAGCTTCACCATCAGTCGCACCAATGCGCGTGGCGTGTAGAACTCTCCGGCGTCGCCCGCTGCGTCGCGCATCTCTCGCAACAGGTTCTCGTAAAGCGAGCCCAGCGTGTGCAGTTCGTCGCTGGCGGTGAAATGAATGGCGTCCACCTTGTCCACCACGTCGCGTAGCAGGTACCCGCTTTTCATTCGGTTGTCGATGCCGCGGAAGACAGTGGCAATGACATCCCGTCGCTTGTCACCATTGCTGGCCGTCAGCTTGCGCAGGGTGGCGAAGAGGCCGGGGCCATGGCTACCGTCAGGTCGCGAAGCGAACTCGTTGTTAACGAACGCAAGCAGGTCGTCGCCAGTCAGGCCAGTCTTCGATGCGGCCCAGTCGCGCCAGCGATAGGGAGCTTCGATCGCCGGCCGAAAGCGCGTGCCGGCCAGCACCGCCTCGTCTTCGTGCTGACGTTCCAGATCGTCCAGGAATTTGAGGAACATCACCCACGTCAGCAGCGGCAGGCGGTCGAGGTCGCCGTTCAATCCCTTGTCCTTGCGCATGATGTCGCGAGCGGACTTGAGCAGGCTGGAGAGGCTTTGGGCGGTAGTGAGCGGAGCAGTGTCAGTCTTCTTGCGGGTGGGCATCGGCAGGAGGTTCAGGAGGCGTACAGCAGGTTCTGCAGGTCGGTGACGGCGGCGCGCAATTGTTCGGCGCTACCAAAGAGGCGAATTATCTCTGCCGGCTGGCCGTGGCCGCTGATCGGCGGCACACGCAATACGTCGGGCAACACGAATTGGGCGTCGCCGTGTTCGGCGTACTTCTCGAGCAGTTCTTCCAGTAAGTTCCGTGCTTCTGGGCTGAAGCGTTGCCAGAAGTCGGGGCGTTCGCGCTTGAGTGCGAGCGCACGCTCGCGGCGTGTGCGCAGCGGGGCATTAAAGGCCAGGTGACACAGCAGGTCAAAGGGGTCAGCCTCGGGTTGGCCGGTGGACTCGGACAATTCGGTGAAGTCGATGCCGCGCTGGTTCAGCGCCTCGATGATCTCAGTGCGCTGTACGGGCTCGGCCCAGCGACGGCGCAACTCGGGGGCAGAGGGCACGATCAAGCGCACACTCTCGGCCGCATAGTCGGCGTAGCGCACCACGCGCAGTTGAGACCCATTGCTGTCGAGTTCATAGACCAAATGAGCGGCGATCTCGACATGACCACCATCAAAGTAGAACTTCCGACGAGGCTCAGCGTCGTCGGGCTGAATCACGCTACCGATGCCGGCCAAGTAGTCCGCCGGCTCGGCTTCGGCAGCAATGACCCGAGCTGGCTGCACCGCCAGGCCGACAGCATCGATCTCTTCCTGCGTCACCCGCGCGGGTTCGCCGTCGAAAGCCGGGTCGGCGAACAGACGCGTGGCCGAGCCGGTGTAGTCGATGATGTTGAACCAGAGCTTGCCGTAGTCATCCTTAACGCGCGTCCCGCGGCCGATGATTTGTTTGAACTCGCTCATCGAGCCGACCACACGCGCTAGCACCACGTTCTTACAAGTGGGCGCATCCAGGCCGGTAGTAAGCAGTTGCGACGACGTCAAGATGACCGGTGTTCGGTTCTCAGGGTCCTGAAAACGTCCGCGGTGGCCGGCGCCAACATCGCCTTCGTCAGCGGTGACGCGGCATACGTAGTCGGAATGTTGCGCGATCAAGTCCTGGTTCAGGGCAACGAGCGCAGCGCGCATCTCGGCGGCATGTTCCTGGTCGACGCAGAAGACGATGGTCTTGGCGTAGCGATCAGTCTTGCGCAGGAAGTCGGTGAGGTGGCGCGCAATAGCGTTCGTACGGGCCTTCAGCGCGACGGCGCGTTCGAAATCGTTTGTCTGGTATTCGTCGTCGGGGATGGTGCGACCGTAGCGGTCGACTTCGCCCAAATTGGGGCGCCAGCCGGCGGCGTCCCATTCGGAGATGACACGGTGTACGCGGTAGGGCGCCAGGAAGCCGTCAGCGATGCCCTGCTGCAAGGTGTAGGTGTACAGCGGGTTGCCGAAGTACAGGTACGTGTCGCGGCTGTCTTCACGCAATGGCGTAGCGGTCATGCCCAGTTGCGCGGCTGGCTCGAAGTGGTTGAGGATGTCTCGCCAGGCACTGTCAGCGCGTGCGCTGCCGCGGTGGCATTCGTCTACTACGATGAGGTCGAAGAAATCGCGCGGGTACTTGCGGAACAGGCCTTCGCGGCGCTCGTCCTCGGCCATGGCTTGATAGATGGCAAAGTACATGTCACGACCCTGCACTACCTCACCCGACTCGATCTTGTGGCGGGCGTCGCCGAAAGGCGCGAAGTCCTTAGCCATGGGGTCATCGACCAGAAAGTTGCGGTCGGCCAGGAACAGGATCTTCGGCCGGCGCGGTTCACCACTGCGATTCCAGCGCGTGGTCCACAGTTTCCAGCAGATCTGGAAGGCGACGCTGGTTTTACCGGTACCGGTGGCCAACGTCAGCAATAGGCGGGTGCGGCCGCCAAGAACGGCCTCGACTACGCGGTCGATGGCAATGCGCTGGTAGTAGCGCGGCGGTTTACCGGCAACAAGGTTGTAGGGCTCCAGCAAGCGTTGGGCGTCTGATTCGCTCGTCACGCCGCTGCCGGCGCAATAGCGTTGAAGCAATTTGTCTGGCGTGGGAAAGTCCTTGCAGACCGTCTCGGCACCGGTGAAGTAGTCGATCTCGATGATCTCGTGGCCGTTGGTCGCGAAGGCGAATTTCAGGCCCATCATCTCTGCGTACTCGCGCGCCTGTTGGATGCCGTCACTAGCATTTCGCCAACCGGCCTTCGCTTCCACCACCGCTAGAGGCAGATCGCGCGTCGCCCGCAACAGGTAGTCCACGCGCTTGGGCGGCTTGCGCACGAAACCACGGCCCACCGGCACGATGCGGCCGTCGGTAATGCTACGCTGCTCCGCGATGGAATGCGGCTCGTCATCCCACCCGGCGGCCTGCAGCAGCGGGACGACGAACTTTCGACACGTGTCAGCTTCATTCACGGCGGGCTCTCCATGCCGTGAGCATAGTCGAGCGCGTGAGCCGGACTGCTAGGAGGAGGGAGGGTGATCTTGGCCCCAGAGGGCCAGTCGCCTCCGCGCTGGATATTAGCCTCCAGCCGCACTAGTGAATTTTCCGACTACCCAGCAGGGTGTCCTTCATCATCGGCTAAATGTCCACTCGGGCAAACCCCTTACCTCCTTCAGAACGTCCCGTTGTCTGAGTCGACCTGTCGCCCACAGCGAAAGGAGCAGATGCCCGAGTTCAACAGTCCGCCGTAAACCCAAGTCGAACGCTGGCAATTTGAAGAAGACATTTGCCAGCTTGCGCAGAATGACCGCTACGGATCGGGAGAAGGACAGACTCGCCGCACACGCCCTCCGTGGCGGCCATCGTTGTCGGTGATCGGAATTCAGGGTCTGGTGGAGTTCGACGATTGGGCCACATCGAGCCAATCGGACCACCACTGCATCAGCTCACGCCGCTGCATGAGGTATTCCGCCCGGTTGTATGCCGCGCGCACCGCGTCCGTCTCCTTATGCGCGAGCTGCCGCTCGATCACGTCATGAGGAAAGCCAGAACCCTCATTGAGGACCGTCGATGCAAGAGCCCGGAAACCGTGCGCCGTCATGCGGCCACGGTAACCCAGCCGATACAAGGCAAAGAGAAACGTGTTCTCCGACAGCGGATGTCCCGGATGGATTGGCGAATCGAGCACGAGCACCCCGTCACCGCTCATCTTGCGCAGGGTTGCCAGGATCGCCCGAGCTTGCCGCGACAGTGGCACAACGTGTGGGATGCGCATCTTCATGCGCTCTTCGGGCACGACCCACACCTCCCCTTCTCCTTCAACTCGCCCCATCGCATGCCGCGCAGCTCACCAACGCGTACAAATGTGTGCGCCATCAACTGCAGGCCGAGTCGCGTCACGGAATCCTCGTAGCCATCAATGGCCCGCATCAGCTCGCCAGCCTCTTCAGGCGGAATGCTCGCCATCGGCTTCTTGGTCTTGCGAGCAATGAGCACACGCGTCAGTCCGGCCGCACCGTGCTGCTGCAGCAGGCCCGTGTCCTGCGCGAAGTCGAAGACAGCCGAGATGCGGCTCGCAACGCGATGCCCAGTTTCAATTTTTCCGCCGGCCTGCGAAGCCCGCACCGCCGCGACTAACTCCGATCGCGGAATGGCATCGATAGGCCGCGAGCCGAGCAGTGGGAACGCGTACCGCTCTAGCGTGTTCTGCACCTGAATTTGATGTTTGCCGTTCGAGAGGGTAGGCAGCTTCGCCTTGAGCCAGTCGCGCGCCACCGTCTCAAAGGTCGGCGCCGCTGCTGCGGCCGGCGCCCTCTCACGCGTCGCTGCGTGCTCTTTCCGCGCTTCAGCCAGACTCACCCCAGGGTAGAGGCCATAGGTCTTGGTCTTCTGCTTTCCGCCGGCGGTGTAGTTGGCACGCCAACTCTTTGCGCCGGTGGGCGAAACGAATAGATATAGGCCGTGCGCATCGGCCAGCTTATAGGCCTTTTCGCGCGGTTTGGCGGCGTCAACAGCTTTAACGGTGAGGGTCATGGTATCGGCTAGAAAATACCATGACTGATGCCACGTTTCGAGTTTGGCTGGAGGTAGCCTGCGACAGCCTCCGTTAGACCAAAAAGGATGCATTCCCCAATGAAAAAGTCCCGTCGCATGAACTGCGCGGGACTTCTTGAAACTTGCTCAGATTGATTCTGGCGGAGAGTGTGAGATTCGAACTCACGGACGCTTTCACGTCGGCAGTTTTCAAGACTGCTGGTTTAAACCACTCACCCAACTCTCCGGAACCGTCGATTTTAAGCTGACCGCGCGGCCTTACTCGTCATCGGGCAGGAACAGCGTCTGCAGGTCGCTCAGGAAGTCGAGTCCGCGCTCGGTGGGCCACACGCGGAACAGGTCGCGGGCGACGAGCCCCGTGCGCTCCGCCTCTTCCATGCCGCGCTGGATCGACGTCATCGCCAGGCCGGTGCGCTCGCTGAACTGGGGCAGCGTGAAGCCCTGCTTCAGCCGCAGCGCGTTGAGCATGAACTCGAACGGCAGGTCGGCCAGCGCCACTTCGTCGCTCTGCGACACGGCGGCACCGGCGCGCGCGTTCTCCATGTACAGGCGCGGTTCGCGATAGCGCACCTGCCGCACGATGCGGTGCGCAAAGCTCAGCTTGCTGTGCGCGCCGGCACCGATGCCGAGGTAGTCGCCGAACTGCCAGTAGTTGAGGTTGTGCGCACATTGGTGCCCGTCGCGCGCATAGGCCGAGACTTCGTAGCGCGACATGCCGCTCGCGCCCGTGCGCTCGGTGATGCGGTCGAGCATGGCGTAGGCGATGTCGTCCTCGGGCAGCGTGGGCGGGAACTTGGCGAACCAGGTGTTGGGCTCGATGGTGAGGTGATAGATCGAGATGTGCGGCGGCGCAAGGGCCAAAGCCTGGGTCAGGTCGGCGTCGAGGCCTTCCATGGTCTGGCCGGGCAGGGCGTACATCAGATCGAGGTTGAAGGTGTCGAAGGCGCTTGCGGCTTCTTCGACCGCGGCGATGGCCTGGGCACGGTCGTGCACGCGGCCCAGCGCCGTCAGGTGCTCGTCGTTGAAGCTCTGCACGCCCACGGACAGGCGCGTGACGCCGGCCGAGCGGTACGCACGGAAGCGGTTGCGCTCGAAGGTGCCGGGGTTGGCCTCGAGCGTGATCTCGCACTCGGGCGCGAGCTTGAGGCGCGCGCGCACGTCGCCGAGCAGCCGGTCGATGGCCTGCGGCGAGAACAGGCTGGGCGTGCCGCCGCCGATGAAGATGGTGTGGACGGTGCGGCCCCAGATCAACGGCAGCGCGGCGTCGAGGTCGGCGATCAGCGCGTCGATGTAGGCGGCTTCGGGAAGGCCGTCGATGTCGGCCTCGCTCGTGGCGCGCCACTCGTGCGAGTTGAAGTCGCAATACGGGCACTTGCGCAGGCACCACGGCAGGTGGATGTACAGCGACAGCGGCGGCAGCGCGGTGAGTTGCAGCGGGCCGGGGCGCATCCAGTGCAGCACGTCATTGGCCTGGGGGGCGCCGCCGGGTTGGGCGGGCTGGATCGGGAAGACGGTGGCCATGGGTCAGAACCAGCGCTCGCGCATCAGGGCGAGCATGGCTTGCGCGGCGCGGCCGCGATGGCTGTGGGCGTTCTTCACGTCGGGCGGCAGCTGGGCGAAGGTCTTGCCGAAGGTCGGCAGGTACATGACGGGGTCGAAGCCGAAGCCGTTGTCGCCGATGGGCGCGGGCGCGATCTCGCCGACCACGCGGCCGACGGCAATGAGCGGCTCGGGGTCGTCGTGGCGGCGCAGCGCGACCAGCGTGCTCACGAGCGCGGCGCGGCGGTTGACCACGCCGTCGAGCTGTTCGAGCAGCGCCTTCACGTTGTTGGCGTCGCCCTTGGCGTAGCCGAACTGCGTGGCGTAGTAGGCGGTGTCGACACCCGGCAGGCCGCCGAAGGCGTCGACGCACAGGCCGGCGTCGTCGGCAATGGCCGGCAGGCCGGTGGCAGCGCTGGCGTGGCGCGCCTTGGTGAGCGCGTTCTCGACGAAGGTGCGGAAGGGTTCTTCAGCCTCGCCCACACCCAGCGCCGACTGCGGCACCAGGGTGACGGACAGCTCGGCAAACAGCTGCTGGAGTTCGGCGAGCTTGCCCGCGTTGTTGGAAGCCAGAACCAGTTTCATGGAAAGTCAAAGATGGCTGTGGCGCCCGATGGAGGGCGGGCGCCAGTAGCTGGTGGTTGTGGTCGTCGGTCGGTCAGTTCGAAAGCAGGGCTTGCTGCTGCAGGCTCACGAGTTCGCCGATGCCCTTCTCGGCCAGGCCGAGCAGGAGGTTCATTTCTTCGCGCGTGAAGGCCACGCCTTCGGCCGTGCCCTGCACTTCGACGAAGTGGCCGGCGCCGGTCATGACGACGTTCATGTCGGTGTCGCAGGCCGAGTCTTCGGTGTATTCGAGGTCGAGCAGCGGCGTGCCGCCGACGATGCCCACCGAGATGGCGGCCACGTGGCCCTTGATGGGCGAGGTCTTGATCGCGCCGGAGGCCAGCAGCTTGTCGACGGCGTCCTGTGCGGCCACGAAGGCGCCGGTGATGGCCGCGGTGCGCGTGCCGCCGTCGGCCTGCAGCACGTCGCAGTCGAGGTGGATGGTGCGTTCGCCGAGCACGGCGAGATCGAACACGGCGCGCATCGAGCGGCCGATGAGGCGCTGGATTTCCTGCGTGCGGCCGGTTTGCTTGCCCTTGGCGGCTTCGCGGCTGCTGCGGGTGTGGGTGGCGCGCGGCAGCATGCCGTATTCGGCGGTCACCCAGCCTTCGCCGCTGCCCTTCTTGTGCGGCGGTACTTTTTCCTCGACCGAGGCGGTGCACAGCACGCGGGTCTGGCCGAACTCGATGAGCACGGAGCCTTCGGCGTGGATGGTGAAGCCGCGGGTGATGCGCACGGGGCGCAGCTGGTCGGCGGCGCGGCCGCCGCTTCGTGTGAAAGCAGTCATTTTTTGAAAGAGAAAACCGAAAGAAGAAAAGGGAAAACTGCGCGATCAGGTCTTGCGCGCAGCGGAGCGGCGGATGGCTTCGTTGATCTCGGCGATGGAGCGCTCGATGGCGTCTTCGTCGAGGTCGTCGATCTCGCTGTCGGACGGCATGCCGGCCTGGATGGTCGAGGCGAACACGCCGTCGTCGATGGTTTCGGTGGACACACCGCGGTCGTCGCCGGGCGTCTCGGGCATTTCCCACTCGAGCGCGATGAGCGTCACGTTGTCGCTGTGGGCGCCGCCCTTGCGCAGCGCCATTTCGGCGAGGTCGGGCGCGGCGTCGGACACGGGCTTGCCCGACGACAGGGTGTGCACGATGACGGCGTCGTCGAGCACGCCCCAGACGCCGTCGGAGCACAGCATGAGGCGGTCGCCGCGCTGCAGCGGCAGCGGCGCCGACACGTCGAACAGCGGCGTGGTGGGCGAGCCGAGGCAGGTCAGCAGCAGGTTGCGGTTGACCGGCGCGTCGGTGGCGCCGTGGGGCTTGGGGCGCTCGGCGTGCGAGTGGTCGCGCGTGCGGGTCAGCAGGCGGCCGTCGCGCACGACGTACAGGCGCGAGTCGCCGCAGTGCAGCCAGGTGGCGGTGGCGTTTTGCAGCACGGCCGCGACGACGGTGGTGCGGGGCGTGTCGAGCATCGCCTTGTGGCTCGCGTACCGCATGATCTGCTGGTGCGCCGACATGGCCGATTCGGCCAGGAAGGCCTTTACGTCCTTGACGGTGGGGCGGGCCTCGCGCTGGTACAGCGCGGCGATGGTCTGCAGCGCCAGCTGGGCCGCCACTTCGCCCTCAGGGTGGCCGCCCATGCCGTCGGCGAGCACGAACAGACCCGACTCCCGCGTGTAGCAGTAGCCCATGCGGTCTTCGTTCTTGACGCGGCCGCCCTTGCGGCTGACCTGGAACACGGAGAACTTCATGTCGATCAGGCCGGACGGGTGGTGGGCGCGGCGGCGCGCGGCAGGCTCTTCTTGTCGAAGGAGCGGATGTTGTCGAGCGACAGGCGCACCTTTTCGCCGACCGTGAGCTTGGTGTAGCGGCGCTCGCCTTCGCGGCTAAGTTCTTTTTGCAGCGCAAAGACCGACTGCGGGCGCGAGAGCGGGTCGAGCGACATGCACCACTCGACCACCTCGATGAGGTTGTCGGAGTACACGCCGCGCAGCCGCGAGAGCGACAGGCTCAGGCGGTCTTTTTCGATGCGCCGCGGCGCATCGTTGGGCGGGTAACCCTGCATGCAGGCGTAGATGCAGGCGCCGATGGCGTAGATGTCGGTCCAGGGGCCCATCGACGAATCGCGCCGGTACATCTCAGGGGCGGCAAAGCCCGGCGTGTACATGGGGCGGATGAAGATGCCCTCTTTGCTGAGCACTTCGCGCGCGGCGCCGAAGTCGATCAGCACGGCGCGGTCGTCGTCGGTGACGAAGATGTTGGCGGGCTTGATGTCCAGGTGCAGCATCTTGTACTGGTGGACGATGCGCAGGCCGCGCAGGATTTCGTCGAACAGCGAACGGATGGTCGACTCGCGGAACACCTTTTGCCGCTTCAGGTCGCGCGCCGTGACCACGAAATCCTGCAGGGTCGCGCCCTCCAGGTAGTTCATGACCATGTAGACGGTTTCGTTCTCGCGAAAGAAATTGAGCACGCTGACCACCGACGCATGCGAGATTTGCGCGAGCGAGCGGCCTTCTTCGAAGAAGCTCTTGAGCCCCAGGCGATACAGCGACAGCTTCTCGGGCGGCACCTGCGGCGCGAGCTCGCCGGGGCCCCGCGTGGCGAGCGACGAAGGCAGGTATTCCTTGACGGCCACCTGCTGGCCGTTCGGGTCGATCGCGAGGTAGACCACGCCGAAACCACCCGCGGAAAGCCGGCGAACAACGCGATATCCGCCAATGACCGTATCGGGCAACAGGGGCGTAGGCTTGACCTTTGACATAATCCGGGAGTTTCGCCCGAAGGCGATGGTGCGGCAAGCGAACGCTGTACCGACGCCTCGGTGCTAGCAAGCAAAACCACAGTGAGGCGCAATGCCAGTTTACAGCATGACCGGCTATGCCAGCGGCCAGAACGGCCCCGCAGGCAGCCACTCCGAAGCCGATGCACGGCCCCCCGCCGCGGGCCGACTCGGGGTCGAAATCCGCTCGGTCAACAGCCGCTTTCTCGACCTCACCTTCAAGCTCCCCGAGGAGCTGCGCCAGCATGAGACCGCGCTGCGAGAGCTGCTCACGGCGAAGCTCAAGCGCGGCAAGGTCGAGGTGCGCGCGGCCATCGAGAACACGTCCCAGGCGGGCGTGGTCGAGCCCTCCGTCAAGCTGCTTCAGCGGCTGAACGGCGTGCAGGACGGCATCCGTGCCTGGCTGCCCGGCGCCCGCGAGCTCAGCGTGGCCGACGTGCTGCGGCTGGCCGGCGGCGACGGTGCCACGCGCGGCGACTGGGGCCCCGACCTGCTAGACGTGGCAGGCAAGGCGCTCGAGGCGCTGATGTCAGCCCGCCAGCGCGAAGGCGCCCGGCTGGCCAAGATGCTCGAAGACCACCTGGCCCAGCTGCGCACCCTGGTGCAGCAGGCCGGCCCGCTGGTGCCGCAGCTGGTCGAACAGCAGCGCAACCGCTTCCTGGAGCGCTGGCAGGAGGCCATGGGCCTGACCACCGGCACGGGCGGCACGCTGCCCGAAGCCGCCCAGGACCGCGCCCTGACCGAAGCCACGGCCTTCGCGATCCGCATCGACGTGGCGGAAGAGCTCACGCGGCTGAATTCACACCTCGACGAGATCGAGCGGCTGCTCAAGAAGGGCGGCGACATCGGCAAGCGGCTGGATTTCCTGATCCAGGAACTGCACCGCGAAGCCAACACCCTGGGCTCCAAATCGGCCGCCCTGGAACTCACGCGCATCGGCGTGGACATGAAGGTCCTCATCGAGCAGATGCGCGAGCAGGTGCAGAACATCGAATGACGACGACGAGCCCCCCCATGGACTACCCCGGCAATATCTTCGTGGTCGCCGCGCCCAGCGGCGCCGGCAAATCGAGCCTGGTCAAGGCGCTCATGGAGCTCGACTCGGCCGTTCAACCCTCGGTCTCCCACACCACGCGCCCGCCGCGCGGGCAGGAAAAGCACGGCCGGGAGTACTTTTTCGCCTCCCCGACCGAGTTCGACGCCCTGATTGCGGCCGACGGCTTCGTGGAATGGGCCCACGTGCACGGCCACCGCTACGGCACGTCGAAGAAGGCGGTCGAGGAGCGGGTGGCCCTGGGCACCGACGTGATCCTCGAAATCGACTTCCAGGGCGCGCTGCAGATCCGCAAGACCTTTGCCAACGCGGTCATGATCTTCATCCTCCCACCCAGCTGGGAAGAGCTGCGTTCTCGCCTCGAGCGGCGCGGCGAAGACAGCGCGGCGGTCATCGAACTGCGCCTGAAGAACGCGGCCGAAGAGATGGCCCAGGCCGGAAAATTCGATTTCGTTATAATCAACGAGTTATTTGAGCGCGCACTTTTCGATCTCAAGGCGATCGTCCACGCGCAGCGGCTCCGGTATTCCGCACAGCGCAGAGCACGTGCCGATACGTTCGCCGCACTGAACATCCCTTGAAATCCCCGCTCACCGACCGAAAGAATTCATCATGGCCCGCATCACCGTCGAAGATTGTCTCGTTCAGATTCCGAACCGCTTCCAGCTCGTTCTCGCCGCGACCTACCGCGCGCGCATGCTGAGCCAAGGCCACGCGCCCAAGATCGAGAGCAAGAACAAGCCCGCCGTCACGGCCCTGCGCGAAATCGCCGAAGGCAAGATCGGCATCGAGATGCTCAAGAAAGTGCCGGGCTGATCTGACGCAGCCCTGCAACGAAAAGGCACCGCATTGCGGTGCTTTTTTTACGTCTGGACGCGTCCATAGAGCGGTCACGCTAAAGTGATAGCCATGAGCGCGGTCGCCAAACCCCCGTCCCCCACGCCGAAACCGAGTCCGGCGGCGTTGAACGCGGCCGCCGCGAGTTTTGCCGCATTGACGGCCCGCCTCGACTACCTGAGCCCCGAAGACACCGAGCTGGTGCGCCGGGCCTACCGCTTCGCCGACGAGGCCCACCTCGGGCAGCTGCGCAACAGCGGCGAGCCGTACATCACCCATCCCATCGCCGTGGCGGCGCAATGCGCCGAGTGGAAGCTCGACGCCCAGGCGCTCATGGCCGCGCTGCTGCACGACGCGATCGAAGACTGCGGCGTCACCAAGCCGGAACTCATCGAGCGCTTCGGCGCCCCGGTTGCCGAGCTGGTCGACGGGCTCACCAAGCTCGACAAGCTGCAGTTCAACACGCGCGAAGAAAACCAGGCCGAGTCCTTCCGCAAGATGCTGCTGGCCATGGCGCGCGATGTGCGCGTCATCCTGGTCAAGCTGGCCGATCGCACGCACAACATGCGCACGCTGGCCGATGCGCCGCGCGAAAAGTGGGCCCGCATTTCGCGCGAAACGCTCGAGATCTACGCCCCCATCGCGCACCGGCTGGGCCTGAACCAGACCTACCGCGAGCTGCAGGACCTGTCGTTCCGTCACCTCAAGCCCTGGCGCTACGCCACGCTGGCCAAGGCCGTCGCCAAGGCCCGTGGACGACGACGCGACCTGATCCAGAAGGTGCAGAAAGAGGTCGAGACGGCCTTCTCCGCCGCCAGCATGACGCTGCGCATCGCGGGGCGCGAGAAAACGCTCTATTCCATCTACCGCAAGATGGAAGAAAAGCACCTGAGCTTTGCGCAGGTCACCGACATCTACGGCTTCCGGCTCATCGTGCCGAACGTGATCGCCTGCTACACGGGCCTGGGCATCCTGCACCAGATGTACAAGCCGCTGCCCGGCAAGTTCAAGGACCACATCGCGATCGCCAAGCTCAACGGCTACCAGTCGCTGCACACCACGCTGGTGGGGCCGGCCGGCGTGAGCGTGGAGTTCCAGCTGCGCACCGAGGCCATGCACGTCGTGGCCGAATCGGGCGTGGCCGCGCACTGGCTCTACAAGGCCGCAGAGCCCAATGCCGCGAGCAACGACCGGCTGGGCACCAAGTGGCTGCAGTCGCTGCTCGACATCCAGGACGAGACACGCGACGCCGCCGAGTTCTGGGACCACGTCAAGGTCGACCTGTTCCCCGACGCCGTCTACGTCTTCACGCCCAAGAGCCAGATCATGGCGCTGCCGCGCGGCGCGACGGTGGTCGACTTCGCGTACGCCATCCACAGCAACATCGGCGACCACACCTCGGCCGCGCGCATCAACGGCGACCAGGTCCCGCTGCGCACCGAGCTGAAGAACGGCGACGTGGTCGAAGTGATCACGGCACCGGTGTCGACGCCCAACCCCGCATGGCTGGGCTTCGTGCGCACTGGCCGGGCGCGCTCCAAGATCCGCCACTACCTGAAGACCCTGGCGCATGCCGAGTCCGAAGGCCTGGGCGAAAAGCTCCTGGCGCAGGCGCTGCGCGCCGAAGGCCTCGGCAAGCTGCCCGAGGAAGACGGAGAACACCAGGCGCTGTGGGAGAAGCTGCTGCGCTTCACCGGCAACCGCACCCGCGCCGAACTGCTGACCGACATCGGCCTGGGCAAGCGCATCGCGAGCATCGTCGCCAAGCGGCTCATGGCACTGATGGCCGAGATCGGCGAACGCCCCGACGCCCTTCTCCTGAGCCGCGAGCGCTTCACCTCGCACGAGGCCGTGTCGCAAGGCGCGGTGACGCTCGACGGCAGCGAGAACTCTTCGGTGCGCTTCGCACAGTGCTGCCGCCCCATTCCCGGCGACCAGATCGTCGGCTACCTCGGGCACGGCGAAGGGCTGGTGGTGCACACCGACGACTGCGGCGTCGGCCAGCGCTTGCGCAACAAGGACAGCGAACGCTTCTTCGCGGTCGAATGGGCCGACGAGCCCACACGTGCCTTCGAGACCGGCGTGGTCATCACCGTCCGCAACGACAAGGGCGTGCTGGCCCGCGTGGCGGCCACCCTGGCCGACGCCGAAGCCGACATCACCCACGTGGAAATGGCCGACGAGACCCCGCAGGACTCGACCGACCTTCGCTTCGTGATCGCGGTGCGCGACCGTTCGCACCTCGATGCCGTGCTGCGTGCCGCGCGCCGGACCGCGTCGGTGCTGACCGCGGCGCGGACGATTCCTGCGCCCTGACCTTCTTCGTCAGTTCGCTGGCGTGCGCGGCGCCGGGTAGCTCACCGACAGGATCTCCACTTCGTGCGCCCCGCCGGGCGTGATGAGCTTCACCACGTCGCCTTCACGCGCTTTCAGCAACGCTCGTGCGATCGGGGAAATCCAGCTGACCTCCGACTTGGCACTCTCGGCCTCGTCGATGCCGAGGATCGTGACGCTGCGCTCGTCGCCGGTCTCGTCGGCATAGCGGACCGTGGCACCGAAGAAGACCTGGTCGCGCCCGTGGTGCACCGACGGGTCGGTGATCTCGGCGATCTCGAGCCGCTTGCCGAGGAAGCGGATGCGCCGGTCGATCTCGCGCAGGCGCTTCTTGCCGTAGAGGTAGTCGCCGTTCTCGGAGCGGTCGCCGTTCTTCGCAGCCCAGTGCACGGCCTCGACGACCTTGGGGCGCTCCTCGTCCATCAGCTGCAGCAGTTCGTTTCGCAGGCGCGCGTAGCCTTCGGGCGTGATGTAGTTCTTGCTGCCTGCCGGCAGCGGGGGCATCGCGCCGCCTGCGCCGTCATCGTCGTCGTCCGCATCGGCGTCCGACTCCTTGGTGAATGCCTTGTTCAATGCAGAGCCCTTCAAATCGGAAATACTGGGCGCCCTTGCCGCGCCCTACAAGCCGGTGAGTTTGCCGCAACCGCAATGCCCAGGAGACAGAAGCCCCCGTGATCGCCAACAGACACTTCTCACGCCGCTGCAGCACCTCGGCGAGGCTTCATTTTGGCGTTCTCGCGGCCCTTGCCGGCGTGCTGTTCGCCCTCCCCTTCGGCACCTACGCCAGAACGCAGACCTGCTTCGTCGTCAGCATCCACAGCGGCGACACCGTGACCGCCCGCTGCGGCGACGTGGCCAGTGCCAACGCTTGGCGCCGCGTGCGCCTGCAGGGCATCGAGGCACCGAAGCCCGGGCAACCCTTTGCAGACAAGGCCCGACAGAAGATGCACGACATGGTCCGCCTGAAGCCGGCGGACGTCGACTGCGACGATCCCACATCCCACGCTCGCGAACGCATCTGCCGCGTGATGGTGACGCCGGACTCGGCGCCCAGCGGCCCGAGGACGCTCGACGCAGGCCTGGCATTGCTGACTGTCGGATTGGCGCGCTGGCAGCCCGCGCAGGCGCAGCGCCTGTCGCCCCAGGAGCGCGGGCAGTACGAATTCGCGGAGGAAGAAGCGAAGGCCAAGCGGGCCGGCCTCTGGAAGGACGCGCGACCGGCGCGTCCCTGATGCGGGCACGGCGCAATGACCGGCCAAAGAAAAAGGGTTAGCTCGAAAAACGAGCTAACCCTTGAAGAGTGGTGCGGCTGGCAGGAATTGAACCCACGACCCCTTGGTTCGTAGCCAAGTACTCTATCCAACTGAGCTACAGCCGCACAGCTTTCGATTATAGCGTGTTTTTTCTCGCCTCCAAACCTTTGTGATCGAAAGCTGAAAATGCCAACGAAAGCAACCTTCAATGAAGCCTGTTGTGACGCATCTCGTCCACGCTGCGCCAAAGAGGCCCATCCGACCCGGTACACTCCGCCCCGCCCGGAATAGCCTGGGCCGCCGTAGGCAACACGGCGCCATACCATCCAAGGAATACTGAATGAACCGCATCGAACTGGTCGAGAAGATCGCCACCACCCACAACCTGAGCAAGGCCGAGGCCGCACGCGTGCTCGAAACGATCACCAGCAGCGTCGTCGCTGCCGTGAAGAAGGGCGACTCGGTCCAGCTGGTCGGCTTCGGTACTTTCAAGCAAGTCGCACGCGCTGCACGCTCGGGCTTCAACCCCCAAGCCGGCACCAAGATCAAGATCGCCGCCACCAAGGTGCCGAAGTTCGTCGCCGGCGCTGCCTTCAAGGCCGCCATCGATCCCAAGGCTGCCAAGCGCAAGGCTGAAAAGGCCGCTGCTGCACCCGCTGCCAAGAAGGCCGCCGCTCCCAAGAAGGCTGCTGTTACGAAGGCAGCTGTCACCAAGGCAGTCGTCGCCAAGGCTCCCGCCAAGAAGGCTGTCGCCAAGAAGAAGTAAGACTTGCGGTGCGACGACGGCTGCGCAGGCTTGGCCTGGCAGGTGTCTGTATCGACGTCAAGAAGCCGCCTTCGGGCGGTTTTTTTGTGGGCACGTGCCGCGCAGCGAATGCGGGCAGCGAAACCCTCTCTGCGAGGGCCTCAAACGAAAATAGCCTGGAAGAGAAACCCTTCCAGGCTATTCGAGAGATGGTGCGGCTGGCAGGAATTGAACCCACGACCCCTTGGTTCGTAGCCAAGTACTCTATCCAACTGAGCTACAGCCGCGCAGCCTTGAATTCTACCCTGCCGAAAGCGCTGTTCCGGCGAGGCCGTCAAAAAAGCTTCATGGCCTTTCGCAGCGATGGCCTCAGGCCACTTGCTCAGCGCCCGCCTTGCGCCCCATCAGCCTCCCGGCCAGGCGCTTCACCAGCAGGTAGAACAGCGGCACGAAGAAGATGCCCAGCGCCGTTGCTGCAAGCACGCCGCCGAACACACCGGTGCCGATCGCGGTCTGGCTGCCCGAGCCCGCGCCGGTGGCAAGCGCCAGCGGGATCACGCCCGCCAGGAACGCCAGCGATGTCATCAGGATCGGCCGCAACCGCAGGCGCGCGCCTTCGGCCACCGCTTCGAGCAGCGGCACGCCACGCCGCAGCGCAGCCTCCGCAAACTCGATGATCAGGATCGCGTTCTTGGCCGACAGGCCGATGGTCGCGAGCAGGCCGACCTGGAAGTAGATGTCGTTCGACAGCCCGCGCAGCGCCGCCGCGATCACCGCGCCGAGCACGCCCAGCGGAATCACCAGCATCACCGAGACCGGCACCGACCAGCTCTCGTACAGCGCCGCCAGACACAGGAACACCACGAGGATCGACAGCGCGAACAGCAGCGGCGCCTGCCCGCCCGACAGCCGTTCCTGGTACGAGAGGCCGCTCCAGGCCTGTCCCGTGCCGCTCTGCTGCTTCGCGAGGCTCTCGATGGCCGCCATGGCCGTGCCCGAGCTGATGCCCTGCGCGGCCGCGCCCTGGATCTGCACCGCGGGCACGCCGTTGTAGCGCTCCAGTTGCGACGCGCCCTGCGACCAGCGCGTGGTCGCAAACGCCGAGAACGGCGTCATCGCACCCGTGCTGCCGCGCACGAACCACTGGCTGATGTCGTCCGGCGCCGAACGGTACGGCGCATCGGCCTGCACGTACACGCGCTTCACGCGGCCGCGGTCGATGAAGTCGTTGACGTAGCTGCCGCCCCAGGCGATGCCCAGCGTGATGTTCACGTCGTCCAGCGACAGCCGCAGGGCCGAGGCCTTCAGCTGGTCGATGTCGACCTGCAGCTGCGGCGTGCCGGCCACGCTGTTCGCGCGCACCGACTGCAGGCGCTTGTCCTTGTTGGCCTCGCGCACCAGCGTCTCGCGCGCCTGCAAGAGCCGCTCGGCACCCATGCCCGAGATGTCCTGCAGCCAGAACTCGAAGCCGTTCGATTCGCCCAGCCCTTCGATGGGCGGCGGCACCATGCCGAAGACTTCGGCGTCGCGCTGCTGCCTGGCCAGCGCCTTGCCCGCACGCTCGACGATGGCCTGCGCGCGCTTGTCCGCACTGGCGCGCTCGGACCAGTCCTTCAACGAGACAAACGCCATGCCCATGTTCTGCCCCGAGCCGCTGTAGCTCCAGCCGGTGAGCGTGAAGATGGTGTCGGTCGTGTCCTTCTCGGTTTCGAGAAAGTGCTTTTCGATGGCGCGGTTCACTTCGTCGGTGCGACCCGCCGTGGCACCAGCCGGCAGCGTCGCGATCACCATCACGCTGCCCTGGTCCTCTTCGGGCAGGAAGCCACCGGGCAGGCTCAGGTACAGCAGGCCCATGCCGGCCACGATGGCGACGTACACGGCCGTGAAGCGCAGCGGCTTGCGCAGGATGCGGCCCAGCACGCTGACGTAGCCGCCTTGCGCAGCATCGAAGCGGCGATTGAACGCGCCCAGGAAGCCACGCGTGCGCGGCGGCACGCCGGGCTTCAGGAAGCGCGCGCACAGCGCCGGAATGAGCACGATGGCCACCACCACCGACAGCACCATCGACGCGATGATGGTCACCGAGAACTGTCGGTAGATCACGCCAACCGAGCCGCCGAAGAAGGCCATCGGCAGGAAAACCGCCGACACCACCACCGCGATGCCGACCAGCGCGCCGGTGATTTCCTTCATCGACTGGATCGTGGCCGCCTTCGCATCGAGCCCCTCTTCATGCATGACGCGCTCGACGTTCTCCACCACCACGATGGCGTCATCCACCAGCAGGCCGATGGCCAGCACCATGCCGAACAGCGTGAGCACGTTGATCGAATAGCCGAAGGCCGCGAGCACGCCGAAGGTGCCCAGCAGCACCACCGGCACGGTGATGGCCGGGATCACCGTGGCGCGCCAGTTCTGCAGGAAGAGGAACATCACGACCACCACCAGCGCGATGGCCTCCAGCAGTGTCCGGATGACCGACTGGATCGAGATCCTGACGAAGCGCGTCGTGTCTTCCGCGTAAGCCACGCGCAGGCCCGCGGGCAGCGAGCGCTCCAGTTCGGCGATGCGCGCCTTCACCGCACGGGCCGTGGTCAGCGCGTTGGCACCGGGCGCCAGCATCACGGCCGAGCCCGCGGCCGGGTGGCCGTTCAGACGCGTGGTCTCGGCGTACGACTCGCTGCCGATTTCCACGCGCGCCACGTCGCCCAGCCGCACCACCGCACCATCGGCCTGCGTCTTGAGCACGATGCCCTTGAACTGGTCGGGCGTCTGCAGCCGCGAGAGCGCGGTGACGGTGGCGTTCAGGTGCTGCGTCGGCGCCGACGGCCGCGCGCCGATCTCGCCCACCGACACCTGCGTGTTCTGCGCGGCAATCGCGGCCGTGACGTCGGACGGCATCAATTGATAGCTGGCGAGCCGGTGCGGATCGAGCCAGATGCGCATGGCGTACGCCGCCCCGAAGGCCTGCACCGAGCCCACGCCGTCGACACGGCTGATCGGGTCGCGCAGGTTGCTGGCCATCCAGTCGGCGATGTCGGTGTCGGTGCGCTGGCCGGTCTCGTCGTAGAGCGCCACGATCAGCAGGAAGTTGTTCTGCGACTTGGCGACCGTCACGCCCTGCTGCTGCACCGCCTGCGGCAGGCGGCTGGTAGCCTGGCTGACCTTGTTCTGCACCTGCACCTGCGCGGTGTCGGGGTCGATGCCCTGGCGGAAGGTGACGTTGATCTCGGCCCAGCCGGCCGAGCTGCTCGTCGACTTGAAATACATCAGGCCGTCGATGCCCTTGAGCTGCTGCTCGAGCACCTGCGTCACGCTGTTTTCCACCGCCTGCGCCGAGGCGCCGGGGTAATTGGCGGACACGACCACGGTGGGCGGCGCGATGTCCGGGTACTGCGACACCGGCAGCGTGCGAATGGCCACGCCGCCGGCCAGCATGATGAGGATGGCAATGACCCAGGCGAAGACGGGCCGCTGGATGAAGAAATTGGCGATCACGGGAGGTTCTTGTCGTTTCTTAGTCGGCGGGCGATGCGCCCGCCGTGGACACCGGCACCGGCTTCACTTTTTCGCCGGGGCGCGCGCGCTGCAAGCCGTCGACCACGAGGCGGTCGCCGTCGCGCAAGCCCTGGGTCACGACCCAGTGCTCGCCCTCGGCGCTGCGCACTTCGAGCGCGCGCAGTTCGACCTTGTTGTCGGCGCCCACCACCAGCGCGGTGGGTTCGCCCTTTTCGTTGCGCGCCACGCCGCGCTGCGGCGCCAGGATGGCCTGGCGCTCCACGCCGGACTCGACCTGCGCACGCACGTACATGCCGGGCAGCAGCAGCCCGTGCGGGTTCGGGAATTCCGCGCGCAGCGTGACCGAGCCGGTGGCTGCATCGACGCCCACTTCGGAGAACTTCAGCGTGCCGGCATGCGGATAGGGCAGGCCGTCTTCCATGCGCAGGCCGACCTTGGTGCTGGCCGGCGCCATGTCGCCCGAGATGAAGCGCCGCTTGAGCTTCGTCAACTCCAGGCTCGACTGCACGACGTCGACGTAGATCGGGTCGAGCCGCTGGATCGTGGCCAGCGCCATCGCCTGGCCGGGCGCCACGAGCGCGCCTTCGGTCACGCCCGAGCGGCCGATGCGTCCCGCGATGGGCGCGGTGATGCGCGTGAATTCGAGGTTGATGCGCGCCGCCTTCACAGCCGCCTGCGCGGCCTTCACGCCGGCCTGTGCCTGCACCAGCGCGGCCTGCGCCTCTTCGTGTTCCTGCCTGCTGACGGCGTTCGCCTTGACCAGTTCGCCGAAGCGCTCGGCCTTGCCACGCAGGCTCGCGATGGTGGCTTGCGAGGTGGCCAGCGCAGCCTGCGCCTGCTCGTGCGCGGCCTCGAACGGACCGGGCTCGATCTCGTACAGCACCTGGCCTGCGCGAACCATGCCGCCTTCTTCGAACAGCCGCTTGCGCACGATGCCGTTGACCTGCGGCCGCACCTCGGAGACGCGGTAGGCGGCCGTGCGGCCCGAGAGCTCGGTGTGCACGGCCACGTCGCCGGCGTGCAGCGCGACCACGCCGACTTCGGGCGGCGGATCATCGGTGGTGGAGGCCTGCTTGGCGCCGCATGCAGCGAGCGCGAGCAGGGACATCGGAAGCAGAAGCTTGAATAGCGGGGTCATGGCCATCGGCAATCACGGTGCGGTACGACGCGCACGGGAGATCGCCCGGCTGGTTACATCTGCACCAAAATGATGCATTCTGCCTTCGATGCTGCGGTGCAACCTGAAGGAATCCTGTGTTCGCTGTAGGTGAAAGCGGCTCCGGACGCGAGCCCCGCGCCAGGATCAACGACCGCGCAACTTCGCGATGCTGAAACCCAGTGCCACGGCCACGCACAAGAACGCCAGCACGGCCAGCCAGGCAGAGCTGGTGAAGTAATAAGCGCCCAACGCCGCGCCCGCGGCCACGAAGGCGCCCAGCCATTCCAGGGCGGGGTCGAGCCAGTTCCTCGCCACCTGCGGCTTGGGGTTGGCGAACGCGCGATCGGATGTTTCGGCCTGCTGCCTGGGCAGAGGTTGGCGGGTCTTCCTCTGCCGCGGGTCGGGGAAGCGCTCTCGCAATTGGGCCGGGGGCCAGGCGCCGTCGCTCGATGAGGAAAGGCCGGCCAAGGTCCAGATCGGATCGGTGTCGTACCTCGCCAGATCCGCCATGAGGCTTGCGAGCGCCTGGCTGTCGTGCAGGTGGTCGACGCCGTCGAGGTCAGCGCGCAGCCATGGCTCGGCATCGGCGGCGTCCGGCAGGCCGTCGGTGCGCAGCAGGATGTGGTCTGCGAAGTGCTGCGCAATCAGCGCTTCAAAGGATTCGTAGATTGGACGATAGCGTTCGCCGACGGCACCGATGACGGCTTCGCGCCGCTGCGTCAGCCGGGCAACCGCCGTGGCCTTGTCGACGACAAGGTAGGGAAACGTCGCCTCGGCGCCGAAGTCCGCCAGGCATTCCTCGCGGTCGACCGCCGAGGCTTCGTCGCTGATGTCGTACGCGTCGATGAAGCGTGCATGCCGGATGTCGCCTGCGCTGAAGAGCGCCCGCCAGAACAGCGGAAAGAACGCGTTGGCTTCCAACTCGGCGCCATCGCCGAAGAAACCACGCCATTCGTCGCGGCTGCCTTCCGGCATCCTGGGCAAGGAAGAACTGGACAGGTAAACGGGATGTGACATGCGCCCCCTTCGATGTGGGATGTTGCGGCCGGGGCATCTTAGTCGGGCACTTGCCGACGCCCTGGCCTCACCGCGCGGACCTGGGCTTCACCTTGCGTTGTGTCTCGAGGCCGACGAATTCGAGAAACCGGGCCAGCAGCGGCGACGGATTGTCTTTGGCATAAGCGACCGCGATGCCGCTGGTCAGGCCGCGTGCTTCTTCCTTGAGCGGCCGGAAGACCACGCCTTTGCGCTTGACGTTCTGCAGCGACGCGGAGATGAACGCGATGCCCCGTCCCTCCGCGATGAGCCCCAGCAGGATGTGGTGGTCGTCGGGCTCGGCCACCGTGCGCGGCTGGAAACCGATCCGCTCGAAGAAGGCCTGGCAATGGTCGTAGAAGCCGGGATTCAGCCGGCGCTCGAACCGGAAGATCGATTCGCCGCGCAGGTCGTCGAAGCCGAGCCGGCGTTTGCGCGCCAGCGGATGGTTCGCCGGCAGCGCCGCGATGACGGGCTCCTCGCGCAGTGTTCGCACCTCGAGCCCGCGTGCCTCCGTGTGCAAGCCGATGAAGGCCACGTCCATGGCCCCGCTCTTGATGTCGCGCACGAGGTGGATGGAATGCTTGCCCTTGCTGACGATGCGCCAGTCCGGAAAGCGCTTCTGCAAGGGCTCGAACACGTCGGGAATGGCACTGCGGTCGAAGACCGTCGTGTAGCCCACGACGAACTGGCCACCCTTGGCACCGCTGGCGGCCCTCGCGGCCGCCACCGCCTTGTCCGCCTGCGCCAGCGTCAATCGGGCTTCCGGCACCAGGGCCGCCCCTGCCCGCGTCAGCGTCATGCCGACCTTGGTGCGCACGAACAGCGCCACGCCGAGCTGTTCTTCCAGCTGACGAATCTGCCGGCTCAGCGGGGGCTGGGAAATGTGCAGGCGGGCAGCCGCGCGCCCAACATGCAGCGCCTCGCTGACCGCGAGGAAGTACCGGAACTGCCGCAGGTCGATCGCTCCATTCATACCAAAAAGGTATCACACAAAAGGTATTGGATGCGGGTGCGCCGCCTTCGTAAATTGCATCCATGAACACACACGAAAGCAATCCGATGGCCGATGAACGGTATGCGCGCGGTTGGGCCAAGCTCAAGGAAGTCGATGGCCAGGCGGGCGAGAACGTCATCGACAGCCTCAAGGACATCGCCCCCGACTTCGCCCGCCTGCTCATCGAATTTCCGTTCGGCGACATCTATTCGAGGCCGGGGCTCGACCTCAAGGTGCGCGAGCTGTCCGTGGTGGCGGCGCTCACGGCCATGGGCAACGCCTTGCCGCAACTCAAGGTGCACATCCACGGTGCCCGCAACGTGGGCTGCACGCGGCAAGAGATCGTCGAAGTCATCATGCAGATGGCCGTCTATGCCGGTTTTCCTGCGGCGCTCAACGGCCTGTTTGCGGCCAAGGACGTCTTCTCCCAGGAGGTGCCGGCATGAAGCCGTTTCTCCGCGCTGCATGGCTGGTTCTTCTCATGGCGATCTTGCCGGGCCAGTCCGCCCTGGCCCAACCCCGACCGACCGGCACCTGGACGCTGGACCGCACGGCCACCCACGAAGGCCTCGGCTCGCCGGTCGGCATGGCCTACGACGCGAGCGGCAACCTCTACGTCGCGAACTGGTCCGCCGGCAACGTGGTGCGGTTCGCCCCTTCCGGCGAGCGGACGGTCTTCGCCAGCGGGCTCAGCGGCCCCTCGGGGCTGGCCATCTCGTCCAAGGGCGACGTCTATGTCGCCTCCTACAACGAAGACCTGGTGTGGCGCTTCACACCGCGCGGCGACAAGGCCGTCTTCGTGCGCGGGCTGGCGACCCCTGCGGGGTTGTCCTTCGATGCACGCGGCCGCTTGCTGATCGCGAATCGCAGGACCCACCAGATCCTTGCCGTGCGCCCGGACGGAGCGATCGACGTCGCGGCGGAAGGTTTGCAGACACCGGTCGGCGCCGTCGAACTTCCCAATGGCGATCTGCTGGTCAGCAATATCGCCGGCGGAATTTCCCTGGTGTCGGGCGGAACGAAGGCCAAGGCGATCAACACCGACTTGCGCAGCCCGGGCCCCGGCATCGTTGCGGCAGGCGCGGACGCCGCCTATGTGGTCGACTACGGCGGCACCACGGTCAGCCGCATCGACCGCAACGGCGTGCGCCAGGTCATCGCCGACGGCCTGAGCAGCCCCGTGGGTCTGGCACGCGCGCCGGATGGCAGCCTGACGGTGGCAACCTGGGGGGCCAACGCCACCTTCCGGATTCGTCGGCCATGACCCAGCGCTTCAACGCAGTGGAGAGCCTTGATGCCGAGGCAAACCACCGGTCTCGCCAGGACAGCACGGGATGGGCCGTGGCATCTGCATCGACGTGCAGGGCGACCCGGCCGACCGGGTCGAGCGCCACCAGAAGCAAAAAGAGCTTGCTATCCAATAGATAGCAAGCTCTTTCACCGTGACGGCATTTTTCTGGTGGTAGGCCGTGAGTGGCTTGAACACTCGACCAACGGATTATGAGTCCGCTGCTCTAACCAACTGAGCTAACGGCCCACGCGGGCACGATTCTATGCGCCGCGCGCGGCCGGCTACTTGCGATAGCTCAGCGCGTTGCTCACCAGCCGCGACGTGATGTCGACGATCTGGATCATGCGGTCGTAGGGCATGCGGGTCGGGCCGATCACACCCAGCGTGCCCACCACCTGCCCGTCGACCTCGTAGTTGGCGCTGACGATCGACAGCTCCTCGAAGGGCACGACCTGGCTTTCGCCGCCGATGAAGATGCGCACGCCCTCGGCCTTGCTCGACACGTCGAGCAGCCGCATCAGCTGCGCCTTCTCCTCGAAAAGGTCGAAGGCGCGCCGCAGTTGCCCCATGTCGCTGGAGAAATCGGTCACCGACAGCAGGTTGCGCTCGCCGGAAATCACGACGTCGTCGGCCTGGGCATCGGTGAGCACTTCGGAGCTGACCTGCACCGCGGCCTGCATCAGCGCGGCGATTTCACCGCGCAGCTTCTCGACCTCGGACTGCAGCCGGTCGCGCACCTGCTCGATCGTCAGGCCCGCGAAGTGCGCATTGATGTAGTTCGAGGCCTCGACCAGCTGCGACTGCGAGTAATCGGACTCCGGAAAGATCACGCGGTTCTGCACGTCGCCGTCGGGCGACACGATGATCACCAGCAGCCGCCGCTCCGAGAGGCGCAAGAATTCGATCTGCTTGAACACCGAGGCGCGCCGCGGTGCCATCACCACACCGACGAACTGCGACAGGTTCGACAGCAGGTGGGCGGCGTTGGCGATCACCTTCTGCGGCTGGTCCGCCGCCAGGGTCGGTGCGCTCATCTGCTCGCGTTGTGCGGTCAGCATGGTGTCGACGAAGAGCCGGTACCCGCGCGTCGTCGGCACGCGTCCGGCCGAGGTGTGGGGACTTGCAATGAGCCCCAGCGCCTCGAGGTCGGACATGACGTTGCGGATGGTCGCGGGCGAGAGATCCAGCCCCGCCGAACGCGAGAGCGTGCGTGATCCGACGGGTTGCCCATCGGCGATGTAACGCTCGACCAGCGTCTTCAACAGCAACTTGGCACGGTCGTCCAGCATTGCAAGATTTTAGTGTTGTAATTTGTGAGCTATGACCTCTCGCTTTCGTCACGTCGCCCTGATCGGCAAATACCAGGCTTCCGGCGCCCGGGCGCAAGCCGATGCGCGCGACGGCGTGATGGAAGGCATTGGTGCCTTCCTCGAATCGCAGGGTTGCACGGTGTTCGTGGAGCGTTCGTCCTGCGAGGACACCGACGCGCCGCCGCACCCGCGCTACCAGGCGCTGTCGGTCGAAGAAATCGGCCAGCGCTGCGATCTCGGCCTCGTGGTCGGCGGTGACGGCACCATGCTCGGCATCGGCCGGCAGCTCGCGTGCTACGGCATTCCACTGATCGGCATCAACCGCGGCCGGCTCGGCTTCATCACCGACATTCCGCTGGACAACTACCAGGCCACGCTGATCCCGATGCTGGCCGGTGAATACGAAGAAGACCACCGCAGCCTGATGCACGCGCAGGTGATCCGCGACGAGGCCGTGGTGTTCGACGCGCTCGCGATGAACGACGTGGTGGTCAACCGCGGCGCCACCTCGGGCATGGTCGAGATGCGCGTGTCGGTGGGCCGCCATTTCGTGGCCAACCAGCGCGCCGACGGACTGATCATCGCGTCGCCCACGGGCTCGACGGCCTATGCGCTGTCGGCCGGCGGGCCATTGCTGCACCCGGCAGTGCCGGGTTGGGTGATGGTGCCGATCGCGCCGCACACGCTGTCGAACCGCCCCGTGCTGCTGCCCGATGCCGACGAGATCGTGATCGAGCTGGTGAGCGGGCGCGACGCCAGCGCCAATTTCGACATGCAGTCGCTCGCCTCGCTCGCCATCGGCGACCGCGTGGTGGTGCGCCGCTCCGACTTCCGGGTGCGCTTTCTGCACCCGCGCGGCTGGAGCTACTTCGACACGCTGCGGAAAAAACTCCATTGGAACGAAGGGGGCTCCTGAATGAAGGACCATGCCCCCCGCTTGAGGACGAACTGAGATGGCTTTGCGACGCATCGCACTGCGCGACTTCGTGATCGTGCGGTCCCTTGAACTCGATCTGTCGGCCGGCTTCACGGTGCTGACCGGGGAAACCGGCGCCGGCAAGTCCATCCTGATCGACGCGCTGCAACTGGCGCTGGGCAACCGCGCCGACGCCGGCGCCGTGCGCGAAGGCGCCGAGCGGCTCGACGTGAGCGCCGAGTTCGACGCCGACCCGGCCCTGGCCGGCTGGCTCGACGAAGGCGGCTTCGAGGTCGGCGACGGCCTGCTGCTGCGCCGCACGGTCGACCTGCAGGGACGCAGCCGCGGCTGGATCAACGGCAGCCCCGCCACCGCCACGCAACTGCGCGAACTGGGCGACCGCCTGCTCGACATTCACGGCCAGCACGCCTGGCAGAGCCTGACCCGCCCCGAGGCCGTGCGCGGGCTGCTCGACGCCTACGCTGGCGCGCGCACCGACGCGCTCGACGCCGCCTGGCACAGCTGGCGGCAGGCGCTTTCGGCACTCGAGCACGCACGCTCGGCGCAAGACTCGCTGCAGCGCGAGCGCGAGCGGCTGCAATGGCAGATCTCCGAAGTCGCGAAGCTCGCACCGGGCGCCGACGAGTGGGAAGAGCTTTCGGCACACCATTCGCGCATCTCGAACGCGCAAGCCCTCATCGACGCGGCCCAGGGCGCAAGCCAGGCGCTCGAAGACGACGACAACGGCGCCCTCGCCGCCCTCACGCGTGCCGCGACGCTGCTGCAGAACTGCGAACACATCGAGCCCGAATTCCGCACGCTGGGCGAGGTGCTGGCCTCCTGCGTGGCGCAGGCCTCGGACGCGGCCCACTCGCTGCACGGCTACCTGCGCGACGCCGACACCGATCCGAAAACCCTCGCCGAACTCGACGAACGCATGGGGCGGTGGATGTCGCTCGCGCGCCGCTACAAGCGCACGCCGGCCGAACTGCCCGCGCTGCTGGCGGGCTGGCAGGCGGAGCTGCAGGCACTCGACGCACAAAGCGACCTCGAAGGCCTGGAACGCGCCGAGCAGAACACGCAGCAGGCCTACATGAAGGAAGCCAAGGCCCTCGGCAAGATCCGCAAGCAGGCCGCGCCGCGTCTCGCCCAAGCCGTCACGCAGGCGATGCAGGGCCTGGGCATGCAGGGCGGGCGCTTCGACGTCGAGCTGCAACCGCTGGCCCAACCCGGCCGCGCCGGCCTCGAAGAAATCTCGTTCCTGGTGGCCGGCCACGCCGGCACCACGCCGCGCGCCATCGGCAAGGTGGCCTCGGGCGGCGAGCTCTCGCGCATCGCACTGGCCATTGCCGTGACGACCAGCGAACTGGGCGCCGCGCAGACGCTGATCTTCGACGAGGTCGATGCCGGCGTCGGCGGCGCTGTCGCCGAAACCGTGGGCCGCCTCATGAAACAGCTCGGCCGCGACCGCCAGGTGCTCGCCGTGACCCATCTTCCGCAAGTGGCAGCCTGCGCCGACCACCACCTCGTGGTCGCCAAGCGCCAGACGACAACCACCGGCACGGAAGGCCCGCGCACCGAAAGCGGCGTGTCGCGCCTCGCGGCCGACGACCGGGCCCGCGAAATCGCCCGCATGCTCGGCGGCGAAAAGGTCTCGGCCACCTCGCTGGCCCACGCACGCGAAATGCTCGGCCACAAGACACCGGCGACCGCTCCATGAGCATGAGCCTCGACCTCGTCCTCATCACCGGCATGTCGGGCTCCGGCAAGTCGGTGGCGCTGCACGCGCTGGAAGACGCCGGCTACTACTGCGTCGACAACCTGCCGCCCGAACTGCTCACGGCCTTCATCGCGCTGCAGCACGAACAGCAGGCCACGCGCGTGGCGATCGCGATGGACGTGCGCAGCGGCGTGTCGCTGCCGATCGTTCCGCAGCAGCTCGAAGCGCTGCGCGCCGACGGCGTCTCGCTGCGCTCGCTGTTCATCGACGCGACCACCGACGCACTGCTGCGCCGCTATTCAGAAACGCGCCGTCGCCACCCGCTCTCGCGCCAGGAAAGCCGCACCGACGTGCCCGAGCAGCACCGCGTGCTGGTGCAGGCCATCGAACTCGAACGAGAGTTGCTGGCCGACCTGCGCGACGGCGCTGACGTGATCGACACCAGCCTCATCCGCCCCGCGCAGCTGCAGAGTTACATCAAGGGGCTGATCTCCGCGCCGCAGAACGCGCTGACGCTGGTGTTCGAGTCGTTCGCCTTCAAGCGCGGCGTGCCGCTCGATGCGGACTACGTGTTCGACGTGCGCATGCTGCCCAACCCGCACTACGTGCCTGCGCTGCGCGCGCTGACGGGCCGCGATGAACCGGTGATCGAATGGCTGCGCGAGCACGACGACGTGGCGCGCATGTTCGACGACATCGAGCAGTTCCTGACGCACTGGCTCGACGCGCTGGCACGCGACCACCGCAGCTACGTGACGGTGGCCATCGGCTGCACCGGCGGGCAGCACCGGTCGGTGTTCCTGGTCGAGCAACTGGCACGCGCCTTCGGTGCCCGCTGGGGCGCGCTCAAGCGCCACCGCGAACTCGACGCCTGACGGCGGCGGCGAGGGCTGTTCAGGCCTCGGCGGCTTCCAGCAGCTTGCGCATCGGGGCGGGCAGCCCCAGCCGGCTCCACTCCTGCGCCTCGACCCAGCGCGCGCCCTCGCCTTGCGGCTGGACGCCCTGCAGCAGCACGGGATGCAGGTGCAGATCCTTGTGGGTCAGCACGTGCACGAAGGGCGGCAGCTCTTGCATGTCATGCGCGGCGCCCGACGGCAGGGCCGCGAGCAGCGCCTCGTGGCTGTCGAACACCGGCAGGCAATGCAGCCCCGCCCAGATGCCCTTGGCCGGCCGCTTCTCCAGCCACACGCGCCCTTGGGCATCGCGCGCCAGCAGCACCCACAGCGACTGAGCGCTGCGCTTGAGCTTGCGCGTCTTCACCGGATAGCGCTCGGGCGTGCCCTGGCGCAGGCCCACGCAGATGGCGTTCACCGGGCAGATCATGCAGCTGGGCTTGCGCGGCAGGCAGACCGTGGCGCCCAGGTCCATCAGGCCCTGCGTGTAGTGCGCCACCGCCTCGCGCTGACCTTCTGGCGGCAGCAGCTGCGTGGCGAGGTCCCACAGCGCACGCTCCTGCGCCGACGACGACATGTCGCCGTCGAAGCCGAGCACGCGCGTCAACACGCGCTTCACGTTGCCGTCAAGGATGGCCACGCGCTCGCCGAAACAGAAAGCCGCAATCGCCGCAGCCGTGGAGCGCCCGATGCCGGGCAAGGTCACCAGTTCGGCGGCGGTGTGCGGGAAGGCGCCGCCGAAGCGCGCGACCACCTCTTGCGCGCAGCGGTGCATGTTGCGCGCGCGGCTGTAGTAGCCCAGCCCGCTCCACAGGCCGAACACCTCGTCCTCGGTGCCGGCGGCCAGCGCCGCCACATCCGGGAAGCGTTCGAGAAAGCGCGCGAAGTAGCCCAGCACGGTCGTGACCTGGGTCTGCTGGAGCATCACTTCCGAGAGCCAGACGCGGTACGGGTCGCGCGTGTTCTGCCACGGCAGTTCGCTGCGTCCGTGGCTGCGCTGCCAGCGCACGATCTGTGCGGCGAAATCAGGGGGCAGTGACACAGATGGGGAGACGGCCGCCCGCGCGGCGGCGCGCTCAGGCCGCACGCAGTTGCTCGCCCGCGATGGCAGCGGCCGCGGCAGGCGGCTGGCTGCCGTGCTGCGCGATCAGCGAGGTGAACTCGTGCAGCCGCTCCTGCAGCGCGGCCAGGTGGCTCTCTTGCGCGGCGATTTCGGCCAACCGGTCGTCGAGGCTGCCCGCGGCGTTCTGGATGCGTTCGATCGCCTCGATGCGCTTGCTGAAATTGCGGCGGCGCTCCTTGAGCTGCGCATCGATCTGCGCGCTCGCGCCCTTGCTCCAGCGCTCGACCTCGGTCATGGCGGCTTCGTTGACGAGCCGCAGCCGGCTGGCCAGCGCACGCACCAGCTTGTCGCAGAAGTCGGCCTGCGCGAGCTTGATCAGGTTGCCCACGCCCAGGTAGTGGATGTGGCTGCGCTCGATCTGGCCCAGCTCCTGCTCGAAGCCGCTCAGGTCGGGCTCGGCCGGCGCCTGCAGCGTGAAGCCCTGCTCGGCGTTGAGCTGGCGGAAGGTGGCGTGCAGCATCGACTGGATCTCGGCCGTGGTCGCCTGCACTTCGCGCAGGTTGTTGCGCAGCGCATCGAAGGTTTCGCCGTACACCTTGCGCACGTTGAACTTGACGCCGGGGCGCTTGAGCGCCGCGGCCAGCTTGACCATGTCAGCCTTGAGCGCCGTGCGCCCAAGCACCGCGTACACCTCGCGCAGCAGCTTGCCCTGCACCGAGCGCAGCGCCAGGATGCGCGTGTTGCTGCCTTCGAATTCGGCGTGTTCCTGGTCGATGCGCGCACGCATGTGGCGGATCACCGACACGTTCTTGCCGCGCAGGCCCTGCAGTTCCAGTGCCTGCTCCGACAGGTCGCGCTGGCGCACCTTCAGCAGGCGCTCAGCCTCGGTGCGCAGCGCGGTCATGCCGGCATCGACCGCGAGCCGCAGCATGGTCTCGCGCTTGCCGAGCACGCCTTCGCCGAGCAGCGCCTCGAGCGCCGGCAGCCGGCTGGCTTCGAGCAAGGCCGCGTCGTGACCAATCTTGGCCTGCAGGCCCTTCTGCGCCGACACCGGCAGCACCTGCGCCAACGGCACCTCGAGGAGCCGGGCCGCGCCTTCGCGCTGGCGCTCGATCTGCTGCGCGATCTGCGTCGGGGTGCTCAGCGTGTCCCACAGCGTGTCGATCTTGTTGAGCACCACGAAGCGCGTGTCGTGGCTCTCGTCGCCGGTGATCAGGTGCTCGCGCCAGATCGACAGGTCGGAGCGGGTCACGCCGGTTTCGGCGCCCAGGATGAAGACGACGGCATGTGCCTGCGGGATCAGGCTCACGGTGAGCTCGGGCTCGGCACCGATCGCGTTCAGGCCGGGCGTGTCGAGGATCACGAGCCCCTGCTCCAGCAGCGGGTGCGGCATGTTCAGCACCGCATGGCGCCAGCGCGGAATTTCGACACGGCCTTCGGCGTCCTGCACCGGGTTGTCGTCAGGCGTTTCGGGGTTCCAGAAACCGAGCGCACGGGCTTCGTCCTTGCTCACCCAGCGGACTTCGGCCACCTTGCCCATGGCCTGGGCCAGTTGCTCCGCGTCTTCCACGTCGATGGGCAGTTCGGTCCAGCGCGTGGGGCGCTCGCGCCAGTGGGTGAGCGAGTGCGGTTCCAGACGGGTTTCGATGGGCAGCAGGCGCAGCTTGGGCGCCAAGGCGGCGTCGTAGCCCAGTTCGGTCGGGCACATCGTCGTGCGCCCGGCGCTGGCCGGCATGATCCGCCGTCCGTAGCCGGCGAAGAAGATCGCGTTGATCAGCTCCGACTTGCCGCGCGAGAACTCGGCCACGAAGGCCACCACGACCTTGCTGGTGCGGATCTGGTCTTCGAGTGCGCGCAGCCGTTCGGCCACGGCCTGGTCGAGCAGCTCGTTGTCGGTCAGCCAACGGGACAGCCACTGAAGGCGGCGTGCGAAGTTGCTCCGCCAGGCGCCGTGCTGATCGAGCTGTTGGTTGAAAGAGCGGCTCAAGGGGAAGATGTAAGTAAGAATTTACAAATATAACATCGCCGAATGGCGAACGGGGTACCTATAGGAGTTTGCCCCCAAGCAACCGCCACGGGTCAGCCTTCCCTAGGATTTCTGGCAATGCGGGCAGTAATAAGTAGAGCGCTGCCCCTGCTTCAACAGCCGGATCGGCGTGCTGCACACCCGGCACGGCTCGCCCGCGCGGCCATAGACGGTCGCCTCAAGCTGGAAATAGCCGTTCTGCCCGTCCACGTTCGAGAAGTCTCGCAAGGTGCTGCCGCCTTTCTCCACCGCCCGCGCCAGAATCTCGCGCACCGCCGCATGCAGCTTCGCCGCACGCGGCCGGCTGATGCGCGCCGCCAACAGCGTCGGTCGAATGCCGGCCATGAACAGCGCCTCCGACGCGTAGATGTTGCCGACGCCCACGACCACGTCGCCCGCAAGCAGCACCTGCTTGATGGCCGTGCGGCGCTTCTTCAGCCCTGCGTGGAAGGCGTCGAGGTCGAAGGCATCGCCCAGCGGCTCCATGCCCAGTCCGCCGAGCAGCTTGAGGGCCCAGGGTGCCTCTTCGTCGTCGACATAGACCACGGCGCCGAAGCGGCGCGGATCGTTCAGTCGCAGCGTCCCGAGTTCGGTGACGAGGTCGAAGTGGTCGTGCACGCCGGGCTCCGGCAGGTGGATGTCGAAGCGCAGGCTGCCCGACATGCCCAGGTGCAGCAGCAGCAGCCCGCGGTCCAGGTCGATCAGCAGGTACTTGCCGCGGCGGCGCACTTCGCGCACGCGGCGCCCGACCAGCGCCTGCGGCAGCACCATCAGCGCCCAGCGCAGCGGCTTGCCGATGCGCACGGACTCGATGCGCGCGCCGGCAATGCGGTCGGCAAAGCCGCGCCGGGTGACTTCGACTTCGGGTAGTTCAGGCATGAAAAGTAAAACTCCGGCAGCGACGAAGCCCCATGCGGCGCTCGTTCAAATGGCTGGATTATTATGATCAGATGAACCCATCGCCCCGCCGTCACCGCCTCGCGGCGGCCGCGTCTTTCGTGTTGCTTGCCTACGCAACGCAGGCCCAGTCTCTGGAACCCACCGCCGCCGGCAACCCCGCTCCCGCCATCGAGCGCACGGCGCCGCCGAAGCCGCCGGTGCGACCCCGGCCCGCCTCCACAGCCGCCAAGCCGGCCGCCGATGCCGCGCAGCCCTCGGCGCTGACGGCGGACTTGTTCTACGAAATCCTCATGGGCGAGATCACCGCCCGCTCCGGCGACCCCGGCTCCGGCTATTCGCTGGTGCTCGACGCCGCCCGGCGCCTGCGCGACGGCAAGCTGTTCCAGCGCGCGGTCGAAATTGCGCTGCAGTCGCGCTCCGGCGATGCCGCCATCTCCGCGGCGCGCGCCTGGCAGGAAGCCCTGCCCAATTCGCGCGATGCCCGGCGCATCGAGCTGCAGATCCTGATCGCGCTGAACCGCATCAGCGAAACCGTCGAGCCGCTGCGCGCCGAAGTGGCGGCCACCTCGCAGATCGAGCGCCCCCTGCTGATGGCGGTGATCGCGCGCACCTACGGCCGCGCCGCCGACAAGAAGCTGGCTGCCTCGGTGGTCGAACAGGCGCTGGTCGACGAGCTCAAGAGCCCGACGACCGGCGGACTGGCCTGGGCCACCGTGGGCCGGCTGCGCCTGAACGCCGGCGACCCCTCGGGGGCGCTGGATGCCGCGCGCAAGGGGCAGGCGATCGATCCGTCGTCCGAGGCGCCCTCGGCGCTGGCACTCGACCTCATCGATCCGGGCCAGCCGCTGGCCGAGCCGATCGTCACGCGCTACCTCGCGAGCAACCCCAAGGCCTCGCCCGACCTGCGCGTCGCCTATGCGCGCACGCTGGTCGAGAACCGCCGCTTCAGCGACGCCTCCGCACAGCTCCAGACCCTGACCACCTCGCGCCCCGAACTGGCAGAGCCCTGGCTGCTGCTCGGCAGCCTGCAGATGCAGGCCCGCCAGGAAGCGGCGGCCGAAACTTCGCTCAAGCGCTACGTCGACCTGATGACCGCGCCGGGCCAGAGCCAGGACGCCGGTGACGTCGCCGACCGCAAGCGCGGGCTGACACAGGCGTATCTCGTGCTGTCGCAGCTGGCCGAACGGCGCAAGGATTTTCAGGCGGCCGACCGCTGGGTCTCGCGCATCGACAGTTCCGACAACCAGAGCGCCATCCAGGGCCGTCGCGCCAGCCTGCTCGCCAAGCAAGGCAAGCTGCCCCAGGCCCGCGAGCTGCTGCGCGCACTGCCCGAGCGCACGGCGGACGAGCGCAAGCAGAAACTGCTCGCCGAAGCCCAGTTGCTGCGCGAAGCCAAGCAATACCAGGCTGCCTACGACCTGCTGGCCCAGGCCTCGGCCGCCGCGCCGGACGACGGCGACCTCGTCTACGACCAGGCCATGATGGCCGAGAAACTCAACCGCCTCGACGACATGGAGCGGCTGCTGCGCCGCCTGATGGCGCTCAAGCCCGAGAGCCAGAACGCCTACAACGCGCTGGGCTACTCGTTCGCCGAGCGCAAGATCCGGCTCGACGAGGCCCGCACGCTCATCCAGAAGGCGGTGCAGCTCGCGCCCGAAGACCCGTTCATCGCCGACAGCCTGGGCTGGGTCGAGTTCCGGCTCGGCAACACGGCGGAGGCGATCCGCATCCTCGAGGCGGCCTACAAGACGCGGCCCGACCCCGAGATCGGCGCGCATTTCGGTGAAGTGCTGTGGTCGGTCGGCCAGAAGGACCGCGCCGTCGCGATCTGGAAAGAGTCGCTGCTCACGGACGCCGAAAACGAGACGCTGCAGGAAACCCTCAAGCGCCTGCGCGTCAAACCCTGAATGGCATCGATCACGCACACGGCTCCCGCGCGGGGCGACGAGGCCTTCACCCGCCGCGCGGCGCTCGGCGCGGGCGGCGGCGCATTGCTGCTGTGGCTGACGGGCTGCGCCCAGCTCTCGGGCGGCTCCGCTGCCGCTCCCGGGCGATCGGCCAGCTGGAGCGGGCGCATGTCGCTGCGCATCGACAGCGAACCGGTCCAGACTTTTGCCGCCCTGTTCGAACTGCGCGGCTCGGCCGAAACCGGCGACCTGACACTGACCACGCCCATCGGCAGCACGCTCGCGCAACTGCACTGGGCGCCGGGTGAAGCCCTGCTGAAGAACGGCAGCGACACCCGCCGCTACGACTCCGTCGATGCACTGATCGAAGCCGCCACGGGCGCCGCCATTCCGGTCGGCGCGCTGTTCGGCTGGCTCGACGGCCGCGCCGACCCCGTGCCCGGCTGGCGCGCCGATCTGGGCCAGCTGTCGAACGGCCGCCTGCAGGCCACGCGCGAATCCCCCGCGCCCCGGGCCGACCTGCGCATCGTCTTCGAACGCGCATGAAGGCGATCTACGACCTGCCCGCACCGGCCAAGCTGAACCTGTTCCTGCACATCACCGGGCGGCGCGACGACGGCTATCACCTGCTGCAGTCGGTCTTCATGCTGATCGACTGGTGCGACACGCTGCACGTCGAGCTGCGACACGACGGCCAGCTCAGCCGCGAAGACCTCACCACACCGTTGCCGGCCGACGACCTCGTGCTGCGCGCAGCCCGCGCGCTGCAGGCGCACGCTGCGCCCGGCCAAGGCGCGCACATCGGCATTGCCAAGCACGTGCCGGCGCAGGCGGGCATGGGTGGTGGCTCGTCGGATGCGGCCACCTGCCTGCTCGCGCTCAACCGCCTCTGGAAGCTGAACCTGCCGCTGTCGCGCCTGGCGCAGATCGGGTTGAAGCTCGGTGCGGACGTCCCTTTTTTCCTCGGTGGGCGCAACGCATGGGTCGAGGGCATCGGCGAAGAAATCACACCGGTAAACTTGCCACCGGCGCGCTTCGTGGTGGCCAAGCCCCCCGAGGGACTCGATACCCGATTAATTTTTTCTGCGGATGATCTGGAACGAGCAACTCCTGTTGCTATAATCTCAGGCTTTGCTGCAGATAGCGAACAGCTAGAAGCCACAAACCTCGGTAACGGGGTTTACGACTTCGGTCACAACGACCTGCAGCCGGTTGCCCAACGGCTTTGCCCCGCAGTCACCGACGCCATCGAATGGCTCGGACTGCAAGGATTAAAAGCCCGGATGACCGGCTCCGGAAGTTCGGTGTTCGCAAAAATGCCGCAATCGCCGCAGCAAGCGGAACTGCTCGAAGCCCCCCGGGGATGGCAGGTTCGCCAATGCGACAATCTGGCCGTTCATCCACTCTGGGGATGGGCAGCCTGAAGAGATAATCGGAACGCTCTGCGGTTCGATGCGACATATATCGGTGGGTGGTGCAAACCATCAACCTGTGTAGGGGAGTCGCCAAGTTGGTTAAGGCACTGGATTTTGATTCCAGCATGCAAAGGTTCGAATCCTTTCTCCCCTGCCAAATCTCTCAAACTGCGGCCTGATGGCCGCAGTGCTTCTTTTGCAGTCCACCGGCTGCAATAATCGGCAGCCCACACGGGCCGCCACGACTCGAAACCTTTGGCGGCTTTCCCGCAAGCCCTTTGCACTGCCCGGACGCGCTCATGCAGGCCAATCAACCTGACTTCTTGGTTTTCACCGGCAACGCCAATCCCGGCCTTGCTGCAGAAATCGCGCACAACCTCGGCACTGCGCTGGGCGCCGCACGCGTCGGTCGCTTCTCCGACGGTGAAGTCACTGTCGAGATCAACCAGAACGTCCGAGCCCGCGACGTGTTCGTGGTGCAGTCGACCTGCGCACCGACCAACGAAAACTTGATGGAACTGCTGATCATGGTCGACGCGCTCAAGCGCGCTTCGGCCGAGCGGATCAGCGCCGTCATCCCCTACTTCGGCTACGCCCGCCAGGACCGCCGCCCGCGCTCGAGCCGCGTGCCGATCTCGGCCAAGGTGGTCGCCAACCTGCTGGAAACCGTCGGCGTCGAGCGCGTGCTCACGATGGACCTGCACGCCGACCAGATCCAGGGCTTCTTCGACATTCCGGTCGACAACATCTACGCCTCGCCCGTGCTGCTGGGCGACCTGCGCCAGAAGAACTACGAAGACCTGATCGTGGTCTCGCCCGACGTCGGCGGCGTGGTCCGCGCCCGCGCGCTGGCCAAGCAACTGAACTGCGACCTCGCCATCATCGACAAGCGCCGCCCGAAGGCCAACGTCAGCGAAGTCATGAACGTGATCGGCGAGATCGACGGCCGCAACTGCGTGATCATGGACGACATGATCGACACGGCAGGCACGCTGGTCAAAGCGGCCGAAGTGCTGAAGGAGCGCGGCGCCAAGAGCGTGTACGCCTACTGCACGCACCCGATCTTCTCGGGCCCGGCCATCGAGCGCCTCTCCAAGGGCACCGCCCTGGACGAAGTGGTCGTCACCAACACCATCCCTCTTTCCGACGCGGCCGTCGCGTGCGGAAAGATCCGCCAACTCTCCGTGGCACCGCTGATCGCCGAAACGATCCAGCGCATTGCCAAGGGCGAGTCGGTGATGAGTTTGTTCTCGGACCAGGACAACCTGTTCTGACCTGAGAGCGAAAAAGCGGGCCTCCTACGGAGGCCTTTTTGAATCGGAGTCGCACTGGTCGCGGTGGACTCTCACAGGAGCTAGTTATGAAATTCGTCGCTTATGAGCGCGCAAAGCAGGGCACGGGTGCGAGCCGCCGTCTCCGCATCACGGGCAAGACCCCGGGCATCGTCTACGGTGGTGACACCCAGCCGCAACTGATCGAAATCGATCACAACGCGCTGTGGCACGCCCTGAAGAAGGAAGCCTTCCACTCGTCGATCCTCGAAATGGACCTCGCCGGCGCCGTCACCAAGGTGCTGCTGCGCGACGTGCAATACCACCCGTTCCGCCAGCTGGTGCAACACATCGACTTCCAACGCGTCGATGCCAAGACCCGCATGAACATGAAGGTGCCGCTTCACTTCAAGGGTGAAGAAGAGTCCGACGCCGTCAAGCTGGATCACAACCTCGTGAACCACGTGATGACCGAACTGGAAATCAACTGCCTGCCGAGCGATCTGCCTGAATTCCTCGAGATCGATCTCTCGGGCCTGAAGAAGAACGCCACGCTGCACGTCAACGACATCAAGCTGCCCAAGGGCGTGAAGTTCGTGAGCCACGGCAAGACCAACCCCGTCATCGTGTCGGCCGTGCCGCCACTGGTCTCGGAAGAGCCGGCACCCGCCGCCGAAGGCGCTGCTGCCGAAGGCGCTGCCGCTGCTGGCAAGCCCGCCGCCAAGACGGCCAAGAAGAAGTAATCCTCTTTCTTTCCGTCTGCGAACAGAAGGCCCGCCTCGTGCGGGCCTTTTGCTTTGTGGGGCGGCGAGATAATTCCCGCCATGATCAAGCTGTTTGTCGGCCTCGGAAACCCGGGCCCTGAGTACGAAGCCACGCGCCACAACGCCGGCTTCTGGTGGATCGACGCGCTCGCGCGCGACTGGAAGCTCAACCTCGCGCCCGAGCGCGGCTACCACGGCCTCGCGGCGCGCGCGAACATCGGCGGCCAGAGCATCTGGCTGCTGGAGCCGCAGACCTTCATGAACCTGTCGGGCAAGTCGGTGGCCGCACTGGCGCGCTTCTTCAAGATCGCACCCGAAGAAATCCTCGTGGTGCACGACGAGCTCGACGTCGTGCCCGGCCAGGCCAAGCTCAAGTTCGGCGGCAGCCATGCGGGCCACAACGGCCTGCGCGACATCCACGCCCAGCTCGGCACCGGCGACTACTGGCGCCTGCGCCTGGGCATCGGCCATCCCGGCGTGAAGTCGGAGGTCGTCAACTGGGTGCTCAAGAAGCCGCTCAAGGAGCAACGCGAAGCCATTGAAGACGCCATCGTGCGCACCTTGCATGCCGCCCCCGCCCTGATGGCCGGCGAGATGGAAAAAGCCACGCTGATGATTCACACGAGCAAACCGCCGCGGCCCAAGCCGCCGAGGCGGGAGCCCGGCGACGGAGGCACGACGCCTGCCGCCACCTAGCCGGCCACAGGAGTGCAGGGAGGGAGAGAACTAAAAAATGAGAAGAAGAACGACGACGAAGAACAAGAAGACGGAAGAAGCCGCAACAAAGACGGCAGCAACCCGGGTGATGGCTGTCTTTGCGATCGCGCTGTCCGCAGCCGCCATGGGCGCTTCAGCCCAGACCTGGCGATGCGGCAATAGCTACTCCGATCAGCCCTGCGAAGGCGGGCGGACCGTGAAGGTGGACGACCGGCGCAACGATGCGGACCGCAAGGCGTCGGAAGACGCCGCGCGCCGCAACGAACGCAGCGCTGGCCGGCTGGCGCGCAGCCGCCAGTCGATGGAGCGGGAGGCGCTCAGTCAAGGCGGCGCCACGACCTTCGATGCGGGGCGCTTCACCACGAACGCGCAACCGCTCACGCCCGCCGAAAAGACTGCCCAGGCCCGCCAGCGCAAACACACGACCGAGCCCCGTCCGACGAGCGCGCGCTTCAACAGCCCATCGACCGGCGACGAAGCCCCGAAGGCGGCAGGCAAGAAGAAAAAGAAGAAGTAACCGTCCGGCTCAGACCGCGCCGGCAGACGACGGCGAGGCGGCATCCGACGCAGGCGGTGCCGCCTTGTCTGCCGTGAGGCGCACGTACTTCTGCAGCAGCGTCTCGCGGGTCTCCACATGGTCCGGGTTCACCGGGATGCAGGCCACCGGGCAGATCTGCACGCACTGCGGCTCGTCGAAGTGGCCGACGCACTCGGTGCACTTGTGCGGATCGATCTCGTAGAACTCGGCGCCCATGTAGATCGCATCGTTCGGGCACTCGGGCTCGCAGACATCGCAGTTGATGCATTCGTCGGTGATCATGAGAGCCATCCCCCGATTATCGGCGGACCGAGCGAACGCCCGGCCGCGAGCCTTGCGGAGCCCCCGCCAGCGTCAGGGCGGTCCGGCGAGCAGCGACAAAGTTCACAGTCGAGGCACGGTTGTTGCACCAGTCAGTTATGCTGCGGCCCGCCCCATGAGTCTGTTTCTATTCAAGCGCATCGCCACGCTGATCGGCACCCTGATCGGCGCCTCGGTCATCGTTTTCCTGGTCCTCGAGATCCTGCCCGGCAATGCCGCGCAGATGCTCATGGGCCCCGACGCCTCGCCCGATGCCGTCGCGGCCCTGGCCACCAAGCTCGGCCTCGATCAGCCCGCGTGGACCCGCTACTGGCACTGGATCGCCGGCATGCTCACCGGCAACCTCGGTGACAGCTACGCCTACAGCTCGCCCGTCATCGACCTGATCCTGGAGCGCCTGGCCCTCACCGTGCCGCTGGCCGTGATGGCGATGAGCCTGACGGTCGTGATCGCATTACTGGTCGGCGTCACAGCCGCCGCCCGCCACAACAAGCTCGGCGACGTCGGCCTCATGGGCATGGCGCAGGTCGGCATCGCCATTCCCAACTTCTGGTTCGCGATCCTGCTGATCCTCGTGTTCTCGGTGCAGCTGCAGTGGTTCTCCGCCGGCGGCTTCGAGGGTTGGGGTGAAGGCATCTTCGCGGGATTGAAATCGCTGCTGTTGCCGGCCTTGTCGCTGGCCGTGGTGCAAGCGGCGATCCTCGCGCGCATCACACGCTCGGCCGTGCTCGAGGTGATGCGCGAAGACTTCGTTCGCACCGCACGCGCCAAGGGCGTGTCGCAACGCATGGTGCTCTGGACCCACGTGCTGCGCAACGCGATGATCCCCGTCATCACCGTCATGGGCATGCAGTTCTCGGAGCTGCTGGCCGGCACCATCGTGGTGGAGAACGTGTTCTACCTGCCGGGCCTGGGCCGCCTGATCTTCCAGGCCATCAGCAACCGCGACCTGATCGTGGTGCGCAACTGCGTGATGCTGCTCGCGGCGATGGTGGTCATCGTGAACTTCGTGGTCGATGTGCTGTATGCCGTGATCGACCCGCGCATCAAGGCGAGCGACGTATGAGCACGACCACCATTCCCAGCGCTGCCGCGCTCAAGGTGCCGGGCTTCTGGCACCGCGCCCTGCACCACCGCAGCTTCGTCATCGGCGGCGTGCTGAGCCTGCTGCTGTTGATCGCTGCCGTGCTTTCCCTGGTCTGGACGCCCTGGTCGCCCTACGCGATGGACATGCCGAACAAGATGCAGGGCCCCTCGGCCACGCACTGGCTCGGCACCGACGCGTTCGGACGCGACGTGGCCTCGCTGCTGCTGGTGGGTGCGCGCGCGTCCATCCTGGTGGGCGTGATCGCCGTCGGCATCGGCCTCGTCGTCGGGACCGCGCTGGGCCTGCTCGCTGCTGCGAGGCGCGGCTGGATCGAAGAAGCGGTGATGCGCCTCTCGGACTTCACGCTCGCCTTCCCCGCCATCCTCTCGGCCATCATGATGACCGCCGTGTTCGGTGCAGGCATCGTCAACGCGATCGTCGCGATCGGCATCTACAACATCCCGACCTTCGCGCGCATCACGCGCGCTTCGGCCAACGCGATCTGGTCGCGCGAGTACGTGGCCGCGGCACGCGCCTGCGGCAAAGGCAGCTTCGCGATCACGATGCAGCACGTGCTGCCCAACATCTCGGCCGTGCTGATCGTGCAGATCACGATCCGCTTCGCCATCGCGATCCTGGCCGAAGCGGCGCTGTCGTATCTCGGCCTCGGCACGCAACCGCCGCAGCCCTCGTGGGGCCGCATGCTCAGCGAAGCCCAGACCCTCATGTTCCAGCAGCCTTTGCTCGCGGTGTTCCCCGGCATGGCCATCGCCCTTGCGGTGCTCGGCCTGAACCTGATGGGCGACGGCCTGCGCGACCTGCTCGATCCGCGCCTGGCGCGCGCAAGGTAGCAAGCACGTCATGGCGCTTCTCGAAGTCAACGACCTCCACATCGGCCTGCAGACGCAACGCGGCCCGGCCGAAGCTGTGCGCGGCATTTCCTTCTCGCTGGAGCGCGGCGAAACGCTGGGCATCGTCGGTGAATCAGGCTGCGGCAAATCGATCACCGTGATGTCGCTCATGGGCCTGCTGCCTTCGACCGCCAAGGTCACGGGCAGCATTCGCTTCGACGGCACCGAGCTGGTCGGGCGCGACGAAAAAGACATGTGCCAGATCCGCGGCAACCGCATCGGCATGATCTTCCAGGAGCCGATGACGGCGCTGAACCCCGTGCACACCATCGTGCGCCAGGTCGGCGAGCCGCTGCGGCTGCACCGCGGCCTGTCGAAGGCCGAAGCGCGCAAGGAAGTGCTCGCGCTGCTCGACCGTGTCGGCATTCCCGACGCCGCCTCGCGCCTCGACGCGTATCCGCACCAGTTCTCCGGTGGGCAGCGCCAGCGCATCGGCATCGCGATGGCACTGGCCTGCGGGCCCGACCTGCTGATTGCCGATGAGCCCACCACCGCGCTCGACGTGACGATCCAGAAGCAGATCCTCGAACTCATCCAGGGCCTCGTGGCCGAGCGCGGCATGGCGCTGATCCTCATCTCGCACGACCTCGGCGTGATCTCGCAGACAGTCTCGAAGATGCTCGTGATGTACGGCGGCAGCGTGGTCGAGAGCGGCCCGACCGATGCCGTGTTCGCCAAGCGCGCCCACCCCTACACCCAGGGCCTGTTCGCCGCGCGCCCCGCCATCGGCGCACCACGCGGCCTGCGCCTGGCGACCATCCGCGGCAGCGTGCCCGAGCTGGTCGACCTGCCGCCGGGCTGCCCGTTCGCGGGCCGCTGCGCCTACACAGTGGATGCCTGCCACGCCACGCGGCCGTCGGCCACGGTGCTGCCGCCGGACCACGCAGTGCGCTGCATCCGTCTCGAAGAAATTGCGGCCGAACAAGCCGTTGCGCCATGAATTCATCGCCCCCGCTGCTGCAGGTGACCGACCTCGTGCGGCACTACGCATTGCCGCGCGAAAAGCTCTTCGGCCCGCCGCCCACCGTGAAGGCGCTCAACGGCGTGAGCTTCGAGGTGCAGGCCGGCAAGAGCCTGGGCATCGTCGGTGAATCGGGTTCGGGCAAGTCGACCATCGCGCGCCTCGTGATGGCGCTGGACACGCCCACCTCGGGCAGCGTCGCGCTCGAAGGCCGCAACCTGCACACGCTCTCGAAGGCCGACCTGCGCACCGCGCGGCGCGACTTCCAGATGGTGTTCCAAGACCCCTACGGCTCGCTCGACCCGCGCCAGACCGTCGCACGCATCGTAGCCGAACCGCTCGAAGCACTCGCGCAAACCAGCCGTGCCGAACAGCGCGAGCGCGCATCGGAAGCGCTCGCTGCCGTCGGCCTGCGCACCACCGACCTCGACAAGTACCCGCACGAGTTCTCGGGCGGCCAACGCCAGCGCATCGCCATCGCACGTGCGCTCATCACGCGCCCCAAGCTCATCGTGGCCGACGAGCCCGTGAGCGCGCTCGACGTGTCCGTGCAGGCCCAGGTGCTCAACCTCATGCAGGACCTGCAGCAGCAGTTCGGCATCAGCTATTTGCTCATCAGCCACGACCTCGCGGTGGTCAACCACCTGTGCGACGACGTGTGCGTGGTGTTCAAAGGCCAGATCGTGGAGCAGGGACCGCCGGCCGATCTGTTCCACCATGCACAGCACCCGTACACCCGCACCTTGCTGTCGGCGGTGCTGCACACGCCGCCCGGCGGCACGCTGCGCGCGGCCTGAAGTCTCGGGGCGCGGCCTCGGACACATCGGTCATGAGCATCTGGTGGCGCGAGGCCCAGGCTTCGCGCAAGATCGCTCGCCCATCCGGGAACGTCCCGAGGAAATACCGCCCGCGCCGGCGCGCACCGGAGGGCCTGCTGCGAGAGAATGATTCGCTGCACGTGGCATCTTTCGTGCTGTGTGTCTTTCTTTCGTGGCGCTGCGCTTCCCCCTGGGGCACGGTGCGCGCCGAAGCAGTCATTCGACATTGACCGTTTTCCGGAGATCACCCCGTATGTTGAACCGTCGCACCCTCCTTACCACCGCCGGCGCCACTGTCGCCCTGGCCACTCCGCTGGCCGGCATGGCGCAGGGCCGGAAGGACGCCATCGTGATCGGCATGGCCCTGGAGCCGCCGGGCCTGGACCCGACCACCGGCGCCGCCGCCGCCATTGCCGAGGTCGTGCAATACAACATCCTGGAAACGCTGACCAAGATCAACGTCGACGGCAGCGTCACGCCGCTCTTGGCCGAGAGCTGGGAAATCTCGCCCGACCTCAAGACCTACACCTTCAAGCTACGCAAGGGCGTCAAGTTCCAGAACGGCGAGCCCTTCAACGCCTCCACCGTCAAGTTCGCGTTCGACCGCGCCGGCGGCGAGAAGAGCACCAACAAGGACAAGCGCACCTTCGCCAACCTCGCCACGCAAGTGGTCGACGAGCACACGGTCGTGGTCATCAACAAGGAGATCGACCCCGACCTGCCCTTCGTGCTGGGCCAGGCCACGGCCGCCATCGTCGAGCCCAAGAGCGTCGACACCAACGCCACCAAGCCGATCGGCACCGGCCCCTACAAGCTGGACAGCTGGGCCAAGGGCTCGTCGATCACGCTGAGCAAGTGGGAAGGCTTCCGCGCCCCCGCCGTCGCGAAGATCAACAAGGTCACCTTCCGCTTCATCTCGGACACCGCCGCGCAGGCCGCCGCCGTGCTCTCGGGCGACGTCGATGTGTTCACGCGCATCGGCACGCGCGCCGTGCCGCAGTTCCGCAACAACCCGCAGTTCCAGACCATCCTGGCCGGTTCGCGCGCCAAGACCATCCTCTCGATCAACAACAAGAAGAAGCCGCTCGACGACGTGCGCGTGCGCCGCGCGATCCTCGCGGCCATCGACCGCAAGGCCTTCATCGAGGGCGCGGCCGACGGCCTGGGCGTGCCGATCGGCAGCCACTACGTGCCGGGCGCCGCGGGCTATGTCGACACCACGGGCATCAACCCCTTCGACATCGAGAAGGCCAAGAAGCTGCTCGCCGAAGCCGGCGTGAAGACCCCGCTCGAACTGCGCATGACCCTGCCCCCGCCGCCGTATGCGCGCCAGGGCGGCGAAGTCATCGTGGCCCAGCTCGCCAAGATCGGCATCAACGTGAAGATCCAGAACGTCGAGTGGGCGCAATGGCTCAGCGGCACCTACGGCAACAAGGACTACGACCTGTCGATCATTTCGCACGTCGAGCCCTTCGACCTCGGCAACTACGCCAAGCCCGACTACTACTGGGGCTACCAGTCGAAGGCCTTCGACACGCTGTTCGACAAGATCAAGTCCACCGGCAACGCGGCCGAGCGCAACAAGCTGCTGGGCGAGGCGCAGAAGCTGCTGGCCACCGACGCGGCCAACGGCTTCCTCTACCAGCCGCAGTTCCCGACCGTGGCCAAGAAGAACGTCAAAGGCCTCTGGAAAGAGAACCCGATCTTCGTGAACGACCTGTCCGCGCTGTCGTGGGGATGAGCCCCGCAGTGTCTGACCCTTCATTGCCTTCGTTGAGCGACCTGTCGGCGCAGGAACTGTCCGCGGCCTACCGCGAGAAGCGCCTGTCGCCGGTCGAGGTAACGCGCGCCGTCATCGCGCGCATCGAGCACTGCGAGCCCCGTCTGCAGGCCACGTGGCTGTTCCGGCCCGAGGCTGCGCTGGAACAGGCGCGTGCCTCGGAGCAACGCTGGCAGCGCGGCGATGCGCGCGGTCCGCTCGACGGCGTGCCGACCACCATCAAGGAAAACATCGCCACGCGCGGTGACCCGCTGCCCGCGGGCACGGCTGCCGTCGACCTCATGCCCGCCGCCGCCGACGCCCCGCCGGCTGCACGCCTGAAGGAAGCCGGCGCCGTCATCGTCAGCAAGACCACCATGCCCGACTACGGCATGTTGTCGTCGGGCCTGTCGAGCTTTCACACGCTCGCACGCAACCCTTGGGACCTGAGCCGCACGCCGGGCGGTTCCAGCGCCGGCGCCGGTGCCGCCGCGGCCGCGGGCTACGGCCCGCTGCACCTGGGCACCGACATCGGCGGCTCGCTGCGGCTGCCCGCCAGCTGGTGCGGCATCTTCACGCTCAAGCCCAGCCTGGGACGCATCCCGATCGATCCGCCCTACATGGGCCGCGCCGCCGGCCCCATGACGCGCACCGTCGGCGACGCCGCGCTCATGATGCAGGCGCTGGCCCGGCCCGACGCGCGCGACAGCATGAGCCTGCCCGCGCAGGACATCGACTGGGCCGCGTTCGACGTCGCGCCCGACCACCTGCGCGGCCTGCGCATCGGGCTGCTGCTCGACGCCGGCTGCGGCCTCGCGGTCGAACCCGAGATCCAGGCGGCCGTCGAGCTGGCCGCGCGCCTGTTCGAAAAGGCCGGCGCCATCGTCGAGCCGATGCAGCCCTTCATGTCGCAGGCCCTGCTCGACGGCATGGACCACCTGTGGCGCATGCGCTCGCTCGTGGACCTGAAGGCCCTGCGCCCCGACCAGCGCGCCAAGGTGCTGCCCTACATCCGCGAATGGGCCGAGAGCGCTGCCGAGTTCAGCGGCGAGCATGTGTTCCGCAGCTTCAGCCAGTTCCACGCGACGCGCGTCACGACGGTGAACGCCTGCGCGCGCTTCGACTACGTGATCTCGCCGGTGTCGCCCAACATGCCCGCGGCGGCCGAGGCGCCCTCGCCCACCAACGACCCGCTGCGGCCGCTGGAACACATCGGCTTCACCGTGCCGTTCAACATGTCGGAGCAACCGGCCGCATCGGTGAACTGCGGGTACTCGGCCGGCGGGCTGCCGATCGGGCTGCAGATTGCGGGACAGCGCTTCGACGACCTCGGCGTGCTGCGCGTGGCGCGCGCGTTCGAGCAGATCCGGGAAGTGCAGCGGCCCTGGCCGCTGATCTGAGCGCGCGGGGCCTGAAGGTCTTCAGGCCAGCTGCGACGACAGCATCTCCCGCGCCCGCGTCACGAACGCGGTCTCGCCCCGCCGCGCGGGCAACCACTGGAACGCCACGCGGGGCAGCGCCGGCAACCCATGCGGCGGCGCCAGCCTCGCGATGCCGTCGCCGATCGCCGATTCGTTGAGGCAGGCCACGCCCAGGCCCGCCGCCAGCGCCGACTGAAGGCCCGCCACGCCTGACGCGACGTGCGCCAGCACGTAGGGCACGCGGCGGCGGCGCAGCAGGGCGACGGTGAACTGGTGCAGCGAGCAGGTGTCGGGCAGCGCCAGCAACCGCACGGGCTCGCCACGCACCACGCGCAAGCCGGCCGCGCCGAGCCACGCCAGCGATTCGCGCCGCAGCACGCCGCCGCTGCCGGTCGCTGCGGCCTTGGCGCCCGCGATGTTCATCGCCAGCCCCACGTCGAAATCGCCATGCGCATACGCGGCGCGCAGCGCGTCGCTCTTCAGGATGGTCACGTGCAGCCGCACCTGCGGATAGCGTTCGCCGAGCCGGCCCAGCAGGCGGGTGAGGTCGCCGGGGCGGAAGTAGTCGGTCACGGCCAGCCGCAGCTCGCCCTGCAAGGTTTCGCCGCGCAGGTCGCGAAAGGCCTCGTCGCTCAGCGCGAGGAGGCGCCGTGCGTGGCCCAGCAGCCGCATGCCGGCCTCGGTGGGCGCGACGCCGGCCTTGCTGCGGGTCAGCAGCGACTGGCCGGCGCGCTCCTCGAGCTTGCGGATCTGTTCGCTCACCGAGGACTGCGACAGGTACACGCGCGGCGCCGCGGCCGTGAGGCTGCCGGCGTCGGCCACCGCCACCAGGGTGCGCAACTGTTCGAGGTCGAAGCCTTGCATGGTGCCTGCCTATCCATTCGTCGATCCGATGGATTCCATCATATCTTCCCGCTTTTCCGATGATAAGGCGATGCCCACAATCACCCCATCGACCACCCGTTCTTCACCCCCCAAAGGAGTTCACCATGCCCCACATCGTCGTCCACCTCTCCGGCCAGCCTGACGCCGCCCTCACCCGCAAGACCGTCGGCACGGTCGCCGAGCTCACGCAGAGCGTGCTCGGCAAGGCGCTGCCGGTCATCGCCATCACGGTGCAGTACATCGCCGCCGACAGCTGGTTCATCGGCGGGCAGTCGCTGGCCGAACTCGGCCAATCGGCCTTCCACCTGGACATCAGCGTGACCGACGAGACCAACACCAAGGCCGAGAAGGCACGCTACCTGCGCGAGGTGTACACGGCCATGGCGGCCTTGCGGCCCAACCTGCACGAGGTCTCGTACATCCACGTGATCGATGCGCGCGGCGCAGCCTACGGCTACGGCGGCAAGACGCAGGAGTACCGCCACCAGCAAGCAGGTGTCTAGGGCGTCTAGGGCGTCTGACAAGGACTTGAAAGACGCCGAGGGGGCGTGGCACCATGCCGCCATGCCCTCCCACGGAACCCCGCCCGCCGCCGACAGCCTCGGCAATCCGCTCACACTCGACGACGCCGCCAGCATTGCGCTGGTCGACGACTTCGTCATGGGCTTCATTTCGACCGAGGCGCGCGCCGTGAACCTGCTGGCGCTGGCCGAGCGCGATGCCAGCCCGATCGTGCAGGCCTACTGCGCGACGCTGCACCTGTTCGCCGAATCGCGCGAGGCTGCGGCCAATGCGCGGCCCTTCCTCGACAAGGCGCGCGCCGGCGCCGACCGCACCACGCCGCGCGAACGGCGCTACATCGCCGCGGTCGAAGCCTGGGCCGACGGCGACATCGCACGCTCCATTGCGTTGCATGCCGAGCAGGCCCGCGAGCATCCACGCGACCTGGTGTCGGTCAAGCTCGGCCAGTACCACTGCTTCAACACCGGCGACTGCCCCGGCATGCTGCGGCTCGCGCTTGCGGCGCTGCCGGCCACGGCCGAGGTGCCCTACGTGCACGGCATGGCGGCCTTCGGCTACGAGCAGTGCCACCTGCTGCGCGAGGCCGAAGCCAGCGCGCGCCGTGCGATCGGCCTGTGCCGCAAGGAGCCCTGGGCGCACCATGCGCTGGCGCACGTGATGCTCACCGAAGGCCGGCTGGCCGAGGGGCTGGCGTTCATGCACAGCGTGAGCGACACCTGGACCGGGCTCAACTCCTTCATGGTCACGCACAACTGGTGGCACGTGGCGCTGTTCCTCATCGACCTGGGCCGCGACGCCGAAGCACTCGCGGTGTACGACGAGCACGCCTGGGGCGTGGTGAAGGACTACTCGCAGGACCAGATCGGCGCCGTGTCGTTGCTTGCGCGGCTCGAGCTCGCGGGCATCGACGTCGGTGCGCGCTGGGACGACGTGGCCGATCACCTGCGGCAGCGCCAGGCCGACCACGTGCTGCCCTTTCTCGACCTGCAGTACCTCTACGGCCTGGCGCGTGCCGGCCGGCCCGAGGCGCAGGTGCTGCTGCACAACATCGAGGCCTTCGCGCCCGTCGCGCCGGCCTCCACGCGCGCCGCGTGGCAGCGCGTGTGCGTGCCGGCCGCGCGCGGCCTCGTGGCCCATGCGCGCGGCGATGTGGCGAGCGCGGTCGAGGGCCTGGGTGTCGCGCTGCCACGCATGATCGAGATCGGCGGCAGCCATGCGCAGCGCGACCTGTTCGAGCAGCTGTACCTCGACGCGCTGGTGCGCACCGGCACCGAGTCCGCACTCGCAGGCGCGCAAGGCCTGTTGCAGCAGCAACTCAACGGCCAGCCCGAATCGCTGCGGCTGCGGCGGCAGACGAATGCGGTCTACGCGCGGCTGGGACTCGGGCAACTCACCAGGGCGTGAGCGCGTCGCCACCCATGCCTTCCGGTCATGGGGCGTGGCGCAAAAGGAATTAACGGCCGCGTGGGAGCGACTCCTAAACTGGCCGCTCCTCCCCTCTCCTCCTGTTCGCCCATGCAGCGCTCCCTCGTCACGCTGGCCGTTCTCGCGGCCCTCGCCTCGCCGTTCCACACCACCGCCACAGCCGCTGAAACCCCCGTCGAGCTCGACCTGCTGCTGCGCGGCGGCACCGTCTACACGGGCGACAGCGACACGCCGGTGGTCGGCGACGTCGGCATCGCGGGCGACCGCATCGTGTTCGCGGGCCGCGCCATGCCGGCGCAGTTCCGCGCGCGCCGCACCATCGACGCCACCGGCCTCGTGGTGGCGCCCGGCTTCATCGACGCCCACACGCATGCCGACGCCGACCTGCTCTCGAACGACGCGCGCAAGCGCCTGAACACGCCGTTCCTCACGCAGGGCGTGACCACCGCGGTGATCGGCAACGACGGCTTCGGCGGCTACGACATCGCGGCGCAGACGCAGAAGCTGCGCGCCGTGCCGGTCGGCACCAACGTCGCGATGTACGCGGGCTTCGGGCCGCTGCGCATCAGCCAGCTCGGCGAGGCCAACCGCGCACCCACGCCCGCGCAGATGGACGCAATGAAGCAGCACCTGGCCCGCGCGATGTGCGACGGCGCGCTCGGGCTGTCGACGGGCCTGTTCTACCCGCCGCAGAATTTCTCGAAGACCGAGGAGGTCATCGAACTCGCGAAGGTGGCGGCCGCGCACGGCGGCCTGTACGACAGCCACATCCGCGACGAGGCGATGTACAACGTGGGCCTCAAAGGCTCGATCGACGAGGTGATCCGCATCGGCCACGAAGCCAAGCTGCCGGTGCATGTGGCGCACATCAAGGCGCTCGGCGTGGCCGTGCAGGGCCAGAGCGGCGACATCATCCGGCGCATCGAGAAGGAGCGCGCCGCGGGCCTGGACATCACGGCCGACCACTACCCCTGGACCGCGTCGAGCACGCGCTTCTCGGCCGCGCTGCTGCCGCCCTGGGCCAACGAAGGTGGCCGCGCCGCGACGCTGCAGCGCTTCGACGATGCGTCGCAGCAGGAGCGCCTGCGCAAGGACGTGCGCGAGAACCTGCGCCTGCGCGGCGGGCCCGAGGCTATCCTGTTCTCGGCCGGCAGCACGACGTACGTGGGCAAGACGCTGGCCGACGTGGCCAAGGCCTCGAACGCCGATCCGGTCGACGCCGCCATCGCCGTGCTGCGCGACGGCGACCTCATGATCGCCTCGTTCAACATGAGCGACGACGACGTGCGCGCCTTCATGAAGCGGCCCTGGGTCATGACCTCGTCCGACTCGTCGCTGGGCCATCCGCGCGCCTACGGCACCTTCGCGCGCAAGTACGACCAGTACGTGGTGAAGGAACGCGCGATCTCGCTGGCGCAGTTCATCCGAAGCAGCACCTCGCTCACGGCCGACACGCTGGGGCTGGTGCAGCGCGGCCACCTGCGCCCCGGCTACCACGCCGACGTGGTGGTGTTCGATCCGAAGCGCTTCGCGGCCAAGGCCACCTACACGCAGCCCACGCTGCTGTCCGAAGGCGTGGTCACGGTGCTGGTGAACGGCCGCCTCGCAGTGGACGGCGGCCAGCCCACGGGTGTGGGCGCCGGCGTGCCGCTGCTGCGCACGCCGAAGCCGGGGAGTTGCCCGGCCTGATCAGGAAGATCAGTCCTTCTTGAGGTGCCGCCGCTGGTCGTAGGTCGGCTGCGGCGGCATATCGACCAGGTGGCGCGTGTCGGCCCACTCGACGATCTCGATGGCGTCCGGCGCGGCCGGGTCGGCGATGCGGATGCGGTTGAAGCCCGCGTTCGGAATCTCGCTCTGGCGCGGGCCGCTGAGGCTCAGGCCGCGCGCGGTGCGCCACACCATGTCGAGCACGCCGCCGTGCGTGACGACGATCAGGCGCTGGCCGCGGTGCGCGGCGGCGACGGTGCCGAGCGCGCCGATCACGCGCGCATGGAACTCGCGCGCGCTCTCGCCCTGCGGCATGGCGTGGTCTTCGCGGAACTCCAGCCACTCTTCCCAGGCGCGCGGATGCTGGCTCTGGATCTCGTCGGCCCGCATGCCCTCGACCACGCCGAAGTGCTGCTCGCGCAGTGCCGCCGAGGTGACCACCTCCAGCGCCAGTTGCTGCGCCGCGGGCGCCGCGGTCTGCTGGGCGCGCATGAGGTCGCTGCTGATGAGGTGCTGTGCCGTCTCGCCCGCCAGACGCAGGCCGAGGCGGCGCGCCTGCTCGTGGCCGATGTCGTTGAGCGGGACGTCCGCATGGCCCTGGAAGCGCAGCTCGCGGTTCCAGGCGGTTTCGCCGTGGCGGATCAGGATGAGGTCGGTGGGAGCGGAGTCGGGGATGCTGGTGGACATTGCATGCATTGTCCCCCGAGTGCATGACGTGCTGGCTTCGTGCCAACCCGCTGTTGCACGACTGCCACCTCGTACACGCCGTCCGATCGCGCAGAATCAGCGCATGCCTCATCTTGTCCTGCTGCCCGGTCTTGCCTGTGACGAACGCCTCTGGGAGGCCCAGTTGCCCGCACTTCCCGCCGCCTTCGGCGCCCGCGTGAGCGACGTCCAGACGCGCCACGACACCATCGAAGGCATGGCCAGCGCTGTGCTGCGCGAACACGACGGCCCGCTGGTGCTGTGCGGCGCGTCGATGGGCGGCATGGTCGCGATGGAAGCGGCGCGCCAGGCGCCCGAGCGCATCGCCGGGCTGATGCTGCTGGGCACCAGCGCGCGGCCCGAGACGCCCGACATGTTCACGCTGCGCGAAGGCGCCATCGAATGGTTCGAGCGGGGCGAGGTGCGCGAGATCATCGAGCCCAACGTCGCCTTCGCCTTCCATGCTGCGCAGGCCGCCAACCCGACGCTGGTGCAGCGCTACCTCGACATCGTGCTCGGCGCCGGCGCGGCCCAGCTCATCCGCCAGAACCACGCCGTGATGCGCCGCCCCGACGCGCGCACGCACCTGGCCCTGCTGCGCGCGCCGGTGCTGCTGATGTGCGGCGACGACGACCGCCTCGCGCCGCCCGAATGCACCCGCGAGATGGCGGCGCTGCTGCCGCGCGCCGAGGTGGTGTGGGTGCCGCAGTGCGGCCACATGCTGACGATGGAAAAGCCTGCGTTCGTCAACACGGCGCTCAACGCCTGGCTGGGCAAGCACTTCCCCAACGCTTGAGCGCCCCGGTCAGTGCAGCTGACCGCCGGTTTCCGCGACGTCCTGCTTCACGGCGAGCGCTGTCTTCACGGTGATGCGCAAGGCATCGACCAGCGTCTCGAGCGCCATGCTCGGCGCGCCCGGAAAGCGCGCCGCCTGCGCCGGCAGGTAGGGAATGTGGATGAAGCCGCCGCGCACGCCCTTCGCCGCCGCGTGCGTCGCGATGCGGTGCATCAGCCCGTAGAAGAGGTGGTTGCACACGAAGGTGCCCGCGCTGTTCGACACCGAAGCCGGCACGCCGCCCGCGCGCAGTTCGCGCACGATGGCCTTCACGGGCAAGCTCGAGAAGTAGGCCGCGGGCGCGCCGGGCACCACGGGCACGTCGATCGGCTGGCGGCCGAGGTTGTCGGGCACGCGGGCGTCGTCGACGTTGATGGCGATGCGCTCCGGCGTGAACTCGGCGCGGCCACCGGCCTGGCCGATGCAGATCACCAGCGTCGGCTGGAGCTCGTCCATCGCGCGATCGAGCGCGTCGAGCGCCTCGCCGAAGACGCAGGGCACGAGGCGCGCATGCACGGTGGCGCGACCGCAGGTCCAGCCGTCGAGCGAGCGCACCGCTTCCCATGAGGGATTGAGCAGCTCCTGCTCGAAGGGCTCGAAGCCCGTCAGCAAGACCGTGGGAGACACGCGCTTCGCCGGCATCGCATTCAGGCCATCGCGCGGACGGCGATGCCTTCCTGCTGCAACCGTTCGCGAATGCGCCGCGCGAAGGCCAGCGCATGTGCGCCGTCGCCATGCAGGCACACGCTCTGGGCGTTGACGGGCACGGTGCTGCCGTCGATGGCGACCACGCGGTGGTCGCGCACGAGCGACAGCGTCTGCGCCAGCGACTGCTCCTCGCTCTCGATGAGCGCGCCGGGCTGGCTGCGCGGCACGAGGCTGCCGTCGGGCATGTAGCCGCGGTCGGCGAACACCTCTTCGACGGGCTGCAGGCCGGCACGGCGGGCCGCGTCGATCATGTTGCTGCCAGCCAGGCCGAAGAACTTGAGCGAGGGATCGAAGCGGCGCACCGCCTCGCACAGCGCCTCGGCCAGCTCGGGCTCTTTCACCGCCTGGTTGTAGAGCTGGCCGTGCGGCTTCACGTGCGCGAGCCGGCCGCCCTCGGCCTTGACGATCGCGGCCAGCGCGCCGACCTGGTAGAGCACGTTCGCCACGATCTCGTCGGGCGGCAGGTGCATGGTGCTGCGGCCGAAGTTCTCGCGGTCGGGAAAGCTCGGGTGCGCGCCGATCGCCACGCCGTGCGCCATGGCCCAGCGCACGCACTGCTGCATCGTCTTGGCGTCGCCCGCGTGCCAGCCGCAGGCGATGTTGGCGGAACTCACGAGGCCGAGCAGCGCTTCGTCGCTGCCGGCGCCTTCGCCGAGGTCGGCGTTCAGGTCGATCTGCATGGGAGGTTCTCCGTCTCGTGGGGCAGGTGCGAAAACGACCTGCGCGAACCGACAGTCTAGGGCCTGCTCATGCTATTTCTGGCGTCGCGAAGGTCTGCCACAGCGGGCCAATCAAGGCGCGTGACGCCGCGTGTGCATGCGCACACGCAAGGAGCGCAACGCCGAGTGGCCCGCTGTGGCAGACCTTCCCTCCGGGTTGGCCGGCAAAGGGGCCGTCTGCGGCGTTGCCCGCGTTTGCAAGGCAGAAGCCTTGCTGCGCACGCGCGCCTTGCAGCCAGCCCCTTTGCCGGCCAACGCGACGCCAGAAATAGCGTGAGCAGGCCCTAAGCCGCGCCGGGCCAGCCCGCAGCGGCGAGCCCCTGCGCCACCTGCGCCAGGTAGCGCTGCTGCTCGGCCCAGGCCGCGAGCGCGTGCGACAGGTCGGTGCGCACCAGCCGCAGCCGGCCGCCGAGCGGCGCCTGCGCGAGCTTCCAGAGGTCGGCGCGGATCACCACGCCGATGCGCGGGTAGCCGCCGGTGGTCTGCGCGTCGCCCATGAGGATGATCGGCTGGCCCGAGGGCGGCACCTGGATCGTGCCGGGAATGACGCCCGACGAGAGCATGTCGCCGCTCGCCTTGCGCTGCAGTTCGGCGCCAGCGAGCCGGCTGCCCATGCGGTTGCTCTGCGGCGTGATGCGCCAGCGCTCGTGCCACAGCAGCGCCTGCGCGTCGGGTGTGAACAGGTCGAACTCGGGGCCGGGCAGCACGCGCAGCGCGAGCGCGCCGTCGGGCTCGGCCGTGCCCCAGTCGGGCGCGCGCAAGCCGAAAGGCCTGCGCACACTTTGGCCGGCATCGAGCCGCGAAGCGCCCAGCGCGAGCCGGTCGCCCTTGCGCAGTGCGCGGCCGTCATGGCCGCCGAAGCCGGCCTTGAGGTCGGTGCTGCGCGAGCCGAGCACGGGCGCCACGTCGATGCCGCCCGCCACCGCGAGCCAGCTGCGCAGGCCGGCCTTCGGCGTGCCGGGCGCGTTGGCGCCGGCGAGCCGCAGCGTCTGGCCGGCGCGCACGGGCACGCTCCAGCAGGGCCACAGCGGCATGCCGTCGAGCGTGGCACCGAAGTCGTCGCCGGTGAGCGCGATGCGGGTGTCGGACTCGAACTGCAGCTCGCAGCCGCCCAGGGTGAATTCGATGCCCGCCGCCGCGTCGGCGTTGCCGACCAGCCGGTTCGCCAGCGTGAGCGCGAGCATGTCGAGCGCGCCGCCCGGGCAGATGCCGAGCTGGCGCAGGCCGGGCCGTCCGAGGTCCTGCACCGAGGCATGCACGCCGGGTTTGCGCACGAGGATCATGTCTGCAGGCTTTCGACGACGAAGCGCACGCGGTCGCCGGGACGCAACAGCGTCGGTGACTCCGCCGACGGATCGAACAGCTCGAGCGGCGTGCGGCCGATGAGCTGCCAGCCGCCCGGCGACACCAGCGGGTAGATGCCGGTCTGCTCGCCACCGATGCCGACGGAGCGCGCGGGCACGGCGGTGCGCGGTTCGGCGCGGCGCGGCGTCGCGAGTTCGGGCGACATTCCGCCCATGAAGGCAAAGCCCGGCAGGAAGCCGAGCAGGTAGACCACGTAGTCACCGCCGCTGTGGCGACGCACCACCTCGGCCGCCGACAGCCCGGTGTGGGCCGCCACGTCGGCGAGATCAGGGCCGTGCTCGCCACCGTAGGCCACGGGAATCTCGACGCGCCGCCCTTCGGCGGCATGGGCCGCGAGCGAGGGCCAGACCTCGAGCACGCGCGCCGCGAGTTCCTCGAACGCCACAGCTGTCGGATCGAAGGTCAGCGTGAGGTTGTTCATGCCCGGCAGGGCTTCGCCGACGCCGGGCCAGGCCAGCACCTCGGCGGCCAGCGCCCAGATGCGCTGCTGCTGCGCCAGCGTGGCGGGCGCAGGCAGGTCGCACACCAGCGCCGCATCGCCCAGCGGATGCAGGCGGGGCAAGGGGGCGTTATTCACCTCAGCGCGAAGCCTGGGCGCGGGTCATTCTCTGCCCAGGCTGCGAACCTTGGCGGTCAGCTGCTGCTCGACGTTCGGCGAGACGAACTTGTTGACCTCGCCGCCGAGCATGGCGATCTCGCGCACGAAGGTGCTGGAGATGAACTGGTACTTGTCGCTTGGCGTAAGGAACACAGTCTCGACGTCGGGCATCAGCGAGCGGTTCATGCCGGCGAGCTGGAACTCGTAGTCGAAGTCGGTCACGGCGCGCAGGCCGCGCACCATGGCCTTGCCGCCGCGCGCGACGACGAAGTCGCGCAGCAGGCCCGAGAAGCTCTCGACCGTGACCTGGTCGCTGTAGGGCTTCACCGCCTCGCGGGCCATGTCCATGCGCTCGGAAAGCGTGAACAGCGCCTTCTTGTGATGGCCCGCCGCGACGGCGACGATCACCTTGGAGAAGAGTTGGGTTGCACGCCGCACCACGTCCTCGTGACCGAGGGTGATGGGGTCGAAAGTGCCGGGATAAACCGCGATCACGTTGCTGGCCATGGTTGGTTCTTCCTCATGCTGCCGGTGCGGCTTGTCCGGCGGATTATGCAGGCACGGACACGGCGCGCCGCAGCAGATGGGCATGCACGGCGCCGGCCTTCAGGTAGCGGAATTCCACGAGGCCGAGCGCGGCGAGTTCTTCGGCGGCCCAGCGGCGCGGCGCCTCCAGGTAGATCGCGCCGTCGGCATGCAGCGCACGCGCGGCGGCGCGCAGGGCCGGCTCATAGAGCGCGACGGTCTCGAAGGGCGGATCGAGAAACACCGCCTGCAGGCTGCCCGCCGCGGCACGTTCGAGCGCGGTGACACCGTTGCCGCGTTCCACGCGCACGGCCTTGGCCGAGAGCTTGGTCTTGGCGGCTTCCAGCTGGGCGACCAGCGCGCCGTCTTGTTCACACAGCAGCACGTTGGCCGCACCACGCGAGGCGGCTTCGAGGCCAAGCGCGCCGGTGCCCGCGAAGGCGTCGATGCAGTGCCAGCCCGGCAGCCCACCGCCGCCCACGCCGGCCAGGCTCGCGAGCCAGTTGAACAGCGTTTCGCGCACGCGATCGGGCGTGGGGCGCAGGCCGGGCTTGTCTGCGACGGCGAGGCGGGTGCGCTTCCACTCGCCGCCGATGATGCGGACCTCGCTGGGCCGCGACGGACGCTTGGCAGCGGGGGCGCGCGAGACGGGCGCGGCGGCTTTCTTCTTCGAGGGCTTCTGGGGCATGCGGCGAGCTTAACGCCGCAGCACACCATCCGCGGAGCGCCCATCCACCGCCATCCCTTCGCGGAACACTGGAACCGGCTTTGCCGGGCCACCGGTGTTGCCCCCTGCAAGGGGGTTGGCGAAGCGACACGAAGTGCGCGAAGCCTGGGGGTTAGCCCAGTACTGCGCGACGGGCCAGTAAGGCCGCCAGCACGAGCATCGTGCCGCCGATGAGCGCATCGAGCATCTGCCAGGCACGCGGCCGTGCGAACACCGGCGCCAGCAGCCGCGCGCCGAAGCCCAGCGCGGTGAACCACAGCACGCTGGCGAGCGTCGACCCCGCCACGAACCAGAGCTTGAGCGCACCCGGGTACTGCGCCCCGGCGCTGCCCACGAGCAACACGGTGTCCAGGTAGACGTGCGGGTTCAGCAGCGTGAAGCCGGCGGCCTGCGCGACCACCGCGGCGCGCGAGTGCGAGGCGCCCTGCGCCGCCGTCTGCAGCGCGCCCGGCTGACGCGAGCGCCACAGCGCGCGCAGGCCGTAGCCGCAAAGAAAGGCCGCGCCGAAGGCCGCGAGCAGCGTCGCCAGCATCGGCCGCCCCTTCAGCGCCTGCGCCATGCCGGCCACGCCCGCCGCGACCAGCACCGCGTCGCAGGCGGCGCAGAACAGCACCACCGCGCTCACGTGCTCCCGGCGCAAGCCCTGGCGCAGCACGTACGCGTTCTGGGCGCCGATGGCGACGATGAGCACCAGGCTCATGAAGAGCCCGTTGAGGAAAGCGGTGGAGATGTGGACGGCGGTCATGGTCCGAGCTTGCCGCCCTCACCGTATTCAATCAAACTAAACTTTCTAACTTCAATTCAGTTTTACTTCATTCGCCACCATGCTCGACTACGCCGCCCTGCACGCCCTCGCCGCCGTGGTGCGCGAAGGCAGTTTCGAGCGCGCCGCCCGCGCGCTGCACGTCACGCCCTCGGCGGTGTCGCAGCGCGTGAAGCTGCTCGAAGAGCGCACCGGCGGCGCGCTGCTGGTGCGCGGCCAGCCCTGCGTGGCGACCGAGGCCGGCCTGCAGCTGTGCCGGCACGTCGAACGCGTGGGCATGCTGGAGCACGAACTGCGCGAGGCGCTGCCCGCGCTCGGCATGGGCAGCGGCGAGGCGCACGAGCGGGTCACGGTACGCGTGGCGGTCAATGCCGACAGCCTCGCGACCTGGTTCATGGCGGGGGCCGCGACCTTTGCCGTGCAGGCACCCGACGCCTTGCTCGACCTCACGGCCGACGACCAGGACCACACGGCCGAGCGGCTGCGCAGCGGCGCCGTGCTCGCGGCCGTGACCGCGCTGGCCCAGCCGGTCACGGGCTGCAACAGCGAGGCACTGGGCACCGTGCATTACGTGGCCGCCGCGAGCCCCGGATTCGTGGAACGGTATTTCGCCAAGGGCGTGGGAACGCGCACGCTGGCCGACGCGCCGAACCTGGTGTTCGACCGCAAGGACCGGCTGCAGGCGCGCTGGGTGCGCCGCATCTGCCATCGCAACGTGGAAACGCCGCGCCACTGGGTGCCCTCGCCCGCCGCCTTCGTCGAGGCGGCCTGCCGCGGCATGGGCTGGGGCATGCACCCGACCAGCATGGTGGCCGACGCCTTGCGCGACGGCACGCTGGTGGAGTTGGTGCCCGGCGAGACGCTGCCGGTGCCGCTGTACTGGCAGCAGGCGCGCGCGGCGCCCCGCTTGCTGGAGCAGCTCAGCGCCGCGGTGCGCGCCGCCGCGCGCAGCGGGCCGCACGCGCTGGCCTGATCGCTTTTTTAGGGCGCGGCCTGCTTGCCGCCCACCACCACCGTCACCATGCGCTGCGGCTGCAGCTTGCGGCCGAACGCGGCCTTGATGTCGGCGGCCGTGACCGCGTTCATGCGCGCGGTCCAGGTGTCGAGGTAGTCCAGCGGCAGGCCGTACCAGGCGATGTTGGCGACGTTGCCGATCAGCTTGCGGTTGCTGTCCAGCAGCAGCGGGAAGCCTCCGATCAGGTTGTCCTTCGCGGCCTTCAGCTCCTTCTCGGTTGGGCCTTCGGCCACGAACTTCGCGAGCGCTTCGCGCGAGACCTTGGTCGCCGCGTCGGCCTGGTCGGGCCGGGTCTGGAAGCCGATGCGGAAGGCGCCCGCGTCGAGCCCCGGCGCAAAGCCGCTGTACACGCTGTAGGCCAGGCCGCGCTTCTCGCGCACCTCTTCGGTCAACCGCGAGACAAAGCCGCCGCCGCCGAGCACGTAGTTGCCGAGCGTGAGCGCGAAATGGTCCGGGTCCTGGCGCGGGTAGCCGGGCTGGCCGATGAAGACGTGGGCCTGGGCCGAGTCGAACGCAATGCGCTCGTCCTTCGGCGCCGTGAGCGCCACCACCGGCGCGACGGCCGGCAGCGGTGCGCAGGCGGCGGGGCTGGGCAGGCGCGACAGCAGCGTGGTCGCGAGCGCTTCGGCCTCGGCGCGCGTGACCGCGCCCACGATGCTGAGCTTGGCGCGGCACGGCAGGATCAGCTGCTCGTAGCGCTGGCGCATGGCGGCGGTGTCGATGCGCGCCAGCGTCTCTTCGGTCACTTCCTGGCCGTAGGGATGCGTGCCGTACACGGCCTGCGCGAAGGCGCGGCCGACCACGGTCGCAGGCTTGGTGTTGGCTTCCTTGATGGCGGCGTTGATGCGCTCGCGCTCGCGCGGCCAGATGTCGTCGGGGAACGAGGGCTCGCCGATCTCGCGCGCGGCCAAGGCCACGGCCTTGGTCAGCAGCGCCGGGTCGGACAGCGTGCGCAGCGTGTAGCTGGTGCGGTCGGTGCCGGCGCTCACGTCGAAGCTGGCGCCCAGATCGGCCCAGGCCTCGCCCAGCGCGTTCTGGTCGAGCGCGGGCTCGCCGTTGCGGCCGGCGCGCACGCCCTTCTCGACCATCGCAGCACTGGTGCTGGCCAGCCCGGCCTGCGCCGCCGGATCGCGGCGGCTGCCAGCGTCGAAGTCGATCTGCACGTCGACGATCGGCAGCGCGTTGGTCGACACCAGGTACACCTTGGCGCCATTGGCCAGCGTCCAGTGCTCGATGGGCAGCGCGGCCTGCGCACTGCCCATGCCGAACAGCGCGGTGATGCCCGCCAGGAGGGCGGTGCTTGCAAATTTGTGGAGGTTCTTCATGGAGGGAATCCGGTGCCTTTCAGCGCATCTCGCCAGCGGGGGCGGCGAAGCCGCGGCCGCGCTTGGGTTCGGGCGGCAGGGGCCGCAGCGTGGCGACGGTGAGCTGGTCATCGCCGAAGTACTTGGCGGCCACGGCCTGCACCTGCGCCGCCGTCACGGCCTGCAGCCGGGCGACGATGCGCTCGCTGGCGTCCAGCGGCAGGCCCTGGATCCAGTTGCTGCCGAGTTCGCGCGCCTGCGCCATCACCGAATCGCGCTTGTAGGTTTCGCTCGCCACCCACTGCGTCTTGACGCGGGCCAGCTCGGCCTCGCCGACGCCCTCTTTCGCCACGCGCGCCACCTGGGCGCGCAGTGCGGCCTCGACCGTCTCGGCCGTCTTGCCGGCGGCCGGCACGCCGTCGAGCATGAAGAGCTGCGGACCGCGACCGACGAAGCCCGCGTACGCGCCCGCCGAATCGGCCACGCGGCCGGGGCCTTGCGTGAGCGCGCGGTCGAGCCGTGCACCGGCGTAGCCGTCGAGCACGGCCGAGAGCACCACCAGCGCCCAGGCGTCGCTGCTGGCGTCGTCGATGTTGGTGAGCTGCGGCACGCGGAACGCGAGCGACACGTACGCCTGCTCGGCCGGGGCCTTGAATTCGAGGCGGCGGATGCCGCGCTGCGCGGGCTCGGTGCGCGGCTTGCGCTCCGGCACGGCGCGCGCGGGGATGCTGCCGTAGTACTTCTCGGCCAGCGCACGCACGCGCGCCACGTCGACATCGCCGGCCACCACGAGCACGGCGTTGGCCGGCACGTACCAGCGCTGGAAGAAGGCGCGCGCGTCGGCGGGCGTCATCGACTCGAGGTCGCTCATCCAGCCCACCACCGGGCGGCGGTAGGGCGACGAGGTGAAGACGGCTGCGTTCTGCTGCTCGCCGAGCAGCGCGCGCGGCTGGTCCTCGGTGCGCAGGCGGCGCTCTTCCTTGACCACTTCGATCTCGCGCTTGAACTCGTCGTCGGGCCACTGGTTGTTGGCGAAGCGGTCCGATTCGAGCTTCATCACCTGCTCGAGGCTGCCGACCGGAATCTGCTGGTAGTAGCCCGTGGCGTCGCGCATGGTGAAGGCGTTTTCCTGCCCGCCCAGCGCCGCCACGCGGCGCGAGAACTCGCCGGGCGGCACAGTCTTCGTGCCCTTGAACAGCATGTGCTCCAGCACGTGCGCCACGCCGGTGGTGCCATCGACCTCGTCCATGGAGCCGACCCGCACCCACACCATCTGCACCGCGGTCGGCGAGCGCCGGTCGGGCTGCACGATCACGGTCATGCCGTTGGCGAGGGTGAATTGCTGGGGACCCGGGGCTGCGGCGGCGGAGGCCGACGCAGCGGAAGCGGGGGTGGACTGGGCCAGCGCGGGCACGGTCCACAGCGCAGAAAGCGCCAGGGCCAGCACCGCACCAGACGCAGCGCGGCGTGGCGAGAGGTGTTTCATAGAATGGGTCGGATTGTAAAAAGCTCCTGATGTTCAGTTTCTTCAAGAAAAAACCACCTGCCGATGCCCTGGTGACACCGGCCCCGCCGCCGACCACCGAACCCGCGCCGCCCCCGGCCGCGGAACCCGCACCGGCACGCTCGGTGTTCTCGCCGTCGAGCTGGTTCGGGTCGAAGCCTGCGGTGGAAGCGCCTGCGCCCGTTCCTGCGCCGCCGCCCGCGCCTGCCCCGGCTCCCGAGCCGACGCCTGTGGTTGCTCCGGCGCCCGTGGTGGCACCAGCGCCCGCGCCGCTGCCTGCGCCGACGCCCGCACCAGTTCCAGTCGCCGCACCGGCGCCGATCGCTGCGCCTGCACCCGTTCCTGCACCTGCACCCGCTCCCGTCATCGCACCGCCGCCCCCGCCGGCGCCCGTGCCCCCACCGCCTCCCGCGCCTGTCGCCGTCGCCGAGCCGCCCGCTATCGCCACCGAGCGCAAGGGCTGGTTCGACAAGCTCAAGACCGGCCTGCGCAAGACCGGCACCGGCATCCAGGCCGTGTTCGTCAACGCGCAGATCGACGACGCGCTGTACGAAGAACTCGAATCGGCGCTCTTGATGGCCGACACCGGCGTCAAGGCCACCGAGTACCTGCTCGACGACCTGAAGGTGCGCGTCAAGCGCCAGATGGCGACCGACGCCGCGCAGGTCAAGCTGCTGCTGGCCGATGCCGTCACCGACCTGCTCAAGCCGCTCGAGAAGCCGTTGGTCATCGGCGAGTACACGCCCACCGTGATCATGGTGGCCGGCGTCAACGGCGCGGGCAAGACCACCTCCATCGGCAAGCTCACCAAGCACCTGGCCACCGAAGGCGCCTCCGTGCTGCTGGCCGCCGCCGACACCTTCCGCGCGGCGGCGCGCGAGCAGCTGCTGGTCTGGGCCGACCGCAACACCGTCGAGATCGTGAGCAACGAAGGCGGCGATCCGTCGGCCGTGAGCTTCGATGCCGTGAACGCCGGCAAGGCGCGCGGCAAGGACGTGGTGCTGGTCGACACGGCGGGCCGCCTGCCGACGCAGCTGCACCTGATGGACGAGTTGAAGAAGATCAAGCGCGTCGTCACCAAGGCCGACGCCACCGCGCCGCACGAGGTGCTGCTGGTGATCGACGGCAACACCGGCCAGAACGCGCTCGCGCAGGTCAGGGCCTTCGACGAAACGCTGGGTCTCACGGGCCTCATCGTGACCAAGCTCGACGGCACCGCCAAGGGCGGCGTGCTGTGCGCCATCGCGCGCGAGCGGCCCATTCCGGTGTACTTCATCGGCGTGGGCGAAAAGCTCGAAGACCTCGAGACCTTCAACGCCCGCGAGTTTGCGCAGGCGCTGCTGGGCTGAGCGAAGAAGCTTTCGCTTTTCGCTTCGGATAAAAAAACGGCCCCCGGCTTTCGCCGGAGGCCGTCAGCTCCCTGTCTTTCTTGTTTCTCCCTTGTATTCCCCCTGCGTGTGGCCTGTGCGGCGTCGCTCTTCGTGTGCGTAGGCACCGGTGGTCGACGCCTGCAACGCCCCCTGATTTCGCTTCCCTGAAACCCGAAATTACGACGGGAGGCGAAGGCCCGGCAGTGCCAAAAGTCATTGCATGTGTGCCCAACCGATTTGATCGGCACGCAATGAACTACAACGTATTCACTTTCAGCCGCAGGCTGTCTGCCAGACGCTACGGTGCCGGCGCGAGCTCGGCCATGGCCTGCAGCAGCGCGTCGGGCGCCACGGGCTTGAACAGCACCGGTACACCCGATTCGCGCACGCGCTGCAGGCGGTCGGGCGAGGTCTCGCCGGTGATCAGCAGCAGCGGCAGTTCGGTGCCCAGGTGCCGACTCAGGCGCAGGCCGGCGTCGAGGCCGTCGACGCCGTCGGCCAGGCGGTAGTCGCACATCAGCAGGCCGAAGGGCCGGCCCTCGGCGCGGGCCTGGTGCAGCGCATCGGCCGCGGCGGCCTCGTCGGCGACGGCGTACGCGTCGATCGCGTGCGAACGCAGCAGGCCGGTCATGGCTTCGCGGATTTCGAGTTCGTCGTCCATCAGCAGCACGCGACCGGGCAGCGTGGCCGCGCGTCGGCGTGCGGCCAGTTCGACGCTGCCGGCCGGGAACGGCCCCACGAGCGCACTGACCTGCGGCGGCACGGTCGGCAGCACGACGCGGAAGTGCGTGCCCCGGCCCGGGCGCGAATGCATCTGCACCGGATGGCCCAGGAGCCGCGACAGACGCCGCACGATCGACAGGCCGATGCCCAGGCCGCGCGCACGGTCGCGGCCCGGGTTATCGATTTGATAGAACTCTTCGAAGATGCGGTGCGACTGCTCGGGCGCGATGCCGATGCCGGTGTCGCGCACCTCGATCCACACGGTGTCGCCGCGATCCCGCGCCGTCACGGTCACGCCACCCTGCACGGTGTACTTCAGCGCGTTGTCCATCAGGTTGGACAGCATGCGGTGCAGCAGCTGCGGATCGCTGCGCACCCACAGCCCGCTGGCGCGCACGCGCAGCTGCAGCTCCTTCTGCTCCGCCTGCGCCGAGAAGGTGTGGTTGAGCGGCAGGAACAGCGCATCGAGCTCGACCGGCTGCGGCGACGGCGTGATAACGCCCGCGTCGAGCCGGGACACATCGAGCATGGTGTCGAGCGACGCACCCAGCGCGTTCACGGCGCGCATCAGGCGCTCGGCGTTGCGGCTCTCGGGACGGCCGCGCAGTTCGTTCTCGAGCGCGGCGCCGAACAGCGCGATGGCGTGCAGCGGCTGGCGCAGGTCGTGGCTGGCGGCGCCGAGGAAGCGGGTCTTTTCTTCGCTGGCGCGTTCGGTGGCGGCGATCTGCTCGCCCAGACGCGCAGCCAGCGCCTCGTTCTCGAAGCGCAGCATGAGCGAGTCGGTCAGCAGCCGGTGCTGGCGCACGCCGGCGTGCAGCGTGAGCATCAAATAGGCCGAGCCGGCCGCGGCCAGAAACAGGTGCAGGCCGTCGCCCTGCCAGGCCAGCGCGATGATCATGCCCAGCGACATGGGCAGCGTGTAGCCGAACAGCGCGGGCTTGAGCGGCCACAGCGACTGCGCGGCGCGCGCGCAGCTGCCGACGATCACGGCCATCAGCAGCGAGGTCATGGGCATGTTCTCGTGCGGCACGATGAACCAGGGCACCACCGCCGTGATCATGCTGACCAGCGTGACCATGCGCGAGATCTTGCGCGCCCAGTACGGGCTCTCCGAAGGCGGGCGGGCCGATGTCCAGCGCGGCGTGAAGAAGATGTAGATGTCGACCGCCACCAGCGCTGCCATCCAGAACAGCAGGCGCGCATCGCTGAGCTGCGAATAGATGATGCAGCCGAACACGATCACGAAGCCCAGGTGGGTCAGCGTGGAAATGCCGTAGGTGTCGTAGACCGAGCCGACGTGCTCGCGCAGCACGCGCTGGCTCAGCAGCTGGCCGGCTGCGGCATCGCCGCGGCCCGCCAGCGTGGCGCCGCTCAACGCAGCATGCTGATCAGCTGGGCGCGCGAGCGCATGCCGAACAGCAGGAGGATGGTCGAGACATGGTTCTTCACCGTGCCCTCGCTCAGGTTGGCCAGTTGCGCGATCTCCTTGTTCGCCTTGCCTTCGAGCACCCACTGCAGCACCTGCATCTGGCGCGGCGTGAGTTCCTGCCAGGCGCTGGCATGCGCGAACTCCGCATAGCCCGAGAGCGACTTCGGCAGCGCCGCGGGCGGCAACGGCTGCGGCGGCGTGCCATCGGCCTCGAACAGGCCGCAGGCGCGGATGAAACCCACCATCTCCTTCAGGTCGGCGGACTTCGGCAGGAAGGCGCTGGCACCGAGCGCGAGCGCGCCCTGCGCGAGCGTGCTGTTGGCGGTGCCCGAGAGCACCACGACGCGCGCCGCCGGAAAGCGCAGGCGGAACTCGGCCAGGCCGCTGAGCCCGTGCGTGTCGGGCAGGGCGAGGTCGAGCAGCACGAGGCCGATGGCGGCCTCGTGGGCCGCGTAGAGCGCGAGCGCGTCGGCGATGTTGCCGGCCTCGAACACCGCGATGCGCGCGCCCGAGGTGGCGGCCTGGGCCTGCACCAGCGCGCTCACGCCCAGGCGCAGCAGGTCGTGATCGTCCACCACCAGGATCGCGCCGGACACGCCGGCAGGCGCACCGGTGTCGGTGGGGGTCGGCGGGGGTGCGGAGGGGGAGTCGAAGGAGGCCACGGATTTGATCTTAGCGGCGCAAGTCCCGGGCGACAGTGCCCTTAGTCATGGCGCCGGGACCGCACTCTTGCCATGGCGCCCCGCCGTGGGCACCATGGAAGTCCTGCCGCAACGCACGGCGCCCCGGAGACCCGCCATGACCCACACCGCCGCCGCCCCGCTCGCCACCAGCGAGCGCAAGATCGACCGCCTGCTCGCCCACTACGAGGAGAGCCATCGCCATCCGACCAACGAGCTGATCCACTACGTGGCCATTCCCGCGATCATGCTGAGCATCGTCGGGCTGCTGTTCGCGATCCATCCGTGGGTGGCCTACGCCTTCGTGGCGGCCAGCCTCGTGTACTACGCGCTGCTGCGCTCGCCGGCCTTCCTCGCCACCATGCTCGCGCTCACGGTGCTGGCGCTGGTAGCGGTGCATGCGATGGGCGCCGCGGTGCTGCCGGTGTCGGCAGCGATCTTCGTGGTGGCGTGGATCTTCCAGTTCGTCGGCCACAAGATCGAAGGCAAGAAGCCGTCGTTCTTCGAGGACATCCAGTACCTCTGGGTCGGTCCGCTGTTCGTGCTGTCGAAGCTGTTCCTGAAGCTCGGCATCCGCTGGTAGCCGGCGGCCTCTGAGAGGGATGGCGCCCCTACGTTCTCTGATGTGGCGCGCAACGTGCGAGCACAAGGGGCCAGTCAAGGCGACACGGACGGCTCGGCCTCATAGGCCCGGTGCAGCAGTTCCACGAAAGCCGGCCCGGCCGGCAACGCCACGTCGCCGATGCGGTGCACCGCCACGCCCGGCGTCCACGAGTTCATGACCACGGCGCCGGCCAGCGCGGGCAGGTCGGCCCTCCGCAGCACCTGGCTGCGCTGCGCAACGCCGAGGCGATCGAGCTGCCGGCGCACGATGCCCATCGTGGTGCCGACGAGGATGTCGGCCTCGGGCCACACCACTGCCTTGCCGTCCCAGAAAGCCAGGTTCCAGATCGACGCCTCGCCGAGCCGGCCCTGCCGGTCGAGAAAGGCCACGTCGTCGAAGCCCTGCGCGGCGGCCTGGCGCAGCAGCTGCGTCTTGGCGCCTTCGCCGACGTGCTTCACGGCCGGAAGGAAGCGCTCGTGCGCGATCGCGGCCAGGGTCAGCGGACCGGCGGGACCGTTGGAAGGCGGGCCGGTGCGGATCAGCACCTCGGGCACCGCGTCGGCCACGGTGAACTCGCCGGCCGGGGAGTAGACGGTGGCCGCCAGCGACAGGTCCGCCGGGCCGACCGTGAGCGCGGCCCGCAGGTGGGCGCGAATCGTGTCGTCGGGCAGCGCCTGGCCGAACAGGGTCTGCGAGGCGACGCGCAGCCGCGCCAGATGGAGGTCGAGCCCCCGCGCCCGGCCGCCGCGCACCTGCATGGCCGTGAAATGGGCGTGGCCGGCGAAGGCGAGCGACGCCAGGGCCTCGGCGGGTGCGGGCTGGCCGTTGCGTTGCACGACGAAAGTGGGAGAAGAAGGGGCGCTGGCGGACATGGTTTCGTTGCTCCTGGAGGGGACCGTTGCGGATGGATCATCAAGTTCCTGAACTATCCCGCGTTGACTTCCCTCTGAGAAACGAATAGTTTTTGAGAAATCATCAAAAACCATTTGAAGATCGATGCAACCCCAACTGATCCCCGGCACCCGCGCCCTGCGCACCTTCGAGGCTGCCGGGCGGCACCTGAACTTCACGCGGGCCGCCGAAGAAGTCGGGCTGACGCCAGCGGCCGTGAGCCACCAGATCAAGGAGATCGAAGACCAGCTGGGCGTGGTGCTGTTCACGCGCACCAGCCGCAGCATTCGCCTGACGCCCGCCGGCGCCGTGTGGTTCGAGGCCACCGCCGACGCGCTCGACACCCTGCGCCGCGCCGCCGGCCGCGCCCGGCGCATGGCGCGCGAGGCGGCGACGCTGCGCGTGTCGACCAGCGCCCGCTTCGCGACCAACTGGCTGCTGCCCCGGCTGCCGCAGTTCCGGGCCGCGAACCCGGGGCTGGAGCTGGGTTTCGACATCTCCGACGCGCTGCGGGACTTCGATGCCGACGACATCGACGTGGCGATCCGTTTCGGCAAGGGGCACGACGCGGGCACGCGTTCGCAGCGCCTGTTCGACACCGTGATCGTGCCGGTCTGCAGCCCGAAACTGCTCGCCAGCGGGCCCCCGCTCGCAACGCCGCGCGACCTGTTCCAGCACACGCTGTGCTACGTCGACTGGAAGACCGACGGCATGGTCTGGCCGAACTGGCCGATGTGGATGGCCGCCGCCGGCATCGAGGGCTTCGACGACAGCCGCTGCATCGGCTTCGCCGATTCGAGCGACGTGGTGCGCGCCGTCACCGAGAGCGGCATGGTCGGCCTGGCCGACCTGGACATGATCGCCGCCGACCTCGCCCAGGGCCGGCTGGTGCGGCTGTTCGACATCGGCGTGCCTATGGCGGCGGGATACGCCTACCACCTGGTCTACCCGGAAGGCAGTGCCCGTGACCCGCGCATCCTGGCGTTCCAGGATTGGCTGCTGGGGCAGGCGTTCAAGACTTGAAAAACGCCAAACAGCATACAAATATCCAACAAATCGCGACAAAAGCTATCGCAACGATAGAAATGCAAGGGAACCCTTGGCTTAGCACTCCCTCTAACCGAGTGCTAATATGGCCAACACAAAGGAGTTTCCCCTGATGACAACGCTGTCTGGAGTCTCTGCCAACCAGCTGGCCGTCGCCAACCCATGGTCGATGGTCCCCCCGCTGGGTAACCTGGATGCCTACATTTCGGCCGCCAACCGCCTGCCGCTGCTCACGCTCGAAGAAGAGCAGGGCTTCGCACGCAAGTTGCGCGACCAGAACGACCTCGAAGCCGCCGGTGCGCTGATCCTGTCGCACCTGCGCCTGGTCGTCTCCATTTCCCGCCAGTACCTGGGCTACGGGCTGCCGCACGGCGACCTGATCCAGGAAGGCAACGTCGGTCTCATGAAGGCCGTGAAGCGTTTCGATCCCGACCAGGGCGTGCGGCTGGTGAGCTACGCCATGCACTGGATCAAGGCCGAGATCCACGAGTACATCCTGAAGAACTGGCGCATGGTCAAGGTCGCGACGACCAAGGCCCAGCGCAAGCTGTTCTTCAATCTGCGCTCGATGAAGCAGAGTTTCAAGGCCGACTCGGCCGCGGCCGACAACGGCACGCACCGGGAAACGCTGAGCCCCGACGAGGTCTCGCAGATGGCCACGCGCCTGAACGTGAAGCCCGAGGAAGTGCTCGAGATGGAAACCCGCCTGTCGGGCGGCGACGTGCTGCTCGATCCGGGGCCGTCCGATGACGGCGACGAAGGCTTCGGCCCGATCGCCTACCTGGCCGACGCCACGCAGGAACCGACCGCCTTGCTCGAATCGCAGCAGCGCGACCGCCTGTCGAGCGACGGCATCGCCACCGCCCTCGAGGCGCTGGACGACCGCAGCCGCCGCATCGTCGAAGAGCGTTGGCTCAAGGTGAACGACGACGGTTCGGGCGGCATGACGCTGCACGACCTGGCCGCGGTGTACGGCGTGAGCGCCGAGCGCATTCGCCAGATCGAAGTGGCGGCGATGAAGAAGATGAAGAAGGCGCTGGCCGAGTACGCGTAAGCGACGCGACCGCCCTCCCCTCGAAAAGAAGCCCGGTCATGCCGGGCTTTTTTTCGTTCGAAAACTCTTCAGGGCGTCGACTTGGTCAACGTGCGCAGCGCCCGCTTCGCGATGTAGCGGGTCTCGGCAACCGGCGACTCGGCCACCCAGCGCGTGCACAGCGTCTCGACCCACTCGGGCTGCGTCTTGCTCGCGTCGTTGAGCCAGTTGGCCACCGAGTTCTGCACGTAGCGGTGGCCGTCGGCGCGCAGCGGCTCCAGCAGCGGCAGCGCCAGCCAGGGCTCGGCCTTCAGCGCTTCGATCTGCGCGCACCACACGCCACGCGGGCGCGTGAGTTCGCTGGCGAAGCGGCGCACGTTCGGATCGGCATCGGCCACCCAGGGCTGCAACAGCGCCAGCGCCTCGTCGAGCGAGCCGATGACGCTGTCGCGCACGGCCATCCATGCGAACTCGCGGACGCCGAAGTGCGGGTCGGCGGCGAAGCGGCGCACGGCGACGAACTGCTCGGCGAGCGGCAGGTCCGACAGCGTGATCCACTGCACGGCCCAGCAGCGCGCGACGTCGCTCGCGTGCGTGGCCAGCCGGTGCGCCACGGCATCGCGCTCGGCATGTGCGGCCGTCATGTCGTACAGCGCCCGCGCGATGTGGCTGTGGCGCTGCATGGGCTTGAAGGCGGCCAGCATGGCGAGCGTGTCGTCCAGCCGTTCGTGCGCCGCGTCGAGGCCGACATGGCCGGCCACGCTGCGCGCGAGCAGCGGCAGTTCGAGTGCGAGAAATTCGTTGAGGTTGACGGTCTCAAGCAGCCCGCCGTTCAGCGCGCCCAGCACCTCGGGCGGAATGAGCGCGATGCGGAACGCGCCCTTGCGCGACTTCAGATGGTCGACCGATGCCATGGCGTGGGCGCCCGGCTCAGGAGGCGAGCAGCGTCTTCAGGTCCGACACCATGGCCGGCACGCCCGCGCCGTAGCGCGCGTAGAGCCGCAGGCGGCCTTGCGGGTCGTAGATGTAGCTCGCGGCCGAGTGGTCCATGGCGTAGCTGGTCGGCGTCTTGCCGTCGACCTTCTTGTAGTAGACCTTGAAATCTTTCGCGAGGGCGACGAGCTGCTCGGGCGTGGGGATGAGGGCCACGAAGCTCGGGTCGAACGCGCCCATGTAGGCCTTGAGCACCTCAGGCGTGTCGCGCGCCGGATCGACGGTGACGAACAACACCTGCAGCTTGCTGCCGTCGGCGCCGAGCTGCTGCTTGACCTGCGCCATCTCGGTCATGGTGGTCGGGCAGACGTCGGGGCACTGCACATAGCCGAAGAACAGCACGACCGCCTTGCCCTTGAAGTCGGCCAGCGTGCGCACCTTGCCGTCGGCGTCGGTGAGCGAAAAGTCCTTGGCGTAGTCGGCGCCCGTGATGTCGACCGCCTGGAAGCTCTGCTTCGGTTGCTGCTCGCCGCAGGCCGACAGGCCCAAGCCCAAAGTGGCCGAGGCGGCCACCCAGCCGGCGGTGGCGGCGATCGATTTCAGGGCATTGCGCTTGTTCATGGGCAGACGGTCCGGTCAGCGGAGGTAATGGTCGATGAGCAGCGCCGCGAACAGCACGCTCAGGTGGATGAGCGAAAACCGGAAGGTCTTGCGCGCCAACGCGTCGGAGTAGTTGCGCCACAGCGCGAAGGCATAGCCGGTGAAGCCGATGCTCACGCCGATGGCCACCGCGAGGTAGAGCCAGCCGCTCATGCCGTAGATGAAGGGCATCAGGCAGGCCGCGAACAGGATGAAGGTGTACAGCAGCACCTGCAGCCGCGTGAACTCGTTGCCGTGCGTCACGGGCAGCATCGGCAGGCCGGCCTTACGGTAGTCCTCGACGCGGTACAGCGCCAGCGCCCAGAAGTGCGGCGGGGTCCACAGGAAGATGATCAGGAACAGGATCAGCGCCTCGGGACCGACGTCGCCCGTCATGGCCGACCAGCCCAGCACCGGCGGCATGGCGCCCGAGGCGCCGCCGATCACGATGTTCTGCGGCGTCAGCGGCTTCAGGATGACGGTGTAGATCACCGCGTAGCCGACGAAGGTGGCGAAGGTGAGCCACATGGTCAGCGGGTTGACCGTGAACCACAGCAGCGCCGAGCCGGCCGCGCACAGCAGGGCCGAGAACACCAGCGCCTGCATGTCGCTGAGCTGCCCGCGCGCCGTGGGACGCCAGGCGGTGCGCTTCATCTTGGCGTCGATGCCCTTCTCGACCAGGCAGTTGAACGCCGCTGCCGCACCGGCCACGAGCCAGATGCCGATGCAAGCCAGCACGCCGCGTTGCACGTCGGCCCACGACGGCAGCCCGGGCACGGCCAGCACCATGCCGATGAGCGCGCAGAACACGATCAGCTGCACCACGCGCGGCTTGGTGAGCGCGTAGAACTGGCGCAGCACGTTGGCGGTGCTGGTGTGCTGAACGGGAATCGGGGTGCTCACGCGGTGGCTTTCTTCGGTTGGGGGGTGCCGCGCGCATTGTCGACGGCGCGAGGAATCGGTGCAGCCGATCCAGCGACAACGCTTTCGCGGCGGCTTTCGCACAGCGCCCAGGTCAGGGCTACCGCCAACGCCGCGGCGCCGCCGGTGTGGAGCACGGCCGCGGCCAGCGGCCAGCCGAGCAGCACGTTGCCCAGGCCCGTGGCCAGCTGCAGCAGCGCCAGGCCGGCCAGCCAGTGCGCCTGTGCGCGCAGCGCCTCGAGGCGGCGCAGGCGCCAGGCCAGCAGGCCGAGCGCCACGAACACGGCATACGCCATGAGGCGGTGCGCGTAGTGGATGGCGGTGAGCGCGGAAAAGTCGAGCGGCTGGCCGTCGCCGGTCACGCCGAGGTGCCGCCAGATCTCGAAGCCCTGTGCGAAGTTCATCGGCGGCCACCAGCTGTCCTGGCAGGTCGGGAACTGCGTGCAGGCCAGCACCGCGTAGTTGGTGCTGACCCAGCCGCCGAGCGCGATCTGCAGCACCAGCAGCACCGCCGTGGCGATCAGCCCGTTGCGCAGGGCCGGCGACACGGCCGTGGGCAGGCGCTGCGCCGCCACCTGGCGGTAGCGCACGGCCTGGATGCACAGCAGCGCGAGCAGCACGATGGCGCCCATCAGGTGCATCGTGACGATGGCGGGGAACAGCTTCCAGGTGACGGTCATGGCACCGAAGGCACCCTGCAGGCAGACCCAGACCAGCGTGGCCGCGGGCCACCAGGCGCTGAGCACGACGTGGTGGTGCGCGCTGTCGACCGGCGGCGCCGGCTGGCGCCGCTGGCGGCGGCGCACGATCCAGGTCGCGCCGGCCAGCGTGAGGATCAGCACCCCGACGCCGGTCGCGAGGTAGCGGTGGACCATTTCGATCCAGGCCTTGCTGTGCGTCACCGGGCCGGTCGGCTGGGCCGCCTGCGCCATGGCGATCTCGTGGCGCGCGCCGGCCGGGCTGGCGTTGCCGTAGCAGCCGGGCCAGTCGGGGCAGCCCAGACCCGAATCGGTGAGCCGCGTGAAGGCGCCGAAGAGCGTGAGGTCGAAGGTGAGGAACAGCGTGAGCACGGTCAGCGCATGCAGGCGCCGCGCGGGGCCGGAGCCGGCATTGCGGCGCCACACCCAGACCAGCGGGCCGAGCGCGAGCAGCACGCCGGCGGCCATCATCCAGGCGATCGGCGTGAGGTCGTAGAGGGAGCGCGTGTCCATCGGGCGATTGTTCGTGCGGGGCTCAGCGGCCCGCTTCGTCCCACGAGGACGAGGCACGCAGCAGGCGGTCGATGTCGCGCTTGGCGCGGCTCGCGCCGGCGGCGTCCATGCGGGCCGGGAAACGCATCATCCAGTTGCCCATCGGATCGACCACGTAGAGGTGCTCGGGCAGCGTGTGGCCCTTCACGGGCGCGAGCCAGCGAGCCAGTTGGTCGGCCGGCACGCGCAGCACGGTCGCGCCGTGCAGGCCGTTGGTCAGGCGCTCGGGCACGGGTGCGGCGTCACTCACGAGCCAGACGCGGTCGAGGCGGTCTTTTTCGCGGCCCAGGCTCTCGCGCAGCTGGCGCTGCAGGTACAGCTGCTGCTCGCACAGCGCGTCGCAAGCTGCGTCGGCCACAGCCACCAGCAGCCACTGGCCCTTGAGCGTGGCCAGTTCGACCGGCGCGCCGTTGCGGTCGGTCGCAGTGAGGCGGGGCATCTCGTGCTGCGGATCGATCAGCTCGCCGTACACGCTGCGGCCCTCGGGCCGGATCACGTAGTAGGTGAAGTACGAGGCGATGACGGGTGCCGCGCACATCAGCAGCACGGCGATCATCTTCCAGCGCCCGTGGACCGTGCGGCGGTTCTCGGCTTCGTCGAGCGCCTGGCCCGGCGACGGCATCGAGTGCACCGTCAGGCCCAGCGGCTCGTCAGAGGCTGCGGCCATCGCGTGCGCGGCGCCGCGCGCGCCGGAAGGGGGAGATGAATTGGAACCAGACATAGAGGATGACAACGAGGGCCGACAGGCCGAACCACTGGAATGCGTAACCGTAGTGCCTCTCGAGGCCCAACGCCGGGGCCGGCCAGTCGCGCTGCAGGCCCTCGGACGCCGGCCCGCTCTGCTGCAGCGACACGTCGGTGCGCAGCGGCAGCTGGGTCTCGGCACGGAATGCCTCCAGGTCGAGATTTTGCCGGATGGGGGAAGACCCCTGAATGCCCGGTGCCGGAGCGCTGGGGCCGGACGTGGCCTGCGCCGCCGGGGCCGGCGCGGGGGCCGATGCAACGGGCGCCGGTGCGGCCTTGGCGCCGAGTTCGAACAGATGGCTCGGCGGCGGCTCGATCAGCGCCGTGAGTTCGACGATGCCGGGCGGCGTCTCGACCACGCCGAGCTGTGTGCGGTCGACAAAATTGCGCTGCACCCAGCCGCGCTGGACCATCACGGTCTGCTCGCTGCCTTCGAGCGCGAAGGGCGTGAGCACATAGAAGCCCGGCGTGCCGTGCATCTGGCGGTTGTCCAGGTAGACCGTCTGCGCCGTGAGCCACAGGCCGCGCAGCTGCACCGGGCGGTGCAGCTCGCCGACCGCTTCGCCCAGCGCGAGGAACTCCGCCTGCGACATCGGAGGTTTCTGCTTCTGCGCGTCGATGCGGGCCTGCAGCGCTTCTTTCTGCGCGGCGCGCGAGAGCTGCCAGCGGCCCAGCGACACCGTCGCCCCCAGCGCCAGCACAGCCGCCAGCGTGACGATCAGGAAACGGCCCCGCCCTGCGCGGCCGCGCGGCGTGGCCGAGGAGGAAACGAGAGGCTCGGAAGGCGCGGGGGTCACTGGAGCGGACGGGGCGTGCGGCCGATAATGCGGGTCATGAAATACTTCGTCGCCCTGATCTTTCTGGGCATCTTCGCGAGCCTCGCCTTCGCGCTCTACTTCATGCTGAAGGACGGTCGCGACGGGCAAAACAAGCGCGGCGGCATGGCCCGCGCGCTCACCTTTCGGATCGGCCTGTCGGTCTTTTTGTTCCTGTGCATGCTGCTGGCCTGGAAACTCGGCTACATCCAGCCCACCGGGCTCCCGCTCGGGAAGTAACAGATGGTGCTCGTTCCACGAGAACCATGAAAAAGGCGCCTTACGGCGCCTTTTTTCTGGAATGCCGTGAGGTTTGTCGCTCAAAGCCAATAGACCAGCACGTACAGGCCCAGCCAGACCACGTCCACGAAGTGCCAGTACCAGGCCGCGCCTTCGAAGCCGAAGTGACGCTCGGCCGTGAAGTGGCCCTTCTGCAAGCGCAGCGTGATGAACAGCAGCATCAGCATGCCGATGAACACGTGCAGGCCGTGGAAGCCGGTCAGCATGAAGAAGGTCGAACCGTAGGTGCCCGAGCTGAGCTTGAGGTTCAGTTCGGTGTACAGGTGGTAGTACTCGTAGCCCTGCACGCCCAGGAAGATCACGCCCAGCACCACGGTGAGCCACATGAAGCGGATGCACTGTGCACGGTGGTCGGCGCGCAGCGCGTGGTGGGCGATGGTCAGCGTCACGCCCGAGCTCAGCAGCAGCGCGGTGTTGATGGTCGGCAGCCAGAACGGGCCGACGGTCTGGAAGGGCTCGATGATGCCGGCCGGCGAACCGGTGACACCGGCGGCGACGCTGGGCCACACGGCCTTGAAGTCGGGCCAGAGGATCGCGTTGTCCAGGCTGCCGAGCGTCGGCAGCGCGTGGGTGCGGGCCCACCACAGCGCCGTGAAGAAGGCGCCGAAGAACATCACTTCCGAGAAGATGAACCAGCTCATGCTCCAGCGGTACGAGAGGTCGATCTTGTGGCCGTACTGGCCGCTCTCGCTCTCGCCGACGGCGGCACGGAACCACACGAAGAGCGTGCCGAGCCAGATCACCATGCCCAGCAGCAGCGACCAGGCGCCCCACTGGTGGCTGTTGATCCATTGCCCCGCGCCGAGGATCACGAAGAACAAGCCGATCGCGGACACGACCGGGTAGGCCGAGGGTCCGGGCACGAAGTAGTAGGGCGTGGTGCCGTGGGTGGTTGAACTCATATCAGCTCCTGGCTTTCTTTCTTCTCTCGATTCAATGATTCTGGAGATCGTGGTTTTTATCTTCGGCTCAGCAGGCAGCGCTCAAGCGGACGCGACCACATGCCGCACCAGCAGCACCAGCCCGACCACGAAGACGATCACTGCCGCAAACGCCACCACGATGACGTGCAGCGGATTGAGCTTGCCCAGGTCTTCCTTGTAGGCGCTGTTGCGGCGCACTCCGAAGAACGACCAGCCCACCGCCTTCATCGTGTCCCACAGCGTGGGCTTGCGGCGCGGGCCATCGGGCGCGGGCGATGGAGAGGGCGAGGTCACGAGCGCGGCTCATCGGCGACAACATGCGAAACGGCGGCCACCGGGGCCGGAGGCGTCTTGCCGCCCACCTCGAAGAAGGTGTACGACAGCGTGATGGTCTTGACGTCCTTCGAGATCTTGGGGTCGATCACGAAGGCGACCGGCCACTGCTTCTTCTCGCCCGCATCGAGCGTGTATTGGTTGAAGCAGAAGCACTCGAGCTTGTTGAAATGCGCCGCGGCCTGCTGTGGCGCATAGCTGGGGATGGCCTGCGCGGCCATGCGGCGGTTCTGCGTGTTCTGGAACTCGTACATCACCGTGTTCAGCTGGCCCGGATGCACTTCGATGAAGCGCTCGGCCGGCTTGAAGTCCCACAGGCCGCCGCGCACGTTGGAGTCGAACTCCACCTTGATCGTGCGGGTCATGTCGACCTGCGTGTTGTCCGGAACGCGCACGTTCTTGGCGCCGCTCGCGCCGCCCGGCACCTGCAGTTCGGAGAGCGCGAGGATGTTGATGCCGGTCATTTCGCAGATCGCGCGGTACATCGGCACCAACGCATAACCGAAGGCGAACATGCCGCAGGTCACCACGGCCAGCTTGCCGACCATGCGGACGTTGGCGCGGCGGATGCGTTGGCCGAGGCTCATGCTGTTACTTCCGTTCAGGGCGTGCGATGCGGCGCGGTCAGCGTCCGCTGAACCAGACCATGCGGACGATGAAGCCGATGAAGAAGATCACCGCGATGGAGGCCAGCGTGAGCCCCATGCGTCGGTTGTTCTTTCTTTGGTCAGGCGTTGTCATCGTCGTGCAGTCGCTGTGCTTGTCCGGCTTGCGCGGGTGATCAGCCGATCACCTTGGTGGCGGTCGCGTCGAGCTTGGGCGGGTTCTCGAAGGTGTGGAACGGGGCCGGCGACGGCACTTCCCACTCGAGGCCTTCGGCCGCTTCCCAGGGCTTCTGAGCCGCTGCTTCACCCTTGCCGCGCATCGAAGGCAGCACGATGAACAGGAAGAAGTAGACCTGCGCGAAGCCGAAGAAGAACGCGCCCACCGAGGCGATGGCGTTGAAGTCGGCGAACTGCATGGGGTAGTCGGCGTAGCGACGCGGCATGCCGGCCAGCCCCAGGAAGTGCATCGGGAAGAAGGTGACGTTGAACGAGATCAGCGACCACCAGAAGTGGACCTTGCCGCGCGTTTCGTTGTACATCACGCCGGTCCACTTGGGCGCCCAGTAGTAGAAGCCCGAGAACATGGCGAACAGCGAGCCGGCCACCAGCACGTAGTGGAAGTGGGCCACCACGTAATAGGTGTCCTGCAGCTGCGTGTCGATCGGTGCGACCGCGAGGATCAGGCCGGTGAAGCCGCCCATCGTGAACACGAAGATGAAGCCGACCGCGAACAGCATGGGCGTCTCGAAGGTCATCGAGCCCTGCCACATCGTGGCGATCCAGTTGAAGATCTTCACGGCCGTGGGCACGGCGATCAGCATCGTCGCGTACATGAAGAACAGCTGGCCCGTGAGCGGCATGCCGGTCGTGAACATGTGGTGGGCCCACACGATGAACGACAGGATGGCGATCGACGAGGTGGCGTACACCATCGAGGCGTAGCCGAACAGGCGCTTGCGGGCGAAAGCCGGTACCACCTGGCTGATGATGCCGAAGGCCGGCAAGATCATGATGTAGACCTCGGGGTGGCCGAAGAACCAGAAGATGTGCTGGTACATCACCGGGTCGCCGCCGCCGGCGGGGTTGAAGAAGCTGGTGCCGAAGTGGCGGTCGGTCAGCGTCATCGTGATGGCGCCGGCGAGCACGGGCATCACGGCGATCAGCAGGTACGCGGTGATGAGCCAGGTCCAGCAGAACATCGGCATCTTCATCAGCGTCATGCCGGGGGCGCGCATGTTGAGGATGGTCACGATGATGTTGATCGAACCCATGATCGACGAGGCGCCCATGATGTGCATCGCGAAGATGCCGGCGTCCATCGAGGGGCCCATCTGCAGTGTGAGCGGTGCGTACAGCGTCCAGCCGGCCGCGGGCGCGCCGCCGGGCATGAAGAACGAACCCGCCAGCATGATGGCCGCCGGGATCAGCAGCCAGAAGCTGAAGTTGTTCATGCGCGCGAACGCCATGTCGGATGCGCCGATCTGCAGCGGGATCATCCAGTTCGCGAAGCCCACGAAGGCCGGCATGATCGCGCCGAACACCATGATCAGGCCGTGCATGGTGGTGAACTGGTTGAACAGCTCGGGGTTCACCATCTGCAGGCCGGGCTGGAACAGCTCGGCGCGGATCAGCAAGGCCAGCACGCCGCCGATCATCAGCATCGTGAAGCTGAACAGCAGGTAGAGCGTGCCGATGTCCTTGTGGTTGGTCGCGAACACCCAGCGGCGCCAGCCGGTGGGCGCGTGGTGGTCGTGATGCTCGTCGTGTGCGTGGCCGCCGGGGGCGTGACCGTGGGGGTCGAGGACTGCGCTCATGTCGTTGTTCCTTGCAATTTCTTCTTCGCGGGGCGCCGTCGGATCACTTGCCGCGCAGGGCCAGCACTTCAGCCGGCTGCACCAGCTGGCCCGTCTTGTTCGACCAGCTGTTCTTGGTGTACGTGGCCACGGCCGCGAGGTCGGTGTCGCTCAGCTGCTTCCAGGCAGGCATGGCACCGTTGTTCTGGCCGTTCAGCAGCACCAGCAGCTGCACCTTGTGGTCAGGATCGGTCACCTTGGTTGCGCCGTCGAGCGGCTTGATCGGGCCCGCGCCCTTGCCGTTGGCCTGGTGGCAGGCCGCGCAGTTGGCGGCATAGACCTTCTCGCCGCGTGCCAGCATGTCGGGCAGCGTCCAGACCTTGGTCGGATCGTCGAGCTTGGCGGCGGCTTCCTTGCGCTTGGTGTCGACCCATGCCGTGTAGTCGGCGGCCGAAACCACCTTCACGTGGATCGGCATGTAGGCGTGTTCCTTGCCGCACAGTTCCTGGCATTGGCCGTAGTAGTCGCCCACGGTTTCGGCGCGGAACCAGGTGTCGCGCACGAACCCGGGAATGGCGTCCTGCTTGAGGCCCAGCTGCGGCACGGCGAAGGCGTGGATCACGTCGTTCGCGGTGGTGATGATGCGGACCTTCTTCTGCACCGGCACGACCATCGGGTTGTCGACCTTGAACAGGTAGTCGTCGGGCATGACACCCTTGGCACCGGCGTCGGACATGGCGCGCTGCGAGCTGTCGAGCGTCGAGATGAAGGCCAGGCCCTCGCCTTCGCCGTTCAGGTAGTCGTATCCCCACTTCCACTGGTAGCCCGTGGTCTTGATCGTGAGGTCGGCGTTGGTGGTGTCCTTCTGGGCCACCAGCACCTTGGTGGCGGGCAGCGCCATCACGATCACGATGAGGAAGGGAACGATGGTCCAGATGACCTCGACCACCACCGATTCATGGAAGTTGGCGGCCTTGTGGCCGACCGACTTGCGGTGCTTCCAGATGGAATAGAACATCACCGCGAACACGGCGATGAAGATGACCGTGCAGATGATCATCATGATCGTGTGGAGCAGATGCTGCTCCTGCGCGATCTTGGTCACGCCGACCGGAAGATTCAGCTGGCGCACCGAAGGGCCGCCGGGCAGATCGTTGACTGCGTGCGCCGCGTTGCTGAACGCCGCGCCGGCCGCCAGCAACAGATTCGCCGGCCTGTACTTATTGCGCCAAATGCTCTTCATCGTGTTCACGTTTCTTCAATTTTTCGAAAACCCAACCGTGCAGCACCGCGCGAGCCCCCTCAGGCGCCACGCAACGCCATGCGAATCTCGCGCGCCAATGCGGCTCGCAACTCCGGGCGTACATAGCGCCCCACCCTGACCGATCGACCCTGCCCCGAGACCTCGATCAGTGAACGATCGGCGGTCTGCGGTTCGATCCGCACCTGGTGCGGAAGAAATTCCGTGCGCTCGTAGTGCCCACCGTTCTCGAGCTCCACGACGAGGCGTCCGCCTTGCAGCGCGATCCGTTCGCCATCGGTGGCATGCCGCGCGTACATCATGAACGCAAAGCCCACCGCGGCCAGTTCGAGCCAGGCGAATGGCAATACCAGCGGCGCACCGTGCAGCCAGAACACCATGCCCGTTCCCAGAGATACCACGCACAGCGAGGCGTAGAGCCAGGCCAGCTGGCTCGGCGTCACCGAGCAATTTCGTTTCAGGAACCAGTGGATGTTCTGGCCTGAGACGGTGGCAAAACGAAACACGGAATTCGACACGGGCGAGTTCAGCAAATCGGTGCGTCGATGGTGGCCAAACCCCTCGTACAAACAGGATCCGACACCCCTCGATCACGGGACAATACCCGCGAGTTTCACGCAACGGCGGATTGTAGCGGGTAGAGCGCGCCCCTCGCGCACCGAATGAGGGCCGGCGCGTCGCTCAGGCGCCAGGGCGGCCGCGCTGGAGCATCGATCGCATCTCGCGCAACGACACCGCGCTCTCGGGCGACAGCGCGACGCGCGGCGTCGGCTTGAAGGCGTGGCCGTAGATGACCTCGAAGGTCAGCGCGATGCGGCCCTCGCCTTCCGCGGCCGGTGCCAGCTCGGGCAGGGCCTGCTTGAGCGCCCGGTGCCAGGCCTTGCCGCGCAGTGCCGGGAAACGCGCCGGGTGCAGGTTGCGCCCCAGGGTGCGCAGCTCGGCCAGCGCGGCCTCGGGGGTGGCCCAGGTGAGCACGATGCGCTCCATGTCCATCACCGGCTCGGCGAAGCCGGCGTGCACGAGCATGTCGCCCCAGTCGTGCATGTCGGTGTATTCATGGCCGGCGGCGGGCCAGCCGAGCCGGGCATGCAGCGCCCGCAGCTCGCGCACGGTGTCCGGGCCCAGGCAGGAGAACATCAGGAAGCCGTTGGTCGCGACCAACCGGTGCCACTGCGCGATGAGCGCCTCGGGGTCGGCGGCCATGTGCAGCGACATGTTGGCCCAGAGCAGGTCGACGCCGTCTTCGGGCGTGGCGTCGAAGCGGGCCTTGCCGCCCTGCCAGCGGCGCGCGCTCCACCAGGGCGCGGTCAGCGCTTCGCCGGTCCGTTCGGCCAGCGCGGGCTCGGGTTCGATGACGAAGGCTTCGGCGTCGCGGTAGCGGCGGGCCAGCAGCGCGTGGGCTTCGAGGCCGCCGCGCAGCGGCGACCAGTCGGCCCAGGTGCGGGGCTGGGCCTTGATCCATTGCAGCCGGTCTTCCATCCGGCGGCCGATTTCCTCGTGCAGCCAGGGCGAGCCCTCGGCGGGCGCGAGCCGGTGCCAGCGGTCGGCCGCCGTGGGATCGATGGTCGGCGGTCTTCTTGCGGGGTCGGTGGCCATGGGGCCGTGAGTATATTGAGGCATGCACAACCGCCGGGCCCTGAGGCCTTTCACCTCGCTGCTTGCCCGGCTGCCCAGCCAGTGCGAGGTCTGCCGCGCCTGGCCCGCGCAGCGCGTGTGCGACGCCTGCGTGGCGCGTTTTGCGCCGCCGACCGCGCGCTGCGGCGGCTGCGCCCTGCCGCTGCCCGAGGGCGTGGCCCGCTGCGGCGAATGCATCAGGCACCCGCCGCCGCTCGACGCCTGCCTGGCGGCCTGCACCTATGCGTGGCCGTGGCCCGATTGCATCGCCCAGTTCAAGTTTCGCGGCGAGGCGGGCTGGGCCGGCCCGCTGGCCACCCTGCTGCGCAGCGCGCCGTGGGTGGAGCCGGCGCTGGAGCAGTGCGACCTCGTGCTGCCGATGCCGCTGGCGCCCGGCCGGCTGGGCGAGCGCGGCTTCAATCAGGCGCTCGAACTTGCCCGCCGGCTGGCACCGGCCAAGACCGATGCCACCCTGCTGCTGCGCACGCGCGACACGCCCGCGCAGAGCGGCCTGCCGCGCGCCGACCGGCTGCGCAACCTGCGCGGGGCTTTCGCCGTGGAGCCGCTGCGCGCCGACAGCCTGCGGGGGCGGCGCGTGGTGCTGGTGGACGACGTGATGACCAGCGGCGCCTCGCTGTTCGCCGCGGCCGCCACCCTGCGCCTCGCGGGCGCGGCCCACATCACCGGCGTCGTGCTGGCGCGGACCGATCCGCCGCGCTGATCTCACCGGCGGCGCCCGCGACAATCGGTGCATGTTCCATATCGTCCTGGTCCACCCCGAAATTCCGCCGAACACCGGCAACGTGATCCGGCTCGCGGCCAACACCGGCTGCACGCTGCACCTGGTGGAGCCGCTCGGCTTTTCGATGGACGACCGCCTGCTGCGCCGCGCCGGGCTCGACTACCACGAGTACGCCGAAGTGAAGCGCCACGCCGACTGGGCCGCATTGCTGGCCACGCAGCAACCGGCGGCCGACCGCATGTTCGCGCTGACCACGCGCGGCACCCGCGCCGTGCATGACGTGCGCTTCCAGCCCGGCGACTGGCTGGTGTTCGGCTCGGAAACTGCCGGCCTGCCGCCGCCGATCCGCGACGGCTTTGCCGAGCCGCAGCGGCTGCGATTGCCGATGCGCGCCGGCCAACGCAGCCTGAATCTGTCGAACGCGGTGGCGGTCACGGTGTTCGAGGCCTGGCGGCAGAACGGGTTCGGCTGACGCCGTTCTCCCTTCGCGCGGCAGGGGCACATCCGATCGGCGCCGGGCAGCGTATGAGAAGGCATGCCGGTGATTCGCACTGGCATCCGTCCCCTCAACGTTGACTGCCAAGGAGTTCCGCCATGCACACCACCACCCTGCGCCTCGTCACGCTCGCCGCCCTCGCCTTCGGCGGCGGCGCCCATGCTTTCCAGGGCGAACAGAACCCGCTGCCGCCCGCGCCCTTCCAGTCGTCGCTGACGCGCGCCGAGGTCCAGGCGCAAGCCATGCAGCCGCTGCAGATCAGCAACGGCGGCACCGGCGTGGCCCGCCCGACCTCGGGCAATGTCGACCGCGCCGCGGTGCGCGCGAGCGCCGTCGGCATCACCCGGCAGGGCGCCGCCACCTACGGCGAGGTCACCGACCGCCGCATGTAAAGAGAAGAAGAGAAGAAAAAACCGCTCAGGGAAAACGGCGCACAACCGACTCGGCGACGCACGCCGGCTTGGCGGCGCCTTCAAGTTCGATCGTGGTTTCCCAGGTCATCTGCAGGCCGTCGTTGGGAATCGGCTCGGCGCTCAGCAGCTTCATGCGCGCGCGCAGGCGCTGGCCCACCGGCACCGGCGACATGAAGCGCACGCGGTTGAGGCCGTAGTTCACGCCCATGCGCGACTCGACCACGTCGATGGCCGTCTCGAAGAACTTCGGCAGCAGCGACAGCGTGAGAAAACCGTGCGCGATCGGCGCGCCGAAGGGGCCGGACTTGGCCCGCTCCACATCGACGTGGATCCACTGGTGGTCGCCGGTCGCCTCGGCGAACTGGTTCACCTGCTGCTGCGTCACGCTGATCCAGTCGCTCACGGCGACTTCCTGGCCGACGCAGGCGGCGAGATCCTGAAGGGTCTGGAATGTCTTTTTGGTCATGCGGGGCATTCTGGTGCCAAGGGCTCAAGGGTGGCTGTCGGGCTTGCGACAACCGGGAATCGGGGAAATCCAGGGGTCAGGCGTCGAGCCATTCGCAGATCGGCTGCCACTGTTCCAGGTCGCGCTGCACGCGGCCCGGCGCGATGTCGAACAGCGTGAGCCCGCGCGCGGCCAGCTGCACGTAGTTCTGCGTGTCGCGCAACTCGCCCAGCACGGGCACGCCCAGGCCGGCAATGAACTCGTGCAGCCGGTCGGCCGCCAGCGTGCGCGCATTCACGCGCATGCCGACGAGGCCGATGCGGGTTTTTTCGGCGCGGCGGCTTTCCATCAGGCGGTCGAGAAAATCGCGCGTGGCGTAGATGTCGAAGATGCCCGGCTGCAGCGGCACGATCACGCGATCGGCCAGCGCCAGCACCTCCTTGAAGCGCCAGCCGTGCAGCCCGGCCGGCGTGTCGAGCACCGCATGCGTGGTGCCGCGCGGCGGGCGCACCACGGTGCTGTCGCCGGTGGCTTCCCAGGTGGCGATGGCGCGGGCCTGCGGCGGGCGCAGGCCGAGCCACATCCGGGAAGACTGCTGGCGGTCCACGTCGCCGAGCATCACGGCATGGCCGCGGCTTGCGAAATAGCCCGCGATGTTCGTTGCAATCGTCGACTTGCCCACGCCACCCTTGGGATTGGCGACCAGAACCACCGGCATGAGGATCTCCTCCAGAACTGGGACAGGGCTGGATGGTAGTCGCCCCGGGTTGCGCGTCGGCGGCGGCGGGCCGTCTGCGTTATGTTCACCCCATGACGACAACAACATCCCCGGAGAACCCCGGCCGCATCTACGTGCTGGCGGCCCACCCGCACTGGCGCGACTCGCGCGTGAACCGCCGCTTGTTCGCCGCGGCACAACGCGTGCCGGGTGTCGACGCGAACGACCTCTACGGCACCTACCCCGATTTCGCCATCGACGTCGAGGTCGAACGCGAGCGGCTGGCCCGCGCGGACCTCGTGGTGCTGCTGCACCCGATCCAGTGGTACTCGATGCCGCCGCTGCAGAAGCTCTGGGTCGACGACGTGCTCGGCTACGGCTGGGCCTACGGCCCCGGCGGCACCGCCCTGCAGGGCAAGGACTGCTGGCTGGTCGCCACCACCGGCGGCCCGGAGCCCAGCTATCACCCGCAAAGCTACAACCGCTATTTCTTCGACGCCTTCCTGCCGCCCTACGAGCAGACCGCCGCGCTGTGCGGCATGCGCTTCCTTCCGCCGCTGATGCTGCACGGCGCACGCCGCGTCAGCGAGGCCGAGGTGGCCGCGCACGTCGAGGTGTTCGTGCAGCGCCTGGAGAGCTACCCGGTCTGGCCGGAGATGGACGAGCTCGATGCCTGCATCGCCTGCCCGGTGCCCGAAACCGACCGCCCTGCCGAATCGGACGACGTGAACAAGGTGGTCGCCGGCGCCTTCCACAGCGCGATGACGCACGGCCTGGCCGTCGCCAACGGCAGCACCACCAACAACAAGGCGGCCTGAGCATGGAACACGCACCCGCCTGGCTGACCAGCAGCCTGATCTATCTGAGCGCCGCCGTGCTGGTGGTGCCGCTGTCCAAAGCCCTGGGCCTGGGTTCGATCATCGGCTACCTCGTGGCCGGCATCGCCATCGGCCCGTGGGGCCTGGGCCTCGTGTCCAGCGTCGAAGAGGTGCTGCATTTCGCCGAATTCGGCGTGGTGCTGATGCTGTTCCTCGTGGGCCTCGAGCTCGAACCCAAGCGCCTGTGGAGCCTTCGCCGGCCGATCTTCGGCTGGGGTTCGGCGCAGGTGCTCAGCTGCGCGGCGGTGCTGTTCGCCGTCGGCTGGGCCGTGGGCGCGCCGTGGCGCGTGGCGCTGGTGGCCGCGCTCGGGCTGGCGCTGTCGTCCACCGCCATCGCGCTGCAGGTGTTCGGCGAACGCAACCTGCTGAAGACGCCCAGCGGCCAGGCCGGCTTCTCGATCCTGCTGTTCCAGGACGTGGCCGCGATCCCGATCCTTGCGCTGCTGCCGCTGCTGGCCAGTGCCACGGCGGCCGAGCAGTCCATCAGTGGCCTGGACCGCGCACTCGAAGCACTGAAGATCGTCGGCGTGATCGCCGGCATCATCCTCGGCGGCCGGCTGCTGCTGCGCCCGATCCTGCGCTGGATCGCGCGCAGCGACACGCCCGAGATCTTCACCGCCGCCGCGCTGCTGCTGGTGGTGGCCATCGCGGCGCTGATGCAGTTCGTCGGCCTGTCGATGGCGCTGGGCGCCTTCCTGGCCGGCGTGCTGCTGGCCGAGAGCGAGTACCGGCGGGAACTCGAGACCGACATCGAGCCCTTCAAGGGCCTGCTGCTGGGCCTGTTCTTCATCGCGGTGGGCATGTCGATCAACTTCGGCGTGCTGGTGGCCAACCCCTGGGTCATGGCGATGCTGGTGGTGAGCTTCCTGGCCATCAAGCTGGTCGTGATCTACGCGCTGGCCAAGGCCATGGGCCTGGCCTACCAGGAGCGGCCGGTGTTCACGCTGCTGCTGGCGCAGGGCGGCGAGTTCGCCTTCGTGGTGTTCCAGGCCGCCGGGCCCGACGTGCTGCCGCCGCAGACCACCTCGCTGCTGATCGGCGCGGTGGCGCTGTCGATGCTGCTGTCGCCGCTGCTGCTGGTGCTGCTCGACAAGTTCGTGCTGCCGCGCTACAGCCGCACGGGCGGGCCGCAGCTGGACGAAATCTCGGAGCAGCAGGACGCCAAGGTGCTGATCTGCGGCTTCGGCCGCTACGGCCAGATCGTCGGTCGCCTGCTGATGTCGCAAGGCCTGCAGGTGACGGTGCTCGACCACGACGCCGACACCGTCGAGGGCCTGCGCCAGTTCGGCTTTCGCGTGTTCTACGGCGACGCCACGCGGCTCGACCTGCTGCGCACCGCGGGCGCGGGCACGGCGCGCGCCATCGTGGTGGCGGTGGACGACATCGAGCAGTCGCTCGACATCGTCGACCTGGTGCGCGAGAACTTCCCGCAGGCACGCATCGTGGCGCGTGCGCGCAACGTGACGCACCTGTTCCAGCTGCGCGACCGCGGCGTGCAGGACATCGAGCGCGAGGTGTTCGAGTCGTCGCTGCGCAGCGGCCGTTCGACGCTGGAGGCGCTGGGCTGGCCGGCGGCCGAGGCGCGCGAGGCGTCGATGCGTTTCCGTCAGCGAAACCTCAAGCTCAGCGACGAGATCTACCCGCACTACAAGGACCGCGCCAAGCTGATCGCCGCCAACAAGGCCGGCCGCCAGCAGTTCGAGGAACAGATGGCCCGCGAGCGCGAAGAGCGCAAGCTGCGCTCAGGCCAGGACTGGGACCGGCTCGGGGAAGACGAACCGGGCGACGCGAAGGCGCCCTGAGGCCAGCCTCCCGGCCGCGTCAGACCGGCACGGTCAGGTACACGCCCTCGCGACCGATCACCGGCGCGCGGGTCGGCATGAAGATCGTACAACCGTCGCAGGGCGAGCGGATCTCGCGCCCGGCCTGCACCGCGATCAGCGCGCCCTGGTCGAAGGTCTCGAAGCCGAGCACGGGCCGCACGAACGCGAAGTCGTCCGAGGTCACCATGTGGACCTCGAGCAGCCGGAAGCGGCGCGCGGCCACCGCCACGCGCGGCATCGGATCGATGAGCCCGAGGTGCGCCAGGAAGCGCAGCGACACGTCGGTGGCCAGGTCGGCGGCCGACTGCGCGAAATGCTGGCCGCATTCGACCACCACCGCACCGCCGTCGATGCCCGGCTCGCCATGGCGGCCGTACGCCGTCACGCCCGTGCCCGGCGCGGCGCCGACAGGCATCACGAGGTGCACCGGCGGACCGCCGACCGCCTGCGCCAGGCCTGCATTGCGCTCGAACTCCGGGTAGACCCAGAAGGGCTGCACGGGCGCGCGCGTGGAATGGATGTCCAGCACGTAGTCGGCCGCGTCGAGCACCGGCCGCAGTTCGCGCGCGCGGCGCAGCTCGGGGCTGTGCTCGGTGCCGTCGAGCAGCGCGGGCGACCAGATGCGGTTCAGGTTGTGCACCAGCTGGCGGTTCTCGTAGGGCTGCGCGATGTCGAAGGCCTCGTAGGCCTCGACGTTCGCGAAGCTCACGGTGAGCGTGCCGATCTTCGGGCGCACGCCGCGGTCGAGCAGGTGCGTGGCCGCGACCATGCCGCAAATCTCGTTGCCGTGCGTGAGTGCGTTGATGAGCACATGCGGGCCGGGCTTGCCCGACGCGAAGCGGTGCACGTAGTCGATGCCGGTGTTGCCCTGCCGGTAGGCCGAGAGGTCGCGCGGCAGCACCTCGATCGGCGCGGTGTCTGGTGCAAAGTCGGGCGTGAGGGTCGGCAGTGTCTGCGTCATGAAACCAGCCGCCCGCTCACTCGCCGCGGATGCCGGCGCGCTTGACCATCTCGCCGTACAGCGCGAGCCGCTCCGACATCATGGCCGTGAACTGCGCGGGCGACTGCGCCTCGGGCGCGAGCGAGCCGCGTGCCACCAACCCCTCGACCATCGCCGGCTGCTCGGCCACCGTGCGCACGGCCTTGTGCAACGCGGCGATGACTTCGGGCGGCGTCTTCGCGGGCGCGGCCAGGCCGATCCACGACGTGGTGTTCAGCACCGGGTAGCCCAGTTCGGTGAAGGTCGGCACGTCGGGCAGCGCCGCGACGCGCGTGGGCGAGGCCACGGCCAGTGCGCGCAACTTGCCGGCCTGGATGTGCGGGAGGAAGGGCGCGAGGTTGTCCAGGCCGAACTGCACTTCGTTCGAGATCAGCGCGGTCACCAGCGGGCCGCCGCCGCGGTAGGGCACGTGCGTGGCGTTGAGCTGAAGCTGCGACTTCATCAACTCGACGTTGAGCTGGCCCATGCTGCCCGGCCCGGCGCTGCAGAAGTTGAGCTCACCGGGGCGCGACTTCACCAGCGCCACGAACTCCTTGAAGGTCTTGGCGGGCACGGCTGGGTTCACCAGCAGCACGTTGATGGAGCGCGCGAGCTGGCTGATCGACAGGAAATCCTTGATCGGGTCGTAGCCCGGGTTGGCCTGCGTGAGCGGGTTGGCCAGGTGCGAGCTCTGCGACGACACCACGAGCGTGTAGCCGTCGGGCTTGGCACGCGCCACCTGCGCGCTGGCGATAGAACCACCGGCGCCGGCGCGGTTGTCGATGACCACCGGCGTGCCCAGCGCCTTCGACAGCGGCTCGGCGTACAGCCGCGCGATCAGGTCGACCGAGCCGCCGGCCGGGAACGGCACCACCAGCGTGACCGGGCGGGACGGAAAGGCCTGCGCACGCGCCGACAGCGGCAGCAGCGCCGCCGTCAGGCCGGCGCCGAGGATCTCGCGCCGGCGGGGGGCGGGCACAGCGGGGGTGATGGAACGCATGGCAATGTCTTTCTTTCTGCAGAAGGAGCGGGCAATCGGGCGGACGGGTCCGGCCGAAATCGTGCATTCATTTTTGCAAGATGGACTTATTTTTGCAATACTCGTTGCAAACATGAGGTTTCTCCGATGCCGCACGCAGACAGCTCCGCCGCCCCCAGCCTGAACCAGCGCATCTCGGGCTACGGCAAGAAGCTCACGAAGAGCGAACAACGCCTCATCGAGGAGTTGCAGGCGCACCACCCGCAGGGGCTGCTCGAATCTGCAACGAGCCTTGCAAGGAAAGTGGGCACCAGCGCCTCGACGGTGGTGCGGCTGCTCGCCAAGCTGGGCTACACGAGCTACGCGCAGGCGCAGATGGAAGCACGCGCCGAAGTCACCGCCCTGCTCGCCTCGCCCGCCACGCGCGCCGACGCGGTCATCGGCGACGACACCTCCGTGCGCAGCTGCCTGGACAACGCGCTGCTGCACGACCAGCACAACCTCGCCGCCACCTTCGCGGCGCTCGACGTGAACGCGTTCGAGGCGGCGGTGAAGCTGCTCACGCAGCGCAAGGTGCGCGTGCATGTGCTCGGGCAACGGCATGGCGTGCCGCTGGCCAGCCACCTGGCGCTGCACCTGAACCTGTGCCTGCCCGACGTGCGGCTGCTGGGCGGCGCGGGCCCGCTGCCGCTCGAAGACCAGCTGCTGCGCATCGACGAACACGACCTGCTGCTCACGCCCACCTTCCGCCGCCACTCGCTCGCGATTGCGCGCACGGCCGCGTACTTTCGCGAACGGGGCGCGAAGGTCGTCATGGTCACCGACAGCCCGACGGCGCCCGCAGCGGCCTCGGCCGATCATTTGCTGCTGGTGCGCACCTCCAGCGCGTCGCCGTTCGATTCGTACACGGCGGCGCTGTCGGTCTGCAATGCGTTGATCACCGCGGTGGCGCAACGCCGCAAGAAGGAACTGGCCGTCGCGTTCGAACGCGGCGCGCCACTGTGGGAGCCGCAGTGGAACGACGCGGCGCCCCGCGCCGCCTGAACGTCAGGCCGCGGGGGTTTCGAGCTTCAGCAAACGCACCGCGTTGTCCTTCAGGATGCCGGGCATCACCTCGGGCTTGAAGCCGGCCGCCTCGAAGTCGCGCATCCAGCGGTCGGGCGTGATCAGCGGGTAGTCGCTGCCGAACAGGATGCGGTCTTTCAGCAGCGTGTTGGCGTACTGCACCAGCTGCTTCGGAAAGTACTTGGGGCTCCAGCCCGACAGGTCGATCCACACGTTGGGCTTGTGCGTGGCCACGCTCAACGCCTCGTCCTGCCAGGGGAAGCTGGGGTGGGCCATGACGATCTGCATGTCGGGGAAGTCGATGGCCACGTCATCCAGGTGCATCGGGTTGCTGTACTCCAGCCGCAGGCCGCCGCCGCAGCGCATGCCCGAGCCGATGCCGCTGTGGCCGGTGTGGAAGATGGCCGGCAGCTTGTATTCGGCGATCACCTCGTAGATCGGCCAGGCCATGCGGTCGTAGGGGTGAAAGCCCTGCACGGTCGGGTGGAACTTGAAGCCCTTCACGCCGTGCTCTTCGATGAGCCGCCGCGCCTCGCGCGCGCCCATCTTTCCCTTGTGCGGATCGATGCTGCCGAAGGCAATCATGATGTCGCTGTTCTGCGCCGCGGCCTCGGCGATCTCTTCGTTCGGAATGCGCCGGCGGCCCATGTTCGACTCCGCGTCGACCATGAACATCACCAGCCCGATCTTTCTTTCACGGTAGTACGCCACGCTCTCGGCGATGGTGGGGCGCCCGCTCGAGCCGAAGTACTTGTCAGCGGCGCGGTCGTATTCCTCGCCGTAGTTGTCGAAAGGGTTCCAGCAACTCACTTCGGCGTGGGTGTGGATGTCGATCGCAATCAGGTTCCGTGGGTCCATGTCGTTGTCTCCGGTTCGGGTAAATCCCTAGGATTCGGGAGGCTCCAATGCCTTGAATTGATTATTTCTCATAACCATAATCCAACGCAACCCCGGACACCCTCATGACCCATCCAGACCTCCACCTCGACATCCGCGACGACGTCGCCATCGTTCGCCTCACGCGCGGCGCCAAGCGCAACGCGCTGTCCGACGGCCTGATCCTCGCGCTGCGCAACACCTTCGAGACGCTGCCCGCCACCGTGCGCGCGGCCGTGCTCGACGGCGAGGGCCCGCATTTCTGCGCCGGCCTGGACCTGAGCGAGCTCAAGGAGCGCGACGCCGGCCAGGGCATGCAGCACTCGCGCCTGTGGCACAGCGCGCTCGACCTGATCCAGCACGGCCCGGTGCCGGTGGTGGCGGCGCTGCACGGCGCGGTGGTCGGCGGCGGGCTCGAACTGGCGACCGCCTGCCACATCCGCGTGGCCGACCGCTCCACCTTCTACGCACTGCCCGAAGGCTCGCGCGGCATCTTCGTGGGCGGCGGCGGCTCGGTGCGCATCCCCAAGCTGATCGGCGTGGCGCGCATGACCGACATGATGATGACCGGCCGCGTCTACAACGCCGAAGACGGCGAACGCGCCAACTTTGCGCAGTACCTGGTCGACGAAGGCACCGCCTTCGACAAGGCCTTCGAGCTCGCCAAGCGCATCGCCACCAACGCGCCGCTCACCAACTACGCGCTGATGCACGCGCTGCCGCGCATCGCCGAGCAGTCGGCCGACCACGGCTTCTTCACCGAGGCGCTGATGTCGGGCATCGTCCAGGCCGCGCCCGAGGCCAAGGAACGCGTGCGCGATTTCCTCGAAGGCCGCGGCGCCAAGGTGAGCAAGGGATGACCGCCGTTCGATACCGCCCGCTGGCCTTCGGCGTGACGCGCGCGCTGCTGCGCGACGGCGCGCCGGGCACGCGCTACCTCACGGCCGAGACGCCGCTGCAGGCCTACCGCGAGCGCATGACCGACCGGCTCGCGCACTGGGCGCAGGTGGCGCCCGAGCGCACCTTCATCGCGCGCCGGGAGCGCCTGCCCGACGGCCGCACCGGCGACTGGCTGCGCGTGAGCTATGCGCAGGCGCTGGAAGAAGCGCGCGGTATCGGACAAGCCCTGCTCGACCGCGGCCTGAGCGCCGAGCGCCCCGTCGCGATCCTCAGCGAGAACGGCATCGAGCACGCGCTGCTGGCGCTGGGCTGCCTCTACGCCGGCGTGCCCTACTGCCCGGTGTCGCCGCCCTATTCGATCGTGAGCCAGGACTTCGACAAGCTGCGCCACGTGTTCGACACGCTCACGCCCGGCCTGGTGTTCGCTGCTGACGCGGCGCGTTTCGCCCGCGCCATCGAGGCCACCGTGCCGGCCGGCACCGAGGTCGTGCTCGCCGAAGGCACGCTCGCGGGCCGCGCCACCACGCGCTTCGACGTGCTCGCTTCCACGCCGGCCACGCCCGCCATCGATGCGGCGATGCAGGCCACCGGCCCCGACACCATCACCAAGTTTCTCTTCACCTCGGGCTCGACCAAAATGCCCAAGGCGGTGATCAACACGCACCGCATGTGGTGCGCCAACCAGCAGCAGCTGCGCCAGTCGATTCCCGCGCTGGGCGACGAGCCGCCGGTGCTGGTCGACTGGCTGCCCTGGAACCACACCTTCGGCGGCAACCACAACGTGGGCATCGTGCTGGACAACGGCGGCACGCTGTACATCGACGACGGCAAGCCCACGCCCGCCGGCATGGCCGAGACGCTGCGCAACCTGCGCGAGATCGCGCCCACCATCTACTTCAACGTGCCGACCGGCTTCGAGGCCATTGCGAACGCGATGGAAACCGACGCGGTGCTGCGTCGCAACCTGCTGTCGCGCGTGAAGATGTTCTTCTATTCCGGCGCCGCGCTCGCGCAGCCCGTGTGGGACAGCCTGCACCGCACGCAGGAGGCCGAAGTCGGCGAGCGCATCGTCATGGGCACCGGCCTGGGCATGACCGAGTCGGGCCCCTTCGCGCTGTACGTGACCGGCCCCGACGTGAAGTCGGGCGACGTGGGCCTGCCCGCGCCCGGCATCGAGCTCAAGCTGATCGAGGTCGACGGCAAGACCGAGGTGCGCTATCGCGGCCCCAACATCACGCCCGGCTACTGGCGCGCGCCCGAGGCCACCGCCGAGGCCTTCGACGAGGAAGGCTTCTTCTCCACCGGCGACGCGGTGAAGTGGATCGCCGACGACGACATCCACCGCGGCCTGCGCTTCGACGGCCGCATCGCCGAAGACTTCAAACTCGCCACCGGCACCTTCGTGAGCGTGGGCCCGCTGCGCGCGAAGATCATCGCGGCCGGCTCGCCCTATGTGCAGGACGCGGTGCTCACGGGCATCAACCTGAAGGAAGTCGGCGCGCTGATCTTCCCGACGCAGAAGGTGCGCCAGCTCGCCGGCCTGTCCGTCGACGCGACCATGCAGCAGGTGCTCGAAAGCGCGCCGGTGCAGGCGCACTTCCAGCAGGTGGCCAACGACCTGGCCGCCATGGGCACCGGCAGCGCCAACCGCATCGCACGGCTGCATCTGATGGCCGAGCCGCCGTCGATCGACAAGGGCGAAGTCACCGACAAGGGCTCCATCAACCAGCGCGCCGTGCTCAAGCACCGCGCCGCGCTGGCCGATGCGCTGCACGCCGACACGCTGCCTTTCACGCTCAAGCCCCGCTAACCCCATTCAGGAGACACACCCATGAAGATCGAAGGACAAGCCGCACTCGTCACCGGCGGGGCCTCGGGCCTCGGCGAGGCCACCGCACGCGAACTTGCGCGCCTGGGCGCCAAGGTCGCCGTGCTCGACCGCAATGCTGCCCTGGCCGAAAAGGTGGCGGCAGAAATCGGCGGCGTCGCCTGCGTCTGCGACATCACCGACACCGACAGCGTGAACGCCGCACTCGACAAGGCGGCTGCGGCGCACGGCCCTGCGCGCATCCTGATGAACGTCGCCGGCATCGGCAGCGCCAAGCGCATCGTCGGCAAGGACGGCAACCCCGCGCCCCTCGAAGACTTCGTGCGCGTGGTCAACATCAACCTGATCGGCGGCTACAACATGGCGCGCCTGTTCGCCGCGCGCTGCGCAAAGCTCGACGCGCTCGACAACGGTGAAAAAGGCGTGATGCTCTTCACCGCCTCCGTCGCGGCCTTCGACGGCCAGGTGGGCCAGCAGGCCTACAGCGCATCGAAGGGCGGCCTCGTCGGCATGACCCTGCCGATGGCGCGCGACCTCGCGCAGCACGCCATCCGCGTATGCACCGTGGCGCCCGGCCTCTTTGCCACGCCGCTGCTGCTGGAGCTGCCCGAGGCCGTGCAGCACTCGCTGGCCGCGTCGATCCCGTTCCCGCCGCGCCTGGGCAAGCCTTCGGAATTTGCCGAGCTGGCCTGCCACATCGTGACGAACGGACATCTCAACGGCGAAGTGATTCGCCTCGACGGCGCCCTCCGAATGGCGCCGCGCTGATCCCAGCCCCCCGCAGACAACCAGGAGACAAGACCATGACCACTCGACGCCAACTCATGACGGCGCTCGGCGGCACCGCCGCGCTCGCCGCATTGCATCCCCTTGCCGCACTCGCCCAGGCGGTGCAGCAGCAGGTGAAGATCTATTACGGCTTCCCGGCCGGCAGCGCGGGCGACAGCGTGGCCCGCCGCGTGGCCGACAAGCTGGGCAACACGCCCTTCACCACCACCAACCCGGTGGTCGAGAACAAGCCCGGCGCGGGCGGGCGCATCGCGCTCGACACGCTGAAGACCTCGCCGGCCGACGGCTCGGTGCTGTGTCTCGCGCAGGCCTCGGCGCTGTCGACCTATCCGCACATCTACACCAAGCTCAGCTACGGCATCTCCGACTTCGCGACCATCTCCATCGGCGCCGTCATGACGCACGGCCTGGCCGTCGGCCCGATGGTGCCGGCCAGCGTGAAGACGCTGAAGGACTACATCGCCTGGGCCAAGGCCAACCCCGGCCAGGCCAGCTACGGCTCGCCGGGCGCGGGCTCCACGCCGCACTTCCTGGGCGCGCTGCTGGGCCTGAGCACCGGCGCCGACCTGCGCCATGTGCCGTATCGCGGCTCGCTGCCCGGCATCAACGACGTGGTGGGCGGCCAGATCGCCTCCTGCCTCACACCCGCCGGCGACTGCCTGCCGTTCGCCAAGGCCGGCAAGCTGCGCGTGCTCGCCACTTCGGGTTCGCAGCGCCCGGCCTACCTGCCCGACGTGCCGACCTTCACCGAGCAGGGCTTCCCTGAAATCGTGGCCGACGAGTGGTTCGGTTTCTTCGCGCCCGCCAAGACGCCGGCCGCGACCATCGCTGTCGCGAGCACCGCGATCCAGGCCGCGCTGAAGGACAAGGCCGTGGCCGACGGCCTGCTGTCGGTCGGCCTCATCGCGCACGGCTCCTCGCCCGAGGAGATGAAGAAGTCGCTGCAGTCCGAGTACGAACGCTGGGGCCCGCTGGTCAAGAAGATCGGCTTCACCGCCGAGTCCTGAGTCCGATGCACTACCAGCCCCGCCCCGAAGACGTCCGCTTTCTCTTGAACGCGGTGCTCGATGCGCCCACGCGCCTGCGCACACTCGCGCCCTTCCCGGAGGTCGACGAGGCGCTGCAGTCGCAGGTACTCGAAGAAGCCGCACGCTTCGTCGGCGAGGTCGTCGCACCGATCAATCGCGAGGGCGATGAAGTCGGCTGTCGTTTCGACAACGGCGAAGTCGTCACGCCACCGGGCTTCCGCGCGGCTTACCAGGCCTTCGTGGACGGCGGCTGGCCTGCGCTCTCGGCCGCGACCGAAGACGGCGGCCAGGGCCTGCCGGCGGTGCTCGAAGCCATCCTCTACGAATGGCTCAGCGCCGCGAACCACGGCTTCACCATGGCGCCGGGGTTGCTGCACGGCGCGTACGCCTGCCTCAAGCACCACGGCAGCGAGGAACTGAAACGCCGCTATCTGCAGAAGATCGCGACCGGTGAATGGCTCGCGACCATGTGCCTCACGGAATCCCACGCCGGCAGCGACCTCGGCCAGGTGCGCACGCGCGCCACGGCGCAGGCCGACGGCAGCGTGCGCGTGAACGGCAGCAAGATCTTCATTTCAGGCGGCGCGCACGACCTCACGCCGAACATCGTGCACCTCGTGCTGTGCCGTTTGCCCGACGCACCCGCCGGCCCCAAGGGCCTGTCGCTGGCCCTCGTGCCGAAGCTGCTGCCCGACGGTGCGCGCAACGCGGTGCACTGCGAACGCATCGAGGAAAAGATGGGCCTGCACGGCAGCCCGACCTGCACGATGCGATTCGACGACGCCACCGGTTGGCTGGTCGGCGAGCCCGGTCGCGGGCTGGCTGCGATGTTCGTGATGATGAATGCGGCGCGCCTGCACGTCGCGTTGCAGGGCATCGGCCTGCTCGATGCCGCGTGGCAGAAGGCCGACGCCTATGCCGCCGAGCGCCGCCAGATGCGCGCGCCCGGCGCCGCGCCCGCCAGCCGCGGCAGCGAGGCGGCCGACCTGATCGCCGCACACCCGGTCGTGCGCCGCATCCTCGACACCCAGCGCGCCTGGATCGACGGCGCGCGCGTGCTGGCCTACCGCAGTGCGCTGATGCTCGACATCGCCACGCACGACACCGACCCCAAGGCGCGCGAACGCGCGCAGCGCTGGTGTTCGCTCGTCACGCCCGTGCTTAAGGCGGCCTGCACGCACCAGGCCTTCCACGGCGCGAGCGAATGCCTGCAGGTGTTCGGCGGCCACGGCTACGTGCGCGAATGGGGCGTCGAGCAGGTGGTGCGCGACGCGCGCGTGACCATGATCTACGAGGGCACCAACGAGATCCAGGCCATCGACCTGCTGGTGCGCAAGGTGCTGCCCGACGGCGGCGCGACGCTGTCGGCCGTGCTGCTCGAATTGCGCGACACGCTCGACGCCTCGCGCGAGGCCGATGCCGACGTGCAGCGCCGGCTGGCACAGCTGCGTTACCTCGGCACCACGGTGGCGATGGCGGCGCATGCCAACCCGGTGCTGCCGTACGAGGTGGCGGACGACTTCCTGCGCGTGGTGATGCTCACGCTGATGGCGTGGGCCTGGGCCCGCATCGACGTGGCCGCGCCTGCTGATGCGGATCGCGTTCGCGCCGCGGCGGCCTTCCGGCGCTGGGTGCTGCCCGAGTTCGAGATGCGGCTGGGCATCGTCAAGCGGGCTTGCGAGGGTGTCGCACTCGCGCATTCCGCACAAGAGGCTTCGCGCTAGTTGTTCGAGAAAGCAACCCGCGGTTACGCTCGCCGCATGCCTCCTTCCCCCGCGAAAAAAACGTCCGCCAGGACCGATACCGCCGCCGCGCCGTCTCCCCGGTCGGACCGGCTCGATGCCCGCGTGCTCGAAGGGCTGGTCGGCTACAACGCCCGCCGCGCCTGGCTGATCGTGAGCACCGTGTTCGCCGACCGCATGGCGCCCTACGGCCTCAAGCAGATCGACTTCTCGGTGCTCTCGCTGCTGGCGCACAACCCGGGCGCCACCTCGCGGCAGCTGTGCAACACGCTGGACATCCTGCCGCCCAACCTCGTGAGCCTAGTGGCCGCGCTGGACAGCCGCGGCCTCATCGAACGCCGCCCGCATCCGCACGACGGCCGCGCCGTCGGCCTGCACCTCACGCCGACCGGCGAGACGCTCATTCGCGAAGCCGAGCAGGCCGTGGTGCAGCTCGAGACCGAAGCCAGCAGCCGCCTCAGCGCGCGCGAGCGCGAGACGCTGATCAAGCTGCTGCAGAAGATCTATCTCTGAGAACTGAGCGCGGCCATCACAGGCCGCGTTCCACCATGTCGATGAGGCGCTGCCCGAGCGCATGCGTGGCCGCCGCGTCGACCCCGCGCAACGGCCCGTCGATGATCAGCAGCGCCAGCCCGTGCACCGCCGACCACGCGAGGTATTCGGCGCCCGGACGCCGTTCCGGGGCGAGCAGGCCCGCGTCCACGAGCCGGTCGACGGCCGCGCCCAGCAACTCGAACGGGTTCATGCCGCTGGCGCCCGCGCCGTCGGGACCGACGTCGCCCTGCGCGTCTTCCGACACCACGAAGGCCGTGCGAAACAGCCCCGGCTGGGCCTGCGCAAAGCGCAGGTAGGCAGTGCCGATGGCGCGCACCTGGGCGCGTGCGAAGTCGGCGGGCGGCTGGTCGCAGGGCAACACGGCGAGCTCGCCTTCCATCGCCTTGGCCGCCTCCGACAGCGCCGCGGCGCGCACCGCCAGCAGCAAATCGTGCCGGCTCGCGAAGTGGCGGTAGGCCGCATTCGGCACCACGCCCACGCGGCGCGTCGCCTCGCGCAGCACCACGGCACTGGGGCCGCCGTCCCGCGCCAGTTCGATGCCGGCATCCAGCAGCGCACGGCGCAGATCGCCGTGGCGGTAGGTGCTGCGCGCGGGCGGCAGGCTTTCGGGAACGTTGTTGAGCTTCATCGCGACTCCATGTGGACACTGTCCATTATCTCTGCTATTCTTTGTGGACGGTGTACACAAAGTAATTCCATTGTTTTCGCCCAGACCCGTTGTGCCCGTAACCCACCCAAAAGGAAACGCCATGAAAGTCCAGTCTTACCTGTCCTTCGAAGGTCGTTGCGACGAAGCGATTGCCTTCTACAAAAAGGCGCTCGGCGCCGAAGTCGTGCAGCTGATGCGCTACAGCGAGGCGCCGGCCAGCGGCGGCCCCGAGGGCCATGCGGAAGCCGGTTGCGCCGGCGGCATGCCCGGCCCTGACAAAGTGATGCATTCGGTCTTGCGCGTCGGCCAAACCGAACTCATGCTGTCCGATGGCAGCTGCTCGGGCCACGCGGAGTTCAAGGGAATCATGCTGTCGCTGTCCGCCGGCAACGACGCCGACGTCCGCAAGTGGTTTGACGCACTGGCCGACGGCGGCCAGGTGATCCAGCCGCTGACGCCGACCTTCTTCACGACCAGCTTCGGCATGCTCAGCGACCGCTTCGGCGTGGGCTGGCTGCTGGTGGCAGACCCGGCCGTCGCGTGACGCGCGCGCCTGCTTTTTGTTGACTCACCCTCTCACATCCAAGGAACTCTCATGTCCCCTATCAACGCTTACCTCACGTTCGACGGCAACGCCGCCGAAGCCATGCGCTTCTACGAGAAGACGCTGCGCGGCACGATGCAGATGATGATGACCGTCGGCGAAGCGCCCGGCACCGAGCAGATGCCGGCCGACGCCAGGAAGCGGATCATGCATGCGTCGCTGGCCTACGGCGACGGCCTGCTCATGGCCTCCGACAGCATGCCCGGCCAGTCCTACGAAGGCATGAAAGGCTTCGGCGTGGCGCTCACGCTCGACACCGTGGCCGAGGCGCGGCGCATCTTCGACGCCTTCGCCGACGGCGGCTCGATCGGCATGCCCTTCGAGAAGACCTTCTGGGTCGAAGGCTTTGGCATGGTGACCGACAGCTTCGGCACGCCGTGGCTCATCAACGGCGGCAAGGCGCTGGTCTGAGCGGAGCCGCCCCTCCTCCTTTTTTCTTCTTCGCAGGAATCACCTTCCATGACCGAACCCCTCGACAACCGAAAGCGCTGGCTCGCCCTGATGGTGCTGTGCCTGGGCGTGCTGATGATCGTGCTCGACACCACGATCGTGAACGTGGCGCTGCCTTCGATCCGCACCGACCTCGGCTTTTCCGAGACGTCATTGGTCTGGGTGGTGAACGCCTACATGCTGACCTTCGGTGGCTTCCTGCTGCTGGGCGGTCGGCTGGGCGACCTGTACGGCCACCGCCGCGTGTTCCTTGCAGGCCTGGTGCTGTTCACGCTGGCCTCGCTGGCCTGCGGGGTCTCGACCTCGCAGGGCCTGCTGGTGGCGGCGCGCGCGGTGCAGGGCCTGGGCGGCGCGGTGGTGTCGGCCGTGTCGCTCTCGCTCATCATGAATCTCTTCACCGAGCCGGCCGACCGCGCCAAGGCGATGGGCGTGTACGGCTTCGTGTGCGCGGGCGGCGGCAGCATCGGCGTGCTGCTGGGCGGCCTGCTCACGAGCACGCTGAGCTGGCACTGGATCTTCCTGGTCAACCTGCCGATCGGCGTCGCGGTGTATGCGCTGTGCGTGGCGCTGCTGCCGAACGCGCGCGGCCATGCGCACGGCGAAAAGCTCGACGTGGCCGGCGCCATCACCGTCACCGCGTCGCTGATGCTCGCGGTGTACGGCGTGGTCAACGGCAACGAGGCAGGCTGGGGCTCCACGCAAACGATCGGCCTGCTCGGCGCGGCCGTGGTGCTGCTGGCGGCCTTCATCGCCATCGAGGCGCGCGTGAAGCATCCGCTGATGCCGCTGAGCCTCTTCAAGCTGCGCAGCGTGTCGGTGGCCAACGTGGTCGGCGTGCTGTGGGCCGCAGCCATGTTCGCGTGGTTCTTCATCTCGGCGCTGTACATGCAGCTGGTGCTGCAGTACACGCCGATGCAGATCGGCCTGGCCTTCCTGCCGGCCAACGTGATCATGGCGGTGTTCTCGCTGGGCCTGTCGGCCAAGATCGTGATGCGCTTCGGCATCCGCAGGCCGCTGGCAGCGGGCCTGTGGCTCGCAGCCATCGGGCTGGCGCTGTTCGCACGCGCGCCGGTCAACGGCAGCTTCGTGCTCGACGTGCTGCCCGGCATGGTGCTGCTGGGCCTGGGCGCGGGCATGGCCTTCAACCCGGTGCTGTTGGCGGCCATGAGCGAGGTCGACCCGTCCGATTCGGGCCTGGCCTCGGGCGTGGTCAACACCGCCTTCATGATGGGCGGCGCCCTGGGCCTGGCCGTGCTGGCCAGCGCCGCGGCGGCACGCACCACCGCCATGGCCACCACGGGCGCGGCGATGCCGCTGGCGCTCAATGGTGGCTACAACCTGGCATTCCTTGTCGGCGCCGTGTTCGCGGCGGCGGCGGGTCTGATGGGGGTCTTGCTGCTTCGCCCGGCTACGCCGGGACACACCCAGAACAACAACGAAGCAGCGTCGGCCTCGGGCGCGGCGGGCAAGACGGCGTCGTCGTGACGACGGCGCCATGCAGCCCCCGCTTTTTCTTTTTCAACGTTTCTACCCCTTGTTCAGGAGATCACTCATGGCTCGCTATGTAGACGGATTCATCGTTGCCATTCCCACCGCGAACGTCGAGGCTTACCGCAAGCTCGCACGCAAGGCCGGCAAGGTCTGGATGGAGTATGGCGCGCTCGAGTACGTGGAGTGCATCGCCGACGACGTGAAGCCCGGCAAGCTCACCTCGTTCCCGCAAAGCGTGAAGCTCAAGGCCGACGAGACCGTGGCCTTCTCGTGGATCGTCTACAAGTCGCGCAAGCACCGCGACACGATCAACGCCAAGGTGATGGCCGACCCGCGCATCGCCGGGATGGACCCGAAGACCCTGCCGTTCGACGGCAAGCGGATGATCTTCGGCGGCTTCAAGTCGATCGTCGAGCTTTGAAGTCTCTCAGGCCAGGAAGCCGTCGTAGACGAGCTTCAGGCCCGTGAGCAGCATGCCCAGATAGACGAAGCGATAGAACCACGTCGCATCGATGCGGCGTGCGATGCGGATGCCGATCCACACGCCCAGCGGTGCGATCGGCATCAGCACGAGCGAGGTGGCCAGCGTGCGAAAGTCGAGCAGGCCGAGCCACGCGTAGGGAATCCACTTGCTGAGATTCACCACGAAGAAGAAGTAGGCCATCGTCGCCGTGAACACCACCGGCTTGAGCCGCAGCGGGATCACGTAGGCATTGATCGGCGGCCCGCCTGCATGCGCGATGAAGCTGGTGAAGCCCGACACCGCCGTCAGCACCGCACCCACCGCGCGCGACGGCAATGGGTCGTTCGGCTTGGGCGGAAACGCCAGGCGCTGCGCCAGGAACAGCAGCGTGAACACACCCACGATGCCCGCCACCGTGTGGGCCGAGAGCACGCGAAACAGCAGCGTGCCGATCACCGTGCCGACCAGCCCGAACGGAATCAAAAACTCCAGCAGCGAGCGGTCGAAGTCGCGCCGGAACGCGGCCAGGCCGAGCAGGTCCATGAGCAGCAACAGCGGCATCAGGATCGCCGCCGCCTGTGGCACGGTGACGGCCAGCGCCATCATCGGCACGGCCAGCGACCCGAATCCGGCGCCGAAGCCACTCTTGCTGATGCCGAGCAGCAGCACGGCGGGAACGGCGACCGCGTAGAACGACGGGTCGGTGATGACGGGAAAGACCATGGGGAAATGCAGCGCAGAAAAAAGCCCGCCAGGGGCAGGCGGGCCGTGCGGGAGCGTAGCAGGAAGCCCCATTTCCTGCCGACGGCCCGCCCGGCGCACGCCTCACGGGACAACCCGCTTGACAGCGTTTTCCATATTTATGACATTTATGATCATAAATGCCCGAAACGCAGATGCCCCCCTCCCAACCCAAGCCTTCGCTCACGCGCGACAAGCGCGTGAAGCGCTCCGACCAGGTGGTCGACAACATCAAGCGCTGGGTCGTCCAGACCCAGCAGCAGGTCGGCAACAAGCTGCCGCAGGAGAAAGAGCTGATCGAGCAGCTCGGCGTGTCGCGCGGCACGGTGCGCGAGGCGCTGGCCGCGCTGCAGGTGCAGGGGCTGGTCGCGATCAGCACCGGCCCCAACGGCGGCGCCACGCTCACGCAGGCCTCGTACGAGCAGTGCCTGCAGGCGGTGTCGAACTTCCTGTACTTCCAGCCGGTCGACATCACGATGCTGTACGCGCTGCGGCGCGTGGTCGAGCCTGAGCTGGCCGCCAACGTGGCCACGCGCCTGAGCGAGGCCGACCTGGCCGCGCTGGAAGCGCTGATCGGCCACAGCCACCCGGCGCACGGCGGCAGCGAAGACTGGAACGAGCGCCGCGAGGCCGACCTGCTCTTTCACGACCGCCTCACCGAAGCCTGCAGCAGCCCCTTTCTGGCGCTGGTCTGCCGCCTGCTCAACGACGTGATCCGCCGCGTGATCATCGTGCGCAACGCGCTCACGGAGTTCGACCAGTTCGACGAGGAAATGGTGCACAGCCACACCGACCTGCTCGACGCACTGCGCGCCCGCGACCCCGTGCGTGCGCGCGAGGTCATGCGCGTGCACATGGAACACGCCGAAGCCCTGGCCCTGGAGGCCGAATCCCGCGTCGACCGCGGCAGCCTGCTCATGAAGAAACCGACCGGCTGACGCCTGCGCGGCGCGCGCTGATCCGCCGCCGCCCGCTTCTCCCCCTGCTCTCTTTTGCCTTCACCCCGGTTACGCCGGGGTGCGGGGTTTCCTTTGCCTGAACTTTCCCAAAGACCACCCATGACCTCATCCCCCGCCCTCTGGCAGCGCAGCGCCGCCCACATCGCCGACGCCGTGCGCCGCCGCGAGGTGTCCTGCCGCGAAGTGACGGCCAGCGTGCTCGCGCGCATCGCCGAGCTCAACCCGCGCCTCAATGCGCTGGCCGAGGTGCTGGCCGACGAGGCCCTGGCCAGCGCCGACGCCGCCGACGCGCGCACCTTGCGCGGCGAGGCGCTGGGCCCGTTGCATGGCGTGCCGGTCAGCATCAAGGTCAACGTGGACCAGGCCGGCCACGCCACCACCAACGGCGTGATCCCGCTGAAGGACCACATCGCCCGCGAAGACGCGCCGGTGGTGGCGCACTGGCGCAGTGCGGGCGCCGTCATCGTGGGGCGCAGCAACACGGCGACCTACTCGTCGCGCTGGTTCACCGACAACGGCGTGCACGGCCGCACGCTGAACCCGTGGGACGCGGCCGTCACGCCCGGCGGCTCCAGCGGCGGTGCGGCCGCGGCGGTGGCCGCCGGCATGGGCGCGCTGGCGCACGGCAACGACATCGGCGGCTCGATCCGCTACCCCGCGTACGCCTGCGGCGTGGCCGGCCTGCGTCCCACGGCCGGCCGCGTACCGGCCTTCAACCCGAGCGCGACGAGCGAGCGCGGCATCACGCCGCAGCTCATGTCGGTGCAAGGGCCGCTGGCGCGCAGCATCGCCGACCTGCGCCTGGGCTACGAGGCCATGGCGCGCCCCGACGCGCGCGACCCGAACTGGGTGCCGATGCCGCACGAGCTGCTGCGCCCCGCCGGCCCGCTGCGCGTGGCGCTCTTCAAGCGCACGCCGGGCATTCCGGTCGACCCGGCCGTCACGCAGGCCCTGGACGACGCCGCGCGCTGGTTGCAGCAGGCGGGCTACGAGGTCGACGAAGCGGAGCTGCCGCTCTTCCACGAGGCCGCCACCCTGTGGCGCACGCTGACCGTGGACGACAGCCGCCGCAACATCATTGCGGGCGTCGAGCAGCATGGCGACGACATCATGCAGCGCAGCCAGCGCTACATGCTCGAAGGCATGGCCGAGACCGACCGCGACGGTTTTCTGGACGCACTCGCGCGGCGCCAGGCGCTGCTGCGCAGCTGGTCGGTGTTCATGCAGACCCATCCGCTGGTGCTGATGCCCGTGTCGTGGCAGCGCCCCTGCCCGCAGGACGAAGACGTCGCCAGCCTCGAACGCGCCCGCGCCCTCATCGACGCCCAGAGCCCGCTGCTCGCGACCGCCGCGCTGGGCATGCCCGGCCTCGCGGTGCCCACCGGCATGGCCGGCGGCGCGCCCATCGGCGTGCAGCTGCTCGCCTGGCGCTTCCGCGAAGACCTGCTGCTGGAGGCCGGCCAGGTGCTCGAAGACGCCGCCCGCTTCACGCCGCTGGTCGCGCAGTCCTGAGCTTGCTTTCTCTGTTCCAACGATTCCAACCACCCGGAGACTTTCGATGAACCCCTTCTCTTTCCCCACCGGCCCGGCGCTCTCACGGCGCGGCCTCATCCGTGCGGCAGCGGCCACGGGCCTGGGCGGCCTGCTGCCGTACGGCGCGAACGCGCAGCCGGCGGTCAACCGTCTCATCGTGCCCTTCCCGGCCGGCGGCCCGGCCGACTTCATGGGCCGGCTGCTGTCTGAAAAGCTCAAGGACGAGCTGGGCCGCCCCGTCATGGTCGACAACCGTCCCGGCGCCGGCACGCGCCTGGCCGCCGAGGTGCTGAAGAACGCGCCCGCCGACGGCACCACCATGCTGCTGGCGCCGGTCGACCCGATGTTCATCGGCCCCGCCATCTACGCCAACATGCGCTTCAACCCGGCCACCGACTTCAAGCCCGTGACCGACGTGAGCGGCATCCAGTTCGGCCTGGCCGTGAGCGCCGCCTCGCCGGTGAAGACGCTGGCCCAGTTCGTCCAGGCCGCCAAGGCCAACCCCGACCAGGGCTCGATCGGCATCACCACCGTGGGCTCGCTGCTGCACTTCCTGGCGATGGACTTCGTGGCCCTGTCGCGCAGCGGCGCCACCCTGGTGCCCTACCGCGGCGGCGCGGCCATGGTCACCGAGCTGATCGGCGGCCAGGTGGCCTCGGGCATGGACGCCACCACCACGCTCACCGAGTACCACCGCGCGGGCAAGCTGCGCGTGCTGGCCGTGGCCGGCGACAAGCGCGCCGACGGCCTGCCCGACGTGCCGACCTTCGCCGAGTCGGGCTACCCGACGCTGGTGGCCTCGTCGCGCTACGTGCTCTACGCCCACGCGAACACGGCGCCCGCCACGCTGGCGCAGTGGAACCGGGCCGTGCGCAAGGTGCTGGCGATGCCCGATGTGCGCGAAAAGCTCGGCCGCGTGGGCTACGACCTGCTGCCCGGCGCGTCGAGCGAAGACGTGGTGCGCTACACCGATGCGCTGGCCGCACGCTGGCTGCCGGTGATCAAGGCCTCGGGCTACAAGGGCGACTGAGGCCGGACGGCGACCCAACCGCCGAAAAGTGTGCGTAAACGCACCGACGCGCGGCGACCGGGTCGCCACACTGGCATGGCAACCGCCGCAGTCCGTGGCGGCCTTCTTCCTTTTCACTCAAGGATTCGCCATGAACACCCAGGCAGCTCCCCTCGCCTCCGCCGCTTCGGCGTCTTCTTCGTTCCTTGCCACGCCGGCTGCCCGCGACGACGCAGGCAAGCTGGTGCTGCGCGTGTCGGTCGGCGTGCTGATGCTGCTGCACGGCATCTTCAAGCTCTCGGCCGGCGTCGGCTTCATCAGCGGCATGCTGGCCAAGGCCGGCCTGCCAGGCGGGCTGGCCTACCTCGTGTTCGTGGGCGAAATCGTCGCGCCGCTGCTGATGATCGCGGGCGTCTGGACGCGCGCCGCCGCCGCCGTGGTCGTCATCAACATGATCGTGGCCCTCGGCCTTGTGCACATGGCCGACCTGTTCGCGCTGACCAAGCAAGGCGGCTGGGCGCTGGAACTTCAGGGCCTGTACCTGTTCGGCGCGCTGAGCGTGGCACTGATGGGCGCCGGGCGCCTGAGCGTCGCTGGCTCCAACGGCCGCTGGAACTGATCTAGTCGCCGCGCACCTGCGACACCATCTGCGCGAGGCGATCGGCATCGGCCACCACCAGCGCCTTGCCGTCCTTGCGCAGCACGCCGCTGCGCACCAGCGTGTTGAGTTCGCGGGTCACCTGCTCGCGGTTGGTGCTGATCTGGCTGGCCAGCGCCGCGTGCTTGGGCGCGGGCTCCAGCCGGGCCTCGTTGCCGTCGATGCCCGCCTCGCGCGCTAGGCGCAACAGCTCGGCATGCAGGCGGTTCTGCACGCCGAGCGTGCTCAGGTCGATCACGCGTTCCGACAACTGCCGCACCAGCGCGGCCAGCCGCTGCATCACGCGCTCGGCCACCAGCGGCTCTTCGCGCAGCAGCGCCAGGAAGGCGGCGCGGTCCAGGCTGGCGACCACGCAGGGTTCGAGCGTGACCACGTCGGCCGAACGCGGCCCGCCGTCCAAAGCGGCGATGTCACCGAAATGCGCGCCGGCGTCTGAATCGCGGAAGGTCACCTGCCGGCCGTTGGCCGCGTAGGTCGTCACCCGCACGCGGCCCGACACCAGCAGGAACACCTCGCCCTGCAGGTCGGCGCGCAGCATCAGCGGCTTGCCGGCCGCCACGCTGTGCCACAGGCACTGGCGCGCCAGCTGGTCGAAGCGGTCGTCTGAGAGGCCTTCGAGCAGCGCGATGCGGCGCAGCGCGAGGCTGGAGCGGGGGGTGGGTTCGGGGAGGGCCATGCCGGTGGTCATTGAGGCGCGCGCATTATGCTCGGGTGCCGCTTCGAACCCGTTCATGGACAGACGTTCCCCACCTCCCGCTTTTTCACTGAGGACGCCGACACGGCGCAACCTCCGCTGGGCGAGCGGGCTGGTGCTGATGGCCTACATCACGGCGCACCTGCTGAACCATTCGCTGGGCATCGTCTCCTTCACCGCGGCCGAGACCGTGCTGCGCGGCGTGCAGAAGTTCTGGCACAGCCTGCCCGGCACGCTGCTGCTGTACGGCGCCGCCGTCACCCACCTTGCTCTCGCCGTGGCCGCGCTGTGGGAGCGCCGCACCCTGCGCATGCCGCCGCTCGAAGCCTTGCGCGTGCTGCTGGGTTTTGCGCTGCCGCTGCTGCTGGCCACCCACCTCACCGCGATGCGCGGTGCGTACCTGGCCTACGGCATCGAGGGCTCCTACGTGCGCGTGGTCTGGGGCCTGTGGGACCTGGCCGGTGCGGGCGCGCAGCTGGGCATGATGCTCGCCGCCTGGGCCCACGGCTGCCTCGGCCTGCACTTCGCGCTGCGTGTGCGCCCGCTCTACCGGCGCCTGTTCGCGCCGCTGCTCGCCATCGCCGTGCTGTTGCCGGTGACCGCCGCGATGGGCTTCGTCTCCATGGGTCGCGAGTTCCAGTGGACCGGCGTACCGCCCGTCACCTTGCCGACGCCCGAACAGGGCCGCGCGCTCAACACTGCCGAAACCAACCTCAAGCTCTACTACGCATTGGCGCTGCTGGCACTGCTCGCGGCCTACGCGGCGCGCAGCCGGCTCGCCCGACGGGCAAACGGTGCCACCGTCGCGCTGCGCTACCCCGACCGCACCGTGCATGTGCCGCCCGGCTGGAGCGTGCTCGAAGCCAGCCGCTCGCACGGCATTGCGCACGTGTCGATCTGCGGCGGGCGCGCGCGCTGCTCCACCTGCCGCGTGCGTGTGAGCGGCGCGCCCGAACACATCGGCACGCCGGGCCGCGACGAGCAGCGCACGCTCGAACGCGTGCGCGCCCCACACGACGTGCGGCTGGCCTGCCAGCTGCGCCCGCGCGGCAGCATCGAGGTGACGCCGCTGTTCGCACCGCTGCCACGCGAAGGCCGGCCCGCGCCGGTCGGCCGCTTCGGGCACGAGCGCGACGTGGCGATTTTGTTCGTCGACCTGCGGCGCTGGTCGGGCCTGTCGGAACGGCAGTGGCCCTTCGACCTCGCCTACGTGCTCGACCGCTACTTCGCCATCGTGGGTGCCGCCGTGCGCGAAAGCGGCGGCGTGCCCAACCAGTTCATCGGCGACAGCGTGATGGCCATCTTCGGCCTCGAGAGCGACCTGCCCACCGCCTGCCGGCAGGCACTGCGCGCCACCCAACTCATCGGCGAGCGCATGGAGGCGTGGAACGTCGACTTCCAGGCCCAGTTCGGCCAGCAGCTGGACTTCGGCATGGGCCTGCACGCCGGGCGCGCAGCCGTCGGCGAGGTCGGCTACCTCGAGACCACCACCTTCACCGCCATCGGCGAAGTGGTCAACACCGCGAGCCGCCTGCAGGACCATTCGAAGACCGCTTCGGCGCGGCTCGTGGTCTCGCAATTCGCAGCGCAGCAGGCCGGTGCCGAAGACGCGCTCGGGCCGGTCGACACGCTCGACGTGCGCGGGCGCTCCGAGCCGCTGGCCGTGATGTATTCGCGTGCTGCAAAAACGCCCTGAGCATCATCACCTGCCGGATTCGGTGCGCAAACGCACAGCGCCTTCCGTGATGCGGTTTCACACTGCAGCTTGTGGCAACGACGACTGTCCGCCGCCCACAGCCTCAAGGGAAAACGCATCATGAACAGCAAGCAACTCCTCGCCATTTCCGCCACCGCCATCGCCCTGCTGGGCACCGCCGGTGCAGCCCACGCCGAAACGTATGAAGGCGTGCACGCCATCACCTCGGCCGCCAGCCGTGCCGACGTGCGCACCGAAGCCGTCGCCGCTGCGCGCAATGGCAATGAATACTCGGACGCCGCTGCCGAAGGCACCGTCGCCGTGACCTCCACGCTCGACCGCCAGGCCGTGCGCGACCAGGCCGTGGCCGCCGCCCACAACCCGCTGCAAAGCCTGGACCGCCGCGCCTTCTACCGCGACGAAGTGCCCTCTGCCTACAAGAAGCCGGCCGTGAGCTTCACGCGCCAGGCCGGCCTGTAAGCCTTCACGACGCCACCACCTGCACCCGCGCCGCGCGCGGGCCCGCAGCTTCTTCGGTGATCGTGAAACGCACCGGCAGGAAGCGCTCGATCACCTCGCAGTTCGTGCGCGTGTGCGGCGTCACTTCGCTGCAGGTGAACGCGCCCGACTGCCCCGGTTGCCGGAACACCGCGAGTGCCAGCAGCAGCGCGAGCTGATCGGCCAGGTGCGGCCCCACGGCCGCGTCCTCGTGCTTCTGGAACGCGCGCACCTCCTTCACGAGGCCGTGCGCCACCTGCTCCGCGCTCAGCGTCTTCTCGCCGAAGGCCGTGAACACCTCGGTGAGGTGCGCGTAGGCCAGCGTCACCAGCAGCGCATTGCCCGGCCCCTCGTTCTGGCGCGTCGGCACCGTGCGCAGCTGCTCGGCGTGCGCCGACCAGCCCATCGCCGCGCCCACCGTTTCGAGTTCGCGCGCCGCCACGTGGCGCGGCAGGCCGGGCGCGAGGCACTCGGCATGGCCCGCCAACAGCTCACCGCGCGACAGCAGATCGAAGGCCTGCAGTCGCGCACCTTCCGCCGCCGGCACGATCGTCGCGTCGACCTCGCCACCACCGGCCGGGTAGAAGCCGCAACGGCGCAGCGTGAGTTGCAGGTCGCCGCCGAGGCGGCGCACCAGCGGCGCGAACGCACGCTCCAGAAAATGGAACGGCGGCGCCATCGGGTTGTGCGTGCCGCCGCTCAGTCGCAGCCGGCTGACCTGCCCCGCGGGTTGCAGCAGCAGCGGCGGCAACACGGTCTGCAGCACCAGCATGCAGCTGCCCGCGCCGGCGATCGCGAAGCGGTAGCCGCCCGCGCGCACCGGTCCCGGCACGAAGCGCAGCGACTGCGAACCCAGCTCGGCGCCATCGACCTGCGCGCCGCTGATCTCCGCGGCTGCATGCACGCACGCGAGGTGCTGGCGCATCAGGCCCGGCTTCGCGCGGCCCGCGCGAATCTTCGCGATGGTGAGCGGCCGGCCCGTGACCATCGACAGCGCGAGGCCGGTGCGCAGGATCTGGCCGCCGCCTTCGCCTTGGGAGCCGTCGAGTTCGACGGCATCGAGTGCGCGTTGTTCTTCTTGTGCTTCCGTCATCGGGACACGTCTTTCTTTCTTGTTCAGTCGTTTGTCGTTGTTCTTGTTCGCGGCGTTCCGAGCCGGCATGCGCGACAGCGCACCGCCGTGCTGTGGATGCTGCCGAGCGCCACCTCGTACCACCACTTCTGCTGCTTGGCCGTCCACACCTCTTGCGCGCCGCAGTCGCGGCAGGTGAACGCCTTGTCGACGTAGAAGGTGGGCAGCGGGCCGTAGGTGTTGTTGTGCGCGGCCAGCAGGGCCGTGTCGGCAGCGGCCAAGCCTTCGGCACGCAGCGGGCGTGCATCGGCGTGGCGCTGCTGCAATGCCACGGCGCGCGCGGCGCGGTCGAGGCGGTGCGCCTTGATTTCGGCACGGCGTTGCTTGTTGCTTTTCATTTTTGTTCAACCCTTCGCAATACGTCGCTACGAAGGCAGGCCGGTCTTCCGATCCCCTCCTATAGCTCTTCCACTGTCACGATACCTTCGCCCGCAGCGAGTTGAACGATGCTGCCCAACACCTGTCGCGCAAAGTCGGTGTTCGCAAGCAGGCAGACCACAAAGCCATCCGCCTCGATGCTGACCACGGCCTGCGCCCATTCCGAAGGCGTCGACGGCGGCGCCGGATAAAAATCCGCGCGCTCGCCCTCGACGTTCAGATGGCCGCCGATGCCTGCCTTCCTGCAGATGCCTTGCGCGACTTCGCGCGACGGCAATGCGACCTTGACGCGGTACTCGACGCCCATGCTCAACCCTTCACGCAAACCACCTGCTTGAGCGTGTAAACCACCTCCACCAGGTCCTTCTGCGCATCCATCACCGCGTCGATGTCCTTGTAGGCCATCGGAATCTCGTCGATCACGTCGGCGTCCTTGCGGCATTCGACGCCTTCGGTCGCGGCGATCTGGTCGGCGACGGTGAAGAGCTTCTTGGCCTTCGTCCGGCTCATCTTTCGACCGGCACCGTGACTGCAGCTCATGAAGCTCTCGGGGTTGCCCTTGCCGCGCACGATGTAGCTCTTGGCGCCCATGCTGCCGGGGATGATCCCCAGCTCGCCGAGCTTGGCACTCACCGCGCCCTTGCGGGTCACGAGCACGTCTTGCCCGAAGTGCGTCTCGCGGCTCACGTAGTTGTGGTGGCAGTTCACCGCTTCCACGTGCGCCTCGAACGGCTTGGTGATGACCTTGCGCGCGGCCGCGACCACACGCTGCATCATCACTTCGCGGTTCGCCCGTGCGAACTTCTGGGCCCAGCCCACCGCGCGCACGTAGTCGCCGAAGTACTGGGCGCCTTCCTCGAAGTACGCCAGGTCCTGATCGGGCAGGTTGCGCTGGTGCAGCTCGGCATCCTTCTTCGCGAGTTCGATGAAGTGCGTGCCGATGGCATTGCCCACGCCACGCGAACCCGAGTGCAGCATGAACCACACCGCGCCCGCTTCATCGAGGCACACCTCGATGAAATGGTTGCCGGTACCCAGCGTTCCCAGGTGCTTATGGTTGTTCGTGTTCTTGATGCGCGGGTGGTCCTCGCAGATCAGGTCGAACTCGTCCACGAGCTCGGCCCAGGCGGCGTCGGTTTCATCGGGGGGCGTTTCCCATGATCCCTTGTCGCGACCCATGCGCTTGGGATTCGATCCGTGCGGCACGGCCTTCTCGATCGCCGAACGCAGCGGGCCCAGGTTGTCGGGCAGGTCGCGTGCGTTGAGCGTGGTCTTGCAGGCCATCATTCCGCAGCCGATGTCCACGCCGACGGCGGCGGGGATGATGGCCTTGAAGGTCGGGATCACCGAGCCCACGGTCGCACCGATGCCGTAGTGCACGTCGGGCATGGCCGCGATGTGCTTGAACACGATGGGCAGGCGCGCGGCGTTCTCGAGTTGCTTCTGCGCTTCGTCTTCCACCGGCACGCCGTTCGTCCACATCTTCACGGGAACGCCGTTGGCGACTTCATGCACCTTGTAGTTCGTCTTCTGTTCCATTTTTCTTTCCTTCTCTTTCTCTCTCTCCGAGTTTCATTCTTTCAGCACTCAGGAACCGTTCGGCCGCAGCGTCACGAGTCCGTTGAGCACCTGGTCCAGGCCGCCGATCACCGAGATCTTGTCGATGCGCTCGGCCACGCGTTCCAGCGTCTCGAGTTCCTTCATGCGCAAGGCGACGGGGTTGCCCTCCATCACCTTCGCGGTGTTCAACAGCGAGCGCGTGGCCGCGGTTTCCTCGCGGCGGCGGATCACGTTGGCCTGGGCCGACTTCTCGGCCTCGACCACCTGCGCGAGGATGGTCTTCATCTCGCCCGGCAGGATGATGTCCTTCACGCCCACGCTCTCCAGCACCAGGCCCGACCCCTCGAGCCGCTCACGCACCTGCGCCAGCACGGTCTGGTCGATGGCGGACTTGTTCTCCAGCAGGGCGTCGAGCGTCTGCTCGCCCACCGCCGCGCGCAGGCCGAACTGCAGCTCGCGGTACACATGCTCGGCCGGCTTGGGCATCTGCGCCAGGGCCTGCCGCACATCGGCAAAACGCCACACCGCCGACAGATTCAGTCGCAGCCCCACCTTGTCGCGGGTGAGTATTTCCTGGCCGCTCACTTCGGCGATCTGCGAACGCAGGTCCACGCTGGTCACGGCCACCTGCCGGTTGAAGCGCCAGAAGCCGTGGTTGCCCGGGGGCAGCAGCGCCTGCATCTGGCCTTCGAGGGTCAGCACGCCGGCGTGGAACTCGGGCACCTGCACCAGCAGCACGCCTTCGAGCCCCTGCACCGCACGCGGACGCAGCGCCACGCTCTGCAGCTTGGCCAGCAGCTCGGCCGGCAGGCGTGCATCGGCGGCCACGTCGATCACGTCGACGCGCTGCTCGCGCAGGCCGCGCCAGTAGAGCTTGCGGGTGGCGGGCGGCAGGATCTGCACCAGCACGCCGTCTTCATGGCGCAGGCCGACCTCGGTCTCGCCCAGCGACACCTGCACGAACTCGCGCTGCACCAGCTGCGGCTCGCGCGCCAGGAAGTAGTCGGCCAGCTCGTGCTCGAAGGCCGGCTCGGCCAGCGAGAAGCGCTCGAGCTGCACGGTGTCGAAACCCGTGAACACGCGGTACTTGCCGGCGGCGTACAGGCCCTCGAAGTCGCCGTTGCGCAGCAGCAGCACGCGTTCGTTCTTCTTCACGGTGAATGGAGTGAATCCCAGCATTTTTTCTTCCTCTCTCTTCTTCTTCGTTTAGGTTGTCGTTCGTCTACGTTTCGCGTCGGGGCCCACGAAGGACAGGCGGCGGGCACCGTGGTTTGCGAGGTCAGCAGTGCAGCGGTCGACGGGTCGGTGCGGTGGCTGCGCCATCGCCTCCTTCTGCGTCGATGGCTGCATGCGGTTCCTTGCAGAACGCGCGATGCGCAAGCCGCCTGCACTGGCACGGTGTCGCTCGGCCGGGCCCTGCCCTGCGCCTCGCTCCGGTGTGCCGGGGCGGTGGGGCTTTCGCCCCCATCAAAGCGGCGGTGCGAACACCGCCGAAGGTTGTTTGCGGGAATCGAACCCGCCACGCCGCGTGGTTAGCACGGTGCTCCACCATGAGCAGACTGGAACAAGTCCAGTGACCAACGCAGTTCAACAGCGGCATACCGCGGACCCAAGAACAGGTCTGGCCTGCGGCACCGGGCCGCTGTGATGCGGCACCTGGGAGCGGATGAACTGCATCCGGACCCTTTCTCTATTGCAGCGAGCGTGCCAACTTGCTTGCAGCCCCGCAGAAAATCTGGTGCCGGCGACGCAAGTCATTGACCGGCAAGGGAAATTTCTTCTTCGCCGCGTGTGACACGGCGCCCATCCCTTGCTAGTATTCCGATAATTTCTAGAAATTCAGCTAGTTTTTTATCCATGAAGCCCATCGTCGTCATCGGATTCCTCGGCACCCAGCTCGACGCCGGCCAGGGCGCAGGCCGCTGGAACAAGTGGCGCCCCACGGTCTCGCTCGCGCAGCACGACGACATGGTCGTGGCGCGCATCGAGCTGCTGCACACGCGCAAGCACACCGCGCTGGCCGAGGTGGTGAAGGCCGACATCGCCGCCGTGTCGCCCGAGACCACGGTCAACCTCGTGCCCTTCGACCTCGAAGACCCGTGGGACTTCGGCGAGGTCTACACGCGCCTGTACGACTGGGCGCGCGCCTACCCCTTCCAGCCCGAGCGCGAGCAGTACTGGACGCACATCACCACGGGCACGCACGTGGCGCAGATCTGCATGTTCCTGCTGTCCGAATCGCGCGTGGTGCCGGGCGTGCTGGCGCAGACCTCGCCGCCGCGCAAGCAGCGCGAGGGCGACGCGGGCAAGGTCGCGCTGATCGACCTCGACCTGTCGCGCTACGACCCGATTGCGCGCCGCTTCGACGCCGACCAGCGCGACGCGGTCGCGTTTCTGAAGAGCGGCATCGCCACGCGCAATGCGCGCTTCAACGCGCTCATCGACGAGATCGAGCGCGTGGCCGTGCGCTCGCGCGCGGCCATCCTGCTGGTGGGCCCGACAGGCGCGGGCAAGTCGTTCCTCGCGCGCCGCATGTTCGAGCTGAAACAGGCGCGCCACCAGGTGACGGGGCCGTTCGTCGAGGTGAACTGCGCCACGCTGCGCGGCGACGGCGCGGCCTCCACGCTGTTCGGGCACAAGAAGGGTTCGTTCACCGGTGCGGCGAGCGACCGCGCGGGGCTGCTGCGCACCGCGCACCAGGGCGCGCTGTTTCTCGACGAGATCGGCGAGTTGGGCCTCGATGAGCAGGCGATGCTGCTCAAGGCCATCGAGGAAAAGCGCTTCTTCCCCGTGGGCGCCGACAAGGAAGTGGAGAGCGACTTCCAGCTCATCGCCGGCACCCACCGCGACCTGCGCCGCGACGTGGCGCAGGGGCGCTTTCGCGAAGACCTGTTCGCGCGCATCAACCTCTGGACCTACGACCTGCCCGGCCTCGCGCAGCGGCCCGAGGACATCGAGCCCAACCTCGACCACCTGCTGGCCCTGCACGCGGCCGAGAACCACCGCGTGGTGCGCTTCAACGCCGAGGCGCGCACGGCCTACCTGCGCTTTGCGCAGAGCAGCGAGGCGCTCTGGCGCGGCAACTTCCGCGACCTGTCGGCGAGCGTGACGCGGCTCGCGACGCTGGCCGATGGGGGGCGCATCGCGGTCGCGCTGGTCGAGGCGGAGATCGCGCGGCTGCGCTGGCTGTGGAAGCACGAGGGCACGGGCGCAGCCTCGGCTGCGGACGACGACGTCGATCTGGAAGCCCTGCTCGGCGAGGAGAAGTTCGCCGCGCTCGACCTGTTCGATCGCCTGCAGCTCGAAGCGGTGGTGCGCGTGTGCCGGCCGGCGCGCAGCTTGTCGGAGGCGGGGCGCCAGTTGTTCCAGGCCTCGCGGACGCAGCGCAGCGTGGTGAACGATGCGGACCGGCTGCGCAAGTACCTGGCCAAGATGGGGCTGGACTGGCCGCGCGTTTCAGCCGATGCGCGCCCCTGAGGGCGTGGGCTATCCTCCGCCCGATGCCCATCTCCGCATTCGCCGTGAAGGTTCCCGCGGCCGAACCCATCGCCGCAGACCTTCGCCGCCGTTTTGATCCCACCGTGGCGCTCGGCGTGCCCGCCCACATCACGCTGCTCGTGCCCTTCATGGACCCCGCGCTGATCACCGACGAGGTGCTCGCCCGCGCGCGGCGCGTGCTGCAACGCACGGCGCCGTTCACCTTTGTGCTCGGCAAGGTCGGGCGCTTTCCGGAGACCGCGTATCTGGCACCGGAGCCCGCCGCGCCGTTCATCGAGATGACGCGTGCGCTGGTGAAGGAGTTTCCCGAATTCCCGCCGTACGACGGCCTGCATGACGACATCGTTCCGCATCTGTCGGTGGCGCATGGCAACGCGCTGCATGCGGAGGAAGCCGCCATCGAGCTGCAGGCGCGGCTGCTTGCGTCGGGGCCGGTGCAGGCGCGCTGCACGGAGGTTGCACTCATCGAGAACGCATCGGGGCAGTGGATGGACATGCATGTCTTTCCGCTCGCGGAGCCCGCGACGATGCTTCGCCCATGACCGAGATCTACATCAGCACCGACGTCGAAACCGACGGCCCCATTCCCGGCCCGCACTCGATGCTCAGCTTCGGCTCGGCCGCCTACACGGCCGACAAGCAGCTGGTGTCCACCTTCAGCGCCAACCTGCACACGCTGCCCGGCGCCGAGGCCGACCCCAAGACGGCTGCCTGGTGGCAGACCCAGCCCGAGGCCTGGGCCGCGTGCCGCACCGACCTGCAAGACCCGACGCACGCCATGAAGAACTACGTCGCGTGGCTCAAGGGCCTGAAGGCGCGGCCGGTGTTCGTGGCGTACCCGGCGGGCTTCGACTTCCTGTTCGTCTACTGGTACCTGATGCGCTTCGCGGGCGAGAGCCCGTTCAGCCATTCGGCGCTCGACATGAAGAGCTTCGCGATGGCCCTGCTGAAGATCGGCTACCGCGACAGCACCAAGCGCGCGATGCCGCGCCGCTGGTTCGACGCCGGGCTGCCGCACACGCACGTGGCGCTGGACGATGCCATCGAGCAAGGCGCGCTCTTCTGCAACATGCTCGCCGAAAGCCGGCGGGTCGGCGGACCGCAGGCATGACCACGACCTCGCCTGCTCGTCGCTGGTGGCAGCTGCCCTTCGCCGCCCTGCCGCTCTTCCTGCTCGGCGGCTGCGTGCAGTCGATGTTCTATTACCCCGACCGCGTGCGCTACGAAACGCCCGACGCACTGGGCCTGCGCTACGAGAACGTGCGCTTCACCAGCGCCGACGGCACGCGCCTGAGCGGCTGGTTCATTCCCGCCGCAGGCCGGCCGGACCCGAAGGCGGCCAAGGGCACCGTGGTGCACTTCCACGGCAACGCGCAGAACATGAGCAGCCACTGGCGCTTCGTGGCATGGCTGCCCGCGCAGGACTACAACGTCTTCGTGTTCGACTACCGCGGCTATGGCGAATCGGACGGCGCGCCCGAACCCCGCGGCGTGTTCGAGGATTCGAACGCCGCGCTCGACCATGTGCGCGCCCGTGCGGATGTCGATGCGTCGCGGCTGTTCGTCTTCGGGCAGAGCCTGGGCGGCACGAACGCGATCGCGGCCGTGGGGTCGGGCAACCGGGCCGGCGTGAAGGCGGTGGCGATCGAGTCGACCTTCTACTCGTACCGCTCCATCGCCAACGACAAGGTGCCGGGCGCCGGCCACCTCGAACCGATGGCGGCGCCGCGCTTCGCCGCCACGTACCGGCAAGCCCTCACCACCTTCTTCGACAGCGCCCCGGCGCTGCCTTCCCGCCCATGAAACATTTCGACGAAGCCGCCACCGGCGCACCCCTCCGCTTCGAGCGGCTCGTGCCCGCGCTGCGCGCCGCGTTCGCGGCCGAGGCGCAGGTGCCGCCGCGCCATGTGCACAGCATCGAGACCGGCGGCGACGCGGCCACGCGCGGCACGGTGCTGATCATGCCGGCGTGGAGCGACGCGGGCTTTCTGGGCATCAAGACGATCAACATCTTTCCGGGCAACGGCGCGCGCGGCCTGCCCGGACTGCACGCGACCTACGTGCTGTACGACGCGCGCACCGGCGTGCCGCTGGCGATGATGGACGGCAACGAGATCACGGCGCGGCGCACGGCAGCCGCATCGGCGCTCGGCGCTTCGTTCCTCGCTCGCACCGATGCGCGCAAGCTGCTGGTGCTGGGCACCGGCCGCATCGCGCGCATGTTGCCCGCCGCGCATGCGAGCGTGCGCCCCCTCGACGAGGTGTGGGTGTGGAACCACCGGCCCGAAGGCGCCGAGGCGCTGGCCGAGCAATGGCGTGCCGAAGGCTGGAATGCGCAGGCGGTCGGCGCCGACCTCGAAGCGGCCGTGCGCAGTGCCGACATCGTGAGCTGCGCCACGCTGGCGACCACGCCGCTGGTGCGCGGCGAGTGGCTCGCGCCGGGCGCGCACCTCGACCTGATCGGCAGCTTCACGCCCGCGATGCGCGAAGCCGATGTGCAATGTTTCGATGGCACCCGCACCTTCATCGACACGCCCGAAGCCTTGCAGAAGGCCGGCGACCTGCTCGACGCAATCGCGGCCGGCACGTTGCGCGCCGACGCGGTGCAGGGCACGCTCGCCGAGCTGTGCCGCGGCGCGCGGCCCGGGCGCACCGGCGATGCCGAGCGCACGGTGTTCAAGGCCGTGGGCAGCGCGCTCGAAGACCTGAGCGCGGCCACGCTGGTGTGGCAGGCCCGCGCGAATCCTTGAGGCTCGCACTGCCCGCCATCAACGTCAGAACGTCACGTTCGCCGACAGCCAGATCGTGCGTCCGGCCGGCGTGGTGCCCGCCACCGATGCGCCGCCCTGGAAGTATTCGTTGACCCAGGCCGAGGTGCCGCTCAGGTTCACCTGCTGGAACTTGCGGAAGTCCTTGTTGAACAGGTTGTTGATGTTGGCGTTCAGGCGCACGTTCTTCGACACCTGGTAGGAACCGCCGAGGTGGAACAGGTGGTACGCCTTGATGTCGCCCACCGCGCGGTAGATCGCCAGGTTGTTGCCCGTCAGGCGCGCCGGGTCGCCGGTGAAGCGCGGGCTCTTGCCGCGGTATTCGCCGCGCAGCCAGAAGCGCCACTTGGCGTCGGGGTTCCAGTCGACCTGCGCATGCAGCAGGTGGCGCGCGGTGTCGGCCAGCTTGCCGTTCTTCACGCCGCCTTCCGTCACTTCGCTGTCGGTCCAGGTGTAGCCCGCTTTCAGGCCCCAGGCCTTGGTCAGCTGCACGCGGCTGCTCAGTTCCATGCCCCAGGTCTTGGCCTGGTCGACGTTGACCACGTAGTTGGCGGTCGGGTCGACCACGCAGCTGGAGATGCGCGCCACGCTGCAGTCGCCGCCGCTGGCGATCTTGTCCTTCACCTTGTTGTGGAACAGGGTCGCCGAGGCGGTCAGCCCCTTCTGGTTGTTGAACAGCGCCGCCAGCTCGGTGCTGGTGCTGGTCTCGGGCTTGAGGTTCGGGTTGCCGATGTTGAGCGTGGCGCCCTGGCCGCTCACGCCGCTGATGCCGTCGATCAGCTGGTTCAGGCGCGGCGCGCGAAAACCCTTGCTGACGCCGCCCTTGAAGGTCCACTGCGGCGTGGCGTCCCAGACCAGGTAACCGCGCGGGCTCACGTGGCCGCCGAAGGCGCTGTGGTGGTCGTAGCGACCGCCGAGCGTGGCGGTGAGGCCGGGCGCGAGGCGCCATTCGTCTTCGGCGAACAGCGCCCACATGGTCTGGCTCTGCGAGCGCGGCAGCAGGCCGTCGACCAGCTTGGCGTCCCACCACTGGCCGCCGACGGTCAGCACGTGGGCGTCGCCCACCGGCGCGACGAGCTTGCTGTCGAGCACGAGGTTGGTGGTCTTGAGTTCGCGTTCGCGGCCACGGTCGGCTTCGCTCAGCCAGTACACGGTGCGGCGGGCTGCGGCATTGCGCGGAATGGCGCCGCCGGGAATCGTGCGGCCGACGGTCTCGGTCGTCGTGTGCATCAGGCTGCTTTCCACCGTGCCGAAGCCCAGACGCCCGGTGTGGCCGATGGCGACCTGGTCGCGGTTGAAGCGCAGCGCGTCCTGGTAGCCCGGCGGGTTGTTGCCGGTGCGGTTGGGCGCGGCCGCGTCGCGCGTGCCGAGCCGGCCGTCTTCGTTGTCGTACCAGCTGCGGCCCGATTCGACGTCGAGCCAGATGTCGTGATGGCGGTTGGGCGTCAGCATCAAACGGCCGCCCACGCTGTGCTGGCGGCTCTCGGCGGGCGCGGGGTTGCGGGCCGTCGCGGGCTGTTCCTGGCCGGGTGCCAGCACCCAGTCGGCGGCTTCGCGGCGGTAGATGTTGCCGCGCAGGGTCAGGCCCAGCAGGTCGGTGGCCACGGGGCCGCTCAGGTAGACGCTGGAGCGCGTCTGCGAACCCCAGTCGCTGTCCTGCGGAATGCCGGTTTCCATCGTGACCTGGCCGCCCCACTCGCGCGCCACCTTGCGCGTGATGATGTTGACCACGCCGCCCATGGCGTCGGAGCCGTACAGCGTCGACATCGGGCCGCGGATCACCTCGATGCGCTCGATGGCCGCCAGCGGCGGCATGAAGCTGGTGTGCGCGGCGCCGAAGCCGTTGGGCGTCACGTCGCCGGCCACGTTCTGGCGCCGGCCGTCGATGAGGATCAGCGTGTAGTCGCTGGGCATGCCGCGGATCGAGATGTCCAGGCCCCCGGTCTTGCCGGTGGAGCCGCCCACGTCGATGCCTTCGACGTTCTGCAGCGCCTCGGCCAGGTCGCGGAACTGGCGCGTTTCGAGTTCCTGGCGCGTGATGACCGAAATGGAGGCGGGCGCGTCTTTCAGTTCCTGCTCGAAGCCGGTCGCGCTGACGACGACTTCGCGCAGCTGTTGTTCAGCGGGCGTCTGGGCGAACAGGGCGGGGGAAAAAAGAGATGCGGCGGCCAGCGCCAGCAAGGACGGACGCGGCCGAAAGCCGCAACGCGAGAACAACATGCAAAAACTCCACGGAAAACGGCAGGAAAAACAGGGCCGCTCTCGGATGCGTTGTTGTTGTTGCGTACCAACTGATCGGCATCAATTCTATTGAGAATGCAAACAAATATTATTTGCATCCAGAACAAACGAAGGGACATTGCGCAAGGCCGATGGCGTTTCGCGCAGGTCCCACTTTCGGCTGCCCGGGCAAACCCTATGCGGCCAAAAGTTCACCTTGAATTCAGGGGCGGATACGTCATCTGGCGAATAGCGACCCGCAACGGGCGCAGTTACTCTGGAACAAGAAAAAAGAGAGGTCCGTCCATGCTCACCATCCTTCAGAAAGCCGTGATCCTCGGGAAGGCCGGCGTCGAGGTGCCGGTCCATCCGGTGGACGACCTGTCGACGCCGATGGCCACCGGCTCGCCGGTCAAGGCGGAAGGCGTGTCGCAGAAGGCGCACGAATGGGCACGGGCCGTCGAGACCCTGTACGTCAGCTACGTCGCGGCGCGCGCCGCGAAGAGCCTGCGCGACGCCGAAGAGGCGCGGCAGTCGGTGATGCTGCGGCAGCTGTCGGCTGCGGTGCAGGCCTGAGCCTTTCACCTCACACGCGGTCCACTTCGTTCATCGAGGCCCTCGGCGCGGTGGCTCACAATCGCGCAGACCATGAACACGCGGACAGCGCGCGACGAAGGAACGCAGGATGGCCTATCTGAAAGAGCTCAAGGTGACCTTCACCCGCAAGCGGGTGGACGACGACTTGCTGAGCAGGCCAGTGGACAGCCCCGAGCAGGTGTATGCGCTGTTCAAGGACATGCAGAACGAGGCCAAGGAAAAGGTCGTGGTGCTGCACCTCAACCCGCAACTTGAAATCCTCTCGTACGAGGTCGCCTCCATCGGCTCGGCCAAGGCCACGCTCATGGAACCGGTCGAGCTGTACCGCAACGCGATGCTTGCGCGCGCCAGTTCATTGATCGTCGTTCACAACCATCCCTCCGGCCATTGCCAGCCCTCGGACGCGGACATCAGCATCGCGATGCGGCTGCACGAACTGGGCGTGATCCACGGGATGCCGCTGCAGGACTTCATCATCATCGGAGACGACGAGTACTGCAGTTTTCGGGAAGAGAAGAGATTCCGCTAAGCCCCGGGCCGACTTGCACTCACCTGCGCAGAATCACAGCCCGCTGCGGTCTCCGCCCTCATCGAACTGCGCAGCAACCTGCCGCTGAGTTCCCAGCCCTTCGATACCCAACGTGACGACATCGCCGCCCTTCAGATAGACCGGCGGCTTGAATCCCATGCCCACACCGGGCGGGGTTCCCGTGGAAATGATGTCCCCCGGGCGCAGGCTCATGAACTGCGAGAGGTACGCAATCAGGTAACGCACGCCGTAGACCATGGTGGCCGTGGAGCCGCTCTGGCGCCGCACGCCGTTCACCTCCAGCCACATGTCCAGCTGCTGCGGGTCGGGCACTTCATCGGGCGTCACGAGCCAGGGCCCGATCGGTCCGAAGGTGTCGGCCGACTTGCCCTTGGTCCACTGGCCCTGGCGTTCGGTTTGAAACGCGCGCTCCGACACGTCGTTGATCAGGCAGTAGCCCGCGACGTGGTCCATCGCGTCGGCTTCGCTGACGTACTTCGCGGTCTTGCCGATCACCACACCCAGCTCCACTTCCCAATCGGTCTTGGTGGAGCCGCGCGGAATCTCAAGCACGTCGTTCGGTCCGCCGATCGCAGAGGTGGCCTTCAAAAAAACGATGGGCTCTGGCGGCACCGTGGCGCCCGTCTCGGCCGCGTGGTCCGAGTAGTTGAGCCCGATGCAGATGAACTTGCCCGAGCCGGCCACGCAGGCGCCGATGCGTGGAGTGCCTTCCACCAGTGGGAGCGTGTGCGGGTCCAGTGCGGCGATGCGCGCCAAGCCGGAAGGCAGCAGCACCTCGTGCGCGATGTCGTTCACGTGCGCGGAGAGGTCGCGCAAGCGGCCCTCTGCGTCGAGCATCGCCGGCTTTTCCTGGCCGACCGCTCCGTAACGCAACAGCTTCATTCGTCATTCCTTGGTTGTTTGTTGTTGGTTGGCTATCTGGCGGCGCTGTTGCGTGCCTTGCCGAGCTCGGAGAACAGTTCTTTCGTCAGCGCCGGATCGATCTGCTTGACGTGCTTGTCCGTGACCGGCACGAGCTTCTCGCGCAGGCGCTCGCGCTCGGCGGCGGGGAACTCGGTCAGCACCATGCCCTTGCTCTTCAGGAACTCGGCGGCCTTGGCGTTGACGTCGCGGTTGGCGGCGCGCTGGAAGGGCTGTGTCTCCCGGGCCGCATCGAGCAGGATCTTGCGTTCGTCTTCCGACAGCTGCTCCCACCGCTTCTTGTTGAACAGCAGCACGACAGGGTTGAACGCGTGTCGCGTGTTGGAGCCGTACTTCTGGATCTCGTAGTACTTCGAGGCTTCCACCAGCGAGTACGGATTTTCCTGGCCGTCGACGGCCCGTTGCTCCAGCGCGGTGTAGACCTCGGGCAGCGGCAGCGGCGACGGGTTGGCACCCAGCGCGCTGAAGGCATCGATCATCACGGGGATCTGCATCACGCGCAGCTTCAGGCCCTGCAGGTCTTCCATGCGCGCGATCGGTCGCCGGCTGTTGGTGACGTTGCGAAAGCCGTGCTCGAAGTACGTGAGGCCGATCAGGCCCTTCTCGGGCAGCTTGTCCAGCAGCTTGCGGCCGACCGGCCCATCGAGCACGAAGTCGGCTTCCTTCTCGTTGTTGAACAGGAACGGCAGGTCGAACAGCGAGAACTCCCGGGCCATGCCCGAGAGCAGGCCCGGGATCGCCATCGTCATTTCCACCGTGCCGCCCTGCAGCGAGGCAATGACCGAGGCATCGCCTCCGAGCACGCCCGAAGGAAAGAGTTTCACCTTCATCTTGCCGCCGCTCTTCTTCTCGACGATCTCCGAGAAGCGCTGCGCCCCCATGCCCTGCGGATGCTCCTTCTGATTCACGAAGGCGAACTTGAAGGTGCGCTCCTGGATGTTCTGCGCACCGGCGAGGCCGGCCGCCAGGAACGAGGTCAGGACGATGCACGTGGCGACCAGGCGATGCGGCAGAGCTTTGGGCATGGGTGTCTCGGTGAAGGGTGTGGCGACCTGCGCGCGATCAGACCGCGACGCGTTCGAACTGGACGCTGCGGCAGTCCATCTCGTATTCGAGATCGACCACCGGCGGGCGGTTGTAGTGCCAGGTCAGCCCGTGCCGCGCCGCACCGCGCTTGACGATCTCGTCCGCGATGAAGGGATGGATGTCGTGCACCGTGTACAGCTGCGAGCCCGTGGTGCTGGCCCAGGTGAAGCCCAGCGATGCCAGGCGGCGCTCCATTTCATCGAGCACCCACTGCGCCTTCTTCAAAATGGCGGGCGGCGAGGTGTCGCCCAGACGCACGGCATGGTCGCGGTAGTGCCCCTTGCCTTCCGGCGCTTCGGCACTGCCGGCCACCACGAACGAAGCCGCCGCCTCGGCGTCGGGCACGGTGTAGCTGAAGGCATGGAACGAGGGCTCCGACGGCGGCGACACCGCGGGGCACACGTTGCTTCGCGCCACCGGGTTCAGGTCGCCGATGAAGATGCCCCACTCCTTCAACGTTCCCACGTAGAGGTTGTTGAATTCGACGAAGCCCTGTTCGGTGAACGGTGCCGGGGACCGCAGTTCGCACGCGCAGAAGGCGGCCAGCGGACGCGAGGCCTCCTCCAAAATTTCCTTGATGCGCTGAAAGCCCTGCTTCAGCGGCAGAGGCTCCAGGAACCGCACGCGCTCGATGCGAAACCCAGGTTCGGCGGCCACGCCAGCCGAGTACTGCTGGACGCCCGGAATGAACCGATAGCCGCCTGGGAGGGAGAGTTGGAGTTCCGACACGTGATTTCCTTTTTGGAGAGCGAGAGAAAAAAAGAGAAGGCGCAGAAGCGCTCAGGGAATCTGGCTCCAGCGCTGGTTGGCCCCGCCATGGCAGGCGTAGGTGGACAGCGCCGTGCCCTGCGTGGTCGAAGAGCCGGGCACATCGAGGCACGCGTTGGGGGACACCCGGTTGCGCAGCGTCGCCCCGACCACGCTCCATTGCGTGGCCATGCCCGCCGTGCACGCCAGCTGCACCAGCGGGCCGCCGCCGGCGTTGGTATTGCCCTGCGCCAGGCACAGCCCGCTGTGCTTCGCGACGAACTGCGTGTAGCCGCCGCTGCTGTTGACGGTGAAGGTCTCGTTGTTGCCGTTGCCGCAGGCCCACTGCACCACCGTCGCGCCGCTGGCCGTCGAGCCGCCCGACACGTTGACGCACAGGTTGCTGACCTCCGAGCGGATGCGCGTGTCGACCGCCGGTGCGGTGTCGAACGACTTCACGAACTCGCCGAGTGCCAGCACATCGGCCGCCGGCAGGCTCGAGGCGTTGCCATGGCCGCCCGCGAGCACGTCCTGCAGCGTGGCCTTCTGGCCGTTGTGGAAGAAGCTCGGGTTGCTCCAGGTGCCGTAGAGCGTCGGGGTGTCGAAACCCACGCCGGCCAGCGGCTGGTGGCTGCCCTTGCCCGACGAGAGCTGGACCGTGCCCACGTCGTGCCGCAGCCCGTCGCGCAGGCTGCCGGCCGTGTGGCAGGTCGCGCACTGCGCCGTGTTGAACACCGTCTGGCCGCGCACCGCGTCCACGCTGAGGTTGCCGTCCGCCGCGCGGGCCGGGCTGCGCATGTACTTGTTCAGCGAGTTCAGGTAGGCCGCGAGATCATCGAGCTGCGCGTTGCGGCCCGCCTTCGGCACGCCGAGCGGATCGCCCGTGGCCGAGAAGTCCGCGTTGGTCAGGAAGCCCGTGCCGCCGAACTCGTTGCGGATGTCGTGCTCGAAATCCTGCACCTCGTCGAAGTTGGCGGTCCAGTGCAGCTTGCCGTGGCCCGTGCCGCGGCGGCCCTGCAGGCTGATGGTGCGGCGCAGGCCCTCGCCGCGCTGCGTGAAGTCCCACACCATGCCGTCGTCGCTGCCATCGGCATGGCAGCTCGCGCACGACATGTAGTTGTTCATGCTCATGCGCCGGTCGGACGCGTTGTAGAACACCTGCTTGCCGCGCAGCGCCGCGGCGGCCATCGGCTCCTGTGCGACCGTGGTGACGTTCTGCAGGAAGGCCGGGGCGGCCGACTCCGACGACAGCACCTGCGCCACGTCGTGCACCGACACCGAGCGCGCCAGGAAGTTGTTCACGTACAGCCGCTTGCGCCCTGCATCGAGGTACAGGCCGTGCGGCGCGCTGCTGGCGTTGATCTCGCCGCGCACCGAACGGTTGTACGCATCGACGATGGCGACGCGGTTGCCTTCCATCTGCGCCACGAAGATGTAGTCGCCGGCCGGCGAGTACAGCGCGGCGCGCGCGGGGGCGCGGTCGTTGAAGTCGAGCTGCTCGCTGAACACTTCCGCGGCCGTCTGCAGGTTCACCTGCGACAGGATGGAGCGCACGGTCTTGTCGTGCTCCAGCGGCAGGCCGTCGCGGAAGGTGCCGCGCACGATGTTGTCCTTCTTCGAAGGCAGCAGCGCACGCGCGCCGTCCGGCGAGATCACCACCTGGCTCAGGTAGTTGGGCACGCCACGCGAGGCGGCCTCGGTGTCCACCGTGGTCGTGTCGACCGCCAGCGCGATCGGCGTGGCGCTGCTGAAGCTCTGCAGGTTCACCTTGTGCAGCTGCCCGCCCGTCATCTTCGACTTGAAGCGCGTCACGTAGGCCGATTGCGAACTCGCATCGACCGCGATGCCGCGCACGGCGCCTTCGAGGGCGAGCGTGCCCGTGGCGGCACCGGTCGTCGGGTCGAAGCTGACCAGCGCCGACTTGCTTTCCAGCGTCAGCAGGCCCTTGGTGCCATTGGGCGTGAAGACGACACCGTACGGGCCGCTGCCGTAGGCCAGCGGCACCGTCGTCGACAGCGTGCCGTCGGCTGCGTTGAGCGCCACGAGCTTGTCGTCACCCTGCACCGTGACCCAGATGCGGCCATCGGGGCCCACGGCCAGCGTCTTCGGTTCGTCGCCCACGCGCACTTCCCAGCGCTTGGCGAAGGTCTCGGCGTTGATGGCGGCCACGGTGCCGCTGTCGGGGTTCACCGCATACACCGAGTTCGCATCGCCCGCGATGTTGGTCGTGTGCGTCGGCGCCGCCGCCGTGACGGGTGCGATCACCGTGAGGTTGTAGGTGTAGAAGGTCTCCTGGCCGTTCGCGGCCTTCACCGTCAGCGTCACGGTGTAGTGGCCGGGGCTGCTGTAGGTGTGCGTGACGCCGGGTTGCGAGGCGTACGCGCTCTGCGTGCCGTCGCCGAAGTTCCAGCGGAACTGCGCGCCGGTGGCGCCCAGCGTGGCCGGGTTGAAGCTCAGCTGGCCGTTGACGATCTTCGGTGCGCCCACGATGCCGGGATCACCGATCACGGCCTGTGCCCGCAGCGCGGCCACGTCGGTGTCGCCGAGCACGCGGCCGTACACGCGCACCTCGGCCAGCGTGCCCTTGAAGAGTGCGGCGTTGCCCTGGATCTGCCCCAGCAGCTGGAACTTGGTCGTCAGGCCCTTGAAGCCGGTGGGGCCGGTCGAGGTGGTCTTCACGCCATCGACGTACACCGCTTGCGCGCCCGAGGCCGCGTCGCGCGTGAGCACCACGTGGTGCCAGTTGCCGTCGTTCACGGCGCTTTGCGAACGCGTGCCCGCGTTGTCGCCCACCGACAGCTTGATGTTGCCGGTGCTGTCGAGCCAGCCCCAGAACACGTCGTCCGTGCCCGGCGACTGGTCGCGCCCGAAGATGCCGGGCGCGGTCCACGAGTTGGCACCGCCCGCCTGCGTGGTCTTCATGTAGAAGCTCAGCGAGGCCGTGCCGCCCAGCGTGGTAGACACGCTGTCGTTCTTCAGCTGCACGCCCGTGGTGCGGTTCGCGAAGTTCAGGCCGATGCTCTCGAAGGCATCGCCGGTGGCGGGCGTGCCGTTGTTGGCGCTGATCTGGTCACCCAGGTTGCCCGTGAGCGCCCAGTGGTGCATCAGGTTGATGTCGTTGGCGTTGCCGGTGTTGAAGGTGGAGCGGTAGTCGGCCGCAAGGGCGTTGCCCGCATAGTCCTTCAGGCCGTTGGCCGGCAGGAACACCTCGTAGGCAGTGCCCGGCTGCAGCGGCTGCGCAGGGTGGAAGTTGACGATGCCCAGCTGCACGCTGTAGGTGCCCGCCAGCGTGTTGCCGCCCACCGCGCGCACGATGAAGGTGTTGGCGTTCACGCTCTCCGGCAGGATGCTGTCGGTCATGCCCAGGCCGATGCGCGAGGTGAGCGCTTGTTGCTTCGCACCGTTCACGGGCGAGACCTGCTTCACTTCGGGCTTGGTGAGGTCGGGGTCCACCGCATGCACGATGAAACCGCTGCCCGAGCCGTGGTCGTTGCCGACGTAGATCAGGTTGCCGAACGGCGACACCTGGCCATGGTCGGAGCTCGAGAAGTCGGGGTGCGTCGTCGCGAACAGTCCGCCGCGGCCGACCTCGACATGGTTGAGCGGGTTGCTCACATCGACCTTGTGGATGTAGTTCTGCGCGCCCTGGAACACGTAGTGGTCCTGCGTGCTGCAGTACAGCTGCTGGTTGATCACGAGCCGGTTGTCCTCGGCCACGAAGCGCGATCGGTCGCTGAGGTCGTAGCCGTACATCTTGCCGCCGCTTTCCTGCGCGGACGCGTAGACCTTCTTGCCGTCGAAGCAGGTGGAGTAGTAGCTGGCCGTGGAGCCAGCAACGGCGTCGAGCACCTTGGGATTCAACGGGTCCGAGATGTCCAGGCTGGCGAAGCCGCTGGTGTTGGTCATGGACGTCAGCACCATGTGGTTGCCCATGGTGAAGATCGGCCCCACGCGAAAGCCGCCGAGCTCACCGGTCGGTATCGGGTTGGGCTTGCCGGCGCCGCGGTTCGCGAGCTGCGCATTCGCGGGGTCTGCGGCGTCGATGACGAACACGCCCTGCTCCGCCGCCGCCACGTACAGGTAAGGCGCCTGCCACCAGAGCTGCCAGCTCACGTTGTTGTAGTCGCCCTTGTTGACGTTGGGCAGCACCAGCTTCTTGACCTGCTGGATGTTGTTGATGTCGGTGAAGTCCCAGAACTCGATGCCGAACACGCTGGGAACAGCGACGTACTGCTTGCCGCCGATGGTGGCGATGCCGATGGAGTGCGGCTCCCTCAGTTCCTTGGTGCGGCCGTCCGGCTCGTAGATGCGCTTCACAAGCTGGAGGTTGCGCGGGTCGGACACGTTGTAGAGCAGGAAGCCCCCCGGACCGAGTCCGCCATCGGGCGTGAACGTCGTCAGGAAGTAGCCGTTGATCATGAGGCCCACGTTCTGGCCGTAGTGGTACTTGGTGTACCCGGCCGTGGGGTGCGTCACGCTGCCACCGGGGATCTTCGGCACATCGGCGCCGGTGCCTGCGCCGACACCGGTGTCCACCTCTTCCTTGATCATCGAGATGGGCTTGAACAGCTCGGCCTGCGCGTAGGTCAGGTTGCCGAGGCCAGGGCCCTGCAGCGGCAGCGGATCGGCCACCAGCTCAGCGGCCGCGGAGGCCATGCTGGTGGCGGCCTTCCTGATCGTGTCGAGGGGGTTCACCCCGGTGATCGCCGCATGCGTCAGCAACGCACAGCCGAACAGAAAACCTACCGCAAGAACTTTCTTGGTGCTCATTGTCATCCTCGCAAATTCGATCGGACGCCATCTTTCGGTGGGAAAAGATTCGATCGGAATCTAGCAGCGGATCGATGCGGGAACGGCATTGAATTTCGAAGGGAGGGTTCGAATAGTTAGATCAGTGATCAGGGTAAATGGTGATGTTTTGGCATGGGTTGTGCTTCAAAGTTCGGGCCTGAAAAAGTGAATTCATTGCCCATCGATTGCCCATGAAGGAACACCTCATGTCTCACGCCGGTCCTGTTGTCCAGCGCCTGTCCCGCCTGTCCAAGCGCAGCCTGCTGGGCGCTTCCCTGCTCGCGATGCTGTGCACCGCACTGCCTCACCCCAGCGTCCAGGCGCAAGGCCCGCGCAACTTCGCCACGCTGGCGATGGTGGCCGAGCCGCAGACGCTCGACCCGATGGCATCGACCGCCGACCTGGTCGGAACCATCATGCAGCACGTGTACGAGACGCTGTACACCTTCGATGCCAAGTGGAACGTGGTGCCGATGTTGGCCGAGGGCATGCCCAAGATTTCCGCCGACGGCAAGACCTACGCGATCACGCTGCGCAAGGGCGTCGCGCTGCACAACGGGCGCGAGCTCACCGCCGACGATGTGGTCGCCAGCCTGCAGCGCTGGATGGACCAGTCGCCGCGTGGCAAGGCCGTCAGCAACGAAATCGAGACGCTCAAGGCCAAGGGCCCGCTGGGCGTGGAGATCGTGCTGAAGGCGCCGTATGCGCCGCTGCTCTCGCAACTGGCACTGCCCAGCAATGGCACGGCCGCGATGATGGCCAAGGAATCGATGGCCTCGCCACTGAAAGACTTCGTCGGCACCGGCCCCTACAAGTTCAAGGAGCGCCGTCCCGACCAGTTCGTGTTGCTCACGCGCTTCGACAAGTACAGCGCACGCAAGGAGCCTGCGAGCGGCTACGGCGGCAAGCGCGAAGCGGTCATCGAAGAACTTCGCTTCGTGCCCGTGCCGAACGCCAGCACGCGCGTCGAGGGTGCACTCGCGGGCCAGTACGACTTTGCCGACCTGCTGCCCGTGGAGGCGCTGCCGCGCCTGGAGAAGGCCAGTGGCAAGACGCTGCCGATCATCACGCCCGCGTTCGGTTTTCCGCTGGTGGTCTTCAACACCAAGGAGGGCGCGCTCGCCAACCAGGCTGTGCGCCAGGCCCTGCAGACCGCGATGGGCCAGGGCGAGATGCTCGCAGCAGGCTTCGGCGACACGCGCTTCTTCATCGCGGAAGCGAACCACTTCCCCAAGAGTTCGCCGTTCTACTCGGCGGCCGGCACCGAGCAGTACAACCAGCGCAACGCCACCAAGGCGAAGGACGCTGCCGCGAAGGCCGGCTACAAGGGCGAGCCGATCCGTGTGCTGACCAGCCGCCAGTACGACTTTCACTACAACATGTCGCTCCTGATGGCAGAGCAGCTCAAGCGCGCCGGCTTCAAGGTCGACCTCAACGTGGTCGACTGGGCCACGCTCACCCAGCGCCGCAACGACCCGCGCCTGTGGGAAATCTTCATCACCCATTCGGGGCTGTTCCCCGAACCCATGCTGTCGCCACCGCAACTGGGCGACGGTGCACCGGGTTGGTGGGACTCGCCCGCCAAGAAGGCATCGCTGAGTGCCTTCAACACCGAGAGCGACCCGGCCAAGCGCGGCGCGCTGTGGGGCAAGGTGCAGCAGGTGGTGTACGACGAGGTGCCGTACATCAGCGTCGGCAAGTTCAACGCCCTCTCGGCCAAGAGCCCCGCTCTGGACAACTACCAACCCACGAACTGGCCGTTCTTCTGGAATGTGAAGATCAAGTAGGAGGCGCGCTTGTTCCGTTTCATTGCCTCGCGCTTCGCCGGCATGCTCACCGTGCTGGCCCTCGTCGCCGTGCTGGTCTTCGTGCTCACCCGCGCCGCCTCGGGCGACCCCATCTCCGTGCTGCTGGGCGACCAGGCCACCGCCGCCGACATCGCTCGTGTGCAGAAGGACTACGGGCTCGATAAACCGCTGCCCGTGCAGTTCGGTTACTGGCTGCGCGAAGTGCTGCAGGGCAACCTGGGCACCTCGATCTTCCTGCAGCGCCCGGTCACGCAGGCGCTGTGGGAGCGCGCCGAACCCACCACCTTGCTGGCCTTGCTGGCCGTGGCCATCGCGGCCCTCATCGGCGTGCCCTGCGGCATCGTCTCGGCCGTGTTCCGTGGCCGTGTGGTCGACCAGTTCTTCACCGGCATCGCGATGCTGGGCGCCAGCATCCCCAGCTTCTGGATGGGCATCGTGCTGATCCAGATCTTTGCGGTGTCCTTCGGATGGTTCCCGGTGTCGGGCTACGGCGCGCCCGATGCGCCGTTTGCCGAGCGGCTGCATGCGCTGGTGCTGCCGGCCACCGTGCTGGGCCTCTTGAACTCCGCACTCATCATCCGCTTCACACGCGCCTCGATGCTCGACGTGCTCGGTGAAGACTACGTGCGCACCGCCCGCTCCAAGGGCCTGAGCGAGAGCACCGTGGTGCTCAAGCACGCGCTGCGCAACGCATTGGTGCCCATCGTCACCGTGATCGGACTGACGGTCGCACTCATGATCGGCGGCGCCGTCATCACCGAGACCGTGTTCGGCCTGCCGGGCGTGGGCAACCTCGTGGTCAACGCCGTGCTGCGGCGCGACTACCCGGTCATTCAAGGCGCGCTGCTCGTGATCGCCGCGATCTATGTGCTCATCAATTTCTCGATCGACCTGCTGTATGCCGTCGTCGATCCGCGCGTGAAGGTCTGAACGATGCGCATGCCTCGAATGCTCCGCCAGCTGATGCACCGCCGCATCGTGATGGTCTCCGCCCTGGTGCTGCTGGTGATCGCCGTGCTCGCCGTCGGTGCGCCGCTGTTTGCGTCGGCCGACCCCAACGACACAGCAGTGCTCCAGCGCCTGAAGGCCCCCAGCGCCGAACACCTGCTCGGAACCGACGAACTGGGCCGCGACATGTACGCGCGCATCGTGCACGGCGCGCGCTACTCGCTGGCCATTGCCGCGCTCACCGCCCTGGGCGCGGTCATCGCCGGCACGGTGCTGGGTTTGATGGCCGGCTTCTTCCGCCGGCTCGACGCACCCCTGATGCGCGTGGTCGACGCCATGATGTCCTTTCCCGACATCCTGCTGGCCATCGCGCTGGTGGCCATCCTCGGGCCCTCGTTGATGAACACCGTTCTTGCGCTGGTGCTGGTCTACACGCCGCGTGTCGCGCGGGTGGTAAGGGCTTCGACGCTGGTGGTGCGTGAGTTGCTGTTCGTGGAGGCCGTGCGCGCCCTGGGTGTTCGCACCTCCCGCATCCTGTGGCGGCACATCCTGCCCAACCTGATGTCGCCGATCCTCGTGCAGGTGTCGTTCATCTTTGCCTACGCGATCCTGGCCGAGGCCGGCCTGTCGTTCCTCGGGGTCGGTGTGCCGCCCGAGATCCCCACCTGGGGCACCATGGTCGCGGGCAGCCAGCAGTACGCGCACCAGGCCTTCTGGGTCGTGCTGTTCCCGGGGCTGGCGATCATCTTTACGGCCTTGTCGCTGCAACTGCTCGGCGATGGTGTGCGCGACCTGCTCGATCCGAAGCTCAAGAAGACCTCGTGATGACGAACGCCACGAATACCCCAAGGCTCACGGTCACGAACCTGAGCACCAGCTTCCCCACCGAAGACGGCCTGATCCGCTCGGTGGCCGATGTGAGCTTCTCCATCCAACCGGGCAAGACCACCGCACTGGTGGGCGAATCGGGCTCGGGCAAGTCGGTCACCAGCCTTACGCTGATGCGCCTGCTGCCCAAGACCGCGAATGCACAGGTCAGCGGATCGACCTCTTTCGTCACCCGCGAAGGCAAGACACTCGACCTGCTGCAGATCGGCGAACGCGAGATGCGCTCACTGCGCGGCAACCAGCTGTCGATGATCTTCCAGGAGCCGATGACCAGCCTGAACCCGGTGTTCACCATCGGCGAGCAGATTGCCGAGAGCGTGCGCCTGCACAACGGGCTCGACCGCAAGGCGGCCTTGGCCCATGCGCTGCGCATGCTGGAGCTGGTGGAGATCCCGGCCGCTGCCCAACGCATCCACGAGTACCCGCACCAGCTCTCGGGCGGCATGCGCCAGCGCGTGATGATTGCGCTGGCGATGGCCTGCGACCCGACGCTCTTGATCGCCGACGAGCCCACCACGGCGCTGGACGTGACCATCCAGGCGCAGATCCTCGAACTCATGCGCCGGCTGCAGGCCGAGACGGGCATGAGCATCCTGTTCATCACGCACAACCTGGGTGTGGTGGCGCACCATGCCGACGACGTGGTGGTGCTGTACTCGGGGCGCGTGGTCGAGCAAGCGCCCGTGCGGCCACTCTTTGCGCAGCCTGAGCATCCGTACACGCAAGGCTTGCTGGCGTGTCTGCCGGGCAAGGCGCGGGTTCCTGGGCAGCCCAAACCCAAGCGGCTGTTCGCTATTCGCGGGCAGGTGTCCAGCCCACTCGCCCCGCCACCGGGCTGCGCTTTCGAGCCGCGCTGCGACCAGGCGCTGCCTGAATGCCGCAGTGCGATGCCGCCGCTGATCGACATCCGCCAGGACCGCCAGGCGCGCTGTGTGCGCGTGCAGCCGGACCAGCCTTTGGTGAGAGTCGCATGACAAGCGCACCGCCTGGCGTGTTGCTCCTTCCCCTTCCGGGGGAAGGCTGGGATGGGGGCAAGCGGCGTTCGTTCGGCGCAGTGCTTCATCCCGTGCCGTCGTGCCCCCACCCCAGCCCTCCCCCGGAAGGGGAGGGAGCCAATACCCAAAGCCCACGATGACCACCGCCGTCCCCCTCATTGAAGTCCGCGGCCTGAAGAAATACTTCGGCAGCAGCGACCGCCCCGTGCGCGCCGTCGACGACGTGTCCTTCGCGATCCACCCCGGCGAGACGCTCGGCCTCGTCGGCGAATCGGGCTCGGGAAAGAGCACCATCGGCCGCACCGTGCTGCGCCTGGTCGAACGCACCGAGGGCCAGGTGCTCTACCGCGGCGAGGACATCGGCGGCCTCTCCGGCGAGCGCATGCGCAAGCTGCGCAGCAAGCTGCAGATCATCTTCCAGGACCCGTACGCCAGCCTGAACCCGAAGATGCGCATCAGCGCCATCCTCGGCGAGGCGTTGTCCACGCACGGGTTGCACAAGGGCGCCGCCGCACGCGACAAGCGCATCGCCGAGCTGCTCGAAACGGTGGGCCTGCGCCCCGAGCATGCGAGCCGCTTTCCGCACGAGTTCTCGGGCGGCCAGCGCCAGCGCATCGGCGTGGCGCGCGCGCTGGCCGTGGAGCCCGAGTTCATCGTGGCCGACGAGCCGCTGTCGGCACTCGATGTGTCCATTCAATCGCAGGTCATCAACCTGCTGGCCGACCTGCGCGAGCGGCTCGGTCTCACCATGCTCTTCATCTCGCACGACCTCGATGTGGTCGAGTACCTGTGCGACCGCGTGGTGGTGCTGTACCTGGGCAAGGTGATGGAGGTGGCGACCACCGACGAGCTGTTCGCGCGCCCCTCGCACCCCTACACGCAAGCGCTGCTGGCTGCGAGCCCGAAGCCCGACCCCGAGATGGCCACCGAGCGCATCGCGTTGAAGGGCGACATTCCCAGCCCGATCTCGCCGCCCTCGGGCTGCGTGTTTCGCACGCGCTGCCCGCACGCCATCGAGGCTTGCGCGCAGACGGTGCCCAGCCTGGATGAGATTTCCACAGGACACTACAGCGCCTGCATCCGCAAAGAATTGCTCTCCCACATCGCCGTTGCACGACCATGACCGATACCGCTTCTGCTACCCAAGACTTCATCGACCCGCTGCTGGGCAGCAACTTCAAGGGCTATCCGCGCACCCAGGCACCGCGCCGACGCAGTGAAATCGGCGCCGCCGGCTGGAACGTGCTGGCTGGTGACCTTCCGCTGCCGCTGGCCGTGCTCAAGCGCGAAGCGCTCGAGCACAACCTCCAATGGATGCAGGCGCGCGTGCGCGAATGGGGCATCGACCTTGCGCCGCACGGCAAGACGACGATGTCGCCGCAGCTGTTCCAGCGCCAGTTGGACGCGGGTGCGTGGGGCCTGACCTTTGCCACCGTCACGCAGCTCGCGGTAGGCGTGGCTGCCGGCGTGCGTCGCACGCTCATCGCCAATCAGGTGGTGAGCGACGAAGACCTCGCGGGCATCCAGATGCTGCTGCGCGCGCATGCCGGCCTGCGCGTCGTGTTCCTGATCGATTCGATCGCGCAGCTGGCGCTCATCGAAGACTGGTCGAAGCGCAACCCCGCCAGCGTGCCCTTCGAGGTGATGCTCGAGATCGGTATCGACGGCGGGCGCACCGGCTGCCGCACGCACGACGAAGCAGTCGCCGTGGCCAGCGCAGTGCATGCCAGCAGCGCCGCGAAGCTGGTGGGCATCGAGAGTTACGAAGGCCTGAATGCCACCGGGTCCACCGAGCAGGACACGGCCTTTGCCAAGGCATTGATGGACCGCATCGAAGCCGTGGCGCGCCACTGCGACACGCAGCAACTCTTCGAGACCGACGAGGTGCTGGTCTCGGCCGGCGGCTCGGCCATCTTCGACCTCGTGGCTGGGCGGTTGAAACCCGCACTGGGTTCGCCGGTACGCGGACTGCTGCGCTCGGGCTGCTACGTCACGCACGACCATGGCTTCTACAGGCGCATGGTGAATGTGGCGGATGAGCGCATGGGGTGCGAGTGCGGCGAAGGGCTGACACCCGCGATGGAGGTCTGGGCCAACGTGCAGTCGCGGCCCGAGCCGGGCCTGGCGATCCTGTCGGTCGGCAAGCGCGACATCTCTTTCGACATGTCCATGCCCATCCCCATTGCGCACGCGGCACGCGGTGCATTGCAGTCGCATGCGGTGCCCGCCAGCTGGAAGGTCACGGCGCTGAACGACCAGCACGCCTACCTGCGCTGGGACGCGAATGACGAAGCGCAAGCACCGGTCGTCGGTGACCGTGTGGGCCTGGGCATCTCGCACCCCTGCACCACCTTCGACAAGTGGCATTGGATGCCCGTGGTCGAGAACGACTACCGCGTGAGCGATGCAGTCGTGATTCATTTCTAAGCAAGTCAACGAATCCAGTCATGAACACACAGAAGAACGGCGCGACGCTCCTCGAAGGCGGCCTCGTGGTCGACGGCTCGGGCGGCCCTTCGTGGCCCGGCGACGTGCTGCTGCAGGGCGATCGCATCCTCGCGCTCGGCGAAGGCCTGCGCGCGCGGCTGCCTGAGGGACTGAACATCGCGGACGTCGACGTGGTCGACTGCCGCGGCAAGGTGATCGCGCCCGGCTTCATCGACGCCCACACGCACGACGACGCCATCGTGCTGCGCGACCCGTTGTGCCTGCCCAAGGTGTCGCAGGGCATCACCACCGTGGTCACGGGCAACTGCGGAATTTCGCTGGCGCCGTACCGCACGCCGCAGTCGAAGCCGCCGCTCACGCTGCTGGGCGCCGATTCGTTCAAGCACGCGACGATGGCCGAGTACCGCGCGGCCGTCGATGCGACGCAGCCCGCGCTCAACGTGGCCGCGCTCGTGGGCCACACCACGCTGCGCTTCGCGGCAATGCAGGCACTCGACCGGCCCGCGAACAGCGATGAGCTGGCACACATGGCCGCGCTGCTGGACGACTGCATGGCCGCAGGCGCGCACGGCCTGTCGTCGGGCCTGTTCTACGAAGAGGCGTTTGCCGCACCGGCCGAAGAGGTCACCGCGCTTGCGCGTGTCGTGGCGCGCCACGGCGGCGTCTACGCCACGCACCTGCGCAGCGAGATGCAGCAGATCATCGAAGCGATGCACGAGGCCGGCGACTCCGCTTTTGAAGCCGGTGTTCCCTTGATCATCTCGCACCACAAATGCGCAAGCCCGCCCAACTGGGGCCGCACCAAAGAGACGCTTCCATTGATCGACGCGCTGTCGCAGCGCCAGGAGATCTCGATGGACGTCTACCCGTACGTCGCCGGCTCCACCGTGCTGCGCGAAGACATGGTCGATGGCGTCATCGACGTGCTGCTGACCTGGTCCGAGCCCCATCCCGAGATGACCGGCCGCCTCATCGCCGACATCGCGCGCGAGTGGGGCACGACGGAGAAGGAGGCCAGCCTGCGCCTGAAACCCGGCGGTGCGTGCTATTTCCTGATGCAGGAAGAGGACGTGGAGCGCGTCATCGCGCATCCGCGCACCATGATCGGCAGCGACGGCCTGCCGCACGACCGGCACCCGCACCCGCGGCTGTGGGGTGCGTTTCCGCGCGTGTTTGCGCGCTACTGGCGCCAGCGCAAGCTCTTCACGCTGGAGCAGGCCGTGCACAAGATGACGGGCATGACCGCGCGCAACCTGCGCATCGCCGATCGCGGCCTGTTGCGCGTCGGCGCGATGGCCGACGTGGTGGTGTTCGACCCCGAGACCATCACCGACACCGCGACCTATGACCAGCCGCTGGGCGTGAGCGAAGGGATCGAACACGTGTTCGTGAACGGCGTTCTCGCGTACCGTGGTGCGAGCGAGGCGCGGGTGCTCGCACGCGCGGGGCGCATGCTGACACGGCAGGCACGCGCCGCGAACTGAACGTCGCCGCGCCTCGTCCCTGCCATCCCGTAGAGTGCACGCATGATCGAATCCACAACCCTTCGGTACTTCTACGAGGTCGCGGCCTTTGGCTCGGTGCGCGTGGCGGCGGAAAAGCTCTTCGTCGCCCAGAGCGCCGTGAGCCGGCAGATCGCGCTGCTGGAAGACGAGCTGGGTGTCCCCGTCTTCGAGCGCCACGCACGCGGCATGGCGCTGACCGCGGCCGGCGAGCTGCTGCTGCGCTATGCGCAGGACAACAAGACGCAGCTGGCCGACCTGAAGGGCCAGATCCACGAGTACGAAACACTGGCCAAGGGCCATGTGCGGGTGGGCTGCGTGGAAGGCATCCTGCACGGCCTGCTCACCAGCTTCATGCCGAACTTCATCCGCACGCACCCGGGCATCACCTTCTCGCTCGACCTCATGGGCTCGCATGCGGTGGGCGAGTCGGTGGCGGAGCACAAGTACGACCTGGGCATTCTGTTCGGCGCTTCGCCGCGGCCCGACCTCATCGAGCTGCAGAAGATCGAGCAGCCGCTGTGCGTGATCGCGTCGCCGCAGCATCCGCTGGCACAACTGCGCAGCTGCACGCTCGCGCAGGTCGCCGATGCGCCGCTTGCGTTGCCCGACCGCTCCTTCGGCCTGCGCCAGCTGGTCGACCGCGTCAGCTCCAAGGGCAAGTTCAAGCTGAACATTGCGGTCGAGACGAACTCGCTGTCCTTTGCGAGCCGGCTGGTCGCGGAGTCGGACCTCATCACCTTCCAGCCGAGCGACGTGGTCGCGCCGCTGATCGAGGCCGGCAAGGTGGTGGCCATTCCGCTCACCGATGCGTCGCTGCGCTCGGCGCGCGCCACGCTGGTCGCGAGCTATTCCCGGCGCCTGTCGCTCGCGGCCAATCACCTGTCGCAGTCGCTGATCGCGTACATGCAAGGGTGGCAGCGGCCCGTGAAGCCGGGGCGCGCGAAGGGAAAGTCGGAATAGTTCCGGCGCGCGGAACCTTCGGCGTCGAGAGGCTCAACCCGGCAGCGTGACCGTGATCATCTTGACCTCGGTCATCGCCTCCAACGTGTGCATGCCGCCCAGCCGGCCGATGCCGCTTTTCTTGCCGGAGCCACCGCCAAAGGGCAGGTGGAGTTCCCACCAGGTCGTGCCCGCGTTGATGTTGACGATGCCGGCGGGGATCGCCTTGGCCATCGCGATGCCGCGGCCGATGTCGTGGGTGAACACGCCGACGGAGAGTCCGTAGTCGTTCTGCAAGGCGATCTGCAGGGCCTGCGCTTCGTCCTCGAAGGCGATGACCGGCACGACGGGGCCGAAGGTTTCCTCTGCGCACAGCCGCATTGCCGGGGTGACGTCGCGCACCACGGTCGGCTCGAAGAAGAGGTCGCTGCCCAGGTCCGGCCGCGCCCGGCCGCCATGCAGCACGCGCGCGCCCTGTTCCACGGCCTCGTCCACATGCGCGCGCACCTTGGCCGCCACTTTGGCGTTGTTGAGCGGGCCCATGGTCGTCGCGGGATGCAAGGGATCGCCCAGCACCTGCTCGGCGGCCTTGGCGACCAGCTTGTCGCAGAGGCGGTCGACCACGTTGGAATGAGCCAGCACGCACCCTGTCGCCGCGCACACCTGCCCCGCGTTGAAGAACGCGCCGCCGGCTGCTGCAGCGGCTGCTGCATCAAGGTCTGCATCTTCACAAACGATCAACGGCCCGTTGCCTCCGAGCTCGAGCAGCATCGGCTTGCCGGCGCCCCGCTCGGCGATGCGCTGGCCCGTCGCGGTGCTGCCGGTGAAGGCGATGGCGGTCACGTCCGGGTGCACGACCACCGCATCGCCCACGGTCGCGCCCTCGCCGATCACCAGATTGACGACGCCGGCAGGCAGCCCGGCCCTTTGGATCGCTGCCATCAGCGCGCAGGCCACGAGCGCGGTGGACGGCGCAGGCACCCAGACGAGGGTGTTGCCGGTGGCAATGCCGGGGGCGAGGTACTCCACGGGGATGTTGACCGGGAAGTTCCAGGGCGTGATCACGCCGTACACGCCGCGCGGCTGCCGCAGGGTGAGGACGAGCTTGCGCGGGTCTTCCGCCGGCAGCGTCTTCCCGCCCATCTGCTTGACGAGTTCAGCGGCGAGCCGGAAGCCGTCGGCGGCCTTGGCGACTTCGCCTTGCGCCTCGGCCAGAACCTTGCCCTGCTCGCACGACAGCGTGTGCGCGATGGCCCCGCGCGCGGCATCGATCGATGTCGCGATCGCCATGCACATCGCAGCGCGCTCGAACACAGGCGTGGCGGCCCAATCGAAGGCTGCGGCCCTGGCGGCGGCGACCGCCGCGTCCGCCGTCTCGCGGCTTGACCGGGGCACCGTGGCGATGGTGTCGCCATTGGCGGGGTTGACCACTGGCATCGTGTCGGCGGTGGTCGCCCAGCGCCCGCCGATGTGGTTGCCCGTTTCGACGTCGGGCATGCGGTTGCTGCTCATCGTCTAGCCGTACGAATACGCGATCGACGCGGCATGGCGCGGGCCTTCGCTGCCGCTGGCACGCAAGTCCACGCTGGACACGGACGGCCTGTGCCCGGCCGGCGCGGGGGCCGCGACACCCACATGGCGCTCGGTCTGCGCATCGAAGCAATGGGTCGATGCGGCATCGCGGACCTGCAGGTGCACCACGTCGCCTGGCTTGAGGGCCACCCGATCGTGCACGGAAACGCACCAGGGCGTCTCGCTGCCCGCCACGGTGCCGTAGATCTGCGTCTTGTCGCCCGTCGACTCCGTGAGGATCACACGCAGCGCCAGGCCCTCCGGGGCCAACTGCAGATGCTCGGGCCGCAGCCCCAGCAGGATGTGCTGTCCATCGGCCAGCAGCGGCGTGCACCCGGAAGTGGGCAGATGCCAGGTCTGCCCGTCGGGCAGCGCGAGCCAGGTGCGGCCGTGTTCGCGATGCACCTGCCCCTGCGTGAAGTTCATCGCAGGCGAGCCGATGAAGCCCGCCACGAAGCGGTTGACCGGGCGGTCGTAGAGCTCGAGCGGTGCGCCGACCTGTTCCACCCGGCCCGCGCGCATCACGACGATGCGGTCGGCCATGGTCATGGCCTCCACCTGGTCGTGCGTGACGTAGACCATGGTGTTGCCCAGGCGCTGGTGCAGGGCCTTGATCTCGGCGCGCATCTGCACGCGCAGCTGCGCATCCAGGTTCGACAGCGGCTCGTCGAAGAGGAACAGCGCGGGCTCGCGCACCACGGCGCGGCCCATGGCGACGCGTTGGCGCTGTCCGCCCGAGAGCGCACGCGGCAGGCGGTCCAGGTACGGCGTGAGGTTGAGCAGGCCGGCGGCTTTTTCGATGCGCGGTCGGAAGTCGCTTTCGGCCTCGCCGCGCGTGCGCGGGCCGAAGGCAATGTTCTCGTAGACCGACAGGTGCGGGTAGAGCGCATAGCTCTGGAACACCATCGAGATGTTGCGTTTTTGCGGCGACAGGTCGTTGGCGCGTGCGCCACCGATGCGCAGCTCGCCACCGCTGATGGGCTCCAGCCCCGCGATCATGCGCAGCAGCGTCGACTTGCCGCAGCCCGAGGGGCCGACGAGCACGACGAACTCGCCGTGGGCAATGTCCAGGTCGATGCCGTGCACGACGGGCACGCCCGCGAAATCCTTGCGCAGTTGCTTGAGTTGAACCTGAGCCATGGGGTCTCCTTGTAGTTGTGGAAGGGGTCGCGGCTCAGTAGTCTTCGACGGTGATCTCACGGGCCATCGGCAGGATGCCCGCCATGAGACCCGCATCCACCGGCAACGCCACGCCGGTGATGACGCGCGCGGCGGGTGAGGCCAGAAACAGCACGGCATCGGCGACGTCGTCGGGTGTCGCGAAGTCGCCCAGCGGGTACCACTTCTTCAACTGCTCGAACACCTGCGGGTTCTTGTCGGCGCGCGCCTGCCAGGCGGGCGTCTTGACGGTGCCCGGCAGCACGATGTTGGCGCGGATGCCATAGCCGCCCAGCTCCATGGCGAGCGAGCGGGTGTAGCTGACGAGCGCCGCCTTGGCCGCGCTGTAGGCCGGGTGGCCAAGCGTGGTGAGCGCGTTGACCGAACCGATGAGCACGAGTTGCCCGCTGCGCCGCTCGACCATGGCGTGGCGCACCGCCTCCACGCAATGGAACGCGCCGTTGAGGTTGAGCTGGATGTCGGCCTGCCAGTCCTGCGGCGTGGTCTTGCGCACCGTCGGCCCGCGCGCGGCGCCCACGTTCGACACCAGCACGTCCACCGGCCCGACCACCGCGGCGGCCGCGGCCACCTTCTCGCACAGGCCTGCGCAATCGGTGACGTCCGCCACCAAAGGATGCAGCCGCGCCAGATCGTCGGCGCTCACGCCCTGCCCTGCCAACACGCCCGCCAGTCGGTCCAGTGCGACCGCGTCGTGATCCAGCGCGATCAGCCGGTCACCGGCCTGCAGCACGCGGCGGCACAGGGCCTGACCGATACCGCCCGCGGCGCCCGTGACCAGCGTCACGCGCCGCGGCGACGCGTGGGAATGAACCGGAGACGGGGTCGAAATTAATTTGTCCACGCAATGCGCCCTGTGAATTGCCAATATCTCTCCCGACCGGGCGGCGATGAATTACCGCGCGCAATTCGAGCTCGAATTTTGGAGCGTACAGGACGCCATCGGCATTGGGCCTTCAATATTTCGCACGCAGGGTTCTAGTTTTTAGAAATCAAGGGTTAGCTCTATCTATGGCGTGATCTGGCCGCCTCGTAAGATAAAAAAGCGCAAGCATTGATCGCAGCAGAAGCAGACGTGGATTTAATTCATTTTCAATAATCTTACGAGGAATTAAATATGAAAAAACGAAATACAACTCTATTGGCCAGCGCAATTCTTCTGGGCCTTTCCTCCCTCACGGCCCACGCGGGAAATATCCGCATCGCCATGTCCAGCTACAGCGATAACACGCGCCCCTGGCTGGAGGCGCTGGCCCGGGAATACGAGAAGGCCAACCCGGGAGACAAGGTCAAGGTCGAAGTGGGAAGCTGGGAGAACATGCAGCAGAAACTGCAGGCGGAAATCGCCAGCAACAACCCGCCCGACCTGGCCCATGTCGCCACCCGCTGGGTGGGCGATTTCGTGAACGACGACCTGGTGGAGCCGGTCGACAATTACGCCAATGCGGCCTTCAAGGAGCGCTTTATTCCGGCCTTCCTGAATGCCGGAAATATCAAAGGCAAACCGTATGCGCTGCCCATTGCGGCCAGCGTGCGCGCCATGTTCTATAACAAGGACATGCTGAGCAAGGCAGGCTTTCCCAATGGCCCCAAGACCTGGGACGACGTGATTGCCGCCTCGAAAAAGATCAAGGCGACGGGCGCCTACGGCTACGGCATCCAGGGCAAGGACCTGGATACCGACACTTATTTCTACTACGCGCTGTGGAGCATGGGAGGCGACGTGCTCGATGCCGGCAACAAGGCCGCCTTCAATTCGCCGACCGGGGTGAAAGCCGCCACGCTCTACAAAAGCATGATCGACCAGGGCCTGACCGAGCCCGGCGTGGCCGGCAACACGCGCTACGACCTGCACAACCTGTTCAAGCAGGGGCGGTTGGGCATGGTCATTTCGCTGCCGCCGCTGGCCAAGGAAATCGCCAAGGACGCGCCGCAACTGAAATACGGCATCACCGGCGTGCCCAACGGCGGCAAGGACATCACCTTCGGCGTGACCGACTCGATCATGATGTTCAAGACCTCGAAGAACAAGGAAACCGCCCAGAAATTCCTGAGCTTCATGTTCTCCAAGAACGCGCGGCTGAAGTTCGACCAGGGGGAAGGCTTCATGCCGGTGACGCGCGAGGTGGCCAACGACCCGGTGTTCAAGGACGACCCGGTGCTGTCCGAGTTCGTGACCCTGCTGCCCAACGCGCGCTTCGCGCCGCTGGTCGCCGGCTGGGAAGACTCGGCGCAGGCCGTCACCAATGCGCTGCAGGCCATCTACCAGGGCAAGGCAGAACCGAAGGCGGCGCTGGACAAGGCCGCGGCCGAAGCCAACACCAAGCTCAACAAGAAGTAAGCCAGCAAGCTCGGGGCGCAGCCCCTGGGCTGCGCCAGCTTCCCGCGTGTCGCACCACGCCTAACCACGCCCATTCCGATCGAATTGCCCTATGCAGAATCCCGTTCGAGGTCCGGCCCTGGCTTGGGGGCTGATTGCGCCGAGCCTGTTGCTGACGATCTTCATCCTGGCCTACCCGCTGTCCACGCTGGTGTTCCAGTCGGTGCACGACATCTCGCGCTTCGGCCTGCTGCGGGCCTTCAACGGCCTGGACAACTTTCGCACCGTGTTCACCGACCCGGTGTTCGCCCACGTGGTGTGGCGCACGGTGCAATGGACGGTGTGCGTGGTCGGTGGCGCGGTGCTGTGCGCCGTGCCGATCGCGCTCATCCTGCAGCAGGATTTCTATGGCCGGGGCGTGGCGCGCACCATCGTGATGTTGCCCTGGGCGGTGTCGCTGACCATGACGGCCATCGTCTGGACCTGGTCCTTCAACGGGCAGTACGGCATGGTCAACGCGAGCCTCGCGATGGTCGGGGTCATCCAGGAGCCGATCAACTGGCTGGCTGACGGGCAGCTCGCTTTCTGGGTCGAAGTGGGGGTGGGCATCCTGGTGTCGATTCCCTTCACCGTGACGATCTTTCTGGGCGGCCTGTCGTCGGTGTCGCAGGACATCTACGAAGCGGCCGACATCGAAGGCGCATCGCGCTGGCAGCAGTTTCGCCGGCTCACGCTGCCGCTGCTCAAGCCCTTCATTCACATGGCCATCGTGCTGAACGTGATCTACGTCTTCAACTCGTTCCCCATCATCTGGATCATGACGCAGGGCGGGCCGGACAACGCCACGCACATCCTCGTCACCTGGCTCTACCAGCTGGGCTTCCGCATGGGCCGCCCCGGCGAAGCGGCAGCCATTTCGCTCGTGATGCTGGCCTTGCTGCTGGCCTTCACCGTGTTCTACCTGCGCCTGCAAAAGCGTCAGTCCGCGAAGGCCGCCACATGATCCGCTCCGACAAGCTCGTGCGCAGCCTCTGGTGCTGGCTGCTGCTCCTGCCGCTGGTGGTCGTGGTCATCTTTCCGCTCGCGGTGATGTTCTTCACGGCGCTCAAGCCGGCTTCCGAGATCTACGTCTATCCGGCCCGCTGGCTGCCGCAGCAGTGGCAGTGGAGCAACTTCTCCGCCATGTGGACCCAGACCGGCTTCGGGCGTGCGCTGCTGAACAGCCTGCTGGTGTCGCTCTCCGCCACGGTGCTGACGATTGCCGTCAGCGTGCCTTCCGCCTACGCGCTCGCGCGCCTGAAATTTCGCGGCCAGGGCGGCTACCGGCAGTTCTTGCTCATCACGCAGATGATCTCGCCCGTGCTGCTGGTGGTGGGCCTGTTCAAGATGGCGGCCAGCCTGCCGTGGTTCGACGGCGGCAACATGACCGACTCGCGCCTGTCGGTGGTGGTGGCCTATGGCGCCTTCGGCATTGCCTTTGCCGTCTGGATGATGACCTCGTACTTCGAGACCATTCCGCGCGACCTGGAAGAGTCGGCCTGGCTCGAAGGCTCCGGGCCGGTGCGCACGGTCTGCAAGGTGTTCCTGCCGCTGGCGTTGCCGGCCATGGCGGTCACGGCGCTGGTCACGTTCGTCAATGCATGGAACGAGTTCGCCGTGGTCTACACGCTGATCCGCTCCACGGAGAAGCAGACGCTGACCGTGCTCGTCACCAACATGGTCGCGGGCCAGTACGTGGTGCAGTGGGAGCTGGTGATGGCCGCCGCCATCTGCGCCGTGGTCCCGGTCGCCATCTTGTTTGCGTGGATGCAGCGCTACATGGTGCAAGGCCTGACCGCGGGCTCGGTCAAGTAGCCAGCGGCACGCTGGGGCCGCGGCGGCATCACAGCCCGCTGCTACCCACTGCGCCCTCCCCCTTCGAATAATGCGGCGACGGCCGGCGCGCACCCTGCGCCGGCCGGTTTCGCACCACCTCATCCGAAGGAGACAAACCCGATGGCTCGCAAGATCCTGATGCTCTGCGGCGACTACGCCGAAGACTACGAAACCATGGTGCCGTTCCAGACCCTGCTGGCCGTCGGCCACACCGTGCATGCGGTGGCGCCCGACAAGAAAGCCGGCGACTGGGTGCACACCGCCATCCACGACTTCGAAGGCGCGCAGACCTACAGCGAAAAGCCGGGCCACCGCTTCACGCTGAACGCCACCTTCGACGAGGTGCGCCCCGAGGCTTACGACGCGCTCGTGATCCCCGGCGGCCGTGCGCCCGAGTACCTGCGCATGCACAGCCGCGTGGTCGAGATCGCCCGCCACTTTCTCGCCACCGACAAGCCAGTGGCCGCCGTCTGCCACGGCGCGCAGCTGCTCGCGGCCACGGGCCTCATCAAGGGCCGCAAGGTGTCGGCGTATCCGGCCTGCCAGGTCGAGGTGGAACTGGCCGGCGCCGAGTACATGGGCATTCCGGTCGACCAGGCCGTGACCGACCGCAACCTCGTCACCGCACCGGCCTGGCCGGCGCATCCGGCGTGGCTGTCGCAGTTCCTCGTGGTGCTCGGCACGCGCATCGAACACTGACCTGACGCAAGTGCGTGGGCGGCGCTACAGTGCCGCGTCGCCCCGACTCATGCACGCTCGCAAAGGAGATGGCCCATGTGCGAAGTCTTCATCAGCGCCGATCCGCAAAGCTACGACGCGCGCACGCGCTCGGTGCGGCTGCACGGCGTGGTCACCAGCATCCGGCTCGAGAACCTGTTCTGGCAGGTGCTCGAAGAGATCGCGCAGCGCGACGGCATGGCCGTGGTGCAGCTCATCGAGCGGCTGTACGACGAGCTCGTTGCGGCGCGCGGCGAGGTCGGCAACTTCGCGTCGTTCCTGCGCGTGTGCGCGCTGCGCTACGAGGCGATGGTGGCGCAGGGGCGGATTCCGGCGGACACGTCGGTCGCGATCCGCTCGCTCGATGCGAACGCCGTGCTGCATGAACTGCCGCAGGGCTGGGGACGGCCGACGCCTGCGCAGCCGTCAAGCGAGACGCGCGTGCGCACGCTCCACGCTGTCGCACGGCGACATGCGTAGACGCCGCCCGGCGCACGGGATCACCAGCGCATCTTCACGCCGACGCTCGCATTGACCCCGCTCTTGATGCGCGCGTCGCCGCCGGAGCCCGCCCACAGCTTGCCCAGCTCCACATACACGCTCGTGTTCTCGGCCACCTGCAGCGTGGCCCCTGCCGCCAGCTCGGTGCTGCTGCCGCCGGTGCGCGTCGCGATGTCCGTGACACCGGCCGGGCCGACAAAGCGGGTGACGTCGGTGCCGCTGCTGCTGCGGTAGAAGTTCACCCGCGCATAGGGTTGCAGCAGACCGGCGCTGGTGACGAACTCGCCCTTCACGCGCACGCCGGCGCGTGCCCGCCAGCCGTTGTCGCTCTTCTGCTGCACAAGGGCGCCGGAGATGCCCGTGTCACCCAGGCTCACCCGCTGGTGCACCAATTGCACCTGCGGCTCGACGGTCCAGTTGGGCGCAATGGGAATCGACCGCCCCACCTCGATGGACGCCAGCAGGCTGTTGCCCTTGCCGCCACGGGAGAAGCCCAGCGCGGGCGAGGCGGTGTAGCGGTGGCGGCCGGCCTGCAACACGCCGTCGACGTACACGCCGCTGGCGTGCTTCCAGGTGGCATAGGCGCCCAGGTATTCGCTCTTCTGGTTGTTGCTGCCCACGCCGCGGTTCGCGAGGCCGCTGGCAAAGCCGTTCACGCGCATGTCGCCGTCGAGCTGGCCGACGTACACGCCCGTGCGCCAGTCGGGGTTGGCCCACAGGTCGGTGCCGGCCTGGAAGCCCGTGAGGCGCCCCTTGCTCGTGGGGCTCACGGTGCCGCCCTGCGCGATGGTGCGCTCGGTGCTGATGATCCGGCCCCAAGCCTGCCGGTAGCCCTGCGCGGGCGTGGCCGTGTTCGCGCCCCTGACCAGGTCGTCGCCCGTGCGCTGGTGCAGGTTGCCGAGCATCGCGAGGCTGGACTGGCGCAGCTGCTCGGGCAGCGCCGCGTAGAGCGGCACTTCGGCGCGGTAGGTCGGCACGACGAGCACGGGCACGCCGTCTGCGGCGCCAGTGCCCGTGCCGCCACCGCCGGCAGGCGGTGTGCCGGGCGTCACCGGCGTGGCAGGGGTAACAGGCGCGGTGGTCGAGCGCAGGTACCAGTTCTCGCCCGCGCCGGTGGCATCGGCCGCATGCAGCCGGTACTCGTAGGCGCCCGCATCGACGTGCGTGCCGGCCAGCAGGAACGCGCTCTTGGTCGTCTGCGCAGTGGTGGTCGCGCCGTTGATGGCGCTGATCACCTCGATGCCGTTGCCGGTGGTGAGCGCGCCCAGGCCGCCCAGGTTGGTGATCTGCACATTCGTCGTACCGCTGGCCACGGCGGTGGCGCCGCTCAGGATGAGCCGATCGCTCGCGCTCGCGCTGGTGCCCAGCGCGGTGCCCAGTCGCAGCGTGCCGCCGTTGCCCACCCATGGGCCGTTGACGGTGAGCGTGGTGCCGGGCACCGCGCCCACCAGCGACACGCTGCCGCTGTTCGCCATCGACGCGAGGGTCTGGCTGTTGCCGGCCAGGTCGAGCGTCGCGCCGGTGGCCACGGTGAAGGGGCTCACGCTGCTGAGCACGTTGGCCGCGCCCGCGCGCAGGGTGCCCGCCGCCACGTTGGTCGCGCCCGCATGGGTGTCGGCACCGCTCAGCGTCAGCACGCCCACGCCGATCTTCACAAGATCGCTGGCGCCGCAGATTGCGCCGGTCCACGCCAGGTTGTTTCCGTTGGTGTCGATCGTGCCCGTGCCGCCCAGCAGCAGGGCGTTGCTCACGGTGAGGCCAGCGGCGCCCGCCACGACGCTGGCGGTCGCGCCCGCGCCGATCGAAATCGCGCCCGTCATCGACGAGCCGGTGTTCAGCGTGAGGCTGTTGGCGCCGCCCGTGAACGCGACCGCCGCGGCGCGCGTGACGCCATCGCCGCCCAGGCCGCCCGCGATGGTTCCGCCATTGGTCAGCGCGAGATTCGCGCCTGTCACGCCCGCGCCGCCCGCGCCGTTGGCACCGCTCGGGCCGCCGTTGCTGCTGGCCCCGCCGACGCCGCCCGCCCCACCGGCGATGGTGCCGGTGTTGGTGATGGTTGCGCCCGCGCCGATCGATGCGACGCCCGCCCCGCCGTCGCCGCCGGCGCCCGGTGAACCGGTGCCGCCCGCGCCGCCGCCAGCCGCACCTCCAGCGCCGCCGGCGCCGCCCGTGATCGAACCGCTGTTGCCGACGGTGACGGCAACGCCCGCGAGCGTCGCGCCGATGCCCCCTGCGCCGCCGCCGCCGCCCGAAGCGTTGATACGGGCGGGCAACAACTCGGCCCCACCGGCACCGCCCGCGCCACCCGTGAGCGAGCCGGAGTTGTTGAAGCTGAGCCCCGGGTTGGTCGCATTCAGGTAGAACCCGCCGCCCCCGCTGCCGCCGCCGCCGGCCTGCGAGAAGGCATTCCCGCCCTGCCCGCCCGCGCCGCCCGTGGAAGACCCCGTGGCCGTGTAGCTGCCGAGCGGACCGATGAGGATCGAGCCGTAGCCGCCGGCACCACCGCCGCCGGCCGCCCAGTACCCGTTGCCGCCCGCGCCGCCGATGCCGCCCGTGTAGCTGTCGGACGAGTTGGCCACGTTGTTGGCGATCGACATCCCCTGGAAGCCACCGCCGCCACCGCCGCCGTAGCCGTTGCCGTTGGCCGCGTCACCGGTCTGCGATTGGCCCGCGCCACCGGCGTCGCCCTGGAACGCACCGGGACCGGTGGGCGTACTGGTGGTGCCGGCCGCGCCGCCGGCGCCCGGCGTGGCACCGGGGAAGCTGCCGATGCTGGCGTTGGCCCCCGCCGTGACGCCGCCCGGCGTCGACGATCCGCCCGCGCCGCCGAAAGCATTGACCGTGTTGTCATTGAAGCCGCCGCTGCCCCCCGTGCCATCGCTGCCGCCAGCGCCCGCGTTCAGCGACGGGTCGCCGATCGGCTGGCCACCCGCGCCGCCGGCCGCGAGCACGGGCACGACGCACACCCACAGGGCCGCCGCTGACACCGCGGCCGCCACCACGCGCACGCCGCCCCCGCTGCACGATCGCGCGTGGCCGCGCGCGATTTCCGGCGCGGCCACCCAGGTGCCGGCGGCGGGATTCCACAGGGTTCGAAAGATCTGGTTCATGACTTCAACTCCCTCTTCGTTCACTGACTGAGCAGGTTGGAATCCGTGTGCAGCAGCAATGGCTGGCTCCTCCACACGGCGACGATTTCGGATGTGCAAGTCAAAAATGTAAGAACGGGTGCCGGTTACGCGTATCCCTGCAAGGGGGTACCCTGAAATGGGAGCGGCCTACCGGATACGGGGCCGCACCGCCTCTGCCAGGGCGTGCGGTAGACGGTCTACCCTGGCGCGTATCCGTGCGTAACATGTGACATTTGCACAGCACACTCTTTCGCGCCACGCGCGGCACCGACGCGCCCAAAAGAAAAGGCACCCTCGCGGGTGCCTTGTTCGTTGCGGGTGGTGCGCCGAGCGCGAGCAATCAGTCCAGCGACACGTTCGCCTTGCGGATCACGTCGGTGAAGCGCTTCGTTTCCGTTGCCACGAACTGGTCGAACTGCGGGCGCGTGGTCGGGAACGGCTCGTAGCCGAAGCTCTTGAACTTCTCCAGCACGTCGGGTTCGGCCAGGCCCTTCTCGATGTCGCGCTTGATCTTCTCCGTCACCGAAGCCGGCAGGCCCTTGGGCACGGCAATGGCGTTCCAGCCGATGACCTCGAAGCCCTTCGGGCCGCCCGATTCACTCACGGTCGGCACGTCGGGGAAGGCGGCGTTGCGCTGGGGCGCGGCCACGGCCAGGAAGCGCAGCTTGTTGGCGCGCTGCAGCGGGCCGGCGGTGGCGCTGCTGCCCAATGCAAAGGCCAGCTCGCCCGTCGCCACAGACGTGTAGAGCTGCGTGGTTTCCTTGTAGATGATGTGTTCCATCTGCGTGCCGGTGGCCGACTCGAAGAGCTCCGAGCCCAGGTGCACCGGGTTGCCGACCGACCACGAGCCGTAGTCGAGCTTGCCGGGGTTGGCCTTGGCGTCGGCGATGAGGTCGCCCACGGTCTTGTACTTGCTGTTCGTGCCCACGGTGAAGAAGAAATACGTCTTGAACAGCGGCAGCAGCGCGTCGAAGTCCTTCGATGCGTCGTAGGGCAGCTTCTTGAACAACGCCGGGTACGCGGCCAGGTGCACGTTGTCGAGCACGACGATGTCGTGGCCGTCTTTTGCGCCGCGCTTGAAGGCGTCGATGGCGATGAAGCCGTTGCCACCCGGGCGGTTCTCGACCACCACCGGCTGGCCCCAGGCGCGCGAGAGTTTGTCGGCCACGAGGCGGGCCACGCCGTCGGGACCACCGCCGACCGGGAACGGCGTGATGATGCGCACGGGCTTGGTCGGGAAGGCTGCAGCTTGTTGCTGTGCCGAAGCCGTCAGCGGCAGGAGGCCGCCGGCAGTCAGGGCCAGCGCGGCCGCTGCGATGGCGCGACGCGAGAGCGACGAACGGAAGAAGGACATGAAGGAAGTCTCCGGTTTAAAAATCGTTGATTGATTGGGTGCAGCGCGCAGCCGCCCGGTCAGTCGACCGACGCGCCCGAGGCCTTGACGATGCCGGCCCACAGCGCGCTTTCCTTCGCGATGAGCGCGGCGTAGTCGGCCGGCCCGCCGAGCAGCGGCACGGCGCCTTCCACGTCGAGCCGCGACTGGAACTCGGCACCGCTCGCCACCTGCAGCATCTGCGCCGACAGCGTCTTCACGAACGCATCGGGCGTGCCGCGCGGCGCGAGGATGCCGTAGGTGAGCGTGCTCTCGAAGCCCGCGAGTTCGCGCAGGCCCGACTCGGCCACGGTGGGCACGTCGGGCAGCGACGGCAGGCGCTTGGCACCCGTGACGGCGATGGCGCGCAGACGCCCGCCCTTGACCAGTGCGAGCGCGGGCGGGATGACGCTGAACATCACGTGCACCTGCCCGCCCGCGAGGTCGGTGAGCGCGGGGTTCGTGCCCTTGTAGGGGATGTGATTGATCTTCGCGCCGGTGCGCTGCGCGAAGAGTTCGCCCGTGAGGTGGCCGCCGGTGCCGCTGCCGCTCGATGCGTAGTCGAGCAGGCCCGGGCGCGACTTCGCCTCGTTGACGAGGTCGGCCACGGTGCGAACCTTCGATGCGGCGGGCACCACGAGCACGAGCGCGGACGACGCGAACATGGCCACGGGCAGCAGGTCTTTGCGCGCGTCGAACTTCAGGCCCTTGTACAGCGCCGGGTTGATCGACACGGTGCCCGTGTGGCCCAGCAGCAGCGTGCTGCCGTCGGGCGTGCTGCGCACCACCTGCTCGGTGCCGAGGTTGCCGCCCGCGCCGGGTTTGTTGTCGACGATGACGCCCGACTTGCGCACTTCGCCCAGGCCCTTGGCCATCTGGCGTGCGAACACGTCGTTGCCGCCGCCGGCCGCGAACGGCACGACGATGCGGATCGGCTTGGCATCGCTCGGCTGCGCATGCGTGGGCAGGCCCGCCGCGGCCAGCAGGCCCAGCAGCAGCTCGCGTCGGGCGAGAGCCATCAGACGCGTTCCAGGATCACGGCGATGCCTTGCCCCACGCCGATGCACATGGTGCACAGCGCGTAGCGGCCGCCGCCCTTGTGCAGCTGGTTCACCGCGGTGGTGGCCAGGCGTGCGCCGCTGGCGCCGAGCGGGTGGCCCAGTGCGATGGCGCCGCCGTTGATGTTCACGCGCGCGTCGTCGTCCTTCAGGCCCAAGAGGCGCAGCACGGCAAGGCCTTGCGCGGCGAAGGCTTCGTTGAGTTCGATGACGTCGATCTGGTCGAGCGTGAGGCCGGTGAGCGCCAGCACCTTCTGCGTGGCGGGCGCCGGGCCGATGCCCATGATGCGCGGCGCGACGCCGGCCGTGGCCATGCCGACCACGCGGGCGCGCGGCGTGAGGCCGTGCTTGGCGGCGCTGGCTTCGTCGGCCAGCAGCAGCGCGCAGGCGCCGTCGTTCACGCCGCTGGCATTGCCGGCGGTGACGGTGCCGTCGGGACGCACGATGGGCTTGAGCTTGGCCAGCGCCTCCAGCGTGGTGTCACGCGGATGCTCGTCCTTGTTGACGATGATCGCGTCGCCCTTCTTCTGCGGCACGGTGACCGGAACGATCTCGGCATCGAAGAAGCCGGACTTCTGCGAGGCCACGGCGCGCAACTGCGAGTTCAGCGCCATCAGGTCTTGCGCTTCGCGCTCGATCTTGTAGTCGGTCGCCACGTTCTCGGCCGTCTCGGGCATCGAGTCGACGCCGTACTGCGCCTTCATGAGCTTGTTGACGAAGCGCCACCCGATCGTGGTGTCGTACACCGCGTTGTTGCGGCTGAAGGCGCTCTCGGCCTTGGGCATGACGAAGGGCGCGCGGCTCATGCTTTCGACACCGCCGGCAATCATGAGGCCGGCTTCACCGGCGCGGATGGCGCGGGCTGCGGTGCCCAGTGCATCGAGGCCCGAACCGCACAGGCGGTTGATGGTGCCGCCGCCCACTTCAATCGGCAGGCCCGCGAGCAGCGCCGACATGCGCGCGACGTTGCGGTTGTCTTCGCCGGCCTGGTTGGCGCAGCCGTAGAGCACGTCGCTTACCGCTTGCCAGTCGACGTTCTTGTTGCGCTCGATGAGTGCGCGCAAGGGCACAGCGCCGAGGTCGTCGGTGCGCACGCTGCTGAGCGAACCGCCGTAACGGCCGAAGGGGGTGCGCACGGCGTCGCAGATGAAGGCTTGGGTGGTCATGTGAGTTGTCTCTTGAATGGGTTGAACGGATCAGGCGGCGATCGGAAGGCCGACCAGCGTCTCGAGCTCTTCGCGGCTCAGGCCTTCGACGAGGTCGACGAGCTTCAGGCCCTGCGGCGTGCACTCGAGCGTGGCGAGGTCGGAGTACACGCGCTTGACGCAGCCGATGCCGGTCAGCGGATAGGTGCATTCCTGCACCAGTTTGCTTGCGCCTTGCTTGGTGAGCAGATCCATCATGACCCACGTCTGCTTGGCGCCGATGGCGAGGTCCATCGCGCCGCCGACGGCGGGAATGGCGTCTTTCTCGCCCGTGTGCCAGTTGGCAAGGTCGCCCGTGGCCGACACCTGGAACGCGCCGAGCACGCAGATGTCGAGGTGGCCGCCGCGCATCATCGCGAAGCTGTCGGCGTGGTGAAAGAACGAGCCGCCCGGCAGCAGCGTGACGGGCTGCTTGCCGGCGTTGATGAGGTCGTAGTCTTCTTCGCCGGCCTCGGGCGCGGGGCCCATGCCGAGGATGCCGTTCTCGCTCTGCAGGATGACTTCGCGGCCCTTCGGCAGGTGGTTGGCCACGAGCGTGGGCTGGCCGATGCCGAGGTTGACGACGGCGCCGTCGAAGATGTCTTGTGCGACGCGGGCTGCCAGTTGGTCCTTGGTGCGACGTGTGTAGCTCATGGTCATGCTGCCTTCTTGAAGCCGCCGGCCTGCGTGGCCACACGTTCGATGCGCACCACCTGGTGCACGAAGATGCCCGGGGTCACGATGGTCTCGGGGTCGAGGGTGCCGAGCTCGGCGATGTCGTGCACGGTGGCCACCGTCTTCTTCGAGGCCATGGCCATCACCGGGCCGAAATTGCGCGCGGCCTTGCGGTAGACCAGGTTGCCCCAGCGATCGCCGCGCTCGGCCTTGATGAGCGCCACGTCGCCGTGGATGGGGTACTCGAGCACGTACTGCTTGCCGTCGATCTCGCGCGTTTCGCGGTTGCCTGCGAGCTGCGTGCCGTAGCCCGTGGGGCAGAAGAAGGCACCGATGCCGGCACCCGCCGCACGGATGCGTTCGGCGAGGTTGCCCTGGGGCACGAGTTCGAGCTCGAGCTTGCCGCTGCGATACAGGCCGTCGAACACCTGGCTGTCGGCCTGGCGCGGGAAGCTGCAGATGATCTTGCGCACGCGGCCGGCCTTGAGCAGCGCCGCAAGGCCCGTCTCTCCGTTGCCTGCGTTGTTGTTGACGACCGTGAGGTCCTTGGCGCCCTGCTCGACGAGGCCGTCGATGAGTTCGCCTGGAATGCCGGCGGTGCCGAAGCCGCCGATGAGCACCGTGGCGCCGTCTTGGATGCCCGCGAGGGCATCGGCGACCGAGCGCGCGATCTTGTTGATCATGAAGCTTGTCTCCGGGAGTGAAGAAAGAAACCGAACGGTCCGAACAGCCTGCCGAATTCACGAATCCTCGCGAACTGCAATTTGTTCGTCTAAAGAACTTTTGTTCGTATAATGAATTTTAGAGAGGATCGCTCGCCATGGCAACCCGCCCCGCTTCCGCCAGTTCCACCGCCGACACGCCCGCACCTGGCGACAGCTACGTGCAGTCTTTTGCGCGCGGGCTGCAAGTGATTCGCTCGTTCAGCGCGAGCGCGCCGCACCAGACCCTGAGCGAGGTGGCGGCCGGCAGCGGCCTCACGCGTGCGGGGGCGCGGCGCATTCTTCTCACGCTGCAGACGCTGGGCTACGTGGTGACCGACGGCAAGCTCTTCACGCTCACGCCGCGCATCCTCGACCTGGGCTTTGCCTACCTGTCGTCGATGCCGATCTGGAACCGCGCCGAGCCGGTGATGGAAGCGCTGGTGCAGCAGGTGCAGGAGTCGTGCTCGGCCGCCGTGCTCGACGCGACCGACATCGTCTACGTGCTGCGCGTGCCGACGCAGAAGATCATGCGCATCAGCCTGGGCGTGGGCTCACGGCTGCCGGCGTACTGCACGTCGCTGGGCCGCCTGCTGCTGGCCGACTTGAGTGACGACGAGGTGCGCGCGCGCCTCGAGGCCTCGAACCTCGAGCTGCTGACCAAGCACACCGTGACCGACATCGAAGCGCTCATGGCCAAGGTGGCGCAGGCACGCAAGCAGCAGTGGTGCCTGGTGAACCAGGAGCTGGAAGAAGGCCTGATCTCCGTGGCCGCGCCCATCGTGAACCGGCAGGGCCGCATGGTGGCCGCGCTGAACATCAGCGGGCAGGCGAATCGCACGAGTGCGAAGGTGATGCAGGAGACGATGCTGCCGGCGCTGATCGATGCGGCGAAGCAGGTGTCGGCGCTGCTTTAGGAAAGAGCAAGGCCGACATCAAGTGAAGGCCGTCGCGCCCTCACCCCAACCCTCTCCCAGAGGGAGAGGGAGCAAGGCATCAGGCCTCGGAGCGAATGCCTTTCATGATGATCACGCCGCCCAGGCGTGTCGTGTCGGCGCGCATGCGCTTGGCCAGCGTGTCGGGCGAACCGGGCTGCGCCTGCCAGCCGGTCTTCAGCAGCGCCTCGCTCACCTCGGGCGAACTGATCACTTCGACCAGCGCGGCATTGAGCCTGGCCACGGCCGCCGGCTTCATGCTCACGGGCGCGGCGAGCGCGGTCCAGATCTCGAGGTCGGCGCCGCGCACGTCGGCGTCGCGGATCGTCGGCAGTTCGTTGACCAGCGGGCTGCGCTCGGGCGAGGTCACGCCGATGGCCTTGAGCTTGCCCGACTTCACGTGCGGCATCGCCAAACCGGGCGGCAGCAGCGCCAGCTGGATCTCGCCCGCGAGGATGCCGGCGATCACCTGCGGGTTGCCGGTGTAGGGCTTGTGCTGCGCGGTGATGGCGGCGCGGCTCTTGAGCAGCTCCATGCCCAGATGGCCCACGGTGCCCACGCCCGGCGTGCCGTACTTGCCGCCGCTGCCCAGGTTGCGCACCCACAACAACAGGTCGGCCGCCGACTTGCCCGCGGCGCTGCCCGACACCACCAGCACCAGCGGCGCCGTGCCGATGAGACCGATGGGCGCGAAGTCTTTTTCGGGGTCGAAACCCAGCGACGGGTTCAGCAGCTTGGCGATCGTGAGGTTGCCGTTGATCAGTGCGCCGATCGTGTGGTCGTCCGTGGCCTTGGCCACTTCGGCGGCCACGAGGTTGCCGCTGGCACCGGGCTTGTTCTCCACCGTCACCGGCTGGCGCAGGATCTTCGAGAGCGGCTCCGCGATGGCGCGCGCCGCCAGGTCGGGCGAGGCACCCGCCGGAAAGCCCACGAGGATGCGCACGGGCTTGGTCGGCCAGGCGGCATCGCCGCCTGCGGCGCGCTGGGCCCACGAGGCCGGAGTGAACAGCGAGCTGGCAATGGCTGCAGCGCCGCCTTCGAGCAGGCGGCGTTTGGTGATCTTCAAGACGGACTCCAAAGGGATAGAAAAATCAGGGTAAACACGTGTATTTTGCTTACGATACGTTACATGATGATGCTGCGGCGCACAAGTTCGGCACAACTGTGAATAGGGCCGTTCGACGGCCTTGTCAGCTTGGTATCCAGAGGTGACGGGCGCATTTACAATGCCTGCCGCATTCCCCTTCCCCTACCACGAGGTCTTGTCCGCAATGCCCAAGAGCCCCAGGCCTCGCGCCCGCTTCAGCTTCTCCCCCACCGTGCGCGCCCTGCTCCTGGCCGTTGCGGCCTGTGGCACCACGCTCCCCGCGCTGGCCGCGACCGAACACGAGGACGTCGACCGCCTGATGCAGGCCGGCAAGCTCGACGAAGCCATGACCAAGGCCGACGCCTTCCTCAAGGACAAGCCCCGCGATCCGCAGATGCGCTTCCTGAAGGGCGTGATCCAGCTCGACACCGGCAAGCGCGCCGAGGCCATCGCCGCCTTCACGCAGCTCACGCAAGACGCGCCCGAGCTGCCCGAACCGTTCAACAACCTCGCCGTCATCTACGCGAGCCAGAACCAGTTCGACAAGGCCCGCAACGCCCTCGAAAGCGCCATTCGCACCAACCCCAGCTACGCCACCGCCCAGGAAAACCTCGGCGATGTGTACGCGCGGCTGGCCAGCCAGGCCTACAGCAAGGCGCTACAGCTCGACCAGAACAACACCGCGGTGCAGCCCAAGCTGGCCGTGATCCGCTCGCTCTTCACGACCACGCCGACGGCCGGTTCGAAGGGCGGCTCGACCCTCGTGGCATCGGCCACGACGACGCCCGCACCCGCTCCGGCTGCGAAGGCACCCACGCCGGCGCCTGCGCCCGCACCGGTCGCCAAGGCGCCGGCTCCCGTGCCCGCACCTGCGCCCGTTGCCAAGGCGCCCCCGCCCGCACCAGCGCCGGCACCCGCCGCCGCGCCTGTCGCACCGCCCGTCAAGGTGGCGGCAGCGCCCGCACCGGTTGCCAAGACGCCTGAACCAGCTCCCGCACCGGCACCTGCCGCTGCGCCGGCTTCCACCGCCGAGATCGAAGCCGTCGTGCGCGGCTGGGCCTCGGCCTGGGCCAGCCAGGACATGGACCGCTACCTCGCCGCCTACGGCAGCGACTTCGCGCCCGCCGGCGGACAGAGCCGCAAGGCCTGGGAAGAAGACCGCCGCGCCCGCATCGTCGGCAAGTCCAGCATCAGCGTGAACCTCGAGAACCTCGCGATCAAGGTCGACGGACAGACCGCCACCGCCAAGTTCCGCCAGGTCTACCGCGCCGACAACCTCAACATCGCGAGCCGTAAGACGCTCGAGCTCCAACGCTCTGGCAACCAGTGGCACATTCGCAAGGAAAGCGTCGGCGGCTAGTGGCAGACATCGTCCGGCAAGGCCGGCTTCAGCCCCTCCCGTTCCCGCTGCGGAGCGGGAAACTGCTCGCGGCCTTGATGGCCGCCTCTGCGCTTCTGCTGGCCACGCCCGGCGCCGCGCTCGCAGCCAACAACAACAGCACCAGCAGCAAGACCGCCAAGGCCGGCAGCGCGAAGAGCGCCAAGGCCGGCGGCAGTCGGGCGTCTGCCAAGGAAGCGCGGGCCAGCAAAGCCGGCAGCGGTGCGAGCAAGACGCAGCTGCAAGCCAAGGGCAAGCGGTCCCCCGTGGCGGACAGCCAAGGCGCCGCGCGCCCGGCCCGCAAGTCCGCAAGAGCAGCCGCGCCGCTCCAGGAAGCCAACGGCGCCGAGGCGCGCCTGATCGCCGTCTACGAGCTGTTCGGCCGCGGCAAGAGCCGCGAGGCGCTGGCCAAGGCCCAGACCCTCGTGCGCGACCACCCGAACTTCCAGCTCGCGCAGCTGGTGTACGGCGACCTGCTCGCAGCGCAGGTGCCGCCGTCGAACGCCATGCCCGACACCGCCGGCATCGCGCGCCTGCGCGGCAACCCGGCCATGGTCGAGCTGCACGAGGAATCGCGCCGCCGCCTGCAGGCCCTGCGCGAACGCCCGCCCGCCGGCACCGTGCCCTCGCAGTTCCTCACCCTCTCAACCCGCAGCCGCTTCGCCATTGCCGTCGATGCGTCGCGCTCGCGGCTGTACCTGTTCGAGAACTCCGACAAGGGCATGAAGCTCGTCGCCGACTACTACATTTCGGTCGGCAAGTCGGGCACCGACAAGGCCGTCGAAGGCGACGCGCGCACCCCGCTGGGCGTGTACTACATCACCAGCAGCCTCGACCCGCGCTCGCTCAAAGACTTCTACGGCGCCGGCGCCCTGCCCATCAACTACCCCAACCCGTACGACGTGCGGCGCGGCAAGACCGGCAGTGGCATCTGGCTGCACGGCACCCCGCCCCAGCAGTTTGCGCGGGCGCCGCTCGCCAGCGACGGCTGCGTCGTCATGGCCAACCCCGACTTGAAGCAGCTGCTGCGCAAGGTGCAGATCGGCGCCACGCCCGTCGTCACCGCGCGCAGCCTGCAATGGATTTCGCAGCCGCAGGCCGAAAAAGAAGAAAAGAAATTCGCCGATTCAATTGCCGCCTGGAAAGACGCACGTGCCAGCGGCAATGAAGCGCAATTGAAGAAGTTCTATTTGCCGGATTTCCAGCGCGCCAGCCGGAAGCCCGTCGATGCCAATTCGGTGCTCCGCGACGAATTGACCTACGCACAAGGTAAACGAGTGCAAATCAAGGACGTGTCGTACCTCCACTGGCGCGACACCGAGGACACCATGGTCGCCACCTTCGGCGAGGTGTTCGAGGGCGAGAAGAACGGCCGAACCCGCCGCCAGTACTGGCTCCGCCAAGCGGGTGAGTGGAAGCTCTTCCACGAAGAAATCCTGGGCTGAGGCCCCATCACCGAAGGGGTCTCGGCCCCAAAAGTGTGATTTATTGCCCAAACAGGGCCACCTTGTCGAGCGTTACAAATTGCACTCCTGGGTACCCCGCTACGTAACACGTAACGGGCGTGTTCCCGTAACACTCAACTTTCGGACGTTCCCTCGCCCGTAACGCGTTCCCCTCGTCCATGCCAGTGTGCATGCGGTTTACAGAGGGAAACGAACATCTCCACACTGTGAATAAGTGACCTTTTCTGCCCCGTTGTGGGGGCCGAACGAGGCTGGCCGTTTTCCTGCTTTACCCCTCCGAGTAGCACATCCGGGACTCAATCCCATGTGTTTCTGCCCTTGATACACGGAGTTACGCTGTATAACATCCACCGTGCCAGCCTTTGTTAACACTTCCTTTCAGGAGATCACCATGCTTAGTTCTATTACTCGTTTTCTGCGCGATGAAGAGGGTGCCACTGCGATTGAATATGGATTGATTGCTGGATTGGTTTCCATCGCAATTGCCGCTACTTTGGGCACTCTCGGCACGGACTTGTCTGCTCTCTTTGGCAAAATTTCCGCAAAAATTAACCCCCCCACGACTCCACCCGTCTGATAAGCAGGCACTAGGCAAAGCGCACGGAGCCGCACACAAATCATGACGTTGACGTCATTTTGGTTACTGTGGCTTCTTCTCGTTGCTGCTTATGACTTCCACCAGCGCCGTGCCCCCAACTGGCTTGTGCTGTCCGGCGCCTTGGCTGCGCTGGCAGCACTGGCCCTTGAGGTGCAACCGTTCGGCATCGGATGGTCAGAGGCGGGTATTGGCGCCGCAGTGGGCTTTTGCTTTCTCCTGTGCTTCTACGCCGTTGGTCTTATGGGAGCAGGCGACGTGAAGTTCGCAGGCGCCCTCGGACTGTGGGTCGGCCTGTCGGCGCTGGTGCCGATCTGGATCATCGCCAGTCTGATCGCTGGCGCTCACAGCGTCCTCTGGTTGGCCCTCAAGCGCTGGCCTTTTTCCCCACGACTCACCTTGATGCTTTTAGGCCCATCGCGAACGCTCGAATCCGGTGCGTCTACCCGCCGGCCTCGCATCATTCCCTATGCGGCCTATCTCGCGTTGGCCGCTGCGGCGTGGATGGTTTGGGGGCGACAGAGCTAGCCACAACTAGCTCTGACCCGACTCGCAGGCCCTTCATCTCTTCATCATGAATGCTTGCTCCCTTCCTTCAGTTCGCCGCCCATGATCAACCTCACCAAAATCGTCGCCGCCATCCTCGTGCTTCTGGCTCTCGCACTCGGAGGCTATGCATGGGTTCTCAGCCGCAAGGCACCGCCTCCGCCGCCTGCAAGCGCAACCTCCGGCGCTGCGCCTGCCAAGGCATCACAGGCTCAGACCTTCCCGGTAGTCATCGCTGTCAAGCCGCTGCCAGCTGGCCAGGCGATCCCGGCCGATGCCCTGCGCGTGGAGCAGCTGACGATCAATCCTGCGGGAGCCTTCAAAGAGACTGCGCCCCTCGCCGGCCGCGTCCCGGTGATCGACCTCGGTGAAGGCTCGCCCCTGCTCGAAGGCCAGCTGGTTTCCGGCCTTGCCTTGCGCGTTGCCGAAGGCGAGCGCGCCGTCGCTATCAAAGCTGACGAGGTCATGGGCGTGGGCAACAAGGTCCAGCCCGGTGACTTCGTCGACGTGTTCCTGATGCTGAAGTCCGACAGCAAGGACATCGATCGCAGCCAGTCGCGCTTACTGCTGTCGCGCAAGCGTGTGTTGGCCTTCGGCAGCGCATCGGTTGACGGCCTGCCCTCCAAGACCGATAAGAACGGCAACCCGCAGGCGCAGCAACAACGCGCCGAAACCGCACGCACGGCCGTGCTCGCAGTGCCGCTAGACGACGTCAACCGCCTGACACTCGCGGAGAACAGCGGCCGACTGCTGCTGGCGCTACGCAATCCCACCGACATGTCGGAGCCCGATCCGAAGCTCTTTGCCGAATTGCCCACAGCCCTACAGCCAGCATCGCCAAAGCGTGGCGAAGCGCCGCGCGCGCCGCTCGAAGGCCTGGATCGCGCCCAAGCCGGCCTGACTGCCGCCGATTTCGTGACCGGCGGCAAGCCAAGCGCCCTGCGCACGCCCCTCGCCGCGGCACGGCCCGCGGCTGCAGCCGGCGCCGGTGGCAGCCGCAGCGGACTCTCGGTCGAGGTCATTCGCGGCGACCGCAGCGAAACCATCCACTACTGATCCGTGCCACGCCCATGCACGCCCCGCACGAAAAAAACACCATGACGCATCCTCCTCGCGTGAAACCCAACGCTCCGGTCCATACCCTGCGCCCGACCTTCGTGGCGCTGTGCTTGCTGACACCCGGCGTCTGGCCTGTTGCGTCCTCGGTAGCCAATGCGCAAGCCGTCGCTTCGGGCGCGCCGATCCAATTCCGCGTCGACGCCGGCACGCAGAAGGAACTGCTGATTCCGAAGGGCATCGAGCGCATGGCCATTGCCGACGAAGCGGTCGCCGGAGTGGCTCTCACGCGTCAATCTTCGAGCTCCCCGGCTGCGCGCCTGATCGTGACCGGCAAGGCTGCCGGCCGGACCACGCTGATGCTCTGGGAAAAGGGCCAATCGACCGCCATGGTGTACGCGCTCGAAGTGCGTAGGCGCGCCTCGACACTCACCGGCACGCTCGACAGCTTGACCGCGCACCAGGAAGCGCGAGATGCAGCGCTGGCCGCCGGCGGAGAAAAAGCCGTGCTGGTCGACCGCTCCGTCGTCAACGTGCGCAGCAACACCGTGCAGGTCGAGGTCAAGGTCGTCGAGTTCAACCGCAGCGTGCTCAAGCAGGCGGGCCTCAACATCTTCAGCACGCGTGCCAATTCCAATGGATTCAGCTTCGGCTCCTTCACGCCGGCGTCACTGAGGTCCGCGTCTTTCGCATCGGATGGAAGCATCAGCGGCGATTACGCCAACCCGCTCGCCCAAGCCTTCAGCCTGCTGTTCAACTTCGGCAAGGCCGGTATCGGACTGAATGTCGGATTCCTCGAAGGCAACGGCATGGCACGCGTGCTCGCCGAGCCCACGCTGGTAGCGCTGTCTGGCCAGAGCGCGAGCTTCCTGGCCGGCGGCGAACTGCCGGTGCCCGCGCCGCAGGGCCTGGGCACCACGAGCATCGAATACAAGCCTTTCGGCATCGGCCTCACGGTCACGCCCACGGTGCTGTCGAACGATCGCATCGTGCTCAAGGTGGCACCAGAAGCCAGCGATCTCGACTACACCAACTCACTGAGCATCGGCGGCGTTGCGGTCCCGGCCATCAGCACGCGCCGTGCCGACACCACGGTCGAGCTCGGCGACGGCGAGAGTTTCATCATCGGCGGCCTCGTGAGCCGCAACACCACCTCGAATGCGGACAAGGTACCACTGCTCGGCGACATTCCGGTGATCGGTACGTTCTTCAAGCAGAACAGGTACCAGATGAACGAGAAAGAACTGGTCATTCTCGTCACCCCACACTTGGTGAAGCCGATTGCGCGCAACACCGACCTCGCCCCGTACCTGCCCGGCGGCGCCGAGCAGCGCGATGGCCCTGTGTGGCGCGCCCATCTCCTGGGGCCGGCCTCTGGCACGGCGGTGCCAGGCTTCTCCCGTTGATGGACACCAGCGACCGAACACCCGTGGCCGACGCCATGAATGCCCCACGCGACCCGCTTCCAGAGACTGGCGCAGAGACCTACCTCTTCGCCTCGCCTCACGACGGCCACATCACCTGGCTGACCGATGCGCTCGGCAGACAGGGCGCCGTGGTGGTTCTGCCGCCCGACACCAAGTTGGTCGGCGAGCGCATCGCCCTGCTCAGCCCCGCAGCCGTCTTTCTCGACTTCTCCGGCGACCACGCCCGGGCAGCGAGCGAGTTGCATCAACACCTCAAGCGCGACTGGCCCGAGCTGCCGGTATTGGCAACGGGCGTTTCGGCCGAGCCGGCCTCGATGCTGGCCGCACTGCGTGCCGGTGTGGACGATTTCATCGACATCGCCGCACCGCAGACCGATGCAGCCAGCACGCTGCGCAAGCTGCTCGACCGCCGCAGCACCCTTTCGAGTGGCACCCGCGGAAACACCATCGCGCTGCTCGGTGCCCGGCCGGGCATCGGCGTGACCACGCTCGCGGCCAGCTTGTCGATCGCGCTCCACGACCAACTGGCCCAGCCGGCGCAGGCGCCGGCAAAGACCCCGGGCCGCAGCGCGCGACATGGCGTCGCCCTGCTCGACCTGGGCCTGCCTGCACGCGACGGACTGCTCTACCTCGACACTCAGAGCAGCTTCAGCTTCGTCGATGGCGTGCGCAACCTGCGCCGCCTCGACCAGACACTGCTGCACACCGCCCTCGCCCATCACGCCAGCGGCATCGCCGTGCTGCCGTTGCCAGCAAGTCTTGCGCAGGTGCGCGAGATCTCGCACGCGGAATCGGTCGCATTGATCAAGCGGCTGGGCGACTTCTTCGATTTCCAGATTGCCGACCTCGGCGGCTTCTCGACCATCGACTTCGTGGCGCAGACGGTAAAGGAAGCCCAACGCGCCTGGGTCGTGTGCGATCAGAGCATCGGCGCCATCGTGTCCACCGCAACCATGCTCAAGGAATTGCGGACGCGCGGTATCGAAACCGACCAGCTGTCACTCGTCGTCAACAAGTTCGACAGCCATGTGGGGCTGTCGCCCAAGGACATCGCCGAACGGCTTGAATTGCCACTTCGCCATGTGTTGCCAGCGCGCAGCGCCCAATTGCTCGGCGCCGCAAGTCGCGGCGAGATGCTGGTTCGCATCGCGCGCAACGACCCCTATTCACAGGCCGTGACCGGCCTCGCGCGCAGCCTGCATCAAGAGTGCACGACAGGCTCTGTGCCCGCCCCACTCGGAGCCACGCGCTGGACTTCGACGCTGATGTCGAAGATCACCGGCTTCCGGAAGAGCCCTACCCAAGGTTGAACAGCCCATGTCCACCGATATTGAATTTGCCGACGACGACCAGGCGTTCATCAACTCCCAACAGTTCCAGGACATCAAGAGTTGGACGCACGATCATCTGCTGAGCCGCATTGAAGAGCTCGGTGCGGAGTTCGGCCGCTGGTCGCGCGCGTCGATCCAGCAGTTCGTCGAACTGGAGGTCGACAGCTTCGTGCGCTTGCGCCGCGTGCCGATCAACGACCGCGAGATGCAGCTCATCGCCGATGCGCTGACCAAGGAGCTGGCCGGCTTCGGCCCGCTGGAAGACCTGCTCAACGATCCTGCGGTCGAAGACATCCTTATCAACGGCTACCAGAACGTCTATGTGTCGCGGCACGGCATGCTGGAACGCGAGACCCTGCGCTTTGCCGATTCCGAACACGTCATGCGCATCGTGCGTCGTATCCTGGCACCACTGGGGCGCCGGCTCGACGAATCAAACCCGATGGTCGATGCGCGCCTGCCCGACGGGGGACGCATCAACGTCATCATCGAGCCGCTGGCCATCGACGGCCTCTCGGTCTCGATCCGCAAGTTCCGCAAGGAGCCTCTGACTCCCGCAGACCTGGTGAAGCTCGGCACCTTCGATGCCGGCATGGCGCAGCTGCTCGAGATCGCGGTGCGCGCACGCTGCAACGTGCTAGTAAGTGGCGGCACCAGCTCGGGCAAGACCTCGCTGCTCAACGCGCTCGCCAGCTTCATTCCCTCGCGCGAGCGCGTGATCACCATCGAAGACACGGCCGAACTCTCACTCAGTACAAGTCACGTGGTGCGCCTCGAAAGCCGCCCCGGCGGATTCGATGGCACGGGCGTGGTGTCGATCCGCGACCTCCTGCGCAACAGCCTACGGATGCGGCCCGACCGGATCATCGTCGGCGAAGTGCGTGGCGCCGAAGTCATCGAAATGCTGCAGGCCATGAACACCGGCCACGAAGGCTCGATGGGAACCATCCACGCCAGCTCGCCTCGCGAGTGCCTCTATCGCCTCGAAATGCTGGCAGGCTTTGCAGGCTATCAAGGCAGCGAAGTGAGCCTGCGACGCCAGATTGCCAGTGCGATCGACTTCATCGTGCAGATCGGGCGGATGTCGAACGGCCAGCGCCGCATCATCTCGCTGAGCGAAGTGACGGGCGTGAATGACAACGTGGTGGCGATGCAGGAGCTGTATCGCTACGAGCCAGTCGTGTCGCCGGACGGCGAAGAACGCGACCGCTGGGTGTCACTGGGCATCGCGCCGCACTCCCCGAAGATCACGCGGTTCCGCCAGTCGCTCGCGCGCTCGCAGCAGGGGGAGCCCCGTGCGTGAGGTCATGCTGCTTGGTGTCGCCGTCGCTGCACTGCTGCTGGCGGCGAGCGGGCTGCTCCTGTGGCAATGGGCAAGGAAGCGCCAGACGCAACACGCCGTCGGGCGGCATCTCGATCAACAAATCCGGGCGGGAACGGGCGCGTCAGCACCAGCGGCATTCTCCGCGATGCTGCCCGCGCGGGCAACCGTACCGATGAGCAGCGTCGTCTCCGGACTGACCACCGACCCGTGGCTCGAGACCGAGGCCACGGCCGCTGCGGCCGCTCGGCCCAAACGCTGGCTTGACCGGGCGATGCCCGGATGGCTGGTAGGCGTGGTCGAAGCTCAAGTGCTCGTTCTCGGCTTGGTCGCCGTTGTGGCGCTGTCGCTGGTCGCCGGCTTGTTCGGTGGCTGGCTTGCCGCATTCGCCGCGCTGGTGCTGCTCGCGCTGGCCGGCACTTTCGGCGTCTGGCTTCGGTTGCAGAAGATGCGCCGCAAGCTGGTGGGCCAATTGCCGGGCTACATCGATGCGATGGTTCGTCTGATTACTATCGGCAATTCGACGCAGGCGGCCTTCCAGCTTGCCATCGGCAGCACGCAGGAGCCACTGCGCGGCCATCTGGAACGCTCGGCCGCCTTGGTGCGTGCGGGCGTGGATCTAGACAAGGCATTGCACCAGACCGCCACCAACGTGCGCGTCGAGGAGATGTTCCTTCTCGCCTCGATCCTCGGGCTGGGCGTGCGCTACGGCGGACGCGCCGACCTGTTGCTCGAACGCGTGAGCAACTTCATGCGCGATCGCGAACAGGCCGAGCACGAGCTGGTGGCGATGTCATCGGAGACGCGGCTGTCGGCCTGGATTCTGGGGCTACTGCCTGTGAGTGTGGGCGCCTTCATGATCATGAACAACCCAAGCTACTTTCTCGGGATGTGGAACGATGACACCGGCCGGATGCTCGTCCTCACGGGCTTTGGACTTCAAGCACTGGGCGGCCTGCTGCTGTACCGACTTGCGAGGATCACATGATGCTGACACCCAGTGCGTTGACAGCCATCAGCTTGGGGCTACTGGCGCTCGGGCTGCTTGTGGCGGCCGGCACGTTGATTGCGTCGGAATTGCGTCGTGTGCGCAGCGGTCACGCGATCGGCAAGGCGATTCACCAAGGCACGGTGTCATCGGCCATAGGCACCACCGAAGTCGACTCGGAGTTCGGTGGCCAGTACAAGGCCGACGTCGAACTGCCATTCCACTGGCTGAATTCGCGCCTCGGACGGGCCTTCGTTGCTGACGAGGACCGCAACCTCATTGATCAATGCGGGCTGCCTTCCCAGCGTGCCCAGTTGATCTTCCTCGTCACGCGCGTGCTACTGGCGATTTTGCTGCCCTTGCTGGCCTTTGCTTTCTGGAGCGGAGGGCACAAGCAGAGCACCGCCATCCTCGTGCTTGCCGCACTCTTCGTGATTGGCTTCATGGGACCGAAATGGGTGCTGGGCCGCGTTGCGGCCGGGCGACGCACGAAAGTCGCCAGAGAGCTGCCGCTCTTTGTGGATCTTCTGAGATTACTGCAGGGTGTGGGTATGAGTCTGGACCAGGGGTTGCAGGTCATGGCGAGCGACTTCTCGCACGTGCTGCGCGTCCTGGGGTACGAATTGACGCTGGCCAATCGGCAATACGCCCAAGGCCGCACGCGCGAACATTCGCTGCACCGCCTTGCCACGCTGCACAAGAATGAAAACCTGGGCAGCCTGGTTGCACTGCTGGTCCAAGTCGACCGCCATGGCGGCGCGGTCCAGGAGCCGCTGCGCGCTTTCAGCGATCGCCTTCGCGAGCATCGCCGCTCGGAAATGAAAGAGCGCATCGGGAAGATCACTGTGAAGATGACCGGCGTCATGGTCATCACGCTCCTGCCCGCGTTGCTGATCGTGACTGCAGGTCCTGGCTTCATCGCCATCTTCCGTGCCTTGGGGAGCGTCGGCCAATGAGCGCATTCTTCAACCCATCTGTACGCATCGTCTGGGCATCCATGACCATGGGCTTGGCTCTGGCAGTTGCCGGGTGTGGCGCAACCAAGGACCACTACGCAGCGGGCGAAGACGCCCAGCAGCGGCAAGCCTTCGAGGCCGCCAGCGAAACGAAAAGCAGCGCCAATATCGACACCCAGGCGACCTATCTCAAGGTCGTCGGCCAGATGCAGCAACAGGGCCTGTGGTTCGCGTCGCTTGCGCACATCGACGCCCTGGAGCAACGCTGGGGCATCACGCCCGACTCCACCCGTGTACGCGCGGACGCGCTGCGCCAGACCGGCCAACCTGAGCCTGCCGAAGCCGCCTACAAACGCTTGCTGAACACGCCGCAGGAGAGCGCGGGCTACAGGGGCTTGGGCCTGCTGGCCGGTGCACGCGGCCACTACGCAGAGGCAGTGCAACTGTTCAAGCAGGCACAGCGCCGCACCCCGACTGATGCCTTGTTGCTCAGCGACCTTGGTTATGCGAGCCTGCGCGCCGGCCAGCCTGAGGAGGCACGCCTGCCGCTGATGCAGTCCCTGCAATTGCAGCCCGACAGCAAGCAGGCACAGGCCAACGTGGCGCTCTACCTCGAGGCCACGCATCAACAGGAACAAGCCACGGCCCTGATGGATTCGAACCGCATGCCTGAAGCCACGCGCGCCGCCGTGCGCGCGGCTGCGCTGCAGATGCGGGCTGCAGCAGCAGGGAATTCGGCCGCCACGGCACCGGCGTCTGCGATGCTGCCGCGCGATGAGCCGATAGCCCCCTTGCCGCTTGCACTCAAGCCCACCCGCTGGGCTGGCATGGGCGGCGTACGCACTGCCACCCAGCTGAATCCGCCCGTCTCGGCCGCAGACACACCTCTTTCACCGAACCCGACTTCACCACGAGGGACACCATGAACCACAACGAGCTTGCCCACCGGCTTTCCACGCTGTCCGCCTGCGCGCTGGCCACGGCCTTTTTCTTCGTAACGGCGGCAGCCGCAGCGCAGACCGCCAGCACAAGCGCTCCTCAAGGTAACGCCGCGCTCAGTCAGACATCTGCGGTAACGGCGACCGGAACCGCTCACGCCGGACCTGCGTCCCCATCGCAGCTGGCGCAAGACGTCCCGGCGGCAGCGGAAGAGCAAGAGGCCTTCGATCTTCTTTCCCCCCAGGTCGGCGACGCTACGTTGAGCCTGTTCGCCTGGCAACGCAGCGGCGAGATCGCCTCGCGGACGGCGCGGCCCATCGCGGGAGCCGTTGCTGGCCGCAGCTATGAGCGGTACCTGAAGAGCTTCGAGTTTCCGATTCCTGAGCGGATGAGCTCGACGGTGAAGACGTCCAGCGGCGGCAAGTAGCAAGGCCCCGCTTCTCCCGCCCCGCTCACACGTCACAGAACGCCATGCAAGCGATCCGCGCGCCAGGCTCGCCACGCTCCCAGCGCGGCGTGTACGCGATCGAGTTCGCTATGGTGTTCCTGATCTTCTTTACGGTCCTGTATGCCGCCATCTGCTACGGCATGCTGTTCGCGTTCCGGCTGGGGCTGCAAAACGCGGCGGAGGATGGGGCGCGGGCTGCGCTTCAGTACCAGAGCACCCTCGGGGCTCGCGTGGCTCGCGCTACAAGTGTCGCCGAGGCTCGAAGCGACTGGATGCCTCGGGTGAAACGCCCGGATGTGTCCATCTGCCATGTGGAGGGTGCAGCGGGAGTCGACCTGTGCCCCGCGTCCGCCTGCGGCCCTTCCTGGAGCCAACGGTGCCAAGTCCAGGTTGTCGTGCAGGCCGGCGATCTCCAATCGGTGCTGCCACCTTTGCCGAGCTTCGCCGTTCCCGACCAGATCGCCGGAAGGGCCAGCATGTTGCTGGAGCTGAGGTGAAAACCGTGACAACCCTCCACGTCCGACCTCGCCGCATCGCCACTGCAAGCGGGCGTCAACGCGGCATTGCCGCCATCGAATTCGCGTTTGTCTTCCTGCTGCTGTTCATTGCGATGTATGGGCTGGTGACCTTCGGTGCAGTTTTTTATACGCAGCAAGCCATCTCGCGTGCGGCAGAGGATGGGGCTCGGGCGGCCAGGTTGCTGCCGCAGCCGCCGTCTCTGGCCAGCGTGTGCCAAGCCGTTTCAAACTCGCTGGCAAGCTCGCTTGTGCCACCGCTCACCTGCCCAAGCAGCGCCTCGGACCTGACCTCCGTCTCGCTCACCGGATGCTCACCGGCTGACGCAAGTTGCGCCGTGACCGTCACCTATCGCTACGGGGATAACCCCATCCTGCCTTTGGTGTCGTTGTTCGATACCAGTTGGGTTCCGCCCAAGTTGCAAAGCCGCGCAACTGTGGCGCTCAAGGCTTCATGAAATGGCTCTCGGCATGAACACGACACCGACACGCCCCATTCGATCCCGCGCGCGACGGCTCGCGCGCGGGTCGATTGTCATCAATACAGCCATCGCGCTAAGCCTGATCGTGATCACGCTTGTGGGCGCGGAATTGGGATACCAGTTCTACCTGAAGCGAGAGCTTCAGAAAACCGCAGACCTCGCCGCCCTTGCTGGAGCGCAGAAGCTGGGGCCGCCAGGGGGAAGCAGTGCATGCGCCTCTGCAGAGCTAGCCGCTCGCGCAAACGCAGTAAAGAACTTCGCGGGCATTGTTCTTACAGAAGCAATATGCGGGCACTGGGACCCGACGAAAGTCACGCCAGTCAGCACGGACTGCTTTGCTGGCACCGATGACCATTTTTCTCCCCTTGCCTCGCCAGAGAACGCATTTCGGGTGCGAATCAAGCCCCCGCCTTCTACTTTGCTTCCTTTCTTTACAGGCAATCGGACGATATGTGTTCAAGCGGTTGCCACCCAACGGCAGCCCCTAGCTTCATTGACCATACGAAGCACATTGGCTGAAATCAATAGTGAGAAGTCGGTTCTATTGGACGCGATCTTGGGCAGCATGCTGGGCTCTAAGCTCTCCGTTCGCGCGGGAGGATGGCAAGGGCTACTTGACGCAGACGTTCAATTGCTTTCTGTTTTTGATCAATTAAAACTATTGGATGCCAACCTTAGCCTACTAAGCTACGATCAATTGCTTGGAACTGAAATTGATGCAGGCTTGCTTCTCCAAGCCATGATCAACGCCATGCAACGAGGAGGAGAAACAACTGATATTGCCATCGGTGCGCTAGGAGATATCTTGCTTAGTGTTAAAGCCGCGCCATTCAACTTAAAACTTCAAGAGTTTCTAAGCATAGCCACGGGCACCGAAGCTGCCGGCCTACAAACAAATTTGCAAATATTTCAATTAGTACAAGGAGCGATCCAAATTGCAAACGGAAAAAACTCGCTCGCGGCTGAAATTCCAATAAAAATTGATGGCCTCGCCAACTTCAACGTCAAAGTACGAGCCACCGAGCCACCACAGATATCTGCCATACGCAATCCCGCCTTGATCAATCCTAACAAGATCAGCGATCCAAACAATATCCAAGTTCAAACAGCGCAAGTCAGGGCATTAATTTCAATCAATCTTTCCGGATTGAATAACATCATCTCCAAAATCACAGGATTAGTCGGTCCAGCGTTGGGCGCCATAACCGATCTTCTCAAAAGCATTACCAGTTTGAATTTAGGAAATCTAGTCGCGAGCATTGAAAATATTCTTTCACAACTGCTCGGCTGCGGCCATTTTCTCGCCCCAGCATGCCAGCCAATGAAAGTTATTTATACGGAAGTGCTTGCGGATCCAATAAGAATTGGTATTAAAGCCGGAAATGGGTCCGCTCTCGTGACGGGCTTCACTTGCCCAAGCGGTGGCGAAAAATCCCTAACAGCGGATGCAAAAACAAGTATCACTCGCCTCAATGTGGGCTCCATGGAGGAAAGTGATTTTTTTACAGCCGCTGAACCAATTGCCGCGCCCATTAGTATTTTGGAAATTGGCTATCGCGAAGTGAAGTACGATTCCTGCCCGCTTCTACCGGTTCTGGGCGCCAAATGTGACGGTGAAAAATGGCGAAACAATGCTGGTGTTTTTGTCTCAGATCCATCGGCCGCAAAAATAACAGTGATTGCAGGAATCGGCTTGAATATTAATTCAAACATTGGAAGCTCTTTCAAGCCATTGACTTATTCAACCCCCAGCGGCGAAAATCTTCCCGAAATAGATGCCGCACCTTACTCCGGGCCAGCACCAGATCCTTCGTATCAAGAATTAAGCGCAAAATCAGTAATCGAAAGTTTATCCTCCACCCTGAGTGGAATTCACCTTCACACCTATTACAGCACCGGAAGCGGTCCTTTGGGTCCATTGCTTGAAGTCACCTCCAGTCTTGTCAACAGCCTTCTTGGTTCATTGGAATCACTTTTAAGTGGCGAACTAGTAAAATTGCTTCTAGATCCACTGACAAATAATTTACTCGAATTACTGGGAATTAACCTCGCCCAGACAGAGGTTGGGGCACGTCTTTCTTGCGATAAAGGCGCGACCCTTGTTTACTGATATGCGCTCTCTTCAAGCATGAGTTCCCCCTCCAACTTCGACGAACTCGACCTCTTTGTCTGGGAAGGCAAAGCCGACATCCTCGACCGCATAGCGCGGTGCATGGCGAGCTTCGACGTGGAAGTCATCCGGGCTGATGGGCTGCCGCCGCCTTCGCAGGACCGTGGTGTCGCGTTGCGCCCTTCCGTTGCGATCATCAGCGTCACCGTGATCGACGGCGGTGGGTTGCCGCACGCGACCGAGCTGCTGCAAGGCATGCCCGTGATCTGGGTCGCTGCCGCTTCGCGCGAGCGCGATTCGCGTACGTATCCGCCCGAGTACCTGCACGTTCTGCCCTACGACTTCACCTGCGCCGAGCTGCGCACGATGGTCGCCAAGCTGGTACGCCAGCTGCGTGCGCGCGATGTCGCGCCGCAGGCGCCCGACGTGCTGGTGGCGCATTCGGATGCAATGAAGGGCCTGCTCGCCGAAGTGGGTGCCTTTGCCGACTGCAACCATCCGGTGCTGGTGCGTGGCGAGACCGGTGTCGGCAAGGAGCGCATCGCACAACAACTTCACATCGGGCACCAGCAGTACGGCAAGGGCGCGTTCGTGGCAGTGAACTGCGGCGCGATTCCCGATGGGTTGTTCGAGTCGCTGTTCTTCGGCCATACGAAGGGCTCGTTCACCGGTGCCGTGCATGCGCACCGCGGCTACTTCGAGCAAGCCACGGGCGGCACGCTGTTCCTCGACGAGATCGGTGACTTGCCGCGCTATCAGCAGGTGAAGCTGCTGCGCGTGCTCGAAGACAACGCGGTCACGCGGCTGGGAGCCACCTCGCCGATTCGCGTGGACTTCCGCCTCGTGGCGGCGACGAACCGCAACCTGCGCGAGATGGTAGCGAGTGGCGAGTTTCGTGCCGACCTGTTCTACCGGCTCGCCGTCATCGAGCTGCATGTGCCGAGCCTCGAAGAGCGCGGCGAGATCGACAAGATCGCGATCTTCAAGGCGCTGCTGACGAACGTGCTGGGCGACGAGCTCGAAGCCTTGGGCGAAACGCCGCACTGGCTCAGCGATGCGGTGGCCGAGACCTACTTCCCCGGCAATGTGCGGCAGCTGCGGAACCTCGCGGAGCGCGTGGGCGTGATCGCGCGGCAGTTGCACGCCTGGGACCAGAACCTGATCCAGCGTGCGATCGCGCTCACGCGTGGCACGCCGGCGCCGGCTGCATTGGGCACCGACCGCAACGGCAACGGTGCGGCACTCGATGCGAACGGCGACCGCAAGGGCTGGAACAGCGGTGAGCGTAACCGCATCATCGCGGCGCTCGAGATCAACGACTGGAAGCGCCAGGACACGGCGCAGCATCTGGGCATCAGCCGCAAGGTGCTCTGGGAAAAGATGCGCAAGTACCAGATTCTTGACGGCGAGCCTGGCATTCCCGAAGAGACTTAGCCTCTCGGGCTCGACGGTACCAAAGGCTCTAACCGTCCAGGCAGGGGAGCTCGCCCCGCTTTCCTTTGCGTGGCATCGTCCGGTTGCAACCAAAGGCTCGGTCGGCACCTCAATCTGTAATTGCTTCGGCAACTACGGGTGCACTACTCATAGTGAAACGGTATCGAGCAAAAAAATATCCGCCTGTATCGCCTTCGCGAATTCCCGGCCCATGCTGACTTCGCGATGCAGAGCACCCGCGTGAGAGGAGGCAACCTCCAAATTGGTCCCGTCTGCTTCGGCGATTCAAGCTCCTTCTCGCCGACCATAAATTGCTGCATGACCGTTCGTACTATCAGTAAGACACGGTCCACGCAAAAATCATCAACACCCTTAATGCATCGTTCTGATGGCTCTCTTCATCGCCACCTAGACAGGCTCCGCCCCCTCGGTGCTCTGCGCCGCAACGAAGATCGATGAGCGCCTCTATGACAACAAAAAAAAGAGGACCCCAAAGGTCCTCTCATTGACTACTTTTCCTTGACCGAGCATCCGATGGTCGGATCGGACCACCGGTAGTAGCACACGATCGGGAAGATCTCTTGGTACCTGTCCTGAGCCTTGATCGAAACCTTGTCCTTGAAGATATCCCGAAGCGATGCTTCCATCTTCTTCGGGTCATAGAGAAACGACGGCATCAGGATGCTCGCAACGACGGGGCGTTCGTCCATTAGCCACTCGATCGTCGAGGGAGTAATGGGCGACTTCTTGCTGACAGCGAACTGGATTCTCAGCTTGAACGTGTGGCCCCGGCCGTAGTAGTCGTTGATGTCCTTCTCGACGGTTTCTCTGGTGGTCTTCACCGCCGTGGTGTATCGCTCCTGCCACGAGGCTGCATCGTCCAGTTCTTTTTGAGCCTTCGCAACAGCCCCGTTTGCTTCCTGCCTTCTCGCAGGTGCCTCCTGTTCTTCCTGGGCCTTCAGAGCTTCATATTGCCGATGCATCCGAGCCAGTTCCAACTGGATCCTCCTTTTCCACTCGGGGTTGTTGATGGGACTCTTCATCACCTCGTCGACCTGCGCCTCGTAGTCCTGTAAGGCCTTGGCGGCCGCCTGGAGCTTTGGGCTTTTCTCAACGGACGGCCCTTCGCTTGATTTCTTGGCCTCCGCCAGCTTTTGCTGGAGCGCAGTGATCATCGCTGGGTACACGTTGGCTCTTTCCTCGCTGGCGGTGTCCAGATCGGCCAACGCCTTCTTCTTGGCCTCCTGCGCGATGTCATCGAAGGCCTCGGCCGTACAGGTGTAGATCACCACAGGCCGACCATTCGCGTCGTCCTGACGCTCCCATGCGGTGTTCTTGCAGCCCTTGGCGCCGTCCAGCGCCTCACCGAAGGTGAAGTCGCTTCGCGTCAAGGAGGCTTCCTTGACTGCCGTGATGTTCGAGTCGGTGCAGGCTGACAGTGCGGCGCAAAGGAACCCGAGCGCAAAGAGCGCTCCTGGCTTGATGAATTTCATGATCAAGAAAGATAGATGTGTGGTTGGTATGAGCCAGGTGCTCAGCTGAGCTCCGGCTTGTAGGCTTGCCTAGCAGCGGTGCTTCGGATTCCGGGGTCGGCGTGGATCGGTGCCCAGCACGGCCCCCTCCTTGGTCACACACACGCCGTCGGCGCAGGCATATCCCGGTGCTTTCAACACTGCGCGGTCTGCATCGCCGATCTCGCAGCGCAGTTCGTCGAAATCGAATTCCCTGTAAGCCTTCACGCGCTCGGTGGTGGTGTAGTACACGCCGCTGCTGCCTGCGTGGACCTGGATCGGATAGACCGGGTACTTGAGGTCGCGGCTCCAGCCCTGGATCTGAATCTCCATGGCCGACCGGTCGATCTGGTGCCTTACGGCATCTGGGTTGATGAGCGGATCGATGCCTTTGGCAAGCGCCAACGGTGTCAAGACGATCGCTGTGAGCACCGCGAATACGGCGCCGAGCATGGTTTTCATGAGAGGCCTTGAAAAAAGATGGAGCTGAAGCGAGGCCGCCCGAGTGCAGCCACGCTAGTCGGAGGCCGCTCAGCCGAGCTTGGTGTCGGCAGGCTTGATCGCAATCAACTGCGGGATATTCCAGTCAGACGGAAAGCTATCGACCGGCATCCAACCGTTCTTCACATAGGAGCGCGCCGAGATCCTGTTGCCGAAATGCCCCACCAGTCCGCAGGCGATGAGGATCGCCCAGGTCTGCGCCACCCAGTCTTCGGCGGGGTCGAGCACCAGCAAGATGGCGAGACCCACGACGAAGAAGGTCGCGTACAGGAAGACCGCGCACAGCAGCGCCAGCGGCCATTGACCACGCATCAGGAATGCGATCGGTCCGAAGAAGAAGAGCTGCCACGAGAAGCCGTGCTTGACGAAGCGAGTTTGGTTATTTTTGTGGAAGTGGATGTTCATGGTTGGGTTCTGAATAACAGGGCACGCTGCGCCCAGAGGCGTCGTACGCGACGCTGACTTGTTCCAGCGGCCGGACAAACCCGGCTGCCACTCGAAACTCGGACTCAGTTTTCGAGGATCCTATAAAGACGTGTTTGAATCTCCTTTTTGATCAAGACGGACCCCACGGGACAGGGCCGTGCCCTATCCCGCGCGTCGATCGATGACTTCGTTGTTTGCATCTGAATGTTAAAGGGTTTCAAACACCGTGGTTTCAAACACCTCTTTTTTCGAGCATCGAGGGCATGCCTCGTGCCGCTCCTCTTTCTCTTCGCCTGGTGTTTGCCCGCAATATCCGCCTGATGCGCATTCACGCGGGCATGTCGCAGGAGCGTATGGCCGCCGAGGCCGGATTGGACCGAGCCTTCGTTGGCACGCTGGAACGCGGCCAGCGCAACATCTCCATCGACAACATCGAGCTGATTTCCAAAGCCATCGGCGCCCCCGCCCATGAGCTGATGGACCCGGACTTGCCACAGCAGCGCGATCTCGATGTGACATTAACGCGGGCCCCGCGCACCGCCCGACCCTACCCGGTCAAGAAGCGCAGCACTCGTCGCAGCTAGACCCCGGCTGACGTGTTGCGCCGCAGAACGATCAAGCTGCGCAGACGAACCGCACACGCCTCACCCGTGAGGTGACGGCAGTTCAGCGTGAACCCCGGGCTCGCGCGTACCGACCTGCCCGCCTCGGCTTGCAGCTCGATGCGCACGTTGTGAGCGCAGGCCCAGGGTTCACCTGCGCCGGCATCCAGCAACAACAACGCCCGGGGCTCGCCGGTCGCACGGTCCCACTCCACCCCGATCACTGTCGCCCATCGGTTGGCGGCGGCGGATTCGAAGTGCACCAGGCATGCTCGACCCGCGCGCAGCGCCTCCAATGCGGTCGTCCCGACGCGGCCCGCTTGGCCGGAATCTGAGGCGTGCAATTCGACGACGATGGGCAAGCCAGCAGCATCGATACAGCGCAGCATGCTGTCGTCGCCAGTTCCCTGCAATGCCTTTCGAGCCAGGCGCTGGGCCTCTCTCATTTGCTGACGAGACAACTGCCCCAGTACCGCGAGGCACTGGATCACGCTGGCAAGCGCACAAGTTTCGGCCGATGCCGGTTTGCGAATGCGCAGGTTCTCGTACACGAGACCCTTTGCATCCTGTGCGAGGTACTGAACTTCGGTGTCGAAGCGGATGCCCCTTACAAACAGGTGTTCGAGATGGGCCATGTGGTTGTCTTTCTCTGGAAGGGGCCATCCGCGATGACGACCTTGCCGACGGCAATACGCTCGAGAACGTTTGGCGTCTGGGCCTGTTCTTTGTGCATGAGCACTCCTTGATGTGGTTGAAACCTTGTCCAGCTCGCCCCTTCAATCCGCTGGGGCGAGCCGCTGTGAGCCCCCGCGGAAATGGGGCGTGGCCATCGAGCTGGCCGACTCGATGGCGATTTGGTGATCTGCTGGCCAGGTGTTCGCCGGTTTTCTTCAAAGGCCCCCAAAAGAGTCCCGGCGCAAGTAGCTGCAGAAACTCCATCCCAGCCCGAGGCCCAAGAGGATTCCGGTCACAAGCACGAACGCGAAGGCCGTCAGGTAGTCAATCGGCCCGTAGCAGATGTTCATGGCGATGTCCTTATCTCTTTCTTTCTGGTTGGTGAGGTGAATCTCCAGCCCCACAAGGACCAAACCCCGGTCCCTTGAGAGGGCGCCGGGGTCTGTGTCGTCGAGATGAGAAGAGGGAGATCGGGAGAGCGGCGTTCTGATGCCGCATTCAAAGTAGAGGGACACGGACAGGTTCTTCATCTGGAAACTGGAGTTGTCGCAACCTGGCCTCCTCTTCGGTGGCGCGCCAGACCGCTTCCTGCTGGAACGGATCGGTTTGCTTGCGCTGCAGCATCACGCGATCCACCCGCTGAAGAAACGCCTCATCGAGCGGGAACATCTCGTTCTGGCCGGCGGTGCCCTGCGCGGGTATCGCGTCAGGTGTGCTTCTCATGAGGGCCTGCCCTTGAAGAAGATCGCCTGCACGCGCTGGGCGCCTGCGCCGTGGGCCGGGAAGCCCACAATGGCGGCGCGATCGCGTTGCTGACAGATCCCGCAGTTCAGGCAATCAGAGTTGCCGGTGCTGGCGGGACAGACGATCACCTGGCGCCCCGCTGGCGTACGGATGGACTTGGTGAGTCCCTGGGGCAGGACGACCACCGCCGGCGCGATGCCCAGATCCGCATACGCGTCGGCCTGGACCAAGGTCTCGGCACTGAGGTTGACCGTGAAGCCCAGCCAGTTCGCATGGCGGATCGCCGCCTGGTTTTGGGGTGTGGGCGGATAGTGGGTGTAGGTGAATCCACGACGCCCCCGGTTCGCCATGGCCAGCCTCGTGAGCTTGCGACTGTCGATGACGCCGGGCGTTTCGGGCGTCAGGTCACCCGCCTGGTTGTGGCGCCACAGGGCATGGCGCCGCAAGGTGGAGATCTCCTGGAGCAATTCATCGAAGCTGTGGCCTCGCCGTCCCTCGGACACGCCGCGCCAATGGATGGCCAAGGGTCCGCTTTCGGCATAGCAGCCATTGCCTTTGAAACTGCAGCTCGGCGGGCACGAGTTCGCACTCGTGGTGGTCACCGGAATCGGGCCGGTCTTGCGGTTGCGGCTGACGCGCACCAGGTGATAGGTGCAGGTGTCCTGCTTGGTGGAAGCCGCAGGAGAGTGATTCAGCCGTTCCCGGGACGGCGGTGTTGATTGCGGGCGAGCGTGTGCCTCCGCCATGATCGGAATAAACAAAGTTGATCCTCTATGTTGTGAGCGCAGCCGTTGACGGCGACGCCATGAAGTGCCGGCCCCAAAGGGCGAGCCAGACCCACGCGCGCACCTCCACCACGCTCCAGGCCAGAGAGGCCGGGGCGTGGTGGGTGCGTGCGTAGGGAATGAGGGCGGACCGGGAGGTCCGATGCACAGGCAGGGCGCCTGTACGCAGTTGCAGCGAGTCCGCTAACGCCGAGGGTCAGCGTCTTTGCGTGAGCGAAGTGGCAGGCGGGATCGGGTCGTCGCGACCCAGCCTTCTGGCCAGCTTGTCCCGCACTTCCACAGCACAGCCATGCCAGGCACGGCCGCTGACCATGGGGGTGTCCAATGCCGCGGGATCCGCTTCAGCCACTCGCTTGGCGTACTGCTCCAGCGCCTGCATCACGAACGCTTGGATGAGTGCGCCATGGGCGCTGAACTCCATCAGTTCGGTGACGAATTCAACGTTGGTCGACGGCATGCTGGCACCCCTCATTCACTTCGCACACCTCGCATGTCGACTGAAGGATCTCGAAGCCCGCATCGGCAATGAGGCCCGGATCCAGCAGCATGACCAGGTCATCCGAGATGCCCGAGCGCATCGACGCCCACACCTCATCGTCCAGGCCATCCTCGCGTGCACGCACCCTGGCAGCACCGGCGAGCGCCTCCTCATCGAAGACGGCAAGCTCGATGCTGAAGACCACCACTGTTCGGGGCATGGGCGGCGGGCCACTCATGCGCCCTCCCCGGCATCGATGCGCGAGATCTCCGCGCCGAACGCCAGCGCCGCGTTGTCGGCACTGGGTGGTCCGTTCTGGCGAATCCACCAATCGGGCGGGCTGTATGGCACCGTCATCACGCCCAGGTAGCCGGCTTGCGAGGCGTAGCCCACCACCTTGGCGCGGCCGATGCCGTTGATGCGGATGATCACGTCGTCGCCGATCGAGGGAACCTCGAAGTCAGCCGACCACTTGAACATGTCTTGCGCGAAGGGGTCACGGGTATGGGGCGGCACTGTGATGTGCCGCCGGACTCTGGTTTTCATGGATGTTTCTCTTGTGGATGTTTGTCTTGGGACGGCAGCACCGTTGCCTTGCCGAGCTGTCGGGATTTCAGGCGGCAGATCAGGCCGTCGCTCTCGCGCGCGACGTCCCAGCCCCGGCGGCCCAGGCTGCGGCGCAGCACATAGGTCCATTCGCCGTAGGAGACGCGCAGACCCGGGCGGATGACTGCTCGTTTGGCGGCCCGGTTCGCATGGAACTCGCGCACCTTCTCGCGCCATGGGCCTGCGTAAGGTCCAGTCGGAGGACTGGCACGATCCAGGAAGGCCAGCGGGCAGTCGAAGTAGTACGGCCCGCAGCTTTCGTCCATGCTCTTGACGGCTGCCTCGCCCTTCCTGCAATCGATGAGGGTCAGGCCGATCCAGATCCGCCCGGCGTGCTCGCCCGAGCGGTTCTGCGCCAGGAACCACAGCCGGTTGCCGATCGCGCGATGGGCGAGCACCGCAGCAAAAGCTGCGACGCCGTGCAGTTCGTCATGAACAGCCTGGTCCTTGGTGGCCCTGTAGACGATGCTTCCCATCTCAGACCGCCTCCCGATCGCCCGCCAGCGGCGCGCAGTCGGTTTGCACGCAGTGCCAGAACTCGCGCTCGGCATCGATGAGGCGGCAGATCTCGACCTCGTCGCGCTCGACCCGGTGGATCCGCAGGTCCTGGCCGCAGATCAACGCCACGACATCGAGGGCCTGGGCGTCTGCCACGGCCAGCCTGTGCAGCATCTGGATCCGCACGCAGTCGGGAAGGCCTGCGCCCCAGAGCTCAGCTTCATCCATGCCGACGCATCGGCACTCCAGCAGCTGAACATCGGGGGCTCCGACGATTTCGTGGCCGGGCTCAGCCAGCATCCAGGGGTTCTGCGGGTGCTGCAGCAAGGCGCGGGTGCGCTTCACCTGGTGTCCCGTGCGCAGCGCGTAGTGCGCCGCCACGATGGGCTCGAGCAGCCGGCTCCAATAAGCAGCGGTAGCTGCGGACTGGATGAGGGAAGGATCGACGGGCTGCAGCAGGTCGTGGCGCTCGGTCTTTTCCATCCACAGCCGCACGGCAGACTTGAAGGGATCGCGGCCTACGGCTGCGGCGGCGTCGAGACTGCCAATCCCGGCTTCGCCCGCGCTCGGCCACCGCTCGGATATCGGAGCCTGCGAACAGGTGGATGGGACCAGGCGCAATGCAGGGGCGCGCGAGCGCACACGAGTGCTCGGCGAACGCTGAGTGCTTCGGGGAGTTGAGTTCATCGATTTCTTTCTGAAGGTTCAAACCGCCCATCCAACAAAAAGCCCCGCCCTCTCGATGGAGAGGCGGGGCTTTGGGAGGCTGGGACTGGGGGTGGGAGGGAGGAAGGTCGAAGATCAAATAGCGTCAAGCGGTATCGATGCCCGCCTTCGTCGAATCCAAAGACCCGACCCATGCGGCCTGACGCCTACATGCCCAAGCTGCAGGGTTCTCGTCCAAAGGTGCGACGATGAAGACGGATGCTTGGTTGTCAGCTCTGTCATATGGGGCTGAGATTTTTTGCAATCCAACCATGGCACCAAGCGTCCCCCTTAACCGCGCCATTCAGCATTCATTCAAATCTCGACGCAGTCCGAACGGAAGATAAAAAATCTCAACGAACCTTGCCTCACATCCCTCAGTACTTTTTCTTTGCCCGAACCCATGAGTAATTTTTCAGCCGACCTGCTTCAAAAACTAAACAACAGAGAAGCACATGCAGAACACCCGCCCACCGATAAATATCACCATGTAATTCAGGGCACCATCAACGAAGTCTCGGAAAGAATTCAAAGCCCAATAGCCTTGATAACGAGCTCTATCCTGTCGGTTCTTTCGATTGCGTGCCAAGCAAGGCGAACTGTCATCCATCCTTCTGGGCAAATTTCCCCTCTATCTCTCTACTTCTTTACTCTGGCAGCATCAGGAGAGAGAAAAACCGCAACTGACGCCTTGCTCATGAAGCCCGTCAGGGAGTTTCAAAGAAGATTTGATTTGGAATTTCAGGAGAAGATTAAAAAATACAAGGCAGATCTTCATTTTTGGAATCAACAGAAGCGAGTCCTTGAGAAAAAGATTGACCGATGTCTGCGTGATGAACAAACAGAAAATTTGGAAGCGCTTCGCTACGATCAAGAAAAAATTCTCGGATCAGAGCCTGTAGAGCCAAAAGGATTGAAACTTCAAATCGACAATACGACCTCCGCGGCATTTCTTCGTTTTTTCGACAAATATCAACCAACAACCAGCATTATTTCCGATGAAGGCGCAAGTGCACTTGCGTCATTTACAACTGCAAATGTTGGCAACCTAAATAATAGTTGGAATGGAAAAGCGTTGAGCGTCGAGAGAACTAGCTCGGAGAGTTTTACCATCGACAATCCTCGCTTGACAGTGCACCTGATGTTGCAGCCCGAGATTTTCCTTCGCGCCTTAAAAAAGGAAAATAACATCTGGGAAGAAAGCGGACTTCTGGCTCGTTCGTTGTTTTCGTTTCCCCAGTCAAAGATTGGCACACGTAAGCCACCGTCGGGATACGAGTCAGTCTACGGAGGGCTCGAAGTTTTTGAGGCTGAGGTTGAAAAAATGCTCAACATTTCATACTCAAGACCTCTTTCCGAACCAATTCTCCCGATGCGTTTCAGTGCTGAAGCGGTGAAAGTCTGGAATGAATACTCAACCCTGATTGAAAACTTCATGATCCGAGGTGGTCCGTTGGAAAGTATTAGAGCAATGGCTTCCAAAATCTCGGAAAACATCGCTCGAGTGGCCGCTATCTTTGAGTGCTTCAACCATCCCATCGCTCCTCAAAAAATCACAAGAGAAAGCGTCATGTGCGCCATCGACGTGTGCCAATGGTATCTCGTGGAGCATTATTTCTACTTCGGTCGAAGGGAAATTGCCCCAATCGAAAAGAACGCCGAACTACTTTTGCATTGGTTAAATAAAAAAGCAATTTGGAACTCTTTTGCATCCATTGTTCCCAAGAGATTGATTGCAAAAAATGCCACTCCTCACTTCCTACGCAGAAGCAATGTGTGGCAGCCAGCGTTGGACTACCTTGAACATGTGGGAAAGGTCAGGCTGGAGTATCCGGTGCCCTCAGGAGAGGAGTGGATCGTCCTTATGCCGGTCCACGATCCTCAACAGCAACCTCTTCTTTAGCTTATGTGGTGGCGATCTTGGCGAAAATCGCCAGAATCGCCACCTGTAAGATCTCAGGATTGACTAGATTCTGAGTGAAAACCCTTCCCGAGAGTGAGCGCTCAACCGACTCGGAGGACGGAAGAAAGAGGGGAATCCCCTCGAACTTAGACGAGTGAAGCCGCTCACCTGCCTGGCCTCAGCTCTGGAAATTTTCCGTTAAGGCTGAGATTTATGCAGGGACTCTTGCTCAGTGCCGCGCAGGGGGCCATTCCCTATGGCGTCGGAAAGACTGAGAGCTTCATGCCAACGCCCTGCACCAAGAAATTTTGAAAGTTTCACAGCGCGTCCTTTCAAAACCGCCTTTCAATATTGCTCGAGGAGCTATGCAGCAAGCTAGCCACATTCCTCATGAGCGAGGTTTTTCGAAACAAACTCGAAAAAACAATCCTGAAGGGTGAAATTATTAGCACTGACCTTCCATCTCGTGGTCATCTCAATCCTCGGCAGCAATCAACTCTTCACAGCCTCAATTCAAGGTGACATCAACTGCTCGGACTCCGTCAGAGCTGCCATGCCATGTTCAGTCGAAGATCTTTGCCCGATCTCTTTTCTATTTTTTCAACCCAAGTTCGACATCAAAGAAGGCAGCCCCTCGAAAATATAGAGAACAATATTAACGTTCAAGTGATATTTACCGGCTTTTTTTCACAAATGCCCATTGCATAAATCAATTATGGGCGGCATACCCCGCCAGATGTCTATGCATCTCCTTTCTTTCAGTTTGCCGAGATATGACTACACATACAAGATTATTATCGTCACGATCTTTCAACCCACTCTATTGAGTGTCTCGAGCGTGGCTGTGCGCCGACGTGAGTGGGGCCACGGAATCGCACTTAAATTGCATGCTCTAATGAGCAAACACTTCAACCCTTTGTTCAGAATTGATGTGAAAAACTACTTTCATTTTCAACAAAACCACAATGGAAATCTAGGCTACCCACCTGCGACGCAGCGATGATCGGCATTCACGAGGACTATAGAGATTCAGAGAGTCCGCGAGCGGCAGAATTGCTGACGCAGCTTACTTCTTCCACCCACACCCGGCCGGAATTATCAATCAGCACGATCGATGATGGTGCTCTGGAGCCAACTGTCTAGCCAGGCCTTGCTCACACCGCATCTCGCCCGTCTAGTGCGTGAGGGGCACCCCTGAAGTAGCGCGGAAATTGCCTTGATATTCAAATTCCGCGCAACAAAGATTCTTCAAGTTGGGGGGCACTCTGCAATCTATCTGACCCTATTCAGATGAAATCTAGAGTATCGAAATCTCTGATTTCAACATTGCTGGTGTTCCGTGTACAGCGGGCCTTACGCCTATTGCTAACAATATGGGGGCCCACACACCCATTCCCTCGGCGGACAGCGAGGGTGGATTGAGCTCTGAGAACCAGTCGCAACCGCGGGGATATTGCTTACCTTTAGGCGACGTTTGATGTTTATGGCCGCCAGCTTAACTTGGGTTTTTTAGGGCAGCCGCAGCCCGCACCAGAGCAATCACCTGACTCAATCAGTCTTCCGGGACTGCTTTTGCAGCCAGTATCGAACTAATTTGCCGCCAGGCGCGTTGCCCTGCGCAGCGGCGGGTTCGCAATCGACGCACCCGGCGCGCGGTCGACCAGCGGCTCGCTCGCGCAGGTCGTGTTGCTCGAAATGCACAGCGCGCCCAGCAAACCATCCTCGGTCAGGACGTTGCGGCTGGGCGGGCCGAAGATGCGGTCGATCCAGTTGTTGGCGCCCAGCGGGTCGACGCGCAGCTCACCGGTGGTGCGCGCCAGGCGCAGTTCCGAAATGCGCAAATCGAACACGCCGTCGATGTAATCGAACAGCAGCGTGTAGTAGTCGAGCTGCGCATCGAGCACCTGGGGCAGGGTCTCGCGACCGAACTCCATGAGGCGACGGCGGCCGCGGAAGGCCTGGCCCGAGGTGCTAACGGCTTCCATCAACTGGCGCTCGCGTTCGCGGCCGGCCATGGTGCGCGACCATGACGACGCGGTGAGTTCCATCAGGTTGAGCTTCACGCCCTCCATCTTGGCTTCCTGGTTCGCGACTTCGGCCAGGGCGCCCTTGAGCTTGAGCTGGCGGTCGAAGCCGTTGCCGAAGTTCCAGTTCAATTCAAAGGCCGCGCGCGTCGGGTCTTGCGGCGACACGCCGCGCGGGTCTTTGCTCTTCACGACGACGGCGTCGAGCGTGGGGAACATGCTGGCTTCGGTCTGGTCGACCAATGCACGCGCACGTGCAACGCGGCCCTGGGCTTCGGCCAGTTCGGTGCTGCGCGCTTCGGCGCGGCGCAGCGCTTCTTCCTGCGAGCCGATGCGCCAGTGCGACGGTGCGGCGAGCACGGGCAGCGAGGCGGGATTGGGCGAGAACTTGAAGTAGTTGCGGAACTTGGCGATGGCTTCGTCGCGCTGGGCCTCGAAGTCGGACTCGCGCGCAGCGACAAGGGCACGGCGCGACGCGGCCATGTTGAGGTCGTTGTCGCCGCTCACGCCGAGCGCCACGCGGCGCGCCTCGGCCTTCGACAATTCAGCCACGACTTCGGTGGCGCGGTGTGCGATCTGCTTTTTCAGGTCAAAGCGCTGCACCTGCAGGTAGGCGGTCAGCGCATCGAGCACCACTTTCTGCGACGTGGTGGTGACGGCTTCGTCGTCGGCCTGGTTGCCGAATTCGGCGGCGCGCTGCGCGGCGCTCATGGCGCCGCCGTCGATCAGGCTCACACGCGCTTCGGCGGTGAGCACGGTGTAGTTCTCGCTCTTCGCCCGCTCGGCGCCGCTGTTGTAGGTGCCCGACGACGTGCCGACCTTGAAGCGCGGGTAGCGCGCCATGCGGGCCGCATCGACACCGAAGCTGCTGGTGTTGGCGGCCGCCTGCGCGGTCAGCACCTCGGGGTATTCCTGCGACAGCGCAATGAGCGCCTGCTTCACGCGCTGCGCGTAAGTGGCGGCGCCCAGGGACGGCGGCGACAGGCGGCGCGACAGTGCGAGCGACGCGGGCGGCCCCTCGGGTTCGGAGGCTTGGGCATAGGCGGTGGGCGGCAGCGCCATGCTGACGCACAGAGTCGCGCAGAGCACGCCCGGGGCGATGCGCGCGCGCCGGCCCGGCAACACGGGCTTGCTCATGGTTCGCGGAAGGCTTCGCGCCGCAGTTTGAGCACAGGCCGCAGGATGTACCAGATGAACGGATCGGTGCCCACGCGCAGATCGACTTCGGCTTCCATGCCGGCGGTGACGCGGTTTTCCGGCCGCCCCACATGCGACTGCGACATGCTGATGAGCAGCCGGTAGTACGGCGCGCCGTTGGCAATGGCAGCGTCGCGGTCGGCATCGGCCGCCACGAGCTTGACCTTGCCGTCGACGGCGCCGTAGCGCAGGTAGTCGTAGGCGGTGATCTTCACGCGCGCCAGCTGGTCCACTTCCACAAAGCCGCGGTCGTTCGGGTTGAGGCGCGCCTCGACCATGATCTCGTCTTCGTCGGGCACCACTTCCAGGATGGATTCGCCGGGCTTCACGACCCAGCCGGCGCTGGAGCTGCGCAGGCCCTTCACGATGCCGTCGGCCGGCGCCTTGACGACGGTGCGCGAGCGCTGCGTGCGGGCGCGTGCAAGGTCTTCGCTCAGGCTGGCGAACTGGCGTTCGACGGTGGCGAGTTCGTCCGATGCGCGGCGGCGGTAGCGGCCTTCGGCCTCGGCCATCTTGGCCTGCGCTTCGGTGATGGCGGCCTGCGCCGAGATGATGCCCTGGCGCGCGACGGCGAGTTCGCTGCGCACGCCTTCGGCCTGGCGGCGCTTCTCGAGCACCTCGACCTGGCCGACGAGTTTTTCGCTGAGCAGCTGCTCCGAAATCTCCTGCTCTTTCTGCATCAGCTCGAGCCGATCGGCCAGGCCCTTGGCCTTGGCTTGCTGCTCGAGCTGCTTGCTGCGCGCCTGTTCCAGTGCGGACACGGCACCGGCCATGACGCCACGCTGTTCGAGCGCGCGCGCCTGGTAGGCACCGACCTCGCCTTCGAGCACGGCTTCGTCGATCTCGGCATCGAACGAATCGCGCTTGAGCGGCTGGCCGCGGCTCTCGGCAATGAGGCGCACGCGCGTGGCCTGCGTGGCGGCATAACGCGCGGTGAGTTCTTCGAAGTTCAGGCCACTGCCGCCCAGGTCGATCTCGACCAGCGACTGGCCCTGCTTGACCTTGTCGCCGTCTTTCACGAGCACGTTGCTGACGATGCCGCCTTCCAAGTGCTGGATCGACTTGACGCGGTCGGAGGGGATCACGCGGCCCGGCGCGACGACGACGGTTTCCATCGGAAAGCCGAGGCCCACCACCGCCAGCACCGCGACCGCGCCGCCGATGATCCACTGGCGCCGCCGGCCTTGCGGCGTGGTCTGCGCCGCCTGTTTCTCGCTCTCGCCCTGAAGCACCTGCGGCAAGTCTGGTTTCAAAATCCCGTACCCCTGTCTCTGTCTGTCAGTCGGTCAATCGATCAATCAAGCACGCAAGTCGCTCACGCCATCGAGCGCGACGCGGTGGGGACGCCGGCATTGCTGCTGCCGTCCTCGCTGTCGCCCAGCGCCACCAGCGGCTTCTTCACGCCGAAGAGCTTGGGCACCATGACGGCGGCCGAGCCGATCTCCACGTTGCCCTGGCCGGTGACGTGATACACGGCCGTGGCCGCCGACACGATGCGCAGCGAATGCGTGACCACGACCACGGTGCGCACCTTGGCCACCGCGAGCATGGTCGCGAGCAGGTTGCGCTCGCTTTGAAAATCGAGGTCGTTGCTGGGCTCGTCGAGCACCAGCACCGAAGGCTTGCGCAGGAAGCTCATGGCCAGCGCGAGCTTGCGCCGCTCGCCCACCGAGAAGCCGGTGCCGCCCTCGCCCACCACGGTGCGGTAGCCGTCGGGCAGGCGCGAGATGAAGTCGTGCGCGCCCGAGAGCTTGCAGGCCGCGACGATCTGCTCGTCGCTCTGGCCCGGCGCGCCGCGGCGCATGGTGTCGACCAGCGGGCCGCCGAACCAATACACCTCTTGCGAGAGGTAGCTGATCCAGCGCGACAGCTCTTCGCGGCCGAACTGCGACAGGTCGTACTCGCCGATGCTCACCACGCCGTGCGTGGGCGTGTACAGGCCCGACAGCAGCTTCACGAGCGTCGACTTGCCCGCGCCGTTGCGCCCGACGATCACATGCAGGCCGCCGGGGCCGATGTCGAGGTCGACGTTTTCGAGCACGGGCTGCGGCGCGTCTTCGGTGAAGCTGAAGCTCACATCCTTCAGCGTGACGCGGCCCAGCGGCTGCGGCAGCGCCATGCCGGTGGGCGCCTTCTCGACCGGCTCGCCGAGCACGGTCTCCAGGCGCTTGGCGGCTTCCTTGGCGGTGGCCAGTGCGCGCCAGTTCGATACGAGTCCGGCCACCGGCTGCAGCGCCTTCAGCGCGAGCATGTTGGAGGCGACGAGGCCGCCCACCGTCATCCACTGCTGCATGACGGCGATGGCGCCGACGGTGACGACGATCACCGAGAACACAGTGAGCAGCACGGTGGTGCCGTCGCGCGCGGTTTCGATCTGGCCGTTCTTGCCGAAGCTCTCGCTGAGCCAGGCGTTGTAGGTCTGCTGCCAAACCTCGATGGTCGGGCCGTCGTTCGACTGCGCCTTGAGCGTCTCGCGCGCATGGCAGATCTCGGAGGTGATGCGGTCCAGGCCGCGCCCGCGCAGCACTTCTTCGACGCGGCCGGCGCGCACTTCGTCGGCCCACCACCAAGCCAGGAACGCCATGATGGCCAGGAAGGCCACCACCACGGGCAGCACCGGCAGCGCGACGATGCCGATCACGATCAGCGCAAAGATCGCCATCGGCAAATCGAAGATCGACTGCGCGAGCCCGCCGGTGACGGTGCCGCGCACGGAGCCCACGTCGCGAAAGAACAGCTGCCAAGACGAAGCCGGTCGCGCCTCGAGCGCGCGCAGCGGGCGCCCGAGCATGGAATGCAGCAGCGCGCCCGACACGCCGTGGTCGACGGTGGCGCCCGCGTTGCGCAGCAGGCGCGAGCGCCGCGTGCGCAGCCAGAACTCGATGCACAGGAAAAACAGAATGCCGCACACCAGCGCGGCGAGCGTGGACACGCCGCTGCGCGAGAGCACGCGGTCATACACCTGGAGCAGGAAGATCGAAGGCAGCAGCCCGAACAGGCTGATGGGCAGGGACAGCCACGCCGCGCTCTTCACGAGCGGGTAGGCCGAGCGGAACGCATCGTTCAACGCACCGGCATACGGACTGGCGCCGGGAGCGTCCGGCCTGTCGGCAACCAGCTGGCTGGGCAAGAGGAACTTGATCATGGAGAAACACCGATCCGTCGGGCAACGACGCCGGCCCCATTATCAACTGTTACCCGATCGTTACAAGGCAGAAATTCGCCTCTGACGCCTCTCAGCATCGGTGTGCGCGAACCTGCGCCGGACCGGCCGCTTGCGCACCATGCGTTCCCTGCAGCGCGGCGCTGTCCCTGGACGTGCAATTCACCGCTGGATGGGCGTACGTGCGGGTCGCGCTGCGGCCGGACGGGGACGGCAGGTTGTCGGCAAACGCGAGGGCGATGTTGGCGCACAGCAGCATCAGCAGCACCCAGGCGCACAGCAGCTGCAGCCAGCCCAGCCACCAGCGCCGCGGGGGTACCTCGCGTTCGGATTCATAGGGGATGTGGACCAATGCGTTCCATCTCATGGCAGTGCTTTCAGGACCCGGGCGAGCCGGGAAAGACCGACACCGGCGGAGCTTTTGGCCAGCACCCAGTCGCCTGGTTGCAGCAGCCCGCCGAGTGCGGTGGAGAGGTCGGACACATCGACAAACCAATGGGAGCGGACCTTGGTGCGGATGCGCGTGTGAAGCGCCCGCATCAAGGGTCCGCAAAGGAGCACGCGGTCAGGTTGCGACGCCAGCAACTCGGCCTCCAAGTCGAGGTGATGGCGTTGCGCCGCGGGCCCCAGCTCCTGCATGTCGCCCAGAATGGCCACCCGGCGCGCAGGCTCGCAGGGGGCTTGTGACAGCAACTCAAGCGCCGCCCGCATCGAACTCGGGTTGGCGTCGTAGGTTTCATCGATCAGCTTGAAGCTTCCGCCGCCGATGTGAATGGTGTGCAGCGCCCCGCGTCCGCCCGGCGGCTCGAAGTGCGCAAAGGGCTCGACGGCCGCGGCCAGCGGCAGGCGCAGCGCCTGCAGCGCGGCCAGCGCGGCCACGGCGCTCGCGCCCATGTGGCGGCCCGGCGCATTCAGGCGCAGCTGAAAAGGCTCGCCCGCCACCTCGGCCTGCACCTCGCCGTGGTCGAAGGCGAGCAGGCGCACGTCGGCGTCCTTGTGCTCGCCGTAGGTCACGATCTGCAGCTGGTGCGCCATGGCCGCTTCGGCGAAGGTGGCGAACTCGGGCATGTCGCGGTTGAGCACCACGCGGTCGCCCGGGGCCATGGCCTGGAACATGCGGCAGTCGAGCCGCGCGGCGGCCTCCGACGGGCCGCGGTGCTTCTGCGAGGCGGCCGAGATGCCGGTCACCACGATGAGCGACGGCCGCATGAGCTGCGCCGAGGCCGGCATGTGCGAGGTGCCCATCTCGAGCACCCAGTAGGCGGCATGGCGCGGCATGCAGGTGAGGTTCCACGCAATGCCCGACGGCAGGCTGATGTTGCCCTCGGGCTGCGCCACTTCGCCCCACACGGTGAGCGCGCCGGCCAGCATGGCGGCCACGGTGCTGCTGCCCGCGCCGCTGCCGAGCACGCCGCACACGCGGCCGGTGAACTCGGTGCGCGCGTGGTCGCCCAGCTCGAGCACGGCCTGCAGCACGTTGGCCACCTGCAGCACGGGCACGCGCTTGTCCAGGTGCGGCTTGGGGTCGGTGCACAGCACGGCCGCGGCCGGCTGCAGCACGCCCTTGAGCGTGACGGCGGCCAGCGGCGTCTTCGAGGGCCGGGCCTGGTGTTCGAACACGACGCGGCCCTTGCGCATGAAGGTGCGCTGGGTCACGCCGGTGGCACGCCAGCCGTCTTCGGGCTTGACGACCCATTCGCCGCCGGTGACGCGCGCCATCTCGCCGGCGGTCCAGACGGCGCCGTCGTCGCGCACGCTGCCGCCGCCCCCAGTGCCGCTAGGGCCCGGGCCGCCGGGCTGGCTGCGCCGGTCGAGCAGGTAGCGGTGGTAGGCCGCGAAGCCCGTCACGTACTGCTCGACATCGTCGATGCGCACGCGGAACGAGTGGTGTCGCACGAAGAAGGCGCCGACGACCGTGGACGGCCGGCGGAAGTACATCGCCATCTCGGGCCAGAAGAAGCCGTTGAGCAGGTAGTGCGCGCGGTAGTCGAGCGCGCGGTAGAACTTTTCGGTGTCCAGCTCGTCGAGCAGGTGCCGCATGGCGGGCATGCTTTCGAGCCGCTGCAGCATCTGCTGCGCCGCCAGCATGAGGCTGAGCAGCGTGGGAAAGGTGGTCTTGCGGTCGAGCACGAAGTCCAGGTAGCCCGCCACGTTCTGCAGCCCGAAGCGGAAGTAGCGCTCTTGCGGGCTCCAGTGCGTGAGCTCGTTCACGCAGCCGCTGAGCCAGTGGTCGTGCGACTGCCAGTGCTGGCTCGCAATGAAATGGTCGAAGGCTTTCTCGACCGAGGCCAGCCAGCGCGGATCGCGCGTGAGGCCGTACAGGCGCATGAGGCCGAAGGCCGCTTCGCCGTCGTAGAAGATGACGCGCGAGGCCTGCTTGAGCGTCAGGTCGGCCGCGTGCAGCACGTGGTCGAAGCGGCCGCTGATGGGGTCTTGCAATGCGACCATGCCCAGCGCGAGCTTCTCGAGCAGCGGCAGCCAGTGGCGCGTTTCCATCAGTTCGCAGTAGCGCACGAACATGCGCACGCAGGCCGCGTTGCCGCCCAGGCGGATCTCGCCGCCGGTGTCGACGAGGTACGCCACTTCGCGGCCGTCGGGCAGCGTGTAGTCGCGGATCAGCGCGTCGGTGAGGTGGTCGATGGCGCGGTCGATGGCCGCGCGCAGCGTGTCGTCGCGCGTGAGCTCCCAGGCCTCGAGCATGGCGTGCACGGTGCCCGCGTGGCGCATCGCGTCGTAGGTCGGAATGCGGCGGTCGAAGCACGGAAAGTAGCCGTACACGAACAGGCCGTCGCTCTGCATCTGGCGCGCCAGGTACGACGAGCCGCTGCGCACCAGCTCGAGCACCGACTGCGGGTTGAGCGCCGGCAGTTGGCGCCGGCCGGCGTCGAGCCCCGTGCCCACGAGCTTGTGCACCACGCCGTCGGGCTGGCAGAACACGCCGACCGTGGCCAGCAGATAGACGGTGCGATCCGACGACGCTTCCAGCGGCAGCGTGTGCTCGAAGCGGGCCTGCGCATACACATCGAAGTTGCGCACGTTCACCACCGAATGCGCGATGGTCGAATCGCCGCACAGCATGGCGTTGGCGTTGAGCTCCTGCTCGGTGAAAGCGAAGCCGAAGTCCTGGTCGAAGGCCAGGCCGAGCCGGAAGTAGTTGCGCTTGACCGCGGTGAGCTGGGTCTTGAACTGCGTCCAGTCCATGGGGCTGGCGCCCTCGACCCAGTCGATGCGCAACCAGGGCGAGACGATGCCGCGCTCGCGCACCCATTGCTCGACGAGGTCGGCGCCTTCGCGCCAGGCGGTCTCGAAGTCGTCGGCCCGTGCATGCACCACGTGTGCACGCTGGGCGCCGTCGCTCACCGAGAAGAAGAGCGTGAAGGCCGGGTACGGCGCGGGCAGTGCCGCGCACACGGACACCAGGCGCTCGTGGCAGGCGTGGAGCTGGTCTGAGAAGGACATCATTCGGCTCCGGTCGAATGCGGGCGGCGACCGGTCGCGTCCGTCATCTGCTCTCGCCTGGATGACGTGATCGCGAGCCGGGCACTGCCCTCGGAATCATCGCGGGGACCCGGTTCAGCGGTAGCTGAACTCGGCGCGGCGATTGAGCTGATGGCCCTCCTCGGTGGTGGCAAGCGATGCGGGCTTTTCAATGCCCCAGCTGACGGCTTCGATGCGTTCGCCCGGCACGCCCATCTGCGTGAGCATGCGTTGCACGGCCTCGGCGCGGCGCTGGCCGAGCGCAAGGTTGTACTCGCGGCCGCCGCGCAGGTCGGTGTGGCCTTCGATCACGACGCGGCTCGCCGGCCGGTTGCGCATGTAGCCCGCGTGCGCCTCGACGATGCTGCGGTCGCCCGCCCTGACGTCGTATTTGTCGAAGTCGAAGTAGACGATCTTGGCCGGCGTGTTCGGCGGCGGCGCCGGGGGCGCCGGCTCCACCTTGGGCACTTCGCGCAGGCTCTTGTTGGAGTAGTAGTAGGTCGCGTCGTCGCGACCCGTCTTGGAGGCCACACCGCACCCAACGAGGCTTGCGCTCATTGCCACGAGGGCCAGTATCCGGAAATTCTTGTTCATGACGGTCCTTTCGCGGGACAGGCCGCTGCCGGCCTGTCCCTGTCTGCTTGCTATCGAGGTTTCCCTTCCTCCCTCTTCGTATCCCTTGGATCAGCCCAGCAGGCCGTGCAGGATGTTGGTCACGGGGGCCAGGGCACCGCCGGTCGGGCTCTGATCGACCAGGCTGGAGATCGGGGCGAGCACGTTGTCGAGCACCGGGGCCACCGTGTGTTCGACGGTGTCCAGCAGACCGGTCACGACCGTGCCCACCGGAGCCGTCGCCGACGAGCCGGCCAGGATGTCGGTCACCGGTTCGACCGCGGTCGTCACCGTTTCGACCACCGTCGTGACCACCGAGCCGGCCGAGCCGTCGAGGAGGCTCGTCACCGGTTCCAGGATGCCGGCCACCGGTTCAGCGCCACCCGTCAGGCCGCCGAGCAGGCCGCCCACGAGGCCGTCCGCACCGAGCAGGCTGCCGACCAGGCCGTCGTCACCGAGGACGCCGCCGAGCAGGCCACCTTCGTCGCCGCCGAGCACGCCGCCCAGGAGGCCACCGTCGCCGCCGAGGACGCCACCCAGGAGGCCGTCGTCGCCGAGCACGCCGTCGAGCAGGCCGCCAGCGTCGCCGCCGGTCACGCCGCCGAGGACACCACCCAGCAGGCCGTCGTCGCCGAGGATGCCGTCGAGCAGGCCGCCCGCGTCGCCGCCGGTCACGCCGCCGAGGACACCACCGAGCAGGCCGTCGTCACCGAGGATGCCGTCGAGCAGACCGCCTTCGCCGCCGCCGAGAACGCCGCCCAGAAGGCCGTCATCACCCAGTACGCCACCAAGCAGACCGCCGTCACCGCCGAGGACACCGCCCAAGAGGCCGTCGTCACCCAACACGCCGCCAAGCAGACCACCGTCACCGCCGAGGACGCCGCCCAACAGGCCGTCGTCACCCAACACGCCGCCAAGCAGACCACCGTCACCGCCGAGGACGCCGCCCAGCAGGCCGTCGTCGCCCAACACGCCACCGAGCAGGCCGCCGTCACCGCCGAGCAAGCCGCCCAGCAGGCCGTCGTCACCCAACACGCCACCGAGCAGGCCGCCGTCGCCGCCGAGCAAGCCGCCCAGCAAACCATCGTCACCCAGCACGCCACCGAGCAGACCACCTTCGCCGCCGAGGACGCCGCCCAGCAGGCCGTCTTCACCCAGCACACCGCCGAGCAGACCGCCTTCACCGCCGAGGACGCCGCCCAGGAGGCCGTCTTCACCCAGCACGCCGCCGAGCAGACCGCCTTCACCGCCGAGGACGCCACCCAGGAGGCCGTCTTCACCCAGCACGCCACCGAGCAGACCGCCTTCACCGCCGAGGACGCCGCCCAGCAGGCCGTCGTCACCCAACACGCCGCCAAGCAGACCACCGTCGCCGCCGAGGACGCCACCCAGGAGGCCGTCGTCACCCAGCACGCCGCCGAGCAGACCGCCTTCGCCGCCGAGCAAGCCGCCCAGCAGACCGTCGTCACCCAGCACGCCGCCAAGCAGGCCACCGTCGCCGCCGAGGACGCCGCCCAACAGGCCGCCGTCACCGCCGAGCACGCCACCCAGCAGGCCATCGCCACCGATCAGGTTGGCCACGCCGTCGGTCACGAAGTCGACCTGCGTGTCCACCGCGGTCAGCAGGCCGCTCGTTGCGCCGGCGCCGAGCAGCTGGTCGACCACCGGGCTGGCCAGGTCGGCCACGCCGTCCGTGACGTCGTCGACAAGACCGTCGGCCGGGTCGAGCACGTTCGGGTCGTTCGGCGTGAAGCTGGAACCGAGCACCGGGGCCAGCAGGCCGTCGACGGTGTCGGTCACGCCGTCGGTCAGTTGCGAGACCGGGGCCAGGACGTCGCCCAGGCCGAGATCGCCGAGCACGCCTTCGTTCAGGCCGTCCACCACACCGGCGACCACGCTGTCGGCCGGGTCGAGCAGTGCCGCGCCGGTGCCCGGGGTGCCGCCACCGCCGATGCCGCCGACCACGCCACCCAGCAGACCGCCGAGCAGGCCTTCTTCACCGAGCAGACCGCCCACAGGGCCGTCTTCGCCGAGGAGGCCGCCGACCACGCCGTCGGGTCCGAGCAGGCCGCCGACGCCGTCGCCGCCGAGCAGGCCGCCCAGCGGGCCGTCTTCGCCCAGCAGGCCGCCGAGCAGGCCGTCGTCACCGAGCAGGCCACCGATGGGGCCGGTGCCGCCGAGCAGACCGCCGACCAAGCCGTTGTCGCCGAGCACACCGCCCAGCACGCCGTCGCCGCCGAGCAGGCCGCCGATGGGGCCGGCATCGCCGAGCAGACCACCGACCAGGCCGTCGTCACCCAGCAGGCCGCCCAGGGGGCCGTCGTTGCCGAGCACACCACCCAGCAGGCCGTCGTCGCTCAGCAGACCGCCGACCAGGCCGTCGTTGCCGAGCAGGCCGCCGATGGGGCCGCCTTCGCCGATGACACCGCCGAGCACGCCGCCCAGCAGACCGTCGTCGCCGCCGAGCAGGCCGCCCAGCGGGCTGTCTGCGAGCAGGCCGGAGATCGCGCCGTCCTGGCCGAGCAGGTTGTCGACGAGGCCACCCTGGCCCAGCAGTTCGCCGGTGAGGCCTTCCGAACCGGCGAGGCCGGCCAGTGCGCCGTCTCCGCCGAGCAGGCCACCCACGAGGCCGTCGTCACCCAGCAGGCCGCCGACCGCGCCCTCGTCGCCGAGCAGGCCGCCCAGCAGGCCTTCCGCGCCGAGCAGGCCGCCGGTCAGGTTGCCGACAGCGCCGTCGCCGAGCAGACCACCGACCAGGCCGTCGTCGCCGAGCACGGTGTCGAGCAGGCCGCCGACGGCGGTGTCTTCACCCAGCAGGCCGCCGACCAGGCCGTCCGGTGCCAGCAGGCCACCGACCAGGCCGTCTTCGGCCAGCACACCTTCCACGAGGCTGCCTTCGCCGAGCACGTTCTCGAGCAGGCCGCCGAGCGCGCCGTCGTCGCCCAGCAGTTCGTCGGTGACGCCGCCGAGGCCGAGGGCGTCGGTGAGGCCGCTGACGATGCCGTTGTCGCCGACGAGGTTCTCGAGCCCGTTGTTGAGCGCGTCGGTCACGTAGTCGACCTGGCCGAGCAGGCCGTCCGCAATGGCACCGGCGGCGCCGGCACCGAGCAGCGGATCGAGCACCGGGCTCAGCACGCCGCCGAGCGGGTCGGTGATGCTGCCGACGGTGTCGTCGATCGGGTCGAACTGGTTCGGGTCGTTGGCCTGGAACTCTTCGCCGAGCAGCGGAGCCAGCACGTCGTCGACGACGTCGGTCAGGTTGTCGACCGTCTCCGACACCGGGGTGAGCGAGCCGCCGAGGCCGAGCGCGTCATCCAGGCCACCGACAGCGCCACCCAGGATGCCGTCCGCGGGGTTGAGCAGGCTGTCGCCGTCTGCGTCGGCATCGCTGTCCGCGTCTGCGTCGCTGTCCGAGTCGGAGTCCGAGTCAGAGTCGCTGTCGCTGTCGGAGTCGCTGTCCGAGTCACTATCCGAGTCGCTGTCCGAATCAGAGTCACTGTCCGAGTCAGAGTCAGAGTCGCTGTCCGAGTCGGAGTCACTGTCCGAGTCAGAGTCAGAGTCGCTGTCCGAGTCGGAGTCGCTGTCCGAGTCGCTGTCGGAGTCGGAATCGGAGTCGGAGTCGGAGTCGGAGTCGGAGTCGGAGTCGGAGTCGGAGTCGGAGTCGGAGTCGGAGTCGGAGTCGGAGTCGGAGTCGGAGTCGGAGTCGGAGTCGGAGTCGGAGTCGGAGTCGCTGTCGGAGTCGCTGTCGCTGTCGCTGTCGCTGTCGCTGTCGCTGTCCGAGTCAGAGTCGCTGTCCGAATCGCTGTCGGAATCCGAGTCGCTATCCGAATCCGAATCCGAATCCGAATCCGAATCCGAGTCGGAGTCCGAATCGCTGTCCGAGTCCGAATCGGAATCCGAGTCCGAATCAGCGTCCGCATCGGACTCACCGCCCGGGCCGCCCACGAACAGCGGGAAGCCGGTGGTGCCACCGTCGCTGCCACCGCCGCTGAGCGCAGCACCCAGCGCCGCGGCGCCCAGGGCGCCCAGCGCGAATTCACCGAGGCCGATGCCGCTGCCTGCTGCGGTCTTCTTGGTCACTGCCAGAGCGGCCGCGTCGGCGTCGCTGTCCGGCGGGGTCACTTGCAGGTCGCCCGAGGCGACGTCCACGTTCACTTGTTCGAGGCCGCCGGGCAGCTTGGTCGAGCCGATGGTGGCATCGGTGCCGCCGGTGAAGACGCCGGCCAGCGGCGCCTTGTTGGAGGCCGATCCGGGGAACAGCACGTTGGCCTGGCCGCCGTCCGGCACGATCACGCGGTCGCCGGCCATCAGGGTCTGATTGCCGTCCACCGGAATGCGGACACCCTCGCGCATCACTGCAACGCCGGGCGTAGCATTGGACAATGTGCCCACGCTGGAAGACGCCACGGCCGCAGGCGCGGCGGAGGCGCCGGCGCTCATACCCGGCGCGCCCAGCGGCGTGACGGTGGCTTGGGCAAGAAGCACGGGCGCAGCGCCATTGGCGGAGAGCCCTTCGGTCGAAACGGTCGATGCTTGTGGAGCGGTCATGGCAGCCTCTGTGACAAAAGATGCATCTACAGGGGCAACTTGCGTGCCGCTTTTCCGCCGCCGTGCCAACGAGGCCTCGCTGGCGCTTCAAGTGATTGATTTGTATGAGAATTTTTCTGAAAACCGCGTCGCATGCCGGCCGCCGAAACCGCTCACAAAGACCTCATTTCGCGATTCGTTACGTAACGATGTAACGCCACGCACCCGGAACGCCGGACGTGTCTCTCGCACTTTCCACCGGGCCGCGATGCACACCGCGCCGCCTGTTTTTTCTTTCTCTTCTTCTCCCTTCCTCTCTCCTCTATCTATATGTTCAATCCCTCCCAGGAAGACGTGCGCCGCTTCTTCTGTGACGTGTACGCCAAGCACCGGCAGGGCCTGCCGATGGAGCCGCTGGAAACCATCGCGGCCGGCTGGATCGACGAGCACCCCGAGTACCACGAGGACCTGATCGACGCCGACGCGGCGGTGGCGCGGGTCTACGACGGATCGAACGGCCGCGAGAACCCATTCCTTCACTTGTCGATGCACCTGTCGATCAGCGAGCAGTGCTCCATCGACCAGCCGCGCGGCATCCGCCAGGCGGTCGAGCTGCTGGCCGCGCGTCGCGGCTCGCTATTGCACGCGCATCACGAGGCGATGGATTGCCTGGGTCAGATGATGTGGGAGAGCCAGCGCGCCGGGCGTCCGCCCGATGGCGATGGCTACGTGGCGTGCGTGCAGCGTCGAGCGACGAAGGACTGACGAACCCTCAGCCGACGTTGCGCGGCGTTCCTTTTCGCGACGGCAGCGCGCCCTGCGCCTTTGCCGCCTCGCGCAGCAGCCCCGCCATCGCGGCGCGCAACGGCGACGGCTCGGCCTCGCTGCGCTGCAGGAGGCCGACGGGCTCTTCGGTGCCCGTGGTGTCGATCGGCAGGCGCACCAGGCGGCCGTCGGCCAGCTCGCTGCGCGCGGCGCCCAGCGGCGTGATCCACACCGCATCCGACACCGCCACCAGCGCACGTGCCACCGCCACGTCGAGCGTCTGCAAGGCATTGGGCGGCAGCGTCAGGCCGCGCGCCGACAGGAAGCTCTCGGTGTTGTGGCGCGGCGCCGTGCCCTCGCCGTACACGACCAGCGGATAGTCGAGCACCGCCTGCACCGGCGCTGCCTTGAGTGCAAGCGGATGGCCGGCGCGCACGGCGAACACCAGCGGCTCGGTGTACAGCAGCTCGAAGCTCAGGCCGCCCATGAGGCGCGGATCGCTCATGCGGCCGACCACGAGGTCGAGCTCGCCGGCGCGCAGCTCATCGAGCAGCACGGCGTTGGCCGCGCTCTTCACCAGGATCTGCACCGCCGGCCAGCCCTCGCGCAGCCGCGCCAGCGCCACCGGCAACAGCGCGGGCGCCACGCTGGGCAAGGCGCCGATGCGCAGGCGCTCGATGCGCCCGCCCGCCGCCGGGGCCACCGCCTGCGCGCTGGCGTCCATCGCTTCGAGCACGCGCAGGGCGTGGGCCAGCAGCTGTTCGCCGGCCGGCGTGAGGCCCTGCACGCCGCGGCGGCCGGCCTGGCTGCGGTCCACCAAGCGGGTGCCGACCACGGCCTCGAGCTCCGACAGCGTCTTCGACACCGCCGGTTGACTCAGCGCCAGCCGCTCGGCCGCGCGCGCCAGGTGGCGCTCCTGCGCGACCGCGACAAAGGCGCGCAGGTGCCGCAGTTGCACGTTGCGCACGAAATCCTGGCGAAGCTCGGCGGGAGACTTTTTCAATGCCTTCTGGTTATTGAAACTGGAACAATCTTCAATTTACATCATTGATTGCGACTTCTACAGTGCGGGCTCCGGATTCGTCCCACGACAGGAGACAACGTACATGACCAAGACCCAAGGTGCCCAGCCCACACTCACCCCGCGCGACTGGGACGCCCACCCCAGCTACATCTACCCCGGCTACAAGTCGACCGGCAAGCGCGGCCCGCAGAAGCCGCTGATTCCGCTGAAGGCCTCGCTCGGCGAGCTGCAGCAGCCCGTGTACGGCCACGACAGCATCGGCGAGTTCGACCACGACCTCACGCGCAACGCGCGCGTCAACGGCGAGCCGCTGGGCGAACGCATGATCCTCAGGGGCCAGGTGCTCGACGAGCGCCGCCGCCCGGTCGCCAACACGCTGGTCGAGCTCTGGCAGGCGAACGCCTCGGGCCGCTACGTGCACAAGGTCGACCAGCACGACGCCCCGCTCGACCCCAACTTCCTGGGCGCGGGCCGCTGCCTGACCGACAGCGAAGGCCGCTACCGCTTCCTCACCATCAAGCCCGGCGCCTACCCCTGGGGCAACCACCCGAACGCCTGGCGCCCGCAGCACATCCACCTGTCGCTGTTCGGCCAGAGCTTCGCCAGCCGCCTCGTGACGCAGATGTACTTCCCCGGCGACCCGCTGCTGCAGTACGACCCCATGGTCACCGGCACGCCCGAGCGCTACCGCAACCGCCTCATTGCCGACTTCAGCCTCGACATCACCGAGGAAGGCTACGCCCTCGGCTACCAGTTCGACATGGTGCTGCGCGGCGCCGATGAAACGCCGTTCGAGAACCGCTGAAAGGATTTCCCATGCCATTGATGACCGCCCAGGAAGCCGACTTCGGCCAGACCCCGTCCCAGACCGTGGGCCCCTACTTTGCGTACGGCCTCACCGCCACGCAGTACGGCTACAACTTCAACCAGCCCTTCGACGCCGTGCTGGCGCTGGACACCGCCAGCGGCCAGCGCATCCGCCTCGAAGGCCGCGTGATCGACGGCGACGGCAATACGATCCATGACGCGCTGATCGAGATCAGCCAGCCCGACGGCGAAGGCCGCTACCCGCAGACATCCGACGAGGCCCGCGCCCTGGGCTTTCGCGCCTTCGGCCGTGTCGGCACGGGCACCGATGCGCAGCACCGCTTCGTGTTCCACACCGTCAAGCCCGGCGCACAAGCGCCCGGCGAGGCACCGCACATCAACGTGATCGTGCTGATGCGCGGCCTGCTGCTGCATGCGTTCACGCGCGTGTACTTCAGCGACGAAGCCGAAGCCAACGCGAAAGACGCGGTGCTGCAGAGCGTGCCGGCCGATCGCCGCCACACGCTGATCGCCGAGCGCGTGGAGCAAGGCGGCGCGGTGACGTACCGCTTCGACATCCGCATGCAGGGCGCGGAAGAGACGGTCTTCTTCGACGTCTGACCCCCGGGAAAATCCGGACGAAAAAAAGCCCGCATCCGCGGGCTTTCTCTTGGGGGCACCAGTCTTGCGAACTGGCTTGGCTTACTGAGGCGCGTGATGCAGGCGCGACTCCGGTACGATCTTCAGTTCGCCGGGCAGCGAGCTGATGTAGGTGGCCAGGGTCTTCAGTTCGGCGTTGGTGAACTTCTTGGGCTCGACCTGTGCGGCCATCACGGCGTTCGAACGGCCGAGGTGGGGATTGTTCTTCACGCGGTACGACTTGAGCGCGACGAACAGGTAGTCGGCGTGCTGGCCGGCCAGCTTGGGCACGGTGCCGTCGTTCGGCGTGTTGAAGTTGGCGCCGTGGCACTTGGTGCAGCTGTTGTCCTTGTCGCGCGCGATGAGCGCCTGGACGTTCTCGGACGCGGCCTTGGCCGGTGCGGCCGGAGGCGCATCGCCTTCCTTCACGCCCAGCTGGCTGTAGTAGGCCGAGAGGTCGGCGATGTCTTGTTCGGTGAGGCTGTCGGCGATGGCGCGCATCGTCGGGTGCTTGCGGTCACCACCCTTGTACGCGGTGAGCGCGGCTGAGATGTACGTGGCGCTCTGGCCCGCAATCATCGGGACCTTGTGGATCTCGGGGAAGCTCGCCTGGTAGCCGATGATGCCGTGGCAGCCCACACACATCTGGACCTTCTTGGCGCCGTCCTGGGGCTTGCCAGTGACTTGCTGGGCTTGTGCCGAGAGCGTCACGCAAGCGACAGCAAGGGCAAACATCGTGGTCAACAACTTGTTCATTTTGCGCGCACAATCTCGTGGAGATACAGTTTTTCGAATCAACATTCGATTATATGCAAGGGTCCCACGGGAACCTCGCGCGAGCTGCACAAGAGGCTGCGCAATGCAGTTCGAGTGTGTTCTTTTCTCCACCCTGCCTCCGCTCCACTCATGAAATTCAAGGGCTCAGACAACTACGTCGCCACTCAGGACCTGATGCTGGCGGTCAACGCGGCCATCACACTCCAGCGCCCGCTGCTCGTCAAGGGCGAGCCCGGCACCGGCAAGACCATGCTGGCCGAGGAAGTGGCGCAAGCGCTCGACATGCCGCTGCTGCAGTGGCACATCAAGTCGACCACCAAGGCGCAACAGGGCCTGTATGAATACGACGCCGTGAGCCGCCTGCGCGACTCGCAGCTCGCCGACGTGGACGGCGGCCAGCGCGTGAAGGACATCCAGAACTACATCATCAAGGGCGTGCTGTGGCAGGCCTTCACGGCCGACCAGCCGGTCGCGCTGCTGATCGACGAGATCGACAAGGCCGACATCGAATTCCCGAACGACCTGCTGCGCGAAATCGACCGCATGGAGTTCTACTGCTACGAGACGCGCGAACTCATTCGCGCCAAGCACCGTCCGCTGGTGTTCATCACCTCGAACAACGAGAAGGAACTGCCCGACGCGTTCCTGCGCCGCTGCTTCTTCCACTACATCAAGTTCCCCGATGCCGAGACGATGAAGCACATCATCGCCGTGCACTTCCCGAACCTGAAGCAGGAGCTGCTCACGTCGGCAATGAAAACCTTCTACGACGTGCGCAACCTGCCCGGCCTGAAGAAGAAGCCCTCGACCTCCGAGTTGCTCGACTGGCTCAAGCTGCTGGTGGCCGAAGACATTCCGCTCGAAGCCCTGCAAAGCAAGGACGACAAGGTCGCCGTGCCGCCGCTGGTGGGCGCGCTGCTCAAGAATGAGCAAGACGTGACGCTGTTCGAGAAGCTCGTCTTCATGCAACGCAACAACCGCTGAGCCCATGAGCCAGCAACAGCCACCGCCGCATTCCACCGGCCAGTTGATGAAGCTGGGCATTGCCCAGGCGGTGCTGTTCGTGGCGGGCGCCCTGCTCGGCCGCGGCATCGGCCTGCTGCTGGGCCTGGACGCCTTCGGCGCGGGCGGCTACGGCAACAAGGAAATCTTCGGCATCCTGCTGATCGGCCTGGGTGGCGGCGCCGGCGTGCAACTGGCGCGTGCCTGGTACACGCGCAAGTACGGCAACCCGCGCGGCTGAGAAGCCGCCACAAGCCGAGCCCCTGCCCCACTGCTCACGAGAGAGTCTCCTGATATGGCGTTCGTCGAACCTGTCACCCTGAAGGCCCGCGGCATCGCGCTGGTGCCGCTTGCACTCCCCCACGAAGACGGCCTGCGCGCCGCGGCCGCCGACGGCGAGCTGTGGAAGCTGCGCGTCACCTCCGTGCCCGAGCCGCAGGACACGCGCGCCTACATCGAGACCGCCCTCAAAACGGCCGACCGCTTCGCCTTCGCCGTGACCGACGAGGCCACCGGCACGGTGCTGGGCAGCACGAGCTTTCACGACATCCTGCCGGGCGTGAAGCGCGTCGAAATTGGCTACACCTGGTACGCCGCGCGCTGCCAGCGCACCCACGTCAACACCACCTGCAAGCTGCTGATGCTCACGCACGCGTTCGACACGCTCGGCTGCAACGTGGTGGGCTGGCGCACCGACAACTTCAACTTCGCCTCGCAGCGCGCCATCGAGCGCCTGGGCGCGAAGAAAGACGGCGTGATCCGCGGCCATGTGATGCGCCGCGACGGCACCATCCGCGACACCGTCATGTACAGCCTGCGCGCGGGCGAATGGCCCGAGGTGAAGGCCCAGCTGCAGTACCTGCTCGACCGGCCGCGCGACTGACACCGGCGACGACACACAAGGAGCGCACCCCATGCTCATCGACTTTTTCTACACGCTGCGTTCGGCCAAGCTGCCGGTGTCGGTCAAGGAATACCTCACGCTGCTCGAGGCGCTCAAGGCCGACGTGGTGGGCCCGAACTCCGACGGTGCCTACGGCATCGACGACTTCTACTACCTCTCGCGCACTGCGCTCGTGAAGGACGAGAAGCACTACGACAAGTTCGACCGCGCCTTCGCCGCCTACTTCAAGGGCGTCGAGATGCTCACCGACTTCACCAAGGAAGTGCCGCTCGACTGGCTCAAGAAGACGCTGGAGCGCGAGTTCACGGCCGAAGAGAAAGCCAAGATCGAGAAGATGGGCTGGGACGAGCTCATGGAAACGCTCAAGAAGCGCTTCGAAGAACAGAAAGAGCGCCACGAGGGCGGCAGCAAGTGGATCGGCACGGGCGGCACCTCGCCCTTCGGCAACGGCGGCTACAACCCGCAGGGCATCCGCATCGGCGGCGCCGGCAAGAACCGCAGTGCCGTGAAGGTGTGGGACCAGCGCGCCTACAAGGACTACGACGACACGCAGGAACTGGGCACGCGCAACATCAAGGTCGCGCTGCGCCGGCTGCGCAAGTTCGCGCGCGAAGGCAACGTGGAAGAGCTGGACCTGGACAACACCATCCACTCGACCGCGGCCAACGCCGGCTACCTCGACATCAAGATGCGGCCCGAGCGCCACAACAACGTCAAGGTGCTGCTGCTGATGGACGTGGGCGGCACGATGGACGAGCACATCCAGCGCGTCGAAGAGCTGTTCTCGGCAGTGAAGACCGAGTTCAAGCACCTGGAGTTCTATTACTTCCACAACTGCGTCTACGACTTCATGTGGAAGAACAACAAGCGCCGCTTCTCCGAGAAGTTCGCGACCTGGGACATCCTGCGCAAGTACAACAAAGACTACAAATTGATCTTCGTGGGCGACGCCACGATGAGTCCTTACGAAATTTTGCAACCTGGGGGCAGCGTCGAATACAACAACGAAGAGGCCGGCGCCGAATGGATCCAGCGCCTCACGCACACCTTCCCCAAATTCGCCTGGATCAACCCCGAGCCCCAGGGCGTGTGGCAGTACCGCCAGAGCATCGCGGTGATGCAGCAACTCATGTCCAACCGCATGTATCCGCTCACGCTGCGCGGCCTCGAAGAGGCGATGCGCATGCTGTCCAAGTAACCCGCAGCCCCGCACAAGCGGGGGGCACGCGTCACACGTGTGCTGTCAGAATGCCCCCATGGTCAGGGTGGCATCCGTTCTTTCGCCGGCGTTGTGGCCGGCTTTGCTTTTTTCCGGCGTCCTGCTCTTGCAAGGCTGCAGCCTGCTGCCTAAAAAAGAGGCGGCGGACACGGGCGCGTCCACGGTCGGCGTGGTGCGCAGTGGCGACAGCAAAGGCGACACCGCCAAGGACGACGACGGCAAGGCCAAGGCCGACGGCCGGCGCCGCGCCTTCACCGTCGACGTGCGTGGCCCCGAGACCGAGCGCGACTACCTCACGCGCCACCTCGAAATCCAGCGCTACCGCGAGCTCGACGACCTGGGCGTGACCGAGGTCTCGCGCCTCATGGTCGCGGCCGAGGCCAACGCGCGCGAACTGCTGGGCACGCTCGGCTACTTCACGCCCACGCTCACGCTCGAACTCAAGGAAACGCCCGACAGCACCGAGGCCCCGCGCGAGGTCGTCATCACCGTCGCGCCCGGCGAGCGGACCAAAGTGTCGACCGTGCAGATCCGCTACAGCGGCCAGATCGCCGACGACCCCACCGCCGAAGCGCAGCGCGACGCCATCCGCACCGGCTGGGCGCTGCGCGCCGGCGAGCCCTTCACCCAAGGGGCGTGGGACGACGCCAAGACCACCGCGCTGCGCAGCCTCACGGCCAGGCGCTTTCCCACCGGCAGCGTGGAAGTCAGCCGCGCCGAGATCGATGCCGACCGCCACGAGGCCCGCCTCGGCGTAACTTATCAATCGGGCCCGGCCTACAAGTTCGGCCCGCTCGTGCTGCGCGGCGTGGAGCGCTACGACGCCGACGCCGCGCGCCGCATCGCGCGCCTGCCCACCGGCACCGACTACGACCAGCAGAAGCTGCTCGACGCGCAGCAGCGCCTGGCCAGCAGCGGCTACTACGACTCGGTGTTCCTCACGCTCGACACCGACAACAACACGCCGCTGGCCGCGCCCGTGATCGCCCAGCTGCGTGAAGCGCCGCTGCAGAAGGTGGTGATGGGCGTCGGCTTCACCACCGACAACGGCCCGCGCCTGTCGATCGACCACACCCACAACCGCATGCCGCTGCTCGGCTGGCGCGCGGTGTCGCGGCTCTCGCTGGACAACGACATCCAGTCGCTGGGCACCGAGTGGAACGCCGTGCCCAACGACCGCGGCTGGCGCTGGTTTGCCGGCGGCGAACTCAAGAGCGAGCAGTCGGGCAGCTACGTGGTCGACAGCGGCCGGCTGCGCGGCGGGCGCAACAAGTCGAGCGACCACATCGACCGCAGCTACTTCCTGCAGTACGACTACGCCCACAACCGCGGCATCGACGCGCCGCCCTCGGCCTCGGCCGTCACCGCCAACTGGGGCTGGACCGGTGGCTACTTCGACGACAACGCGTCGCCCTCGCGCGGCTACGGCCTGGCGCTCGAAATGGCCGCGGGCTACACGCTCACGGGCCAACAGCTGCCCTTCACCCGCACCTACGCGCGCTTTCTCGGCGTGCTGCCGCTGGGCGCGGCCGACGACAAGAACGCCCGCGCACGCCGCAGCCGGCTGCAGATGCGCCTGGAGGCCGGCGCCGTCGCCGCCAAGGACATCGCGCAGATCCCGTCCACGCTGATGTTCCTCACCGGCGGCGACACCACCGTGCGCGGCTACAGCTACAAGCAGATCGGCACCGTGCGCGCCGACGGCCAGACCGTGGCGGGCCGCTACCTCGGCGTGGCCAGCCTCGAATGGCAGCGCCCCTTCGTCTACAAGGACAAGCTCACCGAATGGGAGAGCGTGGTGTTCGTCGATGCCGGCGCCGTGGCCGACAAGCCCGGCGAGCTCAAGCCCAAGGTCGGCGTGGGCGTCGGCGCGCGCTGGCGCAGCCCCGTCGGCCCCGTGCAGGCCGACCTGGCCTACGGCGTCGACTCGAAGAAATTCCGCCTGCACTTCCGTCTCGGCTTCACCTTCTGACCCGCTTCATGCCGACCACGCCCGCCGCAGCCCCGACCAGTCCCCGTCCCCGCTCGCGCAGCCGTCGCGTGCTGCGCGCGCTGGGCTGGACGCTGGCGGGCCTGTTGCTCGTCGTGCTGCTGCTCGCCGCCGGCACCTGGTGGTGGCTCGGCTCGAACACCTCGCTGGCCTTCGCGCTCGCACAGGCCGCGCAACGCCTGCCCGCGGGCCAGACGCTCGAAAGCCGCGACGTGACCGGCTCGCTGCGCACCGGCGGGCGCATCGGCTGGCTCAAATGGCAAAGCGAAACCCTCGCGGTCGAGGTGAACGACGCCACGCTCGGCTGGCAGCTCGCGCCGCTGTTCCAGCGCAAGGTGCAGCTCGGTGAGATCCACGCCGCGCGCCTGTCGATCGAACGCCGCGGCCCGCCCAGCGACACGCCGACCGAGCCGCTCGCGCAGGTCGCGCTGCCCGTCGAGGTGGCCGAGGTGCCCTTCCGCATCGACGAACTGCGCTGGGCCGGCCCGCCTCCGCTGCAGGCCACCGGCCTCGCCGGGCGCTACAGCTACCTCGGCGCGCAGCACGCGCTGGACATCGAAGGCGTAGACATCGCCGACGGCCACTACAGCGCCCGCGTGCGGCTGCAGGGCCCGGCGCCGATGGCGCTCGACGCCACGCTCGACGGCCGCGTGAAAGCCCCGCTCGCCGAAGACCGCCACATCGAGGTGCAGGCCAAGGCGTCTGTGAAGGGCACGCTGGCCGGCCCCGAGGCGCGCCTGCAGGTCGCCGCCGACCTGCAACCCACCGAGCCCAACGCCGAAGCGCCGATGGAAGCCAAACTGCGCGCGCAGATCGCGCCCTGGCTGCCGCAGCCCGTGGTCGATGCCAAGGCCGACCTGCGCAACGTCGACGCCGCCAGCCTCTGGCCCGGCGCGCCGCAGACCCGGCTCACCGGCACCGTCGAACTCACGCCCGACGCCGCCACCGGGCCCGCCGCATGGAAGGCCTCGGCCGACATCCGCAACGCCGTCGCCGGCCCGTGGGACCAACAGAAGCTGCCGGTCGAGCAGGTCGAGGCGCAGGTCGGCTTCGACGGCACGACCTGGACCGTGCCCGAAGCCACCGTGCGCGCCGGCGGCGGCCGCATCGACGCCGAAGGCAGCTGGAGCCCCGCGCCCTCGCCCTGGCAGGTGCGCGCCACCGTGCGCGGCGTGCGGCCCGGCGCGCTGTACAGCGAGCTGTCGGGCGCGCCCGTCGGCGGGCAGATCAGCGCACGGCAGGCCGAAGATTCCGACACCCTCGTCTTCGATGTGGCCCTCCGCGCCGAAGGCAACGGCGGCGCCGGCAGCAAGGCGCTGCCCGGCTTCGGCCTCGACCGCGCACTGGCGCAGGGCCAGTGGAAAGACCAGGTGCTCGACCTGCGCACCTTGCGCGTCGAAGCCATGCGCGCCCGCATCGACGGCAAGCTGCAGGTGCGCGTGGCCGATCAGGCCGCCAGCGGCAAGCTCGACCTTTCATTGCCGGGCGGCAGCGCGCAACTCGACGGCCGCATCGCGCCCAGCACCGGCGGCGGCGACCTCAAGGCGCGCATCGACGACGCCGAAGCGATGCAGCGCTGGGTGCAAGGCCTGCCGGGCCTGTCGGGCGTGTTCGCGAACGCCAGCGCCAAGGGCAGCGCCCGCCTCGACGCCAGCTGGCAAGGCGGCTGGCAGACCGTGCAGCGCCGCATCGAGAACCCCGGCGCCCCCACCGCGCGCGGCAGCAGCGCCGAGCCCAGCCTCAAGGCCGCGCTTGCCGTGCCGCGCCTCGATCTGAACCTGCCCGCCGCCCAGCCCGGTGGCACGGCCACCAACGTGCAGTTGCGCGAGCTGCAGGCCGACCTCGCCGGCAGCATTGCCCAGGCCACGCTGACGCTCAAGGGCGAAGCCACCACCGGCACGCAGAAGCTGGCGCTCGACACGCGCGCCAGCGGCGGCCTCGCCAGCGCCAACCAGTGGCGCGCCACCCTCGCCAGCCTGCGCCTGCAGGCGCAGGACACCGCCACCGCGCGCCCCGGCCAGGGCCCCTGGGTGCTGGAGCTGGGCCGCGAAGTCACGGCCACCGTGCGCGCCGCCGACAACCGCCTCGACGTCGAAGCTTCCGCCGCCGAGGCCACCCTGCGCGGCCCGCTGCCCGGCACCGTGCGCATCGACTGGCAGCCGCTGCGCTTCAATCAGAGCGGCGCCGCACCGAACCGCGTGTTTCGCCTGCAGTCCAAGGGCCAGATGCAGGGCCTGCCGATGGCCTGGGCCGGCGCGCTCGGCGCCAACGCCACGCTGAGCGAACTCGGCATCAGCGGCGACCTGCTGTTCAACGGCGACTGGGACATCGACGCCGGCGACACCTTGCGCGCCAAGGCCCGCCTTGCGCGCCAGAGCGGCGACATCCGCGTGCAGGCCGGCGAGGCCGCGCTCGTCACCCGCATCACCAGCACCGGGACCGGCACCGCGAGCGAACGCACCATGAGCTCGGCCAGCGGCACCAACGACGTCAACGGCGTCGATCTCACCGCCACCCCGGCGGGCCTGCGCCGCGCCGAACTGCAGCTCGACGCGCAAGGCGACGCCGTGCGCGCCACCCTGGCCTGGGACAGCGAACGCGCCGGCCGCCTCGACGCCGAACTCGGCACCCGCATGCAGCAGCGCAGCGGCGGCTGGCAGTGGGCGCCCGACGCGCCGCTCAACGGCACGCTGCGCGCCGCGCTGCCCAACCTGGGCGTGTGGTCGATGCTTGCGCCGCCCGGCTGGCGCATCGCCGGCACGCTCGACGCCAACGCCACCCTGTCGGGCAGCCGCACCGCGCCGCGCTGGAACGGCACGCTCGGCGCCGACCAGCTCGCGCTGCGCGCGCCCGTCGAAGGCCTCGACCTGCGCGACGGCCGCCTGCGCGCCTCGCTCACCGGCGACCGCCTCGAAATTGCCGAGTTCACGCTCAAGGGTGGCGCCGGCAGCAGCGCGCGCATCGGCGGCCAGAGCGGCAACCGCAGCACCGCCGCCAGCGAGGCGCGCACCGACGGCGGCTCACTCACCGCGCGCGGCGACCTCAGCTGGGGCAGCAACAACAGCACGACCAGCACCGGCATCCGCATGGCCTTGCAGGCCGAGCTGCGCGCCCTGCGCGTGCTGGTGCGCACCGACCGCCAGGTGTCGCTGTCGGGCAACCTGCAGGCGCGGCTGGACAACGGCCAGTTCAACGTGCGCGGCAAGCTCAAGACCGACCGCGCCGTCATCATCCTGCCCGACGAAACCGCGCCCAGCCTGGGCAGCGACGTCGTCGTGCGCTCGGCCGCCAAGGACAAGGCAGACGCCGAGGCCGCGAAGCGCGAAGCCGCCAAGGCCGACGCCCAGGCGGCCAAGGCCGCCAACAAGCCCCAGACCGCCAAGCCGCCCGACATCGTCGTCACCTTCGACCTCGGCGACGACTTCGCCGTGCAGGGCCGCGGCATCACCACGCGGCTCGAAGGCGAACTCGAAATCCGCAGCACCCGCCTCGATGCTCCGCCGCGCATCACCGGCGAAGTGAAGACCGTGAAGGGCCAGTACCGCGCCTACGGCCAGCAGCTCGATGTCGAGACCGGCATCGCGCGCTTCAACGGCCCGTTCGACAACCCCGCGCTCGACATCCTGGCCATCCGCCCGAACATCGCGCAGCGCGCCGGCGTGCAGATCACCGGCTCCGCGCAGTCGCCCCGCGTGAAGCTCTACGCCGAGCCCGCGCTGTCCGACGCCGAAACGCTGTCATGGGTCATCTTGGGCCGAGCCTCGGCCACCAGCGGCGGCGAATCGGCCCTCTTGCAGCAGGCCGCTCTGTCGCTGCTCGGCAAGATCGGCGGCACCAACACCGGCGGCAGCCTGGCCAGCCGCTTCGGCCTGGACGAACTCGGCTTCAAGGGCCCCGGCAACGGCGGCGACCTGCGCGAGTCGGCCGTCACGCTCGGCAAGCGGCTGTCCAAAGACTTTTACATCACCTACGAACGCAGCCTGGGCGGCACCTTCGGCACGATCTTCATCTTCTACGACCTGACCAAGCGACTCACGCTGCGGGGCCAGGCGGGACAGACGAGCGGGGTCGACCTGATCTATACGGTGAAGTACGACTGAGGGTGCGGACACCCCAAACTGGTAAAGTTCGGGCCGCGCTGCCGCAGCAACAGCAGCGCGCACAGTCTTCGTAGTTCAATGGATAGAACGGGGTCCTCCTAAGACTCAGATACAGGTTCGATTCCTGTCGAGGGCACCACTAAAGTCTTGATTTGTAAGCTTTTTTTGCATAGCGGGACAGAGCTGGGACGAACGCCCTCACCTTCCTTATGCGATGCGAGCGGTACGCCCATCGAAGGCATAAAAACTGCTGTCTTTTCTGGACCAATTGAATGGTCCAGGCGAGGGCAATCCCCACACCCTACGACCGTAGCAAACGCTACACTGTTCGTAACATTTTGCAATCAGTTGTCCGGGGGGAATCGATGTCCGTGCCAAGCGCCGCCTTGCCAGCCAGCTCTGTTGTTAGCACTTTCAAGCGCCGCGATGCTCGGACAGTGTTAAACGAACAAGCCTCACCGGAACTAATTTTTGCTGTGGTTGGACCAGTTGGGTCGGGTACGACGTGGGTCGCAGAGGCGTTGGCGACTCTATCCAAAGCCTCAATCGAGGGTGCGGAAATTAAAATTATTAAAGCCAGCACCGTAATTGAAAATGCGGCAAAGCAAAATGGAAACGAAATTGCAGCCGAAGCTGCTCGACTTACGCGAGCAACTTTTTTACAGGACGCCGGCGACAACCTCCGAAAAGAAGACACTGCCGCAGTAGGATCTCTGCTTGTATCAGCCATTAAGGCGGCACGAATTGAATGGGACGATTCTGACGCAGCCGCAGGGGTGACGCAGCTTCATGCAGGAGAAGGAATTCCTAAAAAAGCCCAGCGAATCTACGTTTTAGATTCACTCAAACATCCTGCGGAAGTTAAATTGCTAAGAGCCGTCTACAGAGAGGCGTTTTGCTTGATCGGTGTTGTTTGCGACACCACCACACGCAAAAAGCGCCTGCAAGATGGGAAGTGCTCAGATTCAAGCTCTGCTCAAATTGATGTCTTCATGCGACGCGACGAAGATGCAAGTGATAAGTGGGGGCAACATGTATCCGACACATTTCACTTGGCAGATTTTTTTGTAGACAACACGCCCGATCGGTACGTTGATCAAGCCAAGAAAATAGAAAACAAAGAATGGGTTGTTAGCGAAAAGCTCGGTCGACTTTTAGATATATTGATTGGTGAGAAGATTGTTCGCCCTACGCCAAGCGAAATAGGAATGTTTCACGCAACAGGAGCGCAAATGAGAAGTGCGTGCCTTTCGCGTCAAGTCGGGGCTGCTCTTACGGATAACAAAGGAAATTTGATTTCAACAGGAACAAACGAAGTTCCACGATTCGGTGGTGGCGTTTATGGCGGGCAACTCGGCCTAGAAGTTGAAACCGAATCAATTGACCATCGTTGCGCGATTACAAACAAATATTGCAGCAACACAAGAGTCCAAGATGAAATGATTACGGAAGTAATCAATGCAATTCCCGCGCTGAGGAACATCCCCGATCAGAAAAAGATTCGTGAAGAACTTAAAAAAACTGCTCTAGGGCGTCTCCTCGAATTTAGTAGAGCAGTCCATGCTGAAATGGATGCACTCCTAAGTGCCGCGCGTGCTGGTGCCCCTACAGTGGGCACCAAATTGTTCGTTACTACTTTCCCATGCCATTACTGCGCTCGACATGTCGTATCAGCGGGGGTAGAGGAAGTTCAATATATCGAACCGTATCCGAAGAGCCGAGCTTTTGAGCTGCATAGTGATGCAATCGAACAAACATTCACAAAATGGCTTGCCAACCCCCAAGCCAAGCCGACTAAAGTGTTGTTCAGGCCCTTCACTGGTGTCGCGCCCAAGCTTTACGCTCGCGCCTTTATGAAGCATCGCAAGCTGAAAAATGAGCTTGGAGAGCTTCACGTCGCCCCGCCAGAATGGGCAACCGGCCTATTAGAAAAGAGTTATCGCCAACTTGAGACTAGTCTCGAAGAAGGACCCGATAATGACAAAAAGTAACGTCTTCTCCCTATTTGACCGTCGCCAACGAAGCGTGGAATTTGACGCAAAAACCCGTGAAGCGGAAAAAGCAGTCCAGTTGTCGCTTCCGTTCTGTGCGCCTCGTGATTTGATTTTTGTTCTGACCTCATCCTTTCGAGCCTCAGATGTTTTTTGCCGCTTTGCGACCGCAATAATGGCTTCTACAATTATTGACCTGCGTATCGCGCCTCGACTAGATTTCGTTCGCCCAACGAGAGCTCAAGCGTTTTCTTTCTTTGAAGCCTCAAATATCGACTACAAAGATATGTTTGGAAGGTCGGGCATTAACTCCTACTTTGAGGAAGATTCCGCATACAAAACATTGTGGCGATCTATCGTTAGTGAAATCGAAGCGTCAAGCTCAAGCGCAGGTCCCGCAATTGTCTTAGTCGACGACGCAGCCTTTTTACTACGGAGCAGTGAAGCACTTGGCTCAGCTTTTTCCGCTTTAAAAATGGATGAAGCCATGATTCTTCAACGAACGGACGACACCGAGCTGCTGAGAATGTAGTGCGATATTGCAAGCAGCTTTGCGGGCAAGTGTTTCGCTTCGCAGTAGTGTCAGAATTGGCAGAGCAGCACTGACCGCCGACCTGATCGAAGCCCGGCCTCGAAAACGAGCAGGCACGTCGCTGCCGTTACGAAGCCCAAGAGAGTCGGCGACGTGATCCGATCAACCCGTGCCTATAACGGCCATCCCAGCACCGTTGCCCCGCTGAAGCGCTCCCCCTGATCTTTGTCCGATCTAGTGAGTGGCGAACGACCGATTGGGCAGAGATCAATCTAGACCGGGCGAGTGGCGCATTGCCGGTGCAAAGATGAAGGTCGATCACGTCGTGCCCTTGGCGACACAAGCGGAGGAAATCCAGCGCAACCTTCACTCCGTCACGACCCGACACGCTGCAAATACTTCCGATACGCCACGTAGCCGGAAAGGTAGTGCTCCACGTCATCGATCCGGACCCGGAAGCTGTGGTGCCGGATAAAAAAGCTCCCCACCACCCGCCCCGGGTTCTTGAAGAACATCGCCAGCTCGGGAAAGAAATGCCCCGTCATCAGGTACCTGGCCCGTTGTTCCAACGCCAGGTGGAACTTGTCGAGATCGAAGCCTTCCAGCAGATGCGACAACTCGGGCGTGGATTGCAGGCGCACGATCATCTTTTCGGCCGCCATCATCAGTTCCAGCAAGGTGGGGAAGGTGGTGATGCGTTCGAGCACGAAGTCCAGGTGGTCACGCACGTTGTCCAGACCGAAGCGGTAGTACCGGGCCTCGGGCTTGTACAGCGTGATTTCGTTGACGCAGTAGCCCAGCCAATGGTCGTGTGCCCGCCAGTGCTCGGCCTCGATGAAGTAGTTGAAGGCCAGTTCGGCACTGCGTAGCCATCGCCGGTCGCGGGTCAGGCCGTAAAGCCGCATCAGACCGAAGGCGGCCTCGCCGTCGTAATAGATGATGCGACTCTCCTGCTTCACGGTCAGGTCCGGATGGTGAAGCACGTGCACGAAGCGCCCCGTCGAAGCGTCCTGCATATGGACGATGCCGAGCGCCAGTGCCTCGAGCAACGGGAGGTATTGCGTGTCGCCGGTCAGCTCGGTGTATTTCGACAGCGCCAGCAGGCAGACGGCATTGCCGCCGAGCTTGATCTCGTCGCCTTCGTCCACGAGGAACGCGGCCTGCGCACCCGACGGCAGCGTCGCGTGGTGGATGAGGTTGCCGGTCAGGTGGGCGAGCGCCTTGTCGATTGCCACCTTGTGCCGCGGATCGCCCGTGAGCTCCCAGCCTTCCAGCAAGGCATAGGTGGAGCTGGCATGCCGCAAGGTGTTGTAGGTGGGAATAGGGCGATCGAAGCACGGGAACCAGCCGTACTGGTACTTGCCCGAAGGCGTGACCTGCCGCGCGAGATAGTTCGTGCTCGTGGCAATCACTTCTTGAACGTACGCCGGGTTCCAGCCTGGCAAGACGCGATGGCCCCGGTTGCGCCCCTGGTGCTCGACACGGTGCAGTGCCTTGCCGTCGGTGAAGACGGCGCGGGTCTCGAACAACCACACCCGGTCCGTCGGCTGCAACGGCCAGGTCAACTCGCGGCCGAAGCGGCGTCGGCCATAGCGCCTGAGGTTGGCCTCGTTCGGCGTTGCGTTGTCCACGGTGCTGTCGTAGAGCACCGCATTCGCGGCGATCTCGGGCTCGAGCATCGCCACTGTGAATTCTTCGTCGAAGGCAATGCCGAAGCGGAAGTAATTGCGCTTGGTGACTGTGAGGCCCTGGGTCAAGGTCGCCCAGTTCATTGCGTGCACCGTGTGGACCACGTCGACGCGCACCCAGAGGATCTGCAGGGCGGCCTGCTTGCGTTGCCATGCGCTCAGCAATTGCGCGCCACGCTGCCACGTGGCACCGAAGTCCTTGCCACGCGCCACGACGACATGTGCGCGTTCCTGGCCGGTGCAGGCCGACATGAAGAGCACGCCGGGTTTCCCGGCGGGGCCCGGGGAGGCCGCGCGGCACTCATCCCACAGTTCGGAGCCTGCAGGGCGTGCCTTGGCCAGCAATTCACTCAGGCTCATGGATCGGGGCTTTTTGCAATGACGGGGTCAACGCCAGAAATGCGTCGAGTTCGGGCGAGGTCGCCAGACCCGCACGGCGGGCCTCGAGGCGGACCACGCTCTGGATGTTTCCGAAGATGTCCGCGTCAAATTGAGCGGAGCGCTGGTCAGCCTCTTTCCATTGGTAGGCGGGCCAGCCTCGTTGCGCTCCGATGTCGCGGTCGAGCGACGCCAGCGATTCGAATACCGCCTTCATGAAGGCAGCGCCGTGCAGCTCATCGTCATGGACCACCCGACCGCCGTCGACGTAAGCCAGATGTGCCACCGCAGCGGGCAGTTTCATGCGGCCCGCCGGGTCCAGCAGTTGGGCGAGGCGGTTCCAGAAATTGCTCGCCGCGTAAGTCGTGCCGAAAACCTGCTCCTGCAAGGACGCCGACGACAGCGGCAACGGCTTCTGCGGTCCGCTGCCAAGCCGCAGTGCGTACTCGGCCCATCGCGCCGTGCCCTCGAGAAACCAGCGTGGCTTGAACATGGTGTACCCGTACTGGTACAGGTGAAAGAGTTCATGGACTGGCGTCACGTTCTGGTTGACGTGGCTGTTGAGCAGATCGATGCGCAATGCGCATTGGCCGGTGGCGCCGTCGAATCCGAGACGGTAGTTCCTGACCTCGTCGTAGGCCAGGCCGTTGCCTCTTTCCAGCTTCAGCAAGAACACGTCGATGGACGTCGCTTGCGCGTAGCGCGGTTGCTTCAGTGGCGCCACGAAGCCCATCAGGTCACTGAACAGCTGGCGGCCCGCCACCAGCTGCGTTGCGACGTCCTCCACCTTGTCGGGGATGCCGTTGCCGTTCAGGTCACGTGGGTCCTTCAGTGCGTGGGGGCCTGCCAAGGCATACACGATGCGGAACTCATCGCGCACATGGATGCGCTCCAGCATCGGGAATGCCTGGCTGGTGCCCGGTCGGCACGGCCCCGAGGCGGGCTGCTGCGCCTGAGTCGCCGACCCTGCACAAGCCAGACAGAGCAATGCCGCGATGCGACGTGCAAGCCCAGGCCTGCGATGCCGTTCGCTCCATCCCTGTAGCGCGTGCACGCTCAGTTCGCCATCGAATGCGCGAAGAGACTCAGCGCGGCAGCCTGTTCTTCTGCCTGGTGCAAGGGGCTCCGCTCGCGTGTGACGGGCAGCCAAGGCTCGGCGAGTTTCTGGAAAGGCGGGTTCACGCTCAGCCCCATCAACAGATGCACCCGATGGGACGGCTCGTTGCTGCGATTGACCGCGCGATGATTCACGTCGACCCGCACCAACCAGGCGGAACCGTCCGCCGGCAGATGAACACTCTCGATGCTTCCATCGTCACGCTGCCATTCGAAGAAGCAGTTGGGATTGGTAATGATGGGAATGTGCAGCCGCCATGTTTCCACTTTGGCGTCGGTGTGCAGCGGCATCTCTGCACCCTCGCTCTCCAGTTGCATGATTCGAGCGCGGTAAGGCTTCAAGCCTGTGCGGCCCAAGTCGTCGATGACCTGGGCCAGGCTGCCACTGCAGGCGTCGGTGGGATTCACACCACGCACGTTGGATCCGCCAGGTGCAATGCGGCGAATGCCATCGTCCAGCGTTCCGTCGCGGCTGGTGACCGCCCATCCGACGTAATCGACCCTGTTGTCTCTGTAGGGCGTCGAAGGCATTTTCTGGACATGACCGAGAAAATGCGCGCGCAGCGCTTCGGGGTCCGTCTTGAAATTTTTCAAGCGTGCGAACAGGACATCTTTGGACTGGTTCATGGGTCTTCCTTACAGCGGTGTTGCGACTTCGAGCGCACTTGGCAGTCGAAAAAGGCAGAACTTGCCGCGAAAATAATTGGGGAGATAAAGGCCTTCGTCGGCCGGCGCCCAAGGTCTGCGCGCAGACGGCAATTCAGCAGCGGTGCTGAAAAGAGGGCGAAAAGATGCGCAATTGCTCGAGCACTGCGCCGGTCAGACGCGAGACCGCGTTCAGAAGTGACTGCCGGACTCGGTCCAGCGTCGCCGTCAACTTGGGTCTACGCGAGGAAGGCAGCCGGGCACGGGGGCCGCATCGGGCACTCAGGCCATCGGAACGGAAGATTCAGGAAACTGCCGATGTCATGGCGCTCAGCCGCCTGTGCGGCCGTTGAGAGGACATCGAGTCGCCCCACAACAAGGGGGAAGTCGTCGAGCTCCGTCTGTGCGGACGCGCTGTCGTGTAGTTGTCCGGAGCCGTTGCTGCCTTGGGCGACCGATGCTGTCATCTCATCCGGTTCCCCTGCGGCGCTGTCGGTCATGCCTGCTTGCGCAAACCAAACGTCCTGCATCACCGCAGCCCAGCCGTGACAACACAGCAGGATTGCGAGGAATAACAGTGAAATGGAGATTCGACTCATGACGGTCATATGGTGACAATTCACCGGTCGAATCAGTCTATTTCCTTGCCGATCTGCTGTCACTCGGCCAAGTTAATTTCTACGGAAACCAGTAGGCATCGGAAATCAATGCCTCAATTGAAAGCCGCCTGCGCAGGCTCGCCTCGGCGTTCAGCAGCCATTTGTATATACAAAAGTATTGCAACGCAATTCACCTGAACCCATTGCTCGGCACCAATGATGGGCTCAGCAATAGCTGAACGCCAAAATCAATTCGAACTCAAAAAAGATGTCGGTTCAGCTTGCGAGCGTGAGGGACTCGCGATGGCGTGCGATCTCTCGAACCTCCGCCCACCATGTGGACCATCGCTGTGCAATCTTGTCCGCCGTGAAGCGCTCCGCGGACACCAGGGCGCCGAAGCGAAGGTCATACGCTTTCTCGGGGTCTTCCAGCAGCGCGACGATCGCGTCGGCCATCGCGCCGATCTCTCCGGGGGGAACCAGGATGCCGGCATGCCGGCCCTCCAGCAGATCCTTGGGGCCGTACTTCACTGAAAACGCCACCAGCGGACGCGCGTGGGCCAGGCACTCCAATCCGAACTGCGAGAAGCCCTCCTCGCTGGACGCCATCACGCCCAGGCTCGATTCCCTGAAGAGGGTCGCGACATCGCTTGCATAGCCGTGGATGTGGATGCTCCCGGCCAGGCCGCTGGCGTTGACGCGCGCCTGGAGCGCCGCCTGCAGAGGGCCGACGCCGTGGGTGTGCAACTGCGCGTCCGGGAGCTTTTTCAGGACGCGTTCGAACGCCTGGAACAGCAACTCATGCTGCTTCTCGGGTGTGTAGCGCGCCAGATAGATCACCCGCTTTTCCGGCGAAGAAGCCGTTTCGACGGTCTCGGGCACACGGGGCAACGCGTGCGGAATCACTTTCAATTTCGCCGCCGGCACACCGGTTTCGAGCAGGTCCTGATGCTGCTCTTCAGTGGCAACGATGAGGCTGTCGAAAGCGTCTGAATCTTCGAGCAGGTGCCGATAGCTGCTCTTCAGTTGTCCGTTGGACAGCCGATGGGTGCTGTGCAAGTAGGCACTGACCGTGCAGTGAAGCCGCTGGCACACCGCACTCTGCCGCAGCTTGCGGTACATCTTGTTCTTGTCGACGAGAAAGTGCCAGGTGACGTCGGGCTCCAGATTGGCGCCCATCATCGCGCAGACAAAATCGCTCTCGCTCGCGTAGGTGATCGCGGCGCCCTGCGCATCGCGCAACTCGATGGCCTGCAGATCCGCGCCGCCCCGGCCCGATGCGAATGTCTTTCGCATCACGACCTGGCCGTTCGCCAGCTCGAATTCCTCGCAACCGGTCTGCGTCGAATCCCACGCGGCCGGGTGGCTGATCTTTCGCAGCGAAGGCCTGGCCGCATTCGGCCTGGCCCTGGCCGGCGCCGAGGGCAATGAAGCCAGCGGGGTGAGCAAGCCTGCGTCACTCATGTCGACCAGCCAGTCGTAGACATTGAGCACCTTCGTCGCCAGCGGCAGCATCCCCGAGTCCTTCAGGAGCGCTTCGTTCCTGCGCAGATGGGGAGCGAAGTTGCTGGTCAGGATCCACGGCGTGATGCCGAGCTGGCCATGGAAGAGGTGGGCACGGCGGATGCCGGCGATCTCGATGCCATTGCCGACCTGGCGCAGGTTTTCGTGCAGGAACAACACGCGCTCCGCCCGGCAAGCTGCCGCGACGCCCGTGGCTTCCGGAAGGGTCGATGCAGGGTCGGCCTGGCGCGGCGATGTCCCAATGTCGTTCGTCAAACCCAACTCCTCGAGGTGCGTGCCGGCAGGATGCGTGGCGTCGAATTGTCAATGATGATCACACTGCGTGTCGCGCTTCGCTGCGTCGACGGGGGCGTGTCGCTTCGGTGTGCGTGCCGCCCCGCGCGGTGACGCGCCTTCCCGCCACGGCCCGACGGCGCGGCGGACTACTTTTGGATGCACGGCGTAACGGCATGCTGGCCCTCACAGCAAGACACAGACAGCAGGGGGCAAGCGATGAACAAGACCGAGGCCTTGGCGGCCATGGTGGAAGTGGCTCGGATCGGGCGCGGCATGACGCCCGCCGACGCACTCACGCACTTGGGCGAACTGATCGCGCAAGAGTCACCGGACGATCCGGCGCATGACGCCAATGTCGAAAGACTGCTGCGCCTCGGCGCCTGCATCTGGTCCTTGCGGCGTGGGCTGTTCCTGCCCGAGCCGTCGGGGCGCGGCGACGCACCGGAAGCATCGCAGCATCCCCGCGAGATCGCGCCCATCGGCACGGTGCCCGCACGCGCATCGCACCCCGTCTCGCATCACCCCGTGATTCCGGCGCTGAGCACGTCGGTGCACTACGGGCTCGCGACCGCGTTCACACCACCCGAAACTCCTCCACCACAAAGGCGGTGATCTCCGCCAGGAAGGTCTTGGCGTGCGCCATCGTGCGCTGGCCTTCGGGTGAAGCAAACGCGGCGTTCAGCGTGTCGGTGTTCTCGAACCACAACTCCACGATGCCGTCGATCGGCAGCTCGGCATAGCCGCAAGGCGTGCCCTTTTCAAACTCGCGCGCAACGACCACGTTCTGGCGGTAGCCGGCCACACCGGGCATGCGGCGCACATGGTCGGCGTGCACTTTCCATTCGCGGCGGAAGTCGGCCTCCGATTGCATGGCCGGGCGGCGCAGGATCGAGATGCGCTTGAGCATCGCCGACGATGCGGGCGACGGCGGCGCGACGACCTCGGTCTGTTCGACCGTCACGATGTGCAGCCCGCCCAGAAAGTGCTGCTCGTCGGCGCGAATCTCTGCAGCGAGCTCGCCAATGTTGAAGGCCGCATCGGCCTGGGCCGCCGCATCGAACTGCAGCTGCGAGAAGCCATCGAAATCCCACGGTCCGCGCGCGAAGTCGATGCCGCGCTGCAGGCGATCGGTCACGCGGTTCTGGCGGTAGCCGCGCAGCGTGGGCAGGCGCGCGACGAGCGGGCCGTGGCGTTCGCGCCAGTGGCGGCTGAAAGCCTCGTCGGTCCAACCGGGCTGCTTGCGGATCAGGCCCATGCGAAGGGTCGTGGTCGGTTCGGTCATCGGTCGGTCTCCTTGTGGGGTTGCGTGTGCTCTGCCTCGGCGCGCGCACGCGCCAGGCCGGGCGCGCGCTTGGCGAGCCACACGCCGTGGCGCACGGGCCAGCGCTGGTATTGCGGGTCGGCGCCGAGTGCGGCGGCGGCGTGGTGCGGCCAGTAGGGGTCGAACAGGGCTTCGCGGCCCAGCGCGATGAGGTCGGCCTGCCCGGCGGCGAGCACGGCCTCGGCCTGCTGCGCGTCGACGATCATTCCGACGGCCTGCGTGACCACGCCGGCCTCGCGCCGGATGCGCTCCGAGAACGGCACCTGGAAGCCCAGGCCGCGCGGCACAGGCAGTGCGCGTGTCTCTTCGGTGAGGCCACCTGAAGAGCAATCGATCACATCGACGCCGCAACGCTTCAGCTCGCGCGCGAGCACCACCGAGTCGTCGAGGTTCCAGCCGTCGAGCGTGCCGTCCACGGCGGAGAGGCGACAGAACAGCGGCTTGCCGGCGGGCCATGCGGCACGCACGCGCTGCGCGATTTCCAAGGCGAGCGACATGCGGTTCGCGCGGCTGCCGCCGAGCGCGTCGTCGCGGTGGTTGGCGTTGGGCGACAGGAAGCTCGCCACGAGGTAGCCGTGGCCGAAGTGCAGCTCGACCACGTCGAAGCCGGCCTTGTCGGCGCGCACGGTGGCATCGACGAAACGCTGCACGACCTCGGCCATGTCCGCGGCATCGAGCGCGCGCGGCGCCGACCAGCCGGGGCCGGCCGCGAGCGCGCTCGGGCCCAGGCGCTCCCACGGCTCGTCGTCGGCCGCCATGCATGCCGGGTCGATCGCGGCACCGCCCTCCCACAGCGGCTCGCTGCCGGCCTTGCGGCCCGCGTGCGCGAGCTGCACGCCGATGGCGCTGCCTTGCGCGTGAACGAAATCGACCACGGCCTTCAGCGGTGCGATCTGGCTGTCGTTCCACAGCCCGAGGTCCGCGGTGCCGATGCGCCCGCGCGGATCGACTGCCGTGCTCTCGGTGAGGATCAGGCCCGCGCCGCCGAGCGCGAACTTGCCCAGGTGCACGAGGTGCCACGGCGTGGCATGGCCGCGCTCGGCGGCGTGCTGGCACATGGGCGAGATGACGACGCGGTTGGCGAGCGTGAGCTCGCGCAGCTGCAAAGGCTGGAACAGCAAAGGGAGAGATGAGTCAGGCATGTGTGCAAGAAATCAGGAGGCCGGCGGGGCCACGGGCCGCGTGCCGAGCCAGGTGCCGGTCATCACCGCGGCAAAGCCGAACAGGTGCCACCACGTGAGCACTTCGCCCAGCAGCAGCGCCGCGAACAGCACGCCGAACACCGGCACCCAGTAGAGAAAGACGGCCGTGCGCGCCACGCCGATGACGGAGATCGCACGGTTCCAGATGAGGTTGCCCGCGGCGGTGGCCGCGATGCCCGAGAACAGCACCAGCGCCCACGGCCACACGCCGGGAAAGAGCTGCGCCGTGCCCAGCCGCGAGGGGCCGAGCACCGTATGCACCACGAGCATGAGCGTGCCGATGAGGTAGATGACCCAGCTGATCGACAGCGGATCGATCTGCCGCGCCAGCCGCTGCACGCCCACGCCGCCGACCGCGAAGCTCACCACCGACAGCGCAAGCATCAGATCGCCGATGCCGGCGCTCGACAGGCCCGCGCCCGGGTGGCTCAGCACCACCGCAGCCACGCCCATGAAGCCCAGCGCCACGCCCACCATGCGGCGCGGCGTGAAGCGCTCGCCGAAGACCAGCGCGGCCATCAGCGCCGACACCAGCGGGCTCAGCGCCATGATGAGCGCGCCGTTGGTGGCGGTGGAGCGCAGCAGCCCCTGCGCGAACAGGATCTGGTTGCCGTAGACCATGAGGAACGCGCAGCCCGCCATCACCGCGAGCTGCCGCGCCGTGAGCCTGGGCACGCCGCCGCGCCGCCACAGCACGATGGCGCTGAGCGCGCAGCACGCCACGCCCATGCGCAGTGCCGAAAGCGGCAGCGTCTCGAAGGACGTGGTGAGCGCCTTCACGACCGACACGTTCACGCCCCACACCAGCATCGCGAGCAGCATCCAGCCCTGCACGGACGCGGGCGTGGCGCCGTGCGAGGGCGCGGGTTGGTTCACGCTAGCTTTCGAGCGCGTTCCACATTTCGATGTCGCGCTCGGCCGTCCAGATGCGCGGGTGCACGTGGCCCGTGGCCTCGTCGTACGCACGCGTCACGTCGAAGGGCATGCAGTGGTCGAAGATGACCCAGTGGCCGTAGGTCGGGCGCAGCGCGGCCACGGTTTCCTTGTAGATCACGTTGAGCGACTTGCCCTCGGCCACGCCGTTGTTCACCAGCGTGTAGACGTCGGAGATGAAGGCGCGCGTCGAAGCGATGGCCTTGCGCACGTCGGCGGCGTTTTCCAGTGCGGCGCCGCGGCCGGGCACCAGCTTCTCGAAGCCGAAGCCGGCCAGGCGGTCGAGCGTGGTGGGCCAGTCGCGGAAGTAGCAGTCGCCTGCGTAGGCGGTGCTCTGGTACTCGACGAGGTCGCCGGCGAAGCAGATCTTCTGGTCTTCGAGGTAGGCGATGGTGTCGCCCTTGGTGTGGCCGCGGCCCACTTGCGCGATCTTCACTTCGAGCTTCTTGCCGAGCCACACGCTCATGGTGCCGTCGAAGGTCATGGTGGGCCAGGTGAGGCCGGCCGGCACCGACTCGACGTTGCGGAACAGGCGCGGGAAGCGGCCGATTTCGCTGGCCTTGTCCTGCTCGCCGCGCTCGAGGATCAGGTCGTAGGTGTCGCGGCTGGCCAGGATCTGCTCGGCGCCTTCCTTGAAGTACGCCGACGCGCCCAGCACGCGCACCGCGTGGTAGTGGCTCAGCAGCACGTACTTGATGGGCAGCGGCGTGACTTCGCGGATGCGGCGGATCACGTCCTGCGCCATCGCGGGCGTGGCCTGGGTGTCGACCACCATCACGGCCTCGTCGCCGATGAAGACGCCGGTGTTGGGGTCGCCCTCGGCGGTGTAGGCGTAGGCGTTCTCCGAGAGGCGCGTGAACGAGACCTTCTTTTCTTCGAGGTCGGCCTGGCTGGCGAATTTCTTGGTGGTCATTGGGGTTCCTTTGATGTGAGCGATGAATTCAATGCGTGCCGAGGTACGCCGACTTCACCTTGGGGTTGTCGAGCAGCTCGCGGCCGGAGCCTTCGAGCGTGATGCAGCCGGTTTCGAGCACGTAGGCACGGTCGGCCACGCCGAGCGCCTGCTTGGCCATCTGTTCCACCAGCAGGATCGTGAGACCCGAGCTGCGCAGCTGGCGGATGGCATCGAAGATGTCCTTGATGATGAGCGGCGCCAGGCCCAGCGAGGGCTCGTCGAGCAGCAGCAGGCGCGGCTCGCTCATGAGCGCGCGCGCAATCGCGAGCATCTGCTGCTCGCCGCCCGACAGCGTGCCCGACAGCTGATGCTCGCGTTCTTTCAAGCGCGGAAAGCGAACGAACTCACGTTCGATGGCGCGCTCCACGAAGGCCTTGTCGCTGCGGCGCGAATAAGCGCCGAGCATCAGGTTCTCGCGCACGGTCTGGTCGGGGAACACGCCGCGGCCTTCGGGCGAGAGCGCCACACCCAGGCCCACGCGCTGGTGCGCGGGCACCTGCGTGCAGTCCTTGCCGTCGATGAGCACGCGGCCTTCGGCCACGGGCTCCAGCCCGACGATGCTCTTGAGCAGCGTGCTCTTGCCGGCGCCGTTGGCGCCGATGATGGTGACGACCTCGCCCGCGCGCACTTCCAGGCTCACGCCCTTGACGGCCTCGATGGCGCCGTACGAGACCTTCACCGATTCGATTTTCAACATGATGGTTTCGGTCCTCTGGCTCAGGCGGGCACGGCCTGCGCCGTGTGCGCTGGTTCTTCGTCGTCCACGCCCAGGTAGGCCTCGACCACGCGCGGATTCGACTGCACCTCGGCGGGCTTGCCCTCGGCGATCTTCACGCCGTAGTCGAGCACGATCACGTGGTCGGAGATCGACATCACGAGGTCCATGTGGTGCTCCACCATCAGGATGGACACGCCGCACTTGCCGATGCGCACCAGCAGTTCGCCGAGCTCGGCGGTCTCCTGCGGGTTGAGGCCGGCGGCGGGCTCGTCGAGCAGCAGCAGCTGCGGCTCGGTGGCCAGCGCGCGCGCCAGTTCCACGCGGCGCTGCAGGCCGTAGGGCAGGCTGCCGGCGGGCCAGTGCGCCAGATGGCCCAGGCCCACGAGGTCGAGCAGCTGCAGCGCGCGGTCGCGCGTGGCGCGTTCCTGCTTGCCGGCCGTGGGCCAGGCCACGAGCGACGACAGGAAGCCGTTGCTCATGCGGCTGTGCCGTCCAAGCATCACGTTGTCGAGCACCGAGAGGTCGGCGAACAAACGCAGGTTCTGGAAGGTGCGGCCCATGCCCAGGCAGCAGATGGTGTGCGCCGGCTGGCCCACGATGTTGTGGCCCAGGAAGCGGATCACGCCCGCGTCGGGTTCGACCACGCCGGTGAGCATGTTGATCATGGTGCTCTTGCCGGCGCCGTTCGGTCCGATGAGCGCATGGATGTGGCCGCGCTGCAGGCGGAACGACACGTCCTGCGCGGGCTTCACGCCGCCGTACGACTTGGTCACGCCCTGCACCACCAGCAGCTCGCCTTCGCCGCCCGGACCGATCTGGCCCGGCACGCCATGACCGCCCGGCCCTTCTCCGCGATGGCGCGACGTCAGGAACCACTTGTTGAACAGGCCCACCACGCCGCCCGGCATGACGTACAGCGCGAACAGCAGCAAAAATCCGTACAGGAAGTGCTGCGCCGAGGGCCAGCGCGCCAGCAGCGCGTCGGTCGCCGTGAGCAGCACCGCGCCGACGATGGGGCCGTACATCGAGCCCGCGCCGCCGAACAGCACCAGCAGCAGGATGAAGATCGACAGATGGAAGGTGATGAAGTCGGAGTTGATGTACTGGTTCTGCTGCGCCACGAGCGCGCCCGCGATGCCGCAGGTGACCGCCGCGACCACGAAGGCCATGACCTTGGCGCGGTACACGCGCACGCCCACCGACGACGAGGCGATCTCGTCCGCCTGCAGCGACAGCAGCGCGCGGCCGAAGCGGCCCTGCAGCAGGTTGCGCAGCAGCAGGTGTAGCGCGGCGCTGAGCACGATGCCCAAAATCACCCATTGCACGCTGCTCAACGGCTGGCCGTTCCAGGTCAGCGGGCGGATGCCGTAGATGCCCTGCGCGCCGCCGAACACGTCGGTCCATTCGCCCACGAGCTTCTCGACCACGATGCCGAAGGCCAGCGTGACCATCGCAAGGTACGGGCCCTTCACGCGCAGCGAGGGCAGCGCGATGAGCACGCCGCACACGCCCGAGACGACAGCTGCGATCACGAGCGCGAGCCACGGATTCAGTTCGGTGCGCGAGGTGATGAGCGCAACCGCATAAGCACCGGCCGCGAACAGGCCGGCCTGGCCCAGCGATTTCTGCCCTGCGTAGCCGACCAGCACGTTCATGCCGGCGGCGCACAGGTAGTAGACGCACATCATGAAGGCGATGCGCAGGTAGTAGTCGTTGCCGGACAGCGTGACGAGGCCGCACAGCACGGCCGCCACCAGCACCACGCCGGCGGGATGGGCGAGGCGTTTCATACCTTCTCCACCGTCGAGCGACCGAACAGGCCCGTGGGCCGGAAGGCCAGCACCAGAATGACGAGCGCGAACACCGCGACCTCGCGCCATTGCGCCTGCCAGAGGTTCACCATCGACTCGAGCACGCCGAGCAGGAAGCCGCCGATGACGCAGCCGCGCGGGTTGCTCAGGCCACCGATCATGGCGCCCGAGAAGCCCTTGAGCCCCACGGTCAGCCCCATGAAGAGCGAGGCCTGCGCGATGGGCGCGAGCAGAAATCCCGACAGCCCCGCCAGCGCCGAGCTGACGACGAAGGCGCCGATCATCATGGCGTTGGTGTTGATGCCCATCAGGCTCGCAACGTTGCCGTTCTGCGCGACGGCGCGCATGGCCTTGCCGATCATGGTGCGGTTCATCACGCGGTCGAAGCCGATCATCACGACCACGGCTACGCCGAGCGTGAGCAGTTCCTGCGGGCGCACGCCCACGCCGAACATGCGGATCACGGTGTCGCCCACGGGCGCGGGCACCACCACGGGTTTCGGACCCCAGATGGCAAGCCCCACGCTCTGCAGAATGACGCCGAAGCCCAGCGTGCTCATGACCCAGGCCATGCCCGGGCGGCCCGCGAACGGGCGCACGCCGAGCACGTAGAGCAGCCAGCCCAGGAGGCCCATCACGCCGAGCGCGGCGAGCAGCGCAAACAGCTGCGCGCCCGCGCCGGGCACGGCGTCGCCGAAGGTGGTGGAACTGAGCGGCTTGCCCAGCACGAGGAACAGTGCGCTCATGCCGATGAACGCGCCGGCCGAGACGAACTCGCCGTGCGAGAAGTTCAGCGTCTTGGTCGTCGTGAACGTGATGCTGAATCCCAGCGCCACCAGCGCATAGGCACCGCCGACGGCGAGCCCGCTGATGAGCGCCTGCAGGAGCGCTTCAACCATGGTGTGTATCTCCGTTGCGGAACGAGGCGGTGCCCCGTTCCTTTTTTTGTCTCAGACGTTTATTGCTTGAAGTCGGCCGGCTTGAGCGCGCCGATCAGCGCGTCGCTGTAGGGCAGCAGCTTGCCGTCCTTCCAGCGGATCCAGACCAGGTCTTTCGCCGTGAGGGCTTCGTGGTTGGTCTTGCTGAAGGGCTTCTCGTAGGTCTTGAGCACGCCCTGCACCGGCGTCTTCAGGTCTTCGAGCGCGACGCGCACGGCGGCGCCGTCGGTGCTGTTGGCCTGCTTCATGGCCTGGGCCAGCAGCAGCACCGAGTCGTAGCCGTGCAGCGCGAACGAGAACGAGCCCGGTGCCTTCAGCTTGCTGCCGATGCGGTCGAACAGCTTCTGCTGCGCGGGCGTGCGCGTTTCGCTCACGGTGCGCATGAAGATCGGCTTCTCGGCCAGCGCCTTGCCGGCTGCGTCGTAGAAAGTGATGTTGTCGGCCGCCCACGAGGTGAGCGTCAGCGGGAAGTAGTTGATCTTCTCCATGCTGCGCACCAGCTGCGCGATGGGCGTGCCCTGCGCCCACACCACGACGGTATCGACGTTGGCGGCCTTCATCTTCGAGAGCTGCGAGGTCATGTCGGTGTCGCCGACGCCGAAGCGCTCGGTGGCTGCGATCTTGATGTCCTGCAGCTTGGCGATTTCTTCCATGTCCTTCAGGCCGCCCTGGCCGTAGCCGGTGGTCTCGGCCATCAGGCCCACGACCTTGGAGCCGGCCGTGTTGCGCTTCACGTAGGCCATGAGCGCGGCGACCTGCTCGCGGTCGACCATCGAGACGCGGAACATGTAGTTGTCGGCGCCGGGGCTCATCGGCTTGGTGATGTCGGTGCCCGAACCCACGTTGCCCAGCACGGGAATCTTCTTCTGGTTGGCGATGTGCTTCCAGGCCATGGCGTTGCCCGAGTTGGTGGGACCGAACACCGCCACCACCTTCTCGTTGTCGACCAGGTCGCTCATGTTCTGGATCGACTTCGGCGGCGCCGAGACATCGTCGCGCGTGACCAGCGTGAACTTCCGTCCGAGCGCGCCGCCGGCGGCATTCAGGTCGGCAATGGCCGCCTCCATGCCGAGCACCGCGGCCTGGCCGCTCTGCGCCGAGGGCGACGCTGAGAGGTCGCCGTTGTAGCCGAGCTTGATGTCTTGCGCGTAAGCACCGGCACTGAACGCAGCGAAGGCGGCGGTCGCGAGCAGGGTCTTGTACAGACGGATCGTTTTCATTCTTTGTCTCCTGAAGTGTTTGACGGACGGGAACGGGAAATCGAAAAAGAAGGGGCCTGCCTCAAACGGCTCAGACCGCGAGAAAGCCGCCGTCCACCGGCAGCGTGATGCCGGTGACGTAGCGGGACATGTCGCTCGCCAGGAAGATCACCGGGCCCACGAGGTCTTCGGTCTGGCCGACGCGGCCCATCGGGATGCGCGTCATGAACGACTCGAGGCGCTGCGGGTTCTCGCGCGTGGCGGCGGTCATGGGCGTCTCGATCACGCCGGGTGCGAGCGCGTTGACACGCACGCCGGCCGGCGCGAGCTCTTGCGCCAGCGACTGCGTGAGCATCTTGATGGCGCCCTTCGAGGGCGCGTAGCCCAGGCTCGCGGCCTGCCCCGCATAAGCGGCAATGGAGGCGATGTTGATGATCGATCCCTTCGTCTGCTTGAGCACGGGGATGAAGGCCAGCGTGGTGTTGAAGGTGCCGTGCACGTTCACGTCGATGGTCTTCTTCCAGTTGGCCGCGGCGTTCGGGCTGCTGGTGGTCTCGCGGATGATGATGCCGGCGTTGTTCACCAGCAGGTCGACATGGCCGACCTCTTGCGCCACGCGCGCGGCCAGTGCATGGCAGGCCTCGGGCGCGGTGACGTCGAGCACGAACGACCAGGCTTCGCCGCCTTCGTTGCGCACCAGCTGCGCGGTCTCGGCCACGGTGGCTTCGTTCATGTCGGTGACGACGACGCGTGCGCCCGCCTGGGCCAGGCCGAGCGCGAGCGCGCGGCCGTTGCCCTGGCCGGCGCCGGTGATCAGCGCGAGGCGGCCTTCGAGCAGGCGTGGTGCGACGTGAGGAGGAAAGGGCATGGTCGGCTCCTTGAATGAATGCGTACGTTCGTTGAATCGGAACGGCGTCAGGCGCTGCGCGGCACGGCCACGGCTTCGCGCTGTTCGACGTGCAAGGGCACGGCCACTTCGGCCTGCGCCACCTGCAGGCCCGCGACGTAGCCGAAGGTGAGCGCCGGGCCGAGCGTGATGCCCGCGCCGGGGTAGTTGCCGCCCATCACGCTGGCTGCGTCGTTGCCGACGGCGTATAGGCCCTTGATCGGCTGGCGGTCGGCGTCGAGCACGCGCGTCTTCTCGTCGGTGACGAGTCCGGCGAAGGTGCCGATGTCGCCGACGACGAGCTTGATCGCGTAGTACGGACCGTGCTCGAGCGGCGCCACGCACGGGTTCGGCGTGACGTTGGCATCGCCCTGGTAGCGGTTGTAGGCCTTGCTGCCTTTGCCGAAGGCGGGGTCGTCGCCGGTGCGTGCGCCTTCGTTGAAGGCTTGCACGGTGGCTTCAAGCGCGGTGGGGGCGATACCGATTTCTTTTGCCAGCTCACCGATGGTGGCGCCGCGCTTCAGGTAGCCGCTCTTCAGGTGACGGCCGATGGGCAGCGGTGCGGGCGCGACGCAGCCCAGGCCGTAGTCGCGCAGCGCCTTGTGGTCGCACAGCAGCCAGGCCGTGACCTCGGGCTCCCCCTCGCACGCCTTGACCATCGCCTGCACGAAGTCGTGGTACGAGTTGCCTTCGTTGGCAAAGCGCTTGCCCTTCGGCGTGACCGCGATCACGCCGGGCTTGGCGCGGTCGATGAAGTGCGGCATGACGCCTTTGCTGCCGTCGGGCCGCGTGGTGACCGACGCCGGCACCCAGGCCGCGGCGTGCGGGATGGTGCCGTCGACGCGGCCGCCCACGGCTTCGGCCAGGCGCAGGCCGTCGCCGGTGTTCGTGGACGGCGACGGCGAGTAGTGCTCCTTGCCCGTCGGTGCGTGCGGGAAGAGTTGCTTGCGGCGCTCCACGTCGTACGGAAAGCCGCCGCAGGCCAGCACCACGCCGCGTTTGGCGGTGATGCGCACCGACTTGCCTTCGTGCTGCACCACGGCGCCCGAGACGCCGTGGTACTCGACCACGAGCTTCTTCACGGGCGACGAGAGCCAGACGGGAATGTCCAGGTCCATCGCGGCCTTGGCCAGGCGGCCGGCCAGCGCGTTGCCGTTGGTCAGCGTCATGCCGCGGCCGTGGCGCACCACGTCCAGGAAATGCCGAGTCAGCCGCTTGGTCACGTACCAGAACGAGGTCGGCGACTTGAAGGCCCGCATGAAGTGTTTGATCTCGGGGCCCGAGCCCAACATCATTCCGAACACCGTGAGTTCGGGCAGCGGCGGCGCCAGGTGCTTGATGCGCTTGCCGAGTTCGCGGCCGTCGAACGGGCGCGTGACCATCGAACGCCCACCGGGCTGGCCGCCGGGCGCTTCGGCGTGGTAGTCGGGGAAGACGGCCGGCATGTCGAACTGCACGCAGGTGTTGCGCGTGAAGAAGTCGATGGCCTTGGGGCCCATGTCGAGGAAGGCGCCGACGCGCGCGGCGTCGAAGTGCGTCGTGGTCTCGTGCTTCATGTAGTCGAGCGCCGCGCCGGGCGGTTCATGGATGCCCTGCTCCGTGGCCAGGCGCGTGCCCGGAATCCACAGCCAGCCGCCCGAGCGCGCGGTGGTGCCGCCGAAGCGCGGCTCTTTCTCGACCACCAGCACCTTCAAACCCTGCGACGCCGCCGTGACGGCGGTGGCCATGCCCGATGCGCCGCTGCCGACGACGAGGACATCGCATTCCCACGTGTTCTGTTCCATCTCTGCCTCTGTTCGTTCTCGTGTTGTGTACGACTTAAGTGCGGCGGAGTGTATGGAGCGATGTTGATATGGTCAAGTCGTTTAGTTACTATCAGATGATCAGTCATCGTCGATTGAACACGACAATATCAGTAAAAACCCTGATGGCTATACTCGCTCCCTCCCTCAACCCCCACGCCGGGCGCCCCATGGAAAAGCCAAGACGTGGCATTCAATCCGTCGAAATCGGAACGCAATTGCTGGTCGCGCTCGGACGGCACGTGGCGCCCATGGCGCTGCGCGACCTCGGCAAGTCGGCCGGCATTCCGGTCGGCAAGGCGCACCCCTACCTCGTCAGTTTTCTGAAGGTCGGGTTCGTGGTGCAGGACGGCGCCGGCCGCTACGAGCTGGGCCCGCTGGCCCTGCAACTGGGCCTGGCCAAGCTGCAGCGGCTCGACCCGATCAAGGAGGCGTCGCCCCTCATCGAGGCGCTGGCGTCCGAGACCGAGCAGAGCATCGCGGTCGCCGTGTGGGGCAACTTCGGGCCGACCGTGGTGCGGCTGGAAGAACCGATCCACCCGCTGCACGTGAACCTGCGCACCGGCACCGTGATGTCGCTGGCCTACACGGCCACGGGCCGATTGTTCGCGGCCTACCTGCCGCCGAAGGTGGTGGAAAAGATGATGGTGGACGACCTCGCGCGCCTGCGCGGGCCGGCCGGCGGCCGCGGCGCCGAAGAGCTGTCGACCTCGCAGATCGAGGCGCTGCTGGTCGAGACGCGGCTGCACGGCATGTCGCGCACGCTGGGCCAGCCGATTCCGGGCATCGACGCCTTCTGTGCGCCGGTGTTCGACTCGACCAACAACCTGGTGCTGGGCATCACCGCGATGGGCCCCGAGGCCACTTTCGACAGCGACTGGAACGGCCGCGTGGCCGTGCCGCTGAAAGCCTGCGCGCTGGAAATCTCGCGCCGCCTCGGCTTCGTGGCGACGGACGCGCCGGCTTGAGGTCCTGCCGTGTAGGCAGGCGCTCACGCGCTTGGTTTGACTTATCCCGCACGCGCGGGCCACAGACGCGGCCACCGTAGAGGCCTACCTACCTCACGGAGACCGGTCATGAAAAGCATCATTCTTTGGCTCTGCGGCGTGCCGCTGATCGTGATCATCGGGCTGAAGATCTTCGGCATTCTCTGACCGCCCACGGCCCCGCGACGAACGATCCTGTTTCCTCCTCACGGCGCATTCTTGCGTCGTTACAGCGCCCCTCCCGGGGCGCTTTTTTTGCGCGGATCGAACCCGGTCAGTGCCGCTCAGTGGGTGTCGCGGCGCAGCTGCTGCACGTCTTCATGCAGCGAATGCGCCCAGCTGCGGCGTTCGCGGCTGTACGAGGGCTGCGGCTCGCCGAAGCGCACGATGGCCAAGAGCGGCGGCGCGCGCAGCGTGTTCCACACCGAGGTCAGCAGGCTGTCGTCATCGATGTAGCGCGGCGCCTGGCTGGTTTCGCCGGTGGCGGCGTCGGCAAAGCGCAGCGCGGCCGGGATCACGGGCGCGCCCGAGGAAATCGCGGCCTGCAGCAGGTTGGCGTGAAACGGCAGCAGCCCGCGCCCGTCGCTCGTGGTGCCTTCGGGAAACACGCCGATCAGGTCGCCGCCGCGCAGCGCCTCGGTCATGTGGTGCACCACGCGCATGGCGTCGCGGCGGCGTTCGCGCTCGATGTAGAGCGTGCCCGCGCCGGTGGAGAGCGTGCCGATCACCGGCCACTGCTTGACGTCGGACTTCGACACGAAGCGCACATGGCGCGCCGCATGGATGGCGGTGATGTCGAGCCACGAGAGGTGGTTGCAGATGAGCAGCGCCGGCCCCTGCGCGGGCGGCTCGCCCTGCACGCGCAGCGTGACGCCCATGATCTGCAGCATGCGCGCCGACCAGGCCTGCACGCGCGCGCTGCGCTCGTCGGGCGAGAGGTTCGGAAAGGCGAAGCGGATCGTCCACCAGCCGGACAGCGCATGCGACGCCGCATGCAGCAATCGCCAGCCGGCCTTCAACGAGTGCAGCATCTGGACGCGGGCCCTCTTCTTCTTTTTTCTGCGTGCTTGTGACAGTGAGCGTCGGCTGTCGCTCAGCCGTGCACGACGCGACCGGCCACCAGCGTGTGGCGCACGCGCCCCTGCATCGGGTAACTGGAGAACGGCGTGTGCTTGCCCTGGCTGCGCAGCGCCTCGGGCACCACCTGCCATTCGAGCGACGGATCGGCAATGCACAGGTCGGCCACGCCGCCCTGCACGATGCGGCCGATGCCGCTGGCTGCGTCGACCGCGTTCAGCAGCCGTGCCGGCGCCGACGTGATGACCTCGATGGCGCGCGCCACGCCCGCGCCGCTGCGCTCGCCCCACTGCAGCGCGAGCGGCAGCAGCAGTTCGAGTCCGGTGGCGCCGGGTTCGGCTTCGGCAAAAGGCAGCGTCTTGGCATCGGCCTCGACCGGCGTGTGGTCGGACACCAGCGCGTCGATGGTGCCGTCGGCCAGCGCGGCCGAGAGCGCATCGCGGTCGCCCTGCTGGCGCAGCGGCGGGTTCAGGCGCGCGCGGCTGTCGAAGAATCCGATGTCGGTGTCGGCCAGGTGCAGCGAGTTGATGCTGACGTCGCAGGTGAGCGGCAGGCCCTGCGCCTTGGCGTCGCGCACCAGCGCCACGCCGCGGGCGCTCGACACGCGGCACAGGTGCACGCGCGCGCCGGTGCTCTTCATGAGTTCGATGATGGTGAAGATGGCGATCGTCTCGGCCGCCACCGGCACGCCGCCCAGGCCCAGGCGCGTGGCGAGCGCGCCGCTGGCCGCGACGCCCTTGCCGAGGTCGCGGTCCTGCGGGCGCAGCCACACGGTGTAGCCGAAGGTGCTGGCGTACGACAGCGCGCGCTGCAGCACCTGCGTGTCGGCCAGCGGCACGTCGGCCTGGCCGAAGCCGATGCAGCCGGCTTCGGTGAGCTCGGCCATCTCGGTGAGCACGCCGCCGGCCAGGTTGCGCGTGAGCGCACCGAGCGGGAACAGGCGCGCGCACTGCAGCTTTTCGGCGCGGAACTTGAGCATCTCGACCAGGCCGGGCTCGTCGAGCACGGGGTCGGTGTCGGGCGGGCACACGAGGCTGGTCACGCCGCCCGCGATGGCCGCGGCCATTTCGCTCTCGAGCATGCCTTCGTGCTCGTAGCCCGGCTCGCGCAGCCGCGCGGCCAGGTCGACGAGGCCGGGCGTGACGATGCAGCCCGTGGCGTCGAGCGTGCGCTCGGGCTTGAAGCCCGACGGTGCGTGCCCGATGCCGGCGATCTTGCCGTCGGCGATGGCGATGTCGGTCTGTTTGTCGGTGCCCGAGGCGGGGTCGATGATGCGACCGTTGGTGATGAGGATGTTCATGCTTCGTTGCCTGCGACGATGCTCATCACGGCCATGCGGACCGCGATGCCGAAAGTGACTTGCGGGAGGATCACGCTCTGCTTGCCGTCGACCACGGCGGAGTCGATTTCGACGCCGCGGTTGATCGGGCCCGGGTGCATCACGATGGCATCGGGCTTGGCCAGTTGCAGCTTCTCTTGCGTGAGGCCGAAGGTCTTGAAGAACTCTTGCGACGAGGGCAGCAGCGCGCCGCTCATGCGCTCGTTCTGCAGGCGCAGCATGATGACGACGTCGCAGTCCTTGATGCCTTCTTCGAGCGTGTGGCACACGCGCACGCCCATGCCGGCCATGTCGGCGGGCACGAGCGTCTTCGGGCCGACCACGCGCACTTCGGCGCAGCCGAGCGTGGTGAGTGCATGGATGTCGGAGCGCGCCACGCGCGAGTGCAGCACGTCGCCCACGATCGCGACCGTGAGGTTCGAGAAGTCTTTCTTGTAGTGGCGGATCGTGTACATGTCGAGCAGCCCCTGCGTCGGGTGCGCGTGGCGGCCGTCGCCGGCGTTCACCACGTGCACGTGCGGTGCGACGTGCTGCGCGATCAGGTACGGCGCGCCCGACTCGCTGTGTCGCACCACGAACAGATCGGCGGCCATGGCGCTCAGGTTGGCGATGGTGTCCAGCAGCGACTCGCCCTTGGTGGCCGAGGAGCGCGCGATGTCGAGGTTGATGACGTCGGCACTGAGGCGCTTGGCCGCGATCTCGAAGGTGGTGCGCGTGCGCGTGCTGTTCTCGAAGAACAGGTTGAACACGCTCTTGCCGCGCAGCAGCGGCACTTTTTTCACCTCGCGGTCGCTCACGCTCGTGAAGTTGGCGGCCGTGTCGAGGATGTGCGTGACGATGTCCTTGGGCAGGCCCTCGATCGACAGCAGGTGGATCAGCTCGCCGTTCTTGTTGAGCTGCGGGTTTCGCTTGTAGAGCATTACGTGTTGTCCTCTACCTTGAGGCTGAAGGCGCCATCGTCGGCGCGTGCGAGGGCTAGCAGCTGGGTGTCGGGCAGCGTGAGCGTCGTTGCGGCGAAGTCGGCAGCAACGGGCAGTTCGCGCCCACCGCGATCGACCAGCACGGCGAGCCGCACGCAGGCGGGGCGGCCGAAGTCGAACAGCTCGTTGAGCACGGCGCGGATCGTGCGGCCCGTGTAGAGCACGTCGTCGAGCAGCAGAACGTCGGCGCCGTTCACGTCGAAGGGCAACGCGGTCTGTGCGCTGGCCGAGAGGCCGCGGCGCGCGAAGTCGTCGCGGTGCATGGCTGACGAGATGACGCCAGGCGCACCGGCCAGGCCCAGGTCTTTCTGCAGGCGCTCGACCAGCCAGGCGCCGCCGGAGGTGATGCCCACCAGCTTCGTCTCGGGGCGCATCAGCGCCTTCACGCCGGACAGCAGCGTCGTGTAGAGCGCTTCGGCATCAGGAATTGAACTCACGGGAGACTCCTCAAAAATTGCTCCAGGATGATGCAGGCCGACGCCGCATCGGCATCGCGGGCGCCGGACGACAGCGCCTCGGTGGTGCTGTAGCGCTCGTCGACTTCGTACACCTGGAGATTGAAACGGCCGCGCAGCTGGCGCGCGAACTTCTGGGCGCGGCGGGTGTTCTCGTGCGGGGCGCCGTCGGGGTGGTAGGGCACGCCGACCACGAGCGCGTCGGGCTGCCATTCCTTGATGCGGGCCTCGACCTGCGCAAAGCGGGCGTCGGCGCCCTCGGCCTTGATGGTGGTCTGCGGCGTGGCGCTGCGCAGCAGCCGGTTGCCGCTGGCCACGCCGGTGCGCTTGGCGCCGAAGTCGAAGCCCAGGAAGCTCTGGAAATGCGCGGGAACGGCGGCGGGAACAGGAACGGAAGCAGGAGCGGATGCGGGCGCGTCGGACATGACGTCGCTCATGCGTGGCCCGCTTCGGGAGAAAGCGTCCACGCTTCGAGCCCCAGCAGCATCAACGCCTTGTCGTAGCGCTTCTCCACCGGCGTATCGAAGATCACGGCGGGGTCGGCCAGCACGGTGAGCCAGCTGTTCTCGGCCAGCTCGGACTCCAACTGGCCCTCGCCCCAGGCCGAATAGCCCAGCGAGACCAGCACCTTGCGCGGGCCGGCGCCGGTGGCCAGGGCCTCCAGCACGTCCTTCGAGGTGGTCATTTCGAGCCCGCCGGGGATGGTCATGGTCGAGGCGTAGACCGATTCCTCGGGCTTCTCGGCCTGGGTGAACACTGGCTCGTGCAGCACGAAGCCGCGCTCGGTCTGCACCGGGCCGCCCTGGAAAACGGGGGCGTCGCCCAGCTCGGGGCGGGTCAGGTGAAGCTCGATTTTTTCGAACAGCACCTTGAGGTTGATGTCGCTGGGTTTGTTGATGACCAGCCCGAGCGCGCCGCGCTCGCTGTGTTCGCAGAGGTAAACGACGCTGCGGTTGAAAGTTTTGTCTTCCATCCCCGGCATCGCGATCAGAAAGTGATGCGTCAGGTTCATCGGGGCAGAATCGGCAGCCATATGCCCCCGATTTTACTGGCCGTCGATAAGACCTATCCCAAAGGGCTCATGTGGTTCCGCCGGGACCTCCGGGTGGACGACAACGCGGCGCTGTACCGGGCGCTGCGGGCCTGCCGGCAGGTGGTGTGCGTTTTCGTGTTCGACCGGTCCATTCTGGACGCCCTGCCCCGCGCGGACCGGCGGGTCGAATTCATCCGCGAATCGCTGGTGGAACTCGAAGCCGAGCTGCGCGGCCTGGGCAGCGGGCTCATCGTGCGGCACGCGGTGGCCGCCGAAGAGATTCCGGCGCTGGCCCACACGCTCGACGTGCAGGCGGTGTTCGCCAACCGCGACGACGAGCCCGACGCCCTGGCGCGCGACGCCCGCGTGCTCGGCGCGCTGGCCAATACAGGCATCAGCTTCCACACCTTCAAGGACAGCACCGTCTTCGACCGCGACGAGGTCATGACCAAGGCCGGCCTGCCCTACACCGTGTTCACGCCGTACAAGCGAGCCTGGCTGGCGAAGGTGGATTCGTTCTTCCTGAAGTCGTACCCGGTGCGCAGCCACGCCGACGCGCTCGCACCGCCGCCCCCGGCCCTGAATGGGCCGGTGCCCACGCTGGGCGAGATCGGTTTTGAAAGCACCAACCTCCAGACGCTGGAGATTCCCACCGGCACGCGCGGTGCGGGCGCGCTGTTCGAAGATTTCTTCGAGCGCATCGACCGCTACGACGAGGCGCGCAACTTCCCGGCGGTGCGCGGCCCGAGCTACATGGGCGTGCATCTGCGCTTCGGCACGGTGTCGATACGGCAGCTCGCCAGCGTGGCGCACCAACTGGCGCTGCAGGGCAACACCGGTGCCGCGACCTGGCTCAGCGAACTGGTCTGGCGCGACTTCTACTTTCAGATCCTGGCGCACTTTCCGCATGTGCATGCGAACGGCGAGTCGAAGAGCTTTCGCCCCGAGTACGACAAGATCGCCTGGCACCACGGCAAGCACGCCGACCAGCTGTTCGACGCCTGGTGCGAGGGCCGCACCGGCTATCCGCTGGTCGATGCGGCGATGCTGCAGATCCGGCAGAGCGGCTACATGCACAACCGGCTGCGCATGGTGGTGGCGAGTTTCCTGTGCAAGGACCTGGGGCTGGACTGGCGGCGCGGCGAGCGTTACTTTGCGCTGCACCTCAACGACTTCGAGCTGGCCTCGAACAACGGCGGCTGGCAATGGGCCAGCTCGACCGGCTGCGATGCCCAGCCCTACTTCCGCATCTTCAACCCGGTGACGCAGAGCGAACGCTTCGACCCCGAAGGCAAGTTCATCCGCCGCTACCTGCCGCAGCTCGCGGGGCTGTCGAACGTGGCGATCCACGCGCCGTGGATGGCGTCGCCGGTCGAGCTGGAGGCGGCGGGCGTGAAGCTGGGCGACAACTACCCGACGCCGGTGGTAGACCACGCCGAGGCGCGGGAGAAGACGATGCAGCGCTATGCGACGGCGCGGAGCAAGGCCCTGCAAAAGCCGTAGCCAAAGAGAAAGGGCCCCGAAGGGCCCTTCTCTTTTGCGCGTCGATCGCCGACGCTGCCGAGGCTGATCAGGCCACGGCCAGCGCGGCCGGCTCGCTCGTGTACGCACGCACCAGGCGCAGCAGTTCCTCTTCCGAGTACGGCTTGCCGAGGTAGTGGTTCACGCCCAGCTCGCGTGCGTACTCGCGGTGCTTCTCGGCGATGCGCGAGGTGATCATGATGATCGGCAGCTCGGCCAGCGCCGTGTCGGCGCGGATGTTGCGGGCCAGGTCGAAGCCGTCCATGCGCGGCATTTCGATGTCCGACAGCACCACGGCTGGGCGCTCCTGCTGCAGCCGCTCGAGCGCCTGCAGGCCGTCGGCCGCGAGCGACACGCGATAGCCTTCGCGCTGCAGCAGACGCTGCGTGACGCGGCGCACGGTGATGGAGTCGTCCACCACCAGCACCAGCGGAATCTGCGGCACCACCGGCGCGAAGGCCGCCGGGGTTTGCGGTGCACCGCCATCTGCCGACGCGGCATGGGTCGGCGCGGCCAGCGCGGCGGTCTGGCGCGCACGCGCCTGGTCGCCGTGCACTGCCGCCAGCGCCACCGGGTTGTAGATCAGTGCCACCGCGCCCGAGGCCAGCACCGAGATGCCGGCCAGGCCGGGCAGCCGTGCGAGCTGCGGGCCGAGGTTCTTCACCACGACTTCCTGGTTGCCCAGCACTTCGTCCACGTGCAGGGCGACGCGCTGCGCCGCGCTTCGCACGATCACCAGCGTGTTGTTCTTGGTGGCGGCGTGTTCGCTGCGGATGGAATGCTGCAGCAACGCACCGGCCCAGTAGAACGGCACCTGCTCGCTGCCGAAGGCAAAGCTGTGGTTCAGGTAGGCGGCCTCGAGGTCGGCACCGCTCACGCGCTGCACGAGTTCCACGAGGTTCGACGGCACGCCGATCGACACCTCGCCCGCACGCAGCATCACCACGTGCGTCACGGCGGTGGTCAGCGGCAGCACCAGCTTGAAGGTCGTGCCCTGGCCCGGCGTGCTGTGCGTTTCGATGCGGCCGCCGAGCGCGGCGATCTGCGCGCGCACCACGTCCATGCCGATGCCGCGACCGGCCAGTTCGGACACCTGTCCGGCCGTGGAGAAACCGGGCTTGAAGATCAGCTCGGTGGCTTCTTCGGGCGACAGGTCCTGGTCGTGGCCGAGCAGGCCGAGGGCGCGGGCACGTTCGGCGATGCGCTTCTGGTCGAGGCCTGCGCCGTCGTCGCGGAAGCTCACCGACACGTCGTTGCCTTCGTGGTGCAGGTCGATGACGATGAGGCCGCTGGCGTCCTTGCCAGAGGCTTCGCGCGCTGCCGCGTCTTCGATGCCGTGCGCCACGCAGTTGCGCAGCAGGTGTTCGAAGGCGGGCGTCATGCGGTCGAGCACGCCGCGGTCCATTTCGATGGAGCCGCCGACGATGTCCAGGCGCACCTGCTTGCCGGTGTCCTTCGAGGCCTGGCGCACCACGCGGTACAGACGGTCGGAGATGCCTTCGAACTCCACCATGCGCGTGCGCAGCAGGCCGCGCTGCAGTTCACGGGTCTGGCGTGCCTGCACGCTCAGGTCGTCTTCCGTGGCCTGCACGGTCTTCTGCAAGGTGCGCTGCACGGTGGCCACGTCGTTCACCGACTCGGCCATCATGCGCGTGAGTTCCTGCACGCGCGTGAAGCGGTCGAACTCGAGCGGGTCGAAGCTCTGCTGCGAGTCCTTGGCTTGCGCCAGGCGCGACTGCATCTGGCTTTCGGCCTGCACTTCGATGTCGCGCAGCTGCTGGCGCAAACGATCCAGGTTGCCCGTGAGGTCGGCGAGCGAGCCGCGCAGCTGGCCGAGTTCGGCTTCGAGGCGCGAGCGCGTGATGATGACCTCGCCGGTCTGCGCAACCAGGCGGTCGAGCAGCTGGGTGCGGATGCGCACCGCCTGGCCCGATGCCGCGCGCAGCGGCGCCAGCAGAGCCGGTGCGGGGCGCGGCAGCAAGGACGACGGGGCTGCAGCAGACACCGCATCAGCGGCCTCGCCGGCTTCGGCCTGGTCATCATTCGCCGACACGCGGACCTCGGGCGCCGACTGCACGCGCTGGATGGCGGGTGCGGTCGGGCTGGCGGTCGCGATCAGTTGGGCCACTTCGACCTGGGCGGCGTCGTCGGCCGCGCGCAGGGCGTCAAAGGTGTGTTGCAGCGTGTCGAGGCGGGCCAGCAGCTTTTCGATGTCGGCCCGCTCCGCCCCCTGGGAACCCAGGAGTTCGATCTCGGACTCCATGCGGTGCGCGCGCTCGCCCAGGCGCATGGCGCCAGCCAGCCGAGCGCTGCCCTTGAGCGTGTGCAGCGTGCGCAGCACCGAGGCGCGCGGCGCGCTGTCGTCGGGGTGGTGCGACCACTGGCGCAGCGCCTCGCCCAGCTGCGGCATCAGTTCGGCCGCCTCTTCCTCGAAGATCGGGAACAGGTCGACGTCGACCGCATCGGCCAGGTCGATGGCGTCTTCGTTGTCGTCCAGGACCACGTCGGCAAAGGCGTCGTTGGCGACGATCTGCTTCGGCAGCAGCGACTCGAAACGGGCCGCGGCGATTTCGGGCGGCATCGGCGCGGCGGCGATTTCGCGCAGCGCCTGCAGCGTGGCTTCGGACGGATCACGCAGGAAGCCGACGGCGAACTGGTGCAGCAGGCGACGCAGCTCATCGGCCGCGGCGACCAGCACCACGCCCTGCTCGCGCGTGCCGCTGCCCTGCATCTGCAAGTGCTGCAGCGCGGATTCGAGCAGGCGGGCCATGCCCGAGAGGCTGTGGAAGCCGACGGTGGCCGAGCTGCCGGCCAGCGAGTGGGCCAGTGCGATGGTCGAGTCGGGCAGGCGCTCGTGGGTTTCGAGCGCCCATTCGCCGACGTCGGTCGCCAGCTGGCGGGACCATTCGTCGGCTTCGTTGAGGTAGACGTTGTAGAGCGCGATGCCGATGCGCAGCGGACCGATGACCTTGACCTGGTCTTCGGCGCTCGGTGCGATGGAAGGCTCGGATTCGGGAACGGCCTCGGCCAGCACAGGCTCAAGCTCCGACACGGGCTCCGGTTCGGCCACGACGGCTGCAATCAGTTCTTCGACGACGACAGGGGCCTCGGCCTCGGGTGCGACGTCGACTGTCGCGGCCACGGGTTCCTGCTCCGGCTGCAGTTCAGGCAGCGCGTCGAGTGCCGGCAGTTCTTCGGCGACTTCGATGACTTCGACAGCGTCCACCACCTCGGCGACAGGCTCTGCGGCAGCCAGCGGCAGCGGCTCGGGCGCCCATTCGAGATCGGGCAGGCCCGACGCGGTCGGCATCGTCGCTTCGATCTCCGCAGCGGGTTCGGGCTCGACATACGACACGACAGGCTCGACAGGTGCGTGCGTCTTCGACGGCGCAAGGAAATCGAACTCGTCGCCGCTGGGCAGCGCTTCGAGCGGTGCGGGCGCGGTGCTTTGCTTGGTCTCGAAGTCGATGAAATCGGTGGAGGCGAAATCGTCGTCGGGCTCGGGTGTGACAGGCTGGGTGGATGCGTTTTGTGCGTGTTGTGCGTCTTGCGCCTGCTGCCAGTCGGAGAAGTCCAAGGTGGCATCAGGAGTTCCGACGTCTTGCGGCGTCAGCGACAGATCGGGCAGCTCCGGCAGCGCAAGCGATGCCGATTCGGCGGCAATGTGGCGTGCAGCCACTGCAAGCGCTTCGGCGTCGGCCACGCGCACCGGTGCGGGCACGGGCTCGCCAGCCAGCAGCGCATTGGCCACGCGGCTGAACGGCGCCGAGTGCCAGGGGCCTGCATCGCCGGCAGCGATGGCTTCGACCCACTGGCTGAAATCGCCCAGCATGCGCTCGGTGCTCGACAGCAGCTCAGGCGTGGCGTCGCGCTGGTCGGCCAGCCAGGTGTTGAGCACCTGTTCGAGCGACCAGGCGGCATCGCCGAAGTCGGTGAGGCCGACCATGCGCGAGCTGCCCTTGAGCGTGTGGAACGCGCGGCGCAGGATGGTGAGTTCTTCGGTGTCGCCGGGACGGCTGCCGAGCGCGGTGATGGCGGCCAGGCCGTTGCCCACCACTTCGCGGGCTTCGTCCAGGAAGATGTTCTGCAGGTCGTCTTCTTCGAGCTCGGTGACCTCGGTGTCGGGCAGCGCCGACGGGCCGGAAATCTTGGTGGTCCAGCTCTCGGCCTTGCGGCTGAACTCCTCCAGCGGCGACGGCTTGGTCTTGCGGTTGGGCGTGGCCAGCGCGGCGAGCTTGGAGGCGATCTGCGCGTCGACTTCCTCGATGCTGAGCACGGGCTCGGCGGCCGGCGCGGCGGCGCCTTCGGCCGGGGCCGCGGCATCGGAGGCGTGGCGGCCCATCAAGGGCTTGAGTTCGCCGGCTTCGGCGTCGAACACGAACAGGCGCTTGGCCAGTGCGGGCTGGTAACCCAACATGTCGATGAGGAAACCGAGCGCGCCCAGGTTGTTGCCGAGCGCGTCGAAGGTGGCCATTTCCTCGACGGGCGAGCGGTTGGCCTGCAGCATCTGGTCGACGTCGTCGCGCATGCGCTGCACGGTGAGTGCGGCCTGCTCGAGCCCCAGCACCGAGAACACACCGCGCATCTGCATGAGCTGGGTGGGCACGGTGCGCAGCAGCGGCTTTTCGGCCGGGCGGCGGAAATACTGGTCGAGCGACTTCTCGAGTTCGCTCAGGTGGCTGCGCAGTTCGTCGACCACGGTGCCCATGGTCTGGCGGTCGCTGACGCGGCGGTACAGGTCCTCCATCCACGGCTCGAGCGGCTCGGAACGGCCGCCGTCGCGCACGCGCTCGATGCGGCCGGCCAGCTGCAGCGTGCGGGCCGTGAGCTGCGGATCGCTGGGGTCGAGGTCTTCGAGCGCTGCTTCGAGGTACAGCACCGAGGTGGCGACTTCCATCGCCAGTTCGGTGTCGGGCGGCTGGCCGGAGCGCACCGAGGCGTCCACGGCATGGGTCAGCGCCTCCACCATCGGCTGGCTCGGCGGGTGCAGCTTGTGCAGCGATTCGCCAAGCTGCGCGAAGGTGTCGGCCACCTGCCGTGTGCGTGTGATGTCGCCGCCCGAGAGCGCCGACCACATTTCCTTGGCGGTTTCGATGCGCTTGCGTGCCTGCGAGAGCACCAGCGGATCGAAGCGGCCGAACTGCACCACCGTGTAGTCGACGCGCGGCTCTTGCGCCACGCCCCAGGCGCTGCGCACGGTGCGCAGCGTGGCGGCGTCGTCGTCTGGTGCGCCAGGACCGGCCTGGGCGCAGAAGAACAGCAGGTCCTGGCCGAGACGGTCGGACACCACGCTGTCGCCGCGTGCCAACGTGGCGTACTGCAGCAGCACGCGCGAAGCGGCGCGCTTGACGTAGGTGTCGAAGGGAATCAGGCCCAGTGCGAGGGCTTCGAAGAAGCCCGCAGCCAATGTCCAGAAGCTGGCGACACGCGGCAGCAGCGCACCGCGGCCGAGGCCCAGACACAGCGCATGCAGCCGGCGTGCAGCCTGCGGATCGCTGCTCTTGACCAGCTGCAGCACCTCGCGGTCGAGCCGCGAACGCACGGCCGGGTCGTAGGCCAGTGCCGCCTGCGTGAGCGCGGGCTTGACCTCGACCCAGCGCCACGCGGTGCTCCAGAGGTCCGCCGGGTGGACGCGCTCATTGCCGACCAGCTCCAGCACGTCGCGGTACTGCGGGAACAGCGCCACCGACGACACGGCCTTGCCGGCCAGCAGCGCGCTGAGGAAATCGGTGACGGCAAAGCCGGCACGCTCGATCTTGTGCACGGCACTGTCGGTGCAGCGCTGCGGCTCCGTGATGAAGCCTTGCACCGCGAATTCGATGGTGCCGAGTACCAGCGCGGGCGAGCTGTGGCCCACCATCTGCAGCGCGCCAACGGCCTGGTGCAGTTGCTGGCGGGCCATCTGCAGCGGGCCGCTTTCGGGCTCCGTGGCACTGCCCACGTCGCGCACGAAACGCCGCAGCGACTTGCCGACACCGTCGAGGGATTTCTGGATTTCTCCCAGCACCCAGGCCAGCGGCCCGAGGTCTTCGGTGGCCGGCATGTTGCCGGCGAGGGGGGCCGTGGCAGGGGTTTGAATCGACACGTTGATTGCTCGCCGTTCTTTATCTGTCAGTTTTTCACTGGGCGCCATGCGCCCTCAATGCATCCAGCCGTCGCAGTCACTTCAAGGGACACCGCGGAACCGGCTTTGCCGGGCCGCTGGTGTCGCCCCCGGAAGGGGGTTGGCGAAGCGACACGAAGTGCGCGAAGGCTGGGGGAGAGCTTCATTACGCAATCTTGAAACGAGCGACCGAGCGACGCAGTTCTTCAGCCATCTGCGAGAGCTCGCGCACCTGCTGGGCCGTGGTCCGCGTGCCTTCTCCGGTCTGTTCCGTCACCGCAAAAATGTGCTGAATGTTGGCAGCCACCACGTTGGCCGAATCGGCCTCGCGGGAAGCGGACTGCGAAATCTGCTCGATGAGGTCAGCAAGGCGGCGCGACACGCGGTCAATCTCGGTCAGCGCGGTACCTGCGTTGTCGGACAGCTTGGCCCCTTCGACCACACCCTGCGTGGAGCGCTCCATGGCGCCCACCGCATCCTGGGTGTCGGTCTGAATCGCCTTCACCAGCGCCGAAATCTGGCGCGTGGCGTCTGCGGAGCGTTCAGCCAGTCGCTGAACTTCTTCCGCCACCACCGAGAAGCCTCGGCCGGCTTCACCAGCCGATGCTGCTTGAATGGCGGCGTTCAGCGCCAGCACGTTCGTCTGTTCGGTAATGTCCGAGATCAGCTCGGTGATTTCGCCAATCTCTTGCGAGGATTCGCCCAGGCGCTTGATCCGCTTGGAGGTTTCCTGGATCTGGTCGCGGATGGAGTTCATACCGCCGATGGCGTTCTGCACGGCCTGCAAACCCGACGATGCGGCTTGCAGCGACTGGCGCGCCACCGTGGCGGACTCTTGCGCTTGCGTGGACACGCCGTTGATTCGCTCGGCCATGGTCAGCACCGACTGGCCGGTTTCGCGAATTTCGCGCAGCTGTTCGGTCGAGGCGGCGAGCAGCTCGGTCGAGGTGTTTTCCACCTGCGACGTCGTCTGTGCCACGCGGGTTGCCGTGTTCTGCACGTTGCCCACCAGCAAACGCAGTTCTTCCACCGTGTAGTTCACCGAGTCGGCAATGGCGCCGGTGATGTCCTCGGTCACGGTCGCTTCCTGCGTCAGGTCGCCTTCGGCCACCGTTTGCAGTTCGTTCATCAGCCGAAGAATGGCGGCCTGGTTGGCGTTGTTCACGCGGCCGGCTTCTTCCGAAGTTTGCTCGGCCGCCAGACGTTCGCGTTCGGCGGTCGCGGCACGTTCGCGGCCTTCGCGCACCTGCACGAAACCGATGGCGCCGGCCAGCGCCAGGGCGGCCAGCGACAGCACGAACAGCAGCACGATCGTTCCGGCGCCCAGGCCGGTGCGGGCAGAGAGCTTGTCTTGCAGGTCGCCCAGCGACTTACGCAGCGGCTCGCTGTCGGTCAGGATGGAGGCCTGTGCTTCGCGCGCGGCCACCAGACCTTGCAGATTGCCCAGAATGGCGGACGCCTGCGTGCGCATCTGCTCGTAGGTCTTCAGGATGGCTTCGAGCTGCTGGCGCGTCTGCGGGTCTTTCGAGCCGGGGAAGCGCTGCTGTGCGTTGCCGTCGAGCAGGCCGCGTGTGGTTTCCTGGAAGGTGTTCAGGTCCTTGCCGAGCAGGAACACGGCGTCGGGGTTCACACCCTCGACCGTGAAGAACTCGTTGGTCGACTTGCCGATGCGCTGCGTCAGCATCACGAGCTGGCCGGCGGCCGAGATTTCAGGCAGCGTGGCGTTCTGCTGCATCTTCAGCGACGCGACGGTTTCCGTCATTTCGAGCAGCGTGGACGACTGCTGGTTGATGTCGCGCAAGGCGGCACCCACCTGGGTCAGGATCTGGCGCTGGGCCAGCACGGCCTTGGCGCTGGTGTCGGCGCGGGTGACCAAGGGGTTGATCTTGCTCATCTCCTCGTCGTACTGATTGCCGACGGCTTCCAGGCGCAGCGAGTCGTCGCCGTTGGTAAGGCCCTGCACGCGACGCGAGAGGTCGTCCGCGCTGTCCTTCACTTCGACGAACGCCGAGGCGCTGCCGACGAGGGCCTGCGAGATCGATTTCGCCAGACGCTGCGACTGCATCAGCGACTGGCCGGTGGCCGCCACCTGCTGCGCCAGACGTTCCGCGCGAAGAATGGCGGAGCCAGCCACCAGCAACAGCGCCAGCACCACGATGGCCAGCAAGATGGCCAGCACGCGCTGCTGCTTGGCGGGGTTGGCGCCCATGCTGCCGCCCGTGGTGGCGGCCAGCGGGGCCGCTTCGAGCGTGGCCGCGTTGGCGGCCTCGATGGACGCGGGGTCGCCCAGCGTATCGATACCGCCGAAGCCGGTGTCGGTCACGGCGGCGGACGCGGAAACGCCATCGCCTTTTTTGGCGAGGCGGATCGTTTTTTCGTCCGGAACCTGAACCGTGTCGACATCGTCGAGCGATATCGAACCGGAGCCGTCGACGCGGGCCTTGTCGTTCCCGTTGTTCGCGGGGAGTAATTTCTTGAACTTGTCGGCGATCGAGCTCACGGTCGGTCCTTCAGGTGGTTGCCAGTGCCATGTGCCGAAGCACTACGCACCAATACTCAAAAACTGGGGTTGCTGCGAAAGCGCCTGCAGGTTGACTTCCTGCCAGCGCTCTCCTGCTGCGTCGGTGTACAGATGCCCGTGCCAGGCAGGTGCTTCTGCGCCCGGGGCCTCGGCGGCCGTGAAGGCCTCGACACCCCGCAACCCCGCCAGTCGATCGACCAGCAATGCGCAGTTGACTTCGAGCAGCTCGTTGAATGCCACGAGCCGCGATTGCATGCGTGCCGCTTCGGAGGCGGCGGGCGCGCCCGGCGCACCGGACGCAAACGCCGACAGCTGCACGACGCCGTACAGGCCGCCGCGCAGGTTGGCGACGCCGAGAAACCAGGGCTCCGTGTAGGGCACGGGCTGGGGCGGCGTCCAGGGAAAGATTTCGCCGGCGTGCGCGAGCGGAAAGAGGTACTTGCCCTCGCCCGCCTCGACCGCCAGCCAACTCGCGGCCACGCCCGTGGTGCGCGCAGCCTGGAGGCGGCTCGCAAGACGGGACTGGAAGGCGCGGAGCGCGTCGCGATTCGCCATGGATTGCGCAGGTTCCCGGTCAGGCGAGCGCGCTGATCTTGGACATCAGGTCGGCCGCGTTGACGGGCTTCACGATGTAGTCGCGTGCGCCCTGGCGCATGCCCCAGACACGATCGGTTTCCTGGTTCTTGCTGGTGCACAGGATGATCGGGATGGCCGCGTACTTCGGGTCGCGGGCGATGGCGCGCGTGAGCTGGAAGCCGTTCTGGCCGGGCATGACCACGTCCATGAGGATCAGGTCGGGGTGGTCTTCCTCGAGGCGGCGCATCGCGTCGTCGGCGTTTTCGGCCGTCTTCACGGAGAAACCGTTCTTCTGGAGGAGGTCGGTCAGGAACATCAGTTCCGTCTTGGAGTCGTCAACGACGAGGATTTTTCGAATCGGCATTACTGCACTTCCTGTTGAACAATGCCAAACTGCTGCACGGCCTGCAGCAGCTGGTCTTTGGTGAACGGCTTGGTGAGATAGTCCTGGGACCCGACCATGCGGCCACGGGCCTTGTCGAACACGCCGTCTTTCGAAGACAGCATGACGACCGGGACATTGGAGAAATGTGCGTTGCGCTTGATGATGGCGCAGGTCTGATAGCCGTCGAGACGAGGCATCAGGATGTCGCAGAAAATCAGGTGAGGCTTGTGGTCGTTAACCTTGGAGAGCGCGTCGAAGCCGTCTTCCGCGAGAAGAACCTCGTGCCCACCCTGCTTCAAAAAAATCTCGGCACTGCGCCGGATGGTGTTGCTGTCATCGATGACCAGCACCTTGTAACCAGATCCATTCGGGCTCATTGCAAACGCTCCTGCTCATCAGAGACTTGGATGCCCGCCGCGCCGAACATCGACGCAGATCGCGTAGCCCTATGCCATGCTTGTCAGATCTCAACCATTTCGAAGTCTTCCTTGCGCGCACCGCACTCAGGACAGGTCCAGTTCATCGGCACCTCGGCCCAGGCCGTGCCTGCCGCGATGCCGTCTTCCGGCACACCTACCGCTTCGTCATAGATCCACCCACAAATCAGGCACATCCAAGTTTTCGTGTTCATCGGAGCTTAAAGTCCTTGTTCATTAAATGCAACGAGTGTATCTATGCGTATCTCACTGGCAGACCGTAAACGTCGCGCCTATGCCACCATCTAGGGGATTTCGCCAGGCGTATGACCATCTACTTACATCCAGACGAGAACGCCCGTAACCCGGGCGATCTTAACGACCCCTCGCAGGACGACGAGGCGCTGAGCGAACGCGACCTGAATCCCCCCTGCGTGCTGGTGTTCAATGCCAGCGATCCGAGCGGCGCGGGTGGCCTGGGCGCCGACGCGCTGGCCATGGGATCGGTGGGCGCTCACATCCTGCCGGTGGTGACGGGCGCCTACGCGCGCGACACGGCCGAGATTTTCGACCACTTCGCCTTCGAGGAAGAGGCCGTGGCCGAGCAGGCGCGCGCCATCCTCGAAGACGTCGAGGTCCAGCTGATCAAGGTCGGCTTTGCCGGCACGCCCGAGGCGCTGAGCACCATCGCCGAGACCGCCGCCGACTATCCCGACGTGCCCGTGGTGGCCTACATGCCCAACCTGTCGTGGTGGGACGAGAACCTGATCGAGGCCTATCTCGACGCTTTTCGCGACCTCGTGCTGCCCCAGACCACGGTGTTGGTTGGAAACCACAGCACCCTGTGGCGCTGGCTGCTGCCCGACTGGAGCGGCGAGCGCCCGCCCGGCGCGCGCGACATCGCCAAGGCCGCCGGCGAGTTCGGCGTGCCCTACACCTTGGTGACCGGCATGGTGCTGCCCGACCAGTTCATCGACAACGTGCTGGCCTCGCCCCAATCGGTGCTGGTCAGCGAGAAGTACGAACGGCTCGAAGCCGTCTTCGCCGGCGCCGGCGACACGCTCTCGGCCGCGCTCGCAGCCCTGCTCGCCAGCGGCACCGACCTGGTCGCCGCCACGAGCGAAGCGCTCGCTTACATGGACCGCTGCCTCGACGCGGGCTTTCGCCCCGGCATGGGCCACGTGCTGCCCGACCGCCTGTTCTGGGCCGAGCCCGAGGACGACGAAGACGATGACGAACCCGACACCCCTCCCGATTTCGCTTTACCCCCGCACGACACGCGACACTGATTGATGACTGACCAGAACGACATTCTTTTCGAGCGCGCCCGCGCCGTGATCCCCGGCGGCGTGAACTCGCCCGTGCGCGCCTTCAAGGCCGTCGGCGGCACGCCCCGTTTCATCCAGCGCGCGCAAGGCGCCTATTTCTGGGACGCCAACGACAAGCGCTACATCGACTACATCGGCTCCTGGGGTCCGATGATCCTGGGCCATGGCCACCCCGCCGTGGTCGAGGCGGTGCAGAAAGCCGTGCTCGAGGGCTTCTCGTACGGCGCGCCGACCGAACGCGAGATCGAACTGGCCGAAGCCATCCTGGCCCTGGTGCCGTCGATGGAAATGGTGCGCCTCGTGAGCTCGGGCACCGAAGCCGCCATGAGCGCACTGCGGCTGGCGCGCGGCGCCACCGGCCGCAAGACCATCGTCAAGTTCGAAGGCTGCTACCACGGCCACGCCGACGCGCTGCTGGTGAAGGCCGGTTCCGGCCTCGCCACCTTCGGCAACCCGACCTCGGCCGGCGTGCCGCCCGAAGTCGTGCAGCACACGCTCGTGCTCGAGTACAACAACCTGCAGCAGCTCGACGAAGCGTTCGCGCTGCACGGCCAGGACATCGCCTGCCTGATGATCGAAGCGATCGCCGGCAACATGAACTTCGTGCGCGCCACGCCCGAATTCGCGAAGCGCTGCCGCGAGCTGTGCACGCAGCACGGCGCGCTGCTGATCTTCGACGAGGTGATGACGGGTTTCCGCGTCGGCCTGCACGGCGCGCAAGGCGTGCTGGGCGTCACGCCCGACCTCACGGTGCTCGGCAAAGTCATCGGCGGCGGCATGCCGCTGGCGGCCTTCGGCGGTCCGCGCGCCATCATGGAACAGCTCGCGCCGCTGGGCCCGGTCTACCAGGCCGGCACGCTGTCGGGCAACCCGGTGGCCACCGCCTGCGGCCTGGCCACGCTGAAGGAAATCTCGAAGCCCGGCTTCTACGAAGCGCTGGCGAAGAAGACCCGCACGCTGGTCGACGGCCTCAAGGCCGCCGCGGTCGCCGAGGGCCAGCCTTTCAACGCCGACAGCGAAGGCGGCATGTTCGGCTTCTTCCTCATGAACGAACTGCCGCAGAACTACGCGACAGTGATGACCACCGACAACGCACAGTTCAACGCGCTGTTCCACGGCCTGCTCGACCGCGGCGTGTACATCGCGCCGGCACTCTACGAAGCAGGCTTCGTGAGCGCCGCGCACAGCGAGGACGACATCGCGGCCACCATCGCCGCGGCACGCGAGATCTTCAGCAAGCGCTGACGCGCGCCCTCCCCGCTCAGGCGGGGTCGACCACGGCCACCGGCCCGGCCTCGGCTTCGAGCACCTCGGCCGCGGCCAGGCACAGGTCTTCGCGGAAGCGGTCGCTCACGAGCTGCACGCCCGTGGGCAGCCCCCGGCGCATGCCCATCGGCACCGACAGCCCGGGCAACCCCAGGATCGCGGTGGACAGCAGCGGGCTCTGCGCATCCAGGATCTCCCGCATCGCGGCGCTGCCGCGCTGGTCGGCGTCGACCGGGAACGGAGGGCGCCATGACACGGGCATCAGCAGCAGCGGATGGCGTTGCAAGAACAGCGCCCATTCACGCATCAAGCCCGTGCGCGCGGCCAGGGCGCGCATGTAGCCCGCGGTGTCGAACTGCGGCGCGTGCGCATCCATGGCGCGGTAGGCCTGGCGGATGGTGTCGTCGCCATCGCGCAGGAGCGCCTCTTCCACCAGCAGCCGGCTGTCGGCCATCGTCAATGACAGCCAGAGGTCGGCCGCCTCGCGCAGGCGCGGTGGCTGCGCGGGCTCGACCCGGTAGCCGGCGCTCTCCAGGCGGCGCGCCGCGCGCTGCAATGCATCGGCCACCTCGGGATCGCAGGCGTAGCCGGGCAGTTCGGTGCACAGTGCCACGCTGACCGGGCGGCTCGACGTTGCCGATTCCAGCGGCGCGGGCACCCACCACGGGTCACGCACATCGCGCTGCGCCATCGCGGCGAAAGCCAGCCGCAGGTCGCGCACGCTGCGCGCCAGCGGCCCTTGCACGGAGGTGAGCTGAACCACCATCGGCCGCTCGCTCCCGCCCGAGGGATTGAAGGCCGCCACACGCCCGAAGCTCGGGCGCAGGCCGTACACGCCGCAGGCGTAGGCCGGGTAGCGGATCGATCCGCCTTGGTCGTTGCCGTGTGCGATGGCGCCGATGCCGACCGCGACCGCCGCCGCCGCGCCGCCGCTCGAACCGCCCGGCGTGACGTCGGCGTTGTGCGGATTCAGCGTGCGTCCGTGGGCCGCGTTGTCGGTGAACCAGCGCATCGAGAACGCGGGCGTGTTGGTGCGGCCGACCACGATCGCGCCGGCGCGCTGCAGGTTTGCCACCACCGGACTGTCTTCCGTGGCCACGACGCTGCGGTAGGCCTCCACGCCGTTGGTGGTGGCGTGCCCGCGCTGGTCGACGTTGACCTTGATGGTGACGGGCACGCCGTGCAGCGGCCCCGTCGCTTCGCCGCTCGCCAGCGCCGCGTCGGCCTGCGCTGCCGCGCCCAGCGCTTCGTCGGCGCAGCGGTCGACCACGGCGTTCAGCTGCGGGTTCACCGCGTCGAGCCGCGCCAGGCTGCTGCGCACCGCGTCGACGCACGAGACCTCGCGCGCCTTGATGCGCTGCGCCAGGTCGGCGGCTTCCAGTTGCCAGAGTTGCATGCGTTGTCTCCTTGGGAAAAAGTGAAATCGATCGGGCCGTTCGTCAGTCGCCCTTGACGCCCGCGCGCCGCACGGCGTCGGCCCAGCGCGGCTTCTCGCGCTTCATCAGCGCGCTGAGTTCCTCGGGGCTCGAAGGCAGCGCCTCGATCGACAGCGCGGCGTTGGCCCGGACCACGGCCGGGTCGGCCAGTGCGGCGCGCAACGCGGTGTTGAGCCGGTCGACCGTCTTGCGCGGCGTGCCGGCCGGCGCCATCAGCGCGCCCCAGGCCACCACCTCGAAACCGGGCACGCCGCTCTCGGCCACCGTCGCCACCTCGGGCAGCACGCTGGCGCGCTTGGCGCTGGTCACGGCAATCGCCTTGACGCGCCCCTGCTGGATGAACGGCAGCACCGCCGAGATGTTTTCGATGGTCACGTCGAGCTGACCGTTGACCATGTCGCCGACCGCCTGCGTGCCGGTCTTGTAGGGCACCTGCACCATCGTCAGCCCCGTCTCGGCCTTCAGCAGTTCGCCGGTCAGGTGCCCCGCACTGCCGATGCCGGGCGAGCCGACCGACAGCTTGCCGGGATGCTCGCGGCCGTAGGCGACCAGCTCCTGCAGCGTGCGCACCGGCAGGTCCTTGCGCACGATCAGCACGTAGGCGTTGCTCGAGATCAGGCCGACCGGCACCAGGTCTTTCTCGGGCGCGTACGGCAGCTTCGAGAAGAAGGCCGGGTTGATGCTCAGCGTGACGAGGTTGCCGTAGCCGATCGTGTAGCCGTCCGGCGCGGAGGTCGCCAGCGCTTGCGTGCCGACGATGCCGCCGGCGCTGGGGCGGTTGTCCACCGCCATGGCCTGGCCCAGTTCGCGGCCCATCGCGTCGGCCACGGGCCGCATCGCCACGTCCACGCCCGAGCCGGCGGCGTACGGCACGATGAACTTCAACGGGCGCTCGGGGTACTGGGCCGAGGCGCCGAGGGCGACGGCAGCAAGCCCGGCAACGAGGGTGCGGCGAGTCCACGCGAATGACAGCAGTGCAGGCACGAAGGTATCTCCTGTGAGAAGCCCGCCGCTCACGATGAGACGACCGGTGCGCAAAGTCTAGGAATCGACTGCCCGCCGGAAAAGACAATCGCTTGTCGCGATGACAACCTGTGTTTGTCTGGGGATCACCCGGTGGCGCCGCCCGGCAGAATGCGCCGCATGAAGGACCACCAGCTCAAGGCTTGGCTGCGGCTGGCAGACACCGGCAGCATCCGCGCCGCCGCGCGCAGCCTGCACCTGAGCCAGGCGGCCGTGACCAAGGCGATCCGCGAACTCGAGGCCGAGGTCGACGCCCAACTGGTGCTGCGCAGTTCGCGCGGCATCGAGTTCACCGAGTGCGGTCGTCAGCTCACCGTGCGCGCGCGGCTGGCGCACCAGCAGCTCGAACTCGCACGGCAGGACATCCGCATCCTGCAAGGCAGCCAGCACGGGCGCGTGGCTGTCGCGGTAACGCCGATGGTGTTCCTGGGCGTGCTGCCCGAGGTGGTGCGCGCCTTTCGCAAGGCGATGCCGCATGCGCAGCTCAAGCTCTTCGACGGCCTGATTCCCCAGGTGCTGCCGCTGCTGCGCGAGGGCATGATCGATTTCGCCGTGGCCGGCCCGGTCGCCGCGGCGCTCGATGCCGACTTCGCGTTCGAGCGGCTCGACCTGATCGAGATGGCGGTGCTCTGCCGGCGCGGCCATCCGCTGAACCGCGCCACGCGTTGGGAAGAAGTGGCGGGCGCCGAATGGCTGATGCATCTGGCGCCGGGCAGTCAGCACACTTTTTTGCTGGAGCAGTACGCCGAGCAGGGCCTGCCGCTGCCGGAGCACCGCATCGAGGTGGCGTCGTTCGGCGTGAGCTGGGGCCTGCTGACCCGCAGCGACGCGCTGATGGTCGGGCCCGCCGGCATGCTCACGATGTCGCCCTACGCCGAGCTGGTGGAGCGCGTGCCGCTCGCGATGCCGGTGCCGCCGCTGGAGTTGGGCATCGTCTCGCCGCGCGGCAAGCCGCTGTCGCTGGCGGCGCTGCGGCTGGCCGAGCTGTTCCGCAAATACCTGGCGCGGCCCGCCTGAGTGGTGTCATCATTTTCGTGATCGCCGCGTGTATATTGCGCCGGCGTTCGCGGGTCCATTCCCGCGTGCGCCACAGCAAGGGAAGCCGTCATCGCAGCCACCATCGAAGCCGCGAGACAGACCGATTTTCAGGACGCCCCGCCCATGACCCCCTTGCGCATGCTGCCGCTGCTGAGTGCCCTTCTTCTGCCGGGCCTCGCGCTGGCGCAGTCCTTCGAGCCGAAGAACATCTGGGTCAACCCCGGCTTCTACTCGGCCCACTTCGACAGCGGCAAGGATCTGCAGAATGCCAATCCGGGCCTGGGCTTCGAGTACCCGCTGAACGACACCTACCGCGTCACGGCCGGCACTTTCCACAACAGCAACCGGCGGCAGTCGCACTACGTCGGCCTGTACATCCTGCCCTTCGAGTTCTACGGCGTGAAGTTCGGCGCGGTGGTGGGTGGCTTCGACGGCTACCCCGACTACCGCAACGGCAACTGGTTCCCCGCGATCATCCCGACGGCCGCCATCGAGGGCAAGAACTGGGGCCTGAACATCGCCTACGTGCCGACGATCAGGAACCGGCTGTACGGCGCGATCAGCTTCCAGCTCAAGTACCGCTTCGGCACGCACGAGTAACAGCGACGGCCACAACGAAAAAGGCCAGGGCCGCGTGAGCGACCCTGGCCTTGTGCGCGAAGGCCCCGCGGGGCCACAGACTCAGTGCCGGAAGTGGCGCACGCCCGACAGGACCATCACGACGCCGCGCTCGTCGGCCGCGTCGATCACTTCCTGGTCGCGCATCGAGCCGCCCGGCTGGATGACGCAGCCCGCGCCCGCGTCCACCACCACGTCGAGGCCGTCGCGGAACGGGAAGAAGGCGTCGCTGGCCACCGCCGTGTCCTTGAGCGACAGGCCCGCGTGCTCGGCCTTGATGCTGGCGATGCGCGCGGAGTCGAGGCGGCTCATCTGGCCGGCGCCCACGCCCATCGTCATGCCGTCGGCGCAGAACACGATCGCGTTGCTCTTGACATACTTCGCGACCTTCCAGGCGAACAGCAGGTCTTGCAGCTGCTGCGGCGTGGGTTGCTTCTTGCTGACCACCTTGAGGTCGGCCAGGGCCAGCTCGTGGTTGTCGGCGGTCTGGATCAGCAGGCCCGAGCCGACGCGCTTGACGTCCATCGCGTTGCGACCGTTGTCCCAGTCGGTGGTGCCACCCTGGGGCAGTGCGATTTCGAGCACGCGCACGTTGAGCTTGGCCTTGGTAGCCTGGAAAACTTCGAGCGCCTCGGGCGTGTAGCCCGGTGCCATCAGCACTTCGACGAACTGCTTGTTGACGGCTTGCGCGGTGGCGAGGTCGACGGGACGATTGAAGGCGATGATGCCGCCGAAGGCCGAGGTCGGGTCGGTCTTGAAGGCCTTGCTGTAGGCCTCGAGCGCGTCAGCGCCCACGGCCACGCCGCAGGGGTTGGCGTGCTTCACGATCACGCAGGCGGGCTCGTCGAAGCTCTTCACGCATTCCCACGCCGCATCGGCGTCGGCGATGTTGTTGTAGCTGAGTTCCTTGCCCTGCAATTGCCTGGCCGACACGAGCGAACCGGGCGCGGGGTACAGGTCGCGGTAGAACGCGGCCTGCTGGTGCGGGTTCTCGCCGTAGCGCAGGTCTTGTACCTTCACGAAGCGGCCGTTGCTCTGCGCCGGGAACAGCGAGCGCGTGGGCGCGGGCTGGCCGATGCTGGCGTCGAAGTCGATGGCCGAGAGGTAGTCGCTGATGGCGCCGTCGTAGTCGGCGATGCGGTTGAACGCGGCCACCGAGAACGCGAACTTGGTCTTGTCGCTGAGCTTGCCGTCGGCCTGGAGCTCGGCCAGCGCCACGGCGTACTGCGAAGCGTCGGTGAGCACGCCCACGTCCTTCCAGTTCTTGGCCGCGCTGCGCACCATGGCCGGGCCGCCGATGTCGATGTTCTCGATCGCGTCTTCGAGCGTGCAGCCGGGCTTGGCCACGGTGGCTTCGAACGGGTACAGGTTGACCACCAGCAGGTCGATGGTGTCGATGCCGTGTTCCTTGATGGCCGCCACGTGCGCGGGCAGGTCGCGGCGTGCCAGCAGGCCGCCGTGGATCTTCGGGTGCAGCGTCTTCACGCGGCCGTCGAGCATTTCGGGAAAGCCGGTGTGGTCGGCGACTTCGGTCACCGGCAGGCCGGCATCGGCCAGGAGCTTGGCGGTGCCGCCGGTGGACAGCAGCTTGACGCCCAAGCCATGCAGGGCTTGCGCGAATTCGAGGATGCCGGTCTTGTCGGAAACGGAAAGGAGTGCGGTCTGAGCCATGGATGTGCCGTCGGGTTATTTCAAAAGTTTGTGCTCGACCAATTTCTTGCGGAGCGTGTTGCGATTCAGGCCCAGCCATTGGGCGGCCCGGGACTGGTTGCCTTCGGCGCGCGTCATGACGACGTCGAGCAGGGGTTTCTCGACCACGCGCACGAGCATCTCGTACATGCCGTCGGGTTCGGTGCCCCGCAGATCGCGAAAGTAGCTGTCCAGACTGCTGCGAACGCAGTCCTCGATGTGTTTCTTGCTCATTGCTTGCTTCTTCTCTTTTTCTCTTCTTCTCTCAATCGACGGCGCAGGCCGTCTTCTCTTCCCCCGACGGCTCCTCGTCTGTCGTCGGAGCGGGCATGCGGTCCATGCGGTCCGCAAGCCCCTGGAAATAGTCGTCGACCGCGCGCAGCTGTCCGGCGCAGTCTTCGATGGCGTTCATCCGTGCGCGGAACGCCTCGCCGTCGGGCAGCGCACGCACATACCAGCCGATGTGCTTGCGCGCCGTGCGCACGCCGCTGAACTCGCCGTACAGCGCGTAGTGCTCCACGAGGTGATCGAGCAACAGCCGGCGCACCTCGGCCACCAGCGGCGGTGCAAGGTGCGTGCCGGTGTCCAGGAAGTGCGTGATCTCGCGGAAGATCCACGGCCGGCCCTGCGCGGCGCGGCCGATCATCACAGCGTCGGCGCCCGTGGCCGCGAGCACGTCGCGTGCCTTCTCGGGCGAGCGGATGTCGCCGTTGGCCACCACCGGCACGCGCACCGCGGCCTTCACGGCAGCGATGGTGTCGTACTCGGCGTGGCCCTTGTAGCCTTGTTCGCGCGTGCGGCCGTGCACGGTCAGCATCTGCACGCCGGCCGATTCGAAGTCGCGTGCGAGCTTCACCGCATTGCGGTTGTCTTCGCTCCAGCCGGTGCGCATCTTGAGCGTGACCGGCACGTTGAAGGGTTGCGCCGCATCGACCACGGCCTGCACGATTTCCAGCGCCAGCGGCTCGTCGCGCATCAGCGCCGAGCCGGCCCACTTATTGCAGACCTTCTTGGCCGGGCAGCCCATGTTGATGTCGATGATCTGCGCGCCGCGTTCGATGTTGTAGACCGCGGCCTCGGCCATCATGGCCGCGTCGGTGCCGGCAATCTGCACCGCAATGGGGCCCGGCTCGCCGTCGTGGTTGGCGCGCCGCGAGGTCTTCAGCGTGCTCCAGAGTTCCTTGCGCGAGGTGACCATCTCGCTGACCGCATAGCCCGCACCGAGTTCGCGGCACAGCATGCGGAAGGGCCGGTCCGTCACGCCGGCCATGGGCGCGACGAACAGCCGGTTTTCCAGCGTGTGGGTGCCGATCTGCAAGGTCATGGAAAGGGGTGCTGTGCGGGCCGGCTGCTGAAAAATGAGGCACGATTGTAGCCACCTGGCATTTCAGCGACTGAAACGATTTACGCCTATTTGCACCTGCGACACAGGCGTAAACACCAGTAGTTCGCGGGGCCTTCTCCCACGCGGCGGCGACGTGAGCGCTGCCTATACTTCGCCGACCATATGCAAGCCTGGCTCGACGCACTCCTGGCGCTCCTTGCGCTCCCCCAGTACGGACTTTCGACGCTGTTCATCGCGGCCTTCGTGTCGGCCACGTTGCTGCCGGTCGGTTCCGAACCGATCCTGTTCGGCCTGCTGAAACTCAACCCCGAGATGTTCTGGCAGGCCATTGCCGTGGCCACCGTGGGCAACACGCTTGGCGGCGCGGTCGACTGGTGGATCGGCTACGGCGCGCACAAGGTGGCCGACAAATACTCGCACTCGAAACACCATGTGCGCGTGCTCGGCTGGCTCGAACGGCTGGGCCCGAAGGCCTGCCTGCTGAGCTGGCTGCCGATCGTGGGCGACCCGCTGTGCGCGGTCGCAGGCTGGCTCAAGCTGCCGTTCTGGCCTTGCGTCGGCTACATGGCGATCGGCAAGTTCCTGCGCTACGTGACGATGACCTACGCGCTGCTTTACGCCTTCCCGTCATGAAGCGCGCGTTCGAACAAACTCAGCTCAGCAGTTCGTAGGGGCCACCGCGCTGCAGTGCGCGCTGGTAGGCCGGGCGCGCATGAATGCGCTCCAGGTAGGCCATGAGCTTCGGCCGCTTCGCATCGAGGCCGCCGCGCGCCTGCGAGGCTTCGACCACGAAACTCATCTGGATATCGGCGCCCGTGAATTCATTGCCTGCGAACCACTCGCTCCGGCCGAGTTCGGCCTCCATGAAATTCAGATGGCCCGTGATGTTCGGATGAATGAAGGCCGACTTCGCCTTGCTTGCGATGGCCTTGGCGATCGGCTTCGCGAAGAAGGGCATCTTGCTCGTCTCGATGCGGTCGAACACCAGCTTGAGCAGCAGCGGCGACATCGCCGTGCCTTCGGCGAAGTGCAGCCAGTAGCGGTAGCGCAGCGCTTCGGGCGAACCCGCCGCGGGTGCAAGCCGGCCCTGGCCGTAGCGTTCGATGAGCGACTCGATGATCGCGCCCGATTCCGCCAATGTCGCGCCGTCGTCGGTCGTCACCACGGGCGACTTGCCCAGCGGGTGCACAGCCTTCAGCGAAGCGGGCGCCAACATGGTCTTGGGGTCGCGCTGGTAGTGGACGATCTCGTAGGGCAGCTCGAGTTCTTCGAGCAGCCAGAGCACACGTTGCGAGCGCGAGTTGTTCAGGTGATGGACAGTGAGCATGGCGAATGAAGGCCTTCCGGCAGAGGATGCAGCGGGCGCGCAGTCTAACCACAACCCAGGCGGCTTTCAGGCGCCCGGTGCGACAGCGCCACCGCCTACGGCAAACCGTGGACCTGCTTCCTACACTGGCCGAAATGCTCCAACACTTCACGCACCGCCGCCGCACCTCGCTCATCGGACTCTGGCTCGGCCTCGCGGCCTGCCATGCCTGGGCGCTCACGCCCGAGGAGGTGTTCCGCAAGGTCTCGCCCTCGGTCTGGACCGTGAAGGGCGAGCGCGGCAATAACCAGACCGTCATCGGCAGCGCGGTGGCCGTGACCTCGGGCGCGCTGGCCACGGCCTGCCACGTGGTCGACGGCGCCTTCTCCGTCACCGTGACGCAGGGCCCGACCACGTTGCGCATCGCCCGCATCGTGCGCGACCCCGATCCGTCGCGCGACCTGTGCGTGCTCACCACTGAAACGCCGCTGCAGCTGCCCGCCGTGCAGATCGTGCCCTCCGGCGAGTTGCGCGTCGGCCAGCGCGTGTTCGCCATCGGCAGCCCGCATGGCCTCGAACGCACACTGAGCGAAGGCCTGATCTCCGCACTGCGTCCACGCGCAACCGGGCAACTGCCGATCGTGCAAACGTCGGCGCCGGTGTCTTCAGGCTCGAGCGGCGGCGGGTTGTTCGACACCGAGGGCCGGCTCGTCGGCGTGACCGACAGCGTGGCGCCCGGCGGTGCGAACCTCGGCTTTGCCTATCCGGCGCAGTGGGTGATGGAGCTGCCGCGGCGCGTGACCACGGAGCTGGCGACATGGCGCGATCTGCTGAAGAGCACCGGCGTGGTGTTCGGACCCAATGGCGAACCCGCGCCTTCCGGCCATGCCGATCTGTCGGACCTGCAGGCCCTGCCGCCCATCGGCGCCGACCCGACACCGGTGCGCAATGCCTACCGCCAGTTCCTGCTGCAGGCGCGGCCCCGCATCTTCCTGATCACCGACGACCAGAAGTTCGGCACCGCCACCAGTTCGGCCGCGCTGACCGAGCACCTCAAAGGCTGCACCGAACGCAAGGTGACGTGCGCAGCCTATGCTGTGGATGACACCGTGGTGTGGGGCAAGCAGCAGATCGCGAAGTAGCCGGGGCTTACTTGACGCCGGCCTTCCGGAGTTCTTCCGCCGTGATGCGGACCAGCTTCTGATCGCGCTGCACAACGATGCCGGTGTTGGTGCGCACGGCAAGCTCGCGTGCCATCTGTGCGGCGCGCCGCATCGCAATCAGCGAAGCCGGTAAGTCCCTGTCTTTCGCTTGGCTGAGTTGGTCGCGAGTCATGGCGCTTTTCGTGAAACACCGAGGAACCGGCTTCGCCGGGCCTCAGGTGTTGCCCCCGCAAGGGGCGAGCGAAATCAGGAGCTGAACAGGAAGTTCATCACGTCGCCATCCTTCACGACGTATTCCTTGCCTTCCGAACGCATCTTCCCCGCGTCCTTCGCGCCCTGCTCGCCCTTGAAGGCGATGTAGTCGTCGAACGCGATGGTCTGGGCGCGGATGTAGCCCTTTTCGAAGTCACCGTGGATCACGCCGGCGGCTTGCGGGCCGGTGTCGCCGATGTGGATGGTCCAGGCGCGCACTTCCTTCACACCGGCGGTGAAGTAGGTCTGCAGGCCCAGCAACTTGTAGGCCGCACGGATCAGGCGGTTCAGGCCCGGCTCTTCCTGGCCGATTTCGGCGAGGAACATCTTCTTGTCTTCCTCGTCCATCTCGGACAGGTCGGCTTCGATCTTGGCGCAGATGGCGACCACGGGCGCGCCCTGCTTGGCGGCGTATTCGCGCAGGCGATCAAGGTACGGGTTGTTCTCGAAGCCGTCTTCGGCCACGTTGCCCACGAACATCGCGGGCTTGGCGGTGATGAGCGTGAAGCTCTTCACCAGCGGCACTTCTTCCTTCGTGAACTCGAGCGCGCGCACCGGCGTGTTCTCGTTCAGCGCAGCCTGGCAGCGTTCGAGCAGGCCGACGAGCTTCTGCGCGTCCTTGTCGCCCGAGCGGGCGACCTTGGTGTGGCGGTGCAACGCCTTCTCGACCGTGGCCAGATCGGCCAGGCAGAGTTCGGTCTGGATCACTTCGATGTCGGAGATCGGGTCGACCTTGCCGGCCACGTGGATCACGTTCTCGTCGTCGAAGCAGCGCACCACATTGACGGTGGCGTCGGTCTCGCGGATGTGCGCCAGGAACTTGTTGCCCAGGCCTTCACCGGTGCTGGCACCGGCCACCAAGCCGGCGATGTCGACGAACTCGACGATGGCGGGCACCACGCGCTCGGGCTTGACGATCCCGCTGAGCTGGTCGAGCCGCGGATCGGGCACTTCCACCACGCCCACGTTGGGCTCGATGGTGCAGAACGGATAGTTTTCCGCTGCGATGCCGGCCTTGGTCAACGCATTGAAAAGGGTGGATTTACCGACGTTGGGCAGGCCGACGATGCCGCATTGCAAACTCATGGGAGGTCCTCTTGGGTAACCCCCGATTTTAGGCTGACCGGGTTCTCCCCCGGCTTGGGCCCGCTTCCGGCCGCTGCCGCGCACCTTTTCCCAGACGTTCAGAAGCACGCGAAAGCTCTCTGGCAGAGGCGTTTCGGCCCGGAAAGCTCAGGGTTAGACCCGACTAGCAAACGTTTGCGCAAACGTTTCCCTCGATTAATATCGGGTCCCCGGCACAGACCGGCGTTCCGCTCTGACCCCTCATTTCAGGAGACATTCACCATGAAGTTCACCCGCCGTACCCTGCAAAGCGCTGCCGCATTGACCTTGCTGGGCGCCATCGCCGGAACGCCCGCCTTTGCGCAGGACAAGCCGAAGGTCGCGCTGGTCATGAAGTCGCTGGCCAACGAGTTCTTCCGCACCATGGAAGACGGCGCCAAGGCGCACCAGAAGGCCAATGCCGCGCAGTACACGCTGGTGGCCAACGGCATCAAGGACGAAACCGACACCGCCGCCCAGATCAAGATGGTCGAGCAGATGGTGGCGCAGAAGATCAACGCGCTGGTCATCGCACCGGCCGATTCGAAGGCGCTGGTACCGGTGATCAAGGCGGCCATCGACAAGGGCATCCTGGTCGTGAACATCGACAACCAGCTCGACGGCGCCGCACTGAAGGAGAAGGGCATCCTGGTGCCCTTCGTCGGCCCCGACAACCGCGCCGGCGCCAAGCTGGTGGGCGACGCGCTCGCCAAGGAACTGAAGTCGGGCGACAAGGTCGGCATCATCGAAGGCGTGTCGACCACCTTCAATGCGCAGCAGCGCACGCTGGGCTACCAGGACGCCATGAAGGCCGCGGGCGTGACCGTGGTCGGCGTGCAATCGGGCCAGTGGGAAATCGACAAGGGCAACACCGTGGCCGCCGGCATGATGCGCGAGCACCCCGACCTGAAGGCCCTGCTGGCCGGCAACGACAGCATGGCGCTGGGCGCCGTCGCCGCCGTCAAGGCCGCAGGCAAGACCGGCAAGGTGCTGGTGGTGGGCTACGACAACATCGGCGCCATCAAGCCGATGCTGAAAGACGGCCGCGTGCTCGCCACCGCCGACCAGTTCGCCGCCAAGCAGGCCGTGTTCGGCATCGAGACCGCGCTGAAGGCCATCGCCGACAAGAAGAAGCAATCGGAAATGCCGGCCGAAGTGAAGACCGACGTGATCCTCGTCACCAAGTCTTCCAAGTAAGCCACTTCGTTCCCCCTAAAAAGAAGAAGACCTCGTTGTGACTGCCGCACTCGACGCCGCTATGAATCCCCCCTTACCCACCGCCGTGCTCTCCCTGAGCACGGTCGGCAAGGACTACGCGGCGCCGGTGCTCGACGACGTTTCGCTCGAGCTGCGCGCGGGCGAAGTGCTCGCGCTCACGGGCGAGAACGGCGCGGGCAAGAGCACGCTGTCGAAGATCGTCTGCGGGCTGGTGCAGCCCACGCGTGGCGGCATGCGGCTCGATGGCCAGCCCTTCGCGCCGGCCTCGCGCCGCGACGCCGAGCGGCTGGGCGTGCGCATGGTCATGCAGGAACTCGGCCTCGTCACCACGCTGTCGGTGGCCGAGAACCTGCTGCTCGACCGCCTGCCGCACAAGAGCGGCTGGATCCGCCGCGCCACGCTGCACGAACTGGCCGAACGCCAGCTCGCGAAGATCGGCCTGGACGGCATCGACCCGGCCACGCCGGTGGCGCGGCTGGGCATCGGCCAGCAGCAGATGGTGGAAATTGCGCGCAACCTGCAGGACGACACGCGCGTGCTGGTGCTCGACGAGCCCACCGCCATGCTCACGCCGCGCGAAACCGCGCACCTGTTCGAGCAGATCGAGCTGCTGAAGCTGCGCGGCGTAGCGATCGTCTACGTGTCGCACCGCCTCGAAGAACTGCAGCGCATCGCCGATCGCGTGGCCGTGCTGCGCGACGGCAAGCTGGTCGACGTGCGTGCCATGGCCGGCGTGCGCGAATCCGAACTGGTGCAGCGCATGGTCGGCCGCGCGGTGCACGAGCACGAAGGGCGCGCGCGCCGCGTGGCGGGCCCGGTGCTGCTGAGCGCGCGCGGCATCGGCCGTGCGCAGGTGGTGCGCGATGTCGACCTCGAACTGCGCGCCGGCGAAATCATGGGCCTGGCCGGCCTCGTCGGCTCGGGCCGCACCGAGCTCGTGCGGCTGCTGTTCGGCGCCGACCGCGCCGACCGCGGCGAGGTCGTGCTGCACGATGGCACGCCGGCCGCGCAGCCCGTTCAGCATGCGCGCAAGGGCTGGCGCTCGCCGATGCAGGCCATTCGCGCGGGCATCGGCCTCGTCACCGAAGACCGCAAGTCGCAGGGCCTGCTGCTGTCGCAGCCGATCCGCGTCAACGCCACGCTGAGCGACCTCGGCGCGATCTCGCATGCCGGTTGGCTGCGCCGCGCGAAGGAACGCCAGATTGCACGCCGGCTGGTGGAGCTGCTGCGCATCCGTTCGCGCAGCATCGAGCAGCCCGTGTCGACACTCAGCGGCGGCAACCAGCAGAAGGTGGTGTTCGCACGCTGGCTGCACCGCGAATGCAAGGTGCTGCTGCTGGACGAACCCACGCGCGGCGTGGACGTCGGCGCACGCGCCGACCTGTACACCGAACTCGACCGCATGACCGACGCCGGCAAGGCGCTGCTGATGGTGTCGAGCGACCTGCGCGAACTGATGGCCATGTGCGACCGCATCGGCGTGATGAGCGCCGGCCGGCTGGTCGCGGTGTTCGAGCGCGGCGAGTGGACCGAGCAGTCGCTGCTCGCCGCCGCCTTCAGCGATGCCACGGGCCGCGTGCCCGGCTCTCCCGCGGACTCTGCCCATTCCGCAGCTTCCGCCCCGACTTCCGCCGACGCCTGACGACCATGAACGCCGCCTCCCCTTCTTCTTCCGCTGCCACCAGCAAGCCGCCGTCCGCACTCAAGGGTCAGCTCGGCACCTACCTGGGCCTGACGGTCGTGCTGCTGGGCATGATTGCGCTGTTCGGCTCGATGAGCGAATACTTCCTCACGCGCGACACCTTCATCTCGATCGCCAACGAAATCCCGGCGCTGGCCGTGATGGCAGTGGGCATGACCTTCGTGCTGATCATCGCGGGCATCGACCTGTCGGTGGGCTCGGTGCTCGCACTCAGCGCGGCCGTCACGGCCGCCGCCATCCTCGAATGGAAGCTCTCGGTGCCGCTGGCCGCCCTGCTCGGCCTGGCCACCGGCCTCATCTGCGGCACGGTGACCGGCGCGGTGTCGGTCGCGTGGCGACTGCCGAGCTTCATCGTCTCGCTGGGCATGCTCGAAGCCGTGCGCGGCGGCGCCTACCTGGTCACCGATTCGCGCACGCAGTACGTGGGCGACGCCATCTCGGGCCTGGCCGCGCCGTGGATCGGCGGCATCTCGGCCGCCTTCGTGCTTGCCGTGGTGCTGGTGGCCGTGGGGCAGCTGGTGCTCACGCGCAGCGTGTTCGGCCGCCATGTGGTGGGCATCGGCACCAACGAAGAAGCCATGCGCCTGGCGGGCATCGACCCGCGGCCGATCCGCATCATCGTGTTCGCCGTCACCGGCCTGCTGGCCGGGCTCGCGGGCCTGATGCAGTCGGCGCGCCTCGAAGCGGCCGACCCGAACGCCGGCGTCGGCATCGAGCTGCAGGTGATCGCGGCCGTGGTCATCGGCGGCACCAGCCTCATGGGCGGGCGCGGCTCGGTGGTCAACACCTTCTTCGGCGTGCTGATCATCGCGGTGCTCGAAGCCGGCCTGGCGCAGGTGGGCGCGAGCGAACCGAGCAAGCGCATCATCACGGGCGCGGTGATCGTGGTGGCCGTCATCATCGACACCCTGCGCCAGCGCCGGGCCGACCGTCGACTCGCCTGAGCCTCAAGGAACACACACAACCATGGCCACCATCAAGGACGTTGCACTCCAGGCGGGCGTTTCCGTCACCACCGTGTCGCACGTCGTCAACGACACGCGCCACGTGAGCGCCAAGGTGCGCGAGCGCGTCGAGATTGCGATTCGCGAGCTGGGCTACGTGCCCAACGCGATGGCGCGCAGCCTCAAGAGCAACACCACGTCGACGCTGGGCATGCTCATTCCCAACAGCTCGAACCCCTATTTCGCCGAGATCGTGCGCATCGTGGAAGACCGCTGCTTCGGCGCCGGCTACACGCTGGTGCTGTGCAACACCGACGACGAGCCCCGGCGCCAGAGCGTGTACCTGCAGGTGCTGGCCGAGCGCCGCATCGACGGGCTCATCGTCGTGTCGACTGGCGCCGACGAAGACGACTCGCTCGCCACCCAGCTGCGCGGCCTGCGCATTCCCACTGTGCTGGTCGATCGCGAGATCGCCGATCCGGCCTGCGACTTGGTGGAAACCGCCCACATGCAGGGCGGCCTGCTCGCGGTGCGGCACCTGCTGTCGCTGGGCCACAAGCGCATCGCCTGCATCGGCGGGCCGACGGGCGTGACGTCGAGCGAGCAACGCATCGAAGGCTGGCGCATGGCGCTGGCGGAAACCGGCTCGGCACCGAACGCCGACGCGCTGCTGTGGCGCGGCGGCTTCACCAGCCAGGGCGGCTACGAGGCGATGCACGCCATCCTGCGCACCGAGCAAAAACCTTCGGCCGTGTTCGTGTGCAACGACCTGATGGCCATCGGCGCGCTGCGTGCCGCGCATGAAAGCGGTGTGCGAGTGCCCGACGAACTGTCCATCGTGGGCTTCGACGACATCGAACTGTCGGCCTACACCAGCCCGCCGCTCACCACCGTGGCGCAGCCCAAGGAGCGCATCGGCGCACTGGCCGTCGACATGCTGCTGGAGCGCATGGGCGGCAAGCGCCGCGACGCGCGCAAGGTCGTGCTGCAACCCGAGCTGCGCGTGCGTGCCTCGACCGCGCGCCACGCGGGCTTTCGCGAAGCGGGCGTGACGTCCGCAGCATCGGCCACCACCGCCACCACCACATCTTCCAAGTCCCGCACCTCGTGAGCCTTCAGCCTCTCTCTTCCTCCACGCCACCGCGCATCGTCGTGCTCGGCAGCCTGAACATGGACATCGTGCTGCGCGTGCCGCACGCGCCGGCCGCGGGCGAAACCTTGCTCGGCCGTTCGATCGACGCCATCCCCGGCGGCAAGGGCGCCAACCAGGCCGTGAGCTGCGCCCGCGAAGGCGCGCAGGTGCACATGATCGGCTGCGTGGGCGACGATGCCCACGGCCAGGCGCTGCGCGATGCACTCGCGCGCGACGGCATCGACACTTCCGCGCTGCGCACCGACACCGCCGAGCCCACCGGTACGGCACTGATCCTGGTCGAAGACAGCGGCCAGAACCGCATCGTGATGATCCCCGGCGCCAACGCGCGCGTCGCCCTCGACGACGCCGCGCTGCGCACGCAACTGCAGGGCGCGGCTTTTTTCGTCGCGCAGTTCGAAACCCCCATGGACCAGGTGGCGCGCGCCATCGCCGCCGCGCACGACGCAGGCTGCGCGGTGATGCTCAACCCTTCGCCGGTGCAAGCCATCGCCGAGGTGCTCTGGCCTCGCATCGACACACTCGTGGTCAACGAGATCGAGGCGCAGACCCTGTCCGGCCAGAACGCCGACAGCCCCGAAGAAGCCGCGCAGGCCGGCCAGTCGCTGCGTGCGCGCGGCATCGCCCGCGTGGTCGTGACCCTGGGTTCGCGCGGCGCGGTCGCGGTCGACGCCGACGGCGCACGCCACCATCCCGCGCCGAAGGTGCAGGCCGTCGACACCACCGCCGCCGGCGACACCTTCCTGGGTGCGCTCGCCGTGGCACTGGGCGAAGGCCAATCGTTCGACGAAGCCGTGCGCCTGGGCATCCGCGCCGCCGCGCTGTGCATCCAGCAACCCGGCGCCCAACCCTCCATTCCGCTGCGCGACGCCGTGCTGCGCAGCCCCCTGCCCCCCGACTGGATCACGCTGTGAAACGCTCTCCCCTGCTGCACGCCGAACTCTCCCACGTGATCGCCTCTATGGGCCACGGCGACATGCTGGTGATCGGCGACGCCGGCCTGCCCATTCCCGACGGCCCGCGCCGCATCGACTTGGCCGTGGCGCGCGGTGTGCCGGGGATCAGCGATGTGCTGAAGGCGGTGCTGTCGGAGATGCAGGTGGAAAGCGCACTCATCGCGCGCGAGGCGCTGGAGCCCTTGCCCGCCGGCACGCTGCCCGCGTGGTGCGAAGGCCAGCTGGGCGTGGTGCCGCAGGTCATCTCGCACGAAGAGCTGAAGCGCGTGAGCGCGCGCGCCAAGGCCGTGGTGCGCACGGGCGAATGCACGCCCTACGCGAACATCATCCTGGTCGCGGGCGTGGCGTTCTGATCGCCCGTTACTCGAACCTGTAGTTCGCCCCCACCACCTGCCCCACCTTCAGCAGGTGCTCCACGCCCTGCACCACGATGCAGTTCATGCCGAAGGTGATGCCGCCGTCCACGCGCGCGTCGGCGCGGTAGGTGCGCAGCATGTCGCCGACCTCGGGGCTGCTGAGCGCGGTGGCGGGGTTGATGTCGGGAATCGGGCAGCGCGTGCAGGGCTTGACCGGGCGCAGCTCGGCTTGGCCCTCGCCGGTGGTGACGTGCAGCGCGTCGACCCGGTCTTCGTCGTGCGACTCGATGCCGGCCAGCACGATGTTCGGGCGGAAGCGCTCGATGCCGACCGGGCCGTGGCCCGCAGCCGCAAGGCGCTCGTTGAGCTCGGCAAGCGAGCCTTCGCTGGCCACCAGCAGCGGAAAGCCGTCGGCGAACTGGTTCAGCGCCTCGACGCCGTCGGTCCACTTGAGGCTCGACAGGCGCTGGTGCTCGGGGTCGAAGCGCACGAGGCGCAGCGTCTGCGGCTTGCCGGGCTCCGAAAGAAAGTCGCTGAACCACTGGGCGGCGATGTCGCCCATGTCGTAGGCCGCCACGTCGTCCTTCCACACGCGCACACGCACCGGCTGCTCGACGCGGTCGAAGGCCAAGTGCAGCGCCAGCATGCCGGGCGCGCGCAGCACGACCTCGGTGTGCTTCATCTGCGGCTGAATGAGCGCCATGCGCGGCAGTTGCCGCTGGGTGACGAACTCGCCCTGCGCATCGACCACCATCCAGGCGCGGTCGAACTCCAGGCCGGTTTCGGTGAGCAGCATCTCATTGAGCTCGACGCCCGCGCACGACTTGACGGGGTACACGAACAGGCGCGAGATGGTGGCCTGGAGATCGAAAGCGGACGGCTGCGACACGGTGGGGTTCCTTTGAAATCGCTGGCGATTGTCCCGCATGAACGGGTATCGACGCCCGTGCGGGAGGCAACTCCTACAATCATCCGATGGCCCTTTCCCCCGAAGTTTGTATTCGCGGCGCCGGCATCGTCGGCCGCACGCTGGCGCTGCTGCTGGCGCGCGAACGCGTGCGCGTCGCGCTCGTGGTGCCGCCCGCCCCGCCGGCCAAGGAAGACATCCGGGCGTACGCGCTCAACGTGGCGTCCCGCACGCTGCTCGAATCGCTGCGCGGCTGGCCCGACACGGCCCATGCCACGCCGGTGCACGAGATGCAGGTGCACGGCGACGACGGTGGCCGCGTGCAGTTCAGCGCCGCGCGCCAGAAGGTCGATGCGCTGGCCTGGATCGTCGACGTGCCCGCGCTCGAACAGCAGCTGGCCGACGCGGTGCGCTTCCAGCCCCTTATCGACGTGGTGACCGAGCCCGTGGCCGCACCGCTCACCGTGGTGTGCGAAGGCAAGGCCAGCGCCTCGCGCGCGGCGCTGGGCGTGAGCTACGAGGTCACGCGCTATCCGCAGCACGCCATTGCCGCACGGCTCGAAGCCGCGCACACGCACGACGGCATCGCGCGCCAGTGGTTCAACGACCGCGGCGAAGTGTTCGCCCTGTTGCCGCTGGGCGGCGTGCACGGCAAGACGCTGGCGCTGGTGTGGTCGGTCGACCAGCTGCGCGTGCCCGAGCTGGTCGCACAAAGCGTCGAAGAATTCAGCGCCGCCGTGAGCGAGGCCAGCCACGGCGAACTGGGCTCGCTGCGGCTCACGAGCGAGCGCGCCGTGTGGCCGCTGTCGCGCGCCATCGCCGACCGGTGGTCCGGCACGATGCCCGGCCAGCCCACCCAATCGTGGGTGCTCGCGGGCGACGCCGCCCACACGGTGCACCCGCTGGCGGGCCAAGGCCTGAACCTGGGCCTGTCCGATGCGGCCGCGCTGGCCGAGGTGATCCGCACCCGCGACTACTGGCGCAGCGTGGGCGATGCCCGCCTGCTGCGCCGCTACGAACGCGCCCGCCGCGCCGACGTGCTGCAGATGAGCCTGGCGACCGACGGATTGCAGCAACTTTTCTCGCACAACCTGGGTCCACTTCCTGCGTTGCGCAACTGGGGCATGCGCGGTTTCGACCGCACGCGCTTCGTGAAGCACTGGATCACCGCGCAAGCCATGGGCCTCAAAGCCTGATCGCCTGACGCCGCCCCCAGCCCTCCACCTTTTTCCCGAAACCTTCCCGATGACCTTCGTCCGCCACCTTCTCGTCGCCGCCTGTGCGCTGCTCACGCTCTCCACCGCCGGCGCAGGCGAGGCCGAGATCCGCAAGAACCTGCCGACGCACATCCCGCAGCTCCCGCCCATCGAGGAAGTCACCAAGACGCCCGTGCCGGGCCTGTACGAAGTGCGCGTCGGCGGCAGCCAGCTGCTCTACACCGACGAACAGGGCAACTACCTGCTGCAGGGCAACCTGATCGACGCCAAGACGCGCCGCAACCTCACCGAAGAGCGCGTCGAGAAGCTCACCGCGGTCGCCTTCGACAAGCTGCCCGTGAAAGACGCCATCAAGATCGTGCGCGGCAACGGCAAGCGCAAGGTCGCGGTCTTCGAAGACCCGAACTGCGGCTACTGCAAGCGCTTCGAGAAAGACATGAAAAAGGTCGACAACGTGACCGTCTACATGTTCCTGTACCCCGTGCTCGGTGCCGACTCGACCGCCAAGTCGCGCGACATCTGGTGCAGCAAGGACCCGGGCAAGGCCTGGGCCGACTGGATGGAAAACAGCGTCAAGCCCGCGGCCGCCGCCACCAGCTGCAACGTGACGGCGCTGGAGCGCAACGTGGAGTTCGGCCGCAAGTACAACATCACGGGCACGCCCACGCTGATCTTCACCGACGGCAGCCGCGTCCCGGGCGCCATTCCCGCCGAACAGGTCGAGAAGCAACTCGCCGCCGCCAACTGATCCGATGGCGACGACTTCTGCTTCCCGGCGCTCGGCAGCTGCTGCAACCGCCGCGCCCGCTGTGCATTGCCGCGTCGAGTGCGCGGACCTTCATGCCCGCCTGTTCGCTGTCACGTTGACCATCGCCGCGCCCGCCGCGCAGCAGCGCGTGGCGCTGCCGGTGTGGATTCCGGGCAGCTATCTGGTGCGCGAGTTCGCCAAGAACCTGCAGGGCCTGCGCGCCACGCAGGGCCGCCGCAAGCCGCTGCTCACGCAGCTCGACAAATGCAGCTGGCAGATCGACTGCGTGCCCGGCCAGCCACTGGTGCTGCACTACCAGGTCTGCGCCTACGACAACTCGGTGCGCACCGCATGGCTCGACGCCACGCGCGGCTTCTTCAACGGCACCAGCATCTGCCTGCGTGTCGAGGGCCAGACCGAGGCGCCGCACGCGCTCGAAATCGTGCCGCCCACGCTGCCGGCAGACGCCGCGCGCTGGTCGTGCGCCACCGCGCTCGTGCCGACGAAGGCCGACAAGCACGGCTTCGGCAGCTACCGCGCCGCCGGCTACGACGAACTGGCCGACAGCCCGGTCGAGATGGGCGCCTTCTGGAGCGCCGAATTCGAGGCCTGCGGCGTGCCGCACCGCTTCGTGATCGCAGGCGCCGCGGCCTCGTTCGACGGCGAGCGCCTCATCGCCGACACGCAAGCCATCTGCGAAGCCGAGATCCGTTTCTGGCACGGCGACAAGGCCGGCAAGCGCGGCGGCCCCAAGCTGCCGATCGACCGCTACGTGTTCATGCTCAATGCGGTGGACGACGGCTACGGCGGGCTCGAGCACCGCCACTCCACCGCGCTCATCTGCAACCGCCGCGACCTGCCGCAGCGCGGCGAAAAGAAGAAGCAGCCCGAGGGCTACACCACGCTGATGGGCCTCATCAGCCACGAGTACTTCCACACCTGGAACGTCAAGCGCATGCGCCCGGCGGAGTTCGCGCGTTACGACTACAGCCAGGAAAACTACACGCAGCTGCTGTGGTTCTTCGAGGGCTTCACGAGCTACTACGACGACCTGCTGCTGCGCCGCGCCGGCCGCATCGACGACGCGGCCTACCTGCGGCTGCTCAACAAGACCATCAACCAGGTGCTGCAGACGCCCGGCCGGCTCGTGCAGCCGGTGGCCGACGCGAGCTTCGACGCCTGGGTCAAGTACTACCGCCAGGACGAGCAGACGCCCAACAGCACCGTCAGCTACTACACCAAGGGTGCGCTGGTGGCGCTGTGCTTCGACCTCACGCTGCGCCACGAAGGCAAGGGCACGCTCGACGACGTGATGCGCCACCTCTGGACGCACAGCAACGGCGGTCCGATCAGCGAGGCCGACATTGCGGCCGCGCTCGAAGCCGTGGGCGGACGCTCGTACGCGCCGGAGCTGGCGCGCTGGGTGCATTCGACCGACGAACTCCCGCTGGCCGACTTGCTGCGCGCACACGGCGTGGCCACGCTCGACGACCCCTCGCAGCCGGCGCAGGCGCTCGGCCTGCGCGTGGCCGAAACCGGCGGCAGCGTGCAAATCAAGGTGGTGCTGCGCGGCGGCGCCGCCGAGAAGGCCGGCTTCTCGGCGAACGATGAATGGCTGGGCATCGAACTGCCGGCCGTGGGTGGTCGCGGCAAGGGTGCATCGCAACCCGCGCAGGCCTGGCGCCTCACGAAGCTCGACGACCTGGCGCTGTACCTCGGCAGTGGCACCAAGTGCACGGCCCTCGTCTCGCGCGACCGCCGGCTGCTGCGCCTGCCGCTCACGTTGGCGACGGGGTCGACCACGTGGCGGCTGTTCTCGCACGACGCAGCCAAGGTCTCGGCCTGGCTCGCAGCCAAGCCGTAATTTCTTCTCAGGCGGTGTGATCGACGGCCGCCGCCAGCGGCGGCCGCACGAACAGCATCGGCTGCGGCTCGCCCACCAGCACGCAGGGCTTGCCGGTGCGGCGGCAGTGGTCCTGCACGCGCCAGTAGGCGCCGTGACTCACGCAGCCGGTCTGGCAGATCACGAGGTCGGCGGCGCGCAGGCCCGCTTCGAGCGCCGCGGGGTCGTCGGCATCGTCGCCGCCGTCGTGGTGCAGGTAACGGCCGCCGGCAATCTCCACGAGCTGGCGTGCCAGCGAAGGCGCTTCTTGCGCCGCTTCCGACCGCCCGACACACAGCACCGACTTGGCACGCAGATCGGCCGGCACTTCCGGTCCCGGCGGCAGCGCATGGTGACGCCGGCCGCCCGGCGCCAGCAGCGCATGCAGGCGCTGGGGCAATGCAGTGCCCACGGCCGCGCGCGCCGCCAGCTCTTCGCGCACGATGGCAATCGCCGAGTCGCGCGCCACCAGTGCGCCGCGCAACCGCACGATCTGCGCCTCGAGCCGCTCGACCCGGGCGGCCTGCTCGATCAGCAGGCGCGAGCAACGCTCCTGCACCCGAGCGTAAGCCCGCAGCAACACGGCATGTTCTTGCATCGGGAAGTCCATGGCGGGCATTCTAGATGAGAACAATTATCAAATGAAACGCCCGCGCGCCAGCGGGCCCGCGGCCATGCTCGGTATAGTGGAACGCGTTTTTTCCCCCACCTCCCCCGGAGACAGAGACACCATGAGCTACGAAAACATCGAAGTGCGCACCGAAGCAGGCAAGGTCGGCATCGTCACCCTCAACCGCCCCAAGGCCCTCAATGCGCTCAACGACGCGCTGATGACCGAGCTGGGCCAGGCGCTCAAGGCCTTCGACGCCGACGACGCCATCGGCTGCATCATCCTCACGGGCAGCGAGCGCGCCTTCGCGGCCGGCGCCGACATCGCGGCGATGGCCAAGTACAGCTTCATCGACACCTACAAGGGCGACTACATCACGCGCAACTGGGAAACCATCCGCTCAATCCGCAAGCCGGTGATCGCGGCCGTGAGCGGCTTTGCGCTGGGCGGCGGCTGCGAGCTGGCGATGATGTGCGACTTCATCATTGCGGCCGACAACGCCAAGTTCGGCCAGCCCGAAATCAAGATCGGCGTGATCCCCGGCGCCGGTGGCACGCAGCGCCTGCCGCGCGCAGTGGGCAAGAGCAAGGCCATGGACATGGCGCTCACCGCCCGCATGATGGACGCCGCCGAAGCCGAGCGCGCGGGCCTCGTGAGCCGCGTGGTGCCCTTCGAAAAACTGGCCGACGAAGCCCTGGGCGCCGCGCTGATCATCGCGGGCTACTCGCAGATCGCCGTGATGGCGGCCAAGGAATCGGTCAACCGCGCCTTCGAGAGCGGCCTGAGCGACGGCGTGATGTTCGAACGCCGCCTGTTCCACGCGCTGTTCGCCACGCAGGACCAGAAGGAAGGCATGGACGCTTTCCTGAACAAGCGGGCCCCGGACTTCAAGAACGCCTGAGGCGCTGATCCGCTAAATAGCGGACCCGGCGACCGCAGCGGTCGCCGTCAGCGGGTCCGCGAGACCGCCATGCGCAGCGCGTCGAGCGCCTGTGCCGGCGGCGTGCCGATGAAGGCGGGGCCGCCTGGTTGCGGCGTCCACCGCACCTGATCGCCCGCGATCTCGAGCACGGCCAGCAACGCGCCGTCGCGCCGCAGCTCGATGCGCGCCTCGACCGGCGAACTCAATTCCCCGCCCGATACGGTGGCCGCGCGCGCCACGCTGTTCACCAGCGCCGCGAGGCCTTCGGTGTCGCCGCGCGCCTGGCGCGTGGCGGTGCCGGCGCGCGTGATGTCGAGGGCGGTCCAGCGGTCCAGTGCCGAGAAGACGCCGGCTGTGGTGGCCTCGGTGGCCGCGCGTGGCGCGGCAGCCTTGGCCGCGGCCGGTGCGGACGCGGGTGCAGCCCGGCGCTGCATGCCCGCGACATTCGCGCTGACACCGCCTTGTGCGGCGAACGATGGGGCCGCGTCCGCCGACTCGCGCGGCATCGGCGCTGCAGGCGCGGCCGGCGCCACGGCCGGAGCTGGTGGTGCAGCGGCATAAGGCGCGGGACTCTGACCGACGTCAGCCATGGGAGGCGCCGGCATGGGCGCCGACGCGATGGCGGGTGCGGTGGGTGCAGGTGCGGGCACGGGCGCCGCTTTTTCCAGCATCCGTTCTTCGTCTTTCTGAATCGACGCCGCAGCAGGCGCTTCACGCCGCCGCGATGCGTCACGTGCTTCCTGCGTCTCGCGCTGCTTCAAGGTCTCTTTCGTATCGCGCGCTACTTCGCTGCGTTGAACGGCGGGCGGTGTCGTGTCGGCCGTTGCGGCCGGCTCAGCAGCAGGAGGCGCAGCTTGCACCGGTGCTGGCGCTTCGGCCGGTTGCGCAGGCGGTGCCGATGCCGGCGCGGGCGCTCCGGTCACTTGTGCTTCGCCATCGAGCCCTGCCTCGGGCACCGGCTCCCGATGCCACAGCACAGTGACGAAGGTCGCTACGAGCACGGTCGCGAAGGCCGCATTCCACGGCATGCGCGAGCGAGGACTGCCGCCGCCGAACAGGCGTCGCCACCACGGCGCGGCTTCAGCCACATGGCCGGCCGCCGGCGCGGAAACAGCAGCAAGGTTGTGCGCCATCTTCAAGATCGCCTCGCGCGTGTGCGCCGCAGGCACCGCGTCGCGGTCGGGCGCATGGTCCAGCGCGCGACGCAGCCGCGGGTCGTGCAGATCGTCGTTGTTCTCGTTCATGCCCGTTGCTCCAGCACCGACAAGTAGCGTTCCATGCAGTCGCGCAGCTTCTGCAGGCCGTAGCGCAGGCGGCTGCGCACCGTCTCGAAGCCGATCTCCAGCTTGGCCGCGAGCGCGTCGACGGTCAGGCCGTCTTCATGGTGCAAGAGAAATGCGGCGCGCTGCTCGGCCGGCAGTTCGTCAAGACAGGCCAACAACCGGCGCCCGGCGGCGCGCCAGAACGCGAGCTCTTCGGCCGACGGATGGGCCGACACGTCGGTGGCACCGTGCACGCCGCGGTCCAGCGCAGGCACGGCGTCGCCGTCGTCGTCGGTCGCGTGGCCATCGAGCGTCACTTCGCGGCCGCTCACGCGCAGGCGGTCCATCGCGAGGTTGTGCGCGATGGTGAAGGCCCAGGTGCGCCACGTGGCGCCCTGCGGCGAGAAGCTGTCGCGCGCAGAGATGATCCGCACCCAGGTGTCCTGGAACACCTCGTCGGCCTGCGCCACCAGCCGCGCGCCGAGCAGGCGCTTGACGAAGCGGAACAGGCCGCCTTCGTGGCGCGCATAGAGCACGTCGAAGGCAGCGGCATCGCCGTGGGCGTAGGCCAGCATCAACTGATCGTCGGGCATGGCGTCGCGCGCAAGGGCGGCGGAGGCAGCAGAGGAAGGGGCGCGGGGCAGCGCAGACATCGAAGGATTGTCACCCGGGCTTGTACGGCTCAGTGAGGCGATCGGGGTTAAGTCGGGGTGCGATCCGGAGGATTCGGATGCAGAAAAATCGACCTAAAAACGCCGGGTGTTGAACTCGGCCCAAAGCCTGGGCTATAATTTTGGGCTTCGGTGCAGTTTTGTACTGAACGGCTCTTTAGCTCAGTCGGTTAGAGCGATGGAATCATAATCCACAGGTCCGCGGTTCGAATCCGTGAAGAGCCACCAACACAGCATTCCCGCCTCGCGCGGGATGCACAAAAAGCCCTAAGTTTTCAACAACTTAGGGCTTTTTTCTTGCCCGGAACCTGCTCAAGGGATCGCCTCGCGGTCGAGCCGGAACGCCTCGGGCTCGCAATGCACCAAGCGCCAGCCGTGGACGCCGTGCAGTTCCAGTTCGTCCGCCACGTCGGTCAGCGTGCCGATCAGCTCGTTGCCCCAGAACCTGCACGCGCCTCGCACGGGGTTCATCATCCGCCGCAGCCTCGCGAGCGAGAGCATCCGCTCGGCGTTGAAGAAGAACTCGAGCGCCAGATCGAAAGTCACCGGGTCGAGGCGGCGCGTCCGGCCCGCAAAGCTCACGCTGCGTTCCAGCGGGTGGAAGCTGTAGGCGCCCCACGTGAGCGGCTTCGGCGTCGCGCAGCCCAGTCCGCGGGCTTGCAACACGAGCAGGATGTCCCGGTAGAAATCGTCGAACGACGGCGGCTGCGTGGGCGGATGCTGTTGACTACGACCTTCGCCTTCTTCCTTGCCATGAAATTCCTCGTACTCGCCGAATGAAATCGGGACCGGAACTGCGAACGCGCACGCGACGCCAGCTCAGACGGTGTGTTGACCGATGACTTTAGGAAGACGTTCCGGGTACGGCCATCGGACCAGTCCGAAATGGAAGGGCCAGGACATAGGCACAGGGCGAAACTGTGAACAAAGCCCCCCGATGTAGCCACAAAGCAGCAAGGCCCCTGCAAGTCGATGACTCGCAGGGGCCTTGGAAAAAGGAGCGCGGAAGGTAAATAGTGCCGGGCGAAATACCGGCCTGCTCAATCAGTGGGCAACGTGGTGCGAACCCGCGCCAATGCTCGTTCTGTGGGTCAGCCTCCTCAGGCAACCCACAGAGTTATGCACAGAAAAACCTAACAACTGTCATCAAGTTGACTTGGCTGCAACGTAGCCCTTGAACTGCTCGCGCAGCTTGGTCTTCAGCAGCTTGCCGGTGGCTGTATGCGGCAGGCTGTCGACGAAAGCCACGTCGTCGGGCAGCCACCACTTGGCCACGCGCTGCGAAAGAAAAGTGAGCAGTTCCTCGCCCGTGACCTCCGCACCCGCGCGCTTCACCACGATGAGCAGCGGCCGCTCCTGCCACTTCGGATGCGCGATGCCGATCACCGCGGCCTCGGCCACGGCCGGGTGCGCGCTGGCGGCGTTCTCCAGGTCGATCGACGAGATCCACTCGCCGCCCGACTTGATGACGTCCTTCGCGCGGTCGACCAGCTGCACATAACCGTCGGCATCGATGTTGGCCACGTCGCCGGTCGGAAAGAAGCCCTCGGCATCGAGCACCTCGCCGCCTTCGCTGCGGAAGTAACCGCTCGCAATCCACGGACCGCGCACATGCAGGTGACCGAAGGCCACGCCGTCGTGCGGCAGGCGCTGGCCGTTCTCGTCGACGATCTTGAGCTCCACGCCCCATACGCCGCGGCCCTGGCGCATCTTGACGGTGGTCTGCTCTTCTTTCGGGAGCGCGAGGTGCTTGGGCAGCAGGTTGCCGATCACGCCGATGGGGCTGGTCTCTGTCATGCCCCAGCCTTGCACGAAGTCGGCGTTGAAGTCGCGCTCGAAGCGTTCGATCATGGCGCGCGGCGTGGCGGCACCGCCGACGCCGATGCGCTTCAGGCCGATGGCGCGGGTGTCGATTTCGGGGTGGGCATCGAAGTACTGGAACAGCATGAGCCACACGGTGGGCACCGCCTGCGAGAAGCTCACCTTCTCGTCGCGCATGAGTTCGTACAGGCTCTGGCCGTCCATGTGCGGGCCGGGCATGACGAGCTTGGCGCCCACCATCGCCGCCGAGTACGGCATGCCCCAGGCGTTGGCGTGGAACATCGGCACGGCGAGCATCAGCGTCATCTGCGAGCACACGCCGAAGGTGTCGGGCGCGCATTCCATCAGCGAATGCAGCACGGTGGAGCGGTGCGAATACAGCACGCCCTTGGGGTTGCCCGTGGTGCCCGAGGTGTAGCAAAGCGACGAGGCGGTGCGCTCGTCGAACTCGGGCCAGGTGTAGTCCTCGCTCTGCGCGCCGATGAGTTCGTCGTAGCACAGCAGGTTGGGCACGTCGATGGCCGGCATGTGCGCGCGGTCGGTCATGGCGACGAAGGCGCGCACGCTCGTGAGCTTGGGTGCGAGCTTCTCCACCAGCGGCGCGAAGCTGGTGTCGAAGAACAGCACCTTGTCTTCGGCGTGGTTGACGATGTAGTCGATCTGCTCCGGAAAGAGCCGCGGGTTCACGGTGTGCAGCACCGCGCCCGAACCCGACACGCCGTAGTACAGCGCCAGGTGCCGGTGGGTGTTCCACGCCAGCGTGCCCACGCGGTCGCCGGGCGCCACGCCCAGCACCTTCATCGCATTGGCCACCTGCTTGGAACGCAACTGCACCTGGCGGTAATTGGTGCGGTGCACCGGACCTTCGACGGTGCGACCGACGATCTCGGCGTGGGGGTGGAAGGTGGCCGCGTGATCGATCAGCGACGAGATCAGCAGCGGGCGGTCCTGCATCAGTCCGAACATGGTGTGTGTCTCCTGTGGGTTCTTTTGAGCGTGCTTCTCGGAAGGCTACTTCACGGCGATCGAATCACCCATGGGCTCGAACTCCTTGCCGTTGAACTGCACCAGCTGCAGCGTGTTGAACGGAAAGTAGTCGGTGTTCGAGGTGTTCAGCGCAATGCCCGGCAGCAGCATGCCGGTGCGTATGTTCTTCAGCGTGGTGGCCTGCTTGAGAAGGTTCTCGCGCGTGAGGTTGTCGCCCGAGGCCTTGAGCACGGTCTCCATGGCCTGCGCCACGCCGTAGCCGTACACGCCGGCGGCGTTGTTCACGTCTTCGTTGGGTGCGTACTTCTTCATGAAGGCCAGGAACTCCTGCGTGGCCGGGTCGTTGGCCCAGCGCGGCTGCGCGGCGTCCTTGAAGAAGGCCATGGCCATGATGCCCTTCGACTTCTCCAGGCCCGCGGGCTCCAGCGTCATCTTCACGTAGGCCGACACGTAGGTGAGGTACTGCTGCTTGGGCCTCCAGTTGATGTCCCACGCTTTGCGGATGGCCTGCGCCGCAAAGCGCGCGGTGGCGAAGTTGACGAACACATTGGCACCCGATGACTGCAGCTTGATGATCTGCGAATCGACCGTCGGGTCGGCCACCTCGAACGAGGCCTCGGCCACCACCATCGAGGCCTTGTCGCCCAGGCCCTTCTTCAGGCCCTTGAGCAGGTCCTTGCCGAAGTCGTCGTTCTGGTAGAGCACGGCGATCTTCGCGTTGGGCATCGTCTTCAGGATGTTCTTTGCGTAGAGGCTGCCCTCGCCTTCGTAGCTGGGCATGTAGGGCGTGGTCCAGGGGTAGGTCTTGGGGTCGTTGAAGCGGTCGGCGCCCACGCCCAGGAACAGGTGCGGCACCTTCTTGGCGTTCATGTAGCGCTGGATCGCGGCATTGGAGGCCGAGCCCAGGTTGCCGTACACGGCCAGCACTTCATCTTGCTCGACCAGCTTGCGCACCACCTCGGTGGTGCGCGGCGGCGTGTACTGGTCGTCGTAGCTGATGAGCGTGACCTTGCGGCCATTGATGCCGCCCTTGTCGTTCACCATCCTGAAGTACGCCTCGTTGACCTTGCCGACGATGCCGTACGACGACACGGGGCCGCTGTAGGGCATGGCCATGCCGAGCTTGATCTCGGTGTCGGATGCGCCGGTGTCGTACTTCTTCTGCGCAAAGGCCGCGCCGGCGGTGAACAGGAGGGCCGCGCCGCCCAGGGCGGCGGCCAGTCGAACGATGGAGGTCATGGAAGCTTCAGTGGAAAAACGAAAAGGGAGACATCAGGAACGAGGCGATCAATCAATCGATCAATCGCCGAGCACCTTGCCGAAGGGCTCGTAGCGCGTGCCGTTGAACCGCACCAGCTGCATGCGCTCGATCGGGTAGAAGTCCGTCGGCGAGGTCTTCACGTCGATGCCCGGGTAGAGCATCGGCGGGCTGTACTGCAGGTTGGCGGCCACCTTCATGATGTTGGCGCGCGTGAGGTCGTCGCCCGCCTTGCGCAGCACCTGCTCCAGCGTCTGCGCCGACGAGTAGCCCAGTACGTTGAGCGAGTCGCTCAGGTCGCCCGAGGGGTAGTACTTGCTGAACCAGGTCTTGTAGTCCTCGTACTCCTTCGAGCCCTTCCACATGTCGTCGGCCGGGTCACGCAAGTAGGTGGCCGAGATCACGCCCACCGCGTTCTCGGGGCCGGCCGGCTTGATCACCGCCGACACCGACACCGACACGCTCGACAAATACTGCGTGGGCTTCCAGCCGATGTCGGCCGCCTTGCGGATCGCCTGCGCCGCGAACTTGGGCGTGGTGATGCTGAAGAAGGTGTCGGCGCCCGAGGCCTTCAGGTTGACCATCTGGCTGTCGATGGTCGGGTCGGTCACCTCGTAGGTCGACTGCGCCACGATCATCGTCTTGGCCTTGTCGCCGAGCGCTTCGAGAAAGCCCTTCAGAAAGTCCTTGCCGAAGTCGTCGTTCTGCATGAGCACGGCGATCTTCGCGTTGGGCTTCGTGCTCAGGATGTGCTGCGCGTAGATCTTGCCTTCGGTCTGGTACGTGGGCTGCCAGCCCATGGTCCAGGGAAAGGCCTTCGGGTCGCCGAAGCGCGTGGCGCCCGTGGCCACGAACAGCTGCGGCACCTTCTTGGCGTTCATGTAGCGCTGGATCGCGAGGTTGTGCGCCGTGCCCAGCGGGCCGAAGAGCACCAGCACCTCGTCTTGTTCGACCAGCTTGCGCGCCTGCTCCACCGTCTTCGAGGGGTTGTAGGCATCGTCCAGCGAGATGAACGTGACCTTGCGGCCGTTGATGCCGCCCTCGGCATTGAGCTTGGCGAAGTAGCCCGCCGCCGCCTTGCCGATGGTGCCGTAGGCCGAGACCGGGCCCGAGTACGGAACGATGTGGCCGATCTTGATTTCGGTGTCGCTCGCGCCCGGGTCGTAGCGCTTCTGGGCCTGCGCCGGGAAGGCGGCGGCCAGGCAGAGCGTGGCCGCGAGGCCCGCGCCGAGCAGGCGGCGGCGCGACCCGAGGCGGGCAGAAAAGAGGGAACGTGTCATGGTGTTGTCTCCGTCGTTCTTGTGAAAAAGAAGCTGCCGGCCGCGGGCCTCTCACCAGACTTCATCGGACGTCATCGGACCTCGTGCGGCGTTCGGGCTGGATGGTAGGCAGCGCCCCCTGCGCGTCACATCGTCGGAACGGACGATTGAGAGCGCCCGAGGGTTGCCCCTAGCATGAGCCTCGACACGGAGACAACACGCACCGCCGCGCAACGCGGCGGGCACCGAAGGCAAGCACCGCATGGACCTCACGCTCAATCCCCGCTACGAAGCCTTTCGCGACGCGCTGCGCGCGTTCCTCGCCACGCACGGCCACCGCTCGGCCTTCGCGCGCACCGCCGAACGCCCCGACGCCGACGCGCTTGCGTGGCAGCGTTTGCTGCTGGACCACGGTTATGCGGGCCGCACGGTGCCGCGTGAGTACGGGGGCCACGGTGCCGCGCCCGACGTGATGGAGGCGCACCTCATCACCGAAGAGTTCGCGCGCGCCGGCGCGGCGCCGCCGCTGGGCAACCAGGGCATCTCGATGCTGGTGCCCACCCTGCTCGAGCTGGGCACCGAGGCGCAGCGGCGCGAGTGGATCGGCCCCACGCTGCGCGGCGAGGTGGTCTGGTGCCAGGGCTACTCCGAACCCGGCGCGGGCTCCGACCTCGCCTCGCTGCAGACGCGCGCCACGGAAGACGGTGGCGACTTCGTCATCAACGGCCAGAAGATCTGGACCTCGACCGCCCATGTGGCCGACATGATCTTCTGCCTCGTGCGCACCGAGCCCGGCGCCGCGAAGCATGCGGGCATCAGCTACCTGCTGTTCTCGATGAAGACGCCCGGCATCGAGGTGCGCCCGCTGAAGACGATGACCGGCCACGCCGAGTTCAACGAGGTCTTCTTCACCGATGTGCGCGTGCCGCAGCACCAGATCGTGGGCCAGCGCGGCGAAGGCTGGAAGGTGGCCAACGCCACGCTCAAACACGAGCGCGGCTCGCTCGGCAACCCCAACCTCACGACCCAGCGCTACCAGGAACTCGCCACGCTGATGCAGGCCGAAACCGTCGACGGATCGCGCCTCATCGACCAGCCCGTGCTGCGCGACCGCCTGATGCGGCTGCAGGGCCAGGTGCTGGCGCAGAAGTGCCACGGCCTGCGGCTGCTCACGGCCGCGGCCAACGGCGAAGACCCGGGCCTGGCCGCGCTGGTCGTGAAGCTGCAGGGCTGCGAGCTGCGCCACCAGCTGGCCGCGCTCGCCATCGACGCGCTGGGCGAACTGGGCCTGCTGATGCCCGGCAGCGCGCACGTGCGCGCGCAGGCACTCTGGCAGGAGCGCTACATGTTCGACCTGGGTTTGATCATCGGCGGCGGCACCGCGCAGATCCAGAAAAACATCATCGCGGAACGCGGGCTCGACATGCCGCGCGAACCGCGTCTTGCCTGATCGGCTGGAAGGAACTGCTCCATGGAATTCGCCCTCTCCGCCGACCAGAAGCTGCTGCAGGACAGCCTGCGCCGCGCCCTCGAACGCGCCTGCCCGCTCGATCGCGTGCGCCGCGTCGCGGCCGACGACCTGCCGCTAGACCGCGAGGTCTGGCGCACGCTGTGCGAGGTCGGCGTGCCGGCTTTGCTCGTGCCCGAGGCCTTCGGCGGGCTCGACCTCTCGCTGCTCGACGCCGCGCTGGCCGCCGAAGAACTGGGTCGCCATGTCGCGCCCACGCCGTTTCTCGGCACCGCCGTGCTCGCACCGCTGGCGCTGCGCGAAGCCGGCAGCGCCGCACAGCAAGATGAATGGCTGCCGCGCCTGGCCGCCGGCGAATGCATCGCCGGCGTGGCCATCGCCGAGGCCGTGGCCGGCGCGCGCGATGGTGCGGGCGTGACGGCCCACGTCGACGGCATGCTCGACGGCAGCGCGCTCTTCGTGCTCGACGCGGGCGCGGCCGATGTGTTCATCGTCGCGGACCGCGCGGGCGGCTTGCACCTCGTGCGCGCCGATGCACAAGGCCTCACGCGCGGCGCGCTGCGCAGCATCGACGCCACGCGCCCGCTCGGCGAACTGCACTTCGCACAGGTGAAGGCCGAGCGACTGCCCAACGCCAGCCCCGTCACGCTCGCGCGCCTGCGCAGCGCAGGCTGGGCGCTGCTCGCCGCCGACACGCTTGGCGCGGGCGAAGCCATGATCGGCCAGGCCGTGGCCTACGCCAAGGAGCGCCGCCAGTTCGGCCGCGTGATCGGTTCCTTCCAGGCCGTGAAGCACCTGTGCGCCGAGATGGCCGCCGGGCTGGAACCCGGCCGCGCGCTCGTCTGGTACGCGGCCCACGCCTTCGACGCACTGCCCGACGAAGCCGCGCTGCTCGCCGCACACGCCAAGTCGCACCTGAGCGAAACCGGCACCTTCGTCGCCCGCACCGCCACCGAGGTGCATGGCGGCATGGGCATCACCGACCTGCTGGGCCTGCACTACTGGTTCAAGCGCATCGGCTTCAACCGCCAGCTGCTCGGCGGACCCGAGCGCGTGCGCCACCTCGCCGCCGAAATGCAGGGCCTTGTCGCCGCATGACCTCCCCATCCATGACCCAGACCACTGCCCCCGCCCCCCGCATGCTCGAAGGCCTGCGCATCGTCGACCTCACCACGGTGATCTTCGGCCCCTACTGCACGCAGATCCTTGCGGACCTCGGCGCCGAGGTGGTCAAGGTCGAGCCGCCCGAGGGCGACAGCATCCGCATCATCGGCACGCCGCCCGTCACGCCGCTGATGAGCCCCGTGCACTTGCGCCTGAACCGCGGCAAACGCTCCGTCGTCTGGGACCTGAAGAGCGAGGACGGCCGCGCCGCGATGCGCCGCCTCATCGAGACCAGCGACATCTTCATCCACAACGTGCGCAGCGACGCCATCGCGCGCGCCGGCCTGTCGTATGACGAAGTGCGCGCCATCCGCCCCGACATCGTCTACGTGCACTGCACCGGCTTCGACCAGCGCGGGCCGTATGCCGCGCTGCAGGCCTACGACGACATCATCCAGGCCGCGTCGGGCATTGCCTCATTGCCGCCCAAGGTCGACGGCAACCCGCAGCCGCGCTACGTGCCCATGACCATGGCCGACAAGGTCTCGGGCCTGCACGCGGCGTACGCCGTGCTCGCCGCCGTGGTGCACCGGCTGCGCACCGGCGAGGGCCAGCAGGTGGAGGTTCCGATGTTTGAATCGCTCGCCAGCTTCAACCTCGTGGAGCACCTGTGCGACAAGACCTTCGTGCCGCCCACCGGCCCCGCGCTGTACCCGCGCCAGATCGACCCCATGCGCCAGCCCATGCGCACGCGCGACGGCTACATCGCCATTGCGCCCTACCTGGACGACCGCTGGCTGCGCTTCTTCGAGGCCACCGGCCACCCCGAGGTGCTGGAGGCGACCGAGCTCGCCGACAAGGCCCTGCGCCGCAAGCACATGAGCCGCATGTACGAGGCTGCCGCCGCGATCCTGCCGGAGCGCACCACGGCCGAGTGGCTCGACATATTGAAGAAGGCCAACGTGCCCGCGATGCGCGTGAATGACATCGCCGACCTGCCCGACGACCCGCAGCTGCAGGCCGCCGGCCTTTTCCGACAGCGCACGCACCCGACCGAAGGCGCGTATCTTGAGGTGCGCCCACCGGTGCGCTTCTCGGGCTATGCCTACGCCGACCTGTCGCATGCCGCGACACCCGGCCAGCACAGCGCCGAAGTGGCGCGCGAACTGGGCGTGACCCTGACGACCTCTCTTCCCCGGAGCCACACCTCACCATGAGCATGACTGTCTACGACGCCGTCGCGAGCCGCCGCTCGGTGCGCGAATTTCTCGACCGCCCCGTACCGCCCGACGCCATCCGCCGCGTGCTGCAGGCCGCGCTGCGTGCGCCCTCGGGCGGCAACCTGCAACCGTGGCACCTGCATGTGGTGGGCGGCGAACGGCTGAACGACCTCAAGGCCCTCATGCGCACCCGCGTGCAGGAAACGCCCGGCGGCGAAGGCAGCGAGTACGACATCTACCCGCGCGAGTTGGTGGCACCGTACCGCGACCGCCGCTTCGCCGTGGGTGAAGCGATGTACGCGCGGCTGGGCATTCCGCGCGAGGACAAGGCCGCCCGCCTGAAATGGTTTGCGCGCAACTTCCAGTTCTTCGGCGCACCGCTCGCACTCTTCTGCACCGTCGACCGCCGCATGGGCCCGCCGCAGTGGTCCGACCTGGGAATGATGTTGCAGAACGTGATGCTGCTGCTGCGCGCCGAGGGCCTGGACAGCTGCCCGCAGGAATGCTGGGCCATCTACCCGCAGACCATCGGCCGCTTCATCGACCTGCCGCCCGAACGCATGCTGTTCACCGGCATGGCCATCGGCTACGCCGACCGAGACAAGCCCATCGACGCCCTCGAAACCGAGCGCGCGCCACTCGCCGACGTGGCCGAGTTCATCGGTATCTAAGAAAGCACCCGCAGATGGACGATTGGGAAAGCGCCTGGGCGCCGATGGTGGCGCGCGTGGGCGAAGACTTTGCGAACGGCGTGATCCGCTGGGGCGCCGACGTGATCGAGGCCGGCGCCGTGCGTCGCTATGTCGAGGTGCTGGAGTTCGACTGCCCGCTGCACCACGGGCCCGACGCGGTCGCGCCATCGACCAGCCTCGCCAGCCTCACGCTGCCGCCGATGTGGGCCCCGGGCCAGCCGCCCGTGTTCACCAGCGACGCACGCAACGCCGAGCCCGAGCGCAGCCCGCTCAAGGGCACGCGCCCCGAAGGCATGCCGCCCACCACCGCCTACATGGCGACCGACTACGAGGTCGACTACCTGCAACCCGCGCGCCTGGACGACCGCCTGGGCCGGCGCGGCAACCGGCTCGTGCGCTGCGAACCCAAGGCGACCAAGGTAGGGCGCGGCGCGTTCACGACGTGGGAGTACGACATCGTGAACCAGCGCGAAGAGGTGGTGGCCCGCTGCCGCTTCGGCATGTACCACTACCTGCCGCACTAGCGAACAAGCATCCGATTCGGTGCGGCCTCCCGCACCGGCGCGCCGCCTCCCGTGCACAGGGCACTGGGTGCTTCCCGCAGCGAAATCAAGGAGGAGGCCGCAGGCCGGGGGACATTCGCGGAGGGAAGTGCCCGGTGGCCTGTGCGCGCGCCCTGAACAAAGAAAGCAGAGCAACAAGATGAACTGGCAAGAACAACGCCGCTGGAACGAAGTCAACGAGGGCGACACCCTGACCCCCGTGCCCTTCCCCCTCACCGTCTACCGCCTCGTGATGGCCGCCGGTGCCAACCGCGACTTCAACGCGATCCACCACAACACCGAGCACGCCCAATCGACCGGCGCCCCCGAGATGTACGCCAACGTGATGCTGCTGCAGGGCATGTGGGAGCGTGCCATTCGCGAGTACATCGGCACGGCAGGCGTGCTGCATGCCATCCGCGGCTTTCGCATGAAGTCGTTCAACACGGCGGGCGACACCGTCACCGTGCGCGGCCAGGTCGAACGCAAATGGATCGACGACAGCGCCGACACCGCGCATCGCCACCGCCTCGACCTGCGTCTGTGGAGCGAGAACCGCCACGGCGTGTCGGTCGGCCCCGGCCTCGCCGTCGTGAGCCTGCCGCTCTGACATCGCACCCAGACAGAAAAACCATCGGAGACAAGACAGACATGCACCGCAGCAGATTCACCCGCCGCCACGCCCTCGCGCTGGCAGCCGCCCTGGCCGCCGGCAGTGCCTTCGCGCAACAGCCAACGACCGCGTGGCCCGACAAACCCCTCCGCCTGATCGTCCCCTACGCGGCCGGCGGCGGCACCGACGTGTTCGCGCGCATCGTCGCCGAGGGCCTGGGCAAGCGGCTCGGCCAGAGCGTCATCGTCGACAACCGCCCTGGCGGCAACGGACAGATCGGCATCACCGCCGTGCAGCGCGCACCGGCCGACGGCTACACCGTGCTGTTCTCGCTGACCTCGATCATCCAGAACCCCCTGCTGTACCCCAACGCCGGCTTCGATCCGTTCAAGGACTTCGTGCCCGTCTCGGAGGCGGGCCGTCTGCCCATCGTCTTCACCGTGAGCAACAAGCTCGGCGTCGAAACGCTCGACGGCTTCGTCAAGCTCGCGCGCGCCGCACCCGGCAAATACTCGTACGGCTCCTACGGCAACGGATCGAGCGCGCACCTCTACGCCGAAGTGCTGCAGGACGCTGCGGGCATCCAGTTGCTGCACGTGCCCTACAAGGGCGAAGCGCCGGCCATCACCGACCTGCTCGGCGGCACCGTCGATGCCGTGTTCGTCTCGGCCAAGGGCGTGGGCCCGCACGTCGCGGCCGGCAAGGTGAAGTCGATCGCCGTGGTCGGCACCGCACGCGCACCGCTCGCGGCCGGCGTGCCCACCTTCAAGGAGCAGGGCTTCGCCGGCATGGAGTCGGTCGGCTGGTTCGGCATCTACCTGCCCGCGGGCACACCGCAGCCCATCGCGCAGCGCCTCTCGACCGAAGTGGCGCAGGTGGTGCAAATCCCCGAGCAGGCCGCGCGCATCGAAGGCCTGGGCGTGATCCCGGTCGGTAGCACGCCCGCGCAGCTCACCGCCACCATGCGCGCGGACCACGCGCGCTGGAAGCAGGTGATCCAGGCCAAGAACATCAAGCTCGATTGAAGCAATCCGTCATGACACGTCTTTCCTCCACGCTCGGCCTCGCACTCGCTGCCCTGTTCGCCCTGCCCGCCGCCGCGCAACAAGCACCCGCCGACTACCCCTCGCAACCCGTCACGCTCGTCGTGCCCTTCCCCGCCGGCGGCATCACCGACAACATGGCGCGGCTGGTCGCGCAGGAACTCGGCACCGCCTGGGGCAAGCCCGTCGTCGTCGACAACCGCGTGGGCGCCAGCGGCACCATCGGCGCCGCCGCTGTCGCGCGCGCCCCGAAAGACGGCCACACCGCCCTCTTCACCATCACCACGCACGTGCAGATGCCCGCGCTGCAACGCAAGCTCTCGTACGACGCGGTGAAAGACTTCGCGGCCGTGTCGCAGATCGGCATCTCGACCTCGGCATTGGTCGTGACGCCCGACGTGCCCGCGAAAACGCTGGCCGCACTCGTCACGCTGCTCAAGGCCGAGCCCGGCAAGTATTCGTACGGCTCGACCGGCGTCGCGACCACCTCGCACATCTACGGCGAGCTGTTCAAGAAAGAAGCGGGCGTCGACATGCCACACGTGCCCTACAAGGGCGCGGCCCCCATGGTGACCGACCTGCTCGGCGGCCACATCCGCGTGGCCGTGCTCGACACCGGCACCGCCCTGCCCCACCTGCAAAGCGGCAAGCTGCGCGCGCTGGCGGCACTGGGCACGCAGCGCTCGGCCACGCTGCCGCAGGTGGCGACCTTCCAGCAGGCGGGCTACGCGGGCTTCGAGCCCTATGCGTGGATTGCGCTCTTCCTGCCGGCCGGCACGCCGCAGCCGCGCGTGGACAAGATGTCGAAGGCCGTCGCCGCCATCGTCGCCAAGCCCGAGGTGCAAAAGAAGATGCGCGACATGAACATCGAACCCGTGGGCAGCACGGCCGCCGAGTTTTCCGTGGTGCTGCGCCAGGACGCCGACACCTGGAAGCGCGTGATCGACAAGACCGGCATCCGCCTGGAGGACTGACCGATGACGTCCCCTCCGCTTTTTCGCAGCGCCCTCGAAGGCGTCAAGGTGCTCGACCTCTCGTCGGTGGTGCTCGGCCCGCTGGCCAGCCAGATGCTGGCCGACATGGGCGCCGACGTCATCAAGGTCGAGGCGCCGCAAGGCGACCTGGCCCGCTCGGTCGGGCCAGCGCGCCACAAGGGCATGTCGTCGCTGTACCTGTCGTGCAACCGGAACAAGCGCAGCCTCGTGCTCGACCTGAAGCAACCCGCCGCGCGCGAGGTGCTCGACACGCTGGTGCGCGGCAGCGACGTGCTCGTGCATTCGGTGCGCACCGACGCAGCGGCGCGCATCGGCATCGACGCGGCGCGGCTGTTGGAGCTCAACCCGCGCCTCGTGAGCGCGCACGTCAAGGGCTTCTCGGACGAGGGGCCGTATGCGGGCCTGCCGGCCTTCGACGACATCATCCAGGCCGCGTCGGGCCTGGCGCATCTGCAATCGATCTACACCGGCGAGCCGCGCTACATACCCGCGCTCGTCGCCGACAAGACCACCGCGCTGTACGCGGCCTACGCCATCGTCACCGCGCTCTTCCACCGCGAACGCAGCGGCCAGGGGCAGGCCATCGACGTGCCGATGTTCGAGACCATGACCGCCTTCAACATGGTGGAGCACCTGTGGGGCCACACCTTCCAGCCCCCCATCGACGACATGGTGTACGGCTCGATCCGCTCCGGCGTGCGCAAGCCCTTTCGCACGGCCGACGGCTACATTGCGCTGGTGCCCTACACCGACGCACAGTGGCTGCGCTTCTTCGAGGTGGTGGGTCGGCCCGAGCTGCGCGAGGACGAACGCTTTGCCACGCTGGCCGCGCGCGTGCGCAACCACACGGTGGTGTTCGGCGAACTCGAACGCGCGACCGGCGCGCGCACCACGGCCGAATGGGTCGCGGCGTTCCGCCAGGCCGACATTCCGGCGATGCCGATCCAGACGCTGCAGCAGCTGCCCGACGATCCGCAGCTGAAAGCCAGCGGCCTGTGGCACGACGCCGAGCACCCGACCGAAGGCACGCTGCGCTTTCCCGGCGTGCCGTTCACGCTGTCGGCCACGCCGGGCGGCGTGCAACGGCTTGCGCCGTCGCTGGGGGAGCACACGGATGAGGTGTTGGAAGAGTTCGGATTCGAACGCGCGGCGGTCGATGCGTTGGTGACCGCCGGCGTGGTGGCGCGGGCCTGAGGCCTATTCGAGCTTCAGGTTCATGTCCTTGATCAGCCGCGACCACAGCAGGTTCTCGCGTCTGACGGCCGCCATCAACTCACCCGGCCCTTCACCCGAAGGCTCCAACCCCAGCCCGATCATGCGTTCCTGCAGATCAGGCTGCGCCACGGCCTTTCGCACCGCACCGGCCAGCTTGTCGATGGCCGGCTGTGGCGTGCCCGTCGGCGCGAAGAAGCCCCAGAAGCCGCCGTGCTCGTAGCCCTTGAAGCCCTGCTCGGTGAAGGTGGGAATCTGCGGCGCGAGCGGCATGCGGCGCGTGCCGAACACGCCGAGCAATTTCGCGCGGCCCGACTTCGCATGCGGCAGCGCCTCGCCCATGGTGACGAAGCCGCCCTGCACCTGGCCGCCGAGGATGTCGATCATCAGCGGCGCGCCGCCCTTGTAGGGCACGTGTGTCATCTGCAGGCCTTCGTCGCGCATCAGCTTCTCGCCGTAGAGGTGGCCCGACGAGCCCTGCCCGGCCGAGCCGAAGCTCAGCTTGCCGGGCTGCGCCTTGGCCATGGCGACGAACTCGCGCATGCTCTTGGCGGGCACGCCCTCGCCCACCGCGAACACGAGCAGGCCGTAGTTCGACAGCGACACGGGCGCGAAGTCCTTGAACACGTCGTAGCCGGGCTTGGCCATCAGCAACGGCGCGAGCACGAAGGAGTTGACGGCGAACAGCAGCGTGTGACCATCGGCCGGTGCCTTGGCCACGAAGGATGCGGCAATGGCGCCGTTGGCGCCCGGCTTCGGGTCGATGAGCACCGGCTGGCCCAGCGGCTTGGCGATGCGTTCGCCGATGGTGCGCGCGATGCCGTCGACCAGCCCACCGGCCGCCGACGACACGATGATCTTGATCGGCTGGGTCGGATAGGCGTCGGCCGCCTGCGCCTTCGGCAGGGCCCCGAGCGCGGGGGCCAGCAGTCCGCTCGCGCCCCATTGCGCGAATCGACGTCGTTGCAGCATGAAGATGTCTCCTGTTGGTTTTCTTGCAGAGGAAGGAAAGCGGTTCAGCCGGCTGCGCCCCACACGGCCAGCGCATCGAGCGCCTCGACCGTGCGGCCGTCCACCCGCAGCGGGTTGACTTCGAGCGAAACCAGCTCGGGGCCGAGTGCGAGCGCGGCGTTGCCGATGGCAGCCACGGCTTCGGCGATGGCGTCGCGGTCGGCCGCGGGCGCGCCGCGCCAGCCGTCGAGCAGGCGCGCACCGCGCAGCTCGGCCAGCATGTCCTTCACCTCGGCGGGCGTCACGGGCAGAAGGCGCAGGCTGGTGTCGCGCAGCGCCTCGACCCAGATGCCGCCAAGCCCTACGGCGAGCGCCGGGCCCCACTGCGGATCGCGCACGGTGCCGACGAACAGCTCGAGCCCGCCTTGGCGCATGGGCGCGACGAGGATGCCGTCGATCTCGGCCTCGGGCCGTGCCGCGCGCACGCGCGCATCCATCGCCAGCCAGGCCGCGCGCACTGCGTCGGCGCCCTGCAGGTTGAGCGCCACGCCGCCGACCTCGGTCTTGTGCGCGATCTGCGCCGAGGCGATCTTCAGCACGACCGGGCCGCCGAGCTCATCGGCGAAGCGCGCGGCCTCGTCGGCGCTGCGTGACAGCCGCACGGGCACCACGGGCACGCCGCGCTGCGAGAGCCACTCGAGTGTCTCGCGCTCCGAGCGCAAGGGCTGCGTGGGTGGCGTCGCCGGCACGGCAGCAGCGACACCTTGCGCGTGTTGCCGCCGACGCAGCGTTTCAGACCAGCGCTGCACCGCACCCGCCGCGCTCATCGCGTGGTGAATGCCGCAGGCGATGTGGCGGACGCCGGTCTCGGCGATGAGCTCGCGCGACCGCTCGCTCACCTGCATCACGTAGTGGCTGCAGACGATGGCGGGCACCGGGCTGGCGGCCAGACCGCGTGCCACCTGCGCGAGCACGGCGCGGTTGAGCGGCGTGTCGTTGGCCGGTGCGTTGGGCACGTCGGCCACGACGATGGCGGCGCCCAGCGCGGGATCGCGCACCAGCGCTTCGAGCGCGTTGCCGAACAGCTCGGGCTGCAGCATGGCCGCGCCGGTCACGTCCAGCGGGTTCTGCGGCGTGCCGTAGCCTGGCAGCACTTCGCGCAGCGCAGCCTCGGTGGTGGGCGCGAGGGGCGTGAGCACCAGGCCTTCTTCTTCGGCGCGCTCGGCAAAGATCTCGCACATGCCGCCCGACATCGACACCGCCGCGAGCCCGCCGGCCGCGAAGGGCCCGGTCATGCTGGCGAAGGCGGCGGTGAACACCAGGTCTTCGATGGAGCGCACGCGCATCAGGCCCAGGCGCTGGCACATGGCGTCGAACACGCGGTCGTCGCCCACCAGCGAGCCGGTGTGGGCCTGCGCGGCCTGCGCGGTGATCTCGCTGCTGCCCATCTTCAGCACCACGATGGGCTTGGCCACGGCCAGCGCGCGCTCGGCCGCGGCGGCAAAGCGCTGCGGGTCGCGTACGGTCTCGGCGAACACGGCAATGGAACGCGTGTGCTCGTCGTCCACCAGGTAGTCGATGACCTCGGCGATGTCGATGTCCGACTCGTTGCCTGTCGACACCATGCGGCTCAGGCCGATGCCGTGCACCTGCGCCATGAACGAGAGCTGCCCCGCGAGCGCGCCGCTTTGCGACACAATGCCCAGCGTGCCCGCCGGCAGCGGCTCGCGCAGCGAAGCGGTCCACACGGCCGAGCGGTCGACGTAGTTGACGAAGCCCAGGCAGTTGGGTCCGAGGATGCGCAGGCCGCGCGCTCGCGCCTTGGCCGTGAGCTGGTGCTGGCGCTCGCGGCCTTCCTCGCCGGCCTCGGCGAAGCCCGAGCTCAGCAGCACCGCGTTGCCGATGCCCGCGCGCTGCAGGTCGGCCAGCGCGTCGTCGAGCGCATCGGCCGGCACCATGAGCAGTGCCGTGTCGACCGGCTCGCCGATGGCCTCGGCCGACGTGGCCGCCGCGATGCCGTGGAAGCTGCCGCCGCGCCGGTTGACCGGGTAGAGCTTGCCCGCGTAACCCAGCGTGCGCAGGCTGGCGAGCGCCGCGTTGGACCACACCGAGCGCTCGGTGGCGCCGACGAAGGCGATGGCCTTCGGGTGGAGAAAGCAGTGCAGAGAAGAGGAAGAAGAAGTCATGGCAGGAAAGAAGGGAGGTCTCGTTCTCGGGAAGGGCTTCGTCGACTTCAGTCGTCGAGCTTGATGCGCAGGTCGCTCACGAAGCGCTTCTCGTCGGCATAGGTCTTGTGCGCCCAGGCCGTGTACGCGGGGCTGTCCATGTAGAACCTGACGTAGTCGTTCAGGTCGAGCGTGCGCACGAACTCGGGATCGTCGACCGCCTTGCGGAAGGCCTCCTGCAGCGCCTGCACCACCTTCGGGTCCATGCCGCGCGGGCCGGCGATGCCCCACGAGCCGTTGGCCACCACGTCGTAGCCCAGCTCCTTCACGGTCGGCACGTTCAGCCGCGTGGGCGAGCGTGCCTCGTTGAAGGTGGCCAGCAGGCGCACGCGCCCGCCCGCCACGGCGGCGCCGAAGCCGGCCTCGGAGACCGCGTCCACATGGCCGCCCATGAGCGCGTTGTACAGCTCGGCCGCGCCCTTGAAGGGAATGAAGTTGAACTTCACGCCGGCCAGCGCCGCCAGCCGCTCCATCGACACGTGCGAGGTGCCGCCGCGTCCCGTGGTGCCATACGACACCTCGCCCGGCTTGGCCTTGGCCGCGGCCAGCAGCGCGTTCAGGTCTTTCCACGGCGCGTCCTGGCGCACCGTGATGCCCAGCGTGGCGGCCGTCACGTTGGCCACGTAGGTGAAGTCGGTGGCCGGGTCGTAGCTCACCTTCTGCAGGTGCGGCAGGCGGTAGAGCGAACTCAGCATGAGCGACAGCGTGTAGCCGTCGGGCGCGGCCTTGCGCGCCATGGTGGTCGGCGCCAGCGTGGCGGCCACGCCGGGCTGGTTGAGGATCACGATCTGCTGCTTCAGCTCGCGCGAGGCCGCCAGGGCCAGCGCGCGCGCCTGCACGTCGGTGGCGCCGCCCGCGGGGTAGGGCACCAGCAGCGTGATCGGTTGCTTGCCGAACAGGCCCTGGGCGCGGGCCATGAAGGGCAGCGCGGTGCCGGCGGCGGCAAGCGCGGCGCCGCCCAGCAGGCGGCGGCGGGAGGGATCTGTGAAGAAAGAAGTCATGGCGCGTCTCCGGTCGGTCGTTCGGTCGAACAGTCGTTGTGCGGAGATGGTCGCGCGCTGCCTTTCCCCGGTCACCGTCGCTTCCGACGACTTTGGCCGCCACGGCGCTTTCGATCCCGTCGCTTCCGACGATGCCGGCGCGGCGCGGCCCTTCCATACTCGGCGCACAACAACGAACCGACCGACGGAGACCGCAGTTCATGGACCTCACCCAGCCCCTGCACAAAGCGATACAGGAACGCCCCGGCGCCACCGCCCTCGTGTGCGGCGAACGCCGCAGCACCTTCGCCCAGTTCGTCGACCGCGTGGCGCGGCTCGCGGCCGTGCTGCAGTCGCTCGGCCTGCAGCCTGGCGACCGCGTGGGCCTGCTGGCGCTGAACTCCGACCGCTACGTGGAGTACCTCTACGCCACGTGGTGGGCGGGCGGCGTGATCAACCCCGTCAACATTCGCTGGAGCGCGCGCGAGGTCGCGTACTCGCTGGACGACTGCGACACGCGCATCCTGCTGTCCGACGCGCACTTCGGCGCCGTGGCGCAGCAGCAGCGCGAACTGTCGCGTTCGCTGAAGACGCTGGTGCACTTCGGCGACGGCCCCGCGCCCGACGGCATGGCCAATGCCGAGGCGCTCATGGCGCAGGCGCAGCCCGTGCCCGACGCGCGGCGCGGCGGCGCCGACCTGGCCGCCGTGATGTACACCGGCGGCACCACCGGCCTGCCCAAGGGCGTGATGCTCACGCACGGCAACCTGTACAGCGGCCAGCTCTCGGCCAACATGGCCGCCACGCGCCCCGCCGAGGCCGTGGGCCTGAACATGGCGCCCATGTTCCACGTCGGTGGCGCCGGCCTCACGCTGCAGCTGATGATGCGGCTGTGCACGCAGGTCATCATTCCGACCTTCGACGAAGTGAAGGTGCTGGAAGCCATACAGAACGAGCGCGCCAGCGAGACCTTCATGGTGCCCACGATGCTCAAGCGGCTCATCGAGCACCCGCGCTTTGCGGAGTTCGACACCACGCCGCTGCAGCTGGTGCTGTATGGCGCCGCGCCCATCGACGATGCGTTGCTGCTGCAGGCCATCGACAAGCTGCCGCGCGCGGGCTTCTGCCAGCTCTACGGCATGACCGAGCTGTCGCCCGTGGTCACCGTGCTGCCCACGTGGTGCCACCACCCCGAGCAGCCGGCCGCGCGCCGCCGCTCGGCCGGGCGGCCCGTGCCCATCGCCGAAGTGCGCATCGTCGATGCCGAAGGCCGCCCCGTGCCCAACGGCACCGTCGGCGAGATTGCCGCGCGCGGACCGATGGTGATGGCCGGCTACTGGAACAAGCCCGAACAAACGGCTGAAGTGCTGCGCGATGGCTGGATGCACACCGGCGACGGCGGCGTGATGGACGCCGACGGTTTCGTCTACGTGGTCGACCGGCTCAAGGACATGATCGTGAGCGGCGGCGAGAACATCTACTCGGCCGAGGTCGAGAACGCCATCACCCAGCTGCCGCAGGTTTCGATGTGTGCCGTGGTCGGCGTGCCCGACGACCAGTGGGGCGAGCGCGTGCATGCCGTGGTCGTGCTGCGCGCCGGCGAAGCCCTGAGCGCCGAGGCGCTGGTGGCGCACTGCAAGACGCTGATCGCCGGCTACAAGTGCCCGCGCAGCGTGGAGTTTCGCGCCGAGATTCCGCTGTCGCCGGCGGGGAAGATGCTCAAGTACAAGCTGCGCGAGCCGCACTGGGAAGGGCGCGCGCGCAAGGTGGGGTGACGCGCCGGCGGGTGTGCGCGGATGTGTGCGGGTGTGTTTCACCTGCTTGGGGTATGGTGGCGGGCTGCCACCTGCACCTGCACCTACTGCGACATGCCCCGCCGCCTCCTCGCTCTCGCCCTGCCCTGCTTTCTGCTCCTTGGCCTGTCGCCCGCGTTTGCGAACGGCAGCCTGCAGTGCGACGGCCGGCCCTACGCGGTCGAGATCCAGTTCAGCCTCTCGACCGGCCAGCTGACCGAACTCATCGTCGCGCGCACCGGCCCCGGCACCGAAGGCAGCGAGCGCTTCACGCTGCAGCAGCGCTTCGTCGACCACCGCCAGCAGCTCATGCGCGTGCGCGGCACCGGCCTCGAACGCCCGCAGGTGGCCGTGGCGCTGCGCGTGGCCGGCGCGACCGGCACGCTCAGTTACCGCGGCGCGCAGTACGAGCTGCGCTGCAGCTGGACCGCGCTGGGCTGAGCGACCCTTCACGCTTTCCATGCCGCAAGACCGCACCCTTCTCTATGCCGGGCGCGGGTTCGAGGTAGCGCATGTGCGCCTGCATGCGCCGCAGGGGCCGGCGTGGAGCGACCTGTACACCGTGGCCTCGCCGCGCGTCGTCTTCCCCATCGGTCGCACGCGGCTCGACGTGCGCTCGGGCGACCACATCTGGCTGACCGACGCGCTCACCGCCATCCGCTTCGGCGATGCCACCGCCTACCGGCTGCGACCCGAGACCGCGGCCGTGCGGCACAGCCTCGTGGTCAGCGGCCACGCATCGGTCGGCCCGGCCCACGGCGCCAGCGCGGCGGGCGTGAGCGTCTGCCTGCTGACGCCGCAGGCGCTGTACCGCATGCACGCGGCACGGCGCCAACTGCCGGACACCGACAGCGCACAGGCCGCGACCCTGGTGGCCGCGCTCGTCGCCGAGCTGGGCAGCGCGCCGCATCAGGCGCCCTGGCACGGCGCCGTCGCGCGTGCACGGCAACTGCTGCTGTCCGAAGGCAGCGGTGCGGGCGCGCGGCATCTCTCGCTGGACGAACTGGCCGAGGCCGTGTCGCGCTCGCCCTTTCACCTGGCGCGCCGCTTCCGCCAGCAGACCGGCCTGAGCCTGCACCAGTACCGCCAGCACCTGCGGCTGGCGTCGGCGATGGAGCGGCTGGCCGACGGCGAGCGCGACCTCGCCGGCCTCGCGCACGACCTGGGCTATTGCAGCCAGAGCCATCTGGGCGCCGTGTTCCGGCGTGCCGTCGGCGTCACCCTCGGCGACGCCCGCCGCGTGCTCGGACCGGCCGGCGCAGGCGCACGAATCTGATAGCTTTCGCGCCGACCGGGCCACAGACTGGCCCGATGACGACATCGCCTCGCGCCCTCTGGATCGGCGCACTCGCCGCGCTGGCCGCGGCCCTCATCGGCAGCGCCTGGCAGCTGCTGTCGCGCCACGGCGTGACCGCCACCGCGCTCGGGCCGATGGACCTCGCCCTGCTGCGCTACGGCATTCCCGCGCTGCTGCTCAGCCCCTTGTGGCTGCGCGGCAGGCTCGTGCCGCCGGGGGCATCGCCCGGCGCGCTCGTGCTGCTCGTCGTCGGCGGCGGCCTGCCCTTCGGCCTGCTGGTGCTGGCCGGCGCGCAGTGGGCGCCCGCCAGCCACATGGGCATCTTCATGGCCGGCAGCCTGCCGCTCTTCACCGCGCTGGGCGCGTGGATCTACCGGGGCGAGCGCGTGCAGGGCCTGCGCCTGCTCGGGCTGGCCGGCATCGCCGTCGGCATGGCGGTGTTCGCGGCGGGCAGCTTCGGCGAGGGCTTGCGGCAACAGCACTGGCGCGGCGACCTGCTCTTTCTGCTGGCGGCCCTGCTGTGGACCGTCTACTCCCTCGCCTTCGGCCGCTGCGGCATGAGCGCCTGGCAGGGCGCGGCCTTCGTCAACGGCGCATCGACCCTGCTGCTGTTGCCGCTGCTCTGGCTCGCTGGCCCGCCGCAACTGTTCGCCGCGCCATGGACCGACATCGCGATGCAGGCCGCAGGCCAAGGCGTGGTCGCCGGTCTGCTCGGGCTGGTGGTCTACGGCGTCGCGATCACGCGGCTGGGCGCCGCCCGCGCCGCGCTGTCGTCCGCGCTCGTGCCCGTGCTGACCACGCTCGGCGCGGCATGGTGGATGAACGAGCCCGTCACTCGCCCCGCGCTGCTGGCGCTGTCGTTCGTGGTGCCCGGCGTCGTGCTCGCGAGCGGTGCGCTGCGGTGGCGGGTGCCGGGGCCCCGCGACGGCGAGCGCAAGACGCCGGAGCAGAATGCGACGGCGCCGTGATGTGCTGTAGCGCTCAGTGCGCTAACGGCACAGATCGGCTGCTGCGGCGTTCAGTTGCGCGATGAAGTCGGGCAGCGGAATGCGCGGGCCCAGGCTTCCGTCTTTTGCGGGGAACGCAACGCAGAGCTGGTCCCGGCCTTCCTCGCGATCGAGCAGCAACAAGAACTGGCCATCGAAACTCAGTTCCGCGACGAGGTGCTCATGCGCCGTGTCGCTCAGGATGGTCGTTTCCCATTTCTCGTTTTTCATGTCTGCTCTGCGGATGAAAGATGACGACGCCATGGGCGACGGGTTGAGGCTCGACAGGGCCGGATGATAGGTTGGCAGGTCTGCGAATCCACTCTCGCAGGAGCAGCATTGGCCATGGCTATACTGCGCCGGTCACGTCTACACAGGGCGTGATCGGGATTGGCCTCCCGCTGAAATCACTGCGACGTAAAAGCCGCAGCCACCCCGCAGGGTCTGCGGCTTCGTCGTTCGTGCTTCCTGTTTTAGGCGGCTCGATGGGCGGGCGCAAGCCCGGCCGGTTTCACGCAAGTGGTTTCCCGGTAGGCCAACCCGTCGAGCCGCCGCCTCCGATTGGCCTCGGGTGCGTCGGTTTCAGCAAACCGAAACCCTTGGAGGCCATTCATGGCTGCATCTGCATCTCCTCGCGCGTCCGCGCACGCGTCTTCGCTTCCTGCATCTTCTGAAGAAACCGCCAGTGCCGAATCGCTCGCCCTGCAGGCGTGTGACGACGTCGACAGTCTTCATGCGGTGCAACGTGCCTACGCGTGCATCGAAAAGCTCATCGTTCCGCAGCGTGTGGGGGATACGGAAGAAGTCTTTCCGACGCGCACTGAACTGGGGGCGTTGGTGCGGTTGGTGAATGAGGAACTGCAGCGGCGGATCGAAGCCGCCGACGCAACGACTCAGTCACTGCGTGCCGTTGTTGAAGGCGGTGTGCGATAGGTCGCTTCGCCCCTCCGAGATGAAATCTTCCGCGAGATAGCCACTAGTCTTTAAGGCGAGGCACGCCAGTTCAACTGACGAAATCTAGCGCTCAACGATGGAAACGGGCATATCGCATTTCGAGTTGGGAAGGCAGAATCCGACCAACACTAAGCATTCGAACCAGGGACTAGTCTCGGCCACAATCTTCTTGGCGCGAGCAGCGCCTCCGATGCTGACGAATCGACACTCGAAGCAACGCGCGTTTGAAGTACTTGATCCCCTTTTGAAATAGTTCGATCCATCCCATGCCCGTTCGATATCGACTTGCGTTGTGCTGTGTTGCAGCGCTTTCCGCTGGATGCTCCTCCATCCCGGACTATCAACAACCCGAGGGAGAAAGTGCAGCCAAGTTGCGCGTTGTCGTTCCCAATCCGGAGCAGTTTGCGCTTCGTCTTGCAACGGTCGATCTAACTACATGCAAGCCCGCCGCCGATATCGGTTGGGTTAGCGGAGGCGCAAGGGTTGATACGGCACGAGTGGGCATGCTCGACACTACGATGCCGCGAGATGGCGTCCTTGAGAGGCGAGTTGCACCAGATCGTCCGATGGCGGTCATGCCGTGGATGACCGTTGCGCTGCTCGATGCAGTAACAATCCTCTTCTCGATGAATCCGGCTACGCACGGGGCTATTCAGAAAGCCCAGGCAGGCGTCTGCGCAGTGCCGGTCTTTTCCCCAAAGCCTGGCGAAGAGTATGAGTTGTCGATCAAGATGGCAGCGGGCGGTAGGTGCGCCATAACGCTCAGCTTGCTCTCGATCGATGAAGGAAAAGTCTCACGCACCCCTGTGAAGGAGACGGGCTGGGTATCGCTCCCAGCGGGAATGCTTCCAGCAGAAAAAAAACTGATGGAATGCGACAAGAAGCAACCGCAAGCCACTGCATCTTCGGCATCACGAGCTGCTTAGTGAACGACTGCTCCGTGGCAATGTGTACTGCCGCTATGGGGCCCATCAGCGACATCCGCGCCCTTTAACTCGCCGCCCAGAATCGGCCTGTCGGCGTTGTCTTGGCCATTTGAAATTCAAATGCCCTGGGTGCATAGAGGCAACAAGGGCCCTTATCTCGTTCCTGCCCCTCAATCTTCCATTCGAAAGGTATGGGGCCTCTTTACAGTGGCATCGATGGCGCAGTTTCGCTGCTGCCCAGCTTGCCCGACGTACCAACCAGCTGAGGCGCTCTACTCCAGCATCCCTGCCGCTCTTAGTGGGCTGCGGAAGCTTGCATGCCAGAGAGGGCTGTCTTCGTTCAAGAAGAAGTTCGTTGTTCCGCCCGAATCCGTGCTGCCATCGACAGAGGGAAAAAGGCCGCCTCTGCTGCTGAACACGACACCGACGATGTGGCTCGGAGCACGATGGAGGAAGCTGCCAACTCCGAGTTTCAACCGCGATGGTTGCTTGCTCGCGTCGCTGTCTTGTTCGTGTATCGACAGCAACTGATCTGCGTCGACGCCTTGCAATGCTACCCAGAACAAGGCGCCACGATTGGTGGTGAATTGTCGTGCCGCGGATTCGTCGAGGGTGGCAAACACCTGATCCAGCACATCGTCCTCAACTGCACTTTGCATCACGAACATCAGCATGCCCCCTGCAGGGGTCCTGTACACGGCTGCTTCGCGGTTGTCAGTTCTTGTCGCGGCGCTAATGGCCTTACGCAACTCCATGCGGCCCTTGTTCTCTGCCGCTTCGATCTTGGCAGGATCGAAGGGCTCAATGCGCACTTCCGCGCCTCCGCCCAACATCGCGCCGTTCCCAGCCACGATTCGAGCAACGACTTCTCTCGCGAGTGCAATTCTTTCCCCTGCGTCTACTGGCAAGCGATATGGAACGGTCAGCACAACCGCAAGCCCCGAGCGCAGGCTCTGCGCAACGCCGACCAAGTCTTTCCAAAGCTCGCCCCAGAACGCCAGCGCTTCATGGCGATGGATGCGACGACCCTTGCTTTCGGAGATGGACTTGCATTCGACCTCGAGCCCGTTGGGGCCGAGATCTTCGACCAAGAGATCAAAAGAGTCCCCGTCGCTCGTTCTGTGCCAAGCCACACGTTGTCCTCGACGGGCAAAGTGGGTCGCTGCCTGAAGTTCCAAGGCCAGACCCTGCATGTTCCCGGGACTGCTGAAGGCGTTTCGGACCCGTTTGACGAATGCTTTGGCCTGCTTGGGGGTGCTCCTTTCCATGACTCCGAGTACCTGTACCGCGAAGCCCATAGACGGAAAAATGCTTGGGTCGTTGCAGACATCGTGTGGCACCGTGCCAAACGCCGTGACCAGTTTTCGCAGCCGATCCAACTGGTATGCGATGGCGTACTCCGAATGTAGGTAGTCGCGGAGAAAGTGGTTAGACCGAATAGCCTCTTCCTGCCGTGCAACGGCACCTTGCCAGTGTGCCGCACCAATTGCGCTCGCGATGCGCCGGTACACCCCGGGCACCTCCGCTGTCGTCATCTCAGTAGCTGGCACGATATCGCCTCTTTCTTGCTATTCGGTCAAAAGCTGGGCTACCAAACTGGCGGGCTCGAAAGCTGACCGTCACAACAGTCAGCTCATGGCCGATAGCGCCACCCCGAATCCTCGCACGGACCACTCAACCCGATAAGCGCAGTTTTTTCAAACGGCGCGGCAAGCATCCATCGGCATCGGGAATTCGGGATTCAACGAAGAAATTCGCAGCTCTTTGAGGCTCCAACACCTGTTGCCCCACAAACGACGGCATCCGCCTACAGTAGGCACCCTCCATTTGTGTCCCCAAATTGAGCACAATCCCCCCATGCCAAATATCGCCTCCATCCTCAAAGCCGAAATCTCCCGTGTCGCTCGCAAGGAAGTGCGAGCGGAGATCGAAACCCTCAAGAAGGCCTCCGTCGCGCACCGGGCATCGATTGCCGACTTGCGCCGTCAGGTGAGCGCGCTTGAAAAAGAATTGCGCAAGCTCGCCAAGGGCTCCGCGCGTCAGGCGCCGGCCGCAGCTGCCGGTGCTGCGGGCGACGACGCCGACGCAGGCGGCCCCAAGCGCCGCTTCAGTGCCAACCGGCTGGCCGCGCACCGCGCCAAGCTCGGGTTGTCCGCTGCGATCTATGGGCAGCTGGTCGGCGTGTCGGGCCAGACGATCTATCACTGGGAACAAGGCAAGGCGCGCCCGCGTGCGGCGCAGCTGGAGCGACTGGCCACGGTGCGGGAACTCGGGGCGCGCGAGATTGCAGAGCGGCTGGAAGCGCAGTAAGTAAGCAACGCGCCCTCACGCATGAAACTCGGCTACACCATCGTCTACGTTCCCGACGTCGCCCAATCGCTGAAGTTCTTCGAACAAGCCTTCGGCCTGCCCACGCGCTTCCTGCACGAATCGGGCACTTACGGCGAGCTTGAAACCGGCGAGACCACGTTGTCCTTTGCCGCGCACGCACTCGCCGATTCCAACTTTCCGGGCGGGCATGTCGCCGCCTCGGATTCCGCCCAACCGCTGGGCATGGAGCTGGGCCTCGTGACGCCCGACGTGCCCGCCGCGCACAGCCGCGCGCTGGCGGCCGGCGCCACGCAGCTGTCGGCACCAGTGACCAAGCCCTGGGGACAGGTGGTCTCGTACGTGCGCTGCCCCGACGGCACGCTGGTCGAGCTGTGCTCGCCCATCGGCGGCTGACGGGCGCCCTGCCCCGCTAGCTAGCTAGCTAGCTAGCTAGCTAGCTGGCTGGCTGGCCGACGCCTACCGGGCATAGCTGCCGATCCACGTGCCGGCCTTCGTGATGTAGCCACGGACGCCATCGCGCACGACATCGAGCACCTGCGGATCGAACGACAGATCGATGTCGTCGTACACCGGATCGATGACCACCTCGCCCGTGGCATCGATGCATCCCCATTTGTGGTTCGTGTGCAGAAAGACGGCGAATCCTGCATAGCAAAAGCTCGACAGGTCATCGAAGACGGGGTCGATCGCCACATTCCCGGCCGTGTCGATGAAGCCCCATTTCTCCCCGACGCGGACTTTGGCGAGTCCGTTCTTGGCGAAGCCGGCAGCCTCCACATAGCGGGCTGGAATTCGGGGTTCACCGTTCGCGTCCATGTAGCCATGGCGATGATTACCTCCCTTGAAGGTCGCCAGCCCGCACGCATCGAACTCACCGAATGTCTTGAATGCCGGGCGCAGCACTTCCTTGCCGGTGACGTCGATGAATCCGGTGAAGTCGGCGCGCCGGGCCTTGGCAAGGCCATTGGCCGCGAACGCACCGATCCCGTCGTAGAGGGTCGGAATCACCAGCCCCCCGCGGATGTCAATGCATCCGCAGGTGCCTTCCGGGGTCCGGATCGTCGCGAGGCTCGAGTCGTCGAACGAGCGGGCGTATTCGAAAACCGCTGTGAAGACCTTGTGGCCCTTGGCATCCACGAAGCCGTGCTGAAACAGCTGTTCCCGGTCGAGGATCACCTTGGAGATGCCTTGGCTGGAAAAATCTTCGGCCTGATGGAACGACGGGCCGACCACGGTGCGACCCGTTCGATCGATGAACCCGATGCCGGTTTCGCTTTCGACATCCAATCGCGCAACCGCAAGGCCGTTCGTGGCAAAAGGCCCGACGTCGTGGAACTGCGGAGGAACAACCGTCTCCCCTCCGACATCGATAAAGCCGAAGAGGCCGCTCGTGGCGGATCTGATGAGAAGCATGGACTCTTTCGCTGTGCCGAGGGACAGCCGAAATGATACGGAGACTTCTCAGGTGCAGCGTTCTAGTCGATCAGCGCCACCGCCCGCCGCGCAAACCCCGCGGCCTGCGCCCCCACCTGCACCGCATCTGCCGCCGCCGCGCTGCCGCTCTTGGCGCGCGCGGCGATGCCTTCGAGGATCACGGCGAAGCGGAACAGCGAGAACGCCAGGTGAAAGTTGGTCACCGGCTCGGCGCAGCCGCCGGCCTGCTGGTAGTGGGCGATGTACTCGGCCTGCGTGGGGATGCCTTCGGCCGCGAGGTCGATGCCCTGCATGCCTTCGAACTCGTCGGCGCCGGTGTGCCAGGCCATGCAGTTGTAGGCCACGTCGGCCAGCGGGTGGCCCAGGGTCGACAGCTCCCAGTCGAGCACGGCGATCACGCGCGGCTCGGTGGGGTGGAACATGAGGTTGCCGAAACGGAAGTCGCCGTGCGCGATGGTGGTCTGGTCGCCCGGTGGAAGGTTGGCGGGCAGCCAGGCGATGAGGCGGTCGATGTTGGCGTCTTCGCGCGTGCGCGAGGCTTCCCACTGCCGCGTCCAGCGCGCGATCTGGCGCTGGAAGAAGTTGCCGGGGCGGCCGTAGTCGGTGAGGCCGACGGCGGCAAGGTCGACGGCGTGCAGGCGCGCCAGGGTCTCGGCCATGGCGAAGTAGTAGGCGCGGCGCTCGGCGGGCGCGATGCCGGGCAGCGCGTAGTTCGACAGCACGCGGCCTTCGAGCTTGTCCATGACGTAGAAGGGCGTGCCCACCACGGCGCGGTCGTCGCAGTACAGCACGGTGCGCGGCACGGGCACGTCGGTGCCGGCCAGCGCGCGCAGCACGCGGTACTCGCGGTCGACCGCGTGGGCCGAGGGCAGCAGCTCGCCGGGCGGCTGCTTGCGCAGCACCAGCGCGCGGTTGTCGAAGTCGACGAAGAAGGTGGGGTTCGACTGCCCGCCGCCGATGCGCGCCAGGCGCATCGGGCCTTCGAGCTCGGGCAGCGCCTGCCGCAAATAGCGCTGCAGGCGGTCGGCGTCGAACTCGATGCCCGCCGGGGCCGTTGAATCGGTGGCCCCGCTCATGGCCGACGGAACACGGGCTCGCGTTTCTCCATGAAGGCCTTTACGCCTTCGGCGAAGTCGGGCCGGTCGATCAGCTCGCGCTGGCGCTCGGCCTCGTGGCGCATCTGGCCGACGAGCGACTGGCTCGCGGCCGATTCGTACACGGCGCGGATCTCGTGCGCTGCGTGCGCGGGCAGGCGCGCGAGCCGCTGTGCGACGGCCACGGCCTGGGTGCGCAGTTCAGCGTCGTCCACGCAGGCCCACACGAGGCCCCATTGCGCGGCCTGTTCGCCCGACAGGCGCTCGCCGAGCAGCGACATGCCAATGGCTCTTGCGCGGCCCACGAGCCGTTCGAGGAACCAGGTGGTGCCCAGGTCGGGCACGATGCCCAGGCGCGGCATGAAGGGCAGGTAGAAGTAGGCGGAGCGCGCCACCAGCACGACGTCGGCGGCCAGCGCCACGCCCACGCCGGCGCCCGCGGCGGGGCCGTTGATGGCGCTCACCACAGGGAAGGGCATGCTGCGCAGGTCTTCGATGAGGCGGTTCGACGTCGCCTCCATTGCATCGGCCGTGCGCTGGCCCAGGCTGCCGGGCGCGCTGGCGTCCATGCTGCCGAGGTCGGCGCCCACGCAGAACGATTTGCCGACGCCGGTGAGTACCACGGCGCGCACCTCGCCTTCGTCGCGCAGCTGCGCGAGCCGCTGGCGCAAGGCCTGCTGCAGCGGCACGGTGAGCGGGTTGAGCCGCTTGGGAATGTTGAAACTGAGGATGGCGACGTCGCCGTCGCGCTCGTACAGAAGGGGGTCCTGGTCGTCAGGTGGGCTCATGGGTGGGCTCCGAAGGGCGTGAGTAGAAAAAAAAAGGGGTTCACTTCATGTTCAGCGCGGGCCCGACCGGGTCGAGGTCCACGCCGTTGAAGCGCACGGGCTGCATGGAGGCGTAGGCGTGCAGGTCGGCGGCCGAATTGGCCATGGCCACGCCGGGCAGCAGCATCGAGATGCGCGGGCTCTTGAGGGTGCTGGCGGCCACGCGCACGCTCTCGCGCGTGGGGTTGGCGCCGGCCTCGCGCAGCACGTGTGCCATGAGCTGCGCGACGATGTAGCCCGACACGCCGCTGCCGTTGCTCGGGTCGACGCCGCTGGCGTGGGTCTTGAGCAGCTCGAGGTACTCGAGCACCTCGGGGTCGCGGCTCCAGCGCGGGCTCATGGGCTCCTTGTAGACGGCGAGCGCGACCACGCCCTTGGCCTTGTCGGCGCCCGCGGGCTCGAAGGCCATCTTCACGGAGGCGGCGGCAAAGTTGAGGTACCGGTCGGGCGTCCAGCCCACGTCGGCGACCTTGCGGATGGCCTGCGCGGCGGTGCGCGCGGTGGCGGCCATCACGAGCACGTCGGCGCCCGACGACTTGAGCTGCACCACCTGCGAATCGACGGTGGGGTCGGTCACCTCGAAGGTGGCCTGCGCCACGATCTTCGCCTTGCTCTGCTTCGACAGGCCTTCCTGCAGGCCCTTGAGCACTTCGCGGCCGAGGTCGTCGTTCTGCATGAGCACGGCGATCTTGGCATCGGGCCGGTTCTCGATGATGTGGCGCGCGAACACGCGGCCCTCGCCCTGGTAGCTGCCGAGGAAGGGCACGGTCCACGGGTACCTGGCAGCGTCGTCGAACTGCGCGGCGCCCGACTGCACGAAGAGCTGCGGCACTTTCTTGGCGTTCATGTAGCGCTGAATCGCCATGTTGGGCGCGGTGCCCAGGTTGCCGAAGAGGGCGAGCACCTGGTCTTCCTCGACGAGGCGGCGCGCCACCTCGACGGTCTTGGGCGGCGAGTACTGGTCGTCGTAGATCAAGAGGCGCACCTTGCGCCCGTGGATGCCGCCCTGCTCGTTGAGTTTCTTGAAGTAGGCCTCGGCCACCTTGCCGACCACCGAGTAGCCCGACACGGGCCCCGACAGCGGCATGGGCATGCCCAGCACGATCTCGGCGTCGCTCACGCCGGCTTCGGGCTTCTTCTGGGCCAGGGCGGGCAGGCTGATGCAGAGCGTGGCCAGGCCGGCGGCCAATGCGGTGCGGCGGGAAAGCGGATGAACCATGTCGCGTGTCTCCTTCTGTGTTGCTGAGTGGCCGGCTGGCCTGCATCGTCAGTCGTCGGAAAGCGGTTCAGGCCGTGGCCCGGTTCGGCCCCATGTAGCCGAAGAGGTGGCCTGCCACCTTGCGCATCTGGATCTCTTCGGAGCCCTCGGTGATGCGGTAGCGGCGGTGGTGGCGGTAGATGTGTTCGAAGGGCTTGTGGCGCGAATAGCCGATGCCGCCGTGCACCTGCATCGCGCGATCGGCGGCCTCGCACACGAGGCGGTTGGCCCAGTAGTTGCACATCGAGACCTTGTCGGACAGCTGCTTCTCGACCTGCGGCTTGGGCACCTGGTCCATCTGCCACGCGGTCTTGCGAATCAACAGGCGCAGCATCTCGACCTGCGTGGCCAGCTCGACCAGCGGAAACTGGATGCCCTGGTTGCGCGCCAGTTCCTCGCCGAAGGGCTTGCGCTCTCGCGCGTACTTGACGCTCTCGCGCACGCAGTAGTCGGCGGCGCCCAGGCTCGACGCGGCCTGGCGGATGCGGTTCTCGTGCACGAAGTGCTGGGCAATGGCCAGCCCGCCGTCGAGCGGGCCGAGCACGGCGGCTTCGGGCACCCACACGTTCGTGAAGCTCACGCGCGGGTGGTCGGTGGGCATGTTGAAGGTCCAGAGGTACTCCTCGATCTTCACGCCCTCGGCCTTCGCGGGCACGAGCAATGCGCTGATGCCGCGCGGGTCGCCGTCGCGTCCGCTGGTGCGTGCGAACAGCACGCAGTGCGTGGCGGTGTGCATGCCGGTGGTCCACATCTTTTCGCCGTCGATGCGAAAGCCGGCGCGGCCGTGGCGCGCCTCGGGCACGGCACGCGTTTCCATGTGGGTGGCGTCGGAGCCGTGCTGCGGTTCGGTGAGGCCGAAGGTGAGGCGCACGCGCTCGTCGAGCATGCCCTGGATGAGTTCGTCGCACTGCGCGGGCGATCCGAAGTCGCGAATGGCGAGCACGAAGGGGTTGTTGGCGACGATCGAATGCTCGTTCTGCAAGTCGTTGTGCAGGCCCAGGCCGCGCGCGGCAAAGTGCTCGCGGATCACGGCCATCCAGAGGTTGCTGCCGTCGCGCCCGCCGAACGCGGTGGGCAACCCGAAGCGCAGATGGCCCGCGCGGTCGGCGCGGCGGCGCGCCTCGGCCAGCAGCGCTTCCCACTCGGGGCGTGGCAGGCCGCCGTTCTCGAAGTCGGTGCGGGCCCATTCGCGGCGGTGGTCGAAGAAGCGTTCGTTGTCGTCCTGCGCCTGCAGCGGCGCGATCTCGCGGTCGATGAAAGCGTCGAGTTCGGCGAGGTAATCGACGAGGTCGCGGGGCAGGTCGAAGTCCATGGCTCAGTTTTCCTTCTTCTTCGTCGTGCCGGCGGCGTAGCCGGGCTGGTCGATGGCGAGCTTGTCGCGCGTGGTCTGGCGCAGGTGCTCGATCAGGCCGGGCGTGGTGGGGTCGAGTTCGCCTGTGGCGATGCGGGTGCAGAGCAGGCGGTTGGCATCGGCCAGATCGACGGGTGCGCCGGGGCCCAGCAGTGCGTGAAGTCGCGCCAGCTCACTCGCCTGCGCGAGCGGGCCGAGCTGCACTTCGCGCCGCACGATGTCGAGCGTGTTCGCCGCCACGCGCGCGTGGAACGCGACCTGCCCTTCGGTGGCCGGCACCACCTGCTCGCGCAGGAAGGCGGCGACGGCCTCGAGCAGCTCGGCGATGTCGGGGCGGTCTTGCATCAGGCGGCCTCTTCCTCGGGTGCGAGCAGGGCCAGCAGGTCCGACTCGGCCTCCGACGCGCGGCGGCCGATGGCGGCCTTCTCGACATCGCGCTCGCGGCCGCTGAGCCAGGCGTGCACCATGGCTTCGCAGACGATGCCCCACTTGAGCGTGCCCAGCACTTCCCACCAGCGCACGCGTTCCGCATCGACCTGCCCGCCTTCGGCGGTGTAGCCCTCGAACAGTTGCTCGCGCGTGCCGAAGCCGCCCACGGGGAACGCGCCGTGGCCGAAGCGCCAGGAGCGCACGCACATCCAGCCGAGGTCTTCCATGGGATCGCCGAAGTGCGCAAGTTCCCAGTCGAGCACGGCGCGCAGGCCCTCCTCGCCGACCATCAGGTTGCCGTTGCGGAAGTCGCCGTGCACGAGCACCGGCGCGGGCACGTCGGCCGGTGCGTTCGCGCGCAGCCAGCGGAACGCGAGTTCGAACACGGGGCGCGCGGTGCCGTGGCTGCGGTGCAGGTCGATCTGGAAGTCGAGTTCCGCGCGTGCGGCGGCCGTGCGCAGCCGCGGCAGGTTGTGTGCGGGCAGTCGATGGATGCGCGCCATGGCGGTGCCGCACTGGCGCGCCAGCACGCGGCGCGCGCCGGCCAGGCGTTCGTCGCGCACGATGCGGCGGCCCAGGGTTTCGCCCTCGATGCGGTCCATGACGAAGCCTTCGCCGAGCCCGTCCGCCGGCTGCAGCACATGGCGCACGCCGGGCACGGGCACGCCGCCTGCGCGTGCGGCTTCGATGAGCTGCGCTTCCGCAGCGAGGCCCGCAGTGCCCAGGGCGCGCGCGCCGCTGGCATCGGCGGCGCGGCGCAGCACCAGCGGCTGCGTATGCGCACGGCCTGCGCCGGTGGTCGTCACATCGAAAGCCCAGGTCTGCTGGCTGGCGCCGCCCGAGAGCCGGCGCACGGCCTGCACCGCATGGCCACCGGACACGAGTTGCCCGGCCAGCCGCTGCAGTGCGTTCGCGATCAGCGTCGCGTCATCGTGCACGGGCGACGCGTGCCTGGAGCTTGCGCAGCAACCCGACCACGCCGCCGGGCATCGCGAACATGAAGGCGATCAGCACGACGCCGTACACCGCCCATGGCGCGGCCTTGGAGACCTTCTCGGCCAGCGAGGGCACGAACATGATGAAGAGCGCGCCGAAGATCGCGCCGTACAGCGTGCCCACGCCGCCCACCACGATGCCCACCAGCAGCGAGATCGACAGGAACAGCGTGAACGAATCGGGCGCCACGAACTGCACGGCAATGGCCGACAGCGCACCGCCCACGCCGGTGTACGCGGCCGAGACGCCAAAGGTCATGGCCTTGTAGTGGCTGTTGTCCACGCCCATCGCCTCGGAGGCCATGGCGTGGTCGCGGATGGCGCGCATGGCCCGGCCGCTGCCGCTTTGCAGCAGGTTGTGGGCGATGAAGAACATCACGACCGCGACGAACAGCGAGAACAGGTAGAGCCACTGGTCTTCGTTGAGCGGCAGGCCGAAGGGCGCGGCGGGCTTCATGAGCACGATGCCCTGCACGCCGCCGGTCCAGGCCTCGAGGTGCTTGTACTTGAGCAGCTGCGGCATCGCCACGCCGAGCGCGAAGGTGGCCAGCGCCAAGTACAGCCCTTCGAGCTTGAGCGCGGGCCGCCCGAACAGGTAGCCGACGACCAGGCACACCACGGCCGCTGCCGGCACCGTGAGCCAGTACGGCACGCCCGCATGCTCCATGAGGATGCCGGTGGTGTAGGCGCCAATGGCATAGAAGGCGCCGTGGCCGAGCGAGATCTGCCCGTTGTAGCCCGTGAGGATGTTCAGGCCCAGCAGCGCGATCGCGTACGAGATCACCATGGTCGCCTGGAACAGCTGGTAGCCGCGCGCCACGAAGGTGATGCCGATGGCCAGCACGATCAGCAGGCCGACCCACATGAGCGGCGAGCGCGAGGGCTTGGCGGCGCGTGCGCTGGCCGATGCAGCGAGCGGTGCCATGACGGTCGGCAAGGAGGAGGCTTGAGGGGAGTTCATGCGATCAGACTCGAGTGACCAACTTGCGGCCCATGAGGCCGGAGGGCTTGACGATGAGCACGCCGACGATCAGCACCAGCGCCACCGACAGCTTGAGTTCGGTACCCACCACGTAGGTGCCGATGAGGTTCTCTAGCACGCCGACGATGAAGCCGCCGAGCACCGCGCCCACGGGGCTGTCGATGCCGCCGATGAGTGCACCGGCAAAGGCGTAGAGCAGCACGCCAGTCATCATGTGCGGGTCGAGAAAGACCACGGGCGCGACCATCATCCCGGCCACCGCGCCGATGGCGCCGGCCAGGCCCCAGCCCAGCATGAGCATGCGCCCGACGTTGATGCCCACCAGCCGCGACGAGGCCGCGTTCTGCGCCGCAGCGCGCATCGCCAAACCCAGCGGCGTGAAGCGGAAGAACGCGAACAGCAGCAGCACGACCAGCAGCGTGACGCCGATGGCGCCCATTTCGTGCGCCGACATCATCGCGCTGCCGAACCACGCGTCCGACGGGAACGGGCTCGGGAACTGCTTGATGGTGTAGCCGAAGAGCCATCCCGCCAGGCTGTGGAAGATCACCAAGAGGCCGATGAACACCACCACCACCGACAGCGCGGGCTTGTCGTGCATGGGCCGGATGACGGTGAACTCCACCACGGCCGCGAGCACGAAGGACAAGGCCACCGTCGCAACGAAAGCGGCCCAGTACGGCAGGCCGGCCTGCATGAGGCTCCAGGCGATGAAGGTCGAGAACATCGCCATCTCGCCCTGCGCGAAGTTGATGTGGTGCGTGGCCTGGTAGATCATCACCAGCGCCAGTGCAACGCTGGCGTAGATGCCGCCGGTGGCCAGGCCCGCCAGCAGTTGGTGCAGGAATGCGTTCATCGGTGTGAGGCCCTTATTCGCCGAGATACGCTTTGCGCACGGCGTCGTTGCGGCGGATTTCGGCGGCGGTGCCCGAGAGCACGATGCGGCCGGTTTCCAGGAGGTAGGCCGAGTCGGCCAGGTCGAGCGCGAGCTTGGCGTTCTGCTCCACCAGAAGAATCGACACGCGCTCTTCCTTGTTGATGCGCCGCATGATCGAGAAGATGTCCTTCACGATGAGCGGCGCGAGCCCGAAGGACGGCTCGTCGAGCAGCAGCAGGCGCGGCTTGCCCATGAGCGCGCGGCCGATGGCGAGCATCTGCTGCTCGCCGCCCGACAGCGTGCCGGCCTGCTGGGCACGGCGCTCGCGCAGGCGCGGGAAGTAGCCGAACACGCGCTCCATGTCGGCGTCGATGCCCTCGCGGCTCGCACGGGCGTAGGCGCCCAGTCGCAGGTTCTCCTCGGTCGTGAGGCCCAGGAAGGTGCCGCGCCCGTCGGGCACGTGGCCCACGCCGGCCTTGGCGATCTGCTCGGTCGAGCGGCCGTCGATGCGCTGGCCGGCCAGCATGATGCGGCCCTCGGTGCTCACCATCATCTGGCACAGCGCGCGCAGCGTGGTGGTCTTGCCGGCGCCGTTGGCACCCAGCAGCGCCACGACCTGGCCCGCGGGAATGTCGAGGTCGATGCCCTGCAGCACGCGCGTCGGCCCATACGCCGCATGCAGACCGCGCACCTCAAGAATGTTCGTGGTCATGCCATGGCCTCCGCTTCTTCTTCCTCACCCAGGTAGGCACGGATCACCTCGGGGTGCGCGCGCACCTCGGCCGGCGTGCCCTCGGCGATCTTCTTGCCGAAGTTCAGCGCCACCACCTGGTCCGACACGCCCATCACGAGGCTCATGTGGTGTTCGACCAGCAGCACCGTCACGTTCAGTCGATCGCGGATGTCGCGGATCAACGTGCCCAGGCTTTCGAGTTCTTCGTGGTTCAGGCCGCAGGCCGGCTCGTCGAGCAGCAGCAGTTGCGGCTCGGCCGCCAGCGCGCGTGCCAGCTCGACGCGCTTCTGCGTGCCGAAAGGCAGGTCGGCCACTTCGCGTTCGGCCACGGCCTCGAGGTCGAGAAAGTGGATCAGCTGGTCGGCCCGCGCCCGCGCCTGCGACTCGATGGCCGCCACGCCGGGCAACCGGAAGGCGTTGCGCAGAAAGCCCGCGTGGTGCTTGCTGTGGCAACCCACCAGCACGTTGTCGCGCACGGTCATCGTGCGAAACAGCGCCAGGTTCTGGAAGGTGCGCCCGATGCCCAGGCCCGCCATGCGGTGGCGCGGCAGGCGTGTGAGCGGATGGCCGTCGAACTCGATGCGGCCGGCGCTGCACTCGTACAGGCGCGAGAGACAGTTGAACAGTGTGCTCTTGCCCGCCCCGTTCGGTCCGATGAGGCCGCAGATCTGGCCCCGCCGCACGTCGAACGAGACGCCATCGAGCGCCACGATGCCGCCGAAGCGCACCGACACCGCGTCGATGCGCAACAGGGGGGTGTTCGTCTTGTCTCCGCGATCGTTGTCATGAATCATGCGTCGATCTCTTTTTGTGAGGGAACGGAAAAGGTCAGCGCCGCCCCCGCGGGCGCTGCCAGGTTGGCGGCGCAAGGGCCGCCCGGCTTCGTCAGAGCCGCTCTACGATGGTCACGTTGGCCATGCCGCCGCCTTCGCACATCGTCTGCAGGCCGTAGCGCTTGCCGCGCTGGCCCAGGGCGTTCACCAGCGTGGTCATCAGCTTGGTGCCCGAGGCGCCCAGCGGGTGGCCCAGCGCAATGGCGCCGCCGTTCACGTTGATGCGGGCCGGGTCGGCGCCCAGCGCCTTCAGCCAGGCGATGGGCACGGGCGCGAAGGCTTCGTTGACTTCGTACAGGTCGATGTCCTCGATCTTCATGCCGGCCTTTTGCAGCGCGCGCTGCGTGGCGGGCAGCGGGGCCTCGAGCATGATGACCGGGTCGTGGCCCAGCACGCTCATGTGATGGATGCGCGCCAGCGGCTTCACGCCCAGCGTCTTCAGGCCGCGCTCGTTCACGACCATGAGGCCGCTGGCGCCGTCGCAGATCTGGCTGGCGGTGGCCGCCGTGCAGCGCCCGCCTTCGGCGATGAGCTTGACGCCGGCGATGCTCTCCAGCGTGGCGTCGTAGCGGATGCCTTCGTCGGTGGTGTGCAGCTCGCCGGTCTCGGTGCCATCGGCCATGCGCACGGCCACGGGCACGATCTCGCGCTCGAAGTGGCCGGCCTTGGTGGCGGCGATGGCGCGGTGGTGGCTTTCGAGCGCGTAGCGGTCGAGCGCGTCTTTCTCGATGCCGTAGTTGCGGGCGATCATCTCGGCGCCCGTGAACTGGCTGAACTGGATGCCGGGGTAGCGCTTTTCCATGCCCGGGCTCACGTAGAAGCCCAGGTTGTTCTTCAGCGGCAGCGTGGTGGGCAGGCCCATGGGCACGCGGCTCATGCTCTCGACGCCGGCGGCGATCACGATGTCCATCGTGCCCGACATGACGGCCTGCGCCGCGAAGTGCAGCGCCTGCTGCGACGAGCCGCACTGGCGGTCGACCGAGGTGGCGGGCACCGACTCGGGCAGGCGCGAGGCCAGCACCGCGTTGCGCGCGATGTTCGAGGCCTGCTCGCCGGCCTGGCCGACGCAGCCCATGATGACGTCTTCGATCAGCGCGGGGTCGGCGTCGGTGCGCTCCACGAGCGCGTTGAGCACCTGTGCGGCCAGGTCGGCCGGGTGCCATCCGGCGAGGCGGCCGTTGCGGCGGCCTCCGGCGGTGCGCGCGGCGGCGACGATATAGGCTTCGGGCATGTGAAATCTCCGGTGATGGGTTCGGTTCGACAGTCCAGCGCATTGTTGGCGCCGCGCCGCCGCACAGCGTCGTCGGAACCGACGATTTTGGGCGCCATGCCGCGCGCCCTCACCCTCTCAGCGGTGGCCGAACACGGGCGGGCGCCGCGCCAGGAACGCCTGCAGGCCTTCGCGTGCATCCTCGGTGGCAAAGCGCGCGTGCAGCTGGCGCCGCTCGAACAAGATGCCCTCGGACAGCGACGATTCCCACGCCCGGTTGACCGACTCCTTGATCGCCACGAGCGCCGGCAGCGAGTAGCCCGCGATGCGCGCGGCCAGCGCCAGGGCCTCGGGCATGAGCGCCTCGGGCGCGACCACGCGCGACACCAGGCCGTAGCGGTCGGCCTCGGCCGCATCGAGCACGCGTGCGGCCAGGCACATCTCCATCGCCTTGGCCTTGCCGATGGCGCGCGGCAGGCGCTGGGTACCGCCGGCGCCCGGCAGCATGGCGAGCTTGATCTCGGGCAACGCAAAGCGCGCCGATTCGGCGGCCAGCACGATGTCGCAGGCCAGCGCCAGCTCGCAACCGCCGCCGTAGGCAAAGCCGGCGACCGCGGCGATCACGGGCTTGCGCACGCGGCGGATGGTCTCCCAGTTGCGGGTGATGAAATCGTCGCGCACCACGTCGGCGTAGCCCCAGTCGGCCATCGCCGCGATGTCGGCACCGGCGGCGAAGGCGGTGTCGCCGCCGGTGACGACGATGGCGCCGATGCCCGCGTCGGCGTCGAAGGCCAGCAGCGCGGCGCCGAGGGCGTCCATGAGCGCGTCGTCGAGCGCATTGAGCTGGCGCGGGCGGTTCAGGGTGATCACGCCGACGCGGCCGTCGACATGGGTGAGCACGGGAGCGTCGGGCATGGTCATGAACTCAATCCACCACGATCTTCTGGCGCGCGATGAGCGCGGAAAGCATGGCGCCTTCGTCGGCCAACAACTTGCGGAACTCGGGCGTGCTCATGGCGATGGGCTCCGCGCCCAGATCGCCATAGCGCGACTTGACGCTCGGCAGGGCCAGCGCCTTGCCGAGCTCGGCGCTCATGCGGGCCAGCACCTCGGGCGGTGTGCCGTTGGGCGCCCACATGCCGAACCAGATGTCGAGGTTGGCGCCCGGGAAGCCCTGCTCGCCCACGGTGGGCACGTCGGGGAAGAAGGGCGAGCGCTTGGCGCTCACGATGCCCAGCAGCTTGGCCTTGCCGGCGCGGATGTGCTGGAAGGCGATGCCGGGGTCGCAGACGAAATCGGCCTGGCCCGAGAGCACGTCTTGCAAGGCCGGCGCGGCGCCGCGGTAGGGCACGTGGGTGACCTGCGTGTCGGTGGCCTGCTTGAACAGCTCGCAGGCCAGGTGCGGCGGCGTGCCCGCGCCGGCCGAGGCGTACGAGAGCGTGCCGGGCTTGGCCCGCGCCAGCGTGACCAGCTCGCGCACGTCCTTCGCGGGCAGCTGCGGCTTGGCGACGAGGTACATCTGCGTGCGCCCGACCGTGGCCACCGGCGTGAGGTCGCGCGAAGGCAGCAGGCTCGCCTTGAAGAGCGAGGGGTTGGCGGTCTCGACCGAGGTGGGTGCGATGAGGAAGGTGTGGCCGTCGGGCGCGGCGCGCACCACCTCGGAGGCCGAGATGTTGCCGCTGGCGCCGGGCTTGTTGTCGATCAGCACGGTCTGGCCGAGCGACTCCGACAGCGACTGCGCGAGGATGCGCGCCATCACGTCGGTGCTGCCGCCGGGCGCAAAGCCGACGACCACGCGGATGGGCTTGGACGGCCAGGCCGCAGCCCCGGTGGGCGTGGCGGCGGGCGCCTGCGCCCAGGCCGCGTGACCGGCGAGTGCGAGGCCACCCAATGCGGCCACGGCGCGGCCCAGCCGCCGGCCCACGCCGGCGGCGAATTGCTTCTGTTGCATGTCTTGTCTCCGTTGTTGTGTCGAAAGGATCGGCAGGTGCGCTCAGGCGGCCGGGGCGCCCGATTCGTCCGCGCGCAGCAGGTCGCGCAGCTTGAACTTCTGGATCTTTCCGGAGGGCGTGGACGGCATCGTCTCGCGCACCACGAGGCGCTCCGGGATGTACTGCAGCGCCACCTTCTCGGCCTTGAGGAAGGCAACGATCGACGGCAGGTCGACCTGCCGCCCCGGCTTGGGCACCACCACCGCGCAGGCGCGCTCGCCCAGGCGCTCGTCGGGGTAGGCGACCACGGCGGCCATGGCCACGTCGGGGTGGCGGTACAGCAGCGACTCGATCTCGACCACGGGAATGTTCTCGCCGCCGCGAATGATCACGTCCTTGGTGCGCCCGGCGATGCGCACGTAACCGCGCTCGTCGATGCGCGCGAGGTCGCCGGTGTCGAACCAGTCGGCCGCGTCGGTGCCGTTGAGCTGCGGGCGCTTCAGGTAGCCGCCGAAGTTGGAACACGCGCGCAGCATCAGCTTGCCGATCTCGCCCGCCGGCAGCGCGAGGCCGTCGACATCGACCACCTTGAGCTCGACGCCGGGCAGCGGACAGCCGTCGGTGTGGATGGAACGCTCGTCGTCGTCGTCCAGCCGCGTGAGCGTGACGGCGCCGTTCTCGGTCATGCCCCAGGCCGACACGATCTTGGCGCCCAGCGCCTGGCGGGCCTGCTCGACCAGCGCGCCCGGAATGGGTGCACCAGCGCAGAGAAAAGCGCGCAGCGTGGGCACGGCCATGCCCGACTCGGCCACGGTCTTCGACAGGTCGGACAGGAAGGGCGTGGACGCCATGGTGAAGCTCACGCCCTCGGCGTTGATCGACGCGATGGCCTGCTTCGGTTCCCAGATGTCCTGCAGCACGACCGAGGCCTGCAGCAGGATCGGCATCATGAGCCCGTACATGAAGCCGGTCTGATGCGCCATGGGCGAGGCCATGAGCACCACGTCGCCGGCGCCCAGACCGAGCCGCTGCGCGTAGGGCACGATGTTCGCCATGGTGGTGTTGGCCGAGTGCATCACGCCCTTGGGCTCGCCGGTGGTGCCCGAGGTGTAGATGAGCTGGGTCACGTCGTCGGGGCCGGGCCGGTGCTGCTGCAAGATTTGAGCGGCATCGGGCGCCTGCTCCCAGGCAGGGCCGGCCAGCAGCGCCTCGAAGCTGTTCGCGCCGCTGCCGCCGACCACCACCACCTGCGCGAGGTCGGGCAGGTCGGCCTGCAGGCCCATGGCCATCTGCGCGAAGTCGAAACCCCGGAAACGCGACGGCACGATCAGCACCTTGGCCGCGCCGTGCCGCAGCATGAACGACAGCTCGCGCTCGCGGAAGATGTGCATCAGCGGGTTCATCACCGCGCCGATGCGCGAGCAGGCCAGGTAGGTCAGCGTGAACTCCCACCAGTTGGGCAGCTGGCAGGCCACCACGTCGTTGCGGCCCACGCCCAGCCGCGCCAGGCCCACGGCGATGCGGTCGGCCATGCGGCCCAGCTCGCGGTAGGTGAAGCGCACGGTGGCAGCGTCGCCCTCGCCATCCTTCACGCGCACCGCGGTGAGCGCCACCTTGTCGGGGCAGGCGGCAATGCAGGCGTCGAGCGCATCGTTGATGGTGCGGTCGTGCCACAGGCCCTGGGCCACCATGCGCGCGCGGCGCGGGGGCAGCAGTACGGCGTCGAATTCCATGATGTCTTGTCTCCTCTTGTTGTGCGAACCGGAAAGCCAGGGATGCGACTACGCGGGCACTGCCGAGCGCCCCGCACGCGTGCGAGCGACGATGGTCTTCATGATCTGGGCCGTGCCGTCGCCGATCTGGAAGCCCAGCACGTCGCGCAGGCGTTGCTCCATCGGCCCGCGGTCGTAGCCGCCGTGGCCGAACATCAGCAGGCACTGGTGGATGGCGTCGTAGGCCAGCTTGGGGCCCCACCACTTGCACATGGCGGCCTCGGCGGTGTGCGGCGCGCCCTTGTCCTTGAGCCACAGGGTCTGCAGGCACAGCAGGCGCGCGGCCTCGATCTGCGTGTCGAAGTCGGCCAGCGGATGCGACACGCCCTGGAAGGCCGACAGCGGCTTGCCGAAGGCCTCGCGCTGCGCGACGTACTCCCAGGTTTCTTCCAGCGCCACGCGCGCCACGGCCAGCACCTGCAGCCCGATGAGCGCGCGCGAGAAGTCGAAGCCCTGCATGACCTGCACGAAGCCCTTGTTCTCTTCGCCCAACCGGTGGTCGACGGGCACGCGCACGTTCTCGAAGAACAGCGAGCCGCGCCCGATGGCGCGCTGGCCGTGGCAATCGAAGCGGTTGCGCGTGACGCCGGGCAGGTCCATCGGCACCAGCAGCGCGGTCACGCCGTGGGCGGCCGATTCGAGGCTGCCGGTGCGGCCGAACACCACGGCCGCGTCGGCCTGGTCGGCGGCCGAGATGGAGGTCTTCTCGCCGTTGAGCACGTAGTGATCGCCCACGCGCTCCACGCGCAGGCGCAGGTTGGCGGCGTCGGAACCGCCGCGCGGCTCGGTGAGCGCAATGGCGAACAGCGCCTCGCCCTGCGTGAGCTTTGCCAGCCACGGCGCCACCACTTCGGGCCGGCCGTGCTCGCAGAGGATCTGGCCGTTGAGCGAGGCCAGCAGGTTGATGTAGCTCAGGCTCAGGTCGGCGCGGGCGATCTCTTCGTGGATCACGCCGGCGGCCAGGCAGCCCAGGCCCTGGCCGCCGTGGGCCTCGGGCAGCTCGGGCGCGATGAAACCCATCTCGCCCATCTCGCGCATCAGCGTGCGGTCGAGCACGCGCGTGGCGTCGCGCTCCAGGAAGCCGGGCGCCACGCGCCCGGTGGCAAAGCGGCGCGCATGCTCGGCCAGCGTCGCCAGGTCGTCGTCGATGTACGGGTTCATCGCGGTGTGTCCGGTGCGGCTACTTGGCGTACTTGCGGAACTCGGGCTTGCGCCGTTCCTGCAGGGCCGCAACGCCCTCGCGCGACTCTTCGGTGTCGTAGTACAGCTTGAGTGCGTACATGCCCAGGCCTGCAATGCCGGCCTGGTGCGCGGTGTCAGCGTTGAAGCTGCGCTTGGCAATGGCCAGCGCGGTGGGGCTGCGCTCGCAGATTTCCTCGGCCCACTTCTGCACCTCGGCATCGAGCTGCTCGTGCGGCACGACGGCGTTGGCCAGGCCCATGGCCACGGCCTCGGCGCCGCTGTAGCGGCGGTTGAGGTACCAGATTTCGCGCGCCTTTTTCTCGCCGACCACGCGGGCCAGGAAGGCGGTGCCGTAGCCCGGATCGACCGAGCCCATCTTCGGGCCGACCTGGCCGAACACAGCCTTCTCGGACGCGATGGTCAGGTCGCAGATGGTGCACAGCACGTTGCCGCCGCCGATGGCAAAGCCCTGCACGCGCGCGATGACGGGCTTGGGCACGTTGCGGATGGCGTCGTGCAGCTCTTCCATCGGCAAGCCGATGGTGCCGCGACCGTCGTAGTTGCCGTTGTGGGCCGACTGGTCGCCGCCGGTGCAGAAGGCTTTCTCGCCGGCACCGGCCAGCACGATGGCGCCCACGCCGCGGTCGTAGCCCGCGCGGTTGAGCGCGCGGATGATCTCGTCGCAGGTCTGGCCGCGGAAGGCGTTCATCTTCTCGGGGCGATTGATGGTGATCCACGCCACGCCGTTGCGCACGTCGTAGAGGATGTCTTCGAAGTCGGGGGATGCCATGTGTGTCTCCTGAAAGGTGTCTGGTGTGTGGGGTTCAGCCGTTCATCGTCAGGCCGCCCGAGACGCTGAGCACCTGCCCGGTCACGAAGGCCGCGTCGTCGCTGGCGAAGAAAAGAATGGCGCCCGGCAGGTCGTTCGGCTGGCCGATGCGGCCCAGCGGAATGGAGCGCGTGAAGGCCTCCATGAGCTTCTCGGGGTTGCCCGCGCCTTCCTTGTATTCGGCGAAGAGCGCGGTGTCGGTCGGGCCGGGGCACACGACGTTCACGGTGATGCCGTGGCGCGCGTGCTCGCGGGCGATGGTCTTCGAGAACGCCACGAGCCCGCCCTTGCAGGCCGCGTACACCGCCTCGCCCGACGAGCCCACGCGCGCCGCGTCGGAGGCGATGTTGACGATGCGCCCCGCCTTGCGCGCGGCCATGCCGGGCAGCACGGCGTGGTGCATGTGCAGCGCGCCGGTGAGGTTGATGGCGATGAGCTTGTCCCACTGCGCGGGCTCGGTCTTGGTGAAGGGCTTGAACACGTCCCAGCCGGCGTTGTTGACCAGCACGTCGACCGGGCCGAAGCGCTCCACCACGGCGGCCACGGCCGCATCGACGCCGGGGCGGTCGGTGATGTCGCAGCGGAAGGCCTGCGCCTGGCCGCCGTCGGCGCGGATCTGCGCGGCCACCGCTTCGGCGGCCTCGAGGTTCATGTCGAACACCGCCACGCGGGCGCCGTCCTGGGCGAAACGGCGGCTGGTGGCGCCGCCGATGCCGCCACCGCCGCCGGTGACGATCACTGTCTTGTCCTGAAATCGCTGCATCTGGTTCTCCTGGGGTGCGAGGGCTTGCTATATCGTTGGGCCGTTGGGCGCCGCTTTTTAGGCATTTACGTAAATACGTTGACGTATTATTGAATGCCGCAGTGGCGTCGCGCAAGCCTTTCCGAAAGAAAAAACATGCCAAACACTAGTGAAAACACTGACGCAGCACGCATGGCGCTGGCAAACCGGGTGTTCTTCCGCCTCTATCAATGCGCAAACATGTTGCATAAAACAGGCAGCCGCGCGGTCGAGGCCGAGGGCCTGACGACGCAGCAATGGGCCGTGCTCGGCGCGCTGTCGCGCGACGAGGCCGTGGGGGGAATGAGCGTGGGAGACCTGGCGCGCTACCTGAAGGTCAGCCGCCAGAACCTGTCGGGCCTGGTCAGCCGCATGGAGCGCGACGGGCACGTGACGACCGCACCCGACAGCCGCGACCGGCGGTCACGGCTGGTCACGATGACCGGGTCGGGGCAACACGTCTGGAAGGTGGAGGCGCAGCCGAAGATCTACGCCTACTACGAGCAGGTGCTTGACGGGTTCTCGGTGAACGACGTCACGCACACCCTGCACTACCTGCTGAAGCTGCTCGACAACATGCAGCGGGTGGACGATGCGCAGGGGGGAGCGGAAGAGCCGGCGGAATGACGCCGGCCCCCGCAGCCTGAATCAGGCCTTGGCGAGGCGCTTGGCCATGCTCCAGCGATGGACCTCCGATGGGCCGTCATAGATCCTGAAGGCCCGCATGTCGCGGAAGATGCGCGCGGCCACGGTCTCGTCCGACACGCCGCTCGCACCGAGGATCTGCACCGAGCGGTCGACCACGCGCCACTCGGCCTCCGAGCACAGCACCTTGGCCACGCTCGACTCGTGCCGGCCCTTGCCGCCCTGATCGAGCACCCACGCGCAATGCCAGATGGTCAGGCGCGAGACGTGCAGGTCCATGTCGTTGTCGGCCAGCATGAAGCCCACGCCTTCGTGCTCCACCAGCGCATGGCCGAAGGCCTGGCGGCGGCGGGCGTAGTCGGTGGCGAGTTCGTGCACGCGGCGCGCCGCGCCGAGCCAGCGCATGCAGTGCGTGAGGCGCGCGGGCGCCAGCCGCACCTGCGCGTAGCGAAAGCCCTCGCCGATGGCACCCAGCACGTCGGCGGCCGGCACGCGCAGGCCGTCGAAACGCACCACGCCGTGGCCGCCGGTGAAGCAGCTGTCGAGCGCGTCGATCTGCCGCTCGACGACAATCTCGGGCTGGTTCATGTCGGCCAGGAACATGGTCGACGAACCGTCTTCCATGCGCGCCATGATGATCGCGAAGCCCGCGCCGGTGGCGCCGGTGATGAACCACTTGCGCCCGGTGATCACGTAGTGGTCGCCGTCGCGCACGGCCACGGTCTGCATCATCGACGGGTCGGAGCCGGCGCCGGGCGGCGGCTCGGTCATGCAGAAGCACGAGCGCACGTGGCCGTCGATGAGCGGCTGCAGCCAGCGCGCCTTCTGCGCCGGCGTGGCGACCACTTCCATCAGGTGCACGTTGCCTTCATCGGGCGCGTGGATGTTGAGCGCCACCGGGCCGAGCGGCGAGTAGCCCGCCTCCTCGAACACGATGGCCTTATCGACGTGCGACAGGCCCAGCCCGCCGTGTTCCTTCGACGCATGCGGCGTGAGCAAACCGGCGCGGCGTGCGCGCGCCACCAGCTCGTCGCGCAGCGCCTCGGCGGGGCCGTGCGAATCCTGCCGGGGGTCGGATTCGAGCGGCATCACCTCTTCGGCGATGAAGCGGCGCGTTCGTTCCTGCAGGTCGAGCTGGGCCGGGGTGAGGCTGAAGTCCATGGGGGACGCTCCTTCTTTCTCTCTGTGGATTCAATGAAGACAATGCGGCGGATGGTGCCGATGCGGGCGCGGGTTTCGAGTCGTGAGCGGGACAAGCCCGCCGGATTCGTCCGTTCCGACGATGCCCCGGTACGGACTGCGCCCAACACTGACATGCCATGAACACACCTGCAACCGACGACGCCGACATCCTTCTGCTCACCCGCCCGCAGGACGGCTGCGCCTGCCTCACGCTGAACCGCCCGCAGGCCATGAACGCTCTGTCGCTCGCACTGCGGCGCGCCCTGGTGCGCACGCTCGACACGCTCGCGCAGGACGACAGCGTGCGCGTTCTCATCGTCACCGGCGCGGGCCGCGCCTTCTGCGCCGGCCTCGACCTGCGCGAGATCGACCCGGGCGCCATCACCGGCGACGCCGGCACCGACGTGGCCACCGCGCTCGCGAACTTTCCGCGGCCGGTGATCGGCGCCGTGAACGGCGCGGCCCTCACGGGCGGCCTCGAGGTGGCGCTGGCCTGTGACCTGCTGATCGCGTCGAGCGAGGCGCGTTTCGCCGACACGCACGCGCGCATCGGCGTGATTCCGGGCTGGGGGCTGTCGCAGCGGCTGTCGCGGCTCATCGGCATTGCGCGTGCGAAGGAGATGGCCTTCAGCGGAAACTTCGTCGGCGCCGAGCAGGCCGAGCGCTGGGGGCTGGTCAACCGCGTGACCACGCCCGAGCAGCTGATGCCCGAGGCGCTCGCGCTGGCCGCCGACATCGCGAGCGCGCTGCCCGAGATGCTGCCGGTCTACAAGCGCCTGATCGACGACGGCCATGCGCGCAGCTTTGCCGAAGGCATGGCGCTGGAACAGGTCGCCACGCGCGAGTGGGCGGCATCGCTCACGCCAGAAGTGCTGCGCGCGCGGCGCGAGGCGGTGCAGGCGCGGGGGCGTGCGCAGAAGGGCTGACGACGGCCCTTCTGCGCCCTGACGTCAGCGCGGCGCCATCCGGATCGCGCCGTCCAGCCGCACGCTCTCGCCATTGAAGTAGCCGTTGGTGATCATCAGCTCGGCCAGCGTCGCGTACTCGGCCGGGTTGCCCAGGCGCTTGGGGAACGGCACCGAGGCGGCCAGTGCGGCCTTCACGTTGTCGGGGGCGCCCTGCAGCAGCGGCGTGTTGAAGATGCCCGGCAGGATGGTGTTCACGCGGATGCCCTCGCCCATGAGGTCGCGCGCAATGGGCAGCGTCATGCCGACGATGCCGGCCTTCGAGGCGGTGTATGCGGCCTGCCCCATCTGGCCGTCTTGCGCCGCGACCGAGGCGGTGTTGACGATGGCGCCGCGCTCGCCGTCTTCCAGCGTGTCGAGCGTGAGCATGCCGGCCGCCGACTTGGCGATGCAGCGGAAGGTGCCCACGAGGTTGATCTGGATGATGCGGTCGAAGTTGGCGAGCGGAAAGTGCTTGATCTCGCCCGAGGCCTTGTCGCGGCTCGCGGTCTTCACCGCGTTGCCGGTGCCGGCGCAGTTGACCAGCACGCGCTCCTGGCCGTGCGCGGCGCGCGCCTTGGCAAAGGCTGCATCGACCTGCTCCTCGGAGGTCACGTCGACCTTACAGAACACGCCGCCCAGTTCCTTGGCGAGGGCCTCGCCCTGCGCCTCGTTGAGGTCGAACAGCGCGACCTTCACGCCGTGGCTGGCCAGGCGGCGCGCGGAGGCGGCCCCGAGGCCCGAGGCGCCGCCCGTGACGACGGCGGCAATGCTGGAATCGAGTTGCATCTCTTGTTGTCCTTGGAGAGTGAGAGAGAAAGGAAAAATGAAAAACGAAATGCCTGCCGTTCAGACCGGGTAGTAGCGCAGCTTGCGCGCCGCCATCTCGCGCATGCGCGCCGTGGGCACATACGGCGCGCCGAGCGCCGCATGCTTGTCGCACAGCGCGACCACGCGGTCCAGCCCGAGCCAGTCGGCGTACTTGAGCGCGCCGCCTGCATAGGCCGGAAAGCCCACGCCGAGCAGCAGTGCCATGTCGAGTTCGGCCGGCGTGGCGACCACGCCGTCTTCGAGCGCGTGCGCGGCCTCGACCACCATCGGCAGCATCATGCGTTCGACGATCTCCGCGTCGGCGAAGTCGTGCCGGCCCTGCGGCTGCAGCGTGGCGACCAGCGCATGCGCCTCGGGCGCAGTGGACTTCCGCGGGCGGCCCGTGGGGTCGTTCTCGTAGCGATAGAAACCGGCGCCGTTCTTCTGGCCGTAGCGCTTGTTCGCCACCATGAGCTTCACGGCGTTGCGTTCAATGACCGGCATGCGCTGGGGGTAGCCCGCGGCGATCACGTCGCCCACGTGCGCGCCCACGTCCATGCCCACCACGTCCTGCAGGTAGGCCGGGCCCATGGGCCAGCCGAAGGCTTCCATCGCGCGGTCGACGGCCTCGAAGTCGGCGCCGTCGGCCACCAACTGCACGAAGGCGTTGATGTACGGCGTGAGGATGCGGTTGACCAGGAAGCCAGGGCAGTCCTTCACCACGATGGGCGTCTTGCCCACGGCCACGGCATAGCCCACGGCGGTGGACACGGCGGCGTTGCTCGTCTTCGCGCCCTGGATCACTTCCACCAGCTGCATCACCGGCACGGGGTTGAAGAAGTGCATGCCGACAAAGTCTTCGGGCCGTGCGAGCGGCTGGGCGATGTCGTCGATGCGAAGGCTCGAGGTGTTCGAGGCGATCACGGTGCCGGGCTTCACGCTGCCTTCCAGCGCGGCCAGCACCTTGCGCTTGACCTCGAGGTTCTCGACCACGGCCTCGACCACGCAGTCCACCGTGTCGAAGCCGGCCTCGTCGAGCTGCGGCACGATCGACGCCTGGATGGCATCGACCTTGGCCTGCGCGAGCCGGCCGTTCTTCACCTGCTTGGCGAGCTGCTTGCCGGCCTCGGCCATGCCCAGGTCGAGCTGCGGTTGCGCGATGTCCTTCATGCGCACCGGCGTGCCGCGCAGCGCGCTGGTGTAGGCGATGCCGCCGCCCATGATGCCGGCGCCGAGCACGGCCGCCTGCTTCACCGGACGGCCTTCACGCGCGTGGCGCTTGTAGAGCTTCTTGAGCGCCTGGTCGTTGAGAAAGGCCTGCACCAGCGAGGCGGCGGCCTGTGTCTTCGCGACGTGGCCGAAGGCGGCCGACTCGAGATCGAGCGCGCCCGCGCGGTCGCGGCCTGCGGCCTCGGCCATCATCTCGAGCGCGATGAGGGCCGCGGGCTGGTGCTTGCCGCTGCGCGCTGCCACCTGCGTGCGCGCCGTCTCGACCAGCGCGCCCGCCTCTTGGGCCGACACCGCCAGCGGCGCGCGCTTGCGTTGCTGCGCGGCTTGCCAATCGACCTCGCCGCGCACCGCACGCTGCAGCAGCGCGAGCGCACGGTCGCGCAGGGCGTCGGGCGCGGCGACCTCGTCGGTCACGCCCGCGGCCAGCGCGGCCGGCGCCTTGGCCGGCTTGCCGCTTGCCACCCAGTCGATGGCCGTGGCCAGGCCCGCGAGGCGCGACAGCCGCACCGTGCCGCCGAAGCCGGGGAACAGGCCGAGCTTCACCTCGGGCACGCCGACCTGGGCCGTGTCGGCCATCACACGCAGCGGCGCGAGCATCGCCAGCTCCAGCCCGCCGCCGAGCGCGAAGCCGTTGATGGCGACCACGCTGGGCACGGCCAGGTCTTCGAAGGCGTTGAACAGCTCGTTGCTGGCGCGCACGCCGCGCGCAATGTCGGCCTCGGCCTGCTGGAAGGTGGCGCCGAACTCGGTGATGTCGGCACCGACGATGAACACGTCTTTCGCGCTCGTCACGAGCACGCCGCGCACCTCCGGCGAGGCCGCGATGCGTTCGGTGGCTTGGCGGAACTCGTCGACCGTGCGCGCGTCGAGCTTGTTGATGGCCTCGCCGCGCCGGTCGAAGCGCAGCTCCACCAGCCCGTCCTGCAGCGGCAGGACTTCGATACTTTCGCCTTGGAACAAAGGGGGTCTCCTCGCGGCCGGCGACACGCCAACCTGTGGGAAAAAGTTTAGGGACGCGCCCTGCGCGCAGGCATCGTCCGAAGCGACGATTACAGGCGGCCGCGCGCCTGCAGGTAGTCGCGCACCGCCTCGGCGGCGGGGTCGCCGACCACGGCGAACTTGTCGGTGAAGAAGATCGGCGAAGCGGCCAGGTCGATGAAGCGGCGCTCGTCCGCGAGCAGCTCGGCACTCGCGCGGCGGGCTTCGTCGCGCTGCGCACCGGTGCGCGCCTCGAGGCTGTCCCACCACAGCTCGGCCACGCCGTCGAAGGGCGCGGGGCTGCCGCGCGGCACGGCCAGCGGCTGCACCAGCGCATCGTCGAGCGTGTGCGACTGCACGTAGCGCCGCAAGCCGAGCACCTCGGCGCGTTCGGCCACGAGCGGCGCATGCACATGGCGCCAGTGGTGCTGGAACTGCGCGCGGTCCAGGTGCGGCAGCCGCCGCAGGCAGAAGACGAGCTTGATCATCGGCGCACCCGGATCAGGCCTTCCTGCGCAACCGAGGCCACGAGCCGGCCGGCGCGGTCGAACAGCGCGCCACGGCAGAAGCCGCGCGCATGTTCAGCCGAGGGCGAATCGGCGTCGTACAGCAGCCAGTCGTCGCAACGGAAATCGCGGTGGAACCACATCGCGTGGTCCAGGCTCACGCCCTGCACGCCGGGTTGTTGAAAGGCCAGGCCGTGCGGCTGCATCGCCACGCCCATGAAGCTGTAGCCGGAGGCATAGGCCAGCATGGCCTGGTGCAGCAGCGGGTCGTCGGGCAGCACGTCGGCGGTACGCAGCCAGAGCTGGCTCTGCGGCGGGCGCGGGCCGGCCGTGACCGGGTCGCGCGGATCGACGTAGCGGAACTCGATCGGTCCTTCGACCCGTATAGGAGGTCCAGCGCGCGAGCCGGCACGCGGCGTCAGTGCTTCGGGCGGTGGCGCCTCGGGCATGGCGCACTGGTGCGACACGCCCTCCTCGCGCCGATGGAACGAGGCCGACATGTGGAAGATCGGCTCGCCATGCTGGATGGCGACCACGCGCCGCGTGGTGAAGCTCGCGCCGTCACGGATGCGGTCGACGTCGTAGACGATGGGCGCGGCCTTGTCGCCTGCGCGCAAGAAGTAGCCGTGCAGCGAATGCGCCGCATGCCCGTCGACCGTGCGGGCCGCGGCCATCAGCGCCTGTCCGAGCACCTGGCCGCCGAAGACGGCGGGCGCGCCGATGTCGGTGCTGGTGCCGCGGAACAGGTTCTTCTCGAGCTGTTCGAGCTGCAGCTGCGCGACCAGCGACTGCAGCGCTTCGGCGCGGCCTGTGCTCACGCGGCCTGCTCCGTGGGATAAAACGAGGTGTTCGATTGCGCGCGCTCGCGCAACGCAGCCGTAGGCTTGAATCGCTCGCCGTGGCGCGCTGCGAGTGCATCGCAGCGTGCGACGAAGGCGGCGAGGCCGACCGTTTCGATGTACGAGAGCGTGCCGCCGGTCCAGTCGGGGTAGCCCAGCGCGAGCACGGCGCCGAGGTCGGCTTCGACCGGCTGCTTCAGCACGCCTTCTTCGAGGCAACGTACCGCTTCGAGCGCGAGCAGTGCCAGCAGACGTTCGCCGACGGCGCGTGCGTCGGGCTGCGATGCGGCAGTCTGTGTCGCGGTGGCTTCAGCGGTCAGCGGGCTCTCGCCCAACCCAGCCTGCCGCGCGGCATTCGCAATGAGCGCAGGCGACACGCCCTCGCTCAACAGCGCCGCACCTTCACTGCGGTACAGCTGCCGCAGCCGTTCGACATACGCGGTATTGACCGCGCTCAGGTCGCCCTTGCGCCGCAGCGCCGCGCCCCGGTTCACGAACAGCGTGCGCATCAGGTTGCGCGCCACCGGGCCGGCCAGCAAGGGGCCGAAGCATTGCGCCTCGACCGCCAGCCCCGCGTCCATCGGCAACTGCGTGCCTTCGTACACGGCCGACAGGATGGCCAGCGGCGCCGGCAGGTTGTCGTGCGTGTCGCGCCGCACCTGCGCCAGCGTGGCGCCGAAGCTCGCGCCCGCGTGCGGCGCCAGCGCGCCCGCGCCGCCCGGCACCTTGAAGCCCTTCACGTCCCACGGCTGCTGGCCGGCCTCGGGGTGGTCGAGCACCCAGCGGCGCGCGACCGGCACGAGCTGGTCGGCCGGTGCCAGCGCATCGACCATGCCCAGCGCCAGCGCCTCGGCCGGCGCCACGTGCTGGCCCGAGAGCAGCAGCGGCAGCGCGCGCGCAATGCCGATGAGGCGCGGCAGCCGCTGCGTACCGCCGCCCACCGGCAGCAGACCGACCGTGACCTCGGGCAGCCCGACCACTGCGCGCGGCTCGTCGAGCAGCACGCGGTGATGGCAGGCCAGTGCCAGTTCGAAGCCACCGCCCAGCGCCACGCCGTTGATGGCCACCGCCACGGGCTTGCCGCAGCGCTCCAGTTCGCGCAGCACGCGACCGCCGGGCGCGATGGCCTCGGCGGCGTCGGCCGCGCTGCCGCCCGTCGCATGAAAGCCCACGAGGTCCTTGAGATCGGCGCCGGCCATGAAGCCGCTGGCCTTGCCCGAGGTGATGACCGCGCCGCGCACGTCGGCGCGCTGCACGATCTGCGCCACGGCCGCGCGCAGGTCGGCCGTGAAGCCGGGCGTGAACACGTTCATCGGCCGGCCGGGCACGTCGAGGGTGAGGAGCGCGACGCCGTCGGCATCGACCTCGAATCGGATGTTGGAATGCATGAGAAAAGAACTTGAGAGAAGACGCGCTCAGACGCGCTCGATCACCAGCGCGGTCGATTGCCCCGCCGCGGCGCACAGCGTGACCAGGCCCAGGCCCGCGTCGCGCCGCTCCAGCTCGTCGAGCAGCGTGCCCGTGAGGATCGCGCCGGTCGCGCCCAGCGGGTGGCCCAGCGCGATGGCGCCGCCGTTCACGTTGATGCGCGCGGGGTCGATGTCGAAGTGCCGCGCATAACGCATCGGCACCACCGAAAAAGCTTCGTTGACCTCGAACAGGTCGATGTCGCCGATGCGCAGGCCGCAGCGCGCCAGCAGGCGCTCGGTGGCCGGCATCGGGCCGCCCAGGCTCAGCAATGGCTCGTCGGCGCACGAGGCGCTGCCGACGATGCGCGCGCGCGGCGTCAGACCGTTGCGCGTGCCGTAGTCGCGGTTGCCCAGCAGCACCGCGCAGGCGCCGTCGACGATGCCGCTCGAGTTGCCGCCCGTGTGGATCGGGTCGATGTGCGAGAGCTGGGGATAGCGCTGCAGCAGGATCGCTTCGTAGCCCTGCGCGGCCACGCCGGCAAAGGCGGGCTTGAGCTTGGCGAGGTCGGCCATCGTGGTGCCGGGGCGGTTGGCCTCGTCTTTCGCGAGCACGGTGCGGCCGAGCCGGTCGCGCACGGGAACGAGCGAGCGGTCGAAGCGGCCTTCGGCCTGCGCCACGGCGGCGCGGCGCTGGCTTTCCATGGCGTAGGCATCGACCGCCTCGCGGTCCACGCCGTCGAGCATGGCCATGAGGTCGGCCGCCACGCCGTTGGGGATGTAGGGGTAGCGCTGGCCCACGGCGGGGTCGGTGTAGACCGCGCCGCCGTCGCTGCCGATGGTCACGCGCGACATCGACTCCACGCCGCCGCCGATCACCGCGTCGGCCTGGCCCGAGGCCACGAGGCCGAAGCCCATCTTGAGCGTGTCGAGCGCCGAGGTGCAGAAGCGGTTGAGCTGAAAGCCGACCACGCTGTCGCCGTAGCCCGCCGACAGCAGCGCCACGCGCGCGATGTCGGCGCCCTGCTCGCCCACGGGCATCACCACGCCCAGGCCCACGTCCTCGATCTGCGTGGGGTCGAGTGCATGGCGTTCGCGCAGCGCCTGCAGCACCTGCGTGGCCAGCTGCACCGGCGTGATGGGGTGCAGCGCACCGTCGGCGCGCCCCTTGCCGCGCGGGGTTCGCACGTGGTCGTAGATGAAAACGTCGTGGGTCATGGGCAGGGCGCTGCCCGGGTGCGCAGGGCCACCGGATGCAGGGGAATTCAGTTTGTCTGCGGCCAGTTTAGGAAGCAGAATCGGTTGCCGGAATCGTCGGAAGCGACGGAATTTCCAGGCATTCACTCCCCCTTTGCGATGCCTGCACCAGCCCCCGTTCCCCCTTCCTCGCTCCGGATTCTCGAGACCAAGCTCAACCCGCCGGCCTTCGTGGCCACGCAGGTGCCGCGCACCGCCATCAGCGAAGAAATCGCGGCCGCCACCGTCAAGCTGGTGCTGGTGCGCGCACCCGCCGGCTTCGGCAAGACCACTGCCATGGCACAGATCCGCGAGCGCATGGACGCGCAGGGCATCGCCACCGCATGGCTCACGCTCGACCGCGCCGACAACGACGTGTCGCGCTTTCTCAACTGCCTGGCCGAGGCCGTGCAGCGCATCGGCGTGGACGAGCCCGCAAGCCACGCGCCCTTCGACGCCGTGGCCGCGCTGGCCGCGCACGACTCGCCCTTCACGCTCTTCCTCGACGACTTCGAGGTGGTGCAGGAACCCGCCGTGCTCGGCCTCGTGCGCGAGCTCGTCGAGCACCTGCCGCGGCGCGGGCAGATCGTGATCGGCTCTCGCAGCCTGCCCGACCTGGGCCTGGGCCGGCTGCGCGCGCGCGGCCAGCTCATCGAGATCGACACCGACCGCCTGCGCTTCACGCTGGAAGAAACCAGCGCCTTCATCGGCCTGCGCCAGGCGCATGCGCCGCACGCCGCCGCGCAGCCGCCGCAGGCGCTGCCGGCCGACATGCTGTCGCAGCTGCACCGCAAGACCGAAGGCTGGGTCGCAGCCATCTGGCTGGCGTCGATGGCCCTGGAGCGGCACGGCATCGAGACGGGCTTCATCGAGCGCTTCTCGGGCTCCGACCGCGCCGTGGCCGACTACCTCGCCGAAGACGTGCTCGCGCACCAGCCACCCGAGATCCGCGACTTTCTGTTGCGCACCAGCATCCTGCGCCAGCTCGACGCGTCGGTGTGCCAGGCGCTGAGCCCGCGCGGCGACAGCGCCGTCATCCTCGAACAGCTCGCCGCCGCCAACCTGTTCCTCACGCCCGTGAGCGGCGATGCGGGTGGCGAGGTGCGCGCGTGGCGCTATCACAGCCTGTTCGCCGACTTTCTGCGCGCACAGCTGGCGCGCGAGCGGCCCGACGAGCTCGCGCGGCTGCACCTCGCGGCCTCGGGCTGGTACGAGTCGCACGGCCGGCCCGTGCCCGCCATCGACCACGCCATCGAAGGCGGCGACCATCCGCACGCACTCACGCTGCTCGACAGCTACGCCGAGCAGTTCCTCGAACAGGGCCGCATGCGCATGCTGGCGCGCTGGTTTTCGGCGATTCCTGAACACCAGCTGCGCGAGCATCCGTTCTTGCAACTCATCGCGCTGTGGGCCACCTGCTTCACGCACGGCCCGTGGGACGCCATGCGGCTGCTCGAACAATCGGGCTGCCTCGAGAGCCCCATTCCCGAGGTGCGCGCCAACGCCCACACGCTCATTCCGCTGCTGCTGGCCATGGAAGACCAGCACGACGCCGCCTACGAAGCCGGCCGCGAAAGCCTCGCGCGCCTGCCCACCGGGCTGGCCTTTGCCGAAGGCGTGCTGCTCAATGCGATGGCCCATATCCTCGCGGTGCGCGGCGACCAGCGCGAGGCGCAGCGCCTGCTCGAGGCCGCGCGGCGCGAGCAGGGCAACAGCACCTTCAACCGCATGTACACCGAGTCGCTCGCGGGCCTGTTCGACCTCACCGAAGGCCGGCTGAGGCAAGCCACCGCGCGGCTGCGCATGGCGGTCGATTCGACGCATGCCGTGTCGTACAACCACAGCCACGGCAACGCCTGGGCCGGCGTGCTGTACGCGGGCGCCGTGTACGAGACCAACCAGCTCGTGCAGGCCGAGCACCTGCTGAACGTGTACCTGCCGCTGGCGCGCGACGTGGGCCTGCCCGACCACATGATCCTGAGCCACGTCATGCGCTCGCGCATCGCCTTCCACGCAGGCGACATCGACGCCGCGTTCCAGGCGCTCACCGAACTCGAATACCTGGGCCACCACCGTCAACTGCCGCGCGTGGTCGCGGGCGCCAAGCTGGAGCGCGCCCACATGCTGCTGCTGCAGGGCAACGGCCCCGCGTCGCGCGACGAGCTGCAGCGCGCCGACGACCCCGAGCTGTGGGAACGCGAGCGCCGCCAGCGCCTGCCCGCACACGACCTCGACTACCTCGCGCTCGCCAAAGCGCGCTGGGACATCGCCTTCGGCGACGCGCGTGCGGCCCTCACCGTGCTCGACGCCGAACTGCACGCCGCCGTCGCCGCCAACCGCAACCGCCGCGCACTCAAGCTGCGCGTGCTGCGCGCGCTGGCGCTGCAGCGCGCAGGCGACCTCGCCACCGCCCTCGAGGAAATCGGCGCCGTGCTGCAGACTGCGAGCCAGGAAGGCTTCGTGCGCTTGATCCTCGACGAGGGCCCGTCCGTGGGCACGCTGGTGCACCGCTATGCGGCAGCGATGCAGCAGGAGGCCGGCGCCGTGGCACCTGTGCTGCGCAGCGACCCGATATTGGCCGACTACCTGCAACGGCTGCTGCAGGTGCTCGGCCCGCCGCCCTCACCGATCGACGCCGAGGCGCCCTCGGGCGACGCCACCAAGGAGCCGCTCACGCGCAAGGAGATCCGCGTGCTGCAGCTGCTGGCCGAGGGCTACTCGAACAACGCGATGGGCGAGAAGCTGTTCGTGTCGGAGAGCACGGTGCGCACGCACCTGCGCAATATCAACATGAAGCTGGGGGCCAAACGCCGTACCGAGGCGGTGGCGATTGCGCGCAAGCTGGGGGTGATTCGCTAAGAGAACCCGTGCAGTGCGCAAGGAGTGCTTGTTCGTCTGTGCAAGGAAACTAAATCTCAGAGCGGCGGAAAAGCTAAAGTTGCTCCATGCAAGCAAATGATTCAGAGCCGACGACAAGACCGAGACTCAACCGACCGAGTCTTCCAACACTTCTCAGTATTGCCGCTGCAACTGCAGCATTCGGAACGGTAGCGCTCCATTTTTTGGGCGACGCCGCCCATCGCGCGTATCTGAATGCTTGGGGAATCGACGCAGGCCTGTTCCCCAAAGCAGCAGACTGGCTGATCATCAACGGCTACTACGTGCTCTTCGAGCGCTTCTTCGCCTTCCTGCGAACAGCTGCAAGCAATCTCTTGATATTTTTCGGAACTGCAGTCGGTGCTGGTCTTTATGTATTCGTTCTCTTGACGCCCCTCGGAACGCCAAACGCATCTAGATGGCAGTGGTTTGAAAGACGTCCTCCTTGGCTCAAACGACTCGTACGGCAAACAACGCTGACCACACTCGTCATCGGCCTTCTTCCTCTTGCACTCGTTGTTGTTACCGCATTCATGGCGATACCAGCGATTGTTGGCGAGACAGCGGGCCGCGCAATCGCTGAGCGCGAAGAACTCGAATACTTGAAGGGATGTGTCACGGCCAAGTACTCCTGCGTTGAAGTGTTGAAGGACGGTACACCTGTCGCAATCGGCTTCATCATGGAGAGCTCAGTCTCACATCTGGCGATCTTCGACACCGACCTGAAACGCACGCGCTTGCTCTCCAGAGAAGGCACCCAGGTCTTGACCCGCCGAACGCTCAAGCCGCAGGACTAGCTGGGCGGGAAACGCCCTTCCTTCGACATCAGACCGCCAGCCGCTGCCGCCTGTCCTGCGCATTCCGCCCCGCGATGTTCTCTCTCGCACGCTGCCAGTCGTCGTCCTTCCATTCCGACATCCGCGAGAAATTCCCGCCCGTGGCCTGGAACTGCGCGCCGTCGATGGCGATGGTCTGGCCGTTGACGTACTCCGAGCCCGGGCCGAGCAGGTAGGCCGCGAGGTTGGCCAGTTCGGGCATGCGGCCGTTGCGTTCCATCGGGTTGCGCTCGGCCTTGTGCTCGCCGCCGCCGGGGTTCAGGCGCGCGCTCATGCCCTCGGTGGGGAACAGGCCCGGCGCGATGGCGTTGAAGCGGATGCCGCGGCCGGCCCACTCGACGGCGAGCGACTGCGTCATGGCATGCAGCCCGGCTTTCGACATGGCCGAAGGCACGGTGAAGGGCGAGCCGTTCCACACCCAGGTGGTAAGAATCGACAGCACCGACGCGGCCTTGCCTTCCGCCAACCAGCGCTTGCCGCATTCGAGCGTCATGCAGAAGCTGCCGCGAAAGACGATGCTCGAGATGGCGTCGAAGGCGCGCGGCGACAGGTCTTCGGTGCGGCTCACGAAGTTGCCCGCGGCGTTGTTGACGAGGCCGTCGAGCGCACCGCCGTCGGCCCAGATGGCGTCGAGCATCTCGGTGATCTGCGTGTCGTGGCGGATGTCGCAGGTCTTGGGGATCACGCGGCCGCCGTGCAGGTGCATCAATTCGGCGGCGGTTTCTTCGAGCACGGGCGCGCGGCGCCCGCAGATGTACACGTCGGCGCCGAGCAGCAGCAGCGCCTCGCTCATCACGCGGCCCAGGCCGCTGCCGCCGCCGGTCACGAGGTAGCGGCGGCCGGCGAGCAGGCCGGGCTTGAACATCAGGTCGTCGAGGGTCATGGGAATCCTTGCTTGCTTGCATGCATGCACGCGAAGACGTGCGGGATGAAGATGAAGCTCAGCGCCCCGTGTAGACGGGCGCGCGCTTCTCGAGGAAGGCGGCCATGCCTTCGCGGAAATCGCGGGTCTGGGTGCACAGCACCTGGTTGCGGTCTTCCATGGCGATCACCGCTTCCATGCTGCCGGCGTCCACCGCGAGGCCCAGCGCTTCCTTGGTGAGACGCAGTGCCACGGGCGTCGCGTTCAGCATGTCGTCGGCGAGCGCCTGCGCCTCGGTCTGCAGCGCGGGCAGCGCATCGACGCGGCTCACGAGGCCCAGCGCGTAGGCGCGTTGCGCGTCCATGAAGCGGCCGGTGAGCATGTATTCGGCTGCGACCGAGCTACCGACCATGCGCGGCAGGAAGTAGCTCACGCCCACGTCACAAGCCGACAGGCCGATGCGGATGAAGGCGGCGTTCATGCGCGCGTCGGGCGTGACCAGGCGCACGTCCGAGGCCAGCGCGAGCGCAAAGCCGCCGCCACTGGCCGCGCCCTGCACCACGCACACGATGGGCTGCGGGCAGCGCCGCATGGCCAGCATGATGTCGCGGATGCCCTTCTGCTGTTCGAGCATGTCGGCCACGCCGAGGTCTTCGCCGCCCGCCTGCTCCTTCAGGTCGAGCCCGGCGCAGAAGGCACGGCCCGCGCCCTGCAGCACGACGACGCGCTCGGTGCTGCGCGCGTTCAGGCCCTCGAAGTAGTCGCGCAATGCGCGCACCAGCACCGGGTCGAGCGCGTTGAGGCGCTCGGGACGGTTCAGCGTGAGCCAGGCGACGCCATCGCGCTGCTCGATCTGCAAGACGTCGCTCATGACGCGGATCGCATTCAAAGCGCGCGCGAGATCACTTCTTTCATGATCTCGTTGGTGCCGCCGTAGATGCGCTGCACGCGCCCGTCGGCGTACATACGCGCAACCATGTACTCGGTCATGAAGCCGTAGCCGCCGAAGAGCTGCAGGCATTCGTCGACCACGCGGCCCTGCGTCTCGGAGGCCCAGAGCTTGGCCATGGAGGCGGTGGCGGTGTCGAGCCGGCCGGCCACGAGGTCTTCCACGCAGCGGTCGATGAAGGCGCGGCCGACCTTGATCTGCGTGGCGATCTCGGCCAGCTTGAACTTGGTGTTCTGGAACTCGGCGATCGGCTTGCCGAAGGCCTTGCGGTCGCGCACGTAGTCGAGCGTGGCCTGGTAGGCGCCTTCCATGGTGGCCAGCGCGTTGACGCCGATGATGGTGCGCTCGTACGGCAGGTCGCTCATGAGCTGGAAGAAGCCCTGCCCTTCCTGGCCGCCGAGCAGCGCGTCGGCGGGCACGTGCACGTCGTCGAAGAACAGCTCGGACGTGTCCTGCGCCTTCATGCCGATCTTGTCGAGCACGCGGCCCACGCGGTAGCCCTCGCAGCCCTCGGTCTCGACGATGAGGATCGAGGTGCCCTTGGCGCCCTGCGTCGGGTCGGTCTTGGTCACGACCAGCACCACGCCCGCAAGAAAACCGTTGGTGATGAAGGTCTTGGAGCCGCGGATGCGGTAGCTGCCGTCGGGCTGCTTCTCGGCGCGCGTGCGCACGCCCTGCAGGTCGGAGCCGGCGCCGGGTTCGGTCATGGCGATGGCGCCGACCAGCTCGCCGCGCGCCATGCGCGGCAGGTAGTTCAGCTTCTGCGCCTCGGTGCCGTGGTTCAAAAAGTAGTGCGCGACGATGGTGTGCACCGAGCTGGCCATGCCGCTGAGTGCGCGGCGTGCCTTCTCTTCGTAGAAGACGGCCTCGTGGCGGAAGTCGCCGCCGGCGCCGCCGTAGGCCTCGGGGATGTCGGAACACAGCAGGCCGAGAGCGCCGGCCTTGCGCCACACCTCGTGGCCGACGTGGCCGCGCTTGCGCGCCTCTTCGTCGTGCGGCACGATTTCGGTTTCGACGAAACGCACCACGTTGTCGCGGTACAGCTCCAGTTCTTCGTCACTCCACGAACGGCGGAAATCGATGGGCATGGGGTTGTCCTTCAGTGTCTTGAAATGAGGGGAATGGGGTCAGCCGACGCGGCGCTCTTTACCGGCCCAGAAGGGCTCGCGCAGCTGGAACTTCTGCAGCTTACCGGCGGCAGACAGCGGCAGCGCGTCGCGGAACTCCACGCTGCGCGGGCACTTGTAATTGGCAATCTGGTCGCGGCAATGCGCAATGACGTCGTCGGCCGCGAGCGGCATGCCTTCGCGCAACACGATCACCGCATGCACGCGCTCGCCCCACTTGTCGTCGGGCACGCCGATGACGGCAGACATCAGCACCTGCGGCATCTGGGCGATGGCGTTCTCGACCTCGGCCGAGTACACGTTCTCGCCGCCGCTCACGATCATGTCCTTCATGCGGTCGACCACGAACAGCAGGCCGTGCTCGTCCATGTAGCCGCCGTCGCCGGTGTGCATCCAGCCGCCGCGCAGCGCGGCCTCGGTTTCGGCGGGCTTGTTCCAGTAGCCCTTCATGACCATGGGGCCGCGCGCGACGATCTCGCCGACCTGGCCTGGAGGCACTTCGTTGTCTTCGCCGTCGACGATGCGGATCTCGGCCACGGGCACCGGCGTGCCGGCTGCGCGCAGCAGGCGATTGCGGTCGGGCCCGGGCAGGTGGAAGTGCGGCATCAGCACGGCCACGGTGGGCGACAGCTCGGTCATGCCGTAGGCCTGCGAGAAGCTCGTGGCGGGCAGCGCGGCCATGGCCTGCTCGAGCAGCGCCACGTCGATGGGCGCGGCGCCGTACAGCAGCATCTGCAGGCTCGACAGGTCGAACTCGGCAAAGCGCGGGTGTTCGATCACGCGCTTGATCATGGTGGGCACGAGGAACATCTCGGTGGCGCGCGCAGACTGGATGGCCTGCAGGATCGCCACCTCGTCGAACACCGGCACCACGTGCTGCGGCACCAGCCGCAGGATGCTCTGCAGCGACAACCCGCAGCCGGCCACATGGAACATGGGCACGGCGATGACGACGGCGGCATTGCGCGTCTCGCGCGGCACCGCTGCCACCGAACTCAATGCGTTGATGTAGAGGCTGCCGTGCGTGAGCATCACGCCCTTGGGCCGGCCGGTGGTGCCGCCTGTGTACATGATGGCGGCCAGCTCGTCGGCGCTGTGCGGTGCGTCGTCGATGGGCTGTGCATCGGCCAGCAGCGCCTCGTAGCCGACCATGCCTTCGGGCACGGGGCTGTCGCCGCAATACACGACGGTGCGCAGCGAGGTCGAGAGCTTGCGCAGCTCTCCGGCCATGGGCGCGAACAGGTCGTCCACCAGCAGGATGCGCGTGTCGCAGTCGTCCAGCGAGTAGGCGACCTCCTTCGGGTTCCAGCGGATGTTCACCGGGTTGATGACACCGCCGCCCCACCAGGTGCCGAAGAAGAACTCGACGAAGCGGTGCGAGTTGAGGCTCATCATGCCGACGCGGTCGCCGCGCGCCATGCCGAGCTGCTGCAGCACGGCGCCCAGGCGCGCCACGCGGTCGGTGAGCGTGGCGAAGTCGAGGCGATGGGCGCCGCAGACCACGGCGGTTTCGCGGGCCTTCTCGCGGCGACCCTTGTGCAGGGGCTGGGTGAGGAACATGGGTGTCGTCTCCTTGGTGGTTTTGTCAGGCGACCCGGCGTGCATGGCCTGCCCAGTGCGGCTCGCGCAGGCGGTACTTCATGACCTTGCCGGCGCCCGAGATCGGCAGCGCGTCGACGAACTCGACGCTGCGCGGGCACTTGTAGCCGGCGATCAATTCGCGGCAGTGCGCGATGAGCGCGTCGGCATCGGCATCGCTGCCGGGCTTGCGCACCACCACCGCATGCACGGCCTCGCCCCAACGCTCGTCGGGCACGCCGATGACGGCGGCGGCGGCCACGGCGGGATGGCGTGCGAGCGCGCCCTCGACCTCGGCGCAGTAGATGTTCTCGCCGCCGCTCACGATCATGTCCTTGTAGCGATCGACGATGAAGACGAAGCCGTCGTCGTCCATGCAGGCCGCGTCGCCGGTGTGCATCCAGCCATCGCGCAGCGCGGCCGCCGTCTGCTCGGGCAGGTTCCAGTAGCCCTGCATCACGCACGGGCTGCGCACCGTGAGTTCGCCGACGGTGCCGCGCGGCACGTCGCGGCCGTCGCTGTCGCACACACGCAGGTCGATGCCCGAGAGCGCCTGCCCGGCCGAGGCCAGCTTGCCGAGCTTGCGGCCTTCGGGCGAGTGGTAGTGGCGTGTGAGGTAGCTCACGCCGGCCGACAGCTCGGTCATGCCGTAGCCCTGCGCGAACTCGGCCTGCGGGAAGGTGGCGAAGGCGCGCTCCAGCAGCGCCTCGGTGATCGGCGAGGCGCCGTAGCCGACGAAGCGCACACTCGACAGGTCGGCCTGCGCGGTGCGCGGGTCGTCCACCAGCATCTGCAGCATCGCGGGCACGGCCATGAGGTTGGTGGCGCGGTCGCGCTCGATGGCGGCGAGCATGCCGTCCACCGAGAAGCCCGGCAGGATGATCTGCGTGCAGCCCATGAGCACGCCGCGCAGCAGGAACGACAGCCCCGCCAGGTGAAAGAGCGGCGCCACCTGCAAGAGCCGCGCGCTGTCGTCGAAGAACGCACCGAGCATCGAGACCTGCGCGTTGATCACCAGCGCCGACTGGCTGAGCATCACGCCCTTGGGCCGGCCGGTGGTGCCGCCGGTGTAGAACACGCCCGCCAGGTCGTCGCCGCCGCGCAGTGCGTCGGGCACGGGCGCGCTCTCGCGGATCAGGGCTTCGCAGTCGGTCATTCCAGTCGGCGCCTGGCGCTCGCCCATGTAGACCCAGGTGGTGACGGCCTGCGCGGCGGCGCGCAACTCGGCGGCCACGGGCAGGAACTGGTCGTCGACGAACAGGATGCCGGTGGCGCAGTCGTCGAGCGAGTGCGCCATCTCCGCCACGCTCCAGCGCGTGTTGACCGGGTTGACCACGCCGCCGGCCCACCACACGGCCAGGTAGTACTCCAGCGTGCGGTCGGCGTTGAGCGCGAGCACGCCCACGCGGTCGCCGGGCTGCACGCCCAGGCGGCGCAATGCGCCTGCGAGGCGCGCGACACGATCACCGAGTTCGCCGTAGGTGCGCGTGCGCCCCTGGAAGACGGTGGCGACGGCGCGCGGGCTGCACTGCACGGCGCGGTGCAGGGCCTGCGTGAGGTGCAGCTTCGGTTGCATGGATTGCATGGGCACGGGCTCCTGTCGGTGCGGAAATGCCATGCATGCGCCAACGCGCATGCCCAAGGATGAAAGACGTCAGCGCACTTCGGCCACAGGCGCAGCCGCGCCCCAGCGCTGCAGCAGCGCCTGCCCGTCGTCGGGCGACACGGCCGGCGGCACGACCGGCGCGGTGCGGCTGAAGCGCGGCGCAGGCGCGGGCTGCACCACGCCGCCCACGGTCGCGAAGGTGCCGCGCGCCACGTTGTGCGGGTGCTGCGGCGCTTCGTCCCAGTCGAGCACGGGGGCGAAGCAGGCGTCGCTGCCTTCGAGCAGCACGCACCATTCGTCGCGCGTGCGGGTGCGGAACACGTCGGCCAGGCGCAGCTTGAGCAGCGGCCAGCGGTCGGCGTCCATCTGGGCGTCGAAGGCGGGGTCGTCGACGAGGCCGCAGCGCTCGCGCAGCAGCGCGTAGAACTGCGGCTCGATGGAACCGATGGCCACGTACTTGCCGTCGGCGCAGGCGTAGGTGTCGTAGAAGTGGGCGCCGCCGTCGAGCATGTTCTCGCCGCGCTGGTTGCTCCACTGGCCGGCCGACTTGAAGCCGTACATCATGGCCGACAGCAGTGCGGCGCCGTCGGTCATGGCGGCGTCGACCACCTGGCCCTGGCCCGAGCTTTTCACCTCGTGCAGCGCGGCCAGCAAACCGAAGGCCAGCAGCATGGCGCCGCCGCCGAAGTCGCCCACGTAGTTCAGCGGCGGCACGGGCGCCTCGCCCGAGCGGCCGATGGCGTGCAGCGCGCCGCTGATGGCGATGTAGTTGATGTCGTGGCCGGCCGCGTGCGCCAGCGGGCCGTGCTGGCCCCAGCCGGTCATGCGGCCGTAGACCAGGCGCGGGTTGCGCGCGTGGCATTCGGCCGGGCCCAGGCCCAGGCGTTCCATCACGCCGGGGCGGAAGCCCTCGATGAGGATGTCGGCGCGCGCGATGGCGTCGAGCACGGGGGCGGCGGCGCCGGGGGCGCGCAGGTCGACCTCCCAGGTGCTGCGCCCGCGCGCCAGGATGTCGTGGGGGTCGCGCCGCGTGCCGGGGCGCGTGATGCGCAGCACCTCCGCGCCCATGTCGGCGAACAGCATCGCGCAAAAGGGGCCAGGGCCGATGCCGGCCATCTCGACGACCCGAAGTCCTTTCAGGGGTCCTGCCATGTGTGTCTCCTCTGGCGCGCACCCGGCGGCCTGTTGTGTAGAGGCATCTTGGCGCGCGGGCGCCGGCGTCGCATCGTCGGAAGCGACGAAAGCGAGGCAGGACGGCTTAGCGCCCCATGAAGACGGGCGCGCGCTTGGCCGCGAAGGCGGCAGCAGCCTCGCGGAAATCCTCGGTTTTCAGCGCCAGCACCTGGGCGCGGTTCTCCACCTCGAGCGCGGCGTCGAGGCTCGGGGCTTCGAGGTTGGCCCACATGAGCTGCTTGGTGTGACGCGTGGCGTAGGGACTGTTGCGCAGCACGTCGGCAGCCAGGGCGAGCGCGCGCGGCAGCAAGGCCTCGTCGTCGACCAGCGCGGCGACCAGGCCGATGCGCTCGGCCTCGTCGGCCGGCACGGGTCGGCCCGTGAGCATGAGCTCGAAGGCGCGCGAGGCGCCCACCAGCCGCGGCAGGTGGTAGCTGATGCCGCACTCGCCGGCCGTGAGGCCGATGCGCACCGCGCCCACATGGAACGACGCCGAGCGCGCGGCCACGCGGATGTCGGCACCCAGCGTGAGCGCAAAGCCCGCGCCCACGGCCACGCCGTTGACCGCGGCGATCACCACCTTGTCGAGCGCGCGCAGCCGCCGCACCATGCCGGCGAACAGCTCCTGCCCCGCCATCAGGTCGGCCACCGAGGGCTCGCCTGCGAGCGGCTGGTCGTCGCGGCGCGTGAGCGGTGTGGTGAGGTCCCAGCCGGCGCAGAAGCCGCGCCCGGCGCCGGTGAGCACCAGCACGCGCACACTGTCGTCCTGCGCCAGCGCATCGAGCGCGGCACACAGGCGCCGCACGGTGGGCTGACTCAGCGCGTTGAGGCGCGCCGGGCGGTTCAGCGTGAGCAGTGCGATGCCTTCGCGGCTGCGGTCGATGAGGATGTCATCGGTGTCGGACATGGGGCTCTTTCCTTTCAGCGACCGCTCCATAGCGGCGCGCGCTTCTCGATGAAGGCGCGCGGACCTTCCTTGAAGTCTTCGCTCGCGGCCACGCGCTCGAAGGCGTCGCGCGTGAGGGCGCGCAGCGCGGCCTCGTCGAGGCCGCTGTTCGCCTCGCGTGCCACGCGCAGGCTCTGGCGCACCGCCACCGGGGCGTTGCGCGCGATCTCGGCGGCCAGCGCCAGCGCGGCTTCGCGCAGACCGTCCACATCGTCCACGAGGCGGTTGACCAGGCCGAAGCCGTGCGCGCGCTCGGCATCGAGCTGGCCGGCCGTGAGGATGAGTTCGAGCGCGATGTTCGGCGGAATGGCGCGCGGCAGCCGGTACAGCCCGCCCGCCGCGGCGATCAGCCCGCGCAGCACTTCGGGCAGGCCGAAGGCCGCCTGCCGCACGGCCACCACGAGGTCGCAGGCCAGCACGAGCTCGGTGCCGCCGGCCAGTGCCTTGCCGTTGACGGCGGCGATCCACGGCTTGCTGCGCTCGCGGTACACGAAACCGGCGAAGCCGCCGCGCTCGGTGCGCAGCGCGCTGCCGCGGCCGGCCGACACTTCCTTCAAGTCGGCGCCTGCGCAGAAGGCCTCGCGGCCCGCGCCCGTGAGCACCACGGCGCGGATGTCGTCGTCGGCCTCGGTGGCATCGACGGCGGCTTCGAGCCCCGTCGCCACATCGCCGTTGACGGCATTGCGCGCCTCGGGGCGGTCGATGGTGACGAGGGCGACGTGGCCCGGCAGACGTTCGACGGTGACTGCGCTCATGACACGCTCCAGTTCAAAAGATCGTCCGCACCGGCCGTCACCGTGCCGCCGCAACCGACGGGGCTGCGGTCGAGATCGGTCAGCACCTTCAGTGAGGCCGCATCCGTCGCCTCGACACGCGCCATGAGCCGTTCGCCGGCCGGCGTGCGCGCGATCACGATGCCCTGCGAGGGCTGGCCGTCGCGGCCATAAACCACGGTGAAGGTCTCCAGCGTGGCGGCGCCCGTGTACTGCAGCACCAGCGGCGGCACCGGTCCGCGCCGCGCATCGGCAGCGGCCTGCACGCTGTAGTCGGGCTTCAGCAGCCCCTGCGGCGGCGGGCTGGAGCCGAGCACCAGCGCGTGGTGCTTGGTGACGTACTCGCCCTGCCCGTAGAGCAGCGCGGCCTTGCCCTTGGGTGCGTCGCGCAGCGCGCGCACCAAGCCGGCGGCGGCGTGCGTCATGTAGTCGTTGAGCGGCGCGCCGAAGAAGCTCAGGCCGCCGGTGGAGGTCATGCGCGCCTCGGGTGCGAGGCCCAGCGTGCGGCGCGCCATCTTGGGCACGATGGGGAAGCAGCTGTACAGCTCCAGCATCTCGAAGGCCGAGGCGTCGCCGCCGACCTGCGCGAGCACGGTTTCCATCACCAGGTCTTGCGCGTGCGAGCGGTGGTACTGGTCGCGCTGCAGGTAGTCGCGCGGCTCGCGCGCGGCGGCGCCGTCCCACACGTAGACCCAGCGGTCTTCGGGAATGCCGAGTTCGCGCGCATGGCCCACGCTGGTGAGCAGCACGGCTGCACCCATGTTGACCAGCGGATTGGCCACCATGTGCTTGGTGTAAGGCCAGGCGATGAGGCGGTTGGCCGCATCGATGCGCGCGATGTCTTCGGGCGTGAAGGGCTTGCGCAGCCAGGCATAAGGGTTGGCGGCGGCCACTTCGGAGTAGCGCGCCCACAGGCGCGACGACTCGTCCTGCGCCTGGCGCGGCGTCTGGCCCCAGTGGGCGAGCGCGGCGTTCTCGTAGAAGGGATAGATGGTGGTCGGCATGGCGGCGCCGAGCTTGATCGCCACCGGGTGGCAGATGTCGGTGCCGCGCACCAGCTTCACGCTGTCGTCGCGCGGCGTCCAGGCCAGCGGCGTGCCGAGCTTGGCGGCGGCATCGACCGTGTAGCGCGCCTCGGCGCCGGTGACGGCCGCCACGGTGCTCTCGCCGCGCGCGATGCGCAGCGCGGCCTCGTGGATGTAGCGCACCGGCGATTCGCCGCCGGTCTCTCCGTAGACGCTGCGCGCCGGGCTGCAGCCCAGGCGCGCGTTGAGCAGCGCCGGCGCGTCGGTGTAGGGCCACGAGTACTCGCAGACGATGTCGAGCGAGTCGAGGCCGGCCAGCAGCGCGGCGGCGCCGCTGTCCTGTTCGGCCGCGCGCATGGCGCGTGCCATCAGCTCGATGGGTTCGAGGCCTTCGGCGGCCTCCTTGGTGCGGTGGGTGATTTCGCCGACGCCGACGATGACCGGCGTGCGGTCGTCCAGTGCTGTCATGGGTTTACTGCTGCTCTGAGGATGTTTGTTGCTGAAGCTGCGCCACGCGGCGCAGGTGCCACGCGGGCGGGCCGAACTGGCCTTCGATGAGGGTGGCGCGGCGCACGTAATGGCCGACGGCGAGTTCCTCGGTCATGCCCATGCCGCCGTGCAGCTGCACCGCGCCCTGCCCCACGGCGCGGCAGGCCTTGGCGACCGCGACCTTGGCGGACGACACGGCGCGGGCGCGCGACGCCGCATCGGCGCCCCCGGCCAGTGCCTCGCCCACGCTGGCGGTGAGCGCGTCGGCCTGTTCGAGCGCCATGTGCATGTCGGCGAGCCGGTGCTGCAGCACCTGGAAGCTGGAGATCGGCACGCCGAACTGCTTGCGCTGGCGCACGTAGTCGAGCGTGTCGCGCATCAGCCGGCGCAAGATGCCGATGGACTCGGCGCAGACCGCGAGCGTGGCCTCGTCGAGCGCCTGCTCGATCTGCGGCAGCGCGCCGCCTTCGATGCCGAGCAGTGCATCGGCATTCAGATGCACTGCGTCGAAGGCGATGTCGGCGGCGCGGCCACCGTCGCGTGTGCGGTAGGCGCGCAGCCGCACGCCGGGAGCATCCTTGGGCACGACCAGCAACGACAAACCCTTGTCGCTGCGCGCGGTGACGATGAAGTGGCTGGCCCATGGCGCGGCCTGCACCACGGCCTTGCGACCGTCGAGCTTCAACCGGCCGTCGGCCTCGCGCACGAGCTTCGTGCGCACGTCGTCGCGCGCATGGCGACTGTGCGGCTCATCGTGCGCGAAGGCCAGCACGGACTGCCCCGCGACGACGCGCGCGAGCAGCGCATCGGCCATCGCGCCGGGATGGCGCTGCAGCAGGCCGGCGCCGATCACCAGCGTCGAAAGATAGGGCTCGGCCGCGAGCGCGCCGCCCAGCGTGGGCATCAGCGCAAGGTGCGCGGTCAGGCCGAGGCCCAAGCCGCCCTGCGCTTCGGGCAAGGCCGCGCCGAGCAGGCCGAGGTCACGCGCCAGGCCTTGCCAGAACGGCGGCGGTGCGTCGTCGGCAGCGGCCAGCGCCTGCAGGCGCTGCTCGAAGCCGTGCTGGTCATCAAGGTAGCGCGCGAGGCTGTCGCGCAGCATCGCGAGGGTGTCGTCTTGTTCAGTGAGGGTGGTCATGGAGAACGGGGCCTCAGCGGGATTGCAGCAACTGCGCCGCGATGATGTTGCGCTGCACTTCGTTGGAGCCGGCGTAGATCGACGCGGCGCGGTCGTTGAGGTAGGCGGACATCGAGAACACCGCCTCCTCGGGCACGGCCAGCGCGCCCTGCAGGCTGTCGTCCAGCGGCAGGTCAGCCGCCGCGTAGTGGGCGGCGATTTCGACGCCGAGTTCGGTCAGGCGCTGGCGCAGCTCGGAGCCCATCACCTTGCCCATCGAGGGCCGGATGCCGTGCGGCTCGCCGCGCGCCTGGGCGCGCAGCGACTGCAGCTCGGTAGCCTCGACCGCATCGATGGCGCAGTCCATCTCGGCCAGGCGCAGCGCCATCTCGCGCGCCTCGTCGGCGGCAGACTCGCCTGCAGCCGAAAAGGCGCTGTCGGCGGCGGTGCGCAGCCGGCGCAGGCGCGCGCGCAGCATCGGCGCCCAGGCCCCGCCGCGCTCGTGCTGCAGCAGGTATTTGGCCACCGTCCACCCCTGGTTCTCCTCGCCGATGAGGCCGCTGGCGGGCACGCGCACGTCGTCGAAGAACACCTGGTTGAGCTCGTGGTCGCCCGAGATGCTGATGATCGGACGGATGGTGAGGCCGGCCTGGGGAATGTCGAAGCACAGGAAGCTGATGCCCTGCTGCGCCTTGCCGCCCGAGGCCGTGCGCACGAGGCAGAACATGCGGTTGGCGTACTGCGCGTGGGTGGTCCAGATCTTGGTGCCGTTGATGACGTAGTCGTCGCCGTCACGCACCGCCTTGCACTGCAGCGACGCCAGGTCAGACCCAGACTGCGGCTCCGAGTAGCCCTGGCACCAGTAGTCCTCGCCTGAGCGTATGCCGGGCAGCCAGGCCTGCTTCTGCGCCTCGGTGCCGAAGGCGATGATCACCGGCGCGACCATGCCGGGGCCCATGGGCGCGCGCGGCGGTGCGTCGGCCGCGGCCAGCTCGCTCGCGAAGAGGTAGTGCTGCATCGGCGTCCAGCCGGTGCCGCCGTGTTCCACCGGCCAGTGCGGCACGCTCCAGCCACGCTGCGCCAGCACGCGGTGCCAGCGGTTGCCGTCCGCGTAGTCAGTGAAGATGCCGGAGCAGCGGCGCCCCGCGGCGCGCAGCTCAGGCGTCAGCTCGCGCGCGAGAAAGTCGCGAACCTCGTCGCGAAACGCGGTCTCTGCCGCGCTGAGTGTCCAGGCCATGGTGTTGTCTCACAGGGTTCACACCTGGCAAGTGTGCGGCCCGCGCGCCCGCGCGGCATCGTCGGATCGGACGAACGTGGATGCCCCACGGCGGCGGTGAGCGCTTTTTCCTTCCCTCGAGGCCCGCGCAGGGCTGAAGAACGTTCAGGCCGCGACCGCTTCGTGCACCGGCACCGCTTGCGTCCCGACGGGCATGTGCTGCGCCCAGTCGATGATCTCGAGCGTCCCGTCGGCATGCTCGGCCAGCGCGGTGAGGCTTTCCACCCAGTCGCCGTCGTTGCAGTACAGGATGCCGTCGATGTCGCGCATCTCGGCGTGGTGGATGTGGCCGCAGACCACGCCCTGCGCGCCGCGGTTGCGGGCCTCGCGGGCCACGGCGTTCTCGAAGTCGCCCACGTAGCTCACGGCGCGCTTGACCTTGCCCTTGAGGTACTTCGAGAGCGACCAGTACGGCAGCCCCATGCGCGCACGCAGCGAGTTCAGATGCCGGTTGAGCTTGAGCGTGAACTCATAGAGCGAGTCGCCCACGTAAGCCAGCCACTTGGCGCACTGGATCACGCCGTCGAACAGGTCGCCGTGGATGATCCACAGCTTGCGACCGTCGGCGGTTTCGTGGATCCATTCGTCGGCCACGTCGATGCCGCCGAAGTTGTGGTTGAGGTACTTGCGGGCGAACTCGTCGTGGTTGCCCGGAATGAAGATCACGCGCGTGCCCTTGCGTGCCTTGCGCAACAGCTTCTGGATCACGTCGTTGTGCGCCTGCGGCCAGTACCAGTGGCGCTTGAGCTGCCAGCCGTCGATGATGTCGCCGACCAAAAACAGCGTCTCGCACTCGGTGTACTTCAAAAAGTCGAGCAGCGCCCGCGCCTGGCAGCCGGGCGTGCCCAGGTGCAGGTCGGAGATCCAGAGGGTGCGATAGCGCAGCGCCGGACGCGCCGCATCGTCGTCCTCCGGCTCGGGAGGCTGGATCGCGGTGTCGCGCCAGGCGCGAAGGAAAGCGTCGTCGCGTTGCATGGTCCGGTAGGTTCGCAGCCGCGCGTGACCGCACGATGGCGACTCCGTGACATCCCGGTGACGCGTGGCCGCAGGGCAACGCCACAATCACACGATGCGCCCTGGCCAGATCATCGTTCTCGCGTCCCCCGTGTTCTTTTTGCTCATCGCGATCGAGTTCGCGGTCGGCCGCGCGCGCGCCCGCCGCGGCACCGGCCAGGACACCTACCGCCTGGCCGACGCCGTGAACAGCATCGGGCTGGGCATGCTGAGCCAGATCAGCGCGGTGCTCACGGGGCTGCTGCGCATCGGCATCTACACCGCCGTGTATTCGGCAGTGGCGCTCTTTCCGCAAGACGCGGCGCGCGAGTTCTGGACCACCTGGTACGGCTGGCTGCTGGCGCTGGTGTTCTACGACTTCTGCTACTACTGGCTGCACCGCATGGGCCACGAGTCGGCCGTGCTGTGGGCGGCGCATGTGGTGCATCACCAGAGCCAGCACTACAACCTGTCGACCGCGCTGCGGCAGACGTCGAGCGGCGCGCTGCTGGGCTGGGTCTTCTACCTGCCGATGGCCGTGGCCGGCGTGCCGCCGCTGGTGTTCGGCGTGGTGGCGCTCATCGACCTGCTCTACCAGTTCTGGGTCCACACCGAGCAGGTCGGCAAGCTGGGCTGGTTCGACCGCTGGTTCTGCTCGCCCTCGAACCACCGCGTGCACCACGCGGTGAACGACACGTACCTCGACCGCAACTACGGCGGCGTGCTGATCGTGTGGGACCGCCTCTTCGGCACCTTCCGCGAAGAGGACGAACGCTGCGTTTACGGCACGCGCGGCGAGCTGAAAAGCTGGGACCCGCTCTGGGCCAATGCCGAGGTGTACTGGGCGCTGGCGCGCGACTCATGGCGCGCGCGCCGCTGGTCCGACAAGCTGCGCGTGTGGTTCAAGCCGCCCGGCTGGCGCCCGGACGATGTGGCGGCGCGCTACCCCAAGCCCGCCTTCGACATCACGCAGGTGACGCGCTACGAGCCCATGGTGAGCCGCGGCGTGCAGTGGTTCGCGGGCCTGCAGTTCCTTGGGCTGCTGGCCGCGGTGACGGTGTTCCTCTGGTTCTCCGACGCCCTGCCGCTGCCGCAGGCCGCCGTCTGGCTGGCCGCGCTCACGGCCGGGCTGTGGGCGGTCGGCGCGGTGCTGCAGGGGCGGCTCTCGGTCACCGAGGTGCTGCTGGTCGAGGCGGCCGCGCTGGCCACGGCGAGTGCGGCACTGGGCATCGGCTGGCTGCACCTCGTCTGCAAGCCGCTGGCCTTGGCGATCGCGATCGTCTTCGCAGCCCGGCGCGCGCAACAGCAGGCCGGCGGCGTGACGCGCTTCGATGCATTGCTGCTCACCGGCCTGGTCGCCTCGCTCGCGGGTGACGTGCTGCTGATGGGGCCGGCGAACCTGTTCGTGCCCGGGCTCGTGTGCTTCCTGCTCGCGCACCTGGCGTACATCGCGCTGTTCCGCATCGGCGTCGGCCTGTTTCCGCGCCCGCGCGCGCTGGCAGCCACGCTGCTGATCGGCGCGGGCATGTACGCCTTCTTGTGGCAGGGCGGCCTGCCGGTGGCGCTGCGCATCCCGGTCGGGTTCTATGTGGTGGTGATCGCCTGCATGGCGGCGCAGGCCATCGGCCGCGCCGCGGTGCTGCGTTCAAGCGACCCGGCCGCGCTGTGGGTGGCGGTGGGCGCCTGCTTCTTCATGCTGAGCGATGCGCTGCTGGCGATCAACCGGTTCGTGTCGCCGCTGCTGCTGGCGTCGCTGTGGGTGCTGTCGACGTACTACACGGCGCAGATGCTGATCGTGCGGCACATCCGGCGGCCGGGGGCCTGACTTTCTCCCTCCCCTTCCGGGGGAGGGCGGGGGTGGGGGCATGCGGCGTATCCATTGGGCGCTCTGCCTGCCCCCATCCCAACCTTCCCCCAAAGGGGGAAGGAGCAAGACCTCAACCTACTCCGCGCAGCGCTGAATCTCCACCGTCGAGTGCCGAATCTCCTCATGCATTGAGAAGCACGCCCGCACCTGATCTGCGGTGAGCGTGGCCGAGTGCGTCACCACCGTGAGCGCGCACGCATACGCATCGCGGCCGACGCGCCAGACGTGCAGGTCGGCCACGCGGGTTTCGGAATCGGCCAGCATCGTCTCGACGCCTTCGCGGATTTCTTCGGTGACGGGGTGGTCCATCTCGCGGTCGAGGAGGACCTTGCCGGTTTCCTTCAGCAGGCCCTTGGCCCAGACGGCGACGAGCACGGCGCCGACGATGCCCATGGCGGGGTCGAGCCAGGACCAGCCGTAGAACCAGCCGCCCAGCAGCGCCGCGATGGCGAGCACCGAGGTGGCGGCGTCGGCCACCACGTGCAGGTAGGCGGAGCGCAGGTTGAGGTCGTGGCCATGCGCGTGATCGTGACCGTGGTGGTCATGACCGTGCCCGTGGTCATGGCCGTGGTGGTCGTGCGAATGCCCCAGCAGCCGCGCGCAGACCAGGTTCACGACCAGCCCCAGCACCGCGATCGAAATGGCTTCGGGGTAGTGGATGGCCACGGGCGACCACAGCCGCTCCAGCGAGCCGATCACCATGAGCGCGGCGACGCCCAGCAGCAGCAGCGCGCTCGCGAAGCCGCCGAGCACCTCGATCTTCCAGGTGCCGAAGGCAAAGCGCGGGTCGCGGGCGTAGCGCCGCGCGGCGGCGTAGGCGAAGGCGCTCAGGCCGATGGCCAGCGCGTGCGAGCTCATGTGCCAGCCGTCGGCCAAGAGTGCCATGGAGTTGAACCACCAGCCGGCGCCGATCTCGATCACCATCATGGCGGCGGTGATCCACATCACGAGGCGGGTGCTGCGTTCGGCGGCGGCATTGCCCGCGCCGAAATGGTGGTCGTGCTGCCAGGCGCTCAGGTCATGGGTGTGCATGGAATTCTCAGGCTCCGAAAAGGTCTTGTCCGTCCGAGCGGCTCGACGGCGGCGTCACGCCCAGGTGGCGGTAGGCCGCGAGCGTGGCGATGCGCCCGCGCGGCGTGCGTTGCAGATAACCCTGCTGGATGAGGTAGGGCTCGATCACGTCTTCGATGGTGTCGCGCTCTTCGCCGATGCTGGCGGCCACGTTGTCCAGGCCGACTGGGCCGCCGTCGAAGCGGTGAATGACGGCCTCGAGCAGCTTGCGGTCCATGAGGTCGAAGCCCTGCGGATCGACGTCGAGCATGGCGAGTGCCTTGTGCGCGATGTCTTCGGTGATGCGGCCGTCGCCCTTCACCTCGGCGTAGTCGCGCACGCGGCGCAGCAGGCGGTTGGCGATGCGGGGCGTGCCGCGCGAACGGCGCGCGATCTCGAAGCCGCCGGCCGCGTCGGTCTCGACCTTGAGCAGGCGGGCGCTGCGGGTCACGATGAGCGCGAGTTCTTCGGGCGTGTAGAACTCCAGCCGCGCGACGATGCCGAAGCGGTCGCGCAGCGGGTTGGTGAGCATGCCGGCGCGGGTGGTGGCGCCCACCAGCGTGAAGGGCTGCAGGTCGAGCTTGATGCTGCGCGCCGCGGGGCCCTCGCCGATCATGATGTCGATCTGGTAGTCCTCCAGCGCGGGGTACAAAATTTCTTCGACGACCGGGCTCAGGCGGTGGATTTCGTCGATGAAGAGCACGTCGTTCGGCTCGAGGTTGGTCAGCAATGCCGCCAGGTCCTTGGGCTTCTCGAGCACGGGGCCCGAGGTCTGGCGCAGGTTGACGCCCAGTTCGGCCGCAATGATGTGCGACAGCGTGGTCTTGCCCAGGCCCGGCGGGCCGAACAGCAGCACGTGGTCGAGCGCTTCTTTGCGCTTGCGCGCCGCGCCGATGAAGATCTCGAGCTGCTCGCGCACCTTGGCCTGGCCGACGTACTCGTCGAGCAGCTTGGGCCGCAGGGCCCGCTCGATCGCCTCCTCGTTGGGCGAGGCCGGGGCGGCGGACACCACGCGTTGCGGGGCGGGGGCGAAATCGTCGGTCTGGATGGTCATTGGGGGTGGGGCTTCGGAGGCAAGTTTAGTCCGAGCGCCGCGCCGGGCCGCCCCCAGCGAGCGAGTGTCCCCTCAGGGGGCCGAGAGAGCGCGAAGTGCCGGGCGTGGGGGCCACTTTTCACACTGGCAGAATGATCGGCCACTACAACAAAACGAGGGGAAGGTCAGGCGTGTCCATCTACGAACTGAAACCGCGTTTCCAGGCACTGCTGCGACCGCTCGTGGTCCGGCTGCATGCGATGGGCGTGACGGCCAACCAGGTGACGCTGGCGGCCTGCGCGGTGTCGGTCGGGCTCGGGCTCTGGCTGTTCTTCGCCGCGCCCTCGCTGGCGGCCTTCGGCCTGATCCCCGCCTGGATGTTCCTGCGCATGGCTTTCAACGCCATCGACGGCATGCTGGCCCGCGAACACCACCAACAGAGCAAGCTGGGCGCCTTCCTCAACGAACTCACCGACGTGGTCTCCGATGCCGCGCTCTACCTGCCCTTCGTGCTCGTGGTGCCGTTCGCGCCGTTCTGGGTCGGCACGGTCATCGTGCTGGCCGGGCTGAGCGAATTCGCCGGCGCGCTGGGCCCGACGGTGGGCGCCTCGCGCCGTTACGACGGGCCGATGGGCAAGAGCGACCGGGCCTTCGTGTTCGGCGCGCTCGGGTTGTATGTCGCCCTTGGCGGGCCGCTGCCAGGCTGGACGGCGCTGCTGATGCCGCTGCTGGCTGCGCTGGTGGCCTGGACGGTCGTCAACCGCATCCGCCGCGCCTTGGCCGAAGCCGAAGCGACCGCCGCCTGAAACACCCCCACACAAATAAATAGAAAAGAACCCGCTCCATGACCCTTTCCGCACCCCGCGTTGCCGCCGAGCACCACTTCCGCACGCACGACGGCGAATCGCTGTTCTACCGCCACTGGCCGGCCACCAGCGGCGCACGGCGCGGTGCCGTGCTGCTGTTCCACCGCGGCCATGAGCACGGCGCGCGCATGGCGCACCTGGTCGACGAACTGAATCTGCCCGATTTCGACCTCTTCGCCTGGGACGCGCGCGGCCACGGCCGCTCGCCGGGCCCGCGCGGCTACAGCCCCAGCTTCGGCACCTCGGTGCGCGACGTGCAGACCTTCGTGCAGCACATCGCCGCCGCGCACGGCGTGCCCGAGCAGGACATCCACGTGGTCGCGCAGAGCGTGGGCGCGGTGCTGATCGCCACCTGGGCGCACGACTACGCCCCCAAGGTGCGCGGCCTCACGCTGGCCTCGCCGGCCTTCAAGGTCAAGCTCTACGTGCCGTTCGCGCGGCCGGGGCTGGCGCTCATGCACAAGCTGCGCGGACTGTTCTTCGTGAACAGCTACGTGAAGCCGAAGTTCCTCACGCACGACCCCGAGCGCATCGAGAGCTACACGAACGACCCGCTGATCTCGCGCCCCATTGCCGTCAACATCCTGCTGGGCCTGTACGAGGCGGCCGACCGCGTGGTGGCCGACGCGAACGCCATCACGCTGCCGGTGCAGCTGCTCATTTCGGGCGCCGACTGGGTGGTGCATCACAAGCCGCAGCACCAGTTCTTCGATCGGCTGGGCAGCGCAGTCAAGACGAAGACGGTGCTGCCGGGCTTCTTCCACGACACGCTGGGCGAGAAAGACCGGGCGCCCGCGGTGGCGTCGATCCGCGAGTTCATCCTGCAGCGCTTCGACGAGCCGGCCGTGCCGGTCGACCTGCGCGAGGCGCACCTGAGCGGCCACACGGCCGACGAGTCGCGCGCGCTGGCCGAACCGCTCTCGCCGCTGTCGCCGCGCGGCGCCTACTGGGCCATGACGCGCGGCGGACTGCGCGTGGGCGGCGCGCTGTCCAGCGGCGTGGCGCTGGGCCACGCCACCGGCTTCGACTCGGGCAGCACGCTCGACTACGTCTACCGCAACCAGCCGCAGGGCAAGGGCGCGCTGGGCCGCTCGGTCGATCGCACCTACCTCGACTCCATCGGCTGGCGCGGCATCCGCCAGCGCAAAGTCCACGTCGAAGAACTGCTGCGCATCGCGATGGAGCGGCTGGTCGAGATGCACCGCGAGGTGCGGCTCATGGACATCGCGGCCGGCCACGGCCGCTACGTGCTCGACGCCGTGCTGGCCAGCCCGGTGAAGGCCAGCTCGGTCCTGCTGCGCGACTACAGCGACATCAACGTGCGCGACGGCACGGCCCTGATCGCCGAGAAGGGCCTGGAAGACGTCGCCCAGTTCGTGCAGGCCGACGCCTTCGACCGCATGAGCCTCGCGAGCGTCACGCCGCGGCCCACGCTGGCCGTGGTGTCGGGGCTGTACGAGCTGTTCCCCGACAACGAGATGGTGCGCCGCTCGCTCGCGGGCGTGGGTGACGCGGTGGAAGACCGGGGCTACCTGGTCTACACCGGCCAGCCGTGGCACCCGCAGCTCGAAATGATCGCGCGCGCGCTCACCAGCCACCGCCAGGGCGAAGCCTGGGTGATGCGCCGGCGCACGCAGGCCGAGATGGACCAGCTGGTCGAAGAAGCGGGCTTCCGCAAGATCGACCAGCGCGTGGACGAGTGGGGGATCTTCACGGTGTCGCTGGCGGTGCGCGTCGCGCAATGACCGCCCGGCTGGCGCCCCGGCCCTGGAAACGCGCCGCCGCATGGCTGGTGCTGCTGGGGCCGCTGTTCTACGCGACCTACGGCTTCGCGAACTGGTGGGCCACCACGCGCGCCAGCGTGCCGTCGATGGCCTTCGACTGGGAGCGGCAGCTGCCCTTCTGGGCCTGGACGATCTTTCCGTACTGGACCATCAACGTCTTCTACGCGCTGTCGCTGTTCCTGGCGCGCGACCGCCACACGCTCGACCGGCATGCGCTGCGGCTCGTGAGCGCCACGCTCATCGCCTGCACCTGCTTCATCTTCTGGCCGCTGCACTTCAGCTTCGGCCAGCCGCCGGTGGAGGGCGCACCGGCCTTCCTGTTCAACGCGCTGCGCGGCTTCGACCAGCCCTACAACCAGGCGCCCTCGCTGCACATCGCGCTGGCCGTGATCCTGTGGGACTGGTACCGGCGCTTCATCCGGCCGCTGTGGGCGCGGCTGGTGCTGCATGTGTGGGCCTTCGCGATCTGCGCTTCGGTGCTCACGACCTGGCAGCACCACTTCATCGACATCCCGACCGGCGCGCTGCTCGGCATCTTCTGCGTGTGGCTGTGGCCGATGGCGCGCCGCTTGTCGATGCTGCGCGCATGGCGCCTGGCGCGCGATCCGCAGCGGCTGAAGCTCGCGGGCTTCTACGCCGTGGGCGCGGTGCTGTGCCTGTTCGCGGCGCTGGCGACGGGCGGCGTGGCGCTGTGGCTGGCGTGGCCGGCGGCGGCGCTCGCGCTGGTGGCGCTCAACTACCTCGGCTTCGGCGCGCGCGGCTTCCAGATGGACGGCCACGGCCGCATGGGCTGGGCGGCGCGCTGGCTGTTGGCGCCCTACCGCCTGGGCGCGGCCTTCAATGTGTGGCTCTGGACGCGCAAGCTGCCGGCCTCGGTCGAGGTGGTGCCGGGCCTTTGGCTCGGCCGGCGCCCCACGCAGGCCGAATGGCTGGCCGCCGGCCAGCCCCGGCTCGTGAGCCTGTGCGCCGAACTGCAACTGCCCGCCGGCGTGCCGCCCACGCATGCGCGCTGCGTGCCGCTGCTCGACCTCGTGGTGCCGCCGCCCGTGCGCCTGCGCCGCGCGGCGGCCGTCATCGAAGGCCAGCGCCGCGCGGCAGTGGCCGACGGCACGGCCGTGTGGGTCTGCTGCGCGCTGGGCTTCTCGCGCAGCGCCGGCGCCGTGATCGCCTGGCTGGGCCGCGACCACGGTCTGGCCCACGCCGAAGACACCGTGCGCCGCGCACGCCCCCAGATCGTGCTGCACGCCGTCTGGCGCGCCGCACTCGACCCCCTTGGAGGACCCTCGCGCCATGACTGACAACGAACGCGCCACCTGCACCACCCTGGCCGGCCTGTTGCGCGCGGCGGCCGCGCTCGCCCTCTGGGGCTTCGCGCTCACCTGCATCGCGGCGCTGGTGCTGGCGCTCACGCTGCGCGCGCTGTCGAACACCGCCATCCTGGCTTTTGCGGGGGTGATGGTGCTGGGCGTGCTCGAACGCTACTTCGCCTTCCGGCTGCGGCTGGACCAGGCGCTGTTCGAAGGCTTGGCCAACGGCCAGATCGCTACCTTGGGTGCGCTGGACAACGCGCTCTCCGTGCTCGGGCTGCGCGACCCGCCGCCGCACCCCAGCGCCCGCGCGCTCGCCGACCGCGTGCAGGGAACCCGCCAACTCATGCAGCGCCACGCCATCGTGATCGCCTGCCAGAACGCGCTGTTCCTCCTCGCTCTCATGACACAGGAACTCGCTTGAACAACAACGACAACGGCACCAACAAGAACGACAGCAGCGACGACAGCGCCCGGCCAGGTGCCATCGTGCGCCGCGGGCTCGCGGTGGTGGCGGGCCAGCTCATCATCGGCGCGGCCGGCCTGCTGACCGGCGTGCGCGCCCTCTGGTCGGGCACCACGCCCAAGGCCGAGCAGACGCTGTACTTCGCCAACCACACGAGCCACGGTGACTTCGTGCTCCTGTGGGCCACGCTGCCCTCCGACCTGCGCGCGCTCACGCGGCCCGTGGCCGGGCAGGACTACTGGGAGGCCTCGAAGCTGCGCAACTTCATCGGCAAGGACGTGTTCAACGCGCTCATGATCCGCCGCGACGGCTCGGGCCAGGGCGGCAACCCGGTCGACCAGATGAAGGAGGCGCTGGAAGGCGGCGACTCGCTCATCATGTTCCCCGAGGGCACGCGCAACACGGGCGACGACATCCTGCTGCCGCTCAAGAGCGGCCTGTTCCACCTGGCGCGCGCCTGCCCCACCGTGCGGCTGGTGCCGGTGTGGATCGAGAACCTCAAGCGCGTGCTGCCCAAGGGCACGCTGGTGCCGATTCCGCTGGCCTGCACGGTGCGCTTCGGCGCGCCGATCCAGCTCGAAGAAGGCGAAGACAAGGTCGCCTTCCTTGCCCGCGCGCGCACCGCCATGCTCGACCTGCGCCCCGAGTACGACCGCATCGAGACCAACGGAGGGACCGCCTCGTGATCGAACTCTCTCCCTTCGCCTGGACCACCTTCAAGCTCTTCGGCGGCGTCTTCGGCGTGCTGGTGCTGGCCTCTTCGATCGGTGCGCTGCTCAAGTGGCGCGTGGCGCACGGCCAGCCGCACTCGGTGATCGACAACCTCAACTCGCGCGTCAACGCGTGGTGGGTGATGGTGGCGGTGATCGGCCTGGCCTTTGCCTTCGGCAAGGGTGGCGTGATCGTGCTGTTCTACCTGATCTCGTTCTATGCGCTGCGCGAGTTCATCAGCCTGGCCTACACGCGGCGCGGCGACCACGGTGCGATTGCGCTGGCCTTCTTCGTCGCGCTGCCGGGCCAGTACTTCCTGATCTGGATCGACTGGTACGGGCTGTACTCGATCTACATCCCCGTCTACGCCTTCCTGCTGCTGCCGATTTTGGCGGCCGTGGGAGGCGACACGCAGCGCTTCCTGGAGCGCACCTCGAAGATCCAGTGGGGCCTGATGGTGTGCGTGTTCTGCATCAGCCACGTGCCGGCGCTGCTCACGCTGCAGATTCCGGGCTTCGAGGGCCGCAACCTGCTGCTGATCGCCTTCCTCGTCATCGTCGTGCAGGGCAGCGATGTGCTGCAGTACGTGTGGGGCAAGCTCTTCGGCAAGCGCAAGGTGGCGCCCGAGCTGTCGCCCTCGAAGACCTGGGAAGGCCTGATCGGCGGCGTCGCCAGCGCCACCGCGATGGGCGCGGCGCTGTACTGGGCCACGCCCTTCAACCCGTGGCAAGCCGCGCTCATGGCCTTCATGATCTGCCTGCTGGGCTTCTTCGGCGGGCTCGTGATGTCGGCCATCAAGCGCGACCGCGGCGTGAAGGACTGGGGCTCCATGATCGAAGGCCACGGCGGCATGCTCGACCGGCTCGACTCGGTGATCTTCGCGGCGCCGATCTACTTCCACGCGCTGCGCTACTGGTGGGTGCCGTGAGCCCGGCGGCGAAGAAGACAGTGGTCAAGACGGACCGCATCGTCGACGACACGCCGCTCGAATGTGCCGACGCCGCAGCACTGCTGCGTTGGTACCAGAAGCACCACGCCGCGCACGCCGGCGTCTGGCTGCGCATCGCGAAGAAAGCCAGCGGCATCGCCTCCGTCGACCATCCCGAGGCGCTGGAGATCGCGCTGTGCTTCGGCTGGATCGACGGCCAGCGCAAGAGCCAGGACGCGCAGTTCTTTTTGCAGCGCTTCACGCCGCGCACCGCGCGCAGCATCTGGTCGAAGATCAACCGCGACAAGGTGCTGAAGCTCATCGACGACGGCCGCATGCAGCCGGGTGGCCTGGCCGAGGTGGAACGTGCCCGCGCCGACGGCCGCTGGGACGCGGCCTACGACGCCGCCAGCGTGGCGACCGTGCCGCCCGACCTGCAGGCCGCGCTCGACGCCAACCGCACCGCGAAGGCCTTCTTCGCCACGCTGGATGCGCGCAACCGCTATGCGGTGCTGTTCCGCACGCAGGGCGCAAAGAAGCCCGAGACACGCGCCCGTCGCATCGCGCAGTTCGTCGAGATGCTCGCCAAGGGCGAGAAGATCCACCCCTGAGCTGACGCAACGCCGCTCATTGCGGCTCGGCGCCGGCCGCGATGAGCATGAGCCGCTCCGGGTCCACGATGCGGATGCGCTTGTAGCTCATGTCGATCACGCCTTCTGCGACCAGCCGCCCCAGCTCCTTGTTGATGGTCTGGCGCGACAGCCCGAGCATCGCCGCGAGGTCGTTCTGCGACAGGCGCACGGGCAGGCTCGCCGCCGCCTTCACCTGCATGCCGTAGAAATGGATCACGCTCGTCAGCGTGGCGGCCACCCGCGCACGCACGGAGTTCAGCATCTGGCCCTGCAGCAGCATCACGCTCAGCCGCTGACGCTGCAGGGCCAGCTTGGCCACGTCGCGCCACAGCACGGGCTCGGCGTCGAGCAGCGCGATCACGGCATCGCTCGGCAGGTGGACGATCACCGAATCTTCGTGCGCGTGGTAGTCGTAGGGCAGCGGCACGTCGGCCAGCAGGCGCACCAGCGGCGCCACCTGGCCGGGGCCGAGCAGCGCGTTGACGTACTTGCGCCCCTGCGGGTTCATGTTGCTGATTTCGAGGCAGCCTGACACCACCGCCAGCAGCTCGCGCTTGCGGCGGTCGCTCGCCAGCACCTGCGTGCGGCGGCGGTAGCGCACCAGGCGCGCGGACTTCATGAGTTCGGCGCGCAGCGTGTCGGGCCAGTGCGAGAAGAGCTCGTTCCAGCGCAGCGCGCGCTCGAGCAGATCGGCGCTCTCTTCGGCGTTCAGCGCGTCCTTGGGGGTGGAAACAGTCGATCGGGCCAGCGGGTTCTCCCTGCCTTGATGTTCACCAATCTGTCAAAGCGTTGACAGATTTGGCGGGTCTTCATTTCTATCGTAAGCCCCGGACATCGACAAGCACACAAGCGGCACGCCGCACCCGGAGACAACACCCCATGAAGAAGACAGCCACCGCCGGCCTCGCGCTCGCGGCCTCCACCCTTGCACTCGCGCAGAGCACCGTCACCGTCTACGGCACGGTCGACCTGTACGTGGCGCACGCCAAGTCGGGCGCCGCCTCGTCGACGCGGCTCGAAGACGGCGGCCAGACCGCCTCGCGCATCGGCTTTCGCGGCACCGAAGACCTCGGTGGCGGCATGGGCGCGCACTTCACGCTGGAGAGCGGCTTTGCGCCCGACACCGGCAACGGCACGCTGCCCGGCCCCGCGATGTCGTTCAGTCGGCAGTCCTTCGTCGGCTTCTCGGCGCCATGGGGCCAGATCGACGCGGGCCGCATGTACACGCCGATGTTCTATGCGCTGTTCAAGGCCGACCCCTATGGCCTGAACTCGGTGTTCTCGCCGATCAACCTCGTGGCCGCCACCGACGCGCAGACAGGCATCACGCCCTTTGCGGCCCGCGCCAGCAACATGGTTCGCTACCGCACGCCGGCCAGCATGGAATTCTTTGCCGACCTGGCCTACGCACCCGGCGAATCGAGCGCGCTGAGCCACCAGAGCGGCAACGTCTACGGCGGCAACATCGGCTGGGCGCGCAAGCCGTACTACATCGCCTACGCCTTCCAGCGCGCACGCTCGGGCTCGGCCGCGGCGCCCGTGGCCTCGCCCGCCACCACGACCTATCAAGCCGTGACCGGCTCGTACGAGCTGCCGTCGATCGGCCTGCAGCTGTACGCGAGCTACGTGCGCAACGCGTCGAGCCTGCCCCACGTGCCGACCGCGAAGCTCGTGAACCTGGGCGCCACCTACAACGTGACGCCCACGTCGAATCTCATCTTCGGCGCCACGCAGCGCAAGGTGGCCGAGAGCGAACGCTCGCAGCTGGCGTGGACGCTGGGCTACGACTACTACCTGAGCAAGCGCACCGTGGTCTACGCGCGCTGGCTGCGCCTGCTGAACCGGCACGGCGCCTCGGCCTCGCTCGGGACCATTCCGGTGGTCGCCCACAGCGGCAACGACGTGCGCGTGCTCGCCACCGGCATCCGCCACAACTTCTGACCTTCGACACGCCCATGGATTTCTTCTCTTCACAAGCCGAGTCTTTGTCCGCCCTGTTCGCACCGCGCTCCATCGCGGTGGTCGGCGCCTCGTCCAATGCGCAGAAGATCGGCGGCATCCCCGTCGACTACCAACGCCGCTTCGGCTTCGAGGGCGCGCTGTACCCGGTCAATCCGAACGCCGACCGCATCCAGGACCTGCCGGCCTTCCCGAGCCTGCGCGCCATCGGCCAGCCGGTGGACCTGGCCATCCTCGCGGTGCCGTCGGCGCTGGTCGACGGCGCGCTCGACGACGCCATTGCGGCCGGTGTGAAAGGCGTGGTGCTGTTCTCCTCGGGCTTCGCGGAAGTGGGCGCCGAGGGCGCGGCGGCGCAGGCGCGGCTCGGGGACAAGGCGCGTGCCGCCGGCGTGCGGCTGATCGGCCCCAACTGCCTGGGCTTCATGAACGTGGCGCGCCATGTGTACGCGACCTTCTCGCCGGCGCCCGGCGTGGGCCGCGTGATGCCGGGGCGCATCGGGCTCGTGAGCCAGTCGGGCGCGTTCGGCGCCTATGCCTACGCGATGGCGCGGGCGCGCGGCGTCGGCCTGTCGCTGTGGGCCACCACCGGCAACGAGGCCGACGTGCAGGTCGCCGACTGCCTGGCCTGGCTCGCGCAGGACCCCGACACCGACGTGATCATGGCCTACATGGAAGGCTGCCGCGACGGCCCCCGGCTGCGCGCGGCGCTGGCCCTGGCGCAGGCCAACGGCAAGCCGGTGGTGATGGTCAAGGTCGGGCGCACCGCGCTGGGCGCCGAGGCCGCGGCCTCGCACACCGCGGCGCTGGCGGGCGACGACGCGGTGTACGACGCCGTGTTCCGCCAGTACGGCGTGCTGCGCGCGCGCAACCTCACGGAGTTCTTCGACCTGGCCCACAGCGCGGCCGTGGCGGGCCGCCCGCGCGACCGCTCGATCGGCCTGTTCACGCTCTCGGGCGGCGTCGGCGCGCTGATGGCCGACGAGGCCTCGGCGCAGGGCCTCGACGTCCAGCCGCTGGGCGATGCCGCGCAGGACACGCTGCGCAGCTGGGTGCCCTTCGCGGCGCCGCGCAACCCGGTCGACATCACGGGGCAGGTGACCAACGACATGACGCTCATCGAGCGCACGGCGCGCGTGATGCTCGACGACCGCGGCTTCGCGTCGTGGATGGGTTTCCTTGCGGCTGCAGGTGCGTCGGACGCGTTCTGGCCGGTGCTGCGCTCACTCGTGACGTCACTGCGCGAGGCCTATCCCGACACGCTGCTGGCGGTGAGTACGCTGCTGTCGCCGGAACGTCGCGCCGAGCTCGAGGCGATGCGCTGCCTGGTGTTCGCCGATCCGTCGGATGGCATCCGCACGATCGCTGCGCTCGCGGGGCTGAAGCCTGCCGCTGCCGTGATCGCGGCGCCCACGTCGATCAAGGCTTCGTTGACGCTCGCGCCCGGCACGATGTCCGAGCCCGACGCGCTCGCGCTGCTCGCCGACGCGGGCGTGCCCGTCGTCGCGCACCGCGTGGTGCGCAGCGCCGACGAAGCTGCAGCTGCCGCCGAGGCGCTCGGCGAGGCCGTCGTTGTGAAGATCGTCAGCGCCGACATTCCGCACAAGTCGGACGTCGGCGGTGTGGCACTCGGGCTGCGCGGGGGGGCGCAGGCGCGCGCGGCCTTCGAGCGCACGCGCGACCACGCGCTCACGGCGCGGCCGGAGGCGCGGCTCGATGGCGCGCTGGTGGCACGCATGCTGACCGGCGGCGTCGAGTGCATCGCGGGCGTGCACCGCGACCCGGTGTTCGGGCCGGTGCTGATGTTCGGCCTGGGCGGCATCCACGTCGAGACGCTGCGCGATGTGTCGTTGCGCGCGCTGCCCATCACGCGCGACGACGCACTGGCGATGGTGCGCGAGCTGCGCGCCTTCGCGATCCTGAACGGCGCGCGCGGCCGGCCGCCGGTCGACCTCGATTCGATCGCCGATGCGCTGTGCGCGCTCGCCGACTTTGCACAGCGCGCGGGCGACTCGCTCGACAGCGCCGAGATCAACCCGCTGATCGCACGCCCGCAGGCCGAGGGCGGCTGCGTGGCGGTCGACGCGCTGATCGTCGGCCGCGCAGCCTGACGAACAACCACAACAACCACCGGAGACATCGCATGACGACGACATCGAAGAACGGCCTCTCGCGCGCACTCGGCCTGGGCGCGGCGCTGGCCCTCGCGGCAGGCGCGGCGGCGGCCGCGACGGAGGCGCCCTTCCCCTCCAAGCCCGTGCGCATCATCGTGCAGTACCAGGCGGGCGGCTCGACCGACATTCTCGCGCGGCTCGTGGCCGAGGGGCTGTCGAAGCGGCTCGGCCAGCCGGTGGTGGTCGAGAACCGCAGCGGCGCGGGCGGGATCATCGGCACCGACTACGTCGCCAAGAGCCCGCCCGACGGCTACACGCTGCTGCTCACGGTGCCGGGGCCCGTCACGGCGAACCTCGTGCTCTACAGCAAGCTGCCCTACGACCCGCGCACCGACCTGCGCATGGTGTCGGACATCGCCACCACGCGCACCGTGCTGGCGGTGCACCCATCGGTGCAGGCCACCGACTTCAAGAGCCTCATCGCCACCGTGAAGGCCACGCCCGGCAAGTACTCGATGGGCTCGTGGGGCTCCGGCACGCAGCCGCACCAGGTGCAGGTCTACATGGACAAGGCCTACGGCCTGCAGACGATGCATGTGCCCTACAAGGGCGAGAGCCCGATGGCGATCGACCTGATCGGCGGCGTGATCCAGATGACCGTGGGCTCCATCACCACGCTGCAGCCGTACATCAAGGCCGGCAAGCTGCGCCCGCTGGCCGTGGCCGGCACGCGGCGCGCCCGTGCGCTGCCCGACGTGCCGACCTTCGCCGAGCAGGGCTACGCCGACGAGGTCTACGCGATGACCGGACCGACCTCGCTGATGGCGCCGGCCAGGACGCCCGATGCCGTCATCGAGCGCCTGGGCCGCGAGGTCAGCGCGGTGGTGCGCCAGCCCGAGGTGAGCCGGCGCATCGAGGAGCTCGGTGCCGAGCCCGTGGGCAACCTGCCGCCCGAAGCCACCGCGGCCTACAAGGCCTTCCTTCCCGTGACGCTGAAGCTCACGCAGGCCACGGGCGTGAAGCTCGATTGAAGCGCCGCCCACCCCGATTTTTTCGAACCCCAGCTCCGAGGTATTTTCCATGAACGCTCCCGTCTCCACGCCCGACATCGCCGTCGCCCGCAAGGCGCTCGCCCGCTCCATCGGCCTGGCCGCCTTCGTCTATGGCTATCCGCTCACCGAGACCTACCGCACCTGCGCGATGCAGACCGCGCCGCGCGCCGAACGCCGCAGCGGCGCCTCGGCCGGCTCCGACGTGCGCGCGCCGATGAACACGCTGCACCACGCGCCGCGCCCGTCCACCGACCAGGACCGCGACGTGGTCACGCCGGCCAACGACCTGCTCTACACCATGGCCTGGCTGCACCTGGCCGACGGGCCGATGCTGCTCACGGTGCCCGCGTCGTCGCGGCATCCGGGGCGTTATTTCGTACTGCCGCTGTACGACGCCTACACCGAGAACTTCGAAAACCTGGGCCCGCGCAACTGCAACCCCGACGGCGAGACCGTGGTGCTCGTCGGCCCCGGCGGCATGGTGCCGGAATCGCTCGCGGCCCATCGCGTGGTGCGCTGCCCCACCAATCTCGTCTGGCTCATCGGCCGCATCCTCGTGGGCGATGAAAGCGACTGGCCGGCCGCGCGTGCGCTGCAGTCGGAGATCCAGCTCGCGCCCGCGCCCGGCACCGTGCTGCAGGGCCGCCCGGCCGCCATCGAACAGTGGGCCGGTCCGCACGAGGACGCCATGGCCGCCGCCTTCGAGCACGGCGAGCCGGCCGCAGACGTGGCGCCGCGCTTCTTCACCAACGTGTGCCACGCACTGGCCGAGGCGCCGGGCCGCGTGGAAGACCGCGGCCTCGTCGCGTGGTTTGGCCAGGGCGGCCTGCTGGCGAACGCGGCGTTCTCGTGGGACGCGCTCGAAGCACCGCTGCGCGAAGGCCTCATCGAAGGCTTCGCCGAAGGCGTACAGCTGGTCGGTGCGGTGGGCCGCAATCGCCGGCCCAAGCCCTGGTCGATGACGCCGGCCACCGGCCGCTACGGCAACGAGTTCCTCGGCCGCGCGCGCACCGCCTACCTGGGCTTGGGCGCGCTGGCCACGAGCGAGGCGGTGTACGCCGCCGCGCACCACGACGCCAAGCAGGAGCCGCTGGACGGCCAGCGCCGCTACGCGATGCGCTTCGAGGCCGGCGACCTGCCGCCTGCGGACGCGTTCTGGTCGGTCACGCTGTACGACACCGACCGTTTTCTCTACCCCAACGAGATCCGCCGCCACGCCATCGGCGACCGCACACCGGGCCTGCAGCGCAACACCGACGGCAGCCTCGAACTCGTGGTGAGCCACGCGCGCCCCGCCGATGCCGCCAACTGGCTGCCCGCGCCGGCCGGGCGCTTCTACCTGATCCTGCGCATGTACTACCCGCGCGAAGGCGTGCAGAGCTGGCGCATTCCGGCGCTGCAAGCGCAACAGGACTGAGCACGATGCAGCTGCACACCGACACCCTGCACGCCGTGGCCGAAGAGGCCGTGGTCTACGCCTACCCGCTCTTCGAGATGTGCCGCATGCGCGCGGCCACCTCGCCGCAGCGCACCGATGCCGCCGGCGAGGCGCCGCGGCCACAGCGCTGGTGCAACGTGTTCACGCACGCGCGCCAGCTGCTGCGCGCGGGCAAGAGCCGCGTCGTCACGCCGAACAACGACACGCTCTACACCAACGCCTGGCTCGACCTGGGCGACGGCCCGCTGGTGATCGACGTGCCCGACACCGCCGGCCGCTACTACGTGCTGGGCCTGCTCGACTTCTTCACCAACCCCTTTGCCCATCTCGGGCAGCGCCTCACCGGCACAGCGGCGCGGTCCTTCGTGGTCACGCCGCCGGGATGGCGCGGCACGCTGCCCGCGGCGTTCGACGCGCCGGGTGCGCGCATCGAGGCGCCCACGCGCTGGCTGTGGATCATCGGGCGCCTGCTGGTCGACGGCCCGCAGGATGTGCCGGCCGTCAACGCGCTGCAAGACGGCTTTCTCGTGCGCACGCTGGCCGACTGGCAGGCCGGCCGTGCCTCGAAGCCGCGCGCCTTCGACCCGGCCTGCGACCCGAAGGCGCCGCTCACTGCGGAGCACTTCGCTGCGCAGGTGAACGCGGCGCTGCGCGACAACGCGCCGCCGGCCGCTGATGCGGCGCAGCTTGCGCGCTATGCCGCGCTCGGAATCGGCGCTGGCGCAGGCGCGCTCGACGACGGCCAGCGCGCCGCGCTGCAGGCCGCGCTCGATACCGTGCTGCCGCGGCTGCGCGAAGCGCAGTCGGGCCGCACCACGGCCTCGGGCTGGGTGCAGATGCCGCTGGTCGAAGGAAGCTTTGGTGACGATCACCTCGCGCGCGCGCTGGTCGCGCTCAAGTACATCGGCATGCTCGAAAGCCGCGAGGCCACTTACCCGATGGCCTGGCACGACGCCGCAGGCGAGCCGCTCACCGGCCAGCGCCGCTACACGCTGCGCTTCGCCCCCGACGCGCTGCCGCCGGTCGACGCCTTCTGGTCGCTCACGATGTACGACGCGCGCGACTACATGCTGGTCGACAACCCGATCGACCGCTACGCCATCGGCGACCGCACGCCGGGGCTGCGGCGCGATGCGGACGGCGGGCTCACGCTGCACATCCAGCACGCGCGTCCCGACAGCGAGGCCGCGCTCGCCAACTGGCTGCCGGCGCCCGAAGGCAGCTTCTACCTCTGCCTGCGCGCCTACGTGCCGCGCACCGAACTGCTCGACGGCCGCTATGTGCTGCCGCCTCTCACCGCTACCAAGGATTCCGCATGACCGCCACCGTTGAAAAACCCCAAGCAGCAGCAGCAGAAGAAAAAGAAAAGCCCTTCCTCATCGTCGGCACCGGCACCGAGACCGTCGCGCCGGGCCTGCACATCCTGCGCGGGCAGGGGCAGTCGTTCGTGGCCGAGACCGACGTGGGTCTGGTCGTGGTCGACGCTGGCCCGGGCGGCTCGGTGACGCAGGGCATGATCGATGCGCTGCGCCAGCTCAGCGACGCGCCGGTGCATGCGCTGTGCTTCAGCCACGGCCACATCGGCTACAACGCCGGCGTGCCGATGTGGCTGGCCCATGCCGCCGCGCGCGGCGATGCACCGCCGCGGATCATTGCGCACCGCAACGTGCCGCGCCGCCTGGCGCGCTACGGCGAGACGATGGCCCTGCAGCACCGCATGGCCGAGATCCAGTTCAACCGCCCGCCGGGCTTCTTCGACCACCGGCTCGTGACGCACCCGCCCACCGAGACCTTCGACGACGTGCTGCAGATCGGCAGCGGCGAGCGCCGCATCGAGTTGCGCTGGGCGCCCTCGGAAACCGACGACGCGATCGCGCTGTGGAGCCCGGCGCAGCGCGTGCTGTACGGCGGCGCGGCGCTGATCGATTCGATTCCCAACATCGGCACGCCCTTTCGCACGATGCGCGACACGGTGCGCTGGGCCGACACGCTGGAGGCGCTGGCGGCATTGAAGCCGCGCAAGGCGGTGCGCGAATTCGGCGCCACGCTCGAAGGCGAAGACCAGGTGCAGCGCGTGCTCGGGCACACGGCGCGCGCGCTGCGCTGGCTGCGCGCCGAGGTGGTGCGGCTCATGAACGACGGGCTCAACGAGCGCGACATCCTGGCGCGCATCCGCTTTCCCGACGAGCTGTTCGCGGTCGACTGGATGAAACCGACCTACGGCGACCCCGGCTACATCGTGCGCGACATCTACCGCTCCGAGAACGGCTGGTGGGACCGTAACCCGACCTCGCTGCATCCGGCCGCGCCCGAGGCCATCGGCCGCGCGGTGGCCGACGCCATCACCGACAAGCGCGGCGTGATCGACCAGGCACGCACGCTGGCCGCAGCCAAGCAGTGGCAGCTCGCGCTGCACGTGATCGACCTGCTGGCCACCGCCGAGGGCGACGCGCTGGAGATCGCCGAGGCGCGCTCGCTCAAGGCCGAATGGCTGCGCGAGCGGGCGCGCGAAGTGCCCAGTTACGTCTCGCGCAACCTGTACCGCGTGGGCGCGGACATGATCGAACAAGGCACGCAGGCGCGCTTTGGCATCCGCTGAAGCCTTTCCATCGGAGACACGGACCATGACAACCACACAACAACACTTCCGCTTCGGCCTGCGCACGCTGCTGGCCGCCTGCTCCCTGGCCGCACTGGCAACGGCCAGCCACGCACAACAGGCCGACAACTACCCCGACAAGCCCGTGACGCTGGTGGTGCCCACCGCGCCGGCTGGCGGCACCGACACCATGGCACGGCTGATCGGCGACGGCCTCGGCAAGCTCCTGAAGCAGCCCTTCGTGGTCGACAACCGCCCGGGCGCCAACGGCATCCTCGGCAGCGAGGCGGTGGCGCGCGCCACGCCCGACGGCTACCGGCTGCTGTTCACCTACGCCGCGACGATGGTGGTGAACCCCAGCCTCTACAAGAAGCTGCCCTACGACCCGCAAAAAGACTTCGTGCCGATCGCGCAGGTCGGGCGCGGCGGCAACCTGCTGCTGGTGCGCAAGGACCTGCCGGTGAAGACCATCCAGGAGTTCGTCGCCTACGCCAAGGCGCGGCCCGACAAGCTCAGCTACTGCTCGTGGGGCGCCGGCTCGGGCGGCCACCTGGCGATGGAAAGCCTGAAGAAGCAGGCCGGTCTCGTGATGACGCACGTGCCCTACAAGGGCAGCGGTCCCTGCGTGCAGGACCTGGTGGGCGGCCAGGTGGATGCGGCGTTCGCCGACATCTCGTCGACCGTGGAGATCGTGCGCGCCGGCCGCATCCGGGCGCTGGCCAACAGCGGCCCCTCGCGCATCCCGATGCTGCCCGACGTGCCGACCATGACCGAGAGCGGCTACCCCTTCACCACCTACGCCTGGTACGGCCTGATGGCGCCGGCCAAGACGCCACCCGCGATCGTGAAGAAGCTCAACGAGGCCGTGAACCAGGTGCTGCGCGACCCCGCGGTGGTGCGCCGCATGTACGAGCTGAACTTCAACGACCTGCCGCAGAACACGCCCGACCAGTTCGCCACCACCATCCGGAACGACCTGCGGGACTGGGGCGCGCTGGTGAAGGACATCGGCCTGACGCTCGAGTAGGCGCCCCGGGCCGGCCCGACCAAGGGTAAGCAACGTGGTCGGCCGGCGGCGCTTCCCACACACTGCGCGCTGACAGGCACGGTTTCTGCTCATCGGTGGAGCGATGGCAACTGCGCCGGCGCGCACCATGACCGAGCTCCTTCATTTCAGCCGACAACTCACCACCGAAGCCCAGGCCCAGGCCTCGGGCGTGGGCACCTGGAAACAGCACTACGAGCAGCTCTCGAACGGCCGCTTCGAGGGGCTGTCCGAAGACCTGCACCTCGACTTCGTGCAGGTGTTCCACGAACACGCCAACCAGACGGTGCTGCAGCACGGCCTCGGCCGTCCGGGCGCGCTGTGCCTGGCCGTGATCGACGTCACGGCCCCGGGCAGCTGGTACTGCGGCCATGACCTCGACGGGCGGCGGCTCATCGCGCTGTCGCCGCAGCGCGAGTTCGAGCTGCTGGCCGGCGCCGGCATGGACCTGATGGCCGTGTGCGTCGACACCGAACCGCTGGCCGACCTGGCCGCCACGCTGTTCGGCCCCGACTTCGCGCTGCGCATGCCGGTGCCCGCGCCGGTCGAACATTCCGGCTTCGACGAGAGCGCCTTCACCCGCCTGCTCGGCGCCGCCCTGTCGCTGGCGCGCGACAACCTCGCGCAGCTGGAACAGCCGGCCGCGCGCCACATGCTGTCGCTGTCGCTGGCCGACGCGGTGCTGCAGTGCATGGGCTCCGACGCCTTCGAGGCCCGGCTGCCCGCCAGCTCGGCGGCGCGCCGCCACATCGTGGCGAAGGCGCGCGAGTACATGCAGGCGCACGCCGACGAGCCCATCAGCGTGCCCGACCTGTGCGCGGCCACGGGCGTGTCGCGGCGCTCGCTGCAGTACGCCTTCGAGGACGTGCTGCACCTGAGCCCCGTCACCTACCTGCGCGTGATGCGCCTGAACCGCGTGCGCTGCGAGATGCAGGCCTGCCGCGACGACACCATCGGCGACATCGCCGCGCGCTGGGGCTTCTGGCACCTGTCGCGCTTTGCCATCGACTACACGCGCCTGTTCGGCGAACTGCCGTCCGCCACGCGCGCGCGGTGGTTTGCCAAATCTTGATAACGCCCGCGCCGGCGGCGCTCTTAACTTCGCGGTTGTCCCACACAACATGCGAAGAAGGATGCAGCCATGCGCAGCAGTTTCCACCGAACGCCGGTCCGCGGGGCCGCGCGGCGTCTCCTGGGCACCGCCCTGGCCACCGCTTTGGCGCTCGCCCTCGGCACCCTGAGCACTGAGCCGGCCCGGGCCCACGGCGGCGCGGCCCACATGGTGCCGCTGAAGAAAACGGTGGAAGACTTCGGCGGCACGCTGCGCTGGGACAGCTTTGCCAACGTGTTCACCGTGGCGCGCAACGGCACGCTGGTGCGCCTGAAGCCTGGCTCGAAGACGGCGCTGGTCAACGGCCAGCCGATGCAGCTGGACGTGCCCGTGACGATTCGCAAGGGCGCGGCCTACGTGCCGCACGATTTCGTGAACCAGGTGTTCCAGTCGAGCCTGGACACCACCTTCGTGGTCGAGCGCGTGCCGAACCCGCTGAACCCGCTCACCGAGGCCGAGATCAAGACCGCGCTCGAGGTGCTGAAGGCCTCCGGGCGCTACAAGACCGGCCTGCGCTTCACCGAGATCAGCGTGAAGCGCCCGCCCAAGGACGAGGTCTGGAACTTCGCGCTCACCGGCCAGCCCGTGCGCGCGCCGCGCCAGGCGGCCTTCGTGGCGCTCGACGGCAAGAAGGTCATCGAGGGCACGGTCGACCTGGCGGCGCGCACGCTCACCGCATGGAAGCCCATCGAGGGCGCGCACGGCATGGTGCTGCTGGACGACTTCGCCACCGTGCAGACCGCCATCGAGGCCAGCCCCGACTACGCCCGTGCGCTCGCCACGCGCGGCATCGACGACGTGAAAAAAGTGGTCGCCACGCCGCTCACCGTGGGCTATTTCGACGGCAAGGATTCGCTGCGCCAGGAAGACCGCCTGCTGAAGGTCGTGAGCTACCTGGACGTGGGCGACGGCAACTACTGGGCGCACCCCATCGAGGGCCTGGTGGCGGTGGTCGACCTGGAACAGAAGAAGGTCATCAAGATCGAGGACGGCGGCCTCGTGCCCGTGCCGCTCAAGCCCACGCCCTACGACGGACGCGACCGCGCGCCCACGCCCGCGCCCAAGCCGCTGGAGATCACCGAGCCCGAGGGCAAGAACTACACGATCACCGGCCACACGATGCACTGGCGCAACTGGGACTTCCATGTGCGGCTCGACGCGCGCGTGGGCCTCGTGCTGTCCACCGTCACGTACAACGACAAGGGCACGAAGCGCAAGGTGATGTACGAGGGCTCGCTGGGCGGGATGATCGTGCCCTACGGCGACCCCGACACCGGCTGGTACTTCAAGGCCTACCTCGACTCGGGCGAGTACGGCATGGGCACGCTCACCTCGCCCATCGAGCCGAACAAGGACGCGCCGCAGAACGCCGTGCTGCTGGACGCCACGCTGGCCGACTACACCGGCGCCCCCACCAAGGTGCCGCGCGCCATCGCGGTCTTCGAGCGCTATGCCGATCCCGAGTTCAAGCACCAGGAGATGGGCAAGCCCAACATCAGCACCGAGCGGCGCGAGCTGGTGGTGCGCTGGATCAGCACGGTGGGCAACTACGACTACCTGTTCGACTGGGTGTTCGCCGAGAACGGCACCATCGGCATCCACGCGGGCGCCACCGGCATCGAGGCCGTGAAGGGCGTGAAGGCGCGCACCATGCAGGACCCCACGGCCGCCGAAGACACGCGCTACGGCACGCTGCTGGACCACCACATCGTCGGCACCACGCACCAGCACATCTACAACTTCCGCCTCGACCTCGATGTGGACGGCGAGCAGAACACGCTCACCGAGGTCGACCCCGTGGTGCTGCCCAACACGCGCGGCGGCCCGCGCACCAGCACCATGCAGACGGTGCAGCGCACGGTGCGCACCGAGCAGCAGGCGGCGCAGAAGTTCGACCCCTCGACCATCCGCCTGCTGAGCAACCCGGCGAAGAACAACAAGGTCGGCAACCCGGTGTCGTACCAGCTCGTGCCGTACGCGGGCGGCACGCACCCGATCGCCAAGGGCGCCAACTTCGCGAAGGACGAGTGGATCAACCACCGCCTGAGCTTCATGGACCGCCAGCTCTGGGTGACGCGCTACGACCCTGAGGAGTTGTTCCCCGAAGGCAAGTACCCGAACCGCTCCAACAAGGACACGGGGCTGGGCCAGTTCACGGCCGACAACCAGGAGATCGTGAACACCGACAACGTGGTGTGGCTCACCACCGGCACCACGCACGTCGCGCGCGCCGAGGAGTGGCCGATCATGCCGACCGAGTGGGTGCATGCGCTGCTCAAGCCCTGGAACTTCTTCGACGAGACGCCGACGCTGGGGCTGAACCGGCCTCCCGCGAAATGAGCGCGCCCGACGCGGCCATCGGCCGCTACGAAGACCTGATGACGCTGCCGCCCGCGCTGCAGGCGCCGACCTACCGCCACATGGACCGGCTCTACGCGACGCGCGCGATCCGGCGCGGCACGCACGTGCACCCGCTGCCCGAGGGCAGGCCGGTCGATGCGCAGCGCTTCGGCATCGACGGCTTCATGGCGCGCAACCACACGGCCGGGCTGCTGGTGCTCAAGGACGGCCACGTCGTGCTCGAGCGCTACGCCATGGGCAACGACGCGGCGACGAAGTGGCTGTCGTTCTCGGTCGCGAAATCGCTGACCTCCACGCTGGTCGGTGCGGCTGTGAAAGACGGCCACATCGACAGCCTCGACGACCCGGTGGTGCGCTACCTGCCCGCGCTGCGCGGCTCGGCTTATGACGAAGTCTCGGTGAAGCAGGTGCTGCAGATGAGCTCGGGCGTGGCCTGGAACGAGGACTACCTCGACGCCGACTCCGACCGGCGCCAGCTGATGCGCGTGCAGCTCACGCGCGAAAAGGGCGCGGTGCTGAAGTTCATGGCGCAGCGACCGCGCGTGGCACCGGCGGGCACGCGCTTCAACTACAGCACCGGCGAGACCTGCCTCGTCGGCGAGATTTTGGCCAGCGCGATCCGCCGGCCGATCAGCGACTACCTCTCGCAAAAGATCTGGGCGCCCTTCGGCATGGAGGCCGATGCGTACTGGCAGCTCGATGCGGTCGATGGCCAGGAGTTCACCGGCAGCGGCGTGAACGCGACGCTGCGCGACTTCGGACGCTTCGGCCTGTTCGTGCTCGGCGGCGGCGTGGCCGGTGGCCAGCAGGTGCTGCCCGACGGCTGGGTGGCCGATGCCACGCGCGTCGATACAGCCAGCCACCTCGCGCCCGGCACACTCGCGGGCTTCGAACCGATGGGGTACGGCTACCAGTGGTGGACCTTCCCGACCGGCGCGAAGGCGCTGCCAGAGCTCGACGGCGGCCTGTTCGCCGCGCTCGGCATCTTCGGCCAGCAGATCTACATCCACCCCAAGGAACGGCTCGTGGTCGCGATCCACAGCACGTGGCCGGCGCCGATCCATCCGCCGAGCCTGGTCGAGACCGATGCGCTGCTCGGCGCATTGACCGCCGCGCTGCGCAACTAACCAGAGCGTGGCGGGTGCCACGCTCTGGACTTTCCTCAGGAGAAGATCACCTGCGCGTCGGTGTACTCCTTCAGCCCTTCTTCCGCGAACTCCACGCCGAGCCCCGAGGCCTTCACGCCGCCGAAGGGCGCGTTGGGCTGGATGGCGCCGTGCTTGTTGATCCACACCGAGCCGCACTCCAGGCGTGACGCGATGCGCTTGGCGTGTTCGATGTCCTTCGACCACACGGAACCGCCGAGGCCGTTCTCGCTGTCGTTGGCGGCGCGGATGACGTCTTCGACATCGGTGTAGCGAATGATGGGCAGCGCGGGCCCGAACTGTTCTTCGTCGACCAGCGCATCGCCGTTCTTCAGGCCTGCAACGATCGTCGCGGGGAAGAACAGGCCCTCGCCGGGCTCGCCGCCGGTGAGCAGCTGGCCCTTGGTCTTCGCGTCGGCCACGAGCCGCGCGACCTTGTCGAACTGCATGCGGTTCTGCACCGGGCCGAGCACATTCTTCTCGTCCATGCCGTCGCCCATCGGCACCTGCTTCGCAAAGGCCGCGAGGTGCTCGCACACGTCGTCGTGGATGCTGGCGTGCACGTACAGCCGCTTCATGGCCGCGCAGGTCTGGCCGTTGTTGAGGAACGCGCCCCAGAACAGGCCTTCGGCGATGGCCTTGGGGTCGGCGTCGGGCAGCACGATGCCGGCGTCGTTGCCGCCGAGCTCGAGCGTGAGCCGCTTCATGGTGCTGGCGGCCGACTGCATCACCTTCTTGCCGGTGGCGCAGGAGCCGGTGAACACGATCTTGCGGATGACCGGGTCGCTCGCCATGTCGGCGCCGAGGTTCGACGTGCGGTCGTCGCAGCTCACGCTGTTGACCACGCCTTCGGGCAGCACCTCATTGAGCAGCTCGACAAAGCGCAGCGTGGCCAGCGGCGTGTACGGCGAGGGCTTGATGACGACCGTGTTGCCCGTGCGCAGCGCCGGCAGCACGTGCCACACGGCGATCAGCACCGGGAAGTTCCACGGCGTGATCGAGCCGACCACGCCCACGGGCTTGCGGAAGATCTCCACGTGGCCCTGCGCGTTGTCCTGCAGCACGCGCGACGGCAGCGACAGCGCTGCGGTGGCGCCGGCCCAGGCCGCGGCACCGCCCAGCTCCCAGCGCGAACCCAGGCCGTTGAGCGGCTTGCCCTGCTCCAGCGTGAGCAGGCGCGCCAGCTCTTCGGCGTGCGCACCGATCTTCTCGGTCACGGCGCGGCAGGCGGCAGCCAGTTCGTCGTCGGATTGGCGCGACCAGCTCGTGAAGGCCTTCTGCGCGGCGGCCACGGCGGCGGCGAGGTCGTCGCGCGAACCGTTCGGCGCGGTGCCGATCACCTGGCCGTTGGCGGGGTTGCGCACTTCGAAGGAAGCCGTGCCTGGCACTGCGCGACCGCCGATCGTCATTCTTGTCTCTTGCATTGCTTTGTCCTTGTAGGTTGACGCTGGAACGCGCCGCCGCAGGGCGGGCGCGCCAGGTCAATGTAGGAAAAGCAGGGGCCGGCGTCTTGGAGCCAGACGTCAGCGAATGGACTCAGGCGTCAGTGCGTCAGTGGTCCAAGCGCCAGGCGCCCCGGCGGCACGCCGTAGCGCTTGCGGAACTCGCGGTAGAAGAACGACAGGTCGTTGAAGCCGCAGTCGTAGGCGACCTCTGCGATGGCCGGCGCAGGACCGCCACGACGGGCTGCCGCATCGAGTGCGGCGCGTGCCGCCGTCAGCCGGATGTCGAGGATGTGGCGGCTCGGCGAAACGCCCAGCGCCTCGAAGGCCCGCTGCAGCAGCCGCGGCGACACGCCCAGGTGCCGCGCCAGCTCACCCGCGTGGAAGGCCGGGTCGTGGAACTGCAGCGCCACGTGGTCCATCGCGCGGCGCAGCACGCCCTCGCCGGCGTGGCGCGACAGCAGCGCGGGCGACTGCCGCGCGCGCTCGACCAGCACCGAACCGAACACGCCGAGAAAGGCCTCCACGAGGTGGTCGTCGTCGGACTGCCCGCTGTCGAGCATGCGCGCGAGGATGGCGCGCATCGCGAAGCCCAGCGCGTCGCCGCGCCGCACGCACACGCCGCCCTGCAGCGTGGGGCCGAAGCGCGCGAGCATGTCGGCGCGCGGCAGGTGCACCGACACCTGCTGCGAGCTGGCGCCGTCGTAGACGAACTCCGAGGGCCGCGCCGAATCGATCAGCACGATGTCGCCGGCCTGCACCGCGATCTGCTGCGCACCGTGGCACATGAGCGCGCCGCCATGGTCCTGGAACACGAGGAAGAAATGTTCGCGGTCGTCGCGCCGGATCGCCTGCGCATCGCGGTGCACGCGCTGCAGGTTCTGGCCGATGAGCGCCACGTCGACCCCGCCGGCGCGCCGCACCTCGATGCCGCCCGAGACGGTCTGCTGGCGCGGCATGGGCACGGGCGTGAAGTTGCCGCACACGGCCTGCAGGCGCGGGGCGACGAGCTCGAAGGGGATCTCGGCGCGCATCAATGGCGTGAGGGGGCCGCCGGTCATGCGCGCGGGCGAGTCGAAGAAAGAAGCGCTCACAGAGGGTGTCTCCTTGCAGGGCGCCGGGCCAGCGCTCAGTCCTCGTCCATGACCCGCGAGCGGCCGAACCAGAAGCCGAGCACGAGGCCGACCGTGCCGGTACCGATGCCGCACCACAGGCTCAGGAAAGTGTAGACGTTGTAGCGCCCCGGATGCTGCGCGAGCGCACTCGCCAGTGCGGGTTCGTTCAGGCCGCCGAGCCCGCGCGCGGCGGCGTAGTCGAAGCCGGCAGTGCCCAGGAAGTTCGGCGCCACGAGGATCGGCAGCGCCGCGAAAAACGGAAACCACGCGCCGCGCACCCGGCGCCAGCGCATCAGGATCGCCGCAACGAACAGCACGGCACCGATCACGACGGTGCCGAGCATGAAGGGCTGTCGCGCGAGCGGCAGCAGCCAGGGCCAGATCCACGGCAGCGGGTACAGCGGCCACTCGGCGCGCGGTGCGAGGCCGCCCGCCCGTGCGACGACCGACCAGCCCAGCGTGTCGAGGCCGCTGAACACCAGCGCCGACAGGCAGGCGATGGCCGCGACGCTCAGGCACACGTTGCGAAACGCAGACGCGCTGCCCTGCAGGAAGCCGGGCGACGGCTGCGGCGGCAACGCCGGTGACCGGGGCCAGCCCGACTGCCAGTGCCGCACGACGATCGACGCCGGCACCGGCGGCGGCGCCACGTCGCCGCGCACCAGCCAGTCGATGAACACGATGCCGACCGCGAAAGCCATGACCGCCGTGAGCCATGCGCAGACGCCCGGCATGTCGACGAAGCCGGCCGGCGTCAGCATCGGCAGCTGGCCGTAGGCCACGCCCGCGAAACCGTAGAGCCAGATGATCGGCACCGAGAGGACCATCGCCGTGTGCATCAGCACCGCGTCGGTCTCGGTCGACTCGTGGCGCAGCGCCTGCGCGCGCGACCACGCCTCGCGCCAACTCACTTCGCCAGGGCTTTCAGTGCCATCTTGATGCCGTCGCTCACGCTCGCATCTTTCGGCAGCGCCTTCAGCGCGAGCGCGGCTTCCTTGTCGCTGTAGCCCAGCGCCACCAGCGCCTGCAGGATGTCGGCCTGCGCATCGGACGCGGCATGCGCCGGCAGGCCGATGTCGGCGCCCAGCTTGCCCTTGAGCTCGAGCAGCAGCCGCTCGGCGGTCTTCTTGCCGATGCCCGGGATCTTCACGAGACGGCCCAGCTCCTGCGTGGTGATGGCCTGCGCCAGCTCGCCCACGCTCATGCCCGAGAGCAGGCCCAGCGCGGTGCGCGGGCCCACGCCGGTGATCTTGATGAGCTGGCGGAAGGCCGCCCGCTCCTCGGCGGTGCCGAAGCCGTAGAGAATCTGCGCGTCCTCGCGCACGACGAAGTGCGTGAGCAGCGACACCTTCGCGCCGACGTTCGGCAGGTTGTAGAACGTGCTCATCGGCACGTCGACCTCGTAGCCGACGCCGTTGCAGTCCACCACCACCTGCGGGGGATTCCGCTCTGCCAGCGTGCCGGTCAGTTTGCCTATCATGGGTGCCCTTTTTCCTTGAAATGTCCGGCGTGATTCTGCGACACACCTTTACCCCCCTGAACAATTCGCGCCTCGGCCACCTGTGCGGCCCGCTGGACGCGCACCTGCGCCGCATCGAGGAAGCCCTGGGCGTGAAGATCGCGCACCGCCACGAGCAGTTCAAGGTCGACGGCCCCAAGGCCACCGCGCAGCGGGCCATGGACGTGCTGCAGGCGCTGTACGAGATCGCCCAGCGCCCGATCGACCCCGCGGTGGTGCAGCTCACCCTGGCCGGCGACGGCTCGATGGTCGATGGCGACGACGACGCCGCGATGCTCGTCACGCGCCGCGCCGACCTGCGCGCGCGCACGCCCACGCAGGCGCTGTACCTGGACAACATCGCCAAGCACGACATCACCTTCGGCATCGGCCCGGCCGGCACCGGCAAGACCTACCTGGCCGTGGCCTGCGCGGTCGATGCGCTGGAGCGCGCGGCGGTGCAGCGCATCGTGCTCACGCGCCCGGCCGTGGAAGCGGGCGAGCGCCTGGGCTTTCTGCCGGGCGACCTGACGCAGAAGGTCGACCCCTACCTGCGCCCGCTGTACGACGCGCTGTACGACCTCATGGGCTACGAGAAGGTGCAGAAGGCCTTCGAGCGCAATGCGCTCGAGATTGCGCCGCTGGCCTTCATGCGCGGGCGCACGCTGAACAACGCCTTCGTGATCCTGGACGAGGCGCAGAACACCTCGGTGGAGCAGATGAAGATGTTCCTCACGCGCATCGGCTTCGGCGCCAAGGCGGTGGTGACGGGCGACGTGAGCCAGATCGACCTGCCCAAGCAGCAGCTCAGCGGCCTGATCGACGCCGAGCGCGTGCTCAAGCGCGTGGCCGGCATCGCGACCACGCACTTCACGAGCGCGGACGTGGTGCGCCACCCGCTGGTGGCGAAGATCGTCGATGCCTACGACGGCCAGCGCAAGCGCGCGGGAGGCCACTGAGATGGCGGCCTCCTTGCTTCCGGCCCTGTCGCTGTCGCTGCAGTTCGGGCGCTTCAAGGGCGTGGAGCGCCACCGCGCCGCGCTGCCGCGCCACAGCGTGAACCGCTGGATTCGGCACGCACTCGACATCGACGGCGAGATCACCGTGCGCATCGTCGATGCCGAAGAAGGCCAGCGCCTGAACCGCGAGTTCCGCGGCAAGGACTACGCCACCAACGTGCTCACCTTCGACTACGCGCAGGGCCCGGTCGTGATGGCCGACCTGGTGCTGTGCGCGCCCGTGGTGGCACGCGAGGCAAAAGAAAACCGCAAGACGCTCGCCGCACACTACGCGCACCTGCTGGTGCACGGCACGCTGCACGCGCAAGGGTGGGACCACGAGACCAGCGACGCCGACGCGGACGAGATGGAAGCGTACGAAATCGAGATCCTCGCGGGCCTAGGCATTCGCAGCCCGTACGGGCGCTGACGGGGGGCCGCAGCAGTGTCCGACACCGATCCCTGGTTGCCGCGCTGGCTGCCGCTGCTGCGTGAATGCGCTGACGACGGGCCGGTGCTCGAACTGGGGTGCGCAGCCGGTCGCGACACCGCCACGCTGGTCGAGGCCGGGTTGCGGGTGGTGGCGATCGAGTTGTCGTCCGACGCCTTGACGCAGGCGCGTGAGCGCGTGCCGACAGGCGCCGAGTTCCACTGCGGCGATTTCCGCGCCGCGTGGCCGCTGGCGGAGGGCGCGATGGTCGGCGCCGTGCTCGCGAGCCTGTCGCTGCACTACTTCGCGTGGGACGAGACACTGGCGCTGGTGCGGCGCATCCACCGCGCGCTGCAGCCGGACGGCGTGCTGCTGTGCCGCCTCAACTCGGTCAACGACCTGCACCACGGCGCGCGCGGTCCGTCAGCCAGCGGGCGGGACGAAGACTTTTTCTACGTGGTGGACGGCATCTCCAAGCGCTTCTTCGATCGCGCAGCAGTCGAGCGACTGTTTGCCGACGGTTGGGCGCTGCAGCACCTCGAAGAAGTGCGCGTGCTGCGCTACGACGAACCGAAGGTGGCGTGGGAGGCCGTGCTCCGGCCTACGCCGTCATCTGCAACGGGATCGTGACCGGCCCATCGTTCAGCAGGTGCACCTGCATGTCAGCGCCGAATTCGCCGGTCGCCACCACCGGGTGCGCGCCGCGCGCCTGCGCCACGAAGTACTCGTAGAGCCGGCGACCCTCGTCGGGTGGCGCCGCGAGCGTGAAGCTGGGGCGGTTGCCGCCGCTCACGTCGGCGGCCAGCGTGAACTGGCTCACGACCAGCAGGCCACCGCTGATGTCCTGCACGCTGCGGTTCATCTTGCCGGCGTCGTCCGAGAAGATGCGCAGCTTGAGGATCTTGGCGAGCAGGCGGTCGGCCACGCTGTCGGTGTCGCCGCGTTCGGCGCACAGCAGCACCAGCAGGCCCGCCTCGATGGCGCCGACGGTCTGGCCTGCGATGTCGACGCGCGCGTGCGCCACGCGCTGGAGCACGGCTTTCATGAATGGTGGTCCTCGAGTCGGGTGGCGCGCGCTTCCATGGTGAGCGGCAGCAGTTGAATGGTCACGCGCAGGCCGGGCACGGCGTCCATGAGGGCCTGCTCCAGTTCGTCGCGCAGGTTGGCGGCGCGCTGCAGGGTCCAGTCGCCGGGCACGTGCATGTGCAGGTCGGCGAAGCGGCGCTGGCCGGCGCCGCGCGTCACCATGTCGTCGAAGCGCAGCCGGTCGCCCTCGGCATGGCGTGCGGCGAAGGCGTCGAGCGTGGCGCGCACGGTGGCGAGCGTCTCGGCGTCGAGCGCCTCGTCCATGAGGCCTTGCGAGGAGCGCCACACGAGCTTGAAGCCCTCGCGCACGATGTTGAGCGCCACGCCGATGGCGATCAGCGGGTCGAGCCAGAGCCAGCCGCTGAAATGCACGGCCACGATGCCGACCAGCACGCCGACCGAGGTCCAGACGTCGGTCATCAGGTGGCGCCCGTCGGCCTCCAGGGCAATGGAGCGGTGCGCGCGCGCCGCGCGGAACAGCATGAACGCCAGGGCCGCGTTGAACCCGGAGCTGATTACCGACAGCGCCAGGCCCCAGCCCAGCTGCTCGAGCGGCTGCGGCGCCATCAGCCGCAGCACCGACACCCAGAGGATGGCGCCGGCGGCGGCCACGATCAGCAGGCCCTCGAAGCCTGATGAGAAGTACTCGGCCTTGTGGTGGCCGTAGGGATGGTCCTCGTCGGCCGGGCGCTCGGCGATGGTCACCATGGCCAGCGCGAACATGGCGCTCGCGAGGTTGACGCACGACTCCATGGCGTCCGAGATGAGGCCCATCGAGTTCGTCAGGTAGCCCGCCCAGCCCTTCAGGAGGATGGTGAGCAGGGCCACGGCGACGGAGACGCGAAGCAGCGTTTTAGGGGTCAACGTCATGCAGAAGGAACAAGATCAGGTAAAAAGGCCCGTGCGCGCGGGCATTACGTCGCAGGAATCGGCTGAATTATCAGCCGCGTGACCATATGTAACGCCTTCGCCTTAATATTTGCGCTCATTGCGAAGCAATCAGTCACAGAGAGGCAAATGATGAAGAAATTTTTGACCGCCGCCCTCGGGCTCGCCATCGTCGGCGCAGCCACCCTGGCCCAGGCCCAGGCACCCGCTGCAGCGCCCGCAGCCGCAGCAACGCCCCAGCAGGCCGGGTTCGTGAAGTCGGTGCGCGGCAGCGTCCAGCTGCTCGACGGCGCCGGCGCCACGCGCAACGCAGCCCCCGGCGACGCGCTGGGCGCGGTCGATCGCATCGTGACCGGCCCGGATTCGTCGGCGGCCGTCGTGCTGCGCGACAACACCACGCTGATGGTCGGCCCGTCCTCGCGCATGGACCTCAAGGAATTCCACTTCGACGGCACCACCCGCGACGGCGGCATGCTGGTGTCGCTGCTGCGCGGCTCGATGCGCATGATCACGGGCCTCATCGGCAAGACCAACCCCGACGCCGTGCGCGTCGAAACCCAGACCGCCACCATCGGCATTCGGGGCACGGACTTCATCGTGCAGACCGACGGCCAACCCTGACCAGATGCAGACCCTGTTACGCCGCTCCTCCCTTCTTCTTGCGACCACGGTCGCCCTCTTTTTAGCCGCCTGTTCCACGCCGGGCACGCGCGTGGTGTTGCTGCCCCAGGCCGACGGCACGCCCTCCGCCGTGGTGGTGCGCGCCAAGGACGGCGAAGAAGTGCTTTCCAAGCCCTACCAGCGCGCCACGGCCGCAGTGGGCAAGAGCGGTGCACCGGTGGTCGACCAGGCCGATGCGGCCAAGGTCCAGGCAGAGAACAAGCCCCTGTTCGACATGCGCCCGCCGCCTCCGCAACGCTACACGGTGTTCTTTGAGGTGGGCACCGCCACGCTGACTGCGGCATCGCAGCAGATCATGACCGAGGCATTGACTGCCGCGCTGGCCCGCAGCGGCGGCGACATCGTGGTGACCGGCCACACCGACACCAAGGGTGCCGGCGAGCAGAACGACCAGCTGTCGCGCCGCCGCGCCCAGGAAGTGGCCCAGCTCTTCGTGGAGCGCCAGTTCCCGGCCGCCCGCATCGAGGCCGTGGGCCGCGGCGAACGCGACCTGGCCGTGCCGACCGCCGACGACGTGGACGAGCCGCGCAACCGGCGCGTGACCATCGAGGTCCGCTGACCCCGCGCTACTGACCCCCATTGAAAAAGGCCCGGAAGGGCCTTTTTTTCGATCAGCTCAGGGTCACCCGCGCAAACTTGCGCTTGCCGACCTGCACCACGTAGCTGCCCGCGGGCAGTTTCAGGCCCTTGTCGGACACCACGACCGAATCGACCCGCACGCCGCCGCCGTCGATCAGGCGGTTGCCCTCGCCCGACGACGACGCCAGGTTGGCCTGCTTGAGCAGCTGGCCGATGCCCAGCGGGGCACCGCTCAGCGCCACCTCGGGAATCTCGTCGGGCACGCCGCCCTTGCTGCGGTTGATGAAGTCCTGCTCCGCCGCATCGGCCGCCGCCGCGTTGTGAAAGCGCGCGGTGATTTCCTTGGCCAGCGCGACCTTGGCGTCCTTCGGGTTGCGGCCGGCTGCGATCTCGGCCTTCAGCGCCTCGATCTGCGCCACCGACTGGAAGCTCAGCAGCGTGTACCAGCGCCACATCAGCGTGTCGGAGATCGACAGCACCTTGGCGAACATGCTGTTGGCGTCTTCGCTGATGCCGATGTAGTTGCCCTTGCTCTTGGACATCTTCTCGACGCCATCGAGCCCTTCGAGCAGCGGCATAGTAAGTATGCACTGCGGCTCTTGGCCATATTCCTGCTGGAGATGACGGCCGACGAGCAAGTTGAACTTCTGGTCGGTGCCGCCCAGTTCGAGGTCGCTTTCGAGCGCCACCGAGTCATAGCCCTGCATCAGCGGGTACAGGAACTCGTGCACCGAGATCGACTGGCCGGCCTTGAAGCGCTTGTTGAAGTCGTCGCGCTCCATCATGCGCGCCACCGTGTACTTGGCCGCCAGCTGGATCATGCCGCGCGCGCCCAGCGGATCGCTCCACTCGGAGTTGTAGCGGATCTCGGTCTTCGACTCGTCCAGCACCAGCTTGGCCTGGGCGAAGTAGGTTTCGGCGTTGGCGCGGATCTGTTCGGCCGTGAGCGGCGGGCGGGTGCTGTTGCGGCCGGAGGGGTCGCCGATCAGCGAAGTGAAGTCGCCGATCAGGAAGATCACGCGGTGCCCCAGGTCCTGGAGCTGGCGCATCTTGTTGAGCACCACCGTGTGTCCGATATGAATATCCGGTGCGGTCGGGTCCAGGCCCAGCTTGATTCGCAGCGGCTTGCCGGAGGCTTCGGCCCTCTGGAGCTTCTTCACCCACTCGTCCTGCGGCAGCAGCTCGTCAGCGCCGCGGAGGGATATTTCGAGGGCTTGTCTTACACCATCCGAGAGGCTGGTGGATGTAACAGATTCGGCGTTCATGGGCTTTTTTGGCGGTTTTTCCGGTGGCCGAAGCTATACTCAGCCCGACTTTCAAGCGCCGGATTCTAAGCGGCGCTTTTTTCCGCACCGTCTCCTGCCGCCCTGAACGCACTGGGCCTTGCAGCACGGACCGGCAGAACCTGAGTTGGAATCCACAGTTTGATCAACGGCATTCTCGCCGCCGAGGAGCTTCTCGCTTCCCGCGTGGCCTATACATTCCGGACGTACCCCAAGCAGATCACCGCGGCGATCGCTGCGATGCTGCTCAGCGCCGGCACCCTCGCGGTCGCCTCGCTCGGTCCCGACGCGTCCGACCTCCCCGTGCAGCAAGTGCTCGAAGCCACCGCGCCGGTGTCTTTCGCCGACCAGTCGACGTCGCTCGAGAACTTCAGCTTCACGCTGTTCCGCACCGACGTCTCGCGTTCGAGCGACACGGCCGAGACGCTGATGAAGCGCCTGGGCATTTCCGACCCCGCCGCCACCGCCTTCGTGCGCGGCAACGCCGAAGCGCGCATGGCGCTGTTCGCGCGCGTGGGCCGCACCGTGACGGCCGAAGCCACGCAGGAAAACCAGCTCCAGAAGCTCAGCGCCCGCTGGATTCCCGACGCCGACGGCGGCTTCAAGCGCTTCGTCATCGAGCGCACGCCCACGGGCTTCGTGGCCCGCACCGAGCGCGACATGCTGACGCCGGGCACGCGCCTGGCCAGCGGTACGATCCGCAGCTCGCTGTTCGCCGCCACCGACGATTCGCGCATTCCCGATGCCGTGGCGAGCCAGCTGGCCGACATCTTCGCGGGCGACGTCGACGTGCGCTCGCTGCGCAAGGGCGACCGCTTCGCCGTGGTCTACGAGACCTTCGAAGCCGATGGCCAGGCGCTGCGCAGCGGCCGCGTGCTCTCGGCCGAGTTCGAGAACAACGGCAAGGTCCACCAGGCCGTCTGGTTCCAGCCTCCGGGCGCGGGCCAGAAGGGCAGCTACTACCGCCCGAACGGCGACAGCCTGCGCAAGGCCTACCTGGCCACGCCGGTCGAGTTCTCGCGCGTGTCCAGCGGTTTCGCGATGCGCATGCACCCGATCCTGAACAGCTGGCGCCAGCACAACGGCGTCGACTACGCGGCGCCCACGGGCACCGCGGTGCGCACGGTCGGTGATGGCACGGTCGACTTCGCCGGCACGCAAAGCGGCTACGGCAACATCGTCATCATCAACCACCGCAACAACCAGCAAACGGCCTACGCGCACCTGAGCCGTATCAACGTAAAAGCCGGCGAAAGCGTGAGCCAGGGCCAGACCATCGGCGCCGTCGGTTCGACCGGCTGGGCCACCGGCCCGCACCTGCACTTCGAATACCGCGTCGGCGGGGCCTACCAGGACCCGACCACGATCGCGCAAGAAGGCGGCGCACCGATCACCGCCGCGATGCGTCCGGCCTTCGAACGCATCGCCGTGGGCGCCCGCACCGAGCTGGCTGCCGCCTTCTCGGTGATCCAGGCCAGCGCCGACTGAGCCTCGGCGCTCCTTTCGGCATGGCCGCCGCACCGCAGCAGCCGCAGCAACGCTTCATCGGCCTGATGTCGGGCACCTCGCTCGACGGGGTCGACGGCGTCATTGCCGTTTTTTCCGACAGCGGCCACCTCGCGGTGATCGGCCACGCCAGCGCCGACTTTCCCGCCCCGCTGCGCGCCGAGCTCATGGCGCTCAACACCCCCGGCGACAACGAGCTGCACCGCGCGGCCCTGGCCGGCAACGGCCTGGCGCGGGTGTATGCCGACGTGGTCGCGCAACTGCTGGCCCGCACCGGCACCGCCCCGCAAGCCGTCACCGCCATCGGCGCCCACGGCCAGACGGTGCGCCACCGGCCGCTCGACTTCGATGGCACCGGCTACACGCTGCAGATCAACAACCCCTCGCTGCTGGCCGAACTGAGCGGCATCGACGTGGTCGCCGACTTCCGCAGCCGCGACCTCGCAGCCGGCGGCCAGGGCGCCCCGCTGGTGCCGGCCTTTCACCAGGCGCTGTTCGCCCGACCCGACGCGCCCGTTGCCGTGCTGAACCTGGGCGGCATCTCCAACCTGAGCCTGCTGCCCGCCACGAACGCACCGGCGGACACTGCGCCCCTGTTGGGCTTCGATTGCGGCCCCGCCAACGCGCTGATGGACCACTGGTGCCAGCGCCACCTCGGCCAGCCCTTCGACCGGGGCGGCCAGTGGGCCGCCAGCGGGCGCGTGCTGCCCGAACTGCTCGCCCGGCTGCAGGCCGAGCCGTATTTCGCCAAGGCGCCGCCGAAGAGCACGGGGCGCGATTTATTCCATCCGGACTGGCTGGCCAGTCACCTGGGCACGGCCACGTGGGCGCCTGCTGATGTGCAGGCCACGCTGGCGGAGCTGACCGCCAGCACCTGCGCGGGAGGTCTGCTTCGCTATCAAAAAGAGAGCGCCTTGCTGATCGTCTGTGGCGGCGGCGCGCTCAACGACCACCTCATGGCTCGCCTGCGTGCCCTGCTGCCCGGCGTGCGGGTGCAGGCGTCGTCGGAACACGGCCTGCCGCCCCAGCAGGTCGAAGCGGCCGCCTTCGCGTGGCTGGCCCGGCGCACCGTGCGACGCGAACCCGGCAACCTCGCGAGCGTGACCGGCGCACATGGGGCGCGGGTGCTCGGCGCGATCTACCCCGCCTGAATTGCGTCAGCCCTGGCCGGAAACTTCCGGCTGCGCAGGCTGCGCCGCCCGCACTTCCGCGGGCAAATGCCAGAAGATCAGCGCTGAAGCCACCGTGATGAGCCCCATCGTCGCGAACGTGGCCTGGAATGCGTCGAGCGTCTGCACTGGCGTTGCCGTGCCGAAAACGCCGTTGTAGCCCGCCAGCACCGCGCCCGCCGCGGCCACGCCCAGGCTCATCGCCAGCATCTGCACCATCGACAGCAGGCTGTTGCCGCTGCTGGCCATGTCGCCATCGAGGTCCTTCAGCGTGATGGTGTTCATCGCCGTGAACTGCAGCGAATTGACCGCGCCGAACACCAGCAGCTGCAGCAGGTGCAGCGCCACCGGCTGCCCCGGCGCCGTGAGGGCGAAGCTGGCCATGGTGCAGCCGACCAGCACCGTGTTGGCCACCAGCACGCGGCGGTAGCCGTGGCGCGTGATCAGCGGCGTGGCAAACCGCTTCATCGCCATGCCGGCCAGCGCGACCGGCAGCATCATCAGCCCCGCGCGCACCGGCGAATAGCCCATCGACACCTGCAGCAGCAGCGGCACCAGGAAGGGCATGCAGCTGCTGCCCAGGCGCGAGAACAGGTTGCCGAGCAGGCCGATGCTCAGCGTCGGGATGCCGAACAGCGCGGGCGAGAACAGCGGCTCCGGCGTGCGCGCCGCGCGCAGCCAGTAGGCGACCACGGCGGCGAAGCCGAAGATCAACACGGCCATCACACCGCCCTGGCGCAATCCGAGCCCCGACACGCCGTCGACTGCCAGCGAGATCGCCACCATCCCGAAGGCCAGCAGCGCATAGCCGACGCTGTCGAAGCGCTTCTGGATGGCGCCGCGCAGGTCCGGCATGTAGCGCAGCGTGGCAATGCAGCCTGCCAGCCCCACCGGCACGTTGATCAGGAAGATCCAGTGCCAGGAGGCGTACTGCACCAGCCAGCCGCCCAGCGTGGGCCCCAGCAGCGGCCCGATGAGGCCCGGAATCGCCACAAAGCTCATCGCCTGCAGGAACTCGCCGCGCGGCACCGTGCGCAGCAGCGCCAGGCGCCCCACAGGGAGCAGCAACGCCCCGCCCAGGCCCTGCACCACCCGCGCCGCCACGAGCTGCCCCAGCCCCTGCGAGAGCGCGCACAGCACCGACCCGGCGGCGAACAGCACGATGGCGCAGAAGAAGATGCGCCGCGTGCCGAAGCGGTCGGCGATCCAGCCCGAGGCCGGGATCAGCATCGCCATCGTGAGCGCGTAGGCCACCACCACCGATTGCATGCGCAGCGGGCTCTCGCCCAGGCTGGCGGCCATGGCGGGCAGCGCCGTGTTGATGATGGTGGCGTCGAGCGTCTGCATGAAGAAGCCGACGGCCACGAGCCACAGCAGGCTCTTGCGGGACGGATCGACGGGGACGGCGGTTTCGGGGCTCATTGGGAAAGCACGGATTCAGAAGAAAACCGACAGGCAGCAAAAAGCCGCCCGGAGGCGGCTTTTTCGAGGGGACTGGTCAGCAGCATCCAGGCATCAGGCCGAGAAGCTGGAGCCGCAGCCGCAGGTGCTGGTGGCGTTCGGGTTCTTGATGACGAACTGGGCGCCCTGCAGGTCTTCCTTGTAGTCGATCTCGGCGCCGAGCAGGTACTGGTAGCTCATGGCGTCGATCAGCAGCGACACACCGTTCTTGGTCATGGTGGTGTCGTCTTCGTTGGTGATCTCGTCGAAGGTGAAACCGTACTGGAAGCCCGAGCACCCGCCACCCTGCACGAACACGCGCAGCTTCAGGTCGGGATTGCCCTCTTCGGCGATCAGGTCGGCGACCTTGGCGGCCGCGCTGTCCGTGAAGACGATCGGCTCGGGCATCTGGGTCTGGATGTTTTCGGCAACAGCGCTCATGGGGTGAAACTCCTTGGGGGGCCGCTGTGGCGGCCAATGGGACGAATGCTACTGCAATGCCGCATTTTCGGCAGGCCGACTGTGGCGAGCACCCATCGCAAGTGGGGTCGAACGCCGCATCCGCCAAGGGCACCTGGGGGACGCGGCCACGAAAAAGCCGCCCGAGGGCGGCTTCTTGTCTCGCAACGAGCAGGGGATCAGCGCTTGCTGAACTGCTTGCGGCGACGGGCGGAGTGCAGACCGACCTTCTTACGTTCGACTTCACGTGCGTCACGCGTCACGAAGCCGGCTTGGCTCAGGACGGGCTTGAGCGTTGCGTCGTAGTCGATCAGGGCACGGGTGATGCCGTGGCGCGTGGCGCCGGCTTGACCCGATTCGCCGCCGCCGTTCACGTTGACCATCACGTCGAAAGCTTCGAGGTTGTTGGTCAGCGCCAGGGGCTGCTTGGCGATCATGATCGAGGTTTCACGGCCGAAGAACGCTTGGATGTCCTTGCCGTTGACCGTGATCTTGCCGGTGCCTTTTTTCAGAAACACACGGGCGACGCTGGATTTGCGACGGCCGGTGCCATTGTTCCATTCACCAATCATTCTCAAGGCTCCTTACAGTTCCAGCACTTTGGGCTGTTGGGCGGTATGCGGGTGCTCAGCGCCACCGTACACCTTGAGTTTCTTGATCATCGCGTAACCAAGCGGGCCCTTGGGCAGCATGCCCTTGACAGCCTTTTCCAGGGCACGGCCCGGGAACTTGTTTTGCATGTCGCGGAAGTTCGTCGCCGTGATACCGCCCGGGTAGCCCGAGTGACGGTAGTACACCTTGTCGATCGACTTGGCGCCGGTGACGCGCAGTTGCGCGGCGTTGATGATGACGATGTAGTCACCGGTATCGACGTGAGGCGTGTAAATGGCCTTGTGTTTGCCGCGCAAACGGAGAGCAACTTCGCTGGCTACTCGTCCGAGGACCTTGTCGGTCGCGTCAATCACAAACCACTCGTGCGTCACGTCAGCGGGCTTGGCGCTGAACGTTTTGGTCATGAGTTTTTCTCTTGAAAGAGGGTTTGGCGAGCCCTTTTCCACGGTCGGCGTTCCTCTGCTGGGAATCTCTTAGGTGGGTTTTCATGCCTGCCCGCCCAGTGATGAGCAGGTGAACATGCCTTCGCCGCGGGGCTACAAAAACGCTGCGAAGCCCGCGATTATATGAAGAAATGGGCAAACGGCCAATTTCCGGGCTTCCGGGGGCCTCAGCGCTGGATGCGGACGAGTTCCAGGGTCTCGTTGGTCACGCTGGCATAGGCGCGTCGGTACGTGGCCTCGAATTTGACGATCCGCTTCAGTTCGGGGCTGTACAGGACGGCCACGTTGAGCGGCGTGCCCACGGGCGAGGCACCCGTGCCATAGGAGGCGTAGATCCAGCCGTCGTAGCTGATGCGCATCACATTGACGTCCACACCGTCAACGCGCGTCGCATGTTCAGCGCCCACCGAGGCGTTGAGTTCATGCCGCAGCCGATCGTCGGTGGTCGTTACATAGTCCAGGTGCCAGCGCATGCCAGGCTGAACCTCGTCCTTCGGCGCCCAACCGCCCGGCGGCGACGCGCTGTCGAACATGCCACCGGCTGGCGACGTGATGGACACCACCTGCCCGTTGGTCTTCTCGATCCGGCTGCCAGCGTTGAACGACACCTCATCGCCCTGGACCCGGTCCACTCGGTAGATCACCGGCGTGCGGTTGCCCGTCAACCGGTCGGTGCGCACGTATTCGAGCGCGTCACCGGCGCGCAGCGGCTCCGCCAGCGCCACGCCGACGCGACGGCGGGCGGCGCCTTCGGGTTCGTTGGCCCGTGCCGCCAGCTGCGCCTGGGCGCGGGCCGGCAATTCCGCCAGGAACTCGGCCGGCATCGCAAAATTCAGGTTGCCGCCGTCGCGGGCGGCAAAAGTGGTGATGCCCAGCAGGCGGCCGTCGCTGTCGAACAGCCCCCCGCCGGCCGACCCCGAAGCGATGACGGCCGTGGTCTGCAGCAACCGGGCCTCGCCGTCGCCGCCGCGCAGGCCCGACAGCAGGCCTTCGCTCAGCGTGTTTTCCAGCCCGCGCGGATTGCCGATGGCGTACACGCGCTGGCCCACCCGCGCACCGCCGGCGGGCGCCAGTGCCACCGGGGTGGCCGTGAAGTTGGCGACCTTGATCTGGCACAGGTCGCGCCCCGGGTCCGGGTACTCGAGCGTGGCGCCGTAGGTGACGTTGTCGCGCTTGACCACGAAATTGCTGGCCTTGGCGAGCACGTGGCAGGTGGTGACGAGGCGGCCGGGCGCGATCACCACAGCGCTGCCGGCGCGCAGCGGGCGCTCCTGCGCGTCGAAGGTGCGCACGGCCCAGACGCTGCCCGTCAGCTTGGCGAACAGGGCGTCCGGCTCCAGCGCGGCGGCGTGGCCGACCAGCAAGGCGCCCGCGGCGCACAGCCACCGTGCGGGGTTCATCCAGGTCGGCTTCACGGCTTGGGAGGCAGCAGGCCGCGCAGGTCGTCCATCGAGACGCGGGCATCGGGCGCCGCGGCGGGTGCGGGGCGCACTGGAGCGACGGCCACGGGAGGAGAAGGAGGAAGCGCAGGCAGCAGCACGACGGGCGCTGGCGCGGGCACAGGCGCTGCGGCCGTCTTCGGCGCCGGCGGGGCCGCCATCTCGGTCGTGCCGATCTTCATGCCGGTCGTCGCCTCGTCGCCGGTTTGCGCGCTGCGGTCAAAGCTGCGCACCTCGCCGAAGATCAGCTGGATCCAGCTCGGGTAGTTGAAGCCCGCCCCGGTGCCGGTGTCGATTGCCACGCCGACCAGGCCGCCGATCATCACGTTGCCGACCAGGCCCGCGTTGACGCGCGAAATCGCCTGGCCGCGGGCCGGCGGCAGGCCGGCCTGGGTGCATTCGATGCTCAGGTTCTCGCCCGATCGCCGCACCGGCAAGGTCAGGCCGGAGCGCACCACGGCATCATTGCGGTCGTTGGAGACCCGGCAGCGGGCCCCGTCGACGACCTTGCCGGCGGGCGACAGGGTCTCGAACTTCACGTTCTGGGTCGTCCCGTGGGTGACCGAGGCGCAGCCCGTCAAAATAGACAAAACACCCGCGCCGACGCACAGGCCCCAAAATCGCCATCCGGCTCCTCGCATTGCTGCCCCTCGTTGTGTTTTGTAAATCAATGTAGCGCCGCGCGAGTCTAGCGCTCCCCTTTTCACTTTTTCAGGCCTCATTCCATGTTCAGTTACCGCCACGCGTTCCATGCCGGCAACCACGCCGACGTGCTCAAGCACACGGTCCTGATTGCCACGCTCGACCACCTGCTTGAAAAAGAAGCCGCGCTGACCGTCGTCGACACCCACGCCGGCGCCGGCCTGTACCGGCTCGATGGCGACTACGCCGGCACCAGCGGCGAAGCGGCCGACGGCGTGCTGCGCTTCTTCGCCGAGCCGTCAAAAGCGGCTGAAACGCCTGCGCCCGGCGCCCCGGCCGCGAAATCGGCGGGCAAGAAAGCGGCGGCGCCCGCAGAAGACAAGCCGGTCGCCGAAGCCATTGCGCGCTACCTGAGCGTGATCCACGACTTCAACCCCAAGGGCGGCGCCCGCGTCTACCCCGGCTCGCCGTTCATCGTGCAGCACCTGCTGCGCGACCACGACAAGCTCAAGCTGTTCGAATTGCACCCGACCGATTCGCGCACGCTCGGCGCCAACATCGCGCAGCTCGAAGCCGGCCGGCAGATCGCCGTGCTGACCGAAGACGGCTTCGGCAGCGCCACCAAGTTCCTGCCGCCGCCCTCGCGCCGCGCGCTGGTGCTGATGGACCCGAGCTACGAAATGAAGACCGACTACGGCCGCGTGCTCGACTTCGCGGCCGAGGCGCTCAAGCGCTTCGCCACGGGCACCTACGCCGTCTGGTACCCGATCATTCCGCGCCCCGAGGCGCACGACCTGCCGCGCCGCCTGAAGACGATGGCGACCAAGGCCGGCAAGTCGTGGCTGCACGCCACGCTGACCGTCAAGTCGAGCAAGATCACGAAGGACGCCGCGTCGGGCGAAACGCAGCGCCCGGGCCTGCCGGCGAGCGGGATGTTCCTGATCAACCCGCCCTACACGCTGAAGGCGCAACTGGCCGAGGCGCTGCCCCAGCTGGCCGAACGCCTGGCACAAGACCGCAACGCCGCCTACTCGCTCGAGAGCGGCGGCTGAGGCCGGCCGCTCAGCGGCGCTTGCGCGGCGGCACGGCCGCCTGTTTGCGTGCAGGTGCCGGCGCACGAACGCGCGACGTCGGCGCCTCGGGCAACAGCGCGGGCTGCAGATCGCCTGCCGCCACGGCTTCGCCGCCGCAACGCATGCCCTCGCGGTCGATGACCGACAGCGCCACCTGCTTGATGCCCATGCTCGTGAGGCCGATGCGGTCGGCCGCGGCGCGGCTCAGGTCGATGATGCGGCCCGGCGTGAAGGGCCCGCGGTCGTTGACGCGCACCAGCACCTCGCTGCCATTGACCAGGCTGCGCACGCACAAGCGCGTGTTGAAGGGCAGCGTCTTGTGGGCCGCCGTCATGGCGCCCATGTCGAAGCGCTCGCCGTTGGCGGTCTTGCGCTGGTGGAACTGGATGCCGTACCACGAGGCCCCGCCGCGCTCGAAGATCTCGCGCGGCTCATCGCCGGGCACGCCGTCGTCCAGCGCCTCGCCGGTGCCCGACACCGCGAGGTCGTAGCGCACCGACGGCACGGCCGAGCGCGGCGCCGCACCGGGCGGCACGGCCAGGCCGCGGCCCAGCGGCAGCAGCCGCTTGTCGGACGCCGCCGGCGTGGCGGCGGTGTCCGCATCCTTGTCCTGCGTGGCAGGCGGCATGGTGCAACCTGCGAGCACGCAGGAGACCGCGACGGCGACCGCGCGCAGCCCTCTCAATCCAGGCGCTCCAGGATGGCCAGCGTGGCCGCCGACTGGTTCATCGTGTAGAAGTGGATCGCGGGTGCACCGCCCTCTTGCAGGCGCGCGCACAGGTCGGTCACCACGTCCAGGCCGAAGGCCTTGATCGAGGCCGTGTCGTCGCCGAAGCCCTGCAAGCGCAGGCGAATCCAGCGCGGAATCTCGGCGCCGCAGGCGTCCGAGAAACGCATGAGCTGCGTCGAACTCGTGATGGGCATGATGCCCGGCACGATCGGCGTGTCGAGCCCCAGCTTGCGCGCGTCGTCGACGAAGCGGAAGTAGGCCTCGGGGCTGAAGAAATACTGGGTGATGGCCGAATCGGCCCCCGCCTTCATCTTGGTGGCGAAGGCCTGCAGGTCGGCTTCGGGCGAGCGCGCCTGCGGGTGGATCTCGGGGTAGCAGGCCACCTCGATGTGAAAGTCGCGGCCGGTCTCTTCGCGGATGAAGGCGACGAGGTCGCTCGCGTACTGGAACTCGCCACCGATGCCGTAGCCGCTGGGCAGGTCGCCGCGCAGCGCGACGAGCCGCTTCACGCCCATGGCCTTCAGCTCGGCCAGCTGCTCGCGCACAGTGGCGCGCGTGGCGCCGATGCACGAGAAGTGGCTGGCAGCGTCCACGCCCTCGGCCAGGATCTCCTGCACCGCACCGAAAGTGCCCTGGTGCGTGGAGCCGCCCGCGCCGTAGGTGACCGAGCAGAACTGCGGCTTGCGCACATACAGCTGCTGGCGCACGGCGCGCAGCTTGACCGCGCCTTCGGGCGTCTTGGTCGGGAAGAATTCGAAACTCAGCGGAAGGCGCACCTGCGTCTCCTTAGGAACCGTCGCCGGCCTTGGCAGCACGAACGGCGTGAATGAAAAACTCGCGGTTGCCGTCGCCCCCGGCGATCGGGCTGTCGAACCAGCGCAGCACCTTCAGATCGAGCGCCGCGCAGGCGTCGTGCAGGCGCTTCTCGACCACCGCGTACATCGCCTCGTCGCGCACGATGCCGCCCTTGCCGACCTGGCCGGGCTGCAGTTCGAACTGCGGCTTGACCAGCATCAGCAACTGGCCGTCGTCGGCCAGGAACTGCACCACGGCCGGCATCACCAGCGTGAGCGAGATGAACGACAGGTCGCCGACGATGAGGTCGAAGCGCGGTTCGGGCGGGGCCTCGACCACTTCGGCGACCTCGCCCACTTCGGCGTCTTCGTCCTCGTCATCGCCCTCGTCCACCTGCAGATCGGCCGGCGACAACGCCCGCGCATTGACGCCTTCGATGGCGACCACGCGTTCGTCTTCGCGCATGCGCGGATGCAGCTGCCCGTGGCCCACATCGATGCCCACCACCTTGGCGGCACCATGCTGCAGCAGGCAATCGGTGAAGCCACCGGTCGACTGGCCGACGTCCAGGCAGAGCCTGCCCGTCGGGTCCACGCCGCTGACCTTCAGCGCGCCTTCGAGCTTGAGGCCGCCGCGCGACACATAACGTGCCTCGGCCGCGTCGGCGAGTTCGAGCTCGGCCGACTCGGGCACCTCGTCCTTGTTCTTGACGACAGTGCGCCACGCGTCGCTCGTGCCCGCGTCACGCCAGCGCATGCCGCCGGCGATGAGCCGGACGGCTTGCGAACGCGAGGCGGCCATGCCGCGTTCTACCAACAGTTGATCAGCGCGCATGGACGCTTAGTAGCGGTACGTGTCCGGCTTGTACGGGCCGTTCTTGCTCACGCCGATGTAGGCGGCCTGGGCGTCGGTCAGCTCGGTGAGCATGGCGCCGACCTTCTTCAGGTGCAGGCGCGCGACCTTCTCGTCCAGGTGCTTGGGCAGCACGTAGACCTTGCCCACCTGGTAGGCGTCGGGCTTGGTGAACAGCTCGATCTGGGCGATGGTCTGGTTCGCGAACGACGACGACATCACGAAGCTCGGGTGGCCCGTGCCGCAGCCCAGGTTCACGAGGCGGCCCTTGGCCAGCAGGATGATCTTCTTGCCATCGGGGAAGGTGATGTGATCGACCTGCGGCTTGATCTCTTCCCACTCGTACTTCTCGATCGACGCGACGTCGATCTCGTTGTCGAAGTGGCCGATGTTGCAGACGATGGCCTGGTCCTTCATCTTGACCATGGTGTCGTGCGTGATGACGTCCTTGTTGCCGGTGGTGGTCACGAAGATGTCGGCCTTGTCGGCGGCGTACTCCATGGTCACGACCTTGTAGCCTTCCATCGCGGCCTGCAGGGCGTTGATCGGGTCGATTTCGGTGACCCACACTTGTGCCGACAGTGCGCGCAGCGCCTGGGCCGAGCCCTTGCCCACGTCGCCGTAGCCGGCCACGCAAGCCACCTTGCCGGCGATCATCACGTCGGTCGCGCGCTTGATGCCGTCGACCAGCGATTCGCGGCAGCCGTACAGGTTGTCGAACTTGCTCTTGGTGACCGAGTCGTTCACGTTGATGGCGCGGAACAGCAGCGTGCCCTTGGCGCTCATCTCGTTCAGGCGGTGCACGCCGGTGGTCGTCTCTTCGGTCACGCCGATGATCTCGGCCGACTTGCGGGTGTACCAGGTGTCGTCCACGGCCAGCTTGGCCTTGATGGCGGCGTAAAGAATGCGTTCTTCTTCGCTGGTCGGGTTGGCGAGCACGCCCAGATCCTTCTCGGCGCGCTGGCCCAGGTGCATGAGCAGCGTAGCGTCGCCGCCGTCGTCCAGGATCATGTTCGGGCCTTCGCCCTTCGAACCCTTGGGGCCGAAGTCGAAGATGGCGTGGGTGTAGTCCCAGTAGTCCTTCAGCGACTCGCCCTTGATGGCGAACACCGGCGTGCCGGCGGCGGCGATGGCCGCGGCGGCGTGGTCCTGCGTCGAGAAGATGTTGCACGAGGCCCAGCGCACTTCGGCGCCCAGGGCTTGCAGCGTCTCGACGAGCACGGCCGTCTGGATGGTCATGTGCAGCGAGCCCGTGATGCGCGCGCCCTTGAGGGCCTGGCCCTTCGAGAACTCTTCACGGATGGCCATGAGGCCGGGCATCTCGGTTTCGGCGATCTTGATTTCCTTGCGGCCCCAGGCGGCAAGGGACAGGTCGGCAATCGCCTGGTCGGCGGTCGAGACGGGGGTGGGCTTGAGTACAGCGCTCATGAGAACTCCAAAACTGGTTTGAAAGATGCCACTGCGTACGGGGAAGAAAAACTCACCGCGAGAACAGCGGGTGAGCGTGGTTGCGATGTGGTCCGAGCCTCACGCCTGACGGCGCTGCAACGCTCCTCGGAGCGCCGGATTGTAGTCGCGGCCGCCGCACCCGCCAATCGACCGGGGCATCCCACATCACGGAAAGCACGGGTGCTGCGGCGTCGCACGGGCCACCCCGGGAAACTCCGCAGGCAAATCCGCGCTTCGACCGCCCTCGGCCGCGCCGACGCGGCGTATCGTGGCGGCGGGCCCCGGCCGCCCGGCCGCTGCCTGCATCCACCCGTTCGATTGTTTTCATCACCCGACACAGGAGATTCCGCACCATGGCCACTGCCAAGAAAGCCGCCGCGAAAAAAACCACCGCCAGCAGCGCCGGCGCGAAGCAGGCGGCGCCGTCCGCCGCGGACATGCTCGACCCGATGAAGAACCTCAAGGGCATGGCCGAGCGCCTGCAGAACCTGGACCTGACCGGCAGCGCCGGCAAGCTGCTCGACAGCGGCCGCAAGGACCTGCAGGCGCTGATGCAGGCTAACGAGAAGTCCTACCAGGGCCTGCAGTCCGTGGTGCAGCGACAGACCGAGATGATCAAGAGCGCCATCGCCGAATGGCAGACCGCCGCCAAGGCGATGCCCGGCAAGGACCCGAAGGAAAACCTGGCCAAGCTCGACGAGCTGGGCCGCCAGTCGTTCCAGCGCGCCGTCGACGACATCAAGGAGCTGGCCACCCTGGCCGCCAAGTCGCAGGCCGATGCCTTCGACGTGGTGCGCCAGCGCATCCAGTCCAACGTGGACGAGGTCACGAAGCTGCTGCAGCGCAAGTAACGCAACGAAGACCGCCGTCCGCATGACCGCTGTCCCACCCCGCACCGAACGGCGCACCCGCGCCAACGGCATCGACCTGGCCTGGGACAGCTTCGGCGACCCCGAGGCGCCGCCGCTGCTGCTGGTCATGGGCCTCGGCGCCCAGATGGTCGCCTGGGACGACGCGTTCTGCGCTGGCCTGGCGCAGGCCGGCGGGCACCACGTGATCCGCTTCGACAACCGCGACATCGGCCACTCCACCCACCTGCCGCACGCCGGCGTGCCCGACATCCAGGCGCTGATGCTGCAGGCCATGGCCGGCCGGCCGCTGCAGGTGCCCTACACGCTGCGCGACATGGCCGACGACTGCGCCGGCCTGCTCGACGCGCTGGGCATCGCGCGCGCCCACATCGTGGGTGCGTCGATGGGCGGCGCCATCGGGCAGGAGATGGCCATCCATCACCCGGGGCGGATGCGCTCGCTCACCAGCATCATGTCGAGCACGGGCGACCCGGCCCTGCCGCCGCCCACGCCCGAGGCGCTGGCGGTGCTGTTCGCGCCCACCCCGACGAGCTTCGAGGCCTACCTGCCGCACCACGCCAAGCTGTGGCGCGTGCTGCGCGGGCCCGACGCCTTTCCGCTCGACGAGGCACGCGATGCCGGGCGCGCGCAGCTCGCTTTTTTGCGCGGCCTCAACCCGGGCGGCGTGGCGCGGCAGCTGGCGGCGGTGTTCGCGTCGGGCAACCGCAAGCCGGCATTGCGTGCGGTGCAGGTGCCCACGCTGGTGATCCACGGCGACGTCGATCCGCTGGTGCCCGTGGCCTGCGGCATCGACGTGGCCGAGGCCATTCCCGGCGCGAAGCTGCTGCGCATTCCACGCATGGGCCACGCACTGCCGATCGCGATGTGGCCGCAGATCACCGAGGCCATTGCCGCGCACACCGCACGAGCAGCGCGACGCGACGATCACTGAAGAAAAAAAGAGACAACGACCAACCCAGACGGAGGTGTTTCGATGAGCCAGTTTCCGTCCCTCGATCCCATGGCGATGTGGCGTGAGCTCACGGCCCAGTGGGAGAAAAGCACCAACGAATTCGCCAACGAAACCATGGCGTCGGACCCGTTCCGACAAGGCATGCATGGCGGCATGAACGCCTCGCTCACCGCGCAGAAGGCGCTGGGCGACCTGATGGCGCGCTACCTCACGCTGCTGAACCTGCCGACACGCGGCGACCTGCAGGCGCTGGGCGAACAGCTGCACCGCATCGACGACCACTTGGCGGGCATCCGCCGCGCGCTGGAAGGCGGGGCCGGACCTGCTGCGCGGACAGCGCGGACCGCCGATGCCGCCACCGCGTCGCCCCGGCCACGTCGCACCAGGCAGCCGCCCGCGGCGGCGCCGATCCCACCTGTCAAAGCCGCCGCCCCAAAGAAACGCCCCACCGGAAAGCGCCGCCCATGAGCGCGCTGCCCGACATCCGCGGCGAGATCGAGCGCACCATCCAGCGCAACATCAAGGGGCTCGACTTCCTCACCTCGACCGCGCCCGCCGTCGGCCTCACGCCCAAGGACGAGATCCACCGACGCGGCACGCTGAGCCTGTACCACTACCGCCCGATGGTCGACGAGATCTACCGCGTGCCGGTGCTCATGGTGATGGCCACCACCAACCGCGCCTACATCTTCGACCTCGCGCCGGGCCAGAGCATGGTCGAGTATTTGCTGCTCAAGGGCTACGACGTCTACGTGATGGACTGGAACGCGCCGCGCCCCGACGAGAAGCGCCTGCGCATCGAAGACTACGTGCTCGACTTCATTCCCGACTCGCTCCGCCGCGTGCAGGAAGACTCGGGCGAAGAAGACGTCACCCTCGCCGGCTACTGCATGGGCGGCGTGCTCTCCACGCTGTACGCGGCGCTGCATCCCGACGGGCCGATGAAGAACCTCGCGCTCTTCACCACGCCGATCGACTTCAGCCGCATGACGCTCTTTCATGCGTGGTCCGACCGGCGGTACTTCGACGTCGATCGCCTCATCGACACCGTGGGCAACGTGCCGCCCGAGATGCTGTTCGCCTCCTTCGACATGCTGCGCCCCGCCGGGCGCGGCGCCGGGCTGGTGCAGCTGTGGGACAACATGGCCAACGACGAGTTCGTCAAGTCGTACCGCATGTTCGACCGCTGGGGCGCCGAGATGCTGCCGCTGGCCGGCGAGTACTTCCGCCAGACCGTGAAGGAGCTCATGTGGGACAACAAGCTGCACAAGGGCGAGCTGGTGCTCGGCGGGCGCAAGGTGCTGCTGAAGAACATCACCGTGCCGGTGCTGCACGCGCTCGCGCAGCACGACCACATCGTGCCCTACGAGGCGGGGCAGCCGCTGATTGCCGGCATCGGCTCCACCGACAAGGAAGAGGTGGTGCTCAAGGGCGGCCACGTCAGCCTGGCGGCCGGCACCAACGCCGTGCGGCGGCTGTGGCCCAAGCTCGACGAATGGCTGGGCGTGCGCTCCACCTGACGAACACAACCACCGAACACCTTCCCATGACCGCATCTTCTTCCCGGACCTACCCGCGCACCGTCGCCCACGCGGACGGCGACATCGCCCTGCGCCTGATGACCGGCGCCGACGCCCCCGCCGTGCTCGCCTTCGCGCAGGCGCTGCCGACGCACGACCTGCTCTTTCTGCCGCGCGACATCACCGAGCCCAAGGTGATGGCCGCCTGGGTCCGCGCCATCGAGCGCGGCGACATCGACAGCGTGCTCGCCGTGCGCAATGGCGCCGTGCTGGGCTGCGCCGCCGTCATCCGCGACCCGCACTCGTGGTCGGGCCATGTCGCCGAGCTGCGCGTGCTGGTCTCGCCCACGCTGCGCGGCGGCGGCCTGGGCCAGCAGCTGGCGCAGGAGGGCTGCGCGCTGGCCTTCGCGCACGGGCAGGAAAAGATCGTCGCCCAGATGAGCGTCGACCAGCGCGGCGCCATCGCCGTCTTCCAGGCCCTGGGCTTCCGGCCCGAGGCCCTGCTGACGCGCCACGTGAAAGACCGCGAGGGCAAGGCGCACGACCTCGTGGTGCTGAGCCAGGACGCGGCGCAGGTCGAGGCGCAGATGCGGGCGTACGGGGTGACGGAGGCGTTTTAGGCCCATCGGCAGGGGATTGAGGAGGATTGCGGGGCGGCCTCCTAAAATCGGGGGATTCCCCCTGCAGATTGCCCACCTTGTCTTTTCTCGCCGAAACCCGCCGCCGTCGCACCTTCGCGATCATTTCCCACCCTGACGCCGGCAAGACCACGCTGACCGAAAAACTGCTGCTGTTCTCGGGCGCGATCCAGATCGCCGGCTCGGTGAAGGCTCGCAAGGCCTCGCGCCACGCCACCTCCGACTGGATGGAAATCGAGAAGCAGCGCGGCATCTCGGTGGCCTCGTCGGTGATGCAGATGGTGTACCGCGAGCACGTGATCAACCTGCTCGACACCCCCGGCCACAAGGACTTCTCGGAAGATACCTACCGCGTGCTCACCGCCGTCGACTCGGCGCTGATGGTGATCGACGCGGCCAACGGCGTGGAAGCGCAGACGCGCCGGCTGATCGAGGTCTGCCGCCAGCGCGACACGCCCATCATCACCTTCGTCAACAAGATGGACCGCGAAGTGCGCGAGCCGCTGGACATCCTGGACGAGGTGGAGCGCGAACTCGGCATGCCCTGCGTGCCCATGACCTGGCCCGTGGGCCAGGGCAAGAGCTTCCGCGGCATCATGAACCTGCGCACGCAGGCGATGACGGTGTTCGAGTCGGGCAGCGAGCGGCTGCCGCACGACTTCGAGACCATCCCGCTGAGCGAACGCGACACGCTGACCAAGCGCTTCGGCGCCGACTTCGAGCACGCCATGGAAAGCATGGAACTCGCCACCGGCGCCTCCCCCACCTGGGACCGCGAGGCCTTCCTGGCCGGCAAGCAGACGCCCGTGTTCTTCGGCTCCGGCGTGAACAACTTCGGCGTGATGGAAGTGCTCGACGCACTGGTCGACCTGGCGCCGCAACCGCAGTCGCGCACCAGCACCACGCTGGTCAACCGCCAGCCGGTGGTGAAGGAGATCCAGCCCGAGGACAAGGACTTCGCGGGCGTGGTCTTCAAGGTGCAGGCCAACATGGACGCCAACCACCGCGACCGCATCGCCTTCGTGCGCATGGCCTCGGGCAAGTACACGCCGGGCATGAAGCTCAAGGTGCAGCGCACGTCGAAAGAGCTGCGTCCCACCAGCGTCGTGACCTTCATGAGCCAGCGCCGCGAGGCGGTGGAAGAGGCCTACGCGGGCGACATCGTGGGCTTCACCACGCACGGCGGCGTGCAGCTGGGCGACACCATCACCGACGGCGCGAACCTGCAGTTCACCGGGCTGCCCTTCTTCGCGCCCGAGCTGTTCATGACCGTCATCCTGAAGAACCCGCTGCGCACCAAGCAGCTGCAGCAGGGCCTGGCCCAGCTCGGCGAGGAAGGCGCGATCCAGGTCTTCCGCCCCGAGGTCGGCGGCCCGATGCTGCTGGGCGCCGTCGGCCAGCTGCAGTTCGAAGTGGTGCAGCACCGCCTGAAGGCCGAGTACGACGCCGACGTGCGGCTCGAAGGCTGCCAGTACACGGGCGCGCGCTGGATCACGGCCGACACCCCGGCCGAGCTGCGCGAGTTCGTCCACGCCTACCCGGTGCGCATGGCCAAGGACGCGGCCGACACGCTGGCCTTTTTGTGCACCTCGCCGTACGACGTGCGGCTGGCGCAGGAGCGCTTTCCGAAGATCCATTTCCATCCGCTGCGAGAGCACGCGGGGCTGGCGCTGCAAAGCGCAGGCTGATCAGCTGCCCGTCGAGGTGTAGTGGCGCAGCCCGATGCGCCACGCACCGAACGCCGCCGCGAGGAACACGAAGCCCGCGAGCGGCGACACCCACCCCACCCAGGCCGGCGCGCCCAGCGGGTCGGACTTGCCCAGAATCGCCAGCACCGGGTAGTACGCCACGCAGGCCAGCGGCACGATGAACGTCAGCACACGGCGGAACCACTGCGCGTAGAGCGCCAGCGGGTACTGCGCCGCCTGCACGCCGCCGTAGGTGAGCACGTTGGCGATCTCCAGGCTCTCGACCGTCCAGAACGACAGCGTGCCCTGCAGCACGAGGATGCCGAGAAACAGCGCGATGCCGCCGGCCATCGCGAACAGCGCGACGGCCACCGCGCCTGGCGTCCACGCGATGTCGGCCTGCACGGTCGCGAAGGCCAGCACGAGCAGGCCCTGCAGCAGGCGGCCCAGGCGGCTGATGCGCACGTCGTGGCCCATGAGCTGCAGCGCGAGCGGACGCGGACGCAGCAGCAGCCGGTCGAAGGTGCCGGTGCGCAGGAACTCGGTGCCGAGCACGTCGAAGCCGCGACCCAATGCGTCGGCGAGGGCGAACATGCAGTTCACGAGGCCATAGAACAGCGCGACCTCGCCGATGCCCCAGCCCTGCACTTCGCCGAAGCGATGGAACAGCGCCCAGACGGCGACCACCTCGATGCCTGTACCGAGGAACTGGCCGACGGTGAGCAGCAAAGCCGATGCGGGGTATCTCGCCTGGCCGCTGATGGAGGCGGCCATGAGGCGGAAGAAAAGGGGAAGTGCGCCCATCTTCAGTGGCCCTCTTGGCTTGGTTTGCCGCTGTTCAGGGCGCGTGCACAGGCCACCGGGTACTTCCCTCCGCGAATGTCCCCCGGGCTTCGCCCTCCTCCTTGATTTCGCTGCGGGAAGCACCCAGTGTCCTGCGCACACCGAGCGCGGTCGTTGTGCGGGTCGATCAACGACCGCACTGCCCAACGCTCACGTCGATGGGGTGCCTTGCGCAGCGAAATTAAGGGGGAGCCCGAAGGGCGGAGGACATTCGCGGAGCAAGGCTCCCCGTCGGCGTGAGTGCGCCCTGAACAGCGCTGCACCTTAACCACCCTGCACCTGCAGACTGCGCATCGTGCGCCCCATCGTGACCTTCCCGAACGCGACCAGCGCGACGATCCAGAAGCATTGCAGCCCCAAGCCGATCAACGCATGCCAGCCGCTCAACTGCCCGAAGTACAGCCGCGCCGGAATGTCGATCAGCCCGGCCAACGGCTGCACCAGCAGCGCGATCTGCCAGGCGTCGGGCAGCAGCGCCAGCGGCAGCAGGTTGCCCGAGAACACGATGACCACGGGCGTCGCGACCGCCTGGATGCCGCGCTCGTTGAGCGCCGCCGTGGTCGCCACGTTGAGCAACATCACCATCGCGGTGGAGAGCAGGAGGCCGAGCACCACCGACAGCAGGAACGCCGCGCCGGCCACGGCATTCGCAGGCCCTTGCCAGGCCCAGTCGCCCAGCCCCACCAGCGGCAGCGCGACCGCCGCGAAGGCCGCCATCAGCGCCACGCGCGGCAACAGGCGCGCTGCGATCCAACCCGCCGTGCGCGCGAACCACAGCGCGTACGCATCCACCGGGCGGAGCCGGTCGTAGGCGACCGCGCCGGTGCGCGCAGCCTGAGCCACTTCCGGGTCGCCGAGCCAGGGCATCAGCACCAGCAAACCTTGCGCGAGCCAGGTGTAGGTGATGGCCTGGGCCAGCGACATCGACGAGGCCGCGCCCGCGATGGCGCTGCCGCTGTAGAACGCGGCGAACACCATCACCTTGATGCCGCCCCACCAGCACTGCGTGGCAAAGCCCGCGAGCGCCGCCGTGCGGTACTGCAGCATCTGCAAAAAGCGCGAGACGAACGCCGCGACATACGGCCGGGCGAGTTCGCGCAGGCCCATGGCCGGCCTCACGCCTCGGCCGCTCCGTGCATGGCGTAGAAGCGCGCGATCACGGCTTCGATCGCAAGGCCTTCGAGGCGGATGTCTTCCACGGCGTGCGCGCCGGCGATGCGGGCGATGAGCGCGGGGGCGGGGGTCTGCTTGGGGTCGAAGTCGAGCACCAGCGTCTGGCCGTCGCGCGAGTGCACGGTGGCGCCGTCGACGTGCGCGGGCAGCGTGGCGTCTTGTGCAAAGTCGACCACCAGCCGGCGCTCGGCCAGCACCTGCGCGCGCAGCGCCTCGACCGGGCTGTCGGCCAGCACGCGGCCGTGGCCGATGACGATCACGCGCTGGGCCAGGGCCTCGATGTCGTGCATGTCGTGCGTGGTCAGCAGCACGGTGGTGCCGCGCTCGCGGTTGGCGCGCCGCACGAAGTCGCGCACGGCGAGCTTCGAGGGCGCATCGAGGCCGATGGTCGGCTCGTCGAGGAACAGGAGGTCGGGCTCGTGCAGCAGCGCCGCCGCAATCTCGGCGCGCATGCGCTGGCCCAGCGAAAGCTGGCGCACCGGCTGGTCGAGCACGCGCTCCAGGTGCAGCAGCGCGACCAGCTCGTCGCGTGTGCGGCGGTAGCGCTGCGGGTCGACGCGGTAGATGTCGCGCAGCAGGTCGAAGCCGTCGCCCACGGGCAGGTCCCACCACAGCTGCGTGCGCTGGCCGAAGACCACGCCGATGCGCGCCACGTGCCGCTCGCGGTCGGCAAAGGGGTCGCGGCCATCGACTTCCACGCGCCCGCCGTCGGGCCGCAGGATGCCCGACAGGATCTTGATGGTGGTCGACTTGCCCGCGCCGTTCGGCCCGATGAAGCCCAGCAGCTCGCCGCGCTCCAGCGCGAACGACACGCCCGACAGCGCCTCCACCGTGCGGTGGCGGCGCTGCAGCAGGCCGCGCAGCGCCCCGCGCAGACCGGGGTCGCGCTCGGACACACGGTAGGTCTTGCGGAGGTTGTCGACGAGGATGTGAGGCATGGTGAGAGACAGAAGCAGAGTGCCGCGCCGGCCCTGAAAGCGCGGCGGGGGCGGGATGCTACACGAAAGCGCCGGTACGATCACGGGCCTTCCCGAGAATCCTGCCCATGTCTTCGCCTCCCCCTGCCCTGCCCGCTTCGCCCCACCACCTGTTGCCGCTGACGCGCTGGCCCGCCGACGCGCGCACGGCATTGACCGGCGTGTTCACCGACATCGACGACACGCTCACCACCGACGGCGCCATCACGCCCGACGCATTGAAGGCACTGGCCGACCTGAAGGCCGCGGGCCTCGCGGTGGTGGCCATCACCGGCCGGCCCGTGGGCTGGAGCCTGCCCTTCGTGAACAGCTGGCCGGTCGATGCCATCGTGGCCGAGAACGGCGCGGTGGCGTTGGGGCCTGCGGCCGACGGCGGTGTCGAGAAGCGCTACCAGCAGGACGCCGCCACGCGCGCCGCCAACTTCGCGCGCATGCAGGCCGTGCTGGCGCGCATCGAGCGCGAGATTCCCGGCGCCGGCCGCGCCACCGACTCGCCCGGGCGCGAGACCGACATCGCGATCGACCACAGCGAGTTCGTGACGCTCGACGACGACACCATCGCGCGCGTCGTCGCGCTGATGCGCGGCGAGGGCATGCACGCCACCGTGAGCAGCATCCACATCAACGGCTGGTACGGCGACAACGACAAGCTCGAAGGCGCGCGCTGGATCGTGCGCGAACTCTGGGGCCGCACGCTCGACGACGAGATGGACCGCTGGGCCTACGTGGGCGATTCCACCAACGACCAGCTGATGTTCCGCAGCTTCGCGCACAGCATCGGCGTGGCGAACGTCGCGCGCTTCGTGCCGCAGCTGGAGCACCTGCCGCGCTACGTAACGCAGGGCGAGCGCGGCGCAGGGTTTGCCGAAGCGGCGCACGCGGTGCTGTCGGCGCGCTGAGCCACGCCGTCTTCCGGGGCCGCAGACGAAAAAAAGGCCCGCACGAGGCGGGCCGAATGGACCGGTTGAACGACCCTTGGAGAAACTTGCGGGGGTGCGGTCGCGCAGTACGCGACCGCTCAAACCATCAGAACGTGTGGCGGATGCCGAACTCGTAGCCCATCGAGCTCTTGGCCTGCAGCGCCGTGCGGTTGAACGTGGTGGCGTACGACGGGCCTGCACCCACCGTGAGGCCTGCGCCGTTCTTGTTGCTGACGCGCGCGACCGTGCCGTACAGCGCGGTGCGCTTGGACAGGTTGTGCACGTAGCCCAGCGCGAGCTTGCTGGCCTTCGGGTCGGCGTTGTTCACGCCGAAGACCGGCACGCGGTTGAAGTCGTACTTGACGTGCGCGTACGACGCGCGGATCACGCCCGGGCCGATCGGCACGGTCACGCCCAGCAGGTAGCCCGTGAGGTCCACGTCCTGGCCGGTCGTGAAGATGTTCAGCGCGTTGCGCTCGTCCTTCGAACGCGAGACTTCACCGAACAGCTTGGCCACGCCGAAGTCGTAGGTCGCGCCGAGGTTGAAGGTCTTGATCTTGCCCGGACGCGCCACGGCGGCGGCACCGCTGCCGGACGTGAAGCTGGTGTCGTTCTGCGCGTAGCTGGCGGCGATGTCGAACGGACCCGTCGTGTAGCCCAGGCGTCCGCCGATGTGGCGGCCGGTGTTGGTGCTGGCGGCGGTGTCGGGCGACAGGCGCGTCTGCTCGGCCAGGCCGTAGGCCACGTTGCCGTACAGGCCGCCCAGGCGCGGCAGGAAGTACTGCACCATGTTGCTGGCGCGCTTGTAGGTGCTGTTGCTGCCGTAGCCGCTGCCCGACAGGCTGGCTTCGTTGGCGTCGATGATCAGCGAGCCGCCGATGCCGGTGTCGCCGAACGGATCGAACTGTTCTTCGTTCATCACCGTCGCGGTCTTGTCGCGGCCCAGGCGCAGTTCGCCGAAGCTGCCTGCCAGGCTCACCGTCGAACGGCGGGTGAAGCTCGACACGCCGGTGGCGCCGTCGTCGTTGGTGATCGGGGCTTCGAGCCAGAAGCTGGCCGACAGGCCGCCGCCCAGGTCTTCCACGCCGCGGAAGCCGAGACGGCTCGAGCTCAGGCCCGAATTCGCCAGCTCGGTGCGGCTGGCCTTCACGCTGTAGGCGGGACCGAAGGGGTTGGTCGAAACGCTCTTGTTCGCTACGTTGCGGTAGGCGGCATCGACCACGCCGAACAGGGTCACGGTCGATTGCGCCGACGCGGCGCCGCAGGCTGCGATGGCAGCCAGAACAAGCAGGGATTTTTTCATTCGTGTCACTCCAGGGATGGGAAAGTCGCTGCACCGACATCGGGCGCGACAGTGGGACGTCCGGGCGATGCCGCCGCGAGACTGGGTCCGAGTTTTCCTTCGCTGGAAGACAAAGGGATTACATGGGGTTAACGCCTAAATTGCAGAGGGTTTTAGGGGGTGAGTTCGGGACACCGATCGGGGATCGGGGTAGGCGCTGCATGGCGCAGGCCGAAACGTGCATAGAAAAATCGAATTTCTATACACGTCGTCGACGACGTGCATAGAAACCGGCGGAATCCATGTTCAGCAGCGACCGTGGCCGCGGCTGTCGTGTTCCCTCCGCCTCACTTCTCCTTCGCCAACCCCAGCTTGTCGATGATCACCTTCTCGCGCACCACCGTGTCCTGCGCGAACTTGGTGTACGTGGCCGAGCTCATGTAGTTGGGCAGCATGTCGTAGCGGCCGAGCGAGGCGACGTAGCTCGGTTCTTCCATCGCCTGTTTGAAGGCGTCGTGCAGCTTCTTCACGACTTCGGGCGAGGTGCCCTTGGGCGCGCCGATGCCGAAGGGCGAGTTCTGCACCACGTCGTAGCCCAGCTCTTTGAGCGTGGGCGCGTCGGGGAACTTGGCCAGGCGCTTGTCGCCCCAGGTGTTGAGCACGCGCAGCTTGCCGGCCTCGACCTGCGGCGCGAAGCCGGTGCTGTCGGCTGCGGCCATGAGCTGGCCGCTGACCACGGCCAGCATCAGGTCGGCGCTGCCCTTGTAGGGCACGTGCTGCAGCGTGATGCCGGCCTTCTGCGCAATGATCTCGGTCGTGAGATGCGGGCTGGTCAGGTTGCCGGTCGAGCCGTAGGTGAGCTTGCCGGGGTTGGCCTTGGCATAGGCGACGAAGTCGGCCCAGGTCTTGAAGGGGCTGTCGGCCGGCACGACGATGCCGAAGGCATAGCCGGTGACGTTCAGCACGTACGTGATGTCCTTGAGCGGGTCCCAGTTGATCTTGGTGGTGTAGCCCAGGCGGAACACGCCCAGCGGAATCTGCGCGACGGTGTAGCCGTCGGGCTGCGCGGTCTGCAGCGCCTGCGCGGGCAGCGTGCCGCCGGCGCCGGGCTTGTTGTCGACGATCACGGGCTGGCCCAGGATCTTGCTGGCGTTGTCGGCCAGCTGGCGCATGGTGATGTCGGTCGGGCCGCCGGCAGGAAAGGCGATGACCAGCTTGATGGGCTTGGCGGGAAAGGCCTGCTGCGCAAAGGCCGCCAGCGGGGAGACGAGGCCGCACGCGGCAAGCGTGGCGGCACAGAGGAGCGAAGATCGGCGGAGCATGGCTGACGGGTTCCTGAAACTTGGGAAAGCGCCGATTGGGCCCGGCCCGGTGGTCGAAGGCAATCGGGGCTCCCCTGATTTCCCGGGGAAACCAGGGCCTATTCAGGCCGCGCAGTCGCCTGCGCGTCAGCAGCGGCGCCCGAGGGGGCTCCCGCTGCTTCGGTTGCTTACTTCTGCGCGAAGCCTTCGAGCACGTTCACCGTGTTGACGCCCACTTCGGCCACCGCATAACCGCCTTCGAACACGAACACCGTCGGCAACCCCAGGCGCGCGAGGTCTTCGCCCATGCGCAGGTAGTCGTCGCTCTTCAGCCTGAAGCCCGAGATCGGGTCGCCCTCGAAGGTGTCGACGCCCAGCGACACCACGAGCGCGCCGGCTTTCACCTTCGCGATGCCGTCGATCGCCGTCTTGAGCGCCGCGCGCCAAGCCGCAAAGTCGGTGCCGCGCGGCAGCGGCAGGTTGTGGTTGAAGCCCTCGCCCTTGCCGGCGCCGCGCTCGTCGGCATGGCCGAGGTAGTACGGGTAGTCGGTGAGCGGGTCGCCATGCAGGCTGGCGAAGTGCACGTCGCTGCGCTCGTAGAAGATCGCCTGCGTGCCGTTGCCGTGGTGGTAGTCGACGTCGAGCACCGCCACGCGCTCGACACCCGCATCGCGCAGTGCCTGCGCGGCGACGGCGGCGTTGTTGACGAAGCAGTAGCCGCCGAAGAAGTCGGCGCCCGCATGGTGGCCCGGCGGGCGCGTGAGCGCGAAGGCGCTGCGCTGGCCGGCGAGCACGCGCTGCGCCGCGGTCCACGCGCAGGCGGCGCCCTGTCGCGCCGCGGCCCAGCTGCCGGCCGTGAGCGGTGTCCCCGCATCGAACGAGAAGAGGCCCAGGCGCGCCGGAAAACTCTGCGGCAGCACGTCGGTGCGCATGCCGCGCGTGGGCCAGTAAGAAGGCAAGGCATCGCGCGAGGCATTGGCCGGATCGAGCGCCACCCATTCGTCCCACGCGCCGGCGATGAAGTCCAGGTAGCGCGGCGCATGCACCTTCGCCAGCAGGGCATCGTCGAGCGCATCGGGCGACTGCAACGGGCCGAGGCCGCGCCGTTCCAGTTCGTGCCTCACATGGTCGACGCGCGCGGGCACCTCGAAGCAGGGCACCAGCTCGCCCCGGAACATTTCGACTTTGCCTTGGTGCAGTGCGTGCTGATCGTTGTAGATGGTGAGCATGAAGCAGCGAGAAGCGTGACGACAGGGGCCGCCATCATGCCGCACGCCGCAGCACCGCCCGGCGCCGCCCCGAGGCGGTGAGGCCGAACAGGTCCTTCGGGTCGTCGAGCTCGGGCACCAGCGCGATCTGCCGGCCCACGCCGCGCTCCAGCGCCAGCTGCTGGATGCAGCGCAGCGCCGTGTAGTCCTCCAGCGCGAAGCCGACCGAGTCGAACACCGTCACCTGCTCGGGCCGCTCGCGCCCCGGCACTTCGCCCAGCAGCACGCGCCACAGCTCGTGCACCGGGAAGTCGGGCGGCAGCTGCTGGATCTCCCCCTCGATGCGCGTCTGCGGCTCGTACTCGACGAACACGCGCGCGCCGCGCAGCACGTCGGGATGCAGCTCGGTCTTGCCGGGCGAATCGCCGCCCACGGCGTTGATGTGCATGCCGGGCTCGATCATCTCGGGTGTGAGCACGGTCGCGTGGCCCTGGTAGGCGGTGATGGTGGTCACGATGTCGGCGCCGCGCACCGCCTCGGCGGTGGAGCCGGCGCGCACGATCTCCATCGGCGTGCAGGCCGCGAGGTGGCGCACCAGCTTGTCAGTGGCGTGCGGGTCGGTGTCGAACACGCGCACCTGCCCGATACCCAGCAGCGCATGGAAGGCCAGCGCCTGGAACTCGCTCTGCGAGCCGTTGCCGATGATGGCGAGGCTGCGTGCGTCGGGCCGCGCCAGCGCCTTGGCGGCCATCGCCGAGGTGGCGGCCGTGCGCAGCGCGGTGGTGAGCGTGAGTTCGGACAGCAGCACGGGGTAGCCCGTGTCGACCTCGGCCAGCACCCCGAAGGCCATGACCGTGGGCAGGCCGACCTGCGTGTTGTGCGGATGGCCGTTGACGTACTTGAAGGCGTAGGCGCCGTCGTCGGCCACGGGCATGAGTTCGATCACGCCCAGGTGCGAATGGCTGGCCACGCGCGCCTTCTTGTCGAACTCGCGCCAGCGCAGAAAATCGTCGCGCAGCGCGTCGGCCAGGGTGACGAGGAATTGCGGGACGCCGGTCTCATCCACCAGGCGAACCAGGCTGTGCACATCGATGAAGCGGGTCATGGCGCGGCTCCTTGCGTAGCCCTGACACGGCGCTTCATCCGTTCACATGGTCTCCACCATGGCTGATTCAGGATGCGCCTGCGCCAAGGGTTCAAGCCATTGTGCGCCTGCGCGCGTCAACGTGCCAACACGGCCTTTAGAGCTACGCCAGTGTGCGTACCCAACCGCACCACCTCCTCCGGCGGCGCCGCCGCGACGATGCGCCCGCCGGCGTTGCCGCCCTCGGGGCCGAGGTCGATGATCCAGTCGGCTTCGGCGATCAGGTCGAGGTCGTGCTCGATCACCACCACGCTGTGGCCGCCGTTCACCAGCCGGTGCAGCACGTGGATCAGCTTCTCGACGTCGGCCATGTGCAGGCCCACGGTCGGCTCGTCGAGCACGTACAGCGTGTGCGGCGGTTTCTGGCCGCGGCGGGTGATGTCGTCGCGCACCTTGCTGAGTTCGGTCACCAGCTTGATGCGCTGCGCCTCGCCGCCCGACAGCGTGGGCGACGGCTGCCCCAGCGTGAGGTAGCCCAGGCCCACGTCCTTCAGCAGCTGCAGCGGATGCGCGATGTTGGGCATGCTGGCAAAGAACTCCACCGCCTCGTCGACCTCCATCTTCAGCACGTCGCCGATGCTCTTGCCGCGCCAGCTCACGGCCAGCGTCTCGGGGTTGAAGCGCGCGCCGTGGCAGACCTCGCACGGCACCTTCACGTCGGGCAGGAAGCTCATCTCGATGGTGCGCACGCCCGCGCCGTCGCAGCCCGGGCAGCGGCCTTCGCCGGTGTTGAAGCTGAAGCGCGCCGGGCCGTAGCCGCGCGCCCTGGCTTCGAGCGTGTCGGCAAAGAGCTTGCGGATGGTGTCCCAGAAGCCGATGTAGGTGGCGGGGCAGCTGCGCGGCGTCTTGCCGATGGGCGTCTGGTCGACCTCGAGCACGCGGTCGATGACCGCGTAGCCGTCGACGCCGCGGCAGCCGACCCAGGCCGGGCGCTTGCCCGCGGCATCGGCGTCGCGACCGGCCTTGGTCATGCGCTGCACGACGATGCCCTGCACGCTGGCCAGCAGCACGTCGCGCGCGAGCGTCGATTTGCCCGAGCCGCTGACGCCCGTGACCACCACGAGGCGGTGCAGCGGCAGCGTGGCGGTCACGTCCTGCAGGTTGTGCAGGTCGGCGCCGTGCACGGTGAGCCAGTTGCCGCTGTCTTCCGCCTTCGGATCGGGCGAGGGAATCAGGCGGCGCGCCTGCAGCGGGTGCTTGATGGCATCGCGCAGGTAGCGGCCGGTCTGCGAATCGCCGGCCTTCTGGATGTCGGCCACCGTGCCCTCGGCCACGAGGCGGCCGCCGCGCTTGCCGGCGCTGGGGCCGATGTCGATGATGTGGTCGGCGCGGCGGATGGTGTCTTCGTCGTGCTCCACCACCACCAGCGTGTTGCCCTTTTCGCCGAGCTTGTGCAGCGCGTTCAGCAAAATCTGGTTGTCGCGCGCATGCAGGCCGATGGTCGGCTCGTCGAGCACGTAGCACACGCCCTGCAGGTTGCTGCCCAGCTGCGCCGCGAGGCGGATGCGCTGCGCCTCGCCGCCCGAGAGCGTGGGCGCGCCCCGGTCGAGCGTGAGGTAACCCAGGCCCACCTCTTCGAGGAATTCGAGGCGGCTCTTGATCTCGGGCACGAGGTCGCGCGCGATCTCGGCTTCGCGGCCGTTGAGCACCAGCCCTTCGAACCACTGGCGCACTTCGGTGACGCTCATGCGCGCCAACTGCGTGATGCCGATGCCGCCCGAGCCGTCGGCCGCGGTGCCGAAGCCCACGGCGCGCGCGGTGGCGTTCAGGCGCGTGCCTTCGCAGGTCGGGCACGCCACGTCGGCGAGGTCTTCGACCTCGGGCTCGGCGAAGGTCTGTTCGCGGCCCTTGTTGTCGTCGTCGCGGATCGAATCGTCGAAGACCTTGCGCTGGTCCTTGCTGAGCTTCACGCCCGTCCCCACGCAGTCGGGGCACCAGCCGTGCTTGCTGTTGTAGCTGAACAGGCGCGGGTCGAGCTCGGCGTAGCTGGTGCTGCACACCGGGCAGGCGCGCAGCGTGGAGAACACGTGCACGCGGCCGATGCCGGTGGCCGACACGCCGGCCGCCATCGCGGCACGCAGGCCGTCGAGTTCGCTCAGCACATGCACCACGCCCTTGCCGTGCTCCAGCGCCCGGGTGAGCGCCGCGCGCAGCTCGTTCTCCTGCGAGGGCAGCACGTCGAGGCTGGCCACGGGCAGCTCGATGCTGTGTTCCTTGAAGCGGTCGATGCGCGGGAAGCCCGTGGTCGGCAGAAAGTCGCCGTCCACGCGCAGGTGCGTGAAGCCGCGCGGGCGCGCCCAGTCGGCCAGCTCGGTGTACACGCCCTTGCGGTTGCTCACCAGCGGCGCGAGCAGGCCGATGTGCTGGCCCTTGAAGTTGCGCATGAGCTGCGCGGCGATGCTGTCGGGCGTCTGCGGCTGCACGGCGGCGCCGTCGTGCACGCAGTGCTGGATGCCCAGCTTCACGTACAGCAGGCGCAGGAAGTGCCACACCTCGGTGGTGGTGCCCACCGTGCTCTTGCGGCCGCCGCGCGACAGGCGCTGCTCGATGGCCACGGTCGGCGGAATGCCGTACACCGCGTCGACCTCGGGCCGGCCCGCGGGCTGCACGATGCTGCGCGCATAGGCGTTGAGCGATTCGAGGTAGCGGCGCTGGCCTTCGTTGAAAAGAATGTCGAACGCGAGCGTCGACTTGCCCGAGCCGCTCACGCCCGTCACCACGCTGAACTTGCCGCGTGGAATGTTCACGCTGAGGTTCTTCAGGTTGTGCTCGCGCGCGTTGACGATCTCGATGGCGTTGCTGCCCGGCGCCGTTTTCGCATTGGCGATGTAGCGCCGCGCGGCGCGCTCGGCCACCTTGTAGGCACCGGGGCCGATGGCCAGTTCGTAGTCGGCCAGTGCCGCGCCGGTGAGCGAGGCGCGGTTCTCGCGCAGCTGCTCGGGCGTGCCTTCGGCCACCACTTCGCCGCCGCCCTCGCCGCCTTCGGGGCCGAGGTCGATGAGCCAGTCGCTGGCGCGGATCACGTCGAGGTTGTGCTCGATGACGATCAGCGAATGACCCGCGTCGAGCAGCTTGCGCAGCGCGCGCATGAGCCGCGCGATGTCGTCGAAGTGCAGGCCGGTGGTCGGCTCGTCGAACAAAAACAGCGTGCCCTTGCGCGCCACCATCTGGCGGCTCGCGGTCGCGCTCTTGGCCGCTTCGGCCAGGAAGCCCGCGAGCTTCAGGCGCTGGGCCTCGCCGCCCGACAGCGTGGGCACGGGCTGGCCGAGCTTCACGTAGTCCAGGCCCACGTCGACGATGGGCTGCAGCACGCGCAGCACGTCACGGTCGGTGTCGAACAGCGCCGCAGCCTCGGCCACGGTGAGCTCCAGGATGTCGGCCACGTTGTAGCCACGGCCCTTGCGCTCGATCTTCACTTCGAGAATCTCGGGCCGGTAGCGCTTGCCGTCGCAGTCGGGGCAGCGCAGGTACACGTCCGACAGGAACTGCATCTCGACGTGCTCGAAGCCCGAGCCGCCGCAGGTCGGGCAGCGACCGTCGCCCGAGTTGAAACTGAACTTGCTCGCGGTGTAGCCGCGCTGGCGCGACAGCGCCGCGGTGGCGAAGATCTCGCGGATGGCGTCCCACGCGCCCACATAGCTCGCGGGGTTGGAACGCGCGGTCTTGCCGATGGGCGACTGGTCGACGAACACCACGTCGCCCAGGTGATCGGCGCCGAGCATGCGGTCGTGCGCGCCCGGCGTTTCGGTGGCCTTGCCGAAGTGGCGCATGAGCGCGGGCGCCAGCACGTCCTGGATCAGCGTCGACTTGCCCGAGCCGCTCACGCCGGTCACGCACACGAGGCGCGCGAGCGGAAAGTCGACCGTGATGTTCTTCAGGTTGTGCTCGCGCACGCCTTCGAGAATGAGCCGGTGCGTGTTCTCGCTCACGAGCCGCTTGAAGCCCATGCCGATCTTCTTGCGCCCGCCCAGGTACTGGCCGGTGAGCGTGTCGGCGTCGCGCAGCATGTCGGTGGTGCCGTCGAACACGATCTGTCCGCCGCGCACGCCGGGGCCGGGGCCCATGTCGATCACGCGGTCGGCGGCGAGCATCACGGCCGGATCGTGCTCGACCACCACCAGCGTGTTGCCCGCATCGCGCAGGCGCAGCATGGCCTCGGTGATGCGGTTCATGTCGCGCGGGTGCAGGCCAATGCTGGGCTCGTCGAGCACGAAGAGCGTGTTCACCAGCGAGGTGCCCAGCGCGGTCGTGAGGTTGATGCGCTGCACCTCGCCGCCGCTGAGCGTGCGGCTCTGGCGGTCGAGCGTGAGGTAGCCGATGCCGACGTCGTGCAGGTAGCGCAGGCGGGTGGTGATTTCCTCATGGAGGAGCTTGAGGGCCTGGGCTTCGCCCTGTCTTGCGCCTTCCCCCGCTGGGGGAAGGTGGGGATGGGGGCTCTCGGCCTCCACCACCGCCACAGCCTTTGCAGAGGCCGCGTGCCCCCACCCCTGCCCTCCCCCAGCGGGGGAGGGAGCCAAACCCATGCGGTCGAAGAACCGCCGCAACCGCTCGATGGGCAACAGCATCAGGTCATGCAGGCACAACCCGGGCAGCGCTTCGAGCTGCGCCCGCGTCCACTTCACGCCGGTGGGCATGAACCGCTTCTCGGGCGGCAGCACCGCATCCGCGTCTTCCTTGCTGCCGATGCGCCAGATCAGGCTGTCGAGCTTCAGCCGCGCGCCGCTGCACACGGGGCACGGCGTGTAGCTGCGGTACTTCGACAAGAGCACGCGGATGTGCATCTTGTAGGCCTTGCTCTCCAGGTAGCCGAAGAAGCGGCGCACGCCGTACCACTGCTTGTTCCAGTTGCCTTCCTTGTAGTTGGGCGTGCCCTCGATCACCCAGTGCTTCTGCTCCTCGGTGAGCTTGTTCCACGGCGTGTCGCGCGGAATGCCGGCGGCCTCGGCGTGGCGCATGAGGTCGTCCTGCGCTTCTTTCCACGCGGGCGTCTGGATGGTCTTGATGGCGCCGGCGCGCAGCGTGAGCTTGTCGTTCGGGATCACGAGGCCCAGGTCGACGCCGATCACGCGGCCGAAGCCGCGACAGGTGTCGCAGGCGCCCACCGCCGAGTTGAACGAGAACATCGACGGGATCGGGTCGGTGTAGCGGATGTCGCTTTCGGGGCAGTGCAGGCCGGTCGAAAACTTCCACACATCGGTGGGCGCGTTCTCTTCCGCGCCAGTCGCATGCACGGTGACGCGCCCGCTGCCGCGCTTGAGCGCCACTTCGATCGCCTCGACCACGCGCGCCCGCTCGGCGCTCGAGATGCGGAAGCGGTCGGCCACCACGTCGAGCACCTTGCGCGGGCCGGTGGGCGTGGCGAGCTCGCGCTCGGCCTGCACGCGCGTGAAGCCGCTGGCCGACAGCCACTGCGTCACTTCTTCGGCCGACGTGCCCGCGGGCAGCTCGACCGGAAAGGTGATGACGATGCGCGGGTCGCCCGCGGCCGCGGCGCGCTCGGCGATCTGCGCATAGATGCTGTCGGGCGAGTCGTGGCGCACCGGCAGCGCGGTCTCTCGGTCGAACAGCTGGGCCGCGCGCGCGTAGAGCAGCTTCAGGTGGTCGTTCAGCTCGGTCATCGTGCCGACCGTGGAGCGCGAGGAGCGCACCGGGTTGGTCTGGTCGATGGCGATGGCGGGCGGCACACCCTCCACCTTGTCGACGGCGGGCTTGTCCATGCGGTCCAGGAACTGGCGCGCGTAGGCGGAAAAGGTCTCCACGTAGCGGCGCTGGCCTTCGGCGTAGAGGGTGTCGAACACCAGGCTCGACTTGCCCGAGCCGCTCGGCCCGGTGACCACGGTCATCTCGCCGGTGCGGATGTCGAGGTCGAGGTTCTGGAGGTTGTGCTGGCGCGCGCCGCGAATCCGGATGGAGCCCTGTGTCATGAGTGCCTTGAGGGGTGGGGCAAACATTCTAGGGAGCGCATCGTGACGCTTCCGCCCACCCCGCCACATGGGCGGCGCCCGCGCAGGGGTTTGTCCGGATTCGCCTTGAGACACTTTGTGAAACAAATGCGACATTTGTTTTCACAATTGTCCGGCGAGTCTGCAGACGACTCCGAAAGGTTTCCATGACGAAGAAGAAGGTGGCAGGTTCACGGCACGCGCTCAGCGTGGCCGTCCTGCTGGCGCTGTGCGCCATGGGCGCCTCGGCCCAGATCGTGATCGGCCAGACCGCCGGCATGACCGGCTCGGTGGCTGCGAGCGTGAACGAGACCATCGGTGGCGCGCAGCTGGTGATCGACGCGGCCAATGCCCAGGGCGGCATCCACGGCGAGAAGATCGAGGTGATCCGCATGGACGACGCCTTCGACGTGAAGCGCGCGGGCGACAACGCACGCGCACTCATCGAAGACAAGAAGGTGCTCGCGCTCTTCATGAGCCGCGGCACGCCGCACTCGCAGGCCATCATCCCGTACCTGGACAAGAACGAGGTGGCGCTCATCGGCCCCTCGACCGGTGCGATGGTGCTGCACAAGCCGCTGCAAAAGCACGTGTTCAACGTGCGCGCCACCTACCAGCGCGAGGCCGAGAAGGCGGTGCAGCACCTGCTGACCATCGGCCTCACGCGCATCGCCGTGGTCCACGTGACCGACTCGTTCGGCGCCGATGCGCTGCAGGGCGCGATGAACGGCTTCACCAAGGGCAAGGCCCAGCCGATCGCCACCGTGCCGGCCGACCGCGAGAAGCCCGACTACAAGACCATCGTGCCCGCCATCCTGAAGGCCGACGCGCAGGCGGTGGTGTGGATCGGCTCGGGCGTGGCGGTGGTCGACGGCATCAAGGCGCTGCGCGCCGCGGGCTCGGCGGCGCAGGTGGTCACGCTGTCGAACAACGCCTCGTCGGGCTTCATCAAACAGTTGGGCGACGCCAGCCGCGGCGTGATCGTGACGCAGGTGTTCCCCAACGAACGCTCGATGGGCCAGCCGATGGTGAAAGAGGCGCTGACGCTCGCCCGCGCCAAGGGCCAGGGCGAGCTGTCACCGGCCGCGCTCGAGGGCTTCGCCTCGGCCAAGGTGCTGGTGGAAGCCTTGCGCCGCGCCGGCCCCAAGCCCACGCGCGCCAAGGTGCTCGCGGCACTCGAAAGCCTCAAGGGCTACGACCTGGGCGGCGGGCTCGAAGTGAGCTACTCGCCGCAGGACCACAGCGGCATCGACTTCGCGGACCTGGCCATCATCAGCGAAGGCCGCTTCAAGCGCTGACGCGAACCGCGTCGCGTTACTTCGCGGCGGAAGCCGCGGCAGCCGGTGCCGAAGCTCCTGCAGCAGCAGGGGCTGCCGGCGCGTGCGTCGTATCGCCGCCGTGCTTCTCGCCGGACATGTCGATCTTGTCGCCGCCCATCGAAATCACATACAGGGCAATGGCAGCGAAGATGACGAAGCCGACAACGATTTTCCACATGGGGACTGTCTCCTGAGAAGGTGAGAAAAAGGGGAAGAGAACGTTCAAGAAAAAGGCCTCATGCCGTGGGCATGAAGCCTCTTTGTTGAACGGAGGGCAGCCGCCGCGCGGCTCCCTCCAGGTGCCACCGATCAGTCGTTGGCGTAGATGTCCACGTCCTTGGTCTCGCGGATGAACAGCGTGCCGATCACCAGCGTGATGCCCGCGATGATGATCGGGTACCACAGGCCGTTGTACATGTTGCCGGTCGAGGCCACGATGGCGAAGGCGGTGGTCGGCAGCAGGCCGCCGAACCAGCCGTTGCCGATGTGGTACGGCAGGCTCATCGAGGTGTAGCGGATGCGCGTGGGGAACATCTCGACCAGCATCGCGGCGATCGGGCCGTAGACCATGGTCACCAGCAGCACCAGCCAGAACAGCAACACGATGGTCAGCACCTTGTTGATCTTGGCGGGGTCGGCCTTGGACGGGTAGCCCGCAACCTTCAGGTCTTCGGCCACGCCCTTCTTGAAGGCGGCGATGGCCTTGACGCTGGTCTCGTCGAACTTGGAGTTCGCGACCACGCCGGTGGGCGCCTCGATGGTCTTGCTGCCGATCTTCACGACGGCGGCAGAGCCGGGCGCGCCGGCCACGTTCTCGTAGCTCACCGAGTTCTGCACGAGGTAGCGCTTGGCGATGTCGCACGAGCTCTTGAAGTCGATCTCGCGGGCCACCGGGTTGCCCTGGAACGAGCAGGTCTTCGGGTCGGCCGTCACGGTGACGCCGGCCGTGGCTTGCGCGCGGGCCAGGTCAGGGTTGGCGGCTTCGGTCAGCATCTTGAAGACCGGGAAGTACGTGACCACGGCCAGCAGGCAGCCGGCCATGATGATCGGCTTGCGGCCGATCTTGTCGGACAGCGTGCCGAACACCACGAAGAAGGGCGTGCCCAGCAGCAGCGCGGCGGCGATCATTAGGTTGGCCGTGGTCGCATCGACCTTGAGCTGCTGCGTCAGGAAGAACAGCGCATAGAACTGGCCCGAGTACCAGACCACGGCCTGGCCGGCGGTGAGGCCCACCAGCGCCAGGATCACGATCTTCAGGTTCTTCCACTCGCCGAACGATTCGGACAGCGGCGCCTTCGAGGTCTTGCCCTCGGCCTTCATTTTCTGGAAGGCCGGCGACTCGCTCAGCGACAGGCGGATCCACACCGAGACGCCCAGCAGCAGGATCGACACCAGGAACGGAATGCGCCAGCCCCAGTCGCCGAAGGCCTGCTCACCCAGCCAGGTGCGCACGCCCAGAATGACGATCAGGCTCAGGAACAGGCCGAGCGTGGCCGTGGTCTGGATCCACGAGGTGTAGGCACCGCGCTTGCCGTGCGGCGAGTGCTCGGCCACATAGGTGGCAGCACCGCCGTACTCGCCGCCGAGCGCCAGGCCCTGCAGCATGCGCAGCGCGATCAGGATCACCGGCGCCGCGACGCCGATGGTCGCGTAGCTGGGCAAGAGGCCGACGATGAACGTCGACAGGCCCATGATCAGGATCGTCACCAGGAAGGTGTACTTGCGGCCGATCATGTCGCCCAGGCGGCCGAACACGATGGCGCCGAACGGACGCACCAGGAAGCCGGCGGCAAACGCCAGCAGCGCGAAGATGAAGGCCGCGCCCGCATCCAGGCCGCTGAAGAACTGCTTCGCGATGATCGCGGCGAGCGAACCGTACAGATAGAAGTCGTACCACTCGAACACGGTGCCGAGCGAGGAGGCGAAGATGACCTTCTTCTCCTCCGCGGACATGGGCCGGGGGGCCGGATGCGGCATTCCCCTTGAATCTAGCGTGGCTGCCATCGTCGTCTCCTGGTGTGTATGTATGCGTTCATCGGTGCCCGGCATTCGGGACCGTGAGGCATTTTTGGAGGCGCGACTGACCCGAGGCTTTCGCGAAACTGAACGGGCGCTTACGGTTTAGGGTGAAACCCGCGCTGCACGTTTCAGCTTGTAAGAAACAAAGACCCTGCGCGGGTTTGTCCTCATCCGGCCTTTTCAGCCCTTGCTGCTGCGCAGCAACGAGGGCCGCTGGTCGGCACCGGTCCATTGCGGACCGTCGAACCACGCATCGCCCTGCAGGTAGGCGCGCAGCATCGCGAGGCCGTCGAAGCCCCAGAACAGGCGCCCGTCGACCACGTAGCACGGCACGCCGAACACGCCCTGCGCCACGGCCTCGTCGGTGTTGCGCTTGAGCAGGGCCTTGTTCTCGTCGCCGTTCACGTCGCGCTTGGGCTGCAGCTGCGCCGTGAGCGCGGCCAGCCGCGTGGCGTCGCCCGCTTCTTCGCCGCCGCGCCACACGTGGCGAAAGAGGGTTTCGGCGGCCAGGCGATTGATGCTGCCGTCGTCGCCCGTGGCCACGGCCAGGCGCAGGTGCGGCAGCGGGTTGTAAGGGTGCGAGGCCGGCATCTCGATGGGGATGCCGTGCGCCTGGCCCAGCCACAGCACGTGGCGGTAGGTCCAGCTGCGCTTGGAAGGAATCTCGGCCGGGCCGAGCTGGCCGTGGTGCTTGAGCAGCGCACCCAGCAGCACGGGCTTGTAGGCCACGCTCACGCTCAGGCCTTCGAGCGCCTCGGGCAGGTGCTCGAACGCGAGGTGCGCGTAAGGCGAAATGAAGTCGAGATAAAAGTCGATGTGCTTCATGCGTCGGTGTCTCCGGGGGTGGTTTCGGGCACGCGCCAGATGCCCGCCTGGGCGCGCAGTTCGATCGCGCGCCACACCTGGCGCCGCGTGTCGTCTTCCATCTTGCTCCAGCCGGCAATCTCGGGGATGGTGCGCAGGCACCCTTCGCAGAAACCGCTCAGGCGGTCCATGCGGCACACCGACGAGCATGGCGAAGGCACCTCGCCGGCCATGCGCTGCACGGCGGTGGCGCGGTCGGCGAGCGCGTGCGCTTCGTCGAAGTTCACACCACGTCGGCCACCGGCGCGCCGGTGAGCTTCTCTAGATCGTTCGGGTGCAACTGGAACACGGCATGCGGATGGCCCGCGGCGGCCCAGATTTCCTCAAAGCGGAACAGCTCGCGGTCGATCAGCACCACGGGCTTGGTCACATGGCCCACCGGCGAGACGCCGCCGATGGTGAAGCCGGTGCGCGCCTTCACGAAGTCGGCGTCGGCGCGGCCGGTCTTGCCGACGATGGCGTCGACCTTCTTCTCGTCGACGCGCTTGTCGCCCGAGGTGATGACCAGCACCGCCGCCTCGTCGCTCTTGCGGCGAAAGATGATGCTCTTGGCGATCTGACCGACCGAGATGCCGAGCGCGTCGGCGGCCTGCTGCGCGGTGCGGCAGGCGTCGTCGAGCATGCGGGGCGCATGGGGGTGGCCGGCGTCCTGCAGCACGCGGGAGACGCGCTGGACACCTTCAGGAAGGGAATGGAGTTCGGAGCCGCACATGGCAAGTTCTTCGAGGTTCGTGGGGGCGTTCGCCCCGCGTTGCAAGGCCCCGAGCATACGGAAAAGCCCCGCGCACCGACGCCACCGCCTCCGCTCACCCTTCAAGCCCGGCGCACCAATGCGGAGAGCGCCGGCGCACGACGCCCGTGCGCGCCGCGGCCGTCCCGGTCCGATTTCGGTGCGCCACCGGCCGATGAGGCCCGCCCCACGGGCTTTTGAGCGCGGCACGCTTATTGCTGAACACGGTGGCGACCCACCGGCTTCTGCGGCGGGTTCGCATTGCCTCCGCTAACGACGGCGGGGTTCAAGCGCACCGATGGCCGCCCGCCGCCGGTTCGTCTGCTCCAACCCATTTCGCATCCGTTCCGTCGCGGGGGCCCCAACGACGCTGTCTGTTCGACAGCGGCCGCGGGGGCGCCTTCCAGGGCCGGTTGCGTGCAGGACCCCCAATGAAGATCGCAGTCATCGGCCACGGCATGGTCGGCCACAAATTCCTCGAGCAACTCCACACGCTCGGCATTCCCGATGCACAGGTCACCGTGCTGTGCGAAGAGCCGCGCCCGGCCTACGACCGGGTGCACCTGTCCGAATACTTCTCCGGCAAGACGGCCGACGACCTGTCGCTGGTCGAGCCGGGCTTCTTCGAGCGCAGCGGCTTCACGCTGCGCCTGGCGGCCCGCGCGGCGGCCATCGAGCGGCGCAACAACACCGTCACCACGGCCGACGGCGAGGTGATCGCCTACGACAAGCTGGTGCTGGCCACCGGCTCCAACCCCTTCGTGCCGGCCGTGCCGGGCCGCGACCGGCCGAACTGCTTTGTCTACCGCACCATCGAGGACCTCGACGCCATGAAGGCCTGCGGCGCCAGGTCGCGCAGCGGCGTGGTGGTGGGCGGCGGCCTGCTGGGCCTGGAATGCGCCAAGGCGCTGCGCGACATGGGCCTGGAAACGCACGTGGTCGAGTTCGCGCCGCGCCTCATGGCCGTGCAGGTCGACGAAGGCGGTGGCCGTGCATTGCGCGGCAGCATCGAGGCGCTGGGCCTGCATGTGCACACCGGCCGCAACACGGTGGAGATCACCGACGGCGCGAGCGCGCGGCACCGCATGGTGTTCACCGACGGCACGCACCTGGAGACCGACATGATCGTGTTCTCCGCCGGCATCCGCCCACGCGACGAGCTCGCGCGCCAGAGCCTGCTGGCCGTCGGTCCGCGCGGCGGCGTGGCGATCGACAGCCACTGCCGCACCAGCGACCGCAACGTCTACGCCATCGGCGAGTGCGCGTCGTGGAACGAACAGACCTTCGGCCTCGTCGCGCCGGGCTACGACATGGCGCGCGTGGCCGCCCGCCACATCGCCGGCCAGGACGACGCGGCCTTCACCGGCGCCGACCTGAGCACCAAGCTCAAGCTGATGGGCGTCGATGTGGCCAGCATCGGCGACGCGCACGGCAAGACGCCGAAGTCGCGCGCCTACCAGTTCATCGACGAGCGCAAGCAGGTCTACAAGAAGATCGTGGTCAGCGAAGACGGCAAGCAGCTGCTGGGCGCGGTGCTGGTCGGCGACGCCACCGAGTACGGCACGCTGCTGCAGCTGGCGCTCAACGGCATCGCACTGCCCGACGAGCCCGAGTTCCTGATCCTGCCGTCGAGCGACGGCAAGGCCAAGCCGGGCCTGGGCGTCGATGCGCTGCCCGACAGCGCGCAGATCTGCTCGTGCAACAGCGTCACCAAGGGCCAGATCTGCGAGGCCGTGGGCCAGGGCGTGTGCACGCCCGCCGAGATGAAGGCCTGCACCCAGGCCGGCGCCACCTGCGGCGGCTGCGTGCCGCTGGTCACGCAGGTCATGAAGATGGAAATGGCCAAGCGCGGCATGGCCGTGAACAACCACCTGTGCGAGCACTTCCCGTACTCGCGCCAGGAGCTGTACCACCTCATCCGCGTGGGCGAGATCCGCAGCTTCGCCGACCTGCTCACGAAGCACGGCAAGGGCCTGGGCTGCGACATCTGCAAGCCGACCGCCGCGAGCATCTTCGCCTCGTGCTGGAACGAGTTCGTGCTCAAGAAAGACCTGGCCGGCCTGCAGGACAGCAACGACTACTTCCTGGGCAACATCCAGAAGGACGGCACCTACTCCGTGGTGCCGCGCATGCCCGGCGGCGAGGTCACGCCCGACGGGTTGATCGCCGTGGGCCATGTGGCCAAGAAGTACGGCCTGTACACCAAGATCACCGGCGGTGCGCGCGTGGACATGTTCGGTGCGCGCGTCGAGCAACTGCCGTCCATCTGGGAAGAACTCATCGCCGCCGGCTTCGAGTCGGGCCATGCCTACGGCAAGTCCCTGCGCACGGTGAAGAGCTGCGTGGGCTCCACCTGGTGCCGCTACGGCGTGGACGACAGCGTCGGCCTGGCCGTCGAACTGGAGAACCGCTACAAGGGCCTGCGCGCGCCGCACAAGATCAAGTTCGGCGTGTCGGGCTGCACCCGCGAATGCGCCGAGGCGCAGGGCAAGGACGTCGGCATCATCGCCACCGACAAGGGCTGGAACCTCTACGTGTGCGGCAACGGCGGCATGAAGCCGCGCCACGCCGAGCTGCTGGCGAGCGACCTGACCAAGGCCGACCTCATCCGCATGATCGACCGCTTCCTGATGTTCTACGTGCGCACGGCCGACCGCCTGCAGCGCACCAGCACCTGGCGCGAGAACCTCGAAGGCGGCCTCGACTACCTCAAGGGCGTGCTGCTGCAGGACACGCTGGGCCTGGGCGCCGAGCTCGAGACGCAGATGCAGCACGTGGTCGACACCTACCAGTGCGAATGGAAGACCGCCGTGACCGACCCCGCCACGCGCCAGCGCTTCCGCTCCTTCGTGAACAGCGAGAAGCCCGATGAGCACATCGTCTTCGTGCAGGAACGCGGCCAGAACCGCCCGGCGCGTCCCGAAGAGCGCCGCGAAACCAGCGCCGCCTGAGCGAACAAAAAAGGACAACCCACCATGACCACTGACACCCTGAACTGGACCGCCGTGTGCGCCGCCGGCGACATCCTCCCCGACACCGGCGTGTGCGCGCTGGTCGATGGCGTGCATGTCGCGATCTTCCGCGTCGGCCAGGAGCCCTCGCTCTTCGCCATCGACAACGTCGACCCGAAGGCCGGCGCCAGTGTGCTCTCGCGCGGGCTGGTCGGCAGCCTGGGCGACCGCATCGTGGTGGCCTCGCCGCTCTACAAGAACCACTTCGACCTGCGCAGCGGCGAATGCCTCGAGGCGCCCGAGCACTCGGTGCGCGCGCATGCGGTGCGCGTCGAAAACGGCCGCGTGCTCGTCGCGCTCGCCTGACGACCGCCCCCTCTTCTCTTTCTTTCAGCCTCTCTCCAAGGACTCCGAATGGCCTACCTCGCTCCTGCCGAATTCGTGACCAAGATGGTCGACGCCGGTGAATCCAAGCTGCTGATGTCCACGCGCGACACGCTGATCCGCTCGTACATGGCGGGCGCCATCCTCGCGCTGGCCGCGGCCTTTGCCGTGAGCATCACCGTGAACACCGGCAATGCGCTGGTGGGCGCGATGCTGTTCCCGGTCGGTTTCATCATGCTGTACCTGCTGGGCTTCGACCTGCTCACCGGCGTGTTCACGCTGGCGCCGCTGGCCGTGCTCGACAAGCGCCCCGGCGCCACCTGGGCCGGCGTGATGCGCAACTGGAGCCTGGTGTTCGTGGGCAACTTCGCCGGTGCGCTGACCGTCGCGGTGTTCATGGCGATCATCTTCACCTTCGGCTTCAGCGAGGCGCCCAACGCCATCGGCGAGAAGCTCGGCCACATCGGCGAAGGCCGCACGCTGGGCTACTCCGCGCACGGCGCGGCCGGCATGCTCACGCTGTTCATTCGCGGCGTGATGTGCAACTGGATGGTCTCGACCGGCGTGGTCGCGGCCATGATGTCGACCACCGTGTCGGGCAAGGCCATCGGCATGTGGATGCCCGTGATGATCTTCTTCTACATGGGCTTCGAGCATTCCATCGTCAACATGTTCCTGTTCCCCGCCGGCCTGATGCTGGGCGGCAAGTTCACCTTCATGGACTACCTGATCTGGAACGAGCTGCCCACCGTGGTCGGCAACCTCGTCGGCGGCCTGACCTTCGTGGGCCTCACGCTGTACGCCACGCACTACAAGACGGCCGCCAAGCGCGTGATCGGCTGAACCGCAGCAGCAGCAGCATCACCACGGTTCGCATGCCCGCGCCGCCGCGCAAGCAGCTGCGCGTGACGCTCGGCCAGCACTCGCTGGCGGGGAGCCACGCGCCGGTCAACCAGGACTTCCACGGCGCCATGCTGCCCGAGGGCACGCTGCGCGCGTCCAAGGGCATCGCCGTGGCGCTGGCCGACGGCATCGGCTCCAGCCGCGTGAGCCAGGTGGCGAGCGCGGCGGCCGTGCGCGGCTTTCTCGACGACTACTACGCCACCTCCGACACCTGGTCGGTGCAACGCGCGGCGCAGCGCGTGCTGGGCGCCACCAACGCCTGGCTGCATGCGCAGACCCAGCGCAGCGACGCGCGCTTCGACAAGGACAGCGGCTACGTCTGCACCTTCAGCGCACTGATCCTCAAGGGCCGCGACGCGCACCTGCTGCACGTGGGCGATGCGCGCATCCACCGGCTGCACGCCGGCGCGCTCGAACAGCTCACCGAGGACCACCGCGTGCGCGTGTCGTCGGTCGAGTCGTACCTCGGCCGCGCGCTGGGCGCGGGCGCGCATGTCGAGATCGACCATCGATGCTGGGAAGCGGAGGTGGGCGAGGTCTACCTGCTGGCCACCGACGGCGCCTACACGCACCTGGACGCCGCCGCCGTGCACGAAGCCTTGGCGCTGCACGCCGACAACTTCGACGAAGCAGCGCGCTGGCTCGCGGAGGCTGCGCGCACCAAAGGCAGCACCGACGACATCACCGTGCAGCTGCTGCGCATCGACGAGCTGCCCGACGCCGCCGCGCCGCCCGCGCAGCTGCAGCGCGAAGGCTTGGCGATGCCGCCGGCGCTGGCGCCGCGCGCCCGCTTCGAGGGCTTCAGCCTCGTGCGCGAGATCCACATGAGTTCGCGCAGCCATGTGTACCTGGCCACCGACGACGCCACCGGCCAGCCCGCCGTGCTGAAGCTGCCGTCGGTCGACCTGCGCGACGACCCCGACTACCTCGACCGCTTCGTGCTCGAGGAGTGGGTGGCGCGGCGCATCGACAGCCCGCACGTGCTCAAGGCCAGCGCCGTCGAGCGCCCGCGCGCGCACCTGTACGTGGCCATGGAGTACGTCGACGGCCACACGCTCGCGCAGTGGATGGTCGACCATCCCCGGCCCGACCTGGACAGCGTGCGCGGCATCGTCGCGCAGCTCGCGCGCGGCCTGCAGGCGCTGCACGGCAAGGAGATGCTGCACCAGGACCTGCGGCCCGAGAACGTGATGATCGACCGCACCGGCACCGTGAAGATCATCGACCTCGCCTCGACCCACGTCGCCGGCCTGGCCGACGGCAGCGGCGAAGCCCGCGCGCTCGCCATCGAAGGCACGCTGCAATACACCGCGCCCGAGTACTTCACCGGCCACGGCGGCAGCGCGCGCTCCGACCTGTTCTCGCTGGCCGCGATCGTCTACCAGATGCTGTGCGGCCAGCTGCCTTACGGCCTGCAGGTGTCACGCGTCCGCACGCCGGCCGACGTGGGCCGGCTGCGCTACGTGCCCGTGCGCCACCTGCGGCCCGAGCTGCCCGCGTGGGTCGACGCTGTGCTGCAGAAGGCGCTGCACCCGCAGGCTGCGAAGCGGCAGCAGGCCGTGTCGGAGTTCGTGCACGACCTGCGCACGCCGGGCCCGGAGTTCCTGAGCGCGCGGATGCCGCCGCTGATCGAGCGCCGCCCCGTGCTCTTCTGGCAGTGCACCACCGTGCTGCTGGCCGCGGCGGTGGTCGTGCTGCTGGGGCTGCGCGCCTTCGGGCGCTGAAAAGAAAAACTCAGCCCGCGCGCTTGGTGCGGATCGCCTTCGAGGCGCGCGAGTTCGGTTCGCGGCCCAGCGCTTCGCTGATGTACACGCCGGCGTCGATCAACTTGTCCAGGTCGATGCCGGTCGAAATGCCCATGCCGTGCAGCATGTAGACCACGTCTTCGGTCGCGACGTTGCCCGTTGCGCCCTTGGCGTACGGACAGCCGCCGAGGCCGGCCGACGACGACTGGAAGTTCCACACACCCAGTTCGAGCGCCGCCAGCGTGTTGACCAGCGCCTGCCCGTAGGTGTCGTGGAAGTGGCCGGAGATGGCGTCGACATCGAAGTGCGCCAGCGTGGCCTCCATGGCCGCCTGCACCTTGCGCGGCGTGCCCACGCCGATGGTGTCGGCCACGTCCACGCGCTGCACGCCGATGCCCTTCATCAGTTGCGCGAGGTAACCGACCTTGGACGGATCGATCTCGCCTTCGTAGGGGCAGCCCACCGTGCACGACATCGCGCCGCGCACGGCGATGCCCTTCGCGCGCGCCGCCTCGACCACGGGCGCGAAGCGCTCGATGCTCTCGGCGATCGAGCAGTTGATGTTCTTCTGGCTGAAGGCCTCGCTCGCGGCGCCGAACACCACGATCTCGTCGGGCCACTCGTCGCGCGGCGCGGCGATGGCGGCCTCGAAGCCCTTCATGTTGGGCGTGAGCACCGAGTAGAGAACGCCCGGCTTGCGCGTGATGCCGTGCATCACCTCGGCGTTGTCGGCCATCTGCGGCACCCACTTGGGCGAGACGAAGCTGGTGACCTCGATCTCTTTCAGGCCGGCGTCCTGCAGGCGGTGCACGAGGCCGATCTTGACCTCGGCGGACACGGGTTGCTTTTCGTTCTGGAGGCCGTCGCGCGGACCGACGTCGACGAGCTTGACCTGGGCGGGGAGTTTCATGGGATGTCTCTTGTGTCGCTGTCGCGGGAGGATGCTGAAAAACCGGCTTCGATTGTCTGACACATGGGCTTGCGCTGCAGGGTACACAAGTCGCAGAAGGTAGCAATGCGCGCCTGTGGGGTTGCAAATGGTGCCAACCGATCAGCGCTGCAGGAAAACAGCCGCTAGACGGTTTCGCGCTGCGCGAAGCCGTCGGGCAGATCGTCCGCGGCGTCGGCCTCGTTCACATCGACCGCGTCCACGCGCGCACCCGCCGGTCCCTGGCGCGCCCAATGCACCAGCGCCTCGACCGCATCGGCGGCGCCGGCCACGAGCGCTTCCACGTTGCCGTCGCGCCGGTTGCGCACCCAGCCGCGCACGCCGAGCCGCTGCGCGGCCTGCATCATCGACCAGCGGTAGCCCACGCCTTGCACGAGGCCGTGGACGACGAGATGGCGGGTGACGGTAGCGTTGGCGTTCATGAACGGTGGTCAGTACGACTTCGGCAGCCCCAGCGCTTTTTCGGCGATGAAGTTCAGGATCATCTGCGGGCTGACCGGCGCGATGCGCGGGATGTAGCTCTCGCGCAGCAGGCGTTCGACATGGTATTCCTTCGCATAACCCATGCCGCCGAGCGTGAGAACGGCGTTCTGGCAGGCGTCGTGCGCCGCCTCGGCCGCGAGGTACTTGGCGGCGTTGGCCTCGATGCCGCAGGGCTCGTTCGCGTCGTACAGCGTGGCGGCCTTGAAGACCATCAGGTCGGCCGCTTCCAGGTTGGCCCAGGCGCGCGCGAGCGGGTGCGCCACGCCCTGGTTCTGGCCGATGGGCCGGCCGAACACGACGCGCTCCTGCGCGTACTGCGCCGCGATGCGCAGCGCGGCGCGGCCGATGCCGATGGCTTCGGCCGCAATCAATATGCGCTCGGGGTTCAGCCCGTGCAGGATGTATTCGAAGCCGCGGCCCTCCTCGCCGATGCGGTCTCCTTCAGGCACTTCCAGGCCGTCGATGAAGAGCATGTTGGAGTCGACCGCCGCGCGGCCGAGCTTGTGGATCTCGCGCACCTCGACCTTGCTGCGGTCCAGCGCCGTGTAGAACAGCGTGAGGCCCTGCGTGGGCTTCTTCACCTGGTCGAGCGGCGTGGTGCGCGTGAGGATCAGCATGCGGTCGGCCACCTGCGCGGTCGAGATCCAGATCTTGCGGCCGTGCAGCAGGTAGCTGCCGTTCGGCTGGCGCACCGCCTGCGTCTTGAGGCTCGTGGTGTCGAGCCCCGCATCGGGCTCGGTCACGGCGAAGCAGGCCTTCTCGGTGCCCGCGATGAGCGGCGGCAGGAAGCGCTGGCGCTGCGCCTCGGTGCCGAACACCACCACCGGGTTGAGGCCGAAGATGTTCATGTGCACCGACGACGCGCCCGACATGCCCGCGCCCGAGGCGCTGATGGCACGCATCATCAGCGCCGCCTCGGTGATGCCGAGCCCCGCACCGCCCTGCGCTTCGGGCATCGCGATGCCGAGCCAGCCGCTCTCGGCGACGGCGCGGTGGAATTCATGCGGGAACACGGCGCGGTCGTCGTGGTCGCGCCAGTAGTCGATGGGGAAGTCTTCGCACAGGCGCTCGATGGCCGCGACGAGCGAGCGCTGGTCTTCGTTCAGGGAGAAATTCATGGGCTGTCGTCTTTCATGGGTTCCGGCTGCAGCGTGACGCCGCGCGCGAGCATGCGGTCGATGGCTTCGTCCGCATAGCCCGCTTCGCGCAGCAGCTCGACGCTCTGTTCGCCGATGCGCGGCGTAGGCCGGCGGATGGCCGCGGGCGTGGCGCTGTAGCGGCCGACGGGCGCGAGCGTGCGGATGCGGCCCTCGGTCGGATGGTCGAACTCGGGGAAGAAATCGACGGCGCGCAGGTGCGGGTCGTCGAGCAGGCTTTCGGTCGTGTGCAGGCGTGCGACGGGAATGTCGGCCGCTTCCAGCAGCGCCATCCATTCGTCGCTGCCGCGCGTGGCCATCACCTCGGCCACGAACGCATAGACCGCGCCGATGTTCGCGGCGCGCGCCGTGTGCGTGCCGAACATCGGCGAAGCGCGCAGCTCGGGCCGGCCGATCACGTCGAAGAAGGCTTGCCAGTGCTTGTCGTTGTAGATGAGCACGCCGAGATAACCGTCGGCCGTGGCGTAGGGCTTGCGGTGCTCCGCGAGCAGGCGCGCGTAGCCGGTGGGCCCGAGCGGCGGCTCGAAGCTGTGGCCGCCGAGGTGGTCGCCCATCACGAACTGCGAGAGCGCTTCGAACATCGGAACCTCCACCGCCTGGCCCTGGCCGGTGCGCTGCGCGCTGAGCACGGCGGCCAGCAGCGCGATGGCCGCCTGCAGGCCCACGGCGCGGTCGGCCAGCGTGACGGGCGCGTAGCGCGGCGCACCGCCGCTTTGCTGCGCGAAGAGCGAGGCGACACCGGCCGCGCCCTGGATCAGGTCGTCGTAGGCGGGCTTGCCGGCATACGGGCCTTCTTCGCCATAGCCGAACGCGCCGAGGTAGACGATCTTCGGATTGACCGCGGCCACGGCCTCGTAGCCGAGCCCCAGCCGCGCCATCGCCTGCGGACGCGTGTTGTAGATGAGCGCGTCGCAGCCCGCCGCGAGCCGCAGGCAGGCCTCGCGGCCTTCGGGCTGCTTGAGGTCGAGCACGATGGAGCGCTTGTTGCGGTTCAGGTGCATCGCCATCGCGCCCATGCCCGCATGGCGCATCGGGCCGACGGCGCGCAGGTTGTCGCCGGAGGGTGGCTCGACCTTGATGATGTCGGCGCCGAGGTCGCCGAGCGTCTGCGTGGCGTACGGGCCCATCACCACGGCCGTGAGGTCGAGGATGCGGATGCCCTGAAGAGGTCCGAAGGTGTTCATGACTTGGTGTTGGCTCCTTCCCCCTCTGGGGGAAGGTTGGGATGGGGGCAGGCAGAGCGCCCGATGGATGCGCCGCTTGCCCCCACCCCGGCCCTCCCCCAGAGGGGGAGGGAGAAAGTCAGTTCAGCGCTCATTCCGGCTGAATGCCCGCAGCCTGAATCAGCTTCTTCCACTTCGCCAGCTCCGACACGGTGAACGCCCCGAGTTCTTCCGGCCTGCTGCCGAACGCATCGAAGCCCAGCTTCGTCACACGCTCGCGGAAGGTAGTCCCGTTCGCCATATCCGACAGCGCCTTGTTGAGCTTCAGCACGACGTCGCGCGGCGTGCCGGCCGGCGCGAACACGCCGTTCCACGAGGTGATGTCGAAGCCCTTGAGCTCGGGCGTGTCGGCCAGCGGCGGCAGTTCGGGAAAGAGCTTGGTGCGCTCCTGCGTGGTGACCGCAATCGCGCGCATCTTGCCGGCCTTGACCGTCGCGAGCCCCGCGGCGAGGTCGACCACCATCATCGAGACCTGTCCGCCGATGAGGTCGGCGATGGCCGGCGGCGTGCTTTTGTAGGGCACGTGCAGCATCGGGATACCGCTCATGCGCGACAGCGTGGCGCCGCTCACGATGCCGGTGCTGTTGCCGCTCGCGTAGGTCAGCTTGCCGGGATGCGCACGGCCCCAGGCCAGCAGCTCGGCGACGCTCTTCACGGGCAGGTCATTGTTCACCACCAGCATGAACGGCAGGTTGCCCATGCGGCTCACGGGCGCGAAGTCTTTCACCGGGTCGTAGGGCAGCGACTTCATCAGGCTCGGGTTGGCCGAGTGCGTGGTGTTGGTCGTCATGAAGAGCGTGTAGCCGTCAGGCGGGGCCTTGGCCACCAGCTCGGCCGCGATCACGCCGCTGGCGCCGGCGCGGTTGTCGACGATCACCGAGCCCTTGAGCGCCTCGCCCAGCATCTGCGCGGTGATGCGCGCCACCGCGTCGGTGCCGCTGCCGGCCGCGAAGGGCACGATGAGCTTGATCGGTTGCTTCGGGTAGCCGTCCTGCGCAAAGGCCCAGGGCGCAGCGCCCACGAGGCCCGCGGCAGCGCCGATGGAAATGAAGCGGCGGCGGCTTTCCACCGCGACTGTTTCTGTCGCGTTCTTCGTCTGCATGGTTGTTGTCTCCGGGGGTTGTCGTTCAGGGCCGGATCACGCGCTCCGGCGATTCCTCGTACGGCGGGCTGTAGATCACCAGCACGCGCACCGGCTCGTCGCTCACCACCGTGAAGGTGTGCATCGCGTCGGCCGGGAAAAAGCAGCTGTCGCCAGGATGCAGCTCCTGCCGCTGGCCGCCCACCTCGGCGACCGCGCGGCCTTCGAGCATGTAGCAGACCTGTTCGATGCCCGGGTGCGCATGCGGCAGCGCGCCCTTGCCCTTCTGGATGTGCCCCACCAGCACCTCGAGCTGCTTCGCACCCACGGTCTCGGGGCCGATGAGCCGCTTGTTCAGCGTGCCGGTGTGGTTGGCCGGGTGGTAGCCGGTGATCTCGTCCTCGCGGACGAAGTAGCGCGCAGCAGCGGATGCGGTCATCGGGGGCTTTCTGTCTTGGGTTCGATCGCGAGGCAGGCCGAGCGCAGCATCGCGGCGATGTCGTCGATGCGCGCTTCCATGCGGTAGCGCGGGCCGGCCACCGAGATCGCGTAGGCCTCGCCGCCGATGCGCAGCGGCCAGGCCAGGCCGATCAGGTCGGGAATGCTTTCGCCGAGGTTGCCGTACCAGCCGCGCGCGGCGCCGCGCTGCAGCTCGGCCTCGATGGCGTCGGCGGTGGTGAGCGTGGCGTCGGTGAGCGGCGTGAGCGTCATGCCGTCGAGCCGCTTGCGGCGCGCCTCGGGCGCGAGCGTGGAAAGCAGCGCGCGGCCCATCGAGTTGGCGTACGCGGGGCGCGTTTCGCCCGACTCGGCCGTGTAGCGGATGCGCTGCGGCGCGCTCAGCACGTCGAGATAGACGACGTTTTCCGCATCGCGGAACTTGCCGAACACCACGGTCTCGCCCGCGGCGTCGCGCAGTTCTTCGAGCGTGGCCTTCACCCGGTCGAGCACCGGGTCGTGCGCGGCGATGACCTGCGCCATCGCCAGCAACCGGCCCGTGGGGTAGTAGCCCTGGCGGCGGCCGGTCTCGTACATGTAGCCCTGCTCTTCGAGCGTGCGGATCAGGCCCAGGCAGCTGGACACCGGCATCTCGAGCAGCCGCGCCATCTCGGACAGGGCCAGCGGCTGCTTCTCCCTGGCAAAGAGCTCGACGATCTCGATCACGCGAAACGCTGTTTTCACAACCATGAAGAAATTTTCTCGTATGTGAAAAACAAAAGCGTCGGGGTTTTCCCCCGCCGGCCGCGTTTCAGCCGGATCGTCGTCGTCGGCGCAGGGGCGTCAGTAGCCCCGGACGGGATCGACGATGCCGACGATCGGCAGGCCCTGCTCCATCGCGCGGATCTTCCCGGCGATCTGGGCGATGGACTCCTCGCGCAGCGTGCGCGCCGAGCCGTGCGGCGTGACGGTGATCTTCGGGTGGCGCCAGAAGGCGTGGTCGGCCGGCAGCGGCTCGACCTGGAACACGTCGAGCGTCGCGCCCGCGAGCTGGCCGGCGTCGAGCATCGGGATCAGGTCGTCTTCGACCAGGTGGCCGCCGCGCGCGATGCTGATGAGATAGCCCTCGGGCTTGAGCTTGCCCAGCGTCGTGCGGTTCAGGATGCCGCGCGTGGATTCGGTCAGCGGCAGCAGGTTGACCAGCACGCGCGTGGAGGCCAGGAACTCGTCGAACTGCGCCTCGCCGCTGAACACCTGCACGCCGTCGAGCGCCTTGGGCGAACGGCTCCAGCCGAGCACCGGAAATTCGAACTGTGCCACGGCCTTGGCCACGCGCTCGCCGAGCACGCCCAGGCCCATGATGCCGACCGGAAAATCGCGCCGCAGCTTGGGCTTGCGGTAGCTCCACTTGCCCTCGCGCGCATCGGCCTCGTACACGTCGAACTCGCGAAAGTGGCGAATGAGCGTGTGGCACACGTACTCGGCCATCTGCACCGACATGCCCGCGTCGTCGAGCCGCACGATGCGCGTGTGCGCCGGCACCTTGAGCTTGAGCAGCGCATCGACGCCCGCGCCGATGTTGAACAGGCCGCGCAGGTTCGGCTGCTCGTCGAGAAACTGCTGGGGCGGCGCCCACACCACGCCGTGGTCGGCCTGCGGCGCGCCGGGCGCCCAGGCTTCGATGGTGGCTTCGGGGAGTTCGGCCTTCAGGCCATTGATCCAGGGATCGGGACGGTTGTCGGTGAGGTAGACGGAGATTCGCATGGGCGCCATCTTAGAAGGCACCGGCTTGTTGCGCTGCGCGCCCTCCCCTATGCTCGACCGCATTCAGCCACCCAGGAGACACCCCAAATGATCAAAGTCAGCGTGATGTACCCCCACACCCCCGGCGCGCGGTTCGACCACGACTACTACCGCGACCAGCACATGCCGATGCTCAAGGCCCGCATGGGCGACGCCTGCCTCTCGTACACCATCGACAAGGGCCTGGGCGGCGGCGCACCGGGCACGCCGCCCGCGTATGTCGGCATGTGCCACGTGTTCGCCGAATCGGTCGAGTCCTTCCAGAAGGCCTTCGGCCCGCACATGAAGGAGATCCAGGGCGACATCAAGAACTACACCGACATCGTGCCGGTGATGCAGATCAGCGAAGTGGTGGTGGGCTGACGCACCACTTCGCTTCCGAACGGACTCAGGCCTTGCCGGTCCGGCGACGGCGCCACAGCACCCGCACCAGCCACCCCACGGGCAGCACCACCAGCAGCAGCCACGGCAGCGCCGCGGCCACGAAGGTGATGAGCGCGCCCACGCTTTCGGCCAGCACGTCGCCCGCGTTGCGCAGCGCATGCGCCATCGGGCTGTAGCCGTCGCTGCCGCTCACCAGCGCGCGCTTGGGCGTGAACTGGATCTGGATGTGCTGCTTGCTGGTCTGCTGCGCCAGCACCTTGCGCTGCGTGGCGATGGCGTCGAGCTCGGCTTGCGTGTCCGACAGCGTGCGCTGGATCGCCAGCAGGTCGGCCATGGTGCGCTTGGTGACGGTGTCGCGCAGCATGACGCGCAGGCTGTCGCGAAACTCGGTGCGGTTCTTGATGCGGGCCTCGACGTCGATCACCTCGGAGGTCTTGTCCTCGCTGGTGGTGGTGTGCGAGACCACATTCGCCACGCCGGCCAGGCCGCCGAGCAGCTTGTCGACGTCGGCAGGTTCGACGCGCATCTCGAGCAGGGCGTTGCCCGGCTGCTGCGGCGTCTCGCGCAGCAGCGACGAAGACAGCAGCTCGCACTTCAGCGTGCCGCACAGGTCGCGCACCTTGCCCCAGGCGTCGGCCAGCTGCTCGGCCGGCACTTCGACATTCAGGTCCTGCCGCACGGCCAGGAAGCGTTGCAACGCGGTCTCGCCGCTGCCGCCCCGCGCCTCGTCGGACTGCGACGCGGCGATTTCGGCTTGCGGCGCGCTCGCCCGCTGCACTTTCATGGCACCGCCATAGCCCATCGGCGGTGCCGGCATGGGCGCGGAGGCCGGCGCGGCAGACTCGGCACTGCGCTCGCGGTCGCAGCCGGCCAGCGACAGGGCGGCCGCCAGGGCCAGCAGGACAGCGCCCGCGCGATGGCGCACGGCAGCGCGAGGTGTCGACACGGAAAGGGTGCGGCGGATCATCAGGACTCCTTGAAAAGAATGACTACCACCGCTGATACGGACCAGCGTCCGCAACGGGGTTAAGCCGCCGCAGCCATTCGCAACAATTCGTCGCCCTCCGCCACCTGCTCGCCCGGCGAGAACATCAGTTCTTCCACCGTGCCGTCGGCGGGCGCGGCGATGGTGTGCTCCATCTTCATGGCTTCCATCACGGCCAGCGGCTGGCCGCGGCTGACCTTGTCGCCGGCCTTGACCGCGAAGGACACGACCTTGCCGGGCATCGGCGCCGTGAGGCGACCGCCTTCGGACTGGGTGTCGCCCGCGTGGGCGAGGCGGTCGATGGCCGTGAGGCGCGTGGCGCCCTTCGCCGCGAACACGTGGGCGGTGGCGCCGTCCAGGTGCACGTCGAGGGTCTGGCGCGTGCCGACGAATTCGAGCTCGAACTCGCCCGAGGGAAAACGGCCGACCGTCAGCGGGCCATTCACGCCGCCCACTTCGAGGTTCAGGCCGCCGTCGCGGCGGTAGGTCAGCAGCGCGCTGTGCTCGGCGCCGCGGAACTCGAAGTCGAAGCGGCGCTTGTATTCGCCGTGCGCGCGCCAGCCGTCGCGGCGCTCGAAGGGGTCGGGCACGCCGACCGGTGCTTCGGTGACCAGCGTGCGCGTGATGGCGGCGGCGGCGGCCAGTGGCAGGCCCAGCGGCTCGCGGTCGAACAGCACGGCGCGCTCGCGCTCGATGAGCGCGGTGTCGAGGTTGGCCTTCGAGAACGACTCGGTCGCCAGGATGCCGCGCAAAAACTGCACGTTGGTCGACACGCCCACGATCTGCACCTGCGCCAGCGCGGCGTCGAGCCGGGCCAGCGCCTCGGCGCGCGTGCTGCCGTGCACGATGAGCTTGGCGATCATCGAGTCGTAGAAGGGCGAGATCTCGCCGCCCTCGCGCACGCCGTCGTCGATGCGCACGCGGCTGCGCTGGAAGGCCGTGGCCTGCGGCTTGCGGTACACGCGCAAGGTGCCGGTGGCGGGCAGGAAGTTGTTGTCGGGGTTCTCGGCGCAGATGCGCGCCTCGATGGCGTGGCCGTGGATCTGCAGTTCCGATTGCTTGGCGGGCAGCGGCTCGCCCGAGGCCACGCGCAGCTGCCATTCGACGAGGTCGAGGCCCGTGATCGCTTCGGTCACCGGGTGCTCCACCTGCAGGCGCGTGTTCATCTCCATGAAGAAGAAGTTCATTTCGCCGCCTTCGCGCTGCTCGACGATGAACTCGACCGTGCCCGCACCGACGTAGTTCACGGCGCGCGCCGCAGCCACGGCCGCATCGCCCATTTCCTTGCGCATCGCCTCGGTCATGCCGGGCGCGGGCGCTTCTTCGAGCACCTTCTGGTGGCGGCGCTGCACCGAGCAGTCGCGCTCGAACAGGTACACGTAGTTGCCCTGCGTGTCGCCGAACACCTGGATCTCGATGTGGCGCGGGCGCTGCACGTACTTCTCGATCAGCACCGCGTCGTCGCCGAAGCTGTTGATGGCCTCGCGCTTGCACGAGGCCAGCGCGGCCTCGAAGTCCGCGGCCTTGTCGACCGCGCGCATGCCCTTGCCACCGCCGCCGGCGCTGGCCTTGATGAGCACCGGGTAGCCGATGCGGTCGGCCTCGCGCTGCAGCAGCGCCGGGTCCTGGTCGTGGCCGTGGTAGCCGGGCACCAGCGGCACGCCGGCCTTTTCCATCAGCTGCTTCGACTCGGCCTTCAGGCCCATGGCCTTGATCGCCGAGGGCGGCGGGCCGATGAAGGCCAGGCCGGCGTCGGCGCAGGCCTGCGCGAACTCTTCGTTCTCGCTGAGGAAGCCGTAGCCCGGGTGCACGGCTTCGGCGCCCGTGGCCTTGGCGGCTTCGAGGATCTTTTCCCAGCGCAGGTAGCTGTCCTTCGGGGCGCTGCCGCCGAGGTACACCGACTCGTCGCAGGCGCGCACATGGTTGGCGTGCGCATCGGCATCGGAATAGACGGCGACCGTGCGGATGGCCATGCGGCGTGCAGTTGCAGCAACACGGCAGGCAATTTCACCGCGATTCGCAATCAGGATCTTCTTAAACATTAGGGGTGTCTCCCGGAGGATTCTTTTTCAGTTGAAAGGCGGACGTGACGCCCGGATCGGGCCGGCCACTGAAGATGCGTGCCACGCGGCTGAACAGCGCGCGCAGAAAACGCCAGCTCTTGCGGATGAGCCACACGCTGAGCACGAGCACGAAGACGAACAGCACCAGAAAGACCAGCGGATGCGCCACCGCGAGCCACAGCCCGGCCGGCACCATCGAGTCTTCGACCAGCGACGCACCGACGTTCGAGAACGGCTCGGGCGAGGTGTTGATGGCCGCGCGCGTGGTGGCCTTGGCCGCATGCGCCATGGCCGCGAAGCCGCCGCCCAGCAGCGCCGCCACGACGGCCATCGCGCCATGGTCGGCGCCGAACACGCTGGCCGCGAGCGCCGCGCCGGCGGGGATGCGGATGGCGGTATGCACCACGTCCCAGAGCGAGTCGAGGCCGGGAATCTTGTCGGCGAAGAACTCGACGAACACCATGAAGCCGCTGACCGCGAGCACGATCGGATGCGCGAGCATCTGCAGCCCCGAAGGCAGCGGCACCCAGCCGAAGTAGCCGACCAGGCCGGTCAGCAGCACGACGAGGTACAGGCGCACGCCGCTGGCCCAGCCGATGGCGGCGGCCAGAGCGAGCAGTTGCGGCATGTCGAGTGCGTTCATGGCGGTCCTTGGTTGGCTGTCAGCCGGCGAGCCAGGACGGCTTGCGCTTCTGCAGGAAAGCCTGCACGCCCTCGCGGCCTTCGTCGCTGGCGCGGATGTCGGCGATGCCTTCGACGGTCTTGGCGATGAGCGCGCCGTCGATCTCGCGGCCGGCCACGTCGGCGATCAGCTGCTTGCAGGCGCGCACGGCGGCGGGGCTGGCGCCGATGAGTGCCTTGATGAGTTCATCGACCTTGGCATCGAGTGCGTCGGCCGCGACCACTTCATGCACGAAGCCGATGCGGTGCGCCTCGGCGGCGGTGAAGCGCTCGGCCGTGAGGAAGTAGCGCTGCGACGCGCGCGGGCCCATCGCGCGCAGCACGTACGGGCTGATGGTCGCGGGCACGAGGCCGATCTTCACTTCGCTGAGGCAGTACCACGCGGTGTCGACGCTCACGGCCATGTCGCACGCGGCCACGAGCCCCATGCCGCCCGCATACACGTCGCCCTGCACGCGCGCGATGGTCGGCTTGGGGCACTCGGCGATGGTGCGCAGCATGTCGGCCAGCTTGCCCGCGTCGGCGAGGTTTTCGTCCCGCGTGTAGTCGGCCATGCGGCGCATCCAGTTGAGGTTCGCGCCCGCGCAGAAGGCCGGGCCGTTCGCGCCGAGCACGATGGCCTTGACCTGCGGCGCGCCGCCGGCTTCGAGAAAAGCCTGCGTCAGCTCGGCGATCACGACATCGTCGAAGGCGTTGCGCGCGTCGGGCTGGTCGAGCCAGATGCGCGCCACCGCGCCGTCGATGGCGAGGTTCAGCTTGGTGAAGGTGCTGCTCATGCGGTGGCCCTCGTCACATGCGGAAGATGCCGAACTTCGGCTCGGGGATCGGCGCGTTGCGCGATGCCGCCAGGCCCAGTGCCAGCACGCGGCGCGTGTCGGCCGGATCGATGATGCCGTCGTCCCACAGGCGCGCGGTGGCGTAGTAGGGGTGGCCCTGGTCTTCGTACTGCTGGCGGATCGGGGCCTTGAAGGCCTCTTCTTCGTCGGCGCTCCAGCTGCCGCCCTTCAGTTCGATGCCGTCGCGCTTCACCGTGGCCAGCACGCTCGCGGCCTGCTCGCCGCCCATCACGCTGATGCGCGCGTTGGGCCACATCCAGAGGAAGCGCGGGCTGTACGCGCGGCCGCACATGCCGTAGTTGCCCGCACCGAAGCTGCCACCGATGATGATCGTGAACTTGGGCACGTTGGCCGTGGCCACGGCCGTCACCATCTTGGCGCCGTGGCGCGCGATGCCTTCGTTCTCGTACTTGCGGCCCACCATGAAGCCGGTGATGTTCTGCAGGAACACCAGCGGGATCTTGCGCTGGCAGCACAGCTCGATGAAGTGCGCGCCCTTCTGCGCCGACTCGCTGAACAGGATGCCGTTGTTGGCGATGATGCCGACCGGCATGCCCTCGATCTCGGCAAAGCCGCAGACCAGCGTGGCGCCGAAGCGCGCCTTGAACTCGTGGAACTCGCTGCCGTCGACGATGCGCGCAATGATCTCGCGCACATCGAAGGGCTTGCGCGTGTCGGTGGGGATCACGCCATACAGCTCTTCGCGCGGGAACTCGGGCGCGCGCACCGCGGCGCCGTCGGGCTTCTCCGCCGACTTCGCATTCAGGTTCGCGACTGCCGAGCGCGCCAGCGCCAACGCGTGCAGGTCGTTCTGCGCCAGGTGATCGACCACGCCCGACAGGCGCGTGTGCACGTCGCCGCCGCCCAGGTCTTCGGCCGACACGACCTCGCCGGTGGCCGCCTTCACGAGCGGCGGGCCGCCCAGGAAGATGGTGCCCTGGTTCTTCACGATGATCGATTCGTCGCTCATCGCCGGCACGTACGCGCCGCCGGCCGTGCACGAGCCCATGACCACCGCGATCTGCGGGATGCCCTGCGCGCTCATGTTGGCCTGGTTGTAGAAGATGCGGCCGAAGTGGTCGCGGTCCGGAAACACCTCGTCCTGGTTCGGCAGGTTGGCACCGCCCGAGTCCACGAGGTAGATGCAGGGCAGGCGGTTCTGCTCGGCGATCTCCTGCGCGCGCAGGTGCTTCTTGACCGTCAGCGGGTAGTAGGTGCCGCCCTTCACGGTGGCGTCGTTGCACACGATCATGCAGTCGACACCGTTCACGCGGCCGATGCCGGTGATGATGCCGGCGCCCGGTGCCGACTCGGCGCCCTTGCCGTCGAGGTACATCGCATGCGCGGCCAGCGGCGCGATTTCGAGAAAAGGCGTGCCCGGGTCGAGCAGCTCGGCCACGCGGTCGCGCGGCAGCAGCTTGCCGCGCGCCGTGTGCTTGGCGCGCGCGGCCTCGCCGCCGCCCTGCTCCACTTTGGCGAACTGCTTTTGCAGATCGTCGACCAGCGCGCGCATGGCCGCGGCATTCGCTTGGAAGTCCGCCGAGCGGGCGTTGAGTTTGGTTTCGAGTTTGGTCATTGAGCCCTCTTGTTCGGCACTGTCGTGTCCTCACTTCCCCCCAAGGGGGAGCGAGCTAGCTTGAAGCGGTTCTGCGCCGCGCTCATGCTGTCTTTTCTTGCGTGAGACCGAGTTGCTCGGTCATGGCATCGCGGATCTTGAATTTCTGGATCTTGCCGGTCACCGTCATCGGGAACTCGGTGACGAACTGGATGTACTTCGGCACCTTGTAGTGCGCGATCTGACCCTTGCAGAAGTCGCGGATCTCGGTGTCGGTGGCGCTCTGGCCGGGCTTGACGATGATCCAGGCGCAGAGTTCTTCGCCGTACTTCCTGTCGGGCAGGCCGACCACCTGCACGTCCTGCACCTTCGGATGGCGGTACAAGAATTCTTCGATCTCGCGCGGGTAGATGTTCTCGCCGCCGCGGATCACGAGGTCCTTGATGCGCCCGACGATGTTCACGTAGCCCTCGGCGTCCATCGTGGCGAGGTCGCCGGTGTGCATCCAGCGCTCGGCGTCGATGGCTTCGCGCGTGCGGGGTTCGTCTTCCCAGTAGCCGTGCATCACCGAGTAGCCGCGCGTGCACAGCTCGCCCGACTTTCCGATGGGCATGACCGCGCCGGTCTCGGGGTCGATGATCTTCACCTCGAGGTGCGGCTGCACCGTGCCGACGGTCGACACGCGCTTGTCCAGCGGCGTGTCGGTGCTGCTCTGGCAGCTCACGGGGCTGGTTTCGGTCATGCCGTAGGCGATGGTGATCTCGTTCAGGTGCATCTGGTCGACCACGCGCTTCATCACCTCGGTCGGGCACGGCGAGCCGGCCATGATGCCGGTGCGCAAGGTCGACAGATCGAACTCCTTGAAGCGCGGATGGTCCAGCTCGGCAATGAACATCGTGGGCACGCCGTGCAGGCCCGTGCATTTTTCGGCCTGCACCGTTTCGAGCACCGTGAGCGGATCGAAGCCGTCGTTCGGGTACACGATGGCCGAGCCGTGCGTGAGGCAGGCCAGGTTGCCCAGCACCATGCCGAAGCAGTGGTACAGCGGCACCGGAATGCACAAGCGGTCGTCCGGCGTGAGCTTCATGCACTCGCCGATGAAGAAGCCGTTGTTCAGGATGTTGCGGTGCGTGAGCGTTGCGCCCTTGGGGAAGCCTGTGGTGCCGCTGGTGAACTGGATGTTGATCGGGTCGGTGGCCTTCAGCGTCTTCTGCGTGGCGGCCACGCGCGCATCGGCCGCATCGCCGCTGGCCAGCAGCTCGCTGAAGCGGCGCATGCCGGGCTGCTCGTCGCCCTGGCCGGGCTTTGCGTCGATCCAGAAGGTGTGCAGCAGCTGCGGCAGCTTCGCCGGGCCCAGCTCGCGCAGCATGCCCAGATAGTCGCTGGTCTTGAACTGCGCCATCGTCACCAGCGCCTTGCAGCCGACCTTGTTGAGCGCGTACTCGAGCTCCGAGGTGCGGTAGGCGGGGTTGATGTTCACGAGGACCAGGCCGACCTTGGCGGTGGCGATCTGCATCAGCACCCAGGGCACGTTGTTGTGCGACCAGATGCCTACGCGGTCGCCGGGCACGAGCCCCAGGTTCAGCAGCGCGCTCGCGAGGCGGTTCGATGCGGTCTGCAGCGCGCGGTAGGTGAAGCGCTGGCCTTCGTGGCGGCTGACGAGGGCTTCGCGCTCGGGCTGCCTGGCGACCATGTCGTCGAAGAAGTCGCCGATGGGGTGTTCGATGAGGGGGACGTTGGTGGCGCCCTTGCCGTAGCTCTCGGTCAACGCAGCAGTCATGCTCATGTTCCTTGTCTCCTTGACTTGCTCCTTCCCCTTCCGGGGGAAGGCTGGGATGGGGGCGAGCGGCGTTTGCTAGGCGCTGTGCTTCATCGGACGCCGCTTGCCCCCACCCCTGCCCTCCCCCAGCGGGGGAGGGAGAAAAACAGCTCAGGCCGTTTCGCTGAACAGCTCGCGCCCGATCAGCATGCGGCGCACTTCGCTCGTGCCCGCGCCGATCTCGTACAGCTTGGCGTCGCGCCACAGCCGCTCCACCGGGAAGTCCTTGGTGTAGCCCACGCCGCCCAGCGTCTGGACCGCCTCGCCGGCCATCCAGGTCGCCTTCTCGGCCGAGTACAGGATGGCACCGGCCGCGTCCTTGCGGAAGGTGCGCGCGTGGTCGTTGCGGTCGCAGGCCTTGCCCACGGCGTACACGTAGGCGCGGGTGGCCTGCCAGGTCGAGTACATGTCGGCGATCTTGCCCTGCATCAGCTGGAACTCGCCGATGCTCTGGCCGAACTGCTGGCGCTCGTGGATGTAGGGAATCACGGCGTCCATGCAGGCGGCCATGATGCCCAGCGGGCCGCCCGAGAGCACGGCGCGCTCGTAGTCGAGGCCGCTCATCAGCACCTTGGCGCCCATGCCTTCGCCGCCCAGCACGTTCTCTTCGGGCACTTCGCAGTTGTCGAAGAACAGCGGGTAGGTGTTGGAGCCGCGCATGCCGAGCTTGTCGAGCTTGGTGCCGGCAGAGAAGCCCTTGAAGTTCTTTTCGACGATGAAGGCGGTCATGCCGCGCGCGCCCATTTCGGGTTCGGTCTTGGCGTAGATGACCAGCGTGTCGGCGTCGCCGCCGTTGGTGATCCACATCTTGCCGCCGTTGAGCACGTAATAGCCGTCCTTCTTCTCGGCCTTGAGCTTCATGCTCACCACGTCGGAGCCGGCGTTGGGCTCGCTCATGGCCAGCGCGCCGACATGCTCGCCGCTCACCAGCTTGGGCAGGTATTTTTTCTTCTGCGCGTCGCTGCCGTTGCGGTGGATCTGGTTCACGCACAGGTTGGAGTGCGCGCCGTACGACAGGCCCACCGAGGCCGAGGCGCGCGAGACTTCTTCCATGGCCACGATGTGGGCCAGGTAGCCCAGCTCGGTGCCGCCGAATTCTTCCTTCACCGTCATGCCGTGCAGGCCCAGCTCGCCGAGCTTTTGCCAGAGGTCGTGCGGGAACAGGTTGTCGCGGTCGATCTCGGCGGCGCGGGGCGCGATTTCGTGGGCGGCGAAGTCCTGGATCGCGCTGCGCAGCGCGTCGATGTCGTCGCCCAGGTCGAAGTTGAGGCCGAAATCGTGCATGAGTCTTGTCTCCTCTGAAGGGGTCGGCGCGCAGGGCTGCCCGCGCGGAATGGCGCTTGAAAAGTCGCAGCTTACGCCTCGTCGCGCCGCAATTGGCGCCACAATGGTTGCAAATTGCGCCACGACCGATGCACTCAACCTTGTCGTCTCCCGCCTTCCTGCGACCCGCCCGCGCCGTCACGCCGATGGCCTTCGTGCGAGCCATCGTGCAAGGGTATGCCCGCTACGGCAAGGACCCGGCGCAGGCCCTGCAGGCGGCACAGATCGCGCCGCGTGAACTGAGCCGCCCCGGCGCGCGGGTGACGGCCGCGCAGTTCGAGGCGCTGTCGGGCCACGCGATGCAGGAGCTGGACGACGAGGCCCTGGGCTGGTTCTCGCGCCGCCTGCCCTGGGGCAGCTACGGCATGCTGTGCCGCGCCTCGCTGACCTCGCCCGACCTGGGCGTGGCCATCAAGCGCTGGTGCCGCCACCACCGCCTGCTGACCGAAGACATCACGCTCGCGCTGGAGGTGACCGGCGGCGTGGCCACGCTGCGCATCACCGAGAACCGCCCGCTCGATGCGGCGTTCCGCGAGTTCTGCCTGGTGACCAGCCTGCGCTTCATGCACGGCTACGTGTGCTGGGCGATCGACTCGCGCATCTCGCTGCGCCAGGCCACCTTTCCTTTTGCGGCGCCGCCGCACCACGACGCCTACCCGCTGATGTTCACGCCCGACGTGCACTTTGACGCGCCGCAGGCCAGCATCAGCTTCGACGAGCGCTACCTCGCGCTGCCGCTGCTGCGCGACGAGCGCGCGCTGCGCACCATGCTCAAGCGCGCCCTGCCGCTCACGGTGCTGCAGTACCGCCGCGACCGCCTGCTGGGCCAGCGCGTGCGCGAACTGCTGCGCGCGCGCGCCGGCGAGGCGACCACGGCGGAAGCGCTGGCGGGGCTGCTGAACGTGTCGGGGCGCACGCTGCACCGGCAGCTGCACGAAGAAGGCACCTCGCTGCAGGTGCTGAAGAACGAGGTGCGGCACGAGCTGGCGGTGGAGCAACTGCGCCGGACCACGCGGCCGATCAAGCAGGTGGCGCTGGCGGTCGGGTTTCGCAACGAGAAGAGTTTTTCGCGCGCGTTCCTGCAGTGGACGGGGCATGCGCCGCGGGACTTTCGGCAGCTGGGGTTGTAGCGACCCCGTTCAGTGCGCGTGCCCTGAGAGCCGGAACTCAGGCCGGCGAATCGATCAGCGCCAGCGCATCGGCGATCGACTGGCTGTCTTCCGGACGCACCAGCTTCGCGACCTGTTGCCCGTCGCGCATGAACACCAGCGTGGGCCACAGCCGCACGTTGAACGAACGCCCCAGCGGGCGGCCGCTGCCGTCTTCCACCTTGATGCGGCGCACATTCGGAAACTTGGCAAAAGCCTCGGCGATGTTCGGCTGCGCGGCCTTGCAGATGCCGCACCAGTTGGTACCGAACTCCACCACGGCCGGGCCCTGGAGCGCGTCGATTTCGCTGCGGTCGGGTTGCTCGGTCTGGTATTCGGAGGTCATGGGCGAAGTCCTTGCGAAACGTGAGAAAGAGGGAGCGCGTGTGCGCGAGAGACGCGCGACCACACGCTGACGACAAACGTCATTGCATCAGAAACTCAGGCCGCCTGCAGGCCGTAGCTGGCCAGCAATGCGGGCAGCTCGGTCATGTCGCTGAACACGGCCACGGCACCCGCGCCGCGCAACGCGCCCGGGCCGCTGTGGCCCGACTCGCCCGTGCTGTAGCCGAACACCGTGGCACCCGCGGCCACGCCGGCGGTGGCGCCGGTGACCGTGTCTTCGACCACCGCGCAGCGCGTCGGGTCGACACCGAGCGCTTCCGCCGCGGCCAGGTACACATCGGGATACGGTTTGGAGCGCGGCATCTCGTGGCCGCTGAAGATGCGGCCTTCGAAGCAGTCGAGCAGGCCGACCTTGGCCAGTTGCAGCTCGACCTTGTGACGGTCGGCGCCCGAGGCGCAGGCGATGCGGCCCTTGAGCCGCGTGTGAATTTCGCGGATGGCCGCAGGCGCGTGGGGAATGGCGACGAGGTCGCGGTCGAGCGCCTCGTTGCGGCGGGCGCGGAAGCCGCGCAGCCAGTCGTCGGTGATCCTGAAGCCGGTCTTCGCCTCGATGAGCGCCGTTTCGTCTTTCACGGCCTTGCCGGTGAAGATGTCCATCGACTCCGTCGGCGTCAGGTGCCAGCCGAGTTCGCCGAGCATTTCGGCGAGCACGCGGTTGGTGATGGGCTCGGAATCGACGAGCACGCCGTCGCAATCGAAGAGAACGGCGGAAAAGGGGAAAGGGGTCATTGCGAGGCAGGAGTTCAGGGGTCTGGCCCCATGGTAGCAACGGCCCCTTTCCGCACGGGGAGACTCAAGCTATCAAGCGACGGGTCGGATCGGGATGTAGATCTCGCCGCCTCCGGCCATGAATTCTTTCGACTTCTCTTCCATGCCCTCGGCCACGGCCTCGCGCTCCGCCACGCCCTTCTTGGCGGCGTACTCGCGCACTTCCTGCGTGATCTTCATCGAGCAGAACTTGGGGCCGCACATCGAGCAGAAGTGCGCCACCTTGCTCGAGTCTTTGGGCAGTGTCTCGTCGTGGAATTCGCGCGCCGTGTCGGGGTCCAGGCCCAGGTTGAACTGGTCTTGCCAGCGGAACTCGAAGCGTGCCTTGCTCAGCGCGTCGTCGCGCGAGCGCGCACCCGGGTGGCCCTTGGCCACGTCGGCGGCGTGCGCGGCGATCTTGTAGGCAATGATCCCCTGCTTCACGTCGTCGCGGTCGGGCAGGCCCAGGTGCTCCTTGGGCGTCACGTAGCAGAGCATCGCGGTGCCGGCCCAGCCGATCATGGCGGCGCCGATGGCGCTGGAGATGTGGTCGTAGCCCGGCGCGATGTCGATGGTCAGCGGGCCGAGCGTGTAGAACGGCGCCTCGTGGCAGTGCTTGATCTGCTCGTCCATGTTGGCCTGGATCATGTGCATCGGCACGTGGCCCGGGCCTTCGATCATGGTCTGCACGTCGTGCTTCCAGGCGATCTGCGTGAGCTCGCCCAGCGTGCGCAGCTCGGCAAACTGCGCCTCGTCGTTCGCATCGGCGCCCGAGCCGGGGCGCAGGCCGTCGCCGAGCGAGAAGCTCACGTCGTAGGCCTTCATGATGTCGCAGATGTCCTCGAAGTGCGTGTAGAGGAAGCTCTCCTTGTGGTGCGCAATGCACCACTTGGCCATGATCGAGCCGCCGCGCGACACGATGCCCGTCATGCGGTCGGCCGTGAGGTGAATGAACGGCAGGCGCAGGCCCGCGTGGATGGTGAAGTAGTCGACGCCCTGCTCCGCCTGCTCGATGAGCGTGTCGCGGTAGATTTCCCAGGTGAGGTCTTCGGCCACGCCGCCCACCTTTTCGAGCGCCTGGTAGATCGGCACCGTGCCGATGGGCACCGGCGAATTGCGCACGATCCAGTCGCGCGTGGTGTGGATGTTCTTGCCGGTCGACAGGTCCATCACGTTGTCGGCGCCCCAGCGAATCGCCCACACCAGCTTTTCGACCTCTTCCTCGATGCTCGAGGTGACGGCCGAGTTGCCGATGTTGGCGTTGATCTTCACCTTGAAGTTGCGCCCGATGGCCATCGGCTCGACCTCGGGGTGGTTGATGTTCGCGGGAATGATCGCGCGGCCACGGGCCACTTCGTCGCGCACGAACTCGGGCGTGATGATGCGCGGGATGCTCGCGCCCATCGGGTTGCCCGCCACGCGCTTGGCGCGCTCTTCGTTGGCCAGGTACTCGGCCATCCACTCGCGCTTGCCGTTCTCGCGCAGGGCCACGTATTCCATTTCGGGCGTGACGATGCCGCGGCGCGCGTAATGCATTTGGGTGACGTTGGCGCCCGACTTGGCGCGACGCGGCGTGCGCTGCAGTGCCGAGGCACCGGCGCGCAGCTCGGCCAGGCGCTGTGCGTCGCGGTCTTCGTTCTTGGCGCCGTCGTCCAGCGCGTGGTGCGTGCGGCCTTCATAACTTTCGGTGTCACCACGCTCGATGACCCAGGCGCTGCGCACGTCGGGCAGGCCGCGGCGCACGTCGATCTCGACCTTCGGGTCGGTGTAGGGGCCCGAGGTGTCGTACAGGGAAACGGTTTCGCCGTTGGTCAGCGCCACGTCGCGCACGGGCACGAACAGGTCGGGCCGGCTGCCCGGAATGACGCACTTGTGCGACGCAGGAAAGGGTTCGCGCGTCAGCGACAGCAGCGAGGTGAATTTATCGGGGGCATTCATCGGGAGGCACTCCTTGTTGAGGGAAAGGGTGCTCCGCAATCGCTCAGTGGACCTCGGGAGGCCCGCCACCAGAAAAGGGAGTGACGGACCGAAGTCAGGGAGTGCAGCTCTTCTTACGCCGGTATGACCCGGATCAAGTTCGCGGGTCGGCAGCTTTGCCATCTCAGCACACCACATGTGTGCACCCCGGAGCGGGGCCGATTGTGCGGGCCGAAGCCCGGTGCCGTCAACCCGTCAGGCCGGCGGCGGCTGGTGCAGGTCGCCGTCGACGTAATACCAACGCTCGTTTTCGCGCACGAAGCGGCTGCGCTCGTGCAGGCGGAACGCCACGCCCGCCGCGCTGCGCTGGCGGGCGACGAACTCGACCTCGGCGTGGTCGGCGTCGAGCACCGAGCGCGAGCGGATGTCCAGCCCCAGCCATTTGACGCCCGGCTCGAACTCGACCGTAGCCGGCCGCTTCGACGCGTGCCAGGTGGCGAGCAGGTAGTCGGCGCGGGCCAGCACGAAGGCCGAGTAACGCGAACGCATCAGCGATTCGGCGTCAGGCGCGGGCGTGTTCTCGAAATCGTCGAGGTAGCGCCCACAGCACAGGGCGTAGCCGATGGGCTTGTCGCGACGGTCGGTGCGGCCGCAGGGGCAGGGGCCGGGAGTGGGGTCGGTGGCGCTCATGAAGGGCTCTATTGGAACACTTGGCGCGGCGGGGGTTGAAGGTGGGGTTTGGGGTGGCTTCGGGGCATGTCCGCCGGGCGTGGGGAGGGGCATCGGCTGGCGTGGGTCTGCCGGAATTGCAGGCACACCCACGCATTGGCGCTCAGAGAAGTTCGGGAGAGAAATTGCTGCGCAGTTCTATACCGGCCATCAGTGCACCCACCCTCAAGTCGTCAATGGCATCAACTAGGCCAGCGCTGCCACCTCGGTGTACAGCTGCCGAAGGTGCTGATCCGACATGTCGAGGATGGGTTCGTACATGAAGGAGTTCAAGTGAATGTTCTCAGGCGTCATCAACATCACTTTTCGCAAGACCCGAATACTGGCGGCATCGCCACCAAATAGCTCACGGTAGCGCGACAGCAAGACAGGCGTTTGGTTCGCGCTAATAGCAGCCAACCACGCTGCGTCGTTGATCTTGTCCGCCATGAACTTCTCCGCTCGCAATCTGGTGGCCATGGCAAGCACCACTTTGTTCTCGAAGTTGATGCCATCGGGCGCTTGCAAACACGCCAGCGCCTCTGCGTTGATCAAGTCAAGAAGAAGATCAGCTCCGTTGGCCGACTGTCCATTCGGGGCGAAAAGTCGCCCATAAACTCCGTCCAAATCCGCCACCGTGATCTGGATAGAGTCCGCCTTCCAGTGCAAGAGTGACGTGAGCTTTACGTAGTCAACATCCGACTCGTCTTTCGTGTACTCGATCAGGTTACGCATGAACGGAATACAGCAAATCTTCATTCGCTGATCAACGTAGAAGCGCGGCTTCCAAACATTCACAAAGACATTTTTTACTCCGACTGCTCCTTGCAGCGCCACGCCCTGGGCGGTTTTCGAAACCATAAAGCAGTTGCTTCGATGAACAAGTTTCCGACTTTCTATGGTTCTGAAAAAATCGAAATTGTGAGTGAGGATTAGCTGTTTGAAGCGAGGGTCTTCAGCAAGGTCGGAGAGGTACTGAACAATGGCGTACTTGTTCTTGTAATCGAACGAATCGGCGATATCGTCCACAACAACCAAGGTTTCCTCGCCGCTCTGGCGGCGCACTTCGATGTCGAAGAGCATGTTTAGCACGTAGAACGCCTTCTTCTCCCCCGTACTGAGGGTTTGAAGGAGAGCATCTCGGTCGACCTGAAGCTCGTCGCCTCCATCTCTGAAGATGAATCCAAGCCGTGGCACGGCCTCCACACCGAGCATGACCTGAACCTTGTTTGCAACCTCAAGCCTGAATGGAACCACGAAGCGGTCGTTGAAGATGTCAATGACCGTTTGCCAAAGAGTCTCTTCCTGAGCCGCCTGCTCCTGAATCTCCGTGGTACGGGCAGCCGCTAGCTGGATCTTCTCGAGCAGTGAGGTGTACGAGTCATAGTTGGCCTTGATATACGACTTCCAGAGCTTCTCTTTGAATGACGCAAAGTCGGCTAGCTCAGGCAACAGTCCTTCGTGGTCCTGTAGATATGCCTCGAATTCCCGCAGCGTCACGTTCTTCTGGATCTGCTTCTCTAGCGCCTCGAACCTTTTTCTGAGGTCAGCGTCACCCGTGATCTTTTCTTTTTCCTTCTTGATCAGTTCTTCAAGCTGCGCTTCCGAAGTTATCTCGACCTTCTCGTCCCCGTTCAGGCTAACAGTGTGCTTCGCCTCGAAGAACCCGTTGTCTTTCAGCTGCTTCGCGACATTGGCGGCGTTGTAGTAGTTGAAGGCTCCCTTCTTGAAGTATTGGGAAGCCGCGAGCAGTTCGTTGTACTTCTTGACGTAGTCGTCGATCGCTGTTCGGAAGTCCCCCGTCGCAAGGAACGCTTGCACCTTCTCATCCATCACGATGTCATAGGGGATGTCTGCGAATGGAGCGCCCTGCTGCAACGCGAGCTCGTCCTTGATTCGATTTAGTGCAGTGTCGAGCTGATTTCCAGACGCCGTAAAAGTTGAAGATATCTCGCGATCCACTTCTCGCTTCGTTTTCGCCTGTGTCTTTACGGCTTTGAGGAATGCTCCCCTAGCCGTGTTGATCTCCGCGTGCAGGGCTTCGTACTCTTGACGCAGCGCAAGATTCACTAGCAGCGTCGCGGTCTCCCCCGTCTTCTGGCCCACTTCCTCATAGGGACGAAGAACCAACACGTTCCCCGCTGCGATATCTGCGCCCGTTTCGTCTTTTATTTCGCGACGATTGACTCGATCTCGAAAAATCCGATCCTTCGAGGGAGTGCCGTCGGCGATATCTTGAAAGGTGTTGGCCAACGAGCTCTTCATTGCGCCGTTAGGAGCGTAAATGGCAACTGTGGGCCACTTGGAGTAGTCCAGTACGGTTTCAAGCTTGCGGATGCCGTAGCAATGCTCTAGCGTCAAACTAAGTTTTTTCATCGTCGATTCCCCTCCTATGGGCTTTGCAGCTTAGACGATGACGGAAAAAAGACTTGGCCTCATCGCCGCAGGGCTCCACGCACCGCAAGCCCTGCGTCGCTCTGCTACTCGGTTAACCCCTCGCACTGCGCTTCAATCCGAGCATGCAGAAGCCCCAGCGAGACCGCAAGAAACCGCTGCAGCGAACTGCGCTGGCATGCATCGAAAAGCGGCGCAGGGTCCGCATCGGAAGTAGCGGTGTCGCGTCGATCCTCATCCCATTCGAGCAACTGAACCAACGTCTGAGCGCCCTGCACCACGTCGCGCGCCTCGTTGAGAAAGGCTGCACGGCTTTGCAGTGAAGGAGCAAGCCGTTCACCTTGCACCCATTCAAAGGGTTTGAACAAGGCAGTGGATCGTTGAGACGCGCAAGGGCAACCGGCGTCGGTACCCGCATCTGAAGCAGTGGCCATAGGCCTCCAAGGATGTCGATTTGCAACAACCGACGCACCCGACGCCAATCGGGGGCGGCAGCTCGAACGGGTTGGCGTACCGGGACATCCTTGCGGAAACCGGCAGGGCGCGAGCCCTCCCATTCGAGCCGCCTAAAAAAGAAGCGCGAATGAAAAAGCCGCAGACCTTGTGCGGTAACTGCGGCTTTCGTCGCAGGATGTCAGCGGGACGCCAATCCCGACCTCGCTCATCACGAGGCAAAAGCAATGTACGCGCTCTCTCAGACGCCCGTCAAGCTTCAGCGACTGACACGCCCCTATCGAAACATCACCCACTCAGGCCGCATGTTGAACCGCACCGGCAGGATGCTCACGCCAAGCCCGCTGGTCACGTACATCCGCTTGTTGTCCTTGTGCGCGATCCAGCCGTAGGCCCACTCGCGCGGCGCGCGCCCGGGCACCACGATTGCGCCGTAGCCCGGCACGCTGATCTGCCCGCCGTGCGTATGCGCCGCCACCACGAGCCCCTGCGTGCGCGGCATGCCGGCGAAGCTGAAGGGGTCGTGCATCATGACCAGCGTGGCGGCGCCGGGTGGCACGCGGGCCAGGGCCTTGTCGGGCTGCGAATGGCCAGTGGAGTCGTCGCCGATGCCGACCACCCAGAGGTCGTGTCCGGGCAGGCGCACCGAGGCGTTCTCCAGCACGCGGATGCCCTGCGCGGACAGGGCCTTGGCGGTGCGTTCGCCGTCGTGCCACCAGTCGTGGTTGCCGAGCACCGCGTACACGCCCTGCGGCGCCTTCAGGCGGCCGAGCACGGCGGCCATGGCTTCGATGGAAAGGTCTTCGTCGTCGCCGGAGCCGGCTAGAAAGTCGCCGGGCAGCAGGATCACGTCGGGCTGCGCCGCGTTGATCTGGTCGGCGATGGCCGCGGCGCGGTCGGCGCTGGTCACGCGCCACAGCGAGCGCGTGCTGAGGTGCCAGTCGCTGGCCACGGCGACCTTCAGGCCGGCGGGCGGTTGCCACTGCGCCGAGCCCAAGGGCTCGATGCGGGCGGCCACCCAGCGCGGCTCGATGACGAAGCTCCAGGCGGCCAGCGCCGCGAGCACGAGTGCCGCGGCGATCGAGCCCCAGGGTCGGCCGCGGCGCCGGCTCACGTGATCACGCGAGCGCGCGTTGAATCAGCAGCTTCTGGATGTCCGACGTGCCTTCGTAGATCTGGCACACGCGCACGTCGCGGTAGATGCGCTCGAGCGGAAAGTCGTTCACGTAGCCGTAGCCGCCCAGGGTCTGGATGGCGGCGCTGCACACGCGCTCGGCCATCTCGCTGGCGAAGAGCTTGGCCATGGCGGCTTCTTTCAGGCAAGGCCGGCCGGCGTCGCGCAGGCTGGCGGCGTGCCAGATGAGCTGGCGCGCGGCTTCGATCTGCGTGGCGCAGTCGGCGAGGCGAAAGCCCACGGCCTGCTGGTCGAAGATGGCGCCGCCGAAGGCCTGGCGTTCCTTGGCGTAGGCCACGGCCACGTCGAAGGCGCTGCGGGCCATGCCCACGCTCTGCGCGGCGATGCCGATGCGCCCGCCTTCGAGTGCGCCGAGCGCGATCTTGTAGCCCTCGCCTTCGGCGCCGATGAGGTTCTCGGCCGGGATGCGGCAGCTGTCGAAGTTGATCTGCGCGGTGTCGCTGCTGTGCTGGCCGAGCTTGTCTTCGACGCGCGCAACGTTGTAGCCGGGCGCGTCGGTGGGCACGATGAACGCGCTCATGCCGCGCTTGCCGGCGCCCTTGTCGGTGACGGCGATGACGATGGCTACCTGGCCGTTCTTGCCGCTGGTGATGAACTGCTTGACGCCGTCGATCACGTAACCGTCGCCGTCCTTGCGCGCGGTGGTGCGCAGGCTCGAGGCATCGCTGCCGGCCTGCGGTTCGGTGAGGCAGAAGGCGCCGAGCATCTGACCCTGGGCCAGCGGCTCGAGCCACTTCTTCTTCTGCTGCGCGTTGCCGTAGCGCATGAGGATGGCGTTGACGGGGCAGTTGGTCACGCTGATGGCGGTGCTGGTGCCGCCGTCGCCGGCCGCGATTTCTTCGAGCACGAGCGCGAGCGTGAGGTAGTCGAGGCCCGCACCGCCGTGCTCTTCGGGCACGCAGATGCCGTAGGCGCCCAGCGCGGCCAGGCCCTGGTGCACTTCCTTCGGAAAGCTGTGGTCGCGGTCCCATTGGGGGGCGTGGGGCCAGATCTCGGCCTGCGAAAAATCGCGCACGGCGTCGCGGATGGCTTCCTGGTCTGCGCTGAGCAGCATGGCGTTGTCTCCAGTTCTTTCTTGTCGGTGGGTGCGCGGCTTACTTGCCGGCGCCCAGGTCCATGATCAAGCGCGCGGCCATGTACAGGCGGCGCGGAATGGCGCTGATGTCGACGTACTCGGCCTTGTCGCTGTGGTAGCCGAAGCCGGGCAGGCCCAGGCTTTCGATCACGGGCTTGCCCGAGAGCGCCGCGTAGGCTGCATCGGTGCCGCCGCCGGTGCGCTCTTCGACGCCCACGCTGCCGCCGGCTTCCTTGTAGAAGACCACGGCCTTGTCGACGAGCTTCTTGCCGCCCTCGCCCGCATTGAAGGCCGGACGGCCGCGCGTGATGAGCACCTTGACGTCGGCCTCGGGCAGTTTTTTCTGCTGCGCCTTTTCTTCGAGCGTCTTCATGGCGGCGTCGAAGTCTTCGTTGCGTGCGTAGCGCACGTCGGCGTTCAGCGTGGCACTGGCCGGGATGATGTTCGACACGTTGCCGGCCTTGGCGATGGTCCAGTTGAAGCGCAGGTTCTTCGACTTGTCGTCGATGCTCATGGTGCGCAGCACGAGGTCGGATGCCTCGACCAATGCGTTCACGCCCAGCTCGGGGGCGGCGCCCGCGTGCGAGGCCTTGCCGGTGATGTTGACCTGCACGTAGGCGATGCCCGAGGTGCCGAGCGACATCTTTTCGTCGCCGGCGCTGGTGGGCTCGAACGAGAGCACGTAGTCGGCCTGCTTGGCTTCTTCCTGGATCAGGTCGCGCGAACCGAAGGAGCCTTTTTCTTCGTCGGTGTTGAACAGCACGGTGATGGTGCCGTAGTCGCGCACGCCGTAGTCTTTGAGCAGCTTGAGCGTGTGCAGGATGACGGCGTTGCCGCCCTTGTCGTCGGCGATGCCGGGGCCGTAGGCCTTGTCGCCTTCGACACGGAACGGCGCCTTGGCGAGCGTGCCCTTGGTGTACACGGTGTCCATGTGCGACATGAGCAGCAGGTTCTTGCCGCCGCGACCCTTGAGCTTGCCGACGATGTTGTCGCCGACCACGAGGCCGGCCGACTTGCTGCGCGTGACGGTGAAGCCGAGGTTCTTCAGCTCGCCCTCGAGGTACGCGCCGGCGGCGGCCATGCCTTCGGCGTCACCGGTGCCGGTCTCGATGTTGACGAGCTTCTCGAGCGTCTTGATCACCGCCGGCTGCTCGTCGGTGGCGGCCTGGAACAGCACGTTGTCGCGCTTCTGGGCCCAGGCGCCACCTACCACGAAGGCGGTAGCGAGCACGGCGGCAACGGCGGTACGGTGAAGGGATGGGCGCATGAAATCTCCTGCTCTACGCATGGTTTTGTTTGAAGTGTCCGGGGTGGAAACTGGCCGGCGCCCTCTCCCCGGGCGCCGGCGGCTCCTGGCGTTATAGCAATTCGAGCGCGACCGCGGTGCCTTCGCCGCCGCCGATGCACAGCGTGGCGACGCCGCGCTTCTTGCCGCGCGCCTTCAGCGCGTGCAGCAGCGTGACCATGATGCGCGCGCCGCTGGCGCCGATGGGGTGGCCCAGCGCGCAGGCGCCGCCGTTCACGTTGACGATGTCGTGCGACACGTCGAGCTCGTGCATGAGGGCCATGGGCACGACGGCGAAGGCTTCGTTCACCTCCCACAGGTCGACGTCCTTCACGGTCCAGCCGGTCTTGGCGAACAGCTTCTGCACGGCGCCGACCGGCGCGGTGGCAAACCACTCGGGCTGCTGTGCGTGCGTGGCGTGGCCGACGATGCGCGCCAGCGGCTTGGCACCGATCTTCTTCGCGTGCGACTCGGTCATCATGACCAGCGCGGCGGCGCCGTCGTTGATCGACGAGCTCGATGCGGCGGTGATGGTGCCGTTTTCTTTCTTGAACGCGGGCTTGAGCGTGGGGATCTTGTCGAGCTTGACCTTGCCCGGGCCTTCGTCGATGGAGATGACGGTGTCGCCGCCGCGGCCCTTCACGGTGACGGGCGTGATCTCGTCCTTGAAGGCGCCGGATTCGGTGGCGGCCTTGGCGCGCTGCACGCTGGCGATGGCGAAGGCGTCTTGCTGCTCGCGCGTGAAGTTGTACTTGGCGGCGCAGTCTTCGCCGAAGGTGCCCATGGAGCGGCCCGGCTGGTAGGCGTCTTCGAGGCCGTCGAGCATCATGTGGTCATAGATCTTGTCGTGGCCCATGCGGTAGCCGCCGCGGCCCTTGAGCATGAGGTAGGGCGCGTTGGTCATGCTTTCCATGCCGCCTGCCACGATGACGTCGTGCGTGCCGGCCAGCAGCAGGTCGTGCGCGAGCATCGCGGCCTTCATGGCCGAGCCGCACATCTTGCTGAGCGTGACGGCGCCCGCGCTGTCGGGCAGGCCGCCCTTGTAGGCCGCCTGGCGCGCCGGGGCCTGGCCCTGGCCGGCCATGAGGCAGTTGCCGAACAGCACTTCACCCACGCTCTCGGGCGCGATGCCGGCGCGCTCGACAGCCGCCTTGATGGCCGCGCCGCCCAGGTCGTGCGCGGAGAGGGACGAAAAGTCGCCCTGGAAGCCGCCCATGGGGGTGCGTGCGGCGCCGACGATGACGATGGATTCGGACATGGAGGTCTCCTTCAGGAATGTGAAAGTGAAGTCAAAAACAAAACGAAAACGGAATCGGGAAACGGGCGGTCAGAAATGCGTCGCGTGGCCTTCATGCTGGAAGCGTTGCGACTCTTCGTACGGGAACACATCGAGCATCTGGCCGGCCTGGATGCGTTCCTTGTGGTGCTGCCAGAAGGCGGCGTCGAGCAGGTCGGCGTGGTGCGCCATGAAGGCGGCGCGCACGTCGCTGTTGCCGAGCAGAAAGGGCTCGAAGGTTTCGGGGAACACGTCTTTCGGGCCCACCGAGTACCAGACCTCGCCGCTCATCTCGTCTTCTTCGTTGCGCGGCGTGGGCACCTTGCGGAACTTGCAGTCGGTGACGTATTCGATTTCGTCGTAGTCGTAGAACACGACCTTGCCGCCGCGCGTGACGCCGAAGTTCTTCCACAGCATGTCGCCGGGAAAGATGTTGGCGGCGACCATGTCCTTGATGGCGTTGCCGTACTCGATGACTGCGTGCTCCAGCTGGTCTTTCGCGCGCTTGGCATGGGCCGGGCTCTCGGGATGGGCCAGCGTGTCGAAGGCTTCCTGCAGGTAGATGTTCAGCGGGATCATGCGGCGCTCGATGTAGACGTGCTTGAGCACGACTTCCATCTCCCCGTTGCCGTCGCGGTCGCCGATTTCCAGCTGGCTGGGCGCGAACTTGCGGATCTCTTCGATGAGCTCGGGCTCGAAGCGGTCGAGCGGAAAACCCACGTTGCTGTATTCGAGCGTGTCGGCCATGCGGCCCACGCGGTCGTGCTGTTTCACGAGCATGTACTTGCCCTTGATCTGCTCGCGCGTGGTGTCTTTCTGCGGCGGGTAGAAGTCTTTGATGACCTTGAACACGAAGGGAAACGACGGCAGGTCGAACACCAGCATGACCATGCCCTTGATGCCGGGCGCGATGCGGAAGCGGTCGCTCGAGTAGTTCAGGTGCGACAAAAAGTCGCGGTAGAACAGCGTCTTGCCCTGCTTGGCCAGGCCGAGCGCGTTGTAGATTTCGGCGCGCGGCTTGCGCGGCATGAGCGAGCGCAGAAACTGCACCCAGGCCGAAGGCACTTCCATGTCGACCATGAAGTAGGCGCGCGCAAAGCTGAACAGCATCTGCAGGTCGTCTTCGCCGAACAGCGCCGCATCGATGTAGAACTTGCCGCGGGTGTCGTGCAGGAGGGGCAGCGAAAACGGAATCTCGGTGAAGCCGTTCATGATCTTGCCGACCACGTACGCGCCCTTGTTCCGATAGAACAGCCCTGACAGCACCTGCAGCTGGAAGTTGGCGCGCAGCTTGACCTGGTGAAAGCGGTTCAGGATGACGTGCGCCACGCGCTCGGCGTCTCGCCGCTTGTTGGCGTAGCTGCCCTGCAGCGCGAAGTCGTCGAGCATCTGCTCGATGATGTCGGGCAGCGTGGCCTGCGACGGGTAGTAGGGCCGGTAGGTCGGTGCGCCGCGCGGCTCGATGTACTCGGTGCTGATGGCCGGGCGCACGAAGATGAAGTCGTTCTGAAAGTACGCGCGGTGCAGGATCTTCGTGGTGACCGAGTTGAAGAAACTCTCGGCCAGCTCGGGCTGGTGGTGGTTCACCAGCAAGCCGATGAAGTGCAGCTTGACCTGGTGCCAGACTTCCATGGGCTGGTCGCCGGCCTTGAACTCTTTTTCGAGCCGGGCCACGGCCTCGTTCACGCGCAGGTCGTAGAACTCGATGCGCTCGCGCTGCGCGCGCTGCTGGCCGTGCCAGTCGGCCGTTTCAAAACGGTGCTTGGCGCGCGCCGATTCGGCGCGGAACAGCCGGTAGTGCCGGTTGAACCCGTCGATCATCGCCTTCGCGATGTCGTAGGCCAGCGGCGAATCGAGGCGCTGCGGGAACATGGCAACGGTACCGGCGATGGCAGCGACGGGTTCGCTCAGGCGGCTGGCGGGGTCTCTGCGCGCTCCACGCCTTCGGTGCCGTCGGCACCCGCTTGCGCCGACGGCGAGGCGCCTGCGGGCTTGCTCCACTTGTAGCGGATGCGCTGCACGGCGGCCTTGTAGATGGCGTCGAGCGGCTTGTCGCCGTCGGCACTCAGGCCGAGGTCTTGCAGCAGGCCGTCGTGCACGCCGAAGGTCCAGCCGTGGATGCGCACCTTCTGGCCGCGCGCCCAGGCGTCGACCATGACGGTGCTGACGGCCACGTTGACCACCTGCTCGGCCACGTTGAGTTCGCACAGCGCATCGACGCGCACGTCTTCGGGCAGGCTGTCGAGCATCACGCTGTGGCGGTCGCGCACGTCCTGGATGTGACGGATCCAGTTGTCGGCCAGGCCGATGCGCTTGCCGCTGAGCGCAGCCTTCACGCCGGCGCAGCCGTAGTGGCCGACCACCATGATGTGCTCGACCTTCAGGTGCTCGACCGCGAACTGGATCGCCGAGAGCGCGTTGAGGTCGGAATGCACCACGATGTTGGCCACGTTGCGGTGCACGAACACTTCACCCGGCTCCAGGCCGGTGATCTGGTTGGCGGGCACGCGGCTGTCGGAGCAGCCGATCCACATGTAGCGCGGCGTCTGCTGCTTGACGAGGCCGGTGAAGAAGCCGGGCCGGTCGCGTTCCATCTGGGCGGACCAGGCGCGGTTGTGGGCAAAGAGGTCGTCGAGGTTGTCGGAGGGCATGGTGGTCTATTGTCAGTGAGTCGTTGTGTCGGACGGGCATTCGCCGCCGGGGGCGTCCTTGGTGGCCTTGACGGCCTTCTGCGCCTTGACCAGCGTGGCGCGGCCCTTTTTCTCGTGCTCGCGCACTTCGGCGAGGTTGGCCTGCAGTTCGGCCAGCTGCGCCTCGAGTTGCGCGCGGTGGGCGCCGAGCACGCCCAGAAACTTCTCCAGCTGCGGCACGGTGTCGCGCGGGCTGTCGTACATGTCCAGGATGTCTTTCGCCTCGACCAGCGTCAGGCCCAGGCGCTTGGCGCGCAGCGTGAGCGTGAGCCGCGCCCGGTCGCGCGCGCTGTACACGCGCTGCAGGCCGGCCCGCTCCGGCGACAGCAGGCCCATGTCTTCATAGAAGCGGATGGCGCGCGTCGTGAGGTCGAACTCCTTGGCGAGCTGGCTGATGGTGAAGGTCTGCGCGGGCATGGGCGGCAAGGGTTGCGGGGGCGACAGCAGGTTGGTGGCGCATTCTTTACAATGAAGCCTCAACCCATGACGTTTACGTAAACGTCAATCATACATGAACCTCCTCGAACGCGAACTCCACTACCCCCTGGGCGACACCCTGCCCGCCGCCGGCGAAGCGATGGAAGTGGCGCCCGGCGTGCGCTGGATCCGCATGCGGCTGCCCTTTGCGCTGGACCACATCAACCTCTGGCTGCTGCGCGACACGATCGACGGCGTCGAAGGCTGGACCGTGGTCGACTGCTGCATCGCGCACGACGAGGCCCGCGCCCAGTGGGAACAGATCTTCGAGACCCAGCTGCAGGGCTTGCCGATCCTGCGCGTGTTCGTCACCCACATGCACCCCGACCACATCGGCCTGGCCGACTGGCTGTGCAAGCGCTGGAACGTGCCGCTGTGGATCAGCGCCACCGACTACCACGTGGCGCGCGTGCTGTGCAGCGCCGGCGACACGCTCGCGGGCGGCGATGCGGCGGCCGACTTCTTCGTCTCGCACGGACTGAGCAACCCCGAGTCGGTCGCCAAGATCCGCGCACGCAGCAGCTACTACACGAACATGGTGCCCGCCGTACCCGACCGCTACGTGCGCATGATGGACGGCGACATCGTCACCATCGGCGGGCGCGAGTGGCGCTGCATCAGCGGCTACGGCCACGCGCCCGAGCACATCGCGCTGTACTGCGCCGAGCCCAGGCTGCTGCTGGGCGGCGACATGATGCTGCCGCGCATCTCGACCAACGTGAGCGTGCACGCGGGCGAGCCCGAGGCCAATTCGCTGCGCCTGTTCCTGGACAGCATCGACAAGTTCAAGGCCCTGCCCGCCGACACGCTGGGCCTGCCCTCGCACGGCAAGCCCTTCACCGGCATCCACCGCCGCGTCGACCAGCTGCAGGAGCACCACCGCGACCGTCTGGCCGAGCTGCTCGAAGCCTGCCTCGCGCGCCCGATCACGGCGTCGGAGGGCCTGCCGATCCTGTTCAAGCGCGAGCTCGACCTGCACCAGATCACCTTCGCCATGGGCGAGACCGTGGCCCACCTGCACCTGCTGTGGTTCTCGGGGCAGGTGAAGCGCACGCTCGATGCCGACGGCGTCTACCGCTTCGGCGCCGGGGCCGCTTCGGCTGGGTAGACTTCCCGCATGGACACGCTGGCTGAGCTGTGCGCCGGCCGGCTGGCTGGCGCACGACGACTGGACCTCTCGTGCGGACTCACCGAGTTCCCGCGCGAGATTTTTGCGCTCGCCGACACCCTCGAAACGCTGAACCTCACGGGCAATGCGCTCACCGCACTGCCCGACGACCTCGGCCGGCTGCACCGACTGCGCGTGCTGTTCTGCTCCGACAACCGCTTCACCGAACTGCCGGCGTCCCTCGGCCAGTGCCGCCAGCTCGACATCGTGGGCTTCAAAGCCAACCGCATCGCCCACGTGCCCGCCGAGGCGCTGCCGCCCTCGCTGCGCTGGCTGATCCTGACCGACAACGCCATCGAAGAACTGCCCGACACGCTAGGCGACTGCACGCGCATGCAGAAGCTGATGCTGGCCGGCAACCGCCTGCGCGCGCTGCCGGCGTCGGTGGCCCGCTGCCAGCAGATCGAGCTGCTGCGCCTGTCGGCCAACCGCTTCGAGGTGTTGCCTGAGTGGCTGCACACGTTGCCGCGCCTGGCGTGGCTGGCCTGCGCGGGCAACCCGTTCGATGCGCCGACCGAAGACGCGGCCATCGACGCGCCCACCGTGCCGCACGTCGACTGGCGCGACCTCACGCTCGGCCCGAAGCTCGGTGAAGGCGCCTCGGGCGTGATCCACCGCGCCACGCTGGCCACACCGGACGACGCTGCCTTGCCCGTTGCAGTGAAGCTGTTCAAGGGCGCCGTCACCAGCGACGGCTGGCCGCACAGCGAGATGGCGGCCTGCATCGCGGCCGGCGCGCACCCGACATTGATCGCCGCGCAAGGCCGCATCGACGGCCACCCCGACGGCACCGAAGGCCTGGTGATGGCGCTGGTGCCGCCGTCGTTCATCACCCTGGCCGGGCCGCCGAGCCTGGCTTCGTGCACCCGCGACGTCTATGCCGACGATGCGCGCTGGTCCGCCGGCACCGCGCTGCGCATCGCGCGCGACATCGCCGCGGCCATGGCGCACCTGCATGCGCGCGGCGTGCTGCATGGCGACCTGTACGCCCACAACATCCTCTGGCACGCGCAGGACGGCGGGCGGCTCGGCGACTTCGGCGCGGCCTGGATGACGGGCGCGCTCGACCCCGCGCACGCGAAAGCGCTGCAAGGCGTGGAGATGCGCGCCTTCGGTTGCCTGCTCGAAGAGCTGGCCGAGCGCTGCGACGATGCGGCTTCTTCTTCGCCCTTGACCACGCTCGCGGCGCGCTGCCTGCAACCCGAAGTGGCGGCACGGCCGTCGTTCGCCGAAGTGCTGTCAGAGCTGGACGCCGCTGCACCATGACGCGCCCCCGCTTCGTCGTCCCCATGCCCACGCGCGACGGCGTGAGCCCGAGTTGTGTCTCGCTGCCGTACGGCCCCTGGTCCACCATCGCCGACTTTCTCGCCGAGCGTTTTCCCGCCATCTCGCGCGAGGCCTGGCTCTCGCGCATTGAAGCGAACGACGTCTGCGACGAGCACGGCGTGCCCGTCACCGCCACGCGCCGATATGAATCGCCGCTGCGCGTGTACTACTACCGCGCACTCGACGCCGAGACGCCCATCCCTTTTGAAGAACTGGTGCTGCACCAGGACGACGACCTCGTCGTGGTCGACAAGCCGCCCTTCGTGCCCGTCACGCCCACCGGCAAGTACGTGCAGCAGAGCCTGCTGGTGCGCCTGAAGCGCAAGCTCGGCCTGGACGACCTCGTGCCGTTGCATCGCATCGACCGCAACACCTCGGGCCTGGTGCTGTTCTCGGTGCGCCGCGAGACGCGCGGCATCTACCAGGCGATGTTCCCCGAGCGGCGCATCGACAAGCACTACGAGGCCGTCGTGCCGTGGCAGGAGGGCGTGTCGTCGGTGCCCGCCGTGTACCGCAGCCGGCTGGTGGACGACGACCATTTCATGCGGATGCGCGAAGCGCCCGGCGAGCCGAATTCCGAGACCCGCATCGTGCTGCGGGAGGCCCGCGACGGCCATGCATTGCTGGAGCTTTCACCCGTCACCGGCCGCAAGCACCAACTGCGCGTGCATTGCCAGGCGCTGGGCCTGCCGATCGTGAACGACCCGTTCTATCCCACGCTGCAGCCCGCGGGGAACGACGACTTCGACAAGCCGCTGCAGCTGCTGGCCCGGTCGCTGGCCTTCATCGACCCGCTGAGCGGTGCCTTGCGCACCTTCGAGAGCCCTCGCCGGCTGGCGCTGCCTGCCGCCTAGGTGACGCAGCGCGGGCGGATCGCGCACTAAGCTTTCTCCTGACGGGAATTGAACTTCCCTTTTTCACCACTCAGGAGACAACCGCACATGGACACCACCCAACTCTTCTCGCTGAAGGGCCGCAGCGCATTGATCACCGGCGGCTCGCGCGGCATCGGCCGCATGATTGCCGAGGGCTTTCTGGCGCAAGGCGCGCGCGTGTACATCTCGGCGCGCAAGGCTGCGGCTTGTGATCAGACGGCGAAGGAGCTGTCGGCGTTTGGGCATTGCGTGTCGTTGCCTGCCGATGTTTCGACTTTGGAAGGGGCTCAGGCGCTGGTCGATGCTTATGCGAAGCATGAAGGGGCGCTGGATATTCTGGTCAACAACGCTGGGGCTGCCTGGGGGGCGCCTTATGAGGAGTTTCCGGAGAGTGGTTGGGACAAGGTCGTCGACCTGAATTTGAAGACGCCGTTCTTCCTGACGAAGGCGTTGACGCCGATGCTCAAGAAGGCTGCTACGGATCATTTGTCTAAGGTGATCAACATTGCTTCTATTGACGGGATTTCTGTGAATCCTCAAGAGACTTACTCGTATGCGGCTAGCAAGGCGGGGTTGATTCAGCTGACACGGCGGATGGCGCTGAGGCTGGCGCAGGACCGGATCGTGGTGAGTGCGATTGCTCCTGGGGCGTTTGCTTCGGATATGAACAAGGATGCGCGGGATCACGGGGATGAGGTCAAAGGCCGCATTCCCGCTGGCCGCATTGGTACGCCTGAGGACATGGCTGGGGCGGCTATTTTTCTGGCGTCGCGGGCGGGGGACTATGTGATGGGGTCTACGTTGGTGGTGGACGGTGGGGTCACGCACGCTCGTTGATTTTTTGGCGCTCGGGGCTGGTTGAGTTCCGAGGCCGGGTCTCGGCCCGGCGGCCGACCTACTTTTCTTTGCTTCGCCAAAGAAACGTAGGCAAAAGAAAGGCGACCCTGCTGTCTGCGTCCCTGCGCTTCGCTTCGGGCAACCTGCGGTGCTCGCGTTTCACGGGGTCTCGCCCAAACTCGCTTCGCTCAAACAAGGGCGAGCCCTGATCCGCGAAACGCTGCGCTCCTCGGCGCATACAGAAGGGGTTGGGGGACCGACACGCCATCGCTGCGCTCGGCGCCTGAACACCTCACGAGCCTTCGCTTCGCTCGGCTTGCATTGCTCCCTCTCCCCTTGGGGAGAGGGAGCAAGTTCCCCGCCGAGCGAAGCGAAGGCCCGATCCCAAGCCGAGCGAAGCAAAGGCCCGTCCGGTGTCCAAATCCCCTCTGGCTGCGCCGAGGAGCGCAGCGTTTCGCGGATCAGGGCTCGCAGCTGTTTGAGCGAAGCGAGTTCTGCGAGACCCCGCGAAACGTGAGCACCGCAGGTTGCCCGCAGCGAAGCGGAGGGACGCAGACAGTGGGGTCGCCTTTTCTTTGCTTACTTTCTTTTGGCGAAGCAAAAGAAAGTAAGTCCGCCGCCGGGCGGAACTCCCGGCCTCGGGAAGCAAACGAAAAACATCAGCCCCACCGAGGCACAGCCTCATCCTTCAACTGCTGCCTCAGCACCCCATAGTCAGGCACCACGCTCTCAACAGTCTCCCAAAACCGATGCGAATGGTCCATCACCCGCAGATGCGCCAACTCATGCGCCACAACGTAGTCGATCACCGGCAGGCGGAAGTGAATCAACCGCCAGTTCAACCGAATCGACCCATCCGCACTCGCACTCCCCCACCGCGTAGCAGCGTTGGACAAAGACAGCTTCTGCCATGACACCCCCAGCAGTGGCGCAAAGTGATCCAGCCGTTCAATGAACAGCTTCCGCGCCTGCCGCATCAACCAGGCCTGCGCCGCATCCCGAATCTGCGAAGGCGCCGCGTTCTGCGCCACAGCCAGCCGCAGCGTCCGCGGGCCACCGCCTTCGACAGCAGGATCAAGCGTGCCGCCGACGCTGGCAAACCCGTGTTTCGGATCGAGCCGGATCACCACCAGCTCGCCAAGAAAAGGAAACTCCGCTCCATCTTCCCAAGCAATCCGCGTCGCCTCGACACGTGCATTGCGTTGCTGCGTCTCCGCCAGCTTGCGCAGAATCCAGTCGGCCTTCTCACGCACCGCCGCATCGACATCGCGCAGCGTGACCCACCGCGGCGCTCGCACCGACAGGCCTTCGGCACCGACAAGAAAACCGATGGTCTTGCGCTGCCCCCGCTTGAACTCGTAGGCCACGCGCGCCGACCCCAGCACCACTTCACGCGTGGCCTGCGGATGCGCAAAATTCGCCAGCGTCAACGTGTCGGCCAACGGCACCGCAGGACGCGGATCAACGGGCTCGATGGACAAAGGCGTGGCAGCCACCACCGGCACAGGAGCAGCGGGCGGCACCGGCGCAGGCGCCTTCTTCCGCGGCCGCCGCGGCGGAGCAGCAGCAGGCGCCGGCGTGCTCCCCAGCCCTTCGAAGAGGTCCATCGTGAATTGCAGCATCCCCTGCATGTCGGGCTCGCTCTGAGGCAGGCGCGTCAGCCCGCTTCGCGCGGCAACGCCTGCTGCGGCTGCGCCGCGCTGTCGCTGTAGGCCTCAGGGTCAAGGCGGCGCATCTCGGCCTCGATCCAGGCTTCGACTTCGCGCATCAGCTCGTCGGGCTTGCGGCCCACGCTCGAGATCGCCGGGCCGATCGACACGTCGACCACGCCGGGGCGCTTGACGAAGGCCTTGCGCGGCCAGACCTTGGCCGAGGTGACCGCGATCGGGATCACGGGCACGCCGGTTTCGCAGGCCAGGCGCGTGCCGCCGCTCTTGTAGGTGCCCTTCTGGCCGCGCGGAATGCGCGTGCCTTCGGGGAACATGATGATCCAGATGCCCTGCGCGAGCAGCTTGCGGCCCTGGCTCACGACCTTGTTGAAGGCCTGCGCACGCTGGCTGCGGTCGATATGGATCATGTCCAGCCGCGCCATCGCCCAGCCGAAGAAGGGCACGTAGATCAGCTCCTTCTTGAACACGTAGGCCAGCGGGTGCGGCATCAGCGTGGGCATGAGAAAGGTTTCAAACGTGGACTGGTGCTTGACCAGCAGCACGGCGCCGGCGAGCTGGTCGGTCGGCAGGTTTTCCATGCCGGTCACGCGCGTGCGGATGCCCATGATGACGCGCGCACCGTCGACCGCCCAGCCGAGCCAGCGCGCGGCCATCCAGTACAGCGGAATGCCGCGCTTCCAGAGCGAACAGACGCACATGATGATGCCCCAGGGCACCACGGTGACAAGCATCCACAGGGCGTGGAGAACGGAACGGATAAACGCCATCAGACAGCCACCTGCAGTGCAGCCCGCGCTTCGCGCGCGAGCAGAAAGTCGACAAAGGCGGCGAGGTCGTCATGCACCCTCGTGTCCGCCGGATATTCGGGAGGCAGCGGGTGAACCCCGCGGCAGGCCGCGCCCATGCCCGTGAGCAGCAAGTGCGGTTCGCAGCCGGCGGACGCGCCGGCCTGCAGGTCGCGCAGGCTGTCGCCCGCGGTCGGCACGCCTTTCAGGTCGATGCCGAAGCGGTCGCCGATCTGAAGGAACAGCCCGTCCTTGGGCTTGCGGCAGTCACAGCCTTCGTCGGGGCTGTGCGGGCAATAGAACACCGCATCCACCTTGCCCCCCACGGCCGCGAGCATCTTGTGCATCTTGGCGTGCATGGCATTGAGCGAGGCCATGTCGAACAGCCCGCGGCCCAGGCCCGACTGGTTCGACGCCACCACCACGTGCCAGCCCGCATGGTTGAGCCGCGCCACGGCCTCGAGCGCACCGGGCAGCGGCGTCCACTCGATGTCGCTCTTGACGAAGTCTTCGCGGTGCACGTTGATCGTGCCGTTGCGGTCGAGGATGACGAGCTTCATGGAAGAACCGCTCCTGGTGGAGGGATGGGGCATGGGGTCAGACGGCCAGCCGCTCGAGCTGCGCGACGCGGTTCATCGCGGCGTGCAGCGACATCAGGAGGCCCAGGCGGTTCAGCCGCAGGTCGGCCTGCTCGGCATTCACCATCACGTCGGTGAAGAACGCATCGACCGGTTCGCGCAGCGCGGCCAGCGTCTGCAGCGAGCCGGTGTAGTCGCCCGCGTCGAACTGGGCGTTGGCAGCGGGCACGACCTGCGCCATGGCGGCGTGCAGCGCTTTCTCGGCGGGCTCCTGCAGCAGCAGCTCGCTGACGTGGGCGTCGGCTTCGGGCGCCTTCTTCAGGATGTTGCCGATGCGCTTGTTGGCGGCGGCCAGCGCGGCGGCGGCAGGCAGCGCGGCGAAGGCGCGCACGGCCGCCAGCAGCTTGGGCACTTCGCCCAGGCGCTGCGGCAGCGGGGCCAGCACGGCGTCGACTTCCTGTGCGCTGGCGCCCTGCTCGCGCAGGCTGCCGGCCAAGCGGTCGAGGATGAAGTCGCGCAGCTCGACCGTGGCCTTGCTGCTGTCGAAACCGTCGATGGCGCTGAACTGCGCGGCGGCGTCCTGCAGCAGGGCGTCGAGCCCCAGCGCGAGGTCTTTCTCGATCAGCATGCGGATCACGCCCAGCGCGTGGCGGCGCAGCGCAAACGGGTCACGGTCGCCGGTGGGCAGGTTGCCGATGCCGAACATGCCGACCAGCGTCTCGAGCTTGTCGGCCAGCGCGACCGCGAGGCCCACGCTGTTGCGCGGCAGCTCGTCGCCGGCGAAGCGCGGCTTGTAGTGGTCTTCGATGGCGTCGGCCACTGCCGCGTCGAGGCCGTCGTGCAGCGCGTAGTAGCGGCCCATGGAGCCCTGCAGCTCGGGGAACTCGCCGACCATGTCGGTCACGAGGTCGGCCTTGGCCAGTTGCGCGGCCTGGGTTGCTTGCGCGGCCAGCGTCGCGTCGCCGAGTTTTTCGGCGATGCCGCGCGCGATGTGCATCACGCGCTGCACGCGTTCGCCCTGCGTGCCGAGCTTGTTGTGATAGACCACCTTGCCCAGCGACTCGACGCGCGAGGCCAGCGATTTCTTGCGGTCCTGGTCGAAGAAGAACTTGGCATCGGCCAGGCGCGGGCGCACGACGCGCTCGTTGCCCTGGATGACCGCGCTCGCATCGTCGGGCGTGATGTTGCTGACGACGAGGAACTTGTTCGTGAGTTTGCTCGACGCATCGAGCAGCGGAAAGTACTTCTGGTTGGCCTTCATCGTGAGGATGAGGCACTCCTGCGGCACTTCGAGAAACTCCGGCTCGAAGCTGCAGACCAGCACGTTGGGGCGTTCGACCAGCGCCGTGACTTCGTCGAGCAGCGCGTCGTCGTGGATCGGCACCGAGCCGCCGCCGACCTTGACCGCAGCCGCCGCGAGCTGGCGTGCGATTTCGGCGCGGCGCGCTTCAAAGCTGGCGATGACAGCGCCGTCGTCCTGCAGCTGCAGCGCGTAGCTGTTGGCGTCGCGCAGCACCACGGGGTCGACCGCTGCTTCAAAGCGGTGGCCGTGCGTTTCGCGGCCGGCCTTCAGGCCCAGCGCCTCGATGGGCACCACGGTGTCGGCATGCAGTGCCACGAGGCCGTGCGCGGGGCGCACGAAGCTCACGCTGCTCCAGCCGGGCATGTCGCAGCCGCTTTCGAGCTGGTAGCTCATGACCTTCGGAATGGGGAGCTTGGCGATGGCTTCGGCCAGCGCCTTCTGCAGGCCCTCGGCCAGCGTGGCGCCCTTGGCGGTGCTTTCGTAGAAGAGCGCTTCGGCCTTGCCGTCCATGGCGCGCTTGAGGCCAGGCACGGCCGAGGCGTCGGCGCCGAGGGCGGCCAGGCGCTTGAGCAGCGCGGGCGTCGGTTGGCCCGAGGCATCGAGCCCCACGGCCACGGGCATGAGCTTTTGCGACACGGCCTTGTCGGCGGCGCGCTCGGCCACGTGCGTGAGGTGCGCAGCCAGGCGACGCGGCGATGCGTAGGGCGTGAGCACCGAGCCGGCTTCGGCCAGGCCTTGCGCCACGAGCTGGTCGCGCAGCACGCCGGCAAAGGCCTCGCCGAGCTTCTTCAGCGCCTTCGGCGGCAGCTCTTCGACAAACAGTTCGACCAGGAGGGAGTTCTTGTTCATGGGGGTCGTCATCGCTCAGGCGGCTTTCTTCGGGGGCATCTGCGCAACCCATTCGCGCGGGGCCATCGGGAAGCCGAGGCGTTCGCGGCTGTCGTAGTAGCTCTGCGCCACGCTGCGCGCGAGGTTGCGGATGCGGCCGATGTAGGCCGCGCGTTCGGTCACGCTGATGGCACCGCGCGCGTCGAGCAGGTTGAAACTGTGGGCGGCCTTGAGCACCTGCTCGTAGGCCGGCAGCGCGAGCTGCTCGGTCATGAGGTGCTTGGCCTGCTTTTCGTGCGCGTTGAAGGCGGTGAACAGGAACTCGGCGTCGCTGTGCTCGAAGTTGTAGGTCGATTGCTCGACCTCGTTCTGCTTGTAGACGTCGCCGTAGCTCAGGCCGTCGGTCCACGTGAGGTTGTAGACGTTGTCCACGCCCTGCAGGTACATGGCCAGGCGCTCCAGGCCGTAGGTGATCTCGCCGGTGATGGGCTTGCAGTCGATGCCGCCGACCTGCTGGAAGTAGGTGAACTGCGTCACTTCCATGCCGTTGAGCCAGACCTCCCAGCCCAGGCCCCAAGCGCCGAGCGTGGGGTTCTCCCAGTCGTCTTCGACGAAGCGGATGTCGTTCTTCTTCAGGTCGAAGCCCAGGGCCTCGAGGCTGCCGAGGTAGAGCTCGAGGATGTTGCTGGGCGCGGGCTTGAGCACGACCTGGTACTGGTAGTAGTGCTGCAGGCGGTTGGGGTTCTCGCCGTAGCGGCCGTCCTTGGGGCGGCGGCTGGGCTGCACGTAGGCGGCCTTCCAGGGCTCGGGGCCGAGCGCGCGCAGGAAGGTGGCGGTGTGCGAGGTGCCTGCGCCCACTTCCATGTCGTACGGTTGCAGGAGCGCACAGCCCTTGTCGGCCCAGTACGACTGCAGTTTGAGAATGATTTGCTGGAAGGTCAACATGAAGCTGGCCGGCGTCGGGGGCCGGACATTGGACGGGACGGTGGCGCGGCACAGGCCGCGAAAGGCGACGATTTTACGGTCGTGGGAGGGCAACTCTCCCACAGCCGCTCGGGATGCCGGCTGCCGCGGCGGCCCGTGCGGCTGTGGGACAAAGCCGAGCCCCGCGCTCATTTGTGCGTTTCCCGCCGCTTTCGGCACTTTCCCGCGCTTTCCCCCTCTCTCACTGCATGGCACCGCCCCACATCGGCCCCGACGCTCCCTTTTTCATCGTGCTCAATGCCGGCTCCGGCAGCGAGAGCGCCGCACAGGCCCGGCAGGTCATCGACGAAGCCTTCGAGGCAGACGGCCGCCGGCACCGCGTGTTCCTCGTGGACGGCCCCGGCCGCGTGCAGGCACTGGCGCGCGAAGCGGTCGAGCGCGCCCGCGCCGTGGGCGGCGTGGTGGTGGCTGCGGGCGGCGACGGCACCATCAATGCCGTGGCCCAGGCCACGCTCGGCAGCGGCTGCCCTTTCGGCGTGCTGCCGCAGGGCACCTTCAACTATTTCAGCCGCACCCACGGCATTCCGCGCGACACGGCGCAGGCGCTGCAGGTGCTGCTGACGCAGCAGCCCCGGCCCGTGCAGGTGGGGCTGGTGAACGACCGGGTGTTCCTGGTCAATGCCAGCATGGGCCTGTATGCCGACCTGCTCGAAGAGCGCGAAAGCCACAAGGCGCGCTTCGGCCGCCACCGCTGGATCGCCTTCTACTCGGGCCTGCTGACGGTGCTGCGCGGACGCCATCGCCACTGGCAGCTGCGCATTGCCTCGCACGGCCATGAGCGCGACATCCGCACGCCCACGCTGTTCGTGGGCAACAACCCGCTGCAGCTGATGCAGGCGGGCGTCGATCACGCCGAGGCGCCCGAGCAGGGCCAGCTGACCGCGGTGGCGCTCAAGCCGGTCGGCCTGCTGGCGATGCCGGGGCTGCTGGTGCGCGGCGCGCTCGGGCGGCTGGGCGATGCCGACGAGGTGCTGAGCTTTCCGTTCGAGTCGATGACCGTGAAGGCCGGCCGGCTGCGCACGCCGCGCCGCGTGAAGATCGCGACCGACGGCGAGATCGACTGGGTCGACATGCCCCTGCTGTTCCGCGTGGCGCCCGACCCGCTGTGGCTGGTGCGGCCCGACAGCGCGCCCGAGCTGGAGGCGGCGCGGCCATGAGCTGCCTGCTGCAAGTGTCCGACCCGCACTTCGGCACCGAGCAGCCCGAGGTGTTGCAGGCGCTCGAGCGCCTCGCGCACGCGCTGGCACCGCAGGCGGTGCTGCTGTCGGGCGACATCACGCAGCGCGCCACGCGCCGCCAGTTCGCGGCGGCGCGCGCTTTTGCCGACCGGCTCGCCGCGCCTGTGGTCGCCATTCCGGGCAACCACGACATCCCGCTGTTCCAGCTGGCGGCGCGCGTCTTCTCGCCCTACGGTCGCTACACAGAAGCCTTCGGCACTGACCTGGAGCCGGTGTTCGCCTGCGACGACTGGCTGGTGGTCACGGTCAACACGACGCGCTGGTACCGGCACGAGGACGGCGAGGTGTCGCCCGCGCAGGTCGAGCGCGTCGCGTCGCGGCTGGCACACGCGTCGCCCGCGCAGGTGCGCGTGGTCGTGACGCACCAGCCGGTGCTGGTGACGCGGCCCGAAGACCGCTCGAACCGCCTGCACGGGCGCGAGGCCGCGGTCGCGCGCTGGACGGCGGCGGGCGCCGACCTGATCGTCGGCGGCCACATCCACCTGCCTTTCGTGCGCCCGCTGGACGAGCACTTTCAGGGCTGTCCGCCCACCGCCTGGGCGGTGCAGGCCGGCACCGCGGTGTCGACGCGCGTGCGCTCGGACGCGCCCAATTCGGTGAACGTGCTGCGCACGGAATCGACCGGCGACGGCGCGCAGCGCGTCTGCGTGGTCGAACGCTGGGACCACTCGGCGGCCGACAAAGCCTTCATGCCCGTCGACCTATTGCGGCTTCCGCTTGCCAGCCGCGCGGCAGGCCCTTAGGGTTGCGCCGCATGCCTCCTGCGGACACCCTCCTTCTTTCTTCTTCCCCCTTGGTTCTTCTTGCACAACAGCTGGGCGAGCACGCCCTGGCCTGGTTCGCGCTCGCGCTGACCGTGTCGGTGCTCGGTGCCGGCCTCGGCTGCCGGATGCTGCAACGGCGCCATTCGCTGCCCGACACCGGCGAGCCCGATGAATCGCGCCTGGCGCTCGGTCTGGGCCTGGGCTTCGTGCTGATCCTCGCGGCGGCGGTGCTGGTCGCCTGGATCGCTTCGCACCTCGGCGACGGCCGCACCATGGGCCGCGCCGACCAGGCGCTCGCCGATGCCATCGGCACCCACGTGCCGTGGGGCGCGCTCGTGAGCTTCAGCTGGCTCACGCACCTGGGCGACGCGCAACTGCTCGCACCCGTGTGCGGGGTGGTCGCGCTGCTGCTGTGGCGCAACGCACACCGCGGTCTGGCGCTGGGCTGGGTGATCGCGCTCGGTGGCATCGTGGTGCTGAACCCGGCGCTCAAGCACATCTTTGCGCGCGCCCGGCCGGTGCACGACCACGGGCTGGCACTGGAGACGAGCTTCAGCTTTCCCAGCGGCCACAGCGCGGGCGCGATCGTGAGCTACGGGATGCTGCTGTACCTGGCGCTGCGGCTGCTGCCGGCGCGCTGGCATGTGCCGGCCGCCATGGCCGCGGCGGCGGCCATCGTCACCATCGCCTGCAGCCGGGTCTTCCTGCAGGTGCACTTCGCGAGCGATGTCGCGGCCGGCCTGCTGACCGGCCTGGGCTGGCTGCTCGTGTGCGTGAGCAGCCTGGAATACGCAAGACATCGCCGCCAACGCGCGCAACGTTAAAAACAAAAAACCCGCCGGGCGCAGCCTCGGCGGGTCTTCCAGAAACACCACGGATCCGGCTTCGCCGGTCCGTCGGTGTTGCCCCCGGAAGGGGGTTGGCGGCTACGCGAAGCGCGCAAGCCTGGGGGAGATCAATATTCCCAGAAGATGCGCTGAAGCTCTTTGGTGTTATTGGTCTTCGTGAGAGCCACCATCGCCAGGATGCGTGCCTTCTGCGGGCGCAGGTCGTGCGCCACCACCCAGTCGTACTTGTCGTCGGGCTGCTCGGCGTTGCGGATCACGAAGCCGTCGGGCACGCGCGAGCTGCGGATGACGATCACGCCATCGGTGCGCGCCTTCTGCAGGTTCGGCACGATGCGATCGGCCACCGAGCCATTGCCCGTGCCGCCGTGGATCAGCGCCTTGGCGCCGCTCTTGGCGATCGCGTCGATGGCCACCGACGACACGCCTTCGTAGCCCATGGCGATCTCCACCGGCGGCAGCGCGGTGATGGTGTCGATGTTGAACTCCGAGTTCGTGGTGTGGCGCTTCACCGGCGCGCGGAACCAGTAGTTCTTGCCCTCGACGATCATGCCCAACGGCCCCCACTGGCTGGAGAACGCGCTGGTCTTGATGTTGACGTTCTTGCTCACGTCGCGGCCGGTGTCGATGTTGTCGCCCATCGTCACGAGCACGCCCTTGCCCATCGCGTCCTTGCTGCCCGCCACGTTCACGGCGTCGTACAGGTTGAGCGCGCCGTCGGCCGACAGGGCCGTGCCCGGGCGCATCGAACCGACCACCACGATCGGCTTGTTGGTGTGCACGGTGAGCGTCAGGAAGTAGGCGGTTTCTTCCAGCGTGTCGGTGCCGTGGGTGATGACGATGCCGTCGACGTCCGACTGCTTGGACAGCGCCGAGACGCGCTTGGCCAGCGTCATCAGGTTGTCGTTGGTGAGGCTTTCGGAAGCCACCTGGAACACCTGCTCGCCGCGCACGTTGGCGACCTTGGCCAGCTCGGGCAGGCCGGCGATCAGCTTCTCGACACCGACCTTGGCGGCCGCGTAGGTCGCGCTGTTGACGGCCGACGCGCCGGCACCGGCGATGGTGCCGCCGGTTGCCAGGATCACCACGTTGGGCAGTGCCTGCTGGGCCTGCGCGAGCGCGCTGGCCGCGAGCAACGCGGCACCGGCCGCGAAGGCACGGAAATGGGCAGAAAAGTACATAGGGGTTCCTTGGTTTGAGGATGATTTCTGGAGGCGGCGAGGAAGATACATGAACCATGCCCGCGTGCAGGGCCGCTGCATGCCGGCATGGCATGCGGTCATGCGCCGGCCTTACAGGGCCAGCAGCCAGCCGGCGAACGCCGCGAGCCCGACAACCCATACCGGCGAGAGGCGGGCGTAGACCAGCAAGCCGAAGGCGGCCAGCGCGAGGCCGAAGTCGGCCTTCGAGTGGATGGCGCTCGTCCACACCGGGTCGTAGAGCGCGGCGAGCAGCACGCCGACGACCGCCGCGTTCACGCCCGCCATCGCGCGCTGGACCCCATCGCGTTGGCGCAGCGTCTCCCAGAACGGCAGCGCGCCGGCCACCAGCAGGAAGGCGGGCAGGAAGATCGCCAGCAGCAGCGCCACGCCGCCCACCCAGCCGCCGAACGGTCCCGGCATGGCGGCGCCAAGGAAGGCCGCGAACGTGAACAAGGGCCCCGGCACGGCCTGGGCTGCGCCGTAGCCGGCCAGGAACACGTCGTTCGAGACCAGTCCTGTAGGTACCACGCCCGCCTGCAGCAAGGGCAGCACGACGTGACCGCCACCGAACACCAGCGCGCCCGAGCGATAGAAGGACGCGAGGACGGACAGCGCCGGCCACTGCGTCGCCTCCGCCAGCATCGGCAGCGCGACGAGCAGGACGGCGAACAGGCCCAGCAGCGCGGCGCCGGTCGACTTGCGCACGCCGTGGTCGCGGTGCGGCGCGGCGGGAAGGGGGCCGAGCTGCAGCGCCCATCGGCCGACGACGCCCCCGGCGACGATGGCGACGATCTGCCCGACGGCCGAAGGCACCGCGAGTACCAGCAGTGCCGCGGCGATGGCCACGCTCGCGCGCAACCGGTCGGGGCACAGCGACTTCGCCATGCCCCACACCGCCTGCGCGACGACGGCCACCGCGACGACCTTCAGCCCGTGCACCGCGCCCGATTGCGCGAGGCCCGCCCAATGCGTGACGCCCGCTGCAAAGAGGATGAGCGCCACGGCGGACGGCAGCGTGAACCCGAGCCACGCCGCCAGCGCCCCGCCCCAGCCCGCGCGGCCGAGCCCCAGGGCAATGCCGACCTGGCTGCTCGCGGGACCGGGCAAGAACTGGCACAGCGCCACGAGGTCGGAATAACTCTTGTCGTCGAGCCACTTGCGGCGCTCGACGAACTCCGCGCGGAAGTAGCCGAGGTGCGCCACCGGGCCGCCGAAGGAGGTCAGGCCGAGCGCGAGAAAGGCGAGGAAGACTTCGAGCACCGGGCCTTTGGCTCGGAGGGGGCTCGCGCCATCAGCAGCGGGCGGCGCGGCAGGCTTGGGGCGGTGATGGTGCTTCACGGACGACGACTTCGAACGTGTATCCGCCGGTGCGACTCAGCGCCGTCCGGGCCGGAAGAAGACCGCGCCGAGCGCGACGATCGCAAGCGCCGCGATCCACAACGGCCACAGGCCGAAAGGCGCGACCCAACGCGCGAAGGGCGTGAGCCCGCGTCGGCCTTCGACCGGTGCTTCGAGCACGCCGCGCGTGAGGCGCGGCAGCTGGTGCGTGACGCGGCCCGCGGCATCGATCACCACGGTGGCGCCGGTGTTGGTGGAACGCACCATCGGCCGCGCGAACTCGAGCGCACGCATGCGCGAGATGGCCAGGTGCTGGTCGATGGCGACCGAGTCGCCGAACCAGGCGATGTTGCTGACGTTGAGCAGGATGGTCGGCGCCGTGGCCTCGTCGCGGAAGTTCGCGCCGATCTCGTCGCCGAACAAATCTTCGTAGCAGATGTTGGGTGCGATGCGCTGGCCCTGCCAGACGAACGGCGCCTGCGCGAGCCCGCCGCGCTCGAAGTCGCCCAGCGGGATGCTCATCATGCGGATGAACCAGCGAAAGCCCGGCGGAATGAACTCGCCGAAGGGCACGAGGTGGTGCTTGCTGTAGGTGAAGGGCTGCGTCGCGCCGGGCTGGAAGCCCAGCACGGCGTTGCGGTAGGTGCCGGGCCCGTCGCCGAGCGGCAGGCCGACGATGGCGGCCTGCTGAGCGCCTTGCTGGCCGTAGCGTTCCTGGATCGCGTCGAGGTAGCCGGCGGGCAGCTGGCGCGGCAGCAGCGGCAGCGCGGTTTCAGGCGTGACCACGAGCTGGGCCTTGGCATCGCGCAACTGTTCGGCGTACCAGCGCAGCGCAGTCTCGATGCCGCCGCCCGGAACGAATTTCTCGTCCTGCGGGATGTTGCCCTGGAGCAGCGCGACCTGCAGCGTGCCGGCCGTGCCCTGCGCGCCGCGTGCATCAGCAGGCAGCGGCGAGACGATGTTGGGCAGCACGAAGACCACGGCGAGCAGCACCGCGGCCAGCGCCGTCGACACCACGCCACGCAGCGGCAGGCGTCGCGCAACCAGCGCCACGGCCAGTGCCGCCGCCGCGCCGATGCCGTACACGCCGACCCACGGCGCCAGCGCAGCCAGCGGGCCATCGACGTGGGCGTAGCCGCCCGCGCCCCAGGGAAAGCCGGTGAACCAGCTGCCGCGCACGAGTTCGGCCAGCGTCCACAGCGCCGCGAACACCAAGGCGCCCGCGATGCGCCCCGTCGGCCCGCGCACCACGAACCAGGCACAGGCCGCGGCGTAATAGAGCCCGAGCGCCGCGGCCAGCGCGAGCACGGCGATCACCGCCAGCGGCGCTGGCAGTCCGCCGTAGGTGTGCATCGAGATGAAGAGCCACCAGAAGCTGCCCGTGAGCCAGGCGGTTGCGAACACCCAGCCGTGCAGACCGGCGCGGCCCCAGCCCGCGCCCTGCGCACGCAGGCCATCAAGCAGCCAGACCAGCCCGGCCAGCGACAACAACTGCAGCCACCACAACGGACGGCCGTCGCCGGGCCACGCGATCGACAACGCTTGTGCCACGCCCGCCAAGCCGAAGCCGAGCAGACGCAGGAATCCGCTGGCAGCGGAGGAAGGAGAGGAAGAAGGCGAGACGCGGGCCGAGGCCGCTGCTGCGGGCGCCGGCATCAGTCGGCCGCGTCGCCGCCGCGCGCCGGCGACACCCGGAACCAGCGCACCGCGCCGCCCTTGGTGTGCAGCACGACGAAGTCGAAGCCGCCGATGGCGTGGTGCTCGCCGCGCTTGGGCACATGGCCCATCTCGTGCGCGATGAGCCCGCCGATGGTGTCGAAGTCTTCGCTCAGCTGTTCTTCGTTGAAGACGATGCCGAAGGCCTCGGCCACGCGCTCGATGGGCGTGTCGCCCGAGACACGGTAGGTGTGATCGGCCAGGCCGAAGATGTCGCCCTCGTCTTCGGCGATGTCGAACTCGTCTTCGATTTCGCCGACGATCTGTTCGAGCACGTCCTCGATGGTGATGAGGCCGGCCACGCGGCCGAACTCGTCGATGACGATGGCCAGGTGGTTGCGGTTGCCGCGGAACTCACGCAGCAGGTCGTTCAGGCCCTTGCTCTCGGGCACGAAGGTGGCCGGACGCAGCAGCGCGCGAATGTTCAGGCCCGGCGCGCGCTGCAGCTTGAGCAGGTCTTTCGCGAGCAGGATCCCGATGATGTTTTCTTTTTCGCCCTCGTAGACCGGAAAGCGCGAGTGCGCGGTCTGGATGACCGAGTGCAGCAGCGCGTCGAAGGGCGCGTCGATGTTCACGAGGTCCATGCGCGGGGCGGCGACCATCACGTCGCCGGCCGTCATGTCGGCCATGCGCAGCACGCCTTCGAGCATCACGCGCGATTCGGCGCCGATCACCTCGTTGTCCTCGGCGTCGGCGAGGGTTTCGATCAGCTCGTCGCGTGAATCGGGGCCGGGGTGGATGAATTCGGCGAGCTTCTGGAGAAAGCCACGCTTGTCTTCCCGTTCAACGGGAGCGCGTTCAGGGTGAGGGTCGGCCACTGCGGGAGGGCGGAGTTGAAGAAAGGCAAGGATAACGGATTGCGCATGACAGGCTCTACCGTCCGGCCGGCATAGGCCGCCCTCGCCCGCTCAAGGAGCCGATTTGCTGCGGGCTTCGCGCATGCCGCTGCGCACTTCCTGCAGGCTGCCGAGGAAGGCCCAGAACTGCTTGGCGCGGCTCTTGAGCGCGAAATCGACGGCGGCGTAGTGCTCCAGCGCGATTTCGCTCATGCGGCTGTCGAAAGTGGCGGTGGGCAGCTGCAGGTGCGCTTCCGACTCCGAACCGCTGCGCACCACGGTGGCGCCGGCGTTGCGGGCGATCTTGAGCATGGCGGCGTTTTCGCTCAGCGCATGAATGAAGAGCATGCCCACGCCTTCGTTGCGCGCGGCGACCACGGCGCGCTCGAACAGGCGCGCGCCGTAACCGCGGCCGCGGGCGTGCGCCGAGACGGACACGCCGAACTCGGCGCAGTCGCTGTGCTGGTCGTCGGGCGCGTAGGCGACGTGCGCCATCGCGATCAGGTCGAGGCGGCGGTTGTAGATGCCGAACAGTTCGTCGCGATCGAAGTCCAGGCTTTCGACGTACCGCAACACCTGCTCGTCGGCTGCGGCATAGCCGAAGCGCAGGTAGCGGTCGTGCGGGGTCAGGTCGAGCAGGTGGCGCGCGATGCGTTCGCGTTCGCGCGGGCCGATCGAGCGGATCGGCACCATGACGGGCGGTGGCGCGCTGACGGCGCGCGGCTGCGCTTCAACCATCGGCGCCTTCAGGAAAGAGCCGAGGCCGAGAGACGCTTTGAGGAGGGTCTTGGCGGTAAGCATGGTTCAAATGTAAGGGTTTTCCCTTAATCACCAAGCCCGTCAGGACACTTTCTGGACGCATTCGTGACTCGGTACCAGAGTCCGTGGTCTTTCCGCAACCAATTTGTAGTTAAACGGGCACAGATGTTGTGGCTTTGACACGATCGAGCACAAAGCTGGTCTTGCAGTCCTGGACGCTGGGGTGCTTCAGCAGGGTGTCCATGATGAAGCGGCTGTAGTGCGCCATGTCGGCCACCACCACGCGCAGCAGGTAGTCCATGTCGCCGGTGAGCGCGGCGCACTCGACCACTTCGGGCCAGGTCTGTACGCTGGCGCGGAACAGGTCCATGGGGTTGCGCTTGTGGCTTTCGGTGTGCTTTTCGAGCCGCACGTTCAGGTAGGCGGTGAGGCCCAGGCCGACCGCCTCGGGCTGGACCAAGGCGACGTAGCGGTCGATGACCTTGTGCTCTTCGAGCCGCTTGACCCGCCGCAGCACGGCACTGGGCGACAGGCTGACCTGCTCGGCGATCTGGTCGTAGGTGGCGCGGCCGTCTGCTTGCAGCATGCGCAAAATGAGTCGATCGATCTTGTCGAGTGCTTCCATTTCGCCATTTTTGCAGTTTTACTGCGTCATGACCATCAAAGGCGCCCAGAAACGCAGAAAACCTGAAAGCCTTCCGTCCTACAGTGCAGCACGGCCCGAATCCGGGCCATTGTTTTCCTTTCTGCACAACTTCCCCACTTTTCGGAGACAGCACCCATGAGCCACGCCGACGCCCCCGCCTTCACGCCCTGGGAGAACCCGATGGGCACCGACGGCTTCGAATTCATCGAATACGCGGCACCCGATCCGGTCGCGATGGGCCAGGTGTTCGAGCGCATGGGCTTCGTGGCCATCGCCAAGCACCGCCACAAGAACGTGCTGCTGTACCGCCAGGGCACGATCAACTTCATCCTGAACGCCGAACCCGATTCGTTCGCCCAGCGTTTCGCGCGCGAGCACGGTCCCAGCGTGTGCGCCATCGCCTTCCGCGTGCAGGACGCCAAGCAGGCCTACGAGCGCGCCACCGCGCTGGGCGCCTGGGGCTTCGCCGACAAGGCCGGTCCGGGCGAGCTGAACATCCCCGCCATCAAGGGCATCGGCGACAGCCTGATCTACCTGGTCGACCGCTGGCCCGGCAAGAACGGCGCGCAGCCGGGCGACATCGGCAACATCGGCTTCTACGACGTGGACTTCGAGGCACTGCCGGGCGTGTCGTCGCAGGACGCGCTGGCGCGCAAGGGCAACGGCCTGACCTACATCGACCACCTGACGCACAACGTGTACCGCGGCCGCATGGACGTGTGGGCCAACTTCTACGAGAAGCTCTTCAACTTCCGCGAAGTGAAGTACTTCGACATCGAAGGCCAGGTGACGGGCGTGAAGAGCAAGGCCATGACCAGCCCCTGCGGCAAGATCCGCATCCCGATCAACGAAGAGGGCAAGGAACAGGCCGGCCAGATCCAGGAGTACCTGGACATGTACAAGGGCGAGGGCATCCAGCACATCGCCATGGGCTCGGACGACCTGTACGAGAGCGTCGACGCGCTGCGCGCCAACGGCGTGACGCTGCTGGACACCATCGACACGTACTACGAGCTGATCGACAAGCGCATCCCCGGGCACGGCGAAAGCGTGGCCGAGCTGAAGAAACGCAAGATCCTGATCGACGGCAAGAAGGACGCGCTGCTGCTGCAGATCTTCAGTGAGAACCAGCTGGGCCCGATCTTCTTCGAGTTCATCCAGCGCAAGGGCGATGACGGTTTTGGCAACGGCAACTTCAAGGCGCTGTTCGAGAGCATCGAGCTCGACCAGATGCGCCGCGGCGTGCTGAGCGCCGCAAAATAAGGCGCTTCACCACTGCCCTGGAGCCCGGCATGCGCCACGTGTCTTCTTCGACTGTCGTCACTTCCTTTGTCGCGGCAGCCGCCGCTGCGGTCGTGCTCTCGGGCTGCGCCTCGGCGCCGCCCGCGGCCGGCCCGGGCGCCTCGCACCTGGACACGGTGCAAAAGGCGGCGGTGCTGCGCATCTGCACGCCGGGCGACTACCGGCCCTTCAGCTTCCAGAAGGCCGACGCGTCTTTCGAAGGCATCGACGTCGACCTGATGGCCGGCTTCAGCGCCAGCCTCGGCGCGAAGCCCGAGTGGGTCAAGACGACGTGGGCCAACCTGCTGCCCGACCTGGCTGCCGGCAAATGCGACATCGCCGTGGGCGGTGTGTCGGTGACCACCGACCGCCAGAAGCGTGCCTTCTTCAGCGCGCCGTACATGGTCAACGGCAAGACGCCGATCGCGCGCTGCGCCGACGTGGCCAAGTACCAGAGCGTGGCGGCCATCGACCAGCCGTCAACCCGCGTGATCTTCAACCCGGGCGGCAGCAACGAACGCTTCGCCCGCACCAACTTCAAGCAGGCCAAGCTCACGCTGCACGGCGAGAACGTCACGATCTTCGACGAGATCCTGGCCAACCGCGCCGACGTGTTCGTCACCGAATCGGCCGAGGCCATCACGCAGCAGAAGCTCAAGCCCGGGCTGTGCGCGGTGAATCCCGACAAGCCGCTGCAGTACGGCGAGATGGCGTGGATGCTGCCGCGCGACGACGTGGCTTTCAAATCGTATGTCGACCAATGGCTGCACCTGCAGCAAGCCGGCGGCGACTTCCAGCGCGTGATGGACCGCTGGCTCAAATAACCCGAGAAATCGAACCGCCCCATGGACACCCCCGCCGCCGTTGTCACTCCCGCCGTCTATGGCGCATCCGATCGCCCGCCGCGCGGCGACTACTCGCGCGGCGGTTCGGTGCAAGCCGACTACACCTGTCCGCAGGACTGGGCCAGCTACACGGCGGCCGACCACGACACCTACAAGCGGCTGTACGAACGCCAGGCCGCGCAGCTGCCGGGCCTGGCCTGCGACGCCTTCATCCAGGCATTGCCGCTGCTCGGCGTGAAGGACCGCATCCCGCGCTTCGAGGAACTGAACGAACGCCTGCACCGTGCCACCGGTTGGGAGATCGTCGCGGTGCCGGGGCTGATTCCCGAGTTGCCCTTCTTCACGCTGCTGGCGAACCGCAAGTTCCCCGTGACCGACTGGATCCGCAAGCCCGAAGAGTTCGACTACATCGTCGAGCCCGACGTGTTCCACGATCTGTTCGGCCACGTGCCGATGCTGTTCGACCCCACCTTCGCCGACTATGTGCAGCGCTACGGCCAGGGCGGCATGAAGGCGCACGAGCTGGGCGCCGGCGAGAAGCTGGCGCGGCTGTACTGGTACACGGTCGAGTTCGGCCTGATCCGCCAGCCCGAAGGCCTGCGCGCCTACGGCGCCGGCATCCTGAGTTCGGTCGGCGAGCTGCAGCACGCGGTGCGCAGCCCCGAGCCGCACCGCCTGCCGCTCGACCTGCTGCGCACCATGCGCACGCAATACAAGATCGACACCTACCAAGCCAACTACTTCGTGATCGAGAACTTCGCGCAGCTCTTCGATCTCACGGCACCCGACTTCACACCGCTGTACCGCGCACTTGAAGTTGAGCCCGACATCCCGGCCGGCGTGCTGCTGCCGGGCGAATCCGGCAACGCCTGATCGGCATCTGTGTGACCGGGGCGCGCACGGCGGCTATCGCCTGCGCGACACCCGGCATGCGCCCCTAGGACAAGCCCGCTGGCGGGTGGGAGGCATTGGCTCTCACAATCCGCGCCAAAGGAGCTTGCATGCAGACATCCGCGCAACAGAACTATCCGGCCGGCGTGCCGCACGAGATTCACCCGGAGCAGTACCGCTCCCTGCCTCACATGTTCGATGAGGCTTTTGGCCGCTACAAGGACCGGCCGTTCTCGGTCTGCATGGAGCGGTGGATGTCGTACGGCGAACTGGACACGCTCTCGAAGGCGATGGGCGCCTGGCTGCAGTCGCGGGGCCTTGAGCCCGGCGCGCGGGTGGCGATCATGTTGCCCAACGTGCCGCAGTTCGCGGTCACGATGTGCGCCGTGCTGCGCGCGGGCTACACCTGCGTCAACGTCAACCCGCTGTACACGGCGCGCGAACTGGAGCACCAGCTCAAGGACTCCGACGCCACGGCGATCGTCATCCTTGAGAACTTTGCCGCCACGCTCGAGCAGGTGATCGAGCGCACGCCGGTCAAGCACGTGGTGATGACCTCGATGGGCGACCTGCTCGGCGGGCTGTACGGCACGTGGATCACGGTGGCCGTGCGCCACTTGGCCAAGATGGTGCCGCCCTACAAGCTGCCTTTGAGCGACGGCCGCACGGTCACGCCGTTCAAGCAGGCGATTGCCGAAGGCCGCGGGCGCACGCTCGGGCCCGATCAGAGCACGCTCGACTCCATCGCCTTCCTGCAGTACACGGGCGGCACCACCGGCTTGTCGAAGGGCGCGGTGCTGACCCACCGCAACATCGTGGCCGCCACGCTGCAGGCCGAAGCCTGGTTCACACCCGCGCTGTCGCGGGCCGGCGACCTGGCGAAGGTCAACAGCATCGCGGCGCTGCCGCTGTATCACATCTTCGCGTTGACGCTGTGCCTGCTCGTGATTCGCCAGGGCTCGCACATGACGCTGATCCCGAACCCTCGCGACTTCAACAAGTTCGTCGCGGTGTTGAAGAAGCGGCCCTTCCACATGCTGCCGGCGGTGAACACCTTGTTCAATGCGCTGCTGATGCACCCGGAGTTCAAGTCGGTCGATTTCTCTACGCTCTTCGTATCTCAGGCCGGTGGAATGGCCGCCTCCGAAGGCACGGCACGCAAGTGGTTCGAGGCCACCGGTTGCCCGATGATCGAAGGCTGGGGCATGAGCGAGACCTGCGCGATCGGCACCAACAACCCGGTGTCGAACACGAAGTTCACGGGCACCATTGGCCTGCCGTTGCCGAGTATTGAGATCGCGATCAAGGACGATGAAGGCCAATCGCTTCCGATCGGCCAGGCGGGCGAACTCTGCATCAAAGGCCCGAACGTGATGACCGGCTACTACAACCAGCCCGCCGAGACGGCAGCGGCCTTCACAGCCGACGGCTTCATGCGCACCGGCGACATCGCCGTGATGCAGGAAGACGGCTACAGCCGGATCGTCGATCGCAAGAAGGACATGATCCTGGTGAGCGGTTTCAACGTGTTCCCGAACGAGTTGGAGAACGTGATCTCGCTGTGCCCGGGGGTGGTCGAATGCGCGGCCGTCGGCGTGCCGGACGAAAAGCAAGGCGAAGCCATCAAGGTCTTCGTGGTCCGCAGGGACCCGACGTTGACGGAAGACGCCGTGCTCCAGTACTGCAACGGACAACTGACCGGCTATAAGCGGCCGAAGCACATCGAGTTCCGCGAGTCGCTGCCCAAGACCAACGTGGGGAAGATCCTGCGGCGCGAACTGCGCACCAGTGCCGGTGCCGGTGCCTGAGCGCGTAGCGCATCACGGGGAAGCCAGCGCCGGACTGCCGGCGAATGTCGTCGTGTTCGAGCGGGGCTGGCTGTCGTCGAACAACATCCTGTTCGTCGGGGCAGAGGAAACGGCGCTGGTCGACACGGGGTATGCCACGCATGCCGATCAGACGCTGGCACTGGTGGAATCCGTTCTTGGAGAGCGTCCGCTCGATCGGGTGCTGAACACGCATCTGCACAGCGATCACTGCGGGGGGAACGCGGCTTTGCAGCAGCGTTATCCGTCACTGCGAACGGACATTCCACCTGGCGAGGCGCCGTTGGTCGAGCGGTGGGATGCGCAGGGTCTGAGTTTTCTTGCAACAGGGCAGACTTGCCCGCGCTTTGGCTTCACCGGGCTGCTCGAGCCAGGCACTGAATGCCTCTTGGGAGACAGGGCGTGGCAAGCGCACGGCGCTCCAGGTCACGATCCGCACTCGGTGATCCTGTTCGATCCAGTGTCGCGGACCCTGATTTCCGCGGATGCACTCTGGGAAAACGGCTTTGGCATCGCCTTTCCTGAACTGATGGGTGAGCCCTCGTTCGGAGATATCGCTGCGACGCTCGATTTGATCGAGAAGCTGGCGCCTCTGCATGTGATTCCGGGCCATGGAGGAGTCTTTGGCGACGTCGACCGAGCTTTGCAAACTGCGCGCCGGCGTTTAGCTGGCTTGCAGCGAGACCCGGTGAAGCACGCGCGTCATGCGATGAAGGTGTTGATGAAGTTCAAGTTGCTGGAGCTGCATGCGGTGTCGCGAGCGGATTGGGCTGATTGGGTTGGTGGGACGCTGTTTTTCGAGCGGCTTCGGGCTCGATTCTTTGCTGGTGAGACGCTGGCAGCCCTGACTGAGGATCTGTTGGCAGAGCTGATTGCGGCTGGCGCAGCACAATCCGATGCTCTTGGGGTCCGCAACGCCTGATTGGCGGTTGTTTGCTGCAATAAAAAAGCGCCATCTCTTTCGAGTGGGCGCTTTTTCTTTGTCCGACTATTCGCTTGCTCGTGCTTTGCGTGTTCTTTGTCTTTGCGTCGCGCAAAGCAAAAAACCCCAGTCATTGCTGACTGGGGTTTTCTGGGCTGTAAGAGCCTGACGATGACCTACTTTCACACGGGAACCCGCACTATCATTGGCGCTGAGTCGTTTCACTGTCCTGTTCGGGATGGGAAGGAGTGGTACCAACTCGCTATGGTCATCAGGCATAAAGGGTTGTCCGATTGATCACACGATCAATCAGACGAATTCATAGAGTTTGGAATCAGCTTTTGGCGAATTATTTTGAATGCGTCAACTTGGCATAACACCTTGATCAGATTGATCAAAGTTATAGGGTCAAGCCGCACGAGCAATTAGTATCAGTTAGCTTAACGCATTACTGCGCTTCCACACCTGACCTATCAACGTCCTGGTCTTGAACGACTCTTTAGGGGGCTCAAGGCCCCGGCAGATCTCATCTTGAAACGAGTTTCCCGCTTAGATGCTTTCAGCGGTTATCTCTTCCACACTTAGCTACTCGGCAATGCCACTGGCGTGACAACCGATACACCAGAGGTGTGTCCACTCCGGTCCTCTCGTACTAGGAGCAGGCTTCCTCAAATCTGCAGCGCCCACGGAAGATAGGGACCAAACTGTCTCACGACGTTTTAAACCCAGCTCACGTACCTCTTTAAATGGCGAACAGCCATACCCTTGGGACCGGCTACAGCCCCAGGATGAGATGAGCCGACATCGAGGTGCCAAACACCGCCGTCGATATGAACTCTTGGGCGGTATCAGCCTGTTATCCCCAGAGTACCTTTTATCCGTTGAGCGATGGCCCTTCCATACAGAACCACCGGATCACTATGTCCTGCTTTCGCATCTGCTCGACTTGTCAGTCTCGCAGTTAAGCACGCTTATGCCATTGCACTATCGTCACGATGTCCGACCGTAACTAGCGTACCTTCGAACTCCTCCGTTACGCTTTGGGAGGAGACCGCCCCAGTCAAACTGCCTACCATGCACTGTCCCCGATCCAGATAATGGACCTAGGTTAGAACCTCAAACACACCAGGGTGGTATTTCAACGTTGGCTCCACAAGATCTAGCGACCCTGCTTCAAAGCCTCCCACCTATCCTACACAGATCTGTTCAAAGTCCAATACAAAGCTACAGTAAAGGTTCATGGGGTCTTTCCGTCTTTCCGCGGGGAGATTGCATCATCACAAACATTTCAACTTCGCTGAGTCTCAGGAGGAGACAGTGTGGCCATCGTTACGCCATTCGTGCAGGTCGGAACTTACCCGACAAGGAATTTCGCTACCTTAGGACCGTTATAGTTACGGCCGCCGTTTACTGGGACTTCAATCAAGAGCTTGCACCCCATCATTTAATCTTCCAGCACCGGGCAGGCGTCACACCCTATACGTCCACTTTCGTGTTTGCAGAGTGCTGTGTTTTTAATAAACAGTCGCAGCCACCGATTTTTTGCAACCCATTCATGCTTCGTTGTTCACTACACACTAATAGGGCACACCTTCTTCCGAAGTTACGGTGTCAATTTGCCGAGTTCCTTCTCCTGAGTTCTCTCAAGCGCCTTAGAATACTCATCTCGCGCACCAGTGTCGGTTTGCGGTACGGTCGTTGTTAGCTGAAGCTTAGTGGCTTTTCCTGGAACCTCGTTCAGTCACTTCACGGACAAGTCCGCTCGATCGTTGGCCTCGGTATATGTGCACCGGATTTGCCTAATGCACGCCTACATCCAACTAAACCAGAATAATCCAATAACTGGATGACCTATTAAGATCCGTCCCCACATCGCACTAACAATCGGTACAGGAATATTGACCTGTTTCCCATCAGCTACGCATCTCTGCCTCGCCTTAGGGGCCGACTCACTCTACGCCGATGAACGTTGCGTAGAAAACCTTGCGCTTACGGCGAGGGGGCTTTTCACCCCCTTTAACGCTACTCATGTCAGCATTCGCACTTCTGATACCTCCAGCACGCTTTACAACGCACCTTCACAGGCTTACAGAACGCTCTCCTACCACTTGCAATAAATTGCAAATCCGCAGCTTCGGTAACTGGCTTAGCCCCGTTACATCTTCCGCGCAGGACGACTCGATCAGTGAGCTATTACGCTTTCTTTAAATGATGGCTGCTTCTAAGCCAACATCCTGACTGTTTTAGCCTTCCCACTTCGTTTCCCACTTAGCCAATTTTAGGGACCTTAGCTGGCGGTCTGGGTTGTTTCCCTCTTGAGTCCGGACGTTAGCACCCGGTGCTCTGTCTCCCAAGCTGTACTCATCGGTATTCGGAGTTTGCCTTGGTTTGGTAAGTCGCCATGACCCCCTAGCCAAAACAGTGCTCTACCCCCGATGGTAATACTTGAGGCACTACCTAAATAGTTTTCGGAGAGAACCAGCTATTTCCAAGTTTGTTTAGCCTTTCACCCCTATCCACAGCTCATCCGCTAGTTTTGCAACACTAGTCGGTTCGGACCTCCAGTACCTGTTACGGCACCTTCATCCTGGCCATGGATAGATCACTTGGTTTCGGGTCTACACCCAGCGACTGATCGCCCTATTCGGACTCGATTTCTCTACGGCTTCCCTATTCGGTTAACCTTGCCACTGAATGTAAGTCGCTGACCCATTATACAAAAGGTACGCAGTCACCCCTTACGAGGCTCCTACTTTTTGTAAGCACGCGGTTTCAGGATCTATTTCACTCCCCTCCCGGGGTTCTTTTCGCCTTTCCCTCACGGTACTAGTTCACTATCGGTCAATGATGAGTATTTAGCCTTGGAGGATGGTCCCCCCATATTCAGACAGGATTTCTCGTGTCCCGCCCTACTTGTCGTTAGCTCAGTACCACACAGGTCATTTCACGTACGGGGCTATCACCCGCTATGGCCAGCCTTTCCAAGCTGTTCCGTTATGTCTTGTGCTATCACTAACAGGCTCTTCCGATTTCGCTCGCCACTACTTTCGGAATCTCGGTTGATGTCTTTTCCTCGAGCTACTGAGATGTTTCAGTTCA